>OZ252293.1:1100000-5352804 GCA_965250185.1 Vicinamibacterales bacterium | reverse complement strand
CGATGCGGTGGACCGAGGATGCGCTCGCCTCGATCGCGATGGGCTACCAGATCGCCGTCACGCCTCTCCAGATGGCGGCGGCGGCGAGCGCGGTCGCCAATGGTGGCGTGTTGATCGAACCGCGGCTGGTGCATGCCGTGGTACGAGGCGGCGCACGAGTCGAGTCCAAACCGCGGGTGATTCGACGGGCTATTAAATCGGACACGGCGGCTCGGCTGACCATGATCATGGAGCAGGTGGTGGAGCGAGGGTCTGGTGGTGCCGCACGCATCCCCGGATATCGGGTCGCTGGCAAGACCGGTACGTCAGCCAAGTTCGTCAACGGACGGTACTCGAAGTCCGCATACAACGCCTCGTTCATCGGATTCGTCCCCGCTGCAGATCCGGCGTTCACCATCCTGACCGTCATCGACCACCCGTCGGCCGGGGCCTACTACGGCGGCCAGGTCGCGGCGCCGGTCTTCCGACGCGTCGCCGAGGCGGCGCTCCGCCATCGGGGTATCGCGCCAACGATCAACGGGCGTGCGCCGCTGATTGTCGTCCGCGACCACGAGCCGTCCACGTCGCTGCAGCCGTCCACGGTAAGTGTTGGCCATGTCTCGACGCCCGTCACGATCGTGGCGGCTGGCGAGGGGCTCATGCCGAACCTACGAGGCCTGGGTGCTCGTGAGGCACTTCGCGAACTCTTGCGGGTCGGACTCACTGCTCAGCTGAGCGGTCGGGGTATGGTCGCCGAGCAGGTGCCGGCCGCGGGTACGCCGATCGGGGATGCGGCCACTGTGCGCCTTCGCCTGGACCGACGGTCATCGTCGACCCGCGTGGGGGCGCCGTGATGACCCTCGGTGAACTCCTGCCTCGCCTGGCCACGGACGGTTCCGAGCTTCTGGACGGCGGCACGCTGACACCCGCCGACGCGGACCAGGCGGTCGTGGGCGTCTCCTACGACTCCCGTCGCGTGAATCCCGGCGACGTCTTCGTGGCGCTTCGCGGACAGCACGAGGACGGCGCGAGGTTCGCCGCCGAGGCGCTGCGCCACGGCGCGGTGGCGGTGGTTGCCGAAACCGAGGCTCCGCCAGACATCGACGTGCCGTGGTTGGTCGTGGCCGACGCCCGCCTGGCGTTAGCGGCGCTTGCGGCCGACGTGCACGGCAATCCGAGCCAGGAGCTCGTCGTCGTGGGCATCACGGGAACCAACGGCAAGACGACGACAAGCTATCTCGTCCACGCGATGTTCGAGAAGGCCGGCTTGCCGTGCGGGCGAGTCGGAACCGTTGGATACAGGTTTGGATCGGTCGAGCGGGTGACAGCCCGCACGACGCCGGAGGCGGCCGACCTCCAGAGTCTGCTTCGCGACATGGTGGATTCGGGCTGCCGGAGTTGCGCCATCGAAGTCTCGTCGCACGCGCTCTCACTGCGTCGTGTCGATCACATTCGCTTCAGCGCGGCGGTGTTCACCAATCTCTCGCGGGACCACCTCGACTTCCACGGCGACATGGAGTCGTACTTCGTCGTCAAACGACGCCTCTTCGAGATGCTGCCTCGCGAGGCATTCGGCATCGTCAACGTCGACGATCCACGTGGCCCTGAGTTGGCGAGTATCGTCCGCCGTCCGGTGACGTTCGGCGTCGATCAGCCAGCAGATGTCACGCCGGCCGAGCTGTCCATGTCGCTGGACGGCGTCGCATTCGATGTGCAGACGCCGCGCGGACGACTACACGCACGGTCGCGCTTGATTGGTCAGTTCTCGGTCTACAACATTCTGGCGGCCGTGTCGGTCGGTGTCGCGCTCGACCTGCCGTTCTCGGCCATCGAGCAAGGCATTGCAGCCGTCGAGCGCGTGCCCGGACGCTGCGAGCTCGCCTCCGGCGGCGCCGACGACGTCACGGTCCTTGTCGACTATGCCCATACGGATGACGCGCTGCGCCGGTTGCTGGAGGCGGTACGGCCACTCTCGGCCGGCCGCGTCATCACGGTCTTCGGCTGCGGGGGTGATCGCGACCGAACCAAGCGACCGCTGATGGGCGCGGTGGCGGCGCGCCGTAGCGATTTGGTCATTGTGACCTCCGACAACCCGCGCTCCGAGGAACCCGAGGCCATCATCGAGGAGATCACGGGCGGCATGCGATCGGGAGGCGAACGGATCTCGCACATCGCGCTCGTCGATCGCCGTCAGGCAATCGAGCGAGCGATTCGAGAGGCCCGTGCCGGGGACGTGGTCGTCGTGGCCGGGAAGGGTCACGAGAACTACCAGGAAATCGCAGGGCGCGTGCTCAAGTTCGACGACGTCGAAGTTGCTCGGGACGCACTCGCGCATCGTCGGAGCGGGTCGCCCGTCTGACACGGTCCCGTGACGCTTGGCGAGATCGCAGCGGCGGCCGGCGGAACGTGTAGCGATCGTTCGGTTGATGCGCGCGTTGACGGGTTCTCGATCGACACGCGGAGCCTGCAGGCAGGTGATGTGTTCTTCGCGCTGCGGGGACCGCGGTTCGACGGCCACGCTTTCGTTGGCGAGGCGCTCAGCCGCGGGGCGTCCGGGGTCGTTGTCGAGGTCGGCTGGGCGGAATCTCGTGCCAATGCTGACACCGCAACGCCCGTCCGAGTTGTCGTTCCCGATTCGCTCGCGGCGCTCCAGCGGCTGGCGTGGACCATCCGTCGAGAGTCGGGGACGCGGGTCGTCGCCATCACGGGCAGCGCGGGGAAGACGACGACGAAGGAGATCGCGGCGACCGTGGTGTCGCGAGCGTATCGAGTGTTCAGGAACGCTGGCAATCTCAACAACGAGATCGGTCTTCCCCTGTCGCTCTTGGAACTGCGTCATCGGCCGGAGGTCGCGATCGTCGAGTTGGGCATGAATCATCCAGGGGAGATCAGTCGACTCGTGGAGATCGCCGAACCCGATGTGAGGGTGTGGACGAACGTGGCCGACGCGCACTTGGGCTTCTTCCCGTCGGTCGAAGCCATCGCAGATGCGAAGGCGGAGGTCTTCGACGGTGCGAGCGGCGACTCGCTGCTGGTGGCCAACGCGAACGATCCTCGGGTCATGGCTCGAACTCCGCGATTTCGAGGTCGGCTGATGACGTTCGGCGTCGACACGGACGCCGACGTGATGGCAACCGACGTGCACGATCGGGGACGTGATGGGACGACGGCAGTGATCAGGGCCGAGGGTGGAAAATTCGAGCTCACGGTGCCGCTGCTCGGGCGCATGAATCTGTCGAACGCGCTCGCGGCGACCTCGCTCGGTCTGCACTTTGGCGTGGCCCGCGAAGAGATCGCGGACGCGGTCGCCTCGTGTCGCCCGGCGAGCCATCGAGGAGTGATCGTGCGGCTTCGTGACGACATCACCGTCGTCGACGACTCGTACAACTCGAACCCAACCGCTCTCCGGGAGATGCTCGACAGCCTCCAGCGTCTTGGAGGAGCGCGCCGCGTAGCCGTACTCGGTGAAATGCTCGAGCTGGGCGACCGAGCGGTGGAGTTGCACGCGGCGATGGGCCGTGCGGTGGTGGCCGCCGGCGTCGAGTTGCTCGTCACGGTCGGTGGACCACCAGCCGATGCGCTGGGGCAGGAGGCGGTGGCGACCGGTTTGCCGGCGGCCAGCGTGTCGAGCGTCGAGACGAGCGAGGAGGCGGCGGATGTCGTCTCGACGTTGGTCCGCTCCGGAGATCTCGTGCTGGTGAAGGGCTCGCGAGGCATCAGGACTGATGTGGTCGTGGGTCGGTTGCAGGAGCGGTTTCGCTGATGCTGTACCACTTGCTGTTTCCGTTCCACACGCAACTCTCGATTCTGAACGTGACCCGTTACATCACGTTCCGGACCGCGGCGGCAAGCATCACGGCCCTCGTGCTGAGTTTGTTGCTCGGACCATGGATGATTCGCAAGCTTCGCGACTTTCAGGTCGGTCAGGTGATTCGACACGAAGGACCATCGACACACCGGGTCAAGGCGGGTACGCCGACGATGGGTGGGTTGTTGATTCTGGTCTCGGCCCTCGTTCCCACTCTGCTCTGGGTCGACCTGACGAATTTGTACGTTTGGATCGCGATGCTGACCACCGTGAGCTTCGGAGCGATCGGCTTCTTCGACGACTACCTGAAGGTCACGCGTCGTTCGCATCACGGTCTGCGTCCGCGCTACAAGCTTCTGGCTCAGGTGATCGTGGCGCTCGCGGTCGGTCTCGCCCTCGTCATGCTCGCCGAACGCAATCTGTACAGTACGCGTCTGATCTTCCCGTTCTTCAAGAGTCTCATTCCCGATCTCTCCTGGGGCTTCGTGCCGTTCGTCGTGCTCGTGCTCGTGGGTTCCTCGAATGCAGTCAACCTGACGGACGGTCTCGACGGCCTGGCGATCAGTGCCTTTGCTATTTCGGCCGGCGCGTTCACGGCGCTGGCGTACGTCACGGGCCATCGGGTGTTGGCCGAGTACCTGTTGCTCGTGCGCTTTGCCCCGGCAGCGGAGCTGACCATCTTCTGCGGTTCGCTCGTTGGCGCGAGCCTGGGTTTCCTTTGGTACAACTCGTACCCGGCCGAAGTGTTCATGGGTGACGTGGGGTCGCTCGCACTCGGCGGGGCACTTGGCACGGTCGCGATTCTCATCAAGCAAGAATTGCTGCTCCCTATCGTGGGCGGCATCTTCGTCCTCGAGGCGCTGTCGGTGATCATCCAGGTTGGCTCGTTCAAGCTTCGAGGGCGGCGCGTCTTCAAGATGGCGCCTCTGCACCATCACTTCGAGTTATTGGGGTGGAGTGAGCCCAAGATTATTTCGCGCTTTCTCATCGTAGCGGTCGTCTTCGCGCTGTTCAGCTTGACGACGCTGAAGCTCAGGTGAGGACCGTTCGCTGCGGCAACGAACTGTGATGACGGAGTTCAAAGTCGATGGACGTCGGGTGATGGTCGTCGGGGCAGGGCGGAGTGGCATAGCGGCCGCAGAGCTCTTGGCGTCACGGGGCGCGCATGTCGTGATCACCGATTCTCGGCCGGACGTCGCTGTGCCGCCAGGCCTCGCCGTGGCGGGCATCGAATGGGAGCTGGGCGGACATCGAGATGCCACGCTGGCCACGGCCGACGTGGTCGTGCTCAGCCCGGGCGTCTCCGTCACCAGCGCTATCGTTCAATCCGCGAGACGCCGCGGCATACCAGTGATCGGCGAACTGGAGCTGGCGTCGCGCTGGCTGCTCGGACGAGCTGTGGCGGTGACCGGGACCAAGGGTAAGTCCACCACCGTGACACTCGCGGGTCGCATGCTGGAGGAGGCGGGCCGTCTCGTCACCGTCGGCGGCAACATCGGTGTGGCGCTCAGCCTGCAGGTGACAGAGTCGGCACCAGACGTCGTACACGTCGTGGAGGTGAGCAGCTTCCAGCTGGAAACGATCGACACGTTCCATCCCTGGATCGCGGTGCTGCTCAATGTGGCGCCAGACCATCTCGATCGTCACGGCACGGCCGAGGCGTATGCCTCGGCCAAGGCGCGCATCTTCGAGAACCAGGACGACACGGACTGGGCCGTCATCAACGCAGACGACCCAGGGGTGCTCAGGTTGGCCAGGCGGGGGCGGGCGCGCCAGCTTCGTTTCGCCTGCGAATCGACGCTGGAGGAAGGAATCGTGCTGTCGGGCGACATGATCGCCCATCGGACCGCTTCCCGAGAGATTCCGCTCATCCCGTTGTCGGCAGTTCACGTGCCGGGTCGGCACCTGCTCAGCGACGTGCTCGCGGCGACCGCGATCGGGGTGCTGGTGGGCGTCTCGGCAGAGGACATGACTCGGGCCGTCGAATCCTTTCCTGGGCTGGAACACGCCCTCGAAGCCGCCGGTGTGGTGGATGATGTGCGATTCGTCAACGACTCGAAGGCGACGAACATCGTCGCGGCCAAAAGAGCGATCGAAAGCATCGAACGGGACGTCGTCGTCATTCTCGGCGGGCGCTACAAGGGCGGAGATCTGACGACGCTGCGGCAGCCGCTGGCCGATCGCGCGGGGGTCGTCGTGGCGATCGGCGAAGCCCGCCCGCGGGTCGTCGAGGCCTTGCGCGACGGTGTGCCGGTGTACGAGGCGGAGACGATGGCGCAGGCCGTGCGGGTCGCGCATGGGCTCGCGCCGCCCCACGGCACGGTCTTGCTTGCCCCGGCCTGCGCGAGTTTCGACATGTTCACTGATTATGCGGAACGAGGGCGGGCGTTCAAGGCGGAGGTGGCGGCGCTAGGCCGGGAGCGGTCGGCCGCCCGAGAGCAGTGAGCAGTGAGCAGTCATCAGCCAGAACTGCGGTGAAGAGCTGGCCGCTGGGAACGCAGACTGCCCCGGTCTGTGAGGCCCGTGTCTCCACCCGCTGGCTGATGACTGCTGACTGCTCACCTCACGTGCAGCCAAGGTTTCGGGCGTAACGAAGCAAAGCTTTAGCGGAGCAGTATGGCGCGGAAGCTTAAACCGGACAAGTTACTTTTTTTGGCCACTGTGCTCCTCGTCTGCTTCAGTGCTGTCATGGTGTACAGCGCGTCGGCGATGCTCGCGATGGAGCGGTACCAGCAGCCCTACTGGTTTCTGTTCAAGCAGATCAGCTGGGCCGCGCTTGGCGTCTTCCTCTTGAACCTGACGATGCGCATCGACTACCGGAACTACCGGCAGCCGGTCGTGATCTGGACCGCCCTCGCAGTCGTGGCTGCAGCCCTCGTCCTCGTGCTGTTCGGACCGCCGATTAACGGGACGCGCCGGTGGTTCGGCCTGGGCGGCATTGGCGTTCAGCCCTCGGAGCTCGCGAAGTTGGCGGCAGTGCTCTTCACCGCTGCCATCCTGGAACGGCGCATGGACAGGATCGACGACGTCACCTACTCGCTGACACCGATTGCGATCGTGGTCGGCGTGTTCGTGGGTCTCATCTTGTTGCAGCCGGATTTCGGGACGGCAGCGTCGGTGGCGCTCATCGTCGGCGTCATGGTGTACGCCGCCGGTCTCAACTATCGCTACATCGTCGGCGTCTCGTTGATCGCCTTGCCGTTGATGTACGTCATCGTGATGAGTGCAGACTATCGACGCCGCCGAATGCTGGCGTTCCTCGATCCCTGGGCTGACCCCCTGGGTGACGGCTTCCAGATCATTCAATCGCTGATCGCCGTCGGTACCGGCGGCCTCCTTGGGCGCGGTCTCATGGGCGGGGTGCAGAAGCTCTTCTACTTGCCTGAGCCACACACCGACTTCATCTATGCGGTCATCGCCGAGGAGCTCGGTCTCGTCGGCGCGACGGCCGTCCTGGTGTGCTTCTGTGTGATCTCGTGGCGGGGCCTGAGGATCGCCATCGATGCGCCGGACCGTTTCGGGGCCCTGCTGGCCATCGGGCTGACCGCCATGGTGGCGATCCAGGCGTACGTGAACATCAGCGTGGTGTTGGGCCTGATGCCGACGAAGGGGATTCCTCTGCCGTTCGTCAGTGCCGGGGGCTCGTCCTTACTGATCAGCTTGCCCGGGATGGGCATCCTGTTGAATATCTCGCAGCACGCGTCGGCGAAGGCATGACGTGAGGAAGGGAGACCTGGCAGCGCTCGGGATACATGGCAGCGTCAGACCCAGTGCGGATCGTGATGGCGGGCGGGGGAACGGGCGGACATTTGTTCCCCGGGGTGGCGGTTGCCCGGGCACTGGCGCGGGCCGAGCCGTCGGCTCGAATCACGTTCGCCGGGACGAGAGCCGGGATCGAGACGCGCGTGGTGCCGCGCGAGGGCTTCGAGCTCGACCTGATCCGCAGCACCGGGCTGAAGGGGAAGTCGTGGCGGCTCGTCGCGCGCGGCCTTGCGATGCTCCCGCGCAGCGCGCTGGATGCCTGGCGGGTGATCTCACGCCGCCAGCCCAGCCTCGTCGTGGGGCTGGGCGGATACAGCTCCGGTCCGCTCGTGCTGGTGGCCGCCGTTCGAGGTATCCCGACCATGCTGATGGAGCAGAACGTCGTGCCGGGCCTCGCGAATCGATTACTCGCGAGGGTCGTCCAGGCCGCGGCAGTGACGTACGCAGACAGCTTGTCGTACTTCGGCAACATCGGCTTCGTGAGTGGGAACCCCGTTCGCCAGGAGTTCCTCGACGACGTGGAGTCAGCGACCGAGGCGAAGGCCGACGCGTCGTTTCGAGTACTCGTATTCGGCGGTTCGCAAGGCGCGCACGCGATCAACATGGCCTTCATCGCAGCGGCTGGCGAGCTCGCGAGCGCCACGGGCCCTTTCGAGTTGGTACACCAGACGGGCGAGCGCGATCTGGTCGCCGTACGGTCCGCGTATGAGGAGGCGGGTGTGAAGGCCAGGGTCGAGCCGTTTCTCCATGAAATGGGTCGTGAGATGAGGTGGGCACAACTCGTTGTCAGTCGGGCGGGCGCGACCACATTGGCTGAGCTGGCAGCGCTGGGACGGCCCGCACTGCTGGTGCCCTTGCCCTGGGCGACGAACGACCATCAGCGCCGTAACGCGGCGGTACTGGCGGAGGCGGGTGCCGCGCTGGTGCTGGAGCAGCGGGATCTGACGGGGCGGGAGCTACTCGCCAGGATCCTCGAGGTCGCGGGTCAACCGGACCGGCTGTTTCGAATGAGTGACGCGATGCGGCGCTTCGCGAGACCCGACGCGGCCCGGGTCATCGCCGAGCGCGTGCTGAGTCTCGTGCGGGAGTCGACGCGCCGGCGGCGTGCGGCGTCCGCGGATGATCGGGTCGGATGACGTGCTGGGGCGCACGAGGCGGGTCCATTTCGTCGGCATCGGAGGCATTGGGATGAGCGGTATCGCGGAGCTTCTGGCCAACCTGGGATATGAGGTCAGCGGCTCCGATCTGCACCATTCGGTGACGACCGAGCGGCTCGCCTCGCTCGGCGTTCGCGTGCACGTAGGCCACGCGGCTGCGCACGTGGTTGGCGCCGACGTCGTGGTGACGTCGTCCGCCGTTCGACCTGACAACGTCGAGCTGCGCGAAGCAGGCCGTTGCCAGATCCCCGTGATCCCGCGCGCCGAGATGCTCGCGGAGCTCATGCGGCTTCGGTTCGGGATCGCCGTGGCCGGCGCTCACGGCAAAACCTCGACGACTTCGATGGTCGCGTGCGTGCTCGAGCACGCCGGTCTCGACCCAACGGCCGTCATTGGCGGGCGCGTCGCCGCGTTCGGCAGCAACGCGCGCCTGGGCCAGAGCGAATACATCGTCGTGGAGGCCGACGAGAGCGACCGATCGTTCCTGAGATTGTCACCCTCGATCGCCGTCATCACCAACGTCGATCGCGAGCACCTCGAGAGTTATCGGGATTTCGATCATCTGATCGAAGCGTTCCTCGATTTCGCGAACAAGGTGCCGTTCTACGGCGCCGTCGTGTGTTGCTTGGACGATGCCCGATTGCGCGATCTCGTGGCCAAGATGAACCGACGCGTCATCACCTACGGACTCGACCCGGCTGCGGATGTCTGCGGATACGACGAGGAACTTCTCCCCGACCGATCTGGGTGCATGGTTCGCCAGCGAACGGGGCCCGGCGACATCGAGCCGCTCGGCGCGCTCGAGCTGCACCTGCCGGGCCGCTACAACCTCCGGAACGCCTTGGCTGCGGTGGCGGTCGGACTGGAGCTCGGTGTGACCTTCCCGCAGATAGCCGAGGCTCTGCGGGTGTTTCAGGGCGTCGACCGCCGGCTCCAATCGTACGGTGTGGTGGACGACATCTCGATCGTGGACGACTATGCGCACCATCCGACGGAAATCCAGGCAGTGCTCGAGGCTGTACGTGTCGGTCGGTCCGGCCGCACGCTGGCTGTCTTTCAGCCCCATCGGTACTCGCGAACGTCTCGGTTGTTACCAGAATTCGGCCGCGCCCTCGCGTTGGCCGACGAGATCGTGCTGACCGACATCTACGGCGCTGGCGAGCAACCGGTGGCTGGCATCGATGCGCACGCCGTGGCAGCCAGTGTGCGTCGCGAGCATCCCGAGGGCGTTCACGTGGTGGGCGCACTCGAGCGCGTGGCCCCGGTCGTCGCCGGCTTGGCCCGAGCAGGCGATCTCATCATCACTCTTGGAGCCGGGTCCGTTGGGACGGTCCCGCAAGCCATCGTGGCCGAGCTCGAACGCCTCCGTGACCGGCGGTGGACATCATGATGTGTGGAACGGTTCGAGTAGTCGGTGGTCCGGGCGAGTTGGTGCGGGTCGCTGGCAATGGCGGCCTCTGGAGGCGCGACTATGCCTCGTAGTTTCGCGATATTCGCGCCCGCCGACCGGCGGTTCCGCCGCTCGCGGGCCAAGCCAGGTCGGCGTCGGCGGGCCAGAAAACCGCGCTGGCTACGGGTGCTGGCCCTCGGACTCCTGGGGGTCGCGGGTCTGTACGGGAGCTACGTGGGCGCCACGCTGGTCCTGAACGCGCCCTTCTTTCGCGTCGATCAGCTCACCATTCGCGGGACGGAACGGCTGTCTCGCGGAGAAGTTCTGGCGCTGCTCGAGGGTGTGAAAGGCGGGAGCGTGCTGCTCGTCGACCTGGAGGTGTGGCAGCGCCGGCTGATGACGCTGCCGTGGGTTCGTGATGCAGCCCTGCGGCGCATCCTGCCGTCGACGATCGAGGTGGTCGTCACTGAACGCACGCCCGTTGGGCTCGCTCGGATCGAGATGCGGCTCTACCTCGTCGACGCGCAGGGGGTCATCATCGACGAGTACGGGGTGCAGCACGCCGATTTCGATCTGCCAGTGATCGATGGACTGTCGCCAGACCGTCGCGATGGCAGTCCTATGATCGACGAGGGGCGTGCGGCCCTCGCGGCTCGTCTCCTGGCCGACGTCGGCAGGGAGGCCGACCTGGCGCATCGTATCTCGCAGGTCGATGTTGGAGACGCACGCGATGCCGTGGTTCTACTCGATGACGACCCGGTGATGATCCACTTAGGCGAAGAGCGTTTCCTGGAGCGGCTGCGCTCGTACGTCGAGCTTGCCCCAGCGCTCTTGGAGAGGGTGCCACAGATCGACTACGTCGACGTGCGGTTCGGCGAGCGAGTCTACGTGCGGCCGGCTGGCGCCGGGTTGCAGCAAACGGGCCGGCGCTGAGCGGGAGCGGGGGCGAGCGGATGTCTCACGCGCGGCCCCAACACGAGTTGCCCAGGTTTTCGGCGGAGGACGATTGGCGCGCAGCGAACGATATCTAGTCGGACTCGATGTCGGGACGTCCAACGTGGCTGCCATTGTCGGTGAGGTCATGGAGGACGATGGACTCGACATCATCGGGATCGGCTCAGCCGAGTCTCGAGGCATCCGACGCGGCGTCGTCGTCAACCTCGAGGCGGCCGTCGATTCGATCAAGCGAGCGATCGACGAGGCGGAGCTGACGGCCGGCGTCGAGATCGATTCGGTGCACCTGGGGCTGTCCGGTACACACGTCAAGGGCTTCAATAGCCGGGGTGTCGTGGCCGTGGCGGGCAAGAATCGCGAGATCACGCGTGAGGACGTCGGCCGGGCCATCGACGCGGCCAAAGCGGTCGCCCTGCCCAGCGGACGGGAGATCCTCCACGTCTTGCCGCAGGACTTCGTCGTGGACGAGCAGGACGGGATCGGCGCTCCGGTCGGCATGACCGGAGCGCGGCTGGAAGTCAACGTCCACATCGTGACCGGCAGTGCGTCGACGACTCAAAATTTGATCGCCTGCGTCAATCGGGCAGGCGTCGCCGTTCAGGACACGATCCTCGAGCAGTTAGCGGCCAACGAATCCGTCCTGACCCCGGACGAACGTGAGCTCGGAGTGGCCCTCGTCGACGTCGGCGGCGGCACGACAAACTTCGCGATCTTCGAGCGAGGCAGCCTCTGGCACACGGGGGTCGTGGCGATTGGCGGTGACCACTTCACGAACGATATCGCCGTGGGGCTCCGAACCCCCATACCCGATGCCGAGAAGGTCAAGCGACGTTCGGGATGCTGCCTGTCCTCGATGGTCGACGAGGAGGACATGATCGAGGTAGCCAGCGTTGGAGGGCGAAAACCTCGATTGATGCCCCGGCGAATCCTGTCCGAGATTCTGCAGCCCCGCGCCGAGGAGACGTTCCATTTGCTGTGGGATGCCGTTCGGAGCGCGGGCTACGAAAAGTCGCTCAATTCCGGCATCGTGGTGACCGGCGGCAGTGCTTCGCTCGAGGGCATGTCGGAGATCGCGGAGCAGATCTTCGACCTGCCGATCCGTCGAGGGTGTCCGGGAGGAGTGGGTGGGCTCGCGGACCACGTCAACAGCCCGGCGTTCGCAACCGGCGTAGGCCTCGTCATGTACGCTCACCGCAACCATGTCGACCAGCTCGCCCGCCCCGTTGGGGCCGGTGCCCTGAGTCGCGTGGCCGGCCGGCTACGAGGCCTGTTCCGGGAGTTCTTCTAGGAGGCGTTACGCGGTCGTCGGCGGAGCGCTCCTCGCACTGGATGTCACACGGGAGAAACCGATCATGGACCCGGTCAACAGTTCGAATCCGACGAGCCCCGACGGCGCCAATCCGGCGAACTTTCGTCTGACCCTGGCCGAAGAGGGGCGCACTGGTGCTCGTATCAAGGTCATCGGCGTCGGTGGAGGCGGAGGCAACGCCGTCAACCGCATGGTGCAGGCCGGCCTCGAAGGCGTCGAGTTCATCGTCGCCAACACCGACCTTCAGGCTCTGCGACACAACGCGGCGCCGCTTCGCCTGCAGATCGGCGCCAAGCTGACGAAGGGCCTCGGCGCCGGCGCCGATCCCAACATCGGCCGGCAAGCGGCGCTCGAAGACACCGACAAGATCATCTCGGCCCTCGATGGTGCCGACATGGTGTTCGTGACGACCGGGTTAGGGGGTGGCACGGGTACTGGAGCCGCTCCGATCGTTGCGAGTCTGGCCACCGAGCTGGGCGCCCTCACGATTGCGGTGGTGACGAAGCCGTTCGGCTTTGAAGGGAAGGGCCGGTCCAGCCAGGCCGCGCGTGGTCTCGATGAGCTACGAGACTGCGTCGACACGGTGATCTCCATTCCCAATGATCGATTGCTGTCCACCATCGACCATTCGACCAGCTTGACCCATGCGTTCGCGGTGGCCGACGACGTGCTGCGTCAGGCGATTCAAGGCATCTCGGATCTCATCCTGTTACCGGGGCTGATTAACCTGGATTTCGCGGACGTCAAGACGATCATGTCGGGCATGGGACTGGCGATCATGGGTACGGGCGTTGCCTCCGGCGAGAATCGCGCGGTCGAAGCGGCTACTCACGCGATCTCGAGCCCTCTGCTGGAGGACGCGTCGGTCAACGGAGCCCGTGGTGTCATCATCAACGTCACTGGCGGGACGGACTTGTCGTTGCTCGAGGTGAGCGAGGCCTCGTCGATCATTCAGAAGGCGGCACACGAGGATGCAAACATCATCTTCGGCGCAGTCGTCGACCCGCGTCTCGAGGGTCAGGTCAAGCTGACCGTCATCGCGACTGGCTTTGACCGGGCGGGCACCGGGATAGCTGCCCCCGCCGCGACTCACACGCCGGTTGACCTCGAGCAATACGCCGCCTGGCGACAGGAGGCGGTCGGTGAGCGGATCGGCGGAGCACGCCTCGGCATTTCGCGTCGAACGGGCCTCGAGCTGCCGCTGGGATCGAATCACGCGAGTCTCAATCCTGCGGAGGGGGCCGATCTCGTGGCCGAGATGGAGGAGAACGCCTCTCTTGACGTGCCGGCCTTCCTGCGTCGCCAGAGCGGCGCGTAGAGTCGCCGTCGCTGGCTGGCTCGCGCCTCGCTGCCACTGACTCAGGCCTTCCGCTGGCTCCGTGCACTCGCCAGAGTAGCGGGCCGGATCCCTTGACCACCCCGATACGAACTTACCGATCTGCCACGTAAGTCTTCCTTCGCGCGAATCGGCGCGTGATATACTCGAAAAATCCAGGGAATTCTCGAGCGCCGGCGCTTGAGCGCTGGTTCGATCACTAGCTGAGCCGCGGCGCCAGCTTCCACCATTCCTCCAGTCTCGACATTACGTGAATTCGTGAAGACGTCCTGGCAGCAACAAGAACGTGCGCGCGACACCTTGGCGCGTGAGGTGGGTTTTGTCCGGAAGCCCCATGTCGATCGGATTCGCGTGGTGCTCTCGTTCCCGAACACCTACTACGTGGGCATGTCGAACCTCGGCCTCCAAACCGTCTATCGACTGTTCAACGAGCTGGACGACGTCGTCTGTGAGCGGTGCTTCCTGCCCCCGCGAAGCGAACGTCAGGGTCGGAACGAGCCACTCATCACGCTCGAGTCGCAGTCGCTCGTAAGCGACTTCGACGTGCTGGCGTTTTCTGTGTCCTTCGAGTGGGACTACGTGAACATTCTGTCGATGCTTCGCATGGCGGGCATGCCGCGTTACGCGAGCGAGCGATCGGCTAGGCACCCGTTGGTCGTGATCGGAGGAGCCGTCACCTTCGTGAATCCGGAGCCCCTTGCGCCGTTCGCAGACGTCATCGCGGCAGGCGAGGGCGAGGTGCTGGTTCCTGCCTTGGCCGAGGCGCTGCGTTCGAGCGGCGACCGGACAGATGTGTTGCGATCGCTCAGTCGGCGCGTCGGGTTCTATGTCCCATCGCTGTACGACGTGCACTATGGATCGGACGGCACTATCGAGGGCTTCGAGTCGCGCCATGCTGACACACCCCCGAGTGTTCGCAAGGCGTCGGTCATGTCGACGACGCAGCTCGAGCCGCCGTCGACGAGCATCTTCACCCCCGACACGGAGTTTGGGTCGAGGCTCCTGATCGAGGTCGTGCGCGGATGTGCGAAGCTCTGCCGCTTCTGCTGGGCTGGTTACAACTACCTGCCAGTGCGCACGTTCCCGGCCGACCGCATTCTGGAGATCGCGAAGGCCGCGCAGCCGCATGCGAATCGTTGCGGCCTGGTGTCGATCGCGCTGTGTGACCACCCCGACATCGAGGGCATCATGACCGGCCTGATCGCGCTTGGCTACTCGATCAGCCCGGCGTCGCTTCGGCTCGACGATCTTACGCCGAACATCGTCCGGTACCTCCACGAGAGTGGCGAGCGCACCGTGACGATCGCCCCGGAAACCGGCTCCGACCGCCTGCGACGCGTCATCAACAAGACGGTCACCAACGAGCAAATCCTCGAGCGCGCCGAGCTGATCTTCGCGAGCGGGATCGAGAACCTGAAGCTCTACTTCATGATCGGGCTTCCGACCGAGACCGACGACGACCTGATGGCCATCCGTGAGCTGACCGAGCAACTCCGCGCCATCATGCTGAAATACGCCCGACCGAGAGGTCGCATTGGCCGCATCATCGGTAGCGTAAATCCCCTCGTCCCCAAGCCGGCTACCGCCTACCAATGGCTGCCGATGGAAGCGCCGTCGACGATTGATAAGAAGGTCAAACGGCTCAGAAGGCTGCTCCGGGGTCTCGACAACGTCTACTTCAGCATCAAGTCGGAAAGGCATTCGTTCTACCAGGCCCTGCAGTCGTTGGGCGATCGACGAGTCGCGCCTGCCATTGTCGCGGCTGAGGAAAACGGCGGCAACTGGCGTGAAGCGGTTGCGAGCACCGGCTGTGATGCGGACTTCTTGGTGCTCAGGGACCGCAGCAAGGACCGCGTTCTGCCCTGGGACATCATCGATGGAGGCCTCAAGGCGTCGTTCTTTCGAACCGAGTTCGAGAAAGGGCTCCGCGAAGAATGGACCCTGTCGACGACGCAGCTGCAACGGGTCCAACCAGTTGCGCCGGTCTGATTCAACCCATCAGACGCTGGCGAGGCAGCCGTCGCGACGTCCAAGAAACGACGGCTCAGTTCGTCACGGCGGATTGATGTTCGAACTCGGCATAGGCCTCCAGGATCAGCTCCCGGATCCGTTCGTTGGCGGTCGAGTCGACCACCGGCCTCAACAGCGCGAAGCTGCGACGCTCGCCGTTCACCGAGTACTGCCGGGACGGGAGCGTGACGTTGCGGCCCGATCCACCCCGCCGTTCCCAGATCGAGAAACCCACGAGCTTCAGACCCTCGAGCTCACCTTCGGTGAAGTGGACTTCCGCATCCGCCAGCTTGTCCGGTGGGTTGCCCTTGTCGTTGGGGATGATCTTGATCTCCATGGTTCGCCTCCTGTGCCGCCGACCGCAGTCGAGGATCGGCTCCGGGAGTCGTAGCGCAAGTGGCGTACCGCCTGGAGTCGACTGTTACCGTACGCGCAACTCGCTCGTCGCCAAGGCGTTCCACGAGACGCGGGGAAGAGGGGCAGAACTGGCGGAAGGCGCGTCGAAGGATGGGAAACGCTGGTTGCGTCAGCGTCCGAGCAGGACGACTTGCGCGATGGCGAGGGCTTCGCTGTGGGTGAGCGTCAAGAGCGCGCTGTCTGCCCCGATGGCTTGCAGCCGGGCGAGTGCCGCGCCGTGGAATCGCAGCGCGGGGGGGCCGCTGACTCGCACAACCTCGACATCACGCCAGAGGACGCCCTGAGAGTGGCCGGTACCGAGCGCCTTCATGCCGGCCTCCTTGGCCGCGAAGCGGGCGGCGAAATGGGGCGCTGGATTCCTCCGACGCAGGCAGTACGATCGCTCCTGATCGGTGAATATTCGCTCGAGGAAGCGCGTGCCGTAGCGCGCCATGGAGGCCTCGATCCGGGGAATATCCGTAGCATCCAGGCCTATCGCCACGACGTTCATGGATCACCTCCAGGGTGCGGGGTGCACCCGCAATTTCTGGCCTCGGCTGAATCATGATTGATCGTGCCAGTTCTCCAGAATTGCGGCCTGAGCCAAAGGCCGGCTTCGTCTGGTCCGAGGAGGCGTGGGGACCCGTGCTGCGTTGCACACCTCTCAGGCTCGTGGCTCCCCACGCATTCACGACCAGCGGTCTCGATGTGCGGAACGACCGGCCGAATGGGGCACGCGATTGGACGATGCTGGCCGGAGCCCTGGACGTGCCGAGCGACCGACTCATACGGGCCTCGCAGGTCCATGGCCCAGCCGTCCACGTGCTCAGACCGAGTGCAGAGGCGATCGAGTCTGGCGGGTTCGAGGGTGATGGCCTCGTGACTGACGATTCGTCGATCGCACTTGCCGTCGTGGCTGCCGACTGCGTACCGATCTTGGTCGCTCACGCGCCGACGGGCGTCGTGGCGGCTGCTCACGCCGGCTGGAGAGGTACCGCCGCGGGCGTTGCGCGTCAGGTCGTGCGAGCCGGGGTCGCCGAGTTCGGCCTCGACCCATCGGAACTTGTTGCTGCGATCGGTCCGAGTGTCGGGCCTTGCTGCTATGCGGTTGGTCACGATGTGCGTGTGGCGTATGGGTCGGCGTCTCCCGCGAGCGAGAGCTGGCAACGGTGGTTCACCGGGTCGTCCGATGGCTCGCTGTACCTCGACCTCTGGGCGGCCAATCGTGACCAACTCGTCGACGCAGGACTGGCGCCGGAGAACATCTATGTGGCCGGGCTGTGCACCGTCACTCACGCCGGTCTGCTGCATTCCCATCGCGCTCACGGTGCGAACGCCGGTCGTATGGCGGCTGCCATCAGATCGTCGGGTACGCCCGCGACCGGCCATCTCATGACGCCTCGTCCATCGCCTTGTTCGCCAGCCGATCGGCCTCGGCGTTGAGCGCCCGAGGGATGTGCTCGAACTCGACCGATCCGATGCGTCGAGATAGCTCGCGCGCCTCTCGGTGCAGCGGACGCAAGCCTTCATTCTTCACCCGGTACTCACCACGCATCTGTCTCACGAGGAGTTGCGAATCTGATCTGACGAGCACGCGTCGATGGCCCTCGGCCAGCGCGAACCGCAGTGCGGCAAGCAGGCCCTCATATTCGGCGACGTTGTTCGTCGCGTGGTTCAGGGCCCCGTGCAGCTCACGAATCAAGGCGCTGTTCACATCTTCGACCCGCACACCATAGCCTGCGAGGCCGGGGTTGCCGCGCGAGCCACCGTCGATGTACGCGACGATCATGTCACGCACGGAGGGACGGACACCGGGACGGTTGCCGAGGTCGAGTTGGACGTACGGACGTCATCCGCTGATGGCGGTGGGGTCGAAGTAGAGAATGCGCTGGCAGTTCTCGCACTGGATGAGGGTGTCGTTCTTCAGGACCTCGTTGTAGACCTGTGGCCGAAGACGCACGTGGCAGACGCTGCAGAGGCCATCCTTCGCCTGTGTCATGGCAACGCCGCGACCACGGCTCACATGATCGAACAGGGCCAGGGCCTCTCGTCCGATCTCGGCGGCCAGGCCCTCTCGGTCGCGTAGCGACCGTTCGAGTTCGCGCTCCTGGTCCCGTCGCTCCTCGTCGAGCTCGGCTCGTTCGATCGCCACGGCCGCTTGTTCGGCTTGCAGTTCCAGCTCTGCCTCCTTGACCGTGCGAGTGAGCTCGTCAGCCTCGAGCATGCGCTCGAGGATGGCGTCCTCGAGCCGCTGGACCTCGTCCTCCGCGGACGCGATCTCCTTCTGCATCGCCTGGTATTCTTTGTTCGTCTTCACCGCCATGAGCTGGTTCTTGTACTTGCTCAGGCGAGCCTGTACGCCGGCGACTTCATTGTCGTGCTCGAGGCGGGTCGCCTGATTCTCGACCAGTCGGGCTTTGGCGTCGTCGACGACCGTCGTCCGGGAGGTCAACCGCGCTTCGAGGGCGGCCTGGCGCTCAGGGTTTTCACCGATCTCGCGTCCGGCGTGTTCGGCCGAGTTAACGAGGTCCTGCAGGCGGATGAGGCGTTCCAGATCTGAGTGCATCAGTAACATCATGACGACGAGTCGGTTCGCTACGTGCTCGTGGGTGATGGTGGGCCCACCAGGATTCGAACCTGGGACGGACCGGTTATGAGCCGGCGGCTCTGACCGCTGAGCTATGGGCCCCACACCTTCCAGACACCTTACGTTCGATCTTCCAGAAAGGCCCGCAGCTTACGGCTACGGGATGGATGTCGCAGCTTGCGGAGCGCCTTGGCTTCGATCTGTCGAATGCGCTCGCGCGTGACCGCGAAGTTCTGACCGACCTCCTCGAGCGTGTGCTCGCTTCCGTCGCCGACGCCGAATCGCATCTTGATGACCCGCTCTTCCCGGGGGGTCAGGCTCTTCAGCACCGACTCGGTCTGCTCCTTGAGGTTCAGATTAATGACCGCATCGGACGGGGACACCACCTGCCGATCCTCGATGAAGTCACCAAGGTGGCTGTCCTCCTCTTCCCCGATCGGGGTTTCGAGTGAGATCGGCTCCTGAGCGATCTTGAGGACCTTGCGCACCTTCGAGACGGGGATGTCCATGCGCTGCGCGATTTCCTCGGAGGTCGGCTCGCGTCCGAGCTCCTGGACGAGGGCGCGGGAGGTGCGGATGAGCTTGTTGATCGTCTCGATCATGTGCACCGGAATTCGGATCGTACGCGCCTGGTCGGCGATCGCCCGCGTGATGGCTTGTCGGATCCACCAGGTCGCATAGGTCGAGAACTTGTACCCACGCCGATACTCGAACTTGTCGACCGCTTTCATCAGTCCGATGTTGCCTTCCTGGATGAGATCCAGGAACTGCAGGCCTCGATTGGTGTATTTCTTCGCGATCGAGACCACGAGTCGCAGGTTGGCCTCGACCAGTTCTTTCTTGGCCTGCTCGGCCTGCATCTCACCGCGGGCGATCGTCTCGAGCGTGCGTAGCAAAGACTCCGGCGTGTCCTCGGACTCCGTGACGAGCGTCTTGAGGGTGGCCTTGAGCTCTCGCTGCCGTTTGAGCAGATTCCGTCGGTCCTCCTCCTTCACGCGTCGCTTGGACTTCGGGTTGAGCTGCCGCGCCACCGAATCGAGGCTGCGCTGGAGCTGTTGGAGTGTGTCGACCTTGTCCTTGATCTCGTCCACCAGGCGACGCTTCACTGCCTCCGTGAAGTCGACGGCTCGAATCAGCTGCGACAGGCGGATGCGAGCGCGGAGCGTCTTCATTCGCGCCCGACGATAGCGTCGCTTGTCACGTTTCGAGATGGTGTCGAGGCGGCCGAGGCGTTTCTGGATGTCGGTGCGAGTCTTCTTGATCCCCTCGATCTCCTTGACCAGATCCTGGGCCCGATCATTGATACGCTCGTCGGTGACCTCCTCGTCCTGGAAGAGGACCAGCTCCCGAATCGTCCGTTCACCGGCCTTCAGCTGCTCACCCAGGCGGATGACTCGCTTCGCAACGGTCGGAGTCCGGGAGATCGATTTGATGATCGCCAACTTGCCGCGCTCGATGCGCTTGGCGATCTCGACCTCGCCCTCGCGGGTCAGCAAGGGGACCGTGCCCATCTCCCGAAGGTACATCCGCACCGGATCGTTCGTCTTGTCCAGGGCGCCCGGAGTCAGATCGAGTTCGATCTCTTCGGCCCCCTCGCCAGTCCGGTCGACCGCCTTCTCCTCGCGGTACTTCTGCTCCGAGTCGACGACTTCGATGCCAGCATTGCCGAAGGTGCTGAACAGATCGTCGAGTTCCTCGGACGACGTGATGTCGGCTGGCAGCAACTCGTTGACCTCGTCGTAGAGCAGGTAGCCTTTCTCCTTGCCCATCGCGATCAGCTGCCGTACTTCGTCGTATCGTTCTTCGATCGCTACAGCGTCTTTTTTCACTGCGTGTCCTCAACTCTCGAAACGCCAAGATCCGTACCCACGCGGGGCGGTGGCCGGGCGGGGTTCTAAGCGGTTAGTGCCTCGATCCGATGCGATAGGTCGATCTTCTTCGCCCAGAGGGCGTCGATTTGCTCTCCGTGGCTCGTGGCGCCCAGCTCCTGCAGGTGGTCGATTTCCCGCTGGACAGCGGCTCGTTCCCGCTCGTACCGCACCCGCTTGAGCGCGCGAATGCACTCCGCCGCGGGGGCCGGCGCGTTTGTTCCAGCCGACAGCTGAGCCACGAGATCTGCCTCAATTGTACTTAGACGCGCGACGAGCGTCTCCGGGAGGCTCGCAGTCGACGAATCTCGAAGCGAGAGAGCCACCCGGAGGACGGAGGCCGTCTGCAGGCCGTCCAGATCGTCACCGTCGAAGTGTCCATCGTCCATGGCCAAGACCGCCGATTCCGGGTCACGGATAAGAGCCCAGATGAGCCCGCGTTCAGCCGGCTTGACCGTCACGCCGGCCGCCATCTGGGGGCTCGGTACCGTGGTCCGCCGGTCGACCGCCGCTCTCCGTATCTCGGCCCGGACGACCTCCTCGACCACCTGCGCCCGATGGGCCAGTCGGTCGGCAAACTGGTCTCGCGCGGCCGCATCCGGCACTCGAGCTGCGACGGTCAGCATGCTGGTGAGGAACTCGAGCCGGCTGTCAGCGTCCGAGAAATCGTAACGCTGGGCTGTGCGGTCGAGCAAGTAGTCCAGGTAGGGTTGTGATGCCCTCAGCTGTTCGGCGTAGGCCTCGGGTCCGTGGCTCTGGATGTACCCGTCCGGATCGTCCCCCGGTGGCAGCACGGCCACTTTGACCTGGAAACCCTCGGTCACCATGAGGTCGCAGGATCGAGCCGCGGCGCTCTGGCCTGCTGCGTCCGGATCGAAGCTCAGAATCACCTTGGTCGTACTTCGTTTCAGTAGCCGAGCCTGGGCGGTGGTCAGGGCGGTGCCGGACGTGGCGACCGTCGGGGTGATGCCCGCCTGCAGTGCCTGGGCGAAATCGAAATAGCCTTCTACGAGAACGGCATAGCCGAGTTGTCGGATGTCGCCCTTCGTCACATTCAGGCCATAGAGCGTGCGGCCCTTCGAGTAGATCGGCGTCTCCGGTGAGTTGATGTACTTGGGTTGCTGCTCGTCCGTCATGCGCCGCCCGCCGAAGGCGACGACGGACCCGGTGTCGCGCCGAATCGGGAAGATGAGCCGGTTGCGAAAGCGGTCGACCAACCGGCCCTCGCGCTCGACCACCAGTCCGCTTCGCACCATCAGGTCAGGGTTGAATCCCTGTCGCTTCAGCACCGACCCGAGACCGTCGCGCAGCGGCGGCGCGTAGCCAACCTCGAGCGTGGCGATCGTGTCATCCTCGATGTGTCGCGTCTCGAGCAGCTGCCGGGCACGCCGACCGGTCGCATCGGTGAGCCCCTCGCGGAAGTATGCCGTCGCCACCTCGTGCATTTTCAGGAGCGCTTCCCGCTCAGACTTGGACTCCCGGTCTTCCGACGATTCAACCTCCGGTACCGTGACGCCTTCCCGCTGCGCGACGTGTCGTACGGCCTCGGGGAAGCTCAGCTTCTCGGTCAATTCGACGAACTTGAACACGTCGCCGCCGACGCTGCACCCGAAGCAATGGAAGAATCCCTTCTCGCCATTGACGTGGAACGACGGCGTCTTCTCGCTGTGGAACGGGCACAAACCCTTGAAGGTGGCACCCGACCGCCGGAGCTGCACGTGGTCCTGGACGATCCTCACGATGTCAGCCTGGCTTCGGAGGTCATCCAAGAACGTCTGTGGAAACAGTCCCATCAGTCCTTCAGCTCCACGACCGTGACGCCTCCGCCGCCCTCCGCGGGTGGGGCGGAGCGGAATCCGGTGACCAACGGATGCCCCTTCAGGAACTCGCCGAGGCCGCGTCGCAGCTTGCCGGTGCCATGGCCGTGAATAATTCGAACCGTGCGGGCCTCGGAGAGGATCGCCTGATCGAGAAACTTCTCCGCTTTCGATTGCGCCTCATCCACCCTGCACCCGATCACGTTGAGATCAGTTGAGACATCTTCCAACTCCTGCACCTGCACGCTGACGTGCGCCGGAGCTGGTCGAGCCGCGCCGCCGCTGCGCGTCAACTCGTCGAGCGAGACGCGTAGGCGCTTGCCATGAACCTCGACTTCGCCATCCCGGCCGTCCGTCAGCGTCAGCACGCCTTCTAAACCGAGGCCCCCCACCCTGACGTGCTCTCCGACTCGAGGCGTGTCGCGGCCCGCGCCGAGGTGCGCAGAAGCGGTGGGTTGCGCGTCGGTTCCCCGCTGAAAGGCGGATTCGACCGCGTCCAGGGCGTGCCGCGCACCCGCACGGAGCGCACCGGTGTCCCCGGTGGTCAGGGCCGCCAGACGGTCCCGCGCGGCGAGGTCTGCCGTCAGCGCGTCCACCTGGCGCTTGAGATCGGCGACAACCGCGTCTATTTCGCCCCGCGCCTCACGGAGGTGGCGGTCGACCTTGTCGTCGCGACGCTGCTTGAGGGTTTCCTCACGCTCGCGGAGCGCCGCCTCGCGACTTCCCAAAGAGGCTTCGACCTCTGCCGCGCGCCCCTGGGATTCGGCGAGCGCCGCCCGATCGTGCTCCAGGGTCTGGAGCTGCTGCTCGACTTTCGTCAGGTGGTCGGCGAGCTGGGCCTCGCGCTCCGAGCGGAATCGGCTGGCCGACGTGATGACGGCAGCCGGCAAGCCGAGGCGCTCAGCGATTTCCAGGGCGAGACTACGCCCGGGCGCCCCGTATATGAGGCGGTAGCTTGGCGCGAACGACTCCGGATCGAAGCCGAACGCCGCGCACTCGACGCCGGTCGCTGTCGCGGCATAGGACTTCAGCATGTCGAAGTGCGTCGTCGCGAGCACGAGCGACCCGCGCTCTCGGAAGTGCTCGATGACGGCCATGCCGAGCGAACCCCCCTCGGTCGGGTCGGTCCCGGCCCCGATTTCGTCCAGCAGCACCAACGCCGGAAGCCTGAGACCTCGGTCCATGGCGGCGATGTTCGTCACGTGCCAGGAGAACGTGCTGAGAGCGGCGGCAATCGACTGCTCGTCGCCGATGTCGGCGAAGACCGAGCCGAACACGGGGAGCGTCGCTGACGCGGCTGGCACATGCAGCCCCGCTTGCGCCATCAATGCCAGCAGCCCCACGGTCTTCAATGCCACCGTCTTGCCGCCCGTGTTCGGTCCTGTGATCAACAGCACTGTCGTAGGCGGATCGAACCGAATGTCCACTGGCACCGGTCCCGCCGACGGGCGAGAAGGCCCCTGGTCGTCTTCCAGTCTCGAGATGACCGCAGGAATCAGCAACGGGTGGCGCGCCGCTTCGAGTGCGAGCCGCCCGTCGGGCGACGGCGTGGGCGCGACGGCGTCCATCGCGCGTCCCAGTTTGGCCTTGGCCTGCACGACGTCGAGGTCGGTGGCGACGTCGATGGCGCGATGCAGTTCCGTCGCTCGTTGCCTCAGTGCGTCCGACAGGCCACGCAGGATGCGACGCACCTCCTCCGCCTCCTGTTGCTCGAGCGCCACGACGTCGTTGTTGATCTCGACCGTGCTGAGTGGTTCGAGGAACAAGGTCGATCCGCTTGCGGAGCTCCCGTGGACGATGCCCGGGATGGTCGCTCGATGTTCCGATTTGACCAGGAGCACGTAGCGGCCGTTTCGGTCCGTGACGATCTCGTCTTGCAGGTAACGAGCCGTGTCGCGGCTCCGCAGGAAGGACTGAAGTGTCGACCGCAGCCGCGAACGCTGCTTTCGGAGTCGCTGCCGGATCGCCTCGAGTTGCGGACTGGCCGTGTCGATCAACTCCCCGGATGGCGGGATCACGCGCCGAATCTCCGCGACCTCCGGCGCGAACGAGGCGACGCCCTCCACGAGCCGCGCCAGGCGCGGGCACCGGTCTCCCTGGCCGACGAGCTCCGCCTGGGAGCGCTCGACCGAGGCGAGGAAGTCGGCGACCGCTCGGAGCTGGAGCGGCTCCAGGGCTCGGCCGGCGATCGCGAGCGCACCGAGGCTGGCGTCCACGCCCTCAGGGGCCTCGAGCGACAACTGTTCCCGCTCGTCCAGGAACTCGGCCATCTCACCCGTCAGTGCGAGAGCGCGCTCGACCTGTCCGGGGTCGCGAGACGGACGAAGAGCTTCCAGGCGAGCCGCCCCGAACGGGGTCTGGGCGAAGCTTCGCGCGGCCTCGACGATCCGATCGAATTCGAGGGCTGTCAGGGCGCCTTGATTCATGAACCCGCGAGCTTCGGTAGAATTGGGAGGGCAGTCACCGTCAGTGACCGCTGTTGACAGTGCGATCCAATACCCTACCACGAACCGCCTGCGTTCTCAAAGAGTTAGGGGCACGATCGGCGAAAAATGGGGCGTTTCCCGCTGGGTGTGACCGACCGCCTCTGCGGCCCTCGGTCTGCAGAACGAGACGTTAGAGGTGGTTGATCTGGCTCGCCACGACCGCGGCCCCAAAGC
Source organism: Vicinamibacterales bacterium (assembly GCA_965250185.1). Lineage (GTDB taxonomy): Bacteria > Acidobacteriota > Vicinamibacteria > Vicinamibacterales. The sequence continues at coordinate 5,327,771 of OZ252293.1, read as the reverse complement.
CGTTGTCGATGTTCACCACGGAGACGCCCGAGGCGCAACTGTTCAGCATGCCCAGGAGTGCCGAGATGCCGCCGAAGCTCGCCCCATAGCCAACGCTCGTCGGCACCGCAATGACCGGTACCCGGACAAGGCCACCCACCACGCTGGGCAGCGCCCCCTCCATGCCAGCGACCACGATGATGACGCGAGCTTCATCGAGTCTGGCCCGCTCGGCCAGGAGCCGATGGATGCCGGCCACGCCGACGTCCCAGACCGACTCGACCTCGTTGCCCAGGAAGCGGGCGGTCACCAGAGCCTCTTCGGCAACTGGTAGGTCCGACGTCCCCGCCGACATGACGAGAATCCTTCCGACCCCGGCCGGCATCGCACGCCCCTGGAGCGTGATGGCTCGCGCCACCTCGTGATGCGTAGCGGCCGGGGCGACCTGCTGGACGGCATCGAACGCCTCCCGATCGGTGCGCGTCACCAGCAGACCGTCACCCCGGGCCACGATGCGGCCGGCGATAGCCGCGATGTGCTCGGGCCGCTTCCCCTGGCCATAGATGACTTCGGGAAAGCCTTGCCGCGCCATTCGATGATGGTCGACCCGAGCGAAGCCGAGGTCCTCGAACGGCGCGCGTCGCAGTTGGTCGGTGAGCCGCTCATGAGCGGTCTCTGGACTCACCGATCCTTGGCGGACGGCATCGAGAAGCGTGTGTAGCTCGTCCGGGTTCATTGGAGAGTCGATTGGCGCCATGCTCGGTTGGGAGCCCCGCAGGGCTCAGGTGGCTGTCGTTACCGGGGGCCTCTGCTCGTATAATGGGACGGCAACGGTCTTGTCGTTCGTTCCGAGTTCCTTACCACATGACCCCGACCGAGACCCTGATTCTCGCCGCCTACTTCTTCGTGCTGAGCGTCCTGGCCGTGTACGGCTGGCACCGGTACTATCTCGTCTATCTTTACACGAAATACCGGGACCAGGCGCCAGCCGCACCGCCGCCGCTCGAGTCGTTTCCGACCGTGACGATCCAGCTCCCCGTCTACAACGAAGTGTACGTCGTCGAGCGCCTCATCGATGCCGTATGCCGTATCCAGTATCCCCGCGAACGACTCGAGATCCAGGTCCTGGATGACTCGAATGACGAGACCAGTCAGGTTGCCGCGCTGTCGGTCCGCCGGCATGCCGCGGCGGGCATCGACATCCGGCACATTCGGCGTCGCGACCGGGCGGGTTTCAAGGCAGGCGCGCTCCGCGAGGGATTGCTGGTGGCGCGGGGTGAGTTTCTCGCCGTCTTCGACGCGGACTTCGTACCGTCACCATCGTTCCTCGAGCAGACCGTGCCATACCTGGCGGACCCGCGCATCGGGATGGTGCAGGCCCGCTGGGGCCACATCAACCAGAGCTTCTCCCTGCTGACTCGTATCCAGGCGATCCTGCTCGACGGCCACTTCGTCCTCGAGCACGGTGGCCGCAATCGAGCTGGCTGCTTCTTCAATTTCAATGGTACGGCTGGCGTCTGGCGGCGATCGGCAATCGTCGACGCCGGCGGCTGGCAGGCCGATACGCTCACCGAGGACCTGGACTTGAGCTATCGAGCGCAGCTGAAGGGGTGGAAATTCCTGTTCCTTCCGCAGGTCGTGGCACCAGCCGAAGTGCCCGTGGAGATGAACTCCTTCAAATCTCAGCAGCACCGGTGGGCCAAGGGATCCGTCCAGACCTGCCTCAAGCTGCTGCCGAGCATCCTGCGCTCTGCGCTGCCGCTGCGAGTCAAGGTGGAGGCGTTCTTCCATCTGACAGCGAACTTCAACTACCTGCTGATGTCGATGCTCACTGTGCTGATGTTCCCGTCCATGATCGTTCGGTACAGCATGGGGTGGACGGAGATGCTCTTGATCGACGTCCCACTGTTCCTGGCTGCCACGCTCTCGTTCGCGAACTTCTACATCGTCAGTCAGCGCGAGACCTACGATGACTGGTGGTCCAGGCTGAAGTACATACCGTTCTTGATGTCGGTGGGAATCGGCCTCAGCGTGAACAACACCCGCGCCGTTATCGAGGCGCTGCTGGATCGCGAGTCGACGTTCTCGAGGACGCCGAAATATGGTGTCGAACGCCGGGGCGATGAGTGGCTCGGCAAGGGGTATCACCAGACGATGGCGCTCCAGCCACTCGTCGAGGTCGGACTCGGCCTGTACTTCACCGCGACCGTTGTTTACGCGCTCAGACTCGGGATCTACGGGACACTGCCGTTCCTGGTCCTGTTTCAGGTCGGGTTTCTGTACACCGGCATCCTGTCTTTGGCCCAGCAGTTTGCAGGCCAGGGACCATCGCTGCGAACTCAGCCCGCCAGCGAGTGAGCGTCGCTCACCGCGTAGAAAGTTCCCGCTTCCGCCTCTGCTCGAGCTGCCGCACGCCTCATCACCACTGGGGGCACCGCCAATCCTCGAAAATCGGCGCCAAACCTCTTGCTATATCAATATTAAATACCCTATAGTCTCTTATTGTCTTATCGTAGACTGTTTCATATGTCTATAACGTCACGCAGTCGACAGTCCTCGCGTGAGGGTGACCGCCCGGGCGGCTGCGACCGATGGGTCGCGAAGCTCCGGTGGAGGGCGTCGCTCGGCGTGCTGTTGACCCTCGGGCTCCTGGTCGGCTGCGAGGCGGAGCCGAGGAGCTCGAGTGCGGACGGCGTTCGAGCCGAGTTCGACGCGGCGACCGGCCGGCTCTATCGTGCGGTCTACGACCAAGACAAGAACGGCACAGTCGACACCTGGATGTACATGGACGGTGCGCGGGTGCTCCGGGTGGAGAGTGACGCGAACGAGGATGGTCTAGTCGAGCGCTGGGAGTACTACGACGAGGCGCAGCAGCTCGAGCACGTCTCGTTGTCGCGCAGCGGAGTTGAAGCACCCGACCGCTGGGAGAAGTATTCGGATCGTCAGCTCGTCGAGGCCTCTGAAGATGACGATGGCGACGGTCGACCTGAGCGGTGGCAGCGATACAGGAATGGCGTAATCATGACCGCCAACCTCGACGAAGATCGTGATGGCACGCCCGACCGGCGACTGACATACGACCAGGACGGCATGCTCTTGACCATCGAGAGCGAACCCGACGGGAACGGCAGTTTTCTCAAGACGGTCCGTATTCCCTGATACGAATACCTGACTCTAGACGACAGGATCGAGATAGGCGTGCAGAGCGTTCTTCCCCACACGACATCGCTCGTAGGCGACCCAACGAGATCGCGTGCTGGCATCGACCGAATCGTTGGCGCGTCGAGCGCGATGGCGCCGATTCTCGCCATGGTCCGTCGAGTCGCGGCTGTCGAGTGCAACGTGCTGCTCGTCGGTGAACCCGGAACGGGTCGGGACATGATTGCGCATGCGATTCATGTCGCGAGCCCGTGGGCCGACGAACCGTACGAGGCGATCGATTGCGACGGGCTGGAGACGCGTCGGTTGCAGCCTCTGGGGTCGACCTCGACGATCTTCCTCAGGAACGTTGTAGGGATGGCTGCGACAAGTCAGCGCGACCTGAGTCACCTGCTGGAGCCAGACGAGGAGTTCTCGACGCGCGGGAGACCCGGCCGTCGATTCCGGCGCGTGATTGCCAGCGCGACCCCGGGTATCGATCGCGCGGTCGATCGCGATCGGTTCCGTCGAGATCTGTTCGCCGTGTTGTCGACCGTACGACTCGACATGCCTCCGCTGCGAGAGCGCAAGTCGGACGTGCCGCATCTCGCCGCCGCGTTCCTAGAAGAGGCATGCGAGCGCCACGCGCTCGCGCCGAAGTCTTTTGCAAACGGTGCGCTGGTGCTCCTGTCGGCTTTGCCATGGCCCGGCAATGTTCGGGAACTTCGCGCGCTGACCGAGCGCCTGGCCCTGCTCGCCAGGAGCAGCACGATCATGCTGGAGCACGTGCTCGAGCATGTGCGCCTCGACCAGGCAGTCGTCGGGTCGCCCGCGGGTGGCTCGCTCCGGGACGCGCGAGCAACGTTCGAGCGCGGCTACGTCACCGCGGTCCTTCGAAGTCATCGCGGGCGCATGGGCCCCGCGGCAAAGGAGCTGGGGATGGAAGAGAACGAACTTGTATCGCAAGCTGCGACAACTCGGAATCTCCATTCACGATTCGGCGTGACCGATGTTCCCTGCAGCTGGATGGCCTGGTGTCTCCTAATTGACCCATGGCGTGTCTATATAGAGACAAGAAACGACACAAAACTTCAATGCCCGGCGTTCATGTCTTGACGATAAGACATTATGGATGTATAAAGACTATTAAGACCTTGCCAAGGTGCCATGGATAGACTCGTGGCCATTGAAGCGGCCTAATCAGAGGGGAGTTCTCAGCTATGCGTCGGACCCTTTCGACACTACTCGTTACGAGCATGGCGTTCGCCGGCTGGCCAATGGGGATGGTTGCCGAGCTCTCGGCGAGTTCCGTCGTCGGCGAGCTGGCTGCGTCGGCGTCTGGCAATGTCGAGACCGTCGGTGGGCTGCCGGTTTCAGCTGTGGGTATTCGCGCGAGAAACCTCGACACTGGCGGGGCAGTCGGAACGGCCATCACCGACTCTCGCGGTCAATTTCAGTTCGCCGAGCTGGGCCCTGGTGCCTACATTTTCGAGGCGTTCGGGCAATCCGCGAGCGTTGTGGGCACATCGTCGGCGATCAGTCTCGCTCCGGGGGCCGCCGTCGAGGACGTGGCCATCACGGTTCCCGAGTCATCCCAGTCGACACCCGCGTATATCGATGATGATGGCGGAGGAAACGGTAAAGCGAAGTACCTGCTTGGCGCGTTGGCCGCGGCGGGCATCGCGTTGGGCCTTTATGCCTTGGTGGAAGCCAATGAGTCGATCTCGGACGACGAGATCTCTGATGCCGTGGACCTCGCGGCGTTGACCGGTGAGCCGGCGGCGCTCGGGTACGGCAAGGACAGAGGCTTCGTGGTTGCCCCGGGGTCCTGTTTTGTATGCCCGCCGGCGGCGCCCGCGGCCCGAACGATCCCGAGTCGACCCGCTTCCCCGTGTCGGTGACTGCCGTTCCTGGCGAGACCGGCCGCTTCCTGGCTGGATTCTCACGGCGGCCTCTGGGCACCTGCTGAGCTCAGTCCGGCGTTCTGCCGGACCTCGGCCTCCCGTTCGGCTCTCCCACGATTTTCCTCGACCTCGCCACGCGCCATCTGTCTCAACACAGACACACTAAGATCGAGTTCAAGTTACATTATTGACTTTAATACGACACTAATGTCATATACAATACAAGTTCTATTGGACTATATGTCTCTTTTACTGTAGTTAATAGTACAATATAGGTCAGTTAATGTCATTAAAGACATCGGCCATTGGCTTCAAGGCTTTGGCCTGATGTTGGACGAATCGACTGTAACTGACGGGGCGAAAGCGCATCTTGGCTCGGCCACCTCGACACTCCCCCAGCCCGATCATGTCCATCACCTTGAGACGCCTCTCTGCGGGACTCGGAGTCCTCGCCGTGCTCATCAGCGCGGCCGGTTCGGCCCTTGCCCAGCCGGTGGACGGGGCCCCTCGTGGTCTTGGCCACCTCCGGCTGGGGCCCGTCGTCGCGACGCCGTCCGTCGCTCTTCGGGAGATCGGGATCGATTCCAACGTGTTCCGAACGGCGACTGATCCGAAGTCCGACTTCACCTTCACCGTTGGTCCGCAACTCGACCTCCGGCTCGGATCGAGACGGTACCAGGTCGTCGGTCGCGCCGGTGCCGACTTCGTCTACTTCTCTCAGTTCGCGAGCGAGCGATCCGTAAATGGAGATGGGGAGCTGCGCGGCGACCTGCGACTTCGGCGGTTCGACCTCTTCGTCGAGGGCAGCATGCTCAACACTCGCCAGCGGCCCAATTTCGAGATCGACGGGCGTTCCAGGCGTATGGAACGTGCGCTCGGTGGTGGCGTCGACGTGGCCGTGTCTCGAAGGCTCGGCGTCGAACTCGCGCTGCGCCGATCGGATCTGCGGTACGAAGCCGACGAGGTGTTTCTCGGCACCAACCTGAGCGAGGTCCTGAATCGAGAATCGGCCCAACGCGAACTGACGGTACGGTACGAGGTCTCGCCGCTGACGTCGGTCGCTCTCGCGGCCCGCTGGGAATCAGACGATTTCACGCGTTCACCCGAGCGGAACGCCGACTCGTTCGCCTTGCTTCCGGCGGTCGAGTTCACGCCGAAGGCGCTCATCTCGGGCCGCGCGCAAGTCGGCTACCGTCGCTTCCGGACGCTCGACCCGACGCTACCGGGCTACGCGGGCATCGTGGCAGACGTGGGTTTGGGTTACAGGTTTGGCGACCGTACGCGGGTGACGCTCGATGTGCTCCGGGACGTGCGCTATTCCTACGAGCCTCTTGAGCCCTATTTCGTTGTCAACAGCATCGGCGGTTCGGCGACCCAGCAGATCGCCAGGCGGTTCGATCTCTCGGTCGGGACGAGTCGCCTGTCGTACAGCTACCGAACCTTCGACGGACTCGGGAGCGTCGTTGCTCGGCCCGCGCGTGTGGACTTGATTCATACGTACTCGGCCAGCGTCGGCTACCGATTGGGGCGAGGTACGCGCATTGGTTTCGGGGGCTCGCTGTACGTTCGAGATTCGAACCAACCGGGTCGGAGCTACGAGGGGCTCCGCTTTGGAACCGATGTGACCTATGGGTTCTAGAATTGTCTGCCGTTTCAGCGTGCTCGTGCTCCTGTCGCTGTACGCGGCGGCGCCGCTGTACGCGGCTGCGTCCACACCCGCTGCGCCGGCGGCCATCACGACGGTGCCCTCGACGACGGTGCCCCCGACGGTCGACGGAGTGATCGACGAATGGGCCTGGCGCCACGCGGCGTTTCTCAGCGACTTCGAATTGAGACCCGGACTGTGGCCTCAGGAGCCAACCGACGCCCGGTTTCTCACGGACCGTGCCACGCTCTATGTCGCGTTCACGTGCCGGGACTCCGATCCTTCACAGATCGTCGCCAGGCAGCGACGCGCCGACGGGTCGTTCGCCGCCGACGACCACGTCATCGTCGAGTTCGGTTCACCAGGCCGACCGACGGCCAGGTTGGCGGTCAATCCGAGAGGGACGGTGCACGAGCAGGGTCTCGCCGGCCCGCCGCGGTTTTCTGACGTCGAGTCCTGGAAGGCGCGCGCGAGACGCACGGACTTCGGCTGGACCGCCGAGATGGCCATTCCGCTGGGGGCACTGGAGCCCATCGACGGTGGCATCGAGGTACGGCTGCTTCGGTACCAGCCCCGAACCGGAGAGACGAGCGAGTGGGGCGGGCTGGTGAGATCTGTTCGAGAGGTGACGTCCGGTCGGCTGGCCGTGGCTTCGGCGCGTTCTCTGGTGATCGAGCGGCGCGGGACCGTCAGCCGCGAGACGGCCGTGGTCGGCGACCGTGCCCTTCTCTCGCCGAGTACCGGTTGGGTCGAGGAGCCGACCCCGACACGATCCGCGTCGCCGACTGACCAAACCTGGAATCTCCCGGCGGCGCGTCCGGTGGCCCAGCGCACGAATGACCCCGCCGCACCACGCGTGCCGTATAGGGCGCCGACGGCGGCACCCATCTCGGGTGATGCCGTGCCTCGCTCCGCTCGCGTCGGCGGCGCGCCGACTGACTACGTGATCGGCTCTGGCGACGTGCTCGCCATCACGGTGTTCGACCAGCCAGAACTCAGCGGCAAATACACGCCGGCGCTCAGTGGCGAGCTCAGCTTCCCTCTCGTCGGGCTCGTTCAGGCGGGTGGTCGCACGGTGCAGGGCTTCGAGCAGGATCTGAAGGATCGTCTCGCCGCTGGATTCATCCGGAACCCGCAGCTGATGGTCTCCATCGAGACCTACCGGAGCCAGCAAGTGTTCGTCGTCGGTGAGGTGCGTCTTCCTGGTCCCGTGCAGCTCACGGGTCGCATGACCCTGATCGAAGCGCTCGCCCGCGCGGGGTCGACCAATCCTGAGGCCTCACGGGAGGTGGTCATCGTCCGGCCCCCGAACGGAAGTGAGGCGGCGCCGGCCTTGCCGGGGGAACACTCCGGCGCCCAGGTCATGCGCGTGAGCCTCAACGACCTGGAGAGTGGGCTGCTCGGAGGCAACGTCGATCTTCGTGCGAACGACACGATCTTTGTCCCGCGGGTCGCCGATGTCTACGTCTTCGGACAGGTCAGGAATCCGGGTGCCTATCCGATCAAGCCTGGTATGACGGTGCTGCAGGCGCTCTCGCTTGCCGGGGGTGTGTCGGAGTTCGGCGCGAGCAACAGAATCAAGATCATCCGACTCGTCGACGGTCAGGAGCGAGAGTTCAAGGCGAAGCTCCGCGACCAGGTGCAGGCAGGTGACACCATTACCGTTCCTGAGAGGTTCTTCTGATGTTCGAACCGTCTGATCATGGCGGCGCCAATCGGTGGTCGCCGAGGGGCGATTCCCGCATGCGGGGCTCCGCACCCCCCTACGAGCAGAGTGCAGGTGACGTGCTCGGCTGGACCGCGAACCCTCTGCATTACCTCCGCATCGTCTACAAGCGGCGCTGGGCCGTGCTGACGCCACTCCTGCTGATTGTGATGGCGGTGGCCGTCTACACCTTCACGGTGACGCCGGTCTATGAGAGTCGTGTGCAACTGCTCATCGAGTCGGACACACCCAACGTCGTGGAGTTCCAAGAGGTTCTTGATCAGGAGCTGACGGCGGCCGACTACTACCAGACGCAGTACAAGATCATCGCGAGTCGAACGTTGGCGAAGAAGACCGTTGACGCGCTCGGCCTGTGGAACCATCGCGAGTTCACATCGCCGGACGACAGGTTCGATCTGCGTCGCATCACGACACGGGCACTCTCGAGTATTGTCGACTCCCGCAGCGCCGACAGCGACGCGTTCGATCGCGGCGCAGGAGCGGAATCGCTCGCCCAGTCCAAGGTCATCGACGCGTTCCTCAAGCAGCTGACCGTCGCGCCCATTCGCAACAGCCGGCTGGTCGACGTGCGGTTTCGATCACAGAGTCCAGCACTGACGGCCAGGGTGGCCAACAGACTCGCGAGCGCCTACATCGCCCAGAACCTCGAGTTCACGCTGCGGTCGAACCAGGACGCCTCCGATTGGCTGGGCGAGAGACTCGAGGAGCAGCGGCGAAAGGTTGAGCAGAGTGAGGCCGAACTGCAGCGCTATCGCGAGGCGAATGATGCGGTCGGGCTCGAGGACCCCGAGAACATTGTTGTTCAGAAACTGGCGGACCTGAATGCGACCGTCACGCGAGCTCGAACCGAGCGCCTCCAGCGAGAGGCCGAGTTCAACGAGCTGCAGCGCATCCAAGAAGACCTGGAGGCCCTCGATTCGTTTCCCGCGATCCTCGAGAACCGATTCGTGCAGCAGCTGAAATCCGATTTTGCCAAGCTGACCCGGGAGAGGGTGGAGTTGTCGGGCAAATTTGGCGAACGTCACCCAGAGATGATTCGGGTCGAGGCGGGGCTCGAGGAAACCCAGACGCGGCTCCGACGGGAGATCGCGAAGGTCGTGGCCGGCGTCCGAAGTGACTACTTCGCCGCGCTGGGTCACGAACGCAGCCTCACGCAGGAATTGACCTATCAGAAGACCGAGGCTCTGGCCCAGAACCGCCGAAGCATCCCGTTCGAGGTCCTGCGCCGGCAGGTCGAGAGCGATAGGAAGATCTTCGAGAGTCTGCTCCAGCGCACCCAGGAGACCGGTATTTCGGAGAAGCTTCAGACGAACAACATCCGCGTCGTTGACGCCGGCGAGGTGCCTCGGTACCCGGTGAGCCCTCGACGAGGCCTCAGCCTCTTGTTCGCCGTGCTAGGAGGCTCGATGTTTGGCATCGCGCTCGCCTTTGGTGTCGAGCGCCTCGACAGTAGGATCAAGGCGCCGGACGAGGTCGAGTCGTATCTCGGTTTGCCCTCGCTCGGCCTCTTGCCCATGTCAGTTGGCCACCACGGACCAGTCTTGGGCAACGACGCACCCGCCCAATTCGCCGAGGCCGTTCGCGCCGTGCGCGGCAACGTCGTGTTTTCGGCCCCGCAGGACGACATGCGTTCCATCTTGGTCACGAGCACTGGCCCGGGCGAGGGCAAAACGCTTGTGGCGTCGAACTTGGCCGTCTCCCTCGCACAGTCGGGTGGCCGCGTCCTCTTGATCGATGCTGACATGCGTCGACCCAGGGTGCACTCGATATTCGATCGCCCGCGCGAGCCGGGGTTGTCGGACTGGGTCATGGGCCGAGCCCGAGCCAAGGAGGTCATGCGTGGCTCCGACTTACCCAATCTCTGGATCCTCCCGGCCGGTGCAATCCCGCCGAATCCGTCTGAGCTGCTGAACTCCGAGCGCTTCAGGGGTTTGCTCGAGTCGCTCGAGCGCCACTTCGACTGGGTGCTAATCGATTCGCCACCCGTGATGGCTGTCGCCGACGCGGCGGTTGTGTCGAACGCCGTCTCGGGCGTCCTGTTCGTGGTCGGGGCCGAGATGATCGACCGTCGGACGGCACAAACCGCGCTCAAGCAGCTGGATGGTGCCCAGGCGAGATTCGTAGGCGCGGTGCTCAATAAGGTGAGAGTCGATCGCCACAGTTACTACTATTCGCCGTACTACCGCCAGGAGTACGCCAACCACTACCAGCGAACCACCGGATGATCTCGGCGATGGGTCACACCCAGCATGTTTCGTTCTAGTCACCTTCAGACTGTGCACGGAGGATCCACCTGGTCGAGACGCCGGGAAGCGGTGCGTGGGCACGACGCCTTCTCGCAGGGCCGTCGGGTGGCTGTGATGTTCGGGGCCTTGGTCCTCGTGCTCCTGGCGTGGGGCGCGCTGGCGTTCGGAGGTGTGTACGACTGGGCCTACAGGCCGCTCCTCTGGGGCGGATGGCTCCTCGGAGCCCTTGTGCTCGCGATGCCGGGGTGGTGCCACGACGGCCAGGCGGGGTCGATTGGGTGGGGTCTGGGGCTGGGCCTGTGCGGTGTCGCGGGGGCGCTCATTCTGCAGTTGGTGCCGCTGCCGAGCGACCTGCTTCAGCAGATCAGCCCGGCGACGCACGAGTTCTTGCGAGCTTACGACATCCGGTACTCGGCCGCGCTCTTGGCTGGTGGCGCGCCGATGCACGCCATCTCGATCAGGCCGGAGGCGAGCCAACTCGGAGCGGCGTTCTTTGTATCGTTTGCTCTCCTGTTTTTCGCATGCACCGTGATACTCGAGCGAGGCGCGTCCCGTACGGTCGTCAGCGGACTCGTTGGCCTTGGGACCGTCCTCGCCTTGGTCGCGATTGTCCAAACGAGCCTCACGCCCGGCAAGATCTACGGTCTCTGGGAGCCCATCGATGGGCGCGAGCCGTTCGGCCCGTTCGTCAACCGGAATCACTTTGCCGGCTGGATGCTCATGACGCTGTCGGTGGCATTGGGGTATCTGGCTTCCGCCCTGCCGTCGAGTCGCTCGCCGCGGCTCGGCGACTGGCGCGGCCGACTCACGTGGTTCGCGTCCACGCAGGCAAGCCGCGTCGCGCTTGTGTCAGCCGGGACTCTCGTGATGGGTATCGCGCTTGCCCTGACACTGTCCCGCTCTGGCATCGGCGGCTTCATCCTGGCGGCTGCCGTGCTGGGTGTCATCGCGCTCCGGACTCGACGGGACCCGGTCAACCGCACCTTCATGGGTGTCTACGTCGTGCTTCTGATTGTCCTCACGGTGAACTGGGTCGGGGTCGACCGCATCGGACAACAATTCGCCGGTGTCGCCTTGAAGACCGAGGCGAATCGTCTCGGCATCTGGCAGGACACGCTCGGCGTTGTGCGAGATTTTCCGCTGACTGGCACGGGTCTCAACACGTTCGGGACCGTCATGCTCGCGTACCAAACCGTTGATCCACGCCTGTCCTTCCGAGCGGCCCACAACGACTATCTCCAGCTCGCCTCCGAGGGTGGCCTGCTGCTCGGGCTCCCTCTCATCCTGACCATCGTGGCCTTTGGCCGGCAGGTCGCGATCCGATTGCGAGAGCGCCCGGGCGGACGCGGCACGCACTGGTTGAGGGTGGGCGCCGTGACGGGCCTCGCGGCTATCGGCTTGCAAGAAACGGTCGACTTCAGCCTCCAGATGCCGGGCAACGCGGCGCTGTTCGTGGTGCTGGCTGCGATCGCCGTCCACCGCCCACTGCCTGCATGCTCGCGCGAGCCTAAGTGAAGATGGAGACGGTACTATCGCGAGACAATCGGTCGGATCGCCGACTGATTGTCGATTGTCTGTCGATCACCCTGAGGGCTAGCGGAGAATCCATGAATCGAAGGGACGTGCGATGCGAACACACTTGTTGATGGTGGTGGCCGTGGTGGCGCTGCTCGCGAGCGCCGTCGGTGCCTACGAGAAGGCGATCAAGGCGAAGGGTGGCTTAGGTAAGTTCGAGTTTGCGTTGATCGGTGACGTCCCGTACAACGTCTCGCCGGGTCAGCGTTTCCCTCAACTCGATCGCCTCGTTGCCCGCATCAACCGAGACCGCAGGGTGAAGTTCACCATGCACGTCGGAGATATCAAGGCGGGCGCCACCGAATGCTCAGATGCCTTGTATCTCGATCGACTGGATCGCTTCAACGCGTTCAGACGCCCCTTCATCCTTACGCTCGGCGACAATGACTGGGCTGACTGTTGGAGCTCAGCACCGCCCGCGCTGCCGTACCGGCCTCATGAACGACTCGATCGCCTTCGGAGAATCTTTTTCTCGATCCCCGGTGTGACCCTCGGAAGGCGACCCATGCGGGTGGAAAGTCAAGCGGAGACTGCGGGGTTCGAGAAGTTTCGGGAGAACGTGCGCTGGATGTACCATCGTGTGCTGTTCGCCACCGTGCACCTTGTGGGGGACGAAAACGGACGTGAGATTCCCAGCGAGTGGCTGGACGATCCGGGTGAGGTCGATGCGCGTGATCAGGCCAATCTGGCCTGGCTCCGAGGTAGCTTCGAGCGAGCCGAGAAACGTCGAGCACGTGCGATTCTCATCATGATGCATGCGAAGGCCGGCCTCGAAAAGGTCCATGAGCCCCGTCCTGCGTACTCGAACTTTCTCGCCACGCTGGAGACTCTGGCTGTCGCGTACGGCAAACCGGTGGTGCTGGCGCACGGCGACTCGCATTACTTCCGTATCGACAAGCCCAAGCTCAGCGCGATCTCCTTCCTGCCTAATTTCACCAGGGTCGAACCCTTTGGCAACCCACGTGTTCACTGGGTTCGCGTTCTCGTCAATCCGAGGTCCAAGGGAGTCTTCACGTTCGCGCAGGAGATCGTCGAAGGCAATCTGTAGCACGCCTGGCCCCGGCTGGGCCGGGTTGCCGCCCGTTCTGCCGTCGACTCGTTGGTTCGGCGCGCCACCTCCTTGCCCGTCGACTGACGATTGAATCCGACCACACACGTGCCGCCGACAACCATCGTCGAAGGCGTCCTGCCAAGCCTGTCGGCACGATCGCTGCGCTGGGAATTCTCGTGGCTGCTTTGTGGTCGTCTCGGGTACGTCGCATGCCAGTGGGTGACCTTGCTTATCCTCGTTCGACTCGGTGGACCCGAAATCGTTGGACAGTACAGCTTCGCCCTTGCTGTGTCGGCTCCGACCTTCGCGCTCTCGAACTTGAGCCTGAGAAAGCTCCTAGCCACCGATGCCCGCGGCGAACATTCCATGGGCACCTATCTTGGCCTGCGCGTCGTCGGCATCTGCATCGCACTCCTGGTCATTGCGGGGACCACGGCCATCGCGGATGTTCGGACGGGCCTGGCTCTCTTGATCGGTCTGACCGCCGTCGCCAAGGCGGTCGAGAGTGCGAGCGATCTGTTCTTCGGCGAACTCCAGAGGCAGGAGCGTTCCGAGTGCGTCGGCAAATCGCTGCTCATGAAGGGCGCCGGCTGGCTGGTGGCGCTTGTGACGGTCTTCTACACGACGGGCTCTCTGGCGCTTGGGGTCCTTGCGCTCTTGGCGATCTGGACGGTCATTTTGATGCTCTACGACATTCCGCAGGCTGGAGGCCTCGAGGGACGCTACACCGGTTCGAGCCGACCAGCGTCGCGAGAGTCAGTCGTGCGTCTTGCTCGCTTCGCCGCGCCGCTCGGTGTTGTCGACGCGCTGACCTCGTTCCGGAGCAATGTACCTCGGTATTTTCTCGCCATCTATCATGGCGATGCCGCGGTGGGCATTTTTAGCGCGCTCGTGTACGTGATGGTGGGCGGAGACAGCGTCTTTTCGGCACTCCGACACGCCACGGCGGCGCGCCTCGCTCGACTGTGGGCCACGGCGCCCTGCCAGTTCCGACCATTCTTCCTTCGGCTCGTCGCTCTCGGCACCATCGTCGGCTTGGCCGGTGTGTTCGTCGCGGCGGTCGCCGGAGCCGACGTTCTCAGGATGCTCTACGGCGAGCCTTTCGCAGAGCACGCGGAGGCTTTGGTGTGGATCATGTTGGCCGCTACGGCCAGCTATGCGTTCGGTTTCGTTTCGCTGGCGCTGGTCGCCATGCGCCGGCTGATGTCCCCTCTTGTTATATCCATCGCCACCACCATTGTTGGAGTCATCGCCACGTGGTGGCTGGTGCCTCGCTACGGCACCCTCGGGGCCGCGTGGGCGCTCTGTATCACCACAGCGAGCAGGCTCCTGATCGGCCTACCCCTGACGCTGTCATCCGAGCGATATCGCACATGACCCTCGTGCTCGGTCTGCTCACGCTCGCCGGTAGCGTTGCGGGCATCCTGGTGCTCGGCTCGAGAGGCCGGGTCGCGATCCATAGCTTGTTCCACGTCTTTGTGCTTGTCTGGCTAGCCTACGGGTTGACCGTGCCGCTCGATCTGCTGTTCGGCTTCGTCGTGCCTGCGGCTGCAGCCGACCGGCTTCCCGACCTCAACCAGATCGCGATGCGACCGGTTGTGACTGTCATACTGTTGCACTACATCGCGTGTGGGGTCGCCTTCGCGATCATGTACTGGCTCTCGGGGCGACCCGTGCGTTCTCCCGTCTACCGGCGTTACGCGTGGTCACTGCCGTCGGTCGCAACGGTCATCGTCCTGGCGGTGGTCGTCCTCACCATCTACGTGGGCGCCTACTGGCCCTACACTCGTCAGGCGCGAGTCGTGCTGGGACGGGACGACCTCATCGTGAAGCTGCTGACGCTGACAACGACGGCTTTCTTCGCGCTCGTGGTCGCCTACATCGCCGCCAGCAGTGACCGGCGCCGATCGCTCGTCGTCATGGCACTCGGAATGACCGTTGGCGCAGCGGTCGGTGGCCGCTTCCAGATCTTACTTTTCCCGCTGCTCTACGCGATGCGGCATCAGGTCAGCTTCCGACTCTCCAAAGCATTGCCAGCCGCCGCTGCCTGCTGGCTTCTGGTTGTCTATTGGAAGGTTGCCTACGGTGCGCTCCTGTACACGTACACCACTGGCGCGCCACTGTCGCTTACTTCCTTACCTACGGTCGCAGGCATCTCGGGCCTCGAGCCGGCGACGTCCTTCCGCATCTTCGCCAAGTTCCTGACGGAGGCCGACTCGCCTCTATGGATGGGGTCCAGCTATTCGCTCCGGGTCGCGTCGGTCAGCTTGCCTCGATTCCTGTTCGAGACTCCGACACTAACGCTGGCCGAGGAGTACGGGTTGCGCTTCCACCCGAGCAAGATTGCCAAGGGGGGTGGCCTCGGCTTCTCGGCGTTGGCTGAGTCCTGGCTGAACTTCGGGGTATTCGGACCGCTCTTGCTCGGTGGCGCACTTGGATTTGTGGCGAAGAAATTCGACGGCAGTCGGCGTGGCATCGCGTACTTCATCATGGTCGTCGTGTTCGTGCGACTGTTCCGATCAGACGCGGCAACGCTGGTCAAGAGCTGGTTCGTTCTGCTGGGAGGGGCCGCTGCCTGCGTCGCTCTCGCCATGAACGCTCCACGGTTCTTCGGCACCCCGCACCCGCCCGGTGTTGGGGCGAGTCCTCGCCTCACGGCGCGCTCATCTCGGATCGCACCCAGCGGCCTCGAGATGGCCGACCCTCTTGCGAATTCGACAGCCTCGTCTGGCGGAACAACAGTGCGGCGGGGAGACCGGCGTGGAGGGTGGCTCAGGCGTCAGGAGTTTCGCACGACAGGAAGGATCGTGGTCGATGGGTAGGACCGCGCCTGACCGCGGCCCGACAGCCGCCGCTGGAAAGGCGCGGGACGTCGCGACTCCGAGAGCCGTGAACTCTGGTCGCACGCTGGCGGTTCTTCGATTGGTGCTGGCTGCCACCGAAACATCCGCTCCGTACAATCAGTTCTCGCTGCCGCTCGTCAACGAGCAGCAGATCACGCTCTGCACGTACTTCCCGTCCCAGCTGATACCGTCGCCGGCACTTACCCTCATCGCGGGCGACGGCACGCTTCGTGGCTTCATTCGAGCGCTGCGTGCGGCGTTTCGATCGCGTGACCACGACGTCGTGCACGCGCATGCGCCCCATTTCGGGCCCCTCCTGCTGCTGCGGAGGTTGGTGGACGTCGGCCCGAGACGATTGCCATCGGTCGTCTTCACGGTACACAGTTCGTTTCAGCACTACGGAGCGAGAAACAAGTGGCTGCTCGCAATGGTGTTCGCGTGTGCCGACGTGGTCGTGTGCTGTGGCCAGGCAAGCGCCGAAAGCTTCCCGCCGCTCTTCAGGCGCCTTGCAGGCCGGCGCCTCCGCGCCGTCTCGAACGGTGTGGATATCGATCGGGTCTGTCGGGTCCTCGGCCAGGCACAGCCGGCGCCCGCCGAGCCATTCACGATTATTTCGGTGGGACGCCTGATCGAGATCAAGAACCCACTCGCGATACTCGAGGCCTTTCATGCAGTCCCCAATACGGCCACTCGTCTGGTCTTCATCGGTGACGGGCCTCTGAGAGGGGTGCTCGAAGCCAGGATCGCGAGCTTGGACCTCGGCAGTCGCGTGGAGCTGCTCGGAGCGGTTCCCAGGGATCGCGTCTATGAGCGGCTTGCTCAGGCCCACCTGTTCGTCTCGATGTCCCGCGGGGAGGGTCTTCCGGTTGCGCCCCTGGAGGCGATGGCTGCCGGCCTTCCCGTCATCCTGTCGGACATTCCCGCCTCATCGCGAGATCGCCGACGGCGTCACGGATGTGCCCCTGCTTGAGACCAACGACATGGCAGGTGTGGCACGTACCCTCGACCGCTTTTCTCGAATGTCGGATGAGGCACGGGCGACGATTGGCGCAAGGTGTCGTGTCCTCGTCCAGGATCGCTTCAGTGTCACCCTGATGCTGCACCGATATCGGAAAATCTACGCCCAGGTCGCCGGGCGGTGGGCCAAGGGTCCTCTGGCTGACGTCGTTCCCACCGATGACGTGAGTGCGCCACCAATAGCCGGCTGACGAGAAGTCGTCGCCTTCGGAACGGACCCGTTCTCACGCAGATACGCGCGCCCGGGGCTCCGATCGAGGCTCGCTCGGGGGCGGTCGTTGCCTTCGACATCAAAGACACCTGGCACTCTCACGAAACGTCATCCGGACCGCGCGGATCGTCGGTGGCTCGTCTACGAGTTCGAGGGGAAGCGCGGCGGCGTCTTGGAGCCATCTGCGACCATCGCTCCCACGTTATCGCATGAATAGTCATCGCGTCATCGCGAGCAGCCCCGGCGTTAGGACCGCTGGCGCAGCCTGGCACGAGTTGGAGACCAGGACTGCATCCCATGCCTCACGCCACCGTCCTCCGATCGTGGAGATCACCGGACCCCGCGGGAGTGGCAAGTCGACGGTGTCGGTGGCGCTGGGCCACGCCCTCCAGCGATGTGGTCTCCGGGTGGAACGTGGGGACCGGCTCGGATGGGGACGGATGCCAGGAGCGGAGTGGCTCAGCGAGCCCCTGGGGAACGTCGTCCAGGAGTGCCTGCTCGCTCCGACGGTCCTCTCGAGTCGGGAACTCGCTCCACTGCGGGCGGGGCTCGAGGCGATTCGGTGCTCCGACGAGTCGCAGTGGACCAAGTGTCGGGCTGCGCGTGGCCTCTGGCGCCAGATCGGTCTGCGTCTGAGAGCTGACGCTTCGATCGGGCCCGGCCGCATGATCCTGTTCGACGAAGGCCTGTGGCACACGACCCACTACATCTTCGTCCAGGCCTGGACGTCCCCTGACTGCGCGGCGCTCGAGGCGTTTTGCCGTCTCCTGCCGTTACCGGACTTGCTCATCACGATCCGCGCCCCCCGTGAGGCCCTCGTCGAACGGCTGATGGCGAGACCGCATCCTCCGCGGCGCGGCATGACGCGTTCGGCCGTCGAGACCTACGTCGATCGCGCGTTGGAGGTGTTCGACCATGTCGAAGCGCTGAGTTTCGTGAGGCAACGCCTCCTGCTTGTTTCTGGGATTGAACGGCCCGACGCGATCGCCGCGCAGATCGTCGAGCGCCTCTACGGCAAGTCTGCCTTCGAGTCGGGCTCGGCGGAACCGCGTCCGTCGGGCGCCTCGATTCTTCAGAAGCCAACCAACGTTCATGGCTGACGCGAGATACGACCGCAAAGGACCGGTTGAGCAGGACGGCGCCTGCAGCGCGATCGCGCTCGTCACGCAGCTGTTCCGCGATCTGGAGGCGGCCTCAATCCCTCACTGCCACTGGAAGAGCAACATCGGTCTCGAGCGGGCACTGAACGGTGAAGGCGATCTTGACCTCCTGGTGTATCGGCTCGACCGTGGCCGATTCGAGGCGGTCCTCGCCCGTTGCGGGTTCCGACAGGTGTCTCGACCAGGTCTGGCGTCTGACGCGCCCGTCGTGCACTTCTACGGGTACGACGCGTCAGCCGACCGCTGGATCCACGTGCATGCCTACTTCGCCGTTCACACGGGCGGCAGTCTCGTCAAGACCGTTCACCTGCCGCTCGAGCGTCTGCTGCTCGAGCACGTGAGGATTGCGCACGGCGTTCGCGTCCCGACGGCAGCGGCGGAGTTCCTGGTCTTCGTACTCCGAAAGTCGGTCGAGAACGGCTTCGTCTGCGAATGGCCGCTGGCTCGTCGTGAGGCGACCGCCGTCGAGCGTGAACTGGCCTGGCTAGCGTCTGATGAGGACACCGTGCTGCAGGCCGACGAGCTCCGCGCACGTTGGCTGCCCGCCGTCGATTCCATGACGTTCTCCCGTGCGGTCGCGGCGCTGCAGTCCGGCAGCACCGTGACGCGTAGCATCGTGGGTCGACGGGTCCGATCGCAGCTCAGGGGTGCCCAGATTCAATCCCGCGGGCGCCGCATCGGCGCCCAGCTGCGGGCGTTGGTACGCCGAGGCCTGAGCCGAGCATTTCGGCGGCCGTATCGTGCACGGATACTTGGCGGGGGCCTCGTCATCGCCTTTGTTGGGCCGGAGGCGAGCGGCAAGTCCACGCTCGTAGGGGCCGTCTCACAGTGGCTCGCGGGGATCTGCCGGGTGGAGACGGATCACGCCGGGAGACCCAAACCCTCGCTCTGGCTGCGACCCGTCTGGGCCGTCGGCCGTCTAGTGCGACCCACACGCTTGTGGTTCCATCCGCACCGGTCGTCGCCATCTGGCATACCCGGTCACCCCATTCGGCGCCCGGGGTCAATCCCCCCCGGGGCCCGTGGACTGCTGTATGTCGTTCGGGCCATGGCCGTGGCCCTGGCCCGAGCACGCGTCGTCCGGCGCGCGCGTCGACTGGCGCTGAGCGGAGCCATCGTGCTGGTCGACCGCTACCCGCACACTCAGACCGGGCGCCCGGATGGTCCCAGGCTCGATCCGCTTTCCATCGAGTCGGGTTGGATGCAGGCCATTGCGTGCCTGGAGAACAGAGTCTATCGGCTGATGCCTCCGCCCGACCTGGTGATGCAGCTTCGGGTACCTCTGGCGCTGGCCGTGCTGCGAAACGCCCAGCGGAGCAAGAAGCAACCGGAGTCCGAGTCGTACGTGCGATGGCGCCACGGTTTGATTCCTACGGCCGCCAAGCCATCGGCTCACGTGTGCGAGATCGACGTCGGCGGCGACCTCGAGACCACGGTCCGCGCCGTGCAGCGGGCGATCTGGACCCACCTCTGAGAAGAAGCCATGAGCGAGACACGCGCACTCCCCCGGATTCTGTTGTTGGGTGGTCCGGACGTCCACCAGCGCATTCAGTTCATCACGGCACTGCGGAGACGGTATCGCTGGCTGGTCGTCGGCTCCGAACCTGACCACCAGCGACGATTCGCGAGCGCTGGAATCCGGTATGTCTCCTGTGGCATGTCGCGAGGGACGAATCCCTTGCGAGACGCGCTGTTCATGCTTCGTTTCCTGAGGCGCTGTCGCGCGGAGCGGCCTGACTGCGTGCACGCCTTCGATACGAAACCTGCTGTCCTAGGCCGGCTGGTGGCCTGGCTGGCCGGCGTGCCGGTCGTGATGGCGACGATTCCCGGACTCGGTTCCCTTTACTCGGCGCAGCAGGCCCGGCCGTTGCTTCGGCGCGTCTACGAGATCGGTCAGCGACTGGCCTGCGCCTTGTCCGACGCCACCGTCTTTCAGAACGAGCACGACGCGTCGGAGTTCGTGCGACGCAAGGTCGTCCCGCCATCGAAGGTGCGGCTCGTCAATGGTTCGGGCGTGAACGCGGAATTCTTCGATCCTCGATCGGTGCTGCCCTCCGCCGTGGGCGACTTCCAGGCCAGCCATGGCATCCCTCCGGACGCGCTGGTGGTCACGATGGTCACGAGGGCCATCCGGTCGAAGGGCATCGGCGACTTCTGCGCCGCCGCGGACTTGCTCCGTCATCGAGGGAGCCGCGCCGTCTTCGTTCTCGTCAGTCGCACGGACGATCAGAGCGTCGAGCGCCTGTCCGATGCGGAGATCGAAGCGGCGTCGCGCAGCGTGTTGCACTTGCGGGACGTGAGTGACGTCAGGCTCGTCCTTGCCGCGTCGGATGTCTTCGTGCTCCCCACGTGCTATCCGGAAGGCATCCCGCGAGCCCTGCTCGAGGCGGCTTGCATGGAGCAGCCGCTGGTTACCACACGCGTGCCAGGTTGTACGGCCGTCGTCGATGACGCCACAGGACTCTTCATTCCGAAGGGCAATCCCTCCGCGATTGCGGACGCTGTGTCTCGGTTGGAGGCCGATCCGGCGCTGCGTCGACGTCTCGGTCGCAATGCGAGACGCCGCGTCATCGAGCACTTTGAGATCGCGGCGATCGCTCACGAAGCTGGAAATCTGTACGACGAACTGCTGGGGAGGCGCGGTGCTCCCATGTCGCCGTTGGATGCTACGAAGGCTCTCGAGCCTCCGGATTCGCAGGGAGATGAACTCACATGCTGAAGGTTCCATATTCTCGCCCGGACATCGGGGACGGAGAGATCGACGCGGTCGCCGATGTGTTGCGTTCCGGTTGGCTCACGTCCGGTCCGGCTGTTCGCCAGTTCGAGGAGGCGTTCGCCGACGCGGTCGGGGCCAGCCACGCCGTGGCGGTGAGCTCGGCGACGGCGGCGCTCCACCTGGCCGTCGAGGCGAAGGGCCTCCACGCCCGACAGGCCGCGCTCGTGCCAACCCTCACATTCGCCGCGACGGCCGAGGTCGTCAGGTATCAGGGCGCCAACCCGATTCTCGTTGATTGTGACCCCGACACGCTCAATCTCGATCTCGACGATGCAGCCCGGAAGATAGACGCGTACGAGACCGGTCGACTGTCCACCGTCCCCTCAGGCTTGGAGCTCGCGGGCGTGATTCCGGTCCATGTCGGTGGTCTGATCATGGACTATGGCGCGCTAGGCGACTTCTCGAGAGCGCATGGCCTCTGGACCGTCGAGGACGCGGCGCATGCGTTTCCGGCGTCGTGGCGGCGACCCGGAGAGCCGTGGGTGCGTTGCGGGGAGAACAGTGCAGACGTGAGCTGCTTCTCGTTCTACGCCAACAAGACGATCACGACCGGAGAAGGCGGTATGGCCGTCACCAGCGACGAGCGGGTGGCCGCTCGGATGCGGCGCATGTCACTCCACGGTCTGTCGCACGACGCGTGGAACCGCTACGGTAGTCGGAGCTCGTGGGACTACAGGATCGTCGCTCCAGGATTCAAGTACAACCTGACCGACATCGCAGCGGCCATCGGATTGCAGCAGCTGAGTCGCTGCGAGCAGATGCGCCAGCGGCGCCAGGCGATCGCGTCGGCCTACACCGACGCGTTCTCGGATCTGGATGAGATCCAGCTGCCGGCCTGGCCGTCGGACCGGGTCCACTCCTGGCACCTGTTCCCCATTCGGCTCCACCTCGACCGGCTGTCGGTTGACCGATCGACTTTCATCGATGCGCTCAAGGCTTCCGGCGTCGGTTGTTCGGTTCATTGGCGGCCGCTGCATCTCCATCCGTACTACCAGCAGACGTTCGGGTGGCGACCCGAGCACTGTCCCGTCGCGACGCGCGAGTGGCAACGGCTCGTCTCGCTCCCGATCTTCTCATCCATGACCGACGTCGAGCTCACGCACGTCGTCGAATCCGTTCGTAGTCTCTGTCGACGGTTGGCCCGCCGCCCCTGTGCGGTGTCGGCGTGAGCGGCTCGGACACCGACGTCGAAGTCCACTCTAGCCAGAGCATGACCGAACTGAGCCTGCATGACGCGGTCGAGTGGCGACAGCCGGTGTGGGCTCCAGCCGTGAGCCGCGCACTCGCCATGGCGACGGAGGAGCTGCCGAGTGAATCGCACGTGCTGGAATTGGGGTTCGGTTCGGGCGCCATGGCGTGCTACATGGCAGCTCGAGCAGGTTGGCGGGTCACTGGATTCGAGGCCAACCGCGCGACAACACTGGCCGCTACCAAGCGCGCCGAGGCTCGTGGCTTGGCCGACCGCGTGACCTTTCAGACCTGCGCTCACGCGGACACACTGTCGTTGACCGGTCAGTACGATGGCCTCTTCCTCAAGAGTTTCCTCTTCCACATTGCCGACCGTCCTACCTACCTGACGTGGTTGAGCTGGATCGGGAGCGTCCTTCGACCAGGCGGAAAGTTGATGCTGTGTGAGAACGGCCGCGGCGGTCCAGTCGACCGGCTGTACCGACGGATGAACCGTCGGTGCTATTGGCGCAACAACGTACTCTACGACTCGTGGGTCGAGGCTCAACTCAGGGAGCGGTTCGACGTGGTCGGGATCGACTACTTCGGCCGGTACGCTCATTGGTTTTCGCGCATTCCCATCGCGAGAACGCTCGCAGCGGCGAGCGAACGAATTCTCGTCCCGCCGGACGCTGACTCTTGCTTCGTAGCTTCTGTGGTCGCCCGAAACCCGTGAATCAGCACACCGTCGTGGCGACGCGGGGTCTCCCGCGTGCCCTCGAGGCCGTCGTGGCCGGAGCAGCGCTGCTACTGCTGTCTCCGCTGCTCCTCGTGACCGCCGCGCTGGTCAAGATGACGTCGGCCGGTCCGGTCCTCTTCCGTCAAGAGCGTGTGGGCCGGGGCGGTCAGCCCTTCACGTTGCTGAAGTTTCGAACGATGGTGAGCGATGCGGAGGGATTCGAGAGCACACTGCGCCATGGCTCCCGGACGACCTGGATCGGCAGGTCACTGCGCAAGTACAAGTTGGATGAGTTTCCGGAGTTCTGGAACGTCGTCTGCGGAGAGATGTCACTGGTCGGACCGCGTCCCGAGGTGCCGGAGTTGGTCGATCCCGGCGACCCGCTGTGGGTGGAGGTGCTCTCTGCGCGGCCCGGTCTGACCGACCCCGTCACGCTCAGGCTGCGAGACGAGGAGCGAATTCTCGCGAGCGCCGAGGACCGGGAGAGCTATTATCGGCATCACCTTCAGCCCTACAAGCTGCGCGGCTACCGGGACTACCTCAGGGTGCGAACTTGGGAGACCGACGTCAGCATCCTCTGGCAGACGACGCTCGGTGTCATCGCACCGAAGCGCGTGCGACCTCCGTCAGAGGCCAAGCTGGTCCGGCGCGATCGTTCCCAGGCCGCCCGGCCGACAATCGTGCCGATCGCGAGCCCCGACGGGCTCGCCCTTGCGCCACGGCGGTTGGCGGTGGTCGCACTGCACCTGGGCATCATCGCCCTCTCGAACTACCTGGCGTTCTGGCTCCGATTCGACGGGGCGATTCCGGCCCGCGAGCTCGCGCTGTGGTCCCACACGGTCATGGCGCTCGTGGCGCTGCGCGCGACCGCGTTCCTGCTCCTCCGCTTCTACGAAGGCTCGTGGCGCTACGTCGGCGTCACTGACCTGAGGAACATCGCCCTCGGTGCAGGGTCGAGCTCCGTGGCGTTCTACGTGCTCGTCGGCCTCATCCTCGGACTTCAGGAATATCCGCGGTCGGTCCACCTGATCGATTTGTTTCTCGCCGCGTGCATGACGGCTGGCATGGTGCTCGCCCGGCCACTCTACCGGCAGGCATCCCGGCCTTCGTCGGGCAAACGGGTTCTGATCGTGGGGGCTGGCGACGTCGGCGAGATGCTCGTCCGTGACTTGCGGCTTCACTCGGCTGTGAGCTATCAGCCGATTGGCTTCGTGGACGACGAGCCCCGCCGAACGGGCGAACGTATTCACGGAGTCCCGGTGCTCGGCACCTGCCAGGACCTGCCTCGGATCATGGTGGAGGAGGAGCCGGACGAGGTGATCGTCGCCCTGTCGCAGGCCGGCGCGGAGGCATTGCGCAGCACGTTGAGCGCCCTGCAAGGTTTCGATGTTCCGATCAAGACGCTCCCGAGCTTCCGTGACATGCTGGGCGGAAAGGCGAGCATCCAGAACATGCGAGACCTGTCGCCGGAGGACCTGTTGAATCGACCACCGGTACAGCTCGATCCGGCACCGCTCCGTCGATTGGTCGCGGGTCGATGCGTACTCGTTACAGGAGCCGGTGGCTCGATCGGCTCTGAGCTGTGCCGGCAGGTTGCGGAGTTCGGTCCGAGCACCCTCGTCCTGTTCGAGCGCGCCGAGAACAGCCTGTACCGAGTGGCGAACGATCTCGAGGACCGGGGTGTCAAGGGGGTGCGTGCGGTCATCGGCGATGTCACCGACGAGGCGCGGGTGGATGCCGTGCTGGATGAATTTTCCCCTGACATCCTGTTTCACGCGGCGGCGCACAAGCACGTGCCGCTGATGGAGCACAACCCCTGTGAGGCAGTGAAAAACAATGTCAGGGGCACGCGGATTCTGAAGGAGGCCGCCGAGCGACACGGCGTCGAGCGTTTCGTGCTCATCTCCAGCGACAAGGCCGTCCGTCCGACGAGCGTGATGGGCGCGACCAAGCGAGTGGCCGAGCTGGTCGTCCAGGATACGTCCTCCGGCAACGGCGCGTCGTTCTTCGCCGTCCGGTTCGGCAACGTGCTGGCGAGCGACGGCAGCGTCGTGCCCCGATTCCTCCAACAAATTAGGGCGGGCGGCCCAGTGACGGTGACGCATCCGGAGATGCGCCGCTATTTCATGTTGATTCCTGAAGCCGTGCAGCTGGTCCTGCAGGCCGCCGCCCAGGGGAAGGCCGGCGCCGTATACGTGCTCGAGATG
Source organism: Vicinamibacterales bacterium (assembly GCA_965250185.1). Taxonomy (GTDB): domain Bacteria; phylum Acidobacteriota; class Vicinamibacteria; order Vicinamibacterales. Next base: position 5,302,387 of record OZ252293.1, on the reverse strand, counting down.
GGGGAGCAGATCAGGATTCTGGATCTCGCCAGAAACCTCATCCGCCTGGCGGGCCTGGTGCCCAGCCAGGACGTCGCCATCGACTTCACCGGGCTCCGCCCAGGTGAGAAGTTGTACGAGGAGCTGGTCGCCGACGATGAGACTGCCCGCCCGGCTGCGGTCGAGCAGGTGATGGAAGTGCAGCCAGCCAGGCCCTGGCGCCGGGACGAGCTGGCCCGGCTCGTGGCCGACCTCGAGGCGGTTGCGCTGCGCGGACAGCGAACCGATGTGCTCAAGGCGCTGTGCCGCGTCGTGCCATCGTTCAGTCCGGACGGTCTCGACCCGGCCGCACTCGGCGAGCCCACCGTGCCAAGAGTCCAGATCGAGCGACGAACTCGGACGCGCGAGCGCCGGACCACACCGTTCCTGATCACGCCAATGTCGGTGCCGGAGTCGGGCCAGTAGACCCTCGGAGTCATCATGTCTCTCCGTATCGCATTCGACCTCGATGGCGTTCTTGCGAACATGCACCGCGCTCTGAACCGCGAGGCAGAACGATCGGCCCTGGCTGTCGGCCCCTCGGCGCCAGGCGACGAAGCGCTCGACATCGGTCGCGTGACCACGGAGTCGACGGAGACCTCCGCGACGCCCGATGCTCCCGGTCGATCGTCGAGAGTTCGAAGGGGTTTCACGAGGCGCGACCAGCGGGCGCTATGGCGGGCGGTCGAGGGTATCGAGAACTTCTGGGAGAGCCTCGACGAACTGTGCCCCGGGGCCGTCGGGCGCCTTTACCGGCTAGCCTCGGAGAAGCGCTGGGAGGTGCTCTTCATCACGACACGACCGGCTACCGCCGGCAACACCGTGCAACGACAGAGCCAGCGCTGGCTCGAGCGGCAGGGATTCCCACTCCCCAGTGTCTATGTGGTCCAGGGGTCGCGGGGCGCCGTCGCCAAGGCGCTCGACCTCGACGTCGTCGTTGACGACCGGCCGGAGAACTGTCTCGACGTCGCGTCCGAGTCCGCCGCGAGGGCGATTCTCGTGTGGAACGACTCTGGGCACGCCGACCGCCCCCCCGCGGGTCGCCTCGATCGGACGGCCCTCCGGCTCGGTATCGGGGTCGTCTCTTCCGTGGACCAGTGTCTTGACCTCCTGGCGGCCCTGGAGTCGGGATCCGACGATCCACATCCTGCCGAACGCGAGTCCTTGATGCACCGTTTGAAGGCGAGCCTCGGATTGGGTTCCCGGCGCCCGCGCGACGTCGCCGAACGCGCGAGCGCATGACCAGGATGCCGTAGCGCGCGGAACCGGCTGACCTCGAGAATCGAAGAGGATCACGGGCGGGCCCGGTGCCCGTCCTTTCGTGCGTACGGGCGGAGATCACGCCGCGATCCGGCCCCGCCGGCGGCTGCAGCCGCTGCTGATATGATCGCCCGCATGGCAACCGACACGCGATCCACCGCCGGACTTCAGGACGTTGTCGCGGCGACGTCTGGCATTTGCTATCTCGACGGGGAACGCGGAGTGCTCGCGTATGCCGGGTACGACATCCATGACCTTGCCCGAGACGCCTCGTTCGAGGAGGTTTGCTACCTGCTCTGGCATCGTCGGCTGCCCAGCCGAGCAGAGCGCGGGGACGTGGAGGCGCAAATCTCGACCGCACGCGTTCTGCCCGAGGGGATCCTTCGATTGATGCGCAGCCTGCCGCCCGTTGGCGGTCCCGCAAGTGGAATGGACGCGCTTCGGACTCTGACATCCGCGCTCGCCCACTATGATCCCGATGTGACCGACTCGTCACCGGAAGCCAACTATCGTAAGGCGATCCGCCTCACCGGTCAGCTGGCGAGTCTAGTCGCCACCTACGGCCGGCTCGGACTGGCGGGCGGCCCGATCGCCCCTGACCCTGCCCTGAGTCATGCGGCGAATTTTCTCTACATGTTTACGGGCGAGCGACCGCACGCCACGGCGACGCGTGCCTTTGATATCGCGCTGATCCTACACGCGGATCACGAGCTGAACGCGTCGACCTTCGCGGCGCGGGTCGCGGCGGCGACGCTCACCGACATGCACTCGACGGTCGTCGGAGCCATCGGAGCCCTCAAGGGACCGCTGCACGGCGGCGCGAACGCCGATGTGATGCGGCTGCTCATCGAGGTCGGCCCGGACGCGTCCGACGGCCGGATCGAGGAGGTGATCCTGAATAAGCTCGGACGCAAGGAGAAGATTCCTGGTTTCGGTCACCGCGTGTATACGACCGAAGACCCACGGGCGACCCACCTGCGACGGATGTCGAAGGAGCTCGGCGAACGGAACGCGGACACGCGCTGGTTCGAGATGTCAGAAAAGATCGAACGGCTGGTCGGGCAGGAGAGGAAGCTGAACGCCAACGTCGATTTCTACTCGGCCTCGACCTACCACGCCCTCGGACTGCCGGTCGAGATGTTCACGCCCATTTTCGCGGTCAGCCGAATCGCCGGATGGACGGCGCATGTGCTCGAGCAGTACGGGAACAATCGATTGATGCGGCCCCGCGCGGAGTACGTGGGACCGGAATATCCGCAGCCGTTCGTGGGTGTGAACGAGCGGTCAGGATGAGGGCCTACGATTAGTGTTCCCGCAGCCGGTCGGTCGAGAGTGGGCCATCCGACGTCTCCCGAGGCTGATCCGCCCGAGTCGCGGCGTCCGATCGCCGGGGGCGAAGCAGGCGGATCCGTTCCTCCGCATCCTTCTTGTCTTGCGCGCGGACGGTGTCCAACGACCGTTGCAGGCTGGCCAGCGACTCCTCGATCTCCATCTCCACGTCGTGGCGCTTCGCCTTGAGTTGGTCGATCTCCCGCTCGATGTCCGTGAGGCGGAGGTGGGCCTTCTCGACGAGCAGATCGGCACGTGACTCCGCATCACTGACGATGCCGTCGGCCTGCTGTTGTGCTTTCGCCCGCAGATCGTCTGAGAGCTGCTGCGCCGTGAGCAGCGTGTCGCGTAGCGTCTGCTCGCGGGAGCGGTGCTCTTCGAGTAGCCGGTCGATCTTGCCGAGGTCACGGTTGAGTGCGGTGATCTCCTGCAGCGCCTGCTCCAGATCGTCGGCAACCTCGGACAGGAACATCCGCACCTCCATCCGGTCGTAGCCGCGAAAGCTCGTGGCGAAGCGCCGCTGGCGCACCTCCGCCGGGGTGTTGCGAACGATGTGTCCCGACCGAGCACCGTCGCTACCCGCCCGAATCTTGGCGCGACGCGGAGGCGGCGCGGGCGACTCGGGCGCGCCGAGATTGAGGTCGTCGGGGAGTCGAGGGTCTGGTGTGTCGAGCATGACCGTCTCCAGTGTCGGAAGCGTCGACCTCAGGCGATAAGGTGGCCGACCAGCCCGAATTCCATCAAGTGGCCTAAGTATAGCAAGTCTTTTAGGTCATAAAGCAGAAAAACTTACCAAGTTGTCCGTTCCCGTGGACGACCCGCGCCTGCCGTATAATCTGAGCCGAACTACATGGATCAGCGTCTCATTCGAAACTTTGCAGTCATCGCCCACATCGATCACGGTAAATCGACGCTGGCGGACCGATTTCTCGAACTCACGGGTGCGCTTCGGGCCCGCGAGATGGAGGCCCAGGTTCTCGACAGCATGGACCTGGAGCGCGAGCGCGGGATCACCATCAAGGCCCACTCGGTTCGCCTGAACTACACGGCCGGGGACAGTCGGACGTATGTGCTCAACCTGATTGACACACCGGGCCACGTCGACTTCGGGTACGAGGTCACCCGGTCCCTGTCGGCGTGCGAGGGCGCGCTACTTCTCGTGGATGCGTCTCAGGGCGTCGAGGCCCAGACGCTGGCGAACGCCTATCTGGCGGTCGAGAACGATCTCGAGATCATTCCGGTCATCAACAAGATCGATCTCCCCGGCGCCCAGCCCGACGAGACGAAGCGCCAGATTCAGGACATTATCGGGCTCGATGCGAGCGGGGCGATCCTCACCAGCGCCAAGGAGGGTCGTGGCGTCCGGGACGTGCTCGAGGCGATCATCACGCGCTTGCCGGCGCCGACGGGGTCGCTGGAGGCACCCTTGAAGGCACTGGTCTTCGACTCCTGGTACGACTCGTATCGGGGTGTGATTGTCCTGATTCGAGTGATCGACGGCGCGATTCGCCCCGGGATGATGGTCCGGTTGATGGTGGCGGGGAAAGACGTCGAGGTGGAGCAGGTCGGCGTCTTCTCGCCGAAACCCGTGACGGTCGACGAGCTCGGAGCCGGCGAGGTCGGCTTCGTGTTCGCGGGCATCAAGGTTGTCGCCGATGCCAAGATCGGTGACACCATCACCGAGACGGCCCGTCGGACGGCCGAGCCATTCCCCGGTTTCAAGGAGATGAAACCGATGGTCTTCGCCGGCCTCTACCCGGTCGAGGGCCACCAGTACGCCGAACTTCGTGAGGCGCTCGAGAAGCTGCGGCTCAACGACGCGGCCTTTTTCTTCGAGCCGGAGACGTCGGGCGCGTTGGGCTTCGGGTTCCGCTGTGGCTTCTTGGGTCTCCTCCACATGGAGATCGTCCAGGAGCGTCTTGAGCGCGAGTTCGACATGGATCTCGTGACCACCGCTCCCGGCGTGCTGTACCGCGTGACCTTGACCAATGGCGAGGTTCAGGAGGTCGACAGCCCGGCGAAGCTTCCGGAGCCAAGCCGTATCGCGATCATCGAGGAACCGGTCATCACGGCAACGGTTCTGACGCCGTCCGAGTACGTCGGCGGCATCCTCAAGCTCTGTCAGGAGAAACGTGGCACTCAGAAGAAGCTCGAGTACCTCACGACTGATCGAGTGCTGGTGTCTTACGATCTACCGTTCAACGAAGTGGTCCTGGATTTCTACGACCGGTTGAAGACGCTCTCCCGAGGCTACGCCTCGCTCGACTACGAGGTCACCGGCTACTGGGCGTCTCCGCTGGTGAAGCTGGACATCCTGGTCAACGAGGAGCCGGTGGATGCTCTCTCGATCGTCGTCCATCGGGACAGCGCGTACGCTAGAGGCCGAGCCCTCGCGACGAAGATGCGCTCCCTGATTCCACGGCAGATGTTCGATGTCGCGATCCAGGCCGCCATCGGGAACCGGATCATCGCGCGGGAATCGGTCAGGGCCCTCCGCAAGAACGTGTTGGCGAAGTGCTACGGTGGTGACATCAGCCGAAAGCGCAAGTTGCTCGAGAAGCAGAAGGAAGGCAAGCGCCGAATGAAGCGCGTGGGGCGAGTCGAGATTCCCCAGGAAGCATTTCTCGCGGTGCTCAAGATCGGTCAAGGCGAGGAATAGTCACGGAATGGCTCCGGAATGAGCTCGGAGTAATCACGGAACGATGGCGAAGAAAAAACGAGCACGTCAGGCAGCGGTGAGTACGCCGGCACCGGTCACGCCGTTGCAACCCCCATCCGTGAAGTCGACGCTGCGCGAGTACTTCGAATCCATCGTCGTGGCGGTCGTCCTGGCCCTCTTCATCCGGACCTGGGTCGTCCAGGCGTTCAAGATTCCGACGGGATCGATGGAGCAGAATCTCCTCATTGGCGATCATCTGCTCGTGAACAAGTTCGTCTACGGACCGTCTCTCGGTGCTCTCGAGTCCGCGGTGCTGCCCATCCGGGCGCCGCGACGGGGCGAGATCGTCGTGTTCAAGTTTCCGGAGCAGCCGGATCGAGACTTCATCAAGCGCGTGATCGGATTACCCGGCGAGACGGTCGAGTTGCGCGAGAAACGCATGTACATCGACGGCGACCCGATCGACGAGCCCTACGTGCATTTCCTGAATCTCTTCAGCGCCGGCGCGGGCGATTTTAGTCCAGTCGACCTTCGCCAATCGTACGGCCCGGTTCTCGTGCCGCCCGACCATTACTTCGTGATGGGCGACAATCGAGACAACTCGCAGGACTCACGCTACTGGGGCTTCCTCCCTGCTGCGAATCTGAAGGGCCGCGCGCTCGTCGTGTATTGGTCGTACGAATCTGCGAGCGAGGATTACGAGGACGCCAGTGCCGGGTCGACGGTGAGACGACTCCTGTCGGTCGCAAGCCACTTCTTCACCCGCACGCGCTGGGAGCGACTGTTTCACTTCATTCGATAGCCGCATCCCCGCGTCGGTCCACCACGACACGACCGTTCTTGACCACGAGGGCGATCGCCGGAGCGCCCACACGGACGAGATCGACCAGCGGTCCCCGGAGCATCACGAGGTCCATGTGCTTGCCGGCCTCGAGACTGCCTACGCTGAGTTGCCGGTCGACAGAGTACGCCGCGTTGATCGTCGATGCTATCAGAGCCTCCTCGAGGGTCATGTTCATGCCAAAGCAGGCGAGCGCCATCGCGAATGGCATGGAGGGGGAGAAGCCGCCGCCCGGATTCACATCGGTGGCGAGGGCCACCGGTACACCGGCCTCGATCAGGGCGCGGGCAGGCGCGAACCGGCCAAGCTTGAGGTAGAACGCAGCCACAGGCAGCAGGGTCGCTACGACTCCGGCCTTTTGCAGGGCAGGAATACTCTCGTCGTTCGCGAAGATTAGGTGATCGGCTGACCGCGCCTCCAGCCGAGCCGCCACCAACGCCCCTCCACTCGCGGCCAGCTCGTCTGCGTGAATGCGTGGTTTGAGTCCTGCTTTGAGTCCGGCCGACAGGATCTCGAACGACTCGTCAGGGTCATAGACGCCCTGCTCGCAGAACACGTCGCACCACTCGGCGAGTCCCTCGCTCGCCACGGCCGGGATCATCTCGTGCGTTACGAGATCGATGAACTCGCGCCGCCGACTGCGGTACTCGAGCGGAATCTCGTGCGCGCCCATGAATGTGGGCACCAGATCGATGGGCTGGCGTGTATCCAGGCGACGGATCGCCCGGAGTATCCGCAACTCCGCATCCGTCTCGAGGCCGTATCCGCTCTTGACCTCAGCGGTCGTCGTTCCGCAGGCGAGCATCTCGGCCAGACGCGGAAGCGTCTCCTCGACAAGCTGGTCTTCGGACGCGGCTCGAGTCGCCTCGACGGTCGAAACGATGCCGCCGCCGGCCTTGGCGATTGCGGCATACGCCTCACCGGCGAGTCGCCGGCGAAGCTCGTCGCGTCGATCGCCCGCGAACACGGCGTGCGTGTGAGGATCCACGAACCCAGGGACCACCGTCGCGCCATCCGCCAGAATCGACGTCGCACCGGTCGCGAGCTGAACGTTCCGCACCACCGCCTCCGACGGTCCGATCTGGACGATACGGCCCGCACGGCTGGCGATCGCGCCACCTTCGATGACCTCGAGTCGGTGTTGCTCGGCGCCGCACCTGGGTACCGCCCCGGCGCAGGTGACGATTGTTGCGTCTGTGATCAGAAAGTCGGCTTCCATGCGTTGGGGTCCGGTCTTCATTCGTCGGTGTTCAGGCGCGAGATCGCGTCTCGAGCGGACAGGCCAGCCACGACGACACGCTTGTCGCGACCCCGATGGCCGGACTCGAGGTGCACGTGTCGTTTTCGAACGTTCAGGCGATCGGCGAGGAAGGCGAGTAACGCGTCGTTGGCGGCCCCGTCAACCGGTGCCGCGGCGATTCGCACGAGCATGGCTCCATGTCGCTCGCCGACGATGGCCGTCCGGCCACTTCGGGGAACGACCCGGATCGAGATGGTCGTGCCCGACGGCCCTTGGCGAACGGCCGTGCGGGTCGGAGTCTTCGGGGTAGCGGTCACAAAGGCTGACGTGTCACGACTGGCCGTCGCGAAGTCGGAGCTCGGGTTCGTCATCGGCCCCTGGTTCGACCCCCTCAGGGGATTCCGGGGACCGCGTTCGCGGTGGCATGAATCGGACACGATCGTCTCGATCCTTCTGCGCCCGGACCTCGTCGAGCGTATGCTGCATCGACTTGATCGAGTCCTCGATCTCGACCTCGGTCTGGCGACGACGTGTCCGCAGGTGCTCGATTTCACGTTCGACGTCGGCGAGTCGGGTGCGAGCCTTCTCGATCAGTAAGTCCGCCCGCTGTTCCGAGTCACGCACGATCTCCTGCGCTTCACTTCGGGCCGTCGACCGAATCTCATCCGACATCCGTTGCGCCGTCAGGAGGGTGTCCCGAAGCGTGTGCTCGCGGCTCCGATGGTCGAGGAGGAGATCCTCGAGACGTTCGACCTCTCGCTGCAGCGCGTGGATCTCGTGCAGTGCCTGCTCGAAATCGTCCGCCACCTCCGTCAGGAACAGCAGGACTTCGCCACGATCGAAGCCGCGGAGCCCGGCGCCGAAGCGTCGCTGGCGCAGGTCAGCCGGCATGTGGCGGACGATCCGGGCCGGCGTGGGAGTCTTTGCTGGCCGTCGCTCGGCTGCCTCGCGATCATTGCCCGATGGATGTCGCGGTTCTCCGTCACCTGTTTCGAACATACCGGTCTCCAAAGATGGCTGATCCGACCCGGATGATCGTCGACCCCTCTTGAATGGCCACCTCGAAGTCGTGGCTCATGCCCATCGACAGCTCTCGAACGGCGTCTGGGCTCACACCTGTCGCCCGGAGATCGTCGCGCATTTCCCGAAGCTGTCGGAAGTACGGTCGTGCGTTGCTGGGGTCCTCGGCGTACGGCGGAAGGACCATGAGGCCGATCGGCTGAACCGCGCGGCAGCTGGCGGCCGCTTCGAAGATGCGTGCCACCTCGGCGTGAGTCGCGCCATGCTTCGTGGCTTCACCCGCAAGATCCACCTGCACGAGGACCCGCGGTCGCGTCCCCAGTTCGAACGCAGCGGAGTCCAACGCCCGCAGCTTGTCGACGCGATCCAGCGAGTGGATACACGCGAATAGCTCGGCAGCTTTCCGAATCTTGTTGGACTGCAAATGACCGACAAGATGCCACTCCAGCGGGAGCCCCTTCGACTCGTGGATCTTTTCGCGGGCTTCCTGTACCCGATTTTCGCCGAAGATGACCTGGCCGGCGGTGGCGGCCGCCCGGACACTGTCGAGTCCAAACGTCTTCGAGACCGCCACGAGCTGAATGTCCCCGGCTGATCGGCCGGCTCTCGTGGCAGCCGTCGCGATCCGTGCTCGAACGCCGGCGAGGTTTTCCGAGACCGCGCTTTCGAGACTCGTGTCGAGGGCCACTAGGGCTTCACCTGTCGCAGAATGCCTGCGGCCTGCTCGACGTACTGGCCGTCCGGAGACAACTCGATATATCGCTCGAACATGGAGGCCGCACCGGTCAGGTCTCCCTCATTGACGCTGGCCATACCGAGCCAGTAGTGCGCCTCGGCGTGACCGGCATCGAGCGCCAAGACTTCCTCGAACTTGGTCTTCGCCTCGGGAATCTTGCTCGCGTTCCACAGAATGATGGCCTGGGCGAACGTGGCGTCGGCCGGATTGGCACCGCTGAGGACACCCGCCACACCGGCCGAGTACCTGGCGGCCTCGGCGCTCGCTCGGCCCGCGTCCTCGAATCGACGCTGCAGGTTGTAGACCGTTGCCAGACCGCTATACGCGTCGACGTAGTCTGGTTGGATGTCGATCGCCTTCTGGAAAGCGGCTTCAGCCTCTTCGTATTCCGATTTCGTCGTGTACTCAACGCCGATGTTGTAGAAGCACTGATGGCACGTCGGGAGGATCTCGAGTGCTTCTCGAAACTTCAGCAGGGCCTCGTCATGACGATTCGCGCGCGCCGCCTCGACGCCCCCGTTGAACGCGGCGCTCAGGGCCTCGGCGCGCGCCGAATTGTCATCCATCGCATCCCCGCTGCCACCCGATGACTGACCGGGGATCAGCTGAAAGTTGACTTCGGTTGTCTGACTGCCGCGCACCCGCACTTCGAATGCCTGTCGTCCGAGTCCGGTCTTCTCGGCCGTGATCTCGTACGAGCCGGACGGGAGACCCACGTGGCTATAGACGCCCTTGTCATTGGATGTCGTTGTGAAGCGCCGGGGCGGATCCTCCTGGAGTTCGATGGAGATCGTGGCGTCGGCGATCGGGGCGCCTTCCTCGTCGACGATTGTTCCACGCACGAGGCCGGTGAACTGGGCCATGCTGGGCGTGGCGAGGACCGTGCAAAGACCGACGAACACGGTGGCGTGCACGGTCGTAGACCGGAGAATCCAAGCGCGCATGAAGCGTCCCCCTACTGGTGGCACGATTATATCAACTGGTTGGCGTTTGGCGCGGCTGGTTGTGCATCGAGGTTGGTGATCAAATATTCCTCCACGGCCTGGCGACCCGCCGACCGTGAGTTGATGGCCCGGCGTGCCAGGACCCGGTGTGAGGCCAACCCAGCCGCCCTGGCGCCGCTCGCTGCGTACAGCGCCGTGATCTCGGAAGCTGTCGAGTTGCTCAGCAGGACCCAACAGCCCTTCGCGGCCAGCCCGATGATCGTCTCTCGTAGTTGCATGTGGTCGGCTAGCGAGAAGCCGCTCGCGGTGTAGGAGGTGAAGCGTGCGGTTCGGCTGAGCGGGGCGTACGGCGGGTCAAAATAAATGAAGTCACCGGGTCGGGCAGCACGGCGCACGTGGGTGAACGCCCGCCATGCGATGGTGAGCCTCGGCATGTTGAAGGCCGCCGAGACGTGGCGGAGGTTGTCGGCGTCACAAATGTTGGGCCTGCGGTATCGACCTACCGGAACATTGAATCCACCGCCTGAATTGAGCCGAAACAGCCCGTTGTAGCCGGTCTTGTTCAGGTAGATCAGCATCGCGGCGAGCCGTGCTGAATAACCCGCGGACCCGCGGGCCGGACTCGATTCCTGGAACAGTCGAGCGCGCATCGGATTGAACTGCTGATCGCGAATCTCGTAGAAGTGGGCCGATCCGAACCGCCGATGGCCCTCGGCGAGGGCCGCAAGGTGCTCGATGACGTCGTCGACCGAGTCCCGAACGGCCTGGTAGCACCCGATCAGATCACGATTGCCGTCCGTCAGCCGCACACGACGCCCGGCGAGTTGGCCACGGTTATACAGGTCGACGAATACTGCGGCGCTGCCGACGAAGGGTTCGAGGTAGCCTTCGAACGTGGGGGGATAGAAGCGTCGGATCTGGGGCAGTAGCTGGGTCTTGCCACCGGCCCACTTCAGGATCGGACGGGCGATTCCAGAGGTCGCCCGCGTCACCGATCGCCGCTCGCGCTGGGTTCGACGTCGGCAAAGAACCTTTCGACATCGGCAAGGTCGTGAGTAATCGGAGCGGGTGGCAGTGAGGCCAGGAAGCGGGCGCCGTACCCCTTCGTGCGGAGCCGCGGATCGAGGATGGCAAGCACGCCCCGGTCTTGCCGGTGGCGAATCAGCCGGCCAAGCCCCTGCAACAGCGTCAGTGTCGCGAGCGGAACCTGGTAGTCGTGAAACGGCTCGTCGCCCCGCTCCGCGATAGCCTCGATCCGAGCCGCCGTGATCGGGTCAGCTGGCGACGCGAACGGCAGCTTGTCGATGATGACGCAGCTCAGCGCCTCGCCCACGACATCCACTCCCTGCCAGAAGCTCGACGTGGCCAGCAGGACGGAGTGCGGCGTGTCGCGAAAATCCTGAAGCAGTGCCGAGCGCGGCGCCGAGCCTTGCACCAATAGCGGGAAGTCGACTGCGCCGTCCAGCGCCGCGTGTACGGCCCGCAGGTTGGCGTAACTCGTGAACAGCACGAACGCGCGGCCCCGCGAGCGTTGCAGGATGGCGAGCACCTCGCTGGCGACGCTCGCCGAGAAGCCAGGGTTCCGCGGATCCGGCATGCGTGGAGGCAGGTAGAGGACCGCCTGATCCGAGTAATCGAATTCCGTCTCGACGCGAAGTTCCGTCGCGTGTCGGACCCCAAGCCGTTCTCGAATATACGAGAACGAGCGCTCGACGGTCAGCGTCGCGGACGTCAGCACGGTCGCATGCATCCGATCCAGGAGGAGTTCCTCGACGATGGCCGAGACGTCTATGGGAGCGGCGCGCAGGAAGACGCCGCGGCCTCGCACCTCCAAGAAGTACACGAAGTCCAGATCGTCGGCTCGAAGGAGGAATCGCAGCTGCTCACGAAGCTCGCCGGCACGTCGGCCGACCGCCAGCACGTCCTCTGAGGCTTCCTTCCACAGGGCGATCGATGCTTCAATCGATTCCACCGCGCCCGTGACGGCCAAGCCGGCCTCGGACACTGGCGCGAGGCGCTGCGCATCGACCCGCATGCGATCGATGCGATCCCCGGTTCCCGCCAGAAGCGTCAGGGCGCGGAAGAAAGTGAACGCATGGTGTTGGAGCCTCTCGAGCGTGTGCGCCAGCTCCTTCCGGATCTGGAGCGACGTCCCGCCCCCCGTGCCCAGCGCGCGCTCGGCGTCTCGCACGATCTCTTCGAGCCGGTAGTTGCTGACCGCGATACCGAAGTATTGCGTCGCCACGTCCTCGAGTTGATGCGCCTCGTCGATGACGGCATAGTGGCATTCCGGGATGACCTCACCGAAAGAACTCTGTCGGACGGCTGCATCCGCGCACAGCAGGTGATGGTTGACGATGACGAGGTCCGATTCCGCCGCACGCTGTCGCATCCGCGTGACGAAGCACTCGGCGTAGTCCGGGCACTCCGAGCCGACGCAATTCTCGCTGGTGGCGGCGATGTCGTTCCACATCGGCAGATCGTCCGGGAAATCGTCGAGCTCCGCCCGATCGCCAGTCTCGGTTGAGCGCGCCCAGTTGCTGATGGCTTCGATGTAGGGCCGCTCCTGAGGAGGCCGCGCCGCCAGATCGCCCTTGGCCGTCTCGAACCGATGAAGGCACAAATAGTTCGCGCGGCCCTTCATGTAGGTCGCAGTGAAAGACGCGTCGAGGGCTGCTCGCAGGATAGGCAGGTCCTTGAAATAGATCTGCTCCTGCAGGTTTTTCGTTCCGGTGGAGATCAAGACCCGTCGGCCGCTGAGGATCGCGGGGACCAGGTACGCCAGCGTCTTGCCCGTGCCCGTGCCGCCTTCGGCGAGGAGTACACCGCCCTCTTTGAAGGTCGCGGCGACGGCGGCAGACATCTCGATTTGACCCCGCCGCGGCTCGAAGCCCAGCAACGCACGTTCGAGCGGGCCGTCCGGCTCGAAGATGTGGGCGACCTGGTCGCTCAGGCGGTCGGTTCCGAGTACAGGGGGAACTTCCGGCACAGCGACTCGACCTCGGCTCGGACCATTTGTTGTACGCGAGCGTCGTCTGGCGAGGCGAGCACTCGACCGATGAGCGCCCCGACCGTCTCCATCTCAGACTCACGCATTCCACGGGTCGTGATGGCTGGCGTGCCGATCCGGATGCCACTGGCGACCATGGGTGGGTGCGGATCGAACGGAATGGCGTTCTTGTTGACGGTGATGCCCGCGCGCTCCAGCGCGACCTCAGCCACGCGTCCAGTCAGCTCCCGAGAACCAACGTCCACGAGCATCAGATGGTTGTCCGTGCCGCCGCTCACCAGTCGGAAGCCCAGGTCGCTTAGCGTCGTGCCCAGCCGCTGCGCGTTGGCGACGGTCTGGCGCTGATAATCCGCGAACGCCGGCTGCGCCGCCTCCCTGAAGCACACCGCCTTGGCAGCGATGACGTGCATCAGTGGGCCGCCCTGAACCCCAGGGAAGACTGCCCGATTCAGCGCCTTGGCGTCCGGTTCGCGACACAACACCAACCCTCCGCGAGGTCCTCGAAGCGTCTTGTGCGTCGTCGACATGACGAAGTCCGAGTGTGGTATCGGGCTCGGATGTACTCCAGTCGCCACCAGTCCGGCGATGTGCGCCATGTCGGTGGCCATCGTGGCGCCGACCTCGGTCGCGACCGCGCGAATCCGCGCGAAATCGATTACTCGGGAGTAGGCGCTCGCACCGACCACGATCATCTTCGGCCGATGCTCGCGCGCCAAGCGGTCCAGTTCGTCGTAATCGAGACGCTCGTCCTCGCGCCGCACGCCGTACGGCACTATGTGGTACAGCTTTCCCGAGAAGTTGAGCGGGTGCCCGTGGGTGAGGTGGCCGCCGTGCGCGAGATTCATGCCCAGAATCGTGTCGCCGGGTGCCAGGGCCGTGAGGTACACGGCCATGTTGGCCTGGGCGCCAGAGTGTGGCTGCACGTTGGCGTGCTCGGCACCGAACAGCGACTTGGCTCGCTCGATGGCGAGCGACTCGGCGACGTCGACGAACTCGCAGCCACCGTAGTACCGCCGGCCGGGATAGCCCTCCGCGTACTTGTTGGTCAGGACTGACCCGACCGCTTCGAGCACGGCCTGACTCACGAAGTTCTCCGAGGCAATGAGCTCGAGGCCAGTATTCTGGCGACTGATCTCGCGGTTGACCGCGCTGGCGATCTCCGGGTCGCTGTCGATCAGTGATTGAAGCAGGGCGCCAGACGCTGCGCCGGCCTGTGCGACGTCTTTCATCGTGGGAGTGGCCTTCCTTCTGGTGGGGACTCGCGACGATCTGGCGAAGTCATGATCCAGAGACTGTAGTATACGGCAGGACCTCGAGCATGCGTTCAGCCTCCGGCCCATCCGTCGTTGTCTCTCACCGCGCCGAGGATCGACTGCGGGCCGGTCATCCCTGGATCTATCGCGGGGACGTCGTGCGGGCCTCGGCCGAGGCCGGAGACGTTGTCTCGATCGTCGGGGCTCGCCGTCGCGTGCTTGGACACGCACTCTATAGCAGCCGATCCTTGATCGCGCTTCGAGTCATTCACCGTGGCGAATCGCCGCCCTCTCCGTCGCTGTGGAAGCAGCGTCTCGCGCACGCGATGGAGTATCGTGACCAGCTCCAGATCGACGCGACCGCCTGTCGGCTCGTGCACGCCGAAGCCGATTTGCTACCGTCGCTCATCGTCGACCGCTACGGCGAGTACCTGGTCGTGCAGTTCCTCTCCCAGGCGACGGACCGGCTCCGAGACTCGATCTGCGACGTCCTGGAAGACCTCCTGCACCCACGCGGCATCCTGGCGCGGAACGACGGGAAGGTCCGAGTGCTCGAAGGCCTCCAGCGCAACGTCGCGGCTCTGCGCGGCGAAGTGCCGCACCACATCGCGATCCGTGAAGGCGCCATCGAGTACGACGTCGACCCATGGATCGGCCAGAAGACCGGACTGTTCCTCGACCAACGCGAGAACCGCGAAATCGCCGAGCGCTACGCCCGGGGTCGGGCGCTGGACTGCTTCTCGTACCAGGGTGGCTTCGCTCTTCACCTCGCGCGCGAGGCCGAGCACGTGACGGCCATCGAGAGTTCAACCGACGCGGTCGCTGCGCTCGAGGCGAACGCCGTCCGAAACGGCTTGACGATTCAGATCCGTGCCGCCAACGTCTTCGACGAATTGCGCGATCTCGTGCGTGCCGGCAAGCGTTTCGAGACCATCGTGCTCGACCCCCCGGCGTTCGCCAAGAGCAAAGACGCTGTGTCCCGGGCCGTGGCCGGGTACAAGGAGATCAACCTCCGAGCGCTCAAGCTGCTCTCGCCCGGAGGCGTTCTCATTACCTGCACGTGCTCGTATCACGTCGATGAGACTCGCTTCGAGCGCATCGTCCAAGACGCCGCGCGAGACGCACGCACGACCGTGTCCGTGGTCGAGAAGCGAACACAGAGCCGAGACCATCCCGTGTTGCTCGGTGTGCCGGAGACGAGGTATCTCACGTGCCTGATTCTCAGGCGAGTCGACTAGTGGCCCGGAGCTCGGACGACTACTATCGGCGCGGACCGGTGACCGATGGCACGATCTGGATCACCACCCGGAAGTGGGTAGGTTCGACACCTGCGCGAGGGTTTGCGTATCCCGGTGAGCCGTTCCACGTGTAATCCTTGACCGTGATGCCCGGAGGGAACGCCATGAGATCCTCGTCGAAGCGACCGACCTCGAACATGTGTGTGGCGGGAGTTTCGAAGACGAGGTCGCCCCCTTTATTGAGGACGTTACGATAGTAGGCGACCGTCTCCTGGAAGGATAGATTCGTCCCGAAGAGGTAGTACCGCTGGCCTCGGCCTGCGTCGTAGGAGGCGAGGAACTGCGCGGTCGGATAGATCGGCAGACCCAGCATCTGCTCGGTCGGCGCCTCCGGTGTCGACGGGACCTCAGGGAACGTGGTGGCCGTTTCCATGGGCGCCGCAGGATCCTGCGTCGCCGGTGCGGGTTCGCTGGGAGGCCGCTGGCCACCTGGTCGAGGAAACGGCTGGGGCACAGGCTGAGGCTGTGCATGCGCCAAGGCTGGCGCCAGCAGCGCGAAGAAAAGAGCCAGACGGAAGAAGCGTAGCATTCACCCTATTATACGGCCTATGAAGGACATTCTGGAGTACTGCAGAGGACGGCGCAATTCGCTCCTGGAGGCGATTGAGGTCCTCGTTCGACTGGAGTCCCCCACGACTGACAAGCCGGCCGTCGACCGATGTGGGATGGAGCTTCGGCGTCGATCCTGGCAAGGGGGCCAGTGCGATTCACGAGCTGGCGCGCCAGATCGTCGATCTCCAGCGGCACAGGATCTGAGCTGCGGCATTTCGGTGAACGTTGGGACGGTCGTCGGAGGAAGTCGTACGAACGTGACCGCTGACCACGCCGAAGCCTCGGTCGATGTCCGGGTGCCCAGGTTGTCGGACGCACTGGTTCTGGAGCAGGCGATCCGGGGTCTGCAGCCTGCGGATCAGCGGACCTCGATCACGGTCGAGGGTGGGGTCGACCGACCACCCATGGAGCGGAGTGCGGCGGTCGCCGGCCTCTTCGAGATCGCCCAGGGTGTGGCGATGGAGCTTGGAGGGTCGGTCACCGAGGCGGGCACCGGGGGTGGGTCGGACGGGAACTTCACGGCTGCCGCCGGCGTCCCAACTCTAGACGGTTTGGGTGCGGTCGGTGATGGCGCGCACGCACCCCATGAGCACGTGTTGGTGGACGATTTACCCTGGCGGGCCGCACTGCTGGCCGGTTTGATGGCGCGAATTCCGACGCGGTAAGATAGAGATATGGGTAACGCATTCAAGACGGCGATCCTGCTCGGGGCGCTGAGCGCCCTGCTTCTGCTGATTGGCCAGTCACTCGGCGGCTCGACCGGTCTGATCATCGCCTTCGGCTTTGCCGTGGTCATGAATTTTTCGTCGTACTGGTTCTCCGATAAAATTGTGCTGAAGATGTACCGGGCGTCGGAGGTGTCGGAGGGGCATTCACTGTACGCCATGGTCAGACGGCTGTCGCAGCAGGCGGGCCTGCCGATGCCTAGGGTGTTCGTCATCCCGACGGCGTCGGCGAACGCATTCGCGACGGGTCGTAACCCCCAGCATGCCGCCGTCGCGGCGACCGAAGGCATCATGCAGCTGCTCGACCAGCGCGAGCTGGAGGGTGTCATCGCCCACGAACTGGCGCACGTCCAGAATCGCGACATCCTGATCAGCTCGGTAGCGGCCACCGTCGCGGCGACCATCATGATGCTGGCCAGCATGGCTCGGTTCGCGGCGATATTCGGCGGCTTCGGAGGGCGGGATGATCGCGGCGGGAGTCCGCTGACATTGATCGTAACGGCCCTGGTCGCGCCCCTGGCAGCGGGTTTGATCCAGGCGGCCATCTCCCGCTCGAGAGAGTTCGCGGCGGACGCGGGCGGCGCCCGCATCGCTGGAAGTCCTTACGGGCTCGCCGACGCCCTCCGCAAGATAGAGGCAGCGGCTAAGCGCGTGCCGCTCGACGCCAATCCCGCGACGGCCCACATGTTCATCATTAAGCCGTTCTCGGGGCGGAGCATGATGAAGCTCTTCAGCACGCATCCTCCGACCGAGGATCGCATCAGCGCACTGATGAACGTGGCCGGCTGATCGGTCGTCTCCGGCTAGATGGCTGTCCGCCAGTAGTCCAGCAGATCGCGGAGCGTCTGCTCGAACGGGATCTGTGGGGCCCACCCGGTGTCCTCGCACAGGCGACTGTTGTCACCGACGAGTGTCGGGTTGTCGCTCGGCCTCATGCGGGATGGGTCGGAGTCGACGCTGAGCTGGACGCGGGCCTGGCCGAGCAACCCATCGAGCAGCGTCCGCACGGATCGCCCCCGTCCCGAGCACACGTTGTACACCCGCCCCGGGGAGCCGCGTTCCACGAGGAGACGGTAAGCGCGAATGGTGTCCCGTACGTCCGTCAAATCCCGGATCGCGTCGAGGTTGCCGACCTGCAGCACTGGTTCGGCTCGACCGGCCTCGATCAGTGCGATCTGCCTCGCGAAGCTCGAGCCGACGAACGACGTCTCCTGCCTGGGTCCGAGATGGTTGAACGAGCGTGTGACGATGACGCGTTGGCCGTCCTGGTCCGCCGCGTGCACCGCACGAAGTTCCTGGGCGAGCTTGCTCAGCGCGTACGGGCTATCCGGCTGAAGGGGGGCGGACTCGTCGAGTGGTGACGCCGACGGTGCGTAGACATGCGCCGAGCCAGGCACCAGGACGCTCGACTCGACATCCGCGTCGCGAAGTGCCTCGATCAGGTTGTGCGTACCGAGCACGTTCACCTCGTAGGTCTTCGTCACGTGCTGCCAGGAGCTGCCGACTGCTGCCATTCCCGCCAGGTGATAGACGACACTCGGGAGCGACTCCGTGAGCACTGACCGCATGGCCCGTCGATCCAGGACATCGAGCGGCACCCACTTGAGCAAGCTCTCCGGTAGACCAAGCGTGCGGATGTTGCCCTCGCGACCCGGCCCGTAGGCCGCAACGATCGGCACCGAATCGCGTACGAGCAGGTCGATCAGGTGGCCGCCGGCAAAGCCGCCGGCGCCGGTGATGAGAACGGGTCGTGGCACGGTGGGGGTCTCGGCGGGGTGCGCGGCCGCGCGCCGCCCGGTCAGGCCTGTCGGCCGTACTGGGTCTCGTAGTAAGTCTTGAACGCTGGATCGCGCTCCTTGATCGGGCGCCACCACCAGTCGTTCTCGCGATACCAGGCGACGGTGGCCTCGAGGCCGCGCTCGAAATCCATCGCGGGTGCCCACCCGAGTGCCTGCAGCTTCGACGTGTCCAGGCAGTAGCGACGATCGTGTCCCAGTCGATCGGCAACCGGCTTGATGAGCGACCGTGGCCGTTCGAGCGCGTCCAAAATGCGCTCGGTCAGGTCGATGTTCCGCACCTCGTTTCCGCCTCCGATGTTGTACACCTCGCCGGATCGACCCTGCGCGATCAGGAGATCGAGACCTTCACAGTGGTCGCTGACGTGGAGCCAGTCGCGGACGTTGAGGCCGTCGCCGTACAGCGGTACCGGAATGCTGTCGATGGCGTTGGTCACGAACAGCGGAATGACCTTCTCCGGGAATTGGTGGGGGCCGTAATTGTTCGAGGCGCGCGTGATCACGACCGGCACATCGTAGGTGGCCCAATAGCTGTACGCGAGGCGGTCGGCTGCGGCCTTCGTTGCCGAGTACGGATTCCTCGGGCGCAGCTCGTCGGTCTCCTTCGATGCACCCTCCGGGACGCTCCCGTACACCTCGTCAGTCGAGATCTGGACGAATCGAGACAGGTGCGACGCGCTCCTGGCGGCCTCGAGGAGCACGAACGTCCCCTGGACGTCGGTTCGAATGAACTCGCCGGCGCTCTGGATCGACCGATCGACGTGCGTCTCCGCCGCGAAGTGAACCACGATGTCAGCCGCGTGGACGAGGGGGCCGGCGACTTCCGGATCAGCGATGTCTCCCTTGACGAAGCGGTGTCGGGCATGACCCTCGACGTCGCGGAGGTTCTCGAGTCGTCCGGCATAGGTCAGCTTGTCCAGCGTCGTCACATGCCAGTCCGCATGCCGATCGAGTGCGAATCGGACGAAGTTGCTGCCGATGAAACCGGCACCACCAGTCACCAGGACCTCAGCCATCGCGGCGCGTCCAGTCGTAGTCGAGCGTGCCGTGCGGTTCCAGCCGGAACTCGTCCGGGTCGGCGTAGCGGTACGGCTCGTTTGGGATGTTCACGACCATGGACATCTCTGTGCTGACGCACTTCCACCCGTGATAGACCAGATTCGGTACCTGCACCATCGTCCGATTCTCGGTGCCGAGAAAGAACTCATTGATGGCGCCCTTGGTCGGGGATCCGTCGCGCGTGTCGACGAGCACGAGTTTGACCATGCCGGCCACGCAGACGAAGTTGTCGACCTGATCTTTGTGGTAGTGCCACGCCTTGACGGCGCCAGGATAGGTGGCCGAGACATAGACCTGTCCGAACTTCGAGAAGAACTCCTGGTCGTCGGCCCGAAGGATCTCCAGCAAGTACCCGCGCTCGTCGGGGATCAGCGTGAGCGGCTTGGTCTTCACATCGTGAATCCGGGGGTGCTTGATCGCCGGTGCGGCGTATTTGGCTGGGTCGCTCATCCCTGCTCCTCGGCTCTCCTTGGCTCTGTTCACCACCGGATCCCGATCTCGGAGTTGTCTCCGAGCATGAACCGGTAGGCCGACGGCTTCACTTCCTGGCGGCGAATCCGGACGTTCTTGCCGATCAGGCTGTCGGTGACACGGTTGGCCAGGTCCGTGATGCGGCTTCCCTCCAGCACGATGCTGTGCTCGATCTCCGTCCCGCGGATTTCGACGTTGTTCATGATCGACGTAAATGGTCCGACGTAGGCGTTGACGATCCGTGTCGCGGCTCCGATGATCGCCGGCCCCCGGATGATCGATCCCTCGATCATTGCCTCCGCCTCGATCACGACTTTGCCTTCGATCCGGGACCCGTCGTCCACCGTACCATCGATCCGTCGGTCGAGCGTGTCGAGAATCAGGCGGTTGGCTTCCAGCATGTCCTCGAGCTTACCCGTGTCCTTCCACCATCCATCCACGATGTGCGGCTTGACCACGAGCCCGCGGTCGATCAGGTCCTGGATCGCGTCGGTGATCTCCAGCTCGTTCCGGAAGCTCGGCGTGATTCGTTTCACCGACTCGAACACCTCCGGACCGAACATGTACACGCCCACCAGCGCCAGGTCACTCTTTGGCTCCTTCGGCTTTTCGACGAGCCGTACGACCTGCCCGTCGGCGAGCTCGGCGACGCCGAACATCTGGGGATCGGGGACGTGCGCCAGGAGAATCTGGGCCGCGGGTTTGCTCGCCGTGAAATCCTTCACCAGCGGCGCGATGCCTTTGTTCAGCAGGTTGTCGCCAAGGTACATGACGAATGGCTCGCCCTGGATGAACGCCTCGCTGATGAGCACGGCATGTGCCAGTCCGCGGGGCGCGTCCTGCTCGATGTAGGTAATGTGGACGCCCCAGTTGGATCCGTCAGCCACCGCCGCTCGGATCTCGGCTTGTGTCTCGCCGACCACGATCCCGATGTCGCGGATACCTGCCTCGGCGAACGCCTCGATGCCGTAGAACAACACCGGTTTGTTGGCGACGGGCACCAGTTGCTTGGCGCTCGTGTAGGTGAGCGGACGAAGGCGCGTGCCCTTGCCGCCGCTGAGAATTAACCCCTTCATGGCCACACCCGCAGTGTTCGAGCCCCCAAGGATACTCTACTCGGGCGAGCTCGACGAACTCCCGACTCTACTGCTGGGGAGCGCCACCCAGGGCGTTGAAGAAGTTGGCGAATGTGCCGATGCCCGCCAGCGTGAATGAGAAATTGAACCGGCGATCCTGGAGGATACCGAGGCGGGAGGAGAACTGGGCGAGGTCGAACGTCTGATATTCGACGGCCACGCCGCAACACTGCGCATTGTAGTACAGCGTCAAGCGCTGCTGGATAAAGGACCCGCGACTGAAGTCGTAGTTGAACTGGTAGGAACCGCCGACGGAGTTTCGCAGACTGCGGATTTGGGTGTTGGCATTGAGCGCGTTGCTGGAGACGCCGTCGCCCGACGCGACGCGACTCCAGCCGAGGGTTGAGGCGATGTTGTCGCGCCACCCGATCGTGCCGTTGGCGCCGATGCTCGTGAGCGTCGCGACTTCGTGATCGTATTCGAGACGAACCGAGCCTTGGAGCTGCTCGGTGAGCGTCGCGCGCGTGTTGATGGCGATCGGCGAGAACTTGCTGGGTGCCCGACCGCCCAGGCTGCTCTGGAACGAGAAGTCCACGTAGCTCGGGTCCGTGTAGTAGCTCTGGAAGATGTCGACACTGAGGAACTCGCGCGCGACTGACGCACGCTGGAACTGCCGTCGTTTCGCGAGAAAGCGGTTCGTGAGGCCATATCGAACCCGCGTCGCATCGCCGACGACGAAGTCGCCGCCATCCAGTTGGACGATGTTGTCCTGGTTCGAGATCGGCGACGTTCGCTGGATGGTCACCGACGGTTCGATGACGTGTTTGAACCGCTCGGCGTACCCGTTGTCCGGCGTGTCCAGGATCTTCACGAACGTTGGCCCGATGATCTCGGTTTGCAGGTCGTAGTATTGACGATACAGGCCCTCAGGAACCTGCGTGTCCTCCGTGAGCGCCGGGTTGTTGGCCGCGAGAGCCAAGCTTTCCGAGTACAACGTATTGTGCCAGCCCACTGTCGACGTGATGGTGAGGAACTGCCAACGCGTGAACGGGAATCGGAGGCTCGGTGTGAAATCTACCCGGTCGAGACCTTGCTCCAGCATCTCTGTCTCAGTCTCACTCTGTCGAAGCTGGCGCGTGAAGTCGCTCGCGACTGACAGGTAGACAGGCCCCAGCTGCGTCGGCGCCACGTTGAAGGCAATTCGTGGCGTCGAGCCGTGCGAGGTCGACTCGGATTCCCCGAAGAAGGTTTGGGCGAAATTGAAGGTGCCGTTCAGCGAGTACTTGCCCCAGGCGCCCGAGACATTCGCACCGTATGTGCTCGAGCGCTGGGAGGCGTCGAAAATGTTGCTCTGGTAGAACTGCTGCGTGGTGACGTCGGAGAAGTAGCTGACATTTGCCCGGAGATTCAGGCTCGCGGGCAGCGTCTGCGTGGCCGAGCCCGTCAGGTTGACGCTACGTCTGCCGGGGAGGTCTTGAGGCTCGCCTCCACCGACCGCCGGGAGCATCGTAGGACGCTCGTTGAGCATATAAACACGAGCGTCTCCCCGCGATCCTTGACCGGCGATATACCGGTACTCGCCTCCATAGCCCTGCCCAGTCGCGGTGTACCAGTCGTGCAGGAAGGTCACATCGTGGCTGCGGTTGACCGCCCAGAAGAACGCGTTGGACAGGCTCTGGCCTCGAAACGTGGAGCTGCCGTACATCGGGATCAGGAATCCGGTCGAACGATCATCATCTTGGATGGGGTAGTAAAAAATGGGGAGGTAGAACACCGGGATGCCTTTGACCTTCAGCACGGTATTCTTCATGACCGCGTACTCGTGCAGATTCAGTATCGTCGACGACGACGTCATCTCCCAGCGCGGCGTTGGCTGGAGGCACGTGGTGAACCCACCCCTGGTGATCAGATAGCGATCGGGCCCGATCTTCTCGAGCGTCTCACCGTAGAAATATGCGTCGGGTTCCTGCGTCCCGAACATGCTGCGGTCGACACGATCGCCGAGCGACGCCGTGCCGGCGGCATTGTAGAACGTGCCGAGACCGGTCTCCGTATTGAACTCGACCCGGTCGGCGGCGATGCGGTTGCCGCCCGCCGTGTAGACCACGTTGCCTCGGCCCGTCAGGTCGTCCGTGTCGGTGAAGATTTCGATCTCGTCCGCGAAGAACTTGACGTCGTCCTTCTCGACCTCGACCGCGCCGATGAGTTTCCAGTGATTCTCGCCCAGACGCTCGATCGTCCACTGTTTGGAGAGAGTGAAGCCGGGGGGGAGTTGCGCGGCGACGGGTGATGCCAGGAGGAGGCAGCAGCCGATCGCGAAGACCGAGAGGCGACTCATGTAGCGCTGGGGGTGTCCTACGCCGGACCGCGACAACCGACGACCCGTTCGAGGACCACCGCGACAATACCACGGCCTAGACGCCTCGGCCAAGCTCTCACAACGGTTCCGGCTGACTCATACCATCGAGTCGAGACACCACGTCGCCGATCAGATAGATGGAGCCCGCCACGCAAATGCTCGATCCGAACTGCCACGCGCGGCTGAGCGCGTCGGCGACGCGGTCTTCTGGGTCAGCCGGGATCTGCGGCGCGGCGCGCGAAGCACTTGCCATGAGTTCGTCAACGGAGGCCGCCCGCCGGCTCTTCGATCGCGTGAAGACGAATCGAGATGCACGACCGGCCAGCACGGATAGCATCGAATCGAGATCCTTGTCACCCATGGCGCCGAAGACGATCGGCAGTCGCGTGGGGTAGACCTCGTCGAGATAGGACGCCAGAGCCCGTGCGCCTGCCGGGTTATGGGCAGCGTCCAGGATCGCCGAGCGGCCGTCCGCCAACCTCACAAGCTCGAGACGGCCACGCCACGACGCGACCTGCAGCCCGCTGACGATGGCGTCGGGTGGCACGGTGAAGCCCTGGTACTCGAGCGCTTCGAGCAGACAGATCGCCACGGCCGCGTTCGCCGCCTGGTGACGTCCCCGGAGGCCAAGAACCGTGTCCGGATAATCCTGCCTCGTACTTCGTATCGAGGACATCACGGTCTTCCCGTGGGCCATCGACGGAGTGTAGTCAACCTCGGTCTCCGAACGCAGAAGTCGGGCGCCTCGCTCTTGACAGAACCGGTCGATGACGTCGAACGCGTCGCCGGACATCTCACCCACCACGACCGGAATGCCCGGCCTCACGATGCCTGCCTTCTCGAAGGCGATCGACGTCAACGAGCTGCCCAGAAGCGACTCGTGGTCCAGCCCGATCGATGTAATGGCTCCCGCGATTGGCTCGACGCAGTTCGTCGCGTCGAGGCGACCACCGAGCCCGACCTCCAGAACCGCCAACTCGATCTGCGCCTCATCGAACAGCAGAAATGCGGTCGCCGTACACGCCTCGAAGAACGTCGGATGAGCGCTCAGTTCGCCGTCGGCCATGAGCCTTGCCGATGCCGCCTGCACGCGTGAAGCGGAGCGGCGGAGCGCCGTGGGACTCACCGGACCGCCACCGATCCAGAAGCGCTCTTCGAGATGAACCAGATGGGGCGAGGTATAGCGCGCGGCATGATAGCCGGCCGCCCGTAGCGCCGATGCGACCATCGCGCTCACGGAGCCTTTACCGTTGGTGCCGGCGACCAGGACTGAACGGAAGCGGCGCTGAGGATCACCGAGCGCCCGGCACAAGGCCCGGATGTTGTCCAGACCGAACTTGATGCCGAGCGCCTCGAGACTCGAGAGATACGCGAGCGAATCCATGACCGGATCGAGCCCAAGCTTCGGATGGTCGCAACAGCCGACGTGACGCTCGTCGCGGGGAAGCGCGATGCGAGGTGCCGGTTTCGCCAGCGGCTATTCCCCCGGCGCTCCTACCGACGCCGTCGCGGGATTGGTGACGCCGTCGTCAGATGTGTCGCCGGCCGTGCCCGACGGCGTGCCGGCACCGGAGGCGCACCCCATGAACCGCAACCCCAGGGTGATGTGCCGCTTGAGATCGCGTCGATCGGAGATGCAGTCGAGCATGCCGCGTTCCAAGAGAAACTCGCTTCGCTGGAAGCCCTCTGGGAGTTTTTGGCGGATGGTCTGCTCGATGACACGCGGCCCCGCGAATCCGATCAGCGCCTTCGGCTCCGCGATGTTCAGATCGCCCAGCATGGCGAAGCTCGCGGTCACGCCTCCAGTGGTCGGATCGGTCAGAACCGAAATGTACGGGAGGCCGGCGCGATCGAGTCTGGCAAGCGCGCCGCTGATCTTCGCCATTTGCATGAGCGACAGCGTGCCTTCCATCATCCGGGCTCCGCCCGAGCTCGAGACGATGACGACCGGCACGCCGGAGTCGAGGGCCCGCTCGATGGCGCGGGTGATCTTCTCACCCACGACTACGCCCATGCTGCCGCCGATGAACCCGTACTCCATCGCGGCCACGATGGTCTCGATGTCGCCGATGCGGCCGGCTCCCACGATCACCGCGTCGAGTTGTCCGGTCGTTTCCTGACCGTGCCTCAAGCGATCCCTGTACGCCTTCGTGTCCTGGAAGCGCAGCGCGTCGGTGGACGCCAGTCCCTGGTCCAGTTCCTGCCAGCGTCCTTCGTCGAACAGAGCAGCCAGGCGCTCGGTCGCCGTCAATCGAAAGTGATGCGAACATTTCGGGCAAACGCCTAGGTTTGTCTTCAGTGCCTTGTTGTAGATGGCCTCGGCACAGTCCGGGCACTTGACCCACAGACCCTCCGGAACCCTGCTCGAGCGCTCGGGCGGGGAGGCGATCGGCTTGCGAGTCTTCTTGAACCAGGCCATAACCAGGCAGCTTAGAGCGTCCAGACGGACATGGTCAAGGCGCGGCTCTGCGGTTCTGGAGGCCGGCGCCCCGAGGCCTCACGTCCGAGGAACGTAGTACTGCGTGCCACGGCCCATGCCCTTGATTTGTCGCAACAGGTCGTCCAGGGCGTCTTCCCGCCATGACAGGTCGAAATGGGACGTCTCGACTACGAGGAGCGGCGTGGCGGTGTAATGGAAGAAGAAATGGTTGAACGCTTCGTTCAGCTCCCGGATGTAGTCGTCTTCCGGAATCCGGCGCTCCGGGTCGTCGGCGGCCCGTTCTCGAACTCGTTGCTTCAGGACATCAGTCGGCGTTTGCAGGTAGATCACGAGATCGGGCGGGACGACGTCGACCGAGAGCAAGTCGAAGAGGCGCTGATAGATGAACAGCTCGTTGTCATCGAGGTTCAGGTAGGCGTAGACCTTGTCCTTGTCCAGCAAGAAATCGCACAGCGTGAGCTGACTGAAGAGGTTGACTTGGCGGAGTTTGGCGAGCTGGCGCTGGCGGTTCAGGAGGTAGAACAGTTGAGCCTGGAACGCGGCCCCGGGACGGGCGGCATAGAAGTCTTCCAGAAACGGGTTGTCCACGTCGTCAAGGACGACCGTGCCGTCGAGGCGTGCCCCGAGCCGCTCCGTCAGCGTGGACTTGCCCACGCAGAACGGTCCATCGATCGCAATGTAACGAAAATCCAAGATCTGGAGTATATCGGCGCAGTCCTGACGCCATCAAGGGTGCTCGGTAGCTCAGCGGGTTGGCGCTGACACCGAGACTGGCCCACGTCTGACCGGGCCAATCCCGCTGGGTTCGGGCCTCCGGCGGGCCCGCCCCTGCGTGCTATGATCGCCACTTTCCGCCGCCAAGGGCCCCGGGGTGCCAGAACTGTGAGAATCGACCGCATCGAGATGACGCTGCCGCTGGTCCAGTTCTTCGAGACCAGCTTCCGACGCGTGCACCAGCGCTCATTCGTCCTCGTGCCGGTTCATGGCCGACACTTGGCTCTTCCCCGATCATGATCCGGCCATCGCTTCGCTCCATCGCGCCCCGAGCCGCCGTCGCCCTGGCGCTCACTGGCCTTGTCGGATGCGCCGGTGACAGTGCCTTGCGGGTGCCGCCACCCACGTTCGAGCAGAAGGTCGGCTGGATCCTTCGCCTCGAGGACAGTCGTGTCCTCATGGACGCGCCTCCCGTTCTGGCGCCGTTAGACACCCAGGCGCGTCCACAGGCGCTCGCACCGAGTCCTCGGCCGGATCTACTGGGGCTCGTCGGCGACCCCGACGTTCAGATACGCCGGCGGGCCGCGCTTGCGATAGGACGCGTCGGACTCGCCCAGGGCGTGCCGGCACTCGTGAGCGCGCTGAGCGATGTCGAGCCCGAGGTGCGCCAGATGGCGGCGTTCGGATTGGGGCTCATAGGAGATCCTGTCGCGACCACGCCTCTGATCGCCGCCCTGGCGGACCCGTCCATCGTCGTGCAGGGCCGGGCGGCCCAGGCGCTCGGGTCCCTCGGGCGCTTCGAGGCTGCGCCCGCGATCGGAGAGATGGTGAGCCTGCTGGCTCGGCAGGGACGAGTCACCCTGATTCTCGCAGACGACGTCGCCTACCCGCTGGAGCCCGAGGTCGAGGCGTTCCGATTGGGCGTGCAGGCCCTGGCTCGCCTGAGGGCCTTCGAGCCCTTGGCGTCCGCGGTCATCGCCGAGAACGGTCAGCCACTGGTCCGATGGTGGCCCGTCGCGTACGCGCTACAGCAGATCGCCGATCCGCGCAGCCTCCCGGCACTCGTCACGTTCGCCCGATCGGGAGGCCCCGGGGCTGTGCTTGCCGTTCGCGGTCTGAGTGCGATCGGAGGGCCGGAGGTGCTCACCGAACTGCGCTCGATGCTCGATGGCTCCTCGGCGACCGGTGATCTGCGGGTCGCCGTGGTCGAGGCCCTCGCCATGCTGCGAGATGCCGACGCCACGCCGGCGCTGCTCGAGCTGCTGCGTCGTCCGGACACGACACCCGGTCTCCGGTTGGCGGTCGTGCGGTCACTCGGTCGACTGAAAAGCAGCGAGGTGAGCGACTACCTGTTGGACCTCGCCTCCGACCGGTCGCCGCCGGTTCGGGCGGCGGCCCTCGACGCGCTGGCCGACATCGACGAGCAGCTGTTCGTCACCGTGCTGTCCGGCATCGACGAGGACCCACACTGGAACGTGAGGGCGCAACTGGCGCAAACGCTCGGGAAGCTCGATCCGGCTTTTGGTCTCCCTCGCCTGATGGCCATGCTGGATGATGTCGATCAGCGAGTGGTGCCGGCTGTGCTCGCCAGTCTCACGCGCTTGCGTGCGCCGCAGGTCGAGATGATCCTCCAGCAGCACCTCGACAAGAGTGACCCGGTCGTTCGTATGGCGGCGGCCCGCGGGATCGGCGACTTGCGGATTCCGGGTGGGGAGCCGTGGCTCATTCGCGCGTACGAGCGAGGGCAGTCCGACTCCAGTTACGTGGCGCGCGCGGCGGCCTTGACCGCGCTTGCCGAATACTCGACGCCCGAGGCTATAGGGGCTTTGCGGCGCGGCGTGCTCGACAAGGATTGGGCCGTTCGGCGGCAGACCTTGACACTGCTGGAAGAGGTTGGCGAACCCGTGGAGGATGCGGCCGGGTCGGCACGGCCGGGTCCGACACGCCTCCCGGCTGAAGCGTACGCCTCTGGCTCACTCGTCAATCCTCGCGTTTCGCCGCACGCCTACGTGGACACGTCGAAGGGCACGATCCAGATCGAATTGGCCGTGCTCGACGCGCCCTTGACCGTTCACAACTTCATGACGCTGGCCCGAGAGGGTTACTACGATGGCCTGCCGTTCCATCGCGTCGTCTCGAATGCCGTCGTGCAGGGTGGCGATCGGCGGGGTGACGGAGAGGGCGGTCCGGGCTACACGATTCGGGACGAGTTGAGCGAGATACCGATGCTTCGCGGCACGGTCGCGATGGCGCGCGATTGGCCGGACACGGGTGGCAGTCAGTTCTTCATCACGCGCGCACCGCAGCCGTTGCTTGACGCGCGGTACACGGCGTTCGGCACCGTGATTGCGGGCCTCGAGGTCGTGGACGCGCTGGTGCAATGGGACACGATCGATCGGATACGGATCTGGGACGGAACGACGACGCCGTGACGTGAGGCACCAGGCTGGGCGGACGGTGGTTGGGGTGGGCCGTACGCGGAAAAGCGGGCGACGGTCGCCCCCTCTTCCGCGCGGTAAGTCGTTCGCTACCGCTTCTTGGCGGCCTTCTTCTTGGTGGCCTTCTTCTTTGCGCCGCCCCTGGCAGTCTTCTTCGCCATGTAGCTCTCCCCCCTTTCGATTGGCATTCCGGACACGTGAGCCGGCCGCCTCACTGGCGACTCGCCGTTCCGTCGAAGCGGCTCACGTGCGTCGAGGGTCTCGCCGGCCTCGGTCGCGGCGTCGACGCTCGCTGCGATCCGAGGCCATCTACACCAAAGGGGCCCCTTAATGGTGAGTCGTTCGTTACCGCTTCTTTGCGGCCTTCTTCTTCGTGGCCTTCTTCTTGGTGGCCTTCTTCTTCGTAGCCTTCTTCTTCGCGGCCTTCTTCTTCGCCATGGTTCCTCCTAGCTATGTTCGTGACAGTGTTCGCGCTCAGCCCAAGAGGAGGCTCAAATTGATCCCAATAGGTGGGCTGAGCCTTCCACCTACATACAAGATGTAGATTATGGATGAGAAAAATGTACTGTCAAGCACAAAGTGCACAAAAAGTCAAAAAGAAGATCGCCGGGAGTCGGCGTGTCGCTCGCGCGCGAGCTCGATCAGGCGATCCAGTACGCGCGGATACGGCATGCCGCTGGCGCTCCACAACTTCGCGTACATGCTGATCGTCGTGAAGCCGGGGATCGTGTTTACCTCATTCAGGTACAGCGTGCCGCCGGTGCGCGATACGAGGAAGTCGACACGGGCGAGGCCGCATCCGTCGATGGCCGTAAAGGCCGCCAGCGCGAGTCGCTGCACGTCGCGCGTCATGGTCTCGGGAATCGGCGCCGGTATCAGCGACTGCGACCCGGCGTCGAGATACTTCGCCTCGTAGTCGTAGAACTCACGGGAGGGAATGATCTCGCCAGGCACTGATGCGATCGCGTCGTCGTTGCCCAGCACCGCGCATTCGATCTCTCGGGCATCGGGCACCGCCGCTTCCACGACGATCTTCCGGTCGTGACGAGCCGCCTCCTTCATCGCCATCGAGAGCTGGCCCGGATCGGCCGCCTTGGAGATACCCACGCTCGACCCGAGGTTCGCCGGCTTGACAAAGACAGGAAAGGGGAGTCGACGCCGTAGCTCCGCCTCCACCTGCGCTGGCTGTGCCTCCCATTCCCGACGCGTGATCGCGACGTAGTCCACGACAGGCAGTTGACGCGCCTCGAAGACGAGCTTCTGAATGGCCTTGTCCATGCCGACCGCGGACGCCAGGACGCCCGCCCCGACATACGGCACGTCGGCCAGCTCGAGCAGTCCCTGAATCGTGCCGTCTTCGCCGAATGGACCGTGGAGCACGGGGAAGACCACGTCGACGTTCCAGCCACGGACGATGGCCGTAGTCGTCGCGTCCGGAGAGATCTCCGCCCCACGGCGGTCGATCCCGAGCACGGTCGGCCGCGACGGCTCGGCCGGCAACACCGCGGCCTCGCGGTCCGTCACCGCGCGCTCGGCCACGTCGCGTGCATGCGCAATGACCTCTCCCGCGACGGTCGTGGTTGGGAGTTGTTCAGGGATGATCCAGCGGCCGCTGCGCTCGATGTACAGCGGTAGGACATCGTATCGCGCCGAGTCGAGGTTGGCGATCACCGAGGCGGCCGACGCCAGCGAGACTTCGTGCTCGCCGGACCGCCCGCCATAGATGACGCCGATGCGAAGCCTTTTCACCGTGTATCCTACCGAGACCGACGCCCGATGCCGCACCCGACGTCAAGTATACCGCCAGCCTCGCACGCGCTCGGATTCACCGTCACCCATCGCGACGGCGCCGCCCGCCGCGGCACGTTCGCGACTCCGCACGGCGTCGTCCAGACACCCGCGTTCATGCCGGTCGGCACCCGAGGCGCGGTGAAGGGTGTGACCCACGAGCAGCTCCGGCACGCGGGCGCTGAGATCCTTCTCGCGAACGCCTACCACCTGCAGCTTCGCCCAGGCGACGGACTGATCGGTCGCGCGGGCGGGCTCCACCGATTTATCGGTTGGGACCGACCGATTCTTACAGATAGCGGTGGGTACCAGGTGTTCAGCCTGGCCGCCCGTCGACGCGTGACGGAGGAGGGCGTGCGATTCAGGTCGCACCTCGACGGCCGGGAGCTATGGCTCACGCCCGAATCGGTTGCCGACGTGCAGGCCCGGCTGGGCTCCGATGTGGCCATGGTGCTGGATGAGTGTTCGCCGTATCCCGTTGCGCCGGAGGATGCGGCCGACGCTATGCAGCGCACGCTGCGATGGGCGCGGCGTGCGCGTGCCCGCGTCGAGGTGCTGAGGTCCGGGTCGGCAGGTGTCGACATAAGCACACCCGGCCAAGCCGTTTTCGGGATCGTCCAGGGCGGCGTGCTCCCTGAGCTGCGTTCGGCGAGCGCGGACGCGACGGTCGCACTCGGCTTCGACGGGTACGCCATCGGTGGCCTCAGCGTCGGAGAGCCCGTCGAGCAGATGTATGCGGTCGTCGGCGCCACGGCTCCTGAGTTGCCAGAGGACCGTCCGAGGTACTTGATGGGGGCCGGCATGCCCGACGACCTGATCGAGTGCGTCGCCCGAGGGGTGGACCTCTTCGACTGCGTGCTCCCCACGCGGAACGGGCGCAACGGCCAACTCCTGACCCGCCTCGGACGGATCGTCATCAAGAACGCCCGATATGCCGAGGACCACCGTCCGCCTGATCCCGAATGCGCCTGCTACACCTGCCGACACTTCTCCAGGGCGTATTTGCGGCACCTGTACGTGGCCGGAGAAATGATGGCAGCCACCCTTAACACGTTGCATAATCTCCACTTTTACCTTGACACGATGAGACGGATTAGGGACGCTATTGAGCTTGGCTCTTTCGAGAATTTTAAGCAAACGTTCCACCACAATTTTTCCCGTGGCTCGCTCGAGGCGGGCCTGTGACTACGGGCCTGTGACTAACGGATGATGCCCACGCTCACGCAAGCACCCGCCGCACTGTTCGCCCTGGGCGCGCCGCTCCCATCGGGTGGTGGCGTCTGGGTACAGTTCGTGCCGTTCGCCCTGATTCTCGCCATCTTCTATTTCATCATCCTGCTGCCGATGAAGAAGCGACAGAAGCGGATCCAGGAGTTCCAGGACGGCTTGAAGGTTGGCGAGAAGATCGTCACGACGAGCGGTATCTACGGGCAGATCACGAAGCTCAATGAGCGTTCGGTGCAGGTGCAGATTGCCGACAAAGTGCGGATCGAGGTCGCGCGGGCCGCGATCGGCGGTTATCAGGGCCAGGATCCGGTCGTGACGGATACGGGGCAGTCATAAGTCATGAATACCAATTTTCGGTGGAAGGCGCTCACGATCGTCGTCGTGCTGGGGCTCGCGGTCCTGTCGTTCTATCCGCCGCAGGAGCGCGTGCGGCTCGGCCTGGACCTCAAGGGCGGTGTGCATCTCGTGCTTCGCGTCCAGACGGATGACGCCCTGCAGCTCGAAAGTGAAACAACCTCGGAGCGCCTACGCGAGGCGCTCGATGAGGAGGCTGTCACGTACAGCGCCATCGACGTGGCCGCCCCGACGCATTTCACCGTGACGGGCGTTGCGGCGGACCGAGACGGCGACTTTCGACGCATCGCCGACGACCAGATCTTGGGCGTCTTCAATCGAGAGTCGGGCGTGGGCGGTGCCTATGACTTTCGTCTCAAGCCGAACATAGAGGTCACGCTGAGGAACGAGGCGGTCGACCAGGCTCTGCAGACGATCGAGCGACGCGTGAATGAGCTGGGTGTGGCCGAACCGATCGTGGCGAAAGCGGGGACCGGCGGCGACCAGATTCTCGTCCAGCTCCCCGGTGTGACCGACGTGGCTCGAGCCAAGGGGATCATTCGCTCGACGGCGCTGCTGGAACTCAAAATCGTCGAGTCCGGCCCGGCGGCCTCACGCGAGGCGCTGCTCGACGCTCACGGCGGCGTCGAGCCGCCCCAGATGGAGGTTGTGTCCGGCGCGAGCGACTTCTCGACGGGCACGACGCCAGAGGTCGTCTACTACCTCGTGCGCCAGGTGGCGGCCGTGTCGGGCCGCGATCTGCGGAATGCGCGCTCGACGCTCGACGAGAACAACCAGCCGGCCGTGGGCTTCTCGCTGAATCGTGAAGGGGCCCGCAAGTTTGGCAGGGTGACCGGTGAGAACGTGGGACGCCAGCTAGGCATCATCCTCGACGGGCGGGTGCAATCGGCACCGCGGATCGAGGGGCGCATCACCGACGAGGGCCGCATCACGGGCAGCTTCACCCAGCAAGAGGCACAGGACCTCTCGCTGATTCTTCGCTCCGGCGCGCTGCCGGCGTCGCTCACCTACCTCGAGGAGCGGACGGTGGGGCCGTCGCTCGGCGCCGATTCCGTACGGGCGGGTATCGTCGCTTCGGTCGTGGGACTGACGCTGGTCTCCGTATTCATGCTGGTCTACTACAAGCTCGCGGGAATCAACGCCATCGTGACCGTCGTCGGCAACCTCGTCATCTTGCTGGGCTTCATGGCGTACGTCCAGGCCACCATGACGCTGCCAGGCATCGCTGGTTTCATCCTCACGATCGGGATGGGTGTTGATTCGAACGTTCTGATCTTCGAGCGGATCAAAGAGGAACTCGCCACGGCCAAAGGGGTGAGAGCGGCTGTAGCGGCCGGTTTCGACCGCGTGTTCCTGACGATTCTGGACACGCACGTGGCGTCGCTCATTGCCGCCGGCTTCCTCTTCCAGTTCGGCACCGGCCCGATTCGTGGCTTTGCGACGACGCTGTTCTTCGGGCTGCTCGCCAATATTTTCACGGCCGTGTTCGTGTCACGCACGTTCTTCGAGGCCATACTCTCGCGTCGCCGGGTCGCCTCACTCAGTATCTGACTGCTCGTCCACGGGGCCCGAGGTTTCTCCGATCATGCAGATCTTGAACAACCCGAACATCGACTTTCTCAGGCTGCGCTCGTCTGCGATGGCCCTGTCGCTCACCGTCATTCTGCTTGGCCTGGGCTTGATCGCGTCGCGCGGGGGATTGCCGCTCGGGATCGATTTCTCGGGTGGCACGATCGTGATCGTGAAGTTCGCCGCTGCCGTCCCTGAGGATCGGGTTCGCGTCGCGCTCGATGCGGTCTCGGATGAGAAGGTCGTACAGAGCTATGGCGAACCAAGCCAGAACGAGGTGCTGATACGGCTGCCGCAGATGGCCGGCATCGAGGAGGGGGCGAGCCTCGAGCAGGGGTCGACAGCGGTCGTCGAGGCGTTGCGCCAGGCCGATCTGGGCGACTTCGAGGTCATCAGCACCGAGATCGTGGGGCCGGTGATTGGGTCCCAGCTCCAGCGTCGTGGCATTTACGCGACGCTGGCGTCGTTGGCCGGTATCATGGCCTACATCGCGTTCCGGTTCCGCTTCAGCTTCGCGGTGGGTGCCGTTGCCGCGGTGTTTCACGACATTCTCGTGACAGTGGCATTCCTTTCCTTCTTCGGCTACGAGCTGTCGTTGAACGTCGTCGCCGCCCTGCTGGCCATCACCGGGTACTCCGTCAACGACACCATCGTCGTGTTCGACCGGGTGCGGGAGAACCTCAGGTTCATGAGGCGTGACGGCCTCGGTGAGGTCATCAACACGAGCATCAACCAGACGCTCGCCCGAACGATCATCACGACCATCACGACCGGCCTCGCGGTGACGTCACTGTACCTATTCGGTGGTGAGGTGTTGCGCGGATTCGCGTTCACCATGCTGGTCGGCATCCTCAGCGGGACCTACTCGACCGTCTTCGTCGCATCGGCCGTGGCCGTGCTCTTCAGCACGCGGCGAACCGCGGCCACCGCGTCCGCAACCGGCAGCGCGGCATCCCAGGCGCGCGCCCGGAAGCAGAAACAAGCGCGGAAGGCCAAGGCTCGGGCTCGAGCGTCCTGAGCCTGTCGACGTGAGTGAGTTCTCGGCTGCCCTCCTGGGCCTCGTGCAGGGGGTCACGGAGTTCCTGCCGATCTCGAGCTCGGCGCATCTCATCCTCGCGCGGACGTGGTTCGGTTGGGACCCCGGACCCTTCGCCTTGCCCTTCGATGTGGCGTGTCACGTCGGGACGCTGGTTGCGGTCGTGGCCTACTTCAGACACGACCTGGCCAAGATGGTCGGCGAACTGCTCCGGCCGTCTCGCCACGATGAGGCGGTTCCACGCGCGTGGCTCCTCGTTGTCGGGACAGTCCCGATAGGCGTGGTGGGGCTGGCGTTCGGCGACGTCATCGAGCGCAGCCTGCGAACGCCAGAGGTCGTCGCAGCCGCGCTTGCGGTCGGCGCTATCGTGTTCGTCGCCGTCGAGCGGGCGCACCCCCGGGTCGAGCCTCGGCTGGAAGCGTCGCTCACGGTCCGTGACGCGCTCCTGATTGGCATCGGGCAGGCAGCTGCGCTCGTGCCCGGCGTGTCCAGATCGGGAGCCACGATCGCGGTGGGCTTGCTGCTCGGTCTGCGTCGTGAATCGGCCGCGCGCTTCGGCTTCTTGTTGGGCATCCCGGCCATCGTGGCGGCGACGGCACGCGAGAGTCTGACGCTCCGGGACACGATCGTGACGAACGAGGTCCTCTGGATGTTCGTGATAGGCGCGGTGACCTCGTGTGCGGTCGGCTACATCACGGTGAAGTTTCTACTCCGTTACCTCGTCGGCCACACGCTGGACATGTTCGCGGTCTACCGGATCGTGCTGGCCGCGGCCGTCGCGCTGCCATGGTTGTGGTGATCGTGCCTTGACAGCCGGCGTCCACCTGAATAGCATCGGCGTTCCCGGCTCTGTCGCCGTGGATCGTGACGGTGTGGATACCACCTCCCAAAGTCGACCCAGCGACCGGGATGGTGCCAGATCACGATTTGTGGAGTCTAAGTCGTAGAAATACCGTCGGCCGTGTGCCAAGGCGTCGGCTGGAGGACGTTGTTGACACGGTTTTTCGAGTCTGACTATAATCATCGGTCTTCCAGTTTCCGTTGAGCTGCCCTAGTGGGCAGGAGGGTTTTCAGTGCCGGCTAATATGTTCGGAGACATTGTCAAGCCTTCGATTACGGTGGGATCGAAGAAGTGGTACACCATCCCGCTGTCGATCGTTGCCCACATCGTGGTCGTGGGCGGAGTCGTGATCGTTCCCTTGATGGCGGCTGACATTCTGCCGACGCCTCCGACGATGCTGGCGTTCGTGGCCGCGCCACCACCACCACCGCCGCCACCACCGCCACCGCCACCCGAGGCTGCGGCCCCGAAGCCACAGCCGGTGATGGATACCAACCCATCGGCGGCGCCGGTCGAGGCGCCTGAGGAGATTCTGGAGGAGACGGGACTCAACACGGGTCCCGAGATTAGCGGCGTCGAGGGCGGCGTGCCCGGCGGCGTCGTGGGCGGTGTGGTTGGCGGACTGCCGGTAGCCCCGCCCCCGCCCCCGCCACCGACGAAGCCGGTCCGTGTCGGCGGCAACATCCAGCCCCCACAGAAGATCAAGAACGTCAATCCGCTGTACCCGCCGATCGCCCAGTCGGCGCGTGTGCAGGGCATCGTCATCATCGAGGCGACGATCGGTCCGACCGGGCTGGTGCAGGACGCTCGCGTGCTGCGCTCGATCCCGCTGCTCGATCAGTCGGCGCTACAGGCAGTGAGACAGTGGGAGTTCACCCCGACGTTGCTCAACGGCGTTCCGGTGCCGGTCATCATGACCGTGACCGTGAATTTCACGTTGCAGTAGGGGCGTCAGCGTTCGTCAATCCTCGGTTTCGAAGTTGGATCGGACATCTGATAGGGGATGTCATCCGCGTGCGTTAACTCGGTAGATTGTCGGAGGATGTAGCTATGGAAGGCGGGATGAACCTAATTGAGATGTGGGACCAGATGGGCTTCATTGCGAAAGCGATTGCCTACATTCTGTTCATCATGTCCATGTGGTCGCTCGGCGTGGCGATCGAGCGCTTCTACACGTTCCAGCAGGCACGGAAGCAGTCCAAGATGTACGCGCCACAGGTGGCGAAGCATCTGAAAGAGGGGCGGCTCAAGGACGCCATCAGCGTGTCCAATAACAAGAGCTACCGATACAGCCATCTGGCCAAGGTCGTGTTGGCCGGCCTGCAGGAGTATCAGTTTCAGCAGGAGAGCGGTGGCGGGCTGAGCCGTGAGGACCTGGTCGACACCGTGCGTCGATCCATCCAGCGTGCCTCGGCGCTCACCGCGTCCGACCTGAAGAAGGGCATTTCCGCCCTCGCGACCATCGGCGCGACAGCCCCATTCGTGGGCCTGCTGGGCACGGTCGTCGGCATCATCACGGCGTTCCAGGGCATCGCGGCGACCGGGTCCGGCGGCATCGGCGCCGTCTCGGCCGGTATCTCCGAGGCGCTCGTCGAGACGGCCCTCGGACTGTTCGTGGCCATCCCGGCCGTCTGGCTCTACAACTACTTCCAGGGCCGGGTCGAGTACTTCAACGTCGAGATGGACAACTCGTCCTCCGAGCTTGTAGACTACTTCATTAAGAAAACGGCCTAGTTGTACGATTGGGACACGCGTCGTCCTCGTGCCGTCGGCTACGAGAGCCACGTCACGAGGTGGCGCGCGTCTGCGCAGGAGAGATCGCCATGGCAATGGATATGGGCGGCGGCAGCGGTGGGGTCAAGTCCGACATCAACGTCACCCCTTTGGTCGACGTGATGCTCGTGCTCCTCATCATCATTATGCTGATTGCGCCGATGTTGCAGCAGGGCGTCGATGTTCGGCTGCCCCGGGCGGCGAATACCACGGACAAGCCCGAGACGCAAAATCAGACGGTGCTGGCCATCACCGCGGATCGCCGGTTCTACGTCAACTCGATCCAGATCCGAGAAGCCGAGTTGCTGACGCGTGTCCAGGAGGCGCTCGAGACGACCACGGAGAAGATCATCCTCATCAAAGCTGATGAGGAGGCTTCGTACAGCACGATCATGAGTGCCATGGACGAGTT
This sequence comes from Vicinamibacterales bacterium, assembly GCA_965250185.1. Taxonomy (GTDB): domain Bacteria; phylum Acidobacteriota; class Vicinamibacteria; order Vicinamibacterales. The sequence continues at coordinate 5,264,149 of OZ252293.1, read as the reverse complement.
GCGCAAGGCCGGGGTCGAGGACATCGGCCTCATCACCGATCCCAAGCTGCAAGGCGCCGCAGCAGGAGGCAACTGATGAAGCACGCACACAGGCATTTCGGCGCCGAAAAAGTCGTGAAGGCTGAGGCCATGCACGCGAGTGCAGACATGAACGTCACGCCATTGATTGACGTGCTGCTCGTGTTACTCGTCATCTTCTTGGCTGCGTTACCGCTGACGCAGAAGGGCCTGGACATCAACCTGCCGGCCGAGACGCGCGCAGCGAATCAGCAGCAGGTGGACTCGAGCCAGATCGTGCTCGAATATACCGCTCAGCGGCAGATTTCGGTCAACAAGCAGGACGTGACCATCGGAGAACTGGCCATGCGTCTCCGTGAGATCTTCGAGGAGCGCAAGGACAAGACGATGTTCATCGCTGGCGCCGGCACGCTGCGCTATGGCGAGATCGTCGAAGTCATCGACGCGGCCAAAGAAGCAGGCGTCGAGAAGGTCGGGATCGTGACCGAGGGTATGCGGACCGCCGCGGGTGCGTCTGCCGTCGGCAACTAGCTCGAACCAACAACACAAACTCTGCCTTCCAGAACGGCCGACCCCGGAACCTACCGGGGTCGGCCGTTTTTTGGTGAGCCCATTCATCGCCATGTGGCGTGCAGGGCGTGGCGCGCCCGACGTCGTGTCGCCTCGAGATTCTTACGGTTTCGACGGGGCGGAGCGCCAACACGCCCAAGCGGACCTGCAGCGATTGGGCGTGTTCATGTTTTGGTCGCATTGAAGACAACAGAGTAAGCGAATCGGCGAACCCACGGATGATCAAGCCCATCCAGGGAAACGCCGCCCACGCTCGGATACATCCACAGTGGTAGCGCGCCCTTAATGTCAATGCCCGCCGACTGTATGATCTGAAGCATTTCGCCGTATGAATGATGAAACGTCGGTATTCGGTGCTTGCGCCCCAATATCCGGCGCCCCCCTCCAAGCAACGAGTGGTTGTTCCAGAGATCGAATATCATCGTACCTTCGGGCCGTAGCTTCTCGGCTAAACAGCGCAATGCTCTAAGCGTTTCCCTCATGTGGGGAAGCATTCGGAGACACACGATCGCGTCGAACATGGACGACGACAGGAGGTGTTCGAGTTCGAATACGCTGCCTTGGATCAATCTCAGTTTCTCGGGGAGACCAAGCTTTGTTCTCAGCGCTCCAAGCATCTCCGCCGACAGATCGACGGCCGTTACACTTTCGGCGGTCCGGAGGAGTTCACTCGTGATTCGTCCCGTCCCGCAGCCCACCTCGAGTGTGCGGGGTCAAACCATTGTGGACCGTTTGAGGCTGTGAGATAAGAGAGACTTTGCTGCCAGGGGAGGAGGTCCCCATGAGCCACGCAAAGTCTGCCGAGAAGGTCGTTCAGGACATCCGCCGGAAGACCCGGCGACGCTTTTCCGCCGAAGAGAAGATTCGGATCGTCCTCGAGGGCTTGCGAGGTGAGGAAAGCATCGCGACGCTGTGTCGTCGTGAAGGGCTGAATCCGAATCTGTATTACCGCTGGAGCAAGGAGTTTCTCGAGGCGGGGAAGAAGCGGCTGGTCGGGGACACGACGCGCGAAGCGACCTCGACTGACGTCAGCGATCTGCGCAAGGAGAATGCGCAACTCAAGCAGGTCGTGGCCGAGATCGTGCTTGAGAACCGCCTGCTCAAAAAAAACGTGACGGCCTCCGACTCGGAGGACGTTACGTGAGACGGACGGCGGCCGAGAAGATCGAACTCATCCGGCTCGTGGAGGGCTCGGACCTGTCGGTGCGGCAGACGTTGCGGGAGCTGCGCGTCCATCGGTCCACGTTCTACGCCTGGTATCGACGGTACCGCATCGCCGGGCCGGCCGGCTTGGCGCCCCAGTCGTCCACGGCCCGCCGGTACTGGAATCGGATCCCACCTCGCGTCCGCGAGCAGGTGGTCGACGCCGCGTTGGCCGACCCGGAACGTTCGCCGCGCGAGTTGGCCTGGCAGTTCACGGACCGGGAAGGCCATTTTCTCTCGGAATCAAGCGTCTATCGGATCCTCAAGGCGTACGACTTGATTCCGAGCCCGGCCTTCGTGGTGCTGTCGGCCGCTAAGACGTTTCAGCATCCGACGCATTGCCCCAATGAACTCTGGCAGACGGACTTCACCTACCTGCACGTGGTCAGCTGGGGCTGGTACTACCTGTCGACGGTGCTGGATGATTACTCACGCTACATCGTCGCCTGGATGCTGCGGACGTCGATGCAGGCGTCAGACGTGATGGAGACGCTCGACCTGGCCCGCGCGAAGACCGGTATCGATCGGGTGCGGGTCGTCCATCGCCCACGGCTCTTGAGCGACAACGGCCCGTGCTACGTCTCGCGGGAACTGGCGGACTATCTGGAGAGCCATCAGCTCGCGCACACGCGCGGGGCGCCGTATCATCCGATGACGCAAGGCAAGATCGAACGGTACCATCGGTCGATGAAGAACGTGGTCAAGCTTGAGAAGTACTACAGCCCCTGGGAACTGGAACGAGCCGTCGCCCGCTTCGTCGACGACTACAATCACCGCCGTCTCCACGAGGCCTTGGCGAACGTGACGCCGGCCGACGTCTATGAAGGACGGCGGTCGACGATCCTTGCCCGGCGTGAGGCGATCAAACGGAGGACGTTGGTACAACGGAAACGAGAGAATCTACACATGCCGCCGAAGGCGGCGAGCCCGCAGAAAGTCTCTCTTAATAAACAGACTCAATGGACCGGATTGGTCTGACGACGTACAGTGGAGTACCTTTTCTCCGAAACTTCCTCTGTGCGGTGATTCGCCGCCCGCACCGCCCACACCGCTAGAGACGACGTAGACTTCGTGGCCGTTGGTTTCGAAATACTCGGCGAGTCGTCCGGCGATGTTCTTTACGCCCTCGGTCCAAGGGGGGCCATAAGGTTTTGAGATGACCAACACTATTCGCATTGTCGATTTGGGGAGCGGTCGCACATTCCAACGCTTCTCAACAATGCGTTACTCCGCGACATTGGCTTGAAGATCTGCCATTCTGCGGTATTCGTCGACCACATTTCGTCAGCCTCCCGAGCTGGCCTTGGCCACGGAATTGGCGCGGCCGCACTGCGAACCCACCGACGCCAGGCAGGGCCACCGCCACGGACTACCAGGTGACAAACATCATCATCCCATCAGCAACCTGGGGGATCACCCAGCGCCTATCCTGGACGTGAAACCCTAAAGAATCGAGGTCACGCTGCAATTGGCTCGGAGACACCGGATAGGGATTGCTGGCTCGCCCACCCAACACACGCGACCGTATCGACCGCCGCACTACGAGCCAGCGAGTCGTCATGCCGAAGAACAATATCGCCCAGCCTCGTCCGACCCGTTTGACTTCGCGCAACATTCGCAATCGTGGTTCCGGTGGAACTCGGTGAAACAACCGCATACACGTCACACCGTCAAATTGATTCTCTTCGAACGGCAGGCTCTCAGCGTCGCCGCCCTTCAAGAAGAGTAGATTTGAGTAGTCACTAGACCGCTCCTTGGAGATCGACAGCATTTCAGGCGAAGCATCTAGTCCTCCCACACGATAGCCCTTGTCCAAAAGAAGTCGAGTGTACCTACCTGTCCCGCAAGCTATATCGAGGACGCTACCGGAGCTCGGAGCATGCTGGAGCAATCGCAGGAATGCCGCGGACTCTCGCCACCCCACAAATCTTGCCCTCAGATTGCTTGGCCTCAGAGGTTCTTCGTATTGCTGGTCATAGCCAAGTGCGTTGGATTTAGTCCGGTAGTAGCCTTTTGCTTCGTAATCGCTCATGGTGATGAGGCTCCTCCTTCATCGTCGTCCGGGCGAATCGGGCGTAGGAGGCCAAGAATAATTGAATCCCACTCCGGGGGGTGGATAAGTCCGTAACCCACGAGGAATACCGGTCAGCCTACTATACGGGTGTCCCGAAATACACCCAAAGAACAATCGGTGCTTCGCCCTTGCGCCGGGCTCAGTCGATGTGCCGCGTCCCGGACCTGAGCGTGTCATCTGCTCCGCCTAGCCATGGACAAGAGAAAACGCCCGGCCAGCCCCACAGTGGGCTGACCGGGCGTTCGGACTTCTCTCGACCGCGGAGGGGAAATGCTAGCCGCCGACTTCAGCCTCCTGGGCTTCCTGCTCGGCCGCCCGGAGCTCCTCGGCCCGATCGCGCAGTTCGTCCGCCTCGGCGATGAGCGCCTTTACCATGGTCTGGTCCTTCTCCATGTTCGCCTGGAGCCGGAGGAGGATGTTCTTGTAGACCATCGCTTCGCTGTAGTCGTCCTTGATCTCGAGCGCCTGGTCGACGGCCTCGAGACCGGACATCACGTACTCGCGCTTCTCGTCGTCCTCGAGATTGAAGTCCCGATAGGCCTTTTCCCAATAGTAGGTAGCGATCGTGTAATAGGCCTCGGGGTTGTTGGGTTCGATTCTCGCCCGATCCCGCAGCGCCGCGATTGTGCGCTCGAAATCGCCCTGTCTGTTGAAGAACCCGGCCAACTGGAGGTAGACCGACGGGTCGTTCGGGCGGACCTCCTGCGACTTCTGCAGGGTCGTCTCGGCGTCCTCGTACATTCCGGAATCCTCATAGATCTTTGCGAGGACGAAGTAGTTGGCGGGCTCGCTTGGGTTCAGCTCGATCATCTGCTGAACGATCGGCTCGGCCTGGCCCGGATCGTTCTTCTTGTCGGGCCCGTAGGCCGCGACGAGGTATTCGAGCGACAGCTGCCGGAGCTGAGGATCGGTTTCCTTCTCCGCGGCGATCATGTAGTTCTCGACGGCCTTGTCGAGAAAGGAATCGTTCTCGGACTCGCCAACGCGGCTCGGCCTGTATAGATTGTCGTAGCTGTTGCCGAGGTAGAAATACGCCGTCGTCAGGTTCGGGTCGGCCTCGAGGACTTCCTCGTAGATGCGGGCCGCGTTCCGGTAGTCCTGACGCGAGTATTGTGCGTTGGCGTCCTTGAACAGCTTCTTCGCCTTGAGATTCTGGAACTGTGCGCAGCCGGTCAGCGAGAGACCCAGTATCGCCACCAGAGCGACGTGCGCCGTGTTGCGCCGCGTGAGCATAACCTACCCTCCTAACGGGACGAGAAACCCCTAGTCTACCAGAGGTCTGGCCTGGGATCTTCCGGAAACTAGCCTGGGACCTGCTCGACGACACTGCGGCCGGACATGCCTGGGAACATGGCCGAAACCATCGCGATAGAGCCGGGCGATTACGGCCGGCCAATTCGGAACCGGCCGATGCCGGTCACGATTCCTGCCGGCAACTACCCGGCCAGTATAGTGAACCAAAAAACGGCAAGTCAAGCGACGGCACCGGGTTACGACTAGCGCTGGGATATTGCCCGATCTGCCTGTTTCGGCCCGCCGAATCCGCGGTAGGCCCGGCGGCGCCGGTGGGTGAGGCCCTGCCAGCGGGTTGACCGGCATCTTGGCGGTCCCTATCATGGGAACTGGAGACTCGGCGGTGGCGCCGCGCCTTTTTCGTCCCTACTACACAACATGATTCGCTTCGAGGACCTCGTCGACAAGGTCCGAGCCACGAACCCGGACTCGGACATCGAGCTACTGCGGCGGGCCTACGTGTTTTCCGCGATGGAACACAAAGGCCAGGTGCGCCGGTCGGGCGAGCCCTACCTCGTGCATCCGCTGAGCGTGGCCGACATTCTCGTCGACATGCAGCTGGATGTCGTCACGGCCGTCTCGGGGCTATTGCACGATGTCGTCGAGGACACACTGACCTCGATCGAGCGTATCCAGGAGCTGTTCGGGCCCGACGTGGCTCACATCGTCGAGGGTGTGACGAAGATCAGCGCCATCCGATTCTCCTCGAGCGAGGAGCGGCAGGCGGAGAATTTCCGCAAGATGCTGCTGGCCATGGTCGATGACGTGCGGGTCATCCTCGTGAAACTGGCCGACCGCCTGCACAACATGCGGACGCTCCGCCACCTGGCCGAGGATCGTCGCGTCCGGATCGCCCAGGAGACGCTCGACATCTACGCTCCGATCGCGCATCGGCTGGGCATGGGCAAAGTGAAGAACGAACTCGAGGATCTCGCATTCCAGCATCTGGAGCCGGAGGTCTACGAATCGCTTCGCGCTCGGGTCGAGAGCCGACGCAAGGCCACCCAGGGCATGGTCGAGGAGCTCGAGCGTACGATCACGGCAAAGCTGACCGAGGCCGACATCCCGGTGTTGGGGATGCACGGTCGGATCAAGCGCCTGTACAGCATTCGGCAGAAGCTCAAGCGCCAGCAGATCGATCTCGAGCAGGTGTACGACCTGGTGGCGCTCCGGATCGTCACGGAGTCGGTCAAGGACTGCTACGGGGCGCTAGGCATCATCCACCACACCTGGTCTCCCGTGCCTGGTCGAATCAAGGACTTCATCGCCATGCCCCGGCCCAATGGCTACCAGGCGCTCCACACCTCGGTGGTCAGTGATCGCGGCTTGCCGTTCGAGCTACAGATTCGAACTGAGGAGATGCACCGGGTATCCGAGGAGGGTATCGCCGCACACTGGAAGTACAAGGAAGGTCGGGTGGGCCACGAGCGCGACGAGCAGTACTTTCAATGGTTGCGGCAGCTTCTCGAATGGCAGCAGGAGGTGCCGGATCCACGCGAGTTCCTTCAGCATCTGAAGATCGACTTGTACCCCGAAGAGGTCTACACCTTCACCCCGCGTGGGCAGGTGAAGTCACTACCGCGCGGAGCGACGCCGATCGACTTTGCCTATGCGGTCCACACGGACGTCGGGCATCAGTGCGTCGGCGCCCGCGTGAACGGCAAGATGGTTCCGCTGCGCTCGGAGCTGCAGAACGGTGACATCGTCGAGATCGTGACCTCGGCCAGCCACACGCCCAGTCGAGACTGGCTCACGATCGTGTCGACTGCGCGCGCGCGCAACAAGATCAAGCATTTCATCCAAGCCGAGGAAAAGAAGCGCAGCGTGGAGATCGGTCGGCGTCTCTTTGAGCGCGAGGCGCGGCGATTCGGCCTCAACGCGAGATCGTTGCTCGAATCGAAGGCTCTGGCGGACGTCGTCGTCGAACACGGCGTCCAAAAGGTGGACGATCTGCTCGCGGCCATCGGCTTCGGCAAGATCGTCCCCAAGAAGGTGATCGCTCGACTGGTACCCCAGGACCAGCTCAAGGAGCGCCCGCGCGACGGCGCGATCTCATCGGTGGTGCGACGCGTGCTCCGCACCGGCGATGACAAGATCAAAGTGCGAGGGTTCGACGACGTCATGGTCTTCCGGGCGCGCTGCTGCAACCCGATTCGCGGCGAGGCCATCGTCGGCTATATCACACGAGGAAAGGGCGTCTCGGTGCATGGCGCGACCTGTCCGAACGTCGTCAACCTGCTCTACGATCCCGAGCGGCGCATCGACGTGACCTGGGACAAGAGCTCCGACGACGGCTCCTACGTGGTGAGCCTCAAGATTCAGGTTGAGGACCGCAAAGGGCTGCTGGCGGCGATCAGCTCGAAGATCGCCGGGATCAACACCAACATCAGAAACGTCGAGGCCGTCACGAAGGACGACCACCTGGGTCACATCGACATGACCCTGGAGGTCGACAACCTCAAGCACCTCGAGAAGGTCGTGAAGTCGTTGCGGGGTGTGAAAGGCGTGCTGGACGTGGAGCGCCACGTGCGCTGACGTCGTGTCTGACGGCTCTGCGGCGAACCCGAAGTCAGGCGTGCAGGGCGATCGCGTCGATCTCGACGCGCGCGTCCTTTGGCAGCCGCGCGACCTGAACGGTCGAGCGCGCCGGGGCAGGGTCGCGGAAGTAGCTGCTGTACACCTCGTTGACGGCCGCGAAGTCCGCCAGATCGACGAGGTAGATGGTCGTGCGCACGATGTGATCGAAGGAGCTGTCAGCCGCCTCGAGCACTGCGGCAATGTTCTGCATGACCCGGCCCACCTGGGCTGTCACGTCACCCGGCACGATCTCGCCGGTGCTTGGGTCCAGCGGCACCTGGCCGGAGAGAAACAGGAACTGTCCCGCCCGGATCGCCTGCGAGTACGGCCCGATGGCCGCCGGCGCCGCCTGGGTCGATACCGCCTCCCGCATGTCAGGCAGCCTTGGTGATCCGATTCGACCGGATGCAGCGCGTGCACACGCGCAGGCGCTTCACCCCACCATTCACCGCCGCTCGAACCCTCTGCAGGTTCGGCAGAAAACGGCGGAGCGTCACGTTGTGGGCGTGGCTGACATTGCGCCCCGCACGTGGCCCTTTTCCGCAGATATCGCAACGTCTTGCCATGGTTCTCCTCGACTCAGGCGCCCCTTCGACAGCCGTATACGATACGGTCTCGAGCGACAGCTCCAAACCCCCGATTCTAGCACGATCGCCGCTCGCCCCGGAAGCTGCCGCCGGGAGGACGACGTGCGAGGCTACGGAATGATCAGGCGCGACGGGGAAGGGGAGGCCTCCGAAACATCACCAGCAGGCGCGTCCGAAGAGGATTCCCCCGGCGGCGGAGCTTGTGGAAGTCGCTCGAGTAGCTCGAGATACGAGCGACTGCCATCGTCGAGCGACTCGTCGGCCGTGCGGGCACCCTCCTCGATTCGTCGCAAGACGGCGGCAATTTGACGCTGCATCGACGAATTCGGGTTCTTCGCCACTCCATCGAGGGTGGTCTTGAGCTGGGCGGCCAGGCCCTGGGCCTGCAGCGACGTCGGTTGATGCTCGTAGATGATGCCTCGGTCCGCGGTCTCGAATGTCGACGCCAGCGCCCGACAGGCCTCGGCGATGTCCACGTCCGCGAGCGGCGGAACCGCACCATCGGCGAAACGTCGAATGACCGCCTGCAGGCCGATGAACAGCTGGGTCTGATTCTCGCTGAGCCCCTGGACCGTCGGCCACAAGAAGCGCATGTCCCGCTCCTGGCGCCGCTGAACGACCGCCGGCGGATGCTGTCGCGAGCTGGACAGGTAGCTGCAATCAGCGGGGCAGCTGATCTCGACCAGGCGCTTCGTTCCGCAGCACGTCGGACAGATGCGCTGCTGGACAGCCGGGCAGCTCCGCCGCGCCTTCCGCTTGCCGCACAGTGGGCACTCCATGGCTCAGCTTTGCACACGGCCGGGAGACCGTCAAACGGGCGAGCCGGAGCCGTCGCGGCCCGTTCACTCCTGAGTCGGGGAGTTCGTGCGTCACTGCAGATTCTGCGCGCCCCCGGCGTCGCGCAACCGCTGGATTCAGATGCAAGTCACGGTGTGTCATCCTCGGAGGACGTTCTGGTCACCCGTTGCGCCACCTTTGTCGGCTGAAACCAGCCAAGCTGGCTTGTCGTCTAAACAGAACAAAGGCGGCGGTTCTTCGGGTGACTTCCGACCGCTGAGGAAATAAGTTGTTATTTTACATGATGATAGGGGATGTAGGCCGATCATTCGCATGCGGCCGGCGCCCGGGCCAGCGAGAGCCCTTTCGGGGCTTCCTTCTTCGAGTCGATGTTTGAGGTCGCTTGACCTGGATTTTTTGGAATAGATGTTGCTTCCGGACAGGTAGGCGATAGAAAGGAGGGGTCGACACAATGGCGACCACCAAGCGCACGCGCAAGAAGAACGGGATGGATGAGAGCCGGTTTCTGGAACTCGGGCGAATGCTCCACGAACGTCGCCGGGAAATCGCCAGTGCCGTTCAGGAGAAGATGCGCGACGTCCGATCCGAGGGTGGCGGGACCCAGCTGCGCGGAGTGGGAGACGTCGGTGAGACCTCCGAGTCGGACATCCAGGACGACATCGAGCTGGCGCTGATCCAGATGAAGGCTGAGACGTTGACCAAGATTGACGAGGCGCTGGAGCGGCTCCAGGAAGGTCGATACGGATATTGCTTCGAGTGCGGCGACGAGATCAACGAGCGTCGGCTCAGGGCGTTGCCGTTCGCTGTTCGCTGCAAGGATTGCGAGGAGGCGCGCGAGATCGCCCAGCAGCGCGACCGAGTCCTCGCCCAGCGTCGGGGAGCCATCTCGCTGTTCCCCGACCTCTCCCGCTGAATCCGGCGTTTGGCCAACCCAGGCTCCGCCGGTCGCGGAGTCTGGGCTCCCCGACCGGTCGTCTGACAGGAGGCTCCAGATGAGTGATCGACGCGATCGCCTCGATCCTGCGGAAGCTTCATCCGACGAGCGTCCAACGTTGATTCCTGATGAGCTGCCCGTGCTCCCGCTCCGGGACACGGTGCTGTTTCCGAACTCGTTCATGCCGTTGGCCGTAGCCCGGCCGAGTTCGGTGCGCCTGATCGACGACGCGGTAGCGCGCGACAAGCTGATCGCCGTCTTCACGCAGCGAGACGCCACGGTCGAGGAGCCCACCGAGGAGGAACTCCACCCGGTCGGCACCGCGACGCACATCCACAAGATGTTCAAGCTGCCCGACGGCAGCCTGCGTGTGATTGTCCAGGGGCTGACCCGGGTGCGGCTCGACTCGCTCGCGGCCCCTCACCCGGACCTGAGGGCCCGCGTGAGCGTCGCGCCGGAGGTGCGGCGGCCCGAGGAGCAGCTCGAGATTGACGCCCTGCAGCGCAACATTACGTCGAGCTTCGACCAGGTCGTTTCGCTGTCCCCCTTGCTGTCCGATGATCTGGAGTCGCTGGCCGCGAATGTGACGGACCCGGGGCGGCTGGCAGACTTCATCGCGTCGAGCCTGAGCACCATCCCCACCGCCACGAAGCAAGAGATCCTCGAGACGCTGGACATACGCGAACGGATGGGCGCCCTGAACCGGATCCTCATCAAGGAGCTCGAGGTTCTCGAGCTCGGCTCCAAGATTCAGTCCGAGGTGCAGTCCGAGGTCGGACGCAATCAGCGCGAGTATTTCCTGCGCGAGCAGATGAAGGCGATTCAGCGCGAGCTCGGTGAAGGCGACGAACAGAGCAAGGAGATCGAGGAGCTGCGTGCCAAGATCGATGCAGCCGGCATGCCGGAGGCGGTCAGCAAGGAGGCGAATCGTGAGCTCGAGCGGTTATCCAGGATGCCCGTGGCTGCCGCCGAGTACACCGTATCTCGAACCTATCTCGACTGGCTCGTGACGCTGCCGTGGTCCAAGCGGACCGACGGAACGATCGATCTCGCGCACGCCAAGTCCGTCCTAGACGCTGATCATTCCGATCTCGAGAAGGCCAAAGACCGCATCCTCGAGTACCTGGCGGTTCGCAAGCTCAATCCCGACGCGAAGGGGCCGATCCTTTGCTTCGTAGGCCCTCCGGGCGTGGGCAAGACCTCGCTCGCCAAGTCGATCGCGTCGTCTCTCGACCGATCGGTCGTTCGGGTCTCTCTGGGTGGAATGCGAGATGAGGCGGAGATCCGAGGACATCGCCGTACCTATGTCGGTGCCCTCCCGGGCCAGATCATCCAGGGACTCCGCCGGGCGGACTCGAAGAATCCGGTGTTCATCCTGGACGAGGTCGACAAGCTGGGTGCCGATTTTCGCGGCGATCCCGCATCGGCGCTGCTCGAGGTGCTCGATCCCGAGCAGAACGCCACCTTCCGGGATCACTACCTGGACGTACCGTTCGACCTGTCCGACGTGCTGTTCATCACCACCGCCAACGTGCTCGACCCGATCCCACCGGCCTTGCGGGATCGGATGGAAGTTCTGGAGCTGCCGGGATACACGGAGGATGAGAAGCTGCAGATCGCCCGGGAGCACCTGTTGGCGAAACAGATTACGAACCACGGGCTGACTGCCGGCCAGATCGGCTTCACCGACGCTGCGCTGCGGCAGGTCATACGGGGATATACGCGCGAGGCGGGCGTGCGAAACCTCGAGCGCGAGATAGGCGCCCTCTGTCGCAAGGTCGCTCGGCGACACGCCGAGGGTGACGACGCGGCGATCACGATTGGTGCCGATACAGTGACCCGTATGCTAGGCGCTCCGAAGTTCGTTGACGAGGAGGTGGCCGAGCGGACGCGGAATGCCGGTGTAGCCATCGGCCTCGCTTGGACGCCTTCGGGAGGCGAGGTGCTCTTCGTCGAGGCGTCCCGGATGCCGGGCACCGGAATTCTGACGCTGACGGGGCATCTGGGCGACGTCATGAAGGAGTCGGCCAGGGCGGCACTGTCCTGGTTCAGGGCCCACGCCGCACGATATGGGGTCGACCCGGAGTTCTACAAGGACTCGGAGATCCACCTCCATGTGCCCTCGGGGGCGATTCCCAAGGATGGTCCCTCGGCCGGCGTCACGCTCGTCGTGGCGCTCGCGTCCGAACTCACGGGTCGGCCGGTACGCGGCGACGTGGCGATGACGGGCGAGATCACCCTCTCAGGACGCGTGTTACCCGTTGGCGGCGTCAAGGAGAAGGTGCTGGCCGCCCGTCGCCACGGTCTGCGCGAGGTCATCCTGCCCAGCCAGAACGAGAAGCACGTGAACGAGGACCTCACGGATGAGCTGCGCCACGAGATGGTCATTCATCTGGTCTCCTCGATCGACGACGTGCTGGCGCTCGCGCTGCATCCGGCAATCGAGCGCGCCAGGACTCGCCCTGCCGCCGTCGTAGCCGGCCGGCGATGAGGCTGGTCTACGCGTCGACGTATCGAATCCAGATCGGTCCGCATGTCTTTCCGACGGCGAAGTATGCACTCGTCGTCGAGCGCCTCCTCGCCGACGCTCGCATTCGCCCCGATGATATCGTCCCGCCTGTTCCGGCGTCCTGGGAGGATCTCGAACTCGTTCACACCCGGGACTACCTGACCAAGGTTCGGAACGGCACGCTGTCAGCCGCCGAACTTGCCCAGATCGACATCCCATGGTCGGAGGCGGTGGTCGAGGGTTTTCGGTTGATGACGGGCGGCACGTTGGTGGCCGCGAGGCTCGCCATCGCCGACGGTCTCGGCGGCCATATCGGCGGTGGCTTTCATCATGCCTTCGCGAGTCATGGCGAGGGCTTCTGTTTGTTCAATGACGTAGCCGTGGCTGTGCGAGTGCTGCAGCGAGATGGCGTCTTGAACCGAGCGTGTGTCATCGACCTCGACGTGCATCACGGAAACGGCACGGCCATGATTTTCGAGCGCGACGACCGCGTGTTCACATTCTCGATGCACCAGCAACACAACTATCCGATGTTCAAGCCTCGCGGATCGCTCGACATCGGTCTGCCCGACGCGACCGAGGACGGGGCATACCTCGAGGCCCTGAATGCCGCCTTGCCCGACGTTCTCGCGGCGAGGCCGGACATCATCTTCTACCTGGCGGGCGCCGATCCCTATCGCGACGATCAACTCGGCGGTCTTGACCTCACGCAGGAGGGCTTGGCGCGTCGGGACGCGCTGGTGCTCGAGACAGTTCGGACCGCTGGGGTCCCGATGGTCGTGACGCTGGCCGGAGGATACGCGCGCAACCTTGCCGACACGGTCGAGATCCATGTCGGGACGGTCAGTGCCGCCCTCAATCTGTCTCGCGCCTCCTGACCTCGTGGTGCGCGACGCGACGGTGTCAGTCGCGTCGTAACAGCCGAAGGCCCAGCGCCGTCTTCATGTCGCTGGCCTCATCGTTCCGCGTCAGGCGTGCGGCTTCATCGATCGAGAACCGCCTCACCTCCAGCACCTCGTGCTCGTCCGGCCTCTCGGGGATCGCCGCACGAGTCAACCCCGTGGCGCGGAAGAACGCCATGAACTCGTCGCAGTAGCCGGGTGTCGGGTAGAAGGTCCCGAGGCATTCGAGTCGTGCTGGTCGTAACCCGGTCTCCTCGTGGCATTCGCGGCGAGCCGCGGCCTCCGTTGGCTCGCGTGGGTCGAGTCTGCCGGCCGGTAGCTCCCAGAGCCATCCTCCGATCGCGTGTCGGTATTGTCGAACGAGAAGGATGTGGCGCTCGTCCGGCATAGCGAGAATGACCACTGAGCCCGGATGCCGTACGATCTCCATGTCGATCGGGTCCTGGTTCTTGGCCCGGATGCGCTCGATGGAAAGCTCGACAATCTTGCCCGAGAACACCGTGCGGCGGGATACGAGCGTGGGCTTTCTGTCATCCATCGGTGTGATCACGCCTCCGCGGTCTCGTCCCGTTGGTCGGGCGAGGCGACTGACCTCAGTCGTTCGAGCACATCTCGGAGGTCGATCGGCAGCGGGCAGTCGAATCGCATCGCCGCGCCGTCAACCGGATGCTGGAATGCCAGCGTGGCCGCATGCAGAAACGGTCGCGATAGCCCGCCGACCGCCTTCAGGTGGGGGGGCAGCCGCCGTCGCACGCCGCCGTACACGGTGTCACCGACCACGGGATGGCCGATCGCCTGCAGGTGGACGCGAATCTGGTGGGTGCGCCCCGTGACGATCGCGACCTGCGCCAACGTCACGCCGCCCAGGTGCTCGGCCCTCGTCACCCTGGTCACCGCAGTTCGCGCCCGTCGCGCCCGGGTCGACATCTTTTTTCGGTCGACGGGATCCCGACCGATCGACGCGTCGATGCGGCGGCCGGCTTGCACGACGCCCCAGACCAGCGCGAGGTAGGTCTTCTCGACCAGACGTTCGCGAAACTGACGGGCGAGATCCGCGTGTGCCTCGTCGTGCTTGGCCACGACCATCAAGCCGGAGGTCCCGCGGTCGAGTCGATGGACGATGCCCGGTCGTCGCTCTCCACCGATGCCGCTCAGGTCGGTCACGTGGTGAAGCAACGCGTTCACCAGAGTTCCCTCGGCGTGGCCGGCCGCCGGATGAACGACCTGGCCCGCCGGCTTGTCGATGACGATCAGCGTGTCGTCCTCGTAGATGATCGCCAGCGGTAGGTCCTGGGCCGACGCGGTGGCTGGCTCGAGTGGTGGAATCACGACGCGCACGACCGCGCCTGACTTGACCTCGCTGCTCGGCCGGGACGCTCGTCCGTCGACCGTGACGTGCCCTTCGCGGATCAGCCGCTGCACCTGCGAACGCGATCGTCCGGGCAGCATGCTCGTCACGAATTGGTCGAGCCGGGTGCCGGCGTGCTCGGTCTCGACGCGCAACTCGAGGGGGGCCTGGTCAGCGGTAGAGGTCATGGGCGGCGGGTCCAACGGATCCGTCGACAGGCCACGAGCGCCAGTCGTACGGTGCACGCCACGCGATCAGGCCGTGGTGCGCCCGCGGCGCTTCTGGCGTTCGCGCCTGCGTGCGGGTTCAGGCGCGGTGCTCGACGGCCTCAGCCGAATCAGCATGACGATGGCCAACGGAATCAGCACCAGCGAAATGAACTGCGACGTGGACACGAGGTCCAGCACCATGCCGCGATCGTCACCTCGGTAGAACTCGATGATGAAGCGGGAGATCCCGTAGAGCAGGATGTAGCCCCAGAAGGTCCGGCCCGGGAACGTGCGGCCTCGAGACTCCGTCTGCAGCAGCAAGCCCAGGATCAGGAGCTCCGCGCCGGCTTCGTACAGCTGCGTTGGGTGGAGAGGTACGTCGAGGGGCGTGCCGACGTTGGCGGCGGCCTCCGTGTTCGTGAACACCACGGCCCATGGCACATCTGTCGGACGGCCATAGCAACATCCGGCCATCAGGCATCCGAGCCGACCGACGACGTGGCCGAGCGCGATCCCCGGCGCAAACGCGTCGCAGGTTGTCCACATCGGAAGCCGATGGCGGCGGAGGTACCAGAGCGCGACCACGACCGATAGGATCAGCCCTCCGTAGAAGACGCCGCCAGATCGAAGCAGGCCCACGAGTTCGGCCGGATTCTGGGTGAAGTGCCGAAAGTCGACGAGCAGCAGCATCAGCTTCGCGCCAATGAGTGCAGAGATGATGATGTAGATTCCCAGGTCCATGACCAGGGATTCGTCGAGTCCGCGCTGGCGACCGCGCACCATGGCGAACTTCAGTCCGAGCAGGTAGGCGGCGGCCAGGAGCACTCCGTAGGTGTAGATGGTGACCGGGCCGAGCTCAAACAGCGTTGGATGCATGGTGTCTCGTACGGAGCATGTCGAGGATGAGCAGCGAGGCCCCCACCGTGATGGCTGAATCTGCGATGTTGAACGCCCAGAAATGCAGGTCCTGCCAGTAGGCGTCGACGAAGTCGACGACGTACCCAACTGTAGCGCGATCGATCAGGTTGCCAACCGCACCACCCATCACGAGGCCGAATCCGGCGCGTACGACCTGGTCCTCGAGAGGAAGGCGGCTCGCGTAGTACCCGATCCCGAGGAGTGCCACTGTGGCCACGAGCGTGACCACGAGCGGCTTGTATGGAAAATCGGTCGCATTGAGGAATCCGAACGCCGCCCCCGTGTTGTGCACGTGTGTCAAGTTCAACAGTCCTGGGATCACCTGGACGCTGCCGTGGAGCGGTAGCGTGTCACGCACGATAGCCTTGGTGATCTGGTCGACGATTACGATCGACGCCCCGATGAGCCACTCCATCCGGCGTGCACCCAGGATCGTCGGTCGACCGGACATGGCGTCGTCCCCGCTCATGGCGTCCGCTCGACGGCATGACTCGAGTCGACCGCGTCGAGGCACCGATCGCAGAGACCGAGGCGGTCCGGCTCGGAGGCGACCCGGGGTACGTATCGCCAGCACCGGTCGCATTTGACGCCCTCTGCGCGTCGCACGGTGGCGCGCGGCGACGCGTCGTCGCTTCCAGACGCGTCGGTCCCGTCCAGGGCCACCACCGAGGTGCTCGACACGATGAACAGCATGGGAAGCAGGTCGCGATAGCGCTCCAGCAGCTCGGCGTCCGACCCGCGGGCGGTGACCTGGACGTCGGCCTCGAGAGACGTGCCCACGATCTTCGACTGCCGGGCTTCCTCGAGGGTCTTGTTGACCCGTTCGCGAATCGCGATGAGTGCCTTCCAACGCTCCGCCACGCCCGCATCCTGGAAGCGCTCCAGCCGGTCCGGGAAGGTCGCCAGGTGCACGGAGGCCTCGCTGCGAGCCGGCAGGAACCCCCAGAGCTCCTCGGTGGTGACAGGCAGCATGGGTGCGGCGAGGCGAACCAGGCCGTCGACGATCGTGTACATCGCAGTCTGGATCGATCGTCGCTCCGCCGAGCGGGCACCCCGCGTATAGAGGCCATCCTTCGACACGTCGAAGTAGAACGCGCTGAGGTCGACGGTCACCAGAGTGTTCAGGGTGTGGGCGACGGTCTGGAAGTCGTACCGACCGTACGCCTGAATCATCCGCAGCGCGGCCGTCGCGTATCGATCGAGCGCATACCGGTCGACCTCGCGAAGTTGGTCCAGCTCGAGGCTGTCCGTCGTCGGGTCGAAGTCGTGCAGATTGGATACCAGGAAACGAAACGTGTTGCGCGTCTTCCGGTACGCCTCGACGACTCGGGATAGAATCTCGTCGCCGATCCGCGCTTCCTCGCGGTAGTCGACCATCGCCACCCACAGCCGGAGGATCTCGGCGCCGCTCCGCTCGATGACGGCTTGAGGCGCGATGTCGTTGCCCAAGGACTTGGACATCTTGCGACCGTCTTCCGTGACCACGAAGCCGTGGGTGACGACCTGACGGTACGGCGCGGCTTTCCGGGTGCCGAGACCGACGAGGAGTGAGCTGTGGAACCAGCCGCGATGCTGGTCGCTGCCCTCCAGGTACAGATCGGCCGGCCAGGTCAGCTCTGGTCTGTGCGCCAGCACCGCCTCGTGGCTCGAACCGGAGTCGAACCAGACGTCGAGGATGTCGCTCTCGCGCTCGAAGTCGGTGCCTCCGCAGGACGCGCACGAGATCCCGTCTGGGAGAAAGTCCGCGATCGGGCGTTCGTACCAGGCGTCGGCGCTGTCGTGCTCGAAGATCTCGGCGGCGCGCTCCGTGAGTGCGGTCGTCAGTTGGGCGTCGCCGCACGCCGAGCACAGCACGGCAGGAATCGGAACGCCCCACGAACGCTGACGAGAGATGCACCAGTCCGGCCGGTTCGCGATCATGTTGTGGATGCGCTCACGACCCCACGATGGAAACCATTCGACCTTCGCAATTTCGTCGAGCGCGCGGGTGCGCAGTTTCTCTGTTTCCATCGAAATGAACCATTGCCACGTCGCCAGGAAGATGACCGGATGGTGGCACCGCCAGCAGTGCGGATACGCATGCTCGAATGGTTCGCGATGCCACAGGCGGTCGCGAGCGGCCAGTGCCTCCTCGATCTTCGGGTTGGCGTCGAAGACCCTCAGGCCGCCGAAGAGCCCGACCTCGTCGGCAAAGTGTCCCGCCGGGCCAACGGGCGCGTAGACCTCGAGACCGTATCGGACGCCCGTGTGGAAGTCGTCCGAGCCATGTCCCGGGGCCGTGTGCACGACGCCCGTCCCTTGCTCGAGCGTCACGTAGTCGCCCAGCACCGCGAGCGACTCACGCTCGTACAGCGGATGCTTGAATGTCAGCCCCTCGAGCTGGCTGCCGGGAAAGCGCGCGACCGGCTGGCCGAGGTCGCGACCCACGGTCTGGGAGACGCGTGCGGCGAGGTCGGTCGCGAGGATGACGAGCCGCTCGCCCTGACGATATGCGCCGTAGGTCAGTTTCGGGTGGAACGCCAGGGCCAGGTTCGACGGGATCGTCCAGGGCGTGGTCGTCCATATGAGCGTCGAGACCTGTTGACCCCGCAGCTCCGGGATGCGTTCGCCGAGGTCTTTCGCTCCCGGATCGGACATCTCGAATTCGACGAAGATCGAGGGTGAGACGTGTGGCTCGTACTCGACCTCCGCCTCGGCGAGCGCGGTGTGGCAATGGATGCACCATTGCACCGGCTTGCGCCCTTTGTAGACCATGCCCTGTTCGACGAAGCGACCCAGCGCTCGCACGATAGCCGCCTGATAGCTCGGCTCCATCGTGAGGTACGGGGCTGACCAGAGGCCGAGGACACCGAGGCGCTCGAAATCGGCGCGCTGGATATCGACATACTTCGCGGCGTAACGGCGGCACGCTCGGCGAAATTCGCCGACGCTCATCTGCTTCTTTTTCGGGCCGAGCTCCCGGTCCACCTTCAGCTCGATCGGCAGGCCGTGGCAATCCCAACCGGGCACGTAAGGCGCGTCGAATCCCGCCATGCTCTGCGACTTCACGATGAAGTCCTTGAGAATCTTGTTCAAGGCGGTGCCGATGTGGATCCGTCCGTTGGCGTAGGGCGGACCGTCGTGGAGCACGAACTTTGGTGCGTCAGCCCGTTGTGCCCGCAGCTGGCCGTAGAGGTCCATGTCCCGCCAGCGCGCGATCATCGCCGGCTCGGTCTTTTGCAGGTTGGCCTTCATCGAGAAACCGGTTCGAGGAAGGTTCAGCGTGGTCTTCCAGTCGGGCATGGTGTGGCGACTACCGTACGCGGGCGACGAGCTCTCGAGTAGGCCTCAAGATCTCTCTATTGTATGGCAGACGTGAGGGAGGGGCTGAAGGATCCCCCTTCGCGAGGATCCTTCAGCGTGGCGGGAAGGCTACTGGCGGCTCGAGCCCTGCGTCGTGACCATCACCCGGAACTCGCCCGAATTGTCCGACATATTCCTTGAGCCCTCGTTGACACCCAGGAGTAGCTGGCCGGTCGCGGGCATCGTGATCGGAACCCCTTGGGTACCGATACCGAAGATGGCCGAGGCGCCGACCCGCCCGATCAGTGCTCCGACCAGCGTGTTCGGGAGTGGTGCGGTCGAATCGCGTCGGGGTGTCTTGGTCCCATCCGGCGTGGCGAGGTCGTTCGGTCCGACGGTGATTTCGCCACTGGCCCTGAACGTCACGCGATCGCCCTGGCGGACGAAGATATTGGTGGGCGACCACGACAGTGTAGCCGGCACGCTGCCGGCCTGGTTTGGCCCAAAGGCGGTGGACGTCGCCGGCGCCGCCGCCGTCGGCGTCGGAGGCGCTTCGAGGACACCCTCGATACTGGCGAGGTCTGGCATGTTGCCGAGATAGATCCGCTTGATAAGACCCGTCTCCACTCGCTCATTCCGTCCGTCGCTGCCACGGAAGATCACCTCGACCTTGGCATCGGCGATCGTCCGCTCGCCACCTTCACCCTCTCGGACCACGTCTTCCATGTTGCCGGTCCAGACGTCGTCGTCTCGCAGAACGAGCAGGTGCCCGGCGCCAGTGGCGCGGTCCGCTTCGGCTCGCGGCAGCCCACGCACTTGATCCACGAAATCGATGATGGCCACTCCGTCTACCGGAATCCGACGCTCGTCAGCCAGGCTCACGCGCAGGTAGACCACGTTGTTGTGGATGTCTTCGAATTGCCCACTGATCCGAGCGCCGGATCGGAGCAGGAGGGTAGCTTGCTGCGCGAATGTCGTCGTCGACGTCGCGAGGAGCAGGATGATGGCAGCGAGGGCGATGCGAAGTCTGTTCATGAGGTCTCCTGTTTATTCGACGAGTGGACTGCCACGATTCACGGTTACAGTCCACTAGACACCATCCTACCAGCTGAAGTCACAGGTCACCCTGGACAGGTGCCCTAGATCTCGATCTCTTTCCAAGCGACCCACGACGGACTCAATGTGGTCTCGACTCTGACGAATCTCACATCGCGCTGAACCGAGTCCGTGGCGCAGGTCAGTTCCTGTCCGTCGACCGTTTGCTGCGAAAGAACCTCGGGGGCTGAAAAGACCCTCGCCTCGGTGCCAAAGGAGCAATTGTGTACGGTGAGTCCTGCGGGAGTCTGCTCCACGAGGAGCCAGACCAGATTGATTTCGCAAGAGGCGCCCAGGTCGATTTCGATCCAGGCAGGCGGGGATGGACCCGCGTTCCACGTGGTCGAGGGATCGCCGTCGAGGACGTTGCTCGGTGCGCTGGATTCGTAGGTCGACGATGCGGTGACTGCGCGTCCCTCAGACACATTCGAGCCGGCGGCCGATCGACGAACCACGTTCGAGTCGGTGGGCGATCGACGCAGACTGATCACCACCACCAAGACGACCAGGGCTATCACCGACGCAATAGCGATCGAGCGTTTCGAAATAGGTTGCATTCCTCTCCCTCAGCAAGATCAACTCTCTGTTCCGCAGCCTTCCACGTCTAGACACCGTAGAATAACCCACCAACAAGGCCCACATCGATTCAGGTTATCATCCACGAATGCCGCGACGAGTCGCGATCCTGTCGATCAACCTCGTCGTGTTCTGCGTATTTGCTGAACTCCTGGCCCTTGGCTTCTATGCATACGAGCACGGGCGGTTCTTTTACATCGACCAGAACCGCCCGGTCTACGAGCTGATCGCCGAAACAGGAGAGCACAGCCTTACGTCCGAAGGGCTTCATCCCTACTTCGGTCCGATCCATCGGCCGCGGCTTCCGTTCGATATCCCGGACATCCTGCTCAAGCCATCGCGTGACGGGGCCGGACCGTCAGGCGTGCCAGCGATTCCTTCCGTCGAAACCAACAACTTCGGCTTCGTCTCTCGTCACGACTACCCGTTCCGAAAGAGCACCGCCGATCAGTTCGTCATCGGCATGTTCGGCGGCTCGGTCGGCGTCTGGTTCTGTCAGGTCGGTGCTCAGCCGTTCCTGGAGCAGCTCAGCCGACAGAGCTTCTTTACGGAGAAGGAGTTGATCCCCTTGTGCTTCAGCCACGAGGGGTACAAGCAGCCGCAGCAGTTGCTGGTACTGTCGTATTTTCTCTCGATAGGACAGCAGTTCGACCTGGTCGTCAACATCGACGGCTTCAACGAGGTGGCGATCTCGAATCTCAACCACCAGCGCGGCTGGGACGTCTCGATGCCCAGCGTTATACACCTCGATCCCATGATCAACCTCGTCAATCAGTCCACCCTGACGCCGGCCAAGCTGAGATCCCTGGCGCGCATCGAAGACGACAAGGAGCGGCTGAACACACTTGCACGAGGCATCTACCTGAGCCCCTTGGCGTCCATGCGCGTCGCGTTGGAGCAATACCATCGAATCGTGGCCAATCGATATCAGGCTGAACTCGTCGCGTTCGGCGGGCTTCCGTCGACTCCGTCGGAGAGTTCGATCATTCACGTCACCCAGAGTTTGATGGGTCGGGCCGGAACCGATGTATTCGAGAACATCGCGAGGCAGTGGATCACGGCGTCCTCGCTGATGCACGACATGCTCGCGGCGAGGGGCGTAGGCTACTTTCATTTTCTTCAGCCGAATCAGTACCACACGGTGAGGGCATTTGGCGAAGCGGAAGCCACGGTGGCGCTGAGCGGCGAGTCGCCTTTCAGGGACGGGGTCGAGCGTGGCTATCCGTTCCTCGTGATGGCGTCGGAGGCGCTCAGTGGGATGAGTGGCGGCGGGTACGTGTTCAACGGGACGGGTATTTTTGATGACGAGCCGTCGCCGGTCTACTGGGACAACTGCTGTCACTACACCTTGCGAGGAAATGAGATGCTGGCTGACTTCATGGCGAGATCGATCCTGAACTCCACGGGTCCCTGGAGCGGCCTCTGACGCAAAACTGACCGGCCCACGCCGACCGCCGACTTCGCCGGATACCATGCAAACCGAAGCGCCTAGCCGGCGCCTCTCGCTTCCCCAATACATAGCGTCGGCAGCGATCATTGCTGGGGCAACGGCCCTGTTCTTGGAAACCGCGATGATCGTTTTCGAGCCTTACGTATTCACGGGGATTTTTCAGTATGACGCTGACTTGGGCTTCCAGGTGCGCCCGTACGCAGCAGGAAGCAACCGCTTCGGTTTCAACGAACGCGACTACCCCCTGGCGAAATCAGACCAAACCTATCGGGTTCTCATACTGGGAGATTCGCACAACTGGGCTGGCGGGCGCGATCGGAATTACACCGTGCATGTGCAGAACAGGTTCGACCGAGCATATGGGACAGATCGTGTCGAGATCATCAATGCCGGCTATCCGATGACCAGCACCGCCGAGCAACTCGATGTGCTGAAGGAATACGGCCTCCAGTACGACCCTGACTTCGTCTTGCTAGCCTTCTCGATGAGTGACGATTTCATTGACGCGGATCCCTATCGACAACGCATAGTGCTCAACGATAGCTACTTTGATGTCGATCGCCGCTACCTGGTCACCGTTCTTGGTTACCCCATGGTGCCCCAGTCGAGGCTATTCACGTTCATCTCGCAGCAATTCCGAGGCGCGTGGGAGTCTTGGGTTCCTACCTTTCTAGCGATGCCAGATGCCCGATTGCAGTTCTTCAGCATCGAGAACCAAGAGAACGATGTGTTCGGCGCGGAAATCGATGTCGTCCTCGGTGCGATATCGAGGATGAAGCAACTACTCCTGGCGCGACAGATTCGGGGCGCCGTGAGCGTCTTGCCGGACGAACTTCAGATGGGTGGGGAGTTGTTCGACCACGTGGTGCGACGAGGGAAGTACGACCCTGCCGGGTTTGATTTGACCTTGGCCAACACGATACTCACGCGCCACCTGGATCTCGAGCAGGTGGATTATGTCGACCTGTTACCGGCGTTCAGACAGGAGCACGAGAAACAACGTCTCTACGAACCCCTGGACTGGCACTGGACCGACGCCGGGAACAACCTCGCGGCAGACGTGACATTCGAGTTTCTTCAAGACCAAGTGTCAGAGCAGGTAACAGTGACTGGCCTGTCCCGACCTTGACCACCGGTGCTGTGGGGAGAGCCAGGCAGGTGGCAGCCTGGAAGGTGGTTCGAAACCGATCAGCCTGGAGGCCAGCTGAATGACCGCCCCGCCAGCACGTGCAGGTGCAGGTGAAAGACCGTCTGTCCCGCGCTGCGGTTGCAGTTGAACACGGTGCGGTAGCCGTCCGCCGCGTAACCCCGATCCTCGGCGAGGCGCGCGGCCAGCACGATCATTTGGCCGAGCACTGGCGCATCGTCGCTGGTCGCATCGTTGAGCGTCGCGATGTGACGCCGCGGCACGATCAGTGCGTGGAACGGCGCCTGGGGGTTGATGTCCTCGAACGCCACGAGGTCGTCGTCCGAGTGGATCAGGTCGCTCGGCAGATCCCCCGAGACGATTCGACAGAAGAGACAGTCGCTCATCGGAACTCCGCGACACGTGGGCCGGTCGTTCGCCTTTGGCGCTCGACGACGGCGACCCTCGGGATTCCCTGGAGGTCTGGCGTCACCGTCGTGATCCCGAGGCCGGTGGTACGGTCGATCTCGCCCTCGATCGCCTCGAGCTGAACGGCGCCGAACTCGAACAGCAAGCGTCCCCCGGGGCGGAGGTACGTCGCCGCCTGGTGAATCAGTCGACGGATGACGTCCAGGCCATCGAGCCCCCCGACGAGGGCCGCAGCAGGCTCATGGTCACTTACTTCCGGAGCGAGCGACGGCACGATGGGCGTCGGAACATACGGCGGATTCGATACGACCACATCGATGTCTGGGACCAGGCCCTCGAGCAGGTCGGCACGCACGAAGGCGATTGGTCCGGCCAGCCCGTGTCGCACAGCGTTTCGTCGGGCGACCTCCAGTGCGGCCGGGGACAGGTCGGTCGCGATCACTCGAGCCCCCGGGAGTTCCCGGGCGACGGCGATCGCCAGGCAGCCGGTGCCGGTGCCCACGTCGACGACAGTTGTCGGGCGACGTAGGGTATCCCGGACAGCCAGCAGTTGCTCGATGATGAGTTCGGTCTCGGGCCGGGGCACGAGCGTGGCTGGAGTGACCTCGAGTTCGAGACCCCAGAACTCCTGCGACCCGCGGATACGCGCCACCGGCTCTCTGGCCTCCCGCCGGACGATCAGCTCCTCGTACATGTTGGCGAACGACGCCGGCGCGATGTCGTGCCGGTGTACCACGAACGTGGCGCGATCCCAGCAGAGGACGTGGCGTGCCAGCACTTCCGCGTCCAGCCCGGCCTCCGCCTGGGCAATGCCGGCGCCGCCGAGGCGTGCGCGCGCCGTCGTGACGTGCTCGTGCAGCGTCATACGGCCTGGTCCTGTGTGGTCACGTCCTCGACCGAGACGGCCTCCAGGTTCGCCGCCTGGTCGTGCGTGACGAGCTGTTCGATCATCGCTTCCAGATCGCCGTTGAGCACCTCGGCCAGCCGGTGCGTCGTCAGGTTGATGCGATGGTCCGTGATCCGATTCTGAGGGAAATTGTAGGTGCGAATTTTTTCGGACCGGTCACCCATGCCGACCTGGCTGCGCCGATCCTTCGCGATTGATTCCTGCTGCTTGCGCATCTCGAGCTCGTAGAGGCGCGACCGCAGGACCTTCATCGCCTTTGCCTTGTTCTTGATCTGCGATTTCTCGTCTTGCTGCGACACGACCAGGTTCGTTGGCAGGTGCGTGATGCGCACGGCCGAGTACGTGGTGTTGACGCTCTGGCCGCCCGGGCCGCTGGAGCAGAAGGTGTCGATGCGTAGGTCCTTGGCCTCGATCTGGATATCGACTTCCTCGGCTTCCGGCAGCACGGCCACCGTGGCGGTCGAGGTGTGGACCCGACCGCTGGCCTCCGTTTCGGGTACGCGCTGGACCCGGTGAACGCCACTCTCGTACTTCAGCCGGCTGTAGACGCGTTGGCCCTCGATCAGAGCGATGACCTCCTTGATGCCCCCGACCCCAGTTTCGCTGTGGGACAGAAGCTCGAGGCGCCAGCCTTGTCGCTCGGCGAATCGAGAGTACATACGGAAGAGGTCGGCAGCGAAGAGCCCCGCCTCGTCCCCGCCGGTCCCCGCCCGAATCTCCAGCACCACGTTCTTCTCATCGTTGGGATCCTTGGGGAGCATCAAGATCCTCATCTCGTCGAGAAGCGCTTTTCGACGGGTCTCCAGGCTGTCGTGCTCGTCCTTCGCGAGCTGGCGAAGCTCGGCGTCAGCACCTCCGAGCATTTCCTCGACCTGCGCCAGCTGCTGCACGACGGTGGTGTAATCGCGGAATCGGTGCACCAGTGGCTCGATCTCGGACAGTGCCTTCGCGTACGACCGGTAGGCGGTCTGGTCCGATTGGATGTCCGGACTGGACATCAGGGCCAGCAGTTCCTCGTATCGCGCGTCGAGTGCGGTGAGCTTGTCAATCATGATGACTGCGAATCGCGTGCGCCACCGGATACGGGTGGCAAGAAGGCAACCTCGTCCCCGTCGCTGAGCGGGGCGTCCATGCGCACGTACTCAGCGTTGACAGCCGCCGAGATCGACGGCTGGTAGGGGGCCAGTTCCGGATACTCGGTCACGAGCCCATTCCACACCGATTGTACCGTCGCGTCGGCCGCCACTGCGCGCTCGAGCTCGGCGGCACCAACGATATCTGTCAGGCGTGCGAACAGTCGAATTTCTACGCGCATGAGCGGCGACAGGCTTCCTTTCGTGCCGCGTCATCCTCCGGGTCGGCCGTCGCCCCTTCGATCCACACGTCCCCACCCTCGAAGAATTCGTGCTTCCAGATCGGCGCGATCTGCTTGACGCGTTCGATGGCGTACCGACACGATGCAAACGCCTCGGCGCGGTGCGGCGACGCGCTCGCGATGGCGATGCTCGCCTCGCCGACTTCCAGTTCGCCGATCCGATGGTGCAGCGCCATACGAGTCGACGGCCAGAGCTCGACCGATTCCGTGGCGATTCGCTGGAACGCCTTGATCGCCAGCGGCTCGTAGGCCTCGTACTCCAGTCGCTCCACTCGTCGTCCGAGATTCCTGTCCCTCACGATGCCGAGAAAGGATGCGACGGCGCCATTACTCTCCGGCGTGACGTCGCCAGCGTCGCCTCCGGACCTCGAGCCAGCCGTCGCGGCGTGCATCACGGCGCGAAGGTCGAGGGGCTCCGTCGTGATCAAGAAACGCGGCGCGCTCATCCGCCCAGTATAGCAGGGCCTCCGGTGCGATCGCGCGCGCTCGCGGCTCGTCAGGTCGTGGACGTCTCGACGGGTGCGAAACGCCAGAAGTGGTCGAGAGGACCGTAGCCGCGGCCGAGGGGAAGGCCGTGTCGGATGGCGCCGGTGACGTAGGCCTTGGCTCGCGCGGTTGCCTCTCGAATCGGGTAGCCGAGCGCTAGATTCGCCGCCAAGGCCGCCGCGAACGTGCAACCCGTACCGTGGGAGTTCTCGCTGGCTACCCGCGGGCCGTGAAACTCCACGAGCTCACGTCCATCGTGCAGGAGATCGACGACGTCGTCGGTTGGTAGGTGCCCGCCCTTCACGATCACCGTGGTCGGGCCCAGCTCCAGGATGCGGCTGGCTGCGGTGCGGGCGTCATCGAGGGTCGCGATCGTCATGCCGGCGAGCACCTCGGCCTCCATGCGGTTTGGCGTCACGACGAACGCCTTCGGAAAGAGCTCTGCCTTGATCGTGGCGATCGCGTCGTCGTGCAGGAGACGGTCGCCGCTCTTGGCAAGCATCACTGGGTCGACGACTAGATTAGGCATGTCGAGCATCGCGACCGCCGCCGCCACCGCTTCGACGATCGCGGACGTTGCGAGCATGCCGGTCTTGGCGGCATCGACACCGATGTCGCCGGCGACGGCTTCGATTTGCGCCTCGATGATGTCGGTCGGTAGGGGGAGCGCCGCCATCACACCAACCGTGTTCTGGGCGGTGATCGCGGTAATGGCGCTCGTTCCGTACACGCCGTGAGCCGCGAAGGTCTTCAGATCGGCCTGGATGCCGGCGCCGGCGCCCGAATCACTTCCGGCAATCGTCAGCGCGGTCTTCATGTCAGGGCTCGCGCGGGGTCATGCCTTCCGCAGTGTCCGGGACCAAGATGAGCATGAACTGAAAGTCTAGGAAGTCCTCCTCGCGCAGGAGTCGGAGTCCAGCCTGCGCGGCGTCTTCCAGGACCCGCGAGGGGGCGACCCGTTGAGCGGCTGGCGGTCCGGGTCCGCCGCCCGCCGTTCGAAACTCGATGACGCCGAGCCGGCCCTTCGGCCGCAGCGCCTGCGCGGCCGTGCGGAGGACGGCGACCGGATCGTCCATCTCATGGTAGCTGTCGACGATTAGGACGGCCTCGAGTCGCCCGGCCGGCAGTTTCGGGTCGTTCGGTGTGCCGAGGACCGGGCGAACATTGTCGAGTCGCTCGCGGCGAGCACGCCGGCTGATGGCATGGATCATCTTGGGCTGGATGTCTACGGCGTACACGACGCCGTTCGGTCCGACGCGCCTCGACAGCCGGACCGTGAGCCAGCCGCCGCCCGCTCCGAGATCCGCGACTTCGGCGCCGTCCGCGATGCCGAGCGCATCCATGACCTGATCCGGCTTCTGCCAGCTATCGCGGTCGGGTCCCTCGAGCAGGCCGAGATCCTGTGGCGGAAATGGCCGATTCAGCCGCGGCTCTTGCTGGCCGCGTGCCTGAGCGAATGCCCCGCAGGCGGCCAGCGTCACGAGTAGTCCCACCGCGTACGACCGGCACGGCCGATGTGGGGTAGGTGGGGTCGATTGGGAGACCATGGCTGCCTCGACCGTTCCCGAAGATCCACGCCACGAGAAACGGACTCAGTGGGGAAGTCGATTCGGACCTCCCGATCAGGCAGGGCGCGTAGCTTCTAGTATTATATCGCGTGTCATGCTTACGAGATTCTTCGACAGTGTGCTCGAGCTGATCACCGCGACCTCGACCGACCTGCCTCCCGACGTTCGTGCCGCCATGGCGACGGCGGTCGGCGCCGAGCCTGAAGGCACGCGGTCGTCGCAAGCCCTCAGAATCATCGCTGACAACATCGACCAGGCGGCTGATTGCGCAGGCCCGATCTGTCAGGACACGGGTATGCCGACCTTCGAGCTCAAGGTGCCGGTCGGAGCCGACCAGATTTGGATGCGCGAGGAAATCGAGCGCGCGATCGTCGAGGCGACCACCCGCGGCACGTTGCGACCCAACTCCGTCGATTCGATCACCGGTGAGAATTCCGGCAACAACCTGGGACCCGGGACGCCCATCATTCACTTCGAGCAGTGGCGGCACGACGACATCGAGGTCCGCCTCCTGCTCAAGGGCGGCGGTTGCGAGAACACCAATGCGCAGTACGCGCTGCCGTCCGAACTGGCGCACCTCGGGCGCGCCGACCGAACGCTGGAGGGTGTGCGGAAATGCATCCAGCATGCCGTCTGGCAAGCACAGGGTAAGGGGTGCAGCCCGGGGGCCGTCGGGGTGTGCCTCGGAGGCGATCGGACGTCGGGCTACCTTCACGCCAAGGCGCAGCTGTTTCGGACACTCGACGATCGGAACGCCGACCCCCGCCTCGCCGACCTCGAAGACGCGATCATGCAGACCGTCAACGAGCTCGGCATCGGGACCATGGGATTCGGCGGACGCGTGTCCCTGATCGGCTGCAAGATCGGCGCGCTCAACCGGCTGCCAGCCAGCTTCTTCGTGTCGGTTGCCTACGACTGTTGGGCGTATCGGCGCCTCGGCGTGATTCTCGACTCCACATCCGGCGAGATTCAGCGATGGCAGTATCGGGACCCATCGGTGCCGACGAAGCCGATGCTCGACGCCAAGAGCGGAGCCGGCGGCTACGTCCGCACGGGGCGCGAGGTGGTGTTGACGCCTCCACTCGACGAGCAGACGGTCCGGAGTCTCCAGGTCGGTGACATCGTCCTGGTGTCGGGTCAGATGTACACGGGACGTGATGCCGTCCACGCACATCTCATGAAGCACGAGCCGCCTGTCGACTTGCACGGCGCCGTGCTGTATCACTGCGGACCGGTCGTCATGAAAGACGGCGATGGCTGGCGCGTGACCGCCGCCGGGCCGACGACGAGTATTCGCGAGGAGCCGTATCAGGCGGAGATCCTCAGGCGCTACGGCGTGCGTGCCGTCATCGGCAAGGGCGGCATGGGGGCGCGCACGCTGGCCGGACTCGAGGAGGTCGGCGCGGTCTACCTCAACGCCGTGGGTGGCGCGGCGCAGGTCTACGCTCGCTGTGTCGAGCGCGTCGAGGGCGTGTCGCTCCTGGAGTTTGGCACGCCCGAGGCCATGTGGCACCTTCGGGTCCGGGATTTTCCCGCGATTGTGACGATGGACGCTCATGGCAACAGCCTGCACGAGGCCATCCAGCGGCAATCAGGTGTGTCGCTAGAGGCCTTGCAGACGTAGCCTCGCCTATCACCGCCCAACCCCAGATCGGTCCCGTGTCCCGGTCGTCAGTCGGGGCCCAGCTGCTGTGGCTCCGGCCTCACGTCCGGCAGCTGGGGGCGTCCGTACCCGGATTTCATCGCATGTGCGTCCAGGTCGGATGTCGCCAGGTCCTCGATGCTGGCCAACGGGAACGTCAGGGGGGCGGCCACCTCGAGGTCCTTGAGGTACCCGCCACAGCCGTCGCAGAGTTCCAGGCGTCGCCCCGGCTGATCGACTGAAGGTGCCCGAATGGCGAACCGGTCACCGTCGGCTTCATCGCAGTAGATGCAACCGTCCGTCGCGATTCGCCACCCCGTGCCGCAGAACGAGCAGCGCAGCGTGCGGAGCCCCGCCCGTTGCTCTGCCAGCGCAGGCCAAGAGCCGCACGCCGGGCAGATGCCTAGACCCCACCCGGGAAGCCGGCCGTCGTCAGCATTCACACCCGAGAGCACGCTCGTGGCGAGGAGGTGCGCCAGCGGGGCCACGGAGAGTTCACCGATGAGCCAGAGCAGGTCTGCCGAGAGAGCCATCTGGTTGGCCCCTCGCAGCACTCGGTTCCGGTCCCGCGCGAGCGATGCCACGAGCCACGACGAAGGCTCGATCTTGCCGTCATCCAACGCCCGCCGAACATGCGTCGCGGCGTCGCCGCCGCCCGCGCTCGCGATGTCGTCGCTGAACGCCCCAAGCAGCGGGCCCAGAATCTCGACCGCTGGCGGGATCGTCTCGCCCCGCAGCGCCGGCACGCCGCGTGCGAGTTTCGCGGCGACGTATGGGCCGGGGAAGGTGAGGAGGGGGTCTGAGCCGGCCTCCAGACGCTCCAGGGCGTCGAGGGTCCGCGAGATCAGTCGGCGCTGGAGAGCGATGGAGGCGTGAAGTTCGGGGTGGTCAGCCTGGAGTTCGGACCAGCGCCGTTGGGCGCGCCCTCGAAGATTGTCGATGTCTGTCATGTCGGTAAGTCTGAGAAGGCCTTTGTTATCAATAACATACAAATCACGTTCGCGCGAGTCGGCTTGAACGGCGCCAGGCCTGCTGATATAATGGGTATCACTCTGAAGGAGGGTTTTCGGCCATGGTCAACGTCACCGAGATGGCAGCCGTGAAGATCAACGAGCTGCTCACAGAAGAGAGCAAGGAGAGCGCGGGACTGCGCGTATTCGTGCAGGGCGGCGGCTGCTCCGGGTTTCAATACGGCCTCATGATCGACGAGGCTGAAACGGCCTCCGATGGAGATCACGTGTTCGAGTCGAACGGCGTCAAGTTGTTCATCGATCCGATCAGCGTGCGGTATTTGAGCGGCGCCCAGGTCGACTACGTTGACAACGTGTCTGGCGGCGGTTTCACGATCCAGAACCCGAATGCCAAGTCCACTTGCGGTTGCGGTTCGTCGTTCACTGTCTAGCACCGCCTGACGCCGGTCCTCGAGTCACGACAGGTCGAGGGCCGGTTTCGCCGTTCGCTCGTCCATCTGCCCTCCGCGAAGGGGGCCACGCCATCCAGCCCATATTCCGCGATGGAACCTACGGCAGCCTATCTGGAGCGCCTGCGGCCGGCTGGGGGAAAGCGATCAAGCAAGCGCGATCTCATCGTGAACGTGTTCCTTCGGCAGGAGGGCCACCTGAGCGCCGACGATCTCGTCGATCGCATCCGCCAGGAGGACCAGAAGATCAGTCGCGCGACCGTGTACCGGACGCTGCAATGGATGGTCGACGCGGGCGTTGCGCGGAAGGTCGATTTCGGCGAAGGGCGATTTCGCTTCGAGCATTCATATCGACACCCTCGTCATTTCCACTTGATCTGCAAGTCGTGCAATCGCTCCTCCGAATTTCTCAGCTCCGACATCGAGTCGTTCATCGAGGAGGTGGCGGCGGCTCGCGATTTCTCGCCTCGACAGAGTGTCGTCCAGATTTACGGCACCTGCCACGAGTGCCGGCTGGGACGACGACCTGCGGCGGAGGAGACCGCGACGGAGTTGCTGTTCGCGCGCGACGCTCTGCGAATCGCCATTGCCACGGAGCGGAGTGGCCTCGAGTTCTACTCGCGCGCGGCGCGGATCACGCGAGATGGCCGGGGCCGCAGCGTGTTCAAGAAGCTGGCAGAGGAGGAGCGCGAGCACCTCGCCACGCTCGAGACTCGATACAAGGAGCTCCTCGCCCAGGATTCGCAGTTGGAGTCCCGACCGACCTTCCTCTTCTTCAAGGGCGCGGCGAACGGCTTGTTCGCCGACGGTGCGAAGCAGCTGGGCGCCGGCGTCGACGACAAAGAGGCGCTGAGGATCGGCATCCGATGCGAGCGGGGGTCGCACCGCTTCTTCAAGCGCTACGGGGAACGGTTCGATGACTCCGAAGGCAAGCGCATCTTTCTGGAGTTCGCCGACGAGGAGCGAACCCACCTCGAGCTCCTGATTCGCGAGTATCGCGGGCTCGTGGCTCGTAGTGCGAAGAACAGCAAGCGAACAAAGAGTTCGGCGCGCCGCACCACGAAGAGCCGGCCGCGCCAGACTCGACGTTCTCGGGCCTAAGCTTAGCCGGGCGAGGCCTCCGGCTCCTCTGTGCGCCACTCCCACCTCACCCCGCCTCGCTCGAGTTGACGCATGATCGATTTGCACATGCACACGACCGCATCGGATGGCCTCTGCGAGCCAGACGAACTGGTGCGGCTGGCCCACCAGGCGGGCATTCGCACGCTCAGTGTCACCGACCACGACACCCTGCATGCGACGGAAGCCGTTGCCGCCTGTGCCGCACAATGCCAGGTCGAGGCCATCCCCGGGATCGAGATCACGGCGGTGCAGGACGACCGAGATGTCCACGTGCTCGGGTACTTTCTCGATGCGGGGTCGGCCGAGCTGACGAAATTCCTGCAGACGCAACGCCAGGACCGATTGCGTCGCGTCGAGGTGATGGCCGAGCGCCTGGGGCAGCTGGGCTTTGCGGTCGACGTGCAGGCCGTGCTCCAGACGGCGCGACAGCATCCCGGACGGTCGGTCGGCCGCCCGCAGGTCGCCCGAGCACTGGTGCGAGCCGGGCACGTCGCGACTGTCCGGGAGGCCTTCGATCGACTGCTGGCGGCAGGCCGACCGGCGTTCATTGCGCGTCGTGGTGCCTCACCGGCGACTGTCATCGGCATCGTTCGGCGCGCCGGAGGCATCGCCTCGCTGGCCCATCCCGGTCTACTCGGCCGAGACGATCTGATTCCAGAACTCGCTCGCGCCGGTCTCGGCGCGCTCGAGGCGTACCACAGTCGACACGACGGAGGCGTCCGTCGTCGGTACATCGCCCTGGCGAATACTCACGACCTCGCGCTCAGCGGTGGCTCTGATTTCCACGGCGAGACGACGAAGGGCGGCCCGTCATTGGGGAGGTCAACGCTGCCACCCGAAGACTTCGACAAGCTTCGCGCACTCGTCGACCGCGACCAGCACGCGCCAAGCTCGAGCCCTGCGCCCGAGCCCTGAGCCCGAGCCCTGAGCCCGGACCCTAAGCTCTGGTCCCTGGGCCCTGGGCCCGGTTCCCCGGCCCCCGGCCCCTGCTCCCTGCCGTCCGGTTTCCGCGCGACGAGTCGCGCCTGTGCCAGCGGCGACTCGACCTCCACGTCTTCCTCGATTGACCAGCCCGGAACGGACCCGGCGAGCTCCCCGATCCCGAGGAGATGGTGGGCGGATCGAGGGCCGCCCGGGAGTGCCCGCTGTGCCACGGTGAAGGTTTCGTACAGGAGGAAGCCGCCCGGTGTGACCGCGGCCAAGAGCGACGGCCACAGATCGCGTTGCAGGTAGTTGGTCACGACGACGAGGTCGAAGCGCTCACGTGGCAGGGGCACGTGTTCGAGGTTTGCGACCCAGCCGTGGACCACCCATGACTCGGCGCGGGCTTGCCGCTTCATGGCCGCCACTCTCGATGAGTCGACGTCGACCGCGAAGGTGTCGAATCCGGAGGCGGCGAGCAGTCGGGCGTGACGGCCCGATCCGCAGGCGACATCCAGGGCCGATCGCGGGCCCTCGAGGCGCGCGCGAAGGGGGGCCACCCAGCTCAGCACGAACGGCGATGGCGATCCGGACGTGGGCAGAAGGCTCTCTCCACTGACGCACTATACTAGTGGACTGTAACAGTGAATCGTTGCGTGAATCCCGGAGCGCGGCGCCCGGCTGGCAAGGCGCGACGAGCGAGAATACCGGGAGTATGTGAGCGAGAAGCAACGCCGTCAGCGGGATGCCCCGCCCGGGAATTGTGCAACGATTCACTGTTACAGTCCACTAGTGTCTCGGGACACCAACTCGATGGCTTCCGCAATCATTACCGCCCTCATTCTCTCGACGCTCGGGCTCATGGTCAGCTTGGTGCTGGGCTACCTGAGCGACGGGAGCAGCGACCTTCTTCAGCACGCAACGCTCGGGACCTTTACCACCCTGGTCCTGCTGCTCTCGCATTCGCTCGCCATGTTCTATCTGATTGGCAAGGGTAAGGCGATCCGCGAGGCGGCCGCCGAGGGCGGGCTGTCTGACGAGTACGGCCAGGAGATCGCGCGGCTCCGCAAGCCCGTGTTCTCCATCGGAACCCTGGCCATCGCGCTGACAATGGCGACGGCCATCGTGGGCGGAGGTGTCGACACGCGCGTGCTCCCTGCGCAGCTGCACGGTCTACTGGCGCTCTCTGCCATCGCAGCCAACATCGCGACGCTGCGGGCCGAACTGATAGCGCTCACCGCAAGCACGCGCCTCACGAACGAGGTCAATCGTCTGCTGGACGCCTTGCCAGCGCCCGAGACCGATGAGGCCTGACGGCCCGGTCACGCTCCCCGGTCCCAGATCCGCGCCGCTCGTCGAAATCACGGCGCTCGAGACGGGATATCAGGGGCTCAGGCCGCTCCGCATCCGACAACTCGTCGTGCGTGTCCGGGAGCGCGTGGCGCTGGCTGGACTCGATGCCGCCGCCGCCGAGGTGCTCATGAACCTACTAGCGGGAGCGACGCTTCCCGACGAGGGCATGGTCAGGGTGTTCGGAGCGCCGACCGGCGAGATCGAGACGCCCGACCAGTGGCTCGAATCGCTCGAGCGCCTTGGCATGGTCTCACACCGGGCCGTGCTGCTCGACGGCATGTCGGTGATCCAGAACGTCGCACTGTCCCTGACGCTGCAACTAGAACCCGTGCCCGAAGAGTACGGGACGCGCGCTCGCGCGCTGGCCGAGGAGGTCGGAATCTCTGCAGATGCCTTCGACCATCCCGTCGGCGACGTGGCCGTCGGCGTCCGGTACAGAGTGCACCTGGCACGGGCAATGGCGGTCGATCCCTCCCTGCTGCTTCTCGAGCACCCGACCGCTGGCATGCTTTCGGAGGATGCGACGCTGCTGGCCGCCGACGTTGCCAGGGTGGCCGAGACACGGGGCATGGCAGTCCTTGCGCTGACGAATGACGAGGCGTTCGCTCGGGTGTCTTGTCACCGCACATGCCGTCTCAGGCCATCGACTGGTGATGTCGAGTCGCTGGGTCGTCGATCCTGGACTCGTTGGCTTCGGAGGCGTGGATGACCAAGCTGATTCTGTTCGACATCGATGGAACCCTCGTGCTCAGCGGCGGAGCCGGGCTACGCAGCCTGAACCGTGCGTTCGAGGCCGAGTGTCAGCTCGAGGGTGCATTCGAGCACGTCGCGCTGCCGGGACGGACCGACCGTGCGATCCTGGCGGACGTCTTGTCTCGTCTCAACATCGCTTTTGACAAAAGGGACGAGACCAGCTTCCGAGCGCGGTACTCCCAGTTCCTCCTCGACGAGATCGCTCGGCCCCACCCCCTCAAACGTGTCCTGCCCGGGGTGACAGCGCTCCTCGACGCGCTGGCCGGCGCCGGCGATTCGACCCTGGCACTGCTGACGGGCAACTTCCCGGAAGCGGCTCGCATCAAGCTCGAGTACTTCGGGCTCTGGCACCACTTCGGCTTCGGAGCGTTCGGTGACGACGCGATCCATCGCAACGACCTGCTCGATGTCGCGCTCCAGCGGGCGCGGGAATCAGGCCTGGAACCGTTCCAACCAGCGGACATCATGGTCGTCGGCGACACGCCGCTGGACGTCGCGTGCGCCAAGGCCGGTGGGGCGAAGGCGGTGGCGGTGGCGACCGGGGAGTTCGACGCCGAGGCGCTCAGGAGTGCTGGGGCGGATGTCGTGCTCGAGAATCTGCGTGATGTGGATGCGTTCCAAGCGCTGGTCGCTCGAACCTGAGCCCTGAACCCGGCGTATCTGCAGTCGGTCGTCAGTCGGTCGTCGTCCGTCGGCTGCCAAGGCAGTGAGTTCGGACTCTCGACGACGCAGCGGTACAGGTTGAACCGTACCGGCTTTGTCGGAGGGCCTATTCCTTGAGAGGATGGGTTCCATGGCACGAGCAAGTCGGTATGCCCCCGAGGTACGAGAGCGGGCCGTTCGCATGGTCCGGCAGCACGAAGCCGAGTACGCGTCGCAGTGGGCCGCGATCGGGTCGATCGCGAGCAAGCTGGGGTGCACGGCGGAGACGCTGCGCACATGGGTGCGGCAGGCGGAGCGGGATGCGGGGCAGCGCGCCGGGCTGACGACGGACGAGCGGCACCGGCTCAAGGAGCTGGAGCGCGAGAATCGCGAACTGAAGCGGGTGAATGAGATCTTGCGCAAGGCGTCCGCGTATTTTGCCCAGGCGGAGCTCGACCGCCGAGCGAGATGATGGTCGGCTTCATCGACGACCATCGCGATGTCTATGGGGTCGAGTCGATCTGCGCCACGGTGCCGATCGCCCCGTCGACGTACTTTCGGCACAAGGCCCGGGCCGCGGATCCCACGCGTCGTTGCGCCCGGGCCCACCGGGACGACGAGCTGCGGCCCGCCATCCAGCGCGTGTGGGACGAGAACTTTCAGGTGTATGGTCCGCGGAAGGTCTGGCGGCAGCTCCGTCGGGAAGGGGTCCGTGTCGCGCGCTGTACGGTGCACCGACTGATGCGCGAGATGGGGCTGGCCGGCGCTGTGCGGGGCCGCGCGTGGGTGACGACCACGCACGGGCACGCGGCCACGGATCGGCCGCGCGATCTCGTCGAGCGAGACTTCACCGCGACGCGGCCGAATCAACTCTGGGTCTCCGACTTTACGTACGTGGCCACGTGGCGCGGCTTTGTCTATGTGGCGTTCGTGATCGACGTGTTCGCCCGACGGATTGTCGGCTGGCGCGCGTCCGCGTCGTTGCGTACCGACCTGGCGCTCGATGCGCTCGAGCAGGCGATCCACGATCGTAGCCACGCCGAGACGGGCGACCTCGTACACCACAGCGATCGAGGCACGCAATACCTCTCGATTCGTTACACCGAGCGCCTGGCCGAAGCGGGCATCGAGCCGTCCGTCGGCAGCCGGGGCGATTCGTATGACAACGCCCTCGCCGAGACGGTGATCGGGTTGTTCAAGACGGAGGTGATTCGGCGACGCGGCCCGTGGCGGAGTCTTGAAGCGGTGGAATTCGCCACGCTCGCGTGGGGCGATTGGTTCAACACGAAGCGGCTGCTCGAACCGATCGGGTACGTGCCGCCGGCAGAGTACGAAGCGCGCTACTATCAGCAGGCGGCGGTGGCCTGAGTCACGTAATTCGCTCTCCGAAGATCCCGGTACGATTCATAGTTCTCCCGCAAGCGCTGACACACACGCAGAAAGATGTGCCCACGGGCACCTACTTCGCCGTTGTCCACGGTGTGAGAACCGGTCAGGAGGGGCCAGCGTCGAACGAGGTCCGCATCGACGTCGCGGCGGGCTTGCCCGGCCCGCCTGGTAACCTGACCGTGACGGTCGCGGGCCTCAGATTCACGGCCCGATGGGGCGAGGCTGCACGTGCCACGTCCTACCGATTCAAGTTCGGCACGGCGAGCGGGACCTACCCGTTCGTGAACCAACTCGGCAATGTCCTCACCGCCTCCGGGACCCTCACCTCGTCCGCCACCGTGTTCGCGGTTGTCAGTGGTGTGAACGCCGTAGGTGAGGGGTCCAACTCGAACGAAGTGGCATTCAGCCGAGGCTGTAACACCGTGCCAGATGCTCCGACTGGTCTAACTTTGACCGACTTTGGGCTCGGTCCTGTCCTGACTTGGGAGGCTTCGATGGGCTGTCCCGCCGCCTCGTATGTTGTGCAGGCTGCACCGCTGGGTACTGGTGCGCCCATCGAGGTAACGACCGAATTGACCCTTTTCTCGATTCCGCCCAACGTCCCACCGGGCACCTACTTCGTGGTTGTCTTCGGCGTCAACCATGCCGGAAGGAGTGAACGGTCCAATGAAATCGTCTTCAACCAGTAGGGGGTTTGATTCACTCGATCTGCCGTCGCACCTACACGTCAAGGCGGGGGCAGCCCTCGGTTTGTCCTCGCCCCTGCTCGCCGCTACACACAACTCACGCGCGCTTCGCCGCCCGCTGAAACGCGGCCACGCACCCCTCACGCTTCGCCTTGGCTCGCAATTCATCGTTGAGCTTGCCTGCCAAAC
Organism: Vicinamibacterales bacterium; assembly: GCA_965250185.1. GTDB lineage: Bacteria > Acidobacteriota > Vicinamibacteria > Vicinamibacterales. The sequence continues at coordinate 5,225,798 of OZ252293.1, read as the reverse complement.
TGCGGGGTGCTAGCGTCAACCTCATCCGTACCCAAGTGCCCCTCGTGGGCAGACAGGCCTACCTCGTCGTGGGGCGTTTTGGCTGCCAGTTCGAACGGTCGGCGTAGACGGTCGGCGGTAACCCAGGTTCTTTCGTGAGGTGACTTATGCGATCTGTCCGTTCGTCGTACTTGTCCGTTCTGACGACTCGTCACCGTCGATGGCTGCTGACGGCCAGTGCCGCCGGCGTGACCCTGGGCGTGGTCGTGGGGAGCGGGATAATGCTGGTCCGCGCACAGGCACCGCCCCCCCTACCAGCCATCGGCATGGTGCTGGACGCCCCCGCGCCGGGATCCACGGTCCGCATCCCGTTCGTCGTGCGCGGGGCGGCGGCCGCCTTTGACATCGGCTCGAAACTCGGGAACGCAGGCATTGACTTTGTCACGATAGACGCGAGCAACGGGCGGGCCCGGACACGGCTTGGCAAAGCGACAATAGGCGTGCGGGACGATCGAGGTGACATGTTCGGGAAACCATTTACGCACACAGGATTCACCTACACGGTCATGGAGCAGCTGCCAGATGGCAATTACACGTTTACGGTGGCCGCCACGAGCCTCCCAGATCCGTTCGGCCTGACGCACACGACACAGATGACGACCGACTTGACCGTTGACGATAACTCAGTTCCCGTCCCGACCGCCTCCCAGGACGTCCTGCTGCGCCACCTGGCGGCTGGCCCGACGAACTGTCCCCCCGGATACGCGAACCACGGAACGCTCGCCACCATGACCGCCCCCCAGACCTTCGTCGGTGACACCGTCGACGGCGGCCTAATCCGCGTGTGTGTGGTGTTCCCCTGACGCGGTCACCCCGGCGCGCCCCCTTTCCCAGGCCGCCGCGTTGAGGGCCTCCTTGGTGGCAGGGCGCAGCTGATGACGCGGGCGGCCCGGGCCCCGCGATGCCCGCTGCCCACCCGCACCACCGTCGCACATACACGTCAAGGCGGGGGCAGCTTTCGGGCTGTCCTCGCCCCTGCTCGTAAAGCCCACAAGTTACGCGCGCTTCTCCGCTCGCTGAAACGCGGCCACGCGTCCCTCGCGCTTCGCCTCGGCTCGCACGCATTGCAGCACACCAGCACGCCTGATGACGCCGCACTGGTGTCGTTCTTGCCAGGGCGGGACGAACGCCATGATGGCTGCACCCATCACGTCGGGTTTTGGCTTGCACGCAGGTGTCCTGGCAGGTAGATTCTGAGCACGGTTTCAATCTAGGAAAGGCACGGCTTCGCCTCGGGGGGCCGCAGTCGCGGACACGCCGTCAGTTTCGTGGGAGTCAGACATGCTGTCGATCCGCCGCGCCGTCTGTGTTCCGGTCGTCTCTCTTGTTGTCTGGTGTGCCGTGCTCGGGCCGAGCCTCGCGCAGGCGCCAGCCACGATCTCGGTGGATAAGCGCCTACTTAACGGGGCCACGGGGCGGGTCACGAGTGATCCCGCCGGGATCGACTGCGCCGACACGTGCAGCGCCGACTTTGTCGCGGGCACCACGGTCACCTTGTCGGCCACCGCCGGCCCGGGGTCGTTCTTCAAGGGGTTCATCGCGCCGTGCAACATGAGCATCGCCCCGGACGACATGACCGGTAACGTCACAGCGGTCGCGGGCAAGGACATCCGTTGCGAGGCGACGTTCGACGTCAACCCGACGGATCCCACGCCCATCCCCACGGTGCCGCCCGCGCCCGTGCTCGACGTCACGGTCGATGGAAACAACCTCGCCACCGCGACGTGGACAGACCCGCCGGAACTCAATGGCCCGACGGGTCGCCACGACCCAGCGACCAGTTATGAGCTCTTCTATCAAGTGAATTCCGCGCCACCCATGTCCGAGATCCTGACGACAACCCAGCATCAGCTTCCCGTGGACGGATTGACGGCGTCCGACAAAATAGACGTGTGGGTGGTCGGGAAAAACAGCGTGGGCGACAGCCTGGAGTCCAACCACGTCACCCTGTTCCAGTGCCCATCATTCCCCGGCCGTGTGAATAATCTTATTGTCTCCCTCGTTGGCACGGAACTCGGCATAACGTGGGAGCCTCTTCCCGCGTGTTTTGGTCGCCCCCCAACCCAGTACGTACATGTCGTAGAGGTGGCTAGCTTTTACTTCGCGGCAGGCCTACCACTGGGGACGCACGCGTTCGGCCCCCTGGTCATGGATGATGTTGGCCTCGACGGACTCCGCTTTCAAGGCACGATATACGCATGTAGGGAGCCCACTACGGGCACTGTCAACGCCGGCAACCCGCACCTCCCCCCCCCCGATTCAGTATTCAGTTTGCAGTCCCTAGCCATTAAACATGATACGGCGAAGATTTGCGCCGGTGAATCCGTAATTGATCGGCCCCCGATGTATGACGTTGACGTCCCCGCTGCGGCGTCTGCGCCGCCCCCTGGAGGCATCACCACCCCCCGGGACTGACCAATATGGTGTCACGCTGGCGATCGCGCGGGCAGTCCCGCCGCCGACCACCGACACCACCGGCGCAAATTCGTCAAGGCGGGGACAGCCACCGGGCTGTCCTCGCCCCTGCTCGTAAAGCCGACGCGCCGTGGCCATAAACCGCGCAACGGTCGAGTGGGCCACGGTGACGCCCGACCGTGTGAGGTGATACCCGAGAAAGTCGAAGCCCTTCTCGATTCGTCCGATGTACGTCTTCTCGGGCTGGACTTCCAGCCCGAGGTCACCGAGCGTCTCGTGCACCAGCCGCACGGCGCGGCGCAGTGCCCAGCGCGTCGGCGTCAGCACCAGGATGTCGTCCATATACCGGACGAACCAGAAGCCGCGCTGCGTCAGCGCCGCGTCGAGTTCGGCCAGGAAGAACGCGCCGAGGATCGGGCTGAGCGACGAGCCACGCGGTATGCCGGTTCGTGCATCCCAGAACATCCCGCCGCGTTCGGTACACCGTCGCAGGTACTGGCCCACGAGGCGCAGCAGACGCGGGTCATGCACATGGCGGGCGAGTCGGTCGAGCAGGCGGTCGTGGTCGATGGAAGCGTAGTACTCGCGCACGTCCGTCCGCAACACGAACCGATGCGCCGGTAACGCGCCGATCACCTGCCGCACCGCCGCCTTGCTGCCGCCGTGGCCCTTCAGGTGGGTGCAGCGACGCGAACACGGCAGTCGTGGCCCGAGGACCAACGCCAACGCCTTGAGCACGACGGCGTCTCGCGCCGCCCACAGGTCGAGGCGTTCGCCATTCTGCCGTACGACCCGCTTCAGCAGTCCGATCCGATACCGCCCGGCCAGCAGGTCGGCCCGCAGCGCCGCCTTCACCGTCGGCCAGTGTCGGCGCAGTGTCCAGACATCGGCATCGGCAGGATAGTCGCGGCGGCGATGGCACAGCCAGTCGTAGGCGGCATCGAGGATGTCGTCCGCCACGAGGTCGTGGATGGTGGGCACGTCGCCGTCACGTCGCTGCCGTCACCAGACGGTCAGCTTGCGTTCCCGACCTGCTTCGACGCGTTCGACACGCCGCACGTATGAAGCCGACGCTCGCTCACGCGCGCTTCTCCGCCCGCTGAAACGCGGCCACCCGTCCCTCGCGCTTCGCTTTGGCGCGCTCTTTCCCCTCACGAATCTTCCGCGCAATCTCAGCTCGGCACTGCGGGCACTGGCACACCTTCGGGTGCTCCCGATGCCGGTTCGTACCGGGCTGCGTGACCACATAGCGTCGCTCGGGCTCGTACGGCTGCTGATGCACCGAGTCGACCAGGCGCCGCAGTCCGAGAAGTCCCAGCCACGCACTGCCGCAGCAGGCGAGCAATCCAGCGATCGAGAGCAGCGTCTGCATCAGGTCTCTCCGTCCAGCGCGTGCTGAATCCAGTCAAGCGCCTGGCCATCCCGAATATGCGCCGCCGTCACGAGCAACACCCGCCAACCCGCGAGCGTCGCCAGACTCACCTTCTCGCAGTCCCGCGTGATGCCGGCGCCGCGCACATGTCGCCCGCCCGTGAAGACGCCACCGTGTACTTCACAGGCTAACTGGCGATCCGGCCAGGCCAGGTCCCAGCGGAACCGGCGCCCGTCAACCACGCGTACTTCACGCTGTGGCAGCGGGAGTCGCGCCGCGCGAATCTGGAGCAACAGCGCGTCTTCGAGCTGGCTCATGCCGCCGCCTTCCGCATTGTCCGGCCAGGCTTCGTGCCGTTCTCGGCATACTTCCCCTCCGCCTCCTCGGCGTACCGATTGGCCCAGCGTTCGAGCAGCGTCGGCGGTTGCGGAAAGCCTCTCGCCGTCGTCGTGCAGAACTCGCAGTTTGGGTCGCCGCAGTCTCGGAACCCGCAGCTCATGCGACCACCCGGTAGAGCGGCACGGGCTTGCGTCGGCCCACTTCAGCGACGGAGTCGCCCTTCGCTACTCTGCCAATCCGAATCAGCCAGTACAGTGGCGGGTTCGGGCGGCTCAATGTCCAGCCCAGTGCCCTGGCGATCGCACGGCTGGTCATGCCCTCCGATGGGCCCGCGGCGAGACACGCCAACACATCCGCCGCGTGATGCGGCTTCGCACCGGGTTGCATGCGCTGGAGCATCGTCCTTGGAGCGACTGGAAGGGCAAGCCGATCACCGCCAATCGCGTTGCGGGAATGTTGCGCAAGTACGGCATCCGCTCGGGCAAGCATCGGATCGGTCCAAAACCGCGGCAAGGCTACGTCAGGCACCAGTTCGAGGATGCCTGGAGCCGTTACCTCCCGTCCAAGCCGGAACAGTGGAACACACCCAATGAAAACGAGGGCGAATCCACGATTCAAGGTGGAACAACGGACCCGGCGTGTTCCACCTTGGGATCAGCGATAACACCAATAGACATCGGGTCGTGTTCCACTGTTCCACCTTCATCCACCCCCAGTAGCCATGTGAGAGGGAGCGATGAACGCTTCTAACCTAGTCCTGCTTCGCGAGGGGCTCGCTGTGCCGGTGGGTGCGGTGTCGCTCCAGCTCGACCTCGAACGACGGGGCCTCACGATACGGATCGACGACGACGGCGGCCTGCTGATCGGGCCCCGACGTCACCTCACGGCGAGGGATCGCGTGGCTATTCAGGGCCACCGGGACCAACTCGTAGCGCTCGTGCAACACGAACCGCAGGTGGTGCAATGAGCGAGTCAAGCATGCGAAGGAAGCCCGTTGGAGGTGGGAGCCGAGAACGGAACATGAACCACTCACAGCACACACCCTGGCTCACGGCGAGGCAGGCGGCTCAGCGGGCGAACTGTGGTCTCAAGCTTATCTATCGAGAAGTCCAGGCCAAGCGCCTCAGGGCGGTCCAGATTGGTGGTCGTCGAGAGCTGCGGTTCCGGGCCGAGTGGATCGACGAATGGCTCGAGGGCTACTCCACGATACAGCCGACCATCTGACGGCTATGATGGTCCGCAATCCAACTCGTCAGCCAGGAAGGAGATTGGTATGAAGAGACAGCGGAACGGTGGACTGCGAAAACGGTGTCGCTGCCCACGCAGTCGGTGGCCGAAGTGCGCACACCCGTGGCATCTCAACTTCAGATGGAAGGGGGAGGACTACCGGCTGAGCCTAGATCGAGAAGTTGGACGGGCGATCACGAGCAAGACGGAAGCGGAGCAGGAGGCCGACCGGATACGTACAGCCATTCGAGACGGTAGCTTCCAACGGCTCGACGACCCGGCGCCGGCTGTGGAGCCGACAACTGAGAGCCTCGAAGAGTACGCTCGGCGTCACTGGCTACCCTCAGCGAAACTCAACCTCAAAGCGAGCACCGTGAGGTTCTACTCGGACAATCTGAAGAATCACATTTTTCCTCTGCTCGGTGACACGCCCATTAAGGCGGTTTCGAGAATGGATTGCCGCCGACTCGTCACGCACGCTCGGGATGGGGGACTGAGGATTGACACCGTTCGAGGGATCGTGCGCACGCTGAGTACGGTCCTGTCGCAAGCGGTCGAAGATGAGCTTCTCCCGGGGAATCCCGCGCTGTCGATGCGGAAGTACTTACGGCGGGGTGACGAACCGGAGGCGACGGTTGATCCGTTTGCGCGGGATGAGGTGGCGCATCTAGTCGAGACGGCACGCGAGCATTTTCCGGGTTGGCACCCTTGGCTCCTCTGTGCGCTACGGACCGGATTGCGCGCAGGCGAGTTACTCGCACTCCAGTGGGGCGACATCGACTGGAGTGGCCGGTCTATTCGGGTGCAGCGAAGCTTGGTTAGAGGTACGTTGACCACGCCGAAGAATCATCAGGTGCGTGCTGTTGATTTGTCCGTGCAGCTCAGGGCGGTCCTTCGCCTCTGGCGACAAGAGAAGAGCCGGGAATGGCTGAGGCACGGGCTTCCTCGGCCCGACTGGGTGTTTCCGTCAGACGCGGGAACGCCACTCGATGAGTCCAACGTGCGGAAAGCCTTCAATCGAGTCCTTGATAAGGCAGAACTGCACCGCCGAGGACCGCACCAGATGCGGCACACGTTCGCGTCGTTGTTGCTGCAGCTAGGCGAGCCGATCACGTATGTGAGTCGCCAGCTCGGGCACAAGGATTCCGCGATCACCCTGCGGGTCTACGCGCACTGGCTACCGGACACCACGGCTCGGAAAGGCGTGGATAGTCTGGACCAGTCTCAGCCAAATTTTGCACATTCTTTGCACACGCCTCGCCCGAAGGCGCTCCGCCGAAGCGCCTGATTCTCGTTTTTCCTAAGAAAGAGTGGTGAGCCGCCGGGGACTCGAACCCCAAACCCGCAGATTAAGAGTCTGCTGCTCTACCAGTTGAGCTAGCGGCCCACTCGAACACGAAGGCGGGAACGATGGTGCGTTGACGCGTGCCAGCCGCAGCTCGTCGCCAAGCGAGTGTGAGCGAAGGCTGGCGCGCCCGGCAGGATTCGAACCTGCGACCTTTCGCTCCGGAGGCGAACGCTCTATCCAGCTGAGCTACGGGCGCCTGTCGATCCGTCAGGCGCAATCGGCAACTCACGCGTGCGCCGAGCGCACAGTCGACTCGCCAATCACGACCCGAACCGGACTAGTCTAACGCAGCGGCACCGCGGCTGCAACGCGCGCCCGCAACGCTCCGCGCTCGAGGCGCGTTGTAGCCGCGGAACGAACACGGAACGGCCACGGAACGAACACGGAACGAACACGGCGACGACTAGTGATGGCCGCTCGGTCCGATCGCATCCGAGCCACGACGAACCCTGGGACCTTCTACCTCAACGTCACCTCCACGCCTACCGATTCACCGGCGCCGAGCACGACGGTCTCCGCCAGGTCGACGATTGCCTGCCCTCGCTCCACTCGCGCCGAGGCCGTGACGGCCCGATCCCCGACCGAGACATGTGGTGCGAACGTGGTCTGCGTGTCGGCCGATTCCGGCAACGGCACCCCGATCGTGGCGAGCGTCAGTCGGTCGCCGTACAGCAACCGGATCGTCGCCTGTGTGCGCCGGGCGTCTCGATCCTGCTCGTACGTGCCCCAGCCGGGTCCGGCGGACCAGAAGGTCGCGAAACGACCGCCGCTCACGGCCGGCTGGAATCCCATCCGCTGCCGCGGTGCGGAGTAGTGGAATCCTGAGTACGCCAGCAGCAGCGACCAGCTCGCCATCGCCCGCGCGTAGTGATGTCCGCACTCCACCTCGTTCCAGGGATTGCGTCGCTGGCCGTCGTACCTATTCCGCAGTGCCTTGACGATCTCGACGCCCTCATCCACGAATCCTTCGTAGACGAGATGTGCCGCGACCTGGTATTCGATCCCCGTCCACACCTCGTCGGAGTACACGAACGGCAGCGGTGGCCGGTTGCCGCGCGGCCACGAGCACAGCAACAGCCCGCCCTCGTCTCCCAGGGCGTAGATGCGCTGTGGGTTGTAATGCTCGGTCAGGGTGCCTCGGAAGTTGTGCCGATACACCGCCCCGATCGCGCTGCGGACCCGCGGCTCCGGCAGCACGTGCCCCATGCCGACGATGTGGGACATCCACTGGCCGAGGAGCTGGTCCGAGAGACACCCGTCCCCGACCTGGTACTTGTCCTCCTGCGCTCGCTCGTAGACCTGCGCGAAGTACTCGCCGTTCCAGGTGATCTCGTCGAGGCCCGTACGACCGCTCTCGTAGAGCTCCCGGTAGCGGCCCGCCTCTGTCGGCTCGCCGAGCGTGGTCGCCATCTCCTCCATGCAGCGAAGGGCGGTCAGGTAGATGGCGCCCATCATCGGATTGGGACCGGTGAACTCGATGTCGTACGTGTTGTGCTGGACAGCCTCCATGACGCCGTCCTCATCGACATCCCACTGCCGCCAGGCGAACGCCATCGCCCTCTTCGCGGCCGGCCACAGGCGCCGCAGGAACTCATCGTCTCCGGACAGCTGCCACTCGCGGTAGAGCCGGACGAGAGTGCCCATCTGGCCGTCGGCCGCGGCATGCGGAAAATCCCACTTGGGCGTGTCGAGCGGGAGTCGCGTCCGGAACACCATGAAGCCCTGGTCGTCCGTGTTCTGGCCGAAGTCGACCTCGCGCATGGTGCGCTCCAGCGCCGGAAAGAGATGCGCGAGCGACTGCTCGTAGTTCCACACGTGGGTGCAGTTGAGCGGGCAGCAGCCGTGGTCGTCGCCAACCCCTTCGAACGCGTAGAAGTTCCCGGTACGAGTCCGAAAGCATGTGTTGGTCCGGATGATCGAGCTCTGGCTCGAGACCGCGTCAAGGATTTCCGGCGGTACGGTGCTCTCGAACAGTGCGTCGTGGAACAGCCGCGTGTCGCGTTCGAGTCGGTCGAGATTCGTGGCCGTGTAGGACGCGACGCTCCACGCATCCTCGAAATCGTTGGCGTACGCGTTGCCCAGGATCGGGCCGTCCTGGTCCGGCTCGTAGCCGAAGATGTTGTTCATCCAGTAGTTGTCGCGGTTGGGGAAGTGCCACGCGATGATGAACGGCACGGTGGCCCGCTCGCCGGGTGCGAGAGACAGTGCGGCGCCGACCGAGCCGGTGTGCGTACGGCCGTCCTCGCTGGGACCCGAGCGGTCGATGCCTGCCAGCCGACCCGCCTCGGCGAACGTGTTCCAGAACAGGCTCTGGGCGTCGAACCATTCGTTGCCGTCCCAGCGGGCGGTGTGGATGGCGTCGGTCGCGGTTGTCGTCAGCGCCAGGCTGCCGAACTGCGCGGCATCAGCCGCGTGACCGGTGGTCGTCATGCGGATGCCGCGCTGCGCACTGGACGAGACGTACGCGTTCTCGTTGCCGCCGAAGGTCCGCACGCCCGCGATGTTCTGGAGCGATCCGACGATGGTGGCCTGGATGGGGGACGTACTTCGATTCGTGATGTGCCAGAAGAAGATGGCCACCGGAAGTCCCGAATCCTTTTCATTCGTCGGGATGAACGGGTTGAAGGCCTCGAGCGAGATCTCCAGTGGCACGTTCGAATCGCTCAGCTCGAGCCGGGCAAACGGATACGAGCCGAGGAAGCGCGCGCGTTCGAGCCGTGGCATGCCCGGCAGCCCGGCGCGGTTGACGCCGAACGCGCCGCGATAGGGCGGCTGTAGCGTCGACTCCAGGACGTACGCGCGAGGATCGGCGTTGCCTTCACGGAACCAGAGCCCGAAGAACGTGTCGTCGAGCGTGCGCCCCTTGTCCGGCCGGTTGCAGATCTCCCAGTCGCGCAGGTTGCCGCGGCCGCCGAGTGAGACGGTGCCGGTGCCGATGCCGCCGAGCGGGAACGCGATCTCGCCGAGGAACGGTTCCTCGAATGCGCGCCAGATCTGCGACGGTGCTGGTTGGCCGGAGGGCTGGGCACCTGGCCCGACCGGCCTGGCATTGAGAGACGCCGCGCCGAGTGAGCCGATGAAGGGAGCCGCACTCAGGATCTTGAGGACCTCCCGCCGTTGCATGGTCATGGCGCACCCTCCCGTGGACAGTGGGACCGCCGAACGGTGGTACCGACCTGCGGATTATACGTTGACCGGGTTGGCAACTGCTCGGCGCACCGACCTCCTACGTCGTCGGGCGAGAGGCCGCAGCCTCGAAATCCACAACGGTCGGCGGATGCCCCTCCGCCTCGAGAAACCGGAGAAGGTCACTCGCGCCGATCGCCGTCGTCATCGTGTTGTCGAGCGGGTGGAAGTTGAGCGTGTCGCACGTCAGGAGTTCACGGTCGAGCACGACGCCCACCTCGCGATCGGTGTCGTTGACCACCGCGAACGGGGTGACCGCGCCTGGAATCACGCCGAGGCAGCGCATCAGCCGCTCGGCGCTCCCGAACGACAGTCGCCCCGCGCCGAGCAGCACACCAAGCGCCTTGAGATCGATTGTCCGACTCTCGCCACAGACGACCAGGAACATTCGTCCTTTCTTGTTACGCAAGAAGAGATTCTTCGTATGGCAGCCAGGAATCGGGCCTCGCAGCGCGGCAGACTCTCCGACCGTGAAAACCGGTGCGTGCGTCACGGTCGTGACGTTGATCTCCAGGTGCGCAAGGCGGGCAAATAGGTCGTCGGGTGTCGAGGGCTCGTCGGGCGTCATGAGCGGACCATGAGGAGAGACTAGCACGCTGGTGCGGCGAACCGGTTCGTGCCGCGTTGGCGCCTATGCTATGGTTTTCCCTCGTGGACAAACTCGAATCACTGGTTGCTCGAGCAGGGGATCTCCCGGCGCTGCCTCACATCGCGATGAAGGTGGTCCAGATGTGCGCCGATGCCGAGAGCTCCATGCGAGAACTCGAGCAGGCCGTGGCGCGCGATCAGGCCATCGCGTCGCTCGTGCTGCGGTTATCAAATAGCGCGTACTACGGCCTGCCCGGGCGAATCTCGACGCTGAGCCGCGCCATCCTGGTGCTCGGATCCGACAAGCTGAAATCGGTCGTGCTCGCCTCCTGCACCGAGTCGCTCTTCCGAAGGCCCCGGAGTTCGTTCCAGGAGCGGACGCTCTGGGAGCACTCGCTGGCGACGGCCATCGTGGCTCGCATGCTCGCCGGGCTGTGCCGATACCCCGAGGGCGAAGCGGCGCTCGTGGCCGGCCTGATCCACGACATCGGCAAGAGCGTCATGGATACCAACGAGCGAGAGAAGTACCAGTGGGTCGTCCAGCGGGTGACGAACGAGGGCGAGTCGTTCGTCGCAGCGGAGCGCGAGGTGTTCGGCTTCGATCACGCCGACGTGGGCGGACTCGTGGCTCTGAAGTGGTCGCTGGCCGAGCCGCTCGCCGAGGCGGTGCGTTGCCACCACGACCCGGGTCAGGCCACGCTCGACCCCACGCTGGCCGCCATCGTCAACTTGGCGAATGGCGTGTGCACGAAGCTGGAGATTGGCCCAGAGAAAACGCCCGATCTCGATCTGGCCCTGTTACCTGCCGCAGGCATGCTCCCACTCGATCCGGCCATCTACGAGACGCTTCCCGAGCAGGCGCTCGCGTGCCTCGCGACCGAACGGCAATCGCTCAGCGTCAGCTGACACGAGGGTCGCCGTTCCCCGTCCCCGGCATTCTCCGCCCCCCGGTCCCCGCCCCCCGATCCCCGCCCCCCGATCCCCGATCCCCGATCCCTGGTCCCCGTCCTCCTACCCACACCGTCAGTCCGTGTACCGAAGCGGAACAGGTCCCGCCGACGGTGCAGGGCTTCGGCCGCACAGATGATCCCCCCGAGGCACACGTCGACCCACGGATGCACAGTCACATCGTCGCTGCCGACCTGGCATCATCCTTGGAAGACTGGGCAGGTGAACGCGGTGCGCCTTGCGTCTGAGGTGCGACAGCCTCGGTTGCCACGGGCGACCGGTGGGTGCCGTGTGACGGTGGCTGATGATGGATTCTAGTGGAGAGCGCTCGTGACACGATCCCCGATCCCCGAGCCCCGGTCTCCGGTCCCCGACGGTCGGCACGAGACCCGGCTGACGGTCTTGCTTCTCGGAAGCGCGGGCGCTGCCGTCGCGCTGGGGTCCTGGCAAGCCGCCTGGCTCCCCGGGTTGCTCGGACTGTGCGGGGTTCCGCTCTACCTGTCGTATCGTAGCTATCGTATCTTTCACGATCGCATCGTCGAGGAACGGCAACGCGTTGCAGACGAGTCGAGTACGCAGTTCGCCATCATCGAGGCGCTGGCGTCGGCCATCGAGGCGAAGAAGCCCCGCGTCCGATCCAACTCACGCACGTTGCAGGCTTGTGTCGAGGTCCTTTCTCGAGCCGTGGGGATGTCGGTCGCGGAGGTCGACGCGGTGAAGGCCGCGGCGCTCCTGCGCGACATCGGTAACCTGGCGGTCCCGGAGGACGTGCTCCGAAAGGAGGGTCCGCTCACGGCCGACGAGCTGGAGAGGGTTCGGAGCCACGCTCGCATCGGCGCCAACCTGATCGCGTCCGTGCCGTTTCCCCGGCCCGTGGCGCCTCTCGTACACTCCCATCACGAGCGCTGGGACGGGAAGGGATACCCCGACGGCCTCGCCGGCGAGGCGATTCCGCTCGGCGCCAGGATCCTGGCCGTGGCGGACACGTTCACGGCGCTCCAGGCCGATCGTCCGCACAGGGCCGCAGCAGTAGCCGAAGATGCGCTCGCCATCGTGCAGCGCTCCGCCGGCACGGCGCTCGACCCGCACGTGGTCGACCTTTTGGTAGAGGCTCAGCCGGCCATCGCGGCGCTCGTGCGGGAGCGATCGGGCGACGTCGAGCCCGACGCGCCTTTGAACGGGCCCGGAGGCCATCTCCCAGCTTTCGACCAGATCACTGCCGCCCACCAAGAGGCGGACGTGCTTCGCGAGACTGCAGTCCAGCTCGGATCGAGTCAGGGCGTCTTCGAAGCCATGATGCAGATCCGGCTGAAGCTCAAGGAGGTCCTGCCCGTGTCGTGCTGCGCGCTCTTTCTCTGGAGCGAGGAGGCGCAGGAGTTTCAGTGTCGCTTCGCGGCCGGAGAGAACGACGCGGCGGTCCGCCACGTGACGGCGACGACCGTCGACGAGCTCGCGCGGCCGCTGTCGGCTCCGGCGTCGTTCTTCGCTCCGGCCGACTGGAACGTCGGGCTCGAATCGAGCATGGCCTGTGCCCTGACGCTGGATGGCCACGAATTCGGGGCGCTCTTGGTGCACGACGTTGGGATGCAGGTCTACTCGGACGAGCACCGCTGGCTCCTGGGTCAGTTCGCGCAGCGCGCCACGCTCGTGATCCGCAACGCCATGACGTTCGACGAGCTGCTGAGTGGGTCACGCACAGACGCGTTGACGGGCCTGCCGAACCGTCGAGGCATGCAGGACTACGTGAACCGCGAACTGGCTCGGGCGCACACCGTGGAGCGCGCCGAACTGGCACTGCTCGTCGCCGATCTGAACGAGTTCAAGCCGATCAACGACCGGCTGGGCCACGAGGTCGGCGACCGTGTGATCCAGGCGGTGGCCCGCACGCTACGATCCCTGATCCATCCGGACGACCTCTGCGCGAGGTTCGCCGGAGACGAGTTCGTGCTCGCCCTCCGCGGATGCGGGCCGGAGAAGGCAGCTCGCAGGGCGCAGGCCATAGCAGACGTCGTGGCAGCGACACGCGTCGACGTCCAGGATGGCGAGCAGGTGACGATGTCGATCAGCATCGGAGTGGCATCGTTTCCACACGACGGCACGACGCTGGAGCGATTGTTCGGCGCGGCCGATCGCCGCATGTACGAGGTGAAGTCGCACCGCCGACTCGCGGAAGCCGATGCAGACGTGGCCTCGACCCCGAGGGACCACGAGCTCGCCCCGTCAGGCCCCGCCTGACGTGACACCCGGTCTCTGCCGGGATTCGCGCACTCCATTCCCACGTTCATTCCCGCCTCGATTCGCTTCTCGCCGCGGACCATTGCGCGTCGGTCTACAATGCACGGCAACATCCGGAGTACACCGGTTGTCGGGAGGTGCAGGCTATGCGGCGAACACGAACGGTTCTTGGGGTGGCGGCGGTACTGATCGCAATCGGTGGAGTGGCGGGCGTCGCTCAGCGGCCTCCCGCTCCACTGCTCCTGGTACTGGACGCCTCCGGTTCGATGTGGGGGCAGGTCGAGGGCGAGAACAAGGTCGTCATTGCTCGCCGAGTCCTCGGCGACCTCGTGGATGGCCTCGCCGACGAAGCGGAGGTGGGCGTCATCGCGTACGGCCATCGCCGCGAGGCTGACTGCGCGGACATCGAGACGGTGGTGCCGATGGGCCCGCTCGACCGGACCACGCTCAAGGCGAGCGTGGATGGCCTCAATCCGAAGGGTCGGACGCCGATCACGGCCTCCGTTCAGCAGGCATTCGACACGCTGCGCGGCCGCGACCAGGGGGCGACGGTGGTGCTCCTGAGCGACGGTCTCGAGACCTGTGACGGCGACCCATGCGCGGCGGTACGCGCGGCCAGAGAGCAGGGCATTGACTTCGTGCTGCACATCATCGGCTTCGATGTGGCCGGGGAGGACGTCTCGCAGCTCGAGTGTGCCGCGCAGGCCGGCGATGGCCTGTACCTTGCCGCCGAGAACGCGAGTGAGCTGTCGGCCGCCTTGAATGCGGCGGTTGCCATGGCTCCGGACGTGCCGACCGGCCGGCTGTCGATCGAAGCCATCGCAGACGGCGAGCTGCAGGACGCGGCGGTCAGCGTGTCCAACGTCGTCACCGGCGAAGATGCCGGCACCGCGCGAACGTACGCGAGCGCCGAGACCAACCCGCGGCTCATCCCGCTTTCGGATGGCCGGTACCAGGTACACGTGACGGCGGTCGGGATTCGTGGCAATACCCAACGCGAACTCGAGGTCGAGATTGCCGACGGTGGCCTGGTGGAACGGACGGTCGACTTCTCCACCGGTGAGCTCGTGATCGGCACGACCCGCAACGGCGAGCGCTCCGACGCCGTCTACGAGGTCAGGGTTCCGGACGGCGGCGGAGAGGCGGCGAGCGGGCGCACGTACGTGTCCGAGTCCAGCAATCCTGCGTCGGTGCGGATCACGTCCGGCACCTACGAGGTGTCGATCGGCTCCGTCGAGATCTCCGGGCGGCCGCGGGTGGGGCTCGGTATGGTAACCATCGAGCCTGGAGGCCGCGCCGAGCTGTCGCATGACTGGGAGAGCGGCACCCTGACGATCGGCACGGCTCGCGACGGTACCCTCGTCGACGCCACCCTGAGCGTGGTCGACGCTGCCACGGGCACGTCGGTCGGCCAGGGTCGCACCTACACGAATCCCGCGTCCAACCCGAAGAGCTTCATCGTCGAGCCGGGCGAGTATCGCGTGACGGTGCGAGAGATCCGAGGCGACCGGCGGCAGATCACCGTGACCGTTGGGAAGGGCGAAGTCATCGAGCGCACCGTCGATCCGGCGGGGGGTGGATAGGCTGGCGCGGACGAAGTCCACCTCGGGCCGATAGCCGCCCGTTCACCAATTGAATCAGCCGCTCTCGACCGCCCGGCTGGCCGGCAGGTCCAGGGGACGCTCGATCACGATCTCGTCGATGTACCGCCCGTCGATCTTGGCGTGTCGATAGGCCGTCCCGACGATCGTGAAGCCTTGGTGGCGGTAGGCGCGCAGCGCCGCGTCGTTATCTGCCCTCACGTACGTGAAGATTTTTTCGTAGCCTTTCCGCCCCGCCACCTCGAACATCGTTCGGAAGAGTTGCTGCGAAATACCTTGCCGCCGCAGCGTCAGATCCACGTAGGTGCCGATGACGCCGACGTGATCGAAGGCGTGCGTGTGGAACGAGAACGGTTCGAGATCCTGGAATCCGACGACTCGCTGGTCGGACTCCCGCACGGCGACGAGGAACACGCCTCGCTCCGGAAAGCGCTCGATGAACTCTCGCTCGGCCTCGACCGTCAACGTCGTGTCGAGCGCCGTGTACGTTCGCGCCAAGATGATCGGATTGAGGACGGCGACGATCGCCGCCGCGTCGTCAGTGCAGGCTTCTCGAATCTGTACTTCCACGTGGTCCCTACGGCGATGTCCAGCAGCATGATACGTCAGCGCCTCGCACATGCGGCGGCTGCACGATTCTTCACACTCTGGCCTAGACAATCATCCCCATGAGCACCGGTGCCTGCGGAACGGACGAGCGAGTCTGGCCACCTGCCTGGTTGTGACAAACCCTGCCTCGTTTCGAGGCAGCGTCCAATGGACGATTTTCCACCAGAATTCTGCGTTTCCTGAGAAGCCAGGTGTTCATGTGCCTCCTTTCTGGACACAGCGGCACATGAGCCTCGGAACTCGCCTGAGCACGATACTCGCAACGTGTTGTAAATAGGCGCGTTGCGCTCTCGTATGCGCCTTGGCCCCATCGTTGCTATCAGGAAGCGCGGGAACACTGCGGTGCGCACAACATCGTCTGGGGCGTTCTGGACGAGAACGTGAACACGGTTACGAACAGCACGGTCATTACCCTCGCGGCCGAGGGGTGAGCTAGGGGAGGAGGTGTCGTCTCGAGCAGTCCAACTATAAGAAATCACGCGTTCAGGGCCGGGCGACGCATCGTCGCTCGGCCCTTTCGTCTGTACGGGCGGACGGCCGAGCGCCCCAAATTGTGTAGAATACGCTCCCTTCCGATCAGTCTGGCAGTCCCGGGGAATCCCCGGAGGAGGAAACCATGAGGCGCAGCGGAACACGCTTGAATCTCGTCGGAGTGATCATCCTCGCCGGCGGGTTCGCGAGCGCTTGTGGGTCGAGTCAGCCGGGTAGCGGAGTTGCGCCGGCGCAGGGTGCCGCGGCAACGGTCGATGTGACGGTCACCGAGGGGACCTCGATGTCGGTGGCGGTATCACCCGACGGCCAGACGCTGGCCATCGATCTGCAGGGCAGCATCTGGACGCTGCCGGCGTCGGGCGGGGCGGCCACACGGATCACCGATGTCTTCAACGACGCCCGCCAGCCCGTCTGGTCGCCCGATGGGGGGACCATCGCCTTCTTCAGTTTTCGTGACGGGGGCTACGATATCTGGGCCGTGGAGCCGGATGGCACGAACCAGCGCAAGTTGACGTGGGGTCCCTTCGACGACCGCGAGCCGGCCTGGTCGCACGATGGCACGCGTCTGGCCTTCGCGTCAGACCGCGGCGGCCCGCTCGGGGGCGACTACAACGTGTGGGTGCTCGACGTGCGGAACGGCGACCTCCAGCAGCTGACGACGGATCCGGCCAACGACTTCATGCCGTCATGGTCGCCGGACGACACGGAGGTCGCCTTCATCTCGCAGCGAGACGACCCGGCCGGAGGCGGCAGGCGCGCCGGACCGCAAACGGTGTACGCGGCCCGCGTCGCGGGGGGCGCCGAGCGGAGGCTCACGAGCGTCACCTCCCGCTCCGACGCGCCCTCCTGGGGGCCCGGCGGTGACATCGTGTATCACGCGGCCGCCCCGGGTGAGAGCCGCCTGGAGGTCGACGGAAAGCCGCTGACGGGCAGCGAGAACGCGTTCCCGTTCCGCGTGAGCTGGGCGTCGGCCACCGAGTTCTACTACACGTCGGACGGCAAGATCCGAAAGCGGTCGCTCGGGACCGCCGACGCCGAGACTGTCGAGTTCACGGCCACCGTGCAGGTGACGCCGCCCAGCTACACGAAGCGGCCACGCGACTTCGACTCCACCGCACCGCGCAAGGCACTCGGCATCGTGGGGCCGGCCATCTCGCCAGACGGTACGCAAGTGGCCTTCGCGGCGCTCAGCGACATCTACGTGATGCCGATCGGCGAAGCGCCTGAGAACATCACCAACGACTTGGCCTTCGATACGGACCCGGCCTGGTCACCCGACGGCTCGCAGCTCGCCTACTCGTCGGACAAAGGCGGAGACCAGCTCCAGATCTGGATCCGCGACATGACGACGGGCGAGAGCCGACAGCTCACGACGATGACGACCCAACCGCTGGGCGCAGCGTGGTCGCCCGACGGCACTCGTATCGCGGTCTTCAACGTCACGGGCATGTGGCGGGTCGCCGAGTTCTCGGTCGTCGATGTCGCCACCGGCACGGTCACGACGGTGCACGACCAACTGCCGCAGCCGGGCCCACCGACGTGGTCCCCTGACGGCACGCGGCTCGCGATTGCGGGAAGCCTGGCGTATTCGAGCCGCTTCCGCGAAGGCACGAACCAGGTGATGACGATGTCGGCGATGGCCGGAGGCAGCGACACGTGGTACGTGCCGGTACGGCATCTCTCGATTGACTCACGCGGCGGCTGTGGCCCGGTATGGTCGCCGGACGGCACGAAGATGGCGGCCATCTACGAGGGGCTCCTCTCGGTCTGGCCCGTCGCCTCGTCCGGTGAACCGCTCGGCCCACCGCGACAGGTCACGACGGAACACGCCAACTCTCCCAGCTGGCAGGGGGATTCGAAACACATCGTCTACCTGAGTGACGACACGCTGAAGAGGGTGAACATCGAGACGGGCGATACGCGCGAGCTGCCCCTAGACCTGACCTACACGGTCGACGTTCCCGACACCCGCATCGTCGTGCACGCCTCGCAACTGGTAGACGGCGTGAGCGAGACGGCGCAGGCCGACGTGGACATCGTGATCGAAGGCAACCGCGTCAGCAGCGTCGAGCCGCACGCCGAGAACCTGCACTCGGGCACGGTCGTGGACGCCTCCGACCTCACCGTCATGCCGGGACTGGTCGACTGGCACTCCCACCTCCAGCCCGACTTCGGTGAATCGGCGGGCCGCGCCCACCTGGCGTTCGGCGTGACGACCGTCCGGAGTCCGGGGGGCATCCCGTACGAAGCCGTCGAGGAGCGGGAAGCCAGCGACGCGAATCGCCGGATCGCACCGCGATACTTCACGACCGGCCATCTGATGGAGTACGAGCGGGTCTACTACAAGATGGGGATCGCAATCGCGAGTCCGAGCCACCTCGAACTGGAGCTCGAGCGGGCTAAGGTTCTGCAGTACGACCTGCTCAAGAGTTACGTCCGGATGACCGACCTACTGCAGCGGCGGATCGTCGAGTTCGGCCATGGCATCGGCGTTCCGATCTCCACGCATGAGATCTTCCCCGCGGCGTTCGTGGGCATGGATGGCAGCGAGCACACGTCGGGCACGAGCCGGCGCGGATACTCGCCGAAGATCGGGACGCTTCAGCAGAGCTACTCTGACGTCTCGCAGATCTTCGGCGCGACCGGCACCGTATGGTGCCCGATGGTATCGCGCACCGGCCTTCAGCGCCTCTGGGAGATGGAGCCTGAGATGCGGACAGACCCTCGCTTCGCCCTCTATCCGGCCTGGATGCAGCGGCAGGTGTCCGGAGCGGGCGGTGGGGGGTTCGGCGGACGTGGCCAGACCTCAGACGGTGAACTCCCCGGCACCCTGCAGATGTTGATGAACATCCGCGCGGCCGGCGGCACGGTCGTGGCCGGTACCGACTCGCCGAACGCGTTCAACCTGCACGGTGAGCTGATGGCGTACGTGATCGCCGGCATGACGCCCTATCAGGCTCTCCGGGCTGCCACCGTGGTGCCGGCCGAGATGCTTGGTCTCGACGCCGGCAGCATCGAAGCCGGCAAGCTCGCGGACCTGGTGATCGTCGAGGGTAATCCGCTCGAGGACATCACCGCCGCCCACAAGGTGCGGCAGGTCATCTCGAACGGTCGCGTCTACAGCGTGGACGATCTGCTCGAGGGCACGACCGGTAGACCGGTTCCGGCGAGTTCGAACGATCAGTAGGCTCGTGCTCGCACGGCGACGCCGTTGAAGGAGTGGCGCGCCCGGCAGGACTCGAGTCTGCGACCGACGGATTCGAAGACTGTCGAGCGCGAGGGCACGCCTGTGGCTCCCGCTGGGCGTTCCCCTACGGATCAGCCGTGCCCAGGCGGTTGGCGGCCGTACGCCATTGCGACAGCGACACCTCCGAGGCCTTGTTCGATGATGTGCCACGCGGAGTCGACCAGCACGATGGTCAGCTCAATCTGCCAGATCCCGCTGATGATCACCGACCAGGGCAAGATCCACAGCAGCCCGATGACGGCGCCGAACCGGGCACCTTCGGTGATCGCCGAGCCGCCCTTGTAGCCGATTGGATACACCCAAGCCATCAAGAGGGCCAAGATCGCGTATCCGAGCGCGATGATGGCCAAGTCTGGTTCCGGGCGCGCAACGGCTGCCGATTCCGCGACGTAGTAGTCACCCAACAAGACCTGGTGCCAAAGGCCGGACAACGAAAACATTACGACGAACGCCGCCACCGCCGCCAGGATCAGTTTCGATGCGCGCATGGGAACCTCCTTGGTGTCCGGATTTTCCGCCGCCGTTCGCCGATGTCGCCGAATGCGACCTCCAGCCATCCGAAGTGTCCACGTGGGCGTCGTGCCATTCTATGGCATTGCATCCGGCTGGGGGGCACGCGTCTCGTGGTGCGGCTACTCCGGCGGGATTGCTGGGCCGTCGGGCGCCGCCCAACTGCCGCTTGACTCCGTACCTAGATGCAGGGTTCACTGTCGGTATGCGAATCGGTGAGGTCGCTACGCAAGCCGGTGTGAGCGAGCGAACGTTGCGCTACTGCGAACGGAAGGGGTCGCTCGCACGGCCGGCGCATGCGCCGAGACCGGTTCGTTTCAGCCTGACAACGTTGGAAAAGTGGCGCGCCCGGCAGGACTCGAACCTGCGACCTACGGATTCGAAGTCCGGCGCTCTATCCAACTGAGCTACGGGCGCGTTCGAGGAAATTGGATCGTCGAGGTCGATCCGCCGGCCTGGCCGGTCAGGCCAGGCGAATCCGTGTGACCGAGCGATCGTATCACTTCATGCGGGACCGGTCATGAGAGGACCTGGAGCGCCGACGGCGTCCGCCACGAGCGGTATCCCGACACTCCATTGGCGCCGGCCCTGCGCGCTGAGCTGGGAGACCAGAGCCCGCAGAGCCCGCGTCACTGGGCCGGCTGGAAGCGAACGTCGCCCTCGTGCTTTGCGACTCGCACGAGATGGAACGGCGCGCTGAGCATCTGGGGCACCATCATGCCGCGCTCCGGCTTTCGTTCGACGTAGCGCACAACCAGCACGTCTCCCTCCACAGTGGCGCCTGCAATCGTCACGTCATAGCCGGCGGTCGGCCGTGTGCCGAGAAAGATCCCGACGACCATCTCGGTCTCGAAATCCACACCGGGAAGCGTCGCGAGGCGGGAGTGTTCGGCCCAGAGTGCCTCCCAGGCCGATTGATCCACGATCGCGACCTCGCGCCGCTCCTCGATCTCGCTCATGCGGCCGCGCGCAACCTCGACCGGCGTCGGGTTGGCCTGGGCGTTTGCGAATGCCAGGACGAAGATGAGAATCATCGAATACTCCTTGCCACCCTCGGTCGGCGACGACCCTTGTCTCACTCGCGACGACTCCCGGAGGATGTTGCCCGTCCGTCGCTCATGCGTCGCTTCTGCGTCGCTTATCCATGGTACTGCTTTCCGAGGAGTGACCGCATGCGCCACCCTTACCTCTTCACCTTTACCTCTTCTTCCATGCCTTCTTGCCCTCCAGCATCTCCGCATACCGAAACGCTCTCCGCGGATCGGCTGGTTTCGATGAACGGATCGCCTCCCACAGGTCGCCCACGGCTGCGAATCGGGTTGGAGCCGTCCTGATCGTGAAGTCTCTCGGATCGAGTCCGTCGTCGATCTCTTGCCATGTGACCGGTGTGGACACGCCTGCGTAGTCGCTCGCCCGGGCGCTATACGTCGTCGCGAGTGTCTTGCCGAGGATGTTCTGCAAGTAGTCGATGTACACGGTCTGGCCACGTGCAGCCACCGAGCGCGTGACCGTGGCGACCTTCGGGTGCCGCGTGGCGACGACCGTGGCGACGATCTGGCAGAACAGCATGCCGGACTGATAGCTCGTCCGCGGCGGCATGGGAATGTAGATGTGGATGCCGCGGGATCCGGACGTCTTGGGGAAGCCCGGCGTCTCGAGCGTCTCGAGTTCGTCGCGGACCCACCGGGCGACGTCCAGGACGCGCGCGAACGGAACGCCCTCCATCGGATCCAGATCGATGGCGACCCGGTCGGCGAATTCGAGTGCACCGACTCTCGAGAACCACGGGTCCTGCGAGATGGCAGCCATCTGGGTCATGTAGAGCAGCGTCAGCAGCGAGCCGCCCACGAAGCGATCCGGCGCCGCACCCGATGTCTCGCCGATCGGGTCGATACCCTTCGGCAGTGGCTCCACGCGAACACCGGGCGGCGGCGCCTCGCGCACGCGACGCTGCTGGTAGAAGGCGTTGCCGCCGATGCCGTCCGGAAACCGCTTCATCACGAGCGGTCGGTCTGCGACGACCGGTAGGATGAGAGACGAGATGCGCGCGTAGTACCGCAGAAGCTCGCCCTTCGTGATGCCGAGCGCAGGCCAGAACATCTTGTGAGGGTTCGTTACCTTGAGGCGTTCGGCCGGATCGGGCAGCTGGAGGGTGCCGTCGCGGCGCCGGTCCTCGAGATCCTGCAGCTGGTCGATGACGAGCTGAACGGCCGGCTCGATCACGAAGGCGGGTACCGGCTTCGTTCTGGCGGCGCCGGCTCGTGATCGAGTTGTTCGCGTCTTTGTCTTTCTTGTCTTCTGCGTCTTCTTCGCGCCGGGCTTGGCCGACGGTCCGGAGATTCGCGATCGCTCGCCATGGGGCTCCCGCGTCACTCGGGCTCCGGCCAGGTCGCTTCGCATCCCGAGGTACACGGGGTGGCGCAGCTTGCCATCGATGGTCCATTCGGTGTACCTGACCTCCGCGACGAGGATCGGCTCGACCCAGTGAACGCTCGCTGACGAACGCAGCGGAGGGTCGAAGGGACAGGTCGCCGTCTCGATGGGCGCCAGTCGAGCCGCGACGCGTGCGAGTTCGTCATCCGTGAAGCCACCGCCCACCTGTCCGGCGTGCAGCAGCCGTCGGCCGTCGTGCACTCCCACCAGCAAGGCTCCGAAATGTGACCGCGCGCCGCGCGGCGCCGTCCAGCCGCCGACGACGAACTCCTGGCGCCGGGTGATTTTCAGCTTGCGCCACGCCGGGCTCCGTCGGCCCGACTCGTAGCGCGAGCTGGCCTCCTTCGCGATCAGCCCCTCCCAGCCCTCGGCCTCCGCCCGCGCGTACATCGGCCGCCCGTCACCGACCACGCTCTCCGTGAGGCGGATCGATGCCAGGAGCTTCCGACGAAAGCATCGCGTCAGGCGCTTTCGCCGATCGGTGAACGGCAAGTTCCGAACGTCCTCATCCCCGTCCCGAAGGATATCGAAGCCATAGAAGGCCACCGGCTGTACCCGCATGACTCGCTCGACGTCGCGAGGTCGCGTCAGGTGCAAGCGCCCCTGGAGGCGAAGGAAGCTGGCCGGCACATCCGCCTCGTCCAGCGCAACGATCTCGCCGTCCAGCACGACCGGCTTCCCGAGCGACTTGCCGAGGATCTGGAGGTCGTTCGCCAGCTCGGGGAACTGGACGTTCTTCACGTTCTTGAGCCTCGACCAGAGCGTCACGCGCGGCGGTTCGCCCTTGGCGCCAGGCTCGATCTGGACGATCGTTCGGACGCCGTCGTACTTCGGCTCGTACACGAGGCGCGGGTTGTCGAGCGCGGCGTCGGCCGTCGTGGCCAGCATCGGTTTCAGCGCCCGTGGGTCGTCGCGCCAGGCCACCGGTTGCTTGGGTTTCGATGATGGCATGGGGCCACATCATATCGGGCCTTGGGCGTATCGCTCCACAGGACGCGGGGGAGCAGCGGGACGCACAATCTGGCTGACCCGAACCGGGCGTCAGGTCGTGGCGCGGGCCGTCCGATCGACTGCGCCGTGCGCTCGGGCGCCGGGGGCCGACTCACCGCGGGACGCGATGTTTACTGAGTCGTGACCATTTCGGCGATGGGGTTCGGGTCCGGGGCCAGACCCGTCGTAGCCTTGTCGGGTGCAGAGAGACCTTTGCTGTTGAATGCGGCGAAAATCCACGTACCCGGCGGCGTGCCATGCATCGCGGCGAACGACTGATGTTGTGCCGGGACGAACAGCTCCAGCTTGCCGGCGTTCGCTTGCGCCACGGTGATGTCGATCCTTGGACCGCCGGGGAACGGGAGGTTGGCCACCGCCGTAATATCTTGGTCGTGGTACCTGATCTCCTCCACCAGGTCTTGAGGGTCAACGTCCCACGTGAGAAGGATCTTGTGGCCCCCAAGGCCCACGGCATTGAAGTTCTGGGGCACGCCCGGCGTGGGAGTCGGGTTCGGAGTCGGGGTCGGGGTCGGCGTGGTGCCCTCCGTGAAGGTCGCGGTGCAGCTCGTCGAGAACGTGAGGTCGATCGTCCCTGGCCCATTCTGGTTGCAGTTCGTGCCGGGGTCGTCGCTCGACCACTTGTCGAGTGTCCAGCCGGTCTTGGGCATGGCGTTGAGCGTGACAGAATTATTTTTGCTGAAGGACGCGATGCACACGGAGTTCGCCTGGTCGTGACAATCGATGCCGACCGGGTTGCTCGACACGGTGCCTTGCCCCACCCTGTTCACCATCAACGTGTAGAGCCCCGTCGTGTTCGCCGTCATCTCCGGACCGGTCGGAAACTGCGGGTCTTTGACCCCGTCGTCGTCGAAGTCAGCGCTCAAGCTACCCTGATTGTCGTTGCCAATGCAGGCAGCCTTCGCGTCCGTCGCGAACAGGCCGCCGGTGATTTGCTGATACGCCAGATCGGGGATGGTGGTGCATTGTGTCGCCAGCGAGCCCGCGGAACCCGGCACCGCCTTGTTGGTAAAACCCACGGTCATGGTCGAGGCTGAGGGATCGTCATCCTTGATGACCAACGCGTCGGGCCGGTTGTCGCTGTCGACATCCACGAACGAGGCGGTCCCCGAGCCTTCAACAGTGCCATCCGGGAAGCCATCGTGGTCCCGATCCGTCCGCAGGGACTGGAGGATGGCTGCTCTCGTCCAATTGGGCGCCGAGGCGCTCACTTGCCCGCCGATAGGCATGCTCGGTGTGATGGTTCGGTAGTTATGCGATGAGGCCAGCCCCTGGCGTTGTCGACGGTCTCCCAGCAGTACCACATTGGCGTCGGTGTCGGCATCGGCGTCGGCATCGGCGTCGGCATCGGTGTCGGTGTCGGTGTCGGCATAGCCAGCGTTTCGAAAAAACAGGTGGTCCTGAACACCTTGTTCTTGTCCATGTTGGAGGAGTAGGCGGAGATCATCTGCCCGTTGCGCATGATCTCCGTTACCTGCGCGCCATCCGCTACGGGCTGCTGCACGAACGTGTTCATACTGGACATCAGGGACCCGTCCGTTTGCTGATCGATCGGAGGGCACGCGTTCCCGTTGAGGCATTCGTTGCCGGCTGCCTCGAGCGGCGGAGAGGACCTCGTGACGGCGGTCCAGACGAGTGGCGCGAGTAGCAACGCCGCGAAAGACGCTCTGCGGGCAAAACGCATGACGATCCTCAGTTGAGCTGGCCGGTTGACTCAACACCGGCGGCTCCAGTGCGAGTGAATGGCCGAAATTTTACCCCATGAGGTGTTGGGGCGGTCGCCGTCTGAGGCATGGAGTGCCCGACCGAGATGCTCGGCCACCCGTACCGCTCCGGACCTGATCCATTAAAGTACATGCGACGGTCCGGGCTGGCCTCGGTTCGCGCGGAGTGCTGCACATGTCATGACGGATGCCACGATGGTCGAGTTCCGAGATGTGGCGAAACGCTTCGAAGGGAAGCGACAGGTTCGGGCGCTCGACGGTATCGACCTGTCGGTCGTCCGGGGCGACATGGTGTCCATCGTCGGTCCGTCGGGATCAGGCAAGTCGACCCTGCTCAATCTCATCGGCGGGCTCGACCGGCCGACCGCGGGCACCGTGCTGATCGACGGACAAGATTTGTCGGTGCTCTCCGACGACAACCTGACGCGGGTGCGGCGGGACACGATCGGCTTCATCTTTCAGTTCTTCAACCTGCTTCCGACGCTCAGTTGCCTCGAGAACGTGGCGCTGCCGCTGCACCTGCGCGGCTGGTCTCGGCGCAAGACGGCCGACCGCGCTCGAGAACTGCTCGACCTCGTCCGGCTCGGTCACCGTCTCGAGCACCGCCCGGACGAACTGTCGGGCGGCGAGCGCCAGCGCGTCGCCATCGCCCGGGCCCTCTCGATCTATCCGCCAATCCTGCTCGCCGACGAGCCCACGGGCAACCTCGACACGGCGACCGGCATCGAGATCCTCAATCTCGTCAGGGACCTTCATGATCGTCTCGGCTCAACCGTGCTCGTCGTCACGCACGACCGCTCGGTAGCGGACAGCTGTGCCCGGACGGTCTCGCTGCGGGACGGTCGCGTCGTTGGAGACGAACGCCGGTGACGGGTCCGCGCCTCATGCGATGGTCGAACGCGCGACGTCGGCTGGTGCGGGTGTCGTCGACGACGCTCGGGATCCTGCTCGGGACGATGCTCGGCGCGGTGATGGTCGCGCACGGGTTCGTGCGTGACGCCACGATCCAGGAGGTCTCCGATCCGGTCGCGATCGTCACCGAGGCCCAGCGGCGCACCGACGTGGAGTCGCTGCACTACGACGGCACGCTCGAGGTCATCGACAGCCGGGGCAAGATTGCCGACAAGCGCTGGGTGTACGACCGCCTGGGATCGCACGGATCCAGCAAGGCGGTGCTGACGTTCACCGAGCCGGCCGAGGTCCGAGGTGTGGCGCTGCTCATCGTCAACCACGTCGACCGCGCGTCGGACCAGTGGATGTGGACACCGGCCATCCAGCGGGAGCGGCGGATCGCAACGCAGGACCGGTCGACGCGCTTCTTTGGCACCGACTTCAGCTTCGAGGACCTGGAGGAAAGCGACGTCGAGCAGTACGAGTACCGAATGCTGGGCGAGGAAGCCATCGACGGCGTCGCGTGCTGGACGATCGAGTCGCGCCCGACGGAACGGCGGTCGTCGCAGTACACGCGGTCGATCATCTGGGTGCGCCAGGATAACTATGCCCATGCGCGAATCGAGAAGTACAGGCGCGACGGTTTGGAACGGCGGCTCGACTACCGGCAGATCGAGCGGGTTCAGGGTGTCTGGACCCCGCTCCTGCTCGAGATGCACGATCTCGGCCGGGACAGCCGGACCATCCTGACGATCGAGAAGCTCGTCTACAACACGCCGATGCGCGACGAGGACTTCACGCTGCGGGCGCTGCGGAGACGGCGCTGAGACCTCGCGTCAAGCAGGTCTTCGGACCAGCCGGCGTGAACCACCGCGCGGGAGTGCTGTGGGTGCTCCTGGTGTCCTTCCTTGCGGCGGCACCGGTCGCGGCGCAGACGTTCACCCAGCGCGGGTTCGTCGAAATCCGAACCGAGCTCTACCCACAGGAGAGGCAGCAAGACGACACGCAGGCCATGGCCGAGGTCCACCTCCGGTACGAACCGGCGGTCGACGTCGCACGCTGGCTTCGCGTGCGGGGCTCGTTCGACGCGCGCACCGACACCTACGGCCAGGTCGAGCGCACCTGGGACGTGGACGTTCGCGACCGGGCGCGGCAGAGGCCCGCGCTGTCAATCCGCAGCGCGAACGCGACGCTCTCGCGCGGGCACCTCACCGCGGACGTCGGCAAGCAGTTCATTCGCTGGGGCAAGGCCGACATCGTCAACCCGACCGACCGATTCGCGCCGCGCGACTTCCTCACCGTCACCACGAGCGAGTTCCTGGCCGTGACCGGTGTCCGCCTCGACTGGAGCGGCGAGACGGACACCGTCGAAGCTGTGTGGGTGCCGTGGCTCACGCCGAGCCGTATTCCGTTATCGGACAAGCGCTGGGCGGCGCGGCCAGACGGTTCGTCGGGTTTCGATGTCATCGATTCGGGTGCCACGTTTCCGGGTGGCTCACAGTGGGGCGTCCGCTGGAACCACCTGGCAAGCGACTACGAGTACTCGCTCTCCTACTTCGATGGCTACAACCACCTGCCGGCGATCGATGCCGAGGTCTTTCCGACCGTGGTCCCGCCACCCATCCTGGCGCTGGCGCCACGCTTTCCTCGGATGCGCATGGCCGGGGCTGATCTCGCCTGGCTGCGGCGCCGGTTCACGGTGAGGGCGGAGGCCGGATACTTCACCGCGCCCGACAATGCCGCGGATGAATACCTGCAGTACGTCATCCAGATCGAGCGACAGCGGGGCGAGCTGCTGCTCATAGGCGGCTACGCGGGCGAGGTGGTCCGGACCAGGAGAGCGACGACGGATTTCGCGCCGGACCGCGGCTTGAGCGAGGCGTTCCTCGGTCGCGCATCCTACACGATCGATCCCAACCGCAGCGTGTCCGCGGAGGGCGCCCTGCGTCAGGACGTCAGTAGCCTCTGGGTGAAGGGCGAGTACTCGCAGACCGTTGGCGGCCACTGGCGCGCGACCGTCGGCGGGGCGTTCATTCGAGGCGAACCGGACGACTTCATCGGGCAGTATCGACGCAATTCACACGTGAGCGTGACGGTCAGGTACAGCTTCTGACCGGCGCCCGGGGCCCCGGCGTCCCTGCTGCAGACACTGCTCGCGCCGTTGCCCCACCGCGCGTACGACGCAGGCCCCGTCCACGAGCAGCTGCCAGAAGGCATCGACCGACGGGGCACCCGGTAGCCGGCAGGATCGGCCAATGATGGCAATGGGCGAAGCGGGCGACGATGCGGTCACGGACATCCTGGGTGTGGGGCGAGAAACGGGGGATTGTGGAGCGACGGTCTCGATCATAGTCGCTTCCTGCGCCTCCCGGAAGCACCATCGGTGGTTGACCTGCCGGGAATGGGGTGCCCATAATCTGATCCTCTCCATGATCGCGATCGACCGATTCCCTCCCCGATGATCCTGCTCCGACTGATCAGCTGGCCCTACGTCCGCAGGCACATCCTTCGCACCGTCCTCACCACGACGGGTATCGTGCTCGGCGTGGCGGTGTTCGTCGCCCTGCACACCGCCAACCAGAGCGTGCTGTTCGCCTTCAACAACACGATCGATCGGATTGCCGGCAAGACGCAGCTGCAGGTAACGGCCGGCGAGGCGGGCTTCAGCGAAGACGTGCTCGAGACCGTGCAGGGAGCCGAGAGCGTCAGTGTCGCCGTACCGGTCATCGAGGCCGTGGTGGATACGAGGACGGCGGGACAGGGCAGCCTGCTCGTGCTGGGCACCGACATGACCGGCGATCGCAGTCTGCGCGACTACGACTTCGACGAAGGAGACGAGGCGTTCATCGACGATCCGCTGGTCTTCCTCGCACAGGCTGACTCGATCATGGTGGCCCGCGAGTTCGCCGAACGGAATGGCCTATCGAGCGGCAGTCGCATCGAGCTCGGGACGGTGCTCGGTCCTCGACCGTTCACGATACGAGGCGTGATGAAGTCCGAGGGGCTCGCCACGGCGTATGGTGGCAATCTCGCCATCATGGACATCTACGCCGCGCAGCTGATGTTCGGGCGGGGGCGCACGTTCGATCGGATAGACCTCGCCGTGCGGGAGGGGCACACGGTCGCCGACGTTCGGGACGAGCTGCAACGTCTGCTCGGTCCGGGCTTCACCGTCGACACGCCCGCGGGGCGAGGTCGCCAGTTCGAGTCGATGACCGCCGCATACTCGATCATGGTCACGATCTCGAGCCTGTTCGTGCTCGTCATCGGGATGTTCATCATCTACAACGCGTTCGAGATCGCCGTGACCCAGCGCCGCGCGGAGATCGGGGTGCTGCGGGCGATCGGGGCCACGCGCGGACAGATCCGGTGGCTGTTTCTCAGCGAGGGTGCCTTGACGGGGCTGGTCGGATCGATCGTCGGGCTCGGGGTGGGGCTCCTCGTTGCGCGCGGCATCGTCAGCCGCATCAGCGGCCTCATGCACGAGGTGTACGGCGTGGCGCAACATGCCGAGGACGTGGCGACCCATCCGCTGACGCTGGGGATGGCGCTGGCGATCGGTGTGGCCACGAGCCTCGTGGGGGCGTTCATTCCGGCTCGCCAGGCGGCGCACGTCGACCCGGTGCTGGCGCTGCAGAAAGGCAAGTATCAGGTGCTATCCGCCGGCGAGCACCGGCGGCGCACGCAGGTGGCAGCCGCGTGTCTGGCGATCTCCCTCGCCTGTCTCCTGGGCGGCAGCTCGCGTCTGTTCTTCTACGTCGGGTACGCGTCGCTCGTCATCGCGGTCCTGCTGCTCGGTCCGCTGCTGACGCTGGGCCTCGCGCGCCTGCTGCGCCCGGCGCTCAGGGCGATCCGGCCCGTGGAGGGCGCCCTGGCAGCCGACAGCCTGATCCAGGCGCCTCGACGCACATCGGCCTGCGTGGCGGCGGTCATGCTGTCGCTGGCGTTGGCGGTGTCGTTCTCGGGCATGGCGCGCGGCAGCTATGATTCGATCGTGGCGTGGGTGGACTCGACGCTCCAGGCGGATTTGTACCTGGCGCCGTCACCTGCGCTCGTCAACCGCGCGGTCCGGTTCCCCGGAGACATGCAGGCCGAACTCCAGACGATTCCTGATGTCGAGCGTGTTCAGCCGGTGCGCACCGCGCGGATCCTCTACAAGGACACGCCGGTCCTGGTGACGGCTGTCGAATTCACCGGCGTTGCGGACGGGGGCCGGAGCCGCCTCACCGCCGGCGACCCGTCTCGCATCCGCCAGCAGATGGGCGCCGCGGAAGGACTGCTCGTCTCGGACAACTTTGCGCGACTCCAGCAGGTGGCGCTGGGTGACGTGCTGGAAATCTCGGCGCCGCACGGGGTCATTCGGTTACCGATCGTGGGCGTCCTGGTCGACTATGCCGATCAGCAGGGCAACATCCTCATGTCACGAGACACCTACAGGCAGTACTGGCACGACGACTCGGTGAACCTCTTCCGCCTGTACCTCGAGGCGGGTGCGTCAGAGGAGGAGGTGCGGCGCCGAATCTTCGAGACCTACGATGGGATGCGGCAGGTGTTCGTGTTCACCAACGGCGACGTGCGCAACTACGTGCTGGGTATCGCCGAGCAGTGGTTGAGCCTGTCATCGACACAGATCGCAGTTGCGGTGCTCGTGGCCATTCTCGGCATCGTGAATACCCTCACCGTGTCGATCACAGACCGCCGGCGGGAACTCGGGGTCCTGCGCGCGATCGGGGGGCTGCGGGCCCAGGTCAGGCTCACGATCTGGATGGAGGCGCTCAGTATCGGGCTGCTGGGACTGCTGCTCGGGATCACGTTCGGCGCCATCAACCTGCATTACACGCTGCAGATCGCGGAGCGGGACGTGGCCGGATTCCACGTGGCCTACATGTACCCGCTCGAGATGGCTCTCACGCTGGTCCCCACCATCCTGGGCGCGGCGTTCCTGGCCGCGGTCTGGCCGGCGGAAGCAGCGGTCCAGGGATCGCTCGTCGAGGCCCTGGAGTACGAGTAGGTCAAGGGCAGCCCACGTCGTGCCGAGGCGGCCCGCCTCATTCACAGGCCGCCACCGGCGGCATACCCTGGACCGCCACTCGGTTTGACAGTCGGCCCAAGGCATCCTGCACCCACACCCACCAGGATTGTCCCGGAACGTTGTTCCATTCCACAGCGTCTTCCTGAAGGTCGCAGTCGACCGATGTCGTCCAGGGTTGAGGGACGGCAACCGTCGGCTCGGTCGTGCCGGGGCCAATTCCCCCGATCGCGGGACCGGTCATGGTCCGTGCGAACCAGAGACTGAAGGGCGCTGTGCCACCCGTGTACTGGAATGTGATGACCCACTCGGCACTGTTGGGAAACACGGCCGAGGTGAACACGGGGGGCGTCGGTGTGTCCTGCACGAACGTCGCTGTGCAACTCGTCGAGAAGCCGAGACCGATCGTGCCCGGGCCATTCTGATTGCAGTTCGTGGTGGGGTCGAGACTCGACCAACCGTTGAAGCTCCAGCCGGTACTGGCCAATGCCGTCAACGTGATGGACTCGCCCTGGCGGAAGGAGGCAACGCAATTCGATGTGGCCTGGTCGTTGCAATCGATGCCGACCGGGGCGCTCGAGACGGCGCCTTGTCCCACCCGCTGCACCGTCAACTCGAGGAGCCCAGTCGTGTTCGCCGAAAACTGCGGCCCGATCGCGAGCTGTGGGTCTCTGATCCCGTCGTTGTCCAGGTCGTAGCTGATGCTGCCCTGCAGGTTGTTGCCAACGCACGGAGGCTTCGAACCTGGCGGCGCCAAGCCTTCAGTCAGCACCGTCCACGCAAATGTCCAGGATGGTGGTGCAGGTCGTCGCGGGCGAGCCCAACGACGCCGGAACCATCCGGTTGAAGAAATCCACGAAGACCCTCGCGACGGTGGGGTCCGAGTCCGTCACGACCATTACGTCTGTCGTGCTGTCGCCGTCGAAATCCAGGAACCCGACGGTCCCGGACGCCAGGACAGGGCCATCCGGGAAGCCGTCATGGTTCCGGTCCGTTCGAAGGGCCTGGCGAATGGCCTCTCTCGACTGGTTGGACGGGCCTGCGATAGCCCTGTAGTCGCCGCCATCGGGCTGACCTTTGGCGTTCTTGGCACTCTGGAAGCAATAGAGGCGAATGAGCGGGTCGAACGTCAAGTTGGTCGCGCACGTGGTTCGGTACTGTCCGGATGCGTCCTTGTTCATGAGAGCAATGGCGATCATGTCTCCGGCCGCAGTTGTGATGTCCACAGTTTGCGTGCCGTTCGCAGGGCTCGCAGCGAACATGGCGCCACCGGGAGACAGGGACCCGTCCGGGTTCTGATTGAACGGCGGGCACGTGTTCGACACATGGCAGTCGTTGCCGACCGGGTCCATTGGTGGTGGTGGGACTTCCACGAAGGTCGCGGTGCAACTCTTGTTGGTCGTCATCTCGACTTCCGCCACCACGCCAGCCGACGCTCCTGAGGGTGTCGTACAGTCGCCCTCGATGCGGTCGAACATCCAGCCAGTCGTCGCGTGTTCCTTGAGCGTCACCGTGGTGGCGGAGCCGAAGATGCCACTACAGGTGCCGGGACAGTCGATGCCTGACGAGTCGCTATCGATCCTGCCCATGCCCACCACGGACACGGTCAACGTACGTTCGACCGTCGGAGGACCTGGGGGAGGGGGGGGTATCGCCTCGAAGCAATAGATCGGGAGAGTGTCATTGCAAGCAGACAGATCGCCGTCGACCGTCCACGTGGCGTCGTCCTCATCGCTGTCCCCGGTTGTCGCCATGACCGCGCCGGAAGCGGACGTCCAGTCGGCGCACGTCGTCCCGGCTCTCGTGCCGTTCGCCAGCGTGCCGGTGAACACTTCGTCCGAGCCGACGGGTTGGATGCCTGTCTCGTCATTCAAGATTTCGTCATCCAGTGTCCCGTCCGTGAGATCGGCGATGTCGTCGGCCACCTTACTACCGTCGCCGGTACGCACCCATGGTCCGCCGTTGGCGGGCAAGCGATCCTTGGCATCGATGGCGCTCGTTGAGAGCCACGCGACCCACGTACCGCCGAGCAGCGTCGCGCGAGCGGCACACACCGCGTCGGCCCCGGCCAGCCCCCCGAGATTGCCCGTGTGCATCGTGCTGGTCACGAAGACGCGGCGCTGCTGCGCCTGCGCCAGTTCCGGCGCAACGAGCGTCCCGCACACGACCAGAGCCACCACGATCGCGCCCCGTACGGTACCCAGCGCGCGGGTGCGCGCCAACCTGCCGTCATCCCATCTCTTGCGTTCGTCGCTGCTCACCATCGACTCGATTCCGCACGGCCCACAGATTCGGGTGCCCCGATTCTTGGCGCGGTCATTCTGGCCCAGGTCGTTCCAGGCGGTCAAACCGTCGGCACGAATGATGGCCGAGCAAGGCAAGTGAGCTAAGCTACGATTTGACCTCGGCGATCCACCTTGTAGTTGATCCCCCGCCATTGGACTCGCGTGAAATTCACCACCGCATGCGCCATGGTGTATAGCGCAACGAGCAGCGCCAGTGGGTAAAACACGATCCACTTCAGGGAGAGCCCGCCGGACGCCCAGATCCGCGCGTTGAAGGTCGTGGAGGTGGTTAATTGCACCAGGCACAAGCCGCTCAAAACGGCGAATTCCGCGTGAGTCAGCCAGCCGCCGTCACCGAATCCGGCCAGCCAGGCGGTGGCCAACAGGGGTGCCGCGACGAAAGGCAGCAGGGCGCTGAGCAAGATGCCTGCCGTCAGGATCAGCTTGACTCGGCCTCGCAGGCCGCCGATGAAGATGCGGCTGAAGCCGCTCACGATTTGCGCCAGGTCCGAGTACATCCGAACTTGTCCGACTCGTGCGCCGGCTCCAAAACGCGAAGCGTGACGCCATTGGTTTTGGCATGCTGGCCGAACGGGATGTCCTCGATGATGAAATGCCGCACTGCCCGATGCCCGTCGATGCGATGATACGCGTCGCTGCGAATGAGCAGGAATTGTCCGTTGACGAATCCGGTGGGCCACTTGGGGTTGTTCACTCGTAAAGGGTCGAACCAGGTCAAGAGCAGGTTGCCCATGTAGGATGAACGGCTGAACGTCATCTCAATTGAGAAGCTGCCGACCGACGAGGTGTGGACCGGCAAGGCGCACGCGATGTGGGTCGCCGCTCAGCAAGCCGAGGGCGAGTGGTTGCTGTTTGTCGACGTCGATGTGACGCTTGACCAACACGCGGCGCGCACGGCCGTGTTTGAGGGCCAGCAGAAACAGGTTGAGGTCGTGACGCTGTTTCTTCGCGCCGCGCCGGAGGGCTTTTGGCCGCAAGTCGTGATCTCCTTTGCCGCGTAGGACTCGGCAATCGCCAGCGTGTCGTCCTCGCTGCGATCGTTGACGATGGTCAATCGAAGGTCGGGGTAGTCCTGGGCGAGCAACGCCTCGATGCAAGTCGCCAGATCGCGCTGCTCGTTTCGCGCGGGAACCACGATGTGCAGCCGCGGCCAGTCGTCGTGCGAATCAGGGATTGCTTCGGGCCGCGGCGTATGACTGGCCGCGAAACAGTGAATCAGAATAGCTCGCACCACACTGATCATGCAGATCACGGACCAGAGTCCAGCGATTACCCAAATCCAAGGTGCCACGGTGCGCCAAGCGTCAGAAGGGGATCAATGGGAAGGAGATCAAGTGATCGCCCGGCGGAACGAGCGTGTCGACGATAACCGGCCAACGCCCGTGGTCAATGCTGCGGGGACGCGACCGCGAGGTGACGCGAAGCCGAATGATTCGTGAGCAATCCGCGGCGAGGACCTCGGGACGACCTTCATGAATCACCGGGCTAGTGCCTTGTCAAGCAAGAGAAAAACGATTCGACCGCCCGTCCGGAAGACCGGTTTGTCCACCGCGGCGTCGGCCGTCCTGGCCAGCATCGGCTTCAGTGCCTGCGAGTCGTCGCGCCAGGCCACAAGTTCCTTGGTCTCGATGGCGGCATGAAACCACATCATATCGGGCCTTGACTGCCTCGATCCACAAGGCGCGGGGGCGGTAGAGCGGAACGAACGATCTGGGTGATCCGAATGTGCCGTCGGACCGATAGAATGGTGGACCTACCGGCGATATCGACCACCGTTTCCAAGGAGCTTGTATGGCCGCGCGTTCGACGTGGAAGGGATACCTGAAAGTCAGTCTCGTGAACATCCCGATCCGGGTCTTCCCTGCATCCGACTCGGCTGCCTCGATCAGCTTCAATCAACTCCACGGGGAGTGCCAGACGCGGATCAAGCAGAAGCGCTGGTGTCATACCTGCGATCGCGAGATCGACCGCGCGGAGATCGTCAAGGGCTACGAGTTCGACAAGGGCCGCTACGTCGTCCTGGACGAGGAGGACATTGCCAAGGTTCGACCCGAGTCGACCCGCATCATCAACCTCGTGAAGTTCGCCGACGATGCGACCATCGACCCGATTTACCTGGAGAAGTCCTATTATCTCGCACCCGACGGAGCCGTGGC
The DNA here is from genome assembly GCA_965250185.1 of Vicinamibacterales bacterium. Taxonomy (GTDB): domain Bacteria; phylum Acidobacteriota; class Vicinamibacteria; order Vicinamibacterales. The sequence continues at coordinate 5,190,095 of OZ252293.1, read as the reverse complement.
CTCCGAAGCGTTCGCCGTGATGCGCGAGGCGATGAAGGGGAAGGCCGGCATCGGTCGGCTCGCCATCAGCGGACGCGAGCACCTCGTGGCGGTTCGGCCGCGCGAGCGTGGGCTGGTCATGCACACGCTGAAGCGAGCGAACGAAGTGCGCAGCATGGAGGCGATCGACGAGCTCGACGGCTTGCCGGAGGAGGTGAAGGCCGACGAGATCGCGCTTGCGAAGCAGGTCATGGCGAACTTCGAGGGTGACGTCGACCTGGCCGACTACACCGACGAGTACAAGGCCGAGCTGCGTAAGATGATCGATGCGAAAGTCGCGGGCGAGGAGTTCGTGGCGTCGCCCGAAGAGGCGCCCGAGAAGGTCGTCAATCTGATGGAGGCGCTACGGAAGAGCCTCGATCAGGTCAGCGCGTCGAAGAAGAAGACGGCGAAGGCCGACTTGCCGAAACGCGCCGCCGCCCGGAGCAAGGCGAAGAAGAGGAAGGTGGGGTAGACCTTGGCACCGGGCACCCTCGCCCTTACATCCCCCGTGCCAACTCAGCCTCGGCCGCGATGAACCCGAACGCGGCCCACGAACCACCTTCCAGTATCTGCTCGAAGATCTCACGGGCTCGCACCCGATCGCCGTTGTACAGAAACCAGTTGCCCACCCCGTACCCCTGCGTCGCAAGCTGCAGCGCGTCGGTGCCCTCGGGGTCGAGGAGGCTGTCTGGCTCGACTTGGCCCTTGTACATGAGGAGACGGCTGTGGTACGCCGTATTCTCGAGAATTTCCATGTCTTGGGTGATCGGCTCGAGCACGGCGGCCGCCTCGTCCTCGAGACCAAGACGACGATACGTCATGTACAGCCAGTCGGACGTCGCGACGAGCATGTCGTCGTTCTTCGAGACTTCCATGCACTCGAGGTACGCCTCGAGCGCCTGCTCGAAGTCGCCGCGCAGGTAATGGGCGAGCCCCAGGTGGTACCAGATATTGGACTGCAGGGTGCTCGTCGGGATGCCGGCCGCGTTCGGGGCGCCGTCCGGCTCCACCTCGTCGGGCTGGCCCTCGATCAGCGATGCCGCCATCTCGAAGTCGGCCACGGCGTTGGTCAACTTCCGGGTCGAGATGTGGCGATGTCCGCGGTGGCGGTACAGGTGGGGCGAATCCGGGTGAGCCTCGATGCCCCTCGTGTACGTCGCAATCGCGTCGTTGTAGAGCCCGAGGTAGGCCTGGCGACGACCGACCCACACGATGGCGTCCACCGAGTCCGGCGACTCGGTCAGGCTCGCCTCGGCCTCGGCAAGGTTGGCTTCGAGCTCGGCCCGGCGTTCGTCCGACAGCGCCGAACGGTAGAGCGGCGTGTCCAGCAGCGAGGTGGCCTCCAGCATGGGGTCATCCGTTGCCATCTCGGCTGATTCCTCCTCGGCGGGCGCTTCCGGCGCCGCTGTGCAGCCGCCTCCCAGGACGGTGAGCGCGATGACGAGCGCCAGCGGCAATGTCTGTTTGTGACTCATGATGGCTCCCGCACGCTCGTGCGTTGTCGAGATTATGCAGATCGATGATCTGCGATCCTATAGGATGCCCTGGTCCTAGCGCAAATGAGGCCCCGGTGTGGCGCGACGTGGTCATCGTCGAGCGCCTCGTTCTGGCGAAACTGACGTGACAATGCTCGCGTGTCCGGGGTCAGTACACAGGGAGGGCGTTGCGCGTCGGTGGTCCGGCGATCCATTCGTGTCGGACCGGGCTGCCGCGGTACAATCAGAGATTCAGTTCGAGCCAGTGTCGGAGTCTTGACATGCGACAGCCGAGGATTCGAAAAGGTGCGCCGCGGTGGGGCCTCGGAACCTGGTGGAACGCGCGACTCGATGCGCGACGCGATCTGCCGGCGCCCGAGACCACCGTCCTGGGCGAGGCCGAACGCCAGATCCAGTCCGCCGTCAATCGCGCGATCCGGACCTTGGAGCAGCGCTACGCTCGCAAGGCCAACCCCCTGAACAGCGAGCGTCTCCGGCTGCGGAGCGCACTGGCGCGAAGCTACCGGCCCGAGCTCGACGCGCTCGAACGGCGAACCGGACGGCACGACGTCCGGGTCCACCTCGGCTATTCGGTGCATCTGTTCTTGCTCCTGCTCCTCACGGTGGGCGAGGGCGCCTTCAATCTCGTCGCCTTCAACGTCTTTCAGGAGCCGGCGTACTACACGATTCTGATGGCGCTGGCCGTGAGTCTCGCGATTCCCATCTGCGCCTGGAGCGTGGGGATGTGGGTGCGGCAGTGGCCCCGTCCGGCGTGGCGCACGCTCCTGAAGGTCGTGACGGTGACCGGCGTGCTGGTGGCGGTGCTGCTCGGCATCAACGAGGTGCGCATTGCCTATCTCGAAGCGCAGGCGCCCGAGTTCGTGGCGGCGCATCCAGAGTTGAGCCAGGCCTTCCTTGCCGTCAATCTCGTGATCCTCGTGGCCGCGATGCTTGTCACCTACCTGGCTCATGACCCCGAGCCCGGCTTCGTGCAAGCGCGCAAGCGCGTCGAGGCGTCGGAGCGGCGACTCGAGCGTCTCGACGGAGTGCTCGGACAACTCATCGCCAGCCTGCGAGCCGAGGCCGAGATGGCCAAGGAGGCTGGCCTGGAGCTGGTCTCTTTCTACCGCCTCCTGAATCGCCGCGGGCGCGACTCCTGTCCACGCTACTACGACGACCCGTCCGAGCCGGCGCACCGGCCGGAGTTCGTGACGGTCGATCCCGACTGGCGCCACGCGCCCGAGCCGGACCAGGTCGAGGTCCTCGACCCTCCGGCGCTGCCGAAGATCGTGGTCGAGCATCCGCTCATCCTCACGTACCCGGGCGCCCTGAATATGTTGTTGCGACGCCTCACGGGCATCGACCGACAGTGAACGTCGTGGTGCCGGAGCGCGGATCGCGGAGAACCAGACCGAGCCTGCGCGTGGGATCGCACCGGTCGGGTCGACGGTGCGGAGTCGTGCCCGCACTGTTCCTCGCACTCTGGCTCGGCCCGGCGATCGGCTGCGAGGCGCCGGATCCGGCGAACGCGAAGGTCGTCCTCGTCTTCGTCGACGTCTCCGGCAGCGTGAAGGATGCGGACGTCTACCGTCAGGCCTGGTCGACGATCGTGGACCGGCTGGAAGGTGGCGATCGGATTCTGCTCGGACTCATCGGCAGCGACACGCTCACCGGATTCAAACCGCTCGTCGATCTCCTACTGCCGGCGTTCACGATGTCCGACAATCGGCTGCAGTACAACGCTCGGCTCGAGAGCGTGCAGACGGACGTCGCGGGAGCGCTCGAGCGAGCGCTCGAGGCGCCGGCCACCCGGCACACGGATATTCTCAACACGTTGCTCCTTGCCCAAAAGGTGTTCGAGGGTGATCCGCGCCGCAGGGTGCTCGTGCTGCTCTCGGACATGATCGAGGACTCGCCCGCGTACAACTTCGAACGGGTCGACCTTACGCCGGCGTTCACGAGCGAGGTGATCGGTGAGCGTACAGCCGACGGTCGACTGCCGGACCTCGGCGGCGCCGCCGTGTACGTCGCGGGCGCATCGGCCCCGACCGCCGAGCGCGCACTCGCGGTGCAGGATTTCTGGTTCGCTTACGTGGCCGCGGCGGGCGGTCGACTCGAGAACCGACACTACGCGCCGGCGCTGCTGAGCTTCGAAGAGTAACCTCGTCATCCAGGCGTGTCATGCGCGATCCAACGGTGTCCCGTCGTCGATTTCTCCAATGGAGCGGGGCCACGCTGTTGGCTCCCACCATCGGAACAGCCGGCGTGGCGTGCACTCAGCACGCACCCCGATGGACCCAGGCGCGACTCGTGCACGGCGGCCGGGCCAGCCTCATCGAGCGTGCGGCGATCGCCGACGCGGCCGCGCTGATAGGCCGAGCGGTGGAGCGCGACGTGACCGTCCTGGCCGAGGACGACGCGTGGCGGGCTGGCGACATCTTCGTGGCGACACCCGGCACGAGCGACCGGCTCGACTCCGAGTGGGCGTGTGTCGGCGCGACGCCGGGCGCCTTCCGTATCCACGCCCCAGCCGGACGCGGGGTGCCGACCGTCGTGGTGGCCGGCGTCGACCCGGAGGGTGCGCGCAACGGGCTCTTTCGCTTCCTCGAGGTCGCCGGGTTCGGCTTCCTGCGCGACGGCGAGCGAATCCCGTCCCTCAGCGACAGTCCGGTGCAGGTGAGCGAGCTCGATCTGGAGACCGAGCCGGCGTTTCGATGGCGCGGCGAAATGGCGTGGGACAACTATCTCGGCCCCGCGCGCTACTGTGCGGCCGCCTGGGGGCCGGCCGACTGGGAGCGGGCGCTGGTGCATATGGCGCGGGCGGGACACAACTTCCTCGAATACTACCCGCCGCTCGAGCAGGTGTGGCGCTTGGCGTTTGCGGATGCCGAGGGCTTGGCCGATGGCACGATCTGGCGCGCGGCCGAGAAACACGATCTCGCGAAACACGTCCTCGCGCGCGGCCGGGAGCTGGGCATCCATTTCATGTACGTCCTCAGCTACGGCTGGTTCCCCGACGCCGTGCGACGACTCTATCCCGAACTCGAGTGGGCAGGCGGTGGGTTCCTCTGCGCCCATCAGCCCGAGCTGAAGGAGCTGACCCGACGCGTCTGGCGAGTCATGCTCGACGAATTCGACACCGACCACCTCTGCGCGATCCGGCACCGCGGGGAGGAGGGCCAGTCCTACAGCGACCCGTGTCGATCGGTGACCAAGGCCCAGGGTATGACGCAGGCGTTCGAGGTGCTGCGCGAGCTCGACCCCGAGGTCGTCGCGACCGTCTGGACCTGGGCGGAGCAGATGCCCGATCTGTTCGACGAGCTGCCGATCGAGATTCGTGCGGTACACATCCGACACGGCATGGGCGGCATGTTCTCCGATGTCGGAGCCGGGCGTGAGCAGCCTGATGGACGCCCGGCAGTCGACGCCGAGCGACGCTGGCTGTCCGGGCAATTCACGCTGTTCAGCGGCAGTGAGACGCTGGTCCAGACGGCCTGGAGCGATCCGACCACGCTGGCCGCCGACGCGAGAGCCTCGGCGCGCGAGCCCACGTGCGAGGGCTACTTCCAGTGGCCCGAGTGGACCGCCACGTCACCATGGCTGTCCGACACGATCGCGAGGCTCGCCTGGGATCCCGTGGGCTTCGCCCGTGACCCGGCGCTGGCATCCTACGCCGCCGTCCGACACGGCGAGCACTCGAACCTGTTTCTGCGAGGCTTCCAGCCGCTGGTCGACGCGGGCAACGCGCGGGTTATGGTGACACCGCGCAAGCGTGTGGTCATCCCGTACTTCCTGTCGGCAGCGGAACTGGACCTGCTGGGCCGCGTGCGTGAGGGCGTCCGCGCCATGTGGGACGCCTGGCCCTCCGACGCCACGCCTCTCCTGCAACGTGATCTGATCGATCTGATCACGTGGGTCGGCATGCGGCAGGCGCAGGTCTTCGAGGCGGACGCCTACGTCGGCTACCGCATGGTCGACCGGGCGCGTGTCGGAGTGAGCATCGAGGCAGCGCTCGATTCGTGGGGCGCTCTCCAGGAGTTACTGGCCGAAATCCCGGAGCTCTCCCTCCTGCGCACGGCAACCCGGATGGCGAGCGAGGCGCCGCTGTCGGAGGCGGCTCTCGACGCGTTCTGGGTGAAGGCGTGCGACTTCTACAAAGGGTATCCGCTCGTCCTGTCGCCGGAGGCGATCGATCTCGTGTTCGCCGACCAGTGCCGCCGTCTGGGCCAGGCACTCGAGGGAGCCCTGGACGAGGCGCGAGCGGTGTCGCTGCCGGAGCCGGGCTTCTTCTGGCACGATTTTCCGAACCCCGTCTGGGCCGAGGTCACCGTGGGGATCCCGGCGGAGGACGCGGATGCGTTCGAGCGAGAGATGCATCGCCGATTGGAGGAGGCATTCGCCGAAGGGGCGGCGGCACGTGGCGATCGATCGTTGATCGGCACGCTGCAGAATCGTGATCCGGTAAGCCCCCTCGCTGACCCGTCCACCCCCTCAGTCGTCGAGACCGGGGCACTGAACCCAGTCGTTGCCAGGCTCCTCGGCCGAAGCCTGCCTGAGCCGGTATCAGCACCTGAAGTGCTGAGGGGAGAATCATCCTAAGGCCCGGGGTCCGAACCCCCGGTTCCCAAACCCCCGGACCCGCGTCATCAGACGTAAGATGTTGCGAAGCCACCACGAACCCTTGAACCCTTGAACACTAGAACGTTGAACCCTTGAACGGTGTTTCCCATGCCAAACCCAACCAACCTCGTGAGTCGACGAAGTTTCCTCCAAGGCGTCGGGATTGCAGGAATGTATCCCGTGGCCGACGTCCTCGGCGCCGGGCGTCCGGCCGAGCAGGCGCGTGGGTCGAGTGAGCCCGACAGCATCTATGCGAGGCTCGGCGTGCGTCCGTTCATCAATGGGGCAGGTACCTACACGGCGTTGAGTGCGTCCGTCATGTCAGCCGAGGTCGTCGCGGCCATGGCCGAGGCGTCGCATCAGTTCGTCTCGATCGGCGAGCTGCAGGCGGCGGCCGGACAGCGAATCGCATCGCTGCTAGGTGCGGAGTCGGCACTCATTACATCGGGGTGTGCGGCCGCCCTGACGCTGGCGGCAGCCGCCTGTGTGGCCGGCACCGACCAGGAGAAGATCCGACGTCTGCCGGACACGAGCGGGATGAAGAACGAGGTGATCATCCAGACGGCCCACCGGTTCGGGTACGACCGGGCGATTCGAAATACCGGTGTCAGGCTCGTCGAGGTCCAGACCCGTGCGGAACTCGAGGCGGCGATCAGCGAGCGTACGGCGTTCCTGTTCTTTCTGAACAACGCGAACGCCCGCGGCGAGGTCGATCGCGAGACCTTTGCCACCATCGCGCGGGCCGCGTCCGTGCCAAGTCTGATCGACGCGGCGGCCGACGTGCCGCCGGTCGAGAACCTCCGGGCGTTCACGGCCATGGGCTACGATCTGGTCACATTCAGTGGTGGGAAGGGCCTTCGTGGACCACAGTGCTCCGGACTGCTCGTCGGCCGGCGAGACCTCGTCGAGGCAGCCTACGTCAACGGATCGCCGCACTCCGATACCATCGGCCGGATCGCCAAGGTGGGCAAGGAGGAGATCGTCGGGCTCACTCGGGCCATCGAGGTCTACCTCGAGAAGGACCATCAGGCCGAGTGGGACGAGTGGGAGCGGCGTGTGCGAGACATCGCGCACGCGATGACGTCGATCGCAGGTGTCCGAGCCGAGCGGTTCGTTCCGGAGATCGCCAACGAGGTGCCGCACGTTGCGATCAGCTGGGACATGGAGCGCGTGCAGTCGTCTCGGGCCGACGTGATCCAGGCGCTTCGTGACGGTGAACCCAGAATCGAGGTGCGTCCGGGAGACACCGGCGACTCGAGGATCGAGATTGGCGTCTGGATGATGCAGCCTGGCGACCACGAGATCGTGGCGCGGCGCTGCGCCGAGGTGTTGAGCGCAGCGACCGCCTGACGACGGCCGGTCGTCTTTTTTCTGATCTGGAGGTGAACTCGTGATGCACCGTCGATTTCCGCTGACCATAGTGGCCTGGCTGACCCCGAGGCTGGCTCCTGGCCTCGTGCTGGCAGTACTGGCATCGAGCCTGGTCGTCTCGGTCCCCGCCTTCGCTCAGCGACCGGCAGCCGAGCTCTCGAACCTGGCACGGCTGAAGGACTACACCAGCCACCGCATCTCGAGCCATGACCGCACCGGCGCGAATGACGATGGCAACTGGCAGAACCCGATCGGCGCGGGCGAGACGCGAACGATCGCCGAGATCGAAGGGCCGGCCATCATCAAGCACATCTGGATCACGATCGCGACGCCCGAGAAGTACCATCTGAAGAAGCTCGTCCTGCGCATGTACTGGGATGGCGAGGAGACGCCAAGCGTCGAGGCGCCCGTGGGCGATTTCTTCGGCCTCGGGCTGGGCGAGTACGTACAGTACGAGTCGGCGCCGCTGTCCGTCGGATCGCAGAAGTCGCTCAATAGCTACTTTCCGATGCCGTTCGGCGAGTCGGCTCGAATCACCGTGACCAACGACGGCGAGCAGGACGCGAGCGCGTTTTACTACAACATCGACTACGAGAGGCACCAGACCCTGCGCGAGGACCTCGCCTACTTCCACGCGCAGTACCGCCAGGCGGCGCCCAACGTGCCCTGGACGACCGACTGGACGCTCAACGGAGACGAGGCGGTCAATGCCAAGCAGAATCCGGTGGGCGAGGGCAACTACGTGATCCTCGAGGCGCAGGGCCGGGGGCACTACGTCGGCGTGACCCACGGCATTCTCCAGAATCAGGGCGATTGGCGGGGCGAGGGTGACGACATGATGTTCATCGACGGTGCCGAGACGCCGCAGATCATCGGAACCGGCGCCGAGGACTACTATCTGGGCGCCTGGTGTTACGGAGGCTGCGGCATCAGCCCGTTCGGCAACGCCCGTCCGACCTTCGCCTATCGGCAGTACGGCAACCCCATGAACGGCGGCGACGACCGCGGCGCGAAGTGGATGGTGTATCGGTTTCACACCGAATCGCCCGTCGCCTTCACGGAATCGATCAGAGTGACGATCGAGCACGGTCACGCCAACCATCGAGCCGACAACTACTACACCGTCGCGTACTGGTACCAGAGCGAGCCGCACGGTACGTTCCCCGCGCTGCCCGCCGTGCAGGACCGACTGCCTCGTCACTTCGACACCGGCGGGCCGACGATGGGGAAGCCGTGACGGACGGGACGTCCGTCACGGAACGAACACGGAACGAACACGGAACGGACACGGAACGGACACGAACGTCTGCGTCGAATTCCAGAGCATAGCCGCTCGGTCCGATCGCTGCCGAGCAACCGCGAACCCTGGGACCCTGGAACCTTGGCCCCCTGGGACCCTCTTGGAGCCCCATGTCTGATACTCCCATTGATGCTCGCTATCCGCCGATCGAGAACCACGGCATCATCGGCGACCTCCACACGGTCGCGCTCGTCGCGATCGACGGGACCATTGATTGGTATTGCCTCCCGCATTTCGACTCCCCGAGCCTGTTCGCGTCGATTCTCGACGCGGACAAGGGCGGTTACTTCAAAATCTCGGCGACGTGGGATGCTCGGCGAAAGCAGATGTACTTCCCGGACACGAACGTCCTGCTTACGCGATTCCTGAGCGAGGCGGGCGTCGGTGAGGTGATCGACTTCATGCCAGTCGAGTCCGACGGCCACGCCGATCCGGGCCACTCGCACCAGATCTACCGGATGGTCAAGGTGGTTCGTGGCGAGGTGGAGTTCCGGCTGGAGTGCATGCCGGCGTTCAACTACGGAGGTGACGTTCACACGGTATCCGTCGCGCCTCATGGCGCGTTGTTCACGTCGGACGGCTTGGCCGTCGCGCTGCACTCGCCGCTGCCGCTCGAAGCGAAGGGCCCTGGCGTCGTCTCGACCTTTACACTGCGGGCTGGGGAGACGGCGACGTTCGTCCTCAAGCAGGTCGAGCGCGGCGCGTCGGGTGAGGTACTGGCCGAGTGTGCCGATGGCGAGGCCGTGTTCGAGGAGACTGTCGGATTCTGGCGGACCTGGCTGAGCCAGAGCCGGTATCGCGGGCGGTGGCGCGAAATGGTCGATCGTTCGGCACTTGCCCTCAAGCTCCTCACGTTCCAACCCACGGGCGCCATCGTCGCGGCCCCGACCACGAGCCTGCCCGAGGAGCTCGGCGGGGTGCGGAACTGGGACTACCGGTTCACGTGGGTGCGAGACGCCAGTTTCACGCTGTACGCCTTCCTGCGTCTCGGCTTTACCCAGGAGGCGCAACGTTTCATGGAGTGGATTCGCCAACGCGCGGAGGAGACGGAGTCTGGTGCGCTGCAGATCATGTACGGGATCAACGGGGAACGCGAGCTCGCGGAGATCGAGCTGCCGCACCTGGAGGGGTACCGGGGCTCCAAGCCCGTCCGAATCGGCAACGGTGCCTACGATCAGCTGCAGCTGGATATCTACGGCGAGCTCATGGACGCGGTCTATCTGTACGACAAATACGGATCTCCGATCTCATACGACTTCTGGCGGCATCTCGAGCGGATGCTCAACTACGTCTGCGATCACTGGCACGAGAAGGACGAAGGCATCTGGGAGGTGAGGGGCGGGCGACAGCACTTCGTCTACTCCAAGCTCATGTGCTGGGTAGCGCTCAATCGAGGCATCCGCCTCTCGCGCAAACGCGGCCTGCCGGGCAACCCGCAGCGCTGGTTCAAGGTACACGACGAGATCTTCCGCGAGATCATGGAGAAGGGGTGGAACGCCGAGAAACAGTGCTTCGTGCAGCACTACGGCTCGACGGCCCTCGATGCGTCCAACCTGATGATGCCGCTCGTGAAGTTCGTCTCACCAACTGATCCACGAATGCTGTCGACGATCGACCGCACGACCGAAACGCTGGTCTCCGACAGCCTCGTGCATCGCTACCAGTTCGACGGGGACGGCGCCGAGGATGGCCTGTCGGGTCAGGAAGGCACGTTCTCGATGTGCACGTTCTGGTATGTCGAGGCGCTGACCCGTGCCGGCCGCCTGCGCGAGGCACGATTCACGTTCGAGAAGATGCTCGGCTACGCGAGCCATTTGGGCCTCTACGGCGAGGAGCTGGGCATGACCGGTGAGGCGCTCGGCAACTTCCCCCAGGCCTTCACCCACCTCGGACTCATCAGCGCAGCGTTCAATCTGAACCGCGAGTTGGGAGGCGAGTAGGGCCATAGGGCGAGTGGGGCCAGTAGGGCGAGTGGGGCTAGTAGGAACGACCTCATGCCACGTTGTGGACCAACCACCCACTTGCCCCACTCGCCCTACTTGTCCTCCTACGTCGGTTCTCCCTCGAGTAGCGGCTCCAGCGTGCCCGCCTCCGCTCCGTTCTCCGTGCAGACGCCGTACGTCGTCTCACCGGCGGCGTACATGGAGACGCCGGCGTACTCGCCTGCCTTGTTCAGGGCGAAGAAGCGGATGTTGAATGCCGGATTGCCTCGGTCGTTCAGAAGGCGTTTCTCGATCGTGTTGGCCTTGATGCGTCGGAGTCCTTCGAGCCCGGCGTCCTTCGGGTGCAAGCCTTGGCGCATCTGCTCGACGATGAAGAACGATGTGAGGTTGTAGAGGTTGGCCTCGCCTCGGCCCGTCGAGCCGCAGGCGCCCACGTCGCCGTCGACGTAGAGGCCGGCGCCAAGGATGGGGGAGTCGCCCGTGCGTCCAGGGATCTTCCACGAAGTGCCGCTGGTCGACGTGACCCCGCAGATCTCGCCCGACGGACTGATGGCGTCGCAGTTGACCGTTCCCCAGAAGTGATGCTCGTCCGCGAGACCTTCGGCCAGCATCTGCAGCGCGGCGGCGTAGCCCGCCTGGGCGCGCGTCTCGGGATCGAGATAGTGCTCCGGGTCGATGCGCCGCTTCCACTCGAGCCAGCGCCGCCGAGTCTCGTCGGTGTTGAGATCGTCTTCGATCGTGAAGCCCATGCGCCGCGCGAAGTCTTGCGCACCCTGGCCAACCAGCAGGTGGTGATCGGTGTGCTCCATGACGGCCTTGGCGACGAGTGACGGAGTCCGGACGCCCTCGATCGCGGCGACGCCGCCGGCTCGCTTCTTCGGGCCGTGCATGCAGCACGAGTCGAGCTGCACGATACCCTCGGCGTTCGGGCTGCCGCCGTACCCGACGCCCGTCTCGGTCGGATCAAGCTCGACGATATTGATGCCGGCGAGGATGGAATCGAGCACGTCCTCGCCCGACGTGATCATCGAGAACGCCTGCTCGATGCAGCTCATCGTGCCGCCGTTCTTGAACACGAGCCCGCTCCGATCCGAAATCACGACCGGCGTGACGCCGCCGGATGGGGCAATCGCCGGGGCCTGACCGAATACCGGTCGCGGCATCGCGCCTGCCAGGCCGGCGGCGGCTCCCGTGCGCAGGAAATCTCGACGCGTGATCGTCGTGGTCATGTGGACTCCTCGAGAATGGGGTGAACGGAATGGGCGTCAGCGCTAGCGTGGCAAGTACGGGCCACTAGTTAACGCGCGGGCACCGGGGCCTGTCAACTCGCCCGCTGGACCGGAGGGCGGGGTGGTCGGAGATTGGTGATGTGGTGCACCACCCACCACTCACCACCCACCACTCACCACATCTGCAGCCACCGCCCGATCCCCACTCCGAGAAACGTCGCCGTGGCGTAGCCGAGCGTTCCGCAGAGCACCGCCGGGATCACGAGCCCGTCCCAGCCTCGCGATGCGGCCATGGCTGCGGCGGTCGTGGGACCGCCGGCATTGGCGTTCGAGGCGATCACGAGCTCGGCCAGATCGAGCCGAAGGACGTACCCCGCGCCGAGCAGCACGGTCAGGTGGATCATGAGAATCACGGCGGCGAAGATGAACAGGTTGGGGCCCGTCTCCAGCACGACCGCGATGTTCGCCCCGGCGCCGATCGTGGCGAAGAACACCTGCATCAGCAGGGTGCCCATCTCGGTCGCTCCGCCGATCTGGCCGACCCGATCGGCGGCAAGGGTCGCGAGCAGGACGGCCAGGAGTGTGACCAGCAGGATGCCCGCGCCCTCGAGCGCCAGACCCGACGCGAGGCCGTATCCCACGGCGCACGTACCCGCAGCCAGCGCCAACGCGGTTGCCATGCTGCCGATCGAGATCGCGCCGCCGGACTCGGCGACCGACGGGCTGTCCGTGGTGCGCGGCCCGTCAGCATGACGGCTTGGGAAGAGCCGGCGCAGCGCTGGAATAGACGGCAGCGCGAAGAGGATCAGGAAGAACAGGGTCATCACGAGATTGTCGGCCGCGACCCCCGCGGTCAGGAGGTCGGGCGAGCGCAGCTGCAGCGCTTCCGCCGCGCCGGCGTAGTTCATCGACCCGCCGATGAACGTGGCCGCGAAGATGCCCGCCATCTGCCACGCCTCGCCGGGCAGCGGAACCAGCCTGAACGCTACGAGCGTCCCGATCGTCGTCCCCACGGCGCCGCAGGCGAACGCCACGAGCGTCGGTCCGGCCTCGCGAACGATCCGTCTCAGGTCGGCCTTGAAGAGCAGGAGCGGGATGGCGAGCGGCACCAGGTAGCTCCAGACCATGTCGTACATCGGCGCCGTCACCGGGATTACGCCAAGGTTGGACAGGATGAAGGTGGTGCCGATCGCGATGACCGCGCCCGAGAGCCTCGCCCCGATGTCGGTTCGCTCCGCCCAGAGGCCGAACGCCGATGCGGCCAGCAGAATCGCCAACAGCGTCCAGGTGTCGTTCGGTGAGACCAGTGATGGCATCGTGCGCTCAGAGGTCGATCGTGAGACCGTCCTGGGCGCACTCGAGCTCGAGCCCATCTCGCTCGGCGAGCACGTCGGCGCCCAGGTGCGTCAGGATGAGGCGCCGGCATTCGAGCTCGGGCCGTCGCGTGAGCAGCGTCTCGTAGTCGAGATGTCCGCTGGTCTTCTTGCTGCGATGCGACGCTTCGCAGATGAACAGGTCAGCGCCCTTCGCGAGTCGCGGGAGCGACGCGGTCCACGCGGTGTCGCCCGAGTACGCGACCACCGTGTCGTCGCACTCGACCCGCAGCCCGTGAGCCGAGGAGCCTTCGCCGTGGAGAACGGGCTCCGCCGTCACTCGGATTGAATCGACCGGTGTGGCGACGCCATCGACAAGATCCACGTACCGAATCGAGAAACTCCGGTCGATGCCTGACGATCCTCGGAACAGCGACTCCATCGCCTCGGTGACACGCGATTCCACGCCCACCGGGCCCGCGATCGTCAGGTCGCGTGACCGTCTGGAGATGAACTGCGCGTCGAGAACGAGGAACGGCAGCCCCCCGAAATGGTCGCCGTGGAAATGGCTCAGGACGACCGCGTCGATCCGATCGGGGTCGACGCCCTGCTGCCGCATCGCCACCAGTGACGAGGCGCCGCAATCGATGAGGAAGCAGGTCTGGCGAGCCTCGACGAGGAAGCAGGTCTGGAACCGTCCGCCGCTCCCGAAGGCGTCACCACAGCCAAGAAACGTGAGGCGCACTGGAAGATACTACACGGACGGAACGAACACGGAACGAACACGGAACGAACACGGAATGGGACACGCCTTGCTGTGCGGATGTCGGCGATTCGCACCGAGTGTGACCGCTTTGCGACGATTCCGTGGCGGTCCGTGGCCATTCCGTCGTCATGCCGTCGTCATTCCGTGTTCGTTCCGTGTTCGTTCCCGCCGCGCGCTCAAGGTCGTTGGCGCGGCGGGTTGGGGTTCGGATTCGGATGGGGATTGGGATTTGGATTGGGATTGGGCTGAGGCGAGCCGCCACCTCGACGCCCGAGTCGGCCGAGGGCCCACACCGCCATCTTCCTGACGTCGGCATCGGGGTCTTCGAGAACGGCGGTGAGTGAATCGACGGCTTGCGGATCGCGGATGCGGCCGAGCGCCCACGCTGTCTCCTCGCGGACGTCGGGGTCGTCATCCTGCAAGCCGACCGACACCCGAGCGGCCGATCCGGCTTGCTGGATGCGTCCCAGGGCCCAGGCGGCCTGCTCGCGCACGTCGGAATCGGTGTCGTTGCCGAGGACGCTCACGAGACCTTCGGCGCTCTGGGGGTCGCCGATTCTTCCGAGGGCCCAGCAAACCTGCTCGCGGACGTCGGCGACCACATCGTCGAGCGTGCCGACGAGCGCGGTTGTCGCGGCACGGCTCTCCAGCCTCCCGAGGGCCCATGCGACCTGTTCGCGAACCTCTGCGTCTGAGTCATCGAGCGCCTGCACCAGACCCGCCGCGGCGTTCGGGCTGTCCAGCCGACCGAGCGCCCAGGCGGCCTGCTCCCGTACATTCGCCTCCGCGTCCCCCAAGGCTGCGACCAGCGGGTCGAGAGCGTCTGTGTCTTCGATTCTTCCGAGCGCCCACGCGACCTGCTCTCGCACGCGGCTCGACGGGTCCGGCTGCGTGAGCAGACGGCCCAGTCCGTCGACGGCGCCAACCTCCTCGAGTCGTCCCAGCGCCCAGGCCGCCTGGGCGCGGACGTCCTCCGCCTGGTCTCGGAGCGCGCTCAGCAGGCCCTCGACGGCTTGGCCGTCGCCGAGTCGGCCGAGTGCCCAGGCCGACGTGCTGCGCGTCTCCGCGCCGGCGTCCTGCAGCGCGGCGACGAGACGCGGCACCGCTCGAGAGTCACCCAGCCGACCCAGCGCCGCGGCCGCTTCGGTCCGAACGTCCGCCTCGTCGTCATCCAGCGTGTGAATCAGCGGCTCGACCGCCTGGCCATCGTCCAGCCTCCCGAGTGCCCAGGCCGCGTTCCTGCGCACGACCGCTGCCTCGTCGGTCAACGCGTCGAGCAGTGGGGCGAGCGTGGGCTGACCGACCTGGACCATGGCCCTGGCAGCCTCGCGTCCGGGCGTCGTGGTGGCCCAGTCGCCGCCCGAGGAACGGTTTCCGTACCAACCGCCATTTCGGTCGAGCAGGCAGTCCGGCAGCGGCGTCGAGCTGTTGTCGCCCAGCAGCGAGAGCAGCAGCGGCACGAGGGGCTCGGCCCGAGCCTCGAGGCCGCCGATCTCGCAGGCGGCATCGGCGCGTCGCATCGGGTCGGCGTCGTACAGCCGGATGGCAAGGTCACGTACCTCGGCCGAGAGCGACCCGGGGATCGCGTCGGGCGACACGCGCGGTTGTGCGGCACCGCCACTCGAGACGCAAGCGACCGTGACGAGGACAAGGAGCGTGCGGTGGGTGCGGAATCGTGTCGACATGTCAGTTCTCCCGTCGGATGATGCTGGAAAATTAGCATAACGCATCAAAAAAGGACCCGGACCCGTTGGCCCGGGTTCGGTGTTGAACGTGTCAGCGAGGGACGGCGACGTCGAGATCTGGGTCAATCTGGATGTCGATCTCCTGACGTATCTCGATGTCCTGACGAACCTCGATCTCCTGACGAACCTCGATCTCCTGACGGACCTCCTGATCCGTGTCGAGTTCGACATCGACGCCATCGAAGTCGAACCGCGGGTTCGGATTCGGGTTCGGATTCGGGTTCGGATTCGGGTTCGGATTCGGGTTCGGATTCGGATCGCCGCCGTTGCGGTCGAGAGCATGGATGGCTGCTTCGCGGACGTCGGCGTCGTCATCTTGCATGGCCCGCAGCAGGGCATCGTTTGCACGCGGGTCCCGGATGCGTCCGAGAGCCCAGGCTGCCTGCTCGCGAACGTCGCTATCCTCGTCCCCGAGCGCCTGGATGAGGCCATCCACGCCCGCCGGGTCGCGAATCTGTCCGAGTGCCCAGGCGATCTGGGACCGCACGTCCTCGTCCGGGTCCGGGACGGTGAGCCGCGCGACCAAGCCGGCGACCGAGGCGCCGTCACGAATCTGTCCGAGGGCCCACGCGGTCTGCTCGCGCACGTCGGCATCCTCGTCGTCGAGTGCTGACACGAGGCCGGGGACAGCGGCCGGGTCGCGAATCTGTCCAAGGGCCCATGCCGCCTGTTCTTTGACGTCGGGTGCACCGGCACCGAGGACTGAGATCAGGCCTGGAACTGCGCGCGGATCTCGGATCTGGCCGAGCGCCCAGGCCGCTTGCTGGCCCACGTTCGCGTCGTCATCCGCCAGGGCCTCCGTGAGCCCGTCGATCGAGGCGGGATCCCGGATCTGCCCGAGCGCCCAGGCCGCCTGCTGGCGTACGTTGGCGCTCGGATCCGCCAGTGCGGATGTCAGCCCGTCGGTGGCGGCCGATGCGCGCATGCGTCCCAAGGCCCACGCGCTCTGCTCGCGGACGTTCGGCACGGCATCACCGAGCGCGGCGACGAGCCCTGTGACCGCGGCCTCCGAGCGAATCTGCCCGAGTGCCCACGCGCTCTGTTCACGCACGTTGGCGTTGGCGTCGGAGAGACTCGCCACGAGCGCCTCGGCGGCACCTGCTTCTTTAATGTTGCCCAGTGCCCACGCCGCCTGCTCCCTGATACCGGCCTCCGCGTCTTTCAGCGCGGCACGCAAGCCGTCGACTGCCTCCGCCGCTCGGCTGCGCCCGAGCGCCCAGACGATGGTCTGCCGGATGTCCGACGAGGGATCGTTCAGCTTCGCGAGGAGCGCCGACGTGACCTCAGGGCCACGACGGCGGCTGAGGCCTTGCGCCGCAGCCTTGCGCACCTCCTCGTTCTCATCATCGAGAGCTCGGATGAGGCCGGCGACTACCGCCGGGTCCTCCTGCTCGGTCGCCTCTTCGGTCGCGGCCGTCTCCGCAGCGGGCTCCTCGGTCTCGGGTTGCTCGAAATTGCCGGACGGGGGTGCGCCAGAACTGGCTGCCGGTGCCGGTGCGTCGGCTAGCCCGGTCGGTGTCGCGCCGGCGCGGGCCAACTCGGCATCGGCTCCCTCGACAGGTGAGACCGCTACCGGCGTCATGGCCGAGACCGAGACTACGACGGCCACGATCGCGAGCCCCGACAGTGCCGTGCGTGCCCTCGGATAGGCGCGCTTCATCTTCGGATCCAGAATGGCAATCACACGTCCCTCCAGTTGCGATGCGCGCGCCATCGCCATCGTCGTGGCCGCCGCCCACTCCATGGGCTGCCTGCGTGCCAGGTCGAGTAGATGCGTCGCGTAGTCGGACGGCTTCGTGCCGATCTCCAGCACCTGGTCGTCACACGCTCGCTCGCGCTCGACACGTAGTTGCTTGGCCGCCATCCACACGAGTGGATTGAACCAGTACAGGGCGCACGCCACCTGGGCGACGGCCTGCGTCGCACAGTCACGGCGCTTCACGTGTGCCAGTTCGTGTGCCAGCACGACACGCCGCCGCTCCTCGGTCCACTCGTCTGCATCGGTTGGAAGCAGCACGACGGGGCGCAGCCAGCCCCAGGTCATCGGTACGATCGCGCGCTCGCTGCGCAGCAGGCGTGCCGTGCGGTTCAGGCCGAGGTGATCGCCCAGGTCATGCATGAGGTGACGCCAGGCTGGCTCGGTGACGACCATCGCGCGGGCGCCGACCCAGCGGGCTACGGCCAATCCGGAAGCGAGCCGCAGCAGGGCCAGCATCGCGCCAACCGCCCAGACCAGCAGGAGCATCGTTTGCCAGTCGAATGCGGGGACTGCCGTTGGCGCTGCCCGGGGCGTCGCGGTCATGCCGCGCGTCAGCGCGGGCGCAGACTCGGCGACCACGTCATCCCCGCTGGTGTCCGCAGTCGTCGCCTCGCCAGACTCTCCGACGCCCCGACCGAGCCGGGCAGGAGCGCGTCGTGTCTGCGTAGGCTCGACGCTCGATGGGCCAGGCAAGCTGACCTCCGGTGCGAAGAGATGGGCGAGGGCCGACGGGGCTGGAACCGGCACGGGCGGAACCGCGCGGGACACGATGGGGACCGCCAGCGCGCCCAGGATGCCGGCCGTCCAGACCCAGTGCCGGACCGCAGCAGGCGCACGGTGCATCGCCGCGGCGAGCAGGCCCGCACAGCCCAGCACGATGGCTGACTTGAGCGCGGTGCCGATCAACAGGGTGACCCACGTCGGAGCCGAAGCGACCAGAGTGTCCATGGCTACCTGCCTTCCTTGCGCGCCCGGTCGATCAGGGTCGTCAGGCGGTCGCGGTCGTCGCCGGAGAGTCCGGACTGCGACATGTCCAGCAACGCTGCGGCGGCGTCTCCGGCCGAGCCACCGAAAAAGGTCTCCACTACCTGGTCGAGCGCCGACCGGCGGGCTTTCTCGGGTGCCACGGTCGGGACGAATACGTAGCGCGGCCCGTCCTCCTTGTGCCGGACGTGCCCCTTGTCCTCGAGGATCCGGAGCAACGCACGGATGGCGGAATAGCTCGGTGGATCGGGTAGGTCGTCGAGCACCTCGGCGGCCGTGGCCTGGCCTCGACGGTAGATGATGTTCATGATTTGACGCTCGCGTCGCGTCAGTTGGTCGACTCTTGGGCGTGGCATGATGACTCGGTTCTCCGGTGGGTCGTGGCCGTCCGGGTTGCGCCGATGCTAATAATTCAGCACTGCTAGAAACTTAGCATTGTCGAGATCGCCCGTCAAGAACAAAATCTCGTGGCTGGCGAATACGGTCGCGCTTGGTTTAGGCTGTCATCATCCGCGGCCGACCAACGACGGGCACGAGTGGATTGAACCCATGGGCCAAATGAATCTGGAAGGCGCGACGCCACCCGCACGGCGCATCCGAAAGAGCATGCTCTCGAGCAAGGCCAACCCCTTCAGAGACCGGATGCCGCTCTCGGCGAGACGGCACGTGTTCATCCGCCAGCAGGTGCTCTGGCCGGCGCGCGAGGCGCCCGTGAACCCCGAGCAGACGCCGATCGGCGACGTGGCCGAGACGACCGCGGAGGTCAAGACGCTCGTGCGCGAGATGGGCGCACAGATGCTCGGGATCGCCGCCTACGATCCGCGCTTCGTCTTCTCCGATGCCGTCGAGCGCGATCACACCCGGGTCATCGTCCTCGGCATGCCGATGACCTACGACTGCATGATCGACATCGGGCCGCGGTCCCAGGGAGAAACGCATCGCGTCTACTACCGACTGGACGACATGGCCAACCGGCTCTCGCATCACCTCGGTGCGTACGGATACAGCGCGTGCGCGCAGCCGAACTCGGGCGACCTCCCGCTGCCGGCATACGGCTACCTGGCCGGACTCGGCGAGCTTGGGAAGCACGGTTCGCTCATCTCGCCGGAGTACGGGTCGTCGTTTCGGCTGTCGGCCGTGTCGACCGATATGCCGCTGGTCGTCGATGGCCCGAGGGATCTCGGCATCGACGAGATCTGCCAGAGCTGCAACGTGTGTAGCCGCTTTTGTCCCGGCGAGGCCATTCCGGCTGAGAAGCAGGAGGTCAACGGCATCGTCCGATGGCACGTCGACACACCAGCATGCCAGCCGTGGTTCAACAAGGAATACGCCAATGATCGAGACACCCAAGACACCTGATACACCCCGGAGCGCTGACAAGATCGGGCGCCGCGAATTCACGGTCGCGTCCGCCATGGCCCTATTGAGCGGTGTGGCCATCACGGTCAGTGCGTGCAACAGCGGCTCGAACGACTCGACGCCGAGCACGCCGGCGGCGCCGACGGCACCGGCACCGGCACCGGCACCCGGCCCACCCCCTGCCACGACGACAGGTGCCGTGTCGGCGAATCACGGCCACACCGCCTCGGTGACGGCTGCCCAGATCACGGCGGGAGGGGCCCTCGTGCTCGACATCACGGGCACATCCGACCACCCGCACTCCGTGTCGCTGAGTGCAGCCGACCTCACCCAGATTGGCGCCGGTCAGACGGTCGTGAAGACCTCGACCGCGGGCGGCGGCCACACCCACGCCGTGACGTTCAACTAGCAACGGACGAAACGTGGTCGGCAACCTGGCGAACGTGTTGACGACGACGGGTCGCCACGAGGAGGCGATCGCGCGGCTCGATCAGGCCATCGCCCGCGAGTCGGAGGCGTTCATCCTCTACCACTATCTCGCGCAGGCGTACGAGGGGCTGGACCGATTCGACGGGCGCTTCAGGCGCTCGACCGAGCGATCGGCCTGTCCGGTCGCTGGGTGTGGACGGTGTTCCTCACGGGGTGGGTTCTGATCCGTGCCGGACGACGAGACGAGGCGATCGCGTACCACGACGAGCTCGTGAGCCGCGCGAAGAAAGAGTACGTGCAGCCGATCACCTAGGGGCTGCTGCGTGCGGCGCTGGGCCGGATGGACGAAGCGTTCGAAGCCGTCGAAGAAATCTATGCGCAGCGGGACTCGATCTTCATTCTGAAGAACTGGCGCCTCTGTCATATCTTGCGCAGCGACCCGCGTTACGACGAGATGTTGACGCGTATCGGCGCCGTCTGAGCGCCTGAGCCTCAACGGTCGCCCGACCCTCCGGACCTCGCAGACGTCAGAAGAGTGTAGGTCCATACCCGTCGCCGATGGCCTGGTAGCCGGCAGCAGCCCGAGTCACGTGCGCGAGGCCTGTACCCCGATAGCCCGAAGGAGGATCACGATGCCGAGTGGACTGACTGGAGCCGTGCTGGCGACGGCCGTGCTTGCCCTGGGGCCGGCCCAGGTTTCCCATGAGCCGCTGATCGGGCACTGGCGCAGCGTGGCACTGGAGGGTCGCCATCTGGACGACCAGCACGTCCAGAGCATGGACGTCGTCTTTACCGAGCGCGAGATGACGCTCCTTACCTTCATGCGGGACGAATCTGGCGCCGAGGTCGACATCAAGCAGGCGCCCTACTCGATCGCCAACGGACGTCTGCGGATTCACGCCACATCGTCCGTCTCGGCGGGCTCGCTGCGCTACCGGCTCGACGGTGCGCTCCTGATTCTCGACTGGACGATCGGTGGCGCCCAAGGCGATGTCCGAATGGTGTTCGATCGGGTGCCGTAGAGCTGGCCGGTCCCCCGATCGACCTGACGCTGGTTATGCGATAATCTGCCCACGACAACGCGAAACCTGGACGGAACCCACGACTCGCCTGGAGATCGCCATGCCGAGTACCCCGGACACCGTTGCCAGCCGTCGCCGCTTTCTCCGCTTTCTTGCTACCAGCCCAGTCATGGCCTCGGTCGGTCTGTCGGTCGGAGCCATCGAACGAATTCTGGCCGCCGGAGACGGTGGACCGGGTGGGTTCGTTGATCTGCTCGAGCAGGTGCCGACCCGAGAACTGATCACGGGGGCCGACGAGGCGCTCGACGTGTTCGACTTCCAGCCGGTCGCCCAGCAGAACCTGCCGATCGCCCACTACGCCTACATGGCGACCGGGACGGACAGCGACGAGAACCTGCGGGCGAATCGTGAAGGTTTCCGGCAGTTCCAGCTGCGCATGCGCCGCCTGGTCGACGTGCGGGAGATCGACATGTCGGTCGAGCTCTTCGGCCGGACCTGGGAGACGCCGATCGTGATTCAGCCGACCGGCAGCAACAAGGCCTTCAATTCCGAGGGAGAGATCGCCGTGGCTCGAGCCGCGCGAGCCAAGAAGCATCTCCAGGTCCTCTCGACGGTCGCCAGTTCGTCGATCGAGGACGTTGCGGCGGCCCGGGGAGAGCCGACGTGGTGGCAGCTCTACGCGTCGACCGACTGGAACGTGACGTCGGCGATGCTCAAGCGCGCCGAGACCGCGGGTTGTCCCGTAATGCTCGTCACAGTGGACCTGCAAGGCGGGAGCAACCGAGTGACGCTCGAGCGTGGTAAGCGAGCTGACGACCGGGATTGCACAGTGTGCCACGGTCCCGAGGGATCCGGATCGAATCGACGAAGGCCGATCTACGACGGGCTCGACCTCTCGAATCGCGGTGCGACTCGTCCCGGAGGCATGACGTGGGAGTACATCGATCGGCTCAAGGATGCGACGTCCATGAAGGTCGGCATCAAGGGCATCGTGACTCGCGAGGATGCCGCGTTGTGTGTCGAGCACGGTGTTGACGTCATCGTCGTGTCGAATCACGGTGGCCGCGCGGAGGCGAGCGGACGATCCACCATCGAGAGTCTGCCCGAGGTCGTCGAGGCGGTCGCTGGCCGGATCCCGATCATCGTCGACTCCGGGTTTCGGCGCGGAACCGATGTCTTCAAGGCACTGGCGCTCGGGGCGACGGCGGTGGGCATCGGCCGGCCGTATCTCTGGGGCCTGGCCGCGTTCGGCCAGGAAGGCGTCGAGGCCGTGCTCGAGCTGTTGAGGCGCGAGCTTCGAATGGTCATGCGCCAGGCGGGTACGACGACCATTGGCCAGATCGGGCCGTCGCACGTCATGCGACGGCAGTGGGACGGGTAGGGCCCGTCTGGAGGGGTCGAGCGTCAGCCCGGACGGCGTACAGGTCCACGGCCACCGAACCCTTTGAACCCCGAACCTCGAACCGCCCTGCTTATTTCTCCGTGAACCCGTCGGGAATCATGACCGAGTCGGCGGCCACGTTCGGGTCGATGCCGAGCAGCTCGGCAATCGCCGTGAAGATCGTGGACCTCGGCTCGGCCGAGGCATTGTCGCCGCCACCGCCCATGGCACGGCCGATGCGCGAGCCAAGTCCGCCTAGGCCACCGAAGCCGCCTCGGCGCCTCGGCTCCTCCTCCTCGGGCGGCTCTGCCTGTGACAGCTGCGCCTGTCCGCGGACGTTCTCGAAGGTCGTTTCGGACAGGATGGCGGTGCCGGCCATCTTCACCCCCTCCTCCTGAAACCGTTTCATGGCTTCGGCGAGACCGGGGAACATCGCGAGGGCCGACGCCATCTGCTCGCCGGACGAGTCGAACCCGAGAATCTCGCCGAGCGCCTCCGCATAGCGCCGCTGGAAGTCGAGGACCTCCTGCATGCCTGGCAATGCATCCACCACCCAGGCAACGACCGTCATGACGATGCCCCCCGCCTCTTTGAGCGTGCGACCCTTCTCGCGAACCGTGATCGTGGTGATGACCTGGGCCGTATCGTAGTTGTTGATCGTGCGGCGCTCTTCGGTGCGGCGCACGTCGAGGTCGATCTCGAATTCCTTGGCCGGTTGTCCGTCCGGGGCGTCCTGCCGCACTGGAGCATCGGGCGGCGTCTGCTGTCGTGCCCGCTCACGCAGCGCCTCCATTTGCGCACGCAGCTCCTCGAACGTGGTGATCTCGTAGGTGCGATCTCGCACGTCCACATCGTACATCCGGCCTTCAGCCAGGTCCACGATCTTCCACTTCCGGTCGTCGGTCCGGGTGAGCATGCGATCGGCCACGACGATCGTCGTGGTGACGATGCCGTCCTTCGCCGCGTCGCCGCCGAACATGCCCATCATGCGTCCGAGCATGCCCTCGAACTTCACCTGGCTCTTTTGCTCGGTCTTGACGTTGGCGACCGCGGCTCCAGCCGAGGCGAGCAGGAACGAGAGTGTGAGCGTGAAGCCGATCAACCTGCGTGTCATGTTTGGGTTCTCCGAGAGTCGACCGTGGAACCGAGTGTCGCGAAACCTCAGAAGATTGAACCAGATTTGCGCGGCGTTCACAAGGAGGCCGGTGATGTTGATGCGCGAACGTGCCTGACGACCACCGGCAGGAGCCCGTTCGTCGGGTCTTGCGTCCTGAGGACGCCGGAAACGAAAAACGAGCCGGCCCGGTTGATCCGGAGCCGGCTCGAAGCGATGCACCGCCAGCGCTGCGATGGGTCTGCGGCCGTCTGGCGGGCGAGGCGCGTGTGTGGCGTCTGACGGCGCCGTCAGGCCGTGGTCACGACGTTCTCGGCGGCCGGGCCCTTCTGGCCCTGCACGACGTCGAACTCGACCCTCTGACCTTCGGATAGGCTCTTGAAGCCTTCTCCCCGGATGGCCGAGTGATGCACGAAGACATCTTTCTCGCCGTCGTCACGGGTAAGAAAACCAAAGCCCTTGCTGTCGTTAAACCACTTCACGGTTCCTGTTACTGGCATCTGCGTACTCCAACTGTTAACGGGTGTTACGGGTGACACGGGTGTGCATGAACTACTACTTGATGTGGGCCGGTGCTTGCGCGCGCTGTGAGGGAATCGAGACTGGAAGCTCGTCGGCTCGCGACGTGGGCAAAGCAGGACAACGTGCAGCAGATCTACATGAGCCCAACCAGCATCAACTATACCGAAAGGCCCCCCGGCGTGGCAAGCCCGAGTCTCGCGCGACGGCCGGATTCCTGACAATCGAGGCCACGGTGGGACTGTCGTGGCCGCTGACCCTACAGAACAGTGCCCTACGACCTTCAAGACATCTGGGACGGCCTTGACAACGCCCGACGTGCCTGGTAGACCGGAGCCCTAGTCGGACGGCGGGTTGCTGAAACGTATGGAGAAATGAGGGTGTCTCGATGGAAACAACCGAACGCACGCGCCGCGGGGCTGTCCGATGGGCCGTCGGCCTCGGGGCCCTGGTGCTCGGCTGCCTGACGGTCTGGAGCGGCACATCGATCGTGCACGCGCAGCGACCGCCGGTCAGCGGCCGCTCGGCTGGCGTATCGGCCGGACATCCTCTGACGACCGCCGCGGCGTTCGAGATCCTGCTGCAGGGGGGGAACGCGTTCGACTCCGGTGTCGCCTCGCTGCTGGTCGGCGGCGTCGTCGAGCAGGATCTGTACGCCCTGGGGGGAGAGGCGCTGGTGCTGGTCTACCCCGTGGCCGAGGGGAAGGTCACCTCCATCGTCGGACAGGGCTGGGCCGCGAAACGGGCAACGATCGAGTGGTACCGCTCGCGGAATCGAGACCTGGCGGGCGAAGGCCTGGACCCGGCCGTCGTGCCGGGCGCACTGCACGCGGCCCTGACGGTGCTGGAACGCTGGGGCACGATGTCCTTCGAGCAGGTGTCAGCCCGGGCGATCGCTTACGCCGAGGGCGGATTTCCGCTGCGACCCATGACCGCCCGTTCGATCGAGCGCAACCTGGAATTCTTCGAAGATTGGCCGGACAACCAACGGTACTGGCTCAAACCCGACGGTTCGATGTACAAGGCGGGTGAGACGATCGCACTCCCGACGCTGGCCGCGACGTTGAAGAAGATGGTCGAGGCAGAACGGTCGAACCTGGACCGTGGCCGTGAAGCCGCCATCGTGGCCGCACGTGACCGCTTCTACAAGGGAGACATCGCCCGCGAGATGGTCGCCTTCCTCGAGAAACACGGCACGCCGTTCGAATACAGCGACTTCTCGGAGTTCTACGCTCGGGTCGAGGAGCCTGCCTCGACGACCTACCGCGACTACACCGTGTACAAGCAGGGCTTCAACAGCCAGGGGCCAGTGCTCCTGCAGGTGCTGAACATTCTGGAGGGCTACGACCTCGTCGGCATGGGGCACAACAGCGCCGACTACGTCCACACCATCATCGAGGCGATGAAGCTCGGCTACGCCGACCGCGATACTTACTACGCTGACCCGGAATTCGTGGATGTTCCGGCCGAGGGCCTACTCTCCAAGGCCTACGCGCGGGAGCGGGCCAAGCTGATCGATCCCGCCAAGGCCTCCGTCTCCTTCAAGGCCGGCGACCCGTTGGCGCACGATTCTCAAGTCGACGAATGGCCCTACTGGCGCGCCGACATCGAAGACGCGAGCGATACCGAGAGCGGGACCGACCGCGCGTTCGTGCCGGCCGCAGGCGGCCTGAAGGACACGAGCCATATGGCCATCATCGACAAGGACGGCAACATCTTCGACACCACGCCAAGCGGTGGCTGGATCGGTGGCGCCGTCATCCTGGGGTCGACGGGCATCGGCATGAGCGTGCGCGGCGAGCAGTTCTGGCTGGATGACGGGAAGGCGGCGCAGCTGCGGCCTCGCTCGCGGCCGCGCTACACTTTGACGCCGAGCATCGTGATGCGCGGCGACGAGCCGTTTCTCGCCATCGGGACGCCCGGCGGTGACAACCAGGATCAGACCATCCTTCAGGGGTTCCTCAACATCGTGGAGTTCTGGTCCGACTGGTACCCGAATCTGCACACCGCGTTCGAGTGGCCACGTTTCAGGACTCGACATCTCCATGGCTCGTTCTGGCCCCACACTGCCGGCTTCAATCGAATGGATCTGGAAACGACCGTCTCCGAGGATGTCTTCGAGGAGCTCCGCAGGCGTGGTCACGAGATCATCGAGGCGCGGCCACTCGGCGTGTCCGGCTGCGCCACGGCTGTGATGATCGATCCGGCCACGGGCAATCGCCTGGCGGCGGCCGATGCTCGACGCGACTGCTACGCCATCGCCTACTAGCCCGGCGATGACGCCGGCGATGACGAGGGCCAGATCGATCGGGCGACCCGACCTGTCGCACCATTCAGGCACGCGGCAGCGGATGTAATCAGGGCCGCGCCCCAGCTCGGGCCTTCCGGATCGCGTCGTCGAGGAACTCCAAGGCAAGGGTGTCCCCTTCGGCGGCGAGTTGCTGGATGTAGGCCAGGGCGCGGGTCATCGGCGGGTCGAATTTCCGCAGCATCTGTCGCTGGGCCTCTTCGTCCAGCCCCTGGACCGCCGATGCCAGCGCGTCGTGCTCCCGTTGGTCGCCCTCGAAGAACGACGAGATATCGAACGCAACATCCAGCTGAAAGCCACACGCATCACAGACGGCACACAGCTCGTCAACGGGCCCGTCGAGCAGGCGTTGTTCTCGCACCGTCCACGCGTGACTCCCGCACGCACACGCGATTCGCTTCAGGTACCAGCGTTCCTGCGGAATGCAGTGCACGACAATCGGACCGGTCATCGTCCTCCTCCACTCGATCGGCGACTGGGACCAACGCTCCGCCTACGGCGAATCCATAGCAACGCGTGAAACGTAGGGAAGAGAGAATCTGGGGTGAGTGAGGGGATTCGAACCCCCAACATCCGGAGCCACAGTCCGGCGCTCTACCCTTGAGCTACACTCACCATCGGGGTAGGACCGCAACGTATGAGTGTACCGTATTCCGACCGGATTGGGGATTGTCCGAGTGGCCCCGATTCGGTCAAAGGAGCCCAAAGGCGAGCGCCCAAATCCGAGAGCCAAGAGCCCAACGCCCAACTAGCTCGCCAGGAGCCACATCTCGCCGGGCTCGATCGTAGCCTCCTTCGAGATGGCGTACCGCCACACCCCCACCGAGAGATTGTCGGGCGAGAGTCTACTGGTGAATTGGTCCAGGGCGAACATGATCGGCGCGGCGCGGTTGTTCCAGGCCTTCCATCCCGGACGCCACCTGTTCAGGCGATCGTGCAACGGTACGGTCCGTACCGATTCGAAGCCGAGTGTCGAGAGGATCCGGTCGTAGGTCACGAGCGATCGGCACTTCGTCCCGTCCTCCGCAAGCCGGTCGTCCGTGGCGCCGAGGCAGTCGGATACGAGTAACAGCGACCCTTCGTCGCAGCAGCTCGCGATGTTCGTGAGGGCTCTCTCGAACACCGCATCGTCGGTAATCTGACGCAGGGCGTCCCAGGCGTTGACGATGTGGAACGTGCCCAGCGGCGCAAAGGCCATCGCCCCGATGGAACGGCGCGTGAATCGCGCGTCCGGGAATCGATCGGTAAGTCGGCTCACTGATGCAGCTGACTCGTCCAGTCCCTCGACCTTCGCGCCCCGCCCCTGGTACCAGTCGAGGAAGCACTCCGTGTTGCTGCCCACGTCGAGTACGAGCGTCCCGCTCAACCGATCGCGCCCGAAGACGCTCCGGAGACACCGGCGCTTCGCCAAATCCCGCCACGTGTCGTGCCAGCGGTTGAAACGAGGCCGACCCTCGTGCTCTGGGGTGACGACGGCGTGTGGTGTTCTCCAGGCGGTGGGAAGCGGGTGGGTCTGAGTGGCCATGGTGATCCTTCGGGTCAAGATAGTTCAGGGAGCCTCCGTACCGAGGCTCGGCTCCAGGATTTCACCGTGATAATCGTCCGGGGCCGGCTCGAACTTGAGCGGGGGAGGGGTAGGTGCAGCTGGTGTGTTGGCTTTCGTGCTGACCGGAGCCGAGAGCCCGAGAGCCGCGTAGCCTGAGCCCAGAGCCGGTCTACGCCGCCACTCGCTCCGCGATTGCTTTCGCCATCTCCGAACATCCGATCGACGCCGTACCCGACTTGACGAGATCGATCGTTCGGCAACCGTCGGCCAGCGCGGCCGCGACGGCCGCCTCGATGGCATCGGCCTCTTCAGCGGCATGTAGGCCGTGGCGGAGCAGCATGGCCGTGGAGCCGATGGCTCCGATCGGGTTGGCGAGGTCCTTTCCAGCGATCGTCGGCGCGGTTCCGTGCACCGGCTCGAAGAGCCCGGCGCCGGTTCCGAGGCTAGCCGACGGCAGCAGGCCGAGCGATCCGACGATCGCGCCGGCTTCATCTGACAGGATGTCGCCGAAGAGATTCTCGGTGACGACCACGTCGAAGCGGCCTGGCTCGAGAGCGATCGACATCGCCGCCGCGTCCACGTACATATGATCCAGCTCGACGTCGGGATAGCGCAGGGCGACGCGTGTCACTTCGCGACGCCACAGCTCGGACGTCTCGAGCACGTTGGCCTTGTCGACGGAAGTGACGCGGCGGCCACGTTTCAGGGCGGCTTCGAACGCGACTTCTGCGACCCGTTCGACCTCCGCGATCGAGTAGCGCATCGTGTTGAAGGCCGAGGCGCCATCCGGCGCGTGGCCTCGCGGCTCGCCGAAGTACAGACCCCCGGTCAGCTCTCGGACGATGAAGATGTCGGTGCCCGCGACGATGTCGGCCTTGAGCGGGCTGCTGTCGATCAACTCCGGCCAGATGCGTGCCGGACGGAGGTTGGCGAATAGGCCGAGGGTCTGACGCAGGGTGAGCAGCGCCGCCTCAGGGCGCTCGGCGCGCGGCAGATCGTTGAAGCGCGTGTCCCCCACAGCACCCAGCAGGATCGCATCGACACTCGAGGCGGCCTCGAGCGTCTCGGGCGGAAGGGCTGCCTTGCCGGCGGCAAGGGCCGCCCCGCCGATGGGCCAGCTCGACGTCTCGAACGTGTGGCCGAACCGCCCGGCGACCGCCTGGAGGACCTTCATGGCGGCATCGATCACTTCTGGACCGACACCGTCACCCGGAAGCAGCGCAAGGGTAGCTTTCATGGGGGAACAGTATAGGGCGAGGTCGGCACGCGGGGCGAGGGGGGCGAGGTGGGGCGAGGGGGGCGAGGTGGGGCGAGTGGGGCGAGTGAGGCGAGTGGGGCGAGTGGGGCGTCGAGCTTCAGCTCAGGCGACCGACGCGCGGAACTCTAGGCAGCCCGAGTCCTGCGCCCTGAGCCCTGAGTGAGCCCCTCACACCCCGTGGCCGTAACCGACCTCTACTTGGTGGGAATCGTCCTGGTCGTGGTCGCCGGCGTGTCCCTTGACCTGAGCCGCAATGCTGCGGAGGTCGGTGTCGTCGACGGTCTTCTGCCTGTCGGCGAGTGTGGTCATCAGGCGATACGCCTCGTCCAGTTGCTGCCGCTCGAACGTGATGCCGAGATTCTCGAGGCGCTGCTGGAGTGCATGGCGCCCCGAGTGCTTGCCGAGCACGAGCGTGGTCTGGGTGACCCCGACCTCCTCGGGCCGCATGATCTCGTAGGTCTTGCGGTCCTTCAGCATGCCGTCCTGGTGGATGCCGGCCTCGTGCGCGAAGGCGTTGCGTCCAACGATCGCCTTGTTGGCCTGGACGTTTTCGCCCGTGAGGGCACTCAGAAGCTGGCTCGATGGATAGATCTGTTCGGTCTGGATCGCTGTGACGTACGGCAGCCGATCGTGGCGCACTCGCATCGTCATCACGATCTCCTCGAGGGAGGCGTTGCCCGCTCGCTCGCCGATCCCGTTGACCGTGCACTCGACTTGACGCACACCGGACCGAATGGCCATCAGGCTGTTCGCCACCGCGAGCCCGAGGTCGTCGTGACAATGGGTGCTGAAGACCGCCTTGTCGGCGTTCGGCACGCGACCCAGCACCGTGGCAAAGAACTCGGCGATCTCCTCAGGCGTCGCGTAGCCCACCGTGTCCGGGAGGTTGACCGTCGTGCAGCCGGCGGTGATTGCCGACTCGATCACTCGACACAGGAAGTCCATGTCGCTGCGCGTCGCATCCTCGGCCGAGAATTGCACATCGTCAGTGAACGTTCGGGCGAGCGTGACGGCGTCGACGGTCGCCTCCAGGCACCGCTCTCGACTCATGCGCAGCTTGCGCTCCAGGTGCAGGTCGGACGTCGCGAGAAACGTGTGGATTCGAAATCGCTCCGCCGGTTCGAGGGCCTTCGCCGCACACTCGATGTCGCCACGTGCGCACCGCGCGAGCCCCGCGATGATCGGTCGTCGTACGTTGGTTGCGATCGTCCGGACCGACTCGGCATCGTCCACCGAGGCGATCGGGAATCCGGCCTCGATGATGTCGACGCCCAGCGTGTCGAGCTGCCGCGCCAGCTTGAGCTTCTCGTCGATCCGCATCGAGAAGCCCGGGGCCTGCTCGCCGTCCCGCAGGGTGGTGTCGAAGATCGTGACCCGGTTGTCAGCCACGTTGCCCATGTTGGCCATGTCGCCTCCTGATCCTCTCTGTTTGTACGCGGCATCCGAGTCGATAGTCAAATCTATAATAATTAGAAATTCATAAGATAATTTTATAAGCTAGACTCAGAGGCCAGAGGTTCAACAATGGAACTGTCAGAACTTCGAGTATTTCTCACGGTGGCCGCCGAGCGCAGTTTCTCTCGGGCCGCCGTCAAGCTGCACCGCACCCAGCCGGCTGTCAGCCAGGCAATCCGCCGCCTCGAGGACGAATTGGGCGAGCGCCTGTTCGATCGATCCTCGAAGGACGGGATGCTGACCGACGCGGGCGAGGTGCTGCTCGGTTACGCCCAGCGCTTGCAGCGTCTGTCCGAGGAGGCGCAGTCGGCGGTTCGCGAGCTTCGCGATCTGCGGCGCGGTCGCGTGCTCCTGGGCGCGAACGAGGCCGGTGTGCACGCGCTCCTACCGCTGGTCGCGGCGTTCCGTGACGCCCACCCGGCCATTCAGGTCGATGTCCGGAGGGTGCACGCGCGACAGATCGGCCTCGAGGTATTCCAGAGAAGTCTGGATTTCGGTGTCGTCTCATTCCAGCCGACCGACAAAGGCCTCGAATCGGTGCAGATCGGGTCGGACGAACTGGTCATGCTGACCCGTCCGGATCATCCCCTCGCCGGCCGCGACAAAGTGACGATGGCCGAATTCGGGCGGGAGAAGGTGATCGCTCACAACGATCCGTCGCCGGCGCGCGAGGAGGTGTTGCGATACTCGGAGCGGCGTCACTCGCCGATCAACATCCAGGTGGCGCTGCCGAGCCTCGACGCGATCAAGCGAGCCGTCGAGATGGGCTTGGGAGTGGCGTTGCTGCCGCGTCGCTGCGCACTCGCCGAGCTCGCTCTGGGACAATTGGCCGCCGTGCGCGTGCCTCAGATGCGGCTACCGCGCGAGCTTCGGCTCGTCTACCGGCGCGGCGCCGACCTCTCGCAAGCCGCAGCGGCGTTTCTCGAGCTCGCCCGTCTGGGTGTGGCGGAAGCCGAGTGGGGCGCACCGAGCGCGTCGTGAGCCCCGCGGGACGTCGTCGTGTGCGCGACGAGGCGACCGCGCGGTGCGCTATCGCGGGGCCGTGTCGACGAATGCCCCCACGTAGGGCAGCCGAGCGGCGACGGCCTCGACCTCGTGGAAATCGGCGAGGAGCAGGGACGTTGCGTCCCAGGTCCCGGCCAGCAGCACGCCCTGCGCCACCGCCGGCATCGACACCGTGACACGGCGGTCGCCGATTGCAACGCTCAGGTCACGCACGCTGACCTCGAGCCTCGACCCCGGTGCCGCCTCGACCGTCGACATCAAGTGTTCGACGTCGTCGGACGCTGCCGTCAGACAGGCGATGCCGAGCTTCACGGAGTTCCCGAAGAAGATCTCCGAGAACGACGCCCCAACGATGGCCTGGATGCCCCAGCGCCGCAGGCCCTGAGGGGCGTGCTCCCGCGACGAGCCGGATCCGAAGTGGTCGTTGACCAGCAGAACGCACGCGCCGGCGTACGCGGGATTGGAGAACGGGTGAACCTGGCCCTGCTGCTCGAGCGCGAGACGGTCGTCCTCGAAGACATGTTCCTCGAGTCCCTCGAAATGCACCGCCCGCAGGAATCGAGCAGGCATGATGCGGTCGGTATCGATGTCATGACCGCGCAGCGGCACGGCCGTCCCCGCGATACGGTCGATGGCGAAGTCGGAGTGAGTGGGCATGAGGACGGTTCAAGGGTTCAAATGTTCAAGGGTTCAAACGTTCGTGGGGGCTTCGCGTCCATCGTCCGACACCGTCCGTCACGCCGTGGTGGTCGACACCTGCCGGACGTCGACCACTTCGCCGGCGAGCGCGGCGGCCGCGACCATCGCGGGGCTCATGAGGAGCGTTCGGCCGGTCGGGCTCCCCTGACGACCCTTGAAATTGCGATTCGACGACGACGCGCAGAGCTGTCGCCCCTGGAGCTTGTCCGGGTTCATGCCCAGGCACATCGAGCAACCGGCGGCGCGCCACTCGAATCCCGCATCCCGGAAGACTTGGTCGAGTCCCTCGCGCTCGGCGGCCAGGCGGACGGCGTGCGACCCTGGGACGACCAGAGCCGTGACCCGCGGTGCGACCCGTTGTCCTTCCACGATCCGGGCGGCCTCCCGGAGGTCCGACAGACGACTATTGGTGCACGATCCGACGAATGCCACGTCGATCGGCGTCCCCACGATCGGCTCACCGGCCGTGAATCCCATGAACTCGAGGGCCTCGACGATGGCTGGTTGTTCTTCGACGGTGAAGCCATCCGGGCTGGGCAGCCGACCCGTCACGCCGAGTGACTGGCCGGGGTTCAATCCCCACGTCACCGTGGGCTCGATCCCGGAAGCATCGATCGTGACCTCGTCATCGTAGGAGGCATCGGGATCGGAAGCCATCGAACGCCACCAGGTCTTGGCCCGATCGAACGCGTCGCCGGATGGCGCGAATTGCCGACCCTCCAGATACCGGAAGGTGGTCTCGTCCGGATTGACGTAGCCCACACGGGCGCCGCCCTCGATCGACATGTTGCAGATGGTCATCCGTTCGTCCATCGTCATGCGATCCACCGTGTCGCCGCCGTACTCGTAGGCGTAGCCGGCGCCGCCTTGCACGCCGAGTCGGCGGATGATCTCGAGAATCACGTCCTTCGCGAAGACGCCTGGGCCGAGCTCGCCCGAGACCGTGATTCGACGCACCTTGAGTGGTTCGATGGCGAGACACTGCGAGGCCAGCACGTCGCGCACCTGGGAGGTCCCGATGCCGAACGCCACCGCGCCGAACGCGCCGTGCGTCGAGGTGTGGCTGTCACCGCAGGCGATCGTCAGTCCCGGTTGTGTCAGCCCCAGCTCCGGGCCGATCACGTGCACGATGCCCTGGTGCTCGTGTCCGAGCCCGGCCAGGCGCACACCGAAGTCTCGGCAGTTGCGCTCGAGCGCCGACATCATCTCCTCGGCCATCCCGTCGACGAACGGGCGCTGGAGATCGCGCGTGGGTACGATGTGATCCGCCGTTCCGAACGTTCGGTCGGGAAATTGGACCTTCCAGCCGTTCTGGCGGAGCTCGTCGAAGGCCTGCGGCGTCGTGACCTCGTGGATCAGGTGCAGACCGACGAACAGCTGCGTCTGGCCGGTTGGTAGCCGCCGGACCGTGTGGGCATCCCACACCTTGCGAAGAAGCGTCTGGGGCATGTGGGGGACGTACAGTTCGAGGGTTCAACGGTGCCACGGTTCAAGGGTTCCCGGCGGCGCCGTGGTCTTCGTTGGCGCAGCATCCGTGAACCGTTGAACCTGTTGAACCCTGAACTGCCTTTCTCCTAGTTGATGCCCACCGCCGCGCCGTCCGCTGCGCGGTAGTCGTTGCCGCCCTCGAGAACCTGGTCCTCGACGTTGTTGACGATGACCTCGGCGGTCCCTTGTCCGGAACGTTCACTCAGCGTGTGGCCCCACTGCTCGAGGAGGGCCAGCGTGTCCGGCGAGAAGCCCTGCTTCTCATAGGAAATCCGATCCGGGAGCCACTGGTGGTGGATCCGGCCGGAGTCGACGGCTTCCTGCGCGTTCATGCCGTGGTCCACGACGTTGACGATCGTCTGCATCACCGTGTTGATGATCGTTCGACCTCCCGGGCTGCCGGTGACCATCACCAGCTGACCGTCTTTCTCGACGATCGTCGGCGTCATGCTGGACAGCGGCCGCTTGCCTGCTGCGGCCAGGTTGGGTTCGGTCCCGATGAGTCCTCGGTCGTTCGTGATCCCCGGGCCGGCGTTGAAGTCGCCCAGCTCGTTGTTCAGCAAGAATCCGTAGCCCGGCACGACGATGCCGACACCGAAGCCACCCTCGAGCGTGTAGGTGACGGAGACCGCATTTCGGTCCTTGTCCACGACCGAGTAGTGAGTGGTCTCCTGGCTCTCGGAGGGCCACTCGAAGCTATCGGGCGACGACACGGACGCCTGCTTGGCCTGGATCGTCTTCGCGAGTTCGGCGGCGTAGTCCTTCGACGTCAGCCGATCGATCGGCATGTCCGGGTTGAAGTCGGGGTCGCCGAGGTACCGTGCCCGGTCGGCGTACGCGCGCCGCATCGATTCCGCCATGAGGTGCAAGTTCGCGGCCGATCCGAATCCGTTGCCGGCGACGTCTTGGCCCTCCATGATGTTGAGCATCTGGACCAGCGCCGTCCCGCCGGAGCTGGGCGGCGGCATCGAGATGATGGTGTGGCCGCGGTAGGTGCCGCTGGTGGGGACGCGCCG
Source organism: Vicinamibacterales bacterium (assembly GCA_965250185.1). GTDB lineage: Bacteria > Acidobacteriota > Vicinamibacteria > Vicinamibacterales. The sequence continues at coordinate 5,154,970 of OZ252293.1, read as the reverse complement.
CTTCGCCTCATAGCTGGCGAGGTCCTCCTCGGTGATCATGCCGTCGAGGCGAGCCATCTCCGCCGCGAATGCCTGCGCCACCTCGCCTTCGTAGAAGGCTGTCGGGCCGTTGGCGGCGATCAGCTCCAGCGTCTTGGCCAGATCCGGCTGCTTCCAGACGTCGCCGGCCGAATACGGCTCACCGCTCTTCGTGAAGACAGCCATGGTGGCTGGCGTCCGCTCTCCGCGGGTCACGAAGCGGTTGATGTTTGCCGCCAGGCCATGGGATAGCTGGAAGCCGTCGCGGGCCAATGCAACGGCGGGCTGCAACAACCGCTCCCACGGCAGGCTGCCATGGTCGCTCCAGGCCAGGTGCATGCCCGCCACGGTGCCCGGCACGCCGACGGCCAGGGCGCTGCGATGGTGTACCTCCGACGAATACTCGCCGTCCACCAGCCACATGTCGGGATTGGCCTTCGCCGGGCCGCGCTCGCGGAAATCGTAGGCCACCGCATCGCCGCTCTGTGGCCGGAACATCATGAAGCCGCCGCCACCGATGTTGCCAGCGCTCGGATGCACGACCGCCAGGGCGAAGCCGACCGCGACTCCCGCGTCCACGGCGTTGCCGCCGTCCCGCAACACGTCGGCTCCGACGCGCGAGGCGATGCCGTTCACCGAGACGACCATCCCGTTGGCACCGCGCGTCGGCTGGTTGCCAGCCTGCACGAGCGGGACCGACAGGACGGCGATGAGCGCCGCGATGGTTCCTCGCAATCTGATCAAGGTTCTCCTCCTTCGTTGTTCGAGCCCCCGATGGTAGCACGGGAATTGCGGGAGGAGGGGGGACACCGGACCTTCGGGCTCCCCGGACCACTTGCCCTCCAGGGCCTGCTCACCTACGCTTCCTACATGCACATCAGCCGCAGACGGTTTCTGGAGATGACGACCGGCGCAGCCGCGGTCACGGCGGGGGCCACGCCAGGCGGGGCGACACAGGTCGATGACGTCGATCACGATGACCCGCTGGGCGTTCGGAACGACTTCCCGGTCACCAGGGATGGGACGTACCTGAACTCGGCCTACATCACGCCCGTGCCGCTGCAGGTCGTCGATGCCGGGTATCGGTTTCTCGAGGCCAAGGCGTCGCGGCCCATCTCGCTCGGTGCCATGCTCGGCGAGCGCGCGCAGGTGCGAGCGCAGTACGCGCGACTGATCGGCGCCGACCCGGACGAGGTGGGCTTTCTGTTCGCCACGACCGAGGGTGAGAACATCGTCGCCCCGGCGCTCGGCCTGAAGGCCGGCGACAACGTGGTGATCGACGACCTGCTCTACTCGAGCACCTACGTCCTGTACGAGCATCTTCGGGAGTCGGTCGGCATCGAGGTCCGCACCGCGAGGCGCCTCCCCGATGGGTCGGCGCCGCCGTCGATCTTCGAGCCCTTGATCGACGAGAAGACGCGGCTGATTTCGATCTCCTGGGTGTCGCATCAGAACGGCTACCGACACGACGCGACCGCGCTCGCGGAGCTGGCGCACGCGCACGGCGCGCACCTCTACGCCGATGCCGTGCAGGCGGTGGGCATGTTCCCGATCGACGTCGGTGAGATCGGGATCGATTTCTTCACGGCCGGCACCTACAAGTGGCTCCTGGGTGGATACGGCGTCGCGCCGTTCTTCGTCCGCCGCGCGCTGCTGGATCGGATCCAACCCGATCGGCACGGCTTCCTCCAGATCGACGAGGAGGCGGGCGAGGGTCGGATGTTCGACGGGGCGAAAAAGTTCGAGTTCGCGACCCTCGGCTTCGGCGCCCTGTACCAGCTCGGTGCCGGGCTCTCGTACCTCGAGCGTGTGGGCGTGGGACGCATCGAGGCGCATACGGTGGGTCTCGCGACTCGGTTGCGCGAGGGCTTGGTCGCGCAGGGTTTCGGCGTCTTGACACCACCTGGCAACCGCTCGTCGATCGTGTCATTCACGAACACGAGGCCGGAGGCTCTGGCCCGCGAGACATTCAGGGAGGCGGGCATCGACGTCACGATCCGCGCGAACGGCACGATGGTGCGCGTGTCGCCGGCTCTCTTCAACACCACGGTCGACATCGACCGGTTCCTGGAGGTTGCCGGCCGTCTCGGATGACGGCCGTGCCTTCAGGTCCGTCTTGTTTCCTTGCCGACGTGACGGCACACTGGTTACGCTCGTGGTCTCTGAACAGGTCGATCGTTCGAACAGCCGAGGGCAGCCCTGGGCCACGTCCCACGGTCGGGTGATAGGTCAGCAAAGGGGGGGAGTGTGACAGCCAATACGCGCCCGGCCGTGCTGGTGCTCCTCGGCGTGCTCGGGATGCCCGCGCTGGGTTCAGGTCAGGCCGCCCAAGTCGCCGCACACCCGACCGCCGACCTGCCGCCGATGTCCTTCGCCTGCCCGATGCACCCCGACGTCGTCGACGGCGAGGCGGGGAGTTGCCCGATCTGCTCCATGGACCTGGTCGAGACGCGGATCGAGCTTGCCTACACCTGTCCGGTCCACGGCGTGATCCATCGCCACGAGGGCGGCTCCTGCCCGATCGACGGACGCACGCTCCAGCCGATCACGCTCGAGCTGTTGTGGTCGTGCCCCGATCATCCGGCCGTGAGCCTGTCGGAGCCTGGCGCCTGCCCGTTCGGCGGGCATCGCACGCTCGAGGTCGCGTGGAAGGCGCGCGCGCACGGCGACCACAACCCGAAGCACGGTGGCCTCTTCTTCATGGCGCCAGACAACTGGCACCACCTCGAGGGCAGCTACCCCGAGCCCGGTCTGTTTCGCCTGCACGTCTACGACGATTTCACGCAACCGATCAGCGCGAGCCCGTTCAGGGCCCGGATCGTCACCGACGAGGAGTTTGACCGCCCCACCCGAACGACGAAGGAGTTGACGGCCTATCCGCTGCAGTCGGTCGCCGGAGGCGAGTACATGGAGGTGCGCTTCGAGCCGCTGGACATGCCCGCCGAGCTGACGGTGAAGATCCAGTTCGAGCCAGGCGGCGATGAGTCGCGTTTCGATTTTACCTTCGGCGACCTCACGGTCGAGCCGGCCGCCGCCGCCTCCGCGTCGATGCCGACCCAATCGGCCGCGATTGGGCTGGTCGGCCAGGTTCCAGATGCCGCGGAGGACGTGGTGCTCGAGCTGGCCATTCGCAAACTTCGGCTCCAGCGGCTGATCCGGCAAGGCGCGCTCGACGAGCTGTACATCCCAGCGCTCGAAGCGAAGGACCTCGCACTGGCGCTCGAGACCAAGGGCGACGGTCTCCCGCCCGATGAGCAGCGAGCGATTTCCCGGGCCGTCAAGCGCCTGGTGATCGCGTCGTGGCAGCTTGACGGCTTCGGCGACCAGGGCGACCGCCAGAAGGTCGAGGGGGCCTATCGGGCGTTCGCAGCGGCGGTCGTTGACATCACGGCCGTATACGAGATCCAGTGACGAGCCCAACCCCCAGCTCGATGCCTCGTACCCGGCTCCTCGCCGCCCTGTGTGTGTGCCGTTTCGCCGCGCGGAGGACGCTGGCCGTCGCCATCGCAGCGGCGGTCTGTGCCGCGCTCCTGGTGTCTGCCTCCATCGAGGCGCACAAACCGGTCACCTCCAAATACACCTACAACGAGGACATCTTCCCGATCTTCCGGACGTATTGCAGCGCCTGCCACGTCGACGGCGGCATCGCACCGATGTCGCTCGTAACCTACAACGACGCGTATCCGTGGGCCGAGTCGATCAAGGAAGAGGTCATCAACCAGCGGATGCCGCCCTGGCACGCCGACGACGCATTTGGCACCTTCAGGCACTCGCAATCGCTGACCGCCAAGGAGATCGACCTCGTCATGGACTGGGCCTGGGGAGGCACGCCCGAGGGTAGCCCGGCGAATCGGCCAGAGCCTGTGACGCTCGTGAACGACTGGGTGCTCGGCGCTCCCGACCGGATTCTCGAGATGGAGAGCGATGACGGCCTGCCAGCCGACGAGTCCGAAGGCACGCGGGTCGTGACGCTGCCGACGGGGTTCGAGGAGGACCGGTGGGTCGAGGCGGTCGACCTGCTGCCGGGTAACCCCGCGATCGTTCGGGATGCGACGATTGCGCTCGTGCAGGGAGAGGCCCGTTTCCCGCTTGCCGTCTGGGTGCCGGGCCACCCGCCCGTGCCGCACGAGGGCGTGGCCTTCCGGTTGCCCGCCGGGGCGGTGCTCGAGTTGGCGATTCATTACCGCAAGACGTGGACGTACGAGGGTCTCGAGGCGAAGGACCGAAGCGCGGTCGGCGTGTACTTCAGCGTCGCCGAACAGCCGATGGAGCTACGTCGCATACCGGTCGAGCCGGCGCCCGGCGCGGCGCCGGATGCTGACTCGTCGGAGATGACGTTCGATCTGACCGCCGAGGCGGATCTGGACGTACTGGCGGTGCATCCCGAGATCCGGTCGAACGTGAAGGAGGTCCGCGTCGAGGCTGTGCGACCGGATGGGTCGCGTGAGCCGATGCTGCGGGTCGACGACGTGCCGTCCGAATGGCAGCGACGATACTGGTTCGATCAGCCGTTTCGGCTGCCGCAGGGGAGCCGCGTCGAGGTGATAGCGACCTTCGATCCGGACGCCGCGTCGCCCGATCCGGGCGTACCCGGGCCGCGAGTGTGGATCGATGTCGTGTCTCGTGCCTCGATGGATCCAGCGCCGTAGCACGTCGCCAACCTTCGACCTTCAGTTTCGAAACTCTCGCCCCGGTGCGTCGTCATAGCTTATATGGGCAACGCTCGACCGGATCTGGGTGGTGATCCGTCTCTCCAAGGGTGGCGATAGATGCGAGCGAGATGGTTCGTCGTGGCAGTCGGCATGGTCCTCGGGCTTTCCGGCGCGGGACCCAGTGGTCAGGTGCCGCCGGGACCGAGGTCCGGGTTCCCTCCACGTGACGCCACCGGCCCGGCGTCCGAGGTCGGCACCAGCCGGATCGCGGGGCGGGTCGTCGCGGCCGACACGGGACGACCGCTCCGCCGTGTGCAGGTCCGCGTCAGCGCCCAGAGAGTGCGGGGCGGCAGGCTGGCCAGCACGGACGAGGAGGGTCGTTACGAGATACCGGATCTGCCCGGTGGTAGCTACACGGTGACGGCGAGCAAGGGCGGCTACGTCTCGCTCCAGCACGGCCAGCGCCATCCGCTCGAACGTGGCACGCCGATCGAGCTCACCGATGGCACGGGGCGAGACAACGTTCACTTCAGTCTGTCGCGCGGTGGCGTCATCACGGGTGCCGTCGTCGACGAATTTGGTGAGGCGGTGGCCGAGGCATTCGTCCAGGCGCTGAGCTATCGGTTCATCGGGGGTGAGCGTCGCCTCGTGCCGACCCAGCGCGACCAGACGAACGACATCGGGGAATATCGACTCTTCGGCCTGCCGCCCGGCGACTATTACGTGTCGGCGACCCTCCAGACGAGCCGCCGCTTTCGAGATGCGACGACCGATAGCACCGGCTACGCTGCGACGTACTACCCGGGCACGCCAAATGCTGGAGAGGCGAATCGCGTGACGGTCGGGGTCGGTCAACAGGTGGCGGCCGTCAGCTTCGGCCTCATGCCCGTCGCCGTGGCGCGCGTCGCCGGCCGCGTCACCAATTCGCTCGGCGAGCCGCTCGCTGGCGCCTTCGTCGGCCTCACCGCGGATGGCGGCGTGCCGGTGGCGGGTGTTCGAACACCGGGTGGCAGGACGCAGGCGGATGGCAGCTTCGCAATCACCAGCGTGCCGCCCGGCCGGTATCGCATCCGTGTGCGCACCGGTCGCGGTGGCCGTGGCCGGGTGGCCGACCGCGACTCCGAGTTCGCCGACTACGTCGTCAGCGTCATGGGAACCGACGTTGACAACCTCCTCCTGACCACGACGCCGGGCGCGAGCGCCTTCGGATTCATCACGGTCGATGGCGGGTTGTCTCCGACGTTCTCGGCCAAGTCGGTGCAGGTCGATGCCGTGGTCGCGCAGGCTTCCGGCGGGAGCCTCGGCGGGCCAACTCGAGCGCGAGTCGACGACGACTGGAGCTTCGAGATTCCTGGACTGTTTGGCGAGCGCCTCATTCGCGCCTCCGGACTGCCGGAGGGCTGGGTCCTGCACGCGGTGCGCCTCGGCGGGCGAGATGTGACGGACGATCCGGTGGACTTCACCAGGGTCGATCCATCGTCCGAGCTCGAGGTGGTGCTGACGAGTCAGGTGAGCCAGGTGACCGGCGCCGTGTCGGACGATGATGGCGTCATCGTCGACTACACGGTCGTCGTGTTTTCGGACGATCCGTCGCGATGGGGCTATCCGTCGCGCTTCGTCGCGGCCACTCGTGCTCGTGACGATGGCCAGTTCTCGATTCGTGGCCTGCCGCCCGACCGCTACCTTGCGGCGGCGCTGTCGTTCGTCGAGGGTGGGGCGTGGTCGGACCCGGAGTTTCTCGAGCGTCTCCGTCTGAGTGCCCGATCGTTCGAGCTTGGTGCTGGTGGCACCGTGGCACTCGATCTGGAGCTGGCGCCCTCCGGGTACTAACCCGACTCGCGATCCAGAACGGCGGACACGGATTCGAGCTGGGCCATCAGATCCCGACGCATCTCGGTCGTGTAGGGATTGTAGGCCTGCAGATCCCGGAACAGCTCCCAGGTGTCATTACAGGTCTGTTTTCGGACTTCGAGCAGCGCACGGAATCCTGTGGTCGCCACTGGTCCCGCCTCCAGCTGCATGCCGTCCAGGACGCGGCCGACCAGGTGTGTCAGGCCCTGCGAGTAGGCCGCCTCTCGGTCGTGCTCCTCCGGCGTTGCCACGATGGTCCGTAGCCCGAGACTGCTGAAAAATTCACTCCACCACTCGAATACCGCCGTCGATGCCCGCTGGTTGTGCAGCGCGATTGGGAGGCCGGCCCATCCGCCGGAGGCACTATCGGGGCCGAAGAGGGGGTGGGTCAGGATCAGGCTCGCGCCCCGATCCTCGAGGTGCTCTTGAAACACGTTCTTCGGATGCACCTTCACGGAGCAGACGTCCAGGACCGTCTGGCGGTCCGCGATCCATGATGCTGATGCCCGGACCACACCGTCGAGTGCGGAGATCGGCACCGCGAACACGACGACATCCGCCGAGCAGGCACTCGGCAGGTCGACCCACGCGACGCCGATCTGTTCCGCCAGGTCCTGCCGCGGCTCACGGTCGTGGACCCGGACGTCGAAGTGGGCTCGCAACGTCCGGGCGAGCAACTGGCCGAACCGACCGAAGCCGATGATGGCGAGTGTGCTGGGTGCGTAGGGTGACGGCGGATTCACGATGGAACATCATACCGGCTTGCGAGGCACCAATCACCACCCACCAACATCCGGTAACATCGGGTGAGACGGCAGGAGCCTGGTTCTTAGGCAACTACGTCCGCACAGGCGCGAATGACCTCGGTCAGGGGTTGTGAAACTGCTTCTCGTGAAATGGAGCCGCAGATGGGCAGGAGCCGAACGGACGACAGTGCGCGGCCGAAAGCCACCCGCAAGAAGCTCGGCGAAAAGGCGTATCTGAAACAGCTCGGCAAGCTGCAGGTCGAGCTGGTCAAGATGCAGGAGTGGGTGGCCGACCAGGGCCTGAAGGTCGCCCTGGTGTTCGAAGGTCGCGACGCGGCCGGCAAGGGAGGGGTCATCAAGCGAATCACTGGGCCCCTGAACCCTCGAGTGTGCAGGGTCGTCGCGTTGGGCAAGCCGACCGAGCGCGAGCGGACCCAGTGGTACTTCCAACGCTACGCGGCTCATCTTCCTGCGGCCGGCGAGATCGTCATTTTCGATCGCAGCTGGTACAACCGGGCGGGTGTCGAGCGCGTGATGGGGTTCGCAACCGGGGACGAGGTGCAGGAGTTCTTCCGCTCCTGTCCGGCATTCGAGCGGCTGCTGATCCGCTCAGGCATTGTGCTCATCAAGTATTGGTTCTCGGTGAGCGACGATGAACAGGCGCGCCGGTTCAAGGACCGGATCAAGAACCCGAAGAAGCGTTGGAAACTCAGCGATATGGATTTGCAGTCACGGACGCGCTGGTACGACTATGCCCAGGCGAAGGACGAGATGTTCGCTACCACCGACACCAAGCAGGCGCCATGGTACGTCGTCGAGGCGGACGACAAGCGACGCGCACGCCTCAATTGCATCCACCATCTGCTCGGGATGGTTCCGTGCCCGTATCAGGAACTCACTCCGGCCGCCCTCAAGCTCCCGCCACTTCAGAAACCGACCGGCTACGTCCGCTCGCCGGTCGACGACCAGACGTACATCCCCTCGGTCTACTGATCCGCGCGACACTCAGGACGGTCGGGCGTCGTCGAGGCTGACATCCATCCCGTCGCGGTGCGAGAGCGCGCCTGCCGGCTGGACGGCCGGCTCCGCACTCGGTGTCGGGTGCAGACGTCGGTTGCGGACCAAGTCTGGCAACGACTCCAGCAGGCCCGAGAAGTCGTCGAGCGTGTGATAGGTCACCGGCACGATCACGAGTGTCAGGACGGTCGCGACCGTGAGGCCCGAGATCACCGCGACGCCCATCGAACCCCAGAACTGCGACGATTCCGCACCGTACTCGACGGTCCAGGCGAAGAAGTCGATGTTCAAGCCGAGCGTCAAGGGCAGCAGCCCGAGCACCGTTGTGACGGCGGTCAGCAGGACGGGTCTGAATCGCAGCAGGCCCGCCTCGATCACTGCCTCAGTCTTCGTCCGGCCCTGATTCCGTAGCTGCACGATGAAGTCGCAGAGGACGATGGCGTTGTTGACGACGATGCCGGCCAGCGAGATGACTCCGATGCCGGTCATGATGATGCCGAACGCCGTGCCCGTGATGATCAGACCCCAGAGCACACCAATCAGCGACAGTACCACCGACACCATGACCGTGGCGGGCAGGATCAGGCTGTTGAACTGCGTCACCAGCACCAGGACGATCAGCAGTACCGCGAACACGAACGCGCGCTGGAGGAAGGCCTGTGAGTCCTCCTCTTCCTCGTTCGAGCCGGAGAACTCCCAGCGGTAGCCGGCCGGAAACTCCACGCGCTCCAGATAGGTGGCGATCTCGGCGCGCACCGAGTCCTCCGTACGTCCGGGCGCTCGCACCACGTCGCCTTCGATCGTCACGACTCGCTTGAGGTCCACTCGACGCACAGCTGCCGGACCGACGCCTGTTTCGATCGAGGCGACCGTGCGAATCGGGATCGGGAGACCATCCTCATCCGGGACCGTGAGGTTGCCGAGCTCGTCGAGTGAGGCCCGGTGAGTCGGGGCCAGCCGCACGCGGATGTCGTACTCGTCCTCGCCGATCCGGAACTTCGACGCTTCGGCTCCGCGGATGGCGGCCTGCACCGTCGTGGCGATCTCTCGGGTGTTCACGCCCGCGATGGCGGCTTGCACGCGATTGACGATCACGCGCACTTCCGGCTTGCCCTCGTCGAAGTCGTCGTCCAGGTTGACGACGCCAGGGACCGAACGGATGCGTTCTTGAATCGACGCGCTGAGATCGCCCAGCTCGTCGAAGTCTTCTCCGATCACTCGGATGGAAATCGGCTTGCCTGTTGGCGGTCCCTCCTGCGGCTTGTCGACCTTGATCTCACCGCCGCTGGTCAGCCTGACCTGCTGACGCACCCATTCCATGGTCTCGAGCGAGTTCTGGCCACGGTCCTTGTGATCGGCCAGGTCGATCGTGACGCGGCTCGAGTTGCCGACCGTGCCGCCCTGTCCCGGCGGGCCGACTGACACGCCGGTCGATCCGACGTTGGCGATGGCCGTCCTCATGTCCGGCGTTTCGCCGGTGAGGGCTTCCAGTTCGCTGACGATCTCGTCGGATGTGTCGAGATTGGTGCCGCTCGGCGTCTCGAGGTCGACCCAGAGTTGCTTGGGTTCCGTCTCGGGGAAGAACTCCACGCCGCGCCCGAGGATGCCGTACGACGCGGCCGTCGCGATCAGGATCGCCCCCATGATCCAGAGCACGCCCGACCGGCGGTCCGTGACGAAGGGACGCCAGCCCAGCGGTCGTCTGAGAACGGACCACCCGATCCAAAGTGCGCCCTGCACCGCGAAGGCGCCGCCGCCGACGATCATGGCAACCGTGGAGCCGAGCAGCAATGGCTCGGCCGCGGCTTCAAGCGTGAAGGCGAGTAGCGCGAAGGCGATCCCGATGGCGAAGGCCATCCCGAACAGCGCCATCAGCGCCCAGTTCCGAAGGAACCAGCCGATGTGCCCGTGGTCCTCGCGCTCGGCGAGCATCCAGCCCAGCGCCGCACGATATCCCTGCAGTACGCGCCCGTGGCCCTCGCGCTCGATGACTTCCTTCGATGGAGGTGACATGAGGTAGGCGCAGAACGTCGGGTTGAAGACGAGAGCGACGACGAGTGATGCCGTCAATCCGATCATCAGGGTGATCGGGAGGTACGACATGAAGTCGCCGATGATGCCGGGCCACACCAGCATCGGGCCGAAGGCGCAGCACGTCGTGATCGTCGACGAGATCACGGGGGCCACCACCTCGGACGTGCCGCGTGAGGCCGCAGTCGGACCGTCCTCGCCGCTCTCCCGATGCCGGTAGATGTTCTCGACCACGACGATCGCGTTGTCGACCAGCATCCCGAGCACCAGGATCAGGCTGAACAGGACGATCATGTTCAGCGTGTAGCCCATCGCCTGGATCACGACGAAGCTGATGAGCATCGACAGCGGGATGGCGATGGCGACGAACACCGAGTTACGCAGGCCGAGAAACGCCATCAGGACCGCCACGACGAGGATTAAACCCGCCACGACGTTGTTCTCCAGCTCCGACACCATGATGCGGATGTCCTTCGACTGATCCGCGACCACGCTGAAGGTGACGCCCACCGGGGCGATCTCCTTCCACCGATCGAGCTCGAGCTTGACCGCGTCGGCCACCTGGATGATGTTCGCGCCGGTCCGTTTCTCGATCGTCAGCGTCACCGCCGGCTTCCGGTCGATCCGGGACCGGGACGTCTCGTCCTCGAATCCGTAGATGACCGTGGCGACGTCGCGCACGTAGACGGGAACGCCGTTTCGCACCTTGACGACGAATTCCTCGATCTCGCTCGGCGAGTCGATCTCGGCCGGGACCCGGACCAGGTACTTCAGGCGGCCGACGTCGATCTCGCCGCCTGGCACGGTCAGGTTTTCACGGGCCACGGTCTGGACCAGGTCCGACAGACTGAGTTCGTAGGCGCTCAGCCGGCGCGGATCGACGTACACGTGGACCTCGCGCTCTCGACCGCCGATTACCTGCACCCGGTTCACGCCGTTGATCGTCTCGAGACTGTCCTTCACGTCCTCCGCGATCTCCTTGAGCTGCACCAGCCCGACGTCACCGGACAGGTTCGCGATGAGGATCGGTACCTGGGAGAAGTCGACGTCCTGCACGCGAGGATCGTCCTCCAGGTCGACGGGGAGCTCGCGCTTGGACAGGTCGACCTTCTCGCGCACCTTCTGGAGCGCCGTGTCGAGGTTGATCTCGGGATTGAACTCCACCTCGATCGTCGAGAGCCCGTCGCTCGACGTGGACCGGATCTCCTTGACCCCGGTGATCGCCTTGAGCTCGGTCTCGATGGGCCGAGTGACCAGCGTCTCCATGTCGGCCGGGCTGACGCCGAGGTACGTCGTGTACACCAGAATCAACGGGATCTCGATTTCGGGAAACGATTCGCGGGGCAGGGACGTGTACGAGCCGATGCCGGCCAGGACGATCAGTGCCGCCAGCACGTAGATCGTGATCCGGTGCCGGATACTGTAGTCGGTAACCTTCATTGCGCGTCCTCCACCTGGCGAACCCGCTGGTCGTTCACCAGACCACGATGACCTTCGATCACGAGCAGGTCGCCTGCCGACAGGCCGTCGAGTACCATGACGTCGTTGCCCTCACCCGCACCGAGCGTGACCGCCCGGACGCGCGCTCGGTCCCCCTCCATGACGACCGCCACCATGCCGGAGTCTCGTTCGTGCACCGCGTCCCGCGGCACCACGATGGCGTTCTCGAAGGCGCGTCGGACGAGCGAGGCTTCCGCGATCATGCCGGGCTTCAGGGAGCCGTCACGATTGGCGACCGCGATGTCTGCCGGGAACGTGCGGCTCGCGCCCACGGTCGCCGGGCCAATGAACATGATGCGGCCCTCGAATTCGCGATCGGGATAGGCATCGAGCCGGATGATGGCGGAGCCCCCGACGTGGAACTGTGCGATGTCGCTTTCCGGAATGCCGATCACGGCCTTGAGCCGATCGACGCGTTGCAGCACCGTGATGGGCGCACCGGGCGCCAGCACCTCACCGGGCTCGATGTCGCGCGTAACCGCCACACCCGAGATCGGCGCCGTGATCGTGGACCGCCCGAGTCGCAGCCGGCTCTGCGAGAGCTGGGCCTTGCGCACGTCGAGATCCCCCGTGGCGTCGATTAGGTCCTGGCGCGGCACGGCCTGGCGCTCGAACAGCTGCTCCGCCTTCTCGAACGTCGCCTGCGCGCGCGTCACCGCCGCCTCCGACTCCTCGACGGCCGCCTTGTAGAGGTCCGTGCCAACCTCTGCCAGCAGCTGGTCCTTCCGAACGTAGTGCCCCTTGTCGAATCCGACGCTCTCGACACGGCCTCCCAGTTCGGTGGACACCTGGACGTCGACCCACGGCTCCAGGGAGCCGGACAGGCGGATGCGCTCCGTCAACGTCCTGGCCTCGAGAGGGATCACGACGACGTTGACGGGCGGACGCTCGCCCTCGCGCTCCGCGCCCGGCTCGCTCGCCTCGACCTGGGCTGCTGGCTCCTCGCCGGCACAGCCGACGAGAGATATGGTGGCGGCCAGGAGACCGAGGAGCGACAGCAACACGGGACGACACATTCGGGTTCGCATGATCACTTGTCCAATGGCGAAGATGTGGAAGGATGCAGCGCGACTCCGACGGCGATTCTGTCGGCGGGATCGGCGTGTAAGAGTCCGTCAGGCGCGTCGGCTCGCAGACCCACGAGCGCCTTCAGCTCGGCGAGCGCGGTGAGGGCGCCGTGGTTGGCCGTCACCTGGCTGAGCTCCGCCTGCTGGAGCGCCTCCTGCGACTGCAGCACGTCGAGCACCGTGGCGGCCCCCCACTGGAACGACTCCGCCGCGACGCGCTCGGCCTCACGTGCCTGCTCGACCGTGAGCCGCGTGACGTCGATCGTCTCGAGTGAGCGGGCCCAATCGCCGACGACCCGCTCGAGATCGCGCTCGAGCGCGGCTCGGAACGCCTCCTCGAGGAACTGGCTCTGCCGGCGTTGCGACTCGAACTGTGCCATCGCCGACGAGGTCTTGAAGCCGTCGAACAGCGTCCAGCGGACCGTCACGCCAGCCGTCCAGTTGTGGAACGACGGTTTCGTCAGGTTCCCGAACGCGAAGCTGTTCAAGCCGACCGTGGCGTTGGCCGTCACCTTCGGAAGAGTGTCGGACCGCGTGACCGCGTGAGCCTCGGTCAGCACGGCGCGGTCGAGTTCGAAGCGCCGCAGCTCTGGTCGCAGATCCGCGGCCACCGCCATCAGCGTGGCCACGGGCGGCAGCGCCGGCAGCGGGTCGCTGACCACCAGCGGCGCCAACGGCTCGACGGGCGTCGAGATCGACCGGCCCATTGTCTCGTTCAGGCGGGCCTGGGCCACCCGGATCGTATTGTCGGCGTCGATGATGTTCGGTCGCAGGTTGGCCACCGACACTTGAGAGGTGAGCAGATCGAGCCGCGTCGCGTCCTCGAGCTCCATGCGATCAGTGACGAACCGCAGTTGACGCTCGCGTGTGCGTAGCTGGCTCTCGTAGACGACTCGCCGCTCTCGCGCGAGGAGCAGATCGTAGTAGGCCAGCGCGACGTCACGGGCGATCTGGTTCTCGACGGAGCGCACGTCGGCTTCGACGCCCTCCAACTCCTTGCGGGCCGCCTCGAGCGCGTGCCCCACGCGACCGAACTCGTATACCGGCTGCTCGACATCGACGCGATAGAAGTACGTCCCGAAGAAGAACGGGTCGAGCGCTTCCGCCGGCAGGGGGCCCAGGCGGCTGAAGAACTGGCTGTTCCGCAGACCGGGGTCGCGTGTGCGCTGGAGCGTGGCGATCAGATCGACCGTTGGCAGCGCCTCGCTTCGGGCGTTACGCACCTGAAGCTTGAACTCCTCGATCTGCTCCCGAGCTCGCAGGACGTCTGGATTCAAGTCGATCGCTCGCTGTACCGCCTCCGTCAAGGTCAGCGGAGGTGCGGTCTGGGCATGGATCCGGGCCGCGCTACTCCCGAGCAGCACGGCGACTGCGAGACACGTGCGGAAAAGGCTGGTTGACACTGCTGGCATGGCTACTTGCTAACCGAGTGATGTCGTTCCCCCACCGGGGAACCACGGAAGCGGCTCTGACGATGCTTACGAATGCGGCGACACTTCTGTTCGTGCATCCGGCGGCTCGAGGCTGCCGTCCGTCGGATGAGGCGCCTCCAGCCCTCTCACGACGACCCCCAAGAAGGGTATCCACAGGCTGAGCGGATCAACCGCCGGATCGTGCTTGGCCTGCATGAGGAGGCCGTCGAGCGCGCTGATCAACACGGTTGCGACGTCGTGCGCGTGCACGTCCGAGGCGAGCTCGCCCCGGGCGACACCGGCTTCGATGATCGCCAACGCCCGGTCGCGGAAGACGCCCAGGCCCTGCCGATACGATCGCATCAGCCGCTCGCACGATGCCGTGGATCCGGCTGCCACCATGAACTCCATGGCGGCCGGGTGCAGCCGCTGGATCTCCCGATAGCTCCGGAGGACCGCCGTCGTCAGGTCGGTCAGTCGCTCCAGCGTCCGGCCGTCGCGCTCACGCAGGCCTGCATCATGCTCCTGGACGAGCCGCTGCCAGTCATGTTCGATGACTGCCAGGAACAGCTCCTGCTTGCTCTTGAAGTACTCGTACGTCGTGCCCTTGCCGATCCCGGCGACCTGCGCGATTTCCTCGATGGTGGCCGCGTTGTAGCCGCGCTCGGCGAAGACCGTAGCGGCCGCTTCGAGGACGGTGGTGGTGCGGGCAGCGACGTCGACTGTACGTGGGCACATAATGAATGACCGACCAGTCGGTCATTTTACTGCAGAGCGAAGATTTACGTCAAATTGCTGAAGAATGGCCTATTGGCGACCCGGCAGCCAGCCTCGCTTGCGTGCGTCGCGCACGTTCCGATGGATCCCTTTCCACCGCTTTTTCTGATTGCTGTCCTGCTCCGGGTCCATCCTGCGCTCGAGGTGCTCGAGCTCCTTGCTCAACTGCTCGTAGCTGTCGAACCGCCCGCGGGACAGCGTGCCGGCCCCGATCGCCGCCTGCACGGCGCAGCCAGGTTCCGTCCCGTGCGCACAGTCGTGGAACCGGCACGCGCGCGCCAGTTCGTCGATGTCGGGAAACGTCTGGGTCAGCCCGCTCTCCGATCGCCACAGGCCGACCTCGCGCAGTCCGGGCGTGTCGATCAACAGCGCCCCGCTCGGCAATCGGAAGAGGTGCCGGCTCGTGGTCGTGTGTCGCCCCTTCGCGTCGTCGGCGCGGATCGCCCGAACGGTCTGGACGTCATGTCCCATGAGCGCGTTGACGATCGTGGACTTGCCGACGCCCGAGGAGCCGAGCAGAGCGATGGTCGTCCCGGGGATCAGGTACGAGCGGATGGGATCGAGCCCGCCGGGTGCCAGCGCACTGACGGCGTGCACGGGCACGCTCGCCGTCGCCGGTTCTGTCGCGGACACGGCGACCTGCGGATCATCGACGAGGTCGGCTTTGTTGAGGAGCACGACCGGTTTGACGCCGCCATCCCAGATCATGGTGAGGTAGCGCTCGATCCGCCGCGGGCTGAGGTCTTCGTTGCACGAGGTGACGAGGAAGACGCAGTCGAGATTGGCGGCGAGGATCTGTGACTGGAGCGGCTTGCCTGGCGCTTTTCGAGCCAGCTGGCTGCGGCGGTCGAGTACCCGCTGGATCACGGGACGCTCGCCGCTCGCCGTGCGATCGATGGAGACCCAGTCGCCCACGACGGGTGGGGCGGCGCGCTCCCGGCGGAGCGGACCAGCAAACTCAGCGAGCGTCACGCCAATGTCGGCCGCGATCCGGTAGAGGCCACGCTGAACTTCGATCACGCGGGCGGGCTCGGCGTGGTCGTCGTCGAGCGCCTCGAAGGTACGCTGAAAGTCGTCGTCCCAGCCGAGTGCACGCAACTCGTCGTTCATACCTACATCGGACACGGGCCGCGACAGTTCGCGTCGCGCCAGCCGCTCGGACATCATGACGCGGTCTTGGGCTCGAACGCCAGCCTGCCGAGCTGGGCGCGCGGTGACCGTCGGCGAGGACTCGACTATCATGGGCCCGAGAACAGGAGGCTGACGTGGACCGACGGACGGCAATCAAGACCGGCGGGATGGCGCTTCTCGGGCTCGGCGTCGGTGGCTGCGCCAGCCGAACGGCACCGGCGGCGCAACCGATGCGCCCTCCGCTTGTTCTGCCGCTGGTGCAGGCCTCGTGGGATCGCGTCATCCGGACCACTGTCGGTCTGCGGCCGCACCGACCCTCCGGGTTCCGGCTCGGAGTCGAGAAGCTGGATGATCGCACGGTGGTGCACAACTACGGTCACGGGGGAGCTGGCATGTCGCTGTCCTGGGGCACCGGGTCGATGGCGGCCGACATGGCGCTGAAGCATCTGGGCCGTCGCGCCGCGGTGATCGGGTGCGGCGCGGTAGGTCTCACCGCCGCGCGCCAGCTCCAGCGACGTGGCTTCGACGTGACGATCTACGCCACGTCGGTGCCGCCGAACACCACGTCCAACATGTCACTCGCGGGCTTCACGCCGACCTCCGGACTGCTCGGCCCGGGTGGTCGACGTACGCCTGCATGGACCGAGCAGTTCCAGCGAGCCGCGGAGATCTCGTACAGGCAGTTGCAGCTCATGGCGGGCCAGCGCTACGGCGTGTCTTGGATCACACAGTACAGCTGGCGCGACACTCCACCCGATCCGAGCGAGGGCGGACCTGGGGAGGATGCGATGCTGCCGCTGCACCTGCGAACGGGACAGGAAGTGCTCGGGCCGGGCGAGCACCCCTTTCCGGGCCAGTACGCCACTCGCAGCCCCTGGATGCGGATCGAGCCGTCGATCTACCTGGACGCGCTGGTCCGGGATTTTCTCCTCTTCGGCGGCCGCATCACCATCCGCACGTTCGAGACCCGCGGCGACCTGATGTCGCTCGGAGAGTCGCTGATCGTCAACTGCAGCGGTCTGGGATCACGCGATCTGTTCGACGATGACTCGATGACGCCGGTCAAGGGGCAGCTGACACTGCTGACGCCCCAGCCGGAGATCGACTACGGAACGTTCGGCGGCGTTCGGCAAGAGGGCAGCGGCTCGGGTATGGGCATACACATGAACCCTCGGAGCGACGGCATCGCTCTGGGCGGCACGTCGGAGCGGGGCGAGTCGGATCTCACGCCCAACGAGGACGCGCGCCAGCGCGTCGTCGACGACCACATCGAGCTGTTCGAGTGGATGAGGAGCGGCGGGGACCGGGGACCGGGGATCAGGGATCGGCCGGCACGCGTATCCTGAGCTGAGCCCCGAGCTCTGAGCCGTCACGATCGCGCCGACAGCGCGCCCTGCACGTCGGCGCCTGACAGATCTTGAAACACGCGCAGGTCGAACTCGGGCACCATGGCGAGGATGTGGTCGAAGATGTCGGCCTGGATCGACTCGTAGTTCCCCCAGTCCTGGTCGTTGCTGAAGGCATAAATCTCGACCGGCAGGCCGTGTGCGGTCGGAGCGAGCTCTCGCACCAGCAGTGTCATGCCCTGGTGGATCTTCGGGTGATGCCGTAGGTAGGCGTGCAGATACGCGCGAAACACTCCCACGTTTGTCGGCGGTGCCTGAGGATCTGGCAGATGACCCGCCACATGCGGGATTCGCGCGAGCCGCTCGAGCAAGTCGGCGTCGCAGAACCGAACGGAGCCCATGTCGATGTTGATCGCGCGCTTGATCCGCCGGCCGCCAGACTCCGACATGCCCCGCCAGTTCTTGAACGATTCGCTGATCAGCGCATAGGTCGGGATCGTCGTGATCGTCTTGTCGAAGTTCTGGATCTTCACGGTCGTGAGCCCGACCTCCATGACGTCGCCGTCGGCGCCATAGTTCGGCATCTCGATCCAGTCACCTGGCGCCACCATCCGGTTCGCCGCGAGCTGTATGCCGGCGACGAAGCCGAGAATCGGATCCTTGAAGACCAGCATCATAATCGCGGTCAGTGCGCCGAGGCCGCTGAAGATCAGGAACGGCGAGCGGTTGAGGATGAGCGAGATCAGCACGATGAAGCCCACGCAGTACAGGACGAGCTTCAGGATCTGAACCACACTCCGAAGCGGTAAATCGCGCGCCAGGCTGACGGCGTGAACGATGTCGACCACCGTGTTCAGGAGGCTGTCGAGCACCGAGATCCCGACCAGCACCATGTAGATCAGGCACAGCTGCCTGACGCCCGCCACCCAGCCGGCATACCCCTCGAATACCTGAGGCGCGAACAGGTACACGACGAGCGCCGGGGCCAGGTGCGAGAGGCGGTGGAACACTCGACGCTCGACGACCAGGTCGTCCACGCGCGTCGGAGTGCGGGTCGCCAAGCGGCTGAGGCCTCCGACGACGATGCGCTTCGCGATCAGGTCTGCGAGCAGGGCCAACCCGATGACGAGGACGACGTCGGCCGACTTGGCCGCCCAGGTGGCCATCCCAGCGTCGAGGCCCTGTCCGAGGAACCAGTCGCGTACGAACGTCAGCATGGGGTCACCGGGTTCAGTGCGATGGGCATCAGGTTCCAGTATGCACCGAACACGCGGTCATCCGTACCGAGACCGCGGGATGGCGCGATTCTCGGTGACCGACAGGCTTCGATTCGCGTCCAAGCAGTGAACCGGATTACGCGAGGGGTCCGCCATGCAGAGCAGCCAGGACGAGCCGACGGGATTCGCGCGGCTACGCAGCGCGGCCCTCAACAAGTCGACGGCCTTCACGGAGGCGGAGCGGGATCGCTACGGCCTTCGCGGCCTGCTGCCCGCGCGGGTCTGCAGCCAGGACGTGCAGACCGAGCGAGTGCTCCTGAATCTCCGACGCAAGACGTCCGACCTCGAGCGTTACATCTTTCTCCTCGCGCTCCAGGGTCGAACGGAGCGGCTGTTCTACCGCACGCTGATCGAGCACATCGAGGAGGTCCTTCCGGTGGTCTACACGCCAACGGTGGGAGAAGCCTGCCAGCAATTCGCGCACATCTTCCGGCAGCCTCGCGGCTTTTATGTGACGCCGAACGACCGCGGGCGCATTCGCGAGAACCTGCGAAATTGGCCGGAGGAGGACGTCCGGATCGTCGTGGTGACGGACGGCGAGCGGATTCTCGGCCTGGGTGACCTCGGAGCCAACGGCATGGGGATTCCCATCGGCAAGCTGTCGCTCTACACGGCGTGCGCTGGCATCGACCCACGACTGTGCCTGCCGGTCCAGATCGACGTCGGTACGAACAACCGATCGCTTCGCGAGGATCCACTCTACATGGGCGTCATCCGGGAGCGTCTCACGGGTGAACCGTACTATGCGGTGATCGACGAGTTCATCGAGGCGGTACACGAGGCGTTTCCGCGAGCGCTCATCCAGTTCGAGGACTTCCTGACGCCCAATGCATACGAGCTCCTGAGGCGCTACCGGGATCGCGTCCTGTGCTTCAACGACGACATTCAGGGCACGGCGGCGGTCGCGCTTGCCGGGGTGTACGGTGCCGGTCGGATCACCGGGCACGCGTTCAAGTCGCGGCGGGTGATGTTCCTGGGCGCGGGCTCCGCCGCTACCGGGATCGCCGACCTCATGACGCAGGCCTTCATCAGCGAGGGTCTGACCGAGGCCGACGCGCGCGCTCGCCTCTGGTTCGTTGACGCGCACGGACTGGTCGTTCGAAGCCGCACGGACCTCCTCCCGCACAATCTTCCGTACGCGCACGATCAGCCGGGCCTGTCGTTTCTCGATGCAATTCGCGCCTTCGAACCCAGTGTCCTCATCGGCGCCACCGGCCGGCCAGGCACCTTCACGGAGGCGGCGATCGGGGCGATGGCCGCGATCAACGAGCGCCCGGTGATCTTCGCGCTCTCCAACCCGACGTCTCGCGCCGAATGCACACCGGCGCAGGCGTACGCCTGGAGCGCCGGTCGCGTTGTCTTCGCCAGCGGCAGCCCGTTTCCGCCACTCGAACTCGACAGCGGCGAAATGTGGCGCCCCGCTCAGGGCAACAATGTCTACATTTTCCCCGGAGTCGGTCTGGGTGCGACCGCTTGCCAGGCCTCCACGATCACCGACGGCATGTTCCTCGTCGCGGCCCGAGCGCTGGCGGACCAGGTCGGCGAGGACGACCTCGCGGCCGGCGCCGTGTATCCTCGCCTTCCCACGATCCGGTCGGTCTCGCTTGCCGTGGCGGTTGCGGTGGCCGAGCAGGCCTACCGTGAGGGCGTCGCCGCGCAACCGCAGACGTCCGACCTGCGCGCACGGATCGCGGATTCGATGTACGACCCGGCGTACTGAGGCGCCCTTGGAGCTGAGCGATGATCCGCTGCTGACGTGATCGCGCGGCAGGCGCCGTGGCCCGTGCGGCGTGAGGGCTCGTCGCGATCTACTCGGCCGGGGCTCGCTCTCGCACGGCGAAGCCAAGCATCATGCCCGCCTCGAGATGCTCGGCGATGTGGCAGTGCATCATCCAGTCGCCCGGGTTCGACATGTCGACCAGGTACTCGACCGTCGACCCCACCGGCACGATGGCCGTGTCTTTCCAGACGAGGTTCTCGTTCGGCACGCCGTCGATGGTGAGCACGAGGAAGCGCTGCCCGTGGATATGCACCGGATGGTTCATCGGGTGAATCGTATTCGGATCATTGAACAGCTGGAGCTTGACGACGTCGCCGACGTGAAAGTCCCAGTCGATGTCCATGTTCTCGCGGCCCGTGTCAGGATCGCGCAGCATCCAGTGCACCTGCTCGGCGCTCGACAGCCAGTTCATCATCGGCATCGCGTCGTTCCACTCCATCGGCGGCGTGTAGAGTCCCGCCTCGAACTCCATGGCTCGCACGATGGGAAGCGGCAGGTTCTCGATGTCGAGGGTCAGCTCTAGCCGGTGGTCGACGGCGCGGCCGAAGTGCTGGCGGTAGCGATCGATATCCGACGTGACGTCGGTATTCACCCGGAGCGCATCGAACGCCCGGCCGTTGTCCGTTGCCGTCGCGGTCGCGCCGACCCTGACGGTGCCCAGCCGGTCGGTATGCGGGTAGAACTCTCCGCGGAAATCGTCCACCGCTTGGATGGAGTTGGTGATCGTGACGTCACCAGGTTCCTCGAACCGCACCTCGACGATGTAGCGCTCGGCGGGGGCGATCAGGACCGAGTCGACCCATTCCTCGCGTTCGAACTTGCTGACGTCGGAGCCCACGACCTTGACGCGCGCGCCGCCGAATACGACGTTGAACGTGCGGGTGTTCGCCACGTTGGTCAGGTAGAACCGGACGACATCGCCCAGCGCGACGTCGAGCGAGTAGTCGGTCGTTCCGTTGACCAGCATGACGTTGCCGAACCGACCCATCAGCGCGTGTGTGGCCGCCTGCTGGCCGTACGGAATCGGCCCGAGATCGTCCATCAGGAGGTCGTCGAGAATCAGCGCCTCCTCGCGGTTGACGGGGCTGTAGTACTCCGGCTCGGGCGCGCCGACGAGCAGGTTGCCATACAGGCCGAGATCCTGCTGAATCTCTTCGCGCACGTGCGGGTGGTACCAGTAGATCCCGGAGTCTCGGAAGAAGATCTCGTAGCGGAACGATTCGCCGTACGCGACCGGCGCCTGCGTCACGTTCGGTACACCATCGAACCGGTTGTCCAGCCGGATTCCGTGCCAGTGCACCGTCGTCTCGTCAGGGATCTCGTTGTGAAAGTTAACGACAATCGTGGATCCGCGCGGGGCCCTGATCAGCGGACCGGGGTACATGCCGTTGTAGCCGTACATCACGAGCATCTTGCCGTTGATCGTGCGCCGCACGAGCGACGCGCGAATCTCCATCGTGTCGCCGTCCGCCATGTCGACGATCGCGGCCGGCACCGCCTCCGGCAACGACATCGGATCGAGATCCGTGCCGGGCAGGAACGGATCGACGATCGGCGTTGCGCCCGTCAGCCCAGGTAGCATCGGCATCGGCCGATCCATCGGGGGCATGCGCCAAGCCGCCGGGTCGGCCGGCATCGCATGGTCCATACCCTCCATGCCCTGCATACCCTGCTCCTCCGCCGGCATGTCCTGCATCTGGTGCGGCGGAGCGCTCGGCGCCGTCTGGGCTGGCGACAGGTCGGTGATGGCCGTGGCCCCGATGCCGAGCGCGCCGAGCAGCACACCGAGCGTGCCGAGGCGGATCCGGATGGAACCGTTCATCGTGTGCCGATCGCTCGAACGGGATTGTCGCCGAAGCCGTACTTGGCGCAGGGTTCGTTCTCGTACGGGCCGTGGCCGGCCAGCGTATGCATCATGCCGCTCCGCGACATGCCGCGCGAGACGATCGGTCCGCTCCAGATCGCTGCCGACCGGTCATCGGTCGGCTCGAGCGTCAGCACGACCAGGAACTTGTTCCAGTCGACCCGCCCCGACACCGTGCCGTCGCCGTCGAGAACGCCAAGCCGTGTCACGCGGTCGATCTCCGGCGTCGAGAGCCAGAGCGTATAGACCCCCTGCCGGGGTGTTTTCAGCTCCTCGAACGAGAATGTGAGGTCGTAGATGTAGGTGCCGTTCTGCGTGACCGACACGCCGAACGGCGAGCGGACGAACGATGCCTGTCCGATGCCGCGTGACCGGCCGGTGCCCGGCACTCGCCGTGTCGCCACCATCTCGATTCCGTAGTACGGCAGATTCGGGGTCGGCAGCGTCGCGATCGAGCAGGGAGCGCCGCCCAGGCTCGGCACGAGGCTGTCGCGTGTCGCCAGCAACCGGGTCGGCTGGCTCAAGACCAGCGCGATGCCCACGGCCGCGCCGACCCTCGTCAGAGTAGCGATCATTGCGTACCCTCCGGGCCGCCGTCCCAGTCCTGCGCACTGGAGATGTTCGGCATGCCCCAGTCTTCGCCGTTCCACCCCTGGAAGCCTTCCATCCGGAACGTCCAGAAGCCGGTCGTCATGTCGCTCACCGCGATCAACCCGTCGGCGTTTCGGACGTCGACTCCGAAGGCGCCGTTGAACATCGGATACCGCTTCGCGTTCGGGGGCCCGACGTACGTATCGTGGTACGCCACCGTCACCGGGTTGTACGGATCCATCAGGCTGAACACCTGGAGGCCGTCGAGGTAGCCCGAGACGAAGACGTACGGATAGCGTACCTCGTGGTTGTGCGTCAGATTCTGCCAGTCCGCCGTCCAGCCCGAGATCGGCCGCGAGATGTTCTCGACTTCCCCCGTCAGTCCGGGCTCGAGGTCGAAGATCCGCAACGGCGCGTACTGATACTCCGTCTCGGCGACGACGAAGCGGCCGTCGGGTGTGGGGGTGAACGTGTGGCCGCTCCGGACCCCACTGATGCCGGTGAGCGTGATCAAGAGCTCCGGTGCGTCCAGGTCGGTGATGTTGTACACGTAATAGCCGCCGGTACCACCACCGTAGAACCGATCCTCGCCAGAATCGACGTGGTAGCCCGCATAGAAGTCGTGATAGCCGCGCCGGCCGCCCTCCGTGTCGGCGACCGGAATCTTGGCGATCATCGCCTCGTCGGCCTTACCCTCGACGACCAGCCCCAGGTCGTACACCGCTGCGTACGGCGCGCGAATTGTCGTGATCAGCAGCACGCGACCGTTGCTGTGCTTGTAGATGAAGATGTTGTGGAAGCCGCCCGGGGTGTCCGGCGTTCGGAGCTGCGCGACCTCCTTGACGGTCGTCGTGTCAGGCCGGCCCACTTGAAGTGCTTCACATCCATGCCCCCAGTGCCGAGGTGGAGATCCTGGTTCGGGATTCGCCACCGGTGGATGACCTTCGGATGCGACGGGTCTGAGATGTCGATGATGTCCGTGCCCTTGTCGCCGGCGTCGCCGTAGACCATCCGGGCGACGTAGGCGAAGGGGCGGGATAGCTCCTGCTCGAGATCCATGTCGGCCACGCTGAGTCGCGGGCCGAGGGGGATGTGGCCGAGCACCTCGATGTTGTCGCTGCCGGGCTTGTCCGCCGTCCAGAGCGGGACACCCTGACCTCGCAGGCCAGGCTGAAGTAGCAGGACAGCCGAGCCGGCGATCAATCCGAGGAGCGCGAGGCTCCGAGTCGTGTGGCGCGTGGGCACGGTTCACCTCGTTCGTTCATGTGTGTGGCCGACCGACGAGCTTCGCTGGATAGCCGCCATCATACCCGAAGAGCGGCCGCCGCCGTCCGAGGCGGACGGCGGCCATGCCAGCCTCAGCCCATCTCGATGTATGGCATCGGCGGAACCTTGTTACGCAACCGCGCGTACACCGTCAGAGCACCGCGGTGGTGTGCGGTGTGGTCCGTGATGGCGCCGAAAATCGCCGCGCGCGGCATACCGCCCATGACCGGGCCGGGCGGCAGGGGCTGGGCCCAATCCGCATCGGATCGGCTCTCGATCGTCGCTCGCGCGTTGTCGACGGACTGCCGCAGCCACGCCCGGGCGTCGCTCAACGACTTGACGGCCCGCACTTTCTTCTCCATGTCCTCGAAGTCCATCGGAAAGCCGTCCTGTCGGAAGGCTCCGTCGATGAACCAGTCGATCGTCTGGGCCACGTGGGCGACCTGCGCGGCGGTGGTGAAGACGCCCTCGGCGGGCGCGAAATCAGCGTCCTCTTCGGAGAGACTTCGCGTGCTTCGCTCGAAGTACTCAAGGGCGGCCTCCAGCTGTCCAACGAGCTGTTCCTTCATGGTGATTTTGCTCCTTCTGATTCGGTGATCCCTCAGCCAACGACGAACTTCGCAATAGCACCGACCAGAATACCGCGAACGGCGGCGAAAAGAGATAGGGGCGGTTCAGGGTTCACGGGTTCAAGGGGTTCAAGGGTTCGCTGTGGGTGGCGCCTGAACCGTCCCTCTCACAGTCCGACGATCAACACCAGGGCACTGAAGACCGTCGTCGAGACGAGCGACCAGCCGATCGTCCGCAGATGACGTGGATGTGGCGTGAGCATCGCCAGGCCGATCGAGATCGCTGAAACGGGTATCAGGGCGATCGCGGCCGCCGGTGGGACGGTGAGTCGTGCGGCGAGCGCTACGCTGCCGCCGAGCACCGCGAGGCCGGCCATCGCTGCGCCGCGCGACAGCTGCGGACTCGGCGAGCCCCGAACGCCGGCAATGACGGCTCGCACGGCCAGCGTCGCGAGCGCCAGGCCGGTCGCGAACACGAGCCAGCAGGTCAGCGCCGACCGGATCGGCGCTCCGCCGGCCAGCGCAACGGGCAGCGCGCACGACGACAGCGTGATCGCTGCTGCCACCTCGCCCGTGACGGAGCGCTCGAGGTGCCGCGCGATCAGCGCCATGTGGGCGATCGCCAGCGCCAGCGGCACGACCAGCGCGCGTTGCGCCACCTCGGGTGCCCCGACCGTCGAGATGCCACCCACGGCCACGACGGCGAGCGTCATCCAGACCAGCTGACGCTTTGCGCGCCGGCCGTCCGCGCGTTGCGCCCGTACCCCCCGATGTCCCAGGATGACGAGCAGAGGTTCGTATGCGACGAACGTGAGGACGCACGTCAGCGCGAGGCCGACGGCGACTGGCGTGCCCGACCCGATGGCCAGCGCGGTCGTCAGCGGGATCAGGAGCTGCCCGTAGGCGCCATGCTCGTGCGGAACGAGCAATCTGGACGTGGGGGACTGCATCGGTTCAGGGCTCTGGGCTCAGGGAACCTTCGGCTTTCGGCCTTCGGCCTTCGGCTCTTTGGCTGTCACGCCTCATGACTCTCAAAAGCTCTGATGGCTCTCATGACCAGAGTCCCAAGCAGGACCTGAGCCTTGAGCCTGAGCCCTGGTTCACAGCGCCTTGTCCACGATCTCGAGTACCTCTTGCTCGGCGGCGGCGGCGGCGTGCTGCAGTTGCTGTCCCTTGGCGCGCGTGGCGTCCGCCCATTCGCGGTCCTCGACGTCCTGCAGGTTGATCCGGACGTTCAGGAAGGCGCCCCGGACGGCCGCGTGCGCGGCCAGGGCTGCTACGCCGGCGTCGGACACGCTAGCGGGGAGTCCCGATTCGGCCATCGCCCGGATCACGACGAAGGTGTCGTACGTACGTTCCATGACTCGCAGCGGGACCTCGGTGGAGTCCTGCGTGGCCGCCTGGACCGCGTGCTGGCGAGCGGCGCGTTCCGCGTCCGTACCGGCCGGCAGTCGACGAGCGTCGAGAACACGGGAGAAGGCGTCCGTATCGGCGTCGACCAACTGAAGCAGCGCGTCGTGCAGCGCCTTGCCCCGCTCGGCCCAGTTGGAGAACTCCTCCCATCGGTCGTCCCACCCGCGCTTGTGCGAACTCAGGTTGGCCACCATGGTCGCGAGTGCCGCGGCCATCGATCCGACAATCGCGGCCACCGAGCCGCCGCCCGGAGCCGGAGACTCCGAGGCGGTCTCGTGCACGAACGCCTCGAGCGATAGGTCGATGAGACGTGGCTGCTTCGTCTTGGCCGCGACCGCGTACTCGATGATCTTCGCCGTAGCGTCGAACGGTTTGAGCTCGTCGAGCCCCATCGACTTCACGGCGATCTTGATGAGTTCGGCGTCGGAGACACCGACCGAGCGCTGCTGCTTCCGCAGGAAATACTTGCCGGCTTCGAGCATTGCCGAGAGCGGCACGAGGCCGACGACCTCCGAGCCGGTCACGCGGAGCCCCCGTGCGGCCCCCTTGGCACAGCACTCGTCGAACGCCACATGAACCGGTGTCGCCGAGATGTTCGTCAGGTTCATCGAAATCTGCGCGACGCCGTATTCCTCGATGAACCAGCCGATCGCCTTGAGATGCGTGAGCGACCCGGGCAGCCAGATCTCACCGCCGCTTGCATCGAGGACGGGCGCGCCGTCGACCAGTTTCTTGCGGCCCTTCTCGCGCACGTCGAAGGCGACGGCGTTCGCGCGGCGCGTGCTGGTCGTGTTGAGATTCACGTTGTAGGCGACCAGGAAGTCGCGCGCCCCGACCGCCGTGACGCCGTACCGAGCGTCGAACGTGCCGGGCCCGAAGTCGGGTGTCCAGTCCGGGTCAGCCAGCTTCTCGGGCAGCCGCTCGTACTCGCCCGCGCGGCACGCCGCCAGGTTGCGGCGGGCGGGAATCCGCGCTGCATGCTCATAGAAGTAGCCGGAGATTCCGACCTCGGCCCCGAGTCGACCGCCGAGTCGATGCGCGAGCTCGACGACCTCCTCCATCGCGATGTTGGCGACCGGGACGAGCGGACACACATCCATTGCGCCAAACCGCGGATGCTCGCCCGCGTGGGCCCGCATGTCGATCAGCTCCTTGGCCGCTCGGCCCGCCTCGACCGCTGCCTCGATGACCGACTCGGGAGCCCCGACGAAGGTGACCACCGTGCGATTCGTCGCGGCGCCCGGGTCGACGTCCAACAGCGTCACGCCCGAGACCGCCCCGATCGCATCGGTGATCCGCGCGATCACCGAGAGGTCGCGACCCTCCGAGAAATTCGGCACGCACTCGATCAACTGACTCACATGTGACTCCTCAGGGCTCCGGGGACCAGGGCTCAGGGTTCGGCGCACCCACCATCCACCAATCACGACGCACCAATCTCCTGATTATGCCCGAAGGGCCAAGAGTGATGAGTCTGTGCGTCGCTGGAAATCCGACGCGGCTCTACAGCTCGTCGGTCACGATCTCCAGATCGAGCAACTTCCTGGCGAGTCCGTCGGCGTCGTTGAGAGTGTGGAGGTAGCGCCCGTCCGGGCGCAGGTAAGAGATCAGGCCGCCGCCCTCGAATCGCGCCACCACCACCGTGTGCTGCGCGGTCGTATGCGGGTAGACGGTGACCGTGAGTGGTTCCCCGAGTAGGTCCGGCGGCGGCAGGGGAGTGGGCCCTTCGGCGCGGGCGAAGCGTCCCGGACAGTTCGGAATGGGCCGCCAGGACTCGCGCCTCCAGGCCGTCTCGAAGGTCACCTACTTCACGGCCATCAGCATGATCTCGACGAGCGCGTTCGGATTGGCCAGGCGGTCGACCCCGACGGTCGCGCGAACCGGCGGATCCGTGTCGAACCGCGGCCGATAGTCACCATTCATCTCGCCGAATCCAGACACCTCGGTGATGAAGACGTCCGAGACGACGACATCGCCGAAGTCGAATCCGGCAGCGGTCAGGCTACGGCCCAGCCGGTCCAGGGTCTCGATCGTCTGAGCCGCCATGTCGCCATGGTTCTCGTCGGTCACGCCCGTGGAGCCGGAGACGAAGAGGCGGTTGCCGACTCGAATGGCGGGGCTGAAGTTCTGGCCCACGCGCCCCGGCGAGCCGTCGGCCCTCAACGGGACGATGACCTCGCGTGCGTCCGAGCCCTTGATGGCCACGAACGTGATCTCCACGTCATAGGTCCCGGGCGGTGCGGCTTGGCAGCTGACCCGGGCTGGCCGATCGTTCTCCCAGGCGGCTCGGTACGCCTCGTTCATGACGCCGAAGTGCGTCATGTCCCGCAGGGCGACCCGGCCTTGCACGACGTCGTCGTAGGACATGTCGGCAGCCTCGAGGATCTCGCCGAGGCTGGTCATGATCGCCCGGGTCTGGGTTGGCACGTCACCCTCGATCTGGGCGTTGGTCCGGCCGTTGCGCGCCACCAACCCCGAGACCCACACCGTGTCGCCCGACTTGATGGCGTAGCTATACGGACTCGTCGGCTTCATCCAGCCCTCGGGCAGGATGACGGTCCGCGCGGCTCCCTCGGGCACGGCCGTCACCGCGATCTCGAGCAGCGCGCCGGGAAGGACCATGTCACCGATGATGGTCGTGCGGGCGGGCGGATCGGTCGCGAACTGCTCGGCGTAGACCCGGTCCAGCGCGGCGAAGTCCGACGCGTTCTCCAGCATGACCGTCACCGAGACCGCCTGCTCGAGCGACGAGCCCGCCTGCTCCAGGACGCCGCGGATGTTCGCGAACACCTGCCGCGCCTGGACGGAGATGTCGCCCTCGGCCAGGTTGCCCTGCGCGTCGGTCGGCAGTTGACCCGCGAGGTAGATGACGCCCTCGGCCTGGATTGCCGGGCTGAACGGGGGGGTCTGGCCTTGAGGTGGCCGGACGAACTGCTTGTCACTGGCCTGTCCGGACAGGCCGACGACGAGACCCGTGAGTGCGAGAGCCGTCAACTGAGCACGCATGGCGAAGTACCTCGAAGGCGGGAAAGGGACGGAGGAATCCGTCGCGGTGAATCCAGTCGTGTGTTGGATCAATTCACTCGGTCGATCAGTGCGGTTCGTTCGATCCGGGATCGGAGGTCGACTTGTCGCCCGTGTTGCCCGAGTCGGGGAGGCCGACCACCGTGGGCACCGACAGGCCGATTTGAGCGTAGGACAGCAGCTTGTCGCGCGTGTCGATCACGTCGAGGGATCGCATGTTCAGCTGGCCGATGCGATCCCGGGGCGAGAATGACGACTTCCCCTTCTCCATCGTCAGGCGCTCGGGATGGTAGGTCAGGTTCGGACTCGTCGTATCCAGAATCGAGTAGTCGTTGCCTCGTCGGAGTTCGATCGTGACCTCGCCCGTGATGGCACGAGCGACCCATCGCTGCGCGCTCTCGCGCAGCATCATGGCCTGCGGATCGAACCAGCGCCCCTGGTAGAGGAGGCGGCCGAGTTGGCGCCCCTGCTCGCGGAGTTGCTCGATCGTGTCCTCGTTGTGGATGCCGGTCACGAGCCGATCGTAGGCGATGAAGAGCAGCGCCATGGCGGGCGCCTCGTAGATGCCTCGGCTCTTGGCCTCGATGATTCTGTTCTCGATCTGGTCCGACATGCCGAGGCCGTGACGTCCGCCGATGGCGTTCGCCTCGCGGACGAGCTCCACCGGGTCGGCGTACGTCGCGCCGTTCAGGGCGACCGGGTCTCCCTCCTCGAATCGGATGGTGACGACCTCGGGCGCGATCGCCAGGTCATGGCGCCAGAACGGCACGCCCATGATCGGGTCGACGATGGTCACGCCTCGGTCGAGATACTCCAGGTCCTTCGCCTCGTGAGTCGCGCCCCAGATGTTCGCGTCGGTCGAGTACGCTTTTTCGGCGCTCATCTTGTAGGGGAGGCCGGCTTGATTCATGTACTCCGACATCTCCGCGCGTCCGCCCAGCTCGTCGATGAACGCTTGGTCGAGCCACGGCTTGTAGATGTGGAGGTTCGGATTGACGAGGAGGCCGTAGCGGAAGAACCGCTCGATGTCGTTGCCCTTGTAGGTGCTGCCGTCGCTCCAGATGTTGACCCCGTCATCCTTCATGGCCGCGACCAGCATCGTGCCGGTGACCGCGCGGCCGATCGGCGTCGTGTTAAAGTACGGCCGGCCGGCCGTCGAGATGTGGAACGCGCATGCTTGCAGCATCGCGAGCCCTTCGGCGACCAGCTGGCGACGGCAGTCGATCACCCGCGCGCGTTCGGCGCCGTACTCGCGGGCACGAGCGGGAATGTCGTCCAGGTTCGGCTCGTCGGGCTGTCCGAGATCCGCGGTGTAGGCGTAGGGGATGGCCCCCTTGTCGCGCATCCAGCGCAGGGCCGCGCTCGTGTCGAGGCCGCCCGAAAACGCGATACCGACCCGCTCGCCGACGGGCAACCGCTCGAGAATCGTGACCATCTGAGTTCTCCGTGTTGCGAACCCGGCAGTGTACATCGAGACGCGGGTCGCGTCATGTGCGGCCGGCTGCGCCGATGCGCTCAAGGATTTCGAAAGATCCGTGGCCTACCATGGCCAGCATGGCCAGGGGTCGTCCGCGAGTGGACCAGGGGCGGCGCGCGCACTAACATCAACTAGGATGCGAGGGTTGTTGGCGAAGTCCGTCGTGGGCTTCGAAGACCTCGAAAGGACCGGGGGCTCCCACCGTCACAGGTGACATCGTGAGACGAGCGACGATCGGGTGGGTGGTGGTCACGGTGACCCTGATGTCGGCTGCCCGGGTCAACGCGCAGGCGATTCAGAGCATCGTCCTACGGAACGCGTTCGCACCTGTGGGAGCTGGCGCACGAGCCCTCGGCATGGGTGGCGCATTCATCGCGGTGGCCGACGACGGCACCGCCGCGACCTTCAATCCGGCCGGTCTCGCGCAGCTGCGCCGAAGCGAGTTCGCCGTGGTGGCGTTCGGATCCAACTTGACCCGCACGGCCACCGGCGTGCCTGGGTTCAACGTTGCGGCCCCGGGTCCGACGTCGAGGGTTCATCAGGCCGTCGACTTCGTCGGCCTGGCGATGCCCTTCGACGTCCACGGCCGTCGCCTCGTGTTCCAGATCTCATACCAACGCGCCGTCGACCTCGTCGGCGAAGGCCGGGCGACCATCAATCAACCCGGCCGGCGGGATGCAGTCATCGACATCGATCCCCAGCAGGACGGTGCCCTGCACAGCATCAGCGGCACCGTGGCGTATCAGGTCACGCCGCGGCTGTCCGTCGGCTCGTCGCTCAACTACTGGATCGGTGAATGGTCGGCCGTGGGGACACGCACCGTCCGGACGCTTGGCCCGCGACCTCAGGGAGGCGGCCCGAGGACGGAGGTCTCGCGCACGGAGACGAGCTTCCTCCAGGACCAGAGCTTGCGCGGTCTCAGCGTCAACGGGGGTTTCCTGCTTCGGTTCCCCTACGTCAGCTTCGGGGGCGCCGTGCGATTTCCGTTCAGCGCGACCTACGCCCTGGACGAATCGCACAGCGAGGTCACGATCGACGGCGCCGGGACGTCGGCTCCGACGACCAAGAACGTCGGCGTCACGAGTCAGCTGCACTGGCCCCGGACCGCCGGCCTCGGTATCGCGCTGCGGCCCGTGGAGGGACTGACCATCAGCGCTGACTACAGCATGTCCCGCTGGTCCGCGGCCTACATCGACGGCCTTCCCGATGGTGCGTTGCTCACACCAGACGCTGACAACGGCGCAACAGGCGGCGCCCCGGCCGGTGGTGGCCCTGGTGCCGGTCCGGGCGCTGATGGCGACGCGAACGACCCCCCCGGCGGTGCCGATCCGAATCCGGCGCCGACGAACTTCCACGATCGAAACTTTTTCGACCTCGACAACCGCACGGTGACCTCGACGCCCGACACGACCCAGTGGCGCGCCGGCGCCGAATACCTCCTCGTCCTGCCGCAGGCCGTCGTGCCGGTTCGGGCCGGGCTATTCCGAGACCGATCGCCGATCACCGAGGGCGGAACCGACAATCCCCGCCACTACAAGGGCGTGACGTTCGGTACCGGTCTCAACTTCAATCGCGTCGTGTTCGACATCGCGTTCGAGCGTCGGGAGAGCGACGGCGCACTTGGGCTACCGGACCCGACCGCGGCTCCTGGAAGTAATCCGAATGAGCGCGTGACCGAGAATCGCGTCGTGGCCTCACTGATCTACCGCTTCGATACCGATGATCCGGTGAAGCGCTGGTTCAAGTCGCTCCTCGGAGTCACGGACGACGAGTCCGAGACCAGCGACTCGGCCGGTGAGAGTCCGTGAGCCGGCGGTCGTGCGGTGGGGACGCTCGGTGCCTGTGGCATGCCGTGGCTCTATCGATCGGGGTCGCCATGCTGCTGCTCCTGGGCCTTCCGGAGCTGGCGCGAGCGCAGGAGTGGTTCGATGACTACGATCGGGCCCGCACGCTGATCGCCAATGGTCAGGCCGAACAGGCGATTCCGCTGCTCGAGCGCGCGATCCGCAGGCGTCCTGAGCCCGGTACCAACATCCTCACCTACGGCACGAATCGACTCGACGAGTATCACCCGCACCTGACGATGGCCGACGCGCGGCTGCGCATGGGCGATCTTGAGCAGGCTGCCGAGGCGCTCGCCTCGTCCGGCACCGCAGGCATTGCGCCTGCCGAGTTGCGCCAGGCCCTGGCGGCTCGACTGGCGGCCGCCAGGCGCGCCGCGGCGGTGGCGGGCGAGAACGACGCCGCCCGATCGCGGGAGCCGCCTGCCCCTCCCGTTTCCGAGCGGCCGCCCGGGCGCCCGTCGACCCCGGAGCCCGACCCCGATCCGGCGACACGAATCGGGACGCTGCAGGTTCGAACTGAGCCCGAGGGCGCCAGTGTCGTGGCCAACAACCGGCTGCTCGGCGTCACTCCGCTCACGATCCGGCTCGACGCGGGCGACTACGAGGTCAGTCTTCGGAAGGACGGCTGGCAGGAGGATGCGGTCGCCGTCACGCTGGCGCCGAACGCGACCTTCGTGATCGACCGCAGCCTGCGGGCGCGATCGGCTCCAGCCCCCGTTCCCGCGCCTGCCTCGGCCGTCCCCGCACCTCCGACGCTTGTGTCTGGTCCGGCTGCTCAGGTCGCTAGCCTCGTGGTTGTGACGCACCCGTCAGGATCGTCCGTCTATCTAGACGACGAGCCACTGGGCTCGACCGATCCCGAGACCGGACGCCTGGTGAAGAGCGACGTGCCGGTGGGCATGCACCGGCTCAGGGTGTCGCGGCCCGATCACCTCGACCGCGTGACCGAGCTCGACCTGGTCGCGGGCGATCCGACGGTCTACGAGACGACGCTGGAGCGGGTGTCGGCCCCAGTTGCCGCGCCGGGCGTATCAGAGCTGGCGCCGGTGGCGTTGACGCCGAGCACGCCGAGCGGTCCGGGATGGGGTGTGACGTTGGTACTCATCGGTCTCGCGGGTGTCGTCGGTGCGTTGGTGCTGCTGGGCGGAACCCGGAAGGGGCG
The DNA here is from genome assembly GCA_965250185.1 of Vicinamibacterales bacterium. GTDB lineage: Bacteria > Acidobacteriota > Vicinamibacteria > Vicinamibacterales. The sequence continues at coordinate 5,121,155 of OZ252293.1, read as the reverse complement.
CGAGTGGGGCACCAGCATTGGGCGCACAGCAGGGCTGTCTGACCGCTTCGGCTGGGGCAGGCGTGCCGCACAGCGGGCCGTCGGCGGCGGTGAGGAATTCGGCGGCTACCAACTACTGGATCTGCTCGGTCGGGGCGGCATGGCGGAGGTGTACCGGGCCACTCGTGACGGCGAGGTGTGCGCGCTGAAGCGGCCGCTCGAGCGATTCCTCGAGCACGCGGAGTTCCGCCAGCGGTTTCTTCGCGAGGCGGAGATCGGCCGAACGCTCCATCACCCCAACATCATTCGGATTCTCGACCGGGGCGAGGTCGACCGGGTGCCCTACTTCACGATGGAGATCGTGGCCGGCGAGACCCTGCGCAGTCGGCTGGCGGACGAGGTCGGCCTCCCGGCACGCACCGCCACGGCGATCGTGCTCCAGGTGGCCGAGGCCCTCGACTACGCCCATAGCAAAGGCATCGTGCATCGCGACGTGACGACCGCCAACGTGATGGTGCAGCCGGACGGGTCGGCGAAGGTCATGGACTACGGCATCGCAAGCGCCAGGCGCTTCTCCGGCCTGACCGTGACCGGCGCGTTCATGGGGACGCCAGACTACGTGGCGCCAGAGGTGGCAGCCGGGCTGTCGGCCGACGCCCGGAGCGATCTGTACTCGTTGGGCGTCATCTTCTACGAGCTCCTCACCGGCCAGCGCCCGTTCAAGGGCGACACGCCGCTCGCGACGCTCAACATGCATCGCGAACAGGCCCCAGTGCCGCCTTCCGAGCTGATCCCGACCACGTCGCCAGAGCTCGACGCCATGGTCCTGCGGCTGCTCGCCAAGGTGCCCGACGAGCGGTACTCCACAGCCGAGGCCTTGTTGATCGATCTGCGTGAGTATCAAAACCGGCGTTCATGATTCTCGCCGGCGACCTTATCTGAGGCACCAGTCGGATCTCCCATCGGACGCCCGAGGAGCCGCCGCGGCGGTCAATGTAAGGACCCCGTGGACAAGACCTCGGCTCCGACGTTTGGAGTATGTCCCCCAGGGCGTCCAGCTGGCCTGGCCGGGCAGACCTGTTTCTGCAAGCTGGCGTTGATCTCGCGTTCAGCGAGCCGTGGCGGCCGCGTCGGGCAGGCGAATTGCATCTCCACCCCTCTTCATCGTTCCAACACCGGAGGTGCGGCCGATGCGTCAGACCCACGACTTCACGCAGGCTCGGGTCACCGAGTTCGAAGAGGTACGTCCTCTACTGGCCCAGGCGGTCAATGAGCAGCCGGACGGGGTTCGCGCATGGCTGGGGATGGTGCTCGAGACGGTGGACGATCTCTATCGGGAGTTGTTGGGCCGTCCGGCGGACCTCGGGGGGCTCGCGGCCTACGTGACCCTGGCCATGCGGGGAGCGACGAGTGAGGACATCCGTGAGGTCCTCCAAGACAGCGAGGAGTATCGAGACAGGATGCTCGCGTCACCCGCGTCACCCGAGGCGCCTTCGGAGGCACCAATCGATCCGCGACCGTTGACGCCGGCGCTCGTCGGTCGACTTCGGATCGACGGCGGTGCGTTCGTCGACGACACCGGGCCGGTGCTGCCGGTCGGATGCCATCTCGGCGACGGGTTCTCGCACTACGTGCGCCATCCCGAGGACATCCGGCTCGGGCTCGCCCGTATCGCCCGAGCCGGCTACGGGTTCGTTCGGACCTGGTTCGTCCTGGGCCGGCCGGACGGCTCGCCGAATGATTACTGGGCGGGCCGCGAGGTGGGACCGTGGCCGATGCCGAGGCTGATGCCGGCGCAGGACTACTGGGATCGGCTGGCGGCGTACGTAGGTGACGCGACCGACGTGGGGTTGAAGGTTCACCTGGCCGCCGGGGAGCTGGTTGTGTCCGACGAGTTGCGGCGTGAGCTGTTCGATGGCCTCGCCGCGCTGATGACCCACGTCGGTCCCGACGCCTTCGCCCTCGTCGAGGGCCTGAACGAGGCGCGCGACACCGGCGAGCCGGATCCCTCGGCCGTCGAAGCGCTCGTGGAGCGCGTGCGTTCGGTGCACCCGGACAATCTGTACGCGCTGTCGGCCTACACGGGTCACGAGCAGCGCGACGTGCTCGAGGCATGGACGCCGAGTTGGATGGATCACTACCTCGTGCACGGGTTTCGCGGCGATCACGTCTGGGACAAGACGCGGCACATCTTTAGCCTGGGGTACGAGAACCCGGTTCGCCGGTTGGGTTGGCAGGGTGAGCCCGCGGGGCCGGGGCGTCGTGTCAGCGCCACCGACAACCAGCCCGAGCTGGATGATGAGGGTTTAGGCCTGATGGCGGTGACAGCGCTGATGGCGCGTCAGGCGTGGTGCTACATGTCCGGCCCGGGCGTCGTATGGGACAGCGAGCCGATAGGCGAGATGCCGGGCTTCACTAGCGTGCCTCGGCTCGCCCGGATGCTCCCACGGCGATTGATGCGCTACGAGCAGCTGTTGCACGGCGGCGACCGCTGGGCTGGGCAGCGTGTGCTGGCCGCTGCCGGTGAGCTGCGCTGCGATCATGCTATCGACCGCGATGGTGCGTTCGTGGTCGTCATCTACGGTCCGCCCGGATCCTACGATGTGGCCATCGAGCGCAGATTCGCTGGCGCCCTGGTCCATCCCGGCACCGGGGGCACGACACCGGTCGAGGGAGCGCCGGGCCACGCGCTTTCGTTGACCTTCGAGGGCGGCCGGCTGCTGATCGGGCAGCTACGGTGAGGAGTGGACGAATGGACGGGCGATCTGTATCCTGATCGCCTGTCCCAGCCGATGCTGCCATCCCGACGCGGCTCCAGGAGAGCTGCTTCGCCAGTGGGTCTGTCGGCGGATGCCGGGCGAGGAGGAGAATCCATGAAGAGCCTGCTCAAGCTTGCCAGCGTGCGAGCCGCGCGAGTGGATAGCTCAGCGACCGTGATGGAAGCGATCGACGCAATGTCGCAGGGGGGGGTCGGAGCCGTCCTGGTCCTGGAGGGCGACGTGCTGAAAGGGGTTTTCACGGAGCGCGACGTGATGATGCGGGTCGTCCGCGAAAAGCGAGACGCCGAGACGACGCCCGTGAAGGACGTGATGACCTCACCCGTCGCCTCCATCCGGAAGGACGAATTGAACCCGGATGACATGCTGCAGACGATGCTGGAGCGACACTTCCGGCACCTGCCGATCATCGGAGAGGATGGCAAGGTCGAGGGCGTGATCTCGATTCGACATCTGCTCCAGCGGAAGGTCGAGGACCTGACGCGCGAGGTGGACTCGCTCGAGGCCTACATGACCGCGGATGGCATCGGCGGCTGACGGACGATGTCCGTGAAGAGCGGCGACCCGCCGATCCACGCGAGCGTGACGGCCGCCAGCACTTCGGCCACCGTCGCTCGAGTTGTTGGTGCCGCGCGTGAGGCCGCCCGCGGTCGTGTCTCGTGGCGCCTCGTCTGAATCGCGCTCTCCCTTCGTCGAATCCAATCGTCGTAGCGCCACGAGGTTGAGCTGGATTCTGCGATCAGGCCTCCGCGAGCCAGGCCCCGATGCGCTCCACGGCCTGTAGCACCCGCCCGCAGGTCGCGGTCGAAGCCGAACTCTCGACGGTGATGATCGGCGACCGCCTCGCGCACGGCTGGCAGACCCTTCACTGGAAGGTAGCGCTTCTCGGGCGCCGCCTCCCGCAATGCCTCCACGACCAGATCGGGCACCGGGAAGGGTGACTCACCCAGCCCGAGTTTGAAGATCTCCCGCCCCTCCCGCCGAAGCGCGTCGGATCGATCGTTGATCGCCACCGTCGCCGATACCCCGAGATCCGCAACGTTCGGATTCAGGTGCACAGCCGGTGATTCGTGCGGCATAGGCTTACTGGGACGCCCGGGAAATGGGCCGGGATTCAACGAGCGGACGCAGCATCGGTGAGCTTGTCATTTTCGGTGAAACAAACGACGATCGTGCCCATGAAGAGACTCTTTCTCGCCCTGACGGTGATCGCCGCAGCGTGCAGCCCCCAGGAATCGGCAACCATTCAGCCAACCACCGCTGACCCTGCCGACGTCGCGCGCTGGGAGCAGCGCGCCGAGGCCGTCACCATCATTCGTGACACCTGGGGAATCCCACACATCTACGGCACGACCGACGCCGACACCGTGTTCGGGACGCTGTACGCGCAGGCCGAGGATGACTTCAAGCGGGTCGAGCAGAACTACCTCAACGGGATGGGGCGCCTCGCCGAGGCCGAAGGCGAAGCGGAGATCTACCGAGATCTCAGAATGAAGCTCTTCATCGATCCTGAGGACATGAAGCAGCAGTACGACGGCAGTCCCGACTGGCTGAAGGCGCTGATGGACGCATACGCCGACGGTCTGAACTACTACCTCTACACGCACCCGGAGGTCGAGCCGAGGGTCATCACGCATTTCGAGCCCTGGATGGCACTGACCTTCAGCGAGGGCAGCATCGGGGGCGACATCGAGCGCGTCAACCTACGGAATCTTGAGGCGTTCTACGGCGATGGTTCCCAGATGAGCCTGGCGGACGCGCCGAGCGAAGTCGACCGGGAGCCAACCGGGTCGAACGGCTTTGCCGTCGCGCCGGCGAACACCGCGTCGGGTAACGCGCTCCTGTACATCAATCCTCACACGTCGCACTACTTTCGCGCGGAGCTCCACATGGTCAGCGAGGAGGGGTTGAACGCGTACGGCGCTGTGACCTGGGGCCAGTTCTTCGTCTATCAGGGGTTCAACGAGCGGGCTGGTTGGATGCACACCTCGAGTCGCGCCGACGCCATCGACGAGTACCTGGAGACGATCATCGAGAAGGACGACGGCGTCTACTACAAGTACGGCGACGAGGAGCGGGCGCTCCGGACGACGGAGTTGACCGTGCCCTACAAGACCGAGACGGGAATGGCGGAGCGGCAGTTCACCGTCTACCACAGTCATCACGGTCCGATCGTCCGTGAGGCCGATGGCAAGTGGGTCGCCGTCAAGCTGATGGAGGAGCCGGTCAAGGCGATCACGCAGTCGTACCTCAGGACGAAGGCCACATCGCACGACGCGTTCCGCGAGACGATGGAGCTGTCGACCAACTCGTCGAACAACACGGTGTACGCCGACGCCGATGGCAACATCGCGTACTACCACGGCAACTTCGTTCCGAAGCGCGACGTGGCGTTCGACTTCAGCGGTCCGGTCGACGGATCGGATCCGGCGACCGAGTGGCAGGGGCTGCATCCGCTGGACGAGCAGATCACCCTGCTGAATCCGCCCAACGGCTGGATCCAGAACACCAACAACTGGCCGTTCTCGGCCGCCGGGCCCCACAGCCCGAAGCGGGAGGACTATCCGCGATATATGTCCTACAACTCCGAGAACTTCCGCGGGATCCACGCCATGCAGCTCCTGGACGGCTCGAGTGACTTCACGCTCGACAGCCTGATCGAGGCCGGCTTCGACACGTACATGACCGGGTTCGAGGCGCTGATCCCGTCGCTCGTGTCGGCCTACGAGGCGCTCCCCGCGGAGGACACGTTAAAGGCCGAGATCGCAGATCAGGTCGAGGCGCTACGTGGGTGGGACCTCCGCACCTCCGTCGATTCGGTGCCGATGGCGCTTGCAACGTACTGGGGCAGCGAGCTGATGAACCGCACCCGAGACGAGTTCAACCTGTCGCGCCGCGACGGCAGCATCTACGACCTGATGGCGAGCGATGCCGCGGCCCGGCAGCGCGTCGAAGCGCTGTCGGCCGCCTCGGACACGTTGGAGGAGGAGTTCGGAACCTGGCGGACGCCCTGGGGTGAGATCAATCGCTTCCAGCGAGTCTCGTCCGATATCGTGCAGCAGTTCGACGATGACCAACCGAGCATCCCCGTGGCCATGGGTTCGGGACGCTGGGGTGCGCTCGCGTCGTACGGCAGCCGGCAATACGAGGGCACCAATCGATGGTACGGGACGGGCGGCAATAGCTTCGTCGCGTCCGTCGAGTTCGGCGACCGGCTGAAGGCGAAGGCGATCACGGCAGGGGGGCAGAGCGGTGACCCGGATTCCCCGCACTTCGACGACCAGGCGGAGCTGTTCTGCCAAGGCGAGATGAGGGACGTCTGGTTCTATCGTGAGGACGTCGATCAGCACGTCGAGGTGGAATACCGGCCGGGCCGACCGTGAGTAGGGGCAAGGAGGCGCGTAGGGCAAGTGGGGCGAGTATGGCGAGCAGGGGAAGTAGGTCAGCGGGGCCAGTAGGGCGAGCAGACTCAGCGTCAGCCGGACAGTGTGGCGCCACCCACTCGCCCCACTCGCCCCACTTGCCCTACGCGCCCTCCCCTGTGGCCTTTGGGGTGGTGGCGCGCCTACGTCTCGACCTGCGTGCCGCAGGCGCAGGCAGTGGAGCGGCCGGCTCGGCCATTAGCACGGCTGGGGCCGGCGCCGCCTCGCCCTCGGCGGTCGTCGTCTTCTTCGTCTTCGTCGACCGTGAGCGCCTCCGCTTCGTCTTACGTTTCGCGCCTGCGCTCGAGTCGCCAGCGCTCGAGGCGCCAGTGTCGTCGGCCGCCGGACCGGCCTCGGCCGGCACGCCCGCCCCGTCCTTCAGCTCGACTCGGATCGTCCGGCCGGTCCCGGACAGGGTGACGAGGCCCTCCTGCGCCAGCTTCACGGCGAAGTCCCGGAACGTCGATGCCCCGTAGTTGCGTTCGGAGAAGGTCGAGTCCAGCTGCAGGAGCGTGGTCTTGAGCAGCCCGAGCTGCGGCGACACATCTTTCTCCGACAGCACCTTCATCGCACGCAGGACCAGGGGCAGCGCCTGGGACAGCGGCGACTGGCTGGGCGCGCGGCCCGACGGCTCTCGACGCCGTGAAGCGTGTGGGGTCGAGACCAGGTTCTCGTAGGCGATGAACTGGTGGCAGTTCCGTTGCAGGACCCCGCTGGTGAATGCCCGGCCGCCCACGACGAGTACTTTCTTGTCGTACTGCTGGAGCTTCTCGACCAGGGCGATGAAGTCGCTGTCGCCGCCCACGATCACGAACGCGTTGATGTGGTCGTGCCGAAACGCCATCTCCATCGCGTCGACGACCAGGTTGATGTCCGCGCCGTTCTTGTCGCCGCCGGGCGTCACGTTGCGCTGAACCATCTTGATGGCGTGTTGGGTCAGTGACCGGCTGTAGTCCTCGGCCCGCTTCCAGTCGCCGTACGCGGTCTTCGAGACCACCTCGCCCCGTTCCTTGAGTGCTTCCAGGACGGCGCCGACGTCGAAGCGGCCGCCGAGGGTGTTCTTGACGCCGATCTCGATGTTGTCGAAATCGATGAACACCGCCATCTTCAGATCACTGGTCTGCATGGTCACTCCCGCTGGAGTCTAGCAGGCCGTGCCGGATGTGTCTCGTCCGACAACCGGGTCTCACGCCGCGCAATCCGAGGAATCTTGTCGCGCAACCAGCGGGATGGATTGGACGTCGACGCGAACCCGGGAGGCCATGGCCAGGCTCCGGGCGAATCGCTTAGCGGACGAGTTCCGCCGGGGCGTCGATGGGCATGTCGAGCAGGATCTGGGCGAAGGATTTGCCGAGCGGATCAGAGCGAAGGGATGCCATGCCTCCGCCACCGAGTGCAGAACCCAGCACGAAGTTGAGCGCGCCGAGTCCCGGAAGCTCGTACCGTTCGACGTCGCCCCCGATCAGGTGCGCGAAGTGGCTCGCGACGACCTCGGGCGTGAGCGTCGACCTGAGCCACGGCCACACCTCGGGTCGGCGGGCGATGATGCCGATGTTCGAGCTGTCCCCCTTGTCGCCGCTTCGGCCGTGGGCGAGCTCGACCAGTGCCACGCTTACCAGATCGGTGCCGAGATCTGAGGTCGTTTCCGGTGAGGAGCGATTCTGTGCGATGGGACCTTCAGACACGGCGGCCGTGACCTGAGGCTCGGGGATGTCCTCCACCCGACCTTCGTGGTCGAGCTGTACGGTGACTAGATCGCGCGGCAGAGCAAACGACAGTGAACGTACCACCTCCGTGATCGTCGCCCGTCCGCCGAAATGGCCACGCGTTCCCGGCCCCATCGACACGCCCGAGGAGGCCACCTCGCGGCGGAGAAACTCCAGCGCCTCGCGTCGAGGATGGCGCACGGCGATACGCAGCACGATCTCGCGCGTGCCCCCCGACTTCGCATGCGGCCCGTACATCGTCTCGGCGCCCAGCGGTTCCACCAGCGTGTCGGAGTAGTCTTCGAGACCGCTGCTCCCCATCATCCGTCGGGTTCGCGTCAGCAGCGCATCGGCTGTGCGCTCGGCCTTGGCGAGCGCCTGCATCCCGCGGATGGCGATCAGCGTGTCGAGCCGGTAGCCCCCGAGCACGGTTGCGGTGACCTTGTAGTCGGGCGGCGGTGGCAGCCCTCGAGCCCCGCTGACATGGACTCGGTTCGCCCCGTCGGATGCGACCCGCACGTCGCGTAGATCGCATCGCACGTCGGGCATGTCGTACGCCGCAGGGTCACTAATCTCGTAGACGATCTGCTCGGCGACGGTGGCGGGTGAGACGAGACCGCCCGTCTCGTCCGGTTTCGTCACGACGATGCTCGCATCGTCTCGGCACTCGACGATGGGGTAGCCGATGCGATCCCAGTCTGGCACCTGCCACCAGTCCGTGAAGAGTCCGCCGCACGCCTGGGCGCCACACTCGATGATGTGTCCGGCGAGCGTCGCCTGCGCCAGCCTGTCCCAGTCGTTCCAGGACCATCCGAACTCGTGGACGAGGGCCGCGACGGTGAAGGCGCTATCGACCACCCGGCCTGTGATGACGATGTCGGCGCCGCGCTCGAGCGCGCATTGAATGGCGCGCGCGCCCAGATAGGCGTTCGCGCTCAGGAGGTCTGATGGGATCGGATGGCCGTCCAGGTCGCGCCACCCGTCGGCGCCACGGTCGCGCGTGAGCCCCAGCACGTCGTCGCCTCGCACGACGGCGACCGACAGGTTGAGCCCGTGGCGCCGGGCGATGGAATCGACCGCCTCACGGCATGCCTCCGGATCGAGACCGCCCGCATTCGACAGGACCTTCACGCCACAATCTGCAATCTGGGCGAGGTTGTCGGCCATCGCCCCGACGAAATCGGTCGCATAACCCGAGCCCGGCTTCCGCCTCTGCGCCTTCGCCAGGATCGCCATCGTCGACTCCGCAAGATAGTCGAACGTCAGATAGTCGAGGCCGCGCGCCTGGAGCAGCTGCGGCACCGCGATAGCGGAATCGCCCCACATCGCGCTCGCGCCGCCGATGCGGACGATCTTGTCGCGACTCATTCGGTGTCACCAGTCGTGCCGTGCCCCGGGTCGTGCGTGCGAGCGGACTGCAGCTCGTCGATCGCTTCCAGCTCGATATCGAGGGCGCCACGTGGGTCTTGCTCGACGCCTCGATCGATGCATCGTTTGGCCAGCGCGAGCGTGATGGCCGGCGCGGGCACGATCGTCTCGACGATGGCGGCGATCACGGTCTCGAGCTCGTCGGTTTCGACGAGCCGACTGACCAGCCCGGCCACCAAGGCCTCAGCTGCCGTCAGCGAGCGTCCCGTGAACATCAGGTCCTTGGCGAGGCGCGTGCCGAGGATCCGTGGGAGTCGCTGGGACGCTCCGACCGTGCCGAGCAGCGCCTCCGGAGTCCGAAAGCTGGCCTGCGGGGTCGCGACGATGAAGTCGCATGCCGAGGCGATCTCGCAGCCCGATCCGATCGCCGGCCCTTCGACGACGGCGACCGTCGGGATCGTGAGCGACTCGAGCGCCGCGTAGGCGTCGAACGCGGCCAGCCGCCTGGCCCGCACCTGCGCAGCGGTCATGCCGCGCCGCTCCTTGAGGTCGGCGCCGGCGCAGAACACGGGTCCGTTCGCACGCACCAGCATCACCCTCACGGCGAGGTCGCGAGTAATCGTGCGGACGCCCTCGACCAGATCGGTGCACATCGCGCTGTTCAGGGCGTTCCGCTGGTCCGGGCGGTCGAGCGTCAGGGTCGCGACACGATCGCGAATTTCGCAGACGATCGTGGTCATATCGCTCCGCCCTCGCGCAGCGCAGCGATGCGCTCGGCGGAGTAGTCGAGCCGCTGCTGAAGGATCTCGTCGGTGTGCTCGCCGAGACGCGGAGGCGGTGACACGTCGAGATCGCCCCAGGTGTCGACCTTGTAGGGCAGACCCAGCGCGGGAAATTCGCCTGCGTCGGCGTGCGCGAATGATCGGACGACGCCGCGAGCAGCAACGTGCGGGTCGGATAGCACCTCGGCCACGTCGTTCACGGGTCCCGCCGGGACGCCGGCATCCAGGAGGCGGTCCAGCAGCCTGTCGCGGGGCCACTGCGCGGCCGCGGTACGCAGGGCCTGCATGACCTCTGTTCGACGCGTCACGCGGTTGGCGTTCTGGCCGAGGCTCGGGTCGTCTGCCAACTCCGACAGGTCGAGCACCCGGCACAAAGCGGCCCAGTGCTGGTCGCTGGCCGTGATATGCAGCCAGCGTCCGTCCTCACATTCGACGCTGGCCGACGGCACGCGGCCCGGATGCTCGGTGCCGAGCCGCGGTGGAACCTCGCCGAGCGCGAAGAAGCGCGCGGCGGCCAGCGTCAAGAGCGAGACCTGGGCATCGAACATCGACAGGTCGATGTGGCAACCCTCGCCGCCCCTGTCTCGGCTGACGAGTGCCGTGAGGATCGCGATGGCCGCCCACAGCCCGGACGACAGGTCGGCGACCGGCAGACCAGCTTTCACCGGGTTTCCGCCCCGTTCGCCCGTGAGGCTCGTCAGACCGCTCATTGCCTGGAACACGGTGTCGTAACCCTTGCGGTCGGCGTAGGGGCCTGTCTGCCCGAAGCCGGAGCACGACAGATAGATGAGCCGCTCGTTGGCTGCGCGGAGCGACGCGTAGTCGAGGTCGAAACGCGCGAGGTGGCCGACCGGAAAATTCTCGACGACAACATCGGCCCGTGACGTGAGCTCCCGGACGATGACCTGGCCCTCGGGGTGACGAAGGTTCACGGTGATCGACTGCTTCGAGCGATTGCAGGCCATGTAGTAGGCGCTCACCGGATCCCCAGGACCCGAGACGAACGGCTCGAATCCTCGCGTTTCGTCGCCGGTGCCTGGTCGTTCGACCTTGATCACGCTGGCACCGAGCTCGGACAGGATCATGGTGGCGAACGGGCACGCCAGCACCCTGGAGAGGTCGAGGATCGTGATGTGCTCGAGCGGCTTCATCGTCTCCCCGCCCCTCGCATGGCCTCGTTGGCGCGTCGGCCGAGCTCGAGCGCCTCGTCGAACGGGAGATCGCCGACTCGTCCGAGCAGGCGCTTGGTCTCACGCATCGCGACACGATCCATGCCCGCCAGTCGCTCGGCGAACCCCATGGCGACCGGCAGTACCCGATCGGCTGCGACGACATGATTGATGAGTCCGACGGCGAGCGCCTCGTCCGCAGTGATCGGTTCCCCGGTCGCCACCAGCTCGAAGGCCTTGCGCTGCCCGGCCACCCGCACGAGGTTTGTCATCACGATTGCCGCGACGATGCCATGGGTGATCTCCGGGTAGCCGAATGTCGCATGCTCCGCGGCGATGACCACGTCGGCCGCGATTGCCAGTCCGGCGCCCCCGCCCCTGGCTACGCCATTGACGGCCGAGATGATGGGAACTCGAAGGCGGGGAAACAGCTCGTGCAGCCGCTGCGTCAATCGGGACCGTTTCTCGACAAGGTCGGCATCGTCACCCGTCAGCTGCGAGAACTCGTTCAGGTCGGCACCGGCGCAGAACCCTCGGCCGGCTCCGGTCAGGACGACACATCCCACCGACGCATCGGCATCGACCTGCTCGAGCGCGGCCACCAGGGCCTGGGTTAGATCGAAGTTGAGCGCGTTGAGCTTCTTCGGTCTGTTCAGCGTCAGAGTTCGAACGCCGTCGGCATCCTCGATCAACACGTCGTCCGGCATGAGTCATGTCCTCTGTGTCGCAAGGTTCGCCGACGCCTGCCGGAGCTCGGTGACGAGTCGGCGTACCACGTCGGCGACCGATGGGAGGTCGTCGATGAGTCCAGCGCTCTGGCCCGCCTCGACTTTGCCCCGACGCACATCTCCGTCGACGGCAGCGTCGCGCAACGTGCGGCTTTGGAAGAGCGTCGCCAGGTCCGCCTCGGACATGCCGCTCTGCTCGGCAGCGCGAGTCTGCGCCGTGAATTCGTTCTTCACGACCCTGATGGGCAGCGAGCCGCCGACGAGCGTCGTGTCGGCGATCGCGGCCGCGAGCACGGCCTCTTTGTATGCCGGGTGGAGGTTCGACTCACGCGTGAGGAGGAAACGGGTTCCCAGCTGTGCCGCGACGGCGCCCAGGCACAGCATCGCCGCGATGCCTGCGCCGTCGGCGATCCCGCCCGACCCGATGACAGGGACGGACACGGCGCGTGCGACCGCGCGCACGAGCACGAGGGACGACACGCCGCTCGGTGCGGGATGGCCTCCCGCCTCCGTACCCACGGCGATCACTCCGTCGACGCCCGCGTCCTCGGCCTTGCGTGCGTGCTCGGTCGTCGTCACCACGTGCAACCACGCGATGCCGGCGTCACGGAACGGGCCGATGTGCGGTCCGGGGCCGCCCTGTGATGCGATGACGACGGGCACGCGTTCGTCGAGAGCCGTCTGGAGGTGCGCGGCGGCGTGCTTGCTGTAGAGCGGGATGTTCACGGCGAACGCGCGGGGCGTGCCTGCCCGGGCGGACCCGATCGTGTCGCGGAACGCATCGGGGTACATCGGCCCTGCCGCGATGACGCCCAGCGCGCCCGCGTTGGACACGGCCACCGGCAGCGCGGCGTCGGACGATGCCCAGCTCATGCCGGCCTGGATGATCGGGTGCGAAACGCCCAGTCGTTCGAGCAGTGTCATCGGCGGGCGCTCCGGTCACGGCTTGGGCGAACCCGTTCGGACTGGATGAGGGCGCGCGCCTCGCTGTCCAGCCGGTCGAGGGTGGTGTCCAGCGTCTGACGTTCGGACGGCGACAGCGCGTCTCGGAGCCGCGCGTCCCGTTCGGTGGCCGCGGCGATGAGCCGCCGGTAGAGGCGCTGCCCGGCGATCGTGAGGGCGAGTGAGACGCCCCGAGCGTCCATGACGTCGGGGTCGCGGCGCACGAGCCCACGATCGACGAGTCCGGAGACGACACGGCTGGCCTGGCTCTTGTGGAGCCCAGCGGCACGAGCCAGCGCGTTGAGTGACATTGGAGCGCCTGCTCCGAGCAGCGCGATCGATCGCCACTCGCCGAGCGAGACGCCGAACTCCCGCCGGTAGCGCAGCGCGGCGCTGGATGAGACGAGGTTGGCCAGGCGGTGCAACCGGTACGCCAGCAGGTCGCGTATGCTGGCCGGCGAGTCGAGCGCTGCAGTCTGTCGTCCAGGCATGGGCTTTGGTTATTAGTTGACAGTGTAAACGAATCATGTTGACATGCGCAACTATATGATCGACGGTGATCGTTCGCCGCCCCAGGCGGTCGAGGGCGCGACGCTGCCGGCCGTTCTGGCCCGGACGATCGACGTCAGCGGAGACCGTGAGGCCTTCGTCGCCCCCGGGGAGCGGTTCACTTGGCGAGCGCTGGGTGAGGCGACCGGACGGACGGCTGCTGCGCTGGCTGCCGCCGGGGTTCGGCAGGGCGACCACGTCGGCGTCCTCATGGGCAACGGCGCTGCCTGGGTCACCACCTTCTTCGCGGTGGCGACGTTGGGCGCGGTCACGGTGCCAATCAGCACGCGCTTGCGCCGCGACGAGCTCGCGTACTGTCTCCGACAGGCGGACGTCTCGACCTTGGTCGCGGTGACTCGATTCCTGGACATCGACTTCGGCCGACTCCTGCTCGACATCGAGCCGGCGCTGGGGTCGCGTCTACCAGGCTCGGCGCTTCCGAGGCTGGAGCGGGTCGTCATGGTCGGTGACGTCGGTCACGTCGGAGACGACCCCTGCCCGCCGGGTGCGACCCGGCTGCTGGATCTGGAGTCGCAGGCTCTGAGCGAAAATGACGCACCACCCGCACCGTCGGCGCGCGTCGCCCCCGACGATCTCCTGCTCATCCAGTACACGTCAGGAACCACGAGCCGACCGAAGGGCGTCATGCTGACGCACCAGAACATGCTGCAGAACGCTGCGGCGGTCGCCCGGCGCCTTGGCGTGCGGCCCGACGACCGGTACTTCAGCATCCGTCCGTACTTTCACGTCGCGGGAACGACGCTGTCGTTGCTCGTCGCACTGACTACCGGGGCCTGCCTGCTCACGCTGCCGACCTTCGATGTCGAACGTTCACTGCGCTGCATGGTCGAGGAGCGGTGCACGTTGACCTCGGGGAACGATACGATTTTCTTGATGCTCATGGGCCATCCGGCGTTCGATGCGTCCGCGCTTCGGCTGCGAGGCGGGTGGGCAGCCGCCGGACCGGAGGTCATGCGGCGCATCCACGACGTCATGGGCATTCGCGAGATCTGCTACGCCTACGGCTTGTCCGAGGCTTCGCCCAACGTGGTGCTGTCGTCCTGGCAGGACCCGCTCGAGCTGCGGGTCGCCGGGCTGGCACTGCCTCACGACGGTACGGAGCTCCGCGTGTGCGACCCTGACGATGGCACCGAGCTGGCGGTCGGGGCCGAGGGCGAGATCCAGGTGCGCGGGTGGAACGTGATGCGTGGCTACTACGACATGCTGGACGCGACGGCCGATGTGGTGCTGCCCGACGGATGGCTGCGAACCGGCGACGTCGGTTCGCTCGACTCCGAGGGGCGTCTCAGGCTTGTTGGTCGCCTGAAGGACATCATCCGCGTCGGCGGAGAAAACGTGGCTCCCGCCGATGTCGAGGAGGTGCTGCACGCGCATCCGGCGGTGCGCCTCGCGCAGGTCATCGGTGTGCCGGACGCCAGGCTGGGCGAGGTGCCGGCCGCCTACGTGCAGCTCAAGCCCGATGCCGAGGCCAGCGTCGAGGACCTGTTCGACTGGTGCCGAGATCGGTGCGCTGGCTTCAAGGTGCCACGTCACCTTCGGATCGTCGAGACGTTCGAGCCGATCGGTATGACCGGCAGCTCCAAGGTGCAGAAGACGAAGCTCAGAGAGTTCGCTGTGACGGACCTCGGCCTTGCCGACCAGTCCGGCGATTCGGCAACGATGATCGATCGGACGCGCCCGGCATGAGCGACCAGGCACCCCAGACACTGACCGGAGGCGCTGCGCTGGCGCGCCAGCTCGTACTCGAGGGCGTGACCGACGTCTTCGGCCTGCCGGGCCTGCAGCTCGACTGGGCGTTCGACGGCCTGCGCCAGGTCAGCGATCGGATCCGTGTCGTCGTCCCCCGGCATGAGCAGGGCACGTCGTACATGGCGGACGGATACGCCCGAACGACGGATCGGGTCGGGGTCTGCATGATGGTGCCGGGCCCGGGCCTGCTCAACGCCATGAGTGGGCTGGCCACTGGGTATGCGTGCAACTCACGCGTCCTGTGCATCGCCGGCGATATTTTCTCGGCCGGTCTGGGCAAGGCGCACGGCCTGCTCCACGAGGTCACTGGGCAGTCGGCCATTCTGGGGGCGGTCACGAAATGGCAGGGGCGCGCCAGTTCGCCGGCCGAGGTGCCCCGTGTCGTACGCCAGGCGATCGACCAGCTCCGGACCGGACGACCGCGCCCTGTCGGCATCGAGATCGCGCACGACGTGCTCAGCGCGAGTGAATCCGTGTCGCTTGTCGACCCGGGGTCGCAGCGCGACGGCCGCGTTCGTCCCGAGAGCCGCGAGGTTACCGCCGCGGCCAGCCTGCTCGCGTCGGCGCGCTTTCCGGTGATCTACGCGGGCGGCGGTGTGCTCGCGTCGCGCGCGTCTGCGGCGCTAGCGCGTCTGGCCGACCGGCTCCAAGCGCCTGTCGTCATGAGCGACCACGGCCGGGGCGCGCTGCCCGATACGCATCCACTCGCGTTGAATACGCTCGGCGGCCGCGCGGTCTTTCCGCACGCCGACGTGGTGCTCGTGGTCGGAAGCCGGTTCCTCGAGTTCAATCAGGGGACGCCGGTGTGGCCGGCCGATGGGAAGCGCTACATCTTCCTGAACGTGGATCCGATCGACTGGAGCGCGCCGCGCGTCGCCGAGCTTCGGGTGCGAGCCGACGCCCGGCTGGGACTCGAGGCCATCGCGGACGAGCTTCCGGCCCCGACGGTGTCGCGGGTGGCCGAGGTCGAGGCCGTGCGGCGCTGGGTGATGGGACAGGCCGCGGATCTTCCGGCGCTGCTCGGCTGGACGACCGCACTGCGCGCAGCGATTCCCGACGAAGGGCTCTTCGTCATGGACCTGACGCTGGCTGGGTACTTCGCGCGGCTGATGTACCCCGTGCGCGAGCCCTACACCTTCATCACGCCCGGGTATCAGGGGACGCTCGGCTTTGGCTTCGCGGCGGGCCTCGGTGCCGCTGCGGGTAACCCTGGTCGTCCGGTGGTCTGCGTCTGCGGCGATGGCGGGTTCGGGTGGAACATGCAGGAGCTGGCGACCGCCCGGAAGTACAATCTGCAAGTGGTTGTGGTCGTGTTCAACGATAGCCGCTTCGGTAACGTCCGGACGCTGATGCGCAAGCAGTTCGGCGAGGACTACGCGTCCGATCTCCGGAACCCAGATTTCGGCAAGCTCGCCGATGCGTTCGACGTGCCGTTCGCCAGAGCGGCCAGCCCGGACGAGCTCGAGCGTGTGCTCGGCCGTGCAATCGCAGACCAGGGACCGGCGCTGATCGAGGTCCCGATCGACGACCTGCCGAACCCGTGGCACCTGTTCCGCCTGCGCGCGCCGTTCGGCGCCGGCCCGAAACCGGCGCCGCCGAACCCGCTGGGCGAACCGACGGCAGGCGGCTAGGACGACGAGAGGCCACATGAGCCAGACCCCGACCCGCGAAACTCTGACCGGCGTCGCTGCCGTGAGCCGGCAGGTCGACTCGATCTATGCCGACGGTGGCTGGCGCCGCTCGCACAGCCAAGCCCGGATCCCGGTCGTCTCCCCGGTCACGGAGGAGCCGATCGGCTACGCCCCCAACGGCGATGCGGAAGATGTCGATCGCGCCGTGACGGCGGCGCGGCGCGCGTTCGACACTTGGAGCGTGACCTCCATCGCGACCCGCACCGCCTTCCTGCGCCGGATAGGCCACGGCATCGAGTCGCGCGCGGACGAACTGGTGGCCCTGCTCGCCGACGAGGTGGGCTCGCCGCGGTGGTTCAACGAGAACGTGCAGCTCGGGTTGCCGCTGAAGAATCTTCAGCTGGCGATCGACGCCATCGAGGCCATGTCGCTCGAGGAGCCGGTCGTCAACTCGCTCGTCGTCCGCGAGCCGGTCGGCGTCGTGGCGGCGATTACGCCCTGGAACGCACCGCTGCACCAGATGATCGCCAAGAGTGCCGCGGCGCTGGCCGCGGGCTGCACCGTCGTGCTGAAGCCGAGCGAGGTCGCGCCACTCAACGCCGCCGTGTTGGCCCAGATCGTCCATGACGCCGAGGTGCCGAAGGGTGTCTTCAACGTGGTGTTCGGCGACGGGCTCTCGGTCGGCGAACCGCTCGTGCGCCATCCCGACGTCGACATGGTCAGCTTTACAGGTTCGGTGCGTGCGGGCCGCCGCGTCGCGCAGCTGGCCGGCGAATCGATCAAGAAGGTGACGCTCGAGCTGGGTGGCAAGTCTGCAACCATCCTGCTACCAGACGCGGACATCGAGCAGGCGAGCCAGGTTGTGCTCCGGCAATGCTTCGCCAACAGTGGTCAGGTCTGCTCGGCACAAACTCGGCTGCTCGTGCCCCGGCCGATGCTGCCAGAGGTCGAGCGCTTGCTCGTGGCCGGCGCGGTGGCGTGGCCCGTGGGTGAGCCGATGTCGCCGGAGACGAAACTCGGCCCGCTCGTCAGCCGGAGACAGTTCGACCGCGTGCAGGAGTATCTCGCGTCGGCAGAGCGTGAAGGCGCCAGGTTGATTCTCGGCGGTCCGGGCCGACCGGCGAGCTTCGACCGCGGCTTCTACGTGGCACCGACGATCTTCACCGACGTGGTGCCGACCATGACGATCGCGCGGGAAGAGATTTTCGGACCCGTCCTGGCCGTCATGCCGTACGACTCGACGGATGAGGCGATTGCGATCGCGAACGACGTCCCGTACGGGTTGTCAGGCGGCGTCTGGAGCCGGGACGTGGATGCTGCGAGGCGGGTGGCGCGGCGCCTGCGCACCGGGCAGGTGATCATCAACGGCGCCGCCCACAATCTGGCCGCGCCGTTCGGCGGGTTCGGCCAGTCGGGTATCGGTCGCGAGAACGGACGCTTCGGAGTGGAGGAGTTCTTTCAGCTCAAGGCGATTCAAGGTGGAGTCTAGGTGGTGACCAAGAAGCTGCTTCGACGCGCCGCCGCCGGCCTCGCGCTGCTGGCCTGCGGGTGCGGCGACCCGACACCGTCCGCCCCGGTGGCGATCGCCGATGCGGCCGACAGGCTGGAGGCCGCGCAGGCCGAGGGCGAGGTTGTGTGGTACTCGACCCTTATCGTCCAGCAGGCCGTCAGGCCGATGGCCGAGGCATTCGAGCGGGCGCACCCTGGCATCGAGGTTCGGTACATCCGTCAGACGAGCTCGGACATCGCGTTGCGCATCACCACCGAGGCGCAGGCCGGTCGCGTGTCGGCGGACGTCTTCGACGGAACGGCGACCATCTTTCCGTTGCTCGAGGCTGGGCTCGTCGGGCGCTTCGTTCCCGAGTCGGCCGCCGCGTATCCGGTGGAGCTCGTCGACTCGGACGGTCGGTGGATCGCCATGAACAGCTACTTCATGACGCCCGCCTACAACTCGTCGCTCGTCGCGCCCGACGAAGCGCCGCAGACGCTGGACGACCTGCTTGATCCCCGGTGGCGCGGTCGGATCGCGTGGGCCACCGATCCCAACGTCGTCGGTCCGCCAGGTTTCATCGGCGCGGTGCTCGAGACGCTCGGCGAAGAACCGGGCATGGCGTACCTCCGCCGCCTGGCCGACCAGGACATCGTCAACGTGCCGGCCGCGCAGCGCACGGTGCTCGACCAGGTCATCGCCGGCGAGTATTCGCTCGCGCTGATGACGTTCAATCACCACTCCGCGATCAGCCAGGCGCAGGGGGCGCCCGTGGACTGGATCCGGATGGACCCAGCCGTCTCGACGTTCAACATGCTGGGCTTGCTCGACGAGGCACCGCACCCGAACGCCGCTCGGTTGTTCATCGAATACGTGGCGTCCGAAGCAGGCCAGGCGGTGCTCGCCGCGGCGAACTACATTCCGGCGCATCCGCGTGTGCCGGCGAGCATCCCAGAGCTCAAGCCGGACGCTGGAGGCTTTGGCGTGTTTGTCGTGCCGCCCGCGATGACAGAGCAGCGGCTGAGCGAGTGGAACGAGATCTACCGTGAGCTGTTCCAGTAACGTCGCCCCAGTCGTGCTTGGTGTGCTTGGTGTGCTCCCTGGGGTAGCTGGGGCAAGCGGGTCGGGTGGGTCGGGTGAGGCCCAGGCTCGGACCAGTTCGCTCGTCGATTCTGGTGCCGCCCAGATCGAGGTCAACACGATTGGCGCCGGTCACGCACTGGTCTTTCTGCCGTCGCTCGGGCGTGCCGCCGAAGACTTCGAGCTGCTGGCCGAACCGCTCGTGCGCGCGGGGTTCCGGCTTGTGCTGCCCGAGCCCAGGGGGATCGGTCGGAGTCGCGGCCCGATCGAGGGACTCTCGATGTACGACCTCGCGGCCGATGTCGCGGCTGTCATCCGATCGCTGGATGAGCGACCCGTCACGGTCGTCGGTCATGCCTACGGCAGTCGAGTGGCCCGGATGGTCGCGACGGCGTATCCGGAGCTCGTCGGGCAGGTCATCCTGCTCGGGGCTGGCGGAAGCCGCGTTCCCATCCCGCAAGAGATTCTCGACGGCATCACGCAGTGCTTCGAGTCGCTCTCCCGTGCGGACCATCTCGCGGTGATCGACCGGGTCTTCTTCGCAGATGGCCAGGATCCCGCCGCGTGGGAGCACGGCTGGCACAGGCCAGTGATGGAGATGCAGCGTAGCGCGTCGCGCGCCACGGCGCGGGACGTGTGGTGGGCGGCCGGCGAGGCGCCGGTACTGGTCATCCAGGCGCTAGATGACGTTGTGTCGCCGCCGGCGACCGCTCGTCGCTTGGCCGAAGAGTTCCCAGAGCGAGTGCAGGTCGTCGAGATTCCGTCGGCGGGTCACGCCATGGTGCCCGAGCAGACCGATCGCATCGCGGCCGCCATCATCGATTACCTCCGTGCGGCTGGCCTCCCGGCGGGACCCGACTGATTTGGCGGGGCGTCGGCGTCTCGAGTGACAGGATGACACGACGTCACCAGGCGGCTCGGATAACCTTGGTCGCGCTCGGGTTCGGGCTGACGGTCGTCCTGGCTGCGCTCGTGATCCCTCCTGTCGTGGCGCTGGTTCGGGAGAGCGTCGCCGGGCCCGTGTCGTTCTCCGGATCCGCCGGCGGCGGCTCGGCCGGCTGGACCCTCGAACACTACCGCCGGCTTGCTTCGTCTGACGTCGTGGAGCTTGCGGGGAACTCGTTGCTGTTCGCCGCCGGCAGCACCGTGGTGTCGCTGCTGTTCGGCGGCGTGCTGGCGTGGATCGTCGAGCGAACCAACGCTCCGTTTCGTCGGCTGGCCTACCTGACGACGCTCGTCTCGATGGGCACGCCCTACATTCTGTACGTGACCGCCTGGCTGTTCGTCTTCGGCAGGGCCGGCCCCGTGAACAGCCTGTTTCGGGCGCTCACCGGATCGGATGGCGTCCTGTTCAACGTGTACTCGCTGACCGGCATGGTGGCGATCGAGGGCCTGCTGTGGTCGCCGCTCGTCTTCCTCCTGATGTCGGCCACGTTTCGTGCGGCCAATGCGGATCTGGAGGAGGCCGCGCGCATGAGCGGCGCCGGCGTCCTGGCGACCCTCCGGCGGGTGTCGCTCCCGATGGCGGCGCCGGCCATCGTTGCGCTCGCGATGCTGGTCTTCATCCGCAACCTCGAGGCATTCGAGGTGCCGGCGCTGGTCGGCCTCCCGGGCGACGTGCGGGTCCTGACGACCGACATCTTTCTCAGCATCAAGACGGTGCCGCCCGACCTGGGTCACGCGAGTGCCTTCTCCGCGATCATGCTGGCCTTCGTCGCGCTGCTTCTCCTGCTCTACGGGCGGCTGTCGCGCCGCGCCGAGCGCTTCCACACGGTGACGGGCAAGGGGTTTCGGCCCCGCGCGCTCGACCTCGGCCGATGGCGCACCGTGGCGGGGGCGATCGTCGTTGGCAATTTCCTGGTCGTCCTCGCCCTGCCGCTCGGCGCGCTCATGTGGATCGCGACGCAGCCGTTCATGCGGCCGGTTGGACTAGACGGCCTGTCGACACTGACGTGGCGGAACTTCGAGGCAGTCGCGGGGTCGCCGTACTATGCCGAGCTGGTCTTCAACACGGTGCTGGCCGCCGGTGGCGCCGCACTGGTCGTCGTCGCATTCGCTGCCGTGGCCGCGTGGTTCGCGGCGCGCCGGCTGCCATTCGGACGGACCATCGATCAGCTAATGACCACGCCGCTCGTGTTCCCGGGCATCGTCCTCGGTGTGGCTGTCTTGCAGGTCCTGCTCCGGTTGCCGTTGCCCGTCTACGGAACGTTGTGGGCGATCGTCGTGGCGTTCGTCATCAAATTCCTGCCGTACGGGATGCGCTACGCCTACGCTGGCACGATGCAGGTTCACCGCGAGCTCGAGGAGGCGGCCGGAGTCTCCGGCGCCTCGTCGCTTCGGCAGTTCCAGCGCATCGTCGTGCCGCTCGTGTCACCGGCCCTCGTTGCTGCCGGTCTGTTCGTCTTCCTGCTAGGCGCCAAGGAGCTGACGATGGCGATCTTGCTGGCATCGCCAACGTCCCAGACGATGGCTGTGGCGATGTTCGATCTGTGGGTGAACGGCCAGGCTGGGGAGTTGGCGGCGCTCGGGATACTCTGGACGGCGCTCATGTCGGCCGTTGCCGGAACGTTCTATGTTGTGGCCGGTCGTCGCGGACTGGCGGTCACGGATCACTGACGGGTCGAAAACACAGATCGTAAATGACGAGTCCACACGATGCTGCGCGTTGACAAGTTGACCCGGGTCTTTGGCGCCGAAGCCGATCGCCACGCGGGAGGGATCCGCGACGCGAACTTCATCGTGCCGCAGGGCAGCTTCTTCACCTTGCTCGGTCCGAGCGGCTGCGGAAAGACGACGACCCTGCGATGCATCGCCGGACTCGAGACGCCGGACAGCGGGACGATAGAGATCGGCGGCCGCATCGTCTTCGATCCGGATCGTGGCGACATCGTGGCGATGAGCGACCGGAACATTGGCATGGTGTTCCAGACATACGCCATCTGGCCGCACATGACCGTGTTCGACAACGTGGCGTTCCCGTTGCAGGTCGCCCGGGCACACACGCGCGAGGACATCGCACAGCGGACGGCCGCGGCCCTCTCGGCCGTCGATCTCAATGGGTTCGCCGACCGATCGGCGACGACGCTCAGCGGTGGCCAGCAGCAGCGCGTGGCTCTCGCCCGGGCCATTGTCAGGGAACCGGTGTTGCTGCTGCTCGACGAGCCGCTCAGCAATCTCGACGCGGCGCTTCGGCAGGACATGCGCAAGGTCCTCAAGCAGCTGCAGCGACGGCTGGGCGTGTCGACGGTGTACGTGACCCACGATCAGGAGGAAGCCTTGGCCATGTCCGATCACGTGGCCGTCCTCGACCACGGCACGATCGTGCAGATTGGCTCCCCTCGAGAGATCTACCATCGTCCGGCGACCGAATTCGTTGCGAGGTTCGTCGGTGCGACCAACCTGCTGCGCGGCGTCGTGACGATCCCGGGCGAGCGAGATGCGATCGGCCAGATCACGATGGTCGATGGACGCCTGCTCTCATGCACCTTTGCGGCTTCGCTGGACGCCGGAGATGCGGCGTGGGTATCGGTCAGGCCGGAGTCGTTCAGGATCGACACGGGCCACATGGCAGCGCCCAACCGCTTCCGCGGTACCATCATCGAAACGAGCTTTCGTGGCGGCGACACGATGTTGGAAATGCAAGTCGGCGACATGACGCTGCATGCCGTCGGACGAGACGGACTGGGTCCCGGTGATGATGTCGAGCTGTCGGTGGCGCCAGAGCACGCGGTCGCCCTGCCGGAGCGATCGTCCGAGGGCCCTGGTGCCGTGGGGCGAAAATCAGAGGTAGCCCATACGAGGGGAGGGGCGGATGAGATGGCACCGCGCGCGAAACGGGGGCAATGACATGACATGGAGCCAATGGACCCAATGGGCCGCCGCGCTCGCGGGGCTGGCCGCGGTGCTGGTGGCGGTCCCGCTCGAGGCGCAGACGGTGGCCACACGTCCGGCCGAGCTGGTCGTCGGGGCCACAGCGCCGATCTGCGAAGGGCTGACACGCCTGGCCGGCAATCCCATCATCAGCTCCAGAACCGACGCTAGCATCGGTACGAACATCAGCGGCCCGACCCTCATCCGGGTACCCCGCTGGGTGTCCGAGCCTCTCGGGCAGTACTACCTGTACTTTGCCGACCACAACGGAAAGTACATCAGGCTTGCCTACGCCGACGCGCTCGACGGGCCGTGGCGCGTTCACAAGCCTGGCGCCCTCGACCTGGCCCAGTCGTTCTTCACCGACCACATCGCGTCACCCGAGGCCATCGTCGATGACGCGAGCCAGCGTATCGTGCTCTATTTTCATGGTTTGACCCCCGAGGACGGGACGCAGCACACGCGCGTCGCCACCTCGACCGACGGCGTCGACTTCACCACGGTCGAGCAGCCGGTCGGGACGGACTCGGCGTACTGGCGCGTCTTCGATTACGGCGAGTGGTGGTACGCGATGGCGATGCCAGGCCGTGAGGGGCCTGTCAACGTCCATCGCTCGCGCGATCCGCTCGCGCCGTTCGAGCGCGGCCCGAGGCTGTTCCCGGTTACCCCTCGCCAGGTGCACAACGCGGTGCGGCTGCGGGGCGACGTGCTGGACGTGTTCTACACGCGAGAGGCCGATCGGCCCGAGCGCATCCTGCACTCCGAGGTGACGCTCGGACCGGACTGGACGGCCTGGAGTGCGACGCCGCCCCGCGAGTGCCTCGCTCCCGAGACCGAATGGGAAGGCGCAGGCTTGCCTGTCGTGCCGGGGACCGTCGGGGCGCTCTCGGAGCCCAGCCACGCGCTACGCGATCCGGCCATCTTCGAGGAGGACGGCCGAACGTACTTGCTGTACGCCGTGGCAGGCGAGTCCGGCATAGCCATCGCCGAACTAAAGCACTGAACCGCAAACGTAGGGCTGGGCTTCAGTTCCGCCACCGACGACCCGACCCCGCCACCACGACCCGACCCAAGAATTCGGGGAACGAACACCCGCGTCAGAACGACATCCCCAGCCCGAAGTGCAGCCGTGTCCATCCCTCCGATCGGCCAGCGTCCAGTGCGACCGTGAAGAGCCTGACGCCGAGGTAGACGCCGCCACCAGCGCCGACGAGGAAGCGCTGCTCGCCAAATTTTTCGCCGGCATTCCACGCGGTCGCCGCGTCGACGAATGCCTTCACGCCGAACCGGCCGGCGCGCCGCGGCGACGTCAGGGGCACCCGCAGCTCGATCGATCCGCCGACGAGACTGTCGCCAACTGCGATGCCAGGGCGCTGTCCCCGCAGCGACGAGGTGCCACCGAGCAGCGCGCGCTCGTACGGCGGTAACGGTCCGTCGGCCGTCGAGGCCTGCGCACGAACCGCCAGGACGGACGATCCGAACAACCCGATGTACGCGCGAGCGTCCGTCGACAGTCGGATCGCTGGGGCGCGTCGATCGAAGGCCAGGCGCTCCCAGTCGAGCGACGCGAACACCGCGTTTCGTGGAGCGTTCGGATCGAGGCGTGTGTCGATCGCGGCGCCCGCGTGCAGCCCCGTGGCTGTGTCGACGAGCCCGCCAAACGAGACTCGGCCGGCTCGGGCGCCGCCTCTCAACCGGAGCGTCGGGGTGATCGCCCGAACGATCGTCAGGTGCGCCTCGCGTCGTGTCTCGCCTGTCTCATAGAACGGATTCTCCCGTCTGGAGATCCTGGCGGTCGCTGTCAGCCGATCGATGGGTCCGCGATCGAACGTGCGCTCCACGTCGAGTGCGACACGCCGGGTGCCGCCCCACGACATCGGTATCGATACCCGCGACGCCTGCCCGAACACGTTGGCTCGGCTGAGCCTGGCGCCGTAGGTGAAGCCGTAGCCATCCTCGAAGTCCAGGATCGGTGCCCACTGGGCCAGGCTCACGATGCGCCGCAGGGCGCCCGGGGTGAGGTTGTCTGTGCTCACGCCCGGTCGCTCCTCCACGAGCACGATGAGCATGATGCGCGTCGGGTCCGCGATCGACGAGAAGCGTTTTCTGATCTCGACCGACGAGAAGCGATTGCTGGCGTTCAGTCGCCGCGTCGCTTCGTTGATGACCGCATCGGTGACGGACGATCCGATCGCGAGCCCGGCGATCTCCAGAATCGTCGTGTCGGGCGTCGAATGGTTGCCATGCACGCGGACGTCGACCAACGTGTCGCCGGTCACCTGAGCCACGGAGGCGGTGGAGCAGAGGAGGGAGCTGAGCAGTGCGAGCTGTCCGGCTCGGCCGAGGAGGCCTCGGAAGCGGTTCGCCTCGGCTCCGGTCCGGCTGGTCGGATCGTCGAGGTCACCTCAGCCAGCCGGTAGTCGTGGTACCGCACCTCGTAGCGACCGCCGAACTTGCCCAGCGCCGTGACGAGACCGAACCGCATCTCGATGGCGTCGGGCAGCCAGACGCCCGGAAACGCCTCGCTCATGTCCATCGACCCATGGATCTCCTCGAACTGCACGATGGAGCTGCCTGGCAGGAAGCTCCAGTCGAACCCGTCAGCGCGATATCGACGGATTTGCTCGGCCTTCGGATCGACCCACAGCGTGACCACCGTCGTCTTGTTGAGCTGCCGCTGCACCTCGATCTCGCGTTCGCGGACCCCTACGGTTGGGTTTGGTGCGCCCTTCGTCGAAGAGCTTCGTCGGGTAGTACTCGACTCGCAGGACCTCGTGTCCGTCGAGGATCTCGCGGCCGACGAGGGCGTACTGCCCTGGGTCGAACTCGAACTCGAGGAAGTAGGCAGCCGTCACGAACCTGGGTTGCATCGCCTGGTCGAGGACGGCATCGAGCGTGGTCGCCTGGTCGCGGTCTACGGCATCGCGAAGCGTGGAAGCCAGCTCGGGCTCGGCCTCGGTCGGATCGCCGCCGGCATCCGCCGCCTGCTCTGGCGTGTCGGCGGCCTTCTCGTCGGCCAGCCGCTGGCGCTCGCGACGCATCCAGCCCTCCTCGAACGCGAGCCGCTCGGATTCGCCGATGGTGATGCCGTTCGCCCGAAGTGGACTGCGAACGAACAGACCCTGCCTGATGAACCAGGCGTAGTCGCGTTCGAATCCGTAGATGGGCGAGCCGGCCGGGCCGAGGACGCGCAGCGTCTCGCGCTCCTCCAGGACGTACTGCCGCATGCGCGCCCAGTTGTCATCTCGCGTCGAGACGACCCGCTCCATCAGGCGGTCGAGATCCGAGTCCTGAGCCGAGGCGGAGAGCGGGCCGGATGTCGGTCCTCCAAGGACGAAGAGGACGCTGCACGACAGCCCGACCGCCATCCAGCCGCTGTATATTCTGGTCACGAAGAAGCTCCAATGGCAGCCGCGCGCAATCACATCTTCAGACGAGACGCCGTCGCAGCTGGTTCCCCTGGGCGCCCCGTCGGGCGGAACTTCAGCCCGCCAGCGGTTTTATGTTACGCTCGACGCTTGCTCCATCATGAGTCGCGCTGAGATGCAGTCGCGTACGCCAGCACGAACCTGAGAGCCAGGAACATGACCGATCAAGATCAGTGCTGTCCACCCGAGGTCCACCCGGCGCTGCCGAGGCGCGAGTTCATCAAGAGCGTCATCGCATCTGGCGTCGCGGTATCGAGCGCCGCCAACGTCTCGCGCGCCTGGGGGCAGACGGGATCCAGCGCCCATGGCGGCGTCGAGCGCCTCCTCTCACTGAAGGTGAACGGGCAGGTCCGTCGCGTCGACGTGCTGCCCAACGAGACGCTCGCCATGACGCTGCGCTACAAGCTCGGGCTCACGGGGACCAAGCTCGGCTGCGATCGGGCGGAGTGCGGTGCCTGCACGGTGCTCATCGATGACGTGACGCACTATTCCTGCTCGACCCTCACCCACCGGGTGCGAGGCCGCGAGGTCACGACGGTCGAGGGGCTCGAGAGCCCGACTGGCGAGCTGCACCCGGTGCAGCAGGCGTTCGTGGACGAACTCGGCCCGCAGTGTGGCTTCTGCACGCCGGGGCAGGTCATGTCGGCCGTGGCGTTGCTCAAGGCCACTCCGCATCCGACGCGCGAGGAGGCACGCGTGGCGATGGCGGGGAACCTGTGCCGGTGCGGTGCCTACGATCACTACCTGAACGGCATCATGCGCGCGGCGGGGGAGGCGTGATATGGCCAACGTGCTGATTGGCAAAGATTTCACGCCGCCTGACATCCGAGCCAAGGTTACGGGTAAGGCG
This sequence comes from Vicinamibacterales bacterium, assembly GCA_965250185.1. Taxonomy (GTDB): domain Bacteria; phylum Acidobacteriota; class Vicinamibacteria; order Vicinamibacterales. The sequence continues at coordinate 5,093,615 of OZ252293.1, read as the reverse complement.
AAGTACGCGGAGGATTTCCGTGCCGAAGGCATGCTCTTCTGCCGGCTTCTCACGAGCCCGATGCCGCACGGTCGGGTTCGGAGCCTCGACACGGCCGAGGCGCTCGCCATGGAGGGCGTCGTCGCCATCCTGACCGCTGACGACGTGCCGGAGATTCCGGCGCCACGGGAGCCGGTCCTGACCAACGAGCCGCACTACGTCGGCGAACCGATTCTCGCCGTGGCGGCCGTCGACGAGACGACGGCCCAGGACGCGATCGCGAAGATCCGGATCGATCTCGAGCCGCTGCCGTTCACCGTCGATCCGCTCGAGAGCCTGCGTCCCGGTGGGCCCAACGCCCGCCTCGAGGGTAACAGCATGGTCCCGCGCGAGGGCCTCCGCGAGACGAAGTGGACGGCCGAGGACTTCGCCGCGGTCGCTGAGGGCGAGATGCCGACTGGCGAGCCGACTGTGACCTGGTCGTTCGGCGATCTCGATGCCGGCTTCGCCGCCGCCAAGGTCGTGCTCGATGAAACGTTCGTGACTGCGAGCAACTCCCATCACTCCATGGAGCCCCGCACGGCCATGGCGTACTGGCAGAACGGGAAGTGCTTCGTGCACGGCTCCAACCAGAGCCAGAGTTTCGTCCTGCCGGGTCTTGCGCGATTGCTCGGGGTCGAGCCGAAGGACGTGGTCTTCATCGCCGAGAACTGCGGCGGCGGGTTCGGGTCGAAGGGGTCCGCGTATCCCACGCAAATCATTCCCGCCCTGATGGCGAAGAAGACCGGGCGACCGGTGTTGATGCGTATCAGTCGTGCCCAGGAGTACGCCATCGGTTCGGCCCGCGCCGGCTTCCAGGGGCGAATCAAGATGGGGTTCGGGGCCGACGGACGTCTCCTCGCCTGTGACCTCTACATCATTCAGGAGCAGGGCCCGAAGAATGGCTTCGGCGACTGGACCTCGGCGGCCGGCGCCGTGTCGCTCGTGTACACGCCGGTGGCGATGCGGTTCCGAGGGGTCTCGGTCCTCACCAACACGCCGCCGCGCGGCGCGCAGCGCGGTCCGGGCCAAAACCAGATCGCGATCGCGGTCGAGCCCCTGCTCGACAAGGCGGCTGGCAAGCTCGGGATCGACCCGTTCGCGATCCGCCGCATCAACGCGCCGGACCACGACGCCAAGTACGGCGACCGCCGCGCTCCGGTGACCAGTGCGTACATGAAGGAGGCGCTCGACAAGGGCGCCGAGCAGTTCGGCTGGGAGGCGAAGCGAGCCACGAGCGGGCAGCGTCGCGGGTCCAAAGTGCTCGGCATCGGCATCGGCCAGGCCTTTCATACCGCCGGGTCGAACGGATTCGACGGGCTAGTGCGGCTCACGCCCCAGGGTCAGCTGTATATCCATAGCGGCGTCGGCAACCTCGGCACGTACTCCTACGCCGGTACCTCACGGATCGCTGCCGAGGTCCTGAAGTGCGACTGGGAGAACTGCGTGATCGAGCACGGCGATTCGAGCCGCGGACTGCCGTGGAATCTCGGGCAGTTCGGCAGCAACACCTCGTTCACGATGTCGCGCACGAACTATGCTGCGGCGATGGATGCCGTGGCCAAGCTGAAGGAGATCGCGGCCCGCGATCTGGGAGGCTCACCCGACGACTACGAGATCGGCAACCACACGGTGTTCCGACGGGGCAATCCCTCACGCCGGATCAGCTACGCGGCGGCTGCACAGCGCGCCATCCAGCTCGGCGGGAAGTTCTGCGGTGAAGAGGTGGCCGAGGACCTCAATCCGATGACGCAGGCGGCGGTCGAGAAACTGGCCGGCACGGGCTTGATCGGTGCCGCCAAGGACACCCTGGAGCGCAACGGCGCGGTGCCGGCGCTGGCCGCGGGCTTCATCGAGATCGAGCTCGATCTGGAGACCGGGAAGTTCGAGATCCTCGACTATGTGGGCATCGCCGACTGCGGAACCATCATCCACCCGCAGGGCCTTGCGGCTCAGATCCGGGGTGGCGCGGTCATGGGATTCGGCCTGGCCAGCCTCGAGCGTCAGGTCTACGACCCGCAGTACGGCCTGCCGCGATCGGTCGGCCTGTACGAGGCCAAGCCGCCAACGTACCTGGACGTGCCGTCCTCGATGGCTGCCGACGCCGTGGATCTGCCCGATCCCCAGAATCCGATGGGCACCAAGGGCATCGGAGAGCCGCTGATGGGATGCGCCGCGGCGGCGTTGGTCTGTGCGATCTCTGACGCGCTCGGGGGCCACTACTTCAATCGGACACCGGTCCTGCCCGACATGATCCTGAACGCCGCGTCGGGTCGGCCGCAGTCCCACGCACCGTTGCAGGTCAACACCGACTGAGGAATTTCCATGACCAACGACATGATGCCGCACTTCGAGCTGCTCCAGCCGACGGATCTGGAGTCGGCGTTCGAGCTTCTGGATCGGTGGGGTGCGCGCGGCTGGCAACTGGCCGGCGGGCACGACAGCCTCGGCTGGTTCAAGGATCGTGCGAAACGGCCGGACGCGGTTATCGATCTCGAAGGTATCCCTGAGCTCAAGGGCATTCGCGATACGGACCGTGGCCTGGAGATCGGGTCGATGGCGACCCTCACCGAAGTCGAGCGCGACCCGCTCGTGCGGGAGCGCTTCCGGCTGCTCGCCGATGCCGCCGGCCGTGTCGCCAGCCCGCAGATCCGCAACACGGGCACGCTGGGCGGGAACCTCTGTCAGGATACGCGGTGCTGGTACTACCGCTACGGTCTCGACTGCTACCGTGCGGGCGGCAACGTCTGCTACGCCGACACGCCGGTCGGCATGAACCGCGAGCACAGCCTCTTCGAGGGCGATCGCTGCGTGGCCGTCACGCCGTCCGACACGGCTCCGGCACTGGTGGCGCTGGACGCGTCGTTCGTGATTCGGAACTCGAGCGGCGAGCGCGTCGTGCCGGCGGAAGACTTTTTCATGGGGCCTGGCGTGGACATCACTCGCATGACGATCCTCGAACCTGGCGACATCCTGACGACGATCCGGATTCCTTCGACCTGGGCCGGTGCCACGTTTTACTTCGAGAAGGTGGCGGATCGGAATAGCTGGGACTTCGCGCTCGTGAGCGTCGCGACAGCGATGCGCGTCGGCGCGTCCGGTACCATCGAGGACGCTCGCATCGTCTGCGGCGCCGTGCAGTGCACGCCTCGTCGCCTGACCGCCGTCGAAGATCTCGTCCGCGGCCGAACACAGAGCGAGGAGACCGCCGAGATCGCGCGCGCCGCTGCGGCGGAAGGCGCGACGCCGCTCAACTACAACCACTTCAAGATTCCCCTGATGGAGAATCTCGTGAAGCGGTCCATCCACAACGCCTGACCAGGCACCCGCGTTCGTGCGCAGTCGCGCGGACGCCATGGCGACGCCCGCGGCGAGCTTCTCGGAATGCCGCGGGCCGGACATCTTGCCGCGTGCTACGCAGCGGTCAGGGTTCCGCCCGGCCGGTCTGAAGCCGCTCGGTCAGGGTTTCTCTTGCAGCATGCGGAGGTGCCTGACCAGTGCGTCGACCCGGGCCTTGACGGCTTCCGGCGAGCTGCCATCGCGGGAGCGGGAGAAGGCGTCGCCCCAGAGCGGCATGTCACCGCCGCCGTGGCCCGGCACAGGATTGGAGCCGTCGATGATCCGGTACACCTGCTCGGGCGGATACGTTCCGCCGTTCTGCTTAGCAATCTGGGTCAGGTTGGCCGGCGGCTTCCGAAGGGACGCGGCGAAGCCCCCGTCGCCCTTGCCCTCTGGCCCGTGGCAGCTCTCGCAGTATGTGTCGAAGAGGGAAGAGCCCGAATAGGCCGATTGTGCCACTTCTACCGCCGCCTCCTCCTGGGCCATCGCCGGTGTCACCGTGAATCCGAGCACCATCGCCACCATCGCGAGCGCCAGGATGGGCACCGTCTGTTCATTCCAAGCCGCGAATCTCATGGGGACCTCCTCGCGTGAGCGCGTACACGTCTCGATATGCACACCACGCGCCAGCACGAGTCCGGCGGCGAAACTTAGCGGTTGTGGCCGATCGATTTCGAGGTCCCGTGCCGCAACCCCCTGCGGCCCTGGCGAGGCGGCGGATTTCCGCAACCCGACGGAGCCGAGCCGCCGTCGCACCCCGGCGCGGTCGCAGGAGCCGGGGGACTCGCGGTTCGCAGCGCTCGTTGCCTATTCCTCGTGCGGCGGGGCGTGCTCGTCGAACTGGACGTGCCAGTGGGCTCCGCTGCAGAACGGCTTGTTCTGGCTCTTGCCGCACCGGCAGAGGGCGAGTTGCTCTCGTGACGCGCCCTCACCGAATGCCGCGTCCTCGAGCGCGGCGCCGCCCACGATCACGTACGGGCCGTTCGGGGCGATGAAGATCAACGGGTCGCCCTCGCGATCGCGATGCTCGACTCCGTCCACCGCGTAGCTGAGCGCGCCGGACGGGCACTTCTCGATCGTGGCGATGATCGCCTCGGCCGTCTCCGCGTCGACCCGCACGAACGGCTCCTCCCGGAGGCGGAAAACCGACGGCAGCCCGTCGGTGCAGCGCCCCGCGTGCGCGCAGATGCCGCGGTTGTCATACACCGTGATCGAGGGTCCGACGTAGGTGTCCCGCGCGTCCGGCACGCGATCGGCCGCCTTCTCGTCCGTGAAGCCGTTCCTCGCGTGCGTGCCGTCGCAGAACGGCTTGTTCTGCGAACCGCCGCACCGACACAGGGCGACCGTTCCTGACGATTCGAACATCTTGCCGTCGGTGAAGTTCTTCAATACCTCGCAGTTCGTGACCAAGTACGGCCCGTTCTTCGCTGGCTTGATCGTCGGTTTCTGGCTCACAGTTTCTCCGTTTCGTGTCGAGTAGTGGCCCGTACCCGTCATTTCAACAGCGCGCTCCAGGCGGGCGCCGCGCGCTGGAGTTCCCTATCGAAGTGACGGGTACGGGCCAGTAGGTCTCGGCGCTCACATCGCCGGAGGCAGTCCCATGGCGCGCCGCCAGGCGGCCATCTGGCCCAGGTGGTCCATCTCATGAGCCGTTAGCATGAAGACGACCTGATCCCCGACGGTCGGAAAGAACTTCCGTGTCCCCTCGTTGGGATGTGGCGTAGCGAACGTGGCCGGGTCCAGGCCTGGTAGCGCCCCACTGATTCGGTCGTGAAAGGCATGGTGCTGCGCAAGCAGCTCGTCCTTCGACGGGTTGGCCGCGAGATCCGGGTTCGGCGGCGTGCCAGCCTTGAACGTCTCACCCCAGCCCTCCGGCACGCTGGACTCGAGCCCGACGAGCTGGCAGAGCTCATGCGCCGACTTCACCAGGTGGCCGAGGCTCCAGGCCGGATGATTGACGAGCCCGTGCGGCTGCTGACACATCTGTGCGGCCGACAGATCCTTGACCAGCAGATCCGCGATCATCAAGTTGAGGCCGAATGCGTGAAGAATGTGATTGATCATGGCAGGGTCTCTGTGAGTACCGGCGTTGCGTGACGTGACGTGACGTCACGTCACGTCACTACGCCATCTTATACGCTACGGGCAGATGGTCTGACGCCCCGGACCGACCGGTGTGCACCGTCTTCGCGCTCCGGGCACGTCCGTGATCATTCCGTGATCATTCCGGGTTCGTTCGCGGGCCGAACATGCACATGCATGATATCGGCGTGACGCGATGAGTGATGCGCTCGTCGGACCGACGTCACTCCGGTGGCTCGTAACCTGGTCGCGTGCCTCGAGCAACGGTCATCTGGTTGAGTTGCGATCGGAGTTCACCGAGCACCGGTACTGGTCCGAGACATTCTGCTGCTCCCGCTCATCCAGGGCCAGGTTGAATAGCTGATCGATCTCGAGCAGTCCTGACTCCAGATCCTTGTCGTCTTCAATCCAGGCATATCCCTCATCGGATGCAGGCCTCACATATTTCCACTCGGCCCTTCGAAGAGAGAGCGTGTACGACTCCTCGATCAAGGCCTCCCGGCCTTCCGTCGATCGACCGAGCCATGCGTCGAGCAGGTCGAAGCTGTCCGGAGCATCGGCTGGCTCCAACTCGACGTCGACGAGTCGAGCCAGGGACGCGAGGAGGTCGACCTGGCTCACCAGCGCATTCGAGGTGCCCGGCTCGACTCGATTCGGCCAGGAGACGATGGTCGGAACCCGTGTCCCCGCCTCATACGCGCTGTACTTGCCTCCGCGATACACCCCTGCCGGTCGATGTTCGCCCAGCCGTGTCACGGCCTCGTCGGCATACCCATCATCCAGAACAGGGCCGTTGTCGCTCGTGAAGATGACGAGCGTGTGCTCCTCGAGATCGTGCGCTCGAAGCTCCTGGATCAGCTGACCGGTCACCCAATCCATCTGCGCAATCGCATCGCCTCGTGGCCCCATGCCCGTTCGATCGGCAAAGCGTTCGTTGGGTACCCTGGGAACGTGAATGTCATGAAACGAGAAGAACAGAAAGAACGGATCGCGTCGGTTGTCCGCGATGAAGGCCTTCGCCTTGACCGCCAAGACGTCGGCCATGTCCTCGTCGATCCATCTGGCACGTTCGCCGCCGGCCATGAAGCCAATACGACTGACGCCGTTGACGATGGTGTCGCTGTGCTGGTCGTCGGCAGCTTGGGTGAGCAGGTGGGGGTGTGAGCGGCCGGTCGGACCATCATCGATGGGTGGTCCGTAGCTGACTGCGATGGGGTCGGTGGGTTCGACTCCGACCACGTGATGATTCTCCAGGTAGACGGTGGGCACACGGTCTCCGGTCGCAGGAATGATGAAGGCGTCGTCGAAGCCAAGCTCCAGCGGCCCTGGTTCGACGGCCACATTCCAGTCGACGTCACCGTCGCCCAGACCCAGATGCCACTTTCCGACAATCCCTGTCGTGTACCCCGCGTCGTGGAGGACATCGGCCAGCGTGCGTGTCGTCGGCGGGATCAGGAGCGGGGCATCTCCCTGCAGGATGTCGGCGTTGTTTCTGAACGCGTAGCTGCCCGTCAGCAAAGCGTACCGGGAAGGCGTGCAGGTTGCCGCGGCGCTGTGGGCATCGGTGAACCGGAGGCCTTGCTCGGCCAGCTGATCCACGTTCGGCGTCAGGTCTGGTCGTGCGCCATACGCCGCCACATCTCCGTAGCCGAGATCATCGACGTAGATCAGGACGATGTTGGGCGCCCGGGCGACGTGGTCGGCCGAACCGCATCCTGCGAGCCCGGGCAGCGCGAAGCCCAGGCTCAGGTAGAGCAGCGTCCGCATCGTGTTTCCTCCGGAGCCCGGGTCTCGGGCCCCTATCTCAGATCGATACCGTACTCCATATACGCCTTTAGGCACATCGCCATGTGGGTCCATCCGCCGCAATTGTCGTGCGACCCCTTGAGGCCTTCCGCATCGGCCTTCCAGCCGGCCTCGCTGATACTCAGCTTGGTGCAGCCGTTGTCCAGCTCCTCGAACTCGAAGGTGACGCGGACGTCGTACGACTCGTCCTTCGTCTTCTTCTAGTTCAATTCGGGCATATGCCCTTTCTTTGGCGAGACCGCTGAGCAAGCTCCAGCGGGATCTGGAAGAGATGTCGTCGGCGACGACCTCACCTGACGATTCGGCCCGCGGGGGGGGGCGCTTGCCCGCCCCCTGCTTCACTCGCAAAATCACGAAGTCCTTACCTCAATCCCACAATGCCGGGTATACTGCATCGGGCAGATTCGTGCCCCAGCGTGTCTCTGACGGGGGGATTTTGGCCTCGGGGGACCGGCGGGAAATCGTCAATATCAACAGGAGCCATCATGGCAACAGTGACCGGAACGATTACGCGGCTAGTGAGTGACAAGGGTTTCGGATTCGTAGCGTCTGGAGAAGGCACTGAGTACTTCTTCCATCAGTCCGCTTGCAACGGCGTGCAGTTCGACGACCTGCGGGAAGGTCAGGCCGTCATGTTCGAAGAAGGCCAGGGACCGAAGGGTCCGCGCGCGGAAAACGTGACGCTGCCCAGCGCATAAGACGACCGTCGAAGGACGTCCGCCGCGGTTTAGGCTCTTCTCCTCAAACCTGCCTGCTTAGCATAGGTGTGACAGAGATCCCGGATGCATCGCCAGCGCACTGGCGGGGGGCGGCAGCGTGTCCGCGAGGGCAGCCCAGTCGCCTCACGCAGTGAACGGTCTGGCGACCGAGGGCGGTCGCTCGTCCTGCCGTCGACTCCCGGGGGATCGGGTCAGGGCGGAGTCGGCGGGGCGGCCTGGCTCAGCTACCGCCGACCTTGCGAGGCGTCCGCGCGCGCGAGACGAAGCCACGAGAAGTCGTGCCCTTCCAGGGCTGCTGCGTCTTGGGCTTTGGTGCTCGCGTGGGAGCCGGCGTGGCCGCCTCGGCTGGTTGGTCGGCCGCCGCGGCTGTAGCCTTGGCACGGGCGGCAGCCGCCAGGGCATCGTCCTTTTCGAGACAGCACTGCTTGTATTTGCGGCCCGAGCCGCAGTGACAGGGCTGGTTACGCCCCGGTCGTCCACCGGTAGGAGCGGTCGAGGCAGTCGAAGCGGTCATTGGTCAGAGTGTACCGTACTCCTGGCACGCGAACGCCGCCCGCGACGAAGCGGTTCGAGAAACTGGTCCTCGTGGCAACCCCCGCCGTTCTGTCCTCGCTCCGTGTCAGTTCCGAGTGAGCGCACGCTTCCTCGACAGGGCGATCCGCTGGCGCCGCCTATCGACGTCCAGCACGTCGACCCGTAGACGATCGCCAACTTTGACGACTTCGGTCGGATCCTTGACGAAGCGATTGTCGAGCTCGGAGACGTGAACGAGACCGTCCTGGTGCACGCCGATGTCGACGAAAGCACCGAAGTGAGTAACATTGGTGACCACCCCGTCGAGCCTCATCCCGGCTTCGACGTCGTCGATCGAGTCGACGCCTTCGGCGAAGCGCAGAGGCTCGTAGACCCGACGTGGGTCTCGGCCGGGTTGTGACAGCTCGGCGAGAATGTCGATCATCGTCGGCAATCCGGTCCGGTGGTCCACGAAGCTCTCGGGGTCGACTCCCTTCAGCGTACGGTCGTCGCCGAGCAACTGGCGAGGCCGACACCCGAGATGCGCCGCGATCTTCTCGACGATGTAGTAGCTCTCCGGATGTACCGCAGAGGCGTCGAGGGCCTCGGCGCCGTCGCGGACTCGAAGAAATCCGGCGCTCTGCTCGAACGCTTTGGCACCGAAGCGAGGGACCTCCAGCAGGGCGCTGCGTGTCGTGAACCGACCGTCTTCTTCCCGTCGGGTCACGATCGCCTGGGCGAGCTTCGGACCCACCCCTGAGACGTACGACAATAGCGCTGCCGACGCGGTGTTCACATCGACGCCGACGCGGTTGACCGCGGAGCTGACGACCCGATCGAGGGCCTTCTTGAGCTGCGCCTGGTTGACGTCATGCTGATACTGGCCGACGCCGATCGACTTGGGGTCCATCTTGACGAGTTCGGCGAGGGGGTCTTGCAGCCGGCGCGCGATGCTGACGGCTCCGCGGACGGTGAGGTCGAGATCCGGAAACTCCTCGCGCGCAATTGCGCTCGCCGAGTAGATCGATGCGCCGGATTCGTTGACGATGACCTTCGTGACCTGCGGCCGGGTCGTTTCGAGGCGTGCGCAGAACGCCGCGGTTTCGCGCGAGGCGGTCCCGTTGCCGATGGCGATGAGCTCGACGGCATGGGCGTCGATGAGGCGCGTCAGTTCACGCTCGGCGCCGTCGAGGTCGTTCTTCGGCGCTGTCGGATACACCATCGAATGGGCGACGAGCTTGCCGGTGGAGTCGATGACGACCACCTTGCACCCGGTCCTGAAACCCGGATCGATCCCGAGGATCGCCCTCCCGTGTGCGGGCGGGGCGAGCAGGAGCTCGCCGAGATTGGTCGTGAACACCTTGATAGCCTCGTCCTCGGCGACGTGGCCCAGCGACGACAGCACGTCGGTCGAGATCGACGGCTTCAACAAGCGCGAGTAGCAGTCGCGCACGGTCGCCTCCAGCTCGCGTCGGAACAGGAAGCCAGGGTTCGTGAGCAAACGGCCGTCGAGGTTCGCCGTGACCCGGTCGTCGTCGACCTCGACGGCGAGAGAGAGAGCGCGCTCGGATTCGCCGCGCCGCATCGCGAGCAAGCGATGGGAGGCGAGCCGCGCAATCGGTTCGCGATGGTCGTAGAAGTTCTCGAAGCGGTGGTCGCCGCCGTCGTAGCCCCGTTTCTTTCTGGTCTTGACGAACCCGCGCCCCAGTTGGTCTCGGAGCCAGGAGCGCGTGCCGGCGTCCCCGGACCAGCGTTCCGCGACGATATCGCATGCGCCTTGCAGCGCGTCCTCGGCGTTGCCCACATCGCGGGTAGGATCGACGAAGGGCTCGAGGATCGAGGTCCGGGTCCCGTCGAGATCGACCTGGGCCGTGAGCATGTCCGCCAGCGGCTCGAGCCCGCGCTCGCGCGCGAGCGTCGCCCGGGTCTTGCGTGTGCTCTTGTACGGCAGATACAGGTCGTCGACCTCGCGAGCGTCGCGAGCCGCGAGAATCGCTCGTTCCAGATCGCGATCGAGAGCCCCTTGCTCGGCGATCGATTTCAGCACCCGATTCTTGCGATCGACGAGGTCCTTCGCCGCCGTCAGGGCGTCATCGACGGCCCCGACCTGGACTTCGTCGAGTCCGCCGGTGCGTTCCTTGCGGTACCGGGCGATGAAGGGGATCGTGTTGCCGTCGGACAGAAGGGCGATCGCCCCGCGGACCTTCTTCGGCTCGAGTCCCAGCTCGGATGCGATCGCGGTGGCGACCATGGGCAGATCGAAGGACGCGAGAGTGGGGTGTGCATGCATGACCGTATGGGTCCGTCGAGGAATTGAAACACGACGATATCAAGAACGACAGGGTCGGGGAACCCGTCCGTCGTGGGCGCCACGCTCGTTTCAGCGACGAATGGCGAGCGCCCCGCGGTCCAGCCGCTCGCTGATGCTATGATCTCCGGATGACGTCAAGCGAGTGCATCCTGTTCAGCGGCGGGGCTCATGGCGCCGAGGCCGCGTTCGGTGCCTGCGCAGAGCGCGCGGGTATCGAGGAAGTGAACTTCACATTCGACGGCCACCAGATCGAGCGCCAGCGTGGCGTCCGCGTCCTGAACCACGAAGAACTCCTGGCCGGCGACGTAAGTCTGGACTACGTATCCCGCCTGATGCACAGGCGCTACGCCGACAGTCCGACGATTCGAAGGGTACTCCAGACGCTCTGGTACCAGATCAACAGCGGACAGGAGATCTATGTCATCGGGACGATCCTGGAGGACCGGACTGTCCGGGGCGGTACCGGATGGGGTGCCGAGTTCGCCAAGCTCTGCAACAAACCGCTGCACGTCTTCGACCAGGCCGAGGATGCCTGGTTCACGTGGACGGCGAATGATTGGACGCGCCTCGCGAGCGCCTCGGGACCGACGATCACGCACACGCACTTCACGGGCACCGGCACACGGGTACTGCAGGACAACGGCCGACACGCGATCGAGGGACTGTTCACTCGCTCCTTCAGCTGAGGGCCCGCGCGCGAGATGGCTGCGCACGCCGAGGGCGCTGTTCCTGCCGCGATTGCTCAGCCCACGCGATCGACGGAGCGTTGACAGTGCCGACGCGCGTGACGGCCGGCAGTCGCCCTCCCAGACGGGCGTCCGATTGCTTCGCGCTGACGTTCACGAGACATCGGAGGCGACTCGAGGGGTGATGGTGTCCGAGCAATGATCGTCCCGGAGCTCGCACCCGAACAACTCGAAGAGCTGCACCAGGACCTCCTGACCGATCGCCTGCGCTTGGAGGAGAGCCTCCAGCTCAGCAAAGAGGGCTCGAAGCCGGTCGAGCTGAGCACGCCCATTGGGCGTCTCTCTCGAATGGATGCGATTCAACAACAGGAGATGACCAAAGCCGGCCGCGCCACGGCCGAGGGCAAGTTACGTCAGGTGGACGCCGCGCTCACGGCCTACAAGAAGGGCGAGTATGGCTACTGTCGTTCCTGCGACGCTCCCATCGGTTACCGGCGGTTGAAAGCTCGTCCCGAAGCGCCGTTCTGTTTGGTCTGTCAAGACACTCGTGAGCCCCGAACGCTGTGAACGTGCGTGGCGTTGCTTCGTTCGCAGGACAGGTCGCGAACCTCGGCATCCGCGTGACACGCGTCCTGTCATCGCCCCGGTAACCGCAGAGGATGCCCCTCGTTGCGCTCGACCACGTTTCGCTGGCGTTCGGACACCTTCCGCTGCTCGATAACGCGATTCTGCGAATCGAGCGAGGGGAACGCGTGTGCGTCGTCGGCAGAAACGGGGCTGGCAAATCGACGCTGCTGCGAATCGTTGGTGGCGAGCAGCCGCCGGACAGCGGGTCCGTGTGGAGGGAGCCAGGCCTGCGCATGGCCAGGCTCGAGCAGGACGTTCCTTTCTCGGCAGATCGCTCAGTCTTCGACGTCGTCGCCGACGGGCTCGATGATCTGAGCGATCTGATAACCGACTATCACCGCACGACCCTGGAGCTCGGCGACGAGAGTACGCCGGCCGTCCTCGAGAGGCTGGGGCGTCTACACCACGAGCTCGACGAGCGCGACGGATGGCGCGTTGAGCAGCGGGTCGAGCTCGTGCTGTCGCACCTCGATCTGCCGGCGGATGCCATCGTCGACACCCTGTCCGGCGGATGGAAACGCCGCGTGCTGCTTGCGCGGGCCCTGGTGACCGAGCCAGACGTGCTGCTGCTGGACGAGCCTACCAATCACCTCGACCTCACCGCGATCATCTGGCTGGAGGTGTTTCTGTCGGAGTACCCGGGCGCGGTCGTCTTTGTCACCCACGACCGCGCGTTCCTCCAGCGTGTCGCGACGCGCATCGTCGACATCGACCGCGGGCGTTTGACTTCGTGGCCGGGAGACTACGGGACGTTCCTGATCAAGCGGGACGAGTGGCTGGCCAGCGAAACGGTCAGGCGGGACAAGTTCGACAAGCATCTGGCGGACGAGGAAGCATGGCTGCGTCAAGGTGTCAAGGCGCGGCGGACGCGGGATGAGGGGCGTGTTCGTGCACTGATGGCGATGCGTCACGAGCGTGCGGCGCGGCGCGACCAGCAGGGCGCCGTCCGTCTTCAGATCGAGCGCGCCCAATCGTCAGGGCAGGTCGTCCTCGAAGCCGACGATGTCAGCAAAGCGTTCGGATCGAAACACGTGGTCCGAGGTTTCTCGACGCGCATCATGCGAGGCGATCGGATTGGCCTCATCGGGCCGAATGGCGCCGGCAAGACGACGCTGCTGCGGCTGCTGCTCGGGGAGTTGGCACCGGACGACGGGCAGATGCGTCGCGGCACCAATGTGGAGATCGCCTACTACGACCAGCAGCGTGAGCAGCTCGACCCCGAACGGACCGTGTTCGATACCGTCGGCGAAGGCAACGACACGGTGACCGTCAACGGCCGAACGCGTCACGTCAATGCGTATCTGCGTGACTGTCTGTTTCCGCCGGCACGGGCGCAGTCGCCCGTGAAGGCGCTGTCGGGCGGTGAGCGCAACCGGCTGTTGCTCGCCCGCCTGTTCACACGCCCGGCCAACGTCCTGGTCCTCGACGAACCAACCAACGATCTCGACCTCGAAACTCTCGAGTTACTCGAAGCCCAGCTCGTCGAGTGGTCGGGCACGCTGCTTCTCGTCAGTCACGATCGCGCGTTTCTCGACAACGTCATCACGAGCACGTTCGTGTTCGAAGGCGCCGGCCGGGTGGCGGAATACGTCGGTGGCTACGAGGACTGGCTGCGGCAGCGGCCGGCGCCGGTCCAGGCGCGGGCGTCGTCGGGCGACGCGAGCCAGACCGCGCGTCCGCCGGCCGGTCGCGCCTCGCATGCGCCGGCCGTGGCAAGCCTTCCCAAGAAGCTGTCGTACCCGGAGCGACGCGAGTTCGAGGAGTTGCCCGCCCGGATCGAGGCGCTCGAGGCCGAGCAGCGCGCGCTCGGCGGCACGATCTCGGAGCCGGAGTTCTACAAGCAGCCCCCTGCCACGATCACCGCCTCGCTCGAGAGAGCGGCGGTGATCGAGCGCGACCTCGGTGATCTGTACGCGCGGTGGGATGCACTCGATTCGCGACCGCGCTGACGCCGCTCGCGGCTGTGGTCTCCCGTTCGCCCCGTGGTCGTCCAGATTCGGATCGTCGGGGCAATGGCCAGCCCGTCACTCGCTCCGTGCGTCAGCTCGAGGGTGCCGCAGCCGTCGATGTCCCTCGAAGCAGCTTGGTGATGGCGAGGAGCGCAATTGCGCCCCAGAAGATTTCCAACACGAGAACGGGTATGGCGTCTTTGTTCCACGCATAGAACCCATAGAGCAGGGCGCCCGTCAGATTGATCGAGTTGAACGTCCAGCCCTCACCTTTTACGCGGCCGGACGACACTAACCAAAAAGCTGAGACGAAACACACGTCAGCTGTATAGCCGATCACTTCCAGAACCATAGCTCCTCGCTTTCGCGTCCTGCTGCTCTTGTTACGGACCTCTCGGTGGCTCAGCGTGACACATCGGCGGCGCGCCTCACAACCTGTCTGCGCGGGACTCGAGTCTAGGGCACCGACACGGTGTGAGAGGAGCCGACTCGACTCGACGCCGCGACCACCGGACATTCCAACAGGTGGTTGCTTTTCGCAAGCAATTGTCAGCCGCGGTGCCGAAGCCGTGACGGGGGTGAGACAACCCGTACGTAAATGGGCTACAATTGGCAGTCGCATGGTTCGACTGCTAACCCCGTGGGCCTCGGCCCTGGGCGTAGTCGGCTGCGATCGCGGATTCCCGCTAAGAACATTTCCAGTCTGGAGTTGAGTTTATGAAGGTCAGACCGCTACACGATCGCATCCTGGTCCAGTCCATCGACGACGGCGAGCAGCAGGTCGGCGGCATCATCATCCCTGATACGGCGAAAGAGAAGCCCCAGCGGGGCACGGTCGTCGCGGCGGGCAAGGGCAAACTCAGAGACGACGGCAACATCACACCGATGGACGTCAAGGCCGGCGATACGATCCTCTTCGGCAAGTACTCGGGCCAGGAGATCAAGGTCGACGGCGAGGAATACCTCATCATGAAGGAAGACGAGGTCTTGGGCGTAGTCGACGCCTAGAGGACCCCACACCACGATCAGATTTTCGTTCCAGGCCGAGCACCTGCTCGACGGAACGCTTGTAATCAGTCAGTTGGAAATTCCAAGACGGAGCAGAAGATGGCAAAACAGATTATGTACGGTGAGGACGCGCGGCAGGGTATTCTCCGCGGCGTCAATCGCCTCGCCGACGCGGTGAAGGTCACCCTCGGTCCGAAGGGGCGGAACGTCGTGCTCGACAGGAAGTTCGGATCGCCCACGATCACCAAGGACGGCGTCACCGTTGCGAAGGAAATCGAGCTCCCGGACGCAGTCGAGAACATGGGCGCCCAGATGGTGCGCGAGGTGGCGAGCAAGACCTCGGACGTCGCGGGCGATGGGACCACCACGGCGACCGTGCTCGCGCAGGCGATCTTTCGCGGCGGCGCAAAGAACGTCGTGGCCGGTGCCAACCCGATGGAGCTCAAGCGCGGCATCGACCAGGCGGTCGCGACCGTCGTCGAGGCGCTGCAGCAGCAGTCGAAGCCAGTGACGGGCAACATGATCGCGCAGGTCGGGATGATCTCCGCCAATAGCGACGAGACCATCGGCGCGATCATCGCCGAGGCGATGGAGAAAGTCGGGAAGGACGGGGTCATCACCGTCGAAGAGGCGAAGACGCTGGAAACCTCGCTCGAGGTCGTTGAAGGCATGCAGTTCGACCGCGGCTACCTCTCGCCCTACTTCGTGACCGACCCCGAGCGCATGGAGATCGTGCTCGAGAACGCGATCATCCTGATCCACGAGAAGAAGATCAGCTCGATGAAGGATCTCCTGCCGTTGCTCGAGCAGGTGGCGAAGCTGAGTCGTCCGCTGCTGATCGTGGCCGAGGACGTCGACGGGGAGGCGCTGGCGACGCTCGTCGTCAACAAGCTGCGGGGCACCCTGCAGGTCGCGGCCGTCAAGGCGCCAGGATTCGGCGACCGGCGGAAGGCGATGCTCGAGGACCTGGCCATTCTCACTGGCGGCAAGGCCATCACCGAGGACCTGGGTCTGAAGCTCGAGAACATCAAGGTCGAGGATCTCGGACAGGCCAAGAAGATCACGATCGACAAGGACAACACCACCGTCATCGAGGGCAGTGGGGACCATCAGGCGCTCGAGGGCCGCGTCAAGCAGATCCGGGCGCAGGTCGAGGACACCACCTCCGACTACGACCGCGAGAAGCTGCAGGAGCGGTTGGCCAAGCTCGTGGGCGGCGTGGCTGTCATCAAGGTCGGAGCCGCGACCGAGACCGAGATGAAGGAGAAGAAGGCGCGTGTCGAGGACGCCATGCACGCCACCAAGGCGGCCGTCGAGGAGGGCATCGTGCCCGGCGGGGGAGTGGCCCTGCTGCGCGCCGCTGCAGGGCTCGACGCCTTGGCCCTGGAAGGTGATCAAAAGGTCGGTGCGACGCTCATCCACCGGGCCATCGAGGAGCCCATGCGCTGGATCGCGTCCAACGCCGGTCAGGAGGGGGCGGTCGTCGTTCAGAAGGTCAAAGAACAGACGGGGAATATCGGGTACAACGCCCAGACCGACACCTACGAGGACCTGGTGGCCGCTGGCGTGATCGACCCGACGAAGGTCGTTCGTTCGGCGCTGCAGAATGCGGCATCGATCGCCTCGCTGCTGCTGACCACCGAGGGGCTCGTTACCGAGCTACCCGAGGAGTCGAAGGAGTCGGCGATGCCCGCCGGCGGCGGCATGGGCGGCGGCATGGGTGGGATGTACTGACATCCCGCATCAACACAATGACAGCAGCCCGGCAGGTCGTCCCTGCCGGGCTTTTTTTTGTCGTGCGCGAGCCAACGAGATACGACTCGGGGACCCGCTCTCGGGAGGCGTCGGCGGCCCGCCTCCGGGTGCGGCAGTCTCCGCACGACGTCAGAACGCGAACCGCATGTCGAGCTGCGTCCGCTTCAGGAGCGAGTTCAGCTCGCCTGGCGCGACCAGCAATTTCTTGGTAAAGATGCCGATGAAGTCGAGGTGCACGCCGCGCGCCACCATGTACGACACGACCGTTCGGTGCATCCGGATGTTCGTGCCGGGCGCGTCGGAGAAGTTGAACGTCGACACCACGGCGTCACGTTCGATGCGTGCGAGGGTGTAGGCCAGCCGATAGGTACGCGGCGTCGAGGCGCTTCCGTAGGCAGCGGTCAACCAGACGCCACGGTCGTCATCGGACCCGGCGTCGGTGTTCTTCACGACATTGGCGGTGAACTGCGCCGGGTAATTCTGGCGCCCGGTGTCGAATGTCGCTCGGGCGATCACGTCGACCAGGTTGAAGCCAGAGACGAATCCCACGACCTGGCCGTTCCTGTCCACGTCGAGGGCGTTCGTGTTACGCCCGATGTCTTCCGTCGCCAGCGCGATCGCCACCGGGTCGACTCCGCTGAACGCTTGGTCCGCGACCGAGAGCTGCAGCTCGTGCTTGCCAAACGTGAAACCGATGTCGCCGTAGCCGACGAACAGCATGGAGTCGTCGCGACGACTCGATTCGTCCAGCACCACCTGTGCGGCCACCAGCCGGTACGACACCGGGCCAGACGAGGCGCGGACCTGTTGATAGACGCCCTCCCAGTTGACGTCGTTGTCCCACGTCATCTCTGTACGGGTGACCGGTATACCGAACTTTCCGGCACCCAACGTGAGCGCCTTCGCACCGCTCGGGTTGTAGGTGATGAAGGCCCGGTCGACGCTGATCGGTTTGCGGGTGAGCAGGTCGCCGAAACTCTGGTTGGTCGAGGTCGGGTTGCCGAGGTCGCCGCTGCCCAGGCGCAGCCCGAAACGAACGTCGTCGTTGACGTCCGCGTCGACCGTCAGCCGCAGCCGGAATCGAAGACGTTGACGAGTGGTGGCGCCGTCCTGGAAGAATCCTTCCTGGCGTTCGCGAAAATCTCCGCCCAGGTCGATCCGCTCCCACCAGGCCGGCCCTGACTGGGCGGACACCGGAGTGACGGTGCACCCGAGGACGAATGTGAGACTGGCCACACTCCAGGCGAGCGAGCGCCGCCAGGACGAGACGAAGACGTCAGTTGACATGGACTCATTCTAACGGTCGCGTGTGTCGAATCGGTTTCGACTGCGCAAGGTTTTCCGAGACGCGTTCTCTCGAGGTGCGATGGACCGCGGGATGGACCAGGGGATGGACCACGGGGCGCCTACCGTTCCACCCCGGGGCCGACCAACCGCGGGAAGGACTGTTCCAGGCGAAGCAGCTCCGTCCGACCGTCGCTCAGACTTGCACCATCATCTGGAACATCGTCCATGAATGGCGCAAGCCGGATCGCGTCCTGCCACGGGAGCGACGAGGCCGCGTGGTCGCGCACGTGGTGAATCAGCTTCAACGTCCGGAATCCATCGAACCAGTCGTGGAACCGACGAAGCCGTGCTGCCGGGTTCGGCGCTTGCTCAATGAGCTTCCGCCAGGTGCGCGGGACACCCTGTGACTCGAGGAAGTCCCGTACGGGAGCGCTCATTCGAGACAGCCGCTCGTCGATCGTGTCTTGATCGGGGAGCCCGCGGGCTGACGCGCCGTGCTCAGCCGAGAATGGCCCAGAGGACGGCGGCTTCGAGACGGACAGAAGCCCAGACAAGCACCTGAGCCCCGACGTCACCTCCCGAACGGCCGCGAAACAGGCAGGATGGTAGAGCAGGGGTTCGCCGCCACGAGCCAGCTTGCCGCTCTCCGAGCCGGTCCCGAACGGTACGCGATCGGAAAAGCGACTGCGAAGCCGAACGGGCTCGCCCCGGAGACGCGCCACAGGGCGCAGCTTGCTCAGCTTGCTCAGCAGATAGAAGTCCTCCCCTGCACGTCGCCTGGGCACGCCCCGGACCTGCGCGTAGCAGAGTGCGTGCACCGCCATCGTGCTGCCTACTGTGTGAAACGCAGAGGGCGAGTGCGCCCACTGGAGGCCGCGCTGGAAGTACCGTAGCCGGATCTCGTAGAGCGCGGTGCCCCGATCGATGTCAGCGCGGCCGCTCGGCTCGTGCCACATTGGAAACACCGCCGCCGAGCATTCGGCCTCGACGTCCGCGATCCGTCGAAAGTAGTCTTCTGGCAGGCGAGCGTCTGCATCCGTCATCGCGACGAACGGGTGGCGAACGCCTCCGGCCGCGATGAGCTCAAGGGCGACGTCTGCGCCGATCTTCCGAGCCAGGCCAACGCCCTGTCGCGACGGCAGACGACGATCGGCGGTGAAGCGGTCGACCACGAGCACGCTCATACCCGACTCACGGCTCAGCCACCCGCCCCGCCCGAGCTCATGCAGCGTAAACCGAGCGTTGAGTTCGCGAAAGCACTCCGCGTTCGACGCATGGACCGCATCGTCAGCTCCCTCTCGGCCGTTCAGTACAACAATAAGGAGTAGGCGGCCCGCAGCGGGCACCGCGGCTCGGTAGCCATCGACGAAGGCCGCCGGTTCCGCGCACACCGGTACGACCATGACGAAATCGAAGAAACCTGGACACAGCGCCGCCAACGCCGCTTCGGGCTCGGCGTACCGCCGCCGATACTGCGCGGAACCCTCGGCGATGTTCCGCAGGGCACGATCGGTGTTTCGCGGCACGGGGCACGAAGCCGTGGGCATCGGCCTACTCTGCCACTCGGCCCCTGACCTGACAAGGCTCGATCGGCGTCCACAGAACGGTTACACGAAGACGGCCGACGCGACGGCCATGGCCAACAGGACGCCGAGCGCCGCTTCCGCCGATCCGGAGAAACCCCACCGCATGACGAACGTCTTCATGGCAATCTCCTGTCTCAGTCGCAACCCTCGATGCGGATCCCCGGCAGGGTGGCGCCAGGCGCGACGGACCTGGCGCCACCTCGGGGAGTCTCGCGTCACACGAACATCGCGGACGTGATGGCCACGGCCAGCAGCACGCCCACCAACGTCTCCGCCGTCTCCGAGAACGTAAACCTCGTGTTCAGGATCTGCATGGCGATCTCCTCTCGTTCCCAGAAAGCCTTCCGATTCTGAATGCGGCTCTCGGCCTTCCGAGGGTTCGTTTTCACGAGCTGCTATTTCTACTAACGTTGGAGACATGAGAACCGAACAGCGCGGACGGCATTACTCGCCGGGTGGCCATCCTGAAGCCATCTCTCACGGACGGACAATTCGGACGAGGATATTTGGGTGCCTCTCGCGACCTCGAGTGCCAGAATCTAGCCGGGATTCGCGAATGCGGGTCTTTCTGGTCGGTATCTGACAGCCGATCCGGTTCAGACTGGAGTTCGACGTGATGCGCCCAACCTCCCCTGGTATCAGATCCACACGAGCCCGGCTCGAGCGCCACGTGAGCGCGCTGAGGCGGTGTACCACATGCCCTGAGATGCAGCGGCCGGTGGTCAGCGGGGGAGCGGTGGTCAGTAAGGTGCTGCTCGTGGGGCAGGCACCGGGAGACAGGGAACCCAAGCTGGGACGACCGTTTGCCTGGACAGCTGGACGGACGCTCTTCCGGTGGTTCGAAGACAGCTGCGGTCTGGACGAGGCGACCGTTCGGTCCTCTATCTACATGGCGGCCGTGTGCCGCTGTTTCCCTGGAAAGAAGCCGCGGGGCGGCGACCGAGTGCCGACTCGACAGGAGATCGTAAACTGCTCAGGCTGGCTCGAGGCCGAGTTTCAGATCCTTCGACCAGATCTCGTGATCCCGGTCGGCAAGCTGGCGATCGGGCAGTTCGTGGCGTGTCCGTCTCTCAGCGGCGTCATCGGAAGCAGATGCGCGTCACGTTCGCTGGCCACGAAACGGACCTGATCCCGCTTCCTCACCCGTCAGGAGCCTCCCCGTGGCCTCGCATCGAGCCCGGGAGGTCCCTGCTACAGGCCGCGCTTCGCCTGATCGCCGGGCACCCGACCTTCGGTTGCCTCAAGGGGTGAATATCGCGTCAGTCTTCGGCGCGGATGAAGGAGAGCCCGAACCAGAGGAGGAAGGACAGGAGCGTCACGGCGGCCAGTGTCACACTCTCGACGAGCACCCCAAGGCTCGTCGGTTCCACGAGCAGCCAGGCCTGCTTGACGTCGGGCATCGACCCGGCCACCGTCGGCCAGAATTGCCATCCAACCGCTGCGACGGCCGCCAGGCCGCTGATCGATGCGAACCCTTCCCAGACCGCAATCGGCTGCGTCGCGCGTGCGGCGGCTTCGTGTCTCGCCAGAAGACGAGCCCTCCACCATACCCGGCCTGGCTCGGACGACGAGGCATCGACCCGGCCGGAGACGGCCTCCGCGCGCAGGGTTCCTGCGACGAGGGCGCCATCTGCGCACTCGGCACACAGCTCGACGTGCGCACGAAGCTCGACATCCCAGGCACCGCCTCTGGCGGCCCTCTCGACGCGATCCTCCCACTCGCACTCACGCATGCTCATGGCTGCTTCTCGTCCAGTCCAGCGTCACGCAACATCGACGCCATCCGGCGGCGTGCCCGGAACAGCAGCGACCGCACGCTCACCGCCCGCAGGCCCGCGATCTCCGCGATGTCGACGTGTCTGAACCCCTCGACGTACGCGAGCCACAACAACTGGCGCTCCCGCGGCTTCAACGTAGCTACTGCACCAGCTCCTGGCCAGATCCGAGCTTGTCGAGCAACTTGCCGTGCGTGTCGGCCTGCATCCTGGCCATCTGGACGAGTCGCCTGTTGGTCACGGCAATGTAGACGATGTAGCCGATCGTAGAAAAGACGGTCAGTGGGATGAGAACCCCTTCCATATTCGATCCTCCAGGAACCGGCGTCCGGCCGGTTCACCTGTCATAACGGATGGCGTCAGGCGAATGTTAACAGGGGGTGAAAATCACGCAGAGGCATCGTGGTCATCCCCGCTGAGGGCACCACGGATTCGGCTGTCCGGGATCCAGGCCTACCTCTCCAGCGTCGTCGCTTCGAGCAGAACCGGGTACTGGTAGCCGGCTCCGAAGTCCTGATCCACCCGGACCAATCCGGTGACGATGATGACGTCACCCACGGTGACCATCGCGTCGGTCGTGACGGTGAGGTCGTGCGTGCCCTGGCTCTCCTGCCCGGTGCCATCCTGAATGTGCACCCAGTTCCGGCCGAGGATACTGGGGTTGAACGTGACGACCCTGCCGCGCATGGTCGCCGTCGTGCCGGCGAGGGTTCGCCGGTTCGCCCAGACGTCGGCGATCGTGGTGCCGCCCTCTGGACGCTCCACGGTTTCGGTTCCCAGTGGCTCTGCCGTGCTCGGCGGACCGGCGACTGCCTGGGTGAACTCTCCGTCGCGGCCAACACTCGCGACGAAGTAAATGCGCGGAAAATCGCGGTTCAAGGTCGGGCTGTGGAAGTTCTCCATCGGCGCGTCCAACTCGACGATAAGCCGGTCGCCGACCGCCACCGGGAACTGACTCGCCGCAATCCACAGCGGCTCGGCGCCGGTGTCCAGACGCACGTAGGTATAGGAGGCGGCGTCCATGGTCTCCAGGACCGTGCCGGTGGCGGTGTTCAGGGCGCCCGGCAGACCCGGCAGACCCGGCAGACCCGGCAGACCCGGCAGACCCGGCAGACCCGGCAGACCCTCGGTGGACGTCTGTTCATGGCTGGCAGCGAGCCTCGGCGCTTCGGCCTCTGTCTGGCTGCGGGCCGCCGGTTCGGGCGACGGGCTCGAGCAGCCGGCGAGGACAGCCAGGGTGAGGAGCAGGCAGGCGGGTCGACGGATGTGGGTCACGAGGGTTCTCCATCAGGCAGACGTGTCAGCAGCCTCGCCTACCGTCGAGATTGCAGCTTGGCCAGCAGGCGCAGGATTTCCAGGTAGAGCCAGATGAGCGTGACGAGCAGGCCGAAGGCGCCGTACCACTCCATGTACTTCGGTGCGCCCCGCTCGGCGCCCTCCTCGATGAAGTCGAAGTCGAGCACCAGGTTGAGGGCCGCGATGACGACGACGAACAAGCTGAAGAGGATGCCGAACGTGCCGCTGGAGTGGATGAGCGGGACGTTGATGCCAAAGAGGCCGACGACGAAGCTCAGCAGATACACCAAGAGGATGCCGCCGGTGGCGGCCACCACGCCGAGCTTGAAGTTCTCGGTCGCCTTGATGACGCCGCTCCGGTAGGCGAGAAGAAGTGCGCCTAGCGTGCCGAAGGTGAGAAACACGGCCTGGCTGACGATGCCGGGATACCGCTGCTCGAAGATGAACGAGATGCCGCCCAGGGCGGCTCCCTCGAGCGCGGCGTAGAGTGGCGTCGTGTAGGGCGCCCATGCGTGCTTGAATACGGTGACCATAGCGACAATGAAGCCGCCGATGAACCCGCCCCAGATGAGCCCGGTCGGCAGCACGCCGGCGGTGGCCCGACCCCAGACATACGTGGCCGTGATGAAGAGGATGGCCAGCGCCATCGCCGTCTTGTTGACGGTGCCCCCGATCGTCATCGCCTCCTGGTCGACGACGCGTGGGGCGGACGCGAACGTGTCAGCCGTCAGGGTCGGGTTGCCGGAACGCATGGCGAGATGGGCGGACATGTTCAGCCATCTTACCGGATTGGCCCCCCGATGGAGATTCGGAGGTGAGTACCCACATGTAGGGCCGCCCGATCGAATCGCCGGGGCGTCAGGGGCGTACCAGTCGAGACGGTGGCGAGGTGATGCAGAAAATCACGATGGATCTCGGGCCCAACGCGCCGGACCCTCCGGTTCGCGCTATCGCCGAGGTTCAGGATGGGTCGACCGTCGACCTTGACCGGCATCGCGGCCTTGTCAAGCCCACGACATCGCGTCGACGCGTCGACCCATCCGTCTCGGAATGTCGCCGGGCTAGTTCGCGCCGGCGCTTGCCTGCGGCTCGAACTTCTGGAGGCGGCGCTGGTCGTGCACCTCACCCGTGTAGAAGTTGCCCTGGGAGTCGAGCGCGAACTTGTGCAGCCAGTGGAACTCGCCAGCTGCGCGGCCGCGACGGCCGAACGAGTCGAGAACCTCCATCGTGTCGCGCTGCAGGGTCCAGACGCGCATGTTCGTGCCGTCCGCCACGTACATGTAGGTCTGCGCCTCGTCGTTCGAGAACTCCATGTCCCACACCGTGCCGCTCGATGAGCCCAGCCTCGATTCCGGCATGATGAAGTGCTCC
The DNA here is from genome assembly GCA_965250185.1 of Vicinamibacterales bacterium. Classification (GTDB taxonomy): domain Bacteria; phylum Acidobacteriota; class Vicinamibacteria; order Vicinamibacterales. The sequence continues at coordinate 5,069,487 of OZ252293.1, read as the reverse complement.
TCGACGTAGGTGCCGTCCTTCTGGAAGACCTGAATTCGGCCATTGCCGCGGTCCGCCAGGTAGACGAGCCCGTCGTTGGAGACCTTCACGGCGTGCACGGAATCGGTGTAGTCGTCCTTCGAGGAGCCATCCCGGTTGTAGCGCTTCATCGGCTCGTCGTTGGGCACCCGTCCGTATGCGCCCCAGTGCCGCTTGTATTCGCCCGTGTCCCCATCGAAGACAATCACGCGCTTGTTCAGGTATCCATCGGCGACGTAGACCTCGTTCGTCTGAGGGTCGACCTCGACGTCGGCGGGGTGCCCCAGGTACTCCGTGCTGTTGTTGCCCTGGGTCTTGCCCGACTCGCCGATCTGCATGATGAACTCGCCGTCATTCGTGAACTTCAGGACGAAGTGATCAGTACACAGCGGGTTCCCCTCGCCGTGCGTGCGGTGGTCCGAGCCAGTCTCCGGATCCCCGGTGCCCTCGCCGCCGAACCACACGTTGTCCTCATGATCGATGTAGATTCCGTGCTCCGTGCCCGGCCAGTCGTGGCCCTCGCCCGGGCCGCCCCAGGAGTCGAGGAGATTGCCCTCCTGGTCGAACACCAGCACAGGCGGAGCCGGCCTGCAGCACAGCGACATGGGTGGGTCCTGGAGCAAGCCGACCTCTTCCCTCGACAGGCTCCCCGGACGGTGCACGACGAAGATCCGATCCTGCGAGTCGACTGCGACCCCTGCGATCCGACCGATGATCATGTCGTTGGGCAGCGTCTTCGGCCAGAACGGATTGACCCTGTAGCTCGGCAGGCCGGTGCCTTCCTCGGCGGCGGCGGATGCGTCAGTCGTCGCCGGCTCGTCCGTCGCGGCCTGACCGCAGCCCAGCGCCACAACGCACATGGCGGTTGCGACTGTCAGACACAGTGTGCGGGGGTACTTCATGTTCATCTCCTGCGGCCCGCAGTCGGGCCTGCTGAAACCGTTCCTAGATTCGATGGGGTTCGGGAGGCGCGACGTGTGACGTCGAGCCGGGCAAATAGTGACACAGATAGGGGATTTTGCCTAGGGGGCACCGGACCTAAGTCAGCGAGGCTCGCCGGACTGGACGAATCCATCAAAGTGGTAGAGGATTGGGCCTTATGGCCACCAAATCTGCGATAGATCCTGGGCGGATCGTCCTCGATGCCCTCAGAAAATTCGAACCTGTGGGCGTGCGCGGCCGTCGGGAGTTTCTCGCGACACTTGCCGCGTTCGCGGGCGCCACGCCCCTCCTGGCGCAGCAGCAGGTCACGTTTCCGCCCCAGCACAGCCCCAGGGTCATGCGACCGGTCAATGTACACGAGATCCGGACCGTAGCGGAGCACAACGTATCCCCCACGGTCTACAACTACATCGCCGGCGGAGCCGAGGACGAGCACACGCTGCGGGCCAACGTCGAGGCCTACCGTCGGGTCTGGTTGCGGCGTCGTGTCATGGTCGACGTTGCAAGCATCGACACCTCCCTCGAGCTCCTTGGCGAGCACCTGGACTTCCCGATCATGCTGGACCCGACGACGAAGAACGCGATCGTCCCGCAAGGCGACCGCGTGGCAGCGATCGGTGCCCACGACGCCAACACGATCTATTGCATCTCCAATGCGCTTCCATGGATGACCGAGCTCGAGCGGGAGGGCCGGGCCCCGAGGTGGTGGGCAGCGACGCTGGGCCATCCCAGTCGGGTTCCGGCGCAGGTGTGGGCTCGGCGCCACGAGAATGCCGGAGCCAAGGCCTTGGTCGTCACCGTCGATCATCAGTACACGCCAAACCGCGACCGCAACATCCGGAGCGGTTTCGGGAGCTACGGCTCAGGGTGGCGGAGGCCGAGTTCGGCATGGCTCACCTGGGACTATTTCGGCTGGTTGCGCGAGGGCTCGAGTTTGCCGATCGTCGCCAAGGGCATCCTGACGGCCGAGGATGCCGACCTGGCGGTCAGGAGCGGTGCTGACGCGGTCATCGTCTCGAATCACGGCGGCCGAGCGCTCGACGGTGCGATGCCGACGCTGATGGCGCTGCCCGAGGTCGTGGATGCGGTGGGGGGCCGGATCCCGGTGCTGCTCGATGGCGGCATCCGGCGCGGCGGCGACGTGCTCAAGGCGCTGGCTCTGGGAGCCACCACCGTGCTGGTGGGCCGACCCTACGTGTGGGGGCTGGCCGCATTCGGGAACGTGGGCGTCACACGGGTCGTCGAGTTGCTACACCACGAGCTCCGGGTCGCCATGGGGCTGGCCGGTATGCCGAACCTGGCCGCCATCGGTCGCTCGCTGGTGCGATTGCCCTGGGAGCAGTGACGACCTGCTCCGCGTGAGATGCCTCAGGCGTCGTCGGCGCGGTCGAGATGGTGATAGTAGGCGAGTTGCTGCTGCTGCATCGCCCGGCGATAGTTGACCGCCACCGCATCGAACTTCAAGTGCAGCTCGTCGACCAGGTCGAACGGCACCTGCTCGGGGCGCTGTGACTCGACGACCCTCTGGTCCTGCCCGAAGATAGTCTTCTCGAAGCCCTGCAGCACGCTGTCCGGCTGGTCGAGGTCGTAGTTGCGGCCGATGACGCAATAGCCTCGACACCGCTTCTGGCCGATCGGCTGGCCTGCGAACAGGTACACCATTCCCCGTTCGCTACCCCAGCCCAACCGGAGGGCAATCGTGTAGGGCAGGTGCAGCTCGTAGCGGCTGCGTCGCTCGGGCTTCACGACCTCATCGTTGGCGAAGACGGGGAAGTCCTCCGAATTGGCGGCCTCAGGGCGGACCACGGAGTAGTGCAGCACGTGCTCACGAATCTCGACGTCGTGTGCTGGGACGACAGGGCGTTCGGGATCACCCAGGAGCCCCGGGTGCACCCACGGGAAGTGCCCGAAATCCGTGAAGTTCTCGACCTGTCGGGACGCGTCGCTCTGCCAGTCAAAGGGGCCGGTCAGCACGAGCTTCCAGGCCTCATCCTCGAGCTCGGGCAGCTCCGGTAGCGGATACACCGGATCTTCGAGCGCCACCCAGATGAGGCTGTAGCGTTCTACGACCCGGTAGGCGGGCACGCGCGCCTTGGTGGGTATCGACGCGTCGGCTTTCTGCGGAATCTTCACGCACATGCCCTCGGCGTCGTACCGCCACGCGTGGTACGGGCAGATCACACAGTCGTCCTCGATCCGTCCCAGCGAGAGCGCTGTCCCACGATGAATGCACAGATCCTGCATCGCGTGCGGCACTCCGTCAGCCGTGCGCCACACGACCAGGGCCTCGTCCAGTAGCATCGTGCCGTAGGGCGCACCCGTCGCGACCTCGTTACTGTAGGCGACCGGGTGCCAGCAATGGAACAGCTTCTCGGAGAACTTCGACACTACGCAACCTCCTCCAGCACTTTGAGGATCTGCTGGATGTCGTCGCGATTGTTGAACAGAGAAACCGCCACGCGCAGCAGCGTGTGCTCCGCCTCTCGGAAGGTGACGACGATGGACTCGTCCGCCAGGAGGCGCTTCATGAGATCTGGATCTCGTCCGTGAATGATGCTCACGATGGGTGACTGGTTGCCTTCCGGCGTCCAGGTCTCGAACCCCATGGCGGCGGCGCCGCTGCGGAACTCGTGCGCGAGCCCCACGGCGTGCGCCTGGATCCGGTCCAGACCGACCGCCTTCAGGTAGCCGAGCGCCGCGTCGAGCTGGGCCACCGGGCTGAACGCTGCCGAGGCATGCTCGTACTTTTCGGCTGTCGTCACGTGGCGGAAGCCGAGTTCGACGCCACGCCCGGCTCGGTACGAGCTGGCCCACCCCTCGCTCGACTGTGTCTCGGCGATGATGCCATGCCCGATCCGATCAGGCGGTAGCCGATCGAGATGCTCCTCACGGATGAAGAAGGGCGCCACCCCGAAGTTGGCGAACAGCCACTTGTACGAACCGGTGGCGAGGAAGTCCACACCCAGCTCGTCGAGGTTCGTGGGGAAGGTCCCGATGGCCTGGACGGCGTCGGCGTACAGCAAGGCTCCCTTGGCGTGGGCGACATCCGCCAGTGCGCGCAGGTCCTGTCGATAGCCGTTTCGGTTGGACACCCAGGCGACCGACACGAGCTTGGTGTTCTCGTCGATGCGGGCCTCGAAGTCTTCGATTCGCGAGACGCCCTGCTGCTGGGGGACGATGCGCACCTCCACACCATTTTCCGCCTCGAGATGCCGGTAGATCACGAAGCTCGAGGTGAAGTGCAGGTCGTCGATGACCACATTGTCGCCCGCCTTCAGATCGAGGCCGCGCGTCACGATGTTCTCGCCGTCGGTCGTGGCATAGAGCAGCGCGATCTCTTGAGGCTTGGCGCCGAAGAGCTCCGCGAACGAACTGCGAGCCATCTCCTTCTTTTCTAACCGAGTGCGCGTGTCGGCAAACTCCATCTTCTCGTCGGCGTACTGGCACGCGACGTCTCTCACCACCCTGGGCATCGGACCGATCCAGGATGTGGCGAGAAAGCGCATACGCTGCGTGATCGGAAAATCGGCGCGGACGCCGAGAGGGTCCTCGTCACCGTTGACCTGAGCTGACAGGCCACGGGCCGTCGTGAGCGAGGCCAAGCCGCCAGCGGTCGTCGCGAGGAACGCTCTGCGATCCATCTCAGGCATGAGGGTGGCTCCTTGTGTTCAGCACGATCATCGACGCCATTCCGTCCCGATCATACTGGAGTTGATGAAGAATCGAGACGCCGAGCAAGAAACCGACCCTGCCCGCGCTCCACGTGCGGCTGGCCCTGTTCGCTCACCACCCGACCACCAGACAGCGTCAACACCGGCGCCCCCTGGAGTTGCATGCCGTCGTATGGTGAGTAATCTGCCGCCTCATGGAGTGCGCGGTGATCGACGACCCACTCGGCCGTGGGATCCATGCAGACGAGGTCGGCGTCGGAGCCCACCGAGATCGCCCCTTTCCTGGGGTAGAGGCCGAAGATCTTGGCAGGTTGCGCGGCCATCAGATCGACGAACTGATTGGCCGAGAGTCGCCCCTTGCGGACCCCCTCGGAGAAGAGCAATGACAGCCGAGTTTCGATGCCCGGGAGCCCGTTGGGAATCCGCGTGAAGCTATCTCGCCCCATCAGCTTCTGCTCCTTCTTGAACGACGAGTGATCAGACGAGATCTGTTGCAGATCGCCTCGGCGAAGACCGTCCCAGAGCGCGTGCTGATGCTCCTCGGCTCGTAGCGGTGGGGTACACACATACTGTGCCGCCTCGAATCCGAGGTCGACGGAGTATTTCCGGTCGCTCAGGGTCAGGTACTGCGGACACGTTTCGGCGACGACCGCGGCTCCCCTGGCTCGCGCCGCGCGAATGGTCTCGAGTGCGCCTCGCGACGTCACATGGGCGATACACAGCGGAGCGTTCACCATCTCCGCCAGGGCAATGGCTCGACCGACGGCCTCGGCTTCCGCTTCCGGCGGCCGGCTCTTCATGTGCCCGGGGGGGCCGGTCTCGCCGCATTCGATGCAGCCGAGCGTGAAGTGCCTGACAGCCGCGTCGTTCTCGCAATGCACGTAGACCAGGCCTCCACTCGCCCCGGCCTTTTCCAGCACCCGGATCAGCCCGTCGTCATCGACGTACTTGTCTCCGAATGTCGTGTAGATCTTGAACGAGACGTAGCCCTCGTCGACGAAGCGCGGGATGTCGTCGATCACATCGTCGCGAATGTCGGTCAGGATGACGTGGAGGCCGTAGTCGATGACCGACTTGGCCGCCTCGGCCATTCGTCGGTCCACGGCTTGCCGGATCGTCTCGCCCTTTCGCTGAAGGGCGAAGTCGATGATGCTGGTCGTGCCTCCGCAGGCAGCGGCCACCGTTCCCGAGTAGAAGTCGTCGGCGGTGACGACTCCCAGGCGATCGATCGGATGCTCGAGATGCACGTGCGTGTCGATCCCGCCTGGCATGACCCACAGTCCGCTGACATCCCGTGTCTCGCAGTCCGCGGCGAGGTCTCGACCGATCGCGGCAATTCGGCCCTGTCGGATGAGCAGGTCGGCCTGCGTCGACTCGCTCGGCGTGATGAGGGTTCCCCCGGTGAGCAGAAGGTCAGATGTCATGTTGCCGCGGCTCCTTGTGCGAGACCAGGGGTTGGATGAGATGACATGCCGCCTCGTGTTGGACGCCCGCCGCGCGAAGCTCGGGCTCCTCTTCACGACATCGGGGCTCGACCAGAGGGCAGCGCGTATGGAAACGACAACCGCGGGGCGGCGCCGTCTGGCTCGGAGGCTCTCCCGAGAGAGCGGCACGCGTCTGCCGGAGCCTGGGATCGCGGCTTGGCACGGATGCCAGGAGCGCCGTGGTGTAGGGGTGTTGTGGGTCGCGAAACACCGTGTCGGCAGGACCGATCTCGACGATCCGACCGAGGTACATGACGGCCACCCGGTCGCACACGTGTCGAACCATCCCAAGGTCGTGAGAGATGAAGAGATACGCGAGACCGAATCGTGCCTGCACGTCGCGCAGGAGGTTGATGATCTGCGCCTGGATGGACACGTCGAGAGCAGAGATCGGCTCGTCGCAGATCACCAGTTCCGGGTTCGGCGCAAGAGCCCGGGCGATGCCGATCCGTTGCCGCTGGCCGCCGGAGAACTCATGGGGATAGCGACCCAGGAAGCCGCGGTCGAGGCGGACGATGTCCATGAGCTCGAGGACGCGCGCTCGTCGTTCCGCTCGGGTCAAGGACGTGCATTCCTGGAGAGGCTCGCCGATCGTGGCGCCGACGTTCATGCGCGGATCCAGTGAGGCATACGGGTTCTGAAAGACCATCTGCAGCCGTGGGCGCAGCTTGCGTAACTCCCGGGCGCCGAGGCGGTGCACATCCGACCCGTCGAAGACCACGTGCCCCGAGGTCGGCGTCGTCAGTCGAACGACCGTTCGCGCGAGTGTGGACTTTCCACATCCACTCTCGCCGACGAGCCCGAGCGTCTCGCCCCTATCGACGTGTAGCGTGACGCCATCGACCGCTCGCACGGCCCCGACGATCTGCTGCCAGACGCCGCGTCTCACCGGGTAATGCTTCTTCAGCCCGATGACGTCCAGGAGGACCGGCATTTCCACTAGGCTCTCTCTCGTTCTTGGCTCCGGCCGACGTCCCACCAGCACGCGACTCGTTGGTCGCTGGCGACGTCCTCGAGCGGCGGACGCTCGGTCCGACACCGCTCGAACACGTAGTCGCATCGATCGACGAACGGACAGCCCGGGGGGCTTGCGAGGAGATTCGGCGGCTGACCGGGTATCGCCGGCAGCGTTCGCGACGCCGCTCCGTCCACCGGGTCGATCGGCGGAATCGATCGCATCAGACCAATGGTGTACGGATGCTGCGGCGTGTCGAACAGCGCGTCCACCCGCGCGTACTCGACGATGTACCCCGCGTACATGACGGCTACCCAGTCCGCCAGTTCGGCCACGACTCCCAGATCGTGGGTGATCCAGATCAGGGACATCTCGCTCGACGCGCGCAGGTCACTCATCAGCTCGAGAATCTGGGCCTGGATCGTGACGTCGAGCGCCGTCGTGGGCTCGTCGGCAATGAGCAGGCTCGGTCCGCACGACAACGCCATCGCGATCGTCACCCGCTGGCACATGCCGCCCGAGAACTCGTGCGGATAGTCATCCAGGCGGTCCTCTGGACTCGGAATCCCTACGGAGCGCAAGAGCTTCAGCGCGGCCTCCCGCGCCTGGGCCGTCGTGAACCCACGGTGGACCTCCAGCACCTCCGTGAGCTGGCGCCCGATCGTCAGGACAGGGTTCAACGAGGTCTGTGGGTCCTGAAACACCATGGCGATGTCGTTCCCGCGGATCCGTCGCAGTGCCTCGTCATCGAGTGACGGGAGATCTCGTCCCTTGAAACGCATGACCTCGGCGCGAGCCGACGCCTGGTGGGGCGGCAATAAGCGGAGCAGGGCGAGCACGGTCGCCGTCTTTCCCGATCCGCTCTCACCAACGATCGACAGCGTTTCCCCTCGCTGAACCGAGAAGTCGACGCCGTTGACGGCATGCACTGTCCCCTGGCGGGTCCTGAAACGGACTTCGAGGCCGCGCACCGTCAGGAGAGCGTCGTCCACGTGGTTCACCCGGCGCTCCTCGCGAAATCGACGACCGCGTCGACGACCACGTCGACTTGCTCGCTCGACATGGTGGGATGGATAGGGAGGCTCAACATCGTGTCCGCTGCCTCTTCAGCCGCCGGGAAATCGCCGAGGGCATGGCCCAAGTAGCGATACGCCGGCTGAAGATGGAGCGGCGGCACGTAGTACGCCATGGTCTCGATGTCGCGGCTCGCGAGATGGCGGGCCAGATCGTCTCGGCGCTCGACGTGGATCGTGTAGGCCCGATACGCGTGGCCGGCGTTCTCGGACGCCTGGGCCAGCGTGACCGGCCAGCCTCGAAATCCCTCGTCGTATCGTGCGGCAATGGCTCGTCTCATCGCGAGCGCGTCGGGCAGCGCCGCCAGCTTGACCCGAAGCACGGCCGCTTGAAGCTCATCGAGCTTCGCGTTGTAGCCTTCGTGCCTGAACGCCAATCGTGCGGGAAACGCGCTCGGAGCTGGCGCCGTCTCTTCACCGTAGTTGCGGAGGCTCCGCACCTCGTCGGCCAACGCGTGGCGGTTCGTGATGACAATGCCAGCTTCACCGATGGCGCTCAGTGTCTTCCTCGAGTTCAGGCTCATGCAGCCGATGTCTCCGAGCGTGCCAACCTGAGCGTCACGATATCGTGCCCCCACGGCCAGGGCTGCGTCTTCCACGACGAGCAGACGTCGAGCCGCGGCGATCTCGAGGATCGACGCCATCTCCGCCGGCTGACCGAAGAGATGCACCGGCACAATCGCTTTCGTTCGAGGCGTGATCCGGGCCTCGAGCTCGCGCACGCTCATCACGAGCGACTTCGGTTCCACATCCGCGAACACCACAGTGGCGCCGCAGTGCGTGATGGCCGCCGCCGTCGACATGTCCGTATTCGGCACGGTGACGACCTCGTCACCCGTGCCCAGCCCGCACGCGCGGAGTGCGAGCTCGAGGGCCGACGAACCCGACGACACGCCGACGGCATGCGCGGCGCCGCAGAACGCCGCGAATTCCTCTTCGAACGCGGCGACGTGTGGACCGGCGGCATAGGTCCCGCTCTCGAGAACTCCGAGGATGGCGCCGTCTATTCGGTCCTTGAGCGCCAGGTAATCGGCCCGCAGGTCGTACATGGGTACTCGCATGGCATGGCGCTCAGCCGGGGACAACCCGCGATCCGGTTCGAGAGGACTCGATACACGCTCGCACCAGTGCGAAGCTCCGCAAGTGATCGCGTCCCGTCGTGACGGGCTCTCGCTCCTGGCGAATCGCCTCCACGAACTCCTGCAGGAGCAGGCGACTGTCGTCGACGAACGGCCGGCAAGGCGGAAGCTCCTCGACGTGGCCAGGCTCGGCGTCCTTCGCGCTCTTGAACCTCTGGCCGGACACACCCAGCTCGGGCTCGAAGTTGACCCGAATGACGTCGTCGAACTGCTCGCGTTGGACCAGCGCTCCCAGTTCGAAGTCACTGCGCCAGCGGAAGCTCATCTTGTTCCAGGCCGATGTCCACGTGCCAAGATAGTTCACGTGCACATCGTTCGCGAACCGAAACAGGACGGACACGCAGCAATCTCCCGCGTAGGTGCTCCAGGGTGGTCTCCAGGAATCGGCCACCAGCGACTCCACCTCCATGCCGTAGCAGTACCTCAACAGGTCGAAGTGATGGATGCTTTGCTCGATGAGCATGGGATGGGGCATCGTCAGAGAATCGGCGCCGAGATCCGATCGGTGCCCGTCCCGATGGCGAACGTACGAGAACTGGGCGAAGTTCAGCGTGCCCAGTGTCCCGTCCCGGACGTACTGCCGAATTCGCTGGGACGTCGCCAGGTACCGGAAGTTCATGCCGACGAGCAGGTGCAGGTCACGCGCGTCGGCTTGGGCGACCAGGTCGACCATGTCGTCGTAGTCAACCGCCAGCGGTTTCTCGCAGAGTACGTGCTGGCCTTCGCCCAGCGCCGCGCTCACGACCGTGTGATGCGTGTCGGCCGGGGTAGCGACGATCACGGCGTCAGGTCTCGTCTCCCGGACGGCCGACCGGAGATCGTCGCGGACGACGGGATGGACGAGGCTGGCTCGCGTCGTGTCTGGGTCGACGATGCCCACGAGCTCGATGCCTGGAGTCTCAGTGCAGACGCCGGCCCAGGTGTGGCCGCGGTTGCCGGCGCCCACGAGCAGGACACGCAGGACGGCCATCACAAGCTCCCGATGAAACGTTCGAGACGCGTCAGGGCTTCGTCGGTCTGTGCGTCCGTGGACAGTACGGTCATGCGTACGTGCCGGTTGCCTTTGTCGGCGAACCCGGTGCCTGGAAAAATCAGCACGCGCTCTCGTTCGAGCAGCTGGTGGCAGAAGGTCTCGGCATCCAAGCCGGTGGCGGACACGTTCGCGTAGATGTACATCGCCCCGCCGGGACGGCCATAGGTGAGTCCCGATCGGTCCAAGCACGCGAGGATTCTGTCGCGGCGAGCCTGATACTGCCGGACCATGGCCTTCGAGTCGTCGGCGCCGTGCCGGAGCGCGGCGAGGGCCCCCATTTGCATCGCGGGCGGTGTGCAGATGCTCACGGTGTGCTTGATCTTGGCGGCCGGTTTGGCGAGCCAGGTGGGCGTCGCCAGGTATCCCACACGCCAGCCCGTCATGGCATACGCCTTGGAGAAGCCGTTGACCGTCGCCGTTCGTTCGTACAGGTCGTCCAGCCCCGCGAGGCTGGTATGGGTCCTTCCGTCGAAGATGATCTTCTCGTAGATCTCGTCCGAGAGCAGAAGCAGGTCGTTCTCGATCGCCAAGGCGGCGATACCGAGCAGGTCCTTCCGCTCGAGCAATGCACCGGTGGGATTGTTGGGGTTGGCCACGATCACGAGCTTCGTCTTGTCGGTCAGGACGCCCCGTATGGCCTCGGCCTTGAAGGCGAAGTCGTCTGCCTGACGTGTCTGAACCGACACGACGGTGCCGCCCGCCAGGGCCACCATGGCGTCGAAGGCGGTGAAGCGGGGCGCCGGCAGCACGACCTCGTCGCCCGGATCGACGAGGCTCAGGATGGCGATGAGCAGCGCTTCCTGGCACCCGTTGCAGACGATGACCTGATCCGGTGAGTACTCCAGACTCTTGGCTTGGCTGAGTTCGACTCCGATGGCTTCGCGCAACTCCGGCAGCCCGGCTGGTGGCGAATAGTGGTGGAGTCCCGCTTCGAGCGCTCTCACGCCGCCTCGTACGATCGGTGCCGGAGTGTCGAAGTCCGGGTCGCCCCTGCCGAGCGGGATCACGTCGTCCAGCCGTGCTGCCAGCCCGAGCAGTCGTGCCCGGGCGGCGGACTCGACCGGGACCGCCCGTTGCGCGAGGTAAGTCATGTCCACGTCGCCCGCGATCAGACCGGCCGATTCCCACGCACGAATGTCGTCTTCACCTGCGCCAGCGCCTTCAAGTCCTCGATGGGGTTCCCATCGACGACGATGACGTCGGCCTCCTTGCCAGCCTCGAGGGTCCCGATCGTGTCGTCGAGGCGGTTCACCAGAGCAGCCTCTCGCGTCGCGCTCATGATCGCGCCGTAGTTGTCCTCGACGACCCCGACTGAGACCATGAATTCGAGTTCTGGCACGACGGTGCCGTGCCGGACGGCCGGGCTGCCGGCATCGGTGCCGAACGCGATCCGCACGCCGGCCTTCGCCGCTCGCACCAGGCCGTCGAACCGCGCGGTGTCGGCGACCGCTTTCTGGCGCTCCTTGATCTTCCACTCGGGAATGTTGTACTGCCTGGCGATGTCCGGCTGCGCCTGCATGACGAGCGGCGCGAACGTGGTGACGATCGGGATCTTCTTCGACACGAGGAGGTCTATCGTTTCGTCGGACATGCTGCCCCCGTGCTCGATGACGTCGATGTCGAACTGCGCGGACCGTGCGATTGCCGCGTCGAACGTGGCATGCGCCGTGACCGGGCGCTTGTGCTTGTGCGATTCGTCCACGACCGCCTCGAGCTCGGCATCGGTGAACTCCAGATTGTCGTGGCACATCATCACCTTGATGAGGTCCGCGCCGCGCTGGACCTGTTCGCGGACGGCACGCCGCATCTCGTCGGCACCGGAGGCCTCGCGACAGCACCAGTACGTGTGGCCACCCGTCTGGACGATCGCCTCCCCACAGATGAGGAGGCGCGGCCCGGCGAACAGTCCTTGCTCGATCGCCTGCTTGGCGAAGAAGTTCGTGTCGTTCATGCCCAGGTCGCGCACGGTCGTGATGCCGGCCCTCAGGTTGACCAGCATGTTGGTGGCCGATTTGTAGGCACTCACTTCGGGTGGGTCGTTGAGCGATTGGGCAGCCAGGTCGTGAATGCCGTCCCACGCGAGGTGGGCATGCGAGTTGATCAGGCCTGGGAGGATGGTTCCGCCCGTCTCGATGACTTCGTTGCCGTTGGTGCCCCGTGCCAGTCGGCCGGCGGCGTCCGGGCCGACGTCCCGGATGAATCCGCCTTCCATCTCGACGTACCCGTCCTCGATGACGAGGCCGTTCACGGCCGTGATGATTCGGCCGGTGAGGATGGCCGAGGCGGGTTTCTTGATCGCCAGGTCTTGCAAGAGGGTTTGAAATTTCCAGGCGGGCGGTTCGGGCATGGTTGACTCCTACGTATGGCTAAGCGTCGCAGCGATGCGTCGCGTGACTGTGTCTGCGGCATCCCTCATCGGCAGTCCGGCGAGATGGGGCGTGATGATCAACGTGTCTGGGTTCACCCTGAAGAACGGATGGTCGGCACGTAGCGGCTCGTATCGAAAGACGTCCAGTGCGGCGCCCGCGATTTCGGCTGACTCGAGTGCCTGGAAGAGGGCATCCTCATCGACGAGTCGTCCCCGCGCCGTGTTCACGAAACAGGCCGTTGGCTTCATTCGTCGGAACGCGTCGGCGCCGAACTGACCGTCGTTGCCGTCGGGGCCTTCGACGAAACGATGATGAAGCGAGACGAAGTCGCTTTCTTCGAGCAGCCCGCCGAGGCTCCGCCACTCGACGCCCACGGCCACCTCGTCGGCCACCGGGAGCCGCGTCCGCTTGTGATAGACGACGCTGGCGGAGAAGGCCTTCAGCATGCGAGCGGTCGCGAGGCCGATGTAGCCCAGCCCCACCAGCCCAATCGTTTTCCCGGACAAGCTGCTGAATCGCTCGAGGTCGATCCAGTTGTAGCTGTATGCCGTCTGGTCGGTCATGGTCGGCTCCGGCATGCCGGGTGCCCACTCGCCCCGCCTGGTCTGCTCGAGCACCCGCGGCAGCTTCTTGGCCAGCGCCAGCATCAGCAGGACGGCGTGCTCGGCGACGCCAATCAACGCGGGGTTCTCGATGGCGTGAATCGGCACGCCCGCGTTCGCGACCTCGGCCGAACCCGGCTCCAGGACGAAGATGGCCTCGAGGCTCGAGCCCACGGCATCGATCAGCGCGCGGTCCACGTCGACGTTCTTCGTGACGAGTGCCGCCGCATCCTTGGGAGCGTCCTGCACCCGAAGCTCGGCGCATGCCGCGAGTGCTTCCAGAACGAACGGATGGATACTGGGGTCGGCGACGTAGATGGCTTTCGTCACTTGAAGCCGAGCTCCGTGAGCGCGCTGGCGGCGCCGTCCAGCTTGTGAAGGTTCATGCTGGCGTAGTTCGGGGCGAAGATGACTCCCGTCCCACCGGCCTCGTACGTCGCGATCACGCTGTCGTGCACGATCTCGGGAGTGCACTGAGCCTGGTCCTTCTTGACGCGCGGCGCATCGACCCCAATGCCCATGTAGACCGGGCGTTTGCCCTCGAGCGCCTCGACGGTGGCCCGGCACTGGCCCCCCACGTAACTCGAGGCTCCGAAGCCGGTGGCGATGACGTCGTCCCAGTCCGCTTCGTCGAGTCCGAGAATCGCCTGCATGAGCGGCGTGACCTGTTGCGGCGTGAAGTCGCGAAGCATGGTCTCGTAGTACGGCGTCATCTCGTCAACGTAGATCTGGCCCGCCTGATGCTGATACGTGATCGGCTTGACCCAGTCGGCGTAGTCGACGACCTCGGGCCACGGAAACTGCGCCTTGCGCAGCGGGTTGAGGTGATTGCGGTTCCAGACGTTGAGGCCGAACTCGATGCGTGGATTGCACCACTTCGTGATGCCGTAGAGTTCGCGGTCGAGATCCTTGTTGCGCCTGACCCATCGGCGCTCGAGGAGCAAGATCTCGGGGTGGTCGAGCAGCACCCGGAGGAACTCGACGAACGCGCCGTCCCCGAACGAGCGACCGGCCCGAACGTCTCGAAAGAAATCGAACAGCTCACCGCACGCGCCCCGGGTGCGTTCTACATCGATGCCGTCCGCCCGCATGCCGTCCTGGCAGTACGAGCAGAAGCAGCCGGGAGCCGCTCCTTGCAGGAGCTGGTCGAGCGGGCTCTTTCGCTCGTTGCACCACATGAGGCCGTCGATGTCATAGTTCCGGCAATGGTCCTCGACGATGGAGTGCCACCAGGTTCGGTACGCCGGATGGTCGAGACAGGGGTCGGACGCGATTCTCCCGAAATGGTCGACCTCCAGACACTGGGGAAGGTTGGGGATCGGGACCTTGTTCGCCGAGCCGTGTCCCGCGTACTTGAAGAGGGGCTCCATGAGTTCGGGAACGACCTTCATGCCCCGCTGCTTCGCCCCGGGGATGACCATGTCGAGGATGTCCTTGTCCGCCATGCTTTCATCCGGCGCCCGGAAATTGGAGATGAAAGTGTTGCGATACATCTCGGGATGGTGCCGTAAGTACGAGCCGCCCTGGACCTCGCTCGGAGCTGCGATTCCGTGGTCGGGCCACCCGTCGAACTCGGAGGAAATGCTGCGACCGATCTTCAGGCCGAGCCAGCTGACGGTCCCCACGAACAGCGTGTTGATGCCAATCCGTTCCTGAAGCGTCTCGAGAACGGTGTCGACACCTTCATCCACGAGGCTCGCGGGGCCTATTTGTATGCCGACGACGGTCTCCTTGCCTGGGCTCATGGCCGTTCACTCCAACTGGAATCACCGGGTTCTCAGACGCGGATCGAGGGTTTGCCGAAGGCTGTCGCCGAGAAGATTGCAAGCCATGACGGCGGTGAAGATGGCGAGGCCGGGGAAGGTCGAGATCCACCAGGCCCGACCCAGGACGTCACGACCGACGGCGGTCATCAATCCCCACTCCGCCGTCGGCGGCTGAGCGCCGAGGCCGAGAAAGCTCAGGCCGGCGCCGACGACAATGGCGTCGCCGAACTGCAAGGTGGAGAGGACGAGCAAGGGTGCGGCGGTGTTCGGGAGTACGTGACGGACCATGATCTTCCAGTCGCGAACGCCGAGGAGCCTCGCCGCATCGACGTAGGCTTGTTCCCGGACCGAGAGGACCGTGCCCCGGATCAGGCGCGCATACCGGGGAATCGTGGAGACACCGACGGCGACCATCACGTTCGTGATGCTTGGTCCCAGGGCGGCGATGATGACCAGCGCCAGCAGGATGCCGGGGAACGCCAGCATCGCGTCCATCGCCCGCATGATCAGCGTGTCGACGAGACCGCGGTAGTAGCCCGACACGATGCCGAGGGTGGCGCCTGCGCCGGCTCCGATCGCTACGCAAATGAATCCAAGCAGCAGCGAGATCCGCGCGCCGAACATGACTCGGCTCGCCACGTCTCGTCCGAGCCGGTCGGTCCCGAACCAGAATTCGGTCGAGGGCGGCTGGCGTGCACCACTCACCGTCGCTCCCGGGTCGTAGGGTGCAACGTCGGCAGCGAACAGCGCGATCGCGGCCCAGCCCACGAGAATCACGACGCCTGCCACGAAGCTGGGGCTGGCCGCCGGGAGACCGCTTCTCCCCTCAGGCTTGTCCATAGCGAATTCGCGGATCCAGCCAGGCGTAGCCGATGTCGACGAACAGATTGACGAAGACATACGCCGTCGCCATGCTCAACACGATGCCTTGCACCAGCGGATAGTCCTTCCACAGGATGGCGCTCACGACGAGACGGCCCAATCCAGGTCGACTGAACACCGTCTCGGTGACCACCGCGCCCGACAGCATCGCCCCGAACGACAGGCCGACGATCGTGAAGACCGGCAGGAGCGCGTTCCGGAGTGCGTGGCGCAGGTACACCAGCCGGTTGGGGAGCCCCTTCGCCTGCGCGGTGCGGACGTAGTCCTCGACCATGACCTCGATCAGTGAGGAGCGGGTCAGGCGGCTGATGACGCCGGCGGTCACGAGTCCCAGCGTCAAGCTCGGCAGCACGAGCGATTGGATGCCGGCTTCACCAGCCGCCGGGAACCACCCGAGCCAGAAGGAGAACACGAGGATCAGAAGCAGTCCTAGCCAGAACAGCGGCATCGACACGCCGATGTATGACAGCACCATACTCGCGGTGTCGATCCACGACCCCTGTCTGAGCGCCGCAAGTATGCCGGTGGACATGCCGATCAGCACCGCGAACGCGATGCCTCCCAGGCTGAGCGCGAGCGTAGAGCCCGCGCGGTCCAGGATGAGATCACGAACAGGGGTACGAAGCCGTACCGACGTCCCGAGGTCACCGGTCACCGCGCCTCCCACGAACCGCAGGTATTGCACGTAGAGCGGGTCGTTTAATCCCATCTGCTCGCGCAGCTCCGCCTGCCGTTCGGGGGTCACCGCTCCGCTCTCGGCGCCAGCCAGCATGAGCTGCACGGGGTCGCCCGGTAGCGCGTGCATGATCGAGAAGATCATCAGCGAGACGAGGAGCAGGACCGGGATCAGCTGCGCCACACGGTTGACGATGTAGCGCGCCAGCATCTAGTCCACTAGTCGACGAAGTGCGTATTGGTGAGCGTGAAGAAGTGGCCTTCCGACATGAGCTGGAAGCCTTCGATCCGATCCGAGAGGGCGTAGAAGATCGGCTCGCTGAGCGTCGGAAGCATGAGCGCCTCGTCCATGATGATGCGCTGCGCCTCGAACGCGAGATCGCACCGAGCCGCGGCATCGGGCAGCGCGCGCAGCTGGCTCACGACATCGTCGAGTCCGCCGTCGACGAAACCACTCCAGGCCCAACCCCCGACGACGTCGTTGGCCGAATTCCAGGCCATGTCGAGCAACATCGGGTCCGGGCTTCGCTGACGCTGGAAGATGAGATCGAAGTCGCGGGCGTTGACCCGCTCGAGCTGGACGGGGCCCGGCACCTTCTCGATTGCGAGGTCGATGCCCAGCGCCCGCCATTGCAACTGGACGGCCTCACCGATTTCCTCCGAGTGGATCACGGTCCACCGCAACGCGAGCGGCGTGCCGTCCGGAACGCCGGGGACGCCGTGGGCCTCCCGCATCCCGTCGCCGTCCTGATCGGTGTATCCCACCTGCGCGAGGAGGGACGTGGCGGTCTCCGGATCATGGGGGTAGTAGCTGGCGTTGCCGTCCCAATAGCAGGGGTGCGCCGTGTTCAGGGGACCGTCCGACACCAAGTAGTTGCCGTCGTACAGGAGGTCGTTGGCAGCCGTCTGATCCGTGCCATGCATGAGTGCCTGGCGCACGATTACGTTGTCCAGCGGCGCCCGCCTCGTGTTCATCACCATCCCGAGTCCGGTGCCTGCCTGGTAGCCGCGGATGAGCTCGAACCCCTCGACGTCCTCGTAGTCGGCGATATACGCCGTCGGTAGGTACATGGCCATGTGGGCGGCGCCCGCCCTCACCACGTTGCCGAGAACCGCCGCCTCACCGATGAACTGGATCGTGACGCCGTCCAGGCGCACCGGTCCTGGCGACTCGCTGAGGGAACTCCAGCCTCCGTATCCCTCCCATCGCTCGAGCGTGACGTGATCGTTGGGAACCCACTCCGCGAGCGTGAACGGCCCCGCGCCGACGAGGTGGCGGTCGAACTCCTGCACGCCCCACTGCTCGGCGGCCGTCGGTGACCAGATCGGGACCCTTCGAAACGCGTCGAGCGCGGTGACCCACGGGACCCGATAGTGCAGCGTCACCGTGGACGGGTCGACGACCTCCACGCGCTCGACCGGCCCAATGTAGGCTGCCATCTCGCCGGATTGCGTTTCGGGGGCGAGGATCCGCTCGATGTTGTACTTCACGGCCTCGGCGTCGAACGGCGTGCCGTCCTGGAACGTCACATCGTCCCGCAGCGTAAACGTCCAGCTGTCTGCCGTGTCAGACGAGGTCCAGCTCGTGGCCAGCGCAGGATGATAGGCACCATCCGGCCCCAGGATCAGCAGCGGATGGGTGATCAGCAGGTCGATGACTAATGCGCCGTGGTACGGCTCGACGTGCGCGTCAAGGGATGCCGGCTCGTTCCGCGCGTCCCAGGCCATGATCAAGTGCGCGCCGTCGGACGACCCGGTGCCCGAGGCGCAGGCAGAACCCACGATGACGAGCGCCATCACCGCCACGTACCGACTCACGCAATCCCTCCGAGCAGCGTCAGCAGGCGCTGTACATCCGCACGGTTGTTGAACAGCGAGACACTCACACGCATCAGGGTCTTGTTCGTCTCCCGGAAGCTGACCGAGATGTTGGCCTCCTTCAGGAGGCCCGTCATGTGCTCGATCTCCTGCCGATGCACGAAGCTCACGATCGGCGACCCGTTGCCTTCCGGCGTCCACACCTCGAAGCCCAGCGACGCGATGCCCTCTCGAAGCTCACGAACGAGAGGCATCGTGTGGGCCTCGATGTTGGCCAGCCCGACGCGCTGGAGGAGGCCGAGCGAGGCGGCGAGCTGGGCGACCGTGCCGTACGCGAGGCACGAGTACTCGTACTTCTGCGCGTTGGTCCTGGTGCGAAACTCGAGCTCCGCGAACCGACCTGCACCGAGTCCGCTGGTCCAACCGGAGGGCGTCAGCGTCTCGGCCACCTGGCCGTGACCCCATCGATCGGGACGAATGCGATCGAGGTGTTCCTCCCTGATGAAGAATCCCCCGACGCCGAATCCTCCGAACAGCCACTTGTGCGCCGCCGCGCACGCAAAGTCGACACCGATATCGGTCAGGTTCACGGGGAACGTGCCCAGGGCCTGGACGGCGTCGGCGTACACGAGGGTTCCCTTCGCGTGTGCGAGGTCGACCAGCGCCTTGAGGTCCTGACGGAAACCGTTGCGGTTGTTGACCCAGGCCACCGACACGAGCCGGGTTCGGTCATCGATTTGGGCGTCGAAGTCCTCGACCGGGACACGACCGTCCTTCGAGGGCACAACGCGAAGCTCGATGCCGCGAGTCTTCTGGAGCTCCATGTAATGGCAGAAGGTCCCCGTGTAGTGGAGCTCGTCCACGACGATGTTGTCGCCCGGCTGGAGCTCCAGACCGCTGGTGACGATGGCCTCGCCGTCGGCCGTCGTGAAGACCAGTGCCACCTCGTCCGGCTTCGCGCCGAAAAGCTCGGCGAACGCCGCGCGAGTCTGATCCTTCTCTTCCAGTCGACTGCGGCTGTCGGCCCACAGCATCGTCTCGTCTGTGTAGGCGACGCCGGCGTCCCGAGCGACCTGCGGGATCGGACCGACCCAGGCGGTATTGAGGAACGTCTGGTTCTCGGCGGCGGGGAACTCGGCCCGCACGCCGAGCGGGTCGTCCTCCGCGGCTGCCTGGGTCTCGCCACACGCTGCGGTCAGCGTTGCTAGCCCCGCGGCCGTGGTCGCTATGAAGGCTCGACGATCAAGTAGTGTCATAGGTACTTTCTCCTATCTACGAATCTGTCCGTTATAGACAGTGGGCGGAGCGATGTCAATGTCGCCCCTCCAGTCGGAGACGTGATTCTGGTGTCTGTACGTAGTTTGACGCTCCGAACGTCGCAGCGTAGGATAAGCGGGCATCTTACTGGTACGCCAGTAGATGCGTGGCTATGGCCTCCCGGGACGGACTGCGGAACCGGCCCATGAACAGACCCGGATACAACCTGAATGCACCTGTATCCACCCGTAAAAATACTAGCTGTAAGGAATCGAGAATGATCCCCCTACGAATGGTCATTATTTTGACGGCCATGTCGCTGGCTCTCGGGCTCTCGGTTGCCGAGGCGCAGGTGACCGCCATCACCGCCGGCCGTCTTGTCGACCCCGAAACAGGCACCGTGCGAGACGACCAAACGATCGTCATCGAGGACGGCAAGATCCTCGCGGTGGGCGATGACCCGACGATACCAGATGGGGCAGAGCAGATCGATCTGTCGTCGCTGACGGTGCTCCCGGGCCTGATCGATTCGCACACCCATCTGGCCGGTTCGTACGACTTTCCTGCATCGAACCTCAAGGAATACAACGTCGACATCTCGACTGCCCAGCGCGCGATCCAGGGCCTGCTCAATGCCCAGTCCATGCTGGCCACCGGGTTCACGACGGTGCGCGACCTGGGTAATGGCGGGCACTTCGCCGACACGGCGCTCGCGCGGTGGGTGAATGCGCCGCGGACGCCGCCCAAGGGCCAAGTCCATGAAGGGGCCGCGTATCATCCTGGACGAGTCGGTCCGGTGCTGGGTCCGACGATGTACGTATCCGGCAAGATCATCTCGGTGTTCGGAGGGCAGTTCCGTGTCAGCCCCGACTATCAGGACGTCGGGCTTCGGGACTATTTCTATGCCGACAGTCGCGACGAGATGTTGAAGGCGATCCGCCAGAACCTCCATTACGGAGCCACGTGGATCAAGATCGTCGTCGATGACTACCGATACCTCTTCTCCGCGGATGACATCCGGTTCATGGTCGAGGAAGCGGAACGCGCCGGAGTCAGGGTGGCGGCCCATGCCGTCACCGACGAGGGCGCCCGTCTCGCAATCGAGGGGGGCGTTGCCTCCATCGAGCACGGCTACTTGATGACCGATGAGACGCTGGAACTGGCCAAGGCGCGTGGCATCGTGCTGGTCGGCTGCGACCTCGCCGATGAAATGGCCCAGGCCTACAGGGGAGAGATCTACAGGCTGGCTCTCGATCGCCTGAAGCGCGCGCACCGGATCGGCATCGAGATGGCTTTCGGCTCCGACATTCTGATGAACCGCGAGGGCCTGACCCGTGGGCAGCTCTCACTTGCGCCCATCGACACATGGGCCGAGGCAGGCATCCCGCCAGCTGACACCCTGCGGGCCATGATCACCAACGGTGCGCGTCTGCTCGGCGTGGCCGACGAGCGCGGCGCCATTCGACCCGGCATGGCCGCCGACATCATCGGTACGCTCGAGAACCCTCTCGATGGCATCGAGGCCCTCAAGGGTGTGACGTTCGTGATGAAGGACGGCGTGGTCTTCCGGCGCGACTAGTTTCGACCTCGAAAGGTATCCGCCATGAACTTGCGACTCGCGTTCGGATTTGTGACTGCGGTTTTTGTGACGCTGGGCATCTCGACGGTCGAGGCTCAGGTGAGCGTCATCACTGCGGGCAAGCTCGTCGATCCCGAGACGGGCACGACCCGGATGAACCAGACCATCGTGATCGAGAACGGAACGATTCAAGCCGTCGGCGAGAATCTGACGATCCCCGATGGCGCAGTTCGACTCGACCTGTCGTCAATGACGGTGCTTCCTGGGCTCTTCGATGCCCACACGCACGTTGGCTCGGCGTACGACGCCGACAACTCGAGCCTGATGGAGTACACGGTCGAAGTCTCCACGGCCGAGCGCGCCATCCAGAGCTTCCTGGCCGCCCAGTCGTTTCTGGACGCCGGATTCACGACCATCCGGGATCTGGGAAACGCCGGACACTTTGCCGACTCCGCGCTGTTGCAGGTCCTCAGCGCTCCGCCAATTCCCAACACCGGCCAGGTCGCCGGCTTCTCCGCTCCTCGACCGGGACAGATCGGTAAGGCGCTCGGGCCGAACTTCTTCATTTCCGGGAAGATCATCGCGCCGTACGGCGGGCAATTTCGCCTGAACCCCGATCTGCCGGAACCTGGGCTGATTGACTATTTCTACGCCGACACACGGGATGAGATCCAGAAGGCCATCCGCCAGAACATCCACTTCGGCGCGTCGTGGATCAAGATCATCGTCGACGATGCCGGGTTCCGTGACTACAACTACTCGGTGGAAGACATCCAGTACATCGTCGAGGAAGCTGGCCACGCCGGGGTCAAGGTGGCCGCCCATGCGCTGAACGAGGCGGGTGCGCGCCTAGCGATCCAGGGCGGTGTCGCCTCACTCGAGCATGGCTACGAGATGAGTGACGAGACGCTGCAGCTCGCGAAGGACCGAGGCGTCGTGCTCGTGGGTTGTGAACTCGGACCGGGCCCCGACACCCACAATGAGTTGAGTCACCCCGACGACATCGCCCAGATCCAGGATCGTCTCGCGCGTGCCTACCGTATCGGGGTCGAGTTGGTGTACGGCGCTGACATCCTGCGGCAGACGCCTGGCTTCAACAAGGGTGACCTCGCCATCGGCCCGATCGACACGTGGTCGGCCGCCGGGATTCCGCCCGCCGACATCCTGCGCGCCATGACGACGAGCGCCGCACGCCTGCTCGGTGTGGAGGAGGAGCGTGGCGGCATCCGTCCCGGCATGGCAGCGGACCTCATTGCTACGGAAGTGAATCCCTTGGATGACATCCAAGCGCTCAAGCAGGTGGCGTTCGTCATGAAGGACGGGATTGTTTTTCGACAGAATTGACGGATAAAGGAAGCCCAGATCTCAGTCGACGTGGCGTTCGATGCGAGTCAGCCGGAGGGAATTCGTCAAGGCCGCGGCGTCGGTGTCGGCCGTACCGGTCGGCCGCGTCTCCACGGCAGGGGCGCAGAGGACGACCGATGCGCCGGCCGTGATCTCGAGCCGCGTCCGCCAGCAATTCGCATCGTCGATCAGCATCGACGCGCTGCTCTACACCGCTGACCATTCCGCCACCCTCTCCCCAGTCACTCTCGAAGCTATCCGGGCCTCCGGTCAAACCGCGGCCTTCTGGGACGTATCCATCGGCCCAGGCGAACGCTCGCTGAAGGGCATGGCGCAGAACATCGCCCGCTGGAACGAGGAAGTCGAGAGGCACGCCGATGTCGTCGTCCGAGCCCTAACGGCCAGGGACATCGAGGAGGCCAAGCGAACCGACCGGTTTGCCATCGTCTATCTGTCCCAGGATGCCAGCATTCTGGATGGCCAAGTCGAGATGGTGCGCCTGTTTTTCGACCTGGGACTCCGGGTGCTGCAACTGACGCATGACCGCCGCAATCAGGTCGGGAACGGCTACCGCGACCGGAACGACGGCACGCTGAGCCATTTTGGTGTCGAGGTGGTCGAGCGCTGTAACGAGTTGGGGATCCTGATCGACCTGTCGCACTGTGGCGACCGAACCTCGTTGGACGCCATCGAGATCTCCAGCCAGCCCTGTGTCTACACGCACACCGGGTGCCGGGGCCTGTATCGCTCGCTGCGCAATCGGACCGACGAGCAGATCACCGCCGTGGCGGACAAGGACGGCGTGGTCGGCATCTTCAACATCAGCGAATGGATGACGGCGGCCGACACCGTGACGCTCGAGGCAGCGCTCGACCACATCCAACATGTCGTGCAGATCGCCGGAATCGATCATGTCGGGTTCGGCAGCGATCATTCCATGGAGACACTCGACAACCTCGACGAGCTCGTGCGCCGTTCGCAGTCCACCGCTGCGGAAGAGATGGCCGGAGGTTTTCAGGAATCCGTGCCGCAACATGTCGTGATTCCCGAGCTCAACACCCCTCGACGGATGCTGGTCCTGGCCGATGGCCTCGACACGCGAGGCTACACGAGCGCACAGATCGAGAAGGTGCTAGGGGGAAACTTCATGCGCGTCTTTCGCGAGGTTGTCGGCTCGTGAGGGATTGGTCGTGAGTCAGACTCCCCTTCGACTCGCCGTGCTTGGTCTGGGTAAGGCAGGACAGGTCCACGCGGCGTCGGCCATGGAAATCGGCGAGACCGATCTCGTGGCGGTGGCCGACGCGTCCGAGGAAGCCCGGGCACGATTCGACCCACCGAAGGCATGCCGGGTCGCGAACGATCTCGATGGACTGCTCGCGTGTGAACCAGACGCGATCGTGATCGCGCTGCCCCACGGGCTGCTTGCCGACGCGGCGGTGCGGGCCGCAGCCGCCGGCTGTCACCTCTTGCTGGAAAAGCCCATGGCCAATGATCTCGAGACGGCGCGGGGCGTGGCGCGCGCCGCCGAGCAGGCGGGTGTCCGGCTGATGGTGAATTACAATCATCGCTTCCGCGAGGAATACCTGGTGGCCAAACGCTGGCTCGACGAGGGCCGCATCGGCCAGCCGCGCCTCTTCGTCGACCACTGGTACGCTCCGGGGGCACCGCTGCCGGACTGGGTCTGGAATCCGGCCGTCGCGGGTGGGGGCTTGATGACCTACAGCGGGACTCACATGATCGATCGCCTGTTGTGGCTTTCGCAGGGATCGATCGAATCGCTAACCGCCACAACCGCCACGCATCACTATCCGGGCGCAATGGAAGACACCTGCCTCGCGACCCTTCGCTTCGCCGACGGAAGTCTGGGGAGTCTCGTCCAGACGAAGTCGAGCGTGCCGCATCGCCTGGCGCGCTGGGAGAGCACGATTCAGGGAACCGAGGGCGCGATCCGGGTGACCAGCGGAAAACGCGCCGAGTTATCGAGCACGCGTGGCGACGAGATGTATCAGCCGACGTCCGACGGCAGCGAGACGCGATTCCGGCGAGCGCTCGAGGAGTTTGCGGGTGCCGTACGCGAAGGACGGGCGCCTAAGCCCGATGCTGAATCAGGTCTTCGAGTACTGTCCTGCCTCGAGGCCATCTATCGAGCCGCCAACGAGGGTGGCTCTCAACCGGTGGACAAATAGTCTCGCACGCTCGATCGCCAGACACGACTCGAGCACCTCCACCTGAGAGGACGCCCAGTCTGAGGTGCAGGATCGGAAAGAGGAACCTGATGGCCCTACGATTCTCACGGTTGGTGCTCTGTGGCCTTGCGGCTGCCCTCATCCTGACGACCAGCCCGGCACTCGGACAGCAAGGCGCCGCTGATGGTGAGTGGCGTTTCTACGGTGGCGACAATGGTGCCACCCGCTACTCGCCTCTCGATCAGATCGATCGCGACAACGTCCAGGAGCTCCAGATCGCGTGGCGCTGGAAGGCCGAGAACTTCGGTCCGACCGGCGAGACGAAGAACGAGGTCACGCCCCTGATGGTGGGTCGGACCCTGTACCTGCAGGCCGGATCTCGTCGCGCCGTCGTGGCGCTCGATGCCACCAGCGGTGAGACGCTCTGGATGTGGCAGCTGAACGAAGGAGAGCGGGGCGATCTGGCGCCGCGGCGCAACTCAGGCCGCGGGGTGGCGTACTGGGAAGATGGGGCCGGCGATAGCCGCATCTTTACTGTCACGCCTGGCTTTCGTTTGGTGGCGCTCGACGCCCGCACAGGACTGCCAGCCCCAGCGTTCGGTGACGATGGCATCGTGGACATGATGCAGGGGTGGGAGAGCCCGGTCGACCCGGTTGGCACCATCGGATCGAGCTCACCCGTCGTGGTCTGCAGAGATGTGGTGGTCGTGGGACCCGCACACCACGTCGGGTTCAGACCGCCGACCAAGGAGAACACTCCGGGACACGTCTCGGGCTACGACGCGCGCACGGGAGAGCGCCTGTGGACGTTTCACACCATACCCAAGCGGGGCGAGTTCGGCCATGACACCTGGCTGGACGACTCGGCCGACTATACCGGCAACGCTGGGGTCTGGTGCCCATTCAGCGCTGACGACGAACTCGGCTACGTCTATCTTCCGATCGAGGCGCCGACCGGAGACTTCTATGGCGGTCATCGCCCTGGCGCCAATCTCTTCTCGTCGAGCCTGGTCGCCATCGATGTCACAACCGGCGACCGCGTGTGGCACCAGCAGCAGATTCATCACGACATCTGGGATTACGACAACACGACGGCCCCGATCCTGATGGATATCCCGATCGCGGGTCGTACCCGGAACGTCGTCGTGCAGCTGACCAAGCAATCGTTTGCCTATGTCTACGACCGCGTCACGGGTGAGCCGGTCTGGCCGATCGAGGAACAGCCGGTCCCCCAGACCGACGTGCCGGGTGAGTGGACGTCGCCCACGCAGCCGATTCCGACACGGCCGGCCCCATACGACCGACAGGGCGTGACCCACGATGACTTGATCGATTTCACGCCCGAGCTCCGAGCCGAGGCGCTCAAGATCATCGCTCGCTACCGACTCGGACCGATCTACACTCCGCCGTCCCTGGGAGACGCACCAGATGGCGCCAACGGCACCCTGATGTTACCGAGTGCCACAGGCGGGTCGCAGTGGGAAGCGGCCGCGGCCGATCCGGAGAGTGGGATCCTCTTCATACCATCCGCAACCGGACCGAGCTTACTCAACCTCGTACATGACGCGACCGTTTCGAACATGCGCTACATCGCGGGCGGCGCGAGGCTGCAGGGCCCCCAGGGTCTTCCGCTCGTCAAGCCGCCCTACGGTCGGATCACGGCAATCGACATGCGAACCGGGGAGCACGTCTGGATGATCCCGAACGGCGATACCCCGGCGTCGATCGCAACGCACCCGGCGCTTGCGGATGTCCCGCTACCGAGCACCGGGAGCCGTTCGCGCGCCGGACTCGTCGCGACGAAGACGTTGTTGTTCGGTGGTGAGGGTTGGGGTGGACAGCCGAAGTTCCGGGCCTACGACAAGCAAACCGGTCAGACCGTGGCCGAAATCGAGCTCCCGGCCGTTCAGACTGGCCTCCCGCTGACCTACATGGTCGATGGCCGCCAGTTCATCGCCATGACCGTCGGGGCACGAGATCATCCCGCCGAATTGATCGCGCTCGCGCTGCCCACCGACGACTAGGCAAGTCGAGCTCAGCTGACCAATGGGTGGGTCGGTGTGATATACATAGAACTATAATGTATAGTTCTTATATGTATTGTGGATTCGGCGCTGTCGATGCGGCTCCGGATGCCACCGCGGCCGCGGATGCGAATCGATGAACGTCGGCAAGGACCTGGTTGCCGCTTCGGCCACTCCGCTGGTGCTGGCCATCCTGACCGAGGGCGATAGCTACGGCTACGCAATCATCAAGCGAGTGAGCGAGCTGTCCGGCGGACAGATGCAATGGACCGACGGCATGCTCTACCCGGTGCTGCATCGGCTGGAACGGCTCGGTCACGTCGAGGCACGGTGGGGCACTTCCGGGAGCGGCCGCAGGCGCAAGTACTACCGGATCACACGGCCCGGCCAGGCGCGCCTGGCCGAGCAGCGGCGACAGTGGCAGGTGGTGGACGCGACGCTCCGCGGCATCTGGTTGACCGAGTCCGACGTCGTCGGACAGGGGCTGGCTCCGCGGTTCCAAGGAGTCTGACATACCGATGGTGGCATCCGAGCACGCGGATGGAGTGGAGCACCGGATCGCCGAGTGGCGTACCTACCTGCGGCGCCACCAGGCCATCCACGCCGTCGATGTGGAGGAGCTGGAAGACCACCTGCGCGACCAGGTGGAGGCGCTGGTCGACGCCGGCCTGTCCCCGGACGAAGCGATTCTGGTGGCTGTCAAGCGGATGGGCGATCTGGATGAGCTGTCTCGCCAGTTCGCACGTGAGTATTCGGAGCGGCTGTGGAAGCAGTTGGTCACCGCCCCGGGGGCCGGCGACCAGCTCGGTCGTGGAGCGAATGCCGAGGCCTTGGTCGTCGCCGTGTTGGCGCTGGTTGCGGCGCTGGCGCTGAAGGTTCCAGAGTTATTCGGCCTGCGACTCATCGAGGCCGACGCCGGGTTCTACGGCCGAAACGTCAGCCTGTTCGTGCTGCCGCTTCTCACTGGCTACTTCGCCTGGAAACGCCAGCTGGACAGTGTGAGCCGTCGCTGGCTGGTGTTGCCCTTTGTCGCTGCCGTCGTCTTCGCGAACGTCTACCCGTTCACTCCGGGTGGCAACACCGAGGTGCTCACAGCGCTACACCTGCCCATCGTCCTGTGGCTGGTCGTCGGGCTCGCGTACGCCGGAGGCCGCTGGCACGATGGCGGCGTACGGATGGACTTCGTGCGTTTCTCGGGCGAGCTGTTCATCTACTACTCGCTCATCGCATTCGGTGGCGTGGTGCTCACGGTCTTCACGCTGGGGATGTTCTCCGCCATCGGTTTCGACGTCGAGTGGCTGGCGCAGGGCTGGCTGCTGCCGTGTGGGGCCCTGGGGGCCGTCATCGTCGGTGCGTGGTTGGTGGAGGCGAAGCAGAGCGTCATCGAGAACATGGCGCCGGTGCTGACGCGCCTGTTCACGCCGTTGTTCGCAGTCGTGCTCCTTGTCTTCCTGGTCACCATGGCCTGGACGGGCAGTGGCATCGACGTGGAGCGCGAGGTGCTGATCGGATTCGATCTGCTGCTTGTGTTGGTCCTGGGGTTGCTGCTGTACTCCGTCTCGGCGCGCGATCCGAAGGCGAGGCCCGATACCTTCGATGCGCTGCAGTTGCTGCTGGTGGTCAGCGCCCTGGTCGTCGATGCGGTGGCCCTGGTGGCCATTGCCGGGCGCATCTCCGAGTTTGGCTTCAGCGCCAACAAGGTCGCGGCACTGGGCGAGAACCTCATCCTACTCGTCAATCTCGCGTGGTCGGCGTGGCTCTACATACGCTTCTTGCGCGGTCGCGGATCGTTCGCCGCCTTGGACCGATGGCAGACCACCTACGTGCCGGTGTATGGCGCGTGGGCAGCGCTCGTGGTCATCATCTTCCCGCCACTGTTCGGCTTTGTCTGAGGTGTCAGCGGCGCCGTTGGGACGGCAGCGAGAGAAGCGACTCGCGTCGCCGGCAGCGACGTTGGCCCCGTCAGCCGACGCGCGCGTCGGCACACTGATTCAGTTGCCCAGGTGCTCCCGGAAGAACGCCAGCGTGCGCGGCCACGCCTGCTCGGTCGCTCGCAAGTTGGCGCCCTCACGGTCCTCCTGCGCCCGCAGAAAGCCGTGGCCCGCTCCCTCGAAGATCATGGGCTCGTACGACTTGCCACTGCTGGCCATCGCCTCCTCGGCCCTCGCGATAGTCGAGTTCACGCGCTCGTCGTCGCCGCCGTACAGTCCGAGAACCGGGGCGCTAATCCGGGCGTAGTCCGCGGCCTCGACCGGCGTCGAGCCGTAGTACGACACGGCCGCATCCAGCTCGGGTTGGTCCACTGCGTACGCGAAGCTCGCGGACCCGCCCCAGCAATACCCGACCGATCCGAGACGCCCGTTGCCGGCCGGAATCTCGAGTGCGTAGGTACGGACCGCGTGCAGCCGCCGCGTCCGCTCGTCCGCTTCCAGCGTCCGGATCGTCGCGACGACGTTGTCCCGCTCGCCGAGGGAGGCCGTGCCCCCGCCGTCCGGTCCCATGCCCGACAGCAAGTCGGGCGCGACCGCGATGAAGCCCTCCGCTGCGAGCTGGTCCGCCACGCCTCGGATCCAGTCAGTCAGCCCGTAGATTTCGTGGATGACCAGCACGACCGGCGCGCTGTCCGTTCGTTCGGGATACACGACCCACGTGCTGATCGGCACGTCGCTGCCGGCCAGCTCGATGTCGACCCATTCACCGTGTCGTGGTGACGCATTGAGCGCGTCGGGTGCCGTCTCCTCCGTGGGAGGCAAGGTCGCGGCAGTAGCAGCCGGCTCCGCTGCTGGGGCCGTCTCGACCGTGGGCGTGTCCACCTCGTCTGGCGCCGCGCCGCAGGCGACCCCGAGCGCGCACACGACTGCTACCGCGCCGATTGCGATTCCTCGTCGAATGTCCCGCATGGCGTTTCTTCCTCTCTTCCGGTGTCCTTGGACTGCAGCTTGATTGGCAGACCGGCTATGCCACCCTTTATACATCGTTCTACGCCCGCCGCGGTCACCGTATAACATGGGCCAGGCGGCGGCGAGCCGTACGGACTCGGCCCACGACAAGAGCCAGACACGCGCCATGACCAGAACGTTCACTGCCGCTGACATCGACGGTCTCGAGGTGCAGGAGCGCTTCGTACGCGCATCCGGTCCTGGCGGACAGAACGTCAACAAGGTCGCGACCGCCGTCGAGCTTCGATTCGATGTCTTGAACTCGTCCCTGGCACCCGAGGTCAAGTTGCGCGTGATTGCCCAGGCAGGCCGTCGAGTCTCGTCGGACGGCATCCTGGTGATTGACAGCCGTGAGCACCGGACCCAGGCGCAGAACCGGGTCGCGGCCCGCGCGCGCCTCGCCGAACTGCTGACGCGTGCGTCGATATCGCCCAAGGTGCGTCGACCGACGAAACCGCGCCCGGCGGCCCGCGAGAAACGGCTGGACGGGAAGCGCCGACGGAGCATCGTGAAGGCGCTTCGCGGACGAACCGACGGGGACCAGTAGACGCCCCATGCGCTCGGGTTCCCCCTCTCCGTGGCCCCGAATCGAGCCCGGAAAGTCCGTGTTGCAGGACGCGGTTGCCTGATCGCCAGGCACCCGGCCGTTCGCCCGTTAGCCGGTCGGAGGTGACAGGCCTACTGGGATGGCCAGACCACCCCTTGGTGACCTCTCGGCACGTTCTTGATTCCCTTGTAGACGAACTTCTGGACGCGCCGTCCCTCGAACGTCTCGGTCGTGAAGATGTTGCCCTGCGAATCAGTCGCGATGCTGTGGGCGCCGTAGAACTGGCCGGGCTGCCGGCCGCCGTCGCCGAAGCTCGTGAGGATCTCGAGCGTGTCGCGCTTCAAGATGTGGATTCGCTGGTTGACCCCGTCCGCGAGATAGATGTACGTCTGCCACTGGTCGCGTGAGAACGCGATATCCCAGACCGATCCCCCGGCCAGTGTCTGCTTCTCGACGAACTGCTCCTTCACGAACGTGCCATCGGGCTGGAACACCTGGATGCGATCGTTCACCCGGTCGCAGACATAGAGCAGTCTGTCGTTCGACAGTTCCGAACAATGGACGGGATTCCGGAACTGCTGCGCCGGCGGCGCAGCCGGATCGTATCGTCCGAGGTCCGCATCGTCGGGGCGATTGCCGTACGCGCCCCAGTAGCGCTTGAACGCGCCGGTATCGGCGTCGATCACGGCGACGCGCTTGTTGAGGTAGCCGTCGGCGACGTACGCTTCGTTCTCCAGCGCGTCGACGAAGATCTTCGCCACCCGGCCGAAGTTTGCCTCGTCGTTGCTCCCGGCGTTGGCGCTCGCCTTGCCGAACTGAGCGAGGAATGTCCCATCTCGCGTGAACTTGAGGATGTGGGCGTCGTTGGCCCCGTTGCCGCCGATCCAGATGTTGCCGCGGTGATCGAACGCCAGTCCGTGATTCGACTCGGGCCACTCGTAACCCTGACCAGGACCGCCCCAGGAGCCGACGAGGTTGCCGTCGGGATCGAACTCGAGGATGGGCGGCGCCGCCTCGCAGCACTCGCGCGCGTTCCCGTTCGCGGCTGGACTCTCGCCGGCCGACACGGATCCGGGCCGGTGGACGATGAACACGTGGTCACCCGCATCCACCGCCACTCCGATCGTCATACCCATGACCCAGTGATTGGGAAGCGGCTTCGGCCAGAGCGGATCGACCTCGAACATCGGCGCCTCGACACCTCCCTGCGCCTGCAGGACGGCCTGCCGCTCGACGAGCGACTGGCCGACACCGAGAATCACGATCGCAGCCAGAAACAGCCCACCCCCTAGAAGGTGACGTGTGCGTATGCGCATGCTCATCCACTCCTCGGCAAGAAGCTCAGGACTCGGGTTCGACGTGCGGATTGTATGAAGACTCCCACGAGGCGTCGACCGGGTCAAGTCGAGCCGGCTCACAACGAGTGGCCCGAGCTTCTCTCGGTCGACGACCATGGGGGCATCACTGTCCTCGATACATCACCCGCCAGATGCGACCCGTCTTGTCGTCCGCGATGTAGAGGCTGCCGTCCGGGCCCTGCGCTATGCCCGACGGACGGAACGTCGCGTCGTTCCGATCCATGAGCGGCGTCTGACCGGCGAAGCCGTCCGCAAAAATTTCGTAGTCTCCCGTCGTTGGCTCGTCGCGGGTGAACGGCACGAACGCGACTGAGTAGCCACCCTGCGGCAACGGAGCCCGATTCCAGGAACCGTGGAACACGACGAATGCGCCTCCGCGGTACCTGGCGGGGAACTGGTCACCGGTGTAGAAGAGCAGGGCGTTCGGCGCCCAGTGGCCCGGGAATCCCAGGAGCGGCAGCGGGTACTCATCGCACCGGCCCACCATCTGGCCGTCGCCGCCGTATTCGGGCGACAGCACCCGTTTGCCCTGCTGCCAGTCGTGGTAGCAGTACGGCCAACCGAAGTTCGATCCTTCATCGACCTTCAGGAATTCTTCCGAAGGTAGCTCGGCGCTCTGCTCGTCGGTGAATCGACCTGGCCACAGAGAATTGAGCTGATCCCGGCCGTGTTGAACCAGGTACAGCCCGCCCTCGGTCGGGTGCCAGGCCATGGCAAAGTTCTGCCGCATGCCCGTCGCGTAGCGCGTGCCGGTTTCCTGCGTCTGGCCCGCGGCGTTCTCGTCGAACTTCCACACGCCGCCATGGCTCTCGAGCAGCGGACAAGGGTCTTCGCCGGCCTCTTCGGGCACGCGGCCGCCGGGCTGGCAGGCATTGGAGGGAGCCCCGACGTTGACGAACATGCCGCCCTCGCCGTCGAACGCGAAGCCCTTGGCGCGATGGCCCTGCTGATCGGGCAGCGTCGCGACCACTTCAGGCGATTCGTCGGGCACGAGCGAATTCGGGCGCATCCGGTAGCGTTCGATGGCGGTGTCGCGACCAAAGTACAGATAGCCGGCATGAAGCCCGATGCTCGTGCCGCCATCGCGGCCGAAGCGCTCTTGCAGATCCGCGCGGCCGTCGCCGTCGGTGTCCCGCAAGGCGACGATTCCACCCGGGGCATCCTCCTGATTGCGGATCGCGACGTACACGTCGCCGTTCGGCGCCACGGTCAGGTGACGCGCGGCGCCGAGGTCGTCCGCAACCAGCATCGCGCAGAATCCGTCCGGCAACGTGATATCGCCGTTGTCCGGAGCGCACGCTGGGAGACCCGACTGAGCGCCGACAGGGAGCGTGGCGATGTTGGCCTTGCTGGCCGTGCTGGCCATGACCAGCGCGCCGAACATGGCCAGAAAGACGCCGATCAACACTCGTTGCATTCGTCCTCCTTCGCGATCAAGATCTAGCCAGCCGCGCGACCTCGGTGGATCCGAGTCCTGAGGCGCTCGAACTCTCGCGCCGCGGCGGTGGGAGAGCCAGATTCGTCATCGACCTACTTTGCCACTCGCAGCCCCAGCTGGCAATGCCCTCGGAGCGCGTACTCGGCCGCTTCCCCCGGGTTTATTGGGTTCGCACTGAAACTTCCTGCCCCGGTAGCGCGTCCTGAAACGGAGCAGACCGCCGGACAGTCACTCGACGAGCGAGTTGAACCGCGTCTAGAGTCCCGTGCCACCCTGACTCGAGTCCTCAAGCAATTTCGTTCCCAGGCCCATGTTTGGAATGCCGCATGAAAGAGAGTAGGAGACCGTTTTCGTCGCCACGCCTCGGCTGGGTCGTCTTACTCCTCGCGCCGCTCGTCCTGCTCGCCGGGGTGTCGGAATCCTTCGCTCAGGCGAGCCCACCTCGAGGAACAGCGGCGGAACCTGCCACTCCCGTCCAGCCGGACGGTGGTGACGCGCTTCGCGTGTTCCTCGACTGCGATCGATGCGACGACGAATACCTGCGCACGGAGATCACGTTCGTCAACTACGTGCGAGACCGTCGGGATGCACAGGTGCACGCGCTCGTGACGCGCGAGTTCACGGGGAGCAGCGGACAGGTCCGAACATTCGCCTTCGTCGGCCTCGAGGAGTTCGCGGGCATGGACGACCAGCTCACCCTCTTCATTAGCCAGGACGACACCGATGATGCCGAGCGCCGCAAGGTCGCTCAGACGCTCCGCCTGGGGCTCGTTCGCTACGCGGCGGCAACCTCGCTCGGGCAGGAGTTGGAGATCTCCCACCCAGGCTCCACCGGCCGATCGCAGGCCAACGCTCTGCCCGAGGACGACCCATGGAACTTCTGGGTGCTCCGCTCGCGCGTGAACGTGCGAGTCGATGGAGAGGAGCAGGAGACGTCCAAATCGTTCGGCGGGTCGTTCTCGGCCAACCGCACCACGGATGCGTGGAAGACGAATCTGGGTTTCAATGTCGACTACGACGAGGATTCCTTCGAGCTGAGCTCCGGATCGACCTTCAAGAGCGTCTCACGCAATCACTCGGTGACCGGGCGCGTCATCAAGAGCCTGGGTGATCACTGGGGATTCGGGGCTGGCGGCTCGGCGGTCACGACCACCTTCCGCAATCAGGACCTCACGGTCCGGTTCGCCCCGGCGATCGAGTACAACGTCTTCCCCTACTCCGAGTCGACGCGCCGACAGTTCACGATTCGTTACGCAGCAGGGGTTGACTTCTTCAACTATCGAGAGTTGACGATCTTCGAGAAGACGTCGGAGACGCGGGTCGATCACAGCCTCGTGACGTCACTCAACTTCAACCAGCCGTGGGGCGAGAGCGAGCTGACCTTCGAGTTCGCGCAATTCCTCGATGAACCGAGTAAGTACCGCGTCGTCCTGTTCGGCGACGTCGAGATCCGGCTGTTTCGCGGGTTCTTTCTGAGCCTGCGCGGCGATACGTCGGTGGTACGCGACCAGATCTTCCTGGAAGCCGGCGGCGTCACCGACGAGGAGATCCTCCTGCGACGCCGACAGCTGGCGACCGCCTACGAGTACTCCTTTCGGGTCGGGATCACCTACACCTTCGGATCGATCTACAACAACGTCGTCAACTCGCGATTTGCCGGCTCGAGCGGCGGCTTCATCCGCGCGTTCTGAACCCACGGCTCCGCGGAGGAGCATCCGGGAGGGCATGGTCAAGCAGTCGGCACGACCGCCGACCTGCGATCGGGCTCGCTCGTCGTCGCGATGAACGCTCGCCCACGCCTGACCCAGCGCGCTGTTCATGCGCCGGCCCGTCAACTCGGCAGCGCCGCGCGGTATCATCGCGGAGCGGAGGCAACCGGGGAGGCAACGATGATGGAGACTCGACGACACCCACTTGCGCCGGGACCGGCCTGGCTCCTGATCACGTTCGCACTCGTCCTGTCGCCGGCCCTGGCCATGGCGCAGACCGAGCGCCCACCCAACATCGTACTGATCGTCGCCGACTATCTAGGCTACGGCGACACCGGACCGTACGGGGTGGACGACATCCGGACGCCGTCTCTGGATCGACTCGCCGCCGAGGGCGTCCGCTTCACCGACCACTACGCCGCGGCGCCGATCTGCGGACCATCGCGAGCCGCGCTGATGAGTGGCCTCTATCCGCCGAGAGTCGGGTTCGAGGACAATATCCGTGGTCCGGAGGACGGGCTGCCGGCGCGTGACGACACGCTCGTCCGCGAGCTGAAGGCTGCCGGGTACGCCACGGCGGTCGTCGGCAAGTGGCACCTCGGAAACGGACCCGACTTCGATCCGACCGCACACGGCTTCGACAGCTTCTTCGGGTTCCACACCTGGACCCTGGGGTACCACGATCACAGAACGGCAGAGGGCCAGCCGGGCCTCTACCGCGATCGAGAACTGGTCGAAGCCGACGGCTACTTGACGGACTTGTTCACCAGAGAAGGTGTCGAGTTCGTGGAGCGTCACCCCGACGAACCGTTCTTTCTGTACCTGGCCTACAACACCGGATTGCCGCCGTACCAGGGCCCCGACCTGCCCGAGAGCCAGTGGACCGGAGGTTGGGATGTGAACCAGGCGAGCCGCGCGGACCTGGTGGCCATGGTGGAGTCGATGGATCGCGGCATCGGGGACGTGCTCGAGGCCCTCGACCGGACCGGCGTCGCCGAGA
Organism: Vicinamibacterales bacterium; assembly: GCA_965250185.1. Classification (GTDB taxonomy): domain Bacteria; phylum Acidobacteriota; class Vicinamibacteria; order Vicinamibacterales. The sequence goes on along the minus strand of OZ252293.1, from coordinate 5,033,679 downwards.
ACACGCTCGTCGTGTTCACGTACGACCACGGCGGACGACACCTCGTCCGGTCCGACCCGCTGTTCCACGGTTTCGCCTCCCTCTGGGAGGGCGGCATCCGGGTCCCGTTGATCGCCCGCTGGCCGGGCGAGCTGAGCCCGTCGGCGACCATCGGGGATCCGACGATCGCGATGGACCTGACGGCCACGCTGCTGGACGCCGCTGGCAGGGCCGACGCGAACTCGGGGCTGGATGGCGTCAGCCTGTTGCCGATGCTCCGGAGCCAGGCGCCAGCGCCGGACCGAGGCTTGTTCTGGCGCATCGATTCGTTCGTCGGACCGCAAAAGGCCGCGCGGAGGGGGCGTTGGAAGTACGTCGTGGACGGCAACACGCAGCTACTGTTCGACCTTCGTGCTGATGTCGGTGAACGGCACAACGCCTTCGCCGAACGCCCCGACGAGGCGCGTCAGCTACGCGAAGCGCTGGCGGCCTGGGAGGTTTCGGTGACTCAGGACCTGCCGCAATGAGCGGCGGGGCGTCAACCTCCTGGGTAGTCGTCCCCAGTGGCCCCGCTCGCCCTGCTGGCCCACTGGCCCCACTTGCCCCACTGGCCCCACTCGCCCTACTCAGTTCGTGCCCTCCGCCTGGATCTCGGCTGCAATCCGCTGCACGTCGTCCAGCACCCGCAGCAGGTTGCCGCTCCAGATCTGGCCGATCTGCTGCTCCGTGTAGCCTCGACGCGCTAGCTCCAATGTCACGTTGAACGTCTCGGACGCATCGTTCCAGCCCACGATGCCGCCACCGCCGTCGAAGTCCGAACTGATGCCGACGTGCTCCAGGCCGATCAGTTCGACCATGTAGTCGATGTGGTCCACGAAGTCCGACACATCGACCGGTGGTGCGATGGCCGTCACCTCCTCGGGAATCCGCGCCTCGGCTGCCTGGGTGATTGGCGCCAGGCCTTCGTTGTAGGCCGCGCGGTCGGCGTCGCTCAGGGCCCGGACCGCGAAGCGGTCGAGCACTTCGAAACCGCTCTCTTCGGCGATGCTTGCCAACAGTGCCTGGTGCGCCTCACGGTTCGCCGTGGCCTTGACCGTGTTGACGAAGGCCCCAAGAGCCACGGTCTGCACGACGCCGCCGTTCTCCTTGATCAGCTGGAGCTGCTCATCGTCCAGGTTACGGCTGACATCGCTGATAGCCCGTGTGGCAGAGTGCGAGGCGATGATCGGCGCCCGCGTCAGATCGATCATGTCGAGCATGGCCTTCTTCGACGGGTGGGACACGTCGACCATGATGCCCAGCCGGTTCATCTCGGCCATCGCCTCCTCGCCCAGATCGCTCAGGCCGTCGTGCAGCCACACGTCATCAGCCTCGCCGCTGCTCGAGTCGGCGAACTGGCTGTGTCCGCCGTGGGCGAGCGACATGTAGCGTGCGCCGAGACCATGAAACTTCTCGATGTTGGACATGTCGAGCCCGACTGGGAACGCGTTTTCGATCCCGATCATCGCGACCTTCTTGCCCGACGCTGCGATTCGTCGGACATCGTCCGAAGTGTAGGCCAGCTCGATGCGGTCGGGCGCGATCTCCTCGGCCAGTCGATGGATCGCGTTGAACTTGTCCATCGCGTTCTCGTACGCCGCCGCGTAGCCCGCGTCGTTCAGATCGCCCTGGCCGGTGAAGACGATGAACCACGCCACATCGAGGCCCCCAGCCTCCATCTTGGGCAGGTTGACCTTGGTGTCCAGGTCGGAGGTGTAATTCCTCTCCGCCGTGAAATTAGCGGTGTTGATGTCGTCGTGCGTGTCCAGGGTGATCACCCGGTCGTGGATGCCGCGCGCGCGAGCGACGAGGTCCGCCTCCGTCTCCGGGGCCGCGTCGGTGTCGGTCGCCGCCGGTGTGTCGCCACCGGGTCCGCAGGCAACCACGGCCACCATGGCCACCACTGCGCACGTCATTGGGAATCTCGAGTAGAGCATCGTCACGGTCATGTTGGTTCGCCTCGCTGTCGGGGTGGGTCGGAAGCCAGGGTGCCTCTCACGAGCGCACCGTAACACCTTCATGGAGCATCGACCAATTCGCGTGCGGCCATTGTTGAGTGGAGATGCGTAAGACCGGCAGCGACAACTTTACAATGTTTGCCAAGACCCTTTCCCAGAATCGTTGGTGCGATATGCCGCCCCGACCCCCTGGTACACCAGCCAACCTGCGGGGCCGAACATGAATGTGAGCACCAGGCAGGGGATCACAGCCAGGTGCGGCACGCCACGTTCGCGCGCGTCGCACACTTCCCAGCAGCCGACGAGCAGGTCGAAGCAGAGGTAGTGCACCCAGCCCGCGAGTAGCAGCCAGGGGTTGCTGAAGAGCACGGCGACGTCGGCCAGCGTCGAGAATCCGCCCGCGCTGCGGCCCCAGTTTGCTGCGATGAGCCCGATGTAGACGGTGGCAAGAAGCACAGGCACGCCAATTCCCGCCACCGACCGTGTCACCCACGCCTGGCGAGGCAGCAACGCGAGGAGCATCCACGACAGCAGGGCGACGAGATTCACGATCGAGAACACGTGTTCCGGTGTCATCGGCATCTCCCTGATCAGTTGATCGCCATGAAGGGTGTGCCCCGGAGCGCTTGGACCAGCAACGTCACGAACACCAGCGCGTATATGGCCCCTGTCGCCAGTATCAGACTCACTCGGACCTGCGAATCTCGGCGGCGACGAAAAAGCAGTGTCGCTAGCGGCAGTGCTTGAAGAGCGTGGAGTCCGATGAAGTGCGGCACCCGCACGTCGCCGTGCCGTGTGCTCCATCCGGTGATCGGCAGGCCGGGGCCGCCATCCGGCGCGCCCACCGTGTGCGCGCCGGCGAGCGTCAGGCGATGCGTTGCCTCTGCTTCTGCGAGCTGTGCGCTGGTCGGGTTGGTCATCAGTCCGCCAGTGAACGCGCCAGCGATCGTGATCGTCATGCCAAGACGCAGCGCCCATCCCATGGCGCGGTCCGCGAAGTGCTGACGCCACAAGGCCACCGCGACCGCAACGCTTGCGAGCGTTTGCAGGGCGATCGCCAGCCCCATCAGGGCGAAAAGGACCGCATCCTGTGGCGTGCCCACGTTGAAGTGGCTCGTCGTTCCGCGCCAAGCTTGCAGGTCGATGATCGCGACCTCGAACAGCATGACCATCGCCGTGGTGCGTCCGACGATGCCCCTCGTGCGAGGCCAGTCGGGCAGATACGTGAACACCCAGGCGAGGGTCAGCGTGTAGACGGCCGTTGAGAAGGCGAACTTCGAGGGCTTGAGCCACGCTGGGGCGCCAGTGATCATGCGCGGATCGAGCCACCAACCGAGCGCCGACGGCACGAGCAGGGCCAGGAGGAACAGGCCGGTGCCAGTCAGCAGGGGGTCGGTGTGCCACAGTCCAGCCAGGAACACGCGGGGTCGGCTCAGGTGCGGCATGGCGCTGGAATCTCGGTCTGCCTTGCGATTCTCGTCGTGCCCGCGCCGATCTCGGGGCCCTGTTAGCGAGCCATCGCTCGACTGCCGGAATCTCGACTCGTCGACAGGGCGGTCGCGGCACTCGTGTTTCCTGTGCCTGGACGTCTGGAACCGTCCAGCCAATTTCTCAAGAGTGTTTTGCGGACGAGGAATTGGTAGCCCAGCAACGTCACACCGAGCGCGAGCGAGAATGAAACGACAAGCTTGATCCACGTGGCGGCATGCGACTGAGCCATCAATACGTGCGCCGCGCCGACGAACGGCAGATGGGTCAGGTACAGCCAATAGGACGCGTCGGCAACATATCGTGTTGTCCTTCCTGGGCGCGAAGACGCTTTCGAAAACAATCCGAACAGGCCGCAGGTTGTCAACCACGCGAAAAGCGTTACCAATCCCGCCAGCACCCACCGCGAAGCGCCGTCCGATTCTGTAACAAGATGGGCATTGATCAGCGGCAAAACGATGGCGAACGCGAGCAACGACAACAGCAACATCGCCGCGTTTCGTCGCTGCATCGTTTCGATCCAGCCGCGCCGGTAAAACAACAGCACACCGAATGCGAAAAAGATTCCGTAATAGATCAGCCGCGAGCTAACTGGCGCGATGGATTGTTGAAAACCCAATACGACGTGCGGATCGAACCACAACACAATGGCACATGCGACCGGTGCGACACAAAATGTCGAAACTCCCAGCCCGGCACCAGCGGAAGGTGACCAGCGTTTCGCCTCGTTGCCGCCGCCCGTCCCCGATCGACTCGTTACCAGCGTCCTAATCGTCCAAAATGCCAGGCTGTAGCAAAACAGGTACTGCAGAAACCAAAGATGGGCGAACCCCCACAGTTGACTCTCCGTCGCGGCGTCGAATGTGAAACTGCGGAGCTTGACCGGAGGCACCTTCCCATCCAGCACCCAACCCAGCACCCACACATATCCTGTCAGCGGAAGGATGATGGCCGACGCAACCAGCAACGGAACGAGCAACCGCTTGCAGCGATGTGCCAAAAACTTGTGTGGCCCACGTCGCTGCATGAGTTGCGCCGCGAAGAATCCCGACATGGCAAAACAGAGCGCCATGATGAAACATTCGATCCACCAAAAGAGGGCCGTGACGCCCTGACTGGGGGCCGCGTCGTGTGTGGGCCACAACAGACCGGGCATCGGCCGCGACAGATACGGCGCCGCCGCGTGCAACAGCAGCACGAGCAATATCGCCACGGCGCGCAACGCGTCAAATCCGTGCAGCCGGTTGGATCGCGTGAGATCGCACGCTGATGAAGTGTTTTCTGCGTGAATCATCTTTGATTCGGCTGACATCACCACGCCGGGACAGGACCGGAGCGTTTCCCATGAAGCCCCGCTCTTCATCGACCGACGCTGCCGGCGACCGCTCAACGTGACCGCCCTGCGGAACATGACCGAGGGCTTTTCCCGTCAGCGACGTTGCGCGCCCTTGATGGCGCCTTCGATCAGATTGAGTGCCGCTTGCCGACTGATGCCGTCACGATCGCTGTTGAACGAAGGCGTCGAGGCAACGCCGAGGGCGATCGTTTTCGGATTTTCAAACATGACGCCGATGGCGGCTGCCAGCGCTTTGCTGCTCGGACCATCAGACACGATCAGCGGATGACCGGGCACCTCGTTCGGTTCCAGAACGTCCATATCGACGTGTACATAGACGACATCGACCCCTGAGGCCAATTCATCAAACTGCCTACGGAAGTTTTCAGAAATGTCGCGAATGTCCTGAACGGACACCTGGCGCACCTCATGTTCACGAAAACGATCAGCCTCCAGTGGATCGAGATCCCGCACGCCGCCCCACATGATGTCGCTCATCGGCAGCGGTTCCACGAGGCCGGCCGCACGACGCAAGTTGTGCAGCGCATGACCTGCCGCCACGGCAACCGGCATGCCGCCGAGCATGCCGGACAGCGTCGTCTCCGGTGTGTTGAAGTCGCCGTGGGAGTCATAAAAAACCAGCCCGACCCTTCGCGCATTGCCATCCGAGTCGTACTTGAGTCCCGAGAGCATGCCGAGCAGATCGTTGCAGTTCGCCTCGAGGCCAACAGTGATCATGTTGTCCTGCAAGCCTTCGCGAACCATGTCTGCGAAGTTGGCATTCGCCAAGGCCATACGATTCCATTCACCGTAGCTGTTTTCCTGTTCCGGTTTCAGGCGCACGTCCTGCACCGGTCGAATCAATTCGCCGCCCCACTCGCCGATCAGGCGCTCGAGCCCCGCGGCATGAATGTAATCCGGGTTGGTGGAAAGCTCGGGTACGTTGCGTGCACCACTATAAGGGTTCTTGATGACGTCGACCTTGATCGCATCGGCCGCCATCGGGGCCATCGGCAGGGCGCACGCGATGAGCGTGGCGACGAGAAAGAATGTGGTTCGCATATTGGAGACCTCCTGCGGATGTTTCGAGCCTATCCAGCCTGCCTGGCAGGCTACCATGGGTTCGCGTCTGTTCAGTGAAGGTCTGCGCCCCATGTTGCCCGGGGGCACGAGCGCTCTGGGTCGGGTGGCGAGCCTGTCGTCGCCCTGGTCAGGTCGACGGAAGACGCGTCTAGGAGCCCAGCCAATCCCAGCCCATGGACGCGGCGTGGATCTCCCCGGACGTACCAGTGACTGGGTCCTGGAGCGACTCCTGTCGCGAGCGAACAACCGTCGCAGCGAACGAGAGTCCCTGCTGGAGGGCTCCTTCGACAAGCCCCCCATTCTCGAAACCGGTTTCTGATCCTATGAAGTACAGAACATCTCGCCAACAGTCTTCAAGCTCTATCCGGATGCCATAGCGCGGGTGATGGTCGGGCGCACTCCGATCCGTCGAGGCCGCCGTGAAGATCTCGTTGCTCCAATCCATCAAGTGAACACCGTGTGTTGCGTCAGCCTCGGGCCCGAATAGTTCCACGAGTTGTGCCGTGGCATTCTGGACCAATTCGTCTTCTGTCATCGCCGCACGCGCAGGGCTAGCAATCCCGACAAAGCCAAACAACGCGTAGGGGCCGCCGGATGCCGGAGAGGCGTCGTGCACCTCGGCCAGCGGACCACGACGGCTGAGCGCGTCTCCCGAGAATCCCGCGTCACGCCAGAACGGACGGTCGTAGATCGCCAGGAACTTGGCGTGCCCGGCCATCCAGGTTGGTGTGGCTTCGAGCGTCTGCCTCGACACGTCATCCAGCGGCGGGTGATAGCTCAATGCTGCCGTCAATCGTGGCGGAACGGCGAGGGCAACCTGTGCTGCTTCCAGCGACACTTCGCCGCCAGGCCCGGTCGTCGTCAGCCTCACCCTGCCGTCGACAACGGCGACGCCCGTCACCGCGGTTTCCAATCGAACTCTGCCGGCTGGTACGTCACTGGCCAGGGCATCGACCATGGCCGCGATGCCACCGTGTATCCGCAACGAGTGCTCCATGGGTTTGAGCATGGAATCGCGATGGATGGTGCCATCGGCGAGTTGGTGCAGCAGGTCTCCCTCGCACGACTGTTCGTACGTCGAAATGCCGAAGTGACGCAACAGGCCTGCTACGCATGGCTGACCGTGCCACACCCACGAAGGACCAAGGTCGAAGAATCCGCCCCCGGACGAGATCGTCAGAACGCGACCGCCCAGACGTCGCCTCGCTTCTAGCAGCAGGACATCAAAGCCGTGACGATGAAGTTGCCAGGTGGCGGTGAGTCCGCTCAGACCGCCACCGACGATCACGACGTCCGCCGTGAGGGCCCGTGCTTCCATGCATGCTACCGTCACGACTTCCGACGCACGGTCAGTCTCTGGCCGCGACGTATTTCGTGATTCCTCCACCCGCAGCCAGGCGCGAGCCCGGACCCTCGGCGGCGTACACGTTGCCGTCCGCGTCCACCGCCACGCCCTCGCCCGCAACGCCCTGGAGCACACGCGTCTCGTGCGCGTGCGGTGGAATGTAGCCCGCCAGGGTGTCCTCGGCGGCGGGCCCGATGCGCACTCCGGTCATCCAACCGGCATGACGCGTTTCATGCGATTCGGAATCGATCGAGTACAGCGTGTCGTCGTCCGTGATGAACAGTCCGCTGATTCGACCGTGCTGGTAATAGGTGTCCAGGAGGTTGCCATCCTGGTCGAAGATCTGGATGCGATGGTTGCCCCGGTCGGCGACGTACAGACGACCCTGCGAGTCGAACTCGAGCGCGTGCGGCGTGCGGAACTGTCCGGGCCGAAAGCCGAGCTCTCCCCACTCCTTGATGAAGTTCCCGTCCTTGTCGAACTTGAGGATCCGGCCGGTCGAGCCCGGAGGCGGGTCGTCGTTCTGCCCGCTGTGCCCATCCGAGACGAAGATGTCCCCGTTCGGCGCCGTGATCACGTCACAGGGCTGGTTCAGTTGGCCCGGGCCGCTGCCGGGCACGCCCGCCTCGCCGAGCCGCATCAGGACGACGCCTTCCGGGCTGAACTTGATGACCTGATGCCCCTTCGTGGAGGCCTCGTTCCCGTTCGAGTCCGTGACCCAGACGTTGCCGTCGCCGTCGACGTGGAGGCCGTGCGGTGCCACGAGCAGGCCGGCCCCGAAGCTGGCCAGGATCTCCCCCGTGTTGCGGTCGAACTTGAGAACCGGATCGACGTCCGGGTTGGCCTCGCAGCCCACGTTGATGCCGCCCCCGAGACCGCCGCCGCACCGGTCGTAGGCCCAGACGTGGCCGTCGGGACCGATGTCGATGCCGGCTGTGGAGCCCCAGTCGCGGCCCTCAGGTAGCGGCGCCCAGTTCCGGATCACCTCCGACGTGGGGTTCGGGAGAGGCCGTGACACGAGATCGCTCGCGAGCGGCCCGGTCGACAGTTCCGTCTCCGTCGCTGGATCGGCCGGCTGATTCCCGCCGCAGGCGACGAGAACGACGAGCGACAACGATGCGGCTCCGAGCCGACGGTGCGTGCCGAGCCCTTGGTGGTCGGTCATCTCAGGTCTCCTCGGTTGATGGTCGGGACATCCTATCAGCCCAAGAGTGTCACCCATGCTCCGGGATGGATCGAGCAAGAAATGGCGCGCCCGACCCGCCTTCGTGTGAGACGCCACCTTCGACTGTTCGCGGGGTACGCCACGGTCGACTTCACTGGCTGTTCCGCCGTCGAAAGCTGAGCCATCGACAGTCGCGCGGTCCTCGAGGTGGTCCCTTCGCCGCGAGAACCGACCGGCAAAGGTTACAATCCAGTCGATTCAGGTTGGCATGCAACACTGGTGATACCGGCGCAGCCGAAAGAGCCCAACGACGAGTGTCACTCCCCGAGAACCTCTCACCCACTGTGTAGCCCAGCGAGGTGTCCGACCGATGAAGCACGTCGTCTCGTTGTGTGTGCTCTGGCTCGTCATGCTGGCGGCCTCTCCCGTCGAGAGCAAGGAGAACCAACCGAATCAAGAGGCGATCCGGGTGTTTCTCGATTGTTCCGATTGCGACCGTGACCACATGCGGCGAGAGGTCGCCTTCGTGGACTACGTGCGGGACCGGACGCTCGCGCAGGTCCACGTGCTCATCACGGACCGCCGGGGTGGCAGTGGAAGCGAGTACACCTTCGAGTTCATCGGTCTCGAGCAGTTCATGGGGCTCGACGATCGCGTGGTCTACGTGGCAAGCGAGACGGACACGGTAGACGAGGTGCGAGCTCGGTACACCGCCATCTTTCGATTGGGCCTCATGCGCTACGTCGCCAGGATGCCTCTTGCCGGGCGGCTCGACGTCTCTCTGGCGGAAGGCCTCGAGCCGGTGAGCGCTCAACCCGAGGACGACCCGTGGAACTTCTGGGTCGTTCGCCTGGGCGGTACAGGAGACATCAGCGGGGAGGAGCAGAGTAGCACGCGAGCGCTGTCCGGCTTCATGTCACTCAGTCGTACCACGGAAGCCTGGAAGGTCAAGTTCGCGGCCAATGGTCGCTACGACGAGAGCCGCTTCGAGCTGGAGGGTGACCGGTCGGTGCTCAGCTCCACGCGGAGTCTCGCGGCCGACACCCTGGTCGTGCGCGGCTTCGGCAACCACTGGGGCGTTGGAGTTGCGGGATCGGCCAGGGCCTCGACGTTCGCCAATCAGGATCTCACGGTTCGGTTGGCCCCGGCGCTCGAGTTCAACATCTTTCCGTATGCGGACTCGAGCACTCGCCAGGCGACGCTGACCTACGCGGTGGGCGTGACGAACTTCGATTACACCGAAGAAACGATCTTCAACAAGACCGAAGAGACGACGTTCGACGAACGGCTGAGGCTCTCCTTGGCCGCGGTCCAGCCCTGGGGGGATGTGGACTTCACCGTCGAGGCTTCTCACCTGCTGGACGACCCGAGCAAGTACTCGGTGTTCTCGGTGCCGTCGGCGGAGTACCGAATCGTCCGCGGCTTGTCCCTGAGCCTGAACGCCGGTGGGTCGCTGATCCGGAACCAGCTCTCGTTGCCCAAGCGGGGTGCCACCGACGAAGAAATCTTGCTGCGACGACGACAGTTGGCGACGGGCTTCGACTACTTCGTCAGCGTCGGATTCACGTACACGTTCGGATCGATTTTCAGCAACGTCGTCAACTCCCGGTTCGCTGGCGCGTCCGAGAACTTCATCAGGGTGTTCTGACGGGTCTAGCCTAGCTGGCCTTGGGCTTGACCAGGTCGATGTTGAAGCTGATGGAGACGCGGACCTCACCGGACTTGTTCTGCCCCACGACGTGATCCAACCATCCTGGAAACAGCAACAACATACCCGCAGCCGGCTGGAAGGTGTAGCTCGTGTATGCCAGTGGGCTGTCTCGGACGGCGTTCGGCTCCGTCACGGTTCGCAGCCGTCGTTCGTCGTGGAAGCGAATGTCCCCGGACCCGTCGGGGACCCGCACGTAGTAGACACCGCTGATGTGATTCGGGGCGTGATTGTGCTGCATGTTGAACTCATGTGGGCCGTTGACGTTCGCCCAGAATTGCTCCACCTGCAGTTGCTTCGAATCGAGATCCCAACCGTACTGCTCCGCCGCCACCCGAGCCTGATCGAGCGCCGACTTGAGCACCGTCATGATGCCGGGTACCCGATCGATGGGAATGAACGTGTCTTCGTTCCGGGACGTCAGGTCGTCACCGAAGCTCAGTGCGTGTTCTTTCTTGTAGGCGTCCCAGTCGAACGCGAGCACGTCCCGGTACAGCCGGTCGTTGAGCTCGTCGCAGTCCTCGAACCGTGTCTGCCATATCGGGGTCGGGAACAGAAGATGTTGGTGCTGGTCCTTGAGTTTCATGCGTAGTCCTGCGGCGATCGATTCGCCGCTCGGTCGGTCAGTGGACTGGAGCTCCGCCCCGATCAGGACGAGGTGTCAGGATCGATCAGGCCCAGTTCCCGCAGCTGCGTGACCACGGTGGCGACGTCACGCCGAGCCGTCTCCAGGTCGATGTCGAACCGTGTGACCAGCTCCTCGGCAACGTCGTCGATCGTGTGTGAGCCATCGCAGGCGTGCCACACGAGGCTGGCCGTCTCATTGAGATGGTGCGCCACCCCGTTGTCGGCGTTGAGCACCACGGATTCGTTGCCGAGCCGCTCTACGGAGAACTGCAGCCGCGCCCGCGGCTTCTGTCCTGTTGCGGGTGCGTCGTTCATGGCCGGAAGTTGCTCATGATGGATCAGTGCCGCGTGAGTGTGCGGCATCGAGATCTTCGGTTGGATGCGTTGTGTGACGCCGCGTGCCCGGGCCGGGTTGGCCCGGGCCGCGGCGCGTGAGCGTCAGGAAACCGGCCGGAAGCTCGCCGAGCCGCCGGACAGTTCCCTGGAGGACGGCTACTTATTCACAGACGGTGCCCTTGCCCTTACCCTTGCCCTTGCCACCGATCTGGAAATCGCCGTGGCCGAGGTGGCCGGGCACGGCCTGCTCGGGCACGTTGAGAATCTTCGCGGCGGGCGTGCCGGGCTTGTGGCAGACCTCGACCTTGTTGGCCTTGGCACTCGCAAGGTCCGACGACCCGACGAGCCCTCCGGCAATTGCCAGGCTGAAGATGGCAGGGACAACGTAGGCACTCTTCTTGAGGGACATGATGTGGTAGCCTCCTGAATTCATCATTGGGGCGTCACCGGTGGGCACGAGAAGGCGGCCTTCCGTCTTCTCTCCGATCCGTGCACCGGCGTTGCCAGGGGATCGAACGAAGGATGAAGAGTACACGAAAACCATCGAGCGATCCACGATTTCTGGACCCATTTCGGCTCCCGATCACTGAATTATCACAGCCGCCCCGTCGGGTACCGCCCAGTGTCGCCAGATGGGTGTAGATTCGACCCCCAGGCTCCCGTGGCGACGTCACGCGATCGCGGCACTGTGGGCGACGGCGATGGCTCTGACGACCCTTCTGGTCGTCTTTCGCACGGTTGAAGCGTCACGCATCGCGACGCTGATCGATTTCGACGACATCCCGATCCTGCGGTCTGTATCCCTTCGGTACACGGGCTTCTGGTATGCGCTCGTCATCGCGGTCGCCGCCCATCTCTCCGCGTTGATCGCCTGGTTGGAGGAGCGAGCGCGAGACCGCACGGCTGTCCTGGCCGTCACGATCCTGTTTGCGATCACGGCATTGGTCGCCAACCGGCCCGCCGTGCCGTCAGCCGTCGACGCCGGCGCCGGTGGTGTAGGCCTACTGGACTGGGCGGCACTCGGTCTTGCCCTTGCGGCGACCTGGCTTCAGGCCGGCGCGATGCTCTCGGTCCGCCCGAGCGCCGAGCGTTCCGAGGCGTCGACCAGCGACCAGCCATCGATGTTCGTCAGAACCGGTTTGGCCTACGTGTTGGTCTGCGGATTCGTCATGGCGTACAGCATCCGCGACCACGTCAGCTTCTGGATGCCTGGGTTCAACGGTGGGCACGACTACCGGCGGTTCTTCGCGGCGGGCGAGTGGTGGTCTGCGAACCTGGTCCTGTACTCGACGTCTGCACTCTTCGCGACCTGCGCAGCCGTGCTCGGGCTGTCGGCGTTCCAGGCGTTGCGCTTCCTGGGCGGCACCGGCTCGTTTCGTGCCAGCCGTGTGCGGCGCGAGGACTCACGGCGGCAAGCCGCGCTCCTCGGTCTCGTGTGGCCAGCAGCCCAGACCGTCCCGTCGGAGCTGAGGCTCATTCCGGAGATTGCGCTCGACCGGAGCTGGATGTTTCCGGCTGCGTCGATCCTCGCCGGCGTCCTCATCTTGACGTTGCCCATCCTGCTCTGCCGGCAGCTCGTCGATCGAGATTTCGAGGCGCTCGGCCAGGCGTCGACGGAGATGACCGAGCGCAGTAGTCTTCGGCCCGAGGCTTCAGGGTTGTGGCCCCTCCTCCTGTTTCCGATCTACCCCCTGATGCGCAGGTTCGTGCTCGCGTCGAGATCCCGCACCGCTGCGACAGCTCTCCTCGTTGCGGCATCCGCAACCGTGCTGGCATGGCTGACCCGGCTCGTCGTCGGGATGGACGCGTGGTATGAGCTCCCGGAATGGCGCGGAATGTATCACTCGACGCTGGTGCCCTCGCTGCGGGTGTTCGTTTCATTCTTGTGGGCCTGGCTCGCATATGTTGGCGTCCATATCTGGTGGCTCACCCCGCGGCAGTCCGTGACGGAGTTCACGCCGCGCGACCGGCCGGCGAGCCCGTTGACGCTCGAGCGGGCGGTCGTCGGGGCCGTTGTCTTGACCGTGGTGCTGGCATCCTGGCCGTTCTGGGGATGGGGGAACGTCAGCGTCAACGTGCTGGCTCGGACCCATGAATTCAGCACGCGGCATGAGTTCGAGCTCCGTGTCCTCCACGCGCTGTTCGACCTGGATCGCGACGGTTACGCGAGCGTCCTGCACGGACCCGATCCGAACGGCTGGGATGCCAGCGTCGCGGGTGACGGATTCCGTCTGCCCGAGCAGGCCGCGCCGCCAGACCGCTTTCTCGTCAGCCAGCCTGACAAGGCTCGGCGAATGCCCAGCGTCGTGCTTCTGTACCTCGAGGGCATCGCCCCGGCGGCGATCTCGGCGTACGGGCAGCGAAGCCCCGTCGATTTGTCAGGTCGTCCGATTCCCGCCACACCCCACATTGATGCGATTGCCGCGGATGGCGTGCGATTCACGAATGCGAGGTCTCACTACCCGGCCACCTGGCCAGGGTGGCTGGCGATCAACACCGGCCGCTCTTCGTACTTGGGAGAACTCAGCTATTCGAGCTTCCTGAAGCAGACGAGTCAGCACAGCAACCTGTACGACGTGCTGCGCCTGGCGGGCGTGAGCCGATGGTGTCACCCCGACATGGCACCCTTCTTCAATCTGTTCGTGCCCGAGAGCCTGCGCGCAACCGCCTGGAAGCCCACGAGTGAGGGCTACAGCACGTGGGTCTCGTCACACGAGGAGGCCCTCCGGATCTGGCGTGGCGACAAGCGCACTCAGCGGATGCTCGAGTTCATCGACGATCTCTCGATCGGAGACCGGTTCTTCCTGAGTGAGCACATGAACGATACCCACGTACCTTGGCGTCGCACGCCGTTGGGTCGCGCTCGGGACCTCGGATTCGAGCAGGGCCTCGAAGTGTATGAAAGCGATGCGGTGTTGCCGGATGGTCGGAGACCGGACGACTACGGTCGATACTTCCAGGTCATCACCCGGACCGATGCTCAGATTGGCGCCATCGTCGACGCCTTGAAGGCCAAGGGGCTGTACGACGACACGCTGTTCGTGCTGATTGGTGGCCACGGGTATCAGTGGTACGAGCATGAGCACGAGCAGCACGTGACGCACTTGTACGATCCGGCGCTACGAATTCCCCTCATCATCAAGGCTCCTGGCGTGCGAGCCGGTGCAACCGTCGACGCACCCGTGCTGCAGGTGGATCTGCTGCCCACCGTCATGGAGGTCGCAGGCGTATCGCTCGACACAGCGTCCTCACCCGTGCCGTTGACGGGGGTGAGCCTGGTGCCGTTGCTTGAAGGCGGCCCGACCGACGACCAGTCAGCCGCCTTTCGCGATCGTGACGTGATGCTTGCGACGTATTTCGACAATCAGGGCATCATTTCGGGATTCAGGCACAAGTTGATATTCAACAAGGCGGCCGGAACGTACTTGCCCTTCGACCTCGATGCCGATCCGGCCGAGCTGCACAATCTGGCCGACGACCGGCCCGACCTGCTCGCGTCTTTGATGGCCAAGTACCGCGCCTACGCGCGGTCGCACGAAGCCTACCTCTCCGGAAACACTCGCCAGCCTGGCGACTGAGTCGGGCTGTGGTCACGGCCACAATCGACGAACGGCATCACAATCTGACACGCTTGTAGCAAGACCGGTCAGTCATATTGCCTCTCGGTGACACGAGGATGATTCTGATGAGCGAGGACAAACCCGACTCCGCGCACACAACCGTAGGACCGTCCTTGGAAACGCTGACCGCTCAAGCGCTAGGACACGTCGACGAGGGCACACGCGGGCTTGTACCCGCGATCCATCTATCGACGACCTACGAACGAGACGCCGACGGCGGCTACAGCTCCGGTCGCGGCTACACCCGGCCACATAACCCTACCTACGATGAACCGCAGGCGCTGCTCGCCAAGCTCGAGGGCGGCACGGAGTGCTTGCTATTCGCCTCCGGCATGGCGGCCGCGACTGCCGTCTTCCAGTCGCTGTTTCCCGGCGACCACGTCGTCGCACCCAGAGTCATGTACTGGTCGTTGCGCAGCTGGCTGGTCGACTTCGCAGTGTCCTGGGGCCTCGACGTCGAGTTCGTTGACCCGACGAACCTGGAAGAGCTGGCCGCCGCCATGCGCCCCGGCAAGACACGCCTCGTCTGGCTGGAAACGCCAGCGAACCCTACGTGGGATGTGACTGACGTTCGGGCGGCCGTGGAAATCGCCAAGAGCGTCAGTGCACGGGTTGCCGTCGACAGCACGGTTGCGAGCCCCGTGCTCACCAGACCGCTCGAGCTGGGTGCGGATCTGGTCGTGCACTCGGCAACGAAATACTTGAACGGTCATAGCGACGTGCTCGCCGGTGCGGTCATTGCCGCGAGCGACGATGCCTTCTGGCAGCGCGTACGAAGCTGGCGGCGCGACGGCGGCGCCGTGCTGGGACCGTTTGAAGCCTGGCTGCTGTTGCGCGGTATGCGCACACTCTTTGTTCGAGTCCACCGCAGCTCCGCGACGGCGCTCGCGCTCGCGAAGCACTTTGAAGCACACGACAAGGTGTCTGTGCTCTATCCCGGGCTCGAATCTCATCCCGGCCATGAGATCGCGCGAAGCCAGATGCGTGGTGGCTTCGGCGGCATGTTGTCCATTCGTCATCGCGATGGAGAAGCCGCGGCCATGGAGACAGCCGCGCGCGTGACGATCTTCAAGCGTGCGACGTCACTCGGCGGCGTAGAAAGTCTGATCGAGCACCGCGCCAGCATCGAGCGGCCATCGTCGCCGGTGCCTGGCGACTTGCTGCGCTTGTCTGTCGGTCTCGAAAGCCTCGATGATCTCATCGAGGATCTCGAGCAAGCGCTGGACCACGACGTCGGCGACGATGCCGTGTCCGTGGCGGTGCAACCTGCACCGGAACGCATTGATGCAACGGATCCGGTCGCCGCGATCGAGCACCTGCTCGCGACGAAAGTCCGCATGCTCTTGGCCGATCGCGGTTGCGAGTTGGAGCTGGCGCATGTACGCGACGGCACGGTTTCGCTGCGTATCCATGGTTCACCAGGTGGCGTGTTGCCAGTTCGGGTGAACATCGAGAACCTACTGCGTCACTACGTACCGCACGTTAGCCATGTGGTGTTTACACACGATACACATCAAGAACACGGGTCCGAATCAGTTAAGGAGCAGGTGCAGCGCATACTCGATGAGCAGGTCAAGCCGGCCGTACGCGCACACGCCGGGGTGATCCATCTCGTCGGCATCGACGATGGTGTTGCCACCGTCCGGCTCGAAGGCCGTTGTCAGGGTTGTGCAATGGCCAACGTCACGATCCGTCAGGGTGTCGAGGTCATGATTACCGAACACGTGCCCGCAATCGTCTCGGTCACGGACGCCACCGACCACCCGGCCGGTAGCAATCCGTACTTCAAGACTAAGAAAGGCGGCAAGTAGCGGGTGCCGCGCGTTCTGTTGTTGGTGCCCGCCACCAGCTATCGCGCCGAGGCATTTCTTCACGCGGCGGCGCGACTGACACTTGACGTGACCGTCGGTTCGAATCATCGTCAGGTGCTTGCGCAGTTCACGCCGGGGCGAAGTGTGCACGTGGATTTCGGAGATCTAAAAACCGCGTTGCCAAGCATCCTGTCGCACTGTCGAGACTATCCCGTCGTCGCAGTGATAGGAACGGATGACGAGACGACGACCCTGGCCGCTCGGGTAGGCTCAGTCCTCAACCTGCCACACAACACGGCAGCGGCGGTCAGCAAGGCGCGCAACAAATTCGAATTTCGCCGCGTACTGGTGCGCGCTCGACTCAATTGTCCGACATTCGAACGCATCGAACTTGCCATCGACCCGGCCACGGTCGCCGCCGCGGTCCACTACCCGTGCGTCCTGAAACCGTTGGATCTTTCAGGCAGCCGCGGCGTCATCAGAGCCGACAATGAGGCAGACTTTATCGCCGCGTTCCACCGTGTCAGCGAAATCATCACAGGATGTGCCGGCGCGGACTCTGACAATGCGTTACTTGTCGAGACCTTCATAGAGGGCGTTGAGGTCTCACTGGAGGGCGTCGTGCACGCGGGCAGTCTGCGTGTCTTGGCGCTATTCGATAAGCCCGATCTATTGAACGGACCGTACTTCGAAGAAACCATTTATGTCACACCTTCACGTCTGAGCCCGACGCAACAATGCGCAATCGTCACCGAAACGCAGGCGGCGGTTGCCGCGCTTGGATTGACAACGGGCCCGATACACGCCGAGCTGCGCCTGGATGGCGATCACGCGTACGTTCTTGAGATAGCGCCGCGAACCATCGGTGGTCATTGCTCTCGGGCGCTCAGGTTCCCGGCGAACGTCAGTCTTGAAGAGCTCGTGTTGCGTCAAGCAATCGGCGCGAGTCACCTCATGGAAGCAGCGGGAGGCCCCAGCGGCGTCATGATGATTCCGATTCCTCGCGCAGGGCGGTTAGCACGCGTGACGGGCGTGTCGGAAGCGATCGCAGTCCCGGGCATCACGGATGTGAAGATCACCATCCCACTCGGGGACACGCTGACGCCGTTGCCGGAGGGAGATCGTTATCTCGGATTCATCTTCGCCGAAGCAAGTAGCGCTGATTCTGTGGAGTGTGCGTTGCGGATCGCCCACTCGAGACTCGAGTTCGAGATTCACTCATCGGCTTGAAAGCTCGTCACACGTCGTGCGTCAGGCGCGCGACGGCACCTGTGAGGTTGTCTGCACCGATCGACAAGTACAGTTCGTGGTCGGCTACGGACAGGCTGAAGGCGACGCGCCGCGCGAGACGCGCGACCAGCGCGCTGACCAGCGCGCGATCGATCGCATACAGCTCCAGCGCCTCGGCGTGGTGAATCCTTTCGCCGGCAAGCTGCTTCAGGAGCTGCGTCGGGGCCTTGTGCGTGTAGACGGCGACGCGCGCGGCGGCTTTCGACGCCTTGTGCAGCCGCGCGGCAGCGGGCGTGCCGACGTCAATCCATGTCGTGATGGCGCCCATTCGATCGCGGACGGCGATCGTCGGCTCGTCAGGGTCCGACACGCCGCGCGAGAACTCGATGCCCTCCACGAACTCCAGCAGATACGCGAGCACCCGAGACACCAGATACTCCTCGGACTCGGAGGGATGACGCGCGACCCTCAGCGCGATCGACTCGTAGACCCTGCGGTCGGTGTCCGCGAGCTCGATGTCGAAATTGTAGATCGTCGCGCTGAGCGCCATGCTACGGCAGACTCCACGAGATGGGACGAACGTGGCGACCCCATCCCGCGGCATAGCGATGTGCCGGTCTGATCGTCATAGAGAGGAAGTCATGATACCAGCGACACACGATCCCGACGCACTGCCGGCCAGCATGCGACCGACGGCGTACATTCTCTTTGTCCAGATGCCACGGGCATACCGGTCCGGCGAAATCTGTTCGGTCGTGGCGGTCCGCGTGAGATCATGGAATCTCGATGCCACAGGAACAGACACATCGGGCGGCCGAGTCGGTCGAGCGAAAAAGGCAGCGTAGAAGGTAGATGAACAGCTACAGGCCCAGCGACCACGGATACTGATCCTGGCCCGCTTGCCGCAACGAAGCGCACCCTGGGGAGACGAGGAGACCGCAATGGCAGAATGGATCACCCTCGCTCGAGAGGCCCAAGCCTTACCGTGGGTGCGCGCCCTCGAGGTGATTGGAGGCGCGGCGCTGGCGGCCACGATCGTCGACCTGCTGGTCTCACGATTCCTGCTGCGCCTGGCCCTGCGCACGCACACGGATCTGGATGACCAGCTGGTCCAGTTGCTGCACCGCCCGGTCTTCGTTAGCGTGATCTTGATCGGACTGCACATCGCAGTCAAAACGCTGGGGTGGAGCCCGGGCGTTGAACGGGTCCTCGTCGCGCTGATCCAGACTGCGGCCATTTTCGTCTGGACTGGGGCTGGGTTCAAGCTGACCTCGACGACGCTGGAGGGGCTGAGCCGACTCGCCGACCGTGTCACCTGGCTCGAAGCGCGTACGCTTCCACTCTTCGACAATCTGAGCAAGGTCGTCATCCTCGCTCTGGCGATCTACTGCTTTCTCATTGCCTGGGATCTGAATCTCTCGGCCTGGCTGGCCTCCGCGGGCATCATGGGGATCGCCGTGGGCTTCGCCGCCAAGGACTCCCTGGCCAACCTCTTCGGCGGACTCTTCGTGATCATGGACGCGCCGTACAAGCTCGGCGACTTCATCAACCTCGACTCGGGAGAGCGCGGCCGCGTGATCAAGATCGGGCTGCGCAGCACGCGGTTGCTGACCCGCGATGATGTCGAAATCACCCTCCCCAACGCGCACATTGCCAATGCCAAGGTCGTGAACGAGTCTGGGGGCCCGTATGAGAAGACCCGTGTCGTCATTTCGGTGGGTGTGGCCTACGGCTCCGACGTTGATCGAGTCAAAGAGGTGCTCCAGGAAGCAGCCCAATCGGTCGAGTTCGTCGTGCACGATCCCGCGCCGCGGGTGCGTTTCGTCGAGATGGGGGACTCGGCGCTGATCTTCCGCGTTCAGGGCTGGATCGACGAGCCAGCCCTGCGGGGTAGCTGCATTGACGGATTGAACACGGCGATCTACAAGGCGCTGGGCGAGGCCGACATTGAGATCCCCTTCCCGCAGCGGGTCGTGCACGTGGTTCGGCCCCCGACCGCGTCATCCTGACAGGAGACAGGAGCTCCTGCTCGCGAGACCGTCGGCAGGCGCACCTCCGAGGCTACTTCGCCTCGGGCAGAAGCGTGACTTGCACATAGCGGCTCGTGTCGAGGTACGCCCGCGCCGCATCGCGCAGTATGGGGACGGTGAGCTGGTCGTAGAACGGCCGCATGTCGAGGACGTCCTCGACGTCCTCACCGTATGCGTACTTGAAGACGATCCGGTTCAGGAGGTAGCCGTTCCGCCGGCTGTTGGTTTCGAAGTCACGCATCAACGCCGCCCGCGCGTCGGCGACTTGCCGCTCGGCCGGGCCGATCCGCTTGAACTCGTCAATGACCTGGAACGCGCTCTTGACGAGGCTCTCCGTGCGAGCCGGGTCGCAGGCGAAACTCATCGTCAGGCGATACTCCGGTCTCGGACGCTTCGTGAAGTTCGTGTCGACCCTGACGCCGTACGTACCGCCCAGTTCCTCCCGCAACCTGGCTTGCAGGTTTCCCGCGAGCGTGTCGCCCATCGTCCTGGCGACGACTCGATGCATCTCGTCGTTTTCGAACACCCCGCTGAACACGATGCTGACCTGACTTCGGGGTGCGATGCCGCTTGTCACCTGCTTCTGGACGACTCCAGGCGGAGAACGCATGCCGACGTCCTTTGGAGTCTCATTCCGGTAGAGGGCCGGAAGGCTCCCCAGGTAGCGCTCCACGAGCGGCTTCATGGTGGCGAGATCGAAGCTCCCCACGAAGACGAAGATGAAATCGCTCGCATCGCCGAAACGGTCTTTGTAGAAGGCGACCGACTTGTCGAGGTTCATCTGCGTGAGGCGCGCTGGCGTGAGGGGCTGCGCCCGTAGGTGGTTCTGGCTCAAGGCGGCACCGAGCGCTTCGTCGAACACCGTGTCGGGCGTGGCTAGATGGTTGGCCAGCGTCACCCTCAACTGATCGGTCAGGACGCCGAAGGCGACCGGATCGGCCCGAGGCGTGGTGAAGGTGAGATACACGAGCTGGAACATCGCCTCGAGATCTTTGCTGGAGGCGCCTCCACCGAGCCCTTCCTCGGTCGCGCCGATGTCGGCCCGGACGAACGCCGTGGTGCCGGCGAGAACCTTTTCCAGATCGATGCGGCTGAGGCCGCCGAGGCCGCCTTGCGCGACGACCATGGAAGCGGTTACGGCGGGGATGAAGTCCCGGTCGCTCGCCAGGGAGGTGCCTCCGGGGCTCACGGCCCGGAACAGGATCTCGTCCTGCTTGAACGTCGTCGGCTTGAGCACGACCCGGACGCCGTTGGACAAACGCCACTCGGTGATGCCCAGCGCGTCGTTGGTCGAGGTCGTGGCGACGGCGCCAGCCGAAGGAAGGCGCGCGAGCAGCGGCTGCGTGCCGATCGTATCGACGTAGGCCGTCAGGGGTGCGCGACCGGTCGCGTCGATGACCGCCGCCAGCTGCGCCTCGGTGGGCAGCGACGGCCGGTCCTTCTCGGGCGCGGTGATCGCCACGAGCCGGTTGTGATCGGGCATCCAATCCGTGGCCAAGGCGTTGACTTCGGCCAGCGTGATCTCCGGCAGGAAGCGCTGGTTCAAGCCGTACTCGTACACGATGCCCGGGATGGGTTCCTCCTGGATGAAGTTGCGCACGAATTCGTCGGCCAGCGGACCCGAGGGGCTCTTGTCTTTCTCGATGACCGCCTGCTGGAGCCCTCGCTGGAGATTCAGCTTCTCCCGACTCAGCTCGGTCGCGGTGAAGCCGAATCGGGCGACGCGGTCGACCTCGGTGAAGAGCGCCGCCAGGCCTCGCTCGACGCTGCCCTTCGCGACCAGGGCATCCAGGGTTGTGGCCTCCTCGGTGCGCACAAAGAGCCCACGGCCGCTCCGGGCCCTGAGAAACGGCGCGTTTGGCGCCTGCGCGATCTCGGCAAGCCGTCGAGACAGCATGGCGCCGAACAGTCGCTCGACCATGTGCTGCCGGTAGGCGCCTATCGATACCTGCGGGCGGGCCGCCATCTTGCTCGACACACTGATGCGAGTATTGGTGGCTTCGGGGTCGGTGATCACCGAGTAGACCGTGCCCGCCTGATCCGGCACGGCGTGGGCCGGCCTCGGCTTCGGAGACGCGGCCACCGGGATCGCTCCGAACCGGGATCTGATTTTGGCCTCGATTGTGGACTTGTCGAAATCGCCGACGGCCACGACCGCCATCAGGTCGGGCCGGTACCAATCCGCGTAGAACTGCTTCAGCCGGTCGTGATTGACGTTCCGGATGATCTCCGGCTTGCCGATGGGCAGTCGTTCGGCGTAACGCGAGCCCTTCAGCAGGATGGGAAACTGCGCATCCTGAATCCTCTCGTCGGCTCCCAGACCGAGCCGCCATTCCTCGAGGATGACGCCCCGCTCCTTGTCGATCTCGACCGGATCGAACGACACGTGATGCGCCCAGTCTTCGAGGATGAGCAGCGACCTGTCGATCACCGCGGAGTTGCCGGTAGGGATCTGCAGGTGATACACCGTCTCGTCGAAGCTCGTGTTCGCGTTGACGTGCGCACCGAAACGCATGCCGAGCGACTGCATGAAGGCTCCGACGTCCTGCCTGGGAAAGTGCAGCGTGCCGTTGAAGCTCATGTGCTCGACAAAGTGCGCGAGGCCTCGCTGGTCGTCGTCCTCGAGCACCGAGCCCGCATTGACGACGAGCCGAAGCTCGGCGCGGGCCTGCGGCTGTCTGTTCTCGCGGATGTAGTAGCGGAGTCCGTTCGGCAGCCGGCCCACCGTGATCAGCGGATCGACCGGAAGAGTCTGTTCGAGCGTGGCGGCCAGAACATTCTCGGGGATGGCCACCTGCTGCGCGCCGGCGAAGCCGACCGCCGAAACGATGGTAGCCAGGAGGAGTATCAACCGGACGCGAGGGCTAGAAGTCATAGGGCTCATCTGCGAATAATCGGTCAGTGGCAACTCACCCATTGTAACGACCATTGACCGAGGGCGAGGGGAAAGGTCGTCGCGCTACGGAATTCCCTCTAGTCTTTCCACCGGACCCAGCGTTAGGGTGACAATGTGCTAGCCGCGAAACCGCCATCAGAACGACACGCCACCAATACAGAGAGCCGCGACGGCCATGTTCTGTGCGAACTTGATTCCTGACACGACGGTTGACATCGCCGGCGGGAAGGCAGCCCAGCTCGCGCGTCTACATGCGCTCGGCGTGCCCGTGCCGGAGAGCCGGGTGGTAACGCGGTCCGCACTTCGACGTGTGGTTCAGTCCCGTCGTGTCGCCCCCTTGCTCGAATCGTACGCACGCGCGTTCACAGTGTCCGGACACGGCCACGTCGCTCTGGAGGCATTTGCCGAGCTTGGCCGAGCGCTCTCTCCAGGTGAGCTTCCAGCCGACCTCCGGGAGGAGGTGTTGGAGGTCGGAGCAGAGCTGCTCGCAACGACCCCGTATGGACTGGCGGTGCGCTCGTCGGCCGTGTACGAAGATTCGGCGACGGCAAGCTTCGCGGGAGTGTTCGCGAGTCGTGTTGGTGTGATGAGCCCTGACGGCGTGGTCGAGGCTGTGGTGGAATGCTGGCGATCTGGGTGGTCCCCCAGAGCCCTCCGCTACCTGAAGCGCATGGGCATCGAGCCACAATGGGACGGGATGGCCGTGCTGCTGCAGCATGTGGTGCCGGCCACTTGCTCCGGAGTACTCACGACCGCGAACCCAGCCACGGGCAACCCGTGGGAGTTCGTCCTGCGAGCCACGAGAGGGTTGTCGCTGGACCTCATGAGCGGAAGCGGTGTCGGAGACGAGTTCGTGCTCGACTGGGACACCGGAGACGTCCAACGACAGGAAATCGTGAAGCAACACACTGCGCTCGTCGCCACAGTCGACGGGCTCCGTCAGGAGCAACTCTCTGGTAAAGCCACGCCGAGCTTGGACCTGGCCGAACTCCACCGCGTGGCCGCTGTCGGTAGGCGGCTCGACGCAACGTTGAACGAGCGTCTCGACATCGAATGGACGTTGGCGGGGGAACAGCAGCTCCTGATCGTGCAGGCCCGGCCGCTAACCGCGCTGCCAGCGTTCTTTCCACTCGAAGGCGTGGCGCCCGACCGAACGAGGTCGTGGAGACGAGCGCTGGTCGTGCTGCCGATGCGCCCGGACCAGCCAGCGAACCTCCTCACGCCGGTGTACGAGGACATCTCGGAGGCGGAGTGCTGGCATCGGCACCAACCTGAGGACATTGTGCTCACGACCGCCTGGTCAGAGGAGTGTGACGTCAACGGGTTTCGATACACCGATACCCGTCCTCCCAGGACCTTCGTCGAGTTCTTCCGGGATGCCGCTGGTTACGAAGCGTGGCTCGACACCAACGAGGCACCGTATCGTACCCGCTGGGACGGTCGTCAGGCAGCACTCGACAGGATGGCTGCACGCGGGAACGAGGCGATTCGTGTCACGGACACGTCAAGGGCGTTGATTCCTGTGATGCTGTCGGTGCGAGACGAGTTCTGGGATTGGAACGCCTTCGGCTGGAGCGGCCCACAATCGCTCGGGTGGATGTGCGAGGCACTCCTGACCCGGTATGTCTCGGACATCGATCGGGAGCTCGACCTGTCGGGCATCCTGGGCGGAGGACTGGACACCTATACGTTCACTGTCGCGAGTGCGTGGCAAGCGCTAGGACGGTCGGTGCAGGAGGACGTGATTCGAGAAGCCTTTGAGCGTCTGCCGCTAGACGCCATTCTGCCCCACATTCTTCGAGAGCAGCCGACGTGTGCCTTCCTTCAAGAGTACGAGGCCGCGTGTTGGCGCCTCGGCAGGACGCCGCCAAGTTGGCACGCGCGACCGCCATTCTGGTCATTCGGATCAACAGTTGAGGCGATGCACGCCATCAAGAGAAACATGACTGGTGAGACTCGCGACGTCGTTGCACTTCAACAACTGCAGCTAGCCCTGCGGGAACAACGAGAAACGGTCGCGCGTGGCCGCATTCGTGAGGCCGGTGGGTCGGTCGAACGCTTCGACAAGATACTTGGTTGGACGCGTTACTGGTCTCAAGCGCTCACTGATCGACACGGACTGGCGCCGGGACCGCTCTGGGAGAAGGAAGTCATATGGCAGGTCGGCGCCAGGCTCACGACTGAAACACTCCTTGACGCCCCAGAGCATGTGTTGACCTTGCGTCGACAAGACCTGGAGCACTGGGTGACGTCCGGTGATCGAAGCGCCTTCATCGGTGCTGCGCGTGACGGGCGACACGCCTACGAGACGCATCGGAGGCTCGTGGCCCCGGAGTTCCTCGGTGCGCCGATCTCATCTGACGACCCGAAGGCGTCTCCTCCCGAGAGCGCCCAGGCCAGGGCCGAGCCCCAGGGCACCGAAAGCTGGTCGGGCAAAGGCTTCGCCCCGGGTCACGCCGTCGGCTACGCGCGGAAGGTCGCAGACCTGGGCGATCACGCTCTGTTGAGCCTCACTCCGGAGGACATTCTTGTACTGCCGTACGAGCACGCATTCGCCTACGCGGATTGGCATACCTTGCTCACATTGGTGAAAGGTATCGTGTCCCCTGGGCGGCCGGCTCACCATCTGACCCAGGTGGCGCGCGAATGCGGCGTGCCGGTCATCGGTGACGTCAGCGACGACCTGCAGAGAATTCCTGACGGCGCGCGTCTCTCGATGGATGCGTCGGCCGGTATCGTGCAGCTCGAATCCTAGCTCGGGGACATGCCAGTGATTTCTCTGTATGATATGGAAACAAGGATCAGGACTTGATACTTCATGAACATATGTGTTCATGGACGAAAGACTGCCCGTCGCACGCGTCCCGGGCGCCAACCTGCCAGGCCATGGGTCGGCGGACCTCGGTGCTGATACCGTGTCCGAGATAGCAACTCAAGAGGAGCAACCCGACATGAAACGATCACTCTCGCTCGTCGTCGTCACGCTGGTTGTCGGTGCGGTCACCGTGGCCATGCACGCACAACAGGAACCGCACATGATTCGGTTCTCGCCCGACGGGCCTTCAGCCGACTGGGGCATGACGGCCGACGAAACCTCGAAGACGCATCTGTATTACGAATCCAAGGACCATGGCGGGTCGTCCGCTGGCATCTGGGAAGCGCGACCCTTCACGAAAGAGTACGAGAACTACGAATACGCCCAGCTCATCTACCTGCTCGAGGGGTCACTGACGCTGATCGACAAGAACGATGGACGGGAGGACACGTTCAGCGCTGGCGATGCCGTGCTCATTCCGCGCGGCGCGACCTTCACGTGGAAGCAGACGGAGAAGGTCCGGAAGTACTTCGTCGTTTTCGACCGCGACGCGCCGGCGACGAGTACAGCCGCGTCGGGTGCGTTGCCCACGTTTGTTCAGCTGGAGGAGAACGGTCCGGCTGGAGAGGGATTGCAGGCACCGTCGAGAGGCGGGCCGACAAAGTCGCACACCTACTATCGCGGTGCCGACAGGTCGATCGTCGGAGCCTGGACGACGGCACCCGTTACCCGGACCTACGAGGAAACAACGTTCGCCCAGCTGATGGTGTTTCTCGAGGGCGACGTGACGCTCACCATGGCGGACGGCTCGACCGAGGTCGCGAAGGCCGGCGATGCGATCCTCGCGCCGCGGGGCATGGTCTACTCGTGGGAGAGCCAGGACGTGAACAAGTTTTACATCGTGTTCGATTATGTTCCCGTGGAAGTCAAGGCGCCTGTGTCATAAACCCGCGCTGTGATGTACCTGATTCCAGACCACGAACGCGTGCGCTCCCCTCTGGAGCCAGGTAACGTGTGCTTGTTGGAGGATGACGGACGTTCGCCCGTCGCGCGTGAGTTATGCGCTGTGGTCGCCAACGTGACAACGCCCGATCCTTGTGGGCTGTGACGTGAGGCACGGTACCGTCTCCCGGTTCAGGCCGAGCGTTGCCGTTCCGCCTTGCCGGCGAAACACCGAGGGCACCGGGCCGGAATGAAGGGGACCAAACTCATGACGAGTCGACGCCACCGTCGTGCCATACTCGCGGGCGCCGTGCTGACGGTTGCCGTTGCCGGTCACACCCTGACGGCAGACGAGAACGACTATTCGCCGGGCCCGGCGTCCTGGAAGGGCGACCTGACGCCGATCGCGGCCGCCGACTGGAGCTACGACCGTGCGGAGCACCTATTGGGCCGCGCCGGCTTCAGCGGCACGCCGGAGGAGATCCAGCAACTGGCGGACATGTCCCCCGAGGAGGCGGTCCGCTCGCTGGTCGAGTACGACGACATTCCGAACGACCACCTCCAATCGTTCGTGCATTCCGGGTTCTTCGACGAGTCGCTGGCTGACTTCCCTCCCAGCCGCCCCGCGGCCACCGAGCTGGCGATGGAGCGCGGCGAGAGCATGGGCATCCGGGTGAAGCCGGAGGGCGTCAACCGCCACATGCAACCGGTGTCCGACCGCTTTTTCTACTGGCTCCGGGCGACGCAGCTCGAGACGCGGCGCGTCGGGTACTGGTGGGCCGAGCGGATGCTCGACACAAACCGGCCACTCCAGGAGAAGATGGCGCTGTTCTGGCACGGGCATTTCGCCACCGCCCAGAACAAGGTCCGTGACTACCGCAAGATGCTGGGACAGATCGACCTGTTCGAGTGGCATGCGGCCGGCAACTTCGGCGACCTGCTGCAGGCGGTGGCGAAGGACCCCGGGATGCTCTCCTACCTGGATGCCGGCGTGAACGTGAAGGGCGCAGCCAACGAGAACTTCGCCCGCGAGGTCATGGAGCTGTTCTCGATGGGGGTCGGGAACTACACGGAGAAGGACGTCCGGGAGGCGGCGCGCGCGTTCACCGGTTGGAACTACGACAACCTCGATTTCGTCGTCAACGACGAGTTGCACGACGCTGAGCCAAAGACGTTCCTGGGGCGGACCGGCAACTTCGACGGGGTCGACGTGCTGAACATCATCCTCGAACAAGCGGTCACGGCCGAGTACATCGGGTCCAAGCTCTACCGTTTCTTCGTTCGGGACGAACCGGATGAGATACTCACGGCGAAGCTCGGCGCGGTCCTCCGCGACGCCGACTACGAGCTGCGTCCGCTGTTGACCACCATCTTTCTGTCGCGTGACTTCTACAGCGAACCCTCGTACGGCGCCCACATCAGGGGGCCGGTCGAGCATGTCATCACCATGCTCAACCAACTCGGGGCCGACGACGTGCCCGGCGTCCCCGATTTCAACAGCGCGACCATCGGGCTGGGCCAACACCTGTTGAACCCGCCGTCGGTTGCCGGCTGGGCGCAGGGACAATCCTGGATCACCCCGGCGCTATTGCAGGAGCGCGGCAACGTCGCGTTCGACTACCTGTTTCCGGACGTCGTCGCGTTCCGCGACCCGAACTTCCTCTCACGCGGTGGCGACGGCACGATCGGCGAGCGGCTGCGGACCGGACAAAACTTCACCTCGGCGATCGCGCTCGACGACCAGACCGCCGAAATGGCCGCCTTCGACCTGGCCAACCGCGAGCGGGATGAGCTGTTCAACACCCGGGTGTCCGGCTATCAGGCCTGGGCCCAGGCGATGCAGAAGCTCATTCCCACCCCGCGAGGCGCGGCGCGATTCGACATGACGCAGATGGTGCTCGATGCGGGGGCGACCACCACGACCGACGCGGTTGACCATCTGCTTGGCCGATTCCTCCGCGTGCCGGTCTCGTCGGACATGCGAGACGGGTTGATCGAGCTGCTCGACGCCGAGCTCGGCACCACCGACCTCGCCCGGGCAGCAACGTATATGGAGGACCCCTTGCGAATGGTGACCCATCTCATCATGAGCACGCCGGAATACCAGATCGACTAAGACCGGTGGGGGGTTCGGGGCGAAGCCCCGTCTGGAGAGAGCGATGGCAATGTCAAGACGCGGCCAGAGACTGTGTGATCAGGCCGGCGTGTCCCGTCGTCAGGCGATCAAGATTGGCGCCCAAGGTATCGGCCTCGGCATCCTCGGCGGCATCAGCCCGCTGCCCCCGATGTTCGGTGTGACGACGGAGGCCTTGGCCGCCACCCCCGGCAAGATCCTCGTGGTGTTCGAGTGGTTCGGCGGCTACGACGGTCTGAGCACCTTCGTCCCCTACGGTGACGACGCGCTCTACCGGCATCGTCCGAACGTCGGCGTGCGGGAACGGGACGTCATCAAAGTCGACGAGCATTTCGGTTTCCAGAAGTCGATGGTCGGCATGCACCGGCTCTGGGAGGAGGGCAACGCCGCCGTCATCCATGGCGCCGGTTATGACCAGCCCTCGTTCTCCCACTTCGCGTCCAGCTCGTACTGGCACACCGGCGCGCCCAACAGCGGCGAGCCCTACGGATGGTATGGCCGGACGGCGGACGCCCTCGACCCGGACGGGGCACCCAACTACCTGGTCAACATCTCGGCCACCCAGACGTTGGCGGTTCGGGCCCGCGACCACGTCCCGGTGGTGTTCCAGGACCCGAACGGGTTCCGCCGCGACCTGTTTCACTCCCAGCTGCCGCAGGTCGGGCTGCTCGGCACCGGGCAGGCGGCGCGCAACGACACCCACAAGTTTCTGCTGGACGTGAACCAGAGCGCCCGAGAGGCCTCCGCGCTCGTCCGGCAGGCGTGGCAGAACTACAGTCGGACCCGTACGCCCGACCTCCGGCTGCTCGACCTCGACAAGGTGGTGGCGCTGATCGAGAACGATTTCCCGGCGCGGCTCTACTACGTCCGGCTCCGGAACAGCCTGTTCGACACCCACGTGAACCAGGAGAGCCCGCATAACCGTCAGGTGCAGTACTGCTCCGACGCGGTCTGGGGGTTCTTCGAGGAGATGAAGCGGATCGGTAAGCAGGACGAGGTGGCCATCCTCATCCACAGCGAGTTCGGCCGGCGCGTGCCGGAGAACACCAGTCTTGGTACCGATCACGGCACCGCGAACGTGGCATTCGTGCTGGGCGGCGGGGTGACGGGCGGGCAGTACAGCACGCCCCCGAGCCTCACCGAACTGGTGCTCGGCGACAACCTGCAGCATACGACCGACTTCAGGCGGGTCTACGCGACGCTGATCGAGGAGTTCCTGGGCTACCGGAAATCGGAGACCGTGCTGGGCGAGAAGTTCAAGACGCTGGGGATGTTCACTTAGCGGGCTGTTCACCATCGTCAGCCTGCATGGTCGAGGAATTCTCGCCCCGTTGTACCGATCAGCCGTTCCACAAATGGATGTGATGCCACATGGGGCACTGTTCGTGTTTCGGAGTCAGAAGAGCGGCTGAAACGTTCGCACGATCTTGAACGTGAACTGGTCCGGATTGAACGGGTCGTCGTTGTACACCGCGAAGATGTCGAGGCCGCGTCGGACGGTCCGCCGATATGCGAGCCGGTAGAAATCCCGATCGGCACGTACCCACCGGCCCGAAATGACTTGCACGGGGGTGATCTCCCACGATCCGGTCAAGGTGCCCTGAGTCGTGCGGTCGATGAAATCGGAGCGGTCGTAGCTGTAGCTGAGAGTCGTCGTGTGCGTTGGCCTGAGCCAGAGGCTCGGCACCAGGTTCGAATAGTCGGCGCCGTCGAGGAAGCCCCACGAGTGCGTCGCCCCGTAGCCGTAGCGTTCGTTGCTGGCGTTGAACAGCGCAGAGACAGTATAAAACTCGTCGTCATTCAGATTAGCCAGCCATGTCCCCGGATCGTCGTCTCGGGGTCGGTACGGGCCGCGCGTGAATCCTCCCGAGAGGAAGATGTGATTCCGTGTCTCGCCCTCGCCGTAGATAGAGAGCTGCCGTCGCTGTAGCAGTCGGGTGAAGGTGTCGCGAACCTCGTAGGTGACGCTGCCGCTCGCGTAGCGAATCCAGGACCTCGGGTACTCCTGGTAGTAGCCGATGAATCCAGTGCCTCCTCGTGTGCCGAGGAGATCGCCTTTGATGAATCCGTTCGCCGGGAAGAAGCCGACGTCGGTCTGGTCGTACGTGACGCCCGACTGCCAGTACGCGGTGCGATAGCCGGTGGACAGCTCCAGGAGCGTGCCGTCACCGGGTGCACCATCGGTCACGCTGCGCGCGGCGTCCAGAGCAAAGCTGACCGATCGACCGATGCGGCCGTCGGCGTTCAGGGCGACGACGCGGTTGCCGAACGTGTCTCGGTCTGTGCCGATGAAGGTGGCCCCGATGTTGGCCGTGGCGCCGACCTCACGCTCGATGTGTGCGGCGTAGTCCTGTCGGCCGTCGAAGTTCACGACACCGAGCGCGCCGATCTGGAATCCGTCGCGTCGTCCGAACGACTTGACGCCGGCGTCGAAGTTCGGAATTCGACCGCCGAAGAAGTACGTGCGGTTGCCGAAAAAGTCCCGACCTTCCTGGAAGAACGGCCGACGTTCCTCGCGGATTTTCTCGTTGTAGTCGAACGAGAGATCGATGACTTCTTCCTCGACCTGGCTGAAGTCCGGATTCGCCGAAGCGACGCCCGTGAAGCTCGGCGTCACGTTGTAGCGGACGTCCACGCCGCCCGTCGCCGTTGCCCCGCGGACGATGCCGTTGTCGTCGGGGGCGTTCGTCCCGCCGGAGACGTACGGCATCACGGAGAGCCTCGTGATCCGGGTGGCGGGCACCGCCGGGAGGCCAACGAGATGTCCGGTCTCTTCGGGCAGATGTCGCGGCGTCACGTCCGCCCAGCGGCTGGTCTCCTGCGTGCGGTGGTGATAGCGAACGAAGTTGACCCCGAACGTGCCGCTGCCTTCCTCGTAATTGAGGATCTCGAACGGGATCGCAATCTCAGCTGTCCAGCCGTTCGGAGTACGGGAGGCAGCTGCGCTCCAGTCACCCTTCCATTCGATCTTGCTGGCCCGCCCTCCGGCCATCTCGTCGGACTGCGTGCCGCGAGCGTTCACCGAAAACGACGAGATCAGGCGATGGTTGTGGTACGGGTCGAGCTGAATGGAGACGTGGTCGTCGAACCCGAACGCGCTGTCCCGCTTGCGCTGCTCCGCCTGGATCTGGTCGGGGCGTGAGTCTCTGCACGTGAACGCGATGTAGAGGGTAGAGGCGTCCGTGAGCAGTCGAACCTCCGTCGTCTCACGAGGTGCTTGCTGATACTCGGAGATCCAGAAGGCGGAAGTGAACGCCGCGTGGAGCCAAGCCTGCTCGTCGATGTTGCCATCGATGGTCGGGACGACCGTGGCGAACGGCACCGCAACGAGGCGCAGGTGGCCTTGCGGGACATCTGTGCCGGCCCGGCGATCGTCGGGCCGCTGGACTGATGCCGAGTTCAGAGGGGGAAGAACAGACCCGCTCTGGGCAGTAAGATTGTCCGCTGGGAGGAGGGCCGCGAGCAGCAGGACCGCCGACCAGTTCGTCGCCGCTGCAGTCCTGCCGTCTCCAAAACGCTGACTCTGCCTGACTTTCGACACTGTCCTCTTCGTTCCGCGGCTGACAACGCGCTGTCGGCACGCGCGCGAATCCTCAGGCTTGCTTTGGACTGCATGAAATATGCCACGGCGGTGCCTGGATATGAGGTCATCGAGCCCCCGCGCGGTCGTGCCGGGTTGTCCCCTTACAATATGACCTATCAAGCGCCGCTGGACTCCATTTCAGACATGCATCGATACACTCGGCTGATTCCGTACGTGACGCGCCAGTGGCCCGGCCTGGCCCTGATCGCGTCGATGACGGTTCTCGCGTCGTTGATGACCGCATTGCAGCCGTGGCCGGTGAAGCTCCTCGTCGACTACGCGTTGGGCGGGGAGGCCATCCCGGCGGCGCTGGGTAACGCTCTGCGCTATTGGTCTCTCGACGCGTCGACGCCGGTCCTCATCGCGGTGGCGGTGGGAGCCAGCCTCGCGCTCTTCGGGCTGGGCCATCTGCTCGACGCTGGTCTCACCTGGACGTGGGCGGTGACTGGGCAGCGAATGAACCGCGGCTTGGCGACCGATCTCTTCGCGAGAATGCAGCGGCTGTCGCTCGGCTTCCACCGGCGCCATCCGCTGGGGGACTCGCTCAGCCGGCTGACGGACGACACGTGGGCGATCTACAAGGTCGCGGACGAAATCATGATCGGTCCGGTCCAGAGCGTGGTCGCCTTCGCGACGGTCGGAATCGTGGCGTGGCAGCTCAGTCCTCGACTCGCCGCGTTGTCGCTCGTGACGGCACCCCTGATGGCCGCGGCGGCGATGTTCTTCGGGACGCCGCTGAAGAGGCGCGCACGGGCGGGTCGGGAGGCACAATCCAGGCTCCTGAGCTGTACGTCGTCAGACCAATCCGGTCCATTGAGTCTGTTTATTAAGAGAGACTTTCTGCGGGCTCGCCGCCTTCGGCGGCATGTGTAGATTCTCTCGTTTCCGTTGTACCAACGTCCTCCGTTTGATCGCCTCACGCCGGGCAAGGATCGTCGACCGCCGTCCTTCATAGACGTCGGCCGGCGTCACGTTCGCCAAGGCCTCGTGGAGACGGCGGTGATTGTAGTCGTCGACGAAGCGGGCGACGGCTCGTTCCAGTTCCCAGGGGCTGTAGTACTTCTCAAGCTTGACCACGTTCTTCATCGACCGATGGTACCGTTCGATCTTGCCTTGCGTCATCGGATGATACGGCGCCCCGCGCGTGTGCGCGAGCTGATGGCTCTCCAGATAGTCCGCCAGTTCCCGCGAGACGTAGCACGGGCCGTTGTCGCTCAAGAGCCGTGGGCGATGGACGACCCGCACCCGATCGATACCGGTCTTCGCGCGGGCCAGGTCGAGCGTCTCCATCACGTCTGACGCCTGCATCGACGTCCGCAGCATCCAGGCGACGATGTAGCGTGAGTAATCATCCAGCACCGTCGACAGGTAGTACCAGCCCCAGCTGACCACGTGCAGGTAGGTGAAGTCCGTCTGCCAGAGTTCATTGGGGCAATGCGTCGGATGCTGAAACGTCTTAGCGGCCGACAGCACCACGAAGGCCGGGCTCGGAATCAAGTCGTACGCCTTGAGGATCCGATAGACGCTTGATTCCGAGAGAAAATGGCCTTCCCGGTCCGTGAACTGCCAGGCCAACTCGCGCGGCGAACGTTCCGGGTCGGCCAACGCGGCGTCGACCACCTGCTCGCGGACGCGAGGTGGGATCCGATTCCAGTACCGGCGGGCCGTGGACGACTGGGGCGCCAAGCCGGCCGGCCCGGCGATGCGGTACCGTCGATACCAGGCGTAGAACGTGGACCGATGGACGCGCAGCTCCCGCAACGTCTGCCGCACCGACAGGTCCGAGCCCTCCACGAGCCGGATGAGTTCGATCTTCTCGGCCGCCGTCCGTCTCACGTAACGTCCTCCGAGTCGGAGGCCGTCACGTTTTTTTTGAGCAGGCGGTTCTCAAGCACGATCTCGGCCACGACCTGCTTGAGTTGCGCATTCTCCTTGCGCAGATCGCTGACGTCAGTCGAGGTCGCTTCGCGCGTCGTGTCCCCGACCAGCCGCTTCTTCCCCGCCTCGAGAAACTCCTTGCTCCAGCGGTAATACAGATTCGGATTCAGCCCTTCACGACGACACAGCGTCGCGATGCTTTCCTCACCTCGCAAGCCCTCGAGGACGATCCGAATCTTCTCTTCGGCGGAAAAGCGTCGCCGGGTCTTCCGGCGGATGTCCTGAACGACCTTCTCGGCAGACTTTGCGTGGCTCATGGGGACCTCCTCCCCTGGCAGCAAAGTCTCTCTTATCTCACAGCCTCAAACGGTCCACAATGGTTTGACCCCGCACAGTCACCCATGCACTCGGCGTACGTGAAGTGTCGATCGTGAGCCGCCACCTGCGCACACCATTGCTCGACGTTCTCGGACCAGTCGAACTTCTCCAACAGCAAGATCTGGTTGTATCCGGGATCGGTATCGAGAAAGACTTTGATGCAATCCTCCGACAGGTCGGGCGGGATCGCGGATGATCCACTGACGTTGATGAACAGGTGCGCGGTCCTGGCAACCTCGGCGAAGGCTTTCGTGCTCAATCCGTAGCTGCTTTCGTGGAGGTGATCGTAGTGCCAGTGTTCGATGAGGTGGGGTGCGTATCGCCGAAAGAAGCGATCGAGGTGCCGGGCCGAATACTGCCCGTCCCGCGACGTGCCGTTCTGCTCTGGATCGTACG
The DNA here is from genome assembly GCA_965250185.1 of Vicinamibacterales bacterium. Classification (GTDB taxonomy): domain Bacteria; phylum Acidobacteriota; class Vicinamibacteria; order Vicinamibacterales. The sequence goes on along the minus strand of OZ252293.1, from coordinate 4,998,902 downwards.
GCCAACTCCAGGTGTCTTCGTGGTAGTACACGTCGTGGCCCATTTCGGCCAACCCGATGACATACTGGAGGTAGTCCCACGCGACCCCGCCCACCGGATATCGCGCGACCAGTCCACTCACGATGATGCGAAGCTTGGAGTTCTTCATGCGAAGTGTCGAACTCACCGAACCGCTGGGGCTCGAGCTGTTACGCCTGTCCGGTGCCGGGCTCGCCGTGCGTTGACCTCAAGCGGAGGTTTGCGATCCTGTGTCCCCCAAGGCACGACGTAAGCCTTTCCGCTCGTCTCGGTTTTCCAACACGGCACGCGCGGTGCCGATGGCTCTACCGCTCTCCAACATGGTACGCAAGACGCCCAGAATAGCGATTCCGCCAAAGAGTGCAGATGGGAGCCACGCCTGACCGACGGCGGCCGCGAGGGCCAAGGCGGATAGCACCGAAATTAGGCCCACACCCGTGAACAGCCAGCGTGGCCATATCTCAAGGCGCATTAGTTGCCGTCCGGCACCATGCTCCTCGAAGGCCGTCAGGATCCGGGCAGCTCCGAAGAAGCCGGGTCGTATCTCCAGGTCCCAACGATCGTAGCTTCCTCCGGTCCGAACGTGCGCCCCCGCGGCTCTCAGGCTGCGGTAGAGTGCCTCCACTCTCGCCTCGGGCTCCTGCCGGCGCTCGAACCAGATGCTGTGGACTCGGGACCTCGGGAGCGAGAAGCCACTCGGGCCCCGCCGCCGGTGGGGCGTGAGGCCGTTCGTGACACGCCCGAGCAGGCGTGCGAGCGGCTGGAGTAGGTGGAGGATACTCGTCAGCACAAATCGTCCAAGGCGTCCCCGCCCAGATGATGGTCGTGAGCCTACAACGGCTGTCGCACTGACGATGGCTTGAGCGATCGGTGCAGCGATCGACACACCGAGGAGGGGCAACACGGCCAGCAAGGGCGCCCACACGAGCCCCAGGCTGGACACCGCAGCCAGCGTGAATCGTACCGGGATCTTCGGAGAGCGAATTACGTGACTCAGGCCACCGCCGCCTGCTGATAGTAGCGCGCTTCGTACTCTGCCGGCGGCACGTACCCGATCGGTTCGAGCAGCCGCTTCGTGTTGAACCAATCGCCCCACGCGAGCGTGGCGAATTCCACCGCTTCAAGACTCCGCCACGGGCCGCGTCGCCGAATCACCTCCGTCTTGAACAACCCGATCACCGTCTCGGCGAGGGCGTTGTCATACGAATCGCCCCGGCTGCCGACGGACGGCTCGATGCCCGCTTCGGCCAGGCGCTCGGTGTAACGAATCGAGAGGTATTGCGTGCCTCGATCGCTGTGGTGTACGAGGTCGCCCGTCTCGGCGTGGCTACGATCGTGGATCGCCTGCTCGAGCGCATCGAGCGCCAGGTCGGTACGCAACGACGCGGACGCGCGCCAGCCGACAATCCGTCGGGCGAACACGTCGATCACGAACGCGACATAGACAAAGCCGCGCCACGTGGCCACGTACGTAAAGTCGGAGACCCAGAGTTGATTCGGCCGCGTCGCGGTGAAGTCTCGCTCGACGAGATCGCGCGGCCGATCCGTGGCCGCGTGCCCGTGCGTGGTCGTCACCCACGCGCGGCCCCGCACAGCGCCGGCCAGCCCCATCTCGCGCATCAGTCGGTGCACCGTACAGCGCGCGACACGGACCCCTTCCCGACGGAGCTGCCGCCAGACCTTCCGCGGACCATACACCTGAAAGTTCTCGTCCCACACGCGCTGGATGGCGGGCCGCAGCTCGTCGTCCCGGTGGGCCCGGGCGCAACGACGCGTGGGATCCGCGGCCCGGGCCTTGTGCCGGAAGTACGTCGACGGGGCGATCGGCACCGTGGCGCAGATCGACTCGACCCCATAGACATCGCGATGGTCGTCGATGAAGCCGACCATCATCTCGCTCGGCGGTCGAGCTCCGCCTGGGCAAAATACGCGGACGCCTTGCGCAAGATCTCATTCACCCGCTTCAGTTCGCGATTCTCGCGCTCCAGCTCCTTGAGCCGGTGCCGCTCGTCCGTCGTCAGCCCGGCGCGCTGCCCCGCATCCCGCTCCGCCTGCCGCACCCATGTGCGCAGCGTCTCCGCCGTGCACCCTAGCTTGCTCGCGATCGACCCGATCGCGGCCCACTGCGACGCGTACTCGGCTTCGTGCTGCCGGACCATGCGAACGGCCCGCTCTCGTACCTCGGGGGCATACCGACTTGCTCGTGCCATGGAACCCATCCTCTCAAGGAATAGGCCCTCCGACAAAGCCGGTACGGTTCATCGCTGCTGGAGTTCGACAGCCAGGCGATCGCGGAACCGCCGAAAGTGTCGTTCTAGGCACAGGTAGGGGTACCAGACCGGTGGCGACTGATTTCTTTCAGCGGCAAGAGCACGCGCGGCGCAGCACCACTCGTCTGGTGTTGTTGTTTGGCCTCGCCGTGTTGGCCATCATCGCGTCGCTCGAGCTCCTTCTGGCGGCCACGATGGGGTACCTGGGCCGGAACCCGGATACCGGCGCCGTCAATTGGTCTGCCGTCGCCGATCCCTCGCTGATCCTCGTCTCAATCGTGGGCACCCTCCTCATCGTGGGCGGCGGAAGCCTGTACAAGATCGCTGCGCTGCGTGCCGGCGGCGGCGCAGTCGCTGAGCAACTGGGCGGGCGATTGCTCACGGTCGGCAACGCAGATCCGGTTGAACAACGCCTCCTCAATGTGGTCGAAGAGATGGCCATTGCGTCGGGGACGGCAACGCCGCCCGTGTATCTGCTGGATCACGAAGACGGCATCAATGCATTTGCCGCCGGATTCACGGCGGCCGATGCCGTCATCGGCGTCACACGTGGCACCGCGACACGGCTCGATCGGGATGAGTTGCAGGGCGTGATCGCCCACGAATTCAGTCACATTCTCAACGGCGACATGCGGCTGAACCTACGGTTGATGGGCCTGCTCCACGGCATCCTCGTCATTGGCATGCTCGGGTACTTCGTGCTCCGCATGTCGTTCTTTACCGGCGGCAGTCGGCGCTCGAAAGACGGAAACAGTGGCCTGCCTATCATGGCGATCGGCGCAGGCCTGGCCGTGATTGGATTTGCCGGCACGTTCTTCGGCAACCTGATCAAGGCCGCGGTCAGTCGGCAGCGCGAGTTCCTGGCCGACGCCTCGGCGGTGCAGTTCACGCGTCAACCCGAGGGCATCGCCGGAGCGCTAAAAAAAATTGGCGGATTCGCCACAGGCTCGGCTGTCAAGAATCCCAATGCTCCAGAAGCGAGCCACATGTTTTTTGGCCGCGCCACATCAGGCTTCAGCGCCATGTTCGCCACACATCCACCCCTGGCGGAGCGCATCAAACGCATCGACCCGTCATGGGACGGCGAGTTCCAGGAAGGGGCCGCACGCATCGATGCCGAGTTGTCTGAGATGGGATCCACGCCTGGTGCCTCCGGCTTTGCTGGTGGGACGGCCGCAGGGTACACGGCTGCCGCGAACGTGTCCTCGGCGGTCGACAGCATCGGACGGCCCGGCCCGGCCCACCTCCGCCATGCGGCCCACCTGATCAGCAGCCTGCCTCCAGCCCTGGCAGCGGCCGCACGCGAACCGTACGGCGCACGCGCCGTCATCTATACACTGCTGCTTGACGGCGACGAGACGATCCGCCGGCAGCAACTGGCACACCTGAAGACGACCGCCGACCGGGGCGTGTTCGAAGAGACACGACGACTCTCACCGATGGCGACAGCGCTCACGGCCACACTGCGGCTGCCGTTGCTGGAGATCACCATCCCGGCGCTGCGCGCTCTCAGTGCCGCGCAGCGCGACGTCTTCGACCGCAACATCATCGCCCTCGTGGAGGCAGACAACCGCATCGATCTTTTTGAATGGTCGCTGCATCGGATCTTGCTGCGCGATCTCAACCCCGACGCGGCACGCACGGTCCGCGCGCGCCATCGAACCGTCGAGGCCGTGTCAGCTCAGTGCACCCTGTTGATGTCGGTGCTGGCCTATGTCGGGCAGCGCGATACCTTGAGTGCGGAGCACGCGTTTGAGCAGGCGCAAGTCACGCTTGGCCTGGCGCAGGACCACTTGCTGCCCCACGAGCGCTGCAGTCTGGCTGATCTGGACAAGGCGCTGCGCCACCTGGACGAGACTGCGCCTGAAGTGAAACGTCGAATTCTTGAAGCTGCCGTGGCGTGCATCACGGCTGACGACCGCGTCACGGCAACCGAAGCTGAACTCCTCCGCGCCGTCGCCGCATCGATCAGCTGCCCGATGCCGCCGATCCTGACGGGCGCCCTCAGCTAGGTCGCCCGCGAATCGAGCGCGGCTTGTGCCCCGGCACAGAGGCCCTCGACACCCCGTCTCAGCTTCGAGGGCACGGTCACGTTGACGAGAAGAGGGCGCAAGGCGTCAGGCGTGAGCCAGAGGGTGACGTCGCCTCGCTGGACCAGCGCTCAGTCGTACGCTGACCAGTGTCCGACGCGATTTGTACTGCGGGTGGACTCTCGACTTCACGTCGAGATCATGCCCCTGCGGCCGGCACGATGGCAGAACGCCGACGGTCGCTCGCCGAGCGCGGGTTCCGTGCACCAACGCCCGAGTGTCCCGTCGTTGCCGGAACCTCCAGGTCTGGCATCGGCTTGGCCGCGAACAGCCACCGGATGGGGTACGCCAGCCACCGTGCCCTACGGTTGGCCTGCGACTCACGGGCGCTATCGGCCGCAAGCCCTGTGTTGGCGTACATCTGGCGGTAGAGCTTCGACATCAGCAGGAACCCCAGACGCGCACACAGGCCATTCATGACGCGAGACCGCCGCCAGACGGTCGGCAGGCTGTAGAACTGGTCCCAGACCCACTGTGTGCGTCGTCGGATCTCCTCCGGGCTCATGACCGGGTGTACGACGACAACGTTTCGAGCCTTGGAGACAGGCATCAGCCAGTACCTGGTCACCGGAACGCCGTTGACCTCGGCCTGGCCGACGGTCTCCCGCTCCCACTTCTCGAAGTCCAGGGTGCCGGGCAGCCGCTGCAGCGTCACGAACTGCGCGAAGTCGATCTGGGCGCGCTTGGCGATCTCGGCCGTCGCCACGAACGTCTCCGGCCGGTCGCTGGGCAGCCCGAAGATGAACGACCCGAGCACATGCACACCGTTCTCACGGAACTGACGCAGCCGCGTGACGAGCGCCTCCCCGTGCAGGTTAAAGCCCTTGTGGACATCCTTGAGGCCGTCGGGCGTCACCGATTCAATGCCGACAAGAGCGCCCTTGATCTGCGCTTTCCGCATCGCTTGGAGGAACGCGGGGTCTTCGGCCGCCTCCATGGTGATCTGCGTGTAGAAGCAGAGATCGCTGGGCAGCAACGCGAGCCGCTCCATCAGCTCGAACCGCTCGGCCCGGATCGCCTCGAGCTCACGCAGCCGTGTCTGGTCCTGGCGGCGGCGAGCCTGGGCGAGATCCTCGAGCGTGACGGGATAAAAGTTGTCGTCGGCGAGCAGTATGAACCGGAAGCCCATCCGGCGGAGCTCGACGATCTCCTCGAGGACGCCCTCGCCAGCCAGCTGGCGGGGCTCCTGCCCGTCGGTCCGCCAGACCGAGCAGAAGGAGCAATGCTTCGGGCAGCCCCGGACGGTTTGCACCGACGCCCAGGCGTAACGGTTCCGGTCGATCAGATCCCAGCGCGGCTTGACCAGCTCGGCTCCCGCCACCTGGCCTCCCACATACAGCGGCTCGGGCGCGCCCGCGGCGCAGTCCGAGAGCACCCGGGCCCAGATGCGGTCGGCGTCACCGGTGACCACGGCATGGGCGCCGCCATGCTCCCGCGCCTCGTCCGGGAACAGAGAGGCGTGGATACCGCCGAACACGACCCAGGCGCCGCGCTCGCGTGCCGCCTGGCCCAGCTGGTAACCGCGGTGAGTGTTCTTGGTGTGGATACCGATGCCGACGACGTCGCCCGCCGCGAGCTGCGACGCGTCGAACGATTCGAGAGTCTCGTCGGTCAGGATGGGGTCGCCCCACGTGTTCGGCATCGCGCCCGCCAGAACGAACATCCAGCGCGGCGTGATGACGGCCATGCCGAACGACAGATCGCTGGGATTAACGATGTGGACACGCACGGTCGACTCCCTTTCCACACAGCTGCTGTTCGGCCAGACCACAGGGCAACACCTGTGGCTTCGCCCGGCCCGGCGCGAAGCTCGGCCAGGCAATGGCCCGGACAGCGTGCCGAAGGCTGTGGGCAGAAGCCTAGTCAAGACCCTCGGCTCAGCACAAGCTATTTCGTGCCGCCGGTCGGGAGGTGTGTTGGGCGGGCACTGTCAAGTTTGACGAAAACTCGGCTGACCGACCCCCAAGATGATGGACTCGAGCCTTGTCGTGAACCGGGCATGTTGGGGGTCGGTCAGCCCGTTCTACTTAACTTGATAATACCGGCAAAAACCCCGTCAGGACCTCCTCTTGGGTGTAGAATCGGCGCGTATCCATTCAGTGGAGGATTGATGGTCATGACGAGTGATTGCAGGGCGTGGGTCGGAGCGGTTGCGCTTGTCGGAATGGTCGGGTGCGCCTCGCCGCCGCCTGCGCCTCCGCCGGTGGACCTCGACGCGGCGCGTCAGGAGCTGATGGACGCCGACCGAGCGTGGGTCGAAACTCGCAACGACGCGGCCGCCTTCGCCGCGACCTTCACGGATGACGCGGTGTTCCTGCCGCCAAACGCCCCGCGCGTCAACGGCCCAGCCGATATTCAGGAGGTCGTGACCATGCTGCTCGGCCTGCCCGGGTTCTCCATCATGTGGGAAGCAAGCTCAGCGCATGTCTCCGAGGGCGGAGACCTCGGCTACACCCTCGGGACCTATGAGATGACCCTCGACGATCCCGACAGCAACCCGACGAGCGTTCTCGGCAAGTATCTCACCGTGTGGCGCAAGCAAGCCGACGGTCAGTGGAAGGTGACGGCCGACACCTTCAACGAAGACGCCCCGCCTCCAGCCGCGACTGAGCCGTAACGGGAAACGCACGTTGACCGGATCTGCATCGGCGTGATCGGCTGCAACAGCATGTCCGTCGCGGATGTGCGGTAGCTCCTGACGCTGTCCGAGGTCTAGGGTATCGCGCTCTGCGATGCGGGGTGTTGTTGCACAGATGGGACATGGCCCGCAACCGCCTCCGACCCTCGGGCCTGGTCAGCTGCGATGCTGTACGATGCAGGCCGCCCGAGTTCGGTCATTCGGTTCAAGATGTTGCACGCGAGGATGGTTTCGGTGTCCTGCTCCGCTGGGGTGCGCGCCCGAAGGCAATCCCCAATGATCGACTTGTAGCGAAAGAAGCCATTTCCCACCCGCGCTTGCCGATGGCAGCCCGTCTCCTTCGCGGCCTCGTAGACCGCGAGCGTCTCGCAGGCGGCGTCCGCCGTCACGCTCCAGATGTCGCCGTCGACTGCGTCGATCACGCCTATCGTCAGCGGCGCGAGCGCCTCAGAACAGGGGCGTGTAGCCCTGTGAGTGCAGAACTGCGATGGCGGTCATTGCCGACAGGACAATCTCAACCTGCTCCGCCTTGTTCTCCTTCGTGACGCCAACCGCAACGGCGGCCTGTCCACACACGTAGAACTTGACCCCTACCTCCGACAGGGCCTCGAAGAACGGCAGGTTGGGATTGTCGATGCCATGCCGGGCTCGATACTCCTCATTGCTCAGCGCGGCTTCCGTTGCTGTCGCGTGCAGGACGACGGCCAGCTTGATGTTCTCCAGTGGCACCCCGGCCTCGACGTGCATGTTGATGAACCGCGGCACTGCGCCCATTAGCTGGGCCGGCTGATCTGGCGACAGCATGTTCGGGGAGTCAAGATAGATCTTGAACTCGTGATCAACCGGCGGCGATAGTGCGGGATCCTCCACGGCTACGACTGGAGCGCCCACCGAGACCACCGGCCCGACCTGCCCGCCCGCCTCCAGTAGGCGCTCTTCCCAGCCCTCCATCACAGGTCGCCAGTACTCGAGGTTGGTTGGCACGCCGACATATTGAGCCCAACTCGGGGCTGCAAACACGACGAGCGTGAGCACGGTCAGTAGAGGGATCTGTCGCATGACGTTGAATCTCCTCGTGTCGTGGTGTTGTTGCGCGGATCGGAACTGACCCGTGACCGTCCTGGTCCACTGGCCGGTCACCGGCCGATCCCCTACGACGCCGGCCTACCAAGCTGAGTCATCTGTTTGAGGATGTTACAGGCAATGACGGCCTCAGTCGCCTGGCCCTCCGCGACTGCGCGCGCTCGTCATCGGGCTGCCACCTAACGGGCTCAAGTTACAACACCCTGCCGTTTGAGAACGCCTAGACGACAGCACCAATTGACGTGCGCCTGTTGAACAAGCACAGGCACTCCTCGCTAACTTGACCGTGCCCCCCAAGGCAACAGCATCGTCGCCGTTCTTTGCAGGTTCGAATCGCCGGGACGGCGAGACTCGACCCAGGGCACCAGAACCCATTGGTCGCGCAGGTGATCGTCTTATCTCACGCCGGCGCAATTTCGGCCCGCTGTAGTTCCTACCTTGCAGAAGAGGAAATTACCACACTCGTCCGGCTCGTCGACTCCGCTGAAACCTTGCAACACGCTCAGTAAGAACTAGTTACGAACATCAAGACCCTGCTTGGGGTGCTGGCATGATTCGTGATATCTCCTCGCGATTCTGGCGTGAGCCTCGAGGTGAAAGCTATGGTTCTGTTGTTTACCCTATTACCCTTGACGTTGGCGGGACTTCGAAGTGTAATCGATGGCCTCCACCCGTCCGAAACACGATGACGACCGCCCGCCCTCCGCAGCGGCCGAGCGTACGAGGCAAGTTCCTCTTCGTCGGTGAGGAGAAGCTGTACGTCCGCGGCGTGACCTATGGGACGTTTCGGCCGGACTCGGCCGGCGACCAGCTCGGCCTGCCGGAGATGGTGGAGAAAGACTTCGCGCGTATGTCGGGTGCGTCCATCAACACGGTGCGCACCTACACCGTACCGCCCGAGTGGTTCCTCGATCTGGCTCACCGTCATGCCCTGCGGGTCATGGTTGGGCTGCCATGGGAGCAGCATGTCACGTTCCTGGACGAGCGCGGTCTACCTCGAAGAATTGAGCGTGCCGTTCGAGAGGGCGTTCGAGCCTGTGCTGGTCACCCCGCGGTTCTTTGCTACTCAGTCGGCAACGAAATCCCCGCCCCCATCGTTCGGTGGCATGGACCACGAGCCACCGCCCGATTCATCCGGCGTCTGTATGACGCCGCGAAGACCGAGGATCCCGACAGTCTCGTGACCTACGTCAACTATCCGACGACCGAGTATCTGAGGCTCCCTTTTCTCGATCTCGTGAGCTTCAACGTGTTTCTCGAGACCCGAAACGCCCTAGAAGCCTACCTGGCTCGCCTTCACAACCTCACCAATGACCGTCCTCTGATTCTCGCAGAAGTTGGGCTGGACAGTCGACGGAACGGCAAAGAGGCGCAAGCCGCGTCTTTGGCTTGGCAGCTCGACGCGGCCTTCGCGTCCGGCTGCGCAGGCTCGTTCGTATTCTCGTGGACCGACGAGTGGCATCGAGGCGGCTACGACATCGACGATTGGGACTTCGGGCTGGTCGATCGACACAGACAACCAAAGCCGGCCCTTGACTCCGTGCGGGAGGCATTCCGAGACCTGCCAGTTCGGCGACAATCGGGCTGGCCTCGAATCTCCGTCGTCGTTTGCAGCGCCAACGGTGCACCGACGATCCGGGATTGCTTCGAAGGACTGCAGCGGCTCGACTATCGTGACTTCGAGGTGATCGTGGTCAACGACGGCTCGACCGATCGGACGTCGGAGATCACGCGCGAGTTCGGATTCCGGCTGATCGAGACACCAGGCCGCGGGTTGTCAAGTGCCAGAAACACCGGCATGGACGCCGCCACGGGTGAAATCATCGCGTTCATCGATGACGATGCCCACCCGGACCCGGAGTGGCTGACGTATCTCGCGCACACGTTTCTCCAAGGCGGCTACGTCGGAGTGGGCGGGCCGAACATTCCGCCCGAAGGTGACGGCTTCATCGCCGACTGTGTGGCCAGCGCGCCTGGTGGACCCGTGCACGTTCTGCTGACCGATCGCGAGGCAGAGCACATCCCCGGGTGCAACATGGCGATTCGCAAGGAGGCGCTCGAGGCGATCGGAGGTTTCGATCCTCGATTTCGTGCGGCGGGAGACGATGTGGATGTCTGCTGGCGAATGCAGGAACGGGGATGGAAGCTAGGATTTCACCCCGCGGCGGTCGTTTGGCACCACCGACGCAACTCGGTGTGGGCGTACTACAGGCAGCAGGTCGGCTATGGCAAGGCGGAGGCGCTGCTGGAGGCAAAGTGGCCCGAAAAATATAACAGCCTCGGGCATCTGAAGTGGGCCGGACGCCTCTACGGCCGGGGTCTCACCCGGGCGCTCAATCGGAAGAAGGGTCGAATCTTCCACGGTCCCTGGGGCACGGCGCTGTTTCAGTCCGTCTACGAGCCAGCCCCAGGCATGCTCTGGTCGCTGCCACTGATGCCAGAGTGGTATCTCTTGATTGCGGCGCTGAACCGTACCGGCTTTGTCGGAGGGCCTATTCCTTGAGAGGATGGGTTCCATGGCACGAGCAAGTCGGTATGCCCCCGAGGTACGAGAGCGGGCCGTTCGCATGGTCCGGCAGCACGAAGCCGAGTACGCGTCGCAGTGGGCCGCGATCGGGTCGATCGCGAGCAAGCTGGGATGCACGGCCGAGACGCTGCGCACATGGGTGCGGCAGGCGGAGCGGGATGCGGGGCAGCGCGCCGGGCTGACGACGGACGAGCGGCACCGGCTCAAGGAGCTGGAGCGCGAGAATCGCGAACTGAAGCGGGTGAATGAGATCTTGCGCAAGGCGTCCGCGTATTTTGCCCAGGCGGAGCTCGACCGCCGAGCGAGATGATGGTCGGCTTCATCGACGACCATCGCGATGTCTATGGGGTCGAGTCGATCTGCGCCACGGTGCCGATCGCCCCGTCGACGTACTTCCGGCACAAGGCCCGGGCCGCGGATCCCACGCGTCGTTGCGCCCGGGCCCACCGGGACGACGAGCTGCGGCCCGCCATCCAGCGCGTGTGGGACGAGAACTTTCAGGTGTATGGTCCGCGGAAGGTCTGGCGGCAGCTCCGTCGGGAAGGGGTCCGTGTCGCGCGCTGTACGGTGCACCGACTGATGCGCGAGATGGGGCTGGCCGGCGCTGTGCGGGGCCGCGCGTGGGTGACGACCACGCACGGGCACGCGGCCACGGATCGGCCGCGCGATCTCGTCGAGCGAGACTTCACCGCGACGCGGCCGAATCAACTCTGGGTCTCCGACTTTACGTACGTGGCCACGTGGCGCGGCTTTGTCTATGTCGCGTTCGTGATCGACGTGTTCGCCCGACGGATTGTCGGCTGGCGCGCGTCCGCGTCGTTGCGTACCGACCTGGCGCTCGATGCGCTCGAGCAGGCGATCCACGATCGTAGCCACGCCGAGACGGGCGACCTCGTACACCACAGCGATCGAGGCACGCAATACCTCTCGATTCGTTACACCGAGCGCCTGGCCGAAGCGGGCATCGAGCCGTCCGTCGGCAGCCGGGGCGATTCGTATGACAACGCCCTCGCCGAGACGGTGATCGGGTTGTTCAAGACGGAGGTGATTCGGCGACGCGGCCCGTGGCGGAGTCTTGAAGCGGTGGAATTCGCCACGCTCGCGTGGGGCGATTGGTTCAACACGAAGCGGCTGCTCGAACCGATCGGGTACGTGCCGCCGGCAGAGTACGAAGCGCGCTACTATCAGCAGGCGGCGGTGGCCTGAGTCACGTAATTCGCTCTCCGAAGATCCCGGTACGATTCAGACGCTAACAACTCGCTCGACCTCACTTTCCAGCCGGTCCCGCTGGCGGGCTCGGACCAGTCGCGTGCGGTTTACAGCGATCAACGGAGCACAGGATGCTGAAACAGCCCTGGCGGCAGTTCAGGTCGCCTCAAGCAGACGACAAGTGTCTGGCAATGGTGACTTATTTCCTGCTGAACCGTTTTCGCGACATGCCTCGCTTCAATCTGTATACGAAACGCGTTCAACGGCAGCTCGCGGACTCCGACGGCCTGCTCGGCTACGCCGTGGGTGCGAAGCCCTGGCGCAAGCAGTTCTGGACCATGTCGGTCTGGGAGGATGAAAGGGCACTCCGAAAGTTCGTCCATAGTGGGATTCACAAAGACGTCATGATCGTTCTCCAGGACGACATGGCCGATTTCGCCGATCGATCGTGGCCCGTTCGCGGTAGCCACGTGCCACCCGCCTGGGAAACCGCATTGAAACATCTCGCGAGAGACTGATAGGACGATAGGTCCACACTTGGCGACTAGGCAGGACCTATTTCGCAGACCCAAGTTGGGTCAAAGGCCCAGCGCAGACAGGGAACGAACGCCTGCCACGAGGACTGGTCCGCAGCAGGCGTGCCGATTCACCCGTTGGATGCCGCGGCTTCTGCGAACGCACCCGACAAGTCAGGAGCGAGATTGCAGCCCTCCCGCGCCTTATTTTACGCAACGCCGTATTTCTCACCCAGCGAATTCATCGCTTCAATCACCGATGCGAAATCTCCGGACGGGATGTCCATCTTGCCGAACTCGTCAAAGAGCCCCTCGATCCCGGACGGCGTGAAAAAGAAGAGCATCTTGGCTATCGTATCCCCGTTGTTGCGAAACCGGTGCTTGGCGCCCTTGGGAATGTTGAGATAGGTGCCCGGCCCAGCGACAATCTCGCCATCGTTGCCGTAGAAGGTGAGTTCTCCTTCAAGAACGTAGAACGCCTCTTCCTCTCGCGTCTGTATGTGAAACGGTGGCCCGCCCCCAGGGGGCACGACCGCTTCAACGAGGAAGTAGCCTCCGTCCGTCTCGCTACCTGTCGCGAGATAGCGATATTCGTCACCGGCGCCGCGGATCATCTTCACCTCGTCAGTCCGACGAACAACCCGAATCTGTCGTGTTCCCATCTCCCCCCCATGTGGCTCGTCAAGCGCACCGAGTCTACTGGATCGGTCCTGGGTAACGCCGTAGTGAATACCGATCCGAAATCGCTCAGTCGTCGAGATTCGGAGCAAATTCGACCGGCACGGGCTGATCGGTTATCGCCCTCGACTCGTATTCGCGCGATATCGTGAGTGTTCTGGCTGATATTCGCATCGGCGGCCAGGTCTCGGCGCCGCAAATATAACCGCTAGGTCATAACCGATCGGCGACTTGGAATTCGCGAATGTAGGCCACTTATCGAAGGTCGCCGACATCGGGCCTTCTAAGCCGAGGGTCGCAGGTTCGAGTCCTGCCGGGCGCGCCAATTCCTAAAGAAAACGCCGATTCTTCCCTCAAGAAAATTACTCGGCGAAGGTGAAGCGAAAAAAGTGACCGGTCCGGCCATTTCGCGCCAGAAGTGGCCCATTCGATTTTCCCGGCGTTTTCGTCGTTGCCAGATCGCGCACCAGTTGGAGTAGCTCAGATGGATAACGCGATCATCGGCCACACATGCCGAGGATCGCTTTACGGATGCCTGCGGCGATGGCATGGTGGGGGCGGGAGCCGTATGACTGAGATGCGTGAGCTGAGGCGAGGCGTTGGACTATCGCAGCAGGCGTGCGCCGCGCTGCTCGACGTCCCCGTGGAGACATTCAGGACCTGGGACAGTGGCCGGCGCACGGTGCCGCCGGCAGCGCTTCAGCGGGCGCGGGCGATCGTCGGCGAACACGAGCGACGGACGGAACTGCTTTCGTTGGATCAGCTGGCGGAGGAGTTGCACGTCCATATACGTACCCTGCAAGCCGCGGCGCGGACTGGTCGGCTCGAGGTCCGCTTCTCAGTACGATCCGTCTACGGCCGGCCCGTCCGACTGGCCACCCGCGGCGCCGGCGAGAAGTTCGTCCATACTCACTACCGTCGATTCGCTGGCCAAGTGGCCTGCCAGGCTCCCCTCCCGCCGGTGCCCAGCGATTACGACGAGCAACTGAAACACCTTCGTTCAAAGATGCGATGGAGTCAGGAAGCCTTGGCGAAACAGATAGGCGCCGCCGGAAAGGCCGTGGTCTATCAGTAGGAATCTAGGAAGCGGACACCCTCACCCGTGTTCTGGCAACGGATTCAGCGCCTAACCAATCCAGCGACCCTGCAGCGATCCGATCGCGCCGGCGGCACCCGGCCGCCTGAGCACACCGTGCGCGAGGCGTCGTAGCGCCGGCGCACCATCTGACATCAGAACAGTGATTCGGCCGCTGTCGGATGTGCCGTCGGTCAAGGTTGTCGAAGCGGTAGGATCCGGACTCGGGCACCACGCTCGTCAATCGTGAGTAGCGCGCCCCGCTCGATGTCGTCGGCGTGCGCGGTCACGGTACTCGCGATCGCTTCGAGAGCCTGGTCCGACAGGACGTCCTGCATCCGCAGCTGAACCACGCTCGGGGCCACCCCAGCGGTTGCGGCCAGAATCGCCGACAGGTCGAGGTCGTGGGTGAGCAGAACGAATCCGTTCACGCGCGCCCACGACAGAATCTCGTCGTCACCGGCAGTTGGAGCGCCGACGGTCGACCAATGAACAGACTCGAAGCCATGCTGCGCCAGCCGCTCAGTCCAACCGGGCGACAGGTTCATGTCGACGAGCAGTTTCACGGACGGCTCAGGGGGACTTCGACTTCCTCGGCTCGCCAAGCGGCATAGGACAGCGCTTCAGCAATGTCGGCGGCTTCAAGATACGGGTACTCTCGGAGAATCTCGTCGTTCGTGCGGCCAGATGCCACGAGTCCCACGACAGTGCCGACCGTCACGCGCAGGCCGCGGATGCAGGGCTTGCCGCCCATCATTCGGGGGTCACGGGTAATCCGAGTGAGCTCTGGCATCGCGCATTTCCTCCGCAGTTCTCAATTGTCCGCGATTTCACCACGAAGGGCCAGGAGCGGCGGCCAATGACCATTTCGTCTGATGGATTCCGGTGAGCCACGGGCATGGTCCGTAACTGGCTCTGTCAAGTTGACGAATGCGGCGGTGCCAGAGTGGGCGGATGACGATCCTGCCGCCCAGCTATCGCGGATACCGATTCCCCCCTGAAATCATCAGTCACGCCGTCTGGCTCTACCACCGGTTTGGCCTGAGTTTCCGCGATGTCGAAGATCTCCTCGCCGAACGGGGTGTCACCGTCACGTATGAGGCGATTCGACAGTGGTGTCTGACGTTCGGGCTCGACTACGCTCGGAGGTTGCGGCATCGGCGGGGCCGGATGGGCGACACCTGGCATCTGGACGAACTCTTCGTCACGATTCAGGGCTGCCGGCAGTATCTGTGGCGGGCCGTTGACGAGGACGGCGATGTGATCGACATCCTCGTGCAATCGCGGCGCAATCGCCGGGCGTTTCTTCCGGAAACTGTTGAAAGGGCAAGGCTGTGAGCCGCGCCGACTGATCACGGACAAGCTGCGCAGCTACTCAGCCGCGCACCGTACGGTCATGCCGTCAGTGATCCACTCCACCCGGCAGTACGAGAACAATCGAGCGGAAGTCTCGCATCAACCGACCCGTCAGCGCGAGCGCCAGATGCGACGCTTCAAGTCGGCCGCCCACGTGCAACGCTTTGCGTCCGTGCACGGCGTCGTGCAGAAGCTCTTCCGAGTGGGCCGACATCTGTTGCGGTCGGCTCACCACCGGCTGCTGCGAACCCAGGCGTTCGCCGAATGGGATGCGGTGACGTGCGCCTGCTGAACGAGCGCTGGCGCTCGACCTTAAGGGGGAGCAACGCGCTGTCCTCGTCAACTTGACAGTGCGCTGCCCGTCTCAAGTTGACAGCGCCGTCGAGGGCCATAGGCCGGCCGTAGATCTGTAGCCGGTCTTCCGTGAGATACCGAATTCACAACAGTGGCTCGCCCTCGTTGGGCTCTCTAAAAGATCAGGTAATCGCCAGTCCGATCCGCGGGTAGAATGAGGCCCGGCCTTACGCCCAGATTTGGGCGTTCCATCCGGCTGGTCGCAAACTCGGAGGACCCATGGTCGGCAAGCGCACGCATCACGCGATCACGACGAGTCTCTTGCTGTGCATCTCGGTTCTCGCGGCTTGCTCAGGCGCCGTGACCAATGACCTGCACGCCGAACTGGTGGTGGTGGCAGCGAACATCATCACGGTCGACGACGCACACCCACGAGCCGAGGCTCTTGCGGTCCGCGACGGCAAGTTGGTCGCGGTCGGCAGTGGGCCCGAAGTACGCGCGCTGATCGGGCCGGACACGCAGGTCATCGACGCTGTCGGCAGGACGATCACGCCCGGCTTCATTGATGCCCACATGCATCCGGGCCCGAGCTACCCGGTCACGTCGCGCTTGGGGCAGGTCGATTTGAGCCCCGCCAGCGTCGGGTCGATCGACGCTCTCATCGTCATGTTGCAAGAAAAGGCGCGAATCACACCCACGGGCCAATGGGTGATCGGGTCTCGCTACCAAGATACGAAGCTCGGCCGGCACCCGACACGCCACGACCTGGACCGAGCATCGACCGAACATCCGATTCGTATCGGCCATTCCAGCGGCCATGTGTCGGCGGTCAACTCCTATGCGCTCGAGATGGCCGGCATCACCCGGCGAACGCCGGATCCCGCGGGCGGCGGCTTCGAGCGCGACGCGAACGGCGAACCGACGGGTGTCGTCTGGGAAAACGCCATCCAGCTCGTGAATCGCGCCGGGCCGCCACTTCCGGAGCCGACGCATGAAGAGGAGCTCGAAGGCCTGCGACTGACCTTCGAGACCTTCCTGAGCAAGGGGATCACCAGTATCGTCGATGCCGGCGGGTCTCCCGGGTCGTTCAGGCGCTACCAGGACGCCGTGGAACGTGGAGAGCCAGTCCGAGTGACGATCATGTTCAGGAGTCGCTACCTTGACGATCTGAAGGAGCTGAGCCTACGGACCCGATTCGGCGACGACCACCTGAGGATCGGCGCGATCAAGATGATCCACGGCAACTCGCTCTCGGGGCGGACCTGCTGGCTGTACGCGCCCTACGACATCATCAACCCCAAGACCGGTAAGAAGGACTACTACGGAATCCCGCCGGCGAGATCACAGGAGCAGCTCGACGAGCTTGTCTTCGAGATCCACGCCGCCGGGTTTCAGGTGGCAGTGCACTCGAACGGCGACCGGGAGATCGACATGGTGCTCAACGCCATCGACAAAGCGTTGGTCAGCTTGCCGCGGCCGGACCACCGCCACCGACTCGAGCACGCCAGCGTCGTCAACCCCAGCATCCTCGAGCGGGCGAAGCAGCTAAAGGTTGTGCTGGCGTTGCACTCCTATGTCTGGGAGCACGGTGACAAGATGGAGGCGTACGGGGAGGCCCGCTGGGGAATGATGCACCCCAACCGTTCGGCGCTCGACCTTGGCATCCCGGTGGCCGGGAACTCCGATTCTGGTGTCAGTGCGGCAGACCCGATGCTACGGATCCAGAGCATGGTGACGCGCACCAGCGCCGAGGGGAAGGTCTACGGCGCCGAGCAGCGGATAAGCGCCGAGGAGGCGATCGCAGTCTGGACCCTGGGCAGTGCCTACTCGACCTTCGACGAGGACATCAAGGGGTCGATCCAAGTGGGCAAGCTCGCGGATTTCGTCATCCTGTCGGACGACCCGACCGTCGTTCCCGCAGATCGTATCAAGGAAATCGCCGTCGAGATGACGTTCATCGACGGGTCGCTCGTCTACGAGCGGAGGTAGTCTGCCCCGGACCTACGCCTGCTCCAGAGTGATTGGCACCTTCAAGCTCGCGATGCGTGCGCTCCTCGAGAGGTCAGTCCGTGACCATCAGCGTCTGCTCCTGGCTGGGATTGCGCGCAAGATTCGTGAGGGGAAGGAGCGAGCCAAGGCGAAGCGCGAGGGACGCGTGGCCGCGTTTCAGCGGGTTCTGTCAACTTCCGCTCTGATCTGGCAGAGTGACTGCATGCCGAGCTACCGAGGATACCGATTCCCGCCCGAGGTCATCAGTCACGCGGTGTGGTTGTACTACAGGTTCAGCATTAGTTTCCGCGATGTAGAGGATCTGCTGGCCGAGCGCGGGATCACCGTCACCTACGAGACGATCCGGCAGTGGTGCGCGACGTTCGGGCTCGAATACGCTCGGCGCCTACGGTCCCGGCGCGGCCGCCAGGGTGACACCTGGCATCTGGACGAGGTGTTCGTCCGGCTTCGGGGCCGGCCGCAGTACTTATGGCGAGCCATGGACGAGGACGGCGACGTGATCGACATCCTCGTCCAGCCCCGGCGGAATCGCCGAGCGGCGATCCGATTCTTCCGCAAGTTGTTGAAGGGGCAGGGCCGTACCCCACGACGGTTGATCACCGACAAGCTGCCCAGCTATGGAGCCGCCTGCCGCACGGTGATGCCCTCGGTCGTCCATCCCACGGACCGTACGCCAACAACCGAGCCGAGGTCTCGCACGAACCGACGCGACAACGCGAACGGCAGATGCGCGGCTTCAAGTCCGCGGGGCAGCTCCAGCGCTTCGCGTCGGTCCACGGCGTCGTGCAGAATCTCTTTCGGGTCGGCCGCCATCTGCTCCGGGCCGCCCACCATCGTCTCCTCCGGTCGCAGTCGTTCACCGAATGGAACAGGGTGACGTGCGCCGCCTGACACGCAGGCCGTACTTCGTGAGTTGCCGGAGGAACGGGCCGCGGCCGGCAAGTTGACAAAACCCTCGGGGGGTAGGCCGTCGGAGGGGATCAGCTCGCTGAGCGGCTGGCCTTCGACGTAGGCCATGACGATGAAGGCAACGCCGTCATGCTCGCCAACTTCGTAGACAGTACAAATGTGAGGGTGATCAAGCGCCGACGCAGCGCGAGCTTCGGCGAGGATGCGGCTGGCCGCGTCGTCTGTCTCGTGCAGCACCTTGATGGCGACGGTGCGCTGGAGCTTAGGGTCGTAGGCCTTCCAGACCTCGCCCATGCCCCCGCCGCCGAGGCGGGACTGGAGGTCGTAGGGGCCGAGACGGGTGCCGGGAGTGAGTGACATAAGGACGCGACTACGAAGCTCCCATCATGCTCTTGAAGCTCTCGATGAGCTGCGAGTAGTCAGGCTCGGGACTGAACTCCACGACCTCGGTCCCGGCGGCGGCCACCGCGCCCTTGTGGCCGGGTGGCTGATAGTAGACCTCACCCGCCGCGTACGTCTCGCGAGTGCCATCGGCGAACTCCATCTCGATCTTGCCCTTGATGACGTAGCCCCAGTGAGGCACGGCGCAACTTCCACCGGGCAGTGCCGAGAGCAGCGGCGTGAAGTCCGACTCGGCGGTGAACTCGTAGTGAGCCACGGCCATCCCGCCTTGGTGACCAAGCACCCGCATCGTCCCGCCCGGAGTCTCAATGGCGACCGGCAAGTCCGCAGTGCTACTTCGCAAAAGCGACCTCCTCGTGATGCGCGGAATTCGACCTGGCTCGGCACCGACCCGAGCGCGACCATGAGTGCGTGAGAAGCGTTGATTATACGGTGCAGAGCCCCGCCATGTGCCAATGGGACGGCCACCGGCCTGTCGAAGCGCGGCTCTTCTTGACGTGCCAGCCAGGCCACCACCCTTTAGGGTGGCATGGTAGGCACAAGGGTGGCAGTCGGGCTGGAGAACACGGGGAGGGATGAACTCTCCGCGAGTGTCCCAAAGGCAGTCGATGGGGACAGCTGAAACAGGAGGGCTAGACCCGCTGAAGACGGGGCGAAACGAGGGTGAATTCGAGCGGCCTATGGGACAGGGCTGTTAGGTCGCCTCGCCCGCCTTGGCGTCGAGCCAGGCCCACAGCTCCTCGGGCGTGTGGCCCTCCAACAGAAATCGACGCATCTCGCGGAAGGCTTCTTGCCGACCGTGAGCAACACCGTCCGGGTACGACGGAACGGCTGGGCCTTCGTCAGGCGTCATGGATGCTGTCCTCCTGGGTGGCGATATTGTACGCCGCCATCTGCGGGTGCCCTATCCGCCACCGATGCACCACCGACCTCGATACGCCCAGCGCCTCTGCCGCCTGCCGGACCGACAGGCTGACACTGGTTGCGAACTCTTGATCTGTGATCGGCCGTCGCCATCGACCGAATCGTTGTCCCTGCGCCTTGGCCCGCGCCATCCCGAGCCTCACTCGCTCGGCGATGCGGGCTCGTTCAAATTCTGCGATGGCAGCCAGGATGTGGAGCTGCAACTTCCCCGCTGGCGTCGTGGCGTCGATCCCTTCAGCCAGGCAGACAAACGCAACGCCCATCGCCTGGAGATCGTCGAGGAGGAGGATGAGGTGGCGGAGGTTTCTGCCGAGCCTATCCAATCGCCAGACGAGCAACGCGTCGAACTTTCGGCGCTTGGCATCCTTGACCAACTCGTCTAAGGCTGGGCGCGAGTCCTTCGAGCTCGAGACGCGTTTGTCTACGTATTCCTGAATCGTCCAGCCACGTGCAGCGGCATAGCGTCGGAGTTCTTGGAGTTGGTTTTCAGGCTCTTGGTCGTGCGTGGAGACGCGGGCGTAGATGGCGGCTCTCATACTGCTAGCCTAGTACACAACGGCGCCTAGTACAAGGGCCTTGGCCGGGTTTATTTTGCGGCGCTGGGGGTTCGCCACGGTCGGGCGTCACCGTGGCCCGTGTGACCGTTCAATAGAGAGGATTGGCAGGAGCTGCACCGCGATGCGCGGTCTTTTGTTTGCAGCTCCTACCACACCCAGGTTGCCGAACATGGTGGGCTTGATCCGCTTTGGTGGACATCTTCCGAAAGGGGAATACGATGTCGACCATGGCAGACACACAATCCCGACGTCCGCGCCGGAGCTTCACGGACGACTTCAAGGCGAGTGCGGTGCGGTTGGTCCTCGACCAAGAACAGACCGTCGCGAGCGCCGCGCGCGACCTGGGCCTGACGGAGTCGTCGCTCCGGAATTGGGTCGAGCAGGCGCGGGCGGATCGCACGCACGGCAGGACGGGCCTGACCACCGCGGAGCGGGAGGAGTTGGCCCGCCTGCGGAAAGAGAATCGTATTCTCCAAGAGGAGCGTGACATCCTAAAAAAAGTGACGGCCTTCTTCGCGAAGCAGAGCCGGTAAGATTCCGGTTCATTGCGGTGGAGAAGGCCTCGCACACGGTCACGATTCTGTGTCGATGCGTGCAGGTGACGCGGAGTGGGTTTTACGCGTGGTGCGTGCGACCGGAGTCGGCGCATGCGCGTGAGGACCGCCGGTTGACGGTGCTGGTGCGCGCGGCGTTCGAGCAGAGCAAGCATCGGTACGGCAGCCCACGGATTCACGAAGACCTCATCGACCACGACGAGCGCGTCAGCCGCAAGCGGGTCGTGCGATTAATGCAGGAGGAGGGCCTGCAAGCGCGCGTGCGGAAGCGGTACACCGTCACGACGATGAGTGCGCACGATCAGCCGGTGGCCGACAACCTGCTCGCCCGTCAGTTCGACGCGGCGGCGCCGAACCAGCGGTGGGTCGGCGACACCACCGAGTTCGTCATCGGCAGCAGCGGGAAGTTGTATCTGGCGGCGATCTTGGATTTGTTCTCGCGGTTCATTGTCGGATGGGCCGTGAGTGCCGTGAACGACCGCCATCTCACCCTGAAGGCCCTCGAGATGGCTGTCAAGCGCCGCTGCCCGGACGTCGGGTTACTGCATCATTCCGATCAGGGCTGTACGTACGCGAGTGAGGCCTATCAGGCCCGCCTCGACGCACGCGGCATCGTCTGCAGCATGAGCCGCCGCGGCAACTGCTGGGACAACGCCGTGATGGAGAGTTTCTTCTCGAGTGTGAAGAGTGAACTCGGCGAGCAGTTTGCGAGCCACGGGGAAGCCAAGATGGAGCTCTTCGACTACATTGAAGTGTTCTATAACCAACAGCGTCGTCACTCGACGCTCGGTCAGCTCAGTCCGGCGGCGTTCGAGCTGTGCGGGGTCAAACCATTGTGGACCGTTTGAGGCTGTGAGATAAGAGAGACTTTGCTGCCAGGGGAGGAGGTCCCCATGAGCCACGCAAAGTCTGCCGAGAAGGTCGTTCAGGACATCCGCCGGAAGACCCGGCGACGCTTTTCCGCCGAAGAGAAGATTCGGATCGTCCTCGAGGGCTTGCGAGGTGAGGAAAGCATCGCGACGCTGTGTCGTCGTGAAGGGCTGAATCCGAATCTGTATTACCGCTGGAGCAAGGAGTTTCTCGAGGCGGGGAAGAAGCGGCTGGTCGGGGACACGACGCGCGAAGCGACCTCGACTGACGTCAGCGATCTGCGCAAGGAGAATGCGCAACTCAAGCAGGTCGTGGCCGAGATCGTGCTTGAGAACCGCCTGCTCAAAAAAAACGTGACGGCCTCCGACTCGGAGGACGTTACGTGAGACGGACGGCGGCCGAGAAGATCGAACTCATCCGGCTCGTGGAGGGCTCGGACCTGTCGGTGCGGCAGACGTTGCGGGAGCTGCGCGTCCATCGGTCCACGTTCTACGCCTGGTATCGACGGTACCGCATCGCCGGGCCGGCCGGCTTGGCGCCCCAGTCGTCCACGGCCCGCCGGTACTGGAATCGGATCCCACCTCGCGTCCGCGAGCAGGTGGTCGACGCCGCGTTGGCCGACCCGGAACGTTCGCCGCGCGAGTTGGCCTGGCAGTTCACGGACCGGGAAGGCCATTTTCTCTCGGAATCAAGCGTCTATCGGATCCTCAAGGCGTACGACTTGATTCCGAGCCCGGCCTTCGTGGTGCTGTCGGCCGCTAAGACGTTTCAGCATCCGACGCATTGCCCCAATGAACTCTGGCAGACGGACTTCACCTACCTGCACGTGGTCAGCTGGGGCTGGTACTACCTGTCGACGGTGCTGGATGATTACTCACGCTACATCGTCGCCTGGATGCTGCGGACGTCGATGCAGGCGTCAGACGTGATGGAGACGCTCGACCTGGCCCGCGCGAAGACCGGTATCGATCGGGTGCGGGTCGTCCATCGCCCACGGCTCTTGAGCGACAACGGCCCGTGCTACGTCTCGCGGGAACTGGCGGACTATCTGGAGAGCCATCAGCTCGCGCACACGCGCGGGGCGCCGTATCATCCGATGACGCAAGGCAAGATCGAACGGTACCATCGGTCGATGAAGAACGTGGTCAAGCTTGAGAAGTACTACAGCCCCTGGGAACTGGAACGAGCCGTCGCCCGCTTCGTCGACGACTACAATCACCGCCGTCTCCACGAGGCCTTGGCGAACGTGACGCCGGCCGACGTCTATGAAGGACGGCGGTCGACGATCCTTGCCCGGCGTGAGGCGATCAAACGGAGGACGTTGGTACAACGGAAACGAGAGAATCTACACATGCCGCCGAAGGCGGCGAGCCCGCAGAAAGTCTCTCTTAATAAACAGACTCAATGGACCGGATTGGTCTGACGACGTACACTCGACAACGTTGATGGGGATCGGGTCGTACAGCCCGTTCGAGTCCACGCCGTACTTCTTGAGGATCGCTGCGGCCGTACCGTTGTCGACGAGTCGTTGCATCGCCGCTTGCACGGCGTCACGGAGCTCGTCGTTGCCTTTGACGAACGCGAACGCGTGCGGCTGAACGGTGTAGGGCCCCCCGGGTGCCACATCGAAGACGGTTCCGTTCTCGGCGTTCGCAGCGACGTAGCTCAAGGCAGTCCCGCCACCGAAGGCTGCATCGGCCTGCCCCGCGCGAACCGCCAACTGTGCACCTGACGCTCCGGGGAACACCTTGATCTCCATCGCTTCGGAACACGATTCGTTGACCTCGGTCACGACGCCCACAGCGACGGATCCGGCGAGAACGCCCACGGTGTTGCCGCACAGCGACTCGAGGCTGTCGAAACCGTTCGGGTTGCCGGCCGGCACCAAGAACTTGAGTCCATCCGCCAGGTAGTCGACGAAATCGACGACCTCCTGTCGCTCCACCTTGTCGCTCAGGGTCAAGTTCATGTCGAGGCTCCCGCTCTGCAAGCCTGGAATCAGCGAAGGGAACGGCATCTCGCTGTACTCGACCTCGACTCCCAGCAGGTCTCCCACGGCATTGGCGAGGTCAATCATGTACCCGGTGCGGGTAGCAGCGTCCTCCTCGAGGTACACGCCCGGGGGCTCGGTCACCGGCCCACCCGCCTTGATGACGCCCGCCTCACGGATGTGATCGGGGAGCAGCTCGTTCAATTCCCCCCTGGTGGCCGTCGTAGTCTTAGCGTCGTCAGCTTCGGTGCCCGTCGTTGTCTCAGCGTCGTCGCCGCCGCAGGCAACCGCGAGTATTGACACAAGCACCGCGATAACGGCCCGGTTTCTTCTCATCGTCGGCATTCCTTCTCCGAAGCCCTGGCCTCCCCACCGGGAGGCGGTCCTACGATGTGGGATGACGAAGCCCACATTACGGGACAGTAAGGTGATTCGCCCATCGCGTCAAGCGACATGCCGCCTTTTTCCGAGAGCGGGCGTGCGGTTGACGAACTTTCAGGGCGTGATACCCTCATCCCACTATGCGGTACATGAATTCTTGCTAGTCGGGATAGGAGCGCTGTGACCACGAATACACCGGCGAAGCCGGCACCACCACACCCCCTCGATCGTTTCGCCGTCGAGGGGAAGAGCGCCGTCATAACAGGCGCCTCGGGAGCACTGGGGGGCGGTATCGCCGAGACCCTCGGGGCGATGGGCGCGAAGCTCACCCTCGCCTCCGGCAATGCCGAGCCCCTCGCCGACCTCGCCCGACGGATCACGGAGGCCGGTGGCGTGGCACAGGCCATCAACCGTCGCCCCAACGGCGTCGAGGACGCGAAGGCCATCGTCGAGCGAAGCGTGGACGCATTCGGATCCGTCGACCTCCTCGTCGTCGCATCCGGGTTCAACCAGGCTGGCTTCATCCACGAGCAGGATCTGGCGGACTGGGAGAAGGTCATGGATGCCAACGTCCGCGGGGCGTGGCTGATGGCCCAGGCGTTCGGCAAGCGCGCGGTCGACCAGGGAACAGGCGGCAAGGTCCTGCTCATCTCATCGGTGCGCGGTCGTCACGGCAACTACTCGGGCTACACCGCCTACTGCACGTCGAAGGGCGCCACGGACGCGCTGACGCGTTCGCTGGCGACGGAATGGGCGCAGCACGGCATCACCGTCAATGCGATCGCGCCGACGGTGTTCCGGTCGGGGCTGACCGCGTGGATGTTCGGCGAGAACGAGCTCGGCCGCTCCACGCGGGAACGGAGCCTGGCGCGCATCCCCCTGGGTCGGCTCGGTGAAGTCGACGACCTGCTCGGCATGGCCATCTACCTGCTGTCTCCCGCCTCGAATTTCTGCACCGGTCAGGTCATGTACGTCGACGGCGGCTACACCGCGGGATGATGATGAATCCCAGCGTCACGCTCCACCAACCCACCCCTGCGCCGAGCCCGGTAGTCGATCCCCAGACCGGCCTCGAGCTGTACGAGCTGAGTCACCCGTGGGGCCACGGTGCACCGGCCTACCCCGGCTACCCGGACACGCGGATCGCGCGTGTTGTGACGCACGCTCGTCACGGCGTCATGGCCCAGCGCATCCAGACGGTCATGCACACGGGCACCCACGTCAACGCTCCTACCCATCTCGTCCAGCGAGCCGCGGCTATCGGCGCGCTCCCCCTGGGATTGTTCTTCGGCCCCGGTGTCGTCCTCGATGTTCCGAAAGAGCAGTGGGAGCTCGTCACCGCGGCCGACCTCGAGTCGGCAACACCTGCGGTCAAACCGGGTGACATCGTGCTGATCGTCACCGGATGGCACCGGCGCTATTCCGACAGCCAGGACTACTTCGGCCATGCACCGGGACTCGCCCCGGAGGCGGCCATGTGGCTGCGTGACGCCGGAGCGAAGCTCGTCGGCGTCGACACACCGTATGTCGATCACCCCCTGGCGACGCAGCTCGCCGATCACCGAGGCGGCCCCCTCGCGCCATACCTCGTCCCTCGGTACGAGTCCGAAACGGGCAGAGCGGCATCCGAAGACTTCCCGGAGCTCCATCCGGCTCACCGGGCGCTCCTCGAGGCCGACATCCCCACCATCGAGAACGTGGGTGGCGACGTCGACCTCCTACTCGGCAAGCGGGTCACGATCCAGTCGTTCCCTTGGCGGTGGCCCGAAGGCGACGCCTGCCCGGTCCGACTAGTCGCCTTACGGGATGACCGAGGTGACTACAGAATCGAGACAGGAGAAGCGACGTGAGCGGCCTGGAGTTCTACGACCTGACCCATACGTGGGGCCACGGAATGCCGGAGTGGCCTTCCTCTCCCGGCGTCCGGGTCAACCGGGTGCAATTCCACGCCAGGGATGGGCAGTCCGTGCACGAAATGGATGCGATCATGCATCGCGGGACACACATGGACGCACCCGTGCACGTCACGGCCGGCTGGCCGACCATCACGGGCTACGAGACATGGCGCTTCTTCGGCACGGGGGTAGCCGTCTCGATTCCGAAAGGCCGGTGGGAGGTCATCAGTCCCGACGACCTCGAAGCAGCGGAGCCGCGCATCCAGCCGCACGACATCGTGATGATCAACACCGGGTCGCATCGGCTGTTCGGCGACAACGACGACTACTTCAACTACTCACCCGGCCTCTACGACGATGCCGCCCGCTGGCTCGTCGAGCGCCAGGTCAAGCTTGTCGGCGTCGGCGTTCAAGCCCTGGACCATCCGCTCGGAACGAAACTCGTCGCGCACGGACCGGGACCGTCCCACCCTCATCTCATCGAGGAGTACCGACGAAAGTTCGGGCACGACCCCGCCGAGGACTTCCCTCACTGGGAGCCCGCCCATAAGATCCTCATGGGGAACGGGATACCAGGCATCGAGAACATTGGTGGAGACCTCGATGAGGTCACCGGCAGGCGATGCACATTCTCTGCCTTCCCGTGGCGCTGGACCGAGGGCGACGGATCCGGGGTCCGTGTCGTCGCCATCCTGGATCGCGACGGGAGCTACCGGATCAGCGAGGC
The DNA here is from genome assembly GCA_965250185.1 of Vicinamibacterales bacterium. GTDB lineage: Bacteria > Acidobacteriota > Vicinamibacteria > Vicinamibacterales. Next base: position 4,971,930 of record OZ252293.1, on the reverse strand, counting down.
CGAAGGCGGCCGGTGAGAAGCCGCCGTCCGCGGTGAAGGGCGAGTGAGGGGATAGAGGTGTTGGTCGACGGGAGCGAGGGCAAAGCCCCCGGGACGAAGCGGGTGCAGTCCGTGATCCGCACGGTCGAGATCCTGCGTGCGCTCGGGAACGCCGGCGAAGACCTTACGCTGACCGACCTCGCGGAGCGCACCGGTCTCCCACGCTCGACGGTTCACCGAATCGTCCAGACCCTCCAGAGTGCGCACTTCGTCGAAAAGGGGACCGGCGTCGGGGGCCTCCGACTCGGGCCGGAGATCGACCGTCTCGCCGCGAATTCCCGGCAGGCGCTCATTCCCACGATGCGTCCCTTCCTCGAGAGGCTCGCAATAGAGATCTCAGAAGGCACGAGCCTCACCGTTCTCGAAGGGCTCAACGTGCGGTTCCTCGACCAGGCGATCGTCGGTCAGGGGCTGCGCGCCGTCACACTCGTCGGCACGACGTTCCCCGCGCACTGCACTGCGAATGGAAAGATCCTGCTGGCCGCTCTACCGCGGCCGGTTCTCCGAGCAATGCTGCCCGAACAGCTGGAATCCCGGACCAACCAGACCGTCACGGATCCCGAACGCCTCATGGACGAGCTGGACCGTGTCGCGACCGAAGGCGTGGCCTTCGATCGTGAAGAACACGAGATCGGTATCAGTGCGCTCGCCGCGCTCGTCGTCGACGATGCGAACAACCACGCCGCGATCAACGCCGCAATGCCGACGGCCCGCTTCGAGAGCCGCGAGGAGTACCTCATCGAGATCGTGCGAGGGACTGCGCACGATGCCAGTCTCGCACTCGGCTGGAACGGCTCGAAGGGGAACTCACCAGGGCCCAACCCCAACGCGACGATCGACTGATCGGAGAGAGCACGTACTCGACTCAGACACATAGAAGGAGACTCGAGGATGTCGACGCAACACCAAGCGATGTCGGTCAGCACGGCGCCGAGGGCGGTCCAGGAGTTCCTGCGAAGTACACCGGCACACATCGTCGGAGGTACGAAGCGACCTTCTGGGTCAGGTGAGGAAATCGAAGTCGTCGACCCATCCACCGGAGACGCGATCTCACACATCGCGCGCGGGCGAGCCGATGACGTCGACGCCGCAGTGCAGGCGGCGGACTCTGCGCTGCGTTCTTCATCCTGGACGAACGCGAGCCCGGCAACACGCGAGTCCCTCCTCCACCGGCTCGCAACGCTCATCGATGAGAACATCGCGACTCTTGCCCTTCTCGAGTCGCTCGACAACGGGATGCCGCTACCCCTTTCTCGCAACCTCGACATCGCAGGAGCCGCCGATGTCGTGCGCTACATGGCGGGATGGCCCACGAAGATCGCTGGGCGGACCATGACGTTCGAGAGTCCTGGCGGCCACCGGACGATGGGCCACACCCGCCGGGAGCCCGTCGGTGTCGTCGGAGGCATCATTCCGTGGAACGTGCCGTTCATGCTGGCGATCTGGAAGGTGGCGCCCGCCCTTGCCGCCGGATGCACCATCGTTCTGAAGCCGGCCGAGGACGCGTCGCTCACGGCGCTGTTTCTGGGCGATCTGGTCCTCGATGCCGGCTTCCCAGCAGGAGTCGTGAACATCGTCACCGGGACCGGACCCGAAGCCGGTCAGCCGCTCATCGAGCACCCGCTGGTCAGCAAGATCTTCTTCACGGGCTCGACCACGACCGGGATCGCGGTCGGCCGAGCGGCCGCTTCCCACGCCAAGCCCGTGTCCCTGGAGCTAGGCGGCAAGTCGCCCACGATCATCTTCGCCGACGCCGATCTCGAGGCGGCTGCGGCCGGTGCAGCAGAGTCGATCTTCCTGAACTCCGGACAGATCTGCGTGGCCGGCTCCCGGCTGTACGTGCAGAAGAGCGCCTACGACGACGTCGTGAACCGGGTCGCCTCTCTGGCATCGAAGCACGTCGTCGGGAGCGGCCTCGACCCGGCCACGACCCTCGGGCCGGTGATCAGTCGGCGGCACAAGGAACGGGTCGATGGCTACATCGACGCCGCCGAGGACGACGGGGCCGAGCTCATCTCAAGCCACACGGTCCCCGAGCAGGGTTTCTTCGTGGCTCCCACGATCGTCACCGGCGCCGAGCACGGAGCAGCGATAACCCAGGAGGAGGTCTTCGGTCCGGTGCTCTCGGTCTACCCGTTCGACGACGAGGCCGACGTGGTGCGGGCTGCGAACGGAACCCCGTACGGACTCGCTGCCACCGTGTGGACATCGAGCCTCCGGCACGCGGAGGCGATGATCGACGGATTGGATTGCGGCAAGATCTCGGTGAACTCGCCCGGCTTCCCGTACCCCGGACTGCCCGAGGGCGGCAAGAAGGCGTCAGGCTACGGAAGGGACCTGGGACCGGAGTCGCTGGACGGCTATCTCCACTCGAAGTCCGTCATCTTCGAGCGGTCCTGACGCACCCGGTAGGCTTCGGGTGACTGACCTGCCGGCACTGTCAAGTTGGCGCCACAGTTGGCAGAGTAGGCGGATGACGAGCGTGGCACCAAACAATCGCGGATACCGATTCCCCCCTCAAATCATCAGCCACGCCGTCTGGCTCTACCACCGGTTCGGCCTGAGTTTCCGCGACGTCGAAGATCTGCTCGCCGAACGGGTGTCGCCGTCACCTATGAGGCGATTCGACAAGTGGTGTCTGACGTTCGGGCTCGACTACGCTCGGAGGTTGCGGCAACGCCGGGGCCGCATCACGGTAGTCCAAGCCTCTTCCGCGCCTGGGTGCGGGTGATCACGTACAGATGGTCGAGCGCCGTGCCGCACGCCTCGCGAATACCGAGCGCATCCACGAGCGCCGCTGACGCACCGCCCGCCAGCCCATCTGCGAGCAGCGCGGCCCCCTGCGCTGCCTGTCTGGCAGTTGCCGCAAAGCCGGTCAGGACGTGAACCGGTCGCTCGATCGTGGCTGCGAGGCGCCGAGCCAACAGGTCACGCACCGCAGGGACGCTCGTGAGTCTTCCCGACAGGATCACCTCGCATTGGCGCGGCACGGCCACCGACAGAGTCGCGGCGGCCTTCACCGCGCTCTCGATGTACGCCTCCAAGGCGAGGCGACCCCGGGCCGTTCTCGGAGCCGCGAGCGCCTCGGGCGACGCATCGCGCGTTCCAGCGATTGTGGCGGCCCCGCCGCCGAAGAGGAGGTCCTTCGATATCGAGCCAGCAAGAAACGCAACCTCACCGTCGAGCGCGCCCGCGGCGCGGACGCCGAGCGGCCCTGACGTCCCTCCCAGCCCGTCCACGATTCTGCCGTCGTGGACCGCGAGCGCTGCCGTGAACGCTCCTCCCAACTCGAGGAGAATGAACGACACGTCGCGCTCCCCGCACCCTCGTCGCTCGGCCTGGTCGCGCACGGCCAGCGCCGCCGCGCATACCTTGTCCGCAGTGCCCATATCGACTCGGTTCACCTTCCGGTGTGCAGGCACCGACGGGAGGTGCACGACGCCCGGTGTCAACACGATCGGCAGCGACGTGTGCGCAAGCGTGAGCATCAACGATCTCAGTCCACCGATACCTCCCGACTCTCCGTCGGCGTTGAGGTAGGCCAGCCGGAGGTCCGCTTCGGTGAGTTCGCCAACTCCGGTCAGCGGCAAGCCGTAGCCGGATGGCCCTACGATGAGGTCGAGAGGCGTGGCGGCGCTCAGCAATCCGACCAGCACCGACGGGCTGGCCAGCGCCTGGCTCGTCGGCAGCGATCGGTCGAGAAAGATGCGCCCCTCATCGAGCCCGCACAGATCGACGCTCACTGTGCCAGGGTCGATCCCGATCACGCGTGGCATGGTGGCTCGCCTCGTGCGCGTAGGAGTGAATGAGCGACCTTGGCGATCGCCTGCACGTCGAGCACGACATCGTTGCGCTCAAACCCACCGATCGGCGCGGTGACCTCGTAGCGTCCCACGCGCCGTAGTCGCATCACATCAGGCCAGAAACTGAAGGCGCGCTCGCCGCCGCAGTGGCTCCTGTCTAGAACCACTCGGACATCCGGGAACCGAGGCCGACCCGCACTCGTGCGAACCAGCCTGTCTCGTGGCGTGGCACGGGAAGTGGCGGTTTGGTCACTGGTGACACGCCTGCCAGCGTAGTCCCGTTTAGGAGCATGCCCTCCACGCCGCCTCCTTGTTGCCCGGGTGCCCTCGCAGTATGTAGGAGCCTCCGATGAAGCACAATCGCCGCCGGGCGTCCCGCCGACTCGGACCTCGCTATCCGTGCTCGAGCGCGTCCGGCTGGCGCCCCTCCGGAATGGAGCGCCGTGAGGCCAAGCGTCCCAGGCCGAGAGGCCAGACATGTATCCGCTCGAGGGGCAGCCGAGCCTCGGCAGATGCGCGGCTCGGGGCACTGTCAAGTTGCCGAGGCCGAAGGCCAATCCCAGCAGGTGAAGACCGCCTTCCAGTGGTCAAGTTGACAGAACCGTGCTGGGAAATAGTGGGAGGGTCGCGAGGGAAACGCGGCTTCTGATTTGTTTGCTCTGACCAGCTACAGCGGCTGGAGCGCCTGCCGATAAAGACGATGGGATCGAATGCAATCCGACGAACGCACCCCTGGCATGCATAGCGTTGGCACGCTCGCCATGCTCGCTCTCGCCACCTACACGATCGTGCTCCTCTGCGTGGAGTTCACGACTTCACAGAGTTTCGTTCGCAACTACTTCACCGACATCGACGGCCCCGTGCCGTTCTACGCGATCAACACGACCCTGAGCGTCTCCCTCCTCTGGGGCACAGCCCTGCTCTGCATCGTCGCCTTGGTCTGCCTCGACGGCTCGGAGAACGTGGCCCGGTTTCGACGCTTCTGCCTCTCCCAGGCGCTCGTCTTCGGCTTCTTGGGCCTCGACGATCGCTTCAAGTTTCACGAGTGGGCCGGCTGGCACCTGGACATTCCCGATCACTTCATCCTCATGGTCATGGCAGTGGCAGAGGTCGTCTGCGTGGGCTGGCTCGGGGGCGCGACCTTACTGCGCAGCCGCGCTGGAGGCTATCTCGTCACCGGTACACTCCTAGCCGGGCTGATGCTCGGAATCGATGCCCTGGCACCGGAATACGGCCTGCTGCGGCTCTCGCTCGAGGACCTCTCGAAGACGTGGGCCGCGTTCTTCTACTTCCTATTCGGATGGCAAATCTTCGCCGACGCGCTCGCGCATATTCGCGGGCAGCGTTCGCTGGCCGCCGGCTGGGGTTCAACTGGCAACCCGATTCTCAACCCGGTTTCCGGACCCGCCCCGATGAGGACATCTCCATGAAGCTCCCCCGCCCGCTTTTCGATGGTCAGTCTGCCGGTGCTACTCGTGATCAGCCTCATCCTGCTGGACCTGGTCCTGGTACTTACGCACCTTATTCACGATCGGACGCCGTATCTGGACAGCCCGATGTTCTCGATCAAGGTGGACCGTGGGCTTGGAGAGCTCTTTCAGTACGGAAAGGAGATCGCGCTCATCCTGATGCTCGCCTGGCTGGTCGCGCGACGCCACCAGCAGGCCTATCTGGGCTGGCTCCTGCTCTTCGGATATCTCTTGGTCGACGATATTTTGGGATTCACGAGGCTGCGGGCGTGTGGTCGCAGGGCTATCTCGGTCGGTCGATGATTCAGGGGTTGCACGTGCGAGACCTCGGCAAGCTCATCCCGTCCGGAATCGTAGCCGCCACGGTGCTCGGGCTCGTCGGACGGGCATTCCGCCGCGACTCGGACGAGGGGAGGACCACGACCGTGCAACTCGTCCTCTTGATGGGGGCGCTGGCGTTCTTCGGGCTGGCCGTCGACACCCTCGACGTCTTGTTTTCGGCGAGGATCGACTACCTCATGGGCATCGTCGAGGACGGCGGGGAGATGATCGTCATGAGCTTCTTCGTGTTAGTCGTCGGGCGGATCGTCTGGCGTGAAGGGAGCGCGACCATCGGTGAGCGGGTGCCCCCTAGACATCGAGCCGTCGCCTATGAGTCCCGCGCCTGATCCCACGCCCAGCGTGCTCGTCCTGGGCGACGAGTCCAATGTCCTCCTCGCAATCGCCCGCTCACTCGGGCGGCGGGGCGTCGCGGTGCACGTCGGCTCCTGCCCTGCGGAGGCACCGGTCCTCCACTCGCGCTACGTCGCACAATTTCATCAGCTGCCGGTGCAGAGCGATAGCGAAGCCTGGCTGGAGGCGGTCCTGGCGGTACTCCGCAGCCACCAATTCGACCTGGTCATCCCGGCGTCCGAGAACGCCGCCTTCCTCGTGCAGACCGCTCGCGCCAAGTTCACGGCTCACCCCGAGGTGTATCTCCTGAACGAACGAGCGTTCGACGTCGTCTTCGACAAGCACAGGACGACGACGCTCGCGACCTTACTCGACATTCCGACACCGACCAGCCGGATCGTGCGCAATCGCGCGGAGCTCGAGGACGCGCTCGGAGGTGCGACGCTTCCGGTGGTGGTAAAGCCGATCTGCTCGGTACGGCTGTCGGACCCGAACACTAAGAACTTCGTCCGCCGGATCGATGCGCGGCAAGACGTCGCGCCCACCGTCGACGCCCTCGCGGCCCAGGGCGACGAATGGCTGGTCCAGGAATTCTTCGAGGGCCGAGGCGTCGGGGTTGAGGTCCTTGCCGACCATGGCGAGGTCCTGTTCGCGTTCCAGCACGCGCGCCTGCACGAGACCACTGGGTACGGCAGCACGCTGCGCGAGAGTGCGGCCGTCGACCCCGCCCTGCGCAACGCCGTCGAGCGGCTGCTGCGCGCGCTCGACTACACCGGCGTGGCCATGGTCGAGTTCCGGGTGAGTCCGACCGGCGAGCGGTTCGTGCTGCTCGAAGTCAACGGCCGGTTCTGGGGATCGCTGCCACTCGCGGTCGCCGCCGGCGCCGACTTCCCGTACTACCTGCTCCAGCTGCTCGTGCGTGGCGTCCGACGCTTTGACCCACAGTTTCGCGTCGGCGTGCGTTCGCGACACCTCCCGGAGGATCTTCGTTGGCTGTGGCGCAGTGCCATGCGCAAGACGGTCGAGATCGAGCCAGCGGTGGAGGGGTCGCTCGGCTGGACGATCAACCGCATCCCTCGCGCACAACTCAGAAAGGACATCCTGGCCGCCCTCGCCTTCCAGGATCACATCGACAGCTTCGCCCTCGACGATCTGAGGCCAGGATTCGTCGAGACGTTCCGCCTGTTGCAGTTCGCGACGCGGTGGGCCACGAGACGGACCTCTCAGGCTGCCTAGCGCGCGTCGGCGAGCTTGAGCTGGCGCGACGCTCGGGCCGCGCCGTCCGGACTCATGTCGGACGTGATCGTGCGGTGTTTGCCCGCCGGGGTCTGGGCGATCGTCTCGACCACCGTGACCTGGACGGGAGAGCCATGGAGCAGCGACTCGAACTCCCGACGCAGCCGCCGCAGGTTCGGTGGTGCCCCACGATCGTCGAGCTCGATCGTGACGGCGAGCGAACCGTCCGCCTGCTGATGGATGCGATACCGACGCACCGACATGCAGGCTTCGCACTCGAAGACCCCGTCGAAGCGCGCGGGATGCACCAGATCGCCCCTCGCCGTGACAACTAGGTCGTCTGACCGTCCACAGATACTCGACAGAATGGCGAAGCCTCGGTCAGGCCGGACGATCGCCTCGTCCGTGAGGTCCTCGATCGCGTACCGAATCAAGGGAAACGACGGATTGTTCAGCACGGTGAGAACCAGACCGAGATAGCCGTCCTCGTCACGCGGCGTCTCGAGCAAGACGATGTCCTCGCGGACCCGAAGCTGTCCGTCCCGCCCCTCCGCAGCAATGAAGCCGCACTCGGTCGCCCCATACTCGGAGACGACCGGCACACCGAATCCGCGTCGAACGGTGTCGACGACGCTCGGATGGGCCGGCTCGGATGTCAGCACCACGACATTGAGTGCGTCGCACGCAAAGTCACACACCATCGCTTCCTGCGCGAGCATGGAGACGGCCGTGCTGTAGCCGTAGAGCCACCGGGGCCGAAATCGCTCGATACGCCTGAGGTGCTCCCGCAGCGCCAGGGGCGCCAGATCATAGGCCGACAGCTTGAGCCGGTTGCGCAGGTAATCCTCGGTCGCGCTGCGGAGGTGCTCGACCGCGCCTCGGAGGCCGTACGGCACCGCGTGCTCGTGGCCCCAGAGGTACGCGGACCGGTCGAAAATGCTCACCCCCCAGCTGTCGAGAAACCGGTACTTGGCGTGCAAGATCTCCCGGTGTGCGGTGTGGCTCTCGTAGAAGCGCCCGACGCTGCCCGTGGACCCCCCCGTCATCCTCCACGCACCCGGCTCGGGACGGTCCGAAAGAAACATCTCGGGCCGGTCGCGCACGATCGCCTTGGACAGGATCGGCACGGAATCTCGGAATTCCTGCAGGCTCGAGAAGTTGGGCGGCAGCGAGTCCCGGCACGCCAGGCCACGATAGTAAGGAACGTGAGCGATCGCCTGGTGCCACACCGAGTTGAGCCGATCAAGCTGATACGACTCGATCGTCGACCGACACCACCCCTCGCGGATTCGCCACGCCTCGAGCGCCCGTTCGGCTCGCCGGAACCGAGGCAGCAACCGAGCGGCCATCATGGCCGAGGCCTCCCCGGCCTCGCCAAGATGCGCTCCCCAGATCCCGCGTCGTCTCGAGTGAGATCTGCCGACACGACGGTCGCTGGCTGCGCGTCTCTCGTCAGCGCCAGGAACATCACCGCCCTCGCGCCTGAGTCAACCAGGTGCCCGCACAGCAGCCCGCCAGCGACACCGGTCAGCCCGAACGGCAGAGCGAGCGCGGCGACGGCCAGCAGGCCAACGAACATGCCCAGCATGGTGGCCCTGAAATTCAAATCGGGTCGGTCCATCGCAAATAACGCGTTCCCCGTGCCTACGCTCAGGGCCGTCGCCAGGACGGAGAGCGCGAGCACTGTCAGGGTCGTGTGATGTCCCCCGTAGCGACGGCCGTAGAGGATCTCCATGAGCTGGCCGCCGAATAGCCACACGGCCAGGCAGAAGCACGCCAGGACCAGCCCCATGATCAGCGTCACCCAGGCCACCATCCGGCGGCGCTCGGACTGGTCCTGTTCGCCGAAGTCCCGGCAGATCTTCGGCGTCAGGAAGTGCGCCGAGCCGAGCATGAACGGGTTTGAGAACGCCACGATGGCCGCGCAGGCGGCAAAGACGCCAGTCGCCTGCGAGCCGAGCAGCCCGCCCACAACCCAGACCATGGTGATATCGGAATTGATGTTGCCGAGCACCCGACTCCCGAAACCCCAGCGGCCGAAATCCCAGCTCGTGCGCACGGCCGGCAGCACCTCGTGCAGGCGCGGCTCGAACTGGCGTCGCTGCAGGAACATGACGGCTCCGCCGGCCAGCGCACAGGCCATGCCCATGACGGCACAGACGTTCGCCGCCGAGAGCCCACCCCAATAGACCAAGCCGGCCAGGCCCGTGAGCTGGATACCAGAGACCGCCATATCGAGGCGGGCGGCCGACGACAGCTCGAGGTGAGCGAACAGGACGCGCCGGATGAAGTCCCGCAGCAGTGCGAACGGGACGATAAACGCCAGGACGAGGACGATGCCCTGGAACCGTTTCCACTCGGGACGCAACCCCATGACTAGGGCGACCGCTGCGAGGCCTACGAGTGCCAGCAGCGCGACGCTCGCGCCGTGCAGCAGGGCGCTGCCTGCGTAGCGCCCGCGACCCTCGGCATCGACCCGGTTGGCGAACACCGTGTAGGGCAACGTGATGAGCGTCTCCTGCACGGCAAGTATCCAGACGAGTGCGCTGAAGGCCATCGAATATAGGCCCAGCTCCGCCGGACCCGCCAGGCGCCCAATCAAGACGGTGGTGGCGAAGTTGGTCGCGCTGACCGTCGCCTGGTCCGCCAGGGCCCAGCCCGCTCGACGAGCCGTGCTCCCGAACAAGTCGCGCAGGCGTGCGAGTGCTCCGGAAGCCAGGCCGCCGGCTATGGGTGCCATCAAGTCGGCGCTGTCCATGAGCGTCGGTTCGTTCGGCATCGGCGTCACCAACGTCGCAGCATGGGTGGCGAGCGCGGCAAGACGGTCAGGCTGGGCCGCATCAGGATTCCGTCGTAGTCCTTCATCTTCACTGCCCATGGCGCGACCCACACGGACAGACAGATGACCCCTCAATAGACAACCGTGATATCGGCTGTCGGACCCCGAGAAAGTAGCGAAGGGCCTTCATTTTCACCAGGATTTTGGACGCCGGCGAGTCATGCGATCGTCTCGCGCAAGTCGCCAACCCGAAGAATGCGGCTTGGTCCTCGGCCATCGAGGTCGATATTCGGCACTGTCAGGTTTGATAGGCTAGCCAGTCATTCGACCGATGGACCATCCAAGAGTCGATGGATCGGTTATCGGCCTGCCGTCCGGCAAGGGATCAAATGAGCGAAATACGGCCAGATTTTGGCTATGGAGGGGTGCAAACCGGCGCCCGACTTTAACCGTCTTGGGCACTGTCAAATTGACGAAAACTCGGCTGACCGACCCCCAAGATAATGGGCTCGAGTCCGGTCGTGAACCGGGCATGTGGGGGGGTCGGTCAGCCCGATTCTGCTTAACTTGACAATACCCAAGAAGTTGCCCGCAGAGTTGCCCGCTCCATTCTCTATCGGTGGACGTACCTTCCCACCTGGCGAATAAAGTAGGTACAAGACCGCCGTTCGTCACCACCACGACACCCGCGCCTGCGCCCCGTCCGGTGCGGTAAGATGGGCACGAACCCCCCCATGGACCGATCGCCTCTACCCGGCGAAGACCATGACGTGATCGTGCAGCACGTACGCGGGCTCGCCCCAGGCCCAGATCAGTTCGAAGAAGAATGGATCGTCTTGGTTGGCAGGCGGAGAGATTGGGTCTTCAACTCCGAAGAGCGAGCCCTCGAGCACGCACGGGCGCTGGCCGTTGAGTACGACTGTTCGGCCTGGCTACTCGACCACCCGGATTCACCGTTGAAACCGATTGCTCTTTCCTGACGGGGACGCGTCACCTCGACACCCGCGCCTATGCCCCAGCCGCCCAGGCCCGACCACCCCACTGCCGTTCGGCGTAGCCCGCGATTGAGCCGTGGCGGCAGAAGTGAATCGTACCGGGATCTTCGGAGAGCGAATTACGTGACTCAGGCCACCGCCGCCTGCTGATAGTAGCGCGCTTCGTACTCTGCCGGCGGCACGTACCCGATCGGTTCGAGCAGCCGCTTCGTGTTGAACCAATCGCCCCACGCGAGCGTGGCGAATTCCACCGCTTCAAGACTCCGCCACGGGCCGCGTCGCCGAATCACCTCCGTCTTGAACAACCCGATCACCGTCTCGGCGAGGGCGTTGTCATACGAATCGCCCCGGCTGCCGACGGACGGCTCGATGCCCGCTTCGGCCAGGCGCTCGGTGTAACGAATCGAGAGGTATTGCGTGCCTCGATCGCTGTGGTGTACGAGGTCGCCCGTCTCGGCGTGGCTACGATCGTGGATCGCCTGCTCGAGCGCATCGAGCGCCAGGTCGGTACGCAACGACGCGGACGCGCGCCAGCCGACAATCCGTCGGGCGAACACGTCGATCACGAACGCGACATAGACAAAGCCGCGCCACGTGGCCACGTACGTAAAGTCGGAGACCCAGAGTTGATTCGGCCGCGTCGCGGTGAAGTCTCGCTCGACGAGATCGCGCGGCCGATCCGTGGCCGCGTGCCCGTGCGTGGTCGTCACCCACGCGCGGCCCCGCACAGCGCCGGCCAGCCCCATCTCGCGCATCAGTCGGTGCACCGTACAGCGCGCGACACGGACCCCTTCCCGACGGAGCTGCCGCCAGACCTTCCGCGGACCATACACCTGAAAGTTCTCGTCCCACACGCGCTGGATGGCGGGCCGCAGCTCGTCGTCCCGGTGGGCCCGGGCGCAACGACGCGTGGGATCCGCGGCCCGGGCCTTGTGCCGGAAGTACGTCGACGGGGCGATCGGCACCGTGGCGCAGATCGACTCGACCCCATAGACATCGCGATGGTCGTCGATGAAGCCGACCATCATCTCGCTCGGCGGTCGAGCTCCGCCTGGGCAAAATACGCGGACGCCTTGCGCAAGATCTCATTCACCCGCTTCAGTTCGCGATTCTCGCGCTCCAGCTCCTTGAGCCGGTGCCGCTCGTCCGTCGTCAGCCCGGCGCGCTGCCCCGCATCCCGCTCCGCCTGCCGCACCCATGTGCGCAGCGTCTCCGCCGTGCACCCCAGCTTGCTCGCGATCGACCCGATCGCGGCCCACTGCGACGCGTACTCGGCTTCGTGCTGCCGGACCATGCGAACGGCCCGCTCTCGTACCTCGGGGGCATACCGACTTGCTCGTGCCATGGAACCCATCCTCTCAAGGAATAGGCCCTCCGACAAAGCCGGTACGGTTCAACCTTTCTCACCGATTCCGTATCCATAAGCCACAGACGGTCATCCGCGCTGACTTGAGTATCATCTGCGGCGCATTTGTCCGAGAGCGGAGACATCCATGAGTAGCTCTGTCCGGGAGCGAACCGAGCTGGTCGGCAACGTTCGCCGCTGACCTGGACAACGAGCCATGTGTGGAATCTACGGGCGCGTTGCGCGGCATGAGCCAATTGCGAGGTCCCCAGTCGATGCCGCGGCCGTTGCACGACTCAGGCATCGGGGGCCAGACGATGAGGGGAGTTGGTACGGATCCCGGGTGTTCCTGGGCATGCGGCGATTGGCGGTAATCGATCTCGTGACCGGGCATCAGCCGATGGCGAATGAGGATGGCTCAATACGGGTCGTCTTCAACGGCGAGATCTATAATTTTCATGAGATTCGCAAGGAATTGCAGGCACTCGGTCATCGGTTCACGAGCCAGGGGGACACCGAGGTCATCGTGCACGGCTACGAGGAGTGGGGCGAGGCCGTGCTCGATCGGCTCAACGGCATGTTCGCGCTGGCGCTTTGGGATGAGCGCACGCGCCGCCTCATCCTGGCCCGCGATCGACTCGGCATCAAGCCTCTGTACTATTTCGTCGACGACGCCCGTTTCATTTTTGCGTCCGAGATCAAAGCAATTCTCGTGCACTCGGATGTGGCGCGAGACATAGCGCCCCGCGGTCTGCTCAACTACTTCGCATACGGGCATGCGGTCGGGGAAGACGCCGTCTACTGCGGCATCCGAAAGCTCCTACCAGGACATCTCATCCGGGTTCGTGACGGCTCGATTGAGCAACGACGCTGGTGGTCGGCCAAACCGGCTGAGACGGTCGCGGTCTCTGAAGAGGCATGCGCGAGCGAAGTGCGACGGCTGCTCGAGGACAGTGTTCGGCTTCGGTTGATCGCCGATGTTCCGCTTGGCGCCTTTCTAAGCGGTGGCCTCGACTCGAGCGCTATCGTCGCGATCATGGCCCGACAGATGGATCGGCCGGTTCAGACGTTTTCGATTGGCTTTGACTTCGGTAGCTCATTCAACGAGCTGCCTGACGCGCGGGTGGCCTCGGCCCACTGTGGTACGAGCCACCATGAGGTTGTCGTGCACCCTCGGGAGCTCGTTGACACGCTCCAGACGCTCGTGTATCACTTCGACGAGCCCTTTGGAGACGCCGCCTGCTTCCCGACCTACCTCGTATCGCGTCTTGCTCGTCAGCATGTGACGGTCGTGCTCACTGGAGAAGGAGGCGACGAGCTGTTCGGCGGGTATCGGCGCTACTGGGCCGCGCGCTGGATGAGGCTGCTCCACACGGTGACTGGTGGCCTGGTCGGGTCGATCGCCGGTCCCACTGTCTCAGCCCTTCCTCGCTTTCGGCGGGTGAAGAAACTCATCGAGGCCGTTCGGGTCGCCGACGACGTCGAACGGTACGCGGGGCTACTGCGCGTCTTTAGCGACGAGGGCTCCACCACCTACTCGACGCTCGACTCGAGCAAGCGACCCTGGCGTACGACGCGCTCGACACCTACCGGCAACACTTCGCCGATGCGAGCACCGCCGACGAGCTGAACCAGTACATGTACGTTGACATGAAGACCTGGCTAGCAGACACCTACCTCGAGAAGGTTGACAAGACGAGCATGGCGGTCAGCCTCGAGGCGCGTGTGCCGCTACTCGATCACCGGCTCGTGGAATTCGCACTCACGATTCCATCGTCCTACAAGATCGCTGGTGGGATAACGAAGCGCGTGTTGCGAAATGCGGTTCGTGAACTGCTCCCGGAGCGCACGATGAAGAAACCAAAACACGGCTTCTCGGTGCCGACCGATCCGTGGTTTCGTGGCGAGCTCAAGGACTTCGCGTACGAGATTCTGCTCGACACGCGCAGCCGCCAGCGCGGCTACATCCGTCCGGAAGAGGTCGAGCGGCTTTGGTCCGATCACCAGGCAGGACGCGAGGTCAGAGATTCGCACCTCTGGCTCCTCCTCAATTTCGAGCTGTGGGCCCGAGAGTACCTCGACCAGTCCAGGGCGGCCTGATGACGAGCGTCGTACACATGACCACGGTCGACATGAGCGTCAGGCATCTGTTGCTCAACCAGCTGTTGGCACTGCGCGACGCTGGTTTCGAGGTCGGAGCGGTATCGGCCGACGGACCCGACATCGGGCCGGTCAGGGATGCGGGTGTGCCTCACTGGTCCGTGCCCTTCACGAGACGAATGACGCCGATCCGAGATCTCAGAGCCGCTTGGGCAATCTGGCGCTTGTGTCGCCGTGAGCGCTTCACGATCGTGCACACGCACCAAGTGAAGGCGGCTCTGTTCGGTCAGCTCGCCGCACGTCTGGCCGGTGTCCCGCTCGTGGTGAACACGATTCATGGCTTCTACTTCCATGAGCACACGCCCCGCGTGAAGCGAATGGCCTGGGTCTTGTTGGAAAAGGTGTGCGCCTACTTTTCCGACGCGATTCTTTCGCAGAACAAGGAGGACATCCGCACGGCGGTGGAGAGCGGTATCTGTCCGGCCGCCCAGATCGAGCACCTCGGAAATGGCATAGACGTTCGCCGGTTCTCTTCCTCGGCTGTCTCTCCATCTCGGGTTGACGCGGCTCGAGTGGAGCTTGGTATTTCGGTAGATGCACCTGTTATTGGCTTCGTGGGTCGCCTGGTGCGTGAGAAGGGCGTGCTGGAGCTGTTCGAGGCGGCGAGACGATTGCGGGAGCGTTACCCGGCGCTCCGCTTGCTCATGATCGGCCCGGTCGACGTGGCAAAACCGGATCATCTCGGGCCCCAGTCGGCGGACGCCGCAGGCGTCGGTGACATCACGATATTCGCCGGATACCGGCACGATATGCCGGAGCTGTACTCGCTCATGACCGTCCTGGCGCTGCCGTCGCATCGTGAAGGATTGCCAAGGGCCCCCATGGAAGCGTCTGCGATGGGTGTACCCACGGTCGCGACGGCGATTCGAGGATGCCGAGAGGTCGTGCGCTCCGGAGAGAATGGGTTCCTCGTGCCGCCTCGCGCTCCTGGTGAACTGGCCGAGGCACTCGGCCGCGTGCTCGCAGACTCGAATCTCGCCACCGAGCTGGGCCACAGGGCCCGCGAGATGGCTGTCGGTGAATTCGATGAGCAGAGAGTCTTCGCGCGGGTGAAGGAAACCTATCTGCGCCTGCTTCTCCGCAAAGGGATGGCAGCACCCAGTACAAGGGCCGAATCCAGCGTGAAGGTAGATCGGCTGTGAAGACGAAACGAGCACTGGATGTCGCGGCAGCGGCTCTTGGGACAATCGTCCTGTCACCTGTCTTCCTGTGCCTCGCCGTCGCCGTGCGCGTAACGCTGGGAAGCCCGGTGCTGTTTTGTCAGCAGCGACCGGGATTTCGTGGCAAGCCGTTCACGCTGGTCAAGTTTCGTTCCATGCGGGAGGCCTCGAATCCTGACGGAGGCCAACTGGCCGATACTGAACGCTTGAGCGCACTCGGGCGCTTCCTTCGGAGAACCAGCCTCGATGAACTCCCAGAGTTGTTCAATGTGCTCCGTGGTGAGATGAGCCTGGTCGGCCCACGACCGTTGCTGATGGAGTACCTGCCGCGTTACTCGTTGCGTCAGGCGCGCCGCCACGACGTGCTTCCAGGTATCACTGGTCTGGCACAGGTAAGTGGACGCAATCGGCTGAGCTGGGAGGAGCGGTTCGAACTCGACGTATGGTACGTCGAGAACCGAACGCTTCGTCTTGACCTTTCATCCTGCTGAGAACGGCGGGCCGCGTCCTGATTGGACACGGGGTGAACCAGCCGGGACACGTCACCGCCGAGAAGTTCAGGGGCTGCAACTCATCGTCGCTGGGGAGGCCGTGAAGATCGCCATCTACGGTGCTGGGGGACACGGTAAGGTCGTGTGCGATGCCATGCTGCAAGCCGGACTGGACACCCCGGTTGGCTTCGTGGACGACGACTCGACGAAGAGAGGCACATCGATATTGGGCCTCCCGGTCTTGGGGGACATTACTCGTCTCTCGGGACCCGCGGACGTCACCCTAGCGATGGGCATCGGCGACAATGACTCGCGTCGACGGGCGTTCGAGGATGCCCGTGCCCGGGGGTACTCGTTCGTGACGGTGGTACACCCGAGTGCCATCGTTGGGCGCGAGCGGTGTTACTCGGAAGAGTGATCGTCAACTCGGGGACGCAAATCGGAGAAAACGCGATTCTTAACACCTCGTGCAGCGTGGACCACGACTGCCTGGTAGCGGCCCATGCGCACTTGGCGCCCGGATGTGTACTGGCGGGGAGCGTTCGAGTGGGCGAGCAAGCGTTTCTCGGGACTGGGGCGACCGTCATCCCAGGGTGCCGAATCGGCGCACGCACCATGGTAGCGGCTGGCGCGGTCGTAACCATGAATCTGCCCGAGAACTGTATGGCGCGCGGCATACCGGCCCGAGTCGTCCGGGAATCGACAGAGAGTCCGAGATGAGGGTCGAGGCGTGACGACGGCACGTGCGGTCGGAATGTCGGCGCCTGATATCGGCGAACGTGAAATCGAGTTGGCGGTCGAGGTGCTGCGCTCGGGCATCCTGAGCATCGGCCCGATGGTCGAGCGGTTCGAGGCACTCGTGGCTCGTCAGATCGGGGTCAAGCACGCGGTGGCCGTCAGCAGCGGTACAGCCGGACTGCATACCTGCCTTGTGGCAGCCGGCGTAGGTCCCGGCGATGAAGTCGTGACGCCATCGTTCAGCTTTGCGGCGTCGGCAAACGCCGTCATGTTCGAGCGAGCCCGACCGGTGTTCGTCGACATTGATGCGAACACCCTGAATCTTGACCCCGAGCTCGTCGAAGGCGCCATGTCGCCCAGGACCAAGGCCATCCTGCCGGTTCACGTCTTCGGTCAACCGGCCGACATGCGTCCAATTCGGGACATCGCGGATCGCCACGGTGTGGCCGTCATAGAGGATGCCTGCGAGGCGATTGGAGCAACCTACGAGGGCAGGAATGCTGGGAGTCTAGGCACTGCCGCGGTTTTTGCGTTCTACCCGAACAAGCAGATCACCACGGGTGAGGGCGGCATGATCGTCACGGACGACGATGATCTCGCGACGTCGTACCGGAGCCTGCGCAACCAGGGCCGCGATGTATTCGACGGGTGGCTTCAGCACTCGCGTCTTGGATACAACTACAGGCTCAGTGAACTGCACGCAGCCATTGGCGTAGCTCAGATGGAGCGATTCGATGAATTGATGGCCAAGCGCGACAGGGTTGCTGCCGAATACTCCGCGCGCCTGATCGACGTGCCCGGGGTCCAGACACCATGCGTGGCAGCCTCGACGACGAGAATGAGCTGGTTCGTCTACGTGGTACGCCTCGATACTTCAATCAACCGAAATTCGGTAGTAGAGCGTTTGGCCGAGCAGGACATTCCGTCACGACCCTACTTTCCGCCGATCCATTTACAGCCTCACTACCGTCAGGCACTGGGAAGCGCAGCAGGCGACCTTCCGGTGACCGAGCGCGAGTCGAGCCGAACCTTGGCACTGCCATTTCACGCGAATCTTGACGACGAGGAGATCGATCTTGTGTGTTCCGCGCTCCGTCGCGCGATCGGATAGCTCCTTCGTGCGACCATGTCTCCTGGGGCCGAGTGTCGCGTCCTCGTCGACTGATCGATCCAACGTCGAAAGGGTAGTAGATCAACGCATTTAGCATGAGGGAATGGCTGCCGCTCGGGCTGCCGAGCCTGTCACTACTCGGCTGGATCACCCTGTTGTTCCTGTTCAGGTTGACGCTGGCCAATGTCGTGATACCTCCTTGGCAAAACCCGGACGAGCCAACTCATGTGGCCTTCGTTCGAATGCTGGCCACCAGCGGTGATCGGGGTGGGTCGACGGTTCCTAGCGATGTGATCCAATCCGAAATTCTGAGATCGATGGCGGAGCACTCCTGGTGGGAGGCATATCGAGAGCGCGCGCCTTCTCCGTTACCGAGCACTCTGAACGAAGTGCCGGCCCACCTGAACCTGAGCGCTGCCGCGCTGCCCAGCTACTACTTCTACTATCGCCTGGCGGCCTTGTATTCGAGACTGATCGGCGCGGATGGGCTCATGGATCAGTACCAGGCCCTCCGCGCCCTGTCTGGCTTGTTCGCGGTGATGACTCTCTGGTGCGCTTGGGCCGGGTCGCGCTTGCTTCTGGGTGAAACCGTGGCAATCGGATCGACGACGATTCTAGCCCTGCATCCGCAGTTTCTCTTGATCGGAATCGGAGTGAGCCCAGACGCCTTCGTGAACTTGTGCGGTGGCGTCATTTGGTGGCAAGGAGCAAGCCTGCTCAATGGAGCATCATGGGGCGTAGCCTCGTTCATGATGATTCCCGTCACCCTGGCCGGTATCTTGGCGAAACGAGCGTTTGCACCGTTCATGGTGGTCACACCGTTGCTGTTGGCCGCTGGCATCCTTCGTGGTCACGTGGGATCGCTCAGCCGTGCCAGACTGGCAGTCCCCTTGTGGCGTGCCGCTGCTGTTGCAGCCGTATGCTGTGTGGTGGCGTTGCTGTCCCTTGGTCCACTGCGAGAGACTCTGGCTGCACTTATGGCAACGGTGCTGGCTCCCTGGACGCCTCGTCCCGACTCATTTGTGCAGTTTTCGTTGAGCCTCATCGACACGGCGTGGCTGGCCGGCGGATGGCTGCGCTTTCTAGCGCCGCCGATTTGGTATTGGACGGTGCGATTCTGGATTCTGGTCGCTCTTGCCGGGATCGCCTGGTTGCTGTGGCGTAACAGTGACGACACACCGAGGCTCGGCGTGGTGGCACCGATGTTGATTGTGGGTGTCCAGCTAGCCGCAATCTATGTCGACGTGTACGGACGCGGCGTCGGACCACAAGGCCGATACCTGTTTCCGGTGATCGGGCCAGCCATCGCGTTGCTCTGGGTCGGTTCTCATGCGCTATTGCCGAGGAACACTTGGCCCGTGGTTGGTGTCTCCCTCATCGGACTCATGGCCGCGCTTGACGTGGCCGCGTGGATCCTCGTGCTTCTTCCCGCCTATCTGATTTGAATCCCAGGGCTGCAGCAAATTCAGGGGCCAGAGCGGACCAGCAGAATCGGGTCGCGAGCACTCGCCGCTATGGCTCGTGGCGAACCTACACAGTGACTGATGGGGCGATCCTCTCGGGCGTAGCGCTGTGACGTCCTGGATCCATGTGTGTGTGGTTGGGACGCTTTGGCTCGGACTCGTATCCTTCGGTGCGAGCCTGTTCACGATGCAGACTTTCGGCTTCCCGCGCTCGCCCACGGTCGGAACGAGCAGGTTCTTGACGCCCGAAGTACGGAAGGGGCGCAAGATGGCCCAGATCATGACGATCTGGGCGCCGGCCTTCGATCGAATCGTCATCGAGATACAGCCCGCGGCCGAGACGCAGGGCAACGTGGTGTTCGAATTGTACGAAGAGGAGACGACGCGGCTCGTACGCAGGGTGACTGCGCCCGCCCGCCGGGTAGCCGCGCGGCAACGCTTTGCGATCGAGTTTGCGCCTATCTCCGAGTCTTTCGGACGACAGTATCGACTCGAGGTGTCCATGCCAGAGGCGTTGGACGGACGAGGTATTCAGCTGTGGGCATTCGACAGTCGCGCTGGCGAGGATGCCCTGATCGTCGATGGGACACATGCCTTGTCTGAGCTGGTCTTCGAAACGGGAAGCACGGTGCTCTGGAGTCGCTTCGTGAATCGGCTCTGGCATCCTCGACCGGGTGCCGCAGGCCCTGCAGTGTTCATCGCCTTTTTTGTTCTCGCCAACATCGCACTCGCTCTCATCCTCTGGACCATCGCGGGACGACCTGTGATTGAATGACACTCTTGGAAGAGGCACAGCGATTCTGGGAGGGCATGAACGTCTTGGTCGGCGGCGGCTGCGGCTTCATCGGCTCGTACGTCGTGACGCAGCTGCTGGCAAATGGTGCCCGAGTAACGGTTGCTGACAATCTCGAGAACGGTCGACTCGAGAGCCTGAGCAGTGTTGGCGACCAGGTCGAGTTCTTTCAGGTCGACCTCCGAGATCGCGTTACATGCGAACGGCTCGTGAGTGGCCGCGACGTCGTCATCAACATGGCGGCGAGAGCATTCGGGCAAACGTACAGCCAGTCTCACCATGGCGAGATGCTCGTTCAAAACTTGCTGTGCACGCTGGTCCCGTTGGAGGCGTCGCGGGCGGCAGGTGTGAAGCATCACGTGATCGTCAGCTCGTCGTGCGTGCATCCAGACGACGCACCCACCCCAACGCCCGAGCTGGACGTGTTCACGCGCTCGCCTGAGGAGGTGAATGAGGGCTACGGCTGGGCCAAGAGAATTCAGGAGTTGGCGGGCACGTATTACGCCCGCGAGCACGAGATGGACATCACGGTTGTTCGGCCGTTCAACATCTACGGCGCGAACTATCCGTGGCATTCCATGGTCAAGGCGCACGTCATTCCGGCATTGGTCAAGCGTGTGCTTGACGGCGAAGACCCGATCGTCGTTCGTGGGAGCGGCAAGCAACGGAGGAATTTTCTGCACGGGAGGGATACGGCTCGGTTGCTGCTGAAAGTCATCGAGCGCAATCCTGGGCCGGAGCCGGTAAATCTGGGGTTCGAAGACGACACGCCTATTGGGGAGCTCGTTGAACTGATTTGCGACGTGGCTGGCGTGCATCCGAAGATCATTTTCGATACCAGCGTGCCCGAGGGGCAGTTCAGGAAGAGTGCGGATTCCACGCGGTTGCGTGCGATTACGGGCGGGCAGGGGCAGACGATATCGCTTCGGGAAGGGATCGAAGAGATGGTCGAGTGGTATCGGCGGGAGTTTGGGACGCGACGATGACGCTTGGCTGCCCCTCGGCTTCGCTCGGGAGGATCAAGCCTTCGCGCTACGTACGTAAAGGTGTGTGGGCCACGATGTCTTATTGGCCCCGGGCGATCGGGAGGACGACCCGGCGTAGATCTGCCAGCTTCGGGACGGCGTTCCAGTCGAACTCCAGATACGTCGTCCGGTCGTTTATCTGACGGGCCGGCGCCTCTGCAAGACCCCACGTGTCGGGATTGTCGTAGGTCACCTCGCGCGAGTGCCAGCGTGAGCCCCACAGAGCCTCGGCCTCGTCGCCCTGATACGAGTGCTTCGACAGCTGGTAGCTCCCGATATGACTGACGTGGTAGACTGGCGCTCCGATGTCGGCGATGGGGTAGCCACTCGAGTGCGCCTTGACCAGGAGGTTGAGATCGACGGCCAGGCGGGCCAGCCGGTACACCTCGTTGAATCCCTTGATCGCGTGGAAGGTCTGGCGGTCGATCAACATGAAGTCACCCGCGGCACCCTGATACAGGGGCGGCGAGATCGGCCCTCTGGGGACGTGGTTGGATGACTCCTCAAGCAACTCCCAGCTGATCCGGCTCTCATCGACTCCCAGCTTCACGTCGACCCGCTTGGCCCGGTGCACGGTCCCCCCCGCCAGATCCCCTCGGGCGATTCGTTCCACGAGACCTCGGCCGAAAAATATGTCGGTGTTTGTCGCGAGGACGAAGTGCCCCTCCGACCGCAGGATCCCGACGTTCTTGGCGAAGTACTCGAGGTAGTTCAGCCTCGGGTTGAGCGTGCAGGCGGTCTGGTAGTCGGCATCGACGATGATGGTGCGGAGCACCTCGCTCGTGATATCCGGAAGAGCGTCACGGAGAACGTCGGTGAGGAAGGGCTTGCCCGGCACGGGATTCCACTCGACGAGGACGACCTCGTGCGAGATCCCGTGCTCCGTGAGCGCGCGATGGTTGAAGGCGAGCGTGCGAATGAAGCGGGCGGTGAAGTCGCGGCCGTAGTCGTCGTTCCGGCCCGTCACGACGATGGAGAGGGAAGGCCGAGCCTCAGTCGTCATTCCCTGGTTCCGACTCTGGTTCCGCGACAGGCGGGGGCTTGGCAAGGACGGCGCGCGTTCGTCGGTCCAGCGTGTCGATGGCGCCCTCGACGATGTCGAGCTTCGTCTCGAGCGAGAGCATGTGCTCTCGGGCGAGCGAGAAGTGCTGCTCGGCGGTGGCGATCTGCTCGAACTTGGCACGAAGACCGAGCTGCTTGGCTTTCCAGCGCTCGGCCTCCTGCTCGGCGGCAGCGAGGCGTGTGCTGGCGTCCTCGGCCCGGGCCTTCCAGTGCTCCGCCTCGGCTCGTACCTTGTCGAGCTGGCTCTTGAGGTCGGCCTGTCGGGTCTTCGCCGTCGCGAGTTGATCGGCCACCGAGCGTAGGTGGCTGGCGTGCGCCAGGCCTAGAGTCTGGAGCCAGGACGCGGGCATCTACACCGCCTCGGAGAGAAAACTGGAGGCACACATGGACCAGGATTCTATCGCAATGCAAGAGGATGAACCATCCGAGCCCGATTCTCGCGCGGTCCACCCTTATGGCATCATACAGCCACTGGTCGAGACCTGGTCATACCAACGAGCCACAGCGATGGAGCAGATGACGTTCCCGTTCGACACTGGCATCCCTCTTTCCAGGGCAGCGCGCTTCTCCCGCGCCATCAGTGGTTCCGGCGTCGCGTGATGGGCCCTCAGTCGAGACCCGCGCTCTCCGTTGTCATCCTCTGCTACCGTTCGGAACAGAACATCTACGGTTTCATCGACCGCATGCGCGCTGCCCTCGAGCGCTCCGGTACGGATGACTACGAACTGATCCTCGTCGGTAACTATGTCGAGGGGACCAAGGACGAGACGCCTCGCATCGTGAAGGAGATCGCCGAGCTGGACGCGAAGGTGCGGCACGTCGCCGTCAAGAAGGCAGGGTGGATGGGCTGGGACATGCGGATGGGACTCGCCGAGGCCCGCGGTGAGTTCATCGCCGTGATCGACGGAGACGGCCAGATGCCGGTTGCAGATGTATCCCGCGTCTACGACATGATCCGTCACGAGCACCTCGATCTGGTCAAGACGTTCCGCGTGACGCGCGGCGACGGGCTGATGCGCCGTCTGATTTCCAATATTTACAACAAACTGTTTCACCTGTTGTTTCCTGGGCTGCGCGCCCGCGACATGAATGCGAAGCCCAAGATCCTCACGCGCGCCGCCCTGGAGGCGATGCGCCTCACTTCGGACGACTGGTTCGTGGATGCCGAGATCATGATCCAGGCTCGGCGACTCCGTCTTCGCGTCGGCGAGATTCCGACTGGCTTCCTCGGGCTCTCGGGACGACGCTCCTTCATCAGTGCCAACGCGGTCTGGGAGTTCATCCAAAACCTGGTGCGCTACCGGGTACGTGAGTTCCGGGAGAAGCGAGCCGGGCGATGAGTGACGGTGGGACCTTGCTCCTCACAGGTGCTTCCGGTGAACTTGGCCGAGCAATGTTGGCGAGGCTCGCTTCCACTCGTCGGCGTGGCGCCCGGATACGCGTGCTGACCCGACGCGGCGTCGGGGCGCCGGCCGAGGTGGCCCAGCCGGACGTAACCTGGGTCCGGGGCGACATCCTCGATGCGCCCTCCCTCACTGACGCCATGCGCGGAGCGCAGACGGTAGTCCATCTCGCGGCCGTGACGCATTCATGCAGACCCGGGCGCTACCTGGACATCAACGTGACCGGAACGCAGCATGTGCTCCAGGCTGCCGAACGAGCTGGCGCGGAACGCTTCGTGCACATGAGCACGCGGGCGATCGACCCGGACGGAGGAGCGTACAGCCGTTCCAAGTACCTCGCGGAACAGGCCGTGCTGGCGTCGTCGCTGCACACGCTCGTCCTGCGACCCGCGGAGGTCTACGGTGGCGGCGGACGCGATCCGATCTTGTCCCTCGCCAGGTCGCTGAAGCGTCGGCCCTTCGTACCGGTGATCGGGGACGGGCTGTACACCCTCAGTCCTGTCCACGTGGACGATGTCGTTACGGCGACCGTCGCCGCCATGACGGCCGAAGCGGCAGGCGGCTCCGTGTATACGCTCGCGGGTCCCGAGTTTCTGACATTTCTCCAGCTCGTCTCGCGCCTCGAGAGATTGCTGGGCATCGAGGCGCCAAGGAAGCGCGTACAGGTTCCCGCAATGGCGGCGCAAGTCGCCCTGTCGTTGCTCTGTCATCTTCGGATCGGTCGCGCCGTTCCCGATCAGATTCCACGACTTCGGAGCAAGAAGTCGTCGGAGATTGGACCCGCCGTCCGCGATCTGGGTTTCTCACCGCGTCTGCTCGAGGAAGGGCTAGCACCGCTTCTCTGATACTCGGCACGCCATGGAAGAGGCCTACGAAGATACGTACACGCTGGCCGAGGAGACCCATCCGTGGTTCGTCGCGCGGCGCGAGCTGTTCGCCTGGTTGGGGCGAGGCGAGCGCGAATCCCGGGTCTTGGATTTCGGCTGCGGATCGGGAATTTTCCTGGTACATCTGAAGTCCCTCGGGTTCTCGCACCTCGCGGGGGTCGAGGTGTCAGAGAGACTGAGGCGCAGTTTTCGCGATCCGGCGATCCGGCTGATCAGCCAAATTCCCGACGAGCCGAGCGACGCGATCTTCGCGCTCGATGTCCTGGAACACATCGACGACGACGACGGGACGCTGCGAGCGCTGCGCGACCGGCTGACCGACGGGGGGCGACTCTACGTGTCGGTTCCCGCGCACCCATTCCTTTGGTCGCGACACGACGAGCGCAACCAGCACAAGCGACGCTACAGGCGCAGCGAGCTGCGGACGAAGCTGCAAGACAGTGGCTTCTGCATCGAGCGGATGTCGTATTGGAACATGTTCGCCTTTCCACCGATGGCCCTGATTCGTCTGCTGAGTCTAACGCCAAGCAGCAGCGAGCTGGAGACGCCCAACAAGGCGGTTCTGATCGTAGCCGGCGCTCTGCTCAGGATCGAGAACACGCTGCTCACGATGTTCCCGTTGCCGATCGGCATCAGCTTGATCGTGACGGCAGTGAAGGCCTCAAAGTGACAGGGAGACACGCTC
This sequence comes from Vicinamibacterales bacterium, assembly GCA_965250185.1. Classification (GTDB taxonomy): domain Bacteria; phylum Acidobacteriota; class Vicinamibacteria; order Vicinamibacterales. The sequence continues at coordinate 4,946,614 of OZ252293.1, read as the reverse complement.
CGTGGCTCACGGCTCGGGTATACTGGCGGCGCGAAAGACGTTCCACCGCCCCTCTGTGAGGTCGAGCGCAGGGTGACCCAGCTTCACAACGAAGATCCCCGACTCCGGGCCCTGGCGCGTGCGTCTGCGGCCCTCGATGTCCCGATTTCGACGCCAGGCGAAGGGGACCCCCGCAAGGCTGACCGCCCGGATGCTCTGGCGATGAATGCCGCGCAGGCCGACGTCCTGTTGGCTCGCATTTCCGGGTTGCGCACGGCGGTTGAGGCGGCAGGGCAGACGGCTGACTGGGACGCCATCGATACGTTCTTGGCACAGGCGCTGACGGCTGACCTGGCCTTTCTAGCCGCGAACTTCCGTTGGCTGAGCTTCGCGATCGGGGATGAGCTTCGGTTCGCACGCGGCGCCCTCGATGACGCCGCGGCAGCGCTCGAGGAGGCCGGCGGACTGCCCTCGACCGAACCCACGACGACCCCATGACACGGACCGCATTGCTCGCGGCCATCCAAGCGCTCCTGAGGCCGAACGCCAAACGACTCGAGGAACTTGCCGAGCGGCTGTCCAGCGTTGAGACGGAACTACGAGAGACGCGCTCGACGCTCAAAAAGCTGTTCACGACGACCCGGCAGATCGAACCGGCCCTCTCCGCGGTGATTCGACGTATGGCGCTGGACGCGGAGAAGCTGCCGTACCCCGAGCGCCTCACGGCGCATCGGTTCCGGCTCGACTCCCAGAACGATGAGGACGGCATTACCTTCGGCCTGTTCGAGCGGATCGGTGAGACGAACCGGCGGTTCGTCGAGCTCGGCAGCGGGCTGAGCGGCGGCAACTCGGCGTTTCTGGCGAGCGAGCTCGGGTGGACGGGCCTCATGGTCGACGGGGATCCGGAGCGGATGCCCCAGGTGGCTCGACGGTTTCCACGGGTCACGGCGGTCGCCGCATGGATCTCGGCGGAGAACGTGAACGGGCTCATCGAGGACAACGGGCTGGCGGGTGAGATCGACCTGCTCAGCATCGACCTGGACGGGAACGACTACTGGATCTGGAAGGCGATCGACGTCTGCTCGCCGCGCATCGTCATCGTGGAGTACAACTCGATCTTTGGGCCGGACCGGGCGGTCACGATTCCGTACGACCCGACGTTCGATCGGCGACAGCACCGGTTTGTCTACTACGGAGCGTCGCTGGCGGCGCTGGCTCGCCTCGCCGCGGAGAAGGGCTACCGGCTCGTGACAACGACACCCTCGGGGATCAATGCGTACTTCTTGCGCAATGATGTCGAGCCGTCGATTCCCGCGTGTTCGCCGGAGCGGGCGTATCGGCTGCAGCGGAAGTACGATGTGTTGATCCGGGAGAAGGGGTTGGACATCTTCAAGTATGTCGAGGAGGAAGGGCTGGGGTTGATCGATGTTGGGTAGCCCCTGTTGGGCTCTGGGCTTCAGGCTTCGGGCTCTGGGCTCTGTTTCTGCTTGCGTCTCGCATGCCTTCCGCTGGCGCTTGGCTAAAGCCGGCGCGCTACGTACGCTGGTTGGCGCTTGCTGGAGCCGGCGCGCTCCGTACGTTTCCTAGCGAGCCGTGGCTGTTCAGGATACTGCTGAGCTTCGGCGGGAGCTGGAGCGGATCGCTGCGGGGTCGAAGCCGATCCTCGTGGGGCCTTGGCTGTCCGAGGTGGGGTTCGAGTTGCTGTACTGGATCCCGTTTCTTCAGTGGTTCGTCGAGGAGCACGACGTCGACCGGTCGCGGATCGTGGTCGTGTCGCGCGGCGGCGTAAAGGATTGGTACCACCATGTGGCGGATCGTTACGTCGATCTGTTCCAGTTCTACTCGGCCTCTGAATTCCGGGACAAGAACCTCGAGCGGATCGCGGCGGCTGGCAAGGAGAAGCACGAGAGCATTTCTGCGTTCGACGAGGACATCCTCTCCAGACTTCAGCCGGATCACATCCCAACCGAGGTGGATTGGCTCCACCCGCGGTTCATGTACCGGATTTTTTCGGCCTACTGGCGAAGAGAGCAGAGCACGCGTCTGATCGAGGAGATGACGCGTTTCAGGAAGCTCGAGGTCGAGCCGGATCTGGCCCTACGGAGCACGCTCCCCGAAGACTACGTCGCGGTCAAGTTCTACTTCAGCAAGACGCTTCCTGGCTCGGCGAAGAACAGGCAGTTGGTCAGCGACATGCTCTCGGCCCTGACCGAGAGCCAGGATGTGGTTCTCCTGTCCACGGGGCTAACGCTCGACGAGCACGACGAGCACGACGAGTACGGAGATGCGGCCGTCCCGCGGCTTCATCGGATCGATCAATTGCTGACACCCGAGAACAACCTGGCAATCCAGACGCAGGTCATTCGCGGCGCGACGTCGTTTATTGGGACGTACGGCGGATTCTCCTACCTGGCACCCTTCATGGGCACGCCATCGGTCTCGTTCTACGCGCGTGAGTGGAAGTTTCGACCGGTCCACCTCGAGATCGCCCGACGGGCCTGCCGGGTCCTGAAGTACGGCACGTTCGACGGCGTGAAGAGGGGTCAGGACCACGTGCCCACCGAGGGCGCCGATCTCGTGGCGCTGGACGTGAACCAGGTCGAGCTGCTTCGGCCCCTCTTTGGCGGTCGAGACGAAGCGTCAGGCTCTCCCGGGGAGTCATCCGGCCCTCCTGAGAACCCAGCCGGATGGCAGCAGGCGATCGCCCGATTGCGGGGGCGTTGATGCGGCTCGTCGCCCCCTCCTGAGACACCAATACTTGACAGAGCCTCACCGTGTGTTCAAAATATGAACTTCGCGTTCAATTTTTGAACGCGATCGGATTTGCCCGATCACTCCGCTGCAGTCGCTTCCTGTGACTGACGGGGCGGAAGCCCCTTCGCACCCTCCCCCTAATTCAGATGGACATCGAAGCCCGTCGAGACCTCGAGCTGTTCGAGGCGGTCGAGGGAGACCCTCAGATCACGCAGCGGCGCCTTGCGAGCCAGCTCGGGATCGCCCTCGGCCTCACGAACGCGTACGTCAAGCGCCTGATCCACAAGGGCCATATCAAGTGCGTCACGATCCCGTCCAATCGCCTCGTGTACCTGATGACGCCGAGTGGGATCGCCCGCAAGGCGAGGCTGACCTACGAGTTCATGCAGCACTCGCTCGACCTGTACCGGGACGCCAGACAGCATCTTCGGGAGGCTCTGCAGGAGCGGGTGGCGGGTGGCCCGCGGCGCGTGGCCCTGTACGGCACGGGCGATGCGGCGGAACTGGCGTACATCTCGCTCCGCGAACTGGGGCTCGAGCCAGTCGCCGTGTTCGACGGTGACGCCGATCAAACATTTCTCGGGCTGCCGGTGCGGTCCATTCGGGAACACCAGCAGGTCGAGTACGACTTGATGATCGTGGCGACGCTCAGGCCGCCGGCATCGACGGTCAAGCGGCTGGTCAAGTACGGGGTGCCCAGGGAACGGCTCGTGACGTTGCGAAAGTGACGGGGGGCGCCGCGGACAGATCTGGGCACAGGGCTCAGGGCTCGGGGTTGCACGGGTTTCACGCTTTTACGATGTTTTCTCTAGCTGACAAGCGGGTCACGGTTACTGGGGGCGCTGGATTTCTTGGCGCGGTCGTCACGCGGAAGTTGCGTGAGGCGAGGTGTTCCGAGATCTTCGTGCCGCGGAGCCGCGAGTACGACCTGCGCGACGCGGCGGGCGTACGGCGCCTGCTCGGCGACGCGCGGCCTGAGCTGGTCATCCACATCGCGGCGCGGGTGGGTGGCATCGGGGCGAATCAGGAGCGGCCGGCGGAGTTCTTCTACGACAACTTGCTGATGGGAATCCAGCTACTCCATGAATCCTGGCGCGCGGGTGTCTCGAAGTTCGTGTCGATCGGAACGGTCTGCGCGTATCCGAAAGAAACGCCTTCGCCATTCCGCGAGGACGATCTCTGGGATGGCTACCCGGAGGAAACGAACGCGCCCTACGGGCTGGCGAAGAAGATGCTCCTCGTCCAAGGGCAGGCCTATCGCCAGCAGTACGGCTTCAACAGCATCTTCCTACTCCCGGTCAACCTCTACGGTCCGGGGGACAACTTCGATCCGTCTTCCTCGCACGTGATTCCTGCCCTCATCCGAAAGTGTCTCGAGGCCCGTGACCGGGGAGACGACGCGATCGTCGTCTGGGGCGACGGCTCGCCGACGCGCGAATTTCTGCACGTGGAGGACGCGGCGGAGGGGATCTTGGCGGCGGCGGAATGCTACGACGGGTCCGATCCGGTGAACCTCGGGAGCGCGCACGAGGTGGCGATCAAGGACCTGGTCGAAACGATTGCGCGCGTGACCGGATTCACGGGGCGGATCGATTGGGACCCGACCAAACCGAATGGTCAGTTGCGTCGCAAGCTGGACACGAGCCGAGCGACCAGGGAGTTCGGCTGGACGGCGGCACGTAGATTCGAGCAGGGACTTCGGGAGACGGTCGACTGGTACGAGGGGATCAGGGCAGGCTGATGCGCTTTCATCTCATACAGGATGCGGAGGGTCGTCCGATGGCCATCCGAATCCAATACGGCGGCCCGCTGCTGTTGCCGGAGACGGCGGCGTCGGCTTCGGCGGCGGCATTGGGGACATCGGAGGCATCGGCGGCATCGGACAAGCTGGACGATTTTGACAAGTTTGACCCGGGCCCGAAGGGGCCCCGCCTGCTGAAGCGAGCTATTCGCGGCGTTGGACGGGCGGGCGTTGCGGTTGCACGGGCGCTCGTGCCGCGGGTCGCGCTCGAGCTGAACGACGAGGGGCAGGCGACGCACCTTCGGGTGACCCCGAGAGCCTCCAAGGTGCTCGATCCGGATCGTGGGACGAGCGCATCGCAGCGGTGGGTCATCGAACCCTCAGGCAGCGGGCTGATCGCCCGGCTGCGCGAGTTGTCGCACTACCGAGGCATCCTGAAGTTCACGGCCGGCCGGAGCCTCCGGAAGATGACCACTCGCTCGACCTTCGGGAGGTTCTGGCTGTTTGCGCGACCGCTGATGCCGATCCTGATCAGCACGGCGGTCTTCGGGCGCATCCTCAACATACCGTCGGATGGCGTCCCGTACTTCTTGTTCTTCCTGACCGGAACGATGGTCTGGATGCTGTTCGAGCGGTCGGTCCTGTGGGTCACGCGCAGCCTGGACCAGAACAAGGGCCTGATTCGGAAGGTGTACTTCCCGAGGCTCATCGTGCCTATCGCCTCGGTGGCGCCCTCGGTCTCGGATGCCTTCGTCTACACGTCGGTGTTCATAGTCACCGTCGTCTACTACCTCGTGTCCGAAGGGCGCTGGTATCTCAGATTCGACCTCGGCTTGCTGATCGCGCCTTTCGTCATGCTGATGAGCATCGTCTACGCCATTTCGATCGGCCTGTGGACGACCGTGTGGCAGACGCGCTTCCGCGAGGTGCGGTACACGCTCCGGTACTTCATGCGGTTCTGGCACTACCTGACACCTGTCCTGTATCCGATGTCGCAGGTACCGCCCGAGTATCGCTGGATCCTCTATCTCAATCCGATGGCTCCGTTGGTCGAGACCTTCAAGTGGTCACTACTCGGACTCGGAGAGGTGCCCCTGACGGCATTGGCGAGTGCCCTCGTCGTGATCGGGCTCACGGCGTTCAGCGGCCTGTGGTACTTCACGCGGTACGAGACGGCGTCGGTCGATCGGATGTGACCATCGACCGCACGCGTTGGAGGAACGATGCCGAAGAAAGCTCCCCAATCGAATGAAGAGCGTCTAGACCGATTGCTGCTCTCGGTCAACGGCATGCGTGACCAGATGAGGAAGTTGGAAAGCCAGGTGGCGGCGCTGCTGCGGGAGCGAGTCATCACCGAGCCACCTGTCGATCATGTGGCACGGCTGGACCGCCACCGCTTCGCCTACATGTCCCAGCACGAGGAGGACGGCTTGCTCCATGCCCTCTTCCAGGAAATCGGGCCGACCAATCGGTGGTTCGTCGAGATCGGGTGCGGTAGCAACGGCGGAAACGCCGGATTCCTGGCGCGCGAGTGTGGGTGGTCGGGCTTGATGATCGACGCGGCCGACCGAGCCTTCAGAATGATCCAGCGCCAGTTCGAAGAGTCGCGGGTGACGGCCGTTCGCACCTTGGTGGGCAGCCAGGGCGTGCTCGAGCTGCTGTCGAAGCACGAGTGTCCCGTCGAGTTCGACCTGCTGGGCGTCGACATCGATAGCACGGACTACTGGGTGCTCGAGGCCATCACGAGTGTTCACAGGCCCCGCGTAATCGTCGTCGAGTACAACTCGGTGTTCGGACGTGAGGCCGCGGTCACCGTCCCGGACGCCAAGACGTTCGAGCGTCCACTAGACCGCTACCTGAGGCATTACCACGGCGCGTCGCTGGGCGCCTTCTGCAAGTTGGCGAAACGTCGGAGCTACCGCCTGCTGCTGACCGATCCGAGTGGCACGAACGCCGTGTTCGTGAGAAACGACGTCGGTGCGGACTTGCCGGGGACGACGGCTCAGAAAGCCTTTCGCTATTACCTGCGCCACAGAGTCGTTGCGGCGGAGCTGGGCGACGTGATCGCATACTTTCGCTCGCACCGTCTACCACTCGAAGATGTCTAGGGGGAACTCGCCCAGTCGAGTCCGATGCGGATCCTCTTCGCTCTGAACACGCTCGGCTTCCTCCGGCATTTCGACCGAGCACTGATCGATCTGTCCCGTCGTGGCCATAGCATCATCCTGGCCATCACCGATCGAGGGGACACAGGGCAGGAGCTGCCGAGCGAGTTGCAGGGCGTGAAGGGTCTGGAGGTGGTGGATGCTCCGTTTCAGCGCGACGCCAGCCTTCGGGAGCCGGTCCGCGTGCTCCGGAGCTTCCGTGACTATCTGCGCTACCACGAGCCGCAGTTCGAGCGGCAGACGAGCTACCGGGCTCGTGCGCTCGAGCGGTTCCTGCAGGCCACGTCGGGCGGGTCGAGACCGTTCGACGAGAGCATGGGATCGGCGTTCGCTGGGCTCACGACGCTCGAAGTCGACCGCGCCCGCCGGTCGCTCCAGGCCCTCGAGGACCTCGTGCCGAGCGCTCCGATCTACGAGCGGTTCATCGAGTCGGAGGCACCGGATGCCGTGCTCGTGACTCCGCTGATCATGTTCGCCTCACCTCTCGTCGACATGGTGAAGTCGGCGCAGCACCTGTCGATTCCGGTCGGATTCCCCGTGTTCAGCTGGGACAATCTGTCGACCAAGGGTGTCATCCATGTAGCGCCGGACAAGCTGTTCGTCTGGAATGACGTGCAGAAGCGCGAGGCTGTCGAGTTGCACGGGATCGGGCCAGAGCGTGTGTCGGTCACGGGCGCCGCGCGATTCGACGACTTCTTCGAGGGTGGCCCATCCGAGACCCGGGAGGCGCTCTGTACTCGCCTTGGCCTCGATGCCAGTCGACCGATCGTGACCTATCTCGGGTCGTCGCCGTTCGTGTCGCCAAACGAAACTGAGTTCGTCGATCTCTGGGTCGACCACCTGCGGAACGCCGCTGGCACCACGGCTCGGACTGCGAACGTCCTGATTCGACCACACCCCCGGTCAGAGACGCTCTGGAGAGCGTGGCAGAGCAGCCGCTGGCCAGGTGTGGGCGTGTACGCGACGGACAGGCTGGGCGACCACGCGCTCTACGACTGCGTGTATCACGCGGACGCGGTCGTCGCGATCAATACGAGCGCCCAGCTCGAAGCCGGCATTCTCGGGAAACCTGTCCTCACGGTCTTGGCGCCCGCGTTCGCTCCGGGTCAGCAAGGCTCCATGCACTTCGACTACCTCCTCGCAGAGAACGGCGGACATGTCGAGGTGGCGGCCGATCTCGACCAGCATGTCGTCCAGCTCGAGTCTGCTCTCAAAGGAGGATTCGACGCCGACCGTTGCCGACGGTTCATCGAGACGTTCGTGCGGCCCGCAGGCCTGGACCAGCCAGCGTCACCCATCCTTGCCGATGCCATCGAGCAGTGGATGACCGACAGCGTGTCGCCGGCACGGGCCGCTCCAGCGCGGTTCTCCAGATTGAGACAGAGACTCGGTGCCGCGGTGGCAGGAGGCCGAATTGTCGACACGGCCAACGACACCGACGTAGCGAACATCGCCGATGCTGCTGCCCTGACCAGGGTCGTTCGCACTCGTGTACGGCGGGAACGCAACCGCAGCAAGCTGTGGAAGCAGCAGGTGATCAGCCTGAGGGCGGAGCTCGATCAACTGCGCGGCGGAGAATCATCGGACGCAACCCGCGAGCCAGCGCCGCCGCCGGCTTCGACTGTCGACCGGGAGCGTGGCGTGGCGGATGTCGACTATCCGCACGCCAAGGTTCAGATCTTCGTGACGTCCCGAGCCGAGCGGAGATGGCGTGCGCACGTGTGCGCGAAGGAGCCGTGGACGACGGCGTGGCTCGATGAGCAGGTGCAGCCGGGCGACATCGTCTTCGATATCGGCGCGAACGTCGGAGTATTCTCGCTCATTGCCGCCAGTCGGTTGGATGGTGACGGCCTGGTCGTCGCATTTGAGCCTGGATACGCGAACTATGCGCGGCTGTGCGAGAACATCGTCTTGAATCATGTCGAGGCCAGCGTGGTGCCGGTTCCGGTGCCGCTCAGCGACTCGAACAGCCTGCAATCGTTCACGTACCACTCGCGCGAGCCCGGGCAGAGTCGGCACACATTCACGGGTGAGCGATGGAGTCGCAGCGATCCGGCGGGTCGGCGGTACACCCAACCGATGTTGGGCATGAAGCTGGACGATCTGGTGCAGCAGTTCGAGCTTCCCACGCCGACGCACGTCAAGCTCGACGTCGACGGAGCCGAGGTGCAGGTGCTCCGAGGGGCTGCCTCCACCCTCGCAGACCCGTCAGTTCGGACGCTCATGATCGAAGTCGACGTAGCGGTCGGCGACGAGGTCGTGCGCCGGCTCGAGTCCATGGGACTTCGATTGAAGTCGCGCCACGAGCACCCACGGGACGACCGGGCGTCGAAGACGTGGTACGGGCTGTTCGCCCGAGCGTCCAGCAACTGATTCATGTCCGAGACGCCAGACAACACAACGATGTCGAGCGCGACTTCGCCCTCGGTCCCTCCGATCCTTCGTCTTCAGGGAGTCGGAAAGCGCTACCGAATTCCTCGCACGCAGAGCTCGGCAAAGAGCGAACCGCGGGAATCCCGCTGGCAGCGGCTGAAGAAAGGCGGCTCGGTGGCGGACCTCATGGGCTTTGGGGACGCGAACACGTCGAGCATGCGGGACCTGTGGGCGCTCAAGGACGTGAGCTTCGACGTTCCGCCGGGGACGATCCTGGGTCTCATCGGTCCGAATGGTGCCGGAAAGTCGACGCTCTTGAAGGTCTTGGCTCGTGTCACCGCGCCCACCGCGGGGCGCGTCGTCGGACGGGGTCGGGTGGTGTCGCTGATCGAGCTCGGTGCAGGGTTCGACCCGGAGTCGTCGGCACGCGAGAACGTGTACTTGAATGCGGCCCTCTATGGCATCCCGCGTCACGAAGTCGATGGTCTCTTCGACGAGATCATCGACTTTGCCGAGATGCGCGAGTTCGTCGACGCACCCCTCAAGCATTTTTCGAGTGGCCAGTACTTACGGGTGGCGTTCTCGGTGGCGATCAACATGAGGCCAGCCATTCTCCTGGCGGACGAGATCCTGGCCGTCGGTGACGAAACCTTTCAGGCCCGTTGTCTGCAACGTGTAGCGGAGGAAGGCCGCCGGGGGCTCACGGTCTTGTTCGTGTCGCACGACATGGATGCGATCTCGCGAATCTGCTCCAGGGTGATCTGGCTCGCCGACGGGCAGGTACAGCGAGACGGTGAACCGGACGATGTGATCACGGCCTATCAGAACGCGGCGTGGGACGCGGGGGCGGTACGGTCGTTCGGCGGCCACGGGATGCAGTCGTGTCGCTACGGCGAGATTGCGGACGTTCGGCTCGTGACGTCGGACCATCGTGAAATAGGTGCCGTGTCTCGACAGGAGGACTTCCTCGTGCGGATCCGGTTCCGTATTGGAACCGTGAAGGTGAGGGTGCGGTGCAGTATCGACCTCTACAGCCGCGGTCTGCACGTGCTGCGTTCCACCCAGTCCGATCTGACGTGGGTCAAAGCCGACGGCCTCTACGAGACGCTTCTTCGCGTGCCAGGGGGGCTCCTGGCCGAGACGATGTACGCCATCAGCACGAACGTGCTCCTCATCCGTGGGCAAGGTGAGCAGCACTCGCTCCAGATGCCAGCCGCGCTGAAGCTCATGGTCTACGGCGAGTCGCAAGGGAAGAAGAATGTCATCAAGCGCGGGAAGGATCCCGCCAAGAAGGGCCCGGCAGGCCTGATTGCCCCTGACCTCGACTGGACGGAGATTCGGCTTCAGGACACGCCATGAACATCACGTTCGCGGTCACCAAGACGACGCTCCTGCGCCACTTCGTGGAGGCGATTCTCGAACTCGTCGCGCGTGGCCATCGGGTGCGGATCGCGGCGTCCGAGCATGGTCGCAAGGCCGGCTTGCCTCCTGGCCTCAGAGACGTCGAGGGTGTCGAGCTAGTCGATGCGCCAGTCGTGCGCGGGGACGACTGGGAGGAGTCCGCACGCTTGCTGCGAACGACGCTCGACTACCTCCGCTACCTCGACCGAGACTTCAAGGGCGCCGTGAAACTGCGCGCTCGAGCCCTTCGAAAGCTCGTGCAGACGGCGACCGACGATGCCCGGACGCACTTCTCATTGAGGTGCGGAGAATGTGACACGAGGCACGTCGATGAGAACGCCGTCCGCATGATCATGAAGGGTGGGGCCTCCAAGGAGATCGTTCGCGGCCTGAGGCGCGTGCTTCAGCTCGCGGAGACGGCGATGCCGCCGTCCGCGGCGATCACCGAGTTCCTGAGCCAGGATCGGCCCGACGCGTTGCTCGTCACGCCACTGGTGAGTTTCGGCTCACGGCAGGTCGACTATCTCAAGAGCGCCAGGGCGCTGGGTATCCCAGCGATCTTCCCCGTGTTCAGCTGGGACAACCTGACGACCAAGGGGCTGATCCACGAGCTGCCGGACGCGGTGATCGTGTGGAACGAAGTCCAGAAACGCGAAGCCGTCGACCTCCACGCCGTTCCTGAAGACCGCGTCACGGCGGTGGGGGCTCCCCGCTTCGACGGCTTCTTCACGCGACGGCCCTCGCTTTCCTACGAGGAGTACTGCGCGGCACGCGACCTCGCGACGAGCCAGCCCACGGTCGTCTATCTGTGCTCATCCGAGTTCGTGGCGGGAGAGGAGCAGGCGTTCATCAACACCTGGCTGGACGGCGTGCGTGCGAATCCAGCCCTGGCGGACGCCAACGTCGTCGTGCGGCCACATCCTCGGCGCGTCGCGCTCTGGCGTGACTGGCCGGGACAGCAGAGGAACGGGGTCTATCTGGACCGTAAACCGTTGCCAGGTGTCGACGATGACCAGGCGCTGTACGAGACGCTGTACCATTGCCGCGCAGCGGTGGGCTTGAACACGAGCGCCGAGATCGAGGCGGGAATTCTCCGGCGACCGGTCTTCACGCTTGCGGTTCCGGAGTTCGATGGCGGACAGCGTCAGGCGCCCCACTTCTCCTACCTGCTCCGGTCGAACGGCGGGTTCGTCGAGATGGCAGAGTCGCTCGAGGAGCACTTCACGCAACTGGCCTCCGCGGTGCGAGAAGACCAGAACCTCGATCACATCGATGCGTTCATCGAGCGTTTCGTTCGACCCGGCGGACTCAGCCGCCCGGTGGCGCCAATTTTCGCCGACCTCGTCGAAGAGGCGGCGGGCTCAGGAGATGGTTAGAAGCGTGGACGGACGTAGCGCGCCGGTTTTAGCCAAGCGTCGGGATCACGCTGGTTCGAGATCCGCTCGGCTGCCGATGAAGATCTTTTTCGTCATGCAGTACCCGGGTTACCTGAGGTACTACGACTCGACTGTTCGGGAGCTCGCGGAGCGCGGGCACGAGGTGGTCGTCGGCTTCGACAGTCCGCACAAGCAGCCCGAGGGTCTGGAAGCGCTCGAGGGGATGCCGGCCGGTGTCTCGTCGATCGGGCAGGTTCCTCGGCGGAACGACTTTTGGTGGCCGGTGGCTCGGGGTCTGCGCAGCACAATCGACTACATCCGTTACTGGCATCCCGACTATGAGGGTGCGACGTACCTTCGAACCCGGATGGAGAAGGCGCTGCCTGGCTTTCTGAAGAGCCTGTCACGCGTTCAGAGCATGGCACCGCCGCGGCTCGACCGCGTGCTGTCCGTGTTGCGCGCGTGTGAACACGCGATTCCGAGCTCGCGAAAGCTCGAGGGGTTCGTGGGGAGCATCGGAGCTGACGTGCTGCTCGTGACGCCACTCGTGACCGACGGGTCGACACAGGTCGATCTGGTGAAGGCCGCGACGCAGCTCGGGATGCGCACAGCCGCCTGCATTGGGAGCTGGGACCACCTGACGACCAAAGGCCTGCTTCGCATCCAGACGGACGGGGTCATTCTGTGGAACGATCGCCAGCGAGACGAGGCGATCCGATATCACGCCGCCGATCCGTCGCGGATCGTGGTGACCGGGGCCCAGCCGTGGGATCGGTGGTTCGGCCGGGAACCCAGCCTTGACCGACACGCGTTCAACCGACAGGTCGGTCTTCCCGAGGATGCTGGGCCGTTCGCGTTGTTCGCCGGGTCGACCGCCTCGATCTCCACCGGAGACGAGGAGGTTCAGTTCGTGCTCGGGTGGATCCGCGCGCTGCGGGGCAGCCAGGATCCGCGCGTACGGGATATGCCAATCCTGGTGCGGCCGCATCCCTTCAACGCGTCGCACTGGAAGGAGGTCGACGTCTCGGAGTTTTCGAGCGTGGCCGTATGGCCGAGGGACGGCGCGAACCCGGTCAACGAGGGCGATCGATCCGGTTACTTCGACTCCATGCACTACAGCGCTCTGGTCGCCGGGGTGAACACGAGCGCGATGATCGAAGCCGGAGTGGTCGGGCGGCCGGTCTTCACGATTCTCGCCAGAGAGTTCAGCGGCACCCAGGGTGGCACGCTGCACTTCCGCTACCTGCAGCCGGAGAACGGCGGACACGTCAGCGTCGCTTCGTCTCTGGCTGAACACCTACGACAGGTCGGCGAGGTGCTCGACCATCCGGCCGACTCACAGGCGCGGCTCCAGACGTTCGTGCGAACGTTCATTCGGCCACACGGGCTGGACGTTCCTGCCACGCCGAAGGTCGCCGACGCCATCGAGCGGCTTTCTGAGTCTCCGGTCGTGAGCGAGGCCTCTGGGATGGCGGTGCTGCTGTATCGACCCGTGATGTTCGGCTTTGCCTTCGTTGCATTGGCCAGGGATCGCCATCGATGGCGAAAGGCCGTGAATCGCTGGATCGGTCGGGCACGGCGCGTGATGCGATTGCCGGGAGGTGTGCCACAGTGACCGCTCCCTGGACGCGTGACACGCTCGACGAGGCCCGACAACGCCTCGAGGCGTCGCCCGGCTGGGCCAACTACTTGCGCGCACGCGAAGCCGTCCTGCGCATGAACGAGCTCGGGCAACAGGGCTCGGACAGCCACGTCCCGAGTGCGTACTGGCGTGAAGAGCTCATCAACTTCGAGTACATGCTCGACGCCTCGCCGTTCGTCATCGACAGGCTTCGCCATCACACGTACCACGTCACGGGTGTGCGGGGCTACGAGTATCGTACCAATCGGGACGTGGCCATGCGGAGGTTCACCGAGAAGCTCCAGGCCGTACGCAAGCGGGGCGGTGACGAGCTGTTGGTCTGGGAGGCACCTGACCTTGGAGGCTTCGGCTTCGAGGCCGACGGGCACCTGTTCAACATCGACACGCTGAAGTTCTACGAGTCGCTCGTCGCGCTGCAAGAAGCGGCGGTGCTCGATGAGTTGCGGAAATCGAGTGAGCGCCGCATCGTCTGGGAGATCGGCGGTGGGTGGGGTGGGTTCGCGTATCAACTCAAGACGGTCTGTCCCAACGTCACGTACGTCATCTCAGACTTTCCGGAGCTGTTTCTCTACTCTGCCACCTATCTCATGACGCTGTTTCCGGGCTGCACGGTGCGCTTCTTCGGTGACACAGCGTCGGATCGACTCTTCGATGATTGGCAAACCGTCGATTTCGTGTTCGTGCCGAACTACTGGCTCGAGGAGTTGGCCCCGCCGCGCGTCGATCTGGCGGTCAACATGGTCTCGTTCCAGGAGATGACGGCAGCGCAGGTCGGTGCCTACGTGCAGCGAGCGTTCGACTTGAAGACGCCGTTCCTCTATAGCCTGAACCGCGAGCGATCTGCCTACAACACAGAGATCGACAGCGTGTCGGAGATCATCGGCCGGCGGTACTGGCCCCACGATGTGTCGCCCATGCCGATGGGCTACCAGCGAATGCTGGACGATCCTCCCGCCAAGAACGACTATCGCCACACGCTGGGCTGGCGCCGAGTGGAGCCCGCATGAACGGCGTGACCGTCGTCATCGGGATTCCGAGCTACAACCATGTGGGTGATGTGCGAGAGGCCATCGAGTCGATTCTCAGCCAGAGCTACTCCGACTTCGGCGTGGTCGTCGTGGACGACTGCTCGGACGATGGTACGTACGCCGAGTTACAGAAGTACGAGCAGCGTGATCCTCGTCTGACCTGCGTTCGGAACGAGCGCCGCCTCGGTATGATCGACAACTGGCGACGCGCGTTCTTCGAGGCAACCGACCGCTTTCCCGACGCGAAGTTCTTTGCCTGGGCCAGCGACCACGACGTGTGGCATCCCCACTGGGTCAAGCGCCTCGTCGAGGCCCTGGAGGCGAACGACGATGTCGTCCTGGCCTACCCGATGAGCACGAAGATCCTCGTGGATGGACTCGTGGCCAGGAAGCCGTGGCGCTTCGACACGTTCGGCGATCCACGCCCGTTCCGTCGACTTCGGCGCGCCTCGTGGGACATGTCGGCGGGCAACATGGTGTACGGGCTGTTCCGTGTGGGCGCCATGAGGACAGCCGGAGTGTTCCGTCGAATCCTGGTTCCCGATCGGATGCTGCTCGCCGAGCTCTGCCTGCAGGGACAGTTCCAGCAGGTGCCGGAGATTCTCTGGTTCCGGCGATGGTATGGGCGCATCTTCAGCCTGTCACGCCAGCGGCGGTCGTTCTTCCCTGATGGAAAGCCCGCCTACGCCTACGTGCCCTGGTGGATCAGTCACGGATGCGCACTTGGCTGGAACATCGGGTTCCGCGGCACCGCGAGACCGGTCGTGTCACGGCCAGCCGGCGCGGCGATCGGCGTCTGGTATCTGGTGTTCGCGGGAGTGCTGCACGTCGTGCAATCGATCCGGGCGGTGCGGCTTTGGATCCTGGGGTGGGTTCCCACGCTCCGGGGCAAGCGTCGGCAGGCGATCGCTGGGTCGAAGCAGTTGGCGAAGCGAGTACGCAAGGTGTACCGCGTCGCGCGCCGAAACAGCGCGATCGGGCTGCGTCGTGCGGCGCGTCGAGTGAGGTACCGAGTGGCTCGAGCGGTCAGGGTGATCCGCCCGTGAGGTTGACGTTCGAGGAACTGACCGCGCATCGCGGTCAGGTGGCGATGGTGGACGGGGCGTTCGACCCGCTGCACGTCGGCCACATCGAGTACTTCCGTGCGGCCGCCGAGCTGGGCGTGCCACTGCTGTGCAATGTGGCGTCCGACGCGTACGTCATGACAAAACACCCGCCGCTGCTGCCGGACGAACAGCGCATCGCCATCGTGGACGCGATCCGGTACATCTCGTTCACGCACATCAATATGTTCGATACCGAGACCGTGCTCGAGCAGCTCAGGCCGAGGTACTACGTGAAGGGCAAGGACTGGGATGGTCGCTTGCCGGCCCGGCAGATCGAGATCTGCCGCACGGTGGGTACCGACATCGTGTATCTCGACACGGTTCGTGATTCCTCGAGCCGGCTCCTGGAGCGGTTCAAGTCGCGGGTAGTTTAGGAATTTCGTAGCGCGCCGGCTTCAGCCAAGCGCCAGCGTCACGCTGCTTCGAGATCCGCTCGGCTGTCCCTCGTCTTCGCTCGGGAGGATCAAGCCTTCGCGCTACGTCGCAGGAGGATGAGACCAGTATGACGATCGACGAATTCGAGACGGCCATCTTCGCCCAGGAGCCCACCGCGCCCGATCACTATGACGCGGAGTACTTCACCGGCGATTGGCGGGCCGAGGGGAACAACTACTCGATCGAGACGCGTCGGAAGATCGAGGCGAACAACCCGTCGCTCATCAAGGAGGTGTTCGAACCGTCGACGGTTCTGGACCTCGGGTGCGGACCGGGTGCACTGATGCACTTGCTCTGGGAGCTCGGGGTCGACGTCGAGGGGGTCGATTTCGCCGCCAGCAGCAAGCAGCTCGCGACGCCTGAGGTCAGGGACCGGATCGCCATCGGGAATATCTTCGAGCCGATCAAGTCAGATTCGACCTACGACCTCGTGATCTGCCGGGAGGTGCTCGAGCACCTCACCGTGTTCCAGGTGAAGAAGGCGGTCGAGAACATGGTTCGGATGACGAAGCGCTTCGTGTACTGCACGACGCGCTTTCATCCCGAGCCGGCGAGCCTCGTGGATTTCACGACGCAGTTCGACGTCGACCCGACCCACATCACGCTTCTCAACAAGGACCTCCTGCGGCTCCTGTTCGTGCTCGAGGGCTGCCGGTCTCGGCAAGACCTCGAGGCAAGGATGGACTGGTTGAACAAGGGACGTGTCCTCGTGATGGAGAAGCAGCCGGTCGCGCTCTGAGCCTCCGATGAAGATTTTCTTCTCGATGCGCCACGCTGGGGCGCTCCGGCACTTCGGCTCGACCATCAGGGCGCTGGCCGAGCGTGGCCACGATCTGCACCTGTCGTTCATGGTCCCGGATCGGTACGCCGACAGCCGGGTCCTATGGGACATTCTGGATGCACACCCGAGCATTACCTA
Source organism: Vicinamibacterales bacterium (assembly GCA_965250185.1). Lineage (GTDB taxonomy): Bacteria > Acidobacteriota > Vicinamibacteria > Vicinamibacterales. The sequence goes on along the minus strand of OZ252293.1, from coordinate 4,929,695 downwards.
TGTCGAGCTGCCGAAGAAGCGCCCGAGCGGGTTCTGGCTCAGCTTCGTGCGAGCGCTCCGCTGCTGGATGGACTACCTCCGCTACCTGGGGCCGGACTACGCCGACGCGGACAAGCTTCGTGAGCGCGCCCGCTGGCGTGTGCCTCGCATCGTCGCGGGCATCAGCCGTCTGCCGCTGGTCAACACTCGTGTGGGTCGACGATGGCTGGGGCGAGCGCTGCTGGTCGCCGAGCGTGCCGTGCCGCCCGAATCGTGGGTGACCGACATGGTGCGCGCGCAGAATCCAGATGTGGTTCTCGTCACGCCGCTCGTGGACATCGGCTCGGACCAGACCGATGTCGTCAAGAGCGCGCAGGCACTCGGCATCCCGACTGGACTGTGCGTTCACAGCTGGGACAACCTCACGAACAAGGGCCTCATCCGGCTGATCCCGGACCGGGTGTTCGTCTGGAACGAGGCGCAGAAGCGCGAGGCGGTCGAGATGCATGGCGCGCCCGCGGACGCGGTCGTCGTGACCGGTGCGCCCGTGTTCGATCAGTGGTTCGATCGGCAACCGAGCACGACGCGGGATCAGTTCAGTGCGAAGACCGGACTGCCCGTCGAGCGGCCGTACATTCTGTATCTCGGCTCGTCGGCATTCATCGCACCGGAGGAATCGAGCTTCGTGACGGACTGGCTGCGTGCGCTTCGGGCGGCACCGGATGCCCGAGTCCGGGAGGCGGCCGTGCTGATCCGGCCGCACCCGCAGAATCAGCCAACCTGGCAGCGGTTCGACCTCTCGGATTTTCCGAACGTCTCGGTCTGGCCGCGCGGCGGCGCCAACCCGGTGGACGCCCAGTCGAAGGACGATTTCTTCGACTCCATTCACTACAGCGTGGCGGCCGTCGGCATCAACACGACCGCTCAGATCGAAGCCGGCATTCAGGAGCGGCCCGTTTTCACGGTCGGCGACGAGAGCCACGTTGGCACCCAGGAAGGGACGCTGCACTTCAAGTATTTGCTCGAAGAGGGTGGCGGCCTCGTGCGTCACGCACACACGCTCGACGAGCACGTGGCGCAGCTGGCAGGGGCGTTCGACCAGGACGAGGACGAGCGGCAGCGGCGCCGGGCGTTCGTGCAGGCGTTCGTGCGACCGTTCGGACTCGACGAGCCGGCGACGCGGCGTCTGGCTGACGGCATCGAGGCGCTCGGACGGCGCGGAAATCCTGCCAGCCAACCGTCGCCCGCGCTGGTCATCGTGAAATGGGCCCTCTGGCCGATCGCGATTCTCGTGAAGCTGGCGCGGCTGTTCTTCGGCAAGAACCGCAAGCGTCGACTGAAGGCGCTCACGGTCGAAGGCATGGTCGTCAAGCCTCTGCTCGTGCTGCTCGGCTGGATCCTCAGCTTCCGGACTATGAAGGGGTTCATCAAGCGGTACGTCGTCCCGCGCGTCATGCCTCGGATGTCGGAGCCCACGAACGCGACGGAGGAGATGCTCGCCGTGCCACGCATCATCGATCGGCTCCACCACAGCGGCAAGCCGATCATCATCGGGCCCTGGTTGAGCGAAGTCGGCTTCGAAATCCTGTACTGGATCCCGTTCCTTCAGTGGGCCACGAGCTATCGCCACTTCGACCCGGAGCGGCTCATCATCGTGTCGCGCGGTGGCGTCGAGCCGTGGTACAGCGAGATCGGAGGGCGCTACGTCGACCTGTTCGACTTCTACTCGCCGGAGGAGTATCGGGAGAAGAACGAGTCGAGGATGGAGGAGAGCAAGCAGAAGCAGCGCGCCTTGTCGCCGTTCGACGAGGAGATCCTGAGGAAGGTCAAGATTTCGGCTGACGCTCGAGATGCCGAAGTGCTGCATCCCATGTACATGTACAGGCTCTTCTATCCGTACTGGAAGAGCCAGGCGTCGATGAACCTCATCGACGCGTTCACCACCTACCGGCGGCTGCAGGCGATCGACGCATCCGACCTGGAGAGTCGGCTGCCGCGCGACTACTTCGCGATGCGGTTCTACTTCAACGACGCGTTTCCCGAGACCGAGGAGAACCGAGCCTTCGTTGCCAGACTCATCTCCCGGCTCACGGAGACGAGCGACGTCGTGCTGCTGAACCCCGGGTTGCATCTGGACGACCACTGGGACCTCGAGCCGGAGGCCGCGTCGCGGGTGCACAGAGTCGATGACCGGATCACGCCGCGAACGAATCTCGAGCTGCAGACCAAGGTGATCTCCCGAGCCCGGGCCTTCCTCGGCAACTACGGCGGCCTGTCGTACGTGGCGCCGTTCTACGGTGTCGACTCGCTCGCGTTCTACTCGAATCCGGATGGTTTCATGGTGCAGCATCTCGAGCTGGCGCACCGCATGTTCTCGACGATCAAGCGCGGATCGTTCGTGGTCCTGGACGTGCAGGCGCTCGACCTCGTCGAGCTGGCACTCCGCGGCTCTGTACTCGAACGATCGGCGGAGGGCGCGACGACATGAGCGCGCAGCGAACGTTGAAGGCAATGCTCCGCAGGCTCGGCTCTGGAGACTCCCGAGAACGATCGGCTGAACGCGAGCTGCTCGAGCAGATATCCGCGTCCGTTGCCACGATCGCCGGTCGGCTCGACTCGATGGAGGATCGGCTGCGTCTCGCCGAGCGAGCACTCCGGCTTCTTCCGGCCATTGTCCGCAAGCTGTACCTCGAGGACTTCGATCTGCCGCAGCCGTTCGATCTGATGAGCCAGCGATTCGGCGTCAGGTCGCAGAACGCCGAGGACGGCTTGATCGTGGCACTGTTCAAGATCGTCGGCATGACCGATCGGCGGTTCGTCGAGATCGGCTGCGGCTTCAACGGCGGCAACTCGGGATTCCTCGCTGGCGAGTGTGGCTGGAGCGGCCTGATGGTCGATGCCCGGGACGGCGCGATCGAGACGATTCGCATCAGGTACGCGGGGCACTCGGTACAGGCGCTGCAGGACAAGGTCACCGCTGAGTCCATCAATGGCACGCTCGAGAGGCTCGGATTCACCGGCGATCTGGATTTCCTGAGCATCGATATCGATGGCAACGACTACTGGGTGTGGAAAGCCCTCGACGTCTGCTCGCCGCGCGTCGTCGTAGTCGAGTACAACTACCTGTTCGGCGCCCGTGCATCCGTCACGGTGCCGTACGATCCCGGATTCGGTCTCGGTGAGGCCAAGACCCGAGCGTACCGCGGCGCGTCCCTGTGCGCGTTGGTGCACTTGGCGAAGCGCAAGGGCTATCGCCTCGTCGCGACGGAGCGTGTGAACGCATTCTTTCTGCGAAACGACCTCGCACCCGAGGTGACCGGTTTCGAAGCGCCCCGCATCTTTCGGGGACCCAAGAGGCTCGGCAAGGACGTCTTCAAGAAGCTCGCGAAGTTCAGCCTACCCCTCGTCATGGTCGATGCCGAGGGCGAAGGCGAGCCGTCGGTCTTGCCGTCGAATCCGTCCGGAGACGAGCCGGCCTAGCTAGTTCAGTAGATGCGTATCCTGTTTGCGTTGCGGCACCCCGGCACGGTGCGGAACTTCGCCTCGACGCTCCGATTGCTCGCCGAGCGAGGGCATCACGTGCACCTTCTCTTTGCGATGCAGGACCGTCTGGGAGACGGCCGGCTGCTGTGGGAGGTGACGAGGGATCGTCCGACCATCACGGCGGGAGAGGCGGCTGATAAGTCGGTCTGGCGTTTCTGGATTCGGCTCGCACGCTCCGGTCGGTCCTGCACCGACTATCTCCGCTACCTCTTGCCGGAGTACGCGAACACGCCTGCGCTGAAGGCGCGGGCGGTCGTGAAGACGCCGCCTGGGTTCGCGGCGTTGTGCCGCCTCCCTCTCATCAATGGCCCGACGGGGCATCGTCTTCTCCGCGGGGTCCTCGCGCTGATAGAGCGTGCGATTCCGGCGGATCGCTCGGTCGAGGTCCAGATCGCGGCCGAGAAGCCGGATGCCGTCATCGTGTCACCCCTCGTTGACTTCGGATCCGATCAGGTCGATGTGGTCAAGGGCGCGAAGGCGCTCGGCATCCCGACGGCGCTGGCCGTGCACAGCTGGGACAACCTGACGAACAAGGGCCTGATCCGGCTGCTGCCGGACCGCGTGTTCGTCTGGAACGACATGCAGAAGACGGAGGCCGTGACCATGCACGGTGTCCAGGACTCAGCAGTTGTCGTGACGGGCGCCCCCAGCTACGACCAATGGTTCGAGCGCCAGCCGAGCCGGTCGCGAGACGTGTTCTGCGGGGAGGTTGGGCTGACACCGACGCGGCCCTTCCTCGTCTACCTGTGCTCGTCACCGTTCATCGCACCCAACGAGGCGGAGTTCATCCAACGCTGGATCGGAGAGATTCGGGCGTCGACCGACCCGGAGCTGTCCCAGGTTGGCATCCTCGTGCGGCCGCACCCTGAGAACCGACAGCCGTGGGAGCGTATCGATCTCTCGGGCTTCAGAAACGTCGAGATCTGGCCGCGAGGTGGATCGAACCCGGTGGACTCCCAGTCGAAGAACGACTACTTCGACTCCCTCCATCACGGCGTTGCCGCGGTCGGCGTCAATACGAGCGCGCTCATCGAGGCCAGCATCGTCGGGCGGGCCGTGTACACCGTGCGCCTGCCCGGGTTCGAGGGCACGCAGGACGGCACGCTCCATTTTCATCACCTGCAAACCGCAGGCGGAGGCCTCCTGGGAATCGCGGCCGATTTCGATGAGCACCGGCGGCAGCTCGCCGGTGCACTTCGAGACCCGTCGGCACGTGCATCGCAGTTGCGAGCGTTCGTCGAGGCGTTCGTTCGGCCGCACGGACTCGACCGGCCCTCCTCCGTGAGCCTGGCTGATGCGATCGAGGAGGTCGGGCAGCTCCCGCGACCGAGGCCCGAGCGCACCCCGGCATGGCTCATGCCGCTGCGGGCCGTCCTGTACCCGGTGGCATGGGCGCTTCGGCTGGCGCGCGAATACAAACGTGTCAGCCGAAAACGAGAGCGGGCGCTGAGGCCGCTGTCTCTCAAGGGCATGCTCCAGCAAGTGGTACTCGCGCCGATCGATCTTCTCCTGCGCTGGCGGCCGGTCAAGGACTTCGGAAAGGACTTCGTGTTGCCTCGGATCCTGCCCTATGGCCTCGAGTCGAACCGGCCTACGGCAGAAATGGGCGCAGTGCCCCGGTACGTGCAAAAACTATCCGAGACCGACCTCCCGATTGTGATCGGACCTTGGATGGGCGACGTGCTGCTGGAGTTGTTGTATTGGATTCCGTTCCTCCAGTGGGTCAGAACACAACATGAGTTTGCGTCGAAGCAGATCGTTGCGTTGTCCCGGGGCGGAACGGCTTCCTGGTACGCAGGGGTCAGCACGGGCTACATCGATCTGCTGGACTTCTTCACTCCGGATCAATTCGAGCCTAAGGCCGCGAGCGTACGCTCGACTCGCCCAGAAAAGCGTCGCGCGATGGGGGAGTTCGACCGGGAGATTCTCCGACTCGTCAACGTATCGATCGGCACGCGCCGGGCGAGTCATCTCCATCCCACGCAGATGTGCAGGCTGTTCGCGCCGTTCTGGCTCAATCAGCTGTCGTCGGATCTCGTGGCGTCGTTCACCAACTACCTGCCGTGCGCCGCCGTGGATCCGTGCCCGAGTGAGTGGGCGCTTCCCGACACGTACGCCGCCGTCAAGTTCACGTTCAACGACGCCTTTCCGGATACCGAGCCAAATCGTGTTTTTGCGCGCACGCTCGTTCGGGATCTCGCCGAGATGACGGACGTCGTACTGCTCAACACGGGCCTTTCCCGCGAGGGGGGGGCCGACTTCGCGTCGGACACGATGGCTCGCCTCCACACGATCGATCACCTGGTGGCGCCACGCAACAACCTGGACGTCCAGACGAAGATTCTCGGGAAGGCGAGCTTCTTTGCCGGTAACTACGGAGGGTTGTCTCATCTGCCGCCGTACCTCGGTGTGGACTCGCTGGCCTTCTCTTCCGTCCCTGAGGCGCTGTCGGGACGACATCTCGAAGTCGCGCGGCGAGGCTTTGCCAAGCAAGGATTCGGTTCGTTTCTCTCCATGAATGTGGCGGATTGGAGCCTGGTGCAGAACGCCCTCGGTGTCGCTGTCGGTGATCCGACGATGTCGTTGCAGCGGTTGGAAGGGAAGGGGGCCGGCGCGTGAACTCGTACCGGCGTCGCGTGCGGGAAACTGGCTTCGACATGGTTCGTCGGCCCGGTGTGATGGCGCTGAAGGGCATCCGGGCGCTACCGCTGATGCAGAGTTGGGTCATTCCGTGGCTGTTGCGTCAGGAGATTGACGAGATTCCAGTTGCGCGAACCGTGAGCCTGATGCGCAGCGAGCTCGAGGCGGTCGCCAAGAGTAGACATCCGATCATCGTCGGACCGTGGCTGTCGGAAGTCGGGTTCGAGGTCCTGTACTGGATCCCGTTCCTCAACTGGGCGGCCTCGGAGTTCTCCCTGCCGGCCGAGCGTCTCGTTGCCGTGACTCGTGGCGGTGCTGGGGTGTGGTACCGGGACCTCGCCGAACGACAGGTCGACATCTTCGACTTGATGTCCCTGAGCGAGTTTCGTGGACGCAACGAGGCACGGTGGGCGGATGCCGGTCGCCAGAAACAGATGGCGGTGAGCGATTTCGACAAGCACATCGTCCGAGGCGTGCGGAAGCGCCTGGGATTCGAGAAGAGCAAGCTGTTGCACCCGTCGGTGATGTACCGGCTGCTGCGTTTCTACTGGTACGAGAAGAGCTCCGCGAGCGTTCTTGTCAAGAACACGGTCTACCGACGGTTACCGCCGATCGAAACCGCGGATGTATTCGAACGGCTTCCTCAGGAGTACGTCGCGGTGCGGTTCTACTTTCGACCGTCGTTCCCCGACACGACCGAGAACCGACAGGTCGTACGGCGGATCATCCGAACCCTGGCGAAGCAGCTCCCCGTCGTTCTCCTGAACACCGGACTACGTTTGGACGATCATGATGATTTCGACCCAGGCGTCGGCGAGGGCGTCCATACGATCGACGACGCGATGACCCCGAGCAGCAATCTCTCGGTGCAATCCGCTGTCATCAGCCGTGCGCGCGCCTTCGTCGGGACCTATGGAGGGCTAGCGTACCTGGGGCCGTTCTACGGGGTGCCATCGATCGCACTCTACTCGCACGAGGACCAGCTCGTGCCTGCGCACCTCGACGTCTCTCGACGGCTTGGTCGACTCCTCGATGCGCCACTGACGACGTTGCATACGCGCGAGCTCGAGAGCGTCGGAATGATTCTTGGGTGAATCGTGTAGCGCGGCGGCTTGATCCTCTCGACCGAAGCTGCTCCTCGGAACTCCGTTGATTGATATTGAAGCGAAGGAAAGCCCATGAAGGAAAAGATCATTGACATCAGCCGCTTGCGGCTGCCGCCGTTGCACGGGAAGAATCTCGCACGGGGAGCCATCGGCTTGCTGGTGCTCGCCGCTCTGTACAGCACGTTCTACGAGATTCAGCCAGAACAGCTGGGTGTGGTCACTCGGTTTGGTCGGTACGTGCGAACCACCGAGCCCGGGTTGCGCATGAAGCTGCCGTTCAGCGAGCACGTCAGAAAAATCCCGGCGCAGCGGCAATTGCGGCAGGAGTTCGGCTTCCGACGGTCGCCAGAAAACCACGAAGTGTTCGTGCCGGCGGTCGAGGAATCGACCATGATGACGAGCGACCTCAACGTGGCGGTCGTTCAGTGGATCGTGCAGTACCGGGTGGCCGATCCGTACGACTACCTGTTCCGGGTGAGGAACGTGGAGGCGACGCTTCGCGACCTGTGCGAGGCCGTCGTCCGAGAGGTCGTCGGTGACCGCACCGTGACCGAAGTGCTGACCGTAGGGAGGAGCGACATCGAGAGCACCTCCGAGGCGGAGCTGCAACGAGTGGCGGACGAGTATCAAATGGGGATCACCGTCGAGCAAATCGTGCTCCAGGACGCGAGCCCGCCCGATCCCGTCAAGCCCGCATGGGACGAGGTGACCCAAGCGCAGCAACAGCGCGACCGCCGCATCAGCGAGGCTCAGGCTGAGTACAACAAGGTGATCCCGAGAGCCATCGGCCAGGCGTCTCAGGCGCTCCTCCAGGCGGAGGGATACGCCGTCGAGCGCGTCAATCACTCGGAGGGTGATGCCACGAGGTTCATGTCGCTCTACGAGGCCTATCGTCTCGCGCCGGCTGTCACTCGGCAGCGGATGTATCTGGAGACGATGACCAAGGTGCTGCCGCGCGTGGGCAGGAAGTTCTATATGGAAGAGGAGTCGAACGGAGTGATTCCCGTCTTTGGTCCCGAGGTGGCTCGCAACCTGCTGCGCGGCGTGCGGTCGAACCCTGGAGGTGTCCGATGAACGGGCGACTGACTTTTCCGCGAGTGATGCTGTTGGTGTTCGGCCTGTTCGTAGTCTGGGATACGGTGTACGACGTCGAAGAGACGAACCAGGTGATCATCACGCAGTTCGGTGAGCCGGTTGCGGGTCCAGTGACCTCTCCAGGCCTGCACTACAAGATTCCGTTGCTCCAGAATGCGCACTACTTCGAGAAACGCCTCCTCGAGTTCGACGGACAGCCGAGCCGATTGCCGACGCGCGACAAGATCTTCGTGCGCGTCGACACGTTCGCCAAGTGGCAGATCAACGATCCCCTGAGGTTCTTTCAGCGCGTACGTGACGAGCGCGGCGCGATCCCGCGCATCGACGAGATCATCGACGGCGAAACCCGTAACGCGATCTCGCGCTACGACCTGGTCGAGCTGGTACGCACCTCCAATCGGGAGCCGCAGGGGTTCGCGGAGCTGTCCGAGCAGGAGGCCGTCACCCTGACACCCGTCGAACTCGGTCGGCGGGCGCTCGCGAGCGAGGTGTTGGAGCGTGCGGCCGTGCGGATGGCCGACCTCGGAGTCGAGCTCCTGGACGTGCGGTTCAAGCGGATCAACTACGTGCCCGAGGTACAGAAGGCCGTGTTCGACCGCATGATTGCCGAGCGGCGGCGGGTCGCGGAGCTCTATCGATCGGAAGGCGAGGGCGAGTCGGCGCGCATCAACGGTGAACGCGAGCTCGAGCTCAGGCGCATCCAGTCGGAAGCCTACCGAGTCGCCGAGGAGACGCGTGGCGTCGCAGACGCCGAGGCCACCCGGGTCTACGCTGCTGCGTACGCCCGCGACCCTCAGTTCTTCGCCTTCATGAAGAGCCTGGAGGCCTACGAACGCACCATGGACGGGCAGTGGAACCTTGTGCTCGGCAAGGACTCCGACTTTCTCAAGTATTTCGAGCAACCAGAGCAATAGGCTGGCGCCAGACGACGGTCGCTGGGTTCCGGGCTCGAGGTGCGGGCCCCGGGCTCCGGGCCCCGGGCTGTCCCCCCTGGCGGGACATCCGGATCCTGATGGGCTAGAATAAGACTCTTTGCGCCATGATTGACTGCATCGCCGGCTATCACCTCAATCCGTGGACGTGCGGGATCGCGAAATTCAACACGATCCTGGGCCAGCGCGTGGATGCTCCGATCGTCAGCATTCTCGGCCTGGAGCACACGAAGTACACGCGGCCGCTGCTGTCGCTCAAGCTGTCTGAGTTCTCTGGGCCCGACGTTCGACAGCTGGACGACTGGGTTCGGTCGCATCCGGGAGCGTTCGAGGTTTTCTTCCACGCGTACGACGGTACGCCGTGCGAGAAACGCCTCCTGACGACGGCCGACAAGGTCTACTGCGGAAACAGCGAGCTGTACGAGAATCTTCGCGCTCAACGCCCGGATATCGTCGAGCTGTGGTGCCCTGGCACGATTCTGAACGCGCACGAGTTCCAGCCGAGCACGATCTCGGTGTTCACGTTCGGTATGGCGCACAAGATCCGGGTGCCCCTGTATCGCCAGTTGCACGATCTTCTGGAGTCCACCGGCGAGAGCTACTCCGTGTACGTGTCGACGGCATTGCACGAGAACACGAGCTTCGATGGTTCGTTCGTCGTGACGTTCGAGGAGCTGCAGGAGATCTTCGGCCGCCACGTGTATTTTCTCGGGTACCTGTCGGACACGGCGGTCTACAATCACCTACTGAATGCGACCCTGCTGGCAGCCTTCTTCGAGCGCGGTCTGCGTGCCAACAACACGACGGTGCACGCGGCGATGGAGTGTGGGTGTGCGATCCTCACGAATCTCGATAAGCATTCGCCGCCCCAATTGACCCATCTCGAGAACATCGTCGACATCAATCGATGCGAGGCGCTGCCTTCGCTGGACCAGCTGGCGGGGATCGGACGCGCCGCACGCGACACGTCACAAGCGAACTTCAGCTGGGACAAGCTGGTGGCGCAGTTGAAGCCGTTGGCTTTGTCTCCCTCGTCTGCGTCGTCAGCACGATCACCACTGTCAGCAGTATCACCACTGTCACCATTGAAGGAGTAGAGCGAGACCGTGTCGAGAACCATGAGAATCGGAGCGCACGAGGTCTCGGACTCGAGCCGGTGCTACATCATCGCCGAGATCGGGCACAACCATCAGGGCAGCCTCGACAAGGCGAAGGAGCTTTTCGCGGCAGCGAAGCAGGCTGGCGCATCGGCTGTCAAGCTGCAGAAGCGCGACAATCGGGCGTTGTACGCCAAGGAGCTGTTCGACAAGCCCTACGACAACGAGAACAGCTTCGGAGCGACATACGGCGCGCACCGTGAGGCGCTCGAGTTCGGAGTGGAGCAGTACAAGGAACTGCAGCGCTACGCGCGCGAGTTGGATGTCGACTTCTTCGCGACGGCCTTCGACTTCGAGAGCGCAGACTTTCTCGAGGCCCTGGACGTGCCCGCGTACAAGATGGCGTCTGGCGACATCCGCACCATCCCGTTGCTGACGTACGTGGCGAAGTTCGGCAAGCCGATGATCATCAGCACTGGCGGCGCCCAACTCGAGGACGTCCAGCGTGCACACGACGCCATCATGCCGATCAATCAGCAGCTGTGCATCATGCAGTGCACGGCAGGCTATCCGGCGGACTTCGAAGAGCTGGATCTGGCGGTGATCGGCCACTACCGAGAGTTGTTCCCGGACGCGGTCATCGGCTACTCCGGACACGACAACGGGATCGCGATGGCTGTGGCCACCTTCGTGCTGGGATCTCGGATGGTCGAGAAGCACTTCACGCTGAACCGCGCGATGAAGGGTACGGACCATGCCTTCTCGCTCGAGCCGGTCGGCTTGCGCAAGATGGTTCGGGATCTGGACCGCGTGCGCGTGGCGCTTGGGGACGGCAAGAAGAAAGTGTATCCGAGTGAGGCGGGCCCGGTGGTCAAGATGGGAAAGAAGCTCGTGGCCGCCCACGATCTCCCCTCCGGGCATGTCCTGACACGCGAGGACATCAAGATCAAATCACCCGGCGACGGACTGCCGCCATACGAGCTCGAGAACGTGATCGGACGGCCGACGTTGCACGAGGTCAAGGAAGACGACGCGTTCAGGTTCGAGTCGCTCGGCCAGCACGCATAGATTCCAGTGTTCAGGCTAGACGACGAGGTTGCGGCCGTCTCCGGGGCCAAGGGGCGATTGGGGCCAGTATGGATTGAGGCGTTGCTCGAGGCGGGCGCCCGTGTCGCCGCGCTCGACCTGCCGGACTCCAAGCCGTCGGAACGGTTCGCGCGCTTGCTCGACGGCGAGTTCAGCGCTCGTCTTCGCGTCTACGATTGCGACGTCACCGACCGCGAGTCGCTGCAATCGGCGAGTGACCAGATCGCGGGCGACCTCACTGCGCCCAGCATCCTGGTGAACAACGCCGGGATCGACCAGCCACCCGACTCGGCTGGATCCCGACACCTCGTCCAGGATGTGCCGATCGAACAATTCCGCCGAATGGTCGAAGTGAATCTACTGGGCACGTTCCAGGCGACGCAGGTGTTCGGCCAGCCGATGATCGAGCGAGGCCGCGGATCGATCGTCAACATCGGGTCGCTCTATGCCTCGGTCTCGTCCGATCAGCGTTTCTATGACCATTTTCCCGGCGAGCCGCCCTTCCTGAAGTCTCCGGCGTACGGCGCCTCGAAGGCTGGCGTGGTCAATCTCACGCGGTTCTTCTCGACGCTGTGGGGAGCGACCGGCGTGCGGGTCAACACGCTGTCGCCGGGCGGCGTGCTGGGCGGCCAGGACGCCGACTTCAAGCGGAAGTACTGCGACCGGGTGCCGCTGGGACGGATGGCGGAAGCCGAGGATCTCAAGGGACCGTTGATCTTTCTCACATCGGGCGCGTCATCGTACGTGACCGGCATAGAGCTTCGTGTTGACGGCGGGTTCACCGCGTGGTGAGGATGTATGGTGACGAACGTGGTGGCGACTCATGACTGACCTGCAGCTTCCTTCGACGATCCTCAACTTCATCGGCGGAACGGAGCGTCCGGCGGCGTCCGGCCGGACGTTCGAGAAGCTGGTGCCGGCGAATGGCCGAGCGATGTGTTCGGTGTCGCGGTCGGAGGCGGCCGACGTCGACGCAGCGGTTGCCGCCGCGAAGGCCGCCCAGCCGGCCTGGGCCGAGATGACGCCAGTGGCGCGAGGCGACATTCTGCGGGCGACGGCCATTGCGATGCAGCAACAGCGGGGCGACATTGCGAAGCTGGTGGCCGAGGAGTCGGGGAAGTCGCTCAAGGACGCGACGGGTGAGACGGGCGCGGCGACCGAGATGGGTTTCTTCGTTGCCGGCGAAGGCCGTCGGTACTACGGGTATTCGACGACCAGTGCCGTACCGAACAAGGCGGCGAGCGTCGTTCGCCAGCCGCTCGGCGTGGCCGGGCTCATCATCGCCGCCAATACACCCATCGCCAACGTGGCCTGGAAATCGTTCCCTGCGTTGCTGTGCGGGAACGGCGCCGTGCTGAAGGCCGCCGAGGACACACCGGCGTCGGCCTGGGCGTTTGCACGGCTGCTCCACGATGCCGGAGCGCCGCCTGGAATCTTCAACGTCGTTCATGGCTACGGTGAGGAGGCTGGTGCACCGCTGGTCGACCATCCAGACGTGGCGCTCGTGTCCTTCACCGGATCGTGCGCGGTCGGTCGTCTCATCGCCGAGTCCGCCGGCCGTCGCCTGGCCAAGGTGTGTCTCGAGCTTGGCGGGAAGAACCCATTGGTCGTGTGCGACGATGCCGACCTCGAGCTGGCCGTGACGTGCACGCTCGCGGCGGCGTTCAGTAACGCCGGCCAGCGGTGCGCGGCCGGAAGTCGCATTCTCGTCTTCGACACGGTCTACGATCGTTTTCGCCAGATGCTGGTCGACGCCACGAAGCAGCTGAAGCTCGGCGTGGACGAGGCGGACGACTACGGACCGGTCATCAATCAAGACCAGCTGGACAACATGGTGACGGCGATCGGGGAGGCGAAGGCACGCGGTGCGGTCGTCGTGACTGGCGGAAGTCGCATGACGGACTCGGAGCATCGCGATGGCTACTACATGGAGCCGACGATCATCGAGAGCGTATCCGCGTCGGACGACATCTCGAAGATGGAGCTGTTCGGACCGATCACCTGTCTGTATCGCGTGAACGGTTTCGAGGAGGCGCTGGGTATGGCGAACGATTCGCCGTTCGGCCTGACCGCATCGATCCACACGAAGAGCGTGCATCGGGCGCAGACGTGGGTGAATCGCGTGCAGGCAGGCGTCGCGATCGTGAATGGCCCGACGCACGGGAGCGAGCCGCACATGCCGTTCGGCGGATTGCGCCAGTCGGGCAACGGCTTCCGGGAGGCCGGCAAAGAGGCGCTGGACGTGTACTCGGACTGGAAGACGGTGTACGTGAACCACGATCCGAGTCAAACGTGAGTAAGTAGGCGCGGGCTTCAGCCCGCGCCGTGGCGCTCGGCTAAAGCCTTCGCGCTACGTACGTCTCGCTGAGTCGCATGGCTCGTCTCGCCTGGACGTACGTAGCGCGCCGGCTTCAGCCAAGCGTCAGCGAGCGTTTTCATTCGCACGCGAAGAAGCCTTGTCACCATGAACCCGAGCCAGCCTTCCATCGTCGCCTTGATCCCCGCACGGGCCGGGTCGAAGCGAGTGCCGGGGAAGAACATTCGGCGGCTTGGCGAGCATCCGCTGCTGGCCTACACCATCGTGCCGGCACTGGACAGCGGTGTGTTTTCGAGTGTCATCGTGTCGACCGATTCGGAGGAGACGGCGGCCATTGCTCGACACTACGGGGCGGATGTTCCTTTTCTTCGGCCGGCGGAGTTCGCCGGGGACGTGTCACCGGACATCGAGTGGATCGAGCATCTGCTCCTCGAGCTCGAGAAGCAGGGGCGAGCATGCGATTGTTTCAGCCTGCTTCGGCCGACGAGCCCGTTTCGAACCAGGGACACGATTCGACGCGCGTGGGATGAGTTCAGGCGCGAAGAGGGTGTCGACTCGCTACGGGCGATCGAGCCGTGCAAGCAGCACCCGGGTAAGATGTGGGTCGTTCGTGGCAAGCGGATGCTGCCGCTGCTGCCGTTCGGACCGAAGGAGCAGCCGTGGCATAGCAGCCAGTTCCAGTCGCTGCCCGAGGTGTTCGTCCAGAACGCGAGCCTGGAGATCGCCTGGACGCGAGTGGCCCTCGCCGAGCGCACGATCGCGGGCCAGACGATGGTGCCGTTCGTGACGGACGAGCGCGAGGGATTCGACATCAACGACGAGTGGGATTGGTGGATGGCCGAAGAGGTGCTTCGGCGAAAGCTGTGGGAGCTGCCGCCGATCGCTCGGGAGCCGTTCGGCGATAGGCGATCGCTCGGCTAACGCCTTGGCGCTACGTACTCATACGAGGTAATCGGATACATACATGGGTGAACAACAACTCGATTCAGTGACCAGCGATACGCTGTACTACGTTCCGGCGAGCGAGTTTCAGCGGCTCGAGGCCAGACAGCTGCCGGCCGAGCAGAGGGCGACGATCTTCGCCGCTCTCTGCCGGATCAACACGCTCTACATGATCGCCCGGGCGTGGTCCGGTCACATCGGCACGAGCTTCAGCTCGCTCGAGATCATGAGCTGGCTTTTCCTCGAGGAGATGAAGGGCCTCGAGGATGGCCAGGATGCATGCGACATCTTCTTCTCGTCGAAGGGCCACGACGCGCCGGCACTCTATTCCGTCCTTGCCGCTCGTGGTCTGCTCGACAACGAGCTGATTCACACGTTGCGACGGCTCAAGGGCCTTCCAGGGCATCCCCACGTCGAGACGCCGTACGTGCAGGCCAACACCGGCTCGCTCGGGATGGGGATCTCGAAGGCGAAGGGCATGGCCATCGCGAATCGGTTGCGGGATGCGCCGCGACAAATCTTCGTCCTGACTGGCGATGGCGAGCTGCAAGAGGGGCAGTTGTGGGAGTCGCTGCCCTCGGCCGTAACGCTCGCGCTGGACGAGATCACGGTGATCGTCGACCTGAACAAGATCCAGTCAGATACCTGGGTCCAGGAAGTCAGTCCGGCAGGTGACGTGGTACTCAAGTTCGAGAGCTTCGGGTGGCATGTCGATCGGTGCGACGGACATGACATGGGCTCGATTGCGGCAGCGTTCGATCGGCTCCGGAGCGTGTTGGGGCGCCCGAAGATTCTCGTGGCCGACACGGTCAAGGGCAAGGGCGTGTCGTTCATGGAGGGGCCGGCGTTAGAGGCGGGCGGCCTGTACATGTACCACAGCGGCGCACCCAACGAAGAGGCTTACGCGCGCGCGATCGAGGAGCTCAAGGCGTCGACGAACCAGCTCCTGGAGCACGCAGGTCTCGGTGAAGTCGCACTCGAGGAAGGACAGCGGCCGCCGCGGAAGCCGGTGCTCGAGGTCGAGCGCCTGGTGAACGCCTACTCCAGGGCGCTCGTCGCGCAGGCGGAGAAGAACGACAAGATCGTCGTGCTCGACGCGGACCTCGTGAAGGACTGTGGGCTGCTCGAGTTCAGGGAGCGGTTCCCCAAGCGATTCGTGGAGTGCGGCATCGCCGAGCAGGATATGGTGTCGCAGGCCGGCGGGATGGCGCGCCGTGGTCTGCTGCCGGTCGCCCACTCGTTCGCCTGCTTCCTGTCCACCAGGCCGAACGAGCAGATCTACAACAATGCGAGCGAGGGGACGAAGGTCGTGTACGTCGGCTCGCTGGCCGGACTGTTACCGGGCGGACCCGGGCACTCGCACCAATCGGTCCGCGACATTTCTGCGCTTGGTGCGATTCCGAGGCTCATCCTGATCGAGCCGTGTGCGGAATCCGAAGTCGAGCAGGCGGTGGACTTTTGTCTGAACGGGACCGATGAGAGCAGCTACATCCGGCTCGTGTCGCTCGGATGGCCGCTTCCGTTCACGCTACCCGCCGACTATCGACTCGCGCTCGGTCGCGGCGTCACGATTCGAGATGGTGCCGATGCGGTTGCGATTGGATACGGTCCGTGGCTGCTCGCGAACGCATACGACGCGGCGGGGACCATGGCGCGCGACCACGGGGTCGACTGCAAGGTCGTCAACCTGCCATGGCTCAATCGGGTGGACTCGGACTGGCTGCGCGAGACGGTCGGCTCGGCTCGACAGGTGTTCGCACTGGACAACCACTACGCTCACGGCGGTCAAGGGCAGCTCATCGCCAGTCGGATCGCGGAGCTGGGACTGGAGGGCGTGACGGTCTCGCGGATCGGGATCGATGCCTTGCCGTTGTGCGGTACCAATCCGGAAGTTCTGGAGGCGCATCAACTTGACGTCCAGGGGCTGACCGATTCGATGCTGCGTCGACTGTCGAGTGTGCCGGCATGACGAAGACGGTGCTGTTCTGGGACATCGATGGCACGCTTCTGCGGACCGGGCGTGCAGGAGTGCTGGCCTGGGAGGGTGCTGCCCGTGAGGTTGGCGGGCGGGACGTGGATTTTTCTGAACTCCACACGGCCGGCCTGACAGACTTTCAGATCGGCGTTCAGATCCTCGAGCACATGCATGTCGAGCGAGACGAAGCCACGCTGGCAAGGCTCGTGCGCTGCTACGAAGGTTTGTTGCCGGTCGTCCTGCCGAAGCGGCAGGGTCGGGTGCTGGACAACGTGCGCGAAATCCTGGAGTTTCTGCTGGCGAGTCGTCCGGACGTCGTCTCATACCTCTTGACGGGCAACACGCGGGACGGCGCACAGGCGAAGCTGACTCACTACGACCTGCAGACGTATTTCACTGATGGCGCCTTCGCTCGGGATGCGTCGGAGCGTTCGACCATCGCGGAGGCGGCGCTCGAGATGGCGCAGCGTGCGCACGGCGTTGGAAAAGACGACGTGCTGGTGATTGGCGATACGCCGCGCGACATTCAGTGTGCCGACGCGATCGGCGCTCGAACCCTCGCAGTGGCGACGGGCGACTACACCGTGTCGCAATTGGCGAGTCACTCACCTTGGAAGGTGATCGAGCGTCTCCCGGATCCCGAGGGGTTTCTCGAGCTCATTCGAGCGACGGACGTGCTGGACACGTCGGACATGTCGAAACCGCGCGATTCTTCGAGTCTTCCCAAGTGATCAGACGGCGCATTCGGCACTTGCCATGGGTCTGGCGCACCAGTCGGCTGCTCCGCCGGTGGTATTACGCGCGCTACGACGCCTACCCGGATTGGCCGACGATCCTTCAGGAAGCCGGCCCCGAGTGGCAGGCCGCGCGCGATGCCGCCGCCGACGGTCCGCACGTGCTGCTCGGAACCGCCGTCGGGGCGTATGCCCACGCGATCACGCTCGAGAGCGCGCTGGCCGTTGCGCTGACGTTGCGAGGTGCGAAGGTGCATGCCGTGTTGTGTGATTCGGCCGTTCCGGCGTGCGCGGAGTGCGAGGCGTCACTCTACCCGCGCCTCGAGCGTTTCGTGGAGCACGGTCCGAAGCCGGATCTGTGTCGCGATTGCCTTTGGCCTGCGGAGGCGGTGTACCGGAGCTTGGGGATCGAGACCCATCGTCTCGGAGACTGGATCACGCACGACGATCGAGTCGAGGCGGCCCAGCGTTCGCGCGACATAGGGTTCGAACAGATTCCCGAGTACGAGCTGGACGGCCTGAAGATTGGCGAGCACGCCAAGGCCGGCGCACTTCGGTTCTTCGCCAGCGGCTTGCTCGAGACCGAGCCACACGCGGAGGCGGTACTTCGACGCTACCTCGAGGCGGCGCTCCTGACGGCGGCCGGGACCCGGCGCCTGCTCCAGGCGTATCCGTTCACTGCCCTGAACGCGACGCACGGGATCTACGTCCCGTGGGGCATCATGGGTGAGGTCGCACGCCAGGAAGCCGTCCGTCTCGTCACCTGGAACGTCGCGTATCGCAAGCGACGGTTCATCTTCAGTCACGACGACACGTATCACCACACGCTCATGCAGGAGCCGCAACGCGACTGGGAGAACATGACCCTCAGTCCGGAGCGGGAGCGAAGCCTCATGAGCTACCTGTCGAGCCGGCGCGAAGGCATGTTCGACTGGATCGTGTTCCATCGGTCCCGAAAGCAGGATGCCAGCAAGATTGCCGTGGAGATCGGACTGGATCCGAACCGTCCGGCAATCGGCCTCCTGACGAATGTCAGCTGGGACGCGCAGCTGCACTATCCCGCGAATGCGTTTCCGAACATGCTCGAGTGGTTCGTCCAGACCGTGGAGTATTTCGCAAAGCGTCCCGAATTGCAGCTGCTCGTTCGGGTCCACCCGGCCGAGATCAGCGGATTCCCGGTTTCCAGACAGCCGATTCTGGGCGAGTTGTTCAAGCGCATTCCAACCCTCCCGAACAACGTGATCGTGGTGCCGCCCGAGAGCGACCTCAGCACCTACGCGCTCATGTCCCTGTGTAATGCGGCCATCATCTACGGGACGAAGATGGGGGTCGAGCTGACGAGCGTTGGGTTGCCGGTGATCGTGGCCGGCGAGGCGTGGATCCGGAACAAGGGTCTGACGCTGGATGCCGGTTCGCCGAAGGAATATTTCGAGATTCTCGATCGGCTACCGTTGGCCGAGAAGGCGGCACCCGACCGCGTCAGTCGGGCACGAAAGTATGCCTACCACTTCTTCTTCCGCCGCATGATCCCGCTGGGTTGGGTGGAGCCGAAGGCTGGATACCCGATCTACCGGCTCAAGCTCGACTCGATCGATCATCTGCGACCGGGAAAGACGCGCGGGTTGGATGTGATCTGCGACGGCATCCTGCACGGCACCCCATTCGTCTACGACGAGCCCGCCCCGCACGCCAAAACCAAGCCAGCGCACGCAGCCGGCTAGCCGTAGCCGGTTCCCTCCCCCCACACTGTTCTCAGAAGTTCTTCCGCTCGAACAGTTCACGCATCCACGCCGGATCGTCGCGAGGATCCGATAGTGGTCGGCTGACCGACCGTCTCCGCAGCTCCTGCCGCAGCGCCTGCGTCATGGGATCGCCAGGGGCCGAGTCGGGCGGTCGGAGGCGGTCATATCGATCCGTCCACTCGTCCCTCACCGACCATGCCTGCTCGCGAGCCCAGACGACCGTTCCTGTCGCTCGCAGACCCCACAGTACAGCGACACCCACGAGGGCGACCGTCAACGTCGTTCGCCGCCACCCTCCAACCATTTCGGAGCGCCGTTGCCACATGGCCTCGGCCGCGAGGCCAACCAGGAGGGCGTAGCACGCGCCGGAGGCCCCGGGGATGCGGTCCCTCGTGTACATGTAGCTCATCATGGAGACGCCCGAGATGACGACGGCTCCGAGAATGAGGGCGCGACGTTCCGCGTCTCCGTGAAGCCGCCAGCTCGCGAGCCAAAACGCGACAAGGCTCGTCGCTCCGAGCGATGCGGTCCACTGGATGACTTGCCACGCACGAACCGACGTCCCGTTCACGAGGGCGTCGACGGCGTAGTACACGCCGCCGCGCGGCTCGGACAGCAGGACGGTCAGCAGCGTGACGAGCACGTTGTAGGCGTGGAACAGCCACGCCCGGCCTTCGAAGACTAGCCGCTGCTCGGACAGTGGAAAATTCTCTCGGAACAGAAAGCCCGTCTCCGTGTAGAACGGGCCCGGCACGGAGTGCGTGTTCGTCAATAGTCTCAGGAGAACGTACGTCCCGACGCCGATTGCCGCGAACAGTGCCGTGCGCCGGCGTGCACCGCCGGACCGCCAGGCGCCGGCCGCCACCCACATCAAACCAATCGTGACGCCGTACTCGACCAGGAACACGCCGACCAACGACACGACACCCGCTGCGATGTCCAGTCTCAAGCTGGGTCGCTGGCGTAGCAACAGGAGCGTCCCAAGGATCAGGGCGATCACCATCGGCCCGTACGGCAGCGGCTGCGGCGCCGTCAGGTTGTCGGTCACGGTGTGCAGGCCTGTGAAACAGCCGATCGCCAGGAGGAAACCGAACAGTGAGGACGGACGGTCGGGTCGGATCAGGGCGAAGTAGAGGGTCAGGTCGAGAGCGACGAACGCGAGATGGAGCGTCCTGAAGGCGAGGACCGATGGCCCGCCCGCCGCATCATGAACGAGCTTCACCAAGGCGAAATATAGCGGCCTAAACTCTTCCGTTCCACCGAACACGTCTGACCACAACTGAGACCACGACCGGTGAATCACATAGTCGAATGTTCTCAGGCCGTCGACGTACGGAAACTCCACCTGGTACTGCCAGTAGGCCAGGGGGATCATGAAGCAGGCGGCCGCCGCGATCGCCAGAGACCGCCAGACCCAGGTGTCGGACCCGGAGGCGGATTGTAGGACGAACGTCGACGTCGTCGTGGATGCGTGCACCGGTCTACGACTCCTGTTCGGTCCTGAGCAGCAGCGCCAGGGCGATAGCCGCACCAAGTATCAGAGCCACGCCCAGGGCCTTCGGCGCTGATCGCGCCGCATGTTGAGCCCAGCCGACGGCCGTCTCCAACTCGCCGCTGGCTCTGATGATCTTGTCGGTATCGAGGACCGCCGGATGATCGACGAGCGCGCGGATGTTGCGACGGGATGCATCGTCGAGGGCGTAGCTCCGGGTTCGTTCGCTGCCGTCGTGCCGAACAGGAGTCGACAGCGTGAACCGTTCCTCGAGCTCCGCTCGCTGGATGGCCGTCAGGTCGTCGGCCCATCTGACCGACACCTGCGGTCGAAAGCCGGCGTGACGGATGCCAGCCAGGACGAACAGGGCGACGAGGAAGACGCCCACTGTGACGCCGGCGATCCTGAGAAACATGCTTCGGCCCTCTCCCACGACTAATGGCTAGAAACGCTTCCTTTCGAACCACTCGAACATCCAGTCAGGGTCTCCGCGAGGGTCCTGCAGGGTGCGGCTGAGCGCCCGTCGCTGCAGGTCCAGTCGGAGTGCCTCCGTGAGCTCGTCCCAGTCTGGATCGGCTGCACGCCCCGCCTGGTTAGCCTCGGTCCACTCGTCTCTGGCCATCCACGCCTGGTCTCGCCCGATCAGGATGGTTCCGGTCGCTCGGCTCGCCCAGGACAGCCCAATCGCCACGAGCAATACCGTGAGTACGCTTCGATGTGCGCCTGCCGCCAGCTTCGATCGGTGCTCCCAGGCAGCTGAGGCCGCGAGTCCTACGAGCACGGCGTAGGACATACCGGCAACGGTCGGAATCCGGTCTCGTGTGTACATGTACCCGAGCATCGAGTTGACGAGGATGACGACAGTCCCCAGGATCAGCGTTCGACGAGCTTCGTCGCCCAGCCGGCTCCACGTCGTTGCCCAGACGATGACGAGTGTCGTGGCCAAGAGCGAAGAGGCCCAGTGGATGATTTGCCATGACTTGACTGGTGCATCGTTCACAAGGGTGTCGAGTGCGCGGTAGATGCCGGCCCGAGGCTCCGAGAGCAGAACGGTCAGAATCGTGGAGAGCACGTTGTAGAGATGAAACACCCACGCTCGCTCTCCGAACAACGTCACCTGTTCGGAGAGTGAGAGGGTGCCGAACAGGTACCCGGTGTCGGAATAGAACGGCCCGGGTACAGGTTGCGCGTTAGTCAACAACCGGATCGCGGCGTACACGCCAAGCCCCCCGATCGCCCATGTAGCCGTCGAACGCCGAGCAGGCCCCATGTGACTCAGGCCTGCGACGACCCACATCAGACCGACGACCACGCCGTACTCGATCAGGAACACCCCTGCCAGGGACATTACGCCCGCGACGATGTCGAGCCGTAGGCTCGGTCTGCCTCGAAGAAGGAGCAGCGTCCCAAGGACAAGCGCGAACACGACCGGGCCGAAGGGAAGGGGCGTGCTCGCCGTCAGGTTGTCGGTCGTCGTGTGGAGGCCTGCGAAGCAGGTGACGGCCAGCGTGAACCCGAACCATGCGCTGGCCGAGCGGGGGCTGAAGAGCAGGTAGAGCAGCGCGAGATCGAGGACGACGAAGCCCGTCTGGATGGCTCTGAACGGCAGCATCGACGGGCCGCCCGACAGATCGTGTACCAGCTTCACCGCCGCGAAGTAGAGCGGCCGGAACTCTTCGGTGCCGCTGAACAAGGCCATCCACACGTCGGACCACGAGTTCCGGACGGCATAGTCGAACGTTCGGAGGCCGTCGCCGTACGGGAACGGCGTCTGAAACGACCAATAGGCCAGACACAGTGCTACCAGGGCCATCTCGGCGAGGGCCAGATAGCGCCATTGGGACTGGGTGGGCTCCACCTGCATGGCGCAGCTATCTTATCCGCGCCTGCTGGTTGACGCCCACGCGGGTTCGCCAAAGTCCTCCTTTTTCCTGTATAGTCACGCTGAACGTCAACAGCCGCACGGCTGGTCGGCCATGCTCTATCTCCTTTTCTTCGTATCGCTTGCAGCGAGCCTGGGTCTGGGCTGGCAGGTTCGGCGCACCGCGCTGCGACGCCGGGCGGTGGTGCCGCCGCGGCAGGATCGCTGGCACCAGAAATCGACCCCCACGTTCGGTGGCGTGGCGATAGCCGGCGCGACGATCCTGGCATTCGTCGTGTGGGTGATATTCGCAGAGTCTTCCGATGGCCCATGGCTGTCGCTGGCCGTGACGGGTGCGGCGCTCGGACTCTTCGTCGTCGGCTTCCTGGACGACAGACTCCAGCTTTCGCCGCTCGCGAAGCTCACGTGGTCGCTGATCGTCGGGGCGGCGCTGATCTTCGCACTGCAGTTCGTTCAGGGCAGCCTGCAGAACTGGCTACTCACCGTCGTGGCCGTCATCTGGTTCGGGGGCATCGCCCACGCGTTCAACCTGCTGGACAACATGGACGGTCTGGCCGGCGGCGTGGCGATGTTCGCGGCCTTGCTGCTGTTGCTCATCGTCGGCCCGGCTCTGCCCGGAGCCGAGGGCGTGCTCGTCCCTCTGGCTGGCGCGTTGCTCGGGTTTCTGTACTGGAACCGCGGGCCCGCGCGTCTCTTCATGGGTGACTGCGGCAGCCTGTTCATAGGTGCCGTGCTGGCCGGGTTCTCGCTCGCATACGTGCTGAGGCCGGAAGCCGATCTGCTCTGGAGCGGTGCGCTGATGGCCGTCGTCCTGGTCGTGCCGTTGTTCGACACGGCGTTCGTGCTGGTGCTGCGTCGGCTGGCGGGTCGGGCGGCCAGCCGGGGTGGCACAGATCACGTGTCGCATCGACTCGTGTCTCTGGGCCTCTCGGAGCGCTCGGCCGTGCGGGTCCTCTACGGTCTCGGTGCGATCGGCGGCGGGCTGGCCTGGATCGTCGACGGCACCGGCACGGAGGCGATGCCGTACGTGGCGCTGTTTGCGGTGGCGGTGATTCTTGCCGGCATCTATCTCGCGCGCGTCCCCGCGTACAACGGCGAGGATTTTATCGCGCTCCAGAAGGCCTCCTTCGCGCCGTTCCTGAAAGACCTGACGTTCAAGTGGCACGCGGCGGAGATCCTGCTCGACATGGTCCTGATCGCCGTCGTCTACTGGGCGTCGTACGGGATTCG
Source organism: Vicinamibacterales bacterium (assembly GCA_965250185.1). GTDB lineage: Bacteria > Acidobacteriota > Vicinamibacteria > Vicinamibacterales. Next base: position 4,905,903 of record OZ252293.1, on the reverse strand, counting down.
GTTCGAGGACGAGCGCTACGAGGTCTTCATCACGTCGTTCACGGCGTCGCTCCCGATCGTGATCGCGTGCAAGCTGGGAGCCTTCTACGTGTCGGGCCTCTACTCGCGCCTGTGGGGCACGTTCGGCCTCCGCGACATCTTCACCGTGGTTCGAGGCGTGGCGCTCGGCTCCTCATTGTCAATCCTCGTGGCGGCATACGTGTTTCGGTTCGAGCGCTTCTCACGAGGTGTCTTCATCATCGACGCGGCGCTGCTGACGCTCGCGATCATCGTGTCGCGCGGGTCGTTTCGTCTGATGGGCGAGGCGGCCGGCAGCCGCAGCAAGCAGGGTCGGCGCGTGCTGATCTACGGGGCCGGCTCCGGCGGTCAGCTGCTGGTCCGGGAGATGCGCGCCAACGCCGACTGGCGGATGAATCCTGTGGCGTTCCTGGACGATGACCCCACGAAGTTCAAACGACGGATCCTGGGCGTACCGGTCAAGGGCAACGGCGACGTCCTGGAGCAGTTTCTCGATAAGCACAAGGTAGACGAGCTGGTGCTGAGTACGGCGACGGTCAACGGTACGAGGGAGCAACGCGTGCGGGAGATCTGTGGAGCTCGAGACGTGACGGTACGGCGACTGCATCTCGAAATCCGATGAAGGGCGGTCCCGCGCGGATCAGGGTCGGGTTCGACGGCCGCGCCCTGGCCTCGCCCGCGGGCGGCGTCCGCCGCTACGCCCACGAACTGTTCTGGGCTCTAGCCGAGTGCGAGGAGCAGGTCGAGCTCGTCTCCCTCGGGCCGCCGGCGGGCATCGAACTCCCCCCGAGCATCATTGGCCGACCTGCTCGACTCGGTCTCCCGACCAATCTCGGCTGGACGCTTGCCGGACTGCCGTGCACCGCACGAGGCGCCTCGCTGGACGTCTACCATGGTCCGGCCTACACCGCCCCCCTGTGGGCGATGCCCGCCACGGTGCTCACCGTCCACGACGTGAGTTACGCCAGGCACCCCGAGTGGTACCCCTACCGACGAGACCCGATTCGTCGCGCGTTCTACCGAGCCTGTGCGCGCCGTGCGGATCTATTGATTACCGATTCCGAGTTCTCCCGCCAGGAGATTCAGGCAGCCTACGGGATCGAGCCGTCCAGGATTGCCGTCGTGCCGCTTGGCGTCGGCCCGCCGTTCGTGCCAGCGGCCCCAGCCGAGAACGCCAATCCGGCCGGGAGCGATCGCCCCTACGTCATCCACGTCGGAGATCTGCATCCGAGACGCAACCTGCATACCGCGCTTCGCGCCGTGCTGTCGGTGCGTCAGAGCACGTCCGCCATGGCGCGTTTGCGTCTGATGCTTGTCGGCGTCGACAGGGGTAGCGCGGCGCAGCTCGAGGAGCTGGCAGGCACGGCCGGTCAGCCGGACTCTCTGGTGTTCAGGAACGCGGTCTCGGACGAGGAGCTGGCGGAGCTGTATCGCTCGGCGCTCGCGCTGGTGTATCCGTCGCGCTACGAGGGCTTCGGCCTGCCGCTCGTCGAGGCGATGGCGTGCGGAACGTCCGTGATCGGATCGAACGCAGGATCGATTCCGGAGGTCGTCGGCTCGGCAGGCCGGTTGCTCGACCCCGACGATGTCGACGGCTTCGCTGCTGCGATCTCTGGAGTCGCGACCGATGCCGGCCTTCGGGCTCGGCTGAGAGACGCCTCGCTCGAACGAGCATCCCGATTCTCCTGGCAACGAGTGGCGCAGGACACGATCGAGGTGTACCGTCGAGTGGCGCGCGTGTGAGACGATTACCCGTGTCGGACAAGCTAGACATCCCTACCCGCGACATCAGCGTCATCGTCGTCAACTACAACGGTGAGGCGATGCTGGACGCCTGTCTCGAGGGGCTGCGACGGCAGGCTGACGTGTCGGTCGAGGCGATTCTCGTGGATAACGGCTCGTCCGACGGATCGGTCGCCACGGTCCGCCAACGGTTCCCCGAGGTGCGTGTGATCGAATTGCCCGTGAACCGAGGGTTTGCCGGTGGCAATAACGCCGGTGCCGCGGGTGCGTGCGGTCGGCGGCTGGCGTTCCTGAACAATGATGCCGTCCCGGAGCCGAGCTGGCTGCGGCATCTTTCCGATTCGCTCGATGCCAATCCATGGGCGGCGATGGCGACGTCGCGGATCGTTTACCAGGACGACCCCTCGATCCTGGACAGCGCGGGAGACGGTCTGACGCGCTGGGGCGGTGCGTTCAAGCGTCATCACGGGCAGTCGATCGACGTCGCGACGGAGGGCGGCGAGGTCTTCGGGGCGTGCGGCGCAGCATTCATGATCGAGAAGGAGGTGTTCGACCTTGTCGGTGGGTTCGACGAGGACTTCTTCCTCTCGCACGAGGACGTCGATCTGTCGTACCGGATCCAGCTGCGGGGCCGCGGCTGTGTGTACGCGCCGGACGCGACGGTGACGCACGCGGTGAGCACGACATTGGGAAGAATTAGCGCGAAGGCCGTCTTCTATGGCCAGCGCAATCTGGAGTGGATGTACCTGAAGAACACGCCGTGGCCGCTGCTGCTCCGGACACTGCCTGGCCACGTGGCCTACGGGATGGCGTCTGGCATGTATCACGCCAGCATCGGTCAGCTCGGTCCGTTCGTGCGAGGCAAGATGGCCGCCGTCGCCGGATTGCCGACGATGCTCGCGAAGCGTCGTGTCGTGCAACGGACCCGGACGAGCACGTCGGGACGGATCTGGGGCCTGATGGAGCGAGGCTGGCTCGGGATCAAGTGGCGCGAGAAGCGGTTCGACATCGGAGCGAGACAGCGCACGTGACCCGATCTGTCTCCGTCGTCATCGTCAACTTCAACGCCGGCGAGCACCTGCGGGTTTGCATCGAGTCGTTGGTGCAGCGTCTCGACGGGCTGACCTGGGATGGGGTCGTCATCGACAATGCGTCTTCCGACGGAAGCCCGGAGCTGGTCGAGGATCTGCCCGCGAACGTGCGCCTGGTCAGGAATTCGACCAATGTCGGTTTCGGCCGCGGTGTGAATCAGGGCATCGCGGCTTCCACCGGTGACCTCATCCTGCTGCTCAATCCGGATTGCAAGGTCCTTCCCGGTTTAGTCGAGGGGCTTCGGACTGAACTGGAGGCGCACAATCGGTGCGCGATCGTCGGGCCGCGGGTGTTGGACGCAGACGGAGCCGTTCAGGGAAGCGCCCGCGGTGACCCGACGTTCTTCACCGGTCTGTTCGGCCGGTCGACGCTGTTGACGCGGTTACTACCCGGTTCGGCACCGGCGCGCAGCAACGTTCGAACCACGGAGGCGCTCGAATCGGGGGAGCCAAGCGTCGAGGTGGACTGGGTGTCGGGCGCCTGCATGCTCGCCAGGCGTGAGGCGGTCGAGGCGGTTGGAGGGTTCGACGAGCGGTTCTTCCTGTACTGGGAAGACGCTGATCTCTGTATCAGGCTTCGTCATGCCGGGTTCCACATCCGTTACGTACCTGGTGTGGAAGTCATTCATCAAGTCGGGCAGTCGAGCCGGTCGGCCCAGGAGCTTTCTATCCGAGAGTTCCACCGGAGTGCCTATCTCTACTACGCGACCCACCGCGCGAGCGGCACGCTGAATCCCGTGCGCTGGCTCGCGTGGACCGTTCTGGCGGTCCGATGCCAGTGGAAGCTCGCGGTGTCGAGAAGAATTCTGTAGAAGCGGTTTCACAACCCTTGCCGACATCCTTCGCGCTACGTAATTACCGTCTTTCAGCCGCGGAGTGCCGCGTGGGTAAAGAACGATTCTGTAGCGCGAAGAGGACGTCTCGCCACGTGTGAGCGTGGCGGCGTCGCCGGAGCTGAGAGCCGACCTTCCGGATGAGGGCGTTACGTACGAGTGGCGGATGCAGCCGTCGCCCGAATCGCTTCCGCCAGACCGAACAAGACGGCGAGCAACAGCAGTAGTCGATGGCTCGTGTGCAGGTTGGCGAGGAAGTGTTCACTCTGGCTGCGGATGAAGAAGGCGGCCAGCATGGCGTGCACCGAGTATGCGATGCCTTGGAGCTGAGCCGGAGCCGTCAGTAAGCCAATCCACAGAATCCTTCCCCAGACGAATAGGTACGCGAGAAGGCCGATCACCCCGAGCTCGGCGCCGACATGCAGAATCAGGTTGTACGCGTGCGTGCGGTCACGCTCGAGCTCGTCGGGTGGCCGGTCGCGGGCCAACGCCGCGGCTCCTTGATACTGCGTGTAGGCGGTGCGATACATCCCGGGCCCGGCGCCCAGCAAGGGATGGTCCCTCATCATGGAAAGACCGGTTCGCCATCCCAGGAGCCGGTCCCCGGTTTGCTGGGCACGCAGGACCGCGGACAGCGAGGACAGCCGAAGGGACGGCGGCGTCGATGTCAGCTGCAGAGCCGCTACCGCGCCAGCCGCACACACGGCCAGGATCGCTATGGCACGCAGACCTCGCTGTCGGAACAGTGCGAGTCCAGCAATCCAGAGTGCCATGAGGCCGATCGTGATCCACGCCGACCTCGAGTAAAGAGCAATCGCCCCTATCGTGAAGAAGGCCGCCATGTAGGCAGCTCCTGCTCTCAGTGGCATGGAGAGGCCGAACACGGCCAGCGCCAGTGCACCCGACGCGAAAATGGCGGCGAGAAGCCCGAGTTCGGGATATCCGCTCCACTGCTCGACGATCGGGTAGAGGACAAGGCGCTCGGGCTGTTCGGACTGCCAGGCGAACAGCAGTGCTTGGCCGACGATGGCCATGGCGAAAATGACCGTGGTGGCGACGACGAGGTGCTGCGCCCGCTCCGTTGCCGCTGCTCGTGCAACTGCGAAGACGACGCCAAGGAACAGCAGCTGCCGGGCGAACTCGGATATCGACGCGGTGGTTCGCGAGCCGAGAAGGGAAAGCGTCAGGGCCGCGAGGTAGAGCACGTACGGCCAGTGTTCACGGATGGCGAGCCGCGGAAGTCCGCGTGCGACCAGTACGACGACGATGAGGGTGAGCGAGATGATGGTGAGGGTGAGGTTGGCCTCGACGACCGAGTCGTTCAGGAAGAAGATGCCGGCCAGCAGGGCGAGCAAGAGCGCGGTCATGCGTCACACCCGAACGCCGATCCCGGCGTAGTCCAGGTGCGTGAACAGCAGGCTGTTGATCTTCGTGGCGTTGTTGTTCAGCGTCTCGGCATGTTCGGCATCAGGCGGTACGGGCAGCAGTTTTTCGACTTCTGGGTACGGCTCACGGTACCGCACCTCGATGTCCTGGAATCCGCTCGCCAGCAAGAGGTATCGAAGCGTGTCCGGATGGATCGGCCGGACGTGCGTGATATCGCGAATGTAGCTCTCGAAGAACGCGAACCAGCACGAGGGGTTGATCGTTTCCAGGACGATCTTGGAGCCCGGGCGGAGCTTGTCGTACGCGACGTCGATGAGTTGCAGTAAGTAGTTTGGTTGGAGGTGCTCGATGACCTGCGCGGCGAACAGCCCGTCGAGGCTGCCGTCGGGGAGCGACTGCAAGTAACCGAGTGCGTCTCCTTCGGCCGCATTGAAGCCCTTCGCGCGGCAGACCTCCACCATTTCATGATTGAGGTCGAGGCCGCGGGCGCCGATACCCTGCTCGCCGAGCAGCCGGAGAAACTCGCCCCGTCCGCACCCGATGTCGAGCACGTCGCTGGCACCTTCGAACAGCGGCACGTACTCGTTCAACCGTGCCGCGATGGCCTCCTGCGAGCCTCTGAACTGATCCTCGAATCCGACGTACTTGTAGGAATCCACCGACGACGAGAACGCGGTGCCTGGTGGCGCCGCGGCCGGAGTTCCCGCATTCGATGGGAGCTCGTGGGCTGGGGCCGTCGCACCGGTTCGCTCGACCTCGCGTGTGAGGGCGTGGACGGCTTGCTGGACCGCACCGAGCGACGTCTGGAAGTCCGACAGGCGACGCTCGCGCAAGGTCAGCGCCTCCCAATGTTTTTGGAGTTCGTCCTCGAGCCCGCTCACTCCGCCGACGAGGCCGTCGGTTCGCTCTTTGTAGATCTCCATGAGGAATCGGTTGTCCTCGGTCAGGCGCCTCACGATCGTCGAGAACTCGCGATCCTTCGTGTCGACGAACGGCGTGATCTGCTGGAGATACTGAACCATCAACGATTGGAACGTCGATACATTGGTAGCCTGAGCCTCGAGGAGATCCAGTGCGTCAGCCGTCGCACGTCGAGCATCCTGGGCACCCTCGACGTGACGGTTGAGGTGATCGACCAGCGTCGAGTTGAACGCCTGCTGGCGAGCGAGCATCGGTCCCACGAGGCGCCACACGAACTCGCCGATGCGACGCCTCCAGCCGGTCCCGAGATCGGGTCCACCCTCGGGAAGTATCGACCAGCGCTCGTTGAGTGCCGGAACTTGTTCTCGATCGACTGGGCCAGGCGGGTCGGGTACCGGTGGTGCTGGCTGGATGGATTGGTCGAGGGCCGTGAGGGCGTCGTTGTAGCGGCGTGACGCCTCTTCCTGCTCGCGCTTGAGGCGGTCGAGGTCGGCTCCGTTGACCGTGCGCTCGAAGGGTTGCGCGTCAGGCGAGGACGCCTCTGCCGACTGGTCGTTCATGGGCCGATCGCTCATCGACCGATCACACCGTCGAGAGGGCTGCTGGCGGTCGCGTACGCCTTCATCGGAATACGACCGGCGTCGTGGGCGAGGCGTCCGGCCTTGACCGCGAAGTTCATGGCTTCGGCCATCGCGACGGGGTCGTCGGCGCCGGCGATGGCAGTGTTCATCAGGACGCCGTCCGCTCCAAGCTCCATGGCGATCGCAGCGTCCGATGCGATTCCGACGCCAGCATCCACGATCACCGGTACACCGGCGGCCTCCTTGATGATCCGGATGTTGTTCGCGTTCTGGATTCCCAGGCCCGAGCCGATCGGCGCGCCGAGTGGCATCACGGCGGCAGCGCCGGCCTCTTCGAGCTTACGGCAGACGACGGGGTCGTCGTTCGTGTAGGGGAGTACGACGAAGTCTTCTTTGACGAGGACACGGGTGGCCTCGAGGAGCGCCTCGTTGTCGGGGAACAGCGTGCGCTCGTCTCCGATTACCTCGAGCTTCACCCAGTTCGAGAGGCCGGCCTCGCGTGCCAGATGGGCCGTCCGGATGGCGTCCGCGGCTGTGTAGCAGGCGGCGGTGTTCGGCAGAATGAAGTACGTCGAGGTGTCGATGAAGTCGAGCATCGACTCCTTCGTTCGATCACTGATGTTCACGCGACGCACCGCAACGGTCACCATCTCGGCACCTGACGCCGTGTGGGCCCGGGCCATCACCTCGTTCGATGGATACTTGCCGGTTCCGACGATCAGGCGCGATTTGAACGAACGGCCGGCGATGACGAGCTGATCTTCCGTCATGAATGTTGTTCCTGGCTGCCGCCGCCGACGAAATTCACGATCTCGACTTCGTCGCCCTCGCCGAGCGTGACAGACTCGAACATGCCACGCTTCAGGACCACGACGTTGTGCTCCACGGCAACGCGTCGATGATCGATGTCGAGGCGAACCAGAAGTTCGGCAACGGTGAGTGGCGCGTCGATCTCGAATGGCTCGCCGTTGAGACGAATCTCCACGTCCAGCGTCCTCGTGCCCCTCGGCCCGGCAGGGCGTCGCCTGGCAGGGCCGAGGTCGATACGGGTCAAGGCTAAGCCCTTAACCTGTCGTATCTTATAAGAAATCCACGTCGAGATCGAACACCGACGCGATCTCTCGGGTCCACGCGCCACCGTCCGCGGTGAAGTGGGCGGGGAGGCCGGCGGCGGATTTCGCCGGGGTGCCGACGGCCTGCTTGGAGAGTTGGTCGAGCAGTCGACGATAGTCTTCGACCATCCGGTCGAGCCGGTAGTGGTCGGCCCAGTACGCTCGAGCCGAACGACCCAGCCGATCCACGAGTGGCCTGTCATTGGCCAGCCGGACGAACGCCCGCATCAGCGAGTGCACTTCGTCGAGGGGACTGACCGCGACCGCCACTGGCTCTGGGCTGGCGGTTGCAGGCTCTCGGCTTTGGGCTCCTGGCTTGGGACGACCCGCCGCATCCGGTACGTGGAGGACTTGCCAACTGAGCGGCTCGATCGTCGGCGTGTCGACCATGTCAGCCAGGTCGGTCACGATCGTCGCCTTGCCGGCGGCCAGGCAGCGCAGCCAGGACGCGGACGTTTCCCGAGACGAGGGCCACCTGAGGCAAAGGCAGACGTCGGCCGCTCCGAGATAGTTGCCAATCTCATCATCCTTCACGAAGCCGGTCACGGTGACGCGCTCCGCGACGCCGAAGCGTCGAGCCTCCTCGAGCGCGTCCAGGTGGGACACGCCCTGGCCAACCAATATCAGATGCACATCTGGCACGATGGACGCCGTCGCACGCATCGCGTGCATCACGGAGGTGATCCGTTTCTCCGGTGTGACCATCCCGAAGGCGACGAGCAGGAGCGCCGAGTCGGGAATCCCGTGCCGTCGCCGGACGGCCGTCGGCTCTTCGTACGCAGCGGCGGGCTTTCGCCCAGCCGAGTGATCCGGTACCCCCATCGTCACGACCTCGATAGGCGTTTCCGGGTAGTCGGATCGTAAATCGTCGGCGAGCCGGCTGTTGTGAACCCCAATGAGTCGAGCTCGCTCCATGATTGGCCGGAGCATCGGGTAGAAGTAGTAGTGAGCGCCGGGGTGACCCGCGATCGCGTACTCGGCTGCCTGGGGAGGTGCGTCGGGGTGGCTGTACTGAAACTCGGCCCGGTAGTGATCGGGACGACCGAGGTGCAGGAGCCGTCTCGCACGCGAGTGGTGTAGTTGACCGTCGTGCAGCACGACCAAGCCGGGATGGCGCACGACGTATGGCCACATGTAGTCGTGGCAGGTCGCGTTGCCCATCTGATAGACGATGAGCTCGTACGGAGCGCGAGCGTGACGCCACAGGAAGTCGTGTGCGCTCGAGATCGAGAGCGAGTCGAGCCCACCCAGACCAGCCTCGGCGGTGGTCGGCTCGGCGTCGCGACCGACGTCGACGTACACGTCGATCGTGTGGTCGAGCGCGAGGTACGGGAGTAGATCGACGCAGTAGGCCGAGATGCCGGAGCGAGTGGGCGGGAGCGGCGTGAACCAGGCGATCTGCATTTCAGAGGGCTATGGGCTGGGCTCTTAGCGCTCGGACGCTCTAGGGTTTCGCGCAGGATGGTCGCCTGCAAGCCGTTTAACAACTGGACGGCCACAACTTGCGGCAGTGTACCATGGGGTTGCGGGCCGTTGTGGTCATTGGAGCGGGTTAGCCTCGTAGGAGAACAGCATGCTGCGTGAGGCCGTCACGAAGATGCTCGGAGCCCAGCGTCCGGGCCCTCTCGAGCAGGACAAGTTCTTGTCCTACGAGAAGCTGAATTTACTCCGACGGAAGAAGGGCGAGAAGTATCGCCAGGCGGAGCCGTTCCCGCACATCGTCATCGACGACTTCCTCGAGCCCGGCGTGGCAGAGGCAGTCGTCGAGGAATTCGCGGCAGTCGACGACTCCGTCTGGCATCGGACCGACAGCTCCAACGAGTTGAAGATGTCACTGGAGGAGGAGGCGCACTTCGGGCCGGTGACGCGCCGGTTGCTCCATTCCCTCAAGGACCGTTCCTGAGTTTCCTGGAGAAGCTGACGAAGCTCGGGGGGCTTGTCGCCGACCCGCATTTTCGTGGGGGCGGACTTCACCGGATCGAGCGGGGCGGAAAACTCGGTGTGCACGCGGACTACAACTACTACAGGCGCCTCGGGGTGTACCGTCGCTTGAATCTGCTCATCTACCTCAACGACGGCTGGAAGAAGCAATGGGGTGGTCATCTGGAGCTGTGGGATCGGGAGAAGACCGGCTGCGTTCGGCGCGTCCTGCCGGCGCTGAATCGGGCGGTGATCTTCGATACGTCGAACCGCAGCTACCACGGCCATCCAGAGCCTCTCAATTGCCCATCTGGCAAGGCGCGCCGCTCGTTGGCGCTCTACTACTAGTCCGTGGACTACCCGTACAAGGACGACCTCGAGCCCCACACGACGGCGTTCATCGACGACGCGACAGAGGCGGCTTCGTCCACGCCTTCGGATGCGACATCGGACCCTGTGTCAAATTGACTTGAATCCACGCCTCCGATAGCATGAGCCGACTGTCGCGGCCGGAATAAGCCGTGTTGGTCGCTCTCTAGCTGTCGCGGTTGCACGCGGCGTTTTTTTTGCCGTCGCTTGCGAAAAATTTCACAAGCGCCACCCGACGGAGTCTCACGCTCCGCCGATCCACCGCTCCACCGGGGTGGCGTTCTCGACTCGGAAGGTCGCGCCTGACGTGCAGGGCTGGCTATCCATACTGTTGCTCATGGGACTCGGAGCCGCGTTCGGCCTCGGATCCGTCATCCTGTCACGACTACTCGGGCCGAAGAATCCGTCTCCCGAGAAGCAGGCGCCGTACGAGTGCGGCGTGCCAGCCTTCGGCGATGCTCGCGGCCGACACTCCGTCAAGTTCTACCTTGTCGCTATCAGCTTCCTCCTGTTCGACATCGAGGTGGCGTTCACCTACCCTTGGGCCGTTTCGGCTCGAGAGCTGGGGTGGAACGGGTTCGCGCTGATTGTCATCTTTTTTGCCTTCCTGCTCGTCGGCTTCGTATACGAGTGGAAGAAGGGCGTGCTCGATTGGGGAAGCGAGAGTGATCTCTGACGGCTCAGGACATGCTCGCAGCCGGAGACCGTGCAGCCCCTGAGCCCTACGCCATGAGCCCTGAGCCTTGAGTCGATCCATGAACGATATCGAGATTCCCGTTCTGACAACGTCCGTCGAGAAGATGGTCCAGTGGGCGCGGCGCTCGTCGATCTGGCCGGTGACGTTCGGGCTCGCCTGCTGCGCGATCGAGATGATGGCGATGAGCGCGTCCCGTTACGACATCGCGCGCTTCGGTGCCGAGGTCTTCCGTGGTTCCCCGCGTCAGTCCGATCTGATGATTGTCGCCGGTCGACTCTCCAGGAAGATGGCGCCGGTGCTTCGCCGTGTCTACGACCAGATGCCTGAGCCGAAATGGGTGATCTCGATGGGCGCCTGTGCGTCGGTCGGCGGGGTGTTCGACAACTACGCCCTCGTGCAGGGCGTCGACCAGATCGTTCCAGTCGATGTCTACGTCCCCGGATGCCCCCCGAGACCGGAGTCTCTGCTCTACGGGATTGTTCAGCTGCAGCGCAAGATCGATCAGTCGCGCATGTAGCCATCGGCCCGCGAGTCCCCCGGTCGCCCGACGCCATGGACGCAGCCGCCATCATCCAGATTCTTCGAGACCGCGTGCCGGAGGCGATGCTCGACGCCGAGGAGTCGATCGACCACCCGACGATCTCGGTGGATCGCGACCATCTCGTGGGCACCTGCACGACGCTGCACGATGACCCGGATCTCGACTTCTCGTTTCTCGCCGAGGTCACGGCGATCGACTGGCTTCCGAAGGAGCCGCGATTCGAAGTCGTCTACCACATGGCGTGCCTCGGCCAGCACGGCCCGCATCAAGATCGAACAGGTGAGCCGGCACGGCTCCGCGTCAAGGTTCGACTTGCCGGTGACGACGCGCGAGTCCCGACGGTGTCGGCGATCTGGCCGAGTGCCGGTTGGCCGGAGCGGGAGGTTTGGGATCTGTTCGGGATCGTCTTCGACGGGCACCCTGATCTTCGCCGGATCCTGATGCCGGACGACTGGGAGGGCCATCCGCTCCGGAAAGATCACCCCGTGCAGGTGAACAAACGTACTCGGTCGAGCCAGCCGCTGCAGGTGACGCAGGAGGAGTTCCTGGCCAACATGGAAGGGGCGCGGGCGGCCAGCGGAGCGAAGCCTCCGGCTGCGGCGCCGGCCGCGGGGCGCCAATCGGATCCAGGCCCGGACTCGGACGACCCGAACCCAAACAACGCTCAGGGCCGGCCGGGCGGATGACGCCCAGCACAACGACAGAGACGATGGCTCCGGATCGACGCGCGGATGTAACCCGGCTCTTCGACGAGACGATTCAGGCCCACACACGGTTCCGCGATCTGGACCACGCCCCGGTGCTCGCGGCCGCCGATGCCATGTTCGACAGCTTCATGAACGGCGGTAAGGTCCTGGCGTTCGGCAACGGCGGCAGCGCCGCCGACGCGCAACACCTATCGGCCGAGCTCGTCGGCCGGTTCGTCCGCGAACGTCGCGCGCTCCCGGCGATCGCCTTGTCGACCGACACGAGCATCCTCACGGCGGTGAGCAACGACTACGGCTACGACCGTGTGTTCGTTCGGCAAATCGAGGCACTCGGTCGCGAAGGAGACGTCGCGATCGGCATCTCGACGAGTGGCGCCTCACCCAACGTTCTGGAAGGCCTACGGACCGCCTCGGTGCGTCGACTGCGTACGGTCGCGCTCACTGGGCGGGATGGTGGTGCGGTCGGCGCAGCGGCGGATATTCACATCAACGTGCCGGAATCGTCCACGGCGCTCGCTCAGGAAGTGCATGGCGCCATTCTGCACGTGCTCTGCGCGCTGATCGACGATCGGATCGAGGCCGCTTCGACCAATGCCTGAACTGCGCACCGAGACGATGACCGTGAACATGGGGCCTCAGCACCCCAGCACGCACGGGGTGTTGCGTCTCGTCCTCGAGCTCGACGGCGAGGTCGTCGTGTCTGCATCGCCGACGATCGGGTATCTCCACACCGGCATCGAGAAGACCGCGGAGCAGAAGAAGTGGCAGCAGGTGATTCCGCTGGTCGAGCGCATGGACTACTTGAGCGCGCACTCGAATAGCTACGGCTTCTGCATGTCCGTGGAAAAGCTGCTGGGCCTCGAGATGCCCGACCGGGTGCGATGGATCCGTATCTTGCTGCTCGAGCTGCAGCGGATCAGCAGCCATCTCGTGTGGCTGGCGACCCACGGGATGGAGATCGGCGCCATCTCGGTGATGCTCTACTGCTTCCGGGAGCGGGAGCTCCTGCTGAACATCAACGAGCTGATTGCCGGCTTCCGGATGTTTCCGAGCTACATTCGGATCGGCGGCCTCCGCGAGGATCTGCCGACCGGCTTCCATGAGGCGGTCACATCGTTTCTCGACCGGCTTCCGGGCAAGCTGGCGGAATACGAAGACCTGCTCACGAAGAATCCGATTTGGGTGAGACGCACGAAGGACGTCGGCGTCATCTCGGCGGAAGACGCCATCGGGTGGGGACTCGTTGGGCCGATCGCCCGCGGCAGCGGCGTGACCTACGACGTTCGCAAGGTCTTCCCGTACGGCGGCTACGAGACGTTCGATTTCGAGGTGCCCACCGGCACGGCCGGCGATTGCTACGATCGCTACCTGGTACACCTCGCCGAAATGCGCCAGAGCATCCGGATTTGCCGGCAGGCGCTCGAGCGCATCTCGCCGCGAGGCCAGTACGACGTTCAGGATTACCGGATCGTGCCGCCGCCGAAGGATCGCGTCTACACAGAGATGGAGGCGCTCATCCAGCACTTCCTGATCTATTCGCAAGGTTTCGACACGCCGCCCGGCGAAGCCTACGTGCCCATCGAGGGCCCTCGAGGTGAGCACGGCTTCTTCGTCGTCTCGAATGGGACGAATCGACCGTGGCGCGTGAAATTACGACCACCGTCGTTCCTGGCCTGCCAGGCGCTGCCACAGATGCTCCGCGGAGGACGGATCGCCGATGTGATCGCGGTGATCGGGTCGAGCGACGTGGTCATGGGAGACGTCGATCGATGAGCTTTCATCCCGTCGTGCCCTACGGCGCCGATCAGCACAAGTCAGAGCGCGTGCTGCCGGCGGTTGGCGAGCCGTTCCACTACACACCGGAGAAGAGGGCGCGGTTGGAGGCGATCGCCACGCGCTACCCGGCGGAGCAGCGGCGGTCGGCGATCCTGCCGGCGCTGTACCTGGCGCAGGAGCAGCAAGGCTACATCACCGCGAACGCGATGCGGGAGGTGGCATCGGCGATCGGTTGCACGCCGGCGGAAGTGGAGGAAGTCGTGTCCTATTACACGATGTTCCACACCAAGCCGGTCGGGAAGTATGTCTTGCAGGTCTGCCGCACGCTCTCGTGCGCACTCAACGGCGCAGAGCGGCTCACGGAGGCCCTGCAGCGGAAGCTGGGGATCATGCCGGGAGAGAGCGACGCGTCGGGCGAGTTTACGCTGATGGAGGTCGAGTGCCTCGGCGCGTGCGACCGCGCGCCGGTCGTCATGATCAACGATCATTGGCAGGAAGATGTCCAGGCGGACCAGGTCGATCGCCTGATCGACGATCTTCGCGACCAGGGCGTCGCATCGCTGACCGGCTGTCATCTGAGGGTCGAGAAGCCATAGTGGGCATGTCGGACATGATGGAACCCGTTCTCACCAAGTACATCCGTGAGCCGAACTGCTTCACGCTGGACTTCTATCTGAAGCACGAGGGGTACGAGGGACTGCGCAAGGCGCTGACGCTCGAGCCGGGCGCGGTGATCGGAATGGTCAAGGACTCCGGGCTGCGCGGCCGCGGCGGTGCCGGATTCCCGACGGGCCTCAAGTGGCAGTTCATTCCGAAGGACAGCCCCAAACCGAAATACATCGTCTGCAACGCGGACGAGAGCGAGCCCGGCACGTTCAAGGATCACGCGGTGATGGAACGGAATCCTCACCAACTGCTCGAGGGCATCGCGATCGCTTGCTACGCCGTCGGTTCGAAGGTCGGCTATATCTATATTCGCGGCGAGTTCTTCCACGTGCAGCAAGTGCTCGAGAGCGAGCTGGCCAAAGCCTACGAGGCGGGCTATCTGGGCAAGAACATCCTCGGCTCGGGATTCGACTGCGACATCTACGTGCACCGGGGTGCCGGGGCCTACGAGGCAGGCGAGGAGACGGCCCTGCTGGAGTCGCTCGAGGGCAAGCGCGCGCAGCCACGAATCAAGCCGCCGTTCCCGGCCGTCGCGGGGCTGTACCAGTGCCCGACGGCGGTCAACAACGTCGAGACGTTGGCCAACGTGCCAGCCATCATTCGGCGCGGCGCTGACTGGTATACGAGCGTTGGCCCCGAGAAGAACTGCGGGCCGAAGCTCTATTGCGTGAGCGGTCACGTCGAGCGTCCCGGCGTCTACGAGGCCTCGATGAACATCACGTACCAGGAGCTCATCTACGAGATGGCGGGAGGGGTCCGAGGTGGTCGGCCGCTGAAGGCGGTGATTCCAGGCGGTTCGTCGGTGCCAATCCTCATGCCGAACCAGCTGGGTGGACCTGCGAGCTACGACGGGACGGCCGCGGCAGGCTCCATGCTCGGCTCGGCCGGTTGCATCGTCATGGACGATACGACCTGCATGGTCTGGGTGGCCCAGAATCTCCTCGCGTTCTACAGCCACGAGTCGTGTGGCAAATGCACGCCCTGTCGCGAGGGCACGGACTGGCTGCTGAAGATCCTGCGGAAGATCGAGCGCGGAAATGGCGCCATGTCGGACATCGACCTGCTGGTATCCATCGCCGACAACATCGCGGGGAAGACGCTGTGCCCGTTCGGCGACGCTGCAGCCGCGCCTGCGCTCACGACGGTCAAGAATTTCCGCGAGGACTTCGAAGCGCACGTGCGCGAAGGGCGCTGTACCGTACCGGCACCCTGGCGCGCCGAGTCGCCGGTGATGGCGCATTGAGAGTGGACACACACGGCTCAGGCCTCACGGCTCAGGGCTCGAGGCGACGACCGTGCAGCCCTGCAGCCCTGGGCCCTGAGCCCGCAGCCGTCACGCTGTAAAACAGCATGGATCCTCGCACCGTCGCTCAGCTCGGCCTCATTCTCTTCGTGTTCGTCATGCTGCTCACGTCGGCAGCGGTGATGGTGTACATGGAGCGGAAGGTCGCAGCGGCGCTCCAGCAGCGGCTCGGTCCCTACCTCGTCGGGCCGAGTGGGATGCTGCAGCCGCTCGCTGACGTGATCAAGTTGATGTTCAAGGAGGAACTGCGGCCGAAGGCGGCCGACGCGTTCCTCTTCGCGCTTGCGCCCGTCCTGTCGGCGATGGCCGCGTTCGCGGCGTTCGCGGTCATCCCCTTCGGTGCCGAGACGACGCTGTTCGGTTATCTGGACGAACCCATCCGGCTGCAGGTGGCCGACGTCAACGTGGCCCTGCTCGTGATCTTCGCGGTCACGTCGATGGGGATTTATGGGATCGTGCTCGCGGGCTGGAGTTCGAACAGCAAGTACTCGCTGCTGGGTGCGCTCCGGTCGTCGGCCCAGATGATCAGCTACGAGTTGAGCTACGGCCTCTCCCTCGCCGCGGTCATCCTGCTGGCCGGCTCGCTGTCGCTCACCCAGATCGTCGAGCAGCAGGGCGGCTACTGGTTCGGGTTCATCCCGAAGTGGTTCATCATGCTCCAGCCAGTCGGGTTCCTCGTCTACATGACGGCTGGCGTGGCCGAGACCAACCGGGCGCCGTTCGACTTCCCGGAGGCGGAACAGGAGCTGGTCGCGGGGTATCACACGGAGTACAGCAGCATGAGCTTCGCGATGTTCTTTCTCGCGGAGTACATCAACATGGTCACCGTGTCGGCCGTGGCGACGAACCTGTTCCTGGGCGGCTGGCACGGCCCGTTCTTGCCGGAGTGGCTCGGCTGGATCTGGTTCTTCGTCAAGCTCGCGGCGCTCCTGTTCTTCTACATCTGGATGCGCTGGACCCTGCCCCGCTTCCGCTACGACCAGCTGATGGCGTTCGGTTGGAAGGTGCTGCTGCCGGTCGCGGTTCTGAACTTGCTGGCGACCGGCGCCATGGTCATCGCGTTCGGGTGAGCGAGAACATGGAGAACATGGAGAGCATTCAGAACACGAGTAGAGGCAGGCCGGTGTGGCCGGGGCGCGCGAGGCAGGTCGGATGAGCCTGGTGGCCTTCTATATCTTCGCGGCACTCGCGATTCTCACGTCGCTCCTCGTGATCGGCCAGCGCAACGCGATGTACAGCGTGCTGCTGCTCATCGCGTCGTTCGGTGCGCTGTCCGGACTCTACGTCCTTCTCGACGCACCCTTCGTCGCGGTCATCCAGATCATTGTCTATGCGGGCGCCATCATGGTGCTCTTCCTGTTCGTCGTCATGCTGCTGAACGTCGGGAAGGAGCAGCCCGCGGATGGCAGCTCTGCCGGGCCCAGGCGGTTCGGGGCGCTGCTGGCGGTCGGCCTGGCGGTCGAGCTGGCCTGGGCGTTGCTTCGAACGAGCGAACCGATCGGCGGGGCGGGCGCGAGTCCCGTCCCCGCGTCGGTGAAGCAGATCGGCATCGCGCTGTTCACCGAATACGGGTTCGCATTCGAGGTCACGGCCGTCTTGACGCTGGTGGCCATGCTGGGCGCGGTCGTGCTGACGAGAAAAGGCTGAGATGGCCACACTGGAGCATTACCTGGTCCTGTCGGCGGTGCTCTTCTGCATCGGGACGGCTGGCGTGTTCCTCCGCCGCAACGTCATCACGATCCTCCTGTCCATCGAGATCATGCTGAACGCCGTCAACCTGACCTTCGTCGCGGCCGGCCAGTTCTTCGGCACGCTGGACGGGCAGATCATCGTGTTCTTCGTCATGACCGTCGCGGCGGCCGAGGCGGCCGTCGGGCTGGCGATCGTCATCGCCCTGTTCCGCGACCACGAGACCCTGAGTCCCGACGCGTTCACGTCGTTGAAGTGGTGACGTGGAGATGCTGCTTTCAATCCCACTCCTGCCGCTGCTCGGATTCCTGATCCTGAGCACGTTCGGCAAGCGGCTGAGCAAGACCCTCGCGGGCGGTATCGCGTCGGGGGCAATGTTCGTCGCGTTCCTCGTGGCTGCGAGCCAGGTCTGGTCGCTCGTGGGCCTGCCGGAGGGACAGCGCGCGATCCAGCAGGATGTCTTCACATGGATCGCGTCCGGCTCGTTCGAGGCGACCCTGAGCCTGCGGCTCGATCCGCTCGCGTCCGTCATGGTCCTGGTCGTGAGTGGCATCGGCTTCCTGATTCACGTCTACTCGACCGGCTACATGCACGAGGAGAGCGGCCAGGAGTTCGCGCGCTACTTCTCGTATCTGAATCTGTTTGCGGCGTTCATGCTGCTCCTGGTGCTCGGGGCGAACTTCCTCGTGATGTTCGTCGGCTGGGAGGGCGTCGGCCTCTGCTCATACCTCTTGATCGGCTTCTGGTTCCACAAGACGTCGGCGTCCGACGCGGGCAAGAAGGCGTTCATCGTGAATCGCGTTGGCGACTTCGGCTTCATTCTCGGAATGCTGCTGCTGTTCGTGACGTTCGGGACGCTCGACTTCCAGGAACTGGCCGGCCGGGTCGGTGCGCTCGACCCCGAGACGACGTTCGGGACCCTGTCGCTGGCGGCGCTGCTGCTGTTCGTCGGGGCCACGGGCAAGTCGGCGCAGCTCCCGCTCTACGTTTGGTTGCCGGACGCCATGGAGGGTCCGACCCCGGTCTCTGCTCTGATCCACGCGGCGACGATGGTGACCGCCGGGGTGTACATGATCGGACGGAACGCCGTGCTGTTCGAGCACGCGCCGATCGTGCTGACGATCGTCGCGGTGGTGGGTGTCGCGACCGCCCTGATGGCTGGCACGATCGGCCTGGTCCAAAACGACATCAAGCGCGTGCTGGCGTACTCGACCGTCTCGCAGCTCGGTTACATGTTCCTGGCGATGGGGGTCGGGGCCTACGCGGCGGGGATCTTCCACCTGTACACGCACGCCTTCTTCAAGGCGTTGCTGTTCCTCGGGTCGGGCGCGGTGATCCATGCGCTGTCAGGGGAGCAGGATCTGCGGCGCATGGGCGGGCTCCGCAAGGAACTGCCGATCACGTACTGGACGTTTCTGATCGGCGCGCTCGCGATCTCTGGCGTTCCGCTGCTCTCGGGCTTCTTCAGCAAGGATGAAATCCTGTACAGGACGTTCGCCGACGGGCATACGTGGCTCTGGGCGGTTGGCGTCGTGACGTCGCTCCTGACCGCAGCCTACATGTTTCGCCTGGTGTTCCTCGCGTTCCATGGCGAGCGCGCGGTGGCCGAGGGCCCTGAACAGGGAACCGACGGCCGTGGCGCTGATGCTCATGCGGCGGGCGTTGATGGGTCGCACGCGCACGGATCGCATCTGCATGACGCGCCGCCGAGCATGGCGATGCCGCTGATCGTGCTGGCGATCGGATCGGTGCTGGCCGGCTACGTGGGCGTGCCGGCGGTGCTCGGTGGGAGCAACTCGATCGAGCACTTCCTCGAGCAGAGTTTCACCGCGCCGCAGCCTGAGGGCCGAACAGAGGGCCAGCCTGAGGGTCAAGGTGCCACGCAGGCGACGGTTCCTGCAAACGACGCAGCCGAGGCCATCGCACTCGCGGAAGAGGATCACGAAACGCTCGAGTTGACGCTGATGGGTATCTCGACGGCAGCGGCACTGGGCGGGATCGGGCTGGCGATGTTCTTCTTCTCCTCGCGTCGGTCGGCCGCGGCGGCCGTGGCCGAACGCATGAGCGGGCTTCATCGAGTGCTTCTCAACAAGTACTACGTTGACGAGCTGTACGACGCGAGCGTGGTGCAGCCGATCAAGCGCGTCTCCCGTGATGGCCTCTGGCGCATCGTGGATGTGGGTTTCATCGACGGGGCCGTGAATGGCGTGGGTGCACTGATGATGGGATGCGGAGGTGCGCTCCGCCGGCTCCAGAGCGGATCGGTTCGAAGCTACGCGGCCTCGCTCCTCGCGGGTGCAGTGCTCGTCGTTGGCTATTACCTGTGGCGTCCATGACGGCCATGACGTTTCCACTCCTGACCCTCGTCGTGTTTCTGCCGCTGGTGGGCGCGCTCGCCTTGCTGCTCATTGGACGCGGCCGCGATGCGCTCGTCCGGCGAGCGACGCTCGCTGTGGCGCTGCTCGAATTCGGGGCGACGCTGGTGGTCTGGGGCAGCTTCGACCCGACCGTCGCCGACATGCAGCTCGTCGAGCGTTACGCCTGGATTCCGACGTTCGGAGTCGAGTACTTCGTCGGCGTCGATGGCATCAGCCTGTTCCTGATCGTCCTGACCGGCTTCCTGACGCCCATCGCACTGCTGTCGTCATGGGGTTCGGTCCACCAAAAGGTGAAGGGGTTCTCGATCTTCGTGCTGCTGCTCGAGACGGCGATGCTCGGCGTGTTCGTGTCGCTCGACCTGTTCCTGTTCTACGTGTTCTGGGACGCCATGCTCATCCCGATGTATTTCCTGATCGGGATCTGGGGCTACGAGCGGCGGATCTATGCGGCAGTGAAGTTCATTCTGTACACGATGGCCGGCAGCGTGCTGATGCTGATCGCGATCATCGGGCTGGCGTACCTGCACTACCAGGAGGCCGGCTCCTACAGCTTCGATTTATTGAAGCTCTACGCTCTCGACGTGCCCGCCGGTACCCAGTTCTGGTTCTTCCTCGCGTTCGCGCTCGCGTTCGCGATCAAGGTGCCACTCTTCCCGTTCCACACGTGGCTGCCAGACGCGCACGTAGAAGCCCCGACGGCGGGGTCCGTGATCCTGGCCGGCGTGCTCCTGAAGATGGGCACGTACGGACTGCTGCGCTTCGCCTTTCCGCTGTTTCCGATCGCCGCGTTGTACTTCGCGCCCTACCTGGCGGTCCTGGCGGTCATCGGGATCGTGTATGGCGCGCTCGTGGCGATGGTCCAGCCCGATCTCAAGAAGCTCGTGGCGTACTCCAGCGTGAGCCATCTCGGCTTCGTCGTCCTCGGCATCTGCGCGATGAACGTGCAGGGCGTGCAAGGCGCGGTCTACCAGATGCTGAATCACGGCGTGAGCACCGGCGGACTCTTTCTCATCGTCGGGATGCTGTCCGACCGACGGCACACGCGTCTGATCTCCGAGTTCGGCGGGCTGAAGAGCGTGATGCCGCGCTTGACGGCGATGTTCCTGATCATCACGCTGTCGTCGATTGCGCTACCCGGGCTGAACGGATTCGTGGGGGAGTTCCTCATCCTGCTCGGGGTGTTTCGATGGAGCCCGATGTTCGCGGCCGTGGCGGCCACAGGCGTCATCCTGTCCGCGGTCTACATGCTGTGGATGTTTCAGCGCGTCAACTACGGTCCAGTGACCAACGATAAGAACTCGAACCTACCAGACCTGACGTCCCGCGAAGGATTTGCCCTGGGGCCGCTGGTCGTGATGGCGATCGTGATGGGGATTGCACCGCTGCCGTTCCTGCGCACCATGGAACCGTCGGTCGACCTCATCGTGCAGCGCGTCGTCGCGGGACGGCCGACGGTCGTGGATCGGGAGATCGCCGAGTTGCCCTCCGTGCCTGCGGCCATCGTGGTCGCTGCCGAAGAGGAGATTCGCTAGGATGTCCGACTCTTTGTCAGCGATGGTCCCGATGCTCGTCGTCTGCCTGGCCGGGGTGGCGGCTATGCTGGCGGAAGCGTTCAGGGATCCCGGTGAGCGTATGCCTATCGGCGGGCTCGGGCTGATCGGTCTCATCGGTGCGGCGGTGGCCTCGGTACTGCTCTGGGGGCGGGATGCGACGAGCTTCGGGGTGGTCAGGGCCGACGACTTCGCGCTCTTCATGACGCTGCTGCTGGTGCTGGTCGGTGTGTTGACCATCGTCTTCTCGCTCGATGTCGTCGATCGCGATGGGTTGCCGGCCGGTGAGTACTATGCGCTCGTCCTGTTCTCGATCGCGGGAATGATGCTGATGGCTTCGGCCACGGATCTACTCATCATCTTCCTCGCGCTCGAGGTGCTGTCGCTGGCCGTCTACGTCCTGACCGGCATCCGGCGCGATAGCTCGAAAGGCACCGAGGGCGCTTTCAAGTACTTTCTGCTGGGCGCTTTCTCGAGCGCGTTCTTCCTCTATGGCATTGCGCTCACGTTCGTCGTCACCGGGACCACGAGTCTGGAGCGGATCGGGCAGGCGCTCGCGTCACCCGCGGCCGCCGAGAACCCACTGATCTGGATCGGAGTCGGTCTGCTGCTTGTCGGGTTCGCGTTCAAGGTGTCGGCCGTGCCGTTCCACATGTGGACACCTGATGCGTACGAGGGTGCGCCGGCGGTCGTGGCCGGTTTCATGTCGACGGGCGTCAAGGTGGCGGCCTTCGCGGCATTCCTTCGCCTGTTCCTGTCGAGCTTCGACGTCTTGCGCGACGGCTGGTCGCCGGCGATCTGGGCGATCGCGATTGCGACGATGATCGTCGGGTCGACGGTCGGAATGGTCCAGACGAATATCAAGCGGATGTTGGCGTACTCGAGCATCGCTCACGCCGGGTACTTGCTGATCGGCGTCGTCGTTGGCAGCACGTTGGCGAAGAGCGCCGTGCTGTTCTACTTGCTGGCCTACGTGCTCACGAACGTGGGCGCCTTCGGTGTGTTGGCCGCGCTCGGGACGCGCGGTCGCTCGAACGACACGCTCTCCGACATCACCGGGCTTGGAAGCGAGCAGCCGGTGACCGCCGCGTTCTTCACCATCCTTCTGCTGTCGCTGGGTGGATTCCCGCCGACGGCGGGGTTCATCGGGAAGTGGTACATCTTCAATGCCGCCGTCCAGGAGGGCTACTATGGCCTCGCGGTCGTCGGCGTTCTCACGAGCGTCATCTCGGTCTTCTACTACCTTCGCGTGATCGTTCGGATGTACATGACGTCCAAGCTGTCGGAGGTTCCGAGGCTACCCGTGATATCAGGGATGGCCACGGCCGCGCTCGTGGTCGCCGTCGGTGGCGTGCTGCTGCTCGGTGTCCTCCCCGCCCGGGTCATCGCGCTCGCGGCTGACTCGATTTCGACGATTTTCTGAGCGCTCCCGCACGGACCGGCTCTCTCTCCAGACGTACGTAGCGCGACGGCTGCAGCCGAGCGGGTCTCGATCCAGCGTGACGCTTGGCGAAGAGCCGGCGCGCTACGTGGGCTGAGGAACGCACTACGCGCGCGTGGATAGTTCTTGCAGCGTCGCGGCCAAGAGCTCGTCTTGTTCCGGCAGGACGGTACGCAGATCCAACACGACGTGGTCGTGCTCGATTCGGGCGATCACCGGTGGCAAGAGACGTCTCAGCCGGAGCTCGAGACCGTCGGGTGTTTCGTGTTCCAGCGTGAGCGCAAGCAGGCGGGTGGCGAGCTGCGACCCCGGTGCGCTGCCGCCGCCGACGGTCGAGAAGCCATCGACGATGTCGAGACGCAGTCCCGTCACGCCTTCGAGTCGGGTCGCGAGTCGCTGCGCGCGCCGGTCGATGGCCTCGCGCGTCATTGTCAGGCTTCGGAGTACAGGCACCGTCTTGGAGGCCCGGCCGGCGAGGTGCTCGAGTAGGGTCGCTTCCAGTGCCGCGTAGGTCAGCTTGTCCACGCGGAACGCTCGCATCAGCGGGTGCTTTCGGATCCGGTCGACCAGGACCTTCGAGCCCGCGATGATGCCGGCCTGGGGGCCGCCAAGCAGCTTGTCGCCGCTGAAGCACACGACGTCACAGCCTGCGACGATGCTGGCCTGCACCGTGGGCTCCCACGGGTTCGCACCACCTGCCGGATTGGGACCGGCGGCCGGATCGTCGGGGTCCCACGATGGTTCGCTGGGTGTGGCGGCAGTCGGGACGGCGAACAGGTTGCCGTTGCCTTGGTCCTCCGCCACGGGAACGTTCAGCTTGTGGCCCAGCGCGACCAGTTCTTCGAGGGCGGGGCGCTCGGTGAAGCCCTCGATGCGGAAGTTCGAGGGGTGAACGCGCAGGATGAGGCTCGTCCGGTCGTTGATGGCGGCGGCGTAGTCGGCTGGTCGGGTCTTGTTCGTCGTGCCGACCTCGCGGAGCGTGGCACCTGATTGGGCCATGATGTCCGGGACACGGAAGCCTCCGCCGATCTCCACGATCTCTCCGCGGGAGACGAGGACTTCGCGACCGTTCGCCAGCGCTGCCAGCAGCACCAGAGTGGCTGCGGCGTTGTTGTTGACGACCACCGCGGCTTCGGCGCCGGTGAGTCGTGCCAGTAGCGCGTCGGCGTGGACATGGCGTGCGCCGCGGCGGCCCGTCGCCAGGTCGTACTCCAGGTTGACGTATCCCTCGGAGACTTCTCGCATTCGACGGATCGCCGGTTCTGTCAGCGGCGCCCGACCGAGATTCGTGTGGATGACCACGCCGGTGGCGTTGATCAGCGGCACGAGAGTCGACGTGAACACGTCCTCCAGCCGCTCAGCCACGGCGCCTTCGACCCAGTGTGCCACGGCGTCCTCGGTGTCGAGGGCGACCGCGGGAAACGCGTCGTCAGGCGTCGAGCTTCTGGCCGCCAGCTGGGTTCGGAGCGCGTCGGTCTCGCTTCGTACGGCGGCGACGGTGGCATCGCGTCCGAAGCGCTCCTGCAGCGCCCGCATCGCCTCGCGCTGGAGGAGGCGCTCGATGGACGGGATGATGCGCGGGGTGGTCATGCTGTCATGGGGCTTGCGACCCGTGAGGCGTCAGGATAGTATCACCGTTCGCCTTCACTGACGGTGACATGACGACTGCCGACTCTCACGAACGAGACGACGAATCGACCGAGTCGGCTCCCCGGCTCGAGTATCGACCGAACGATCGACTCTGGCCCTACGCCGAGCTGTCGGAGCATCACAGCCCGGAGGAACTGGCCGAGCTCGATCCCGAGCTCCGGGCCGCGTTGTTCGGCGCGCGGCCGCTCCCATTCTCCATCACGGTTGTCTTCCCACCCTTCGAGGGCGACCACTATGCGACGGCGGTCGAACTCGCGCGAGCCTCGGACGGGTATCGTGAGATAAAACACCGTGAGAAGCACCAGCATCGGGCGCGATTCTCGTCGGCCGCCGCGACGCAGATTCGTGAGCTCTACGAACTCGTCTACGACGTGGATGGATGCGAAGTGCTTGTCGACGATCGTCCCGTCCCGTACGTGCGAGAGTTGTGGCTGCCCCTGATGTGGCTGCTGATCCATCGGGGTGAGCCAGAGCCAGACGTCGCCGACCGCGGTCGTTCCGAGTAGCGCCTTCCTGCAGGCCCAACCCGACCACAATTCGTCGGAGCACGACTCCTTCGACGCGAGCGCGAAGGCTGTTGCAGAACCGGAGTCTCGGACTGGCGTGAGCCGTGCGACGGTCTGCGTAGGTGAGCGAGTCGACGTTGGCGTGACGGGGCGAACGAGACGGCGCGGGAGGGCGGGGCGCCCGTCCCGCACCGGGTCAATCTCTTCTATTCGAGACGGCTGACGTTGCCAGCCTGAGGGCCTTTCGGACCGTCGACGATCTCGAACTCGACGGGCTGGCCCTCCTCGAGACTCCGGAAGCCGTCCGACTGGATGGCGGAGAAGTGAACGAACACGTCGCTGCCGCCCTCCCGCTCGATGAACCCATAGCCCTTGGCGTTGTTGAACCACTTGACCTTGCCTGAGATGCTCATCGTGTCCTTCCTGCCTTGTTGTTACGCGACCCTGCAGTCGCTGGATCTTGGCGCCCTGTCGGTCAAGCGACGCAACGCTTAGGGCACAAAAAAAGGCCGCGTTTGCGGCCGTGTTTCTGGTGCTGGCCGGCCAAGCACCGACGCCATGGTAGCCAGGCGCACTTCGGATTGTCAAGCGTACGGAGGGGCCGAAACGGGCCTGTAAAACGCTGCAGATCCGTCCTAGCGCTGTGGCTGCGTTTGGCACAGAATGAGGAACCCGTCGAGCATCATCGAGTGATTGCGGGAACGTAACACCGCAGTCGCGCGACGCTGGGTAGCGGGGCGAGTAATCGAGGCAAGAACCGAACATGGGACGTGTACTGCTCAGCGTATCCGACAAGACAGGCTTGGCGCTGGTCGCCCAGCGGCTGGCGGCACGGGGACATCACCTGATCTCTACCGGTGGCACCGCCCGTGCCCTCATCGACACCGGGGTGCCGGTCATGAAGGTCGCCGACATCACGGGCTTCCCCGAGATGATGGATGGTCGGGTCAAGACGCTCCATCCGGCCGTGCACGCTGGAATCCTGGCTCGCCGCAGTCGCCCTGACGATCTCGAGTCACTGCAAGCGGCCGGCTTCGATCCGATCGATGTGGTCATCGTCAATCTGTACCCGTTTGCGGAAGCCGCGGCTCGGATCGAGACGCCGGTCGACGCACTGGTCGAGGAGATTGACATCGGCGGACCGACCTTGATTCGGGCGGCGGCGAAGAGCTTTCAGGACGTCTTGGTCGTCGTGGATCCGGGCGACTACGACGATCTGATCACGCAGATCGATCGCTCTGACGGTCCCACGTCGGAGTTTCGGTTGGCGCTCGCACGAAAGGCGTTCGCGCACACGGCCGCATACGATCGCATGATCGCGGCAACGTTCAGGGGCATCGATGCCGGGCCTGATGGCTTCACTCGCCGGCCGGCGAGTGAAGCTGCGCTCGAGCGTCAGTTCTGGCTCCACGGCGCGAGGCGCGAGACACTGCGCTACGGCGAGAACCCGCATCAGGGTGCCGCCTGGTACCGGAACGAGGGGGATCCCGGAGGTTTCGGTGACGTCGTCGTTCACCAGGGCAAGGGCTTGTCCTACACGAACCTGCTGGACCTCGACGCGGCGTGCCGGATCGCGATGGAGTTCGACGAACCGGCGGCGGCAGTGATCAAGCACACCAATCCGTGCGGCGTGGCTGTCGGACGCTCAGCCAGCGCCGCCTACACGCGAGCGCGGGATGCCGACGCGCTATCCGCCTTCGGCGGCATCGTGGGGCTCAACCGGACGATCGACATCGAGACCGCGACCGCCATTGTCTCGACGTTCATCGAAGCCGTGGTGGCGCCCGATGTCAGCGAGGCGGCGATCCGGATCCTGTCAGGGAAACCCAATCTGCGTGTCGTGACCGCCGACTTCTCGCGCTTTGGCGACCAGACGACGGCAGGTCACGATGTGCGATCCATCCTTGGCGGACTCCTGGTCCAGACGCGCGACCTCGTGAGCGAGGGACGCCAGGTCTGGAGCGACGGGTCCAGTCACCTCGACGTGCCCACCAAACGCCATCCGACCGAGGAAGAGTGGGCGGGGCTGCGATTCGCGTGGCGCGTCTGTGGGCACGTCAAGTCGAATGCCGTGATCTTCACGTCGAGCGATCGCACGCTGGCGATCGGCGCCGGCCAGATGAGCCGCGTCGACGCGGTCAACGTCGCCGTCATGAAGGCGGCAGATGGCCTTCGCGGATCCATCGCGGCGTCTGATGCCTTCTTTCCGTTCAGGGACGGCCTCGACGCGGTCGCGCGCGCCGGTGCGACAGCCGTGGTGCAGCCCGGTGGATCGAAGCGCGACGCCGAAGTCATCGCTGCCGCCGACGATCACGGACTGGCGATGGTGCTCACCTCGCGACGACATTTTCGACACTAAGAGGGGCGAGTAGGGCGAGTAAGGGCTAGTAGGGCAAGTAAGGGCTAGTAGGGCTAGGAAGGCTAGTCGGGCGAGTAGGGCTAATAGGGAAGACCTTCAGTCGCGCTGGCCTCACTCGCCCTTTTCGTCCGCCGCCTCCAGTAGATCGGCGGCGGTCACAGCAACCGGACCGAACTTGCTGACGACGACGCCGGCCGCGTGGTTGGCGAGGCGGGCTGCTTCGGGCAGGCTCGCACCGGCGGCGAGGGCGAGCGCGATGGTGCCGATCACGGTGTCGCCCGCGCCGGTCACATCGGCGACCTCCCGGCTCACGGCCGACAGGTGCTCTGCGGCGGCACCTCCTTCGAGCAGCCACATCCCGTGCTCCCCTCGAGTGATGAGGACGGACTCGCACTGGGCCTGTCGCCTGAACGCCCGTGCCGCCTCGCGTACATCATCGTCGGTTCGAATGCGCATGTGCGTGGCGGTCTCGGCCTCCGCGTGATTCGGTGTCACGAGCGTGGCTCCGGCGTAGTAGTCGATGTGCGGGATCTTCGGATCGACCAGCACCGGAATGCCAGAGGCGCGGCCGGCGGACACGATCCGGCCCATCACTTCACGGGTGACGACACCCTTCAAGTAGTCGGAGACGAGGATGGCGTCGACGTCACCGATGGCCGTATCGACGCGCTCGACCAGGCGCTGTTCGGCGTCGCCCGTCAGGTCGTCGTCCGCCTCGAAATCGACGCGAGCCACCTGCTGGTTCCGTACGGTGACGATGCGCAGCTTCGTCGTGGTGCGGCGCGCTGAATCCGTGATGATGCCGCTGGCATTGATCTCGAGGTTCCGCAGTTCGGCTCGCAGGCGCTCGCCGGCCTCGTCCTCGCCCGCCGTCCCTATCACGGACACGCGGCCACCGAGTGCCTGGATCGTATGAGCCACGTTGGCTGCCCCGCCGAGCCTGAACTCCTCGCGCTCGAATTCGACCACAGGCACCGGTGCCTCGGGTGAGATGCGATTGACGCGTCCGACGAGGAAGTGGTCGAGCATCAGGTCGCCGACGACCAGCACTCGATGACCACCGAGCCGCTCGATGAGGTTGCGCGATCCGGTCATGGGACGGAGCGAGACGATCGCCGATGGTCGGCGGCGAACGGCAGCGTGATGAGGACCAGCAGCATCATGAAAAACTCGGAGTCACCGAAGTTGTATTCGAAGAGGCCTGCGGCCAGCATTGCCGCGATCGCCGCCAGGGCGGCGGCGAACAATGACGGATGGGTCGCCCCGCGTGACAGCGCGAGGAGCTCTCTCACGACCGTGACGACGAACCAGATCCAGATGGCGAGCGCCGGAAGACCTCGCTCGGCCGC
The DNA here is from genome assembly GCA_965250185.1 of Vicinamibacterales bacterium. Lineage (GTDB taxonomy): Bacteria > Acidobacteriota > Vicinamibacteria > Vicinamibacterales. The sequence goes on along the minus strand of OZ252293.1, from coordinate 4,877,317 downwards.
GATCTGCATCGGGACGTTGTGGAGGTGTAGGTTCGTCTGTTCGATCGCTTCCTGATCTCGGTAGTCCTCGTAGATCACCCCCACCATGTCCGGCCCGACGCCGGTCAGGGGATGAGCCTGTATCATGCGAACCCCGCTCCGCATCATCGCGATTCGATCCCGATTCGACGGATCCTGGAGATCGAACATCGAGTACAGCCGTCCCGTGATGCTGGCGGGCGCCAGCGCGAAGAACAGCGCCGCGAGAATCGGCAGGATCGCGAACAACCGGAAGTCCTTCAGCGCCAGGAGCAGCGCGATGCCGGCGCAGGCGCCGACCCACGCACTGCGGGTGAATGTCAGCGTGAGCGCCACCAGCAGCGCCGGCATCACGAGCGCGGCCCACATCCGGTCCGATCGACGGAACAGTAACCGCGCCGCCGCGGTCGTTGCCACCATCATCAGGAGCCCGGAGTACGTCATGTAGTGCGTCAGGGACCCCTGCGGCCGTCGCCCGAGGTTGTCGTACTCCAGTACGCCATACTGGAAGATTCCGAACAAGGCGCTCGCGGCCCCGACCGTCATCACCACGTTGACCACGGTCAGGCCATCGTCGCCGCGGGCGAGGCGGTAGACGATCGGTACGATCAACAGGAGGACGAGTTGCTTCGAGTCGATGATGCTCCTGACAGGATCGAGCGAGAACAGCGCGGACACCAGGGTGATGCCGGCATAGGCGACCAGCGGCACCCAGAACGCCGGGAACTCGAGGCGCTCGCCTCCACGTACGACGATGGCGGCCCAGCAGACGAACGCAACGACCAGAAAGATGTTCGCCGCCGCGATCGACACCTGCAGGGCGGCGACGAAGGCCAGCAACGACAGGAACGCGAACCGCTCCAGTGTGATTCCCGCGACTGGAATGGCGGTCGACTGGCTGGTAGGCTCCGCCATGGGTCGCTCAGGATGCGGCGGCGACGCCGCCCTTGGTCCGCATCGAGTCGGCGCGCCGCAGAGCCCGCTCGGCGGCTTCGACGACCGCACTGGACTCGAGGCGCGTCAAGCACCGGAAGTCTCCCGGCTCGCACGATCGCTGATTGCAGGGCCGGCATGCCAATCCGTCAAGCTCAACCGACTCAGTGACGCACGAGGGATTTCGCCACGGCTCCGACCGGACCGGCAGTGTCGGCCCGTAGAGACCGACGATGGGGACTGTAGTCGTCGACGCGATGTGGAGAGGGCCGCTGTCGCCGCCGATGTACAGCGCCGATCGGCCGGCCAGTGCCCGGAACTCGGCCAGGTCGAGCGCGCCCACCTCGGGGACGGCGTCTGATGAGTTTCCGAGCTGGGCCCGGGCCTCGTCCTTGACCCGCGTCTCGGCGACCTCGTCGGACGGACCCGCGGTCACGACGATTCGTCGCCGGCTGTCCGCGCGAGCCAACTGCACGATTGTCTCCACGAACGCTCCGATCGGCCATCGGCGGAACGGATTACCAGCCGATACGTGGACGACGATGATCTGATGGTCCCGGTCGACGCCGGCCGAGCGCAGTCGCCGATCGACCGACTCGATTGGCCCCGGTTCCGCGGGCATCTCGGTCGAGTCGGTCGTGAGGTCTGGCGGCGTCGCGAAGGATGGGTCGAGCGCTTTCAGCAGATCCCACTGGCTGACGACCGAATGGCGAGGAAGCAGCTCGCGCGTGCGCTCGACCTGGTGGCTGTACATCCAGCCCCGCCCGGTGATCGTGTATCCGATCCGGACCGGCGCTCCGCTGGCGAGGCACAGCCAGGAGCTCCTCGGTCCACCGTGAAAGTCGACCACCGTATCGAAGCGCGCCCTCCGAAGGCGTCTCGCCAGGGACAGGTCCTCGACCACGCGCGCCAAGCCACGACGTGGAGGACTCACGATGACCGCATCCAGATGGGGGTTGGTTCGGACGACCGGGGCCGCCGCGGGCTCGACCAGGTAGGTCAGCCGCGCATCCGGGAAGCGTCGCCGGATCGCTCGGATCGCTGGAGTCGTGAAGACGACGTCTCCGACGAGCCGCAGGCGAATCAGGAGGATGTTCACAGTGGACGATCGATGCCGGCTCTTCCGACCACTCCGAGTGTTTGGACTACTCTTCCACGGTCGCTTCGTCGATGAGCATGACGGGAATGTCATCCTTGATCGGGTAGACGCGGTGACATTCGTTGCACTTGAGGCCCGTGTCGTCGTTGACTAGCACGACCGGCGTCTTGCAGTTGGGGCACGCGAGAATCTCGAGGAGCTCGGGGTCGACCGGCATGATCTGCTACTCCTTCGGGTTCGAAGATCCCGTAACTATACCAGATACGGACCGCCGCCCTGGGTCCTGTGACGAGCGGGGATCGAGCACGGCGGTGGTCGACGAGGCTTCGTCTTGTCGGGGCGGGCGGGCTGTGGAACAATCACCGGACGTGCGGACTCTCAGGCTCTACCTCATCAGCGGTTTGGCCGCCCTGACTCTCGTGAGCAGCGGCTCGGCGTACGGGCTCGAGCAAGATGCGACCGCGCCTGCCAGCAACGCTCGCGCCGAGTCGTACCACCAATTCATGCTCGGCCGCCAGTTGAACGGGGCAGGAGAGATCGAAGCGGCGATTGCGGCGTACCGCCTCGCAGCCGAGCTGGCGCCCGAGTCAGCCGAGGTGCTGGGCGAACTCGCCGAGCTGTTCGCTCAGCAGGGCCGTGTCGACGAGGCCATCCAGACCGCCGAGCGCGCGCTCGAGCTAGCACCGGACAATACCCAGGGACACTGGGTGCTCGGCAACGTCTACGCCGCGTTCGCCGAACAGCCGGGCGGTGGCACGGCACTCGGGGGCTCGCCCGAGGCAGCCGCACGGCGGGCGCTCGGGCACCTGGAGCAGGCGCGTCAACCACTGTCGTACAACCCTGGCCTCGAGCTTCGCGTCGGGCGCTTGCAGCTGCAGCTGGGCGACTACGATGCCGCGATCCAAACGCTCGAAGCGTTGGCCGACCGTGTCCCGGAGTCACCCGACGTCGTACTGTCGGTCGCTGACGCCTACGAGGCTGCGGACCGCAGCGCTGAGGCGATCGCGAGGCTGGAGCAGCTGCTCCAGCTGCGCCCGTCGTCACGCGCCTCCAGTCGGCTCGCCGGACTCTACGAACGCCAGGAGCGTTGGTCGGACGCCGCCGCTGCGTACCGGTCGGCGTTGAGCCGACGTCCCGACAGCCAGACGCTCAAGCTCAGGCTCGCCAGAGCCTTGCTGAGTGGTGGCGAGGCGCTGGAGGCTCGGGATCAACTGCGGGGCCTGGTGGCACAGGACGATATCGACCCGGCGGCTTTGTCGCTGCTGGTGCGCGCCGAGTTGGTGCTCCACGACTTCGCGGCCGCCGAGGCGGCCGCGCGGCGGTTGACGGAGGTCGAGCCCGACACGCTGCGAGGCGTGTACGCCTTGACAGAAGTCTTCCAGCGGCAGCATCAGCCTCAGCGCATCGTTGACACGCTGACACCGGTCCTCAATTCGCTCCGTGTGGCTGCGGACCAGACTCCCGATCTGGTCCGACTCCTGGTCCAGGTCGGTTTCGCTGAGCTCGGCCTGGGCCGGCCCGACCGGGCCGTCCCTTTGTTCGAGGAGGCGCGGGAGACGTCACCCGGCAGCGTGACCTTGGACATCTACACCATCTCGGCGTACGTCGCGGCTGGGCGCTACGCCGAGGCCCTCGAGGGAATCGAGCGGGCAAAGGCGAGCGGCAACGACGACCTGCGTCTTACACGGCTCGAGGCTCGAGCCCTGGCGGCGAGCGGCGAGGCCGATCGGGGCATCACCCTGATGACCGAGGCGCTCGAGCAGCACGGCCAGGACCCGGCGGCGCACCTTGCGCTTGCGGGTCTCTACGTCGAGGCGCAGCGGCTCGACGAGGCGGCCCGCGTGCTGCAGTCGGCGGGCGAGACGTTTCCCGACGACCTGTCGATCGGCTTTCAGCTCGGCGCGGTCCTCGAACAGCAAGAGCGCTATGGGGACGCCGAGGAGGCGTTTCTTCGCGTCTTGAGTGACGATCCGGCTCATGCCCCGGCACTGAACTACCTCGGCTACATGCTGGCCGAGCGAGGTGAGCGGCTCGAGGCGTCGGTCGATTACGTGCAACGTGCCCTCGAGATCGACCCCGGCAATGGCGCGTACCGCGACAGTCTCGGCTGGGCCTTCTACAAGCTCAATCGATTGGAGGAGGCTTCGGAGCAGCTGGAGCGTGCGAGTGAGCAGCTGCAGACGAATTCCGTCATCCAGGATCACTTCGGCCAGGTGCTCTTCGGCCTCGAACGGTACGACGAGGCCATCGTGGCCTGGCGCCGCGCTCTTGACGGAGACGGTGAAGGGATCGACCGTGGCGAGCTCGAGCGCAAGATCCGGGACGCCCGCGAACGATCCACCGCTCCAAGGGATTGAGACTTGGGCCCCACGGCCATCGCGGTCGGGCACAGGGCTCCGGGCTCAAGGCCGGCCGAAGTGGAGCGTCACGTCCTGAGCCCTGTGCCCTGAGCCCCCCAAGCCGTCATCGAGTGCGCCCCGTGCCCCCGATCGCCAGCACACTGCGAGTCGCTCGAGCCTCGATCTTCCTCCTGGTCACCCTGTTGCTCGGGGCGGGCTGTGCGACTCGAACGCTGCAGCTGCCGACCGGGCCAGGTACCCCGTATCTCGGCTTTCGCGAGACGCTGGCCGAGGTTACCGGTCGCTGTCAGCGCATTCGGACCCTGACGGCGGAGCTGTCACTGTCCGGCCGTTTCGGCGGATCGCGTGTGCGTGGGCGAGTGTTGGCCGGCATCTCCGAGCCCGATTCGATCCGGCTGGAGGGCGTCGCGCCGTTCGGCGCGCCAGCCTTCATCGTGGCGGCGAGGCCTGGCGAGAGTGTGCTGTTGCTGCCGCGCGATGATCGGATCCTGCGCGATGAGGAACCGGCCGCGATTCTGGAAGCTCTGGTCGGGCTGCATCTCGAGCCGGCTCAACTCCTGGCCGTCGCCACCGGATGCGTGACCCCGTCGCCCGAGGCCCGCGCCGCGCGGACGTACCCCGACGACTGGATCGCGATCGACCTGACTGATGGATCGGTCGCGTACCTCAAGGATGTCGAGTCGCCACGGCTCGTCGCCGGGGTCGTCGCGGGGCTGAGCGTCGAGTATCGTACGTTCGCCTACGACCTTCCCGAGACGATCCGGCTGCGGTCGCTGCAGGCCGGCCTGGACGGTCAGCCGCTGACGGATGTGACCGTGACGATCTCCCAGATCGAGACGAATCGGCGGCTAGGCGACGAAGTCTTCCGAGTCGTGGTGCCCGCCACGGCGGTGCCAGTCACCCTGGAGGAACTGCGTGGGGCCGGACCGCTTGGCGTGCCTGATCAGCCGCCAGGAGACCCGCAGTAGCCACGCGACAGTTTCGGCCCACCCGACGCGCCTGATGACATGACGACTCGTTCGCTGCAGGTCCAAGCGTTCGCCAAGATCAACCTCGACCTGGCGATTGTCGGGCGGCGCCCAGATGGATTCCACGAGGTTCGAACGACGTTCCAGTCAATCGAGCTTCATGACTCCTTGACGCTTCGCCCCCGACCCGGCCCGTTCGCGATCACTACGACCGACTCCGGTGTTCCGTGCGGTCCCGACAATCTCGTGTGGCGTGCGGCACGGGCGATCTGGAGCGCGGCCGGGCGAACGGGCGAGCCACAAGACGTCGAGGTGCACCTCGAGAAGCGGATCCCGACGCAGGCGGGTCTCGGTGGAGGCAGTGCCGACGCCGCGGCGGCACTCTCGGCCCTACCAGTGGCCTGGGGCCTGGACCTCGCGGCGGACCGCCTGGTGACGCTCGCGCGAGGGCTCGGTGCGGATGTGCCGTTCTTCCTGAACGGAGGTGTGGCCCGTGGGACCGGTCGGGGCGACGAGATCGAACCGCTCGACGACCGCGCCGAGCGATGGGTCGTGATCGCGATCCCGGCGTTCGGGATTTCGACGGTCGACGCCTATGGCTGGTTCGACGAGACGCATCGAGAGCCCTCCGGCCGGCCGGCGGTGGCCTTGTCTGACCGCAGCGGCGCGAACGATCTCGCGGCCGTCGTCGCGCGTCGGCATCCAGAAATCGCCAGGGCCACGTCGCTTCTGGTCGCGTCGGGTGCCGAGCCGGCGGCAATGTCAGGTAGCGGGTCGGCCGTGTTCGGCGAGTTCGCGTCCGAGCCCTCGGCTCGGATCGCCTTCGCCCGGGTCCAGGAGGCCGGCTGGCGATCGTTCGTCACTCGGACACTGACTCGTGCGGAGTGGAGGAGACGGTCGCGCCCGACCGCCGTATCGGCCGACTGAGCCGGCCGCCTCATCCGGCCGGCTCATCCGGATTGATGTGTGGAGCTGAACCGGCTCGTTTTCGGCCCAAATCCTTGCCGGCGAGGAGTTTCTTCGTGTAGACTCTTTGTTTGCGTCGGGGGAGCCGGTCCACGCTTGAGGGATAGCCGAACGCGAATGCCCTGGGCCCAGCGGGTGTAGCCAAGGAATGGGGCGTGGCCAAGTGGTAAGGCGCGGGACTTTGGCTCCCGTATTCGAAGGTTCGAATCCTTCCGCCCCAGCCAGACTCGCGTCCATCTCAGTGCGATCGTGGTGACGCGCTGCGTCAGATGCCCGTTTTGCCGGCGGAGTTGCTCGTCGGCCCCCTCGACTGCGAGATTTTCGAACACGAGCACGGACTGCAGGCATGAGTCACGGACCGCTGAAGCTGTTCTCGGGCAATGCGCACCCGGAGCTGACGGCAGAGATTGCCCGCTTCCTGGAGGTGCCGGTCGCCCGGGCGCGCCTCTCCCGTTTCCCGGACACGGAAGTCGCGTTCCAGATCCAGGAGAACATCCGAGGCACCGACGTTTTCGTCGTCCAGCCGACGTGCTCGCCCGTCGATCAGCATCTCGTCGAGCTGTGTATCATGATCGACGCGTTTCGGCGGTCGTCGGCGTCGAGGATCACGGCGGTGATTCCGTACTACGGCTATGCGCGCCAGGATCGGAAGGACAAGCCGCGGGTCCCAATCTCGGCCAAGTTGGTGGCGAACCTGCTGAGCGCGGCCGGGGCGAATCGTGTCGTGACCATGGATTTGCACAAGCCGCAGATCCAGGGCTTTTTCGACATTCCGGTCGACCATTTGTTCGCGGCTCCGGTGATCATCGACTACCTGGGCCGCCTTGGCGAAGAGAGGCTGACGATCGTGTCTCCGGATGCGGGCGGTGCGGAGCGGGCCAGGGCGTACGCCAAGCGACTCGGCGGCGAACTGGCGATCATCGACAAGCGGCGCACGGACGACGGCACCGCCGAGGTCATGAACGTCGTCGGGGACGTCAAGGATCGGACCTGCATCATCCAGGACGACATCATTGACACGGCCGGCACGGTCGTCAAGGCGGCCGGTGCGCTCTGCGAGGCAGGGGCGACGCGAGTCCTGGCCGCGACGGTGCACGGGGTGCTGTCGGGGCCTGCGATCTCGCGGGTGGAGGCTGCACCACTCGACAAGTTGATCATCACGAACACGATTCCGCCCGATGGCGCGCGTGCCAACTGCGCCAAGGTCGAGGTGCTGTCGGTCGCACCGCTGCTGAGCAAGGCCATCCAGAGTATTCACGACGAGACATCGGTCTCATCGTTATTCGTCTGACGCTGCGTCGGTCAGCTGCGAGTAAGCGGCCGGGGCATCTGCCGTGAAGAGGTGAGAGTTCAATGGAAGCGACGCTGGAGACCAAGACACGCGAGACTCGCGGCAAGAACGCCGCCTGCCGCCTGAGGCGCGAAGGGTTGATGCCTGCGGTGCTGTATGGTGCTGCGGAGGCGTCGCGCTCGGAGGGTATCTCGTTGTCGGTCGATTCGAAGAGCTTGACGCGGATCCTGCACTCCGAGTCGGGGGTCAATACCATCATCGACTTGCGCATGGCGGATGGTTCGAGCGAGCGGGTGCTCGTCAAGCACTTTCTACTCGACCCGATCACGCACCATCTGTTGCACGCTGACTTTTACCGCTTCGCGAGCGACAAGCCGATCGTCGTCACGGTGCCGATTCTCGTCCACGGCGAGCCGCGCGGTGTGAAGCAGCAGGGCGGACTCCTGGATTTCGTGACACGCGAAATAGAGGTCGAGTGTCTGCCGGCGGACATTCCCGAGCACATCGACATCGATGTCTCGGAGTTGATGCTCGGAGAAGCTGTGCGGCTCCGCGACTTCCTCGAAGGACAGAAGTGGACGGCGATGACCGACCCCGACACGATGATCGTGCATGTCGTGGCTCCGCGAGTCGAGGAGAAGACCGAGGAGGAGGTCGCCGCCGAGGAGGCTGCAGCTGCAGCCGAGACGGCAGGCGAGCCCGAGGTGATCAAGAAGGGCAAGGCCGACTCGGACGAGGAAGAGAAGTCGTAGGGACCAGGGACCAGGGACCTGGAATCAGGGACCGAGTTGGATCAGGGCTCCGGGGAAGCGCCGAAATCACGCGTGTCGAGTACTGAGCCCCGGTCTCCGATCGCTGGCCCCTGGCTTCTGGTCCCTGAGCCCTGGATCTTCGGATGAAGCTGATCGTGGGTCTCGGGAATCCTGGGCCTGAGTACGAGGGAACGCGTCACAACGTCGGCTTTCGAACCGTGGACGAGTTCGCCGCGCGACATGGTGTGTCGTTCCGGATGGGGCCGACACACGCGCTGATCGCCAAGGTGCGCGGGCTCGATGGCGACGCGTTGGTCGCCAAGCCGCTCACGTTCATGAACCGGAGTGGGCAAGCGGTCGGTGAGCTGCGACGGTACTACCGCGTCGACCTCGCTGACGTCCTGATCGTCGCCGACGACGTGAACCTTCCGCTGTCGCGGCTGCGGGCTCGGGCACGCGGCTCTGCCGGCGGGCACAACGGCCTGGCCTCGGTGGAAGCCGGCCTCGGCACGATCGAGTACCCGCGGCTCCGGATCGGCGTCGGTCGGGGCGATCCGAGACGCGATCTCGCGAATCACGTGCTCGCGCGGTTCGTCGCCGACGAGGAGCCGACGGTCACCGCCCTTGTCGGGCGCGCGGCCGACGCAGTCGAGACATTCGTCCGCGACGGCCTGGGTCGCGTGATGGATCGGTTCAACCAGGAGGAAACGCCGGCACCCAGTCAGGACGACGAGTAGGTCAGGTCGTTCCGGCGCGACGCGCGTCGGGTTCGACGCAGCCCATGTGGGTCGGTCGACTCCTTGCCACTTCGTGGCCGTCAGTCCAGAAGGAGCATCATGAACAAGTCCCGCCAGTACGAGTTGGTTTACATCCTGCAACCCGATTCCACCGATGAGGTCGTGGCCGAAATCGCGAGTCAGGTCCAGGACATCATTACTCGCTTCGAAGGCGAGCTCGAGAACACCGAGAATTGGGGTCGACGGAAGCTCGCCTACGACATCGGACGTCACAAAGAGGGTCTGTACGTTCTGCACCTCTTCAACGGTGCGGGCGACATGGTCAAGGAAATCGACCGGCGCCTACGCGTGGTCGATACCGTGATTCGCCACCTCGTGATTCGCGTCGACGAAGCCCTCCGGGTGGCGACAACGACCCACGACCGGCGACTGTCGCGCTCGCGGCGACGTCGCGTCGCGCGGGGATTGAGCCCTGATCCGCAACCGGCCGTCATTCCGGGCGCCGGCGAAGCCCCAGTCCCAGCCGGAGCCGCAGCCCCAGCCGAAGCCGGAGCGACACAGGAGGTGGCGGCCGCGGCGGTGACGCCGGCTGGCGCGCCTGCCCCGGCACCCGTTGTGACCGAGACATCCGCGTCCGAGCCGGCCGCTCCGACGACTGACACGCACGCCGAGAAGCAGGAGGGATAGACCATGCGAGGAAGCTCAGGACGTGGAGGAGGGCGCGGGGCGAAAACCGACGAGCGCGGCGGGCAGCGTCGTGGCCTGTTCCGCCGGAAGCGCGTGTGTAAGTTCTGTGTCGACAAGATCGACTACATCAACTACAAGGACGTGCGGATGCTGATGCCGTTCGTGCCCGAACGCGGGAAAATTCAGCCACGGCGAATCTCTGGCACGTGCGCGGCACACCAGCGAAAGCTCCAAACCGCGATCAAGCGGGCGCGCCAACTGGCGCTGATTCCGTACGTGACCGACTGATCAAGAAATTCGGGGCCCGGGGATCGAGGATCGGGGCGGAACCAATGTCGCGGCGCCTTATCCTCGGCCCGTGATCGCCGGTCCCCGTGCCCTGATACGCGCAGGAGTCGAAATGTCCATCGAAGTCATACTGAAGGATCACATCGAGCACCTCGGACGGCGTGGAGAGATCGTCAAGGTGGCCAACGGATACGCCCGCAACTATCTGTTGCCGCGGAAGCTGGCGCTGGCCGTGACGGCGAGTAACCGCCACCAGATCGACTCGGAGCAGAAGCGTGCCGAGCAGATCGAATTGGAGGAGACGCGCGAGGCCGAGGCCTTCGCCGCGCGTCTGAGTGCCGTCGAATGCGTGATCGCTCGCAAGGTTGGCGACACGGAGACACTGTACGGTTCGGTGACCTCGGCCGACATTTACGACGCGCTCGCCGCGCAGCAGTTCGAGATCGACAAGCGCAAGATTCAGCTGGCCGAGCCGCTGAAGGAGTTGGGCGAGTTCAAGGTACCTGTCAAGCTGCACCGCGCCGTGACCGCGACGGTCACGGTCAAGGTGGTCAAGGACGAGGAGACGAGCTAGACTGAGGGCCAGCGACCGGGATCGGGGCCAGGGACGCACCGTGACGTCCGCCCCGCCCCGAAGCCCAAAGCCCAGAGCCACTTCACTCCTGCCATGGCCGACGTCGCATCACTCGAGCGCGTTCTGCCCCAGAACCTCGAAGCCGAGAAGTGCGTGCTCGGCGCCATCCTGATCGACAACGAGGCGTTCCATCACGCCGCCGAGTTCATCGACTCGAAGGACTTCTTCCGACAGGCGCATCGACGCATCTTCGACAAGATGGTCGATCTGAGCGAGCGCGGCCAGGCCATCGACTTCGTGACCCTGAAGGACGAGTTGGGGCGCGAGGGCGCCCTGGAAGATGTTGGCGGACCCGCGTACATCGCGGCGCTCGTCGATGGCGTGCCGCGGTCCTCCAACGTCGACCACTACGCGCGCATCGTCAAGTCGAAGGCGACACTTCGAAATCTGATTCACTCGGCGAACAAGATCGCGGCGACCGCCTACGAGGCCGAGCTGGATCCCGAGGAGCTGCTCGACGAGGCGGAGCGGACGATCTTCGAGATCGCCGAGGATCGGATCAGCGAGGGGTTCATCTCGCTGGGGACATTGGTCCGCGACAGCTTCGAGACGATCGAGAAGCTGCACGAGCACAAGGGCGCGATCACTGGTGTCCCAACGGGATTCGCCGACCTCGATGTCCTGACGTCTGGGTTGCAGCGAGGTGATCTGATCATCGTGGCGGCACGACCCTCGATGGGGAAGACCAGCCTCGTCTTGAACATTGCGGCGACCGTCGGCGTTCGGTCTGACAAAACGGTCGGCTTCTTCAGTCTCGAGATGGCCCGGGATCAGCTGTTCCTGCGTCTGCTGTCCGCCGAGGCTCGCGTCGACGCGCAGCGCTTCCGCAGTGGCTTCCTGACGGAGAAGGATTACGACCGGATTGCGGAGTCGATGGGTCGCCTGGCCGAGGCGAAGATCTTCATCGACGACTCGCCATCGATCGGTGCCCTCGAGATGCGCGCGAAGGCGCGGAGGCTCATGGCCGAGCATGGGCTCGACCTGCTCATCGTGGATTACATCCAGCTCATGCAGGGGCGCGGACGGTTCGAGAATCGAACCCAGGAGCTTGGCGCCATCTCGCGCTCGTTGAAGATTCTGGCCAAAGAGCTCAATGTGCCGATCGTCGTGCTCTCGCAGCTGAGTCGTGCGCCCGAGGCCCGGTCGGACGGGCGACCGCAGCTCTCCGACCTCCGTGAATCTGGCGCGCTCGAGCAGGACGCGGACGTCGTGGTCCTGATTTATCGAGAAGACGTATACAAGCCGACTGACGAGAACGACGGAGTCGCCCAGCTCATCGTCGCCAAGCAGCGCAACGGACCGACCGACACCGTCAAGGTCGCATTCTTGAAGGAGTTTACCCGGTTCGAGGACCTGGACTGGCAGCGTTCCCCACCATCTTGATCCGACCAACGCTGGCACACGTCGACCTCGACGCGATCGCGTCGAACTTCGGTGCCGTCACACGATACGTCGCGCAGGCTCAGCCCTCGCGGACGGATCGCGCATTCGACGTCATTGCCGTCGTGAAGGCCAACGCCTACGGGCATGGCCTCGTTCCCGTGGCGCGGACTCTCGCCCAGGCGGGCGCCGCCATGCTCGCCTGCGCCGACATCCGTGAGGGCATGACGATCCGAGAGTCGGGTGTCACGGCTCCGATCCTGATCTTCGGGGCGTTGGCCGTCAGCGATCTCAACGGTCTGTTCTCGCACGACTTGACGGCCACGATCTCGAGCCCCTCTGCCGCGCGTGCACTCGAGCGCGCCGCCCTGGCGAACGGCCGGCCGCTCCATGCGCATCTGAAGATCGACACCGGCATGAACCGTCTCGGCTTTCGTCACGACAACCTCGGCCAGACTCTGCCGGACGTCGCGTCGAGCCGCCATCTCGTGATCGACGGGCTCTACACTCACTTTGCCACCGCGGACGACCCGGACGACCCGTTCATCGAGGAACAGTGTCGTCGTTTCGACCGTGCCTGGGATCTGGTTCGACGCTGCGGAATCGAGCCCCGGGTGCGGCACGCGGCCAACAGCGCCGCGCTGTTGCACGATTCGCGCACCTGCTACGACGCCGTGCGACCCGGCCTGCTGCTGTACGGCATCCATCCGCCGAATCTTGGCGTGCCCAGACTGCCCCTGCGCGCCGCGATGACGCTTCGAAGCCGAGTCACCGCCGTGAAGGGCGTGCGGCTGGGCGAGCGGGCGGGATACGGCGGGGGCTTCGCGGCGCGGCGGCCTACCACTCTGGCGATCGTGCCGGCCGGGTATGCTGACGGCGTCGACGCCCGACTCGGCGGCCGCGGGCACGTGCTCATTCGTGGTCGGCGGCTGCCGATCGTGGGATCGGTCTGCATGGACATGATGGCGATCGACGTCACCGGCCTCTCGGTCGAGCCCAACGACGAGGTCGTGATCATCGGCACGCAGGGCGATGCGCGCATCGACGTCTCCGACGTGGCCGCCGCTATCGGGTCGGTCCCGTACGAGGTGGTGTGCCGAATCGGAGGTCGGATCGAGCGCGTATATAATGGTGCGTGACGGCTCCACCCGCATGAAGTCCTCCCGAACCTTCTTCGAATGCCAGGAATGCGGGGCCCAAGCCCAGAAGTGGATGGGCCGCTGCCCCGAGTGCGGCGGCTGGAATACGCTCGTCGAAGAGCGCCCCCCGTCTCCGGTCCCCGCCGAGGTGCGCCACTCGCTCTCGTCGGCGGGATCAGGCCCGCGTCTCTACTCCGAGATCGACGACAGCGCATCGAGCCGACTCTCTACCGGCATCGAGGAGTTCGATCGCGTTCTGGGCGGCGGCATCGTCCCCGGCTCGCTGATCCTCCTCGGCGGTGAGCCGGGCATCGGAAAGTCGACGCTGCTGCTGCAGGCCGCCGCGAACTTCGCTCGTTCGACCGGACCGGTGCTCTACTGCTCCGGTGAGGAGTCGGAGCACCAGATCAAGTCACGGGGGGAGCGCCTAGGCGTTGGCGACGCGCCGCTGTACCTCCTGGCCGAGACCTGCCTCGAGAAGATCATCGAGGCCGTGGACAAGGTCTCGCCGGCCCTCGTCGTCATCGACTCGGTCCAGACGATGTTCTCGCTCAAGCTGTCATCGGCTCCAGGCAGCATCGGTCAGGTCCGGGAAGCCGCCACCCAGATGCTGTTCGCGGCCAAGAGCCGCAATGTACCCACCGTGCTGGTGGGACACGTGACGAAGGACGGGAGCCTGGCGGGCCCCAAGGCGCTTGAGCACGTCGTCGACACGGTGCTGTATTTCGAGGGTGAGCGACACCACGCACACCGCGTCGTGCGAGCGGTGAAGAACCGATTCGGAGCCGTGAGCGAGTTGGGCGTTTTCGAGATGACCGGGAGTGGGCTCAAGCCGATCACCAATCCGTCCGAGCTGTTCCTGGCCGAGCGTCCGACCGACGTGCCGGGGTCGGTCGTGCTCTGCTGCGTCGAGGGCACGCGGCCCATCCTCGTCGAGGTCCAGGCCTTGGTGAGCGCGAGTTCGTACGGGAACGCCAGACGCATGGCCAGCGGTCTCGACCACCAGCGGCTGTCGTTACTACTCGCCGTGCTCGAGAAACGCGTCGGAGTCAGCCTGATGGCCGAGGATGTGTTCGTGAACGTCGCGGGCGGCATCCTGGTGAGCGAGCCGGCGGCGGACCTCGGCATCCTGGCGGCGGTCACCTCCAGCTTCAGGAATCGGGCCGTGGCGTCAGGAACGGCGATCTTCGGGGAGGTCGGACTCGCCGGCGAGGTTCGAAGCATCACTCAGGCGGCTCTTCGGGTCCGGGAGGCGGCGCACATGGGTTTCTCACGTTGCGTGCTCCCGACCGGCAACTGCTCGACGACTGACGCCCCGTCCAGCTGCAAGCAGGTCGGTGTCGATTCTGTCAGCGAGGCGCTCGACGCCATTTTGCCCTGATCGACAGGCATCTGTTGATAAGATAGAGCCGTCGGTGTTCGTTTATTCTGGGGCCGCGCGCTTTTCCTGACTAGGGTGCCGGCCCGCCTTCATACTTGCCGGCCGGCCGAACCGAGGCCGGGCCCGTTGGGAGTCCTTCTTTATGGCGTGGTTCGTCCTCGCTCGCACGCTATTCATCGTTGCCACCCTGTCGTTTGCCGCTGTCGTGCGCCCCGCCGGGGACTCGCTCGCGCTGAATCTCGGCCTCGCGTTGGCGCTGGCAGGTCTCGCCTTGCTCTTCGAGACGCGTCTGCGAGAGGCCGACGTCCCGGACATGCTTGGCGGTGTCATCGGTGGGCTCATCGGACTGGCAATCGCGCGCGCGATTGGCGGGTCGATCCTCTCGATGGGTTCTGGCGATCGGCGCATGGTCTTCGTTCAGGGCTTCGTCCTGCTCGCGCTTCCCTACGTCGGTCTCGTCCTGGGAGCGAAGAAGGGGGAGTGGCTCCACCCTGCTCGAATCGTGAGCCTGTTTGGAGAAACCGGTCCGCAGCGGCGTCACAAGGTGCTCGACACGAGCGTGATCATCGACGGTCGTATTGCCGACGTGTGCGAGACCGGCTTCCTGGACGGGACGCTGCTCGTACCGCAATTCGTGCTCAAGGAGCTGCAGCTCGTTGCCGACTCACCGGACTCGTTGAAGCGCAACCGGGGCCGTCGGGGGCTGGATATTCTCCAGAAGATCCAGAAGATGTCGGGGGTGGATGTTGAGATCTCCGACGTGGACTTCGCCGAGCCGCGGGAGGTCGACCTCAAGCTGATCGAGCTGGCACGTTCGCTCGGGGGCAAGATCGTCACCACCGACTTCAACTTGAACAAGGTCGCGCAGCTTCGAGGCGTCGAGGTGCTCAACATCAACGAGCTTGCGAACGCCCTGAAGCCTGTGGTGCTGCCGGGCGAGTTCATGAAGGTCTTCATCCTCAAGGAAGGCAAGGAGTACAACCAGGGTGTGGCCTACCTGGACGATGGCACGATGGTTGTCGTCGACAACGCCCGGAAGCTGATCGGCCGCATGATCGACGTCGTGGTCACGAGCGTCCTCCAGACGACGGCCGGCAAGATGATCTTCGGGCGCTACATCGAGTCGAACCCGCAGGCGAAGACGCCGAGCGCCGATCGCGAGGAGTCAGCGCGCCGTCCACGGCCAGTTCGACAGGCCTAGCAGCCGTGATTCCGCCGTTTCACTGGTGGCGCACGGTTTTTTTTCTCATCCCCTGCATCTCGGTCTACACGATCGGCTTGGGTGCGCTGTCGGTAGCCTCGGTGCTGCTCGATCGGTCCGGCACGTTCGCACATTGGTGCGCGCGGCTGTGGTCCTGGCTGATCCTGGCGACGACGGGCGTCAGAGTCGATGTGGAAGGGCGCGAGCACGTCCGGCCAGGTACGCCGTGCGTCTTCGTGGCCAACCACCAGAGTATCTACGACATCCCTATCGTGTTCTGGTCGTTGCCGACGCAGCTGCGGATCATCGCGAAGGACTCCCTCGGTCGCTTCCCCGTGCTGGGTGAACACCTGCGTCGTACCGGGCATCTGCTCGTCAATCGGAGTCAGCCCGGACCGGTCGTGCTCAGGCAGGTATCCAGGCTGATCGCGCGCGGCGTGTCGCTGGTCGTCTTTCCCGAGGGCACGCGGAGTGCCGACGGCCGCGTCGGTCGGTTTCGAGGTGGGATCTTCCTCGTGGCCATCCAGGCTGGCGTACCGATCGTTCCCGTATCGCTGAGCGGCAGCCGTCACGTCATGAAGAAGGGGCGTCTGATGACCTGTCCGGGCCGGGTCCAGTTGACGGTGCATCCTCCGATCGATACGGCGGGTGAGTCGCCCGAGGATGCCAAGGCGCTTGCCGAGCGGGCTCGCCTGGCCGTCTCGGCCATCATCTCGGCCGATCCGGAGCCCGAGGCGCCGGACTCCGCTGGTCGGCGGCCCGCTGGGCCGGTCTCGTCCCTCGAATCCGGAACCCGCTGACCGTGCGCGTCGCGATCGCATCCGATTTGGCGGATATCGTCAGGCTGGGCGTCCTGACCTTCGACGAGCTGCGAGTCGAGGAGGGCGATGCTCGGCTCGACGAGCCGCTGGCGGAGGTGGCGCGACGGATGGCCCGCGCCGACCCGGACATTGGCGCCGTCCGGAGCATGTATCGTCGACTCGGAATCGACCCGACAAAGACCCGGCCCTCCTCCGAGGCGCTCCTGCGCCGGGTGCGCAAGGGCGACGCGTGGCCCCGAATCAACTCGCTGGTCGACGTGTGCAACTGGTGCTCGCTGGAGTTTCAGCTCCCGTATGGGCTGTACGACCTGGATCGCGTTCGCGGTGACGTCGTCCTGCGACGCGGCGGTGAGGCCGAAGAGTACGCCGGAATACGAAAGCAGGTCGTGCACGTGTCCGGCCGGCCGACGCTCGCCGATGCGAACGGTCCATTCGGCAACCCGACGTCCGACTCGGCCCGGACCATGGTCACGTCGTCGACCCGGAGAGCCCTGGTCGTGACCTACGCGCCTCGCGCGCTCACCGACCACAGCATGTCGATGTGTCTGGATGCGACGTCCCTTCGAGTCATCGACTTCGCCGGCGGAGCCGAGGTATCCCGTGTGTATGTGTGAACGGCCGGTCGAGCGTCTCAGGTAGGAGGGCCCCGATGCGACGGTATAATGTCTGATTCGGCGTCCGTCAGGTTTCCTGGCGCCATCGTCTCATGAAGGTAGCAGTCATTATCGCGGCTGGTGGCCGCGGTCGGCGCCTTGGCGCACCGGTGCCCAAGCAGCTGCTTCGTCTCGGGGATCGCACGGTCCTGCAGTGGAGCGTCGACGCGTTCGACGCCTCGGACCGCGTCGACGAGATTGTCGTGGTGCTTCCGGAAGACATCGTGTCGGCGGGACAGGCATCAGTCGTGCAGGGTCGGACCCCGCTCACGCTCGTGGCTGGGGGGGAGCGTCGACAGGATTCGGTGGCGAACGGCTTCTCTGGAATCAGTGATGATGTGGATGTCGTCGTGATTCACGACGGCGCGCGACCATTTGTAACGGAAGGCCTGATTGTCAGGACGATCGAGGCGGCGGCCTCGAAGGGCGCCGCGGTCGCGGGCCTCGTGGCGTCTGATACGGTCAAGCGGACGCTCCCGCAAGACGGCGGCCAGGTGGTCGTCGAGACTCTGCCTCGCGCGGCGATCGTGATGGCGCAGACGCCTCAGGCGTTTCGACGCGAGGTGCTGCGCGATGCCTTGGCCGGCGCGGCCGGCGACGATGTCACCGACGAAGCGCTACTCGTCGAGCGAACCGGACGCTCCGTGTACGTCGTCGCGGGTGATCCGAGAAACATCAAGATCACGACAGCGGTCGATCTCGAACTGGCGCGACGGCTGTCGAACAGGGGTGAACCTGCAGTGCTCCGAACCGGAACCGGGTACGACATCCATCGGACGGTCGAGGGACGCGCGCTGATGCTCGGCGGCGTCCAGATTCCGGCGCCGTGGGGCCTGCTGGGCCACTCCGATGCCGACGTGCTCTGCCACGCCGTGACCGATGCGGTCCTCGGCGCAGCCGGGGCCGGCGATATCGGGCGACACTTTCCCGACACCGACCCGGAGTGGAAGGACGTGTCGAGTATCGATCTGCTTCGTCGTGCCATGGTTGTCGTTCGGGCGAAGGGATTCGACGTCGAGAACGTCGATGCGGTCGTGATTGCCGAGCGCCCGAAGATCGCGCCCTACGTCGATCGCATGTGTGAGCAGATGGCGACGGCGCTGGGGATCGCGCGCGAGCGAGTCAGCGTCAAGGGCACGACTCACGAGGGGCTGGGACCCGTCGGGCGTGAGGAGGCGATCGCGGCGCAGGCTGTGGCGCTGCTCCGCGCCGACACGAAGACGGGCCGCGACGAGCCACAAGGCTCCTGAGGCGAACGAAACGATGCGAACCCGGTTTGCTCCCAGCCCGTCGGGACAGCTCCACGTCGGTAACGCGCGAACGGCGCTGTTCAACTGGCTCCTGGCCCGCGGAGCCGGCGGTGCCCTTGCGTTGCGCATAGAGGATACCGACATCGATCGCTCGACGCCTGAGTCGGAGGCTGCGATCATCGAGGATCTCCAGTGGCTGGGGCTCCAGTGGGACGAGGGGCCAGACGTCGGAGGCGCGCACGGGCCTTACCGCCAGTCAGAGCGCATCAACTTGTACGGATCGTACGCAAACGAGTTACTGGCCGCCGGCCGTGCCTACCGCTGTTTCTGCACGACGGACATCCTCGAGGCGGAGCGGCGCGCAGCGCTCTCGGCCGGGCGAGCGGCCGGCTACGCGGGCACCTGTCGAGGGCTCGACGCTGAGGAAGGCCGATCGCGGGTGGCGGCGGGCGAAGCGGCCGCGATTCGCTTCAAGGTGCCCCATGAGGGGGACGTTGTCTGTGACGACGTCGTGCATGGCCAAGTCGTTTTCGGGACCGAGTCGATCGGAGACCCGATCATCCTGCGGTCCGATGGTCGGCCAGCGTACAACTTTGCGGTCGTCGTCGACGATTTCCTGATGGAAATCACGCACGTCGTGAGGGCAGACGATCATCTGTCCAACACGCCTCGACAGATGCTGCTCTACGAGGCGCTGGGATTCAAGGCCCCCACCTTCGCTCACGTGCCGCTTGTGATGGGGCCTGACCACGCGCCCCTCTCGAAGCGCCACGGCGCGAGCTCGGTCGCGGACTTCAGGGCCAGAGGCTACCTACCGGAGGCGGTGGTCAACTACCTGGCGCTGCTCGGTTGGTCGCCTGGCGATGGAGAGGAGCTGCTCGGGCTCGAAGAGCTCGCGCGTAGATTTTCACTCGACGACGTGGGGCGGAGTGCCGGCGTGTTCGACGAGGACAAGCTCGGCTGGATGAATCGCCACTACCTGCGGGTGGCGGACGCCGAGCGGATCGCACGGCTCGCGATTCCGTACTTCAGGCAACTGCAGTTCGTCACCGATCCCAGCCCGCAGGGGCTCGAGTTCCTGACCCGCGTGGTCCAGATGGGCATGGGATCCGTGAATCGACTTGCCGAAATTCCCGTACGGGTCCGGTTTCTGTTCGACTTCGATCCGCAGCAAGCTATCCGGCGACCGGACATCGGTTCGTTGCTGGCCGAGCCGAACGCGAGAGAGGTCATCGTGGCCCTGGCAGGCGAGCTCGCGTCGGTCGAACGCCTCGACCGGGAGCGTTTCCGAGGGGTGGCGTCCGAAGTCAAGAAGAAGACCGGCCACAAGAGACGGGACCTCTTTCACCCTATCCGCGTGGCGCTCACGGCCCAGACGGCCGGTCCCGAACTCGACCTGGCGATTCCGAGCATCGATTGTGGCGCCGAGCTGCCGCCCGACAGCGGCGTGTCGCCCGTCATGGGCTGTCGCGAGCGGGCGGCCGCGTTCGTTGCGCTACTGGACCCGTGACCGCGACTGGACCTGCATCCGCATGATGGTCTACGGCATCAACCCGGTCCTCGAGGCGGTTCGAGCCGGTCGAGTCGTCGAGATCTGGATTGTGGAGCGTCCTAGCGCCCGGCTGCAGGGCGTTGGGCGAGAGGCATCGCGAGCGCACGTCCGCATACGCTCGGCCCCTCCGGCCGATTTGGATCGCATGTGCGGCGGACGCCAGCATCAGGGCGTCGTGGCCGATGTCGCGGCGCCCCGCGAGCACTCCGTCGAGGATCTGACCGCCACCGGTACAGGTGCGCCCTTGATTCTCGTGCTGGACGGTATCGAGGATCCCCAGAACCTGGGGGCCATCGTGCGAACTGCCGATGCCGCCGGCGTGAGCGGCATCGTGCGCCAGAAGCGCAGGGCCGCCACCTTGGCCGGCGGTGCAGCCCGGGCGTCGGCCGGCGCGCTCGCCCACGCGCGGATTGCCAGCGTCGTGAACATCGCGCGCGCGGTCGAGCAGTTGAAGGTTGCGGGCGTCTGGACGGTCGGGCTGGTCGCCGGGGCCGACCGCCGCTACGACCAAATTGATCTGAGCCTCCCGACCGCGGTGGTCGTTGGTGCCGAGGGCACCGGGCTGCGGCGCCTCGTCCGTGAGCGATGCGATTGGCTGGTCTCGATACCGATGCTGGGCCGTGTCGACAGCCTCAACGTCTCGGTGGCGGCGGGCATCGTGCTGTTCGAGGCCGTGCGCCAGAGAGCCGCCGCAACGACTGTGGACACGGCGGGCCGTGGGCCGGGCTCCAAGGCGCTGGTGCCTGGCCACCGCCCGAGCGAGCCGCGCGGGCACCTTCGGGGGAGCTCGAACAAGAGTCGAGGGAGGCCTCGCGCCAAAAAATGACCCCCCTGGGGGACAATCTGGGTGTCAATATTGACACTTCGGCCTGTTGCGGGTTGGCACGGCTTCTGCTACAATTTCCGTTTGCCCGGCTGGCGTAGCTCAGTCCGGTAGAGCAGCTGATTTGTAATCAGCCGGTCGGGGGTTCAAATCCCTTCGCCAGCTCCAAAGGAACTACTACTGGGCTCCAACTTTTCCGGTTTCAAGCCCTGATGCGTATCGTTGGACGGAAACACGGCTGGCGTGGGTGCGGCGAGGTCTGTGAGCCCCTTTTTCCCCATCCATCACGTCTCGAGCACTGTGCGGCGAGGTTGCGGAGTGGTCAAACGCAGCAGACTGTAAATCTGTCGCCCTAGCGGCTTCGGAGGTTCGAATCCTCCCCTCGCCACCACCGCGTGGCTGGTCGACGCGGCGGGGCAGGCGACCAGGGTGCGAACCGGGACGAGCGGCGGTGAGCGTCGCGGGGAGCGTGCGTGAGGTTTGCGGGAGTAACTCAGTGGTAGAGTCACAGCCTTCCAAGCTGTTGGTCGCGGGTTCGATCCCCGTCTCCCGCTCCAGTGCTGCAGGTGGGCCGTGGGCGTGCCGGTCGGGGCCCCGGTACTCCAGTCTGGTCAGGTACGGCGGACCCCGGGACCCGGATAGGCCGATGTAGCTCAGTAGGCAGAGCGCGTCCTTGGTAAGGACGAGGTCACCGGTTCAATCCCGGTCATCGGCTCCACCTTCGTCGTCGGCGGCGAGGCGGCTCCAGTCATTCTCTTCGGGAAGGGTCATTACTCATGGCGAAGGAAAAATTCGATCGGTCGAAACCGCACGTGAACGTGGGCACGATTGGGCACATTGACCACGGGAAGACGACGCTGACGGCCGCGATCACGAAGGTGCTGGCGGAGGCGAGCGATAAGGTGTCGTTCCGGTCGTTCGACTCGATCGACAACGCGCCGGAAGAGCGGGAGCGGGGGATCACGATCGCGACGGCGCACGTGGAGTATGAGACAGCCAACCGGCACTATGCGCACGTGGACTGTCCGGGGCACGCCGACTACGTGAAGAACATGATCACGGGCGCGGCGCAGATGGACGGGGCGATTCTGGTGGTGGCGGCGACGGACGGGCCGATGCCGCAGACGCGGGAGCACATTCTGCTGGCGCGGCAGGTGGGGGTGCCGTTTCTGGTGGTGTTCCTGAATAAGGTGGATGCGGTCGACGACCCGGAACTGCTGGAGTTGGTGGAGCTGGAAGTGCGGGAGTTGCTGTCGAGCTACGGGTTCCCGGGCGACGACTTGCCGGTGGTGCAGGGGTCGGCGCTGAAGGCGCTGGAGGGGGACGCGGCGTGGACGCCGAAGATTCTTGAGCTGACCGAGGCGGTGGACGCGTATATCCCGATGCCGGAGCGGGAGGTTGACAAGCCGTTTCTGATGCCGATCGAGGACGTGTTCTCGATCTCGGGGCGCGGGACGGTGGTGACGGGCCGGGTGGATCGGGGCGTAGTGAAGGTCGGGGAAGAGATCGAGATTGTGGGCTACGCCGAGACGCAGAAGAAGGTGGTCACCGGGGTGGAGATGTTCAAGAAGCTGCTCGACCAGGGGCAGGCGGGGGACAACATCGGGGTGCTGCTGCGGGGGCTGGAGAAGGACGACGTGGAGCGGGGGCAGGTGCTGGCGAAGCCGGGGTCGATCACGCCGCACACGAAGTTCAAGGGCGAAGTGTACGTGCTGACGAAGGACGAAGGCGGGCGGCACACGCCCTTTTTCAACGGGTATCGACCACAGTTTTATCTGCGGACGACGGACGTGACGGGGGTCTCGACGCTGCCGGAGGGCGTGGAGATGGTGATGCCGGGCGACAACGTGAATATGACGGTGGAGCTGATCACGCCGGTGGCCCTGGAAAAGGGCTTGCGGTTTGCGATCCGCGAAGGTGGCCGGACGGTGGGCGCCGGCACCATCACGGAGATTGTGGAATAGACCGGGACCGGGGATCACGGCTCAGGGACCGGAGAACACACCCAGAGCCCAGAACCCAGAACCCAGAACCCAGAGCCTAGCTATGCGAGACATCGTGATCTTGGCGTGTGGCGAGTGCAAGCGTCGCAACTACACGACGACGAGGAACAAGAAGCAGACAACCGAGCGGTTGGAGTTGAAGAAGTTCTGTCCGGCATGTCGTCGGCACCATCCGCATCGGGAGACGAAATAGACCGGTCGTGGCCCGGCGCGCGACTGTAGGCCAGTAGCTCAACTGGTAGAGCACCGGTCTCCAAAACCGGGGGTTGGGGGTTCGAGCCCCTCCTGGCCTGCCAACGTTACTGCGCCGGCTCGTATGCGCCGGCCGAGGGTCGTCGAACGGAGAACCAGCTGTGAAGGGCGCGATCGAAAACGTGCGCGGGAACATGACGGGGTGGTGGGAGCGCTCGCGCACCTTCTTGGCGGAGGTGCGCAACGAGCTCAAGCGGGTCACCTGGCCGTCGCGCAAGGAGGTCTACGCCACGACCGTCGTGGTGATCTTGACGGCGATCTTCTTTGGCGTCTATCTGTGGGGGGTTGACCTCGTGCTGAACGTGATTGTTGGCTGGATCTTCCAGCAGTTTGGTGCCGCATGACGGAGGTCAGCACGAAACGGTGGTACATCGTCCACACATACTCGGGCTTCGAGAAGAAGGTCTCCGAATCGCTCATGCAGCGCGTGCAGGCCTACGGCCTCGAGGGCGACATCGGGGAGATTCTCATTCCGACCGAGGATGTCGTGGAGATGCGGGGCGGCAAGAAGGTCGTCAGCTCCAAGCGCTTCTTCCCCGGCTACCTGCTGGTCGAGATGAACATGTCCGACCACGCGTGGCATGTCGTGAAGAACACCCCGAAGGTCACGGGGTTCGTCGGGGCCGGAGCGAAGCCGACGCCGCTCACTCGGGAAGAGGTCGATCAGATCCTCCACCAGGTCACGGTTGCGGCCGAGAAGCCGAAGCCGAAATACACATTCGAGAAGGGCGATCAGGTTCGCATCAACGAGGGACCGTTCACGAGCTTCAATGGCACCGTGGACGACGTCAACCTCGACAAGAACACCCTCAAGGTGATGGTGACGATCTTCGGGCGATCCACGCCGGTGGAGCTCGATTTCTTGCAGGTCGAGAAACTCTAGCCCCTGCGACGTAGCACGGTACAGACATGGCCAAAAAAGTCCTCGCCCTCGTGAAACTCCAGATTGCCGCCGGCAAGGCAACGCCGGCGCCGCCGGTCGGGACCGCGCTGGGTCCGCACGGCGTCAACATCATGGACTTCTGCAAGAACTTCAATTCGAAGACGGCGAGTCAGGAAGGCCTGATCATCCCCGCCGTGGTGACGATCTATGCCGACCGGTCGTACAGCTTCATTACGAAGACGCCTCCAGCTCCAGTGCTCCTGAAGCGGGCGGCGAGTATCGCCAAGGGCTCAGGCGAGCCGAACAAGGCCAAGGTCGGGACGGTCACGGCGAAGCAGGTCGAAGAGATCGCCAAGACGAAGATGCCCGACCTGAACTGTGACGGCCTCGAGTCGGCGGTCCGGACGGTCGAAGGCACGGCCCGCTCGATGGGGATCGACGTCGTGCCCTGAGCGCGACCGTGAGGAAGAGGACATGGCCAAGACTACGAAGAATCGTTCGGCGGCCGAATCGAAGCTGGTGGACCGTGCCTACACCCTCGGCGAGGCGATCCCGATTGTGCAGCAGGTGAAGTACGCCAAGTTCGACGAGACCGTGGAAATCGCGATGCGGCTGGGGGTCAATCCGAAGCACGCCGACCAGATGGTGCGCGGCACCGTCATCCTGCCGCATGGCCTCGGCAAGTCGAAGCGCGTGCTGGCGATTGCGACGGGGGAGAAGCAGCTCGAAGCGAAAGAGGCCGGTGCAGACGAAGTCGGCGGCGACGAGATGGTCGAGCGTATCCAGGGCGGCTGGATGGGGTTCGATGCGGTCGTCGCGACGCCTGACATGATGCGGTCCGTCGGTAAGCTGGGCAAGGTCCTTGGCCCGAGAGGGCTGATGCCGAACCCGAAGACCGGCAGTGTCACGTTCGACATCGGCAAGGCGGTGACCGAGATCAAGGCGGGCAAAGTCGAGTTCCGGGTCGACCGCACCGGGATCGTCCACGCGCCCATTGGCAAGTGCTCGTTCCCTACCGAGAAACTCCTCGACAACGCCAGTGCGCTCGTCGAGAGCGTGGTCAAGGCGAAGCCATCGGCCGCCAAGGGACGCTACGTTCGGAGCATCACGGTGTCGTCCACGATGGGGCCGGGCGTCAAGGTGGACACCGCGAGCGTCGACGACTAGCCGGCGCCAGGGAAGAAGGACGAACGACATGGCTCTGACGAAAGCGCAGAAGGAAACCGAGCTCCAGGCCCTCGAAGCGATGTTCGCCGGCGCCGAGAGCGCCATCCTGGTCGATTACACCGGATTGGATGTCCCTCGGGTGACGGAGCTTCGACGGCAGGTGCGAGGGTCGAACGGCCAGTACCGTGTCGTCAAGAACACGTTGGCGAAGCGGGCGCTACCCGGTACCGCCTTCGAGGCGCTCGACGAGTTCTTTGTCGGGACGACGGCCATCGCATACGGCGCCGACGATCCGGTCGGCCTGGCAAAGGCCCTGACGACATTCGCCAAGACGTCGCCGGAGCTCAAGATCAAGGCGGCGATCGTCCAGGGGCGCTCGGTGAGCGAGTCCGAGGTTGGCGATCTGGCGGCGCTGCCCAGCAAGGAGGAGCTCTACGGCAAGCTCCTGGCCGTGATGCAAGCACCCATGGTGCAGTTCGTGCGCGTGCTCACTGCTGCGCCGCGTGATTTGCTCAGCGTCCTGACGCAGGTCGAGAAGCAGAAGTCGGAATCTTAGGTTATCGATAATCCTACACAGGCACATCCGGAAGCTCAGGAGAGAAATCAATGGCGGAACTCAACCAGGAACAGGTCATCGACTACATCAAGGGGATCTCCGTCCTCGAGCTGTCGCAGCTCGTCAAGGCGCTCGAGGAGGAGCTCGGCGTGTCGGCCGCCGTGGCCATGCCAGTGGCCGCCATGGCCGCTGGGGGTGGTGCCGCAGCCGCCGCGGAAGAGGAACAAACCGAGTTCTCCGTCGTCCTGACCGACATCGGTGCCAAGAAGATCAACGTGATCAAGGTCGTTCGGGAGGTCACGAGCTTGGGGCTGAAGGAGGCGAAGGATCTCGTCGAGGCGGCGCCCAAGGAGGTCAAGGAGGGTATTCCTAAGGACGAGGCCGAGGCCATCCTGAAGAAGTTCGAGGAAGTCGGCGCCAAGGCGGAGATCAAGTAACGAGCGGCGACTGCGTGGGCGTCAGGGTTCCAGCCTGTGGCTGGACGACCCCGAGACGCTGACGCACATCGTTCGGTCCTACCGCCGGCGGTCGATTCGACCTGCCGCGCCCTGGCTCGGGTACCTGGTCTCGAGGATCTCTAACGACATGTACAGCCTTCCCAAGAACGTCTACCGCGAGCGCATCGATTTCTCGAAGATCAAAACGACGATCCCGATTCCCAACCTGATCGAGATCCAGAAGACCTCCTACGAGCGGTTCCTCCAGATGCATCGGCTGCCTGCCGAGCGTGAGGATGCTGGACTCCAGTCGGTCTTCAAGTCGGTGTTTCCGATCAGTGACTTCCGTGAGAACTCCTCACTGGAGTTCATCGAGTACTCGATCGGCAACTGGGAGTGCAAGTGCGGTCGTCTGGCCGGGCTGCATCACCTGCGTCAACCGTGCGACGGGTGTGGCGCGACGCTCGTGGTCGACCCACTCGGCGATCATGAAGTCCTCTGCGTGCACTGCGGTCGAGTGAACGAGGCGAAGGGCGACGACTGCGACGTGTGCGGCAACACGGTCGGGCTCAAGCTGAAGTACGACGTGGACGAGTGCCAGGAGCGGGGGATGACCTACGCGGTCCCGCTCAAGGTCACCATCCGGCTGGTCGTCTGGAACAAGGACCCCGACACCGGCGTCAAGACGATCCGGGATATCAAGGAGCAGGAGGTCTATTTCGGTGACATCCCGCTCATGACCGACAACGGAACCTTCATCATCAACGGGACCGAGCGGGTCATTGTGTCCCAGCTGCATCGCTCACCCGGAGCGTTCTTCCACTCGGAGGACAAGACGCTCTTCATCGCCCAGATCATCCCGTATCGGGGCTCCTGGGTCGAATTCGAGTACGACGCGAAGAATCTGCTGTACGTCCGAATCGATCGCAAGAGGAAGTTCCTCGCCACCGTGTTCCTCCGGACGCTCGGCCTGCGCGGTGCGGACGAGATCATTCGCACATTCCACGACGTGGATCGGATCCGGCTGGGTGAGGGCACGCTCGGCTGGGCGGTTGCCGACACGCTGGTTGGCCGGCGCGCGGCGGTCGAGATCACGGTGCCTGGCTCGGATGTCTCGGTCGCGGCGGGCCGGAAGATCACGCACGCTGCCCTGAACGGGCTCCAGAAGGCCGGCGTCGAGTCGGTCGAGGTCGCCGATGCCGAGTTGGAGGGTGCATTCGCCGCCGCCGATATCGTCGACCCTGCGACCGGTGAGGTGTTGCTCGAGGCCAACGAGGAACTGACCCCGCGCATCGTTTCGCTGGCTCAGGAGAAAAACATCGAGCAAATCGAGGTGTTCTTCCCGGAGCGCGACGAGGTCGGGACGGTGCTTTCGACGACGCTCCGCAAGGATCCGATCCGCACCCACGAAGAGGCGTTGATCGAGATTTACCGTCGGCTGCGGCCGGGTGATCCACCCACGCTCGACAGCTCACGATCGCTGTTCGAGAACATGTTTTTCAACCCGCAGAAGTACGACTTCTCGCGGGTGGGGCGCCTCAAGCTCAACACCAAGCTAGGGCTCAACACGCCGCTCGACGAGCGGATTCTGCATCCCCAAGACTTCTATCAGGTCATCAAGTACCTACTGCAACTGCGCCGCAATCCGGGCAACGTGGACGACATCGACCACCTGGGCAATCGGCGCGTGCGGTCGGTCGGGGAGCTGCTCGAAAATCAGTTCCGCATCGGGCTCGTCCGGATGGAGCGGGCGATCAAAGAGAAGATGTCGGTCTACCAGGAAATGGCGACCGCGATGCCGCACGACCTGATCAACGCCAAGCCGGTCATGGCGGCGATCCGGGAGTTCTTCGGCTCGTCCCAGCTGTCGCAGTTCATGGATCAGACCAATCCGTTGTCCGAGATTACCCACAAGCGTCGGCTCTCGGCACTCGGGCCAGGAGGTTTGTCGCGCGAACGGGCAGGCTTCGAGGTGCGCGACGTCCATCCGACGCATTACGGTCGGATCTGCCCGATCGAGACGCCAGAAGGTCCGAATATCGGACTCATCTCTTCGCTCTCCTGCTACGCTCGGATCAACGAGTTCGGGTTCATCGAGTCACCGTACCGGAAGGTACGAGAAGGTCGCGTCGCGGATTACGTCCACATCACCAAACAGGGTGGCACCAAGTTCAAGGTGGGCGACATCGTCGAGCAGGCCGAGGTCCTGGCCGAGAACGAGTCAGCCAAGGGACGGAAGAAGCGCAGTGCGGAGTTCGAGCCGTATTCCTTCTATCTGTCGGCGTGGGAGGAGGACCGCTACATCATCGCGCAGGCCAACGCGATGGTCGATGACGTCGGGAAGCTCGTCATGGACCGCGTCAACTGTCGCCAGGCCGGGAACTTCGTGCTGGCGCCGCGTGAGAAGGTCGAGTTCATCGACGTCTCGCCGAAGCAGCTGGTCTCCGTTGCCGCGTCGCTCGTCCCGTTCCTCGAGAACGACGACGCGAACCGCGCGCTCATGGGATCGAACATGCAGCGCCAGGCGGTACCGCTGTTGCGTGCTCGTGCACCGTACGTCGGAACGGGCATGGAGTACATCACGGCCAGGGATTCCGGAGCGGTTGTCACGGCGCGTCGGCCGGGCACGATCGATTACGTGGACTCGCAGCGCATCGTGGTGCGGGTAGAGGCCGAGTCCGGCGATCTGACCAGGGAGATGGGCGCCGACATCTGTAACCTCACGAAGTTCAAGCGTTCGAATCAGAACACCTGCATCAGCCAGAAGCCGATCGTCCGCGTGGGCCAGCGTGTGCACAAGGGGCAGGTCATGGCCGATGGGCCCTGCACCGAGCTTGGTGAGCTGGCGCTAGGGCGTAACGTGCTCGTGGCCTTCATGCCGTGGCGCGGCTACAACTTCGAGGACGCGATCCTCGTGTCCGAGCGGATGGTCAAGGACGACTACTACACCTCGATCCACATCGAGGAGTTCGAGATCGAGGCCCGCGACACGAAGCTCGGTCCGGAGGAGATCACGCGCGACATCCCGAACGTGTCGGAGGGGTTCCTCAACGATCTCGATGACAGCGGGATCATCCGGATCGGCGCGTCCATCGAGCCAGGCGACATCCTGGTGGGCAAGGTGACGCCGAAGGGTGAGACGCAGCTCACCCCCGAGGAGAAGTTGCTGCGCGCGATCTTCGGCGAGAAGGCCGGGGATGTGAGGGACGCGTCCCTCGTGTGCCCGCCGGGCATCGAGGGCATCATCGTCGGCGTGAAGATCTTCTCGAGGAAAGGGATCGAGAAAGACGATCGGGCCAAGGCAATCGAGGCCGAAGAGCTCGAGATGATGGAGAAGAATCTCGAAGATGAGGTTCGCATCCTGCACGATGAGGTGCGGAAGCGAGTCGGCGGGATGATCGAGGGCCAGACCTTGCGGTCCGACCTCTACGACGAGCACGGCCGCGAGGCGTTGCTCGCGAAAGGTGCAACCCTCACGGCCGATCTGCTGCAGACGATGCCGTACGACGCACTGTTGCGGCTCAAGATCGACAACGACGATCCGCGCCTGACCGAGGACCTGCGCGAGCTCGAGGACCGCACCGAGCGGCAGATCGAGGTCATCAAACAGCTGTTCGAGGAGAAGAAAGAGAAGATTCGGCGAGGCGACGAGCTCCCCCCTGGCGTCATCAAGCTGGTCAAGGTCTACGTGGCCATGAAGCGCAAGTTGTCGGTCGGCGACAAGATGGCCGGGCGACATGGCAACAAGGGTGTGATCGCCCGGGTGCTACCGGAAGAGGACATGCCATATCTCCCGGACGGCACCTCGGTCGAGATCGTGCTCAATCCGCTGGGCGTTCCCTCTCGAATGAACGTCGGGCAAATCCTCGAGACCCACCTCGGCTGGGCAGCGCATGCCCTGGGCCTGTACTTCGCGACGCCGGTGTTCGACGGTGCGACGGAGGTCGAGATCAAGCACTGGCTCGAGCAGGCGGGCTTGCCCCAGAGTGGCAAGACGAGGCTGTACGACGGGATGACGGGCGATTCCTTCGAGCAAGACGTGACGGTGGGCTACATCTACATGCTCAAGCTGTCTCACTTGGTCGACGACAAGATTCATGCACGCTCGATCGGACCGTATTCGTTGATCACGCAGCAGCCACTGGGTGGCAAGGCTCAGTTCGGCGGCCAGCGCTTCGGCGAGATGGAGGTCTGGGCGCTCGAGGCGTACGGCGCCGCCCACATTCTCCAAGAGTTGCTGACGGCCAAGTCGGACGACGTGATAGGGCGTGCCAAGATCTACGAGGCCATCGTCAAGGGCGACGCCTCGTTCACGGCTGGCCTGCCCGAGTCATTCAACGTGCTGATCCGCGAGCTGCAGGCGTTGTGTCTGGACGTCGAGTTGCTGAAGACCAAGGTGGTCCCGGTGGTGGAGAGCCCGGCGCCACCGGAACCCGAGGCGGTGCTGGAAGAGGTCTGACACCGTTGACCTCGACCCACCCGAGGCGATCGACCGCTGTGGACCGATCGACCCAGATTCTCTCGTTGACAGGCGAAGGGACACATGAGACCAAGCTTTACTGACAGGGGTTCGCTACCGACGGACTTCGATGCCGTCCGGATCAGTCTCGCCTCGCCAGAGAAGATCACCTCCTGGTCGCACGGCGAGGTGCACAAGCCGGAGACCATCAACTACCGCACCTTCAAGCCGGAGCGAGACGGGCTGTTCTGCGCCAAGATCTTCGGCCCGGTGACCGACTGGGAGTGCCTGTGCGGCAAGTACAAACGGATGAAGCATCGTGGCGTCATCTGCGACAAGTGTGGCGTCGAGGTGACCCAGGCCAAGGTGCGGCGTGAGCGCCTCGGACACATTGCGCTGGCGACGCCAGTGAGCCACGTCTGGTTCTTCAAGGGCTTGCCGAGCCGGATCGGGCATCTGCTGGACATCGCGCTTCGCGACCTCGAGCGGATTCTATATTTCGAGGCCTACGTCACGATCGATCCCGGGGATACGGAGCTCAAGCAGAACCAGTTATTGACAGAGGACCAGTATCGGCAGATGCGCGAGGAGTTCGGGATCAAGTTCCGCGCGCAGATGGGCGCCGAGGCGATCAAAGAGCTGCTCAAGCGTGTGGAGATCGACGAGCTCGCGGTCGACCTGCGCGACAAGATGCGCACCGAAACGTCGGTCCAGAAGAAGCTCAAGTTCGCCAAGCGACTCAAGGTCGTGGACTCGTTTCGGAAGTCGACGAACAAGCCGGAGTGGATGATCCTGGACGTCATCCCCGTCATTCCGCCGGAGTTGAGGCCGCTCGTGCCACTCGACGGCGGCCGGTTCGCCACCTCGGATCTCAACGACCTGTATCGACGCGTGATCAACCGGAACAACCGGCTCAAGAAGCTGATCGAGCTGAAGGCGCCGGACGTCATCATCCGGAACGAGAAGCGCATGCTGCAGGAGGCGGTCGATGCCCTCTTCGACAACGGGCGTCGCGGTCGCGTCCTCCGTGGGGCGAACAACCGACCGTTGAAGTCGCTTTCGGACACGCTCAAGGGCAAGCAGGGGCGGTTCCGTCAGAACCTCTTGGGTAAGCGTGTCGACTACTCCGGACGCTCGGTCATCGTCGTCGGACCGGAGCTAAAGCTGCACCAGTGCGGGTTGCCCAAGAAAATGGCACTCGAGTTGTTCAAGCCGTTCATCTACAACAAGTTAGAGCAGCGCGAGTTAGTGGCGACCATCAAGCAGGCGAAGGAGATGGTCGAGCAGCAACGCCCCGAGGTGTGGGACATTCTCGAGGAGGTCATCCGGGAGCATCCCGTGCTGCTGAACCGGGCGCCGACCCTGCATCGACTCGGCATCCAGGCCTTCGAGCCGGTGCTGGTCGAAGGCAAAGCGATCCGGATTCACCCGCTCGTGTGCACGGCCTTCAATGCGGACTTCGACGGCGACCAGATGGCGGTGCACATTCCGCTCTCGCCGGAGGCGCAGATCGAGGCATCCGTCCTGATGATGGCGTCGAACAACATTCTGTCGCCGGCCAACGGAGCGCCCGTGGCGGTGCCGTCCCAGGATATCGTGCTGGGGTGCTACTACCTCACGAAGGCGAAGAACGGGGCGAAGGGCGAGGGGCACATCTTCGGTTCGTCGGAGGATGTCACGCTGGCCCTGGAGGCGGGCGTGGTCGAGACGCTCACGCCGATTCGACTACGGCACTCTGGCGAACTTCTGGATCTGACCGTGGCGCGCGACAACCAGGTTGTCCGGCCGAGCGAAGTGCAGGTGGTCAAGAACCAGATCATCACCACGACGGTCGGGCGAGTGATCTTCAACAGCGCGCTCCCGGATGGCATTCCGTTCGTCAACGGGCTGTTGAAGAAGAAGGGCCAGCAGCAGCTCGTGCAGTACTGCTACCTGCGGCACGGGCTCGAGAAAACGGTCCAGATGCTCGACGACCTGAAGCGGCTCGGGTTCCTGTACGCGACCCGGTCGGGCATCTCGATCGGAATCGACGACCTGACGATCCCCTCGGAGAAGGCCGATCTCGTTGAGAAGGCACGAGACGACGTAATCAGCGTCGAGCAGCAATACCTGGAAGGCGCGATTACCAACGGCGAGCGCTACAACAAGGTCATTGCCATCTGGTCGGATGTGACCGAGAAGATCGCGGATGCGATGTTCGGCGAGATGGAGGAAACCGATCATGTCGGGCGTGAGTTCAATCCTGTCTTCATCATGGCCGACTCTGGCGCCCGGGGCAGCAAGCAGCAGATTCGCCAGCTGGCCGGGATGCGCGGTCTGATGGCGAAGCCTTCTGGCGAGATCATCGAGACGCCGATCACGTCGAATTTCCGCGAAGGCCTGACCGTGCTCCAGTACTTCATCTCAACGCACGGCGCCAGAAAGGGTTTGGCCGACACGGCGCTCAAGACGGCCGATTCAGGTTACCTGACGCGCCGTCTCGTAGACGTTGCGCAGGACGTGATCATCTCGGAGGTGGACTGCGGCACGATGGACGGCCTCGAGATTCGGGCCATCGTCGAGAGCGGCGAGATCATCGAGCCGTTGCGCGAACGCATCGTCGGTCGCGTGGTGCTCGAGCCGATCACCGACCCGTTCAATGACGACCTCCTCGCCGATACGAACGCGGAGATCACTGAGGAACTCGCGTTCCAGGTCGAGGAGGCAGGCGTCGAGAGGGTGAAGATGCGCTCGGTGCTCACTTGCGCATCCCGCCGAGGGGCGTGTGCCAAGTGTTACGGACGCGACCTCGCGACCGGTCGGCTCGTCGAACTGGGGATGGCCGTCGGCGTCGTGGCAGCCCAGTCGATCGGTGAGCCGGGCACCCAGCTCACGATGCGGACGTTCCATATCGGCGGCACGGCGTCTCGAGTCTCGGCCCAGTCGACGCTGGAGGCCAAGCACGCCGGCACGATCAGATTCCATGGCGTCCAGGCCGTCGAGGCCGAGGACAAGTCGCTGGTCGTGATGAACCGAACAGGATCCATCGTCGTGGAGGACGCGAAGGGCCGGGATCGCGAGCGGTATCCGGTGGTCTACGGCGCCCACCTTCGGGTGCACGACGGGCAAGAAGTGGACATCGGCCACGAGCTCGTGGAGTGGGATCCGTATACGTTCTCGATTCTCACCGAGGCGGCCGGAACGGTCCGGTTCAAGGACATCGTCGAGGGAGTCACCGTCCATGAGGAGGTCGACGAGGTGACCGGTCTGTCGCGACTCATTGTCGTGGACTTCCCGGATGAGAAGCGACAGCCGACCGTCGAGATTCGTGACGCGAGTGGCAAGGCGATTCTGAAGTACCACATGCCGTCGCACGCGCATTTGATGGTCGCCCAATCCGACGAGGTGCACGCTGGTGACGTCTTGGCCAAGATCCCGCGCGAGACGACCAAGACGAAAGACATCACGGGCGGTTTGCCGCGCGTCGTCGAGCTGTTCGAGGCCCGAAAGCCCCGGGAGACTGCCGTCATCAGTGAAATCGACGGGGTGGTCAAGCACGGTGGCGTCGTCAAGGGGATGCGCAAGCTGATCATCGTGCCCGAAGGCGATGTAGGCGAGCAGATGCAGCGTGAGTACTCGCTGCCACGCGGCGTGCACGTGAACGTGCAGGAGGGCGACCGCGTCCGCGCGGGCGAGCCGCTCATGGACGGCCCGAGCAATCCGCACGATATCCTCAGCGTGCTCGGCGAGAAGGCGCTACAGAGCTACCTGGTCAACGAGATCCAGGAGGTGTATCGCCTGCAAGGCGTCAACATCAACGACAAGCACATCGAGGTGATCGTCCGGCAGATGCTCCGATGGGTGAAGATCGAGGACGTGGGTGACACCGAGTTCCTGATCGACGAGCAGGTCGACAAGGCCCGCTTCATGCACGAGAACGAGCGAGTGATCGCCGAGAGTGGGCGGGCTGCCACCGGGCGGCCGTTGCTGCTTGGCATCACGAAGGCGTCCCTGTCGACCGATTCGTTCATTTCGGCGGCCTCCTTCCAGGAGACGACGCGCGTCCTGACAGAGGCGTCGATCTCTGGCAAGGTCGACCATCTGCGTGGCCTGAAGGAGAACGTGACCATGGGCCGCCTGATACCCGCCGGCACGGGGTTCGAGTACTACCGCAACGTTCGCATTGCGCCGGACGAGCCCCCGCCGCCCCCGCCGCCGACGCCCGAGGAACTCGAACTCGAGCGCGAGATGGTGGAATACATCGTCGAGCACGACCAGGCGATCGGGCGCCACGACGAAGTCGTGGAGTAGATCCGTGTGGCGTCGAGTCGGTCCGGTCGTGGCGACCCTGACTCAGCGACTCGATGACTCGATGACTCGATGACTCGGCCATCGTACGAGGGGCCCGGTAGAGCGTAAAGCTTTCCGGGTCCTTCGTGCGTTATGGCCCGTCGCGACGGGGCCGCGCGAGCGCGGCCTTGTGCTCTTCCAGTTCTTCGAGCGTGTTCGGCCAATCCGACCCAAGGAGCCTCGACAGGGCCCGATCCGCAAGCAGCTTGCCCCCCGTCTGGCAACTCGCGCAGTAGTTCGCTTCGTTTGAGGCGTAGGCGATGCGCTGGACCGGCGCGCCGCACCGCGGGCAGGCCTGGCCTGCGCGCCCATGCACCGCCATGCCGTCACGGAACGCGGTGACCTTCTCTGGAAAGCCATCGTCGACCTCCTGCCGCAGCCGATCCGTCCATTCCGACAGTACCGCGCGTGTTGCGTCGAAGAGGCGGCGACTCTCCTCGTCGGAGAGGCGCGTCGTTCTTTTGAAAGGAGAGAGACACGCTCGGTGCAGGATTTCGTCGGAGTAGGCGTTCCCGATTCCCGCCAGGATCTGAGGGGTGGTCAACGCCCGCTTGAGCGTGTGATTCTCGCGAGTGATGGCGGCCTGGAAATCGGCGAAAGATGCGTGGAGGACTTCGAGGCCCCCGGGATCGTGGGCGGCGAGGGCGGCACGACCCGTCACCAGGTGCAGCGAGGCTCGCTTCTTCGTCCCCTCCTCCGTCAGCAGGAGGGCGCCGCCCGGGAAATCAAATGCTGCCAGGCCTCGCTTCTTCGGTATGGCGAATCCCGGCGCCCGCCAGCGCAGTCGCCCGGCGATCATCAGATGAATGATGGCGAATTGTTCGCCCTCCAGTTCGAGCACGATTCGCTTGCCGAGTCGGGTGACGTCGACGAGCCGTCGTCCGACGACCGTTTCGACCGGTGGATCGACGGACCGAAGGAGGAATGGACTCGTGATGCGGAGGCGTTGCAGTGGCTCGCCCACGAGGCGCCGCTGGATAGCCGCCACGTACACCTCGATGTCCGGTAGCTCCGGCATGCACGATCATCCTGCCATCAGACCCCGCGGCGCATCAAGGCCGGCCTGCGTGATGGGTGCCGACGGACCGTCGGCGGGTCGAGTCAGCCGTCACATTGCTGGTGTACAATCGGCCGTTGATGCAGCAGGCGGTGGAGGCAGCACGACAGCGGCTCGATGCGTGGGTCAGGGAAATGGTTGCCTGGCACTTCGATCCGGCGACCGGATGCCCGTTTTGGCTCGAGTACGCCGAGACGCTGGGCTGGGACCCTCGCCAGGCGATCCATGGATTCGAGGATCTGCCGCAGCTGGGTGAGTTTCAGGACGAGTGGTTGCGCGGCGGACCCGTGCGTCGCTGGGTACCGAAGGCGTACGCCGATCGACCCGTGTCCGTCTTCGAGACCGGCGGCAGCACCGGCGTGCCGAAATCGCGAATCAACATCGACGATTTTCGGATCGACTACGAGGCCTTCAGCGCGACGCTGCCCGATGAGGCATTCCCGATCGGAGCGGATTGGCTGGCGGTCGGGCCGTCCGGACCTCGCCGGCTTCGGCTCGCCGTAGAACATCTTGCGCAGCATCGAGGCGGGATCTGCTTCATGTTGGATCTCGACCCCCGGTGGGTCATCAAGCTGATCAGGGCGGGCCAGCCGGCTCAGGCCGAAGCGTATGCGCGTCACGTGATTGACCAGGCGCTGACGTTACTGAAGGCGCACGACGGCATTCGATGCCTCTTCGCCACGCCGAAGCTACTCGAGGCGCTCTGCGAGCGTGTCTCGCTCAAGAAGATGGGGATCACGGGTGTCTTCTGTGGCGGCACCGAGATGACGCCGCAGTTTCATCGCTTCGCGGTCGAGGAGCTCGTCGAGGGAGCGTACTTCGCTCCGACCTACGGCAACACGTTGATGGGTCTCGCCGTGCACAAGCCGCGAGTCCCGGAGGACGACTTCGCCGTCATTTATTACCCGCCCGCGCCACGCGCGGTCACCGAGGTGGTCGACGCGGACGATGGCTCTCGCATCGTCGGCTATGGTGAGACTGGGCGAGTGAGACTGACGACGCTGACGAGGGAGTTCTTCATGCCCCGCTTCCTCGAGCGGGACGAGGCGGAGCGAGAGCCTCCCTGCGACCTCTATCCCTGGGATGGCGTGCGCAACGTGCGACCGTATTCCAGATTCCAGCGAACGGTCGTGGAAGGTGTCTACTGACGATGCTCCACATTCCGTTGCTGCGACGAGGCCAGCCGTACCGGAGTCTGGACGTCGTCCGGATTCCGCACCACGGGACCGGCCAGGCCTACGTGGAGGTCAGCCAGGCGAACTCCGGACTCATACGACGCGATCTCCGGAACCAGCGGAGCGCCCGTGAGGCGCTCGACTGTCTGTCGGCGGCGCAGCTGCTGACGATCTGTCGTGAAGCCGCCGATCGGTTCGTGGGTGGCACGCTGTCGGTCGGTGAGGTCCCCCAGACAGCCGACGATTACGTCGAACAAGTGTCCGCAACCACCGGGCTGTCGCACGTGCTGGTCCGTCGCAACATGGAAAAGATTCGCGGGGTACTGGCCGAGATGAAGCAGGTGCTCGACGGTCTGACGCGCAATCTGGACCTGCAGGTGCTCGACGACGGCTTCGGCGATCTGGCCGGGCATGCCGTCAGCTTCGTGAGGCGAGGCGACTCGCTCGGCGTCGTGTTGCCTAGCAACTCGCCTGGCGTTCACTCGCTGTGGATCCCCTCCGTTGCGCTCAAGACGCCCCTCGTGCTCAAGCCTGGCAGCGCCGAGCCGTGGACGCCCTTGAGGGTGGCGCATGCGCTGATCGCGTCTGGCTGTCCCGCAGAAGCATTCAGCTACTATCCGACGGACCATGCGGGGGCGGCCGACATCCTGCGTCGGACCGGTCGCGCGATGCTGTTCGGCGACGGACCGTCGGTGGCACCCTACCGGGGAGATTCGCGGATCGAGTTGCACGGCCCCGGCTTCAGCAAGCTCGTGATCGGGGCGGACGAGGTCGATCGCTTCGAGGAGCACCTGGACACGATCGTGCGGTCGGTCGCCGACAACGGCGGTCGGTCGTGCGTGAACGCGTCCGGAATCTGGGTGCCTTCACGCGGTGACGAGATTGCCGAGGCGCTGGCGGCGAGACTCTCCAGCATCGTACCCCGTGACGTCGCGGATCCCGAGGCGAGCCTGGCGCCGTTCGCCGTGCCGGATGTCGCGCGACGCATCTCACAGGCCATCGACGCGGACTTGAATGGCGGCGGCGGGGTCGACGTCAGCGCCACGCGTCGTGGTCCGGAGCGGATCGCGATGCACGATGGCTCGACCTACTTGCTTCCGACCGTCGTGAGGTGCCCGGCCGAGCATCCGCTGGCCAACCGTGAATTCCTGTTTCCCTACGCCAGCGTCGTCGAGGTGGATGAGGCTGCCATTCCTGAGGTCCTCGGATCGAGCCTCGTGGTGACGGCCATCACGCACGACGAGTCGCTCCGTCGGCGGCTGATCGGATCGCCGCTGATCGACCGGCTCAATCTTGGCGCCATTCCAACGAACCAGATTAGCTGGGATCAGCCGCACGAAGGGAACTTGTTCGACCATCTGTACGCCAGACGGGCGTTTCAGCGGTCGGCGTAGGCGGCGGGCTCGCGGTGACGGGCCGTCGGCGACGGCTATGAGGCTCATCTTCATCACGGCGGGTGCCGCGGGCATGTACTGCGGGAGTTGTTTTCGCGACAACGCCTTGGCCGCGGAGCTGTCCAGGCGTGGGCACGACGTGCTCTTGGTGCCGCTCTACACACCCACCAGAACCGACGAAGCCAACGTCAGCCAAGGCCGGGTCTTTCTCGGCGGCGTCAGCGTGTACCTGCAACAGCACTTCTCGTTCTTTCGGTCGACGCCCTGGCTGCTCGATCGTGTGTGGGATTCGACGCCCGTCCTGAAGCTGGCCTCCCGCGGATCGATTGCCGTCGAACCATCGGCGCTCGGCGACCTCACGATCTCGGTGCTTCGAGGCGATCAGGGGCGGCAGCGGAAGGAGATCGACAAGCTGGTCCACTGGCTGGCTCGCGAGCGACGACCCGATCTGGTGGTGCTGCCGAATTCGATGCTCATCGGTCTCGCGCGTCCGATCCGAGAGGCGCTCGGCTGTCCCGTGTGCTGCACCTTGCAGGGCGAGGATCTGTTTCTCGGCGGTCTCTCGCCTGCCGACCGTGCCGAGGCCGTAGCACTGATCCGATCGGCCGTCGAGCACGTCGACGCCTTTCTCGCGGTGAGCGAGTATTACGTCGATCACATGTCGCAATTCCTGGGCATTCCGACCGAGAAGATGAAGCTGATCCCCCTGGGCATCAACCTCGACGGATACGAACCGCGATCGGCGTCGCCGTCCGGCGCGGTTCCTGCGATCGGCTATTTCGCCAGGATCGCGCCCGAGAAGGGGCTCCACGTGCTGTGCGAGGCGTACCACCGCCTCAGGACCGTGGGCGGTCTCGAGCGAGGATGCCTCGAGGTCGCGGGCTATCTCCCGCCCGAGCACCGGCCGTATCTGACCTCCATCACCGAGCAGATGCGGGCGTGGGGTCTGGGCGACGAGTTCGCCTACAGAGGATCGCCCGATCGTGCAGATAAGATCCGGTTTCTTCGAGGTCTCGACGTGCTGTCGGTCCCGAGTCCGTACGACGAGCCGAAGGGACTGTTCGTCCTTGAGGCGATGGCGTGTGGCGTGCCGGTCGTCCAGCCACGGCGCGGGGCGTATCCGGAGATCATCGGCAAGGCGGGCGGGGGTATCCTGGTCGAGCCGGATGACGTCGCGAGCCTGGCCGGCGGGCTTGGCGAGATCCTGTCGGACCCTACGGAGGCGCGAGCGATCGGGGCGCGAGGTGCCGCCGGGGTCCGTACGCACTACGGCGTCGACACGATGGCCGACCGGGCGCTCGAGGTCCTGGCCGACATCGCCGGAGCCTCGCCCACGACGTGATGTCGACCGAGAGCTGACGGCCCTCGGTCACGGAGGCAGACAGTGCTGGAGGTGCGCGGCCTCACCAAGGAGTATCCGACCCCGCAGGGACCCGTTCGGGTTCTCGAGGGTGTGGCGGCGGCGTTTGAGCCCGGGGTTGCCGCTTCGATCATGGGGCCGTCCGGCAGTGGCAAGAGCACGCTGCTGTACATCCTCGGTGCGCTCGAACCGCCGACCCGAGGCGTCGTGACGCTCGGAGGCGTCGAGCCGTTTCAGCTCGAGGAGCGTGAGCTGGCAGCGTTCCGGAATCGCCGCATTGGATTCGTCTTTCAGGATCACCTTCTCCTGCCTCAGTGCAGCGTCCTCGAGAACGTCCTGACGCCGACACTCGTGGGCGAGCCCGACCCTACCGCCGAGAAGCGGGCCCGGGAGCTTATCGACGAGGTGGGCCTGGCCGGGCGTCTCCATCATCGGCCCGATGCGCTGTCGGGCGGCGAGAGACAGCGTGTCGCTTTGGCACGAGCGCTCATCCGACGGCCCCCCGTGCTCCTCTGTGATGAGCCGACGGGCAACCTCGACGAGGCGTCGGCCGACACTGTCGTCTCGATGTTGTTCGAGCTGCACGAGCGACTTCAGAACATCCTGGTCGTCGTGACCCACAACACTGGCCTCGCCGCTCGATGCCCGGCGCAGTATGTGCTGGCGGGCCACAGGCTCGAGCCGCGTCCAACCGGCCGATGAGGCTCTGATGCTGATGCTGGCGATGGTTCGACGGAACGTGCTGTATTTCTGGAGAACCAATCTCGCCGTCGTGGCAGGTGCGGCCGTGGCGGTTGCGGTGCTGTCGGGAGCGCTACTCGTCGGTGCCTCGGTTCGAGGAAGTTTGCGCGACATGGCCCTCCAGCGTCTGGGCAACGTCACGCAAGTCGTCACCTCACCGAACTTCTTTAGCGAGACACTAGCCGCCGGGCTCGAGGCCACGGTCACGGTCGAGGCGGCGTGTCCCATTATTCTGCTCGACGGGTTCCTGACGCATCCAGTCTCTGGCCGGCGGGCTGGCGGCGTGACCGTGTACGGCGTGGACGACCGGTTCTGGGGTTTCCACGGCGTCGCGCCTCCCAGCGCGCCTGGCGATGCCGATGGCGTGC
The DNA here is from genome assembly GCA_965250185.1 of Vicinamibacterales bacterium. Classification (GTDB taxonomy): domain Bacteria; phylum Acidobacteriota; class Vicinamibacteria; order Vicinamibacterales. The sequence goes on along the minus strand of OZ252293.1, from coordinate 4,836,203 downwards.
TCGCGAGCGGCGGACTCGCGCGGGAGCTCGCTGCGTCGGTCGGAGACGAGCTGCTGATTAGACTCGAGAAGCCGTCTGACGTCCCCCCCGGCTGGCTCCATGGATCGAGAGAGGATGTTGGTCGAACCCTGCGCCTCACGCTTCGGGCGATTCCAGGTACTTCGGCGCTCGGCGATTTTTCACTGAGAACGGGCCAGGGCGTCTCCCGCGCAGTGTTCGTGTCTCTGGCCCGCCTGCAGCGCGATTTGCAGCTGGCGGGCCGCGTCAACGCGGTCCTGATCGGCGGCACGGCGGCGGCCACGATAGACACGTTGGATGCGCTGCACGCGACAGCATCGCTCGAGGATCGTGGTGTTCGGCTGAGAGCGCTTCCTGCGCCAGGCTCCATGCAGGTCGAGTCGGCGACCGGCATCATGAGCGATGCGGTGGTTGCGGCCGCCCAGCGTGCGGCGGCATCGGTCGGCATGGGCAGCCAGTCGGTGCTGACGTACCTGGTGAATCGGATCCGTCTGGGCTCGCGCGAGGCGTCGTATGCGCTGCTCGCCGGGCTCGACCTCGAGATGTTGCCGGTCCCGACTCCCGATGAGCAGGCTCCGGGCCGAGAGCCCGGGGTCGTCCTGAACGCGTGGATCGCCGAGGAACTCGAGGCTGAGGTCGGCGAGACGGTCGAGGTCGAGTACTACGTGTGGGAGGACCAGGGCCGACTCGTCACCCGTTCGGCCAACTTGCGCGTGGCCGGCGTCACGCCGATCGAGGGTGTTGCCGCCGATCCTGATTTGGCACCCACCTATCCAGGGATCACCGAGGCCGATTCCCTCGCCGAGTGGGACCCACCGTTTCCTGTCGATCTCGCACGCGTCGGGCCCAGAGACGAGGAGTACTGGACGCGGCATCGGACCACTCCCAAGGGCTTCGTGTCGCTCGACGTGGGACAAGGGCTCTGGGCGTCGAGGTACGGACGAGTCACCGCGGTTCGGGTGCGGACCCCCGAGGGCTCCAGTCTCGATGCGTCGACTCGGACCTACGCGCTCGCCCTGCGGGACGCTCTGGATCCCATTCGAGCTGGCTTCCAGTTGATGCCAGTGAGAGCGCTCGCGCTCGAGGCGTCGGTCGGGGCAACGGACTTCGGCCAGTACTTCACCTACTTCAGCTTCTTCATCGTCGTGTCGGCCCTGCTCCTGATGGTGCTGTTCTTTCGACTCGGGGTCGAGCAACGGCTGCGCGAGATCGGAGCCCTTCGGGCGCTGGGCTTTCCGCCCGGCACGATCACGCGTGTGTTCTGGTCGGAGGGGCTCGTGCTCTCCGGCATCGGGGGTGCCATTGGGAGCATCGGTGCCCTGGTGTATGCCGCCGTCATCATGCACGGGCTGCGCACGTGGTGGGTCGACGCCGTGGGGACGACCCAGCTCACGTTGCATGTCTCCGGCCTGGCCCTCTCGGTCGGCGCGATCGGTGGCGTGCTGGCCGCGATCCTGTGCATCGGCGTCACGCTTCGATCGGTGGTGGCGGCATCACCCCGCAGCCTGATCGCGGGCGCGCAAGCGCTGGAGTCTCGGATGGCTGCTCGAGGCGGGTGGCCGGGGCTGTCGGCGCGCCAGTGGTTCGCTGGCCTCGTCGTTGGAGCGACTTCGATGGTCGTTGCGGCCTGGACGGGGATCGTGGTTCCGGTTGCCGGCTTCTTTGGAGCCGGTACCTTGATGCTCGGTGCCCTGCTCGTCGGATCCTGGGCGTGGCTGTCCGGACGAGGACCGGGCCTGGTGGCCGGTACCGGCCTCCTGGCCGTCAGCCGACTCGGGTTCCGAAACACGGCGTACCGCCCATGGCGAAGCGTTCTCTGTATCGCGCTGATCGCATCGGCTGCATTCATCATCGTTGCCGTCGACGCCTTTCGTCGCGAAGGCGCTGGTGACGTGACCAGCATTCGATCGGGCGGCGGCGGGTTTCCGTTGCTCGCGGAGTCGACGCTTCCCGTGCTCCATGATCTCGAGAGCGCCGAAGGTCGTGAGGCGATCGGTCTTCTCGACGACACCGAGATCAGTGGGGCTCGCCCAGTGTTCTACGGCTTCCGCTTGCGACCCGGCGAGGACGCCAGCTGCCTCAACTTGTACCGGCCCGAGAATCCTCGCATCCTCGGTGCGTCGGAGGCCTTCCTGAATGCCGGTCGCTTCGCGTTCGGCGCGACGCTGGCCGGGGATCCAGACGACGACGAAGCCACCCGTCTCAATCCGTGGCACCTGCTCGATCGAACATTCGCCGATGGCGCCGTGCCCGCGATCGCCGACGCGACCTCGCTGGCGTACGCGCTGCACCTCTCCGTGGGAGATGACTTGATTCTGAATCGCGGCTCGGAGCAGCCAGTCACGTTGAGAATCGTAGCGGCCTTGACCGACAGTGTGTTCCAGAGTGAGGTGCTCGTTTCGGACCGAAATTTCCTCCGACTGTTTCCTGCCGAGGAAGGCTTTCGACTCTTCCTCATCGATGTCGATCCGGCCGCCGCCCCGGCCATTACCGTGGAGCTGGAGGATCGGCTGGCGGACGTCGGGTTCGACGTGACCCTGGTGGCTGACCGGATCGCCGGCTACCATCGCGTGGAGAATACGTACCTCGCGACGTTTCAGACGCTCGGTGGCCTCGGTCTACTGCTCGGCACCTTCGGCCTGGCGGCTGTGCTGATGAGGAACGTCTTCGAGCGGCGTCGTGAGCTCGCGCTGCTACGGGCCGTGGGCTACGAGTCACGCCACCTCTCGGCAATGGTCCTGGCCGAGAACGCGTTCCTTCTGGCGAGTGGGCTCGTGGCGGGAACAATCAGTGCCGCCGTGGCCATCGCACCTGCGTGGCTCGAGCGGGGCGGCGGCCTGGGCGTCTCGGTCGTCTGGCTACTGCTAGCTGTGTCGGCGACCGGACTGCTCGCTTCGATCGCCGCCACGATAGTGGCCCTTCGGGCGCCGTTGGTTCAAACGTTGCGGGCGGAGTAGCAGAAACCCATCGCCACTCCCATTCTCATTTCCCCACCGCGTATAGCGCTTCGTCCGTTCGAATGAAGATCCTTCCGCCGGATATCGCTGGGCTCGCCATCGTTCGCTCGCTCATGTCGCTCGATGCCAGCACCTCGAATTGGGCTCCTGCTCTGATGACCGTGACCTCGCCGTCCTCGTTCACGGCGTAAATCTTGCCATCGGCGGCCACGAGGCTGGCATAGTAGCTGCCGCGTGCCGGGAGGCGCTCGCGCCAGACCAGGTCGCCGGTTCGAGCGTCGAGGCAGCTCATCACGCCACCGTTCTTGACCATGAACAGGTGATCGCCGACGAGCACGGGTGACGAATTGTAGGGCGCGCCGCGCTTGTGGCGCCACGCGACGTGGCTCTTGGTGATGTTGCCGCGTCCTCCCGGCCGGATCGCCAAGACGGCGTTTCCGCCCGGACCGTTCGACGCGGCGAACAGCATTCCGTGTCCGATAACCGGCGTGGGCGTGACCCACTTGGTGAGTCCATCAACGGTCCAGATCTCTGCACCGGTGTCAGCATCGTAGGCCTTCACTCGTCGGCTGCCGCTCACGACAATCTGGCTCAGCCCGTCTACCGTCCAGACGACCGGCGTCGGCCAGGCACGCGTGACGTTCGTGCGTGACGTCTGCCAGATCGTCTGTCCCGTTCGCTTGTCCACGGCGAGCAGGAAGTCGTCGCCGTCGCTGTCAGAGTTGAGCAGCAGCACGTCGCCGAGGAGCGTTGGTGAGCTCGCGCTGCCCCACGTGTTCTTGACCGGGCCAAGCCGCTTCTCCCAGACCGTGTGGCCGTCGAAGTCGTAGCAGATGAGGCCGTGGGAGCCGAAACGCACGTAGACGTGCGTCCCGTCGGTAACCGGCGTGGGTGATGCCGGGCTGTTGGTCGAGTGATGGTCTTCGATGTCGGTCGTCGGAACCTCACGCTCCCACACGACACGGCCCGACGCCTTGTCGAGACACACGACGAACAGCTTGCCGCCCGCCGTGGTGAAGTATCGTCGGAGGCGGCCCTCCGGTGGACGATAGGCAGTGACGAAGATACGGTCGTTCCAGATCACCGGCGACGAATGCCCCGGGCCAGGCAACGGCGTGCGCCAGACGACGTTTTCGGCGGTCCAGGCCGTCGGCAAGTCGGTCTCGGCCGAGACGCCCTGACCGCCGGGTCCACGAAACTGCGGCCAGTTCTGAGCCGACACGACCTTCGGGCCGCCGATCGTTACAGCGAACAGGAGCCAGCACGCGAGGAGCTGGGTTCGGCGGAATCCTCCAGGTCGGGTCATGCTCGTCATCGAATCGCGTCCGCTGATCTACCATAGGGTATCGTGTTTCGAGGAGGCAAGGGTGTGCGGCGACGACTCGTGATGTGTGCCACGGTAGTGCTGATGTTGGCCTCGACGGCTTCGGCTCAGCATTGGCCCCAATGGCGCGGTCCCACCGGCAACGGAATCAGCGACGAGACCAACCTGCCGATCTCGTGGGACGGCGAGACGAATGTCGCGTGGAAGCTCGAGATGCCAGCGTTCGGCGGCTCGACCCCGATCATCTGGGGAGAGCGAATTTTCCTCAATGTGGCGTTGGCTGACGGAGACACGCTGCAGCTCTGGTGCGTCGATAGGCTGACCGGTGATCCGATTTGGAAGCGAACGCTCGCCGACGGCAACCGGAAGCAGCGGAAGCAGAACATGTCGTCACCGTCGCCGGTCGTCGACGGCACCACCGTCTGGGTGATGACCGGCACGGGCATCCTGACCGCGTTCGATCTCGACGGCCACGAGCTCTGGAAGCGCGACATCCAGGCGGACTACGGGCGTTTCGGGCTGAACTGGGGGTATGCCTCCTCGCCGCTGCTCCACGAGGATGCCCTGTACGTGCAGGTTCTGCACGGGATGAAGACCGACGACCCGTCCTACGTGCTCCGAATCGACTCGGCCACCGGCAAGACCGTGTGGCGGGTGGAGCGACTGACAAACGCGAGGCGCGAGTCGCCCGATGCGTACACCACGCCGGCTCTCCTGCAGTACGACGACCGGACGGAGATCGTCATCACGGGTGGTGACGTTGTCACTGGACACGACCCGACGACCGGACAGGAGTTGTGGCGCGCCGATGGCCTCAACCCGAGGGACAACGGGGCGTATCGGATCGTGGCGTCGCCGTTGGTGACGGACGGCATGATCTACGCGCCGACGCGCGAGCGGCCGCTGCTGGCGCTCAAGCCGGGCGGCCGCGGCGACGTCACGGCGTCTCATGTGGTCTGGTCGCTCGACCATGGACCGGACGTGCCGACCCCGGTGAGCGACGGGCAGCTCCTGTACATCGTCAACGATCGCGGCATCGTCTGGGCACACGATGCAAAGACCGGAGAGCTCATCTACGGTCCGCAGCGGATCCAGCCAGGGACCTACAGCGCCTCGCCCGTCCTGGCCGAGGGCCGCATCTACGTGACGAACGAGGATGGCCTCACGACCGTGTACTCGGCCGGACCGACGTTCGAGGTACTGGCCGAGAACGCGCTCGACGACTACTGTCTGAGCTCGCCCGCCATGTCGGAAAGCCAGATCTTCCTACGTACGACCAAGCACCTCTACGCGATTGGTACGCGGGTCCCGCGCCGTGGCGAGTAGCGGAGGTCGCCTCACACTCACGCCGGTCCAGTGGCTGATCTGCGGAGTCGCTTCGCTCGGCTTTGCGTTCGACGTCTACGAGTTGCTGATGCTGCCGCTCATCGTGCGGCCGGCGCTGATGGAGCTCATCGGAGCGGCCCCCGGCACGCCGGAGTTCAACGAGTGGGTCGGCCTGCTGTTCTACGTCCCGGCTCTCTGCGGCGGTGTGTTCGGCCTGCTCGGCGGATATCTCACGGACTGGTTGGGCCGACGACGGGTGCTCGTCTGGAGCATTCTGCTGTACGCATTCTCCGCGCTGTCTGCCGGATACGCGACATCCCCGACGATGCTGCTCGTGCTGCGCTGCACGACGTTCGTGGGTGTCTGCGTCGAATTCGTGGCAGCGGTCGCGTGGCTGGCCGAGCTGTTCCCGGATAATAAGCAGCGTGAGGCTGTGCTCGGCTACACGCAGGCCTTCTCGTCGGTGGGTGGCCTGATGGTCACTGGTGCCTATTTCCTGTCGGTCACGTATGCCGATGCGCTGCCGGCGATTCGAGGTGGACACGAGGCCTGGCGCTACACGCTGATCTCGGGCGTGATCCCCGCCATTCCGCTCATCATCATCCGTCCGTTCTTGCCCGACTCTCCCGTCTGGCTCGAGAAGAAGGCCGCCGGAACTCTGCAACGCCCGAGTGTGCTGGAGTTGTTGCGGCCAGGACTCCGACAGACGACTCTGATCACGACCCTGATGTTTGCCTGCAGCTACGCGGCGGCGTTCGGAGCGCTCCAGCACGCGCCCCGGATTGTCCCCGGTATGGACGAAGTGAGAGAGTTGCCGCGCGTTCAGCAGGAGCAAGCAGTGAGCAGCGTACAGTTCGCTCAAGAGATGGGAGGGCTCGCCGGACGATTCGCGCTGGCCTTCCTGGCGATACGGATTGTCGCCAGGCGCCCCCTGCTGCGCATGTTCCAGCTACCCGGGCTCTTCATCGTGCCGCTGGTGTTCGTGTACGCCGGGACGAGTGACCTGCAGCTCTTCCAGTGGGGCCTGTTCATGGCTGGGCTCCTGACCGTCGCCCAGTTCAGCTTCTGGGGCAACTACCTGCCTCGCGTCTATCCGACGCACCTGCGTGGGACGGGTGAGAGCTTCGCGGCGAACCTTGGCGGCCGAATGATCGGTACGTCCGCGGCCGTGGTGACGACGACGCTGGCCAGCGCCATGCCCGGCGCCACTCCGGCCGTTCAGCTGGCGTACGCCTCGGCCCTCGTCGCCGCTCTGGCCTACGGAATCGGCTTCACAGCGAGCTTCTGGCTACCCGAGCCGCCGGCCGACTTGCCGGATTGACGCTGCAAGCCGACCAGAAGCGATGGACTCGACGATTCTCGCCGCCGTCATGCCCGCGCCCGAGCGGCCCATCGAGATCCGGGAATACCCCGAGCCGGAGCTGCCGCCCGGCGGCGCATTGCTGCGGACGATGTACTCGGAGGTCTGCGGGACGGACGTGCATCTGTGGCACGGCCGGTTGGCGGATGTACCCTACCCGATCATTCCAGGACACGTGTCGGTCGGACAGCTGGACAAGGTCCGAGGCCCCCTGGACGGCGTCGACGGGAGCCGACTCGCGGAGGGTGACACGGTCGTCTTCTTCGACGTGCACCGTACCTGCGGGCGTTGCCTGGCGTGTACCGTGTGGCGTACACCGACACGGTGCTCGTCGAGACGTGTGTACGGCATCACCGATTCCGCCGCGGACGGGCTGTTCGGCGGCTGGGCCCAGGCCATCTATCTCGAGCCCGGGGTCGCCGCGGCGCGCCTGCCGGATGGAGTCGAGCCGGAGGCGTACATCGGCGGAGGATGCGGTCTTCTGACGGCGGTACACATCATCGATCGTGCCGCGATTCGGCTCGGGGACACCGTGGCGGTGCAGGGCACGGGAGCCGTCGGCCTGAGCGCCGTGGCGCTCGCGAGGCTCGCTGGAGCCTCCAGGGTGATTGCCATCGGCGCTCCGGCCACCCGGCTCGACCTCGCGATGCGCATGGGCGCCGATCTCGCGCTCGACATCCTGGCTCAAGGCCCCGAGGAACGCCGAGCGGCCGTTCTTGCCGCTACCGATGGAGCCGGCGTCGATATCGCCGTGGAGGCCGCCGGATCGGCCCGTGCGGTGGAGGAAGGGCTGGACCTCGTGCGGCACGGCGGCCGGTATGTCATCGCGGGTCATTACACCGATGCGGGTCCGAGCGCGATCAACGCCCACCGGCAGATCAACAAGAAGCATCTGGAGATTCGAGGCTCGTGGGGCAGCGAGGTCGGGCATTTTTTGCGAGCGATCCGACTCCTGGAGGGTCGTGCGGCGCACTTGCCGTGGCGAGAGATCGGTGCGCGGATCTACGGGCTGGACCAGCTGGACACCGCGCTCGCCGATGCCGAGGCCCATCGAATCCCCAAAGCGCTCGTCAGGCCGAACCCGGTCTGACGTGTCGGTTCTGTTCGATCACAGCGTGGAGCCGCCATGACGTTCTTCCCTTCTCGTTCTCGACGGTCCGTTGTTGAATCGATGCTCATGCTGGGCGTGATCAGCGTGGCGTTCCCTGCAGTGCCCGCCGAAGCTCAGCAGCGTACTCGGAACGTCATCCTTGTCACGCTCGATGGAGCGCGCACCGAGGAGATCTTCGGCGGGCTCGACCTGGCGGTGCTTCGCTCGTCGCTGTCGAGCGAAGGCGACGCCGATTCGACGGAGGGCGACGTCGATCCCAGCGGAACCGAGAGCTACAGCCGTTACTGGGCCGAGACGCCGGGCGCCCGACGCGAGCGTCTCATGCCGTTCTTCTGGCGTCGCCTCATGATGAATCACGGCTCGATCGCCGGCAACCACGCGCTCGGGAGTCGCGCGCTCATCTCCAACCGGCATCGTTTCTCCTACCCGGGCTATTCGGAGATCCTCACCGGCCAGGCCCACGACGATGTCATCCACACCAACGATCCGGTACGGAACCCGTACCCGTCCGTGCTCGAATTCCTGCGTCAACAGCTCGCCCTGCCTGCGTCCCAGGTGGCCACATTCGCCTCGTGGAGCATCTTCAACTGGATCGTCGAGCACGAGGAGGGTGCGACGACGACCAACGCAGGCTTCGAACCCTACGATCATCCCGACCCGGCGGTCCGGCTGCTCAGTTCGATGCAGTTCGAGACCCCGACGCCCTGGGACACCGTTCGCCACGATGCGTACACGTTCCGGCTCGGTATGGCCCACCTTCGGACCTACCGGCCACGCGTCCTGTACCTGGCGCTCGGAGACGATGACGATTGGGCGCACGACCGTCGATACGATCGCTACCTTGACTCACTCGCCCGTGCCGATCGCTATCTCGAGATGCTCTGGGAGTTCGTGCAGGCCGATGAGCAGTATCGCGATTCGACGACGCTCGTGATCACCGTGGATCACGGGCGCGGTCGGACGCCCGCCGACTGGACCGATCATGGCGGCGACGTCGATGGTGCCCAGGACGTCTGGGTGGCCTTCGTCAGCCCGGACGCCGAGCGGCGGGGAGAATGGAGCAGTGCCCCGACGATCCGACTCGATCAGATCGCCGCGACGTTGTCGCGATTTCTCGGACTCGATTTTTCGGCGTTGAATCCTACCGCCGGCGCGCCGATCGACTACGTGTTCCAGCCTTGAGGCGCTGGGCTACGACCGTACGATGAAGTAGCGCCTCCGAACGTCCGGCGAGCGCAGTTGTTCTGTCGAAAGCGTCTCGATCGAATCGATGAGCTTCGTGGCGAGTCGCTCGACGTCGTGGCCAACCTGGCCCGCCGCCACCAGTTCCCGCATCTCACGCACGAGGTTCGATCGAATAGCGGGTGTCTGTTTCGCGGCTTCCAGCGCCGTCGAGAACATCCCGACTTTGTCAGAGACGTCGACGTGGTCACGCGGGCGAATCGTCGGTCGCTCCTCCGTGGCCGCGGCATCGCGGGCATCGCGTGGCGCCTCGCGTGATGACCTCGCCTCGGCCGACGACCGCTGATCGTCAGCAGTGATGTCCCGGCGTATCGTGCCCCTTGCTTCGACGACGGCGAAAGGACTTTCATCAATCTTCATGGTCCCGTCCTTCGAACCCACCGTGTTCGTCACGGATCACGACCGCAATCTGCCTGCCAGCCCTGCCAGGTAATGGACGAATGCTCCGAACTGACTCTGTATCAACAGATTAGACACGCAATGCACATGACCTGACGGCGCACAGGTTGGGAGTGATCTGGCAATTTCACTCAGTGCGATTACACTTCTGTCGTTCGGCCCGTGAGAGGGCGGCGCGAGATGCGGAAGGCGCCGCGACATGGAGGACAACTTGACGAACTACACTCGCGGCGAGTTCCTTGGTCTGGCCGCCTGGCTGCTCGGCGCAGCGGGTGATCTGCTATTCTCTGAGGCCTTATCTTCAATCGATTCGAGGAGGTTCGACGGATGCGTCTACCTGCCATCGGGATTCTTGCGGTCGCGCTGTTGTCCCAAGCGCCTGCGTCCGAGTTACCGACTGTCGATCCGTCCGAGGGCTTGCCACTTCGCGGGCAGCCGGCGGCCGATGTCCTGGCGTCCGAGGATGCCTGGGGTGACCCGACGTTCATCGGGGGCTTGACCAACTCCGGACCCACCGCGCACTCCGTGTGGTGACCGGGCCCGGTGGCGCTGGATCGCGTCAACAGACGGCTCTTCATTCCGGCCTACGGCAACGGCGGCTACCGAGCGTTCCAGCTCGACGAGAACGGCCTGCCCACCGAACGATCGGCCATGTACGTCATCGGGCGGGAGAACATCTACGGGCGTCGCTCGGCGCCCGAGGTCGACGAGCGAGAGCTCGCATTCCCCGGAGCGATCGCCTTCTTCGACAACTCGACGCAGCGACTGTTCGGGGTCGATCGCTTCAATAACCGGATCCTGGTCTTCCAGGTCGCACCTGACGAGGTAGAGAAATACCCGGCCGCGCAGGTGGTGATCGGACAGCCCGATTTCCAATCGACCACGCGGAGCATCGGTCCGAATCGGTTCGGCATGGCCGCCGGCGCGGCCATCGACGAGGTGGGTCAGCGGATGTGGGTTCCGGATCCGCCCAATAATCGAGTCCTGATGTTCGACATTCATCCCGATCGCCTGGCGAGCGACCCTGACGCCCTGCTGGTGTTGGGCCAGGTCGATTTCGAGGCGCGATCGGCCGGGCTCGGCGCTGACTCGATGGCCGCGCCGATGAGCGTCGCCTACGATCCGGTCTTCGATCGGCTGTTCGTCTCTGACATGGGGAACAACCGTGTCCTGATCTTCGATGCCCATCCCGACCGCATGGGGTCGGGTGACGTCGCCATGGCGGTGATGGGGCAGCCCGACTTCGCCAGCCGGCAGCCCCGGCGCTCGCTCGACCAGCTGAAGCCGGAATCGCTGTCGTACGACGGCGTGAACCATCGGCTGTTCATCGCCGAGGATCTGCAGCACCGGATCATGGTGTTCGATGCACATCCCGATCGCGTCGGCGGTCCGGCTACAGCGATCGCTGTCGTTGGTCAGCCTGACGCCTTCACGACGACCCCGCAGGTCTCACAGAGCCGGCTGGCGATGCCTCGGCTGGCGGTCGACGCGACCGCTCAGAAACTGTACGTCTCGGAGGGTTTTCCGGCCGGCAATCGAATCTCGATCTGGGACATCAAGCCCGGCAACCTGAAGACCGGCATGCTAGCGTCCGATCTGCTGGGCCACGAGACGGCGGCCGGAGATCCGGATTTCGAAAGCCGCATCCCGCAGGGGCGGCTCGACGGCCGGTCGCTGGCAGCGGCTCGCGCGGTCGCGCTCGACCCACTCGACCATCGCCTCTTCGTGGCCGACGAGTACAACCATCGCGTGGTCGTCTGGCAGCTCGATGCGTTGAATCGGGTGTCGGATCGCTCGGCCCGGTGGGTGCTGGGCCAGCCCGATCTGCGGTCGAGCTACATGGGCCCGCCGAGTGCGTCGAACATGACCGTGCCCCTCGCGGTTGCCTACGATCCGGTGTCGAAGCGCGTGTTCGTCGGTGATGGCTATCAGAATCGGGTCCTGGTCTACGACGCGGCACCCGGGACGCTGGCCACCGGTATGAGCGCCTCGGTCGTCGTTGGCCAGGAGGACTTCGAGTCGGTGGCATTCGGGGCCGGTCGAGATCGCCTCAACTTTGGCGTTCGAATGGGACGCGGCATCGCTTCGAACTTCCTGCCGATGGGCCTGGCGGTCGACTCCGACGGGCAGCGTCTGTTCCTCTCGGATGGTGAGAACCATCGTGTCCTGGTGTTCGACATCTCGCACGACTCGTTCCGAAATGGCGCGTCGGCACTTGCAGTCCTGGGGCAGCCGGACTTCGACAGCACCGACGTGGGCGGCGGCCGGCGAGGCGTGCACGATCCGGGACATCTCGCCTACGACCCGGACGGGGGTCGCCTGTTCGTCATCGACGCCAAGAATACGCGCGTCCTGGTATTCGACGCCCGGCCGGGCGCGTTGAAGAACGGTGCCGCGGCGATTGGTGTCCTGGGGCACTCGGGCTTCGAGACCGAGATGGCGGCGCGGCCGGCGAGCGGGCTCATGTCCGGAACGTCTCGCAGGTCTCGGTCCGACGTGAGCGACGACACGTTCTTCGCACCGAACGGCATCGCCTACGATCGGCGGCACAAGCTGCTGTATGTGTCGGATGCCGTCGTGCCGGCAGACCGGATCCTCGTATTCAACGTCGACCCCGACGTATTCGACGACGGGGCGCCAGCCGCGACGGTGCTCGGCGAGTCGGAGGAGAGCGCTGGCGTACCAGGAGTGTTCGGCGGCCAGAAGGGGTATCCGGGCCAGTTCACCGTTCGAGACTCCAGAGGCATCGCGCTCGATGAGGCGAACGGTCGGTTGTTCGTGACCGGCTCGTTCGAGTCGCGTGTGGTGATCTTTCACTTCCCGCGGGCACGATGGCAGTACCGTGTGGCGGGTCAGGGTCTACAGAGGTTCCACACGCCGGATGCCGTGGACTTGGGCATCCGGGCCGAGCCGCGCACGTCCAGGACTGCATCCCTGCTGGCGTCGGACGGCGCCCCGTCGGGCGTCGCACTCTACAGCGTCACCGACATGTTCGTCGACGAGCGGACGCAGCGGCACACGCGGATGCTGGTCAGCGAGGCCGCCCTCGCAGCGTCGGCGTCCGTGACTGACGCGACGATATTCGTGGACGGCGCCGAAGGCCGGGACCATGTCGTTCGGCTCTACAACCCGGGGGATGCGGTCAGTCGCACGAGCTTCGTGCTCCATGACGAGAGCGGGGTGGCGGTCGCCACCTGGGATCGAGAGGTTGGTGCTGGCGCGCAGGTCGAGGTGGTCGTCGAGCAGACGAGCGGCACGGAGGTGGCACCGCAAAGCACCCTCGTCGTCGATTCGAGCTCGCCCGTCGTCGTTGCGGCTCTCCGGCGCACCACGAATGGCCGCGGTGAGGTGTTGCTCGCCCCTGCTCCGACGGCGACGGGTGCGTCACGCACGGAGCGGACCATCCTGCCGCTCGTTCGGTCTGGCGGCGGCCAGCAGACCGACATCATCGTAACGAACGATTCGGATGCGCCTGCGCACGGGACGATCTCGATTCGTAATGCGGAGGGGGATCGCGATCCGCTCGGCCTGGATTCGGTACTGATCCCGTACGTTATTCCCCCGAACGCCACGCGGGTCGTCTCGACCACCGTCATCGGGCCCCGGGTGCTGAACGGCTACGCATTCCTGACTCCCGAGGACGATGTTGTCCCGTTTCTGGCCGCTCTGATTCGTCGGCGCTCGGGCGACGTCTGGACCAGCGAGAGCCTCGTGTCGGCGAGGGAGTCGCGGACCGCGCGGTTTGCGGTCAACGCGGAACCCACGCTGATCAGGCACGGTACGATCGAGTCCGAGTTCGTGGTCAGCAACGCCGGGTCGAGTGCCGCGAGGGTGGAGTTTGGCCTCGAAGGCGCCGCACGCGTGGAGCGATCGCTGGCGGCTGGCCGGCAGCTCACGGTCACGCTTTCGGAGCTGTTCGGCGAACGGGCGAGCGGCATCGTGCGGATCGAGAGCGACGAGCCCGTCGGCGTCACCGCGCGGCAGCTCACGACCAATTTCAGAGCCGAGACCATTGCGGTGGAGCTGCCCGATCTCGAGACCGTGTCCGGACGGCTCTTCTCCTGGGTCCCGAACGGTGCTGGGCTGTCGACCGAATTTCGATTGGCGAACCTCGGACCCGACGCGATGGAAGGCCAGCTCGAGTTCCGCACAGCGGACGGCACTCTGGATCGCGAGACGATCTTGAGGTGACCGGCGCAGGGTGCCGGCTACACGTCGAGCCGGTAGACGGCCTTCGCGGTGCCTTCGAAGATCTGCTGCCGGTCGTCGTCGCTCAGCCACTCGATGGACTCGATGCTCGGTTTCGTGTCGTCGAGCCATCGCCCTGTCTCGGGATCCTTCGACGAGCCGATGCCTGGCTTCTCCGTTCCAAACATGCATCGGTCGACGCCGACGGTCTTAAAGAGAAGCTCCAGCGCGTCTTTGCTATAGAGGCACGTGTCGAAGTACAGACGGCGCAGGGCGGTGTCGAAGGGCTCCTTGCCGCGTCGGATCCACATCGCTCTGTAACGACCGATCTGATAGGGAATCGCGCCCCCGCCATGCGACACGATGAGCCTGAGCGTGGGGAAGTCCTGGAAGACCGTCGAGCTCAGGAGCGAGACAATCGCGATATTCTCCTCGTTGATGAAGTGGAGTGAGTACGGTTCGCGTGGTGACCTGCATCCGGCCGAATGAATGAGTGCGGGCACGTCCAGCTCGACGAGCTTCTCGTAGAGCGGATACCAGTACTCGTCGCCAAGACCGGGAGGTGGCTCGCCCTGCCCCTCGTTCGGGTCGGGATTGATGAGGCATCCCACGAAGCCCATCTCCTTCACGCAGCGTTCGAGCTCATCGACCGAATTGGCCGGGCTCACGCCCATGTTCTGCGGCAGACCGGCAACCGGACGGAAGACCTCGGGAAACAGCTTGGCTTGGCGCCCGATGATGTTGTTCGTCTCCTCGATGAACCAGCGGACGAGCTTCTCCGGCTTCTCGCTGTGCATCATCGTGTACGGCCGCGGCGACACCAGCTGCATGTCGGTTCCGACTTCCCGCAGTTGGTCGAGATGCGAGTTGCCGCCGAAGACGGGCGCCTGGAGGGCTGCGGTGATCTGGTCGTCGCTCAGCCCGATCTTGCCGCGGCCATGAGCGCCACGGTGTGCGAGGATGTTCGCCTTGTAGGCATACAGCTCCTGAGGAGCCGTGACATGGGCATGCGAGTCTATGATCATTGACGTTTCTCCACCGTGCCGCGGCACACGCGTCCCGGCTCTCTCAGGCGACGTCGTGCGTTCCGGAATGGTCCAGGGGCAAGTCACGGCCCGTTGGGGACCGCTTGCAGGACGATAACGTGTAGAATTCTTCCGAATCGCCTGACGAACGTCAAGTCGACGGCCGTCGAACGGTGCGTGACAGCCATGCTCGAACCGCCTGGTAGCCCCCTCTCCGAGCGCTTGCAGCGACTCGACACGTGCGCGGTGTCGGACGCCCTCGATGCGTTCGACCTGACTGGTGCCGTGGCGTCGATACGGCCGGTGTCGGTCGTTCGCAAGATCGCGGGTCGTGTGACAACGGTGCGGCTCGGCTTGCCCGGTCCGACGGTCCCAAAACGCCATCTGTGTGCGGCGGCCATCGACGCCGCCGAGCCTGGTGACGTCGTGGTGGTCGAGCATCACGCCCGCGACGATGCGGCTGGGTGGGGCGGAATTCTGTCGCTCGCGGCTAGCGCACGTGGCCTGGCCGGGGCCGTTGTCGACGGCCCGGTTCGCGACGTCGACGACAGCGCACGAGCCGATTTCCCGGTGTTCGCACGATCCGTCGTGCCGTTCACGGCGCGGGGTCGGATCGTCGAGCTCGAGTGGAACGCGCCGGTGACCATCGCCGCGATCCACGTGGAGCCCGGCGACCTGGTGATCGCCGACGGTAGTGGTGTCGTGTTCATACCGGCACGGCTCGGCCTCGACGTCATCCAGACGGCTGAACGCATTGCCGCCCGTGAGACGGCGATGTCCCGGGCGGTGCGTCAGGGGCGGAGCGTATCGGACGTGATGGGGCGCGGGTATGAGGACTTGCTGACTGCGGCCCGTGTCGACTTCGAGGACCCCAAGACCGATGCCTGACGTGCCCGCTGGCGACGAGGCTCGAAATCGGCTGACGCAACTGCCGACGACGACCGTGAGCGACGCGCTCGATCGTCTCGGAATCGCCGGACAGTGCCTTGGTGTCAAGCCGCTCGACCATCACTTCCGGTTGTGCGGACGAGCGCTCACCATGCGGACGATTCCCGTGGCGGTCGAGCGTGGCAACGTTGGTGACTACATCGATGACGTGCGCGCCGAGGAAGTCATCGTGATCGACAATGGTGGTCGGTCGGATGCGACGGTCTGGGGCGACATCCTGACCTTCGTCGCTCATTCGAAGGGCGTCGCGGGCACGGTCATCGATGGTGTCTGTCGGGATATCAGTCGCAGCCTGGAGCTACAGTACCCAATCTTCAGTCGAGGCTGGTCCATGCGCACGGGCAAGGACCGCGTCCAGCTCGACGGGTTCAACGTGCCGGTGTCGATCGGTGATGCGCGCGTGAGCCCGGGTGACCTGCTCCTCGGCGACGCCAACGGCGTGGTCGTCGTGCCCCGCGAGCGCGAGCTCGATGTCATAGGGCTGGCAGAGCAGGTCCACGCAGCAGAGGAAGACATTTGCCGAGCCGTCGAGTCGGGGATGCGGCTGGACGAGGCCCGCAAGCAGTTCAAATATTTCGAGCTGCAGCGCCGAGAGCGATCGCGCGGTGACTGAATCCACCCTCGGGCCAGAGGCCGAGCGGGTCCGCGCCGCCGGGGCGTTCTCGACGGCCACGCTGCACGAGGCGGCGGGCCAGGTCGGCGCGCTGCCAGTCGCGATCAAGCCACTCGTCTGCGGGATGCGGATCTGCGGTCCTGCTTTTACCGTCGAGTCGGCGCCCATGGACAATCTGTGGTTGCATCGCGGCATCGCGGCCGCGCCGCCGGGAGCGATCCTCGTCGTCACCGTGGGTGGCGCGTACGAGGCGGGCTACTGGGGGGACATCATGACGACCGCCGCGCTGGCTCGACGTCTCGGGGGTCTCGTGATTGATGGATGTGTGCGAGATCGACTGGAGATCTCCGAGTCGGGTTTTCCAGTATTCGCTCGAGGGCTCTGCATTCGAGGCACGACCAAGGACGCGACGCGCGCGGGTCGACTCGGCGGACCTGTCGTGCTGCAGGACACGACAGTAAAGGCCAACGATGTCGTCATCGGCGACGACGACGGGCTCGTCGTGATCGGGCGGGAACACGTGACGCACGTCCTGTCGCGCGCACAGCAGCGAGTGGACCGCGAGGCCGAGGTCGTCCGAGAGCTCCGTGCGGGCCGAACGACGCTGGAGATCTACGGCTGGGAGTGAAACGCTGGCGGAGGAGTCAACCTCGATGAAAAAGATCGACATTTTCACGCACATCTTTCCGAAGCCGTTTCATGACTTGATGCTGAAGGTCGCGCCCAATCAAAAGGACATGGGCAAGCGAGTGCGTGGCGTGCCGATGCTGGCGGACCTCGATGAGCGGTTTCGCGTCATGGATCAGTTCGACGACTACTATCAGGTGTTGTCGCTGGCATCGCCGCCCCTCGAAGCGTACGGTGATCCCGAGACCGCCGTCGCGTTGGCGAAGGCCGCGAACAACGGGATGGCCGATCTCGTGCACACCTACCCCGACCGCTTCCCAGGCTTCATTGCATCCCTACCGATGAATCACCCCGATGGCCTGATCGCGGAGGCCGAACGGGCGACCAACGACCTCGGGGCGTGCGGCGTTCAGGTGTACACGAACGTGCGCGGTAAACCCTTGACCGCCCCGGAGTACCTCCCGTTGTTCGATCTCATGGCTCAGTACGACCGTCCGATTTGGATGCACCCGGCTCGGGGCGCGAATTTCCCGGATTACTTGACCGAGGACGGCTCGAAGTACGAGATCTGGTGGACGTTCGGGTGGCCCTACGAGACCAGCGCGGCCATGGCGCGAATCGTCTTTGCGGGCCTCTTCGACAAGCATCCGGGATTGAAGATCATCACTCATCACATGGGTGGCATGGTGCCCTACTTCGAGGGGCGCGTGGGACCGGGGTGGGATCAACTCGGGTCCAGAACCTCCGACGAGGACTACGGCGCCGTCCTCGACCGTCTCGAGAAGCGACCGATCGACTACTTCCGGATGTTCTACGCCGATACCGCGACGTTCGGGGCGACGGCGGCCACCGAGTGCGGATTGACCTTCTTCGGCGTCGACAACGTGCTGTTCGCATCGGATTCGCCGTTCGATCCAGAGAAGGGCACGATGTACATTCGGGAAACGATCCAGATCATTGATCGACTGGATCTCGACGAGGGTGCCCGCGACAAGATCTATAGACGCAACGCGGTGAAGCTACTTCGGTTGCCGGAACGTTGGGCATGAGACCTGCCCCCCTCGCCCCACCTGGAGGCACTGCATGAAGCTTGGCCGGTTCCTCGTCGATACCCACGTGCACGCGCAACGGTTCGCTGCCGGGCCGGAGTTCGCCAAGCAACAGATCGACAGGAAGTCGGCACGGTACAACGACCTGGCGAAGGTAATGCGGATGCTCACGCCGTACGACAACTCGCCTCGATTGCTCTACGACATGGACTGTTACGACGTCGACATGTGCGTGCTGTTGCCGGCGTTCGGGATGACCAACGAGCTGAATCTGGAAATCGTCGAGGCTCATCCTGACAAGTTCGTAGCCGTCTGTGGCGCCGTGAAGACGCAGCAGAAGGCGGTCAGAGGGGAAGAGGCCTGGACGGCCGAGGGGGCAGCCCGAGAGATCGATGAACTCCTGTCGACCGGCAAATTCGTGGGTGTCGGGGAGGGCATGCCCACCGATAATGCGCGCAAACACGTCATCGACCAGGCCGAACGGTTGGATCAGATGCGCCCGGTCCTCGAAGTGGCCAGGAAGCACAAGAGCGTCGTGCGCATCCACACGGGCGTCGTCATGGGATACCCACTGACGCACAACTTCTGGCCAGAGTCGCTCAATCCCATCTGGGCCACCGACGTGGCGGCAGAGTTCCCTGACGTCCCCATCGTCTTGGATCACGGCGGCCTGCAGGGTTGGTGGTCCGATCGACTCGTCGAGGAAGCCATGACGGTGGCTGCGGCGAACGACAATGTGTATCTCGAAACCGGCCTCTGGTGGACGGACCTGTACATGAAGGCACTGCTCGACCCCAACATCGGGCCCGAAAAGCTTGTCTGGGGGTGCGATTGGGGCGCAAGCATTCCGTTTCATGCCCAGTACGGCAACCAACCTCCGGCGTACGCGGTCCAGCTCCGCAAGCAGCCCCTCGTGCGGCATCAGGTCGACGTCTGGGGCTGGAGCCTGAAGCAGTTGCTCCGGTTGGACATCGTCCAGGACGATCTCAACCTGATCCTCGGCGGCAACGCCGCGAGGATCTACGGCTTGCCGATGCCACACAAGCGTCTGTTCCGGCCGGTGGGCGACGAGCTGAAGCCACAGCCGGGTGAGCGGGACTCGCTCGCCCCAAACTGTCGCTGACACGACGTCAGACACGAACAACGAATTGTCCATGCGACGAAGTCGGATCCTGATCGTGCTGGTGGTCGTGGCGATGTGCGCCGCGTGGCCCGCGCTGACGTCGAGCCAGTCCGTGTCGCCGCGGGCGCCATCTGCGCCGTGGATGACGTCACCTGCCGTGCAGCGGCTGTACGAGCAAGCGAAGACGGAAGGTGAGGTTGTCATCTGGGGATCGCAGAACCGTGAGTTGAGTTGGATCCCTGAGATCTTCAACGCCCGATTCCCTGGAATCGAGGTGAAGTGGACTGCCGATCGTGCGGCCGGCACAAAGGTTGTCACCGAGCATCGGGCACGCCGCTATTCCGTCGATGTGTTCCACTTCTCGCTCGGCGGCACGCTCCCGGTGCATCGGCGCCGGATACTGGGGACGAACGATTGGACGATCTGGGGCAATCGCCCCGACGATGTGCTGCTCGATGGCGCGGCGGGTGCGACCCACAATCTGGTCTACGCAGTCGTATACAACGAGAACCTGGTGGCCGCCGCGGATCTTCCAACGAGTTGGGACGACCTGCTGACGCCGCGCTGGCACGGGAAGCTCGTGGCGAGCCAGTTCCTCCTGCCGCGACTGTTAGGCTTTCTGGCCCTCGAGTGGGGCGAGGCGAAGGCGACGAGATACGCCCGGGCTCTGATCGACGACCAGGACACCCTGATCACGCGCGCGCCGCGCGAGGGGCTCCTGCAGAGTGGCGAGCGTGTCATGGCGGTCGGCGAGTTCATCGGGTCGGCGATGTTCTGGAAGTCCGAGGGCTTGCCGATCGGGTGGGTGGCCATGCCGCTCATGCCGGCCGCGCAGTTCGTCGCGGCGCCACTGGCGCGCGCTCCTCACCCGAGCGCCGCGAAGCTCCTGTCCGGTTGGATGACGACGGAGGAAGCCAAGGCCGCCCGCGAGCGATTGCGTTTCAATGCCGATGTTCGCCCCGGGGCGCAGTCGAATCTTGCGGACGTCCTAGAGAGCCAGGGAGGACGCGTTCTGTACGAGGACCTGTCCAACATGATGAGCCGCGCGGCTCTGTACGAGAAGCTGTCCGCGATTGTCACGGGGCAGGCGAGGTAGGAGGCAGTCCGTTCAACGTTCAATAGTTCAAGGGTTCAAGGGTTCGCGGTGGCGCGTTGCGCGCCATGTCATCACGTGCTGACCACCGAGGTCCGGCCTCCACGAACGTCTTTGAGAATGCCGCGAAGCCACGGTGCCCCCCGGACCACCGGACTCGGGACCCCGGACCCCCGCGTGCGTTTCTGAGCATGCTGCGAAGCCACCTCGAATTCTTACCCCCTGGCGCCCGTGTGACGCTGGGGGCGGCGGCCCTGGCGGCTATCTATCTGATCTCCGCGCCGCTGCTCATGCTGCTCGTGACCGCCGTCCGCGGTCCCGAGGATTTCCTACCTTTCGAGCCGAACACGATCTGGACGCTCGAGCATCTTCGGTCTGTCTACCTGGACGCGAGCCTCTACACCGTCACGATGCCCGATACCGTCGTGTTCGTCACCGGGTCGGTGGTGCTCACCTTCCTGATCGCGTTCGTGCTGGCGTGGCTGGTGGAGCGGACGGATCTCCCGGCGGCCGATGCGGTCTACACGCTCTTGTTGTTCCCGCTGCTCGTCCCCACGGTCGTCTTGGCCATCGCCTGGATCTATCTGCTGGGCCCCAACGCGGGGTGGCTCAACCTCGGCGTTCGAACGTTGTTCAGGCTGGAGGGGCCTGGGCCCATCGATCTGTTCAGCATGCCGGGGCTCATCGCGTGCCAGGGTGCGGCGCTCGTGCCGTTCGTATTCTTGCTGCTCTCGGGCACGCTCCGGACGATGAACCCAGCCCTCGAGGAGGCCAGCGCCACGGCCGGCGCAGGGCCCTGGACGACGTTCGTACGGGTGACACTGCCCGTGTTGCGGCCGGGCCTGCTCGCCCCGCTGATCCTGGCGATCCTGGTGACGCTGGAGCAATTCGAAATCCCACTCATGCTGGGGCTGCCGGCACGGATCACGGTTTTCAGCACACGGATCTTCTACGAACTCAACCCCGACTCGGGCTTGCCGGTGTACGGCCGCGCCGCGGCGGTGGCGCTCCCGTTTCTGCTGGCCGGGATCGGTATGCTCACCATCTACAATCGGCTGATCCGCCAGGCCGACCGGTATGTGACAATCGGCGGCCGCGGCTTCCAGGCGCGGCGTCTGTCATTGGGTCGGTGGCGGTGGCCGGCTCTCGGCTTCGTGGCCCTCTACGTACTGTTCACCAGCGTACTGCCGACCGCGGTGCTCGTCTGGATCAGTATGCACGGCTTCCAGACTCCCTCGTGGAGCCGCCTGTCGATGGGCTCGTTGGAGTCGTACACGACCGTGCTCGGCGATGCGAGGTTTCGAGACGCGGTGGGGAACACCTTCCTTGTCGCAGGCCTCAGCGCCACGATCGTCACCGTGATCGGGGCGCTGCTCGCCTGGACAATCGTCCGAGGTCGGATGCCCGGCCGGGCCATGCTCGATTTCGTGAGTTTCATGTCGATCGGAATCCCATCGGTGATCGCTGGACTCGCGGCCATGGTGCTCTACCTGACGCTGCCCCTGCCGATCTACGGAACGATCTGGATTCTGGTGCTCGCGTATTCGTACCGGCTTGCGGTCACGACCCGACTGAGTCGGGCCGGACTCATGCAGATTCACCCTGAGCTCGAGGAGGCGGCCGCGGCGGCGGGTGGACGGTGGGGTCCGACGTTCCGCCGGGTCGTGCTTCCGCTGCTGCGGCCGTCGCTCGTGGCCGGATTCGTCCTGCTGTTCATCATCGGGTTCCGGGAGTTCACCCTGCCCATGGTGCTGTCCAGCCCGGACAACATCGTCCTGAGCGTCATGGTGTGGCGATTGTTCGAAGATGGCAGCGCTGCCGAGGCGGCGGCAGTCGCGACCCTGATCATCGTGCTGGTCGTTCCGGTGATCTTCGTCATGCGTCGAACGGTGCTGGCAGAGTCGCGACGGAGCGCATGACACTTACGCTGCCGACGATCACCATGCTGCGTGTCACGGGTGTGGGCAAGGAGTTCGAGGGCGGAGACGCGGGTGGCGTCGTGCGGGCGGTTCGTGACGTCACATTCGAGATCGCCGAGGGTGAGTTCTTCGCGCTCCTGGGGCCGAGCGGCTGCGGTAAGACGACGACGCTCCGCTGCGTGGCCGGACTGGAGCGCCCGGATGCCGGGAGCATCGCCATTGGCAACCGCTCCGTCGCCGATGCCTCGGCTGACGTCTTCGTCCCCGCCTTCGCGCGGAACATCGGCATGGTGTTCCAGTCGTACGCGATTTGGCCTCATCTCGACGTGTTCGAGAACGTGGCGTATCCGCTGCGCGTGAAGCGACCGCGCATGGCACGGGCAGAGATCGTCGAGACAGTCACCGAGACGCTCAAGCTCGTCGGACTGGAGGCATTGGCCCGGCGATCGTCCAGCGCGCTGTCGGGCGGTCAACAACAGCGTGTCGCGCTGGCGAGAGCGCTGGTCGCGAGGCCTCGACTGCTGCTGCTGGACGAGCCCCTCTCGAATCTGGACGCCAAGCTTCGGGATCAGATGCAGGAGGAGCTGGCCGATCTGGTGCGGCGAGTCGGAATCACGACACTGTACGTGACGCACGACCAGGCGGAGGCGCTCGCCATGGCAGACCGGATTGCGGTCATGTCGCACGGCAGCATCGTCCAGCAGGGACGACCGCGGGAAGTGTACGAGCGGCCGCGCACTCGGTTTGTCGCATCGTTCCTGGGACAGGCTGGCGTGCTCGTCGGTACGGTCGTGAGCCGAGAGCCCGGCGGTCACGACGTCGTCTCGCTCGGAGCGGACGCCGGTCGTGTGCGGGTGTCGTTGCCTGCCGGACTGGCGGAGGGAAGTCTTGTCGACCTTCTCGTTCGGCCCGAGGCGATCGCCCTGGAAGCCGAGGACCCCGGACACGGCGAGGCGGTGGCGGGTGAGGTCGCGCGCATCGCCTATCAGGGGCACCAGACGGAGTGTTACGTGCGCGTGGCTGGGACGACGGTGCGTGTCCTTCGACCCGCGGCGGACGGAATCCAGCCGGGCGACCGGGTGTGGCTGCGCATCGATCCAGACCGGTGCCTCGTCTGTGCCCACGAAGGGGAGGCTGATGCCTGAGCTTCCAGATTATGTCGTCCTCGACCTCGGTCTGGAGCGCTTGCCGATCGGACGGCTTCGCGAGCTGCAGGCCGAGCGCCTTCGCGCGATGGTGCACTATGTGTACGGTGCCACGCCGTTCTGGCGCACGAAACTCGATGCCGCGGGATTGACGCCGAACGATGTTCGCGGGCTCGACGACCTGGCGTTGCTCCCGTTCTCTACCAAGGAGGAGTTGCAGGAGGACCAGCGTGCGTTCCCGCCCTTCGGCTCGTACGTCGCGACGCCTCGCACCCGTTGGGTGAAGTTCTTCGCCACGTCCGGGACGACCGGCACGCCGCTCCGGCGTGTGTTCTCGGCTCGGGACTGGCGCTACGTGCTCGACCGGTTCCAGCGAAATCCTCATGTCGGGCCCGGCGACATCTCCATCACGTTGGGGCCGATCGACGGGTTGATGGGGCCAACCGCCGGCGCCGAGCACACCTCGCGCGCGGGCGCCATGGCCGTGCTGGCCGGGATGTACGACACGCGCACCAAGGTGCGCCTGATCCGCGACCTTCGGCCGACGGTCGTGATCGGGACGACGTCGTACCTGCTGTATCTGATCGAGGTCGCGTCGGAGATGGAGGTCGATCTGCGTGCGCTCGGCATCAAGGGCGTCCTGTCGGTCGGCGAGCCAGGGGCGGCGGTCGATGCCACCCGGCGCCGTCTGACGGACGGCTGGGGAGCCTTCGTGAACGACGGCTACGGGATGACCGAGCTCTTTCCCCTCGGCGGCGGGTGCCGAACCTCGCGCTCGCTTCACATCGCGAGCGACTTCGTCATCACCGAGATCGTCGATCCCGAGACGGGGCGCCAGTTGCCGCCCGGTGAGCCGGGCGAGGTCGTGTACACCAACCTCGTGGGTGACACGCAGCCGCTCCTGCGGTACCGAACCCGGGACATCGCGCGCCTAGCCGACCCCGAGCCATGCACGTGCGGATTCAGCGGTACCCGACTCCTGAACTCCATCGAGGGTCGGGTCGACGACATGATCTGGTTCAAGGGCGTCAACCTGTTTCCGTCCGCGATCGAGGCGGTCGTCCGCCAGTTCGACGAGCTGACGGCCGAGTATCAGGTCGTGCTGGAGGGTGAGCGGTCACGGTCGACCTTGACCGTCCGGGTAGAGGCCGCGAACGCTGTACCCAGCGAGGCGCAGGAGGCACTGCGGGAGCGCGTGGCCCAGGCGCTCACGGGAGCGATTCGCGTGAAGGCGGCCGTCGAGCTGCTCCCACAAGGTGCGCTTCCCAGGGCTGAAGGTCGTGGGAAGGTGGCGCGCGTGATCGACCGTCGAACGGCTGTCGAACGGTCGTGACGCTGAGGCTCAGAATCTCTTCTGTACCTCCTCCGGAATCGTCACCGCTTTCATCCCCCTCGGAGAATCCGGGTCCCGAACCACCCACGCCCGGCGTTCGAATCCTTCGAGCGCAAGCGGTCCCTCGACGTGAACGATGCGATGCTTCACCAGCAGCGTCTTCCGATGCCACTCCTCGATCCATGTCGTCATCTCGACCTCGTCGCCGAGTCGGCAGGGGTTCGTGTAGGAGGCGCCCGACTCGAGTAGCGGCATGCCGAGCGCGCCGAACTCCCGCTCGATCGTCGCGTACGACAAATCGTTGGCCTTGAACAGCCTCTCGGTCGCCTGGTCGAACCAGGTGTAGAAGTACGGATAGAAGACGATGCCCGCCGTGTCGCAGTGCGCCCACTCGATCGCGAAGCGGGAGACGTGGTGCGTCACGACGAGTCTGCCTCGTCGAAGATCTTGTTGATGATCTCCGAGGCGAGGTTGAACGCTGGCAGGCCGCGGAACAGGAACGCCAGGCCGGCGACGGCGTGCAGTTCCTCCTTTGTCGCGCCGGCGCGTTTCGCGGCTCGCGCGTGGAATTCGGCCGCTGGCGCCACGTGGGCCAGCAGAATGCCGACGAGCATGAGCTGCGCGGTCTTCGTGTCGAAGCAGGTCGGGTACATTGCGGTGCGCCGGATCGTTTCGACCTGGTCGAGCAACTCAGGGTCGACCTCCAGGCCCAGCCGAATGCGATGCTGGATGCGCGGCGGCACGAAGCCGATCAGCTCGGAGTAGATGCGTTCGTAGTCCTCTTTGTCGCCCATGCCTCTCCAATCGAGAAGGGGGACGTCCCCCGGTCAGGCGACGGCCCGAATCGAGATGCTCGCGTTGCCGCTGGCCGACGACTGGCCGTACGGGCCGAACTGGCGCCCCTCGAACTTGGCGTCCTCGTCGTCGCCCAGCGTACCCAGTAGAGTCGCGATTGCCCGTCCGCCCATCTCCCCGACGACCGCTTTGGTGTACTCGGGAAACCAGGTACGGGCCTCCGCGATGCGTCCGGTCTTCAGCATGTCAAGGAAGCGATGGTCGAGCGTTTGACGCTCCTCGGTCGGCCACCGGTCGGGCCCTCGCACCAGCTTGTGCGCAAATGCCGTGCTGGCGACGAAGACCGCGCGACGCCCCGTCGCCTCGACCGCGCGGCGGATCGCCGCGCCGGCCTTCGCGCACTCGTCCAGGTCGGCTAGCAGGACCGTGCCGACCAGTACGACCGGGATGGTGCCCTCCGGGTCGAGATAGTGCGCCGGGACCCACGAGCCGTAGTCCCATGCGTAGTGCTCACTTTCGTTTGGAGCATTCGGAATCTCGGCGGCTCCGAGCTCACCTAGAATCGCGCGCGCCAGCTCGGGATCCCCCGTGCGTCGATATGGGATGCCGGGAATGAGCCCCGGCGCCTCGTCGGCCACCGCGTAGCCCGTGTGCTCAGAGTGGCAGGTCACGTGCCAGAGAAACGTGCAGACCCAGTGCGTCGAGTGAATGATGAGGACGTCCGGCCGCTCATCCCGGAGGTAGGCGCCCATCGCGCGAGCTCCCTCGATCAACGGCCGCACGAAATCTGGCGCCGTCTCCTCCACGCCCATGCGTGGGGTGTGAGGTGTGATCACCGAACGAATGATGCTGCCCGCCATTGGAGCGGTCCTCCTTGGTGCGTGTAGGGCGTCGCGAACACGCGGGAACCCGAACCGGAGCGCTGCCAGGGCATCGTCTCCACCCTTTCTGTGATCGTTGCTCCCGTGGTTGGGTCGGTCCGCCGGCGGGGCCACACACCGGTGCGCAGACGGTCGACGATCGCACACAGTTCAGCCTGAAGGAGCCGCAGCCATCCTATGTCCCGAGGACGATCAGCGTCAACCGAGCGGCCGAGCGATTGACTCGTCGCCGCCGTTCTTCGCTATAATCCCTCCACTTCGACCGCTCATCGACACGCAGGGACCTTCCGGGAGGGGAGAACGTGCCGCAGACCATCCGAAATGTGGGGCTCGCCCTCGCGGTGCTGACCGTGGCCCGGGCCGGGCCGCCGCGTTCGCAGGCCCAGCCGGCCTCGGCGGCTGACCGCCGCAACATCGTTTTCATCCTGGTCGATGACCAGCGATTCGACGCGATGAGCCTGATGGGGCATCCGTTCCTTGAGACGCCGAACCTCGATGCACTCGCCCGGGGCGGCATCTTCTTCGACAAGGCGTTCGTGACGACGAGTCTCTGCTCACCGAGTCGCGGATCCATTCTGACAGGGCAGTACGCGCACGTGCATCGCGTGCTCGACAATTCGACGCGACTCGATCCCGAGACACGCACCTTTCCCAAGGAGCTACAGGCGGCGGGATACGACACGGGGTACGTCGGGAAGTGGCACATGGGCGGCGAGAGCGACGAGCCGCGTCAAGGCTTCGACCGGTGGGTCTCGTTTCGTGGTCAGGGCGTCTACTTCGACCCGACGTTCAACGTGGACGGCCAGCAGATCGAGCGAGAGGGCTACGTCACCGACCTGATCACCGACTACGCCATCGACTTCCTGCGGCGAGAGCGCGATCAACCGTTCATGCTCTACGTGGGCCACAAGGCGGTGCACCACGAGTTCTATCCGGCCGATCGGCACAGGGGCTCATACGCCGGCCGCCAGTACGTCTACCCGGATTCGATGGCCGATAGCGAGACGAACTATGCGACCAAGCCGGAGTGGGTGAGCCGTCAACGTAACAGCTGGCACGGTGTCGACGGCATGTACAACGGCGCAGTCGACTTCGATCAGTTCACGATCGACTATGCCGAGACCATGCGCGCCGTCGACGAGAGCGTCGGGCGCGTGGTCGAGGAGTTGCGGAGTCTGGAACTGCTGGAGTCGACGCTGATCGTCTATACGTCGGATAACGGCTTCCTCTTCGGCGAGCATGGGACGATCGACAAGCGGTCGATGTACGAGGCGTCGATTCGCGTGCCGCTCATCGTTCACTGTCCCGAGCTGTTCGCGGGCGGGCAGCGGAAATCCGAGATGATCCTGAACGTCGACTTCGCTCCGACGTTTCTCGAGGCCGCTGGCTTGCTCGTGCCGGACGCCGTGCAGGGCGAGTCGTTCTACGGTCTGCTGACCGGCGAGCGAACCGAGTGGCGCGACGCCTTCCTGTACGAGTACTTCTGGGAGCGTGCGTTCCCCCAGACGCCGACGGTGCTCGGCGTACGGACGGACCGCTACAAGTTCATGAAGTATCACGGCATCTGGGATCGGTACGAGCTGTACGATCTCGAGGTGGACGCGGACGAGCGGAACAACTTACTTGGTGCCTTCATGCAGAGAAACGAGGCCGGCCAGCTCGACCAGTTGATCCGGCGAACCGCGGAACCCGAGCTGCGCACGCTGTACGAGGAGATGGAGGGGCGTCTGACGCGCCTGGCAGGTGAGGTCGGGGTCGCTCTCGAGCCGAGTTGGACGCCTGTTCCATGACACCGCACGATCGACACGTCACTGGTCGTCCGCAGCCGACAGATCCCAGAATCGGCCGGTCAGGCCGACAGCGTCAAGCACTGCCTGTCGCTCCGCGATGGATCGTCGGCGCCAGTCGAGTCGTAGTCGATCGTCGTACCAGCGGTTGGCGAGTGCCCACAGCCGCTCCGGGCTGATCACGGCACCCTTCGTGTGGCCGGTTTCGGCTGACCAAGCGTTGACCTCCTCCTCCGACCGGAAGAGCTGCATGGTCGCTCAGGTAAACCCGATGTCGCGCCACCAGTCGACGGCCGGAACGGCAAAGTGTGCCACGCCCATGGCCTCGGTCAGGCAGCCGTTTTCGACACGCAGTCTGAGCTGTTCTCCTGAAACAGGGCAGGTCGTGGGCGCATGCCCATCGACATCGGCGACGACCAGAATACCAAGCGCATCCCACACGCACATGCCGAACCAGCTGTGATTCTCGGCGAACACCGGAAACGCCGTTGGCAGCGCTGCGAACGGGTCGGCAAGCCACAGGTTGGGCGACCCTGGCGAGAGCACGATCGCCGAGTGCTCCGTCTCGAGTCGTCGAAGTGCGTGGTGCGCGGCCAAGGGCGTGAGCTGTGCGTCTTCCGCGATTTCGTTGATCGTCGGGCATCGATCACGACGCAGGACAAACTGATACACGAACAGCCGGATCCGTTGCTCCTCAACGGTCATGTCCGACTGTGCCATCGTCGACTTCCGGCCGAGCCACTAGTTCGGGAGGACCAGCGACCTGCCGATGAGCTTGCTTGGATCGGCGCCCGGTTTGGGGACGAACTTGTTCAGCCATCCGCCGTCCCAGCTGGCGACATACACGTTGCCTTCTTGATCCACATCGAGCTGGTGTGGACGCGACAAGCCACCGGCAAAGCCGCGCCGTGTCCTGCCGTACGTGCCCCAGTAATATTGGAGTTCGCCGTCTCGGCTGTACTTGAGAATCCGGTTCAGCGTCGCCGAGATCACCCAGACCGAGTCGTTCTCGTCGATGAAGACGCCCACGGGATCAGAAATGTCCGGCCATTCCTCGATGAACTCACCGTCTTCGGTGAAGACTTGGATGCGGTTGTTCGTGCGGTCGCCGACGTAGACGCGGTGGTCGCGGTCCACGGCGAGGCCGTGGACGAGGTCGAACTGCCCGGGGCCGCTCCCGAGTTCCCCCCACTCCATCACGAAGTTTCCGTCCGCATCGTACCTGACGATGCGGGAGTTCCAGTAGCCATCGCCGAGGAAGAAGCTTCCGTCCGGGAGAAAAGCCAGCACCGCCGGATCGCCGTAGGTGAAGGGACCCGGGTTCGGATTCGCCCGTGCCTCTGCGCGGGTCGTGGGGTGGTCCGGGTCGACGAGCTTCATCACCAGATCGCTTCCGTCATTGGTGAACTTGAGGATCTGCATGTTGACCCCCCGGCCGCCACCGCGCTCGACGACCCAGACGTGGCGCTCCGGATCGTACGGGCTGATGTAGACCTGGTGGGGTTTGTTCAGGATCGAGTCCCACTGCGTCCACCGCTCCACGATGTTGCCGTTCCGATCGGCGACCACGAGGTAGTTCGTGCCGTCAGGCCTCTCTCGCCCTTCGGCGTCCCGGTCCCCCCACACCGCCACGATGATCCGGTCCGGGGTGTCTACCGCGACGCCTGATACCTGCCCCCAGGTCCACGGCTCTTCGTGGTCCGGCGCCGGCTTCCACCAGTCTTGCACGCCCTCGTACTCTCCGGCCCTGGCGTCCCCTCCTTTCACGATCGGTTCTTGCGATCCCGATGGGGGCGGCGCTTGGTTCTCCCCCGCGCAGGCTGAAAGTATCGCCAGGCCGGCGGCAAGGACAAGGGCCCCGCTCATGCGCTCTAGTCTCATGATGCCTCGTCTCGAAAAAGGGCTTCCGTCGAAGCCTGTTGAAAGGGTCCTCAACCTCGCTGTCCCATTGGGAGCCTCGCCGCGCCAGTTGCGCGGGAGCCTGGCTCGTCCAGAGGTCAATGCTCTTCGATGCCTTTGGGATACCGGTCCGCCACGAGATTGAGTCTGACGTCGTGCTCGAGTAAGGCCTTCAGGCCCGCGAGCATCAACGAGAACCCTTGAGTCGAGTCTGTCGCTTGTCGCACCAGTGCGTCCCCGTCACCACTGAAGCCAGCATTCGTGACGCTGACGAACGTGGTGCCGTCCTTCTGGGACGCGAAGACCCACTCCACGGTAGTGGGACTGCCGTTTCCAGGCCACTCGATGAGAATGCGCTTATTCGCTTCAATGGCTTTCGCAGTCACCGGGACTGAGATTCCGTACATCTCCCAATCCCATTGAACCTGCTTGCCGACCTCGAGCCTTCCACTGCCCTTGGTGAACCAGAACTGCGTGGTGATTTCTGGGTTCATGAAGGCCTCGAACACATCCGCAACAGGCTTGCGGATGAGCATTCCGGTCTTCATCACTGGCACCTGCGTGAGGCTCATGCTGTCCATCTCGTCTCCCTGAGCAGTTGACGCGGGTCTCTTGGCACCGGCTTCGGACGGCGTACGGCCACTCGCGGCCATCGGCATCCCCGTCCCGCAGAAGGATCGCTCTAAAGGCAACGGGAATCAAGTCTGCCTCAGCGCGTGCGCACGTCGGTTGCAAGCTCTCGCGGAGTCTATAATGGCGAGCACGAATCGCCGCGCGCATCTCATCCAGCGGCCTGGGTGCTTCTTGGGAGTCGATGTGTCTCGTCGCAGCCAACAGATCAGGGTTTCCCGCTCCGATGCCTCCCGCTTCGACTCCTTGAACCGTACCGGCTTTGTCGGAGGGCCTATTCCTTGAGAGGATGGGTTCCATGGCACGAGCAAGTCGGTATGCCCCCGAGGTACGAGAGCGGGCCGTTCGCATGGTCCGGCAGCACGAAGCCGAGTACGCGTCGCAGTGGGCCGCGATCGGGTCGATCGCGAGCAAGCTGGGGTGCACGGCGGAGACGCTGCGCACATGGGTGCGGCAGGCGGAGCGGGATGCGGGGCAGCGCGCCGGGCTGACGACGGACGAGCGGCACCGGCTCAAGGAGCTGGAGCGCGAGAATCGCGAACTGAAGCGGGTGAATGAGATCTTGCGCAAGGCGTCCGCGTATTTTGCCCAGGCGGAGCTCGACCGCCGAGCGAGATGATGGTCGGCTTCATCGACGACCATCGCGATGTCTATGGGGTCGAGTCGATCTGCGCCACGGTGCCGATCGCCCCGTCGACGTACTTCCGGCACAAGGCCCGGGCCGCGGATCCCACGCGTCGTTGCGCCCGGGCCCACCGGGACGACGAGCTGCGGCCCGCCATCCAGCGCGTGTGGGACGAGAACTTTCAGGTGTATGGTCCGCGGAAGGTCTGGCGGCAGCTCCGTCGGGAAGGGGTCCGTGTCGCGCGCTGTACGGTGCACCGACTGATGCGCGAGATGGGGCTGGCCGGCGCTGTGCGGGGCCGCGCGTGGGTGACGACCACGCACGGGCACGCGGCCACGGATCGGCCGCGCGATCTCGTCGAGCGAGACTTCACCGCGACGCGGCCGAATCAACTCTGGGTCTCCGACTTTACGTACGTGGCCACGTGGCGCGGCTTTGTCTATGTGGCGTTCGTGATCGACGTGTTCGCCCGACGGATTGTCGGCTGGCGCGCGTCCGCGTCGTTGCGTACCGACCTGGCGCTCGATGCGCTCGAGCAGGCGATCCACGATCGTAGCCACGCCGAGACGGGCGACCTCGTACACCACAGCGATCGAGGCACGCAATACCTCTCGATTCGTTACACCGAGCGCCTGGCCGAAGCGGGCATCGAGCCGTCCGTCGGCAGCCGGGGCGATTCGTATGACAACGCCCTCGCCGAGACGGTGATCGGGTTGTTCAAGACGGAGGTGATTCGGCGACGCGGCCCGTGGCGGAGTCTTGAAGCGGTGGAATTCGCCACGCTCGCGTGGGGCGATTGGTTCAACACGAAGCGGCTGCTCGAACCGATCGGGTACGTGCCGCCGGCAGAGTACGAAGCGCGCTACTATCAGCAGGCGGCGGTGGCCTGAGTCACGTAATTCGCTCTCCGAAGATCCCGGTACGATTCACCTCCAGCGTCACCATCCGACCGGCCACGCCCAGCCGCTGGGCGGACGTCGAGCGCCTGTTCGGCGAACGAGGTGCGTGCGGCGGCTGCTGGTGCATGGCCTGGCGCTTGCGAAATCGCGACTAGCTGGCCGGCAAGGGAGCGATGAACAAGCGCGCGTTCAAGAAGATCGTGACGACCGGCGGTAGACCCGGCGTCATCGGCTCCATCGGCCGCGAGCCCGTCGCCTGGTGCGCGGTGGCGCCTCGCGAGGTGTACGGCTACCTGGATCGTTCGCGCGTCCTGAAGCCGGTCGACGAACAACGGGTCTGGTCGGTGTCGTGTCTTTTCGTGCTCAAGTCCTACCGTCGGCAGGGCCTCTCTGTTCTGATGCTGAAAGGCGCGGTCGATTTCGCGGCGAGAGCGGGAGCGAGGATGGTCGAGGGCTATCCTGTCGTCCCGACGATGGAGCGGACGCCGGACCCGTTCGTGTGGACCGGCACTCCGTCGGCGTTCGAGCAGGCTGGATTCGAGGAGGTGGTGCGCCGGTCCAGGACGCGGCCGATCATGCGAGCCATCGTCGACTGACTTGCCAACGAGAGAAACTACGACATGTCCGAGCTACCATACGCGTCGATTCCCGATGCGCCCGTGCACGCCTCCGCAACGAGCGTCATGATGCGAATGATCGATGGTCTCGCGTTCAGGTATCGCTGGGCGACGGAGGGTCTCCGCCCCGAGGATGTCGCGTTCGATCCTGGTGCGGAGAGTCAGACGCCACGCCAGCTGCTCGCGCACATCCTGTGGCTCGCTAACGCGATCTGCCGAAGCGTGGGCGCAGACCAGACCGACGGAGACTCGAACGAGATCGCCGGTCGCGACGACATCGACGGCGTCCGACGCGAGACACTGGAACGCCTGCAGGCTGCGCGCGTGGCGCTCGAAGGGTTGTCGGACGAGGAGTTCGGCAGACGCACGTTCGAGATCGTCCCTGGTAAACGGTTTCCCGTCTGGAACGTCCTCAACGGTCCGCTCGCCGACGCCCTGACACACGTTGGCCAGATGAACGCGTGGCGCCGGTTGTCGGGTAACCCGACGCCTCGGGTGAACGTGTTTCTCGGGCGTCCGCCCAGGTCGTGATGAGTGCCCGCTCGATATGACTCGCGATCCGAAACGACGACTCGGCATCGGAATCGTCGGGGCCGGATGGTGCGCGGCGGAGCACATCAAGGCATTTCGGCGGAACCCGAACGCGCGCGTGGTCGCGGTGTGTGGGCGGAACGAGTCGCGTGCCAGGGCCACCCTGGCGCGCCACGGTGTGGGCGGGGCGGCTGATCTCGCGTTCGTTCGACGCTACGAGGACCTGCTCGCCGCGCCCGATGTCGACATCGTGTCAATCGCGACGCCAAACCACCTGCACGCCGACCAGGCGGTCGCGGCCGCGCGTGCCGGGAAGCACTTTTTGCTGGAGAAGCCGACCGGCCTCGACGCACGCGAGCTCGTTCGAATTCGGAACGCCGTGCGGCACGCCGGTGTCATCACAATCGTCTCGTTCGTGCTGCACTACAACCCGCTGTTGCGCTTCGCTCGCTGGATGCGCGAGTCGGGGTGGCTTGGTGAGGTCCGCTTCGCCCGCTTCAACTACCTGTCGCGAATCACCGACAGCTACGCCGGCTGGTCGTGGTGCCGCACGACGAAGGGCGGGCGCAGTCACCTGCTCGCCGCCGGCTGCCATGCCGTCGATGGCTTACGCTGGTGCACTGGTCTCGAGCCCCAGGAGGTCAGCGCCTACCAGACGACGTTCACGGCCGGATACCAGTGGCCGACCTCGATAATCGTTAACCTCAGGCTGGGCCGCAACGCACTCGGTCAGGTGGTTAGCTCGACCGACTTCATGACGCCCTACGCGTTCGGTGTTGAGCTCATGGGCGATCGTGCGACGCTTCGCGAAGGCGTCATCAC
Source organism: Vicinamibacterales bacterium (assembly GCA_965250185.1). Lineage (GTDB taxonomy): Bacteria > Acidobacteriota > Vicinamibacteria > Vicinamibacterales. The sequence goes on along the minus strand of OZ252293.1, from coordinate 4,801,917 downwards.
ATGGCACGATGACCCTGTCGACCTGCGGCGGCTGGCGCACGAGAATCCCGTGGATGGAGTCGCGCTGCGCGCCGACACGCTGCCGAATGGTGCGCCGATCATCCGGATCGATTGTCTGATGCCCGACTCGGGAGACGTGTCGCACCATCCGTTCCAGGGCGAGATCGACGAGCTCGTCCAGTGCGTGCTCGAGAACCGGCCGACCCACATCGACGTCTTCGACGCGCAGAAGACGATGGAGATTTGCCTGGCCGCCGATCGGTCCGCCGAGCGTGGCGGGAAACCGGTCCGGCTACCGATCATCCGGTCGGCCTAGGCTCGCGAGACAACCGCATCGGCTGACGACCGGTGCGAAATTCATGGAACGAAGCTACGTTGCGGTCGATCTCGGAGCCGGCAGCGGCCGCGTCATCGTCGGTCGGTTCGGTGCACGCGAGCTGCACGTGGAGGTGCTGCACCGGTTCGCCAACGAGCCGCGAACCGTGGACGGCCACGAGCGGTGGAATGTCGAGGCACTGCTCGACGGGATCAAGGAGGGCCTTTCACGGGTTCCGTCGCCGCGCGCCATCGCCAGCATCGGCGTGGATGCGTGGGGCGTCGACTATGCGCTGATCGATCGGCACAGCCGCCTGCTCGAGGATCCGGTGTGCTACCGCGATGCCCGAACCGAGGGCATGGTCGAACGGGTGCTCGGTCTGATTTCACGGTCGGATCTGTTCCGGGTGGCGGGGCTCCAGACGCTGCCGTTCAACACCCTCTACCAGGTCGTCGCGCATCGGCACGCCGGCGAATGGCCCGACGGCGCGGTCCGCCTGCTCATGATCCCGGATGTCTTTCATTTCTTGTTGTGCGGGTCGACCGTCTCGGAGGCGACGATCGCGAGCACGACGGAGTTGCTGGCCGCCGAGACGCGCCAGTGGGCTCCCGAGCTGTTCGAGGCGCTCGACCTGCCGCTGGCGGTGATGCCGACGCTGGTCTCGTCTGGCACCCGCCTGGGCGATCTCACGTCGACGCTGCAACGTGAGCTCGACTTGCCCGCCATCCCGATCGTCGCGCCTGCATCTCACGACACAGCCAGTGCCGTCGTCGGGGCGCCTCTCGAGCCGGGGTGGGCATACCTGAGCTCGGGCACATGGTCGTTGCTTGGCGTGGAGACGCCAGAGCCGCACCTGACCGAAGCCGTCGAGCGGGAACGCCTGACGAACGAGGCAGGCGCAGAGGGCACGAACCGTCTGCTCCGGAACATCATGGGGCTCTGGATTCTCGAATCGTGTCGGGCCGTCTGGGCGAGCCGCGGCGAACCGATCGACCATGCGACCCTGATGGCGCGGCTGAACGAGGTCGAGCCGTTCCAGGCGTTCATCGATCCCGACGACCCCAGGTTCTTCCATCCGGCCGACATGGTCGAGGAGATCCAGGCGTTCCTGCTGGAGACGGGACAGCCCGTGCCGCTCGACCGGCTCGGGATCGCTCGAGTCGTCCTAGAGTCGCTGGCGCTTCGATACGCCTCGGTCGTACGGCGCATCGAATCGGTGACCGGTCAGCCGATTCTTGGCCTCCGGATCATCGGCGGTGGCTCGCAAAATCGCTTCCTCAATCAGGCGACGTCCAGCGCGGCGAATCTGGAGGTCAGGTCGGGTCCGGTGGAGGCGACCGCGCTCGGGAACCTCATGGTCCAGGCGATCGCCGATGCCCGGTTCGGGAGTGTGGCGGAGGCGCGTCGCTACATCGTCGAGCAGGTTGCCGACGAGCGATTCGTGCCCGGAGACGCCGATGGCTGGGCGGAGGCGCGCCGTCGCTACAGAGCCCTCGAGTCCACCGACTGACCCTTCGCGCGACGACTGGGGCGCCCGGTCACCTCGCGATATAATGCCGTCTGTTCCTCCGACGCCTGAGCCTGCCGTGTGACTCGATGCCGATCCGAAGCGAGTGGGCGGCGGTGCTGACCGCCGGGGTACGACGATGACCACACATCTCCACCGCTCGATCGGCCTCGGGGGCACCGTTTTCACGCTGATCGGATACGTGATCGGCGCATCGATCTTCATTCTGCCGGGAGAGCTGGCGGCGTCGAGCGGGCCGGCGGTCGTTCTGGCCTACTGGATTGCCGCCATACCCGCCGGCTTCTGCTGCGTCGTCAGTGCCCAGATCGGCAGCGTGTTCCCCGTGAGCGGCGCCAACTACGTGGCGGTGAGTCGGGTGGTGTCGCCGTTCTGGGGATTCCTCATGGTGTGGGTCCTGATGGCGGCCCTGATCGTGGGGGTGCCCCTGGTCGCCTACGGGTTCGCCGACTACCTGGCGTTCTTCGCCCCCGGACTGAACCGAACAGTCGTCGCCCTGCTCGCGGTCGCGGTTTTCTGCGGGGTGAACGTCCTGGGTGCGAGGCTCAGCGTGTGGACTCAGTCGCTCATGGTAATCGGGTTCATGCTGGCGCTCCTCGTCTTCGGCCTCGGCGGGCTGCCACACGTCCGTCCGGAGTTGCTCGTGCCGCTCTTTCCGCGCGGCGTGATGCCTGTCGTCATGGCCGCTGTCCCTGCGTACTTCTCGTACATCGGCTTTCTCGTTATCGTCGAACTCGGAGAGGAGATCCGGAACCCTTCCCGCACGATTCCGCTGGCCCTGGCCATCAGTCTTGGCTGCGTCTTGTTTTTCTACTCGCTCGTGTCCGTCGTGTTGCCAGGTATCGTGCCGTGGGCTGATCTGGCCGCCACCGACGCTCCGGTCGCGACAGCGGCGGCGACGTTTCTCCCATCGTCGCTGGCCGTCCTCATCTCGCTCGGCGCGTTGCTCGCGGCCGCAACAACGTTGAACGGGATAATCCTGGGCCAGTCCCGCGACTTGTTCGCGCTGGCCAGGGACCAGGTTCTGCCGGCCGTGTTCGGGCGACTACATCCGCGCTTCCACTCGCCGGACGTAGCGATCATGACTCTCGGGGTGCTGTCGGCCGGGGGGGTTCTGATCGGAGCCACGATCACCGAGTACGCGACGCTGGCGGTCCTGGGCTTCATGACGTTCCAGATCTTCTCCGGCGTCGGGGTGTATTTCTTGGCCAGCCGCGGAGCCGAACGGTTCGAGCGAGCACCGTTCCAGCTGCGTCCGTTCTGGCGGGTCTTCTTCAGCGTGGGTCTCGTGGTGCTGTCCGCGCTGTTCATCGCGCTGGCGGGATTTCAGAACACGCGAGCGATTGCGGCGTTCGCGGTCTACATCGGGTTGGGAGTTGCCTACTACGAATGGCGACGCCGGACGCTGGCGCGACGGGGCATCGACCTTCGGACCGCGCTCCGCAAAGATGTCTGACGATGACGCGGCCGACGGATGCGACGCTCGTCGCCGTTTACGGCACGCTGCGGCAGGGCTTCGAGAACTACGAGGCATTCCTGGCCGGATTCGAGCCAGTCCACCGCGGGTTCATCCATGTGCCGTTCCGGATGTACGCGACCGATGCATATCCGATGCTGGTCCATGGCGACCGGGATCGGCCGATCTACGTCGAGATCTTCAGCGTGGACCCATCGACGCTCGCCCGCCTGGACGGGCTGGAGGATCCGTACGGCTACGGTCGCACGGCTGTGCGCGTCGCCGAGGTTTCGGGCTCAGTCGATGTCTACGTCTATCGTGGCTCAGGTCCACCCGAGGGGTTCAGGTTCCTGGATTCCGGCCGGTGGGAGCCACCGCCGACCCGCTCGTTCGCCACGCCGCCGTGCTGAATGTCCGGGCACACGATCGTCCCGTACGTCACGATCGCCGCGTGACGTCACGATCGCCGCGTAAGGTCACGATCGCCGCGTGACATCACGTACGTCGCGTGACATCACGTACGTCGCGTGACATCACGTACGTAGCGCGAAGGCTTCAGCCGAGCGGATCCGAGACCAGCGTGACAATGGCGCCTGGCTGTCCCTCGTCTTCGCTCGGGAGGATCAAGCCGGCGCGCTCCGTACGTGGAGGGACGCGCTACGTACTCGGGGCGCGACGGGCACGACGGGCCGTCGTTCCTTCCAGATCTCGCCTCACACGCGCAGGCAGCTTGGCCAGCACGCGATCATACGAGACCTCGACCCGCCGCCGGATGTCGGCGTCCGGCAGCGCGTCGAACCTCTCGAGCGTCACCCAGTGGTGGCGGGCGAGGTACGGAGCGGGGATGATGCCGTCACGCTCGACCAACTCGGCGAAGGCTTCGGGGTCACACTTGAACGACACACGGTGGGGCACCTCGAGGTCGAGGCACGCGACCGCGAACATCTTTCCGCCGATGCAAAACAGGATGTCGTCCTCCCACTGGATCTTCTCGGTGACGTGTGCCAGCGAGAGGCAGTGGGTTCGCAAAGAGTCGAGGGTCATGCCATGTACCACCGGAGTCGAGGACTAGTGGAAATGACGGGTACGGGTCACTAGCGGAAGCAATACACGCGTCCATCCTGCGCCCCAACGACCAAGCGGCCTGCTGCGATGGCGGGGGACGCGCTAACGGGCGAACCGATCTCGAACTCCCATCGCTTGGTGCCATCCTCGAGGTCGATGCCGTACACCCGCCCGTCGTTGGAGCCGACGTAGACGCGCCCTGCGGCGACGGCGGGTGACGAGTCGACTCGCGCGCGGGTCGCGAAGGTCCAACGAGCCTCACCGGTCGCCGCGTCCAGGCCGTGGATTATCTTGTCGCGACCGCCGATGACGACCGTATCGTCCACCAGGGCTGCCGACGAGTAGAACGGAAAGCTCCGCTCCGGGTGCTCGTAGCGCCACCGGATCTCTCGCGCCTCCAGATCCAGGCTGAGCACCTCATTCCCGAACGTGCCGAAGTATGCGAATCGCTCGCCGAGTACCGGTGAAGCGGCCGTGTAGGCGTCGGCGGCCACGGAGAACACCTCCTTGCCGTCGGTGACGCGGATGCCGTGAAACACCTCGTCGCATCCGCCGAAGTAGGCGACTCCGTTCGCGACGGCCGGTGTGGCGTGGACGTAATGGTCGGTCGCCGCGGACCAACGAGGCGTGCCAGTCGAGGCGTCCAGGCCGTACAGAAATCCGTCGTACGAGCCGATCACGACGATGTCGTCGACCACGACGGGAGAGGACTTGATCTCCGCTTCCGTCTCGAACGTCCAGGCACGAGCGCCGGAGTCCGCATGTACCGCGTGCACGGTGCCCTGGAGATCCCCGATGTACACGAGGCCGTCGGCGACCGCTGGTGACGACTCGCCGATGCCGTCGTCCGACGCGTGGTACGTCCACCTCGGGCGGCCACTGTCGAGGTCCAGCGCGATCAGGTCTCCCGCGAGTGTCCCCACGTAGACCGCACCGTCCACGATGGCCGCCGACGAGTCGATCGCCTCGCCCGCATCGTGCGACCACACCAGGGTTGGCGCATCCGAGAGTCCGGTAGGGGCCACTCCCGTCAGCGACGGGTCGCCTCGAAACTGTGCCCAGTTAGCCGACTCCTCCTGAGCCGGAGCGCTCGCCAGATGGAGGAGGATGGCGATCGCCAACAGGCCGCCGCGCGTCCCGGGAGACGGACGTCGAACCATCGCTACTGCCTCTCCAGCGCGTAGAGCTCGTTGCGATTACTGATGAAGAGGGCGCCGTTCGCAGGCACCGGGGTGCTGTAGACCGAGCTCCCCATGTTGATCTCGGCGAGCACTTCGAGCTCCTGGCCCGCCTTCAGCACCGTGAGGTCGCCGTCCTCGTCGCCGATGTACACGCGACCGTCGGCCAGGAGGGGCGACCCCCACGTGGCCGCGAACATGTCGTGCACCCAGTACACCTCGCCGGTCTTGGCATCGAGACAGTGCAGGAAACCGCTGAAGTCCGGGTAGTAGACGAGTCCGTCCTTCACGGCTGCCGTCGAGATCGACCGACGAATCTTGTCGTAGTGCCACACGAGGCCGCTCTCGGTGATGTCGCCGCGCTGCGTCGGGTCGATCGCGTAGAGGTGTCCGACGCCCTCGCCGTGCTCAGGGTCCTGGCCGTTGGCGATGTACACGAGGCCGTCGTAGACCACGGCCGTGCTGATTAGCTCGTTTCGGGTCTTCGGCCAGACCGAGTCCTTCGGATTGGTGTCGAACTCCCAGAGCTTTTCGCCCGTCTCGGCTACGTAGCCGCGTATCCAGCCGTCACCCTGGCCGGTGATTACCTGGGTCACGCCGTCGATCGTGCCGATGGTGGGGGTCGCCCACTGGCCGTGCAGTATTCGCTCGCCAACGGAGTTGTCCTCCCACGCCAGCTCGCCGGTCTGGATGTTCAGCGCAATGACGCTGGGCGCCCGTGGCGACGGAACGTTCACGTGGCTCTCGTCCTGGCCGTTGGACGTGCTGACGAACAAGAGATCGCCGTCTGCGACGGGGGACGAGTTGGACATGTTGTGGGGAAACGCTCCCACCTCCTCCATCATGTCGAACATCCAGACGATGTCGGCGTCGGACTCGCCGGTGTGCTCCTCGTCGATGACCGGTCCGTCGTTCTCTCCGTCGTGGAAGCCTTCGATGTCAACGGCCATGACGACGCCGCGGTTCGACGTGTAATAGGCGATGCCGTCGCGCACGAGCGGCGTGGAGCAGACGCCCTGGTACGGCCAGTCGTTCACTCGTCCGGCTGCGAGTTTCTCGTGAGTCGCCTGCCAGAGGAAGGTGCCGTCGGACTCGCGGAACGCCATCATGACGCCCCGGTCGCCATCGTGCGTCGGATTTCGGACCAGCTCGTTGTTCGTTCCGATCAGCACGACGCCGCCCGAGACGACCGGATTGCCGTAGGTCTGCGAACCGAGGTCGGCTTTCCACTTGACGTTCTGGCCCGTCTCGAGGTCCCAGCTCTCGGGTAGTCCGACCATGTCGGAGACCATGTTGCGGTCGGGTGTGCCACCCCACATGGGCCAGTCACCGGTCCCAGGGTCGGAGGCTGATCCGAGCGGCGCGGTGGCCGCGAGGAGCAAGCCGACGAGGGCCGGACGGAATGAGCGGACGGAACGGGCGGTGGTGTGGGTCTTCATAGGATCTGGTCCTCGGGCGATCGGGTGGATCCGTATCCTCAGTTCGGCGTCACGCGAATGTTATCGAGATAGACTTCGGCGTGCGCGTCGGCGTAGAGGCCCGGGCTGCCCTGGCGGTTGGGGCGTGGGTCGATGCGCTCCACCATCCAGTCGGCCGGCTCGGCTTCGCCTCGTGGCCAGGCCTTACCACGAGTTCGCACGCTGCCGTCCGGTTCATTCTCGACCATCAGCTTGAGTCGGTACCACGCGTCGGGTGTCCAGGCGAACGGCACCCGCACCGTGCGCTCGATCTCCGGCTGCCAGGCCTGGAGCTCCAGCCGTTGGTGGTTCCCGAAGAGCACGAGCGAGTACCGCTGGGCCACGATGCCGACGTCGCCCATCTGACGCCGGCGCTCGGTTCCCAGGACGTCCGCCTCGATGGTGAAGTCCGCCGTGTGAGGCGCCCCCATGTAGACCTTGGCGCGCTTGGTGAACGGGTTGTCGGCCAGCTTGACGAGGACGCGTCCGCCCTCGATCTCGCGCACACGGAACTTGCCGGTCGCTCCGATCCATGACCCCGGCGGCCCGCTGTCGATGGGCGTCGACTCGAAGTCGTGGGTCACTGGCAGCGGCTGGAACACACGCACCCGTGCGACGCCTTCGATGCCCTCGGCGGTGGCCACCACCCGCCCTGCCTGCGTGCCCACGTCGGTGCCAGGAGAGAACTCGCCATCCGACGAGACCGTAGCCTGGAGCCCGTCCAGCGACCAGCTCGCCGTCGTCTCGCGCACGAAGCGCCCGGCGGCGTCGTAGAGGCGAGCGTGAAACTGCTGGGTCCCGCCGCTCTGCATCACGACTTCGGAGGGGACGACCTGGAGGAGTGTTGGCGCGGCGTCCGGCGCCGAGGGCGCCGCGTCCGGGAGAGTGGCGGGTCCCGACGCTCGCGGCTCGGTTGGCCCGATGGCGTACGTCGCCCGGTCGGTCACCAAGAAGATGCGTCCGTTCGACACCGCGACTCCTGCGATGATCTGCTCCGGATCGTCGAGGCTCCCGATCTGGTCCTGGTCCAGGATTTCGCATCCGTCTCGACTGGGTCGAAGAATATGGAACCGCCCGTTCACCTCGCCTACGTACAGCTTGCCGTCGGCCAGGACGAGCGCGGCACGCTGGACCGTCCCGAGATTGAGGCGCCACAGCTCCGCACCCGTCTCGAGATCGAATGCGGCCAGGTTCGCGCTGTTGTCGATGTAGTACACGCGGTCCTCATCGACGATGGGTGAGGCATAGCCGGCCGTGAATCCAGGCACTCGCCACTTGGCTCGGTCGGCGCCCTCGGTACCTGTCGGCCGGGCATCGATGGCGGCCACGAGGCCCATGTCGCTGGTATCGAGGTTCTCCTCGCCGTGGCTGACGATCGCGTACTCGCCGGCGAGTACGACGCCCGTGTTGACGCCTCGCTTGCTCATCGCAAACTTCCAGACCGGCCTGCCGGTCTGCGGATGCATAGCGTGGACCGCACCGTCTCCACCGCCCGCGATCAGCAACCGCTCGCCGCCGATGGCGCCAACGATCGGCGTCGAGTAGGTCGTATCGAATGATCGGCCGCCCGGTGTGCTCACCCAGACGGTGTCACCGGTATGCTTGTCGAACGCCATGAAGCGGTGCCGCCCGATGGCTGTGTCACCCCAGCCCGACGTCAGACCGCTGATGATGACGAGGTCTCCGTCGATGATCGGTGAGACGGTACGGCCGCCGTGGGTCGTGACGATCCCGAAGCGCTCGGACAGCGAGCGCTCCCAGCGCACCTCGCCGTCACCCGCCAGCGACAGCACCGTGCCACCAACGCCAAGCACGAAAACGCCCGCCGTCTCGGGATCGGCGACCGGTGAGGCCCAAGCCACGCGATGGGGCGGGACGTCGCTCATGTAAATGTTGAAGCGATGCTCCCACAACAGCTCGCCCGTACCCGCGTCGAAGCACATCACACGCTCCTGGCGCGACGGCCCCTCGCCCACGGGATTCTGCAGGTAGAGCCGGCCATTCATGACGACCGGTGCGGACCGGCCGCCGTACGGCACCCTCCAGGCAAGGTTGTCGCCGTCAGGTGACCAGCTGCCGGGCAGGCCGGTCTCACTCGAATGCCCGTCGCGCGCCGGACCCCGCCAGTTGAGCCAGTCGTCGGCGACCGCTCGCCCCGGCGATGCGAGCAGGGCGATCGCGGTCACACCCACCAGCAGCCCCATCCGCCTTCCGCCCCGCCGACCGTGGAGTGAAATGTCCATACGTGCACCTGCGTGTGGTTTCGACCAGGCGATACCCGTGCGCTCCCCTGAACCCCGTTAACCTTGCGGTGAACCTTTGAACCGTGAACCTTGAACAGCCTCCCTAGTTTGCAACCGTTCGCCAGCTGCTGCAACTTGGCGTCAGAAGCGCAACTTCACGCCGAGCTGCAGACGGCGAGGGTTGCCAGCCGAGAGGATTTGCCCGAACGTCGGGGAGCCGAGGAAGGCGTCGGGCAGTCCGAGATTCACGTGGTTCAGCAGGTTGAACGCCTCGAATCTGACCTCGAGCACGAGATCGTTCGCCAGCCGGGCTCGCCGATGAATGGCCAGGTTGACGTTCTCGAACCCTGGCCCGTCGACGATGTTGCGTCCCGCGCTCCCGAAGCTGCCGAACGGGGGTAGCGAGAACGCGGTCGTATCGAACCAACGCGCCGCTGTTCGAGTCGGCAGCGCCGGATCACCCGTGAGGTTCGGCCGGTCGTTGGCGCCGAAGCCGAGCGCGGCGCGTCCCGTGTTGCTGTTGTCGAACTCGGGCAGCAGGGCCACGGTGAAGGGCTGCCCGCTCTGCAGCGTGACGACACCGGCGATCTGCCAGTCGGCCAGCAGATCCGACAGCCACCCGCGACCTGCGACCCATCGGCGACCGCGGCCGACCGGTAACTCGTAGGTTGCGCCCAGTGTCCAACGATGCCTGACGTCGAAGCTCGAGCGCCCGTACTCGGCGGCCGGGTCGTTGCTGTCCTGCGGAAAGTTCGGGTCGCCAGAGCTCGAAAAGAAGCCGGAGGCGTCGTCCATCGACTTGCCGAGCGTGTAGGCAGACAGCACCGAGAGACCGTTGTGGAGTCGTTGCCGAAACGTGACCTGGAGGCTGCGGTACCTCGACCGGGCCCTGGATTCGAGCGACACGACGTCGGAGAAGGCTGGGTTTGGCCGCGAGTTGAATGGAAGAGGACTAGCCGCCGCCTGATTGATGTCCCGGCCGTTCAGCAGGTTGCGCCCCAGCGAGCCAACATAGCTCACGTCAACCGACCGCGACTCACCAAGCTCTTGCTGCACACCGAGATGCCAGTGGTGAAGGTACGGCGTCCGCAGGTCGGGCTGGAACGTGAGCGCCGAGGAGGGTAACGGCACCGGAAATGCGGTGGGAAACGGATCGGACAGCGTCAAGGGCAGGCCGGGCAATGGGAAGAAGAGGTTGAAATCGAAGAACGGCGGATTGAAGTACAGACCCTCACCCGGCGCGAGAGCGGATTGATTGTAGAAGAGGCCGTAGCCTGCCCGAACGACCGTCCGGCCGGCCCGATCCGGCGTCCAGGCAATGCCGATACGCGGCGCAAGGTTGTTGCGATCCGACGCGTAGCCGGCACGCGGAATGCCACGCGTCCCGACCTGCGCGAGCGATCCGGTCGTTGGGTCATAGACATTCGCCCGGTCCTGCACATCAACCGCCGGGGACGTCAGCTCGTACCGCAGGCCCGCCGACAGGGTCAGACCGGTCGTCACCCGGATGCTGTCCTGGACGAAGAGGCTCAGGCTTTCGGTGCGCAGCGTCTGCGGGTTGTCGAGACGAGCGCCGCCGCTGACGACCGGTAGGCCGATCAGCAGGTCGGCCAGCGCGTTGCCTGTGAAGGGCGCCTGGCTGGAGAAGGTCAGGAACCCTCGAGCTTGCACGTCGCGGAACGCATCCTGGCGCAGAATTCCGACGTCGGCGCCGAACTTGACGAAGTGTCGACCGCGCGCCCACGAGAGGGTCTCGAGGATCTGGATCTGGTTGGTCGTGCTCTTCTGTGGATTGTTGAATTCGTCGCCGAGGGGCGAGAGGCCCGTGGCCGTGATGAAGCTCAACCCGGCGTCGCGCGGATCCATCCAGAGCTGGGGGAGCCCCACATCGGCGTTGCGGTTACGGCCCTGGTTCTCGTGGAGGGCACTGGCTGACACCCGGTTGAACGCGACGCGCAGATCGTTCACCAGATTCGACGACAGCACACGGGTGTCGCTGACGACCAGGTTCTGTGCTCGTCGAGGCACGTGGGTGCCGTACCCGGGTACCGTCGCAAAGCCGGGTCCGGCGAACGGCTCGAAGAGGCGCCGATCTTCGAGGCTGTAGCGCGCCATCAAGTTCGATGCATCACCCAGGCGGTGATCGATCCGGATGTCCGTGTGGTCGACATGATCCGTCAGCACCGGGGAGGAGACGTAGTTGGCGAGTGGCACCGCGCGGTTCGGCAGCGGATACAGCTGGGCGATCGCGGCGCCGACCGGGTTGACGCGCTCAGCCGGAATCTGTGCGTTCGGGAACGGGCGGCCGGTGAACGGGTCGACGGGCACACCAAGCGCGCTCTGGGAGAAGTCTCCGGCGCGCTCGGCCACCGTCGCCACGTTCGAGATGCGCGTGATGCCTTCTCTGAGGCGGCGCCCCTCGTAGTCGACGAAGAGGAAGGAGCGGTTGCGCACCAGCGGTGCGCCGAGCGCTCCTCCGAATTGATGGCGCCCGTACTCGGGTGACGGCTGGTCACGGGCGGCGAAGGTGTTCGTGGCGTTGAGCGCGTCATGGCGGAAGAACTCGTAAAGCGTCCCGTCGACCCGGTTCGAGCCACTCTTCGTCACGACGTTGACCTGGGCGCCGGCGTGACGGCCGAACGAGGCATCGTAGCCGCTCGTCAGGACCTGGAACTCCGCGATGGCATCCACGGGCGGCGTGACCGCCACGGTATTCAGCTTGGGGTCGACGTCGTAACTGCCGTCCAGCAGGAAACTGTTCGCGTCCTCGCGGGCGCCGTTCACGCTGAACGCGAAGTCACCCCTGACCGAGCTGGCCGATCCGGACGGAGCCGGGGTGGCCCCCGCCACCAGCAGGGAGAGATCGAGAACGTTCCGACCATCCAGGGGCAGCTGGGTGATCTGGCGATTGTCGATCACCGTGGCTTGGCCGGTCCGGCCGGCATCGGCCAGTCCCGCCCGTGCCGCGACATCCACCTGCTCGCTCAGCGAGCCGAGCTCCAGCGTCACGTCGAGCCGGAGCTGCTGGTTGACCTGGACGGTGACGATGGCTCGATGGACCCTGTATCCAGGAACGGTGATCTCCAGACGGTACGACGCGGGTGGAAGCTGGGAGAGAACGTAGCCCCCGTCACCTGCACTGGTGGTCTGACGGGTTGTCCCCGTCGCCTGCTGTGCCAGGGTGATAGTGGCGCCCGTGACGCTCGCGCCTCCCGGATCGAGGACCTGGCCACGCAGGGTCGCGAGATGCGTCTGGGCGCTCGCCGCTGCAGCGAGGCCGAGGACGAAGACCAGCGGGAGAGATGGGGTAACTCGAGTCACGACGTTGGGGTCGAGATGATTCGACCCTTGAGTAAAACATGGTCGACGCGCTCACGTCCAATCGAGGCCGGCGGCCGGGTGCGCCATCGCGAGGTCCCCGCATGAACTGTCTCCTCCGTGTGGTAGCCTGATTCCCATGATGGCGACTGGTCACGAACGGGCGACCACCGTGGTCTTGGGCGACGTTCTGGCCGCGCGCCTCGGCGACCCCGCCTGGGTCGTGGTCGACTGCCGATTCGACCTCGCCGACCCGTCATGGGGAGAGGCGGCGTATCGCGAGGGGCACATCACGGGTGCTCAGTATGCGAGTCTCGACCGAGACCTGTCTGGAACGCCCAATGGCCACAACGGCAGACACCCGCTGCCGCAGCCCGATCGGCTGGCCGAGACGCTCGGACGGTGGGGCATTGATGCTGGCGTCCAGGTGGTCGTGTACGACCACGGCCCGGGTATGTATGCCAGCCGGCTCTGGTGGCTGCTGCGCTACCTCGGGCACGATGCGGTCGCCGTACTCGAAGGGGGCTACGACGCGTGGACCCGTGAGGGCCGGCCGGTTCGCGGAGACGCCGAGCAACCGCGGCCGCGCAACTTCCACTCGACCGTTCGGGCAGACCTGCTCGTCTCGGCGACGGAGGTGCGGCGCCTTCTGGGCGACCCGGCTCACCGGCTGATCGACGCCAGGGCTCCGGAACGGTTCGAAGGACGTGTCGAACCGCTCGACCCGGTCGCTGGGCACATTCCTGGGGCCGCCAACCAGTGCTTCCAGGAGAATCTGCGCTCGGACGGGACGTTCCACCCTCCTGAGGTTCTTCAGGCGCGGCTCGCGACACTATTGGGTGGAGTCGCGCCAGACCGAGCCGTCTGTTACTGCGGCTCCGGTGTGACCGCATGTCACAACCTTCTCGCCCTCGAATACGCCGGTCTGCACGGCGCGCGCCTCTACGCCGGATCCTGGAGCGAGTGGTGCAGCGATGCGACTCGTCCAGTCGAAACCGGCCCAGCCTAAGCCCTGAGCCCCGAGCCCCAGATTAGCGCTTGACAGACAGCTCCCGTATATTCAACACTTAATCCGGATGGACGGATTAATGACCGCCACGGGACCGCCAGCGATCCTGGATCACTTGACGGCTCTGGCAGATCCAACCCGTGCGCGGCTCTTGCTCGTTCTCGAGGAGCACGAGTTGACCGTCTCGGAATTGTGCATCGTACTCCAGGCCCCGCAGTCCACGGTCAGCAGGCACCTGAAGGTGCTGGCCGATTCAGCGTGGGTCGTGTCGAGGTCCGAGGCGACGAGCAATCTGTACCGCATGCGGCGAGACGGGCTGGACACCGGGGCGCAGCGGTTGTGGCTGTTGGTACGCGAGCAGCTGACCTCGGCAGCGGCGGCCGTCCAGGATCACGGACGGCTCCAGGAGGTGCTTCGGGATCGTCGGAGCAAGTCTGAGGAGTTCTTCAACGCGTCGGCCGACGAGTGGGACCGTCTGCGGACTGAGCTTTTTGGGCAGCGATTTCATCTTGGCCCGCTGCTCGGCCTGGTCGAGCCGACGTGGGTCCTGGGCGACATCGGCTGTGGCACGGGCGAAGTGGCCGCCACGCTTGCCCCGTTCGTCCGGGCTGTTATTGCGGTGGACGGTTCCAGCGCCATGCTGCAGGCGGCGCGCCGTCGCCTCGGTGACGAGTCGAACGTCGATCTGCGCCGCGGCGACATCGAGTCCCTCCCGATCGATGATGCTTCGCTGGACGCTGCCACACTGATTCTGGTCCTGCATCACGTCGGCGCTCCTGAGAACGCGTTGCGCGAGGTTGCCCGCGTGCTCCGTCCCGGTGGGCGGCTGCTGATTGTCGACATGCGGCCGCACGATCGTGAGCGCTATCGCCAGCAGATGGGTCACGTATGGCTCGGGTTCTCCGAGACCCAGATCGCGGGTTACCTCGAGGCGGCCGGCCTTCAGGACCTCCGTGTTCACGACTTGCAGGCCGACGCGCGCGTCAAGGGCCCCACGATCTTCGCCGCGACCGCCCGAAAGCCCTAGAGGCCAGAGACCGGGGACCAGGGGTCAGGGGCCAGGGATCGGGGACCAGGGAACAGGGGCCAGGCGCCAGGGATCGGGGGCCAGGCATTTCGGGGGCCACCAGGAGCGACAATCACCAATCACCAATCACCAACGACCGATCATCCATCACGAATCACTAGTCACTAATCACCAATCACTAATCACCTGTCACCATTCATCAGTCATTACCGGAGTACAGCATGACAACCAGCACAGTCGAGACGCTACATCCGTTTGACGAGGCGGCGAAAGTCGGTCGCCCAGCATACAAGGTCGCAGACCTGGAGCTCGCCGAGTATGGCCGCAAGGAGATCCGGCTGGCCGAGCAGGAGATGCCCGGACTGATGTCGCTACGCGAGCAGTACGCGGGGCAGACGCCGCTCGCCGGCGCTCGCATCATGGGCAGCCTGCACATGACCGTGCAGACGGCCGTGCTGATCGAGACACTGGATCTCCTCGGCGCCGACGTGCGCTGGGTCTCCTGCAACATCTTCTCGACCCAGGATCATGCCGCGGCCGCGGTGGTCGTCGGGCGGCCCGAGTCTGGCGGTACGCCGAGCGATCCGAAGGGGATCCCGGTTTTTGCCTGGAAGGGTGAGACGCTCGAGGAGTACTGGTGGTGCACGAAGGAGTCGCTGCTCTGGCCTGACGGCTCCGGCCCGAGCCTGATCGTGGACGACGGTGGGGACGCCACGTTGCTCGTGCACCGAGGTTACGAGTACGAGAAGCAGGGACGCGTCCCCGCCTTCGATGCCGACAAGGATCCCGAGGAGTGGGGCGTCATTCTCGGCGTGCTCGCCGATCTGCAGCGGGATGACAACCAGATGTGGCAGCGCGTGGCTCCCGCCATCCGCGGCGTCAGCGAGGAAACCACGACCGGCGTCAATCGCCTCTACCAGATGATGAACGCCGGGACGCTGCTCTTCCCGGCGATTAACGTGAACGACTCGGTGACGAAGAGTAAGTTCGACAACGTGTACGGCTGTCGACACTCGCTGCCGGACGGGCTCGCGCGCGCGACGGACGTGATGCTCGGCGGCAAGATGGCCGTGGTCCTCGGATTCGGCGAGGTGGGCAAGGGATGCGCACAAGCCTTGCGGGGTCAGGGCTGCCGGGTGGTCGTCACGGAGATCGATCCGATCTGTGCCCTGCAAGCCGCGATGGAGGGCTACGAGGTCACCACGCTCGAAGAGGTCGTCCAGCGGGCCGACATCTTCGTCACGACCACCGGAAACTTCGACCTCATCACGGCCGACGACATGGCGCTGATGAAGGACAAGGCGATCGTGGGCAACATTGGCCACTTCGACAACGAGATCGACATGGCGGGTCTCAAGAAGGTGCCGGGCATCGAGCGGATCAACATCAAGCCGCAGTACGACGAGTGGAAGTTCCCGGACGGCCACAGCGTCATGGTGCTCGCCGAGGGGCGTCTGCTGAACCTGGGCTGCGCCACGGGTCATCCCAGCTTCGTGATGTCCTCGTCGTTCACGAACCAGGTGCTCGCCCAGTTCGCGCTCCACAACAACGAGGGGGAGTACGACAAGAAGGTCTACACCTTGCCCAAGAAGCTGGACGAGCAGGTGGCCCGGCTACACCTCGACCACCTGGGCGTGAAGCTGACGACGCTCACTGCCAAGCAGGCCGAGTACCTCGATGTGCCGGTTGACGGTCCGTACAAGCCGGAACACTACCGGTACTGAGTAAGTAAGAAGCGTATCGGGCTTCGGGCTGCGGGCGGAACCGCGGCCCGGGGCTCGTCGCCCGAATCCTGCAGCCCGGAAGCCTACTGCTCGCCTTCCAGGTAGGTGTATCCGCGCAGGCCGTCCTCGTAGAACTGCCGGAGGCGACCCGCCTCCTCGAGGTTCACTCGTCCCGCCCGCACGGCGCTCTCGATATCGGTCCGGAGCTTCCTGACGAGCGATTCCGGATCGAACTCCACGTAGCTCAGGACCTGGCGCACGGTGTCACCCTCGATCACGGCGTCGAGTGCGACTCCGCCCTCCGCGTCCAGGCTCACGTGCACGGCATGGGTGTCCCCGAACAGATTGTGGAGGTCACCGAGGATCTCCTGGTAGGCGCCCACCAGAAAGACTCCGAGGTAGTAGGGCTGTCCATCGAATCGGTGGAGGGGCAGCGTTCGCTTGACATCGCGCCGATCGATGAACTGATCGATTTTGCCGTCCGAGTCGCACGTGATGTCGCCCAGGACCGCCCGGTTGGTCGGTCGCTCGGCGAGGCGGTGGATCGGCATCACCGGGAAGAGCTGCTTGATCGCCCAGCTGTCGGGGATCGACTGGAACAGTGAGAAGTTGCAGAAGTACGTGTCAGCCAGGGCGTCCTTGAGCCCGTCGAGGTCCTCGTGGACGTAGTCCATCTGCTCGACGAGTCGCTGGAGTTTGGTGCAGATGGCCCAGTAGAGTCGCTCGGCCTGGCACCGCTGCTCCAGCGGTAGGTAGCCGGCGTTGAACAGCTGCAACGCCATGTCCAGCGCCTGCTGCGCGTCGTGGTAGCTCTCCAGCGCGTTCCGAGCCGTGAGGTCCTGGTAGGTCTCGAACAGGTCGCCGATCGGCTGCTCGACTCCTTCCGCCGGTGGCGTGATGCCGCCGGCCGGTTGCTCGGTTCCCGAGACGCCGACGACGTTGAAGATCAGGACGCTGTGGTACGCGACCACCGCCCGCCCGCTTTCGGAAATGATCGTCGGATGCTTCACCTGCGCGTCGTCGCAGACGGTCTGGATATGAGAGACGACGTCGTTGGCGTATTCCTGGAGCGAGTAGTTCGCACTGGACTCGAAATTCGTTTGCGACCCGTCGTAGTCCACGCCCAGGCCACCGCCGACGTCGAGATACTCGAGGCCCGCGCCCGCCTTCACGAGCTCGACGTAGACTCGGGCCGCCTCATTCAAGGCGCCCTTGATGATCCGGATGTTCGTGATCTGGCTGCCCAGATGGAAGTGCAGCAACCTGAAGCAGTCTTCCATGCCGCGTGATCGGAGTTCCTCGAGGGCCGCGAGCACCTCGGCGACCGTGAGGCCGAACTTCGAGCGATAGCCGCCGGAGGCCTGCCAGCGGCCGCTGCCACGGCTTGCCAGTTTGACCCGGACGCCGATCTGCGGCCGGACGCCAACCCGCTCGGCGTATTTGAGGATCAGGTCGAGTTCCGTGTATTTCTCGACGACCGGGATGACCCGGCGTCCGATCTTCTGGGCCAGCATCGCCGTTTCGATGAATTCGGCGTCCTTGAAGCCATTGCAGATGATGGGCGTATCGTTGGAGGCGAGGGCCACGACGGCCAGTAATTCCGGCTTGGAACCGGCCTCGAGCCCGAATCCGTAGGGGCGCCCGAAATCGAGCACCTCCTCGACGACCTGGCGCTGCTGGTTGACCTTGATCGGATAGACGCAGCAATATTCCCCGCCATACTGGTGCTGCTCCATCGCCGACTTGAAGGCGCTGTGGATCTCTCCCAGCCGGTGCCGCAGGATGTCAGTGAACCGAACGAGAATCGGCAGACCCAGCCGCCGCAACTGCAGGTGGTCGGTGAGGCGTAGGAGATCGATCGCGCGCTCCGGATCCTTCGTCGGAGTGACCAGCAGATTTCCCTCAGGGCCGACCGAGAAATAGCCGTTGCCCCAGCGGCCGACCTCGTACAGTTCCGTCGCGTCGGCTACCGTCCAGCGCTCGCCGGTCCCACTCTCTCTCAATGCCCTGTTCGCTGGGGTACTCACCCGTGCATGATAGTCAGTTTTCGACCGAATCGAAACGACGATCTCGTGTGACGGCATCGACTCAGCGACTCCGACGTCCAGGGCCGTAGGGTAGAATGCAGGCATCTGAACTCCGAAGAGCACACACCATGAACCTAGCCATCGTCACTGTCCTACTTGCCGCCAGCCTTGCGTTGGCCGAACCGGCGGACGCCCAGCAGATCGACGTCCAAGAGCATCGCCTCGACAACGGCATGACGTTCCTGATGGTGCCTCGTCGCGGTGATCCCAACGTCGCAGCCGGATGGATCGCCAGAGTCGGCTCCGTGAACGAGCGACCGGGGATCACCGGCCTCTCGCACCTGTTCGAGCACATGATGTTCAAGGGGACCCGCACGATCGGTACGACCGACATCGAGGCCGACGTGGCGAACCTTGCGCAGATGGATGAGGTGAAGGCCCAGCTGCGGGTCGAGGAAGACGGCATCCTGCAGCGTTGGCGCGTCGGCGAGATCGATGACCCGAAGGATCCGGCCAATCGTACGGATCGGCATCGGGAGTTGCTCACCGGTCTGGCCGCTCTCGAGGAGATCGGGTCGAACCTCATCGTCAAGAACGAGTTCGATCAGATCTACACGGCGGCCGGTGCCAGCGGAATGAACGCGGCCACCGACAAGGATTACACCTTCTACTTCATCAACGTGCCGGCCAATAAGCTCGAGCTGTGGTTCTGGATGGAGTCTGACCGTCTCCTCAACCCGGTGCTCAGAGAGTTCTACTCGGAGCGCAACGTGGTTGCCGAGGAGCGCCGCCTCCGGACCGACTCGACGCCCACCGGCCGCTTCCAGGAGCAGTTCGACGCGATGTTCTGGAGCGCCTCGCCGTACGGATGGCCGGTCGTCGGCTGGGCAAGCGACCTTGAAGGCATCACTCGCGAGGAGGCCGAGGCGTACTACGCCCTCTACTACGCGCCGAACAACCTGACGGCGGTGCTGGTCGGCGACTTTGACCCCGAGCAGGCCAAGCCACTCGCCGACCGCTACTTCGGGCGCATGGCGCGCCATCCGGAGCCTCCGCCGGCCGTGCGGACGCGCGAGCCCGAGCAGCTCGCGGAGAAGCGTATGGTCGCCTTCGCTGACACGAGTCCGTCGGCGCAGATCAGATATCACACGGTGGCAGACGGCCACCGCGACGAGCCGGCCCTCGCCGTGCTCGGGGCCTTGCTCAACGGTCGAACGGGGCGTCTGTACAAGTCGCTGGTCGCTGACCGCCAGGTGGCGACGAGCGCTCGTGCGGGCCAGAACGGGCTCAAGTGGCAAGGCTACTTCAGGGTGAGCGGCGTGGCTCAGCCGGGTCACACGCCGGAGGAGGTCGAGCAGGCCCTGTACGACGAGCTGGAGACGCTCAAGACGACGCCCGTCGATGCGCGTGAACTTCAGAAGGTGAAGAACAGGTTCGCCGCCGACATGTTTCGCCGCGTCGCCAGTAACTTCGGCCTGATGATCCGGCTGCTGTTCGCCGACAGCTATCGGGGCTGGCGCAGCTTCAACGAGGACCCGCAGAAGCTGGCGGCGGTAACCGCCGACGACGTGCAGCGGGTGGCGCGCGAGTATTTCACGGCCGAGCGGCGCGCGGTGGCGATCTACTACCGCAAGGCTGCCGACCCGGTGCCGGGCGAACCCGATCTGAGCAGCCTGAGTGACGAGGAACGAGGTCGCGTGGGTCAGATGCAGGCGGCACTCGCCGACATGCCGGTCGATCAGGCTCGCGGTCTGTTGGCACAGCTCGCCGAGCAGATGGCCTCCGCTCCACCCGAGCGTCAGGCGATGATGGCCGTGATGAAGACCCTGCTGGAACAGAAGATCGCCGGGAGCGAGCGATGAGCCGGTTGAACGAACGGATCGTCATGCGGTGGCGGCGCGCTGGTGCGTGGCTGGTGGTGGGAATCGCGACGGCGGCGGTCGGTGTGGCGGTCAGTGCACAAGCCGGCGGACAGGTTCCGAGCCATCCGCGCGAGCTGACGTACGACCCGCTCGTGTACGAGGCACCCAGTCCGCCTGACTATCGCCACGTGCTGGCCAACGGCGTCGTGGCCTACATCGTGGAGGACCACGACCTGCCGCTGGTCTCCATCCGCGTCAACCTCAGGGGTGGCTCCTATCTGGACCCGGCGGGACTGGAAGGGCTTGCTTCGGCCGTTGGCAGCCAGCTGCGCAGCGGCGGAACGGCAAGGCTGTCGGCCGAGGCTTTCGATGAAGAGGTCGAGTTCCTGGCCGCGAATCTCTCGAGCGGCATCCAGGGCACCACTGGTTCAGCCTCGGCGAACTTCCTGGCGAAGGACACCGACGCGGCGCTCTCGCTGTTCTTCGAGATGCTGCGAACGCCACGTTTCCAGGCTGATCGCTTCGACCTGTACAAGACACAGCAGCTTCAGCGGATGCAGCGCCGCAATGATGCGACCAACCGGATCGAGTCGCGGGAGTGGACGCGCCTCATGCGTGGCGACGCTCATTTCACGAGCGCGTTCACGACTCAGGCGTCGATCGAGGCCATCAGTCACGACGACCTGCAGGCGCACCACGAGCGGTTCATCCATCCCGGTAACTTCATCCTGGCGGTATCCGGAGACTTCGACACGCCTGCGATGATTCGTCTGCTCGATCAGGCCATGGAGGGCTGGGCCATACCCGCCGAGACATTGCCGGTGGTGCCGGAGCCGACAACAACGCCGACGCCCGGAATCTACGTGGTCGACAAGCCGGACGTGAACCAGGGGCGCGTGTCAATCGGTCACCTCGGCATTCGCTTCGGCAACGCCGACGAGATCATCGTGGATCTCATGAACGACATTCTCGGCGGATCAGGCTTCACGTCCCGAATCACGAATCGCGTGCGGTCGGACGAGGGCCTGGCCTACGACGCCGGGTCGCGCTTCTCGGCGGGCGTGTTCTACCCGGGCCTGTTCCGAGCGACGTTTCAGTCGAAGAGTGAGAGCGTGGCTCAGGCCATCACGATCGTGCTCGAGGAGATCGAGCGGATTCGCTCCGAGGACGTCGCAGCCGAAGAGCTGGCGACGGTGCAGAGCTACGCGACAGAGATCTTCCCGCGATTCTTCTCGTCGGCCGGTGCCGTGGCTGGCACGTTCGCCAACGATGAGTTGATCGGACGTGACCCGCAGTACTGGATGACATATCGCGGACGCATCCGGTCGGCGACTGCCGGAGACCTCCGGCGGGCGGCCGGCGCCTACATCGAACCCGACAACCTCGTCGTCCTCATCGTCGGCAACATCGAGGCCATCATGAAGGGCGATCCGAATCGCCCCGAGTACTCGATCGAGAGGCTCACCGACGGACGACCCATCATCCGAATCCCGCTGCCCGATCCCATGACGATGGTGTACCCGGCTGTCGAACCGTAGCGACACGACAGCGACCGATCCCAAGAGCCGAGAGCCCAGCGCCGAGAGTTCCTTATCGCACGTCGTCCACGATCACTCGCAGAGCCCCGACGAACGAGTCGATGTCCCCGGGCGTGTTGAAGATGTGGACCGACACTCGGATCCCGCGCCCGCGGGCCGAGACGAGCACCCCGCGACGGGTGAGCGCATCCACGATGTCTGCCGCGCGATCGACCGCGACGATCGTGATGCCGGCCCGATGACCGCGCTCGATCGGTGAGGCGATCTCGAATCCTTGCGCCGCCAGTTGTCGGTGGAGATGGTCCGTCAGCTCGTGAATCCGGCTGGCGACCCGGTCGATGCCGAGGCGCGCGAGTAGATTGAGGGAGGCGCCCAGCGCGAAGATCCCGGCGAAGTTCGGACAGCCCACCTCGACCACGGCCGCCGTGTTTCTGAGATCGAGGCGATCGTTGACGTGGCGGTCCGGCTCCGTGGCACTCATCCAGCCAGCGACAGGCGCCGTCGTTGACTCGCGGAACGCGCGCCGGAGGAACAGCCCACCGTTGCCGTAGCCGGCGAGTGGCCACTTGTATCCGCTGAACACCAGGACGTCGACGCCACTTGCGTCGACGTCGATCGGCATGGCGCCCAGCGACTGCGCCGCGTCGACGATGAACACCAGCCCACGGCGGGCGCATACTCGCGCGAGTGCCTGAAGGTCGCACCGAAAGCCGGTGCGAAACTGCACATGGCTGGTGACGATCGCGACCGTGTCGGGGGCGATCGCCTGCTCGACGTCGGCGGGGTCGATGACGCCCTGGGCGTTCGAGTCCACGAAATGCAGACGCCGGCCCTGCCGGAGCCACGGCAGCGTCGAGGTCGGGAATTCGTCGGCCATCGTGACGATGGAACCCGGGTCGACCATCTGGGCGGCCAGGTTCATCCCGTGCGACGCGTTTGGAACGAAGGCCACCTCGTCCGGGCGAGCTCGAATGAAGCGGGCGAGGCTCTCTCGCACCTGCTCGACCTCCGATAGCCAGCGGCCCCACGGCACGTCGCCATCGGCGAGCATCTCGTCGTAGTAGCGTTTGCCGGCCTCTGCCGCATCGATCGAGATCGGAGGCGCGCTCGCCGTGTCGAGGTAGGTGTAGCGGCTGGCGGCTGGAAGCCGCGCTCGGACGTCATCCCAGTTCATGGTGGCCTCGCGCGGTCGGGTGGGGACCGATGCCCGGACGACTCGCTGGACACTACCGATGGTACGACTCGCGGCGCGCGGCAGCCGACAGCCGGATCAGGTACCGGCTCGGGTCGGTCCAGAAGAAGCGCCGGAGTTCGTCGAGGCTACTCGCGCCGCCGTAGCTGATCGACGAGCACACGTGCTTGAGCATGTCGTGGATCAGCGGTCGTACCGAGCCGCGCGCAGGCACGCTGGTCTCGAGGCCTTCGGCACCAAGCGCGGCCAGGTCGAGCTCGTCGACGTCCTCCACGTCGAGCCGGTCCTTGATGGCTCCAAGCGAGGCCATCCCCCGGAGTACCTTGAAGGGTACCTGGACGACCTTCTGCGCCTCCGGGAGGACGACCGATTTGTGGATGATGTCACCCGGGGTTTCCGTCGTACCGGCGAATGCGCTGCCAAGCATGATCGAATCCCCTCCGAACATCAGGGCCTCGACGAGGCTTCCGTCACGTTTGATCCCGCCGTCGGCGATCAAGGGGATGCGGCCACCCGTCTCCACCCTCGCCTCGACCAGCGCCTGCAACTGGGGTACGCCGAAGCTCGTCGTGATCCGGGTCGTGCAGCCGCCGCCCGGGCCGATGCCGACCTTGATACCGTTGACGCCTCGATCTGCCAGGAACCTGGTGCCCTTCGCCGTCCCGACGTTGCCGGCGATCAGCTCGACGTCGCCGAACCGTTTCCGGAACTCTTTGAGCGCATGCTCCATCACGGTCGAGTGGCCGTGCGCGATGTCGATCACGATGACGTCGACGCCCACGCGGATCAGCTCGGCGGCGCGTTCGAGGTAGTCGCCGGTCGCCCCAATCGCCGCACCGACGCGGAGCCGACCCTGCGCGTCGCGTGTCGCGAAAGGGAGCCGCTGCTGCTTCAGGATGTCCTTGGCCGTGATCAGGCCGACGAGCCGACCACCCTCGTCAACGAGCGGGAGCTTCTTGATCTTGCGATCGACCATCAGGCGCTCGGCTTGATGGGCCGACAGTGGACCGACGTGGACGACCAGTCGATCGACTGGCGTCATACGGTCTCTGACCTTCCGGCCGTCGGAGGAGGCGAATCGCAGGTCGCGCTCGGTCAGGAGACCCTGAAGACGGCGGGCGTCGTCGACCACCACGAGCGTTCCCACACCTGATCGCTCCATCGTCGCCGCTGCCTGGTCCAGACCGTCGCGCTCGCCGATGGTGTAGGGGTCGGCGATCATGCCGTGCTGCGTGCGTTTGACGATCCCGACCTCGCGGACCTGTGGCTCGATGTCGCCCGATCGAAAACCGCGGTCGATGACGCCGATGCCACCCTCTTCCGCTTGTACGATCGCCATGGTCGCGCGCGTGACGGTGTCCATGTTGGCCGACACGAGGGGGCGCTTGAGGGTGATGTGCTCCGTGAGTCTGGAGGTGAGATCGATGGCGGCCGGGTCCCGGCGCTCGATGACGCTGAATTGTGGCGTGAAGAGGAAGTCGTCGAACGTACAGCCGCGGACCGCGTCGATGAGGTCGGATTCGGACGTGGACGTACTGGTCATGGCTGGTAGATTCAAGGGTTCAAAAGGTTCAGGGTTCAAGGGTTCGCAGTCGCTTCTCGACATCTTCTGGGAACCCCTAGAACATCGAGGCGAACTGCGGTGCTGACTCGTGGCGGAGCAACCACTGCTTGCGATCGAGGCCGCCACCATACCCCGTGAGGGACCCGTTCGTGCCGATGATCCGGTGGCAAGGCACGATGATCGCGAGCGGGTTGCTGCCGTTGACGAGTCCGACCGCTCGCGCGGCCTTCGGGCTGCCGACGGACGCAGCGATGGAGCCGTACGACGAGGTCACGCCGAACGGCACGTCCAGCAGAGCCCGCCAGACCGTGAGCTCGAACGGCGTGCCGCTTTGATCGAGTGCGACGTCCCGCGGATCGGGACGATCGCCCTCGAAGTAGGCTGCGAGCCAACGCTTGGCGGCGTCGAGGACTCGCTCTGCCAGATCCGGTGTGGCCGCCTCGGCTCGGGCCTCGATCCTGTAGGGCGCGAACCATCGGTCGAGCCGCCCGTCGAGACGGGACATCCGTCGCGGGTCGTCGAACTCGAGGCCGCAGAGACCGCTCGGCGACGCAAGGGCCAGCATCGTGCAGAGCGGCGTCTCGATACGCTCCTGGCGCAGCCGAATCGCAGTCACCGGCTTCATTGTAGCTCCCGCCGCCGCCGTCGCTGGGCCTTGACGGGGCCGCCGTGCTGCGACTCGGTAGCGGACGGCGCTGGCGCCTCGTCGAGGTAGCGGCCCCGAGCCCGCTCGAGGTCTTCGAGCATCTGGGCGGCCAGACTGGGCGGCGACACGACGCGCGCCGCCGGTCCGAATCCGAGAATCCAGGTGCGGAGCGCCCAGTCGATGGAGACCTCGAGCGACACGCGAATGGTGCCGCCGGCATGCTCGGTGATCTGCTGTGACGGGTGCCACAGACGCTCGCGCACGTACGGTGCGATGCGGCTCTCGAACTCGATCTCCACCGGCTCCGGCACGCCGTGGTGCACGCCGAGCGAGTGCGCGAAGAGCTCGGGCGTGAAGTCCTGGTCCTGGCTGAAGGTCTCTTCGAGCAGCGAGAGCTGCTCGATGCGCTCCACGGCGAATGTGCGCATCTCGCCGTACTCCGGCACGAAGCTGAACAGGTAGAGTCCGCCCTGGTTGTACACGAGGCGGTACGGCTCGATGAGGTACCGCTTGACCCGGTGACTCGAGAACGAGTGGTACTGCATCGACGCCCGCCGGCGGTGCAGCGTGGCCTCGAGCACCTTCGCGACGATCTCCGGACGCTTCGGGTCGAGACGCCTGGCCGGGCCGGCCTTGGCCGTGAAGACCGCTGGCAGCCGGTCGAGGAACTGCCTCATCGTCGGGGGCAGAACTGCCTCGAGCTTGTCGAATGCGGCGTGGAGGTCCGTGTGGAAGGGCGTGCCTGCCAGACATTCGAGCAGCGAGCGGCTGAAGTACAGGGCACAGAGCTGAGGCAGCGTGAATCCCGTGTCCAGGAGCCTGGCGAAGGGCTGGTCGCTGATCTTCCAGACCGTCTGGCCGTCTCGCTTCTCGTCGAACAGCGTGAAGCCAGCCTGCTGAAGCGCCTCGAGATCCCGCCGGATCGTTCGGGTCGTCACGCCTGCGGTCGTGGCCAACTCCCCGAGCGTGACGCCGAGGCGCGACGCCTCGACAGTGCGCAGCACGTTCCACTGCCGGATGACTTCTGCGTTGCGCGGCATTCGCCAGATTCCCGCCCCACTATAGCCGAGTGGTCCGGCAACCCGGCCGTGCCAACCGTCGTGACCTACCCTGTCACGGGGCCAGGCTACGATGCTGGACGACCCGGGACCGTGCGGTCTAGGGGCAGGCACGCGAGGAGAGCACGACGAGAACACGCGGAGGAAATCATGAGCTGGCAGGTAGGCGTCATGGCGCGAATGGTTGGTATCCGAAGGGCCTTCCTGCCGGAGGGTCTCCCTGGGCTCGAGGGCCCGGATCGTCGGTCTGGGCCGAGACGCCAGGGGCCCTCGACTCCTCTGGCCCCCCGCCCGGCTCGGCCCGTGTACGCGGAGTTGGCGCACCGCCGCAGGCGGGCACAAATCGCCGCCCGACGGCTGCTGGCATCGATGGACGCCTGCTGATTGCTGGACGGGTCGGGTCGCCCAGCGTGCTCCAGAGGCCGTGGGTCCCAGTTCACCCTCGAGCTGACCGTGCCTCCAGGAGTCCGCACGATCTCCAGTTCGGTCCAGGCTCGGCGATATAGGCGGGAAACCTGTGGCTGGAATCGAGCGTCTTAAAAGGATGCCTACGATGCTCACTCGACGCGGCGCACTGGTTGCGGTGTGCCTGGCGCTCCTGATCGCCGTCGCCTCTGTCAGGCCCGTTGCTGCCCAAGAAATCGACGTCTCCGGCCTCGGGCCTCAGGCTGGAGAGAAGCTTCCCGACTTTTCGAAGCGCGACCAGAACGGCGACGAACACACCCTGAGCTCGATCATGGGTCCGAACGGCGCGATCTTCGTGTTGTCGCGCTCGGCCGACTGGTGACCGTACTGCAAGACGCAGCTCGTGGAGCTGCAAAGCCGCGCGGCCGAGCTCGAGGCGAGAGGGCTTGGACTCGTGACCATGACGTACGACGACCCCGAAATCTTGGCGGCCTTTGCGGCGCGGCAGGGCATCACGTTCCCTCTGCTGTCCGATACCGGATCGGCCTACATCAAGCAACTGGGCCTGCTGAACACGACGGTTGCCGAGGACAGCCGGATCTACGGTATTCCGTTCCCCGGCACGTTCGTCCTCGCTCCAGATGGCACGATCAAGGAGCGATTCTTTGAGAACTACTACAGGGAGCGCCTCACGATGTCGACGATCGACATCGTCATGGGCAATGTGCCGATGGGGGAGGGCACACGGATCGCGGGGCGCCACATGGAGGTGCTCGTCGCCGGCAGTGACGAGCTGATCGCGCCGGGCAATCGATTCGCTCTCGTGCTCGAATTCCATCCCGGTGAGAACATCCACGTCTACGCGCCCGGCGAAACCAAGTATCGCGTCCTCGACGTCCAGATCGACGATTCGGACGGTTTGCTACAGACGCATCCCGTCCAGTATCCCGAGCCTGAGGAATATCACTTCGTGCCGCTCGATGAGCGTGTGAAGGTGTATCAGCAGCCGTTCACCGTCGTGCAGGAGGTGACGCTGAAGGCGACGGATGAGGCCCAGGAGGCACTGGCGGGACGGGAAGCGCTCACGATCACCGGGACGATCAACTATCAGGCATGCGACGACACGGTCTGCTACAACCCGACGTCTATTCCGGTGAGCTGGCTCATGACGCTGCGCCCGCTTGACCGCGTGCGTGCGCGGCAGTGAGTTGATCCGAGTGCCGTGTCGGTAGCGCTGACGGGGCTACGGAGCCGTCGAGCGTTCGCGCGGCGGAGCTGACGCTCTCCGCTACTCGTCGACGTTCTGGACGAACTGCCAGCCGAACCGCCCCTTGATGCAGAGGTGTCCGCTGGTCACCTCGTGATCCGACGGTGAGGTGACCTTGACGATCCGATTGTCCTGGACATGGAGGTCGAGGTTGCAGCCGACGCCGCAGTACGAGCAAATCGTCCGTGTCGCGGATTGGCGGGACTCGTCCCAGGTGCCTGCCTGCCGCAACTCGTACTCGCTCCTGAACATCAGCGCGCCAGTCGGGCACACCCCGATGCAGTTGCCGCAATAGACACACGCCGAATCGTCGAGTCGACGATCGAACTCGGTCGAGATTCGAGCATCGATGCCTCGCCCGGCGACGGCGATCGCGAATGTGTTCTGCGCGTCGACCCCACACGCCTCGACGCACTTGTAGCAGAGGATGCACCGAGAGTAGTCCCGGATGTAGAGGTCGTCGTCGATCTTGACCGGCTGCGCCACGGTTGCCGCGGTCTCGCCGTCCGGCACCTGGTGATGACCGGCCGATCGCCGATCGCGCTCACCGGCCGCGGCGGGTGTCGCCGGCCGACCGAACCGGTCCGGCTCGACGCCGTACCGTTCCATCCAGCCGCGCATGTCGTCCCCAACCAGCGAGAGATCCACCGACGAGGCGAGGAGCTCGAAGACCAGCTTGCGACTGTGTCGCACACGGGCCGAGTCCGTTCGAACGATCGCGCCTGCATCTGCCTTGCGTGAGCACGACGGGACGAGCGCGCGCGATCCGTCCAGCTCGACCACGCATACACGGCAGACGTTCACCGGTGTGAGCGTCTCGAGGAAGCAGAGCGTTGGTGTGTCGATGCCGCGGGCGCGGCACGCGTCGAGGAGCGTGGCGCCCTCGGGGACCTGCACGGGCTGGCCGTCGACCGTGAGCTCCACCGTAGGGGGCGCCTCGGACGCGGGTCTCATGGCCTGGCTCCGATCAGGTTGAGTGCAAGGGCTGATTGGACGGCGCTTGCCGCAGTGTGGCCGAGTCCGCAGATCGATGCGTCACGCATTACCTCGGCCAGGTCGGACGCGAGCGCGGTCGTTTCGCGGCCGGCGGGGTCCGCCCGGCCGCTTGCGATCCGTGCCAACAGTTCCTCCTGCCGGACCGTGCCCACACGGCACGGGACACACTGGCCGCACGATTCGTCTCGGAAGAACGCCGCGATTCGCCCGACGATGCTCGTCATGTCGGCCCGGTCGTCGAAGACCATCACGACGCCAGATCCGACCGAGGCACCGATCGCCTTCGTGCCCTCGAATGTCAGCGGCACGTCCAGATTGTCCGGGCCCACGAAACTCCCGGCGGCACCACCGAGCAACACCGTGCGAAGGGTGCGGCCGTCGGACACCCCTCCGGCGAGCTCGATCACCTGCCGCAGAGTCGAGCCGAACGGTGCCTCGTAGAGGCCCGGGCGATCGACCACACCTGAAACGCAGAACAGCTTGGGACCCGTCGACTGTGCCGTGCCGGACGACGCGAATCCGTCACCGCCGTCGAGCACGATGTCGAGTACGTTGACGAGCGTTTCGACGTTGTTGACGACCGTCGGCTTGCCGAAGAGGCCGGACTCGGTCGGAAAGGGAGGCTTGTTGCGCGGCTCGCCCCGGAAACCCTCGATCGAGTTGAAGAGCGCGGTTTCCTCTCCGCAGATGTAGGCGCCGGCGCCTCGGCGCAGCTCGATGTCGAACCGAGTGTCGTGGCCCAGAACCGTGTTCCCGAGTAGACCGTCGCCGCGAGCCTGGCTGATCGCCTGGTGCAGGCGCTCGGTCGCCAGCGGGTACTCGCCTCGGACGTAGATGTAGCCTCGCTCGGCTCCGACGGCGTAGCCGGCAATGGTCATGGATTCGACGATGGCGAAGGGGTCATCTTCCATCAGGACCCGGTCCTTGAACGTGCCGGGCTCCGATTCATCGGCGTTGCACACGACGTAGTGGGGCAGCGCGGGAGCGTGGGCGACCGCTTGCCATTTCCGACCCGTCGGAAACGCCGCGCCGCCACGTCCTTGGAGTCTCGAGGCGATGACCTCATCGATGACACGCTGCCGTCCGAGTGACAGGCTCCGCTCGAGCGCGTCGTAGCCGCCGGTGGCTCGATACTCGGCCAGACGGTGAGGGTCGTGACGACGGACACGCCGTAGCAAGCGGAGGGTCGTCGAGGTCGAGGTTTGCGGGGTCGACGACTCAGTCGACCGGGGCACAGATTCACCTGACAGGATGGCCGCGATGGCATCGGCGTCGGCCGGCGCAAGGATGGCGTCCGATTCGTCGCCCGCCAGCTGGAACAGCACCGCCGGTCCGCGCTCACAGTGTCCGAGGCACGGGCTGCGGACCCAGGTGCCTTGCCCGTTCTCGCAGGGCGCGTTCTCCGAACCGAGTGTGCGCCCGAGTGCCGTACAGAGCGCGTCGGCTCCAGCGAGCTTGCAGGCGATATCGTCGCAGACATGCGCCGTTCGCGGGGGACGGGGCTCGGTCGTCAGCAGGCTGTAGAAGCTCGCGACCCCGTACGCGTCAGCCGGAGGGATGACCAGGCGTCGGCAGATCTCGTTGAGGGCGCCCTCGCTGATCCAGCCGATGCCGTCCTGGACCGCATGCAGAGCCGGAAGCAGCAGGTGGCGCCGTTCGTCGGCCTGCGCCACTCCTCCGTGTGCGACGTGGCTCTCACGTTCGTCGGTCACACGCGTGACGGCGTCGAGTCTATCGATGGCCGCTCGCTCCTGGTCCGTCGCGTGCGCGCCCGAAAAGTGCAGGTCCATGAATGCGAGCGTCTATCTGGCAGCGGCGTCGCGTGGCGCAATCTTTTCGACCCGAATCGCCGCCGCCTTGAACTCCGCCGTCCCCGACTTGGGGTCCCAGGCGGGGTTGGTCAACTGGTTGGTATCCACGTCGTCCGGGAAGTGGAACGTGGTGAACATGAGTCCCGGGCGGAGTTCGTCGGCGTACCGGACCGGCATCTCCACCGAGCCTCGCCGCGACGTGACTCTGACGACCTCTCCATCGGAGACGCCCAGCCGGGTTCCATCGTCCACGGAGATGTCGAGCGCTTCGCGCCGACGGATCGGCGACGCGAAGCTGCCGGTCTGGACGCCGGTATTGAAGGAATCGAGCCTGCGGCCCGTTGTCAGCCGGAACGGGAACTCGTCGGTGAGCTCATCGGCGGGTGGAACGTTCTCGACTGGCACGAACGGTGCGGGCCGTCCCTCGATCGGGTCGGCCCAGAGACGGCCGTGGAGGAACGGGCTGCCCGGATCATCGTCGTCCGGGCACGGCCACTGGATACCGCCGAGCGCCTCGAGACGCGGATAGCTCATCCCCGCATGCATTGGCGAAAGGCTTCTGAGCTCGTTCCAGACGGTCTCGGCCTTCAGGTCGTCCCACGGGTGCCCGAGCCGCCGCGCGAGCCCGCAGAGAATGGCGATGTCGTCCCGGGCCTCGCCAGGCGGCTCGAGCGCTTTACGCACGCGCTGTACGCGTCGCTCGCTACTCGTGACGGTCCCCTCGGCTTCCGCCCAGCTCGCCGAGGCGGGTAGGACCACGTCCGCGAGCTCGGCCGTCTTGGTCAGAAAGATGTCCTGGACGACCAGATGGTCGAGATTCTTCAGTAGATGCACGGCATGGGCTGCATCTGCTTCCGACTGCGCCGGGTTCTCGCCGATGACGTAGAGCGCCCGCAGGTCGCCTCGCTCCATCGCTTCGAACATGAGCGACAGATGCCAGCCGCTCGTGGCGGGGATTGTTGTGCCCCACGCGCGCTCGAACTTTCCGCGGGACTCGTCGTCCTCGAGATCCTGGAAGCCGGCCAGCTTGTTCGGCAGTGCGCCCATGTCGCCGCCACCCTGGACGTTGTTCTGGCCGCGAATGGGCACCAGGCCGGATCCCCAGCGCCCGACGTGTCCTGTCAGTAGCGCCAGGCTGATCAGCGCGAGCACGTGGTCGACGGCATTGTGGTGCTCGGTGATGCCGAGCGTCCAGCACACCTGCGCCCGGCCCGCGGTGGCGTAGGCGTGTGCGAGCTCGCGAATGGCGCTCGCGGGGACGCCCGTGATCCGCTCCGCGTGCTCCAGCGTGTACCGGTCGACTCCTTGGCGGTAGGCGTCGAAGCCGGTCGTTGCGCGCTCGATGAATTCGCGATTGACGAGGTCGCTGGCGATGATCTCGCGCCCGATCGCGTTCGCCAGTGCAATGTCCGACCCGACGTCCAGGCCTAGCCAGCGGTCGGCCCACTGGGCAGAACTCGTTCGTCGCGGGTCGACCACGAACAGCCGCGCGCCTCGGCGTACACCCTTGAGCAGATGGTGAAAGAAGATCGGATGGGTTTCTCGGGCGTTCGAGCCCCAGAGAATGATGAGGTCAGCCTCCTCGAGCTCGGCGTACGAACTCGTGCCGCCACCCGCCCCGAAGACCGTCGCCAGACCGACGACGCTTGGGGCGTGTCACGTGCGGTTGCAGGAGTCGATGTTGTTGCTGCCCATGACCGCACGAGCGAACTTCTGCGCGACGAAGTTCATCTCGTTGGTCGCCTTCGAACAGCTGAACATCCCGAAAGCGGAGCCGCCGAGCGCATCCCGGGTCTCTCGGAACCCGCCGGCCGCTCGATCGAGTGCCTCGTCCCATGAAGCGCGTCGGAGCGTGCCGTTGTGCCGAACCAGCGGATGGGTGAGGCGTGTGTAGGACTTGGGCATCGTTCGATTCTCGAGATCTTCGTACGGACTTTATCACGGTCGGCGCGATGGCCATCACGGCTATACTGACGCGTCCGACCGACGAACGGCCGGAGCCAGGAGCATCGTTCGATGACGGATTGGGTCGCACGTGCACTGAATTTCAAGCGTGGAGAACTCTCCTTGGGAGTTCTGGCAGGGCTTTTCTATTTTTGCGTGCTGTGCGGCTACTTCTTCCTGCGTCCGGTGCGCGAGGCGATGGGTGTCTCACGAGGCATGGACCAGCTCCGCTGGCTATTCGTCTTCACGTCCATGGCGTCCTTGGTTCTCGTCCTGGCTTTCGGCGGTGTCGTCGGCCGTCTGGACCGCCGGCGCTTCATACCCATCGGCTACCTGTTCGTGATCGTGTGCTTGGTGGGTTTCTCGACACTGCTGGTCCTCGATGCCGCGTCCGGCGGCGGTCTGATCGGCACCGCCGCGGAGACGGGTCTTGCGCGCGGCGTGGGCTACACGTTCTACGCTTGGCTCAGCGCGATCAACCTCTTTGTGAACAGCCTGTTCTGGGCGTTCATGGTGGACATCTTCGATGTCGACCAAGGCAAACGCATGTTCGCGTTCATCGGCATCGGAGGGACCCTCGGGGCGTTGGTCGGCGGTTGGGCAACCAACGTCATCAGCGGGATGACGGAGTCGATCTATCTGCCAGTGGGTCTCATGTTGACGGGCGCTTGTCTCTTCGGCGTGGCCATTGCGGTCATGCTGGCGCTCGACCGCTTGGCTGTTCGTTCGGAGCACTCCCGCCTCACGAACGAGAGTACCGCGCTTGCCGCACAACCCGGAGGGCGCATCGGCGGTAGTTTCTGGGACGGCGCGACGGCCGTTGTGCGGTCTCCGTATCTGCTCGGGATCGCGGTCTTCATCGTCTTTCTTGCTATTTCAAATACGCTGATCTACTTCACCCAGGCAAATATCATCCTGGACAACACGGATACCTTCAGTCAGCGCGTCGGCGGCTTTGCCCAGTTCGACGCGCTCGCCCAGGGCGCGACGCTGATCACCCAGATATTCATCACCACACGTGTCATCAAGCAATTGGGCATCGGTTGGACGCTTGCGCTTCTGCCACTGGTGACTGTTGGCGGATTCACCGTGCTGGCGATCTGGCCGGTCTACGGTGTCATGGCATTGTTCCAGGCGGTCCATCGGGCGACGCGTTACGCCATCTCACGCCCGGCGAGAGAGACGCTGTTCAGCGTCGTGCCGCAGGCAGAGAAATACAAGGCGAAGCCTCTGATCGATGTCTTCCTCTACCGCGGCGGAGATGTCGCTGGAGCCGGAATCCAGAGTGCGTTGAGCGCATTGGGCACGATGACGCTGATGGCAGCGGCAACCGTGCCTTTCGCGGCGGTCTGGTGTGCGCTCTCGATTGCGTTGGGGAAGGCGCAGCAAGGACGTGATCCTGCCGCGCCAGAGACGAGGCGGTAGGCCACCCGACCGCCCGCGCCTCACGCGAGCGATTACAGCGACTCGCTCGCCGATCCCCGACCCCCGGTCGCCTCGGCCTTACAGTCTCCCCAGCGCGTCCAGTAGCGCCAGCGTCAGCCACGGCACGTACGTGATGAGCAACACGCCGAAGCCCAGGATGGCGAGCATCGGCAGCGCCGCGCGGCTCACCTCCAGCAGGGGGCGATCGAATCGGTAGGACGCGAGGAAGAGGTTCAGGCCTACTGGCGGAGTCAGGTACCCGAGCTCGAGGTTGGCGATGAAGATGATGCCCAGGTGCACGGGATGGATGCCGAAGGCCGCGCCGAGCGGAAGAATCAGCGGCACGACGACGACGATCGCCGAGAAGATGTCCATCAGGCAGCCGACCACCAGGAGGAACACGTTCAGTGCCAGCAGGAACACCAACGGCGAGCCGATCGCGTCCTGCGCCCATGCGACCAGGCGCATGGGAATCTGGGCATCGACCATGTAGCTCGTCAAGCCGACCGCCACGCCCAGGATGATCAGGACACCGCCGACGAGCGTCACGCATTCGGTGACGACTCGCAGCAGATCGCGGCGCACCGAGACATCGTGATGGATCGCCACCTGCACGATCAACGCGTACAGTGCGGTCAGGGCGGCGGCCTCCACGAGCGTGGCCCAGCCGCTGAAGAGCGCGACCAGCACCACGACGGGCATCATCACCTCCCACTTGGCCTGCCATAGTGCGCCGCCGACCTCGCCGATCGTGAACCGGCTTCGCCCAGCTCCAGTGATGATGCCCTCCCGGACGCCCCATGCGGCAACTAGCGAAGTCAGGAGGATGCCGGGCAGGATGCCCGCGATGAAGAGGTTCTCGATCGGAATCTCGGCGACGATACCGAAGAGAATGAGCGGGAGCGCCGGCGGCAGGAGCAAACCCAACGATCCGGAGGCGGTGAGGAGTCCGAGCGAGAATCGCTCTCGATACCCTTCCTTGAGCAGCGCGGGGAACAGGAGGCCGCCGAGTGCCAGGATCGTGACGCCCGACCCGCCAGTGAAGACGGTGAAGAAGGAGCACAGCCCGGCGCAGACGACGGCCGTTCCGCCCGGGATCCAGCCGAAGCAGGCGCGGAACAGCCGGAGGAGTCGCTGCGACGCCTCGCCTTCGGCGAGGAGAAATCCGGCGAGCGTGAAGAGCGGTATCGCCGGCAACGTGGGTGACACGGAGAGTCCATACGTCTCGATCGCGACTATCGCTGGCGTGATGCCGTCGCTCATGAACAGCAGCGCCGCTGCGCCTCCGAGAACCGTGAAGATCGGTGCACCCAGCGCTCCCGCACCGACCAGCAGCACCAACCACGGCCATGCCGCGTGGCCCTCCAGGACGAGCGGCTGCCGGCCGACCACATAGCCGAGAACCAGTCCGACGGCTGCCAACCGACGGCCCAGCGGGCCGCCTCCGGCGTGCCAAACCAAGCGCAGCCCGATCAACGCGTAAGCAATCGGGAGAACGAGCTGGCCGATCCAGACCGGGACGCCGACCGCAATGATCGTCTGGGCTTCCCGCTCCGACCGTACGAGTTCGAGCGCTGCCATCGCCAGCAGCATGGCGACCGTGGCGGCCACGGTCGCCGAGGCCGCCTCCGCCATTGATCGCCAACGTCCTTGGGGAATGAACGTCCCGGTTGCCAGCGCCAGGAGCTTGCCCTCGCGGGCCGCCAGCGCGGCACCCAGGAACCCGACCCAGAGCGTGAGGTGTTGGACGAAGGGACCGGACCCGGGGAGGCCGACGCTGAACAGGCGTCGGACGACGATCTCCAGGAGCGGGAGGGCGACGAGGGCCAGCAGGGCCAGGCTGGCCAGCGTGTTTTCGGCGCGCCTCAGAGCGTTCACTGGACGGAGCCGCGACTGCTGCGGAAGGCGTCACGCGCGCGTGTCGCCGCGTCGAGGACGTCGGGCGGCACCATCGTGCCGCGCATCGACTCCGCGAACGCATCGGCCACGCCCTTCCACTCGGCACCCGTAGCGTCGACCGCCACCACCGTCAAGCCGCGCGCTTTCATCTGCTCGACGGCATTGCGATCCTGATCCGGAACGGTCTCCAGCAGGCGCTGCTCGAGGCGGCCGGCGGATTCGAGGAGCGCCGCGAGATCCGACTCCGATACGCGGTTCCACGCACGCTGCGTCATGATCGTGGCGCCCACGGCCGGCGCGATCGCAGCCTCGAGCATGAACGGAATGTCCGAGTACCACTGAAACGATAGCGCAGCGAGCGGCGTGGTTGGCAACGCGTCGATCATGCCGGTCTTCAGGCCGGTCGGGATGTCGGTGGCGGCGAGCGCCTGCGGCTCGAAGCCGTTACGCTTGTAGAGTTGCACCATTCGGTCGTCGCCCATACCCGTGAAGATGCGAGCAGCCTTGAGCTCGGCGACCGTCGCCACACTGTCCCGCGTGAAGACCTGGGCCCAGCCGCCGTAGCCCCAATTGAGCAGGATGTAGCCCTTCGCTTCCAGTCGGTCCTGCAGCTCCGGGGTCAGCTCCTGAAGCACGTGGGCCAGCTCCTCGTACGACTCGAAGAAGAACGGCACGCTGAAGATGTTGAACGCATCATCGATCCGGGAGAGCCCAGTCGAGAGCGCAGCCGCCTGAAGCGCGCCGACTCGCATTTTCTGCATGACCCGGACATCGTCACCCTGAGAGCCGCCAGCAAAGATATTGAGTGCGACGCGTCCGTCCGTTGCCCGCGCCCACTCGGCCTTCATTTGACTGAGCGCCTTGCCCCATAGAGAAGTCGCCGGAACGATTGTCGCCAGCTTGACGGTCACGCGTGATTGCGCAGAGAGCGTCATCGTGATCGCGAGTACGAGGCAGAGTGGGGCGATTCGACGTAGCACGTTCATGGGTTCGGGTCCTCCACGACATCATCCACGATCAGCTCGTCGATGTGGTCGAGCAGATAGTGTGCGCGCTTCTGGGAGATGAGAGTCGCCAGGCGAGCTGACGGGGCGGCGTCCGGGTCGATCGCCAGGGCTCGCTCCAGCAGATCGATGAATTCCGCTCGGTTCTGCTCGGCCACCACGACGCTCGCTGCCAGCGTGACGAAGGGGACAGGCGTCTGGCCCTCCGAGAGGGCCACCGCCCGCTCGAAATGCTCCCGAGCCCTGGTGGGCGAACCGCCCATGATTTCCGGTACCGCGTCGAGACTGATCATTACCTCGTGAATGGCCCCTCGCGAGAAGCTCTCATCGAGTGTCAATGCACGCTCCATGAGCGCCCGGACCGCCGGAAGATCGGCGACGAGCTCGGGTCGGTCCAACCCCAGGGAGATCGCTGCTCCCCAGGACGCACCCGTCCAGTACATCAAGGCGACATCGTCAACCTTCGTGTCGAGCAGTGCCGTCTCCGGCGCGCGGATGAGCGCCCGTCCGACGCCCGGACTCCGGAGTTCCATCGCGCGAAGACAGTAATCGCGACCGCGTAGGTAGAGCTTGATGGCGCGCTCCTGCATCGCCGTGATCAGCTCGAACTCGATCGGATCCAGCATTTCCGCGTCGGTCTGAACGAACGCGAACGCATACTGCGTGAACCCTCGGCAGGTGGCGAGTAGCAGGCCATCGTGCGTCGGCAGGTCTTCGAGCAGTGACTCATAGGTCTTCAGCGCGAAGGGCACCGCATCTCGGACCAGTTCCGGATCGTCGTCGGAGGCGAACACGTCTCCGCTGTCGGCTAGCGTGTCCGCGAGGCTCCGGACGGCCATACGTTTGAGCGAGCAGGCCGGCGCCGCTGCCAGCGTCAACAACAGAACGAGGGCCGTCGCTTTGTAAGACATGAGAAGGGCCGTTCACGGCCTGGCTCGATCTCTCAAAGATACCTCAAGTGACCGTTCCGGGGCGAACTGGCCCCACTCGCCCCACTCGCCCCCCTCGCCCTACTCGCCCCACTCGCCCCACTCGCCCCCCTTGCCCCACGAGCCCCTTGCCCCCCTTGCCCTATCGTGCCCTCATGACGAACCGTTATACCCGTCGCGAGTGGCTGCTGACCACGCTGGCGAGTGCCGCCGTGTGGCCGCGGCTCACATCGGCTCACCCCGCCGCGCCTCAGCTCGATGCGACCCGGAAAACGTTGCAGGGCGCCTTCATGATCCTGAGCACGCCCTACACCGAGACGAAGGCAGTGGACTGGGACGATCTGGCCGGTCAGGTCGACTTTCTCGAGGCCCGCGGCATCCAGGGCCTCGTGTGGCCCCAGCTGTCCAGCGACTATGACTTCCTGTCGAAGGCCGAGCGGCTCCGGGGCATGGAGGTCCTTGCCGAAGCGGCGCACGGGAAGTCAGCTGCCCTGGTTCTGGGCGTCCAAGCAGACGACACGGCCGGCATGCTCGAGATGGTCCAGCACGCCGAGCGCCTCTCGCCCGACGCGGTCATCGCCATGCCGCCCCGGACGGCCTCGTCGCTCGACGAGTTCAGAACATACTTCCGGGCGCTCGGCGAAGCCACACAGCGCCCGATCTTCGTGCAGACCACCGGCGGCGCGAAAATCGAGCCGCCCGTCGAGTTTCTGATGGAGCTTGCGCGGGAGTTTCCTCATTGTGCCTACATCAAAGAAGAGTGGGAGCCGGTCGCCGCTCGCGTGCGCACGCTGATCGAGCATCGGCCAGATCCGATCGCGCGGGTGTTCACAGCGACCTACGGCCTAGGTTGGCCCTACCAGATGCGCCTGGGTGTCGATGGCGTCATGACGGGCGGGACCATGTACGCGGAGGTGTACGCGCGACTGTGGGCGCTGTACCTCGACCGTGAGTGGGACGAGATTCGCGACCTGTTCGGCAAACTGCTCCTGATGCTGAATCTCGATGGCCAGATTCCAGGAGTTCGCCAGTACATCCTCGCGAAGCGGGGCATCTTCAAGACACGCGCCACCCGCCGCGGCGACTACACGTTCTCACCGGAGGCCGTCGCCGAGATCGATCACCGGTTCGACGCGTTGAAGCCCTACCTGCAGTCATGACGCGTCGGAACTCGGCCCGTGGTCGAGCCCTCCCGACGCGCCACGTCCGTCAGTTTGTGGGTGGCGCCGAGATGATGAGCGCCGCTGTGCCCGTGTTGCCCACCAGCTCGTTGAAGGCGTCGACCTCTCGTGCCATCGTGTCCGTCAGCCGGGTCAGGACGTCGTCGAGTAGCGGCTGGAGGTCTGCGAAACGGTCGTGGGAGCCCTGCGTCGGCTTGGCGTCTCGGTTGACGATCTCGCTGTAGAGCGTCACTAGCTGATTGTCGAGCTGGCCCGGAAAGTTGAGCGCGTCCTGGCCGCCCTCGCCCAGGAGCTGCGTGAGCTCGCCTTCGATCGCCGTGAGCGACTCGTTCATGGCCTCGGCCGCCTCGGCGACCTCGCGACCATGCCCGCCCTTGCTCAGCCGGTCGCCGATGTCGGTCGCCTGCGACTTCACGTCGCGGAGTCTGCCCAGATGGTCGTAGAGTTCCTTGACCCGTGAGCCGACTCGACGCGCCAGCGCCAGTTGCGCACCGTAGTCAGCCTGAGTCGTGTCGAGCCGGGGATCGCCATTGACCGTCAGCGGGGCCGTCTGGCTCCAGTCCCCGGCCGTGACACGAGCCTGGTACGAGCCAGGAACGACCTTGGGCGCGGTCGAGTTCCCACCCCACATGACGATTCCGCGCGGAATCTCGAAGAGCCTGTCGTGCCTGGCGTTCCATTCGAAGGTGTTGAGGCCCTTCGTCGTCGGGACGACCGGCTCGCCGGAGCCACCGGAGCCACCGGAGCCTGAATCCGTCGCCCCCTCTCCCTCCGCCGCGCCCGAGTGCCGGGCGATCACTCCACCGGTCGAGTCGAGGATCTCGATCGAGACCTCCTCCTGTTCCGCGGCGAGGTAGTAGGAGATGGCGACAGGAAGATGTCCGGAGCGATACGCGTCTTCGGGCGTAAAAAGTTGCGCGCGGTCGGCACGCGTACGTCCATCGACCTCCTGGAGGACGGCCAGGTTGTCGAGCACCCAGAAGGCTCGTCCTTGAGTCGCGACCAGCAAGTCGCCGTCGTGTGCCAGGAGATCGGTGACCGGCGTGATCGGCAGGTTCAGTTGCAGCGACTGCCAGTGCGCTCCGTCATCGAACGAC
This sequence comes from Vicinamibacterales bacterium, assembly GCA_965250185.1. GTDB lineage: Bacteria > Acidobacteriota > Vicinamibacteria > Vicinamibacterales. The sequence continues at coordinate 4,761,754 of OZ252293.1, read as the reverse complement.
ACGTAGAGTCCAAACTCCGAGCCGGCGTACAGCAGACCGCGACGATCGGGATCCTCGCGAACGACGCGTACGAAATGCTTCTCGGGAATCCCGTTGGTGCCGTCGGTCAAGCGCGTCCACGACGTCCCGTAGTTGCTGGTTTGGTAAATGTACGGTGCGGAGTCGCCCTGTCGGTAGCGGTAGACGGCGATATGCGCTCGTCCCGGGTCATGGGCAGAGAGATCGATCGAGTTGACCACGCCTTCCGGCATGCCGCTCGGTGTGATTTCCGTCCAGTTGGCGCCGTCGTCCCGCGAGATGTGCACGCGGCCATCGTCGGTGCCTGCCCACAGGAGCCCGGGCGTCTGGAGCGACTCCTCGAACGCGAAGATCGTGCCGTAGACCTCCACTCCAGTGTTGTCGCGCGTGATGCCTTGGCCGCCTGAGTAGTCTTGTCTGTCCGGGTTGTTTCGACTCAGGTCCGGGCTGATGACTTCCCAGCTGTGGCCGCCGTCGCGCGTGCGGTGAACGACCTGCGACGTGTGGTAGACAACGTCCGCATCGTGCGGCGAGATGCGAATGGGCGCGTTCCACTGAAACCGGTACTTCATGTCGGCGGCGCGCTGACCCGTCTGCGCGTCGGGATAGGCCCGGATCCGTGTGCTCAAGCGAGAATCGGTGTCCATCCGCGTGATGCTGCCGCCGTAGCTACCTGCGTACACGACGTTGGGGTCGCGTGGATCCACGGCGATGTGGCCGCTCTCGCCACCACCGACCGAATAGAAACTGATCCCGCCCCGACCGCCCGAGGCCACGCTCGAGACCGACACCGTGCTGTTGTCCTGCTGCGCCCCGTAAACACGGTATGGAAACCGGGTGTCGACCGAGACTCGATAGAACTCCGCCGTCGGCTGATTCATCTGGGTGCTCCAGGACGAACCACCGGTAAAAGACACGTTCACACCACCGTCATTGGCATTGATCATGGCGCTCGCGTTGGTGGGATTGATCCACAGGTCGTGGTTGTCGCCATGCGGGACGGCGATGCGCTCGAACGTGCGACCGCCATCGGTCGACTTGTAAAATCCGGTATTGAGGGCGTACACGGTGTTCGCGTTCAGCGGATCGGCGTAGATGTGCGTGTAGTACCAGGCTCTCTGCTGCAGCATCCGCTGGTCGTTGATCCGTCGCCATGTCTCGCCGCCGTCGTCGGAGCGGTACACGCCGCCCATGTCATCCGCGGCCTCGATGAGTGCCCAGACCCGCTCGGGGTTGGCTGGCGAGACCGCGACGCCCGTCTTTCCGAGCATGACGTCGTTCGGCAGGCCGCCAGCCAGCCGGGCCCAGGTGTCGCCCCCGTCGATGCTCCGGTAGATCCCGCCGTCCATGCTGCCCGAATCGATCGACCATGGAGAGCGCTTCACGGCCCAGGCGCCTGCGTACAGGACTCTCGGGTTCCTCGGGTCCATGGCGAGGTCGACGACCCCGGTGGTGTCGCTGATGAACAGCACCTTCTCCCACGTGGCTCCGCCGTCCTTCGATCGAAAGACCCCGCGCTCCGGGCTCGCGCCGAACAGGTTGCCGAGCACAGCCGCGTACACCAGGTTGTGGTCGGTCGGGTGTACCCGGAGTCGACCGATCTGGCTCGAGCCACGCAGCCCGATGTGCGTCCACGTCTTGCCTGCGTTCGTCGACCGATACATCCCGACGCCGGGCGAGATGTTCCCCCTGGGACAGGCCGAACCCGTTCCGACGTAGACGACGTTGGGGTCGGAGTCCGCAACGGCGATGGCTCCGATTGACCCAGCCTCGAAGAAGCCGTCGGACACGTTATTCCAGCGAACCCCGGCATCGGACGTTTTCCAGACGCCGCCGCCCGTGGCCCCGAAGTAATAAACGAGTGGCTGGCTTGGCACCCCGGCGGCCGCCGTCGATCGGCCACCACGGCTGAAGCCGAGGGAGCGAAACTCGAGCCCATCGAGCAGCGCTGGGTCGACGACGACGCCCTCCGCCTCGGATGAAGGCTGCGCGTCGAGCGACGCGTGCGGCAGGGCCAGCAGGCCAAGAATCGCAACACCGAGTGCGAGCGCCGACGAATGCCGCAGTGTTCTCATGAGAGAGCTCCAATTGTGAGGATGACGAGGGTCGTCCAGCGCGTAGCGGCCAGTCGCTCAGAGCGCCATCAGCCACAGGCTGGCGGCGGCCAGGACCGCCGCCGTGACGAGCAGTCCTGCCGGCCACGTTACCAGGGCGGCGGCGGCGGCGAGCGCGAGCACGGCGACGAGGACGGCGAGCGCGAGCGGCCATAGCGCGGCCACCACGAACCGAACCGGCAACGGATCATCCTCGGCTGCAACCGCCAGCACGAATCCGGTCACGTAGATCAGCACCAGCCACCCGAAGACGCCCTGAGTTGTCACGATCGCTGGCACCTGCCGCCGACTGTGCCTCCGGTAGGCCGCTTCTGTCAACGGACGGTGTTGAAGACGGTGACGCTCTTGGCGGCTCGTGTCTCGAAACTAGACACGCCGACTGCCGAAGGACATCGAAAATGAAATTTCGATGTTGATGTAACTATATGAATTTAATGTATTTACGTCTATTTTCTGGGTTCTGGTCGGGAGTTTGCTCTTCGGGAACTTGGTCAATACGGCCGGATGGGGGACGCGATGAAAGGCAAGACGCTGAGTGTCGACTGGGTACGACAGATCAAGGTGCCCGGCGCCAGAATCCGGGAGGTCGACATGGCAGATGGACCGGCGCTGCTGGCCACCTGCCCGGCGATGGTCAAGCGGCATGTCGGGCGTCGCGGTCGGGTGACGCTCCAGTCTGCCGAAGAATTCATCGAGTGGCTTCATCGCGACCGGCTGGCGGGGCGACGCTGCGGTTTCGCCGTGGTTCCCACCTGGAGCGACCGTCTGCTGGGCGTCTACCATCTCTGGGCGATGGGTGATGGTGGCGAGACGGTCGGTTTCGAGGCAGGATGGGGTTTTCCCTTCTGGGGATCGCCCTTATTCGGGCTCTGGACGGCCGCGGTTCTCGATTATTGTGTTGACAGCCTCGGCGCTCGTCGGGTAGAGACACGAGTGGCGGTGGACAACTTGGCCGGCCAGGCCGCGCTGCTGCGGCTCGGGGCGGTCAGGGAAGGGGTCGTGGCGCCTATCGGGAACGGGCGGCGCTCCAGTCCAGAGGTCGCTTGGTCGATACTGTCGAATGAGTGGCTGGAACGGCGGGCCGAGCCGCCGTCAGCCAGCGTTGACCTGACTCATGGGGCACCGATGGAGATCTTGAACGACGAGTTCGACCTGCCGACCTCCACCAAGGAGCCGGACGAGGGGAACGGGCTTTTCCTGGTGGCCGAAAGCAGTGGCGCTCTTCGAACGGCACGGGACAATCCGACCTGCTGTGCGCCGCCAGACGCCTCGGGCGCCGTGTTCCCCGAAGAAGCTTACTGACGCGGCTGTCCGCTGGTCAGTCCGAAACCCCTGGTCAGTCCGAAACCCATGGTCAGTCCGAAACCCATGGTCAGTCCGAAACCCTTGGTCAATCCGAAACCCTAGGATTCTCGGATTAACTGCCTCGACAGACCCACCCTCTTGCGTCCCAGCTCGGGACTGTGATAGTTTCGTTAGGTTTTACCGGAGCCAGGACACCCTATCTGGCTCCGGGCCGTCCGAAGGGGACCGGATTCGTCCTGTCCATCGTCCTTCGGCGGGCCTGTTTCGTGCGAATCGGGACCCGCCACACGACGACACATATTTAGGGTAGCCGCCGGAGGCGCCAAGCCGCCCGCCGTGGGAGGGCTTTTAGGCCGCTGGCACACCGTTGAACCGGGCGTGTCCCCGTTGGGGCGGCCGTCGGCCAAGATGACGATGTGGCCGAGCACCGCCGGGAGGCGACCCGTTCAGTGGGCTGTCGATCCCTGTGGACTCTGGATCGCGAGTTCGAGAGGTAATCGTGCCGACCATCAGCCAGCTGGTTCGAAAAGGCCGGAAGCGGATGCTGAGCAAGACGAAGAGCCCCGCGCTTCAGGACAGTCCCCAGAAGCGGGGCGTCTGCGTGCGCGTGTTCACTCAGACACCGAAGAAGCCGAATTCCGCCCTGCGCAAGGTCGCGCGTGTCCGGCTGACGAACGGGATCGAAGTAACCACGTACATTCCGGGCGTCGGTCACAACCTGCAGGAGCACTCGCTGGTGCTGATCCGCGGGGGCCGCGTCAAGGACTTGCCGGGCGTTCGGTATCACGTCGTGCGAGGCACGCTCGACGCGGTGGGCGTCCAGGGGCGGAAGCAGGCGCGATCCAAATACGGCGCGAAGCGCCCCAAGGCGTAGCAGGAATACAACGAGATGCCACGCAGACGAGACGTTCCCAAGCGCGAAGTTCCCCTCGATCCGCTGTACAACAGCGCGCTGGTGACGCGGTTCATCAGTACGGTGATGCGTGATGGCAAGCGAAGCACGGCGGAAAACATCCTGTACGGCAGCTTCGACATCATCAAGGAGCGTACGGGCGACGACCCGCTGCCCGTCTTCAAGAAGGCGGTCGACAATGCCAAGCCGGCCCTCGAAGTGAAGTCGCGCCGGGTCGGCGGTTCGAACTATCAGGTGCCGATCGAGGTAAATCAAAGCCGCCGCCTGTCGCTGAGCATCCGCTGGATAGTCGGCTACGCGCGAGCCCGAAGCGATGGCAAGACGATGCGGGAGCGGCTCGCCAACGAGTTGCTGGACGCATCCAATATGCGTGGCGGCGCCGTGAAGAAGCGGGAAGACACACACCGGATGGCCGAAGCCAACAAGGCGTTCGCTCACTACCGGTGGTAGCGCGCGGCGGTTGACATCATGCCTCGGCAAGTCCCCCTGGGTCGCATCCGGAACATCGGCATCATGGCCCACATCGATGCTGGTAAGACGACCACCACCGAGCGAGTCCTCTACTACACGGGGATTACGTACAAGCTCGGCGAGGTGCATGATGGCACCGCGGTGATGGACTGGATGGAGCAGGAGCAAGAGCGCGGGATCACGATCACGTCGGCCGCCACGACGTGCTTCTGGAACGACAATCGGATCAACATCATCGACACTCCCGGGCACGTCGATTTCACCGCCGAAGTCGAGCGTTCGTTGCGCGTCTTGGACGGAGCGGTCGCGGTGTTCGATGCCGTGGCCGGCGTCGAGCCCCAGTCGGAAACGGTGTGGCGTCAGGCCGACAAATACCGAGTGCCGCGCATTTGTTTCGTCAACAAGATGGACCGCATCGGCGCCGACTTCACTCGGACGCTGGACCAGATCGCGTCCAAGCTTCAGGGAAACCCAGTCGCGCTCCAGTTGCCGATGGGCAGCGAGGATAAGTTCGAGGGCGTCATCGACCTCGTGGCCATGAAGGCGATTCGGTACCTTGACGAGACGCTGGGCGCCGACAGCGTGATCGAGGAGATTCCTGAGGCCTACCAGGCAGAGGCGAGGGTGTACCGCGAGAAGCTGATCGAGAAGGTGAGCGAGGCCAACGACCAGGTCCTCGAGAAATACCTGGGCGGCGAGGAGATCGGCGAGGACGAGATCAAGGAGACCATCCGGCGACGAACGATCGAGTCGGTCCGAAATGAGAAGGTCCCCTTCGTCCCGGTCGTCTGCGGATCAGCGTTCAAGAACAAGGGGGTCCAGCCCCTGCTCGACGCGGTGGTCGACTATCTGCCGGCCCCGATCGATGTCCCCGCCATCGTTGGCACCGACCCGACGGCGGCCGAGGAGACGCAGATCGAGCGACCCGCGGCCGACGACGCGCCGTTCTCCGCCCTGGCCTTCAAGATCATGACCGACCCTTACGTCGGTCAGTTGACGTTCGTCCGGGTGTACTCGGGCGTGCTCGCCACCGGCAAGTCCGTGCTCTCGTCGGGGCGTGGGAAGACCGAGCGGATCGGGCGCCTCTTGAAGATGCACGCTAACAAGCGTGAGGAGATCAAGGAGGTCTACGCTGGTGACATCGCGGCCGTCGTTGGGCTGCGCAGCGTGGGGACCGGCGACACGATCTGCGACGAGGAGCACCCGGTGCTCCTCGAGTCGATGGAGTTCCCGGAGCCGGTGATCTCCCTGGCGATCGAGCCCCGCACGAAGGCCGATCAGGAGAAGCTGGGCCACGGCCTCGGCAAGCTCATGTCGGAGGACCCGACGTTCCGGGTTCGGACCGACACCGACACGGGACAGGTCGTGATCGCTGGCATGGGTGAGCTGCACCTCGAGATCATCGTCGACCGACTGCAGCGAGAGTTCAGTGTCGCGGCGAGCGTGGGCCGCCCGCAGGTCGCCTACAAGGAGACGCTCACCGAGCCCGCTGAGGGCGAGGGCCGCTACGTGCGCCAGACGGGAGGGCGTGGCCAGTTCGGCCACGCCAAGATCCGGCTCGTGCCGCGCGAGCCAGGCGAGGGGTTCGAGTTCCAGAACGCCATCGTCGGAGGCTCCATTCCGAGGGAGTTCATCAAGCCAATCGAGGAGGGCATCCGCGAGGCCATGACAAACGGTGTTCTGGCCGGCTACCCGATCGATGACATTGGCGTGACGCTTTACGATGGGTCGTTCCACCAGGTCGATTCCTCCGAAGTGGCCTTCAAGATCGCAGGCTCGATGGCGTTCAAGGATGCCGCAAAGCACGCGCGGCCCGTGCTCCTCGAGCCAGTGATGAGTGTCGAGGTCGTCGTCCCCGAGGAGTACATGGGCGACGTCATGGGTGACATCAATGGCCGTCGAGGGAAGATCCAGTCGATGGACACACGCGGCGGCACACGCATCGTCCTCGCCCGCGTGCCGCTATCGGAGATGTTCGGGTACGCGACCGACCTCCGCTCGCGAACCCAAGGGCGAGCCACCTTTTCGATGCACTTCGAGCGCTACGAGCAGGTGCCCCAGCAGGTGAGTGAGGAGCTCGTGGCCCGGATTCAGGGAAGGTAACGACTTCACCCCTTTAACTCTCAGCTATTCAAGGACAGCCATGGCGAAGGAAAAATTCGATCGGTCGAAACCGCACGTGAACGTGGGCACGATTGGGCACATTGACCACGGGAAGACGACGCTGACGGCCGCGATCACGAAGGTGCTGGCGGAGGCGAGCGACAAGGTGTCGTTCCGGTCGTTCGACTCGATCGACAACGCGCCGGAAGAGCGGGAGCGGGGGATCACGATCGCGACGGCGCACGTGGAGTATGAGACAGCCAACCGGCACTATGCGCACGTGGACTGTCCGGGGCACGCCGACTACGTGAAGAACATGATCACGGGCGCGGCGCAGATGGACGGGGCGATTCTGGTGGTGGCGGCGACGGACGGGCCGATGCCGCAGACGCGGGAGCACATTCTGCTGGCGCGGCAGGTGGGGGTGCCGTTTCTGGTGGTGTTCCTGAATAAGGTGGATGCGGTCGACGACCCGGAACTGCTGGAGTTGGTGGAGCTGGAAGTGCGGGAGTTGCTGTCGAGCTACGGGTTCCCGGGCGACGACCTGCCGGTGGTGCAGGGGTCGGCGCTGAAGGCGCTGGAGGGGGACGCGGCGTGGACGCCGAAGATTCTGGAGCTGACCGAGGCGGTGGACGCGTATATCCCGATGCCGGAGCGGGAGATTGACAAGCCGTTTCTGATGCCGATCGAGGACGTGTTCTCGATCTCAGGCCGCGGGACGGTGGTGACGGGCCGGGTGGATCGGGGCGTAGTGAAGGTCGGGGAAGAGATCGAGATTGTGGGCTACGCCGAGACGCAGAAGAAGGTGGTCACCGGGGTGGAGATGTTCAAGAAGCTGCTCGACCAGGGGCAGGCGGGGGACAACATCGGGGTGCTGCTGCGGGGGCTGGAGAAGGACGACGTGGAGCGGGGGCAGGTGCTGGCGAAGCCGGGGTCGATCACGCCGCACACGAAGTTCAAGGGCGAAGTGTACGTGCTGACGAAGGACGAAGGCGGGCGGCACACGCCCTTTTTCAACGGGTATCGGCCGCAGTTTTATCTGCGGACGACGGACGTGACGGGGGTCTCGACGCTGCCGGAGGGCGTGGAGATGGTGATGCCGGGCGACAACGTGAATATGACGGTGGAGCTGATCACGCCGGTGGCCCTGGAAAAGGGCTTGCGGTTTGCGATCCGCGAAGGTGGCCGGACGGTGGGCGCCGGCACCATCACGGAGATTGTGGAATAGACCGGGGACCAGGGATCGGGGATCAGGGACCAGCGATCGAGCCCAGAACCCAGAACCCAGAACCCAGAACCCAGAGAGAACACGCATGGCCACGTTCAGCGACAAGATTCGCATCCGGCTCAAGGCGTACGACCACCGAGTGCTCGACCAGTCGACGAGTGAGATCGTCGACACGGCGCGGCGAACGGGGGCCCGTCTGGCGGGCCCCATTCCGCTGCCCACCGAGAAGAACAAGTGGACGGTGTTGCGCTCGCCGCACGTCGACAAGAAGTCGCGCGAGCAGTTCGAGATCCGGACCCACAAGCGGCTGATCGATATCTTCGAGCCGACGCCACAGACGGTCGATGCGCTGATGAAGCTCGACCTGCCAGCGGGCGTCGATGTCGAGATCAAGGCGTTCGGGAAGGAACACTGACGGGATCGGTGCGTCGTGATTGGTGACCGGGCATTGCCACCAACCACGAATCACCAACCACCGGGTTGACGACATGGTGACAGGCATCATCGGCAAGAAGGTCGGCATGACGCAGTTGTTCGAGCCGGACGGAACGGTTCGGCCAGCCACCGTCCTCAAGGTCGGTCCGTGCGTGGTCGTGCAGGCCAAGAGCGTGGCGGTCGACGGCTACGATGCGGTACAGCTCGGGCTCGTCGAGGAGCGCCCCGCCAAGGTGAACAAGCCGTTGGTCGGTCACTACGCCAAGGCGAAGGTGCCGCCCACTCGGATGCGGCGCGAGGTAGGCCTGGTCGAGGGCGAGGAGCCCCCTCTCGTGGGCGATCAGATCCTCGTGACGCTGTTTGCCGATGGCGACCAGGTGGACGTGATCGGGGTGAGCCGGGGCAAGGGCTTTCAAGGCGTCATGAAGCGCCACAATTTCTCGGGCGGCGCCGCCTCGCACGGATCGATGTTCCACCGGGCGCCGGGCTCGATCGGGGCGTCCTCGTATCCGTCGCGCGTGATCAAGGGGATGCGAGGCCCGGGGCGGATGGGCGGCGATCGGGTGACGGTGCGGAATCTGCGCGTCATTCGCGTGGATCCGGAGAACCATTTGCTGATCGTGAATGGGGCGGTACCGGGCGCACCGGGAGGGTATCTGGTCGTCCGCAAGGCCGTGGCGGCCAAGCCGGAGCGGAAGCAGACCGCGGAGCCGGTGAAAAAGGGCGGTCGCTAGCCGGGGCCCATGGGTCGAGACCCGGGGATCAAGATGATGACGCTCGATGTCGTGAACGTGCAGAACGAGAAGGTCGGGTCGCTCGAAGTGAGCGAGGCGGTATTCGGCCGTGTGAACACCGGGCTGATCTGGGAATCCGTCGTGCATCAGAACGCGGCGGAGCGACGCGGGACGGCCTCGACCAAGACACGCGGTGAGGTCCGAGGCGCGAACAAGAAGCCGTGGCGTCAGAAGGGCACCGGCCGCGCCCGCGTTGGCACGATCCGCACCCCACTGTGGCGGTCGGGCGGCACCGTGTTCGGACCCAAGCCGCGCAGCTACGACTACCGACTCCCCCGCAAGATGGAGCGCGGCGGGCTACGCGCGGCGATCGCCCAGAAGGTCAAGGAAGGGGCCGTCACGCTGCTGGATCAGCTCACGCTCGAAGAGGCGAAGACCAAGGCGATGGCCGAGTTGCTCGAGCGATTCGAGACGAGCGGGCGCACGTTGGTCGTTGATGTGAAGCCAGAGGTATCGGTGGTGCGGTCCGCGCGCAATTTGCCCGACGTCAGGCTGGTGCCCAGCGGGCACCTGACCGCCCGCGATGTGATCGGTGCCCGTCGGCTCCTGGTGACGCAGGCGGCCTTCGAACGTCTGCAGCAGGTGCTGGGCGGTACGACCGCGTCAGCCGAGTAATCAGTCAGGACGAGGCAGCAGTCATGAAGCTCACCGACGTGATTCGTCGTCCGCTCATCACGGAAAAGACGACGGTCCTTCGCGAAGACGGTCGGACACTCGTCTTCGAGGTCGCGATGGGCGCGACCAAGGTCGAGGTCAAACGGGCGATCGAGCTGCTGCTCGGTTCGAAGGTAGCGCGCGTCCGAACGTCGATCACGCACGGCAAGATCAAGCGCCAGGGACGGTTCTCCGGTCAGCGATCCGACTGGAAGAAGGCCTACGTGCGATTACGCGACGGCGAACGTATGCCGGAGTTCATGGAAGGGGCCTAGAGATTTCCGATGTCTATTCGCAAGCATAAGCCGACATCGCCGGGCCGACGGTTTCAGACCGTTGCCGGGTTCGAGGAGATCACCTCGACCACGCCGTACAAGCCCTTGACTCGGCCGCTCAAGAAATCGGGCGGACGCAACAACAAGGGTGAGATCACCGTGTGGTGGCGGGGGGGCGGCCACAAGCGCGCGTATCGCGTGATTGATTTCAAGCGGAACAAGCACGGCATTCCGGCGAAGATATCGACGATCGAGTACGACCCGAACCGATCGTCTCGGATCGCGCTGGTGACCTACGCCGACGGCGAGAAGCGGTATATCCTGCAGCCCGCCGGCATGAAGGTGGGTGACACCATCATCTCCGGACCGTCGGTCGATATCCTGCCGGGCAACGCGCTTCCGCTGAAAAGTATTCCGTTGGGGACGCTCGTGCACAACCTCGAGATCCGGCCTGGCAAAGGCGGACAGATTGCCCGGAGCGCCGGTTCCTCGGTGCAGTTGGTGGCCAAGGAAGGCAGCTACGCTTCGCTGAAGATGCCGTCGGGCGAAGTGCGTCGGATTAACCTGGAGTGTCTCGCCACAATCGGTCAGGTGGGCAACGTCGACCACGAGAACGTGTCCGGCGGCAAGGCCGGCCGATCTCGATGGAAGGGACGACGCCCGCACGTACGCGGCGTGGCGATGAATCCAGTCGATCATCCGCTGGGCGGCGGTGAGGGCAAGGCGGCCGGCGGACGCCATCCGGTGTCGCCCTGGGGTATGCCGACCAAGGGCTACAAGACCCGAGGCCGCAAGCCGTCCGATCGATTCATCGTCCAGCGGCGGCGCCGACGCAAGTGATGATCGACGGATGCAACGGACCAACGAACCAACGGACCACGGACGAATGAGGCGACCGTGAAAGCAAAGCCATGAGCCGATCAGTCAAGAAGGGCCCTTTCGTTGAGCTGTCGCTCCTCGAGAAGGTGGAAATCATGAACCGCGGCGGCGACAAGAAAGTCATGAAGAGCTGGTCGCGTCGCTCGACGGTCGTGCCCGAGATGGTGGGCCACACGATCGCGTTGCACAACGGGAGGAAATTCATCCCGGTGTACATCACTGAGAACATGGTCGGGCACAAGTTGGGCGAGTTCGCGCCGACGCGCCTATTCCGGGGACACACGTCGAAGAGCGAGAAGGCGGCCTCGCCGAGGCGCTAGTCATGATCGAAGCACATGCCACGGCGAAGTACATCCGCTCGTCGGCCCAGAAGGCCGGGCTGGTGATGGACCTGATTCGTGGGCGCAGCGTCGACGAAGCGTTCGCGACGCTGCAGTTCACCCGCAAGGTGGTCGCACACGATATCGAGAAGGTCTTACGGTCGGCTGTGGCGAACGCGCAGCACAAGGAAGGTTTCGGCGGCGACGTGGACCGACTGATCGTCTCGGCCTGCTACGCCAATCAGGGACCGTCGCTCAAGCGCGTCCGGCCGGCTCCGATGGGACGGGCGTTCCGGATCCTGAAGCGTACGACGCACTTGACGGTCCGGGTGTCCGAGTTGCCGAGGCGCGAGCTCGTTTCCAGCGAGCCTGCCACGTCGCCGTCGGCGGGTGACGAGGCGGCTCGCAAGTCGAGCCCGAAGACGGCCACGCGCAAAACGGCGACGAAGCGAAAAACTGTGAAGCGAAAAACTGCGAAGCGAAAAACTGCGAAGCGCACGACGGCGGCCAAGGCCAGTGGGTCGGGCGCGGCGGCACCAAAGAAGAGGTCGGCTCGCAAGACGGCGCCGACCAAGAAGTCCTAATTTCGACGCGAAGGAGCGACCGTGGGCCAGAAGGTTCACCCGTACGGATTCCGGCTGGGATTCAACAAGACCTGGCGCTCGCGGTGGTACGCCGACCGCGACTACGCCAAGCTGCTGCATGAGGATCTGGCCCTGAAGCGGGATCTCAAGAAGCGGTTTGCCCATGCGGGCGTGTCGAAGATCGAGATCGAGCGTGCGGCGAACAAGCTCAAGATCGACATTTTTACGTCGCGTCCGGGCATCATCATCGGGCGGAAGGGTACCGAGGTCGACAAGTTGAAGACCGAGGTCCAGAAGCGCACCACCCGTGAGGTCTTCATCAACATTCAGGAAGTCCAGAAGCCCGAGCTCGACGCGCAGCTCATCGGCGAGTCCGTCGCACTCCAGCTCGAGAAGCGCGTGGCCTTTCGACGCGCCATGCGGAAGGCGGTCGAGTCGGCATTGAGGTTCGGCGCGCGAGGTATCAAAGTGCGCGTGGCAGGGCGGCTGAACGGCGCCGAAATCGCTCGGTCTGAATGGTACCTGCACGGCCAATTGCCGCTGCAGACCCTGCGGGCGGACATCGACTACGGCTTCGCCGAGGCCAACACGACCTACGGTCAGATCGGCGTCAAGGTCTGGCTGTACAAGGGCGAGCGGCTGACTCCGAAGATCGGTCGCGAAGAGGACTTCCGCGGCCCGCGTCGTGCCGGCCGGATGTAGGCTCGTCGAGGAACCACTGTCATGTTGATGCCGAAGAAGGTCAAGTATCGCAAGCAGCAGCGCGGCCGAATGGCCGGGAAGGCTTGGCGTGGATCCGACGTGTCGTTCGGTGACTTCGGCCTGAAGGCGCTCGAGCCGTGCTGGCTGACAGACCGCCAGATCGAGGCGGCGCGCGTGGCGATGACGCGCTTCACGAAACGCGGTGGCAAGATCTGGATCCGCGTGTTTCCGGACAAGCCGATCACGAAGAAGCCGCAGGAAGTCCGGATGGGTAAGGGCAAGGGAGCGCCGGAGCAGTGGGTCTGCGTCGTGCGACCTGGCAAGGTGCTGTTCGAGATGCAGGGGGTCGATGAGGTCACGGCCCGCGAGGCGATGCGCCTTGCCTCCGCCAAGCTCCCAATCAAGACGAAGTTCGCGACCCGGTTCGCTCAGGAGAGGGTCTGATGGCGAAGATTGCCGATCTCCGAGAACTTGGTGCCGACGATCTTCGACGGCGGCTGACGGAGCTCGAGGACCAGGTGTTCCGGTTGCGGATCCAGCAGTCGATGGGCCAGGAGAGTTCGGGCGCGAAGATCCACGGGGTGCGACGCGACATCGCGCGCATCCAGACCCTGTTGCAGGAGAAGCGCGGCGAGGCTCAGGCCACGTCCTGATCGGCGAGAATCACGCGAACTGGCGAGAGTGACGTATGGCAGTCAAGAAGGAAGTCGAAGGCCTCGTGGTCAGTGACAAGATGCGGAAGAGCATCGTGGTGGCGGTGGTTCGGCCGATCCGCCACAAGCTGTACGGGAAGACGCTGCGGCGTACCACGCGTTTCATGGCACACGATGAGCTGGACGACGCGAAGGTCGGCGACCGCGTGGCGATCGTCGAGGGGCGCCCACACAGCCGTCGCAAGCGCTGGGTCATGACCCGCGTCCTGGAGCGAGGCCGGTAGCGCCACCGGGTCGGACGACGAACGAGGCGAACGAAGGCCCCGACGTCCGCAAGGAGAATCATCATGATTCAAATGCAAACGGTCCTCGACGTCGCCGACAACTCGGGCGCCCGAAAGCTGGCGGTGATCAACCCGCTGGGTGGCGCGACCGGCCGGTATGCGCGGCTCGGTGACATCGTGACGGCCTCGGTGAAGGAGGCGACGCCCAACTCCGCGGTGAAGAAGGGGCAGGTCGTGAAGGCCGTCATCGTTCGAACGAGCAAGGAGCATCGCCGCAAGGACGGCAGCTACATCCGGTTCGACCGAAATGCCGCGGTGCTCGTCAACGATCAATCCGAGCCGATCGGCACCCGCGTGTTCGGGCCGGTGGCGCGTGAGTTGCGGGAGCGTCGGTTCATGAAGATCGTCTCGCTCGCCCCAGAGGTACTGTGAGCGAGTTACGCGACGCCCGCCGGCGTTCGTGACGCCGGGAGCCACGGAAGAAGAGCCATGTCTCAGCTACAGACACCCATTCGACGCAACGACAATGTCGTCGTTCTCGCTGGCAAGGACCGCGGCAAGCGAGGGCGTGTCCTGAAGGTCATTCCCGCGAAGAACCGCCTCGTGGTCGAAGGTGTGAATTTTATCAAGCGCCACACGAAGCCGAATCCGGGCCAGAACATCAAGGGCGGAGTGGTCGAGCGCGAGGCGTCACTGCATGCCTCGAACGTGCAGCTGGTTTGTCCGGAGTGCGGGTCACCGGCGCGTGTCGGGCGGCGCCTCCTCGAGGATGGTCGCAAAGTGCGTATCTGCCGTAAGTGTGAGGGAGTAGTGGACCGATGACCCGGCTTCGAGAGCGGTATCAGACGGACGTCGTGCCGGCCCTGCGGAAGGAGTTCGGCTACGGCAACGTGATGGCGATCCCCAAGCTCAGTAAGGTGGTTGTCAACATGGGCCTCGGTGAGGCGACCCAGAACGTCAAGCTGATCGAGTCGGCCGCCGACGAACTGGCACGCGTGGCGGGGCAGCGTCCGGTCACCAGACGAGCCAGGAAATCGATCGCGCAGTTCAAGCTCCGACAGGGCATGCCGATCGGCAGCAGCGTCACACTGCGGGGAGAGCGGATGTACGAATTCCTGGACCGCCTGATCTCGGTGGCCCTGCCGCGCGTGCGCGACTTCCGGGGCATCTCGCCCACGGGGTTCGATGGCCGCGGCAACTACACACTGGGCCTGCGGGATCAGCTGATCTTTCCGGAGATCGATTACATGCGTGTCGAGGCGACACGCGGCATGAATGTTTCGGTAGTCACCACTGCCAAGACAGACGAGGAAGCCCGTCGGCTGCTCCAATTGCTGGGCATGCCGTTCCGGGCGAACTAAGACATGGCCACAACTGCCAAGATCGCCAGAGAGTCCAAGCCCCTCAAGTTCAGCAACCGGAAGAGGAATCGCTGCCAGCTGTGCGGCCGGCCGCGCGCGTACATGCGCAAGTTCGCCCTCTGCCGCCTGTGCTTCCGGAAGCTCGCGCTCGAGGGCGACATCGCGGGCGTCACCAAGAGCAGTTGGTAAGCTCGCGCGCCACGATCGGTGTGGAGCGGGTGACCACCGGATTGGAATGACAGGGTTCAAGCACTATGACAGATCCGATTGCTGACATGCTGGCGAGGGTTCGGAACGCAATCACGGCTCGGCACGCCCGGGTGGATATTCCGGCCTCGCGAGTGAAGGCCGAGATCGCCCGTGTTCTGGAGCAGGAAGGCTACATCCAGAGTGTCGCTCAGATCGAGGTGCCGCGGCCGCGCGGGTCGCTGCCCGAGAAGCGCATCCGGCTGTTTCTGAAATACGGACCTCGCGGTGAGCGTGTGATCACGGGCATCGAGCGGGTCAGCCGGCCCGGACGCCGCGTGTATATCGGACACGACAGCGTACCCCCGGTCTTGGCGGGGCTTGGCACGAACATCCTGACGACGTCGCACGGGGTGATGACGGGTAAGGAAGCCGTCAAGGCCGGTGTCGGCGGCGAAGTGCTGTGTAACGTGTGGTAGACCACGAGCGAGCCGCGGCTGGCGCCGACCGCGTTCCCGCCGACGGCTTCGAGAGTTGACGTTATGTCTCGCATAGGAAAGAAACCGATCCCCATTCCCTCTGGTGTGGAGGTGACCGTGGGCGATGAGGCCGTCGACGTCAAAGGGCCGAAGGGTTCGATGACGCAGCGCGTCCCGCCTGGGATCACGTTCGCGATGGAGGAGGGGCAGCTGGTAGCCCGACCGGCTCGAGAGGACCGGGCGCTGGGCAAATTTCACGGTCTCGCCCGGAGCCTCGTCGCCAATGCTGTTCGCGGCGTCACCGAGGGGTTCAGCAAGGAGCTGGACATCGTCGGCATCGGGTATCGAGCCGAGGTGAAGGATCGACAGGTCGTGTTCGCGCTCGGCTACTCCCATCCGGTCGTGTTCGACATCCCGGCCGGAATCGAGATCGCGATCGACAAGCAAACGCACATCGAGGTGAGGGGCATCGACCGCCAGCTGGTCGGACAGGTCGCTGCCGATATTCGGTCGTTTCGAAAGCCCGACCCCTACAAGCAGAAGGGGATTCGGTACACCGGTGAGGCGCTGAAGAAGAAAGTGGGCAAGACCGGCGCGTAAGTACCGGGCGTCGGTCGAAGCCGACTCGGACGGAAAGCTGGACTCATGAAGATCAAGACCACGAAGGACCGTCGTCGTCGAATTCATCTGCGGGCGCGCAAGCGGCTGATCGGGACAGCCGTACGGCCGCGACTGGCAGTGTTTCGGAGCCTCACGAACGTGTACGTGCAGGCAATCGACGACTCGGCGGGTCACACGCTCGCGTCGGCCTCGAGTGTCGAGACGTCGCTGCGGGAGGGGTTCACCGACGCGGCGCGTGGCAACAACGTGGGCGGTGCGGTGGCGATCGGCAAGGCGATCGCTGAGCGCCTGAAGGCGCAGGGCATTACGGAGGCGGTCTTCGACCGCAGCGGCTTCCTGTATCACGGGCGCGTGCGGGCCGTCGCGGACGCCGCGCGTGAGGCGGGCCTGAAGTTCTGAGTCGCGAGACGGCGATCCGGCATCGGCGTGACGGTGCGGATCGAGAGGGGCGCGGCGCCGGAGCGGTCGCATATGAGCGATCCAATCCGGTCGCGTAGACGAACGGCAAGATCATGATTGATACACGGGACAAGATTGATCCGGGGCAGCTGGAGCTGACCGACACGGTCGTGTCGATCAACCGGGTGACGAAGGTTGTCAAGGGTGGCAAGAACCTGAGCTTCAGCGCACTGGTCATCGTGGGCGACGGGCACGGACACGTCGGGTTCGGCATCGGGAAGGCCAAGGAGGTGCCCTCGGCGATCAAGAAGGGCATCGAGGCCGCGAAGAAGTCGCTGATTCGTGTGCCGTTGCAGGGCAGCACTGTGCCGCACACGATCGTCGGGCGTTTCGGCGCAGGGCGTGTGCTCCTGAAGCCGGCGCCTGACGGCACGGGGATCATTGCCGGCGGCGCCGTGCGTGCGGTCGTCGAGTCAGCCGGGATCGAGAATATCGTGACCAAATCGTTGGGCAGCGACAATCCGCACAACGTCGTGCGCGCGACTTTCGTCGGCTTGATGGAGCTCAAGGATCCGGCGGTGCTCTGCCGACTCCGAGGCAAGGAACTCGAGGATCTTGGACTTCCCTCGGCCTGAGAGACGGACGACCACGATGGCGAAGAAGTCAGCAGCGGCACAGGCGCCCAGTACCGTGCGGATCACGCAAGTCCGCAGCACGATTGGCTATAACAAGGCGCAGGCCAAGGTCATGATCGGCCTGGGGCTGCGGCGGATCGGACACTCGGTCGAGCTCAAGGACACCCCGTCGATCCGGGGGATGATTTTCAAGGTTCGGCACCTGATCACGGTTGAGGGTGACGACACGAAGGGATGAGCGACCGGCTGCACGGGTCGCGCGCACATCGAGCTGACCAATGGATCTGAGCAATTTGAAGCCCCCAGCGGGGGCCAAACACCAGAAGAAGCGTGTAGGGCGCGGCCAGGGCTCTGGCAACGGCAAGACGGCCGGCCGGGGGCACAAAGGCGCCAAGTCGCGGTCCGGGTTCCGACGCAAGCGGGGGTTCGAAGGCGGTCAGATGCCGCTGCACCGCCGTGTGCCCAAACGCGGATTCCACAATCCGTTCCGGGTCGAGTACGCGGTGGTGAATCTCGATGACCTGTCGCGAGTGTTCGAGTCCGGTACGGTCGTGACCGCCGATTTACTGCGGAAGGCAGGGCTCGTACGCAGTCGTCGCTCGCTGGTCAAGATCCTGGCGCGCGGCGAGATCGACAAGGCCCTGACGGTTCAGGCGCACAAGTTCAGCGGGAAGGCGGCAGAGAAGATTGGCGCGGCTGGCGGACGAGCCGAGACGCTGGCACAGCCGGCGAGCCCAGTCTCTGCGGCCCCGGAGGCGACGGACGCGACGGACGCGACGGACGCGACGGACGCGTAGGGCCATCTGATGATCGAGAGCCTCAAGAGCCTTTTCGCCATCTCGGATCTCAGGAACCGGGCGCTGTTCACGCTCGCCCTCCTGGGTGTCTACCGTGTCGGGAGTCACATTCCGACACCGGGGGTCAACACCGAGGCCCTGGCGATTCTTGCGGAGCAGGCGCGCAACACGATGTTCGGCCTCTATGACATGTTCTCGGGTGGGAATCTGTCGCAGGTCACAATCTTCGCGTTGGGCATCATGCCGTACATCAGCGCGTCGATCATTCTCCAGTTGCTGACCGTCGTCTGGCCGTACCTGGAACGGCTCTCGAAGGAAGGCGATCTGGGTCGACGGAAGATCACGCAGTACACGCGATACGGCACGATTCTGTTGAGCGTCGTCCAGTCACTCGGCATCTCGCTCTTTCTCGAGCGCCAGACGGCCATCGTCGGTGGGCTGCCGCTCGTCTACGAACCAGGATGGGCGTTCAGGGTGATGACGGTCCTGACACTGACGACCGGCACGATCTTCATCATGTGGTTGGGCGAACAGATCACCGAGCGTGGTATCGGCAACGGCATGTCGCTGATCATTTTCGCCGGCATCGTCGTGGGCCTGCCAAGCGCGGTGATCACGACGCTCGACCAGCTGCGCACCGGGCAGATGGGGCTGATCCGGCTGGTGCTCCTCGTGATCTTGATGGTGGTCGTGATTGCGGCGATCGTCTTCATCGAACGGGGGCATCGAC
This sequence comes from Vicinamibacterales bacterium, assembly GCA_965250185.1. GTDB lineage: Bacteria > Acidobacteriota > Vicinamibacteria > Vicinamibacterales. Next base: position 4,742,814 of record OZ252293.1, on the reverse strand, counting down.
GCGTCACGGTTCAATACGCGAAACGCGTCGTGGGACGTCGGATGTACGGTGGGTCGAGCACACACATTCCGCTGAAGGTGAACACCGGCGGCGTCATCCCGGTCATCTTCGCGTCGTCCATCCTGGCCTTCCCGGCGACCATCTCGGCGGTGCTGCCGGCGGAGAGTTGGGGGCAGGCCCTGGTGGACCAGATCAGCTACGGGATGCCGCTGTACAACCTGCTCTATGTGGGTGGCATCATCTTCTTCGCGTACTTCTACACGGCGATCATCTTCAATCCTGATGATGTCGCGGAGAACATGCGAAAGTACGGTGGCTTCATTCCTGGAATTCGCCCGGGAAAGCGGACGGCCGAGTACATCGATACGATCTTGACGCGGATCACGCTGGCAGGCGCTATCTACCTGGCCATGGTGGCGATCTTGCCAGAGTTCCTGATCACCGGGTTCAAGGTGGCACCCATTCCGTTCATCGGTGAGCGGCTGGATGCGTTGCTGCCCCGTTTCGTGACCGAAGGCATGAACGTCACGTTCTATTTCGGAGGCACATCGTTGCTCATCATCGTCGGTGTGGCGATGGATACCGTGCAGCAGGTGGAGTCGCAGCTGATCATGCGGCACTACGACGGCTTCATGAAGAAGACACGGATGAAAGGGCGACGGGGCTGACGGTCCCGTTGGGCACGAGACACGCGAATCATGGCGTTGAATTTCGTTCTGCTGGGTCCGCCCGGAGCCGGGAAGGGCACGCAGGCCAAACGCATCGCGCATGCGCAAGGCGTTCCGCAGATCTCGACAGGTGACATTTTGCGAGAGGCGGTGCAGAGCGGCTCGGAACTCGGTCGGGAGGCGCAGGCGGTCATGGCGTCCGGTGAGCTGGTGAGCGACGAGCTCATGGTGAACATCGTGCGTGAGCGGCTGGGTCGCCCCGACGCGCTGATCGGCTTCGTGCTCGATGGCTTTCCCCGGACGATCGCCCAGGCGACGGCCCTGGACGGGCTCATGGCGGGGCGGGATCCGCTGGTCGTCCTCGAGCTGGCGGTGGACGAAGATGAGTTGCTGCGACGGTTGCTGGCCCGGCGCATCTGCGACCAGTGCGGCGCCACGCCGGACGGCGCCGCCGGGACGCAGGCGGTCTGCACACGTTGCGGCGGTCGGCTCGTGCAGCGGAGCGACGACGAGGAGCGCGTGATCAAGCAGCGTTTCGCAGTGTACCAGCGCGACACGCGACCGCTTGTGGATTACTACCGAGCGCGACCGACCTTTCGGTCGGTCGACGGCCGATGGCCCATCGAGCGGGTCGAGGCGGACCTGCACGCCGCGATCGAGTCGACGGGCGTGACGGTCGGCACTGGCCTGCCGGCGAGCGGCTCGGATTCAACATCGTGATCATCTGCAAGTCGGCCGGAGAGCTCGAGCAGATGCAGGCGGCCAGCCGGCTCGTGGCTGACATTCTGGCCGAGTTGCGGGCGACGGTGACGCCTGGCGTGACGACGGCGAAACTCGACGGGTTGGCCGAGACGAGGATTCGGGAGGCCGGCGCGGAACCGGCGTTCAAGGGGTATCGGGGATTTCCGGCGACCGTGTGCGCCTCGGTGAACCAGGAAGTGGTGCACGGCATTCCGTCCGACCGGCCGCTCGAGGATGGCGACATCATCTCGCTGGACATGGGCGTGCTGATGAACGGATTCTATGGTGATTCGGCAGTGACCGTGGGCGTGGGGCAAATTGCTCCCGCCGCCGAGCGCCTGCTCCGGGTTACCGAGGAGTCGCTGGCGCGTGCGATCGAGCAGGTCCGCGTCGGACGTCGCATCTCGGATCTGGGGCATGCCGTACAGCAGCATGTCGAGGCGAGCGGCTTCTCGGTCGTCCGGGAGTTCGTGGGTCACGGAATAGGGACGGCGTTGCACGAGGAGCCGCAGATTCCGAACTACGGGGCGCCGGGGCGTGGACCGCGGCTCGCCGAGGGGATGGTCCTGGCGATCGAGCCGATGGTCACGATGGGGCAGGCGGCCGTGAAGGTGCTCGCGGATGGCTGGACGGCCGTCACGCGCGATGGCAGCCTGGCGGCGCACTTCGAGCATACGGTGGCCGTGACCAGCAATGGTCCGTGGGTCTTGACTCGATCGACCGACCCGTCCGAAAACGCCCGGGCGGAGGCGACCGGGAACGGCGCGGCTGCGCGTGACGCGTGAACGTCGAGCCGAGAGCGCCGCGTGGACCAGTCGGACGAGATCGAGGGCGTGGTCGTCGAGTTGCTGCCGAAGGGGTTGTATCGGGTGGAACTCGAATCACGTCGTCAGGTGCTGGCGCATTCGGCGATGGGGCTGCGAAAGAACTTCGTTCGACTGATCGAGGGCGACCGCGTGCAGGTGGAGTTGGCGCCGTTCGATCGCGGGCGCGGTCGCATCACACGGCGCGTCGAGTGATCGTGGGCGGGCCTCTCGAGGGTCTCAGGTGTGGCGGGCGGGAAGGAAACGAGAAATGAAGGTCAGAGCATCGGTTCGGCGCATGTGCTCGAAGTGCAAGATCATCCGCCGTCACGGGGTGGTGCGCGTCATTTGCACCAACCCTAAGCATAAGCAGAGGCAGGGATAGCCGGGAACGACCTTCGGGTCGAGACGCAGGGATCAAATCACCATGGCACGTATCGCAGGCGTGGATCTTCCACGCACCAAGCGCATCGAGATCGGACTGACCTATATCTTCGGCATCGGGCGGAAGCGGGCGAACGATCTGCTCGCCATGGCTGATGTGAGCCCTGATGTTCGCGTCCAGGATCTCGCCGATGAGGACGTCCGCAAGATCAGTCGCGTCATCGAAGAAGAGGGGCGCGTGGAGGGCGATCTCCGAAAGGAGATCTCCATGAACATCAAGCGCCTCATGGAGATCGGCAGCTACCGTGGCATGCGCCACCGGCGCAGTCTGCCGCTTCGGGGACAGCGCACGAAGACGAACGCGCGCACGCGCAAAGGGCCGCGGCGTGGCGCCGTTGCCAAGAAGAAGACGAGATAAGGCATGGCGAAATCCGACGCAACCGACAGCCTCTCACCAGAGGCGCCAGGCGGCAAGAAGCCGGCTGGTAAACGGCGTAAGAAAACGTTCAAGAAGCGCGGTGAGAAGAAGATCGTGCACCACGGCGTGGCGCACATCCAGGCGTCGTTCAACAACACGATCATCACAATCACCGACACGGAAGGGAATGTGGTCGCCTGGTCCAGTGCCGGGGGGATCGGATTCAAGGGGTCACGGAAGGGGACGCCGTTTGCGGCGACCCAGGCGGCCCAGGCTGCCGGGAACGCCGCCAAGACATTCGGCGTGCGGTCGGTCGAGGTCAGGGTGAAGGGGCCCGGTTCTGGTCGGGAGTCGGCGATCCGGGCGCTCCAGATGCTGGGGATCAGCGTCAAGTCGATTCAGGACATCACGCCGATCCCGCACAACGGCTGCCGACCACCGAAGCGGCGGCGCGTCTAGGGCCAGTCGAGCACTGGAGATGCCGGCCGGGCGGCGACCCCGGACGACGACACGGACGCGAATTAGACGAAGGACGAAGCATGGCGAGATACGTGGGGCCCGTGTGCCGGTTGTGCCGGCGCGAAGCGATGAAGCTCTTCCTGAAGGGCGAACGATGCTACTCCGAGAAGTGTGCCATCGAGAAGCGGAACATGCCGCCAGGTCAGCTCTCACGGCGGCGGAAACCCAAGCTGGTCGGCTACGGCCTCCAGTTGCGCGAGAAGCAGAAGGTCAAGCGGATCTATGGCGTGCTCGAGAATCAGTTCCGTCGTTACTTCGAGACGGCCGACCGCCAGCGGGGGATCACCGGTGAGACCCTGCTTCAGTTGCTGGAGCGGCGACTCGACAACGTCGCCTATCGGGTGGGCTTTGCCACGTCGCGCTCTCAGGCACGTCAACTCGTGCGGCATGGTCATTTTCTGGTGAACGGCCGGCGAGTCAATATCCCGTCATACTCGCTTCGCGAGGGGGACGTGGTGAGCATCCGAGAAGCCAGCCGAAAGAACGCCACGATTAGTCATGGCCTGGAAGAGGTCAAGGGCCGCGGGGTTCCGGCGTGGGTCGAGTTCAACCCGACCGACGTGACCGGGCGGGTCGTGTCGCTGCCGACGCGCGAGCAGATCAATCTGCCGGTGCAGGAGCAGCTGATCGTCGAGCTGTACTCGAAGTAGTCGATCCATCGGCCGCGGCGCGGGCATGATGCCCGTCGCACCGCGAGGATCCCGGAATACCCGAGTTCGAAGAAAGGACGAAATCGATGCTTTGGAGAGGCTTGCAGCGACCGAAGCGGTTGGAGTTTGAGAGCGAGACGTTGACCGATCGATTCGGTCGCTTCTACGCGCAGCCGTTCGAGCGCGGCTTCGGCACGACGGTTGGCAATGCGCTCAGGCGAGTCTTGCTGTCGTCCATCGAGGGAGCCGCCGTGACTGCCGTCAAGATCGAGGGCGTGCAGCACGAGTTCTCGCCGATCCCGGGCGTGGTCGAGGATGCGACCGACATCATTCTCAACCTCAAGCAAATCCCGATCAAGATGCACGTTGACCGCACGAAATCGCTGGTGTTGCGCGTCGACAAGGCGGGTGAGGTCAAGGCTCGCGACATCCAGATCGACGCCGATCTGGAGATTCTCGAGCCCGATGCTCACGTGGCCACGGTGGCCGAAGGCGGTACGCTCGACATGGAGCTGCGCGTGCGCCGCGGCAGGGGCTACGTGTCGGCCGACAAGAACTTCGATGAGGATCTCGCGATCGGTTGGATTCCCGTCGACTCGGTGCACTCGCCGATCAAAAAGGTCAACTACTTGGTCGAGGCTGCCCGACTGGGCCAGACGACCGACTATGAGAAGCTGACCATCGACGTCTGGACCAACGGCACGATCACGGCCCGGGACTCGGTGTCCCTGGCCGCCAAGTTGCTTCGCGATCACCTGAGCATCTTCATCAACCTCGAGGAGTTCGCCGACCAGCCCACCGAGGTCGTGGCGGAGCAGCCCGAGAGCGTCCTGAACGAAAACTTGGACAAGAGCGTCGAAGAGCTGGAATTGTCCGTCCGGTCGTACAACTGCCTCAAGAACGCGAACATCCAGACGATTCGCGAGCTCGTGCAGAAGACCGAGGGTGACATGCTCAAGACCAAGAACTTCGGTCGCAAATCGCTGAACGAGATCAAGGAGATTCTCACCAGCATGGGGCTCGGTCTCGGCATGCGCCTGGATCAGCCGGCGGCCGAGGCTCAGCCGGAGCAGCTCTAGCCGCCGCGGCGGCGCTCCAGGGGTGGCGTTGCCGACTCTGGCCGGACGAGGACTACGACATGCGTCATCGAGTTGCCCATCGCAAGCTGGGACGGGTCACGGAGCACCGGATTGCTCTGCTGAGGAATCAAGCAGAGGCGTTGCTGCGGCACGAGCGAATCCGGACCACGGTCCCGAAGGCCAAGGAGCTCCGGCCGTTCGTCGAGCGAATCATCACCGTGGCCAAGCGGGGCCTGGCCGACGGCTCAGAGGTCAAGGCACTGCATGCCAGGCGTCTGATCCTGCGCGACATCGCTGACAAGGCGGTCGTCAGTAAGCTGTTCGACACGCTCGCCCCCCGCTTCGCCGAGCGGCCAGGCGGGTACACTCGCATCTTGCGTCTGGGCCACAGGCGCGGTGATGATGCCCCTCTCGCGCAACTCGAGCTCGTCGGCAGCGAGTACGACCCGAACGCCCAGCCCGCGACGCCTGAGGCGGAGGAAACGGCGCCGCCGAAGAAGCAGGTGGGCGTCGGTGGACGTCTGAGGGCCGCGGCGAAGCGTATCCGAGGCAAACGGGCTGACGATGACGGTGAGGCGACAGAGGAAACCGCCAAGCCGGCCAAGAAGTCCGCGTCCGGCGCCCGCAAGCGGGGCGGCTAGATTCGGAAGAAGCCTTCCTGAGCGGCGGCGACGCTCCTGCCCTCGCCGACGTCAGGCCTCTTCGTCGGCTGTCTCCCCACGCTCGACCTTCGTCGCCGCGACGATCCTACCGACCATGTGCGCGGGTACTTCCTCGTAGTGGGAGTACTCCATGTGGTAGGTGCCGCGGCCGCCGGTCGCCGATGTGAGCTGCTGCTCGTAGGTCAGCATCTCGGCCATCGGCACCTGCGCCTTGATGATGGTCATGGTTCCGCGCGTTTCCATCCCGGCGATGCGTCCGCGTCGGCTGTTGAGCTCACCCATGAGGTCTCCGGCGAACTCGTTGGGCGCGTAGACGTCGACGCTCATCACAGGCTCGAGCAGCGTCGGTCTGGCTCGGCTCATCGCGTCTCTGAAGGCGAGGCGACCTGCCATCTTGAATGACAGCTCGTTCGAGTCGACCGGATGGAACGAGCCGTCGTACAGCGTCACGCGGAAATCGACAACCGGATAGCCGGCGACGACGCCCTGGTCTCGCGCCTCCCGAATACCCTTCTCCACGGCCGGGATGAACTGCCGGGGAATGGAGCCACCGAAGATTTCGACGACGAACTGGAAGTCAGCCCCGCGCTCGAGGGGCGCGACCTTGATCTTACAGTCACCGAACTGCCCATGGCCGCCCGTCTGTTTCTTGTGTCGGCCGTGTGCCTCCGTCGCGGCGGTGATCGTCTCCCGATACGGGATGCGGGGAAGCTTGAGGTTGACCTCGACGCCGAAGCGTCGCTTGAGCTTGGCGACCGTGACCTCGATATGGAGCTGCCCCTGCCCGGACAGCAGCAGATCGTTGGTCTGGAGATCCCGGCTGTACTGGATCGTCGGATCCTCCTCGCGCAGGCGTTGGAGCGACGTGCTGATCTTCTCTTCGTCGCCGCGGCTCTTCGGCTCGATCGCGTAGGAGAGAACCGGCTCGGCGAACTTGATTGGCGCGAGCCGACGATCGTTGCTCTTGTCGGCTAGCGTGTCGGAGGTCTGCGTGTCTTTGAGCTTGGCGACCGCGCCAAGGTCTCCCGCCCGGAGCTCGGGGACGTGGGTCTGGGTCTTGCCCTGCAGCAGGAGCAACGTGCCGAGGCGTTCGCTGGCATCCTTCGAGGCGTTGTGAATCGTGCTGTCGGACTTCAGGGCCCCCTGGATGACACGGAACATCGAGATGCGCCCGGCAAACGGGTCAGCGATCGTCTTCCACACGAAAGCCAGATACGGTGCGCTGGCGTCGGCCGCCACCCCGGTCGGCTCCTCGGCTTCGCCCGTGAGGACCTTCACGTCGTGCTCGTTCGGTGACGGAATGTATCGGATGATGGCGTCCAGGAGCTGCGTGACACCCATGTTCAGCGTCGCCGACGTGCACATGACCGGGAACACGCGGCCGTCGACCACGGCCTTTCGGAGGCCCTCCACCAGTTCGTCTTGCTCGAGGGTTCCGGTCTCGAAGAACTTCTCCATGAGCGCGTCGTCCGCTTCGGCCACCATCTCGACCAGGGCCTCCCGCGCGGTTTGGGCTGCGGACTCCATGTCCGCCGGAATGTCCCCCTCGGTGGGCTTGTTGGAGCCGTCCGTGCCGAACGTGATGGCCCTCATGGCGACCACATCGACGATGCCTGTGAATGCCTTCTCCTCGCCGATGGGCAGCTGAATCGGCATGACGGTCCGACCGAATGTCGCTCGGAGCGATTCGAGCGACCGTTCGAGGCTTGCCCTGTCTCGGTCGACGCGATTCAGGGCGATGATTCGGGGCAGCGAGAACTCCTCGGCCGTCGCCCAGACCTTCTCGGTTTGCACCTCGACGCCAGACACCGCATCGACCACGACGATCGCCGCGTCGACCACCCGCAGGGCGGCGCGCGTGTCGCTCAAGAAGTTCGCAAAGCCGGGGGTGTCGATCAGGTTAATCTTGCTCTTGTCCCACTCGAGGTAGGCGAGGCTGGCCGCGAGCGTATGCCGGCGAGCGATCTCCTCTTCGTCGAAGTCCGTCACGGTCGTACCGTCGTCGACCTGGCCCAGCCGGTTCACCATGCCGGCGTCGTACAGCATCGCGGCGGCCAGCTGCGTCTTGCCGGCGCCGCCGTGTCCGACCAGTGCGACATTCCGAATCGTGTCAGCCTCGTAGACTCTCATCAGTGGTCTCTCCCCGGAGTCGAAAGCGGAGTCGGATCTGCGCGATCGTCAGGGGTAGGCGGGTGGTCGTCGCGGGCCCCGACTGTGCAGCTCGGACGCGAATTGCAGGCTCAAGCGTACGCCAGGAGCGACCCAGACTCAAGGCACGCGCCGACGGCCCTGGGCGGACCCTGGTGCGGGCGGTTCGCCGATGGTCGACCGATCGGTCGACGTGCCCGGTCGGCGACCATCCAGGGCCTCGCCGGGCCGTCTGGGCCGGCTGCTGTACGGTAAGCTGGGCGGATGCGACGAACACGATGGGGCCAGTTAGTGGCGATGGGCGTCGGGTGTCTGATCTCGACACCGACGACGGGCTCGGCACAGTCGTTCGAGGTACTTGGCACGCGTGCGCTCGGCATGGGCGGAGCGTTCGTGGCCGTAGCCGATGACGCGTCGGCGGTCTACTGGAACCCGGCAGGACTGGCCACCGGACCCCTGTTCAGCCTCGTCCTCGATCGGGTCGAGAGCAAGGACACACCCGACAACGCGTCTCTCGGGGCGTTCGAGCGCTCCGGCACCACGTTCGCCGTGACAGAGCCCTCCTTCGGCATTGCCTATTACCGTCTACGCTCGAGTCACCTGGCAGTCGCAGCGCCTGGAGGGACCGCTGCGGGCGGCGCAAGCACCGGTATTGCCCCAGCCGGCGCCGTCGGCTCTCTCGACACCCAGACCGTAGCCATCACGGCCGTCCAGACGGTTACGAGCGGGTTGACAGTGGCCAGCTCGCTCAAGCTCGTCCGTGGCTCGGCCGTGCAGGTGCCAGCGACCGGCGATCCAGCCGGCACCCAGCTGAAAGACGTGGGCAAACTGGACGGTTCGGCCGATAACATCTTTGACCTCGACGTGGGGGCCATGCTGGATCTAGGACGGGTCCGTCTGGGCCTGGTCGCCAGGAACCTACGGACGTCGAGCTTCGAGACGGCATCCGGGTCGATCGTGAGCCTGGATCGCCAGATTCGAGCCGGGCTGGCCGTACTGCCGGATACCGAGACTGCGATCGCCGTGGACTTGGACGTGACCGAAGCACGGACGGCTTTCGGGGCTCGGCGGGTCCTCGCGTTTGGTGCCGAACGGTGGCTCTGGAGCCGCCGAATCGGTGTCCGCGCTGGTGCTCGGGTCAACGTCGTCGGGCCGTCCGACCCGGTGGCGTCTGGTGGGGTCAGCATCGGACTGTCTCGGTCGATGTGGGTCGACGGCTATTTGAGCGGTGGCGGTGCCGTCGACGAGCGAGGGTGGGGTCTGTCGGTTCGCCTGGGTCTGTAGCGGATCCGTTCGATGTTCGGACGGGCCGGATTCAGCCAGGCGACCCTGGATGAATCTGAATCATGGCCGCCCGAATTGGCGAGATGCTCCTCAAGGAGCAGCGGATCACGCCGAAGCAGCTGGAGGAAGCGCTCGCGTATCAGCGCGAGCACAGCCTCAAGCTGGGCACGAGCCTTGTCCAGCTCGGGTTCGTGGACGAGGATGATGTCACCGCACTGCTGAGCCGCCAGTACGGCGTCCCTTCCATCAAGCTCTCCGACTTCACGATCGACGAGTCGGCGGCCAATCTCATTCCCGCCGAGACCGCGCTTCAATATCAGATCGTCCCGCTCTGCCGCACCGGCTCGACCCTGACGATCGCGATGGCGGACCCGACCAACGTGTTCGCCATGGACGACGTGAAGTTCATGACCGGCTGCCAGATCGAGCCGGTGGTTGCTTCAGAGGGCGCAATCCTCGAGACCATCCACCAGCACTACGGCCTGAATCCCGAGGCCGAGCACGACACGCTGGAGCTGGCGACCCAGGCCCTGGCGGGCCTGCCGGGCACGCGAATCGACGATCTCGAGGTCCTCGAGGACCAGGAGATCGACCTGTCGGACGCGGGTGACGAGGCACCGGTCATCCGGCTCGTCAACCTGGTCCTGATGTCCGCCTTCCAGAAGGGTGCGAGCGACATTCATATCGAGCCGTACGAACGCGAGGCGCGCGTTCGATTTCGAATCGACGGAGTTCTCGGAACCGTCATGGTACCGCCGCTCGAATACAAGGACGCGATCACGTCGCGGCTGAAAATCATGGCGAAGATGAACATCGCCGAGAAGCGGCTGCCTCAGGATGGCCGGATCAAACTTCGATTCAGCAACAACGGGCATTCGAAGGAGATCGACTTCCGGGTCTCATGCCTGCCAACGCTCTTCGGCGAGAAGATCGTGCTGCGGTTGCTCGACAAGGAGGCTCTGACGCTGGACATGACCGGCCTCGGGTTCGAGTCGGAAGCGCTCAGGATGTACGAACTGGCGATCCGGAAGCCGTGGGGGATGGTGCTGGTCACCGGGCCGACCGGGAGCGGGAAGACGAACACGTTGTACTCGTCGATCGGCCGGATCAACACGGCCGAGACGAACATCATGACGGTCGAGGACCCGGTCGAGTTCAACCTGTCTGGGGTCAACCAGGTGCAGGTGCGAGAGTCGATCGGGTTGACGTTCGCAGCCGCCCTTCGCTCGTTTTTGCGACAGGATCCCAATACCATCCTCGTCGGTGAGATTCGGGACTTCGAGACGGCTGAGATCGCCATCAAGGCGGCGTTGACGGGCCACCTGGTGCTCTCCACGCTACACACGAACGATGCGCCCAGCACGATCAACCGTCTGATGAACATGGGCATCGAGCCGTTTCTGGTGGCGAGCTCCGTCAATCTGATCTGCGCGCAGCGACTCGTGCGACGCGTGTGCTCATCGTGCGGCGAGCCGCATCGCGTGCCGGCGCAGTCACTCGAGGCCGTCGGCTTCTCAGCGACAGAGACGGACACGGTCACGCCTGTCCGCGCGGTTGGATGCGACGCGTGCAATCACACCGGCTACCGGGGGCGTGTCGGCCTGTTCGAGGTCATGGAGATTACCGATCAGATTCGTGATCTCATTCTGGTGGGCGCGTCGCCGCTCGAGCTCAGGCGCCAGGCCATCGAGCAGGGTATGTGCAGCTTACGGGAGAGCGGACTCCGCAAGATAAAGGAAGGCGTGACGACTGTCGACGAAGTCGTTCGCGAAACGGTCGCCTGAGAACGAACTTATGGCCACACTGCTGGATTTCCTGAAAGCCACGGTCGATCTGGGAGGCTCCGACCTCCACATCACGACTAACAGCCCTCCGATGGTGCGCGTCAACGGGAGCCTGCAAGCGCTGCCGCACGGCGTATTGGACGAGGCCGAGAGCAAGACGCTCGCCTACAGCGTGCTGACCGACGCGCAGAAGAAGCGACTCGAGCAAGAGTTCGAGCTCGACTGCGCGTTCGGCATTCGGGAGCTCGGGCGTTTTAGGTGCAACGTGTTCCATCAGCGGGGTGCCGTCGCCGCGGCCTTTCGGCTGGTGCCCGACGAGATCCAATCGTTTCAGGACCTCGGGCTTCCAACGGTCGTCCAGCGTTTCGCGGAGCTGCCCCGTGGGCTCGTGCTGGTGACGGGGCCGACTGGTAGCGGTAAGTCCACGACGTTGGCTGCGATCATCGACAAGATCAACACGGAGCGACGCGGCCACATCTTGACGATCGAGGACCCGATCGAGTTCATCCACGAGCACAAAGGCTGCGTCGTGAACCAGCGCGAGATCCACAGCGACACGAAGGCGTTCGCCCCGGCCCTCCGCGCGGCGATGCGTGAGGACCCCGATGTTGTGCTGATCGGCGAGCTTCGAGATCTGGAGACGACCGAGGCCGCGCTGCGAATCGCCGAGACGGGACATCTCACGCTCGCGACGCTGCACACGAATTCGGCCTCACAGACCATCAATCGCGTCCTCGACCTGTTCCCGTCGCACCAGCTCGACCACATCCGGGTCCAGCTGTCGCTGGTGATCGAGGGCGTGGTCTGCCAGACGCTCCTGCCATTGGCGACGGGCCGCGGGCGAGCGATGGCGTGCGAGGTACTCGTGCCGACGACCGGCGTTCGCAACCTGATCCGCGAGAACAAGATTCACCAGATCTACTCGGCCATGCAGGCAGGCCAGGAGAAGATCGGGATGCAGACGCTCAATCAATCCCTGGCGTCGTTGTGCCTGGCTCGGCGAATCACGCGAGAGACGGCCATGGCCGTCGCCCGGCCCAAGGAGGAACTCATCCAGATGCTGGACCGTGGGGTGAGCCTGCCAATGAACAGGGGTCCTCGGCCCCAGCTGAAATCGGTGGGACGCTAGCGCCCAACGCGGTGTGAGGAACAGACATGCAGAGCTTCGCCTATTCAGGACGCACGCGAACTGGCCAGAAGGTCAAGGGCGAATGGGAGGCTGAGTCCCAGGATGCCGCGGTCGCCGCGCTCCGGCGCGAACAGATCCTTGTCGTCAGCATCAACGCCGTCAAGGGACGCGCGAAGAGCCGAGGGCCGGACGCCGAGAGGGTCAAATCGGTGCCGACCAAGAATCTGGCTGTGTTTACACGTCAGTTCTCCGTGATGATCGACGCCGGGTTACCACTCGTGCAGTGCCTGGACATCCTCGGCAAGCAGGAAGAGGACAAGGGGTTCGCGAGCGTGATCAAGGAGACGAAGAACCAGGTCGAGGCCGGATCAGCTCTCGCCGACTCCATGCGCCGCTTCCCGAGGGTCTTCGACAATCTCTTCACGAACATGATCGCCGCCGGTGAGGCAGGCGGAATCCTGGACACTATTCTCAATCGGCTGTCCACCTACATCGAGAAGAACGTCAAGCTCCAAGGACAGGTCAAGTCCGCGATGGTCTACCCCGTGGCCGTGATCGTCATCGCGGCCATCGTGGTGGCGGCCATTCTCTGGAAGGTCATTCCGACGTTCGCGTCTCTGTTCGCTGGACTGGGCGCCGAGCTGCCGTTGCCGACCCGCATCGTCATCTGGCTGAGCGAGTCGTTCGTGGCGTTCCTGCCCATCATCGTCATCGGCTCGGTCGCCGGCGTCGTGCTGTTCAAGCGGTTCTACCGAACCCATGGCGGCCGACGGGTCGTGGACCGAACGTTGCTACGAGTGCCGGTCCTTGGGATGATTCTGCGCAAGGTTGCCGTCGCACGCTTCTGCCGCACGCTTTCGACGCTGCTCAGCTCCGGTGTGCCGATCCTCGAGGGGCTCGTGATCACCGCCAAGACTGCCGGCAACGCGGTCATCGAAGATGCGGTCATGCTCACGCGAGATGGAATCGAGCGCGGCGAAACCATCGCGGGGCCATTGCGGCAGACGAACGTCTTTCCTCCCATGGTTACCCAGATGATCAACGTGGGCGAGACGACCGGCGCGATGGACACGATGCTGTCCAAGATCGCCGACTTCTACGAGGAGGAGGTCGACACAGCGGTCGCCGGCATGCTGACGCTGCTCGAACCTCTGATGATCGCCTTCTTGGGCGTTGTCGTCGGTGGAATCGTGATCGCGATGTATCTCCCGATCTTCGATCTGATCGGCAAGATGACCGGCTGACGGCACGAACGGCGCCGGCCGCTCCATTGCAGAACTGTAAGTCTCCTGACACGCCAGGGGGCCGGCTCGGGCCCGCCGAGTCGACTCGCCCATTGCTTCACGACCCATCGCCCCTCGAACCCCCTGCGTTTTCAGCAAGTTTAGGCATCGATCCGGATGGCCGTGGCTGTGGCACCGCGCTTGCTCTGATGGTGCGTGGACGGTGAGCCGGGCGAGCAGAACGGATCGAGTGATTCGACGGGGGCCGCCCGGGAATTTTGGCAACCTTCGGTGGGGAGGAGTAAGGCAATGAGAACGCGAGACAACAACAAGGGTTTTACACTGATCGAGCTGCTGATCGTTGTGGCGATCATCGGTATCATCGCCGCGATCGCGGTGCCGGGACTGCTGCGAGCCCGCATGTCGGGCAACGAAGCCTCGGCCATCGGCTCGCTGCGGGCGATCAACAGCTCGCAGTCGACGTTCGCGTCGAGCTGCGGGAGTGGCTTCTACGCGCCGTCGCTGGTGCGGCTGGCGACGCCCCCGACCGTGGGTGGCGGTGATGGGTTCGTCGGGCCGGACCTGGCCACGGACCCGTCGCTGAAGAGCGGCTACACGGTCACGCAGACGCCGGGAGCGGCGGCGGCCGGCGCGCCGGCGTCATGCAACGGCGCGGCAGCTGGCACTGTGGTCGGGACATTCTTCGTGGGCGCCAGCCCGACGGCGGGCGCCGGGGCCCGGTTCTTCGGGACGAACCAGGGCGGTACCATCTACCAGAGCACGGCGGCCGTCGTCGTGACGCAGAACGGCGCGCCGGCTGGCGCGAACCCGATCCAGTAAGACTGAGCCTCCATCGCTCAGTCAGCGAGTCAGGAGCCGGGGCGTCCGCAGGGAGGGCGTCCCGGCTTCACTGTGTTTGCCGCCCAGTGGCACGCCTTCACGCCGCGCGGAGTTCCTCCCAGTCTCGACTCCTGCTACAATCGCCGGATTGGCCAGTTACCTCGAGAGGATTGAGGTTTCATGACGAGTGCTACCCGTCGGTGGTTGTGTGCGTTCGCACTGCTCGGGCTGGGCGCCAGTGCGACGTCGGCCTACGTCCACTACCGGTTGCTCGACGACGCGGGCTACCTGAGTTTCTGCGACGTGAGTTCGACCGTGAATTGCACGCAGGCGTATTTGAGCCGGTTCGGCTCGTTTCGAGGCATTCCGGTCGCGCTGTTCGGAGTCGCCTGGTTCGGGTTCGCAGCGCTGCTGACGGTAGCGAGCGACCGCGGATCACGAGCGTTCCGGGAGAGTGTCCCGGCTTACTTGTTCGTCCTCTCGACGCTGGCCCTGGCGGCCAGTTTGTATCTGGCGTACGTGTCCTGGTTCGTGCTGCGAGCCGTATGTCTTCTGTGCCTGGTGACCTACGCGGCGGTCGTCGGCCTCTTTGCGCTTTCCGGCGCAGCGACTTCGATTCCTATGACGAGCATTCCACGACGTGCCGTAGCCGATCTGCAGACGCTGGTGAAGAGTCCGCTGGCCCTGGCGATCTCGCTGAGCTTCCTCCTGGCGACCGGACTCGCGGCCTCGATTTTCCCGCTTGACGCCGCCACCCCCACGTCGTCGCCGACCGCGGCGGCTGGCACGCCGCCCGCTGCGGCGCAGGCCGTGAGCGAAGACACGCGCTCGGAGTTCCAACGATGGTACGAGGCACAGCCCCGGGTGGAGCTGCCGGTCCCCAATGCCGGTGAGAAGGTCCTCGTGGTCAAGTTCAACGACTACCAGT
Source organism: Vicinamibacterales bacterium (assembly GCA_965250185.1). GTDB lineage: Bacteria > Acidobacteriota > Vicinamibacteria > Vicinamibacterales. The sequence goes on along the minus strand of OZ252293.1, from coordinate 4,727,554 downwards.
GTCCGCCCTGTCGGCAAACCTATCTTGACTACAAGAGCGTCTTCGCGAAGTACGAGGCGCAGTACCCTGGTCAGGTGCGTTACGTGATGAAGGATTTTCCGCTCGATCCCGAGTGCAACGTCAACGCGCCGAACGGAGTGCATCTTGCAGCGTGCGAGGCAGCGGTGGCCGTTCGGCTCGCGCGTGTGCGCGGTGAAGGGGAGCGTCTGGAGGAGCATATCTTCGCCAATCAGGCGACCCTGACACCGGACTGGGTCCGGCAGGCCGCATCCGAGCGTGGCGGCGTTCAGGATTTCGGCGAGCAGTACGCACGCACCCTCGAGCTCGTCAAGCAGGACATCGAGCTGGCCCGCTCGCTCGGCGTCACGTCGACCCCCACGTTCTTCATCAACGGCGTCAAGATTCCCGGTGGGCTGCAGATCCCGTTCTTCGATGCCGCGATCGCTTACGAGCTCGAGAAGTCTGGGCCGTGACGCTTGCGATTCGCACCGAGGACCTGACGAAGGACTACCCGGTCGGATTCTGGCGCAAACGGTACTACCGGGCTCTCGACCGACTGAGCCTGGAGGTGAAGGTCGGCGAGGCCTTCGGCCTGCTGGGGCCCAACGGCGCTGGCAAGACCACGACCTTGAAGCTGCTCTTCCAGCTCGTCTTTCCGACAGCCGGCGGAGCGGAGATTCTGGGTCGTCCCGTCGGTGACGTCGGAGTCAAGCGCCGGCTGGGCTACCTGCCCGAGAACCCTTATTTCTACGATCATCTCACCGCCGAGGAGCTCCTCGATTACTTCGCGGCGCTGTTCGGCTACCGGGGTGTCGCCCGCCAGGCGCGTGTCGGGAGGCTCCTCGACCAGGTCGGCGTCGGCGCCGAGCGTCGGCTGCCGCTGCGTCGATTCTCGAAGGGTATGCTGCAACGCGTTGGACTGGCCCAGGCGCTCGTCAACGACCCGGAGGTGATCTTTCTCGACGAGCCGATGTCCGGCCTCGATCCGATCGGGCGGCGCCAGGTGTGTGACCTGATCCTGGGTCTTCGGGACGAGGGCCGCACGATCTTCTTCAGTTCTCATATTCTGGGTGATGCGGAACGACTCTGCAGCCGGGTCGCCGTGCTGGAGCGTGGTCGTCTGGTGTCGACCGGTGGCCTGGGCGATACGGAGGCCTTCGAGATCCGTGGCTGGGAGCTCGTGATGGCCGATGTGACCGACGAGCAGATCGACCGTGTCCGGTCGACCGGTGGTCAGGTGCGGTCGATTGCCGAGGATCGTGTGGCCATCGAGCTTCCGCTCGAGGCCGCTCCGGAGCGGGTTGCGGCCGATCTCGTGGCGAGCGGCGGGCGCTTGCTCAGCCTGAATCCGCTCCGTGACACGCTGGAGGACTACTTCTTCAAGCAGGTCGGCCGGGCCTCGGTGTCCGACGAGGCGGGCCGGTTTCGCCGATGAGCATCCCGCCGGTCGCACGCATCGCGCTCAGCGTGTTCAAGGAGTCGGTGCGTGACCGGGTCCTGTACAATCTGGTGCTGTTCGCCGTCCTGCTCATCGGAGCATCCTACCTGCTGGGGCAGCTAACCGCTGGGCAGGAGCTGAAGATCATCAAGGACCTCGGCCTGGCGGCGATGTCAGTCTTCGGGTTGTTCATCGCGATCTTCATCGGTATCGGCCTGGTGTCGAAGGAGGTCGAGCGACGCAGCATCTACGGCCTGCTGTCGAAGCCGATCAGTCGGCCGCAGCTCGTGCTGGGCAAGTATGCCGGGCTGGTCGTGACGCTCGGTGTGAACGTTGCGGTCATGACCGTCGCGCTCTACGGCGTCCTCGGCTACCTGTCGTGGACAGAGTCGGAGGAGTTCAAGCGAGGCTGGGAGGCGCCCGCACTCGATCCGGCGCTGCTCAGTGCCATCTTCTTGATCTTGCTCGCTCTCATGCTCGTCACGGCCATCGCTCTGCTGTTCTCGACCTTTTCGAGTCCCATGCTGTCGGCGGCGTTGACCTTGGTCTTGTACGTCGTCGGGCATTTCAGCGCCGATTTGCAGCGGCTCGACGAATTCGTCGAGTCCCGTTTTGCGGGGGCGATCGGCACCGGCCTGTACTACGTGCTGCCCAATCTCGAGGCCTTCGACGTCAAGTCGCGGGTCGTGCACGGACTGCCCGTGCCGCTCGCGGAGGTCGCGTGGACGACGACCTACGGGGCGGCCTACATTGCCGGGCTCCTGGCCGTGGCCATCCTCATCTTCAGCAGGCGTGACTTCAAGTGAGACGATGCGAGTGCGTGCCGTGACGCGGCGCGGCCAGACAACGCTGTTGACGGTCGTGGCGGCGACCTGTCTCATCGTGGTCGTGGCCCTCCAGATGCGGCTGAGCGGCCGGCCGTCGCTGGACACGGGTGACACTCTGCCGTACGGGCCGTCGGGTCCGCTCCTCGAGAGGCTCTCGCTCTCGTACGACGCCCTGATGGCGGACGTCTACTGGATTCGCGCCATCCAGTATTTCGGCGGGACCCGGCGCTCGAGCGATCCCGATAAGGGGTATGGGCGACTCTATCCCCTCCTGGACCGGGTGACGACGCTGGATCCAGATTTCAACATTGCGTATCGGTTCGGGTCGATCTTCCTGGCCGAGGTCTATCCCGATGGCCCGGGCCGACCGGACCAGGCGATCGCGCTCCTGAAGAAGGGATTTGCCGCTCGGCCGGACCGATGGCAGTACCTCCAGGATATCGGATTCGTACACTACTGGTGGCTCCAGGACTACGAGGCCGCGGCAGAGTGGTTTCTGCGCGCGAGCGAGGTCCCCGGGTCGTCCTGGTGGCTCGAGACGCTGGCGGCCACGACGCTTGCGCAGGGCGGCGACCGCGAGGCGTCCCGCGTGCTCTGGCAACATCTCGCCGCTGACGCCGACGCGGACAACGCATGGCTCCGTCAGGAGGCCGTTCGACGGCTCGCCCAGCTCACGGCACTCGATGACATCGACGCGCTGGCCGCCACGGTCGACGAGTTCGCCCGTCGCGCGCAGGCGTTTCCGACGACGTGGCAGCTGCTCGTCGACGCCGACGCGCTGCCCGGGGTGCCGGTCGACCCGGCCGGTGTGCCGTACGCGCTCGACCCGACGCAGCGCCGTGTCGACGTGTCGTCGGAGTCACCCTTGTTCCCTCTTCCTGGAGCGGCGCCTCCTCTGGAGCGACTCCAGCCGTGATTCCCGATCCTGTCGGCGCGATCGTGATCGTCGTGTTCGGACTGGCCGTAGGCAGCTTCCTGAACGTGTGCATCCACCGGCTGCCGCGTAACGAGTCAGTCGTTTCTCCAGCGTCTCGATGCCCGGCCTGCGGTCGTCCCATTCGATGGCACGACAACGTGCCCGTGCTCGGCTACCTGCTGCTCCGGGGCCGCTGCCGGGACTGCGGGGCGTCGTTCTCGCCGGCGTATCTGGCCGTCGAACTGTCGACGGCTGCCTTGTTCGGTCTGTACGCCTGGTGGTACGGCTGGCAGCCCCTCTTGGGCGCTCGATTACTGTTCGCGGGTGCCATGGTCGTGCTGTTCATGATCGACCTGCGGCACCGCATCCTGCCCAACAGCATCACGCTGCCCGGGATCGTCGTCGGTTTCGCGTTGAGCCTGGTCCTGCCGCCCGGCTGGTTGTCGTCACTGGTCGGCATCGTGCTGGGCGGAGGCGTGTTGCTGGGCATCGGCGAGCTGTACTTCCGCTGGCGAGGCGAGGAGGGGCTCGGCATGGGCGACGTGAAGATGCTCGCCATGATCGGGGCGTTTCTCGGGTGGCGCCTCACGCTCGTCACGCTCGTCCTGTCGTCCTTCCTGGGGTCGCTGGTCGGCGTCAGCCTCATCCTCACCGGCCAGGGGACCATGAAGTACGCACTTCCGTTCGGTACGTTCCTGGCCATCGGCGCGATCGCGGCGAGCCTCGTCGGCGACGCCCTCCTGGACTGGTATCTGACGTTCTACTGATGTCATCCCTGCAGTCGGAGGAGACGTGACCCTGGCGACGTGCTCTGAGCGCTCATGACGTCGTATGCATACGCGTTGCTCGGGTTGAGTCTGCTACTGGCTCTCTTTGTTGGCCTGCTGCTGAACTCGTTGCTGAGACTCCGAAGAGTCGCACGTACCTCCGACTCCACCCTTGGAGGTGAGGAGGCGCGTGCGTCGACGTTTGTGGCGACCGCGATGCAGGAGACGGTCGGTCGGCTCCGTGAGCAAGAGCAGGCGATGCAGGCCCGAGCGGAGGCATCTGAGCGTCTAGCGAGCGAAATCATCGCAAGCATGACGTCGGGCCTGCTGGTCGTTCGACTCGATGGCACGGTGCGGACGCTGAATCCAGCCGCTCTGAAGCTGCTCGACCTGGATGAGGAGTCCCGTGATCGGACGTTCGGGGACATGCTGGCGACGACGCCGGCGCTCGTCGAGGTGATTGACGAGTGCCTGTCCACCGGTGAGCCGATCGTTCGACGGTCGATCGAATGGCACCCGCGGGACGATCGTCGCCCCACGGCAACGAGTCTGGGCGTCACCGTTTCGCCCGTGTTCGACCCGGATGGCCACGCGAGCGGGGCGATCTGCCTCTTTACCGATCTGACGGAGATCGTCGAGCTGGAGGCGCGGCTACGGCTCAGGGAGAGCCTGGCGGCCGTGGGGGAGCTGACCGCCGGCATCGCCCACGAGTTCCGGAATGGGCTGGCGACCATTCACGGATACGCGCGGCTGCTCGACCCGTCGGTCATGCCCGAGCGGCTGCATCCCTGCGTGGAGGGTATCCGTGACGAAACGGAGGCGCTGCGTCAGGTCGTGACGAACTACTTGAATTTCGCGAAGCCAGCCGAGCTCAATCTCGCCCCGGTGGATCTTCGAGCCATTGCGGACCGTGCGGCCGAGGAGGTCCGCCCGGAGGTTCGGGAGCGCGGCGGCAGCGTGCGAGTGCTTGGCGAATTCGGTCGCGTGCAGGGCGACGACGTGCTCCTGCGGCAGGCCTTCAGCAACTTGTGCCGGAACGCCCTGGAGGCATGTGTGGAGGCCGACGAGGTGCCCTCGATCGTGTTGCGCGGCACGGTCGATACCGCTCGCGCGACGGCCCGAGTGACCGTGTCGGACAACGGACCTGGTTTTGCGGCCGACGCCCTCGGGCGCGCATTCGAGCCGTTCTTCACCCGCAAGCCATCAGGCACCGGTCTGGGCCTGGCGCTGGTCCAGAAGGTCATCGTGAATCACGATGGCAAGGTGACGGCGGGGAACGAGTCTCACGGCGGCGGGGCGGTACAGGTCGAGTTGCCCGTCGGCAGGCGCCGAGGGGGATCCGGCTGAGGATCGGCTCAGCACGCGCTCCTGCGATCACTGAATCGGATTGATGATTTGCGTGTACCCGGTCGAGTTGATATCGCGGAAGATCGGCGTCCGCGGCGGCAGCAGGTTCGGACTCAGGAAATCAGTGTCGAATGTGTAGTTTCTTCTCGGCGGGCCGTAGACGTTGCTGCAGCACTTGTAGGTCCCGACCGCCTGACGGCTGAAGTAGAAGCTGATGAGTGAGCCCCGGTAGTTGAGGTCGCGGCCAGACACCTCTCCAGGTAGCGAAGGAAGTTGTGGACGCCGCCATCCGACCCGAAGTCGGCGGGCACGGGGCCGTTCCAGCGCGGAAACGAGATGCCCTTCCCGCTGATGAGCGCGACTCGATACGTCGTGTTCGAGGCCCGCCGGTTCGCCGGCCGATGTGGTGACGTCAACGAGCGAATGTCGTTCCAGGCGTTCGACAGGAACGTCGTGGCATCCGCCACCACCGACGCCGCGGCGTGCGGGCTGTTGTAGGTGGCCGGCACGCCTTCGGCCGTGGACGCATTGTAATCGCCCTGGATGTACAAGGGATTCTCGGCCGCGATCGTCAGCCCAGGGGTGATGATGTTGCCTCGCTGTCCGTTGACCAGCTTGATTGCGCGACGGAACAGGACGGGCGGGTTCGTGCGTGCGACGTTACGCGGCACGCTCGTCCACGGTCGGGCCGTGGCATCCAGCGGCGGCTGAGCGCCCCCTGGCAACACCGGCGTCTGGCCGTACACGTCCAGGCCGACGTTCCCGTTCATATCCTCCCCGATGTCCAGCACGCCGTTCGGCGCGCCATCGTTGATACCAGGATTCACGAAGTCCTCGAACCCGTACTCCGCGGTCTCACCTGCCGCGCCGTTCTGGTTCGTCCGCCGATCCGTGAAGTAGACGACGTAGCCCGTATCCTGCATGACGTTCGGGCCCTGACCCAGCAACCACAAGCTCAGGTTGCGGACGTCGAGTTCGAGGTAATGGACGACGCCTCCCAGGTAGAGGTTGGCCGACGGCTGAGGTTCGTTGTCGCGCAGGTTGCCTTCGCGCGTGTCGTAGAGCACGTTCGGCCAGTAGTCGGTGGCCGCCGGAGAGACCGTGCCGGTGCCAGGCTGCACACCGCACGGGGGAAACTGCGCCGGCACGTCCTTGACTCGCTGCAACCTGAGAACCGCGTTCGGATTTGGCTCGACGGCCGTGCAGGTGTTGACGTCCGGCGTGTCGAGCGTGCCATTCGAAGGGTTGCGCCCCGCGATCCCGAGATTCACGATCTCCAGTGTCACGTCGCGCCACGAGCGGTCGGGCGCCTGCAGCTCGATCTTCAGGAATCCGTTCAGGACCGATGAGCCTGCCGGAATTCGATAGCCATCCCCGGGATCACCCGCCTGCGCAACCGGCGGATGCGTGGCGTCGACGACATAGCCGCCTGCCGCGAGGTTGGCGAGGTTGAGTGGAGCGAGCGCGGTCACTGTTGGGAGGCCGGTGATCGCGGCTGGGGTGTCCGAGAGCATGATCCTCAGACTGGCCAAGCTGAAGTAGCGTTGATCGAGCACGGCCGGTGGATCCGGAACCAGCGGATCGGGGCGTCGGATCAAGTCGATCGGCGTGACGCCGTCCTGCACGATGGATAGCTCGAGGCGCCGCGCACCGGTCCGGCCGTTGCGAATGTTTCCGTTGTACGTGCCGATGGACAGGTTCGTCCAGAGCGGCTCGTTCTCAGCCGATCCCAGCGTGCCGACGAGACTGCCCTCGTCTCGCTCGAGGTCACGATACACGCCAGGAGTCACGAGGATGTCGACGTCGCCGTTTCGATTGGAGGTCGAAACCCCGTTTGCCAGATGCGTGCGTATGACCTCACCAACCACGGTGACCCGGTCGGCCATCGTCAGGGTGCTGTTGTTCCCCTGGGCAAAGAAGATGTTCTCGTTTGAGTGCACGCGTCCACCGAAGTCGAAGCTTGGGCCCGCATGGAAGCTCAAACTGTTCTCCGAGAAGATGCCGAACTGGAAAGCGGGAATTCCAACGGTCTGGATGGTCCGCACGAGCCGAGCCTCGCCACCGCTCCCCGTATGGGCGGTTGATGCCAGGGTGTAGGGTGTGACGAGGCCGACGAAGCCCTGAAACGGTCCGGTCGTGATGGTCCTGACCTCCGCATCCGGATCGCCGTTGAGATCGGTCGGGAAGTCGATGGCATAGCCGGGCTCGGCCTGTGTACCGGTGTAGTCGACATACGGAAGTACTGGCGGGCGCGTCGTCAACGCTCGAAGCTGCGCTGCACTTGGCCGGTAGTTTGCCGCGAACAAGTTCCCGAGGTCCGTCGTCAGCTTCTCCAGCCCGGCGTGAGCGGCGTAGAACACCTTCGTCCGCTCGCGGTCCACCGCGCGCACGTTGTGATCACTCATCACCGTGAAGGTGAAGCCGACCAGGAGCGTCGACGTCAGCAGCGTCATGATCATCGCCGTCATCAGGGCGACGCCAGCTTCACCGGATGATCGCCGCTTGGGCGAACCCATGATCGAACCAATGACGAGGTGCGGCCGGAAGGCCTCGTGAACGTCCGCGTGTCTGTCTGTCGGATCTGCGTTACTCATGGTGGGTGAGTCCGTTCGGTGCTACTGGTACCGGTCGAAGAAGGCCAGGCTCCGCATGCTCACCTGCGTCGACAGGTTCGTCCGGAACAATCGACGCGATCTCGCGTCGACGTCATCGGAGCGTGCCGCCATGAAGAGATTTGCCTTGCGAATCTGAGCTGGAGTATTGGGCGCTTCAGGCTCATCGATGTTCACGAGGTCCGGATTGATGAGTTCGCTGCCATCGACCAGGTCGTACGTGATCTGCAGGTTCTCGATGACCATCGCCAGCGGACGGGCGGGATCGAAGTTCGACTGTCGTATCAGCCTGGGACGGTATGCGTCCGTCGTTCCATCGAGGTAGTACGTCACCATCCTGACCCGTGTCGCCGTGGTCGGTGGGAAAACTCCACCGTTTTGGAGCTGCGTGATCGATCCCTGTGTGGCCCCGCGCTGGTTCAGATTGAACGGGTCGCCAGGGTCGAATCGAAGCTCCCACGTGCCGTTCACGCTCGTGACTGTCTGGATGGCGTTGCCCAACCCATTGCTGAACATGATCAGGTCGCCCTCGACCATCGCATTCGACGCATCGACGCCGGTGCGGGGATCGATCCGAACCTTGGCTCCGCCCTCCTCGACCGTCAGGAGCGGGAAGTCGCTCAGCGCGATTGCCTGATCGGCGTGAATCACCGTCACCATGTCGGTGTCCAGGCCTTCGACCGTTGGGCCCAGTCCGTTTCCAGTCGTCACGGATTGCAGTACGCCCGGCGGAAACGTCATGCCGGCCACGGGTCCCGGTCGGTTGATGTTCATCACGCCTGTCCCGCCCGGGATCGGTATGCCGCCGATGGGGATGCTGTTCCCGGCTTGACTCAGATCTCGGATCATGAAGTTCATGCCCGCTCGCAGGTTCTGGGTCGTGTCGAGCACCATCATGCCGAGGTTGTTGGCCCCATGGGCGCCGTTGAGGGCCGTCAACGTGAGGCCGAGCAACGTGACCGTCATGGCGACCGCGACCATCAACTCGACCAGCGTGAAGCCGGACTCGGACTCGGCAACACCTTGCTGCGAGGTGTGGGGCACGGTTGTCAGCTTGCTCTCAAGAACTTCCATGAATCGAAACCATCGCGGCTACGAAAACGCGGAGATCAGCGTCGTGACGATGTACTCGTGCGTCACGCGGCCGACTGGATAGGTGACGATGACGCGAATGCGGCGGAGGTTGAGGTCCTCGGGACGGATCTCGATTTCGCGGGTGTACGCGTCGAGCGGCATGATTTCGTCGTCTGCCGTGCCGAGCAGGTTGTCGAGGCCAGGAGTCGCCAGCACCTCGAGGTCACCGTCGTCGGCCGTGTTGACCAGCCCGTCGGGTCCTGGGAGCCGCAGTTGCTGGGGGCCGTCGATGAAGATCCCAACATCGCTGCCCGATGCGCCTTGAACGTTGTTGACCTGGGTCCACGCGAGCACCCGAGTGTCCCGTGCCGAGTAGACACTCTCGATGGCCTCCGCAGCTTTCGCCTTGGCAATGAAATCGGCCTGCGACGACCCGAGCGCGGTGATGCCCTGCGCGAACACGCCGGCGAGGCCCAGAAGGCTAACGGACACGATGCCGATCGCGATCATCGTTTCGACTAACCCGAATCCTCGGTCGCTCGTCTGCTGTATGTGCATTTCTCCGCTCCGTTTCGATCACGTCGACGGGACGCTCCCGTCGAGCAGATCACGCCGACCTGCTCCGCGTGCCACCCCTGTTGGAGCAATCCTGAGTCCAGGGCGTGAATTCACGTAAGTCATGAGAATGCAGTTATTTAGCTAATCGTGGCTGCGGGACACGATCACGGACCGTGTCCCGGAAGGGAACAGTCGGAGACGGTTCTGGTGCTCGTGGCTGTTCGAGCGGTGGTCGCGAAAGAGCCTTGGTGGACGGGCGGATCGCCGAGGGTCCACGGTCTTGTTGACACGCCTGTCGGGGCGCTAAGGCTTACGACCCCTGGGGACGATAGAGAGACCGGGAGGATACACCTGATGCGCGCCACACACGTCGACACGCCCGTGATGACTGGCTCAGGCCACCGTCAACGTCGTCCGATGTCCTTCGGGGGTGGGAACCAAGCCGGCTATACGCTCCTCGAGACGATGCTGGTCGTGACCGTTGGGGCCATCCTCTTCGGGTTCGCGGCAATGAGTGCTCGGTCGACGATCCCGCAGCTCAAAGCTGATGCGGCCGTCCATACCGTGAGGATGCAGCTCATGGTCGCGAGAGAACGTGCGCAGACCGAGCGGCGGGCGTTGGAGGTCCGGTTCATGGGGCGTGACCGCATCCGATTGCGGCGGCGCAACACAAATAATCGGTGGGAACTCCTGAACGACGTCCGGCTCGAAGGTGGTGTTCAATTCCGAAAGTTCCGGCGACTACCCGACACGCCCGACGCATTCGGCAATCAGAGGGTCGTGACGCTTGACGGTGGAGGGCGCCGACTGTTTTGTCGGGCCGATGGGATGTTCGTCGATCGGAACGGCGCGCCGATCAACGGGACCATCCTCCTCGGCCGCCGGAACGAGGTTGCCTCGGCTCGGGCCCTGACGCTGTTCGGTGCAACGGGACGGCTCACCAGCTACACCTGGACGGCTGAGGGCTGGCGCCGCTGAGGCTCACCGGGGCTTTGGCCGCGACTCTCGCTGTGCGGGCGGAGCGACCGGGTGGCCCATCGTCTTCCGGAACTCCGCTTCGTTCGAGGTGCATTTCAGCGCGTCCCGCTCCGTGATCTTCTTCCCGGCCACCAACTCCGCGAGATTTTGGTTCATCGTTCGCATACCATCCCGGCCGCCCGTTTGGAGTGCCGAGTACAGCTGATGGACCTTGTGCTCGCGGATCAGGCTGCGGACCGCGGGCGCTGCCACGAGAATCTCGGCGGCGAGGACTCGTCCGGCTCCGCTTGCTCTCGGCACGAGACGATGAGCAATGACCGCATTCAGGACGAAGGACAGCTGGGTGCGAACTTGCCCGTGCTTTTGCTCCTGGAACATATCGATGATCCGGTTGATCGTTTGCACCGTGTCCGGTGTGTGCACGGTGGCGATGACCATATGACCCGTTTCGGCAGCGGTGAGCACCGCCTCGGCCGTTTCCTCGTCACGCATCTCGCCGATGACGATTACGTCAGGATCTTGCCGGAGGACCTGTCTGAGGGCGCGGGAAAACGACAGGGTGTCGCTGCCCACTTCTCGCTGGTGAATCGTCGCCTTCGCGTTCCGATAGACATACTCGATCGGGTCCTCGATCGTGACGATATGGCACTCACGGGTCGACGCGATGGAGTCTACGAGGGCCGCGAGCGTCGTGGTTTTGCCGCTGCCAGTGGGTCCGGCCAGAAGGACCAGGCCCGTCGTCGAGTCCGCCAGTCGCTTCATCAGGACGGGGGGGAGACCGATTTCTTCGAACGTCAGCGCACGGCTCGGGAGGAGGCGGATCGAGAGCGCGACCGTCGACCGCTGATAGTACGCGCTCACCCTGAGCCGGCCAACGTCTGCGCGGCCGACCGAGAAGTCGAGCTCCCGCTCGCGGCGAAATATCTCGAGTCGGGACGGTGGAATGAGTTCCGCGACGAACGCGTTCATGGCTTCCGGGGTGATCGGGTCGAAGATGCTTTCCGCCAATGTGGAGTCGACGCGAACCGTTGGCCTCGTACCGACCGAGACATGAACATCCGAGGCCGACAACTGCAGGGCGTAGTGAATGATCTCTACCAGTGTGGCCATCCGGCCCTCCTCCCTCTAATCTGACACAGATTGCGGCCGTCGAACAGCGAGCACTGATCGCTCCGGTGTACGTTCACGCGGCCGCGACGGAGCCGCGCGCGGCGCCGGAGTTGATGAGGTGCGCAGTTCGTGCCACTCCTCAGCGACGCGCGCGTTGAGAATCTCGCACGCTGGCATCCGACAGCGTGCTGTCCCAATGCTGTTTGGCGTGGAGCAGGCAGGTGAGGCGCAATGGACCGCGAGTTGCACTCGCTCCGGCCGTGGAGCGTTCCAGTCGAACCAGGCGACGTATCCTGGAGCACCGCCTGGCGGGTCGTCTCGACGGCGACACGGGGTCCGCGATCCTCGTGACGCTCATGTTGGTCGCGCTCCTCGGAGCGCTGTCCAGTGGCCTCGTGCTTCTGGTGCGCACCGAGGCCGCCATCTCTCGCAACTACCAGGAGACCGTCCGGCTTCGGTACGTCGCGGAGGCTGGCGTCGAGCTGGGAATCCTGAGTCTCCGAGAGGAGCCGGACTGGAGCAGGCTTCTCGAGTCAGGCCCTGGAGCCTGGTCCGTGATCGCGCGAGGCCGGTTGTCGGACCTCGTCGGCGTTCCGGCGCGCGGTGGCGATGTCGTGATCGTTGCCGTGCGTGACGACCCGGACGACGCGGACGGTGATCCCTCCTCGGACTCGAACAGCCGCGTGCTGGTTCGTGCCGACGCGATCGGTCGCCGTGGCGCTCGGGCAGAGGTGCAGGCGGTCGTGGGGCGAGGTGACGAGCCGCTGGATCCCCCGATTCGATTGATCGCATGGCAAGCGCCAAGATGAGTGCCAATGGCTTCGGACTCGTGGACGTGTTGATCTCCGTGTTCATCCTCTGCCTCGCCGCCAGTGGAGTCGCGCAGCTGTTCTCCGTTGCGGTGCACGCCAACCTCGATGCTCGCAGCCGAACGATGGCGACGATTCTCGGCTCCCAGAAGCTGGAGCAGCTGCGCTCGCTCGACTGGTCATACGCGAGCGACGTGGGCGGACTCCGACCGTGGTCCGATCGTCGCTCCGATCTGTCGGTCGACCCGGCGACGTCCGGGGGCACGGGTCTCGGACCGTCGTCGGTCAACACGCTCGAGCGCAGCACCCCTGGCTTTGTCGACTATCTCGACGCCACTGGCGCCTGGACGGGTACCGGCGACGCACCGGTCCCGGGCACAATTTTCGTGCGTCGATGGGCGATCACGCGCTTGCCCGGCGATCTCGACGACTCGCTCGTGCTTCAGGTTCGCGTCACGGCCCTTCGTCGCGAGGTGACGCTGACCGGCCCAACGCCGCCTGGCACAATGCCAGACGAAGCCTGGCTGACCACCGTTGTGACGCGGAAGTCCTCGTGAACGGGGGATCGGGCGAATCGAGTGCCGGGCCGGTCGACGGCACGCCTCCAGATTCGGCTGGCTGGACGCTGCTCGAGCTGATCGTTGCGTCGAGCCTCATGCTCATCGTGGTCGGCGTCTTCATCCAACTCGTGTCTGGAGGCGAGGTGGTGTTTCGATCACAGCCGGAGATGGCCGACCTCCAGCAGCGTCTTCGGGTCGCCGTTGACACGATTTCCTCGGATCTACTCCGGGCCGGATCCGGCCTCTCTGTGGGCGAGGGCGCCGGCCCACTGGCCGGGTTCGTGCCGGCCGTCCGTCCGGCCCGCCGGGGGCTCCGGCGGCCTGATCCCGAGCTGGCCAGTCTGACGGATCGCATCGCGATCCTCTCGATCGAGTCGACGCCAATCCAGACTCGGCTGGTCGAGGATCTCGGGTCGCCGTACGCCACCTTGCGACTCGAGACAGACCGGCCTGGGTGTCCAGCAGGTGGGGCCTGCGGCTTCTCGAAGGGGATGCGCGCGCTCATTCTCGACATCGGCGCGGTCGGGCGCGGCTACGACCTGTTTACCGTGACCCGCGCCGGCCGGGGTGGCGTGTCGCACGGTCCGCCGAATCCGCCACTGTCGCGCCGTTATCGACGCGACGTGACCTGGGTCGCGCAGGCGGTTCAGCGAACCTACTATCACGATGCCGCCACCGGGCGACTCATGCGCTACGACGGCCATCTGAGCGACCTGCCGCTGATCGACGGTGTGGCCGGATTCGAGGTGACCCTGTTCGCAGATCCTGACCCGCGAAGCGTCCTGCCTCCGCCTCCCGGGGAGTCGAGTTGTCTGTACGACGCCGGCGCTCCGCCGATCCCCCTCCTGGCCGATCTGGGCGGGACAGCGCCTCGACCCCTGACGGCGGCCCAGTTGACGGACGGCCCCGTCTGCGGCATCGCTCCGAACCGGTTCGATGGCGACCTGCTTCGCGTCCGACGCGTGAGGGTCACGATCACTCTCCGCGTGGCGTCCGAGAGCCTGCGCGGACCCGACGGGGACGCGACCGCCACCGGACAGCTGGGCGGTCGGGCCTTCGTCCGGGACCACGCCGTGACGTTCGACGTCTCGCCCCGCGCGGCTCTCGCCGGGCGGCCGCGAGCCCTGGATCACCCGGACCTGTGACCTGGCAACCTTCTTTGCTACACTGAACCCGATGGTCGGTTGGCACAGCGCGGTGGCAGGTCAGGGCGTCTTGATGCTCTGCGCCCTGATTGCTTTCGAGCCCGCTCCGGCGCGCGGACAGTCACTCGCCGCGGTCGCCCGCCGGGAGCAGGCGCGGCGAGACGCAGTCGAGAAACCCGGTAAGATCTATACGAATGAGGATCTGCGGCGACTGCCGTCATCCCCGGTGATCGACGAGCCTGCGGCGGGAGTGGCGCAGGAGGTCGAGGAGCTCCCGGATTCCGCCCCGGTTTCGGCGGAAGCCGCCAGCGGCGAGTCGGCGGAAGACCAGGCCGACGAGGTCGACCGCGACGAGAGCTACTGGCAAGATCGTATCGGCGCCGTTCGCGTTCGGCTCCAGCGGAACGAGTTGTTCCTTCAGGCCCTGGAAAGCCGCGTGAGCGCGCTCACGACGGACTTCGTCAATACCGACGATCCCGCCGAGCGGGCACTCGTCGCGATCGATCGGCAGAAGGCCCAGAACGAGCTCGAGCGAGTGATGGACGAAGTGGATCGTCTCCGCGAGGACATCGCGGCCATCGAAGAGGAGGCGCGACGCGCGAGCGTGCCTCCGGGCTGGCTGCGCTAGCTGACGTTCGCTCACGCATCACCCGTCTCCGAGGGCACGGACGCCCGTACTGAGCGCGCGTCGCAGGCGCTAACCTCCATGAGCCAGCGGTTCTCTCCGGCATCCATTCTAATCGTCGAAGACAAGGACTCGTTGCGGGCCATGCTGCGGCTCGCGCTCGAGGGCGCTGGCCATCGGGTGACGGAGGCGAGCGATCAACCCTCGGCCGAGGCGGCGTTACAGGAGCGTCCTGCACTCGTTCTGACCGACTTGCGGCTCGGGCAAGGCGATGGGCTCGCTGTGCTCCGCGTGGCGAAGGATCTCGACCCGGACGTTCCGGTGATCGTGATGACCGCGTACGGTGGCGTCGAGGAGGCGGTCTCGGCGATGAAGCAGGGCGCACTGGAATTCCTTGCCAAGCCGGTTGATCCCGAGCACCTGCTGATGCTCGTGTCCCGTGCGCTCGATCAGCGGCGGCTGGTGACCGAGAACATGTTGCTGAAGGAGGAACTGGCGCTCAGGCGAGGTGCTCCGAAGATCGTCGGCGAGGATCGGTCCCTCGAGGCGGCGTTGCGGCACCTTCAGCGTGGGGCAGCCAGTGACGCCACGGTGCTGCTCCTCGGCGAGAGCGGCACCGGTAAGGAGCTGTTCGCTCGGACGCTGCACCTGTTGAGCGACAGAGCGGAAGGCCCGTTCGTGGCGATTAACTGCGCGGCCATTCCCGAAGCGCTGCTGGAGAGCGAGCTCTTCGGCCACGAGAAGGGGGCCTTCACTGGCGCGGTGCTGCGCAAGGCCGGCAAGTTCGAGGTGGCCCATCGCGGCACGCTGTTCCTGGACGAGATCGGCGACTTGCCCCTGAATCTGCAGGCGAAGATTCTGCGGGTCCTCGAGGAGCGACGGTTCGAGCGACTCGGAGGCACCGCCACGATACAGGTCGACATCCGGCTCGTGGCGGCGACGAACCGCAACCTCCGCGAGGCGATCGCGGCTCGGCGGTTCCGTGAGGACTTGTTCTTCCGGCTGTCCGTCTTTCCGATCGAGATTCCCGCCCTCAAGCAGCGCTCGGGCGACATCCCGCTTCTGGCCAGGTACTTCGTCGAGCGGTATTGTCGCGACCTGAAGAAGCCGAGCATGACGCTGTCATCGAGCGCGGTCGAGGCGCTCGAGGCCTACGACTGGCCGGGCAACGTGCGCGAGCTACAGAACTCCATGGAGCGCGCCGTGCTGTTGACTGATGGCAACGTCATTCAGGCGGCACATCTGAATCTCGCGTCCGGACCCGGGCCGGTGGCACCCGACCCGTGGGACAGTCTCGACCTGTCCGGAACGCTGGCTGAAGCGTCGCGCCGTATCCTGGGCGAAGTGGAGCGGCGCAAGCTGACCGGCGCTCTGGAGACGTCCGGGGATCGGGGGACGGCGGCGGACGCGCTCGGCTTGACCGTGAAGGGGTTGGAGGCCAAGCTCAGACAGTGTGGACTCGAGAACAGGGACCTGCGGTCGGGGATCAGGGATCGGGGACCTGGGGCCGGGGTCTCTGACTGACGGTCCGCCCCGCCACGGGCGACTCACGATCCGCGCCAGAGTCGTTTCAGCGCTCGCGTGATCTCCCGCCCGCTGACATCATCGACAATCGTGGTCCGCCCGATCGCGGTTGGCAGCACGACGTGCAGCCTGCCCCGGAGGACCTTCTTGTCCCGCTGGATCGCCTCGAGAATCGATGCGATCGGGAGGTCGCCGACCGTCGGCAGCGGGCCCATCCGAGTCAGCAGTCGCCGCAGTGATTCGAACGCCGACTCCTTCAGGGTGCCGCGCGCCCGCGCGATCTCGGCGGCGCCCAACATGCCGTACGCCACGGCTTCACCATGCCGGAAGCGTCGGTACTTCGTGACCGCCTCGAGGGCGTGGCCGATCGTGTGGCCGAAATTCAGCGTGCGCCGGGCGCCCGCCTCGCGTTCGTCCGCCGTGACGACGCGCCCCTTGATCTGGCACGACTCCCGGATGATGCTCAGGAGTACGGCGCGCTTGCGCGCAAAGATGTCGACGAGTTCCTGGTCGAGCCGACCGAAGAGGCTGGGGCTTGCGATGACGCCGTACTTGACGACTTCGTAGAGGCCGGCCCGGAACTCGCGCCGGGGCAACGTGTCGAGAATCTGAGGATCGATCGCCACGACGCGCGGCGGATGGAATGCGCCGATGAGGTTCTTGCCGAGTGCGTGATTGACGCCGACCTTCCCGCCGATCGCACTATCCACTTGGGCCAGCAGGGTCGTGGGTACTTGGACGAGCGCGACGCCTCGCAGAAACGTGGCGGCCGCGAATCCAGCCGTGTCGCCGACCACTCCACCGCCGAACGCGATGATCACCGAGCCCCGATCGGCGCGCTCGCGAACGAGCGCGTCGTAGATGCGTCCCACCGTCCGCGTCTGCTTGAAGCGCTCCCCGTCTGGCACCAGGATGGGCGTGGAGCCGGGGAGGGCCCCCATCAGCGTGTGGCCGTGCAGCTTCCAGACCGGGGGAGTCGACACGACGAAGCGGCGCTCGCTGACCTTCGCGTCGGCGAGGACGCGTCCGAGGCGGCCCAGCAGACCCCAGCCGCTGCGCACGGCATACGACCCACTGGCGCTCGCGATGAGGAATCGACTGGGAGGCATCTCGGGGATCAGGGACCACGGCTCTCGACGGTCCGCTCACAGCCGAGTGCCGCGAGTCCTCCCGGACCCTTGAGCCCTGCGGCCGGTGCTAGGATAACAGTACCTGGGGCGTGCGACAGATCGGACGACCCCCCGAAGGCGTCGATGTACACTGGGAGCGATAGCCGTCGGACTTTCACGAGGATCCGGAGTAATGAACGAGAGAGCGGCGAAGGGCGAGAAGCACGCGAAGCCAGCGAAGAGTGACGCACGCGTGAGCGAGGTCACGCCGAGGTCAGAGGACTTCTCCCGCTGGTACACGGACATCATCCGTCGGGCCGAGTTGGCCGACTATTCGCCGGTCAAGGGATGCATCGTCTTCCGGCCGTATGGTTATGCGATCTGGGAGTTGATGCAACAGGGCCTCGACCGTCGGTTCAAGGCCACCGGCCACGTCAATGCGTACTTTCCGCTCTTCATTCCGGAGGAGCTCCTCAAGAAGGAGGCGGCGCACGTCGAGGGCTTCGCGCCCGAGGTCGCCTGGGTCACCCAGGGGGGCAGCGAGACACTGCAGGAGCGCCTCGCGATTCGACCGACGTCCGAGGCGATGGTGGGGACGATGTACGCGAAGTGGGTCAAGTCGTGGCGCGACCTGCCGTTGCTGATTAACCAGTGGGGCAACGTGGTGCGCTGGGAGATGGTGACCCGACCGTTCCTGCGGACGACAGAATTTCTCTGGCAAGAGGGCCACACGGCTCACGAGACGGAGGCCGAGGCGGAAGAGGAGACGCTCCGCATGCTCGAGGTGTATCGGGACTTCGTCGAGAGCGAACTGGCCATGCCGGTCATCGTGGGACAGAAGTCCGAGAGCGAGAAGTTTGCCGGTGCGGTGCGAACCTACTCGATCGAAGCCCTCATGGGCGATGGACGGGCCTTGCAGGCAGGTACGTCGCACCATCTGGGTCAAAACTTCGCGAAGGTCTTTGATATCAAGTTCCAGGCCAGAGACAAATCGATGCAATACGCGTGGCAGACGTCCTGGGGCGTGTCGACTCGGTTGATCGGCGGCGTCATCATGATGCACGGCGACGACAGTGGCCTGATGTTCCCGCCGCGAATCGCGCCGTACCAGGTCGTCATCGTGCCGATCCCCCGAGGCAACTGGCGAGACACCGTGCTACCCGAGGCTCAGCGCATGCGTGACGTCCTCACGGCCGACGGTGTTCGGGTCATGCTCGACGACCGTGAGGCGTACACGCCCGGCTGGAAGTACTCCGAGTGGGAAATGCGAGGCGTACCATTGCGGCTCGAGATCGGCCCCAAGGATATCGAGAAGCAGCAGGTCATGCTCGTTCGTCGCGACACCCGGGAGAAGCGGCCGACTCCGATGGACCAGATCGACCAGGTCGTTGGCACACTGCTCGAGGAGATCCAGGCCGCCATGTTCCAGCGGGCCGTACGCTTGCGGGACGAACACACGACACGGGTCGTGACGTACGAAGAGTTTCGGGCTGCCATGGAGGGTCGGCCAGGCTTCGTGATCGCGCCGTGGTGTTTGAGCGCGGAGTGCGAGGCGCGAATCAAATCTGAAACGCAAGCGACCATTCGGAACATGCCGGTCGATGCCTCCACGCCGGCTGCCAGCTGTGTGGCGTGCGGCCGCCCGGCGGCCGTCGAGGCGCACTTCGCAAAGGCGTACTAAACGACGACGCACCGGCAGGGACTGCGTGAGGCTCACACATCGCGTGACGGGCACCGCGCCGCTCCGATGACCGATGCCAACTGGAGAATTCGATGATGGTGATGACACGCAGGGCATTGAGTGCGATGGCGCTGTTCGTGGCGTGCACGGGCAGCCAGGGTCAGGGCCAGTGGGCCGAGCCGCGGGGTGAGGTGACCTTTCCCGACCGAACGTCCGTTCGCGTAGAGATTGCCGATACGCCAGCGACGCGACAGATGGGGCTGATGTTCCGTGAGAATCTCCTCCCCTCGGAAGGGATGGTCTTCATCTTCGACGAGCCTGGCTATTTCCCGTTCTGGATGAAGAACACCTTGATTCCGCTCGACATGCTCTGGCTCGATGCGGAGGGCCGCGTCGTGTCGATTGCCCAGTCGGTCCCACCGTGCGAGGCTGATCCGTGCCCCTCATATCCGCCAGACCCCGGGAGCACCGCCACCTACGTCGTCGAGGTCGTCGCCGGTTTCGCGAAGCAGCACGCGGTCAGTCGTGGCGACGTCCTCGAGCTGAAGGGCATTGCCCGACCCGGGACCGGTCGGTAGCCCGACCCCCGACCCGTCGTCGTACAAACAACGGGCCGCGATGTTGCCATCGCGGCCCGTTCACCTTCCAACGTAATCAAACGCTCAGCGTGAACCGAGCTGCGCCCTGGGCCCCTGGGCCCCAGGCTGCCTACCTCGTCAGCCGGACGACGAGCGCGGCGCGTCGATTCAAACGCCGCGTCTCCTCGGCGTTGTTGTTGTACTTCGGCCGCTCCTCGCCGTAGCTGACCGTCTCGAGCCGGTCGCCGCCGACGCCGCGGCTCGCCAGATACTGCTCCACCGAGTTCGCCCGCCGCTCGCCCAGCGCCAGGTTGTACTCGGCCGTGCCGATGTTGCAGGTGTGGCCTTCGATCTGCAGCCGCAGCCCCGGATTGTCCGTCAGGGCCCGCACCGCCTCGTCGAGTACCCGCGCCGCCTCAGGCCGCAGCGTGTAGCGGTCGAAGTCGAAGTGCACGTCCTCGAACACGAACTCTTGCTGCGCCGGCTCGACCACCTGGATCGTCACCGTGTCGGATGCCGTCCCGCTCTTGCCATCGTCGACCGTCACCGTCACCGGCACCGGGCCCGGCTGACCCGGCGCCGTCCAGACTGTCTGCTGGTCGCTCGGGCTGGCGAAGCTCCCCGTCGGCGCGCTCCACTGGTAGGTCAGCGCGTCCCCATCCGGATCCAGGCCCGTGGCCGTCACCGTCGATGGCCGGCCCACTTCGACCGTGCACGGGTTGCACGCCGCCGTGACCGTGGGCGGCCGATTGGCCGGAGGTGGTGGCGCTGGCGCCTGCACCGGCGGTTCGTAGGTTCGGACGCCTGGGTAGTAGCCCAGTCGAACCTCGAAGCCCAGGACATCCCCCGGATTCAGGTCCGGGTTGAACTCGGTCCGCCCACCCACGGGCAACGCCCAGTTGACGCCCGCCCCCAGGAAGAAGCCGTTCCCGGCCTGATAGACCATCCCGAGCGTCGCGTCCACGCGCTCGTGGATCGCCGAGCTGAACGGCGACACCGAGCCATCGTCGCCCACCAGCAAGCCAGTCGCCGTCGAATCGAACGGCAGCTCGCCGTGCACCTCGGTGAAGAGTCGCACCGGCGAGCGAGAGGGGAAGCCCATCCCGAAGCCCCATCGGGCCCCGTCCGAGAGCGAGAAGCCGCTCGGGTCCCCGCGCACGATGGCCCCCGCATACCCGGCCACCTCGACGCGACGCGCCACTTCCCGGCTGACGACGAAGTCGACCAGGAAGTCGGCCTTCCCTGTGCTCGCCCCGGTGGTTTCGCTCCCCGTCGGGATCTTCGCCGCTACCCGCAGGGCCACCGCCGCGCCTTGCTGACGATGTTGCGACAGCAGGTTCAGCTTGACCCCCAGCACGAGGTCACCCACGGAGTCGCCGCTCCACCCCTGCCGTACTAGCGGATATTCGTTGACGAGCCCACCGCCCCGCGTCGAGAAGATCGGCCGCGAGTCGCGGTCGATCCGCGTGTCGGCCCGGAACGAGCCGAAGACCTCCGCCCGATCTCCCACGCCCACACCGAACGTCACGGCGAAGTGCGAGATATCGCTGAACCCTTGTTTGCGGTCGAAATTGGCTCGATAGCCACTGACCGACATCTTGCCCCGGGGCAGAATCTCGCCGGTGGGCACGAACCACAGGCCCGTGTCTCCCAGGAATGTGGTCGTCCCACGGCGAGTTGTGATCTCGTCTTCTTGCGCCTGGGCCGGCGCAGCCAACAGGAGACATGAGACGAGCCCCAAAGTCATACCGACAGCAGTAAACGACTTTTTTGTCATATAGAGCCCTATCTGTGAATCAACCGTCATATGGTAGAGCGACAACTCCCCCGGAGTCAAATAAAAAAGGTCTCGGCCGAAAATTCCCCAAGATCCGTCAGGACGCCTATTCGTCGGATCGGCGTCCGAAGACCCACGCGACGCCGATGCTCAGGCCGTACAGCACGATCATGGGGCCCGCCATCAGCGACTGGGTGACGATGTCGGGAGTCGGCGTCAGGATGGCCGCGATCACGAAGATCGCGAGCACGGCGTATTTCGTGTTCCGCCACATCCATCCGGCAGTGACAACGCCCATCCGGGCAAGAAAGAAGACGAACGTGGGCAACTGAAAGATGACGCCGAAGGCGAGTAGCAGTCGGGTGTAGAGCGAGAACACCGGTCCGATCTTCGGAGTGAACGCCATGTAGTCGGTCGAGAAGCCGGCGAAGAAGCGCCACGCCAGCGGGAACACGACCTGGTGTGAAAAGAACGCGCCGGCGACGAAGAACGCCGTGGAGAAGAACACGAACGGGATGGCGTAGCGCTTTTCGTGAGAGTACAGACCGGGCGCGATGAACAGCCAAACCTGCCAGAGCAGAACTGGCGACGAGAGGATGAGTCCGGCCAGGGCGGCAATCTTGATGTACAGCAGGAAGGCTTCGGCCGGTTCCGTGTAGATCAGCGTGCCACCCTCCGGCAGGACCTCCTGGAGCGGCCGCATGATGAAGCCGAAGATTCTTTCGATGAAAGCGAACGTGATCAGGAAGCCGATGAACAGCCCGGCGATGGAGACGACGAGCCGCTTTCGCAGCTCGTCGAGGTGATCGAGGAAGCCCATCTTGCCGGCCTCTTCGACTTCCTCCTCGGCGTCTCGATCGCTAGGGTCGTCGTTGGCGTCGAGCGCGCGCTGGTCGTGCGCCGGCAGCCGTGTGGGGACGGATTCCGACGCCATCGAGCCTGCTATGCGTTAGAGCCTGTGGGCTGCCCGCCCGTGGCGTCCGGCGCCGTTTTGGCGGGCGTTTTGGCGGGCGTCTCGGCGGGCGTTTCGGCGGCCGTCGATGGAGGTGTCGCTGCGGGCGCGGGCGGAGCCGGGCTGGCTTCGACCTGCTTGCGCGTCGCCCGTGCAGCATCGGCCGCGGCCCGCTGGTCATCGAGGCGAATTTCCTCGTCCAGCGTGTTCTTGAGATCGTTCGACGCGCGCTTGAATTCCCCGAGGCTACGTCCGAGCGATCGACCGAGCTCCGGCAGCTTGCGTGGCCCGAAGATGAGCAGGGCCAGCGAGAAGATCACGATCAGCTCCGGCATCCCGATGGAACCAAACATATGAACTCCCAGCTTCTGCGCGAACGTTAGGGACCGACGGGCACTCCAGGCGCCATCTCGGATGACCCGTTCAACCCGTGAGGTAAAGCCTGACTGACCCTTGGATTATAGAGCAGCGCTGGCAAGCCGGTCAACCGGATCGACGCGCGCGTATCCCTGGAAATCGTTGCAACCGAAAGGCTTATTTGGTACGATCCCCGTCATGTTCCGATTCCGTTCGCTCGCAGCGGTCATCGTGGCCGTCGTCGTGTCAGGGCTCGTCGGCGGCTTCTTCGGCCGCAGCGCCCTCGCCACCCAGGACGCGGCCTCAGAGCACTATCGGGTCTTCACGACGGCGTTGGCGGCCATCGAAGAGAGCTACGTGACCGAGGTCGACAGCGAGCAGCTCGTCTATGGCGCCGTGACGGGGATGCTCCAGACGCTCGACCCGCACTCCAGCTTCATGAATCCGCGCATGTACGCGCAGCTGCGCGAGCGGCAGGAGGGCCGATATTACGGGCTCGGGATCACGATCACCGTCGTCGACGAGGACATCACGGTCGTGGCGATCTTCGAAGGGTCGCCGGCGTACAAGCGGGGCCTCCGGCGCGGCGATATCATTGCCCGGATCGACGGCGAGAGCGCGAAGGGATGGACGAGCGATCAGGCCGTCCGCAAGCTGCGCGGCGAGAAGGGCAGCGCGGTCGACCTGTCCGTCAAGCGCCAGGGCTACGATGATCTGCTCCCGGTTCGCGTCGAGCGCGACGAGATCAACATCCCGACGATCCTCGGGGCATTCATGCTGGCCGAGGGCACCGGGTACATCAAGCTTCGCGACTTCTCCGAGACGACCGACCGAGATCTCTCACGCGCGCTCCGCAAGCTCGCGGGCGAGGGGATGGAACGCCTCCTTCTCGACCTTCGCGACAACCCCGGTGGGCCGCTCGACCAGGCCATTCGCGTCTCGAATCGCTTCCTGCCGAAGGGGGACCTCATCGTCTACACGCGGGGGCGGGTCGCCAACTCCGATCAGGACTATCGCGCCACGAGAGCGAGCGATTTTACCGACATCGCGCTCATCGTTCTCGTCAACCGCAACAGCGCGAGCGCCTCCGAGATCGTCAGCGGAGCGGTTCAGGATCACGACCGCGGGCTGATCGTCGGGGAAACGACGTTTGGTAAGGCGCTCGTCCAGTCCGTCTACCGGATCAGCCAGGGGGCAGGCTTGGCGCTGACCACGGCCCGGTACTACACACCGAGCGGCCGTCTCATCCAGCGGCCATGGGACGGCACGTTTGACGAATACCTGACCTATAGCCTTCGCGATCAGGAGCAGTCACCCGAGCACGACGAATCCGATCTTCGGTACACCGATGCCGGACGGCTGGTATTCGGTGGTGGCGGCGTTGAACCGGACCGTCGCTTCGTGGGTCCGATCGAGGGATTCAACCCCACCCGGTTCGGACGCTCCCTGCACTCTCGCCAGCTGTTTGCGGGTTACGCGCAGCGCTACTCGGCCGAGGGCGACACTCGCGTGCAGCTCGAAGCGCGGGACCGACAAGTCGTCACGCGGGGATTCGAGGTCGATGACGTCATGCTCGCCGACTTCCGACAGTATCTCGTCGACGAACGCATCACGATCGACCAGGAGGCCTTCGAAACCGACGAGGCGTTCGTTCGCACCATTATTCGCTACGACATCGATCTCGCCCTCTTCGGCATCGAGGAGGCCAGAGGTCGCATGATTCGGGACGACCCGCAGGCGCAGTTCGCCGCCACCCTCTTTCCCGAGGCCGAGCGGCTCGCTCGCTCGGAGCAGCCAGCACCCGACGTCGACGCACCCGGACGGTAGGGTGGAGTCAGATTCGGCTTCGCCGGCGTGGATATGCTAGATCTTGTGGTCGGTTTATACCTTGCCCCAATTTGTGGGCCCTGCTAGACTGACGACCGAATCGGGCAGGTTGGCTCCCCGCGCTCCTGGCCGGTCGGGTGCGTGTCGGTTTGGCCCGTCGTTGACATTCACCTCAACGCCCGCCGGCATCGACCGAACCGTTCGAATAGCGTCGGCGGTTGCTTGCCGCTGAATCTGATCACCCCGGCGGGTCTCGCCGAGCCGGGTGCGTTCGCGGAAGGTCTCGGCATGCGTCTGCAACTACTCGAGCTCTCTGGATTCAAGAGCTTCCCCAATCGATCAGAGCTGGCCTTCGACGATGGCGTCACCGCCATCGTGGGGCCGAACGGCTGTGGCAAGAGCAATCTCGTCGACGCGATCACCTGGGTGCTTGGTGAGCAGAGCGCCAAGAGCCTGCGCGGTGAGCGTATGGACGATGTGATCTTCGGAGGCAGCGACGGTCGACGCCCGACCGCTGCGGCTGAGGTGCGCCTCGTCCTGCAGGATGTCTTCCTCGATGCCGGAGCGGCGGGCTCCAATGGCGGGACGACGTCCGGCAACGGCAATGGTGGTCGCTCGGAAGCGGACGCCGAGCAGGCGCAGGAAGACGAGGAACCGCTTCGACGTCCGGTCGCACGAGACATCGAGCTTGCGCGGCGCCTCTATCGATCGGGCGAGAGCGAGTACCTGATCGACGGTCGCATTAGCCGTCTTCGTGACGTACAGGACCTGCTGATGAACGCGGGCGTCGGCGTGAAGGGCTACGCCGTCATCGAGCAGGGAAAGATCGGCCAGATCCTGAGTGCTCGACCCAATGAGCGTCGGCAGCTCATCGAGGAGGCCGCCGGCGTCACGAAGTTCAAGTCCCGCCGGCATGCGGCGGAGCTGAAGCTTGAAGCGGCCCGCCAGAATCTCTCTCGCGTTGACGACATCATCTACGAGATCGAAAAGCAACGAGGCGCGCTCAAGCGTCAGTCGGCAAAAGCGCGACGCTTTCAGAGGCTGCGCGACGAGCTCCAGCGCTGGCAGAAGGTGCTGATCGTGCGACGCCACCGCGAGCTGGCAGCGTCACTCCTGCAGATCCTCGGTCAGCTAGGTGAGGCCAAGTCGACCGAAGCGGCCGCCGATGACCACGTCGCCAGCGTCGAGACGGCACTCGAGCAGCTTCGCGAAGAACTCGCCACGCGCGAGGCCGGCGCGACGACGGCGCGCGACGATGCCCACGCCCTGGAGCTCGAGGTGCGTCGCGTGCAGCAGCAGATCGAGTTCGATCGGCAGCAGGTCGAGGTGCTCGTCGGAGCCGGGGCGGAGATCGGTGCCGAGGTGGAACGCCTCGAGGGACTCCGCGAGCCGCAGCAGCGTGCCCTGTTCGAGCGCCGTGAGGCGGCGAGTCGTGCCGACCGCGATCGGGACGAAGCTCAGCGCGTGCTCGACGCAAGCAACGAGTCGTACGGCGCCGCGCTCAGTGAGCTCGAGGGGCTCGACGCCGACGTCGAGGCCTCGCGGAGCGAGGTATTTGCCGCGATCAACGCCGCGACGGCACTCTGTCACGCGGTCGAGCACGCCACGGCCGGGCACGCGCGCGTGACCGAGGATCTCTCGAAGCTCGACCTCGAGGCCGCAGACCTGCGAGTGGAGCTGGACCGCGGGTCGACTGAACGGCAGGAGGCCGAGCGCGTGCTGGCCGACGGCCAAGTCGCGCTCGAGCGGACGCGCGAATCACTGGAGCGGCAGGTGGCGGAGCTGACAGACGCCCGGGACGCTCGCGACGCGCGGATGCTGGAGCTACGCGAGCTGGAGCAGCAGGTCGCCGCGACCAGGGCTCGCAAGACCTCCCTCCAGGAGCTGTCGGCTGCCAGAGCTGGCTACGGTGATGCGGCCCGCCTCGTACTCGCCGAATCCGACGGCTCGGTCGACCATCGAGGCTCCGTCGCTGATTACCTCGATGTCGACCGTCGGTACGAACGAGCCGTCGAGGGGGCCCTGGGAGACGTCCTCGAACACGTGGTCGTGCCGACCCACGCGCATGCGGCCGCGGCCCTCGCATTGGTCCATGCGCGCGGCGCCGGACGCTGCGGATTCGTCGTCCTCGGCGATCTCCCCGCGCTGGAGGAGGCGGCCGAGATTGCTCCGGACCACTTGATTCCCGTGCGGTCGGTCGTGCGTGTCGCCGGTGAGGCCGCAGATGCCATCAGGCAGGCGATGGGCTCGGTGTGGATCGCCGATTCGTTCGACGCCGCGGTTGCGGCCGCACGAGAGACGACCACGCCGGTCGCGACGCTGGACGGTGAGTTGCTACGTGGCCGACACCTCGTTCAGGGCATGGGCAAGGGACCCCATAGCGGCATCCTCTCGACCAAGGGTGAAATTCGGGAGCTCGAGGAGCGCCTCGTCGCGGAGGATCGAGCGGCCGCCGAGGCTCACGAGTCGCTGCGGGTAATGCAGGGACGCATCGACGACGCCGAGGTCGCCGTGGCGACGCTGACCGCGGATCTGCACGAGCACGAGAAGCTCATCGTGGGCGCGGAGCTTCGAGCCGCTGGGGCGGACGAGGCCCTCGAGCGGCTCGGGCGAAAGCAGACGCTGGTC
Source organism: Vicinamibacterales bacterium (assembly GCA_965250185.1). Classification (GTDB taxonomy): domain Bacteria; phylum Acidobacteriota; class Vicinamibacteria; order Vicinamibacterales. The sequence goes on along the minus strand of OZ252293.1, from coordinate 4,700,355 downwards.
GACACCGACCGGAGCCGAGCGATCGAGGCCCGTGAGGCGTTGCAGGCCCGACAGGGGGAGGCTCAGGAATCCATCAGTCGGCTCGGCATCGATCAGCGGCTCGCCGACGAGCGGTTCTCCAGCGCCCAGCGGCGGCTCGTCGATGCCCGCACATCGGGCGAGGCTCTGGGCCGTGCCGTCGCCGAGGCCAACGCTGCCCACGCGCGGCTCGTCGAGCGGTCGGGGGCCACGAGCGCCGACGTCGCGCGATTCGAGGCGGCGTTTCAGGAGCTCGCGGAGCGCATTCAGGGGCGCGCCGACGAGCTCACGCGCACCCGGGACCGCATCGCCAAGATCGAGAGCTCGGTCGATGACAACGAACGACGGCTCGGCGAGGATCGCGACGCCCTGGCCCACCTCCTCGAGGTCGTTCAGCGAGCTGATCAGCGAGTCGTTGCGCTGCAGACCGAGTGCCACGATCAGGGCCACACGCTTCGGAGTGCTCGGACCGGCCTCGACGAGGCACGGGCTGCGGTCGGCGGTCTCGAGGTCACTCGCGCGACCGCCGAGGCCGATGTCGTGCATCTGGAGGAATCCTGCCGCACGACACTCCAGGCCACGCTCGATGAGGTGGTCGCGGATGTGGCCTTGATGGAGCAGGAAGGACACATCGCCCCTGACGCCGCCGTCATTCGCGAGCCTGACGAGCCTGAGGGTGATCTCGAGGTCGAAGTCGACGACGCGATCCCCGCCGTGAGCCCCGACGTCCAACCCACAGAACCAGAAGGCCCGGTGACGTTGACCGCCGAGGAAGCGGTCGTTGCGTTGCGCGCCAAGATCGAGCGGCTGGGGCCAATCAACATGATGGCGATCGAGCAGTTCGACGACCTCGAGTCGCGCCACACCTTTCTCACGACGCAGCGCCAAGATCTCGTGGACTCGATCGCCTCCACCGGGGAGGCAATCACGCGCATCGAGCGCACCACACGCGAGCGGTTCAAAGCGGCGTTCGACAAGGTCAACGAGTACTTCCAGGATACCTTCACCACGATCTTCGGCGGGGGCAAGGCGGGTCTTGTCTTGCTGGACGCCGACGACTTGCTCGAGAGCGGCATCGATATCATCGCCCAGCCCCCTGGCAAGCGATTGCAGAACGTGCAGTTGCTGTCCGGCGGAGAGAAGGCACTCTCGGCCATCGCGCTCATGTTCGCCATCTTCAAGTACCGGCCGAGCCCGTTCTGCCTGCTCGACGAGATCGATGCGCCGCTGGATGACGCCAACATCAGCCGATTCGTGGAGGTGCTTCGCGGTATGCAGGAGCACACACAGTTCATTCTGATCACGCACAACCGCCGGACGATGGAAATCGCCGATCGGCTCTACGGCGTCACGATGGAGGAACCCGGCGTCTCGAAGCTCGTCTCGGTCAACCTCAATTGAAGGCGCACCACCGTGCCGGTTTGGCAGGCTGACCTGACATTCCCTCTACTCGCTGCATCGTGAACGAGGACCGGGCGACGCGGTACCACAGACGGCGACGCTGGGTCGGCGCGGTCTCCGTTGCGATCAGCGGCACGCTGCTCGGGGGTTTGATGGTCACCCCGGGGTCGGTGGCCCTGCGTGAACTCGCCCGGGAGATGCTCGACGCCTTCGATCTTGGCGGCTCGGCGGTGCTGCACGTCGCGATGTACGTCGTGCTGCTCGGCGGTCTGCACGAGGCTCTGACGTTCCCACTCGGCCTGTATCGCGGCGTCGTGCTGGAGCGGCGCTACGGCCTGTCGTCACAGCGGTTGGGCGGGTGGCTACGAGACTACGCGATGGCTCTGGTCGTCGGCCTGATACTCGGGCTGTTCGCGTCGGGCGCCCTCTACGGCATCGTGGGCCTCTTCCCCGACCGATGGTGGCTCGCCGCCGGCGTCTTGTTTTCGCTGGCGATTCTGGGCCTGACGCACGTCGGCCCCATCGTGTTCCTGCCACTGTTCCACCGGGTCGCTCCGCTCAGCAGCGCAGCCCTCTCGGATCGGCTCGAGTCCTTGGCGCGCGAGTCGGGAACGTCGGTGATCGGCGTCTACGAGTGGAAGCTCGGGGACAAAAGCCGACGCGCCAACGCGGCGCTCGTCGGCCTGCTCGGTACCCGTCGAATCCTCATCTCCGACACGCTGCTCCAGGACTACTCCGACGACGAAGTCGAGGTCGTGCTGGCCCACGAGCTCGGACACCACGTCCATGGAGACTTGTGGGAGGCCATCGTGTTCGAGAGCGCGGTCACCATCACCGGCTTCTACGTCGCCCATCGGTTGCTGATCGCCGTGGGGCCGTCCGCCGGCCTGCAGAGTCTGGACGATGTCGCCGGTCTGCCGATTGTCCTCTTGGCCCTGGGCCTCTGCTCGCTGCTCACGCGACCCCTTGCCAACGCGCTGTCGCGTCACCACGAGCGCCGTGCCGATCGCTACTCGCTCGCCGCAACGGGGAAGAGCGCGGCATTCATTTCGGCGATGCGACGGCTTGGCGCCCAGAACCTGGCCGAGGAGAGCCCCCCGGCCCTCGTCCGTTGGCTCTTCCTGAGCCACCCGCCGGTCGCACAACGGATCGCGTCGGCTCGCGCCGTGACGGATCTTCGGCCAGCCGCGTCCTGACGACCGCCGATTCGAGTTGCGTCCCACGGGGAGCCGCGAGGCCTCGTGCCCTGTGAACGACACCGACGGTCGGTGCGGCATCCCGACTGGCGGCGTGGCTCGTCACTCGGATATTCTCGAAATCCTCGCTCGACGCGGCTGGAATCGGGCGCCTCAGCAGCTTCGCCACGCACAGCTCTGCCGTATGCCGGAAGCACAGTGGGCTACGGGGAGACGACAAGCTCGCCGTGCATCTGGCTGCACCGCTCGTCGAGCGTCAGGTTGCAGTAGAACGGGAACCGACCCGGCCGATGGGCCCGGAACTCGAACTCGACCGTGTCGCCGGCACCTGACCGCTTCGCGATCCGGTACTCGTCGATGACAAAGCTGTGCGCAATGTCCTCGGCGCGAAAGACGACCCGGACGATGTCGCTCTGGTGGACCGAGAGTTGGGCGGGCAAGAACTGGTAGTCGCGTGCCACGACGGTGAACTCGCGGCGAGCGGGCCGGGTCGACTGGACGTCCGGAGCCACGTGCTCGGCGGCGCCGAGCAGGAGGAACGCCGCGACCGATCCAACGGTGGCCGCGATGCGGTGGCGTCGAGGCGCTCCGCTCGAGCTCATGGGGTCATGCCCTCGACGAAGGCGAGGCTGATCGCTTCTACCCTTCTCGGGTCGCATCGGTCGACCGGGCTGCAAGAGCCGGTCCGCTGTCGACCCGGCCGCCGAGCGTGGTCTCAGGACGGGGTCGCCGGAGCCTCAGCCGCCTTGCCGTCCGCCGTGAGCAGGGCCTTTCGGCTGAGGCGAATCTTGCCGCCCGGGTCGATGTTGATGACCTTGACCATGACCTGCTCGCCTTCCTTGAGCTCGTCCCGCACGTCCTTGACACGATAGTTGGCGATCTCAGACACGTGCAGCAGACCGTCGACTCCTGGCAGCACCTCGACGAAGGCGCCGAAGTCAGTGATGCGCTGGACCTTGCCGAGGTAGGTCTTGTTCAACTCGGGCGTCGCCGTGAGCTCCTCGATGATGGCGACGGCCTTGCGCGCGGACTCCTCGTCGACCGACGCGACATTCACGCGGCCATCGTCCTCGACGTCGATCTTGACGCCCGTGCGTTCGATGATGCTCCGGATCGTCTTGCCTCCCGGCCCGATGACGTCCCTGATTTTCTCCACCGGAATTCGGATGGTGACGATTCGAGGGGCAAGACTCGATACCGCGGCCCGAGGGCTGGCGATCGCCTCCTCCATCTTCGCCAGGATCTCGAGACGACCTGTGTGCGCTTGCGCGAGCGCCTGGCGCATGACGTCGTCGGTGACGCCCGCGATCTTGATGTCCATCTGAAGGGCCGTGATGCCGCGCTGGGTGCCCGCTACCTTGAAGTCCATGTCGCCGTAGTGGTCTTCGGCGCCAGCGATGTCCGTCAGGACGGCGAACTTGCCGGTCGTTTCGTTCATGATCAGGCCCATGGCGACGCCGGCCACCGGACTGCCCAGCGGCACTCCGGCGTCCATGAGGGCGAGCGACCCGCCGCACACCGACGCCATCGATGACGATCCGTTCGACTCCAGAATGTCGGACACGAGGCGGACCGTGTATGGAAAGGCGTCCTCGCCTGGCATCACGGGAAGTAGGGCTCGTTCAGCCAGCGCTCCGTGGCCGATCTCGCGCCGGCCCGGTCCTCTCAGAAACCGCGCCTCGCCGACCGAGAACGGCGGGAAGTTGTAGTGCAGCATGAAGCGCTTGTAGATCTCGCCGTCGACCATCTCGACCTTCTGCTGATCGTCGGCGGTGCCCAGCGTCGTGGTCACGAGCGCCTGCGTTTCGCCTCGGGTGAAGACCGCCGACCCGTGGGTGCGTGGTATCAGGCCCACGTCGATCGTGATCGGGCGCACTTCGTCGAAGGCGCGTCCGTCGAGCCGCTGCGACCGAGTGAAGACCTCGTCGCGTAGTACCCGCTCCTTGAGCTTGGAGAAGATCGTCTTGGCCTCGCCACGACGGTCGGCCTCCTCCTCGGGAATCGAGGCCATCAGGTCTGCCAGCACCTGGTCGACGCGGGCGTAGCTCTCGAGCTTGTCTCGCACGCGCATCGCCTCGGTGAGTGGGGTCAGCACCTGTTCCTCGACTGCGCGGGAGGACTCCTGATTGACCTCCGTCTCGGGCACCTGCCGCTTGGGACGACCGACGGCTTTCTTGAGGTCGTCGATGGCCGCGACGATCTCCTGGATCGCCTTCTTCGCGATGGCGAAGGCTTGGAGGATCTCCTCTTCGCTGACCTCCTGAGCCCCCGCCTCGACCATCACGATCGCGTCGCGGCTGCCGGCCACGATGAGATCCAGGCGGCTGCCCCTTCGCTCGGCGTATGTCGGATTCACCAGGAACTGACCGTCCACGAGGCCGACACGAACTGCCGCGATCGTCTGAAGGAACGGAATCTCTGAGATCGCGAGCGCCGCCGAGGCACCCGTCAGCGCCAAGACGTCGGTGTCGTTGTCGGTGTCGGCTGACAGCACCATGCCGATGACCTGCGTCTCGTGATGCCAGCCTCCGGGGAAGAGCGGTCGCAGGGGCCGATCGATCAGGCGGCTGGTCAGCACCTCCTTCTCGGTGGGGCGACCTTCCCGTTTGAAGAAACCACCCGGAATCCTGCCGGAGGCGTAGGTGTACTCCCGGTAGTCCACCGTCAACGGAAGAAAATCGATGCCGTGGCGCACGCTGGCCGCGTAGCACGCGGTCACGAGCACGACCGAATCGCCGTACCGAATGACGACGGACCCGTTGGCCTGTCGAGCGAGCTTGCCCGTTTCGATCGAGAGCGTCTGCCGCCCGATCTTCACTTCACGCTTGTCCATGAGTTGCCTCGATCGATCGATTCACAAAAGGGAAGGAGGTTCGACGAAAAGGTGTCCCGACGAGGGACAGGGTGCTGGCCTAGCGCTACTTACGAATGCCCAAGCGCTTAATGAGTTCGGTGTAGCGGTCCGCGTTCTTCCCCTTCAGGTAGTCCAGCAGCCGCCGTCTCTGGCTGACGAGCATCAGGAGACCTCGACGAGAGTGATGATCTTTCGAGTGGACCTTGAAATGCTCCGTCAGGTAGTTGATCCGCTCGCTCAGCAATGCGACCTGGACCTCCGGGGAGCCAGTGTCGACGTCGTGGGTGCGGTACGAGCCGATGATGCCTGCTTTCCGATCTTTGTCGAGCGCCACGCTACTTCCTCCACGAACGGCCCAGACCAGTAACCACTCCGCCAGGCCGCCGTTTGTCACGCACTCCGATGAGACGAATAACTCCGTATCTTAGATCAGAACGACGGAAGGGTGCAAAAGCTCGCCGCCTGGCTCCGGGGTGCCGATGGCCAGGAGCGATCCTTGCTCGTCGACCAGGCGTACGGGCGATGCATCGTCCGAGGCTCCCATCTCCGGTGCCCCGGCCGAAGCGATGTCCCCTGGATCGATGTCGTGCCCGTGCGCGACGCGCCGAGCCCCTCGAGGGTTCACCACCACCGTCCGGAGGGACGGAAGTAGATCTCGAACCGGAATCAGGTGCGACGATGCCAGGCCGGGATCGCGCTCGAGGGTGTCGAGCGCGACGGCGACGGACAGTTCGTACGGTCCGCTCCGCACGCGACGCAATGCCTCCAAGCGCGCTCCACAGCCCAGACGCTCGCCGAGCTCGTGTGCGAGCGCGCGCACGTAGAACCCAGCCGAACAGTCGATCCGCACCGTCACTCGGTCCCCCTCGAATCCGAGGAGCTCCAGCGCATGCACCGTCACCGGAACCGGCGCGAGGTCGACTCGTTGACCCTCTCGCGCGCGCGCGTACGCTCGGACGCCGTCTACTTTCTTGGCCGAGAACGCCGGAGGTGTCTGAAGGAAGGAGCCGCGAAACGGCCGAAGCGCCTCCTCAATCTCACGCATCGAGTGGGGCAGTGCGGTTGCCCGCGCGCCGGGGCCGCCTGGGGGGGGCTCGTCGGCCGGGGGCGTCCGGCCCATCGCGTCGTACGTGTCTGATGTCAGACCGAGGCGGATCTCCGCCTCGTACGCTTTGTCGCTCTGGGTGACGAACCGTGACAGTCGTGTGGCGCGCCCGAGCACGAGCGGAAGGACGCCGGTCGCCATCGGGTCGAGGGTACCGGTGTGGCCGACGCGTCGGGTGCCGCAGACCCTCCGGACCCTGGCCACGACGTCGTGAGACGTCGGACCCTCTGGCTTGTCGATCACGAGCACGCCGTCCATGCTCATGCCTCTGTCGCCTCCGCCATCGCCTGCCGCACTCGCTCGAGGAGCGCCGGCTTGACGGCCCCGATCGTGCCCTTCGCCGTGAATCCCGCCGCGTTTCGATGGCCACCGCCCCCCTGCTCCTGGGCGACTGCGCGGACGTCGACGCCACCCTTGGAGCGAAGGCTGACCCGGAGTTCGTGGTCGACGGTCTTGAACATCACGACGGCGCGGACGGCCGCCGCCGAGAGCGGTAGGTTGATCAGGCCCTCGGTGTCGTCGTACGTGCACCCGGTCGCTCGCAGCAGGTCCTCGTCGAGGCGAAGCACCGCGAGTCGCTCGTCGGCATCCAGTTCCATCGACTCCAGGAGCCGGCCGATGAGCTTCAGCTTGCCGGTGCGGCCGCTGGCATACACCTGGCCGGCGATGGTGGCCGGATCGGCGCCGGCCTCGGCGGCACACCGGCACAGCTCGAACGTCCGGGCCGTGATGTTCGCGTGATGGAACGCACCCGTGTCCGTCAGAATCGCGACGTAGAGGTGCGTCGCCATCGCGGATGTCAACGGCACGTCCAGCGCGCGCACGAGGTCGAAGACCATCTCGGCACAGGCGGCGGCCGACTCGTCGATCCAGTTCAGCGCGCCGTATGCGGTATTGCCCGGATGGTGGTCGATGTTGATCGCGAAGTAGCCGTCAAGACCGGCCAGGCCGGTGCGCTCCAGCGTGCCGCACTCCATCACGAACAGCGCATCGGCCGCTCCGGTAACTCGGTCGGCCACCTCGATCTCGCCGACGCCTGGGAAGGCGGCATACGATTCCGGCACGGGATCCCGGCTCACGACACGGACGCGCTTCCCGAGGTGGCTGAGCGCACCAGCCATCGCCAGTGCCGATCCGAGCGCATCTCCGTCCGGCTTCGCGTGCGAGACGACGAGGAAGCTGTCGCGCCGAGTGACCTCGGCCCGGATTTGGCTGAGGAGCTCGTTGTCATGTTGCTGGGTCATCGTCAGGGTCAGCATTCTGCGAGCGTTCGATTTCGAGATCGTGCAGCACGCGCTCGACGCGGTCCTGCTGCGCGATGGCTTCGTCGTACTGGAAGTGCAACTCCGGCACCCGTTTCAGACGCACGCGGCGTCCGATGTGCCGTCGCAGGAATGGCGCGGCCCGCCGCAGGGCCTCGGTCGACCGCTGCTGCTCGGCGTCCGTCCCCAGACAGGTGTAGTACACGCGTGCGACGCCGAGATCAGCGGACACACGGACCCGAGTGATCGTGACGAAACCGACGCCGGGGTCCTTGACCTCTCTGGCCAGCAATTCGCTCAGCTCGGCCCTGAGCTGGTCACCGAGGCGGTCGGGACGTGAGCCTTGACCCATAGTGTCACTCGGACCGTGAGCCGGTCGTCGAAATCGCGGGCCGGTTGCGCCCAGCGAGGGTCATCGCAGGTGCTCGAACTGTGTGTGGGTGATCAGGCCTGGTTCGACCCGCTCGATCTCGTCACACACCCGACCCAGCATCTGATCGATCACGACGCCGTCGTTGCTCACCGCGACGACGCTCAACTCGGCTCGTTGCCAGAGGTCCTGGTGGTCCGTCTCGGCGACGCCGACGTTGAATTTCTTCAGCCGATCCGTGATTCGCCGCAAGACCATGCGCTTGTCCTTGAGCGAACGCGCGCCCGCGATGTGAAGATGGATGCTCAGGAAGCCAACGACTACGGACATCGGTCAGCACACACTGGCTGTGGACAGTCCCAGCCGCCGAGGGGGCCCGCTCGTTCGGATCGCTCGTCCGTCGGTCTCTAGACGAGCGTGGCGACCTCTTCGATCGTGAACGTCTCGATCACGTCGCCGACCTTGATGTCGTTGTATCGCTCGAAGGCGATGCCGCATTCCAGGCCGCTCTTGACCTCGGTGACGTCTTCCTTGAACCGTCGCAGTGAGCCGAACCGACCCTCAAAGACGACGACGTTATCTCGGAGGAGGCGTCCCTTGGCGTCGCCTGCCCGCGTGATGCGCCCTTCGTTCACGATGCAGCCCGCGACAGTTCCGGCCTTCGGAACCTTGAAGATCTGTCTGACGGTGGCGCTGCCAAGGCGGGTCTCCTTGATCGTGGGGTCGAGCAGACCTGCCATCGCCTTCTTGATCTCGTCGCTCACGTTGTAGATGACGGTGTGGAGACGGATATCGACCTTCTCCCGCTCGGCGACATCTCCAGCATTGCGATCGGGTCGAACACTGAATCCGATGATGATGGCGTTGGATGCCGTGGCCAGCAGCACATCGGATTCATTGATCGCTCCGACGCCACTGTGGATGACGCGGACCTTGACCTGATCGGAACTCAACTTCGCCAGCGTGTCCGCCAACACCTCGGCCGATCCCTGGACGTCAGCCTTGATGATGAGCGGCAGCTCCTTGACCCCGCCCTCGGTGATCTGCTGCTGCAGGGTCTCCAGCGTCAGCCGTCCACCCATGCCGCCAAGCGCTTTGTCTTTGGCGTGGCCCTGCCGCAGCGTCGCGATTTGCCGAGCCTTCGCGGCATCGGTCAGTGCCTGGAACGTATCGCCCGGATGCGGAACGCCGCTCAGTCCGAGAACCTCGACGGGCGTCGACGGCGGGACGGCCTTGACCTGCCGGCCCTTGTCGTCGATCAGCGCTCGCACCTTGCCGACGACCGTGCCGGCGATGAAGGTGTCGCCCACCCGGAACGTGCCGTCCTGCACCAAGATCGTCGCCACCGGGCCTCGGCCGCGGTCGAGCTTGGCCTCGAGCACCGTGCCGAACGCGTTGCGCTTCGGATTGGCCTTGAGCTCGCCCATCTCGGTGACCAGGAGGATCATCTCGAGGAGCACGTCCAGATTCTCGCGTTTCTTCGCTGATACCTCGACCGTGATCGTCTGGCCGCCCCAGTCCTCCGGGATCAGCTCCAGCTCGGAGAGCTCCTTCTTGACCCGCTCCGTGTTTGCGTCCGGCTTGTCCACCTTGTTGATCGCGACCACGATGGGCACGTTGGCGGCCCTGGCATGGTCGATCGCTTCCCGCGTCTGGGGCATGACCCCGTCGTCGGCCGCGACGACGAGAACCACCACGTCGGTGACGCGTGCGCCACGTGCTCGCATCAGCGTGAAGGCCTCGTGGCCTGGTGTGTCGAGAAAGACGATGCGCCGGTCGTTGGTCTCGACCGAATAGGCGCCGATGTGCTGCGTGATGCCTCCGGCCTCTCGCTCGGCAACTCGCGTCTCTCGGATCGCGTCCAGCAGTGTCGTCTTGCCGTGATCGACGTGACCCATCACCGTGACCACCGGCGCCCGCGGCACCAAGTCCTCCGGTTTGGCGTCCTGGGTGTCAATCTCCAGCATCTCCTCTTCGAAGGTGCGCATCTCGACTTCGGCGCCGAACTCGCGAGCAATCATCGACGCTGTTTCGTCGTCCAGCGTCGTGTTGATGGTCATCATCATCCGTCGCTCGATCAGCTTCTTGAGGACGTCTTTGGCTCGCACCTCAAGTTTGTCGGCGAGATCCTTGACCGTCATCCCCTCGGCGACGCTGATCGAACGAGTGATCGGCGGTGGCGGCGCGGCTGGCTGAACGGGTGCCGGCCGATTGTCGCGGCGGTGATGTGAGCGACGACCGCCGGGTCGGTGACCGCCGGGTCGGCCCCAGGGCCGTCCGCCGTAGGGGCGTGGCGGGCCCGTCGGGCGGGGCGTCGTCGGGCGCCCGGGCGAGGTGGGCGCCGGGCCCGCTCCGACGACGGGCCGCGGAGGTACGGCCACACGGGGCGTTCCTCCCGGTGCCACAGGGCGCGCTGCGGGCCGTGCCGCGGCCGCGCGCGGCGGCGCTGTGCGCTCGACCGGTGGCGTCGACGAGGTCGCCGGGATGGTCGAAGGCCTGGACGTAGCCGATGCCGGAGCCTCCGTGGGTGGCGTCGACTCTTCCACTCGCAACCGGATCGTCGGGGGTACCACGCGCCCAGGCTTCAGGCGCGGGACGGGTGTCGGGACGACCGGCGCCTCGGGCACTGGCGGCGCGACGGCGATGGGCTCGGGGGGTGGCTCTGGCTGCGGAGCCTCCCACATCGCCGTCGACTCGCCCAGCGTGACGCTCGTCTCCTTCAGCGGTTCCTCGACCAGCTCCTCGGGCGGAGGCGTCCGCGGGACTTTCTTCTTGATCAGCCGTGGCGGCGGTAATGGTTTGGCGACGGCCTTGGCGGGCGCTGCCCGCGGTGCGCCTCGCTTCGATCGACCGGTAGCGCGATCGGTGAACGCGCCGGTCTTCGGAAGCGACAGATTCCTGTCACGGGCGACTCGCTCCACGAACTGGCGCGCGACGACCTCTTCGATCGTGCTCGACGCGCTCTTGACCTCGATGCCATGGTCCTTCTTGAGGAGCTCGACGATCTCTTGGCTCGGCACCCCGAGCAGTTCCGCGATTTTGTAGATCCGGACAGTCGACAACACTTACCTCTGTTTGGCTACACTCGTCTCACGACTTGCCCGACCCCTCAGCGTCGGGCGCGTCATCGGCCGCGTCTGCCGAGTCGCCCGCGAGCGCGGTCGATGCCACCCGATCCGCGGGTTCACCCTCGGCATCGGCCGTCTCGCCGATGTCGTCCGGCGCGGACCGCGCGTCCTGGCCTTCCTGGCCCGCGTCGACGGCAACCGCCGGCTCGACACTGGACTCGGCACTTGGTGCAACGGCCTCGCTGGGCTCCTCCGACACGGTCACGTCGCTCTCGGCGGTCTCATCGGTCGCCGCCGCGGCTTCGTCCGTCGCTGCGGTGTCGTCACCGACCTTCGCCGCGCCGTCGTCGGTACCGAACTCCCAGCCCGCGAATTGCGCCTCGACCTCGCGCCGTTTGTCTTCCTCGCTCTTGATGTCGATCTTCCATCCGGTGAGTTTCGCGCACAATCTGACGTTCTGACCTTTCTTGCCGATCGCGAGCGACAGCTGCGAATCTTCGACGACGACCTCCATCACGCGTGCGCCGTCGTCGACGATCGTCACGCGCTGCACCTTCGCCGGGCTGATTCCGTGCGTGACGAACGCAATTGGGTCATCGGCGAACTCGACGATGTCGATCTTCTCGCCCCGGAGTTCTCGGATGATGGCCTGCACGCGCGTGCCCTTCATACCGACGCAGGCGCCCACCGGGTCCACGTCCCGTTCACGCGAGTAGACGGCAACCTTCGCGCGGTCTCCGGCCTCTCGCACGGCCCCGCGGATCACGACGGTTCCGTCGTAGATCTCCGGCACCTCGTGCTCGAAGAGCTTGATCAGCAGCGCGGGATCCGTCCGGGACAGAATGATTTGCGGCCCCTTCGTGCTCCGGTTCACGCTTTTGATTACCGCGCGAATCCGTTCGCCCGGCGTGTAGTTTTCGGCTCGCGATTGTTCCTTCCGAGGGAGCAGTGCCTCGACCCGGCCGATCTCGACGACGATGTCACCGTTCTCGAAGCGCTTGACCGTGCTGCTGACGACCTCACCGAGACGGCCGCTGTACTCCGCAAACACGTTCTCTCGCTCCGCCTCCCGTACCTTCTGGAAGATGACCTGCTTGGCCGCCTGGGCGGCGATTCTTCCGAGGACGTCGGTGGCTTTCGGAAACTCGATCTCCATGTCGACTTCGGCCTCTTCACCGTAGAGGCCACGCGCCTCGTCCAGCGAGATCTCGGTCTCCGGGTCCTCGACGGCGTCGACGATGTGCTTGATCGCGAACAACTCGACGGAGCCCGTTTCCGCGTTGAACTTGGTGCGCAGGTTCTCGTTCGACTTGTAGTACTTCCGGGATGCCGTCAGGACCGCATCCTCGATGGCGGTGACGATGACCTCGGGCTCGATGCCCTTCTCCTTGGCGAGCGACTCGATGGTCTGTTGCAACGGATTGCTCATGACAGTCCCGTACGGCGACCACGGAGATCCGAACCCGTGGCCGTCCAATTCCTTCTCCTGGCGTGCTTGGCGGCTGGCAGCCGCGGCCCGATCCGGCGAGCCTCGTCCGTCAGAACTCCACCTCCAACCGCGCCCGCGACACCACCGACAGCGGGATGCGGTACACCCGATGTTTCGCGTCCTCCAGCAGGACGACGGCGTCCTCGAGCCCGAGCAGGCGACCCGTGAATTGCCGCCGGCCGTCGATAGCCTCGGAGACGGCGATCCGTGCGAGTCGGCCGACGAACCGACGATAGTCGCCCGGGTCCCGCAAAGGCCGATCGAGTCCCGGAGACGACACTTCCAAGGTGTAGGCCCGATCCAGCACGTCCTCGACGTCGAGCACCGCGCTCAGGTCCCGGCTGACCCGCTGGCAATCGTCCACGGTGACGCTGTCCTCGTGCTGGTCGGTTGGACCCGCGACTGCGCCCGTCGAGCCAGACGTCCGGTCGATGTAGACCCGCAACATCAGGCCGATCGACTCGCGCCGGAGCTGCACGTCGAAGAGGTCCAGGCCGTGAGACTGGGCGACGCGCTGGGCCAGCGTTCGCACTTGCCGAAGCTCTTCATCCAGCGGCAACCGTTTCCGCCCCCAAAAAACAAAAAAAGCGGGCCGCAGCCCACTCTGGTTGCCTCCCGCAAGTTGGCTCAAGAACTATATCACGGCCCTCAGTTCACGGCAACGGGGCCGCCACGAGGTCGTATCCTCGCGATCCGGTGATCCGAGCTTCCACGAAGCTGCCGGCGGAATGCTGCTCGGGATCGAGCCCGCTCAAGTAGACGACCGGGTCGATCTCGGGGGCCTGGCTCTGCAGTCGACCCTACCACGCGAGCGGCTGGCCTGGGACGGTGCCGTCGACCAGCACCCGCACGTGGTCGCCGATTCGGTCACGCTGGGCCCGGGTCACGAGCCGGCGCTGCAGTCGCATCACGCGTTCCCGGCGCCTCCGCTTGACGGCCGGGGGCACGTCGTCATCGAGGCCATATGCCGAGGTGCCCTCCTCGTGCGAGTACGTGAACACGCCCACATGGTCGAACTTGACCGATTCGATGAAGTCTTCGAGTTCACTGACGTCGGCTTCTGTCTCACCCGGGAAGCCGACGATGAATGTCGTCCTGAGCGTCACGTTCGGCACCTGTCGACGGATCGATTCGATGAGCCGCTCGTAATGGCCTCGCGTGCCTGGACGCTTCATTCGGCGCAGCACGGCGTCGGAGGCATGTTGAAGAGGCAGATCGATGTACGGACACACCCTGTCGCACGTGGCCATCGCCTGGAGTGTGTCGTCGGTGATGGTCGTCGGATACAGGTAGAGGAGACGGATCCATTCGAGCCCGGGCACCTGGTCGAGTGCTCGCAGCAGCCGGGCGAGGCCGCCGCGCTCACCGCGGTCGTTGCCGTAGAAGGTCGTGTCCTGCGAGATGAGCAGCAGCTCTCGCACGCCGCGCGCGGCGAGCGATCGGGCCTCGTCGATCACCGACTCCGGCGACCGGCTCCGATAGTGGCCGCGGAGCGTCGGGATGATGCAGAACGCGCAGGCGTAGTCGCAGCCTTCGCCGATCTTCACGTAGGCGAAATGCCCTGGAGTCGTGAGGACGCGGGGCGTGTCCGCGTCGTAGAGGTAACTCGGCAGATCGATCCCCGCGGCGGCCGGAGTCGCGACGGCGGCGGCCACTGCCGCTCCGCGCCGACCGTGAAACTGCATCGGTACGCCGGGCGTCGGCTCGCCGTCACCTCGCAGCGCCTGCGCGATGTTCGGCACCTCACCAGTGCCGAGTGTGACATCGATCTCCGGTATCTCTGCGCGGAGGTCGTCGCGATAGCGCTCCGCGAGGCAGCCGGTCACGACCAGTCGTCGGCAGCGTCCGCTCTCCTTGAGCCGTGCCAGTTCCAGGATCGTGTCGATCGACTCCTGCTTGGCCGAGTCGATGAACGCGCACGTGTTGACCACCAGGATGTCGGCCTCGGCCGGATCCGGCGTGATGATGTGGCCGGCGTCCCGCGCCAGGCCGATCATGACCTCGGAGTCGACGAGGTTCTTGGGGCAGCCCAGCGAGACGAAGCCGACGGTGCTGGGCTTGGGATCAGTTTCGAGCGGCTCGTCGGGCGACGTGCGCAAGGTTGTTTCGGTGGCGTGATTCATGGCGTCAGTCGGTGAAGCAACCGCGGATACGGAATGGCCTCGCGCAGGTGATCGAGCCTGCAGATCCAGGAGACGACGCGTTCGATGCCCATGCCGAACCCCGAGTGTGGCACGGAGCCGTAACGACGCAGATCCAGATACCACTCGAAGGCGTCTTGAGGCAGCTCGTGCTCCCGTATGCGTTGCAGCAGCAAGTCATAGTCGGCGAGCCGCTCGCCGCCACCGATGATCTCGCCGTAGCCCTCGGGCGCGATCAGGTCGACGCACATCGCGACCTCCGGTCGGTCCGGATCAGGCTTCATGTAGAAGGCCTTGCATTGCGACGGGTAGCGGTGAATGGCCACGGGCCGGTCGAAGTGCTCGGAAAGGACCGTCTCGTCGGTGCCGCCCAGGTCGCCGCCCCATTCGAAGTCGTGGCCCTTGGCCCGCAGGATCTCGATCGCCTCGTCGTACGAGATGCGAGGGAATGGCGCCTGCACCTGCTCGAGCTTGCTGATGTCCCGCTCCAGCACCTCCAGCTCGCGCCGGCGACGCTCGAGTACTCGTGCCACGACCGAGACGACGAGCGCCTCGCCCAGATCGATGGTGTCGTCCAGCGTGGCATACGCGACCTCTGGCTCCACCATCCAGAACTCGGTCAGGTGCCGTCTCGTCTTGGACTTCTCCGCCCGGAACGTCGGGCCGAAGCAGTACACGCGACCGAGTGCGGCGGCGTTCGCCTCGTTGTACAGCTGGCCGCTCTGCGTGAGATACGCCGTCTCGTCCTCGAAGTACGCCACCGGGAAGAGCGTCGTCGTGCCCTCACACGCGGCCGGCGTGAAGATCGGAGTGTCGGCCAAGATGAAGCCGCGGCTATTGAAGAACTCCCGAACTGCGTCAATGACCTCGTGGCGAATCCTGAGAATGGCCTGCTGCCGCTGGCTCCGGATCCAGAGGTGCCGGTGGTCGTGGAGGAACTCGACGCCGTGGGCCTTGGGCGTGATCGGATAGTCTGCCGATTCTCCGACCACCTGCAGCGAAGAGACATCGAGCTCGTAGCCACCCGGCGCCCTCGCATCGGCTCGCACGACCCCATCCACGACAAGAGCGGTCTCCTGGCTCAGGTGGTCCGCTCGCGTGAAGGCCTCCTCGCCGACGGTGGCCTTGGACATGACGGACTGGATGAACCCGGTACCGTCACGGACGGTCAGAAAGTGAATCTTGCCGCTCGATCGCCGATTGTGGAGCCAGCCCTTCAGCGTAATGGCCTGTTCCACGTGCTGCGCGACGTCCTCGATATAGATATGCATGATGACCTGGATGGCCTCGAGCACGGCCGACCGGTCGCTCCGACCGTCGAACGGGACCCCAGGTTGCCCAAACATTCGATTGTAGAGGCAGCCGGCCCGGTCCGGCAAGTCGATGACGGGACGCACCTCGACGACAGAGGGACCGGCGTCACGCCAGTTCGGGCATGAGCGACGCCAGGAGCTCCCGGAGTCGATCGCGTCCGGTCTGCGCTGCCAGGTTGGTGCGTACGTAGCGTAGCGTTCGTGGGATGTACTGAATGTACACCGGGTTTGCGAGCGCCGTCGTCTGGTAGCCGAATGTGCCGAGCGCCTTCAGGTTTCGCTGGAGCGCCATCGTCTCGAATCGGTGCCGAAACTCCTCAGCCCGGTCTCCCTGAGCGGTCAGCTCGAGGAAGTGCGCGATCATCTCGTCGACGACGGACTCGGGCAGATCGACGTAGGAATCGCGCAGGAGTGATGCCAGGTCGTAGGTGTCGGGGCCGAGCCGCGCGTCCTGGAAGTCGATGGCGTAGAGGCGATCCCGGCACCACATGAGGTTGCGGCTGTGGTAGTCACGGTGGCACAGCACCTGAGGCTCGGCCGCCAACCCTTCCGCCATCGAGCCGAACTCGGAGGTGAGCGCCTCCCGAACGGACGACGAGAGCGTGGCGCCCCGGTACGCTTCCAGGAAGTGCTTCACGAAGAACCGCAGCTCCCAGCCGAGCTTCTCCTCGTCGAACGCTGTCTGATACGGCCGACACGCCGGATCGGCCAGCTCGCGGCCCCGGTGCTGCAGGAAGGCGATGAGCCCCACCGCCTGCCGGTAGAGCGCCGCCTGCTCGAGATCGGTGGCGCCTCCCAGCGTGGCCTGTAGGGTGACGTCGCCAAGATCTTCGAGGACCAGAATGCCCAGATCGTCGTGGTGACCACGGATGGCCGGGACCGGGATGGGCATGCGCTTCAGCAGCTGGGCGACCTGGGCGAACGCGAGCGACCCAAAGTCGAACGGATCGTCGTGCACCGCCAACACGTTCGACGATCCGTCGGGTGCCGTGACGCGGAAGTACGTCCGGTCTGAGGCGTCGCCCGTCAGCGCCACGATTCGAACATCGGAGGATGCCCGCGTCCGATCCAGATAGGCGCGCACGCGCTCGCCGGGGCGTCCGGTCCGCTTCGCGTCAGGTCCCACGAGAGGGCTCCTCTCGTGAGCGATTCATCGCACCGGCAGGAGGATCCAGCGGCGCCACCAGCAGGTTGCCTTCACGCCGCTCGCCAGCCGCCGGGTCGTGGTCGCCTGCCATCACGATCGCCGCATTCCGGAACCGCGACCCGGAAGGAATGTGGACGCCGTCGCCGACGATACAGTCGACGAGCTCGACGTCGGCAGCGATGTCGACATCCGCCCAGACCACGGTGCGAACGAGGCGCGCATCCTGATGTACCCGCGATCGCGCGTCGATTAGGTCGCCTGGACTCCCGTCTCGCGCCAGCGCGCGAACAGTCGCAACGTATTCGACCGGGGTGCCCACGTCGTGGAAGCTGGCCGCCGTGAGATGTCCGCCGATTCGTCCGGTCATGTCGCGATACAGGCCGTTCACGCTCTCGGCGTGCTCGCCGTCGTGGATGCGGGCGAACACCTCCGCCTCGACGAGCTGAACGCCGACGAAATGGTGCGCGCCAGGATCCTGACCGGCCCGCGTGAAGCCACGCACCCACCCATCGGCATCGACGCGTACGCCGCCATATCGCTGGGGCGCAGGATTCGGTACGAGCGCCATGGTCACGGCGGCTCCCAGCTCGGCGTGCCGCTTCGCGAGCGCGCGCAGGTCGACGTCGGTGATCGTGTCGCCGTTGACGATGAAGAACGTCTCACTCTCCATGAGGTCCATCGCATGTCTCGGGCCCCCGGCCGAACCCAGCAGCCGTCGCTCCCACGAATAGCGAACGTGGAGGCCCAGGCCCGATCCGTCCCCGACCTCCCGGGTGACCGTCTCCGGGCGGTGGTGAAGGTTGAGCACGGTGTGCCGGATCCCCTCGCTCGCCAGCCAGGTCAAGATGCGACAGATCAGTGGCGTCCCAGCGACCGGCACGGCGGCTTTCGCACGCGTCAGGCTGAGCGGGCGCAGTCTCGTTCCAAGCCCCGCCGTCAGGACGAGTGCCCGATCGGGCATTCGAGGCGTCACCGCTCGAACACCATGTGCTCGCCGTGACCTCCTCGGTTCGTCCGATCCTGAACGAACAGTCCGTAGTAGGACGCAACGATGTAGTCCGCCGGGCCACGGCCCAGCGATGTCGCCGTACGATTGATCCCCTCCTCCGAGCCCTCGACCTCGACCCAGGTGCCGATCGGGGTCTCGTCGATCGCGACGACGACGTCCTCCCCATCGAACTCCTCGCGGTACTTCTGGTAGCGGAACCAGACCGTGAAGCCCAGCCTGCTCAACAGCTCACGGATGACCTCGCCATCCTCGACCACCGTCTCCAATTCCTCCCGGAGCTTCATGGAAGATGCCTGCGGAGGACCCTTGAACGTGAGACGGCTCTGACCGGCCTCGGTACGAAGTCGAAGCGTTGATCGTGCGGCTCGTAGGGTGCCCCCCGCCGAGTCATACAGCGCGTCGTCCTGGAGGCGCCGCGCGCACCGCAGCGTCGCTCCAGTCGCGATGATGGCCGAACGAGCCTCCTCCGGGGAGGCGAAGTGAAGCTTGATCTCACGCTCGAGTCCTGCGGTCATCGGGTCGCGGCGAATTATACGTTCAGTTGCTCGGTCTTTCGGTCTTTGGTCGTAGCCCGTTAGCCGCCAGCCCTGACCCCTGAGCCCTGAGCCCGAACTGAGCCCTGAGCCCTACGTCACTCTCCCCCCCGCCGAGCAGCCACGAAGCGAGGGCGTTCCGACGCCCTTTCCGAGCAGTAACACCTTGTGGCTGCTGCCCAGGCCACCGGGAAGGAGGAGTGTCTTGGCGGCCATGCGCGCCCTGATGTCCCCGATGCCGCTGCCCGACGTTCGTGCCAGGCGCTCGGTCGCCCCGAGTCCCAGCAGGAAGTAGGTCTGATCGAGCAGGCCGAGGGTGACGAGCCCCTCGTCTTGGGCGGCGGCGCGGACGGACGAGAAGTCGACGTGGGCGGTCAGGTCCGTCTGGCCGGGCGCTACGAGCCACGTGGCGCGGCCGGGCTGCTCCTGAGGCGCCTCCGCCTGGTGGCGCCTGAAGCCAGTGAGCGTGCCGGACGCGTGGCGTTCCGAGTAGAGTTCGTGCGCTTCATGACCGTAGTCGACGATGACCAGGAACCCCCTGGTCAGACGACGCGCCGCGTCGCGTACCCACTGGATCGTCCGCAGGTTGACCTCGGCTCGCCAGCCGCGCTCGAGCTGGACGCTGGCGCGCGCGAGGTACTGCTCCAGGGCTGGCGTCGACGGCTCGGCGGGCACCTCGACCAGCCTGTCACGCTCCACGCTGACCATGATCTCGCGAAGGCCGTCGTCAGTCATCACGACGACATGGGTGGGCAGTGCGTCGAGCAACTCGTTGCAGTACACGATGCCACAGAAGCGGTCTGGCAGACGCTCGCCCGTGAGGCATTTCGCGTGAGGCCCGAGTGTGGCTCGCTGAGCCTCCCGCGCACGGCGACTCGTCTCGACGAGGTGTAGCGCGACGGCGTCATAGAAGCGCGGGTGGTCGCGGCTGATAGCGTCCAGAACGTCCCGCGCCAATCGTCCGTTGCCGGCGCCCGCCTCCGCGAGCGTGACGGTCGTCGGCTCACCGAGCCGGCTCCACATTTCGTGCAGCTGCACGGAGAGCAATTCGCCGAAGAGTGGACCGACATCGACGCTGGTGTAGAAGTCGCCCTGGCGACCCGAGCGGACGTCTCGAGCGGCGTAGTAGCCCAGCTCCGGCTCGTACAACGCCAGGTCCATGAACTGGGCGACGGTCAGGGGGCCGGAGGCCTTGATGCGGTCGACGATGAGGCGGCGGAGGGGCATGCGGCGCGAGCGTCGGGAACGGGTCGTTCCCGCCCGATCATCCGACATGTCGAACTCGGTCACGGCCGAGCGTGGGCAATGCAGAGCCGGGCGGCGGATACGGGCGCCGCCCGGCTCGAGGGCCTCGTTGACTACTCCCTCGTGACCGTGAGGAACACTTCCTGGCCTCGGCGCCACACCAGGAGGAATGCCGCGTCGCCTTCGCCGACCGGCTCCAACTCCCGGCTCGCGTCCTGCGCGCCGCTGACGGGCTGTCGGTTGATCTCGAGGATCACGTCTCCCGGACTGACGCCGCCACGCGCCGCCGCGCTGCGGGGCTCGACCTCGGTCACGACGGCACCCAGACTGCCGGTGGGCATCCGGAGTCTCCGGGCCATGCCGTCGGTCAGGTCCTGCAGAGTCATCCCGAAGCTCGAGGCGGTCTCTTCTTCGGCGCTCGCGGTCTGCCCGCCCTCGCTCTCCAGATCGAGCTCTTCGATGGTGATGTTGATCGTCACCGGCTCCTTGGCGCGGATCACCTTGAGTGGGACGGTGGTCCCCGGTCGGGTTCGGACGACCTTGTCCACCAACTCGTCGGTGGAGTTCACGGGCTGGGCGTTGAACTCGACGACGACATCCCCGGGCTCAAGGCCGGCCTTTGCACCCGGCCCGCCGGCCTCGACCGCGCTGATGACCGCGCCGCGCCGGTTCGGAAGACCGAAGGCCTCGACGGCCTCCGACCGCACGTTGGTGATCGACACGCCGATCCGGCCCCGCGTCACCTTGCCTTCTCGAAGCTGCGGCAGCAACTCACGCACCATGTTGATCGGAACGGCGAATCCGATCCCGAGGTTCGTCGGCGACCCGCCGCCGCTCAGGATGGCCGTGTTGATGCCGACCACCTCCCCGCGAATGTTGAGCAGCGGACCGCCCGAGTTGCCTGGGTTGATGGCGGCGTCAGTCTGCAGGACCTGCTGGAAGCGCTGCTGGGCCACTTGCATGGGCCGGCCCTTCGCACTGATGACTCCGACAGTGACGGTGTGGGCGAGGTTGAACGGGTTCCCGATGGCCATGACCCAATCGCCGGGCATGACCTCGTCGGAGTCGCCGAATTTCGCGACCGGAAGCGCCCGGTCGGGCAGGCTGGTCAGCTCGATGAGTGCGCTGTCGGTCAGCGGATCCCGACCGACGACCCTCGCGTCGTACGTCTCATCATCCGGCAGCTCGCCAGGCTCGGTGAACAGCGCCACCTCGACCTTTGTCGCGCCCTCCACTACATGATTGTTGGTGAGGATGAGGCCGCTGCTGTCGATGATGAAGCCCGTGCCGGCGCCTTCCGTGATCTGCTCCTGTGGCTCGCTGTCCGGCTGGCCGAAGAAGCGTCGGAACAGGTCGTCGCCTCCGAAGAACTCCGACAGCTCCTGCGTCTTACGACGCGATTCGGTGCGAATGTTCACGACCATCGGGCTCTGGGTCTGCGCGATGTTCCTGAACGTCTGCGCGTCGATGGTTCCGGTAATCGGGGCGCTGTTCATCGGCGGCGTCGCGAGACTCTGTGCCGACGAGGTCGACGACAGATCCAAGCGGGACGAGATGATCATGCCGATGGCGACCGACGCCATGGCTATCAACACCGTGTAGAAGAGGGTGGTCTTCCGAGTGGACATCAGCTTCCTCCAAGCGTGCGTCTAATGACTTGCGACTCTGGTCACGCCAACAGGGCGATGACCTCGGTCTGCACCGGCCCGGTGATCGCGGCCTCCCGCTCTCCGAAATGCATGTTGATTTCCGTGCGAATTCCCCAATCGTCCAGATAGATGCCAGGCTCGATCGTGAAGCCGGTGCCGGGCACGAGCTGCCGATCGTCGTGCGTTTCGTAGTCGTCCATGTGCACACCGTTCCCGTGCACCTCTTCGCCCAGACTGTGTCCTGTTCGATGGACAAACTGCGAACCATACCCGGCCTTCTCGATCACGTCGCGTGCGGCACGATCGACTTGCCAGCCGCCGAGCGGCTCGCCCGACCTTACGGCCGATTCCACGGTGGTGACTGCCGTGTCCCGGGCCTCCGCCACGATGTCGAAAATGCCGGCAATGGCCTTCGGAACCTGTCGATTTACGACTCCCACCCAGGTGATGTCCGCAAAAACCGTGCCCGCTTGGTCTAGTCGTCCCCACAAATCGAGCAGCAGGACGTCGCCGGGGTCGATACTCCGCGACCGGGTCGCAGTGGGCAGATAGTGTGGGTCCGCCGAGTTTGCCGCCGCGGCCACGACGGGCGCCGAATCGCTGACCAGGCCTTCCTCTCCGAACCAGTCGACCATCATCGCCTGGATGTCGAATTCCGTCGTTGGGCGGTTATCCGCCAGCCGTTTCGCGACGGCGGCGAACGCTCGATCCTTGATCCGGTAGAGCCGCTCCGAGGCCGTTCGATGGGACGCCAGCGCCGCGTCATCCCAGATCGCCTCGAACCGTTGCACCAGGTCACCGGAGGAGACCACCTCGATGCCCAGGTCCCTGATTTGCTCGATCGTGCCGGCATCGACGCGCGACAGGTACGGGATCGCACACCGGGGCGAGTATTCCATGGCGACGCGTCGGTGCCCGGTCAACAGGCGGCGCAGTTCATCGTTCAACGTGCGATGGCCAGCGTAGACGCGCTTCTCGCCAGGTAGGGCGTCGAGGTTGCGGCTCTCGATCGCGTGCACCAGACCGACAGGGTCGCCCGTTGCTGGGATGAGATAGTACCAGCGACGAGTCGTCATCGTGCCGGAGTCGTTCAGGCGAGCCATGCGCGAGGCGATGGGATTGGCCCCGTGAAAGTCGAAGAGGAGCCAGCCGTCCAGCCCGGCCGCGCGGATGCTCGCTTGAATTCGGGGTACATCCAATCGCATGAACCTCTGAGTATAGCAAGGTGGACCCGACGGAGCGCCCCGGTGACCCGGCAGGACCACCATTGACAGCGGCGTTGCCCTCCTCTAGTTTGACGCGTGACCCCCTCGGACGGTTCTGTCGCGGTGGCATCGATTCCGCCGACGGCCCCTGATCACCCGTGGCTTTTTCATTCTTCGATCACACCGGAGACGTGGGAATCGAGCTCACGGCGTCCTCGCTGGGTGGCCTGCTCGAGTCCGCTGCCGAGGGTTTCACCCAGACGCTCTGCGATCTCGCGTCGGTTCGCCCGGTCACCAAACGATTGGTGGCTCTCGAGGCACCGACGTCGGAGACCCTGCTCGTCGACTGGCTGAGCGAGTTGCTCTACCTGTTCGAGGTTCACGATTTCCTGGTCCGATCCGCAACGGTCACACTCGCATTGGCGTCAGCCGGTTGTCGACTGGAGGCGACGCTTTGGGGCGACACGCTGGATCCCCGGACCCACCGGATTCGCACGCTCGTGAAGGGGGTGACATACCATGGCCTCTCGATTGAGAGGTGTCCCGAGGGGGTGCGGGCCGCGGTCATCCTTGATATCTGAATTTCGATGTCCTGGACCGGGAGCGAGGTGACATGAAACTCGAGCAGATCGATGCCCAGCGGTGGCGTATTCCACGAAGCGGCGACATGCGCGTGGACGGCATCGTGTACGCCGACGACACGTTGATCGCCGAGATTCGCGACGACCCGTGCTTGATGCAGGTTCGGAACGTCGCGACGTTGCCCGGCATCGTCGGCGCCTCGCTGGCCATGCCGGACATCCACTGGGGCTACGGCTTCCCGATCGGCGGCGTGGCCGCCATGCGGATCAGCGACGGTGTAGTGTCGCCCGGTGGCGTGGGCTACGACATCAACTGAGGCGTTCGACTGCTGCGCTCAGGTCTGAGCCGAAACGACGTCCTGCCACGACTGCGAGCCATCGTGACTCGCATGTACCAGAACGTGCCGACCGGCGTCGGCGCCCGCCGACGCGACCTGCGCCTCTCGCGCCAGCAGCTGCGGCGGCTGCTCGAGGAGGGGGCCGGATGGGCTGTTCGGGAGGGGTTCGGGTCGCCCGGTGATCTCGAGCGGCTCGAAGACGGCGGCTGTCTGCCGCACGCCGATCCCGATATCGTGTCGGACCGCGCCTACGAGCGCGGCGCTGGGCAGCTCGGCACGCTCGGTTCGGGCAATCACTTTGCGGAGATCCAGTACGTCGCCGAAATCTACGACGAGCGGGCAGCGTCCGCGTTCGGGCTGTATCCGGATCAGGTGACCGTCATGATCCACAGCGGGTCACGTGGTCTCGGGCACCAGGTGTGCCAGGACCATCTGCGCGTGATGGTCGGGGCCGCCAGTGCCTACGGGATTACGTTGCCCGATCGGCAGCTCTGCTGCGCGCCAATCGAATCGCCGGAGGGGCGACGCTACCTGGCGGCGATGTCGGCCGCGGCGAACTTCGCGTTCGGCAACCGGCAGGTCATGAGCCACTGGGTGTGCGAGAGCATCGCCAAGGCGATGGATATCACGCCCGACCGCACGGGAATGGAGGTCGTGTACGACGTGTGCCACAACGTCGCCAAGTTCGAGACCTTCGAGCATGACGGCCATCAGGAGCGATTGCTCGTGCACCGCAAGGGTGCGACCCGCGCGTTCCCCGCAGGACATCGGCAGACGTCGGCGGCGTATCGCCATGTCGGGCAGCCCGTCTTGGTCCCGGGGGACATGGGACGCTACTCCTATGTGCGCGTCGGCACCGAGCGGGCATACCGCGAGACGTTCGGCTCCGCCTGCCACGGCGCGGGGCGACGCATGAGCCGCGCGAACGCCAGGCGCACCGCGAAGGGCCGGTCTCTGATCCGAGAGATGGAGGCGCAAGGCGTGCACGTCATGGCGGCTGGAATGGCGACCGTCGCCGAGGAGATGCCGGAGGCCTACAAGGACGTCGCAGATGTCGTGCGCGTGGTGCATGACGCGGGGATAGGCCGCCGCGTGGCCCAGCTGCGCCCGATCGGCGTCATAAAGGGGTAGAGGTATCTGCGACGGGTCCTCGGTCCCACCGTCTGACGGCAGGGGTACAATGAGGGCACCCTACCGGGGGCGCCTGCCTGACCGTAGCCTCGATGCGCTTCGGATGAACGCGATATGCATGTGAGAGCCATGAGAAGAATTCGATTGCTCGTTCCCGTTGCCCTGCTGCTGCTGAGCCCGGCGCTGGTGGGCCAGCAGCCGGCGTCGCAACCTTCGCCCGACCAGCCATCGGTGACCTTCCGGACGGAGGTCAACTTCGTCGAGATCGATGCGATCGTGACGGACGAAGACGGGAATTTCGTCGAGGGACTGACGCCGGACGATTTCGAGATTGAAGAAAACGGCGAACCGCAGACAGTCGAGACGTTCGGGGTCGTCAACATTCCGATCGAGTCGATCGAGCGGCCGCTGTTCGCCGACCGTCCGATCGAGCCGGATGTCATCACGAACGTGCGCGAATACGACGGTCGGCTGTATCTCATGGTGCTCGACGATCTGCACACGGCCGCGCTGCGCTCCAAGGTGGTGAAGGACTCGGCGCGGCGGTTCATCGAGCGAAGCGTCAGTCGCCACGACCAGGTGGCCATCATCTACACCAGCGGGCGATCGGACGCGAGCCAGGAGTTCACCGCCAATCGCGAGCGCCTCCTCGCGTCGATCGAGAAATTCGTTGGCCGCAAGCTGCGGTCCCCGACGCTCGAGCGCATCGGCGAGTACGAGCGCCAGCTGCGCGGGCGCCTACCCGAGGCGGGTCCGCCAGACGACTCCGAGATTCGTGACCCGCTCGACGCGCAGCGCGGCCTCCAGGCCCAGACGATGCTTCGGACGCTCAAGGCGTCGGCAGAGCTACTGACCAACGTCCGAGGGCGACGGAAGACGCTGCTGCTCATCAGCGAGGGGGTCGACTACAACATCTACGATTACGTGAACAGTCGTGCCTCGTCGACAGTGCTCGAGGACGTCCGGGACGTCATCGCGAACGCAACGCGCGGCAACGTGGCCATCTACTCGGTTGACCCGCGCGGCCTGACGTCCGGGCTGGAAGAGGGCATGGAGATGCTGCTGCCCTCGCTTCAACCGTCCGTCGACATCAGTCCGCAGAGCTTCGCGCGGGACGTCCGAAATTCCCAGGACAGCTTGCGTGTGTTGTCCGAGGAGACGGGCGGCGTGGCGTTCGTCGGCTCGAACAACATCGACGCGGCCTTCGAGCAGGTCGTGCTCGACAACAGCTCGTACTACATGCTCGGCTACCGTCCGACAGATGAGAAGCGCAACGGGCGCTTCCGCTCGATCGAGGTCAAGGTGACGCGCCCTGGTGTGCGGGTGCGTGCCCGCAAGGGATACGTGGCCCCGACCGGGAAGACCAAGGAGCCGGAGCTCGTCGAGGCCGAGAACACGTCGCGGGAGTTGCGTCAGGCGCTGAGCAATCCGCTGCAGATGAGTGGGCTCACGATGGCGGCCACCGCGGCGGCGTTCCGGGGCCAGGACAAGGAGGCGTGGGTGGGCGTCACCGTACAGCTCAGCGGCGCCAGCCTCGCGTTCAGGGAGGACGACGGCCGCTTCGCCAACACCGTCGAGGTCTCCATCATGGCGCTCGGCGGCGACGGCAAGATTCGCGGAGGAGATCATCACGAGATCCAGATGGAGCTCAAACCCGAGACCTACCAGCAAGTGCGCCGCGGTGGGGTGCGACTGCAGTCTCGGCTGAACCTCGAGCCGGGCCTGTACCACCTGCGCGTTGCCAGCCGGGAAACGGGTGGCGGCAAGGTGGGCAGCGTCTACTACGATCTCGAGGTTCCTGATTTCTCGAAGACAGCGCTCGTCATGAGCGGCGTGCTCCTGACCTCGATTGAGGCCACCCTCGGGACGGCGACAGCTCGCGCCGACGACCAGCTCAAGGAGCTGCTACCCGGCCCGGCCACCACCGACCGTGTGTTCTCGGCCGAGGACGAGATTTCCCTCTTCGTCGATGTCTACGACAACGAGACGAAGCGGCCCCACAAGGTCGACATCACGACCTCGGTCGTCTCGACCGAGGGTACGGTGCTCTTCCAGTCGCGGGAGGAACGGGATAGCTCGGAACTTGGTGGTCGGCGCGGCGGATACGGACACTCGGCCACGGTGCCGCTCAAGAGCTTGGCGCCGGGACTCTACGTCATCCGGATCGAGGCGCAGTCCAGGCTCGAATCTGACGTGCGCGTAGTGAGAGAGGTACCGTTCCGGGTGCGGCCGGCGGGCACACCGCGACAAATCGGCCCCTGATGAACCCCGGAGGCTCCGGGCGTGGCAGGCGGTGCCAGGAGATCGCCGCCGAACGACACCGTGTTGCTCGGCGGCGGGTGGGGCGCTATTCCTCGATCACCGTGAGCAGCTGCGTCTTGATCGTGCCGTTTGCGTGGCTGAACTTGTAGCTGTTGCGAGCCATGTCGGCGCTCTTCGGCGTGGTCAAGACGATCTCGGCAACTCCCTGCGGCATCAACGGCTCACGCAGCCGCTGCGAGTCGGCCGGTAGAGGATTGCTGTTGCTGTCCCACCAGAACTCCTCGATCCGCATGCCGGCGATCGCGCCGTTCGACAGGTTCTTCACCTTGATCGTGGTGACCACGTTGTTACCCTGCACCTTGACATCCGGCTTCAGATAGCCGATTTCGGCTTCGCCACGGACCGGCGCTACGAACCGCGGGCGGGCCGGAGGCTCGGCGGCGGCATCGTCGCCTTCCGGCTCGGCATCGTCACCCTCCGCTGGTGGGGCTTCGGTATCCGCGGTCGGAGCGGGCTCGGGGGCCTCCGCGGCCGGCTCCGACTCGGCCGGGGCGTCGGCTGGCGCCTGGCAACCGACCAGGACCAGGGAAATGCTCGCCAAGGCGACCAGAATCGGGATACTCAGGCGCTGCATGTGTACTCCTCCTCGAAAATCAAACCAATCGTGACCGCGTCGATTATAGGTCCGAAGCGAGCCGCAGCCAAGCCGCTCGCTACATCTCGCCATTCCACTCCTCCGGTTCTGGCGTCGCGGAGGGGAAGATCTCCAGGTGCCACTTGCCACCGCCCCACGGATCGACCACCTCGGCCGCGATGAGGTCGACGAGGATCTCGGCGAACGACCGCGACTCAGGGTCACCGTCCAGGTGGTAGGCCGGCTCCTCCCACGCGAAGCTAGGATAGAGCAGCAGCGTCAGAAACAGATCGTAGCCGTCATCGACGACGATCAGCTGGCCGCAGGGGCGCTTGAGCGTGGAGTGGTAGACGAGGTACTTCTCGGCGCTGTGGGCGCGGATGTAGCGCTTGAGCGCGAACTCCCGTGCCACGATCTCCTCGACGGCGATCTTCTTGTCCCAGCAGTCCCGGCAGTATTTGGCTTCACCTCGGGGCTCCGATATTTCCTTGGCTCCGCAGAGCGAGCAACGGGCCTTGGCCGTCGTCTTTCGAGGCATTGCCCGGATTGTAGTGCGCCAATGAGACCTCCGGCAACCCGCGTAGGCCCGCGGCCGCGACCCGTCACACCCGTGGCGCCGTGGATCACCCGCGGCCGACGGAACTCGGCGACCCGGACGAGGAGGGGCTCCCAACGGGCGTTCGCCGCGCTGCCGGGCCGTACGCTCGTTCGGCGTAATCCTTGAGCATGCGTCGGGCGCTGAACCGAGGGGCAACCGTCCGGATGGCCTCACGCGCGGTGGCCAGCCAGCGAACCGGGACATCGTCGCCGTCGCGGTCGTAGAACTGGGGTGCGACGTCCTCCTCGAGTAGCCGGTAGAGCGCGTCCGCATCCGCGGCGTCGGCCTCCTCCGGAGTCGGTGCATCGTGGTCCGGCTCGATCTGCCAGCCGTTCGAGCCGGTGTAGGCCTCAGCCCACCAGCCGTCGCTGATGCTCAGATGCGGGACGCCGTTGACGGACGCCTTCATGCCACTCGTGCCACTCGCCTCCAGCGGCTTGCGCGGCGTGTTCAGCCACACGTCGCAGCCCTGTACGAGGAAGTGCGCGACGTGGACGTCGTAGTCGCCGATGAACGCGAGCCGTCCCTCGAACGCCGGATCCATGGTCCGCGCGACGATGCGCTGGATGTGGTGCTTGCCGGCTTCGTCGGCTGGGTGTGCCTTGCCGGCGAAGACGATTTGCACGGGGCGCTCCGTCGACGTGAGGATCCGGGCGAGGCGATCAGTGTCGTGGAAGATGAGCTCCGGCCGTTTGTACGCCGTGAAGCGACGAGCGAAGCCGATCGTGAGTGCTGCGGGATCGAGCAACGTGCCGGTCGCCATCATACGGCTCGAGCTGACCCGGTCGCGGGTCCAACGCTCCCGTGCGCGTTCTCGGATGAACGCGAAGAGGGAGCCGCGCAGGAGCTGGCGAACGCGCCACAGCTCGGCGTCCGGAACCGCGGCCAGACGATCCCACAGCGCCGGGTCGTCGTGGCGCTCGAGCCAATCGTCGCCGAGGTACTCCTCGAACAGCGTTTCCATGTCCTGCGCAAGCCAGGTCGGCAGATGGATGCCGTTCGTGATCGCTCCGACCGGCCGATCCTCCGCGGCCACGCCGGGCCAGATGTTGGCCCACATGCGTTGCGTGACCTTCCGATGGAGCTGGCTGACGCCGTTGGTCCGGGCCGCCGAGCGAAGGGCGAGCGCGGTCATGTTGAAGCGAGCGTCGCCGCCGTTCTCGTAGCTCCCGAGCGCGAGAAAGCCGTCCCTGTCGGAACCAAGGGCGCCCCAGGCGCCAGCAAGATGCGACTGGACGAGCTCGAAGGGGAACGCGTCGTGGCCCGCCTCGACCGGCGTGTGGGTCGTGAACACGGTTGACTCGCGAACCTCGCCGAGTGCCGCCTCGAAGCTCAGGCCGGATTCGATGCCCTCGCGGATGCGCTGGAGGATCACGAAGCCGGCGTGCCCCTCGTTGAGATGCCACACGACGGGCGAGTGACCCATCGCGCGAATCACCTTCACTCCACCCAGGCCGAGAACAATCTCCTGCTGGATGCGCGTCTCGCGGTCTCCGCCGTACAGCCGTGCCGAGAGGCCCCTGTCCCAGGGAGCGTTCTCCTCGAGATCGGTGTCGAGCAAGTACACCGTTGCGCGACCAAGCCGAAGCAGCCAGGTGGCGACCTTGAGCGTCCGGTCACCAAGCGGAACGTCCACGACGCAGGGGATTCCAGCGGGCGTGACCGCAGGCCCGATCGGGGCATCGGCCCGCTCGCGCCGTACGTACGCCTCTTCCTGCGAGCCCTCCGATGAGATGCGCTGTCGGAAGTAGCCCTGCGGATACGTGAAGCCGACGCCCACTAGCGGAACCCCGAGGTCGCTGGCTTCCTTGCAGTGGTCGCCTGCCAGGACGCCGAGGCCTCCAGCGTAGATCGGGAGCGACTGGTGGAACGCGAACTCGGCGGAAAAGTAGACCGTGAGGGCCGTCGAGAGCTCCGGCTCGCGCCCGGACCACCAGGTGCCCACGCCGCTCCGAACCCGGTCGAGTTCGGCGATTGCCGCATCGTAGTGCTGTAGGAACTGCGGATCGGCCGAGACCTCGGCCAGGCGGGTCGCCGGCACCTCGCGCAACATGATCACGGGGTTGTGCTCCGTCGATCGCCATAGCGAATAGTCGAGGCGGCGGAAGACGTTGCGAGCCGATCGGTTCCAGCTCCACCAGAGGTCGTACGCGAGCTCCCCGAGTCGTGGGATGCGGTCGGGGAGTGTCGGCAGATGATCGTCGATGGCCATGCAATGATGATCGAGTTGTCGGACGGGCCTGCGTTGCGTGCGATTGGCTGCAGTCCGTGCGCGGAGGGACGCGCCATGCTAGCCACGCGGGCGCCGGTCGTCAACCTGCCGCACGCTACACTGTCGGAGCCGGGCAGGCGATGCGGAGAGGCCCGGGGGACGCGAAACGATGGAGAGCGGAGGTTCTGGCATGACTCACGAGTTCAACGGACGCGCGGCAGAGCGAGCAGACGTGCGTCGCGGTCACGCGAGCCCGGTCGTGGCACTGGCTGTGCTGCTGCTGATGTTTGGGACGGTCCTGGCGATGGCACAGGAGTCGTCCGCCACACGCGACCTGAGCCGGATCAACTGGATGGAGTTCCAGGAGTGGGTGCCCGATCGCATCGACACCGTCCTGCTGCCGCTCGGTACGCTCGAGCCGCACGGTGTCACCGCCAACGGGTCGGACATCATCGCGCCGGTCGCCCTCTCGAACGCCATCGCACGGCGAGTGAATGCGATGGTGGCGCCGGTGATCCCCTACGGCATCACCGGCTCGATGGACGCGTATCCCGGCGCCTTCCGGGTCGAGGAGGCGAGCTATCGGCCGTATGCGCGGGCCGTGCTGCTCGGACTCGCCAAGATTGGCTTCAAGAACATCATCCTGATCAACGGGCATGGCGGTGGCCAGACCGCCGTGCTCGCCGGCCTGGCTGCCGAGGCGGGACGTGAAGCAAACGTTCGCACCCTGCTCGTGAACTGGTGGTCCTATTGCTCGGACATCACGCTCGAGGTCTTCGGCGAGGACGGCGGCCACGCGGGTAACAACGAGACGGCCTACATGATGGCGATCGATCCGGACCTCGTGCACCCCGACCGGTACACCGGCCCTGAGATGACCACGGCCAACCCCCGGTCCGGCACCTGGAGCGCATATCCGAATCCCTCGAGCATCGGGCTGTACCAGCCCGACCAGGGCTATCCGACATTCGACCCCGGCCAGGCCGCGAGCTACTTCGAGCGGGTCAACGCCAAGGTCGCCGCGCTGATCGAGACGACGATCCGGAAGTGGGACCTGGCCGGTCTCTGAGGTCGGGCAAATGTGCCGGATCGCATGAGTGATCCGGTGACTTCGTGCTCCGGGCCGACGCGCCTGAAGGCCCGGGGGACCACCTCCCGGCCACCGTGACGCGGCGCCGCGCCCAAAGCCCAAAGCCCAAAGCCCAGGCCTCGCTAAGGCACGGCGTGTCCCCGCCCGTACTTCGCCAGGATTTCCCTCACCCTGTCGACCGGAATGGCCTCCACCGTGTTGCCCTTCCCCGTCATGGTGGTGGCCTGGAGCAGCGCGTTGTATACGGCCTCCTCGGTTGCCTCGAGCGCCGCCTGGAACAGGGGGGAGACACCGTCCGGCGGCACGATCGTTCGTAAGCGAGGCGTCGACGATCCGAAGGCCGAGCGCATCTCGGGGGAGGTGCTGAAGGCGATCACGAAGTCGCCGCTGCCGTTCGAGTACGACGAGCCGCTGCGGCCGAGACCGAACAGGGCTCGGGCCGCCAGGCGCCGGAGATCCCGCGCGTCGACCGGTGCGTCGGTCGCGACGACGATCATGCAGGACCCGTCACCCGCCTCGCCCGCCGCACCCCCGTTCGTCGGAGACGGCGAGTACGAGTAGCGTCCCAGTTCCTTGCCGACGGGCGTGCCGTCGATCGTGAGCACGCCACCGAAGTTCGCCTGGACCAGGACGCCGACCGTGTAGCCGCCGTTTCGCGCCGGCACCACGCGCGACGAGGTTCCGATGCCGCCCTTCCACCCATAGGCACGTGTGCCCGTGCCCGCTCCGACCGCCCCTTCCTCGACGGGTCCGGACGTCGCCGCCCGGATCGCGGCGATGACGTGTTCGCCCGTGATGTGCTGACCGCGGATGTCGTTCAGGCCGCTGTCGTTCGTCTCGCCCACAACCGCATTGACCGATCGGACGGTCTCGTTGCCCGGTAGCCCGAGCGTGTAGGCCACGATGGCCTCCACGGCCGTCCCGACGCTCAGCGTGTTGGTGAGCACGATCGGCGTCTCGATCGTGCCGAGCTCGAGCACCTGGGTCGAGCCTGCGAGCTTGCCGAACGCGTTGCCGACGTATATCGCGCCCGCCACCTTGTCCTGGAAGATGTTCCCGTCGTGCGGCAGGATCGCGGTGACGCCGGTCCGGATGTCGTCACCCTCGATGACGGTCGTGTGGCCCACGAGCACGTCGGCCACGTCCGTGATTGCGTTGTGGGTGCCCGGGATGAAGACGCCCGGCTCCACTCCGAGGTCGCGAGCGCGCGGCCGTTCCTGTCCGGACGCCGGCACGACGACAGCTCCCGCCAGCGCCGCAACGGCCACGACCATGACCGAGCGTGCGGCGAGTCTGGCGAATGCGCCACGTCCGAATTCTGGTGTCATGTGCATCTGCGCCTTTCTGTCGGCCGAAGGCGCTCCGGCCGAAACGTTGACTGATATGTGTAGCGTGAATGCAGGCGTGCGACTCTGTCGACACTCGCTTCGATCCCCAGGGGCTTGTGCCACTGACACGTCGACGTTCGAGTCCCTGAGCGACCGCAGGACCCGTTCCCGATGAGCCCGTGGGTCCGTCGGAGCTGTGCCGTCCTTGTCCTCGTGGTCCTCGGCGGCCATTCGGGCGGGGTCTCCGGTCGGCAGCGCGTTGGTCGTGTGGCAACCCTGGGCTCCCGCGTCGTCTACGTTGATGCCCGACATCCGGACGCCAGTGACACCGGACCCGGGACGGGCGCTCAGCCGCTCGCGACGGTCGCCGCGTCGGCCCGGCGAGCCCTGAGCAATCGCCGCCTTGGCGTCGGGACGCGGGTGCTCATCCAGCCTGGCGTCTACCGCGAGCACGTCGAGTTCGCCGCTGCCTCCACACCCGTCGACGCGCCGCCCATCGTGCTCGAGGGCGCCACACGGGGCGCCGTGGTCCTGTCCGGATCGGACGTCTGGACCGGCTGGACGCAGGAGGCGAGCACGAGCCTCTATCGCCATCCGATGCCAGAGAGTCGCGGTGCGGCGCCGCTGCCCGAAGGCTGGGATTCGGTGCGCGAGGAGGTCGAAGGTCATCCGGTCATCCTGCGCGGTGAGGCGGTGTTCGTGGGCGGCAGCCTCTACCGACAAGTCATGTCACGCGCTGAACTCGAGGCGGAGCCGCGACGGTTCTTCGTGGACGAGCGGGGAGGACCGGGCGGTGCCGTGCTCACGGTGCATCTCGAGGCCGGGTCGGAGCCGCGGGACACGACGATCGAGGTGGCTGTCCGTCCGGCGGTCCTGACCGTCTCTGGCGTCGGCCGGCTCACGCTTCGAAACCTCGTGGTGCAGCATGCCGCGAGCCAGTTGCAGGATCCGGCCGTGAAGCTCGACAACTGCGCCGACCTTCTCGTCGAGCACCTGGACGTCCGGTGGAACAGCTGGAACGGCATGGGGTTGTTCAGCGTGCGGGACCTCGTGCTCCGAGATGTCACCGTGAACCACAACGGCGCCGGCGGCCTCAACGCGTTCAGAGCGACCGACCTGATCGTTGAGGACGTCGAGTCGTCGTATAACAACTGGCGCGGCGCTTGGGGCGGCTTCGTGGGCTGGGCAACGGGACAGAAGTTCTTCCATGTGCACGACGCCCGCTTCACGCGGTTCCGGGCCGTCGGGAACGCGGCCACCGGTCTCTGGTTCGACACGGATGCGACGAACGTCGTGATCGAGGATGCGCTGCTGGCCGAGAACCGGACACGCGGCATGTTCATCGAGGCCATCCAGGGGCCGATGATGATCCGCGATAGCACGATTAGGCGCTGTCAATAAACAAACTTCACACATTGGCGCGCGGCCTAATCACGTAGTTCCATTCACCGTGGAAGGGTTGCGGCGTGAGGTTGAGCGTGGTCATCTCCTGGTCAGAGACCTTGCGGCCGACGGGATAGCGCCGCCGGTCGAGTCGACAGGTGACGGTGAGGCCTTTGGCGGTCGTCGTTTTCGCAATGAGCCGAACGATGGTCTCGTAATCGCGCAGGGGTTCCCCGCGCCAGTTCGAGGAAATGAACGAGAACAACCGATGCTCGACCTTGTTCCACTTGCTGGTGCCAGGGGGAAAGTGGCAGACCACGAGGGCGAGCCCCGCGCCGTCCGCTAAGCGTTGCAACTCCACCTTCCACTGGCGCAGCCGGTAGCCGTTACTGCCGCCACCGTCCGCGGTGATCAGGAGTCGGCGGGCGTTCGGGTAGAGCCGCCGCCCCTGGGCCCGCCACCAACCACGAATGGAGGCGACGGCGAAGGCCCCGGTGTCATGATCCGTCCCCACATTGACGAAGCCGGTGTTGCGCCCCACGTCGTAGATGCCGTACGGATACGCCCGCGGTACGGAAGGCGCCGGAAAGTCGTGCACCTGTACCCTCGGCGGAGCCTTCGCGGGTCGCCATTGCCGCCCGGCGTTGTGGTAGTTGCCCAGGAGTTCCTTCTTCTTAGTGTCGACCGAGATGACGGGGCGTTGCGCCCGGAGCGCCCGGCGCACGTGGTCATTGATGTACGCAAACTGCGCATCGCGGTCGGGATGGTCCGCCCCTTCCTCCATCTTGCGCGTGCCCTGCAGGCTGTAGTCGAGCGCCCGCAGCAGCTGGGCCACCTTTTCGTGACTCACCGGATGATGCTGGGCGGTGAGTGTGGCCGCCAAGGTCCGCGTGCTCTTGCTCGTCCACCGCAACGGCGACTCCGGGTCGCCCCGGGTCAGCGGCTCGACCAGCGCCTCCAACCGCGCGGGCAAATCGGGATCGCGCACCACGAGGGCCGGCCGGCCGCCCCCCGGCCGCCGCACCCGCCCCGTCGGCAGTGGAGGTGCGTCCAGTTCCTGCAACCCTTTCGTGATCGTGACACGCGACAACCCACAGGCGCGACTCATGAGGGCCACGCCGCCATGGCCGAGTTACCGGGCTTCACTGGCCGCAAACAACCGACGCGAGCGTTCGTCCAGATGCGGCCACAGCCGCGCCACCTTCTGCTTCAGCGCACGCAGGTCGGACACAGCAGGCAGTCTACGCCGACCGGGTCATAATGTAAATCTTGTTTATTGACGAAGCCTTAGGGACAACGGAGAGCTCGGTATCCTGAGCACGAGCGCGTCCCACGTGACGTTGGAGCGCAACGTCATCACCGGCAACGTCGAGCACCAGATCGTGATTCCCTGGCAGGACGATCACCACGTCGTTCGAACGGTCACCGATTCGCGAACCGATCGGGAGCAGCAGATCCGGTCGACGCACTGGACGCTGACGGATAACACGATCGGAACCGACGGCGAGGCGCTGCTGTTCAGCGTCGGCCAGTGGCCACACTTTTTCGAGACCCTGCGGTCGAGCGGTAACCGCTGGTTCCGCGCGGCGGGCTCCGAAGGTTTCGGTATCTACCTCGGCAAGCACCTACCGGTGTGGCCCCTCACGCTCGCCGGCTGGCAGCGTCTGAGCGCGCAGGATGCGAACTCGACATTCGCCGCTGATTCACCGTCGCCGCGGTGACGAGCCGATCAGCCTTCCTCGCGAGTCACGGTCGCGTCCATCTCGAGGTAGTCGGTGGCGACGTAGCCCCGCCCCGGCGTCCACTGGATGCGCAGGCGCGGCATCGCGGCCTCCCGCTCGGCGTCGTGCACGTAGAGCAGGATCTCGACATAACTCGGCATCAGCGGCTCGACGATGTCCCGCGCGATGGCCATCGGGTCGTAGCCGTCATCCACGGTCAGGCGCATCACCATCGCGGCGTGGGCCGCGGTGACCCCGAGGCTCGTCCATCCGGCACCCCGGTTGGGCGGGTAGTAGGGCAGCGTCGCGTCGGTGGCCTCGGCTGCCGTGTGCGCTGCCGCAGGATCGGTCGTTGCGAGTTCCGGCGCCGAACGAGGCAGTGGCGCGCCCGTCCGGAACCATTGTGTGAGCCCGAACCACGTGAGCAGCAGGAGCCCCAGCGTCGCCGCGACCAGCGGGACCCTCACGAGCTTCCTCGCGTCTTCATGCCGAATGGAGGTCAGGTCGGGCTCAGGACTCAGGCTCAGGGCCCGATCGATGAATGCCTGCGGCCGCGATTCGCCCGATCGATCGGTCGAAAGCGCTGACCATCTGGTCGATGTCCGCTACGGTCATCGCGTCATTGAGCCACCCGATCCCGAGACCGCGCGTGTAGTCCACGCCGTTGATCAACATGGCGAGGTGTAGCGAGGCGCCGATCGGACCCATGCCTCGGTCCAACGTCTCATGGTCGTAGCTTCCGTCGTGCAAGCCAAGCTGCTCTCGGCTTTTCCCCAGAAACATCCGGAAGATCGACGTGTGGCCGTAGACGACGCCGGGCACGCCACGATGCGCAAGCACGTCGTTGCAACCATCGCGTAGGCGGTCGCCGAGCTGGTTCATGCGGCGTTGCGGCTCGCCGGTCCTAAGGATCTCGAGCGCGGCGATTCCAGCCGCCGCCACCAGCGGCACGGCGCTGTGCGTGCCCTGGTCGGCGACTCGTCGCATCCGGTCGTGCTCGGCGTCATGCGTAAAGGCGATCGACTCGAGCAGGTCGGCGCGCCCTACCAGCGCCCCGCCCGGCAGGCCGCCCGCGACCGCTTTGGCGAAGCTGACGAGGTCGGCCGTCACGCCGAAATACTCCTGCGCGCCGCCGGGCGCCATCCGGAAGCCCGTCACCACCTCGTCGAAGATCAGAACCGTGCCGTGCCGCTGCGTCAGCTCCCGCAATTCGCGAAGGAACTCCGGAGCGGTCGGTGCGATCGCACTGTGCGCCGCGCCCGGCTCGAGGATCACGGCGGCCACGTCGCCCTCCTCCAGCAGCGCTCGAGTCGTCTCGAGGTCGCCGTGGCGGACGAGCCGCACCGTGTCGGTGGCCGCCCGGGGGACCCCTGCGCTGGCGGGCGTGTGGAACGGATACTTGACGCCGCCAACCAGATAGTCGTGCAGGCCGTGGAAGTGTCCCTCGAACTTGATGACGCGGGTGCGGCCGGTACACGCGCGAGCCACCTTCAAGGCCAGCGCGTTCGTCTCGGTGCCGGTTACCGTGAAGCGAACGCGTTCGGCGCCCGGCACACACTCCAGGATGAGCTCGGCCCACCGTAGTTCGAGTTCGTGACAGGCACTGTAGTGGAGGCCCCGGCGCGCCTGTTCCGTGATAGCCGCCACGACGGCCGGATGGTTGTGGCCGAGGATGAGCGAGCCGTGCCCGCTCCAGGCGTCAATGTACTCGTGACCGTCGACGTCCCACTTGCGAGCGCCATCGGCCCGTTCGACGTAGAGCGGAAATGGCGTGAGGGCTCGGCCGTCGTGCGAAATGCCGCCCGGCAGGCTCTTCAGGGCACGCGCGTGCAGCGCTCGAGACCGCGGCCGCGCGGTCGCGTACTCCTCGGCGAGGCTCAGGGTTGGCGTCTCGGGCATGGTGCGAGGTTGTGCGGGTGACCAGACTCGCAGTGTAGCATTGTGTCGCTGTCCCGATTGACGCCCGTTCGTCGAACCCGGGACGGGGGAGTTTCCGATGAGAGCTTTACTCGTTGTCTGCCTGACCTGCCTGACGGTCGCCTCTGTTGAGGCCCGCGTCGTCCGTCTCGTGGTCGACCGGCGCGAGCCCGTGCTGGACGGGCGAGCGTTCGGAGTCGCCGGCCCGTACGAGAAGCTCGTCGGGCGAGCCGAGTTCGCCCTCGATCCAGACGAGCCTCGGAATCAGCGCATTGTCGACCTGTCGCTGGGCCCCAAGAACGCCGAGGGGGACGTCGAATTCAGCGCCGACATCTACATCCTGAGGCCCCTCGACCCGTCGCGGGGCAACGGCCGCGTGTTCTACGAGGTCGGGAATCGAGGCGGCAAGCGGATCCTCTCCGTATTTCAGAACGGCGCGAGATCCGCTGACCCGACGGCCGCCGACGACTTTGGCACGGGCGACCTCATGCGCCAGGGTTTCACGCTCGTCTGGATGGGCTGGCAGTGGGACGTGCCGGAGGGACGCATGCGGATGGAGATCCCGATTGCGGCGATCGACGACGCCCCCCTCACCGGTCTGGTGCGCGGGAACTTCATCCTCGACGGGCGGGCGGACACGGCATCGGTTGCCGATCGGGGCCATCGGGCGTACCCGGTCGTCGATCCCGACAGCGACGAGCATGTGATGACGGTGCGGAATCGCCGGCTCGATCCTGCGACGGTCGTGGAGCGATCGCGGTGGCGTTTCGTCGGCCCTGGGCTCGTGGCGCTCGACGGAGGCTTCGAGCCGGGCCGAATCTATGACGTGGTCTACACAGCTCGGGATCCGCGCATCGTCGGGTGCGGCCTGGCCGGAACGCGCGATCTGATCAGTTATCTCAAGGACGGCATCGGCGCCGATCATCCAACGCCCGGGATCGAGCACGCGATCGCCTGGGGTAACTCGCAGAGCGGGCGTTTCCTCCGGCATTTCCTGTATCAGGGTTTCAACGAGGACGAGCAGGGGCGCCGCGTGTTTGACGGTGTGATCGATCAAGCGGGCGGAGCGGGCCGTGGGTCGTTCAACCACCGGTTCGGCCAGGCGTCGCGCGACGCGCTGCACCACTACAACATCTTGTTCCCGGTCGACATGTTCCCGTTCACCGACGGACTCGAGACCGATCCTGAGACGGGCGTGACTGATGGCGTGCTGGCACAGGCGGAGCGGACCGGCACGGTCCCGAAGCTGTTCCACTTGCTCACGAGCTCCGAGTACTACAATCGCTCCGGATCGTTGGTTCACACCGATCCCACCGGGACCCGTGACGTCGAGCTACCGGAGACGACCCGCATCTACCTCATGTCGTCCGTACCGCACGTCGTCGGGCGCTTTCCACCGGTGGACGGTCCGGGACTCCTGCTGGGGCAGGCGCCACGCAACCCGCTCGTGCGTGCGCCTCTGATCAGGGCGCTGTTTCGCGCGATGGACGCGTGGGTGGCAGACGACGTCGAGCCCCCCGCGAGCCAGTATCCGCGCCTCTCGGACGCCACGCTCGTGGCACCGGGAGATGCCGGGTGGCCCACGATTCCCAACATGCCGCTTCCGCACGACCCGCTGGCGGCGTACCGTCTGGATTTCGGACCGCGCTGGTCGGAAGGCATCGTCGATCGCGAGCCACCCGGGATCGGGAAACCGTTCGTCGTGCGGGTCCCTGCCGTGGACGCCAGCGGGAACGACCGCGCTGGGATCCGGCTGCCGGAGATCGAGGTGCCACTCGCGACGCACACGGGCTGGAACTACCGCCACTCGAGCATCGGAGCACCGGATCATCTCGCAGGCGAGATCGGGTCTTACCTGGCGTTGCCGTTGACTGAAGCCGAGCGCGCCGACACGGGCGATTCGCGGGCAGCCGTGGAGTCGCGCTATCGCGATCGTGACGACTACCGCGGCAAGATCGCGGGTGCGGCGCTGCTCCTGATCGAGCAACGGCTGTTGCTCCCCGAAGACCTACCGGGCGTGCTCGAGCGAGCAGTGGCCCATTACGACTGGGTGACCCGGAGCGAGCGCTGATCCGGAGTCCGGCTCCTGGGCTCGAGGCCATCGTGGATATCTGGCAGATCCTGCTCGACGTCGTCATCTTGCTCGGGGCCGGCGCGCTCCTCGGGGGGCTGTTCGAGCGTGCCGGCCAGAGCGCCCTCGTCGGCTATCTGCTCGCGGGAGCGCTGCTGGGACCGAACGTCACGCATGTCATCCAGAATCACGATGAGGTGCTGGCGGTCTCGGAGATCGGCGTTGCACTCCTGCTCTTTGCCATCGGACTCGAGTTCTCGTGGGCACGGCTGCGCGGCATGGGGCGAGTCGCGCTGAACAGTGGCGTGCTCCAGGTGGCGGCCACCATCGCGATCGGCGTTGGGGTGGCCGTCGTGCCGTTCGTCCTGGTGGTCAGCGTGCTCGCCGACGGGGGGACAGCGCGAGAGGTCGCGGTGGGCGTCCTGCGCGCCGGAGGCATCGGCCTGGCGCTCGTGGCAGCCCTCTACGTCACCTTCCACTCCCTCGTTCACGGCGCCGTCACCGACGCACGGTACCCGGAGGTTCTGGAGCAGGCGAGGCTGCCACACGCCGCCTTCGTCGCGGTTACCGTTCCGGGAACAGAGACTGCTGTGCAGGTCGTCCGCTACGTCCGTCTGCATGCCCGACACGCGCAGATCTTGGTGCGCGCCCGCTTTCACCGTTCGCTGGTCGAGCTGG
Source organism: Vicinamibacterales bacterium (assembly GCA_965250185.1). GTDB lineage: Bacteria > Acidobacteriota > Vicinamibacteria > Vicinamibacterales. The sequence continues at coordinate 4,659,406 of OZ252293.1, read as the reverse complement.
AGGCGGCTGGCGCTGACGTCATCGTCGATGAGGAGCACGAGGTGGGGCGCCAGCTTGCGAAGATGTACGAGGAGCTGACCCGTCGATCTGGACAGGATGCACCCCGTGCAGTCAGGTGAGGGCTGCGAGCGGGCGACGACCCCGATCGCGGGCGATGACATCGGCCTAACCGCGCACGGCGTGACGGCCGCGGCCTGGCCGGCATCGACGACCGCGTTCGTCGTCGCCTTCTTCGTCTACGAGTTGCTGTACGTCCTCGGGGCATTCTCGACCCAGTACTTCTTCGTGCTCGGGGAGAGCCATCGCGCCATCAGCCTCGGCCTCCTGATCATCCTCACGTTCTTGCTGAAGCGAGCCCGTCCGGGAGATTCGGGACCGGTTCCCTGGTACGACTACGTCCTCATGCTGGCGGGAGCAACCGGCTGCTTCTACATCGCCCCGACGTCCACGGTCGTCGAGCTCCAGATGGCGTCGCCGGTCGTCGAGCCGTTCCAGCTGGCCCTCGGGATCGTCACGATCCTGGTGCTGCTCGAGGGCACGCGGCGCGTGTCAGGCCTGGTGCTGCCCGGCCTGCTCGTCGGGTTCGTCTTCTACGCGATGCTTGCCGATCGATTTCCTGGTGTGCTCTACGGCCGTGCCCACTCGTTCAGGCGGGTGATTGGCGAGGTCTACCTGTCGCTGGATGGCGTTTTTGGGAGCGTGATGGGGCTGTGGACCTCGATCCTGGTGGTCTTCATCCTATTCGGTGGGTTCCTCCAGGCCTCCGGCGCTGGGCGTTTCTTCATCGACCTTGCCCTCGCCCTGACCGGCCACCTGCGCGGGGGCCCTGCCAAGGTGGCCATCGTGGCGAGCGGATTGTTCGGTACGATCAGCGGGAGCGCGGCGGCCGATGTCGCCACGACCGGGGTGATCACGATCCCGATGATGAAGGGCGTCGGTTACCGGCCGGCGTTCGCGGGCGCGGTCGAGGCCGTGGCGTCGACGGGTGGAGTCCTGATGCCTCCGGTCATGGGCATGGTGGCGTTCATGATCGCCGAGTTTCTCGACGTCCCGTACCTGGAGGTGTGCGTGGCCGCGGCGATCCCGGCTATGCTGTTCTACGCGAGCCTCTACCTGCTGGTGGACTTCGAGGCGCGTCGGACCGGCCTCGAGGGGTTGGCACGCGAGGGGCTCCCGTCGTTTGGTGACACGCTCCGGCGTGGCTGGTTCTTCGTGCTTCCGCTGCTCGTCCTGGTCTACTACCTGGCGGTGCGGCGTTATCCCCCTGGCCTCAGCGCGCTGTACGGCCTGCTGTGCCTGTTCGTCGTGACCGCCTTCGCCCGCGAGTCACGGTTCGACTGGCCGAGAATCCGCCTGGGCTTCGAGATCGCGGCGCGAAATTCGCTCGTCGTCGCGATCATCTGCGGATCGGTCGGGATGTTGATCGCCAGCGTCGTGATCACCGGCGCGGCGCTCCGTGCGGCCGTGCTGCTCGTCGCAGCCTCGAACGGGAATCTGTTCGTCTTGCTGGTCCTGGCCGGACTCGCCTCGCTCGTGCTCGGCACCGGGGTGCCGGCCATTGCCTCGTATACGCTGCTTGCCGTCACCGTTGCGCCGGCGCTCACCGAGTTGGGTGTGCCGCCGCTCGGAGCCCATCTGTTCGTGCTCTACTGGGGCGTGTCCCACGTGATCACGCCACCCGTGGGAGGCACCCTGTACGTCGCCTCGTCGCTCTCCGGGGTCGACATCTGGCGGCAGGGCTCACACACCCTGAGGCTCGGGATCGCGCTGTTCCTGGTGCCATTCCTGTTCACGTACCACTCCGAGCTACTCATGATGGGCACGCCCGTGGCGATTCTCTGGCAGACGCTTCTGGCCCTGGCCACCTTGACGTGCATCACCGCCAGCTTCATCGGCTACGTGCGCGGTCCGCTCTCATGGCCGAGCCGCGCCCTGCTCCTGGCGGCAGGCATCGCGTTCAGCGTCCAGGGGCCGGGAGTCCTGGTCGTCGGAGGGTGTCTCGTGGCGGGAGTCGTCTTCGCGCAGCGTGGCGGAGAGCACAGCGAAGCCGGACGGAGCCCCGGCGGGTCCAGCACCCGGCCGGGCACGCGATGAGTCATCGGAGGTGACGACATGATGATCGATGTGTTCAGCCACCTGCTTCCGCCGCGATACCTCGAGGCGAGGAATCGGACAGCCGGCCCCGGCTTCGCGACCCAGTACGCTCGCTATCCGGCGGCCAATCCGGGCCTCACCGATCTGGATGTCCGTTTCCGAATCCTGGATCAGTTCCCCGACGTGCGCCAGATTCTGACAATCGCCGGCCCGAACATCGAGAGCATCACGCGCCCGCCCGATACCGCCGAGTGCGCTCGGATCGCCAACGACGAGATGGCGGAGCTGGTTGCGCGGAATCCGGACCGCTTCATCGGCTTTGGCGCGTGCCTGCCGATGAACGACGTGGACGCGGCACTCCGCGAGGCGGATCGATCGCTCGACGGGCTCGGGGCACTCGCGATCGAGGTGTTCACGGACATCAACGGTCGACCGCTCGATTCGCCTGAGTTTCAACCGTTGTTTGCGAAGATGGCTTCCCGTGACCGGCCAGTTCTGCTGCATCCGCGGAGGACCAACACGACGCCGGACTACGTGGACGAAGAGACGTCGAAATTCCTGATCTATACGAATTTCGGATGGCCCCTCGAGACCTCGAAGGCCATGGCGCGGCTGGCCTTCGGAGGCGTACTCGACCGTCATCCGACGCTGAAGATCGTGACACACCACGCCGGCGGACTCATCCCGTTCTTCCACAAGCGCATCCAGTTGTCCTGGGACTTCAACGTCAAGCGCATGGGTTACCAGCACGCGCCCAAGGGCCCGCACCGGACGCCGCTCGACGCCTACCGCGCCTTCTATTGCGACACGGCCATTCAGGGCAACACGTCCGCCCTCATGTGCGCATACGAGTTCTTCGGGGCTGACCACATGGTCTTCGCCACCGACAGTCCGTACGACGACGAGCTGGGTGCGCGGGTCTATCGGGAGACGATTCCGGCCGTCGAGGCCATGCCGATCGGCGACGAGGCAAAGCGACAGATCTTCGAAGGCAACTCCCGACGGCTCTTCAAGATTCCATCGTAGGTCTGGCCCGACGCACCCTCAGACTTCATCGCTGGTGTCGGTCAGTGCCCGACACGCCTCGTCGACATCGCCGTAAATCCGAAACACGTCGCTCAAGCGCGTGTTGGCGACGATGCTCGCGATGCCGCCCCGGACGTTCGCGAGCATCACGTTGCCCCCGTGGCTGGCGAGGCGATGGTGGAGGCGAAGCAGCAGACCCAGGCCGGCGCTCGAGATGTACCGGAGATTGGCGCAGTCGACGACCACACGGCGAACACCCGCGTCGATGATCGTTTCCAGACTGTCGATGAACTGCTCGGCCGTGTCGAGGTTGAGGCCGCCGTCGGCCGACACGATCAGGATGTTCCGGTCGACGTCGTGATAGAAGAATTCCATGCGGTCCTGTCAATCGGTCTTCGACTCGTCGCCATTCATCACCTTGGGCCGCTGGGTCTTGATCCAGCTCTCGATGTCCTTGTCGGACATCAGGTGCGAGGAATCGGACTGGCCCCGGTTGACGATCTCGTCGAGTCGCTGCTTCCAGCGCTCGTATGACGGCTTCGGTGGTGGGCCGAAGCACATGATGTCGACCGGCGAGAGCTCTGGCGGGATCCCCAGCAGCGGTCCGATGGCATCCTGAATCGCTTGCTGGCCGATGGCCGTGACCCACCAGACCGCGTAGCCCAGGGCCGCCGCCAGGTGCGCCGACATGTGTGCGTCTCCTCCGTCTCGAGCGGCTGGGTCCCTGAGCCTACTGTATTCCCTCTCGAAGTGCGAGAATGCCGGCGGTCGTCTCGGCGGTGAGAGCCGACACCGTGATTGAACGATGGTATTGACGTGGCCCGAGCTAGCGATCGCCAGCGCCGTCGTGGCGGTCGGGGCGATGGTGCAGGGGTCGGTGGGTTTCGGACTCGGGCTCCTGGCGGCGCCGACGCTCATGTTGATCGATGCGCGGATGGTGCCTGGGCCTCTCCTTGTCGCGTCGCTCGCCCTGACATTACTGCTGTCGCATCGCGAGCGCGCGGCGATCGATGCGACTGGCCTCACATGGGCACTCGGTGGTCGCCTGGTCGGCGTGACGGCGGGTGCCTCGACCCTCGCCGCGCTGACGCAAGGCGATATCGCGCTGGCCTTCGGGCTCATGGTGCTCGCGTCGGTCGTGCTGAGCGCGTCCGGCCTCCACCTCGAGCCACGGCCCGGCACGCTCGTCGCGGCGGGTGTGCTGTCAGGCTTCATGGGCACGGTGACGGCGATCGGTGGACCGCCGATTGCGCTGCTGTACCAGCGTGCGGACGGTCCCAGAGTGCGAGGCACCCTGTCGGCGTTCTTCGCAGTGGGCATCTCGCTCTCGCTGGTCTCCCTTCGGTTGGTCGACCGGCTGGGCGCGCTCGAGTTCGTCCTGGCGGCAGCGCTGATGCCCGGCATCGTGGTCGGCTTCGCCGTCTCGGCGGTGACGAGTCGCGTGCTGGACCGTGGTCTCACGCGGATCGCCATCCTGGTCGTGTCGGGTGTAGTCGGTGTCGTCCTCCTGCTGAGACAGCTGCTCTAGGGCCAAGACAGGACAGGACAGGACAGGACAGACGACACCGTGCGCGCTTTCGGCGGTCTCGAATCGAGCTGTGACCCGTCCCCGCCTCAGGCGTCGAGTGCTTGCTTCTTGACGATGATGACCGTCAAGTCGTCGAGCTGAGGCGCGCCTTCGCTGAACGTCATGACCGCATCGTAGAGCCGCTGGATCATAACGGCGCACGGATCGTGGTGGCACGCGCGCAGGACGTCGTGCACCCGCTCGATGCCGAATTGCTCGTCGTCAGCCCGCGCGTACTCGAAGATGCCGTCGGTCATCAGGACGAGCAGATCGCCAGGACCCATCGAGACGGGTGGGCCCGGTACGTACGCCATGTCGTCCAGAACGCCGAGTGGGGGACCGCTGACGGGCAGTTCGTCGAACTCGTCGTCCGCCGCGCGGTAGTGCAGCGACGGGCCGTGTCCGGCACTGGCGTACGTCAGTGTCGAGCTGGCTGGATCGACGAACGCGAAGCACAGGGTGACGAATCGGTTGTCCTGGAGATCGGCCTTGAGCAGGGTGTTGGCTGTGGCGAGGATCTGGCTGAGGTCGCCGGTGCTCGATACCAGGGCCCGGATCAACGCTCGACATTCCACGACCACGAGCGCCGGGCCGATGCCGTGCCCTGTCGCATCCCCGAGCATGATGCCGACGCGGCCCGCGTCGTCTTCGACGAAGTCGTACGCGTCTCCGCCGGTCTGGTCGGCGGGCAGATTCCAGCCGGCCACGTCGAAGCCCTCGAGTGGTGGGGCCCTGTCGGGGAGCGCGCCCTGCTGGATCTCGCGAGCCAGGTTGAGGTCGTGCACGAGCTTCTGCTTCTCGGCGAACGCTTCCAGCAGGAGCTGTCGCTGCAGAGCCACACCGGCCAGCGCCCCGAGCGTCGTGGCGAGATCCTCGTCGTTCTTCGTGAAGACGCCCGTCGTCTTGTTGAGCAGCTGGAGCACGCCCATGAGCTCACCGTCGTGGCCGGTCATCGGGAGCGTCAGGATGGAGCGGGTCCGGTAGCCCGTGGCCCGATCGACCTCGGGATTGAACCTGGAATCGGCGTAGGCATCCGGGACGTTGACGATGGCGCACTGCTGGGCGGCTTCCCCGGCGATGCCGCGATCCGCGGGCAACCGGATCTCCTGGACGCCGGTGGCGAGCTTGCTGTAGAGCTCGTTTGCCGGCCGGTCGTACAGAAACACGCTCGCCCGCTCGCATCCCAGGACTTCGAGCGCCGCTTGCTCGATGCCTTCGAGCAGTGGCTTGAGCTCGACCGTGGCACCGAGGTGTCGTGACACCTCCAGCAGGCGCGAGAGATCGGCGATCGTCTGTTCCGACGACAACGGCTTCACGGAAACGCAAGGTTCGCACGAACCTGTGCGGTTCGGCAAGCGGGCCCACGCCTGCCGTGGGACAATCGGCGGGGGTCGGCACGTGGCCCCGGGTGTCGAGTGGTCGCGGCCGTGTCGTGGAGCGGCAGCGTGCGGAGAGGAGACAGGTGAGTCGACGAGTCGAGGTGACGCCGAGCGATCCGGTGGAGGCGTTGTGGACCGAGTCTCGGGCGTTCGGGCCGCGCTCGGCGCGTACCAAGCATCGTCTGCTCGACGCGCTCGAACGTTCGCGGCCGCCGAGCGTCGGGCGGGTCGCCTGGCTCGATCGCCTCGATGATCTGCTCGGCTTCATGCGCGCCTATCCCGACACACCGCAGGTCTTGAGCCAGGTGCGTCGCCTGATCGGGACGCTGCCGGACTCGTCACCTGTGGTCTACCCGTACTCGTACGATGTGGCGCGCCGGCTGCTGGAGCGATTACCCGGCCAGCTCGAGATCCAGTGGGACGACCTCGAGGACCAGGGCGCCCTGATCGACACGCTGTCGCTGCTCGTGACGCCTGGCGAGGAGCTCGGTCTCGAGGACACCGGCCTCTCGCTGACGGACTGGTTCGCGCGCTGCCGATCCCCCGGCCTCGGAGACCTCGGCTTCCTCCTGAGCCTGCTCGAGCGCTCGCCGTTCTCGTCTCGCGTGCGCGGCCACCTGTACGAGCAGTGCAATCTTCCGATTCGTTTCGAGGGTAGTCGACGCAGCCAGATCGCCCACCCGGTCCGCCGCGTCGCGTATCAGCGGCGTGACATCAGCCGGGAGCGAGCGCCGATCGGCCCCGTGATTCTTCGGGCGATGCGGCCCGCGCGCCGCGGCGATCCCGAGCTCGTCGACGTGGCGCTCCGGGCGCTGGCCGTCCGGAGCCTGGAGATCTATCCGCTCACGCACGCCAATTCAGACGACGTGGCCGTGACAGAGTGCGGGCGAGGCCTGCGGATCGTGCTGATCGGAGTGCTCCCCGAGCATCGAAGCCCACTCGAGTCGCTTCACGTGTTTCTGATCATGAAGAACGACGTGCCGATCGCGTATGGCCCGGCCGGGGTGTTCCTCGGATGCTGCGAGATGGGGATCAACCTGTTTCCCGAGTTTCGAGGCGGGGAGATCTGGCAGGTCTATTCGCAGTGCATGCGCACGCTGCACCATCTGCTGGGCGTGGACTACTTCTACGTGACTCGGTACGGGATGGGCGAGCACAACCCGGCGGCGATCGCGACCGGGGCCTTCTGGTTCTATCGCAAGCTCGGGTTCCGGCCTACGAACGAAGCCGTGGAGCGGTTGGCGCAGGCGGAGGAGGCTCGAATGCGTGCACGGAAGGGCTACCGGTCGGATCGTCGGATGCTCCGGCGTCTATCTCATACCGAGGCAGTGCTGGACCTGTCGGTCGGTCGATGTCGGCCGTTCGATTTCGGTCGCGTGGGCGTCGCCTCGAGTCGTCGGATCGCCGTGGATTTCGACGGCGACCGGGCGCGGGCGCAGCGCGCCGCTGCCGATCGGATGGCACACATCCTCGACATGCCTTCCGATCCGCCGGCTGTGAGGGCCCTGGCACCCCTGCTGGATCTGATTCCTGACCTCGAGACATGGAGCCGCGGTGACGTTCAGGCGCTGGCCCGGATCCTTCGGGCGAAGGGTGGGCGATCCGAGCGACGCGCTGCTCTTGGATTCAAGGCCCACCGCCGGCTGGAGCGCGCGCTCCGGTCAATCTCCTGATCAGTCTGACGGCCGTTCGGTGGGCGAGCGGTCTCCCGGGCCCGGTAGCGGCGCCTTCCGCCGTTGGCCGGCTTCCTCCGCGATCAATTCGTCGATGGTCGTGTAGGGGTAGATCACAGGTGCTTGGTGCTGCATCAGGCCACCCGTGTCGGCCGTCGGGCCGTAGGTGCTGTGCAACGAGTGGTCGATCTGTCGCAGCAGCGCTGTTTGCTGGCCGCGATGATGCGCGGTGTGCGAGATCCTGCGGGTCACGATCCAGGCTCTCGATCGTGTCACCTCGAAGAACGGCACCTCCGCCTCCCACCATTTCTCGTCCGTGGCCGCCAGCGCCGCGAGTCGGCGCCGCGCGTTTTCGGTGTAGGCCTCGATGAAGGCTAGCCGGCTTTCCCGTGCGGGTAACGGGTTGTCCGTCACCGTGATGCCGAGCATGCGAGAGAACCACAGATCCTCGCTCACGCTCTGGTGCACCATCTGCTCCAACACGCTGCGGCCCCGTCGGTCGACCGCATGCGGTCGCACGGTGAGGTCGTCGTCGGCGAACATGGCCCAGACGCCCAGGACCTTCTGGATCTCGGTTCGGTATGTCTCGACGAGAAAGTCGTATCGCATGGGCCGAGCCCGATCGCTCCCGAATCAGCCGCGCCTGGGCGCCGGCAGGTCGGAGAGGCGTTACGAGCCGGGGACGAACGGGCCTTCGATCCGCAGGTGCTGGAGATCGTCAGGCGAGGTCAGCATGTCCGCGTCACCCGTGGCGATGCCGTTCAGCTTGAAGATGTAGGCCACGATTTCCACGTACTCGCTACGCTTGAGGCCGCCCGGGTTGTCCTCGGGCATGGTGTCCTGAATGAACGTCACCATGTCGTCGACGGTCTGCCCGTCCCAGCCGTCCAGGTAGGAGCCTGCCGTGAACGCGTCCTCCATGTGGCACGCCGAGCACACGTCCGCGTACGCCTTCTCGCCATCGCTGGCCTGCTTCTCGGAGAACACGCCGTCCTGGATCGAGCCTTCGGTCTGGCCCACCGCCGGCAATGGCTCGGGGGCGGTCTGGCCCACCGCCGGCAACGGCTCGGGGGCGGTCTGGCCGACCGCCGGCAACGGCTCGGGGGCGGTCGGGCCTTCGATCCGCAGGTTCCGGAGATCGTCAGGTGAGGTCAGCATGTCCGCGTCACCCGCGGCGATGCCGTTCAGCTTGAAGATGTAGGCCACGATTTCCACGTACTCGCTACGCCTGAGGCCGCCCGGGTTGTCCTCGGGCATGGTGTCCTGAATGAATGTCACCAGGTCGTCGACGCTCTCGCCGTGCCAGCCGTCCAGGTAGGAGCCTGCCGAGAACGCGTCCTCCAGGTGGCACGACGAGCACACGTCTGCGTACATCCTCTCGCCGTCGCTGGCCTGCTTCTCGGAGAACACGCCGTCCTGGATCGAGCCCGCGGTCTGGCCGAGCGCCTGCAACGAGACGGCGGCGAAGATCAAGGCTGCGAAGATCAAGGTTGAGCGAAGCGTCGCCATGCGTTCCTCCGGGCTGAAGCAGCGGGTGGTCACGGGCCCCGGTCCATGCACTGTGGAGGATGGCCCAAGGCTCGAGGTTACAACTACTTACGTTAGCCCATCGAGCTGGAGGCGTGCAACTCGACAGCGAACGCGGCACGGGCGACGCCACGCCGAGTAAGATGGCTCCCTCGAGCGTCGTCGCCGGCCTGGCGGTGCTTCGTGAGCGTGGCCTGGATCAAAGCCGGATCAGGGCCGGATCACGGTTGGTTCAAGGCCGGATCGAGGAGATGACGATGGCGCGAGTGCACGTGGTTTCGGTTTCGTTCGTGGTTGGTCTGGTGTTCGGGTTGATGGCGGATACGCCGAGCGCGCTTCAGGACTCGTCGCCGAAGCGTCACATCAAGTCAGCCGACCTGCGTGAGGGCGCGCCGTACAGCAGCGCCGTTCACGTCGGCGATACGCTCTATCTTTCAGGTCGCACGGGCGCGGATCGCCGGACCCGACAGGTGCCCGAGAGTCTCGCGCGCGAGGTGCGTAACATCCTGGACGGCATGCAGCGGACGCTCGCCGATGCAGGCATGACGATGGACGACCTTGTCTCCGTGCAGGTGTACTGCCCCGATGTCTCGTTGTACGATCAGTTCAATGACGTGTACGTGACGTACTTCGAGGGCGAGCTGCCGGCGCGCGCGTTCCTTGGATCCGGGCCGTTGCTGAACGGGGCGAACTTCGAGATCCAAGGGATTGCCGTCAAGGGGTCGTAGGCTGCCGCGCTCCGCCAGTTTCAATGACTGAGCCCACCTTTCCCGATCTCCGGAGCTTTCTCGACCGCCTGCGGCGAGACGATGACCTCGTCGAGATCGACGCCGAAGTCGACGCGGATCTGGAGGCGGCCGAGATCCACCGCCGCGTGATCGCGGCCGGTGGTGCGGCGCTGCTGTTTCGCAACGTGCGTGGCTCGGCGTTTCCGCTGGTCACCAATTTGTTCGGCACCGCGCGCCGCGCCGAGTTGGCGTTCGGGACCAGGCCACGTCGGCTGATCACGCGTCTCGTCGAGCTCGCCGAGACGCTGATGCCACCGACGGCCGGCAAGCTGTGGGGCGCCCGCGATCTCGGACGCGAGGCGCTGCGCGTTGGCACGTCCAGGCGCGCCGCCGGCCCGGTCGCCGAGGTGCTGTCGACCGACGTGCATCTCGACCGACTGCCGGCGCTCACTTGCTGGCCGGAGGACGGCGGCCCGTTCGTCACCCTCCCGCTCGTCTACACCGAGCACCCCGACGGTCGGGGGCACAACCTCGGGATGTATCGCCTTCAGGTGCACGACGCCAGGACGGCCGGCATGCACTGGCAGATCGGGAAGGGCGGAGGCTTCCACTACGCCGTCGCCGAGGCTCGAGACGCGGCCCTCCCCGTGACGGTCTTCCTGGGAGGCCCCCCCGCGCTCATGCTCGCCGCCATCGCGCCGCTGCCGGAGAATCTGCCAGAACTCATGCTCGCGTCGCTCATTGCTGGCCAGCGCCTGAAGCTGGTGACCGGCACCGGCCCCCACCCCCTCGTCGCCGATGCCGAGTTCGCGCTCCTGGGCTCGGTGCCACCCCACACGCGCCGCCCCGAGGGGCCGTTCGGCGACCATTACGGCTACTACTCGTTGCAGCACGACTACCCCGTCTTCCAGGTCGATCGCATCGCGCATCGCCGCGATGCCATTTACCCGGCAACGGTCGTGGGCAAGCCTCGCCAGGAAGACTTCTTCATCGGCGATCTCCTTCAAGAGCTGCTCTCGCCACTGTTTCCGCTCGTCATGCCAGGCGTCGTCGATCTGTGGTCGTACGGCGAGACCGGTTACCACTCGCTCGCCGGCGCGGTCGTTCGTCAGCGCTACCGTCGCGAAGCGATGGCCTCGGCGTTCCGGATCCTGGGTGAGGGGCAACTGTCCCTGACGAAATTCCTGCTCGTCACCGACCAGGCGACCGACTTGAAGGACTTCGTCGGAACACTCGTCCACATCCTCGAGCGCACGAAGCCCGAGACGGACCTGTTCATCTTCTCGAACCTGGCGATGGACACGCTGGACTACACGGGTCCGGAGGTCAATGAGGGGTCGAAGGGGGTCTGGTTGGGTGTGGGGCCACCGATCCGCCAGCTCCCGCGGGAGTTCCGGGCGACCGACCTGCCGGCTGGTGTGAACGACGTGCGGGTGTTCTGTCCCGGTGTTCTCGTCACCGACGCCCCGCCGTTTCGAGAAGAGGCGGATGCCGCGACGCGGGTGGCAGCACATCCGGCGTTTGCGGCGTGGCCGCTCGTGGTCCTGTCCGACGAACCTCGGCGGGCGGTGGCCAGCCCGATCAACTTCCTCTGGACCACATTTACCCGGTTCGAGCCGGCGGCCGACATCCACGCGGCGTCGACCCGGGTCGTCCGGAACCACGTGGCGCGCACCCCACCCATCGTGATCGACGCCCGCATGAAGCCGTGGTACCCCGAGGAGCTATCGTGCCGGCCGGACGTCGCCGAGCGCGTCACGCGCCGCTGGAAGGAATATTTTCCGTCCACCCCCGTCGAAATGGGTGATTCCGAGCGTGCGCATCTCGACTAGTGGCCCGTAATCGCTGAACAAGTGCGGCTACTGCACTTCCCATTGCTCGACGGTTCGGTGTGAGACGAGCTGCCAGCGGTCGTCTCGTCGCCCGTACACGCGGACGTACCGCGCACCGAAGAAGCTGTCCACGCCATCCATGCGGCGGCGGATCTTGAGGCGTCCGTAGGTCACGGCGATCTCGGCGTGGATCTCGACCTCGAGCTCCTCGTGGTCACGGGATGCGTAGTGCCGGCGACCCTGGCGCAGATCGTCGAGCCACTCGGCCTTGTTCTGAACCTCGCCGGTGCCGTGCGTGAAGCGAAAGTCGTCGGCGTAGATGCGATTCAGCGCGTCCAGGTCCGAGTTCACCACCGCCTCGGCCTGGGCGCGCTCGAGTCGAAGCACCTCCTCGTGGTCGTCAGCATCCGGTTGGGCAGCCCAGAGCACGCAGCCGAGAGCCGTGCTCGCTATGGCTACGCAGATGACGTGGCTTATGCCGGTGGCTGAACGTGCCGTCCTCGACGAGAACCGTGTAACGAGTGGTGTCATCGAAATGGACTCCAGACAGGCCGTTGAGGAAGAGGCTCGGCCTGGGTAGGCGCGGCCTTCTGTATTATCCCCTCACGGGGCCCGGACTGATCAAGAGGCAATGTGTGGAGACGGGGTGGGGGCTGGCCGCCCAAGGAAATAGCCCTGGCCGAGTCGGGCGCCCAGATCCTGGGCGGTTTTTAGGTCGTCTTGGTGCTCCAGGCCTTCGACGACCGCCCGTGCGCCGGTCGCGTCGACGATGTCGAGCAGGCGGCGAAATGCCGCGCGCTTGTATTGGTCGCTCCCGATCCCGGCCACGAACTGACGGTCGATCTTGACGAGATCCGGCTCGAGCAGGATGAGCAACTCGAGCGACGTGCGTCCGAACCCCACGTCGTCGAGCCCGATCTCGAACCCCGACTCCTGAAGTTCCGTGAGCCGACCCTTGAGCTGCCGGTTGTCGCCGAAGAACTGCTGTTCGTTCAGCTCGATGCAGTGCGGCTTGTTGTCCGGTAGCCCGCTCAGGATGTCGACGATGTCCGCCGTCGGAGTATTCAGAATCGTCGACGGAAAGAGGTTCACGTGGTACCGCTCCGCTGGCTCTGAAGCCGCTGCCGCTCGCACACCGGCACGCAAGCAAAGGAGATCCACCAGGATCAGGATGTTGTTCTCCTGCGCGAGGCGGAGAAAGTCGCCAGGCGACTCGAAGTTACGGACGGTCGTGCGCGTGAGCAGTTCGTATGCCCAGACGCTCTCGTCGTCGAGATCGCAGATCGGCTGGCGCAGGGTGCGGTAGCACTGCTGGCGTGACAGCTGATCGAGCGCCTGGAGGTTGGATCGCGTGTTCGCATCCGCTGGGTCCTCGCCTGTGGACCCGCTTCGCTTGTCGACCATCTTGCGATGCCTGAGCGCCAGCGCTGCCCGTGACCACTCTTCCTCGACCGTTGTCGTGTCGACAGACAGCTGCAGGGCCGCGGTACTCACCGTGAGGCTGACGGACTGTGGCGCGCGCAGGATCGGACTCGCGCAGACCTTGAGACCGATCCGCTGGGCCACCTCCTCCGCCTGCCAGATACCGGTGTCCGGCAGCAATGCCATGAACTCGTCGCCACCCATTCGCGCAACCTGATCGCAGCCGCGTACGGCCGGCGCCAGGCGCTGACCAACTTCGACGAGTGCGAGGTCGCCAACGCCGGTCCGAACGCCTCGTTGATGCGACGGAGTCCATCGCAGTCGACCATGATGGCCGAGAGCCGGGACCCGTTTCGTACCGCTCGTTTCCGTTCCGACCTGAGCAGCCGCTCCAGCCCGGCCCGGTTCGGAAGCCCGGTCAATTGGTCGATGTGAATGATCTCGGTGAGTTTGCGTCGGGCTGCGTCGAGTTCGTCCGTCAGCGCCCGTCGTACTGCATCGATCTGCTCCCGATCCGACGCATCACGGATCGTGACGGCATGTGCACGGCTCCCGGTGGCCAGGATGGAGGTGGCGTGGATCTCGACGTCGATGAGCGTGCCCGGCTTGGTGAGCCCTCGCGCCGGTACCCAGGATCCCACGCCAGCTTCCGAGCCCTGGGACATCAGCTCGCCAACCGCCGCCCGGTCCGAAGGCTGCACCAGGTCGCTGAGGGCGGCCAGGCCGCGGAGCTCTCCGACCGAATAACCGAAGAGAGCCGCAAGGCGCGGATTCGCGTAGACGATGCGCTCGTCCCGCACCACGCAGAGTCCGACCTGCGCCCGGTCGACCAATGCCTCGAATGTCGCCGTGTCCGGAACTGTCATCTATCCACCCCTGCCCAGCCGCGACCCACGCGGCGAACCGTGTTGGGTTCCAACTACCTCGTTTGCGTCGAACGCTGCAATCGTCGCGCCAGCACGGGTATGAAGTGCCCGTCTCGGGCCGGCATATCTGCCAGACTCTATACAGCCGTCAGGGCCGTTCGGGCGGGTCGCTGGCCATCATCCAGGCGCCGAGGCCTCGCCGATGGAAGAAGCCCTTTGGTTGTTGGGAGTTGTGGGGTACCAGCCAGCCCGTTGACCAGTAGGTTGATGGCTTGCCTGTTAGGGCATTTGCTCAACTACGAGCTCGGTGTCTGGACCGCGAATCTCGACGTCGCGTTCCATCCATACCCCGCCGTTCCGGATCCTCAAGGCATAGGAGCCGGTCGGCACGTTGGGCAGGGAGAAGGTCCCGTCGCGTTCGGCGATCACTGCGTAGGGTGTGGACAGGGCCAAGATGGTGGCCGTCATGGCCGGATGGATGTCGCATGAGACCGCGTAGGCGCCCTCTCGGTGGAAGATGTGCTCGTAGGCGCCGCCCAGCGGCGTGGCCACGTTGAACTCCGGCTCCCGGGTAGCGCTGTGGAAGACACGCACGTTGTGCATGATGTCTTCGCTGTTGATGAAGTGAACCGCCTGTCCCGGTTGCACGAGGAGCACCGGCGGGTAGAACGCCATGCCCGCCTGATCCAGCTCTGCGGGTTCAGTGGGGGTCGGGAACTCGCTCGGGGGCCTGGGGACGAGGGCCACGACCGAGGGATATCCCCTCGTCGCTTCTGGTGCGCGACCACTCACCATCGCTGTGCCGTCTGGCGCCGGGGAGTTCGGCTCAGGCGTGCCGGCCGACGCGGACGTCTCGACGCGCTCGGCGCCCGTGTCACGGAGCAGGCCGCTCTCGCCGATGCCGTCGAACACGAACTGGACCGCCAGGGCACAGAGCAGGACCCCGAAGACGCGGCTGATCACGTGTAGCCCGGTGACGCCGAAGATCCGCTGAATCTGACTGGCGCCCAGCAGCGCCACCAGCGTGATCACGAGAACGCATCCCAGCGCGAGCAGGACGATGACTTTCGAGGTGAGGTCACCCTCCGTGTTTGCCATCAGCAAGATGGCTGCGCCCATGGCTCCGGGCCCGGCAATCAACGGCGTCGCCAGCGGAAAGACGGTGATGTCCTCCTTACCGAAGGCCTCACGCGTCTCATCATCGGTGGTCGAGACCCCGCCCGAGGAGCGGGCGAACACCATGTCGATGCCGATCAGCAGCAGTAGAATGCCGCCCGCCGTTCGCATCGCAGCCAGCGAGATGCCGAGTCTGGACAGGAGTACCTCGCCGATCAGCGCGAACACCAGCAGGATGGCGGCGCCCAGCAAGGTTCCGCGCAGGGCCATCGAACGACGCTGGGCCGACGTCGCGTTCGTGGTCAGCGCCGCGAACATCGCGGCCACGTCGATGGGCCCGATCGTCGCGAAGAATGTGGTGAACGCCAGGATGGTGAGGTCCAGCATCGGTGCACGCGGAACGGATCGAGCGGTGGCCACCATTGGCCGCCGTCGGCCCATTGTATGCGCTGAGATGAGCTGGGAGGTGTGCCCGGCCGCGCCGGGTGAAATGGCGATTCGCGGATCCGACGCGCCGGATCCGCGCTCAACGTTCAACTGTTACTTTCTAGGCGCCAGGCGCCGCGACTCGCTCGGGTGCCTCGCCGCCGTCCGACGCCCCGTTCTCTGGCTCGTCAGGTCGATCGCCAGCCGATCCCGTCTCGCACGGCGGGAACGTGTCGAGGAAGCGATGCACCAGTGTCGTGGAAGGCGTTGGGGCGAGTGTACTGCACTCGTTGCGCCCGGCCTGCTTGGCGTGATACATCGCGCGATCGGCCCGCTCGACCACGGCTTCGACATCCAGCTCGCCCTGAAGCGCCGCCGTGACCCCGACGCTGACGGTGGGTCGGACCAGTTGATCCTGATGCGGAATCTGGATCAGGGCGATCTGCTCCCGGAGCTGCTCGGCGAGCTGCTCGGCCGTTCCGAGCGGCGTCTCCGGCAGGATGACGAGGAATTCGTCGCCGGCGTAACGGCACGTGGGGTCACTGCTCCGGAACAGCTCACGCAGCGTGTCCGCGATCGCTCGGAGCACCCGGTCGCCGGACAGGTGACCGTGCCGGTCGTTGATGGCCTTGAACCCGTCGACATCGAGCATGAGCACCGCCGGCGGTCGGCCGTGCCGCTTCGCCCGCAGTAGTTCTCGCTCGAGAGACTCCCGCGCGTACGCGCGGTTGTAACAGCCGGTCAGCGAGTCGCGGAAGCTCTTCTGCATCGTCTCGTGCATCATCGCGACGTTGCGCACGGCTATGGCCAGGACCGCGGCGCCGGCCACGAGGCTCCGGCGCGTGCGGTCGTCCAGGTCGCGATCCTCCACGCCAAGCGAGCCGACCGCCTCGTCGCCTGCCACCAGCGGAAAGCACACGAATCCGTCAACGGTGACGCCCTGCGTGTCGACCCGGCCGTCGGTCGAAGCCGCGACTCGCTCTGCTGCGGCATCGATGGTGGCCTCGGCCGACTCCGGAACGCTCTCCGATCGGGCGAGCACGCGTCGCGCCGTGCGGCTTCCGATCGCGACCCAATGGGCCCGCTCACCGGCCAGCGTCGGCAAGTCCCGCCAGATAACCCTCTCGAGTGCCGCGAAATCCTGCGCCTTGGCGACGGCCCGACCGAAGGAAACCAGTAATTCGAGATCCTGCGCGCGCTCGGCATGATGCCGCGCCGCCTCGGCCGCGGCGAGTGCCTCCTGGCTCGCCAGGTGGCGGCGGCGCGACTGATGAAGGGCTACCGCGAAGCACAGGACGACCAGTGCTGGCACCAGGTCCAGATGGTAGTAGCTCTCGATCTCGTGCGTGAAGTCGAGCACCGACCGCAGCGGCTGATGAAAGATGACGATCGAGGCGACGATGAGACCCGTCACCAGTGGCGTGTCGTTGTGATCGAGGAGGCGCATCATGTCGCCTGCCAGTTGTGCAAATCAGAGGCCAGTAGGAATAGGCGCCGCGGCGGGGGGAAATCGAGCTGAGGTGTTCCGGAGTGCGACGAGTACAGGGTGCGTGATTACGAAAGTGTCGGCTCTGGGCTCTGGGCG
This sequence comes from Vicinamibacterales bacterium, assembly GCA_965250185.1. GTDB lineage: Bacteria > Acidobacteriota > Vicinamibacteria > Vicinamibacterales. Next base: position 4,642,165 of record OZ252293.1, on the reverse strand, counting down.
CTGGGCCCCGGTCGACGGGCCACTAGGCGCTCGCCCCGGTCTGGCGTGGGGCGGATCGCCGCAATACGATCCAGTGCACGCACCGCTTCTCATCGTGATAGAGACGCTCGCAGTCGTCACACCGAACGCACTCGCTCGCGATGATCTTGGGGCCGTCGATCGCGCCCCATTCGCACGCCTTCTCGCAGATCTTGCACGTCTTGCACTCGCTCCAGCGTTTGATGCGGAACACGGTCAGATTGGAGATCAAGCCCAAAGCCGCGCCGACTGAGCACAGGTACCGGCAGTACAGGTTGCGGACGAAGACGGTGGCCACCAGGAGCACGCCGAGCATCACCCACATGACGGTCGTTCCGCTCAGCGTGAACATCCAGAACGGCTCGAGGTAGCGGTAGACGAGGAAGTTCCCGCTCGCCAGGAAGTAGAGCAGGACGCCGCCCAGTAGCACGTACTTCGTGTAAATGGCCCACCGGTCGACGCTGGGTGGCAACTCGACGCGGAAGCGCGATGGGATGGTCGCGTCCATCAGTTGCGTGAGCGCGCCGAAGGCGCAGATTCGCCCGCAGTACAGCCGTCCCCAGAGCACGGTCGAGACCACCGTGAAGACCATCATCAGGTACCAGGGCATGCTGATCCTGAAGTCGGGGAGGCTGCCGCCCACGAGGGTGAAGATGTTGACGATCGAAACGAGGTTAGCCTTGTAGAAGCCGAGATAGGCGACCGAAAGCACCAGCGTGACGTACTTGAGTCGTTGGCTCTTCGTGAAGAAGCTGAACAGCGCGATGCTCAGGATGGCGACCAGTCCCCCAATGTCGGCGATCTCCGACCACTCGAGTGGCGCGGAGGCTTCCTCGCCGTCGTCGTCGAACAGGGCGTCCAGATCGTCGAGCGAGACGGGCCCCGAGGCGCCCTGTTGTGAGTCTCCCGCGTCATCGGCGTTATCGGCGTCCTCGTCGAGCAACTGGTCCAGCGCCTCGAGCGACAGCACCCCGGGGTCGGCCGGAGGCTCGGCCGGCTGACCGATGGCCGGCGACGCGAGGCATCCGACGAGGAGGGCGGCGTTGAAAGAGATAAGGATGGGCGTCAGGCTTCCAGGTGCGCCGAGACGGCTCACGGACGGTCCTCGGCTCGCTTGGCGATGAACTCTCGCGCCATGCGACGCGCCGCCACCCGGATGGCTCCGGTCGCGCCCGTGACCGTGATCGTGGCGCCCGAGATGGCGTCGATGTCCTCGCCCACCTTGAATGGCTCCAGGACGCTCTTGCCGCTGAACTGGTCGCGAAACCGAGCAACGTCGATCGAAAAGTACCCGTACGGCTCGTGGTGCTCAACGGCCTTGACGCCAGTCAGAGAGCCGGTCAGGTCGAGCCCGACGAGCAGGTGCATGATCCCGGTGTAGCCTCGGGACCGGCCGCCCAGTTCGGTCGTGAAGAAGGCGTAGCCGACCAAGCGCCGGTGGGCCGGCGCCGGCCCACCCGTGTAGCCCCGGAAGTGGCGGTACACGCCTTCCTCACTCGAGAACGCATCGGCCAGGGGAAGAACCTCTAGCAGGTCGCTCTCGTAGCGTCGGGCCCGTCCGTCGTTCGATTGCTCCCCGGTGTACGTCTGAGGCACGATGGGTAGGATGACGACCAGGAGGACCGTCGCCGCGGTCGGACCGATCACCACCGCCAGGACGCTTCGGACGAGGCCGTGTCTCAGACGCATAACCCTCCGGAGACTGTACGCGGGCGCTGTTCGGGCACTGGCCGGCGCGTGTCTGGCGCTCGGCCTCGGCGGATGTGCACATCCGCCAGACGGCCATTACACCACATCTCGCACCCGACCCGCTCTCGGCACGACGGCCACGATCACGGCAGTCGGTCCGAACGAAGACCGGACTGAGCGCGCCGTCGACGCCGCCTTCGCCGAGATCGCTCGGCTGGAGGCCGTGCTCAGTACCTACGACCCCGCGACGCCGCTCGCCCGGCTCAATCGCGACGGGCGGCTCGACGACGCTGACCCGGAGGTGCTGACCGTCCTCGAACGGGCCAGATATTACTCGGAGCTGAGCGGCGGCGCGTTCGACATCACGATGCTCCCGCTGCTCGACCTGTACCAGGAGACCTTCATCGGGGCGGATCGGCCACCGTCCGACGACGAGCTCGAGCGGGCCCGCGCACTGGTCGGCTTCGAGCAGGTGCACCTTGACGGCGAGGACGTCACGCTCGGCCGGCCTGGCATGCGGATCAGCGTCGACGGCATCGCGAAGGGCTTCATCATCGATCGTGCCGCTCAGGCGCTGGTCGCTGCCGGCGTCGAGGATGCCCTGGTCGACATCGGCGGGGACATTCGGGCCCTCGGACGGCCTGCCGCGCGTCCGTTCTGGGTGGTGGGCATCAGGCATCCGAGGCGGCCGCCTACTGACTTCCTCGTCACGATCCGGGCGGCCGACAGCGCGACGGCGACGTCGGGCGACTACGAGCACTACTTCGTCGAGGACCGTCGGGCCCACCACCTGATCGATCCCAGAACGGGTCGGTCTGCCACCGAGCTCAGTGGCGTGACGGTCGTCGCCGACAGTGCGATGGACGCCGATGCGCTTGCCACGACGGTCTTCATCCTCGGTCCGTCAGCCGGGGTGGCGCTGCTCGAATCGATCGACGGCGCCGAAGGATTGATGATCACGACGGACGGTGAACTGGTGGCGACCGTCGGCTGGGAGCGACTGGTCGCTCGCTGATTGACGCGATACGTCGAACCAGCCACCGGTCATCGGTCTTTGGTCACTGGTCACTGGTCACTGGTCCGTCCTGCCCTGCGAACGTTGCCCAAGGCCAAAGCCCAGGCACTCTACCGATACTCGGGGGCCAATTGATCGCGCACCCGCTCGAGTAAGGCCTTGGTGGCCCTGATGCCCTCGGGTTCACTCAGTCGATCGCCCTCGTACTCGATGCCGACGTAGCCTCGGTAGCCGGCGTCCAGCACGCTCCGTATCAGTCGCTCGAAGTCGAGCGTCCGTTCCTCGCCGTCCGGATCGAAATCGAACGATTTCGCACTGACCGCCTTGGCATAGGGCATCAGTTCGGCCACGCCGCGGTACTCGTCGTACCGCTGGCCGTCGCCGAGATCGAAGTTGCCGAAGTCCGGCAGTGTGCCGACGCGTGGATGTCCGGCCTGCTCGATCACCGCGCCCAGCCAGGTCCCGTCGCTCGACAGACCGCCGTGGTTCTCGACGATGACATCGAGGTCCACCTCATCGCTGAGTGCCGCCAGTCGGGCCAGTCCGTCGGCCGCCAGTCGGGCCTGCTCGTCGCGAGTCCCGGCGCTGGCGGCGTTGACGCGGATCGAGTGGCACCCGAGGAACGCGGCGGCGTCGAGCCACTTCCGGTGGTTTTCGATCACCGCGCTACGTTCGGACGGATCGGGATCGCCGAGCCGGCCCTCCGCGTCGCACATGATCAGCAGGCTTCGCACACCCTCATCGTCGGCGCGCGTCTTCATCTCGAGGAGATAGTCCGAATCCGTCGCCCGGTCGAAGAAGAACGTGTTCACGTACTCGACAGCATCGACGCCGAATTCGCGTCGGGCCGTCTTGGCAAAATCTAGATGATCGAGTGTTCCCTGGAGCACCGAGCGGGGCGCTGTCCGGATCCGCCGGGTCAGCTCGCCGAAGCCGACCTCGGCAAGCCAATCCCCGAAGACCGCACGATGCAGCGACCACTCGGCGAGCGAGATCCGGAACAGCGGGTTCGGCGTCGGCTGAGGGCCGGTGGCCTGGGCCCGGCGTGCCGCCGCGGTGAGGCTCGCCGTGGCCACAGCGGACCGTTTCACGAACTCCCGGCGCGACATGTGGCGGTGTGTCATAAAATCTCCTCCGAGGGCGCCATGCGAGGGCGCCATGCGAGGGGACGGCTCTGCAATCCAGCGCCCGGTCATGCTACACTGACGCGTACCGGGCGGGAATCGCTGCTACACTTGTTCGGTTCCGGGGAGTCCCGCGCTCCCCGTCGGCGAGTCGTCCACGATTTTGAGGCTCATTTGCCTCGACTAGGAGAATTGATGCATTCCACACTACGTTTCGCCTTTGTTCCGGCCGCATTGGTCCTGACGCTCGCGCTCGCGGGCTGCGCTCCTGCCCAGGAGGCTCCCGTCGAGGCGCCCGCTGAGGAGGCGATGGCAGCCGACGACGGCGCCCTCGCCGGCGACCTGCTCAAGGATTGGGAATCCTTGAAAGACATGATGATGCAGCTGGGTGACGCCATGCCCGCCGAGAACTTCGGTTACAAGCCGACGGACGAGTTGCGGACCTTCGGCGAACAGCTGATGCACATTTCTGGTGCGAACGGTGGCTTGATCGCCATGCTCGACGAGAGCGCGACCGCTCCCGACCTCGGTGAGCCGACCGAGAAGGCCGAAATTCTGGAGGCGATGAGCACGGCGTTCGATTTCGGTTCCCAGGTTCTGACGGGCAAGGACGGCGCATGGGCCAGTGAGGTCGTCGCTGGTCCGGGCTTCCTGGGCGACTCCACCCGAGCCAGGATCGTCTACAGGGCCATGGCCCACGTCTGGGATGAGTACGGCGCCATGACGGTCTACCTCCGGCTGAACGACATCGTTCCGCCAGCCAGCCGGTAGCACGCGATCAGGGATCAGGGACCGGGGATCAGGGATCAGGGGACGCCAGACGTGCTGTCCCTGAGCCCTGAGCCCTGAGCCCTAGTCCGTATTACCCACTCCCATCCCCAGTGCACGAAGCGACACCGGTCCGGCCGAGCGGGTATCGCCAGTGAGGACCCGTCGCAGGTAGCCAACCTGACCCAGGTGGAAGGCCGCGTGGGCGCCAAGGTGGAGCAGAAACCGCCCGGTACTGATCTCGACTCCCTCGATCACGGTCTCGGGATAGGTGTCTCGGTACCGCTCGAGTGGTAGGCGGGAGAGCACATCCCGGACGACCCGGATCGCGGCGTCGAGCTCGGCGATGACCTCCTGCCGAGATCCTGCGCGACGAGCGAACTCCTCCGGCCGGTTTCGCACGTATCCTGTCTTCCCCAGGACGGTCCCGACGTAGTGCTGGAGGTTGCCGGCCACGTGCACCGCGAGGTTGCCGGCCGAATTGGTCACCCCGGGCGCCGAGCGCCAGATGCTCTGGTCATCCGGGAAGAGTTCCAGCTCCCGCTCGAACCCCCGCAGTTCCCGAACCAGCAGCGTCGCGATGTCGTCGCCGTGGTCATTGGTCATAGGTCGGCACCCTAGCACGTCAGTGGGCGCGATCAGACGGCCTTCTCGTAGGTGACCGACGACAGCAGCCGGTCCTCGGGAATGGCGTAGTAGGTACGCAGCACCGATTCCGAATCGACCGACAGCCGGAAGCCTCGTTTCTCCAGCAGGCGCCGGGCCTTGTGGTTCTCCCGATACGTGCCGGCGATGACCCGGCGGACGCATTGCATGTCCGCCTCGACCGCGTCGAGCAGAGCCGACCCGAGGCCCTGGTGCTGGTACTCGGACAGCACATACGCGTGGCGCATCAGCGCGACGTCCTGGGTGTACTCGATTCCGACGACACCGACCAACCGACCATCGACGAATGCGCCGTGCCACGTCATGCGCTCCGACTCGGTCGCCCACTGCGCCGGTGTCATCTCGGGATCGTGCAGCTGTTCGGCAGAGAGAAACGCTCGATACCAGCGGGCGGCCGAATTGATCACGTCCAGGGCGGCGTTGCGATCGGCTGGCGTCAGGCGGCGAATGTCTGGTTCGGTCATGACGATCTCGGGCCCGTGTCGGCGCGACGACTACCCGCGCCCGGATTCCGGCCGGAGCCTGACGGCCCCGATGGCGAGCATCACGAGGAGCAGCCCGACCGGAATGACGTACGGGCTGTCTGGATAGCCCGCGATGATGAACCGGCTGCTGCCCACGAGGGCCATGCCCGCGGCCAGCGAACCGGCGGCCAGCGCAGAGCCGAAGGCGACGGGCCAATCGCGAGACAGATCGATCCCGAGGCGGAACATCACGAGCCCGAGCAGGCCGGTGAAAAGCGCGAACATCCACTGCGGCTGTGCCCGCACCCAGTCCAGCTGATTCCAGACCAGGTCTGGATACGCGCGGACGAGCAGGGCGCCTCCGACGGCTCCGGCGAGCAACATGAAAAACCGGAGGTACGTCGGCGTCATGGGCCGCTCGAGCACCGGGGCACCGGGGTCGGCGTCAACGGCGGTGCCGGCGGCGACGGGAGGCGTCGGCGGCGCGGCGAACAACGAGCTGACCCCGACGACCGTTCCGACCGCCGCGCCGACGGCCGCGACACTGACTCCGCCATCAGGGCCGGCGCCGGATTCGCCGACTGTCACGGGCGTGTGCACGAGGTCCCGGCTGTGGCTCGTGAACTCCGCGTCAGGCACGCCGCGGATCTCGAGCGCACTCGCAGGATCCGGCTGCTCGTCGAGGGCCTGCTGGGCAGACGCCTCGGCGACCAGGCGCGCGCCGAGGAACTGCCACACGGGCATGGCGTCGAGCGTGTGGCGAGCATGCCGGTGGCGGAGTCGGCGATTCCCAGCGCAGCCGGTACGTGCGAGCGCACGGTGTCCAACAAGGGACCGACATTTCCCTTGACGCCCTCCAGCAGGTGCTCGAGTGGCTGAACCAGGTGCGAGAGGACCGACGTGGCCTCCTGGGTCGTCGCACGCCCGGCGACCGCGCCGAAGCGCGACGCCGCGTCGACAGCCGAGCTGTCCATCAGGCTCGAGATGACGCTCCCGCCTCCCTCGATGAAGTTGTCCATGAACGGCAGCGCAATCTCCACCGTGGCCAGGTAGAGGGCCGCCTCTCGGCCGGCCGGCAGCTGCAACAGTTGGTGGACCTTTTCGGTCGGGCCACCGGCAAAGAGCCGTGACGTGATGTAGGCGAGCCCGAGCAGCTTGATGCCTGCATCGATGGCCTGCTGACGGTCACTCTCGAACGTCGAGCGCCCCGTCGACGACGACCCCCGGATGAACGACACGAGATTCGAGACCCCGGAGGCCACGGCCAGGCCCCTGTCCGCCTTGTCGAGCGCCTTGGCCAGCCACAGGGCCCGCTCGGCTTCCCGACGATGGGCGATCGCCTCGGCGCGCGGAACGAGATCCGGTCGCGCCGACTCGGCGACCCGTGCGACTCCGCCGGCCAGATCGCCATAGAAGACGAAGGGTGGAGCCGTCGGCAGCGCGCCGAACATCGTTCGACACAGCTTCACCGTGTAGTCGTTCTCGTCGAACTGGGACAACGCATCGTTCAGCTGAGACATTGCGGGCCTCCCGATCGAAATCGGTCGAGCATTCCGGTGGGCGGCGCGGCGTCCGACGCTCGCGCCAATCCGAACTAAACCGCGACGGTACAACGGTTCTAACGAATCCTGGCTCAGGCCGTCAAGTCGGTGCGTGCGTCGGCGAGTCGATGCGTCGCGATGCCCACTCGATCAGTGCTCTGCGTCTCCAGGCCGTTGTCGAACAGGCACCGGATTAGCGTCTCGAGATAGGGGAGTGTGGTTCGGAGGTCCGGAAGTCCGGAAGCCCTGAAGTCCGGAAGTCCTGAAGTCTGGAGGGTCGTGGTGGCCCGCCTTCGCCAACCGACGCCAGGGCTATGGCGGTTGAGGGGTTACGGCGCGGAAGCATCGCGGCATTCTTTCCGCGAAATTCCGTGACGTTCCGTGTTCGTTCCGTCCGCGCCGTCCGTCACGCGATCCCGGCTGCGAGCGCGATTCCCACGATCACGAGCAGTCCACCGACGACCAGGCGCAGCGCGCCGAACGTGACGCGAGGCAGGAGTTGCTTGCCGAGGAACGCCCCGGCGAATGCGCTGATCGTAGCGATCCCAACGATCCGCCAGTCGATCGCGCCGGCCCCCGTCGATTCGCGTAGCACCGTGAAGGCCCAGCCGTACACGACGAGGCGTGCGCCGTCGACCAGCAATCCGATCACGGCCTGTGTCGAGGCGAACTCGGCGGGTGACAGCCCGAGCGGAGACAGGAACGCGGCGCGGAGCGCGCCCTGGTGGCCGGAGAGTCCTCCGAAGAAGCCGGACACCGCGCCGCCGACAGGGAGCCAACGAACCGGAGCTTGAATCATACGCAGTGACGGCAGGAGCTCGACCAGTGCGAAGCCGAGGATCAGGATGCCCATGACGAGCCTGAGCGGCGTGATGCTGGCCAGCCGGCCGAAGAACGACCAGGAGCCGAGTGCTGTCTGGTCCGAAAGCACGGTCAGGAGAAACGCGCCGACGAATGCCGCGAGCACCGCAGGAATGCCGAAGCGTACGACCACGTCGCGACGTGCCTGGCCCCCGAGAAGGCCCACCTTGAACACGTTGTTGGCCGCATGCACGACCGCCGTCGAGGCGACCGCGACGTCGGCCGGGAAGAACAGCGCGAAGGCTGGCATGAGCAGCGTTCCGAGACCGAATCCCGAGAACAGCGTAAGCAGCGACACGCCGAACGCCACGGCGCCGATGATGATCGGGGCAATCATGGGGCGCTAACTTCCCGCCAGGGATCGTACGTGCCGAAGTTCCAGAGGTGGCCTTCGGGGTCCCGGCACGAGTAGGCGCGGCCTCCATGCGCCTCGTCCTTGATGTCTCGGACGATCTCCGCACCGGCGGCCACGGCGTGTGCGTAGTGCGCGTCGGCGTCACCGACGACGACGTAGGGGGCTTGAGAAGTGACGCCGTTCAGATCGCGCGGCGTCTTGATGTAGACGCCGTATTCGTCGTCGCGGGCCGACCCGAGCATGATCATGCCGCGGCCGAACGTCAGCTGTGCGTGGGCGATCGTGTCCTGATCCCCCGGCACCACGAGATGCCGCTCGAAGCCAAATGCCTCACAAAGCCAATCGATGGCGGCTGTCGCGTCCTGGTACCGCATGGTGGGAATGATGGTGGGCGTCGTGTCGGGAGTTCCGCCCGTGACAACCATGGCAACCATGACAATCCTCCTCCTGTTTCGACGTCGTCCGTCAGATTCTACGCGGGTCCGCGATATAATCCACGAGACGGGACGGACGCGGAACGGCATGGAATTTACACGGATCGGGCACGGAATGAGCACGGAACGTCACGGAACCTGACGGAAAGATGTCGCGAGGACCGGCGCCATAGCCCTGGCGGCGGTTGGCGAAGGCGAGCCACCGCGACCCTCCGGACCCCCGAACCCCGGACCCTCACGATCCCGACGTCGTCAAGGAGTCAGCACGATGGAGCGCAAGAAGGCCACCGATTTCGACCCGGAGCTGCTCGACCTCTTCGATCGGTACGTGCACGGCGGGGTCAGTCGCCGCGAGTTTTTCGACGGCGCGGCGAAGTTCGCTGTCGGCGGAGTGACAGCGGCCGCGCTGGTGGAGAGCCTCAGCCCCAACTACGCGGAGGCTCAGCAGATCGCCGAGGGCGACGCACGTGTGACGGCCGAGACCGTCGAGTACGCCTCGCCTCAGGGTGCCGGCACGATGAGGGGCTACCTCGTCCGCCCGGCTGACGCGAGTGGCACGCTACCTGGTGTCCTGGTCATTCACGAGAATCGGGGACTCAATCCCCACATCAAGGACGTCGCCCGCCGCGCCGCGCTGGCCGGCTTCTTGGCGTTCGCGCCGGACGCGCTCGCGCCGCTCGGCGGCTATCCGGGCACCGATGATGAGGGGCGCGAGCTGCAGCGGAAGCGATCGCGGGACGAGATGCTCGAGGACTTCGTCGCGGCCGCCGGCTTTCTGAAATCGCACGCGCATTGCAGCGGCAGCGTCGGCGTTGTCGGCTTCTGCTTCGGCGGCGGCATGTCCAACGCGCTGGCGGTCGAGATTCCCGACCTCGGGGCGGCCGTTCCGTTCTACGGCGGCCAGCCACCGTCCGAGAACGTTCCGAAGATCAAGGCGCCACTGCTGATTCAGTATGCGGGCCTCGACGAGCGTGTCAACGCGGGCTGGCCGGATTACGAGACGGCGCTGAAGGCGAACGGTGTCACGTACACGATGCACATGTACGATGGCACCAATCACGGCTTCCACAATGATACGACGCCGCGCTACGACGAGGCCGCGGCGACGCTGGCGTGGGATCGGACGATCGCGTTCTTCAACGAGCACTTGCGCTGACAACGCGCGGGGCCGGACGCGCGTCCGGCTCCGTTGTTCACCACGACTTCGCGTCCGAGGCGGCTGGCGCGTCGCTCGCAAAGGAGGAGCATGTCGAATCGATGGTCAACCTGGGCGCTGACCCTCAGCTTCGCCCTTGTCGGCGTCGAGGGCGTTCCGGCGCAGACGAAGGACCGAACCTCGCTGCGCGGCCTGGCCGGTGTCGGCATCATCGTCGAGAAGCTAGGCGGAGATGCCGGTCGCTTCGCCCTGAACCGTACGGCGTTGCGCGTGGACACGGAGGTCGCGCTCAGCAACGCCGGGATCCGGGTGCTCTCGATGCAGGAGTATCTGGACGTACCGGCGGGCCCGTACCTGCATCTGAACGTGAAGACCGTCGAGGCGCCGACGGCCGGGCTCCACGCCTACACCATCAACGTCGATTTGAAGCAGGATGTCCTGTCGTTCATCACCTCGGACACGATCCTCTATGAGGCCACCACCTGGGCGTCGGCCCCGATGGTCGGCACGATCGCGTCCAGCGAGCTGGTCACGCTGCGTGAGCTCGTCAAGGAAATCGTGGCCGAATTCATCGCGGACTTCCTCGCCGCCAATCAGGGAGCGCCTTAGCCGCCGTCGACCTTGCCGAACACCTCGACCATCGTAGCGATGAGGCTGCCGATGTTCTCGATGCTGTGCTGAACGCCGCCGTCCAGGTGCAGAACCTCGCCCTGCGTGACATCGATCGGCGGCGAGTCTTCAAACGCGATCCGAACGGCCCCGGTGATGACCGTGACCACGTGGTACATCGCCTCGTGCGAGTGCATGCGACGCACGGCCCCGGGCTCGAAAAAGTCTCGTAGGACGCGGAAGGTCGGCCGATCCATCACGACCATGGTTGAGACGCCCTCGTTGCCCGTGACGGCGCGTCGTGCCGTTTCTCCCTGGTCGTGCGCCACTGCTTGCGCTCCAGCGTGAACCGTCGCCGAAAGCCCCGCGACGACACACGCCACTGCCAATCGTTTCATGTGATCCCTCTTCGAATTCGACGCAGGGTGGTCAGCCCAGTTTCGCCCGCGCCTCGTGCAGCATGTCGATCAGTGCCTTGCGGACTTCATCGGACGTACCGACCGACTGCGAGAACGCGAGCCGGACCGGCCGCGGGCCTTCGGGGGTGATCGCCGCCATCTCGAAGCCGTATCGATCGACGCCGGTCATGCTCGCCGCCGAGATGTCGGTGGCCATCGAGAACGCCTTGCAGTACGCGACCATCGCGTCCGCGTGGTCGGCGTTCATGTGGGTGATGATGGCGTCCGCGGCCGGGGCGACCGGATCGGGTTGAGCCACCCGCCAGTCAGCCTGTTCGATCCAAGACATCCGTCCGTATCCTCCAATGTAACGGATCGATTCCACCTGCAGCTTCCAGAACCCGAAGTCGCGAAAGTCGGCGTAGTACGAGGAATTCGGGTGGGCGGCGAGGAACGCCGCCCGGGCGGCGCCTGCATCGTCCTCCACCGCCCGGCACGGGCCGAGCAGGGTGACACGCCCGTTGGCGAGCGGATCGTCCGAGCCGCCCTCGGCCACGAGTAACGATGCGCGCGGATCGCGGAGCAGATTCTTGGTGTGCTCCGCAAGTCGGCTCACGAGGAAGACCGGGTCGCCCGCCTCGAAGGCGACGGTCACGAACGAGCCGTACGGGTAGCCCTCCGGTTCCTGCGCCAGAGTGCAGAGCGTCCCCGTCGTGATCCGCGACACGAGCGTTCGCGCACGCTCCGCGTGGGTGGGCGTTGGAACGTTGACATCGTAGAGCGGCTGCGGTGCATCTCCGGACGGGCGAGAGTGGGCATCTTCGGTCATCGGTGGCTCGAGTCTACCATCCGAGGATGACGGAGCGTTCCCGGCGAAGCGCCTGGCCCAAGCGCGACAGACCTGGCGTAGAATCCAGGACATCATGATGACTCGACGCATTCTCACTCGAACGGTCGGCCGCTCGCACACCAGTCGAGCGGTCGCGGCCGCGCTCATCGGGACGATGTGCGTCTCGGTGCTCGCATGCTCGCCTGGCGAGCCGATCGCCGGCGACGAGTCGGCGTCGGACGGACCCCCGGCGCAAGCCGAGCCGCCACCGCGGCTGACACTGATCGGCACACCGCTCACGGAGCCGGCCTGGACTCCCGAGGTTCGTGCGCGACTCGAGGAGGACCTACGATTGCTCGGGCGGTGATGGAGGTCGCGCCGGATCGCGAGGACTCCTATATCTGGTTGGGCCGGCGGCTCGGCTACCTTGCGCGGTTTCCCGAAGCCGTCGAGGTGTTCACGCGCGGTCTGGAGAAGTTCCCCGACAGCTACAAGTTGTTCAGGTACCGGGGTCGCCATCTCGCGCGGAGCCGCGATTTCGAAAACGCCATCGCCGACTACAGGCGTGCGGCCGACCTGATCGCCGGGCAGCCGGACACGTTCGAACCGGACGGTATTCTGAATTCGATCGAGCAGCCCATCACCACCTACACCTCTAATATTCACTACTACCTGGGGCAGACCAGCATGGCGGTGGGTGACTACGAGACCGTCGTCACCGCCATGGAACGGGCGCTGAACGAGCCGATGGGGCAGTCGGCGGATCGGCTGGTATCCACGGCCTACTGGCGGTATCTGGGATACCGAAAGCTCGGTCAAGACGCAGCGGCTCAGGCGGTCGTGGACGCCGTCCCCGAAGATCTCCAGCTCATCGAGAACTTCACCTACTACGACTCCGTACGATTCTTCAAAGGCACGCGCACGCGGGAGGAGCTGCTCCCGGAGGCGGACAACCTCATCAAGTTTGCGATCGCGATGGATCACCACTTCAGGAGCGAGCAGGAGATCGCCGAGGAGATGTGGCGCGACCTCGTGGTGAACACGGCCCAGGGCTACTGGCCGGCCGAGGCCGAGCTCGTGATGGCCGGGGTGGCCGGGCCATAGGGATACGGGGATGGCCCGGAACGGACACGGAACGGACACGGAACGAACACGGAACGGACGCGGAACGGACACGGAACGGACGCGCTCGGTTAGCGGGTCGCGCTGGCGGTCAGGGGTGAGGTGCCCTTTCGGAGAATCGCGTACGCGGGTAGGCCGATTGCCTCGAACCGCTTCATGACCTCTTCGGCGGGCGAGACGTTGAGATCCTCTGCCTGGAACTTGATCTTCACGTAGTCGTCGAGCGCGTCCTGGACCTGGGGATCCTTCAGCGTCGTGGTGTCCATCGTCAGGCAGTTCTTGCACCAGGTCGCCCAGATGTCGACGAGTACCAGCTTGTCCTCTGCCTCGGCGGTGGCGAGCCCCTGCTCGAGCGACGCATACCAGCCCTCATCGAGCATCTCCTGCACGCTGCCCGCCACCTCGTCGGCATCGACCCAGCGCTGACTGAAGAGACCGTACGCGATGTAGCCGTAATAGAGGGCCGTGCCGAGGATGAACACGCCGAACGCGTGCTTCACCCAGACCATCCAGGGGCCTGGCTTCGGCAGCAGGGTCAGGCCGCCGCCCGCGATCGGCCAGGGCAGTGCCATGCCGAGGCCGAGAAAGAAGGGGAGCAGCAGCGCGATCGTCGTCCCCGTCGCGTACAGGTTGCTCGAGAAGACGATGACCTGGATCACGACCGGGGCGACGCACGCCCCGGCCAGGAGGGCGGCAACCGCGCCCATCCCGAACGCCACCAGAAACGATCCGCTTCCCGATCCGCCGATGGTGATCTGTGACTGCAGCTTGGAAAAATCGATGAAGAGCACGTCGAACATGGCCAGGCCGAGCACCACGAAGAGCACCGCGATTCCGAGGTTGAACCACGGTGACGCGTTGATCGTCCCGAATGTTCCGGCGGTGAGAATGACGACCAGACCCAGCACGCCGTATACGAGCGCCATGGCCGTGCCGTACGCGGTTCCGAGAGCGAATCCACGGGCCCGCGAGCCCGCGCGGGCTCCGGCGCCGATGATCGCGAGATTGATCGGGATCATCGGGAGTACGCAGGGGGTGAGATTGAGGGCGAGCCCGCCCAGAAGCACGATGAGCAGGATCGCGAGCGGTCCGCGGCCCTCGAGCAATCCTCGCTCCGGGCGTCCAGATTCCGCATCGTCGATGAACTGGAGGAAATCGTCAGCGCCGAGATACCCACCCGTCGTTCGCAGAACGGTGAACTGATCCAGGCGCGCGAGCGCATCGGCGGCCACGTCCGCATCGCCCGACCCGATGGCCGGACCGGCCGGCTCCGGCGTCGCGGCGCTTGCCTCGAACTCCTCGAACGTCAGACCCTCGAAGAGCGATGGTTCCAGGATCGCGACGGCCTGATCGGCCGGTACGACGGCGAGCTCGAACGCAAACTCCGCCGCGGACGGGAAGTAGCACATCGTCTCGTCGCACGCCTGGTAGCGCAGGGTGGCGGGGACCGCATACATCCCGGGCGGCAGGTCGGGTGCCAGCGCCAGGACGACCCCGATCGTGAATTCTTCGCCGAAGACCTCGAGCGGTTGCGCGGCGCCCTCTTGCTCGAGCAGGAACGGCTCGGGCCACCCAATGGCCTGTACCGAGATGCCGTCAGGCAGGTCGAGCGTCAGGGTCGTCGGAATGAGCAACTCATCGAGCGGAGTGTTCGAGTTGGTGTGGAAGCCCGCATCGAGCGACGCGTGGACCGCGATGCTCGCTGTCGTACCAGCATGGACCACGTCCGACTCGGTTATTGGCGTCAACTGGATGCCAATCCGTCCCAGCTGCCCCGACAACCCCTGCGATCCAACGACCACGAGCGCCAGCGCCACGAGCCGAGTTGCGCGAATCTTCATATGTTCTGCTCTCACATGGCGACGAACCGCCCAGCCTCTAAGACGTCGGATCGGCCTCCGATGTCGCACCGGGCCCGCCCAGTCAACCATTTTACCTTCCACATGCTGTCAGGTGGTCGAAGAGTTCCATGGTGGCGACAGCCCGCCGAGCTATAATCCTCCCGAGTCTTCATGCTCCACGAGCGGGTTTCCGACCGAAACAGGAGGACAGTCATGCCAGGCGCGCCAGTCGTTGGTCGAGCGGCGTTGATTCTGATAGGGACGCTGGCCATGGGTGCCTGTGGCGCGCATCCTGACCATTCGGGGACGCTCGATCATCTCGATGATGCGGATGGCGTGGTCGACAAGAGTCGAGCGTCAAGCGTGACGCTTCAGGTCGAGGGGATGACGTGAGGCACCTGCCCCTTGGCGGTGCGCCAAGCCTTGCTGGATGTGGACGGTGTCGCCTCGGCTCGGGTTACCTACGAGCCGCCCCAGGCGCAGGTTCGCTACGACGCCGACCTCGCGTCCCCGAGCGACCTCATGGCGGCCGTTGAGGACGCCGGATTCTCCGCGCGTCCAATCGAGTGATCGTGGGCCCACGTCTCCTCGGCCTGACCGGTGCCGTGGCGGCGACCATCGCCGCCAGCTGCTGCGTCATTCCCATCGCCCTGATCGCCCTTGGGTTGGCGAGTTCCGGCCTCATGGTGTCGATGATGCGGTACGAGTGGCTCACGCTTCCGTTCGGGGTGGCCGGGCTCGCCGTGGCCTTCGTGCTCTACGGACGCGAACGGCGGCGGTGCGATACTGTGGGCTGCCGATTCGTCGGTCGGCGCGCGACGGGCGTTGTCCTCGGGTTGGCGGCGATGATCGTGATGGCAGCTCTGCTGCTCCGCGTGCTGCCCGGTTGGACGAGTCGCATTCTCGAGTCTGTGGTCGGCTAGTGGACTAGCTGCCGCTCCGACTCGTGGGAGTGCATCATGGCTATTGAGAGAGAACTCATCAGCCGGAGACGCTGGCTGAAATCGGCGAGTGTGTGTGCGGCCGGTCTCGGTGCGGCACGCTGGGGTCTCGTACCACTCTCGACTGAGGTTGTCGCCGACCAGGCCGCCGCACCCGGCGACGGATACGTCCCGCCGCCCGAGTCGGAGGGCGGCTGGCGTGTCGGAGACCCCGACCAGCTCGGGGTCAATGCGGATCGGCTTCGTGACGCTGTCGGCTACCACGACACCAGTCCCGTCACGACGAGCCATGGCGGTGCGCTGGTCATCATCTACAAGGGCCACCTGATCCACGAGAGCTACGTGACCGGGACCGAGGGCGGGCCCGAACGTTGGACGGCGCAGTCATGCAACGACATGAAATCGTCGACCAAGTCGGTGTTCGGTACCGCCGTCGGGGTGTTTCTCGACGAGTACACGGACCGCGTCTCCCTCGACTCGTACTTGGTGGGCACGTCACGCGAGGACTCGCTCATTCCACAGATATGGGATCAGCCCCTCACCGATACAAGGAAGACCCGGATCAAGGTCAAGCATGCCATCTCCATGACCTCCGGCCATGAGTCGCGCGAGCCATGGGTGCCGACCCGCCGTCGTCACCGGTATCCGGAGTACGCCGGGCCGTACCAGATGTACGAATATTGCTTCGGGTGGTGGCATTTCGACGGCATTCCCGACCATCACACCCTGATGTTCGAGCCGGGATCCGACTTCAACTACAGCAACTACGGGCTGGAGCAGACGGCCCTGGCGATGCGGAACGTCTCCGGCGAGGAGGTCGGGCCCTACATCTACGACCGCGTCCTCGGGCCGATCGGCATGCCACGCGGCATCCGCGATAACCAGTACCGGGACATGCCATACGCCGACGATCGGGAGCTGAACTTCTCCGACGAGGCAGGCTGGGGCCGCGGCGGCAGCGAGGGATGCGATGCGTACGGCGCCGACAAGAGTGCGAGCCCCGTCGGCTACAACTCGATCGTCGGCAGCACGTTTCGATGCACAGCCCGAGACTTCGCCCGGTTGGGCTACCTCTGGCTGAGCCAGGGGCGCTGGGGGGGCCGGCAGCTCGTGCCCGAGGCGTGGCTGAGCGTGGCGACACGTCGATTCGTGCGAGACGACGGGAGTGCTCCGAATCCCTACGGCTACACATTCTGGATCAGCGATGACACGGACGGTGTCCCGACCGACACCTTCATGTCACGCGGCCACAACCAGAACCACAGCTACGTCATCCCCAGTCTGGACCTGGTCGTCATTCGTCAGGGCAACGACAACCGTCGGCTGGTCGATGGACAGCCGTTCAGCACGGTGTTGATCCAGAAGATTGTGGCCGCGATGCGCCCCACGGCTTGAGGTCGGCGACCACGGCACGGGCCCGGACCGACTACGGACCGACTACGCACTGGCGAGCGCGGAGAGACCTCATGCCTGAGGCCGAGACTCAGACCCGAACGGCCACGATCGTTGGCGCCGAGATCCGGCTGCCGACGGCGGATCTCGACGAGGATCTACCCTTCTTCCTCGAGAAGCTGGGCTTCCGGCTCGACACGATCTTTCCCGCCGACGACCCAGCCGTTGCGGTCGTCTCCGGGTACGGGGTCCGAATCCGGCTCGAGCGTGGCGCCAAGGAGGCGCCGGGCACGCTGCGGCTGCTGTGCCACGAGCCGGCCGCATTGGCCGATGGACGGACCGAACTCACGGCCCCGAACGGCACCGTGGTCCAGATCGTCGACGCTCATCCTCCGCTACCGCAACCGGAGACGAAGCACCGCTTCGCCGTGAGGCGACTCAAGGACAGCGACTCGTGGGTGATCGGGCGCGCCGGCATGCGCTATCGCGATCTGATTCCCGATCGGCTCGGCGGCAGCATCATCGCCTCGCACATCCGCATTCCAGACGCCGGCCCGGTGCCGGACATGGTGCACTACCACACGGTCGGCTTCCAGCTGATCTTCTGCTATCGGGGCTGGGTGCGCGTGGTGTACGAAGACCAGGGACCGCCCTTGACGCTCGGCGCCGGGGACTGCGTGATCCAGCCGCCGGAGATCCGCCACCGCGTGCTCGAGGCCTCGGACGGCCTGGAGGTCATCGAAATCGGCGTGCCTGCCGACCACGTGACCACCATCGACCACGAGCTGGAGCTGCCGACCCGGACCCACCGGCCCGAGAGGGACTTCGCGGGTACTCGGTTCTGTCACCACACGGTGGCCGACGCCGTGTGGAGGCCGTGGCGCATCCTCGGCTTCGAGTCGCGCGATACCGGCATCGGAGCGGCGACGCGCGGAATCGCCGGCGTGCAGGTGGCTCGCCCCATTCGGGGCCAGGTGCCTTCCAAGGCCACCCAGGCGCCGATGACCAGCCACGACACCGACATCCTCTTCACCTTCGTCAAGGAGGGTTCCCTGTCGCTTCGTGCCGACAGCGATGAGTCCCATTCCCTCGTCGCCGGCGACGCCTTTGTCATTCCGCCGGACCTGAAGGTGGCGTACGAGGGCTGCTCGGACGACTGCGAGTTGCTTGAAGTGGCGCTGCCGGCCGAGTTCGGGACGGAGTAGGGCGAGTAGGGCGAGTAGGGCAAGTGGGGCGAGTGGGGCAAGTGGGGGGAATGTGGCTGTGAAACGTTTCTGGTTGATGAAGTGCGAACCCGGCGCGTATGCGATCGGCGATCTCGAGCGCGACGGGCAGACGTGCTGGGAAGGCGTGCGGAACTACCAGGCGCGCAACTTCATGCGGGACCAGATGCAGGAAGGCGACGGCGTGCTCTTCTACGCCTCGAATGCTGACCCGTCCGGCGTTGCGGGGCTTGCGAAGATCAGCCGCGCGGCCTACCCGGACCACTTCGCCTGGAAGAAAGGGCACAAGTACTTCCACGAGGGCAGCACCAAGTCTTCGCCGATCTGGTACATGGTGGATATCGGGTTCGTCGAGCGGTTCCCCGCGACGGTGCCGCTCGCCACGCTGAAGTCCACGAAGGGCCTCGACGACATGGTGGTGACGCGGAAGGGAAGCCGGCTCTCCGTGCAGCCCGTGACGAAACGCGAATACGACATCGTCGTCCATCTGGGCCGCGGTACCGGATGATCAAACTGGGCGAGTGGCAGGCGCACCGAGTGGTGACCATGCAGATGCTGCGCTCGGCCCGTCTGGCGTTGATCGTGATGACGGTGGCATGCGGCTCTGATTCCGCCCGACCCGACGTGCAGATCCAGCCAGGCGTGCCGCTCGCCCTCGCGCAGCATCGCGCGGCGACGATCAGCAATCTCCGCTACGAGTTCTCGCTGACGATCCCCGCCCAGCGGGACGAGTCGATCACGGGAACGGCGACCGCTCGCTTCGACCTCGCGTCGACTGACGCGCCACTCGTCTTCGACTTCGTCCAGCCGGCCGATCACGTGCTGTCCCTCCAGCGCGGCGACGACCCGATCGCCTACGAGGTGCGCGACGAGCACGTGATCGTGCCCTCGGGTGTCCTGGAGGCGGGAGCGCAAGTGATCACGGTCGACTTCGTCGCCGGCGACGGCTCGCTGAATCGCAATGATGACTACCTGTATACGCTATTCGTGCCAGATCGGGCGCGCGTGGCGCTGCCGCTCTTCGACCAGCCGGACCTCAAGGCACGCGTGACGCTCGCGCTCGAGGTGCCCGCTGCCTGGCAGGCCATCGCCAACGGCGAGTTGCGGGACCACACGGTCGCGGGCGAGCGCGCCACGTTCACCTTCGGCGAATCCGACCCGATCCCGACCTACCTGCTGGCCTTCGCTGCCGGGCGATTCGAGGTAGTCGACGCGGAACGCGGCGGGCGAACGTTCCGCATGCTCCACCGGGAGACGGACGTCGATCAGGTGACCCGCAACCTCGATGCCATCTTCGATCTGCACGCGGCGGCGCTTGGCTGGCTCGAGGACTACACCGGCATCGAGTACCCGTTCAAGAAGTTCAGTTTCGTCGCCATGCCAGCGTTTCAGTACGGCGGAATGGAGCACCCCGGCGCGATCTTCTACCGGGCGCGCAGCCTGTTCCTCGACGAGAGCGCGACGCAGGCGCAGCAGCTGGGCCGTGCCAGTCTGATCGCCCACGAGACGTCCCACATGTGGTTCGGCAACCTCGTGACGATGGAGTGGTTCAACGATGTGTGGATGAAGGAGGTGTTTGCCAACTTCATGGCGGCAAAGATCGTGAATCCCTCCTTCCCGGAGGTCGACCACGACCTGCGCTTCCTGCACGCGCACTACGCGTCGGCGTACGGGATCGATCGTACCGCTGGAGCCAACCCGATCCGCCAGGCGCTCGAGAACCTCAATGAAGCCGGGTCGCTGTACGGCGCGATCATCTATCAGAAGGCGCCGGTCGTCATGAAGCATCTCGAGTTGCTGATGGGGGAGGAGGCATTCCGCGACGGGTTGCGCGAGTACCTGGGAGCGCACCGATACGGCAATGCCACCTGGCCGGACCTGGTGGCGGTGATGGACGCTCGCACCGACGATGATCTCGCCGAGTGGAGTCAGATCTGGGTGAACGAGTCCGGGCGGCCGAGCGTGACGGCGCGACTGACAGTCGACGACTCCGGTGCGATCGGCCAACTGGCGGTGGCGCAAGCCGATCCCGCCGATCAGGGTCGTGTCTGGAACCAGCGGATGGAGGTTGCCCTCGGCTACGGCGATGACACCGTGCGGCGGTTGCCCGTACACGTGCGAGATGCCGACGTGATCGTCGAGGGCGCGACCGGGCTGCCGTGGCCAGACTACGTGCTCGCCAACGGCGGCGGCATCGGGTACGGCAACTTCGTGCTCGACGAACGCAGCCGCGCGTTTCTACTCCAGCAGCTCTCCAGTCTGCCGGAGGCCCGACTCCGCGCGGTGGCGATGCTGTCGCTGTTCGACGGCATGCTGGAAGGTGACGTCGATCCCGTCTCGCTTGCCTGGGTCGCGCTGCAGGCGGCGATCGCCGATGAGGACGAGCTCAACGTCCAGCGGTTTCTGAATACCTTCGGGAGCACGTGGTGGGGTTACCTGGCGCCCGATCGTCACCTGGTCACCGGGCTGTGGCCCGATGTGTCAGAACCCGCAGCGGGCGTTGCCGAGCGGTTGCTCTGGGACCGCATGGGCACGGCGCCGCAGGCCCGTCAGAAGGCCGCCTTCTTCAACGCATACCGCAGCGTGGCCCGGACACCCGACGCGATCGACCGGTTGCGCGATATCTGGAGCGGTGCACGCGAGGTGGAGGGGCTGACGCTCTCCGAGAACGATATGACGAGCATCGCCGAGGCGCTGGCGCTGAGGGGGGTGTCCGACGCCGAGGCGATCCTCGATGCGCAACTCGATCGGATCGACAACCCCGATCGGCGGGCACGATTCGAGTTCGTGCGACCGTCGCTGTCGGCTGATGCCGCCACGCGCGAGGCGTTCTTCCAGAACCTCAAGGACCCGGCCAACCGCGAGCACGAGCCCTGGGTACTGGCCGGTCTCCGCTACCTGCATCACCCGCTACGGGCGCACGAGTCCGAGCGGCACATTCGCCCCAGCCTCGAAATGCTCGAGGAGATTCAGCGCACCGGGGATATTTTCTTTCCACTCGGTTGGTTGAATGCAACGCTTGGAGGCCATTCGACGCCAGGCGCGGCCTCGATGGTCGATACGTTTCTGGCCGAGCGTCCCGACCTGCCGCCACGCTTGCGCGGTAAGCTGCTTCAGGCCGCCGACCCGCTGTACCGTGCGGCGCGCACCGTGAGTAGGCGGTAGTGGACGAGTCGGCCGCGAGACACCGTCCTGGCCAGACGCCATCTCCGAGGTTTTCAACATGACGTTCACGTATTGGCGCACGCTCCTCTGTCTCGCGCTCGTCGGGTCCGTGTCTGGCGCGGTGGATGCGCAAGAGGCCAAACGGCGGTGGGAGTTCGCGAACCAGATTCGACGTGAGAAGTTCGACCTCGTGCTGCCCGAGGTCATGCGAGAGAATCAGGTCGACATGTGGATCACCGTCGGTCGGGAGGGATTCGCGGAGCCGCTGGCCACTGACTTCGGCGATGCCTACATGGGTGACCTCGGCTACTACGTCTTCACCGACCGGGACGATGACCGCATCGAACGCGCGGCGCTCGGGATCAGCGACTACTTGCTCACCCAGAACGGCGCCTACGACATCGTGACCAGCGATTACGACCTGAAGGAATTCGTGACCGAACGAGATCCTCAGACGATTGCCTTGAACTACTCCGAGTACATCGCCGGCGCCGACGGCCTCACGCGCAATAACTACGAGCAGCTGGCCAAGATTCTCGGAGAACCCTACGTGTCCAGATTCGTGTCGGCCGAGAAGCTCACGTCCGACTTTCGATCGCGCCGTGTGGCGTCCGAGATTGCCGGGTTTGCCCAGGCAGGCGAGATCTCACGCACCATCGCCGAACGGGCACTCTCCAACGAGGTCGTGACGCCCGGTGTCACGACCCTGGAAGATGTCGCCTGGTGGATGAAGGAGCAGTTACATGAGCAGGGCCTCGAGTCGTCGTTCGGCATGCCCTCCGTGTACCTGCAGAATCCCGGTGTCGCCGCATCGGTGTCCTCGGCCCGGATCATCCAGCGGGGTGACGTCGTCGCCATCGACTGGGGCGTCGGCTACCTGAATTTCTTTACCGACGTGAAGCGCCTCGCCTACGTGCTGCAGGCCGGCGAGACGGCGATCCCGCCCGGACTCCAGAACGCGTTCGACAACGCCCGCGCGGTGCGCGACATCCTGAAGGCGAACATCAAGGCGGGACGGCGAGCGGACGAGACGGAGGCGCTGCTGAATCAGAAGCTCCGGGAGGCGGGCTTCTCGGTCATGGACTTGCCGAACCAGCCGACCCAAGACCCGGACCAGATCGACGTCATCATCGGCTGCCACTCGGTCGGCAACGTCGGACACGGCACCGGTCCATCGATCGCGTGGTTCCACCCGCGCCGCGCGTCGTTCGAGATTCGCCAGACGAACCTGCTGTCGCTCGAACTGTTCGCCTACACCTCGGTGCCCGAGTGGGGCGGGGGCAAGGTGCGGATTCCCCTCGAGGACGATGCGATCGTCACGCACCGGGGCGTGGAATGGCTCTACCCGGTCAACGACCGCGTGCTGCTCATCAAGTAGGTAGGGGCACGCTCCGCGCCTGAAAAGGACCTGCCCATGGACCCGAAGCGTCACCGAGGCCAATCGATGTGTGGAGAGCTATCATGAAGACGACCGCCATTCTGTCCCTGTCACTTCTGCTCGTGCCGATCCTCGCCGCCGCCGCGTCCGCGCAGCTCACCGCGGCCGCGGAAGGTCCCGTCGTGTACGGACACCATCACTTGAGCGTGA
This sequence comes from Vicinamibacterales bacterium, assembly GCA_965250185.1. Taxonomy (GTDB): domain Bacteria; phylum Acidobacteriota; class Vicinamibacteria; order Vicinamibacterales. The sequence goes on along the minus strand of OZ252293.1, from coordinate 4,618,966 downwards.
CCAGCGTGGACGCACACAGGCGATTCTGGGTAGACACGCTCGGCGGCACGACCGTACCGTTCGGCAGCGGCGAGCTATTCAAGTTCTCCAACGTCCTGATCATGGCACGTGAGGCGGAGCCGACTGGAGGCACGAAGGGGACGACGGTGAACCACATCGGGTTCGCGGTGCCCAACCTGCGCGCGATCGTGGACACGGTGAAGGCGGCAGGCTACCCGATCATCACCAAAGCGGAGGTGCCGCCGACAGTCGATGTGCAGGACGATCTCGCGCACATCCCCGACCAGAACACCTACATCGCCTACACCATGGGTCCTGACGATGTGAAGGTCGAGTTCGTGGAGAACCGGGCGCAGACCATCCCGATCACGCTCCATCACGTCCACTTCGCGACCGAGCAGGTGGACGAGATGAAGGCCTGGTACGTGGAGACGTTCGGCGCGACGCCAGGGATGCGGGGCTCGTTCGAGGCAGCCGATCTACCCGGCGTCAACCTGACGTATTCACCGTCAGCCAACCCGCTGACCGGGACGAAAGGTCGAAGTCTCGACCACATCGGATTCGAAGTCCGCGGGCTCGAGGCCTTCTGCGAGAATCTGACGGCGCAAGGCATCACGTTCGATCGTCCGTACCAGACGATCGAGTCTCTCGGCATTGCCATCGCGTTTTTCACCGATCCCTTCGGCACGTACATCGAGCTGACCGAGGGGTTGAACGCGTACTAGATCGTTCCGAGAAAATCGAGAGACGCTTGACAATCCGATAGAGCGCCCTATACTTCTCTGTTAAATGCAGTTCGGGCACACCACTTCCGACCGAAACCGGGCCAAGCGGGCCAAGCGTAGCCATGGAAGCCATGGTGTCGGTGGTGGGTGTCGAGGCACGACCTGAGAAGTTACGCATACTAGGTGCGACCCACCGCCGACCCGGCTCAGCCGGTCGGCGGTTTTTTTTGCCTACGATGCCTCCGATGTCAACGACGTCTCGCCACGATTCCTTGCGCGTGCTCCTCATCGGCTACGGCCGCATGGGTCGGGCTGTCGAAGCTATGAGCCAGGAGTACGGCTTCGAAGTGGCGGGCTGGCTCGACGGGGCCAGCAACGCGGGCGGTGTGGGTCTCGATGGACGGTGGTCGGACGTCGACGTCGCCGTGGATTTCTCGGTCGGGTCAGCAGTGGCGGGCAACCTCACGCAACTGGCGCGTCTCGGCGTCGACACGGTCATCGGGACGACCGGCTGGCAGACCGCCGAGGCCGAGCTCCGCGTGCTGGTGGCGAATTCCGAGATCGGAGTCGTCGCCGCACCGAATTTCGCTCTGGGCGTGAACGCCTTCATCGCGATCGTCGAACGGGCGGCTGCACTCCTCGGTTCCAGACCCGGCTTCGAGCCGTGGGTCCATGAGCTGCACCATGCGAGGAAGCGGGATGCTCCGTCCGGCACGGCCATCGCGCTGCGTCAGGCCCTGGCGGAGAGCGGGTGCGACCCGGAACTCGATATCGCGTCCACGCGTGTGGGGGCGATACCAGGCACCCACACGGTTGGTTTCGACGGCCCGTTCGAGACGGTCACCTTGACGCACACGACGCGCGATCGACGCGTGTTCGTCCAAGGCGCACTCGAAGCGGCCCGCTGGGTTCACGGCAGGCGAGGATGGTTCACCATGCGGCATGTACTCGGACTTGATGCGGAGACACTGACATGACGACAAACGAGAGACGGAGATGGACCGGCTGCGGCACCGCGCTCGTCACGCCCTTCACGGACGCCGGCGCCGTCGATTCCGACGCCGTGCGACGATTGGCGACCCGCCAGATCGAGTCCGGCGTTCACTTCCTCGTACCATGCGGCACGACGGGCGAGGCCCCCACGCTGACCGACGCCGAGCGGCGGCAACTCGTGACGACGGTCGTCGAGGTGGCCGGTGGCCGGGTGCCGGTGCTGGCCGGTGCGGGAGGGTACGACACGGCGCAGGTTTGCCGCGTTGCCCGCGAGATGGCGCGGGCCGGAGCAGACGGTCTCCTGTCGGTGACGCCCTACTACAACAAGCCCTCCCAAGAAGGTCTTTACCGTCATTTTTCCGCGATCGCCGAGTCGACGCCGCTGCCCATCGTCGTCTATGACGTCCCCGGCCGAACAGGCTGCCGGATCGCCATCGAGACCCTGGTTCGGCTCGCAGAGATCCCGAACATCGTTGGCGTCAAGCAGGCGACTGGCAATGTCGCCGAGATGTGCGAGGTGCTAGTGGCGACGCCGGACGACTTCATCGTGCTCTCCGGCGACGATGCCCTCACGCTACCGTTGATGAGCATCGGGGGCCACGGGGTAATTTCGGTCGCGTCGAACGAAGTGCCGGCCGAGATGGCTCGCATGGTCGAGCGAGCCGAGGCGGGCGATTTCGCCGGGGCTCGTGTGATCCATCGAGGGCTGCTCCGGCTGATGCTGGCCAATTTCGTCGAGTCCAACCCGATCCCCGTGAAGGCGGCCATGGCGGCGATGGGCCTGATCCGGCCGGTCTACCGGCTGCCGCTGGTCGCGCCCGACGCACGATCGGAATCGTTCATCCTCGAGGCTCTGGCGAGCGCAGGCATCCACTGCCGTCCAACGCGCGCGGCCGCCTCATGAGTGCCATGAGCGGCCCTCGCGACGCGCCAGCTGGACCCGAGGCGGAGAGCGTTGGTCTCGAGAAGGCCGTCCGCCGCCTGTCCGATCAGGATGCCCCGGACGCCACTGACGCCTTGGGCGTCTTCTCGAGGCTTCGAGCTGCGCTGTCCTCCGGAGTCGCGCGTGCCGCGGAGCCCGACCCGATGTCGGCCACCGGCTGGCGGGTCAATGCGTGGGTGAAGGAGGGCATCCTGCTCGGCTTTCGTGCGGGAACGATGATGGAGCTGGGCGGTGACGCCGCAGGCTTCAGGTTCTTCGACAAGGACACGCTGCCCCTCCGGAGGCTGGACGTTGCCTCGGGCGTCCGCGTCGTGCCCGGGGGGTCCGCCATCAGAGACGGAGCCTACGTGGCCCCTGGGGTGATCTGCATGCCGCCGATGTACATCAACATCGGCGCGTACGTGGGCGACGGATCGCTCATCGACTCCCATGCACTCGTCGGCTCCTGTGCCCAGGTGGGTCGGCGGGTGCACCTGAGCGCTGGCGCCCAGCTCGGCGGCGTCATCGAGCCGGTCGGTGCATTTCCCGTCATCATCGAGGACGATGTCATCGTTGGAGGCAACACCGGCCTGTTCGAGGGTGTCATCGTACGGACGCGCGCGGTGATCGGGGCGGGCACGATTCTCACCGGGTCGACGCCCATCTACGACCTCCCGCGCTCCCAGATCATCCGGCCTGCCGCCGGCGAACCGTTGATCGTGCCAGAGAACGCAGTCGTCGTGCCCGGTGCGCGCGCCGTGACGTCTGGTGCAGGGCGCGACTGGCAGCTGTCGCTGGCCACCCCGGTCATCGTCAAGTATCGCGATGACCGGACGGACGCGCGGACGGAGCTGGAGCAGTGGATCCGCTAGGGCTGGTGCCGCTTGCGCGGACGCTCATCGACATCGACTCGACGACGGGCGACGAGACGGCCGTCGCGGACTGGCTGGCGGGGTATCTGACGGATCTCGGCTACCGGATCACGCGCCAGCCAGTAGAGGGCGAGCGCTTCAACGTACTCGCCGAGCTCGACGGTCCCGCCAGTCCGGCCGTGGCCCTCTCGACACACTGTGACTGCGTGCCGCCCTTCATGCCGAGCCGCTTCGATGGCGTCACGATCCATGGACGTGGTGCCTGCGACGCCAAGGGCATTCTGGCTGCACAGATCGTGGCGGCCGAGCGGCTGCGGGCGGCCGGGGAGACCCGAGTCGCCTTGCTCATCGTGGTTGGTGAGGAGGCGGGCAGTGCGGGAGCCCTGGCCGCGAATCGTCTCCCCACGGCCACGCGTTACCTCATAAATGGTGAGCCAACCGGCAACCGACTCGCTACGGCCACCCGGGGTAGCCTGCACGTCAGGATCCGTGCGGCCGGGCGGGCGGCGCATTCTTCCCGTCCTGAACTGGGTGTGTCGGCGATCGACCGGCTCGTCGAGGCGCTGACGACAGTGCGGACCATCGAGATGCCGACGGATCCCGTGCTCGGTCGTACGACGAGCGCGGTCACGATGATCAGCGGCGGTGTGGCGCACAACGTGATCCCGGCCGAGGCCGAGGCTCAGGTGTGTTTCCGGACCGTCGGCGACACGTCCGCCCTGCATGCGTGCCTGGCCGATTTGCCGCACGTCCAGGTCGAGACGGTCACCGAGGTGCCGGCCGCAACCATGGCCACCGTGCCGGGTTTCGAGACGGCGGCGTTCGCGTACACGACCGACGTCCCGCTGTTGTCGGCCTGGGGTACGCCGCTATTGTTCGGCCCCGGGGGGATCGAGGTTGCTCACACCGATGAGGAGCACGTGAGCGTCGAGGAACTCGAGCGGGGCGTCGAAGGGTACGTTGCCCTGGTCACCCGCCTGTTGGCCTGACCGAACTGGCAGAGACCGGCGCCAACGCCCGGACGCGGGTGCCTCCATGAGCTTCTCGCGTGCGCCGGTCTCCGCCCGTCCCTCGTCGCTACGAGACCATGAAGCGACGTTCGTGCTGCGAGTTGTCCTCGAGGAACGTCTTCTTGACCTCGAGTTCCTCGACGGTTGGCTGTACCTCGCCGTTGACGTCGGTCGCTCGCGAGATCACGCCGTGCTCGCCAGGGCTCGATCCCTTCCAGCTATGCGTGAAGAGCTTCCAGGCGTACTGGCTCTGCGACGGGTCGACCGTGGCCGTCTCCCAGGCGCCGTCGTCGACGCGAACCTCGACCGAGCGGAGCGGCGTGCCGTCGTGTAGCACGAAGCCGAGTGCGGTGAACGTGTCGCCCTCGCGCGTCACGCGAGCGATCACCGACTTGACCCGCATCCGCGTGATGGCCGTCTCTTTCCACTGCATCTCGCCGCCGACCATTTCGCTGCGCAACGTGCGGTACCAGCGAGCCTGATATTTTCCGAGGAACGGAGCCTCCTGGACGTGGATGTTCGCGACCCATTTCACGTTGGGCGCCCCGTACCATCCGGGCATGAGGAGCCGCATCGGGAAACCCTGGTGGACGGTGAGCGGCTCGCCATTCAGCGCGGTGGCCAGAAACGGCTCCGGCGTCATCGCCTTCGATATCGAGATGCTGCGGCCATAGTGCTGCTCGACCTCGTAGGTCCGACCGCGGAACTCGACCTTCTCCATCCCCTTGTCGGCGCCGAAGAACACGACCTCGTGCCCGTTCTCCTTCACGCCAACGTGGTTCAGTACGTCGCGCACACGCACTCCGGACCAGCGACCGACCGAGGCGGAGCCTTGCATGGAGCGGCGGCTGTTCCCCGAGCACTCGAACGCGGCGTCGAGATCCGTCTGGCCCAGGGCTCGGACGTCGTCGAGCGACAGCTCGGCTTCGCGGTCGACCAGCCCGCTCACCGTGAGGCGGAAGGCCGCGCCATCGATCTTCGGATGCCCGAGGTGCTGCGTCGTGAAGAATCGATCAGCGGGCGTGGCCTTGTCGTCAATCGTGCGAATGTCCAGCCGGCGACGCTCCGGCCCCCGTTCGGCCGTCCAGTCGTCGGGATAGTCGGTGAACGGGACAATCGCCTCACCCTGAGCCAGCGCGGGCATGGCCCATCCGGGCAGGGCCATCAGGCCCAATCCTGCCGCGCCGCCGCGGATCACATCTCGTCGGGTCAGTTCGTTCTTCATATGGGGGATCCTTGTTGCGATGGCTAGGACACCATGATTCGACGCTCGTGCTGCGAGTTGTCTTCGAGGAACGTCTTCTTCGTGTCGAGATCCTCGGGGGTCGGTTGGACCTCGCCCGTGACGTAGGTCGCCCGCGAGATCACGGTGTGCTCACCCGGGGCCGATCCCCTCCAGCTGAACGAAAACAGCTTCCAGGCGTACTGCCCCTGTGCGGGCTCGAGGGTCGCGGCCTCCCATGCTCCATCGTCGACGCGGACCTCGACCGACCGAATCGGCGTGCCGTCGTGGAGCACGAAGCCGTGGGCCGTGAACGTGTCACCTTCGCGCGTCACCCGAGCGATCACCGACTTCACCCGCATGCGCGTGATGGCGGTCTCCTTCCACATCATCTCGCCGCCGACCATCTCGCCCCGCAGGGTGCGGTACCAGCGCGCCTGGAACTTCCCGAGATACGGGTCTTCCTGGACGTGAAGGTTCGCGACCCATTTCACGTTGGGCGCACCATACCAGCCCGGCATGACGAGTCGGAGCGGGAAGCCCTGATGGACCGTGAGGGCCGTGCCGTTCATCGCCGTGGCGAGAAACGGCTCCGGGGCCATTGCCTTGGTCACCGAGATGCTACGGCCGTAGTGCTGCTCGACCTCGTAGGTTCGGCCGCGGAACTCGACCTTCTCCATTCGCTTGTCGGCGCCGAAGAACACGACCTCGTGCCCGTTGTCCTTGACGCCGACGTGGTTCAGGACGTCGCGCACCCGAACTCCCGTCCAGCGGGCGTTCGACGCCAGGCCCTGCATGGCGCGAGCACTATTGCCCGAGCACTCGAAGCCCGCGTCGAGGTCGGTCTGGCCCAGCACGCGGAGGTCGTCGAGCGACAGCTCGGCCTCGCGATCGACGAGGCCCGTGACCTTGAGTCGGAAGCTCGTACCGTCGACCGTCGGGTGGCCGTAGTGCTGGGTGGTGAAGAACTGGTCGGCCGGCGTGTTCGGTCCGTCGATTGTCCGGAGATCGAGGAAACGACTCTCTGGTCCGCGGTCGGTTTTCCAGTCGTCAGGATAGTCCGTGAACGGCACGACTTCCTGGTTTTGTGCCAGCACGGGCAAGGCCCATCCGGGCAGGGCCATCAAGCCCAGTCCTGCCGCGCCGCCGCGGATCACATCTCGTCGGGTCAATTCGTTCTTCATTGGGGTTCCCTCTCTCGGCACACCGGTGGCCGGCGGCACCGTCGCCAGCCTCGGACGATAATACTCGATCCGCAGTGTCCTTCGAGTCCCGCCAGCCTCACATCTGTTCAACCTGGTACAGCTGAATGAGGTTGCCGCACGTGTCGTCGAATACAGCGATCGTCGTCGTTCCCATCAGCGTCGGCTCCCGCCGAAACACGACGCCCCGCTCCTTCAAGCGTTCGTAGACGGACTGAATGTCGTCGACGGCAAATGCGGTGGCCGGTATCCCCTGATCGAAGATGGCTTGCTGGAACGTGCTGGCCGCCGGGTTCTCGTTCGGCTCGAGGAGCAGCTCGGTGCCGTCCGGGTCTTCGGGCGAGACGACGGTCAGCCACCGGAACTGCCCTACCGGCTCGTCCTCTTTCTTCTCGAAGCCCAGGACCTCGGTATAGAACGCCAAGGCCTCGGCTTGGTCGCCGACGAAGACGCTGCTGAGAGTGATCCTGATGGCGCTTCCCGCGCCGGGGCTCGCCTGCCCACCCCGGGCGTTCCGGCCGATTAATGTCAGGCTCAGAGCTCCTGCCCCTCCCGTCACGAAATCGCGTCTGCGCATGGTGGTGCTCCTGCTGCGGTTCTCCGCATGATGTGGATGCTTGCTGGTGCCGAATCGTCGCACATGAACCCCCGGCCGGCCAATGCCGGACCGGGGCCGATTGGGGCACTGGGTAGGGCAAGGCGAATACGGGACAAGAATGGAGAATGGAGAATGCGGAATGGTGAATGCGGTATGGTGAATGGGGAATGAAGAGTGTTGAATGTAGAACAAGGAGCCCGACCATGTCAGGTTGACGTGAGTTGTGGCCGGAGGTAGCCTGGACGCTCTTGTCTTAGTTCGTCGGTTTGTGTGCGTCGAAACGGCTCTGCGAGATTCGCTCAACGCGTCAAACTGGAAGGTGAACCATGAAGTCGTTGATGACAACAGCAGTGGTAGCAATTGGTGCGGTCCTCGGGGCTGGGTTGTACACCGATATGACGGTAAAGCAGGGCATTGCCGCTCTTGGCGAGCGTGTCGGCGTGGAGGTGCCTGGGATGACCGGCGCGTCCGAACCGATGGAGGCGCCGGACCCTGCCGCAGCTGAGGCTGAAATCCTGGCAGTCGAACAGGCACGGGGTGCGGCCTTCGTAGCGGGTGACGGCGAGGCCTGGGGCCAGTACATCGCGGACGACTGCGTCTGGACGAGCGATGCCGGTGCCATTGCGTCGAACAAGGCCGAAACGATGGCGGCCATCACCGAGAGAGGCGAGATCGAGGACACCGCCACGATCAGTGAGCAGGAAGTGCACGTGTACGGAGACGCGGCCGTGGCCACGAACCTGTTCTCCGCGGCGAACGCCGACGATGACACCATCAGTTCCATCCGTCGGACGCGTACGTACGTCAAGCAGGATGGTCAGTGGCGCATGGTGGCGCTCCACTCGTCGGTCGTCGTTGAGGCGGAAGAGGAGTGACGACGGTCCCTCTCCGAGATGCGTGGCCGGACGTCACTCCGGCCACGTCGCTCCGCGCGTTGGCTGCACGGTGGGCGCCACATGCTTCTCCAGCATCCGCCGGCGAACCACCCCACCGTACACGTTGCCCTGCGTATCGACGCCGACGCCCTCCGCCCCGCTGTGGGCGAAGTCTCGCGATTCGATGTCTTCCAGGAAGTAGTGGACCTGGCCGGTCGTTGCGCTGCCGATCCTGATCCCCTTCCTCCATCCCGGATTGTCGGGTCCCCACGATTCCGAGTCGGCGACATAGATCGTGTCGGTGTGGTCGATGTAGATGCCGCTGGGACGACCGAACTGGGTCCACTGGTCGATGTAGTTGCCGTCCTGGTCCCAGATCATGATCCGGTTGTTGTCCCTGTCGCCGATGAAGAGCCGTCCCTGGGTATCCATCGCGATGGAGTGGGGCGCGCTCAGTTGCAGGTGACCCTGGCCGGTGCTGCCGAGCCGCTCGATGAACGCGCCGTCAGGCGAGAACTTCGTGAGGCGGGCATGCGGGCCGTTCTTCAGGTGACCCTCCGTCACGAAGATGACGCCGTCGGTTGACACGACGACGTCCGTCGGCTCGCGCAACAGCCCCGGCTCGTCTCCCGCCACACCGGACCGTCCGATGGTCATCAGCAGTTCCCCGTCCGGACTGAATTTCCGTACGACGTGCCCACCCGGCGCATCGGCTGCTCCGGAGTCGGTGGTCCAGACATGCCCCTCGTGGTCCACGTGGAACCCGTGCGGGAACGCCATCAGGCCCTCGCCCCAGGTGGCGAGCCGCTCGCCGGTGCTCGGATCCAGCTTGACCAGAGGTGGCTCGGGCCGGTCGACGCAGGAGTTTGCCTGACAGCGGTGAAACACATAGAGCGAGCCGTCCAGCCCGCCCTCCACTCCGGTCACGGCGGCCCACTCGCCATTGTTCCCGGGTGGCGGGTCTCCGAACGGTTCGATCCGCGTGTAGGGATTGGGCCGGTCGTTGCCATTGGCAATCGGACCGTACACGGCCACGAGCTGCTGGAGCAGCGGGACGAGCGCACTTCCGGAGCCCTCGTTCGTGATCGGGCGGTCGATGTTGGGGTTCTTTCGGACCGGCGTCGGCTCTCGTTGCTCCTGTCCGTGAAGTGGGAATCCGAGCCCGCCGAGTATCACCGCGCAGCCCGCAACCATCGCCGCCACCGCTCCGAGTCGCACTCCACCTGCTAGCATGTCGCGCCCCTTTCAAGATTCGCCCGTATCATTCCACATTCAGCCTTCGACGTTCACGATTCAATAAACAACATTCATCGAACGCCCGGCTCAGTTTCATCGTCCAAGCCGTTAATGGAATCACTGCTCCGTGACGTCACGTTCGGCGCCAGGCTGCTCTGGAAGGATAAGGGCTTCACGGCCACGGTGCTGCTGACGCTCGCCCTGTGCATCGCTGGCAATGTGGCGATCTTCAGCGTCGTCTACTCCGTGCTGTTGAAGCCGCTGCCCGTGCCGGAGGCCGACCGCATCCTCAGGATGTACAACGCCTACCCGGGGGCGACGGGAAGCGATAGCCGCGGCGCGAACGGCGTACCGGACTACTACGATCGCCTGCGCGCCGTCGACGTCTTCGAGGAACAGGCGTTGTACCGGCGGAACGGCTTCGCCATCGGAGAAGGCGGCACTCCCGAGCAGCTGTCCGGATGGGGCGTCACGCCATCGTTCTTCCGGCTCGTGCGCGTGCTTCCAGCGCTCGGACGGACGTTCGTCGACACTGAAGGTGAGATCGGCAACGAGCAGAAAGTCGTGCTCAGTCACGGGCTGTGGGAGCGGCTCTACGGAGCCGACCCGGCGGTCATCGGCCGAGACCTTCGCATCAACAGCCGCCCTCACGAGATCGTCGGCGTCATGCCGCCGAGCTTCACGTTCATCTTCTCGGACGTACAACTCTGGGTGCCGGTCGCGTTCACGGACGAGCAGAAATCGGACGATGCGCGCCACAGCAACTCGTGGTCGATGCTGGGCCGCCTCGAGCCCGGCGCGACGCTCGCCCAGGCGCAGGCCCAGATCGACGCCCTGAACGCCAGTAACCTCGAGCGCTTTCCGCAGTTCAAGCAGATTCTTCTCGACGCCGGCTTTCGCACCGATGTCGTCGTGCTGCAGGACGATCTGGTGGAGGACATTCGTGGCGTGCTCTACCTGCTCTGGGGTGGAGTCGGCTTCGTCCTGCTGATCGGCTGCGTGAACGTGGCCAACTTGACGTTGATTCGGTCGACCGTTCGGCTCAAGGAGATCGGCTTGCGGCAAGCGCTCGGTGCCGGACAGGGGCGGCTCGCGCGGCAGTTGCTGACCGAGGGCGTTCTGGTCACGACGGCCGCCGGCGTGCTGGGGTTCGCGATCGGATGGTGGAGTCTCGGCCTCCTCGGGCGGCTCGGTGCGGCCGAGCTGCCACGCGGCGGCGAGATTGCCATGGACGGCGTCGTCATCGCTCTCAGCCTGGGCGTCGTGGCGCTCATCGGGTGTGTCCTCGGCCTCGTGCCGCTCCTGACGCTCGCGTCGACCGACCTCAACGCCACGTTGAGACAGGAGGGAAGGAGCGGCACGAGCAGCCGACGGACCCAGCTGTTCCGCAACGCGCTGGCGGTCGTGCAGGTGTCGATCGCCTTCGTCTTGTTGATCGGCGCCGTGCTACTGCTCGTCAGCTTCCAGCGCATCCTGGCCATCGACACCGGGTTCGACACGACGCGCCTCCTGACCGCCTCGGTGAGCCTGCCGAACGCCCGATATCCGGAGAGGTCCGACCTGCGTGCGTTCGCGCAGCGCGCGGCGGACCGCATCCGAACCGTTCCCGGAGTCGCCGATGTGGGTATCACCAGCAGCATCCCGTTCGGCGACAGGTTCAACACCAACGTTGTCCAGGCCGAGGCCTACGTCCCGCAGCCGGGGGAGTCGCTCCTGGCGCCGATCCAGATCGTCGTGGGCGACGAGTATCTCCAGACGCTCGGCGTACCGCTCGCCGATGGGCGACTGTTCGATGCACGCGACACGGCCGAATCGATGCCGGTGGTCATCGTCGACGAACGGCTCGCACGAAAGTTCTGGCCCGACCGCAGTGCGCTGGGCCAGCGGATGTATACCGACGTCGAGCTCGAAGAGGACACCACGTTCTACACGGTGGTTGGCGTCGTCCGCGAGCACACGCTGTTCGGCGTCATCGACGTGCCGGACCAGATCGGTGCGTACTTCTTCCCGTACAGCCAGAACTCGTTCCGGTCCTTCACGTTCGCCATCCGGACCGCGGGTGAACCGCACAGTGTCGTGAACGCCGTGCGAGGGGAGATCGCGGCCATCGATCCCGAGTTGCCGCTGTATTTCGTACAGACCCTGGAGGAGCGGATCGCGGAACAGCTCACTCCGCGACGTACGCCGATGCTGCTCGCGCTCGGGTTCGCCGGGCTGGCGCTGTTTCTCTCGGCCATCGGTATCTACGGCGTGCTCGCCTATCGTGTGACGCAGCGGACCAAGGAGTTCGGCATCCGGTTGGCGCTCGGGAGCACGGCCCGCCAAGTGTTCGGGCTGGTCCTGTCGGAGGGGATGACGGTGCTGGGCCTCGGACTCGGGGTCGGCCTCGTCGGGGCGTTCTCGTTGCGGAACGCCGTGGCGAGCCAGCTCTACGACGTCGAGACGATGGATCCGACCGTGCTGCTCACCGTGATGGTCGTGCTCGGTGCCATCGCGCTACTGGCCTGCGTTGTTCCAGCCAGCCGCGCCATGCGAGTGGACCCGGCCTCGAGCCTGGTCTGCGACTAATCGTACGCAGGACATTAGTCTGGTCCGTCACGCCGACTCATAATTCCCGGGTTCCCCAGGCCACGTCCGTGATAGCGTGGCCCGTCCCGTAAGAGATCAGACGAGAGGCCGCCCGAAGGAAACGAGACCATGAAGACGTCTGCGCTGCTATTCCTCGTGTTGGTGTTGGGCTCCGCGACACTCCTCACGTTTCCGTCGGTGTATCCAACGGGAACGACCATCTATCACCCGGACAAGGCTTGGAACGGGTACACGGTATTCGATACGCCGGCGGAGCAGGGCGCGGTCATGATCGATATGAACGGCACCAACGTGAGGCAATGGACGGAGATCACGGGCGTGCCGGGTCCGTTCCGGATTCTTCCCGGTGGATATCTGGTCGGCGGCACGGTGCGCCGACGGCCACACCAGGAGACGCCGACGCTCGTTCAGGTCAACTGGGACGGCGACATCGTCTGGACATTCGATCGGACCGAGCTCGTGGAGGAGGAGGGGCTGCCTCCGACCTGGATGGCACGGCAGCATCATGACTGGCAGCGGGAAGGGAGCGCCGTGGGCTACTACGCGCCGGGCGCTTTGCCCTCGGTCGATGGCGGGCGGACGCTCATCCTCGCGCACCGAAACGTGACGAAGCCGGAGATCAGCGACAAGCTCCTCGAGGACGACTATCTCCTCGAGATCACGTGGGACGGTGAGATCGTCTGGGATTGGCTGGCGAGCGATCATATCGAGGAGTTCGGCTTTGGCGGCGAGGCGCGGAATGCGATCTACCGCTTTCCCGGGTGGAGCGACGCGCGGGGCAGTGCCGACTGGCTGCACATCAACGCTGCATCGTATGTGGGGCCGAACCATTGGTACGACGACGGTGACGAGCGATTTCACCCGGACAACGTCATGTGGAGCAGCCGGCAGGCGAACATCATCGCCATCATCGATAGAGAGGGTGCGATCGTCTGGAAGATGGGCCCCGACTATCGGGATTCACCCGCACTGGCCGAGCTTGGTCAGATCGTTGGCCAGCATCACCCACACATCATTCCCGAGGGGCTGCCAGGCGCTGGTAACCTGCTGGTGTTCGACAACGGTGGCTCGGCCGGGTATGGCGCACCGAATCCCGCGGCGCCGACCGGGCGGGGCGCCGTTCGGCGGGTATCGTCGAGGGTCTTGGAGGTCGACCCGGTGACCTTCGAGAAAATCTGGGAGTACTCCATCGGAGGGACCGAGCAGATCAGGTTCTTCAGTCAGTACGTCAGCTCGGCCCAACGATTGCCGAACGGGAACACGATGATCACGGAAGGTGCGGTCGGACGAATCTTCGAGATCACGACGGAGAGAGAGATCGTCTGGGAGTACGTCAGCCCGTTCTTCGCCGTCGACCCAACTGAGACCAACCGGATTTTCCGGGCTCACCGTGTGCCGTATGACTGGGTGCCGCAGTTGCCGATGCCGTCCGAGCGCGCCGTCATTCCGCCAGATAACACGACATTTCGCATCGCACCTGCCCCTGGAGGCGGCGGCCGCGACTGACGACACCGGGGCACCGACATCTGCGACTGGCGTCTCGCTGGGAGGCCGCACCTGACCAGCGCACGACCCGTTTCCCATGTCGGGCCATTCTGGGCTATAATGTCCGTGTTTGCGCGCTGCGTCTTGGATTTCCCGCTGGAAGCCTCGAGTGACGATCGACTAGCTCGAATCGTCGGGTCGAGTTCCCACCGCTAATTCCCATCGCCCAAATTCACGCGCCCATTCGGGTGCGAACAACCCTCGTCTATCGTCGGCCTGCTGGGCGGTTAGGGAAACGCTCCAGGCAACACAGGAGCGTTCTCTATGCCGTTCTCGAGCCTCGGGCTCTCGCCCTCTCTCTGTACTCCGCTCGCGCAGCTGGGCTATACGCCGCCCACGCCGGTGCAAACTGAATCCATTCCCATCGTCCTCGAGGGCCGCGACCTGTTGGCCAGGGCGCAAACGGGCACCGGGAAGACCGCCGCGTTCGGCCTCCCGATGATCGACCGCCTCCTCGTGCGGGGCCATCGCCCGGTCGGGTCACGGAAGCCGCGGGCCCTCATCCTCGTGCCGACGCGCGAGCTCGCACTCCAGGTGCACAAGTCGCTCATGACCTACGGCGCGCCTGTGAGGCTGAGAGCCACCGCCATCTTCGGCGGCGTGCCGATGGGCGCGCAACTGAAAGCCCTGCAGCGCGGCACCGACCTCATCGTCGCGACACCGGGTCGGCTGATCGACCACATGCAGCGACGCACCGCCGATCTGTCGGCCGTGGAGATCCTCGTCCTCGATGAAGCCGATCGCATGCTCGACATGGGCTTCCTGCCGCCGCTGCGTCAGATCCTTCGGACGCTTCCGCGCAACCGGCAGACGCTCCTGCTCTCGGCCACGCTCTCGAAGGAGATCGTGGGTCTCGCCGGCGAATTCACGCGCTCGCCGGTGCGTGTGGACGTTTCTGAAGAGCAAGTCGTGGCGCCCACCGTCACTCATTCCGTACACCCCGTGGCGCACGGGCGTAAGGGTGAGTTGCTGGCGCACGTGCTGAGGCAGCCACCCGTGGGCCAGGCGCTCGTCTTCTGCAAGACCAAACGCGGATCCAACCGCGTGGGTGAGGCACTCGAACGGGCCGGCGTGCGAACCGCGGTCATTCACGGAAACAAGAGCCAGGGTGCACGCACCCGGGCGCTCGGTGATTTCAAGGCCGGCCGCGTGCCGGTGCTCGTGGCCACTGACCTGGCCGCGCGCGGGCTCGACATCGCCCAGCTGCCCCTCGTCGTCAACTACGATCTGCTGCTCGTGGCCGAGGACTATATCCACCGCGTCGGACGGACCGGCAGGGCCGGCCTCACCGGACGCGCGGTCTCCCTCGTGTCGACGATCGGAGCCCGCTGCACGGTATTCAACGACTGCTGCCGTCGCCGCTCGAGCAGGTCGTGGTCGAAGGCTTCGAGGTGACGCACTCCGCGCGGCCGGCGACCGCGAGGCCGACGGGCCGTCATCAGCCAAGCCGCCAAGGCCGCGGGGCCGCATCAGGCGCGCGCCATCACGGTGCGCGTCCGGCGTTCAGCGGGGCCGGGCGACGCCAGGCGGGCCCAAGACGCCCGAGCTCGCGTCCGGTCCGGTAGGGCCGGTGGGGCGAGTGGGGCAGGCGGGGCGAGTGGGGCTGGTCGGGAGACGGCTTTAGCCGGTCTGATTTCCGTCCTTGGGGCGGCACTCGCTGCACTCGCAGATCGATCGCAGGTCGCCGAAGGCGTAGATGCCGGTGTCGTGGCCGTCCTTGAAGCTGATGTTGTAGGCGTACTGGCCCACGGGCGTCAGGCTGGCCAGCTGTTCACTCGCAGGATTGAACGTCGGCAACATCTTCAAGCCGGTCGGTGGCGCGGTGACCTGCGTCTCCGCCTCTCGACAGCCGGCGCACGGGCAGTGGAGGCGGAGCCAACCGGATCGGTATTGGCCGATGTGGCCGTCGTTCCAGTAGATCTTGACGCCCTGGTTCTCCCACTTTTCCAACTTGAGCGGCACCAGCGCATCCGTCAAAGCGTCAGCCCCGGGATCTTCGATGCTTCCTGACCGGCGGCCTGCTCGCGGACCTTGTGCGCCACCTCCACCAGGGCTTTCGCAGCCGGCGAGTCCGGGTCCCGCTTGACCACCGGCAGGCCCTCGTCGCCACCCAGCACGACCGCCGGGTCCAGCGGGACGTGGCCCAGGAACGGTACGTTCAGCTGCTCGGCAGTGCTCTTGCCGCCACCGTGACGGAACACTTCCGTCCGATGCTGGCAGTTGGGGCACTCGAAGAAGCTCATGTTCTCGATCAGGCCGAGCACCGGGACGTTCAGCTGTTGAAACATCTTCAGGCCCTTGCGGGCGTCGATCAGGCTGACGTCCTGCGGCGTGGTGACCACGACGCCACCGCTCAGGGGCGTCTGCTGACACAGCGTCAACTGGGCGTCACCCGTGCCGGGCGGCAGATCGATCACCAGGTAGTCCAGCTCGCCCCAATCGCACTGGTCCAGCATGGCCTTCAGGTAGCTGTGCACCATCGGCCCTCGCAGGATGGCCGCTTCGTCCTGAGGGACCATGAATCCCATCGACATCAGCTTGAGCCCCAACGCCTCGATCGGCCGGAACGACTGCTGGGTGGATCCCATTTCAGGCTTGGCGTCCTTGGCAGCAAACATGGTCGGCACGGACGGACCGTAGATGTCGCCGTCCAGCAGACCGACCTTCGCGCCCGATTCGGCCAGGACCACAGCCAGATTCGACGCCACGGTCGACTTGCCCACGCCACCCTTACCTGATGCAACCGCTATGAGCTGTTTGACTTTGTCGATCATCGACTTCCTTCTGTCCTTCGCTGAAGAGCGCGCTCCGCCTGATTGAATGATTGAATGAATGACGTCGATGTCGACCCGCGCCAAAAGCAGCCGAACGCCTCTGGCGCGAATCGATGAGGTTGCTAGGATTATGTCACGAACCGATCGGCACGGTCGTTGACGTTACTGGGCGGCGGCGGGCGGGCTCGCCGCTCGTGTCTTGAACACGGCGACGAAAAACCCTGGCACGACCTCGTGCCCTCCCTGGAAGGAACCAGGTGGCATCCCGAACTTCGCCGGTGTGACGTGTAGGTACCGGACGTCGAGACCGGCGTCCAAACCAATATCCCAGGGCAGCGCCTTGTCCTGCTTGAAGGCCACCACGATCGCCCGCGCTCCGACCCTGACGAAGGGTTCGAAGCCTTGTCCACTGAACAGGTTCACTGTCCCCCCCAGCCCGAATACCAGCGGGTATTCGACGTTACGGACCACTCGCGCTCGACGAGCCCTTCGAACGCGTTCCATATCACTCTCGTACGCTCGTCAGGCACTTCACGATTGCCCCAGCGAATCCCATACTCGAGCCTGAGGAACCAAGCCGGTTTTTTGACCGGGACGGCGGTCTGATCCTGGAAGAGGCCAACGCCGGTAAAAACGCCAGCGTCACAGAGCCTGAAGTCTTTCTTAGTATCATCGGCGTTCTTCGCTCCCAGCTCGGACCGGCACCCCACGAATACCCCCTTGAACGGTCCAGGTCCACTCATCTCGTGAATCCAGTTGAACCACGCGTCGCTCTCTCGTGGGACAGCGAGGACGAAGACGACGGCGAGTCCGACGATCCATCTCCGCTTCGATCGCATCGAGACCTCCTGGATCCGGTTGCCTACGACGATTCATTCGATAGTGAATACGCTTTCCATGAACCTGTCCGTACTTCGTTCGATTCGGGTGTCATCGCGATCCACGATGACGTGGGTGTTGGTGGTCGAGTCAGGAACGTAGATCAATAGCTCCGCGTCGGTCTGGCCGAGGACGTAGGCGCGCCGGTCGTCGAAGCTGACGCGCTCCGCCTCGTTCTTCCAGAGCAGCCGGTAGGGCAGCACGGCGGTGATCAACGTCACGCCGAACACGATGGCCATGACACCCTTCATCGCTCGTACCGATCGGGAGGCCCGATCGTGGGTACCAGGGCTCGGCAAGAACCACAGTGCGAGCGCGATGAGAAAGCTCAGCACGGAGTAGGCCAGGGCGTGGACACGATGCAGTGCGTCCGACGCCGGCGAGAGCACGGTGACGTCGACGATCTGACCAGGTTGCTGGTCTGCCAGGCGCCCCAGCACACCGAAAATCTCGCTGAAGTACCACGTGAGACCGAGCCAGCCCAAGACGGCGAGCAACAGGCTGACCGCCGCTCGAGCGGAGGGGTTCCGACCAGCGCTTTCGACTCGGCTGTAGAACTTCCTCCAGGCGATGGGGAGATGGGCTTCCGGGTTCGGACCGAGCAGTTCAACGCTCTGTGCGCCGAGCCACCAGAGACCCACGAGGCCCAGGCTCACGATGAGCCACGAGATCCAATAGATGACGATCGGGAACATGGCCTGATATCCCGAAACGAGATAGTTGGCCGGGTTTGCGGACGTGAACTGGGGAGGAATTCGCAGGAACACGTTGAAGGCAGCCGAGGAGATGTAGCCGAGGAATACCAGGCTGAGTACTCCGCTGGCGGCGATCACGCTTCGCCGGATCCACGCCGGCGTCTCGGAGCGGCCGTCACTCGTGCCAACTTGCGCGGCGGTGGGGGAGACTACTGCTGCGAGCGCGCGCTCCATCGACCCGGCGCTCTGAAACCGGGCGCCGGGCTCCGGAGTGGAGGCCTTCTCCACGACCTGGACGAAATCCTCCGGTAAATCGGGCCGGACGTCACGGAGAAGTTGACGCTCTCGCTGCGCGTGCGCCAGTACGAGCCCGGCCTTCGTCGACGCCTCGACCGGGAACCGGTTCGTCACGAGATGGAACAGCAACACGCCGAGGGCGTAGATGTCGCTCGCGACGCTTGGGGCTGCCCGCTCGAACAGCTCCGGCGCCATGTACAGCGGTGTGCCGGCTACGCCGTCGGCGGCCGCGTCGGCGATGGCCTTCGGCTGGACCGCGCCGAAGTCCATCAGGACGATGCGACCGCCCGCCTCGCGCATGACGTTCTGCGCCTTGATGTCGGCGTGGACCAGGTCGGCCGCATGCACCGCAGCAAGCGCCTGACAGAGCTTGATACCAATGGCCGACGCCTCCTCGGCGCTCAGAGTCCTGCCGTGGCGGATCGCCTTGCGTAGCGTCTCGCCGCGTACGAACTCCATCCAGAGGCCGACCCGATCGTTGGACGTGCTGGCGCCGTGCACCGTCACGACGTTCGGATGCCGCACGCGCGCGAGCGTGCGCCCCTCGCGCAGCACGCGCGAGTCGAGCTCGCCGTCCGTCGACGACTTGGGTCGGAGAAGCTTCAGCGCCACCGTGCGATCGAGGTTGCGATCGTGGGCCTTGTAGACCGTGCCAAACGATCCACTGCCGATCTCCTCGAGCAGAATCAGCTCGCCCCAGCGATCCCCGAGTCGGGCAGTCCCCATCGTCGAGGGATCGGGCTCCGGGTCACGGGCCCGGGTGGTCGAGGCGGACGCGAGCGGCGCGGCATCTTCGTCGTCATTGCTTCGCTGGAGCACGGCGACGTCCGAGAGAACCCGCAGCTGTTTGACGAGCCCACCCTGTCCTGATTCCTCGAGTCTTCTCTGCGCGGCGACCCAGTCGACCTCGGCCCCATCCGCCACGTCCGCGGCCAGATCGAGCAGGGCCTGCAGGTCACCGGGCATGTGCCATCTCCTCGGCTACGCGGACGAGCGCTCGCGCGACCGTCATCCGAGCGGCGTCTGGGCTCGACTTACCGAGCGAGGCGGCGACCTCGGCATAGCTCTGCTGCAGCTCGACCCGCGCCACGATCGCCTCGCGTTCCTCGGGACGCAGCCGGCGGAGCGCCGCTTCATACCGTTCCAGCGCCTCCTGTCCGATGGTCTCCTCGAGCGGTGACGCCGCCCGATCGGCATGGCTATCGCGCAGCTCCTTCGGTGCCGGTCGACGCACCGACACTCGGACCTCGTCGCGAATCCGGTTGACGACCGACTGGCGCAGATAGGCCAGCAACGCGCCCTGGTGCTGGGGCTCGAACGAGTCGAGTCGTTTCAACGTGTGGTAGACGGTCTCCTGGACGAGATCGTCGGTGTTCATCAGCGCCCGGGCGTAGGCCGGAAGTCGACCTCGCGCCCAGCGCTGCAACGGAGGCAGACAGCGGCGGAACAGCGCGTCGAGCGCGTCCCCGTCGCCGCCCCGAGCAAGCCGAAGCAGTTCGACCGTGGCGTCGCCGTTGCCTTTGTCGTTCACAGGCAGAGCCTGGAAGCCCGAGTTGCGAAGGTGGCGTCACTATACTCCTTTCCCGTCGGTTTCCGAAGGGTCCCCAGCGCGATCCATCGGTCGCGCGAGTTCGCCCCGCGCGGCGGTGAGTCAGACGGGTTCAGGCCAGAGCAACCTCGGGACGCCCGGGACCCGAGGTGCAGGCCGGGTCCGGATGGTACGCGTCGGTCTCGAGGTGAGCCGCCGACGCCGCATGCGAGGCGGGGACCACGTCGATGACCGAGCGCAGCTTCGTGATCGACAGCAGCCGGTCGACCCTCGGGCTCGGGCTCGAGAGCCTGAGGTTCCCGCCCCGACCGCGCACCGCGTTGAAGGCCCGGACGATCTCTCCCAGGCCCATGGCATCCATCGAATCGACGCGGCTCAGATCCAGGACGACCTCTCGGCAGCCGAATCCCAGCACCTCGTCGATGCTCGTCCGAAGAGCCGTCTCGGTGTCCGCGGACGGCTCGACGACCAGCGTCCCGCTCAACTCCAGCACCGTTGTTCTACCGGCAAAGTGTCGGTGGATCCGCATGATTCCTCCCCCTTCCTGGTGACCCGTCAGGCCACCCATCGCTCCTTGAAGCTGCCGATCGCGTGAGCCTCGACATCGAAGCACTCGAACTCGTCTACGAGCTTGCAGATCACGATCAAGTCGTGAATCCGTCTGGTCAGGTTGAGGAGTCGGAGCTTGCCGCCGACGGCCCGCAGCGACGTCAGGCCCCCGATGAGTGCGCTCAGTCCCGCGCTATCCAGGTACGACACACCCCCAAGATTGAGGAGGATGTTCCGGTTCCCGATCTGCGCGAGTGTTGCGAGTCGGTCTCGCAGTGCCAGGTCCGATCCGCCGGCCGTGAGTCGGCCCTTGAGCACGAGGACGACGACGCCATTGATCTGCTTCTCCGTGATGTGCATGCCAGGCTCCTTCGCCGTGAGTGATAACACGACCTCGTGTCGTGCCCCACTCATGACAACGATGGCCGGAGCGAAACCGAACAAGAAGATCAGCGACAGTGGTTGCGGCGGATGGAAGCTGCCATCAGGGCGTCCGAAGCGGCCCCGACGCCCGCCTCGTCGTCATCGGCTCGCAGGCGATGCCCAGCAGCCGTGGTCAAGAAGGTCACAGCGTGCTACCGTTCGCACCAAGGAGGAGCCATGAGATTCGGAGCACTCGGGCCGAGACGCCTTCAAGCCCTTGGTTGGTTGGCCGCCATCGTCGTGTTCGGTTTGCTGTTCTGGCGGGGCTCCTTCGACAGCGTCTTCTGAACGGACTCCCGATTCCCCATTCGACATTCAACATCGACATCCCGCATTCAGTGCCGTCGGTTGGATGCAGCGCGAAGAAGGATAGGCGATGGCCATCATCGTGTCCGTGCTCGCCGTCGTCATCCGCCTCGTGCTGGGCGCGATGTTTCTCGCGGTTGCCCCAGACTGCCGCGCGCCGCAGGTGATTCGCGTCGTCGGTGCGATCTCGATCGTCGCCGCGATAGCCATCCTCATCCTGGGGCGAGTCCGTCTGGATGCGTTCATCGAGTGGTGGCTCGGACGTCCAGAGCTGATACGTGTGTCGGCAACCGCGGTCATCGCCTTCGGGGGCTTACTGGTGTACGCGGGACCGTGACACCGGTCGGTGGGCGAGGGGGCACCTCTCACCACTGAACCGTACCGGCTTTGTCGGAGGGCCTATTCCTTGAGAGGATGGGTTCCATGGCACGAGCAAGTCGGTATGCCCCCGAGGTACGAGAGCGGGCCGTTCGCATGGTCCGGCAGCACGAAGCCGAGTACGCGTCGCAGTGGGCCGCGATCGGGTCGATCGCGAGCAAGCTGGGGTGCACGGCGGAGACGCTGCGCACATGGGTGCGGCAGGCGGAGCGGGATGCGGGGCAGCGCGCCGGGCTGACGACGGACGAGCGGCACCGGCTCAAGGAGCTGGAGCGCGAGAATCGCGAACTGAAGCGGGTGAATGAGATCTTGCGCAAGGCGTCCGCGTATTTTGCCCAGGCGGAGCTCGACCGCCGAGCGAGATGATGGTCGGCTTCATCGACGACCATCGCGATGTCTATGGGGTCGAGTCGATCTGCGCCACGGTGCCGATCGCCCCGTCGACGTACTTCCGGCACAAGGCCCGGGCCGCGGATCCCACGCGTCGTTGCGCCCGGGCCCACCGGGACGACGAGCTGCGGCCCGCCATCCAGCGCGTGTGGGACGAGAACTTTCAGGTGTATGGTCCGCGGAAGGTCTGGCGGCAGCTCCGTCGGGAAGGGGTCCGTGTCGCGCGCTGTACGGTGCACCGACTGATGCGCGAGATGGGGCTGGCCGGCGCTGTGCGGGGCCGCGCGTGGGTGACGACCACGCACGGGCACGCGGCCACGGATCGGCCGCGCGATCTCGTCGAGCGAGACTTCACCGCGACGCGGCCGAATCAACTCTGGGTCTCCGACTTTACGTACGTGGCCACGTGGCGCGGCTTTGTCTATGTGGCGTTCGTGATCGACGTGTTCGCCCGACGGATTGTCGGCTGGCGCGCGTCCGCGTCGTTGCGTACCGACCTGGCGCTCGATGCGCTCGAGCAGGCGATCCACGATCGTAGCCACGCCGAGACGGGCGACCTCGTACACCACAGCGATCGAGGCACGCAATACCTCTCGATTCGTTACACCGAGCGCCTGGCCGAAGCGGGCATCGAGCCGTCCGTCGGCAGCCGGGGCGATTCGTATGACAACGCCCTCGCCGAGACGGTGATCGGGTTGTTCAAGACGGAGGTGATTCGGCGACGCGGCCCGTGGCGGAGTCTTGAAGCGGTGGAATTCGCCACGCTCGCGTGGGGCGATTGGTTCAACACGAAGCGGCTGCTCGAACCGATCGGGTACGTGCCGCCGGCAGAGTACGAAGCGCGCTACTATCAGCAGGCGGCGGTGGCCTGAGTCACGTAATTCGCTCTCCGAAGATCCCGGTACGATTCAATGCGGGGAAGGCCTGGCCTTCCCCGCATTCCGAGCGAGCGATGGCTGGCATCACACTGAGTGCATCCGTGCTCCTGGCTCCAGGCGACGATGGCTACCTCGCGTACGACGCCGAGACGGAGAGGCTTCACCGGTTGAACGCGAGCGCCTCGCTGATTACCGAGTGTTGCGACGGCACCAGGAATACCCAGGAGGTCTGCGCCGAGGTCGCCCCGTTGCTTGGCGAGGGCGGAGCGGAGGCCTGCCGAAGCTGGATTGCGAGCGCCTTCGATACCGGGCTCCTGAGCGATGGGATCAGCCCGGAACCAGACTGGACGGCCCGCGCACTAGCAGAGCGCGCGTGTGAGCTGCGAGACGAGGGCTCGGTACTCGCGGCGTTCGTGTGCCAGTGGCAGGCGGCCCAGCTTGCGCCGCTCGAGCCGGGTCTGTGGCGCGCCCTCGGTGAACTGGCGGACATCGTCGGTCGGCGTCAGGATGCCCGTGAGGCCTACGAGCGCTACCTCGAGTTCCATCCGACGGACGCGGAGATCGGACACATCCTTGTCTCGCTTCGCAACGACGAAGCGCCGACCCGCGCCCCGGATCGATGCATTCAGCAGCTGTATGAACGCTTCGCGAAGTTCTACGAAGACAACATGTGTGGCGAGCTGGATTATCAAGCTCCCGTGCAGCTGGGGGCGGCACTGGACGGTCTCGTCGGGTCGAGCACCGGTCTCGCGGTCGCCGACCTCGGCTGCGGGACAGGACTCTCGGGCCGCGTGCTGCGCGACCGCGCACGCCGACTCGTCGGCGTGGATCTCTCGCCCGACATGATTGCAGAAGCCCGCGCGACGACGCTCTACGACGAGCTGGACGTGGCCGAGGTGACGACCTGGCTGACGCGTGACGATCTGGCGCCCTTCGATCTGATCGCCGCGTGCGACACCTTGATCTACTTTGGTGACCTCCGGCAGGTTCTCGTGCCCGCGCGGCACCGCCTCGCGTCCAGGGGATGGGTGGCCTTCACGGTCGAACGGTCGGAAACCCCTCAGTTTCGGATTACTGACTCAGGACGCTACCAGCATCATCCTGATCACGTTCGCGAAGCCGCGATGGATGCCGGATTCAGGGTGGCGTGCCTGGAGGAAGCCATCCTAAGGTACGAGTACGGCGAACCTGTCGTCGGTCTCATCGCGGTGTTGTCCCGCGACGAATGACTGATTCGTCAGCATTCGGCATTCAGCATTCGGCATTCGGCATTCTCCATTCTCCATGCAGCACCATGATTCCCCATTCACCATGGTCGACATCGTGAAGGACCACGTCCCCGGAGCCATCGGTCGCGTTGCTGAGCTGCACGGCACCAATATCACCCGCACTGGGGGTTTCTCCGTGAAAGCGCGGACAAAGAGTCCTGGCGAGAGCTATTATTAACTCTGAGTCATGTCCGTTGCCTCCCATCTCGGTATCCGTGTCGCCGAGTACGACCGGCGGATCCGCACGTTCATTCCGTGCTACGAGGAGATGCTGTCGGTTGGGGCGGCGGCACTCACGCCGTCGAGCCAGTCGCCGAGAATCGTGGACCTCGGGATCGGGACCGGTGCGCTGGCGGCCCGATGTCTCGACGAGGTCCCGGCGGCGAGAATCCTGGGGCTCGACACGGACGCCGAAATGTTGGCCGTTGCGGCGCGTCGCTTGCGAGGTCAGCCGACGGTACTGCTCGAGCAGCGGAGCTTCTCTCGAGGGGCGCTCCCAACCACCGACTACTTCACCGCGGCGCTGTCGCTGCACCACGTGAAGACGCGCACCGCAAAAGCCGCGCTGTACCGGCGTTGCTTCGAGGCCCTCCGTCCGGGTGGGGCTCTCGTGTTGGCCGACGAGATGCCGCCGGCGAATCCTGTCATGCGCCGCCTCGGCCGGCAGCACTGGCTTCGCCACATGGAGCGAACGTATTCGCAGAATGAAGTCGAGGGATACCTGGCTGCGTGGGCCAAGGAAGACAGGTACTTTCCGCTGGATCAGGAACTGAGTATGCTGACGGCGGCTGGCTTCCAGGTCGATGTCGTCTGGCGCCGAGGATCCTTCGGCGTTGTCCGGGCATCGAAATCCAAGGGCCGGAGATGATGCGCCGATGTAGTTTCACCACTGTGCACGCGGCATAACCGCCGCGCAGAGCGGACCATGGAGGCGAATCGATGGAGTTCGTGGAGATCGCTCGTTTCGACTCGCGGCTCGAGGCCGAGACCGTCGGCCACGCGCTTGATCAGTACAACATCCCGTTCTTCATTCAGAGCCAGGATATCGGTGTGTTCGGCCCGGGGCACATGGGAAGAACCCCCGGCGGCGCCGGACTGTGCGTGCCCGATGACCGTGCGAAGGAAGCGTCGGAACTCCTGCGCTGCGCGGTGTATCCGGACGCTGAGGCCTAGGATGATGTTCTCGGTCCGGCGTTCTCCGTTCTCTGTTCGTCACCGGGCAGACGGGAGGTGACGATGGAGGCACTGCTGAACCCATTCTTCTGGTTCGCGCTCGGTGTCGCGCTGTGGGCTGGATGGACGATTCTGCGGTGGATCGGTTCGGGAGGACGGTTGCCCCTGCGTGGTCGGCGAGGATCGGCCAGCGGATTCGGCGGAGCGGGCCTGTTCGCCCAGGCGTTCTACCAGCCATCTGCCGGCCGGGCTGTCGAGACGATTCTCGAGGAGTCGGTGCGGCGCGAGGAAGATGAGGATGGTGACCCGCCGGAGCCTGGTGTGGAAACGCCAGTGTGACAGCCGTGCGGTCTGCAGGGGACTAGTGGCCAGCGTTCAGCGAGTACGCGCCATTAGCGCCAACGATGCCCGATCGCGAGCGAGAGGCCCGCACGCGGCGACCACGACGGGGCGAAGAACGACCGGTCGGCGGTCACGAACCCGCGGAGGACGAGGTCGCGTCCGATCCGATATGCCACCAGTCCTTCGAGTGAGCGGAGCGACCGGACCCGGGACGACAGTTCGCGGGACTCGCTCGGCGGCGTGGAGACGTCGTAGCGTCCAGCGAGGCGCCAGCGCGGAGTGAGCGCGTGCGTCACTCGCACGAATCCGCTCGATGCGACGGCCCGCCCGGTCGGCGTCTCGAACACGTCGCGTATCCACTCCGCGAGGATGGTCGTGTAACCGAACTCATACTCGAGTTCGGCACCGGACACCGTGGCGGTGCGGCCCCGACCGGTGGCGTCCGGGTTTTCAGGGGCGGTCAGATAGTCGCCTCGAACCAGCGTCAGGCCGATTCTCATCCCCGTCGTCGGCGTCACACCCGCACCGGCGACGAGCTGGGGCGCGCGCGGCGGATTCTCGCGGATGACACCTCGGATGCGCGTCGGCGAGCCGTCGGCGACGCCCGCCCTCACGTCCCAGCGAGGCGACCCGATCGACACAATCGCCACGAGCGGATACGACGGAGTGACGGACCAGAGAGGCGGAAGTCCCGCCTCGAAGCGCGGCAGCGGCGTGAAGTACTGTGGGTGCAGCGACGACAAGTCGCGCTCCGTTGGCCGGCTGCGCAGCAGGCCGAGCCCGACGACGGGGAGCCCGTATCCCGCCTCGATCCTCACCGGCACGCTCTGCCGCGGATGAAAACGGAGGCCCAGCTGATAGAAGTCGTGATGCCAGCTCCCGTCCACGCGGCCTCTGGAAACCGGGCGGGCGACGAGATGAAGATCGTCGCCCCACTGGGCGGCAAGGAACGAATCGATCACCAGGCCTGTCGCGCTCGGGTCGACCCCTCGGCTGGTCATCCCGATCTGGCTGTCGGCGCCGAATCGCCACGCTGGGGGTCGCGACTGACCGAACGCCTGTGAAACCGTCGCGAGCGAGAACACGACCAGCAGAGTCATTGACAGTCGGCGCGTCATCCCGCTCTCTCCTCTCTCTGGCCAGCGTCACTGGACGTCGCCCCCGACGCGACGAGCCTCAGTTGCATCGTCGGCGTCGGACCCTCCGGTAGGCGAACCTCGGTGAGGACGGCTACGAGCGCGCGGACGGCGTCGACGTCGAAGTCGGATCCGGCGCACCGCCAGAGCTCCGCCACCGCCTCGGATGCGGACCGGGCGTCGCGGTATGCGCGGTCGGTCGTCATCGCATCGTAGGCGTCCGCGACGTGCACGATGCTCGCGAACACAGGGATCTCAGTGCCGCTCAGTCCGTGCGGATAACCGCGACCATCCGGCCGCTCGTGATGCAGCTCGACGATGGGCACGTGGTTGGCGAGGAAGGAAATGGTGCGGAGAATCCGCGCGCCGAGTGTGGGGTGGGTCTTGATGATCGCGAATTCCTCGTCAGTCAGCGATCCCGGTTTCTGCAGCACTGCGTCCGGCACGCCGATTTTGCCGATGTCGTGCAGAAGTGCGCCCACACGGAGGATCTCGATGTCCGAGGCGCTGAGTGCGAGCCGGCGAGCCATGCCGACAGATAGCAGACTGACACGGTCGGAGTGGCCGGCCGTGTAGGGGTCTCGCGCGTCGAGCGCGGCCGCGAGCCCTCGGATGGCCGAGACGGTTGTGGACCGCGTCTCGGACTCGGACGCCGCGAGTGCCTCCATGAGATGGTTGAACGAGTTCGAGAAGCCGTCGAGCTCTCGACTCGAGCCGGTCGCCTTCAGCCGCGTCGCGAGATTGCGGTCGGCCGTCATCGACTGCACGGCGCTCGAGAGCTCGTTGATGGGGCGAGATATCGACCGAGCCAGCCAGGTGCTCGCGCCGGCCGAGAGCAGGAGCGCCAGCGCCGCCAGGCGCATCAAGGAGGCCCGCGCCTCGCGTGTATCCTGAGCGGTGAGTGCGTCGATGGATCCGAAGACATATACGGCGGCGTCGCCGGCGTCCAGAATCCTCCGGTAGGCCCACGACTCGCCGTCGAGCGCCACGGCGCCCTCCTCAGGCGGCGTGTTCGACCATGCATGCCGAAGCGCCACCTCGGCCGATGGGGGCAGCGTGCTGGCCCAGAGATCCGCGCCGGCGATCACTGCGATTCGGCTCCCCGCAAGTTCGGCTAATCGATCGGCGAATGCCCGCTCCAGGTGTTCTCCCACCACGAGCCAGCCGATCTGTGCGGCATTGACCTCGAGAGGCACCAGCAGAACGTTCGCGATACCGTCTATGGTACGCAGCAATCGGGCGCCACCTCTCAGCTTGGTGCCCGATGATGGCGCGAAGCCCTCCGGCATCAATCGTCCGCTCAACGCTCCGCTGCTGCCGAGCGTCGTTCCCTGCGGATCGAGGACGACGACGAGCTCGGCGTCGACCCGGGATGCGAGCCGATCGGTTTCGCGCTGGATCGTGGCCAGCAGGTCCGGCGAGGGACGGCCCCATGACAGTTCGGACTGATACGTGTCGAGGGCGGCTTTGAGCGTCGGCCGCTCCGCCAACGCACTCACCGCGGCCAGTTGCTCGGCAGTTCGTCTGTCCTCGTTCGCAGAGAACACCTGATGGACCGCCGTCAGCGTCTGCGCCACGCTGCGATGCACCGACCGCTCGACCGCGAGCGTCGAGACGACGAACACGATACCCAACACGACGGCCGACGTCAGGAACGTCGCGGCGAAGGTGCGGACGAGCAAGCGTGGCGGTGAACTGCTATGACTCATTGATCCAGCAGTGGTAGTGAGAATTCGACTCGAGACTCGACGCCCGACTCGACCACGATCGGCCTCCTGGAGGCGCCGACCCGCTCGTGCCACGCCACGAGGCGATACGTGCCTGCGGGTACGCCCTCGATGACGAACCGGCCGTTGTCGTCGGGTGTCGCGAAATACGGATGGTCGAAAACGAGGACGATGGCGTTCATGTACGAGTGCAGGTCGCAGAAGAGCTTCACGATGCCCGTCTCATCGAACGTGCGACTGCGGCTATCGCCGTGCGCGTAACGCCCGAGGTTGAAGCGTGCCGCGTGCGAGAGCGAGAAGACGCTATGGAAGAACGGGTCGTCGTTGGGAAAGTCGACGGTCGATCCGCGAGTCACGGTCACCACCCTCGGGACGAACGTCTCGGCGATCTGGCGAATGGCGGCTCGCTCCGTCGGCAACTCCGCCGGAGGCGTGGCGCCGTCAACGTAGACAACGACGTTTCGGATCTCGGGACCTGCCGCAGTCGGGCGCACGCCGACACGGCGTGAGACGTAGTCGGCCACAGCCGGTGGCCTCGCAACCGACGAGGTGAGCCCGACGGTGCCGATGATGCGTCCGGGGTTCCCGGCGCTCTCGGGCGGCGTCTCCTTGGACGACGCCGATGGACGTCCGCTCAACACCGCGAAGGCCACCACGAGTGTGAACAGCGTACGGGCTGCAGGTACTTGCATACGCGTGGCTTATCGGGCCGGCAGGGCATTCCCGACAGCACCGAGCGGGGCTCGGCGAGCACGATTGCACGGAACTGCCTTTATCTGCTTGCAGGGGGTACGACGCCGTACAGAACCGCTGCGCCACCCTTCTCCGCGATCATCGCGTCGAAGTGGCCGACGATGAGGCTGGCGCGAGCGGCCAGGCTCTGAATTTCGAGGGGTGCCAGGTGGTCGGTCAGTACATCGTTGAGGGTGGACTCGTCGACCTTGCGGAGGTTCGCGAGCAGGCGTCGGTCGCACGCCACCATGTCCCCCGGTGTCCGGAGCGTGTGGTACGTGCGAAACGCGCGCGTGTGGTCGATCATCCAGATCCGCCAATCGTCGGTGATCAGCAGGTTGCCGGTATTGCGGTCGGTGTTGTCGATTAGCTGATCGAACACCCGCACCTTGTACATCTGGAACGCCCAGGTCGCCGGGTTCGGCGCCCGCAGACCGTCCGCCAGTCGTGCCCGCTCATCCATCGCGACATCGTCGACCCACCAGGTCACCGCGCAGGATTCCCCGCGAACCTGGCGCTCTACGGAGACCGGCACCATGTTCAGGTCGAGATGCTTGTCGAGCAGATACGCGGCGATGTTGAATCTGTAACTGTCGCGGAAGTTGAGCTCGGTGCCTCGTGCCGTCTTGAATTCGCGTTTGAAGATGTCGACGCACTGCACCTGAGCATCGTGCGAGACCGTCCCGTCGAACAGGGTTGCACGCTGTGGAGCGGTGGTACCAGCGGGAATGGACCTGAGGTTCTCGATCTCGGCGGACCGGAGGAACGTCTCCTGCTGGGCTCGCGTCAGCACTGGTCCGCTCTCAGCCTGTCCTGCATGCAGGGGCGGCGCGATGAGCGACGTCACGAGCACGCCCAGCGAAACGAACAGGTCGCACTTCATCGGAGAACTCTCGGTCGCCGGGGCATCTTCACGCGCATGGCGGTATTGTCGCACGAGGCGTTTGATTTCCTGCTGCTCTCCAGCCTCCGTGCCACCACGTGGCGCTGACGGTTCGAGTCAGCGCGCCATGGACAGGAGACCTGGCGCCCGGATAGGCTCTCGGCATGGAGAGCCCAGTCAACAACCGATGGCCGTCGGTGAGCTTCTCGCGCATGCGCACCCTCGGCACGGTCCTCACCGTCAGCACTGTCAGCACTGTCCTCGTGGCGTCGTTGGTGTGCGTCGCGCCCCTGCCGGCGTTCGGCCAGAACCTGACCCTGACGCATGCCACGCTGATCGACGGCACGGGCGCCGCCGAGGTGCCGGACGTGACGGTCGTCGTGCGGAACGGACGGATCGCCGAGATCGCGGCGAGTGGGTCGTCGTTTACTGCCTCCGGTGAAGTGATCGATCTCGGAGGACGCTACCTGCTGCCAGGTCTCATTGACGGCCACGCGCACGCCCTGTCCCCGGACGCGGCCGAGAGGGCGTTGCATTCGGGTGTGACGACGATCCGCGTCATGGGCGACAGGAATTTGCAGGCGCTCGGCACGCGCGAGCTGATCGGGAACGGACATGTCCGTGGCGCAGAACTCCTGGTGTCCGGGGACATCGTCAGGCCGAAGCCGGGCATGGCGTTCTTCGTCACGTTCCCCCAGTTCGGTGAGTTCGCGGGCACCGAGTTGCGGGGCGCAGCGACGATCGCCTCGGTCGTTCGAGCGCTGCTCGACCGAGGCGTCGATCAGATCAAGGTGGGCGCGAGCGAGCGCGCCGGGCTCGCCTCGACGGACCCCCGCCGGCCCGAGCTGACGCACGAGGAGATCCGGGCGGCCGTCGCCGAGGCGAGGAAGGATGGCAAGTTCGTCGAGGCGCACGCGCACGCCGAGTCGGGCGCCGCGGCGGCGGTCCGGGCGGGTGTGCGAAGCGTGGCACACGGCACGTACGCCAATGAGGCGACGCTGCAGCTGATGAAGTCGCAGGGCACGTTTCTCGTCCCGACGCTCGCGGTCATGAGCCCGCTGGGCGATCCGGCCGGCGATACGGCGGACGAGACCGCTCTGCGGGTGAGGACGCGCCACATGCAGACGGCTGTCCGGAGCGTCGTCCGGAGAGCGAAGCTGCTTGGCATCCCGATCGTGGCCGCCACCGACGGAGGCTATGCTGCGGCTGGTGCAAGCATCTGGTTGCAGCACGACATGGAGGAGATGCTGGCGTGCGGATTCACGCCGATGGACGCCATTGCAGCCGCAACCTGGGATGCCGCCCGTCTCGCGGGAATCGAGGACCGTACCGGGACCATCCAGGTCGGGCTCGAGGCGGATCTCCTCGTGGTCGACCGCGATCCTGTCACCGATTTCTCGACGCTCTACGAGCCCATGGTGGTGGTCAGCGACGGAGAGGTGATCCTCAACCGGATCTACTGAGCGCCCCGTTTGCAGCAACCTGGCAGGGCATCAGTCATACGGAAGGCGCCCTGCCCCTGAAGGCCTGGCGGGCGGCCCATCCCCACGCGGCGAGCACCGCCAGGCTCCCGATCACCTGGAGCGCACGACCCAGCGGATCGCTCTGCGCCAGCAGTCCGGCTCGAGATAGCAGGAAATGCCAGTCGTGCAGATGTCCGCCCACCAGCGGCAGTGCCTGCCGCTGGGCATCGCCCAGATACGTCGCCGTGTACATCAGGCTCTCCCCGAACCAGATGCTACAGATCGCTGTGTCGAAGGGCTTGCCTCGACGAGCGAAGTGCACGACACAGGCACACGGGAAAAACAGTTGCCCGATCGTGCCGCCGAGTACCTGGAGCGTCTGCCCGAGTGGGCTGAAGATCAGATGCCCTCCCTCGTGCAGCGCGAGGTTGACGCCGTCGAGGAAGTGGTATTCGTACCCCGCGGTCAACCATACGACGTACGGCGTCAACAGGACGACGAACACGCGTTGCGGCGAGAGGATCACTGGCGGTTCGAGGTGAGCGGAAGCCTCCGTGCGTAGGGCGGCATGGGCTTCAGTCTAGCCCGTCGGGTATCTCTCGCCACGATATAATCCTCCTATCGCGCCACCGATACGAAGCTGAAGATCCGGGCGCCCACGAATCATGGCGCGCGGCGCCGCCATCGAAGCATGTGGAGCTGCCGGTGAACAATGACGAAGCCTACGCCCAGGGCTTGCTGACCAAGGCCCTCGATCCAGCCACCCAGCCCCCGGCGATTCGTAGGTTCCTTGACGAAGAGGCTTGGCTGCTGCGTCGACTCGTGCCGTCAGGAGGTCGGGTCGTCGACATCGGGTGCGGCATGGGCCGCCACCTGATGGCCAATACCGACCACATCTCGCTGGGAATCGGCATCGACTACGAGGCCACCTATATCGCCGAGGCAGCCAGGCTGGCTCACGCTCCGCATCTGCACTTCGTCGTCGCGGATGCGACGGCGGTTCCGATGAAGACGATGTTCGATATGGCGGTGTGCCTGACGAACACCTTGGGCACGATGAGCGACAAGTCGGCGGTGTTCGAGGAGATGAAGCGACTGTCGCCTCGAGCCGGCTCCCGGGTCGTCACGGTCTATGCTTCGACCTCCGTGCCGGCACGGAGCGAGTGGTACGCCAACATGGGGCATGATGTGCTCGCCACGACGGACGAGCGACTCGTCGCGTCCGGCGGGTTCACATCGGAGCATTTCACCGAGGAGCGCCTTCGGGCCCTCGTGGAACCACGTGAACTGCACCGCATCGGCGACATCGCCTACGTCGCCCAGTGCTAGGCAAGTACGTAGGGCGAAGGCTAATGATCACGGAATGCGCACGGAATGACCGACGGCATGACAGACGGAATGACCCGGCGCCCTCCGTACGCATCAGAAGCGTGATGCCGTCAGCGTGACGTCCGCCTGCGCCCAGATCCTGTCGAAGCGCTCCTGAATCTCGGTCGCGTCCTTGTCCTGCGCGTCGAGCGACTGGATTAGGCCGTACAGAGCCCAGCCGTTCCGCGGGTATCTCACCAGATCGGCGCGGTACACCTCCTCGGCGGCTACCGCGTCGCCTGCCGTCAGCAGCGCTTTTCCGAGTGTGTGACGGGTCGGGTAGTACCAGAAGGGCGGTTCGGTGTACGGCAGCGCGTCCTGGGTCTCCACGGCGAGCGTGAAATGAGCGATCGCCTCGTCATGGCGTGCCTGGACCATCGCGATCTCGCCTTGTGCCAGAGCATCGGCGATCGTGAGCAGCATCGTCGCCGGATACTGAATCGAGTCGAGAAAGGTGACGTCCGTGGCCTCGCGCAGCGGTACCAGTTTCGCGTGTTCTGCCTTCGCGGCGGTCACGTCACCCTTGCGCGCATAGGCCGTGGCCCGCGCGTAGTGCCAGATGGCATTCGAGTACTCGAGATGTGCCGGCGGCTGGGGCTCCGCGAGGATGTCGTCCCACAGGCCGAACTGCGTCAGGGCCAGCAGCGGTACCGTCTTGAAGAACTCGACGCCAGGGAATTCCGCGATCATCTCGAGCCGGACATTCGCCTCGACCTTGCGGGCGGCCTCGAGGGCCACCGCGCTGCGACCCTCCATGCTCGAGGCTGCCCACAAGAAGTGAATGTTGTGAGGGTAATAGGCGGCCGGATAGAAGCCCTGGGCGTTACAGGCAGCAATGTAGGCTTCGTCCACCGCGGCCGCCGTGACATTGGCTTCGGATGCGTCGGCATAGCGACCCACGCGCCAGTAGATGTGTGACGGCATGTGGACGAGGTGCCCGGCACCCGGCACCAGTTCGCGGAGCGTGTCGGCCGGGCGTTCTGCCCGTTCCGGCCTGGATGAGGCCTCGACCGAATGGATATAGAGGTGAATCGCGAGCGGATGTTCCGGACTCCGGTCAAGGACCGTCTCGAGCGTCTCGATGACTTCGACCGTCAGGGGCCTCGGGCTCTCAGGGTCCAGCCAGTAGTCCCAGGGCATCGTGTTCATCATCGACTCTGCGAACAATGCGGCCGCATCGTTGTCGCTCGGGTACGTGTGATGCAGCTCGCGCATGGCCTGTGCGTACGATTCGTCCAGGGGCTCACGCGGTGTTGACGGGTCGCCGTTGTAG
This sequence comes from Vicinamibacterales bacterium, assembly GCA_965250185.1. Taxonomy (GTDB): domain Bacteria; phylum Acidobacteriota; class Vicinamibacteria; order Vicinamibacterales. The sequence goes on along the minus strand of OZ252293.1, from coordinate 4,584,694 downwards.
CGCGTGGCCAGCGCATCGATGTAGTCTCGTTCGACGTCGGACACCTTGTCTCTCAGCGCCACGGCGTTCTGAATCGCGGCGTACGCGGCCGTTCGTTCAGTGTCACTCATGATGACCTGACCGTTGCTGGTGACGTTGATGTTGGGTCCAAGTGCCAGCGCCTCGCCCCAGTAGCACATCGCACAGTCGGGATCGAGTCGTTGTGCCGCCCGGAACGAGCGGACCGACTCGGCGTGATTGAAGGCGAAATCGATGACCAGTCCCTGGTCGAAATACCGTTGCGCGTCGGGATCGCTGGTCGTGATCGGATGATGATGGTTGCCCATGCCCTCGAACAATGGCGCGCCGGCTCGGGTTGCCAGGTCACCGCTGGGTCGTGTCGCATCGGCTTGCGGCTGCGCTGGCGCCTCGTGGCGAGAGCAGGACGCAAGCGTCAGCGCGACGGCAAGAGTCGAGCAGCTCCACGTCATACGGATCGTCATCGTCGGTATCCCCGTTGAAGGAGGGCGGAAGTTCGAATCGCCTGCATCGGCATGGTGCCATATCGACCGAGTGGTGTGCTACTGTCCGGGGCTTCGAGTTTCGGCGGCTCAATTCCAGGAGGCACTCATGTCAACAGTTCCCCGCGGACGGTTCGTCTGGTACGAGATGATGGCGTCCGACACGTCCGTTGCAGAATCGTTCTACACCCAGCTGATTGGCTGGACGACCAAGCCCGGTTCCATTCCCGACTTGCCGTACACCGAATGGATGAATGGCGAGACCCCTATCGGGGGCCTGATGACCCTCCCTGACGAGGCGAAGCAGGCGGGGGCGCCGCCGCACTGGCTGGCGTACGTCGCCGTGCCCTCCGTGGACGACACACTCCAGCAGGCCGAGGGGCTCGGCGGGAAGAAGCTGATGGGGCCGATGGATATCCCGGGCGTAGGGCGGATTGCGGTCATCCAGGACCCTCAGGGCGCGGCCTTCGCGGTCTACACGCCGGCCGGCGAGGCGCCAGGGGATGACAGCGAGCCTGCCATCGGCGAGTTCTCCTGGCACGAGCTGTGGACCTCGGATTTCGAGGCTGGTTTCGATTTCTACAGTGCGCTCTTTGGATGGGTGAAGGGTGAACGGATGGAGATGGGGCCCGGCGCCGTCTATCAGATGTATGGGCAGGTCCCGGATCGGCCGCTGGGCGGCATGCTGAACAGGCCGCCCGACATGCCAGGACCTCCGGCCAACTGGCTGCTCTACATCACCGTTCCGGACGTGGCGGCGAAGATCGACACGGTCAAGCAGCTCGGTGGTCAGGTATTGCACGGCCCCCAGGAAGTGCCGGGCGGCGATGTCGTGGCCCAATGCATGGATCCCCAGGGCGCGGCGTTCGCGCTCCACTCGAAGAAGCCAGCCGCCTGATCCGCTCCGGTGCTGCGCCTACGGCTCGGGATCGTCTTCCTCGACGACTGCCGTGCCGTAGGCCAGCAACTCCGCGCGCACTCATTCCTGCCGCAGCGCTGTGACCGCATTGATCTGTGTCGCCCGTCGCGACGGAATGACGCAGGCGACGAGTGCCACGGTTGTGAGCAGCACGAGCACGAGCGCGAACACGTTGGGGTCCGTTGGCGCCACGCCGTAGAGGAAGCTCGAGACGAGCCGACCCAACCAGACCGCCCCCAGCACCCCAGCGGCCAGACCTACCACCACCATCTGGCCGCCGTGCCACAGCGTCTGGATGAGCACGCGTGACGGCTCAGCACCGAGGGCCATCCGGATGCCGATCTCCTTGGTGCGCTGGCTGACCGAGTGGGCCAGTACGCCATAGATCCCCACCGCCGAGAGGAACAGCGCGATCCCGGCAAACACGAGCAGCAGGGTCATCGGCGCTCGTCGGCTCACCAATGATTCATCCAGACGGGTCTCGAGCATCTTCGTGTCGAAGTAGAGTGGCAACTCCGGGTCGAGAGCCCGAATCTCTCGACGAACGGCGCTCGTCAGCTGCGCTTCTGGAAGCTCTCCCTTCACGACGAGCCACGATGCCCGTTGGGGGAATTGCCCCTGCGAGAAATATACCGTCCCGACGTCGTCGAGCAGGGCCAGGTCGGCTGTCTTGACGTTCTCGACGACGCCGACGATCGTCAGCCATGAAGGCTGTTCGTCGATGCCCATGGCCTCGAATTCCTCGACGCCCCGACGGAGCCGCTTGCCGAGAGGGCTCTCGTTCGGCCAATGGCGTTCCGCCAGATGCCGATCGACGACCACGACCTGTAGCGACTCGGCGGTGTCCGTTCGTTCGAAGAAGCGACCCGCGCGTAGCGGAATTCCCATGGAGTCCAGGTAGCGGTCATTGACGTAGTTCATGTGGGGGACGGGCGGATTCTCGCCAGGCGCGAGTACCTGGCCCTCGATGGTGATGACACTCGAGTTGTTGTCTGCGGAGAACGGGAGCATCGTCGTCATACCGACCGCATCCACGGCTGGGATCGCCTCCAATCGCTCGAGCGCGCGCAGCGTGAAGCTTCGAAACTCATCCTCGCCTTCGTAGCGGCTTTCTGGAAGGCTGACGCCTGTTGTCAGGACGTTCTCGGACCTGAAGCCGGGATCGACCGCCAGGATGCGGTTGAAGCTCACGATCATGAGACCAGCACCGATGAGCAGGATGAAGGCCATCGAGACCTGGGCGACTACCAGGATGCTCCGAGTCATCGCGGCCGATCGACTCGCCGACCCGCTCCGGCCCGTCTGGCGCAGGACTGATTCGATGTTCTCCTTCGAGACCTGCATCGCCGGGAGCATGCCGAAGACGATGCCCGTCGCGATGGCAATGACCATGGTGAAGCCGGCCGCCGTGGAGTCGATCGCCACGTCGCTCGCGCCGGGGAGCTGATCCACCCCGATCAGCGTCAGCAGCCGGAGCGCGCCTGCTCCGACGAGCAGGCCGAGCAGCCCGCCGAGTCCGGCGAGGAGCACGCTTTCCGTCAGGAGCTGCCGTGCGACGCGCCAGCGCCCGGCACCGACAGCCGCGCGAACAGCCAGCTCCTTCGATCGACCGTTCGAGTGCATCAGGATCAGGTTGGCGATATTGACGCAGCCGATGAGCAGCACGAAGGCGACACCGACCTGGAGGAGATACAGGGTGGGTCGGATCGTCTCGACCATCTGCTCGTGGAAGCCGATGACCACGGTCGCGAAGCCCGCGTTCTCGAGGAGCTCCCGGAACTGGGGGAATCGCTCGGCGTTGCGGGCGTTGAGGGCATCGATCCGGTCCTGGGCCAGGGGGATGTCGACTCCGTCACGGAGCCGGCCGATCATCGTCGCGAAGTTGCTGTGGCGCGCTTGGTCGGACTTCTGCTCGTCGGTGAACGAGTACGGGACGATGATGCTGACCTCGCGGTCGAGCAATTCGAAGCCCTCCGGCATCACGCCCACGACCTGACGAGGCACGCCGTCGAGCCGAATCTCCTGATCGACGATCGATGGCGAGCTCCCGAACATGTCTCGCCACAGATCGTGCCCGAGGATGACGACCTGGTCGCTGCCGATTTCGGCTTCCGCGTCGTTGAACGGGCGGCCCAGCGCCGGCATGGTCTCGAACACCGAGAAGACCGACGGCGTGGCCCGCATGCCGGAGACACGAAGAGGGGCTTGCTCAGCACCCACGGTGAAGTACGGGAGCTGCAACAGCGCCAGCGACTCGAAGACCTCGGTTTCTTCGCGACGGTCGAGGTAGTCCGGGATGCCGTTCGATCCCCTGCCAACCCCAACGTTGGGGTAGATGTTGTAGAGCATCACCAGGCGGTCGCTGTCCGGATAGGGAAGCGGCCGCAGGAGCACGGTGTTGATGACGCTGAAGATGGCCGTGTTGGCGCCGATGCAGAGCGCGAGCGTGAGCAGCGCGACGATGCTGAACAGCTTGTTCCGGACGAGCAGCTGAACGCCGAATTTCACATCCTGGAGTAACGAATCCATACACCCCCTCGGATGGTCTTACGCATGGGCGCTCTGCGCGGTTCCCCGGCGGCAGAATGGCCCAGCCAAGAAGAATGGCATACTGTCGTGGTGGATGTACCCAGCCGCATCGAGGATCACCATCAACTCGGTGCCCAGTGTCCGGCGACAGGCTGACGAGAGGAAATGCGAATTGGCACGAATAATTATTGTTCTCGTGGGCCTGTCTTTGGTGCTCTTCCTGCTCCGTAGTTACAGCTCGCAGGAAGCGAACCGCCGTTCGATCGAGCGCGGTGTGGGCGCCGCGCAGAGCGGGCCATCTCGACCGGTGGTACCGTTTCGTGAACCAACGAGTGAGGGGAGAACGAGAGATTGAGAAGGCGGGTGTCCAGGACCGGTTTGGAGCCGCCCGGTCGCGTCGCACGCGCGGAAGCCTTCAGCGCCCCTCGCCAATTCGTGCGATGCGCTCGATGACATCCTCGTGGAGCACGCGCATGAGGCGGCGGGTCTCTTCGTCTCCGGTATGAATGGCTTCTGTGAGCTCTCGCCGAAGTCCCTCGTCGCCGGCGTGCATCGCCTCGCGCAGTGACTCGTCCCCGGCGTGCATCGCCTCGCGCAGTGCCTCGTCGCCTGCGCGCATGTCTCGACGCATGGCAGAAAGCTCGACGACGATCTCCTCACGGAGTTGCCAGATCTGCGCCGTGAACGATCCGACGGCCGCGTCGAACCGTGCCTCCCAGGTCTCCATGCGTTGCTCCACCACACGCAACCGCTGTTCCAGTCGACTGTGTGTCACTCGTTCGCCTCCCGTTTCCGGCCGGCGCCACGGCGCCGACCGATCGAGACTGTGCGAACTCGATGCCAGGCCGACGACGCTAGCATCGTCGCTGGAGGGACGCAAGGCCAGCCGTCGGGAGGTGTCGCATGTCCTCATCCGTCCCGCCGCCATCCGCCAGTAATGTCAGCGCCGTGCCGGACGCTCGTCCGCCTGCGTTTCGGATCCGACCCCGACCCTCGGCATGCCCGGACTTCACCGCCCGGATTTGGATTGGGCTAGGATGGGCTCATGAGAGTAACCAATCGAGACCACGGGACATCGTTATGCTGGCTAGTGCTCGTAGGTGCGATTAGCGCAGGCGGACCGCCCGTGAATTTCGTTCAGGCCGCCGTGCCTCAGGACGACCAAATGCCGGTGCTTGTGGGCACCGATTGGGTCGCACAGCACAAGGACGACGCCGACGTTCTGCTCGTGCATGTGGCGATGCTCGAGACGCGGCCACCCGAGGCGTACATTCCGGGTGCGGTGTCCCTCGACTACCACGCGATCGAGACGTCGGAGGGCCTGGCCGTCGAGCTGCCGAGCCCGCAGGAGCTGCTCACGGTGTTCCGGGCCGTCGGCGTCTCGAATGATCAGCACGTCATTCTCTACAGTGGCGCGGCGCTTATCTCCGCGCGGGCCTTCGTGACTCTCGAGTACCTGGGGCACCCCCGCGTGTCGGTCATGGATGGTGGCATTGCCGCGTGGCTGGACGACGGGCGCGAGACATCCGACAAGGCTGCCGAGGCGGACGCCGGGGACTTCGTTCCGCAGATCGACGGCGATGTCCTCGCCGATGCCGAATGGATTCTGGCTCGGCTCGAGGATCCGAACGTGGCGGTGATCGACGCACGCCCGGCCTCGCAGTACGCAGGGGAGAGCACCCGCGGACCGCGCTCCGGTCATATTCCCGGCGCGGGAAATCTGTACTACGTCGAGCTGCTTCGCTCGGAAGAGATGCCCCGTCTGAAGCCGCGTGACGAGGTCGAGGCGCTGTTCGCAGCGGCCGGCGGCGGGCCTGGCAAGACCCTCGTCAGCTACTGCCAGATCGGCATGCGCGCAAGCTACAACTACTTGATCGCCCGGCACCTCGGGTACGAGGTGAAGTTCTACGACCAGTCGTGGCAGGAGTGGGGCGCCCGCGAGGACCTGCCTGCCGAGACAGGGCAGGTCCGGGACTAGTGGCCCGAACACGCTGAACACGTACCGGCTTCCGGGCGGGCCATCCCGTCTGCCGGTGTGACTTCTCCGTCACGTACTCCCGATATGCTCGGCCGTCGCACATTCCAGCCTGAATCTCCCTCGGGCCGTGCGCGTGTCGTCACTGTATAATCCTCGGGTTTCCACGAATTGATGCCGCGCCGACCCGAAACCTCGGACGCCTTTGGCACGTCAACCGAGCTCCGCCGCGACCTCGGCCTGGTTGCCGCCACCTCCATCGTCATCGGGACGGTCATCGGCTCGGGCATCTTCATCGCGCCCAGCCTGGTCCTGAAGCAGGTCGGCTCTCCCGCGACGGCGCTGCTCGTCTGGTTCGTCACCGGTCTCTGCGCGATGTTCGGGGCGCTCTGCTATGCGGAGCTGGCGGCCATGATGCCCCGCGCCGGCGGTCCGTTCGTCTACCTGCGCCAGGCGTTCCCGCCGTGGGTGGCGTTTCTGTTCGGCTGGACCTCGTTCTTCGTGATGCAGCCCAGCGCGCTCGCGTTGATCTCCGATGTGCTGGCGGCCCACGTCGCGCACCTCGTCGATCCGGTCGACGGCATCTCGGGTGCGAGCCGGCGCGCCATCCAGGCCGGTGTCATCCTGTTCTTGGCGATCGTTAACTACCGTGGCGTCCGGTTCGGTGGATGGATCCAGAGCACGTCCGTGGCCCTCAAGGTAGTCGGGATCACCGCGATCATCCTGGTCGGCTTCCGCGCCCTGGCACTGGAGCCGGCGGCGGCGACCCTGCCAGTGGAGGCGCCAGACATGCTCACCCTCGCGGGCGTCGTGGCGTTCGGCGCGGCCATGATCGCCACGATGCAGTCACACTATGGTTGGGAAAACGTGACGTTCGTGACGGAAGAGATCAAGGACCCGCGGCGCAACCTGCCCAGGGCGCTCGCCGTTGGCATGCTGCTGGTGATGGTCATCTACCTGGCGGCGAACCTGTCGCTGTTTGCCGCGCTTCCGGTCGCCGACATGATCGCGACCACGTCGCCCGCCGCGCTGGCCATGGAGCGCAGCCTGGGTGCCGCCGGTGGGCAGCTGCTGGCCGTCGTCGTGGTGGTCTCGGCGTTCGGGACGCTCAACGGTGCCATCCTCTCGGCGCCGCGTCTCTTCTATGCCATGGGCAAGGCGAACCTGTTCTTCCGGTTCACCACGCGCGTGCATCCGGAGTACCGAACGCCGCACCTGTCGATCCTCGCGCTGACGGTGATCTCGCTTGGCTACGTCTTTGGTCTCGGTTCCTGGGAGCGGATCACCGAGGCGGTATCGGTGGCGTTCGCCGTTTTCCTGAGCCTCGGGATCGTGGCGTTGTTCGTCCTGCGCCGTACGCATCCAGACGTCGAGCGACCGTACCGGGTCACCGGTTATCCGTGGACGCCACTTGTCTACCTCGCTATCGTGTCGGCCTACACCGTCACGATCGTGGTGACGAGCTACGAACGAACGCTGATCGGCGTCGTGATCGCCGTCAGCGGCATGCTCTTCTATCCCTTGTTTCGGCGTTCGGAGGCCGATTCGATCGGGAATTCCAGGCCGTAAAGGCAGCGAGGTCCATTCCATGGCACTGTCCCGTCTGCGTGTCCGTGGCGGAGCGATCGTCGACGCCAACGGCGAGGCGGTGCGGCTGCGAGGAGTGAGCATCGGCGGCTTCATGCACCTGGAGAACTTCATCAACGGGTACCCCGGGACGGGTCATGAACTGCGCCAGCAGTTCGAGGCGCGCGCGGGAGCCGCGCGTGCCGAGTTCTTCTTTGGCCGGATGCTGGATCACTTCTTCACCGAGGAGGACGTCCGGTTCATTCGCCAGACGGGCGCCACGGCAATCCGGCTGCCGCTGAACTACCGGCATTTCGAGCTGGACGACCGGCCGTTCGAGTACATCGAGGCCGGCTTCGAGCGTGTCGACCGAGTGGTCGAGTGGTGTGGTCGCCACGGTCTCTACGTGATCCTCGATGGGCACGCCGTCCAGGGCTGGCAGAACACCGATTGGTCCTCTGACAATGCGTGCGGCCGCGCCCTGTTCTGGCGCCATCAGCAGTTTCAGGACAGGTTCGTGGCGTGGTGGGAGCGACTGGCTGAGCGTTACCGAGACGAGCCGGCCGTGGCTGGCTATGACTTGCTGAACGAGCCGGTCGGGAACGCGCCGCCTGGCGGCGGATTCGACAAGGCGAGCTATCAGCCGGCATGGCGGGCGATGAACGACCTGTATCGCCGGACGGTCGGCGCCATCCGAGCCTTCGACCCCGACCACATCATCTTCCTGGAGGGTGAGGGCTACTCCGAGCGATTCGCCGAGCTGGATCCGCGGTTCGCCGAGAACCTGGTGTACAGCTGTCATCAGTACTCGTCGCCTGGCTTCGGACCAGGACCGTATCCGGGCGAGATTCGGGGGCGCCACTGGGATATGGAAGCACAGCGCGAGGCGCTGCACGCCACCGAGGGATTTCAGTTCGCTCGGCGACATGGCGTGCCGCTGTGGGTCGGCGAGTTCGGCGCCGTGTACAACGGTCCGAGCGCCGAGGTTGCCGATCGAGTGCATGCCCTCGATGATCAGCTCGCCGTGTACGAAACGGAGGGCGTGCACTGGACGCTCTGGACGTACAAGGACTGCGGTGTGCTCGGCTGGGTGACCCTGGATCCGGAGTCGGATTACATGCTGCGGACGGCGGGCGTGCGTAAGGCCAAGATCGACCTGGACACCGACTTTTGGCTCCACTGGCTACCTGCGACCGAGCACAGACGCCTCCGTCAAGAACTGGCCGAGCAGATCCGTGCGACCTTGCCGGGTCCCGCCGTCGACCCGGAGGCGCACCAGACGCACCTCAGCCTCGCATTGACCAGCTTCACCGGCGCGCTCCTGCAGCCGGCCTACATCGACGTGTTCCGGGACCTCGCCGAGCCGGAGCTGGACGACTGCCTTGCCTCGTTCGCTGTCGACCGCTGCCGCGTGAATGACGCACTGGTCGAGACCGTTACGCGTCGGTGCGAGGGAGGGGAGTAGGTGCGGTGAGGCTGGCGGAGATCGTCGGACGGGTCAGAATGGTTCCATTATCTCGACCCTGATGCCGTATTTGACCTCGAGACGCGGACGGTCCAGCTGCCGGGGCCACGCTGAGTCGGCTCTGCGGTTTGCGGCTTGGGGCTTGATGCTTGACGGTGGGTGAGTCGTTGGGAATTCAACATCCGCCATTCATGGCGCAATGGCTCCGGGCTGGAAGGGAGCGTTCATGGACGAGAAACAGTCGACCGACGGATTGACCCGCCGCGAGTTCCTCGCCTTGACCGGTGTCGGCGGCCTGGCAATGACGGCCGGGACCCTCGCATGCGCGCCCTCGGCTCAACCGGTCGGCGTCGTCAAGGACGCCCACCGGTGGGTCGTGCCTTCCTTCGAGTTGGACGAGATCACCGTCGATGAACTCCAGGCGGGAATGGCCTCGGGCCGTTGGTCGGCGGCGGACGTCACCCAGATGTATCTCGATCGCATCGCGGCGATCGATCGGCAGGGGCCGACGCTCCGAGCGGTCATCGAGACCAACCCCGACGCGGTCGAGATCGCGCGCGACCTCGATGCCGAGCGTGCGGCCGGCCGGGTACACGGTCCTTTGCACGGCATTCCTGTCTTGATCAAGGACAACATTGGCACACACGACCGGATGACCACGACCGCCGGGTCACTGGCGCTCGAGGGCTCCACACCGCCCAACGACGCCTATGTGGCGCAAAGGATGAGGGCAGCTGGCGCCATCATCCTGGGCAAGGCCAACCTGAGCGAGTGGGCCAATTTTCGCTCCGAGCGAAGCTCCAGCGGTTGGAGCGCCCGCGGCGGGCAGTGCGCCAATCCGTATGCCCTCCATCGAAACCCCTGCGGGTCGAGTGCCGGATCAGGTGAGTCGGTATCGGCGAACCTGGCGGCGCTCGCCATCGGTACGGAGACGAACGGATCGATCGTCTGTCCATCGTCGGCATGCGGTGTCGTCGGCATCAAGCCGACCGTTGGGTTATGGGGCCGATCGGTCATCATCCCCATTTCGCACTCGCAGGACACGGCCGGACCGATGACGCGGACGGTGCGAGATGGTGCGATTCTCCTCGGTGCGGCCACGGGCGTCGACGAACGAGATCCGGCAACCAGCGCGAGCGTGGGGCACAGCTACGCCGACTACACGCAGTTCCTTGACGCCGACGGCCTTCGGGGCGCGCGAATCGGCGTCCTGCGGGCCAACTTCGGCTTCGATGGTCGTGTCGACCTGGCAATGGAGGACGCCCTGCAGGCAATGCGCGACGCCGGGGCGGCGGTCGTCGACGAGGTGGCCATACTGAATCCGCCGGGACTCGGCGACGCCGCGTACGAGGTCCTGCTGTACGAGTTCAAGGCCGACCTGAACGCCTACCTCGCGGCGCTAGGGCCGACGACACCTATCCGGACGCTCGAAGACGCGATCCGCTTCAATGAGGACAACCGCGACCGGGAGATGCCGTACTTCGGTCAGGAGGTCTTCCTGGCGGCCCAGGAGAAGGGGCCACTCACCGACCAGGCCTACCTCGACGCATTGGAGAGCGTGCAGCGGTCGTCAGGCGCCGAGGGTATCGACGCCGCGATGGACCGGAACAACCTGGATGCCCTCGTGGCCCCCACCGGCGGACCGGCCTGGGTGACGGACCTCGTCGATGGCGATCACTTCGGGGGCGGCAGTTCCAGTCTGGCGGCGCGGTCCGGCTATCCCAACATCACGGTGCCGGCCGGCTTCGTGATGGGCCTCCCCGTGGGCCTGTCGTTCTTCGGGCGCCGGTGGAGTGAGCCGATCCTGCTGCGAATAGCCTATGCGTTCGAGCAAGCCACTCTGGTGAGGCGCGCGCCGGCTTTCCGGACGAGCGACGACCTGTCTGTGATTTAGCGCCTAGGCGATTACGTAGCGCGAAGGCTTCAGCCGAGCGGATCTCGAAACCGCGTGACGCTGCGCTTGGCTGCCCCTCGGCTTCGCTCGGGAGGATCAAGCCGGCGCGCTACGTACGCACAGGTGCGCAGGATGTCGGTCAAGGGTTGTGAAATCGCTTCTGAGATCATGACAGGTTGGTCCTATAATCACGCATGCTCGAGCTCCTTCTTGCCGCCCTTCTCGCCGGCGGCGAGATGCCCGTCGAACGTCCACGTCCGGTCGTCAACGCCAGCTGCGCTGGGGAGCTGACCTGTGAGGAGCCCGCGCTGGCGGTCGCCGCGGCTGAGCGGAGAGCGCGTGTCTTGGACGACATGGCGGCCGACTCCCAGCCGTCCGACGCCGATGTCGGCGAGCCCGAGAAGACGGGCGCCGAGTGGTACGTCCAGTGGGGCTACAACACCGAGAGTTACGCCAGCACGAACATCAAGTGCAGTCAGCCTCGCAAGGGCAACGCCTTCTCCCTGCGCGGCGTCCGGATGCGAGACGCCAAGGACTGGGACATCTGGAATCACGCCCCGACGGTGCCGCAGTACAGCTTCCGCGTCGGCAGATTCATCAGACCGAACACGGCCATCGAATTCAACTACGACCACGCCAAGGCCATGGTGGTTCCGGACCAGAACGTGCGCCTGGTCGGCGCGCTCAACGGCCGGGCCGTCGACGAGACTGTGAGGGCCGGCGATGTGGTCAGCCGGTACCAGCTCAACAACGGTGCGAACTTTCACCTCGTCAACGCCGTGCAGCGATTCCGTCTCGTCGGCGTCCTCGGTGAGACCGGCAGCATCGCGGCTCTGGCCAAGGCCGGCGCGGGCTTCATGATTCCGCATCCCGAGATCACGGTGTTCGGCGAGCCGAACGAGCGGAGCTTCCAGTTCGGCGGGCTGGGCACGGGCCTCGAAGGCGCCATTCGGGTGCGCATTCTCGAGCATATCTTCCTTGAGGCCGCCCAGAAGGTCTTCTACGGCCGCTACCGCGACCTCGACATCGCCGGCGGCACGGCGAGCCAATCTGTCCGGGCCTTCGTCACGATCCTCAGCCTCGGCGTGACCTGGTAGCTTGGCTGTCGCCGGAACCGGTTCGCCACCCGGCGTGCCTCCTGCCCAACCGGTACATTCAACGCTTCCGCGCAGGATCAGAATTGAGTGCCCGTGCGACCCGACGAAGCGGCGGTTTGGCACGTGCTTCGGGAACTTGACGCGGCGAACATTGTCGCTAAGACTGTGGTCGTGCTTCGTCGGCAGTCGGACGATGCGTGGAAAATCGACCGTTGATCTGGAACACCGACGCGACGCCTGGAGCCGATCGAGGCCGTGTGGCGATGCCGATCTCGAGACGACGATTTCTCGGAGGAACACTGGCCGCAGCCGCTCGGTTGCGGTCGGCCCCGCTGCGGGCGCGTGCCGCCGATCAGACGGCGCTCGGCTTCCCTGATCCGGCGCGCCAGTGGCGCGGCGAGTCGTCGGTGGCCGCCGCGCGGCGCGGCCCGGCGTCAGCACGACGACTCGCTGGGCCCCACGATCCGATCGGCCCGACCCGACCCACCGATCGACAAGCGACCATCGCCTCTCTCGCCGCGCGGTTCCCCAACCCGTCCCGTCATCTGCTCTTCGAGTACTACGCCTGGTACGGGGGGGGGCGCCGTATCGGCACTGGAACGAGGCCGGCCGGCAGCCGCCGCTCGACATCGCGGCTAGCTCCATGCCGCGGTTGGGCCCCTACGATTCGCAATCGACTGCGGTGCTCGAGCAGCACGCCCGATGGATTCTCGAGCTCGGGGTCAGCGCGATCAACGTGAGTTGGTGGGGACCGGGCAGTCCCAGCGACCGGGCGGTACCGCGCCTGATGGATGTGATGCACGCGCATGGCATTGGCGTGACGTTCCATCTCGAGCCCTACACGAATGATCGGAGCGGCGTCTTCGTGCGGGACGTCCTGTATCTACTCGAGCAGTACGGGACGAAGCGCGGCTGGGACGCCTTTCTGCTGCTCGACCACGCCGACGGCTCGAGCGGTCCGGTCCTGAAGGCGTTCAGGACGATTCTGCTGGCTCAGGTGACCGACTGCCACGGCGTCGTCCACCAGGTGCCCGATTACACCTCGGACTCGGCGTGGCGCCGGGAGACCGACCGGCTCCGTGCCATTCTTCGTTCTGACTTTTCGCGAGTCCTGCTGCTTGCCGACTCGCTCGAGGTGGCGCGCACCCGGGCGTCGGGATTCGACGGCATCGCCATCTACGACAACTTCGTCCGGCCGGACGAGTGGCCAGCCAACGCCTTTCAGGCGCAGAGGCACGGCTTGCTCCAGTCGTTCAACGTGAATGCTGGATACGATGCCATTCCGCTCAGGGACGTTCCGCCGGACTCCTGCTACCGACCGACCAGCTTCGAGCCGGCTGGGCCGCCCATCACCTGGACGGACGAGGTGTCTCGGGAGCGGGCGGTGAGCCGCTCCCTGGCGCGGATCGACGAGTCGTTCGACACGACGTTGCGGCTGCAGGCCGACCCCGAGTCCATCAACGTGCGGGACGGTGTCTTCCTCATCTATCTCAACTCGTTCAACGAATGGTACGAGGGGACCCAGTTCGAGCCGATGAGGGACGCCGCCGACCTGACGTCGAGCGAGCGTCGGTTCGGGTACCACAATCCGAGCCAGGGCGACGTGCGCTTTCGCTATTTGCAGAAGCAGCTTCGTCCGCTGGTCGGCACGACCGCAGCGCCCGCACGATCCGGGTTTGGACGCGCTCCCTAGCCCCACAACTCCCGGCTGAACGGTTCGACCCGACCGCGCTCGTATTGGAGGGGATGGTCGCAATCCTCCGCCTGCAAGAGAGGCCCGTCGATGTCGACATACGTGCAACGCTGGGCAATGACGAAGGCCGGCGCCATGGCCAGCGACGATCCGAGCATATTGCCGACCATCAGGTCGAATCCCATCGCCTCCGCCTGAGCGGCGAGCGCAACCGCATCCGTCAGACCGCCGCTCTTGTCCAGCTTGATGTTGATCGTCTGGTACAGGCCGGCGAGCCGGTCGAGATCCGCACGCGAGTCACAGGACTCGTCGGCGCACAGCGGTATCGGCGACTCGTAGCCCCTGAGTGTCTCGTCCTTGTTGATCGCCAGGGGTTGTTCGACCATCTCGACGCCCAGCGCTTTCAGCCCTTCCGCATACGTGTCGAGAGCGTCGACGGTCCACGCCTGGTTGGCGTCGATGACGATGGCCGCATCGGGCGAGCCGCGTCGTATGGCGGATATCTGCTCGATGGGGTCGCCAATTCCGACCTTGACCTTGAGGATCGGAAAGTCTTTGTGCTCCGCGGCGTCCTTTTCCATGTTCTCCAGCGATTCGATGCCAACCGTGTAGACCGTGGTCACGGCATGCGGTTGCCAGTTGAGCATCTGCCACACCGTCTGCCCGGTTTTCTTCGCTTCGAAGTCCCACAACGCACAGTCGACGGCATTGCGCGCACCGCCGGGTGACATGATGGTCTGCAACTCGTCACGGCTGATGCCGGCCGCGATTCTCGGTATCACCGTCTCGATCTGACCCTTGATCGAAGCCACCGACTCTCCTTTGTACGAAACGCCAGCAGCTTCGCCCGATCCGGTGTGGGTGCCATCGGATATGTGGCACAGCAGCGTCTCGGCATGTGTCGCGACATCACGCGAAATCTTGAATGGCTTTCGCAACAACCATTGTTTGTATTCAAGTTGGACTTGGAAAGGCACAGTTCGACTCCGTCCTAGAAGTTCCTGTCGAGGTAATCGACGATGGGCGCCACACCGGTCGCGACCGGGTCGACGCAGGGTAATCCCGTCTGATCGGATAGCTCGTTCAACAGGACATCGCGTGCAGCCGGGTCCAGCGACGACGTATTGATGCTGATTCCCGCGCAGCGAATGTTGCTGTTCGTCACGCTACCGCACACGATGGTGTGTTCGATCAGAGTTGGAATATCCGGCGACCGACACTCCGGAAACCCTTCGAGATGGTGTCGGCCGGCCGCGTGGCAGACGACAAACGCGTCCGGTTGCGATCCGTGCAACAAACCGAGTGTGACCGCGGCATAGCCAGGATGAAACAGTCCGCCCTGGCCTTCGATGACATCCCAGTGATCGGCGTCGTTGTCGGGCGACAGAATCTCGGCCGCGCCGGACACGAAATCACAGACGACCGAGTCGATCGGGATACCGCCGCCCGCGATCATGATGCCGGTCTGCCCGGTTGCCCTGAAATCGGCATTCCAGCCGCGGTTCGACATCTCCCTGGCAATCGAGAGCGCCGTGAATTTCTTGCCCACCACACAATCCGTGCCGATCGCCAGCACGCGTTTGCCCGTACGTTTTGCCCCCGTGCCAACCGGCAGACCGGGTGGCGGCGACCGCACGTCGATCAGGTTGACGCCGCTTGCCTGTGCTGCGGCGGCAAGTCCGGGCACGTCCGAGAGCGATGAGTGGGTGCCCGCGCAAATATCGAGACCGGCGGCCGCCGCCTCGAACAAGGTGGGTACCCAGTGCTCGGGGATGGCTCCCCCGATGCTTGCCACGCCCCAGATCATCGTGCCGGCCCCGCCGGCTTTCGCCTCGGCCGGTGTCATGTCGGGAATGCCGAGGTCGACGCCCGATCCGGGTAGTCGATGCTGGCCGGCACACAGTTCGGGACGCCAGTGGGCGATCCCCACACCGGTCTTCGCGTGCGATCTGCCGGGTTCATCACCGAGAAAAATAAGATAAGGAGACTTGATGTGAATCTGCATGTGGATCCTGTGAGTCTATTCCTTCCGCATCTTCATCTCGGCCTGGTGCTGGAGCCTGGCAGACCCGGACTGTAGCTAACTACAAGGTCTCCTGCAGTATGCGGGTGAAGAGATCCTGCGAGCTCAGGTTGTTCTGTGCAGCCAGAAAATTTGTCGCGATTCGAGCATGTGTCTCCCCCTTGTCCTGCGCGAACTTCGCGATTCCGCTGATTCGTTCGACCTCGATCCGGAACCCCTTGATCAGATTGATGAAACGGCCGAATCGTCCGTCCGCCGGGCTCAGCGAAAAACTCTGATCGTCAGTGCCAAATCGACGGGTTGATTCGATCAGCAGGCCGCGTAGTTCGTCGTTGTTCAGGATGTTGTGAATTCGGCCATCGCCTTGCACCGACACATACAGCCAGCCGGGGAGATGCGCGTCCGGATACAAATCGGGTGACGCGTAGCTGTTCGGACCCTGGAATTGAAACGATATGGGTGCTCCCGGAGTCAGCAGTGCCGACTGAGCGTTGTTGTTGTCCAGATGTCCCAGCAGCACAGGCGCATCCGCATGTCCTTCGATGAGCAGGGGGATCAACGAGATGTGGGCGCTGCCTGCTTCGCCGGAAATCAGCGTGGCGAGCGGATACGTCCGGACGATCTCGCAGAGCGGTTCTGCGCTGTGAATGCGAAATGATGGAAGAGGGTAGGCGTCGTTCACATCGGGCCTGCGAGTATCCAGTTGCGGCAACCTTCACTGTGAGCGGATAGCACAGCGATGTTGGCTACCGATGATAGTCCGATTCAAGGGAGCGAGCGAGGTTGTGACCGACCGGCAGGACGAGCTCCAGCGGCTGGTGCCAGACCTGGCGTTCGACGAGTCGGAGTTCAAGTGACGACTCCAGACGAATGTGCGTTGCCGATGTTGTGGTTCGCGGAGGATCGACCCGTGATCCCCGAAGCTCGTGCTAATATGCTGAGCTACTTCGTATCCCGTTCAGCAGGGTCGACCTGCCTGATGTAAGGAGCTGTGCATGTCGCTTCGCACCCTCTTGTCGCTGTGCGCCCTCGTGGTCCTGAGCACGTTCTTCCTGGTACCACAGCCGGTCGTCTCGGCCGCCGCAGGCCCCACGCTGAAGTCCGGCGGCCCGCTGACCTTCGGCCCAGACAACGTCCTGTTCATCGCAGACAACGCTGGAGCACAGATCGTCGCCCTCGAACTGCAGGGCCTGGTCTCGAGCGGCACCCCCGGCACCAAGGATGTTCCGGGCATCGGTCAGAAGATCGCCGCGCTGCTCGGCACGGACGCTCGCGAGATCCAGATCAACGACCTGGCGGTCAGTCCGACATCCAGCAACGCCTTCATCTCGGTGTCGCGCGGGCGAGGCGCCAATGCCATGCCGGTGCTGGTCCGTGTCGACGGCGCTGGAACGATCGACGTGATCCCGCTCGACGCCGTCACCTATACGGCGGCGGCGCTGCCAAACGCGCCGGACGACAATCCGGAGGGGCGACGAAACCCACGCGCCTCCTCGATCACCGACATGGCGTATGTCGACGGTCAGCTGTTCATCGCAGGCCTGTCGAACGAGGAGTTCTCGTCGAAGCTGCGGTCGGTCGCCTATCCGTTCAGCGAGGTCAGCGAGGGCACCAGCGTCGAGATCTGGCATGCGGCGCACGGACAGTTCGAAACCCAGTCCCCGGTCTACACGTTCGTGCCGTACGACATCGACGGCCAGCAGAACCTGATCGCCGGTTACCTCTGCACTCCGCTGGTGAGGTTCCCGGTTGACAACCTGGAGCCGGGCGCCAAGATCATGGGAACCACCCTCGCCGAGCTCGGCAACGGGAATCGTCCCCTTGACATGGTCGTGTATCAGAAGGGCGGCAAGGACTACTTGCTGATGTCGAACACGAGCCGCGGCGTGATGAAAATCTCGACCGATGGTTTCGGGAGCCAGGCGGGTTTGACCGAGCCGGTCCGCGGTGGGAACAAGGCTGGAATCAGCTACGAGACGATCGCCCAGATGACCGGCGTGGAGCAGTTGGACCTCCTGGACGACCAGCATGCAATTGTCATCGCGCGCAACGACGCCGGTCTTGCGAATCTCGAGGCGGTCGCGCTGCCATAGTCACGACCTAGCGACCCGGCTTCGCGTTTCATGCAAGACGCATCCTCCGGTGTGACGCGGGCGTCTACGCGTCCGCGTCACACCGAACCACGTGCCCTCCTTCTCTCACGCCGGTCATTGTCGGTTCTGTGCGCCGCGCTGCTGGCGGTGACTGTCGCCTGCTCCGGCGTCGGCGGGTCGGATGCCGCAGTACCGATGGTCGAGATCCGACTGTGGACGCCCGGGGATGGTGCAGCCGGGGCCCGCGTCGAAGTCGATGGCCTCCCGGCCGAGACGTTGGACGCCCTCCGAGCCGCCTCCCTGACCACCGACGAATGGGCCGAGCTGCTTCGCGTGACGGTCGTCATGGAAGCCGATGACGCGGGATTCGAGATGCCGCCCGTCCTCGGGTCGTACGCTGTCGGAGACGCGGGGCGCCTGCAATTCACACCGATGTTTCCGTTCGACCCGGGCCGTCCGTATGCGGTCCGCTTCGACCCGAACCGGCTCCCTGGCCTTGAGTCGGTGGTCGGCGACCCAACCGTCGTGGTCGTGTCGCTGCCGAAACCGAATGTGGAGCCGACGGTCGTGGTGGATCGGATCTTCCCCACCGTCGACCGGCTTCCTGAGAATCAGCTCAAGTTCTATATCCACTTCTCTGCACCCATGAGCAACGTTGACGGGCTCGACTACCTCACGCTGCGCGATGCTCGGGGACTCGACGTCGAGAGACCGTTTCTGCCGCTGGGAGCGGAATTCTGGGATCGGGACCACCTGCGCTACACAGTGTTCCTCGATCCGGGTCGGATCAAGCAAGGGATCCCGCTGAACGAGCACCTGGGGCGGCCGCTGCAGGACGGGGAGACGTATTCGCTCGTGATCGACGCGACGTGGCCCGATGCGGAGGGTAATCCGCTGCGGACGTCGTTTGAGAAACGTTTCGACGTCGTGCCGACCGACACGACACCACTGGACCTCGGGACCTGGCGAGTGCAGGTGCCGGCGCGCGGCTCGACGCAGGCACTCGTTGTCTCGATGCCAAAACCGCTCGACCACGCCCTGATGCTCCGAGGGATTACCGTCGAGGACGAGGTCGGACGTCGCATCGACGGCGAGGTGGAGGCCCGCAACGGGGAAACCCGCTGGACGCTGACTCCATCCCGGCCGTGGGTCGCCGGTGGCTACGTCATCGTCGCGAAGTCGATCGTGGAGGATCTAGCCGGCAACCAGATCGGTAGACCGTTCGAGATCGACGTCTTCGAACGAGTGGAAGAGACGATCGCGGGCGAGCGCTTCACGATTCCATTCGAGATTCGATGAGAGAGGCGGCGCTCTACGTGGGGGCTGTCTCCAGCCTCCTTCACCGCGTGGTGAGCAGGGCCAGCGTGGCCCACCCGGTTGTGGAGATGTACTGAGCGTAGCTCTGCTGACCCGCCGGCCTCGTCGTCTCGACCCAGCTCCCATCGTCGAGTTGCTCCTCGAGCAGGAAAGCCCGGCCACCGGCCACCAAGTCCTTCAGCGCGTCGACGTCGATGGCCGGCACCGCGAGTTCGGGTTGCCCGAGCAAGGGTTGAAGGGCGAGCATGACCAGGGCGGTGTCGAACGGCTCGACGGCGGACGTGAGATACGCGCCCCAGCCACCCGATGGCGCCCGCCCATCCTTGATCAGTTCCAGACATCGCTGCCGCTGAGCGACCGCGGCCGCATCCGCGGCATCGCCCAGCGCCATGAGCACCGACGCCGCGTCGATGACGGTCTGTACCTCGACGCCGCGCACCCACGCGTCGGCGCGTGTGATGGCCGGTGCCAAGTCCGCGATGTCGGCCTGCCTGAGTGCGCGCAGCGCGGCCCAGGTGGCCAGTGTCTGGCCGTATGTGGCCGGCGACCCAATGCGGTGGCCAGCGGCGAGCTGCCAGGACCCGTCATCGGTCTGGTCGTTCGCGATCGCCGCCGCGGCGTCAGCCAGCGGAGCCGGATCGATGATCTCGCCGGCGAGCATCGCGTCGACCAGCGCACCGGCGAACTGGATCCGCGCCAGCGTCTTGTCAGCGAACTCCCGACCGAGCGCGTTGTCGTCCCAGGCCGCCGGGTTCTGCAGCCAAGCGGTCGTCTCCTGCAACGCGTCGGGCTCGACCGGCTCACCCCGCAACACCGCGGTGTACAGTGCTCGCGCCGCGTCCCCGTTGTTGTGACACGAAAAGCAGTTGTTCTCGACCGGCCAGCGAGGCACCTCGGTCGCCAGCATGGCGATGGCACGCGCCTCGGGTGAGGCGTCCTGAGCCCCAGCGACCACCAGGGACACGGAGGAGACGAATCCGGCCGCCGCCAGCAGCATCGCGGCAAGGGCGGTCCAGGTGCGAGCACCAGGTCCGTACGGCAAGGGCGATCGGCTGTGGCTCACGATGTGCCTTTATAGCCAGGAGGAGAGTAGTCGGCCCGGTATCGTCAACGTGATCAGGCGAGCGCGATCTTCGCCCCGACTGAGTCCGGTCTCGCCGTCAGTCAGCAGGTACACGTCACCACGTCCCATCAGAAGAGGAACGTCAGTTCATCGCCTCGGGCCGGAGGAGTCTTCCGCGCGTGATCACTGCGGCGATGGCGCGCGTGTTGGCAATGTTCTCCAGCGGATCGGCGTCCAGAAGCACGAGGTCGGCACGCCGACCGACCGCAATCGTACCCATCTGCTCCTGGAGCGAGAAGAACTCGGCCGGCCGGATGGTAGCGGCTTCGATGGCTTCGAGGGGCGTGAGCCCGGCTTCGACGAGACGCTCGAGCTCGGTGTGCAGGCTGTCTCCAGGAAGCGAGACGCCAATCGGTGTATCCGTACCCGCACCAATGGGAACGCCCGCGGCGTGCATCTGACCCACCAGTGACAGGCTGAAGTCGGCGCCGCGCGTACCGAATTGCGCGCGCACCGACTCGAACATGGCCGCGAACTGCTCCCACTGTGGGCGCGCGGCGTCAGGAACCTTCGCGAGCAGCTCGTCCCAATCGTCGCGCTCGAATGGCGGGGAGCGGGTCAACGTGTTCAATCTGAGTGTCGGCACTTGAATCGTCGACGTGAGGCGCGAAATCGTCTGGCGGCAGCGTGCTTCGTCGTAGTTCGCGATCGCCTGCTCTCGCTGCAGCCCGTGGAGCCTCGTGCGAAGCTCCGCCCCGGGACCCTCTCGATGCTCGTTCAGAATCGCAACGCGCTCCCGTTGCAGTTCGTCGGCGTTGGCGGCGCACGCGAGCTCGACGTTTCTCAGGTGCTCCATCGAATCGACCTTCGGCCCTGCGTCATCCGCGATCATCGACAGTGGAACGTGCGCGGCGATGGGCAAGTCATGGGTGCGCCCTGCCTGGACCAAAGCCTCGAACACCTCGGGGGAGACCATCTCGTAGACCTTGATGAAATCCACGCCGGCGCCCTTCAGCTCGGCGACATTCGCTTCGGCCATGGCGACCGTCGCGTTCTGGATTCCGATCTTCGGGTTCGATCCTCCGTCGTAGACCACGAACTCGCCATCGAGGAGCGGCCCGCTGAAAAAGACGCGAGGCGAGAGCGCATCCGGCGCCCGCATCTTTTCGAGCACCGGCTCGAGTTTCACGATCAGACCGCCGGTATCGCGGACGCTCGTAATGCCGTGCGACAAGAACAATCCCGGCATCGCCTCGGTATACGCATCGTCGTAGGTGAGGTGGACGTGCATGTCCCACAGGCCAGGGATCAGATACTTGCCGGAACCGTCGATCGTCTCCACCGCGGGTGGAAGGTCGCTATCGGACGGTCCGACCGCGATGATCTCGTCATCATCGAAGATCACGGTCTGATTCAATCGCGCGCCGCCGGCGGCATCGATCGCGGTGACGTTGGTGATCGCCGTTCCCGCAGGCGGCGTGTTGTCACCTCCGTTGGTGCAGGCTCCGGTCAGGAGTGAGATGGAGACGAGTAGCGCGAGTACGATCGGATGCTTCATGGTCGTCAGCCTTTGCGTTGTGGGTCTCGTTGGCGAAACCTTACCATGGAGGCATGACCGATTCCTGGACGCACGGGACGGAGCACCATCGTCACGCGCCCCGTGACGACACCTTGGGTGCACACAGGTGATGGCACTCGGCCGGCACGCGACTCGGTGCGGACGAGGTCACGCGACATGACGAGCAAACGACGAGTCGTGAGGTTCCGAGTAAGGGCCGGGGTCTTTCCAGACACGTGGCGCGAGCTGAGACGGCAGCTGGGTGCCCGGGCAGGTAGCCGACGGACCGATGCCCACCCAATCTGGGAGCGAATCGACGGTCGTGGCAGCACGATCTGGCTCTCCGATGTACGCCTCGCCGACTCGCGGTCCGAACCGCCCATCTGGGAGGTGAGGATGGAGACGCTCGCGGAGCTGTCGCCCGAAGGGCAGCAACAGTGGGAAGAGGCACATGCGACCATCTGTGACTTCTTCGAGGAGGCCGGACTTCCGCTGGAGAGGATCTAGTGGCCCGCACTCGCTGAACGATTACTGGATTTCGGAGTGTGGCGCCCGGCTGGCAAGGCGCGTCGACCGATCCTATCGGGCGAACAGGTCGATCAGGACGCGACGACCCGCGGCAGCACACCGCCGGGCCTGCCGAAGTGAGGAACAGCGTCAGGCGCGTTCCGGGGATCGACGAACTCGCGGTGCGAAGCGCTGTAGTAGAGGCAGCCGATCTCGTCTAGGGGACATGATGTGACGAATGGTTCCACCGAGTCGAGCGCTTCGAGCCAGGCGCTCTTCAGCCATTGGAGGTCGACCGCGACCGTCAGATCGAGCCGATCGAGGTCCTCCGAACGAACCCGGCCGCGCCTCCGCAGCAACTCCAGGATGGAGAGCGGCGTGAACCCAGGGTCTTTGCCGCAAGCCGCCCAGCACAGCGCGCCGAGAGCGAGGACGTGAGTGTGGAGATGGAGCGTGTCGAGAACATCTCGCGGTTCGTCGCGTCCGGCGAGTGCGAGCACCTTGTTGACGGCAAGATCGACTGGATGAAGTACGAATCCGACCCGATCGTCGCGCACTGTGGGCATGAACCGCCAAGCCGAATCGCGTGCCCAGTCGACCTTGGTCGCCTGGCCGTCCCTGCTCACGATCGCCCGTACGAAGCCGGGTTGATTCAGGTCCACGACTACAGAATAACCGCCGGCCTCGAGCACCCGATGATCGGCAGCGAATGCGTCTGCGACTCGGACCTCGGAGTCGTGGAAGTAGTCCAGGTCCCGGCTGAACCGCATCGTGTTCGGCTCGAGCAGGATTGCGGCTCCGCCTGCCAGGTAGGAGTCGAAGGTTCGGTTCTTGGAGAGCAACCGGGCCAGGCTCGCCTGGTAGTCGGTTAGCGGCACAGCTTCCCCGCGACTTCCCAGGCCGTGCGCCCGCCGTGCTTGCGCAGCTGTTGTGTCACCCAAGAGATGTCCGAGCGCCCGATCCGATACTCCGGGTCGAATGACCAGAAACACTCGGCGTGGAATCGCCGATACGCGCGGCGCGCCTCCCGCACTCGAACCATTGCCCTCGCTGTTTCGGGGGACAAACTTCTTCTGCTCTTCAGGCCGCCGCGTCGACCGATGTCGGCCAGATACGCTTTCACGCTCCGATCCACGCGTCTATCATAATCTGCTTATGATAAAACCACAAGTTTCTCAGGCCTCATGACACGCTTCAGCCCGAGCAGCGCGGTGAAAGGCTTCACGGAGCTGACGGCGCGCTCTGCCTCGTGATGGTGGTCGCCCCGTCCGCATCGGCGTCCTAGGTTCTCCGTCCTCCGTTCTACGTTCTACGTTCTCTTTTCATCCGGGTCGCTGGCTGGCCAGCTCGTCGTGGAGCCAGCGAGCGAAGGCGGAACACGAGAACCCAAATCGTGCCGTTCCATGTCCATCTCAGCCGGTACCCAGCTCGGTCCGAACGGAATCACCGACCCCATCCGATGTAGGCGCTCAGGAAAGACTTGATCGAATATCGGTCCGGGTGGACACTGTCCCCTTCCATGCGACAGAGCCGGATCGCCTCGTCGGTCGTGGTCCTCGGCGGTATCGCGTGCGCGGCATGCGGAGCCGAGCCCATTCCATTCACACCGGTGTCCGACGTGAAGTTGCTCATGCAGCGGGTTGTCGATCCGGCGGCCGACGCCGTGTGGGACTCGGTCGGTACGATCATCACGATTGATGGCATCGAGGAGATCGCCCCGCAGACCGATGAGGAGTGGACGGCCGTCCGCTATGGAGCCGCCGTGCTGATGGAGTCTGGCAACCTCCTGATGCTGGGCGATCGAGCCAGAGACAACGAGGCGTGGATGCGGCTCTCCGCCGATCTGGCCGAGGCAGGTGCAGCGGCGCTTGCGGCCGCCGAGGCCAGGGACCCAGAGGCCGTCTTTGCGGTCGGCGAACAGGTATACTTTGCCTGCGACCGCTGCCACAATCTCTACTGGGTCGGTGACGAGACCCGTCGACCCATGCTCGACCTGGTCGAGCCTGATGAGTTCTGACGAGCCGCGACCAGTTCTGAGTCCGAGGAGATGTCGATGAGGAAGCGGCTTCCAGGTACGCTCGTTGCGCTCGGCCTCGCCGCCCTCGCCGTCCTGCTGCACCCAGCACCCACTTCGATTTCCGCCCAGCGAGCCTCCACGACCGCTCGGACGGCGGACGGCAAGCCGGACCTGAACGGCATCTGGCAGGCCATCGGCACTGCCCACTGGGATCTGGAGGGTCACGCCGCGCGCCCTGGCCCCATCCTGCAGTTGGGTGCGATCGGCGCGGTGCCGGCAGGCCTCGGTGTCGTCCAGGGTGGCACGATTCCCTATCAACCGTGGGCAGCCGAGAAGCAGCAGGAAAACCTCCAGGGCTGGCTGACGCTCGACCCGGTCGTCAAGTGCTACATGCCCGGCGTGCCGCGGGCGACCTACATGCCGTTCCCGTTCCAGATCGTGCAGACGCCGGAACACGTGCTCATGGCGTACGAGTTCGCGAGCGCGAGCCGCATGATCTACATGAATAAACCCGATTTCGAGAGCCCATTCGAGACATGGATGGGACACTCGCGGGGGCACTGGGAGGGCGACACGCTCGTGGTCGACGTGACGAGCCAGGTGCCCGACACGTGGTTCGATCGGTCGGGTAACTTTCACAGCGAGGCAGTGCACGTCGTCGAGCGGTACTCGGTCCTCGGCCCGGATGCACTGCTGTACGAAGCCACGATCGAGGATCCGACCGTGTTCACCGAGCCGTGGACGATCCGGTTGCCCCTCTACCGGCGTCTCGACGAGAACATGCAGTTGCTCGAGTTCAAATGCGTCGAGTTCGTTGAAGAGTTGATGTACGGTCACCTGCGTAAGGAGACGGGCGAAGGAGATCCCCGATGAGCAATGGAGGCAATGGACCGCTCGGCTCGTGCGGCGTCCTTGTGATGGCCGTCGCTTGTGCGATGTCGCTGCCGGCGCCCTCCGCCGCTCAACCGGAACCGACGGCCGACGAACGCTGGGCGCCGCCTCAGACGCCGTGGGGCGATCCAGATTTGCAGGGCATCTGGGACTATCGCAGCATCACGCCGCTTCAACGCCCGGACGGGCTCGCCGACCGTCCGTCACTCTCAGAGGAGGAAGCGGCCGAGTTCGAGCAGGACACCGTCTCACGACGGCACAAGGACCGGCGCCCCGAGGACGGGATCACCGTTGCGACCGACGTCGCGAATGCGTACAACCACTTCTGGTGGGATTACGGAGACAAGCTGACCGAGGGGACACGGACTTCCCTCATCGTCGATCCGGCCGATGGACGCATTCCGGCGCTCACGCCGGACGGTGAACGACGAGCCGAGCTTCGCCGGCAGCGACGGGATCGTCCCGCCTACGGACCCGAGGACCGCAACCCGTGGGAACGATGCATCGTTGGCGGCAACGCGGGACCGCCCATGAATCCTGGGGCCTACAACAACAACTTCCAGGTCCTTCAGACGCCGGGGCAGGTGGTGATTCTGACCGAGATGATTCACGACGTTCGCATCATCCGGCTGGATGCGCGTCCGCACATCCCGGACCGGGTCCGCCAGTGGCGCGGCGACTCGCGGGGCCGCTGGGACGGAGACACCCTGGTCGTCGAGACGACGAATTTTACCGACAAGACGACGTTCCGGGGCTCGGGACCGAGCTTGCGGGTCGTCGAGCGATTCACGCGCGTGGACGCCGACATCGTGCGGTATGAGTACACGATCGACGACCCGGCGTCGTTCACGCAAACCTGGACGGCGGTGGTGCACGTCAAGCGGACGGATGGTCCGATGTTCGAGTACGCGTGCCACGAGGGAAACTACGGCATGGTGAACCTGTTGGCCGGCGCGCGCGCGGCCGACAAGGCCGCGAAGGATCTGTCCACGAACCAGCCTCCCAGGTAGGAGAGGCGCAGCCGCGGATCCGGAGGAGGACGAAACATGCGATCGACATACGACGCCGTCGTGGCCATCACACTCGGTGCCGCGGTGCTCGCGGTGGCGGCGGCCGCGCCCGTCGTGGCACACCACGCGTTCGCGGCCGAGTTCGACGCGAACACCCCGTTGTCGCTCGAGGGCACGGTCACGAAAATGGAATGGATCAACCCGCACGCGTGGATTCACATCGACGTGACGACCGACGATGGGACCGTGGAGCAGTGGATGATCGAAGGCGGCACGCCGAACACGCTGTTCAGGCGTGGCTTCACGAAGAATTCACTCATGCCGGGTACGGACATCGTCGTGGATGGATATCGGGCGAAGGACGGCTCGAACAAGGCCAACGGCAGAAATCTCACGTTGCCCGATGGCACGTTGCTCTTCCTGGGCTCGTCAGGCACGGGCGCGCCCACCGACGGCGCCGATCCGAACGTCCCCTCCGTACCGAGAGACTGACGGCGCGTGGGTTGGTGCGTATCGTCAGTAGAACGCGATCCAGCGTCCGGCCAGTCCTACGCCTAACCACAGTGACAGCGAGATGATCGCAACCAGCCGGTTCCAGACAGGCCTGACGACGCCCTCCTCGGCCGCGGTGACCTTGCGTCGCACCGTGAACGTGAACAGAATCGCCACCGGCAGCAGCTGCATCTTCAGCCAGAACGACGCGTTGTAGTAGCACCGCAGCGTCTCCGACGTGAACAGCATCACGCCGCTGGTGAGCATCACCAACAGGCTGCCGATCAGCCAGGGCTGAACGTCCTTGGCGAGCCGCGCGACCGTCTGGCGGCGCAGGCCGAGGCCAAGCAAACGCAGGTCGACTACCAGAAGAACGCCTCCCATCATGGCCAGCGCAAGCAGGTGAAAGCACTGGATGACGGGAAACAGCCAGACGGAGTCGCGGATCGTGATGCCGATCGTCGTTTCTCCGCACCATTGAAAGAAGGGCAGCAGCATATCCGCTCGCTAGTCGAACCAGTTGTACGCCTGCATGCGACCCGACACGACGACGCCGACCCAGAGCGTGAGCGATGCCAACCCAGCCAGGCGGGCCCTCAGTGGCGTCACGGGCAGCCGATCCCAGGCCGGCACCGAGCGGTAGATCGTGGTGTGGAACACGAAGGCGTTGATGCCGGCCAGCACGAGCATCCCCATCTTGATACGGAAGAAGATGTTGTTGAACGCGCGCACCGGGCTCGAGTAGAAGAGCAACGAGCCGCTCACGACCATCAACGCGAACCCGACGAACGCCCACGGCAGCAGCCGTCCCGCAACCTCAGACACCGGCACCTGTCGCAACCGGATGTTGAGGAGACGCAGGTCGAGCATCGAGATCAAGCCCAGGAAGAGCGCCAGGCTCAGTACGTGCGTCGTCTCGATGATCGGGTAGGTCCAGATCGACTCTCGGATGCCGACGCTCCAGGGCGTCTGCTCCAGCCACTCCAGCAGGGTTTGGACTGGCACGGCTATCGACCGGAGCGCCTGTGTGGCATGTCGATGCGACTCCCTGAGAATGGCCGACCGAGAATACTAGAAGCGCGATTATAGCCCATCACCTAGACGTCAGCCGCGGCGCTCGACTGCGGTATGATCTCACCGTTCCGCCGTACGTGCATGGGGAACGTATCGCGGTCTCACGCGTAGCTTCGAGGAGACATCGCCCATGAGACTTGCCCGGCATTCGATCGTCGTCACGGTCGCGATCGTTGGCGTCATTGGCATCATTGGCATCATGGCCTGCCGACCGGCACCAGTTGCCGCGCAAGGCCCCGCTTCTGTGCGGAGCGCGGCTCCCGGCGGTACGACGCAGACGGCCGAGGCCGCACGTACCACGTGGGGCGACCCGGACTTACGGGGCATCTGGACGAACTCCTCCATCACGCCCTTCGAACGCCCGGCTGCGCTTGCAGACACGGCGGTTCTGACCGCCGAGCAGGCCGCAACGTTGGAAGCGGAAACGGCCCAGCAACGCGCGGCGCTCGATGCGGATGTCGAGGCGTTCGCCAGTTACAACAATTTCTGGTTCGATCCCGCGACGAAGGTTCTCTCGAGCAGGCAAACGTCGCTCGTCGTGGATCCCGCAGATGGGCGCGTTCCCTTCAAGCGGGAGGCGGAGGCGATGCGCGACGACAACCTCGCGAACGGCTCTGATTCATACGAGCGGATGAGTGTGTGGGACCGGTGCATTACCCGCGGTGTACCAGGCTCGATGTTTCCGGCCGGCTACAACAACGGCTACCAGATTCTGCAGACACCTGAGTACGTCGTGATTCTCTACGAGATGATCCACGATGCCCGTGTCATCCCCATCGGTGACCATCCCCACGTCGGGTCGGATATCCGACTATGGATGGGGGACTCGCGGGGCCGCTGGGACGGTGACGCGCTGGTCGTCGACACCACCAATTTCAATGGCCGGGGCTGGATCGCGCCCGGTGGGGCGGGCGGTCGCATCAATGGCATTCCCCTGAGTGAATCACTGCATGTCGTCGAACGGTTTACGCGGCTCGATGCCGACACGATCCAGTACGTCGTCACGGTCGAGGATCCGGAGATGTACACGAGCCAATGGACCGTGGCCATGCCCCTGACTCGGGATCAGGACTATCAGATATTCGAGTACGCCTGCCACGAAGGCAACACATCTATGGAGAACGTTCTCAGAGGAGGCCGTGCCCAAGATGTGCCGGCGCCACCTGAGCCCTAGAACGTACTGGCGCCGCTCGGGATTCCGGAATGCCTACGCGGAGGAGCTGATGCGAAGCGGAACTGGTGGAGGCGTCTGTTGATGGCCGAGCCGGACCCGAATAGAGGCGGCGGAGCTGAAAGTCGTACCGGTACACGGCGTTGCGCGTCGGTGTCGTCCGTGTCACGGCGTGGATGACGGCTCCCCAGGGTTCCGCTCCGCGAGTACGCGATCGAGTTTGCTGTGCACCTCGTGAAGACTCGCATGGAGTCTGTCGAGTTCGCTCTTCTCATCCTGTTGGAGAAGAAAACTGGCGAGCGTAGCGGTGAAGATCCCAATCACGCCGATCCCCACCAACATGACCCCCACACCGATGAATCGCCCCGTCGTCGTCATCGGTGATACATCACCGTAGCCGACCGTTGTTGCCGTGACCATGACCCACCAGAGCGCATCGCCGATCGAGGTCATCCCCGGATTGCGCCCGCCCTCCGCCACGTAGATCGCGAGCGTGCCAATCGTGACGGTCATGGCGGCGACGAGCAGCACGTAATGAAACTTCTGGTGCTGAAGCACTCGTCGGCACAGCGCGAATCCGATCGTGGCGATTGACAGCACGCGAAGCAGTCGAACCACCCGAAGCACACGCAGACTCCTGAGGCTCGCGAACTCGCCGGGCACCAGGAACGGCGGCGACAGCAGGATCAGCGCGACGTTGAACCATTCACGGCGCACGACCTGGAGCACCATCCACCGGCCCTGCCTCAATCGCCAGACGAACTCCGCACAGAAGGCGAACCAGATGACCCAATTGGTTCCAATGGCCACCATTCGCACGGCTGGGTTCGGGTGTCCCTCGAGGAGGAGCGCGGGCAGAATCGCGAGCGCGAGCGCGCCCATCACGACGTCTGCGCGATCGACTGTCGCGTGAGCCGAATCGAGCGCCATGTGGTCTAGTTCCTTCCCGTGCTCCACGCGTGATCGGCACGACCTCGCTGGACACTGACACTCTAGTTCATCCGAGTGCGATTGGTGTTGTGCGTGGCTCCCTGAGGGTGCCGTACCGCAACCAATCGCGGTAGGATTCCCCCGTCCGTGCTCCTCAACGAGATCGTCGAGCTCTCCGACCAGCTCAAGGCGACCCGGTCGCGGTCCGCCAAGATCGCCGCGATCGGGCGCCTCCTACAAGGACGTACATCACGCGAACTGCGCACGATCGTCGCCTGGATGTCCGGCGACCTGCTCCAGGGGCGCGTCGGCATCAGTGCCGGACGGGCCCGTCAGTTCGGCCAGGGCGTAGCGGCCTCCAAGCTGCCCAGTCTGTCGATCGACGACGTGGACCGCACCCTCGATGCCGTGCAGGAGGCCACGGGACCGGGGTCGCTCGGGGTTCGTGAGCGGATCGTGCACGAGCTTCTCGGGAAGGCGACGGAGGCGGAGCAGGCGTTCCTCCTTCGGCTGCTCGCGGGGGAGCTGCGGCAGGGCGCGCTGGGCGGTGTCATGATCGACGGGATTGCCACCGCGGCCGGAGTGCCGGACGCCGTCGTCCGCCGCGCCGCGATGCTGTCCGGAGAGCTTCCGGCGGTCGCCGTCATGGCCTTCCCGGGCGGAGAGGCAGCGCTTCGGCAAATCGATCTGCAGCTCTTCAGACCGGTCCTCCCGATGCTCGCTCAGACCGCCGACGACCCGGCCGACGCGCTCGAGAAGAAGTCGCCGCTCATCTTCGAAGAGAAGCTGGACGGTATGCGCCTCCAACTGCACCGGCAGGGCGATCGGGTGGAGCTGTACAGCCGGTCCTTGCGTCGAATGACGGCGGGGCTTCCCGAAGTTGTCGCGTACGCACGGGCTCTGCCCGTGGACCGGATCATCCTCGATGGCGAGATCATGCGGTTCGCACCGGGCGGGGCGCCCCTGGGCCTGGGTGCGGCGATGGAGCGGTTCGGCCGTAACCCTGCCGACCGTGCCGTCGAGCCAGGCCAGTACCCTGCCGTCACCCCTGTCTTCTTCGACTGCCTGATGGCCGAAGGCGTCTCGCTCATCGACCACGCCATCGAGGCTCGCCTGGCGGTGCTGGATCGGGTCGCCGAGCCGGCCAACCGCGTGCGCCGCATCGTCACGGCAGACGCCGGGGAGGCGTCCACGTTTCTTCAGGAGATCCTCGATCGAGGCCATGAAGGGGTCGTCGCGAAGGCCCCCGAGTCGACCTACACTGCCGGCGGCCGGGGAGCGCACTGGTTCAAGGTCAAGCCGGCCCACACGCTGGATGTCATCGTGCTCGGAGCGGAGTGGGGCAACGGACGGCGGGAGGGGCTGCTGAGCAACCTCCATCTCGGCATCCGGGACGAAGTGACGGACGCCTACGTCATGCTGGGAAAAACCTTCAAGGGCATGACCGACGAGATGCTCGCCTGGCAGACGGCGCGTCTCCTCGAGCTGGAGGCGCACCGAGATGAGACCGCGGTCTACGTCCGTCCCGAGCTGGTCGTGGAGGTGGCGTTCGACGAGCTATTCAGCAGCCGTCGCTACGACAGCAAGCTGGCTTTCAGGTTTGCCCGCGTCCTTCGCTACCGGACCGACAAGCGGGCGGACGAAGCCGACACCCTGTCGACCGCTAGAGCCATCAAGGACGGTCGGATCAGGGCCCGGGTCGGAGCGGCCCGGCGATGACGGCGCGGCGCGCGCTCAGCGTCTCGAACCCTGACCGCGTGCTCTTCCCGGATGCAGGCGTCACCAAGGGCGAAGTCATCGCGCACTACTACCGGGTCGCGCCGCTCATGCTTCCCCACCTGCTCGATCGTCCTCTCACCCTGGTCCGCTACCCGCGCGGCATCACGTCGAAGGGGTTTTTTCAGAAGAACGTCGCGAAGCACTACCCGGAGGACCTCATAGGCCGCATCGAGATGCCCCGCCGGGAGGGGGTGACCGTCCACCCCACGGTGTCGACGGCCGACGCGCTCGCGTACCTCGCGAACCAGGGGACGATCGAATTCCACATTCCCCTCGCAACCAAGCACGACCGCAGGCGGCCGGATCGTCTCGTGATGGACCTCGATCCCCCCGAGAGGGGTGAGGCGGCTGCACGCGAGGCAGCGTGGGCGTGCAAGGAATTGTTCGATGAGCTCGGCATCGAGACGACGCCGATGACCACTGGCAGCAAGGGCTTTCACGTGTTCGCGCGTCTGCTCCGCGCGAAATCGATGGGTGCGACGGCCCACAAGATCGCTGCGATCCTGCTGCAGCGTCACCCAGACCTTTTGACGAACGAGTTCCGCAAGGACAACCGAGGGAGCCGGGTTCTCATCGACTGGATGCGAAACATCGGGCCCGCCACCGTCGTCGCGCCGTGGTCGCTGCGGGCCCGCGCGGGTGCCCCGGTCGCCATGCCGATCACATGGGACGAACTGAATGACACGGCACCTGACGCCTTCACGATCAATGACGGACTGGATCGGCCCGACCACCTGCTCCGATTGACGCCGTCCGATCCGGCGCCACTCATCCAGGCAGTGGATCAGATCATCCACGAGCAGGGCATCGAACTGGAGTACATCGATCGGTTCGGTCGCCGCATGTCGACGAGCTGAAGGCGCGGGTGCCGATGCCGTAGGCTCCGGTCCGATTCGCCCGGTCCCATCTCGGTCCCATCCATCTCGCCGCGGTATATCATCGAGTTCCATGCCCAGGTCCGTTGCCGCCGCGCGTGTCAAGGTCGACGACGCCCTGGCGATGGCGAGTGACCGACGGATGCTGGCGGTGCTCGCGATCGCCTTCCTTCTCTGGGGTTGCGTCGTTGAACTGCGGAGCGCACTCCAGGAGCCGCGCAAGGGCGATCTCACCGTCTACCTCCGCGCGGCATGGGCGGTTCGAGCGTCGGTGCCGCTGGGTGACATCACCGATCATCACGGCTGGCATTACAACTACCCGCCCCTCTTCGCGATTCTTCTCACGCCGCTCGCGGATCCACCTGCCGGACAGCCCGTAGGGCCCGCGGTGCCCTACCCGGTCTCCGTGGCGATCTGGTACTTGATCAGTCTCGGATGTCTGTGGGGTGGAGTCTCCACGTTGGCGGCAGCTTTGGGACCGACATGGGACGCCGGAGTCGGACGCAGTCCGCCGACGGGGTCGAGAGTGTGGTGGGCCGCGCGAGTGGCTCCGATCGTCCTGTGTATGGCCCCAATCGGTCATTCACTGATGCGCGGCCAGGTGGACTCGTTGCTGTTCTTGCTTCTGGCGGGCGGGGCGGCCGCGACCTTGAAGCGGAGGCGATTCGAGGCTGGTATATGGATCGCCTGTGCGGTCTGTCTCAAACTGATCCCGGCGTTCCTGCTCTTGCTCCCGGTGTGGCGTCGGGACATCAGGGGTTTGGTGGGCGCCACGACCGGTCTCGTCATTGGGCTGCTTGTCATCCCGATGAGTGTGATGGGGCCCGATCGGACGCTGGAGAACTATCGATCACTGTAACAGAACGTTCTGGATCCGGGTGCCATCGGCCAGTCCGCCAACGGTGCGGCGGCCCTTGGAGTGACCCGGCCACGATTGGCGAATGGCTTCACGCCGTTTCTGGTGGCTTACGGTCTCACCTGTCCGGCATCGGAGGAGTGCTCGACCACCGTCGAGCGCAATTCGCGCATCGTGCACGTCATGGTGAGCCTTGCGCTGCTCGTAGTCACCTTGCTGGCGGCTGGGCGTGGCCAGGAGCTGGACGGCAGGCGGGACGCAATCGTCCTGGGGTGCCTCGCGATCGTGATGATCCTGGCCACCCCGATCAATCACCCTCATTACTTGGCTATGGCACCGCTACTGGTCAGTCCCTTGCTCCACGGCACGTCACCAGTCGACGTCGAGGGGCTGCTTCGCGGTTCCCTCGGGAGGATTCTACTTCTCCTTAACTTGGCCTACGTGCTCAACGAGCTGCCCATCCTGGACGGCGTCGCCACACGTGCGTGCCTTCTTGGCATCACGCTCGCACTGTGGGTCGTCGGCATTCATGCGCTGCGCGATGATCATGACGGCTCATCGCCTCTGGCTGCATTCGGAAACTCGGGTGCCAGCGTTGAGGGTGTCTAGAGCGGCGCCTTGGACGCCTACTCCGGACCTGCCTTCGAGCCCAGCTGCGTCATGCCGAGTTGCCGCCCGATCGGCCAGTCGTCTGCCGTCGACCGTGGTGAGCCGGGGCGTGACCGACGCCCATCAGTGGTCGCACGGTCTTCTCTTCCATCGGGACCTCGAATGCGGTTGCGACGTGAACGGCCTCCAGCCCCGAGCCCAACAGTGTCGATGCCACGTGCTGTCGCGTCAGCCCGAACGATTCCTCGGCCTGCGGGTCGAGCTCCCAGTCCCATTGAACGAAGAGCCCGCCAGGCCGCAACAACCGGACCAGGGTGGCGACGGTCCCTGCATAGTCATCGAGAAACGCGCACACCGATGAGCAGACGACCACGTCGAACGGACTCCCGACGAGTCCTGCGTCGTCCCGGGCGGCGTGCTCGATCGGTTCCGTGGTCGTATGAACATTCGCCAGGCCCAACCGGTCTATCTTGCGTCGGAGGGTGTCGATCATCCGGACCGACGTGTCGACGGCCATCACGAGCGAGCAGACCGGCGCCAGCCGTTCCGCGAGGAGCCCGGTTCCGCAGCCGAAGTCCAGGACCCGCGCGCCCACGAGGCTGATCGAGCGCTCGCCCGAGAGTCGTCCCAGGCACTCGAACGCCGCCTCGGAGTACGCCCGGGCGCCCTCGTCAGCGTCCCAGTCCTCGGCGTACTCGTCCCAGCTCATGCCGGTCACGACGCTGTCGGACCGTGCGGAGATTGACGGTGGCGACGCTCGGGCATCGATCCGAGGACCTTCGCGACGAGCACGAGCGCAAGCATTCCACGCACGGCACTTCCTCTCCTGGGTGTGGACGGTGTGAGGTCGAGACCTCTACGGCTCCGTGATCGTATCTCAGACGTCCGGTCTCGACGGGCCGGCCACGGTATAATCCTCCGGTTCCATGGCCATCTCCCCCGGTACGCGCCTTGGCCCGTCGCGGTCGGTGTTGTGCTGTGGCTCGTGAGGGTGCCGTGCCGCAACCAGCTGTAACTGGGATCGCCGACCACTACGGTAGGGCCGTTCTTGTGACCGTCGCGGCGGTTGAGGGGGGGCCGTTCATCGTCGACCGACGTGGCGAGCCGCTGATCGGCCCAGGGATACCCGAGAGTCCGTATCATCACGAGTCGCTAGAGCTGCCCCTCGAAGAGGCCGAAGCCTTGGTTCGCAGGGTGAAGGAGTCGGTAGATCGCGAATGCGCGCGTGTGCTCGAGACACTCGTGTCCGAGCTCAACGACCATCGGGTCATCGCGATCGCGATTCGTCGCGGCCCAGTCTTTGATGTTCCCGATGATCTGGTCGCGATCCTCGCGGACCATCGAGCCCTCTATGCCGCCGACGGTGAGCTCTATCGCGCGGCGCTGTGTCGGGCGGCGCAAGAGCGGGGCCTCGGGGTCGTCGAGCATGACCGACGGAAGCCATTGCGCTGGGCGTCAGCTCGGCTCGAGTGTCACGAGGACGATCTCGACACCATGATTCGGGCGGCCGCGAAACGGCTCGGTTCGCCCTGGACCAAGGAGCACACAGGTGCGGCGGCCGCGGCGTGGGCAACCCTCACGGGTGATGTCCAAGCCGGGACCGCATAGTCGGGTCGATCGGGCCGTCAGCCGACACCTGGACTGGGCGTGCCGAGAAAGCTCTCGCACACGCTCGCACATTTCGGTTCGACGCCCGCGTACGTAGCGCGAAGGCTTGATCCTCCCGAGCGAAGACGAGGGTCTGTGGAGCTCTCCACGGTCTGCGCATTTCTCGCCACGGTATAATCCATCGGTTCCATGTCCATCTCCCCCAGCGCTCGTCTCCGCCCGTACGAGATCCAGTCCGCCGTAGCCATGCCGAGGACGCGATGGTAGTCGGCGAGATGCTGGGGCCGTATCGCGTCCTCGGCAAGATTGGCGAAGGCGGAATGGGCGAAGTCTATTCCGCTACCGACACCCGGCTCGACCGCACGGTGGCGATCAAGGTGCTGCCCGCTGAACTGGCGGCCGATCTCGACCGCCGCAAACGCTTCGAGCGCGAGGCCAGGGCCATCGCCGCGCTGAACCATCCGCACATCTGCACGCTGCATGACGTCGGACACGATGACGGCACCGACTTCCTCGTCATGGAGCACCTGGAGGGCGAGAGCCTGCAGGACCGGCTGACGAGGGGCGCACTGCCGGTCGATCAGGCCTTGCAGATCGCCATCCAGATCGCCGACGCGCTGGACAGGGCGCACCGGCAGGGGATCACGCACCGGGATCTGAAGCCGGGGAACATCTTCTTAGTAGGGAAGGGCGCGGCTCGACCGGGCGCGCCACAGGCCAAGCTGCTCGACTTCGGACTGGCGAAGCTCACCGATCCCGTACGTAGCGCGACGGCTTCAGCCGAGCGAGTGACCAAGCTGTCCGACTCGCTGACCCAGCAAGGCACGATCCTCGGCACCTTCCAGTACATGGCCCCGGAGCAACTGGACGGCGGCGAGGCGGACCACCGGACCGATATCTGGGCCTTCGGGTGTGTGGTCTACGAGATGGTCACGGGGCGGAAGCCGTTCGAGGAGCAGAGCCAGGCGAGTCTGATCCACGCGATCATCGGCGTGGAGCCGCGGCCTGTCTCCGACACCCAGCCCGTCGCGTCGCGGTCGCTTGACCATGTGCTGCGGCGATGCCTGGCCAAGGATCCCGCCGACCGCTGGCAGACGGCGCGTGACGTCCACCAGGAACTTCGGTGGGTCGTCGAGCAATCTTCGCTCGAGCCCGAGACAGTCTCGCCAGCCGTGCCCGCCCGCGCTGGATGGCGTCGTGCCGTGACCGTGGCGGCGGCGTCTCTGGTGATCGGGGCCGCGCTGAGCGCAGTGGTCTTTCTTCAGAGAACCGAGATGTTGGCACCGGCCCTCGTGACTCGGGTCCAGATCCCGTTCGCGCCGGCCACCGCATTTGGCAGCACGACGCGGCCCCGGGTCGACGTCTCCCCTGATGGGCGCACAGTGGCCTTCGCCGGCCGCGCTCCAGACGAGGCTGATACCAGCATCTTCGTCCGCCCACTGGATGCCCGGGAGGCGACCCGCCTCCCGGGGACCGAGCGGGGCTTTGCACCGGAGTTTTCACCCGATGGAACCTGGGTGGCCTACCGCACCCTGGACGAACTGCTCAAGGTCCCGGTGGGTGGCGGCCGTCCCATTTCTTTGGTCCGCCTTGAAAATGTGTTCAGGACCCAGGGGCTGGCCTGGGGCGAGAACGACTGGATCTACTATGCGGAGAACATCAATCAGACGGCGGGTGGTGGTCTGCTTCGCGTGCGGGCGAGCGGGGGTCAGCCGGAGCGGGTAGCGCGCGACGAAGGTGCCACATTCGGATGGCCCGAGCTGGTCGGCGGGGGCCGCTTCGTGCTCTTCAGCCGCTTTCCGGCGGGAGCCGTCGGCTGGGACGCCGCACAGATCATGCTGCTCGACACACAGACAGGCGAGGCGCGCGTCCTCGTGGAGGCCGGAGGCTCATCGCCGAAGCTCACCGCGAGCGGGCATCTGATGTTCGTGCGGGACGGGCGCGTGATGGCCGCACCGTTCGACCCGGACCGCCTCGTGGTGACCGGTCCGCCGGTCGGGGTGCTCGATGACGTGCAATACGAGCCCTCGACGGGTACGGCACAGTGGGCCATTGCCGACAACGGGACCCTCGTGTACCAGAGTGGCGTGTCGGCGGGGAACGCGCTGATGTGAATCGACGCACGGGGCGAGCTCCGGGCGTTCCCAGGGGACCAGACCTACTACGATCCTCGCCTCTCGCCGGACGGTCGGGCTGTGGCGGTGGAGGTACTCGGAGCGGGAGACGATATCTGGGTGCTCGACCTGATTCGCGGGGCGCAGACCAAGCTCAGTCAGGGTCCAGTCGAGGACGAGACGCCGGCCTGGTCGCCCGATGGTATGTGGGTGGCCTGGTCGACGACCCGTGACGAGCGCGCGATTCTGCGCAAGCGGGCCGATGGCAGTGGTCCCGAAGAGACGCTGTGGTCGGGGCCGGAGCACACGCATGTGTCCATGTATGCGCCTGACGGACGGTCCCTGCTGATCGAGAAGCAGACCCTCGAGACGGGAAGCGACATCTGGCTCCTCTCGCTGGACGGCTCGGCCAGCGAGCGGCTCCTCGTCGGATCGGCGTTCAACGAGTTCAACGCGCGGCTGTCGCCCGACGGTCGGTGGCTGTCCTACTCGTCGGACGAGGGCGGCATCAGCCAGGTGTACGTGCGGCCGTTCCCCGACCTCGACCGGCGATTTCAGATCTCGCCATCCGGCGGCAACGAGGCGGTGTGGTCGCGAGATGGCCGGCGGCTGTTCTATCGAGGCGAGACGGCGATATGGGCGGTGTCGGTGGGATCGGGAGAGACCTTCGAGGCTGGTCTACCCGAGCGCCTCTTCGAGGATCGGTACGACAATAAAGCCGTCGCTCACCTCGGCTACGATGTGGACCGCGACGGCAAGTTCCTCGTCATCGGACGCCAGGGGCAGGCGAGCGAGTCGGACCTGACGCTGATCGTGAACTGGTTCGAGGAGCTGAAGGCCCGGGTGCCAGTCCCGTAGGCTCCGGTCCGATTGTCCTGTCCCAGTCCCGGTCTCACCCTACGGGGCGACGAACTATCATCAACTCCTTGTCCGGCTGAGATTGCGGCTGTATCATCCCTCCCGATCTGTTGGATCCCTTCACGGAGGCACGTGCGATGAGAATATCGAATCTGGCTTACTCTGCTTTCGGCGTCCTGGCCGCCGCAATCGTTGTGTGGGGGGCCTCCACGGAACTCCTCGGCCAATCGGTCACCACCAACCCGTTCCGGCCTACGTACGGATGGGGTGAGCTCCCGGAGGGGCGCGAGTGGGGCTCGACGAGCTCGGTTGAGATCGCCCTCGACGGCAACATCTGGGTCGCCGAGCGGTGTGGCGCCAACACGTGTGTCGGGTCGGATGTCGACCCCGTGCTTCTGTTCGATAAAGAGGGCACCCTGATCAGGAGTTTCGGCGGCGGTCTGATCGCGTGGCCTCACGGTATCGACGTGGATCATGAGGGTAACGTGTGGATCGCGGACGCGTGGAACACGGGAGCAGAGAACACGGGCCACTCGGTGCTCAAGTTCTCACCAGAGGGTGAGCTCCTGATGACGATCGGCACCCCCGGCGTCGCCGGCGATCCGCCCGAGCACCTCACGCGCCCCTCGGACGTACTGGTGGCGCCCAACGGACAGATTTACGTTGTGGACTCTCACGATCGAACGGTGGCTCGCGTCGTTCGGTACGCCGCCGATGGCACGTACATGGAGACCTGGGGCGAGCTCGGGTACGGCCCCAAGCAATTCCGCGATCCTCATGCGCTGGCGATGGACTCGCAGGGCAGGATCTTCGTCGGTGACCGCTACAACAACCGTATCCAGATCTTCGATCAGGAAGGTGAGTTCCTCGCGATTTGGACCCAGTTCGGCAGGCCCAGCGGCATCCACATCGACGAGAACGACACGATCTACGTGGCCGACTCGGAGTCCAGTCCGGCCCCGAACGAGTTCACCGGCCAACGCAACGCGGGTTGGGAGAAGGGCATTCGTATCGGTGATGCCCGGACCGGCTGGGTCAGTCACTTCCTCCCGGACGACAGGGCCAATGTGAATGGTTTCAGCGGACCCGAGGGCGTTGCCGTCGACGGCGATGGCAATGTGTACGGGGCCGAGGTGTCGCAGCGACGCGTCACGAAGTGGGTGCGGTTTCGACGCTGATCGCTCCCGCGGCCGACGGCGTCAGCTGGGGGACGTCGTCTCCTGCATGCTGATAACGATCTTTCCTCTATGGCTCGCTTCCCCGAAGCGTTGGAGCGCTCGAGGAACTTCGCTCAACGGATAGACGGCATCGATCGATGGCACGACGCTGCATGCTTCGACGAGCTGCGTGATGTCGTCGAGGCCGTCGTTTGGCTTGAGAGCCAGGATACGAATGCTCTTCTGTCTGGTCCTGGCGATCCATCTGCCGAACATCAGGCATTGCACCAGTCGAAGCGGTGAGCCCCCGACGGTGACATAGGTCCCATGCGGCGTCAGTGCGCGCACGTAGGCGAACGGCGAGCGATTGGTCTTCACATCGAGGATCAGGTCGTAGCGCCGACCCGTCTTGGTGAAGTCCTCGTGTGTGTAGTCGATGACATGGTCGAACCCGAGCGAGCGCAG
Source organism: Vicinamibacterales bacterium (assembly GCA_965250185.1). Lineage (GTDB taxonomy): Bacteria > Acidobacteriota > Vicinamibacteria > Vicinamibacterales. Next base: position 4,544,589 of record OZ252293.1, on the reverse strand, counting down.
GAAGCTCTGCTTGGCCGTGCTGTCGACACCGGTCACCTCGACGCCGTGCAGTTTGGCCAGCTGCACGCCGAGCGTGCCCACGCCGCCACCCGCCCCGTTGATCAAGAGCGTCTGCACTTCGTCTCGGTCCATTCGACCGATACCAGTCAGGCCCTGCTGGGCCAGCATGGCGGCGTGAGGCATCGCGGCGGCCTGCTCGAATGTGATGTTTCGCGGTTTCAGAGCGACTGATCCTTCGAGCGCACAGACATACTCAGCAAAACTCCCGAAACCGCTGTCGCTGAGGTCGCCGTACACGTCATCGCCGGGTTCCAGATGGGCGACGTCCGTGCCGACGGCCTCGATTCGCCCGGCCACGTCACAACCCATGATCCGGATCCTGGGTCTGGCAACACCGGCGAGGGCGCGGATATAGAGCGGCTTTCCGCACACGAGCGCCCACTCCCAGTCGTTCACAGCAGAGGCGTGGACTCTTATCAAGACTTCGTCGGCCTTCGGCACGGGCTTCGCAACCTCCGTCAGCTCGAGATCGTCAGGCGATCCGTAGCAGGTGAGGACGATCGCTTTCATGGCCGCTACCCCCTCGATGGTCAGTGGTGCGACGTCTCGCGACAGAGTGCCGAACCGACCGCCCTCGTGTTCGTGGACTTGCCCAGCAAGGATGCCGCGCTTGAGGCAGACGACGCGATGTCGATTGCGACCGAGATGGACACCGGCCACACGGACCTTCGCAGCAATCTCCGTCCGTCGTCAGCAGCGGAACGTAGCCTCTACCTGCCGCCGAAATGACGGAGCGTCGATAGCCGGATAGCGATACAACTCGGACTCGATCTCATCGAAGAGTCGCAGGGCCATCGGGGGATCGACGAGCCGTCGAGCCATCATCTCGGCGACATCGGACATGTCAGTGACGTGGCCACGCTCGACCTTGGAAAGTGCCTGCGCGTAGAAGTCGTAGAAAAAAAAATCGACGCGTCCTTCACGGACGATGAACTGGCTACGGTCCGACCAGCCTGGCAATTCCGGGATGAAGTCCGCGGGTGATGCCAGCTCGACATTTAGCTCGAGCGTTTCCTTGAGGTCCGCGACCGCCCGAAGGAGAGGCTCGGCATCGGCGTCGAACATCAGATCGACGTCGATCGTCGTCTCGCGCCACCCGATGAGCAGCGCGCAGGCACCGCCTGTCAGGTAGACACGTCCGCCGCGGCCTGGTTGCTGACCGAGTCGGCGCATCAGCTCCTGAATTCGCGCCGGGTCGGCTAGGCGACGCATTCCGCGGCACGCTCGAAGCTCGTGAGTCTTCGCAGGAGCGCGTTGTAACGGGAGTGGGCCGTGTCGGGACTCGTCCGAGCCAGCATCTCGTACAGCTCGTGTTCGGGGAAGATGCGGGTTGGTACCTGGAAACCGAGTCGACGCAGACGCGGTGCGCCTATGGCGACTACCAGCGCCTCGAGTGTTTCCTTCCCATCCGACAGATCGGCCAGGCCCTGGGTGACCAACTCGGCGCCGGGATGGGCTGTCAGGTCCATAAGCCATATTATAGGGCAGGGATGGGGCGTGGCGGTTCTCGGCCCGACCCCTCGAACGGAACATCTCGCACACACTCGCGCGACTTCTAGCCATCCCGCACTGAGCTGGGTCGCCTTTCGAATCAATCGGGAATACGAATGAGGCCAGATAAAGAGTGAGACCATTGTCTTGAGACGGCACTCCCCGAGCGCATGCGTGGCGCTTGCGGTCCTGATTTGCGCAACGACCCCTCTCGCCGCAGCGGCAGCAAGCGAGCCCCCGCTGGACGCCTGGCGCCAGAACATCGACGGTACCAAGGGCAGCAGTTCGGACCCCACGACGGCCGCGATCGTGTCGCTGGTCGATGCCGACGTGCAGTCGGTGTCCTTCACGGACGACAATGTCTTCGTACAGGCGACCGGTATCCCGTCCCACCCGATAGGGCCGTGGGCCGCCAACCCGAACCAAGCCTCGAATCAGATGCACGTGTTTCAGATTCCGCGCAACCCAGCAGAGGCGACCGTCGCGCAGGTCGCACCGGCGGGGCGCATCGCGGTGATGGTGAACGGGGTGTCGATCTACAACCCCAAGGACACGTTCTCCTATTTGAATCAGGGACAGTGGAACCAGAACGCCGTGTTCTTCGAGGACATCTCGATGGACGCGGCACTTGGGCACGCGCGGCCGGACGGCGAGTACCACCACCACCAAAAACCGGCGTACCTTGCCAACCAGCTGGGCGTCAATAGCACCGATTGCTCGCCACTCCTCGGTTTCGCCTTCGACGGCTTCCCGATCTACGGGCCGTACGCCTACGCCAACACGGACGGGACCGGCGCCCTCACCCGGATGCGGACGAGCTATCAACTTCGTGCCATCACCGAGCGTACGACGCTGCCGGACGGCACGGCCGCGGCGGGGCCCCCGATCGACGCGGCGAATCCGCTGGGTGCGTTCGTGGAGGACTATGAGTAGGTTGCGGGATCCGGCGATCTCGACGATCACAACGGCCGGTTCGGTGTGACCCCCGAGTATCCTGCCGGGACCTACGCGTACTTCATGACCATCGACGCAGCCGGCAGCAACGAATATCCGTACGCCGTGGGGCCAACGTTCTTCGGCACTCCCGCAACGGCCAACTTCGACACGACCGCAGATCCCGCGCCGGCCGGCACACCCTATACGCCCTTCGACCTGTACGTCACCAACGTCGTATCGGGGTCGAACGCGACAGTCTCGATGGGGTCGGCGACCACGGGAGACACCTTGTCCTTCTACTACTCGACCACCGGGGCTGGACCGTCCACGGTGAACGGAGTGACGCTCTCGCTGAGCGCGCCGGTGACGACCCTCGGTCCGTTCACGGCCGATGCCGCCGGTATCTTCTCCTTCACCGCGGCGGTGCCGGGTGGGCTGTCTGGACTCACGGTCTACATGCAGGCGGTCGACTCGAACGGCACGACCACGCTGTCCGATCCCGGCCGAGTGATTATTCGCTAGAAGCCGCAAGCACCCATCATCGGTGTACGTCAGAGGTGATCCGAGGACAGCCACCCGGCTGTCCTCGCCCCTGCTCGTCAAGCCGACGCGCCGTGACCAGGAACCGCTCGACGGTGGCATGGGCCACGGTGACGCGCGACCGGGAGAGGTGATACCCGACGGAGCCCGGGCGACGGATTCTGTCGCACTCCCGTCGCACACGGACCCCGATCCGAACTCTGCGGATCAGTAGCGGTCGAGGCGCTAGATTGTCGTTTGAGCCCGTCCCGAAGGGCCTGAATTGATGTCCGGAAGGGGGGACTCGAACCCCCCCGAGCTTGCGCCCACAAGAACCTGAATCGTGTGGAATAGGTACGCACAAGTGATCAGAAGCGAACCCGTCGAACACGATCCTGATCAGAAGTGCACTGAAGTGGACCCCTCGAACGGCGATCGTCGCACACGGTCGCACATTTCGCTCTGACGCCCGCGTACGTAGCGCGAAGGCTTCAGCCGAGCGACCACCCGCCACGGTATAATCCCTCGGTCCATGTCCATCTCCGCCGGCGCACGTCTCGGCCCGTACGATCTCCAGTCCCGCCTCGGCGGCGGCGGAATGGGGGAAGTGTGGAAAGCCTACGACCCGAAGCTCCAGCGGACGGTGGCCATCAAGGTCCTGCATGTCCGTTCCGACGGTGCCCAGACCGAGGACGCGGCAGGCCGCATCCTGCAAGAAGCCCGGGCCGCCTCCGCTCTCAACCATCCGAACATCTGTGTCATCTACGAGGTCGGTGAGTCTAACGGCCAGAGCTTCATCGTCATGGAGCACGTCGAGGGGAAGCCACTCAGCGAGCTGATCCCCTCCAACGGCTTGCCCCTGGAAAGCGTGATCCGCTATGGCACCCAGATCGCCGATGCCCTGGCCCATGCCCATGAGCACGGCATCATCCATCGAGATCTCAAGAGCGCCAACGTCGTCATGACGGCAGAGTCGACGGTCAAGCTGATCGACTTCGGGATTGCGGCGCCTTTGCCAGATGCGGATGGAATGACGCGGACAGTCGAAGCCTCGGCCGACGGACCGGTCGGGACGTTGGCCTACATGGCTCCGGAGGTGCTCCGAGGTGAGCCGGCGACGGCCCCGAGTGACATCTGGTCACTGGGCGTGCTGCTGTACGAGATGGCGAGCGGCACACCGCCGTTCACCGGCACGACCCACACGCAGGTTGTCTCGGCCATCGCGACGGAGACACCATCGCCTCTCCCGGCACGGATCTCACCCGCGCTACGTACCATCGCCCAGCGCGCTCTCGCCAAGGAGATCGGCCACCGCTACGGGACGGCCGCGGAAGTCCGGGCCGCACTGGAGGCGCTCGAGTCATCTGTCCCGACGCAGGCGAGCCCTGCCGATGACACGTCCACACCGCCCTCAATCGCCGTGCTGCCCTTCACGAACCTCAGCGCCGACCCCGAGCAGCAGTACTTCTGCGACGGCCTGGCCGACGAGATCATCGCCGACCTGTCGCACGTGCGGAGCCTCGGTGTCATCTCCCGCAGCTCCAGCAAGCAGCTGAAGGACTCGGGTACTGAATTGCGGGCAATCGCCTCGACGCTGAAGGTGCGGTACGTGCTGGACGGGAGCGTGCGTAAGGCCGGCAACGCGATACGCGTCACGGCACAGCTCGTCGACGCCGCGACGGACGAACATCTCTGGGCGGAGAAGTACTCCGGTCAGCTCGAGGACGTCTTCGAGATCCAGGAGCAGATCTCGCGGCGTATTGTCGACGCATTGAAGATGCAGCTGTCGCCCGAGGAAGAGGACAAGCTGGCCGAACGGCCGTTCACCAACGTTCAGGCCTTCGAGTGCTATCATCGGGCCCGTCAGGAGCTTTACACCTTCACCGAGGAGGGGCTCGATCGTGCACTCGAACTCATCGATGCCGCCGTGGGCATCGTGGGCGACCACGAGTTGCTGCACGCTGCGAAGGGAACCGTCTACTTCCAGTCGGTCAACGCGGCGCTCAAGTCCGATGCGGATCTGCTAGAGAAAGCCGAGGCCTGCGCTCGGCAGGTCTTCGCGCTGAACGCCGACTCGGCACACGGGCTGGCGCTGCTCGGCCTGGTCAGACTGCTGCAGGGGCGTCGGCCCGAGTCGGTACAGCTCCTGAAGCGAGCCTTGATGCTCGATCCGAACCACTCGTACGCGATGATCGAGCTCTACCGGGTGTACCAGACGGCGGGGGCCGAGCATCCGACACGGTCGATGGGAGAGCGGTTGCTCCGGATGGAACCGTTGAGTCCCATTGCCAGTTGCGCACGATTGAGCACCGAGCTGATGACGGGGCACGCCGATGTGGTCAGGCAAGAGGCACCCGGTCTCCTCCGAATCACGCCGGAGTTCGCGTACATCCGTTGGGTCTCCGCCGTCGCACTCATCTACGGCGAGCAGACGGCGGAGGCGCTGCGCGTGCTCGAGGCGGCGCCGGAGGGACGCACACCCACGATCGCGGGCCGGCTGTGCACATTCCTGCTGCGCGCCTTGCAGGGCGATCGAGCCGGGGCTGCCGAGGCCGTGGGAACGGAGTTCGCGGAGCGAGCGTGGCGGGTCGAGTGGTGGTCTGCATGGATGGCCGAGTGCTACGCCCTCAACGGCGATCACGATCTGGCGATCGACTGGCTGGAGAACGCGTTCGAGCGCGGCTTCACCCACTACCCATACTTCTCGACGCACAGCCGGATCTTCAGAACGCTCGACGGGCACCAGCGATTTCAGGCGCTGATGGGTAGGGTTCGTGTCGCGTGGGAGCAGTTCGAGCCGTAAGGCGGACGGCGTCCTGGCGCGAGTGGCAGGCAGCCGAGCGACCACCCGCCACGGTATAATCCCCCGGTTCCATGTCCATCTCTCCCGGTACACGACTCGGACAGTACGAGGTCGGCGGCCAACTCGGCGTCGGCGGGATGGGCGAGGTGTATCGCGCGACCGACACGAAACTGAAGCGCGAGGTGGCGGTCAAGGTCCTGCCTGATTCGTTCGCCCAGGACCCAGAGCGCCTCGCCAGGTTCCAGCGCGAAGCCGAGGTGCTGGCCTCACTCAATCATCCGAACATTGCCGCGATCTACGGGCTGGAAGACAGCGGTGAGACGCGCGCGCTGATCCTGGAACTGGTCGAAGGCCCGACACTTCAGGACCGCATCAGCCAAGGTGCCATCCCGCTCGACGAAGCCCTCCCCATCGCCAAGCAGATCGCCGAAGCGCTCGAAGCCGCCCATGAGCAAGGCATCATCCATCGCGATCTGAAGCCAGCCAATATCAAGGTCACGCCAGACGGTGTGGTGAAGGTGCTGGACTTCGGCTTGGCGAAGGCGCTGGAGCCGGAGGTGTCGGAGGCGGACGCGGCCAACTCGCCGACCATGTCGATGACGGCTGCGGCGACGCGGGCTGGGTTCATCCTCGGGACCGCCGCGTACATGAGTCCTGAGCAGGCCCGAGGTGAGACGGTGGGCCCGAAAGCCGACATTTGGGCGTTCGGCGTCGTGCTGCTCGAGATGCTCACCGGGAACAGCGTCTTCGTGGGCAAGACGGTGTCGGACACGCTGGCGTTCGTCTTGACGAAGGAACCAGACTGGACCAGCTTACCGTCCTCGACGCCTGCAGCCATTCGCCGTCTGTTGCGCCGTTGCTTGCACAAGGAACCCAAGCAGCGACTGAGTGCCATCGGGGATGCGCGGCTTGACATTGACGACGCGAGGGCCGGCTCGGATGACGTGACGCCTGCCGCTGCATCGGTCGTGCAGCCCGCCCTCTGGCAGCGCCCGGCGATCGTCTCCGCCGCGCTCGCGCTCGCATTGCTCGCGGGTGGTCTGGGTGTCCGGATGGCGACTCGTCCCGACGTCGTCCAGGCAGACCTGATGCGGTTTGTCTTTACGCCACAAGAGCGGTTGACCTTCTCGGCCAGCGACGCGGACTTGGTGATCTCCGCCGATGGCCGCCAGGTCGTGCACAGCAGCGGCAGCGCCGGGCAGAGACAGCTGCATCTGCGTCCGATGGACCAGCTCGACGGAGCGTTGCTGCCGGGCACCGGGGACAATGGCGGAAGCCCGTTCATCTCTCCCGACGGCCAGTGGATCGGATTCCGGAGGGACGCCACGCTCCTCAAGGTCTCGATTCTCGGCGGACCGGAGGTGACGCTGACAGAGTCGCCTGCGTCCATCCGCGGTGCAAGTTGGGGGTCCGACGACCAGATTATCTTTGGTACGAACCGGTCCGGCTTGTTCCGTGTTTCGGGGAGGGGTGGAGATCCCGAGGCGTTGACCACGGTGGCGACCGAGCAAGGTGAGTTCAGCCACCGTTGGCCGTTCATCATTCCAGACCGCGAGGCCGTCCTCTTCGTTGTTGGGAGCTCCGGAGACAGCGGGGGCACCACGCCGTACATGACGTCCGGGCAGCTCGCTGTGCTCGATCTCAACACGGGAGAGACGACGCGACTCGCGCTGGCGGGTGTCAGCCCGCGTTACGTTTCGACCGGGCACCTGGTCTATGCCGTCCCAGAGGGGTCGGTGTGGGCCGTGCCTTTCGACTCAGCCTCGCTGGAAGTCACGGGCAACCCGGTCCCTCTGGTCGAGGGTGTGATGGTCAAGACCAGTGGTGCGGCCAACTTCAGCATCTCGGACAACGGACGGCTGGTGTTCGTATCTGGGGGCGCGGCCACGTCGCGCACATTGTCGTGGGTCGACCGAGACGGAGGACTAGAACCCCTGCCGGCGCTCGTACCCGCCAACTACCGCAGTGTCGATGTGTCACCCGATGGGAACAACCTCGCGCTCGAGCTGGCCGAAGCGGGCGGAGAAGAAGCCGACGTCTGGATCCACAACCTGGCTCGCGGGACACTCAACCGGTTGACGACGGACCCGGCCGAGGACCAGACGCCGCTGTGGACCCAGGATGGACGCCAGGTCGTGTTCGGGTCGAACCGAGACGGCGCGCCGGGGATCTACCGGCGAAACGCTGACGGCTCGGGCGAGACCGAGCGTCTGTTCACAGCTCGCGACGCGCAAGACCTGATCGCCAACTCGTGGTCGCCGGACGGTGAGACCCTCGTCGTGGTGATCCGAGACGATAACCAGAACGACCTCGCACATCTGTCAGTGGCGGACGAGCCCGCCCTGACGTCGCTCACCGAATCGGACGTCCTTGAGACTCGTGCAGATCTGTCTCCCGATGGCAACTGGATCGCCTACTCATCCACTCGGTCAGGCAGGAACGAAATCTACGTCGAGCGGTTTCCCGACCTCGGTGCCCGCCAGCTCATCTCGACCGACGGGGGCCGGCAACCCCGCTGGTCACCTGACGGGCGAGAGCTGTTCTATCTGACCGACGATGCCAGCCGTGTGATGGTCGTTCCGATCGAGGCTGGAATCCAACTCAGCGTTGGGATCCCGGATACCGTCATCGAAGGCCTGTTCTGGGATTTTCGGGGGAGATCCAGCTACGACGTGGCACCGGACGGGCGACTCGTCATCATTCGACGCGGTGCCGAGGAAACGGTCGGCGCGTCTCCAGGAATCACGGTCGCCATTAACTGGTTCGAGGAGCTGAAGGCGCGGGTGCCGGTGCCGTAGTCTCGGTTCCGATTCGCCCGTCCCTATCCCGCTGCCCCTCTCATCCTTCGCGTCATCGTCCTATCTCGGATCTCATCGTCAGCGTCGTCGGCCTGTCAGCGGATCCAACTCGTTCCATCGGCTAGGCACCCGCAAGACTACGAGGCGTGTGCTTTGATGCCATCGACATCCCGTCCTCACGTACCGGAGGACTTTGAGGAGAGTCCGTGTGCGACGTGAGTGTGCGAAGCCTTGTTGGGAACGCCGTCTCCTCCATCTCACGGAGGCCGCCGCTCCAGGCGCGGGGAAGCTTGTGCCTCGAGGATGGCCGATGTGCGACGAGGATGTGCGAGGCGCTGCAGTGTGCCAAGGAACTCTCACCGCGCCGTCGATGACATCCGGCCGAATCGGCGTCAGGGGTCTCGCCTCATGTGGCGGCGTGCCGCCGTGCTTGACTCCTTCAGCCTCGAGGCCGATATTGGGCCATCGTGGACGAGAACCTTGCTGGTCCCGCCTGCCGGGCGTTGGTCGAACGGTGGAACGCTGTCGTAGCGGATTTCCTAGCTGGAAGTGCCGATCTACCTTCAGAACTTGAACGATGGTCGCACACGGACCCCAATCGGACCTGCTCAGGTCCGCCGTGATCTAGACGTCAGAGTCGGTGCAGCCTACGCTGGCATGTGCATGAAATGAGCGGTGGTGAGGAGGAAATGCACAGGGGCAACCACAGCGGACCGAGCCGGCAACAAGCGCGAATCACACCCAATCACTTGCGCGTGCACGCGTTGTCGGGAACACGGGTCGCCTGGCATCTCGCGTGCGTAGTCGGGGGACCATGATGACTACTACCCACCCTGTTGGTCTCCACCCGCGACGCCGAGCTCGGGTCTTGGTCTACTTCGTACTGATGATGGCGGCGGCGGTGTCTGTGTGCGCGCAAACCGACGCGGACGACGCCGTATCGGCCGACCACACGCTACGCAGACATCACATCGGCATCCAAGGAGGGTTCTACAACCATTCGAGGGTAGTCTTTCCACGTGGGAACTACCAGGTGGGCTTGATCCGCTTTGGTGGACATCTTCCGAAAGGGGAATACGATGTCGACCATGGCAGACACACAATCCCGACGTCCGCGCCGGAGCTTCACGGACGACTTCAAGGCGAGTGCGGTGCGGTTGGTCCTCGACCAAGAACAGACCGTCGCGAGCGCCGCGCGCGACCTGGGCCTGACGGAGTCGTCGCTCCGGAATTGGGTCGAGCAGGCGCGGGCGGATCGCACGCACGGCAGGACGGGCCTGACCACCGCGGAGCGGGAGGAGTTGGCCCGCCTGCGGAAAGAGAATCGTATTCTCCAAGAGGAGCGTGACATCCTAAAAAAAGCGACGGCCTTCTTCGCGAAGCAGAGCCGGTAAGATTCCGGTTCATTGCGGTGGAGAAGGCCTCGCACACGGTCACGATTCTGTGTCGATGCGTGCAGGTGACGCGGAGTGGGTTTTACGCGTGGTGCGTGCGACCGGAGTCGGCGCATGCGCGTGAGGACCGCCGGTTGACGGTGCTGGTGCGCGCGGCGTTCGAGCAGAGCAAGCATCGGTACGGCAGCCCACGGATTCACGAAGACCTCATCGACCACGACGAGCGCGTCAGCCGCAAGCGGGTCGTGCGATTAATGCAGGAGGAGGGCCTGCAAGCGCGCGTGCGGAAGCGGTACACCGTCACGACGATGAGTGCGCACGATCAGCCGGTGGCCGACAACCTGCTCGCCCGTCAGTTCGACGCGGCGGCGCCGAACCAGCGGTGGGTCGGCGACACCACCGAGTTCGTCATCGGCAGCAGCGGGAAGTTGTATCTGGCGGCGATCTTGGATTTGTTCTCGCGGTTCATTGTCGGATGGGCCGTGAGTGCCGTGAACGACCGCCATCTCACCCTGAAGGCCCTCGAGATGGCTGTCAAGCGCCGCTGCCCGGACGTCGGGTTACTGCATCATTCCGATCAGGGCTGTACGTACGCGAGTGAGGCCTATCAGGCCCGCCTCGACGCACGCGGCATCGTCTGCAGCATGAGCCGCCGCGGCAACTGCTGGGACAACGCCGTGATGGAGAGTTTCTTCTCGAGTGTGAAGAGTGAACTCGGCGAGCAGTTTGCGAGCCACGGGGAAGCCAAGATGGAGCTCTTCGACTACATTGAAGTGTTCTATAACCAACAGCGTCGTCACTCGACGCTCGGTCAGCTCAGTCCGGCGGCGTTCGAGCGACAGATGAATGGCTCAGCAGCTTAACTAATCCGTCCACCAAACTGGATCAAGCCCAGCCCCCCTATTGCGTGGTTGGCTCTAGTCCCACATTCGTCGCTCACGGGCCCATTCGAACCGACGGGTCCCGCGTCGCGTCCTTATATATATGCAGCTGCCGCGTATCAACGCGATCGGTATCGTCGAAACGCCGTCTGATCACATTGCTCGACCACGGAGCTACTCCGCGCGCCTCCGCGTCGTGGCGCTGGTCGCCCTCGGCGTGTTCGCCGTTGTCAGCGTCGCGACGACCGTCTTCAGTCTCGGTGCGTATTGCCTGACGAGTTACGCCGGAAGCCCGTTCGCTGGCTCCGTGCCCTAGCGAATCTGTGGCGGTGCTCGTCGCCACAAGCCCATCTCACCTGCGGGCCCCGCTTACAGCCCACTGCTGCTGACGCGACTCACTGTCGGCGCAGGAGGCCGCGGAGCGTCTCCACGGGTATCGCGAGTTCAGGATGCTGCCTCGTCTTCTTCAGGGCGCAGCACAGTTGGTCCCACGTAATCCGCGCGTCGGGGACCTCACCCAAGGCTCCGGGCGTTTCCGACTCATACCCATCCAGAGCCTCGGGGAGCACGTCAAGCGGGATCGCCGCAAAGTCGAGGGTGGGATCGCCCCAACCGGCATCGCCCCAGTCGATGATGGCCAGCAGTGCACCCGATATCGAACACATGACATTCATGCTGTGTAGGTCGTTATGAACGAAGCGAAGGTCCGTGCCGCTGGTCACATGCGACCTGAGCTCCGCGGCCAACCGTTCCACCTCTCCGGCCGCGGCGGCGGTGATGGTCTGGGCGTCGACCAACCGCTTCAAGAGCGCGTCGACGCGATCTGGCTCGCGTCCTGGATCATCCAGATAACCATTGGGATCTGGGCACACTCGCACTCGGTCGTGAAGCCGGGAGAGCTCTCGACCCACCTGGCGCCAGGCTTCCGCCCTCTGCCGAGGTTCCAGGTCGACCAGGCCAAGCGTCTCACCGTGGACGCGTTCCCAGAGGGAGAACGGTCGGTCCACCAGCGTTCGCGAGTCATCGAACGCGATGAGTGCCGGCGTCAGGATACCCGTTGCCCGAACGACCCGCGCCGCAACCGACTCGGTTCTCGCATCCACGATCCCGTCCGGGTGATCAGTCGCGACGCGGAGGACGACGTCCTGCGTCGCGTAGATGTGATTCGCCAGGCCCGTTGCCGGCAGATGTTCCCACGGCCCCCGTACGTTGTACATCGCGAAGATCGCCTCGATGAGACGGGGATCGGGATTCATCTTGCTATCGGTCGAAGGTTCACGAACCGTGACCTCTTGGCTGCGCTCCAGTTCGGAGCGTCCTACGGATCTCGCTCGTAGCTCAGCCGCGTGACTGAGGTCAGTGATGTCCGCGGGAATCAGTGTACGCCGTTAGGGACGAGACACGGCCTCGCGATGGGGACGACGGATTTCGTCGCACATTCGTCGCACACGGAGCCCCTTCTGACCATCCCAAGTCGGCGATGGACTTGCGCGGTTGTCATTTATTCTCTATAGTTGAATAAATGGCAAAGCAAGGCCACCTAGGCAACTTTGAACTCATGGTGCTCCTGGCGGTGATCCGGTTGGGGGACAGTGCCTATGGTGTGCCGATCGGCCACGCCATCGAGGCGTCGACCGGTCGGCAGGCAGCCCTTGGCAGTGTGTACGCCGCGCTGGACCGTCTCGAAGAGAAGGACCTGGTGTCCTCGACCCTCGGACATCCGACACCGGAGCGTGGGGGGCGAGCGAAGCGGTATTTTCGCGTGACCGCGGGGGGTCTCAGGGAGGCTCGTGACACTAAGAACGCGCTGCTGTCGCTGTGGCGAGGGCTACCGGAACTCGGGACGAGGCGAGCATGACGAGGTATCCACCACGGCTGGCGACGGGATTGCTTCGCGTCATGTGCCGCAACGAAGCCCTCGTCGGAGATCTCATGGAAGAGTTCCAGCGGGGTCGCTCCGCGACGTGGTACCGGAGGCAGGTCGTGATCGCGATACTCGCGAGTAACGTCGTGTCGCTGAGGCGCCTGATCGCCATTGCCCTTTCCGTCGCCCTAGGGTTCCTGATCGCACTTGCGTTCATCGGACCGATCCTTGAGTTCACGCTGCGTCCGTTGCTGGAGGCGACACCGAGCCTCTCATACTTGGAGCCCGCGAACGAACGGGGCTTGTATGCTCAGGTTGCCGCGCTCGCTGGCTTCGTATTGGCGACCCCGGTGATTTTCTATCATGTCTGGTTGTTTGCTGCGGCTGGACCGTCCACCGGAAGGAGGTGGGCCGCCGTTCGATTCGCGTGCGTTGGCAGCAGTCTGTTCATTGCCGGAGCGGCGATGTCTCATTTCGTGTTCTTCCCTTGGGTGTGGAGCATTCTGACGCACGCCATGGCCGATGATGCCGTCGCTCTCATCAGGCTGCAACCTGCGTTTCTCTTTTACGCGGAACTGCTCCTCGTCTGCGGGCTTCTGTGTCCGATGCCAACATCAGCGCTCCTGTTGGCCCGAGTCGGTGCCATCGCGCCAGACCTCCTCTCGCGTAACTTCGGGTATGCGTCGGCGTTGCTTGTCACGGTTGCGGCCGTGGTTACGCCGACCCCCGACGTCATCACTCTGGCAGTCGCGGCGGTGCCGCTGTTGGCCGTTTACAGCCTGAGCGCGTTCTTGACTCGGATCTCTGGCAGAGCCCGGAGCGGGGCTTGAGGTGGTTGGCAATCGGGCGCGCGGGGGCGGGTGCTACACCGGAGCGCCGTCTCCCGGCTTCTGTCGCACATCCGTCGCACACGGAGTCAGATCGGACGCTCTGGGATTCGCGCCCTTTATGCCGTCAGATTGTCAGTTGAGCCCGTCCCTACGGGTCAGATCGAATGGTGCGGAAGGGGGGACTCGGCAGAGTGAGTTCTGTCTCGTACCGTCTAGTACCGCGTCGTGCAGTTTCGTTCGACTTCTGGCGAGTTTCACTCTCGTTTCGTCCCGCCCCGTGTCGTCTCGTGTCGAAGAGTTCGTTAGCCATTGGTTAGCTATGGCCCGTGTCCTGCGATACGATCGAGCGTTCGCTCAGTTTCATGTCCCTGCAATCCGGCACCACCCTCGGTCCATATTCCGTCACCGCCCAGATCGGCGCGGGCGGCATGGGCGAGGTGTATCAGGCGAGAGATACGAAGCTGGATCGTGATGTCGCGCTGAAGATCCTGCCGGAGGACTTCGCCTCTGATCCAGAACACCTTGCTCGTTTCCAACGTGAAGCCAAGCTCCTCGCCTCGCTGAACCATCCGAACATCGCGGCCATCTACGGGCTGGAAGACAGCGGCGACACCTACGCGCTGGTGCTCGAGCTCGTCGAAGGCCCGACCCTGCAAGATCGCATCAGCCAAGGTGCCATCCCGCTCGACGAAGCCCTCCCCATCGCGAAGCAGATCGCTGAAGCCTTAGAAGCGGCACACGAGCGGGGCATTATCCACCGCGATCTGAAGCCCGCCAACATCAAGGTGACACCGGACGGTGTCGTGAAGGTGCTGGACTTCGGTCTCGCCAAAGCGCTCGAACCGGCTCCTGCGAGCCCGACGGCGGATCCGGCGCTCTCACCCCCGCTGACTGTTGCCGCGACGCAGATGGGGATGGTCATCGGGACAGCGGCCTACATGTCGCCCGAGCAGGCTCGTGGGAAACCAGTGGATCGACGCGCGGATATCTGGTCGTTCGGTGTCGTGCTCTACGAGATGCTGACGGGGACGCGGTTGTTCGGCGGCGCGACGGTGTCCGACACCCTGGCGGCGGTGCTCAGGGCGGACCCCGACTGGGGGTGCCTGCCTGGTGACACGCCCGGCGCGGTGCGTCGCCTGCTGCGACGGTGTCTGGAGCGAGACCTCAGGCGGCGTCTCGCGCATGTCGGCGATGCCCGGCTCGAGATCGACGAGCCACCCGACGCGCAGGGCGAGAGCCACAAGGTTCGACACGCAGGTCCAGTATGGGGCGTCGCGGTTGCCGTAGGGCTCATCTCGGCCGCGATTGCCGCCACCCTCGCGTGGAGTCTCGCCATGCCGTCACCGGAACCGCTGCCGGTGACGCGCTTTACGATCCACACCCCGCTCGGGGAGCCGCTTGCGGCGTCGGCTCCGATCGCCCTCTCACATGACGGGAAACACCTGGCGTACAGCGTCGGCATGCAAACTTTGAATAGCGGATCACGCCTCTACCTGCACAGCCTGGAGAGTTTCACGCCGCGTCGCCTAGAAGGCGCACAGAGCCCCACCTCGCCGTTCTTCTCGCCGGCCGACGACTCGATCGGCTTCTTTTCCGAAGGGGCTGGATTCCAGCAGCTCGGGCTCGCTGGTGGAGTCGCGACGCCACTCGTAGACGCTCCTGTTCAAGAGAGCGAGGGGGCGAGCTGGGGAGACGGGATGGTCGTTTTTACGGACAACTGGGGAGCGCCCCTGCAGGTGCTACGGCTCGACACCTCCGAGACAGTGCCCCTGACACAGTTGCACACGGACGCCGGGGAACGCGGTCACCTGTGGCCGCAGATTCTGCCCGGTGGACGCACCGTGCTCTTCACCATCTGGAGCGGTGCGTCGTCCTGGGATCTGGCCCAGCTAGCGGTCGCCGACCTCGCCACCGGGCAACATCGCGTGATCTATGAAGGGGGCGCCCACGGTCGATATGCGGCAAGCGGTCACCTCGTGTTCTGGCGCGCAAACGCGCTGATGGCGGCGCCGTTCGACGTGGACACGCTGGCAATCGGGGACCCCGTCGTCATGGTCGATGGTGTGCGCCTGGACAGTGACGACGGATCGGCACACTTCGCGCTCTCTGACACCGGCACCCTGGCCTTCGTGTCGGGGGGCGAGGACGCGTTCTCCGAGAGCTTCATCATCGATCGATCGGGGCAGGAACTGGTGCGGCTCGACGAGACGCAGGCGGTCCTCCATCCGGCGTTTTCTCCAGATGGCGGGCGAGTGGCGCTGACCCTGAATCAAGGGGGCCTGTTCCAGATCGGCGTGTATGATCTGGCACGAGGTGTGCTCGACCGCATCACCTCTGTGGGTGACAACCTGCAACCCGCGTGGTCGCCGGACGGCACCCGGCTCAGCTACCACTCCAATGCGGACGGCAACTACAACTACTACTCGATCGATGCGGACGGCAGCGGCAGACCCGAGCGCCTCTTGTCGTCAGGGCAGGGGTATGTTCAGTCGGATTTCGGCTGGACGCCCGATGGCCAGCAGCTGGTCTACCCCGCGTTGAATGACGCAACCGGTGTCGATCTCTGGGTCGTGTCGCCGGGGCAGGGGCCTGATCCGAGGCCGCTGCTCAACACCCCTGCCGACGAGAAGGAGGTGGCGTTTTCGTCAGACGGGCGGTTTCTCGTCTACGAATCAGGGCAGTCGGGAGCGACTGACATCATCGTCCGGATGTTCCCCGACGTGGACGCACGCCAGTGGCGGGTGGCCGCCGGACGACGCCCCGTCTGGAGCTCTGACGGCGGAGAGATTCTCTACCTCACCGACGACGGAATATCCACGGTGAGTGTCGACGCCGATGTCGGATCCGACTCACTCGTGCTGGGTCGGCCTGCGCCACTGGTGGACATGCCGAGCATCGAGACCTTCGACATCTCGCCCGACGGCGAGCGTCTTGCGATTCACAGACTGCCGGTCGAATCGGCAGCGAGGGACATACGCATCGTCCTGAACTGGTTTACTGAGCTGCTCGAGCGGGTGCCGGTGCCGTAGTCTCCCGACCGATTCGCCCAGTCCTACCCGGTCCCATCCCTGCCGTCATCGTCCAATCTGAACCGCATCGTCAGCTTCGTCGGCCTGTCAGCGGATCCAGCTCCCATCGGCTAGGGCACCCGTAAGCCTAGCGGGCGTGTGGTGTTGCGCCCTGGAGATCCCGTCGTCGCGTACCAAGGGATTCAGGCGGCGGCCGATGTGCGACGCGAGTGTGCGACGCTTTTACAGAGTTGATGCGCTCTGGCAACCGCGGCTTCTGTCGCACATTCGTCGCACACGGACCCCCTCCTGACCCTCTCAGGTCGGCGGCCTTCACCCCGTCCAATTGTCAGTTGATCCCGTCGTGACGGGTCAGATCGATGGTGCGGAAGGGGGGACTCGGCAGAGTGAGTACCGTCCAGTGTCAGGGAGTTCGTTAGCTAACGGTTAGCTGCGACGCGTCGCGCCTACCTGTATTTCATCCGAAACGGTGTAGTTTCTGCCCCTGCGGGACGGCATTGCGAACAGAGTGGTAGCTGAGCCGTATTGTCTCTTGCCGACAAGTCTCTTCTTGGCGTACAGTGTCGTCTTCTTGCACGACTCGCTGACCCCTCGCGGTCGGCGCTGCCGGTGAGCAGCGTCGCACTCGCGGCACGGAACCACCAGTTCGTCGGGAGGCAGGCGTCGAACAAAGACGACCCTGCGCTGACCCGAGCAGAGATAATTTGATGCGCTCAATTCGTTCCATCTTCGTCCTGGCCCTAGTGGCCGGAGTCACCGCACTGCTGACCGTCGCGTGCGGTGACAAGTACAACGATGCCAACCCAACTGGCGCATCCGCTGTGGGTGGAGCCGCCGTGACCAGCGGGGCTGTGTCACTCGACGCGAAGAAGCCCAAGGTGGATGTGTGCCACGTCACGGGCAACGGCAGCTATAACCTGCTCAACGTCAACGGGAATGCGCAGCAGGCGCATCTCGACCATGGTGATGGACTGGCGGATTCGACGGTCGGTGCGCCTGCGGGCCAGAAGTTCGACGAGGCGTGTAATCTCGTGGCTGCGGCCGTGTGCCCATGCGGGACCGAATGGTCCACTCTCACCTTCACCCCAAACGCGTCCTGCGCGCCTGGGGGTCTGGGAGATGTTTTGTCACTCCAGGACGACGCCGGCAGCCCCTTCATTGGCGTCAAGACAGGCCCCCCCAAGGGCCCCCCTTCCAATGCTTCAACTTTAGAGGCCCACGCACCGACTTTGTACCCGTGTCCCCCGCCGAAGTCGACAGTTGTCTCGCCGACATCCGCGCAATCGCGGCAGCGCAGGGAGTCGCCTGCCTGTGACTTTTGGGCCGGTGGCGTAGTTGTTCCCGAGGGTGCTGGTGGTCAGCCCGCGACCGCCGCTCGCCGGCGCCACCGGCGCACATACACGTCAAGGCGGGGACAGCCATCGGGTTGTCCTCGCCCCTGTCCCTCACGCCGACGCGCCGTGACCACGAACCGGGCAACGGTCGAGCGGTCACGGTGACGCCCGACCGCGCGCGGTGATACCGGAGCATCTCGAGACGACGGATTTTGTCGCACATTCGTCGCACACGGACCCCAATCAGACCCGTTCGGGCCCTCGGACTTTAGACCGTCAGATTGTCATTTGAGCCCGTCCCTACGGGTCAGATCGATGGTGCGGAAGGGGGGACTCGAACCCCCACGAGCTTGCGCCCACAAGAACCTGAATCTTGCGCGTCTGCCAATTCCGCCACTTCCGCACGAAGGGAAAGATCGCGGCAAACGAAGCTAGATTATAAGCGAATCCGATGTTCCCGGTTAATGGCGAGCCGGCAGACGCCGAAAGCCCACAGCTCGAAGCCTTGAGCCCTGAGCCGTCCTCAGTTCCCCACGACGTCCAGCGCCGCCCGCACGCCGCGCGCCAGTTCCTCCGCTGGCCCCTTGCCCCAGTAATGAAGGAATACATACCGTGGTTCGTCGCCGACCATATGGTTGTGCAGGGCGACGATGTTGATGTCGGCGGCTCGGAGGGCCGCGAGGACATCCTGGACTTCCGCCTCGAGCATGGCGAAGTCTCCGTCGACGATCGCGGCCTCGTCAGTGCCGGCGAATGCGGCCCAGGTGTTGACACCCATCTGGGTGCCGACCTCCACGTTGCCCATCATGGGCATCACCGTGGTCCGGCCGATGGTCGCCTTGTACATGCCGCTGTTCGCCGACCCGGTCACGCCGAGAATCGTGTCGATCGATGCGGCCGTGATCGCGCTCTCGGCAGGAATCTCGGGGCCACCGAACACTGACGCCGGCTGCGGCGACGCCTCGCGGACTCGCGCCACCTCGTCGAGTGCGCTCCGGACACCTCGCGCCAGCGCCTCCAGGTCGCCATGTCCGCCGATGTGCATGAACATCACCTTCGGCCGGTCGTACAGGAAATGGTTGTGGAGCGCCGTGATCTGGAGTCCGCCCTCGAGGGCGACAGACATCACCGGATTTACCTCGTCCTCGAACACGGTCAGATCGCCCATGACGATGACCTGACCGTCGGGGGCGGAGGTGAAGGCAGCCCACGACGTGATGCCCATGAAGGGCTGGAACGGCCAGCCGTCCACCTCGACGTCCACATCGGTTCGCGGGAACGTCACCTTGTGCACGTTCTCGAGGCCGGTGTAGTTGCCGCTCGCGCCGGTGATCCGATCGATCGTCGAGCGCTGTACTTCGGTCAGCGGTGACAGCGGCGGCGGACTGGTGACAGCCGGTTCGACCTCGGTTTCGTCCCCGGGTCCCGGAGCGTTACAGGCCGTCGTGCCAAGGCTCATGGCGATGATCCCGATGATGATGCCGATTCGTCGCATGCTCGCGGGTGAGTTGAACATATGCCATTGTGCGTGCACACGGCTGGCTGGTCAAAGCCCGTGCGTACGTAGCGCGCCGGCTTGATCCTCCCGAGCGAAGCCGAGGGGCAGCCCAGCGCCAGCGTCACGCGGGTTCGGGATCCGCTCGGCTGAAGCCTTCGCGCTACGTAGTGGTCTAAGCTCGACACGCAACATTCAGCGTTTGACATGGTCAATATTCGACATTCAGCATTCGACATTCAGCATTCGACATTCAGCATTCCTTACTCGCCACCCACCATTCCCCATTCGGCATGCTTCACCCGCCCATCGCCCGATAGATAATAGAAGGACGGTCGGTCTCGCATGGCCGAGCTTTGTGAAATTTCGTGCAGAAAGGAAGTTCCAGTGGCAATACGGCGCGGCGTCGCTTTCGTGCTCGTCCTGGTCGGACTCGCGACCTTCCTGTCGATTGCCGGCGTGGCGGCGACGTACTTCTTGGTGTCGCGGGAGCCCGAGGTGCAGGCCGACTCGACGCTCGTGATCAGGGTCGCCGGTATGCTCAACGAGGTCGAGTCCTCCAACCTCATTGGCCGAATCTTCACCGCGCCACCGACGGTGCGGTCGGTGGTCGACAACTTGCGCAAGGCGAAGGTCGACGACCGGATCACCCGTGTCGTGCTGGCGCCGACGAGCGAGGGCGCGCTGTGGGGCAAGATTCAGGAGGTGCGCGACGCGGTCCTCGATTTCAAGACCTCGGGCAAGCCGATCGACGCGTATCTCGAGTACGGCGGCGAGCAGGAGTACTACCTGGCCACGGCGGCCGATCGCGTCTTCCTGATGCCCGCCAGCCCGCTTGACCTCAACGGCATCGCAAGCTACGAGCTGTTCTTCCGTGGCGCCCTCGACAAGATCGGTGCCGAGCCGGACTTGCTCCAGATCGGTGATTACAAGACGGCGGCGAATAATTTCACGGAGGCGACCTACACGCCAGCCCACCGAGAAATGGCCGAGTGGCTCAACGTCGATCTCTACGACCAGCTCATCGATGGCATCGCCGAGGCGCGCGACATGTCGATCGACCAGGTGCGGGCGCTGGTCGACCAGGGGCCATTCCTCCCGGAGGAGGCGGTCCGCGCAGGTCTTGTCGACGACCTGGCCTACGAGGACGAGGTGCACTCGAACGGCGCGTCGGGCGAAGATACGGCGCGTCGTCTCGACGCCAAGGATTACGGTCGAGTGGGTCTCGCGTCCCTCGGGCTCAACCAGGGGCCGAAGGTCGCACTCATCTACGCGGTCGGTACCATTTCAACGGGCGAGAGTTCCACCGACACCTCGGGCTCGCAGGTCGTTGGCTCCGACACGCTGGTCAGATACATCCGGCAAGCGCGAGAAGACGATGACATCAAGGCGATCGTTCTGCGGATCGACAGCCCGGGAGGCTCCGCCATTGCGTCGGACGTGATCTGGCGAGAGGTGTCGCTTGCGCGCGACCAGAAGGCGGTCGTGGCGTCGATGTCGGACGTCGCGGCCTCGGGCGGCTACTACATCGCCATGCCGGCGCACGCGATCGTGGCGCAGCCGGGAACGCTGACGGGCTCGATCGGCGTCGTCGGCGGCAAGGTCGTCACGAGCGGCACGTTCGAGAAGCTCGGCCTGAACGTCGAGTCGGTCAGTCGCGGCCGCTTCGCCGACATGAACTCGCCAGTGCGACGCTTCGACGAGGCGGAGCGCGGAAAGATGATGGAGCTGATCGAGGAAGTCTATGCTCAGTTCATCACGAAAGCCGCCGAAGGCCGAAGCGTCACGCCCGACGACATCGATGCGGTGGGTCGGGGCCGCGTCTGGACCGGGCGGCAAGCGAAGGAGCATGGCCTCGTCGATGCGCTCGGTGGGCTGGATGCTGCGATCGTCCGCGCCAAGCAGCATGCGGGACTCGACGCCGAGGCCGAGGTCGAACTCGTCGTCTTTCCGCCGACGCAGAGTGTCTACGAGTTACTCAGCGATCCGCTCGGGTCGGTCGATGGCGCCGGCGCGGTGCTGAGGATGATCGTCGGAACGGACACACCCGCCGCGGTGCGGGAGGTGTCGTCTCGGATGCGCCTCTTTCGGCGGGGCGAGGTGTTGATGGTGATGCCGAATGTGTTTCTGAGGTGACCCTGGGACGTTCTTCTTCTTAGACCATCGCCCTGGCGAGCGTCTCCTGATCGATCGCGATCTCGACTCGTTCCCGAACCTTCTGCATGTAGGACGTGAAGAACTGATTGCGGCGCTCGCTCAGGAGCTCGACGCGTAGCGCGTCGGCCGACGCGGTAAATTCCTCGGCGCTCGGCTCCTGACGATCCACGACGCGGACGATGGTCACGGACGTTCCGACGACGACCGGATCGGCGATGGTGCCTGGATCGGACGAGAACGCGAGCGACTCGATGTCGGGATTGACTCCGAGGTCTGGCGGAGCGGCGCCGCGGGCGAAGAAGTCGCTCGTCTTGACCTCGAGGCCCTCTCGGCCGGCGGCACGTCCGAAGTCTGTGGCATCCCTGAGCGTGACGACCAACTCGTCGGCTCGCTCCCCGACCAGTACGAGGACCCGATCGTCGATCAGGCCGGCCGTGACGGTGTCCTTGACGTCGTCGAACTCAGGGAGCATCGAATCCGCGCGTCCGCTGACGGCCAGAAACGCGAATCCCTCCGGTGTTCGGATCGGCGCGCTGATCGAGCCCTCGTCGAGTGTGAAGGCCGTCGCCGACGCCTCGGTGGAAAAGCCCAGGCCGGCGAGCGGCTCCGAGGCGGCAAAGAAACCCGATTCCTGGACGATGAGCCCGTGGCGCCCGCCCACACGCTCCAGGTCGTCGGGGCTTTGCAGCTCGCCCTCGATCGTCGAGGACAGCTGCTCGGCCTGAGTCTGGGCTCGCTGCCACTTAATCTGATCCTCGATCTGTTCCTGGACTTCCTCGAGTGGTCGGACGGTGGCCTCCTGCTTCTCGGTGACCTTGATGATGTGGAAGCCGAACTGCGTCTTGACCAGATCGCTGATCGCGCCGGGCTCCAGCGTGAACGCCACCGCCTCGAACTCCGGCACCATGCGGCCGCGTCCGAACGAGCCGAGGTCACCGCCCTGCGTGGCGCTGCCTTCGTCGTCGGAGTGCTCCGTGGCCAGGGCGGCGAAATCAGCTCCGGACCGCGCCTGCTCGAGCACCTGCTCGGCACGCGTTCGAACCTCGGCCTCGTCGGTGCCCTCGGTCGAGAGCAGGATGTGGCTGGCCTGCACTTCCTCCGGCGTCGAGTACTGTTCGATCTGGTCGCCGTAGGCGCGCTCGATGTCCTGGCTCGACACGGTGACTCCCTCGCGCAGCGTCTCGACATCGACCAGCAGGTACCGCACCTTGCGCTTCTCGGGCACCCTGTAGTCCTCCTGGTGCTCCTCGAAGTAGGCGGCGATCTCCTCGTCGGTCGCACTGACGCGGTCGCGATAGTCGTCGGCGGTCAGGGTGACGAGATCGAGCTTGACCCTCTCGTTGCGTCGGCGATGCTCCTGGCGGACATCGGCGTCGGAGATCGTGATCCACTGTGACACGGCCGCCTGGAGCTTCTGGAGCATCGCGGTGCGGCGAACCGACTCCTCGAACTGCGTCGTGGACATCGGCGGTGTCTGCACTTGCAGCAGCTGCCGGTACCGCGACTCGCCGATGAACACGCCGTTCTCCTGCAGCGCCGGAATCGAGAGAATCTGCTCGCGCACTTCGGCGTCACTCACCGTGATGTCGAGCCGGTCGGCCTCGACGAGCGCGGCTTGCTCGTCGATGAGCTGCTGGAGGATCTGCTGGTCCATTCCCAGCTGCTTGAGCAGCTGGTCGGCGTCTGTGCCGCCGTAGCTGGCCTGCAGGGCTTGCAGCTGCGCCCGATATACCCGGGTGAAATCGGCCACCGTCACTTGCCGATCGCCGACCGTCGCGATGACGTCGGCGGGCGAGGCGATCTGGTCGCCGGGCGCGAGGAAGTCAGGAATGTAGAAGAACACGAAAGCGAGACAGACCAGTGCGAGGCTCCACTTGAGCCACGCCTTGTGCCTGCGCATCCGGTCGAGCATTGTCATAGTTGCACATCCTGGCAGCCGCCGGTAGCGGCGCAAAAGCCTTCATGATATGCCAGAAGCCGCTCATTCGCAAGGAGTTAAAGCCAATCGTTACATCTGTGTCTGGCAAACTGAGGCCGGGCGGGGGGCCGTAGGGGTCCTTCAGGCCGTCTTCGGCATCTCACGGGTCTCAATTTGGCGTATGTGTTATATTCATGTTGGATTGAAGAACTTAGGGGGACTTGAGTTCGTCCCGAGGCTGCGTCGGTAGTGTCTGACCGTCGTGTGTTCAGTCAGGGTCCAGAAGCGCGCATCCGGCGTCGCCGCCGGTTTTCCGTCGTTTGCCCGACCGTTCGTCCGGTCGTCTGCGACTCACTCGTCCTCCCGACCACGGCCGCCCCAGATGTCACTGGCCGCGGCGCCCGGCCGTCAACCCCGGCCGTCAGCGTCTCGAGCCGCGGAGCACCGGACGTGACCCCCCCCCGTGAAACTCGTCGACCTGACCCTGCCACGGCACCGGATGGCCATCGGTCCGATCGCCTGCCGCTCCTGACGCCAGCTGGCCCGATTCGGAGGAGAGTGGCGTGAGCCTGCGTTCGCTGTTTTCGTTGTTCTCGAGTGACCTCGCGATCGATCTCGGTACGGCCAACACGTGCGTCTTCGCGCGCGGCAAAGGCATCGTCGTCAACGAGCCCTCGATCGTGGCGATCAACAAGGTGAATGGTCGCATCGAGGCTGTTGGCAAGGAGGCGAAAGAGATGCTCGGGCGCACGCCGGGCAACATCGTCGCCATCAAGCCGATGAAGGACGGCGTGATCGCCGACTTCGAAGTGACCGAGAAGATGCTCACGTACTTCATCAAGAAGGCGCACAACCGTACCGTCTGGGTCCGGCCGCGCATCGTGATCGGGGTACCGTCGGAGATCACCCAAGTGGAGAAGCGCGCCGTCAAGGACAGCGCGTACCGGGCCAAGGCGAGCGAGGTGCACCTCGTCGAGGAGGCCATGGCTGCGGCGATCGGGGCGGGCATGCCGATCACCGAACCCTCGGGCAACATGATCGTCGACATCGGTGGCGGGACGACCGACATCGCGGTGATCTCGCTTGCCGGCATCGTCTACAGCAAGGCCGTGCGGGTCGCCGGCAACGAAATGGACGAGTCGATCATCCACTACATCAAGAAGACGTACAACTTGTTGATCGGTGAGCGGACCGCCGAGCAGATCAAGATGGAGATCGGGTCGGCCTACCCGCTCGAGGATCGGCTGTCGATGGAGATCAAGGGACGGCACCTCATCGAAGGCGTGCCGAAAACCATCACGGTGACGGACGAGGAGATCCGCGAAGCGGTCGCCGAGACGGTCAATGTCATCGTCGATGCCGTGCGCGTTGCGCTCGAGCGGACACCACCGGAACTGTCGGCCGATATCGTCGACCGAGGCGTCGTCCTGACCGGCGGGGCGTCGCTCCTGAAGAACCTGGACAAGCGGCTCAGGGAGGAGACCGGGCTCCCCCTCGCCATGGCCGAAGACCCGCTCTCGTCGGTCGTGCTCGGCGCGGGAAAAATGCTGTCGGATTTCAACCTGCTGCGAAAGATCTCGATCGACTGATCGGCTCAGACGCCGATCGCCGCTCGGGTCTTGCGTGGGTCTCACCGGAGGACGATTGCAAGACCTCCGCCAGCGGACGGGCTACCTGTTCCTGGCCGTCATCGTCGGACACGTGATTCTTATCTCGGCCCAAGTGAGGCGGCCGTCCGGGGTCGGTGTGCTTGACAGCGTGGTCTTCACGGCCTTCTCCGAGGTCCAGCGCGCGTTCTACGGACTGATTGACGGCGTGCGGGGCGGGTGGAGTGGCTACGTCGCCTTGCGCCAGACCCAGTCAGAGAACGAGTCGCTCAGACACGACCTGACGCGCCTTCGGGTGCAACTGCAGGAGGAGCGGGCGCTGGGTGCGCGGAGCCGGCAGCTCGCGCGTCTCCTCGACGCGCGCAGCGCGACCCGGCTGCCCACCACGGCGGCGACGATCATCTCAGCCGACCCAACCCTCTGGTTCCAGACCGTGACGATCAACAAGGGTGAGCAACACGGCTTGCGACCGAATCAGGCCGTCGTTGCCGCCGACGGGGTCGTCGGCCGGACTTTCGGGACGGTCGCGCCCAGGGCAGCGCGTGTGCAGCTGCTGATCGACAGCAACGCGGCGGCGGGAGCCCTGATCGAGCGCACCCGGGTCGGCGGAGTGGTACATGGAGCGGGCGGTGACCTCCCGTTGCAGCTGGACTACGTGTCGAACCTGGCGGACGTCCTGGTGGGCGACCGCGTCGTGACATCCGGGATCGATGGGATCTACCCGAAGGGCTTCGTCATCGGAGAAATCGAGGCGACCGCTACCGGGCCCGGGCTGTACTTACGAATCACCGTGCGCCCGGCCGTCGAATTCTCGGCGCTCGAGGAAGTGCTGGTCATCCTCGAGCGCGGCGATGTCTCCGAGGAGGCTGGGGAGTCGGCCGCCGAGGCGGAGGATGGTGAGGAGACGGGGGCTGCCCCGGAGAGCACGACATGAGGGGCGTCGGCGTCCTGGTCGCCCTCGCGGCTGCCGTGGCGCTCCAGCTCACCATGGCGCGATTCGTGATCGCCCAGGGTCGTGTGCTGGACCTGGTGCTGATTCTGGTGATCTACGTGGGCTTGGCGATGGGCCCGCTGGCGGGTCTGGTCACCGGCACGGTGGCGGGCCTCATCCAGGATCTGCTGTCGGGCGGCGTGGTCGGCGTCGGCGGATTAGCGAAATCGGTCGTCGGGTTTCTTGTCGGCGTCACCGGCCAGCAGTTCATCGTGACGCACACGGTGCCAAGATTCTTCATGTTCTGTCTGGGCACGCTCCTGCAGGCGGCGCTGGTCATTGGCGTCTACGGGTTGATCGACCCGAGGAACCTGGCGGCGCCCTACGGCGACGTGCTCACGCAGTCGCTGGGCAACGGGCTGGTTGGCGTCGTGGTGTTCCGGGTCACCGAGATGCTCCCGTCGTACGCCGAGCGACGACGGGCGCGAAGCCGGGTGCACCGCCGGTGGAGTTGAGTGAGGGAGGCTGTCGTGCTGTTCTCTGATCGCCGCATGCTGTCCATTCGGATGTCGCTCCTGCAGTTCGGCACGGTGCTGGCATTTTCCGCGCTGGCCGTGGCCTTCTGGGTGCTCCAGATCGCGCAGCATCAACAGTTCGAGGAGACGGCCGCCAACAACCATCAGCGCACGGTCTCGCTGCGCGCACCGCGGGGCAGAGTCGTCGATCGGGACGGGCGAGTGGTCGTCCAGAACCGCTACGCCTTCAACATCCTGATCGTGCCGGAGCAGACGTCGGATCTCGATGGTTCGGTGGCCCGTCTGTCCGCGCTCACCGGCGCCGACGAGCTGCAGCTGCGCGAGATCCTGCAGCGCAACGCCCACCATCCGAAGTATCGGCCCGTGGCCGTGATCGAGGACGCGTCGCTCGCGCAAGTCGCGGCCGTCGAGGCCCGACGGCTCGAGTTCCCGGAGATCATGATCGATCAGGTGCCGACTCGGTACTACCCAGAGGCGGCGCTCGCGGCTCACCTGTTCGGCTATGTCGGCGCGATCACGAATGCGCAGCTGGCTCAGCCCACCTACGCGGGGCTGACCGGCGGCGCCATCGTCGGGCAGGCCGGGCTCGAGCAGTCGTACGACAGCCGGCTGATGGGACGGGACGGAGTGCGGCGGATCGTCGTGAATAGCGTTGGACGCGAGATCAACACGCTGGGCGTGACGCCGGCCACCGATGGTGCCCGCGCCATGCTCACGCTCGACTATGATCTGCAGCGGGCGGCCGAGGATGCGTTCGAGGCGCAAGGCTTCTGGGGGTCGTTCGTCATGCTCGACCCCCGGTCAGGCGAAGTGCTCAGCTACGTCAGTCTGCCGGGCTACGATCCGAACGCCTTCGCCGGTGGCATCGATCGTGTGACCTGGGGAGCACTGAACGCCGATGCGCTGAAGCCGTTGCAGAATCGGCCCATCCAGGGTCGGTATTCACCAGGCTCGACGTTCAAGATTGTCGTGGCCGTGGCGGCGCTCGAGGAAGGCGTCGCGGGCCCCGGCTTCACGGTGTACTGTCCGGGCGGGGCCACCTTCTACGGCCGATACTTCCGCTGCCATCTGGGGGGAGGTCACGGTCGTGTCGACCTGCACGAAGCCCTCGAGAAGTCGTGCAACGTCTACTTCTACACGCTCGGGAGCATGGTGGGGATTGACGCGCTCCACAAGTGGGGGACTGCCCTGGGTCTCGGTGTGCCGACCGGCATCGACCTGCCGAACGAGGTGCAGGGCATCATGCCGTCCCGCGACTGGAAG
Organism: Vicinamibacterales bacterium; assembly: GCA_965250185.1. Lineage (GTDB taxonomy): Bacteria > Acidobacteriota > Vicinamibacteria > Vicinamibacterales. The sequence continues at coordinate 4,516,743 of OZ252293.1, read as the reverse complement.
CGCGCGACGACCGGCGAGCGATGGTACGTTGGTGAGACGATTTCGGTGGCCATCGGCCAGGGGCAGGTGACGGTGACGCCGCTGTCGCTCGCCCTGATGATGGCGACGGTGGCGAGCGGCGGGATCCGTCAGGTGCCGCACATTCTGAAGGCGATCGACGATGGTGAGGGCTGGCGTCCCGTGGGCCCGTCGCAGCCAGCGGTCGACCTGAACCTCCAGCCATCGACGATCGAAGCGGTTCACGAGGGGCTCTGGCGGGTCATCAACGCGCAGGGCACCGGCGGCCGGGCTCGGCTGCCGGGCCGAGACGTCGCCGGCAAGACCGGGACGTCCCAGGTAATCTCGCGGCGCGGGCGGGAACGAGCGGGTGAGTCCGACCGGGACCTGCGCGACCATGGGTGGTTCGTCTTCTTCGCTCCGCGCGAGAATCCGGAGGTAGCCGGGGTCGTGCTCGCCGAGCATTCCGAACACGGGTACCTGGCGGCGCCGATCGCGAAGCACGTGATGGCGACCTACTTCGCCAAGCAGTCGGGTGAGCCTCTGCCGACGCTCGCGGCACCGCGCCCCGTTCGACCGGCTGCGGAGATCACGACGAATTGAGCCGCGTCGCCGTCCGTCGGGGCGTCGACGCGCGATACGTGAGACGACATGTTCGAACGCCGACTGTATTTTTATATCGATTGGGCGCTGCTGGCAGCCATCCTGGCGCTATGCGCGATCGGTGTCGGCATGATCTACAGCGCGACATACGATCCCGCCACGCAGAGTAGCGAATCGCTCTTCCGCACACAATTGATCGCGATCGTCTTTGGACTGGTCGCGCTGGTGGCGTGCGTGGCGATCGACTATCGCACCCTCACGAGCAACGCCCTGCTGATCTACGGTGCCATCATTCTGCTCCTGCTCTACGGCTTGCTGTTCGGGCCGACGATCGCGAGCACGCGTCGCTGGATCACCCTGGGATTCGTGACGATCCAGCCGTCGGAGTTTGTCAAGATTGCGGTCGCGATCGTGCTGGCCATGCTCTACGGCGAAAGTCGCCAGGGCGCTCGCACGGTCGGGGACCTGGTGGTGGGGGCGCTGGTCCTCGCCGTGCCGCTGGTCCTCATCGCTCGACAGCCGGATCTCGGCACAGCGGCCGTACTCGTGCCGGTATACGTGGGCATCGCGTTCGTCGCCGGGCTCCGGATGCGGTTCCTGGCAGTGCTGGCCTTGGCCGGTCTTCTGCTGGTCCCGGTGGCCTGGAGTTACGTGCTCGAGGACTACCAGAAGAGTCGCATCGTCACGTTCCTCAATCCCGAGCAGGACGCCCGTGGGGCCGGGTACCAGCAGATCCAGGCCCGCATCACCGTGGGATCGGGCGGGCTGACCGGTAAGGGCTTCCTCCAGGGCACGCAGGGCCAATACAAGTTCCTGCCGGTGGCCCACAATGATTTCATTTTCTCCGTGCTCGCCGAGGAGCACGGATTCGTCGGCGTGCTGGTCACGCTGGGGCTGTATCTGTTCGTCATTCTGCGAGGCCTCGAGGCGGCGAGGCTCAGCAAGGATCGGGTCGGCGCCTACCTCGTCGTCGGGGTACTGTCCGGCTTTGCGTTTCAAGTGGTGTACACCGTCGCGATGTCGGCCGGCCTGGCGCCGGTCAAGGGCCTCACGCTCCCGCTCTTGAGCTACGGCGGCTCGTCCATCATCGCGACGTTGGCAGCGTTCGGACTCGTCCTGAACGTCAGGATGCGCCGATTCACGAATTGACACATGCGCCGTGGAGGCTCGGTGGCGGATCGCTCCGCCCTGGCCGCCACGGACAGACTGAGGGTCGAGGGATGGACACACGGGAGCACGGACGACGAGACGTCGGCTGGGTCGTCCCGGCCTGTCGCATCCTCCCCGGCACGGCTCGTGCCCCTCGGTCGCGCAAGGGGGTTGTTGGATGAACAAGGAGATGATCATCTCCTCGAACGGCCACGAGACCATGGTGGCTATCCTCGAGGACGATCTGGTGAGCGAGGTCTTCATCGAGCGCGAGCGGCAGCGCGGCGTCGTCAGCAACGTGTACAAGGGGCGCGTCTCGAAGGTGCTGCCCGGAATGCAATGCGCGTTCGTTGATATCGGGCTCGAACGCGACGCCTTCCTGTACGTCTCGGACGTGATCGCCTCCTCCGAGGAGCTGCAGCGATTGGAGGCTGGTGACGACGAGGAGGAGGAGCGCACCAGCGGCACCAGTGCGGGCGGCGCCAACGATGGCGGCGGTCGTCGGGACCGTGGCCGCGGCCGCGACCGGGGTCCGCAGCAGAAGATCGAGGATCTGCTCCGGGCGGGACAGGAGGTCCAGGTCCAGGTCGTCAAGGAGCCGCTCGGCACGAAGGGCGCTCGCATCACGTGCCACGTGACCATGCCGGGTCGGTTTCTCGTCTTCATGCCGACCCTGGATCACATCGGGATCTCTCGCAAGATCGACTCACGCGAAGAACGCGGCCGGCTCCGCGGCATCGTGAAGGACTTTCGGGCCGAAACCGGATTCGGCGGCGGCGTCATCATCCGAACCGCCGCGGCCAAACGCCCCCGAGAGGAGATCATCGGCGACCTCAACTACTTCCATCGCATCTGGCTCGAGATGGGGCGGCGGTCCAAGACGGCCCGAGCCCCGGTCGTCGTCTACCAGGAGCAGAGCCTGGTCGCCAAGCTCCTACGTGATCTCCTGACGAACGACTTCACGGCCGTACGGATCGACAACCCCGATGAGCACGAGCGTGTCATCGAGTTCCTCGAGCGCTTCATGCCGAGTCTCGTTCCGCGTGCCACGCTCTACGACAAGGAGTTTCCGATCTTCGAGGAGTACGGCATCCAGGCCGAGATCGACAAGGCGCTGCGCAGCAAGGTCTGGCTCAAGTCCGGAGGCTACATCGTCATCAACCAGACCGAGGCGCTCGTCGCCATCGACGTCAACACGGGCCGCTATGTCGGGAAACGTACCGGCCGACTCGAGGACACGATCGTCAAGACCAACCTGGAGGCGGCGAAAGAAATCGTACGCCAGCTCCGCCTGCGCGACCTCGGCGGCATCATCGTGCTCGACACGATCGACATGGAGGAACGCAAGAACCGCCAGAAGGTCTATCAGGCGTTCGAGCAGGAACTCCGGAAGGACCGTTCACCCTCGAAGGCGCTTCAGGTCTCGGATTTCGGACTGATCATCGTCACGCGCAAGCGCGTCAAGCAGAGCCTCGAGCGACAGCTGACAGAACCCTGCCCCTACTGCACGGGCAGTGGCGTGATCAAGTCGAGCGCAACGATCTGCTACGAGATTTTGGCTGAGATGCGCAAGGTGAGCGCAGACCTGAATGGCCACTCCATCATGCTCCGCGTCAACCCGGAGATCGCACGGGCGCTCAAGGAGGAGGAGGGCTCCGTCATGCGCGACCTGGAGAGCGTGCTGGGCCGGACCGTGACCGTCAAGCCGGACGTTCATCTCCACCACGAGCAGTTCGACGTGATGGCGATGTCGATGTGAGGAGACGAGCAGGGGAGCCGGAGCTCCCCTCAGGCGACCGGCAGGTGAACCAGCTCAGACGACCGGCAGATGCACCAGGTAGTGGACGCTGTCACGGTTGATCCAGACGCGCAGATAGTCGTTGCCCTTCAGAAGCTCGACCTTACTGCGGCCCGCCCCCGGCGCTGACGACTCGGCAACGCCCCCGATCTCGCTGCCCGGGATGATGCTCAGGACGTCCTTGCCCTTGACCTCGCCGCCCTGCACGAACTCGACCCACCGCTCGTAGTTCGGCGTCTGGCCAGCCGCATCAGGCTGGGACTGCTGCGCCGTCAGGCGAACGGTGTACGTCCCGGCCGCCATCGGCTGGCCGTTGGCCATCACGCTACGCGGAATACGAACCGATCCTAACTCGACGTCACCCGCCGGAACATCCGGTGCCGGCGTGACGTTCGCCTGACCGGCCGGCGCGACGCCTCCGGCAGCGGCCGCACCCGTGATGACACCACTCGATGCCACCGCACCCGCGAGAATCACTAGCAGAAGCCCTTTTCTCATTACGCCTCCTAAAGAGTCCTCTCAAGTCATATCATGACTTTGAGTGAAACTCAACCTGTCGTGCGGCCGAGCGCCGCGACCGCCCAGTCAGGAGAGCGGAAACGCCGAGGCCATGCCAAATTATAACGAAAGGGGTCGCGAATATCTCGCCAAATGTGTTCAGTCGACTCAGGAGCCCTGTCCGTTGGCGAACATGATACGAAACCGGCCGGGGCCGGCGCTTCACCGCCCCCCGGGTAGCGGAAGGCCCGGCGTCAGTTGCGCGTCCGGATGGCGAGGTCACCGCTGAACGTCACGACTTCTATCCGGGCGCTGCCGTCGCCGTAGCGGCCCCGGATGGATCGTTGGCCGCGACCTCGTCCTCGGTCGTCGCTAACCGACTGGTTGCCTTCCAGGATCACGGGCAGATCGAACTCGAAATCGCCGCTGAAGGTGTCGGCCGTCAGGTCGAAGCCAACATCCTCGGTCAGTACCAGCAAGACGTCACCGGAGTGCGATCGGAGCTCGTATCGCCCATCCTCGGCGAGGCCGCCCTCGTAGTCGAGTTCGCCACTGACGGTCGAGACCGTGAGTTGATGGCAGCTGACGTTCCGGATCCGCATCTCGCCGCTCACCGTCTCGAGCTCCAGACGATCGGCCTCAAGGTTCTCGGCGACGACGTCTCCGCTCACGCTGCCGATCGTGAGGTCGTCGCTCGCTGTGGCGGTCTCGATGCGGACGTTACCCGAGACCGACCTGGCGACGCTGAGCCGGCCGGCGGACGTGATCCGCACGTCCCCGCTGACGGCCTGCGCGTGGAGATCGCCGTTGACGTCGGTGACCTGGATATCGCCCGAGACGGACCGCAGCATGACCCGGGCCGAGGTCGGCACGGTGACGTCGTAGTCGACCCTGGCGCGTCGCCGGCCACCTCGATTGTGTCTGGTCCGGACGTCAACTCGACCGCCTCGCTGCTCGATGTCCACCTCGAGATCCTCGAGCGCTCGGCTTGGGTCTTCGTTCCCGCGCGGTCGGACTCGTTTGGTTGCGTTGATCGTGATCGTCGAACCGGCAACGCCCCGCACGATGATCCGGCCGGCGACATTCGAGATCTCGAGGCGTCCCTCCTGGCCGACCTCGAAGGCTCGGGTGATCAGTTCCTCGTCGGACTGCTGCTCGCGGTCGCGCTGGTGAGGCCGCGGCCCGGTCGCTCCGGCGGTGGACGGCGTTGCCAGCGCCGCGATGGTGACGCCGACAGCCAGGACTCGCCCGGCGATTCGTCTCGAACGGTGGATGATGGTCATGATTTACTCGTTTCTGCCTATGATTCGTTGAGCTCGCTGACGATCCGGCCGACTCCGACCTCGTCTCCTTTTCGCATCTCGTTCATCAAGGAGATCGTGTCCTGCAGGAGTGCCACTTTGCGGCGTAGTGCTTCGAAGAGGCTGCTTCGCGCCGACCGACTCTCGGGCTCGCTACCCAGCGCCGCGCGACTCTCGGCAATCGCGTCATCGAGCACGGTCATGCTGAGCTGCAGATCAGCGGCCACGGTCGGGTCGAGCGCCGCCTCCTCCGCCTGGGCGATCTGCTCCAATCCCGCGATCGCGCGCTGGTAATGTGCTTCCGCTGCTTCCAGCTCCGACTCGACCGACTCGACCATGGCCGTCGCATCGACTGGCGCTGGCGCCACCGGAGACCCCGATCCTGGTTGCGTCATCGACCGCACGAGCCACACGCTCAGGCCGGTGACGAGTACCAGCGAGGCCGCCACGGCGAGCCATCTCCACGACCCGAGTGCCTCGCGGCTCGCGCGGCCGACGCTCTCCTCGCGCGGCGACGGCGTGAACGTGACTGCGAGTCGCTCCTGGAGGCGAGGCCAGACGTGCGCGGGCGGGACGTGCGGTGTCAGCGCCCCCGCCGCGGTACGGATCCGGCGGAGATCGGCGGCGACCGCCCGACAGGCCGGGCAACGCTCGAGGTGAGCTTCCGTCTCGGCGCGGGCCGCGTCCTCGATCTCCCCGTCGATCAAGTCGGACAGGTGCTCCGCGTAGCGCTCGCAGCTCATCGATCCTCGGTCCTCGTCCCAATGTTGTGGCGGCCTGAGCCGTTCACCGTGGCCCGACGCGCCGATCCGAATGTCGGACGCGTCACGAACCGACGGCTCCGTACTCGCCACAGGGTATCTGGCGAGTGAGGAACGCCCTGATCTTGAGCCGGGCCTTGTGCACCTGCGACTTCGAGGTACCCGTGGCGATGTCCAGCAGATCGGCGATTTCGTGATGCTGGAAGCCCTCCACGTCGTGAAGGATGAAGGCCGCGCGACATCCAGGGGGAAGCGTGGCAATGGCGCGCTCGAGATCCAGCCGGCTCAGCGTCTCGTCGGGCAGCGTCCGGGGCAAGGCATCTGCCCCGTGGCGCTCGTCGTCGTCGAGCGACTCCGAGGATTGCTGCATCTTGTTCGAGCGGCTGCGTAGAAAATCGAGGCACTGATTCACACCGAGTCGATAGAGCCAGGTCGACAGCGCGGACTCGCCCTTGAACTGACCCAGCTTCCGATACGCCGTCAGGAAGATCTCCTGGAGCAGGTCTTCCGCGTCCGCGGCGCTCCCGCACATGCGGTACGCCAGGCTGAACAGCCGCCCCGACTCTCGCCGGTACATCGTCTCGAACGCGTCGAGGTCGCCGTTTCGGCATCGCTCGACCAAATCGGCGTCAGCTGCTCTCACGTCACCTGCATCCTTAGACGATCAATATGAGGGATTGCGTTGCCCGAGCCTGAGAAACACATCCCAAGGCTCGCGACTCTGCCCTGAATATACGAGTGCGGCTTCGGGTTCGTTCGTGGGAGGGGGGCGAGTGGGGCAAGGAGGGCAAGTGGGGCAAGGAGGGCAAGGAGGGCAAGGAGGGCGAGGAGGGCAAGGGGGGCGAGGAGGGCAAGGGGGGCGAGTGGGCAAGGAGGGCGAGTGGGGCAGGGAGGGCGAGTGGGTGATCCGTGACAGCGCGACGAGAGCTGTTCCCAACTTGCCCTCCTCGCCCTCCTTGCCCTACTTGCCCCGCCGCGCCCCCCTTGCCCTACTGTCGCCATCGGATGTGAGTGAGCCTGCGGACACGGCGCCCGACGACGGTGATGCCCTCGGCGCGGAGCAGGCTGGCCTTGAGCCAGCGGCGGCCAGCGCCGTATCCGCCCAGCGCGCCCCCGGCCGCGATGACCCGATGGCAGGGAACGGCGTCGTCCCGGCAGGTGCTCATCAAGTTGCCGACGGCGCGCGCCGCCCTCGGCGACCCGGCCATTGCGGCTACGTCGCCGTAGGTGGCGACCCGGCCGGGCGGGATGCGGCGGACGGCGTCCAGCACCTGGGCCGCGAAGCCTGGCCGGGGTGTCCGCAAGACCGGACGGCGACTGCTGGCGCCTCCCATGGTGAGGATGCTGAGCTCTCTGTGCCGGTGTCCGGTGGCACACGAGGAGCGCGTGCTAGTTCACACCCACGGCGGTCCACGCCTGCCCGATCGCGCGCTCGACTGCGCTGCCGCTGCCGTACAGGTCGCGTGCCGCCTGAATCGTGGCGGCGCGAGCTATCGCGAACGTCGCGCCCGCGGGCAGCAGCTGCGTGAAACCGCGATAGAACGCGCGCTCGATCTGTTCCCGGTTCCCGGCCCCAACGCCCTCGACTCGCAGGCCCGACGTGCGGTTCGTTCCGCCTTCGATCGCGAGGTAGAAAGCCTGATTCGGAATGCTCGAATTCGTGTGGACCCCGCCGTTGTCGGCCGTGCCGCGGAAGCGTTCGCTGTAGTGGTCGGGGTCGCCGAACCGTGACGGATTCTCCAAGGATCGGATCCCGTTGGGCCGGATGGCGTCCTCGCCCACCCGGTACTCGGCGCGGCCAGGCAGATTGCCTGGCTCCTGGAAGAAGAATTCGACGCCCACGGCCATCATGTCGGAGAACGACTCGTTGAGCGCGCCCGATTCGTTCTCGTAGATCAGCTGCGAGCTGAAGTCCGTCACGCCGTGCGCCAGCTCGTGGGCCACGATATCGAGCGCGCCCGACAGGAAGTCCCACACCTGGCCACTCAGCGTGAACCCTGCCGGAAGACCCACGCCATAGACCATCGTTCCGTCGCCGGCGTAAAACGCGTTCAGATAGTACGAGTCGATGACTGCGTCGGGCTGCGAGAGGAACTGCTCCCGACGGACCGGGTTCACCAGGCTGGTGATCGGCAGGTCGAGTTCGTCCAGGCCCCGGCGACCGAAGCGCTTGAAGAAGTAGTCGTAGGTCAGGCCGGCGTAGACGTGCGCGTCGACGGTGCCACCCTCCCGCCAGTCGTTGTCGCTGTCCCTGGCCAGATCGCTCGGGCCCAGCTCGATGATCCCGTTCAGGACGGCTTCCGTGCGCGCCAGGTTGCCCCGCATGTCGAATGTGCCGATCGACGGCGGTCGCAGCAGGTCGTTCGCGACGAAGCCTCCGCCGAGCGCCTCGACGCTCATCTTCTTCCGATCGCCCAGGACGCCTTGTGCCAGGCCGACGGCGGTCTGTGTTTGGAGGTTGGAGAGCTGCTTGAGCACTGCGCCGGAATGCGCGTCCAGGAAATAGCTCGTGAGCGAGCCCCTCGACATGACCCGTGCCCGGTAGACCAGCGCGTAGCTCCCGTCAGCGAGCGGCAAGACGACGAGTTCGGGGCGCCGCGACGATCCGAGCGCGATGCCGGTGAGTCGTTCGATCGCCGCCGAGGCTTCCTCGACCGACAGCGTTGGCTGGGCCTCGATCGCGATACCCTCGAACATCCGGCCGAAGATCGAGATCGTGAGCCCGTCGGCGAGCTGGCGCGTCACATCGCCGCCGAACACCCGGACGCCTCCGTAGTACTGGTCCAGCCGCTCGTGTGTACGGCCCGGCACCAGGGCATCTGCCTCCCGGCTGCGCACGACCATGCCACCGGCCCGTGTCAGTCGATCGAGCTGGTTGTCCCACACCTGCAACTGGGCCAGGTCATCGATCGGTTGAATCATCATCAGGCCCGGATGGTCCTGGGCGATCGTTGGCGTCATCGACGCCAACCAGGCGGCACCCAGTAGTCCAAGCCAGCACGTTCCTCGGTGACTCATCAAACCTCCTTGAGCGAGGCGGGGCCTCACCGGCCTCGGAGTTTGCAGCGATGCCGCCCGCAGTCCACTAGAAAAACAGCCGGAGCCCGCCCCCGATCTGAAACCCTCCGACATCGGTGGAAAGGTTGCGCGCCCCCACGGTCTCACCGTCTGGCGCGAGGTCGACCGTCGCCCGGGTGTAGCGGGCGAGCAGCCCCACCCCCCATCGCGCGCCGAGCCGGACCCCCACGTCGATGCCGGCGTTGAAGCCGACCGCCGTCTCGGACTCCCGCCGGACGAGCGTGCGGGGGTCGACGAGTTCGTCGAACGGGAACCGCTCATCGAACGTCACATCCGCGACGATGTCCTGCGAGAGGGAGAAGATGGTGGGTCCAGCCGAGATGGCCACCTGGATTCGCTCGCCGGTCGGCACGAGGTAGACGGCCGAGAGATGAAGCGCCACGGTCTGGCGCTCGAGCTCCGGCGTGCCACTGAAATTCCGTGGTTGCTCGAAGAAGAAGGGATGAGGCGCCTCGAGCGACACCTGCGCGGCGTTGCGGGCCTTGAAGCGAGAGACGGCGACACCGGCGCCGAGGCCCCGCCAGAGACGTCCGGCTACTCCGGCGTCGAACAGCGCCGCGGTGCCCAGTTCGTAGGCTGACCGGAACGTCCCGTCCTCGAGGAACTGGCTGAACGTGGTCGTGTCGGCGAGTTCGACGGTCGAGGCCTGGGCACCGACGTTGACGCCCACCATCCCTCGGGTCGTTGCGAACGACTGCGCGCCGACTGGTCGTGCGGCAGCCATGAGACCGATCAGGAGAGCGACGCTCAGGGTTCGTGTCATCGGGATGGTTCCTTCGGAATACGCGTCGGGGCGAGCGGCGACACGGCTCCAGCGACGAGTCGACGTCCGATCGTCAACGACGGACGACAGGGAGGTAGCACAGGGTCGCCATGTACACATTGTGCACGGCACAGCCGATCACATACCAGCGTGGAATCATTCCGTCGCTCAAGCCGCCCTGGCGGTGCACGAGGTCCAGGAGCGCGTGCGCCACGAAAGCGACTGCCAGCACGGTCAAGGCCTCACGCGGCTCGCGGGTTGCGCTCGCCACGGCGACGCCCAGGAAGCCCAGCGCCAGTACGACGTCGAGGCCGGCGCCCGGTTGCGCCGTGAGCAGCGCGGCCATACCGATGTAGGCGCCGGCCACCAGAGTGAGCAAGAGCGCGCTGATCTGTGCGAACCGCAACTCCGACACCAGGCGCGTGGGCGACGCCGCGTCGGCACCGACGGTCCTCGCCGCCTGCCAGGTGAAGGCGCCGGTCACGGTGACGACCGCGAGGCCGATGATCTGGAGCGTGTCAGGCACCGAGATGTGGAGAGGGGGCGCACGGGGTCACGGCTGGACCTCGGCGGCCTCGAGCGTCTCGACCATGGGATTGGCCGCCATGGCCGCCCCGTAGACAATCGAGTTGAAGAGTAGCCGAAACGTGCCCCATGTCTGGCCGCGGTGTTGGACCCTGAAGGTCTGCATGATTACTCGGCCCTGACCCATCGAGATGTCGAGCACCGCCCCGGTCCCTCGAAGGTGCCGGTCGCCCACGATCGAGCCGCTGCGAACCAGCGGCTCGGACGGATAGCTCGCCACGACCTCGACGGCGTTCGGCGCGCCCCGCTCGACCACGTACCCGCCGTTGTTGACGAACATCGCCGCGGCCGTCGCAGGCATCCCGAACCCGATCGGATGGGTGTCGTCGACCGCAATCGTGAGCAGCGAGCCGGGGCAGAAGAACGCCTTCTCGTCCAGTCCCTGCACGACGTCGCGAATCGGTAACTGGAGCGTCGAAATCGCGAAGCGGGCCGCGTTGCCGAGGGTGACCAGCGTGCCCCCGCCGCGCACGAACTCGCGCAGGTGGTTCGCACCGACCTCGCCGATACCGCCTTTGTACTCCGGTCGCACGTTCGAGGCGCGCAGGCCTCGCAGGAGGCGCGACGTGGTGATTTCGGGAATGATGAGCACGTCGAAGCGATTTCGGAGGCTGCCGGTGCGAAGATCCTGGTTGCGGACGTGCATGAACGGGAACTCGTGCTGCTCCAGTAGCCATCGAGTCCAGCCGGCGTCCATGTTGCCCCCCCACGGCTCGTACACGCCGACGCGCGGGGCGACGATCGGTAGAGCGGGCCCGTCGATGTCGTCGGTGGCGTCGATCCGGAGCGCCAGGTCGCGGGCGAGCCGGCTCATGGTCTCGCGCGACACGCCCCGGATCAGCATGGCGCCGGGCCCGTACGGTCGGTCGTTGACCACGAGGGCGTCGGATGCCCAGGCGATGTCGGCGCCCTCGCGGAGCAGGCGGTTCATGGCGACGAAGCTGCGGTTCACGGCATGGTCCAGCACGTACACCGAACCCTGGCCCGAGACCCGCCCGGGAGGCGGCTCGGCGGGCTGGGCGAGCTTCGTCAGCTGTGCCTCGAACGGTCGATCGACCTGCACCACCTCGACGCCCATCAGCATGCCCAGCGTCCAGGCCGTTACGTCGTAGGGCCGTTCCGTCCCGCGACCCGCCGGTGGCGCCCCGTCGTCGGGGTAGCGCTGAGGCTCGAGGATGTCTTTGACCCATCGGCCGAATGGCTGCGCGAGCCGAACGACATACGACCCCGGCAGATAGGCTGCGCCCCCGGCCCGGAAAGGCGCGTCAGCTTGGTGCACCTCCGCCCCTTCGGCCTGGAGGAGCTGCACGAGCCGCGCCGCCGCGACCGGGTCCCGTTGACCGGGCGGCATCACGAAGGCGTACGGATCGCCTCGAGTGAATCGCTCGATCGTCCGGCGATTCATCTCGTAGAAGTTGCGCTTCAGAGTCGCGGAATTGTTGGCAGCGCCTTCGAGCAGGCCACGTGTCGAGATGAGCTGGTAGTCGACGACGTCCCGCAGACTCCAGGAGCCGCCGGTCCAGGGTTGCAGGTAGTTCATGCGGGCGCGCAGGTCGCTCGGCGCCGCGATGGCCAGACCGGCGTCGAAACTCGTCCGCCTCGCCCGCTGGCTCGAGCCCCGTCGGGCGCGATCCGTCGGATCGGCGTGGTCCTGGGTGACCGTGGTGGCCAGGTCGGCGCTCGCCACCTCGGTCAGCAGCCCCACCATGTTGTGCCACCACGGGTTGGTGCTGTTGGCACCCTGCCAGAATCCGGTGTAGAGCTCACCCCAGACGACCCCCGGCTTGCCCGCCCGATGGAGCGAGGCGGCCATGGCCTGTCCCAGCATGTTGACCTGGCTCCACACGAGCGGATCGATGTTGGGGTTGGGCGGATCGGTAAACGGTGGCACGAAGATGCGCGCCCCGCTGTTGCCCATCTGGTGCTTGTCCAGGTAGACCTCGGGCAGCCAGTCCTCGTACGTCAGTCTTGCCAGCAACTGCGTTTCGACCTGCGTCAGCATGTAGCTGTCGCGATTGTTATCGTGCCCTGCGTATTTGTGGTAGAGCGCTGGCAACGGCGAGCCTTCGTACCGGGTACCGAGATTCTTGCGGTACCAGTCCACGACCATCTGCTGCCCGTCCGGATTCTGCGACGGCACGAGCAGGAGGATCACCCGGTCCAGCACGTGGTCCATCCATCGGCTTTGCTCGGTGGCCAGCTGGTGCAGTAGCTCGTTGACCATCTGGCTGTTGCCGATCTCGGTGCCATGCACGTTCGTCCCGACCAGCACCACGACCTTGCCCTCGTGCGCGATCCGATCCGCTTCCGTCTCGCTCGTCAGCCGAGGGTCCGCCAACCTGTGCTGCATCGCGCGGTGGGTCTCGAGATCGGCGATCGTGTCCGGAGCTGACACGACCGCCAGAAGATAGGGTCGCCCCATCGTGGTCTTGCCGAGTTCCTGAACCGTGACCCGGGGAGAGTTCTGACCGACGGCGTGGAAGTACTGGACGATCTGGGTCCAATCGGCCAGCCGACGAGGGGTGCCCATCTCGAAGCCGAAGAATTCAAGCGGGGTGGGGACGAGGCTCGTCGACTGGGTGGCGCTGCTGCCGGTCCAGAACAGCGCCAGGAGAAGCGAGCTGAGCACGACACGATGCACGACGGTCGGTGTGAGCATCGAGATGACCTCGAGGAATGGTTGAGCGCCCGGCAAAGTATAGCGTGAAATACCGGAGACGCCGGCAGTGCTCGCGGTCGGCGGTCAGAGCCCGGGGTCAGCGCCGGTTCAGAGATAGGCGAGTGGGTCGAGGTCGCCGGTCGCGGGATCCACGGCCTCGACCGCCTCGTGTCCGGTAGTCGCCGTGGCGTCGTGATCCCACGTATCGACGAGCTCCGGCTCCGGCAAGGGGTGTCCCATGCGGTCGAGGACGATGCGCACCTGCGGTCGAAACGGGTCGGCGGGATGTTCGCGGATGACGACGGCGACCTCGTCGGTGGCGAGCCGGACGAGCGTGCCCGGTGGGAACAGGCCGATGAGGTTGACGAACCGACGCAGCAAGACCGGCTCGAACGTCGGGCTGTCCTGCTGGTTCATGATCGCTCGCACTCGGTCACTGGGCATCGCCGTGCGGTAGGCACGGTTCGAGCGGAGCGCGTCGTAGACGTCGGCGATGCTCACGATCATGGTGCACAGATTGAGGCGTCGGGTCCCGATATTCTCCGGATAGCCACTGAGATCCTGCTTCAGATGGTGCTCGAATGCGACGATGGGGGCTAGCGCCGGCGTCTCGGGGGTCCCCCGGAGGATCAGCGCCCCGTCGACCACGTGTCGCTTGATGATCGTGAATTCCTCGGCGGTCAGACGACCCGGCTTGTTGAGGATCTCCTCGGGCACGTTGACTTTGCCGATGTCGTGCATGAGCGCGGCGGCGCCGAACTCCCGGAGCCTGGGGCCACGGATGTCCAACGAGCGGGCGAGCGCCATCGAGAGGATTGAAACGTTCACCATGTGGTTGAACGTGTAGTCGTCGAAGCGCGCAGCCGAGGTGAGCGCCATGAGCGAGGTCCAGTCCTGGCTCACGAGCTTGGCCAGCCCGTCGGCCAGACCCCTCACGGCCGCAGGGTCGGCGTGACCGTCGACCTTCGCCGAATCCCAGAGGCGGCGGCAGACGGTGACGGCGTCGTCGTACCCGATCCGGGCGGTGGCGAGCCCGACCGGAGCCGGCACCTCGGACTCCAGCGCTAGCTGCCCGACGGAGATGTGCTGCACCGGCGTTCGCGCCAGTCGCTCGGCGAGCGTGCCCTCACGGTCAGTGCAAAACTCATCGACGAACGTTCCGAGCTCGTCGCGACTGACACCGTGCGTGAGCGTGATGGTTTCGACGGCCCGATCCTGCATCATCCGGGCGAAGCCGTTGAGGCCAAGTGCCGAGGCCCCGAGCCTTGAACCGTCGACGACGAACTCGTTGTCCAGGCAGGCGATCGACACCTTACCAGCCCCGTCGAGCGAGCCTCGGCACAGCGTGAGCAGCTCGGCCAGGCCACGCTGTACAACGGGATGGGAGGCCGAGTACAGCGTGGCACCCCGGACGGTGGCGGCGAGTCGGCGCACGAGACGTTCTTCCTGGATCATGACGTCGAGATAGCTGATGCGTTGCTGAGGGTACGGACGGCGGGCCGTGCCAGCCGTCGAAGCATTCGATCGCCCGAGGTGCTGGCCTCGGTGAGGGCTGCCGTCGCGCCGGTCGATCGGATCGCCAGCAGCGTCTCGACCGCGCGCGTCTTCAGGGCTCGACTCCGTGCCCGGCGAAACCAGCGCCGCACCTTCATCGCTCGCGCGACGCCCGGTACGGCCCGTGGATCGCGGAGCTGCTTCAGGACGGCGAGCGTGTCCATGGCGAGACGATGGTCGGGCCCCAGCGCGTTGCAGCCGTCGAGGATCTCGATGAGCACGGGTACGGCCTCTTTCGGAGTCTGTTCGAGCAGAGCCCCCACGACGAGCTTCCGCTGGTCGGTGTTGGCGTCACGCAGGTAGGTCTGCAGCACTCTCGACCCCGCCGGATCGTCGATTCGTGCGATCGCCCGGACCACTTCGACGACCACCGGCTCGCGGAGGCTCCGAAGCAGCTTGTCCAGCAGCGGCACGCCCTCTGGAAGCCCGAGTCGCCCGAGAAGCTCGGCCAGCCTGATGTGGATGTCGGTATCGGCCTGGGCGGCGAGCGGAGCCAAGCGATCGATGGATGCTGGTCCGAATCCGGCGATGACGTCCACGACCCGCAAATCCAGCCCGCCGTCGGCTGCCAGAGCGGTGCGCAGCGACTCGACGCACACGGGTCCCAATTCGAAGCAGGTGCGGCGGAACAACTGGAATGTCGACTCGGTCATCGATCCGATCAAGCCCACGGTCTCCTGAATCGCCGAGCTCGTGGCGATGTGCTGCAGGGCGGCTCTCGCGGCTCGATGGCCGAGCGCCCCAGAACGAATCTCACTCAGAGCTTCCACGACGTCGAAGGCGGCCTCGAAATCTCCTGACAGCAGCAAGTCCTCGGCGATGCCGCGGAGCTCGTCGACGAGACTCGCGGCGCGCGGCTCCTGGTCTTCGAGCCGCAGCAGGTCGCACAGTAGCGTCACGGACAGACGACGGACACTGTTGGCGTCGACGGTGTCGAGCCACCCCTCAAGCTCCTCGGGGAGGCCGGTCAGACTCATCGCCTGAGCCCGCTCGGCTGCGCCCTCGAGCTGCCCTCGATATGCGTTCGAGGTGTAGGGCGTCGCGTTCGCGGCGGTCGCCAAGCGGTCGAGCGCTTCGGTCAGCTCTTCCAGCCGCCTCGGTTCGACGGCATGTGTGCGCTGCAGCGCCGCCCGCGCGTTGGTCAGTACCGCTTCTGTGCGCGACCCGTCCTGTGCGAGAAGCTTGATGACGCGATCCAGCCGGGCGGTCGTGCCCTTTGTCGTGATTGCCTGCGCCAGCAGCGTGCCGAGGGCATGGTCGTCCATGGCCGCGGCCACGCGCCGCTGGAGGCTCGGGCCATCGGATCGCAGGTCCTCGTCGAGGCTCAGCATCTCGAGCGCGACGGACGAGGGGAGTGTGGCCGTGACCCGGGCCATCGTCCGGATGGCTCCGTCGATTCGCTCGGGTGCCTGCACGCCGACGACGTCGCTGACCCGCCGATATGTATCGAGCACGGCGGCACCCTGGGCGCTGACGAGCGGCGAGCCATCTGCCGCACAGATGGGCTGGCGGACATCTTCGATCAGGGCATCGACCGCCTCGGCGTCGTGGGAGATCTCGAGCAGGCGCCGCTGTGACTCGGCGTCCAGCCGCCCTCGGCCACGCATGGATCGCACGATCGTGCGCCAGAGCCCGTCGCGACGCAGGCTGGTCGCGTCGCTCGTCCGTTCCAGCAGCGCGCGATAGTCGATCTGTCGGATCTGAATCGACGGGCAGGCCACCTGTTTCCAGAAGGCCTCCGGTCCACCGCGCGCGCGGACCTCCTCGACCTCTATCTTCAGCAACTGCAGCAGGGCACGCAGCTCGGCGTGTGACAGACCCGGCTGAAAGGTGATCTCCAAGATGTCCCGGGCATGCAGGACGGCAGCGGCCTCGGCGATCTGGGGCACCGCGCGCTCCGCCGCGACCTCGTCGATGAGTAGCGCGTCCGGCGTGACGGTCAGGCGCAGCGGCCGTTGCGATGTGGCCGTTCGCAGGACGCGCTGCAGCCCGTCGAGCGGCGCCGTCGCCGACGGATGCGCTGGCGGATACAGGGTCCACGCCTGCGCCGCCCGCACCAGGGCCTGGCTCAGAGCCGGCAGGTGCGCCAGCTGGTCGGTTTCCGGGTGCGTGGCGGTAGTCGTCAAGGGATCGGCTCGTCGAGCGCACCGTCGATCCTGGCACTCGTATCTTCTATTCGTATCGGGCGCGGATTCCCTGTAGTGGGCGCGTCAGGGCGGGTCGTTTCGACAGAATGGGCCCGCGCAAATCGTCTATACTCGGCCCCTCCATGCGAGCCGTTGATCTCATTCGCCGGAAGCGCGACGGAGTCGAGTTGTCGCGGACGGAGATCGATTTTTTCGTGGCCGGGGTCACCGATGGCTCGATTCCCGATTACCAGGCCGCGGCGTGGCTGATGGCGATCGTGTGGCGCGGGATGACGGCCGACGAGACGGCCTGGCTGACGGACGCGATGGTGCGCTCGGGTGCCAGGGCCGACTTCTCGGATATCCCGCGTGTGAAGGCCGACAAGCACAGCACCGGCGGCGTCGGTGACAAGGTGTCCCTCGTGCTGGTACCGCTGGCTGCAGCCTGCGGGCTGGCGGTCCCGAAAATGTCGGGACACGCCCTGGGCCACACCGGGGGCACGCTGGACAAGCTCGAATCCATTCCGGGCTGTCGGACGACGCTGTCGCTCGACGAACTCCGGGACGCCGTGGGCCGCATCGGCTGCGGTCTGGTCGGGCAGTCGGCGGAAATCGCTCCGGCCGATCGCATTCTCTATGGCCTGCGCGATGTGACCGCAACCATCGACAGCGTGCCGCTGATCTCGGCCTCCATCATGAGCAAGAAGATTGCCGAGGGACTCGATGCCCTCGTGCTCGACGTCAAGGTCGGACGCGGAGCGTTCATGAAGACGGTCGACGAGGCCCGACGGTTGGGCCGGGCGCTCGTGGACACCGGCGCGCGCGAGGGTCTGAGCACCATGGCCGTGCTCACCTCGATGGACGCCCCCCTCGGGCGTTCCGTCGGCAACGCGCTCGAGGTAGTCGAGGCGATCGCGACCCTCCGCGGCGAGGGGCCGCCCGACGTGGAGTTACTGTCCGTCCTGCTGACCGCTCGTCTGCTCCAGCTCGCCGGCATCGCGGAGCATGACGTTGATGCCGAGTGTCTGGTACGTCGGGCACTGGACTCGGGAGCTGGACTCGAGAAGCTCCGACAGCTCGTCACCAACCAGGGCGGCGATCCTCGGACGATTGACGATCCGAATCGTTTGCCGTCTGCGCCCGGCCGCCACCTCGTGCGGGCGCCCAGGCCCGGTTTCGTCACGGTCGTGGACGCGGAGCTCGTGGGCCGCGCAGCCGTGTCGCTCGGGACCGGACGGGACCGCGCCGACGCGTCGATCGACCATCGGGTGGGCATCGTCCTGCGCGCGAAACCGGGTGACCTCGTGGCCGCAAACGATGCCGTGCTGGAGCTGCACTACGGTGACGAGGCCAGGCTACCTGCGGCCGTTGTGCTGGCCACTCGGGCCGTTGCCATCGGTGACGAGCCAGCGGCCGGGTCGGCACTCGTCCTGGAGACGGTGCAGTAGAGGGAGGCGTCAGTCACGATGACGAGCATGGACGAGTCGGGCGGATCGGCGAGACGGACGGACGGGAAGCTGAGGCTCGCGGCGGCGGGTGTGGCCCTCGGGCTCGCGTTGCTGGCGGTGCTGACGCAGGACGTGTTCGATGCGAGGCTCCACGCGGCCATGGGCGTGGCCTGCTTCATCGCGATCGTCGCGGCGGCATCGACCAACCTGCGGGCTGTCAACTGGCGAACGGTCGGCTGGGGTGTGGCGCTGCAATGGATCTTCGCGCTGTTCATCCTGAAGTTCGAGGTCGGCGGCGTCCGACCTGGCTACGAGGTCTTCAGCCAGCTTGCGAACCTGGCGAAGCAGTTCCTGGAGTTCTCAGGCGCTGGAGCTCAGATGGTCTTCGGCGATCTCGCCAACCAGCAAACCATGGCGGGGGTGCTGCCGAACGGCTTCATTTTCGCGTTCACGGCGCTGCCAACGATCATCTTCATCTCGTCGTTCTTCACCGTCCTCTACTACTTCGGAATCATTCAGGTCGTGGTGCAGGTGCTGGCGAAGGCGATGATGTATCTGATGCGAACGAGCGGCGCCGAGACGCTCGCATCGGCGGCGAACGTCTTCATGGGACAGACCGAGGCCCCGATCGTCGTCAAGCCTTTCGTCCCGGACATGACCGAATCGGAGCTGCTGGCGTTGATGGTTGGCGGGCTGGCGACCATCTCCGGCGCGGTCATGGGCGTCTACATTGGCCTCGGCGCCGATCCGGTGGCGATCCTGACGACCAGCCTGATGGCGGCGCCATGCAGCCTGTACCTGTCGAAGATCATGATTCCGGAAACCGGGGTCCCGGTCACGAGGGGCAACTCCCGGATCGTTGTCGAGCGACAGCACGTGAACGTGATCGATGCGGCTGCCGCCGGCGCGTCCGACGGCACGCTCCTCGCGATCAACGTGGCGGCGATGCTCATCGCCTTCCTCGCCTTCATCGCCCTGGCAGACTATTGCTTGGGTCTCGTGAGCCCGGAGCTGTCACTGGCGCGCATCTTCTCGTGGGTGTTCGGGCCGGTGGCGGTGCTGCTGGGCGTGCCGGCCGCCGACGTGCCGATCATGGCCGACCTGCTTGGCACGAAGCTGGTTGCCAACGAGTTCGTCGCCTACATCAAGCTGACCGGCGAGTATCGTGAGTCGCTCAGCCCGCGCTCCTACGTGCTCGCCACGTACGCGCTCACGGGATTCGCGAATTTTGGCTCGGTCGGCATCATCCTGGGCGGGATCGGTGCCCTGGCGCCGACGCGCCGGAGCGACCTGGCCAGGCTCGGGATGCGAGCCTTGCTGGCCGGCTTCCTGGCCACCATGATCAATGCGTCCATCGCATCGATCCTGATCTGACGGCACATGAGCGAGGAGTACGAGCGAGTCTCACGCGCGGTCGATGCCATCACGGGCGCCGTCTCGCTGGCTCCCGAGGTGGCCATCGTCCTCGGCTCCGGACTCGGAGACGCGGTGTCGACGCTCGACGAGGCGACCACCATTCCCTACGCGGACATTTCCGGGTGGCCGGTGCCGGGTGTCGTCGGCCACGCGGGTCGATTGATCGTGGGGCGGCTCGCGGGACGACCAGCCGCGATCCTGTCGGGGCGTGCGCACTACTACGAGGGGCACGACATGGAGGCCGTGGCCTTCGCGACGCGGGTGGTCGCGCGGCTCGGTGCGCGGGTGCTCGTGCTGACCAACGCCGCCGGCGGCATCAATCTTCGATTCGAGCGAGGCGCACTGATGCTCATCGACGACCACATCAACCTGACGGGCGACAACCCGCTGATCGGCTCCAACGACGATCGCTTCGGCGTCCGCTTTCCGGACATGAGTGAGGTGTACTCGACTCGCCTCCGCACGCTCGCCGACTCGGTGGCGAGCCGCCTCGGCATCGCGCTCGAGCGCGGTGTCTACGCGGCAGTACACGGGCCGAGCTTCGAGACCCCGGCCGAGATCCGCTACCTCCGGGCGATCGGTGTGGATGCGGTGGGCATGTCGACGGTGCCGGAGGCCATCGTCGCCCGGCACATGGGGGTCGAGGTGCTCGGCATCTCCTGTATCACGAACATGGCTGCCGGCATCCTGCCACAGCCTCTGACGCATGCCGAGGTCATGGAAACGACTCGTCAGGTTCGGGGCCGGTTCGCCGGGCTCCTGGAGGCACTGGTCAGTGCACTTTGACGATGTGACCGGCCTGATCCGGGCCGCCGCTGCCGTGCGCGAGCGAGCGTACGCGCCGTTCTCGGGCTTCAAGGTCGGGGCGGCGCTCGAGACGTCCGACGGGACGATCGCGACCGGCTGCAACGTGGAGAGCGCCAGCTACGGTTTGACGATCTGCGCCGAGCGTGCGGCGCTCGCCAAGGCCGTGTCGGACGGACTACGCGAGTTCCGGCGGATCGTCGTGGTCACGACCAGCGCCGAGCCGACGTCGCCGTGCGGCGCGTGTCGCCAGTTGTTGTGGGAGCTTGGCGGCGACCTCGAGATCATCCTGGCCGACCCCGAGGGCGAGCGAGCGCGCTATCGCCTGGCCGAGCTGCTCCCGGTTCCGTTCGGGAAACCTCCTGAATCGTGATCGCCGAGACGCCGGGCTTGGTCTCCTCATGCTCTTCATTCCCCATTCTTCATTCCCCATTCTTCTTTCTCCATTCCGTATTCCGTTATGATCTGAACATGCTCCCAACGATCGAGTGGCAGGACGAGGCGGTCATCATGGTCGATCAGCGCAAGCTGCCCACCAGGGAGACCTATGTGAGCTGTCGCACGGCGGCCGACGTCGCGCGAGCGATCAGGACCATGGTCATTCGGGGTGCTCCGGCCATCGGCGTGGCGGCGGCCATGGGGCTGGCGCTGGGGGCTCGGCGCACGAAGGCGACCGGCAGCCACCAGCTGGCGACGGAGTTCTACCGCAACTGCGATCTCATGGCCGCCACGCGGCCAACGGCTGTGAACCTGTTCTGGGCGATCGATCGTGTGAAGACCGTGTTCGCTGCGGCGGTTCGGGCCGGCGCAGCGGTCAGTGAGCTGCAGGCCATGCTCGAGTCCGAGGCGCATGCCATTCACGACGAGGATGTCAGCAGCTGTCGCGCGCTCGGCGCGCACGGGGCGGCCATCGTGCCGGACGAGGCCCGGGTGCTGACACACTGCAATGCCGGCGCGTTGGCGACTGCCGGCTACGGCACGGCGCTCGGGGTGATTCGTGCGGCCGCGGAGGCGGGCAAGCGGGTGGGCGTGTATGCGGACGAGACGCGCCCCTTCCTCCAGGGCGCACGCCTGACGGCATGGGAGCTCGTGCGTGACGGCATCCCGACGACGGTCATCACCGACAACATGGCCGCGTCGATGATGGGTGAGGGGTTGATCGATCTTGTCGTGGTCGGCGCCGATCGCATCGCCGCCAACGGCGACGTCGCGAACAAGATCGGCACGTACGGAGTGGCCATCCTCGCCAAGGAGCACAGCCTGCCGTTCTACGTCGCGGCGCCGCTCACGACGGTCGATCTCTCGCTCTCGAATGGCAGTCGAATCCCGATCGAAGAGCGGGACACCCGAGAGGTGAGTCACGTCAGGGCGATGCGCGTCACGCCCGAGGGTGCCGCCATTCGCAATCCGGCGTTCGACGTGACCCCGCATCGGTACGTCAGCGGCATCATCACGGAGCGCGGGATCTGTCGGCCTCCATACGTCGAGTCCTTGCGCTTGACGATGGAGTCCGCCGCCAGCGCCAAGCTGGATGCGATCCAGCCGTCGACGACGTCATGAACGCACTCGGTGTCGAGACCTCGTGTGACGAGACGGCCGCTGCGATCGTGGCTGAGACCGGACGGCCCGAGCGCCCGTGGCGTGTACGATCGAGCGCGATCGCGTCGCAAGCCGAGATTCACCGCGAGTGGGGCGGGGTCGTTCCGGAGCTGGCTTCGCGGCAGCACGTGCGGGACATCTGCGGCGTCACCGAGAAGGCGCTGGTTGATGCGGGCATCGGGTGGGCCGACGTGGGCACCGTCGCGGTGACCCAGGGCCCGGGGCTCGTGGGCTCGCTGCTCGTCGGCGTATCGTTCGCCAAGGCTGTCGCCCTGTCGCTCGGCGTGCCGCTCGTGCCGGTCCACCATCTGGCCGGCCACATCGAGTCGCTCGTTCTCGAGCATGGCGAGCTGCCGCTGCCTGCACTGATACTGGTTGTCTCGGGCGGGCACACCAGTCTCTTCCTGGTCCCGGAGGCCGGGGTCTATCAGCTGGTCGGTCGGACGCGAGACGACGCGGCCGGCGAGGCCTTCGACAAGGTCGCCAAGCTGCTCGGCCTGGGCTATCCCGGCGGGCCCGAGATCGATCGACTCGCGCGTGAGGGCGACGACCGAGCCATCATGTTCCCGGTCGCCAAGATGACCCACCCCGATCGCAATCCGCCGGCGACGGCGACCCGGGCGGGTCTGCCCAGGAGTCTCGAGGGCCGAACCGATTTCAGCTTCAGCGGACTCAAGACCGCGGTCAAGCGGCACGTGGCCGGCCGGCCGTCCGGCGATCTGTCCGGTTCGGAGGTCGCCGACATCTGTGCCAGCTTCCAGCGAGCGGCGGTGCAGGCGCTACTCGACCGAACGTTCGACGTGGCCCGGCGGATGCACGTGGTGTGCGTCGGAATCGCCGGGGGGGTATCGGCCAACACCCGGCTGCGAGCCGACGCGTCGACGCGCGGTGTGCAAGCGGGTCTCCCGGTGTATGCGCCGAGTCTCGCGCTCACCACCGATAACGCGGCGATGATTGCGGCGACTGGACTGAGGCAGCTCGGGCGAGGCCGCGTCGCGGCGTGGGACCTGAACGCCGACGCGTCGCTGCCCCTGTGATGCCCGGCGATTCGCTCGATGTCGTGCGGGCCTACCATGCGGCCTTGAACCGCGACGATGTGGCGGCCGCCGCCGACTGTTTGGCCCACGACTGCGTGAGCGAGGCGCTGCATCCGGATGCCGGCGGCGACGACGTGCATCGGGGGAGCGCTTCGGTGAGGCTCCAGCTGCAATCGTTCGTCGACACGTTCCAGGGGGGGCTCGACGGTGAAACACACGTCGGGATCCGTACGATCGCGCTGGTGGAGAGCGGCTGGATTCACGTGGAGTGGGTCGAGCGCGAGCGGCGTCGCGCGACTGGCGAGGTGCTCGACTTCGTGGGCTACACACATTTCCTCGTGCACGATGGCCTCATCCGACGCCAGCGCACCGTCCGGCACGCCCAGCCGCTGGATCCCGCGACGCTACCGGGCGGCCGTGCGCGGTCCTCCTCCCGGAGCTATCCATTTCGACCGATCGTCGGAGTCGGCGCCGTCATCGTCGCGGGCGGAAAGGTCGTACTCGTCAAGAGGCGCTTCGAACCGCTGGCGGGACAGTGGAGCCTGCCCGGCGGTTCGCTCGAGGTGGGCGAGACGCTCGAGGCTGGCGTGGCACGTGAGATCGCCGAGGAGACAGGTCTCGAGGTAGCGGTCGGGCCGATCGTCGACGTCTTCGACCGGATCCTCATGGACGAGGATCAGCGGGTGCGCTACCACTTCGTCTTGATTGACTATCTGTGCCGCCCCACGGGCGGCCGGCTGGAAGCAGGTTCGGACGTGGCCAACGTCGCGCTGGTCGAGCCCACCGAACTGGCGCCGTATCGGCTGACGCCGAAGGCCACGGCCGTGATCGAGCACGCCATGACGATGCACCGCGAATCGGACGCGTGAGCGGTCGACGGCCGCGTCCGGTGTCCCTTCGACGAGTTCGTGTCGCGTTGACAGGCGAAAACGGCGAGTGCTACCGTACCGCTCCTACATGCCTTGGTACAAGCAGCTTCACTGGCAGATCATCCTTGGTCTCGTTTTTGGCCTCGCGTTCGGTGTCGTCGCCGCCGCGCTCGGCTGGGGAACGTTCGTCGAGCGCTGGGTCGCGCCGTTCGGCACCATCTTTCTGAACCTCCTGAAGCTGATCGCCGTCCCGCTGATTCTGGCGTCGCTCATCACTGGCGTCGCGTCCCTGTCCGACGTCCGGAAGCTATCCCGGATCGGCGGCAAGACCATCGGCATTTACATCGGTACGACGCTCGTGGCGCTCGTGATCGGCCTGGTCCTGGTCAACCTCGTGCGGCCCGGCGACACCGTGCCCGAAGAGATGAAGGCGCGGCTGCAGGCGACCTACCAGGGCGACGTGGAGCAGCGGCAGCAGGCGGCGGCTGAGGCGGGCTCGCGCGGACCGCTGCAACCGATCGTCGACATGGTACCGGACAACCTGTTCGGCTCCGTGGCGAGCAATCAAAACATGCTCCAGGTCGTGTTCTTCGCGATCTTCGCCGGGGTCGCGTTGCTGCTCATCCCGAGGGAGAAGGCGCGACCGCTCGTGGAGTTGTTCGAAAGCGTCAACCATCTGATCATCAAGATGGTCGATCTCATCATGGTGACGGCGCCGCTGGGTGTGTTCGCGTTGCTGGCCAGCACGATCACCGCGGTCGCGCAGGATGACCTCGGCCAGATCGTCGAGTTGGTCGGTGCGCTGGGGGCGTATTGCCTCACGGTGCTGCTCGGCCTCGGGCTCCACATGCTCATCGTGTACACGGGAATGCTGCGGCTGTTCACACCGATCGGGATCGGACAATTCTACCGAGGCATCAGTGCCGCCCAGCTCGTGGGCTTCTCGACGTCATCGAGCGGCGCGACGCTTCCTGTCACGAAGGAGATGGCGGAGAAGAAGCTCGGAGTCTCCGAGGAGGTGTCGTCGTTCGTGCTCCCGCTCGGCGCCACCATCAACATGGACGGCACCGGGCTCTACCAGGCAGTTGCCGCCGTCTTCATCGCGCAGTCGCTCGGTCTTGGCCTCGACCTCGGGGCGCAGATCACGATCGTCTTCACGGCGTTGCTCGCCTCGATCGGAACGGCGGCGGTGCCGGGCGCCGGCATCGTCATGCTGGTCATCATCCTGGAGGCGGTCGGCGTGCCCAGCCAGGGCATCGCGCTGATTCTCGGTGTGGATCGCATCCTGGACATGTGCCGAACGGTGACCAACATCACCGGCGACGCGACCGTAGCGGTCATCGTGGCGTCGACCGAGGGCCAGCTCCGGCCGGTCGGCGAGACCGTCGACTCGCCCGTGCCGGTCGAGCTGGGCCTTGGGGTGTGAACCCGGAGTCTGTGGCCCCATCATGACACTGTCGCGCGACTCGGCCTGGGCACTCCTGACCGAGTTCACCCAGAAGGACGGTCTGCTCAAGCACGCGCTGGGAGTCGAGGCGGCCGTTCGAGGTTATGCCAGGGCGTTCGGGGAGGATGAGGAGGCGTGGGGAATCGTCGCGCTCCTCCACGACTTCGACTACGAGCGATGGCCGGAACTCACGGACCATCCGTTTCGCGGCGGCGAGATCCTGAAGGCGCGGGGCTATCCCGACTTCGTCATCCGGGCGATTCAGTCCCACGCGGATCACACCGGCGTGCCGCGCGAGACGGCGCTCGAGCACGCGCTCTTCGCCTGCGACGAGATGGTCGGGTTCGTCACAGCTGCGTCCCTCGTCCGGCCGTCGAAGAGCGTGCTCGATCTCGAGCCCAAGTCGGTCAAGAAGCGGATGAAGGACAAGGCCTTTGCTCGGGCCGTCAGTCGTGACGACCTGCGGAAGGGCGCCGAGGAGCTGAGCCTGCCGCTCGACGAGCACATTGGCAACGTCATCGGCTTCATGCGCGAGTCTGCCGACGAGCTGGGTCTTCGAGGCTCCCTGTAGCCGCGGCCGATGCAACGCCACGCGGCGCACTCCGAACCTCGCCATCGGCCGCTCCGTATACGCCAGTGGGCTGCGTTCGACCACGTCCGGTCGTCGCACGACGCCCAGCTGCTGCTCTCGTGATGACTGAACCCCCCATCGGACCCGTCGTCGAGCTCGACGGCGTCACCATCGCCTACGGGGACCAGGAGGCGCTTCGCGAGGTCTCGGCCGGCTTTCCGCCCGGGGCCGTCGGGTTACTCGGACCGAACGGCGCCGGCAAGAGCACGATGCTCAAGGCGCTGCTCGGGTTCCTGCAACCACGCCGCGGGCGCATGCGGGTGCTGGGCCACGACGTCGGCAGCCATGGGCTCGAGATCCGGTCGCGGCTGGGCTACATGCCGGAGAGCGACGCGCACATTCCAGGCATGAATGCCGTGACCTTCGTCGCCTACTCCGGCGAGCTGGCCGGCCTGCCTGCGGTCGACTCCATGCAGCGTGCACACGAGGTGCTCTACTACGTCGGTCTCGGCGAGGCGCGGTATCGCAACTTGGAGACCTACTCGACCGGCATGAAGCAGCGGATCAAGCTGGCCCAGGCCCTCGTGCACGACCCCGACCTGTTGTTCCTCGACGAGCCGACGAACGGGATGGATCCGAAGGGTCGCGACGAGATGCTCGAGCTCATCCACGACCTCGGCCACGCGAAAGGGGTCAATCTCATCCTCTCCTCGCACTTGCTCCCGGATGTCGAGTACACGTGCGACGAAGTCGTGGTGCTCGACAAGGGGGCGATCGTCGCCCACGGACCGATCGACCAGCTCAAGGGGCCGCGCGGACGTGTCTTCGAGGTGCGGATCAAGGGTGATCGGAACGCCTTCATCCAGGACCTCCAGGCGGCTGGAATGGAGTGTCACGAGACCGACCAGGACGTCATGCGAGTCTTCGTCTCCGGACATGATGGTGACGACGGTGACGATGGTGCCCTGGCGATCTTCCGACGAGCGGAGGGGCTGGGCGTCCAGGTTCGACATCTGCGGGCGAGCGTTCCCACGCTGGAGGATGTGTTCGCCCGGGCGGTGGGCGCCGTCTGATGCCGATTCACGACCAGAGTTATCGGCGGTATCAGGGCGAGCGCCATCGGGCCGGGGTCGCCTGGATCGTCATCGCCCGGGCCGGCATCCGGGGGATGGTGGCCCGGCGCCGCTTTCTCGCGCTGCTGGCCTTCGCGTGGGTGCCGTTTCTCGTCCGTGCCGTGCAGATTTACCTGGCAGCGAACTTTCCGCAAGCCGCCTTGCTGGACCTATCGGCCGCCACGTACCGAGAGTTCCTCGACCAGCAGGGCCTCTTCGTGTTCTTCGTCACGATCTATGTCGGTGCAGGACTCGTGGCGAGCGACGTTCGCGCCCACGCGCTGCAGGTGTATCTGTCGAAGCCGCTGACACGCACGGAGTACATCGTCGGCAAGCTGGCCATTCTCATGGCGTTCCTGCTGCTCGTGACGTGGATGCCGGGCGTGATGTTGCTGGCGGTGCACGTGCTGTTCGAGGGCAGCTTGGAGTTCGTGCGCGCCAACCTGTTCCTCCTGCCGGCGATCACACTGTTCTCGTTCGTCCAGGTGCTCCTCGCATCGTTCACGATGCTCGCGCTCTCGTCGCTCTCCAGCAGCAGCCGGTACGTGGCCGTGCTCTACGCCGGTGCCGTGCTCTTCACCGACGCGATCTCCGGGGTGCTCGGACTGATCACCGGAGGCACCCGCGTCGCGTGGGTCTCGTTCCCGGCCAACCTGGCGCAGCTGGGTGACGTCATGTTTCGCCTGCCACCGCGTTACGAATCACCCTGGATCGTCTCGCTCGTCGTCGTGCTGGCCCTGATCGCGGTATCGATTTCCGTCCTCGAGAAGCGCGTGCGCGCCGTGGAGATCGTGACGTGACTGGCCCAATCGCCACGGTCGAGCACCTGTCGAAGTGGTACGGGCAGGTCATAGGGCTCAACGATGTCACCGTCTCGATTCCCAGCGGCGTGACCGGGCTTCTGGGACCGAACGGAGCGGGGAAGTCCACGTTCCTCAAGCTCCTCACGGGCCAGTTGAAGCCGAGCAAGGGCGTCGTGTCGGTACTGGGACAACCCGCCTGGCGGAACCCCGAGCTCTTCCGGAACGTCGGCTTTTGCCCGGAACAGGATGCCTTCTACGGCAGCATGACCGGGCTCGAATGGGTGACCGCGCTGGTGGCGCTCGACGGCCGCGACCGGGAGGCGGCCGACCGCGCGGCCCGCCGGGCGCTCGCCATCGTGGAGCTCCAGGAGGCCGCCGACAAGAAGATCGGTGCCTACAGCAAGGGGATGCGCCAGCGGGTCAAGGTCGCCCAGGCGATCGCGCACGACCCAGATGTGCTGGTGCTCGACGAGCCGCTCACCGGCATGGACCCGCTGGGGAGACGCAAGACGATTCGTTTGATCAAGGACTGGGCGCGCGGGGGCAAGAGCCTCATCGTCTCGAGCCACATCCTGCACGAGATCGAGGCCATGACCTCCAGTATTCTCCTGATGCACAATGGACGCATCCTCGCCGAAGGCAACGTGCATGACATTCGCGGGCTGATCGACGAACACCCGCATACGGTCCACATTCGGGCCGCCGACCCGCGCGCGCTCGCTCGCCGACTGCTCGCGCACGACGACGTGAACGGCTTGACGCTGGAGGCTGGGGCCGTCGTGATCCAGACCTCACGGCCGGACGTCTTCTACGCGCGCCTGACCGGTCTGGCGGCGACCGGCGAGGCGGCGATTCAGGAGATCACGTCGCCGGACGACAACCTTCAGGCCGTCTTCGAGTACCTGGTCCGATGAGCCGACTACTCGCCTTGCTGTCAGCGTCCATGCGCGTGGCGGATCTGTCGATCGGCCAGATGCTCTGGTCGCGGCGCACCATCTTCATGGCGATGGTTGCGAGCGTGCCCGTCCTCATCGCCGTGGCGGCCCGGATGCTGGAGAGTGCCGGCTTGTTCGGCGTCGACGTCAACGGAAGCCAGGTCACCGGTCCCACGCTGTTCGGCCTGATGATCTGGGTGTTCTACCTACGCTTCATCGTGCCCGTGCTCGGCGTCTTCTACGGTACCTCCCTGATCGCCGACGAAGTGGACGACAAGACCATCACCTATCTGTTCACGCGACCGATTCCGCGCGGCGCGATCCTGCTGGGCAAGTACGGCGCCTACCTCGTCTGTACGCTGCTGGTGGTGCTGCCGTCGGTCGTCCTGACGTATCTGCTCGCCGTGCCGATCCGGGGACGGCTCGGGGACTCGTTCATCCCGCTCCTGACGGATCTCGCCATTCTGGCGTCGGGCCTCGTGGTGTACGGGGCGCTCTTCGCGCTCGTCGGCGCGGCCATGAAGCGGCCCCTGGCCGTCGGCCTCGGCTTCGTGCTGGGCTGGGAGCCGGTCGTCCTGCTGGTGCCCGGCTACCTCCGCCGATTCACGGTCGCCTACTACCTGGAGGCTCTCGTGCCCCATGCCATGCCACAAGATGGCACTATCGACTTTCTCCAGTCGCTCTTCCGCGACGTGCCGTCGACGACCACGAGCGTGGCGAGCCTCGCCGGGCTAGGAATCCTATTCCTCGTCCTTGCCGTCCGCACCATCGAGCGGCGGGAGTATGTGGTCGAGCAGTAGGTGGAACTTTTTCGGGTCTCCCTCGGTATAATCTTGATGAGGTAACTACCCATGATGAACAAGACTCGATACTTTCTGCTTGGCTCGGCAGCCGTGCTGGTGGTTGGCCTGTGCACGGGGCTCATGGCCTACTACGGCGTCGCGTCGACTGGTGCTTCGGCCCAGGTGACGATGAGCGATTCGGAGTTCCGGTACATTCCGGCAGACGTTCCGGTCGTCGCCTTTGCCGACGTGCGGCAGGTGATGGACTCTGACCTTCGACGGAGAATCGAGGAGTCTCGTTCGGACGACGACCAGCGGCCTCAGCGTGATTTCGAGGAGAGCACCGGCATCGACTTCGAGACCGACGTCGACCGCATCGTGGCCGCGATGATACCCACGACACCGACGACACCGACTGCCGCTGGTGGGCTTGATGCTGCTGCCGCTGCTGATGACGCTGACGACGCTGATGACGGTGATGACGATGATGACGGTGACGACCCTGATGACGATGCCGATCATGGCGACAATGACAATGACAATGACGACGACGACGGAGACGGCTTCGCCATCGTGACCGGTCGTTTCAATCCCACGCAGCTCGAGGCGTTCGCCGGCGAGCACGGCGGCGCAGTCGAGGAATACAGGGGCGTGCGAATCGTGCAGGGCGGACGAGACGAGCAGATGGCCATCGCCTTCGTCGAGCCTGGCGTCTTGGCGGTCGGGGGTGCTGACGCGGTCCGGCTGGCCATCGACACCAGAGACGCGGGCCAGGGACTCGAGACGAACGCCGACATGATGCGGCTAGTCGAGGGGGTCGAGCCCGGCAGCAACGCCTGGGCGGTCGGTCGCTTCGACGAGTTCGCGAGTCAGGCGAAGCTGCCCGAGACGGTGGCGAACCAGATTCCGCCGATCCAGTGGTTTTCGGTCTCCGGTCAGGTGAACGACGGCCTGCAGGGGACGCTTCGAGCGGAGACGCGCGACGAGCAGGCGGCGAATAACCTGCGCGAGGTGGTTCGCGGTTTCCTCGCGCTATTCCGGATGCAAACCGGTGCGCAGCCGGAACTTGGCGGTGTGCTCGAGGGGCTGCAGGTCGGTGGTGATGGTCGCACGGTCGCCATCTCGTTCTCCCTGACGGGCCAGGCCATCGACGCCCTCATGAGCCGCGAGCGTCGGGAGGCGGACGAGTAATCGTCCGCCCTTCGGGGCGCCGGCCGCGTGCATCCAGGCATGCGCTTGACTGTTTCGTCCGCTCCTCATAGACTCTCGCCCATACAACAGTCTGCGGCGCTCTCTATCCGAGCCACCAGACGTTCGGCGCCCCGCGAAGCTCCCATCTGCATGCCTTCGCGGGCCGTCGTGTCTGGTTGCGCAACACACCCGGGAATCAGAAATCTTGGCCGACCTCGTTTTCTTCTACGGCACCTTGATGGCCGGCTTCGACCGGCGCCGGCGACTCGGGATCGACGACAAGCTGACCTACGTCGGTCGCGGTTACATCCGGGCCGCGCTGTTCGACCTCGGAATCTATCCGGCCGCGGTGCCGGTGTCCGATCGGGCGGTGTGGGGAGAGATCTACGAGACGACGGAGCCAGACATTGTGCTCGAGGCGATCGATGGCATCCAGGGTTACCGGCCGGAATCGCCTGAGCAGAGCCTCTACACCCGCACGAAGGCAAGCGTCGTCCTGGCCGATGGCCGCGAGGAATCGACGTGGGCCTACTTCTACAACGCCCCGCTCGGGGGCGCCCAGCGTATCGATTCAGGCGACTATCTGGAACATCTGCGGGCCCGGTAGGGCCTGCGCGGACGGACGACTCGCGTCAGGAGTCGGCTCGATCGAGGCCGCCGATGTAGGCGCGCAGCCGGTCACCGACCGACTCTGGCATTTCGAGGAACTCGACGCCGGCGCTGTAGACGGCGCCCTCGCTTCCGACCTCGCTGAGGTGGCAGTGCACCACTCGCGCCCTCAGCACCGCCGCGGCTCCCGCCATGTCCAGATGCACCTCGTGGATGGCGTCGAGGTGCAGGGCGACGCCGGACTCGATTCGTGCACCGACCTCGCTGATCTCGATTAGCCTGGCAGGCTGGGCGATCGTGATCTCGGCCAGGATGGGTACCCCAACCGGGATCCGTTCGACCCGTCGTTTGTCCTCATCGACGTGTCGCGCACTCATCCGGCGGACTATAGCATGACCGATACGCTCCGGTCAGCGCCGTTCAGCGATTGTGGCATTCACCGATTGCTCAGGGCGTTCTCGATGTCCGCTCTCAGCTGCGGGTTGACCCGATACCCGTGACGCTCGGCGTCTTCGACCGCCTCCTGAGCCAGCTCGTACCGCTGGGTGAACAGATACACCACGGCCAGGTTGTTGTAGGCCTCGCCGAACCGCGAGTTGTCCCGGATGGCCTGTTTGTACGCGTCTTCCGCATCGGCCAGGGCGCCGTGCCGGAAGTTGGCGCTGCCAAGCGCCAACGACACCTCGGCCGGCACGGCGAAGTTCAGGGTGTCTCGTCGTCGCGCATTCTGAAGCGTCGTGAGCCTGGATTCGACCTGCATGATCATGTGCTGGCGGCCGGCGAACTGGATGCGTCCGCTGCGCAGCGACCTTAGAGTGTCGGACAGCTCCTGTATCTCGTCCTCGAGCCGGCGCCTGTGCTCGGCGGCGTTGGTTGTCGCGAACCTCGCAATTTCCTCGTAGACATCCCGGCAGTCGGCAAAGGCCGTGATGGCGGAGGCATAGCGACGCTGTTCCATGTAGGCTTGGCCGAGGCCGAAGTGGGCCAGCGCCAGCAGCCGGTCCAGCTGGACGGCCGATTCGAACTCCCGCTCCGCTCTGGCGAAGTCCTCGACGTACATGAACTCCTGGCCCAGGCGGTAGTGTCGGAGCGCCTCCTGTCTCTGTCGCTCGGCGAGCACGCGCTGGCCGAGCGCCGGGTGAGCGTTCAGGAGCAGTGCACACAGCAAGGTCAGGGCCAGCGTCAAGCGAGTCATGGAACCTCCCGGTAGGTGCCCGTCGCCTTCCAGACAACAAGCAAAAAAAAGGGAGGGACCACCGCGTGGCCCCTCCCGGTCGTTTGCGTTCCGGTCGTGCTCTAGAACCGGAACCGGAGGCCAAGGCGAATCTGCCGTGGCACCTGATACTGGATGCGATTCCCGAAGTCCGGGTTGTCAACCGAGAAGCTGACGTCCGAGTAGTAGTCGTAATCCAGGACCGTCTGCGTGTCGAACAGATTGAACACGTCGGCGATCAGTTCGAAGCGGTTCCCGCCCATGTCGAACGCGTAGTCGGCGTGCATGTTCATGTCGGTCGAGAACGGCGACCGTGTCTTGAAGCCGTCGGCCGTCTGGACACCCGAGCCTCGCGGGCCTTCGGGAATCTCGCCGGCGTTGTCGTAGGCCGGATTGGCCGCCATGGTCGTCAGCGGTCCGCCCGAGCTGGACACGATGCCCAGTCCGACGTTCAGGCCGTTGTTGAAGGTGTAGTTGCCGAAGAGCTTGATCTGGTGCGGTCGATCGTTCGGCAGCGGTCCGGCGCCCGCGTTGCCCAGGTAGCTGATGTCCCCCTTGAAGCCGAACTCGGGAACGCCGATCCCGGTGTAGCTCGGGTCGTTGTTCGGGAAGTCGAACAGCGAGGTGATCGAGGGATCCGACTGGCCGTTGTCGTTGCGGAAGAAGCCCTCGAAGGTCCCGTGCAGTCGCGACCAGCGATAGGAACCCTGCAGGGACCAGTTGTCCGAGAACCGCTTGTCGGCCGTGAACTCCACCGCGTCGTAGTCGTGGATGGCCTGGTCGAATTGGATATCGAATCCGGGTGCGGCCGCCACGACGGGCGTGCCCGGCCCCGGGTTCGTGATGAAGTACTCCACCGAATCCAGACCGGGGATGCCGAGGAAGTAGGAGACCAGCGGGGCCGTGCCCACGTCCTCGAGAATGCGCCCGAAGTTCCGGTGCGTGTAGCGAATGCCGAGGTTCAGCCCGGGGAACGCCTCGAACTCTGCGCCCACCAGAGTCTCGTTCAGGTAGGTGGAGCCGGAGTCCGCATCGAAGTCGGCCGTATGCTGTCCGGCGGTTCGGAAGTGGGTCGTCGTGCCAGCTGCTACCACGCCGTCGACGATTGGCTGGGTCAGCGCGGCGTCGAAGTAGTCGGCTCGCGTCACCCCCGCGTCGGCCGACAGCGCACGCGCCGCCAGGTCGTTCGGGATCTTGGCGTAGAACCGACCGAAGTTGGCGTAG
This sequence comes from Vicinamibacterales bacterium, assembly GCA_965250185.1. Lineage (GTDB taxonomy): Bacteria > Acidobacteriota > Vicinamibacteria > Vicinamibacterales. The sequence continues at coordinate 4,482,811 of OZ252293.1, read as the reverse complement.
AGCTTGGCTCGACCGTCACCGGTGAGGTCGAACGTGCCGCCGACGCGCGGCGCCCAGTTGCCACTCCACTTGAAGGATTCCAGGTTACCCACCAGCTTCTGCTGCTCGTACCGGACGCCGGGTCGGATGGTCAGGCGATTACCGACCTGAATCGTGTCCTGAAGGAAGAAGCTGAAGTACTCCTGCGTGGTCTCGCGCACCGCCGAGGTGTTGGCGCGGACGACACGGTAGATCCGTCCGCTGGGGAGATCGGTCGCCGGCAGGATCCGCAGTGTGGCTCCGGTCACCGTCTGCTCGCCGTTGTGCAGCGTGAAGCTCGGGCCGGTCCGGTCGATGGTGTTGTCGTAGCTGATGTCTTCGAAGAGGACGCCCGTGCGGATCTGGTGATTGCCGTAGATGTGCGTCGACTTCACCGAATACTGAAGGTTCTTGCCCTCGTTCCCGACCTCGTAGAAGCCGAGGCCGCCCGAGCGCACGTTCGGGGTCACGGTCTGGTCGGTGACGCTCCACTCGTCGACCGACGGCAGCTCGGAGATCCTACTTCTGCGCGCGCGCGAACGAGGCCTCGAGCAGCCAGTTGTTGTTCATGATCCCGTCGTACTTGACGATCTGGTTGTGGCCGCCGTAGTCGATCTCGCTGAAGCCGGCCGTGTTCGAGCGCCGGAGCGAGCCACGCTGCTGAGGCCCATTGGGGCCGTGCGCCGGATCGCCGAAGAACGACGCGTCGATGCGGTGGGCTGCACTCAGCTGGTAGGTCGCCTTCCCGGCATAGGTCGTGACTTGCCGCTTCCGATCGATCGCACCCAGGCTCTCGAGCGGGAAGCCGGCCGGCGCGCTGAACGCCTTCGTCTCCCACTGCGGGTTGGCCGCGCCGAAGAAGAACAGCTTGTCTCGAATGACCGCGCCGCCGACTTCGAAGCCGATGTCGTTGACGTTGGTCTCTGCGATATTGACCGTGCCCACGCGGGTCGCGTTCGTCGTCGTCACCGGCGTCCAGTTGCCCTCGAGTGCTGACGGACTGAAGTAGCCGAAGAGGCTGCCGCGAATGACGTTCGAGCCGCTCTTCGTGACGACGTTCACCACGCCGCCGCTCGCCTGCCCGAACTCCGCCTCGTAGCCAGCCGTCTTGACCTGGACTTCCTTGATGAAGTCAAAGGTGACGCCGCTGCCGAGCGAGCCAAACACGATCGAGTACGACCCGATGCCGCCGTAGCCGGCGTTCGTGATGTTCACGCCGTCCACGATGTAGTTGTTCTCCAGGCCGCTGCCGCCGGCGATCGACGGGTTCGAATTCGCGTCACCTGATCCTCCGCCCACGCGACCGCCGCTGCTCACGCCCGGGGCGATGAAGAGCGTGTCGGTCACGCGCCGGCCGACCGGGATGCGTGTCAACTGATCCGAGCTCAACACGGCGCCGGCCGTCGTCGACGACAGGTCAACGGCCTTGACCGTTCCCGTCACGCGCACGACCTCGGTGACGCCACCGGGCTCGATCGTCATGGCCAGTTCGGTCCGCCTGCCCAGTATGACCTGCACATCGTCCTGCTGGATCGGCTGGAAGCCGGACATCTCGACTAGGACCGAGTATGTGTCGGGCGTGAGGAACGGCACGAAGAACCGGCCGTTTGCGTCCGTGAAGAATGTCTTCACCGAGCCGCCCGAGTCGATGACTGACACGGCCGCGCCAGGTACCGCGAGACCCTGCGAGTCAATGACGGTGCCTTCGACCGTCCCCGATGTGATCTCCTGGGCCGTCGCAAGACTCACACTTGCCAGAACCAGGGCGACCACGAAGAGAAACCTTCGCATGCTTGACCTCCATGTTGCCGAGTTGCGTTCGGCCATTGGTTTGGATGAAGCCGACCGAGAGTGAATACGGACGATGGGGTTGTTGAAGAACTTAGGACCCTCCCCTTCAAGGGCACGGATCGACATAAACAGATTGAATCTAAGCATATTGGGTGCCAGTTTAGTGAAGGGACGGATGATCGACGATTCCTGAAATCACTAGCGAAAATGAATGGATGGGCTCAGCCGTCTGGATGGGCTATCCAACGGCAAGGATGAATCCAATGTCATGGATCCAACGTTTCGTATCTTCTTGTATACATTGAAGTTTCGGTCCATAACCCTAACAATTTCATCATTTGGCGCAGCCGCCACGTGCCCCACCAACACGCCTCCCGCATGCCTATGGTCGCGGTGCTGCTATGATCGCGGAAGCATGGCCGGGCGCGACGTGGTGATCCTCGGTGCTTCTCGCACTCCTATCGGCAAGTACGGCGGCTCGTTCCAGTCGATACATCCGGCGGAGCTCGGCGCCGTTGCCGTTCGTGCCGTGCTTCATGCGACAGGACTCGACGCCGAGGACATCGACGAGATCCTCATCGGCCACGGGCGTCAGGCGGGCTCGGGTCCGAATCCGGCTCGTCAAGTTGGTCATCGCGCCGGCGTGCCCTTCACGGCTTCCGCTCAGACGATCAACAAGGCGTGTGCGTCGGGTCTGCAGGCGATAGCCGGCGCGGCCCAGGCGATCCTGCTCGGCGAGTCGCGCGTCGCACTGGCCGGCGGCATCGAGTCGATGAGCCGCATGCCGTACCTCATCGACTCCGACGATGCCCGGTGGGGGCATCGGATGGGACACTTCCCACTTGTCGATGCGATGTACCGTGACGGGTTCCAGTGCCCGCTCTCGGACATGATCATGGGCGAAACGGCCGAGGTCCTCGCCCGCCAGGCGGAGATCACGCGCGAGGAGTCGGATGCGTTCGCACTGGAGAGCCAACGCCGCGCCGAAGCCGCGATCACGAACGGCCATTTCTCCGCGGAGATCGCCCCGGTTCAAATCGAGGATCGCAAGCGCGGCTCGCTGACCATCGAGCGTGACGAGCATCCGCGCTTCGGCTCGACCATCGAGGGCCTGGCCGAATTGAAGCCCGTCTTCGGCGATGTCGAAGGCCACCCCGGCATCATTACCGCCGGATCGTCATCGGGCGTCACCGACGGCGGTGCGGCGGTACTGCTGTCGAGCGACGCGCGCGCACGAGACCTGGGGCTGCGCCCCCGTGCCCGTATCGTCGGCTGGGCGAGTGCCGGGGTCGATCCGCGCATCATGGGGATCGGGCCCGTCCCGGCGATGCGTCGCCTGTTCGAGCGGACCGGACTCGGAATCGACGACTTCGATCTCGTCGAGCTCAACGAGGCGTTCGCCGCCCAGGTGCTTGCCGTGCTCCGCGACGTGCCGATTCCCTCGGATCGGCTGAACGTGAACGGCGGCGCGATAGCGCTCGGTCATCCAATCGGTTGCACGGGCGCCCGTGTGGTGGTGACGCTGTTGCACGAGATGGAGCGCCGCAACGTGAGGCGCGGTCTGGCGACGCTATGCGTCAGTGGCGGCATGGGCATGGCCCTGGCGATCGAGCGGGAGACGGGCGGATGAGAATAGCGGTCGTACCCGGGGACGGCATCGGTGTCGATGTCACCCGCGAGGCGGTCAAGGTGATTCGTGCGGTGGGTGAGACGTTCGGTCGTGTCTTCGACCTCGAGATGCTGCCGTACGGCGCGGATTATTTTCTCGAAACCGGCATCAGCCTCCCAGCCGATGGCTACCGCATGTTTCAGGAGGAGTTCGACGCCATCTACATGGGCGCGCTTGGCGACCCCAGAATTCCGGATATGCGGCACGCCCGAGACATCCTGCTCGGCACGCGATTCGAGCTCGACCTGTACGTGAACCATCGCCCGGTGAAGCTACTCGACGCCCGCCTGTGCCCGCTCAAGAACCGCGGTCCGGACGACGTCAACTTCGTCGTCTTCCGGGAGAATACCGAGGGGCTCTACGTCAACATCGGTGGTCGGTTCAAGCCCGGCACCGATGACGAGATTGCCGTCCAGGAGGACGTCAATACCTACAAGGGCGTCTCGCGAATCGTGCGCCACGCGTTCGAGTACGCGGTGGCCAGCGGGCGCGGTGCGGTCTGCATGGCCGACAAGAGCAACGCGCTCACGCAAGGCCACGCGCTGTGGCTGCGAGTGTTCGCCGAGCTCTCGGAGGAGTTTCCGGCCGTCGCGACGACGCACCTGTACATCGACGCACTGGCCATGCAACTCGTCAAGAACCCCGGCCAGTTCGAGGTGATCGTCACGAACAACATGTTCGGCGACATCGTGACCGACCTCGGCGCGCAGCTGCAGGGTGGCCTCGGCATGGCCGCGTCGGGCAATCTGCATCCCGGCCGCACCTCGATGTTCGAGCCGGTCCATGGTTCGGCTCCCAAGTACGCCGGTCAAAATGTCGCGAATCCGATCGGCGCCATCCTCACGGCAGCACTGATGCTCGAGCATCTCGGGCTCGTGCATGAGGCGCGCGCCATCGACACCGCCGTGGAGACGACCGTGCGGGCCGGTGTTGGACCGGCAGAGATCGGCGGCACCCTCGGCACCCGCGAGACGGGCGACGAGATTGTGCGCCTCGTGCACGCGGCGCAACCGCGCTGATCGGATACCACGCCCCTCCGGCTCACGACCATGACGAAGCAGACCACCGAACTTTCCGATGTGCTCATTCTCGGCGGGGTACGGACCCCGATGGCCGACTACGTCGGCGCCCTCAAGGGTTTTACCGCGATCGAGCTGGGGGCGCTCGCCTCGCGCGCCGCGCTCGATCGAACGGCCGTCCAGCCGGCGTGGGTCGACCACGTCGTCTTCGGCAACGTGATGCAAACCAGTGCCGATGCCGTCTACGGAGCCCGCCACGTCGGCCTTCGAGCCGGACTACCGATCGAGACTCCGGCACTCACGGTGAATCGGCTGTGTGGCTCCGGTATTCAGGCCGCGGTCAGCGGCGCTCAGATGATCCAGCTGGGTGAGGCTGGCATCGTGTTGACGGGCGGCATGGAGAGCATGAGCCAGGCCCCGCACGTCATTCGCGGGCTGCGCAACGGCTTGAAGCTTGGGCAGGGCAAGCTCGAGGATTCACTCTGGGAGTCCCTGGTGGACCCATACTGCGGCTGTACGATGGCCGCGACGGCCGAGAACTGCGCCAGGAAGTACGGCATCACGCGGGAAGAGCAGGACCGCTACGCGATTCGGAGCCAGCAGCTCGCCAACGCGGGCTGGATCGAGGGCCGGCTGGCCGAGGAAGTGGTACCGGTCGAGATCAAGACGCGCAAGGGCGTCGACCTGTTTGCCGAAGACGACCATCGACGGCCCGACACGACGCTCGAGGCGCTGGCCAAGCTGCCGACGGCCTTCTCGAAGGACGGCTTCGTGACCGCCGGCAACGCCAGCGGCATCGTCGATGGCGGCGCGGCGCTCGTGCTGGCCTCGCGGGCGGCCGTCGAGGCGCGCGGCTTGAAGCCACTCGGTCGCCTCGTCGGCTGGGCGACGGCTGGCGTCGAGCCGAGCCTCATGGGCATGGGGCCGGTGCCGGCGACGCGCAAGCTGCTCGAGCGCACCGGCCTCGGCCTCGACGACCTCGATCTGATCGAGGTCAACGAGGCGTTCGCCGGCCAGTACCTGGCGGTCGAAAAAGCACTCGGGCTGGACCGAAACCGCGTCAACGTGAATGGCGGAGCCATCGCGCTCGGTCACCCGCTGGGGATGACCGGGACACGGTTGCTCCTGACGCTGCTCCTCGAGCTGAGACGCCGGGGGGCGACGCGAGGCCTCGCCACGGCTTGTATCGGGGGTGGCCAAGGCATTGCGGCACTCGTCGAGACGGACGTCTGAGTCCGGCGACGCCTGGGAGAGCGACGTGACGGAGATCAGGACGGTTGGTGTGCTGGGGTGTGGGCTGATGGGTGCGGGTATCGCGCAGGTGTGCGCGCAATCGGGCTATCGCACCGTCGTGCGCGAGGTCGATGAGCGCTTCCTCGCGAAGGGCCTCGGGCGCATCGAGAAATTTCTCGAGGCCGGGGTCAAAAGGGGGAAAGTCGCGCCGGAGGATCGCGACCGGACGCTCGGGAATCTGTCGGGAACGACGTCGGTCGACGATCTGGCCGAAGCCGACATCGTGGTCGAGGCGATCGTCGAGAACATCGAGGCGAAGCGGACGACATACGAGGCGATCGAGGCAGTCGTCGGGGAGGACACCATCCTGTGCTCCAACACGTCGTCGCTCTGTGTCACCGAGCTGGCGGCCTCGACGAAGCGTCCGGATCGGTTCGCGGGACTGCACTTCTTCAATCCGGTTCCGCTCATGAACCTCGTCGAGGTGATCCGTGCCCTGACGACGAGTGATGCCACGTACGACCAGGTGTTCGAGTTTGCCGGATCGCTCGGCAAGGAGCCGATCACGGCGCCAGATCGTCCCGGTTTCATCGTCAACCGGCTGCTCGTGCCCTACCTGCTCGACGCGGTTCGAGCATACGAGCACGGGCTCGGGACCGTCGAGGATATCGACAAGGGCATGAAGCTCGGCTGTGGCTATCCGATGGGGCCGTTCACGCTGCTGGATTTCGTGGGGCTCGATACGACCTACTTCATCGCCAACATCATGTTCGACGAGTACCGCGAACCGGCGTATGCACCGCCACCGCTGCTCAAGCGGATGGTCCTGGCCGGCCGACTCGGTAAGAAGAGCGGGCAGGGGTTTTATCGCTACGGCGAGTCGTAGGGCCACCAGTAGGGCAAGGAGGGCAGGTAGGTCTGTCGCGGCGTGGCAACGGTTGTCCCTACTGGCCCTACTGGCCCTACTCGCCCCACTGGCCCCACTGGCCCCACTTGCCCCACCTGGCCCTGTTACAATTGTTCGGATGCAGAACTTGATTCGGCAGCTGCTGAGCGAGCTGGGAGAGGACCCCGAGCGGGACGGGCTTGCGGACACTCCGCAGCGAGTCGAGCGTTCGCTCAGATTCCTCACCTCGGGCTACACGGCCGACGTCGATGCGGTGCTGAACAACGCCCTGTTCGCCGTCGACTACAGCGAGATGGTGATCGTCAAGGACATCGATTTCTACAGCCTGTGCGAGCACCATTTGCTGCCGTTCTTCGGGAAGTGCCACGTGGCGTACGTGCCTCGGAACCGCGTGATCGGACTGAGCAAGGTGCCGCGGCTTGTCGAGATCTTCGCCCGGCGGCTCCAGATTCAGGAGCGGCTGACGAACCAGATCGCCGAGACCCTTCGCGACACGATCGACCCCCTGGGGGTCGCGGTCGTGATGGAAGCGAGGCACCTCTGCATGTCCATGCGAGGCGTCGAGAAACAGAACTCCCTCGCGGTCACGAGCGCGATGTTCGGGGCGTTCCGGCACAATGCGCGCACGCGGATGGAGTTCCTCGAGCTCATCAAGCATCGGGCGACGCCGTCGGTCTCGCAAGACTCGATGGGGAGCGACCTCTCCTGCATCGTCCAGGATGCGTAGCCCAGGGCCGGTCGTGCGGAGCGTAGCCCAACGACGGCTCGATCGAGTGAATGGCTGGGGGGCGGCCCTTTGCCTGGCTCGGGTCGTCGTAACGACGACGACGACGGCGACGGCGGCGACGCTGGCGATGCCCGCCGCGGCAGCAGGCCAGGCAAGCCGGACAACGGAGCCAGCGGAGGTCGCGTGCCCTGCCGAGCTCGGGAGGGGCGTTGTGGGCGACCGCCTTTTCTGCGACGTCCGCACCGGGCTGGACCCGGCGGAGGGGATCGTCGTGACGATTCCGCGTCACCGGGGAACGGCCACGCTCTCGTTCGATCTCCACAACCGCCACACGTACTCGGAGCAGGCGGTGCTGGCGGGCACGGCATTCGCCCGATACACGGCGACGATCGGGGTGCTCACGATGGAAAACACCCTGATTCAGCGGGCCACCATCGAAAGCGAGTTCCGCACGGCCGTCGATCTGGTGGATCGGGTCGGTGGCGGTGCAGGAGTCGACGGTCTGAAGGCGATCGCGCCGACAGGCACCGAGACGATGCACGTCGAGATCTCGGCCGGCGTGACCCAGGTGAGCATCCTCGGCGAGCACCTGGAGATCATCCGTCGCGACGGTCGAGAGCGGTACAGTGCACCGGGACGCCCGATAGCCGTCGTGAGCAACGTGACGGTCGAGTACCGCCCCCGCCGCTGAGACAGGCCCACACAGTTGAACGAGCAGATCGATCGGGCGACGCCCGGTCGATGAGTCAACAGGATCACCAGAATGAGCGTACGGGACATCATCGTCATAAGGGGCGGGCCGGTGGGTCTGGCCACGGCCATCGCGGCCAAGCAAGCCGGGCTCGACTGTGTCGTGATCGAGAAGGGCGCCCTCGTGAATTCGATCTTCCATTTTCCGGTGAATATGGTGTTCTTCACGACGCCGGAGCTTCTGGAGATCGGTGGATTGCCCTTCGTCACGCCGCACGACAAGCCCACACGGTTCGAGGCGCGGAATTACTACCGACGGGTCGTCGAGACCTTCGACCTCGAGATCGCGTTCGAAGAGGAGGTCACCGCGGTTTCTCCGGACGAGATTGGCTCATCGCGTGAGCGGGGTCTGACGGTCGAGACCCGCTCGACCCGGGGCGAACGGCAGGTGCGCCACGGCCGGAGCGTCGTGCTGGCCACGGGCTGCTACGACTGTCCGAATCTGATGGGCGTACCAGGCGAGGACCTGCCTCACGTCTCTCACTACTACACCGAGCCCCACGGCTTCTATCGCAAGCAGGTGCTCGTGGTGGGTGGGAAGAACTCGGCAGCCGAGCTGGCGCTCGATCTGTACCGCGCCGGGGCCGCCGTGACCCTGGTGCATCGACAGGGCCGCCTGGCCGACTCGATCAAATACTGGGTGAAGCCGGATATCGAGAACCGTATTCGCGAGGGGTCGATCGAGGCTCGATTCGACACACGCCTCGTCGAGATCCGTCCGACGAGCGTCCTGCTCGAGTCATCGGGGACGAGCGACGAATTGCCGGCCGATGCCGTGTTCCTGATGACCGGCTACGTCGCCGACACGGATCTGCTCGAGCGGGCCGGCGTGCACTTCGACGACACCACCTTCGTACCCCAGTTCGACGCCACGACGTTCGAGAGCAACGTTCCCGGTCTGTTCCTCGCGGGCGCGGTGCAGTCAGGGCGACAGCGTGGCGAGATCTTCATCGAGAACGGCCGGTTTCACGGACAGCAGGTAGTCAACGTGATCCGCGAGCGTCTCGCGGCGCTGGCCGTCCGATGAAGGTGGGGCAAGTGGGGTAAGTGGGGCAAGTAGGGCAAGTAGGGCGAGTGGGGCAAGCAGGGCGAGTGGGGAAGACCCGTCCTTCAATGCACCCCGGTGGCGTTCCAGGGCTGGTGGTTCGCCAGCACCTTCATTTCCAGCAGCTCGATCATCGAGCGGCAGCGCGCGAGGAGGCTGTCGTGTTCCAGTAGCGCCTGGCGCTCCACCGGCTCGAGATCGAGGTACTGGGCCAGGCCGTTGACGAGCTCTTCGTCCGGCATCGAGGCTGGTGTGACGGATTCACGCGAGCGCGTGTCCTGGCTGGCGTGCAGCAGCGCCTCGAGGCGTTGTCGCTCGAGGCGGATATCTTCTCGGTCGCGGCGTGCGGTGGTCTCCACGATGCCCTCCACCTGCGCCAGCCGGTACGGACGCCGGTCGTCCTCCTCGACGATCCGAAACTTCTCCAATCCCCGCAGGATGATGTCGTACCGGCCATCGGCGAGGCTCTCCCCATGCGTGATGAGTCCGGCGCAGCCGACCGGGTAGACCGCTGGCCGCCCTTCGTACTCCGCCTCCCAGCCCGGTCTGAGCAGCACCATGCCGATGATGCGGTCGCCGAGCAGGGCGTCGGCGACCATCTCCCGGTATCGCGGCTCGAAGATGTGGAGCGGCAGGCACACGCTCGGAAACAACACCACGTTGAAGAGCGGAAAAATGGGAATCGTGGCTGGGAGGCTCGTCACGGCTGGCCGGTCTGCTAGTGAACGGTCCGGGTCTTCTTGTCCATGTAGTCCATCAGGACATATCGACCCAGTGTGTAGGGCGTCGTGAAGTAGGCCTTGCCGCGGCAGATTTCGGCCACGCGCTGGACGAACGCCACCAACTCGTAGTCGCGCGCCAGCATGAACGTGTTGATCAGGATCCCGCTCTTACGGCACGCTGCGACTTCGGCGAAGGTCTCGGCGACGATGTACGGGTCGAGACCGAAGGCGTTCTTGTAGATCTGTCCGTCGGGCCGGGTGATGGCCGAGGGTTTGCCGTCGGTGATCATGATGATCTGGCGCATGTCCTTGCGCTGTCGCTCGAGAATCCGCCGCGCGAGTCGGAGCCCTTCGCGCGTGTTCGTGTGGTACGGCCCCACGCGCACGCGCGCCAGCTGGTTCGGCGGAATTTCCTCGGCGGAGTCATGGAACAGGACGAGATGCAAGGCGTCGCCGGGATACTGTGAACGGATGAGGTTCATGAGCGCCAGCGCCACGCGCTTGGCCGGGGTGAAGCGGTCCTCGCCGTACAGGATCATGCTGTGGCTGCAGTCCAGCATAAGGACCGTGGCGCACGAACTGTGGTACTCGCCCTGCGCGACCATCAGATCTTCGTACTGCACGTCGATGGCGCCGGCCCCGGCGCCGAGGCCCCCCCGGCGGACGGCGTTGAGGATCGTGGCGCTGGCGTCCAGGTTGAGCGTATCGCCGAACTCGTACGGCTTCGGCGCGCCGCCTGTTTCGATGCCGGTGGCCATCGCGCGTGTTTCGTGCCGGCCGATGCTGCTCGTTCCGACCGACCCCAGCAGGTCCCGCAGGGTCCGATAGCCCAGGAAGTCGAGGCTCTTGTCGGTGATCTCGAATCGCGCCTCCGGGCCGGATCGGCCCGAGCCCTCGCCCTGGCCCTCCATTTCCGGATCGGGTTGGCGAGTGATGTAGCCCTCCTGCTCGAGCCGATCGACGATGGCGCGAACGAGTTGCTCGAGCCCCGAACCGTTCTCCGAGTGGTCGGAATCGGCCGGGTCGCCAAGGAGCCGATCGAGCGCCTCGTCGGACAGCAGTCCGCCGTCGAGCAGCGCGTCCCGGATCGCGTCCTGGAGCGACTGAAGCGACTGTCCCTCGTCGTCGGATGCCGAGCCGTGTGGGTCATCGAAGCCGCTCGAGAGCAGAAGGTCCGACAGTTTCGACACCAGTTCCTCGAGGTCGATGCCTTCCAGGTCCTCGCCCGTGTAGCGGGTGTAGCGGTAGCGCACGTCTGTCTCGGGTCGCTCGGTTTGCCGATCAGTTGTAGTACTTCTTGCGTCCGGTTCGACCTCGCACCGGAATCTCCTGGTCGAGCATCTGCTCGTTGGGACGCACCTGACGCGTGGGCTGCTCGCCGGCCTTGTAGTGCCACGCCTCGGAGCGGCTCACCTTCTTCTGGGCGTACAGCCCGCTCAGGACGAAGTCGACGGCCGCAGCGATTTGTGGGACCGCGGCGTCCGCGTCAGCCCCGGCGTGGGCCGCCAGCTCCATCAGGCCTTGGACTTGGCTCGATTGGTCGACGACGTCCTGCGCGCTCGACACGTCGCTCAGCTGGAGCGTGCCGCCGAGCTCGAACCACTCGACGACCTGCTGGAGATCGACGCCATCGAACCGGCCGGCGAAGACGCTGGCCACTGCATTGCGAATCATCTCGCGCGCCACGTTGTCGGCGCCGCGGATTTCACCCTCGTACTCGAGCTCGAACTTGCCCGTGATCGACGGCAGTGATGCGTAGACGTCGGTCACGCGCGGCACCACGACCGACTCGTCGTTGTGGATGGCGCGCCGCTCGGCGCTCGAGATGACGTTCTCGAGGCAGCTGATCGGCAACCGCTGACTGACGCCCGACCGTCGGTCGATCTTCGAGTCCGCGCGTGCCTGGAAAGCCAGTTCCTCGACGACCTCCCGCACGTAGTCCGGGATCTCGGCGGGCGGTGCCTCGTCGGCGTCGGTGTCGGTGACACGATCCGACCATGCCTCCTGGGCCGTGATCGCCATGGCGTGGAACCGGGTGGTTGGATAGTGCGTGCGGATCTCCGATCCGATTCGATCCTTGAGCGGCGTGATGATCTTGCCGCGCGCCGTGTAGTCCTCCGGGTTGGCGGTGAAGACCATCATGACGTCGAGCGGGAGGCGCACCGGATACCCTTTGATCTGGACATCCCCCTCCTGGAGGATGTTGAACAGGCCGACCTGGATCTTGCCGGCGAGGTCCGGCAGCTCGTTGATCGCGAAGATGCCCCGGTTGGCGCGGGGGAGAAGACCGTAGTGCATCGTGAGCTCGTCCGACAACTGGACGCCCGCCCTGGCGGCCTTGATCGGATCGACGTCACCCACCATGTCGGCAATCGTGACATCCGGGGTGGCCAGCTTCTCCACGAATCGCTGCGCTCGCGGAATCCAGGCCACCGGCAACTCGTCGCCTTCTTCTCGCACCCGCCGTCGGCAATCGCTGCAGATTGGATCCAGCGGATCATCGTGAAGGTCACACCCCGGCACGACCGGAATCTCGGCATCGAGAAGATCGACCAGAGCGCGCAGGAGGCGGCTCTTGGCCTGGCCCCGAAGGCCGAGCAGGATGAAGTCGTGTTTGGACAGGATGGCATTGATGAGCTGCGGTACGACGGTGTCGTCGTACCCGATGATGCCGGGGAACAGCGGCTCGTTTGCGCGCAGCTTGCGAATGAGATTCGTTCGAACCTCCGCCTTCACCGATCGACGGCGCAGCAGGCCCGCGGCGGCATTCTTCTTCAGCTTCCCGAGTGTCGAAGGGTGACCCATGAGCCGATCTTAGCATGCGGGTTCCGGCCGTATGGCAAGATAGCAGAGCGTCGACCTCTCGCGTTCGGGCTTCGGCCGGGTCGGTGCGAGTGGGCGTACCGCCTTGGCCTCCTTGACCGATCACCCCGGCCCGCGACCGCTGGTCATTGCGCACCGCGGGGGCGCAGGCCTGCGCCCGGAGAACACGCTGGCGGCGTTCGAGCATGCTGTGACCCTCGGGGTGGACGGGCTGGAGCTCGATGTGCGTCGCTCGCGAGACGATGTCGCCGTCGTGATACACGACGCGACGCTCGATCGGACCACCGGCGCCCGCGGACCGGTCGGGCGACTCTCCGCAGACGATCTCGCGGACGTCGACGCGGCCCACCACTTCCAGCCCGAACGCGACTATCCCTTCCGGAACCGCGGCGTCGGCGTGCCCCGACTGCTCGACGTGCTCGCCCGCTGTCCGGACGTCCCGATCATCATTGAACTGAAGGACCACGACGCTCGTCTGGCCGAGGTCGTGGTGGAGGACGTGCGCGCGGCAGGAGCGATCGATCGCGTGTGTCTGGGCGGGTTCAGCTGGCGGATGCTCCAGGCCGTCCGACGAGGGGAGCCGAGAATTCCCACCAGCGCGGCACGGGAGGAGGTTCGCTGGGCGCTGTACGGCTCCTGGCTCGGCCTGACGCGTGGCCGGGTCACGTACCGTGCCTTCCAGGTGCCCGAGTTTTCCGGTCGGACCCGTGTCGTCTCACGCCGTTTCGTGCGCCTGGCCCATCGGGCCGGGCTGCCCGTGCAGGTCTGGACGGTGAACGATCTGACGCAGGCTCGGCGCTTGCTCGGATGGGGCGTGGACGGACTCATCTCGGACCAGCCAGACCTGGCCATCAAGGCGCTCCGCTCGTGGCAGGAGGAGCAGGGGGAGTAGGGGCTGAGGCGGGCAAGTAGGGCGAGTAGGGCAAGGAGGGCGAGTAGGGCAAGGAGGGCGAGTAGGGCAAGGAGGGACAATCTCCAGTCACGCTGTAGCGCCCGCTCGCCCCCCTCGCCCCCCTCGCCCCCCTCGCCCCCCTCGCCCCCCTCGCCCCCCTCGCCCTACTTGCCCTGTTCCCGCCCTTCTCGCAGCATGCGCGCCGTCGTGAAATCTGGCGAGATGTCCACCGGCACGTCGGCGAGACGATCCAGCACCCGGCCAACATCCGGCCGGACGACGCCGAGGCGGGCGATCAGCGCGCGCGCTCCCGCGACGTCGCCCTCTGCTTCCAACGTCAGGATCGACCCGGTCAACTCGGTGACGACATCCGGAATCACCGCGTGGTCGACCGTGAACGTACCGTCCGGGTTGACCTAGATCGCACCGCGATCCAGCAGGTGGTTGAGCTGGATCGCGACGCCCTGGCCGTGCGCCTCGTTGATGCCGAATCGGATGGAACGGAAGATCGACGTGAGGAACGTCGTGTACATGCTCCGGACCATTTTCGGATCGACGCGACCCCGATCGACCAGGTAGCGCAGTGCCCACAGTCCCGAAATGTCCGCCTTCACCTCTTCGATCGTGCTGTACGTGTCGGCGAGCTCGTGCCGGACCGTGGTGTCCCGTTCGCCGAGGCGGATGCGGTGCGGCCCGAGGCCGTGCATCAGCTCGTGCATCAGGATGTGCGTGAAGAAGGCGTCGAATGCCACGTCTGGGAGGTCACCGGCCGGTAACGCCCGCTCCGCGATCGGGACCAGCACGTGACGGAACTTCGCCTCCTGGACGTTCTTCAGCATGACCCGCTTGGAGCCCTTCTCGTTCACGATCCGCTCGTCGTTCGGGAGGTTGAACGCCGCGGTCTGCACGCCGCGGCTGGCGTCGCCGCTCGCGATGATCTGGTTGACGACTCGAATCGGGGCCATCGCACCGAGCCGGGGGTTTCGGTGGCGGGGTTCGCACGGCAGGTTGTCCTCGAGCTCCTGCAAGTGGTCGGCGACGTGCGCGAGCCGTCCAGTCTCGGCGTCGTCGCGAACCGTGATGAAGGCCTCGAAGGCTGCCTTCGCGTTGAACCACCCGTCCTCATACACCTCGTAGGGTCCAATCGTGGGCTCGAGCGACCCTTCGAGCTCCATCCAGGCGATGTCGCTGGCGTAGTAGTCGTTCGACTGGAAGGCGGCCGCCCGGGACCTCAGGAAACGCTCGAGTGACGGTTCGACGGTCAGGTCGGCTGCTTCGTTCAGGTACCCGGCCGCCAGCTCGAGCTGTCTGGCGTACTCGACGCTGTACGGCACCGCGTGCAATCCCGCTTCGCCACGCCGGATCGTCGTGAAGAAGCCCTGAGCGCGCCGTCGTTCCTCGTCCGGTAGCGTGTCGTACCAGGCCGAGATCTCCTCCGGCGAGGAGTCCGCCGGGTAGAAGGTTCCGGCTCGGGGCTTGGACGGGGCTCCCGGGACGAAAGGCGCGTCGTCGTCGAGGCGGGACCACGGGCCCTTGTTCATCAGGAACAGGCGAAGCCTGAGCTGGCCCAGCGGGGTCGCGTCGCCGGCCAGCGCCACGAGCATGGCCTCGCTGCCAGCCCAGACCTGCCCCAGGAACAGGCCGTCCATGACGATGGCCGCGTCAACCAGGCGGGCGAGCGCCTGGCGCTCCGACTCGGGAAGGTGGGAGAGGTCCGCGCCGACCTCGACCGGCGCGAAACGTGTCGTCATCGCGGCGAGGGTCTCGACTCCCGGTACGGCAACGGTGTGGTCGTCTTTGCGCGCTGCGATCGTCATCGATAGGCACTCCTGGTTCGTCCGACTCGCCGGACGGGTTCACCTCGGGCGGTGGACTGCGCTGTCCCGAGGAGGCGTTCGGTCCCGTCCTTGGCGGCGAATCTTAGCGTATCGGGCTCTGGTAGTGACGCTGGGGGACGGTCGGATCTACAATAACGAGAGTACTCCAAGGAATCTCGCGAGCCTGGTACCCTTATCTGCCAGGCCGCGATGCCGGTCGCGCTCAGCGGTTGGCTCGGAATCACGCGGGTCCCGCACACGCGGGCGGTCTGGCCGGACGTTCCCGGCCACGTTCCCGGAGCATCCAGGGGCTTATGAAGGACATCGCACACGAGGACCATTCCGCGTTCGAGGCGCTCGAGACCCGCGAGTGGCTCGACTCGCTCGACTACGTGCTGCAGCATGGCGGTCCGCGCCGTGCCGCCGAGCTGCTCGAACAGCTCGGCATCCACGGTCGGAAGGCGGGCGTGCAGGTGCCTTTCAGCGCCAACACGCCGTACGTCAATACGATTCCGGTCGGCGATCAGGAGCCGATGCCGGGCAGCAACGAGATCGAGCGCCGCATCAAGAGTCTAGTGCGGTGGAACGCGCTGGCCATGGTGGTGCGGGCCAATCGAGAGGAGGAGGGGATCGGCGGGCACATCTCGACCTACGCCTCGGCCGCGACCCTTTACGAAGTCGGATTCAATCATTTTTTCAGAGCACGCAGCGACACGCACAACGGCGACACGATCTTCTTTCAGGGGCACGCGGCGCCTGGCATCTACGGTCGAGCGTTTCTCGAGGGGCGACTGACCGTCGAGCAGTTGGTGAACTTCCGTCGTGAGCTCCGGCCGGGCGGCGGGCTGTCGTCGTATCCGCATCCCTGGCTGATGCCGGACTTCTGGGAGTTCCCGACGGTCTCGATGGGTCTGGGTCCCATCATGGCGATCTACCAGGCGCGGTTCCAGCGCTACCTGGAGGATCGCGGACACACGCCACAGTCGGACGCCAGGGTCTGGGCGTTCATCGGCGACGGTGAGACCGACGAGCCGGAGTCGCTTGGTGCCATCACGCTGGCGTCCCGAGAGAAGCTCGACAACCTCGTTTTCGTCATCAACTGCAACCTGCAGCGTCTCGACGGCCCGGTACGCGGCAACGGCCAGATCATCCAGGAGCTCGAGGCGGCGTTTCGCGGTGCGGGCTGGAACGTGATCAAGGTGATCTGGGGCAGCGCCTGGGATCCACTCCTGGCCGAGGACCGGGATGGTCTGCTGGTGCAGCGGATGGGCGAGATCGTCGACGGCCAGTACCAGAAGTACGCGGTCGAGAGCGGCGCCTACATCCGGGAGCACTTCTTCGGTGTCGAGCCCAGGTTGCTCGACATGGTGCGGCATCTGTCGGACGACCAGCTGAAGAAGCTGAAACTGGGCGGGCACGATCCCGAGAAGGTCTATGCGGCCTACCGGACTGCCGTGCGGCACCGCGGATCGCCCACCGTCATCCTCGCCCGGACGATCAAGGGGTATGGGCTTGGCGAGGCCGGCGAGGGCAAGAACATCACCCATCAGCAGAAGAAGATGAACGAAGACGAGCTGCGAGCGTTCCGCAGCCGATTCGGGATTCCGCTCTCGGACGAGGAGCTGGCAGCGGGTGCGTTCCACCGTCCGCCTGAGGATAGTCCCGAGATGGTCTATGTGCGCGAGCGACGCGAGGCACTCGGTGGTGCCGTGCCCGCCCGTTCCGTTCGCAGCGCTCCGCTCAAGGTGTCGCTTGGTGATCTATTCGAGGAGTTCCACGAGGGGACCGGAGAGCGGTCGGCATCGAGCACGATGGCGTTCGTCCGGATGCTGGCCAAGCTGTTGCGCGATCCGGAGATCGGCCGTCTGGTCGTTCCCATCGTGCCGGACGAGGCCAGGACGTTCGGGATGGAGGCGCTCTTCCGTCAGGTTGGCATCTACTCGCACTCCGGCCAGCTCTACGAGCCGGTCGACCGCGACACCCTGCTGTTCTACAAGGAAGCACGAGACGGGCAGATCCTCGAGGAGGGCATCACTGAGGCTGGCTCGATGTCGTCGTTCATCGCGGCCGGCACCGCCTACGCGACCTACGGGATCAACACGATTCCCTTTTTTATCTACTACTCGATGTTCGGATTTCAGCGGATCGGGGATCTGATCTGGGCCGCGGCCGACTCGCGCACCCGGGGGTTCCTGGTGGGTGGCACGGCCGGTCGAACGACTCTGGCCGGCGAGGGTCTCCAGCATCAGGATGGCCAGAGTCACCTGCTGGCCTATCCGGTTCCGAACCTGCTCGCCTACGACCCGGCGTACGCCTACGAGATCGCGGTGATCGTCGAGGAAGGGATCCGTCGGATGTACACGGAGCAGGAGAGCATCTTCTACTACATGACGGTCATGAACGAGCAGTATCCGATGCCGGCCATGCCGGAGGGTTCGCGTGACGGCATCTTGAAGGGCATGTACCGGTTCCGCGCGGCGGAGGGCACCGGCGGCTCCCTTCGGGCCCAACTGTTCGGCAGCGGCGCCATCCTGAACGAGGCGCTTCGGGCCCAGACGATGCTGGCCGATGACTACGGCGTGTCGGCCGATGTCTGGAGCGTCACCAGCTACGGTGTGCTGTATCGCGACGGCGTCGCCACGGACCGCTGGAACATGTTGCACGCCGCCGAGGAGCGGCGGCAGCCCTACGTGGCGCAGTGCCTCGCCGATGCCCCGGGCGTGCTCGTCGCGGCGACCGACTACGCCAAGGCGTTACCGAACTCGATCTCACGGTGGCTGCCGCGCCGCCTCGTGTCGCTCGGCACTGACGGGTTCGGGCGCAGCGACAGCCGCGAGGCGCTGCGTGACTTCTTCGAGGTCGATGCCCGCTACATCGTGCTCGCGACGCTCTCGGAGCTCGCGCGCGACGGTCAGCTCGCGACCGACGTCGTGGCGGAGGCCATGCGAGAGATGAAGATCGATCCGGACAAGGCCCATCCCGCGCTCCTGTAGCGCGGACAACAAGGAGCAGACAGGACCCGTGAGCGTCGAATTCAAGCTGCCCGAGCTCGGTGAGAACATCGAGACCGGTGATGTCGTCAAGGTTCTCGTGTCGCCCGGCGATTCCGTGGTGCCCGACCAGTCGGTGGTCGAGCTGGAGACGGACAAGGCGACGATCGAGGTGCCCATCAATGTGGGCGGTGTCATCGAACTGGTCGACGTCAAGCCTGGCGATCGCATCCACATCGGTCAGCGTCTCCTGACGCTGGCCGAGGCCCAGGTTGAGGCCCAGGTCGAGGCCGCCCCCGAGCTGCCCGCCCGGGATGCACCCGTGATGCCCGAGCGGCCCACGGTCGTCGCGCCGGCACCCGGCGGATCGGACGCGGGCGCGGAGCGCGAGCCGGGCCCGGGTCCGCGGTCCGACCGCTCACCTGCGTTGCCCCCGGGGGACGCGCGGCGACGCGGGGGCCAGGTCGTGGCCATCGGGCGGCCGGCCCGCGCGTCTGGCAGCGCGGCGCCCTCCGTCGGGGCGGCTGCCGCGGCCGCTCCGTCCGTTCGACGCCTCGCGCGAGAGCTTGGCATCGACATCGCGCGAGTCGAGGGGACCGGGTCTGCCGGCCGCATCTCGATGGATGACGTGAAGACGTACTCCCGGACGCTCGCCGAGGGCGGGGGGCAGGTGCTCTCCGGGCCGGCCGACCAGGCGAGTCTGCCGGATTTCGAGAAATGGGGACCGGTCGAACGGCAACGGATGAGCGGCATTCGGCGCAAGACCGCGACACACCTCAGTCGCGCCTGGTTGACGATCCCGCACGTCACGCAGCACGACACGGCCGACGTGACCGAACTCGAGGCGCTGCGTCGTCGATTCGACCCGGTCGTCCAGCAGGCGGGCGGCAAGCTCACCGTGACGGCCATCGCCATCAAGGTCGTGGCCGCGGCGCTCAAGCGGTTTCCGCAGGTCAATGCCTCCGTCGACCTCGAGCGGGAGGCGATCATTCTGAAGCAGTACGTTCATGTCGGGGTGGCCGTCGACACCGACCGCGGGCTCCTTGTTCCGGTCATTCGTGATGTTGACCAGAAGAACATGGTCGAGCTGGCGGTCGAACTCGGTCAACTCGCCGAGCGGGCGAAAACGGGGAAGCTCACGATCGCCGAGATGTCTGGCGGATGCTTCACGATCACGAACCTTGGAGGCATCGGCGGCTCGCACTTCACGCCGATCGTGAACTGGCCAGAGGTCGCCATCCTCGGCATATCACGGGCGACGATCCAGCCCGCATACGTGAACGACGAGCTCGTGCCTCGGCTCCGGCTCCCACTCTCCCTGTCCTACGACCATCGGGTGGTCGACGGCGCGGAAGCCATCCGCTTCCTTCGCTGGGTCGTCGGAGCGCTCGAGCAGCCGTTCCTGCTATCACTGGAAGGCTAGCGCTCACGTTCGGAGTGTCTCGATGACGGAATCCACACAACTGGTGGTACTCGGTGGCGGTCCCGGTGGATACGCCGCCGCGTTCCTCGCCGCCGACCTCGGCCTGTCGGTGACGCTCGTTGATCGCGAGCCGAACCCCGGCGGGGTGTGCCTCTATCGCGGCTGCATCCCGTCCAAGGCGTTGCTGCATGTGGCTCGCGTGATCGACGAGGCGAGCCACGCCTCGGCGTGGGGCGTCGAGTTCGGTGAGCCCTCGATCGATCTCGAGCGGCTGCGGAGCTGGAAGGGCGGCGTGGTCCGGAAGCTCACGGGCGGTCTCGGCCAGCTGTCGAAGCAGCGAGCCGTTGAGTACGTCCAGGGCGACGGGCGATTCCTCGGGCCTCGGTCGCTGGGCGTCACGGGGGCGAGCGGCGAAGAGCGCGTCCTCGGCTTCGAGCACGCGATTATCGCCACCGGATCCCGGCCGGCGGTGGTGCCCGCGTTGGCCGTGGACAGCCCTCGCGTGATGGACTCGACGTCGGCTCTCGAGCTGGAGGACATCCCGCCTAGCCTGCTCGTCATCGGTGGCGGC
Source organism: Vicinamibacterales bacterium (assembly GCA_965250185.1). Classification (GTDB taxonomy): domain Bacteria; phylum Acidobacteriota; class Vicinamibacteria; order Vicinamibacterales. The sequence goes on along the minus strand of OZ252293.1, from coordinate 4,462,414 downwards.
TACATCGGGCTGGAGCTGGGATCGGTCTACGCTGCGCTGGGATCGTCGGTGTCGGTCGTCGAGATGACCCCCGGCCTGCTCCCCGGCGCCGATCGAGATCTGGTGAACGTCCTCACACGGCGTCTGGAATCGGTGTTTGACGCCATCCGGCTCGACACACGCGTGACCGGCATGGTCGCGGAGGGCGATGGTATCCGCGTCAGCATCGACGGAGCCGACGATCAGCGCTTCGACAAGGTGCTGGTGGCCGTGGGCCGTCGGCCGAACTCCGATATCCCGGGGCTCGAGACGACCGGGGTGCAACTGGACGACCGCGGCTTCATCAAAGTGGACACGCAGCGCCGGACCACCGCGCCGGGCCTCTTCGCCATCGGCGACGTCGTGGGCGAGCCGATGTTGGCGCACAAGGCATCACATGAAGGACGGGTCGCCGTCGAGGCGATCGCCGGTGAGGCGGCGACGTTCGAGCCGGCGGCGATTCCGGCGGTCATCTTCACGGATCCCGAGATCGCCTGGTGCGGTCTGACCGAGACCGAGGCGAAGCGGACGAGTCGAGCCGTCGAGGTGGCGCGCTTCCCGTGGGCCGCCTCCGGCCGCGCGACGACGGTGGACCGCACGGACGGCGTGACGAAACTCATCCTCGACGCGGAGACCGAGCGGGTCTTGGGCGTGGGGATCGTGGGCGCGGGCGCGGGCGAGCTGATCGCCGAAGGCGTGCTGGCCGTGGAGATGGGCGCTGTAGCCACGGACCTGAAGCTCACGATTCATCCGCATCCCACGCTCTCGGAGACCGTCATGGAGTCCGCCGAGGTCTTCTTCGGCCAGAGTACCCACCTCTTCCGACGCCGTCGCACCTGACGTCCAGCGGGCCGCCGCGGCGCGGCCTCCACCGGACCCGGCCCGATCCTGTTCGGCTCACGGGTCGATCGAGCGCTGGAGGCCTGTTCCGTCCCGGCCGATACACCGACCATGAGCGTAGCGGATGCCGTCGTCGTCGATGCTGGAGATCTGCCAACGTTGCCGGACGTCGCGATCGAGGTGCTCGACCTGGCGTCGAGCGAGGATGCGTCTGCGAAGGATCTCGAGTCGGCGCTCCATCGCGATGTGGGGCTGGCCACGCGGGTGCTGCGTGTCTCGAACTCGGCCCACTATGCTGTGAGCGGAACGGTCTCGACCCTGAGCCACGCGGTCGTGATCCTTGGCGCCAACCGTCTCCGCTCCCTCGTGCTGGCCGCCTGCACCGAGTCGCTGTGCCGGGGCGCGAAGAGCTCATTCAAAGACCGGATTCTCTGGCAGCATTCGGTCGCGGCCGGCATCGTCTCGCGGCTCGTCGCCGAGCGATGTGCGCATCCGGCAACCGAGGAGGCCTTCGTGTCAGGGCTGCTCCACGACATCGGGAAGGCCGTGCTCGACACGAACCGCTCGCGCGAGTATCAGGACGTCGTCCAGCGAGTCTACAACCGGCAGGACACGTTCATCGGCATCGAACGTGAGACGTTCGGTTTCGATCATGCTCAGGTCGGGGCGCTCGTCGCTGAGAAATGGGCGCTTGCTTCGCCCCTACGGGAGGCGATCGAGCACCATCACGATCCGACGTTGGCGACCTGCGACCCTTCCCTGAGTGCCATCGTGAGCCTGGCGAACGCCATCTGTGTGAAGCTGGAGATCGGACCCGAGAAGCGTCCGGATGTCGATCTGGCTTCCCATGCGGCCGTTCTGCAGCTCGGGATGAGCGCGCTGGAGGTCGACGAGTTGTTGCCGGTCGCCCGCGAGCGCGTCGACGCCGAGCAGAGCTCGTTCGCGTTCTGACGCGGCGTGAGATCCACGAGCGCTCTCGGTCTTCACCCCAGGCTACAATACGCTTCGTGAAACAGCCTCCAGCCGACTTCGAGGCGGACCGCTTCGAACAGGATCCGCACGCGTACGCCTCGTACTTGCAGACGTTCGATGGGCGCCTGCGACTCGATGTTGCGTGGTCCAACCTGCGCGACCTGCTCCCGGCCCGTGACGGTCGGCATGCCCTCGATCTCGGGGGCGGCCCGGGCGACCTGGCGATCCGTCTTGCCCGGGAGCGGTGGCGCGTGACGCTCGTGGACGGTTCGCGAGCCATGCTTGCCTTGGCGGGCGAGACGGCTCGGCAGAGCCAGGTCGAGGATGCCATCACGTTCCGGCACGGGGACGCGCAAGCCCTGTCGGAGGACCTGCTGGCCGACGGCTTCGATCTCCTGTTGTGCCACAACGTGCTCGAATACGTGCCCGACCCTGGGCGAGTCGTGAACGAAATGGTGCGCGTCGTCCGTCCCGATGGCCTGGTGTCGATCCTCGTGCGGAACCGGTACGGCGAGACCGCGAAGTCGGCGATCTCGGCGGGCGACCTGGACGCGGCCGAGCGGGCGCTCGAGGCGGACCACGTGACCGAGCCGCTGTACGGGGAGCGCGCCCGGCTCTTCGATCGACCCATGTTGCGTCGATTGCTTGGCGCCGCCGGGGGATCGATCGTGGCTGAATTCGGCGTGCGTGTCCTGTCCGACTACCTGCCGGCGTCGCTCACAGGAGGCGAGGACGGCTACGAGCGCGTCCTGGCCTTCGAGCAAACGCTGAGCGCCATTCCGGCGCTCGTGGACGTGGCGAGATACGTGCAGGTGCTGGCAATGCGAGCGAAGGGCTGAACCCGCCCGCCTGCGGCGAATCGTCGCCCGAGACGCGTCTCATCGTGCAAGCCGACGTGCCCGTGTGAACACCGTTGTCAGCATGGCGAGCGTGAGCTTGCCGGTGTTCGTGTTCAGTCGGCTCGGATGGTACGAGGCGATGGTGACCGGGAATCCCGTGGGCCTCCAGACGACGTCGTGTCCGAATCGTGGTCGACCCCGCGAATCGAATCCTCGGGCGCGGACGAGGCGCCGGCACGTGTCGTACGCGATCTGGCCGAGCGCGACGACGACCCGCACGCTCGACAGCCGATCGAGTTCAGCCTCAAGATGCGGCTGACAGTTCGCGATTTCCTCCGGCAACGGCTTGTTGCCGGGTGGGGCGCAGCGGACCGCCCCGGTGATGAAGGCATCCGACAGGGTCAGGCCGTCGTCGACACTTCGGGCCGTCGGGATGTTGGCGAAGTGTGTGGCGTGCAGCGCCTGCATCAGGAAGTCGCCGGATGAGTCGCCCGTGAACACTCGGCCTGTGCGATTGGCCCCGTGTGCCGCGGGCGCGAGGCCAAGAATCAGCACGCGCGCGTCCGGGTCTCCGAATCCTGGGACCGGCCGGCCCCAGTAGGTGTCGTGCCGGTGCGCGGCCTTCTTCTCCCGAGCAACCTGCTCGCAGTGGACGCGGAGCCTGGGACAGCGCTCGCAGGTCACGATGGCTCGATGAACCGCCGCCAGGCGCAGCGGCGACGCGGGCCGGGCGAGTGGCGTCGGCTTCGAGGTCACGGGAGTGTCACCGGCCGTCGCTCTCGCGCCGACCGGTAGAGTGCCTGGATCGCGGCGACGTTCGCGCGGCTGTCTTCCAGCGACACCCGCGGCGTACCACCGTGCGTCACCAGTCGACGGAGCTCGGCGACCTCGTCGTGGAAGAGCGGCTGCCCGGCGATCGGGATCTCGGTGACATTGACGCCACGCCGGAGCACGAGGTGCTCGCGGACGCCTGGCTGGAACGGCTGGGGGATGGTGAGCGTCCCCTCGGTCCCACCGATCTCCACCGAGGTCCGATAGACCGTCCGAAATCCGCAGTCGAACTGGGCGGCTACATCGTCCGGGAACGTCAGCTGGCCCCTGAACGCGACGTCTACGCCGGATGGCCCCGCCTCGGCTCGGCCGTAGACCTCGACCGGCTCGGCCCCGCACACGAGCCGCGCGAAGCTGACGGGGTAGCAGCCAACATCCCAGAGCGAGCCGCCGCCGAGTGCCGGAACGAGGCGCACGTCCGAGTCACGTTCGAGTAGAAACGTGAACGCGCCGCGGACGAGCCGGAGCCGTCCGATGACGCCATCACGAATCAGGCGGACCGCCTCCAGCGTCTGCGCGTGGTGCCGGTACATGAAGCCCTCGGTCGCGATGCGCCCGGTCGCCTGCGCCGTCGCCGCGATGCGGTCGACGTCCTCCACCGTGACGGCGAGCGGCTTCTCGCACAGCACATGCTTGCCGGCCTCTAAGCAGGCGATGGTCCAGTCGGCGTGCAGGCTGTTCGGGAGCGGGACGTAGACGATGTCGAGGTCGGACGTCGCCAGCAGCGACTCGTAGCTGGGCAGGCTCTTCGGAATCCCCCATGCCCTGGCGTACGCGTCGGCCCGGGCTGCATCGCGGCTGGCCACGGCGACGAGTTCGTGGCCCGGCGTCTTCCGGATGGCCGGAATGATGCGTCGGTTGATTCGCGCGGTGCCGAGGAGACCCCAGCGCAAGGCAGTCGTACGGGCGTCGCTCATGCTCGACGTCCGTGGTGCACCTCGGCCTCGGGGCGTGTCCAGAGCCAGGCCGCGCCGCGTACGCCGCTGGAGTCGCCGTGCGTGGCGCGCACGAGTCGCGTCTGCACGTGGTCCGAGAAGACGAACGGCTCCCACAAGTGCGGCACTCGCGTGCCGAGCCGTTCGATGTTCGACAGACCGCCCCCGAGCACCACGACGTGCGGGTCGATGATGTTGATCACGTGCGCCAGCGATCTCGCGAGGCGGTCCTCGTAGCGTGCGAGCGCGCTCTCCAGTGTGGCCGCCCCCGCCAGCGCGCCCTCCACGATCTCGTGGGCTTCGAGCTGAGGGCCGCCGTGCGCCACCACGTCCCGCGCCAGTCCCGGTCCTGACAGAAACGTCTCGATGCATCCCGAGCGCCCGCAGTAGCACGTCGGTCCGGGACGCTCGTCGTCCTTCGGCCAGGGCAAGGGGTTGTGACCCCACTCGCCGCCAATCGCGTTAGCACCGACGAGAATCTTTCCGTCGAAGACGATGCCGCCGCCCGTACCCGTGCCGAGGATCACGCCGAACACGAGACTCGCTCCAGCGGCCGCGCCGTCGGCCGCTTCAGATAGCGCGAAGCAGTTGGCATCGTTGGCGAACCGTGCCGGGCGATCGAGCAGGCGCTCGAGATCATCCGCGAGCGGTCGTCCGATGAGGCAGACCGAGTTCGCGTTCTTGACCAGGCCCGTGGTCGAGGAGATCGTGCCCGGGATGCCCACCCCAACCGTCATGTGGCGGTCGAGTTCTCGTTCGGTGTCGTGCACGAGCGCTGCCACGCACTCGATGGTGCCCCGGTAGTCCCCCTGTGGGGTCGGCACGCGCCGCTGGACCATGACCTCGCCGGAAGGGTCCAGCGCGATGAGCTCGATTTTCGTGCCGCCCAGGTCGATCCCGATCCGCACGTCCGTGCTCTGTCGCTACGCCTGGGCGCCTTCGTAGGCGGACGTCTGTTCGTGGGCGTGATAGGAGCTGCGCACGAGCGGTCCGGACTCGACGTGTCCGAAGCCCAGCCCGAACGCAATGGCTTTCAACTCGGCGAACTCGTCAGGATGGTAGTAGCGGACCATCGGGAGGTGATCGTCGGACGGGCGAAGGTACTGGCCGATGGTCAGGATCTGGCAGCCAACCCCTCGAAGATCTCGCAAGGTAGCGACGATCTCGTCGTGCTCCTCTCCGAGGCCAACCATGATGCCCGACTTGGTCGGGATGCCAGGGGCATGCGCACGGGATCGCTCGAGTAGCTCGAGCGTTCGGCTGTACCGACCGCCAGAGCGCGCGAGCCGGTAGAGCCGAGGCACCGTCTCGGTGTTGTGGTTCAGGATGTCCGGTTGCGCGTCCAGGGCCGCGTGGAGTGCCGCCTCGTCGCCCTGGAAGTCCGGGATCAGCACCTCGACTCTGCAGGCCGGTCGCCGAGCCCTGATCGCTCGCACCGTCGCCGCGAAGACAGAGGCACCGCCGTCCGCGAGGTCGTCCCGATCCACCGAGGTGACGACCACGTAGTCGAGGCTCATTCGCTCCACCGCGTCCGCGACGCGGCCCGGCTCGTCGAGATCGAGCGTGGGAGGCCGCCCGTGCGCGACGGCGCAGTAGCCGCAGGCTCGCGTACAGACGTCACCGAGGATCATGAACGTGGCCGTTCCGTGGTGCCAACATTCCCCGATGTTCGGGCAGCGCGCATCCTCGCAGACCGTGTTCAGTCGGAGTTCGTTCATGACCTCCTTGAGCCGGAGATAGTTCGGCGATCCCGGCGCGCGCACCTTGAGCCACTCGGGCTTCGGCTCGCGAGGCGGGGCAACCGCTCCGGTCACGTTCGGGGCCATTGGGGGATCTTATCGCAGACGGCGGCCGGGGGCGCAGGCTCAGGGCAGGACAGGACGGGACAGGGAGGGCTCGGCGCAGGGCACGGACTCACGGCTCAGGGCACGGACACGCCTCAGGGGCGGTACGGGCGTTGCTCCGTCGTCTCTCCGTGTCTCGTGACCACCGGAAGCTTCGTGTCTTCATTCCGGCATCGGAGGCTCAGGTGCTCGACAACCGCGCGAGACAGCTGGTTGCCGGACTCCAGGCACTCATCTATGCTCTCAAGGACTCACCCTGAGCCCCAGCCCCAAAGCCCTGAGCCGCACAATGGTCCAGAATTCAAAGAAACTCCAGATCTCCTGGCTCGGCCACGGAACCTTCGTCCTGACCTCGCCGGGTGGTGTCCGGATCCTGGTCGATCCGTGGCTCACCGACAATCCGGCGTGTCCGGAGGCGTTCAAGGACATTCCGGCGGTCGATGTGATTCTCGTGACGCACGGGCACTCGGATCACATCGGTGACCTCGTGCGAGCCGCCCGAACAACGACGGCGCCGGTCGTGGGGATCGTGGAGCTCTGTCGCTGGCTCGAGGCCAAGGGCATCCAGGACGTGCGCCCGATGAACAAGGGGGGCACGCAGGACGTGCGTGGCATCGGGGTCACGATGGTCGAGGCCCAGCACTCGAGCTCGACCGTCGAGGACGGGCGGACGGTGTATCTGGGAGATCCGGCAGGCTACGTGCTGCGCTTCGAGGATGGCCTCGTCGTGTACTTCGCCGGCGACACGGGGCTGTTCGGAGACATGCGGCTCATCGGCGAAACGTACCAGCCGGTCATCGGCTTCCTGCCGATAGGCGACCGCTTCACGATGGGGCCGGAGACCGCCGCCCGGGCGTGCAGCCTGCTCGGCATCCGTCAGGTGGTGCCGATGCACTACGGCACGTTTCCCGCTCTCACCGGTACCGTGGAGCGGTTCCGCGAGCTCGTCGAGCCCACCGGCGTCGAGGTGCTCGAGCTCGCGCCGGGACAGACGACGAGCTGAGCGACAACTCGGGGCCAGTGGCGCTGGGCGCGCGGGCCGAGGCCAGCCTCAAGCTCGGGCGCGGACGGCTGGCGCCGGCTTCTCAGTCGGCAGCCGTGTTGACGTGAGCTGAACGTTGCGGGCTACCCCGACTCCGACTCGCGTCGGTCCACGACCCGGCGCGCCTTGAGTTCCCAGCGGGGTAGCGAGTTCGCCTCGACGACCCGGCACGCGAGGCTTACGGCGAGTCGTTCGCGTAGTCGATGGGCCAGGGCCGGGCCGACGTCGGCCGCTGCCTCCACTTCGAGCAGGAGATCGTCGAGGCCTTGGTGACGCGTCCGCACGAGCCGAAACTCCCGTACCTCGAATTCTCGGACGATCGCTTCGATGGACGAGGGGTAGATGTTCACCCCCTTGTGCACGATGAGGTCATCGGTTCGGCCGATGAGCCCACCCGTGAGCTTGAGGAACGTGCGTCCGCATGGGCACTGCCGGTCGCCCACTTGCGCGAGGTCGCCCGTCCGGTACCGGATGACCGGCCAGCCCGCGCGGCCGAGGTTGGTGATCACGAGTTCACCGGTCTCGCCTTCGCGAACCGGCCGACCGCTCGAATCCAGCACCTCGGCGATGAACTCCTGCTCGTTGACGTGCAGGCCGTCCTGCATGGCGCAGGTATAGCCGTACGCGCCGATCTCGGTCGCGCCGGCATGGTCGAAGCAGCGCGCGTTCCACGCGTCCTCGATGCGTTGACGCGTCGCCGGAATGGCGGCGCCCGGCTCACCGGCGTGAATGGTCACCCGGATACTCGAGTCGCGTACCGAGAACCCCTCGGCGCTGGCGACCTCGGCCAGTCGCAGCGCGTAGGTCGGCGTGGACACCAGCACCGTCGGCTCGACCTTTCGGATCATGGCGAGTCGCGTGCTCGAGTCCATCCCGCCTCCGGGCACGGTCAGGGCGCCGAGCTTCCGGGCGCCGTCGTACGCGCTCCAAAAGCCTATGAACGGCCCGAATGAGAAGGCGAAGAACACGCGGTCGCGCGCAGTGACGCCGGCGGCATGGTAGACATACTGCCACGACTCGGCCCACCACTCCCACGACTCCGCCGTATCGAGAATCGTCAAAGGGTGGCCCGTCGTTCCTGATGTTTGGTGGTAGACGGCGTAGCTCTCGTGCTCGTAGGTGGCCACGGTCCCGAGCGGCGGCTCTGCCGCCTGGTCCGCCACGAGTTCGGCCTTGGTCGTGAACGGCAACGTGGCGAATGCCTCCCACGTCAGCTTCGGACCGACGTTGCCGAGTTTGGACGCGTAGAACCGGTTGTGGGGCAGGACTTCGGACAGCAACTCGTGGAGTCGCTCGAGTTGGCGGCTCCGGATGACGGGGAGTGGGGCGGCCTCGCGGTCTCGACGGTACATGGGGAGGATTTGGTGAATCGTGAATGGCGAATAGTGAGTTCCCGTTCGCGCCCCGGCTCCTCACGCACGCAGGGATAACGGTTTGCCGTTGAGCTCCGCCGTGATCACGCTCGGGTGTGATTCGCGCATCGCGGCATGCAGAAAACATGTCTGTTCGCCCATTCTGACCAGCACTTGCGCCGCATCGTCCGATTCGTTGCCCTCGACGAAGACGTGCGTATCCACCGGGTCGGCCGTGGCACCGGCGTCGCCGGAGCGGAAGACGCTGTTTTGGCAGATGCGCACACCGTCGAAGCGCTGCTTCTTGATGTGCGCGTAGCGGCCCAGCTGCGTCATGAAGCAGAAGCCGACCCCGGCCGAGAGGTACGCAAGCGGTGGCGGCGCCGAGTCGGTGCCGCCCTGCCAAGACGGGAGGTCGCAGATCATCTTGAAGCTGCTGCCCAGCGGCTGGAACAGTCGGATCGTGGTCTCCAGGACGGTGCCTTCGAGTACCCGAGCATCGCCACGCACGTGCAGCGTACGGTTCTGTTCGGATTTGAGACTGCTGCCCACGCCGCCCTTCACGCCATGCTGCGGCTCGACGACCCCGGTCTTGGTCATGATGCCCGCCCGAAACGACTCGGGTTCGTCGGGTGCGATCGCGTCGAAGGTCGCGACCGGGTCGTCGGCGCGCGTCGGCGACTGCGCGACACCATCGACTGCCAGGTCACGGTCGCTGGCGGCAAGCGAGAACCGGTTCGACAGGACGTCGCGCATGACCGCCTGACCGTCTGAGGCGGTCACGGCATCCCGCACGAGCCGCGCGATCTCCTCCGCCGACGCGGCCGATGTCACGTTCACGAGCGATTCGGCCGGTAGCGCGCCACCTGTCATGTCGCCGCGGAGGATAGAGCCGCTCATCGTGTATCGGTTGTCGTGCGCCACATCCAGCGAATCGAGCGTGAGCCCTCGTGCGTGCGCGAGGCGCAGCAGGTGCGACATCAGGCAGAACTGCTGCCCGGCGGTGAAGAAGGCGAGCGGAAACGGCGCGAGGTCGGTGCCGTTCAGATACGGACCCTCGTCGGATACCAAGCGCCACGAGCTGCCCGCCGGTTCGATCTGCGAGACGATCGCCTCCTTCTGCATGCCTTCGAGCGCTCGGATCTCCACGCGAATCGTCGTGGACGGCGTCGGCGCGCCGTGTGCGGCGCCGCCGTCGGAGGGCGCGGCCGGGCCGTTCACCTTGAAGAACGACGGGTCGAGGGGTGCGGTCGTCGAAGGCATACGCTGAATCTCCTGGCGTTGTCGTGCGCGCGATGGTGGTCGTCCACGTTCATTGACTGGTTCGGCGTGAGCCAACCATAATACCCTGATGGACGAGGTGTCGACCCTTCCCCCTGTGACGTTCGAGACCCACCCCGATCGGTATCGCCACTGGAAGCTTTCGTTCGGCGGCGCCGTTGCGACACTCTCGATGGACGTGCAAGAGGACGCCGGGTTGCGATCCGATTACGCGCTCAAGCTGAACTCGTACGACCTGGGTGTCGACATCGAGCTGGCCGATGCGATCCAGCGGATTCGCTTCGAGCACCCGGAGGTCCACGCGGTGGTCGTCGCAAGCCTGAAGGAGCGGATCTTCTGTGCTGGTGCCAACATTTTCATGCTCGGCAGCTCGAGCCACGGGTTCAAGGTCAATTTCTGCAAGTTCACCAACGAGACCCGCCTGGCCATCGAGGACGCGTCCCGCCATTCGGGGCTGAAGTTCCTGGCGGCGCTCAACGGCATTTGCGCCGGCGGCGGCTACGAGTTGGCGCTGGCGTGCGACGAGATCCTGCTGGTCGATGACGGCAATTCGGCCGTCAGCCTGCCGGAGACGCCGCTGCTCGGCGTGCTGCCCGGCACCGGAGGCTTGACGCGCGTCGTCGACAAGCGCAAGGTGCGGCGAGATCTGGCTGACTTCTTCAGCACCGTCGTGGAGGGTGTCCGAGGCCGGCGGGCTGTCGAATGGGGCTTCGTGGATGCGATCGCGCCGACGAGCAAGTTCAAGGAGACCGTTGCGGAGCGTGCCGAAGCGCTGGCGGCCCGATCGGATCGTCCCGCGAGCGGGCCGGGTATCACGCTGACGCCGCTCGAGCCGACGAACGAAGGCGATTCGATGATGTATCGGCACGTCTCGCTCACGATCGACCGAGCGCGCCGCGTGGGCAGCCTCACCGTGCGCGGCCCCGAGGGACCGCAGCCCGACACGCCCGACGAGATCCAGGCGGCCGGCTCGGACTACTGGGCGCTCCGGGCGTTCCGCGAGCTCGACGACGTGCTGCTGCGTCTCCGGTTGAACGCGCCGGCGATCGGCACGCTTCTGATCCGGACCGAGGGCGATCCCGACGCAGTCCTGGCCGTCGACCGCTCGCTCCTGGCGGGCCAGGGGCACTGGCTCGTCCGCGAGATCGTCCACTTCATCAAGCGCACGCTGAAGCGGCTCGATCTGACGTCTCGCAGCATCTTCGCCCTGATCGAGCCAGGCTCGTGCTTTGCCGGTGCGCTCTTCGAACTGGCGCTGGCGGCCGATCGCTCCTACATGCTCGACGACCCCGATCGGCCCAATGCGATCCGGCTGTCTCCGATGAATGCCGGCGTCCTGGCCATGAGCAACGGGATCTCGCGCCTGCAGACGCGCTTCCTCGGGAACCCGTCTCTCATCGAGACGCTGCTCGCCCGCGACGGAGGCTACGACGCGGGCGAGGCTGCAGAGGCGGGTCTCGTATCGTTCGCTCCGGACGATCTCGACTGGGATGACGAGGTGCGGATGGCGGTCGAGGGCCGGGCGGCCCTGTCGCCCGATGCACTCACCGGTATGGAGGCCAACCTGCGGTTCGCCGGGCCAGAGACCCTCGAGACGAAGATCTTCGGCCGCCTGACGGCCTGGCAAAACTGGATCTTCCAGCGCCCCAATGCCGTGGGTGAGCGTGGGGCCCTGACCGTCTACGGGTCCCAGACGCGACCTGAATTCGACTGGCGACGAACCTGATGATTTCTTCCGACCGTATTCCCAACAACGTCGATCTGGCTAACAACAAGCGGCTGCAGCGGGCGCTGGAGCACTGGCAGCCCCAGTACCTCGAGTGGTGGCACGACATGGGGCCAGCCGGCTTCCAGGACCACCACCATGTATACCTGCGGACGGCCACCAGCGTCGACCCCGAGGGATGGGCCCACTTCGAGATGGTCCGCCTACCGGAGTACCGGTGGGGTATCTTCCTGGCGGACCAGGTACCGGATCGCACGATCGGGTTCGGGGACATGTACAGGAAGCCGGTCTGGCAGGAGGTCCCGGGCGAGTTCCGGAACCCGCTCCGGCGCCTGATCGTGACGCAGGGCGACACGGAGCCGGCCAGCGTCGAGCAGCAGCGAGAGCTGGGGAACCGGTGCCCGAGTCTCTATGACATGCGCAACCTGTTCCAGGTCAATGTGGAAGAGGGGCGGCATCTCTGGGCGATGGTCTACATGCTGCACTCGTACTTCGGGAAGGACGGGCGCGACGAGGCAGAGGACCTGCTGGCCAGGCGCAGCGGGAACAGCGATCGGCCGCGCATCCTCGAGGCGTTCAACCAGCCGGTGGATAACTGGCTCGACTTCTTCATGTTCACGATGTTCACTGACCGTGATGGCAAGTCGCAGCTCATGTCGCTATCGGAGAGCGCACTCGACCCGCTCTCGCGCACGACTCGGTTCATGCTGACCGAGGAGGCGCACCATATGTTCGTAGGCGAGACTGGCATCGCGCGGATCATCGAGCGGACCTGCGAGATCTTGAAGCAAAGCCCGGGCGTGGCGGAGGACGTTCGGGCCCACGGCGGGATCGATCTGCCGACGATCCAGAAGCATCTCAACTACTGGTTCAGCCTCAGCCTCGACTTGCACGGCAGCGAAGTCTCGAGCAACGCAGCGACCTACTTTGGCAACGGGCTCAAGGGGCGCGCACAAGAGGCCAGCTTCGAGGATCACAAGGTGCTCGACAGCTACTACTCGATGTCGATGCCCGAGGATGGCAAGTGGGTCACCAACGAGATCCCGATGCGCAACGCCATGAACGAGATCCTCCGCGACTGGTACGTCGGTGACTGTGCGGCCGGCGTGCTCCGCTGGAACAGGGTCTTCGAGAAGCATGGGCTCTCGGATCGCCTGCGACTGCCAGACCGGAAATTTCACCGCGGCATCGGGATGTACTCCGGATTCCACTTCTCTCCAGAGGGCCGCTGGCTTTCCGACGAGGAATGGGAGCGTCGGAAGAGCGACTGGTTGCCGTCGGAGGACGACAAGCAGTTCCTGCGGAGCCTCATGGCCGAGCCGGTGTTCGAGCCCGGTGTGTTCGCGAACTACATTGCCCCACCCCGACGCGGCATCAACCGGATGCCCGTCAACTTCGAGTACGTGCGGACCGAGGAGTAAGCGCCCCAGGGGGCGCCGCCCCTTGCACGGTGCGTCGGCGGCCAGAGCCGTCCGGCGGCGCCGAGCCTGCCACCCTGTGCCCATGGTTTACGACAAGATTCGCTACGACGCCAACGACGGTCTGGCTTGGATCGAGTTCGACGATCCGCCCGCCAACACGTACAGCTACGAGATGATGCGCGAACTCGACCACGCCATCCTCGAGGCCCGGATGGACCGCCGGGTGCATGTGATCGTGCTGCAGGGCCACGGCGAGCGATTCTTCTGCGCCGGCGCGAATATCAAGGTTCTAAAGGAAGGTGATGCCGATTGGAAGTACTACTTCTGCCTGCACGCCAACGAGACGCTCTGCCGCCTGGAGCAGACCCCCAAGCTGGTGATTGCCGCGCTCAACGGTCATACCGTCGGCGGCGGCCTCGAGGTGGCGCTCGCGGCCGACATCCGGATCGCCCGCCACGAGGCGGGCAAGGTCGGCCTGCCCGAGGTCGCGCTGGGCGTGCTGCCCGGCACCGGGGGCACACAGCGCCTCGCTCGTCTGATCGGCAAGGGACGGGCGCTCGAGCTCATGGCGACGGGGCGGCTGATGTCGTTCGACGAGGCCTTGGCCATCGGGCTCGTGACCGAGGTCTGGGACGAGACTCGACTGGGGGGCAGGAGTTTCACCGAGGCCGTCCGCGAGTACGCGCGACAGTTCACGCCGCCTGGCAAGGCCAGCCGCGCCGTCGGCCGGATGAAGCGCGCGGTGCACGCTGGCGTCGAAGCAGGATTTCTCGAGGGCCTCGCGATCGAGCGCGAGCTCCAGCAGCTGCTCTTCGAGAGCGAGGATGCCCGCGAGGGGATTCAAGCGAACATCGAGAAGCGCACGCCGCGATTCAAGGGAGCCTGACGCACATGATCCGATCCGTGGCCGTTATCGGGGCCGGCACCATGGGGCACGGGATCGCCCACGCCGCGATCGTGGGCGGGTTCGAGACGCGGATGTACGACGTCTCGCATGACGCGCTCGACCGGGGGCGAGCCGCGATCGACGCGGTCGTCGCGCGTGGGGTCGAGCTCGGAAAGCTCGATGCGGAGGCCGCGTCCGACACGCTAGGCCGCCTCTCAACCACGACGGACCTGGCGGATGCCGCGCGCGACGTCGATTTCGTGATCGAGGCGGCGCCAGAATCCATCGGTCTGAAGCTCACGCTCTTCGCGCAGCTAGATGCCGCCCTGGCGCCGCGCACCGTGATCGCGTCGAACACGTCGGCCCTCAGCCTCACGGAGATGGCCGCCGCCACGACGCACCCGCAGCGGATCGCGGGCATGCACTTCTTCAATCCCGTCCACAAGATGAAGCTCGTCGAGATCGTCGAGGCGCTCGAGACCGCGCCGGAGACGATCGACGCGATCGAGGACGTCGCCCGGCGGATGGGCAAGGAGACCGTCCGCGTCCGAGAGTCGCCAGGCTTCATCACGAGTCGGGTGAACGCGATGATTGGCAACGAGGCGTTCTTCATGCTACAGGAGGGCGTCGCGTCTGCCCACGACATCGACAAGGCGCTCAAGCTCGGGCTCAACCACCCGATGGGGCCGTTCGAGCTCGTTGACCTCGTGGGTCTCGACACACGCCTGAGCGTGCTCGAGTTCCTGCATCGCTCCCTTGGCGAGAAGTTCCGGCCATGCCCGCTGCTCGTCCAACACGTGAAGGCAGGGCGCCTGGGCCGGAAGGTGGGGCGGGGGGTGTACGAGTACGGGGCTCGGGGCGGCGAGAAACAATGACCGACGACCAGTGACCAATGACCAACGACCCGTGATGCCCATGCCCTATACCAACATTCGAATCACCCGTGACGGGGCCCTTGCCACCCTCACGATCGACCGGCCGGAGGTGCGCACCGCGCTGAACCACGAGACGGTAAGGGAGTGTCGGGCCGCGCTCGAGGCGCTGGCCGCCGACGAGGCGGTGGGGGTGCTGATTGTCACCGGGGCGGGCGAGTCGTCATTCGTGGCGGGTGCCGACATCGGCGATCTCAAGCGGCGGTCCGTCGCCGAGGGGCTGGCGGCGATCAACTCGTCGCTCTTCGCCGAGGTCGAGCGGTTTCCGCGCCCGACGATCGCGGCCATCAACGGCTACGCGCTGGGCGGCGGATGCGAGCTGGCCCTGGCCTGCGACATCCGGATCGCGGCCGACACGGCGAAATTCGGGCAGCCAGAGCTCGGGCTCGGCATCATTCCCGGTGCCGGTGGCACCCAGCGGCTGCCACGCATCGTCGGGCTCGGTCGGGCGAAGCATCTCGTGCTGACGGGTATCGTCATCGATGCGGCCCAGGCGCTCGAGATCGGGCTCGTCAGCGAGGTGGTCCCGGCCGCGGAGCTCATGGACCGCGCGGCTTCGCTCGGACGCCGCGTCCTGCGGCAGGGACCGCTCGCGGCGCGGCTGGCCAAGATGGCGCTCAACGCGTCCGCTCGGGTCGATCTCGACTCGGGCCTTCTCATCGAGACGCTCGCCCAGGGCATCTGCTTCGGGTCCGACGACAAGCTCGAGGGGACGAGCGCATTCCTCGAGAAACGCAAACCAACGTTCACAGGGAAGTAGGCATCAGATGTCGAAGCGGAGCCGATGGCACGGCGTGGGAACAGGGCGGGGAGGACGCGTGTGCGCGGCGGTGCTGCTCGTCGCGCTGGCGGGTGTCGCGCTGGCGTGCGGCGACCGCCCGGCCGGTCCGAATGCCAACCAGTTCGATTTGACTGGAGTCGTCGTCCGAGTGGAAGGGGACAAGATCGTGCTGGCGCACGACGCGATCGAAGGCTTCATGGAGGCCATGGTCATGCCGTTCGAGACGCGCGATGACTGGGCACTGGACGTCGTGACACCGGGTGACCGCGTGCAGGCGACGCTCGTCGTCGACGACGGACGGGCCTGGATCGAAGGACTGGTCGTGACGCAGGCGGCCGATGGCCATGATGCGCAGACCCCACCCACGCCGGAGGCCGTCCTCGAAGGCTCCGAGGTGCCCGATTACGCGCTGGTCAACCAGGACGGCCAGTCGGTGAGCCTCCATCAATATCGCGGTCGAGCCGTGCTCCTGACGTTCATTTACACGAAGTGTCCCATCCCTGACTTCTGCCCGCTGATGAGCCGACATTTCATGAGCATCGATCAGCAGCTGCGACGTGACGAGCCGGAGCTGGCCGCACGGACCCAGTTGCTGAGCCTCAGCTTCGACTCCAGCTACGATAGCCCGGAGGTGATGCGCCGCTACGGCACGCAATACCGGCCGGACGGAGACTTCGAAGGCTGGGAGTTCATCGCGGCGACGGAGGGCCAGGTCGGCCCGGCCGCGAAGTTCTTCGGCCTGGCGTATTGGGAGGACACCGGCCAGTGGATCCACAATCTGCGGACGATCCTGATCGGCCCGGATGGGACCGTCGCCAAGGTCTACCTGGGGAACGACTGGACACCGGCCCAGGTTCTGGCTGACTTGCAGGCGCTGGAGTGGCCAGCCACCGCGCTGCGCGACCGGTAGCGGACATGGCTACCAACGAGAGCACTCGGCTCTTCAGCCTCTCGCAGGCGCAGCAGCTCCTGCCCGCGGTCCAGGAGCTGACGTCCGAGACCGTCACGGAGTTCGAGGCCGTCTCGGCTCGCCTCCATCAGATCGACGAGTCGCACCCAGAGCATGCGGCACTGATGGCTCAGCTGGACGGGCTGGTGGACGCCTGGGCGACCCAGCTGCGCGAGCTGCAGCTCGAAGTCAAGGGGCTGTGGCTGGTCGATTTCGACAACGGCGAGGGCTACTACTGCTGGGCGTATCCGGAACGAACCATCTCCCACTTCCACGGCTACGAGGACGGATTCGCCGGCCGGATGAAAATTGTCTAGATGGCCTATATAATCTGTGAGCCGTGTCTGGGTACGAAGGATACGGCCTGCGTCGATGTGTGCCCGGTCGATTGCATTCACCCTCGGCAGGACGAGCCGGGGTTCCAGTCGGCCGAGAAGTTGTATATTCACCCGGACGAATGCATCGACTGCGGCGCGTGCGTGCCCGCCTGTCCGGTCGAGGCGATCTTCGCGCTCGACGAGGTACCGGACCGGTGGGCGCACTACATCGACATTGATGCGTCGTATTACCGATAGTCCGACGAGACGGTTGCACGGTCCGGCTGCGCCCGTGCGACCCTGATGCGCCGTCATCGCGGCCTGGAGCTTCCCTCATGGGTCTCATCGATCATAGCTTCGAGGACAACTTCATCACGACCAACGTCGACAAGGTGCTGAGCTGGGCGCGTCAATCGTCACTGTGGCCGCTCGGGTTCGGTCTGGCCTGCTGCGCCATCGAGATGATGGCGGCCTCCGCGTCCCGCTTCGACATCTCGCGTTTCGGGGCAGAAGTCTTTCGTGCTTCCCCGCGGCAGGCGGATCTGCTGATCGTGGCCGGCACGGTGACGAAGAAGATGGCGCCCGTGCTGCGCCGCCTCTACGACCAGATGCCAGAGCCCAAATGGGTCATCTCTATGGGCAGTTGCTCGAATGCCGGCGGGCCTTTCCCGACCTACAGCGTGCTCCAGGGTGTCGATAAAGTGGTACCGGTCGACGTCTACGTGTCCGGCTGCCCGCCGCGGCCCGAGGCGTTGCTCTACGGTCTCATGCGCCTCCAGGACAAGATCAAGAAGGAAGACACGGTCCTGCGACGCGAGCGCGTGATCAAGGTGGACGACGTGGAGCCGACGCTGGTCGGGGAAAGGGGATAACCCGATGGAAGCGCTGACCCGCCTCTTCCGCATGATCTTCCTTGTCGACTTGATCAAGGGGATGCTCGTGACGCTGCGCTATGTCCCGCAGCCCGCCTTCACGTTTCAGTACCCGGCCGAGCGTCGTCCGGTGGCGCCGCGCTTCCGGGGCGTTCTACGGCTCCAGGTCGAGCCGGAGACCGGCGCTCAGACCTGCATCGTCTGCGACCAGTGCGCGAAGGTCTGTCCGGACGAGCTCATCGTGTTGGGCGGTCACCGTGAAGCGGGCCAGAAGATCAAGATCCTCGACTACTTCGACTTCAATCTGTCCCGGTGCAGCTTCTGCGGGCTTTGCTCGGAAGTCTGCCCCACGAAACCGGTCAAGGCGCTCATCATGAGCGAAGACTACGAGATCGGCTCCTACAGCCGCAACACCCAGATCATGCGGGTCGACGAGATGTATGACGGGCTCGAGATCGAGCAGTACAAGCGCTGAGCCCTGGCCCGGGCCGTTGCCGATCGCCGTGCCCCGGCCCGACAGAGCTTGCTCTCAAGCCTGAATCGGCCCATACTGAGCCCACGAATCCTCATCGCCTTGGTCAGGGTGCATTGGCCCGGTCCATCGCGACATACCGGAGGTCGAATGCCCCGCTTTCGAACCCTGTTTGTCGGTCTGGGCCTTATCGTGCTAGCGTCCGGCGTCGCGTCGACTGATTCCCGTACCGCATCGGTGATGCTGCAGTTCGGCGACTTGCTCTTCGCGGAGGGGCGATACACCGAAGCTGGCCGCGCCTACGAGGCGGCGCGCGAGACCGACGATGCAGCGCTTCGTCAGGGTGCCTCCAAAGGCTTGGTCCGGGTGTCGCTTCGCATTGGCTCCTTCAACCAGGCGATGACGACGGCCACGGAGCTGCGTGAAGAAGTGCCTGGCGATGTGGGCATACTGGCACTCTACGGTGATGCGCTCTGGGCGTCGGGCCTCTTCACGGATGCCGAAGAGGTTTTTGCGCAGGCGTTGGAGCTCGATCCGGCGCTGCCTGAAGGCCACCACGGACTCGCTCGCGCCCTGGCGGCAAAGAACAAGCTCGAGGAGGCGCTCGAGCAGATCCAGATTGCGCTCGAGCTCTCGCCCCGGACGGGCGAGTTCCACCATACAGCCGGCTCGATTCTGGAGCGACTGCGGCGCTACGAGGAGGCTGTCGGCGCCTTCAGCGCGTACCTCACCTTGCTGCCGAACCAGCAGTCGGGCGAGCAAGTGATCCTGGCTCGATCGAAGCTCCGGTTTCTGCGATCGTTCGGCGACAGCGAGCCCAGCGCCATCGCTGGAGGAGCAGAGGTCACCCACCGTATTCCGTTCAAGCTGGTCAAGGACAAGATCATCGTGCGCGGGCGCATCAACGATCGGCGAAAAGTCGACTTTGTTCTCGATACGGGCGCCGAGCACACCGTGCTGTCCGCTCGCACCTCGAAGGCTGCCCGGGTCGACCCGATCGTGCGGACGCTGGCCGCCGGAGTCGGCGAGGTGGGTCTCCGAGGACTCCTGCTTGGCAGGCTCGACTCCCTGACCATCGGGACGCTGAAGGTTCGCAACTTGCCGTGCCTGATCAAGGACCCGCGGCTGTCGGGGTTCGGGCTGCCCAAGAACGAACGCGATGGCTTCTCGCCGCTCGCCTTGGGGCTGTCGATGTCGATTGACTATGAGCGCCGCGTGCTGGTGGTCGGCCAGCAGATCCCCGACGAACCCGCCCATACCGTGCTGCCGCTCCGCCAGCATCGCCTGGCCCTCGTCCAGGGCGTGGTCAACGGCGACCGAAGCGTGAATTTCATCGTGGACACGGGCGGCGAGGTGATTTCGATCAGCCGGAACACCGCGCTATCACTTGGTCCTCAGACGTTCCGGCGTATCCCCTTGAAGGTCTTCGGCGCCTCGGGCTGGGACAGGGACGCCTTCTTGTTGCCTGGCGTCGACCTGCGCTTCCAGCAGATCGAGTTCAATAACTTCCCGGTCGTCGTGCTGAACCTGGCCGCCCCCAGCACGTTGCTGGGCTTCCAGGTCGGCGGAATCGTCGGCCACAAGTTCCTGAGTCCCTATCGCGTCGCGATCAATCTCCAGCGCAGCGTCCTGCGACTCTCGTCGTAAGCCGAGGATCAGGAATCTGGGCTCCGGGATCGGGGTCGGAGATGCTCTTCGGTCTCCCGTCGTTGCCCTGAGCCCCGATCCCCGATCCCTGATCCCTGATCCCTGATCCCTGATCCCCGGTCCCTGATCCCCGGGGCCCTGATCTCCCTATAGTTCCTGCGTCTGTCGGAAGGCCTGTTTCGCCCGGAGCCTGGCCTTACGGCGAGCGGTGGCCGCCTCTGCGCGCTCGCGATCCTCGGCCGTGTCGAGTCGGAGCGACGGAATGGGAACCCGGCCGCCCTGCGAATCGACCGCCACGAAGGTCAGATATGCCCGGCTGGTGAGCTTGCGATCGCCGGTCAGCGTCTCCTCGCAGTAGACCTCCACCTCGACCTCCAGCGATGTTCGAAACGTGCAGGTCACGCGGGACTTCAGAATAATGAGGTCCCCGACGTTGATCGGGTGAAGGAATTGCAGGCCATCCACGGCGGCGGTCACGATTCGGCTACGCGTGTGTCGATGGCCAGCGATCGCTCCGGCGATATCGATCAAGTGCATCACGGTGCCGCCCAGGATGAAGCCGAGTGGGTTGGCATCGTTCGGGAGGACGATCTGTACCATCTCGGTCGCCGAATCGGCCGGCGCTTTGAGCGTCGGGTCGGCAGTATCTGTCTGGGGCATCGCAGATGATGGTAGCAGGCTCGAGGCGGCGGAGCGAGGCCTCGAGGTTCAGTTGCTGTCGTGGTCTGTGAGGAAGGCGTGGAGGGTCGTTCGCAGCTCTGGTGGGAGGTCCTCCTCCGACAGCGAGTGGAGCAGCGACACCGTCGATCGGTATGTCTCCACCTGGGCCACGCAGCTCGAGCAGGCGGTGAGATGGCGCTCGAGCGAGGCGCGTGCGGCGTCCGGGAGGCGGTTCTCGAGATAGTCGACGAGGAGCGCCACGCACTGCGAGCACGACGGCCTGGCGGGCGCGTCGGATCGAGGGCGAGGCGCTGATGTCACAGGCGTCGTCCGCTCATAGAGGCACTGTCACTAGAAGTCGTAGCCGATCCAGATATCGAATCGAGACTTCCGGAATTCCGCGCTTCCGCCTGAGGTGGCGAAGAGGGCATCCTCCCACGCCTTGTTGAACAGCGTTCGCCACGACCAGTCGAAGTGAATCGGAAAGCCCAGCGCAAAGGTTTCGAGACCCAGACCATAGGAGGCGCGGGCGTCCTCGAGCCGGAAGCCGGAGATCTGCGTGGGTGCGCCGAGGACCGGCGTGGAGGCGCCCGTCGTCGGGTCCGTGGCGAATCCGAGCACCGGCCGTACGAGCTGGTTGGAGGTGGAAGCGATCTTGAACGGTTGTTCATTGAACCCGGCGCCGCCGACGTTGGCGAAGAGCACGGCTCGGACGCCACCGAGAACGCCGATCGGCGTCAGCATCGCCTCGATGAGCGGAAATCGGAGTTCGGCGTCGGCGAAGAACGCCTTGTGTCCGACGAACTCGAGGTAGCGATAGCCGCGCATCTCCGAGTTGCCACCGAAGAAGGTGAAGTCCGGGAAATCGCCCCAGCTGCGGAAGCCGCGCCCACGTAGCGCCAGGACGCCGTTGGTGCCGATGCGGCGATACACTCGAGCGTCGACGTCGATGGTCTGGCGGGAGAGGGAGTCGCCCACACTGGGCGCGAACTCGTAGGCCAGTCTGAATGTGTTGCCAGCCAGAGGACCGTACTCGCGGAAGACCGTCGTCTCCTGGATGAACGTGACCCCGATCGGAATGACCATGCCGTTTCGGAAGACTTGTGTGCCGAACTGCTGTTCCTGGAACTGCCGTGACTGCACCTCGAGCACTGGGTCGTCGAACCGCTCGGCGTACTGGACGATGCCTGCCGACAGCTCGAGGCGCCGGAACCGGTCGAACGGGTAGATTCCGAAGACGGAGCCGCCGCGCGTGGTCCGCGTCGCGATCGCCTGGTCGCGGCTCAGGAAGGCGCCTTGATTGAAGAAGACGCCTGGCTGCAGGCCGAAGAAGAACTCGGTCTGCGAGAAGCCCTGGGCGGCGTACTGCAGCCGGCGCGAGAGGTTGAGGTACGAGAAGGCGAGCGTCCGATACTGCGAAACTGACGCGGCGTACATGCTGAACTGCTTGTCGCCGAGTACGTCGGTAAACGTAATCGCCGTGCCGCCGAAGAGGTCGCCTCCGCTCGTCACGCCGAGGTTGACCGGCGGGCGTCCCTCGAGGAAGAGCTTCTCGAACGTACCCTTCCGGCGCTGGTTCGCCTTAACGAGCGTGTGCGTGAGCGGCGCCTGGAAGTCGATCACCGGGCCTGGTGCGCCGAAATCCGACGACGCGGCGATGCTGAGGGGCTCCTCGCGGCTGAGCGTATGGACTCCGTAATCGCCCTTGAAATAGGTGACGAAGGCGATGCGGCTCGCATCCGATTCTGCGAGCACGACGGTCGAGACGTTTGCTCCGAGCGCGTCGGTGTACTGCCGGAGTTCACCGTTGTTCAGATCCAGGGTCCAGGTGTTGTAGATGTTGCCGTTCCGCGCGACATCCGGGTCGATCGGTTGCGTCGGATCGGTGGCCGTCGAGGCGAACACGATCGTGTGATCGTCGAGGAACTGTGCGGCGGCTGCGTCGTGGGTCCCGAACGTGAGCTGTGTCTTCTGGCCGCTCGCCAGGTCGATCTGGAACAGCTTGTCACTCCCGCTGACGCGTGACATGTACACGATGGCCGTGCCGTCGGGCGTGAACGTCGGCGCGTAGTCGGCGAGCTCGTCGTTCGTCAGGTTCGTGATTTCTTCGGTCTCGAGGTCGACGATGTAGATGTCGCCGATGCCCTCCTTGAGCGCCGAGAAAGCCACGCGCCGGCCCTGCGGGCCGATGTCGGGCGACTCCGGCGCGTCGACGCCCTGCATCTCGATACGCTGCTCGACCTTCGAGGTGAGGATGTTCTCGAGGATGAGCGACTTCCCCTTCGACCGTCGGACGAAGAAGGCCAGACGGTCACCGATCGGCGACCACGACATCCACGGAACCGTGTTGAAGCGCGCGCCGGGCAGCGAGATGTACTCGAATCCCTTGTCCTGGTCGAATCCCTCCGTCAAATTGCGAACCACCTGGCCGTCCTGTGCGGAGATCAGGATGATGTCCAGCTCACCTTCCTTGCGGTTACCGGCCATGGCGGCCAGCAGGTCGCCTGACGGAGAGGGCTCGATCGATAGGACCGTGGTGAAGTTGGTGCGCTCGCGGTTCGGTGCGAGGTTCTTGCCGTAGTCCGCGGGCCGCTCCTTGTCACGAAACGGCTTGAACCGATCCTTAATGTACTTGTCGTATTCCTGGTCGAAGTCGTCCGCCGACAGGTCCAGCGCATCGTCGTACGCGCTGTCGCCCCCCCCGATCACGCTCCGGCGAAGCGAGAAGAGGAACTGGCGGATCCCCTCCTTACCCCAACGCGACTCGATGAACTCGAACACCGTGTGGCCAAGGTTGTAGATGAGCCGCGGATTGTTGAATTGCCCGTAGCCCTCCAACTCGCTCATCTTCGGGATGATGTCCGCGACGGCCGCGTCGCGGACGGTCATCAAGTCGAGCGGGCGCCAGACGCCGGCCAAGTAGTCCGCCAGCCCCTCGTCGACCCACAGCGGAATGCCTCGGCGCACCAGCGACCGTGGAATGATGTCGAACTCGAAGATGTGGGTCAGCTCGTGCGTGATCAGCCGGTAGAGCTGATCGGGGGGCTCGTCGATGGGGAGTACCATGCGGTCGCGCATCGGCTCGGCGAATGCCGCCACGCCCTCGGGTACGTCGCCCGGAATGACATTCTGTTGCTGGAATTCGCTGTGCGTCTTATAAATGATCAGCGGAACCTTGAACGCCAGGTCGTGCTTCAACTCGGAGCTCACGTGCTGGTACGCGCTCTCCGCGTAGCCCGCGACCCGCTCGAGGTGCTGCTCGATCTCGGGGTAGTAGAAGATCTCGAAATGGTCTGTGTCGTAGATGTGCCAGCGGAAGTTGTCGTAGCGAATCCGATTCTTCCCGTAATAGGGGGCGAAATTCTGGTTCTGCGCAGACGACTCGCCGACAAGGACGCCGAGCAGAAGAGTGGCCACTACGGACGCGACTGTGCGCGCCCAGGCGCCCGGCCGGAGGGGGTTACGCATTGTCACCTCGGTCACCTCGGTCATCTCGCTGACGGCCTGGCCTGAAGATGCGTCCAGGGCCGCAATAGTGGGCATGTTACTGTAGCTACGACGGTTGCCGCAAACGCGTGGATCCCAGATTTCACCCACGGCGAAAGCAAGAGACATACCACGAGAGCGGACGTCGGGCGCACCGTCGATTGCCCAGAGCGGTGGGCTGTTTCGCTCGCGAGCCAATCGATTCGTTGTCGAGCGGTGCCGCGGCGACTGTCATCAGAAGCGGCGGATCAAAGCCCCGGGGTGACACTGCGGCGTCACTTCACATTCGCCGACGAATTCTTTACGCTTGCGGAATATTTCCGAGCGTCCCGGTGTTCGTGCCTCAGGGATCCGGTGCTCGGTTGGAACGCCCCATGCGGTTTCGGCTACGCCAACCACCGACACCAGTTTCGTCAGACGGCGCCTCGGGTCCGTTCGAGGTCGAAGTGCTCTCGTACGTGGACGGCCTGTACGGGGCAGCCATGCGGCTCACACGAAACCCGTCGGATGCCGAAGATCTGGTGCAGGAGACCTATTTCCGCGCGTTTCGGGCCTCGGGGCAGTTCGAGCGCGGAACGAACCTCAAGGCGTGGCTGTTCACCATCCTGCACAACGCGTTTCGCAATCAGCGCCGTCAGGCCGGCCGCAACCCGATCGATGTGGACACGGAGATCGTGGAACGAGCGGTAGCCGGCCCCGGACCTGGGCAGGGCGAGACACCCGAGCAGCTCTTGATGCGAGGCTCCCTGAGCGCGGACTTGCAGGCGGCGCTCGACGCATTGTCACCGGCGTTTCGACAGGCGGTCTGGCTCCGCGATGTCGAAGAGTTTACATACGCAGAGATTGCCGAGATGCTGGGCGTGCCGATAGGCACCGTGATGTCCCGGATCTCGAGAGGCCGGCGGGCGCTGTACGCGCACCTGAGCAGGCCCCGGTCGCCGGCCGAAAGTGTCGGGACCGCACGTGGCGGCGATCGGTGATCGGGCAAGAAATCATGCAGCGGATGGGGGACTTCGGGCGTCTAAGCGAGCAGGGACGTATTGAGCTCGGGCGCTCGAGCCTGAATTTTGAAAAGTAGGGTCAATGAAGACATGCGCTGAAATCGATCGCCTCCTGACGCCCTATATCGATGGGCAGGCCGCCCTCGACGATGCGTCCGCAGTGGAGGAGCATGTCGCGGCCTGCGGGCCGTGCCGCGAGCAAGCCGACGCGGAGCGGGCAGGCCGGACAGTGATTCGCGGTCGAGCCGACGAACTCCGCGCGCCTGCGTCCGCATCCCTGCACGCGCGCTGTCGAGCCGCCGTCGCCACACCCTTTTCGGCCGCCGGCACTCGAACCGCGACCGCGGTCGGCGCAGCCTTTCAGCGTCGGCGGATGCCGCTCTCGATCGCCGCGGCCGCGATCTTCGTCATTGCGGGATCGCTGGTGTTCCTCTGGTTGCGCGGCGACTCGGGCACCCTCCTTGCCGCCGAGCTGGCGCTCGACCATGTCAAGTGCTTCGCGCTGACCGATGTCGACGCCGCAGCGGCCGACCCGTTAGCGGTTGCGCAATCGTTCGAGCAGGCGTCCGGGTGGCCGGTCGACGTGCCGGCCAGCGTCGAATCGGAGCAACTCGAACTGCTGACCGCCCGTCAATGCGTCTACCACGACGGGCAGATGGCGCACGTGCTGTATCGCCTCAGGGGGCAGCCGATGTCGTTGTTCGTCCTTCCCCAGCGAGCTCACCGGGGCCGCGCCGTGAATGCCGTCGGACACCAGGCGGTGATGTGGGGGCTGCGCGGCCAGACCTACGCCGTGGTCGGACAGGAGGACTCCGCGACGCTGCAGCGGATTGCCTCCTACGTGCGGACTGGGAACGTGCTCGTTCGCTGATCAGACGAGCAACACAGTCGGCGAGATCGCGCGAATGCTGTGGAACTGGTAAAATACCAGGAAATCGAACAAGCTGGCCTCCGGGCTAGCCTCTCGGGCGAAAGGTGGCAGTGATGATAGAGCGGCGAATGATGACGCGGACGAGCCGATGGGTGATTGCGGCCGCCGCTGCCTTGGGCCTGGCCGCCTCGACGGTTCCCTTCACGGCCAACACGCCGCTGGACATCCCGCTGTGGGCGGCGTCGGACGGCGGGGCGTGCGATGCCGACGGCGAAGCTGCCAACATGGACTTCGTCATCAATGACATGGACGGTAAGGACATCAACCTGGCGGACTACAAGGGCAAGGTCGTCCTGCTCGACTTCTGGGCTACGTGGTGCGGTCCCTGCAAGTATGAGATCCCGTTCTTCGTGGAACTCCAGGATCAATATCGTGACCAGGGGCTCGTCGTCCTCGGGTTCTCGGTCGATGACACGGTCGACAAGCTCAAGCCGTTTGCTGCCGAGTTCAAGATGAATTACCCCGTGCTCGTTGGTCTCGGCCGAGAGGACGTCCAGGAGGCGTTCGGGCCGCTCTGGGGCATCCCGGTGACCTTCGTGATCGGGCGTGATGGCGCCATCTGCAAGAAGCACATGGGCATGTCGACGAAGGAGCAGTTCGAAAAGGAGATCAAGGAACTGCTCTGAACGAGGTCGCGCTCGGATCCCTGCTGTCTCGCTGCTCTCCCGCGGCGAGCCAAATCTCGCCTGCTGTAGTATGATCGCGGCGATCGGACGTCCAGACGAATCCGGCGACGCGGCCGCCACCATGGTGAGTCGTCGGCCCCGGACCTGGACCGAGGGATTCGTATCATGCTGAAGGGCTTCTCTCACGCTCGACTGGGTTGCGGCTGCCGGGTCGGATTTCGCGGCGGTGTCGAGGGGAGTCCGGTCACGGTGGTCGTCAATGCGAAGGCTGCCGGCTGCATCATCGCGATCCACGTCCAGGACATGCCGATCTACGACTACCGAGAGGCGCTGCGACCCTCCACTCGGCTCGGGGCCTGGTCCGAAGGCGAGTACGAAGAAGAGGGCTAAGCCAGACGGCTCGCCCGAGCCGTCTCCCGCACGTTTCGTTCCTCGCTCACGTCTCCGTACACGGCCCCTGTGCAACATCACGACGCCACGACGTCACAGAGTCACGCGAAGATCCGCCACCAGCGGAAGGTGGTCAGACGCCACGAGCGTCTGCCGCGTGCGTGGCAGCTGGACGCGCATGACGTCGACCTGGCCCTGGTAGTAGATGTGGTCGAGCTGCAGGACCGGAAAGAAGCCAGGATAGGTGCGGCGCCGCTTGAGATGGGCGAACAGGTCGATGCTCTCCAGCGATTGTGTCAGCATCGTGGTGGCCAGCCCCTTCGTCCATTCGTTGAAGTCTCCTAGGACGATCTTCGGCCCGCGTGTTCTGCGATCTCGCACGAATGACGCCAGGCGGGTGGCCTGATGCCGGCGTTCGAGCAGTGCCGTGCCCAGGTGGACGTTGTAGAGGCGGACACGGCGTCCCTCGACCATCACATCGACGCGCTGGCAGCACCGGGGCTCGCAGGTCTTCCAGGTGAGGTCGTGCTGGACGTGGTGGCGAACAGGCAGCCGACTCAGCACGACGTTGCCGAACAAGTGGGACCGGAATTGGCGCGTCGACGCCATCACCCAGCCCATGCCCAGCGCCGCGCCGATCTGCTCGGCGTGGCCGCCCCCGCCTGGACCGGGCCCGATGACCTCCTGGAGGGCGATGATGTCCGCGCCGATTCGCTCAAGCACCGACGCGATTCGGAGCGGCAGGATCCGTCCGTCGAGTCCACGCGACCGGTGGATGTTGTAGGTCACGACCCGAAGGTCGATCTCGAGACTACCGCTCGGTAACGTGCGCGTCTGCATGAGTGGGCCGATTGAATCGCTCGGCCTCGTGGGGGAACGGCTGTGCGTCGAATCGGAGGCCGTCGGTTCGGCGCATGACGCGCCCACCACCTAGGGATATCATAGCGTGCGACAAGGATGTCGCCGGCTCGAGGCTGGGCGGCAAGGTGGTGTCCGCGCCGAAGGTGGCCGGATGGGGGAGGGTGTTCGATGGTGACGTTGGAGTCCGAGTTCGAGGTGTCCTGTCCGTGCTGTCAGGCGACGCTCGTCGTCGATCTCAACCTCAAGCGGGTCATCCGGCACGTCGAGCCGGAGCGCGGTGACAAGCCGGAGCTCAACCAGGCTCAGCGAATCCTGGCGGAGGAGGCCGCGCGACGGGAAGCGATGTTCGTCGAGTCGGTCAGCGCGGAGAAAACGCGCGGCGAGGCGCTGTCGAAGCGCTTCGAGGAAGCCCTTCGGGACGCCAAGAACCAACCCATCGAGCGCCCCAAACGTGACTTCGACCTCGATTGAACCCCGAACCGTCGAGCCTCGGCCCGGAAGTCGCCGTCATCCACGGCGGCGAAACGATGCGGGTAGTTCACTCCAGCGCGCGCGCCCCCGATAGTCCACCGGCCTGCGCCCGGGATTGTTGGCCATGAATTCCCGGTATCGGCTGCGGAGCTGGGCGATCCGTCTGTCCGACGTGTGGAGCCGCCGATGCGGGTATTCGAGCAGGAATCGCTCCACCTTCCACCGGTTGGTCGAGGCCAGTCGCCAGTCATACCCGCCCAGCCGTCGCAGGTCGACGACGGCGTACCCGGTGATGCGCCCGGTGAAATCGACGTACGGGTCGACGTAGCTCGCGGCCAGGGCCCGCGGAGTGGCGAAGACGGGCCGGCGTCCGTGGAGTCCCGGGTCTCGTGACCGGCCAATGGACCCCCAACGGCCGCCCCGCCGATACACGAACACGACGTGATCCAGCCCATCGCTCGATTCGAAGCTCAAGACCAGCGGCGTGTAGCGATGGTGCTCCAGGATGACGGCAGCCATCAGCGCAGCCTCGAGGCAATGAGCGCAGCCGGCTCGGAGCGCTGATCGAAAGCTCCGTAGCGTGTCGCGCGTCGGGGGTGGCTCGGCGTTGTACGGGAGGGCGTTGAGGAACCGCTGGACCCGTGTCGGCGTACGGAGCCGACTCACGATCCGCTGCTCGGCCGGGGTGAAAGGGTGCGCCCAGGCCGAGCGTGAGGAGGTTTGCGGCATGCTCCGGTCGGTGGCCGGCGAGGACTTCGGTTCAGTCGGCCTCGACCATCCAGCCGTCGGCGAGCTCGATGTTCCTCGATCCGTATCCGGCGTTGGTCGCCGAGTGCGTCACCTGGATGATCGTCGTGCCCTCGTCGTTGAGCCGCTTGAACAGCTCCATGATCTCGCCGCCCTGGCTCGAGTGTAAGTTCCCGGTCGGCTCGTCGGCGAGAATCAGGCTCGGGCTGGCGATGACCGCGCGGGCGACGGCGACGAGTTGCTGCTGACCGCCCGAGAGCTGCGTCGGGTACAGCTCCTTCTTGCCGACGATGTTGAAGCGATCGAGCACGTCGGCGACGATGGCCTGCCGCTCGGCTTTCTTGACGTCCCGGTAGGACAGCGGGATGTCGAGGTTCTCGTACACCGTCAGGTGATCGAGCAGGTGGTAGCTCTGGAAGACGAAGCCGATGTGCTGCTTGTGGAGCTTGGCCCGGTCCTTCGGCTTCATGGCGTGGACCGGCTCGTCCTTGAAGTAGTACTCGCCTGTCCACGCGCTGTCGTGCATCCCGATCAAATGGAGCAGCGTGGACTTGCCGGCGCCGGAGGGACCCATGATCGAGACGAACTCGCCCTCGGCGATCGAGAAGCTGATCCGTCGGAGTACGTAGGTCTTCGAGGCGCCGTGCTGGTACGCCTTTTCCACGTCGTGCAGTCTGATGAGATCCATGTGTCGGTCGCCCAGTGTACCTCAGTCTTGACTCGATCCAGGGGCGCGGTGCTAAGGTCGCGATCGCGATGTACTGGATCGGAACCTCCGGCTACAACTATCCCGAGTGGAAGGGCAGCTTCTATCCGCCCGACCTGCCCACCAAGCGGATGTTGGCGTACTACGCCGAGCGTCTGCGCACGGTCGAGATCAACTACACCTTTTACCGCATGCCCAGCGAGCGGCTTCTCGCCGGATGGGTCGATGGGACCCCGGACGGTTTTCGTTTTACGCTCAAGGCTCCACGTCGCATCACGCATCTGGCCCGCCTGAGGAAATGCGAGGAGATCGTCGGCGCGTTCTGCGATGTTGCGCAGACGCTGGGACCGCGGCTCGGGGCGCTGTTGTTCCAGCTCCCACCCAACTTCAAGAAAGACCTGGACGTGCTCGCAGCCTTCTGCGCCACCCTGCCGCCCAGGGCGCCGGCCGCGTTCGAGTTTCGGCATCCTTCCTGGCATGACACCGATGTCTTCGACTGCCTCGAGCAGCACGGCTTTGCACTGTGCATCGCCGACAGCGAGAAGCTGACGACGCCGACGGTTGCGACCGCTGCCTACGGTTACCTCAGGCTCCGAGATCAGGGTTACGGCCCGGCGGAGATCGACCGCTGGGCGGAGGTCGCTGAAGGCTACCAGGATCGGTGGCGCGAGACGTTCGTCTACTTCAAGCATGAGGACGAGGGGAGGGGACCCGAACTGGCCGCCCAGCTCATGGTGCGGCTCGGACTCGATCCCGGCGCTCACACGGTCGCGTGACGCGCACAGAACGCGACCATCGCCCGCTCGGCCCAGTACCCGTCGTACAGCACCCCCGCATCCTCGACGAAGGCACAGTGGCCGCCGTGACGGGTGAGCACGAGTGTGACGTGCGAGTTGTCGGTCACCGGAGCCTCGCGAAACTGATCCGGGGGCACGAACGGATCATCCTCCGCCGACATGATCAGCGTCGGTATCTGGATCCGGTCCATGACCCGGAGGGCGCTGGCACGGTGATAGTAGTCGCTGGCGTCCAGGAACCCGTGGTGGGGGGCTGTGAATGCCTCGTCGAAGTCTCGAACGGTTCGAACCTGGCCGAGCGCGTCGATGCGATAGCGATCCGGAAACAGCCGATGCTTGCGGCGCATGCGCCGTTTCAGGTTCCTGACGAAGTTCCACTGATACAGCCGATTCGTCGATCGTTCCAGCGCCTCGACACACTTCGCCAGGTCCATGGTCGGCGAGACCGCGCAGATCGCCGAGAGTTGTGGAGGCGAGTTCGGGCCGAGGTCGCCCGCCAGTTTCAGCGCCAGATTGCCGCCGAGTGAGTAGCCGGCGATGGCGATGGCTGGAAGGTGGTCGAGCTCGATCAGCTCGCGAAGGACGGCCAGCGGGTCGTCCGTGAGGCCCGAGTGGTAGAGCCTGGGCGAGAGGTGTTCGGTCCCCCCGCAGTTGCGCTGGTTCAGCAGGACGACGTTGAAGCCGGCCGCAAAGGCCTTGTCGGCCAGACCGCGCATGTAGTGGGCCTCGCTCGATCCTTCGAGCCCGTGCAGCACCAGCAACGTCGCGCGCCGACGTGCCTGACCGTGCCAGTAACAATGTGCCAGCACGCGGCTATCGGGCGTGACCTGGAAGTAGCGCCGCGCCGGGCGAGGCAGCTCGCTGAAGTGTCGCGGCCGGCCCCAGGCGAACAGGGTCATGCGATGACCGCCTTCGAGGCGGCGTTTCGGTGTGAACTCGGTCATGGATGACGGCAGGTCGGGTCGAGCGATTCTTCAGTGTATCGCAGAAACGCGGGTGTCCCACGGGCTCGGCCCGGACCTGCACGGACGGTTCCCAGCCGTATCGACCGAGTCCGCCGCCCGCTTGCTGCGTCGTCCGGCTTGGACTAGGCTACGCTCCTGTCTGGAGGTCCGGCGCCGCCGGACACCGATTCAAGCGATGGGGAGGAGTTCATGCGCCTGGTGCGAATCTCGTGGGTCGTCGCCGTTACCGTCATGCTGGTGGCCGTGCCAGTGCGCCCGTCCGCGCAGCGCGAGTCGTCCGACTCGAAGCTCGACGCGCTGAAGACCGAGGCTGTCACGCAGGTGGAGGAGATGGCCCTGTTCACGCAGCACATGGTTGATTCGATCTTCAGCTTCGGGGAGCTGGGCTTCCAGGAGATCGAGACATCGCGGTACGTGACCGACATCCTTCGTGAGAACGGCTTCACCGTCGAGGAGGGGATCGCCGGCATTCCGACGGCGTGGATGGCGACCTGGGGCTCCGGGAAGCCGGTCATCGCGCTCGGGTCGGACATCGACGGCATTCCGCAAGCGTCGCAGAAGCCGGGGGTGGCGTATCGAGATCCGATGATCGAGGGGGCGCCCGGGCATGGCGAGGGGCATAACTCCGGGCAGGCGGTGAACGTCACGGCGGCGATCGCGGTGAAGAAGCTCATGGAGCGCGAGAACCTCTCCGGCACACTGAAGCTCTGGCCGGGCGTGGCCGAGGAGCAGCTCGGCACGAAGGCGTACTTCGTCCGCGAGGGCTATTTCGAGGACGTGGACATCGTTCTCTTTTCGCACGTCAGCGGCAACCTGAACGTGTCGTGGGGCTCGGGTTCTGGGAACGGGCTCGTCTCGGTCCTTTACACGTTCCAGGGCGAGACCGCCCACAGCGCCGGTTCGCCGTGGCGCGGCCGGAGCGCGCTGGATGCAGTCGAGCTGATGAATGCCGGCTGGAACTACCGGCGGGAGCACCTTCGGATCCAGCAGCGGTCGCACTACGTCGTCACGAACGGTGGCGATCAGCCGAACGTCGTGCCGAGAAACGCCTCTGTCTGGTACTACCTGCGAGAGACCGACTACCCCCACATCATGGAGTTGTGGGACATCGCGGACAAGATGGCCGATGGGGCGGCGCTCATGACCAACACGACCTACACGTCGAGAGTGTTGGGCTCGGCTTGGCCGCAGCACATGAGCAAGGTCGTGGCCGAGACGATGTACGGCAACATCACGCGCGTGGGTCTGCCCGAGTGGAGTGAGGACGACCAGGCGCTGGCGCGGGTGGTGCAGCAGCTCGTCGGGTCCGAGCCAAACGGCCTGGCGACCGAGCTCTCGACGCTGCGCGATCCGATCGAGGAATCGGCGAAGCGCGGCGGTGGCTCGGACGACATCGGCGACATCTCGTGGACCGTGCCGACCGTGACGCTGCGTTTTCCATCAAATATCCCCGGCTTACCCGGTCACAACTGGAGCAGCGCGATCGCCATGGCCACACCCATCGCGCACAAGGGCGCGACCGCGGGAGCCAAGGCGCAAGCCCTCACGATGCTCGACTTCATCATGCGGCCGGAGCTCGTCGAGCAAGCGTGGCGGTATTTCAACGACGTCCAGGCCAAGGAGACGACGTACACGCCGCTCATTCGATCCCAGGACGAACCGGCCATCGAGCTCAACGAGGCCATCATGGCCAGGTACCGGGACGAGATGAAGCAGTACTACTACGACCCGTCGAAATACTCGACGTACCTCGAGCAGATCGGCGTCGAGTACCCGACGCTACCGCAGGCTGCGGGCGGGTCGAGCTCGAGGTAGCCGCTGGGCCGAACGTCGATGCGCCTGCGCGAGCTCAACATTGGCTGTTTCGGAGGGGGCACGGGCCTTCCGAGCTTGCTGGGCGGTCTCAAGACCAACCCCTGGCTGCACCTGAACGCCGTCGTCACGATGTTCGACAGCGGAGGCAGCTCCGGCCAACTGAGGGACGAGCTGGGCGTGCTGCCGCCGGGGGACGTGCTGAAATGCGCCCTCGCCCTGGCTCGTAACGAGTCGGAGGCGCGTCGCGTGTTGCTGGCCCGTTTCCCGATGCCGGAGCACGAGCGCCTGCGAGGGCACACCGGAGGCAACCTCCTGCTCTCGATGATGGAGCAGTACTCCGGGGACTTCATGGCGGCAGTCGATGGCCTGCGCGGGCTGCTCGGATGCGACGGCCGCGTCTGGCCCATCAGCGTCGAACATGCCAGCCTGTGCGCGCAGTACAGCGACGGCACGCGCTCGCGCGGAGAGGTCGAGGTCGACGCCGGACAGGATCTTGGACACCTCGTCGAGCGGGTCTGGCTCGAGCCACCGGTCAGTCTGCGGGACGACGTGGCCGACGCGATTCGTGCGTTCGATGCGGCGATCATCGGTCCCGGCAGCTTCTACACCAGCTTGCTGCCGATTTTCCTGGTCGGCGGCACCCTGGAGGCCCTGCAGGCGGTTCGCGGCCCGATCATCCTGGTCGCGAACCTCCTCACCGAGGGCCGTGGGATGCGAAGCTTTACGCTTGCCGAAGGGGTTCGCCGACTGACGGAGGCGATTGGTCGGCCAGTCGACGTCGTCATCGCCAACGAGCAGGCACCCTCGGAGGAGGCGCTCGAGCGGTACGCGGCCGAGCACAAGCGACCAATCGAAGTCGGGGAGTTGCCGGCCGGGTGCGAGCTCGTCACCGGCAACTTCTGGACCCGCGCGATCGCTCGACACGACCGTCGTCGTCTCGCCTATGCCGTCTGGGGCGTCCTGGCAACGCGACTGCTCAGCTGACGAATGCAGGCGCTGGTCTCTGTGGTTTCGGCTCTTGCCTGACGACCCGCGTCAGAGCCCAAAAGCATAAAGCCCCGAGTCGAGGTTCTACTTCTTCCGCGAATGCTTCGCGCGGGGCTTCTCTGACGCGCCATCGCGCTGAGCCTTGATCGCTGCGGCCTTGTCGATGATTTCTGCCAGCATCGCACCGGTCACACCGGTTTTGGCAGGTCGGTTCGTGCGCCAGACCTCGGGTGCATCCTCGGCGAGAATGTCCTCGAAGTCTCCCTCGCTCTTCACGCTGCGGGGTGCGAACGCCGTGATGTCCAGGGGCCCCGACCACTCATCACGGTGCTTGATCAGCAGCCAGCCGTGGTTGTTGCTGTTCTTCGTGCGCGGACCTGGTCCGTGTGCCCGGACCAACACCCAGGATCCCTTCAGCTTGAAGCCGTCGAGCGTGAACTTGAGGTCGCCCTTGCGTAGCGCCGCATCCACGTCGTCTACCTCGGGGCTCCAGGTGCCCTGATCCCAGAGCATCACGATCCCCGCCCCGTAGCCCTCGGGGATGACACCCTCGAACGTGCCGTACGCGACCGGGTGATCTTCGGTCTGCATGGCGAGCCGCTTGTCCCGGCCGTCGATCGAGGGCCCCTTTGGCACGGCCCATGACAGCAGGACGCCGTCGTGCTCAAGGCGGAGGTCGTAGTGGAGATGGCTGGAAATGTGCTTCTGCACGCAGAAGAAGGGCTTGGACCGCCCCCGCATGCGGCGCCGTGGCGGCTCGGTACCGCTCGGCTCCGGGGTCTTCGCGAAGTTGCGTTTGCGTCGGTAGTCGTCGAGGGGCATTCGTGTGTCGGCGGCCAACTCGCCGCACAGTCAAGTATACGGGCAAGTGAGGTAGGGGGGCGAGCCAGGCGCGTGGGTGCCGGCCTCGCGTGAGATTCAGGTTGCCGATCAGAAGGTGCCCGTGATGTAGTAACGAACTGATGTTCCTGACGGCGGTCATCATCTATCTTGGGATTCTGGCGGTCGTGGGCGCCGTGCGTTCGCGGCGGGTCAAGACGGGCGAAGATTTTCTGGTGGCCGGCCGGACGCTGCCCGCGCGCGTCCTGGTGTTCACGCTCCTCTCGACCTGGATCGGGGCAGGGAGCCTCTTCGGAGGCGCTGGTCTCGGGTACCGCGCGGGCTTTCCTGCGCTGTGGCAGTCGGCGGGTGCATGGGTGGGTATCGCGCTCGTCTATTTCATCGCGCCGCGCGTTCGCCGTATCGCGCAGTTCACGGTGCCGGATATCCTGGAACTGCGCTACGGTCCCGTCGCGCGCGTGCTTGGCACGATCACCACGGTACTCGCCTACGCCACGATCGCTGCGTATCAGTTCCGAGGCGGCGGCCGCCTGCTGAGTCTGGTGGCGGGCGTCGATCCCCGGCTGGGCGCGCTCATCACGGCTGGTTTCTGCATCACGTTCACGGCGCTGGCCGGCATGCTGTCAATCGCGTACCTCGACGTCGCCAACGGCCTCGTGATGACGGTGGGCGCCGTGGTTGCTGTGGGCTTCCTCGTGGCCCAGGCGGGCGGACCGATGCCGGCGCTCGAAGCGCTCCGGCCCGATCAGACGGCGCTCTTCGGCTCGATCGATCCGCAGGCGGCGCTCGCACTCTTCTTCCCGACGCTGTTCCTCCTGTTGGGCGAAGCGAACATGTACCAGAAGTTCTTCTCGGCCCGGGACGAGAAGGCTGCGCGCTGGGCCGTGTCGGGATGGATCGTCGGCACGATCGCCGTGGAGTCGCTCATCGTGGCGATCGGAGTGTTCGGCAGCAGGATCGCCGTCGGACTCGACGCCGCGCAATCGGAGACGATCGTCATTCGTGTGGCGCTCGACGTGCTGCCCACCGTGTTCGGGGTCGTCTTGCTGTGCGGCGCCGCCGCCATCATCGTGTCGACAGCGAACAGCTTCCTGCTGACGCCAGCGACCAATCTGATGCGCGACGTCTACCAGCGGTTCATCAACCCCGACGCGAGCGACAGGCAAGTGCTGGTCTACACGCGGCTGCTGGTCGTCCTGATCGGTGTGCTTGGCTATGTGGCCATCAGCTTCTTCCAGACCATTCTGGAGATGGCCCTCTGGGCCTACACCATGTACGGCGCTGGCATCACACCGGCGCTCTTGGCCGCCTTCGTGTGGCCGCGGGCTTCGAGGATCGGGGGTGTGCTTTCGATCCTCGCCGGCATGCTCACGACGCTCGGTTGGGAGATCGCAGGCAAGGTGCAGGCGGTCGATGGCGTGACGGCGTATCCGCTTGGGCTCCAGACGATCTATCCGGCGCTCGTGCTCTCGATTCTCACGCTCGTCGTCGTGAGCCTGTTGACGAAGGCGCCCTCCGAGGAGGAATTGGCACCGCTCCGGTGAGCGCGCCGATCCGTTGCGATGCACGTCCTGTTGATTTCCACCTACGAGATGGGTCGCCAACCATTCGGATTGGCGTCGCCGGCGGCACTGCTTCGGCAGGCCGGATTCGATGTCACGGTCGTCGACGTGAGCCGGCAGCAACTGGCGCCGGAGGACGTCGAGCGAGCCGGGTTGGTGGCGCTACACCTGCCGATGCACACGGCGACGCGGCTCGCGCTGCCGGTACTCGGTCGGGTGCGCCAGTCGAACCCGTCCGCTCATCTCTGCTGCTACGGACTCTACGCGCCGCTCAACGAGCGCGTCCTCCGATCGCTCGGAGTCGAGACCGTGCTCGGCGGGGAATTCGAGCAAGGCCTGGTGGCGGCTGCGGTCGCGCTGCGTGCCGGAGAGCGCCCAGCGCCATCCGTGCTTGGCCAGTCGCTGGCTCACGTCCCGTTCGTCACGCCGGACCGAGCCGGACTGCCGCCACTGACACGGTATGCCTCGCTGGTGGATGCCTCCGGAGAGCGGCGCACGGTCGGCTACACCGAGGCGAGCCGGGGCTGCAAGCACCTGTGTCGTCATTGCCCGGTCGTTCCGGTGTACAACGGGCGGTTTCGAGTGGTCCCGGTTGACGTCGTCTCCGCCGACATCGAGGCACAGGTGGTTGCAGGCGCAGAACACATCACGTTCGGCGATCCAGATTTCTTCAATGGCATCCGTCACGCCCTCACGGTGGTCAACGAGTTCCCGCGTCGCTGGCCCGACCTGACCTACGACGTGACGATCAAGGTGGAGCATCTGGTCCGCCATCGCGAACATCTCGATCGGCTGCGTGAGACCGGGTGCCTGTTCGTCACCAGCGCCGTCGAATCGCTGGACGATCGGGTGCTGACCCTGCTCGAGAAGGGCCACACGCGTGCCGATTTCGTGGCCGCGGTCGAGGCGTGCCGGGTGGCCGGGCTGACGCTGTCGCCGACGTTCGTGTCGTTCACGCCCTGGACCGACCTCGAGGGATACTGCGATCTGCTCGAGGCCATCGAGACGATGCAGCTGGTCGAGCACGTGGCACCAATTCAGCTCGCGATCCGGCTGCTCGTCACGCACGGTTCCAGGCTGCTCGAGCTCGACGACGTGAGGCGGCTCGTGGGGCGCTTCGATGCGACGAGTCTCACCTATCCGTGGCGGCATCCGGAACCCGAGGTCGACGATCTGCAGGCCGAGGTTCAAGAACTCGTCGGCCGCAACGAGCACGCCTCCCGACGGATCGCCTTCGAGGCGATCGCCGAGCTGGCGTTCGCCCGAGCGGGGCGTACTCGTCGCACACCACGCCTTGCCGCTCGTGTCCAGGGCACCGTCCCCTACCTCAACGAGCCGTGGTACTGTTGAGCCGAGCCAACCCCAGAGCAGTTCGCTCTGGTCTAGTCCGAGGCTGATTCCGAGCCCTGGTCGCGATCCTGAACCCCGATCCCCGAGCCCCGAGCCCTGAGCCCCGAGCCCCGATCCCCGACCCTGCCAATGCCCCGCGTTCTTCT
Organism: Vicinamibacterales bacterium; assembly: GCA_965250185.1. Taxonomy (GTDB): domain Bacteria; phylum Acidobacteriota; class Vicinamibacteria; order Vicinamibacterales. The sequence goes on along the minus strand of OZ252293.1, from coordinate 4,424,116 downwards.
GCTTGCCACGACCACCGGATATCAGGTGCGGTCGTTCGGCGCGGCGGCCCGCCGCTGCGGGATCGAGCTGATTCTCGGAACGGATCGCTGTACGACGTTGGACGACCCGTGGCAGGATGCGGCGCTGCCGATCAGGTTTCACGAGGCGGACGACTCGGTCGCGACCATCGTGTCGAACGCCCGCGAGCATCCGATCGACGGTGTGCTGGCGGTTGGAGATCGTCCCACGGTCATTGCGGCGCTGGCTGCCGCCGCGCTCGGATTGGCGGGACATCCGCCCGACGCTGTTCGACGCGCGGGCAACAAGCGCCTGACGCGGGAAGCGTTCGCCGGTGCGCATCTTCCGACGCCTTGGTTTCGTTCGGTCTCACTCGACCATGACGAGAGCGCCCTGGCGAGGGACGTACGCTACCCGTGCGTCGTCAAGCCGCTGGCATTGTCGGGAAGTCGAGGCGTCATCCGGGCGAACGACGCTGAGCAGTTCGGGCACGCGTTCCGACGCGTTCGGCGCCTGCTTCGCGAGCGGGACATTCGCTCGATGCGGGATGTCGCACTGGATGAAGTGCTCGTCGAGGGCTATGTGGAGGGTAACGAGTTCGCTGTCGAGGGCATCGTCGACCACGGTCGATTTCGAGCCCTGGCCATTTTCGAGAAGCCCGAGCCACTCGACGGTCCCTTCTTCGAGGAGACCATCTACGTTACGCCGCCCCGGCTGGCCGACGCCCAGCAGTCGGCCGTTGTCGAGGCCGTGGCTGCCGCCGCTCGATGTCTTGGGCTCGAGCATGGCCCTGTCCACGCCGAGTGTCGGGTGCACGCCGACCGCGTGGTCGTGCTGGAGGTGGCGGCGCGGCCGATCGGTGGCCTCTGCGCGACCGCCCTGCGATTCGAGAATGCCGGCGGACAGGACGAGTCGCTGGAAGGGCTGCTACTCCGCCACGCGGTCGGCGAGTCGGTTGATGCCTACCGACGGGAGTCGCGAGCGAGCGGTGTGATGATGATCCCCATCCCGTCGACGGGGCGGCTGAAGGGTGCGTCCGGGATCGCGACGGCACGCACGGTCGCTGGGGTCGATGACATCGTCATCACGGCGAAGCCCGATCAGTTGCTCGTCCCGTTGCCCGAGGGGGGGAGCTACCTCGGATTCATCTTCGCGCGTACGCCAACCCCGGACGCTGCCGCCGAAGCGCTGCGGTCCGCCCATCAGCGACTGCACTTCGAGATCGAGACGCAGGTTCCGGTGGTCTGACCGACCTACTTGGTCTGCTCGGGAACGTAGTCGGGCGGCAGGGCGGAGCCCTCGCCGAAGAAGAAGTCCTCCATGTGCTTGGCGACCAACTCCTGGGCTTCCTTCTGGAACGGCATCAGCCGGTACTCGTTGAGGATCATCTTCATCCGCTCCTCCCAGAGCTTCCAGGCCTCGACCGACACCGAATCGTATATCCGCTGACCCAGCTCACCGGGCCACGGGGACTCGGGTAGTCCTGGGAGATCTTTCTGAAACTTGACGCAATGCACGAGTCGCGCACCACCTTCTGAAGAACCCATGCGCCTCCTTCACGTACGTGTGATCCTCGAACGATACCACAGTCCTGCGACCGTGCCGTTTCGCCGCAACTCCGGCACAATCGCCGGGCTGGCGCCAGCACGGGGGCCGGCCTGACCTCTCCGTTCGTCCCCGCCATACGGCTTCCCCAGATGACCCCGTGCGCCTGGGTCGGAGCGGCGAAATTCCGGCGGCAGAGGGCCACCTCTCGTTCTGGCACAGGCTTTGAGTACACACCCGGGAGTTGACGATGTTTCGGCGGTGGGCGACGTATGGACGCGCCCGGTTTGGTGTACGTCGAAGCTGGACGAGGTGCTGCCGTGGCTACAGAACTCCGGAAGCGGCGGGGGTTCGCGTCGATGTCGCCCGAGAAGCAACGTGAGATCGCCACGATGGGAGGTCGCGCGGCGCATCGCAAGGGCACGGCGCACGAGTGGACCAGTGACGAAGCACGGTCGGCCGGTCGCAAGGGCGGTCGAGTCGGTCGCGGCGGCCGCGGCCGCTTGGATGAGCCGTCTCAGTCCGGAGAGTAGCGCGACTGCCGTTCGGACCGTGCCGTGATCGACGCTCACGGTTCGAGCATGCCGAGACGCGACCAGGCGCCTCAGGGCTCTGGCCTTGGTTCGGACCACGCTGAAGATGACGGGCCGCGGTGGTGACATCGCGGCCCGTCGCCTGTACGGGTTGACCGGAGACTCGCGATCGACGCAGACTTCGGCGAATCGATTCCATGTCCTGCCGTTGCACCAGCCCCCTTGCCGCTTCACGCGCTCTCGCGCGATTCGTGGGCGTCTCGACGATGGTGGCCCTCTTATGGGCCACGTGCGCAACTGCTCATTCGCGTCCGCAGGCAACGCCTGGCGAGCTGGACGCGCTGCGCGGGCTCGGCGAGTCGCGCGAGGCGGCGGGCGACTTGCGAGGTGCGTCGGACGCGGTGAGCGATCTGATCGACGCCCAGCGGCGGCGGTTCGGCAACGGCCGGCTCGTCTTCGACTCGCTCGGGTGGCTCTCTCGCCTGGCCTTCGAGATGGGCGATGTGTCACGCGCTGAAATCCTTCTCAGGGAGGCGGTTGAGATTCCGCGCGTGGCGCTCGGCGAGGACCATCCCGAGTACGCGGAAGGATTGGTCGCCCTTGGAGCGTTCTTCTTCCTGAGCCAGGACTACGTACAAGCGGCGCCACTATTCACGGAAGCGCTGGCCATCCAGGAGGCCGCGCTTGGCGTCGAGCATCCGGACTATGCCGGCACCCTGATGGCGCTCGGTCGCCTGCATCTCGCGCTGCAGGAGCACGACCGGGCCGAGCGGCGATTCAAGGAATCCCTGGAGGTGCGTCGCCGCGCCCGTGGGGCGGCTCATCCTGAGGTGGCCGTGAGCCTCAACGCCCTGGCGGCGCTGTATCTGGCCAGCGGCGAGCACGGCCCAGGCCGAGCCCTTGTTGCGGGAGGCGGCCGAGATCGTACGGGCGACGAGAGGGACGCTGCATCCGGAATACGCGACGGTGATCGCGAACCACGCGATTGCACTCGAGAACCTCGGCCGAGACGATGACGCCACGGCTCGACTACGAGAGGCGCTCGATGTGCGGCGCCAGCTGCATGCGTCGCTCCATCCCGACACCGTCACGGTCATCGATCGGCTCGCCCTGCTGTACGAGCGCGGCGGCGACTACGCTGCTGCCGAACCGCTGTTTTCCGAGGTCGTGCAGATTCGGATCGTGAGGGGGGAGCAGTCGACGGCCACGTACGCGTCGAGTCTCGTCAACCTGGCCATCGTTCGATCCGCTCTGGGACAACTTGCGGCCGCAGAGCTCCTGTATGAGGAGGCGCTCGAGATTCAGCGACGCGCACTTGGAGCATCGAGTCCGGAGTACGCGACCAATCTCGGCCGCCTCGGGGTCCTCTATCTGGATTCGGGGCGGCCGGATCGCGCCGAGCCGCTGCTCAAGACGGCGCTGTCGATTCATGACGAGACACTCGACCACGAGGACCCGGACTACGCGACGAGTCTGAACAACATGGCGGGCTTCTTCCATGCGACCGGAGCCTACGCACAGGCCGAGTCGCTCCTGCGCCGGGCGCTCGAGATCATGAGGGCCACGACAGGCGAGGCCGATCCCGACTATGCCCTGAGCCTCTACAACCTCACCTGGCTATACATGGAGATGGGCGACCTGGCACGCGTGGAGCCGTTGTTGAGCCAGGCTCTTTCTGTGCAGCGCGCAGCCCGTGGTGAGAACGATCCGGTCTACGCGACGATGCTCAACGGCTTGGGGCTGTTCTACCTGGGGACCGGGAGGTACGACCGGGCCGAGACGGCGCTCGAGACCGCGATGGCCGTGCGCCGCCCACTCGGCGAGAGGAATCCCCGCTACCTCGAGAGCGTGATGAATCTCGGCGGGTTGTACCTGTACCGGGGCGACTACGACCAGGCGCGCCGGTTGTTCGACCAGGCCCGAACCGGATACGAGCGATCGGTGGGGAGTGATCATCCCTATCACTCGACCGCGCTCTACAATCTGGCCCGCACGCATCACGGTGCCGGCGCATACGACCGCGCGTTGCCTCTGTACGAGAGGGCGCTGGCCGCGCGTCTCACGTCGCTCGGCGAGGCGCACCCAGCCTATGCCGGCACGCTCGCCGACCTCGCTGAATTACGCGCCTTGGACGGGGACGTCGATGCGGCCGTGGTTCAGAGTCGACGGGCGGTACAGACCGTTCGAGCGCATGGACGACGCACCGCCGCGGCGTTGTCCGAGCGGCAGCAGCTTGCCGAGGTCAGCGGCAGTCGGCGGTACCTGGACAGCTACCTGTCACTGTCGTCGAAGGCCGGCGCGCCTGCCGCCGAAGCGTACGCGGAGCTGTTGTCGTGGAAGGGAGCCTTCCATGTGCGCCAACGTCAGATGCGCGAGCTTCGCAGGACGGCAGCTGCGGATCCGACGCTTTCGACGACGTTTGTCGATCTCGAGGTTGCGACCCGTGAGCTGGGCGCCCTGACCATGGCCGGAATCGACGCCGACGCGCGGCGTCAGGGAGACCAGGCCACAAGGATGGCGACACTGGTCGATCGCATCGAAGAGCTCGAGCGGACACTGGCGGGGCGAAGCGATCGTCTTCGTCTCGAACTCGGTCCGACCGACCCCGAGGCTCTCCGCGCCGTCCTGCCTCTCCGGACGGCGCTCGTGGATGTGATCGACTACGCGTTTCTCGCGGCGCTCGACGACCCCTATGCCGCCGCGTTCGACCGCGTCGGCCGGACCGTCGCCTTCGTCTCACGACGGGACCGGCCCGTCGTACGGATCGAGCTCGGGCCGTCTGAGGTACTGGCCGCATCCGTCGATGCGTGGCTCGAGACCGAAGGAGCCAACGCGGCGGTTTCCGAGCGCCTGCGACGGATCGTCTGGGAGCCGCTGCGGGCTGCCGTCGGGGACGTCGACACGGTGCTCGTCGCACCTGACGGGGCGCTCGCCCGTTTGCCCTGGGGTGCGCTGCCGGGGTCCGAGCCGGACAGCTTCCTGGTCGAAGAGATGGCGTTCGCCGTCGTCCCGGTGCCGCGGCTGCTTCCGAGCCTCCTCGGCGTCACCCGCATGGCGCCTGCGCCGTCGCTGCTCACGCTCGGCGATGTCGACTACGACGCCGAGCCCGGCCGTGCCGACGTCGGAGGACGTGACGCCGCCCGGGCGGGTGCACTGGGTGGCTGGAGCCCCCTGAAAGATACCGGCGTTGAGATGGAGAGCGTCTCCGCCGGCTTCGCGGCTCGGTACCCGCAGGCGCCGATCACGACGTTGTCGGGTGCCGAGGCGAACGAGTCGGCGGTTCGTGCCGCGCTCACGTCGCACCGGTGGGCACATCTTGCGACACATGGCTTCTTTGCCGATGCGGATCTGAAGGATGCGCTCGATCTGGCCGGTCAGGCCGACACGACGTTCGGTGACCGCCGCGTCACCGGATGGCGTCCTGGCCTTCTGAGTGGCTTGGTGCTCGCAGGTGCGAACCGGGAGCGCACGCAGCGGGGAGCGGATGACGGGATTCTGACGGCAACCGAGGTCGCGGCGCTCGACCTCTCGCGTCTCGAACTCGCGGCTCTTTCTGCATGCGAGACCGGACTGGGTCGCTCGGCCGGGGGCGAGGGTATGCTGGGCCTGCAGCGCGCGTTTCAGGTTGCCGGCGCCCAGACGGTCGTGGCCGGGCTGTGGCAGGTGGATGATCGGGCCACTCGCCTCCTCATGGAGTCGATGTACCGCAACCTGTGGGAGGACGGCCTGTCGCGCCTGGAGGCCCTGCGCCAAGCGCAGCTGGAGATGCTGCGATCGGCGGACCCCGCGGATCGCGCGCCGCGGTTCTGGGCCGGATTCGTGCTGTCGGGTGAGTGGAGATAGGGACAAGGCTGTTCAAGGTTCAAGGGTTCAAGGTTCCGCGTTGCAAGGCTTCGCGGCGTCACTTCAGGTTGGAGCGTTCAGATGGTCATGCAGCTGTCGATCTTCGTAGTCTTCGTGCCGTGCTGGCTGTGCGGGGCCCCGGGTGACGTGGCGTCGAGTGGGCCAGTTGCGCCCGTCCAGGTGTCGTCGCCCCAGCCGGAGGAACGGCAAGTCCTCGAGAGCTGGCTGAGCGAGGAGGACATGGACTTCCTGCGGTGGGAAGAGGATCTCCGCAAGACGTTCTACACGCCGGAGGCGGTACGGGTCACACGAGGCGTGGCCGGCGAGCCGGGGCCCATCCTGGTCCTTCGGAAGCCCGAGCTCCAGGCCACCGGCGGCGGCCCCGCCAAGGTCGATCTGCCACTCGAGGTCGAGTTTGGATTCGGCCCGCGACCGCCTCGACAGACGCCGGTCGACGTCAGCACGCTCACGATCGTCGGCTGGAAGCGAAAGTTCGGCCGGTGGTGGAGCAAGGATGTGACGCGCGCCATGTTGGGCTGGGTCGACGAGCACAGCGCCGAAGGCGCCGTGTTCGATGGCAGCCACCTTTATCTGCCCCTCGCCGGCTTCAAGGCTGGCATGTACCAGTTCGACGTCTCGATTGACGACGTCGAGGGCCACACGTCCACCGTCAGCTATCGCTTCGAGCTTCAGTGATTGGCTCCGTCGTGCCAATTCCTGTTTCTCTCATGTCTCTCGTGTCTATCATGTTCCCCGCACTCCTGATCGTCTTCGTTCCATCGAAGGCTGCGATGAGGCGACGTCAGAGATGAGACGAATGGTGTGTGGCATACGGCGCCCGGCCGTGCGCTTGTTGATCGGGGCGCTCGGTGTGCTCGTCGTCGCCCTGATGCTCGTGGCCGCGCTGGCGTCACCGGCCGCCGCCCAGCCTCGGAAGCACGCACTCCTGATCGGCATCGGCGAGTACGAGTACGCCGGTACCCTGGATGGTCCGCGGCATGACGTGGGTGCGCTTACGCGGGCGCTCGAGCGGGACTGGGGGTTCCGGGACATCAGGACGCTGGTCGACCAGCAAGCGACGCGCGCCGCGATCCTCGGTGCCATCGATGATCTCGTTCGGGATACGCCTGCCGGCGACTTCGTCTTCGTATACTTCAGCGGCCATGGCACGAGTTTCGACGACCGCAGGTCCAAGACCGCCCTCCCGGCGCGGCTCGATCCCGCGACCGGGGGCTTGTACCCAGCCGACTTGAACCCACGGGCGCCGGACGCGTTCGAACAACTGATCGTCGGGCGGCGAGATCTCCGGCCGCGGTTCCTCGCGCTCGAGCGGGGCCGCGAAGTGTTCGTCGTGTTCGATGCCTGCTTCTCGGGCAGTACCGTCCGGGCGTTCCCGCGTGGTCAGGCCAAGAATGAGGTGTGGGCCGCGGCGGTACCGCCGGAGGTTCTGGACGACCAGAGCGTGGAGGTCGACGAGTATCCCTACGAGAACTTGGTCTACCTGTCGGCCTCCGCGGCGGACGAAACAGCGTGGGACATTCCCGAGAGTCTCCTCTCGTCCATGCCAACCATCGACGGGCGGCCGCACGGGGCCTTGACGAACGCGCTGCTCAGGGGGCTCGCGGGCGACGCGAATACGAACAACGATGCTCAGATCACCGTGCGCGAGCTGCATGCCTTCGTACGGCGGCAGGTCGTGGACGAGTTCCAGCAGACACCGCAGCTGCTACCGGTCGGGAGGGTCGATCTGTTGGATCGGCCGGTGTTCGCCATCGCGCGAGGCGTGCGGCCGGTGGCATCTGAACGACCGTCGAGTCTACGGCTGCTCATCGGGGAGGGAGCCGAGGACCTTCGCGACCGCCTGTCGCGCCTCGATGGTGTGACGCTGGTGACGGGCGAACATGATGTGCGCGTCGATTCGGGGGGGGCCGGCTACACCCTGCGACACGGCAGTGGAGACTCGCTGGCGGAGCGGCTATCTGCCGGCGAGGTGGCCATCCGTCTCGAACGCCACCGGTTCGTGTACGAGCTGCTCGGGGTTCGCTTCCCGGCGGCGGCGTTTAATGTGTATCTCGAGCTGGCCGAGATGCGCGACGGTCTGCCCGGCCCGATGACGAGAAGCGAGCTGGTTCTCGGGACCAAGTACGCCTTCAATTACGAGGCTGACGTCGCCGCGTATTTCCTGATCGTGAGCGCCGACAGGGATGGGCGTTTGAGCCTTCTGGCGCCTTGGGACGCGTCAGACCTCCAGCCGCACCTCAGCCGGCTCATCCCAGACGTCGTGGTGACCGGCAATCCGGGGACGGAGTTCGTGAAGCTGTTCGGGTTCAGCCGCCGCCCGGATGGCCTGGAGGCATGGATGCCATCCGCGGATGCGAATGGAGGTTGCTGGTGCGACACATCGAACCGGACAGCGGGCAGCTGGACGAGCTGCTGCGGTTCGTCAGGGCGGCATCCGGCTTTGCCGCCGAGACGGTCGTCAAGCTCGTGAGCATCGATCCGTGACGTGACGTGACGTGAACGTGACGGAATTGCTCGATTGGTGGCAGGCGACGATTTCAGGGCGGCTCAGGCGTTGTTCACCGAGCGATGGGCGTTCGAGGAGGCCAGCGATGCGCCAGCGATTCGAGAAAGAGGGCGGGGTGAGGCCGCGGGCCGGCGTGTGGCCCTGGTCGTGGGGAACGATGCCTACCGCGCGGCGCCGCTGCGGAACGCGGTGAATGACGCGCGGGCGATGGCCGGCGTTCTGGAGGAACTCGGGTTCGACGTCGAGCGGGTGGAGAATGGGACCGAGCAGGAGTTGAGCGCAGCGGTGACCCGGGTGGCCGAGCGCCTGACGCCGGCCGACGTGGTGCTGTTCTACTTCGCCGGGCACGGCGTACAGGTGGAAGGCGAGAATTACCTCGTGCCGGTGGACTTCCAGGGCAACTCGGAAAGCGCGATCAGGCTGGGGAGCCTGCGGGTGAGCGACGTGCAACGGGAGTTGGCCGACGCACGGGTGGCGATGCTCGTACTGGACGCATGCCGGAACAACCCGTTTGCCGGGACGCGGGCGGCGGGCGGCGGGCTCGCGTCGATGGAGGCCCGAGGGACATTGATCGCCTTCGCGACGGGAGCAGGGCAGACGGCCAGTGACAACCCGGCGGGTCAGCAGGGCCTGTTCACGCAGGAGTTGTTGGCCGCGCTGCGCGAGCCGGGGCTGGCGGTGAGCGACGTGTTCCGCCGGGTGCGACAGCAGGTGTATGCGGCCAGCAACGGGACGCAGTGGCCGGCGGTCTACGACGACCTGCTGGCAGACGTGATGTTGCGGCCGAGCGGTGGCCCGGACGAGATCGCGACATCGACATCAGACCCAGACCTCGCGCTGCGCGCTGAGGTTGCGCTCTGGGAGTCGATCGCCGGCGGATCCGAACCCGCCCTCTTCGAGGACTATCTACGACAGTATCCGGGGGGGCGCTGTTCGGTGGTGGCTCGGACAAGGCTGGCGGAGCTGAGGAGCGCACCACCTCTCGCGCCCACGCCGCCCCGACCCGCGGAGCGTCCGGCGGTCAAGGACGAGGGCCTGGGACTACGCTCCGCGGAGCCTTCGCGCCTCGTTCCGCTGGCACTACTCCCCTACGGAGCGCTCGGCCAATGGCGGGTGTCGCTGTGCCCGGGACGTGTCCCCGTGAACCGGCCTTGCTACATCTTTACCGTGAACGACATGTTCAGGCCCTCGAACTCCGCCTTCACGACCTTTGCGACCTGCACCCGTGCGTCGTTGAAGCACGCGCCGGCGCCAATGTCCGTCAGGCTGTCGGGCGCCAGGGCGTTGGTCGTGGCGCCGTTGAGTGTGTGAGCCCGCCAGAGGCCTTTCGGCGCAGTGACCGTGCCGGCTCTCACAGCGTCGGTGACGCTCACCTCGCACTCCATCTGACCCAGATCGTTGAAGATCCGCACCGAATCCTCGTTCTCGATGCCCCGGGCTCGCGCGTCGGCAGGGTGCATCTCGAGGACCGCCGGACGGTCGCGGAGTTCTCCAAGCGTCGAGCTGATCGTCTTGTCACTGGCGGGGGAGATCAGCGCCAGCGGATGCGCCTCGACACCCGGGTCTGGCTGGAAGCCGTAGAGCCCGAGCGGGGCCTCGCGGTCCAGTGCCTCGGGGCAGAGGTCGACCTTCCCGTCCGGGGTGTTCGGGAGCACGTCGACGAACTGGATCGGGCTGGGTCCGAACGGAAGTGACGCCGCGTGGCCTTCGAGTATCTGGCTGCGGCTCTCGGCGGGCACGCCGTTCAGGACGTTGATCAGTACCTCCGCGTCGGTTGCCGCCTCGGCTTTGAGTGGGATGTCGAGCCGCTGTGCGAGTTCGGCGAACACTTGCACGTTCGGGCGTGCGTCCCCGACGACGTCAATGACCGGCTGAACCAGCTGCAGGCTCAATGCGCCGTAACCCTTGGCCACGTCGTAGCTCTCGAGGAACGTCGTCGCCGGCAGCACGACGTCGGCGAGCTCGGCGGTGTCGGTCATCACCTGATCGAACACCACGGTGAACAGATCGTCGCGCAGTAAGCCCTTGAGGACCCGGTTTTGATCCGGCATCGTGACTGCCGGATTGCAGTTGTAGACGAACAGCATCTGGATCGGGGGATCACCCCCGTCGAGCAGGACGCGACCCAGATGGTTCATGTTGATGATCCGTGTGTTGGGCGGTGTGGCGTCGCGCCAGGCGCTTGGATCGATCGGCCACGCCGCGCCGTTGCTCATCGTGTAGCCGCCGCCTCTGACGCCGAACTTGCCGCCCACGGCCGGGAGCGCGAGGACGGCTGCGGCGGCGCTTCCGCCGTTGCGATTTCGCTCCAGTTCCCCATCCGCAGCGAACCACGGCGGGTGAGCTCTCGCCATAGAGCCGAGCGAACGTCTCGAGGTCGTCGACTGCCAGGCCGGCAACCTCGGCGGCCCGCTCGATCGTCCATGCCTTCGCGCGATCACGAAGCTTCTCGCTGCCGCGCGTGTGCTCGGCGAGGAACCCGTCATCCGAGAGGCCGTGTTCGAAGAGGTACCGGTGCAGGGCGAGGGCGACGACCAGGTCGGTACCGGGTCGGACGGCGAGGTGCAGGTCCGCGCGTCTGGCCAACGGCGTGCGACGAGGATCGATCACGACGAGTGTCGAGCCTGCCTTCTGGGCGTTCTGGATATGCGGCACCAGATGAATGCCGGATGTCGACGGGTTGGCGCCCCAGACGACGATGAGCTTGGCGCGAGGATAGTCCGAGTACCCGACGCCGGCCATCTTGCCGTACAACCCGCCGGCGGCGGCCGCCGTGGGCGCCGCGCAGACCGTTCGAGCCAGCCTCGATGCTCCGAGGCCCCAGAACAGCTCGGCGTCGGTCGTGTCCTGCGACAATAGGCCGTTCGACCCGCCATACGAGAACGGCAGAATGGCTTCCCCACCCCACTGGTCGCGGATCTCGGTCGTGCGGCGGGCGATCAGTTCCAGTGCCTCGTCCCAGTCCACTTGCTTGAACGCTCCGCTGCCCTTCGGGCCCGAGCGCACCGCGGGATACTGGAGCCGGTGCTCGCCGTACACGCGGTCGCCGTACCGCCGCACCTTTGCGCAGATGTAGCCATCGGTGATCGGTTGACGCGTCGATCCATCGATCTTCACGACACGGCCTTGCTCGACCGTCACCTCCAGGCTGCACGAATCGGGGCAGTCGAGCGGACACGCCGTCTCCACCGTCGAGTGGCCCCACTTCAGGGAGTCGTCGGACATGGGAGAAGTGTATCAAGGCCCGGGGGTCGGGGCCCAGGGGTCGGGGCTCAGGCCTGAGGGTGGGGTCGAGGATGCCGAGAGCCCACTGCCCACAGCTCATAGCCCATAGCCGGCATTCATTCCCCCACGATCCGCTCGTAGTGCTCGGGATCGGTTACGCCCTCGGTGGCGATGGCAAGCGCCCGCGACGACGTCGACAGGCCGACGGCCTGGCGAACGGGTTCCAGGTCGCGCTCAGTCATGATCGCCGTGAGGGATGCGATGCCGCTCGCACCGGAGGCACCGACGGTCACACGAGGGTCGTCGCCATGGGGACGGGCCAACCGGCGCATGGCCGACTCGGTCTCGGCGTCGTCGATCGCGACGAACGCGTCGACCAGTTGCGACAGGACCGGCCAGGCCATCGGCGAGATCTCCGCGCATCGTAATCCGGCCATCGCGGTGTCGAGCGAGCCGGTGATCGTGACGGGCCGTCCGGCGCGGACCGACTCCAGCGCGCAGGCAGTGGCGATAGGCTCGACGACGACCACGGAGGGACGCGACGCACCGAAGCGTTGCGCGAACCAGCTGGCCACGGCCGACGCCAGGCCGCCCACCCCGGCCTGGACGATGACGACTTCCGGAGGTGGGCCCGGCTCCCACTGCGTCGCCGCTTCCTCGAGCATCCAGCTGTAGCCCGCCATGATCCAGCGCGGAATCTCCTCGTATCTCGGCCACGACGTATCGGCGACGACCATCCAGTCGTGGGCGACCGCGTCGCCGGCCGCCTGCCGCACGGCATCCTCGTAGGTGCCGTCGACCACCACGACAGCCGCACCCTCTTCGGCGATGGCCTCCCGCCGCGCACGTTCCGTGACCGCTGGCACGTAGATGCGCGCTTCCACGCCCTGCTCACGTGCCGCCCGCGCGACGGCGCGGCCGTGATTGCCAGAGGTGGCACTCACGACGACGCAGCCCGGAGCGAGGCGCCCGTCGGAGAGCAGGCGGTGGAGCGCGAACGAAACGCCGAGGATCTTGAACGCGTTCAAGCCGAAGCGACGGGACTCGTCCTTCAGGAGGACGTCCGCGAGGCCGAGTGCTCCGGCGAGCCCCGTCAGGTGCCGGAGCGGCGTCGGTGACGGGTCGTCACGTTTCTCGAAGAAGCGCCGCGCGGCTGCGCAGTCGTCTGCGTAGTCGGCATGGAGCAGAGCGTTTGCCGATCTGGGCGTCCGCGCCTGCGGGTTGAGATGCCAGCGAGTCATCTTTCGGATTCTACGCCGCGGTTCAGGCGTCAGGGAGCCAAGGCCGAGCGCCGAAAGCCCACGCCCCGTGCGTCGGTCCCCTGACCCAGAGCCTCGACCCCTGGATGGGGTATAACTCGTAGAGCGACAGACGCCGCGTCAAGTCGATAGCTCATGGATTGCAGTCGTGCTGGCTCGTGTTCAGGGTCCTCACGATGCGGCTCGCGTCCCCGGTTGCCATCGCGCCTCAGCGCTTCTGGACCGCGTCGAGCGATCGTTCGTCGGCGACCATTGGCCGGTCGGCCGGGCGCAGTTCCAGGTCGCCGAGCACGTCATTCGGATCCGGAGGTGGCGGCGCGAGGGGGCGGTCGGGGATGAAGTCGCCGACGACGAGTTCTAGGGCGTTCTTCAGCAGGCCGAGGTACGGGATGGCGTTGAGCCCCGTGTCGAGGCTACCGCCAAGGACGCCCTTGCGTTGGACCGCGAACCCGACCGTCGCGACCGCAACCAGGGCACCGACGTACGGCACGGAGACGGCCGCCCGCCGGGCGAGCGTGCTGGCTCCCCACCGAGTGGCGAATCGTGTCATGCCCACAGTCTGAGTGTAGATCGGCTTTCGGCTTGGGGCTTTTGGCGTTCGGTATCGACCGAAGTCACGCGCGACAGCAGTCACCCCAAGCCGAAGGCCGAGAGCCCAAAGCCACGTGTTTAGCGCATGACCATGCTCCGCACCGCTCTGATCGCGCTCGCCCTCCTGCTGGCCGTCGTGCCAACGCCGGCCGATTGGGTAGAGCGCACCTATTCCACGGGCATCTACCGCTGGTTGCAGCGAGGACTGACACCGTTCTCGAACGCCGTGCCGTTCGCGCTGCTGGATGTCGCCGGGCTCATCGCGCTCGCCAGTCTGGTCTTCTGGTGGATCTGGCGCCTTCGCTCCAGCGGGGCGGACGAACGTCTTCGCGCGGTGGGTTCCCTGGTCATCGGCACCGCTACGATCGGTGCGGTCGTCTACGTGACATTCCTGGCGACGTGGGGATTCAACTACCGGCGCGTTCCGCTGACGAGCAAGTTGGACTTTGCGTCCGAGCGGGTCACCGAGGACACCCTACGCGCACTGGCAGACGAGTCGGTGACGCGGCTCAACGCGCTCCACGACGAGGCGGTCGTGGTCGGTTGGCCGGAGCTGGTCGAGCTTCCGGAACGACTGGGGTCGGCGTTCGCGCGCGTGCAGCAGCAGCTGCCGTCCCGGAGCGTCGCGACGCCCGGCATTCCGAAGTCCACGTTGCTGACGGCTTACTTCCGACTCGCGGCGGTCGACGGGATGATCGATCCCTTCTTCCTCGAGGTCCTGGTCAACGGCGACGTGTTGCCGTTCGAGAGGCCGTTCGTGGTCGCCCACGAATGGGGACATCTGGCTGGCTTTGCGGACGAGTCGGAAGCGAGCTTCGTGGGGTGGCTCGTGTGCCTCGAGGGAGATACGGCGAGCCAGTACAGCGGGTGGCTCTTTCTGTATCCGGCCCTGTTGCGGCATCTCCCCGACGCCGAACGAGCCGCAGTCGCGGTCGGCCTCGACGCGGGACCCCGCCTCCACTTGGAGGCAATCCGACAGCGATGGGAACGCTCCGCCCCGCGGGTCAGGCGGACTGCAGCTCGGGTCTACGATCGCTTCCTGAAAGCGAATCGCGTGTCGCGCGGGATCGCGAGCTACGGTGCGGTCGTGCGGCTGGTGCTTGGCACGCGATTCGACGATGCCTGGCGACCGGCCTGGCGCACGGATTTCTGAGCGCGGCGATTCGCCTCTCGAGGGCCGGAGCGGAGCGAGATTCCGTCCGTGACGCGTGTGCTATGCTCGCGGCCTGACGGTGGAAACTGCCATGGCCCAGACTCACGGAGCATCGCGCGACGCCACTGTCGAGATCCTGCCGAACTACGTGGGCGGCCGATGGGTTGGGTCGTCCGCGACCGACGCGGTGGACGTTCACAACCCGGCCAGCGGCATCGTGATCGCTCGAACGCCGCTGTCGGCCTCGGCCGATGTCGATGCGGCCGTGCAGGCGGCCTCCCGGACGTTCCCTGCCTGGGCGGAGACGCCGCCAGTCGTGCGTGCGCAGGCGATGTTCCGGCTCAAGGCGCTGCTCGAGGAGCACGCGGAGGAGCTGGCGGCCATCGTCACGAGGGAGCACGGGAAGACGCTGGCCGAGTCGCGCGGCAGCGTACGCCGTGGCATCGAGTGCGTGGAAGTGGCGTGCGGCGCACCCTCCCTCATGATGGGCTACGGTCTCGAGAATATCGCCACCGACATCGACTGCCACGTCGTGCGCCAGCCGCTCGGCGTCTGTGCCGTGATCGCGCCGTTCAATTTTCCGGCGATGGTGCCCCTCTGGTTCTTGCCATTCGCCGTTGTGACCGGCAACACCGTCGTCGTCAAGCCGTCGGAGCAGGTGCCGTTGACGCAGCGTCGACTGTTCGAGTTGCTGGCCATGGCCGAGCTACCCGACGGCGTGGTCAACCTCGTCAACGGCGGCCGGTCGGTCGTCGAGGCGCTCTGCGACCATCCCGGCGTTCGGGCGGTCTCGTTCGTCGGGTCCACGCCGGTCGCGCGCCAGGTCTATCGCCGCGCGACGTCCGCCGGCAAGCGCGTGCAGGCGCTCGGCGGAGCGAAGAACTTCATCGTCGTGATGCCCGACGCAGACCTCGACCGGGCCATCGAGACGGTGACCGAATCGGTCTACGGCTGCGCCGGCGAACGTTGCCTGGCGGGCAGCGTGCTGCTACCCGTGGGATCCGTCCACGGCGAGACACGCGACCGGTTGGTCGAGGCGGCTCGGGCCCTGCGGGTCGGGGACGGAGCGGATCCGACGACGCACATGGGACCCGTGATCAGCGCAGGCCATCGCGACAGGGTTCTGGGCTACATCGAGGCAGGCGTCGCCGAGGGCGCCAGGCTCGTGCTCGACGGACGTGGGGTCCGGGTGGCGGATCGTCCGGACGGGTTCTTCGTGGGACCGACCGTCTTCGACGATGTCGCGCCGTCCATGACGATTGGACGGGATGAAATCTTCGGTCCGGTTGCGTCCATCTGCCCGGTCAAGAGCTTGGACGAAGCGTTCGATGTGATGGACGCACACCCCAACGCCAATGCGACATCAATCTTCACGTCGAGCGGCAAGGCGGCTCGAGCGTTCAGCCATCGTGCCTCGGCGTCGATGGAGGCGTCAACATCGGCGTGGCCGCACCGATGGCGTATTTTCCGTTCGGCGGGGCGCGAGACAGCTTCTTCGGCGATCTCAAGGTCCACGGCCGGGACGCATTCGAGTTCTACACGGACAAGAAGGTCACGATCTCGCGCTGGCTCTAGCCGGCCGTCGAGTTCCGATGGCCGGCGGGCTTGGGGCGCTCAACCGTGGGCGCTGGGTCGCTCTTGGTGTTCGAGGAGAACATGAGCGTGAAACCTCCGATAGTGTCCGAGTCGAAGACGTCGAGCAGTGAGGACGTTCGCCGCAAGCACACCGAGTTCCTCTTCCCGGCAGTTGGCAACTACTACGAAGAGCCGGTGGTCATGGCCAGCGGCCGCGGCCGTCGGCTTACCGACCTGGACGGGCGCGAGTACCTCGATTTCTTCGGCGGGATCCTGACCGTCTCGATCGGCCATGCCGACGAGCGCGTGAATGCCGCCGTGAAGGCACAAGTCGACCGGCTGTCGCACGTCTCCACGCTCTACCCGACGCTGCCCATGGTGGAGCTCGCCGAGCGTCTCGCCCGGATCGCTCCGGGTCCGCTCACGCAGTCGTTCTTCACGGCCTCCGGAACGGAGGCTGACGAGACGGCCGTCATGATGGCGCAGCTCTTCACCGACCGCTCGGAGGTCGTTGCCCTGCGGCACGGCTACGCGGGGCGGTCGATGCTTGCGCAGTCGCTGACCGCACACGCGCCATGGCGCGCGCTGCCGTCACAGGTTGCCGGCATCAAGCACGCCCCCGCGCCGTACTGCTACCGCTGTCCCTTGAAGCTGACGTATCCGTCGTGCGATGTGGCGTGCGCCCGGGATCTCGAGGAGCTCATCCGGACGACGACGACCGGCCGCATCGCGGGTTTCCTGGCCGAGCCTATCCAGGGTGTGGGTGGCTTCATCACCCCGCCGCCGGAGTATTTCGAGATCGCCGTCGGTATCATCAGAAAGTACGGAGGGCTGTTCATCTGCGACGAGGTGCAGACGGGCTTCGGGCGAACCGGTGGCAAGATGTGGGGCATCGAGCACTGGGGCGTGCAACCTGACATCATGACCATGGCCAAGGGTGTGGCGAACGGCCTGCCGCTTGGGGTCACGATCGCGACGCCGGAGGTCGCGGCGTCGCTGAAATCCCTGACCATCTCGACGTTCGGCGGCAATCCCGTCTCGTGCGCCTCGGCAAATGCCACGATCGAAATCATCGAGGAGGAGGACCTGCCGGCCAACGCCGAGCGGACCGGGGCGCGGTTGCGAGACGGGCTCGAGTCGCTGCAACGTTGCTACCCGCGTTCGATCGGCGACGTTCGGGGACTCGGCCTCATGCAGGGTGTCGAACTCGTCCGTGACGAGGTCGAGGGCGATCGTACGCCCGATGCGCCCCTGACCCTCCGGTTGTTCGAGGAGACCAAGGCTCGCGGCCTGCTGATCGGCAAGGGCGGCCTCGATGGCAACGTCCTTCGAATTGCACCCGCTCTTACGGTCGAGGACTCCGAGGTGGATGAGGCCCTTTCGATTCTGGCTGAATCCCTCGCCGCGGCCGGCGCTCGATGACGCTCGCAGCAGGAGGCACGCACCACATGCCCACACGCATTGCCCTCATCGTCGGGTTGATCGCCGGCGCCGCCATCGCCTACTCGCCGTCCGGATCCGACTCGGTGCCGCCGCCAGACACGATTTTCCACGGCGGACGGATCATCACCGTCAACGCGGATTTCGCGGTCGCCGAGGCAGTCGCGATCGCCGACGGCCGATTCCTTGCCGTCGGGTCGGACGCCGAGGTGCTCGGAATGGCCGGCCCCGACACGGAGTCGATCGATCTCCAGGGTCACACCGTCGTGCCGGGCTTCGCCGACGGCCATCTGCACGACGCGGGTGGAGGGCCGGGCGTCGATCTGTCGCGCGCCCGGTCGATTGCGGACGTCCTGGCGGCCGTCGCTGCCCGGGTCGGCGAGGCGCCGGCCGGCGAGATCATCATCACGAACAGCGACTGGCACGAGGCGCAGCTTGTCGAGCAGCGGCTGCCGCTCCGCGCCGACCTCGACACGGTGTCACCCGATCACCCGGTGGTCGTGGTGCGTGGTGGCCACGAGTTCATTCTCAACTCGTCGGCGCTCGAGAAATGGGGCATCGGGCCCGAGACGCCGGTGCCCGACGGCGGCCGCATCTCGAGGTATCCGAATGGTGAGCTGGATGGCGAGTTGGTCGATGCGGCCAAGGCGTACGTCACGCTGCCGGCGCCGGCCGAGCGGTCGCCCGACGAGGAGATCGCTGACCTCGCCGCGCAGTTCGCAACGCTCCATGCCGCCGGCCTCACCAGCGTGCGGCTCGCCGGCATCTCGGTCGCGCGGTATCGCCTGTTGCAGGAGATGCAGCGTCGGCGAGAGTTGACGATGCGGATCAGCGTCATGATCAGGCCGGATCGGGCGCTGGCGCCGGACGTCCTCTCGACCCGCATGGAGGGCTGGGGCGTCCGGCAGGGTGAAGGCGACGAGTGGCTCCGGATCGATGGGATCAAGCTCGGCGTCGACGGTGGATTCGAGGGCGGCTGGATGCGGGAGCCTTACAACTCTCCGTACGACCAGGACGGCTCGTTCTTTGGCCTCCAGACGATGCCGACGGAGCGCTATGTCGAGGTCGTGAAGTTGCTCAATCGGGGAGGATGGAGGGTTGGGACCCACGCGGTCGGCGACGCCGCGATCGACCTCGTGCTCGACGCCTACGAGGCAGCCGATGCCGAGCAGCCGATCGTGGGACGACGCTGGGCGCTGGAGCACGGCTTCATCGCTCGCGACGACCAACTGCCTCGCATGAAAGCACTCGATCTGGTCATCTCGGCACAGAACCATCTCTACCTGGCCGGGCCGAGCCTCGTGAAATACTGGGGTGCCGAACGCGCCGCGCGGACGACGCCGGTCCGAGCGTACCTCGCTCAGGGACTCGTGGTCGCCGGCGGAACCGATTCACCTGTCGTGCCGTACCCGCCCATCTGGGTGCTGTTCCACCTTGTGACGCGTGAGACCATCACGGGCGGTGTGCTCGGCGCCGACCAGGCGATCAGCCGAGAAGAGGCGTTGCGCGTTCTCACCGTCAACAATGCGTACTTGACGTTCGAGGAGGAACAGAAGGGGTCGATCGAGCGTGGGAAGCTAGCCGACCTCGTCGTGCTCTCCGACGACGTCTTGACGGGCAGCGACGAGGCGCTCGAGGACATTCAGGTGGTGCTCACCGTGGTCGGGGGGCGGATAGTCTACGAGAGCGACCGCGTGCCCCTGCGCGACGGGTCGTGATCCACGGTGCCCGAGGCGAATCCTGGCGACCTGGTTCGCGAGACCGGGACGCGAGTATCCTCCATCATGCACATCGCCCTCGTTCAGCAGCCGGCTGGTCCGGACAAGTCGCAGAACCTTGCGCACGGGCTCCGCGCGCTGGAGGAGGCGGCGCGGGATGGCGCCGAGCTGGTGTGTTATGCCGAACTGGCCTTCGAGCCGTTCTACCCGCAACGGCCGGCCGCGACCGACCCGCTCGGACTGGCCGAGCCTGTGCCGGGGACGATCACGGACGCATTCGCGGCCAAGGCGCGTGAGTTCGGCGTCGTCGTCGTCCTGAACCTATACGAGCGTGACGGCGACCGGGCCTACGATTGCTCGCCAGTGATCGATGCCGATGGCACGCTGCTGGGTCGGACCCGGATGGTGCACATCACCGAGTACAGCTGCTTCCACGAGCAGGGCTATTACGCGCCAGGGGACACTGGTGCACCGGTCTACCAGACGAGAGTCGGTCTCGTGGGCGTTGCGATCTGCTACGACCGTCATTTTCCGGAGTACATGCGGGCCCTGGCGATCGGGGGCGCAGAACTCGTCGTCGTTCCGCAGGCCGGCGCGGTGGGGGAGTGGCCCGAGGGCCTGTTCGAGGCCGAGATGCAGGCTGCTGCGTTTCAGAACGGATACTTCGTGGCGCTGTGCAATCGCGTGGGGCAAGAGGAGTGTCTGGCGTTCGCGGGTGAGTCGTTCGTGACCGCGCCAGACGGACGCGTGGTGGCTCGCGCACCGGCTGGTGAATCCGCTGTGCTGCACGCCGAGCTCGACCGAGACGCCGTACCGCAATCGAGCGCACGGCGGCTCTTTCTTCGGCACCGCCGTCCGGAGTTGTATGAGGGGTGGATCGCGGGACGCCGCTCGTAGCGGCGCGCCGTTCTCTGGCTTTCGGTTCCAGCTCGTTGGCTCTGGGCCGACAGGCTGAAGCCCGAGGCCGCGTCAGGGGGCCGTGGCGGCGAGTTGGCCCCGGAGCCGGAGGTCGAACGAGCGCTCGATCGTTTCGAGCGCTCGGCGTTCCTCGGGCGCGGCGAGTGTCAAGGCGTGGCCAACGGACTCGGCTCGACCAGTTCGGCCGACCCGGTGTACGTAGGTCTCGGTCGACGTGGGTACCTCGAAGTTGACGACGTGCTCGATGGCGTCGATGTCCAGACCGCGCGCCGCGATGTCGGTCGCCACCAGGACGCGATGACGGCCTGCGCGGAATCCCTCGACGGCCGCGGTGCGCTGGGCCTGCGATCGGTCCGCATGCAATGATGCCGCCCGGATGCCGGAACTGGCCAGCCGTCGCGCGAGTCGCTCGGCACCGATCTTCGTTCGGACGAAGACCAGCGAGCGCCCGCGAGCCTGACGCAGGAAGCGCGCGAGCCACTCGCTCTTCTTCGCGGTCGGCACGAGCTCGGCGCTGTGCGTGATGGTCGTGGCAGGTGCTCCACGCGACCCGACCTGGATGAAGCTCGGATCGCACATGATCTGGTGCACAAGGCCCATGACCTCGTCCGGCATCGTGGCCGACAGCATCAGCGTCTGCCGCGCCTTGTCGGCTGGGGCGCCCGGCGCCTGCGAGGCCGGGAGCCCGGATACGATGCGCTGGACGTCGGGCCAGAAGCCCATGTCCAGCATCCGGTCCGCCTCGTCCAGAATGAGGACCTCGAGGCGCTCGAAGTTCGTGACCCCGCTGCGCATGTGATCCATGAGGCGTCCGGGTGTCGCGATCACGAGATCGGCCCCGGCGCGCAGCGCGCGCTCCTGCGGATCCATCGGGACGCCGCCATATACCGCCACGCTCGTGAGCCCGGTGTGATAGCCGAAGCCCTGGAAGTCGTCGTCGATCTGAACGGCGAGCTCGCGGGTCGGGGCCAGGACGAGGCCTCGCGTGCACCCGACGGACGCGTTCGCGTCGCCCTGCGGGGCGGCAGCCAGCAGCCGGTCCATGATCGGCAGCAGGAACGCCGCCGTCTTGCCGGTGCCGGTCTCGGCACACGCGATCAGGTCGTGGCCCTCGCGGACGATCCGAAAGATGGCGCTCTGAATGGGTGTTGTCTGCTCGAAGCCGCGATCCGCAACGCCGTCCTTCAGCGCCTGATGGATCGGCAGCGAGTCAAAAGGAATTGGCGTCGGATCGTGGGCGACCGGTTCGAGCAGAGGCATCGCGTCGCGTCGTGGCTTCGCGGTCGCCGGTGCTGTCGGGTTCGAGCGGCGTGGCCGACGACGCCGCGGACGGCTGGCAGATCCGGATTCAGGCTGTCGTTGATTCAAAATACTATACGAGCTAACGAGGATTTGGCGGCTCCCGGGGTTGGCGGAGGGAGCGGGTGTTCGCGACGAGGGGCGGGACGGCTGTTCTCGGGCTCGATGACTCCTTTTTGACAGTATCCCATACCGTCCGGACCGAACGCAACGGAGGCCCGGCCTCGCCGGCGCTCTTCTAGGTCGTTTCGGTCGATGCGACTCCGGACTGTAGGAGTCGTCCGTTCCGCGGATTCCCGCGGTGTATAATCTTCTCGGCCATCGCCGGCCGTATTGAGGCGGCGCCGCAGTGACAGGAACAGTGCGTTACGGGGCCGTGCTTGTCGTGCTGCTGGTGGTGAGCGGCTGCCGGGGCGGGAACGACTCCGTGAGCCCCACCGCCGCGACCCCGACCACTGCGCCAGTTCCTGCGCCCGCTCCGGTTCCTGCGCCGGCACCGACTCCCTCACCGAACCCGGGCACGCTCGACGTGTGCGGAGCCATCGGGACGACATCCGGGACGACGTTCAGGATCATCAACGGTCAAGCGTGCTCGCCTGGCGGGTCGTCCGTCGTCAGTATCCTGTTGCGGGAGACGGAGGGCGGGGGTGAATCCTCCTGCTCCGGTGCCGCCATTGGTGCCGATGCCGTGCTCACTGCGGCTCACTGCCTGACGGCCGGTGTCGTAGCGGCCAGTGTGACTGCCGGCTCTCAAACGGTCGCCGTGGTTGCGAGTCACCCGGTCGCGAGCTTCCGAGACGACGACCAGGACTCGCTCGACGTCGGTGTCATTCGGACAGCCGCGCCGCTCGGGCAGCCGACTGTGCCGATCCTTACGAGTCGGGACGTCACGCCAGGCGAGGAGGCAGTCATCGCCGGTTACGGTGTGGACAACAGCATGAGTGACGACATCGCGTTGAACGCTGGAACCATGGTGGTCTCGAGCATCAACGCCAACTTCATTGTCGCCAACTTCAGCGGCATGGGCAGCAATACGTGCGGTGGCGATTCTGGCGGCCCCTTGCTCGTCCAGCAGGGTGGCGGGTGGGTCATTGCTGGTGTGACGAGCGGTGGATCCAACGAGTGCCAGATCGCTGGCAGGAGCGATTTCTCCAACCTTCGCAACCCGGAGGCGCGCGCTGATTGTCAGCGTCGTCCCGGACGTCGCCCAGCGCTAGGACCGCGACGATCGTCGGGTGCAACCCGCGGCGTGTTTCAGTCGAGGAACCGGTGCATCACGTGCGCGTCGACCAGGCCGTCGTCGCGGTGGCGAAAGACCTTCGGGAGCGTCCCGACGATCGAGAAGCCGAGTGACCGCCACAGGTCGATGGCGCCGGTGTTGGTACTCACCACGAGGTTGAACTGCATGGCGAGATACCCTCGGCTCCTGGCGGTCTCGATCGCGTGCTCCGCCATCGCCCGGCCGATGCCGCGCCGGTGCTGGTCCTGCGCCACCATGAAACCCGCGTTCGCGACATGGGCCCCGAGGCCTGGCTGGTTGGGCTTCAGGATGTAGGTGCCGACGATCTGGCCGTGCCGGAGTGCGACGAACGTCTCGACTTCGACCGACATCCAGAGCCGGCGGGCGTCGTCTGCGGTCGAGTCGGGAGGGAAGGCATACGTGTCACCGCGTCGCACCACCGCCTGGAAGATGTTCCAGATGGCGTCGAAGTCGAGATCCTTCGCCGCCCGGATGTCGAGGCGTCGGCCTTTCGAGGCGCTCGACTCGGTCATGTGGGCCATGGGCGAGGTTACCTCAATGTGTCGGGCGGATCTGACCGCCTACGAAATCAACCATCGCGTCGAGCACTTCGGCGCGGCAGTCGCGGTGCGGCGCATGGCGGCAGCCTGGAAGCAGGCGCGTCTCGACGGGGCCGGTCGTGAGCCGGGCAATGGTTTCGACCTGGGCTCGCGTCCCGTACTCGTCCTCGTCGCCCTGAATCAGGAGCATCGGCACGCGCACGTCGGAGACGTACTCCTCGATGTTCCAGGTGCGGAAGCTCGGAGACAGCCAGACGTCGTTCCAGCCCCGGAAGGCACCGTCGGTGTTGCCGCCGTGGTACCGCTCGAGGCGCTCCCTCAGGTCGGTGGTGTCGAAGGCCGTTCTGGCCTCGGCGATGCTCCGGCCCGACAGCTCCTCGACGAACACGTGGGGGGCCTCGAGGATCAGGCCTTCGACCGGCCCCGCGCCCGCGCCGGCATAGATGAGAGCGATCGATCCGCCGTCGCTGTGGCCGACGAGAATCGGCCGGCGCACGCCTAGTGTCGTCAGGAGTTCCGGCAGCGTCACGAGTGCCTCGTCGTGCATGAAGCGGACGGTCCGTGCCGTGTCGAGCGGGTCGGAGCGGCCGTAGCCCAAACGGCTGTAGACGAGGGCGCCGCAAGCGGTCCGGTCAGCGAGCACTGCCGGGAAGTCGCGCCACAGCTCGAGGCAGCCCAGTCCCTCGTGGAGGAACACGAGCGTCGGCGCCTCCTCGGGACCGGGCCCGAGCCACGCGTATTCTAGTCGGTGGCCGCCCGCCGTCACGGCGCCGCGGTTCGGGCGGTCAGTCATGGTACGTGGAGCGCTGGCGCTGACCAGCGGAAACGGCGCTCGAGATGGGGATCACACGGTCAGGGCAGGAGACTCCGCGAGCTCGACGGGAGGATCGATCTCGACCGTACCCTCGACGCGAGCGAGCTCGCGCGTGCCCCCGGCCGCCCGCTCGAAGAATTCGCTCAACGGCTCTGAGAACTTCACGGCGCCCCGGTACGTGACGGAACGGCCGTCGGCGAGTGTGAACACCGCACAGCGCAGCACCTGGCCGCGGACGCGCGTCCCTTCCTGACCGATGAACTGCAGCAACACGCTCGTCCCGGGAGCGAGGCGTGAGCCCGCCTCCACGAGTGCGCCGCCGTCTGACACGTTGACCAGTGACACGTCGTGACCCGGTTGCATGTCGACCGGACCAAGCCACGGCAGCTCTTTCGAGCCCATGCGAGGTGAGGCGCGGCGCTCCGCCATTCGTGCGGACTCGTCGGCTGAGGCCAGGGGGCCGTCGCCGTTCGTCGCCGGCCCGCCGTTTTCCTCGAGGTTGTAACGGTGATCGAAGGCTTCGGAGCTCGGTTCCGGCTCCGCGCCGGTCGCGCTCATGAGTGCGCTCAAGGCGTCGAGGCATCGACTCGCATGCCGCGCCAGCACCCCAACGACTTCGGGCCACGTGGTCGACCCACTGGCGGTCATCCCGGCATCATCGGCGTATGCGATGGCGACGGGTCGCCCACCGACGAGCACGGGAACCGCAAGCCCCACGGTATCCGGCGGCAGCGTCGCGATCCGGATGTCGCGGTTCGCGGCGCCGTCTTCCGGCGGGTGAACGAACGATGGGACGCCGTTTTCGATCACCCGGCTGAGGACGCCCGGCTGGTTCACGTCCTCCACGACTGCGGCCGGGTCGAGCGCCGGATCGAAGCCGTAGGCCTGCCAGAGCGAGGCGCCGATGTCGCTGACCTTGATGATGGCCAGGCGTGATATCTCAGATCGTAGCGCGGCGCCGAGTGCATCGAGCACCTCACCCAGCGAGCGCGCATCGTCGAGTCGGCTCATGCCGCGTCGTAGTCGGTCGATCTCGACCAGCACGGCCTGCCGCTCCTCGTGACGAGCCTGGGCGATACACTCGGCCATTGCCGCCTCGTCGCCCTGCTCGCCGACACTCGTGACCGCCTCCTGCGCACCGGCTGACTTCAGTCCACCGTAGAACCGCTGCGCCAGCAGCTCTTCGGCTTCAGCCTTCATCCTCGCGATCTCGGCGGCTTGCGCCCGCGCTCCGTCGGCGAGCGCGGCCTGGATCCTTGCGGCCGCGTCGGCCTCCACCTGGGCCTGCATCCGTTCGGTGGTCTCCTGCTGGGCGGCCCGCGCCTCCTCGAGCGCGCGCTCGACGCGCTCGGCCGCCACGATCTCGACCGCCCCACGGACTCGGTCGTCCAGCGCCGATTCGAAACGAGCCTCCCAGCTCGACTCGAGCTCCATCTCCCGCTCGTGAAGCGCTCGGGTCTGGTCGGCGCTCATGGTCGTCAATGCCTCCTCGACGCGCTGGTTCACGGTCGCGTCGAGCGCCTGCTGGGCGCGGGCCGACTCTTCTGCCCGGGTTCGTTCCATCTCCGTACGGAATCGGAACAGTTCCTGGGACACGCGCTCGTCGGCTTCGGCCTTCAGGCGCGTCAGCTCGGTCGTGACATGCTGCTCGGCCCAGGCGGCGGCGTCTGCCCACGCCTGCCGTCCTGCGGAATCGCGTTCGGAGAGCACGAGCTGACGAAGATTCGTGGCAAGTTCTTCGATCTTGGCGTCGACCTCGGGCGATGGGCCTGCCGGCGCCGCCTCGTCGGCTGGGTCGCTGGGCAGGAGTGGAGCCGTCTCGTCATCGATAGCCGGAACCGTCTGCGGCACCGGCTCCTCGATGACCTGAATCACGGGCACGGGCGACTCGAGAGTGGGCGCGTCGTGGTGTCCGTCGGCCGTCTCTGGTTCGCTGGTCTGTGCGGGCGTCCAGAGAGGGATCTCGGGTGCCGGAGCGGGCCCGGATTCGACCGGTTCGGGGCTCCAGATAGGGACAGAGGCCGCGTTCGCATCCGGCGCTTCGGCGGTAGCCGAAAGGTCGATGCTCGGCTGATCGTGGTCGGAGGCTTCAGGCATAGAGGTCTTGAGAGCCAAATTCGTGCGCTCGGCTGAACTGTGCGGCGTACCACGGCTCGGCCCTACGTCCATAGAATCGGCACGACCGCCCGATTTCGCCAGTCGGGCCGGGTAAGGCGGGACACGCCCAATCGGGCCGTCCCGCAGGGCGGCATTGGGTCGAGCGCCTGACGAAATATTAATTTATTAGTTGACTGACTAACGGTCGGGCCCCATACTGGTGGCGAATCGGCTAGGGTAGGGGGACGGACGACGACATGGCACGCAAGAAATCGACGACGTTGACCGACGGGGAGCTGAGGCTCATGGACGTTCTCTGGGTCATGGGTCGTGCGACGGTGGCCGATGTGGTCAAGGCGCTGCCCGGGGAGCGGCTCGCCTACAACACGGTCCTGACGCTGATGCGCATCCTCGAGCGCAAGGGGTACGTGCAGCACGAGAAAGAAGGCCGCGCGTTCGTGTATGCACCGATCGTCGGTCGGGACCGCGCCCGGCGAAGCGCGGTCAAGCATTTGATGAAGCGGTTCTTCGGCGATTCACCCGAGTTGCTCATGCTCACGATCCTCGAGCAGGACGACGTCGAGCCAGAGGAACTCGAGCGGCTCAGAAACGCGATCGAGCGCGCGGAGTAGGACACATGGAGTGGTTCATCGCGTGGTTGTGGCAAGGTCTGCTGCTCGTTGGCATCGTCGGTCTGGCGTTCAGTCTGAGCCCCAGGATAAGCGCCTCGACGCGGTACGCCATCTGGTGGCTCACACTCGGGGTCGTCCTGGCGATGCCCTGGCTGACGGCGCCCGGGGCTGCCCCTGAGTCCCCGGCGATCGTTCAGACCGCCGCTCAGGCCGCCGGGCAGGCCATCGCGCAGCCGGCAGTCGCGCCGCTGGTGCTGCCGGCCGCCCCGCTCGGCTTCGTGCTGCTGCTGTTCACAGCCTGGCTCGTCCTCGCCTTGGTCCGACTCGCCGCGGTTGTTCGGGGAGTGTTTGAGCTGATGGCCGCGAAGCGCTCCTGTATGCCGTTCCCGGTCGACCGCGAGGGGCGTCTTTCTCGCTGGCGTGCCGTCCGTGGCGACGGTCGTGTCGCATCGCTTCGCCTGTCACGACGAATCCGGGTCGCGTCGGTGCTCGGTCTGGGACGACCGATCATTGCGATTCCGGTGCGGCTCGCCGACTCCCTCAGCGACGACGAACTCGATCAGGTCGTCCTGCACGAGCATGGGCACGTGCGGCGGTTCGATGACTGGGCGCGTCTCTGCCAGGCGTTGGTCGAGGCTGTCGTGGGGTTCCACCCGGCGATCTGGGTGGCCGGCCGACGTCTGAGTCTCGAGCGTGAGGTGGCGTGCGACGATTGGACGCTCGCCCGCGGCGGACGTCGGCGTGACTACGCGGTGTGCCTCACGAAGGTGGCGGGCGCATCGCGATCAGCACAACCCGGACTCGCGCCCGGTCTGTCGCTGTCGCAGGCCACGCTGTCCCGCCGAGTCGCTCGGTTGCTCGATAGTCGCCGCAACATCAGCGTGCCGGTCGAGCCTGGGGTCATGGTTGCGGGTGTTGGCTGCCTGGCGATCGTCGTGATGATGCTGGGCAATCTGGCTCCGGTCGTGGCGTTCGAATCGATCGGATGGATCGGACCGTCGATTCGCTCGGCGCTCGGCGATGTCGCGATGACCACGCCGTTCGAGGTCCCGGCCTCGATGCCGGCGTCGATCCCGGTGGCCGTCGCTTCGTCAGAGACACATCGGTTATCCGGAGCCGTGCTCACTGAACGCCCGCCGGTGACGGTCACGCCTGTGCTCGTGCCGGCGAGCGACGCCGTTGTGTTGGTGACGCGCGGTCCGTCCGGAGCGGAGGTCCGCCCGTCAGACGAGCCCGTCTCGCTCGATTCGCGCGAGCGCGCGGCGCTGCTCGCCCAGCTGCTGCCCCTCGAGCGCGAGGTGTCGGTCGCGGGGTCGCCGTCGATGCTGGTGCTCCAGCCGCCGGCGGCCGACGACTCGCCCAGACGCGGAAGGTGGTCGCGGGCCGCCGACGCCGGCGTGGCGATCGGAAGCAAGACCAAGGAGGCCGGTCTCGCCACTGCCAACTTCTTCTCGCGCGTCGGGAAGAAGATTGCGCGAGCATTTTGACGCGGGCGTGATAGATTGGTCGTTTGTTTTCTTCCGGAAAGGAAGTTGAGTTGCGCGTTCATCTAATAAATCCGAGCCATGTGTCCTTCGGGACTGCCGTGATCACCCCGCGGTGGCTGTACGTGCTGGCAGCGGCGACGCCGACCACCTACGGAGATCCACATATTACGGACGAGACGCTGGAGCCGCTCGACCCGAGCATCATCGCATCGGGCGATGTCGTGGGCATCGGCATCCACACCGGCAATGCTCTTCGTGGATACGAGGTCGGTCGATTGGCCCGCGAGCGAGGCGCCACCGTCGTCTACGGCGGCATCCACGCCACGCTGTATCCCGACGAGGCGCACGAGGAAGGCGGTGCCCATGCGGTCGTGAAGGGCGACGGCGACCTCGCCTGGGGCCAGGTGGTCCATGACTGCGTGGCTGGATCGCCGCAGCGCGTGTACGAGGCGGGCCAGGTCGAGCCGGACGAGTTCTTGAAGGCGCGCTGGGACCTGTTGCCGCGCGACAAGTACATGTGGGCGTCCGTCCAGACCGTACGTGGTTGCCCGAAGCACTGCTCGTTCTGCTCCGTGTGGCGAACCGATGGCCAGCGGCCACGGCAGCGCATGCCCGATGCCGTGATCGACGAGGTCGTGCAACTGCGGCGGATGGGATTTCGCTTCATCGCACTGGCCGATGACAATTTCTATCCGGTGACGGTCGAGGACCTGAGGATGGCCGGCCGCAAGAAGGATCCGGCACAGCTGCACATGCTCGAGGCGCTGAGGAGCGAGCGCTTCGAACTCATGGAGCGACTGGCACAGCTGCCGGACGACATGATCTTCTTCACGCAGATCACCATGGAAGCGGCGGAGGACCCCGACTTCCTCGAGGCCATGCGAAAAGCGCGGATCAAGGGCGCCCTCGTCGGCGTCGAGGCGGTCACGCCCGAAGGGCTCAAGGACGTCTACAAGGATTTCAACGCCAGCGGCGAAGAGCTCGTCGAGAAGCTCTCCGGCTTTCGAAGCGCCGGCGTCCACGTGCTGGGCTCGTTCATCTTTGGACTCCCGAGTGATCGCCCATCGACCTTCCAGGCGACCGCCGAGCTCGCGCAACGGGCGGGTGTGACGTTCGCCCAGTTCGTCATGCTCACGCCGTTCCCCGGCACGATCGACTTTGCGAACTGGGAGCAGGAGCTCGTCAACGATGAGACGCGCATTGCGGGGATCCCGATCACGCGGCACTGGCTGATTCCGCAGGCCAACCGACCCAAGGTCTATACGCCGCATCCCACGATGTCGGCGGACGAGATCCGGCGTCGGACGCAGGGCGTGTGGGACCAGTTCTACTCACTGAGTCAGGTCTGGGAGCGGTCCGGCTGCGTGCGCTCGCTCAAGGCCCGCGTGGCCTTCATGCTCGTTTCGAAACTCTATCGTCAGATGTACGCGAACACCGGGATTGCAACCGACAGCGCTCGAGTCGCGCGCTCCACGCAGTGGGCGCGGTGGCTGGCCAAGCCGCTGCAGCGCTTCTTCGCTGCGCAGCCGATGCCTGATTTGGAAGTACCGGTGCCCGTCGTGGCGAAGGCCTCCTGACCGACTGACGGGAGGCGCGCCAGACAGAGTTTGGGCACGCGTTGCGTGCCGGGACAACTAATTTATTAATTGCCAACAACGCCATCGACAGGATGAACATGCCTCGACGGCTGCTCTGTACATGGCTCATCCTGCTCGGTGCGGCGTACCCGACGGCGTCGGACGGGGACCGAACCGACCCGAGCTCCCCCGACCGCCCGGGGGCGTCCCTGGCGGTCGTTCTGGTGCAGAGCTACCGGATGTCCGGAGCGATCCGGCCCCTGCTGTTCTGGATCAGCAGCGACCGAGTCGGCGCCGGGCGCATCGTCTGGCGTCAGGGCGCTGACGGCGCCCGAGCGTACGAGTTGCTCATCGGTTCGGATCCTGCGTTCGCGCCCCGAAAGCTGAACCGCTGGGGGTACCTGGCCGAGGAGGTCCGTGGCACGACCGGATCCATGCTCGGGCTGATTTCCGCCGACGACCAGGACACGCTGGCAGGTGTGACCGCCGACGGCGTCGATCAGTTGCCCGAGGCCGTGTTCAAGACGATCAGGGCCACGGTCCGCGCCGATGCGTCGGAGGCGGAGATCGCGACGCTGGGCGTCGCCGAGGCGCTGACCTTTCACGACGTCGAGATCGGCCTGGAGCTCATGCGCCGCGCGTCGAATCCAGACGACGCGCGTGTTGCGGCACGCCCCGCCGGTGCCCGCTCCGGTTTCCTGGCGGCCATGAGCGAGATCCTGCGCGATACCGTTCGTGATCTGACCGACGGTAGCCGTCCCGCACGGCCGACCGCTCGCTCCCCGCTGACGTATGTCTACGGCGACGGGTTACACGACCTCACGGTCCGTTCCACGAAATTCCATGCACGACGGGCCATCGGCCGGCGTACCTATCCCGATGTCATTCATGCCAAGTTCGAGACGCGCTCCCGCAGGACCGGCACCAGGAGACGTTTCGAGGTGATCTATGGCACGAGCGGCGAGCTGGCCGAGGTTCCGATCTGGATGCGCTACCAGCCGCGGTGGTGGCTCAGGGTCGACCTGACGCTGGAAGACGGCGATGCCCTCGCGGGCAGGCCCCACGCCGCGCCGCACGCGCCGGAGTAGGCCACGCCCGCCACCGCGCCAGGCCGTCTCATGGCGGCCTTGTGTTCGCGTCGGTCCTCCAACTAACATCACGCGCACGGCCCCAGATGCACCCGTGGCATGGTCGGCCGCCGTCCCGAGCCGATCCGCGCGGGGCGCGGCCTGCAGTGTCGAGGAGGCAGCGATTATGCTGAAGCAGCGAAACGTCGTGGCGGGTGCGACCACACTAGCGACCCTCACGGCCCTGGCCATCGGGTTTGGCGGGGCGTTGCGGGCTCAGACGGGCGGGCCGTCCGAGTCGACGACGTTCTCCCCTGATCTCTTCCGAGGCGTCGAGTACCGCATGATCGGACCGTCACGCGGAGGCCGCGTCACGGCGGTGGCCGGTCATCGGGCTCAACCATCCACCTTCTACATGGGCGCGACCGGGGGCGGCGTCTGGAAGACCACCGACTACGGACAGACGTGGCGTAACGTCTCCGACGGCTACTTCGCGACCCCGTCGATCGGCGCCATCCGAGTGGCCGAGTCCGACCCGGACGTCGTGTACGTGTCGACTGGTTCCGACGGACTCCGAAGCAACGTGATCATCGGCAAGGGCGTGTACAAATCCACCGACGCCGGGAACACGTGGGCGCACGTGGGGCTCGAGAACACCGGAAACACCGGAGCAGT
This sequence comes from Vicinamibacterales bacterium, assembly GCA_965250185.1. Lineage (GTDB taxonomy): Bacteria > Acidobacteriota > Vicinamibacteria > Vicinamibacterales. Next base: position 4,392,343 of record OZ252293.1, on the reverse strand, counting down.
CCTCATCCACCCTGAGAACCCGGATCTCGTCTACGTGGCGGCCATCGGCAATCCGTTCGCCTCGAATCCGGAGCGTGGGGTCTACCGGTCGGAGGATGGTGGAGCCAACTGGGAGCGTGTGCTGTTCGTGTCGGACGAGACCGGCGCCGTCGATCTCGAGTTCGCCCCGGACGACCCCGATCAGATCTACGCCACCATGTGGCAGACCGAGCGGAAGCCCTGGACCATCATCAGCGGCGGTCTCGAAGGCGGCGTCTACACGAGCGCGGATGCTGGCGACAGCTGGAGGCCGCTGACCGATGGCCTCCCCACCGGCCTGCGCGGCAAGGCGGATCTGGCCGTCTCGGCTGCCGATCCTGACCGCGTGTACGTGCTGATCGAGGCGCCAGGTGACGAAGGTGGTGTCTATCGATCGGACGATCGCGGAGAGAGGTGGTCGCAGGTCTCCGATTTTCAGCCGATTCGCAATCGGTCGTTCTATTACTGCAACCTCGAGGCGCACCCGACTGATCCGGACGTCTTGTGGGGAATGGCGGAAGGGCAATGGAAGTCGGAGGATGCCGGGAAGAGCTGGACGCGCGAGCAGGTACCGCACGGCGACAATCACGACATGTGGATCAACCCTGATAGCCCCCACGTGTTCATCCAGTCGAACGATGGCGGCGCCAACGTCACGCTGGATGGCGGCGAGACCTGGTCCACGCAGCACAACCAGCCGACGGCCGAGCTGTACCAGGTCGACGTGAGTGACGAGTTTCCGTATCGGCTCTATGCCGGCCAGCAGGACAACTCTACGATCTCGCTACCGAGCCTGCCGCCCCGAACGATGCCGGGCGGCCACACGTCGCTCTGGGAGGCCCATGGCGGGTGCGAGACGGGTCCGGCGGTTCCGAAGCCGGGTGACCCGGACATCGTGTACGCCAACTGCAAAGGCCGGTTCGGGCTCTACAATCGCCGGACCGGGCAGGAGCAGCAGTACTACGTGGGCTTCAGGAACATCTACGGCCACAATCCCAAGGACCTGGCGTATCGGTTCCAGCGCGTTGCGCCGATTCACGTCTCGCCGCACGATCCGGATCGCGTCTATCACACGTCCCAGTTCGTCCACGTGACCGAGGATGGCGGACGGACCTGGCAGACGATCTCGCCCGACCTGACGGCGTTCACGCCCGAGACCCAGGTCGTCTCGGGTACGCCCATCACGATCGATGTCACCGGCGAGGAGCACTTCAGCGTCATCTACGAAATTCAGGAATCGCCGCACGAGCGTGGCGTGATCTGGGTCGGCTCCAACGACGGGCCGATCCACGTGACGCGCGACAACGGCGCAAGCTGGACTGACGTCACGCCGCCGGGTCTGGGGCCCTACGGACGCGTGCAGACCATCGAGGTCTCGCCGCACCAGCCGTCCAAGGCCTACGCGTCGATTCTCAGGTATCAGCTGGGCGACTTCGAGCCCTATGCCTATCGCACGACGGACTACGGCCAGACGTGGTCACGGATCACGACCGGCGACAACGGCGTCCCAGACGATCAGCCGGTCCGGGTCGTTCGCGAGGATCCCGATCGCGAAGGGCTGCTCTACGCCGGTACGGAATTCGGGATGTTCATCTCGTTCGATGACGGTGGGAGCTGGCAGGCGTTCCAGCAGAACTTGCCGGTGACGCCGGTGACCGACATCAAGATCGTCGACAAGGACCTCGTGGTGTCGACGATGGGGCGCGGCTTCTGGATCGCGTACGACCTCACACCACTCCACGAGGTGTCCGAGGCGGTGGCGACGAGCGACGCGCACCTGTTTGCTGTGAAGGATCCGTACCGGCTCTTCGCCCGTCGGCGCTTCGGTGCTGGGCCCGGTCCGGACGAGCCGCAATACCCGGCGCCAGGTGCAAACATCGACTACTACCTGTCCAGTCAGCCGGACGGTGAAGTCACCCTCGAGATTCTCGACGCGACGGGGGACCTCGTCCGAATGTTCTCGAGTCGAGAAGCCGCCGCCGCGAATCCTGAACCTCGGAGCGTGAGTCTTCCCGAATGGCCGCTGGCAGCGGTTGGAACCGAGGCGCTGCCGACGACGCCCGGCATGCACCGGGTGCTCTGGAACCTTCGACATCCTGGCGCATGGAGCGCCAATTCGTCACAGTCGGGCGGGCGCGGCCCGATGGTACCACCCGGAACCTACCAGGCACGCCTGACCGTGGGTGGCTGGAGCCAGACGGTCTCCTTCGAGGCCAAGATGGACCCACGCGTCGTGGACGAGGGGTGGGTGACCGAGGCGGACGTGACGGCCCAGGTCGATCTGGCGCTCGCGGCCCGCGACGCGTTGAGCAACGCCCGACTCGCCGTGGTGAGGCTCGAGGAGGTCGAACAGGCAAAGGAGAGCGATGCCAGCCTCGCCGCGGTCCGATCGGCTCTCGTGACCGAGCCGATCAGGTACTCCCGCCCCGTCCTCGTGGATCAGCTCTCGTACCTGTACTCGAATCTGCTCACCGCCGACCAGCGGCCCGGACAGGACGCGGTCGATCGCTACGACGAGCTGTCCGCCGAGCTCGCCGAGCAGATCGCCAGGCTCGAGGCGATCGTGGGGAGCGCGTCCGACGGGCAAGGAGTACAGTAGAGGGCCGGCGGAATTCGCCGGCTGCACTCGTTCCAACCTCGATGAGTTGGACTAACCAACGTTCAAAGGAGTTTGTTTTATGAAACGCCTCGCTATCATCGTTCCGCTCGCGATGCTCGTCGTCGCTCCGATCCTCGCCCAGGCCCCGGAGGGCTGGATGGTGCGTGCCGACAAGAGCACCAACGCATCGGATCCAGATGCCGCCGGTGACATCAAGTTCATGTCGATGGGATCGGATCTCCACGCCGTGAATCCTCAGGCGGCCGTCTACTGGCAGCCCGCCAACACGGCGAGCGGGACCTACACGCTCAAGGGTACGTTCAAGCTCGTGGAGCCGAGCGGTCACAACAACTACTATGGGCTGGTTCTCGGAGGGAGCGCTCTGGACGGTCCGGATCAGAACTACCTGTACTTCCTGGTCGCACAGGATGGCTCATGGCTCGTCAAGCGTCGCACGGACGACGCGACCACCGAGGATGTCGCCCCCAAGATGGCCAGTGATGCCGTCCAGAAGCCGGGCGCCGACGGCACGTCCGTCAACGCCCTCGAGGTGCGCGTCATGGCTGACTCGATCGAGTACGTCGTGAACGGAACGACCGTGCACACCACGCCGAAGAGCGGCATGACGGCCGACACCGATGGCTCATACGGCATCCGGGTCAACCACCGGCTCGAGGTCGTGGTGAGCGATTTCGGCGTCTCGTAAGTGACAGACGTCCGGCTCCAGGCGGGCGCGCCGATGATCGACACGCAGGGTCATCGTGGGCACTGCCTGGGGTCGGGACCACCGTCGACGTGATGCGTGTGAGCGTTCGAGGCTTGTGCGACACGCCCTCCAGCGGGCTCAGCGGATCGGGTGCCGGCGCGTGGGCGTCGCCTCCGATCCGGGCGCCGAGACGTTCTACACGCGTCTCGGCGCGCGACGCGTCGGGACCGATCCGGCTCCGATGCCCGGCGCACCGGACCGTATCCTGCCGGTGCTCCAGTGGGATGGACTCTCGCTCGGCTCCCTGCACCTCTCGTCGGTGAAGGACGACCGAGGGTGCTTGGGCGAGCTGCCGGAGGATATCGGCGCTGCCGCGAAGCCGACTTCCGGGCGGATCCCACCGACCTGATAAGATCGGCGAGGACGCCCGCATCACCCCGACCCCGCCGCCGGCGCGTCCCATTGGCGGCAGCCGCACCGTGGTTCGCAGGTATGACTGTGCTGCGTCCCTTCGACGGTGCGAGAAAGGACATCAGTTTGGGAGTTCGACATCGGATCCAGTTCCCTCCTGCCGACGTGAAGGAGCTGGCGCAGGACGAAGTGTATTTTTATCTCCGTGACGACGAGGGGACTCGGAAGATTCGGTTGCATGAATACGACGAGATCTTCAAGGTCCCGGGCCTGTACGAGCAAGTGGTCTACGAGCGTCTCAAGTGTCAGTCGCCTTCGACCGTCGTCGATGTTCTGAAGTACGCCGTGTCGCAGTCTCACCAGCAGCTCAACGAGCTTCGGGTGCTGGATCTCGGTGCGGGCAATGGCATGGTGGGCGACGAGTTGAAGAAGCAGGGTGTTTCGCGACTGATCGGCGTTGACATCATTCCCGAAGCGAGAGAGGCGACGGAGCGGGATCGGCCTGGTGTCTACGACGGCTACTACGTGAGTGATTTCTGCAATCTCACCGACGCCGAACGAGACGAGTTCGCCGGCTGGTCGCTCGATACGCTCGTCTCGGTCGCCGCGCTCGGATTCGGCGACATTCCCGCCCGGGCATTTCTGGTGGCGTTCAACCTGATCACGTCCGGCGGCTGGGTCGCGTTCAACATCAAGGAGACATTCCTCGATCGGACGGACGAATCCGGATTCTCCCGTCTCATTCGCGAACTCATCTTTTCGAGATATCTCGATCTTTACCACCTCCAACGCTACCGGCATCGGTTCTCCATCGAGGGCACTCCGCTGTACTACTTTGCCCTGGGGGCCAAGAAGAACGCCGACGTGCCCGAGTCGTTCATTGACGGGCTGAACCTGCCGGACTGACCGAGAGGCTGAACGACGTAGGAATTCTGGAGGTTGCTCATGGCAGGTTCTGCTCGACTCCTGCTCCTGCTGGTTCTGTCCTGTGGCGCCGGCGCTGCGTGTGGTGGGCGCGCGCCGACCGAGGATGCTGTCACCCACCCCGGTAGCACGAGCTACGAGGATCTCGTGACGCTGTTCGGAGAGTGGCCACGTTCGAGGCCCCGGCCGTTGCGGACGGAGTTCCGGACTACTCGGCCGAGGCGATGACGGTCCAGCACGCCGAGCTCGCGGACTACATCGCCCGGTTGACGGCCATCGACGCGAGCGGCTGGCCGGTCGGCCAGCAGATCGACCACCATCTCGTCCGTGCCGAGTTGAACGGCCTGGACTTCGACCACCGTGTGCGCCGGCCATGGACCCGCAACCCGGCGTTCTACGTCACCGTGTTCCCGGCCCAGAGCGACGTGCCCGCGCACGAGGGGCCGGTCATTCACGGGTGGGTCGACCTCTGGACCTACGACTATCCGCTGAGCCCAGAGAGCGCCAGCGAGCTGGCCGTCAGGCTCGGGGCCATACCCACGATTCTCGAGCGGGCGCGGGCCAATCTCGTCGAGGAAGCACGCGACCTGTGGCTGGGCGGCGTCCGGGCCATGGCGGGGCAGAGCCGCGACCTCGGATCGCTGGCCACGGGCGTCGCCGGGACGAACGAGGCGCTGGACGACGCGATCGATCAGGCACGTCGGGCGACAGACGAATTCGTCGAGTGGCTCGAGTCGGAGCTTCCGTCGAAGACCGGAACGTCCGGCGTCGGCAAGGAGAACTACACGTGGTACCTGCGGAACGTCCACCTCGTGCCCTACACCTGGGACGAGGAGGTGACGCTCATGCGACACGAGCTGGCCCGCGCGCATGCCGCCTTGAAGCTCGAGGAGCACAGGAACCGAAACCTGCCGCCGTTGACACTGGTGGCGAGCGCTGACGAGTACGACCGCCTGTTCAACGACTCGGTGACCCGGTTGGTCACGTTCCTCGAGGAACAGGAGATTATTTCGGTCCGCGACTACATGGACCCCGCCCTCCGCGCCAAGATCGGGCAGTTCGATCCGCCAGGGTCTGACGGACTGCGTGGCTTCTTCGGCGAGGTGTCGTACCGCGATCCGTTGGCCATGCGGACGCACAGCTATCACTGGACCGAGCTGGCGCGCATGGTCGAGGAGCCGCACGCGAGCTCGATCCGTCGCGTGCCATCGCTGTCCAACATCTTCGACGCCAGGTCGGAGGGTCTGGCGACCGGTGTGGAGGAGTGGCTCATGCACGCCGGGCTGTTCGACGCGAGTCCGCGATCGCGGGAGCTCATCTACATCATGCTTGCCCAGCGCGCCGCTCGGGCAATTGGCGGCCTCCGGATGCACGGCCTGGAGTACACGATCGATCAGGCCACCCAGTTCGCTGCCGAGTGGACGCCGCGCGGTTGGATGCCGCCCGACAGCGGAACGGTCTGGGGTGAACAGCACCTCTATCTCTCGCAGCCAGGCTACGGGACCAGCTACCTGATCGGGAAGATCGAGATCGAGAGGCTGATGGCCGAGCGGGCGCGGCAACTCGGCGACCAGTTCACGATCAAGCGCTTCATGGACGAGTTCACTGCCGTCGGCGTGATTCCCGTGTCGCTCGCGCGCTGGGAGCTGACCGGCGACGACACCGAAATACGGCGGATGATCGCGGAGCATGGGCGCCTGCTACAGATCGACGACCAGTCACGACCAACGGCCAATTCCGGAGGCTCCTGACATGACACGATCCGGATTCACGCGAGCAACTAGACGTCTCGCCATCTGCGCGCTGGCGCTGCTCCCGACCCCGCGGGTGGTCGTGGCAGCGACGTTCGACTACACGGTGCCGCCGGGCGCCAACTACGACGTGGCTGAATTTCGTCTCTGGCATCCAGACGACGCCGGGACACTGCGTGGCGTCGCCCTGCTCGTGCCCGGATCGAACGGGGACGGTCGACCGATGGCGGACGAGCCGTTCTGGCAGGAGTTCGCGACGCGTCACGGGTTCGCCATCCTGGCGTGCCGCTTCACTGACAAGCGACACGACCAGATGTTCATCGAGCACTACGTCGGGGTGAGCAGGGGAAGCGGGCAGGCGGTGCTGGACGCCCTGGCCACTCTGGCCGATCGGTCGGGACATCCCGAGTTGGCCGAGGCGCCGTGGGTGTCGTGGGGCATGTCGGCGGGCGGGCAGGTCAGTTACGAGATGGCCGTCTGGAAGCCCGAGCGGACGATCGCATTCATCCTGAACAAGGGCGGAATCTACTACACCGCGCTCGCTCCCCAGGCAGCCCAGCAAGTGCCCGGCTTGCTGTTCGTGGGCGAGACCGATCTAGCGTTCCGCAACGACATCATTCGCGGGATCTTCTCGGTCAATCGTCGCGCCGGGGCGCTCTGGGCCCTGGTGGAAGAGCCGGGCGTCGGGCACGAGGTCTCACGCTCACGCGACCTGGCCGTCATGTTCTTCGACGACGTGATTCCATTGCGCCTACCCGAGGCCGCAGCCGCCAATGGCGAGGGCGAGCTGCGATCGCTCGACGGAGCGTCCGGCTACTACGGGTCGATGGAGAAGTGGACCTTCGAATCGGCGGCCGAGGCAGAGGCGCCGCGGATCCCGGTCTCGTGGCTACCGACCGAGCGCGTCGCGAAGGGCTGGCAAGCCGTGCGTCGGGGGGAGCCGTTCTGAGACGAGCGCCCGGCGCTGGGCTCCGGGCCAGCCACCAATCACCAACCACCAATCACAATCACTAATCACCAACCACCAACCACCAACCACCAATCACCACCACCGATGGCCTCTCGAACTGGCCTGATCCTCAAGGCGGCTATCTTCTTCGTCCTGGCGCCCGGGACGGTGGCGGGATGGATTCCGTACGCGCTCACCGGGTGGCGTATAGAGGACCAACTCGTCGGGGTCCCGGGCGAGCGCCTCGTGGGCGGCCTGCTTGTCGTCCTGGGTCTGGTCGGCCTGGTCGAGTGCGTGGCGCGCTTCGTCCTCGAGGGCCGTGGGACGCCGGCGCCGATCGCGCCGACGGAGCGTCTGGTCGCGTCGGGGCTCTACCGGCACGTCCGGAACCCAATGTACCTCGCCGTGGTCGGGATCGTGCTCGGAGAGGGTCTGATGCTCGGCAGCCGGACGTTGGTCGCGTACGGCGGCGCGGTATGGGCGGTGTTCCATCTCTTCGTGATCGCCTATGAGGAGCAGACGCTTCGACGGCAGTTCGGCGAATCGTACGCGGTGTATCGGGCAGCTGTCGGACGCTGGTGGCCACGGCTGACACCCTGGCCTGGATCCGAGACTGGTGTACGATCGGGCCGCCAGGATCAGGCGTGACACATTCGAGCGATACGCCCCTCCGCTATCGAGCGTTCCGTCGGCTCCACGAGTCCGGCTGTTTCGTGATCCCCAACCCGTGGGACCTCGGCAGCGCCCGCACGCTCGAGCGGCTCGGGTTTCCCGCGTTGGCCACCACCAGCTCCGGGTTCGCCTGGTCGCTCGGGCGACCCGACAACGGCGTGTCGTTGGAGGAGGTCTGGCGCACATCCAGGCGCTCGCTCACGGCGTCGATGTGCCCGTCAACGCCGATTTCGAAGGGGGCTTCGCGATCGAGCCCGAGACGGTCGGTGACCACGTCGCGCGGGCGGCGTCGACTGGCGTTGCCGGACTCTCCATCGAGGACTCGACCGGCGACGCGTCGCGTCCGCTGTTCGACTTTCAGCTGGCCGTCGATCGTGTCCGGGCGGCCCGGCGTGCGATCGACGAGTGTGGCTCCGACGTCGTGCTCACCGGGCGATCCGAGGGCTTCATCGTCGGTCGACCTGATCTGGCTGAGACGATTCGCCGCCTGACGGCCTATGCCGAAGCCGGCGCCGATTGCCTGTACGCGCCTGCACTGCGAGACCGTGGCGAGATCGCGGCGGTCGTCGCCGCCGTGTCCCCGCGGCCCGTCCACGTTCTCGTGGGCAGCGACTTCACGACCGTCGCCGAGCTCGCCGACATGGGCGTCCGCCGTATCAGCGTGGGCGGCGCACTGGCACGGATTGCCTGGGCAGGCTTCTTCGAGGCGGCCGCGGAGATCGCCACCCGGGGTAGCTTCGCTGGCCTCGACCGGGCCGTACCGTTCAATGAGATCAACGAGTCGTTCGGCTCGGAATGATCGCGGTTGTCGCGTAATGCTCGCGGCTGTCGCGTATGTGCTCGTTCTTCCACTCAAGGAGGCTATCGTGCCCTTACTGTGTTCGCGTCGCATGAGCCCCATGGCTCTTCTTCTCCTCGGTGTCTTGGCGATCGGCCTGACACCCAACAGAGCCTCCGCCCAGGTGGACGTGGAATACCTGCGGTCCGACGCCGCACGCGCGGCCGGCCTGCCATTCTCGGAAGCGGTCCGGGTCGGCAACATGCTCTACCTGTCCGGCCAGATCGGCACTCGTCCTGAGGGTCGGGGTCTGGCGCCAGGCGGCATTCAGCCCGAGACCCGGCAGACGATGGAGAACATCACGGCCGTGCTGGAGGTCAACGGCTCGTCCATGGACCGGGTCGTGAAGTGCCTGGTCATGATGGCTGACATCGCCGAGTGGCCGGCCATGAACGAGGTCTATGTGACCTTCTTCGACGACCACTTTCCGGCGCGCAGCGCGTTCGCCGGCTCGGGCCTCGCCGCGGGTGCCCGTGTCGAGATCGACTGCTGGGCGACCGTGGACTGACAGGACCCGAGATGAAGCGACTGCAGGCGAGCCTCTGAGGGATCGCCGTGCCAGGAATCACTGCCGGCGCGCCCCGTACGCGCGGGCACCGATGACCTCCTCACGGTCATGAAACCCTTTCGAGCATGAAGCTTCGCGTCGAAATGATCGATGGGGAATATCCGATGGAGGCCTCGTCGGTCCGGCCGGAGGTTTGGGATCTCGAGCGCGATGGCGTGGCGATGGATCTGTACGTCACGTTTGCGAACGGGATCGTCTCGGAGCTGCGAGCGGAGGGTGACTCGAAGGAGGCACTCGACGTGCTGCGCGGAGTGGCACTGGGCGCCGGTGCGTGCGTGTCGGTTGCGCTGACCGTTGACGAGCAGTCACGCGCTCACCTCCACCGTGAGGGATACGACTGTTACATCCAGGGGCGGCGTGAAGAGTCGCCCAGCTTCATCTTCATAGACCCCATCCCGCGGCCCGAGCGCTTCTGACGCCCGGTGCGAGCGTCCGGGCGTGGGAGAAGACAGTGACATGACTGAAACAGAATCGGCGTTCTCTCTCCCGATGCTCGGCGAGCTCTATCGCCACATGGAGTGGGCGGACGCGAAGGTCTGGCAGATCGGCGTGCCAAGCGACGACACGCGGCTTCGCGAACTGCTGGTGCACCTCCACGTCGTCCAGCGAGCGTTTCTCCAGGTATGGACAGATGAGGCGCTGTCGATCCCGGAGGCTGCCGAGTTCCCCACGCTCGCCGCCCTGCAGGCGTGGGCTCGCCCCTACTACGCCGAGGTCACGCGATACCTGGGCGAGTTGGACTCGTCTCGACTCGCCGAGCCGGTGCCGCTCCCTTGGCTCGCGGAGTTCGAGCGGCGCGCGGGCCGCGAGCTCGAGACACCCAGCCTCGGCGACACGCTATTCCAGGTGACGAGCCACTCCACGCACCATCGGGGACAGGTGACCGCCAGGCTAGGCGAACTGGGCCAGGAACCACCGCTGGTGGACTACATCGCCTGGAGGTGGCTCGGCCGACCCGATGCCGAGTGGACCGACGCCTGATCGGCATCGCCATGAACGAATCGAGCTGGTTGTTGCGCGTCGATCACCTGGTGGTGGCCGTGCCGGAACTCGATGCCGGAGTCGATCACATCGGACGCCTGCTCGGCGTCCTTCCGACGCCCGGCGGCCGTCATCCCGCATGGGGCACTCGGAACGCGCTGCTGGCGCTCGGCCGTGCAACTTACCTGGAGATCGTTGGGCCGGATCCTGGCCGCCCCGGCACCGAGTCGCCGACCCTCTTTGGCATCGACCACCTCGACGGACCGAAGCTGGTCACCTGGGCTGCGCGCGCAACGAGCCTGGAGTCGGTCGTCGAGGCTTCGGCGCAACACGGGCTCGACCTCGGCGACGTGCGCGGCGGCAGCCGGACCGCGCCCGACGGCACGGTGCTGGAGTGGCTCCTGACCGATCCGTTCGCAGCTCGGGCGGGCGGAGTCGTGCCGTTCCTGATTGATTGGAGAGCCACGGCGAGCCCGGCCGGCACGGCGGCGCCGGGTTGCCAGCTCATCGACCTTCGCGCCAAGCATCCGGATGTCGAGAGGGTGCGTCGATGGATGGCACACCTCGATCTGAGGCTGCCGGTCGTCGAAGGACCCAGGCCGACCCTGATGGCCTCCATCGAGACGCCTCGGGGCCGCGTCGATCTCGTGTGACCGGTCGACCGGAATTGGCGATCGTGAAGGACGCGTGCCGGGCCGCGCTGCAGACAGTCATGCCGCGCGCAGCACACTGGCGAGTGGCATGGCCGTGCTGCGCATCGTGGTAGCATTCGGCGTTCGGAGGGACAACATGAAGCATGGATGGTCGAGGGTGAGGCGTCTTGCGCCTCTCGTGATGCTCGTTCTCGCCACGGCGATCCCGTCCGTGGCCCAGGAGCTACCGCGTGCGCGGCCGGAGCACGTCGGGATGTCGTCGACCCGGCTCCAGCGCCTCACCGACACACTCCAGGGCTACGTCGATAAGAACCAGCTTCCCGGCGCTGTGCTGCTCGTGACGCGACGCGGGCAGGTGGCATACCTGGAAGCGTTCGGGCAGCGGGATCGTGAGTCGGCGTCGCCCATGCGCCCGGACGCACTGTTTCGTATCGCGTCACAGACCAAGGCGATCGTGAGCGTCGGGGCGATGACCCTTCTCGAGGAGGGGAGCCTGTTGCTGACGGATCCCGTGGGCAAGCATCTTCCGGAGTTCCTGCACACCAGCGTGGCGGTGCCCACGGACGCGGGTGGGTATGAGGTGGTCGAGGCGAAGCGTCCGATCACGGTCCGCGATCTCTTGACGCACACATCGGGCGTCAGCTACGGCGGCGGACTGGCAAGCGACCGCTGGGCCGAGGCCGGTCTACAAGGCTGGTACTTCGCCGACCGCGACGAGCCCATCGGGGCGAGTGTGGCCCGGATCGCAGCCCTCCCCTTCGATGCGCAGCCTGGGGATCGGTTCGTGTATGGCTACTCGACCGACATCCTCGGGGCGCTCGTCGAACGCGTATCCGGCCAGTCTCTCGACGAGTTTCTTCGCGCGCGTGTCCTCGATCCGCTGGGTATGGTGGACACGCACTTCTACCCCCCGGAGGCGAATCGAGACCGCGTGGCGACGGTCTATTCCGCGACGCCCGCCGGCACCGTCGAGCGCGCTCCGACCCCCGGCCATATGGTCGGGCAGGGAGCCTACCTCGAGGGGCCTCGTCGTAGCTTCTCGGCCGGCGCCGGGCTGCTGTCGACGGCGCGCGACTACGGGCGGTTCCTGCAGATGCTCCTCAACGGCGGTGTGCTGGACGGCCAGCGCGTGCTGAGCCGCAAGACAGTCGAGCTGATGACGACCGACCATCTGGATGGGCTTGCGTTTCGTCGGGGCCAGGGGTTCGGACTGGGCTTCTCTGTCGTCGAGGATCTTGGTGCTCGCGGCGTGCCCGGCTCGGTGGGGGAGTTCGGATGGGGCGGCGCCTACCACTCGACCTACTGGGTCGACCCGGCCGAGGAGCTGGTCGTCGTCTATCTCACCCAGCTCATTCCGGCGCGCGGCCTCGATGACCACGGCAAACTGCGTGCGCTGATCTACCAGGCGATCGTCGACTGAGGCTCGCCTGCATGACCGGCATCGTGGACTCGATCGCTGCTGAGTGCCGCCGATACAAGGCACTGGGCGAGCGGGCCATGGAGCAGCTGGAGGACGACGAGCTCGTCGAGCCCGGTCCACTGGGTGGCTTGTCCGTGGCTATGCTCGCACGGCACATCTCCGGCAACCTGTCCTCGCGTTTTACCGATTTCCTGACGACGGATGGCGAGAAGCCGTGGCGCGCTCGCGACGAGGAGTTCGTCGCGCGATCGATCGCGAGACGGGAGGTCATCGAGGCCTGGGAGCACGGATGGCGAGTCTTGCTCACCTCGCTCTCGACCCTGACGGAGCAGGACCTGCGCGCGACCGTGATGATTCGGGGCGAAGCGTTTCGTGTCCACGAGGCGCTGCATCGGGCCCTGGGTCACCTTGCCTATCATGTCGGCCAGATCGTCTATCTGGCCAAGGCCCGTCGTGGATCTGCGTGGCGGAGTCTCAGCATCCCGCTCGGCGGCTCCGAGGTGTACAACCGGGATCCGGCTAGCGACCGCCCCGAGGGTCATGTGCGCAGGCTCGGCGAACCCGCGAACGCATCCGACGGTAGTTGACGGCCACACGCCGTTGCGAGGGACTGCGATGAGCGTCTATCTGATTTGCATGGTGCGGGTCGACGACCCTGAGACGTACAGCAAGTACACGGCCGAGACCCCGCGCCTGATTGCGAAACATGGGGGAAAGTTTCTGGTGCGCGGCGGTTCGGTCGACGCCGTCGAGGGCGCGGCGTTCGCCGACCGGCTCGTCGTGCTCGAGTTTCCGACGCGCGAGGCGGTCGATCGCTTCTATCAATCGGATGAGTACCAGACCGTCGCGAAGTTCCGCTGGGCGTCGTCCGAGTCGAGGTTCCTGCTCGTCGACGGAGTCGATCCCACGACTGCCGCCCCCGACGCCCAGGTCGTGAGATCGGGATGACCACGGCAGACCCATCACGTGCCGACGTGAAGCACGTTGTCGTCATCACGGGCGGGTCACGGGGCATCGGGGCCGCCACGGCTCGCCTGGCCGTCGAGCGCGGCTACGCCGTGTGCGTCAGCTACCTGACCGAGCGTGATGCAGCGCATCGGGTCGTCGAGGACGGAGTGCGACGTGGCGGCGCGGCCATCGCCGTGCCGGTCGACGTGACTCGTGAGGCTGACGTCGTGCGGCTCTTCGAGACGGCTCGGTCCGAGCTCGGTCCGGTGACGGCGCTCGTGAACAACGCCGGCGTGCTCGAGACCCAAATGCCGCTCGCCGAGATGGATGCCGATCGCCTGCGGCGCGTCATCGAGGCGAACGTGCTCGGGGCCCTCCTGTGCGCACGTGAGGCTGTGCGGCACATGTCGACGGCTCGCGGTGGCCCCGGTGGTGGCATCGTGAACGTCTCGTCGCGGGCGGCCGTGCTGGGCAGCCCGAACGAGTATGTCGACTATGCCGCGTCGAAGGGTGCGATCGACTCGCTCACCGTCGGACTGGCCCGGGAGGTGGCGGCTGAGGGGATTCGTGTAAACGCAGTCAGACCGGCCCTCATCTATACCGACATTCACGCCGCTGCTGGCGATCCTGGCCGGGTCGATCGGCTCAAGGCTCGGGTGCCGATGCAGCGCGGCGGCCAAGCGCATGAAGTCGCACGCGCCATTCTGTGGCTCCTCTCGGACGAGGCCTCCTTCAGTACCGGGACGTTCGTGGACGTTTCGGGTGGACTTTAGTCGCTTGCCCGTCGCGGGCGGACGGCTCGACTTCAGGTGGGGCCGAGGAGGTCAACGCCTCACGCCGAAGCGTTGCACGGCTCGGATTCTGGCCTTGTCGATCTCGGTCTCACGATCGCGAGGTGGCGCCGCGGTCACCAACGAATCGATCAGCCGACGCGCAACGTCCGACACATCGTCGATGGCTTGCTCGAACGCGACCGCGTTCGCCTGTGACGGTTTCGTGAATCCGCTGAGCTTCCTGACGAACTGTACCGCCGAGGCGCGGACCTCCTCCTCGGTGGCGGGCGGGTCAAAATTGAAGAGGGTCTTGATGTTTCGGCACATGGCGCATCCCCAGGATGTCCGTATTCTGCGATAGTCTGACCTGTGAGTCGAACGACCCCGGTGGATCTCGTCTCGTGGACCGGCCGGCCGCTCCGCGCGCGTGATCCTGCACCGGCGGAAGCTGCGGCGCTTGCGGCTGCCGACGACGTCCTCGCGGCCCGGCCGGATGACGTCGAGGCGATGGTGGCGGCGGCACGGGCGCGCGAAGCTGTGTGGCGATACGGCGAAGCAGTGGAGCTGTACGGGCGCGCCATGCAGCGCAGCCCGGACGACTACCGGCTGCCGCTGTGCCGGGCTCATCGATTGATTCGGCTCCGGTCGCTCGATTCCGCCCTCGAGGATCTCGACCGCGCGAAGACGCTCGACCCGACAGGCTTCAACACGGCTTACCTGCGGGGCCTGACGCTCTACTTGCTGGGACGATGGGATGAGGCGGCGGGGGAGTATGGGCGCTGTCTCTCTCTGGCCGAGACGCCCACCGGTCACATCGATGGAGCGGTCGTGGTCGGTGACCCCCGGCAGTGTGCCCTCGTCGCCGCTGATCCGGCGAGCCGCGTGGCGCTGACGTCGTGGCACGCGCGGGCGCTCGGGCGGGCCGGTCGCCGAGACGCGGTGCGCCAGCTGCTACGGACGCTGCCGGACCGGATCGATTCGGTCGACCTCGACGGGCCGTCGCCCCGATACGTGGGCAGTCCCATCGTGCCCGATGACAACGCGCACTACTGGACGATCCTGCGCTACTATCGGGGCGATCTGTCGGCCACGCAGTTGCTCGACGGAGCTCGAGGCGGCGAGCAATGGCCGACGCTGGCCTACGGCGTGGCCGCCTGGCATCTCGTCGACGGCGACGGCGAGGCCGCCCGACAGCTGCTCGAGGACATCGTGGCCGACGGGCACTGGGCGCGGCTTGGCCACGTGGCGGCCGAGGCAGACCTGCTGCGGCTGGACGGCCGATCGCCAGGATGAACCGGACACCATGTCGTACACACCGATCAATTTCGCCGACAAGCTCGCACGGATCTCCGATCGCTGGTCGCCCAAGGTCATCGCCGAACTGAACGACTACCAGTTCAAGGTGGTCAAGATCGAGGGCGAGTTCGTGTGGCACGACCACACCGACACCGATGAGGCGTTCATCGTGCTCGACGGATCGATGACCATCGAGCTGCGCGACGGGCACGTGGATCTCTCGGCTGGTGAGATGTTCGTCGTGCCCCGTGGAACCGAGCACCGGCCGGTCGCCGCCCAGGAGTGCCATGTGCTGCTGGTCGAACCGCGCGACGTCGTGAATACAGGTGGGACCGGCGGCGCCTTGACCGCCGAAAACGATCGATGGATCTGACGCGAGCGAGAGCGTCCAACCGTATGACGATGCGAGGAGCCCATGACTGAGCCGTTCCCTGGAGACGGCGTCGAGCTGACCCACATTCTCGTCGTGAGCGACATGACACGTGCCCGCGAGTTCTACAGCGACGTCCTTGGCGCGGCCGTAGTCCGCGAGTACGGCGGCACGTCGTGCGTCCTGCAATTCCAGGGGTCATGGTTGCTACTCGTGACCGGAGGAGGACCGACGTCGGACAAGCCGCACGTCACGTTCGGCCCACCGGTCGATCGTGACGCGGTGAGTCACGCCATGACGATTCGCGTGCCGAGTTGTCAATCGGCGTACGAGACGCTACGGGAGCGCGGTGCGGAGTTCTTGACGCCGCCGCACGACTGGGGTGCGGAGATTCGCTGCTTCTTCCGCGATCCTGACGGACACCTGTTGGAGATCAGCGAGTCTCGGCCGTGACGTTCGTGCCGATTCGCAGACGGACGTGAGCACGATACGAATCCGGCGCGTCAAACCGGACGACCCGGCGGTATGCCACGCGGTCGAGATCCGGTGCTTCCCGCCACGCGAAGCGGCGACCGAGGCCAAGATTAAGCGACGCCAGGAGCAATATCCCGAGGGGTTTCTCGTCGCCGACGAGGACGGGCGGGTCGCAGGCTTCATCAACAGTGGTGCGACGAACGAACCGGATCTGGCGAAGGAAGAGTTCAAGGACCTGGTTGGTCACGACCCCGCGGGCCGGTCGCTCGTGGTACTGTCGCTCGCCGTTCGGCCAGACCGTCAGGGGCGAGGCATCTCGCGCCAGCTCCTGGAGGCGTTCGTGAACGAGGCTCGCGAGCGGGGCCAGTCGGCCATCCTGCTCCTCTGCAAGGAATCATTGCGCCCGTTCTACGAGAAGTTCGGCTTCGTCGATAGTGGACCGTCGGCGGCGACCCACGGGGGGGTCGAGTGGCGGGAGATGCGACTCGAGCTGTAGCGTCATGGCCTACGACGAGAGGCTCGCCGAGCGTGTTCGGAAAGCGCTGAACCGGCGCCACGGCGTGTCGGAGAAGCGGATGTTCGGCGGCCTCAGCTTCCTGATCGACGGTAACATGTCGTGCGGGATCGTCGGCGACGAGCTCATGGTGCGAGTGGGGCCAGATGCTCACCAAGAATCGTTGACGCGGCCACACGCCAGGAAGATGGACTTCACCGGCCGCGCGCTCATCGGCTACGTGTACGTTGCGGCTACCGGGCTGCGGACGGATGCCGATCTGAAGGCGTGGGTAGATCGGAGTGTGCGGTTCGCCCGCACGCTGCCAGCCAAGTAGGACGGACCAATCTGTGGGTTCGGTCCGGTTTCGACTGTTGTCGAAAGGAGGCGCCCCGTGCCTGATATCGTACTCGCTCTGGGGCGGCCCTGGCGGCAGTTCGCGGAGCCGGTGGCACTCGCCGAGACGATCGCGGGGCGCGTAACCGCCACGGCGAGGCTTCTGTGAATCTTGGAGGAACTAGTGGGCCATGCCATCCACATCGTTGACGTCTTCGCCGAGCAGCGCTTTGGCGGCAACCAGCTCGCCGTCGTGCTGGATGCCGCCGACCTGACGACGGACGAGATGCAGCGGGTCGCGCTGGAGACCAACTTCTCGGAGACGACGTTCGTGATGGCACATGTGCCGGGCGCGCGCGGCTATCCCGTTCGAATCTTCACCCCGGGTCAGGAGCTGCCGTTCGCTGGTCACCCGACGCTGGGCACGGCGTGGGTGATTCGTCGTCACGTGGCTCGTGACGAGCCAGACGCCGTGTCCCTGGCGCTCGGTGTGGGCTGGGTACCGGTGACGTTCGAGACGAATCGTGACGGATCCGAGATCGTCTGGCTCACCTCGCCGCCGATTGAGCTGGGTCCGACCGTCGCCGCGGAGCGGATGGCAGCGGCGCTCGGGCTCGATTCTGGGGACGTCGACGATCGGTCGCCCGTCCAACAGCTTTCCGCCGGCATCGTCGTCGTGGTCGTGCCCGTGCGGGGTCGTGACGCATTGGACCGGTGTCGACTCGATACCGACCGGTTCGCGCCGCTCGCACGCGACGGCTTCCAGCCTTTCGTGTACGTCTATTGTGACGAGCCGACCGACGCCGCCAACGACCTCTCGGCGCGGTTCTTCTTCGAGGCGAACGGCATTCGTGAGGACCCGGCGACCGGCAGCGCGGCAGCCTGCCTGGGGCGCTACCTGCTGGCTCACCGGCCTCTCGGACCGGGCGCCGTCGACGTTCGGATCGAACAGGGAAGCGCCGTGCAGCGGCCCTCCCTTCTGCTGCTGAGAGCGGAGGAGCGCGATGGTGAATGTTCGATTCGGGTCGGTGGCGGAGTGATGCCTGTGATCGACGGACAGTTGCTCTGACGATTCTCGATGGCCATGCTACACGGCGCAGCGGCTCGACCGGAAGAACCACGGGCTGGCGTCATCACGGAAGGGAGAGTCACCATGCGTTCATGGCGATGGCTGGGGAGCATGCTGCTGGTAGCGAGCGTTCTGACAGGCTGTCAGGCTTCGGAGCCTGCCGCAGAGGCTCCGGTGCCTGACCGAGTCGAGGAGTCCATGCCGGATGATGCGGCGAGCTTGGCGCTGCTCGACGAATTCGCCCAGGCCTGGAATCGACATGACGCCGACGCCTTGATGTCGATGATGACCGACGATTGCATCTACGAGGCGTCGACCGGTGACGAGGTCGTCGGCCATCGCTATGAGGGGCAGGCGGCGGTCCGTGCGTCGTTCGAGGCCATCTTCGAAGCCTTCCCGGACGCCCAGTGGGGCGACGCGAAGCACTTCGCCAGCGGCGACCGTGGCCTGTCGGAGTGGACCTTCACCGGCACGCGTGGCGACGGTAGCCGCGTGGAGGTCAATGGCTGCGACATCTTCACGCTGCGAGACGGAAAAATCTGGGTAAAGAACTCGCTGCGGAAAATCCGGCCGCCGCTCCCACTCGAGTGACCGGCGGTCGTTGGCCCCTCGGGGGCCGGCTGCGGCCGGCCCCCGGTACCGTCCACCACGATCCCTCCCCATGGACCCGACGCATTTTCTGGGCGTGGCACTCGCACTTTGCTCGGCCGTAGCCTGGGGCGGGGGTGACTTCAGTGGCGGGTTGGCCTCGCGGCGCGCGGACCAGGGCGAGGTGCTGGTCCTGGCGGCGCTGTCCGGCCTCGCGATGCTGGTCGCCGTCATGCTGCTGAGCGGCGAGCCGTTGCCGACGCTTCAAAGCGCCTGGCTCGCCGTGGCGGCCGGTGCCTCCGGGGGTATCGGCCTTGGTGCCTTGTATTGGGGTCTCTCGCGCGGTCGCACCGCCAGCTTTGCCCCGAGTGTCGCGGTCATTGGGGCGTCGGTCCCCGTCATGGCCGGGGCGCTCACCGTCGGACTGCCTGAGTGGACGGAGATCGCGGGTCTCGGGGTCGCGCTGGTCGGCCTCTGGTTCCTGACTCGAGGCGTGACCGAGGAACGCACCGCACCGCGAGGTGATCTGCTTCTGGCGGTCGCTGCCGGCCTGGGCTTCGGAGGTTTCTTCATCGTGATTGCCGCGATCGAGGACGCCTCGGTGTTCGGACCGCTCGCCCTGGCACGGATCGGGACCCTAGCGGTGGCGCTGGTGGCGCTCGGAGGCAGAGAACGCCCGATGTCGACCATCCGCGTGCATCCGGCAGCGATGATGGCGGGGCTGCTCGATGCCGCCGGCAACGTGCTGTATCTGTTCGCGACCCGCCATACCCGCATGGACGTGGCCGCCGTGCTCGGTTCGCTGTATCCGGCCGTCACGGTGCTACTGGCGTCACGGTTGCTGGCCGAGGATGTCAGCCGGTCGCAATGGGGCGGGCTGGCGCTCTGTCTCGGGGCTGTCGGGCTCATCGCCCTCTGAGTGGCGACTCAGATGTCGATGCTCGCCGACGTTCACGGAGTCTTGACATGACCACTGGGCACGAGGAGGCCTACGCGCGCTGGCAGGCGGACCCGGTCGGCTTCTGGGCCGAGGCTGCGACTGCCATCGACTGGTACCGCCCGTGGGAGGCAGTGCTCGACCGGTCCGCTGCGCCGTTGCATCGCTGGTTTCGGGGCGGCCTGTTGAACACGTGCCACAACGCTCTCGACCGGCACGTCGAGGCCGGTCGGGGAGCGCGCGCGGCGCTCGTCTACGACAGCCCGGTGACCGGCACGATCGAGGTGCGCACCTACGCGACGCTTCGGGACGAAGTCGCCCGATTTGCTGGCGTTCTGGTGGCCCAGGGCATCACCAAGGGCGATCGGGTGCTCGTCTACATGCCGATGATCCCGGAGGCCGCGGTGGCCATGCTGGCGTGCGCCCGGATCGGCGCCGTCCATTCCGTGGTCTTTGGCGGCTTCGCAGCGAATGAGCTGGCGACCCGGATCAGCGACGCGAAGCCCAAGGTCATCGTGGCCGCGTCGTGCGGTATCGAGGTGAGCCGCATCGTTCCGTACAAGCCCCTGCTGGATGCCGCGATCGAGTTGGCCTCGTCGAAGCCGGCTCGCTGCGTCGTCGTGCAGCGGCCGCAGCTGGAGGCCAGCCTGGATCTGGACCGCGACCTCGACTGGCACGAGGCCATGGCTGGTGCCTCGCCGGCGGGCTGCGTGCCAGTCGAGGCGACAGACCCGCTCTACATCCTCTACACCTCGGGCACGACCGGCCTGCCCAAGGGTGTCGTGCGTGACAACGGCGGACACGCCGTCGCGCTAGCCTGGAGCATGAACGCCATCTACGGCATGCAGCCCGACGACGTGTTCTGGGCGGCTTCCGATCTTGGGTGGGTCGTGGGGCACTCCTACATCCTGTACGGGCCCTTGCTCAACGGCAACACGACGGTGCTCTACGAGGGGAAGCCGGTAGGCACCCCCGACGCCGGCGCCTTCTGGCGGGTCGTGTCGGACCACGGTGTGAACGCATTGTTCACGGCACCAACCGCGTTCCGCGCCATCCGCCGCGAGGACCCCGAAGGCGAGTTCATCCGTCGCTACGACCTGAGTCGATTTCGGGCGCTCTTCCTGGCCGGCGAGCGCTGCGATCCCGACACGCTGCAGTGGGCGCAGGATCAGCTCGGCGTGCCGGTCATCGATCACTGGTGGCAGACGGAGACCGGCTGGCCGATCGCGGCGACGTGCCTGGGACTCGGGAAGACGCCGGTCCGGCCGGGTTCCTGTGGGAAGCCGGTGCCGGGCTACGATGTGCGCGTGCTCGACGAGACCGGAGCCGAGCGGCCCCCGGGCGAGACCGGCGACATCGTCATCAAGCTGCCGCTGGCTCCTGGCTGCCTGCCGACCCTGTGGCAGGACGATGACGGCTACCGACAAACCTACCTGGCGGCGCACGACGGCTACTACGCGACCGCGGATGCCGGCTACGTGGACCAGGACGGCTACCTCTGGGTCATGAGCCGCACCGACGACATCATCAATGTCGCAGGACATCGGCTGGCGACAGGGTCGATGGAGGAGGTCCTCGCGTCACACCCGGCCGTGGCTGAGTGCGCAGTCGTCGGCGTTGCGGATGCCCTGAAAGGCGAGGTGCCGGTGGGCTTCGTGGTCCTGAAGGCAGGTGTCGACCGGGCGCCCGGAACCATCGTCGACGAGCTGGTGGCCCTCGTGCGTGACCGGATCGGGCCGGTCGCCTCGTTCAAGATCGCGGCGATCGTGAAGCGATTGCCGAAGACGCGGTCCGGAAAGATCTTGCGGGGCACGATCAAGCGAATGGCCGACGGCGTGGCGCATCGGGTGCCACCGACGATCGACGATCCGACGATCCTGGACGAGATCGCTCAGGACCTCGAGGCGCTCGGATATCCGAGACGTCGCTGATCGGCCAGCCACATGCATCCAGCCGTCAGCCGGCGCGTCCGAACAGCTCGGGCAGTCGCGAGCGGTAGCGTCGACCGAGCGCGACCTCGGCCCCCGATTTCATCACGATCGTGTAGTCGCCGTTGCCGGTGGGGCGCAGCTCGGCGATTCCAGCCAGGTTCACGATCGCGTCGCGATCGACCTGGGCAAACATGTTCGCCGGGAGCTGTACGTCGACCTTGGGGAGTGAGCCCCGGACGTAGTGACGGTCCGCCCCGACGTGCAGGACCACGTACTTGCCATCGACCTGAACCCAGTCGATGGTGTCGAAGGGCACGACGTACGTGCGGCTCCGCTCCTTGACGCTGATGCCGTCGGCATGATCTGGAGACATCGGGGTAGTCGAACGCCGCTAGCCCGAATACATGTCGAGCCGCGCGGCGGATGATAGCATGTCGTCGGTCTCACGGCTCGATACCTCGATGACACCACCCGACGTCGACCTCGTCGTCTTCGACCTTGGCGGCACGACGGTGCAGGATCGCGGCGATGTGCCGGCGGCCTTCGCCGCCGCGCTCGAGACCCACAGACTCTCGGTCGGCGATGATGAACTCAGCCGGTTGCGAGGTCGATCGAAGCGGGAGGCGATCGCTCGCCTCGTCATGGCGCGGCATGCGGACGATGCGCCTGCCGCGGTGCAGGCACAGGTCGACGCGGTCCACGCGACGTTCCTCGAGAGCCTGACCGAGCGATTCGACCGGCGCGGTGTTCAGCCCGTGACCGGGGCCGAGGAATCGATGCGATGGCTGGGCGCACGGGCCATCAAGATTGCTCTGACGACCGGGTTCGAGCGAACGATTGCGGCAACGATCCTGGGACATCTCGGCTGGGCCCCTCCGCTGTTCGACGCGTTGGTCTGCGCTGACGAGGTAGCCGTCGGTAGGCCGGCGCCGTTCCTCCTGTTCCGGGCCATGGAACGGGTCCGTGCCGTGCGAGCCCGCAAGGTCATGGCCGTCGGGGACACCGAGGCGGACCTGCTGGCCGCAGCCAACGCCGGGGTGGGGTACAGCGTGGGGGTGCTCACTGGCGCCCACGCGCGCGCGCGGCTTGCCAGCCGACCCCACACGGTCATTCTCGACAGCGTGGCCGATCTGCCGAGCCTCTGGGACGCACCGTAAGTTCTCAGTGCCCGCCGGTTCTGGTCGCGCAGGGTCGGCCGCAACAACCGGATGTCCATCGGTCTCCCTTCGTTGCATGCTTGCGATGAAACAGGACCATTTCCTGGAGTTTCGGACATGTCAGAACGCGACCTTCTCCGGCATACGGCGGAGCATGCCCTCGACTTCCTCGAGCAGTTGCCGTCGCGGCCGGTGAGTGCGCAGGCCGGGGCGGGAGCACTGCGTCACGCTCTGGGATCCCCGCTCCAGGCGGAGCCCGTCTCGGCAGAGGTCGTCGTCGATGCACTCGTTCGCGACGTTCGCGACGTTCGCGACGGGTTGCTGGGTAGCGGCGGCGGGCGGTTCTTCGGGTGGGTCATCGGCGGCGGTCTGCCGGCCGCGGTGGCGGCCGACTGGCTCACATCCGTGTGGGACCAGAACGCCGCGCTGCACGCCTGCTCCCCGGCCGCCGGCGTCGTCGAGGAGGTGGTGGGCGAGTGGCTGAAGGATCTGCTGGGGCTGCCGAGCACCGCGTCGTTCGGACTGGTCACGGGCTGCCAGATGGCGCACGTGACGGCCCTCAACGCCGCTCGTCACCACCTGCTGTCACGTGAGGGCTGGGATGTCCGAGCGCGTGGCTTGGCCGGAGCTCCGCGTGTCCGCCTTCTGACGAGTGATCGTCGACACGAGTCGCTAGTCCGGGCTGCGTGCCTGCTGGGTTTCGGAACCGATGCGATCCGCGAGGTCTCTAGCGACGAAGCCGCCCGGCTCGATCTGGACGCATTGGATGCCGCGCTTGCGGAGGCACCCGACGCCTCGACGATCGTGTGCCTGCAGGCCGGCGACATCAACACTGGCGCATTTGACCCCTTCGCTGGCGCCTGCGCCCGTGCGCGACGGCATGGTGCGTGGGTGCACGTCGACGGCGCCTTCGGGCTCTGGGCCGCCGTGAGCGACCGTCATCGACACCGTCTCGACGGTGTGGAGCAGGCGGACTCCTGGGCGACGGACGGCCACAAGTGGCTGAACGTACCGTTCGACAGCGGCCTGGTCTTCATCGCGCACCCTGAATCACATCGTGCGTCCCTTTCGACTGCGGCCAGCTACCTGATCTCGGCCGGCGACGACGCACGCGACCAGATCGACTGGAACCCGGAGTGGTCACGTCGAGCCCGCGGCTTCCCGGTATATGCGGCCCTCAGGTCGCTCGGGCGCCAGGGCCTGGCCGCGCTGGTGGATCGATGCTGCGAGCATGCCGAGGCGATCGTGGCCGGCATTGGCAGACTACCGGGCGCCGAGGTCGTGGTGCGGCCAACGTTGAACCAGGGCCTCGTGCGCTTTCGGTCGGCTGATGGCAACCACGATCGGCGCACCGAACAGGTCGTCCGGCAGATTCAGCAACACGGCGTCACCTGGTTTGGGGCGTCGACATGGAAGGGCGATCGACATGCGAGTCTCGGTCTGCAATTGGCGAACGACGGAGGAGGATGTGACCCGCGCGGTAGAGTCGGTGCGCATGGTGCTCACCGGCGGTGTGTCCGTCGCTGACGCGGACGCCTCGGATATCCTGTAGCTGGCGACACCGTGCCGCCGGACATGGCCCGGTCTGCGACTTACCATGTGGCTGCTTCCTGTTCTGCATGTTCTGTCGGCCCTCGCGGCCCGTACGTACTACCGTCTCACGGTCGTCGGCGCGCCAGTACCTCGGACGGGCGCCGTTCTCCTCGTTGCCAATCACCCCAACGCGTTGCTCGATCCGGTCGTCGTGGCGGCGGCGGCTCGCCGACCGGTCCGCCTCCTGGCCAAAGCACCGCTGTTCGACGACTGGCGTCTCAGGTGGGTCGTCCGAGCCGCCGGTGCCATACCGGTGCATCGACGCCTCGACGATCCGGCCGCCACCGGTCGAAACGTCGAGGCTTTCGACGCCGTGACCGCAGCGCTCGCAACCGAGGCGGTCGTGGGCATCTTTCCGGAGGGCCGCAGTCACAGCGAACCGGCGCTGGGGAGGCTCAAGTCCGGCGCAGCCCGGATGGCGCTGGGGACGTGCTTCCAGACCGGCGTCCGGACGGCCATCGTGCCGATCGGCCTGGTGTTCAAGGACAAGACCCTCTTCCGATCGCGGGCTCTGGCGGTGATCGGTGAGCCGATCGCGTGGGACGACCTGGTCGCGAGTCCGGAGGACCGGGCGTCGGTCAACACGCTCACGAGCCGAATCGAGGCAGGGCTCCGACGTGTCACGGTCAATACCGAGCGCTGGGACGACCGCCTCCTCGTCGAATGCGCCGAGGCCGTGTGGGCCGCCGAACACGGGGCGGATCGCGAGCCGCGCGCGAGAATCGCCAGGCTCGACGCGGCCGTTGAGATCCTCGGCCGACTGCGGCGGCATCCCGACCGTGCCTCGAGACGGCTGATCCTCGATCTGACGAATCACTGTGACGGACTTCGGCGCCTCGGCCTCAGGCCGGCGAGCCTCGCCGCCGACGTCAGCAGCTCGGCGGCCGCCGGCTGGGCGATCCGGCGTTGGTATCTGGCGTTGTTGCCGACGGCGCTCTTGGCTGCCGGTGTCGTGCTGCTGTTCGGGATACCGTACCGGGCAACCGGCGCGATCGCCGATGCGCTGGCCGTGGCGGATGACGAGCGGTCCACCTACAAGCTGGCCGGCGGCATCGTGGTGTATGGCGCGTGGGTCCTGCTGCTCGGTGGCGTCGTGGTCTGGCGACTCGGCTGGCCGCTGGCTGTGGCGTCGGTCGCTCTGGCTCCGGTCCTGGCCCGCAGCGGACTCTGGGCGCTCGAGCAGCTGCACGGAGCATGGGTCGACGCGCGGCGTTTCGTGACGCTGCGAGGTCAGCGCGATCGGCTGGACAGCCTGCGTCGAGTGCAGCGCGACCTCGCGGAGCGTCTGGCTCGGACATACGAGGCGTCGGCGGTCGATCGCACGTTGTGATGGCCGGTGACGCGGACTCGTCGTTCAGGACGCGTTCGTGTCGTTCGCCTTCGTGAGCTCCTCCGCGCGAAGCTCACGCCGTAGCACTTTCAGGACCGTGCTCTTCGGCAGGGTGTCTCGAAACTCGACGTGGCGAGGAATCTTGTAGGGGGCGAGTTCCGCCCGGCAGAACTCGACGAGTGACTCTGCGGTGATGTCGTGTCCCGGTCGTCGAACGACGAACGACTTGACCGTCTCGCCGCGCTTTTCGTCCGGCACGCCGATCGTCGCCGACTCGACGACGTCAGGGTGGCTCATGAGCACCCGATCGACCTCGTCTGGATAGATGTTGTACCCGCCGGCGACAATCATGTCCTTGATGCGTCCCACGATGAAGAAGAAGCCGTCCTCGTCGACGACGGCGATATCGCCGGTGTGGAACCATCCGTCACGAATCGCGTGAGCCGTATCTTCAGGTTGGCCCCAGTAGCCACGCATCACCTGCGGCCCTTTGATCACCAGTTCGCCCTCTTCCCCGACCGGGAGTGTCGCGTCCGGGTCATCGAGTGAGACGACCTTCGCGTCCGTGTCCGGCAATGGAACCCCGATGCTGCCGACCTTGCGAATGCCCGCGAGAGGGTTGCAGTGCGTGACGGGTGAGGTCTCGGTCAGTCCGAAGCCCTCGGCGATCCGTCCTCCGGTCAACTGCTCGAACCGTTCGCACACGTCGACCGGGAGCGGTGCGGAGCCCGACACACACGCCTTGACGCTCGTCAGGTCGAGGCGATCGGCCCCGGGGAAGTGGTTGATGGCATTGAACTGGGCCGGGACGGCGGGAAGCAGGGTGACGCGATGCTTTTCGATGGCGCGGGTCAAGGCCGAAATGTCCCTCGGGTCCGGCATCAAGATCATGGCGGCCGCGAGGTATACCGGATAGTTCATGCAGACCGTCATGCCGAACGAGTGAAAGAGGGGGAGGCTCGTCATGCAGACCTCGCGGCCACGCTCGAATCGCGTGAACCAGGCGGAGATCTGCTGCACGTTGTAGGACAGGTTCCGGTGGGTGAGCATCGTGCCCTTCGACACCCCGGTCGTGCCACCGGTGTACTGGAGGACAGCCGTGTCGTCGAGGTCGATCGCGACGTCATGCGGCACAGGCTCATGCTGCCGGATCAGTGCCTTCATCTGATGGACGTTCGGCTCGGAATCGACTCGGGCCATCAGGGGAGGGTTGGCTCGCTTGAGCTTCAGGGGCGCGAGCCAGTTCAGGGGAAAGCGCAGGTAGTCGGGAATCGCCGTGACGACGTAGTGCTCGACAGGTAGGGCGGATCGGATCGCCGCGATTCGGCGCGCGAAGAGGAAGTCGGTCGTGACTGCGACGGTGCAGCCTGCATCATTCCACTGGTGCTCGATCTCACGCTCGACGTACAGCGGATTGGTCAGAACCGCGTGGGCGCCCAGGGACAGCGTCGCATAGTACGCGATCACGGCTTGGGGCAAATTGGGCAACTGGATCGCCACGCGCGAATCTCGCCCGACGCCAAGCCCGACGAGCGCGGCGGCGAACCGGTCGACGTGATCAAGGAGCTCGCGATACGTGAGGCGGCGGTTCTGGAAAATCACGGCTGGAGCGTCGCCATGATGTTCGGCCGAGCGCCGCAGGAACGCGGTGACCGGAAGGTCCTCGAACTCGAGGTGCGTCGGGACACCGACCTCGTACACGTGTTGCCAGGGCCGCTCGCTCACCGCGTCGCCTCCACGTCTGCCGCCGAGTTTACGGGTTCTGCCGGAACCAGTCGAGTGTCCGGCGAATGGCCTCGTCATGCGGTGTCGGGGCGGCCCCGAACGCGCGCGCGAACTTCGTGTGGTCGACGACGAAGGGCTCGTCGAAGCTGTAGAGTACCTCCTTCAGCTCTCGCATGATGGGGTTGACCAGGCCGATGAGGGATACCAGCCATCTGGGCGCCGCACGAAACCTCAGCGGCGTTCCGGCCTCGGCGAAGATCATCTCGAGCATCCGGCGCGTCGTCACCGTCTCGGCGCTCGGCACGTGCCACACCTGCCCGAGCGCCTCGTCGCGTTCGGAGAGCGTCACCAGCGCCCGCGCGAAATCGTCGATGAACGTGAAGGTGTGGGGCTGATCAACGTCGCCGAGCATGTCGGCCGTGCCTCCCGCCAGCGCCGCGCGGAACACGCGCTCCCCGAGTACCGAGATCCGCACGCCCGGCCCGAAGAAGTCGGGTGCGCGTCCGATCGTCGTACGCACCATGCCGGCGCGATGCGCATCGATCACCGCGTTGGCCATGGCCGAGCGCGTCAGCCCTTTGTGGCCACTAGCTGCGTGCTCCAGATCCTCCGTGATGTGGCCGCGGACCGGGCCGTACATGTACAGGTTGTCGCCAAACACGAGCTTGGCTCCGGCCGAAGCGGCGCCTTCGATGATCGCCGCCGTCACGGGCGGAAACTGCCGGGGCCAGTCGTCGTAGGGGACGTTGATGCAGTGAAAAACGACGGCGGTACCCTCACACACGCGTCGCATGCTGGCCGCGTCCGTCGCATCGCCCCGCACGACCTCGACCTGCGAGGGCGCGTCGAGGCGGCCCGAGCGGTTCACCGCACGAATGCTGACGTCGCGGTCGAGCAATTGGCGGAGGACGGCGCTGCCGAGGGCGCCGCTGGCACCCAGGACGACGTGAAGGTCGGGTCGGCTCGTCATTCGGGGGATGGCCTCGGCTCGTCCTGGCCGGCGGGCTCGATCCTGCACGGTTGGGAGATTATGGTACGATTCGCCACTGCCGATCCAACCGATCGGTGTTTCCGTCATCACGGGTGCCACCACCGGCACCCTTCGCCGAAAGGGCCCCCACGAGATGCCGAAGCTGACCGTTGAAGGTGCGGACACCGTCGAGGTACCACAGGGCAAGCGACTCGTTCGTGCCGTCGAGGAGGACGCCAGCGTCGATGTCCTGCACGCGTGCGGCGGAAACGCCAGATGCACGACATGCCGGGTCGAGTTCATCGAGGGCGAGCCTGACCGCATGACCAAGGCCGAGCGGGAGGTGCTCACCGCGCGCGGCCTCCAAGGTGTGCGCCTGTCCTGTCAGATCACGTGCGACCAAGACATGACCGTCCGGGCCGTCAGCCGGCTCGAAGGCAGCGGTCGCCCCGACCCCGGGCCGACGCCGACCGACGATATTTCTCCGCCGCCCGAGTGGACCTAGGGCCACTCGGGAGGTCCATCGCGCGGCCTCGGGCCGTCGTCGTGTCGCGTCCGTTCTCAGGGCTCGAGTGGTTTCGGAGCCTGATACCACGGGTCGAAGCCACGCTGCGCGATCTGATCGTTCGCGTTTGCGACCGTCCACCGATCTTCCGCCGAGTCCGCCACATAGGGGGCGAGGCTCCCAAGTTCTGGGCTGGCGGCGAGCGCCGCCGCCGTGAGATCGAGCAACCACGATCGGGCGACCGCGCCGTGCCTCCATATGTCCACGATCTGCGCGAGGTCGAGTGCGTAGTCCGGGACGCGGCTCAGGTTGTCGAGGCCGGCAGCATACGCTTGCATGAGGCCGTACTCGACACCGTTGTGGACCATCTTCACGAAGTGGCCGGCGCCGCTCGGTCCCACGTGACCCCAGCTCGCTCCGGGGGTGGCGGCGAGCGCGTCGAAGATGGGGCGCAGCCGCTCGACGCTGTCTGGGGGCCCGCCGACCATGAGGCTGTAGCCGAGCCGCGCGCCATGCAACCCGGCGCTGCAGCCCACGTCGACGAAGTGGATGCCGCGCCTCTCGAGGCGCGCGGCTCGCCGTTGCGAGTCACGGTGGTGACTGTTACCGCCGTCGACGATGACGTCGCCGACGGTCAGCCGCTCACCGAGCGCCTCGGCCGAACGCTCGGTCGGATCTCCGGCCGGCAGCATCAGCCAGATTGCTCGCGGAGCCGCCAGGCTCGACACCAGGTCGTCGAGTGATTCGGCCCCCCGAGCGCCCAGGCGCTCAGCGGCCGCGACCGCCGAGGCGGACAGATCGAACGCCGTCACGCCGTGGTCCGCCCGCACGAGCCGGTTGACCAGCCCGATGCCCATCTGCCCGAGACCGAGAATGCCAAGTTCCATGCGCGCCTCCGATTCAGTGCCGGGAGCGACAGCCCGGTCGTCTGCTAGTGCTAGAATGTTTGCATCCCCGAGGAGGAATCTGTGAAACAACGTCTGATCGTCGGAACCCTCGCCTCGCTGGCGGCCATGCTCCTCGTCTTCGGCCGGACGCAGGCCCTCGCCGCGACGGCGTTTCAGCCGGTCCAGTTGCCCGGTGTCGATCGCCCGTCCTCAACCGAGCCTCAGGACGAACGGCGGGCGGGTCTGAGCTGGCCTGCGGGCGCTCCGGGTCGCCTGCTGGAGGTTTTCTACGTGTACTCCAATCGGACTCCCGTCACGGTCGGCGCCGAATCGAAGATCGACCGGCGGCAGCGCGATCGGCAATCCTAGACTGCGGCTCCCGCGGCGGCCAGGCCGTGACCCGGCGACTGCCGCGCCCTGTCGTGAATCGCCGCCCGCGCGTCGATCGGGTCCTGGTTCGGTACGCGGCGCTTCAGGTGCCCGGCTGGATTCTGGCCGTCCTGCTGCTCATCCTACTGCGGCAGTGGATGGCCGTCTCGGGCTGGGCCATTGCCGGCGTCCTGGCGCTCCTGCTCGTCAAGGACATCGCCATTTACCCCTTCGTCCGCAGCGCGTACGCCACCGACGGGCGTCACGGGACCGAGCAGTTGATCGGCCTGCACGGTGTCACGACCGGGCCGATCGCACCGACCGGGTACGTCCGCATCCGCGGCGAACTCTGGCGTGCCGAGGCGCTCGAAAGCCGGCTCGTGATTCCCGAAGGTTGCCGCGTGCGGATCGAGTCGGCTCGCGGCCTCACCCTGGTCGTCACGGAAGCTCCGCACCGAGAAGCGGCAGCGCCACCCAGTAGCTGTACCCCGACAGCAGGATCAAGCCGACCACGTTGAGCCAGATGCCGGCTCTGCGCATCTGGGCCATGGTCACGTGCCCGGAGCCGAACACGATAGCGTTGGGCGGCGTCGCGGCCGGGAGCATGAACGCCCAGCTGGCGCCGATGGCGGTCGGAACGATCAGGACGAACGGGTGTACGTCGAGCCCCAGGGCGACTCCCGCGAAGATCGGGACGAGCGTGGCGGACGTCGCCGTGTTGCTCGTGAGCTCCGTCAGAAACACGACGAGCGTACTCACCGCCACGACGAGGACACCGGCGGGCAGCCCCTTCAGGGCTGAGACCTGAAAGCCCAGAAAGGTCCCGACGCCATTGGCCTGGACGGCCGCAGCCAGGCTGAGGCCGCCGCCGAACAGGATCAGCGTGCCCCAGGGTAGATCGCGCGTGTGTTCCCAGTTCATGACGAACCCTCCGTCATCCGCGCGCACCGGGATGACGAACAGTATCAAGGCCGCCACGATGGCGATCCCGGGATCCGTGAGACCTGCAAATGGCGCGATGCCTGCGATCGTGAGCTGTGCCAGGAACGGCCTGAAGATCCAGCCGACGACCGCCGCGCCGAACGCCGCCAGCGTGACACGTTCACCGTGGTTCATCGGCGGCAGATCTCGGTAGGCTCGACTGACGGCCGCCTCTTCGTGTCGTGAGATCGACGAGATCGGGAACACCACGCGTGTCAGCAGGAACCAGGCGATCGGCAAGAAGATCAACACGAGCGGAGTCCAGACTGCGAGCCACTGGACGAAACTGATCTCGCGGCCCAGGTGGTCCCGTACGTACGACACCAGAAACAGATTCGGAGGCGAGCCGATGATCGTCCCTACGCCGCCCACCGAACTCGCGTACGCGGTGCCGAGCATCAGGCAGGCGGCGAAGTTTCGCTGCTGTGGGACGTCCTCGTCGTCGATCTCCGAGCCGTGATGTGGTCGGAAGATGATGCCGATGACGCTGAGGGCGATCGGGAGCATCATCACGACGGTCGCGGTGTTGGACAGCCACATGCTGAGCATCGCGGTCGTGAACATGAAGCCGCCCACGACGTGGGTCGGCTTCGTGCCGACGAGCCGGAGCGTGCTCAGCGCAATCCGCCGATGGAGGCCCCACCGCTGCATCGACAGTGACAGCAGAAATCCCCCCATGAACAGGAAGATCAGCTCGTGCTCGTACGGCGCGGCCGCCTGGCGAATCGTCGATGCGCCTACCAGCGGGAACAGCGCCAGCGGGAGGAGTGCGGTCGCTGCGAGATCGGTCGCCTCGGTCAGCCACCACACCGCCATCCACGTGCCGATGGCGGCCGTTGCCCGGCCGGCGTGCGCGAACTCGACGGGGCTGCCCGTCGCGTCCGAGAAGGATTCGGGCAGCAGCGCATAGACCAGACCGCCGGCGAGCGGTCCGCCCACCAACCCGACCCACTCAGCGCTGGACAGCTTCGACATGCCTGTCATGAAGATTTGTCGAGGGACGCCCGGCCCTGGCACCCTCGACGATGCCGCGATCATACTCGACGCCGTTCGAGCTCCTCCCGCCGTCGTGGGCCGTCGTGAGATGGTTCGGCCGGCGAGATCGACGAGCCCTGCCGCGGGCTTGGGATATGATCATCGGATTGCCCGGGTGTCGGTCCCTCACCATGTCCAGTGCGCGCGTCCAGAACAGCATTGCCTCGGTCCTCGCGATGGTCGGTGTCGCGCTGTCCGTCTCGACGATGCGAGCCCAGCAGCCAGCCGATCCACCGATGGCCCCGCCGGTCATGGTTGCCGCACCGCTCCTCGACGACGAGCACATCGTGCTCGACGGTCGACTGGACGAGGCCGTCTGGACGCGCGGTGTTCCGGCCCGCGATTTCCTGCAGAGCGATCCGGTGGAGGGGGCGCCGGGCACGGAGCGAACCGAGGTTCGAGTTGCCTACGACGCGGATACCTTCTACATCGGGGCGTTACTGGCCGACTCCGAGCCCGATGGCATCCTCGGCTATCAAAAACAGCGGGACGCCGGCCTCGGCTCCGATGACCGTTTCATGTGGGTGCTCGATACCTTTCTCGACGGACGGACCGGCTATTTCTTCGAGATCAATCCGGCTGGCCTGATGGGCGACGGCCTACTGCGCACCGGCAGCGGTCGCACGATCAACAAATCGTGGGACGGGATCTGGGAGGCGCGCGTGTCCCGCGGGACCTACGGCTGGTCGGCGGAGATTCGAATCCCGTTCCGGACGCTCAACTTCGATCGCACGCTCGATACCTGGGGCATCAATTTCCAACGGACGGTTCGCCGTAAGAACGAGGAGACCCTGTGGAGCGGGCACCTGAGGAACCAGGGTCTGTTTCGTCCGACGAACGCCGGTCGCGTCAGCGGCCTCTAGGGCATGTCGCAGGGGCTCGGACTCGAGGCCAAACCGTACGTCGCGGGTGCCTGGAGGTACGACACCGAGACGGGGTCCGACGTCCCGGCGGACATCGGCGTGGACGTCACCTATAGCCTTACCTCGAGCCTGCGCGCGGCGGTCACGGTCAACACCGATTTTGCGGAGACCGAGGTCGATCAGCGCCGCGTCAATCTGACGAGGTTTCCGCTGTTCTTTCCGGAGCGTCGCGCGTTCTTTTTGGAAGGCTCCAGCGTCTTCACCTTCGCGCCGACGAGCGGCGTGACACCGTTCTTCAGCCGGCGTATCGGACTGGTCGATGGCGAGCCGACGGCCATCCGGTACGGTGCGCGACTCGGAGGACAAGTCGGTCAGTACGACCTCGGATTCCTGCACGTACAGACCGGCGGCCAGGACCTGCAGCCGGCAGGAGACGTTCACGGTCGCTCGCGTGAAGCGCAACTTCTTCAGCCAGTCGTCGATCGGAGCCATCTATAGCCGGCGCGACGGAGCGGGCGATGCGAGACTCACCGGCGCGGAGGCCGAGGAGGTGGAGCTGTCGAGTGGGCAGACCGTCGGCGTCGACCTCGACATGTTTACCTCGACGTTCCTGGGTGACAAGAACCCCCAGTTCGAAGCGTTCTCCGTCGCGCACACGGCATCGGTCGGGGACGAGTCCTCGAGCGCGTCGGATCGGTCGGCGTGGGGCGCCCGGCTCAACTACCCCAATGATCGCTGGCGCGCACGTCTCCTACCGTGAGCTCGGCGACGACTACGACCCGGCGGTCGGCTTCACTCGGCGCAACGGGCTCAAGCGACTGCAACCCAGCGTGGCGTTCAGGCCGAGACCGGCGCGCCTCTCGGCTGTTCGCCAGCTCGAGTTCGACGTGTTCTTCGAGCGACTCGCCGATCTGGACAACCGGCTCTTGACGCGGCGCATCAACATGACGCCGCTCGGGGTGCGGTTTCACAGCGGCGATCAGTTCGATGTGGAAGTGCGCAACCGCTTCGAACGGCTCGAGGCGGCCTTCGAGATCCAGGATGGGATCGTGCTGCCGCTCGGGGACTACGGATTCACCGACTGGGAGGTGAGCGCCCGGACCGCGAGCCGGCGACCGGTGTCGGGTCGTGTGTCGTACGGATCCGGCGGGTTTTGGTCGGGCGGGCGCATGCAGCTCTCGGTGGACCTGACTCTGCGCCCCCGGCCGGGCCTGAGGTTTTCGACCGACTGGGAGCGGGACATCGTCGATCTGACCGAGGGGGCATTCACCACGAACCTCGTGCGGTTCGAGGGCGCCTGGCACCTTAGCCCGTGGGCGTCGGTGACGGGAAACGTGCAGTACGACAACGTGTCCGAGCTACTCGGCTTGTACTCGCGTCTGCGATGGATTCTGGAGCCAGGTAGCGACCTCTTCTTGGTCTACACGCACAACTGGCGGAACGAGCCGAACGGCCTCGTGACGCTGTCCCGTGGCGCCACCGCGAAGATCAACTACACACACCGCTTCTGATCGCGGCCGGTGCTGACGCCGAGCCGCCATCGCGATTCAGGGACGCAAGGCCTGGGTGGGCTCTGCCGCCAGGGCGTCCGCCAGCTCGCCGGCCTTGGACCGGATGAGATTTGTGTTTCGTGGTCCCATACGCAGGATCTGCCGGCGCACGCCCGACGCCGACTCGAGGCGGTCGTCCGCATAGCGGTAGAGCCCGCCGCGGGTCGCGAGCCGGATATCACCCTCGATGACCGGCGTGCCCTGAACCTGCCCAATTGCCGTATCGATCGCACCATCGAAGTCACCGTCGGGGTGTCCGAGATTGCGGTAGGCCTCGGCGAACAGCGGACGCAGTCGCGCATACGCGCGCGCCGTACCGCCGGCGTCGATGGAAGCGACCAGATCGCCGAACGCGTCGTACCGAGTGTAGCTGGCAGGGTCGACGCGCAGTTCGTCGGTCGACCCGATGGCGCTGAACGTGCCGCTCGGAGCCAGGAACGCCAGGGCCTTGATCGGCACTTCCCCCTGAGCCATCTGGTCCACCACGAGGGTGATCACGTTGACGAGGTCGCTGGTCAGTAGCCAGCTGGCGAGCTCCGGACGAGACGACACTTGTTCCAGGAGCTGCCTTGCGAGCGCGTCGCTGGCCGTCAGGGCCGGCAGCGACGGCTCGGCGGGTGCGACACTCCCGGACGGGCGGTTTGGGGCGGATGACGGGGACTCGACGGTGACCGGCACCGCCGGCTCTGGAGTCTGGCTCCGGGCGTAGAAGTAGTATCCGGTGCCGCCGGCCAGCAGGAGCAATAGGATGCCCGCGCCGTACCCGCCCGCTCGACGCATGGTGGGCTGCGGGTCGTCGGGCTGCTTATCGAGATCGAAATCGCTCAGGTCGCTCATGGCAAGACCTCCTTGGCATCAGTCCAGCGACTCGAGCTGGACTTCGAGGTCGGCGATCGCGCGCTCCAGTGTCGCCCGGTGATTGGGCAGTGTCGCAGTCTTCAGCTGCGCCGCCGCCCGGATGCGCGCCAGCTCGAGTATTCGCCGTGGGGCGCTCGCGGGTTCGGGTCTCGATGACCGGCCCGACGACTGCTTGTCCCGGAGCGCCTCCTGCTGCGACTCGACCGCCTTGCTTTCCCACCCCCGCGCCATTCGCTAGTGGGCCTCCTCGCCCGCTCGCCTCCGCCAGGTCAGACGCGCTCGATGCGAATCGTCTTGATCACGACATCGGTGATCGGCCGGTCTCCTGGTTTGGACGTCGGGACCTTGCCGATGGCCTGGATGACCTCGAGCCCCTCTACGACCTCGCCGAAGACGGAGTGGCGATCATCCAGATGTGGTGTCGGGGCCAGCGTGATGAAGAACTGGCTGCCGTTGGTGTTCGGTCCGGCATTGGCCATGGACAGAATGCCCGTTTTGTCGTGGCGTCGGTCTGGGTGGAACTCGTCACCGAACGAGTAGCCAGGACCGCCCGTACCCCGGCCGACGGGATCGCCTCCTTGAATCATGAAGCCGGCGATGATGCGATGAAAAACGACTCCATCGTACAGCGGCTTCTCGGCTGCCTGGCCCGTGGCCGGGTCGGTCCAGGACT
This sequence comes from Vicinamibacterales bacterium, assembly GCA_965250185.1. Lineage (GTDB taxonomy): Bacteria > Acidobacteriota > Vicinamibacteria > Vicinamibacterales. Next base: position 4,356,142 of record OZ252293.1, on the reverse strand, counting down.
TGCTTCCGTCGGCGAGTCCGATGAAATTTGCGACCGTCTCGGGTGTTTCCTTGTCGAAGAGACGAGCGGTGAAGTCGCCCTCGCTCGTCTCGAAGTGCGCGTAGACCCCTGGCTCCACGTCTGAACCTCCTTCTCGAGTGTGATGTGCGGACCGCGACACGATGGCCACACGTCTATGCTACCGCGTGACCGTCCGCTCGTGCGAGCGTCTCGGCCTCGGAGATTCGTAGAACTGTCGGGTGCGAGAGGATTACTGGATCGGGGTGGCACCCGGCGGCGCGCCCGTTTGGGTGCTGACAACCTGCGCGGTGCTCTGGAAGATCGTCTGGCTAGAGTTGGTCCCGAAGAACCGCATCCCGGCCTGGCCCGGGTCGGCGCCCACGAAGTAGGTAGGCGGGAGCGAGCCCGCCGCCCCTCCGTTGCACGGCGTCGGAGACGCGGGAGACGCGGCCGCCGCAACTAGCGTGATGACGTATCCACTCTTCGTCGATGGGTCGGAGCCCAGATCGGGGCTGATGAAACCGTCACCGCCGGCGAGCGGAGGCGTGGCGAGCAGCACGAGGCTCGGGGCGTAGAAGCCGCCACCTCACCCGGCGGCGTAGGCTGACTGCGAACTGCCAATGGCCCTCAGCGAGCCGATGGCCGCAGTCTCTTCGCCCGACATGCGTGCACGGGCTAGGCGCGGTAGAGCGATGGCCGAGATGACACCGATGAGTGCCACCACGATGAGCAGCTCGATGAGTGTGAAACCACGGGCGTGGTGGCTGGTCATGCTCGACCATAGATGTCGGCTGCTCCCGGCGCAGGCTGTAGACCGGCGCCGCCAGCAGAGACCGACCAGAGACAGAGGCACGGCGCCGTGTCAGAGCGGGGGGCCGCCGGTTGTGCTAGGCGTTTTGTGCCGCCACGCGGAGCGTTTCCGGCGGATCGCGGCGAGTCGGGAGGAGTAGCGCGGCGGCACAGCCGACAATGGCGAGCGCCGCCAGGGACAGGAAGATCCACCAGAACCCGGCCAGCGAGTCGGCGAAGAAGGCGACCAGCTTGATCGCGACCGGCGCGGCCCCGAAGGCCAGGACGAACTTGATACCGAATGCCAGACCGTGGCGCCCCGGCGGCGTCGCGCGGGCGAGCAGCATGTTCTCGGCCGGCAGCGCCCCGACGTTCAGGACCACGCCGATCGCCGCCGCGACCACCAGCAGGGCTCCGCCAGATTGCGCCACGAGCCACAGGACCGGGATCTGCAGGAGAAACGCTCCGACATACAGAGGCTTCAGCGGATACCGATCGGCCAGGTGCCCTGCTGTCACCTGCGTGACGGCCGCGGCCCCGTAGACCAGCGCGACGAGGGCTCCTACGCCCAACGTGCCCTCGCCAGTCATCGTCGCGAGCCGCAGGGCAAACAGCTTTGGCAGAGCGACCTGGGCCGACTGGTAGATGAGGGCACCGACGAGCATGGTCAGCAGCAGGATCGGAAACGCCCGCATGCCGCCGTGCCCGACGCCCGTTTCGCCACGCGGCTCGGTCTCTGTCGAGTCGCTCACGAGGCCGGCTCGCCTGCAGCCAAGCATGACGAAGCCCGTCAGGATCGAGATGACGCCCGGGACGATGAAGGCTGTCTGCCAGCTGGAGAGGTCGATCAGGACGCCGGCTACAATCCCGGCACCCGCCACCCCGACACTCCCGAAGATCCCATTCACCCCGAGGGCTTTGCCTCGGCTCGTCGAAGAACTTCGCACCAGCCACGGAATGCCGACCGGGTGATAGATGGCCGCGAAGCTTCCCAGGGCGCACAAGGCGAGCCAGAGGCCCCGCGGCGACGAGGCGAGTCCGCACGCCACTGAGGACAGCCCCAGGCCGACAAAGAAGACCACCATCATCCCTGGGGCACTCCATCGGTCCGACAACCAGCCGGCGGGCAGCGCCATGACGCCCACCAGCGTCGCCCCGACGGTCCAGAGCTCGATCAGTTCGTGATACGGCATTCGCCAGTCCTGCTCGAGTGGCAGGACGACGACGAAGAAGTACGCCGCCAGGAGATGCATGTAGGTGTGGCCGAGCGACGAGAAAATCAGGGCCAGGTGAGTCGAGGCGGGGCGCTGGTCCGCGGTTGGGGTCATCCTGTGATGAGCCCACTCTACCCGCGGGCGGTGGCTCTGTCACGCTGGATGCCGAGGGCACGCGAGGGTGCCCTCGTGGCTCGGGACAGGCCAGAATCGCACTCCGATCACACCGCGCCTCTGCGGATCGTTCGGTGCGCTACTTTGCCTTGGACCGTTCCAGCAGGCCCCAGATGAAGAGGAGCAAGCCGGACATTCCGACCACGAGGCCGACCGGGAGCATGATCATGGTGACGCCGAGGCCGAGCCCGATCACCATCAAGATGAAGCCGACGGCGACGGCGGCGACGTGGCCTAGGATGGTTTCCCCGACGTCGACGGTCTGCTGCGTTTTCTCGGTCATGGGGATGACTCCTCGGTGGAAGCAATCGCTGGTCTCGTGTCGACCTATTCAGCAATAGCCGTGCCCGAAAGAGCCGAGCTGGTGTGGTGAGACCATGAATTGCCGAGTTGTTCGGACGCGGACGCTCCCGCGTGACGGGCCGCCGGCGCCGAGGACCGATACCGTGCGTCCGGGGCAAACGCGCCTGCCGGATTACCGGCAGTACCGGTCGCCGAGGTTGCGACCGACTGTCCTGCCCCAGTGGTGCGTCGGCTTCTGCAGGACGCTAACCGAGGGCGTTCGACACTCTCGCGAGCGTGGACGCCAGGTCTGCGATTCGCTCCTCGACCCCTTGATCGTGCACCTCGTCATCCGAGAACGATGCATCGGTGGCGTAGACGAAGCGTGGGAGGATCAGGCAGCGGAAATCGAGCATGAGACTGTTGGCCAGCCCCATCACCGACATGTAACTGCCCGTCCCGCCCGCCGCGCACAGAAAGCCGACGACCTTGTCATGCCAGGCTCGCCCCGTGAGCTCGACGAGATTCTTGGTCGCGGCGCTGACGTCGTAGTTGTAGATCGGTGTCGCGAGCAGAATAGCCCGTGCGCCGGCGATCTCGGCCCGCACGCGTTTCGTGTGCTCGTGGTCGTAGCAGCCGGTGTCGTCACACAAGGGCAGCGAGTATCCGGCCAGGTCGAGATAGGACACGTCGTCGCCCAGCGTCCGGAGTCGCCCGTACGCATACCGGGCAAGGGCGCGCGATCGACTCTTGGGTCTCAGGCTGCAACTGATGACGAGGAACATGGCACGAGGCGGACGCTCGAAGGCGATTGTAGCATCTGACGGGAGCGCCTATGGACGGACCGCTAGCTGGGCGTCGCCGATCGGCCGGTGACTCCGGCGTCGTGCAGGGACGCGATCTCGTCGTCACCGTACCCCGCCTCTCGGAGGATCTCGTCCGTGTGCTCGCCGAGCAGCGGCGCCCGTCGCCCGGTCACGAGCGGGGTGGCGGACAGCTTGAGAGGCGAGCCAAGGGTTCGCACTCGCCCGAGCGTCGGATGCTCGGTGTCGACCACCATGTCCCGTGCCCGCAGCTGGGGGTCGTTGAAGACCTCGTCGTAGCCGTTGATCGGCCCGCAGGGAATGTCGCGCTCTTCGAGTCGCGCGAGCCAGTAGGCGCGCGGTTGCAGGCTGGTGATGGCCTCGATGGCCGCGATCAGATCCGCCCGGTGTTGCAGCCGATTGGTGTCCGAGGCGAAGCGCGGGTCGTCGGCCCATGCCGGATGGTCCAGGAGTTCGCACACGCGCCGGAACAGTCGATCATTCGCCGCGCCGAGTGTGATGTGGCCGTCGGCGCAGCGAATCGCCTGGTACGGTGCGCTCATCCGGTGCGCCGAGCCCAGGCGCTGTGGACGGCCACGGCCAGAGAAATACTCGGCCGATTCCCAGACCGACAGCGCCACACCCGCCTCGACGAGCGACGTGTCGATGTACTGCCCGGCACCCGTGCGAGTGCGGTGAAAGAGTGCAGCGAGGATTCCTGATAGCGCGAACAGTGCGGCTCCCAGGTCGGTGATCGGCACGCCGATCTTGACCGGTGCACCGTCCGGATCACCCGTCACCGACATCAGGCCGGACACGCCCTGCGCCACGAGGTCGAAGCCGCCTTTGTGAGCCGCAGGACCGGTCTGGCCGTATCCGGAGATCGAAGCGTAAATGATGGCCGGGTTGTCGCTGCGGATCCGCGGGTAGTCGAGCCCGAATCCCAGCATGACGCCGGGCCGATAGTTCTCGATGATGATGTCAGCGGTGCGAGCGAGACGCCGGAAGACCTCCTGGCCGGACGGATGCTTCAGGTTGAGGACGAGGCCCCGCTTGCCGCGGTTGACGGCGTTGAAGCTGGGACTGTCGGTTCCGACGGCGCCTGCCATGCCGCGCGTGGAGTCGCCCCGGGGTGGCTCGATCTTGATTACATCGGCACCCATGTCGCACAGTAGCAAGGCGCAGAATGGTCCAGCCATGACCTGGGTCACGTCGAGGACCCGGATGCCGGCGAGTGCTGGATCCATGCAATGCTCTCAGACGGGTCGGCCCGCGACGGGCGGGCGCGTGCACTGATCACTTATCACAACCCGGAGGAACGCGTCGTGCCCACGTCCCATGTCATCGTCGAACGCGACGGACCGCTCGCGACCCTGACCTTCAATCGCCCCGAAGCTCGCAACGCGATGACGTGGGCCATGTACGAGGCGCTGCTCGATGCCTGCGAACGAGTCGACCGGGATGCCGACATCCGGGTCTTCGTCCTGCGCGGCGCCGGCGGGCGAGCGTTCGTGTCCGGGACGGACATCGGCCAGTTCACGGCGTTCGAGAAGCCCGATGACGGGATGGCCTACGAGCGGCAGCTCGACGAGGTCATGGACCGCCTCGAGCGAGTGACGAAGCCGACCATCGCTCAGATCCAGGGGGTGGCGGTCGGGGGCGGCTGCGTGATCGCTTTGGCCTGTGATCTGCGCATCTGCACCCCCGATTCGCAGTTCGGCGTACCCATTGCGCGTACGCTCGGCAACTGTCTGTCGGGCGCCAACCACGCCCGCATGATGGATCTGGTCGGTCCAGCGCGTCTCAAGGAGCTGCTGTTCACCGGTCGCCTCCTCGGTGCCGAAGAGGCCGCGGCGTTGGGGCTGGTCAATCGTATCGTCGACGGCGAGGCGATCGAGGCGGCCGTGCGAGAACAGGCGCTCACGATTGCTTCCAATGCGCCCCTGACCATTCGAGCCACCAAAGAGATGGTGCGTCGCATTCAGGCCGCCCGACGGCTCCCTGCCGTCGAGGCGCGCGACATGATCGAGCTGTGCTACACCTCCGAGGATTTTCGGGAGGGCGTCGAGGCGTTTCTGGCCAAACGGCCGCCATCGTGGAAAGGGCGCTAGGGTGAGGGTGGCTCGCGAGGCCGCAGGTTCGAGTCGAGTTCCACGACCGCCGCACCAAGGCCCGTGGCGAAGGTTCGCGCGAATCGCATGTCGCGGATGCGTACGCGATAGCCGTCAGGTAGCGTCTCGAGCTCGAAGGCGGGAAATCGTAGCCACCCACTGAGGCCTCGCACTGCCGGCGCTCGCAATGCCGCCGCGATCGGCGGCGTGACCTCCACGCGCGCCATCGACGAGCCGGACTCACGGAGCTGTGGGTCCGCGAGCCAGTCCAGCTCGAGGAAATAGTAACGGTTCACCGTTTCGATGATGATCTGCCGCCGGAACGGATTGGCCGGCACCGGACCCGCCATGACCGAGGTGGCATGCAGGCGCTGCGTCTCCAGCCACCCGTCGACGTGGCTGCGGGCGAGCCGCGTACCGACGATCATGGCAGCGATGTAGACGAATGCGAGGGCCAGACACACGCCGGCGAGTCGCGGGGCGCGCACGTCCCACCGGCCCCAGCCACGCAGTGCCGCGACAGTCACCACGCCAACCAGCCACACGACCCGCGCCGCCATCGGCACGGCGCCTACCGCGAACATCAGCCAGGTGCCAGCCCCGGCGAGCAGCATCCAGCCTGTGACTCCGATCCACGTCCGTGTGGAAGCCAAGACCGCGCTCGTCCCGAGCACGAGCCACAACCATGGATCGATGATGAACACCGCGTCCCCGTAGAACCATCGTCCGTCGAATGGCATCAGCAAGCGGATGCCATAGTTGTTCAGCCAGTCCAGGGCGGGATGCGTGAGGACGGACACGTAGGACAGCGCCAGTAGTACCGGGATGCGCACGCCCATCCCCTTGTCCGGACCTCGGACCAGGCGGCTCCAGGCGTACATGATGCCGGCCAGGACGAGCGGCAGGATCACCAGGGCGCCGGAACCGTGCGTCCAACCGCGTCGCATCCACAGCGCCGTGTCGCGCCCGAGAAAATTCGCGATCCCGTCGATGTCAGGCAGATTGGCGCCGATGACCAGAGTCGCGGTTGCGAGCCGGGTCCGACGCTTCAACCCTGACTCGGCGAGTGTCACTCCGACCAGCGTGTGGGTAAGGGGATCCATCGGCTCGTCCGTCTACCGTATCCCAGCTTGACTCTGGTTGCGCGGAGCGGGAATGTCGCCACCGGGCCGGCCCCGATAAGGACACATAAGCGGAAATATGTATCCTGGTTGAAGCTATATGACCTATTCGATAGGACAATAACGTAATCTGACGTCTATAAACTCTTGCGCTTGCACTGGTTCGTGTCTATCCTTTTCGATACCTCATGGCGCCTCGATTCTGTCGGCTCGTCACGTTCCTCGGGTTCTGGGCCATCGCGGTCTCGCCGGTGGCGGCTCAGGTGACCGGCGCCATCATCTCAGAATCGACAGACGTCGTGTTGAACGTCGACCGGGAGCACCCGCTTGCCGACGATGGTAATAATGGGTCACTGGTCACACCGTTTGCCACGATCGGCGAAGGCGTGCGCCGTGCGATGGTGAATCGGGCAAAGGCACTCGGAACGACGATACGGGTCCATCCAGGCATCTACCGAGAAACTGTCCGGCTGGACCCCCCGACGCTCGACCCGCGTGCTCCGACGATCATCATCGAGGGCACTGGACCGGGCGAGTCCATCATCGCGGGCTCCGACGCCTGGTCGGCCTGGCAACCGACCGGCGCCGGCCTCTGGCAACGCGCCTGGACGGAACACTACGGCCTGGCGATGGTGCCCGACGGCTGGGGTCCTGTGAGCGATCTACTGGAGAGTCAGCCGATCGTTCGCCGGCGCGAGGTCGTCTTTGTTGACGGGCAACTCCTGCGCCAGGTGCTGACGCAGGCTGAGGTGGAGTCGGGGCCCGGAACGTTCCGAGTGCGGGAGGTGCCGGGCGGCCCGGGGGTCATCACGCTGCACCCGGCACCGGCGACCGACATGTCGACTGCGACCGTCGAGGTTGGGCTGCGATCCAAGACCCTCGTCATCGACAGGATGACGAACGTGATCGTGCGCAATCTCACCCTCCGCCACGCCAACTCGGAACTCGACTCGCCCTCCGTGATGATCACCTCGAGCGAGAACGTGCTGATCGACGCCTGTCACATCGAGTGGAACAACTGGAACGGCCTGTCGGTGTTTCGAAGCGGTGCCGTGACACTGCGGGACATCCGGGCGAACTGGAACGGCGCCGGCGGTGTGACGGGCTGGCGCGTGAGGAATCTCCTGGTCGCTGGAACCGAAGCCTCGCACAACAACTGGCGGGGGGCTCGGGGTGGGTTTCACGGCTGGGCCGTGGGCCAGAAATTCCTCAGCACACACGGCGCCAGGTTCGTCGACTACCGGGCGACTGCCAACGAAGCCACCGGTCTCTGGCTCGATGTCGACATCGAGGACGTCACGATCGAGCGTGCAGAGATCACCGACAACTGGCGCGGCATGTTCCTCGAGGCGTTTCAGGGCCCGGTCGTTCTTCGAGACAGTGCCATCCGGAACAATCGCGGCAACGGGATCCTGACGACCAATGCTGCGAACGTCACCCTGCATGGAAATCGCATCGACGGCAATCAGGAGTACCAACTCGTGGCGCCGTGGACCGTCGATCAGCACGAGCTGCGCGTCGAGCGGAACTTCGAGACCGGGCGCTCCATGGATCTCCGGATGGAGAATTGGACGATCACCGAGAACGTGTTCGGCGCCCGGGATGATGCCTTGCTGCTCGGTGCCGGGCTCTGGGAGACATTCGCGGCGAGCCTCGTCTCCGCGCGCAACCAGTGGTCTCACACGACCCCGGGCAACCACTTTCATCTTTACCCGACCAGGCGGGACGTGCCGGAGGCGCGGTCGTTCGCCGATTGGCAGCAGATCAGCGGTCAGGACCTCGACTCGACCTTCTCTCTGACCGCGTCTCCAGGCACCTGCGCCATCGGTGTTGCGCCCACGAGCGTGACGGTGGCCGCGCCGGGAGGGCGTGGAGCGCTCGTCGTCTCGACCACGACGCCGGATTGCTCCTGGAGCGCGACCAGCGACTCGGACTGGCTGACCGTTCTGGCCGGCGCCAGCGGCAGCGGCGCCGGGCTCGTGACCTACGAGGTGGCACCCCACGGCACAGTGACGCCCCGAGTCGGCTCGGTGTCGGTCGGCGGACGCCGGATCGCCGTCCGACAAGAGGGGGCTGAGGTGGCCGATCCACCCTGTGAAGTCGCCGCGACTGGGAGTGTGACGCTCGACGCGGGCGGCGGGCCCCGGGTTCTTGAGGTCGCGACGTCGTCGGCAGGGTGCGCCTTGACGGCCACCAGCCGGTCGGACTGGCTGCGGATTACCTCGATCTCGCGCAGCGTCGGGAGCGGCGTCGTCGCGTATCTGGTGGACTCCAACCTCTCGCCGTCGGCGCGCGAGGGGGCTCTCGCCGTCGGCGGTCATGCCGTGAGGGTCGTGCAGCACGGCGTTCGCAGCGGTGGCCTGCCCGTCGACGTGAACGGCGATGGGGTCGGCGATGTGCTTCGCTACGACGAGGGGGGCGCCTGGGTCATCGCACCGTACGACGACAGGTCGAGCCCGAGCCTGACCGGGGTGTGGCAGCCCGGTTGGTCCACCATCGCGTCGGACTTCGATGCGGATGGATACACGGATCTCTTGCTGTACAGCCTCGAGACCGGCCAGTGGCGACGCGGCCTGAACGATCGCCAGGGCGACTTCGACTGGCTGGGCGCGACGTGGCGCCCCAGTCTCGTCGTTCGAGTGCTCGATCTCAACGGCGACGGGCGGTCGGACGTCTTCCTCTTCGACCGCGACACCGGCGAATGGGCGCAGGCGCTGATGCCCGACGACGCGTCAAAGGACTTCACGTATCATCTCGGCCGGTGGGCGCCCGGCTGGGACCTCTTCCCAGTCCGCCTTACCCTCATCGATCGATTCGACCTGATCCTCTACAACGGTCGAACCGGAGCCTGGCAGCTGGCAGTCAGCGACGGCACGGGCGGGTTTCGCTATCGCGGCGGCCACACATCACCGGGCTGGGACCTCTATCCAGGCGACTATGATGGCGACGGGGTAGAGGACGTCTTCTTGTACGACACGAGGGCCGGGGACTGGACGCTCGCGTTCACTCGCGATGACGAGTTTCAACTCGTCACGGGACGGTTAGCGACCGGCTGGGCGGTGCGGGCGGGCGACCTCGATGGGGACGGTGACGACGACCTATTCCTGTACGATCCGGCGACTGGCACCTGGAGCCAGTGCACCACCGACGGGCTGGGACCGTCTAGCTGTGTGTCGGGGCGATGGACACCTGGGCAGCAGATCTGGCTGACCGACCTGAATGCGGACCGACAGGCAGACGTTCTGCTGTACGAACCGGACACCGGCGCGTATCGTGTGGCGGTCAACAACGGGTCAGGTGGATTCGTGCGGGCGGAAGGGCACTGGGGACGGCACCAGTCCGTCGTGGCTGTCCGGTCGCCGTAACAGCGACGCGGGGCGTATGCCCTCAGAACCGGAACGTGATCCCCACCGTCGCGCGCCAGAAGCCGAAGCGTCCGAAACGCACGATGCTTTCGTCGACATCGTGATGGCCGCCATCGACCGCCGTCAGCTCGTCGTCCCGGATGTCCCGGAAGTACCTGACGTCGCCACGAAGTCCGATCCGGTCGTTGAAGAACCCGATAACGCCGGCGCCGAGGTTGTAGCCCAGGTCGTTGCCTCGAGGTGAGAAGAGGTCGCTGGGCTCATCGGCAAGAATCCGTATCGTGCCGATACCACCGGAGACGTACGGTCCGCCGAACTCGTTGCGACCGAACGATCCCACGACGACGTTGGCCATGAGCGTCGACAGATCGCCGACCGCGTGCAGGTCCTTTGACGGATGGCTTTCGGGGAAGAAGTCCTTCGCGAACCCGTAGTCCACCTCGAAGCCGATGAGGCCGGCCATGAAGCCAGCCGATCCCCCGACGGTGAGTGTCCGAGACTCCAGAGTGCCGCCCCCGAAGTGGCCGCCGACCTGCGGCGTGACGAAGCCCTGGGCTCGCGCGTCGGCGCCGACGAGTGCGAGAAGTGCGGCGAGGACCGTGACGAATCTCAGGCGCATGTGTCAATCTCCCGGAGCCTCGCTCCGCTAGTCGAGCCCTTCCCGGGCGCCACGCGAACAAGATCAGGTGTCCACTTCATGGCGGCCTGTTCTATCGGCGGCTCACCGACTAGGCATTACGCCTACGTCGCATGGCTGCATCTACCTGCACGGTGTTGCAGGACTTTGTGGTCCGGGGTTCGGGGTCGTGTCGGAAGGACGAAGTCTCGAGAGCCGCGCAGCCGGGCATGCCGAAGGGTGGCGAGAGCCCCTGTGGCGGCTGGCGCCGCCGCGGGCGTCCGGCGCGGCGCCGAGCGTCAGGCTCGGGGGGAGGCCTGGGCGTTGCGCTTGACGAGGTCGGCGATCAGGCCCGCCAGGATACCGGGTGTGAGAACGTCCTGGGCCTCGGCCAGGGCGCACGCGATGCGAACTTCCATCTCTTCCCGTCCAAGCCGCTGTCCCTGAGTGTTAACGATATAAGCTTTCATCTCGACTCCTGCTCGAAATCCGGTCAATTTTACTGGGCGTCCGACCCTTGCCGTCGCCCGTGTCGACCCTTTCAAAGGCAGGAAGCGTACCGGCCGTCGTGCAAGTCGGTCGCGCGCGAGTAAGCCTTTCGTTCAGTGTGAGATAGCTCAATCGAGCAATGCCCGGTCCGCCCGTCGTTCGCGCGCCGAGGCGTAGACCCTACGCGTTTCCCCGAGGGGAGGGGAGTAGGGAGTACCCGCCTGCGGTCCTGCGGTCGGTCGGCGCGTGTGACGTGGGTCGCACCGGGTGCCTGGGACCCAGGCGTGCCCGCGTGACAGGTGCTCTTGGTGGTTCGGGGGGCCGGAGTGCGCGCCCTACGCGACCGCCGATTCGTCGTCGGCGACCGGCGTTGGAAGCTTCTCGATCGTGAATCCGGTGAAGCCGTAGATGGCCGAGATGAACGGATTGATGATGTTGAAGAAGCAAAACGGTGCGTAGGTCAGTGTGGCCACGCCCAGCGTCTGGGCCATGAACGCCCCGCAGGTATTCCAGGGCACCAGGACCGACGTCAACGTTCCGGAGTCCTCCAGGGCGCGTGAGAGGTTCTTGGCCTTCAAGCCTCGCTTGCGGTATTCGGCGCGAAACATTCGGCCAGGGAGCACGATCGAGATGTACTGGTCGGACGCCAGCACGTTCATCCCGAATGACGTCACGAGGGTCGCGGCGATCAGGCTGCCGGAGCCGCGAACGAACGTCAGGATGCCCGCCGCCAGCCGCTGGAGCATCTTGGTCGTCTCCATCACGGCTCCGAACATCATGGCGGACATGATCAGCCAGATCGTGTTGAGCATGCTTGCCATACCGCCGCGTGACAGGAGGTCGTCGAGGGCCGGATTGCCTGACTCGAGGGCGAAGCCGTCGAACATCGCGGTCCAGAAGCCCTGCATCAGTGCCACGGGCCGTGGGATGTCGGTGTCTCCTACGAACCGAAGGATCGCCTCCTGCTGAAACAGGACGGCAAATACGCCACCGGCAAGCGCACCGAGCAGCAGGGCAGGGAACGCCGGCATCTTGCCGACGACGAGGAAGATGACCAGGCCCGCCGGGAGTAGCAAGTGCGGCCCGATGACGAACTGCTCGCGCAGGGTTGTCAGGATGGCGTTGAGCTCACCCGTGTCCTGGGCCGGCGTGCCGACGAAGCCGATCACTCCGAAGATGACCAGCGAGATCATCAGGCTCGGGGTCGTGGTCCAGACCATGTGACGAATGTGCGTGAAGAGCTCGGTGCCCGCCATGGCCGGCGCCAGGTTCGTCGTGTCCGACAGCGGCGACATCTTGTCGCCGAAGTACGCGCCCGAGATGATCGCGCCGGCCGCCAGGCCGAGGTGCAGGTCCTGCGCGATCGCGATGCCGATGAGCGCGATCCCGATCGTGCTGGCGGTCGTCCACGAACTCCCGGTCGCCAGGGCGACCATCGCGCAGATGATGCAGGCCGCCGCGTAGAAGATCGACGGGGTCAGTACCAGCAGGCCGTAATAGATCATCGTCGGGACGATGCCTGCGAGGATCCAGGTGCCGATGAGCGAGCCGACGATCATGAGGATCAGGATGGCGCCCATGGCCAGTGAAATGCCGTGGATCATCCCCTGTTCCAGCTCTTTCCAGCGATGGCCGTTTCGCAGGCCCACGAGAATGGCCACGCCCGCACCGAGGATCAAGGCGATCTGATTCGGGCCAGACGACGAGCCGTCGCCGTAGAGATAGACCGACGAGGCCAGCAACGCGATCAGCGCGGCGACTGGCACCAGAGACTGAGCCAGGCTCGGCTCGCGCTTGACGCTGTCGCTCATTTGCGGGTACTCCTGTGCGATGGTCGGCGGTCGCACGGCGAGAGGGAAGCAGAAGCCATCAGTCCGGGAAGCGCCCGAATCATAGCACGGCTAGAATCTCGCCGAGATCAGGGATCATGGAACACATGACGAGTTCATCATCGACAGGTTCACTGCTCGTTCTGTCGGCGGCAGATGTCGTGGCGCTGCTGCCCATGGGCGACGCGATCGGGGTCATGGTCGAGGCGCTCGAGGCGCTGGCGCGCGGCGAAGTGCACAACCCGCTGCGCTCGATCGTCCGGGCGCCCGATGCACCGGGGTTGCTTGGGCTGATGCCCGCCTACCGCGCCGGCGCGCGTGCGGCCTGGGGTCTCAAGGAGGTCTGCGTCTATCCCGACAATGCCAAGCGCGGGCTGGACGCGCACCAGGGCGCCGTACTCCTGCACGACCCGGAAACCGGCGAACTGCTGGCCGCCATCAACGGCTCCGCCGTCACGGCCATTCGCACGGCTGCGGTGAGCGGCGTCGCGACGCGTTTGCTGGCGCGCGAGTCCTCCGAGACACTCGCCATCCTCGGGTCCGGCGTCCAGGCGCGGTCGCATCTCGACGCGATGTTGGCCGTGCGTCCCATCCGGACCGTACGCGTGTGGAGTCGCGACTCGGGACGCGCACGCGCCTTCGCCACCGAGGCGGCCAAGCTCGGCGTCGAGACCGAGTCCGTCGCAACCGTCGAGGAGGCGCTTCGGGCGGCCGACATCGTCGTCACGGCTACGGCGTCGGTTGAGCCGATCGTGAAGCGCGCGTGGCTGGCGCAGGGCGCGCACGTGAACGCTGTGGGGTCGAGCATTGCGACGACTCGCGAATTGGACGGCGAGACCATGGCGTGCGGATCGCTGTTCGTCGATCGGCGCGAGTCCACGGTGAACGAATCCGGCGACTACCTGTTCGCCCTTCGCGAGGGCGCCATTGGCGCGAGCCATATCCGTGCCGAGATCGGAGAGCTGCTTGTCGGCTCTCATGCGGGGCGGGCCGACGACACCGAGGTGACGATCTTCAAGTCGCTGGGCCTGGCCATCGAGGATCTGGCGACGGCCCAATTCCTGTATCGACGCGCGCTCGAGGCGAGTGTGGGCGCCAAGGTTCCGTTCTGACGTGCGTGTGTCCCATGGTTCGACACGGTCCCGGCACGAACGCGGGGACGAGCCCCGCGAAGTGGAGGTGATGCATGATTCGACGGTCGATCACGCGGCGACGGTGGGCAGTATCGGGTGTGCTGGTCGGTATCCTGGGACTCATGGCGATCGCGTGCGGCGAATCGCCATCGACGACCGAGCCGACCGCGGAGGTGGGTGAAGTGAATGAGGATGCGTCGCGCATGACGATCGACCAGCGCTCCTACGACCTGGGCGTCATCGGGGCGTTCTCGGAGGTGGTCTCGTACGGCATAAAGCGCCTGGCCCTCAGCGCCGCGATGTCACCCGATCGCATGTCGGCCCTCATCGACGAGGCGCATGCGATCGCCGAACGCCATGGCGTGTCGACGTATCTCGAGGCGGATTTCCTCGTCACGGACCTGTTTCCGCCCGAGGTAACCGAGGGGAAACAGGTGCTCCTGATATACACGGGTGCAACGGGTGATGAGTATCAGGCGCTGAAGGCCCAGCAGGCGACACTCCTGGCCGAGGGACGCTACGAGGGCGAAGCGCGGGCCGAGATCGCGCGCGCCATGGGGCGTCTCCTGAGCTACCCCGAGCCCACCATCGACCGGATGCTCAGCGAGGTGACGCCGTGAGGCGGCCCGACGTCGGCGGGTCGCTCCCGACGCTGTCGCGCCGTCAGTGGTTGGCCGGTGCGGCGTGCCTGATGAGCGCACCACTGGCGGCGGGCGCATCCCCGTCAGAGGCGAGTGGCCAGTCGGCCGGCCTCCTCGTCGACCCACTCGCCGGCCTGCGCGGCGCCAGCGCCAGCCTGCTCTGCGATGCCCTGGCTCGCCTGGGACATGATCCGCGCAAGCTCGCGATGAGCCGATCCGGTGTGCGATCGATGTTCCCCGTGCCGGAGCCGATCATCGGTCCGGCAATCACGACGCGATACGAACTGGCGCGCGAACCGACGACGCGAGACGACATTCGGCGCTTCGTCTTCGACCCGGCCGATGAGGCAGCCCGTGGTGCCGTGTGGGTCACGAGCAGCGGTACCGACGAGGTGCTCAGTATGTTCGGCGACATCATTGCCCTGGCCTGCCAGCAGCGCGGCCTCAGTGGGCTCGTGACCGACGGCGGCTGCCGTGACCTGGCGGCGATCGAGGCCATGGGCCTGCCGGTGTTTGCGCGCGACACGTGTCTGTACGGCCCCGGTAGCGTCATCCGTCCCACGGCGGCCAACGTCCCGATCGTCTGCGGGGGCGTCGAGGTCAGGCCTGGCGACATCATCGTCGCCGACGTGGACGGCGTGCTGGTCGTGCCTCGCGAGACCGTCTCCGACGTCGCCCGTGTGAGGCGAGAACTCGAAGAGCATGAGCGCGAGACACGACGCCTCATCGAGCGGGGTGGCTCGTTGAGGGCGTCGTATCTCGTCTAGGAACGAAAGGAGCTCACGACCGGGTGCGTCCTGGGACGCCGAGCGATTCGTCGTCGGCGGCCTAGAAGTCTGGCTGGCTGGAGCGCTCGCCGTCACGCAGCGCCAGGTTGAAGCTCAGGGTGCTGCTATCTGGCGACACCTGGTGCACTTCGACGGCAATGATGTTGTCTCCGTTCACCAGGACGTTCCGATCGATGTCCGTCGAGACGACGACGTTCGAGTTCTGGACCGCACTGACGGCACGGGTCCCGGAGTTGATGTTGCCACCCGGCATGTTCGTTCGAAACACTTCGATGCCGTTCACGTACACGACCGCGCCGTCGTCCACAATCATGTCGAGGACGACCGAGCGGTGCGAGGCGACGTCGTTCACCGTGAACGTCTTGCGGAAGTACGTCGTGATGTGTTTGTTGCTCGGATCGGTACCGAAGTTGACGATCGTGACCTCGTCATCGTCTCCGTAGCCAAACTCTGCACCCGAGGTCGGCCAGGCCGAGTCGTTGAAGGACCGCTGGCGCCACTGCGTACCCTGGTCAGACCCGTTGTCCTGATAACGCCACGGATCGCCTGACTGGACGAACACCGCCAGCGGCTCACCGATGGTCGGCCCGGGTCCGCTGGCGGCCGCCGGCGTCTCGACGGCCGTCGGACCGGTGGGGAGCCCGGTGGTCGAAGCCGGGTCGTTGCCTGTTCCACATCCAACCGTCGCGATGGCCATCACCAGCGATGTCACGATGGCAAGCGGATAACTTGAGTGCGTCATGTCGTGTCTCCTTCGTCCCAATGAGTGATCTTCAAAATTTGCGAGCTCCGCCGGCACCGACCCCACAGGGGCCGCCGCCTGCGACTCTCAGAGGCAGGAACCGTGCCCACGCGTGCCCTTCGGCCTGGATGCGACGTAAGTAGTTTGGAAAGCAGTGTTTACTGGCGATAGCGCCAGTGTCGGAACGGCCGAGGGAACGGGCGTTCGAGGTAGTTCCTACACCGTTCGGACCACTCAGGGGTGATCCCTACGTGGCCCGATCCTCCGGGCCAGAGCTGGCCGGTGCCGCACGTACGGGTTCCACCGTCGAGGTTGCGCGCGAGCCGATCGACGATCGAGTCTGCGGATTGTCCGTCCTAGGCGTCCGTTCCCCTGCGAGTGCTTGACACCGCCCAGCGGACCGGACAATGTGACGACTCATGAAGCACAACGGCCACCGTCGTTTCACCGTTCCCGTCGCGAGCGCCGTGCTGACGATGTGCGTCGTGATGCTCGTCACCGCCCAGGAGCCTCAACGCTACGCCCGACCCGAGTTGCTCGTCGAGACGACCTGGCTGGCCGACCACCTGGACGATCAGAGTATTCAAATCGTGGACGTCCGGAGGGACGGTTATGAGGACGGCCACATTCCCGGTGCCGTCTGGCTCGACATCGCCGTCACCCGCGATGCGACGAAGGCGCCGAGTTTCCTGCCCTCGCCCGAAGCGTTCGCGCGCGCCATGGGCGAGCTCGGCATATCGAACGAGACCCGCGTGGTCTTCTACGACGACAGGGGCGGGGTGTACGGCGCCAGACCGTGGGCCGTGCTGAATCACTACGGGCACTCGAACGTTTCGATCGTCAACGGCGGGTGGCCCAAGTGGGTGTCGGAGCGGCGGGCGTCGACGATGGAGGTGCCGAACACACAGGTGGTCACCTTTACCCCGACGCCGACGCGTGCCTGGATCGCCACGGCAGAGGACGTCCGACGTGCGATCGACGATCCACTCGCACGCATTCTCGACACGCGAACCGAGGCCGAGATCGACGGCAGCGATCTGCGGGGCATCATGCGTGGGGGCTACGTACCCTCGGCGACGGCCATCCACTGGGAGGACACGCTCGAGGGCGAGCATCAGATGTTCAAGTCTTCGGCGGCGCTCTACGAGCTGTTTCTCGGCCGCGGCATCAAGCCGACCGACTCCATCGTCACTTACTGCGAAGGCGGCGGCCGGTCGGCGCACGAGCTGTTCGTGCTGTCCCTGCTCGGTTACGACGATCTGCGGCTGTATCTCGGCTCCTGGCAAGACTGGGGCAACCGGGACGATTTGCCGCTCGCGACCGTTGCCGAGGACGGCGCGCCGAGGTAGGGCGATGTTGGGGCGAGTGCGGTGAGTAGGGCGAGTAGGGGGACTGGTGAAGTCGCGAAGCCACCGCGGACCCTTGAACCGTTGAACGATTGAACGTTGAACGGCCCCTGCCTATTCCTCCTCCAGCTCCTCCAGTATGTCCACGAATTCTGGTTCGTCCCGGATGGGGTCGAAGTCCGGGTCGAGGCTGGCTCGAACGCGGTTGAGGGCCGGCAACTGCTCGAACGAGGCGCTCAGGTACTTGAGGGCGTGGGGCACGTCGCCGCGCAGGCCGTAGAGTGACGCGACGTAGTACAGGGTCGAGCCATCGCTCGCGTCGTTGGCGAGGCGCGCCTTGACCGCCTTGACAGCCAGCTCGAGGTACTCGTTGGCACGGGCGAGGTCGCCCTTGCGGAAGTAGGCGGCGCTCAGCTTCTGGTGGGCCTCGATCTGGGTGCGCTCGCGCAGGGCATGGTCGGTCGCGTCGAGAAACGTCGACCCTCGTTCGTACTCGGCGATCGCTTCATCGTATCGACCCTGCCGGTAGTACACGTAGCCCAGACGAACATGAGCGCCGAGGATCTGAAGCCCCTCGGAGCCCCCTAGCGACCGCTGTTGCAGAGCCACCGACCGGGTGGCGGCCTGCTCGGCCTCCGAGTACTGGCCGCGCAGGGCGTACAGCAGCGCGAGTTGCAGATAGGCGTACCCCGCGGACGGGTCGAGCGCGACCACGTACTCGAGCTCCTCGATCCCCTTGTCGAGGTCGCCTCGCCCGAACCAGTACGCCCGGGCCAGCCCGGCGTGTGCGGCGTCGTTGTTCGGGTCGATCGCGAGCGCCCGCTTGCTCGTCTCGATCGCCCGGTCGACCTCCCCCAGGCTCGTGAGGGCCATCGCCAGCCAGTAGGACGCATCGCTGTGCGCCGGATCGAGCGACAGGGCTCGCTCCATGGCGTCGACGCCCTTCAGCTGAAGATCGCGAAGCGACAGGAAGGTGCCCTTGAGCGAGTACGCCATGCCGAGGGCGGCCCACGCCGACGCATAGTTGGCGTCATGCTCGATCGCCTTCTCGAACAGGTGGATGGCCCGCTCGATCGACTCGTGCGACGCCATCCGAATATTCATCATGCCGTGCGAACACGCCTCGTAGGCTTCCATCGACTCGGTGTCACGCTTCTCGATGCGTCGAATCGCCGAGTCGTCGAGCTGCAGGTTGAGGCCCTGGCCCAGTTCGTAGACGATCTTGTCCTGGAGTTCGAAGATCTGATCGGTCTTGCCGTCGACCTTCACGGTCTTGAGTAGCGTGCCGGACTCGACCTCGATGAACTGGGCCGTGATTCGGATGGCGGCACCCAGCCGCTGATACGCACCACCCACGATCCAAGACGCGCCGAGGCGCCGTCCGACGTCCAGGGTCACGGAATCGTCGAGTCGGTCGAGCCCGCCGTCGCCCAGCTGCTTGAGCTCGCCGAAAATCTGTGCCCGACCGATGACCGATACACCCTCGAGCTCTTTGAGATCCGCCGTGACCGTCTCCGCGATCCCAGACCCGATCCAGTCGTCGGCGGGCTCGCTCGTGATGTTGGTGAAGGTCATGACCGCCACGGCTGGTCGCCGAACCGGGACCGTCGAGCCCGGTGTGGGTCTGGCGCTCGTCGAGGTCGTCGGCGATCCGACGACGTGGCTGGCCGAAGAGCTGACTCCGCGTCGGGCTGTTTCCTCGTCCTGGCGGACGCCGTGCAGATCGATGTACAGCTCCCGTGCCGACTGGTATCGGTAACTCGCGTCCTTTGCCAGCGTCTTGACGACGATGGCCTCGAGCCGCGGCGGGATGTCGTAGTTGAAGCGTGCCAGCGCCGGCGGCTCGTGATGCAGGAGTTGGTCCAGTACCTCGGTTGACGTCTCAGCGTCGAACGGGCGCCGGCCGGCTAGCAACTCGTACAGCACCACGCCGAGCGAGAAGAGATCCGAACGGAAGTCGAGTCGTCGGCCGAGCGCCTGCTCCGGCGACATGTAGGAGATGGTGCCGAGCACCAGCCCGGTGCCGGTCTCGAGGTCTCGACTCAGTGTCTGCGCGTCGTACTTTCCGCCCTCGCCGTCGATGAACTTGGCGAGGCCGAAGTCGAGCACCTTCACCCGACCGCGCTGGTCGACCATCACGTTGGCGCTCTTGATGTCCCGGTGCAGGACGCCGTTGGCATGCGCCTCGTCGAGCGCATCGGCGATCTGCATGCCGATCTGCAGGCTGTCGAGAATCGACAGCGGCCCGCGGGCCACCTTGGCGGCGAGCGTCTCACCTTCGACGAGCTCCATCACGATGAAGATCGACCCCTCGTGCTCACCGATGTCGTAGATGGCCGCAGAGTGGGGCGATTGGAGTACCGACGCCGCTCGCGCTTCGCGCAGCATCCGAGCTCGCAGCGTGTCGTCTTCCTGCCGAGCCGTGTGCAGGAACTTCAGGGCCACCGAGCGTCCCAGTCGGGTATCGGCTGCTCGATACACCTCGCCCATCGCGCCCGCTCCGAGCCGGTCGCCAAGTCGATAGTGCGAGATCGTGCGCGGTTCAGCCTTCGGCTCCGCAGGCGTCATCTTTGCCGTCGTCCTCCGTGGCCGGTCTTAGCCAGCCGATTCGCGCCAGACGATGCCGGTCATGCAGCCGATTGCGCCGGCGGCCTTGGCCAGTTCGTCGACCTTCACGGTCACGCACTCGATGCCGTGTGACTCGTAGAACGCCTGTGAGATCGGGTTGCCCGCGGCCATCAGGATACGACCGGGCCCGAGCGTGACGAAGTTGAACGCCTTGCCGTGGTCCGCTTCCTGCTCGTCCGGCACGAACACGACCTGGATTCCGCGTGCCCTGAGGGCCTCGACCGCCGCGAACGGCGTCCGGCGTGGCCAGGCCACGGCCAGCCTCGGACCGCCGAACCTCACCATGCCCATTAGATGCATCGTACCGTAGGGAAGATCCACGACGAGGGTCGCGACACCCATCGCCTCGAGCAGCGACGTCAGTTGTGCCAGCGCAGCGGCGTTGGTGCGCAGGCCGCGACCGAGCATGACGGTCTCGCGGTCGAGCCACGCGGCATCCGCGCCCTCGAAGGTCGCCTGACCCTGCAGGCTCCTGATGATAGGCACGCCCATGTCGGCCAGCCGCCGCGCCACTTGGCGTTCCTCGCCGGCCCGAACCGTCGAGGCGGGACGCGCGAGCACGACACCCTCAGGCGTCATGAACATCAGATCGGCCACGAACATCTGGTTGGGGCTGACCTGGTCGGCAGGGTTCAACGCATGGACCGTGACGCCCGCCGACCGATAGGCGTCCTCCAGCGCGTCGTACTGCGCCTGGGCGCGGCCCACGTCGACTCGATCGAGCATCTGGACCGCGTTCGGGTCGGTGGAGTCCAGTTCGGCGCCGGGTCGGTGGAGCAGGACGGCGCGCAGCCTGGCCCACTCGCTGTCCACCCCGCAGGCAGCCCAAATCGTTCCGAGCTCGTCCCGCAGCGGCCGAGTCCGGGCCCCCCATCCCGCTCCGCCGTACGCCGCCGTGTCGAACGTGTTTCGTGAGCCGGTGGGGGCCGCTGCCATGCTCATGCTCTCTGTGTTCCCGGCCGCGCCTCGGGTGTCACGACTCTGCGCGGCTCCGACTCCGGAGGTGGCAACGCGGAAGGCCGACGAGGTGGGTGTTCACCGGATGACGCCGATCGACTCGACCGGATGGCATGCTAGCACACGCATTCGGGCTACGACCCACGATCGCGGCCAGCGACACCGAGCAGGACGCGATGCGGGCACACTATCGCCGCGCCAGCCGCTGCGAGTGGATGTTCTGGGAACCGTCCTACCAGCGGCGCGACGGCCGTTCGAGATCGCACCGTAGCGGTGGCCGCTGCTCAGGTCGTGTGGCGGATGAGCGGGAGGCGCGTGGCCCGATCACCACGCCGCCCCCCCCCCGCGCATTGAGCGAGCCTGCCGGCAGCAGGCCGCGCGGTGCCGCTATCCTGCCGAGCTGCGATACGTCGACGCATTGTCGGCGACGTGCCTGATCGCCTCGAGCAGTCGATCGACCTCACCCGGCATGTTGTACAGGTGGGTGGAGACTCGACACGCGAAGTCGTTGAGGCCGGAGCGGGCGATGTAGATTCCCTCGCGTTCCATCAAGACGCGGGTCGTGGTCTCCTTGGGCACGCCATCCACATAGAAGGTCGTCAGTCCGCCGCTCATCTCTCGTGCCATGGAGGTGCCGAGCCCGACGCCCGGGATCTCCTCCAAGCCGTTCTTGAGTTGGTCGGCGAGCTGCTGAACCCGTGCCTGGATGTTGGCCTTCCCGATGGCCATCTGGAAGTCGACCGCGTCGCCCATCCCCCGCGCCGATGGGACGTGGCGCTGCCCCGACCGCTCGTACTTCCGGGCGCCAAGATCCGGCGCATCGTTCGCGCGCCACATGTCGGCCCAGACGCGCTCCTGGATGTCTCGCTTGATGTAGGCCACGCCCGTCCCGGTGCCGGCCATGAGCCATTTCTGTCCCGCGGTCGAGAACAGGTCGACCCCGAACGCATGAAAGTCCATGTCCAGCATCCCCAGCGCGTGCGCGCCGTCGACGGCGATGAGGACATCGTGTCGATGTGCCATCTCGGCCAGGGCCGCAATCGGCATGAGCAGGCCGGTCACGTAGATCGGGTAGCTGACGAGGAGCACACGTGTCTTGGGTGTGATCGCGGCCTCGCAGATCGAGACGACCTGATCGGCGCTCTCGGGCGGAGCCGGAATGTCGACCGTCCGCACCGTGATGCCATGCCGCTGCTCGCGAGCCCGCCACGGGCCGTACCCGCCCCCGTGCTCGTGCGACGACATCAGGACCTCGTCGCCCTCCTTCAAGTCCAGACCGGCCGCGAAGATCTTCAATCCCTCTGTCGTGCTCCGGGTGAGGATGATCTCGTCAGGGTCGGCACCGACGAAGGCGGCGACCTTCTCGCGCACAGACTCGGGGATCCGGCCTCGGCGCGGGTCCTCGGCAACCTCGCGCAAATACCGGATGTGCGCATCCGAGACGCTCCGGGGCATCGGTCCGAGCGTCCCGTTGTTCATGTACGTCATCTCGTCGACGACATTGAACTCCTTGCGGACCGTCGCCCAGTACGCCTCGTCGGGCGCGCCCTGGGGCCGAAGGTGATCCAGGGCGCCGCTCGTCGCCTGGGCTGGTGCGGGGCCGGCGTGACCGGGCGTCGGAACCAGGGCGCCTGACATGCCGCCGAGAATCGCCGCGGCGGAGCCGCCGAGGAAGCGGCGACGGGAGACGAGTGTTGCGTCCGGGGTCAGCGATCCATGCGGTGAGGCCATCGTGATCTCCCTGCGTGCGAGCGGCGCCACGTGCGCCTCGCGATCGAGTACCGGTGTCGTCGAACTCGCCGCACGCCCAAACGGAAGAACGACACGTTCGCGTTCAGCTCAGCGGTGCGTCGCGGCGATCGGATGACGGACGAGGATGCCTTGCACTCTAGTGTGGGGACGTGCGCCTGTCAACGAAGGGACCGGATCCGTCGTGGAGGAGTACGCACCGTCGCCGGTGTCGACCGGTCAGGTGTCTTGCAGGTGGGTGAGGGTGAGGACGGCGCCACCCAGGAGGCAGCCGACCGCCGCCAGCGGGAACCCGCAGATGTGGAAGCCGACGAACAGCGTTGCCAAGGTGACCCGCATGATGCTGGCGGCGCCAGAGAGCGACGCCGCGCCTCCGTACAGATAATCGGCTGTTTACCTGCCGGTCTTGAGTGGAGGCCTCAGCGCGACCGCGTAGGCGGGCCGTTCTGCCGCCGGAACGGGCGCTCATGTTATGCTCAACCCGAGGCGGCGCTCGGTGGCGCCCACCTCCAGCGCGTTGACAGAGGAGTCTCTGATGGGCCATCTAATCGGCGACCTCCGGTACGCTTTCCGTTCGCTCAGCGCCCAGCCAACGCTGTCTGCCATCGCGGTCCTGACACTGGTGCTCGGGATCGGCGCCAATACCGCTATTTTCAGCGTCATCAAGGGCGTGCTGCTCGACCGGCTCGCCTATCCCGAGAGCGACCGACTGGTCGTGCTGTTCGAGCGCAATCCCGACGGATCGCTCAGCGACGTCTCGGTGCCGACCTTCGAGGATTGGCGTGAGCAGGCGACGCAATTGGACGACGTGGCGTCGTTCCGGAACACGCGGTACACCTTCAGCGGACGGGGTGACCCGCTCGACGTCCCGGCGGTCCAGGCGACACCGAATCTGTTCGATCTCCTTCGGACGAATGCGGTCGTCGGGCGAACGTTCGTGGCTCAGGAGGGGACCCCGGGGCGCGACCAGGTCGTGATCCTCAGCCACGGTTTCTGGCAGCGACAATTCGGCGGCAGCGCGGCGGCGATTGGCCAGACCGTCCAGCTGGACGTCGAGCCCTTCGAGGTGGTCGGTGTCATGGGCCCAGGATTCGAATTTCCGCCGGGCGAAGCCGTCGAGATGTGGACGCCGCTTGCGTTCGATCCGACCGACATGCACGGCCGCTCGCGGAGGTCCCGATCCTTGAGTGTGGTGGGTCGTCTCGCGCCTGGCAGCACGATCGCCGCCGCCGCCCGGCAGCTCGACGTCGTCGCCGAGGGCATCGCCGTCGAGTACGCCGACAGCAATGCCGGCTGGGGAGCGCGGATGGTGCCCGCACACGAGCAACTGGTGGGCGACGTTCGGCCTGCGTTGTTCGTGATCCTCGCCGCCGTGGGCTTCCTCCTGCTCATCGTCTGCGCGAACGTGGCCAACCTCATGCTGGCCCGGCTCTCGGGCCGCCAGCGGGAGATCGCCGTACGGACGGCGCTCGGCGCGGGACGATTCGACCTGGTGCGTCAGGTGCTCGTCGAGAGTCTGCTGCTGTCGGTGATCGGTGGCGGTCTCGGCGTGCTCGTGGCGGTCGGCGCGATCCGAGTGGTGCACTCGCTGCCCCCCGACAGCCTGCCGCGTCTGGCGACGGTCCAGATCGATGGCGGTGTCTTGCTGTTCGCCCTCGGCCTGTCGGTGCTGGTGGCGCTCGCATTCGGCCTGCTGCCGGCACTGCAGGCTTCGCGACCCGGCTTGCGCGAGACGTTGGGCGAGACGTCCGGAACGACCGGGAGCATCAGCACGCAGCGCGTGCTTGGGGTGCTCGTCGTGGTGGAGGTCGCGCTCGCGCTCGTGTTGTTGATCGGCGCGGGCCTGATGACTCGGAGCTTCGCTCAGCTGATCCGGGTGAATCCCGGCTTCGAGCCCAACAACGTGATCGCGGCGCAGATCTACCTGCCGACCACGAAGTATCGCGAACCGCACATGCGGGCCCGCTTCTTCGAGGAGGCGGTGGCGAACATTCGTACGTTGCCGGGCATCGAGGCCGCGGCGGCCGTCACTTCATTGCCGATGCACCCAGTCGGGATCGATTTTGCGCTGCCGTTCACGATCGAGGGCCGGATGGCGCCTCAGACTGGCGAGGAGCCACGGGCCGACATTCGAGCCACGACGCCCGGATACTTCGAGACGATGAAGATTCGGTTAGTCGACGGCCGCTTGCTCGACGAGCGAGATGGCGCCGATGCGCCGCACACGATGTTGATCAACGAGACCATGGCGCGGCAACACTTCTCCGACGAGGATCCGCTCGGGCAGGTCATCGAGAATCCGCACGGCAAGAGTCGCGTGGTCGGCATCGTCGGGGACCTGCGGCACTACGGTCTCGACAGCGAGCCTCGCTCGACGGTATACCTGCCGTTCCAGCAGAATCCGTTCAACGGCATGGCGATTGTGGTCAGGACGGCCGGCGATCCGAGAGACTCGGCCGATCTGATCCGTCGAGAGGTCCTGGCGGTCGACGCGGCGCAGCCGCTGAACGACGTCAGCACCATGACGGCGGCAATCTCCCGCTCCGTGTTCCTGCCGCGCCTGAGTATGTGGCTCTTGGGAGGCTTCGCGATTCTGGCTCTGGTGCTGGCCGTCGTCGGCATTTACGGCGTCATCTCGTACGCGGTGTCACAGCGGACGAAGGAGCTGGGACTCCGGATGGCGCTCGGCGCGGATTCGGGTGACACCGTCTGGCTGGTCCTCAGGCGCAGCATGACGCTGGTGATCACCGGCATCGTGGTCGGGCTACTGGGCGCCACGCTCCTCACGCGATGGCTGTCGGGGGTCTTGTATGGCGTGAGCCCGCTGGATCCGGCGGTCTTCCTCGGCGTGTCGGCCCTGCTCGCCGGGGCGGCGTTCATAGCGACCGTCGTGCCGGCGCGTCGCGCGACCCGCGTCGACCCGATCGTCGCTCTTCGAGTCGAGTGATCGTGATGCGAAGCCCGCGCCGGAGCCTGTGATGACCGACAGCTTCCGATCGAGCGGCGCCATACCTGGCGACACCACGTTCGTGACGCGCGCGTCGACCCTGGATGGGTTTGCCGACGCGGTCGCGCACGTTCACGGCATCGCCCTCGCCGAGCTCGCGCCGCTCGACGTGCTCCGGATCCACACCCGCAACACGTGCTACACCATCGTCGCCCTTCGTCCACCAGCGCACGACGTCCTGGTCCAGGGCGGTCTCTTCTTTCCGACCTCCGCGCGCGCGCCTCAGCGGTTCGAGCCTCGGAGGCAGTTGCTTGAAGCTGGGTTGGGTCGGCCCCGGGTTCCAGATGGAGATCCACGCTTACGGCCAGCGGATCGTCACCACACGGGTGCGCTCGGTCGAGGTCCAGGACGGCTCGTCGCTGGCCGGACCGTTCTGACCGGGGATCAGGGATCGGGGCTCAGGCCCCGGGAATAGGGCCCTCGGATCGGGCCCCGGGGACGTGCGGTCCCCACCAACCGCGCATCACGAATCATCAACCGCCGAACTCCGTCGGCTCCGCGGCGGGCCGCGCACCAGGAGAATCTCGATGAAGCGACAGCTCGTGTTCTGGCCGGTCGTCGCGCTTGGGTTCGGTGGGATCGCGTCGGGGACGACGCCTCGTCCGATGACCCCCGAGGACGTCATTGCGCTCGAGCGCGTGTCCGATCCGCAGGTGTCGCCGGACGGAGCCAATGTGGCCTTCGTGCTGACGACCGTCGACGACGAGGCGCATGCCTATCAGAGCGACCTCTGGCTGGTCGGCACGGACGCAGGCGATGCACTCCGACTCACCTACGACCCGAAGCACGACCGGGCACCGTCCTGGTCACCCGACAGTCAGCGGATCGCTTTCCTGTCGACTCGCGCCGACACATCGCAAATCTTCGTGCTCGACGTCCGCGGCGGCGAGGCCCGCCAGATCTCCGACGCGGCCGACGGCGTCAGCGCCTTCACCTGGTCCCCCGACGGACAGACGCTGGCGTATCTGGCCACGGACCCAAGGCCGGAGGATCAGGTGTTGCGAATCGAGGCCAAGGACGACGAGCGTGTCGTCGATCACGACTTTCGCATGACCCACTTGTGGACCGTGCCGCTCGACGGGGGCGAGCCGACGCGGCTGACCGAAGGCGCGTTGACGTTGAGTGACCCCCAGTGGTCACCGGCGGGTGAGTGGATCGCGGTTGTCAAGCGGCCCAACCCAACAGCGGATGACCGGCGGCTGGCGGACATCGTGCTGGTGCCCTCGGCCGGCGGCGAGATCCGCGCGCTGTACGAGAACGCCGGTCCCGACACGTCGCCCCGATGGTCGCCAGATGGGTCTCGGATCGCCTTCGTGACCCGCGATGCGGCGCTCCACCCTCACGGCAACGGCGCTCTGCGCGTCATCGACGTCGACCCTGGCTCGTCGCGCGCCCTGACCGATCTGTCACTTCAGCCGAGAAGCCCCGTCTGGTCAGCTGATGGGACGGCGATCCGATTCGTCGCAGGTCGCGGTGTCCAGGGCATCGTCTGGTCGGTGCCGGCGGCCGGCGGAGCGGTCGAGGCCATTGTGGAGGGGCCGTTCGTGGCTGGCTCGTATACCGAAGCCGGCGACGGCACGGTCGCCTATCTTCGCGAGAGCTTGCAACGGCCGGCGGGGGTGTGGGTGCGTCGGCCGGGTGCGAAGGCCGAGGCTCGTACCGCCTTCAATACCTGGGTCGCCGACCTGGCGCTCGCCGAGGCGGAGACGGTGCGCTGGAGCAGCCGGGATGGCCTCGAAGTTGAGGGTCTGCTGTTTCGCCCGCCCGGCGTCACCCGTGATGCGCGGTTGCCGCTGCTCGTCGAGGTCCACGGAGGGCCCGCGGGTGCTCAGACGCTCGGTTTCCCCGGCAGCTGGGGCCGCTACAGCCACGTCTATGCTGGGCGCGGCTGGGCCGTGTTCCAGCCGAACTTTCGCGGCAGTTCCGGCTACGGCGACGAGTTTCTGCGGCTCGACATCAAGGACTGGCAGGGCGACTACGACGACATCATGAGCGGCATCGACCGCCTCGTGGCTGACGGAGTCGCCGATCCGGCGCGGCTCGCCATGCGCGGCTGGAGCTACGGCGGCTACATGACCGCCTGGGCCGTCACCCAGACGGACCAGTTCAGGGCGGCCAGTGCCGGCGCCGGCCTCACCAATCTCGTCAGCATGTATGGCACGAACGACATCCCCTCGACGCTCGTGGACTACTTCGGCGGTGCGCCGTGGGACGATCTCGAGGAATACCGACGCGCGTCCGCCATGACCTTCATCACGCAGGCGTCGACGCCGACGCTGATACTCCATGGCGAGGAGGACGATCGCGTACCGCTCGGGCAGTCGCAAGAGTTCTACCTGGGCCTCAAGCAGAACGGAGTGCCTGTGCAGATGGTGGTCTATCCACGAGAGCCGCACGGCCTGCGCGAGCCGAACCATCAACTCGACAAGATGCAGCGCGAGTTGCGTTGGTTCGACCAGCACGTGCTCGGTCGGTCGACCGAGACCGAGGAGCAGCCGTGAGCGGACGGTACCAGACGACGAGGTGTCGCGCGTGACTGCCGGATCGCTGCGGGAGGTGCTCGTCGTCGGCACCGGTGGCTTCATCGGTGCGACTCTGCGCTACGGGATCAGCGGTCTGGCGCAGCAGTTGTCGGGCTCCAGCACCTTTCCCTATGGGACCTTGGCGGTGAACGTGGCCGGCTGTGTCGCGATCGGCGTGGCGGGTGGTCTGGCCGACGTCCGGCAACTCATGGGTCCCGAGACGCGCCTGTTCCTGCTCATCGGCGTGCTGGGCGGCTTCACGACCTTCTCGACGTTCGGCCACGAGACGCTGGCGCTCGTCCGCGACGGCGAGAGCGGGCGGGCGGCGGCCAGCGTGGCGCTGCATCTGGCCCTGGCACTGGGTGGCACGTGGCTCGGCTACGGCCTCGCCGCGAGATGACCCACGCATGATCCTGCCGACCGACGGTCATCTGCTGAGGATTTCGTCGCGGTAGTGGCGCGACGATCGACCGGCGCCACCGCTGGCCGTGTCGTGACTGGACCTGGAGGGTAGGGCGCTGGAAAGGACTGAGATGACTCGGAGATCGTGTGCACGCGTCTTGCTGGCCGTCCTGGGACTCGGGATCGGCGTGACGGTCACGGCGCAGTCCTCGCGTCGAGCGATCGAGTCGCCGGCCGACCGCTTCGGACACGAGGTGGGAGCAGACCGAAAGCTGGTTCGATGGGATGGCATCGTCGACTACCTGCGAACCGTGGCCGACGGATCGCCTCGCGTGAACCTGCGCGAGATCGGCCCGACCACCCATGATCGGCCGTTCGTTCTCCTGGAAATCTCCAGCGAGGCCACCATGGCCGACCTGGATCGGTACAAGCAGATCCAGCGTCGCCTGTACTTCCAGGATCACGCACCAGGCGCCGATCCCGATACGGTCCACACCGAGGCTCAGCGTCGGACCGTCCTCGAGGAGGGCAAGGCGGTTGTGCTGATCACCTGCACGATCCATGCGACCGAGGTCGGAGCGGCCCAGATGACCATGGAGCTCGTTCACCAGCTCGCGACCGACCAGAGCCCCAGGATTCAGAAAATCCTCGACAACGTCATCTTCCTGCTGGTGCCGAGCTTGAATCCCGACGGCCAGGCGATGATTGTCAACTGGTACAACCGCTTCGTTGGCACGGAGTTCGAGGCGGGGCCGATTCCGTGGCTGTATCACCCGTACGTCGGGCACGACAACAACCGCGACATGTACATGTACTCCCAGCGGGAGACCCGGCTGATCGGCGAGGTGCTGTACCAGGACTGGTTCCCGTCGATCTGGCTCGACGAGCATCAGATGGGCTCGATGGGAGCGCGCATCTTCACCATGCCGGCGACCGATCCGATCAACCCCAACGTGCATCCGCTGATCTACCGGCTCAACGGCGTATACGGCCAAGCGCAGGCCGCGGCCCTCGAGAAGGCCGGCAAGGTTGGGATCGTCTACGACCAGACCTACACGAACTTCTGGCAGGGCGCCATGGCCTGGACCGGCTGGTGGCACAACCAGGTGGGAATGCTGACCGAGGTGGCGAGCGTGCGCATCGCCACCCCCACGGACCAGGATTACGCAAGCCTGGGTGAGACGCCGTCGGGCACGCGGCCCAGCCGGGCGGAGATCCGACGCCGAATGAACGAGCACCCGGACGCGCCGCTGCCGGCGCCCGCCGACGTCCAGCCTCGAACGACCTACGCTCGACCGTGGCTCGGCGGCCGATGGTCGCTGCGCGACATCGTCGAGTACGAGTTGGTCGCGACACTCGGTCTGCTCGAGACGGCCGCCGACACGCGACGCCAGCTGCAGGAGCAGATCTACGAGGTCAACCGGTCCACGATTGCGGAGTTCCGCCAGGGGCAGTCCGCGTCCGGCGGTGGAGGCTACGGCGAGCTGCCGGCCGGCCTCGACGCGGAGCGACCCGGGTCGGGGCGGGTCATGCCGGGGTCTGGCGGGGCCGCGGGCACGCCGTACGCCGTCGTCGTCGGGGGGGCGGATCCGAACGACGGCCCGGCAGTCACGCACCTGCTTCGTCTGATGCGCCGCGCGGGCGTTCAGGTGGAACGCGCCTCTGACGTCTTCACGGCTGCCGGCACGTCATACCCGGCGGGCACCTACGTGATCCGTCTGGCCCAGGTGTTCGGGCGATATGCGAAGGACATGCTCGAGGCCCAGACCTATCCGGAGGTGCGGGTGGCCCCGGGTCTGCCGGTCAGCCCGCCGTACGACGTGACGGCCTGGTCGCTCGGCATGATGATGGGTGTCGAAACGACGTTCGTGGACGAGCCGTTCGAGGCAGCGCTGGAGGTCGTGGAGACCGTGCCGCTTCCGGCGGGGCGTGTCGACGGATCGGGCGACGTCTACGTGATCGACGCTGGAGCGAACGACAGCTTCAAGGCGGTCAACGGTCTACTCGCCGATGGCGCGCGCGTGCGTCGCGCGACAGCGGCGTTTGGCTCGGCGGCCGAGGAGGGCTCGCATCCGGCTGGTAGCTGGGTCATCGACCAGGCCCGTCGCCCGCGCATGCAGTCGCTCGCGGATGAGCTGGGACTGGTGGTCCAGGCCGTTCGACGGGCGCCCTCCGTCAGCCTGGTCACCGTGGCGCGCCCTCGAATCGCCGTCTATCAGCCGTGGGGCTCGAACATGGACGAGGGCTGGACTCGCTGGTTGCTCGACCAATTCGACTTCGAGTACACGACGCTGCACCCACAGGATCTCCGGGCCGCCGCCATGGGGACCGTCGACCAGATCTCCGATGAGGAGCGAGAGACCTGGCCGCGGCACGTCGGCGAGCACGCACCCCCGGAAGTCGTCGGTCGCCCGCTGGCGGAGCGGTTCGACGTCCTGCTCTTCACCCACCAGGACGCGGACGACGTCGTTGATGGAGCCAGCTATCCACATATCCCGCCCATGTACCGTGGAGGGATCGGCGACGAGGGCCTGAGCGCGCTCCGGACGTTCATCGACTCCGGGGGAGCGATCGTGGCGCTCGGCGATGCCACGAACCTCTTCATCGAGCGGTGGCCGATCCCGGTGCGCAACGTCGTGGAAGGCCTGGGGCAGGACGACTTCCTGATTCCGGGCTCGATCCTACGTGTCGAGGTTGACCCGACCCACCCGCTCGGCTGGGGGATGCCGGCGCAAACGTTCGGCTACTTCATCCGCAGTCCGGCCTTCACGCTGACCGACGGGTTCAGGAGCCAGGACGTCAGCGTGCCGGTGCGATATCCGAACGTCGACCTTCGCGCCTCGGGCTGGACCCGGGGCGAGGAGCATATCGCCGGGCGCGCCGCTGGCGTGCAGATCGAGTTTGACAGTGAGGGGCGACTGGTGCTGCTGGGTCTTCGCCCGCAGCACCGCGTCCAGACGCACGCGACGTTCAAGCTGCTGTTCAACGCCCTGATGCTGCCCTGACGGGGCGACTCGAGACGGCTACGGCTCGCAGGGTGCGGACCGTAGCGACACGCCATCGCGAGCATGGTGAGCATGGTGAGCATGGTGAGCATGATGAGCGAACACACGTCCCATTCGAACTCGACGCGCCTGGCCTTGAACCGCCGGCGGTTTCTCGAGAGCCTGACCGGTCTAGGCCTCGGCGCCACCCTGCTGCCGGGCACGCTGCTGGCCGTGGCGCAGGACGCCGACCGTGTCACGTCGGAGATGCTGACCTCGGCCGCGGCGATCGCCGGCCTGTCGTTCACCGACGACGAGCTCCGGACCGTTGCCGATCGGCTCAACGGCGAACGGAGCGTGCTCGCGAGCTACGCGACTCTACGCGGCCAGGAACTCGGCAACAGCGTTCCGCCGGCCATCGTCTTCAACCCCGTGCCGCCCGGGATGTCGTTGCCGACCGAACGCCGCCCGCAGCAGCTCAGTGACGCGGAGGTGCCGCGCCCTCGGACCGACGAGGACCTCGCGTATCTCGGTGTGCGGGAGCTCGCACAGCTCCTCGAGCGACGCGACGTGTCGTCGACGGATCTGACCAAGCTCTACCTCACGCGCCTCAGGGCGTACGACTCGTCGCTTCACTGCGTCGTCACGCTCACCGAGGAGCTCGCCCTCGCGCAGGCCCGACGTGCCGATGCCGAGATCGCAGCCGGACGGTATCGCGGCCCGTTACACGGCATCCCGTGGGGGGCGAAGGACCTGCTGGCCGTTCGCGGATACCCGACGACCTGGGGCGCCTCGCCGTACCGCGACCAGGTGATCGATGCCGATGCGAGCGTGTTCTCTCGCTTGACCGAGGCGGGTGCTGTACTCGTGGCGAAGCTCTCGATGGGCGCGTTGGCCCAGGGCGACCGATGGTTCGGCGGCCGTACACGCAATCCCTGGAATACCGAGGAGGGGTCGAGCGGATCGTCGGCCGGGCCGGGTGCGGCCACCGCGGCCGGGCTCGTGGGTTTTTCGATCGGGACCGAGACACGCGGATCCATCATCTCGCCGTCGCGCCGGTGTGGCGTCACCGGCCTGCGGCCGACCTTCGGCCGTGTGAGTCGTCATGGCGCCATGTCGCTCAGCTGGACGATGGACAAGATCGGGCCGATGTGCCGCTCGGCGGAGGATTGCGCCATCGTGCTGCACGCGATCAACGGCCCCGACGGGCACGACAACTCCCTCGTCGACGTGCCGTTCAACTGGGACGCGACGGCGGATCCGACGACGCTACGCGTGGGCTACCTGCGCGAGGCGATCGAAGGTGAGATTCTCGAGGATGCAGACGATCCCGAGGTGGCGGCGCGCCGGCGCGAGCAGCGGGCGCGAGACCTCCAAGCGCTCGAGGTCCTTCGAACACTCGGGATCGAGCCGCGGCCGATCGACCTGCCTGAGCTACCGACGAGGGCTCTCGGCTTCATCCTGACGACCGAAGCGGCCGCCGCGTTCGACGACCTGACGCGGAGCGACCGGACCGAGTCGATGCTGGCCGAGCCCGAGTCGAGCCGCTGGCCAGACGCGTTCCGCGAGCATCGCTTCGTTCCGGCCGTCGAGTATCTCCAGGCAAACCGGGTCAGGTCCCGGCTGATGCTGGCGATGCAGGAGGTGTTTGTCGACCTCGACGTGTTCGTCGGGAGTGATCTCGGCCTGACCAATCTCACGGGTCATCCCGAGATCTGCCTGCCGCACGGCTTCAGGACCGATGGCACGCCGACGAGCCTGAGTCTCACCGGTAAGCTGTTTGGTGAGGCCGAGCTGGTGCTGCTGGCCCACGCGTTCCAGCGGCGTACCGACCATCACGTCCAGCGGCCACCGCTGCGCGTGTGACGCGCCTCGCCTCAGCCCTCGAGTACCTCGACCTGAATCTGACGTTTGCCGAACCGTAGGGCGGCGTCTTTGCTGGACATCCAGATGTCAAATCGGTCGTCGTACTTTCGGTGCAGGCGATCGAAGCACTCGTAGGTGCGCTCGCCGATCTTGAACCGCGTCCCGAAGGCAAATGATCGCGGGCAGGCGACGAGGCCATCGAACACACGCTTGCCGCTGGCGGTCACGAAGGGGTCACCCCAGGTCTCGTCCGGCGACGACGAGTAGGCTGTGATGGTTGCCAGAATCCGAACCGGCTCAGGCTCCAGGACGATATCCTGGCCAGGTTGCGCGACATCGACCGAGACCGCCGACATGAGAGAGAGCAGCGTGCCGATCATGGCGAGCTGTACGGAGAGAGCAGTTTTGAGAATCATATGAATCCACGTTCCTTGTATATATGAGCTCACGTATGAACGGTTCCGGTATGAATGAGCTCGTCATGTGTTGGCGACTCCGAATGTCCGGCTGCGACTTCCTTGCGGTCGTGCCGGCGCCCGCCACCGAGGTCGCCGTGCGCGAAGAAGCACGACTCACGCACAGCGTGCGGCCGAGAGCGGTTTGAAGTTCGTGTATTGGACTTCCGGTACTGCTTGGGCTGGACGTACGGCGGTCGGTTAAAGTCTCGACGTCATACAAGAAAGAGGCTAACACAGCCAGGCCCAACCTGGCAAATCCCCCGAACACGGAGCCGAGATCAGCGTCCCGGGGACGTTCCGCGATACCCTGTGGTGGGATCCACCGTGCCGAGCGCGCGCGCTGCGAGCCGGTGCGTCGCGCTGTCGGAACCCCCGCAATCGACCATTGTTCAAGGAGTGTTTCCTCGATGAGTATCCAGATCGTGGCCGCATGCGGCAGCGTGCGGCCCGGAAATTTCACGGCGAAGGCGCTGGCCCTGGCGGTCGACGAGCTCAGGAAGCGCGAGGACGTCGAGGTACGCCTCGTCGATCCGAGCGGCGTCGACCTGCGTCCCCCCGGCTTGGACCAATCCGCCGAGATGCGGGCTGTGCAGCGTGCCGTCACGGAGGCGACCGGGGTGCTGCTCGCGACGCCCGAGTACCACGGCAGCTACAGCAGCGTGATCAAGCTCTTCATCGAGAATCTCGGCTTCCCGTCGGCGCTGGCCGGCAAACCCGTCGCCCTCCTCGGCGTCGCCGCAGGACAGATTGGCGCGATCAAGGCACTCGAGCACCTGCGTGGCGTCTGCTCGCACGTTGGTGCCTTGGTGCTGCCGGGGCCGGTCTCTGTGGCCGGCGTCCAGAAGCTGTTCGATGAGGAGGGGCGCTGTCTCGACGAGGGTGTCGAACGCCGAGTGCGCGGGGTGGCGACGAGTCTGGTCGACTATATCGAAGGGCACGTGTGCCCCAAGCTGGCCCTCGAGGAGATGGCGCGTGGCGGCGATACCCGGTGGATGGATCGTGTCTCACACGGCGCGTAGTTCACGCAGCGCCTCGGCCCGTCTTGCGCGGCCTGGCGTGTGCTATTCTTCGGCCGCTGAGCGGCCGTCGCGACACCGCACGATCGGCGGTGGGCCATGCCGCTCTGGAGGTAGAGCCACGTGAGTGAGGGGCCAACCGACGTCGGCGTCCGGTTCTGGGGTGTGCGCGGGAGCCTCGCGTGTCCCGGGCCCGACACGGTGATCTACGGTGGGAACACGTCGTGCGTCGAGCTCCAGTGCGGTGAGCATCGGCTCGTGTTCGACGCCGGAACCGGAATCCGCCCACTGGGTGTGTCGCTCGCCGGGAGCGGACCGGTTGACCTCGACCTGTTCCTCAGCCACACGCACCTCGACCACGTCGTTGGTCTGCCGTTCTTCGGGCCGCTGTTCGATCCGGCCAGCGACGTGCGTCTGTGGGCCGGGCACCTCCGCCCCGAGCACGGCCTGGTCGATGTGATCGGGTCGCTCATGACCGCGCCGCTGTTTCCGGTGGCCATCGAGCGATTCGTCTGCGACCCGAGCTTCAACGACTTCATGTGCGGGAAGTCCCTGAGCCCGAAGCCTGGCGTACAGATCCACACGGCTCGGCTGACGCATCCAGGTCGAGCCTCGGGCTACCGCGTGGAGTACGACGGTCGGGTGATCTGCTACGTCACGGACACGGAGCACACGCCCGGGACGCTCGACGCCGGAATTCTGGAGCTCATCCAGGGAGCGGATCTCGTCATCTACGACAGCACCTACACCGACGACGAGTACCCGTTTCACGAGGGGTGGGGCCACTCGACCTGGCAGGAGGGCGTGCGACTGTGTGACGCGGCGGGCGCCGGGACCCTGGCCATCTTCCACCACGACCCGGTGCGCGACGACCGCGCGCTCGCCGCGATCGCCGACGCGGCCGAGACCACACGGCCAGGCACGATCGTGGCCCGAGAGGGCCTACGCCTTAGCTACTGAGTCCGCCTGTGTGGTTTTCTGATCGCGTAGCGTCCTAGACCAGATACTGCGCCGCGGCCTCGTGGTTGCCACGAACGACCATGCGTGGAGATCGTGCTGAATGAGATCGAAGTCGACGTCGCTGCGGAGGCTCTGGGTGAGTTCGTTCGGCGCCGCGCTCCTGTGCGCCGTCGGCGGGGGGATGGCGACGGCGCAGACCGCAACGGCAGGCCTCGGTCCCGTGGCAACTGCCCATGGCGTCGAGGAGGCGCCGGCCGTCGACGGCGACGTGCTCAACGATCCGGCTTGGCGGGACGTGGCGCCGGTCGGAGGGTTCAGGCAAACGACGCCCGACGAGGGCCAGCCCGCGTCGGAGCGGACCGAGGTTCGGGTGATCTACACGGCCGACACGCTCTACATCGGGGTCGTCTGCTACGACGACGATCCGTCGACGATCGTCGTCGCCGACAGCCGGCGTGACTCCTCGCTGGTCGAGACCGATAGCTTCCAGATCATTCTCGATACCTATCTCGACCAGCAGAACGGCTTCGTCTTCGGCACGAGCCCCTCGGGTTTGGAGTACGACGGCCAGGTGGTCAACGAAGGGCAGGGAAGCGGTGGATTCTCGGCCGCCGTGTTCTCCGGCGGTGGCACCGCCCAGCGCGGTGCGGGCGGTGGCTTCAACCTGAACTGGGACGGCTCGTGGTCGGTCCAGACGCGCATCACGGATATCGGATGGACCGCGGAGTTCGCGATTCCGTTTCGCACGCTGCGCTATCCGCTCGGTGAAGATCAGACCTGGGGCTTGAACTTCCAGCGCAACATTCGTCGCCGCAATGAGGCGGCGTTCTGGGCGCCGTTGCCCCGTCAGTACGGCCTGTATCGCCTCTCGCTGGCCGGACAGCTGCAGGGGATCGCGGTACCGCCGCAGCGCAACCTGAAGATCACCCCGTACGTGCTGGGTGAGCTCGACCGACCCGATGCACGGGGGACGACGACGGCGCAGGGTGACGCCGGCTTCGACGTGAAGTACAGCGTGACGCCCAGCCTCACGCTCGACGCCACCTACAACACGGATTTCGCGCAGGTGGAGGTCGACGACCAGCAGGTCAATCTCAATCGCTTCAACCTGTTCTTCCCTGAGAAGCGGCCGTTCTTCCTCGAGAATGCCGGCCTGTTCGCCGTTGGCAACACAGGACAGACCGAG
Organism: Vicinamibacterales bacterium; assembly: GCA_965250185.1. Taxonomy (GTDB): domain Bacteria; phylum Acidobacteriota; class Vicinamibacteria; order Vicinamibacterales. The sequence goes on along the minus strand of OZ252293.1, from coordinate 4,318,964 downwards.
CTGTTCTTCAGCCGCCGCATCGGGATTGGTCCCGGCGGCGTGGAGATTCCGATCTTCACCGGCGCGAGGTTGTCGGGTCAGGTGTCGGGTCTCAACGTCGGCTTTCTCAACATGCAGACGGAAGAGATCGAGGGTGTGACTCCGGCCAACAACTTCACCGTGGCTCGGGTGCGACGCGATCTGCCGAACCGGTCGAACGTGGGCGCGATCGTCGTCAACCGTCAGGCCACGGGTCGTCTCGCTGGCGACAACGACTACAACCGGACGTTCGGGGTCGACGCGCGGCTTGGCCTCGGTGAAGAGTGGACGTTTGTCGGTTTCGCGGCGCGTACGGAAAGTCCCGAACTCGTGGGTGACGAGCACGCGGTCAGCGTGGGCAGCCGGTTCAACACCGAGGCGTGGCGGATCAACGTCGACTACACCGAGGTCGGCGAGAACTTCAATCCCGAGGTCGGGTTTACAAATCGTCGGGGTTTCCGCCGGTTCAGCAGCCTCACCTTTCTCACCCTCCGGCTCGACGACAACCCCCTGGGACTACTGGAGGTGCGGCCGCACGTGGTCCACAACGCCTTCTGGGACTTCGACGGCTTCAAGGAGACCGCGTTCACGCACATCGACAGCCATTTCCAGTGGAACGACGGCCACGAACTGCACACCGGTGTCGATCTGACAACCGAGGGGCTCAGGGAGCCGTTCGAGATCTCCGACGGCATTTTCGTCCCACCCGCCACCTACGACCACGCCCGGGCCAACCTCCAGTTCTTCACGAATCAGGGTGCCCCGTTGAGCTTCCGGGTCCAGTCGTTCATCGGTGGCTTCTTCGGCGGCGACCGCGTCACCGTGACTCCGTCAGTGCTACTCCGGATGGGCGAGACGTTCAATACGTCCTTCAGCGTGAGCCACAACAACATCGACCTGCCGGGCGGAAGCTTCAACACGAACCTGGCCATCTGGCGGACGTCCTACTCGTTCAACCCGCGTACCTTCATCCAGAGCCTGATCCAGTACAACGACGCGGCCAACGTCTGGTCGACCAACCTGCGTTTCGGCTGGATCCAACAGGCCAACACGGGGCTGTTTCTCGTCTACAACGACACCCGCGGTCTGAATGATTTTCAGGAAGGGCCGGTCGGTCGAAGCTTCACGCTGAAGTTCAGCCGGATGTTCGACGTGCTGGATCAGTAAGGCTTCGTCAATAAACAAGATTTACATTATGACCCGGTCGGCGTAGACTGCCTGCTGTGTCCGACCTGCGTGCGCTGAAGCAGAAGGTGGCGCGGCTGTGGCCGCATCTGGACGAACGCTCGCGTCGGTTGTTTGCGGCCAGTGAAGCCCGGTAACTCGGCCATGGCGGCGTGGCCCTCATGAGTCGCGCCTGTGGGTTGTCGCGTGTCACGATCACGAAAGGGTTGCAGGAACTGGACGCACCTCCACTGCCGACGGGGCGGGTGCGGCGGCCGGGGGGCGGCCGGCCGGCCCTCGTGGTGCGCGATCCCGATTTGCCCGCGCGGTTGGAGGCGCTGGTCGAGCCGCTGACCCGGGGCGACCCGGAGTCGCCGTTGCGGTGGACGAGCAAGAGCACGCGGACCTTGGCGGCCACACTCACCGCCCAGCATCATCCGGTGAGTCACGAAAAGGTGGCCCAGCTGCTGCGGGCGCTCGACTACAGCCTGCAGGGCACGCGCAAGATGGAGGAAGGGGCGGACCATCCCGACCGCGATGCGCAGTTTGCGTACATCAATGACCACGTGCGCCGGGCGCTCCGGGCGCAACGCCCCGTCATCTCGGTCGACACTAAGAAGAAGGAACTCCTGGGCAACTACCACAACGCCGGGCGGCAATGGCGACCCGCGAAGGCTCCGCCGAGGGTACAGGTGCACGACTTTCCGGCGCCTTCCGTACCGCGGGCGTATCCGTACGGCATCTACGACGTGGGGCGCAACACCGGCTTCGTCAATGTGGGGACGGATCATGACACCGGGGCCTTCGCCGTCGCCTCCATTCGTGGTTGGTGGCGGGCCCAGGGGCGGCGGCTCTACCCGAACGCCCGCCGACTCCTGATCACCGCGGACGGTGGCGGCAGTAACGGCTACCGGCTGCGCCAGTGGAAGGTGGAGTTGCAACGCTTAGCGGACGGCGCGGGGCTCGCCCTCGTGGTCTGCCACTTTCCCCCTGGCACCAGCAAGTGGAACAAGGTCGAGCATCGGTTGTTCTCGTTCATTTCCTCGAACTGGCGCGGGGAACCCCTGCGCGATTACGAGACCATCGTTCGGCTCATTGCGAAAACGACGACCGCCAAAGGCCTCACCGTCACCTGTCGACTCGACCGGCGGCGCTATCCCGTCGGCCGCAAGGTCTCTGACCAGGAGATGACCACGCTCAACCTCACGCCGCAACCCTTCCACGGTGAATGGAACTACGTGATTAGGCCGCGCGCCAATGTGTGAAGTTTGTTTATTGACAGCGCCTAAGCCGACCGCTGCCGGATCGCGCTCTCACGACCACAGATTCTTGGCGACGAACCAGATGTTCGCCGGACGCTCGGCCAGCCGGCGCATGTACCAGGGAAACCACGACGCACCGTAGCTGATCAGTACTCGGAGCGCCTGTCCCTGCGCCACGAGGCGCCGCTGCAGCGCCGGCTCTATGCCGTACAGCATCTCGAACTCGAAGCTGGTCCGCGGCATCCCTGCCGTCAGGTGCAGCAGTTGCTCGATCAGCGATCGGTCGTGGGTAGCGAAGCCTACGAACGCCCCGGCTCGCTGCGCCTCCGGGCTGACGAGGCGCTGGGCGAGCGTGACGAAGTTCTCGTCGACATCCGCCTTGCGAGGATAGGCGATCGCCGCGGGTTCCCGATACGCTCCCTTGACCAGACGGATGGCCGGCCCGAGCGGGAGCAGCGACTCGAGGTCGTCGGCGGTTCGGTAGAGGTAGGTCTGGAGGCAGAGTCCCACGTTCGGCACCTCCGCTCGCGCCCGTCGGAAGACGTCCAGCGTGACATCGACGTAGCGGCTGCCCTCCATGTCGAGCCACACCATTCGATCTCGGGGCGCCGCGCGCGCCAGGCTGAGCACCTGCTCCAGGCAGACGTCGGCACCGACGTCGAGGCCGAGCTGGGTGAGCTTGACCGAGAGGAGCGCGTCGTGGCCGCCGGCCTGGATCTGCTCGAGCGCGTCGAGGTAGTCCGCGGTGACGGCCTTGGCCTCGGCCAGGTCCGTAACGTTTTCGCCGAGATGGGTGAGTAGCGTGCCGATGCCCTGAGTTTGCAAGGCGGCAGCGGCCCTCAACGCGTCGTCGAGCGCCTCGCCCGGCATGAAACGGGAGACCGAGCGCGTGAAGAACGGGCGACGGACCAGCCGTTCGCGCAGCCACACGCTCTCGGAGCCGGCCAGCAGCGCCGCTCGCAGAAGATTCATAAGTAAGGATCGGGCACGGAGACCAGTACGTCGAGCCGAGCGGCCGACAGGATATCACTGTGCGGGATTCAGGCCCGGCGACCCTGACCCTCAACGTCCGGCGGTTACTCGTTGGAGGCGGCGGGCGCAGGCTGTGGCGGGCCGAATGGCACCAGGCTCGGTGGGCCGAGCGGGATGGCGTCTGGCTCGATTCGATTGCTCGGGGTCAGCTCGAGGATCGGACGCGCCCGCACCGAGGTGCTCTCGGGTGTGGTCATGCGGATGAAGACGAACTCGATGCGCCGATTCCGCGCGCGATTCTCGGGCGTGTCGTTCGCTGCCACGGGCCGGACGTCGGCGTAACCGGCGACGCCGAGGCGCTCGGGCGACATCAGGTCGGCGCGAACGAAGTACCGCATGGCCGAAATGGCCCGCGCTGTCGAGAGTTCCCAGTTCGACGGGTAGTGGCTCGTGCTGATCGGCAGGCCGTCGGTGTGCCCCTCGATCATGAGGTTGGTGTCGAACTCCCGACTCAGTCCCGCGATCGTCTCGAGCAGCGACAGCCCCTCCGGCCGCAGCTCGGCGTCGCCAAGGTCGAACAGTACCTGGCCCTTGACCCGGACGATGACTCCCTGCTCGCCGAGTTCTGCCTCCACCAGGCCATCGAGGTTGGCGTCCTCGATGGACTGGCGCATGGCGTTGAGGATCGACATGTTCGCTTGCAGAATGTCCAGCTTCGCCGAGCCTTCCGTCTCCGACAGCTGGACCGGCGTCGTCGACACGGCCGGAATGGTTCCCGGATGCTGATACTGGACGCCCATCGCATCCTTCACCGATCCCAGCATCATCTGAAATTTCGTCACGTCCATGTTCGCGAAGGAGATCAACAGCACGAAGAAGGTCAGGAGCAGGGTCATCATGTCGGCGAACGTGGCCATCCAGGCCGCTCCGTCCCCGGTGCCCTCGTCCTCCTCGTCGAACCCGTCGCTCATAGAAACGTCCTACTCGTCCTTCTCGACGGTCCGCTCGTGCGGAGCCAGGAATGCTTCGAGCCGCTCCTGCACGATGCGCGGGTTCTCCGCCTTGAGAATCGATTCGATGCCGGCCAGCACGACGGCCATGTTCTGCGACTCGTCCTTGGTGCGGGTCTCCAGCTTGTCGGCGATCGGGATAAACACGAGAAATGCCAGGACGGCACCGTAGAACGTCGTGAGCAGCGCCACGGCCATCGCCGGCCCGATGGAAGCCGGGTCGTCCATGACCTGAAGCATCTGGACGAGGCCGATCAAGGTCCCCACCATGCCCATCGCGGGTGCTGTCGCGCCCATGAATCTGAAGAGCTTCTGACCCTGTTTGTGCCGCTCGCGCAGGTTGTACATCTCTCCCCGCAGCGCGCTCTTGACCTCGTCGACCGGGAGGCCATCGACTGCAAGCCGGACTCCCTTCGCCATGAAGGCGTCGGTGATCTCCTGCCCCTCCAGCGCGAGGAGGCCTTCCTTTCGCACCACCACCGACAACTCGAGGAGCCGTTTAATGGTGTCGTGGACGGCGTTCGCCTGGTGCAGGAACGCGTTCATGGCCACCTTGGCCGAACCGACGAAGACCGACAGCTTCTGGGCGATCAGCGCGGCCGAGAACGTGCCACCCACGACGATGAGCAGTCCTGGAACGTTGATGAACGCCGTCAGGCTGCTACCCAGCAGGATGGAGCCGATCACGAGGCCGAAGCCCACAACGAGGCCGATGATGGTTGCTACATCCATGGCTCAGAGTGCCTGTATCTGATCATTTGAGCGTGAGTAAGTGCGTCGAACGGCGCGACGCGTCCGTGGGCCCCTGGCCCCTCCGACCCTAGTTATCGGTCGGAGGCCCGGAAAGGCTGAGCCGGGAGGGGCTTGGGGCCGGGGGCCAGGGATCAGGCGGCGGGGGAGAGAGGGCTCAGAATCGGGGGGATCGGGGGGGATCGGGGGCGGGGGCACCGGGACGCTGGGTACCGCGCGGAAAGCCCAGAGGCCCAGAGCCCAGAGCCCAGAGCCCAGAGCCAGGGTCGCCTCGAGGCGGTTTAGCGTTCGTCCCGAGTACGGCGGCGCTCTGCCGCGGGCACGGCGGTGTAGCCCTTGCGAGATCTCACCGTGTAGTCACCGTGATTGACCCTGACCCGGATTGCGCGAAAGGCGTTGTCGGGTGGCGTGTCGGGCGTGTAGCCGAGCATGTACTGCTGATTCAGCTCCTCGGCGATCCGGAGCGTCGCCGGGCCGAGCTCTTCGAGGCTCCGGATGACCTCGGTGTAGCCGCCGCTCTCGTCGGTCATCTCGCGCAGGGTGAACTCGTTGACCCGATCGTTGATCGCCCGCTTCTCTTCGTCGTCGATGGCGATGGCATATGCGAACGCGTCGCTGCGTCGCAGCTGCCGCTTGATGTCACGGACGTTGGCGTCGCTGGCCGTGTCGGATCCGTCCGAAATGAGCAGGATGGCGGCCCGCTGGTGGGTCCGGGTCCTGAAGCGGGGGATAGCTTCCGCCATCGCGTCGTAGATGGCGGTTCCGCCGAAGGGATAGACGCCGTCGAGCGGCCGGCCGACGTCAGCTGGCGGCGTGGTCCAGGGTGCGACGAGTTCCGGCTGGTGATTGAACGCCACCACGAACACCTCGTCGGTCGGTTCGAGCAGTTCGCTAACGAACTGCTCCAGCGTGAACCGCACGTCGTCCATGCGTTGCCCCCGCATCGAGTCCGAGACGTCCAGGACGACGCCGAGGCTGACGGGCACTCGGCCGCGAAAGAACTGGGTGATCTCCTGTTCCTCGCCGTTCTCGTGAATCGTGAAGGCCTCGCGGTCGAGGTCGGCGATCAGTCGGCCATCCGCGTCAGTGACGGTCGCGGTCACGTTGACCGCCTCGACACCCGACTGGAACACCTGCTCGCTCTTGACTTGCCCGTCACGTTCCCCCGGACGCGCCTGGCGGCCTTCCAGCCAGGCGCCGGCGAAGGTGACGCACAGAGCGAGAGCCACGACACAGGTGATGGTAGTGAGCCTCAAGCGGAGCATGTCTGGAATTGTAGGACGAATAGGAAGCGTTCGGGAACAGAAGATCGCTGCGAAGCCACCGCGACCCCTGGGCCTGGGCCCCTGGACCCCTGGACCCCTAGGCCCCTGGGACCCTCCGACCTACCGCAACAAGAACACCTCCTCGAACTGCCGCATCACGGCTGTCGGATTGAACCGTCGCGAGTAGCAGTCGAAGTCGCCAGGCTCGGCCCTGAATGCCTCGAGCTGCCGATACAGATCGTCTGCCTGGGAGTAGAAGATCCCGCCCTTGCCGACGAGCACGCGGATGTGGTGCTTGTCGGTGCTGCCCAGCCACGTGAAGACCGGCTTGTTGCGAACGGAGAACTCGCCGACCGCGAGGCCGAACGTCTCGCCGTCGCTCCGGGCGTGCAGCATGGCGTCGCACGTGTTGATGAAGCGCGCCTTGCGTGTCGCATCGGTCGTCGCATCGAGGTGAATGATCTGGCGGTGATCGTGGAACGGCTGCGTGTTGAGGAGCACGACATACCGGTCCGGATGCCGAGCGACCAGCCTCGCGATGACGTCGTGGACGAACTCGATGTTGAACGTGTCGAAGGCGCCGTGACGTCCGAAGACGACGGCCGTCGGTGGGATGTCGAGTTCGGCGCGCAGGTCCTCGTCGACGTCAGGGACGTGGACGATGTGCGGGACGACCGGGATCGAACCGTGGCTGTGATGGTCGACCACCCAGTCGGACACCGCGGCGTACTCGTCGCCGAACGGCGTCATCGCCTTGAAGACGGCGTGGACGAGCGTCCGAGCGGTCGTCCGTGGCAGCCACCCTGGTTCGCCGTGGACGATCGTGTAGTAGGCATCCGCCTTCGCGTCGACGAGGAAACGCTCGAGTGTCTCGCGGCTCTCGAGCAGCGTGACCGGAAAACGGTCTGCGAACCGGTCGTAGGCCGAGTTGTCCGCGTCTGCCGGCGAGACGACCAGGCTGCGATGCCCCAGCAGCGTCTCGGCGAAATGCGCGTAGTCGTACATCGCGACGTCGGTGCCGCGCACGGCCAGGTGTCCAGCGTTGAAGACGAGATTCATGAGGCCGGTGCCCGCTCTCTCACACCTCGTCCGGCAGCGCCCGATCCGTTGCCGCCTCGGCAGCTTCTCGATCGAAGACCTCGCCGGTCGTTCGATACAGCGCGTCGGCGCCGTCGGCGGTGTCTCCCACGGCTGTCAGGCCGAAGCGCCCTCGGTCACCAAGGGCCGCCAGCATGTGGAACACCAGCCCCGTCTGGTGGACCTGGTCGAAGTGCAGCCCGTGCCGTACGGCGATGTCGAAGACGTCGTCGACGGTCAGGATCCGGTAGGCCGGCGATTCGACATGGTCGCTCGCCACGAAGAACTTCCGATGTCCGCGCGGTGTCAGGAACTCGTTTCGCTCCCAGTCATAGGTGCCATCGGTGAGGAACTGCAGCGTCAAGAACGGATGGGTCGTGCCGCCCTTCCGGAGGTTGATCTCGATCGCATACGACCGCCAACCCTCGTCGGTCTTCACGCTCAGGAAATCGATGGCGAAGCGTCCGAGCACACCTTCCGCCGTGAGGCGCTCCGCGATCGCCTGACCCTCGCGAGCGATCGTCGAGGCGTAGGCATCGTCGGCCGGGAACCGGGCGCCGAGATAGCTCTGGCCGGTCGAGCCACCGAGCAGCTGGTCGTGCGTCGAGAGCAGCTGCGCCTCCCCCAGCGGGGTGATGCGCAGCTGGACGCTGGGGCTTCGCACGGTGCTGCCGACGAGGCGTTCCTCGACGATGCCGCCGTGGGCGGCGAGGCGGTCGAAGTAGGTGTCGACGTCGATCTCGTCGCTTTCGATCGTCAAGGTCCGCACGCGATGCGCGACGGCGTCGATCGACGCCGTCGCGTCGAGGCTGCCGAGGTCGATCACGGCGTTGCCTTGCCCCGACACGCCGGCGTTGTGCTTGACCATGGCGGATGTCGTCGCCGGATGTCGCTGCTTCAGCTCCCGGACCGCCTCGACCACCGCGTCGAAGGACTCGAGATCTTCGAATCCGAGCGGGTGCGCAACCCCGCAGTCGGCGAACAGCTTCCGCCCGCCGCTCTTCGTGCCAAAGTGATCGTGCTTGGGATCGGAACCGTACATCGGTATGCCGAGCCGCAGTGCGAGATCGCGCTCGTGAACCGTCGTGTTGAACGGTACCAGATGCGCGTGGTCCGGATCGGCAATCAGCGACCGGATGCTCTCGAGCAGGCGAGGGCGTGCAAGCAGCTTGAGCGTCAGCGGCAGCCTGCCGCTGTCGTTGGGTGATACGAGATGCAGTCGCGCCCGCGCGTGGCTGATGATCACGCCCGGCAGCAGATCGAGGTAGTAGTCGATCACGTTCGGGGGGATTGGCTGCGACGTCACATACACCATCCGGGCACGAGGCTGGCGCAGCAGCAGCAGCAGGAACAGGTAGCGCTCCTCGTACGCCTGCAGCTCGGCCCCGTGCACCATCACGTCGAGCGAGATCGACGGCACGACGACGATCGTCTGGGGATGGTTCGTGAGTGACGAGATCGTCTGCCAGAGCGGCACCAGCTTCTGCTGTAGTCGCTCGAAACGCGCGTTCAACTCGTCGTCCGTGTGGTTCAGGTGGGGAATTTCGAGCGACTCGGTCACGGTATCTCCTCGGATGTCGACGTCCAAGGCCACCTATCTTACCGAGAATGATGGCGGGAGCCGGCCGAGCCGCGCTCCCCGATGCACCCGACGAAGCGTGAGAGCGCCACAGCGTCGTCGACCCAGCGTGCGGCCGCTGCTGGCGTCGTCGACCATGCTACGATTCGGGAATCGAGCTTACAGGGCGCGTTGCGGGTGCAGTCGTCGCCCCAGCAGCGATGAAGGGGTCTTTTTTACACGGAGTCGGCCTTGTTTGGGCGGAAGTTCTTTAATGTTCTTTACTGTCCTTTGATATTGGGCGATAATCCCCGTCAACGCCTAAGGCCATCGATATGCAACCAACGCAATCAGGGTTCTGTCGCTCGGACGTCTTGACCGGGTCGACAAGGCCTCGTCGGCGGCCCCTGCCGACGCTGTGGGTCGTCGCGACCGTGGTCGTGAGCATGATGGCGTTTTCCGGTGTGAAGGCGCAGTCGGGAGACTCGATCACGGTCGATGTCGGCCCAGGCGAGAGCATTCGAGACATCGCGGCCCAATATCTTGGAGACGCCGATCTCTGGCGGGAGATTCTCAGGGCGAACGGGCTGAGGTCCGTGACCGATGTGGCCGTGGGCACGCGGCTCACGGTCCCCGTGGGTCTCATCACGCGAGCGAACGAGGCCCTGGACGAGGCGACCGAGCAAATCCAGCTGGCGAATGCGGCGGGAGCCCGGCTGTTCGCCGGTGACACCGTCGCTCGCGCGATCGGGCTGCGCGATGACGCGCTCGAACGGCGGACCGCGAGCGACTGGGAGGGCAGCGCGGCCACGGCCCAGGATGCGGCGGCGGTCGGTCGCGAGGCCCTGGCCGAGACGATGGCACAGCGTCGTGCCGATGCTGAGGCGGTGCTGGCCGCCCGTCGGGGCAACGTCGAGCAGCGCCGCTCGGACGAACTCGTGTGGAACGAGGCGTCGCTCAATGCCGTGCTCGTCAAAGAGGAGCGGATCCGCACGCTGTCTCGATCCACCTGTCAGATCAGGTTCCTGGACGAGAGTCGACTCCGGCTGGGCCAGAACTCCCAGGCCGTGATCCGCACCCTCGAGATCGATCGCCTCACGAAGGACGGCGAGGCCAGCGTGAGCCTCGTCGAGGGCGACGTGCACGCCCTGCTCGGCGGCAATCGCAAGAAGCGCCGCTTCACGCTCGACGTCCCCGGGGTCCAGACGGAGTTCGAGTCCACGAACTTCTGGGTGAGCCGGGATGCGGAGACGTCGAAGTTTGCCAACTACGACGATGGATCCGCGACGATCACATCGGAGGGTCGCACGGTCACGCTGCGGAAGAACGAGGGGACTCAGGTTGGCCAGACGGTGCAGATCGCCGTGCGGCGCCTGCTCGACGCGCCCAGCCTGCAGTCGCCGCCCGATGACGCCTCGCTCTCGCAGGAGGACGTACAGCTGACCTGGGCGCTGGTCGTTGGCGCCGGGGCCTTCTGGGTCGAGGTCGCGACCGATCAGAGGTTCGACCATACCGTCGCGACGCGACGCGATGTCGAGACGAACAGCTTCATGGTGATCGGGCTCGACGACGGGATGTACTACTGGCGCGTCTCGGCATTGGACGACCTGGGCTTGCCAGGGCCGAAGAGCCCGATCCAGCGATTCGCGGTTCGAGCCGACGCGTACGCGCCGTACCTGGTCGTCGAGTCGCCGGCCGACGGCACGATCGTGCGGGAGGCCGCGCTGCAGGTGGCGGGCGTGACGGAGACCGGCGTGACGGTGCAGGTCGGCGGTCGGGCCGTCGCGGTGTCGGCCGACGGCAGGTTTGTGGCGACGTATCAGTTGACGCCGGGAGTCAACGAGGTGGCCTTGGAGGCGCGCGATGCGGCCAACCACGTCACCCGTCGCACTCGCTCCGTCATCCTGATGCCTGACACACCCGCCCGCATCGAGTATGGGCCGACGTTGCCGCGCCTCGGCCCTCGGCAGTTCCTGGCCTCCGATCGAACCTTCACGCTGGCGGGTACGACGTCCGCCGTCACCTCGCTTCTCCAGGTGCAGGGGCGCGACGGTGGGACACGGGTCACGGCCTACAGCAACGAGTTGGGCGCATTCCTCATGAATGTGGCGCTCGTCGACGAGGAGGAGACGTTTGCGCTGCGTGTGACCGCGCCTTCGGGCTTCGTCACCCAGGACACCTTCACCGTCACCGTCGATCGCGAGTCGCCCGGCCTCACGGTCGATGCGCTGCCACCCCGCGGAACGCGCGAATCCACGCTTCGCCTGAGCGGGCTCGTACGCGAAGCCAGCGTCCTGCGGGTTAACGGCGAATCCGCTGCGCTCGCCGGGGGCCGGTTCGCGCAGACGATTGTGCTGCAGGACGGAGCCAACGCCCTGGAGGTGCTGGCCGCGGATCCGGTGGGCTACGTGTCGCTGGCGCGGTGGACGGTGCTTCTCGACCGCGACGCACCAGAACTCGTCAGCCAGCGGGTCCGCCAGACAGAGATCTCGACCGGCACGGTCCTCGAGGTGGAGGTCCGGGCTCGTGACGCCTCCGACATGCAGCATGTGGCCAGGGTCGAGCTCCGCGGCGGCGGGGTCCGGCGGTCCGCCGTGCTGCAGCTGGATCCGGCGAGCGCCACCTACCGGGGCGTGGTCTACCTCGCCGACGACGTGGCGGGGGTGGTGGCGCTTCGCAGCGTCTCGCTCGAGGATTACCTCGGAAACAGCAGGCTGTACACCATCGAGTAGATCGGGCCGTCGCCCGAGAGGAATGAACGGAAGCAGGCACTCATGGCTCGGAAACTCTTCATCGTCGCGTTCGCACTCTTTGCCGGGCTGTGGAGCGTCAGCGCGCAACTCCCCGGGCAGAATCCAACCCTGATCACGTACGGGCCGGATGCACCAAGTGTCGAGGGGGACCCCGATCACGTCCAGGTCCTCTACCTGCAAGTCCCCGAGGCGACCACCGGCGACCTGTTTCTCCGGATCTTCGACGCAGACACTTTTGGTGAGTACGACCAGGTGTCGCCGACCGGTGAGACGCAGGTGCGCTTCACCGTCTATGGTGGGGCTGGCGCCTATACCGCGCCGACGGCCCGCACGCCGACGCCGATCGCCGCCGACCTGGAGGCCGGTACCCGGCTGGCCACACAAACATTCGGCGCCTCCTCGGCCCTCAACGACACGTGGCACACGATGGCGTCGTTTGCGCCGACGCAAGGCGAGCTGACGGACGGCTACTACACGTTCAAGCTCGTGGTCCAAGGTGTCTCAGGTGGTGGGGGCAATGCCTTCGATGTCACGGCGAGCCAGCGAACGAATCGCGACGTCGTGCCTCCGGGCATGCGCTTGTTCAGCTACTCGCCGACCGTTCGTGTGCCCACAGCCGACGTCGTCACCGAGATGCGGTTCGTACCGGTCGACACCGACGTCGTGATGGTGCACAACTTCGACGCCGCGGGCGGCGACGTCAACGTCGAGACGGCGTTTCGCGCACTGTCCGTCACGGCCTCGGGCCAGAACGAGTGGCGCGAGTCGTCCGTCTCCCTGGCGGGCAACGAGCTCGGGCAGCCGGCCGCTGTCAGCTTCGGCGGTGGGAGCGAGACACCCAACGACGGGACGTTCTACTTGCTCGATCGCACCGGTCAAGCGCTGCCCATCGGGATTCCGATCCTCACCTGGCGCCCGAACCGTCGTCCGGTCCCCGTCCACACCGTCGAGCTCCTGGCGGACTGTTCCTCGGTCGGATTCGACGCCACGGGATCGACCGATGCCGACGGAAACGACCTGACGTTTCGCTGGGACTTCGGGGATGGGCAGCAGAGCACCGAGGTCGCCGTCGTTCATCGCTACGAGCGACCGGGCAGCTATCAGGTCGCGCTCGAGGTCGTGGATGACTCTGGCCAGACCGCGCACGGTTCGCTGGCTCGGATCCCGGTCACGGTCAATGCCGCGCCGATGGCCCGAGGAGGCGACGACCGCATCTCGGCACCCGGACAGACCATCACCTTCGATGCGTCAGGATCACGGGATCCGGATGGGTCCATCGCCGACTACCTGTGGGACTTCGGCGATGGCGCAAACGATACCGGCGCGAGCGTGGCGCATGCCTTCGATGCGCCCGGGACCTATCGGGTGAGTCTGACCGTGCGGGACGGGGCCGCCGCGCCGTGCAACTTCGGGCTCGACCTGGTCGATGTTCGCGTGAACGCGGCCCCCGTGGCGGTGCCGGGCGAGGGCCGTACGATTTCGATCGGTGAGACGGTCGTGCTCGACGCCAGCCGGAGTTTCGACACCGATGGTGCGATCGTCTCGTACGCCTGGGACCTCGGCGACGGCACGACCGACGTCGCCTCGACCCTCGAGCACACCTACGCGAACCCGGGCCGCTACGAAGTCACACTCTCGGTTCAGGATGACGGCAACGCGATCAACAGTGTGGCGTCGGAAAGCTTGATCGTCGTGGTCAACGGGGCGCCGGTCGCCTCGGCTGGCACCGATCGCCGGGCAGCGATCGCCGAGGTGATCGAGTTCGACGGGAGCGCGTCGGTCGATCCGGACGGACGGATCACCGAGTACTCCTGGGACTTCGGTGACGGCAACGTCGGGAAGGGGCCGCGCGTCGCGTACGCCTTTCGCGAGCCTGGCCAGTACCAGGTCACGCTCAACGTGCGCGACGATTCGGCGTCGCGCACGGATACCGACGAGAGCTCCGTCGTGATCATCGTCAACGCTCCGCCCGAGGCGCGGGTGCCGACCAAATCGTTTCGGCCAGCGAGGTGCAGTTCGACGCCTCAGGGTCGCAGGACACCGACGGCCGGATCGGGCGATTCCTGTGGGACTTCGGCGATGGGAGCACCAGCACGTCGCCGCAACCCGTGCACGCCTATCGGACGCCCGGCACATATCCCGTGTCGCTCACGGTGACGGATGATTCGGGGACGATCCGGAGTAGCGACGATGACGCCTTGACGGTCGTGGTCAACGCGCCGCCGGTCGCCGACGCGGGTGCCGACCAGATCGGCGCACCCGGTCAGCGGCTCAGCTTCACGAGTTCGCAGTCCTTCGACACCGACGGCGACATCGCGGAGTACATCTGGTCCTTCGGCGATGGCACCACGGCCCCCGGTCAGACCGTGTCGCATGCCTTCGAGCGGCCGGGGACCTACACCGTGAAGCTGTCGGTCACCGACGACACGGGTCACGTGCGAGCCGTCGATCACGACGAGTCGACGGTGGTGATCAATTCGCCCCCGACCGCAAACTCCGGCCCCGACCTCCTGGCCGCGCCAGGGCAGCCGGTCACGCTGAGCGGCACGCAGTCGTTCGACCTCGACGGCACGATCGCCGACTACCGGTGGACGTTCAGTGACGGCGACGCCGAGGCCTCGGGCTCCGAGACGACCCGGACCTTCGAGTTCCCTGGCGTCTACACGGCGCAGCTGACCGTCACCGACGACAGCAACACCAACAACGCCACGGCTCAGGATACCGCCAGGATCCGGATCAACCAGAGCCCGCTCGCCACCCCGGGCGCTGACATTGCGACCTGGGACGCAACCGTGGCGTTCGACGGCGCGGCGTCGGCCGATCCCGATGGCGACGCCCTCACCTACGCCTGGGACTTCGGCGACGGGACAGCGCCGGTCTCCGGCGTCCGAGTCACCCACACGTACGCCGCGGGCGGCAACTACCCGGTCGTGCTCACCGTCGACGATGGGACCGGCCTGGCGAACGCCTCGAATGTGTCCTCCTTGACGCTCACGATTAATCAGGTGCCGATCGCCGACCCGGGCGGTGACAAGGTGGTGTGCGCCGGAAGTCCGGTACTCTTCGATGGGACGGCGTCCGCCGACCCAGACGGTGGTTTGCTGCGGTACCGGTGGGACTTCGGGGATGGGACCTCGGCCGTCGGCGTGAACCCTACCAAGACCTACAACGTCGGTGGGGTCTATCCGGTTCTGCTCACCGTGGAGGACGACTCCGGGTTGCAGACAACGCGAGCACGTCTCAGACGATCGTCCGAGTCGCCGAGTCGCCGATTGCCGACGCGGGACCCGACCTTCGAGCGTGTGCGAACGCGGACATCGGGTTCGACGGCACGGCGTCGCGTGACTTCGACGGGGTCGTCAACCAGTTTAACTGGGACTTTGGCGACGGGACGAGTGGCGGCGGGGCCACGCCGTCCCACGCCTACACCGAGCCGGGCGCCTATCGAGTGTTCCTCACGATCGAGGGCGACCCGATCGGCGACTGCGACTACATCCACACAGACGAGAAGGTCGTGACGATCGTGCAGTCGCCGGTCGCCGCGATCCTGGCGCCCGACACGGCGGCCCTCGATCTGCCGGTCACGTTCGATGCGTCTGGCTCCGAGGGCGCCGAGGGTCTCTCGCTCGTCTCGTGGGAGTGGGACTTCGGAGACGGTACGACGGCGGAGGGACTGACGGCGACCCACGCCTACACGATGCCGGGTCGGTACTTCGCGACACTCAGGGTGGGCACCGGAGACGCCAGTCTGGATTGTGCCACCGTGTCGACGAGCCGGGTCATCGTCGTCAACGATACGCCGCTCGCCGAGGCTGGCGAGGCGCAGCTCGTCGGCGTCAACCAGGAGGTCGTGCTCAATGCCGGCGACACCGTCGATGACGACGGCGCCATTGCCTCCTACGAGTGGAACTTCGGTGACGGGGCGACCGGCTCGGGCGTCGAGGTGCGGCACCGCTACGCGCAGCCCGGGCGCTACAGCGTCGGTCTCACGGTGCGCGACGATGCAGGGCTGGCCAACAGCGTATCGACGGATACGGTCGAGGTCACGGTCAACGACGCGCCTCGGCCCGTCATCACGCGTCCGGTTGGCGTGTGCGTGGGCGAGGAGGCGCTGCTCAGCGGCGCTCAGTCGACTGATGCGGATGGCGCGATCGTGGGCTACCAGTGGCGGTTCGGCGACGGGTCGAGTGCCGAGGGCGTCGAGGCGTCACATACCTACGCGAGCCCCGGTCGCTACTCCGTCACCCTGGCCGTCGACGACGGGACGCAGGTCAGCAACAGCCTGGGCGAACTGACCGAGACCTTCCTGGTCAATCTGCCGCCAATGCCCGAAGCCGGGCCCACGCGCCGCGTGTGCCCGGGCGAGGTCGTGCCATTCGATGCGTCGAGCTCGGTCGATCTCGACGGCCGCCTGATGGCGTTCAACTGGGACTTCGGTGACGCGACGACCGCTGTCGGGTCGACGTCCAGCCATCGCTACGCCGTGCCCGGTACGTTCGTCACCACCCTGGCCGTCACCGACGATTCGGGCACGGCGTGCGGTCGGGTCGAGGATACGGCCGACGTGATCGTCAACGCGACGCCGGTTGCCGCGGCCGGGTCGGACCGCCAGGCCTTCCTCGGCGCGGCCTACGATGCCGTGATCTTCGACGCCTCCGAGTCGACCGATGCCGATGGCGATCCGCTCACCTACGCGTGGGACTTCGGCGACGGCACGAGCGACACTGGTCCGACGGTGTCGCACGCCTATACGAGCCCCGGCCGCTACGTCGTGCGCCTGACCGTCCGGGACGGCACCGGCCTGCCGTGCGGGCAAGCGCAGGACGAGGTCATCGTCGACGTGCGGGAGCGGCCGTAGACGACCGGGCTCGGCCAGGATATCCTGGCGGCTCCCGGTCGCCGGATGGCGCGCACATGCCCAGGCTCACTTTACGACGCAAGCTGCTCCTGTTCTCGATCGCTCTCGCGATGATTCCTCTGGGTGTCGCGGGTCAGACCATGATCCGCATCACCCGGGACGAGCTGAAGAGTTCGGCGAACGACGCACTGAGCACGACGGCCCGGCAGGTGTCGGTGACGATCAGCGGGCGGTATCGCGACGCCTGGCTGGCGCCGCTGGTGCTGATTCGAAACTCCATTGACAACGAGGCACTCGGCGTCGACGAGAAGGTCTCGCTCCTGACCTCTGGCATTACCGACATTCCCGACATCGCCGCCCTGCAGGTCACCGTGCAGGGCATCGAGACGCCGATCCTCTCCACCAAGGATGATCTCACCGCGCGGCTGGAAGCCGCGTCGATCGATGCCGCCGACTTGCTGCGACTGCCGGCCGAGCGCTTCGAGTCGTTCTTCGACGACCCGGACGCCGACGTCTTCGCCGGCGATCTCACGCATGTTGCCGAGACCGATGACTGGCTCATCTCGATCATCCTACCTTTACGTAATCCCCTCGCCAATCGCCGTGCCGTCTTCTCCGCACGGATCGATCTGTCTCGGGTCCGGCAGTACATCGCCGACCATCCGTTCAACGCCACCGGGGTCATCACGCTCGTCGATGCGCAGGGGCGGACCCTCCTCGAGACCGACCGGCGCGATCTGAGTGACTACCAGATCGTGGCCGATGCCACGAGTGTGATGGAGGCCGGGTCGCAGCTGGTCAGCGTTCAGCCGTTCGTGCGGCCGACGGGTGAGACCATGCTCGGAGGTTTCTCGTTCGCCGACCCATTTCCGTGGGCGATCCTGGTCGAGGAGAACGAAGCCGACGCGTACCTGGCCGTGACGAAGATGATCGAGAGCCTCCTCATCTGGGTCGTCATCGGCTTGACCGTCGCGATCCTGGGCGCCGTGGTGTTCTCCCTCGGCATGAGCCGACCGATCCTCAAGATCGGGCAGGTCGCGGACGCCGTGAGCCAGGGCAATCTGGGTGTCCGGGTCGAAGGCGTGCGATCGCACGACGAGATCGGCGACCTCGCCGAACGTATGAACAAGATGATCGATGGGCTGCTCGAGAAGTTTCATCTCGAGAAATTCGTGTCGGGTGAAACGATCAGCGCGGTCAAGGGAGCAGAGGGCGGCGTCAAGCTCGGCGGCGAGCGCAAGCTCGTCACCGTGTTCTTTTCCGACATCCGCGGCTTCACGGCCTTCTCCGAGACCCGCGAGCCCGAGGTGGTCGTCGACATGCTGAACACGTTCCTTGGCGAGCAGGCGCAGATCGTCCGGCAGTACCAGGGCGACATCGACAAATTCGTCGGCGACGAGCTGGTGGCGGTGTTCCAGGGCGATGGCATGGTGGAGCGCGCCACCCGCTGCGCCGTCGACATCCAGCGTCGCATGGCGCAGCTCTCGCGCGAGCATCCCGAGTGGGGCATCGCGATCGGGATCGGGATCAATAGCGGTGAGGTCGTGATGGGGGCGATGGGGAGCGAGTCACGCATGGATTACACGATCCTCGGCGATACCGTGAACCTGGGCGCTCGGCTGTGTAGCAAGGCCGGTCGCGGCGAGATCCTGCTGTCCCAACGGGCCTACGATCGCATCGCGCATCCCGAGAAATTTCGAACCGCCCGCCTCGAGCCGATCCAGGTGAAGGGCAAGACAGCCCCGATTCGGATCGTCGGCGTTACCGCCTACGCCGCCTGACGGCCATACACCATGGGAGCCTTTTCGATCGGCAGTCCGACGCTCATCGTCGCCGCGGGTCTCCCCTTGCCGCCCCTGGTGCAAGACATCGGTGTCTGCATCCTGACGGCGGGCGGGCTCGCGATCCTGTTCGCTCGACTCCGGATTCCGACCATCGCCGCGTTCCTGCTGGCGGGGATCATCGTCGGGCCCGTCGGCGCACGGCTCGTGACCGATCAGGCCAACATCGAGACGATCGCAAGCCTTGGATTGATCCTGCTGCTGTTCCTCATCGGGCTCGAGATCGACCTGCGGAAGCTCCTGGCGAGCGGCCGGACGCTGATCGTCACTGGCCTGCTGCAGTTTCCGCTGTGCGTGCTGTTCGGCTACGGCGTGATCTCGGCCCTCGCCAGCCTTGGTATCGGCGGCGAGCTACTCGGCGTGGGGACGGCCGGGCCGAACTACGTGCCGTTGTACGTCGGGTTCGTGCTGGCCGCCTCGTCGACGCTGATCGTGGTCAAGCTCTTCCAGGAGCAGTTCCAGCTCGACACGGCTGTTGGGCGTATTTCGCTCGGCATTCTGATCTTCCAGGACGTCTGGGCGATCGTGGTGATCGCTGTCCAACCCAACTTCGCCGATCCGCAGATCGCGCCGATCCTGTTCGGTTTCCTCGGGACCGGCCTGCTGATCGGGTTGTCGGTGCTGCTGGCCAAGTATCTCTTCCCGATCGGCTTCCGCTGGATCGCGAAGCTGCCGGAGCTCGTGCTGGTGGGCGCCATTGCCTGGTGCTTTGCGGTCGGCTTTCTCGGCCAGAACCTGGATGTCATCACGGTGGCGCTGTTCGGCGTCGATCTACACCTGGCCGTGTCGATGGAGATGGGCGCTCTGATTGCCGGCGCGTCGATTGCGTCACTGCCGTACAGCACCGAGGTGATCAGCGAGGTCGGCACGGTCAAGAACTTCTTCGTCACCCTGTTCTTCGTTGGTCTCGGAATGGGCATTCCGGTGCCACGTGGGGCCGACGTGGTACTGCTGGCCCTGCTACTGGCTGCGCTCAGTATCGCCGCGCGATTCGTGATCTTCTTCCCGTTGCTCTACTGGACGGGGCTCTATCGTCGTAACGCCATGGTGGCCGCCCTTCGGCTCGGCCAGATCTCCGAGTTCAGCCTTGTGATTGCCTACGTCGGACTCGGCCTCGAGCACGTGTCGGTCAACCTCGTGTCGACGATCATCTTCGCCTTCGTGCTGACCGCGCTGGTCACGCCGCTGCTGTTCCGGTCGGCCGATGCCGTGCACGACCGTCTGGGTCCCGCCCTCGACCGCCTTGGCTTCAAGGGTCCGGCGAAGCACCACGGAGAGGATGGTGCCGAGGGGTACTCGATCGCCCTGCTGGGTTTCCATCGCGTTGCGTCGTCCCTGATGTACGAGATCGAACGGGTCGAGCCCGGGTTGCTCGACGAAACGCTGGTCGTCGATTTCAACGTGAACATCCATCCCGATATTCAGGCCCGAGGGCCCACCGTCAAGTACGGCGACTTCTCCAACTCGGCGACGCTGCAGCACGCCGGCATCGACAAGGCCAAGGTGCTCGTGTGCACGATTCCTAACGACGTGCTCAAGGGCACCTCGACGCGAAAGCTCGTCGAGTCGCTCCGTCATATCAACCCACGCGCGACGATCATCGTCAACGCGCTCGAGTTCGACGAGGCGGCCGGGCTCTATGAGGCAGGCGCCGACTACGTCTACTTGCCCAGGGTCGAGAGTGCGCGCTTGCTCGTCGAGGCCATCCTGTGCGGCCTCAAAGGGGAGATCCACGCCCATCGCGCCGAACACGAGGAACGGCATGGCCAGTGGAACGACCGGCGGGAGGTGTTCGGTTAGGGCCGTGCTACGATCACGGTAGGAGAGCAACCATGGCAACCGTCACGCGCTACCGAACGCTCCGAGTCGTGCTGATCGCGTCGCTGGCCGTTGTCGTCAGCGGGTGCGCGACCCGGACGATCAACGAGATCATGGCCGATCCCCAGCGCTTCGCCAACCGTGACGTGCGGGTGCAGGGCGAGGTGGTCGAAAGCTATTCCGTGCTCGGGCGGGGCGCCTACCGGATCGCGGACGGCACGGGCGAGCTGTGGATCGTGTCGACGCGCGGCGTGCCACGCCAGGGTGCCCGGGTCGAGGCGAAGGGCAAGATTCGCGATGGGTTCGATCTCGGCGCCCTCATGCCAGATCTTCCTCGCGGTCTCGGGGCTGGCCTCGTCATGACCGAGACCTCACACAAGGCCAGATAGGAGCTTCGACCCCGCCGCGGTACTCGCCGCCGGCTCGACGACCCGATGCTGTCACGCGCCATCGGCCTTCTCCGCACCCAGGGGCTCCCCGGCCTGCTCATCCTCGCGATCCTGCTGCTGCCGCTGCTCTGGGTCTGGCCCCAGCGTGGGGTCACCGCGCGATATCACGACAACACGGACTGGGCCCGCGACCCGGTGGCGGTCCGCATCGAGCCGAGACTCACGCTCGAGGCGGTTGAGCAGCGCGGGACGACCCTACCGCAGCACCAATTCGGCGTGCTGATGGATGGATGGTTGCGGATCGACCGGACCGGTGAGTATGAATTCTCGACGAGGTCGGACGACGGCTCGACGCTCGATGTGGCCGACCAGCGAGTCGTCGACAATGGTGGCTATCACGCGCCGCGCACCGCGTCGGGGACCATCAGGCTCGACCGGGGCTTTCATCCCTTGCGGCTCCGGTACATCCAGGGTGGCGGCGCCTACACGCTCGAGGTCCTCTGGTCCGAGCCTGGCGGCGAGGAGTCCGCGATTCCGATGGACCGCTTCTACGTGGAGCCGCCGGCGACCCCGGGGCTCAGGCTGCTTACGGCGAACGCCATGCGGCTGTGGGGCCTCGCGTGGTTGGGGCTGCTCGGCGCCCTGGCCCGGCGCGCCATCACTCGGACTGGCGGCCTCACGCGCGCCGGGCTCCGGACGATCGGGCTGAAAGCCGCGGTCGTGGCCGCGTCGATCCTGTTCACGCTCGTGCTGGCCGAGAGCGCGATTCGACTCGGGAGCTATGTCCTGGAGGATCGGCGCGATCTCAGACTGCGTCTCGGGGATTCGGGGGACACGGACGCCGGCAGCACCCGCGTCTATAGCCTTGGGGACATCGTCCAATCGAGCGAGTTCGAGGGGATCGTGTACGAGCTCAAGCCGAACCTGCGAGGCTACTTCGTCGCCGAGCCGCTCGCGATCAACTCGCGCGGGCTTCGAGACCGCGAGCACAGCTACCGGAAGGACGAGGACACGGTTCGGATCGTGGGACTCGGGGATTCCGCACTCTTCGGCTGGGGTGTCAGCCAGGAGGAGGACTCGCTCGCGCTGCTCGAGCGGAAGCTCAATGATGCCGCATCGTCCACGACGTTCGAGGTGATCAATTTCTCCGCACCCGGGTACAACACGGCGATCGAGGCGGAGGTCTTCATTCGTAAGTGCCTCGACTACGACCCAGATATCGTCCTGGTCAACTTCAATACGAACGACTACGACGTCCCGGGGTTCATGAAACTGCCCAAAGACTACGCCACCGTGCGGACGTCGTACTTGTTCGACTTCGTGTACTCGCGCTACCAGGCACTGACGGGCGTCCGGCTTCGCGAATTGCCGGTCTTCGACTTCACGACGCGCACCCTGTCACTGGAGGAAGCGGCTCGGCTGGACGAAGACCCCGGGCTACCGGCCGAGTACCGGTCGATGGTTGGCACGCGCGGATTCGAGCGGGCGGTCGACGCGTTGATCGACGCCGCCCGCGAGGCGGATGTCGAGGTCGTGTTTTTCGATGTGAAGGGGTATCCCGGCCTTCACCCGACCTACGCTCCCAACGAGTTCCGAGATAGCCAGCGCGAACTCCTCGAGCGATTCAGCCAGGAGAAGGGCTTTCACTGGCTCAACACCTACCCGCGCTACGTGGACTATCTGAACGCCAATCCTGACGCGCCATTTCCGCTCGTGTTCGCCGTCTCGGACACCGACTCGCATCCCAGCGCCTTGGCGCACCGCATCAACGCAGAGGCGCTGTACGATTTTCTCATCGGGCGCGGGCTGATCGAACTCGATTGAGACGCACGAGGTGCCCGAGCGACTGCTCCACCTCACACGCGCACGGGGCCTGCTGGTTGGCGCATTGCTGGCGGTCCTGCTGATCCCCGCGCTCTGGGTCTGGCCCCAGCGTGGGCTCGCGGCGCGATACCACGACAACACGAACTGGTCGGGCGACCCGGTGGCGATCCGCGTCGAGCCGCAATTGTCTCTCGAGTCTGTCGAGGTGGCCGGCACCAACCTGCCGCAGCAGCAATTCAGCCTGGTGATGGAGGGATGGCTTCGGATCGACGCGGCCGGTGAGTATGGCTTCTCGACGAGGTCCGACGACGGCTCGACCCTGGATGTGGCCGGCCAGCGAGTCGTCGACAACGGCGGCTATCACGCGCCGCGAACGGCCTCGGGAACCGTCTGGCTCGACCGGGGTTTTCGCACCGTGCGGCTCCGCTATGTCCAAGGTGGTGGCTCCTACACGCTGGACGTCCGCTGGACGCCGCCCGGTGGTCTCGCGTCCGCCATTCCCCGCACGCAGCTGTACGTGACCCCTGGCGCCGTGCCGGGCTTGGCGCGTCATGCTGGCGCGCTCTGGAGCCTGGCCTGGCTGGCGCTCGTCCTGGTGGTCGTGAGTCGCGCACCGCGCGCGAGCCTGAAGACGGCCGTCGCGGCCGGCTCCGTCCTGGTCACGTTGCTCGTGGTCGAGGTCGCCATTCGGATCGGGCGCTTCGCCCTCCAGGACCGGCGGTCCTTGACCGAGCAGCTCGCCGAGCCACGTGATGTCTCGACTGGCGGCACGCGAGTGTACAGCCTCGGCGACATCGTTCAGCCGAGCGCGCACGAGGGGATCGTCTACGAACTGAAGCCGAACCTGCACGGCGTGTTTCATGGCGAGGTGATCGACACGAACTCGCGAGGGCTGCGCGACAGCGAGTACGACTATGCCAAGCGGGACGGCACCGTGCGCATCATCGGGCTCGGGGATTCGTCGCTCTTCGGCTGGGCAGTGAAGCAGGCGGAGAGCTCGCTGGACCTGCTGGAGCGGCGGCTCAACGACTCCCCGTCGGGGAGGCGCGTCGATGTGATCAACTTCGCGGTGCCTGGCTACAACACGGCCATCGAGGCCGAGGTGCTAGTCCGAAAGGCCGTGGCGTACGATCCCGATGTCGTGGTCGTGAACTTCAACACGAACGACTACGATGTCCCGAACTTCATGAAGCTCCCCGAAGATTACGCGACGCTCCGCAAGTCGTTCGTGTTCGACTTCCTTTACTCACGCTACGAGGGCTGGACGGGCGTGCGGAGACCCGACCTGCGAGCGTTCGACCTTGGGACGGCCACGCTCACGCCGGAGGAGGTCGAAGATCTCGACCGCCACCCTGGCCTCCCGGACGAGTATCGCTACATGGTCGGGACGCGAGGGTTCGAGCGCGCGATGAAGAAGATAGTGACCGCCGCCCGGGCGGCCGGCGTGCCGGTGCTGGTCTTCGACGTGCGGGTCTTTCCCGGGCTACACGTCACCTACGAGCCCAACCCGCTCCAGGACCGTCAGCGGGATTTGCTCGAACGCCTGAGCCAGTCTCTAGGCTTCCACTGGCTCAACACGTACCCGTACTACGTCGACTATATGAAAGCCAACCCCGAGGCGCCGGTGCCGGACGTGTTCTGGGTGTCGGATAACGACTCACATCCCAGCGCCTTGGCGCATCGAATCAATGCGGACGCGCTGTACGACTATCTGACGAAGCAGGGGTGGGTGGGAGGAGAGTAGCCGTTCGGGCGTTCAAATGTTCAACGGTTCGCGGTGGCTTCGCGGCATGCCTGCAGGAGTGCTTGACCCGCGCACGCCCAACGCGATGTTTCGCGAGCGCAGGCGAGCGCGACCTCGAACCGTTGGACGTCTGAACCCTTGAACAAGAAACGCTCCTTCAGTGCGTCATCGCGTAGAGCAGCACGTTGACGCCCACGGCGTATGCGTCGATCGAGAAGCGGTGAAAGTAGTCCTCGTCCTCGCCTTCGCGCTCCCACCCGTCGGCGATGTCGGTATTGTGGGACATGAAGACCATCAGTCGTCCGTAGTCATCGGTGATGCCCCGGAAGTGCGGCCGGGCGCTCCGGAAGCCGCGCTCCGACGTGGTCGATCCGCCACTGCGGCGCCAGAACTGGATCGACGGAATCTGGGGGATCGTGTCGATGTGATACAGGCCGCGAAAGATCGGGTGGTCGAGTGGGATGTCCACGATGGGGTGTTCCACCGCCGGCAGGGCGCGGCCGAGCTCTTCCGTCCAGTGATCCCACGCCTGTGGACCCCAGAAGTCATCCACCCACAGAAAGCCGCCACGCAGCAGGTAGGCGCGGAGCCGTTCCGCCTCCTCGTCGCTGAACGCGGCTGTCCCCACGTCGCTCATGAAGATGAATGGATAGTCGAACAGCTCCTCGTCGGTGAGCCGAACGACCACATGATCCGGCTCGCCGTGTGGGTCCTGGTTGACCCAGGTCTTGGTCAGCTCCGAGAGGCGAATCATGAAGTTCGAGTCGGATGATGGATAATCGGTGCTCCACCCGTACCCGCCGTACTCGCGCCGCACGCTTTCGTACATCACCCGGCAGAATGTGAAGGCGCGACTCGGACGCTCCGGGTCGGGGAATCTGGGCCCGGCCCCGCGGCCGAATCCGCCCCGTCGAAACTGGCCAGAAGCTGTCGCGCCGGCCACGATCGCGAGCGCCACGACGAGCAGCGTCAGGCGTCGAAATCGATGGTGCGGGGAGCGGCGAGAGGGCGACCCAGCATTGGCCAGCATCTTCAGATGGCTCCTATCTTACCGTCATCCGGCCTCCGTGACGTATCGAGGCTGATTGGGGCTCCGTCGGGCGCCGCGCTGGGTGCCGGCGTCGTGAGATAATCACGGTCGATCACGAGGACTCACGCCATGTCCGAACCTGATGACGCCGCCCTCGACCGGTTGTCGGGCATTGTCCAGCAAGAGGCACGTCGCGTGCTGTCGGAGCGTCAGCTCGAGCCCGATCCGGCCCTGGTGGCCGAGGGCTGGGAGCTGCGCTTCATCGCCGACGCGCATCGCGTCGCCGAGATGACGCAGCTGTACCGGGAGCTCGGATTCGAGGTCAGAGCCGAGTCGATGGTCGGCCTCGAGGACGACGACCGCCTCGACCCCGATTGCGCCAGCTGCGTGGCGGCTTCGGTCCTGCAGTTCAGAGCCATTTACGTGCGGCGCCAGTCGCCGGACGGCTCGTGACCCTTCTCCAGGAGGCGCCTATGTGGAGTCGTGCACTCGTCGTGCTCATGGTGGCTGGTGTCGGCGTGTTCGCCCCCGCCAGGCCCGTGGCCCAGCAGACCCCGCCAGAGCCGGCGTCGTGGACCTGGCCCGAGGCGCGTTGGCGGGACGCCGTCCACGCTGTCCGTGCGGGTCGTCGGTTGTTGCCGGAGTCGTGGCCAGACGGTGCACGAGTCGCCGTGGCCCTGTCGTTCGACTTCGACAACGAGACGCTGTCGTTGCGCAACCGTGACACGTCGCCGTCGAGGCTGTCGTCGGGTGAGTACGGCTCGCGACCCGCACTGCCGCGCGTGCTGGATCTGCTCGGTCGGTACGGCATTGCGTCGACGTTCTTCGTGCCGGGCGTCAGTGCCCGCCTGTATCCGGATGACGTGCGGCGGATCGCGGCGGCCGGGCACGAGCTGGGTATCCATGGCTGGATCCACGAGTGGACGGCGGACCTGCGCCGGGACGAGGAACGGATGCTCATGCAGCGCTCGCTCGACACGCTCGAGGAGCTCGGGGGCCGGCGCCCGGTCGGCAGCCGGACCGGATCGTGGGAGTACAGCCAGAACACGGTCGAACTGCTTCAGGAGTTCGGGTTGCTCTACGACAGCAGCCTCATGGCCGACGACAGCCCGTACGAGATCTTGGCCGACGGCGAGGCGACTGGCATCGTACAGCTCCCGGTCGAATGGATCCTGGATGACTTTCCGTACTTCGGGATGGACCGGTTCTCGAGCACCCGGCCGTACACGCCCCCGAGCGACGTCTACGAGATCTGGTCCGAGGAATTCGACGGCGCCTACGAGGAGGGTGGCCTGTTTCTCCTCACGATGCATCCGCACATCATCGGGCACCGCTCGCGCATCCGGATGCTCGAGCGCCTGATCCAGCACATGAAGTCGCGGCCGGGCGTCTGGTTCGCCAGCCATGCGGAGGTTGCCCGCTACGCCAAGGAGCACGGACAATAAGGCGATGCGAAGCTACGACCGAGGCAGCTATCCGGCGTGGAGCGCCGCGCTCGCGCTGGTGGGCATGTTGGCCGGCGCCGCATCACCAGCGATCGCGTTCGCGCAGCCAGTGGCGCAAGTCCCTGCGCCCGTGGACGTTGTCCGGGCCTGGGAGGAGCCTCTCACGCTGCCGACCTACCTGATCGGTCCGCCCGACCCGCATCCGATGTTCTTCCGGAACGAGGTCTACCAGGGCGCCAAGAAGAAGATCTACCCGTACGCGTTCCAGGACACGATCACCCGCGACCGGGAGGGCCGCACCTACACCGCGGTGCGCCTCGAGAATGAATACGTCTCGCTGACGGTGCTGCCGGAACTCGGAGGACGGCTGTTCAGCGCCACCGATAGGACCAACGGCTACGAGTTCTTCTACCGTCAGACCGTGATCAAGCCGGCGTTGATCGGGATGCTGGGTGCCTGGATCTCGGGCGGGATCGAGTGGTGCGTCTTCCATCACCATCGCAACACCACCTTCATGCCGGTGGACTACACCCTGACCGAGCAGCCTGACGGCAGCAAGACGATCTGGGTGGGCGAGACGGAACGGCGTCATCGCATGAAATGGGTCATCGGCCTGACGCTCCATCCCGGTCGGTCGGATATCGAGACCACGGTGCGTTTCTTCAACCGGACACCGTTCGCTCACTCGATTCTCTACTGGGCCAACGTGGCGGTGCATGTGAATGACGACTACCAGACGCTGTTCCCGGGCAGCGTCGAGGTGGCCGCCTACCATTCGAAGAACGAGTTCGTCGCCTGGCCCATCGCCACCGGGGCGTACCGGGGGGTGGACTACGAGGGCGTGGATCTGAGCCGATGGCCGAACCACCCGGAGCCGACATCGTTCTTCGCCTGGCATCTTCGGGACGACTTCTCGGGCGGCTACGACCATCGCGAGGACGCCGGCGTCGTCCACGTCGGGAACCATCACATCGTCGCCGGGACGAAGCTCTGGGAGTGGGGTCCGGGACCGCGCGGCCGGCTGTGGGACGACATCCTCACCGACGAGGATGGGCCCTATGCCGAGCTGATGGTCGGCGCGTTCTCCGACAACCAGCCGGACTACAGCTGGATCGGACCGCACGAGACGAAGAGCTTTGCCCACCACTGGTATCCAATCCGTGACATCGGCGGGTTCACCCAGGCGAACCTGGAGGCCGCAGTGAACCTCGAGCTGAACGACGGGATCGCGCGGGTCGGCGTGCATGCGACGTCTCGCCTCGAGGGAGCGCGCGTGATCCTGACGGCCGAGGCTCGAGTCGTGCTCGACCGGACGGTCGATATCGACCCTGGCACGCCGTTCCTGGCCGACGTAGACGTGGGATTGACTGGCGCGCCGTCTGAGCTCGAGCTCACGCTTCAGGACGCGAGTGGCGGGGTGCGCATCCGCCATCGGCCGGCCGAGCCTCGCGAGCCGGTCGATTTGCCCGCACCCGCCGAACCTCCTGCGGCACCCCAGCGCATCGACACGATCGACGAGCTCTACCTCACGGGCCTGCGGCTCCAGCAGATGCACAGTCCGATCGTGCCGCCCGAGCCGTACTTCGAGGAGGCGCTGCGGCGGGATCCGGGCGACGTCCGCGTGAACACGATCGTTGGGAGCAACCTGAATCAGCGCGGTCTCCACGTGGAGGCCGACCGCCATCTTCGAACGGCACTCGAACGGCTGACCGCGGGCTACATCCGGCCCGGCAATACGGAGGCGGAGTACCAGCTCGGGATCGCACTGCGTGGGCAGGGTCGCCTGACGGAGGCTTATGCCCGTTTTTATCGTGCGGCCTGGGACGGCGCCCACCGCTCGGCGGCCTACTACCAGCTCGCCGAGCTTTCTGGCCTGGCGTCCCGATGGGCTCGCGCCCTCGAGGAGATCGACGAGTCACTTGCCACCAACGGGCGGGACACGCGCGCGCTCGGCGTGAGGGCCATCGCGCTGCGGCATCTCGGGCGCGGAGCCGAGGCCGACGTCGCGATCGCGCAGATCCTGGCGCTCGATCCGATCGATGTGCTCGCACATCACGAGCGGTGGCTCGGCCTCAGAGACGCCGGGCCGGCGGCAGACCTGGAGCGCGCGGCTGGTGCGATGCGGCGCCTCATGCGCGACGACGAGCAGTCGTATCTTGAGCTGGCGAGCGACTACGCGGCGGTGGGCCTCTGGGGCGACGGGATCGAGTTGCTCGAGCGCCTCGTGGATCGAGACGTCCCGTTCGCGAGCACGTATCCGCTGGTGCACTACTACCTGGGATACTTCCACGAACGGAACGGCGACCCGGCACCGGCCCGGGAGGCGTACGGGCGCGCTTCGGAGATGCCGCCGGATTTCGGTTTCCCCTTCCGGCTGGAGAGTATCCAGGTGCTCGAGGCGGCCTTGGCCGTGAACCCCGAGGACCACCGAGCGCACTACTACCTGGGCAACCTGTTGTTCGAGATCCAGCCGGAACGAGCGATCGATCACTGGGAACGATCTCGAGCGATCGACGATGCCTTCTCGATCGTGCACCGCAACCTGGGCTGGGCGTACTACCGGACCCGGGCCGACGTGGATGCTGCGATCGCGAGTTACGAGCGCGCGGTGGCGGCGAGTCCCGAGCACACGCGATTGTCCGTCGAGCTGGACGAGCTCTACGAGGCAGGCAACGCACCGCTCGAGACGCGGCTCGCGCTGGTGCGTTCACGTCTCGAGGTTGTCGCGCGGCACAGCGACAGCCTCCTTCGCGCGCTCATCGTCGACGTGCTGGCCGGTGAGTACGACCGCGCGATCGAGATCCTCGAATCGACACAATTCTTCGTCGCCGAAGGGGGTGGCCGCGTCCGCGACGTGTTCGTGGACGCGCATTTGCTGCGCGGCCTCGCTCGCCTGGATGCCGGCCGAGCGCGCGAGGCACTCGGGGATTTCCAGGCGGCGGGCACCTTTCCCCGAAATCTTTCCGTGGCGCGGCCGAGCAACGATCGCCGGGCGCCGCAGGTGGCGTACTACACGGCGCGGGCGCACGAGGCGCTCGGCGAGGCGACCGCGGCGACCGCGGCGCTTCGGCTGGCGGCCGACCAGCAGGGGACCGAGCGCTGGCCCGACACGCAGGTCTACCAGGCCCTCGCGTTCCAGAAGCTCGGCGTAGCCGACCAGGCGCGCGAGTTGCTCGACGCGATCGAGCGAGCCGCGGGGGTCCGACTGGCGGAAGACCAGCTGGAGTTCTTCGCGACGTTCGGGACGCGATCCTCTCAGGCGGCCCGACGCGCCCAGGCGCATCACTGGCTGGGCGCCGCCCAGCTGGCCGCCGGTCACCCGACCGAGGCGAGGGCTAGCCTCGAGCGCGCGCTGGAGCTCGACACCTCGCGCCTCTGGGCACGGCAACTCCTCGAGAGTCGCTAGGGCTTGACGATGTGGGTTCGGGGACCCGGTCGGCCGATCGTCAGACGGAGCCGGCAGATCACGACCTCCATCCTGCTCCTTCTCTGCACGGTGCATCCGTCGGCCCAGCCGCCTGACCCCGCGCTCTCGCTCGAATCCACCACCCTCACGATTCCACAGGTCGACTACGAGCCGGCGATTTTCCATCGCGACGGCGACCCCTATCCGCACCTCGACCTCGAGAAGGTCGACCGGCAGCACATCGTCTTCAAGGAGCACCCGGCCGTCGTCCTCGAGAATCGCTACATCCGGTTGACGTTGTTGCCGGCGATGGGGCGTGTCTACTCATTGATCTACAAGCCGACCGATCACGAGCAGCTCTGGCGTAATGACATCGTGACGGTCGGTGGGGGAGCGAACGATACGGGCTGGTGGATCTGGATCGGCGGGATCGAGTACACGCTGCCGGGCGACGAGCACGGCACGACGTGGTCGACGCCATGGACATGGGAGGTTCTGGAGGACACGGCCTCCCGCAAGACGGTACGGATGCGGGTGCGCGAGCTCGGGACCGGGCTCGAGGAGACGATCGACATCTCGGTCGTTCCCGAGAAGGCCTACTTCGAGGCCACGATTCGCATCGGCAATCCCACCGACCGGTCGGTCCATTACGCGCACTGGGTGAACCCCCAGTGGGCGCCGGGCGGAGACAACCAGCTGACGGATCGCACCGAGTTCATCATCCCGACCGATCGGATCCTGATCGAGGATCGCTGGCAGCAGAACTTGGGCCCGAGCCCCCAGGACTGGGGAGGCAACCCGCTTCGGTTCATCGGGGGCTGGGGCGCGATGGGCGACCTGATGGCGGACGGGTTGAGGCACGGCTTCTACAGCGCGTACTCGCACGACGCCGAGGAAGGGATCGTCCGGGTGTTCGACAAGGACAAGACACCAGGTGTGGACATCTGGACGTACGGCTATCATCCGGCGCTGATTCCCATGGGTTCCGGCGCCGCGAACAAGGGCTACGCGGAGATGTGGGGCGGGACCAGCAAGATGTATCCCGACGAGCGCAAGCGCCTGGCGCCCGGGGACTCGATCGAGTGGACCGAATGGATGTATCCGTACCAGGGGACCCGCGGTCTGACGTTCGCCGACGCCGACCTGGCGGTCACCCTGCGGACGAACGCCTCGGCCGGGGAGGCGATCGTCGCGATCTGCCCATCCGGTCCCTGGCGCGGTGTCGTCGAGCTCAGCCAGAGGCCTACGCCCTCGGCCGGTGACGGCGAGCCACTGCGGCGTTGGGAGGTGACGGCCGATCCGACATCACCCTTCTTCGCACAGATGGGCTTTCCTGACCTTGACGAGTCCGGGCTCGCCGGCCTGCGGCTGCGGGTCGGGTCGGACCGCGACGGCTGGATCGTCGTCGCGGCCGAGCCGGGTAGCCCGGGGTCCGTGCGTGATGAACGGTAGGGATCCGAATGGCAGTCGCCGGTGACCCGGCCGGCAGTGCTTCGGGCGGGCGGCCGTTCGCGGCACGGGAGGCGTAGAATGCAGGAGCGATGAAGACGCTCCTGGTGCTGCGTCATGCGAAGTCGGCCTGGAAGGACCCGCGGCTCGAGGATCACGACCGTCCACTCAGCACGCGAGGCCGGCGCGACGCGCCGCGGATGGGCGAGCTCATCGCTCGGCTGGGCATCGTGCCCCAGCAGATTCTCAGCTCGACGGCCACGCGAACTCGTGAGACGATCGAGCTCGTCACCGGACCGAGCGGCTTCGCCGACGATCTGCAGTTCGACGAGGCTCTGTACCTGGCCTCGGCCGTCGACATCGTCTCAGTGATTCGCCGGTCGGTGGCACGGGGTGCTGACAGGATCATGGTCGTCGGACACAATCCCGGCTCGGAGGAGCTGGTCCGTCGGCTGACGCGCGAAGAGGAGACGATGCCGACGGCGGCACTCGCGCAGATCGAGCTCCCGATCGCCGTGTGGGATGAGCTTCGGATCTCCACCTCCGGTCGACTGGTCGCGTTGTGGCGACCGAAGGAGCTGGGCTGAGGGATCGGCACAGACTGGGCACGCCGCGAACACGGCATGGGACCCGATTGACCACGGAGTGTGCACGGAGTAGAAGATGACCCACTCGATGAATCGGCGTGAATTCTTGACGGCCACCGGGGCGGCGCTCGCCGCGACCGTGGGGTCGACGGGCACGGCGGGTGCGCAAGCCGATGGGCTGCCGCGGCGGCTGCTCGGCAAGACCGGCGCGCGAGTCTCGACGCTGGTCTTCGGGGGCGGTAGTCACTTCCTGCGCCGTGTTGGCGGAAAATCCGAGGCGGTCGCGGCGCTCATCAACCGGGCGCGCGAGCTCGGCATCACCCACTTCGACACGGCGGCCAGCTACACGGTCGCGCCGTACGAGCGGCTCTCCGAGCGCTACTACGGTGAGGTCCTCGCGCCCTACCGCGACGAGATTTTCCTGTCGACGAAGGCGAACGACCGCGATCGCGACGGCATGCTTCGCTCGGTCGAGACGAGCCTGGAACTCCTCCGTACCGATCATCTCGACCTCATGCAGATCCACAGTCTGCGGGACCTGGACGAGCTCGATATGCTTGAATCGCCCGAGGGTGCCCTCGGAGCGCTGCGGCGCCTCAAGGATCAAGGGACCATCCGGTTCATCGGGATCACGGGCCACTACCGTCCCGACGTGTTGCTCGAGGCGGTCCGCCGCTTCGATGACGTCGACACGATCCTGCTCTCGCTGAACGCCGCGCAGGCGTCGCATCCGCTCTCCAGCACGCCGGGAGAGCCGCTTGCAGGTTTCGAGGCGCGTGTGCTGCCGGCCGCGCTCGACAAAGGGATGGGCGTGGTTGCGATGAAGGTGATGGGACAGGGGCAGCTCGTTGGCGACGGGGCGATGGCGACCCCGGCCGAGTTGATCCGGTACGCGCTCTCGCTGGGTGTGACCTCCGTTGAGATCTCCCACACGAGCCTTCCGATCCTCGAGGAGAACGTCGCGGCTGCCAGGAGCTTCACGCCCATGCCGGCCGCCGACATGCACGCGCTGCGGACGCGGCTAACGGGTGCAGCACCGCGCTGGGCGAGATTTCTCCGGAGTCACGAGGACGTTTGATATCGACGGTACGATCGCGGAGCGTGCGCGGAACGGACGCGGAACGAACATCGCACACGGAACAATGCACGTCCAGGAACCACGCCGATGACTGATCGCCCAGACTCGCCCGAGCGCGTCGTGGACGCCGCGTATGCGGCGCTCGATGCCGACGATGCCGCGAGTGCCTTCGAGCTGGCAGAGGGCGCGCTGGCTGCCGGCGGCGAGACCGACCCGGAGGTGCACGTCTTGGCGGCTGCCGCCCTGCTGGCGCTCGACCGTCCAGACGAAGCGGTCGAGTGGCTGCGTCGCGCGATCGGGCTCGACCCGGATGACGCGGAGTGCCGGGCCCATCTGGCTGAAGCCTTGTTCCGTCGCTGCGACTTCGCCGACGCCGAGGCCGAGGCGCGGCGGGCGATCTCGAGCGCTGACGACTCGCCGCTCGCGCATCATGTACTTGGACTGGTCCTCGAGCGTCGAGACGAGCTCGTCGAGGCCGACGACGAATTCGACCGTGCGGTCGCGCTCGATCCGGACGCGTTCCTGCCGGCCATCCGCTTATCGTCCGAGGAGTTCGAACGGCACCTCTCCGAGGCGATCGACCGTGTGCCGGACGAGTTCGCCCAGCACCTCGACGATGTCGGCATCCTCGTCGAGGCGCTGCCTCCGGACGATCTGCTGCGCGAGGAGGATCCGCCGCTCGACCCCGAGCTGCTAGGGCTCTTCGTCGGGATCGCCCTGACGGAGCAGACCACGCTCTCGTCGGGCGAGCTGCCGGCGCGCGTGTACCTCTTTCAGCGTAATCTCGAGCGCTTCGCCGAGAGCCCGGAAGATCTCGTGGAGCAAATCGCCATCACGCTGGGCCACGAGCTGGGACACTACCTGGGGCTTGACGAGGACGCGATCGAGGCCGCGGGATACGGGTGACGTACGGAACTTACACGGAACTTACACGGAACGATTCCGGAACGATCACGGAACGGATGCCCCGCCTGGAGAGCGCTGTTGAGATGCCGGGTACGGGCCACGAGTTGCTTCAGGGCCGATGTGGAATGTAGGATGCGGAGCGAGGGTAAGGACTACGTGTTCGCCTTGGCCGTCGACGTCACGGAGCGGCCAGAGTTCCAGGATGGGTCGAGGCGTGTTTCGGCCAGAAGGAGGCGCAGTGAGAATTAGAACCATCGTGAGCATGACGCTGCTTTCGTGCAGCGTCTGGGCGTGCGGGTCGTCGGAGCCGGAGGCGCCCCCGCGTCCGAGTGCGACGGTCGTGGCGGTGAACCAGGCGGTTGACACTCAGTACTTCGACGCGACGACGACACTCGCCGTGGAAGAGGTCGCGCTCAACTTTTTTCCGGCCGAGGGTGAGGTGCTGCGGGATCCGGCCGAGGACGGCGGCCAGTTCATCCGTGTAGCCCTGGCAGTGACGAACACGGGGGAAAAGGAGTTCAGCGTCAACTTTACGAACTACACGCTGACGCTGCCGGACGGGAGCCGGAAGGACATGACGCTCCTGATCAACAAGGGGAACGCGTCCGATCAGCTCGAGAGCACCACGCTGCAGACGGGCGAGTCGACGAAGGGGGCACTCTACTTCGAAGCTCCAGCCGCGGCCACGGCTGATCAACTTGCGCTGGCGTACAAGGGATACGTCGATGGCGACGAGCAGTACTTCGAGGTGCCGTTCGGCCAGTAGGGCCGCACCGCGCGCGGCGCTCGGTCACGCGACAGCTAGCTCGCGTTGCCGAGCGTCGCGATACGCTCGATGACGTCTTCGTGAAGTACTCGCATGAGGCGGCGGGTTTCCTCGTCGCCGGCCCGAATGTCCTCTCGGAGCACGCGCCGGGTCTCCTCGCCGCCAGCCCGGATCTCCTCGCGGAGCGAGAGGGTCACGTTTTCATCGCCATGGCGGATCTCTCCGCGCACGGCAGAAAACTGTGCTCGCATCTCATCGCGAAGTTGCGAAATCTGCGCCCCGATTTCATCGAACCTAGCGTCCCAGGTCTCCATGCGCTGCTCGATGGCCTTGACCCTACTGGCCAGATGTACTCGATCCATTGACTCGCCCTCCCTCGCCGGTCGGTCGTTCGAAGCCCGGCCGTCGATGGGAAGTGCGATTACGGTGCCACTCGGAACGACGACGACGCTAGCATCGTCAAGCGGCGATGCGCAAGAGGGGAAGCGATCATCGGCGGTGTTCGTGTAATCTGTGTGTTCGGAGGAGGTGACGACCGTGGAGAGAAGGGAATTCATCGTCTCGTCTGTCGTGGGGACCCTTGGCGTCGGCGCAGGCGATTTGGCGCTTGCCGCCACGGATGTCGTCCCGATGCAGCCGGCCTCGACACGAAAAATCCTGATTGCTGGTGGAGGGTTCGGCACGACCTTCATCAATTACCTGGCATCCCTCACGGGCAAGGCACGACCCACGCTGTGCTACCTGCCGACCGCCGGGCGCGACAGCGATTCGCAAAAAGTCCGCTGGTACGAGAACTGCGCGCCGCTCGATGTCGTGCCTTCCGTGCAAACGAGCTTCATCGCCAGCGCTCGGATGACTCGAACGTTCGAGGAGGTTCTGCTCTCGGTCGATGGCATCGTCGTCTCGGGTGGCAACACGCTGAATCAGCAGGTCATCTGGAAGGCGCACGGAATCGACGTCATTCTCCGGGAGGCGTGGAATCGTGGCATCGTGCTCGGCGGAGCCAGTGCCGGCTCGTTGTGCTGGTTCGAGGAGGGCACGACCGATTCCCGACCAAAGGAGCTCACGAAAGTCGAATGCCTGGGATTCCTCGAGGGCAGTCACTCACCCCACTACGACGCGGAGGAGAATCGCCGGCCGACGTATCACCGGCTGATTGCCTCGGGCGAGTTGAAGCCCGGATACGCCTGTGACAACAACGCTGGAATCTATTTCGAGGGCACTGAGGTCCGGCGGGTGGTGAAGACGAGAGCCGAGGCCAAGGTCTACCACGTGAGCCTCGTGAACGGCGAAATCGTGGAGAAGGAACTCGAGGCGGAGATGATCGAATAGGGCCGCAGTGCGTTACAATACGGGCGTTCCACACGCACTGTCGCCGGCTGAACGTCTTGCTTCGATGTGAAGTGAGGCTTGGTGCCTCGTGGGTTTCTATTTGGAGGTTTTGATGAAGAGTCTCGGTACCTTGATTGCCCTCGTGCTGGCCGGTCCACTGCTGGTCGGTTCCGTCCACGCTCAGTCTGTCGACGAGCAGATTGCCCAGGCGGTTGCGCCACTGCCGGAGGATCTGCAGGCCGGCGCGACGGTGTACACCTACGATGCCGAGACCGGTGCGCGGAAGGTGCTCCGACAGGGGACCAACAACGTCGAATGCCAACCCAAGAACGACGGGGGAGAGACGTGGTGCTATTCGGCTTCGTCAGCAGGGCGTCGCGACCTGAGGGCGAAGCTGCGCGCGGAAGGGAAGTCGGGCGAAGAGCTGCAGGCGGCGTTCGCCGCGGCCGCCGAAGCCGGCACGATCGAGCCGAGCCCCTTCGGGGCCATGATGTACCGCGCGTATGACAAGCCCGACAAGATCCAGCTATTGCACGTCGTGACACTCCCGAACGCCACGCCCGAGGAAATGGGGATGTCGACGGTGAGCCAGCGGGATCCCGGGTTGGCCGGACAGGGGCGCCCCTGGATGATGCGTGCCGGTACGCCGGGCGCCCATCTCATGATTCCGATCAACCAGACCGAGCTGTCGAGCAAGGGCGGCGCGACGACGAGAACGAACACGAAGGCGATCGACGACCCGGTGGCGCAAGCGGTGTTACCGCTGCCCGAGGACCTGAGAGCGGACGCCACGGTCGTGACCTACGACGCCGACACAGGCGCGCGGAAGGTGCTCCGCCAGGGCACGAACATGATCGAGTGCCAGCCACGCGGCGCCGATGGGTTCACGCGCTGCTACAACAAGTCGACCGCGCCACGTCGGGACCTCGTCGCGAAGTTGCAGGCGGAAGGCAAGTCCGGCGAGGAGCTCCAGGCGGCAGTCGCCGCCGCACGCGAGGCCGGAACGATCGAGCCGACACCGTTCGGGTCGCTTTCGTACCGTCTCTGGGAAGACGACGACCGGATCAAGCTGTTGTGGGTCATGGCGCTGCCCAATGCCACGTCTGAGCAACTCGGGATGACGACGGGCAGCCAGCGAGACAACTCGCTGGCAGGAAAAGGCATGCCCTGGATGATGCGCGCAGGCACCCCTGGCGCGCATCTCATGATCCCGATCAACGGCACGGAGTTGTCGAACAAGCGGTAATCTGAACGCGCGGTTGGCGGTTACTCTGCCAGCCGCGCGTCGTCGACCTCCGGACTCCGGACCCCGCACCCCGCACCCCGCACCTTCGGACCCTGTTTAGCAATGCCCCTCAAGATCGTCGGCCTCCTCATCCTGAGCGTCGGCCTGGCAGCCTGCGGCGACGAACGCGTGAACGTGCTGTCGCCGGATGGCTCGTCGTCGTTCGTCCTGATGAATTTCGCAGAACCGTTTCCGCTCGATCCACCGCCAGAGGGCTGGTATCACCGGCGGTTCTGGAGGCACGGGCCGATGGACATGTCGTTTCAGACGAAGGAGGGTGTGCCTGCGATTCGTCTGGCCACGCACGACACCGCGTCCATGCTCTTTCGACACGTGGATGTCGAGCTCGACGTCTATTCGACCTTGACCTGGCAGTGGTTCGTCGAGAAGGGGATAGAGAGTGAGGTCGACGAGGCGACGCGCGAGGGTGACGATCACCCGGCGCGATTCATGGTGGTGTTCGCCTCGCCGGATGGCGACCGTCATCGGATGGAGATCATTTGGGGCAATCGCGCGTTCGGCGCTGGAGACTACAAGTACGTCGGATCGTTTCCTCACTACGTCGCGAACGGGAGGCGTGAGAACATCGGACGCTGGCATCGAGAGCGGGTGGATCTCACCGACATCTATCGCGAGCTGTGGGGCGACCCCCGTGGTGCGCGGATCGTCGACCTCGGGTTGTTCTGCGATTCGGATGAGACCGGAGGCGACACGGTGGCGTACTTCGCCGATGTGCGTGTGGAGCAGCGCGACGCCCAATGATCGCGTCGCGGCGATGACCGTGACGCCCGATCCGATTCGAATTCGGCCTGCTGCCAGCCCCGATCGGGAAGAGGTGCTCGAACTTCTGCGCCCCTTCGTGGATGACCGCAAGATCCTTCCCCGCACTCGGGACGAGCTGGCCGAGCTCATGCCGACGAGCTTCGTGGCCTTACGAGACGGCGAGGTGGTGGGCTTCGTGGCGCTGGACGTCTATTCGAAGAAGCTGGCGGAGATTCGTGGCCTCGTCGTGTCCGCCGAGTGTCAAGGGTTGGGTGTCGGGAAACGGCTCGTCGACGCCTGCGTCGAGCTGGCCCGCGGACGAGACGTCATGGAGATCCTCGCGATCACGTCGTCCGAATCGTTCTTTCGCGCGTGCGGGTTCGACTTCACGCTTCCAGACGAAAAGAAGGCGCTGTTCCTGCAGACCCGGACACGCGACTAGCCTTCGTGGCGCGCCACCATGCCTGACGAACCAGATTCTCGCGTCGCGCAGGGCCGGAGCCGGATCGGTCGAGCGTGGGGTGACCTCGGTCCGGGACTGCTCCTGGCAGCCACCGGGATCGGCGTCGGCGACATGGTGGCCGCGACGATCGCCGGCGCCGAGTACGGCCTGACGCTCGTCTGGGCCCTCGTCATCGGCGTCGCGATCAAGTTCGCCATCACCGAGGGCATCGCGCGCTGGCAGCTCGCGACGGGAGCGACGCTGATCGAAGGCTGGAGACATCAGCTGCCCCGCGTGGTGATGCTGGGGTTTCTCGCGTACTTCACCGTCTGGTCGTACGTCACGTCGAGTGCCATGGTGGCGGCGAGTGCCATGGTGCCGGCCGCGATCTTCCCGTCCGTCTCGTTACCCGTGTGGGGGCTCATTCACGCCGTCGCCGCGCTGATCATGGTGCTGGTGGGCCGGTACGAGCGGTTCGTGGACGGGATGAAGTGGATCATCGGCTTGATGTTCGGTTGCCTCCTGCTCACCAACATCTTGATCGTATGGAGCGGCGCCGAGTGGTCCGTGGCCGGTAGCCGCGAGGCGGTGTCGCTTCCGTATGTCCTGTCCCTGGTCGGCGGCGTGGGCGGGACCGTGACGCTCCTCTCGTACGGGTACTGGATCCGCGAGGAGCGGTGGCACGGACCCGAGCGGATCCGATCGGCGCGAACGGATCTCATGGCGTCCTTCGCGCTCGTGTTCCTGTTCTCGCTCTCGATGATCTTTCTCTCGTCGCAGATCAGCTGGGAGGGAGGCATTCTCGACCAGGGTCCGCAGCTGGCGCTCATGCTCGCCGACCGTATCGCCGTCGAGACCGGGGGCATCGGGCGCATCGTGTTCCTGGTCGGGTTCTGGGGCGCAGCGTACTCGTCGGTGCTCGGCGTGTGGCACGGTGTCCCGTTCCTGTTCGATGACTGGATCCACGTCTGGCGAGGCAGCACCGCCGCTGGACAGCGCGGGGCCGCGTATCGCGGCTGGGCCGTCTACTTGACCCTGGCCTCGATTTCCGCCCTGCTGATCCAGCGCCCGGTCTGGGTGGTCTTCGTGTATACGGTGGTCGGCTCGCTCTTCTTTCCGTTCGTCATTGCCACGCTGCTCTGGCTCTGCAACTCGGCGGTGATGCCGGCATCCCATCGAAACCGGGCGCCGGTGAATGGCGTGCTTCTGTCGGCACTCCTGCTGTACGTCTACATGGGGCTTCGATCGATGTTCTGACGGGCTCGGAATCTACACGGAATTCACATGGTAGGGAGGAAACGACCGTATGACTGCACGCGTATCTTCACTCATCCGCCTGACCACACGTGCCGCGGTTGCCGCGACGCTCGGGGTGCTGGCGATTCCCGCCGTCTCTTCCGGTCAGGCGGTGGATCGCGACGACGCCTACCGGAGCGCCACTGGCACGATGCTCGAGATGCTGCTCGATGAGAGCAATCTCGGCGGTGGCGAGATCGAGATCGGCATTTTGACGTTTCAGCCGGGTAGCGAGTCGGCATCCCACGTCCACGGCTCCACGGAGGTCTTCTACGTCATCGAGGGGCAGCTCGAGCACATCGTCGACGGGAAGAGTTACATGCTCGAGCCGGGCATGCTGGGCTGGGTCCGCCCGCCCGACAGCGTCGTGCACAAGGTGAGCGAGGATGCCGGTTCGACTCGCGTACTCGTGATCTGGGCGCCCGGCGGCGAGGCGGCCGGCCTTACCGGCGCCTGGGAGAAGATCCGGTAGCCGAGGTCGTGCGCGGGACGACCTCGGAACGGACACGGAACGGACACGGCAGGTGATGGTTGACATGACCACGACAGATGCGATCTGTACGCACATCGTGCCGTTTCGTCCCGAGTTCGAGAGCCAAGTCGTCGCTCTCATCCTCCGGATCCAACGGGATGAGTTCGACCTGGAGATTTCTGCGGAGCAGCAGCCGGACCTCGGGCTGATTCCGACCTTTTACCAGGTCGGTCACGGGAACTTCTGGGTCGCGCTGTCCGGTGACGATGTGGTCGGCACGATCGGGCTGCTCGACATAGGAGGCTCGCAAGGGGCCTTGCGCAAGATGTTCGTGCATCGGAAATTCCGGGACGCCACGTCGCGACGGCGAAGCGTCTTCCGGACACGCTCATCGCCTGGTGTGTCGATCGTTCGGTGCACGAAATCTTCCTGGGCACGACGCGGCATTTCCTCGCGGCGCATCGTTTCTACGAGAAGCACGGCTTCCGAGAGATGGCCGTCTCTTCCTTGCCGCCTGCTTTTCCCATCATGAAGGTCGATACGAAGTTCTACCGGCGACAGGTCAAGGCCATCGTCGCGCAAACGCAAGGAACGTGACATGATGCGAGTGGTCGGGTCACGCGCGCAGGGCGAGGACGACGAACGAGCGGACCACGACCCACCCGGGTGCTCATCACGAGAGAGGAGCGCGCGATGCCAGCGACGTACCAGATCAAGCGAGCCAGAAACGGGAAGTTCTACTTCCGCCTCGTCGCGTCCAATGGAGAAGTCATTCTCGCCAGCCAGATGTATGCGTCGAAGGCCAATGCCAAGCACGGCATCGCCTGCGTCGGCGCGTGCGCGGCCGATGCCAGCCAGTTCGAGGAGAAGACGAACAAGGCCGGCAAGCACTACTTCGTCCTGAAAGCGAAGAACCACCAGGTGATCGCGAACGGCGAAGCGTACTCCGGGCGAGCCGCGATGAGAAATGGCATCCGGTCGGTGTCCAAGAACGCGCCGAAGGCCGGCATCGACGATCGCAGCTGACGCCGGCAGGATGTCGGTCAAGAGCCGCTGAAACCGATTCACAGAGGCATGGTGAATCGACATTCGACATCCAGCATTCAACATTCAGCATTCAACATTCAGCATTCCGTCGCGAAGCCTACGCCGGCGACGGCATGAGCGCCCTGCTTGCGCGCAACATTGGGTTGTTGTAGGTTGGGGCACGGTGTCATCGGCAGCGTCGCGTACTCTGTTTCGTGAAACCAGCGTCCGGCTCTGTCGAGCGTTCGGTCTGCCTGCATGCCTCACTCCCCGCGGTTGTGCCTTTCCGCGTCCGTTCAACCCTCGTTGAGGTTGACCATGTCAAAGATTCTGTATGCGCTGCTCGTCGTCGTTGTTGGAAGTCTGGTGCTGGGTGTGGCGCATGAGCCGCGCGCCGGCGTCTCGTTGGGAGTTGGCGATGAGATACCGGTCGCCGGCGACGCCCTGGGCGGCCCGTTGCCCGAAGCGGTGGTCATAGCCGCAGCGCTCAATGACCTGAAGCCGACAGACGGCGGCGTGCGGCTCACACACCCGCGGCACGAGGTGACCTTCACCGCGACGGGCGTGGCGATGGCGCCTCGGCGCGGCGGGCCAGCGTGGCAGTGGGAGCTGGTGGACGTCGAGGCCGGGGGGGCGCCGGTCGTGGCCGTGCCGGCAACGGATGTGGCACCGACGCTGACGGGTCGGGTGGTCGTGTACGACCGGGGTGGGATGATCGAGCAGTACGTGCCGCGGGCGGCGACGGTGGAGCAGCAGTTCGTGTTGCCGGCGCGGTTGGATCTGGACGGGGCGGACCTCGCGATTGGCGGGCGGGTGACGAGCCCCGGAGCGTTCGAGGCGACCGGGGCCGGGTGGCAGTGGGCGACGGCCGATGGGGCGGTGACGCTGGGCGACGTGACGGTGTTCGACGCCAATGGCGCGCGGCTACCGGCGACGTTGGCGGTCTCGGCCGAGACGACGCAGATCGTCGTGGACGGCGCGGCGCTGGAGTCGGCGAGTTACCCGGTGACCGTCGACCCCGAGGTGGGGACGAACGACTCGAATACCAACTGCTGGCCACGAGCCGAACCTCGACCCTGCAGACTGAGGTGACCCAGGCGCTCGAGGGAGGGTTCACGATCGCAGGGCTGGTCAGCCGGGGCGAGCACATGGTGATCATGGAACGCGAGCGCTAGTTCCTGACCCCCACGTCGCACGAAGACACACGACTCGCGACGGGCGCGGAAGATCGGTCTCAGTTCGTGCTGCGGAAGGCCGAATGACCGGTGTGCGTGTTCACGATCACGACTCAGGCGTTCGTGGATGCGGCAGAAACACGTAGGCGACCGCCAGGCCGTAGACGAAAGTCGACCAACCAACCTCGAACATGTGCCACAGCCGAATCGCCGTGGGCATGACCGGGCTGGGCTCGATGAGCCCGGCGATCCCACGGATGAGGCAGAAGGCGACGCCCGCCGTGACCCCGGCCCGCAGCCAGCCGCCCGGGACCAGCCGCAGCAGCGGGAGCCCGATCAGCGCGAACCAGACGCCGTTCAGGTATTCCCATTCGAACAACAGCAGTCCGAGACGCTTCTGCTCGAGCTGCGCGGCATAGAAGTCTCGGACGAACGGCCAGATCATGAGGCCGGCCACGAAGAAGAGGACGAAGTAGATCGCGGCGCTCGCCGGAATCCGCCACAGCCAGCCGACGTCGGTGAATCGAAAGCCGGCCGGCCGCTCGAGCTCCGAGTCGTCCGTATCCCGCCGGAACGTGAAGGCCGCCGCCGCCGCGAGCGCGGCGGAGGCACACACCTGCTGCAGGAAGATGCCGGTGAACGTCATGGCATCCACGTCGGGTTCGAAGAAGTACGCCCGCTGGGCGTGGGCCGCCAGATCCAGTCCGGCGAGGATGACGAAGAAGGCGACGAGGAGCTGCTCGACGTTCGCCCGAACACGCCCGGCGACGAACGCCAGCGCCCAGGTGACGATGAGGGCACCAAGCACTGCCCACCCCAACCCTCCGCCGGTCGGCACCTCCCGTGGGAGGCCGAAGAGCCACGCGAACACGGGGACGATCAGGAGCTCCTCGATCGCCACGAAACCAACGGCGACACCGACGACGCCTATCCACGGAAACCCGGAGCGGGCGTTGGTCATTGGCTTTCTCTCTCTGGGCCGTCTAACCACCAGGTTTCGCTGCCGTCCCGAACGGCTCGCTCGCTGCCACGCGAAGCAGATCGCCGGGCTTGCGACTGTGACGACCGTCAGGTTCGAAGAATCTCTTCGAGTGCCCTGAACAGGCACGCCACCTCCTCGGCAGTGTTGTCGATGTGGGGCGAGACACGAATCGTCGCTGACCGGCTGGTGACGAGAATGCCGTATTCGTCCCGAAGCCTCTGCGCGATGCTGGCGCTGTCGGCGGCGTCCGGTGGGCGGATGCTCACGATGGCGCTGCGCTCGTCGTCGGACAGGGGGGAGACGATGACGAGACCCAGCCGGCGGGCCCCCTCGACCACCAGCGCGGCGAGCGACAGGTCATGACGCCAGACGGCCTCCGGACCGAGCTCGACGAGCTCGTCGACGGCCGAGGCCAGTCCGAGGGCGGCTCCGAAATGGATCGTCGCGAACTCGAAGCGGCTCGCATCGTCGGGCAGTTCCAGCCGCTCTGATCGCATGTCCCACATGTCAACGTGACTTCGAAATCCAAGTAGACCCGGGTTCAGGTCGCCTCGCACACTGGGGGACACATACCCGACCGCGGCACCGACGGTACCTCGAAGCCACTTGTAGCCCGACGAGACCATGGCGTCGACCCTGGACGCTGGGGCGTCGATCGGCACCATGCCCATCGACTGCGTAGCATCGACCACGCAGATGG
Organism: Vicinamibacterales bacterium; assembly: GCA_965250185.1. Lineage (GTDB taxonomy): Bacteria > Acidobacteriota > Vicinamibacteria > Vicinamibacterales. The sequence continues at coordinate 4,274,522 of OZ252293.1, read as the reverse complement.
CGCCGACGTCGTGCGCGGCCTCGGCGATCGTCGGTAGATCGTAGCGCTGGCCGTTCGCGTACTCGACGTGTGACACGGTAACGACCGACGTCTTCTCGTCGATCAGAGACAGGATGCCGTCAGGTCGCGTGTACAGATTCTCGTCGTCTGGCGCCAGACGGATCTCGGCGCCGTGCTCATCGGCCACGCGCTTCCAGGGATACACGGTGGACGGGAAGGACGCGCGAGTCGAGACGATGTTCGTGCCCTTGCGAGGGGCGACCGCCCACGCGAGCGAGCAGAGCAGCTCGGTTGCGCTTGAGCCTACGCAGACGTCCTCGACATCGCAGCGTAGCAGGCGAGCCGCCGCCGTGCGCAAGGGCAACATGGCGTGTCGCTCGGCCTCGCCGTCGAACTCGGCGGCGCCGCCGCGGGCCAGGGCCTCGGACCACTCGGTCGCGACCCTGTGCGCGGCGGGCGAGGTGGTCGCAATGTTGGCGTACGACAGGTTGATCCACTGCCTGACGTCGTCAGTCATCCGAACCGGAGTCGCCTCCTGCGACGTGTTGAGTGAACGCCGACACACGGCATTCTCGTTCCTTCCGGACCGCCGGGCAAGCGAGACTCCGTGGGCCCCCGTCGTCATCTGCCGTGAGGCCACGAGGCGAGCGCTCGGATTCCTGAGGTCTGCGCTAGGATCACCCGCATGGAACACCCGACCCCGATTCACCCTCGCGACCACGCGGCGTACTCCCCGGACAAGATGGGCAAGAGCACGATTTTTCGCTCCGAGCGCGTCATGGTCGGGCTGAATGCGTTCGAGCCCGGGCAGGAGCATGCCCTGCACGCGCACCAGGGCATGGACAAGATTTACCAGGTGGTTGAAGGCAGCGGACTCTTCCTGCTCGAGGGCAGCGAGGTTCCGATGCACGCCGGTGTGTTGCTGGTTGCGCCGGAGGGATCGCCTCACGGCATCAGAAATACCGGCACCAACCGGCTGCTCGTTCTCGCGATTCTCGCGCCGGCGCCGTAGGGTCGGAAGGCGTCAGCCTTCGAGTGGCGGGACCATCTCCTCGAGCCTCCGTACTGACCGGTTGATCATGGCGTCTCTGCTGACGCCGCTGGCCTGTTGGGGGTTGAGTGGGTGAATCCTTCCTCTTGATTCAAGAACTTCACCGAGGACGTCTGGGACAACAACCGCCGCCAGCGTAGTAGGCGCGGGAGAGGAACGAATGGACACCAAGCGAGTAAGTATCGTTACAGCGGCCGGGAAGGGCATGGGAGCCGCCATTGCACGAGAGCTGGCGGCGTCGGGTTACCAGCTGGCACTGATGTCGGTGTCTGGCGGTGCCGAGGTGCTGGCCGACGAGCTGGGCGCGGTCGGACTCACCGGGTCGGTGACCGATCCTGACGACCTGCAACGGCTGGTGGATACCACGCTGGACCGGTACGGACGCATCGACGCGGTCGTCAACAACACCGGCCATCCGCCGAAGGGTCCGCTGCTCGACCTGACGGACGAGCAGTGGCATGCGGGCCTCGATCTGCTATTGCTCAACGTGGTTCGGATGAGTCGACTCGTGACTCCGGTGCTGGCCCGTCAGGGCGGTGGCGCCATCGTCAACATCTCCACGTTCGCCGCCTTCGAGCCGTCGCCGGCCTTTCCGATCTCGGCGACTCTTCGTGCGGCACTGGGCAGCTTCGCGAAGCTCTACGCGGATGCGCACGCCAGGGATGGTATTCGCATGAACAACGTGCTTCCGGGCTTCGTCGACAGCTTTCCGGTCTCTGAGGAGAACCTGGCGCAGATCTCGATGGGGCGGTACGCGACCGTCGGTGAGATTGCCTCCACGGTGCGGTTCCTGCTCTCCAGCGACTCCAGCTACATCACGGGACAGAACATCCGGGTCGATGGCGGCATCACGCGAGGGGTATGAGTCGGTCGCGTCACGACCCGTCGGATGATCAGTGGTCGCGCGCAGTGACGAATTGGGCACCTGGGGCTGACGCGAAGCCTCAGGAGCACGCTTCAGCGCCTTCCGGTCGCGTTGACTCAGCTAGCCAGTGCGAGAAGGAAAGACGGGGACGGCCATGAGCACGAGACAACCCGACCAGCCCAAGATCGAAATGCTCGAAGACAACGACAAGATCACGCTGTTGATCGACGGTATCCAGGTCATGCAAGGGTGGGAAGAGCCGCTGATGTGGCGCTCGGCAGACATGCTGACCGAGCATGGTTCTGAATTCCTCGAGATCGGCCTCGGCCTGGGAATGTCAGCGTTACGGATCGCCGAACACGCGAACACGAAACGACACACCGTTGTGGAAAAGTACGCCGAGGTAATCGGGCACTTTCAGGGGCGGAACCCTGACCCGCCCGGGACCCTCGAGATTGTCAACCGCGACGTCTTCGAGTTCGTCGAGACCATCCGCACCAACAGCGTCGACGGCATCATGTTTGATTTCGATATTCCGAAGGAGATGTTCGACAGCGAGGAACTGTTTGCGGCCTTCCTGCCGAAGCTGTTCTCGGCGCTGCGTCCGGGCGGGGCGATGGTCCCGATGTTCGCGACACTGGTACCAACGCCCGAGGTCGCGACGACCACCCGGTCGGCGTCCCAGACGGTCGAGAAGTATCTGAAGTATTTCGACAAGGTCGTGATCGAACGTCATCCCTACAAGACGTATCCGGACACGAACTACATGCCCGCACGCGAGGGCTCGGCATACGTGGAGTGTTTCATCAAGGAGCGGTGACCGCCGTCAGGAGGGGCGACGGAAGGCTGGCTACGGTGATTCCGGAGTTGGACGTTGTCGCACCGGGTGATCGGTCAAACAGATGTTCGATGGGACAGTCGGGCGTCTGGTTCTACTGCCACCCTGTCCTGCAGACTGTGATTAGTACGTCAAGTTGACCGCTTTTTTGAGTAACTGATCTGTCCGGTCTGGTTCATGAGAGTGGTGGGCATGTGGGAATCTCGCGCAGCGAGATGTCCAAAGCCCGGTCGGGCTGGCATGTCCATAGCCGGTGTCCCCATCCTACGCCGCCGCCGTCAGTGGCAACGGGTCCCCCTCGGCCGTGAATCGAGCAATGGTGTGCGGCCCATACATCCCGTGGGCGGATCTACCCGACGGCCGCGCCACGGCATTCGTGCATGGCGACATGCAAACCGGAGAACATCTGAGTTACATCAGGTTTCCGGCTGGCATGAAGACCGCGCCGCACACCCACTCCACCACCTATGTCGGCATCGTCGTCAAGGGACGTGCTCGTCATTTCGAGCCGGATGCGGCGAGCACGCAGGGGGTGCTGCCCCCGGGTTCGCACTATCGCGTCCCAGGCGGCGTCGTGCACATCAGCGAATGCCTCGACGGGTCGGAGTGCATCTTCGCGATTCACCAGCACGACGCGTTCGACCGAGCGCTCGCAGATTGAGCCGTCGCCCTCCAGGAGCGTCGTAGGTCCCACGCTACTTCTGGGACTATCGTGCTGGTGAGGTAAGGCGTTGGACGGGCTGAACTTAGCTGGTGCCGGAGGTGGGACTCGAACCCACACGGGATGTGATCCCACGGGATTTTGAATCCCGCGCGTCTGCCAATTTCACCACTCCGGCCCGAGAGCGAGTATATCAAGGCGAGCCTCACTCGACGACGTGTCGTTCCGTGTCCGTTCCGTGTTCGTTCCGTGCCGTCAGAGATCCGCCGGTACGGCTCGGACTCGCGCGGGCCTGACGTCGCTGTCGTCTTGAAACGGGAAGTCGATCCCGCGGTTGAAGAGCTTCAGCGTGTAGATACTGTGCGGCATCAGGCGATGAGACAGGTACACCGATGCCGCGACGGCGGCCATCAACGGCAGCATGATCCGGTAATCGTTCGTCATCTCGAACAGGATCAGGATAGCCGTCATGGGCGCCTTGGCCGCGGCGGCGAAGAACGCCGCCATACCTACCATGGCGTACGCACCGGAGCCGGCGGTCCATTCGGGAAACATGGCGTGCACGAGTGTGCCGAACGCGCCGCCGAGCATCGCGCCCATGTAGAGCCCCGGGGCGAAGACGCCGCCGGAACCGCCGGAGGCGAGCGTCAGGATGTTGGCGATGAACTCGGCCACGAACAAGCCGATGAGTAACTCCCACGGAAACCGGACCCACAGCGCTGACTCGACGGCCGGAAGACCCGAGCCGTAAACCTCCGGGAAGAACCGGAGGATCAGCCCGACGGCGAGGCCGCCGACCGCCGGCTTCAGCCATTCGGGGAACTTCCAGTCGCCCCAGATATCCTCCGCCTTATAGAGGGCGCGCGTGTACAGGACCGCGGCGCCGCCGCCGACCAGCCCCAGCGCGAAGTAGAACGGGAGCTCGGCGGGGCTCACGAGATCGTAGGCCGGCGCCATGAAGGCGGGGAAGTTTCCGAGATAGTGTCGTGCCACCATGCACGAGCTGAGGGACGTCAGCAGAATCAACAGAAAGTCAGCGTGGATCCGACCCATCAGCACTTCCATCGAGAAGATGGCCGCTGCGATCGGCGCGTTGAACGTGGCCGCGATGCCCCCGGCCGCACCGCATGCCACCAGCGTTCGGACGTTGGCAGCCTTGAGCTTCGCGCTCTGACCGATCGTCGATCCGATGGCCGATCCGATCTGCACCATCGGTCCCTCACGGCCCGCTGTGCCGCCGAAGCCGATGGTCAGAGCCGAGGCGACGACCTTCACGGCCACGACCCGCTTCCGGATGCGGCCGCCGCGGGTGGCGAGTGCGGTCATCACCTCGGGGACGCCGTGCCCCTTCGCCTCCCGCGCGAACCGATACACGATCGGCCCGACCATCAGGCCGCCCAGGGCAGGCAGCAGCACCAGACTTGCGGGGCCGAAGATCCCGAACCCATTGGCCACGACCCCGCGCGCGAAGTCGGTCATGCCGTGGAGCAGGAGGATGAAGCCAACCGACGCGAAGCCGGTGATCACTCCTATGACCAGCGCCAGGACGATGAGGTAGTTGGGGGAGGGTTGGACGGTCGACTTGAACCAGAGCGTCAGCCAGCCCCAGGTCGGTAGCCGCGGGGCGACGGTACGACCCAGGCGTCGGAGGGCTCGGAGGCGCCCCCGGAGCCGACCTGGCACGCCATCGGTGTTCTCGAAGAGGGAAGTCAACGCAGTCTCGAGGTTACTCGGCCGGCGGCGCGACGGCGAGCAGCTTGACGCGTCCGTCGCGCTGCACGGTGAACACGATGGCCCGGGTGCCCTGGGCCAGACGCTCGAGCGTCCGACGAGCGGTCCGTTCGGGCAGGCCGCGGCCGTTGGCCGCGACGATGCGATCCCCTGGCGCGAGCCCGCTGGCGTCGGCTGGGCCGCCAGGCTCAAGGCGAGTGACCAGCCATGTTGCTGCCACCGCCGGCCCCGCCGGAGCTGACGCCTCCGTCATCGTGACGGCGAGCCCCAGGCGCTCGATCGCAAGCTCGTCGACCACCGGGAGCGGACGACAGTGGCGATCTGGAAGGATCGACGAGCCGGTCACTCGTCGGGTCCCGCGTAGCACGACGTGGCGAACGGATTCGCCCACCTGGTGCCGATGGTAGAGCTCGAGCAGCTGGTCGACGCTCGACACGATTTCGCCGTCCCACTCGATTAGCACGTCGCCGGGCCGCAGGGTGGGTTCGGCCACGAACGCCTCGGCGCGGACCCGCTCGATCGCCACGCCGTTCGGCACGCCGAGGAGCGCATGGATCTCGTCGCTGATGTCCGCACTCTCGATCGGATAGCACTGGCGACCTTCCTTCAGGCGCGTCATCGTGGCGGCCAGCTCCTGGCCGGCCAGCAGCCGAACTTCGTCGCCTCGCCGAATCGCCGCGCCGAGCAGGTCGCCATCCAGATCCACGACGGCGGCAACGGGCGTGTCGTCAGAGAGCACGAGTGCCGCGTCAATCGATGCCGGCTGCGCACTCGTGTCGCCCGATCCTGCCTCCACGTCGGTGACATAGCCCGGCGAGATCAGCATGCGCCCGCTGGACGTTCGGGTGACGGCGGCCGCGAACGCGCCCGGGTGGAACTCGCTCGCGTCGGCCGGCGCGAACGTCGGCGCGGTGGCCGGATCACCAAGCCGGAACAGCGCGAGACCCTCGTCCCAGTCGACCGCCACGAGCCCAGGGCCGGACGGCACCTCCTCGCGCTCGCCGGCCGCCGCCGCCGCATCGTCCACCGGGATGTCACCCGCCTCCGGCTGCTCCTCCTGCGGCGAGGGGGCCTCATCGTTCGCCGGGGCGTCACCTGTCTCCGGCGGATCGTCCCTCGGCGGAGGCGGTGTGGCCATCGGCTCGACGGCGAGGGCGGAGGTCAAGACGAGCCCAGGCTCGACCACGATGCCGGGGATGCGCCGTGGCCCCATGAGTACGAGGTGATCGAGCACGCCTTGGCCGAGCTGTTCCCAGTAATCGGATTGGTAGGAGAGCGGGGTCTTTTCGAGATCCGGCCGCATCGAGAGCAGGGTCGGACCCGATCGCTCCGTCGGTGCCGTGGACTCCTGCCGAGCGGGTGTCGGCTCGCTCTCCATCGCGCCCGCAAGCAGCACGCCCGCGACGAGCGGCAGTAGGGCCGCGACGAACAGTAATCCTCTCGCGTGGAGTGAGCGAATGACAGGGAGCTGAAGGAGCCAGTTCACGTGCGCTGGAACCCGGACCGGAACTCGCTGGTGGACATGTCCCCTTGGTTGGGGTGGCTGGCGAACGACTGAATCGCGTACAACCCCTAGTGTAATGGATTCGCCGGTGGAGATCGAGCGCTCGCCGCCTGCTGGTGGCGCTAGGGCCGCACGGTCCCGTCCGTGTGCCAGAGATATAGCGTGCGCGTGTTGTCATTGGCGTCGGTGAAGCGATCGACGACCTCCGGCTCCCAATCACCCATACTGAAGGCGTGCGACACGATCCGTGACCCTGGTGCGAGCTGACGCGTGAGGATCGGGCGAAGTTTGAGGTTCGACGACGAGAGGAGATAGACGGTCACCACGGTGGCGTCCGAAACATCGACCTGGAGGGCGTCCTGCTGGTAAAACTCGACGAGGTCTTCCACACCGGCCCTGACCGCATTGGCCTTCGATTCGGCGACGCGCACCGGGTCGATGTCGATGCCGACGCCACGGGCGCCGTACCGCTGGGCGGCGGTGATCGGAATGCGGCCGTCCCCGCACCCGAGGTCGTACACCACGTCATCCTCGGTGACCTCGGCCAGTTCCAGCATGCGATCGACCACCTCCTGGGGGGTCGGTACGTAGGGCGCCAAGCTGCGGGGCTGTGCGGTGGTAGCCGTCTGGGGCCCGGTCTCGGGTTGTGCCGCCGTGGTCCATCCGTCGAGATTGAGAACCAGGCTTGCCGAGAACACGAGCACCAGGCCGAGGTGGCGAGCGTTCATCATGGACCTTCCTCCGTTCAGGGAATCGCACACCGAATCAGTTCGGATCAATTGGTGCCGAGGGTTGCACCGAGCAGCACCACGTGCCGGGCCGTGCGCATCATCGCCGGTGCGTCGGCCCATTCGTCCGGAAACCCACGACGGTCCCCTCGGGAGCCACCCAAGCCAATGGCCGGTGTGCCGCCCGCGATGGGTACGTTCATGTTCGACGAGCCGCTCTCACTGAAGGTCGGCTCGAGGCCCATGTGGCTCGCGATAGCCGCCGCGGTCGTCACCAGCGGCGACGCTCGAGCCCCGGGAATCTGGCCGCCCGGTGTCAGCTGGAAGGGCTCCATGTCGAACGTGATGGTCGTCTCGGCGGTCACCTGGGCGAGGGTTGCCCGGACCTGAGTCTCGATCGCCTGGATGATCTCGGCGTCGAGCGATCGGACGTCCAGCGAGAACCATCCTGTCGCCGGTTTGTGATTGTAGACCGCGCCGCTCTGCAGCATCGAGACGTTGACCACGGTGCGGCGCTCGCGGTGTCGTTCCGGCTGCGGCAGCTGGAGAATACGGTCCACGGCGCGTCCGATGCCCTGGTTGACGTTGGGGAGGCCGCCGCCGAGGGAGTGGCCCGGCGGGCCGTGCGCCGACACCTTCCACCAGTGGATGCCGATGGCGCCGTAGCTGATTCGCCGGCCGTCGCCCAGCACGTCGACGAAGCCGATCGCGCGGCTCCGGTACTGCTCGTAGAGCCGCTTCATGCCGATCAGGCCGGTCTCTTCCTGGGCTACTGCGGCGAACACCAAGTCGTGGGTGGGTTCCAGACCCGACGCCACCAAGGCATCGGCCGCGGCAAGGATGGCGGCAGTCGTCGACGATGTGTGCGTGCCCGGTCCGACGACCCGGTCGCCGCGCACCTCGGGCGGGCGGGCGGCCCCACGCTGATGCTGGACGACGGTTGCCAAGTCATCCAGCGTTGACACGAAGACGAGCGCGCGTCCTGAGCGGCCGGGAATCCGTCCGACGACGTTGGGCGCTGCGTCCACGGTGACGTCCTGGAGGCCGATCGCGCGCATCCGCGCGGCCACCGCTTCGGCACGGGCCTGCTCCTGCCCCGACGGCGACTCGATGGCAGCGATCTGGGCCAGAAAGGCGGCGGTATCGGTGGCACGCGCGTCCAGCCGATCGAGCGCCGCGACGGTCGTCGGGTCGTCGAGGGCGAAGGCCAGCGGTCGAGGGGTCGTCTGAGCTCCGACGATCGCGACGAGCACCAATCCGCATCCCACGGTGAACGCCGCTCGGGTTCTGAGTCGGGGCCTCTCGACTTGTTGCATGAGCAGGTATCGTATCTCGTTCAGGTGCCATCCCGAAACGGTGGGTTCACGGTTCTCTTGTGTCATATTGAAGACGTATGTGTCGTCTTCGTGCAGGTTGTTTCCCGGAAATGCAAGAGGCCAAGTCTCGATCATCGTATCAGCTTGTGGAACAAGGAGTTGACGAGAAGTGCGGGGTTGTTTGCGCCTGGACCGGGGCGCCTCGAGCGGCGTGGTCGGACATGGAGGGAACGCATGAGAATCGTCAGAAGTCCTTATTTTTCTATGATTTTGGGTTGATTGCACCACGCCGTTGCGCTATACTCGAAGGACTGCACGACGGACGATTCACTCCAACAGACGGCATTCTCTTACTGGAGGGCATTTGACGTTCCAGGTTGGCGACAAGGTCATTTACCCGAATCACGGACTCGGTGTCGTAGACCGCATCGAGACTAGGACAATCCTCGGCACGACGTGTGGCTTTTATCACCTGCGGATGGTGGCAAGTGACACCTCGGTGCTGGTGCCGGTCGACAACGTGGACTGCGTTGGGCTGCGCCGAGCGGTGAGCGATCGTGAGGTCACGAAGTTGTTCACGCTGCTGGGTGACGGCAAGATCGACAATCATCAGAACTGGAAAGGGCGCTTCAAGGACAACTCCGACAAGATGCGGACGGGCTCGATCTACGACGTGGTCGATGTGCTCAAGAGCCTCAGCTTCCTGAGCCGCTCGAAGAACCTGTCGTTTCGCGAGAAGCGGATGCTCGACCGGGCGAAATTCCTCGTCATCACCGAGATCTCCGAGGTGATGGGTGAGACGAACGAGGCCATCGAGGCGAAGGTCGACCGAGCCCTCGATCGGTGCTTGAACGCCAAGAACCGAGCGACGGCGCGGGCCAAGGCCACCAAGACCGCCAAGGCGGCGAAGGCCGCGAAAGTCGCGAAAGTCGCACCGGTGTCGGTCGCCTCTCGTCGCACGGCGCGCGCGTCGTAGAGGGATCCGGAGTCGAAGCCAGAGGCCCAAGCCGGCGAACCGGCTCGGGCCTTTTTCATGTCCCCTTGACCTTCCGCGCGGAGGCCCTCCCGATCGTCGATTCCATGCCCTCCATGCCCTCCATGCCCGCATGACCGCATGATGGCCTGATAGATGATGGCGCCCCGAGATTCACCGTTCGCCGTCGCGGTAGCGGCGGTTCGGTCCACGGCCGCCTACCTCGCCGTCTCGCTCTACACGCTGCTCGTCGGGCCTCCCGGCATACTGCTCGCCCACCTGTTCGGTCCGAACGTGCTCTATCGACTCGGGCAGATCGGCGTGGAGATGGGCCTGTTGCTGACGGGCATGCGGTATGAGGTGAGTGGCGCCGAGCACATCCAGACGACCCGGGCCGCCGTCTACTGCGTCAACCACAGCAGCAACGTCGAACCTCCGATTCTCTACCTCGCGCTCAGCCGCCTGTTTCCGCGCCTTCGCGTGCTCTACAAGGCGGAGCTGCACGCCGCCCTGCCGGTGCTCAGTAGCGGCTTCGATCTGGTGGGCTTCGTGCCGATCGCGCGTGGCGACCGAGAGCAGAGCAGACGGGCGATCGACAATGCCGCGGCTGCCCTGCGGGCTGGCAACTCGTTTCTGATCTTTCCGGAGGGCACGCGGAGCCGGACCGGCCAGATGTTGCCGTTCAAGAAGGGTGGATTTCTCATGGCGCTCAAGGGGAGCGCTCCCATCGTGCCGGTCGCGATCGCCGGGGCCCGAGACGCGATGCGCAAGGGCAGCCCGATCATCCGACCGGTCACGATCCGAGTCACGCTCGGCCCGCCGGTCGAGACCGATGGCATGACGCTCGCCGATCGGAATCGACTCACGTCCGAGGTCCGCGGACGAATCGAGGGCCTGCTCGGCCGCTCGTAGGAGTGCCGATGGAATTGCTGGCCACACTCGGTCGGACGCTTGGATTCTCGCTCGCGGCAGGCGTGAACCTGTACGCCACGGTCGCGATTCTCGGCCTGGCGGCTCGGTTCGGGTGGGTGGAGTTACCGCCGCAGTTCGCGGTCTTCGACAGCGACCTCGTGATCTGGGCGGCGCTGTTCATGTACGTCGTCGAGTTCCTTGCCGACAAGATTCCCTGGGTGGACTCGCTATGGGATGTGATCCACACGCTAATCCGACCGGTGGGAGGTGCGCTGCTGGCGGTCACGACGCTCGGCGATGCGTCGCCTGCGATTCAGGGGCTCGTCGCGCTGCTGGGTGGAATGGTGGCGGCAGGCGGCCACGTGACGAAGGCCGGCGGGCGCGCGATGGCGAACGTCAGCCCTGAGCCTTTCTCGAACTGGGTCCTCAGCTTCCTGGAGGATGTGTTCGTGGTCGGACTGGGTTTCCTCGCGCTGCGCTACCCGGTGGCCGCGCTCGTCGTCGTCGGGATCGCGCTGGTCGTGATCGCCGCCTTCGCGACGGTGTTGGTCCGTGCGGCGCGTCAGCGCCTGGGGGCTGGAGCGCCCGCGGGTTGGGTACATGAGACGCTCGCGGTTTGGTTGACTTGCCGGAAGACAGACGGGTACGATCTGTCGGTTTGGCCGTCGACCGGATCGGTCGTTCGACGCGTGAGGAAGCAAGTATGAAAACGACGATCGCGCGAACGGGGACGCTCGAGTCAGACGGATTTTCAGCCGCAACCGACGCACACTGGAATCTCGCGCCTGCCGTGCTGTACGAGCATGCCGTTCGGCGCGCTGAAGGGGTGCTAGCCGAGCACGGTCCGCTGGTCTGCTTCACGGGCCAGTTCACCGGGCGCTCGCCGAAGGACAAGTTCGTGGTCCGCGAGCCGTCGAGTGAAGCGGACGTGTGGTGGGGCAGGATCAATCGACCGATCGACGATCGGCATTTCGACGCGATGCATCGCCGGATGCTCGAGTATCTCGAGGGGCGGGAGGTCTTCGTCCAGGACTGCTACGCGGGCGCCGATCCGGCGTTCCGGTTGCCGATCCGGATCATCACCGAGCACGCGTGGCAGAGCCTCTTCGCCCACACGATGTTCATCAACGAGCCCGACGAGGCTCGACTGGCCGTGCACGACCCGGCATTCACGGTCATCGCCGCCCCCGGCTGCGCCGCCGATCCGGCGGATCACGGCACGAACTCCGGCACGTTCATCCTGCTGCACTTCGGAAAGCGCCTCGTCCTGATCGGCGGCACCAGCTATGCCGGTGAGATCAAAAAGTCGATCTTCACGGTCATGAACTACCTCATGCCGCTTCGGCACGTGATGCCGATGCACTGCTCGGCGAACGTTGGGCCGGACGAGGACGTCGCGCTGTTCTTCGGGCTCTCGGGCACGGGGAAGACCACGCTTTCCAGCGACCCGGAGCGGCGACTGATCGGGGACGACGAGCACGGGTGGAGCGAACACGGGATCTTCAACTTCGAGGGTGGCTGCTACGCGAAGACGATCCGGCTGTCGGCAGAGGCCGAGCCGCAGATCTTCGCGGCGACGCGCAGGTTCGGCAGCGTGATGGAAAACGTCACGATCGACCCGCGCACTCGACGCTTCGAACTCGACGATGCGTCGGTCACCGAGAACACGCGGATGGCGTATCCCATCTCGTTCATTGAAGGGTCGGTTGCGACGGGTCAGGCCGGCCATCCACGTCACATCGTGATGCTGACGGCGGATGCGTTCGGGGTCATGCCGCCCATCTCGCGCCTCACGCCCGACGGTGCCATGTATCATTTTCTGTCCGGGTATACGGCCAAGGTCGCTGGCACCGAGCGTGGCCTCACCGAGCCGACGGCGACCTTCAGCACGTGCTTCGGCGCGCCGTTCATGGTGTGGCATCCGACCGTGTATGCGAAGTTGCTCGGGGAGCGTATCGCCGGCCACCGAGCCACGGTGTGGCTCGTCAATACGGGCTGGACGGGCGGCGCGCACGGGGAGGGCTCCCGGATCAAGATTGCGCACACGCGTGCGATGATCCGGGCGGCGCTGTCCGGCGCCCTCGATGACGCCGTCTACCGTACCGATCCGGTGTTCAATCTGGACGTGCCATCCGCGTGTCCTGGGGTGCCGCCGGCGCTTCTGACACCGCGCGGGACCTGGCGTGACCCGGCGGCCTTCGATCGCCAGGCAGCCAAGCTCGCGGCGATGTTCTCGGCCAACTTCGTGACCTTCGTCGATCAGTGCGGTCCCGGGGTCGCGGCAGCCGGGCCCCGCGGTTGACGCGGCCGCGGACCGCTCACAGGGACGGCCGGTTCGGGAAGGCCGACCACTGAACACCCGCGCCGCAGGGGGACAGCTGGAGTCCATGGAGTTTGAGCCCGTCATCGGCCTCGAGATCCACGCGCAGCTCCTGACGGAGACCAAGATCTTCTGCGGGTGTAGCACGACATTCGGTGCCCCGCCGAATACCAACGTCTGTCCGGTGTGCCTCGGCCTGCCGGGCGCGCTGCCCGTACTGAACGAGCGCGCGGTCGAGTTGGGCATCCGGACCGCCCTGGCGTTAGGCTGCCAGGTCCACCCCGATTCGGTCTTTGCCCGCAAGAACTACTTCTACCCCGACCTTCCGAAGGGGTACCAGATCTCCCAGTACGAGCGCGCGCTCGCCACCGACGGCGCCCTCGACTATGCTGTCGACGGGCGTGACCACCGCGTCGGCATCATCCGCGCACACCTCGAAGAGGATGCGGGCAAGTTGCTGCATGAGGGATTTCCCGATTCGGACCGGTTCAGCTACGTCGATTTCAACCGGAGCGGCGTGCCGCTGGTCGAGATTGTGACGCACCCGGACCTGCGGTCCGGCGCATCGGCCGCCGACTTCTTCGAACGGCTGCGGGCGATTCTCGTGACGCTCGGCGTCAACGACGGCAACATGGAAGAGGGTAGCCTGCGCTGCGATGCGAACATCTCGGTACGTCCGGCCGGCGTGCGTGAGCTCGGAGCCAAGGCGGAGGTCAAGAATCTGAACTCGTTCCGCTTCCTTCAGCGCGCGCTGGAATACGAGATCACACGTCAGGTCGAGGTGGTGCGCGCCGGCGGCACGGTTCGCCAGGAGACGCGCCTCTGGGACGCGACTGCGGGTCGCACCATCGCGATGCGCAGCAAGGAGGAGGCGCACGACTACCGGTACTTTCCCGAGCCGGATCTGCCGCCAGTGGCCGTCAGGCCCGACGCCATCGATGCGGTCGCCGCCGCGCTGCCGGAACTGCCCGATGCTCGCAGATTGCGCTTGCTCGCCACCTACGGGCTGCCGGTCTCGGATGCCGCCTCGCTCGCGCAGTCTGCCGAACTGGCCCGCTATTTCGAGGCGACGACCGCCGTGGCCGGGAGCGCCAAGGCGGCGAGCAACTGGATCATGGGCGAGTTGTCGAGGAAGATGAACGAGCTCGGCATCGGCATCGCCGAGGTTCGGGTAACCCCGGAGTCCCTCGGCGAGCTCGTGCGCCTGGTCGATGATGGCAAGATCTCGGGACCCACGGCGAAGGACGTATTCGAGACGATGTACGAGACCGGCGGGTCGCCGTCGGCCATTGTCGACGCCGAAGGCCTGGGACAGATCGACGACGAGGCGCGGTTGACCCACCTGGTCCGTGAGGTTCTCGACCAGCATCCGGGACCGGTGGCGCAGTTCCGGAGCGGCAAGACCGCCACGCTCGGGTTTCTGGTGGGGCAGGTGATGAAGGCGACCGGCGGCAAGGCGAACCCGAAGCGAGTCAACGGCCTGCTGCGGGACGCACTCCTCGCCGATGCCTCGGAGGAACAGGACACGTGATCGAGATCGCCCATCTCTCCAAGGTCTATAGCCGTGGCCTGTATGCGCTGCGCGATCTTTCCCTCACGGTCGAGACCGGCGAGTTCGTCTTCCTGACGGGCGCGAGCGGCGCCGGCAAGTCCACGCTGCTGCGTCTGCTGCTGCGTGAGGAAGTGCCGACTGCGGGCGAGCTCTCGGTGAACGGCCTGGATGTGGCTCGGCTGCGTCGCGGCGCCTTGCAGGAGTACCGGCGCGGCTTGGGCGTGGTCTTCCAGGACTTCAAGCTGATCGACCGGAAGAGTGTCTTCGAGAACGTGGCGTTCGTCCTGCGGGTCCTGGGCGTCTCGCTCAGCCAGCGGCAGCGCCGGACGTTCCAGGTGCTGAAGTGGGTCGGTCTTCAGCACCGCATGAATGCCTATCCGCGGGAGCTGTCGGGTGGCGAGCAGCAGCGAATCGCCATCGCGCGGGCGGTCATCAACGAGCCGGCACTGCTCCTGGCTGACGAGCCGACCGGCAACCTGGATCCGGATCTCTCGCTCGAGATCATGAACCTGTTCCGGGAGATCAATGCCCGAGGCACGACGGTCCTTATCGCGACCCATGATCGCGAGTTGATCCGGCGCGTCGATCGGCGGGCGGTGTTGCTCGACGGCGGTCGCATCGTGGAGGCGGCGTAACCGAGGTGCGAGCCCTCAAGTACGCGCTTGGTGAGGCTCTGCTGAGCCTGTGGCGAGCCCGCAGCTCGGCCCTCTTCTCGATCGTGACGATCGCCGCCACCCTGCTGATCTTCGGCGGCTTCCTTTTGTTGGCGGCCAATCTCGAGCCGTTGGTGGAAGGCTGGAGCGCGGCGGCCGAGCTGTCGGTCTACCTCGGCGACGAGGTCTCGGACACCGAGCGCAGCGCGATCGACCAGATGCTGGTCGAGAGCGAAGCGGTCGAAGCGCGCGAGTACGTATCGCGGGCCGAGGCGCTTGCCCGTTTCACCCGTGAGTTCGACGACCTGAGCGGTGCGCTCAGCGGCTTCGACGACAATCCGTTTCCCGCCTCGTTCGAAGTGCGATTGCAGACCAGCGAGGTGGAGACGACCGCCATCGACGACCTCGCGGCGCGGCTCCGCGAGGCCGACGGCGTCGCCGATGTGCGTTACGACCGCGTGTGGCTCGAGCGCCTGGCCGCGGCGGCCACGTTGCTGCGCGCGGTCACGCTGGGGTTCGCGGTCGTCCTGCTCGTCGGCGCCGCGCTCACCGTGTCGAACGTCGTCCGGCTCGCGTTCTACGGCCGGCGGGACGAGATAGAGATCATGAGGCTCGTCGGAGCGCCCGCGATGTACATTCGCGGACCCTTCCTGGTTGAAGGCATCCTGCAGGGCGGCCTGGGCGCCGGCCTCGCGATTGCGACGCTGTGGATGGCGTTCCTGGTCGCCCGTGACCGGTATGGCGAGCTGGTGGTCGAGGTCTTGGGCCTGGGCGACCTGCAGTTCCTGTCGGCGCGTCTCGGGGTGCTGCTCCTCGTCGGCGGCATGGGGGTGGGATGCCTGGGCGGCTTGATCGCGACCTGGGGCGATCCGTCGAGAGGCACTCGGGCCCCGCGGCGTGAGACCGCCGCAGGGCGACGCGTTGACACGTGACGCTCTGAGCCTCTAAACTGGTACGTTAGGGATGGGACACGACCTCATACGTGGCCCGGTGGCGCTGATTACTCGGTCGGCCATCGTGACCCATTTTTACCGCGAAGAGTTCCTCAAGCATCAGCAGTGCCTGCGCGAGCAGCGCGAGTCTTACTCCACACAGGTCATCGACGACGTCGAGTGCGCGCTTGTCCGCATCATGGCGCGGCTCGAGCAACTCTGCGCTGAAGATGATGCCGACGTCGTGGTGAGCCAGCTCCTGCGTAAATTCGACGTCGTAACCGGCCTCTCCGCGTGGTCGGATTCGAAGAACGCCCACTGATCTCTCCGTCCTCGCCATCGCGCGCCCGAGCCGACATCACCGAGATCGTTCGCGCTGGTCTCGACGCGGTCGATGCTGCCCGCCTGCTCGAAATCGCGTTGACGCGCGACGAGCGATGGGGTGCCGCGGCCGCGCAGTCGATCGACCTGGTGGCGGCCGGCAAGGCGGCGGGACCGATGGCCGACGCGGCGATCCACCGCTTCGGATCGCGCTTGCGCGCCGGGGTCGTCACCGCTTCGCGGTCGGGCAGTGGCGAGGCCAATGGCCTCGAGTGGATAGCGGCGGCTCATCCACTGCCGGACGAGAGGAGTCTGGCGGCCGGCCGGCGAGCCCTCGACATCGCGGCACGACGCCAGGGCCGGGACGGCCTGCTCGTGCTGCTCTCCGGAGGCGCCTCATCCATGCTGGCAGTCCCAGCACCTGGCGTGTCACTAGGGGAGAAGGTGTCGACCACGGCTCTTCTGCTGCAGGCCGGGGCGGTGATTCACGAACTGAACGCCGTTCGCAAGCACCTGTCCGCCATCAAGGGTGGACGGTTGGCGGCCGACGCCGGGCCGGTACGCACCTACGCGGTCTCGGACGTCGTCGGGCAAAACGAGGACGACCCCAGCGTCATTGGTTCCGGGCCGACCGTGCCCGATCCATCCACGTTCGCCGATGCGCTCCAGGTCGTCGAGCGGCTCGGAGTGCGTGAAGCCTGTCCGGCCGCGGCGCTCACCCACCTCGAGTCAGGCCACCGTGGCGATCGGCCCGAGACGACGAAGCCGGGCGACTCGTCGCTGGCCGATTCGACCGTGCGGATCATCGGCAACCGACACGATGCGATGGCCGGGGCGGCGACGGCCGCGGCACGCCTTGGCTATCTCGTTGTCACGTGGCAAGAGCCGGTGACCGGCGAAGCCCGCGAGGCGGCAGCTGAACACGCGAGACGGGTGCTGCGCCTCGCCACGGGGGTCGGCCGACCGCTCTGCCTGCTCTCCAGTGGCGAGACGACCGTTCGGGTGACCGGGGCCGGTCGAGGTGGCAGGAATCAGGAGTTCGCACTGGCTCTCGTGCGACGACTGGCGCACGCGTCGCGCGCCGTGACGGTCGCCTGCGCCGGGACGGACGGAGTGGACGGTCCGACCGATGCCGCCGGCGCCGTCGTCGACGGCGAGTCGCTGGAGCGATCACGCTCGCACGGGCTCGAGGATCCCGAGCTGCACCTGGCGCGCAACGACGCATACAGCTACTTCGAGCCACTCGGTGACCTGATCAGAACCGGCCCGACCGGCACGAACGTGGGAGACCTGCAGGTTTCACTGGTGTGGGGCGGAATGACGACGGAATGACCAAAGAATGAACACGGCATGGCCAAAGAATGGCCCACGAAATGTAGATGGAATGAAGACGGAATCAACACAACATGAGCACGGAACGGGCCCGAACAGCGATAGCCCGAGGACTGAAGACAGGAAGAACGGAAGATTGACATGCTGACGACCGAGCGCCTGCTGGCGCTGATTCGAGAACGAGTCGACCATCCCGCGACGCTCCGCGAGCTGGCGACTGACCTAGAAGTACCCGACGAGGAGCGAACGACGCTCAGGCGGCGGCTGCGTGCGCTGGTCGACGCGGGTGACCTGGTGAAGATCCGCGGCAACCGCTACGGGCTGCCCGACCGCATGAACCTGGTGGTCGGGCGGGTGCAGACCAACCCGCGAGGCTTCGGTTTCGTCGTACCGGAGCCTGGGGGCGACGAGCCGGGTGGCGACGTGTTCATCGCGGGCGCCAACCTCAACCAGGCGATGCACGCCGACCGGGTGGTCGCGCGCGTCGAGCGGTTCCGTCCCGACGGCTCTGCCGAGGGGCGGATCGTCCGGGTGCTGGAGCGAGGCGCGACGAGTATCGTGGGACGCTACGAGGTGGACGAGCATGGCCAGGGCTTCGTCGTGCCGTTCGACCGTCGAATGATCATGGATGTGGTCGTGGCGTCGGACGATTCGCTTGGCGCCGCGTCAGGCGAGATGGTCACCGTCGAGGTCACGCGTTGGCCGACGGCGACGCGCGGCCCGGTCGGCCGTGTCACGGAGGTTCTGGGCGATATCGATGCTCCCGGTGTTGATACCGAGATCATCCTACGCAAACACGGCATACCGGACCGTCACGACGAGGCCGCCGTGGCGGAGGCCGGACGCCTCGGCCGCGAGATCCGAGCCTCGGATCTGGAAGACCGCACGGATTTCCGCGGGATGCAAACGGTGACGATCGACGGCGAGCACGCGCGAGACTTCGACGATGCCATCACGATCGAGCGGCTTCCGAACGGTCACTACTGGCTGGGCGTCCACATCGCCGATGTCTCGCACTACGTGCGTGCGGGCAGCGCACTCGACGTCGCCGCCTACGCTCGCGCGACGTCGGTCTACTTTCCGGATCGAGCCGTCCATATGTTCCCCCGTGAGCTGGCGACCGGGCTCTGCAGCCTCAATCCCGGTGTCGACCGGCTCGTGCAATCCTGCTTGATGGAGATCGACGCGCGGGGCGACGTGGTGCGGCACGAGATCCACGACGGCGTGATCAATTCCGACGCGCGCATGACCTACACGGCGGTTACCGCGATCCTCACGGACCGGGACGCCGAGACGATGGCCCGGTACGAGGCATTCGTGCCGATGTTCGAGGACATGCGCGAGCTGTTTCACGTGCTGAACGAGCGCCGCCACCGCCGCGGTTCGATCGACTTCGATCTGAAGCAGCCGGAGATCGTGCTCGACGATGCCGGGCTGGTCGAGGCCATCGTAGCTGTCGAGCGCAACGTCGCGCATCGGATCATCGAGGAGTTCATGCTGCTGGCCAACGAGACGGTGGCGCAGCACCTCGAGGAGCGCGGCATGCCCACGCTGTACAGGGTGCACGAAGAGCCGGACTCGCAGAAGGTCGAGGAGTTCGAGGAGTTCGTCGCGACGATGGGCTACAGCCTGGGGGGGCCGAGTCCGAGTGCCTTGCGACCTCGGCACTTCCAGCGACTCGTCGAGCGCATCCGCGGCAAGCCGGAGGAGAAGCCGGTAGCCTTCCTCATGCTGCGCACGATGCAGCAGGCGCGCTACGATGTGGCGAACCGTGGGCACTTCGGACTCGCGACGGCCTGCTACACGCATTTCACCTCGCCCATTCGCCGGTACCCGGACCTCGTCGTGCACCGCACGTTGCGGGAGTTGCAGCGCGGTGGGGTCGACGAGGCTCGACGCGAGGTGCTCGAGGAGCAGCTGCCAGAGGTCGCGCGGCGAACATCGGACCTCGAGCGGCGCGCCTCCGACGCAGAGCGCGAGCTCGTGCAGTGGAAGAAAGTCCGCTTCATGGCGGACAAGGTCGGCGACGAGTTCGAGGGCTACGTCACCGGCGTCACGGCGTTCGGCCTGTTCATCGAACTGGTGGAGCACTTCGTCGAGGGACTGGTCCACATCTCGACCATGGCCGACGACTACTACCGCTTCGTCGAGCGGTCTCACGTGCTGCGCGGTGAGAAAACCGAGAAGACGTTCCGGCTCGGCGACAAGGTGAGCGTCCAAGTCGTGCGCGTGGACCTGCAGCAGCGGCGAGTCGATCTGGGCCTCGTCGACATTCTCGAGACCGTGCGCCGATCGGAGCGAGCGCGGGGATCGACACGCAGCACGGCGCGTCCGAAGGCCGAGCGTCGTGGACGCACGCGATCGGGGAAGAAGCCGGCGGCCGGCGGCTCGGCGCCCCCGTCCCGGAGTCGTCCGGGTCGCGCGGCGCGCGCGCGCAGGCGCGGCCGCCGCTGAGCCAGGCCATGAAGTCAATTGTCATCGGTACGGCGGGGCACATCGACCACGGCAAGAGCGCCCTCGTACAGGCACTCACCGGCGTCGATCCGGATCGTCTCAAGGAAGAGAAAGCGCGAGGCATCACGATCGAGCTCGGCTTCGCGCACTACGAAGACGACGAGATCGATGTGGCCTTCGTCGACGTCCCAGGGCACGAGCGCTTCGTCAAGAACATGCTCGCGGGCGCGACCGGCATCGACGTGCTCCTCCTGGTCGTCGCGTCCGACGAGTCTGTCATGCCGCAGACGCGCGAGCACTTCGACATCTGCCGGCTGCTCGGGATCTCGCAGGGCATCATCGCGCTCACCAAGTCTGACCTGGTCGACGAGGAGACCCGGGAGCTCGTGCGCCTCGAGACTCGCGAGCTCGTCGCCGGCTCGTTCCTGGCGTCTGCCCCGATCGTACCCGTTTCGGCCAAGACAGGCGATGGCCTCGAGGCCCTTCGCCGCGAGTTGCGTGGCG
This sequence comes from Vicinamibacterales bacterium, assembly GCA_965250185.1. Taxonomy (GTDB): domain Bacteria; phylum Acidobacteriota; class Vicinamibacteria; order Vicinamibacterales. The sequence goes on along the minus strand of OZ252293.1, from coordinate 4,253,875 downwards.
CCGCCGGACGCGCGACCGGACGGGCCACGAGTGGCGCCGCGCGTCTCCCGATCGATCGCGTCTTTTCGATGAAGGGCTTCGGCACCGTCGTGACCGGCACCCTGGTATCGGGACGGATTCGCGTCGACGAGGAACGCCGCCTGCTGCCGGCCGACCGGGCGGTCAAGGTTCGGGGCATTCAGGTCCACGGGCGGACCCAGTCAGAGGTCGTCGCGGGCCAGCGCACCGCCCTCAACCTGGGCGGTGTCGACCTGGCGGACGTGACACGCGGTGAGACGCTTGCCGACCCCGGGTGCTTCGAGCCGACGCGTCGCTTCGATGGCGATCTGAATCTGCTGGCCGATGCCCGTCCGCTGCGGCACGGCGCGCGTGTCCGCTTCCATCAGGGAACAAGCGAAATCCTTGGCCGCGTCGCGATCTCTATCGCCGACGTCGACGCGCCGTCGGCCGGCGCCCCGGCAACCGAGGTCCGGCCCGGCACACGCGCCTACGTCCGGATCCGTCTGGAGCGTCCGGCAGTGCTCACTCGCGGAGATCGTTTTATCCTGCGCGCCTACTCGCCCTCGATCACCATCGGTGGCGGGCGTGTGCTCGACCCGCACCCCCCTCGGGGTGGCACGAGAACGGATCGAACTCGAGAGCGATTCAGGCGGCTTGACCGCGCCGGGGTCGGTACCCGCGAGCGCGAGGACGAGGCGGCGTTCCTGATGATCGAGGAGCGAGCGGAGGCCGGGCTGCCTCTCGACACGCTGACGCCACGCTTGGGAATGGCCCCGGGCCAGGAGGACAAAACGGCGACAAGGCTCGGTGCGGGCGGCCGGGTGCTTCGCGTGGGCGACCAGCTCATCGCCGCGGATGTGATCCGGACGCTCGAGTCACGGCTACTGGCGGAGCTTCGCGCGTACCACGCCCGCGAACCGCTATCCGACGGGCTGGCGCGCGAGGAGGCGCGCGAGCGGCTGTTCGGACGCGCGGAACCGGGTGTCTTCGACCATGCGATCGGCGGGCTCGTCGCGTCGGGTCGGTTGGTGGCCCGCGACCGTCTGGCGCTGGCCACTCACCGGCTCTCGCTGTCGGAGGATGAGACCCGCGCCCAGGAGGCGATCGTCCGTGTGCTCCAGGAAGCCGGTCTCAAGCCCCCCGACACCGGGGCCCTGGCGACCTCGGCCGGGTGCTCGCCAGAGGTCGTCGACCGGGTTCTGAAGCTGCTGCTTCGACAGCGTGTACTGGTGCGGATCGACGCCCTGGTGTTCCACGCCGACGCCCTCGACCGCCTCAAAGAGGATACCCAGGCGCTCAAGGCGGGCGGGGTCGAGACGATTGACGTCGGGGCGTTCAAGGCACGCCATCACGTCAGCCGCAAGTACGCGATTCCATTGCTCGAGTATCTGGATCGCGAGCGTGTGACCCGCCGGGTGGGTGAGAAGCGGATAGTGATCTAGGCAACGACGTAGCGCGAAGGCGTCAGCCGCGCGGATTGCGAACCCGCGTGCCGCTGGCGCTTGGCTAAAGCCGGCGCGCTCCGTACGCACAGGCGCCCAGGATGTTCGTCAAAGGTTGTGAAACCGCTTCTAGTGATCCGTGTATGGCAGAGCGAGTCGACGGCCGCACTACGAGCGGTGGTCGTCGTCGCTCAGGCCGTTCCGGGTCGCGTCCTTGAAGTTTCGAATCCCTCGGCCGATGCCGCGACCGAGGTCGGGCAAGCGATTGGCGCCGAAGACCACCATGATGATCACGAGGATGACGAGGAGCTCTGGCAGACCGATGTGACCCATGGGATCTCCTAGTGACTCGACTCTTCGGCGGCGTACGGCAGGACGGAATCATATCACCGATGGGCGACCCGGAATTCGCCGCGCGCCGGTCAGGGCAGCTGGAGTAGCCGCCAGGCCAACCGGACATCCAGCGTTCCGAGCAGGCGTCGTCGCAGGCCGTGATAGGCCTGCCGGCCGGCCACGAGGTCGGCCATGATCATCCGGATTGCCTCGCTCTCCTCGAGCGCCCGATGCAGGAGCTGCGTGAAGGCGGGACGGAAGAATCCTCGTCGCAGGCGCGCGGCGCGCCGGAGCTCTGCGTGCACTTCGTCTCGAATCTGAGCGGCGTAGGCTGCGCGTTCGCCACCCGGGTGGTCGAGGATCGCCTCGGCGGCCATCTCGCCGGAGCGCAGGGCGAAGTAGATGCCTTCTCGCGTGATGGGGTCGACGAGTCCGGCGGCGTCACCCAGCAACATCCAGCGGTCGCCGGCCGGTCGCTCTCGATCGAGGTCGGTCTGGTCGAGGGTTGGAATCGGCCAGCTGTATCGGCGGCGCGGAGCCGTCGCCCTCACGTCGCTGGCGTCGAGCCATGCGTCGACGCATCGACGGAGCGGCGCCACGCCTGTGAGGCCTGCCTCGGCGCACACCCCGACGGCGAGATGGCCAGGCCGGGGAAACGACCACGCGTAGCCTGGCGGGTCGCTCGTGAATGCGATCACGATGTCGGCCGCCGAGACGCCGTCGACGTAATAGCCTGTCGCGATCGAGAGCTGGGTACGGTCGAACGGGGCGGCGACGCGGCGCCGCACGAGGCTGTTGGCGCCATCGGCGCCCAGGATCAGAGGAATCGGATACCTGTTGCGTGAGGTCCGGATCTCGACGCCGCCAGGTGCGACCGTGATATCGAGGACGCGTTCGCACACCAGGGTCGCGCCCATCGTGACGGCCGCTCGGACGAGCGCCGCGTCGAAGGCCTGTCGACTCGCGACGACCAACGGAGGGCTCGGGGCCGACCCGCGGGGATCCTCGAGCGCGATCCGAACCTCCGATTGGCCCGTTGCCTCGAAGCGCGCTCCGTCGATCGGAACGGCGGGGAGGGACTCGAGGACGGCGCTGTCGGCGATCAGGCCGAGCGCACGGCTGGTGATGCCGCCGCCGCACGGCTTCTCGCGCGGATGGCTGTGGTCGAACAGGGCGACCCGCATGCCGCGCGCCGCCATCCGGTAGGCGGCCCAGGCGCCGGCTGGACCGGCGCCCACGACGGCGAGGTCGAAGCGCGCTGGCCGCTGCAGGCTTTCCGTGTCGGTTGCCATCCGTGAGGCGGTGCCCGCCGGATTGTCTATAATGCGTCGCGTCGGCACCGCCCGCATTCTAGGCTACAGTAGGACTGATGTCTCACCCGCTACTGCTCGCGCTGTTCGCGACAACCGAGGCCGCTGCCGACGGGGCCCGCCGCGTCCACGCGCTCGGTATCGATAGTCAGGACCTGTCCATCGTCGCCCGGAGCCACGAGGAGGAGAGTTCGCTGTCCAAGGCCATGGACGGCACGCCCGGCGCCGACATCGAGGATTCGCCGATCGCCGCGCGACTCGGCGAGCTCGGTGGGCGCATCCTGGCCGCAATCGCGATCGTCATGCCTGGCATCGGGCCGATCGTGGCTGGCGGTCCGCTGGCAGCCGAGTTGGGCGAGGCTGCAGGCCATGCCGCCGGGAGTATCGAGACGGTGCTACTGGGGGTTCACGTGCGGAGCGCCGAGGTGGCGTTGGTACGGGAGGCGCTCGAGGCGAGTGGCGCCTCCGACATCGAGACTGCCCGCTGGGGCTGAGACGCTGGGGCTGAGACGCTGAGACGACGCGCGCAGGCTGGCTGGGGCACCGGCTGAGCGCCGGATGGCCGACCGGATGGCCGAGTTGATGAGCGAGGTACACAGGATGGCGGACGAGGATAGCGAACAATTCACGGTTGGCGTGTTTCAGGACGTCGAATGGGCTACGGCCGGGCTCGAGGCACTCAAGAAGGATGGCTTCGCCGTCGAGTCGCTGAGCGTGATCGCGAAGGACTCGCCAGACGTGTCGAATCTGACGAAGCAGATTCTGGGTGACCCAGGTGAGACGGTCGAGGTGGCCGGCCTGGGCACGGTTCGGGCGCGAGGGCCGATTGTCGACGCCTTGCAGGGCGTCGAAAGGGAGCTGACGGCCAAGGGTGTCGGCGCATGCATGCGGCGTGTCGGATTTCAGAAACACGACGGATACATCTATCAAACCCTGACTGAGCGCGGCGGCGTCCTGGTGGCAGTCCTAAGCGAGCCGCGCGCAGCCGATGCGCTCGCTCTCTTGATGGCCTACGGGGGTGGTAACGCCGCCATCGGCGCCTGGACTGGCCGGGTCTAGGAGGTTCGACGACGTCCTCGGTCGCGGCGGCTGACTTCCGGTCACCTTGGGGAGACCCTCAGTGACCGTTGCTCAGGACGCTGCATCGCTTTCAGGCATGCGGCGTGGGCCATTTGGGAGGGCATCGTTTTTGCAGTTGCACGACCTGTGGCGCTGCGCGAAGATAGAGAGAACCCCCGAGGCGCGATTCGGATCTCAACTGAGTCCCAGCTCGTCCTACAGATGACACGGAGCCCCGCGGGCTCGAGTGCAACGATGAATCAGGCGGCCCGTCCGACGACCGACAAGGGAACGACCCTGGAAGAAGGCGCGCTGCACGTGTGGGCGCCACACGGCGCGTCCCCGTTCGAGTTCGATAGCGGCCGACAGCGTATGCGACGGTCGGTCGTGGCCTCCGTCGTGGCCCATGTCTTGGGCTTCGGATTGGCGCTGTTCGTGGCGTCCATCCTTCCGACGCCCACGTCGCTCTTCGAACAAGACCTCACCAAGTACGACATCGTCTTCCTCCCCGAGCTGGGTCCCGGTGGGGGGGGCGGCGGCGGCGGGACCGAGAGCATCGAGCCGCCCCGTCAGGTCGAGCTACCTGGGCAGGACCAGACCACCGTCCCGGTGGCTCCGCCGCCCGAACTCGAGAATCCCGTCGACGAGGAGCCGGAGTCGGAGCCGGAGCAGCTGATGGATATTCCGGCGGTCTCGTTTGCGTCGGCCGAACAGATGCTGCCGGGCGTGCTGATGGGGCTTCCGCCCGCCTTCACGCCCTCGCAAGGCTCCGGGACGGGAGGCGGTGGCGGAAGGGGTTCTGGTACGGGTGTCGGGGCGGGCGAGGGGGATGGGCTCGGCGACGGCACGGGGGGTGGCACCGGTGGGGGAGCCTACCGCCCGGGCAGCGGCGTCTCGCTGCCGCGTGTGCTGCGCGAGGTGAAGCCGCAGTACACCGCCGACGCGATGCGCGCCAAGGTCCAGGGCACGGTCTGGCTGGAAGCGATCGTCAACACGGATGGCTCGGTCGGCAGCATCACGGTGGTCAAGTCGCTCGATGCGGTCTTCGGTCTGGACCAGGAGGCGATCAAAGCCGCCAGTCAGTGGCGGTTCGCCCCCGGGATGCGCCGCGGCTCGCCTGTTCCGGTCATCATCACGATCGAACTGACGTTCACGTTACGGTGATTCGCTGGGGTGCGCGTGGGCGCGATCCCGTGAATCCGGTCTGTCGCGTGAACGGTGGGCAGAAACGAAAAAAGGGCCCGGCGGGATGAATCCCCGCCGGGCCCTTTTTGTTTTCGACGCGTTGCGGCTTAGTACATGCCGCCCATGCCGCCGCCGCCGCCACCAGGCATCGGCGCTTCCTTCTTTTCCTCGGGGATCTCCGTGATGAGCGCCTCGGTGGTGAGGAGAAGCGAGGCGATCGACGCAGAGTTCTGGAGCGCCGAGCGAACGACCTTGGTCGGGTCGATCACGCCAGCGGCCACCAGATCCTCGTAGGTGTCGGTCTGCGCGTTGTAGCCGTGGTTGCCGGTCAGTTCCTTGACTCGCTGCACGACGATCGAGCCCTCCTGGCCTGCGTTGGTGGCGATCCAGCGCAGGGGCTCCTCGATGGCACGCTTGATGAGGTTGACCCCGACAGCCTGGTCGCCCTCGAGCCCGATCGAGTCGAGCGCGCTCGTTGCCCGCAGCAAGGCGACGCCGCCGCCCGGCACGATGCCCTCCTCGACGGCGGCCTTCGTGGCGTGCATGGCGTCCTCGACGCGAGCCTTCTTTTCCTTCATCTCGGTCTCGGTCGCGGCTCCGACCTTGATGACGGCCACGCCGCCGACGAGCTTGGCCAACCGCTCCTGCAGCTTCTCGCGGTCGTAGTCCGAGGACGTCTCCTCGACCTGCGCCCGGATCTGCTTGACGCGGCCCTCGATGGCTGACTGTTCGCCGTCGCCTTCGACGATGGTGGTGTTGTCCTTGTCGATGGTGACCTTCTTGGCCTTTCCGAGGTCCTCGACCTTGATGTTCTCGAGCTTGAGCCCGAGGTCCTCGGTGATGGCCCGGCCGCCGGTGAGGACCGCGATGTCCTCGAGCATGGCCTTGCGACGGTCGCCGAAGCCGGGGGCCTTGACGGCCGCGGCCTGCAACGTGCCGCGCAGCTTGTTGACCACCAGAGTCGCCAGCGCTTCACCGTCGACGTCCTCGGCGACGATGAGCAGCGGCCGGCTGAGGCGCGCGACCTGCTCGAGCAGCGGCAGCAGATCCTTCATCGAGCTGATCTTCTTCTCATGGATCAGGATGACCGGATTTTCCAGCACGACATCCATGCGCTCGGGATCGGTGACGAAATACGGCGAGAGATAGCCGCGGTCGAACTGCATGCCCTCGACGACCTCGAGCGAGGTCTCGAGCGTCTTGGCCTCTTCGACCGTGATGACGCCGTCCTTGCCGACCTTCTCCATCGCCTGGGCGATGATCTGGCCGATCGTCTCGTCGCTGTTGGCCGAGATCATGCCGACCTGGGCGATCATGTTGCCCGTCACCGGCTTCGACTGGGACTGGAGGGCCTCGACGACCGCCTCGACGGCCCGCTCGATACCGCGCTTGAGCTCCATCGGATTGGCGCCGGCCACGACGTTCTTCGCGCCTTCCTTGAAGATGGACTGGGCCAGGACCGTGGCGGTGGTGGTCCCGTCACCGGCGACGTCGGACGTCTTGCTGGCGACCTCACGGACCATCTGTGCGCCCATGTTCTCGAGCGGATCCGGTAGCTCGATCTCCTTGGCGACCGTGACGCCATCCTTGGTGATCGTGGGCGAGCCGAACTTTCGGTCCAGTACGACGTTGCGCCCCTTCGGGCCGAGGGTCACTTTCACTGCGTCGGCGAGGGCGTGGACGCCGCGGAGAATCGCTTGCCGCGAGTCCTCGCCGTAGACAATCTGCTTTGCCATATTTCTGTGCTCCGTTTAGGAATTATCAGGTCGATGGGGTTGACGAATCCGTCCCGGTCTTAGCTCTCGAGAACGGCCAGCACTTCGTCCTCGCGCATGATCAGATACTCGGTGCCGTCGAGCTTGATCTCCTGGCCCGAGTACTTGCCGAACAGGATCGTGTCGCCGGTCTTCACGTCCAGTGGCGTGATGTTGCCATCGTCCTTGACCTTGCCTTTGCCGGCCGCGATGACCTTGCCCTGCTGAGGCTTTTCCTTGGCGGTGTCCGGGATGATGATCCCGCCCACCTGCTGCTGCTCCTCTTCCTCGAGGCGCTCGACGATGATGCGGTCGTGTAGCGGTCTGACGTTCATAGACTCCACTCCAGATTGAAAAAAAGTAATGTTGAATCCGACCGAAGCGTTATGCTGGCCGGCGCGCCGGCGGGGCGGGACCCCCGGACGGCTTGGCAGTCGAACCGACCGACTGCTAATTATATAGCTCCTATGCGGGGTGTCAAGAGGGCCGGAGGCCGGGGATCAAGGCTCAGCCTTTGATGCCACTGCCGCTCGTGCGGCGCCGGATCGGGAGGGCGGCCAGCTTGCGGCCCAGTGTGTTGCGGTGCATGCCGAGGAGCGTGGCGGCGCGGCCCACATTGCCGTCGGTTCGCGCCAACGCCTGGATGATGAAGCGGCGTTCGATCTCGTGCCGAGCCTCGTCATACCGGAGCCCCTTCGTCAGCATCTCGGCGATGAGTTGATCGAGCCGATCGCGCAAGTGCTTCATGCCCGGCTCGCCCGCCATGCCCGATCTATCCCTCGAGATCCCGACCGCTCAGCAGGCGGTACGCGTCGACGTACTTCTGGCGTGTCTGAGCCACGACCGCCTCCGGAAGCGAGGGGACCGGCGGCTGCTTGTTCCAGCCGATTTGCTCAAGATAGTCCCGCACGAACTGTTTGTCGAAGCTGGGCTGGGGGCCACCCGGCGCGTAGAGATCCTGTGGCCAGAAGCGCGACGAGTCGGGCGTCAGCACTTCGTCGATCAGGACGAGCGTCGATTCGCCGCCGGCGGCGGGCGTGAGGCCAAACTCGAATTTCGTGTCGGCGACGATGATACCGACCGTTTCGGCGAGCGCGGCGCCGCGCCGGTAGAGTTCCAGGGTGAGCTCGCGAAGCCGCACGATCAAGTCGGCGCCGACGATGGCCCCGGCTTCTGTTTCGGAGATGTTGACGTCGTGCCCGCTCTCGGCCTTCGTGGCCGGCGTGAAGATCGGCTCGGGGAGCCGGGCTGACTCGGTGAGGCCAGACGGCAGCTCGATGCCGCACACGCGCCCGGTCGCCCGATATTCTTTCCAGCCCGATCCGGCCAGATATCCCCGCGCGACGCACTCCACGGGGAGTGGGTCCGTCCGGCGCACCAGCATCGAGCGACCCGCGAGCACTGAGGCGTGGCGTCGCGCCGGTTCGGGATACGCCTCTGGGCGGATCGAGATCATATGATTCGGGACGACGTCGGCCAGCTCGTCGAACCAGAACGCCGAGAGCTGCGTCAGGACCTTGCCCTTGTCCGGGATGCCGCTGCCGAGCACGAAGTCGAAGGCCGAGATCCGATCGGTCGCTACCATGATGAGGCGATCGTCGACCTCGTACATGTCACGGACCTTGCCCCGCCGCTGCAGCGTCAGGTTATCGAAGGCCGTTTCGAGAATGGGTGTGGAGTGTGCCACGGCTGATCTGAAAAGGGACTCAGCTTACTGCGCGACCGCGCCACGCGCAAGTCGATGTCGCGATGGGCCACTAGCGCCGCACCACGAGGTCACCCGCGTCGACCGTCAATGCGATGCGCGGACCTCCACCGCCGATCGGACCGACGACCCGACGCTCGCGCGCGTCCCCGGTCGGCGCCAGTGCGAGGCCGTCGAGCCTGATCTCACCCTCGCGAACGATGGCCTCGAGCGTCACGCCCCCGCGGGCGGGGAGAAACACTTCGGTGGCGCGTTCGCGGGCGGTCAGATCAACGAGGACCGGCTCGTCGAGCCGAAGCGAGACGTCGCTCCGCTGGGCCTGAACGGTCACCGCGGAGCGCACGCCCTCCAGCACGAGTCGTCCATCGCTGTGCGCGATGTCGATCGTACCGGACACGTCCTCGACGTCGACGTCCGCTCGGCGGGTCCGCAGCGTGATCGAACCCCCGACCGCCCGGACGCGCACGCGCCCCCCGGTGCTGTCCAGTTCGAACGCGCCCCCGACGTTCTCGGCCCGGACGTCGCTCCGACGCGTGTCCAGTCGGGCGCCGCCCACCCCGGTGAGCCGCAGCTCGCCTCCCTCATGCTCGCCGCTGACCGTCCCTGCGATGTCCCGCGCCTCGGTATCGCCACGCGCCGACATCGTCAGCGCCGCCACGCCACGGACGCCGATCGGGCCTTCACGCGCGTCTAGACGAACGGGCAAGTGGGCCGGGACGCGCACGACGAGGTCGCCCCGATACCGCCGCCTCCCGGGCGGCGTCCGAACCTCGACGGTCAATGACTCACCGACCACTCGCCAGGTCAGGTCCAGCCGCTCCGCCCTGGCGGTGGCCTCGGCTTCGTCACTGCCGCGGACCCTCGCGGTGAGTTCGGCGTGGGCCTCCAGCTCGTCGGTACCCGTCACCTGCAGCGCACCGACGAATCCGCTGATGGCGATTTCCGTGATCTCGTTGCTTACCGGCGCCGAGGCGCTCAGCCGTCGGTCGACCCAGGGACCGGGTCCGTCGAATCCGCCGCGGATCCGCGAGAACATGGCGGACCAGCCGAGGCCAGGCTCGTCGTCGCCGGTCGGCGGAGCCGCGACCCGGTAGGCGAGCGCGCCGACGACCACGAACGCCAGGATGAGCAGTAACTCTCTTTTTCCCATGAATTTGCGGGCGTCGTCCGATCTGGATCGCGCCGTCGAGGATGGCCGAGCGCGTCGCCTGAGACCGCGCCGGCGGAGGTCCGGCCGCCTCGTGCGAGCATCGCGGTATCCCCCGCCGGGTCACTAGTTTAAACTGTGGGCAGGAAACGCAAGGAAATCGCCGGGAATCCTGTTGGTCATGCGCACACACATCCGCACGTTCGTGATCGTCGCCTTGACCGGTGGGCTCCTGGCTCTGTTCCTGCGGAACGCCGATCTGCGGCTCGTCTGGGCCGAGATCCTCAGTGCCCGGCTGGATCTGCTGGCGGCGGCGCTGGCGGTCACGGCTCTGCAGTACGTCATGCGCGCCCTACGCTGGCAGTACCTACTGCACCCAATCGGCGAGGCGAAGTTCTCGACGACGTTCCGGGCGACGGTCATCGGATTTGGAGCCTCGGCCGTGCTTCCGGCGCGGGCGGGCGAGGTGCTACGACCCTATTTGCTGGCCCGCTGGGAGGGGCTGAGCGCGACCGCCACGTTCGCGACGATTCTGCTGGAGCGATTGTTGGACCTGGCCACGGTCGTCGTTCTGCTGGCGCTGTTCTTCCTGTTCTTCGATCCGGGGCTGGCCGCGGTGAACCCGGCCTTGTATCGCGGCGTACAGATCGGCGGGCTGATGGCGGGTGTCGCCGCTGTCGGCGCGCTCGCGACGGTCTTCCTGCTGGCGGGTCACCCGGAGACGCTGGGTCGCTGGGCGCTGCGGGCCGAGCGACTGTTGCCGGCCCGCGCGGCGCGCGCCCTGGCATTCGCGGTCGAGAACTTCATCGGCGGGCTCGCCGTCATGCGCCAGCCGCGACGGCTGCTGATCGCCCTGGCGTTGTCGGTGCCGCTGTGGCTGTTGATCACGGCCGCCATCTGGCTGGGCGCGGCGGCCTTCCAGATCGTCCTCCCGTTCACGAGCACGCTCCTCTTCAACGCACTCATCGTCGTTGGTGTGAGCGTCCCGACGCCCGGCGGCGTCGGCGGCTTCCACGAGGCGTTCCGCATCGGTGCGACCGCCTTCTTCGGAGCGCCGAACGATCGCGCCGTCGGCGCAGCGATCGTGCTGCACGCCATCTCGATCGTGCCGGTTGTGCTCTTGGGCCTCGTGTTCATGGCACAGGCCGGGCTCGACCTGGCCGGCATGCGGCGTCTGGCCCAGCGTCGCGACGAAGACGACGCAGATCGGGCCGGGGTCGATGTAACCGAGGCGGCCGCGGCGCCAGTGAGCGCACGCGTGGTGACCATCGCGACGCCGGACGCCAGCGAGGAGGGGCGCGCCGGATGAAGTGTCCTTTCTGCGGCCAGCTGGGCGACAAGGTCGTCGACTCGCGCGAAAGCAGGGAAGGCGAGGTCATCCGGAGACGTCGCGAGTGCCTCGTCTGCGGGCGACGCTTCACGAGCTACGAGCGGATCGACGAGATCCCGTACATGGTCGTGAAGAAAGACGGGAGCCGCGAGCGGTTCGAGCGGCAGAAGTTGATTGGCGGCTTGCTCAAGGCGTGCGAGAAACGACCGGTGAGCGTAGCGGCCGTGGAGGGCATCGCGGATCGCGTCGAGGCGGCGCTGCAGGAACGGCCCGAGAAGGAGATCAGTGCGAGCGACGTGGGCGCCTTCGTGATGCAGGAGCTCAAGGGACTCGACAAGGTCGCGTACGTCCGGTTCGCGTCCGTGTACAGGCATTTCCGTGACATCGGGGAATTCATGGCCGAGCTCGAGGACTTGCTCCATGTCAAGGACTGACTCGCACGCGCGGCCGCGCCCGCTTCCCGCGGTTCGCCTCGTCCGCGTCGTCGGCATCGTGGTGGTGGCGGTCGGGCTCCTGGTCGCGTCCCTTCGGGCGGCGGAGATCATCCGTGTGGCGCCGCTGGCGAGGGATGGCCAGGTCCTCGTGTCGTTCGAGCTCACCGACGCCTACACCGAGGAGGTTCGGGAGGCGATCGGCAGCGGGCTGACCACGACCTTCTCGTACGATGTCGGGCTGCGTCGCGAAGCGCCGGTGTGGTTCGACCGATCGGTCGACTCGAAGACGGTGACGGCGAGTGTGCGGTTCGACAACCTTACGCGGCGCTATCAGCTCTCCCGCAGCCACGACGGCCGCGTCGAGGACGCTCGCGTGACGGAGGACGAGGCGGACGTGAAGGTCTGGATGACGCTGTTCGAGCGGTTGCCGCTTTTCAGCAGTGAGGCGCTCGAGCCGAACAGCGAGTATTACCTGCGGGTTCGCGTGCGCAGCCAGCGGCGCCGCACGTGGCCCTTCTGGCCCTTCTGGCCCTGGGGCCGGTTCGCCGCAGGCGCGGTGGCGAAGTTCACCTTCCTGCCCTGAACGGGAAGGACGGAGGTCTGAGCGACAACGCTCGCGTCCCGCTCATGTCGGTCACGATCGACCACGTCTCGTCAGCCGCCCGCGGAGTCTCCTCGCCGAGGCCACTCCCGGCGGCCGAGATCCGTCGACCGCTGCGAGACAATCCACGGCTGCTGCTGATCGGGATCGGCCTGCTGCTGCTGGCCCTGGTGGCGCTGGTCAGCCTGGCCGACCGATCGGCGCAGCTCTCCCCCGATTTTCTGAGCGAGGTCGTCCTCTACGCGTTGACGGCGGCCGATCTCACGATGCTGGTCGCGCTGGCGTTCGTCCTGGCGCGCAACGTCATCAAGTTGGTCGTCGAGCGTCGGCGGGGGCTGCCGTTCTCCCGGTTCCGGGCCAAGCTGGTGGCGGTGCTGCTTGGCATGACCCTCATTCCGGCCGTGCTGGTCCTGTTCGTCGGGAGTGAACTCATCCGCAACAGCGCAGACCGCTGGTTCAGCGCACCGATCGACGAGGTGCTCACCTCGGCGAACCGGATCGCCAGCGATTACTACCACGAGCGCGAGGTGGTCGTCCGCGACAACGCCGAGCGTCTCGCCGTCGTGCTCGCGCCGCTGGATCTCGCCGCCTCGAGCGTGGCTCGGGTGCGGCGCCTGGTCGACCCGGAGGTCCGCGAAGGACGCGTCGGCATGGTCGAGGTCTATCGGGTCGTGACGGAGGAGGACGGGCAGTCGGCGGTGGTGCCTGTCGTCGACGTGGCGCTGCCGATCCTGTCGCACGGGTACGCGCGCGCTTCGGCCGACCGGATCGCGGCTCGCGCGGCGTCGGGAGCGAGGACACGCGCGTCCTGGAGTCCCTGCCCGACGGCGGAGAGCTCGTGCGATCGGCGGCCGTCATTCGCCGAGCGGGCGACGATGCGATCACCGGCGTCGTGATCGCGAGTGATTACCTGGCCGGCGACCTGGCGACGCACGCTCGACGGATCACCGAGGCCTACGAGGGGTACAACCAGGTTCGGGTCTTGCGTGGGCCGCTCGAGGGTGTCTACCTTTCGTTCTTCCTCATGGTCACGCTCATGATCCTGGTGAGCGCTACCTGGATGGGGCTCTATCTGGCCAAGCGGATCACGGGACCGGTGCAGTTGCTGGCGGCCGGGGCGCGCGAGATCGGGGCCGGCCGCCTCGATCACCGGATCGAGCCAGAGACCGTCGACGAGTTCGGTTCGCTGGTCGAGGCATTCAACACGATGGCGGCCGAGCTGTCGGCGAGCCAGCAGACGCTCGAGCGCTCCCGCGTCGATCTGGAGCGACAGCACGTGGAGGTCGAGGGTCGTCGACGCTACATCGAAACCATTCTCGAGCGGATTGCGACCGGCGTGATCTCGATCGACGCCGATGGACGGATCACGACGGCCAATCCAGCCGCCGTGCGCCTGCTGCAACTCGAACCGGCCGATCTCGGCCGTCCGGCTGCCGCCGTACTCGGGCGCGACGATCTCGAGCCGCTGGCCAGTATGCTGCGAGCGGTGCGTTCGGGCCCACCCGCCGAGGCCGCACACGAGCTCGCCCTGGCGCGCGACGGACGGGAGGTCCACCTGGCGGCGGCGGCGACGACGCTGCACGGCCAGCACGGGGACTCCGAGGGAACGGTGCTGGTGTTCGACGACATCACGCCGCTGTTCCGCGCGCAGCGCGTGGCGGCCTGGCGAGACGTGGCTCGCCGGCTGGCGCACGAGATCAAGAATCCGCTGACGCCGATCCAGCTGTGCGCGGAGCGCATGCGCCGCCATTTTTCGTCGGCGGCGCCAGCGACCCAAGACCTGGTCGCGGAGTGCACCAGCACGATCGTGTCCGAGGTCGATTCACTCAAGGGACTCGTCGATGAATTCGCCCAGTTCGCGCGGATGCCGGCGCCGCGCACGGTGCCGTCCGATCTCCATGCGCTCCTCGACGAGACACTGGCCCTCTACACGGGCCTCTTCCGGCACATTCGGATCGAGCGCCGGTTTGCCGAGAGCCTGCCTCGCATCCGTGTCGACCCCGAGCAGTTGCGCCGCGTGGTCATCAACCTCGTCGACAACGCGGTCGAGGCGCTGGGTGGCGAGCGGCGGCCGGCAGGGACGCCCGAGGCGGCCGGACAGATCGAGATTCGCACCCAGCACGACGCGACGAACGGCGTCGTGCAAGTCACGATCGCGGACAACGGCCCCGGGATCCCGTCGGCCGACAGGGAGAAGCTGTTCATGCCGTACTACTCGACCAAGCGTCGTGGCAGCGGGCTCGGGCTGGCGATCGTTCGACGTATCGTCGCCGAGCACGGCGGCAGCATCGAAGTGGGCGACAACGATCCCACCGGAACGCGGTTCACGATCGACCTGCCGGTCTGAATCTCGACCGAGGACTCCGACGGTGATGAGGCATCCAGGCGCGTGAAGGCCAGCATTCTGATCGTCGACGACGAGAGCGGCGTTCGCTCGGCGCTGACCGGCGTGCTCCGAGACGAAGGCTACCTGGTCGAGTCGGTCGAGAGCGGTGAGGCGTGCGTGGAGCGCCTCACGCGAGCGGCGTTCGATGTCATCGTGCTTGATGTTTGGTTGCCGGGCATGGACGGCCTCGACACGCTGGCTCGCCTTCGGGACCGGGGCGTCGCCAGCCAGGTCGTCATGATCTCCGGGCACGGTAGCGTGGAGTCGGCCGTGCGCGCCATCAAGATGGGTGCGTTCGACTTCGTCGAGAAGCCGCTCTCGCTCGAGAAGACCGTGTTGGTCGTTCGGAACGCGTTGCGCCAGCGCCAGCTCGAGGCCGAGAACCGGGAGCTGCGCGCGACGGTCGACCGGCGGTTCACCATGGTCGGCGAGAGCTTCCTGATGCGGCAGCTCCGGGAACAGGTCGCCCTGGCGGCACCCACCAATGGCCGCGTGCTCATCCATGGTGAGAACGGCACGGGCAAGGAGCTCGTCGCCCGCGCCGTGCACGGCTTGAGTCGCCGCAGGGTGGGTCCGTTCGTCGAGGTGAATTGCGCCGCCATCCCGGAGGAGCTGATCGAGAGCGAGCTGTTCGGGCACGTGAAGGGGGCATTCACGGGCGCGGTTGGCGACCGGCGCGGGAAGTTCGAGCTGGCCGATGGCGGCACGATCTTCCTGGACGAGATCGCCGACATGAGTCTGAAGACGCAAGCCAAGGTGCTCCGCGTCCTCCAGGAGCAGGTCGTTGAGCCGGTCGGCAGCACGGGGCACGTGGACGTCGACGTCCGGGTGCTCGCCGCCACGAACAAGGATTTGCTCAGCGAGATCGCGGCCGGCCGGTTCCGCGAGGACCTGTACTTCCGGCTCAACGTCGTGCCGATCTTCGTGCCGCCGCTCCGGGACCGAGACGAGGACCTCCCGCTGCTGGCCGATCACTTCATGGCCGAATTCGCGCACGAGTACGGACGCCGGCCCAAGACCTTCGATGCGAGCGCGCTCGCCGGATTACGCCGCTACGAGTGGCCCGGCAACGTTCGCGAGCTCCGCAACGTCGTCGAGCGGCTCGTGATCATGGTGGCCGACGAGACGATCGCCGCCCACGACGTCGCGTTCCTCAATGGTGGCCCCGCCGCTCGTGTGCCTTCCGCCCTGCCAACCGGGCTGCCGCTCCACCGTGCGCGCGAAGACTTCGAACGCGACTACATCCTACGAGCCCTCTCGACCCATCGCGGGAACATCTCCCGAACCGCCGAGGCGCTGGGCGTCGAGCGCAGCCACTTGTACCGGAAGATGCGGGCCTTCGGGATCGGTCCGGGACAGCGTGCGACCGTGGACGACGAGGAGCGCGGTTAGGCCGCGGAATCGTCCATCCCGCGCGGTTGACGATGCGCCGACGATGTCCCATAATCGCGAATATCTCCCCTCGGTTGGGTGATTCATGCCCGATTCCCAAGGCCGTAGCTCTCAGCCCGTCGACGGGCGGGAACCGAAACGCGACGACAAGATCGAGGAGCTCCTCCTCGGTGGACTCGATCACTACCTGGCCGGCGAGTACGACCAGGCGGTCGATGTCTGGACCCGCGTCCTGTTCTTCGATCGCCATCACGCGCGCGCTCGCGCGTACATCGATCGGGCCCGCAGCGCACTGGCCGAGCGACAGCGCGAGTCCGAGGCGCTGCTCGACAACGGTATGGTCGCGCTCCAGCGGGGGGAAACGGTCACGGCCAGACGGCTGATTACTTCGGCAGTGAACCACGGTGGGGCGTCGGAGGACGCGCAGGTCTTGCTCGAGCGGCTGGACCGACTCGAGGCGGCGGGTGGGAAGACGGCCTCGCCGCGTCGGCGAGTACGCCTGCGCCGTGGCCGTCCGGCACCGCGCCGCGATCCGGCGCTACCCCGCCAGCGCTGGCTGCCTGTCGCCATCGTCGTCGGGCTCGGCGCGCTCGTGGTGGCGACGGCGGCATCGTGGGATCGCGTGCAGCCGTTCATCCTGCCGACCGCGATCCCCGCCGTCGCAGCGCCGTTGCCGGCCGATGATCCGCTGCCGGTTCCGAGCCGCGCGGAGTTGGCCCTGAGTCGCGCGCGCTCGATGTTTCAGCGAGGACATCTCCACGAGGCGCTTCGGCTGCTGGACCGGATGCCAGCGGGTGATCCGCTCGAGCCGGAGTCCAACGTGCTACGAATGATGATCCAGCGGACGCTACTCACCGGCGCCGAGCCTGGCACCGCCCTCGACGTTCCGAGTCCCGTGGTCGAACCGGCCGCCAGTGTTCCATGAGGTGTCCGAAGTGCGACTACATCGCATTCGACAGCGGAGAACGCTGTCGAAACTGTGGCTACGAGTTCTCACTCGAGGTCGAGTCACCCGTGGCGCCGGTATCGGAGGAGTTGCCGATTCTGCTGGCCGACCCGATGGGGCCACTGGCCGACCTCACGCTACGACCCGACCCTCCGGCGAAGTCACGCTCCAAGCGTCGAACGACCTCCCGACGCACCACGGGGTCGCGGCGCCCCACGCGAGGCGAAGCCGCGGATCTTCCACTGTTTCTGGACGCGGACCCGGTGGCGGATGCGCCGCTGGTTCGCTCGACGGGCGTGCCCCGGCCGCCGCTGGCCGTGCGTCGCGCGACGCCAGCCCGGGCGCGGCAGGCCGAGCCTCGACTACCGGCGCCGACCCCCGTCGCGTACCCGGAAGGGGCGGTCGACGATGTGGGCGTCGCGGACGACGACTGGCTCACGGCTGAGGCCGAGACCGCGGTCGCCGACGCTGAGCGGCCGAGCGACTTGCGCCCGCGCGCCACGACCACCGACCGCTTGACGGCGGCCCTCATCGACCTCGCGCTGATCGGCGCGATCGATGTGGGCGTGCTGTACTTCACCTTGCGGATTCTGGATCTGCCGCTGGGCGAGCTCCTGACCTTGCCAATGATCCCATTGCTCGGCTTCCTCGCTCTGCTCAACGGTGGCTACGTTGTGGCGTTCACGGTGGCCGGCGGCCAGACGATCGGCAAGATGGCCCGCCAGATCCAGGTCGTGGGCGCTGATGGGCAAGTCCACTTCGGCCAGGCGGTCAGCCGGACATTCGGCTACGTGCTCTCGGCGCTGCCTGTCGGACTCGGGTTCGTCGCCGCCGCGCTCGGACCGGACGGTGTCGCGTTGCACGATCGATTCGCTGGCACCAGGGTCGTGCGGTGCCACGACGCGTGAGCCTCGTCCGGCCGACCACGCGTCGACTCCGCTCGATTGAGACAGATTCGTGATGATCCCATGATCCCGTTCGCCGTGCTGGTGTCGTCGTTCGCGTACGTTGGCTTCGTGCCGTTCGCGCCGGGTACGGCCGGTTCTGTCGCGGGCCTGGCCGTGTGGTGGGTTCTCACTCGTACCTCCGATCCCACGCCGCTCATAGTCGGGATCGTCGTTCTCGGTGGCCTCGGCGTGTGGGCAGCCGGCGTGGCGGAGCGTCACGCAGGAAGGACGGACCCCGGCTTGGTGGTGATCGACGAGGTGGTCGGGATGCTGGTCACGCTCGCCTTCGTCCCCGTGGGCGCCGTCGGTGTGCTCATCGGGTTTCTGCTCTTCCGGTTGTTCGACATCGTCAAGCCGTTTCCCGCAGGCCTCTCCGAGCGGCTGCCGCGGGGCTGGGGCATCATGACCGACGATGTGATCGCCGGGCTGTATGCCAACCTCGTGCTGCAATTGCTGGTCTGGCGGGCGCCCGAGATGCTCGCGTGACGGCGACATCGCCCATCCGCGCGGCGGAGATCATCGCAGTTGGCAGCGAGCTACTCACGCCCTGGCGCCAGGACACGAATTCGTTGTTCATCACCCAGCAGCTCAATGAGATCGGGATCGAGCTGCTGGGCAAGACCGTCGTGGGCGACGATCGTGCCCAGATCGCGCGGTCGTTGCGCGACGCAATCCGACGCGTGCCTCTCGTCGTCCTCACGGGTGGGCTGGGTCCGACCGACGACGATCTCACACGGGAGGTGGCGGCCGCCGTGCTGGGTCGGTCGCTCAGCGAGGACGCGGCCATCGTCGATCGGATCCGTCGCCGGTTCGAGTCGCGCGGCTGGGTGATGCCGGAGGTCAACCGGCGCCAGGCCCAGGTGCCGGAGGGCGCCGACCTGCTCGACAATCCGCGCGGCACCGCACCCGGGCTCTGGATCGAGCATGTCGACGGCATCGTGGTGCTGCTGCCGGGACCGCCCCGGGAGCTGCAGCCGATGCTCGAGGCGCTGATCTCGAGCCATCTGGAGAGCCGAACGACAGGCGAGCGCTTGTGTCGCCGCGTCGTCAAGGTCACGGGACGACCCGAATCGGACGTCGAGCAGGCGGCACAGCCGGCGTATGCTCGCTGGCGTGATCGCGACCCACCGGTGTCCACGACGATTCTCGCGTCACCCGGGCAGATCGAGCTGCATCTGTCGGTGCGGGCGGAGTCGACCACGACTGGCGCCACGATCCTGGACGCGGCCGTGGCCGAGCTCGTCGCGGCGCTGGGAGATAGCGTCGTCAGCACGGACGGTCGTTCGCTCGAGGAGGTGGTCGGCGATCTCTTGACGGCGGCCGGCTTGCGGATCGCCGTGGCCGAGTCGTGCTCGGGCGGGTTGCTGCTCTCTCGCCTCACGGACGTGCCGGGCAGTTCTCGCTACGTGGAGTCCGGGGTCGTGAGCTACAGCAACGCCTCGAAGTCCGAGTTGCTCGGCGTCCCTGCGTCGCTCATCGAGTCGCATGGTGCTGTCAGCGAGCCGGTGGCCGAGGCGTTGGCCAGTGGCGTCCGGACGCGCACTGGGGCCGATCTGGGCGTGGGGATCACAGGCATCGCTGGCCCCGGAGGGGGCAGTCCGGAGAAGCCCGTCGGCTCGGTGGCAATCGCGGTCGATGGACCGCGGGCGGACCGTCGTGTCGCGTCACTCCGATTCCCGGGCGGGCGGCAGCTCGTCAAGCGTCAGACGACCGAGGCGGCGCTGGACGTCATCCGGCGCGCGCTGCTTGCCGCTCAGGGCCCGGCCCGCGGCCTGGGCACGCTGTAGCATGGACATGACGCTCATCGTGGTCGTCGTCTTGAGCTACCTGGCGGGTTCGGTCCCCTTCGCGTTCCTGCTGGCTCGACGCCGCGGGATCGACCTGCGGTCCGCCGGTAGCGGTAACGTCGGGGCGTCGAACGTCTTCCGAACTACCGGGAAGCTCGCCGGCGTCATCGCCGCGCTCCTCGACGTCGTCAAGGGCGCAGCGGTCGTGATGCTCCTGCAACGGCTTCAGGTCGATCCCTCCGTGAGAGCGGCCGCGGGCGTGGCCGCAGTCGTCGGCCATATCTATCCCGTGTGGTTGAGGTTTAACGGGGGCAAGGGCGTGGCGACGACATGTGGCGTGTTCGCCGTGCTGGCGCCGGCAGCGACCGGCGGTCTGGCCGTCCTGTTTGCCGCCCTGCTGGGGGCTTCACGCTACGTATCCGTCGCCTCGATGGGTGTCGCCACCCTACTCGGACCCGCGACCTACGTGGCCGGGGCACACATCACGGTCGTCCGGGCGGGCTTCCTCGCAGGCGCCCTCGTCGTGTACCGTCATCGATCGAACCTGGTACGACTTCAAGCGGGCACCGAGCGGCGCGTGGGCCAACGCGCGTGACGACAGGGAGCCGCCATACCAGGTCGGAGAGGCTCGCACCATGATCACGAGGCAGCGGTGACCCGCGTCGCGGTACTGGGCGCCGGCAGCTGGGGCACGACGCTCGCGGTGCACCTGGCACGCGCGGGACACGACGTGCATCTGTGGGCCAGGGACGGCAGCCTCGTGGACGCGATGCGGCGCACGCGCGGCAACCCGGTGTATCTGCCCGACGTCCCGTTTCCCCCTGCGCTTCGCGCCACCGCGTCGCTCGAGGAAGCACTCCGCGATGCCCGCTTCGTCGTGTCGGCCGTGCCGTCACACGGGGCACGCGCGGCGATGCGCGCGGCGCGTGACGCGATTCCGTCCGACGCCATCGTGGTCAGTGCCACCAAGGGTCTCGAGACCGAGTCGCTGCTGCGTGTGTCCGAGGTGATGCGCGACGAGCTGGGGCCCGCCGTGCGGTTAGCGGTTCTGTCGGGCCCGAGCTTCGCGGCCGAGGTGGCCCAGGAACTCCCGACCGCGATCTGCGTGGCGTCGAGCGATGCCGACGTGGCGGCGCTCGTCCAGCAGGAGTTTCGTGCGCGCTACTTTCGGCTCTACGTCACCGACGACGTCGCCGGTGTTGAAATCGGTGGGGCCCTGAAGAACGTCATCGCGATTGCGGCCGGCGTCAACGACGCGCTCGAGCTGGGCCATGATGCGCTCGCGGCGCTCATCACGCGCGGCCTCGCCGAGATCACGCGGTTGGCTTGTGGTGTCGGGGGGCGTCAGGAGACCCTCGCGGGCTTGAGCGGTCTCGGGGATCTCGTCCTGACTTGCACCGGCGCCCTCAGTCGCAACCGCCGGCTCGGTTTCGAGCTCGGCCGCGGCAGGCCGCTCGCCGACGTGCTGGCCGGCATGAAGATGGTGGCCGAGGGCGTTCGGACGACGGACGCGGCGCTGGCGCTCGGCGCGCAGCATGGCGTGGAGCTACCGATCGCGGCCCAGATGTCGGACGTGCTGGCCGGGCGCACGCAGCCACGGACGGCGGTCGAGGAACTGATGCTCCGGCCGCAGCGACAGGAGCCAGAGGCGCGGTGAGCCGGGTGCCCGCCGGATTCGACGCTACAATGGGCGGATGCGGCTTCTGGATCGGCTCCGCGACGGCTTGCTGCGGACGCGTCAGCGGCACGTGCGTCTCTTCGACGAGCTGGCCGCGCGAGTCGATGGCCCCGAGCACGTCCACGAGTCGATGGACGCGGCCTCGGCGGAGGAGCTCGAGGAGATTCTGATCGCGGCCGATGTCGGCCTCGTGGCCGCCGAGCGGATCGTAGCCGGCGTCAGAGCGTCGACCGGGCGCGTCGACGGCCTGCGCGATCGGGTCAAGGACGAGATCAAAGCGATCCTCCGCGAGCTGCCGGGTCCCGCCCCCGACGGTCATCGTCCCCGTATCATCCTCGTCGTCGGCGTCAACGGCACCGGCAAGACCACGACCGTCGGGAAGCTCGCGATGCGCCTGAAGGCGTCGGGAGAATCGCCGCTGATCTGTGCGGCCGACACCTACCGGGCGGCCGCCGTCGAGCAGCTCGAGATCTGGGCGACCCGGGCCGGCGTCGACATGGTCCGGGCACGTGAAGGGGCGGATCCCGCGGCCGTGGTGTTCGACGCGATCTCGGCCGCCAAGGCGCGGGGACATGACGTCGTGCTCGTGGACACGGCCGGGCGGCTGCACACTCGTGTGAACTTGATGCATGAGCTGAAGAAGATCGCGCGGGTAACGGCGCGGGAGGTCGAGGGGGCGCCGCACGACGTGCTCCTGGCGCTCGATGCCACGGTCGGGCAGAACGGCCTCGTGCAGGCGCGCGAGTTCATGGACACTGCGGGCGTTACCGGGATCGTGCTGACAAAGCTGGACGGAACGGCGAAAGGAGGAGTCGCCCTGGCGATCGCGCAGGAGTTGCGTCTCCCGATCCGCTTTGTCGGAATCGGCGAGGCGATCGACGATCTGATTCCATTTTCGCCCGACGAATACGCCGACGCCCTGTTCGAGCAGACATGGTAGCCGACCTGCAGCCGCGCCCGGCGAGCCAGCGGGCGGAGGTCATCGTGCCGCCTCGCCCATTGGACCTCCGCTTCATGGAGGAGGCGCTGGATCTGGCCGGACGGGGCCGCGGAACGACCAGCCCGAACCCGATGGTGGGAGCGCTCGTCGTCAGCCCATCCGATGTGGTCGTCGGTCGCGGCTTTCATCAACGCGCCGGCGGGCCGCATGCGGAGATCCATGCACTCGACGCGGCGGGTGGCCTCGCCCGCGGCGCCACGCTCTACTGCACACTCGAGCCGTGCAGCCACACGGGACGGACCGGTCCGTGCGTCGAGCGCATCGTCTCGGCCGGTATCGCTCGCGTTGTGGCGGCTGTCGAGGACCCGAACCCGCAGATGCAGGGCCGAGGCTTGGACCAGCTGCGAGCGCGTGGCGTTGAGGTCGTCGAGGGAGTCGGTCGTGGGGCTGCGACTCGGCTCAACGCGGCCTTCTTCACGTTCATCCGCAAACGAAGACCGTTTGTCATCATGAAGGTGGCCGTGAGCCGCGACGGTTGCATCGCGGCCGCGCCGGGCCGGCGGACGAGACTCACCTCCGACCTGGCGACTCAGCGCGTCCATCAGCTGCGCAGCGAGGTCGACGGCATCGGCGTCGGTTCCGGTACGATGCTCACCGACAACCCCCGGCTGACCGCGCGGGGTGTCGAGCGGGCGAGGCCGATCGTGCGCGTGGTGTTCGACACCAGGCTCCGGACGTCGCCCAGCGCCCGGCTGTTCTCGACCCTCGATGCCGGCCCAGTCGTCATCGTCACGACGGCGGCCGCAGTGGCCGCCGCCCCGGCGCGCGCCGAGTCGCTGGTCGCCGTGGGCGCGACGCTCGAGCAACTGAAGCGGCGCGACATCCGCGAGGCGTTGACGCGGTTGGCCGACCGCAACCTCTCGTCGTTGCTGCTCGAGGGTGGGGCGGACCTGCATCGCGCGGCCTGGGAAGCGGGTCTGGTCGACCGCGTCCAGATCTATCGCACGCCGCATGTCCTCGGCCCCCTCGGCGTACCCTGGATAGGGCTGTCGGCCTCGGCGCTCGCCGGCCTGCACCACCGGCGCATCGAGGCGTGTGGCCCTGATGAGTTCGTGGAAGCCGATGTTCACCGGATTGATTGAGTCGCTCGGCACCGTGACGCAGGTGGACGCCAGTCCGGCCGGCATTCGGCTCGGGCTGCGCTGCGATCTGGCCGGTGCCCTCGCTCCTGGCGACAGCGTGGCCGTCAATGGCGTGTGTCTGACCGTGGTGCACCGCTCGGACGATCGAGTGGAGTTCGATGTCTCGCCGGAGACGGCGCGGGTGTCCTCGCTCGGTCGACTCGCTGTGGATGGTCTGGTGAACCTGGAGCGGCCCCTCCGAGCCGATGCGAGGTTGGGCGGCCACTTCGTGCAGGGCCACGTGGATGACATGGGCGTGATCGAGGCCATCCAGACGGAGGGCGAGTTCTACCGACTCGCGTTCTCGTTTCCGCCGTCGCTGACGCGTTACTTGATTTCCAAGGGGTCGGTGGCCGTCGACGGCATCAGTCTCACTGTCGCCGAGGTGGATGCGTGCCGCTTCGCCGTGCAGATCATTCCGCACACCTGGATGCACACGAATCTCCAGTCGCTCGCCGTTGGAGAGCGAGTCAACCTCGAATGTGACATGCTCGGCAAGTACGTGCTCAGGATGCTGGAGCACGCCGAACTTGTGCCGCGTGACCCGTCAACCCACACGGACCTCTCGCCCGGTCCGTCGAACCCGGATACCCCATCGTGACGAAGAAGAAACGTGGAGCACGTACGCGCGTGCCGGCCGATGCACCGGTCGCGCCGAAGCGGAAGCGGAGCCGGTCGAAGTCGCCGTTCGCCTCTATCGAGGCGGCGGTCGAGGCGATACGAGACGGCCAGATGGTCATCGTCGTCGACGACGAGGATCGCGAAAACGAGGGTGACCTGACGATCGCGGCCGAGAAAGTCACCCCTCAGCTGATCAACTTCATGGCCCGCTACGGGCGGGGCCTCATCTGCATGCCGATGACGCCCGAACGTCTCGAGGAGCTCGATCTGCCGCCGATGGTGCCGCAGAACACCGCGCGCTTCGGGACGGCGTTCTGCGTGTCGATCGAGGCGAAGGGCAAGACCAGTACGGGCATCTCGGCGAGTGACCGCGCGGCGACCGTTCTCGCCGCCCTGGACCCGGCAACGCGGCCCAGCGATCTCGCGCGGCCTGGCCACATGTTTCCGCTGAGCGCCCGGCGGGGCGGTGTTCTCGTACGCGCAGGCCAGACCGAAGCCGGCGTCGATCTCTCGCGGATTGCTGGCCTGTACCCGGCAGCGGTCATTTGCGAGATCATGAACGACGACGGCTCGATGGCTCGGGTGCCCCAGCTCGCGCGCTTCGCCAAGCAGCACGGCCTGCTGATGATCACGATCGCGGATCTGATCAAGTACCGCATGCAGACCGAGCAGTTGGTCACGCGCGTGGCGACGGCTCGACTGCCGACGACGTTCGGCGAGTTTCGCGTGACAGCATACGAGGGGACGGTCGATCGGCAGACGCACGTCGTCCTAGTTCGCGGCGACATCGGCGATGGCCTCGATGTTCTGGTGCGGGTCCACTCACGCTGTTTGACCGGGGACGTGTTCCACTCCGCCCGGTGCGACTGCGGGGCGCAGCTCGCCGCGGCGATGCAGCGCATCGAGGAGGCGGACCGTGGCGTGCTGCTCTATTTGAACCAGGAGGGGCGTGGCATCGGGCTGGCGAACAAGATCCGAGCCTACGAGCTCCAGGACCAGGGGCTCGACACGGTCGAGGCCAACGAGCGGCTCGGCTTCAAGGCCGACCAGCGCGACTATGGCATCGGCGTCCAGATTCTCCGGGATCTCGGCGTTCGGACCATGCGCCTCCTGTCGAACAATCCCCGCAAGCTCGTCGGCCTCGAGGGCTACGGCTTGGCGGTGGCCGAATGGCTGCCGCTCGAGATGCCGGCCTCCGAATTCACGAGACGGTATCTCAAGACCAAAAAGGACAAGCTGGGCCACAAGCTGTCCTCGGTCTGACGGAGGGCGCGTAGGGCGAGTAGGGCCAGTGTGGCTAGTAGGGGGACTGGGGCGAGTGGGTCACGTGGGTCACGTGGGTCACGTCCCGAATCGTGTCTGCGTGACGAGGAGCGCGTCGCCAGGTGCCCTGCTCGCCCCCGACCCCGGTTTTATTGACAGTCCGACACGCCTGCCTGTACCATAAGCGATTGCGTTTGAGGCGCTTACGGCCGTCTACGGCCGATCCGCGCGCCATCCGACAGTCATGTTCGAATCGCTGAGCTCGCGTCTTCAGGACGTGTTTCGTTCGCTGCGTGGTGTTGGCCGCGTCACCGAGGCAAGCGTGGAAGCTGCGCTGCGCGAGGTTCGTCTCGGGCTTCTCGAGGCGGACGTCAACTTTCGGGTCGTCAAGGCGTTCATCGAACGTGTTCGCGAACGCGCGCTGGACGCCGAGGTGATGCGGAGCCTCACGCCTGACCAGCACGTCATCCGGATCGTTCGCGACGAGATGATGGCGCTCTTCGGCGAGGCGGCGGGAGGTTTGACGCCGACGGTGGAGTCGCCGCCGCGGGTCGTCCTGCTGCTTGGACTGCAGGGTTCGGGCAAGACGACGACCGCCGCCAAGCTCGGCCGATGGCTGACGACCCAGGGACACCACCCGCTGCTGGTCTCGACCGATGTGCGGCGTCCCGGCGCGATTCGGCAGCTGAGTATCCTGGCCGAGCAGGCAGGGTTGCGCGTGCTCGATCTGGAGGACCTCACGGAGCCCGTCGACCGGGCCGAGCGGGCGCTCGCGGAGGCGAAGCAGCTCGGGTTCGACACGGTCATCGTCGACACGGCTGGGCGCCTGCATGTCGACGACGAGTTGATGCGGGAGCTGGAGGCGATCGATCGCGCCGTCGCCCCGACCGATCGGCTGTATGTCGCCGATGCGATGACCGGTCAGGACGCCATCAAGAGCGCGGGCGAATTCAATCATCGCATCGGCGTGACCGGCGTGGTCCTGTCGAAGATGGACGGTGACGCGCGTGGCGGAGCAGCGCTCTCGGTCGTGTCGGTCGTGGGTGTACCGATCGCGTTCGTCGGGAGCGGAGAGGGCCTCGGCGATCTCCAGCCGTTTCACGCCGAGCGCGTCGTCTCGAGAATCCTCGGCATGGGCGACGTGCTGTCGCTGATCGAGAAGGCGGAGCAGGCGATCACCCGGGACGAGGCGACACAGCTCGAAGCCAAGATTCGCCGACAGGAGTTCTCGCTAGGGGATTTTCGGGATCAGCTGCGTGCGCTGACGCGGCTCGGGCCGCTCGACCAGGTGCTGGGCATGATCCCGGGGCTCGGGGCCATGAAGGGCCTACCGAACGGCGTCGACGAGGCGCAGATCACTCGGCTCGGCGCCATCATTGACTCGATGACGACGCAGGAGCGCCGCCGGGCGCAGATCATCAACGGCAGCCGGCGGCAGCGGATCGCGCGAGGCAGCGGGACCTCGGTCGAGGAGGTTAACCGACTGCTCAAGCAGTTCGCGCAGATGCGGAAGATGTTGAAGGCGTTGGCCGGGTCCGGCGGCACGCGACGTGGCGGCAAGAAGCGTCGTGGTCGCACGCCGGCGCTCGATTGGATCAACCCGTGACGTTCGGGCTCGGGGCGCGTGTCCCGTGTCCGTGACGCGACGTGCAGGTGCTTACGAAGTAATGGGGAAGAGGACAACATGCTGGTAATCCGAATGAGGCGGATGGGGGCCAAGAAGCGGCCTTTCTTCCGGATTGTGGTGACTGACTCACGCGCCCCGCGCGACAGTCGAGCGGTCGAGATCCTCGGGCACTACGATCCGAGAACGCGTCCCGAAACGATTCGAATCGACCATGCGCGGTTGGGGCACTGGGTCGGCAAGGGCGCCCAGCCGTCAGACACCGTCCGCACGCTCGTGGCCCGGCACCCCGAAGGGGAGGAGCCGGTTACTGCAGATGTGCCCGCGCCGGTGCTAGCCGCGGCGGCGGCGGCCGAGGCTGCGCCCCCCGCCAACGTCGCGGCCGAGGCGCCGGAGGTGTCAGAGCCGGAGGCGAGCCCCGAGGCGCCGGCCGAGTGAGCTGCGTACGGGACGTCGTGGAGGTCGTCGCACGAGCGCTTGCGATTCAGCCAGACCAGGTGAGCGTAAGCGAGACGACGCATCGAGGCGGCACGCTGATCGAGTTGCACACCGCACCCGGCGAGCTGGGTCGCGTGATCGGTCGCCAGGGGCGAACCGCCAACGCCATCAGGGCCCTGGCCAGCGCGGTCGCCGAGCGAGACGGCGCGGAGGTCACGGTCGAGTTTCGCGACCGTCCCCTGGAGCACGAACGGTGAGTGAGACCTGGGACGCAATGGCGACGGTCGGGAGCGTGGCGCGGCCTCACGGCATTCGAGGCCAGGTGGTCATCAATCCCGAGACGGACTTTCCCGAGGCGCGGTTCGCCGTCGGCCAGATCATACGCCTGAAGCGAGGCGGCCGCGTCGATTCGCTCGTCGTGGCGTCCATGCGGTTGCAGCGGGATCGCCCGGTGGTCGGGTTCGAGGATGTCGACACCGTCGACGGAGCCGAGGCGCTGCGCGGAGCCGAGTTGCGAGTGCCGGAGGATGCGCTGGTCGAGTTACCGTCGGGCAGCTTCTACCACCACGATCTGATCGGTTGTCGCGTCAGTACGGTGGCCGGTCAGACCGTCGGGGGCGTGGTGCGAGTCGACGGATCGCTGGCGCAGAGCTGGCTGGTCGTGGACCGAGACGGCGACGAGGCGCTGGTCCCGCTCGTCGACGACCTGTGCGTGCGAATCGACACGGTCGCCCGGGAAATCGTCGTTGACCCGCCGGACGGTCTGCTCGACGTGAACGCCCCAGGCACCGCGCGGCCAGCGGCGTCGGTGCCGCTGGAGATCCGGTAGTGCTGTTCGAAGTCGTCACCATCTTCCCGCGTCTGGTGGAAGCCGTCCCCCGGGAGGGAATCGTCGGTCGGGCCATCGATCGTGGTTTGGTTGACCTCAGGGTGCATGACTTGCGTGACTTCACCGACGACCGGCACCGCGTCGTGGATGACGAGCCGTACGGCGGCGGGCCGGGGATGGTCTTGAAGCCCGAACCGATCTTTCGGGCCGTCGACTCGATCCGACGCGATCGGGGCGAGCCGTCGACGGTCATTCTGGTCTCGCCGCAGGGCCGACGGTTCACCGATATTGAAGCGCGTCGACTGGCCGATCTGTCGCACATCGTCGTGCTCTGCGGCCGATACGAGGGTGTCGACGAGCGGGTCCGCGAACGCGTCGTGACCGAGGAGTTGTCCATCGGGGACTACGTGCTGACCGGAGGGGAACTCCCGGCGCTCGTGTTGCTCGATGCCGTGACGCGCTTGCTGCCGGGTGCAGTGGGCGATGCCCAATCGGTCGCCCAGGACTCGTTCGCGCGAGGCCTGCTGGCGTGTCCGCACTACACGCGCCCCGCCGAGTTCGAGGGCCTGGCGGTGCCATCGGTGTTGCAGTCGGGGCATCACGGCGAGATTCGCCGTTGGCGCGCCCGGGCGGCTCTGCGACGAACTATCGAGCGTCGTCCCGAGCTGTTGGCGACGGCGCGGCTGGATCGTGACGAGCACGACGTGCTCCGCGAGTTGATTGAAGAGCAGGAGAAGGGGACCATAGCTCATGTCGAACGTCATTGACGAAATCGAGCGTCCGCAGCTCGTCGATCGTCCCGACCTCAAGTCCGGACAAACCGTGCGCGTGCACGTCAAGGTGCGAGAAGGCGACAAGCAGCGGATCCAGATTTTCGAAGGCGTGATCGTCGGGCTTCGCCGTGGAGGCAGCCGCGCGTCGTTCACGGTCCGCAAGGTGTCGTTCGGCCAGGGGGTCGAGCGCATCTTCCCGCTGCACTCGCCGAACATCGACAAGATCGACGTCGTGCGAGTCGGCCGGGTGCGCCGCGCGAAGCTCTATTTCCTCCGGAATCTGCGCGGGAAGGCTGCGCGGCTGCGAGAGCAGCGCCGGTCCGCCTAGCCGACAGACCCGAGTCCGAGCGCGATGCCACATCGGGCGGCGCGCGAGCCACGGTTCCACCTCCGCGTGGGACACTTCCGGGCACCCCGGGCACCCAGGGGACGGTGGGCATGAAGCGCCGCCGTGCCACCCGGGCCCTGGAGAATGCGATGCGTCGAGTCGGCTTCGCGCGCATCGCTGGCGTCGACGAGGTCGGTCGTGGCTGCCTCGCCGGTCCGGTCGTCGCCGCCGCGGTCGTGCTCGATGCAGATCGACACATCCCGGGCCTGAGGGACTCGAAGCAGCTCTCGGCAGCCAGCCGCGAGTTGCTCCACGCCCGCATCATCACCCGGGCGACCGCTTGGAGCGTCGCCGCCATCGAACCAGACGAGATCGATCGGATCAACATTCATCGCGCCTCGCTACTGGCGATGTATGTGGCCGTGACCCGCTTGGCGACTCGCCCCGATCTCGTTCTCGTGGACGCCTTTCGGATCCCCGAGCTCGAGATGCCCCAGCGCAGCGTTGTCGGCGGAGACCGTTGCTGCGCCGCGATCGCGGCCGCGTCGATCGTCGCCAAGGTCCGTCGCGACGCCCTGATGGTGCAGTTGCACGAAGAGGACGGTCGCTACGGCTTCGACCGGCACAAGGGGTATGCCACGGCGGTCCATCTCGAGACCCTCGCCCGTCACGGCTACTCGGCGGCCCATCGCCGCTCGTTTCGTCCGGCGTCGTTGTTCAACGACCGGTGATGGGCATGGGACGTGCTCAGCCTCTCGTCGTTGGTCCTTGGCCCTGGCGGTGGAGTTTCGTCAAGCCCGCGTACCGAGTCGACAGCCGACGGCGTCCGGCTGACAGCCCGACGCCCCGATCCCGCGGGCCCGGGTCCGAAAGCCGCCCTCGAGGCCCCGCGCCCCGGCGGCCAGCACGGTGGACGCTTGGGCGCCGGTGCTGTACGATGTGCCAGATTCTCAGGGTTCCGGTCCGGTTCCCGGGGACGGCCGATTCGGAGCAGTGCTCCGGCGACCGCCTCTTCCCTGTATGGTCGGGCCGATCGTGGTAATGAAGCGGTGTGGCTGCGTAACGACGTGACGGGCGGTTGGTTCGGCCGGCTTCTCCTCATCATCCTGATGTTGGAGACCGGTGTCGTTCTGATGGTCGTGCCATGGTCCGTATTCTGGGAGCGGAACCTTTTTTTCGAGTGGTTTCCGGTCCTCGAAGCGCCGCTGACGAATTACTTCGTCCGAGGCGCGGTCTCCGGGCTGGGCGTGGTGGACGTCTCTGCCGGCCTGCTCGATCTGGCGGCCATGGTGCTGGGTCTGTCGGTCGGGGAGTCGAGACACGTGTCGGCCGCTCGCCCCGAGGCGCCGCGCTCCGACGATGCCCGCCCGATCGGGCGTGGGGCGTCGCCTTTGTCGTCATCGAGCGTGTCGACACCCGGTGCGTCGGGTGACGCGTGAGGACGTCGGAGCAGGGGCGCGGGATTCTCTGCCTGGTGACTGATCGGACGCGTCTGGCTGCCGGGTCAGAGTCGGCGATGAGCGACGCGGTCGTGGCGCAAGTGGGGGAGGCGGCCCGCTCCGGCGTCGACCTCGTCCAGGTGAGGGAGGGCTCGTTGCCGCCGGCGGCGTTGGCCGAGTTGGTCGGGCGATGCCTCCAGGTCGCACGAGGAAGCCGGACACGAGTCGTCGTGAACGATCGGCTCGATGTGGCTCTTGCGGTCGCGGCGGACGGTGTGCATTTGCGAGGCGACTCCCTCGATCCGGCCCGGGTACGCTCGCTGGTGCCTGCGGGATTCTTGGTCGGGCGCTCGGTGCACGATCGGCAAGAGGCGTTGGACATGGAGGCTGCTTCGTCTATCGACTACCTGATGTTCGGAACCGTGTTTCCCACGGCGTCGAAGCCGCCTGGTCACGTGTGCGCCGGCGCCGATGAACTAGACCGCGTCGCACGGGCGGTTCGGATCCCGGTACTGGGCATCGGAGGCATAGGCGCTCGGACACTGCCGGCCGTGGTCGGCACGGGCGCCGCAGGTTTCGCCGCCATCGACTTCTTTGCGGGCCGGGATCCTGACGCCGAGATGCCTCGGTCGGTCTCGGCGGCGGTCGCCTTGGCCCGGCGAGCCTACGAGCGGGAGCCGATGCGGTCTGGAGCTGGCACGTGGAGTTGAGGGACGACGGTTTGCTGGATCGCACCGACCAGACCGAGGACCCGAAGCCCGAGGTCGCGGCATCGCAGAATTTTGGCGACATGCTCCGCCAGGCCAGGGAGCGTCGCGGGGTCTCGCTCAGGCACATCGCCGTCACGACCAAGATATCCGTGACGGCCCTCGAGGCCCTCGAGCGCAACAACGTGTCCCGGCTGCCCGGCGGGATCTTCTCACGGGCGTTCGTGCGGTCGTACGCGAGCGAAGTCGGACTCGACCCGGAGCGCACAGTCCAGGAGTTCATCGAGCGATACCCGACCCAGGACGCCGGGCACAGCACGCGACACACCCGAGAGTTCCAGGAGGCGGAGGACCTCGAGAACCAACGGCAGGTCGCCGGCACCGCGATCAAACTCGTCGGTATTAGCCTGCCGCTGGTGGCGCTCATCCTCTACTTCACCCTGGGCGGCTTCGCCCCGGATCCTGCCGCGGACGCGGCACCACCGTCACCGGCCGAGGCGGAAGGGATGACCGCGCGGGGCGTTGCCGCGGGGGGGGCCGGTGCCGGCGAGTCGGGCTCCGCATCGGATGCCGGGGGCCGGACGGTGTCCGCCCGCACGGCGCCGGCGGGAGAGAGCGGAGAGAGCGACCCGGTTGCCGGGACGGAGGACCCTGCCGCCATTCCGGACGTCCTTCGCATCGCCATCAGTGTCACGGGTGCCTGCTGGGTCTCGGTGGTGACCGACGGACGGCAGTCGTTCGCGCGGGTCCTTGACGTGGGCGACGAGATCGTCGAGGAAGTGCACGACGAGATCGTGATGCAAATCGGTGACGCGGGGAGCTTCGCCTACACGATCAACAACGTGCCCGGCCGGTCGCTCGGGACTCCGGGTCAGGTGGTCACCGCGCGGATCGGTCTGGCCAACTACGAGACTTACCTCGAGCGGTAGGCTCGCTCTGCCAGCCCCGCCCTCGCGATGAGTCCCGGATACTCGACACCGCTTCTCGAGCAATTTCGTCGAGGCGAGGTCGATCGCGAGCTTCGGCTGGAGGCAGCCTCCGCCTCACTTCCCATTCCCGGTCTCGACCAACTCGTCCTCCTGATGTTGCTGGCGACCGATCCGGACGCCGAGGTTCGCGCACGGGCCATCGCGACCCTGGCCGCCATGCCGACCGAGGTGGTGGGCGAGGCGCTGTCGAGTCCGGATGCCACGGACGAGCTACGAGTGTTCGCGGCCTCCCGCGGCATCGAGCGAGTCGTGTCCACGCCCACGCCGGACGGCTCCGGCGAGTTCGACAGTGGCCCCTCGTCCGATTCCGAGTTGGCCGCGACGGCGCCGACGTCGTCTCCCGTGATGGACCGTCTCAAGCTGGCGATTCGGGGCGGGCGCCACGACCGGGCGAAACTGATTCGGGACCGCGTGCGCGTGGTCGCCGTCGCTGTGCTCAGCAGCCCGAAGCTGTCCGAGCCAGAGGTCGAGAGCTTCGTCCGCATGTCGGATATTTCGGAGGAGATTCTCAGGCTCATCGGTAACAACCGGGCATGGCTGAGAAGCTACGCGGTGCTCTCGGGGCTGGTGAGAAACCCGCGAACCCCTATCTCGGTCTCGCTCCGCCTGATTCCGCACTTGAAGACCCGCGAGGTCAAGATGCTCGCCATCGATCGGAACGTGCCGGATCCGGTTCGCGCCGCCGCGCGTCGTCGGACGATCGTGGACGAGGGGCGACGGAGCACGTGATGGACCGCGTGGCGACGATTCGTCGTTTGTACTTCGAGACCACTGCGGGCACGGTGCAGCGGGACCTCGCGCGTGCGATCGAACTCTTCAAAGAGATGACGACGGATGCGGAGCGTGAGCGAGTCGCCGTTTACATGGACGGGCTATCGCAGATGCGTTCGGAGTGGGCGCGAGCGGCGAAGGCTCCGCGGCGCAAAGCTGCTGGCGGCTCCGAGCGCGCGAAGAAGAAAACGAAGCGCTGAAGCCGGCGATCGCTCGACGTTACGTCGTGGCGCCCCGGCCCCGTCGATTGCGGCGCAGCGCACGTTTCATCTTCTGGAGCGGCATCGTATTCAGGATGTCGGCCTTTCCGAGCCAGGCGCGACGCGCCACCAGGACGCCCCACTGCAGCGCTTCGAACCCGGACACCGAATGCGAATCGGACCCGATGACGAGGGATACGCCTCGCTCGTGAGCGAGTCGGGCGTGGCTGTCGTTGAGGTCCAGTCGATGCATCTGACTGTTGATCTCGAGAGCGACACCGTGCCGCGCGGCTGCGTCGAGCACGGTGTCGAGATGCAGCCGCGACGGCTGCCGACGTAGCAACAGTCGGCCGGTCGGGTGTCCGATGACGTCGACGTACGGCGACTCCATCGCAGCCAGCAGCCGGTCGGTCATCGCCGACTCCTCCAGGTCGAGTCGCGAGTGGACGGACGCAACGACCACGTCGAGCTGGGCCAGGCAATCGTCGGCGAGGTCGAGCGTCCCATCGGCACGAATGTCGCACTCGATCCCCGCGAGGAGCGAAAAGCCTTCGAGTCGAGCACCGATCTCGCGGATCGTTTCCGCGTGCGCGAGGGCTCGGTGTTCGTCCAGCCCGTTGGCCATCGCGAGTGCCTTGCTGTGGTCGGTGATGGCGAGGTAGCGGAGGCCGGCCGCTCTGGCGGCCAGGGCCATGCTCTCGATGTCGTCACGTCCATCAGTGGCGACGGTGTGGGCGTGCAGATCCCCCCGCAGATCGGAGCGCTCGATGAGCGTGGGGAGCGTTCCGGCCTCCGCTGCGGCGACCTCACCGCGGTGCTCCCGGAGCTCGGGTGGAATGTAGGCGAGCCCGAGGGCTTCGTAGATACCCGCCTCGGTGTCTCCGGCGATTCGCTCATCGGTGTCGTTGCGGAACAGTCCGTACTCGTTGAGCTTCAGGCCCCGCTGGAGCGCGCGATCCCGGAGCGCGATGTTGTGCGGCTTCGAGCCCGTGAAGTACTGCTGGGCGGCGCCGCGGCTCTCCGTCGGCACGACGCGCAGGTCGATCTGGAAGCCTCCCTGCACGATGACGCTGGCCTTGGTCTCCCCGTGTCCGAGCACTCGCTCGACCAGGGGGTGGCCCGTGAAGGCTTCCATCACCGTCGCATCGGCGCCAGGGGCCAGGAGGTCGATGTCGCCGCAGGTCTCGCCGCCGCGACGCAGACTCCCGACGACGTCGATCGTCGTGCCCGGGACGTGCTCGTCCAGATGACGGGTCATGGCCGCGGCCACGGCCAAGGCCTTCGGCATCAGATGCCGCCCGGCACTGCGCTGTCGCTCCTCGATCGCCTTGAGGATCAGCGTTTCCTTCTTGGCGCCCATCCCCTTGAGCGCTCGCAGGCGACCCTCGCGAGCGGCGGTCGCCAGGTCGTCGAGCGAGGCGATCCCCAGCGTGCCATAGAGCATCGCCACCGTCTTGGGACCGACACCCTGCAGGCGCAGCAGCTCGAGAATGGACGGCGGAAACTCTTCGAGCAGCTCGGCGTGGTAGCTCGATCGACCGGTGTCGGCGATCTCGCGAATCTTGGCGGCCAGGTCCTTGCCGATGCCGGGGAGTTCCATGAGCTGCCGCACGTCGAGATCGGCGACACGCTCGGCGGACGTGGCGATGATCTCGGCCGCGCCTCGGTAGGCGCGAATCTTGAACGGATTGGCAGCCTTGAGTTCGAGCAGCGCGGCGACCTCGTTGAAGATACGGGCGACGGTCGGGTTATCCATGCACCTCCACTCGCAGGCCGTCGCGTTCGATGCGACAGTCGAGGACCGTGGCGCCCGCGTCGCGCAGCGTCGCCTGGACGCCAGGCACCGCCGCCGGCTCTGCGAGGCAGAAGAGGCAGCCGCCGCCGCCGGCTCCGCAGACCTTGGCCGCTGTCGCGCCTGCTTGACGCGCACGAACGATGAGGGCGTCGATGACCGGAGTCGTGACGCCCGGTGCGAGCTTCTTCCGATGCGACCATTCCGCGTCGATGCCCGCCGCCACACCGGCCCAGTCGCCCTCGCTCAGGGCGCGACGCACCTTCACCGCTTCGTCGCGGATCCGCTCGAATGCGTCGTACACGTCGGCGTCGCCGTCGATGTGGCGTTTCGTGATTTCCCAGTTATTCAGACCCGAGTGTCGCGACGCGCCAGTGTAGGCGACGACGAGGCGGCGTTCGAGCGCGTCAACATCGAGGTCGAGGCGGACGTGCCGGATCTGGTCGACGCCGAGCTCGACCGCCGCCACGCCTCCGTAGAGGGCCGGGCGGTAATCCTGCACGCCCGTCGGCACGCCGATGGCTTGCGCTTCGACGTTCATGGCGACCGTCAGCAGCTCGTCGGCCGACCGGTGGCCCTCGACCCAGCGTTCGAGCGCACCGCACACCGCGATGGCGAGCGCCGACGATCCGGCGATACCCGCGCCGATCGGTGAGTCGGAGCGGGTGACGAGATCCAGGCCCGCGACCCGGTAGAAGCGCAGGATGCGTCCGAGCAGGCCCAGCGCTTGACCGTCCGGCAACGACGACCAGTGGTCTACCTCCACGCTGTGCCCCGTGTCGCTGGAGGTGATCGACACGCGAGTGTCGGACCGGGAGCTGACGCGGCAGGCTGCGCGCAGGCTGATCGCCACGTTCAGCGTCTGGGCATCGTCGTGATAGAGGTAGAGGGGCCAGATGTCGAATGTGGCGCCTGCTAGGTCGATTCGCGTCGGCGCCGATGAGTCGATCCGCACGCGCGCATTATAATGGCTGCTTCGACGCCGCGGGGTTTCCACGTCATGTCATTCCAGCAGATTCGTCGGCACATCGGCCAGCTCGTCATCGCGGGTTTCGATGGCCCGACGGTGCCGGTCGAGATCGAGGCGTTGGCCCGAGAGTTCGATCTCGGCGGGATCATCCTCTTTGCCCGCAACGTCGAGAGCCCCGAGCAGGTCGCCGAGGTGGCGCGCATAGGTCGGGAGCTGGGCCGTGCCCTGCCGGCCTGGGTCAGCCTCGACCAGGAGGGTGGGCGCGTCGCGCGGCTACGCGAACCCTTCACCCGATGGCCGCCGATGCACACGCTCGGTCGCTGCGGCGACGACCGCCTGGCTGAGCGATTCGCGCGAGCGCTCGCCGTCGAGCTGTCGGCGGTCGGTGTCACCCTCGACTTTGCACCCGTGCTCGACGTGCTCACGAGGCCGAACAATCCGGCAATCGGGGATCGGGCCCTCGCCGAGCAGGCCGACGTCGTGGCGCGGCTCGGGCGGGTCATCATCGAGACGCTGCAGACCAACGGCATCGCCGCCTGTGGCAAGCATTTTCCCGGCCATGGTGACACGGCGGTCGACTCGCACCACGAGCTGCCGATCGTCGAGCAGGACGTCGAGCGCCTGCGTGCGGTGGAGATGGTGCCGTTCCGCACGGCCATCGAGGCCAACGTGGCTGCCGTGATGATGGGGCACCTGCTCGTGCCCGCCATCGACGAAGCCGAACCGGCGACCCTGTCGCGACCGGTCGTTCAGCAGCTGCTGCGCGACGAGCTCGGATTCGACGGCGTCGTGTTCACTGACGATCTGGACATGGGGGCGATCGCGAATCGCTACGGCGTGGGCGAGACCGTCGTGCGGGCAGTGGCTGCGGGCTGCGATGGACTGCTGCTGTGCGGCGCTGACCACGGTAAACAGTTCGAGGCGTTGGAGAGCCTGGTCCATGCCGTCGAGGACGAGCAGCTGTCGATCGCCGCGGTTGAGCGCTCGATGGCGAGGCATCGTCGGCTCAAGGAGCGGTTCCTGGCGACGGAGGCGGCACGGCCGCGTCAGGCGCGCGAGTTCGATGCAGTGCTCGGCATTCGGGAGCACCAGGAGGTAGCCGAAGAGATGGCACGGTATGCCTAGCGCTCGCGTCAGCGCCGGACAATCGTGCCTCCGGCGGAAGAGGCCCGGATGCTGAAGCCTCGGCGCCTTCGGCTGGGCGACCGCATCGCGATCGTCGCGCCGGCCAGCCCCTTCGACCGTGCCGCGTTCGACCGAGGCGTGGACGAGATTCGTCGCCTCGGTTTCGAGCCGTCCTACGACGAACGTGTCTTCGAGCGGCAGGGCTACGTGGCAGGGGATCCGGCCACGCGCGCGCAGGCGCTCCATGACGCCTGGAGCACCTCGGACACCGGCGCCATCATCGCAGCCCGCGGCGGGTACGGCAGCGTGCAGCTGTTACCGCTACTCGATCGACACGACGCGCGCGACGCGCGCACGATCTTCGTCGGTGCGAGCGACCTCACGTCGCTCCTGGTCTACCTGACGACCGGCTGTGGCCTCGTCGCCTTTCATGGTCCGATGGTGGCCGGCGGCTTCGGCCGCGGAGCCGATGCCTACGACGAGGCGTCGCTGGTCGGCGGTCTCATGCGCGCCGAGCCGCTTGGTGAGCTGGGCGGGGAGCGTCTCGAGAGCCTGCGCGGCGGCGAGGCGACCGGCCTCCTGCTCGGGGGCACACTGACGCAGCTGCTTGCGTCGCTCGCGACGCCATTCGCATTCGATCCGCCGGCCGGATTCATTCTGTTCCTCGATGAGGTGAACGAGCGACCGTACCGGGTCGACCGCATGCTGACGCAGCTTCGGCTCAGCGGGCTGCTGGCCCGTGCGTCTGGTGTCGTCTTCGGTGAGCTGCCGGGCTGCGACGAGCCCGGCGGACATCCAACGGTCCGATCGATCGTCGCCGATCTGATGGCGGGGTTCCCGGGTCCCGTCCTGTTCGGCCTCCCCTCCGGACACACGAGCGAGCCCGCCCTGACCCTGCCGTTCGGCGTCCGGGCCCGGGTCGCGACGGCGGGTTCACCGAGGCTCATCATCGAGGAGGCCGCGGTCGAGTGATGCGGGTTCACCTGATCGGCATCGGCGGCACGGCCATGGCGACGCTGGCGGCGCTCCTGAAGCGGAAGGGCCACGACGTCCGCGGATCCGACAAAAACGTGTATCCGCCGATGAGCGATATGCTGGCCGCCGAAGGCATCACCGTGCAGGAGGGCTACGCGGCCGAACACATCTCAGAGGAGATCGACCTGGTCGTCATCGGGAACGCCATCTCACGCGGCAATCCGGAAGTCGAGGAGGTACTGGATCGGAAGTTTCGCTATTGCTCGCTGCCTGACGCGCTTCGCGATCAGTTCCTGTGGGCCGCTCGATCGGTCGTCGTCACCGGCACCCACGGCAAGACGACGGGCACGGCGCTCGCAGGGTGGCTCCTCACGCATGCGGGCGTGGACCCGACGGTGTTCATCGGGGGCGTGGCCGAGAATTTCGGGACGTCCTACCGCATCGGTCGAGGCCGAGATTTCGTCATCGAGGGGGACGAGTATGACAGCGCGTTCTTCGACAAGACGGCCAAGTTCCTGAAGTACCTGCCGGACATCGCCGTGGTCGGCAACCTCGAATTCGATCATGCCGACATCTACGATACGCTCGATGAGATTCGCGTGGCGTTCCGCCGACTCGTGAACCTGATTCCGCGGCGAGGCCTGCTGCTGCTTGGTCGCGACAGTCCCGAGGCGGCCGCCTTGGGGGTCTGGGCGCACTGCCCGGTAGAGACCTTCGGGCTGTCCGACGATGCCGATTGGCAGGCGTACGGGCTGGAGGTCACGCCGGACGGGACGACGTTTCGTGTGCGTCGCGGCACCGAGCGGTTCGGCGCGTTCCAGATGCCCCTGCTCGGCGAGCACAATGTCCTGAACGCCCTCGGAGCCATCGCGGCGGGGAGTGCCGTCGGGCTCGACGCCGTGACGATGGCGGAGGGCCTGCAACGCTTCAGTGGGATCCGGCGTCGGCTCGAGCGGCGTGGACGTGCGGCGGACGTCACGGTGTTCGACGACTTTGCCCATCATCCAACGGCCGTGGCCCGAACGCTCGCGGCGGTTCGACGCGCGTATCCCCAGCGTCGGGTCTGGGCCGTGTTCGAGCCGAGGTCTGCGACGGCTTGTCGCGCGCGCGTGCAGGACGAGTTCGCCGATGCGTTCGTCGACGCCGACGAGGCGATCATCGCCGCCGTGTACCGAGCGAGCTTGCCTGCGGCCGAGCGTCTGTCGCCCGAGCGTCTGGTCGAGGACATTGGCGCTCGCGGTACGCGGGCCCGACACATCCCGTCAGTCGACGACATCGTCGCGACGATCGTTCGCGAGCGCGCGCCGGGCGATCTCGCGGTCATCATGTCCAACGGTGCGTTCGGCGGCATTCATGGGAAGCTGCTCTCGGCACTGTCGACGGTCGATGTTGAGCAGGCTGGTCCAGAGTGAAGCGGCCAAGCGTGGACGCCAGCTGCGAGGTGCCGGATTCGACCGAGCGAGCGTGCCGCCTGACGCTGGCCGGCGATTCCGCGCTTGTCGTCGAATTCGCGAACCGCATCGATCCGGCAGTCAACGCCAGGGCGATCGGTCTGGCCAGCCGGCTGGAGGCGGCTCGGCTCCACGGTGTCCGTGACGTCATCGTGACCTATCGAGCCGTGGCCGTGTGTTTCGACCCGCTCGGCACGGATCCAGACCGTCTGGCACGCGACGTGGAGGCCCTCGTCGACCGGGTGCCGGCCGAGACGGACTCCACGGGCCCGATCGTCGAGATCCCGGTGTGCTATGGCGGACCGCTCGGACCGGATCTCGAAGATGTGGCCGTGTTCGCCGGGTGCGCGCCGGACGAGGTGGTGCGTTTGCACGCAGGGGCGGTGTATCGCGTCTACATGCTCGGGTTCGTCCCTGGCTTCAGCTACCTCGCCTCTGTCGAGCCACAGATCGCGATGCCGCGGCGTGCCACACCGAGGGTTCGCGTGCCCGCCGGGTCGGTCGGCATCGCCGGGCACCAGACCGGCATCTATCCGAGCGATGCGCCGGGCGGCTGGCGGCTCATCGGACGCACCACCATACGACCGTTCGACCTCACGCGCCGCGACCCCTTCCTGCTTCGCCCCGGCGACCGCGTTCGGTTCGTCCCGGTCTCGGCGGAAGCGGCAGCGACCCGGCAGGGCGAGGCGTCGACATGACCTTCCGCGTCCTGCGGCCCGGCATCATGACCAGCGTGCAGGATGGCGGTCGATGGGGGTTCCAGTCGCTTGGCGTCCCGGTCTCGGGCCCGATGGACTGGTACTCGCACCGGCTTGCGAATCGCCTGGTCGGCAATGCCGACGCTGCCGCGTCGCTCGAGGTGACGCTGATCGGGCCGGAGCTCGAGTTCGACGATGAGGCCGTCGTGGCGATCGCGGGAGCCGACTTCGCCATCGATTCCACCGAGGGAGAGATGGCGTCCGGCGTGGCCCACGCCGTGGCTGCCGGTTCGCGGCTTCGGTTCGGTTCGCGACGCCGCGGGGCCAGGGCCTATCTCGCTATCAGAGGAGGTATTGCGGTTCCGCCGGTGCTCGGGAGCTGTGCGACGCATCTCGTCTCCCGGATGGGCGGTTTCGAGGGGCGCGTGCTCCGTGCCGGAGACCGGGTGCCGGCCGGCCCCGTGGGACCGCGCCCAGCGCCATACCACGGGGCGCGGCCCGCGACCGGCGAGCCCCTGCCGTTGCCCGTGGGCGGCGCCAGGTTGCGCGTGATACCCGGACCGCAGCTCGATCGATTCGTGCCCGAGGCACTCGAGGTGCTGCGGTCCTCGCGCTACCGGATTACAACCGAGTCCGACCGGATGGGCTACCGGCTGGAAGGACCCACCCTGCGCGTCGA
Source organism: Vicinamibacterales bacterium (assembly GCA_965250185.1). Lineage (GTDB taxonomy): Bacteria > Acidobacteriota > Vicinamibacteria > Vicinamibacterales. Next base: position 4,212,646 of record OZ252293.1, on the reverse strand, counting down.
GTCGCCGGACATCATCTCGGACGCGACCCCGCCGGGCGCGCTGCAAGTGCCTGGATCCGGCCAGCCGATCCTCCTGATGGCGGACCGCCAGACGACCGGCGGCTACCCGAAGATCGCATTCGTGATCACGGCCGACCTGCCCGTCGCCGGTCAGCTGGCGCCGGGCGACTGGGTCGCGTTCGACGTCTGCGACCGGCCCGCCGCGATCGCGGCGCTGCGAGCACGTGAGACAAGCCTCGGAGCGCCAGCGTGAGCCCGCGGGTGGAGTTGGAGCGTCGGCTCGGTGCCACGCGCGTGGCGCAAGACGTCCCGCTGGGCCCGATGACGACGTTCCGGGTCGGGGGCACGGCGGATCTGCTGGTCGAGGTTCGAGGCCAGGAGGAGCTCGCCGCCGTGATGCTCGCCGCGGCTCAATCGGACGTGCCGGTCACGATGCTCGGCGGCGGCTCCAACGTGCTGGTCGGCGGCCGGGGCATCCGGGGCCTCGTCGTCCGAGTGCGCGGCGGAGCGCTCGCGATGCGAGGCGAGGATCTCGTCCGGTCGGATGCCGGAGTGACGATCAATGAATTGGTCCGCTGGACGATCAGCCGCGGGCTAGCTGGGCTCGAGGCGTGGGCGGGTACACCCGGCACGGTCGGGGGCGCGATCGTCGGCAACGCGCATTTCGAAGGACACTTGATCGGCGACTTGGTGACGACGGTGGGTCTGGTGACCCGCACAGGGGAATCGCTGGAGCAGCCCGCCTCGGCCATGGAGTTCGGGTACGACGAGAGCCGGTTGCAGCGCACCGACGAGGTCCTGGTCTGGGCCGAATTCCGGGTGACGCCCGGACGCAGCCCCGGCGATCTTCGCCACCTGGCGCGTCGGTCGCTGTCGTACCGGAAGCGGACGCAGCCGCTCGACTCGCCGAGCGCCGGCTGTATCTTCCGCAATCCCGATCCGTCACGCGATACGATACCTCCCGGCGTGCCTCCGTCGGCGGGTGCGCTGATCGACCGCGCCGGGCTCAAGGGGCGTGCGATCGGTGGGGCCCGTGTCTCGGAAGCCCACGGCAACTTCATCGTGAACACCGGCACCGCGACGGCCGGAGACATTCGAGACCTCGTGCGATTGTGCCGGGACGAGGTCGAGCGGCGTTTCGGCGTCGTCCTGCGGGAGGAAATCGTCTATGTCGGAGAGTTCTGAGAGAGTCTGTCGGGCCGAGCGGCGCACGCGCGGCCCGGCGCCTACGGGAGGCGCGTAACGGTGGCCACGCTCCGCATCGAGGGTGGCCGCCGGCTGGCCGGCCGCGTCGACGTCGAAGGCAACAAGAACGCCGCGTTGCCCCTCCTGGCCGCCTGTCTCCTGACCGACCAGCCGTGCGTCCTCTCGAACATGCCGCGCATCCGAGACGTCGCGGTGATGGCCGACCTGCTGACCAGCGTCGGGGCCGAGGTCCGCGGTGCCGGCACCTCGCGGCTCGAGATCCGATGTAATACCGTGACGACAGACGAGCCCGACCCGGCCCTTGTGGGTCGGCTCCGAGGGTCCGTGCTGCTGTTCGGGCCGTTGCTCGCGCGCCGCGGGAGCGCGCAACTGGGCGAGCCCGGTGGCGACTTTCCGGCGCGTCGCACCATCACGACCCACCTCGACGCGCTGTTCGCCATGGGGGCGCGGGCGGTCGCAGGGTCCGGCTATGCCCTCGAAGTGCCCGACGGCCTCCAGCCCGTGTCGATGTACCTGCAGGAGGCGTCGGTCACCGGCACCGAGACGGCGCTCCTCGCCGCCGCCGCAGCGCCCGGCACGACCCGCATCCGGCATGCGGCCACCGAGCCTCACGTGGTCGAGCTCTGCGAATTCCTCACCCAGCTCGGCGTGTCGATCGCCGGAGCCGGCACCGCCACGATCGTGGTCGAGGGGGGCGCGCGCCTCGGCGGCGCTGAGCATCGACTGTACGGTGACTACGTCGAGGCCGGCAGCTGGGCGGTGGTCGCCGCCGTGACCGGTGGGGCCATCGAGATCGGCGGGGCGCGGGCCGAGGACATCGAGGTGGTGGCGGCGCCGCTCCAACGCATGGGAGTGACGTGCACGGTGGACGACCAGATGTTCCGTATACACGAGTCGACCCCGGTTGCCACCGGCCGCATCACGACTGGCCTGTGGCCCGGCTTCCCGAGCGACATGGTCAGCCTGATGACCGTCCTCGCAACCCAGGCAGATGGCCAGACGCTGATGCACGATTGGATGTACGAGCTGCGCCTGTTCGCCCTGGAGCAGCTGAGTAGTATGGGCGCCGACCTGTTTCTCTGCGATCCACATCGGATCATCGTCCGGGGCCCTCGCCGCCTGCGCGGCCGGAGCCTGGACAGCCGCGACCTGCGGTCGGGAATGGCGCTGATCGCGGCCGCGCTCACGGCCGACGGCGAGAGCCACGTGGCGGCACTGGAGACGGTGGAGCGCGGCTACTCGCAGCTCGTGCCGAGGCTGCAGGCCCTCGGTGCACAGGTGGAGCTGGTCAAGGCGGACTAGGGCGAGCTTTCTCCATTCTGCATTCTGCATTCTGCATTCCCTTGTTCTACATTCTGCATTCTCGCTATTCGTCCGCAGCGATGTGGCGTGCATCGACTCCAGAAGCGGTTTCACAACCCTCTGCCGGCGGTTTTTCGACGTACGAGTACGAAGAGCGAACGGAGAGCGCGGAATGCAGAATGTAGAACGCGGAACGCGGAATGCAGAATGCAGAACGGCGAAACGGAGCCCGGAGACTCTCGCCGGGCTGCTCAGGACTCGGGCGGCTCGGCGAACTCGCGGGGTGGGAGCTGCGGGCGCGGGAAACCGAACGGACCGGCCGGTGGAGGTGGCGGCTCGTCCTGCGGCTGGACCAGCGGCTGGTCCTGTTCGTCCGGCTCCACCTGCTCGCCGTCCCGCGCGGGCCGTTGGATGATCGGCAGATTCAGGGTTGGCGAGCCGACTCCGCCGTCCAGCTGAAAAGGCTGCAGGTCGTCCTCGCTCAACTCCAGGACGCGGATGATACGGGGCGTCAGCAGGAGGACGATATCCGTCTGCTGAGACTCCCTGCGGGTGCGCGCGAACAGTCGACCGAGCACCGGCACGTCGCTCAGGCCAGGAATGCCGGCCAGCACGTCGCGTTCGTCGTCTCGAATGAGGCCGGCGAGCATGTTCGTCTCGCCGTCGTGCAGCCGGATCGTCGTGTCGATCGAACGGTTCCCGAACGTCGGCAGGTTCCCGAACCCCACGCCCGAGATGTTGCTGATCTCGATCCTGAGGGCCAGCGAGACGTCGCCGTCGTGATGGGTTCGCGGCGTGATGTCGATGTTGACGCCGATGTTCTCGTAGTTGAACGACGTGATCGGCTGCTGCGCGACGCCTCCTGTCGCGATGGGCGCGAACGTGGTCACGGGCACCGGCACGCGCTCGCCGAAGCGTGCTTGTGCCGGTACGCCCTCCGATGTCCGCAGGTGCGGATTGGCGAGCGTTCGCGTGTTCGCGTCATTCTTGAGCAGCCGGTAGAAGAGGCCTGGCACGTTCGTGACGAAGATGCCCGACTGGGTCAGGCTGGTCACGTCGCTGAGCGTCAACCCCTGCCGGTTCACGTCCAGCTGGCCCTCGATCCCGTCGGCCCCTGGCGACGTGAACTGCAACCCGTACTCCAGCAGCTCGGTGCGATCGACCTCCAGTAGTTCGACGTCGATGACGACCTCGGCGCGCGCCTTGTCGATCGCCTTCAGGACGCGCGCGGCGGCGTCGACCTTCTCGGGCGTGTCCTTGATCGTGATCGCGTTCGTGGCACTGATCGGCGCGACGCGGCGCGCATCGATCACGATCCGGAGCAGGTCGATTGCCTCCTGGAGGTCGACGTTGCTCAGGTAGAACGTGCGGACGACCTCACGCTCGTACTCGCGGCGCTTCGCCGGCGTGTTGGGAATGACGGTGATCGTCCCCGGTCCGGTCGAGCGCACGAAGTTCTGCGTACTGGCCGCCACGGCCTCCAGCGCGGCCTCGAGTGTCGTGTCACGTAGATCCACTGAGACGGTCGTGTCGCGGAACGCCGGATCGAAGATCACGTTGATTCCGGCAAAGCGGCCGAGGGACACGAAGACGTCGCGGCTGCCAGCGTCACGGAAGACGAGCGAGTCGGGCAGGGCAGTCGCGCCGGGGAGGTCCAGGCCTGCCGTGTCGACGGTGCGCGAGTTGTTGATCAGCGTCTCTAGCTCGGTTTCACCCTCGCGCCGCAGCACCATCTCCGTCCGCAGTCGCGTCTGCGTGTCGCGCAACGCGTCGTCGATGTCCCGACTCGCCGGGTTCAGCTCGGCGGCGATCTGGAACTCGAGGAGCGCCTCCTCGTAGTTCCCGAGCCCCACCTGCCGACGACCGCGCGTGTGGTGATCCTGTGCCGCCCGCACCTTCGCGCGCGTGAGCCCAGCCCGGGCATCCTGGTCGTTCGGGGCCAGCCTCAGCGCCTTGGTGTACTCGAGAACCGCCCGGTCGTAGTCCTGGCGCTGCTCCGCCTGGTGCCCGGCACGCTTTGCCGTCGCGAGCGCGCACCCGCTCGCCACCATCGCGAGCACGGCGACCACGACGGCCATACGCAGGCGGGACCTGAGCGATGGCCGTCGATCAGCGGGAGGCCTGATCGCTACTGATGACATCCACTCCCCTGGGTACCGTGAAGGCAAACGAGGATTCCGCGATTCCGAGATTTTCTCGAATCTCGTCGAACGTCAGGCTGGACGTGCCGCCTTGCGGATCAATCGTCACGAGCTGTCGAATCTGCAGAGACGCCTCGTCCACGACGAGGACGATCGACTCGTAGTCAGGCTCAGCCACCAGCGGCGTCAGTTCCAGCGCCAGGGTGCCCGGTCCGTCGTCGCGCAAGCCCTCGGCGTAGGTCACGGCGAAGTCGCGGGTCAGGTGGCCCTTGCCGGCAAGGAACAGCACCGGCGCACCCGCCCGATCGTCGGAGGGCACCTGGTTGATGATGACCTGTCTGTCGGCGGGAACGTAGGAGTACATCGTGCTGCCGTCCGAGACGAACAGCTTGCGCTCCGGCTCCTCGTAGTTCCAGCGCATCTTGCCTGGCTTCTTGATCAGCACCGTGCCACGTTCGCTCGCTGTCGTGCGCAGCAGTCCGCCTTCGTACGTGTGGATGAACGAGGCTGAAAAGTCGTTGATCGTGTCGTAGCGCGCCTGCAGCGCCTCGGCCACCTCGACCGCGGGCTTCAACTCGGTCGGCGGCCCTGCCTGGGCGAACAGGACGGAGCCGGAAAGAGCGACGAGGAGAGACGCTCGTAGCGCGGTCACGTATGTGGGTCCCCTAGAAATTCGGTCAGACGACCAATGATAACACGGGCCGTGGGGCCTCGCCGCTCCAGAGGCGTGGGCGGGTCGATTTGGCTGAACCCGGTGAAAAGTCGTCCTCCCGGTGCTACTTCTTGCCGAGGGCGCCGGCCTTGGGCGGGGCCTGTTGCGGCGCCTCCTTGTCGTCGAGAGGCAGCTTCGCGGTGACCCAGGCGCTGATGCCGCCCTCGAGTGCGAAGGCGGTGTAGCCCTGGCGGCGAAGGCTCGCCACGATCGGGGCGCTCTGCAACTCGTGAGGGTCCGAGTCGTAGACGACGATGTCCCGGTCCTTCGTGAGGCTCGGGGCCGATCCGCCTGGGTCGATGCGAACGGCGTTGGGAAGGGTCACGAAGCTGTGCTCGTACGGGTATTTGAGGCGCGCGTCGAGTACGAGCGGCCTGGTGGCCTCGTCGGCGGCCTCCAGGCGGTCCTTCAGGTCTTCTGTACTGATTCTGGGTACGGGCATCGGGCGTATTGTCCGGTTCGGTCGCGGCGGCTGTCAAGGACGTCGCGTCGATGATGTGCGCCGAGCCGCGTGGCTTGTCAGTTTATCGAGCAGGATCCCGGGCCTCGCGGGTCGCCGCAGCTGCCGCATGGACCCGGGGCCGTCAGCTTGGGGCTCGGACCGCCGGTGCTCACTGCGAACACCGACAGCTGTTTCTTCAGGTCCTCGCCGTGGCAGGCGGGACAGGCGGGCCGCTCGTGGCCCCGGAGCAGAGCCTCGAAGGCATGGTCGCAATCGGTGCAAACGTACTCGTAGATCGGCATCGTGTGACCTCGTCCTCGGAGCTGACTCTCGAATTATAGCGCGGGCGAGAGCGTCGTGCGACGGCGTTGTACGAGAGCGTCGTGCGAGGGGTCAGGGCAGACCGTCCGCTGCCCTTGATGCTACGGACGGCTTTCATCATAGAATGGCTGCTGGCGCCGTTAGCCGGGTCGAGGCGAGGGCGAGACATCCCAGAGGTAGGTGAGGAGCGGGCCATGCGGATCGATCAGCGACAGGTGGGCGAGGTGGCGATCCTCGATTTTTCCGCCAATCTCTTGGTCGGGGAGGACGAGGATCTGTTCAGGCGACGCATACGGGAGCTGGCCGAACAAGGCCGACAGGACGTCGTGCTCAACCTGCAAGACGTCTCCCGTGTCGATAGCGCCTGCATTGGCCTGATGGTGGCAGCGCATGTGAGCCTTCGGAATCGCGGAGGCAGCCTCCGGCTGCTGAGTCTCCAGCGGCGCGTCCACGAGCAGCTCGAGATCGCCAAGCTGGACGAGATCTTCCACATCTACGAGTCGGAGACAGACGCCATTTCGGGCCCCTGACGCGGCCATGATTCACCGAGAGTCGCGCGGACCGGTCACCGTCCTGCGCTTCGACCATGGGAAGGCCAATGCCATCGACGCCGAGCTGGCCCATGGGTTTTCCGAGCAACTCCGGGATCTCGAGTCTTCGCCCGATGCGCTGGTCCTCACCGGCACCGGCTCGATCTTCTCCGCCGGCGTCGACCTCTTGCGGATCCTGGACGGCGGTCGGAGCTACCTGGACGGCTTCCTGCCGGTGTTCCGGGAGGCGCTGATCGGGCTGTTCCGATTCCCGCGGCCCGTGGTCGCCGCGCTCAACGGCCATGCCATCGCGGGCGGCTGTATCGTGGCGTGCGCCTGCGACCACCGCATCATGGGTGATGTCGTCGGCCGGATTGGTGTTCCGGAGCTGCAGGTCGGCGTGCCGTTCCCCGCGCATGCCCTCGAGATCCTCCGATTCGTCATACCCCCACATCGCTTCCAGGAGGTCCTGTACGCCGGTCAGACGTACGTGCCCGCCGACGCCGTCGAGGTTGGCCTCCTGGACGAGGTCGTGCCGCAGACGGAGGTGCTGGAGCGGGCCTGCGACAAGGCCGCGCGGCTCGCGGCCATTCCCGTGCGCTCGTTCGCCTTGACGAAGGCCCTCGTCAGACGGCGGGCCCTCGAGTCCATGCGTTCCGTCTCCGTCGAGCACGCGATGATGGAGGTCTGGGGCTCGGACGCCGTACGGACGTCGATTCGAGGGTATGTGGAGAGGACGCTTGGGAAGAAAAAATAGGAACAGTTCAACAGTTCAAGGGTTCAACGGGTTCAAGGGTTCGCGGTGGCGCTTCGCGCGGCACTATTCTTCCGAGCGTCAGCGTCACGCTGGGTCGAGGTACGAAAAGCGAACGTAGAACGTAGAACGTAGAACGTAGAACGGGAGAGGGAGTAATCATCACCTCCGCCAGGAGGTCACCGCGAACCCTTGAACCCGTTGAACCCTTGAACTATTGAACAGCTTCTATATCGGCAACAACGGCCTGCCCCACGGCATGCCAGGCCACGGAATGGCCAGGAGCATGACCAGGAGGGCGAGACCGAAGAAGATGGCGCCGAGGCGGTGTTTGCCCGCATCCGCCTTCGCCCGTCGACCCAGGGCCCGTCCGACATGAGCCAGGGCGATCCCGACGATCATCAGCATGAAGTGCTCCACCAAGAAGAAGCGGATGGCGCTGTTCTGCATCGCTGGCTCCATGTTCTCGAACGCCATGGTCGTCACGGGACTGACGACGAAGTAGAGCAGCAAGCCCAGCACGAGCTGGATGTCGAGGCCGATCACGAAGAACGCGCCAGCCCGATTGTCGGCGGACGTCCACGGCTTCGCGCCCATCCAGCCGGTGAGGCCGCGGGCGCACGCCACGAGGCCTACGATGATGACGACCCATCGAAGCAGCGAGTGAAGGGCGAGAATCAAGGGGTGCATGTCGTCCGTATCTCCTTCCGAGGGTGCGACGTGAGATGTAGGGCATATCTTACGTCGGGTCGCGCGAACTGAGAAGAACAGTGAAGGACGTCTCTAGCCACCATGAACCCTGGCACCCTGGGACCCTGAAGCCCCCGTCTGTACTGACATGTCTCAAATGAGCCTGTTCGAGCCTGACGAATCGGACTCGGCTGGGGCGTCGGCTCCTCGCGCGAACGGGCTGGCGCTCGAGGTACAACATGCCGCGGCCGCAGAGCTGGCGAACCGGCTGCCGCCGGAGGTCCTGTTCGGCACGAGCTCCTGGAGTTTTCCGGGTTGGGCTGGCCTGGTCTACTCCGAACCGTCCTCGACCACGGAGCTGGCGCGGCACGGACTGCGCGAATATGCGACTCATCCGCTGCTGCGGACCGTCGGGATCGACCGCAGCTATTACGGCCCGATTCCCGACGAGGACCTTCGGCGATACGCCGATCAGCTGCCGGACGGCTTTCGTTGCTGCGCCAAGGCGCCGGCCGTCGTCACCTCGGTCGTCTTGCCCGAGGCGTCGCGCGGACGACCGGCGGTCGCCAATCCAGACTTCCTGTCGGCCGAACGATTCATGGACGAATTGCTGGAGCCGTGCGCGCGATGGTTCGCCGATCACACCGGTCCCTTCGTCATCGAGTGCCCGCCGGCGCCCGCCAGCCACCGGCTGACACCACAGGGATTCGAGGAACGGCTCGACGGGTTCCTGGCCTCACTGCCTGCGCAGTTCGAGTACGCCGTCGAGCTACGGGACCGCTCGCTGCTGACACGCCGGTATGGCGAGATTCTGGAGTCACGCGGCGTGGGACACGTCTACAACTACTGGCGCGCCATGCCGCTGCCAGGCGAGCAAGCCGCCGTCGTGCCGCCCGAGCGCCTTCCGTTCGCGGTCGTCCGGTTGCTGATGCCACCCGGCACCAGCTACGAGCAGCTGCGCGGGAGCTACCGTCCGTTCGATCGCATCGTTCGCCCCGATGTGGCGATGCGCGAGGACGTGGTTCGGCTCGTGACTCGATCGGCTCGCGGGGGACGCCGCGCGTACGTGCTTGTCAACAACAAGGCGGAGGGGTCAGCGCCGCTGACGATCCGGGCGCTGGCTGAGCGTGCGGCTCGGGCGTGAGCCAGCGCCCTTTTCGTTCCCCGTTTTACGTTCTACGTTTTACGTTCTACGTTCGCTCTTCGTGGATCAACGACACCTGCAGTCGCGGGGTTAAGACGTATCAAAAAACGAACGTAGAACGGAGAACGCAGAATGTAGAACGCAGAACGCAGAATGCAGAATGTAGAACAGAGAACGGAGGGGGGGACAACGTCACCCTCCGTTCTCGTGCTACCCTCGATCCGATATGAGGTCTGTGTCATGACGTGGTGGTTCTGGGTGCTCCTGGGCTTGGTGCTCCTCGCGGCCGAGGTGGCGACGCCGGGCGGATTCTTCGCATTTTTCTTTGGCCTGTCGGGCCTCGTGGTCGGGGGGCTCGTTGCGCTCGAGGTGGCCGGGCCGACATGGCTGCAATGGGTGCTGTTCGCCGTGATTGCGATTGGAGCCCTGGCGTTGCTGCGCGGGCCGTTGCAGGCGAGGATGAATGTGTCGACGGATGGGAAGGCGGTCGATAGTCTCGTCGGTGAGGCGGTGATCGTCACGGCGGAGATTCCGGCCGGCGGGTCGGGGAAGGTCGAGCTTCGGGGCTCGCCGTGGAACGCACGTACCGGTTCCGGGCGGACGCTTGCTGTGGGCCAGCGATGCGTCGTCGCACGGATCGAAGGACTGACGCTCTGGGTACAGCCCGAGGTGTGAAACGCGTCGGGATCGTCCGGCGTGCAGGAAGAGGTGAGTGATGGGCGACTTGTTCTCCGTCGGTGTGGTGTTTGTGCTGTTCGTAGCGTACGTGTTCTTCAAGACTGCCGTGGTGGTGCCGCAGCAGCACGCCTTCGTCGTGGAGCGGCTCGGCAAGTTCAGCGGAGTCCTCAATGCCGGGTTCCACATCCTCGTGCCGTTCGTGGACCGGATTCGCTACAAGCACCTGCTCAAGGAGCAGGCGATCGACATCGCGGAGCAGATCTGCATAACGAAGGATAACGTCCAGGTCGGGGTCGACGGCATCCTGTACCTGAAGGTCCTGGACCCTGAACGGGCGTCGTACGGCATCAACAACTACGTGTTTGCGATCACTCAGCTTGCCCAGACGACGCTGCGGAGCGAGATCGGTCAGATCGACCTCGACCGGACGTTCCTCGAGCGCACGCACATCAACGCCCAGGTCGTCAACGAGGTCGACAAGGCATCCGACGCCTGGGGTATCAAGGTGCTGCGCTACGAGATCAAGAACATCACCCCACCGGCCGACGTGCTCGCCGCCATGGAAAAGCAGATGCGTGCGGAGCGCGAGAAGCGCGCCGTCATTCTGACCTCCGAAGGCGAACGGGACGCCGCGATCAACCAGGCCGAAGGACAGAAGCAGCAGGTCATCAAGGCGTCGGAGGCGAACAAGCAGCAGCAGATCAACGAGGCCGAGGGCGAGGCGGCGGGAATTCTCGCGGTCGCGACCGCCACCGCCGAGGGCCTGCGCTCTGTCGCGGCGGCGGTCGCCGTGCCTGGCGGCACGGAGGCGGTGCAACTGCGCGTCGCCGAGCAGTACATCACGCGGTTCGGCGAGCTTGCCAAGGCCGGCAACACGCTGGTCGTACCGGCCAATCTGACGGACGTGGGCTCGATGATTGCGACCGCGATGAACGTCATCAAGGCGACGGGCGGCTCATCGCAGGGGGCGTGAGCCCCCCCACCGTTCGACGTTTTAGTTGGACGTTCTCCGTTCTGCGTTCTGCGTTCTGCGTTCGACATTCTGCGTTCTCCGTTCTACGTTCGCTCTTGGTACGCCCCACAACGAGACTGCTGGGGTGTTCATGGATCCACGAAAGGCGAACGTAAAACGCAGAATGCAGAATGCAGAATGCAGAACGGAAGACGAGCGATCACGCCGTACTGCGTCCGATCCACGCGATGCCTCGCTGCCAGACGAGATACAGTCCGACGAGCGCGAAGTAGATCAGCACACCCGTATGCATCGCGTCGAGCGGTCTGGCCTCGACGAATGGCCGGAACAGCACGCTGAACTCCGGCACGTACCAGCAGATGAACTCCAGAGCATAGTGGTCCTCGGTGCAGACACCGAGACCGTACTGTCGGTAAACGAGCCCGTTCGCTCCCACCCACAGTGACCAACCAAGGCAGGTGATCCCGGCCAGCTCCAGGCCGAGCGAGCGCGGTTTCGACACGCTCCACGTAGCGAGCGCGAACGCGGCGGGGATCGACGCGATCAGAAAGAAGCGTGGACCCCAGAACACGCCCCCGTACCAGCTCCACCACTTCGCGTAAACGACCACCAGCCCGCCCAGAAACAGGCACCACAGCATCAGGCCGTCGCGTCGCGACGTGTGCGTCGGCTCCGTGGTCTGGCTCGGGACCAGGAGCAGGCCGGGCGCGAACAGCACCAGGCCCTTGCCGAACGAGAACAGGATCGACATCACCCCGAACAGGAAGGGGTAGCTGAAGCCCGGTAGCCCCGAGAAAGGCAGCACCGTCCGCGCGCCGCTGTTGCCCCCGTAGCCGGTCACGAAGGGTCCGCCGCGTCGGAGCCATGATTCTCCCATCACCAGCGCGCCGGCCGCCACGATCGGGAGGAGGTGGCGGACGTCGCGCGTCCGCCAACTCCAGCCGAGCGCGACGAGTCCGAGCGCCGGGACCGTCGCCGGGGTGTTCACGGCACCGAGCACGGCGATGAGCCAGCCCCAGTACGCACCCCTGACCGCCACCAGCGCGACGCCCAGTGTGACGAGCAGCGCCGTGAACACCTCGCCGTAGTACCGACCGAGGTGATGCGGAAACATCGAGGCCAGCGTGAGCAGCAGCAGGAACCGGACGGTCGTGCGCGGGTCGATCGTCGGCGTGAGGACCCGGTAGAACCCGGCGAGGCAGAAGATGAAGAGGACGAAGTTGAATCGCGCGGTCCACCATTCGGGCGACCCGAGCACCGATCCCAACAGCCAGAGCGGAGACGACGCGAGCGGGCCGATGAGCGAATAGGGCGTTCGGCTGAGATTGCCGTCGGACAGCAGCCGAGACAGCCCATCGAAGCGCGCCGCACCGTCGCCGTCGATGCCGAACGGGCTGACGACGTAGATGGCGGCGCACGCGAGACAGATCAGAAAAGGTTCAAGGGTGGCAGAGCGCCAGAGTGCGAGTGTGCGAGGAGGCCCCTCAGGGGCTCGGGGAGGCATTGTTCGTGCTGTTCCACGGGAACCAGGAACGAGGAACCAGGAACGGTCCGTATTACTTCCCCCTTCGCTCCACCGGGTAATACACCGCGTCGATCGGCATCGGCTGGACGAGGTAGTCCTCTTCCTTGTGTGGGTACGCCGGGCGCGCCTTCGACGTGATGTAGGCGGCGACGTGCTGGGCTTCGGCGTCCGTCAGGACGCCCGGATCGAGATAAGGCATCATGAAGCGGATCATGCCGGCGAGTGTGTAGGTGCGGGCGGCGCCGGCGCCGTCGTTCCAGGATGCCTCGCCCCAGAGGGGGCCAGCCTTCTTGTCGCCGATCTGCACGCCCTCGCCGTCCTCGCCGTGGCACTGCTTGCAGTGCTCGACGAACAGCGTCTCGCCTGCGGCCGGATCCAGCTCGTCCACCGGGATCAGCGCCTCCCTGGGAATCCGGTTCTGCTTGCGCCACGGTGGGTTCTCGCCCGGCGCATAGCCCTCGCCCAGCCACCGCACGTAGGCCGCGAGCGCCACGATCTCGTCGGCGTCCTGCGTTGGAAGCTCGCCCTGCGGCTCGTTCGAGCCGTTGGTGCCACCTGGTGCGTTCTCGCTTCGCATGAAGCAGCCGACGATGCGGTCCTCGAGGGTGAAGTCGATGCCGGCCCGATTGTTGTACTCCGGAAACATGCCGGCCGCGCCCACCAGCGGCAGTGCCAGCTCTCGCTGGCCGGCGTTCAGATGACAGTTGCCGCACGCCAGCCGGCTCGGAGTGAGACGCGGCGTTTCGGTCGGCGTCGCCATGAAGAGCCGGAAGCCCTTGCGGACGAGTTCCGATTCGGCCGAGTCGTCCAGCGAGGGATCGGTCAGCGGGTGCTTCGGGATGTCCCAGGCGGAGATCATCGACGTGTTCGCAGGGACCAGCGGGCCGGCCAGCTCGTAGGGGCGGGTCGCCGGATCGAACGTGATGGGCTCGATGATCGGGGCCAGGTCGACCGTCGCCGTCGTCGTCGCTGACGCGTCCGACGGTTCGGGCCCGGGCTGTGGCGCCTGAGTACACGACACCACGGCAAGAAGGAGGCATGACGCGAGCGTGGCTCGGAGCGAGGGGGTGGCCATCACGGTATGGGGGTTCCTGATGCCGCGCGAAACGAAGTACACCGACGGCTCAGCTTTTAGTCACTCAGTATGAAGGAAATCGGGAAGACTGGGAAGCGTGGCTTGAGCGCTCGCTGAAATCACCTTTCCCCCCACCGACGATCGGATAAATTAGAAGGTACACATCCTGCCTGCAGGAACTACCCGAGAGGACGGCCGAATGAGAGTGAGAGTACTGGACGTGACAGTCGTGACCGCCGCATTGTGTGCGGTCGCGTTCGTGGGCACCGCCCAGGCCCAGCGCGCGCCGCGGCTGATGGGGCCGATCGTCGAGTCGTTCGGTGGCGTTGCCGATGTGTCCAAGGTCGGAGAGTTGGACGTCGAGGTCCCGACGGACCGTGAGTACAAGGCCGTCTTCGAGCTCAGCCGAGGGTCGTCCTCGCCAGAGCGGCCGGTGGGTGGTCTGGAGGTCGTGGGTCGATATCTCAACCTGCACGCGCGTGCGGGTGCACCCAGAGACAAGCTGGCGGTGGCGGTGGTGGTGCATGGCGGCGCCGTCGATCATGTCATGACGAATGAGGCGTATCGCGAGAAGCATGGCGTCGACAACCCGACGCTTGGACGCCTGCAGGAGCTCGTCGCGGCGGGCGGCGAGGTCTACCTGTGCGGGCAGAGCGCCGGCTTCCGCGGCATGACCAAGGACCAGATGGCGGCCCCCGTCAAACTGGCCTACTCGGCCATGACGGTGATGACCACGTTGCAGGGGGACGGATATCGGTACATCTCGCACGACTGGCCGCGCTTGTCACGGTAGAGACGACGTGTGACCACGGAATTACCAAAGAATGCACACGGAATTTCTACGGAATTTCCACGGAAAGAGAATGTTGAATGCTGAATGGTGAGTGTCGAATGTTGACGGGAGGGGCGAGGATCGGCTTGTTGGCGCTCATCTGGGGCCTGCTGCTGGCGTCGCCGGGCGTGGCTCAGGAGGCACCCGATCCGTTGCGCGTGGCGATCGACCAGGGCGCGGCGGACGGACAGCTGGTCGAGGGCTACGGCCGCGTGTTCACGATCGACCCAGAGGCTGACGTCCTCAACTTCGGGCCGAAGCCGGGGCAGGTCCTCAAGGTCGTCTTCGAGGCGGGGCACGGCGCCAACACGCCCGACAGGGTCGATCCGGCGATCAACAACGTCGCCAGGTTCCTGAACATGCACGCCGCAGTGGGCGTGCCGAAAGAAAACCTTCAGGTCGCTCTGGTGATGCACCGCGGGGCGGCCGCGGAGGCCCTCGACAATCCCGGCTACCAGAAGCGCTTCGGCATCGACAACCCAAACCTTGCCCTCCTCGAGGCGCTCTCCGAGGCCGGAGTGCAGATCTATCTGTGCGCCCAAAGCGCCGCCGGGCGCGACATGACCTGGGACGAGTTCCCGAGCCCGATTCAGCTCGCCTTCTCGGCCATGACCGCCATCGTCGCCCTCCAAGAGGACGGCTATCAGCCCATCTCGCACGACTGGCCGCGGTAGGACGGAGGGCGAGTCGGGCGAGCGGGCGAGTGGGGCGAGTAGGGCTTGTTGTACGTCGTCAGACCAATCCGGTCCATTGAGTCTGTTTATTAAGAGAGACTTTCTGCGGGCTCGCCGCCTTCGGCGGCATGTGTAGATTCTCTCGTTTCCGTTGTACCAACGTCCTCCGTTTGATCGCCTCACGCCGGGCAAGGATCGTCGACCGCCGTCCTTCATAGACGTCGGCCGGCGTCACGTTCGCCAAGGCCTCGTGGAGACGGCGGTGATTGTAGTCGTCGACGAAGCGGGCGACGGCTCGTTCCAGTTCCCAGGGGCTGTAGTACTTCTCAAGCTTGACCACGTTCTTCATCGACCGATGGTACCGTTCGATCTTGCCTTGCGTCATCGGATGATACGGCGCCCCGCGCGTGTGCGCGAGCTGATGGCTCTCCAGATAGTCCGCCAGTTCCCGCGAGACGTAGCACGGGCCGTTGTCGCTCAAGAGCCGTGGGCGATGGACGACCCGCACCCGATCGATACCGGTCTTCGCGCGGGCCAGGTCGAGCGTCTCCATCACGTCTGACGCCTGCATCGACGTCCGCAGCATCCAGGCGACGATGTAGCGTGAGTAATCATCCAGCACCGTCGACAGGTAGTACCAGCCCCAGCTGACCACGTGCAGGTAGGTGAAGTCCGTCTGCCAGAGTTCATTGGGGCAATGCGTCGGATGCTGAAACGTCTTAGCGGCCGACAGCACCACGAAGGCCGGGCTCGGAATCAAGTCGTACGCCTTGAGGATCCGATAGACGCTTGATTCCGAGAGAAAATGGCCTTCCCGGTCCGTGAACTGCCAGGCCAACTCGCGCGGCGAACGTTCCGGGTCGGCCAACGCGGCGTCGACCACCTGCTCGCGGACGCGAGGTGGGATCCGATTCCAGTACCGGCGGGCCGTGGACGACTGGGGCGCCAAGCCGGCCGGCCCGGCGATGCGGTACCGTCGATACCAGGCGTAGAACGTGGACCGATGGACGCGCAGCTCCCGCAACGTCTGCCGCACCGACAGGTCCGAGCCCTCCACGAGCCGGATGAGTTCGATCTTCTCGGCCGCCGTCCGTCTCACGTAACGTCCTCCGAGTCGGAGGCCGTCACGTTTTTTGTGAGCAGGCGGTTCTCAAGCACGATCTCGGCCACGACCTGCTTGAGTTGCGCATTCTCCTTGCGCAGATCGCTGACGTCAGTCGAGGTCGCTTCGCGCGTCGTGTCCCCGACCAGCCGCTTCTTCCCCGCCTCGAGAAACTCCTTGCTCCAGCGGTAATACAGATTCGGATTCAGCCCTTCACGACGACACAGCGTCGCGATGCTTTCCTCACCTCGCAAGCCCTCGAGGACGATCCGAATCTTCTCTTCGGCGGAAAAGCGTCGCCGGGTCTTCCGGCGGATGTCCTGAACGACCTTCTCGGCAGACTTTGCGTGGCTCATGGGGACCTCCTCCCCTGGCAGCAAAGTCTCTCTTATCTCACAGCCTCAAACGGTCCACAATGGTTTGACCCCGCACAATAGACGTCGGCCGGCGTCACGTTCGCCAAGGCCTCGTGGAGACGGCGGTGATTGTAGTCGTCGACGAAGCGGGCGACGGCTCGTTCCAGTTCCCAGGGGCTGTAGTACTTCTCAAGCTTGACCACGTTCTTCATCGACCGATGGTACCGTTCGATCTTGCCTTGCGTCATCGGATGATACGGCGCCCCGCGCGTGTGCGCGAGCTGATGGCTCTCCAGATAGTCCGCCAGTTCCCGCGAGACGTAGCACGGGCCGTTGTCGCTCAAGAGCCGTGGGCGATGGACGACCCGCACCCGATCGATACCGGTCTTCGCGCGGGCCAGGTCGAGCGTCTCCATCACGTCTGACGCCTGCATCGACGTCCGCAGCATCCAGGCGACGATGTAGCGTGAGTAATCATCCAGCACCGTCGACAGGTAGTACCAGCCCCAGCTGACCACGTGCAGGTAGGTGAAGTCCGTCTGCCAGAGTTCATTGGGGCAATGCGTCGGATGCTGAAACGTCTTAGCGGCCGACAGCACCACGAAGGCCGGGCTCGGAATCAAGTCGTACGCCTTGAGGATCCGATAGACGCTTGATTCCGAGAGAAAATGGCCTTCCCGGTCCGTGAACTGCCAGGCCAACTCGCGCGGCGAACGTTCCGGGTCGGCCAACGCGGCGTCGACCACCTGCTCGCGGACGCGAGGTGGGATCCGATTCCAGTATGAATCGTACCGGGATCTCCGGAGGGCGAATTAGTTGACTCAGGCCACCGCGGCCTGCTGATAGTAGCGCGCTTCGTACTCCGCCGGCGGCATGTACCCGATCGGTTCGAGCAGCCGCCGCGTGTTGAACCAATCGCCCCACGCGAGCGTGGCGAATTCCACCGCTTCAAGACTCCGCCACGGGCCGCGTCGCCGAATCACCTCCGTCTTGAACAACCCGATCACCGTCTCGGCGAGGGCGTTGTCATACGAATCGCCCCGGCTGCCGACGGACGGCTCGATGCCCGCTTCGGCCAGGCGCTCGGTGTAACGAATCGAGAGGTATTGCGTGCCTCGATCGCTGTGGTGTACGAGGTCGCCCGTCTCGGCGTGGCTACGATCGTGGATCGCCTGCTCGAGCGCATCGAGCGCCAGGTCGGTACGCAACGACGCGGACGCGCGCCAGCCGACAATCCGTCGGGCGAACACGTCGATCACGAACGCGACATAGACAAAGCCGCGCCACGTGGCCACGTACGTAAAGTCGGAGACCCAGAGTTGATTCGGCCGCGTCGCGGTGAAGTCTCGCTCGACGAGATCGCGCGGCCGATCCGTGGCCGCGTGCCCGTGCGTGGTCGTCACCCACGCGCGGCCCCGCACAGCGCCGGCCAGCCCCATCTCGCGCATCAGTCGGTGCACCGTACAGCGCGCGACACGGACCCCTTCCCGACGGAGCTGCCGCCAGACCTTCCGCGGACCATACACCTGAAAGTTCTCGTCCCACACGCGCTGGATGGCGGGCCGCAGCTCGTCGTCCCGGTGGGCCCGGGCGCAACGACGCGTGGGATCCGCGGCCCGGGCCTTGTGCCGGAAGTACGTCGACGGGGCGATCGGCACCGTGGCGCAGATCGACTCGACCCCATAGACATCGCGATGGTCGTCGATGAAGCCGACCATCATCTCGCTCGGCGGTCGAGCTCCGCCTGGGCAAAATACGCGGACGCCTTGCGCAAGATCTCATTCACCCGCTTCAGTTCGCGATTCTCGCGCTCCAGCTCCTTGAGCCGGTGCCGCTCGTCCGTCGTCAGCCCGGCGCGCTGCCCCGCATCCCGCTCCGCCTGCCGCACCCATGTGCGCAGCGTCTCCGCCGTGCACCCCAGCTTGCTCGCGATCGACCCGATCGCGGCCCACTGCGACGCGTACTCGGCTTCGTGCTGCCGGACCATGCGAACGGCCCGCTCTCGTACCTCGGGGGCATACCGACTTGCTCGTGCCATGGAACCCATCCTCTCAAGGAATAGGCCCTCCGACAAAGCCGGTACGGTTCAGTACCGGCGGGCCGTGGACGACTGGGGCGCCAAGCCGGCCGGCCCGGCGATGCGGTACCGTCGATACCAGGCGTAGAACGTGGACCGATGGACGCGCAGCTCCCGCAACGTCTGCCGCACCGACAGGTCCGAGCCCTCCACGAGCCGGATGAGTTCGATCTTCTCGGCCGCCGTCCGTCTCACGTAACGTCCTCCGAGTCGGAGGCCGTCACGTTTTTTTTGAGCAGGCGGTTCTCAAGCACGATCTCGGCCACGACCTGCTTGAGTTGCGCATTCTCCTTGCGCAGATCGCTGACGTCAGTCGAGGTCGCTTCGCGCGTCGTGTCCCCGACCAGCCGCTTCTTCCCCGCCTCGAGAAACTCCTTGCTCCAGCGGTAATACAGATTCGGATTCAGCCCTTCACGACGACACAGCGTCGCGATGCTTTCCTCACCTCGCAAGCCCTCGAGGACGATCCGAATCTTCTCTTCGGCGGAAAAGCGTCGCCGGGTCTTCCGGCGGATGTCCTGAACGACCTTCTCGGCAGACTTTGCGTGGCTCATGGGGACCTCCTCCCCTGGCAGCAAAGTCTCTCTTATCTCACAGCCTCAAACGGTCCACAATGGTTTGACCCCGCACAGCATGCGTCTCGCGTGGTCCAGGCGTGTCACGGGTACCGCCCTACGTCGGTCGGGTTGCGTGACAGCCGCGAAGAAGCGTGGGACGAATGGCCGTCCGCCAAGTGGGGCGACATCGAAGTTCAACCTCTTCGCGCCAAGCTCCTGATCCTCGACGACCTTCCGTCAAGGCCGACGTATGCGACTGGTTGGACGCTGGTCACACGCCCGCCGAGTTGCGTGAGTTGATCGCGGCCGCGCCCGATCAAGACGAGATCGATGTAGCCAGACGAGATCGCAAGCGCATGTTGGCCCGTGAACGGCAGCGTCGTCACCGCCTCAAACTTCGCCAAGCAACCGCTAGCCAATCCAGATGAGGAGTCATATCGTGGCTAAGTACCAGGACATGACCAATGCAGCTCCAGACACGTAGTCCTACACAACCCTACAACGTACGTACCTTCACCAGCGTGACGCGTGACAAATGGAGGCGGGTGATAAATGGATTCAGACGGGTCGGATAACCGCACAACCCAGGACGGACCTGAGCGCCTCTCAGACCAGCGCGACGCCTCGCAGCAACGAAGAGGGCGGCGGCCACCACCTTCGTCCAGGACAACCCGAACGACGGGTTCTGAGGCGCCTTCCTGTCGCCAGTGTGGCGGTGAGATTGCGGGACGTCGGCGCAATGGCTTCTGCTCAGACGCTTGTCGGATGCGATCGCGGCGAGCAGATGAGCGGCAGCGGCGGGAGCTGTTGATCGAAGATGTGGACCGGGCTATGACGGCGCTTCGGCAAGCGCTTGTTCGAGGACCGGATGGCGAGGGGCCGTGAATCCCGTTGAAGCGAGGTGGCGGCACCTACGCCGTCAGTGTCATCGCCGAGTAAGTTGGTACACGAACCATGCGCCGAAGACATGAACGAACGCCCGGCTTGTCGCCATTGCTCCTTCGGGTGCCCGAAGCTGCCGTCCTCCTCGGGGTGTCCGAGCGAGTGGTCTGGCAGTTGATACGCTCCAAGACGTTGCCGAGCTTCTGTGTGCCTGGCCTCCGAGCGAGGCGCATTGCACGCGAGGATGTGGACACCCTCATTCAGCAGTGGCGTACAATCGGACAGTCGGCCAGCCCATGAGTGTTCGCAAACGCTGTAGCGCCAAACCGACCCTGGCGAAGGGTACGCCCAATCCTCTGCACTGTCCGCGCTCGCCTCGCTGTGGCCATCACTGGCTGTATGACTTCCGGGTCAACGGGCGACGGTACCGGGCCAGCACCGAAACGGCGGACAAGCATCAGGCCCAGAACATCGAGGCCAGGGAGCGGGCCCGCATCCTCGAAGGTCGGCATGGCATTCGACGCCAGCCCGATATCACGTTCAGGGAGTTTGCGAAGACCTACCTGCGCGACCATGCGGAACTCCACAAGCGGAGCGTCGACCGGGATCGCGAGATCATCAAGGTTCTGAATCGCTCGTTCGGCTCACTCATCCTGCATGAGATCACCGCTCATCGCATTGAGCAGTTCAAGCGCACACGGTTGGCAGGGAAGTGGCGCGGGCACAAGACCACGAGCGTGCCGAAGCCGATCAAACCGGCGACGGTCAATCGCGAACTCGACACACTGAAATCGATTCTGTCGAAGGCGGTTGAATGGGGCAAGCTCCTGGATTCGCCGGCCCGAAAGGTCAAGCGGCTGCGCGTCGACAACACCCGCACCCGCATCCTCACGCCGGACGAGCAGCGTCGGCTGTTGTCGGTGTGTTCTGGCAAACTCGAAGCCGTTGTCACGCTCGCGCTGATCTCCGGTGCTCGCATCGGCGAGCTCTTGACGCTCCGATGGGATCAGTGTGGCTCTGACTACATCACGTTCCTGCGGACGAAGAACGACCGGGTGCGCCGACTCCCCGTGACACCCGCCGTGGCACTCGTCCTGAACTCGATGCCGGGCATGACCGAGTGGGTATTTCCGAATCGACGCACGGGCCGACCGTACACCGGGCAGGGGCTCCGCAGCACGTTGAATCGTGCGTTGCTGAGGGCCGGCCTCGACCCGTCGGACGTGTCCTTCCATACACTGCGGCACACGGCCTTGAGTCGGATGATCGATCAGGGTGCCGATGACTACACCGTGATGGCCGTCTCAGGACACTCGTCGACGCGGATGCTTGCCCGCTACACCCATCCGACCGAGGCGCGAAAAGTGGCGGCGCTCGAGTCGTTTACGGACATTGTGGGCACGATCTGGGCACACGAGCCAGATTCGGACGCCACGGCCATCGTCGGGGGGACCGAAAACCGCCGATTCATTGAGGAGAAAAGTGGTGGACGGCATGGGGCTCGAACCCACGACCTCCGCGTTGCGAACGCGGCGCTCTCCCAGCTGAGCTAGCCGCCCAATAGTGGTGGGACACGACGCGCACTGCCAAGGCCATTGACGCGTCTCGAACCGACGGATTGTACCACGGCGCGTTTGCCGTCACAATCCACTCGACGACGCCACCGGTCAACATCCGACATTCGGCATTCCCCATTCGGCATTCAACATCATTAGGCCCGCCATCCACGACTCACCACTTACGCTATGCTGTTCGGATGACTGAGCCCTCATCCGGCGCGCCTGGTCAGCCGAGGCGCATTGGCATCCTGACCGGAGGCGGCGACGCTCCGGGCCTCAACGCGGTCATCCGAGCGGTCGTCAAGGCTGCGACGAACTGCCGCTGCCAGTGCATCGGGCTGGAAGACAGCTTCGACGGCCTCCTGGATCCCACCCGGTCGCGCGTCCTGACGCCAAAGGATGTCACCGGCATCCTGCGCATCGGCGGCACGGTCCTGGGCACCAGCAACCGGGGCAACCCGTTCGAATATCCCAGTGACGACACCGGGACCTCGGCCGACTACTCGGGCCGTTGTATCGAGACGTTCCATCGACTGGGGCTGGATGCGCTGGTCGTGATCGGCGGCGACGGGACGCTGGCGATCGCGCACGAGTTCGCCAAGCGGGGGCTGCCGGTCGTGGGTGTCCCGAAGACGATCGACAACGACATCGTCGAGACGGTCAACACGTTCGGGTTCTACACGGCGGTCGAGTTCGCGACCGGCGCGATCGACCGACTGCACACGACGGCGCATGCGCACCATCGCGTCATGGTGGTCGAGGTGATGGGGCGGAACGCCGGATGGATTGCGCTGTACTCGGGCGTGGCCGGCGGCGCCGACGCGATCCTGATCCCCGAGATTCCGTTCGACATCGACCGGGTCGCCGACCGAGTCCTCGAGCGCGAGCGCTGGGGCGCCCGGTTCAGTCTCGTCGTCGCGGCCGAAGGCGCCATACCGGTCGCCGGTGAACTCTCGATGCTCAAGGGCGACGAGCGCCCGGGTAACCCGCGGCTCGGCGGCATCGGAAAGAAGGTCGCGATTCAGCTCGAGCCGCTGGTGAAGAAAGAGACGCGACACGTCGTGCTCGGGCACCTCCAGCGCGGTGGCGCCCCGAATGCCTACGACCGGATGCTTGCCACCCGGTTCGGCGCCGCCGCGATGCGGCTGATCAACACGAACGACTTCGGCAAGATGGTCGCGTTCAAGCCGCCGGATATCCTGTCCGTGCCGCTCGAGTCGGTCGTCGGCCGCACGAAGAACGTGCCGCTCGATTCAGATATCCTGATGACGGCTCGCGCTCTGGGGATATCTCTGGGCGACTGACCAGAGACATCCCCAGAGCGCGAGAACGAACACGGAACGGACACGGAACTTACACGGAACGGACACGGAACGTGGATGGCGCGATGCGAAAGGCACGCGCCCACCGCGAACCCTTGCACTCTTGAACCGTTGAGCTCTGAACGGCCCCTAGACCACATCTAAATACTTCAACGCGCCGCCGGTATTGAACAGGACGACGGTTTCGTCCGGCGTGATGCGACCGTGGTGGCGGAGCCAGCGGAGCGCCGCGACGGTCGCGCCGCCCTCGGGCGCCGCGCTCACGCCCTCGTGGCGTCCCAGCTCCTTCATTCCTTCCACCATGTCCTCGTCCGTGACGGCGACGGCGGCGCCGTCGCTCTCGCGGAGCGCGCGCAGGACCAGGAAGTCCCCGATCGCGCGCGGCACGCGCAGGCCGTCCGCGCAGGTGCTGGCGTTCTCCCACGGCGCGGCCTTCTTGGCGCCAGCGTCGAATGCCCGGACGATGGGCGCGCAGCCTGTGGCCTGGACGGTGACCATGCGTGGGCGGCGCCCCGTCGGAATCCAGCCGAGTGCCTCGAGTTCGGCAAACGCCTTCCACATGCCGACCATGCCGGTGCCGCCGCCAGTGGGGTAGAGGATCCAGTCGGGCAGTCGCCACCCGAGCTGCTCGGCCAGCTCGTACGCCATCGTCTTCTTGCCCTCGATGCGGTACGGCTCCTTCAACGTCGAGACGTCGTACCAGCCCTGCGACGCCCCATGCTCGGCTGCGAGACGTCCGGCGTCCGTGATGAGCCCGTCGACGAGCGTCACGTCGGCTCCGTACAGCTCGGCCTCTCGAATGAACGGCACCTTCACGTCGCGCGGCATGAAGACCTTGGCCTGGAGCCCGGCACGTGCGGCGTACGCCGCCATCGCGTCGGCGGCGTTCCCGGCCGACGGGACCGACAGGGTCGAGACCCCGAGCGTCCGTGCCTTCGTGACCGCGGCCGATAGGCCCCGGGCCTTGAACGAGTTCGTCGGGTTGAGCGACTCGTCCTTGATGTACAGGTGCGACAGGCCGACGAGCTTGCCGAGCGTCGTCGCATGCAGGAGCGGCGTGAACCCTTCTCCCAGCGTCACCGGCTCCTCGCCCTTGACGAGCGGCATCATCTCCCGGTAGCGCCACATCGTGGGCGCCCGACCGGTCAGCGACTCACGGGACCACGCCCGAGCGGCGTCGAGGTCGTAGCGCACGAGCAGCGGCGCGCCGCAGGTGCACAGGTGATGGATGGCACCCGGATCGTACGGACCGGCGCCGCACGGAACGGAGCACTCGAGAGACGAAAGATAGGAGGGCATAGGATGGAAGCCGTTCACGGTTCAGAGTTCAAACGGTTCAAGGGTTCGTGGCGGCGCGGCTGGGCGGTGACCGCGCGGGATCTTTGGCAATGGGGAATGACGAATGACGACTGCGGAATGACGACTGGGGAAAACGAATGCTGAATGAAGAATGAAGAATTCATCAGGAAACAGGATGCGCGCAGCGCCCCCGCGAACCCTTGAACCGTTTGAACTCTGAACCGTGAACGGCTACCTCAATAACTCTTCGTCCTTGCGTTTCTGCTGCTCGTCGATCGCGGCCACGTGGATGTCGGTCAGCTTCTGGATCTCGTCGATGGCGCGGCGCTCGTCGTCCTCGGAGAGGTCGTGGCTCTTGAGCGCCTTCTTCAGATGGTCGTTCGCGTCGCGCCGGATCTGGCGCACGGCGTTGCGGCCTTCCTCGGCCAGTTTGTGCACGTGCCGGGAGAGCTGTGTACGCCGCTCGTCGGTCAGCGGTGGGACCGGAATCCGGATGACCTTGCCGTCGTTGCCCGGATTGAGGCCGAGATTCGCCGCCGTGATGGCCTTCTCGATCGGCCCGAGCAGTGTCGGGTCGAACGGCTGCGCCAGGAGTAGCGTGGGCTCAGGCACCGAGAGCGTGGCGACCTGGTTGAGCGGCATCGGCGTGCCGTAGGCGTCGACGTGCACCGCGTCGAGGATGCCGACCGATGCGCGTCCGGTGCGGACGCCGGCCAGCTCGTGCCGGAGGTGGTCGACGGCGCTGTCCATCCGGTGGCTCGCGTCGGTGTGGATGGTTCGTACATCGATTTCCATGAGATTCCCCCTCAGGCCTCCACCAGCGAGCCGACCGGCTCACCGAGTACGACACGCTTCAGGTTGCCCGGTGTGCGCAGGTCGAAGACCACGATGGGCATACCGTTGTCCATGCAGAGTGAGATGGCCGTGGCGTCCATCACCTTGAGCTGCTGCTCGAGCACCTGGAGATACGTGATCCGGGCCAGCCGCGTGGCGTCTGCATGCACCATCGGGTCGGCGGTGTAGATGCCGTCGACCTTGGTTCCCTTGAGGATGACGTCCGCCTTGAGCTCCATCGCTCGCAGGGCCGCGGCGGTGTCGGTGGTGAAGTACGGATTGCCGGTGCCGGCCGCGAAGACGACGACACGACCCTTCTCGAGGTGCCTGAGGGCGCGGCGCAGGATGAAGGGCTCGGCGACCGCGCGCATCTCGATCGCCGTCGCCATGCGCGTGATCACGCCCAGCTGCTCGAGCGCGTCCTGCAGCGCCAAGGCGTTGATCACCGTGGCGAGCATGCCCATGTAGTCGGCCGTCGCTCGGTCCATGCCGCGCGCACTCGCGGCGACGCCACGGAAGATGTTGCCGCCCCCGATCACGACGCCGATCTGTACACCCAGTTGCTGGATCTCGGATATCTCGGCGGCGATCTGGGATGCCACCGATGGATCGATCCCGTACCCCTGCTCGCCCATGAGGGCCTCGCCAGAGAGTTTCAGGAGGATGCGCTGGTAGACGGGTGACGCCATCGGCAAGGGAATTATAGATCGGGACCCGAGCCGGCGGGGAACCGGCTCGGGTCGTGGAGGACGATCGGCGCGAGCGTCAGGCCGACTCGCCGACCTTGAGTCGTGCGAATCCGGACACGGCGATGTTCTCGCCGAGCTTCGCGATGGCGTCGGTCACGAGCTGGCCGATTGTCACCTTGGGATCGCGGATCGACGGTTGGTCGAGCAGGACGTGCTGTTCGTAGAAGGCGTTCAGCTTGCCCTCGACGATCTTCTCGATGATCTGCTCCGGCTTGCCGGAATCGGCCATCTGACTGCGGAAGATGTCCTTCTCGCGGGCGATGATGTCCGCCGGCACGTCCTCGCGACGCGCGTACTCTGGGTTGACGGCCGCGATGTGCATCGCGATCTCCTTGGCGAGCGCCTGGAAGTCGTCGGTGCGTGCGACGAAGTCGGACTCGCAGTTGAGCTCGACGATGACGCCGACCTTGCCCATGTGGACGTAGCTGCCGATCAACCCCTCGCCGGTCGAGCGCCCTGCCCGCTTGGCCGCGCGCGCCTGTCCACGCGTCCGGAGGATGGTCGTGGCTTTGTCGAGATCGCCGTCGGCCTCCGTTAGGGCCGCCTTGCAATCCATGAACCCCGCACCGGTCTGGTCGCGGAGGGTCTTCACCTGCGTGGCTGCTATGCTCATTGCCTACTCCCGATGTCTCCCGCCGCAGGAGACGGTCGCACCGTCCTGCGGTCCGTGTGTACGTGTCGTGGCTTATCGCTTCCGGCCGACCCGAATCGTCGGCGGGGGAGCGTACATGACAACGCCGGCCAGGAACCGATGGGCCGGCGTGTCTCGCGGTGACGGCGATTCCGTCAGGCCGAGGCGGGCGAGGTCGCCGGCTCCGGTGCAGCGGACGCCTGTTCGGCGGCGGCCGCCGCAGCCGCTGCTGCGGTCTCCGCCTGGGCCGACTCCCGGAGGCCGCGGCCGCTCAAAACGGCATCGGCGATTCGCGCCGTGAAGAGCCGGATCGCGCGGAGGGCGTCGTCATTCCCGGGAATGACATAGTCCACCTCGTCCGGATCGCAATTGGTGTCGACGATGCCGATGACCGGAATTTTGAGTTTGCGCGCCTCGTCGACGGCAATCTTCTCCTTGCGTGTGTCGATGACGAAGACGGCGTCGGGCAGGCGCGACATGTTGCGAATCCCGTCGAGGTTCTTTTGCAGCTTGCGCTTCTCCTTCTCGATCCGGGCGATCTCCTTCTTCGAGAGGGTCTCGTAGCGGCCGTCGGTGCCCATGGCCTCGAGTTCACGAAGCCGACCCAGGCTCTTCTGGATCGTCGTGAAGTTCGTCAGCAGGCCGCCGAGCCAGCGCTGATTGACGTAGTACATGCCGCAGCGCGTCGCTTCGCCCGCGATCGCCTCCTGGGCCTGGCGCTTGGTGCCCACGAAGAGCAGGGTCCGCCCCTGACTTGCGAGGGTCGAGATGAACTGCTCGGCCTCGCTGACCAGGCGAGACGTCTTCCCGAGGTTGATGATATAGATGCCGTTCCGTTGGCCGAAGATGTAGGTCTTCATCTTCGGGTTCCATCGTTTCGTCTGGTGGCCGAAATGCACACCGGCCTCCAGGAGTTCCTTCATCTCGATCGCGGCCAAGCTACCTCCACTGCGGGACTACCGTTTGCTGAACTGGAACCGTTTGCGCGCACCGGCCAGGCCGTACTTCTTGCGCTCCTTGATCCGTGCGTCACGCATCAGGAGCCCGGCCTTCTTCAGCGTCGGGCGCAGATCGGCGTCGAAGGCGACGAGCGCCCGGGCGATGCCCAGCCGAAGGGCGTCTGCCTGCCCGGCGACGCCGCCGCCGGCCGCCGTGGCGAAGATGTCGAACTTGGCGCCGGTCTCGGTCAGATCCAGCGGCCGCATCGTCTGCGTGCGGAGCGACGCGTTGGGGAAATATGTATCGAACGTCCGGCGGTTCACCGTGATGGACCCGGTGCCCGGCCTCAGAAAGACCCGAGCCACCGACTTCTTCCGGCGGCCGGTCGCATAGTACTGGATGAATGTCACGTCAGGCGACCTCGAGCGCGGCGGGATTCTGGGCGGCGTGGGGGTGATCCGGCCCAGCGTAGACCTTGAGCTTCCGGTACATCGCATTGCCGAGCTTCGTCTTCGGCAGCATGCCCCGCACCGCCGATTCGACGATCCGGGTGGGTTTCTTCTTGCGCACGTCCTTGGCTCGTTCTTCGCGGAGCCCGCCCTCGTAGCCGCTGTGTCGTCGGTAGAGCTTCTGCTCTTCCTTCAGACCCGTCAGCTTGACGGTGGCGGCGTTGACGACGACGACATGGTCGCCCGTGTCGATGAACGTCGTGTAGATGGGCTTGTGCTTCCCCTGGAGCACGCGCGCCACGACCGTGGCCAGTCGACCGACCGATAGCCCGGCCGCGTCCACCAGATGCCAGTGACGCTCGACCTCACCCTTCGAGGGCACAACCGTTCCCATAGGACCCCTATCCTCCACACCCGGACGACGGCAAACCAAGAGCATACCGCCCGTTCCGGCCTATTGTCAACGTTTGCAACGTGTTTCGACACCTTTGACGGTATCGCTGACCCGGCAAGACCCAGGTCGGCGCCTCCAGCGCCCGGCGGTCAACTTATTTCTCGGATCTGCACATTTTGGACTACTCCTCCGGTCCACTCGTGCCGAAAGATCCGGGGAGTCAGAAGATGGCGGCCCCCGGGGCCGGGTGCTGGTCCGGAGCTGGCCGGATGACGGATTGGGTTATGACCGTTCAGAAATTGACACTCGCGCACGTTTTTGATAGCGTTGTAAACGCTTTTACAACAATGACTTGCGCGGATTCCTGAGAGAGCCGACGTGCTGTTCCGCACCGCAAAGTCAGTAGTCGGCCTCGACATCGGGTCGAGCGCCGTCAAGGCGATTGAACTCAAGCCCGCCGGTCGAGGGTACAAAGTCACCCATTTCGGCACGGCGCCGGTCCCCCCGGACTGCATCGTCGACGGCAACATTCTGGATGCGACATCGGTTGCCGAGGCCATCCGGCACGTGCTGGACTCCCAGCGGATCAAGACCAAGCATGTCGTGACGTCGCTCTCTGGGAACGCCGTGATCGTCAAGAAGATCTCGGTGCCGGCGATGACGGCGGAGGAGCTCGCCGAGTCGATCTACTGGGAGGCGGAGCAGTACATCCCGTTCGACATCCAGGACGTCTCGCTCGACTACCAGATTCTGTCAAACGGGGCGCCCCGCACCGGCGGCGGCACCATGGACGTGCTGCTGGTGGCGGCCAAGAACGACAAGGTGGCCGACTATACGAACGTCATTGCGCAGGCGGGCCGAGTGCCGCTGGTCATCGACGTCGACGCATTCGCCCTGCAGAACGCCTACGAGGCGAACTACGGCATTGACGATGGCCGGGTTGTGCTCCTACTCGATGCTGGCGCCAGCTCGATCAACATCAATGTCGTGCACGGTGCCCAGTCGCTGTTCACCCGCGACATCTCATTGGGGGGCAACGACTACACCGAGGCGCTGCAGCGCGAGCTCAGCCTCCCGGCCGCAAGTGCCGAGGAAGTCAAGAAGGGTGAGGCCTTCGGCGGCGTCAGCCCGGAGGAGGCGCGCCCAGTACTGGATGGGGTCAGCGAGAACGTCATGCTCGAGATCCAGAAGACGGTGGACTTCTTCAAGGCCTCGGGCGCGTCGGATCATCTCGACCAGATCGTCATGAGTGGCGGGGCGTCGCGGATGCCCGGTCTCGGTGCGATGCTCGAGGCGCGCTTCGAGACGCCGGTCTCGACGTTCGATCCGTTCCGTCAGGTGGTCGTGGACGAGCGCAAACCGGGCCTGATGGCGGCGCTCGAGTCGGGCCCGGCCGCGGCGGTGGCCGTCGGGCTCGCCCTGCGACGGGTGGGTGACAGATGATTCGAATCAATCTGCTCGCTCCCGACAGCCGGCAGGTGGCGACCCGGCAATTCGATTTCGGTCGGCTGGTACCGATCGCCTGCGGCCTCGTCCTGGTGGCGGCCGCCGGACTCATGGGGTCCTGGTACTACTGGCTCGAGGGTGAGGCGACCCGGCTCGACGAAGAGATCACCGTCGCGGAGCGCGAGCAGGAGCGCCTGCAGTCCGTGCTGGTTCAGGTGACCCGATTCGAGGGCCGAAAGGTCGCGCTCGAGCAGCGGGTCGAGCTGATCGAGGAGCTCCGTCGCGGCCAGAGCGGTCCTGTCCACATGCTCGACGAGCTGAGTCGAAGCGTGCCGGATCGACTGTGGCTCACCGAGCTGACGCAGGAGCAGAACGATTTGACCATTCAGGGGCGCGCCTCGTCGTTGACGGCACTCTCGGACTTCGTCGGCAACCTGGAGCAGTCGGACTACTTCCGCCGACCGGTTGAGATTCTCAACAGCCAGGTCGAGCCCCAGGCGCAGGGCGACCTCATCAGATTCACGGTCAAGGCCGGATTCGCATGGCCCGGCATCTGACGCGCGACGCCGAGCAGAGGACGCAGGATGGAACTCACCCTCGGTAAACTCCCGTGGTACGCGCAACTCGGAGCGTTCCTCGGGCTGGCCGGCATCGCCCTCGCCGGCTTCTATTCGTTCCACGTCGTGCCGGTCGACGCCGAGATCGCCGCCCGTCGCGATCGGCTCGCGAGTGTGCGGGCGGAGGTCCTCATCGCACAGGCCACCGCGAGCCGCTTGCCGGAATTCGAGGCGGAGGTCGCGGCGCTCGAGGAGAAGCTCGACGAACTCAAAGCGGTGCTGCCCGAGCAGAAGGATGTGGCGCAACTCCTTCGTCGCATCCAGACGCTGGCGACCCAGTCCGACCTCACCATCAAAGGTTTCCGGCCCCAGCCGATCGCCACGCGCGATCTGCACGCGGAGTGGCCGATTCTGCTCGAACTCGAGGGCACGTACCATCGACTCGGCGAGTTCTTCGACCAGATCAGCAAGTTCTCACGCATCATCAACATCGGGGCGCTCAATATCAAGGCCGCCGAGCTGCCCGATAGCGTCTCGACGATCACTGTCCAGTGCACCGCGACGACCTTCGTGCTACTCGAGTCGGCAGCCGACGAGGCGCCCACGGAGGCGACGGGTGCTCGTGCATCGCGGTGAGTGTCGAGGGATGATGAGCGTCGCCGGGGAGGCAGCGAAACTGATGCGTAGACGTCACACGTTGGTGTCGAGCGGGCGAGCCGTGCTGGACAGACGGTGTATGCTTCAGCCTGTGGTTCTGGCGCTCCTTTTGGGGTGCGCACCGGTGGGAGCACAGACGACGCCGAGCGACCCAGCCGAGGCGTCCGGGCAACAATCGCTCTACCGATACGATGGCCAGGGCCGGCGCGATCCATTCAGAAGTCTCCTGAGCCGGGGAGCCGAGCGGCGCGTCCCTGAATCGCGGCCGACCGGGTTGCCGGGGCTGCTAATTGAGGAAACGACGGTGAAGGGTATCGTGCGGGCCGGGGCCGAGCCGGTCGCCATGATCGCAGGCCCCGACGGCCGCACGTACACCGGCCGGGTCGGAGACAGGCTGGTCGACGGCTCGATCAAGGCCATCACCACCGGCACCGTCGTGTTCATGCAGGAGGTCGACGACCCGCTCTCCATGGTCAAGGAGCGGGAGGTCAAACGGTTCCTGCGAGCCCCGGAGGACGGCCGGTAATGCAGTTCGTCTGGCGACGATCGATTCGGACGCTGATCGGCCTGGCGCTGGTTGTCGCATGGGCGCCGCTCGGGTACGCCCAGAGTCTACCGGCGCGCCTGCTCGCTGTCTCCTCCGCCTCCGACCCCAGCACCTTCGTCGTCCTGCTCGAGACCTCCGAGGAAGTGCGGTACCGGACGCACCAGCCCGATGCGCTCTCGCTCATCGTCGAGCTTCGCAACGTGACCGGCCGGTCGGCCGACAACCGGTTCATCCCTAGCTCGACCGGCCCGGTGCGGGCTGTCACGATCGAGGAGCGCCGGGAGTCGGACGACTCGTTCACGACCCTGGTCCGCCTCGCGATCGACCGGCCGTTGCCGTACAGGGTCGCGTCGGCTGGCAGCTCCCTCCGTATCGAGTTCGCGCGGATGGTCGACGAGGACGACATGGCAGGGACCGGGGGCGACGTCTCGGTGCCCACCGGGACGCTCGAGGCGTTCCCGGCTGCGGACATCGCGACCGAGATCACCGACATCGACACACAGCGGGTAGCCGGCGGCGTCACCGTCACCTTGTGCGGCAACGGGCGCCTGCTGGCCGGGTACATCGGACCGGTGGCGGGGTCACCGCCGCGCCTCATGCTGGATTTCCCGAACGTGACCGCCTCGGTGCCATCGCTGCTCGCGCCGGCAGCAGGACCGATCGACCAGATCCGAGTCGCGCTCAACAGCCGGTCGCCGCTGGTGACTCGCGTCGTGCTCGACCTGGCGGCGGAGGTCGATTACGAGACGCTGCCGTCGGAGTCGAACGGTCGCGATCTCAGGCTGCTCGTTCGCGATGTGGAGCGTGCGGCTCCGATCAACCTGGCACTCGCGCCCACGTCGGGCCGCGACCCGACCTCGGGAACGATCGCGATCGGCGACCCGCGGCGGATCGATCCGCTGTCGGCACTGGCGGAGCCGTTCGGTGGCATCGACGCGGCCCGAGAGCGCGCGCGGGTCGACGATCCGGGGGCTCTCTTGATCCGGCCAGAGGTACCGCCGGCGTCTGGGCCATTGACCGTCGCGGCGCCCAGCGGCACGACTGATACCCCCGCAACCCCGCCGCCGGCGATGTCGTCGGCCGCGTTCGCCGGCCCGGAACCTTCACCGCTTGCTGCCGAGCCCCGCGAGCGACCCGAACGGATCGTCGAACCGACGCCGGTCGATGTGGCCGCCGTCCCGATGGAGCCGGCCGCACCTGTCGACGCGCCGGCTCGCCCGGAATCGCCCGTGGCCAGGGTCGAGTCGCCCGTGGCCAGCGTCGAGTCGCCCGTAGCCCGGATCGATCCAGGCGCTGCGCTCGCCTCGGCGCCTGTGCCCGCCCCGATCGCGCCGGCGCCGTTCGAGTCGACGGCGATCGAATCGGCCCCGATCGTGTCGGACGCGTTCGAGCCGCTGGGAGCCGAGCCGGTATCCCCGGTGTCCGGTGGAGTCTCTCCTGTCTTCGAGGAGCCGTCACCGGTCCCGGTCGAGACGATGAGTCAGCCGGTTCCGTCGCAGGTCCCGACTGCGGCTCCACTGATTCTCGGCGATGCGTCGGTTGGTCAGCCTGTGCCTTCTGATGCCGGTCCACTCGCCCCGCCGGCGGCGGCATCGCCAGTGCCTGTCCCCCCGGATCAGTCGCCGTTCCAGCAGGGTGCACCTGCCGCTCCAGCCGTGGCCGCCGCTGTCCCGCCAGTACCAGCCCCGGCGCCCAGCCTCGGGGCATCGGCGCCTGCCGAGCCTGCCGCGCCGGCCGAGCAGTTCTCGCAGACCGAGGTGCAGCCAGCCGAAAGCCAGTACACCGGGCACATGGTCTCGCTGGACTTCCAGAGCGCCGATCTGCGGGCGGTGCTGCGGACGTTCGCCGAGATCAGCGGGCTCAACATGGTCATCGATCCGACGATCGAAGGGTCGGTCGACGTGGCGCTCCGGGACGTGCCTTGGGATCAGGCGCTCGACATCATCCTGCGCGCGAACAAGCTCGGGTACTCCCTCGACGGAAGTATCGTGCGCATCGTCCCGCTGAGGGTGATGGCCGAGGAGGAGGAGGAGCGTCGGCGGCTCGCCGATGCCCGCGCGCTGGCGGGTGAGCTCCGGGTGATCACCCAGACGCTGAGCTACGCGCGCGCGACCGACCTGGCCGAGTTGCTGACCCGGACGGTTCTGTCGCCGCGTGGATCGGCGCAGGTCGACGAGCGGACCAACACCATCATCCTCAACGATCTGGCTGATCGCCTCGACACCGCGCTCGAGCTGATTGGCACGCTCGATCGGCCGGAGCCGCAGGTCGAGATCGAGGCTCGGATTGTTCAGACCACGCGCGACTTCGCGCGAGCCATCGGTGTGCAGTGGGGCGTCGCCGGTCGGATGGCGCAGGAGCTTGGTAACACGTCGGGGCTCGTGTTTCCGAACACCGGGTCGGTGTCGGGTCGGACCGGAGCGAGCCAGGGGCCGCCGGGAGACCGCGCCTCAGGCTTCGATCAGTCGGGTACGGCCGTCGATCTGGGGGTCGACGCGGCATCGACTGCGCTCGGATTGGCCCTCGGGTCGGTGAACGGGGCGTTCAGTCTCGACGTCGTGCTGTCGGCGCTCGAACGTACCGGCAACGGCCGGGTGCTCTCGACCCCCCGCGTGTCGACGCAGAACAATATCGAGGCCGAGGTCACGCAGGGCATCCAGATTCCGATCCAGACGGTGGCCAACAACACGGTGACGGTCACGTTCAAGGACGCCGCGCTGACCCTACGTGTGACGCCGCAGATCACGTCGGCCAACACGGTCATCATGCGGATCACGCTGGAGAACGCCTCGCCTGACTTCACACGATCGATCAACGGGATTCCTCCGATCGATACGCAGCGCGCCAGCACGCAGGTGCAGGTCGATGATGGCGCGACGACCGTGATTGGCGGCATCTTCATCAGCCGCGAGCAGCAGGTCACCGATCGGACGCCGTTCCTGCATCGGATTCCGCTGCTGGGGTGGTTGTTCAAGCGCGACGCAGTGCAGGACGAGAGCCGCGAACTGCTCATTTTCGTTACGCCACGCATTCTGAGGTAGCGGTGAGCGCCGGCCAGGTGACCATGACGTTTCGTGTGGAGGACACGGTGACGATTCCAGCAGCCGACACCCGGCGTCCGAGCGATCCGGGCCGTCGTTGGCGCCGGCGAGCCGGAGCGATCGTGCGGCTGCTCGGCCTCGCGGCGTGCGTGGCGGCGAGCGCGTCTTGTAACGCGGCACTCCGGGAGGGCCGCGCCTCGACGTTTCTGATCATCGAGCAGCTGGCGGCCGCCTCCGGCGCCGACAATACGACCTTCAGCAACGTCCTCCAGGCCGACGTCGTCACGAACGTGACCACGACCGTCGGCGGCCAGGAGTTCGTCTCACCCACGGTATTCGAGGACGTCGCGCAGGTCATCATGCGGCTCGGGTTCAACGACCCCGGCACGCCGGCGAATCCGTCGTCGCCGACGTCGGCGAACTTCATCACCGTCGACCGCTACCACGTCGAGTACATCCGGAGTGATGGGCGCAATACGCCCGGCGTCGACGTGCCGCACGCCTTCGATGGTGCCGTGACGTTCAGCGTGCTCGACATCGGCTCGGCCACGTTCACGCTGGTGCTCGCCCAGGCCAAGCTCGAGGCGCCGTTGCTGGCGCTGCGTGGCGCTGGCGGCGCGCTGGTCATCTCAACCATCGCCGAGATCACGTTCTTCGGCCACGATCAGACGGGCGCCGAGGTGTCCGGTCTGGGCCGCATCTCAGTGAACTTTGCCGACTGGGGAGATCCGCAGTAGTGCTCGAGCGACTCCCGTGGCTGGACGGATGCTCCGGCGCCACGCCCCGACGGCGGGTGCCGTGGCACTGCTGAGCGTGCTCGTGTCCTCGGCAGGCTGCCAGATCGCCGAGCAGTCTCCGCCCTCCCTGACCGGCCCATCCGAGCTCGGCCTGTCGCTCACGCTCGAGGCCGATCCCAGCATTCTCACGCAGGACGGCTTCTCGTTCACGCGAGTGACCGTGACCGCGCGTGACGCCAGTTCCCAGGCGGTTCGAGACGTCGCGATGCGGGCGGAGATTCTCATCGGCGGCTTGCTGGCCGACTTCGGCCAGCTGTCGACCCGAACGATCGTGACCGGGCGTGACGGCCAGGCGAGCTTCATCTATACGTCGCCGCCCCCGCCGCTCCAGGCGGTCGACACGTTCACAGTCGTCACCCTGCTGGTCACGCCGTTCGAGACGAATTTCGCCAACGCCGTACCTCGAAGTGTCGACATCCGTCTCGTTCCCCAGGTGTGTTGCTGCCGCCCAACGGTACCCCGACCGCGAGCTTCACCGTCAGCTCGCCAGTCGAGGTGGGGACCGCCATTCTGTTCAACGCCACGAGCTCCATCGACACCGATGGCGTGATCGTGTCGTACCAGTGGGACTTCGGCGATGGCACGACGAACTCGGGTGCGAGTGTCCACCACACCTACGATCGGGGTGGCACCTTCACGGTCATCCTGACGGTGACGGACGACCGTGGTTTGACGTCCTCGACGACCCGGCAGATCAGCGTGGCGACGAGCGGTAATCCGACGGCGTCGTTCGCCGCGTCGCCGACCAACCCGAACCTCGGCGATCGCGTGAGCTTCAACGCCTCGGCGTCCGCGGCCGCGACGGGCCGACGGATCGTGGATTACCGCTGGACGTTTGGCGACGGCGCTTCCTCGAGCGGAGTGATCGTGGGTCACACGTACAACCGTCTCGGGACCTTCGCGGTCGTACTGACGGTCACGGACGACCTCGGCCGAACGGGTACGACGTCGAAGACCATACTCGTCGGAGCGCAGTCGCTACCGACCGCGAACTTCGTGTTCTCGCCCGCGAGCCCCGACGTGAACCAGCCGGTCGCGTTCGACGGCACCACGTCCTCGGCACCGTCGCCGCAGACAGTGGTCGCCTGGGCCTGGAACTTCGGCGATGGCGCGACCGGCGTGGGCCGAACCGTCTCGCACACGTACACGCAGACCGGGACGGCCACGGTCGTCCTGCAGGTCACCGACAGCGCCGGCCAGCAGTCGACGACGTCGCAGACCGTGACGATCGGTGTGACTTCCCAGCCGACCGCGTCGTTCGTGTTCTCTCCGACGAATGCGGACGTGAACCAGGCGATCCTGTTCGACGGCACGGCGTCGACGGCGCCGTCGCCGCGCACGCTCACGTCGTGGGTCTGGAACTTCGGCGATGGCTCGACCGGCCTGGGCCGAACCGCGACGAATACCTACACGACGGCCGGGACCTATTCGGTTGTGCTCGAGGTGACCGACAGCGCCGGCCAGACGGCGGTGACGTCGAAGACCGTGACCGTGGGGCTTTTGCCGACGGCTGCGTTCGTCCTCTCACCCAGCCCGTCGACGGCCGGAGGCGTGGTGACACTCAACGCCGCACAGTCGACGGCGCCGACCGGGTCGACGATCGGTACCTACGCCTGGAACTTCGGCGACGGGACGGCGGTCGAGACGGTGACCGCCAACAGCCATACCCACACGTACGCGGCTGCGGGTAGCTACACCGTCACGTTGACCATCACGGATAGCGCCGGCCGAACGGCCACTGCCACCCAGACGCTCGTCGTGAACTAGTGGCCCGTACCTGTCATGTCGACAGCGCTCCCCAGGCGGGGCATCCCGCCTGGCGGTGTTGCTCCTCGGTCACGTACTCCAGTATTCTCGCTCGTCGCGTCTGGCCAGCCTGGCGCCGCGCGCTGGAGCCCACTATCGACATGACGGGTACGGACCACTAGGGGCGGTCGCGACCGACGTATGCTGAACCAATCCCGCGTCGACGAGCTGCTCCGCCGGATCGACGCCGATCCCACCTCGATCGCGTTCGCCGAGCTCGCGGAGGAGTACCGTCGCCACGGGAACCGCCCCGAAGCCATCAAGTTGTGCCGCACCGGGCTCGCGCGGCATCCCGCCTACCTGTCAGCTCGCGTGACGCTCGGGCGGGCACTCACGGAAGTGGACGATCTGCCGTCGGCGCAGGCCGAGCTCGAGCAGGTGCTGCGCGTGGCACCCGACAGCCTGCCGGCCATCCGGGCTCTGGCCGAGGTGCACCAGCGGCGGGACGAGCCGGCTCGAGCGCGGGAGCTCCTGCAGCGCGCGTCCGACCTTGCGCAGAAGGGCCTCGACCTGCCGGATGGCAGCGACGACATCGCTCGGCACCTCACGGACCCGGCGCTCGAGGAGCCACCCGCTGCGGCGACCGCAAGTGACAGCACCGAGTTCTCTGTCCCGGCGCCGTCGTCTCTTGCTCCAGATCCCGCTCCGGTTCCCGATCCGCGTCTTGCCCCCGATGTCGCCCCGGCACCGGTGGCTCAGGCGGTGGTTGCGCAGCCCGTCGTGAGCGAGGCATTCGTGAGTGATCCACGCGTGTCCCCGGCACTGGCCGCGCTCGAGCGCTTTCTCGAGTCGGTCCAGATGGCTGGACTTCGACACGAACGTCCCGACCCTCGCGCCTGATAAGCGAACACGCGGGGCCGGGCGATCGTGAACTGGTCCTCGCCTGGCTCCGGCCCAGGCTGACACCCAATTCCAGCCATGACCCCCGCTCCGTCCATGCTGCTCGACGCGCGGCAGGCCCGCGTACGTGATCGGCTACGCGACCTCGCTCTCGACGGCCTCGTCATCACATCGCTGCCCAACGTCTTCTACCTGACGAATTTCAGGGGCACTGCCGCCATCGTGCTGCTCTCACAGGATGAGCTCCGACTCGTGACGGATTCGAGGTACGTCGCCGAGGTCGAGGCGCTGATCGGCTGTGGGACGGCGCCGGCGGACATGGTGCTGACGCCCGTCGCTCGTAGCTACGACGAGACGCTGGCCGACCTACTTCGTGGTGTCGGCGCCGCACGGGTCGGATTCGAGGCGGCGGACGTGACGGTTGCGCGGTACAATTGGCTGCAGTCGGCGCTCGGAGCGTCTCCCGGCCCCGAGTTGGTTGCGACGGAGGGTTGTGTCGAGGGCGAACGGCGGCGCAAGGACGCGTACGAGATCGGGGTCGTGCGCGAGGCGGCCCGGCGCCTATCGGACGTCGCTCGGAACACGCTACCGCGCGTGCGGTCGGGCCTGCGGGAGTGCGCCGTGGCGGCCATGATCGATGGTCACATGCGCGAGGCCGGTTTCGAGCGACCGGCTTTCGACACCATCGTGGCGTCGGGTCCGAACGCCGGGCTTCCGCACGCGCGCCCTGGAGCGCGGGTGCTAGAGTTGGGCGACCTGGTGGTCCTGGACTTCGGTGGCGTGTACGACGGATACTGCGTCGACTTGACGCGGGTCGTCAGCCTCGGGCCGCCTGGCGCGGCGCAGCGTGGGTGGCATGCAGCGGTGCTCGACGCGCAGTCCGCCGCGATCGGGGCCGTTCGGCCCGGTGCGTGCACCGGGGACATCGACGCGGCCGCGCGGGATACGCTGACGCGGCACGGCCTCGCCGAGGCCTTCGGGCACGGGACCGGACACGGCCTGGGTATCGAGGTCCATGAGGCGCCGAGAATCTCCCGGCGTATGCCGTCCCCGGTATCGGGCGCTCCGGAGCCTCCCGACGACGTGGTGGGGGCCGGCATGGTGTTCACGATCGAGCCGGGTGTCTACTTTCCCGGGCGAGGCGGGATAAGAATAGAGGATGACGTCCTCGTGACCGAGGATGGGTGCGAGGTCTTGACGGACGTGACACGTTCGTTGCTGGTGAACCGGTGAACCGATGAAGCTCGACGAGATCAAGGACATTCTGGAACTCATGCGCGAGCACGACCTCGAGGAGGTCGAGCTGGAGCAGGAGGGGGTGCGGATTCGATTGAAGAAGGCCGGGCTCGTGCAGATGGTCGCGGCTCCTCACGCCGCCGCGCCTGCTGTCGGAACGGCAGGCGGCGCGAGTGATGCCGGTGCGCTCGGAGGCCCGGTCGGGCCGGGCGGGACGGGTGACGCACCCGTCGAGGCGACCGATCTCGCAGTCGTGATGTCCCCCATCGTCGGCACGTTCTATCGATCGACCGAGCCGGGCGCGGCAGCCTTGGTCGAGATCGGCGATACGGTGAAGAAGGGGCAGGTGCTCTGCATCATCGAAGCGATGAAGCTGATGAACGAGATCGATTCCGAGTACGACGGCCAGGTCGTCAACGTCTACGTCGAGAACGGACAGCCCGTGCAGTATGGTGAGCGGCTGTTCGCGATTCGTCCCGCATAGCCCCTCCGTCCACGGGTGCGCACGTACCGGCAGGCATGTTCAAGAAGATTCTGATCGCCAATCGTGGAGAGATCGCGCTGCGCATCATCTGCGCCTGCCGCGAGCTCGGGATCAAGACGGTCGCGGTGTACTCCGAGGCCGATGAGAACTCGCTGCATGTGCGCTTTGCCGACGAGGATGTGTGCATCGGTCCACCGCGCAGCCTGGAGAGCTATCTCAACGTGCCGTCGGTGATCAGCGCGGCCGAGATCACCGGAGCGGACGCCATCCACCCGGGCTACGGCTTCCTGGCCGAGAGCGCCTACCTCGCCGAGGTGTGCGAGGCGTGCGACATCACGTTCATCGGCCCGAGCGCACAGGTCATTCGCCGGCTGGGCGACAAGGCGCAGGCACGCCAGGCGATGAAGAAGGCGGGCGTCCCCGTGCTGCCGGGTAGCGATGGCTCCGTCGCCGATGAGGAGGAGGCGGCCACGGTCGCGAAGTCCCTCGGATATCCCGTCATCATCAAGGCCGTGGCCGGCGGTGGCGGGCGCGGAATGCGGGTCGTGGAGGTGCCGGGCGATCTCGCGAAGGGTTTCCAGACGGCCCGGGCAGAGGCGGAGGCGTCCTTTGGTGTGCCGGACGTCTACCTCGAGAAGTATGTCCGATCGCCCCGTCACATCGAGTTCCAGGTGCTGGGCGACCAGCATGGGGGCCTCGTCCACCTGGGCGAGCGAGAGTGCTCGATACAACGGCGGCATCAGAAGCTGCTCGAGGAAACCCCGTCGCTCGCCCTCACCGACAAGATGCGCCGACGGATGGGCAACACGATCGTCGAGGCGGCTCGGTCAGTGCAGTACACGAACGCCGGAACGTTCGAGTTCCTCATGGACGAGTCCGGGAGCTTCTACTTCCTGGAGGCGAACACCCGGCTTCAGGTCGAGCACCCGATCACCGAGATGGTGACCGGCATCGACATCGTCAAGACGCAGATTCGCGTGGCGGCCGGCGAGCGACTCGGGTTCAAGCAGAGCGACGTGGCCTTTACCGGCCATGCCGTCGAGTGTCGGATCAACGCTGAATGTCCCGACACGTTCGTGCCGTCCCCGGGCGTGATTCGCGTGTTCAGCTTCCCGGGAGGCCCGGGCATCCGGATCGACACCGCCGCACACTCCGACGCGACGGTGTCGCCGTACTACGACTCGTTGGTCGCCAAGGTCATCGCCCACGGCGCCGATCGGACGGAGGCGATTGCGCGCATGCGCCGCACGCTCGAGATGAGCGTGATCGAAGGCATCAAAACCTCGATTCCGCTCCAGCTCAAGATCCTCGCGGACCGTGACTTCGTGGATGGCCGCGTGTCGACGACCTTCATGGATCGATTCATGGTGGCTGGTTCCGGCGGGTCCCTGGCCAAGGCGATCTGAGCGTGGGTCCTGGCCCCGCGCGCCCCGACGCGCCGGAGCTGCACGCGCCATGACGGGTGCCGATCGCCGGTCTGATTGGATTCGACGTGCCCGGCTGTATCCGATCGTGGACGTCGACGTGGCGGCGCGGCACGGGTGGAAGCCAACCGAGCTCGCACGACGTTTCCTCGCCGCGGGCGCGACGCTGCTGCAGGTACGGGCCAAGTCGCTCCCGGGGCGGAGCGTGCTGGCGCTCGCCGACGCTATCGTCGGCGATGCGCATCGCGTTGGTGCCCGTGTGATCATCAACGACCGCGCCGACGTCGCCGCGCTGGCCGGGGCCGACGGCGTCCATGTCGGGCAGGACGACCTCGACCCGGTCGCGGTCCGACGGATCGTTGGTCCGAAGGCTATGGTGGGATGGTCGACGCACACGGCCGAACAGATCGACGCGGCGCTCGCGTGGCCGATCGACTATTTGGCCGTCGGGCCGATCTTTGGAACGACCAGCAAGGACACCGGGTACACGGCCGGGGGACTCGATCTGGTCCGCGCGGCGGCCGCGCGCTGCGCCGGCTTGCCACTCGTGGCGATCGGTGGCATCACGCTCGACCGCGCGAGCCTGGTGATCGACGCCGGTGCCGCGGCGGTGGCGGTCATCTCCGACCTGATCGCGGCGCCCGATCCGGCCGATCGTGTCGCGGCGTATCTGGCGGCGCTCACTCAGAAGGACGACCCATGACGCGCATGCCACGAACGCCGCGCATGCTGCGAATGCTGCGAATGCCGCGCGCCACTGCACCCGGGAGCCGAATCCTTCGGGGCACCGTGTATAATGCCGCGGCGATCCGACAGACAGCAGTCGTCGGCACTGTGACGCGCACTGAGAGGCCCGGCAGTTCACGCGCATGCTAGACGAACTGCAGCACCACTTCATCGTGTGCGGATACGGCCGCATCGGGAGCGTCATCGTCGAGGAGTTCCTGCGCCAGGGGAACCCGTGCGTCGTCGTCGATCTCGATGGGGAACGGGTGCGCGCCGCTCTGGAGAATGGAGTTGCGGCGATCGAGGCCGATGCCAGCCAGGAAGACGTATTGACCCGCCTGCAGATCGGTCGCGCCGCAGGTCTCGTGGCCGCCGTCGG
Organism: Vicinamibacterales bacterium; assembly: GCA_965250185.1. Lineage (GTDB taxonomy): Bacteria > Acidobacteriota > Vicinamibacteria > Vicinamibacterales. The sequence continues at coordinate 4,170,557 of OZ252293.1, read as the reverse complement.
CACCGACGCGGACAACGTCTACACGGTGCTCAGCGCCCGTTTGCTTCAGCCTGACCTGTTCATCATCGCGCGCGCGGAGAGCGACGACACCGGGCGCAAGATGCTGCGGGCTGGGCGAACCGTGTCATCTCACCCTATCGGATCGGCGCGGTCCAGATGGCGCAGACCGCGCTCCGGCCGGCCGTCGTCGACTTCGTGCAACTGGCCACGAGCTCCGAGAATCTTGAGCTGATGATGGAGCAGATTGGGATCGGCGACGACTCGGCGATTGCGGGTCAGTCGCTCCTGGCCGCCGGTTTGCGGCAACGGTTCGGCGTCGTGGTGGTCGGAATCCAGCGTCCGGACGGTCACATGGAGTTCAATCCTGCGTCCGACGTCACGATCCAGAGCGGCGATCACCTCGTCGTGCTGGGCCGTAAGGAGAGCCTCAAGCAGCTCGAGGTGGCCGCGCGGTGAGCGCGCGAATCATCGACGGGAAGTCGATCGGGGCGGACATTCGTGAATCGGCACGCTCCCGTATCGCGGCGTTCACCTCAGCTGTCGGTCGGCCGCCTGGCCTTGGACTGGTCTTGGTCGGTGACCTGGCGGCTTCGGAAATCTACGTTCGCAACAAGATTCGCGCGGCAGGTGAAATCGGAATCTGGGCCGACCTCCAGCGACTACCGGCCGAGGCACCGCTCGACGCACTGCTCGCCCTGGTGGGTCGGTTGAATCGGAGCCCAACGCACGACGGTATCCTCGTGCAGGCGCCGCTCCCCGAGGCGATGGCCGGGCGGGCGACCGAGCGAGTGTTCGACGCGATCGATCCGAGCAAGGACGTCGACGGCTTCAACCCGGTCAGCGTCGGGCGTCTGGTCCAGGGCCGGGCGACGCTTGCGCCCTGCACGCCCAGCGGCATCATCGAAATGCTGGAACGAACCGGCGTCGCGATCCGAGGCGCACGCGCGGTCGTGCTCGGTCGCAGTGACATCGTCGGCAAGCCGCTCGCGCTCATGCTACTGCATCGCGACGCGACGGTGACGGTTTGCCACTCGAAGACGCCCGACCTGGCGGCGGTTGCGGCGTCGGCCGACATCCTCGTGGCGGCGATCGGCCGACCCGGCTTCGTGACACCGGCCTTCGTGCGACCGGGCGCGACTGTGGTGGACGTGGGGATCAATCGCCTGACCGACCGGGCGGCCGTCGAGGCGCTCGTCGGACCGCACTCGCCGCGACTCGAGGCATTCGACCGACGCGGCGCCATCGTGGTGGGCGACGTCCATCCCGCCGTGGGCGAGGTGGCCGGAGCGCTCACCCCGGTGCCTGGCGGTGTCGGACCCCTGACCATTGCGATGTTGGTCAGGAATACCGTGACGGCCGCCGAGGCGCGAGTGGCGGTCAGCTAGCCGAACGCGCCGCCTCCGCGATCAACTGGGCATGCACCTCGGCCGCCTGGCGGTCGGTGTCCTCCGGACTGCCGTCGCTCTCGATCACGAAATCCGCCCTCGCGACTCGTCGGTCACTCGGCCATTGAGCGGCGATCCGACGTCGTGCCGCCTCCTCGGTCGTCCCATCGCGATGACGAATGCGCGCGATCTGGGTTGCCGGTGAGCAGGTCGTCACGATGATCCGAGCGAACTCGTCTTCGTGTCCCGTCTCGAACAGCAGGGGAACGTCCGCAATGGCGAAGGCCGTCTGTCGTCTTGCTGCCAGATCCTCCAGCCATCGCCGAATCGACGCGTAGACCTCCGGGTGCACGATCGCTTCCAGGTCTCGCCGCGCCGACTCTTCATGAAAGACGATCGCTGCGAGGGCGTCGCGGTCGAGCTCGTCGTTCGTGTCGAGAATGTCCGGACCGAACCGAGCGCGAATCGCCTCCCACGCAGGCTGGCCGCGGCGGACGACCTCGCGCGCGAGACGGTCGGCGTCGATCGTCGGAACGCCTCGTCGGTGGAACCACTCGAGCACGTGGGTCTTGCCGGTGGCGATGCCGCCGGTGAGCGCGACCGTGACCATGATGGGTCGCGTTCAGGCTCGCATGCCCTCGTGCTCGTGGGCTGGCGCGATCCACTCCTCCACGAACGTGTTCCATTCGTGGCAGTGGGGACAGTGCCAGAGCAGTTCGGTGCTCCGATACCGGCACCGCGTGCACACGTGCGGATCGAGATAGAACACCGCGTCGCGGGTGAGGTCGACGTAGCGCCGGATCTGGTCACCCGGCAGGTCGAGCATCGAGAGCGTGTGCCAGATCGCCTGGTGGACTGTCAGGGCGTGCGGGCTGTGCGCGAGGGCCTCGAAGAGCAGTTCGAGTGACCGCCGGGTCTCACCGGCACCGGCCACGTGGCGTGCCAGCGCCCGGTGAGCTCGCCAGTCCTGTGGATTTTTGTTCATCAGGTCGGTACACAGAGCGGCGAAGCGCTCCGGATGACCCAGTCGGCGGTGTGCCGCCTCCAGCCGATCGAAGGCCAGGTACGCCCGATCGGGCGCTTGCTCGACGACACGGGTCCACGCCTCGATGGCGGCCTCGTCGTCGTCGGCGGCCGCGCGCAGATCGCCGAGGCTCAGGTGGGCCGGTACCGTCGTGGGGTCGTGGTCGATCGCCGCCTCGAAGTGCCGGGCCGCCTCCGCCGGATTGCCCTTGACCATGGCATCGAGCCCCAGCTCATGGTCGAGGAAGGCAAGAATCGACTTGTCCTGCGAGTCACCGTCCTCGCCGGCCAGGCCGGCCAGGCGCTCCCGAATGACGTAGGCCTCCGCCCACTGGTGCTGTTCCTCGTGGAGTTTCTCGAGGTTGAGGAGGGCGTACCGACTCGTCGGGTCGAGGCGGAGCACCTCGTTGAACGCTTCGACCGCCCGACCGACGAACCCTCCGTGCTTGAAATCCATACCCAGGCACAGCAGCACGTAGCCCTGCTCGAGCTTCGTGAGCCCGGAACGCTGCAGCAGCTGCTGATGAACCTGGATCGCTCGTCCGACCTGACCCCGTTCGCGATACAGGTTCCCGAGGATCACGTGGGTCTCGAGCGAGTCCTCATCGAGCCCCGCCGCCTGGCTCAGCTCGTCGACCGCCAGGTCGATCTGGTTGGCCACCAGGAAGTTGAGCCCGAGGATGTAGTGAGGCGAGTGCCGCACGCGGCGACGGTCGAGCCAGCGGCCATCGCGCAGCTTGTAGCGCTCCCAGGCCTTGCCAGCCGATAGACCGAGCAGCAGGGACAGCAAGCCGACCAGGAGCGGAAGTGCGTCAGCGAGTGTCGTCATGACACCCTCGGTTCCCCGTCCGATCGCTACGGGCCATCAGAACATCTCCGTGCGCCACAGCGAGTGGAGGTGAATCACGCCCTCGACCATGTCCTGGTGGTCGACGACGACCAGCGCGGTGATCCGTCGCTCTTCCATCAGGCGCATGGCCTCGACGGCCAAGACCGACGCGCCGACCGTCACCGGGTGAGTTGTCATGACGTCCGCCGCCGTGCGGTCCAGCACGCCCGGCATGTCGGTCATGTGGCGACGAAGGTCGCCGTCCGTGATGATCCCCCGCAGACGGCCCGCGTCGTCGACGACGCATGTCATGCCCAGACCCTTGCTCGACATCTCGTACACGACGTCCCGCATCGCGGCGCCGGTACCCACGCGGGGTGCGCGTCCCTCGGCGTGCATGAGGTTGTTGACGCGCAGCAGGCGCTTGCCAAGCTTGCCTCCGGGATGCAGGCTGGCGAAGTCCTCCTCCTGGAATCCCTTGCGAACGAGCAAGGTCATGGCGAGAGCGTCGCCCAGGGCGAGGGTGGCGGTCGTGCTCGCGGTTGGCACGAGGTTGAGCGGGCAGGCTTCTTCGCTGACGCGGCAGTCGAGCGACACGTCAGCGGCCTCGGCGAGTGTCGATCCAGGTGCGCCGGTGATCGCGATGAGGCGGGCGCCGAGCCGTCGAATCGTTTCCAGGACCCGCAGCAACTCGTCGGTCTCGCCGCTGTAGGAAACCGCGAGCACGACGTCGCGTGGCTGGATGACGCCCAGGTCCCCGTGCACGGCTTCGGCCGGATGCAGGAAAAAGGCCGCCGTCCCTGTGCTGGCGAGCGTCGCCGCGATCTTTCGGCAGATGATGCCGGACTTGCCCATGCCGGTCACGATCACGCGGCCGTCACACTCGAACAGTGTCTGGACCGCGCGCTCGAAACGTCCGTCGACGCCGTCGAGCAGGCCCAGGATGGCGGCGGCCTCGGTTCGGAGCACTCGACGCGCCAGCTCGAGGTCGATTGACGATGCCGAGTTCCGGAGCTCCTGGGTCATGCATGCTCCGTGGTGGGCGTCACGGCCTCACCGGGCGGAGCGATGGGCTGCTTCGCGATCTCGTCGAGCCGAGCCAGCCGGAGCAACAGGGCCTCGAGTCGGTCGAGGGCCAGCGCGTTCTGCGCGTCGCTCCGAGCCTGCTCAGGGCGGTCGTGAATCTCCAGAAAGACGGCGTCGACACCGGCTGCGACGCCTGCCGAGGCCAGCGGCTCGATGAACTCGGCCTGGCCCGCGGTGACCCCGTCGCCCGCTCCCGGGAGCTGGAGACTGTGCGTGACGTCGAACACCACCGGGACGCCGAGGCCGCGCAGCAGTGGAAAGGCCCGCATGTCGACCACCAGGTTGTTGTACCCGAAGCTGTGGCCGCGCTCGGTGACCAGCACCTGGTCGTTCCCCACGGACGTCACTTTCTCGATCGCATGGCGGATGTCCAGCGGGGCCAGGAACTGACCCTTCTTGATGTTGACCGCGCGGCCGGTCCGGCCTGCGGCGATCAGGAGATCGGTCTGGCGCGAGAGGAACGCCGGGATCTGCAGGACGTCGACCACGTCGGCTGCCGGGCGCGCCTGAGACGCGTCGTGAATGTCGGTCAGGATCGGGACGTCGACGCGCGCCTTGACGTCGGCCAGTATTTCGAGACCGGCGTCGAGGCCAGGACCGCGAAACGACCGGATCGACGTCCGATTCGCCTTGTCGAATGATGCTTTGAAGATGAAGGGGGTGCCGCAGCGATCGGCGATCGCGCGAATCCGCTCGGCCATCAGCAGGGCGTGGTCGCGCGACTCGATGACGCACGGCCCGCCGATGAGAACGAGCGGACCGCCGCCCCCGATCGCCAGTGATCCGATGGCGCAGCGACTCACCGGGTCATTATAGATCTAACCGACGGGCACACCCCGCCGTGCTGCAGCCGGGGCGGGTGAGCGGAGTCGTGGCTCACACGAGCGATTCGGCTTCGCTCGACCGGTCCGGTGTGCGGATCTTGTGCTGGTGGCTCGCCTCGACGAACCCCGCGAACAGTGGATGGGGCTGCAGCGGCTTCGACTTGAACTCGGGATGAAACTGGACGGCGATGTGCCACGGGTGATCGGGCGCCTCGATGATTTCGACGAACTTGCCGTCCACCGAGCGTCCCGAGATGCGCAGTCCGTGATCGACCAGCGTCTGCTCGTACAGGCAGTTGAACTCGTACCGGTGGCGATGGCGCTCGTGGACGACGGAGGTACCGTAGAGCCGGCGGGCCAGCGAGTCGGGCTGCAAGGCGCAGGCGTAGTCGCCCAGGCGCATCGTGCCGCCGAGGTCATCGACGCCCAACAGGTCGCGAAGCTTGTAGATGACCTTCTGGGGTGTGTCGGGCGAGCACTCAGTGGAGTCCGCCTCGGTGAGATCGCACTCGTGCCTGGCGTACTCAACCGTGGCCCACTGGAAGCCGTAGCAGATGCCGAAGTATGGAATGCGGCGTCGGCGGGCGATCTCGGCTGCACGCATCATGCCTCGAGTGCCGCGGTTCCCGAATCCGCCGGGAACGAGGATGCCGTCGGCGCCATCGAGCCGCGTCTCGCTGCCTTCGAGCTCGAGCGACTCCGCCTCGACCCACTCCACGTTCACGCGCAGGCGATGTAAGAAGCCGCCGTGCTGAAGTGCCTCGTGAAGGCTCTTGTAGGAGTCCTCGTAGCCGACATACTTGCCGACCACGTGGATCGTGACCTCGTCATCCGGGTGTCGGATGCGATCGACGAGCTCTTGCCACTCCGCCATCTCGGCCGTCGTGCTGGGTAGCTGCAGGTTGCTCAGAATGATGTCGTCGAGGCCCTGGTCGGCGAGCACGAGCGGCACCTCATAGATGCTCGATACATCCCTGGCGGTGATGACGGCCTGCTCGTTCACGTCGCAGAAGAGCGCGATCTTCTTCTTGATGTCGTCTGGGAGTTGGCGATCCGTTCGGCAGAGCAAGATGTCGGGCTGAATGCCGATGGCTCGCAGTTCGCGCACGCTGTGCTGTGTCGGCTTCGTCTTCAGCTCGCCAGCCGTTTCGATGTATGGCACGAGCGTCAGGTGGATGAACAGGGCGTGCTCGCGACCGACGTCCTGACGGAATTGCCGAATGGCCTCCAAGAACGGCTGGCTTTCGATGTCACCGACCGTGCCGCCGATCTCGACGAGCACGATGTCGACGTCCTTCGCGACGGTGCGAATACTGTCCTTGATCTCGTTCGTGATGTGCGGGATGACCTGGACGGTGCCGCCGAGGTAGTCGCCTCGGCGTTCCTTCTGGATGACCGACAGGTAGATCTTGCCCGTCGTCCAGTTATGGAGCTGTGTCGTGACGGTGCTCGTGAATCGCTCGTAGTGCCCGAGGTCGAGATCCGTCTCGGCGCCGTCGTCCGTGACGTACACCTCGCCGTGCTGGAACGGGCTCATCGTGCCGGGATCCACGTTGATATATGGGTCGAACTTCTGCAGCGTGACGCGGTAGCCGTGGCCCTCGAGCAGGCAGCCGATGGAGGCAGCGGCGAGTCCCTTGCCGAGCGAGGAGACCACTCCGCCTGTGACGAAGATGTACTTGACCGGTCGATCGTTGGTGTTCGTCATGAGTCCTCGGAAGCGTGGCCGGCCGTGAGGGCCAGTTGTCGCACCCGGTCGAGATCGTGTCGGGTGTCCACGCCGATGGAGTCGTGGGTCGTTTCGAGCGTGAGAATGCGGTATCCGTGTTCTAGGGCTCGGAGCTGTTCGAGCCGCTCCAGTCGCTCGAGCGGCGTCGGATCCAGCCGCGCGAACGCGAGCAGGAACGCCCGCCGATAGGCGTAGAGCCCGATGTGCTTGTAGGCGGGGTGATCGGCGGCCGTCGCGTCCGGCGCGACCGACGGAATCGGGGCGCGGGAGAAGTAGAGCGCGTAGCCGTGTACGTCCGTGACGACCTTGACGACGTTCGGATCCATGAGCTCGGCGCGCGTCTCGATCCGGCGGCGCACGGTCGTCATGACGGCCGCTGGATCCGAGGCGAAGGGGGCGATGACCTGCTCGATCATCATCGGCTCGATCAGTGGCTCGTCACCCTGAACGTTCACGACGACGTCGCAGTCGAGATCCTCGGCCACCTCGGCCAGCCGGTCCGTGCCCGTACGATGGTGCTCCGCCGTGAGGCGCGCCTCGCCGCCGAATCGCTCGACGGCTTCAACGATCCGTCGGTCGTCGGTGGCGACGAGGACCGAGGCCAACGACGGTGCCTGCCGGGCCCGTCGATACACGTGTTCGATGAGTGGTCGTCCGGCGATGTCGAGCAGGGGCTTGCCCGGAAGCCGAGTCGATCCGTAGCGAGCGGGGATGATGGCGATGCTTCGAAGGAAGGGTCGTGCCCCAGTGCGGGGTGCGGCGGGGTGCACGACGAATATTACCACAGTCACCCCGGCGCGAGGTCGTCTGTCGCCATCGTGCGCCATCAGGCACCGGAGATGGCGTGCCCTGGGGCCGCTCGTGGTACCATGCCGGTAGCACCATCATGACCCCCAGCAGACTCGTCATGCTCGCCGGCGCCGGCGCGTTTTTCGTGGCCTGGATCGCGGCCGCTGCGGGCCCGGTCGGGTCTGACACGGCGGATTCGGCGGGGGCAGCTCAGCAGCCGGTCGCCACCGAACTGCCCGAGCTCGTCGCGCTCAGGCGCACGACCAGCCGTCTCCGCGCGCGGCTGCAGCGTCTGCCCAACACCGTGGCGAGCGTGCGCAACCCGTTCCGCTTCGCCGACCGTCACCGGGCCACGCCACCGGTGCCACGTCTCGGCGCCACGCCGATGTCGGCCGAGCCGCTCCGATCCTCCCAGGCCGAGGCGCCGCTGCGCCTCATCGGCATCGCCGAGTCGCGTACGGCGCAGGGTGTGGCGCGCACGGCGATCCTGTCGGCGTTCGGCAAGACCTTCCTCGTCACGACCGGGGACGAGGTGATGTCGGGGTATCGGGTCGGTGCGGTTGGCGCCGAAGCGATCGAGTTGCTCCGCGCCGACGGCAGCGCGGTGACGCTGTCATTCGAGTAGGTCGGCTTACAGCGTTCGGTGGGCTCGATCCTTCCGACGGGTGACGCCCGCCGCCCTCTTGGACGATCGCTACAGCCTGATGAGCTTGACGTCCTGAACGGCGGGGACGCGGGAGATCTCCTCGAGTATTTCAGGCGTAATCGAGCCAGACCCTTCCGGTACGAGACGCTCGTCGACGTTCACGACGCCGATGGCGCCATCCGATGCGCGGCCGAGCGTGAAGTTGGCGATGTTCACGCCGTGACGACCCAGCACCGTGCCCACCTCGCCGATGACGCCGGGCTGATCGTTGTTGCGGATCACGAGCATCGATCCCTCGAGCGGAACCTCCACCGCGATGCCGTCGACCAGGACGAGCCTCGCGCCCGCGCGCTCCAGCGCCGTCCCCTCGACCCAGCGTTCGCCATCGCTGGTATGGAGTTTGACCGACAGCAGGCTCGTGAACATCCGGTGCCTGGAGCTACTTGACTCGATCACCTCGATGCCGCGCTGCTCGGCGACCGCCCGAGCGTTCACCGGTGTGACCGTGCGGCCCAGGATGGTCTGGAACACTCCCATCAGCACGGCGGTGGCGAGGAGCTCGTTCTCGCCCTTCGTCAGGTCGCCGTAGTAGCGGATGCCGATCGATTCGGTGCGGCCGTCAGTGAGCTGAGCGACGAAGCTTCCGAGTCGGGAGGCGAGCAGCGCGAACGGCTGCAGACGCCGGAACTCCTCGGCCGGGATCGACGGGAAGTTCACGGCATTCCGGACGATGCCGTCGCGCAGGTAGTCGCGGACGCTGGTCAATGTGTCGATGCCGATCAGCTCCTGCGCCTCGACCGTCGCCGCGGCAATGTGGGGCGTGGCGATCACCTGTGGCAATGAGATGAGACGGCCGTCGGTGGGCGGCTCCGTCTCGAATACGTCCAGCCCCGCGCCGCCCACCTGACCCGACTCGATCGCCGCCACGAGCGCGGCCTCGTCGATCAGACTCCCTCGAGCGGTGTTGATGATGCGGATCCCCCGCTTCGAGGCAGCGAGCCTCGTGGCGTCGAGCACATGCTTGGTCGCCCGAGTGGCCGGCAGGTGCATCGACAGATAGTCGCTCCGAGCGAGCAGATCGTCGAGTGACACCAGCTCGATGTCGAGGTCCTCTGCGACGTGTGCGGCGATGAACGGGTCGTGTGCCAGCACGGTCATGCCGAAGCTGTGCGCGCGAACGGCGACCTCCTGTCCGATGCGACCCAAGCCGAGGATGCCGAGGGTCTTGCCCCGCAACTCCGCTCCGACGAGATTCTTTTTCTCCCATCGACCCTGTTTGAGCGCCGCGTCGGCGACCGCGATCGAACGGGCGAGCCCCAGCATGAGGGCGCAGGCGTGCTCTGCCACGCTGACGCTGTTCATGCCCGCAGCGTTGAGCACCAGGATTCCGCGTGCGCTCGCCGCTTCGAGATCGACGTTGTCGACGCCGGTGCCCGCCCGGGCGATCACTCGCAGCCGAGGGGCGGCTGCGATGAGCTCGGCGTCGACCCGGGTCGCGCTCCGCACGATCAGCGCATCGGCATCGCCAACGTCAGACAGCAACTCCGCACGTGCCCGACCGGCTCGTGCGTCGACTTGCCAGTCCGGCTCGGAGCTGAGGACGGCCACCGCGGACGGTGGCAGCTGATCGGCGATGACAACCTTCATGACGTGGACGCTCAGAGTAGACGGCGTGAGGGAAAAACGAATCGTCCACCGGCGAGCGCGGACGACTCGGCTCGAACCCGCGCCTTGGCTCGCGACGGACAGTGTACTCGAAGGCGTACGGGAGAGAACGTCGCAGTCGAGGGCGCTCGACGAACGACCGGGGCCGTAGGTGCTTGGAGTATAATCACGTCTTGGCGGTCGGCCCGGTCAGACAGATTGCCACGCACCACGTTGGTGCAAACCGCTCGAGTCCCCCGACCCACGCGGGTAGAAGAGGCAACGCGTCCAGTTTTTCCACAAGGTTTTCCACAGATTCTGTGAAGATCTTCGCGTGCCGCAGGGGGACGTGACCTAAACTCGTGCGGGCGATCGCGATCCGCGGTCGACCATCACGACCACACCAAGAGAGTGCCGTGACAGTACCGAATTTCAACAACCTCGAGATACCGAGCGACGGTGAGGTGATCACCCGCAAGGGTGGTGCGCTGATCGTCCCCGACGTGCCGATCGTGCCGTTCATCGAAGGCGACGGAACGGGTCCCGACATCTGGCGTGCCGCGGTGCGCGTGTTCGATGCGGCGATCGAGAAGACGTACGGCGGCACGAAGCGCATCGTCTGGCTCGAGATGCTTGCGGGTGAAAAATCGAAGGAGAAGACGGGGGAGTGGCTGCCGAACGACACGCTCGAGGCGGTCAAGTACTACAAAGTGGCCATCAAGGGGCCGCTGACGACTCCAGTGGGTGGCGGCATCCGGAGCCTGAACGTGACGCTGCGCCAGGTGCTCGACCTGTACGCGTGTGTCCGGCCCGTCCGCTACTTCGCCGGGACGCCGGCGCCGGTGCGACATCCCGAGCGTATGGATGTCGTGATCTTCCGCGAGAACACCGAGGACGTGTACGCGGGCATCGAGTGGGCCAAGGGGACGCCACAGGCAGAGCGCGTCATCGAGTTTCTCGCCACCCAGATGGGCAAGCGCGTGCGCGCCGACTCGGGGATCGGGGTGAAGCCCATCTCGGAGACGGGCAGCAAGCGCCTCGTCCGGATGGCCATCAAATACGCCCTGGCCAACGACCGGAAGAGCGTGACGCTGGTGCACAAGGGCAACATCATGAAGTTCACCGAGGGCGCGTTTCGCGACTGGGGCTACGAGGTGGCGACTGGCGAGTTCCGAGACTCGGTGGTGACCGAGCAGGAGGTCTGGGACGGAGCGTCCAGCGACGGGAAGCTACTGATCAAGGACCGCATCGCCGACAGCGTCTTCCAGCAGATACTGACGCGCACCGCCGAGTACGACGTCTTCGCCACGACGAATCTCAATGGTGACTATCTCTCCGACGCCTGCGCGGCCCAGGTCGGCGGGCTCGGCATGGCGCCTGGGGCGAACATCGGCGACGAGATCGGCTTCTTCGAAGCGACGCACGGCACGGCGCCGAAGTACGCCGGCAAGGACGTCATCAACCCGAGTTCGGTGATTCTGTCGGGTGTCATGATGCTGCACCATCTCGGCTGGACTGAGGCGGCTGAGGCCATCGAGACGGCGGTCGCAACGACGGTCCTCGAGAAGAAGGTCACCTACGATCTCGCGCGTCAGATGCGAGGGGCGACGGAGCTTCAGACGTCGCAGTTCGCCGACGCGATCATCGAACATCTGTGATCGGGCTCTCCGTGGAGCCAGGCCCGATCGTCGCCGTTGCTGCTGAAGGAGGCGTGAATCCATGCATCGAAAAGTGACCGTCGTGGGCGGAGCCGGAAACGTCGGGGCGACTGTGGCTCGCACGATCGCCAACAAGGAGCTGGCCGATGTCGTCATCGTGGATATCGCCGGCCCGAAGGCGGCCGGGGTGGCGCTGGACATGCTCGAGGCCTGCCCACTCGAGGGCTCCGATGCGCGGGTGCTCGGGACGGACGACTACGCCGAGAGCGCTGACTCCGACGTGGTGGTCATCACGTCCGGTGTGCCACGCAAGCCCGGCATGAGCCGGGATGACTTGTTGCAGACGAACTACAAGATCATGCAAGCGGTGACCGAGCAGGTCGTGAAGCACTCGCCCAACTGCATCATCGTCCCCGTCGCCAACCCGCTCGACGCGATGGCGCAAGCGGTCTTTCGGCTGAGTGGCTTTCCTCGCGAGCGCGTCGTCGGGATGGCCGGTGCCCTCGATTCGGCGCGTATGCGCGCCTTCATCGCGATGGAGCTCGATGTGTCCGTCGAGAATATCCATGCCTTCGTGCTCGGCGGCCACGGAGACACGATGGTCCCGCTCCCGCGATACTCGACCGTGGCCGGAGTGCCCTTGACCGATCTGCTGCCGCAGGAGCGCATCGACGCCATCTGCCAGCGCACCGCCGGCGGTGGCGGCGAGATCACGAAGCTCATCGGCACCAGCGCCTGGTACGCTCCCGGCTCGGCAGCGGCCGACATGGTGGAAGCGATCCTGAAGGACAAGAAGAAGATCGTGCCGTGCTCGGTCTACCTGCAGGGCGAGTACGGAATCCAAGATCTGTTCGTGGGCGTTCCGGTCAAGCTGGGCCGCCGAGGTATGGAGCAGGTCTTCGAGATCACCTTGACGCCCGACGAGCAGGCCGCCCTGGGTCGTTCGGCCGCCGCCGTCAAGGAGCTCGTCGGCGTTATCGGAGTCTAGGGTGGTGAGTGGTGAATGGTGAATGGTGAATGGGTGAATGGTGAATGGTGAGTGGTGAATGTGCCGTTTGCCTGCGCCCCGAGCCCTGAGCCCCGAGCCCCGAGCCCCGAGCCCTACCCCCTCACGCCCCGCCCGCTAGGACCGCCCGCATGTACTCGCGGTTCATCCGGGCGATCGCGGTGATCCCGATCTCCTTCGGGCAGACGGCCTCGCATTCCCCCTCGTTCGAGCAGCTACCGAACTGCTCCGCGTCCATCTGTTGGACCATCCCGAGCACGCGGGACGTGCGCTCGACCTTGCCCTGGGGCAGGTGGGACAGGTGGGTGACCTTTGCTGACGTGAAGAGCGCAGCCGAGGCGTTCTTGCACGCGGCGACGCACGCGCCACAACCGATGCAGGCGGCGGCGTCCATGGCGTGCTCGGCCGCCTCTCTGGCGATCGGGATGGCGTTGGCATCCGGTGCGCCGCCACAGTTGATGGAGGTGTAGCCGCCGGCCTGGATGATCCGGTCGAGTGCGCTGCGATCGACGACGAGGTCCTTGACGACGGGAAAGGCCTTGGCGCGCCAGGGTTCGAGCGTGATGGTGTCGCCGTCCTGAAACCGTCGCATGTGCAGCTGGCACACGGTGCTCCCGCGGTCCGGCCCGTGGGGCACGCCATCGACGACGAAGCCGCACGTCCCGCAGATGCCCTCACGGCAATCCGAGTCGAAGGCGACCGGCTCCTCGCCGCTGCCGATCAGGCGCTCGTTCAGGACATCGAGCATCTCGAGGAACGACATGTCGACTGACACGTCGTGCACCGGGTACGTCTCCATCGAGCCACGCTCGTCGGGATTCGCCTGGCGCCATACCCGCAGCGTGATCGTCATTCCGCTCATCGATCCGTCCTTCCGGTGTCGGCCCGAGCCGTCTCGGGGCGGGACGCGCGCACCCCGTGTCGTGTCTCGGCCGCAGGCCTACTTGTAGCTTCGCTGGCTCGGCTTGGCGTGCTCGAACTCGAGTGGCTCCGTGTGCAACTCGGGCGCGGTGCCCTCACCGCGGTACTCCCACGCTGCCACGTGCATGAACCGTTCGTCGTCGCGCAGCGCCTCGTTCTCCGGGGTCTGGCTCTCTTCGCGGAAATGCCCGCCGCACGATTCGGTCCGGCGCAGCGCGTCGAGGGCCAGCAATTCGGCGAACTCGAGGTAGTCGGCGACGCGGCCCGCGTACTCGAGGTTCTTGTTCAGGTTGTCGGCCGTACCCGGGACCGAGACCGTCTGCCAGAACTCTTCGCGGAGCGTCGGGATGCGCTCGAGCGCTTGTCGCAGGCCCGCCTCGTTGCGCGACATGCCCACGTGGTCCCACAGCAACGCGCCCAGTTCGCGATGGAGCGAGCGCGGCGTCCTGGTGCCCTTCACGTCGAGCAGACCGTCGATCCGTGCCTGGGACGCCGCCTCCGCCTCCGCGAAGGCGGCGTGGGACGCGTCGACCGCCGGCAGCTTGGAGCTGGCCAGATAATGTCCCAGCGTGTACGGGATCACGAAGTAGCCGTCCGCCAGTCCCTGCATCAGGGCGCTGGCCCCGAGCCGGTTGGCCCCGTGGTCCGAGAAGTTCGCCTCGCCCAGCACGTGCAGGCCGGGGACCGTGCTCATGAGGTTGTAGTCGACCCAGAGGCCGCCCATCGTGTAGTGGATAGCGGGGTAGATCCGCATGGGGACCTGGTACGGATTCTCGTCCGTGATCTTGCGATACATGTGGAAGAGGTTGCCGTACTTCGCTTCGATCGCCTCGCGGCCGAGGCGCCCGGTGGCCTCCGCGAAATCCAGGTAGACGGCGAGGCCGGTGTCGCCGACGCCCCGCCCTTCGTCGCACACCTGCTTGGCGTTTCGTGAGGCGACGTCGCGCGGCACGAGATTGCCGAAGCTCGGGTACTTGCGCTCCAGGTAGTAGTCGCGTTCGGCCTCCGGAATGTCCTCTGGTCGCCTCGCATCACCCTGCCGCGCGGGCACCCACACGCGCCCGTCGTTCCGCAGGCTCTCGCTCATCAGCGTGAGCTTGGACTGGTGGTCACCCGACACCGGGATGCACGTCGGATGAATCTGCGTGTAGCAAGGGTTGGCGAACAGCGCGCCCCGACGGTGGGCGCGCCAGGCGGCGGTCACGTTGGAGTTGACGGCGTTGGTGGACAGGTAGTACGCCGTGCCGTATCCGCCGGTCGCCAGAATCACGGCGTGGGCCACGTGCCGCTCGAGCTCGCCTGTCACGAGGTTGCGGGCGATGATCCCGCGGGCCTGGCCGCCGACCACGACCAGGTCGAGCATCTCGCGATTCGGGAGCAGCTCGACGTTGCCGGCGCCGACTTGGCGCATGAGCGACTGGTAGGCCCCCAGCAGCAGCTGCTGGCCAGTCTGACCGCGGGAATAGAAGGTCCGCGACACTTGAGCGCCGCCGAACGAGCGGTTGTCGAGCAGGCCGCCGTACTCGCGTGCGAACGGCACGCCCTGGGCGACGCACTGATCGATGATGTTCACGCTCAGTTCAGCCAGGCGGTGCACGTTGCTCTCGCGCGAGCGGTAATCGCCCCCCTTGATGGTGTCGTAGAACAGGCGATAGACGCTGTCGCCGTCGTTCTGGTAGTTCTTCGCGGCGTTGATGCCGCCCTGGGCCGCGATGCTGTGCGCCCGGCGAGGGCTGTCGTGGATGCAGAGGTTGAGGACCCTGTACCCCAGCTCGCCGAGCGAGGAGGCCGCCGACGCGCCGGCCAGCCCCGAGCCGACGACGATGACGTCGAACTTGCGCTTGTTCGCGGGGTTGACGAGCTTGCACTCGAACTTGTGTCGACTCCACTTCTCGGCGAGCGGACCCGACGGAACCTTCGAATCCAGCGTCATGGCGCGGTCCTCAGAAAGAAGATCCATAGCGGGATCAGGGCGAAGCCGCCGCCGATCACCAACGCCACGAGCTTGCCCAACACGAGCAGCCGCGGCGTCAGGCGGAGTCCGTCGATGCCGAGGGACTGAAACGCGCTAGAGATACCGTGTCGAAGGTGCATGCCGACCAGGCCCATGCACAGGACGTAGAACCCCGCGTACAAGGGCTGCTCGAAGACTTCCACGACGAGACGGTGCAGGTCACGGACCTGGGTCCCCTCCACCAGGTAGTGCGGGCCGTACTTGAACGTCCGGAGGTGGAGTACCAGGAACACCAGGATCACGGTGCCAGTCACGATCATGGAGCTGGAAGCTGCGCTCTTGCGGCTCGTGTGGCCCGCCGATCGCTTTCGTGTGTAGCCTGTCGGGCGCGCCGACCGGTTGCTGACCCAGTTGCGAGTCGTCTTGTAGACGTGCACCAGGAGGATCGCGATGAGGCCGAGCTCGGCCGGGATGACGAGCGGATTGCTGATCAAGAGGTCGGCGTAGCCGTTGTAGGTCGCCGGTCCGACGAGCAACAGCAGGTTTCCGACCATGTGCTCGACCAGGAAGCCCGTCATCGCCAGGCCGGTGAGCCCGATGGCCAGCTTCATACCAACGGAGGATGAGAACAGACTGGGGCGCGTGGCCATGGGTGACTCCGGATAACTCGCGGCCCCTGAACTCAGGACTCCCGAAAGGCGAGAAAGTGTGGGGTGGTGCGGATGCGGGCGCGAGCCGCCGCCGTTCGCGTGATTGTACTTGGGCGCTGGAGCCGACGCAACCGCCGTTGCCCGGCGATCGCGACGTCGGATCAGCGCCTCGGCGTCGACCGAGTCTCCCGTCTCGAGGCCGCCGAACTCCGCGGTCGTTTTGCTCAGCGGGAGTGATAGACTGCTATCCGCGCGGGCGGCCGAGCCACGACCGACGTCGCGTCGCACGAGTGAGACATCGAGCGACCCCTTGAAGATCCACGAATATCAGGCCAAGGCCTTGCTGGCACCGCTCGGCGTCGCCGTGCCCCAAGGCGAGGTCGCCGTCAGCGCTGCAGAGGCCCGCGAGATTGCTCAACGCCTCGGCGGTACCGTCGTGATCAAGGCCCAGATTCATGCGGGTGGCAGAGGGAAGGGCGGCGGCGTCAAGCTGGCGAGCGGCCCGGATGAGGCCGAGCGATTCGCCGAGGCGATCATCGGCATGCAGTTGGTCACCCATCAGACGGGGCCGGACGGCCAGCGGGTATCGCGCGTGCTCGTCGAGCAGGGGCTCGAGATCGAGCGCGAGCTGTACCTCGGCTTGGTGCTCGACCGCACGACGAGTCGGCCGGTCATGATGGCGAGTCGTGCGGGTGGTGTCGAGATCGAGACCGTGGCCGCCGAGACGCCGGAACTGATTCTCCGTGAGCCGATTCACCCGGGCATCGGACTGAGCCCGTATCAGGCGCGGCGCCTGGCGTTTGGCCTCGGCTTGCCTGCGACGCTTGTCTCGAAGGCCACGCGACTGATGAACGCGCTGTATCGGGCGTTCCTCGAGACGGACGCGTCGCTCGTCGAGATCAACCCGCTCGTCGTCACCGCCTCCGGGGACATCCTGGCGCTCGACGCCAAGATGACGTTTGACGACAACGCCCTGTTCCGCCATCGGGATGTCGGCGACCTCCGCGATCTGGCGGAGGAGGAGCCGCTGGAGATCGATGCGTCGAAACACGCCCTCAACTACATCAAGCTCGACGGATCGATCGGCTGCATGGTCAACGGGGCCGGCCTCGCCATGGCGACGATGGACATCATCAAGCTCGCCGGCAGCGAGCCTGCGAACTTCCTTGACGTGGGCGGCGGGGCGAACGTCGAGCAGATCAAGAACGCCTTCCGGATCCTCACGGCGGATCCCCACGTGCGTGCCGTGCTCATCAATATCTTCGGTGGCATCCTCCGATGCGACGTCCTTGCCGAAGGGGTCATCGCCGCGGTCACGGAGCTCGGCGTGCAGGTGCCGATCGTCATCCGCATGGAGGGCACGAACGTCGAGCGTGGCCAGCAGATGCTCGCTGACAGCGGATTGAACTTCACGACGGCCGACGGCATGGCAGAGGCAGCCGAGCAGGTCGTCGCGTTGAGCCAGGCGTAGCGAGGCGACCGGACACTTCAATGGCGGTTCTGATCGACAAGACGACGCGGTTGCTCGTCCAGGGCCTCACCGGCCGGGAGGGCACGTTCCACGCCACACAGGCGGCCGAATACGGCACCGTCGTGGTCGGCGGCGTGACGCCCGGCAAGGGCGGCACGACCCACGAAGGCTGGCCGATATTCGATACCGTCGCCGAGGCTGTGGAGCGGACCGGCGCGAACGCATCGGTGATTTTCGTGCCGCCCGCCTTCGGGGCCGACGCCGTCATGGAGGCCGCCGACGCTGGCCTCGGGGTCGTGGTCTGCATCACCGAGGGCATCCCGACACTCGACATGATGAAGGCGCTGCTCGCGCTGGAGGGCGGGCCGACCCGGCTCGTCGGACCCAACTGCCCAGGGCTCATCTCGCCAGGCAAGAGCAAGGCTGGCATCATCCCGGGCCACATCTGTCGCGAAGGGCATGTGGGCATCGTGTCGCGTAGTGGCACGCTGACGTACGAGGCCATCCATCAGCTGACCCGGCTGGGTCTCGGCCAGAGCACCTGCATCGGGATCGGCGGCGATCCGCTCATCGGGACGACCTTCGTCGACGCGCTGCGGCTGTTCGCCGACGATTCAGAGACCGAGGCCGTCGTCCTGATCGGGGAGATCGGCGGAACCGCCGAGGAGGACGCCGCCCAGTTCATCGCCGACGCGTTCGGCAAGCCGGTCGTCGGGTTCATCGCCGGCCAGACGGCGCCGCCGGGCCGCCGCATGGGACACGCGGGTGCCATCATCGCGGGAGGCAAGGGCACGGCGGCCGAGAAGATGGCGGCGCTTACCGCCGCCGGCGTTCGGGTCGTGAAGAGCCCGGCTGAGATCGGCGGGGCCATGGCTGCGCAACTCGGCGGCGCGTAGCCCTCGCGTGGCGGGTTTCG
Source organism: Vicinamibacterales bacterium (assembly GCA_965250185.1). Classification (GTDB taxonomy): domain Bacteria; phylum Acidobacteriota; class Vicinamibacteria; order Vicinamibacterales. The sequence goes on along the minus strand of OZ252293.1, from coordinate 4,152,026 downwards.
AGCCGTCGTGGCCCCCGCGAATGGCCAGATTCAGGGCCTCGATCGTGCTATACTCCGACGAACATGAACCGTGCGCCCGCCGGGCGACGTCCTTGCCCTAACTGACGCGATCCAGCCTCCGCTCATCGGCACTCGAGGATTCAGCATGTCTACCGATCTCGCGGTCAAGGAGACCCCCGCCCGGGAGGGATCCGACCAGGTCGTCAACGATTTCAGCATCCAGATCGCGACCGTCAACGGCTCCGGCAGCCAGACGGCGAACCTCGTGCTGTTCCGGTCGATCTTCCAGATGGGCGTGCCCGTTTCCGGCAAGAACCTGTTCCCGTCGAACATCGCTGGTCTGCCGACCTGGTACACGATTCGAGCCAGCAAGGACGGCTACATCGCCCGCAAGAGGGACACCGATGTACTCGTGGCGATGAATGCCGAGACGGCTCGCGAGGACGTGATGGCCCTCGAGCCTGGCGCCGTCGTCGTTTACGATGCGCCGCTGAAGCTGGACGCTGTCCGCGACGACTTGACCTTCTACCCCGTCCCCTTCGACAAGCTGGTGGCACCCGTCTGCCCGAACGCGAAGCTTCGGCGCCTCGTGCGCAACATGATTTATGACGGGGTGCTCTCCTATTTGCTCGACATCGAGCTGGGCGAGATGGAGAAGGGGCTGCAGAAGCAGCTCGGTCGGAAGCCGAAGGCGGTCACCCTCAACCAGGGCGCGTTGCACGCGGGCTACGACTACGCCGAAGCGAACCTGACCCGTCAGCATCCGTATCGGATCGCCCCGATGGACAAGACGGCTGACATGATCCTCATCGACGGCAACTCCGCTGCGGCGCTCGGATCGCTGATGGCCGGTGTGACCGTCGTGGCCTGGTATCCGATCACGCCCTCCTCGTCGCTGTGTGAGTCCCTCATCGAATACATGCGGAAGTACCGGATCGATCCGGAGACGGGGAAAGCGACGTTCGCGGTGGTGCAGGCCGAGGATGAGATTGCGGCGGTCGGGATGGTCATCGGCGCGGGCTGGGCTGGTGCGCGGTCGATGACCTCGACTGCAGGTCCGGGCATCTCGCTGATGTCGGAGTTTACCGGTCTCGGGTACTACGCGGAGGTGCCGGCCGTGATCTTCGATGTTCAGCGTGTCGGGCCGTCGACCGGGTTACCGACCCGGACGGCGCAGGGCGACGTGCTCTCGACGGCGCTGTTGTCTCACGGCGACACGAAACATCCCCTGCTGTTCCCCTGCTCGGCGCGCGAGTGTTACGACATGGCCCTCGATGCCTTCGACCTCGCGGAACGATACCAAACACCCGTGTTCGTCATGACCGACCTCGACCTCGGGATGAACACCTGGATGTCAGGTCCCTTGCCGTACCCCGAGGGACCGATCGATCGTGGCAAGGTGCTGGATGCCGAGACGATGGCTCGGCTCGGGACGTGGGGGCGCTACAAGGATGTCGACGGGGATGGTGTCGCGTATCGCAGCATTCCGGGCAGCGGGATGCCGGCGTATTTTTGCCGCGGCTCTGGACACAACGAGATGGGGCAGTACAGCGAGCGGCCCGATGACTTTGCGAATAACTTGGATCGGCTGTCCCGCAAGTTCGAGAGCATCCGCGGTGCGCTGCCGTCGTCCGTGATCGACGAGGACCCTGAGGCGACCATCGGCATCATCGCGTACGGGACGACGCACTGGCCGATCGTTGAATGCCGCGACCAGCTCCGACGGGAGGCGAATCTCCCGACGGCGTACCTGCGAGTCCTGGCGTACCCGTTCGCGCCGGACGTGGAGGCGTTCATCCGGCGGCACGCCCGTGTCTATGTCGTGGAGCAGAATCGCGACGGCCAGTTGCTCGGATTGATGCGGCTCGAGTACGACGCCGACACGCTCGCGCGGCTGCGGAGCATCCGCCACTATGACGGTTTGCCGCTCGACGCGAGGACCGCGACGGATGATCTGCTGGCCCAGGAAGGCCGGGAGCTGGCGGCCGCGGCCGGGTAGGGCGCGCGGGATCCGCGATCGATGATCCGATGGTTGATGACAATGACGACCGGACGACAGGCGTCGCGGTCGAGTGACGGATGCGTGATCGAGACGATCGCGCCGACGAGGACGGTTCGCTCATGAGTACCACAGCACCTAGTTCGGGCAAGAAAGTCAATCGAATCGGGCTCGACGCCGCAACCTACAAGGGCGGTAAGACCACGCTCTGTGCCGGCTGTGGGCACAATTCCATCTCGGAACGCATCATCGAGGCGTTTTACGGGATGGGCGTGGACCCCACCCAGGTGATCAAGCTGTCGGGCATCGGTTGCTCGAGTAAGAGTCCAGCCTACTTCCTCGGCAGCTCGCACGGGTTCAACGCCGTGCACGGGCGGATGCCGTCGGTGGGTACCGGAGCCCTGTTGGCCAACAAGAACCTGATTGCGATCGGGGTCAGCGGCGACGGCGACTCGGGTGCCATCGGGATCGGGCAGTTCGTGCACTTGATGCGGCGCAACATGCCGATCGTCTACATCATCGAGGACAACGGCTGCTACGGGCTGACGAAGGGCCAGTTCTCGCCGACGGCGGATCTTGGTTCGACGCTGAAAACCGGGGTCGCCAACGACCTCCCGCCGATCGACACGTGCGCCTTGGCGATCGAACTCGGGGCGTCGTTCGTGGCCAGGTCGTTCTCGGGCGACAAGAAACAGCTCCTGACGATCCTGAAGGCTGCGCTTGCCCACCGAGGTACGGCCATGATCGATGTGCTCTCGCCGTGCGTCACGTTCAACGATCACGAGGGCTCGACGAAGAGCTATTCGTGGGTCAAGGACCATGACGAGCCTCTCGAGGAGATCTCGTTCGTGCCATTCTTCGAGGACATTACGATCGAGCACGAGCCGGGCACGACCCAGGAGGTCGAGCTGCATGATGGGTCCAAGCTCTATTTGAAGAAGCTGGCCGAGGCGTACGACCCGACGGACAAGCTCGAAGCGCTACGCACGCTGCACGAGTCGAACCGACGCGGCGAGCTGCCGACGGGCATCATTTACCTCGAGCCAGACAAAGATGATTTCACTCAGCTGCTCAACCTCGTCGATGAGCCGCTGGCGACGCTGCCGCTCGAGCGCACTCGTCCGTCGAGGGCGGTGCTCGACGAGATCATGGAGGGCTTGCGCTGATGACGGCGACCATCGAGCGCACGTTCGCGATCATCAAGCCGGATGCGGTCAAGCGGCGGTGGGTCGGACGGATCGTCGAAAGAATCGAGACGGCCGGGTTCCGGGTCGTGGCCATGCGCATGCAGCGGCTCACGCGGACAGAGGCCGCCGGCTTCTACGCGGTGCACGCGGAGCGACCGTTCTATCGGGGCCTGGTGGCCTTCATGTCCAGTGGTCCGTGCGTGGTCATGGTGCTCGAAGGTGAGAACGCCATCAAGGGCTGGCGGACGCTCATGGGCGACACGGACCCGAGCAAGGCTGCCGCTGACACGATTCGCCGTGACTTCGGAACCTCGATCGGGCGAAATGCCACCCATGGGTCGGATGCACGGCGGACCGCCGCCTTCGAGATCGGGTACTTTTTCGCCGGCTGCGACCTCGCCGGCTGATCGGCCGAGAGCTCCCGGAAATCGTGGGCAAGTGGCTGGTCATCTTGGGGCTGGGGATCGCCGCCGCCGGGGTGCTCATCATGGTTGGACTGCCGCTCGGGCGACTGCCCGGCGACATCGTGATCAGGCGTGGCGGTTTCACGCTCTACCTGCCGCTGGCCACCGGTGTGGTGGTCAGCGTGCTGCTGACGCTGCTCATGGCGTGGCTGCGGCGCTGAGGCGCGAGGAACGATGACGGTCAAGGCTGATCGGTGGATCAAGCAGATGGCGCTCGAGCACGGCATGATCGAGCCGTTCGTCGAACGCCAGGTGCGGTCGGGAGTCGTGTCCTACGGGCTGTCCTCCTATGGCTACGACATCCGCGTCGCCGACGAGTTCAAGGTGTTCACGAACATCAACAACACCGTCATCGACCCGAAGAGCTTCGACCCGCTGTCGTTCGTGGATCTGCAAGCGCCGGTTTGCATCGTGCCGCCGAATTCGTTCGCGCTGGCGCGCACCGTCGAGTACTTCCGGATCCCGCGTGACGTGCTCACCGTGTGCTTGGGCAAGTCCACGTACGCCCGCTGCGGCATCATCGTGAACGTGACGCCGTTCGAGCCAGAGTGGGAGGGCACGGCGACACTGGAGATCTCGAATACCACGCCGCTGCCGGCCAAGATTTACGCAAACGAGGGGATTGCCCAGGTGATCTTCTTCCAGAGCGACGAGGTCTGTGAGATATCGTACGGGGATAAGAACGGGAAATACCAGGCGCAGCTGGACGTGACGCTGCCTCGGGTTTGATGCCGGACGGAACGGCCCGCTTGACCCACTCGGACGTTCGTAGTACAAAATGCCGGGGTTTTTGACACTTTCTGCTGATTACGTATGAACAAGCTCGCCGAGCGCGAGGCCTCGCCTCGACAGGGCCCGCTCACGGCTGCGCCGTCTCTGGCCGTTCAATTTTTTCTGATTCCGCTGGCGGTGGTCGGCGCGCTGGTCCTGGTGTACGTCGGGTTCCGGATGCTCATCGAGGATCGGCGGACGGCGCAGGAGTATTTGGAGGATGTTCGGTACGGGGGGCGGGAGCGGCGCTGGCCGGCCGCCTACGAGCTATCGCGGCTGATGGCCACCCCGGGAGCCGAGGCCAGCGATCCGACTCTCGGCGCGGCGCTCGTCGAGGCGTTCGAGGGCTCACGGGATGATGACACGCAGGTCCGGCGATACTTGGCCCTGGCGATCGGCGGACTCGAGCAGCCGCCGCCGACGGCCGTGCCGGCGCTCGTGGCGGCGCTCGACGACCCGGATCTCGAGGTGGCGGTGAGTGTCGTGTGGGCGTTGGGGGCGCTGGGTGACCCGGCGGCCGAGCCGCGCCTGACCGAGTTGTACCAGTCACCGGATGCGGGCATTCGGAAGGTGGTCATCTACGCCTTGGGGGCTCTCGACGGCGGCGCCCAGGTGCCAACGCTCCGATCGGCGTTGACCGATCCGGCCGTTGACGTGCAGTGGAATGCGGCCGTCGCGCTCGCGCGCCACCAGGACGCGAGCGGCGCGACGGTGTTGGGGCGAATGCTCGATCGGGCGTACGTCGAGCGCCAGGTGACTCGTGCGTCGGACCCGGCGTCGGCGACCGACGCGGTGGCCGACGTGATGATTTCCGGGCTCGGGGCGGTGGCGGTGCTCGGTGACGCGTCGTTGCGCGAGTCAGTGCTCGCGGTCAGTCGTGACGATGAGAACCTGCAGGTGCGGCAGGCGGCGCTCGAGGCGCTCCGGCAGTTCGATGAAGGGCACCCTCGAGGATGACGTTTCCTGATTCATTCACTCTTTTCGGGACTCGATAGAACGCATGGCAGACGATACGAAGCTTCCCGACGCCGGACAGCTTGGCAAAGAACCACCCAGTTCACCGAAAGTCGATCAGGGGCCGGGCGCTCCTGTGAAGCCGGCGGCCTCGTCCGCCGCCAGCGGCGGCACGCCGAAGGCGGCAGCGCCGCCTACGTCGGTCGGCAAGCCCCCGTCTCGTGCAGCGGCGAAGCCAGCCGCGAAGCCGGCCGCGCCCGTGGTGTCGCCCGCCGTTGCGGGGAAGACGACGACTGCGGCGGCCGCCTCCGCTCGCCGGCGGCCGGCTCCGAAAGGGAAGGCCGCCGACGACATGTCGCCCCTCTTCTCGCGGCGTGCGTGGATCGGGCTCTCGTGGGGCGCGTTCACCGCCGCGTCGGCTGCGGCCCTGGCCGCGACCGGCCGGTTCATGTTTCCCAACGTGCTGACGGAGCCGCCGCAGCAGTTCAGGGCCGGGTTCCCGTCCGACTACGTGCTCGGCGTCGACGAACGATGGAAGGACAAGTTCGGCGTCTGGCTGGTCCGGACCTCCGAGGACGTCGCCCAGGGCGCGAGTGGCTTCTACGCGCTGATCACCGTGTGCACGCACCTCGGCTGCACGCCGAACTGGTTGTCGGCCGAGTTGAAGTTCAAGTGCCCGTGCCATGGCAGCGGGTTCCGACCGACCGGTATCAACTTCGAGGGCCCGGCGCCCCGCCCGCTCGAGCGGGCTCGAGTCGTGCTGGCCGATGACGGCCAGATCCTGGTGGACAAGAGCCGCAAGTTCCAGTTCGAGTTGGGTCAGTGGCAGGACCCTGAGTCGTTCCTCCGAGCCTGAAGTCCCTGAAGTCCTGGTGGCGGCCTGTGCCGCCGCGGGTTGTCCGTCAACGCCTTCGTAAGATATCCGGTTTCCGCATATGGCTGACGTCAAGACCGTCGAACCCAAAGGGAGCGTGCTGGAGCGCAGCTGGACCTGGCTGACCGAGACCCAGATCTGGACCTCGGTCTTCCGGCATGGTGCGCCGATCAGCGATCGCAACCGCGTCCTGGTGATGCTCTCGAACGTGTTCCTGCACCTGCATCCGGTGCGGATCCGCAAGTCCGGCGTGAAGCTGCGCTACACGTGGTGCATGGGCGGGCTGAGCTTCTTCCTGTTCCTGTCGCTGACCTTCACCGGCCTGCTCCTGATGTTCTACTACCGGCCCACGCTCGAGTACGCCTACTCGGACATCGTCGGGCTTCGGGAGCACGTGCCGCTCGGCATCATGCGCGAGATGCACCGCTGGGGTGCACACGCCATGGTCATCACCGTGTGGCTTCACATGTTCCGTGTCTTCATGACCGGATCGTACAAGCCGCCGCGCGAGTTCAACTGGAACGTTGGCGTCATCATGCTGGTCCTGACGCTGCTGCTGTCGTTCACCGGCTACTTGTTGCCGTGGGACCAGCTGGCCATCTGGGCCATCACGGTCGGATCCAACATGGCCCGGGCGACCCCGTTCCTCGGGTACGAGGGGCCAGGAGCGCAGTTGCTGGCGCTGGACGGCGTGAAGCTGATTCACGCTGGAGATGACGCTCGGTTCGCGTTGCTGGGCGGCACGTTCGTCGGTGAGGGGGCGCTGCTGCGCTTCTACGTGCTGCACTGCGTGGGACTGCCGCTGGGTATCGCGTTCCTGATGGCGGTCCACTTCTGGCGCGTCCGCAAGGACGGGGGCATCTCTGGGCCGCTCTGAGATGAGCCATGGTCGGGCGGCGCGCGGGCGCCGTGAGCCGAAGTCGAGTCTTCGATAGGGTCCTACACGAATGGAATTCCTCAAGGATTTCGTCAATACACTGGCCGACCCACGGGTGTTCTTCATCCTGACGGCGACGGGCCTGACGCTGCTGATCTGGCGGCGCGAGACGCTGACGTCGAACTGGGCCGGCTATGGCGCGATCGGGGTGCTCGCCCTCTTCTTTCTGTGGGGAGGGTTCGACGATAACTTCAAGCTGATCATCGCCAAGCCGGACAACGTCCCGATCGTCGGGCTGATCTTCCTTTTGGTGTTCTTCACCTGGTACGCGTTGCGCGAGGGCGTCCTGAACGACCGGCGGATCGCGATCGGTGAAGGCCCGATCGAGAAGGAGGAGGAGAACAAGGTCTGGGTGTGGCCCGACCTCGTCTACACGGAGCTCATCGCGCTGGTCGTGTGCTCGATCGTACTGATCGTATGGTCGATTATGCTCGAGGCGCCGCTCGAGCAGCCGGCCAACGCGGCTGCTACGCCCAACCCGTCGAAGGCCCCCTGGTACTTCCTGGGACTCCAGGAGATGCTGGTCTACTTCGATCCCTGGCTCGCGGGTGTCGTGCTGCCTTCGCTGATCGTCGTGGGCCTGATGGCGATTCCTTACATCGACACGAATCCGAAGGGCAACGGCTACTACACGTTCAACGAGCGCAAGGTCGAGATCACGATCTATCTATTTGGCTGGATCGTCCTGTGGACCTCTCTCATCGTGCTCGGGACGTTCCTCCGCGGCCCCAACTGGAATTTTTTCGGCCCGTTCGAGTATTGGGATATCCACAAGCTCGAGGCGCTGACGAACGTCAACCTGTCGGAGTACATCTGGGTGCGGGCGCTCGGTACGGGCTTGCCCCAGTCATGGCTCGTGCGCGAGCTGTTCGGGTTACTCCTGGTCCTCGGCTATATCGTCGTCTCGCCGCCGATCCTGGCGAAGACCTGGTTCAAGTACTACTACGACGAGATGGGCGCCACGCGGTACTACGTCAGCTGCTTCCTGTTCCTGATGATGCTGCTGCTGCCGCTCAAGATGCTGCTCCGGTGGCTGTTCAACTTGAAGTACATTGTGGCGATCCCGGAATTCTTCTTCAACATCTGACGTTGCCGGAGCCTTCGTATACACATGGCTGATAAAAAATCGGTCGGTCACGCGTACAACATCGACTTTCTCAACGTCGTGTTCGCGGTCTCGAATATTCTCCTGCTCATCACGGTCGTCTGGATGGTGTGGGACGACTACGACCGGGAGTGGAAGAACTACCAGCGGCGTTTCGTGCGCCTCGAGACCGAGGTGACGCAGGTGGGCCTGCAGGCAGCCGACGAGGAGATCGACGCGGCTCGCCTCCAGGAGCTCGAGACCCAGCGCGCCGCCGCGCTGGTGGAGCAGCAGACCAGCGACGCCCGCATCGACGAACTCACGGCCGCGATTGCGGACGTCGACGTTCGGCTGTACCGGGCGACGCAGGGTTACCAATTCGCCAAAGCCACCTACGATGTCGACCGCTACGCGTATGAGGTCCGGAAGGAGACCGATCCGGCCGTCGAGGAGACGGAGGGACCAGTCGTTGAGGCCCAGTTCGCCGCCGTCACCGAGCTCAACCTGGCGATGCAGGCCGTGGAGGCCGAGCGCAGGCTGCATTCCCTGGAGCTTCGCGAATTGACCGGTCGGGTGGCCGACATCGAAACGGAGTTGAACGAGCTCACCGCGGAGCGCACACGTCTCGCCAACCGGCTGACTGAGCTGGAACCGAGCCTCGCCAGGGACTTCATTCTCAATGCTCCGCTGCTCGATTTCATGGCGCCGACGATCAAGGTGCGCCAGGTGCTGACGCCGGGCATCGTCGAGGATGTGAATTTCACCCGCGTGGCGAAGATGGACCGCTGCATGACCTGTCACCTGGCCATCGATCGCGCAGGCTACGAGGACTATCCGCAGCCGTTCCGATCCCACCCCAACCTGGAGGTCTACGTCGGCGGGGCGTCACCGCATCCGCTCGAGACGACGGGGTGCACAGTCTGCCACGAGGGCATGGGCCAGTCGCTGACGTTCACCGACGCGGCCCATACCCCATCGGACGAGGAGGAGTTGCACCGGTGGGAAGAGGAGTACCACTGGGAAGAACCGCATCTCTGGGACTACCCGATGCTGGAGGCCGGCATGACCGAGGCGTCGTGCGCCAAGTGTCACGAGGACCAGGCATGGGTGCCGTCGGCGCCGGACCTGAACGTCTCCTATGCGCAGTACGAGCGGGCCGGCTGCTATGCCTGCCACAAGACTCGAGGCTTCGAGGATCAGCGTAAGCCGGGTCCCAATCTCACGAAGATCGAAGCGAAGCTGACACCCGACTGGGTCGAGAACTGGATTCGGGATCCCAGAGCGGTGAAGTCGAACACCTGGATGCCGAAGTTTTGGTACAACCCGAACAACAACGCCCCTGACGACTACGCGCGGAACGAGGCAGAGATCGCAGGCGTGACGGCCTACCTCTTCGCGAACAGCGAGACGCACGATTTTGCGGTGGAGTCGCCGTCGCAAGGCGATCCCGAAAGTGGCCAGCAGATCGTCGAGTCGGTCGGGTGCCTCGGGTGCCACGTCGTCGGTGACGTGCCGAGGTCCGAGGCGGGGTCGCGCCGCACGTTCGGACAGCCCCTGCTCGGCATCGGCGACAAGACGACGTACGAGTGGGTATACGACTGGGTGCGCGACCCGCGACACTTCAGTCCCGACACGTACATGCCCGACCTCCGGCTGACCGACGTCGAGGTGGCGGACGTGGCGACCTACCTGATGACGCTCGACGGTCCGGCCGGCGAGTCCGCACAGGCAACGGTTGGCGACACCGAGATCGATGCGGCGCTACTCGACTACTTTGCCTCGGTCGTCCCGACCGCCGAGGCGGAGACCATGCTGGCCGGGATGGATGCCGAGGCTCGAAAGATCGAGCTGGGAAGCCGCGTGATCCTGCGCTACGGCTGCTTCAGCTGTCACGAGATCAAGGGCTTCGAGGATGCGCAGCCCATCGGCATCGAGTTGTCCGAGGAGGGGAGCAAGCTGCTGCCGCAGCTGGACTTCGCCTTCGTCGACATTCCGCACACGAAGGTGGACTGGTTCAAGCAGAAGCTGCACGACCCGCGCGGGTACGACCAGAACCGCGTCCTGCTGCCGCTGGAGCGGCTCCGGATGCCAGATTACGGACTGACCAATGAGGAGGTCGGACGCGCGGTCACGGCCGTGATGAGCTTCCAACGCGATGTCCAGCCGAGGGGGTCATGGGAGCCGCGGAACGCCCGCCTGGACGCCCTGGCCGACGGCCGCGCACTGGTACGCCGACGCAACTGCATCTCGTGCCACGTGATCGAGGGCGACGGCGGCGACTACCTCGAGCTGGTCGACGATCCGTCGCTCGGGCCCCCGTTGCTCACACCCCAGGGTGCCAAGGTGAAGCCGGACTGGATGTATGCATTCCTGCGCGAGCCGATCACGATCCGACCGTGGATCGACGTGCGCATGCCGTCATTCAATCTGGATGACGCGCACTGGAATACGGCCATCGATTACTTCGCCGCTGTCTCCGACACCGTCGGGGAGTTCCGGACGATCGACGCCCGCACCACGGCCGCCGACCTGCGGACGGGCGAGGAGTTGTTCGAATTGCTTCGATGCCAGCAATGCCACGTGCTGGGCGCGATCCCGGCCGCCCAGCCGACCTCCAATTTGGCACCTGATCTGCGCATGGCCAGTGAGCGGCTCCAGGCCGACTGGATCGTGGACTGGTTGCGAACGCCCGCTGTGATTCAACCCGGGACCCGCATGCCGGCCTTCTGGCCCGACCACCCGGCATCGTTCTATCCGCAGTTCGACAACGACGCGGAGCAGCAGATGCTGGCGATTCGCGATCACCTGCTGACGTTTCGCGGGGGTCCGAACCCGAAGACCGGCTCCGGTAACTGATCAGCTGCGCTGTTGAGGCGGACTCGTGGACAACGGGGGGCGAGCCGCCCCCCGTTGTGCGTACGGCGCCGATCGCTCGCGCGAGGTCGCGGCGGGTCACCCGCCAAGGTCCGCGGTACGGGCCAGCACGGCGCCGGCCTCCTGCATCTCGGCGAGTGCGGCGGCTCCGTCGCCAGACGTCACGTCGACCGCGGCGATTCCATCCCGGAGGACCGTCACGTCGAGGCCCGCGCGCCGAGCATCCAGTACCGTCGCCTTGACGCAGTAGTCGGTCGCCAGGCCGGCCACGTACAGGTGCGTGATACCCTGCCGCTGCAGTGCCTCGAGAAAGCTGGTCCGGTCCGGGAGATGTCCGTCAAAGGCGGAGTAGCCATGTGCGTCTGGCGTGTCTCCCTTCGTGACGACGATCGTGGTGTCCGGGAGATCGAGGCTGGGGTGCGGTGCGGCGCCAGGCGTGTCAGCCACGCAGTGGCCCGGCCAGTCGCCGCCGTGGGTCCTGAAGTGCCGCGTCACCGGGGGATGCCAGTCGCGGGAGCTGTACACGGGGAGTGCTGGACGACGAGCGACGAACTCGTTGATCACGGGCACGACGCCGTCGCCGCCCGGGACCTCCAGTGTCCCACCCGCACAGAAATCTCGCTGGACGTCGACGATGAGTACGGCCGACGTTCGTGGGGGTTTCATGTCCTTTAGAGTGCCACACTCATGCAGACGTCCGCACTCCTGACCGACCTCTACGAGCTCACCATGATGGCGGGGTACTACGCCTCGGGCATGACGGGGAGCGCCACGTTCGACCTGTACGTGCGCAGCCTTCCGCCGAGTCGCTCCTATCTGCTCGCCGCAGGGCTGGAGCCGGCGCTGGACTATCTGGCGCAGCTTCGGTTCGAGGCCGAGCAGATTGACTATCTGCGCGCGCTGCCGAACCTCCAGGGCGTCGATGCCCGGTTCTTCGACGAGCATCTGTCGGGCTTCCGCTTCAGCGGCGATGTCTGGGCCATGCCCGAGGGGACACCGGTCTTCGCCGGCGAGCCGCTGCTACGTGTCACGGCACCGTTGCCCGAAGCGCAGCTCGTCGAGACGGCGCTTCTCTCGCTCGTCATGTTCCAGACATCGATCGCGACCAAGGCGAGCCGGGTCGTACGCGCCTCGGCTGGTCGACAGGTGGTGGAGTTCGGCGGCCGACGCGCGCATGGGCACGACGCAGCCGTGCAGGCGGCCCGCGCGGCGTTCGTCGGAGGCTGCGAGGCCACGTCGAACGTCGAGGCCGGCCATCGCTTCGGCATCCCGCTCTCTGGCACGATGGCGCATTCGTGGGTGATGGCGTTTCCCGACGAGGTCGAGGCCTTCGCGCGGTACGCGGAGATCTACGGCGACCGAACCGTCCTGCTGCTCGACACCTACGGCACCATGGCGGCGACGCGCCGGGTCGTCGAGTCCGGCTTGCGGCCGGCGGCCGTCCGGATCGACAGCGGGGACCTCGTCGCCACCAGCCGCGCGGTGCGGGGCGTGCTTGATGCCGGTGGTCTATCCTCCACCCGCATCTTCGTCAGTGGCGATCTCGACGAGTACCGCGTCGCCAGCCTGTTGGCGGCGGGGGCCAGCGTCGATGGCTTCGGCGTCGGGACCGCCTTGAGCACGTCCAGCGACGCACCGTCGCTCTCGGGTGTCTACAAGTTGGCGGAGGTCGAGCGGGACGGTCGCCTCGTGCCGACCCAAAAGCTCAGCGAGGGCAAGCGAACGCAGCCCGGTCGAAAGCAGGTGTGGCGTCGCCTGGAGGATGGTGTGGCCGCTGGCGATCTCGTCGGTCTCGAGGATGAAGAGGACATCCCCACCGACGCCGTCGCGCTGCTCCGCTGCGTGATGCAGGACGGGCAGCGCGTCGCGCCGTCGCCGGCGCTCGCGGAGATCAGGACGTACGCAGCCGCAGAACTGGAGCGGCTACCCGAGTCGCTGCGGACGCTCTCGGAATCCGGCAACTATCAGGTGCAGATGGCGCCGCGGCTGCGTACCCTGGTCAGTCGCGTTGGGTCGACGGCGTGACCCGCGTCAGCTCGATTTCCTGAAGATCCCGTCCAGGCTGAGCGGCCCGGATCCGCGCGATGCGATGTAGAGGAAGATGAAGCAGTAGATGACGGCCAGCTCTCCACGATTCTCCATCGGGATGAGCCCTCGCGGCATGTGAGAGAGGAAGTAGGCGGCCGCCATCTGGCCGCTCGCGATGAAGGCCGCGAGGCTGCCGAACAAGCCGAGCGCGATCAGGAGTCCTCCGAAGAACTCGATGGTGCCCGCGGCGCCCATTCTCGACATCAGCTCCGCCGACCCGCCATCCTGGCCCATGCCGCCGAACATGCCGAAGAGCTTCTGAGCACCATGCTGGGCGAACATCAGCCCCACGACGATTCGCATGACGCCGTAGATCGTGTCCGACCACCGACCAAGGATTCGCTCCATACACTGCCTCCAGGCTGGGGCCTACGAACCGTATCCGCTCGACGGGCGCGACGGTGCCGGCCTCAGGGGGATCGGTGTAAGCGTGTTGGAGGATTGTAGCCCACGCGCGCGAGTTTCCGGAAGCAGGGGCCGGCGTCAGGGGAGCGCCAGCGTCTCTCCCATGCTCGGCACCGCCACCTCGGCGCCGAACGTCCGACGGAGCGTCTCACCGAACGCCAGAGCAGTGTTCTCTTCACCGTGCACGATGTGCGTACGCTTCGGGAGGCCGCCCAGCGATTCGAACCAGGCGAGGAGTTCCTCTCGGTCGGCGTGCGCCGAGAAGCCTTCGATCGTGTCGATGCTCGCCTTGACGTCGTACCACTGGCCGAAGATGCGTACCGGATCGACGCCCGACTGAATCACGTGGCCCAGTGTCCCGTGCGCCTGGTAGCCGACGAAGAGGATCGTGCTACGCGCGTCGGAGATGTTGTGCTTCAGATGGTGTTTGATCCGCCCGGCCGTGCACATGCCGGAGGCCGAGATGACGACCGCCGGGGAGGAGTCCTCGTTGATGCCGCGCGATTGCTCCACACTGCGCGTGAGAGAGAGCCCGTCAAACGTCAGCGGTGCGTCGCCGCCGCGAAGCTTCTGCCGGGCGTCGTCGGAGTACGCGTCCGGATGGATCGCGAAGACCTTCGTGGCCTGGATGGCCATCGGGCTGTCGACGTACACGGTGACGCCGTCGAGTCGGTGCGACTCGACGAGGTCGTTGATGCGCGCGAGTAGTTCCTGGGTGCGGCCCACGGCGAACGATGGAATCACCAGTTTGCCGCCGCGGCCGATGGTCCGTTCGATGCACTGGAACAGCCGCTCGGTGCGGTCGCCCTCGTCCTCGCGGCTTCGGTCACCGTACGTCGATTCGATCAGGAGGTAGTCGGGGCAGTCCAGTGATTCGGGGCGGCTCAGCAGCCTCGCACCCTCCACGCCCAGATCGCCAGAGAAGACCAGCCGCCGCTGCGCGGCGCCGCGTCCGAGCTGGAGTTCCACGATCGCCGCGCCGAGGATGTGTCCTGCCTTGATGAATCGGAGTGTGCCCATCCCAGCGAGATCGTGAGGGCTGTCGAAGGCGATCGGAACGAACTGCCGGAGGATCGCGAGCGCATCTTCCTGGGTGTAGAGCGGCGTGACCCAGCTCGCATCCTCACCGGCCTTCTTGAGCCGCTTGATCTTCCAGCGCGCATCCTCCTCGTGGATGTGACCCGAGTCGGCCAGCAAGATCTCGCAGAGACTCGTCGTGGCCTCCGTGGCGTAGATGGGGCCGGTGAAGCCGGATTTGACGAGCAGCGGAAGCCGGCCCGAGTGGTCGATGTGGGCATGGCTCAGGACGACACAGTCGATCGAGCTGGGGTCGAAGGGGAAGGCTGCCCGGTTGCGCTCGTGCCGTTTCCTGCCGCCCTGAATCAGCCCGCAATCCAGCAGGATGCGCGCACCATCCATCTCGAGCAGGTGGCACGAGCCGGTGACCTCTCGAGCCGCGCCGTGAAACGTGATCTGCATGACCCGATAGCGTAGCAGAGTACGTGCGCACGCGCTCGGACCCTGACGTCCCGCTTCTGTGAGAGAATCACCTCAGCGATGATGGCGCAGACGGCGTCGACACCCGTCGTCGCTCGCGTGAGGCCGTATGGTCAAGCTGAGCGTCAACGTCAACAAGGTTGCGACCGTGCGCAACTCGCGAGGTGGCACGCTGCCGAGCGTGCTCGAGGCGGTGCAGACCTGCCTCGATGCCGGAGCGCTCGGCATCACGGTGCATCCACGCGCTGACCAGCGCCATGTCACCCCGTCCGACGTCCGAGCGATCGCGACGGCGCTGCGGCCGCTGCGCGGTCGTGTCGAGTTCAACATCGAAGGCGACCCGCGGCCCGACCTGGTCGCCCTGGTGCACGAGGTCCAACCCGACCAGTGCACGCTCGTGCCGGTGGTCCCCGGCGAGATCACCAGCCAGGCGGGATGGACGCCCGAGATCGCTACCGCGCGCCTGCCGCAGGTGATCGCCGAGATGAAATCGGCGGGAATCCGGATCAGCATGTTCGTGGATCCAGAGCCGGATCCGATCCGGTGGGCCGCCACGCTCGGCGCCGACCGGGTCGAGTTGTACACCGAGCCCTACGCGCTGGCGTTTCTGCAGGGCGAGGAGGCGGCGAGCCGCAGTTTCGAGACGTTCGCGGCGGCCTCACGCGTGGCCCACGACGCCGGGCTCGGCGTGAACGCCGGCCACGACCTGGACCTCGACAACCTCACGCTGTTCCGCCAACTGCCTCACCTCGACGAGGTGTCGATCGGCCATGCGATCATCAGTCGCGCGATCTTCGTTGGGCTCGGCCGGGTCGTCCGGGAGTATTTGGACGTACTGCGTGTCGTGGCATGAGGCCGCGGCCCGATCGTGAGGCACTGCCACGGGAGGGGACACCATGACGTCCGCCGTGACCCGCGACGAGGTCACCGACTGGGTGCGTCGCTATCAGGACGCCTGGGCGGCACGCGACGCGACAGCGCTGGCCGCGCTGTACGCTCCAGACGCCGTCCACGACAGTCCCGCCAAGGGTGAGTGTCGGGGCCGACCGGATATCGCCAAGAACTTCGAGAGCTGGCTGCAGGCCTTTCCCGATCTGGCATTCGGCTGGGACGAGTCGCTCATCGACGGCGACCGGGTGGTGCTCCCGTGGCGCGCCGAGGGCACGATGCGGGGCGCGTTCTTCGGTGTTCAGGGGAGCGGTAAGCGCGTCGAGATCGATGGCGTCGCGCTGCTCACGGTCACGGCCGTCGGTATCAGCCGGGCTCGCTTCGTTTACGATTTCTCCAGCGTCCTCCTCCGACTCGGCATCCTGAAGGCGAAGCCGGGACCGTAGAAGACGTTGGATCCGGCTATAATTGGATTGATTTTCCGAGTACCACCCCGTCCCCCGATCTTGCGAGGGGGGCCCCAAGGAGAAGTTTGCAATGCTGAGAGAGAAGACACACCGTCGGGGCTTCCTGGGCCGTTTGGCGGCGGCGGCCGCGGCCGCCAGCCTACCCTGGACCGAGCTCGGTGCCGCGTCCACCACGCAGGCAGCCGGGCACGACGACTGGCTCGACGACGTGAAGGGCAGCCACACGTGCTTCTTCGACTTTCCGGCCCACAAGATGGGCGCCGGCCTGGTCCACATTCGAAACTACATCCTCACCTACAAGGATGCGTACGGAGTTGGCGTCGAGGATATCGGCACGGTGGGCACCTTTTACAGTGTCGGCCCTCAGTCGAGCGTCTCGATGGCGTTCAACGATGAGATGTGGGCCAAATACGCGCTCGGGGCGTACCTGAACATCGAGGACCCAGGGACGGGTCGGCCGGTCACGCGCAACCTGTTCAACCACCCGCAGGAAGGCGATCCCGTACCCTTCGTCGGCCCGATCGGACCGTTCCCGGATGCCGGGATCGAGAGCATGCAGCAGAACATGGGGACGACGTTTCTGCTTTGCGCCAATGCGGTGACGGCGTTCTCCATGGACCTGGCGCGCCTCGGAAAAGGAGCGGCGGACGAGGTCCGGGCGGACCTCGCGGCGAATGTCCTTCCGGGCGTCGTGACCGTTCCCGCGATGGTGATCGCGATCGAGAAGGCTCAGGTGGCCGGCATCTCGTACAACAAGCAGTAGCCATCAAAACGCGGCCCGTCAGACGGTCAACCGGGGTGCTCAGGCGCACTCCGCTCTCGTATTGGTCTAGCCGCAGGGCAGTGCAGTCGACGCCAGCGTCTGCCTCACATGGAGTTTCAATGACACGCGTACTGTCTCTCGTTTCCCTCGCGTTGCTGCTGTCAGGGTGTGGAGGCTCGGCCGATTCGAGTCCGACGTCGTCCACGCCGACAGTAGGGTTCACCATCATCGATCTTCGCGGCGGCGCTGGTGCGGCAGCCCAGGGCGGACTGCTCCTGACGGTGCACTACACCGGCTGGTTGTTCGACGCGAGCGCCCCGGACAACAAGGGCAGGGTGTTCGACACGTCGGCCGGAGGCGAACCGTTCTCCTTCACGCTCGGTGTCGGCCAGGTCATCGCGGGCTGGGATCAAGGGTTTGGCGGGATGCTGGTCGGCGGCTCACGTCGACTCATCATACCGCCAGCGCTGGGCTACGGCTCCACCGGGGCGGGTGGCGGAGTCATTCCTCCGAATGCCACCCTGGTGTTCGACATCGACCTGGTCGCCGTGTCCTGACGCGCAGCGTGCGGCCCGTTCTTCCTTGCCGCACAGGACGCCGCCTTGGCGCAGCGCGGGACCGGTGTCGCGGGGGTTTCCCTGTCAGTGTGTGAACAAGTCAGCCCCCAACCTCTTTGCGTCGTTCTTTCGTCAAGTCAGGAGACACACATGAAGCTCAAGAAGTACTGGCTATGCGCGGCTGTCTTGGCGGTGTTCATCCCGCCGCTCGCCGAGGCGCAGAGTCCACCCGCCGCGCCACCGACGACGCAAGTCCTCGTCACATTGACGATGAAGCCAGAAGCGCGTCAGCAGCCAGAGATCATGAACTTAGTGCCGGATGAGGTTCGAGAGACCGTGAAGTTGTATCTCGATGGCAAGATCGCACAGTGGTACTGGCGCGGCGATGGGCGTGGTGTCCTGCTCATTCTGAACGCCACGTCGATTTCGGAAGCGGAGAGTTTGATCGACGAGCTTCCTTTTCGCAAGGCAGACGCTTCGACGGCCGAATATGTCCCGCTGTCGCCAATGACACCGCTACGGGTGCTCCTCGCGGAACCTACGGGAGCGCCACAGCCCTAGAACGGCGTAGCACGAGAAACTCCGTAGCGCGAAGGCTTCAGCCGAGCGGATCTCGAATCAGCGTGACGCTGGCGCTTGGCTATCCCTCGTTTTCGGTCGAGAGCATCAAGCCGGCGCGCTCGGTACGCACGCGTGCGGCGATTGACGGTCGCCAGAGTCAAGACACCGGCTCTAGTCCGAGCGGTGTCTCGATCTCCGCGTAGCAGTTAGATGAAAAGAGAAACGGGCTACAGCAGACTGCTGTAACCCGTTGAAAAGGTTGGTTGCGGGGGCGGGATTTGAACCCGCGACCTTTGGGTTATGAGCCCAACGAGCTACCGGACTGCTCCACCCCGCGCCAAATCCGAACGTCAATGCTAACACACGGCGCCATGGACGTCACGCCTGGCGTCGGCCCGTTCACTCCGTCAGGGCCGTTGGCAGCTCGATGTCCTTGACGATGAACAGCACTTCTCCCGGCCGGATCAGACCCAGGTCGCGCCGTGCGATGTCCTCAATTGTTTTCGGGTCCTCGCGCAGGAGACGGGCCTGGGCGCGGAGCGCGTCGTTCTCGTGCTCCAGCCGAGCCACGGCTGTCGCCATGTCTCGATACTGGCGGTGGGCGCGCATGGTGTCGAGGAAGCCGTTCTCGCCGGCAAGCGCGTCCACGAGCAGTACGCAGGCGACGAACGCAATCAGGATTTGAACCAGCCGGCGTCCGCCGAACGTTGGCTCCGAGGGAGTCGATCGCGACCGTCGAGCGGCGGCGCGGTCACTGGTGGATCGTGGCATCGATCAAGCCTGCGAGTCGGGGCAGTATACTCTCTCCACGACGGCGAGGAAAGGTCTGCCCGCGGTCATTCCAGGAGTCCTGCACACATGAGCACACCTGAATTCGTCATGGTCCTGACGACGTTGCCATCGGATGTCAACGCCAGCGCAATCGCGACCGCCCTGGTGAAGCAGCGTCTCGCGGCTTGCGTCAACATCCTCGGAGACATGCGCTCGGTCTACCGATGGAATGACACCATCGAAGTCGAGCACGAGCGGCAGCTGATCATCAAGACCACTGCGGAGTCGCTTCCGCAGCTCTGGGAACATCTCCGCGACGAGCACCCCTACGAAATTCCCGAGTTCCTCGTCCTTCCGGTAATCGACGGCAGTGGCGCCTACTTGAATTGGGTCAAGGAGTCGACGACGCCGGCGGAATAGCTGCGTCGACGCCGTTGACTTCGGCTCGGGGGTCAGGCCTCAGGAACCAGGTCGGTCTGAGCCGGATGAGCTGACGCCGTCGCTGGCTCAGATCATCCGCAGTACGACGAACCCCCCGACGAGCAGAACGAGGAACGCCAGGGCCGCCAGGTCGAAGTGGGTCTCGAGCGTGCGTCGCACGGGCGCGCCGAACAGTCGCAGGATCCCGGCGACGATGATGAAGCGAAGCCCGCGGCCGATCAGGCTCACGAGCATGAAGAGCCACAACGTCATGCCGGTGGCCCCAGCCGCGATGGTGGCGACCTTGAACGGGATGGGCGAGAACGCCGCCGCCACGAGGAACCACACGCCCCAGCTCCCGGTGTACATCTCCACCACACGGTCCCAGTGTGGCTGTGCCTGATAGAAGTCGACGATCGGCTGGCCGAGCGTGACCATGAAGCCCTGGCCGATGCCGTACCCCAGCGCTGCTCCCAGGACCGATCCGACGGTACAGATTGACGCCGCCCGCAGCCAGTGTCGGGGAGCCGAGGCGACGATGGCGATCAGGAGAACATCGGGCGGAATCGGAAAGAACGATGATTCGGTGAAGGCGATCAGGAACAGCGCCAGGAGGCTCTGGGGGCGCTCCGCCCAGCGCATGGTCCAGTCGTAGAGTGCACGGATCCAGCGGCGCGGCTGGTTGATGAGATCGGTGAGCATGTCGGTTACAACGCGCTGAGCGCGTGTGCGAGATCATCGGTCAAGTCGTCGATGTCCTCGATTCCGGCCGAGATGCGAACGAGGCTGTCGGTGATGCCGAGCGCGGCCCGCCGCTCGGCTGGTACCGACGCGTGCGTCATGCTGGCGGGATGTGAGATCAGTGTTTCGACGCCACCGAGGCTCTCCGCGAGCGACATGAGCCGCACGCCGTTCAGCAGGGACTGTGCCGCCTCGAACGAGGCGAGCTCGAATGCCAGCATCCCTCCGAAGCCGTTCATTTGATCAATGGCCAGTTGGTGGTCGGGATGATCCGGCAAACCCGGGTAGTGCACCACTCCGACCTTCGGGTGGGCCGCCACGTACCGTGCGAGGGCCATCCCGTTCTCGTTGTGACGCGCCATCCGGACCGCGAGCGTCTTCGTGCCCCGGAGCACCAGCCAGGCATCGTGTGGGCTCAGGATGGCGCCGGCCGCGTTCTGCACGAAGCGCAGCCACTCCAGATCGTCCTCGCGCGTCACCACGACGATGCCGCCGATGCTGTCGCTGTGGCCGTTGAGGTACTTCGTGGTGCTATGCAGCACGATGTCGACGCCGCGCTCAATCGGGCGCTGGATGTAGGGGCTCGCAAACGTGTTGTCGACGACGACGCGGACGTCGTGCGCGTGGGCGATCTCGCTCAGGCGTCGGAGGTCACCCAGTCGAAGGACCGGGTTCGTCGGGGTCTCGACGAACAGCATCCGGGTCTGCGGCGTCATCGCCTTCTCGACCAGGTCCGGTTGCGACGTGTCGACGTAGCTGAACGTCAGGCCGTATCGCGTCTTCACCTGGTCGAAGAGCCGAAACGTGCCGCCGTAGGTCGTGTCGGTCACGACAACGTGGTCGCCGCTCCGCAGCATGGTCGTGACCGCATCGATCGCGGCCATGCCCGAGGCGAACGCGATGCCGCCTATCCCGCCCTCCATCGCCGCCAGGTTGGCTTCGAGCGCGCCGCGCGTCGGATTCTGGGTCCGCGCGTACTCGTAGCCCTTGTGCTTTCCGACAGCCTCCTGCACGTAGGTGGACGTCTGGTAAATCGGCGTGACGATGGCGCCGGTCGCCGGGTCGGGCTCCTGGCCGCTGTGAATACAGATCGTGCTGAAACGTGCGTCGGGTCCGAGTTTCACTCCGTGTGGTCCTTTCTGGGCAGTTCACCGAACGTGGTGTGCACCGGGCGTCGAGGCTGTGCGGCTCGGCGCCCGGCAACAATACATCTGTTATCATCGTCTTTTCAATTGTGCGCATGTCCCGAGTCCAGCGATCGTCGGAACGTGTGGCCCGCGCCGCTCGCACGTCCACGCTGGCGGCGGGTCGATTCCTGACTCTTCTCGATCCGTTCTGGCAGCGCCTCCGGCCACATCTGTTCGGCACGCTCTGGGGACGGCTGGTCGTCACGGCGGTGACGGCGAAGGTTCTGTTCGCCCTCGCATCACTCGCCGCGACGCCGTCCTCGCTCCTGACCGTGCTCGACGGTCTGGCGACGGCCATCCTGATTCTCGTCGGCGTCTACCTGGTGGCGCGGTTGCTGGGCTCCGCGCGGCGGCGTCTGCTCTGGCGAGTGCGCCGTAAGCTGATCCTCTCCTACGTGTTCATCGGCGTCGTTCCGTCGATTCTGATCGTGGTGTTCTTCGTCGGCGCCGGCCTGTTCACCATGCTCAACGTGAGCTCCTACCTGCTCAAGAGCGGTCTGGAGAATCTGACCGAGGAGGTGCGGCTCGTCGCCGACGAGGTGGCCTTGGAGGTCGCCCGTGCCGCCGATCCGGAGGCCATGACACGCATTCTCGAGGAGCATCAGGCCTCAGTCTCCGGTCGATGGCCAGAGGTGTCTTTCGCACTGGTCCCGCTGGCAGACTCCGAGGCCGGGCCGGCCATCCCGCTCGCAGCAGGGACGTTCGGACCCTGGTGGCACCTCGACCCGCCGGCGACCCTCCCGGCGTGGGTCAGCCGCGCCGGCTTCGGTGGCCTGGTCGCATTCCGGGTGCCAGACACGAACGAGACCGAGATGACGGTGCGCGCGGCGGGACTGGCGACGTCGCGCGATGCCACGTTCGCGGTCATCATCGACGTGCCGGTCGACGACGAGGTCACGGAGCGCTTGGAGGAGGAGACCGGCATCGAGCTTCGATCGGTCGGCGTCGTGCCGATTGGTGGCGAAGCAGTGACGCCGCTTGAGGGCCGACGCCGCGGCGCGGCCGACATGGTGGGGCAGACCCAGGGTAGCCGATCGCGCTACACGGTCAGCTGGGTCACCTTCGCCGATTACGTGGATTGGGAGACGGGCCGAACCGGAACGGTGGGCGTGTCCACCGACGTTGGCATCGCCGCCTTGTGGAACGCCATCTCGCAGTCGGAAACCCGACTCGGCGACGTCAACCTCGGCGACCTGTTCCTTCTGGCACTGGCGCTCATCGGCGGGCTCTTTCTGGTGATCGAGGTCGTGGCGCTCGGCATGGGGTTCGTCCTCGCCCGTTCGATCACGGGATCGGTGCACGAGCTGTTCATTGGCACCGAGCGCGTGCGGCTGGGCGACTTCTCCCATCGACTGCGCATGAAGAGCGACGACCAACTCGGTCAGCTGGGGGTGTCGTTCAACGACATGACGGCGAGCATCGAGGATCTGCTCCAGCAGGCGGATGAGAAGAAGCGTCTCGAGGAGGAGCTGCGCATCGCCCACGAGATGCAGCTATCGTTGCTCCCGGACGGCCCGCTCGAGATCCCAGGGCTCACGATGACCACGCTCTGCAAACCGGCGCGCGAAGTAGGTGGTGACTACTTCGACTATTTCCAGCTGACGGACCGGCGCGTCGGGCTACTGATCGCCGACGTGTCCGGCAAGGGCGCGTCGGCGGCGTTCTATATGGCCGTGCTGAAAGGGCTGATGCTGTCGTTGAGCCTGGTGCACGACTCGCCCAGAGCGCTGTTGATCGCTGCGAACCGCGTCCTGTCGCGCAGTCTCGACGATCGAAGTTTCATCACGATGACGTACGCGATCCTCGACCTCGAGGCCCGGTCACTCGTGTACGCTCGGGCCGGACATACCCCGCTCATTCACTTCGCGGCCGACGAACACGGGCGACGCGAGGCGCAGGTGCTCACGCCCGACGGCATGGTGCTGGGCTTGAATCTCCCCGGCATCGACGAGAAGTTCTCCGAGGTCCTCGAGGAGCGCTCGCTCGCGATCGATACGGACGACATTCTGGTCTTCTTTACCGATGGCGTCAGCGAGGCCATGAATGCCGACGACGACCTCTTCGGTGAAGACCGGCTCAGCCGGCTCGTCGAAGATCATGCCGAGCTCTCATCCGACGAGTTGCGAGAACGGATCGTCCGCGAGGTGGAAGCGTTCGTGGACGGAGCCGATCAGCACGACGACATGACGATGGTCCTCCTCAAGATCGTTGATCTCGATGCGCTCGGGGCGACCCGGCCCGGACCGACCGCCATCGCGGTCTAGCGTCGCATTCCGATGGCGGAGTTAACGGTCATCTTCCGGACGCATTCGGATGTCGAGGCGAGTGTCGTGCGCGGCCTGCTCGAATCCCACGGGATCCAGTCGGTCGCCTCGTCCGACGTGCCCCATGCGGTGTTCCCTCTGTCGCTCGATGGGCTGGGTGAGGTCCGCATCGCCGTTCGGGATGACGAGGCCGAGTCGGCACGTCGGCTCATCGCCGATCATCGGGCGGCGGTCACGCGGGCGGCCTTGGTGCCGATCCGCGAGGAGTTCAAGGAGCTCGAGGACAGGCTCGGCCACGCGTTTCGCGACCGAGGGTTGCTCGAGCACGCGCTGACGCACCGCTCAGGCGCGCACGAGGACGCCAGCGGTGGCGTCGCCGACAACGAGTCGCTCGAATTCCTGGGTGACTCCGTCCTTGGGCTCGTCGTTGCCGACCTGCTGTTTCGCGAGCTCCCCCACAGCGACGAGGGAGACAAGTCCAAGCTCATGGCGTCGCTTGTCTCGGCCCCAGCACTCGGACGACTCGGCGAACGCCTCGGCCTGGGCGAGCACTTGATTCTAGGGCGCGGCGAGGAACGATCCGGCGGGCGCAAGAAGCAGGGCCTGGTGGCCGACGCGTTCGAGGCAGTCGTGGCCGCTCTCTATCTCGACGGCGGCCTCGAGGTGGCACGCACCTTTCTCGAGCGCGAGCTTCGGCCGCTACTCGATGACCTGATGGCGGGCGGGTCGGCCGCCGTACGCGACCACAAGTCGACGTTGCAGGAATGGCTGCAGAAGCACGGTGAGCCCCTGCCGGAGTACCGGGTCACGGCCGAACGGGGCCCGGACCACGACAAGGTGTTCGAGATCGAGGTGTGGGTCGGTGATCGGATGTTGGCCAGGTCGACGGGGCGGAGCAAAAAGACCGCCGAGCAGGCCGCCGCACACGAGGCGTTGGCGAGGACGGACGGGGCGACATCCGGCGGCTCGGGAGGGTGAGCCGTTCGACTCAGTCGAACTCGACGATCTCCCAGGATGTTCGAGCGGTGCGACCGACCGGCGTCGGCTGCTTGGCAGGGGCGGGCGTGGTGGCCGTGGCGACCCATCTCGATTCGCCTTGAGGCAAGCGGGCGGTGGCGTAGTCCTGGACCTGGTGGGCCACCAGGTCCAGCGTCGGCGGTGTCGGCTGACAGTGCAGCCGCACCCAGAGACGGAGCAACGGATCGGTGAAGCTGTACCGCTTCTGCACCATCTGGATCAGGTCGACGTCCTCGAGCCACGTGAGATAGTCCTTCGTCGAACCAGGCGTCCGGTGCAGCCGCTGAGCGATGGCCGTGAGGGTCAGCGGCTCCTCGAGCGCGAGCACCTCGAGGATCGCCTTCAGGGCGCCGTAGCCGCGGGCCCGGTGCAGCCGCAGCTCGTAGATCATGTGGCAGGCGTTCGACAGAACCGCGTTCGGCATCAGGGAGGCGGCCAGCGCTCCGACCGGGTCGCCGGCACCGTCCTCGAGGCTCGCCATGGCTTCGCAGATGGCGCGCACGTAGAGCGGACGTCCCGTGGCGAGTGCCTGGACCGCACCCGCGAGCTCGTCGAGTTCCTCATCGACGTGGTCCTCCGACGACGCCGGGAGGGTCCCACGCACTTCGGCTGCGCTCAGAGGTGGCACGGGAATCACCTCGAACGCGTCGGTGACGTCCTTGAGCAGCCGTTGGGTCCGGTTCGCGAAGCGGCTGGTCACGACAAATCGGTTACCGCTGTGCGACAGGGCGGAGACGAGCTCGCGGAGCGTGTGGCGCAACCCGGGAAAACTCTCGAACGTGCGGAACTCGAGTACCTCGTCCAGTAGGAAGGTCGACCCATGCTCGCGCCACGGTCGCTGAAAGAAGGACAACGTGGCGTCGAACGCGTCCCGTGCGCTGCCGAGTGTTGTCGCCGACGCGGCTGCTGCCTCGTCGAGGAATGGCGAGCTCGCACTCAGCGCGGCCTGGAAGCGCTCAGGCGTCGTGGCGCAGCGCTCGATGTTTACATACTGGCAGCTGTCGTGGCCGAGCGTTTCGCGAACGTGGAGCAGGGCCGACGAGCGTCCCGTTCCGGTGGCGCCGACGAGCCACGGCACCCGGGGGGGCGACGCCTGCAGCGCAGCAAGGATCCGTTGCTCGAGCGCGGGTCGATACGGAATCATGGATGGTCTGCCTCTGAAGTTGCCGAGCCTGTCGGTTCGGATCCGCTCGCCGACCCGAACTCCCGCATGGGCATTCGGATGCCAGTCGACTGCGCTGTGGCGTCTGCCAGTTCGTAGCCGGCGTCGGCATGTCGCGCGACGCCCAGGCCGGGGTCACTCGTCAAGACACGTACGAGTTTCTCATCCGCCTCGTCCGACCCGTCGGCCACGATCACCATGCCGGCGTGCAGCGAGTACCCGATGCCGACTCCGCCGCCGTGATGGACCGACACCCAGGTGGCGCCGCACGAGGTGTTGAGCAGGGCGTTCAGGACCGGCCAGTCGGCGATCGCGTCGCTCCCGTCTCGCATGGCCTCAGTCTCGCGATTTGGTGATGCGACCGATCCGGTGTCGAGATGGTCGCGTCCGATGACGATGGGTGCCGTGATGGTGCCGCGCCGAACCATATTATTGATTCGGAGTCCGAACGCTGCGCGGGCGCCCTGGCCCAGCCAGAGGATGCGGGCCGGAAGCCCCTGGAACGCCACGCGCTCTTGTGCGAGCCGGATCCAGCGGCACAGCGCCGGGTCGTCAGCAAACATCTCGAGGGCCGCGGCATCCGTGGCGTGAATGTCGGCCGGATCGCCCGATAGCGCCACCCATCGAAACGGTCCCTTGCCTTCGCAGAACAACGGCCGCACATACTCGGGAACGAATCCGGGGATGTCGAACGCCTCGGCGACGCCGCGGTCGCGGGCCTGCGCGCGAATGTTGTTGCCGTAGTCGAACGTCACCGCGCCCCGCGCCTGCAGCTCGCACATCGCCCTGACGTGAGCGGCCATCGCGTCCTTGGCCTGTTCGATGTAGGCCGTTGGATTCGTCGTGCGGAGCGCCGTGGACTCCGCGAGCGACAGACCGTTCGGTACGTACCCGTTCAGGGTGTCGTGGGCTGACGTCTGGTCGGTCAGCACGTCCGGCACGATGCCTCGTCGCACGAGTTCGGGTAGGACGTCGGCGGCGTTGGCCTGCAGCGCGACGGAGCGCGCCGTGCCGTCGCGACGCCAGGCGTCGGTTCGGCGAAGCGCCTCGTCCAGGTCGTCGGTCTGTTCGTCCACGTACCGGGTCGCCAGGCGGCGCTCGATACGGTCCGGATCGACCTCGATCACCAACGCGACGCCATCGTTCATCGTGATGGCCAGGGGCTGGGCCCCGCCCATCCCACCCAGGCCGGCGGTGACGACCAACCGCCCCCGAAGGCTGCCGCCGAAATGTCGCTGGGCTACGGCGGACAGCGTCTCGTAGGTGCCCTGCAGAATGCCCTGGGACCCGATGTAGATCCAGCTGCCAGCCGTCATCTGGCCGTACATCGTGAGGCCGCGATCTTCGAGGTCTCGGAACGTCTCCCAGTTGGCCCACGCCGGCACCAGCATCGAATTCACGATGAGGACCCGTGGCGCCCACGCGTGCGTCCGGAAGATGCCCACTGGCTTGCCCGATTGCACCAGCAGCGTTTCGTCCGACTCCAGCGAGCGGAGGCTGGCGAGGATCGCGTCGTAGCACGGCCAGTTGCGAGCGGCGCGGCCCGATCCGCCGTAGACGATGAGATCGTCTGGACGCTCGGCAACCTCGGCGTCGAGGTTGTTCATCAGCATGCGGAGCGCGGCCTCTTGAGGCCACGCCTTGCACGACAGCGTGCCGCCTCTGGGCGCGACGATGTTGCGATGCGTTGGAATCGATGCGTGACGGGAAATCATTCGGCTCGACCGCGACCGCTCGCTTGCAAACGGTCTGGAGACCTAGACGTTAAGAAGCCAGGCGAGTGTTGTCAATTTGAAAGTGCGAGTGCGCCAGAAAACTCTCAGCCGAGATCCACTTCACACGAACTCTGAAGCACTCCCTGGTCGATGAGTGAGGCCAGCCGCTCGATGTCGCGACCGGGCGGTCGGTCGTCGACGAGCGTCACGACGTCGGTGCGCACGCGCGCATGTACGCGCATCAGCGCCGGCGAGCTGATGAGCGGCGCCTGCAGATCGAGTGCCTGACACGCGCACAGCAGCTCCGTGGCGAGCACGTGTCGCGCGTGCCAGACGCTCGTCATCGCCTTCAGCGCGGCACCCATGCTCATGCTGACGTGGTCTTCTTTGCCGGCCGACGTCGGAATCGTGTCGACGCTCGACGGGTGACCGAGACGCCGGATCTCCGCGGTGAGCGCGGCTGCTGTGACGTGCGCGATCATCAACCCGGATTGCAGTCCGCTGTCGCGAGTGAGAAAAGGTTCGAGATCACTCGCCGCCGGGCTGACGAGTCGATCCGTGCGACGTTCGCTGATCGTGGCCAGCTGTGCCATCGCGATTGCCGTCACATCGGCCGCCACGGCAATCGGGGCGCCGTGGAAGTTGCCGCCCGAGATCATCTCACCCGTCCCGGCGAACACCATCGGGTTGTCAGTCGCGGCGTTCGACTCGGTGAGCACGGATTGACGGGCGAAATCGAGGGCATCCCTGGCCGCGCCATGCACCTGGGCCGCGCAGCGCAGCGAGTACGCATCCTGGACCCGCCCGCAATGCTCATGTGCCTTGTTCAAGGGGCTGCCTTGGATGAGCGTGGCAATGTTGGCGGCCGAGGCGCTCTGTCCTCGGAAACCGCGCGCGTCGTGTATCCGGGCCTCGAACGGTTGGGCCGATCCTCGCAGCGCGTCGATCGTCATCGCGGCGACGACATCGGCGGCGATCGCCGCCCGGGCGGCGTCCGCGAGAGCCAGCGCCAGGACGGCTGTCGACGCCTGGGTGCCATTGATGAGTGCCAAGCCCTCCTTCGCCTGGAGGGTGACCGGCGTCAGGTTCGCGCGTCGGAGTGCTTCGAGGGATGGCTGCGGGCGGGCGCCAGCCGAGCCGACCTCTTCGACGCAGACCTCGCCTTCCCCCACGAGCGCCAGGGCGAGATGCGCCAGGGGCGCGAGGTCACCGCTCGCGCCCACCGAGCCGAGGCTCGGCACCCATGGATGCACCCGGTTGTTGAGCATCGCGATCAGCAGGGCCACCGTCTCGAGACGGATGCCAGAGAATCCTTTCGCGAGGACATTGGCGCGCAGAGCCATCATCGCTCGCACGGCGCGCACAGGAAGCGGTGCGCCGACGCCGGCGGCATGGCTGCGCAGCAGGTTGAGCTGCAGCTGCGCGAGCTGGTCTCTGGGGATCCGGACGTCGGACAGCGAGCCAAAGCCGGTGTTGACGCCGTACACGGCCTCGTCACCCTCGGCCTTGCCATCCACCACGGCCCGAGACCGTTCGATGCAAGCCTCGGCGTCCGGAGTCAGCTCGACGCGCGAGTTCCGGTCGGCGATGGCGACGAGATCGTCGAGCCCGAGCGAGGCGCCGTCCAAACGAACCATGCGACATGCTAGCACTGTCGCGTGCGCTCGACGCACGCAATTGAGCGATCTCGGTCGGTTGTTGTATCGTGGTTCGTTCGCGGCAGCGCCGTGGTCGGTGACAGTGGGAAGGAACGGGCTGGGTCATGAATCTTGCAGTCTTGGGTGCGCAGTGGGGCGATGAAGGGAAGGGCAAGATCGTCGACCTGCTGACGCCTCGCTTCTCGATCGTCGCACGCTCCCAGGGTGGTCACAACGCTGGCCACACGGTGTACGTAAGCGGTCGGAAAGTGGTGCTGCACCTGATTCCATCCGGCATTTTGCACGACGATGTGACGTGCGTGATCGGAAACGGCCTCGTCGTCGACCCGGACGCCCTGTTCGCCGAGATCGACATGCTGCGAGAGCATCGCGATGACGTCGAGACTCGCCTCTTGGTCAGTGAGAAGGCGCACCTCATCCTGCCCTATCACCGCGAGCTCGACCTGTTGTCGGAGGCGCGGCGCGGCGAACGTAAGATCGGAACGACATCGCGGGGCATCGGTCCGGCCTACGAGGACAAGATCGGGCGGCGCGGCGTCCGGGTGGCGGATCTGGCCGACCCGTCGGACGAGGCGCCGTTGGTGCAGGCCGTGCGGGAGAACGTGGCGGCCCGGAATCGCCTCATCGGTGATTCGACGGTCGACTGGCAGGCCGTGCTCGAGCGCGTGCGTGCCGCTTGGGAACGTCTGCGTCCCCTGGTGACCGACGTCTCGCTGTTCCTCGACTCGGCGCGCCGTGACGGGCGTACCATCCTCTTCGAGGGAGCCCAGGGCGCGCTGCTCGACATCGATCACGGCACCTATCCGTTCGTGACGTCGTCGAACTCGACGATCGGAGGCGTCTGTACTGGCCTGGGCGTCGGACCCAAGGCCATTGATCGCGTCCTCGGCGTGGCGAAGGCTTACACGACGCGCGTCGGGGAGGGCCCGCTCCCGACCGAGTTGCTTGGTCGCACGGGGGACCGACTTCGTGAGAGTGGCCAGGAGTACGGCGCGTCGACCGGTCGGCCCAGGCGGTGCGGCTGGTACGACGCGGTGGCCGTTCGATACGCCGTCCGAATCAACGGCATCGACGCGCTCGCGCTGACCAAGCTCGACGTGCTCGACGACCTCGACGAGATCCGGGTCGCGACGGCGTATCGGTGCCGGGGCGAGCGTCTGACGGAGTTCCCGGCTGACCTCGCACAGCTAGCCGCCTGCGAGGGAGAGTACGAATCGATGCCGGGCTGGTCGTCACCGACCCGTGGCCTTCGATGCTACGCCGACCTGCCAGTCGAGGCGCAGCAGTACGTCGCCAGACTGGAGGAGCTCACCGGAGTTCCCGCAGTGCTGCTGTCGACCGGCTCGGACCGGGACGACACGATCCACCGCGAGGATCTAGCGGCGTCGCTCTTCACGTCCTGACCCAGGCGACGCCTCGCACCCCATGGTGATCAGGATCGCGCTCCTCGGAGGCCTCTCCGCGACCTTCGAGTCCGGCGTCACTCTCAAGCTTCCGACCCGCAAGAGTCGAGCGCTGCTGGCGGTTCTGGCCGTGCCGCCCGGGGTCGCTCATTCCCGGGACAAGCTGGCGTCGCTCCTCTGGGGCGGCACCACCGACGAGCGAGCGCGGAACAGCCTTCGGCAGTGCATCTTTGCGCTGCGTCGCGCGCTGGGTGAGGCGGCCGAGGGCCTGCTCGGCCACGAGGCTGATTCGCTCCGCCTCGACCCGGATGCCGTGCAGGTCGACGTTGCGACGTTCGAACGGCTGGTGAATGAGTCGACCCCTGACGGGCTGGAGCGGGCAGCGTCTCTCTTTCGCGGCGATTTCTTGGAAGGCTTCGGACTGTCGGAGCCTGGGTTCGACGAGTGGATGGCGGGCGAGCGGGAGCGGCTTCGCGAACTCGCCGTGGGTGGGCTTCACCGCCTGCTCCTCCTCCAGGCCGGCGCAGGAGCGGGCCAGGAAGCCATTCGCACGGCGACTCGACTCCTGAAGACTCGACCCCCTCCAAGAGCCCGTTCACAGGACGCTGATGCGCTTGTACGCCCAACGTGGACGAAGGAGCGAGTCGCTCCGGCAGTATCGAACCTGCGCCGACCTGCTGGCTCGTGACCTGGGCGTGCAGCCGGAGCCCGAGACCACCCGGCTCCACGACGAGATCCTCCGCGTCGACTCCGGGCCGGACTTGCAGACGCCGCGTTCACGCGACCAACCGCCGACCATCCTCGTGGTCGAGGACGACGCGTCGACCCGGGCGCTGTTGGAGGGAATACTCCGGGCCGCAGGCTACACCGTGGTGGTTGCGGCCGACGGGACCGACGCCTTGCGTACCCTGGGTCGCCGGCGGTTCGACCTCATGATCTCGGACGTTCAGATGCCACGGCTCGACGGCTTCACGCTGCTCGATGCGATGAACCGGGACGGTCTCGTGGTCCCGACTGTTTTCGTCACGTCAGGCACGGATCACGAGGACGAGGCGAAGGGTCTCACGCTCGGGGCTCGTGACTTCATCCGAAAGCCGATCATCAAGGATGTGCTTCTGCTGCGGGTCGAGAACGTGCTGGGCCGGCGGTCGGCTGGGCGCTGAAGGGCCGGCGTCCAACCGGCCCGGGCTCTGGACTCTCGACTTTGGGCTGTTGGCTGGTCGAGAGCCCAGCGCCCAGGCGCGAGCGCGCCGGCGCCGTCAGAGCAGCGGCGCGATAACGAGTGCCACGACGCTCATCAGCTTGATCAGGATGTTGATGGACGGCCCGGCCGTGTCCTTGAACGGGTCGCCGACGGTGTCACCAATGACGGCGGCCTTGTGCGCCTCGGAGCCCTTCCCCCCGTGGGCTCCGCCTTCGATGTGCTTCTTTGCATTGTCCCAGGCACCGCCGGCGTTCGCCATGAAGAGCGCCATCATGACGCCGGAGACCGTGACGCCGGCAAGCAGCCCGCCGAGCATCTCCGGCCGTCCGACGAAACCGACCACCACGGGCGTCAGGATCGCCAGTAGACCCGGCAGCACCATCTCCCTGATGGCCGCAGCCGTCGAGATGTCCACGCAGCGCGCGTAGTCGGGTTTGCCCGTGCCCTCGAGTATGCCAGGGATCTCGCGGAACTGGCGTCGGACCTCCTCGATCATGGCGAAGGCGGCGCGTCCGACGGCTCCCATGGCCATCGAGGAGAACAGGAACGGCAGCATCGCCCCGATGAAGAGGCCGGCCATGACGCGTGGCTGTGTCACGTCGATCGTTCGAAGGCCCACTGTCTCCCGGAAGGCGGCGAACAGCGCGAGTGCCGTGAGGGCCGCCGATCCGATGGCGAACCCCTTGCCGATCGCTGCCGTGGTGTTGCCCACGGCATCCAGCTTGTCGGTGCGCTGCCGCACTTCGGGTTCCAGCTGAGCCATCTCGGCGAGTCCGCCGGCATTGTCGGCGATTGGACCGTAGGCATCGACCGCTAGCTGGATGCCGGTGGTGGCGAGCATCCCGAGTGCGGCAATGGCGATCCCGTAGAGGCCGGCGAAGTGCGAGGCGAGGACGATGGCGGCCGTCAACACGATGGTCGGCAAGGCCGTGGAGAGCATGCCCGTTCCGAGTCCGGCGATGATGTTGGTGGCCGCGCCGGTATTCGACGCTTCCGCGATCCGGCGCGCCGGCCCCTTGTTCTCGGCGGTGTAGTACTCCGTCAGCATGCCGATGCCGATGCCGGCCAAGAGACCGGCGATCGTGGCGCCGAAGATACCGGACGCGGCGTACTCGACATCGTTCAGCGTGAAGGTCGCCGGCGCCAACCGCATGACGATGGGGTAGGTGAGGGCGGCCATCGCGATCCCGGCTCCGAACGTCCCGATGTTCAGTGCCGTCTGAGGGTCGCCGCCCTCCTTGGTGCGCACGAAAAATGTTCCGAGCATCGACACGATGATGCCGGCCCCGGCGATGACGAGTGGGAGGACGACCATCTCGACCGAGCCGGCCGCGGCCCCGAGCACCATCGCGCCGACGATCGATCCCACGTACGACTCGAAGAGGTCCGCCCCCATGCCGGCGACATCGCCGACGTTGTCGCCGACGTTGTCCGCGATCGTCGCGGGATTCCGCGGGTCGTCTTCCGGAATGCCCGCCTCGACCTTCCCGACGAGGTCCGCGCCGACGTCGGCCGCCTTGGTGTAGATGCCGCCGCCCACGCGCGCGAACAACGCGATCGAACTCGCGCCGAGCGAGAATCCGGAAATCATCGGGAGCACGGTCGTCCGAAGTGCCTCGACCGACGACCCGAACACGCTCGTGTAGGCCAGCAGCAGGCTGGAGAGCCCGATAAGGCCGAGTCCGACGACGCACATCCCCATCACCGAACCGCCCGAGAAGGCGACCTGAAGGGCCTGGGCCAGTCCGGTCCGCGCGGCGTGGGTCGTCCGCATATTCGCGGCCGTGGCGACCCGCATGCCGAAGAACCCGGCGAGCCCCGAGCAGAACGCGCCGACGACGAACGAGACCGCGACCAGGCGCGCGCTGCCCTGGTTGCTGATGGCGAGCAGCGCCGCGACCACGACGACGAACAGGGTGAGCACCTTGTACTCCCGGGCCAGAAACGCCATGGCGCCTTGCCGGACGGCGGCCCCGATCTCGCGCATGCGCTCGGTGCCCGGGTCCTGCTTGTTGACCCACATGCTCTTCCACAAGGCGAAGACGAGAGCTGCGACGCCCGCGCCCAGTGATAGGTAGACCAACCCAGTATTCATGAAGACTCCTCAGGATTCGGTGCGTCCCCGCGACGCCCAGCCGCGCCCGCCTGTCGGCCCGGATGGTCCCCCGGGGCCCGATCGCCGGCGAGGCAAACGTCTGATTATAGGCGAACTCGAGAACCGGGCGCAGCGTTGGGCTCTAGGGTAGGGCCTGGCAAGCAGGGTGCGGGTTTTAGCCTGGTCGGGCACGGGCTGAAGCCCGCGCCCGATGTACAACCGGAGAACGGCGGCCTGTTGGCTTGAGGACCCAAGCCCGGAGCCGAGAGCCCCGAGCTGTGCCATCCCTCACACCTTGTGTCCGGCGGCGCTGAGCGCCGTTCGGAGCGCGTCGTGCGCCTCTCGCGTCGCCTCGTCGAAGGCGGGATCCGCTCGGCGGATGAGGCGCCCCAGGGTGAACGCCGCGAAGCGGGCGCCCTCGGAGTGCGATTGAGACAATGCCTGGCGAAGGCGTTCGCACTGATATACCGCGTCGGGACTCTCCGTGTCGGTGGCCTTGAGTGCCGCCTCGAGCTGGTCCACGAGCGCGATCAGGGCGATCTCGGGTTTGTCGGTCATGCGATGCTCCGCGAGGTATTTGTTCGGACAAGAAGGTCCGTCGGCGACCTGAAGTCTATCAGGCCGCCGCGCCGGTCGAACAGTCACCAACTCGGTGTGCGGCGCCGCGCGCGCGTGCCGGAGTGCTCCGCAGGCGGGGAGTACAATGGCTCTCGATGGAGGCCGCAGCTTCTGCGTCCGTTGCCCTGCGGTGCACCGGACTGATCAAGCGGTACGACGACGTTGTCGCGGTGAACGGGTTGGATCTCGAGGTCCGCGCCGGCGAGTGTTTCGGTCTGCTCGGTCCGAACGGCGCCGGCAAGACGACCACGATCGAGATCCTCGAAGGACTGCTGGCTCCGGATGCCGGCGACGTCGAGCTTCTCGGGACGTCCTGGGGTGGCGACGACCGGGCGCTTCGCGACCGGCTTGGCATCCAGCTGCAGGAAGCCCAGCTCAACGAGAAGCTGACCGTCGAGGAGACTCTCGGGCTCTTTCGTTCGTTCTACTCGCGCGGACGGTCAATCGACGAGGTGCTCGGGTTCGTCGAGCTCGAGTCGAAGCGACGGAGCTGGGTCGGCAAGCTGTCCGGCGGCCAGAGGCAGCGGCTCTCAGTGGCCTGCGCGCTCGTCGGGGCACCGGAGCTGTTGTTCCTGGACGAGCCGACGACCGGTCTCGATCCACAATCGCGCCGCCAGCTGTGGGAACTGCTCGACCGATTCCGGGTTGGCGGCGGAACGGTCCTCCTCACGACCCATTACATGGACGAGGCGGAGGTCGTGTGCGATCGGGTCGGGATCATGGATCGGGGTCAGCTGATCGCCCTCGGAGCGCCAGCCGAGCTGATCGCCTCGCTCGGCGCCGAGCACGTCATCGAGTTTTCGCTGGATGACCAGGCCCTCCTGCCCACGCCGGGGCGGCTCGCCACGCTTCCCGGCGTACGCGACGTTCGCCGTGAGGGGCACCGGGTGTCGCTGAGCGTGTCGCACGTTCACGAGACCGTGCCCGCCCTACTGGCATCGCTCGATGGTCATCACGATCGGCTCACATTGCTCAACACGCACAGCGCGACGCTGGAGGACGTATTCGTGTCGCTGACAGGGCGACATCTGCGTGATGGCTGAGCATCATCAGCGATACGCCGCGCTGATTCAGCTGACGCTGACACGGCTGCGCGAGTTCGTGCGCGAGCCGGAGGCCCTGTTCTGGGTGTTGGTCTTCCCGATTCTCATGGCGTTCGCGCTCGGCCTCGCGTTTCGGTCGGGCGGCGAGACCGCGGTCCTGGTCGGCGTGGAGAAGCGGTCCGGATCGGAGGCGTTGCTGGCGGTGCTCGACCGGACGCCAGGAATCGATGCCCGGCTCGTACCGGCGGCAGCGGCCGCCGCGGCGTTGCGCAACGGCGCGATCCACATACTCGTCGTCGCGGGGTCGCCACCGACGTACCGTTACGATCCGACGCGCACCGAGAGCCGGCTTGCGCGACTCGCACTCGACGATGCGCTGCAGCGTGCGGCGGGCCGCCTCGACGCCTTGACGCCGACCGAGGATCGTGTCGTGGTGCGGGGATCCCGGTACATCGACTGGCTGGTCCCTGGGCTGCTCGGCATGACCATCATGGGCACCGGCGTCTGGAGCATCGGGTTCTCTGTCGTCTACGCACGGAGCCGCAAACTGCTCAAGCAACTGGGTGCGACGCCGATGCGTCGGCGCGATTACCTGCTGGCCCAGACGCTGGCCAGGGTTCTGTTTCTTGGCGTCGAGGTCGTCGCCTTGCTGCTCTTCGGCTGGTTGGTGTTCGACGTTCCGGTCCGGGGCTCGCTCCTGCTGCTGACTGGCCTGTGCGTGGTCGGGTCGCTCTCGTTCACAGGGCTCGGGCTGCTGGTCGCGAGCCGGGTGCGGACGATCGAGGCGGCGTCGGGTCTCGTCAACGTCGTCTTGCTCCCGATGTGGGTTCTGTCGGGGGTGTTCTTCGCCTCGGCGAACTTTCCGGCCGGCATGCAGCCGTTCATACAGGCGCTGCCGCTCACGGCGTTGAACGACGCCTTGCGGGCCGTCATGATCGAGGGCGCGACGCTGGCCGCGATCGCCGGCGAGATCGGCATCCTCGGGATATGGGGCGTCGCCTCGTTCGGACTCGCCCTCAAACTCTTCAAATGGCGCTAGGAGCGACTCGATGACGACGCGTGTGTATCTGGTTCGCCACGGGGCCACGGTCCTCAGCGCGGAGGATCGCTTCGCCGGATCATCGGACGTCGAGCTGTCGGCCGAGGGACGGCGCCAGGCCGAGCGCCTCGCGGCGCGTCTTTCCGACGACCCGCTTGCGGCCGTATACGCGAGCCCGATGCGGCGAACCGTCGACACGGCATCGACGCTCGCGAAGTCGCACGGCATCGCCGTCGAAACGCGGGACGGTCTTCGCGAAATTGACCATGGGCGCTGGGAGGGTCTCCGGCGTGCGGATGTTGAGGTCCGCTTCGCCCAGGAGTACGCTGCGTGGCAGGCCGACCCCTACACCTTCGCACCGGAAGGCGGCGAGTCCGGGCTGGACGTGGCGGCGCGGGCGTTGCCCGTCGTCCGGACGATCGTGCAGGCCCACGAGGGTGCCAGCGTCGTCGTGGTCTCGCACAAGGCGACGATCAGGCTCGTGATCAGCGCGCTGCTGGGTATCGATCCGCGGGGCTACCGCGACCGACTGGACCAGTCGCCCGCATGCCTGAACGCGATCGAGTTCAAGGACCCTGTGCGTGCGCGCCTGATGCTCTTCAACGACGTCTCCCACTACATCGACTGCCCGCCGCCCCCGGGTCCGCAGCTCTCGAGTTGGTGGGGTGCACCGGGCGGTGGGTGAGCCCGAGGCGTTCAGATGGCGACAGGTTCGTGACTTTCTTGCGACGGGGCCTTTCCCTGAATCGAATGATCGAGTAACCTGCCTCGGCCAACTCTTGAGGAATTGACCGGGCAGGCGGGGCGGCCGCCAGATTGCCGGTGTCGTGTGGTCGCGGGCCGCGCGCCGCGGGCGCCCATGAGTCGGAGGACAGGCACTGATGGAAACGTTCAACACCTGGGAACGCGCGATCAACGGCCTCGTCTGGGGTGGACCCATGATCGTGCTCTTGATGGGCACAGGGCTTCTCCTGACCGTCCTGACGCGCGGCGTGCAGTTCAGGTACCTCGTGTTCGCCCTCAAGGAGGTGCTTGGCAAGCTCACACAGAAGAGCACCGGCGAAGGCGATGTGACGCCATTTCAGGCCGTGTCGACCGCGCTGGCGTCGACCGTCGGGGTCGGCAACATCGCCGGTGTCGCCACCGCCATCACGCTGGGGGGGCCTGGCGCGGTCTTCTGGCTGTGGATGTCGGGCATTCTCGGCATGTGCACCAAGTACGCCGAGATCGTTATCGCTCTCCACTACCGCGAACCGGACTCGACCGGGACGATGCGGGGCGGCGCGATGTATTCGCTCCGCAAGGGGCTCAATCTGGGCTGGTTCGGGACGGTCTTCGCCGTCCTCGTATCGATTGCCGCATTCGGGTCCGGCAACACGGTGCAGGCCAACTCGCTCGCCCAGGTCATGGAGACCAGCTTCGGCGTCGCTCCGTGGATGACCGGACTGGGCCTGGCCGCCGTGACCGGCGCCGTCATCCTGGGCGGCATCAAGCGAATCGGTGAGGTCACGCAGGTCCTCGTGCCCTTCATGTGCGTCCTCTACCTGGGCGGCGGGCTCGTCATCGTGCTCCTCCACCTGGCTGAGCTCCCGGCGGCCTTCGCGCTGATTTTCAACGGGGCGATGTCCGGCACCGCGGCGGCGGGTGGCTTCGCGGGTGCGTCGGTGTCACTGGCGCTCCGCTACGGCGTCGCCCGCGGTCTCTTCTCGAACGAGGCGGGCCTCGGGAGCGCACCGCTCGTGCACGCGGCCGCCGTCACGGATCACCCGGTGCGTCAGGGGATGTACGGGATCTTCGAGGTGCTCGTGGATACCGTGCTGGTCTGCACGCTGACGGCACTGGCGATTCTCGTCACCGGCACCTGGACCGGTGGGGAGACCGGAGCGGCACTCTCCGCTCAGGCGTTCGCAGCGGGGATACCCGGTGGCTTCGGCGAATACCTCGTGACCGGCGGTGTCCTGCTCTTCGCCTTCTCGACGATCGTGGGGTGGAGCTACTACGGCGAGACCGCCATCGTGTACCTGCTCGGCGCGCGCGCGGCGCTGCCGTATCGCCTCGTCTGGCTCGTTGCGGTCTACGTCGGCGCCGTGAGTTCGCTCCAGGTAATCTGGAACGTCGCCGACACGATGAACGGTCTGATGGCGTTTCCGAACCTGGTGTCCGTACTCGGGTTGATACCGGTATTGCTGAAGCTGCAGAAGGAGTTCTTCGCGAAGGAGCAGGCCAAGGCCTAGAGGCGTCTTCGCGATCCGTTGGTGACTGCGAGCGAGGGCGGGTCGGCCGACCCGCCCTCGCTCGGCTCGAGCCAGCTGGACGGCACGTTCGCTCGCCGCGCATCCTCGGCGAACCCGGCCCAGGCCCGCTCCAGGGACGACAGGTCCCGCTCGACCTTGGCGAGCGCCGTCCCGACCCGGAGGGACTCCCGACCGACCGCAGCGGTGTCCTTCTCGCTCAGACCCTCCGACAGCCTTCGCAGTTCCCCTAGCCGATTCTTGAGCCCGGACTGACTCGTGCGGAGCCGGGCGATGCGATCGTCGAGAGAGACTGCCTGCGCACGCCATTGCTCCTCCGTACGTTTGTCGCCCGCGCCCGGTTCGAGGCGCTCGAAGGATGTCTCTGCCGCAGGCGGTTCCGCGACGGCCTCGGCATCAGCGACATCGTTGGAGGGTGACTCAGGCGGCGGCTCCGGTTCCTCAGCCTGACGCGGCGGCGCCGGCCGAATGTTGAAGTTGTTGTAGACCCAGCCGCGTTCGTTGACAGCGTCCCGCCGCTCCGCTTCGCTCCGTGCGACGTCGGCGAGTGATTGAGCCGCCGCAACGCGGACCAACGGGCCACCCACCCATGACGATCCGCCGATCGCGAGGAGCGCCAGGGCGAGGCGGACCATCCTCACCGGATCTCCCTCCAGCCGCTGACGGTGAACGCGGTGGGTCCGAGCGCCGCGTTGCTGGTCACCTGGGCGTTGCCGCCCATCGTGCTGGTCGTCACCAGATCGCTCGAGTCCGAATCATCCTCAATGAAGATCTGCCCCATGAGCTGCGAGTTGCCCTTCAGGCGCATCTGCTCACGAACCAGGATCAATGCCTCGCTTCCGACCTGCGTGACGTTGCCAGTGATGTCCAGGTCGCCGTCGGTCACGAAGAGGACACCCGGCATGTTCGCCTCGAGTGTCGGATTTCCCGAGAGGTCAATGCTCCCCTCCGCGATGATCGTCACGTCCAGGGGATTGCCCGAGCTGCCCGGATTGCCGGAGAATTCGAGGTCCGTTTCTGCGTAGTACGTGCGATGGTTTCCAGCTGCTGGCAGGTCGTTTCCGTTGAGTCGCCACCCATCGGCACCGTTGAACCGCCACAGATAGCCAGCGTCCTGACAGGCCTGAGAGTCGCCGGACGCGTCACAGACCACGCCGCCGGACTTGTCGGTCATGCTGCCGTCAGCCTGCAAAATGAAGTCTGCCTGGTCACGGTAGTCGCTGGCGTCGATCGCCTGAATCGGAAGTGGGGCCTGTCCGCCGCCCGATTGCCCGCCCACACCGGGGTTGCCGCTCTCGCTGTAGTCGTTGGACGCGGTCGCGCTTCCGGACACCGAGACACTGCCATCGAGTTCCAGGTCGGCATTCGAATGGATCGCGCCGCTGGTGCCGTCGATCGTCGCATTGCCATGCATGCGAAAACTGTCGTTGCTGACGATGCCTGGCAGCGTCAGTGGTCGGATGGTGGCCTCGAGCGTCGTCGACGCGCCGCTGGGGCTGCGACCGATCGCTCGGACGACCAGGCTCGCATTGCCATCGGACAGCGCGTCGCCGTTCTCACCGACGACCGCGACGTCGCCGGCCGAGAGGGTCAACCCCCGGTCGGGGTCGTCTTCGTCGAAGACCTGGGCCTCGTAGGCGCCGCCGGCGAGGCCTGGCAACGTCAGTTGGCCAGGCGGACGGGTCAGGCCGGACGCCTCGAGACTTCCGTTGTCGGCGTCGGCATCCGCCGTTCCGCTGGCTCCGTCGGGGCCGACCAACAG
This sequence comes from Vicinamibacterales bacterium, assembly GCA_965250185.1. Classification (GTDB taxonomy): domain Bacteria; phylum Acidobacteriota; class Vicinamibacteria; order Vicinamibacterales. Next base: position 4,111,305 of record OZ252293.1, on the reverse strand, counting down.
GCTCGTTGCGGCCGCGCTGCCGCTGGCAAACCCGGAGGCCTGCCACTGGTTGAGGGTGGCGAGGACAGCCTCGATCGCATGGTTCAGCCCCGCCTCGGCGCTGGTTTGCGCGATGGCGGCCACCTCGTGGCGTCTGGCAATCGTGAGCTCGGTTCGACCGCTGACGGAGATGGCCGAAATGGCGACGCTGAGAATCATCATCAGCACCATGACGCCGATGAGCGCCATCCCCTCCTGCGGATCCGACTGACGCCTCACCCTCATCAGCATCCTGCTCACCGCGCCCGGATTCTGACCTCCGAGGTCAGCGTGTACGAAGGTAACTGGCCCATCGTGCTATCTCGGTTCGGTGCCTGGGTCGTGACGGCGATCTGGACGTAGGCGACGGCGCCGTCGGTGGCCGCGGGCTGGCGGTTGCCGTCGAGAAACGTGAACTGCAGTGACGTCACGACGCTGTCAGACATCGGGATCGGGGCGCCTCCGAGACTGTTGTCGAGTCGCGTGATGGCGCGTGCCTCCGGGTCGTAGGCGATCGTGAGGTCCTCGTCGCTCTCGGAGCCGCACGGATTGCCGCCGATGCTGCCGTTCGGCGGATTGACATCGGCAATGACGCGAATGTCGTCGAAGATGGCGTCGCCATTCGGGTCCCGCTGGATCGCCTCGACCAGGGTCCCGGCCACCGGGCAATCCGTCGTGACGAGTTGATACGGGTTGCTGCCGGCCGCGCGGACCGCGTCCTCGATCCAGTGGAGGGCGAATCGGGCTTCCTCCTGGATGACGGCGTCGTCGAGTTGGACGTTGTAGCTACGCGATACCTGGCTCGTAAGGGTGACGGCGGCCGTCATCGTGATGGAGCTGATGAGCAGGCCAATCATGAGTTCGGCGACCGAGAATCCGCATTCACGCATACGCGCTCCGGATGCAGTTCCCCACCAGCCATTGGTCTGGTCGACGATGGTGGTAATCAGGCGCATGGTGTCTCAATCGCCTCCGCCGCTGGAGCTGTCGTCGGAGCCACTATCGCTGGAGCTGTCGTCGGAGCCGCTGTCGCTGGAGCTGTCGTCGGAGCCGCTGTCGCTCGAGCTGTCATCGGAGCCACTGTCGCTCGAGCTGTCGTCGGAGCCGCTGTCGCTGGAGCTGTCATCGGAGCCACTGTCGCTCGAGCTGTCGTCGGAGCCACTGTCGCTCGAGCTGTCGTCGCTCGAATCGTCATCGTCCCCACCGCCAGCCGCCGAGGCCGGTGCCCAGGCGCGAATGATCGTCGTGAGGTCGATGGCTTTCCCCATCTGCAAGCTGGTGGTCACCGGCGACACCCGAACGGTCAGGAGACGGGTCGTCGGGAGCGGGCCGGCGTCCACCCGCCAGCGGCGCGTGAACAGACCGCCCGCGGTCGAATCGAAGTAATTGGCGATGTTCGCCGTCAGCGGGTCGGGCTGCGCCGGGGAGATCTGCACCGCGGCGGCCGTGGCGAAGTCGAGCTTCGCCAACTCCTCGATCTTCGTTTGTGCCAGCCGCGTGGCGTCCGTGGAGTGGCGTGAGAGTTGGTGCATCTGGACCGACACGGTCAGCATCTGGGCGCCGCCGACCAGACCCACCAGCAGGATGACGGTCGAGATCATGACCTCGACGAGCGACGAGCCCGTCTGTCCACCCTGGCCCGAAGGCCGTGGGTCACGGGATGCGAATGCGTCCTGCGACGGTGACCGTGACATTGCGTGTCTCATGAATGTTGGCGACGCCGACCGTCGCGGGCATGACCCCGCCCCCGACCGCTGTGACGCGGCCGGCTCGGTCGATCTCTATGTCTTGGAGTTGCCCGAAGCTCACCCGACCGGGTAGCACCATCACGGGTCCGTCGTGCGAAGGGGCAACGGCCGGGTTGGTTGCCGGGTAGGGATAGTTCGCCGCGGAGCATCGGTTGGGGTCCGTATCGATGGCAGGGTCGCCGACCATCTCGATCTGCCGGTACTGTCGAGGCGCAGGGCAGTCGAACCTCACCTGCATCGTCGTGTTCGCGGACAGTGCCGCGAGCCGGGCCGACCGCATCTGCGCTGCGACCTCTCGTGTCGCCGCGGTCATCTGATATCGCTCGCGAGCGGTTTCGACCATCGGAATCGCGATGGCCATCACGAGTCCAGTAATGAGACTCGCCATCGTCACGTCGATCAGGGTGAATCCATGCTCCCGGGTCATCACGCCCGGTAGCATCGCAACATCCGTTCCAGAGGAGCAAAGCGCACGAAACCCGAGGTGTCTTGGGGACCGGCCGCTAGCCAGCCGGGCTCGTCGCCCAAACGACGGGAGAAATGTGTAATCGATCCAACGAATTCAGGGTTGGATCGACTGCCAGCTTTCAGGACACTGCCCAGAAACCGGACGCCTCATTCCGGGACACTCGCGTCCCGCCTCGGCCTGTGGCCGGTGGCTGTGCAGCGTGCGCGAATGGCACTAGGATCGTCGGATGCCGACACGTGAGCTGTACCATCGAGTGAGCGCCTGCCTCACCGTTGCGGTCGTTGCCGGAGCGTGTGGATCGCTTCCAGACACGACCGCGGGGGCTGGTCTGCCGCCGACGGACGTCGATTATTGCGCGATCGAGACGGCGGGCACGTCCGTCGAGATCGTCCGTCCGGATCTCGGTGCCGGCGACGCCGTCATCGACGATGTGAACTGGTTCGCGCGGCCGGTGCCCAACGATCGGGGTCACTGGATCGTGGCGTATGCGAGCCACAACCAGAACTACCTCTACGACCTCACGACAGGACAACGCGTTCGCATACCCGACCGCTCCGATGCCGTGGCGACGCCGGACGGTCGCTACATGACGGTTCTGTCGCACTACACCGCGGACCACACCGTGAACTTCTACGAGACGGCCGAACTCTTGAGCCGCCTCGAGGAGGGACTCGATGCGCACGAGCACGCGGCGGTGTTCGAGCACCGGGACCCGGACGTGAACGACGTCTACTATCAGTCGGTTGGCGTTGTCTCACACGAGGAGACGAACACGGGCGAGACGACCGTGTATCGCATGATGTTCTCGGGCGGCCGCCACGAGCCGGCGCCCGGATTCCGGATCGTCGACTACGAGTTCACGACGGCCGGCGATGCCCTGACCGTGACGCCGAGCGCCGCCATGGCTCTGTGTCCACAGATCGTCGAGGATCTCAACACGCCGTTCATCTCCAAGGACGGTCGCTACGTCGTGGCGCACGACGATAGCGATCCGAATCGGCGAGCCTCGCTCAAGATCTTCGAGATCATCAGCGTCGATCCCGTCGGTCAGACGACGAGCTGTATCGAACGGGTGGATTTCGGGTTCCCGGCCGGCAAGGCGGACTTCAGCTTCGATAACTCCAGCCTCACCTTTCACGTCGCGAAGAACGACTACCTCAAGGCGTTCATCGACGGCGGCCTGGAGACACCGGTCATCACCGATGTCGCGGTGGTCGAGTTGACGACTGACGAGCGAGGCGCTATCACGGGGTATGGTGACGTCGCGCGGATCACGACCTCGACCCACGAGGGGGTCGGGAACTACTTCCCGGCCTTCTTCCCGGACGGGCGCCTGTTCTATGTCTCGAACGCGACGCCCAAAGACATTGACGCCGACCAGCGCTTCGCCTTCACGGTCGTGGACCCGTCGCGCGAAGTATTCGCCAGTAACCTCCTGGCCGACGACGACCGTCGCGCGCTGGCGTCGGTCATCGGGACGGCCTGGAGAGAGGCCTGTTCGCCCGGACTCTCAGAGTTCCAGCGTGATGAAGCGGCCTGGTACTTCATGAGCCTCTCGGCCGACCAGTGCCGGAGCCTTGTCGAGGACCGCTGGTCCGAAGGGATGCCGCCGAGGCAGGCGCTCCTCGCTGTCTGCGAACGGACGCCTGACCCGGGTCAGTAGCCTGACGCGGCCAGCCGAGCCGTGATGTATTGGGCGTAGTACTCCGCGTCCCGGTAGCCGGGCAGCATCGCGTCGAGCAGACGACCTCCGGCGAAGATCTGGACCGACGGGGCGTGCGTCGTGAGGTTCCGGAACGTGAGCTCGATCGACGCCAGAGGATGCAGGGCCGCCGCGGGCATTCCGGCTTCCGTGACGGCGGCCACGGCGTAATCCGGATCGGCCCGCGGGTCGAGCAGCGGCACCAGGGCGAGGCCCAAGCGCGCGGTCGCCGCCGAGATGCTTCGATAGCCGGAGATCGACAGCGGCATGTGCGGCGTCCAGAGGTAGATGACGCCAGTCTCGAGCTGCCGCATGGTTCGAGCAAGGTCGTTGTCGGTGAAGGCGCCGGGACGGTCGTGGCGCGGCACGGCCGTCTCCGTGACCGACGCCGCATCTGCCCGACATCCGCTACTCCAGGAGCGTCGCGTCGTCCGGCGGGGCTCGACGAGCGCGGCGGTGCCTGCACCCTGCGTGCTGTCACGCGAGAGCTGGAGTACGACCCACGCGCCGAGTCGATTGGTTGGTATCGTGAGGGTCCGGAGGCCCGACGAGCCATCCGCGTTCCTCGCGTCGTACAGCCGCGCATCCCACGTCTGCAAGACGGCCGCAATGGATTGAGCGCACGGATGCGACGGTGGAAACGCAGATGCCACCTGTGCTGCTGCCGTCGACGGTGGCAGGAGGATGGCCACCAGGAGGGTGGCTACCAGGAGGCCGATCGCCGCCACGCCCGGCCAACGAGCCGACACGCCGATCACCCCGGGCCCGGCGCCTCCGATGGCTTGAACGCGTCGCGAGCAAAAGACGACGCGTCGAGATGGCACTTCGCGATCTTCTCCTCGCTGACCCCGAGCGTTTCGCTCGCGGCCGAGCAGGCGTCCCAGTCGCCCCGCTCGATCGCGACGGCGCACTGAAGGATGATCCCCAGTGGGGTGTCGCCGCCCATGAGCGCTTCCTTGGAGGCCGTCGGGATCGAGAGCTCTTCGAGGATCTCCTCCTTCGGGCGCCCCATGACGGCGTCGATGGTCGAGAACAGGCCCAGGAGGAACAGCTCCGTACTCAGAATGTCGAGTTCCGTGAGTGCGCCGAGCAGCTCGCAGAATCGCGCGCGCCGAATGGTCGAGACGATGAGCTCGACCGGGCGATCCTGGCCGAGACCGGCCAGACCCCAGACGCACGCCCACTTGCGCATCTGCTCGGGACCCAGCAGCACGAGCGCCTGCCGGATCGACCTGACCTCGCTGCGCAATCCGAACGCCGCGGAATTGATGGCACGCAAGACCCGGTACGAGATCGAAAGCTCGTGACTGACGATCTCCTCGACCTGATCGAAGTCGAGCGCCGGGCGGTTCAACTCGCGCAGCAGGCGGAGGTAATTGAGCCGAAAGCCCGGCACGTCCTTCGCGGCCACCATCACCGGCTTGCTGAAGTAGTAGCCCTGAAAGAACTTGAAGCCTTCGGCGATCGCCGTGTCGACTTCCTCGCGCGTCTCGACCTTTTCCGCCAGCATCCTGATACCGCGCGGGATGAACCGCCGGGCCATCGCCCGGCGCTCGGCCTTGTCACTGACCTGGAAGTCCACCTTCACGAAGTCCATGAATGGGAGCAGGACGTCGTACTCCGGACTGTAGACGAAGTCGTCCAGGGCGAGCTTGTAGCCGCGCCGCTTGAGGCGTCGACACGCGTCGGTCACCTCCCGGTCCGGCGTGATGGTCTCGAGGAGTTCGATGACCGTCCGCTGGCGGGGCAGGATGAACGCGAAGTCGTTGACCAGCAAGTTGCGCGGAAGGTTGACGAAGGCGTGTGCGCCGCCGGTCAGCGCCTGGAGCCCGATCATGCCGAGCCCGGTGGCGATGACGTTGGAGGTGGCCTGGTCGGGATCGGAACCGGGAGGAAAGAAATTGTCAGGACCTGACCGAAACAGCAACTCGTGCCCGTACACCTTCGTCTGACGATCGAAGATCGGCTGGGCAGCGACGAACACGTCGGCCTTACGCTCGGGCGTCGGCATGGCGCCCGGCGACGGTCCTTCGGCTGGTGGATCGACGTCAGTCACAGGTCGGATACATCCTACGACCACGCACCGACCTCGTCAAACCAAGGCATGGTGGCCGTCGCGTTCGGATGGCCCGGAGGGGACGCTCGCGTGCGAGCCTCCCCTCCGGGTCGAATGTAGCGTCGTGAGCTATCCCTGATCGACGAACGACTGGGCGTGAGCCAGCTGGGCTCGCCCGGCGGCGTCGGCCCGCTCGCAGACCGTGAGCAGCTGCGCGTAGAGTTGCCGCGCCTTGTCGGCATCGCCTGCCAGCTCGGCTGCGCGGGCGGCGCCGTAGATGGCCCCGAAGCGACCAGGTTCCTTCTCGGCCGTCGCCTGGAAGGCCTCCAGCGCCTCCGCCGCTCGATCAAGTTCGAGCAGCATGTACCCGAGCAGTTCGCGTGCCGGCGCCACCGGTCCCGGAGAAATCGCTGACTTCTCGGTCTCGTCTTCGGCGTCTGCCGCCGCACGCATCAACTCGAGCGCCGCGTCGCGGTCCCCCTCGGCGAGTGTAATCCAGGCCTCCGCGCCCATACGCTGGATCTCCACCTGCTGAGCCCAGTAGCTCCCCGGCGCCAGGGCGTCGCGCGCTTTTGCCAGCATGGCGAGGTCCTTCTTTGCAGCCTCCGGGTCTCCGCTCCGGGCGGCGCCGATGGTGCGAGCGAAGTAGGTGATGGCGTCGACGAACGGCGCCGTTCGCCGTGTCTCCAGCTGTGCCGCGGCGGCCCAGTCGCTTCGCTCCAGGGCGTAGCGAGCGTCGATCGCGGCCATGGCGTAGAAGCCAGCGGGCCCGTACCCGCCCCCGGCGTTGATCTGCTTGCCAATCTCCGTCATGCGCTTGACGACGCCCTGAGCGGCGGTGTCCTGGCCCGTCTGCAAATAGGCGTAGACCATGTAGTCCATCGCGTGTAGCGCCTCTGATGGCGAGTTCGCCTCGAGCGCCGCGTCAGCCGATCGGATGTTCGTGTCAATCGAGTTCTGCCAGTAGCCCACCCGGGTGAAGGTGTGGGACGGCATGTGGAGGGCGTGCGGTGCGGCCGGCGCGATCTCGGCGTACGCCATCGCGGCGTCGAGTGCCCGGTCGGCGAGCGCCGGCACGTCGTAGCTGTGGATAATGTAGTGCGCGATGCCGGGATGGCTCGGCTGCTTGGCGAGCTCTCGCTCCAGGATCGCGGCGGCCTTCAGCTGCTTGGTGTACGTCTTGTCGTTCAGGTCTGCGGTGCCGTTCAGCGCCATGCCATAGAAGATCGCCGCCTCGGGATCTTCCGGGTAATTGCCGACGAGCGCTTCCATCGCTGACTCGTACGCCAGGGCGCGGGTGCGGTCGTCGGAGTCCTCGTAGCCGGCGTACAGCGCCTCGATGGCCGCGATGTAGTCCGTCTCGCGCTCGCTCTTGGCGCCAATCGCCTTCGCGCGCTGCGAGGCGTCCCAACCCGCCTTCAACGCCTCCGGCCGGCGGTTCGTGCCCAGCGGATTGCCCCAGCTGGCGTTGGCGATACCCCATTCGGCCATGCCGCACGCTGGGTCGATTGCCAGAACCTCTTTGAACGCCTCGATCGCCGCCGGGAACCAGAATGAGTGCAGCAGTGCGGTGGCGCGGTTGAACACCGGCTGGGCCTCGGCCGAGCAGGATGTCTTGAAGTCAACCGTGCCAAGCTGGTCCTGGTCAGCCGCGCTCATCGGCCCGGTCATCTGATGTTGGCTGTGGTCCTCTTGCTGGGCCGCAGCCGAGCCGGCGATCAGCAATACCGCGACGGTCAAAGCTGCAGACGTGAACAGACTTCTCATCAAGTAACTCCAGAGATTCAGGAAAACGGATTGTTTGGAATAAGCCCTGTTGTGATGGTAGCAGAGGAGGCAGGACGGCGAAAGGGCGAGGAGGGCGAGGCGGGCGATTGGGGCGAGGCGGGCGAGGCGGGCGAGTGGGGCGAGTGGGGCGAGGAGGGCAAGTGGGGACAAGCCGCGGCACGGCAGCACGCCGAACCCACGCGCCCTCCTTGCCCTCACCGGTTCCACAACCTCCTGGCGGAGGTGATGAGCACTCCCTCTTCGCATCTCGGGTACTCGTACCTCCGTTCTCCGTTCTCCGTTCTACGTTCGCTTTTCGTACTTCGACTCCGCGGCTGAAATACGGGAATTCCGTAGCGCGAAGGCTTCAGCCGAGCGGATCTCGACCCAGCGTGACGCTGGCGCTCGGCTGCCCCTCGGCTTCGCTCGGGCAGATCAAGCCGGCGCGCTACGTACGCGCAGGCACGCAGGATGTCGGTCAAGGGGTGTGAAACCGCTTCTAGTCCGGTGAGGGCCGCCGACTCGATTTGAGGAATGTCGCGGAGCCTCCGGGGACCTCCGGACCCCGCAGCTCGCCGCCTACGTCCTTCCGTCGGCCCACCGCTGCAGCAGGCGGGCTTCGTGCTCAATCATCGTCTCCATCGACGCCGGCCCGCTCGGCAGGTCTGGCGGTACGCGGAGGCCCGCTCGCATCTGGGATCGGCGTTCGGCATCGAGCGACTTCCACCAGTCGACCGTGTCGGTGATCGTCTCGTCGATCGGCCGCAACGCAAGTCCGCTTGACCAGCCCCGGCCGCCGTTCACGCGATGGATGGCGCCGAACTCTGCCTCCGGGGACTCCCAGATCGGCACCGAGATGTCGTTCGCCCGGAGGAAGGACGAATCGACCCAGCTGAAGGTGGTGTCAGCGCCGAGGACGCGCTTCGCCGTGTCCAGCATCGCGCCCATCGTCAGCGGCGAGTGAGGGCCGACCGCATTGAACGTGCCGGTGGTGCGGGTCTCGGTGAGATGAATGGCCCAGGCCGACAGGTCCCGTGCGTCGATGACCTGAATCGGATCACCCAGATTGCCCGGGGCGAGCATCTCGCCACCTCGGTCGACGCGTACCGGCCAGTACGTCCATCGGTCACTGCGATCGCCCGGACCGACGATGTACCCCGGCCGGACGATCATGGCGCCGCCAGGAAACGCTTGACGGACCTGGTCTTCGCACAGCGCCTTCAGCGGGCCGTAGGTCTCGCCGTCGACCTCCTCGACCGTCGGGTCTTCGAGGGCGCCGAGTGGGTGGTTCTCGTCCATGCCGGGTGTATCGAACTTCGAATAGACCGACAGCGTCGAGATGAACAGGTAGTGGCGCGCTGCATTCTTCAAGAGCCGGGCCGAATCGCCGACGATTCGAGGGACGAAGCCGGAGTTGTCGATGACTGCGTCCCAGGTGCGCCCGTTCAGGGCCTGCAAGTCTCCGTCACGATCTCCGTTCAACGTCTCGACATCTGGAAACAAATCCGGGTTGGTCAGGCCCCGATTGAACAACGTCACCGTATGGCCACGCCACCGGGCGTATCGAACCATGTGTGGACCAATGAATCCGGTGCCACCGAGAATCAGGAGGCGAAGCGGTGGCACGGATTCGCCGGAGGCCGTGTCGGCGGAGGGTTCGTCGGCCGTCGGACCGCACCGTGCGACACCCAGTGACGCGAGAGCAGCGCCCGTGGTCTTGAGAAACGTTCGTCGGGTTGGGCTCACGATGAAGACCGTTCACGCGTCAATCGGTTCGAGGCCGTTCGCGGTGGCGCGCCCCTGCGCTGGCGCGCGGCACTTCGTTGGCGCGATTGTAGGGAGTCAGGGACACCCGATCAAGAGATTACCGATAGCCGCGCGTCGGCGCAGGGGCGCATCACCGCGAACCCTTGACCCTTGAACCCTTGAACCGTTGAACCCTTGAACTGCTGAACGTTCCTTCACGCCTCAACCTTGATAAACTGTCGCCCATGCGCATTCTCGACCCCGACGCGCCTTTTGCCCCTGAGTCCGTCCTCTACAGGCGCTGCACCATCGACCTCGCCACCGGCGAAGACCGAATCGAGGAGATCCCGTGCCGCAACCTGGAGGACGTGCTGGGTGGCTTCGGACGATCCTTTCAGATCCTGGAAGAGCGTGACATCAGCGACGCCTTCAGCGCCGAGAATCCCCTCATCGTCAACACGGGTGTGCTGACCGGGACGAACGTCATGACCGGGCTCCGAACGTACTTCTCGGCGTACAGCCCACTCAAGGGGTCGGACAAGGGGCTGCCGGCGGCGATGTGGTCGGCGGCGAGCGGCAAGTTCGGCTCGAAGCTGAAGTGGACCGGGATCGACGAGATCGTCTGTGAGCACAAATCGGCGACACCCGTCGTCATCGTCCTGCGCGAGACCGCGGAGGGACCGTCGGTCGAGTTGACGCCTGCAGAATCGCTCCTGGGCTTGGAGACCCACCAGAAAATCATGGCGCTCCGTGACCGGTACGACGATGCGCACTTTGCGGTGATAGGTCCAGCGGGCGAAGGGTACGCACAGTGCTACTTCGCGGCCGTCGCCGTGAGTACCGAGAACGAGCTGCGGTCCGGCGACGACAAGTGCCGATTCGCCGGTCGCGGTGGCATGGGCACGGTGATGGGCTCGAAGAACATCATCGGCTTCGTCGCGCAGAGTTCCGATAAGCTCCCGAAGCTCGCTCCAGAAATCAAGGAGATCAACAAGACGATCTCGAGCGGGCCGGGCTCCGCGAAGTTTCGCGAGAAGAGCCGCGGCGGGATCGGAGGGACCTGGACCAACTACGAGCCGATGGAGAGGCGGCACATTGTGCCGCAGTACAACTTCCGACCGTCGGGCGATGGCAAGGTCAACCTGCTGTCGCGGACGACGCTCGAGGAAGGGGACGACTACGTCATCAAGGCTGAGTCCTGCTTCCGCTGCGGAATCAACTGCCACAAGAACATCTACGAGAAGCAGGCGGACGGTAAGGCCGGTCGATTCCACGCCAAGTTCGATTACGAGCCGCTCAATCTGTTGACCACCAATCTCGGGATCAACGACCCCGAGCAGGCGTGGCGGCTCGTACAGCTCGTCGACAACCTTGGCATGGACTCCATCTCGTGTGGGACCACGGTTGGCTACGTCCTCGATTACAACCAGCGTCATCCCGAGGCGCCCATCCTCAACGGTGCCACGTTCGGTGACTTCGAGAAGATTCGAAGCCTGATCGACGAGACGGGCAACGGTCGGCTGGCGGATGTCGGACAAGGCGTGAAGCGGTTGTCGGTCAAGATGGGCGAGACGGGCTACGCAATGCACGTCAAGGGGCTCGAGCTGCCGGCCTACTTGCCCGATACGAACCCTGGCTACGCGTGGGCGATTGCTGGCGGCCACATGTCCATGTCGACATATCTCGCCTTGATGATGGAGAAGGACACGTCGCTCGAGTACTGGGTAACGCTGATCACGAAGCGTGGCCTCCACCAGGTGCGCGACGACCTCCTCGGCGTGTGCAAGTTCGCCGGGATGGGCGGCACGATGCCCGCGGATGCCGTCAAGGCCGCGACCGGCCTCGATATCTCACCGAGCGAGTTGAAGAGTGCGGTCCGGCGCGCCTTCCTGCGCGGCCTCAAGCTCGAGCTCAAGCAGGGTTACACCGACGAGGAATACACGCTCCCGAGCGACGTCTTCGACCGGCCAAATTCGGTGCTCAAGACGCCGGCATTCGTCACGCGGGAGTTTTTTGGAGAGCTGAAAGCCCGGGTCCGTGAGGTCTTCGAGCCAGAGATTCGCGCGTTGTGAGCGTTCGCGTGAGCTTCCCGGCGCTTTTCTCCGACCGGATCGGCGGCGTCGGCTCGGTCGAGGTGACCGGTGACACGGTGGCCGGCGTGCTTCGCGCGCTCACCAAGCAGCACCCGCCGCTGGCGCCGCTCGTGTGGCAGGCAGACGGTTCGCTGAACCCCGTCCTCGTGGTGTTCATCAACGACCAGCAGATACCCGGAGAGCCTGTCGAGTGCCGGGTGGCGCCCGGCGACGAACTGACACTGGTGCCGGCGATAGAAGGGGGGAGCCCAGAGTAGCCTCTCGAGTCCGAACTCCGGACCTCCGGAGGTCTCGGCGCCGGGGGTTCGAGAAGGCGCCCCGCTGGTGGTGGCGGGATCGTGATCAGCTTGTGCCGCGCGGCGCGCTATCCTGAACCTCCGGACCCGGGACGCCGGACCCCCGCACCCCACGCTTCCGATGGTTTCGCCGATATCTCCAAATTGCCATCATCGGGAGGACCGACAGCACTGCGCCGGCGAGACTGAGCGTCGGATAGCCCCATCCGGCCACCAGGATGCCGGATGACAGGCTCGCGACCGCCCCCGAACCCCAGATCACCGAATCCGCGACGCCCTGGAGTTGAATCCTGGTGTCGGAGGGTGCCTCGTCCGTCAGTAGCGCGCTGCCGGCGACGAAGCCAAAATTCCAACCGAGTCCGAGCAGGAACAGCGCGAGCATGAGCAGCGGCTGGCTGGCGCCGGCTCCTGCCGCCAGCAGCCCCGAGATCGACAACAGCGCGGTGCCGGCCACGATGACCGGGATACGTCCGGCGCGGTCGCAGAGCATTCCAGTCAGTGGCGACAGGGCGTACATTCCGAGCGTGTGTGCGCTGATCACCAGTCCGATCGCGGCGAGGCCATGTCCTTCGCGCCTGATGTGAATGGGCGTCATCGTCATGATCAGGACCATGACGATCTGCCCGACGATCATCGCGACGAGGGCCAGCCGAACGCGCGGGATCCTGAACAGGTCTTGGGCAGTTCGATGAGGGCTCTGGCGGCGTTCGGTGACGCTGGAGAGCAGTGGCCGGTTCCCGACGGCTAGTAGCAAGCCGGCAGCGATCGCGACGGTCGCGGTGCCCATGATGTACGGGCCCGCCTCGCCGGCGAGCGACAGCGATGCGGCGAGCGTTCGTGACGGCTCGAGCAGCGTCGGCCCGCCGACCGACCCGATCGTCGAGCCCCACACCATCCAGCTGATGGACGAAGCTCTGCGCTCGGGCGGATACAGGTCCGCGCTGGCGTAGCGCGCCAGCCGAGTCGCACCGGTGCCGGCTCCAATGAAGAAGAGCGCAATGACGAAGAGTGGCATGGAGCCGAGTAGCATGGCGGCGGTGGCGGCTGCCGCTGCCACGGCCGCGACGCAGTAGCCGATCAGCAGGCCCACGTAGCGGCCGTGCTGCGCCATGACGCCCGCCAGCACGGTCGTGCCGATCGCGCCCCCGATGATGAGCACCGTGTAGGGGACACCGCTCCACCGTGGCGAGCCGAGCAGGTCCTCGGCAACCAGGGGTGCCATCGTGATCATCGCGACGAGGCCGGCCGTCGAAAGGCCGACGCCGGCAAACAGGGCAGCCACCGTGCGAGTACGCGGGGAGGGAGAGGGTGTCAAGGGTCAGGGCTCAGGGCTCGGGGCTCGGGGACCCGGGGACCCGGGACCGGGGCTCACGTCTCGGCGAACGGCCTGGTCTCTCGACCGTAGCCGCGACATGCTACCGCACTTCAGAGTTGAGCGCCCTGAGCCGTGAGCTGTGAGCCCTCCGTCGTCGTCCGACTCTACTTCGTCCGCCCCTTCTGGAGCTTCGCCCAGCTGTCGCGCAGTCCGACCGTCCGGTTGAACACGAGACGGTCGGCCGTCGAGTCGGGATCCACGCAGAAGTAGCCCTGGCGTTCGAACTGGATCCGGGTGCCCGGGGTGGAGCCTGCCAGGGCCGGTTCGATCCGGCACCCGGTCAGCGTCTGGAGCGAGTCAGGATTCAGGTGCGCGGTGAAGTCCTTGCCCTCGGGGACGACCTCCGGGTTTTCGACGCTGAACAGCCGGTCATAGAGCCTCACGTCCGACTCGAGGGCGTGGACGGCCGACACCCAGTGGATGGTGCCCTTGACGCGTCGACCGTCAGGTGGCGTGCCGCCTCTCGTGGCGGGGTCGTGTGTACACCGCACTTCGACCACGTTCCCGGCATCGTCCTTGATGACGTCGGTGCAGGTGACCAGGTAGGCATACCTCAAGCGGACCTCTCGGCCGGGCGCCAGCCGGAAGAACTTCGGTGGTGGAGCTTCGCGGAAATCCTCCTGCTCGATGTACAGGACGCGCGAGAAAGGCACCGTGCGGGTCCCAGCCTCCGGATCCTCTGGATTGTTGATCGCTTCCAGCTGCTCCTGCGTGTCCTCCGGATAGTTCTCGATGACCAAGCGTAGCGGACGCAGGACACCCATGAACCGTGGGGCGCGCTTGTTGAGGTCTTCCCGGACCGCATGCTCGAGCGTCGCGACGTCGATGACGTTCGGCTTCTTGGCGATGCCGATCCGATCGCAGAAATTGCGGATGGACTCCGGTGTGTAACCGCGACGCCGCATGCCGACGATCGTGGGCATCCGCGGGTCGTCCCAGCCGGTGACCTGCCCACTCTCGACCAGTTGGAGCAGCTTGCGCTTGCTCATGATCGTGTAACTCAGGTTGAGGCGCGCGAACTCGATCTGCTGCGGGTGACTCTCGAGATTGAGCTGGTCGAGGGGCCAGTGGTAGAGCGGCCGATGATCCTCGAACTCGAGTGTGCAGAGTGAGTGCGTGATGCCTTCGAGCGAGTCCGACAGCGCGTGCGTGAAATCGTACATCGGGTAGATGGGCCAGGCGTCGCCGGTTCGGTGGTGCGCGGCATGCCGAATGCGGTACAGCGTCGGGTCGCGCATGTTCATGTTGCCCGACGTCATGTCGATCTTCGCTCGCAGTACATGGGTGCCGTCCTCGAACTCGCCTGCCCGCATGCGGGCAAACAGGTCGAGGTTGTCCTCGACCGTCCGGTCGCGGTACGGGCCGTTCGTTCCTGGGTCGGTGAGCGTGCCGCGCGTCTCGCGGATCTGATCCGCACTCTGGCTGTCGACGTAGGCCCTCCCGTCCTTGATCAACTGGATGGCGAAGTCGTACAGCTGCTCGAAGTAGTCCGAAGCGAAGAACAGCCGGTCGCCCCAGTCGAACCCCAGCCACCGAGCGTCGGCCTGGATCGCGTCGACGTACTCGACATCCTCTTTGGCGGGGTTCGTGTCGTCGAACCTGAGGTTACAGAGCCCGCCGTACTCCGCGGCGATGCCGAAATTCAGACACAGCGATTTCGCGTGGCCAATGTGGAGGTAGCCGTTCGGTTCGGGAGGGAACCGAGTGTGCAGGCGGCCGCCGTGCTTTCCCGTCCGCCGGTCCTCCTCCACGATTGTTCGAATGAAGTCGAGCGGCGCGTGCTCGTCGCGAGTGTCAGGCGTGTTCATGATGTCTGATGCGTTCCCTCGGTCGAATTCTACGTCACGCTCCGTTTGAATTACACTTGGCGCGTCGACGGCCCCCGGTTGGAGCTCGACCGATGACGATGTTCGTTCGATCGAGATCCTGTACGCCGCCTACGGCCCGGAGCCTGGCGTCTTAGCAGCCCGCATGTTCTCCGTCGTCCAAGCATTCACCTATGGTCGTCGCGGCCGCCGGCACGCCGTCGTGCTGTCGAGCCACGCCTCGGCCGACGAGGCGTTTCTGGCACTGGACTCTCTACTCGCACATCCGCCTTCCGACACCGAGCCTCAGGCGCTCTCCGACTGCTACGTTGTGGATGCCGACCACAACCCTGTGCACCGACCCCGACCGAATTCCGGTGAGCCGGGGTCATCGTCGACCTAGCCGGGCGTCGGCGCGAGCGCTCTCGTCGTCCGCCGGCCTTCGTGGAGCCAGTGCCTTACGGCAGGATCTGGGGTGCGAATCGGTAGACGAGGAAGAACAGCCCGAACAGGGCGCCGAAGATCATGCCCATCCAGCTGATGATCCGAAGCACCAGTCCAGGATGCATGTGCTGTGGCGTGTGGATGGATGTCAGTAGCCGGTAGTTCAGGAAGCCGTAAATCGGACCCGCGAGGAAGGCGATCGTCGTGGCAAAGTCGACCATGGCCGTTAGCTGATTGAGGAACGAATCGATGATTAGCAACGCCGAGCCGCACATCGTGACGATCCCCAGGCTGTAGAGCAGGCGGAACCGGATCGGGAACGACGGCCAGAGCAACCGCAACCCCACGGCCATCGACCGCGGATAGGCGTCGACGACCGTCAATGTCGTCGAGAGGATCGTCGTGAACGCCGCGGCGGCGATCAGCGGCCCGGACCAGCCGCCGAGCGTCTGCTGATAGAGATCGACCAGCTGCGCCGCGAAGCCGCCACTCGAGTTCTGGATCTCGACGCCCGATCCGTACATCAGGAGCGTGCCGAGGCCCAGGAACAGCACGGCCAGGAAGACCGTCAAGCCGTAGCCGAAGTTGAAGTCGAGCTGCGCCTCGGCAAAGTCCGTATGATGGCCGCTGTCGTGGTCGCGCGCCTCGATCCAGAGCGATTGCCAGGCCGACACCTCGATCGGTGCGGGCATCCATCCCATCAGGGCGACGAGGAAGCCGACACTGACTTGCGTCCACGGCGATGGGCCCTCGAAGCCGACCGGCGCCACGCCTCCGTGATTGGCCGCGACGATGAACGCCACGACCGTGGCGATCGACAGGGTCGCCATGATCCCGCGCATTCCGAGATCGAGCCAGCGATATCGGCCCACGACCAGCAGTGCCGCGCAGGCGCCCATCAGGAGCGCGCTCCAGGCCGTCGTGCCCATGTCGAGGCCAAAGAGGTGCTGCGCGAGACCCGCCGCTACGAACGTGACGCCCGCCGTCGCACTCAGGCCCGAAATCACGGTCAGGACCAGGAATGCCTCGACGAATCCCGGACCCAGCTTGCGGTATCCGGCCAGCAGGTTCTCCCCCGTGGCGGCCGGGTAGCGGTGCCCGTACTCGAAGAACGGATACTTGAGCACGTTGACCAGCACCACGATCACGAGGAGTTGGTACCCGTACTCCGCACCGGCTCGCGTCGCCTGCACGAGGTGGGATACCCCGATGGCGGCACCCGCCATCAGCAGGCCGGGACCGATCACCTGGAACAGGTTGCGCTTCGTCGTCATGGTCGTCATGAGATGATGGCCGTCTGCCGCGCGATCATACCCGAGACGGGAATCGGGGGGGCGACCTTCGGTAAAAGGCTCGACCAAGTACCAACGACGGATAGAATATCGATATAAAGGATGAACCAAACGACGCAGAACCGTGACCACGTCCAGCGCCTGCTCGGCCTCGCGCTGGCACTGTGCGTCGGTGCGACATCCGTCGCCGGGCATCAGCTCGGGGTCGACTCCGATCCCGACACCAACGTGCGAACGGCCGTCCACATCGGGGACGCGGAAGGCGTGCGGATCTGGATCGAGGCCGGAGCCAACCCGAAGCTCGTGCTCGATGAGGATGTGACGCTCCTGATGATGGCGGCGCAGCGGGGCTTCACGGAAGTTGGGTCGGTGCTCATCGACGCAGGGGTCGACGTCAATGCGACTGCGACGAACGACCTGACCGCGCTCATGGTGGCCGCCGCGAACGGTCAGGCCGACGCCGTCACGCAGCTGGTCCGTGCCGGCGCCACGGTTGATGCGCGGGCGGTGAACGGATCCACCGCGCTCCTGCTCGCGGCCGCGGCGGGCCACACGGATGCCATCGGGGCTCTCGTGGAGGCCAACGCCGATCTTCACGCGCTTACAAACGACGGTCATCATCCGCTCATCGCGGCGGCGTCAAGCGGGCATGTCGAGGCCGTGCGCCGTTTGCTGGCGGCGGGAGCGGACCCGGGGCTGGCGTCGACGGACGGCACGACCGCTTTGATCGCGGCGGCGGGCGAGGGACACGAAGCCCTGATCCCGGTGCTGATCGGGGCGGGGGCCGCCATCGGACAGGCGGCGAGCGATGGCTCCACCGCGCTGATCGTGGCCAGTCGGCGGGGCGAGTACACGGCAGTGCTGGCGCTGCTCCAAGCAGACGCTGCCATCGATGCACGGGCCCGCACCGGCTTCACCGCCCTCATGGCGGCGGCGGGGAACGGCCACACCGCGCTCGTGGAGGGGCTCGTCGAGGCTGGGGCCGACATCACCATCTCCAGCGTCGTCGGCAGCACGGCCCTCATGGCGGCTGCGTCGGGCGGCTATCGCGACGTCGTCGACGTGCTCATCACGGCTGGCGCGAACCTGGAATTCGAGTCGCCGTCTGGCGCGACGGCGTTGACCACGGCCCTGAGCGCGGGCCAGGACGATGTCGTCCGATTCTTGTTGAGGGCGGGTGCTGACTGGAGCCGCCCGGGCGTGCAGGAAGCGCTCCGACAGCGGGGACTTCTGGAGATAGACATCTCGAAGCTGCCCGGCACTCCACAAGGGGCCCGGGCCTTGCTCGCGGAGTTCGTGAGTACCGGGGCCGACACACGGGCGCTGACCCGGCAGCTGCGGCCGGAGATCGAAGACTATGCGGACGTGTTCGTGGCCCCGATGGCCGATCGGGCCCACGCGTTTTTCGAGCCTCTCTGGGACGAGGAACTCGACCTGGCTCCGGCCGCCGGGCAGACCATGGTCCGAGTGACACACGCCACCACCGAGGAGCTGCGTGTCTGGAGCGCCTCCGTTGGCCTGCAGTTCCCGGGCGGCTACCAGCAGGTCGGTCCGCACCTGCAGCCGGAACTGGTCGTCTACGAGTTCAGCTTCGTGGCCCCCGGCGAGCAGTTCGGAACGAGCTGGGACGGGCTGACCTTCATCAACGGGCACTGGGCCATTTTTCCGATGCCGTGGCGGTTGCTGCCCCCTCGATAACACGGTTTTCCTCAATCTCGGCGGGCGACCACCCGATAAGACGCACAGCGGCGTAGCTGCACGGCGTGGCCTGCCGTGACGACGGCTGCACGGCGTAGCCTGCCGTAACGACGGAGGATGCATGGAACCGACGACACCCACCGGGACGGACGTGGTCATGGCCCGAATCCGTTACTTCGTCCTCAAGCAGTTCCCACTGGCGGGTCAGCGCGACATTGCCGACACTGACTCGCTGCTCGAGAACGGGATCGTCGACTCCATGGGAATCCTCGAGATCGTCGGCTTCATCGAGCGCGAGTTCGAGATCGAGCTTTCGGACGAGGACCTGCTTGCCGACACGTTCGAGTCGGTCGAGACGCTGTCACGCTTCGTGGCGCAGCGGCTCGAAACCGTGACCGCCGGCCGGTGACCATGGACTATCTGATCCATCACATGCTGCGCACGAGCGCCGCGCGAGCGCCCGAGAAGGAAGCGGTCGTCTTCCGCGGCCACCGACTGAGCTACGGCGGGCTCCTGGCCCGGGTCGAACGACTGGCCGCCGGATTGCGCCAGATCGGGATCTCCCGAGGCGACCGAGTGGGCATCCTCCTGGGTCCCTCGATTGACCAGGTCGTTTCGGTCCTGGCCGTGTCCCGGGCGGGCGGCGTGTTCGTTCCGATTCATCATGGACTCTTCGCCGACCAGGTCGGCCACATCCTCGACGACTGCGGCATGCGAGCCGTGATGACCTCTCGGCGTCGAGTGGCCGAGATCGACCGATGGACCCGCGGCGGTGTCAGATCGCTTCAGGCCGTGGTCCTGAACGACGCCGCGACGGCTCCTGAATCACCCGTTCCGACCTATGCGATGGACACGCTGGGTGACGGAGGGCCTTACGAGGCCGGCGTCGACCCTGCAATCGGCAACGATCTCGCCGCGATTCTCTACACGTCTGGCTCCACCGGGAAACCGAAGGGCGTCATGCTGAGCCACGCGAACGTGATCGCCGGGGCGACGATCGTGTCGACCTATCTCCAGATCACGGACAGCGACCGTACGCTGGCAGCCCTGCCGTTCACGTTCGACGCCGGCCTGAATCAGCTCATGACCGCACTCCAGCGCGGCGCCACGACCGTGCTGCTGCGCTTGGTGGCTCCGGCAGAAATCATCCGGACGCTGAAGGCCGAGCGCATCACCGGCCTGGCCGGGGTACCCACGCTGTGGAGTCAGCTGGCCCACTCGCCCGGGTTCACCGCCGACGCGCTTCCCGACCTGCGCTACATCACGAACACCGGCGGGGCCATGCCCCAGCCGGTCCTGAGGCTCCTGCGCGCGAAGTTGCCGACGACACAGACGATCTTGATGTACGGGCTGACGGAGGCGTTCCGGTCTACCTACCTGCCGCCGGACGAACTGGATCGACGACCCACGTCGATGGGTAAGGCGATCCCGGACACCGAGATTCTGGTCGTCAACGAGCGAGGGCAACGCTGCGCGCCAGGCGAGGTGGGTGAGCTCGTGCACCGCGGGCCGACGGTCTCCTTGGGGTACTGGGGGAAGCCGGAGTTGACGGGGCACGTGTTGCGTCCCCATCCCTTCGCACTCGACGGAATCGGGGTTGGGGAGCGCGTCTGCTACTCCGGCGATCTCGTGACGCAGGATGGCGACGGCTATCTGTACTTCGTCGGCCGACGCGACAACATGATCAAGTCTTCCGGCTTTCGCATCAGCCCGACCGAGGTCGAGGAGGTGCTGTATCGGCACTCGGACATCGCTGGTGCGGCCGTCGTCGGCGTGCCGGACGAGGCTCTCGGCCAGTCGATTCAGGCGTTCGTGGTGGCGAAAGCCGGACGCAAGGTGATGGCCGACGCGCTGCGAGCCTTCTGCGCGTCGAGTCTCCCGAGTCACATGGTGCCGCGCTCGGTCGACTGTATCGCCGAGCTACCGATGATGAGCAACGGCAAGGTCGACTATTCTGCGCTTCGTCGCCGGGCCGGGGCCCAGACCGAGACGACGGCAGACGCAGACGCCCTCGCCCGGGTCTAGTTACTTCATGCAGGGAAGCCATGTTCCATCGCAGCCGACGCCCAACCTCGCCGTGCGACATCTCCTCGGCACCCTCGCCGGCTCGGCGTTGACAGATGGCGCGCGCGTCCGTGACGTGGCGGAGCGGTACGGCACGCCGCTCTTCGTGTACGACGCCGTCGTCCTCGAGCGGACATGGCTCGCGTTGCGGCAGGCGCTCCCGGAGTCCATCGACATCTACTACTCGATCAAGGCGAACCCCACGCAGACGCTCCTCCGCTACTTTCTGGCGAAGGGTAGCGGGCTCGAGGTGGCGTCGGCCGGCGAAATTCATCAGGCACTCGCGGCGGGCTGCGATCCGTCTCGTATCGTGTTCGCGGGTCCGGGCAAGACCGATGCGGAGCTGGAGGTGGCCCTGACCGCGGGTATCGGCGAGATTCACGTCGAATCGATCGCCGAAGCCATGCGGCTCGCCGCGGCCGCGCAGCGGCACAACGCCGTCGCACCGGTTGCCCTGCGCGTGAATCCCGTGGCGACGGCTCAGGGCGGTGCCATGCGCATGGGTGGCAGGGAGGCTCCGTTCGGTGTCGACGAGGAGGACCTCGACTCGACCGTCCATGCGCTTCTGGCCGAGCGCGCGCTGCATCTGGCTGGAGTTCATATCTTTGCCGGGACCCAGATCCTCGATGTCGATGTCCTGCTGAACCAGTATCGGAAGGCGCTCGACATCGCTCGCCGGGTGGCCGACCGCTGCGACCGGCCACTCCGGACTCTCGATTTCGGTGGCGGCCTCGGCATCCCGTACTTCGAGCGCGACCGACCACTCGACCTCCCGGCGCTGGCGCGCGGTACGCGGGAACTCATGGAGCAAATCAGCGACGATCCCCGGCTGGAGGGTACCCGGTGTCTGGTCGAACCAGGTCGCTTCCTGGTAGGTCCGTGCGGCCTCTACGTCACTCGGGTCGTCGACATCAAGGAGTCGCGCGGCAAGCGTTTCCTCGTTGTCGATGGCGGCATGCACCAGCATCTGGCGGCGTCGGGCAACCTCGGTCAAACGATCAAGCGAAACCATCCAGTCGTACTACTGGAGCGCCTCGCGGAGGCTCCCGCGGAATCCGTCGATGTCGTCGGGCCGCTGTGCACCCCGCTCGACGTCCTGGCCCGTTCGATCGACTTGCCACGGGCGCGCGTGGGAGACCTCGTCGGCATCCTGCAGTCGGGGGCCTACGCGCGGTCGGCGAGCCCGCTGGGCTTTCTGAGTCATCCGTCGCCGCCCGAGGTGTGGGTCACGCGTGACGAAGACCGACTCATCCGGCGGCGTGGCCTGCCGGCCGACTCGCTCGTCGACCAGATCGCGTACTCCGAGCCGGTCGGCGTCTGAGGGCCGTGTTGATGGTCGATTCGTGCTCGCCGTGCGAACGCTAGCCGGCCATCCAGACCATGCCGAGGACCACGAGGATCGCGAGCAGCACCAGCATCGCAAGTTTCCACGGGCTCTTCGGGTAATCTCCGGCCATCTCGCCCGTCACGCCATTCACGACTAGCTGGTAGGTCTTCGAGCGGTAGTGGTACGCCAGCAGCCAGACCGGCACGAGCACGTGCTTGAACGTCTCGCCCGAATACTGAGGTTGAATCTGCAGGTTCCGGTGGGTGTCGCCCGGAACCTGGCTCGCGCACATGTCCCGAAGCCGCGCATTCATGACCGCTCGCGCATCGCGGGCCGCCTCGATCAAGACGACCTGGTAGTGCTCGATGACGAAACCCGAGAGGTACGCGGTGTCATAGGGCACAAGGTCGCTGGTGGGGAAGGGCTCGATGGCCGCGAGCAACGACCGCTCGATTCCGCGGGTTCCGGGAACTGGCTGATCGTCGAAGAAATGCTCCTGGGTGCCGGCGCTCGACGTCCATCGCACGTGTCGAACCTGCCGGGTCCGTGTCTTTCCTTGGCCGTCACGATAGGTCTGCGTCGTGTAGTGGTAGTGTCCGGCCTCGGCCGTCCATGGGCATCGGACCTGAGCGTCGAACGTCCAGTAGGGCAGGTAGAGACCCCGGACCGTGTCGACCATCGCGTGTTTCGTGAAGGTGCCGGGTGCCAGCCACTTGCCTGCATACCAGCGGCGGATCGACTCGCGGACCCTCACCTCGTCGACGGCAAACGGCAGAACGCTTTGAGGCCGGAGCGGCGCCTTGATCTCGTCGTAGTCGACGAGCTCCGGCGACCCGCAGAACTCGCAGTTCTGGCCGACGCGAGCAGGGTCGAATACGGAGATCGCCTGGCAGCTGCGGCACCGGACCGTGCGCTTCTCGGTCTGCCAGCCACGAAGCTCGTCCGGCATCGCGCGCAGGGTCTCGACGAGATCGATCTCGTGAACCTGTCCTGTCTCCTGGTTCAGCTCGGCCGGTGCGATGGTGCCGCAGTAGGGACAGATGAGGGCTTGGCGTTTGGGGTGCCATTCCGCCTGCGCCCCGCACGCGGCGCACGAATGTTTGGCGAGTGCCCGGATCTCGTGCGAGTCGTCCGGTTGCGTCGACGGAGGCCGTGACTCAGTCGGCAAGGTACGCGTCGAGGGCGGATCGCTTGATCCGATAGGCCGTCCCGATCTTCTTCGCCTGCAACTCGCCAGACTCGATAATGCTGACGACGTCCGATTCCGCCACGCCGAGCGCCTCGGCCGCGTTGGCGGGGGTCAGGAGCTCCGGCAGGGGGGGCCGGGCGTCGCCGTTCCGGCGGACTGCCCGCCGAATAGCCCGCCGCCCTGCTGCTGCATCATCTGCTGGGCGATGGCCAGCCCCACGGCCATCTCGGTGGCCATGCCACCCGCGCCACCCCCGCCTGACTCCATGCCGCGACCGACCTGCAGCTTGACGTAGTCGTCGAGGTTCCCGATGGCCGACATGCTTGACCGCTTGTCGATGGCCTCCTCGACCTCCGGTGGCACCGACACGTTCTCGACGATGAAGCTGGCGACCTCGAGACCGTACTTCGACGTCATGACCGGGTTGATCAACGGCAGCAACGCGTCGCCGAGCTCAGTGTAGCGGGTGGTAGCGTCGAGCACCGGGACGCCCGACGTCGCGAGCGCTTGGCTGAACACGCTGACGAGGCGCGAGCGCATCGTGTCGGAGAACTCGTCGAGCCGGAAATTGTGGTCGGAGCCGGCGACCTCTTTCAGGAATAGCTTGGGATCCACGATCCGGATGTCGTAGGTGCCGAAGGCGCGAGCGCGCACGATGCCCAGATCCGGGTCGCGCATCATCAGCGGGTTCGACGTGCCCCACTTGTTGCCGGTGAACAGCCGTGTGTTGAGGTAGTAGACATCGGCCTTGAACGGGGATTCGAAGCCGTATTGCCAGGACCGCAACCGTGTCAGGACCGGAATGTTGTCCGTCGTCAGGCTGTGCGTGCCAGGTCCGAAGGTATCGCCGAACTCCCCCAGGTACAGGAACTGCGCGCACTGCGACTCGCGCACGATCAGTTGCGCGCCGTTCTTGATGGCCTTGTCGTCATCTGGAAATCGGTACGAGAGGATGTCGCGAGCATCATCCGTCCACTCGATGATGTCGATGAGCTCGCCTTTGATGAAGTCGAGAATGCCCATGCGGTGTGTCTCCTCCGGTGCGTCGCCCCAACATGCGAGCAGCGACTCTCGTTCTCTCGGTGCGACCGCGTCGTGGCGTGGGTGCTCAGTGATCCCCGCCGCCGGGTGAACCCAACTGGGCGGCAACGTAGGCCACGATCAGATCTCGACCCTCAGGCGACAGATCGAGGAATTCCACCCCGATGCCTTCGCCTGCCCGGGTGTTGCGGACCATCACTGTGGCGGTGATGAATTCCGCCCCCAGTTGGAACCGCAAGTTCAGGATGTTGCCGACGCTGTAGCTCTGATCGCGGTACTCGATGAACGCGCCGCCGACGCTTAGATCGCTCAGCCGCTCGTCGCTCTGGGTGAAGATGCCGTCCTGCCCGAGCCACACCCTCGTGTCGAGTCCGACGCGCACATGCTGGCGGCGTTCCTGGTTCACCTGCCCCTCCAGGGGACGAGCGGGGAAGACGTCCGCGGAAGTCTCTCGACCCCGGTGGCGTGCCGGATGCCGCTTCCAGTCACCAGCGTGCATGATACGCCGGTCGGTCCAGGGCACGACATGGCTGACACCGCCGCCTCCCGCGCGTGCAGACGCGCGTGTCCTATCGGCTGCCCGTGATTCCGACGACGAGCAGGATCAGGAAGACCAGCACGGGAATCACGTAGGGCAGCACGGTCAAGCCGCCGAACGCGAAGGCTTCCCAGCCGACGAGCGCTTCGGCCGACGCGACCGACCCGGCGACCAGCAGGGCGCCGAGGGCCTCCGGCCAGTCCGTCTCGATCTTCAAGCCGAGCCAGAAGATCAGCAGGCCGAGGGCGCCAGTGAGCGCCGGAAATGTCCAGGTCGGCAGCTGGAGGAACCGGTCGACCAGCTGGCCCGCGAGCGCCGGGTTGGTGACGGCGAAGTTGGCCGCCACGACGCCGATCGCGAGCACCAGACCGAAGATCAGATAGGTCCAGATCTTCGCCTTCTTGCCACCCAGGTATTCGCGTTCGGGATCCATGGCTGTCTCCTCGCTTGGTGACGACGACCACCGCGATACGAATGATGGCGAGCATAACCCACTTGGTCGATCTTGCCGAGCCTGACTCACCGGCCCACTGGCCACACAGGCCCCACTCGCCCCTTCACAAGTGCTAGAGTGACCTTCATGCCGGACCGCTCGCCGAAGCGGCGCGTCGCCATCGTGGCCGGGTGTCGTACACCCTTCTGCCGGGCGGGCACACTGTTCAATCGGGTGTCAGCTGTCCAGCTGGCCCGTCAGGTCGCCGTCGAGTTGATCCAGCGCGCCAACCTCGACGGATCGCAGGTGGACCTGGTGGTCATGGGACAGGTCGTGCAGTCGCCGCTCGCCCCTAACCTGGCCCGGGAGGTGAGCCTGCTGCCGCAGTTTCCCAAGTCCGTGCCGGCCTACACCGTGGGCGAGGCGTGTGCGTCGGCCAATCAAGCCATCACCGACGCGGCCGATCAGATCGCGCTCGGTCACGCCGAGGTGGCGATCGCGGGTGGCGCCGAGTCGCTCTCGAACGTGCCAATCCTTCATGGCAAGCGCATGAGCGACACGCTGATGGCGCTGAGCCGCGCCAAGTCGCTCGGCGAGCGACTGCGTCTGGTGGCGTCGGTGCGACCGCGCGACCTCGTGCCGGTCGCGCCCGCCATCGCCGAGCCCTCCACGGGCCGCACGATGGGCCAGTCGGCCGAGAAGATGGCCAAGGAGAATCACATCAGCCGGGAGGCGCAGGATGAATGGGCGGTACGGAGCCATCACTTGGCCCACGCCGGGGTCGAGGACGGTCGGCTGAGTCGTGAACTGGCACCGGTGGTGCTGGAGCGTACCGTGGCAGTCGCCGACAACGGGATCCGGCCGGACACGAGTCTCGATCAGGTCGCTGGCCTGCGGCCGGTCTTCGATCGTCGTTACGGCACCGTCACGGCCGCGAACTCGTCTCCGCTCACCGATGGCGCCGGTGCGGTCCTGCTGATGTCCGAGGCTCGGGCCGAGGCGCTCGGCTTCACTCCCCTGGCCTACCTCCGATCGTACGCGCTGGCCGCCGTCGACCCCGGCTGGCAGTTGCTGATGGGGCCGGTGTTCGCGGTGCCGACTGCCCTCGAACGCGCCGGCATCGACTGGGCGGACCTCGACCTGGTCGAGATGCACGAGGCGTTCGCCTCCCAGGTGCTCTCGAACATCCAGGGCTTCGAGGAGCGCCACGGCTGGACGGTCGACCGCGACCGCATCAACGTCATGGGCGGTTCCATCGCGATCGGGCATCCGTTCGGAGCGACCGGTGCGCGACTCGTGACCACCTTGGCGAACGAGATGCAGCGACGTGACGCTCGGTACGGCCTGGTGTCGGTCTGCGCACAGGGTGGGCTCGGGTCGGCTCTCGTCCTCGAGCGGAACCCGTCATGAGCGCCTTCTCGATCGAGGTCACGGCCGGCATTGCCACGGTCACGTTCGACCTGCCGGGCGAGCCGGTCAACAAGTTCACCGCGGCGGTGAAGGACGAACTGCTCGGGGTCCTCGAATCGCTGTCGGCGATATCGGACGTTCGGGCGGTCGTGCTGGTGTCCGGCAAGGCAGACACTTTCATCGCGGGAGCGGACATCAACGAGTTCGTGGCCATCGGGTCGAGAGAGGCCGCCGAAGCCCTGTCGCGCGACGGGCAGGCGATGGTGGAACGAGTGGCCTCGTTCCGCGTGCCCGTCGTCGCCGCGATCCACGGCGCCTGTCTGGGCGGCGGCCTGGAGTTGGCGCTGGGGGCTCACTACCGTGTCGCCAGCGACGACCCGAAGACGAAGCTCGGGCTGCCGGAGGTGCAGCTCGGCATCCTCCCTGGCGCGAGCGGCTGTCAGCGGCTGCCTCGGTTGATCGGCTTGCGCGCCGCGCTAGACATCATCCTCGGCGGTCGCTCGGTCGATTCCCGTCGTGCGCTCCGAAGCGGGTTGATCGACGAGCGCGTGCCGTCCGCCATCCTGCAGCAGACGGCGCGACGGGCGGCGGTGCGTCTCGCCGATGGCTGGCGGCCGGAGAGAAGTCATCCTCGCGGCCTGCTCGCCGGGTTGCTCGACCGAAACCCGGTCGGTCGGCTCATCGTCGGCTGGCAGGCGCGTCGCCAGGTGGTGAAGCGGACCAGGGGGCATTATCCCGCTCCGCTGGCCGCGCTCCGGGCCGTTCAGCACGGTCTGTCGCGGGGCATGGCGGCTGGGCTCAGACGCGAGGCTGCGCTCTTCGGCGAGCTGACGGTCGGAGACGTCTCACGCAAGCTGGTGCAGCTGTTCTTCGCGACGACCGCGCTGAAGAAAGATCCAGGCGCGAACGTCGCTCCCGAGCGCGTCCCTCGGGTGACGCGGCTCGGCGTCGTCGGAGCGGGCTTCATGGGCGCCGGCATCGCCGGCATCGCGGCGCTCAAGGCCGGAGTCGACGTTCGGCTGCGCGACATGGACCACGAGCGCGTCGCGAGGGGCATACGAGGCGCGCGCGGCATACTCGACACGCGCCTCCGTCGGCGCCGGCTCGATCGCTTCGAGCACCAACGCTTGACGGCGCTGATCTCGGGAGGCACTGACGACGCCGGCTTCGCCCTGCGCGATCTGGTCGTCGAGGCCGTGTTCGAGGATGTCGATGTCAAGCGCGGCGTCTTGAGCGACCTCGAGGCCGTCGTACGAGATACCTGCATCCTGGGCACGAACACGTCCACCATCCCGATCTCGCGTCTGCAGGAGGGCGCGAGCCATCCGGAGCGGATCCTCGGGATGCATTTCTTCTCGCCGGTCGAGAAACTTCCGCTGCTCGAGATCATCCGGGGCCGCCTGACGGCCGACTGGGCGGTCGCGGCTGCGGTTCAGTTCGGACGCGAGCTGGGCAAGACGGTGATCGTGCTGAAGGACGCGCCAGGTTTCTGGGTCAATCGAATTCTGGCGCCCTACATGAACGAGGCGGCCTGGCTCATCCTCGAGGGCGTGCCGATCCCGCTGATCGACCGGGTCATGACGCGCTTCGGCTTCCCGGTTGGCCCGGTAACGCTCCTGGATGAGGTCGGTCTCGATGTCGCCGCCAAGGCCTCGACGGTGCTGCACGAGGCGTTCGGACCCCGGCTCGCCCCCGCCCCGGTGCTCGACAGACTGGTCGAGGCTGGCCGGTTGGGTCGGAAGGCGGGACGCGGATTCCATCGATTCGAGGGCGGCCGAAAGCGGGGCGTCGACCCCTCGGCGACGGATTTGCTGGGTAGCCCGGCGACGGCGCGCATGCCGTCCGAGGAGATCGAGCGACGTCTGCTGCTGCCGATGCTCAACGAAGCGGCACGTGCCTTTTTCGAGGGGGTCGTGCAGTCGCCGCGTGACGCCGACGTCGGCGCCATCTTCGGCTTCGGGTTTCCGCCGTTCCGAGGCGGCCCACTCTGGTACGCTGACGACCGTGGCGCCGCAGGCATCGTCGACGAGCTGACACAACTGGCCTCAACCCACGGCGAGCGCTTCGCACCGGCCGAGTTGCTCGTCGACATGGCTCGGGCCAACCGCAAGTTCTACGCCTGACCCGGCGCCGGGCGCGGACGCCGAGGACGAGCATGACGGATCGAGCATGGCACCGGGCGTACGACGAGGGCGTTCCGCCGAGCCTCGAGTACGAGGCGCTGACACTCCCACAGTTCCTCGCGCGAAGTGTCACGAACCATCCCGCTGCGACCGCGGTGATCTTCGAGAACTGCCGGCTGTCGTACCGCGCGCTCGGCGAGGAGGTTGCTCGATTCGCGACGGCCCTGGCGAGCCTCGGTGTCGCCAAGGGGACTCGCGTCGCCATCCAGCTTCCGAATGTGCCTCAGACGGTGATCGCGTACTACGCGGTCCTGGCGCTCGGGGGCGAGGTCGTGATGACCAACCCGCTCTACGTCGAGCGCGAGCTGGAGCACCAGTGGAACGATGCCGGCTGCACGGTTGCGGTCGTGACGGACTTCCTCTTCGAGCGGCGGATCAGAGCCATCCGCCACGCCGTGCCCGTTCGCCGTTACGTCGTGACGTCCATCACCGATTATCTGCGGTTGCCGCTGCGGTGGTTGGCGCGATTCTCCCTCGGCCGAGCCGACCCGCCGCTGGTGGCCAGCGTCGCGCCCGACGATGGCATTCATTTCATGCGGGAGCTGATCCGGAGAAGGGATCCCAACCCTCCGAGCGTCGACGTCGAGCTCGACGACGTGGCGGTGGTGCAGTATACGGGCGGCACGACCGGGGTATCGAAAGGCGCGCTGCTGACCCATCGGAACCTGTCCAGCAACGTCCAGCAGGTTCACGCCTGGTTCACCGACGTGTCGGTTGGGCACGAGGTCATGCTCGGCGTGCTGCCGTTCTTTCACGTGTTCGGGATGACCGTGGCCCTGAACTTCCCGGTTCTGGCCGCGTCGGCGATGGTCCTGATGCCGGATCCACGCGACATCGGCAAGCTCGTCAAGAACATCGAGACGCATCGTGTGACGCTCTTTCCTGGGGTCCCGGCGATCTTCAACGCCATCAACAACACGCGCGGGATCGAGCGGATCGATCTGACGAGCGTCTCCTCCTGCTTTTCGGGCGCCGCCCCGCTCCCGGTCGACGTGGTGGAGCGCTTCGAGAAGCTGACCGGCGGTCGCATCGTCGAAGGTTTCGGGCTGACCGAGGCCTCGCCCGTCACCCACGTGAACCCTTTGCGAGGACGCCGCAAGGTCGGTTCCATCGGTGTCCCGCTACCCGACACCGACGCCCGGCTCGTGAACCTGGACACGGGCGAGGGAGAGGTGCCGACTGGACAGCCAGGTGAGCTCATCATCCGTGGACCGCAGATCATGCGCGGCTACTGGCGACAGCCGGAGGAGACCGCCCGGACGCTGCGCGACGGCTGGCTGCTGACGGGCGACATCGCCGTGATGGACGAGGATGGCTACTTCACGATCGTCGGGCGAAAAAAGGACCTCGTCATTGCCGGCGGATACAACATTTACCCCGACGAAGTTGACGCCGTGCTCGTGGCCCACCCGGCGGTACTCGAGTCGGCTACGATTGGGGTGCCGGACGAACGGCGGGGCGAGACGGTCAAGTCGTTCGTGGTGCTGGTCGAGGGGCAGACCGCGACGGTCGAGGAGCTCCAGCAGTACTGCCGCGAGGAGTTGGCCGCGTACAAGATTCCACGGCTCATCGAGTTTCGTGATGAGCTGCCGAAGAGCACCGTGCTGAAGGTTCTGAGACGACAGCTTCGCGACGAGGAACTGGCAGCCCGCCATTCGAAGCCCGGAGCGAGTCACCCGGAGCCCTGACAACGTGACCATCTTCTTCACGGCTATTCTTCTGGCGCTTCTGGTCGCGCTGCTGTACCTCGGACGGGGGTACTGGGCGTGGGTCGTGCCGGGTGCGCTGGCCTTGGTCTGGTGGGCGGCCACGGGCCCCGGGGCGGCATCGGCGGCACCGTTCGTCGTCGCTGTGACGGTCTTCGCGCTGCTGGCGCTCATCTTCGGAATACCGGCGATTCGCCGAATGCTGGTGACTCGCTGGGTCATGCGGATGATGCGGTCGGTGCTCCCACGCATTGGCGAGACCGAACGGGTCGCGCTGGATGCGGGGACGGTGTGGCTGGATGGCGACCTGTTCTCGGGCGACCCGGATTGGCGCAAGCTGCTGGACTTTCAGATCCAGGAGCTGTCCGACCGCGAGCGGGCGTTTCTCGACGGTCCGGTCGAGGAGCTGTGCGGCATGCTGGACGAGTGGACGATCGGGCGGATTCGTGATCTCCCGCCCGGCGTCTGGCAGTTCCTGAAGGAACACGGCTTCTTCGGCATGATCATCCCGGAGCAATACGGCGGGCTCGGATTCTCGGCCGCGGCACACTCGGCGGTGATCGTGAAGGTGGGGAGCCGGAGCGTCACGGCCGCCGTCACCGTCATGGTCCCGAACTCGCTCGGCCCAGCCGAATTGCTTCTTCACTACGGTACTGACGAGCAGAAGTCGCACTACCTCCCGCGCCTGGCGCGAGGCGAGGAGTTGCCATGCTTCGCCCTCACCGGACCCGAGGCCGGCAGCGATGCGGCCGCAACCCAGAGCGTGGGGATCGTGTGCCGCGGGACGTACGAGGGACGCGAGGTCCTCGGCATGCGCCTGACGTGGCGCAAGCGGTACATCACGCTCGGACCGATCGCGACCGTCATCGGCCTCGCGTTCAGGCTGCGCGATCCGGACCACCTGCTGGGGGAACGAGAAGACCTCGGCATCACGTGCGCGCTGGTACCGGCGAATCTGCAGGGCATCGACATTGGCGCCCGGCACGACCCGATGGGCGTTCCGTTCCACAACGGGCCGAACACTGGGGTCGACGTCTTCGTGCCGATCGACTTCATCATCGGGGGCCAGGGCATGGCGGGGCAGGGCTGGCGGATGTTGATGGACAGCCTGGCCGCCGGCCGATCCATTTCATTGCCGGCTCTGGCGGTGTCGTCGGTCCAGCTCGCGGCGCGCGTCACCGGAGCGTACGCCACGGTTCGCGAGCAGTTCGACACGCCGATCGGACGGTTCGAGGGGATCGAGGAGCCGCTCGCCCGGATCGGCGGCCTCGCGTACGTGATGAACGCGGCGCGGCTACTCACGGCGGGGGCCGTCGATGCCGGCGAGAAGCCGTCCGTGCTCTCGGCGGTCGTCAAGGCCTACCTCACCGAGGGCATGCGGCAGGCGATCAACGACGCGATGGACATCCGGGCTGGCGCAGCCATCAGTCGCGGACCGAGGAATATCCTGGCGCACGGTTACCAGGCCGTGCCGGTGGGGATCACGGTCGAGGGTGCCAACATCCTGACCCGATCGATGATCATCTACGGCCAGGGTGCCATGCGGTGCCATCCCTTCGTGCAGCAAGAGCTGCAGGCCGTGACCGATGACGATCTCGGGGGTTTCGACCGCGCCTTCTTTGGTCATGTCGGTCATGTGGCGCGCAATGCGGCACGCGCCTGCCTGCTCGGACTCACGGGCTCACGACTGGCCAGGGTGCCTGGCGATGGCCTCGTCGCTTCGTACCTGGGGCAATTCAGCCGGATGAGCGCGGCGTTCGCCTTCGTGTCCGACGTCGCGATGGGGACGCTCGGCGGCACGCTGAAGCGTCGCGAGAAGATCAGCGGCCGGTTGGCCGACGCGCTCGCCTGGATGTATCTCGGATCTGCCGCGGTCAAGCGCTTCGCCGACCAGGGACAGCCGACCCGCGACCGGGCGTTCGTGCGGTATGCATGCGAGCAGGCACTCCATCACGTGCAGACCGCGCTGGTCGGTGTCGTCGACAACTTGCCGAACCGGTGGGCCGCCACGCTGGTGCGACCGATCATCTTCCCGCTCGGCGCGAGATATCGCCCACCGAACGATCGGCTCGGCGGTGAGGTTGCGCGCGGGCTGCTCGAGGATCGCGCCGCCCGCCTGGCCCTGACGGCCGACATCTACATCCCGTCCCGGACCGAGCCGGGTCTCGGTCGGCTCGAGGCGGCGCTCGATCGCGCGGTCCCGGCGCTGGCCGTCGAATCGAAGATTCGCGACGCCGTGCGGGCAGGACGACTCGACAAGGCGCCGGGTGACGAGCTGCTCGAGAACGCCTTGGCCGCCGGCATCATCACGGCCGACGAGCGTCAGATGGTCCTGGATGCCGATGAGGTCCGGAGCGAAGTGATCCGGGTGGACGCGTTCGATCCCCAGACGTTCGAGGTGCTTCCGTGATCGCACGCACCCTGGACCTGGGCTCGTCGCGCTCTACGAAGGTCGCGCGCCGCCTTGAACCCTTGAACCCTGAACTCTTGAACTCTGAACGGCTTTTAGGAGGCCCCTCCATGACCGCCATCGATCGCCGGAGCTTTATCAAGGCCACCGCGGCCGTCGGCCTCACGTCGCTACCGGTGTCCCGGGGTGGTGAGGCGTTTGCAGCCGAGGACGACCCGCTCGGTGTCCGAGCCGACTTTCGCGTGACCGAGCAGCAGACCTACATCAACATGGCCTACGTCGGGCCCATGCCAACGGTCGTGCACGAGGCCGCGATTCAGTACGCCAACGAACAGCAGCTCACGCCGGCGCGCGGCCTGAGTATCTCGATGGAACGGAAGGAAGAGGCGCGGACGAAGTTTGCCGACCTGTTCGGGGCGAAGCCGGAAGAAGTGGCGTTGCTGTTCTCAACCAGCGACGGCGAGAACATCATCACCGAAGCCCTCGATCTGAAGCCTGGCGACAACGTCGTGATCGACGAGTTGCACTTCGTCACGACCTTCGTGCTCTACCGCCAGCTCGAAAAGCTGCAGGGCATCGAACTGCGCGTGGTACCTCACACCGACGGGCGATCGCGAATCGAGGACTTCGAGGCCCGGACCGACGACCGCACGCGACTCATCTCCGTGGCGTGGGTCTCGAACCGGAACGGCTACCGGCACGATCTGCCGTCCCTGGCAGAACTGGCGCATCGCCACGACGGCTTTCTCTTCGCCGATGGCATCCAGTGCCTGGGTGCGATTCCCACTGATTTACACGCCGAGGGCGCGGACTTCGTCTGTGCCAACTCCTACAAGTGGTTGCTGTCGAGCTGGGGCGCCGCCCCGTTCTACGTCCGCGAAGAGCATCTTGATCGCATCCGTCCGGATCGCTTCGGGCACAACCAGGTAGCCGAATCGATGCCGGATCTACATTTCAGGCTGCACGACACGGCGAAGAAGTACGAGTACGCCGGCCTGAACTATGGCGCCGTCTCACAGCTCAACGCCGCCCTGGGCTATATCGGCGAGGTGGGGCTCGCGCGGATCGAGCAGCACACCGTTGGCCTGGCCCAGGCCCTGCGCGACGGCGTGGCTAAACTCGGCTACGACATGTTCACACCGCCCGACAACCCGTCCGCCATCATGAGCTTCAATCACGGGCGTGACGTTGACGTCGTCCGGCGGACGCTCGAGGAAGAGCGCATCAGCGTGAGCCTGCGCGAGGGCGGTACGCAGCTTCGGGCAAGCGTCGGAATGTTCAACAATCAAGCGGACATCGACCACCTGCTCGCGGTACTCGCCAGGCTGGCGTGAGGGGCGCGGGCCGGGGCCCGGCTTTGGGCGCTCGGCTCTGGGCTGGCACGGGACGGTCCGCTCGTGCGCCCTGGTCCTCGATCCTCGATCTCTGACCCCGGGCTCCGATCTGCTACACTGCCGGGCTGTGCTCGAGACCCTTCGGGCCCGAGCATAGCCCGGCATGTCGATGAAGGTTACCAGTGACTCACCTCGCGTCTTGATGCTCCGCTCGCCGCGCCGCCTGGCGCTGGCCGGGCTAGGGCTCGTGTGCGTCGGCCTGGCCGGTGTCGGGGTGGTCGTTCCGGGCCTGCCGACGACGGTCTTCCTGATCGCGGCGTCCTACCTCTTCACGCGAAGTTGCCCGTGGTTGGAGGAGAAGCTGATCCGCAGTTCGCTCTTCCGTCCGTACGCGCAGTATCTGGACGGGGATCGAGCGATGCCTCGTCGGGCGCGCGTGAGCGCCCTGGTGTTGATGTGGGTGGCGGTGGCGAGCAGCCTGGCCATGCTGGCGGGGCGTGACCAGCTGTCGGTGTGGCTCGTGGCCGTGATCGTCGCGGCGGCTATTGCCGGCACCGCGGCGATTCTCACCTATCGACGCGAGAGACGGCCGGCTTCCTGAGTCGGGGAGCGTCCGCGGGCCCTAGGCGATCAGCGCGGTGCCTTTCTGGTCCATCTCCTGCTGCGTGCGGAAGATCGAGCACCAGTCCTTGTGCTCCGCGACGGGCATGCCGCACTCGACGCACACTCGAACTCGCGTCTTCGTGGCCTGATTCTCGAGGCCCAGGATCTTGCGGAAAAATGACATCGATAGCCTCCGTGCCTGCGTGAAATCCCTACGGGTAGATACGACGATGCGCTCGAATGGTTCCGCTGGAGCAGGCAGCGGGCTTTGCCGGTGACCGGGCGGGCCCGACCGGGTAGACTACGCGGAAGCCTATCGACACACCCAACCCTTGAGGAGGTCCGAGATGTTGAGCCGACGAGCCTTTTTGCGTATGAGCGGCGCCATCGGTGGAGCGGCATTGTCCACGCACGGGAACGGGCTCGAGCAGGTCGCG
This sequence comes from Vicinamibacterales bacterium, assembly GCA_965250185.1. GTDB lineage: Bacteria > Acidobacteriota > Vicinamibacteria > Vicinamibacterales. The sequence continues at coordinate 4,076,121 of OZ252293.1, read as the reverse complement.
GCCGCCTCGGCGGCGGTGGCCGACCGGTCGGCCGTGGACGTGGCGCAGGATGAGTTCTACTGGCGCGAGATCCAGCTTGGCTTCACATTGGATCGGTCGATGATCAACCTGAACAACGGCAACAGCTGTCCGAGCCCGCGCGTCGTCCACGAGGCGTACAAGCGCTACCTCGACTACTCCAACCAGAACCCGCACTTCCACCGCTCACAGATCGGGCGGAACCTGGAGACGGCTCGACGTCGCCTCGCGGCCGAGTTCGGTTGCGACACGGAAGAGATGGCCATCACGCGCAACTCGAGCGAGGCGCTCCAGATTGCCCAGATGGGTCTCGATCTCGAGCCGGGCGACGAGGTGCTCACGACCGAGCAAGACTACGGTCGCATGCTGACCACGTGGGACCAGCGCGAGCGGCGTGATCAGATCAAGATCACCCGGATCAATTTTCCAGTCCCGACGACCCAAGACGACCTGTATGAGCGCCTGGAGCGTGCGATCACCCCGCAGACGAAGGTTTTGCACTTCTGCCACATCACGAATCTCACCGGTCAGCTCTTCCCGGTGCAGCGACTCAGTCGCATGGCGCGCGAGCGGGGCATCAAGACTATCGTCGACGGGGCGCACGCCGTGGCCCACTTCCCGTACCAGTTGCGCGATCTGGAGTGCGACTACTACGGCACGAGCCTCCATAAGTGGCTGCTGGCGCCAACCGGCACGGGCTTCCTCTACGTGCGTCAGGAGAACATCGAGTCGACATGGCCACTGCAGGCGGCGCCGCGGCGCCGAGACGCCGACATCCGGAAGTTCGAGGAGATCGGTACCCACCCGGCCGCCTCACGTGCGGCGATCAACGAGGCGCTGGCGTTCCATCAGGCCGTCGGTGCCGAGCGGAAGGCGGAGCGGCTACGGTTTCTCACGATGCGCTGGGCCGAGAAGGTGAAGGACCACCCGCGGATTCAGCTCCATTCGAGCCTCGACCGCGGGCAGGTGTGGGGTCTCGCGAACGTCGGCATCGAAGGCATCCCCGCCCGCGATCTCGTGGGGTTCATGTGGGACAAGTATCGGATCTGGATTAACGCGATCGTGCGCGATGAGTATCAGGGACTTCGCGTGACACCGAATATCTACACGTCGCTCGAGGAGATCGACACCTTCGTGATGGCGATGGAGGAGGCGCTCGAGAACGGCATTTCGGCGTGAGGAGGCGCGGAGCCGCGGGCCGCTGGCTCGCGTCAGCCAGCGCTCGAGAAAAGAGGGCGTCCCGAGATTCGGGACGCCCTTCGCGTTTGGTGGTGTAGTCGGTGACCGGTCGCCGATGCTACGGCTGAGATGACGTGACGTTGGAGAGTTTCGCGATCACGTCCTTGGCCTGCTGCACTTGAGGGCTCTCGACCCTGGACATGTCGACGAATTTTTGGAGGTCCGCCGTGGCCTCGGCGTCCTTCTCGAGCTGGACGTGTGCCATGCCCCGATAGTAGTACGCCATGGAAGAGGCTGGCGCACTCTGGATGAGCAGGTCGAGAAGCGTGACCGCATCCCCGTAGTTCTTCATCTCACCCATCAGGCCGTTGGCGCAGAGCTCGAGCAGGGCCGAGATCGCGCTCGACGTGAGGTTGTCCCCTCCGATGGCAGCGACGGCGGTGTGCATACCCTCGTAGTTGCCCGAGAGCGCCAGGCTTCGAATGGCCTGCAGCCGAACCTCGGTCACGGCCGTTGGTGCGGGAGCCGCCACCGCAGGATCCGTGGATGTCTCGGTGAGCGCGGCGAGCAGCACGTCGAAGTGGGGCAAGGCCTCGGCGTGATTCCCCTCGGCCTGGTACGTCAGGGCGATTGGCTGATGCAGCACCAGGTTGTCGGGCAGAGCCGTGAGCATGTTCTTGTACACGGCGCGGGCCGCGCTGTAGCGCTCGGCTTCGAAGTGAGCCGTAGCCTGCTCCAGCATCGCCTGCAGCGGGAGTAGTGTGATCTCGAACAGCGGTGTGTCCTTGGCCAGAACCTCGACCTCGGCGCTCTCGGCTCCGTATCCCAGCGCGCCGCCGTTGGCCGTGAAGGTCCAGACGCCAGGCACGAGGTTCTTGACTTCGAACTCGCCGTTGCCCTTGACCTTGACCGCCTTGGGACCCTCGGTCATGTCACCGAAGAGCGCCGTGACCATGACATCTTTCAGGGCCTGGCCTTCGGGGTTCTTGACCGTGCCCTTGGCCTTCGCCTTGCCTTTGTAGGCTTGGGCGCCCGCCGTGGCGGGCACGGCGAGACAGAGGAGGAGGATGATGACGAACCAGCGTGATGTGTGTCGCTTCAAAATAGCCCCCGGGAATTGGGAAGAAAGACGGGCGCTCGGCGCGCGGCAAGGCGCCTGTGGCACTCCGCCACTGCTATCCTTTTATCCTAGCGCAGTTCAACCACCGGGGCAATGACGGCGACCCTCGTGGGCGTAAGTTTCCGATCTCGAGCGATCGCGGTGGCCGGTCCTCCCGTGGCCGTTCCCGAGGCGACCACGCGGCAGCGCTCGAGAGCCGCCTCGGAGCACGGTCGAGTGCAATCGGCGACTGGTGTGGATTAACCTTGGAGAGTTCCGACCAGTCGAAAGACATAAGCGTCTGCGTATTTCGATCGACCGTGGCCCGTGGGGTCACGATCATGTTGGGGGTGTACGTGCGAAGATTCACTCGGCGTTGGATGAGGCTCGGTCTTGGAGGTGCGGCCGCGGCTCTTTCCGCCGGTCTGGTCGTTCTGTCGGCCCAGGGTGCACCACAATTCGGCGATCCCGTCGCCGGTTTACCCGTTGCACAGCTCGGGCTCTTTCAGGCCGGCCAGCAGCAGTTCCAGGCGGTGGAGGACCCGTTCACCGGCCTCGGCCCGGTGTTCAACGGGCGCAGCTGCGCCGAGTGCCATTCGGTGCCGGTGGTCGGAGGCTCCGCGCCGTCGTTGGACAAGCTCGCGCACCGCTTCGCGCGTGATGCCGACAACGAGCCGTTCGATCCGCTGCTGACCCTCGGCGGGCCCGTTCTCCAGGCCTTCAGCGTCTCGTCAGAGTTGCCCGGGTGCGTGCTCGCCGCAGAGGTCGTGCCCCCGGAGGCGACCGAGCACTCGCTCAGGCTTCCACCCTCGTTGCTCGGCCTCGGGCTGATCGAGGCGATCCCGGACGCGGCCATCTTGTCCCGGGCCGACCCGACTGACGCCAACGACGACGGGATCGCGGGCCGTCCGAATATCAGCAATGGCGTGCTCGGCCGCTTCGGGTGGAAGGCGGCGGGTCCGACGGTGCTGGACTTCGTGGCGCTGGCAATGGTGAGCGAGCTGGGCATCACCAGCTGGGCGTACGCGACCGAGACGCTGCCCCAGGGGGCTCCGGTGCCGGTCGGTTGTGACTTCGCTCCCGACATCGAAGATGCCGATGCCTCCAGGCTAGCCGGCCTGACGTCGTTCGTTCGATTCCTAGCGCCGCCGCCCCGCGGTCCGGTCACCGCCGCGGTGACCCGCGGGGAGGCGCTGTTCGCGCAAGTGGGCTGCACGGCGTGCCACACGCCGTCGATGCGCACCGGGCCGAACGCGATTCCATCGCTCAGCGAGGTTGACGTCCCGCTCTACTCTGATCTGCTGATCCACTACATGGGCGGTCCGCTGAACGACCACATCGTCGAGGGGGCGGCGGCCGGCGGGCGCTGGAGGACGGCGCCGCTCTGGGGGCTACGCGTGCGCCCGTTCCTCATGCACGACGGCAGGGCGACGGACCTGGCGGCGGCGATCAACGTGCATCGCGGCGAGTCCAACGAGTCGAGACGTGCGTTTCGGCGCCTGTCGGCGACGGCGCGAGCCGATCTCTTTGCGTTCCTGAACTCGCTGTAGTCCGTTACTGGTCGATGTCCCCGACCTGGGTCGCGAGTTCTTCGAGCGCGGTGGGAAAGTAGTCCAACTGCGACTGCTGGTCCGCGGTCAGCGGCCCCACGTGTCCTGTCACGGCACTGTAGAGGGACTGGACCCGACGCTGCAGCTCCTGCAGCGTCGTCTTCACGGTCTCGACTCGCCGCCGCAGGCGGCGGCTGCCCGCGCTCGAGGCTCTCGGTCGCTGCTCGATGCGCTCCTCCATCGTCTCGACCCGCTGCATCTGCGTTCCGACCGATTCGTACAGCGCGCCAATCGACAGCAGCATCTCCGTCCACGCCCGCCGCTGGGGCTCCGGCGCGTCGATGCGCGGGTCCTCTGCGACCTCGAGCTGACCGGTGACCGTGCGTCCGCCGATGCTGAGCCGCACGGTATACGCGCCCGGCACGACGAATGGCCCCTCCGGGCCACGCGGGGCTTCACGCTCGGTCTCGCGCTGCTCCCGGACCGGTGCCGAGAGTCTCGGGTGTTTCAGGTTCCAGACGACGCGGTTGATGCCGGCCTGGAGCTTGGGGTTAAGCCGTGCGACCTCGGTACCCGTCGCGTCGTTGATCGTGAGGGTGACGTCCACCTCGCGGGGTCGCTCCCGCAGGTAGTAGTCGATGATGGCGCCGGCTGGGGGGTTGTCGCCCTGAAAGATCATGTCGCCTGTGTGAGCCTTCGTGCGAGCGTAGCGAATCTGAGCGGCTGGTTCGATTGTGAAGATATGGGCCTCGCGCGTCAGCACGTCCGCCGTCAGTTCCTGGAGCGCCGAGATGTTGTCGAGGATCCAGAGACCGCGACCGTGGGTGGCCAGCACGAGGTCGTTGTCGCGCGGGTGCACGACGAAGTCGTTGACGGGCACTCGAGGGAGGTTGTTCTTCAGCTCCGCCCAGTGTGCGCCCGCGTCGACGCTCAGAAAGAAACCGAACTCGGTGCCGACGTAGATCAGCGCCGCGTTCTTCGGGTCTTCGTGGACCGCCCGGACCACGCGGTCCGCTGGCAGGTCGCCAGCGACCGATGTCCACGTCTCGCCGTAGTCGTCCGATCGGTACAGGTAGTTGCCGAAATCGTCGCTGCGATGCCCGTCGAACGCGACGTACGCCCGGCCGTCGTGGTGTTGTGAGGCTTCGATGCCGGCAATGTGGAGACCTTCCGGCAGCCCGGGAAACCGGCTAGCCAGGTCGGTCCAGGTCGTGCCTCCGTCCCGCGAGACGTGCACCGCGCCGTCGTCGGCACCGACGTACAGCAGACCTCGCGTCAACGGTGATTCAGCGATCGCCGTCAGGGTGGGGTAGTAGGGTACGCCGTCATCCAGCGACAGGATCGTCTCGTCCGGATCCTGTCCCATGATCGTGAGCGAGCTGCGATCCACGCCGGTCGTGAGATTGCCGAGAGAGGTCCATGAGTCGCCGCGGTCTGTACTTCTCCACAGCTCGCTCGTGCCTGCATAGAGCGTGCGCGGGTCGTGCGGTGAGAGGATGAACGGCGCGTCCCAGTTGGCCGGCGCCATCGGGTTGCCGAGCATCGGTTCCCGGGCCGACGGATTGCCCCAGGTCTCCCAGTTTCGACGGTCGGCGATATGGCCCTGCGGGCTGCCGGGACGGATCGCCGTTCGGTCGTGCGTGTTCAGATCGAGCCGCGACAGCCCGAGGTACTGGGACGCCGTATAGAGCGTCCGGTTGTCCGACCGGTCGATCCGATTCGTGAACCCATCACCACCGCCGACCCTGACCCAGTGCTCGTTCAGGATGCCGGCCGCGTCGTGGGTGGCGCTGGGTCCGGCCCAGCTCCCGTTGTCCTAGAGCCCGCCATAGATCTAGAAGGGTGTTCGCAGGTCCACGTCAACGCGGTAGTACTGGCTGACGGGCAGCGAGGTGACGTAGAGCCACCGGAGGCCGCGGTCGTACGAGATCCCAATCCCGCCGTCATCGCCTTTGATCACGTGGCGCGAGTCGTCCGGACTGACCCAGACGACCCGGTCGTCGCCGTGCAGGCTCTGGCGCGGACGCGTGAACGTCTTGCCGCCGTCGTCCGAGACGCTGTAAGCGTTGACCATGTAGATGCGCTGGTCGTCGTTCGGGTCGACGAGAATCTGGCTCGCGTACATGGGTCGAGGATTCCAGTCGCTCATCAACTCCCACGACTCGCCCTTGTTCTCGGAGCGATAGATGCCGGCCTTGCGCTGCAGGTAGGCCGTGGAGGCGTTGTAGCGCAAGCCCTGCTCGATCGACACGTAGACGATGTTCGGGTCCTTCCGATGGATCGAGATGCCGATGCGGCCTGTGTCGCCCTCCGGAAGGCCGTCGGTGAGCTCCGTCCACGTCTCGCCGGCATCGACCGACTGGTACAGTCCGCTCCCCGGACCGCCGCCATGAAAGCCGTAGGCGCTGCGTTGCCGCTGGTACATGGCAGCGTAGAGGATGTTGGCGTTCGACGGGTCGAGGGCGACGTCGACCGCCCCAGTGTGCTCGTCGATGCCAAGCACCTTCGTCCAGCTCGTTCCGCCGTCTGTCGACTTGAACAGGCCACGTTCCTCGTTTGGTCCCCAGAGGTGCCCCATGGCCGCCACGTAGACGATGTTCGAGTCGCGCGGATGGAGGACGATGCGACCGATGTGGTGGCTGTCGCGAAGCCCCATGTTGGCCCACGTGCGTCCGCCGTCGACCGAGCGGTACACGCCGTCACCCCACGACGAGCTCTGGCGGTTGGCGCGCTCGCCCGTGCCGACCCACACGACGTCGGGATTCCCCTGATGCACCGTGACGCAGCCGATCGAGTGCACCGCCTGGTGCTCGAAGACCGGTTGGAAGGTCACGCCGTTGTCGAGCGTTTTCCATAGCCCGCCAGTCGCGGTGGCGACATAGAACGTGTACGGGTCGGACTCGACGACCGCCAGGTCCACGACGCGACCACTCATGTTCGCCGGTCCGATCTCCCGGAAGCCCAATCCAGCGAGGTGACTGCGTTCGACCTGGATCGGTTGCAGGGCGGCGGGGGCGCCGCCACCCATCCAGGTGAGCGCTACTACCAGGAACAGTCGCGCGTTGCGGAACATCGTCATGATCGAAATACCCTCGCTGGCGTCTCCTGTGTCGCGTCAGAACTCGACCGCGTCCGACACGTGGCCGCTGCGCAGCAGCAGGCTCTTCTGCGTGCCGCCGACGGTGACGTGCACGATGTTGGTCTGGCTCTCGAACTGCTCGAGCAATATCCGATTCGTGATCGAGACGCGCGACGGCACCGGCACGTCGAGTACCTCGACATAACAATACGTGAGGTCGAGCTCGACCTCCTTCCCGATGTAGCGAAGTCGCGCCGGCCCGGCGTCCGTCGCGATGTCGACCTGGGACGTGAGGTAGTCGATCAGATGCCGGTCGGTTGCTTCGGATTCCCGATCGGTGCCGAGAAACAGGCGCGTGCCGGCGTGATCCTCGAGTCCGCGCTCGAGATCATCCGTGAAGAAACGGAACGTGATCTCGAGCGCCAGGCTCTCCGCATTGTGGTCAATCTGGCAGATCGTGACGAAGAACGGATGAGCCGTGCCCGTCGCCGGCCACGCCACCAGCTGCAGGCCCAGCAGGACGGCGAGCCAGGCACGAGGCCGACGAGACGCGCGTCGAGTCGTCACGGCTGGCCGTTCGGGGTGGTCTCCTTCTTCCCCAGTTCCTGGTTCTTGCGCTCCCGTTGCATCGGGTTCTCGGTCTCCCGGCCATCCTTGAAGAGCTGGAACCGCGTCGGGACGGCGCGAGCTGGCCAGAAGTTGTTGGTGATGTCGACATCGGCCGTCTCGCGGTTCGGGTCCAGGGTGACCCGCGCGATCTTCTTCTTCGACGGGAAGACCTTGGTGACGTGTTCCGTGTTGCGACGCCAGATCTCCGCCGGGATTCGCGCGACCGAGGTCGTGCCGTCATCGAACTCCAGCTCCAGGATGAGCGGCGTCACTAGCCCGCCCACGTTCGTGAAGTTCATTTCGTAGTAGTGGTAGCCGGCGCGCAGTAGGTTCTGCTCGTCGTCGTCGAGATCGGTGGCGTACTTCTCGTGCTCCTCTCGGTCGAGATCCAGGACCTGGTATTCATCGTACCCGTTGTAGAAATCCTGCAGCGCCTCATCCTGCTCCACCAGCGGTCGTTCGATGGACTCGAGGTTACGCTGGGTCGAGATGTCGGTCGGCCGCTGCTCCTCCTGCTGGCGCTGGAACGTCTTCTCGATGTCCGGGTCCTTTGTGTCGATCTGGAACCACTCGACGCTGTCGAGAGAGACGTCGACCGTGTCGGTGGTGTAGAACCAGCCGCGCCAGAACCAGTCGAGATCCACGGCCGACGCATCCTCCATCGTTCGGAAGAAGTCCTCTGGCGTCGGGTGCTTGAACATCCAGCGCTGCGAGTACTCCTTGAACGCGAAGTCGAACAGCTCGCGGCCCATGACCGTCTCGCGCAGAATGTTGAGCGCCGTCGTCGGCTTCGAATACGCGTTGGGGCCGAGCTGCCAGACGGAGTCGGAGTTCATCATGATCGGCGAGATCCGGCGCTGATTCCCCTTCATGTAGTCGACGATTTTCTCGGCCGCCCCCCGGCGTGACGGATAGCCACGCTCCCACTCCTGCTCGGCCAGGTACTGGAGGAAGCTGTTGAGACCCTCGTCCATCCAGGTCCATTGCCGCTCGTCGGAGTTGACGATCATCGGGAAGAAGTTGTGGCCCACCTCGTGGATGATGACGCTGATGAGCCCGTACTTGACCTGTGCCGAGTAGGTCCCATCCTCCTCGGGACGGCGGCCGTTGAAGCAGATCATCGGGTACTCCATCCCGATGTTGTCCGTGTGGATCGACTGGGCGACAGGGTAGGGGTAGTCGAACGTGAACTTCGAGTAGACCCGGAGGGTGTGGGCGACGGCCTTGGTGGAGTACTGCTCCCAGAGCGGGTTGCCCTCCTTCGGATAGAACGACATCGCCATGACGACGCGGTCGCCGAACGGCACGCCCTGGGCATCCCAGATGAACTTGCGTGATGTCGCGAAGCCGAAGTCGCGGACGTTCTCGGCCGCGAACCTCCAGGTGTTCGTGGTCGTGGCCTTCGTCTGCTCGCGCTCGCGCGCCTCCGCCTCCGACGCGATGATGACCGGCGCTGAGGCCGTGCGGGCCTCGTCGAGCTTTGCGCGCTGCTCGGCGGTCAGGACCTCCTCGGGATTCTGCAGGACGCCGGTTGCCGACACGAGGTGATCCGACGGTACGGTCAGGCGGACCTCGTAGTCGCCGAACGGCAGCGTGAACTCGCCGCTGCCCAGGAACTGCTTGTGCTGCCAGCCTTCGACCTCGTTGTAGACCGCCATCCGAGGAAAGAACTGGGCGATGGTGTACAGATGGTTGTCGTCCTTCTCGAAGTACTCGTAGCCCGATCGTCCGCCCAGCGTCATGCGGTCGTTGACGTTGTACCACCAGGTGATCTGCAAGGCGTACGAGTCGCCCGGGGCGAGTGGCTCCGGCAGGTCGACTCGCATCATCGTGTTGTTCACGGCCGTGTGCAGATCCCGGCCGGACGTGTCCGTGACCGATTCGATCTTGAACCCTCCGTCGAAGTCGTAGTGCAGACGTCGGATCCCCCGGAAGCTGACCCGATCCGAGATGCTCGATGTCTGGGTCTTCTGGGTGTCCGAGTCCGTGGCCCGCATGTTCTGATCGAGCTGAACCCAGAGGTACGTGAGCGTGTCGGGTGAGTTGTTGTGGTAGGTGATGGTCTCCTCGCCGGAGATCCGCTGTGTCGTGTCGTCGAGCTCGATCGCCATGTCGTAGTCGGCGCGCTGCTGCCAATATTCGTGGCCCGGCGCCCCGGACGCCGTCCGGTAGACGGTGGGCGTTCGATGCTCCTGGTATAGCTGCTGGAACTTGTGGGCTTTCTCCTGGGCCTGGAGGTCGGCGGCGGCCACCAACCCGAGACAGACAATGCCGGTCCAGAGGGCTCGTTTCATCACGGTGTCGTGCTCCTTGGTTCACCAGGGGCTGGTTCGAGTCATCAATATTATCGAGATTCCGGCGGCGGCACCAGAGATAAGCAGGTTCCAGACGCGATGCGGGATGCGCGCAACCCGGTGCGCGACGAACGCCGCCGCGAGCACCAGGCCGACGATGATCAGCTGGCCCAGCTCGATCCCGAGGTTGAACGCGAACAGCGGCTGGAGCAGGTGCGATTCTCGGCCGAGCAGCGCCTGGAGGTAGCTCGAGAAGCCCAGGCCGTGAATCAGCCCGAAAAAAAGGGGAAGCACGTAGCGCCGACCGACCGCCCACGTCGTACGCGGCGCCCTGGCCCCGCCGGAGAGTCCGACGTTGGCGGCGGCTGTGAGGAAGATGGTGACCGGGATCAAGAACTCGACGGTCCTTGTCGAGACCGGCACGAGTCCGAGCGTCGCCAGGGCGAGCGTGACCGAGTGCCCCACCGTGAACGCAGTGACCAGCACCGCAACGAGCCGCCACTCGCCCGGGCGGTAGACCGCGCAGAGTGCCACGATGAAGACCATATGGTCGTATGCGTTCACATCGGCGATGTGAAGGAATCCGAGGGTCAGGTATGTCTCGAAGAGGGACATGGATGCCGAATGCCGAATGCCGAATGCCGAATGCCGAATGGTGACGCCCAGCTCGCGCCCTACCTCCCCCGGGCGCTCCACCGGCCCTCGTGCCGCTCGAGGGACAGCGACAGGCCGAAGCACCGCGACAGTGCGTCGGCGGTGAGCGTCGTCTCGATCGGTCCACTGGCGGCGACCGCGCCTCGCACGAGCAGCAGAACGTGCGTGAAGCTCGGCGGGATCTCGTCGACGTGATGCGTGACGAGAATGACCGGCGGTGCAGCCGGGTCGGCCGCCAGGGCCGAGAGTGTCGTGACGAGTGTCTCGCGGCCGCCCAGGTCGAGGCCAGCCGTGGGCTCGTCGAGGATCAGCAGCTCAGGATCCGGCATGAGGGTGCGGGCGAGCAGGACGCGCTGGCGTTCGCCCGACGAGAGGGTGCCAAACGAGCGCCCCGCCAGCTCCCGGCAGCCGACTCGATCCAGTTGCCCGATCGCACGCGCGTGGTCCGCGTCGTCGTACCGGTGCCACCAGGGGTCGAGCGCGCCATACTTGGCCGTGACCACGACGTCGCCGGCCGTGAGTCGGGGCTTCAGCTGCGCCGCGAGGGCCGCGCTCGTCAGCCCGATCCGTGCCCGCAGCGCGCGAACGTCCGTGCGGCCCAGCGTCTCGCCGAGGACGTCGACCGTGCCATGCGACGGATGCAGGTCCAGCGACGCGATCCGGCACAGGGTTGTCTTGCCGCAGCCGTTCGGCCCGAGGACGACCCACCGCTCGTCGTGCCTGACGGTCCAGTCGATGGCCTGCAGGATGAAGTGGCCATCGCGGACGAGTTCGACCTGCCGGAGCGAGACCGTGACGGGAGGCACGGCGCGATCATACCGGCTGCGGCGCCATTCCAGGCTGCCGCGACTCCAAAGACACGCAGCGCGCCGGTGACACCCCAGCGAGTCCGCTCGAACCATCGTGTTGCCTGAGAATGGTTCGAGGCTGCTATAATTAGCTGCTCGGGACTCGACCCTATCCGCATGCCAAAAACGATTGCTCTCACGCCCGTGGAGACCGCACCCTCCGTGGCTCTCTTCTTGGCTTCGGCTGCGCCAGTCGGCCTCGCCGACGGGTTCTACGAGCAGGAGCGAGACGAGGCGGACGTGTTCCACTGGATCGGTCTGCGCGGGCGGCTTCGATTCGAGCCCCGTCCCGTCGACCGCTACCTGGAGCTCTCGGTGTCCTCCGAGTTCCGGGACGAGTCGCAGGTTCTGAGCTACCGCTGCGGAGGCACGTCGACCGACATCGGCTTGGTGCGCGGATGGACACCGATCTCGCTGGTGGTGCCGGCGGGTGCGAGCGAGGCGGGGTTGGGTGTCAATAAGCTGTTTCCGCCGGTCTACTACGCCGACGACCATCGTGGGTTGGCGGTCCGGGTGCGTCTGCCGCGCCTGCACGAGGATTCCGACCGGCACGCGCACGTGCTGCGTCAGCAGATCAATGCCACCGCAAATCTCGAAGAGCTGCTCGCTGGCCGTGTGTCGCTGCAGTCGCCGCCGCCGTCCCTGGGCATCGATCTGCACGGTGCGTGCAACGTCAAGCCGCCGTGCGTCTACTGTGAGTGGGATGTCAACAAGGCGTTCGAGGGTGACAAGGTCGACGAACCCTTCACCGTCGAGACGCTGGCCGACTGGGGCGAGTTCTTCGACAACTCGGTGAGCCTCGTGAACTGCTCGATCGGCGAGCCGTTCATGATGCGTAACTTCGACGACCTGCTCGACGTCTTCGGGAACCAGGGGAAGGTGCTCGAGACGACGACCAACGGGCAGATCCTGACCGAGCGGAACATCCAGAAGTTGCTGGGGCGTCAGATCGATCTGTACGTGTCGCTCGACGCTGCCACGCCGCTCACCTACGCGCGGCTCCGCAACGACACGTTCGACAAGATCCTGCGAAATCTGCGGCGGCTGATCGAGGCGAAGGGCGGCCCAGGGCACCTGCCACGCGTGCACCTCGTCTTCATGCCGATGAAGGCGAACGTGCACGAGCTCGACGGCTTCGTCGAGATTTGTGCCGACCTGCGCGTCGACCGAATGGTGCTGAGGCCGCTGAACTACTCAGACAGCATCGATCTGGACTGGGAGCGTGCCGGCTACCGCTACCAGTACAAGAACGAGCTGTTGCCGTTCGCCGAACTGGTCCGCGTCAGCGGGCGCGCGGCCGAGCTGTGCCGGCGCCTCGGCGTCGAACTGGCTGATCAGATGGACTTCGGCAGCTCGATGCAGACGCTGTTCGCCGACACCTACGAGGACGGGCGACAGTCGGTGCACGCGGCGGAGCCTCCGGGCGGCTCTCCGTCAACCTCCGCCTCCCCACTGGTCGAGGTGCCGGCCGCCAACGCCGAGCCAGCATCGGCGCCAGTGTCGACTGATTCGGGATCGGTGGAGCGCAGCGCAGTCGCGGTCGAGGAGGCATCGTCGGTGCTCGACGTGGCTGAGGCACGAGCCGATCAGCAGGCGCCCCTCCCGTCGCTCGGCGAGGAGCGAATGCCGGCCTGTACCGAGCCGTGGAAGAGTCTGTACATCCTGCGTCGCGGCGTGTTTCCGTGCTGCTACGGCGGCGTGCCGATGGCGCCAATGGATGACTATCGCGAGACGTGGAACTCGGCCGAGATGCAGGACATCCGGCGCGAACTGCTCGCCGGGAAGTTCCACGAGTACTGCATTCGCTCGCCGGCTTGCCCCATCGTCCGCAAGTCCCAGCAGGCCTCGGAGCTTCCGTTCGGTCAGGCTGTGTGGCTTCGCACACGGCAAGTCTGGGCGCGATTCGATCGCTGGACGCTCGGCCGCGCTCGCATCCTCTCGCGGCCTGTCATCCGGACCGTCCGCATCGTCTTCAATCCCCGCCGCAGCCTGCAGAAGCTCCGCACGCGACTGGCTCGCTGAGCGTCAGGGCAGGTCCCCTGTTGCGCGCAGTTCCCGATGGAGCAGGTCCGCCATCACAGCGTGACCCGCTGGCGTAAAGTGGCACTCGTCCACGAACAGATCGCTTCGAGCCTCGAACTCCGCTTGGACGTCAATCGCGTCGCTGCCGGCACGACCGGCCACCCGCAGGGCCTCCGCGTTGTAGCCGGGCACGTTCCGGCGCCAGGACGAGTTCGTGAGGATGCGCTCGGTCGGATCTCGATAGGGACGCGTGAGGATGACCGCCTCGGAACCGTGCGCCCGCGCCGTTTCGATAAAGCCTGCAAGATTGTCACGATAACTTGGCCGATCGACTCTGGGCATGTAGCTCGATGGATCGGCGGTCGAACCATCGTCGTCGCCGCCTCGAATGGCGAGCAGGTAGGTCTGGTATCTCATCAGCAATCGGCGTAGGACGAGTAGCGCCGGGTCAATCTTCGGGAACGAGGACGACCGGGCGAAGACCTTGTCGGGGTGCCCCACCGCGCCTGCGAGATCGTTCCAGCCGAACGACACCAGGACGAGGTCCGGTTGATAGATCTCGACCTCCGACTCGAAGCGCTTGAGGCCCTGGTACGACGAGTAGCCCGTGACGCCGGCGTTGACGACTTCGTACCGGAGAGTCGTTCGTGGCGTCTCGCGCGCCGTGAGCAGGGCCTGAAGCTCCGAGGGCCACGTGGGACCGTTCGGGGGCCCATCGGTATTCGAGTCGCCGTAGCACATGACCCGGAACGTGTCCGGTGGCTTTGGAACCTCGAGGACCGGTCCCCGAAATCGCTGCCAGGTGTACGGTGCGCGCGGGATCGGTCTCCAGAGGAGCAGCGGGTCCGGCTCGCGGTACTCGTCGCTCATGATGTGGACGAGGCGCCAGTCCTCCGTCTGGAGGGCCCTCCTGGTTTCCATCGGGACGTAGCGATCCACGAGGCCGAGCTTGACGGCCGTGAGCGCGCCCAGTTCGATTGCGCCGATCGGGAGGAGCATCGCCAGCAGGACCAGGCCGGCCTTGCCGAGCGCGGGGTATCGCGTGAACGCGTGCACTGTGCCTGGGCGCAGGCCCGTGACCCACCACCCCAGGTGCAGCGCGGCGGCGGTGCCGACGAAGACCCACGCGCTCGATCGGTTCGGCGCCAGGGCCGCGTACGCCGGAAACACGAGGAACCCGACGAGGCAGATCAGTAGCGCACCGCCGAAGAGCAGTGCCCCGAGGCGAGCGCCGAGCCGGCGAGTCGCCAGAGTTGTCCCGATGGCGAGCTGAAGGCCGAGGATGACCACGAGCGCAATGATGGGATCTCGCACAACTGGGTGCGAGTCTACAACAGGCGTGAGGGCCAGCTTGAATCCGCGGATGGGCCAGCGCCTGCGTCGCCGCATCGGGTCCGTGAATGCACGCACTGGCACGATGAGCCGCGGAGCGATTCGGACTACACTACACACCTGGCTGCGCGGGCAGGATTTGATTCACCAGTACTACGAGACGCGGTTCGAGGAGGTGCCGGTTACCTTCGAATTCCCCGCGCGGCGCCACTGGCAGGCGAGGAGCCGTAGCGCGACGCGCACTGTTGCTATGTCGGTGAGGAGGATGATGATGGCCAAGACCGCCATGACCGTCATGAGCGTCATGACCATCATGGCCGCCACGCTCGTCGTGGCGTGTGGCGGACCGGAGCCACCTTCCAGCGGAGCGCCGCAGCCACCGATCGAGCCAGAGCGACAAGCGCCCGAGCCGGGCGTGACCGACGACACCGTCCTGATCGGCATGGAGGGCCAGGCGAACTCGTTCTCGGTGGACGAGGAGAACCTGGGGTTGCGAATCGTCGTCCAGCAGGTGAACGACGACGGCGGCATCCACGGTCGCCGGCTCGTGATACGGGCGTACCCGAGGTCGGGCGGCGCGGCGGCAGATCAGGCCGTGGCGAACGCGCGACGCCTCGTCACCGCGGACGAGGTGTTCCTCCTGTTCAACTTCGGTGGTCCACAGTCCGTACGCGTGGCGGAGTTGGCGACGGCCGAGCGTGTACCGCATCTCTTTCCCCATACCGCGCTCATCACTCAGGATGGTCAGCGCTACGTCTTCACGTCGTACCCCCGGTACCAGGGGGAGAGCGAAGTCATGTGGCGGCATCTGACCGACAGCCGCGCGTTCACCCGCTTCGCCATCGTCTATGCCGACAACGTCTATGGCACGTTCTTTCGAGACCGACTGGCCGAGTTCGCCGAGCGAGATGCCCGTGAGTTGACCGCGTCGCTGGCCATCGAGGAGCGCCAGCCAGGCGATCTCCGCGGCGCGCTCGAGACGGTCCGTGACTCGAGACCGGACGCGGTCATCCTGGCGATCTATCCGGAGCAGGCGCGAGCCGTGATGGCGGCCGTAGCCGCACTGGACTGGACGGACGTCACGATGGTGTCATCGGGGCCGCTCACAGACGAGCAGTTCCTGGCGGTAGAGGGTGGGTATGCCGAGGGCACGCTTGGCTTCTGTCACTATCCGGATCCGGTGGTGGCGGACGAGCCTGGCGTGGCGGACTATCGATCGCTGATGGAGCGCTACTATCCGGGGCGTCCGCTCAACCGGTACTCGCTCTACGGCTACGTCTTCGGCACGTTGATGCTCGAAGGCCTCGAGCGGGCGGGGCGCGAACTGACGCGCGAAACCTTCATCGACGCCATGGAGTCGATCGACGAATGGGAAAGCGGGGGCATCCTGCCGCCGGTGAGCTTTTCCGCTTCGAACCACCATGCGCAGCGTGCCGGGTTCATCTGCGAGCTGCGCGAGGGCCGGTTCGAGGCGGTCACGGATTGGATCGAGCCGTAGCTTCGAAAGTCAGGTCCTGATTCCTACCAGAGTTCGGCAGGACTCGCCGCTTTCTCGGGTTACCCCGTTCACCGGTGCCTGGCCCAGTCGTCGAGTGCGCGCAGGTCTGACATCGACGTGATGCCGGGCCGTGCGGCCGGCGCTCCGTCGCCCCCCACGACCAACGACAAGCGCTTCGGCAACAGTCGGCGCAGGCGGGTCAGCGACCGCCTCGACAGACTGCCAGCGGTCGAGGCCGAGATGCTGATGGCGGCGCCCGAGGCGCGCGCCTCCATCGCGGCATGTGCGATGTCGGTCACGGGCGTGTTGGTCCCCACATTCAGGACGCGGCAGCCGGCCGATGCGATGACGAGGGCGGCCATCTGCAGTCCCAAGCCGTGCAGCTCATCCGGAAGCGTGGCCATGACCACGAGCGGGCCGGCCGCTCGGTCGTCGAACGGGCGCCGGAGGGATCGCAGCAGGTCGTCGAGTTGCTCGGACAGGAAGTGCTCGTGTCGGACCTCCAAGCGACCCGCGCTCCACTGATCACCCACCGCCCGAAGCAGCGGGGCGATCCGTTGCTCGACAAACACGAGCGCGCCGAGTCGTGCCCAGTCGGTCTGCAGGTCGCGGACGAGGCGCTCGCCGTCGTACGCCCTGACGGCATCGAGGAGGGGCGACGGGTCGACCTCGTCGGGCGCGAGGACGACGCTCGGCCGAGGGCCGACTGGGGCGGCTGCGTCGAGTAGCGCGTGCAGCTCGTCGTCCGATGCGCCCACGACCTGGCCGGCCCGATGCCCACTCGCGAGCAACTCGGCCATCCGCGCCAGTCGAGGAATCAGGGACACCGGGTACAGCCGGTGTCCGGAGGGCTTGCGATACGGCACCGGAAAGGCATACCTGAGCTCCCAGGTCCGTAGCGTCTCGGCCGGAATGCCGGTCGCCCGAGAGAGCGAACCGATCGAGAGCTGACCCTCGGTCGCGCGTGTTCGGTCCGGCGGACTGGCTCTGGATGGCATGATCCAGACCACCTCAGCCGTCGACGCGCTGGTCGCCGGACCACCAGCGCCCGGGGTCCATGCGCGTACCGTAGCCAAGACGCTCGTCCAGCCACAGCATGAGGCGCCGCAGCCGCGTGCCAGCCAGCCGACGTCCGACCCGGTGCCACCAGTGCGAGAAGTCCTTGTTGAATGGACAGACCCGTACGCAGATCGAGCAGTCGGTGTTCTGCGCGGCCCAGTAACTGAAGCACTTCTCCCCATCGACCGACCACTTCCGGACGCCGCGGATGTTCGACTGGTTGTGCCGCCGGGTGCTCGGCTCGTCGTCAGGAATTGCTCGCACCGGACAGGCGTTGGTGCAGCGGCGGCAGACGTCGCAGAACGCCTTGACGCCGAAGGGGCTCGGCTGGTCGTGGGCGAGTGGCAGATTGGTGTGAATCTTCCCGAGTCGTACGCGCGGACCGAATGCCTTCGTGATCAGTAGGCCGTGACGCCCGTACTCGCCGAGTCCGGCCTGAACGGCGAGCGGAATCGCGAGTGACGTGTCGTTCATGCTCGCCACCGCGTCGTAGCCGAGGTTGCGGATGTACTGCGCGACCGAGAGCACGACCATGGCGTCCCGCGAGTATCCGTAGCCGGTCGCGGCACCGCTCAGTGCCGACGGGACGGTGCGGATCAAGTCGTAGTCCATCGCCTGGGCGGTGACGATGACGTGCGGCAGGTCGTCCGGAAGTTCCTGGGGCTTCTCCCTCAAGCTGAGGTCGCTGAATTTGTTGACGTACATCCAGCGTGGGTCGAGACTGGTGATGCCGACCAGGTCGCCTCCGAAGCCTCGTGCCACTCGCTTGATCTCGGCCGCTGCCTCCGTCGCTGATCCGAGGTCCAGCCGCTCGCTCGCCACATCGCGGAAGAGTGTGAACTCGTCTGAGAATCCCTCGCGGCGATCCTGGTCCTGCTTCAACTCGGTGAAGATGTCGCTTACGTGCCAGGCGGCATTGCGCAGCGCGTAGTCCCTCTGGGTGAAGCCCTTGGCGCCGCGCCACGTCGTCAGCGGCTTGCGGTAGGTGTCGTAGAAGAGACGCGTCTTGTCGTTGCGGACCCGATCGTCCCACCACGAGCGACGAAACACGTCGTCCCGCTGATTGAAGCGCTCGAAGTCGTCCTGGACCTCGAAGCCAGCGGCCTCGTCGGAGGACTCGTCCGTCGGTGCCTGATTCCGTTTCGTCATCGGTGTCCGTCGCAGGTCACGCACTGGCGGGAGATCAGGCACCAGTGCTCGGTTCGAACGCTGTTGGCCTCCCGCGATCTCACAGGCTGAGCTCGAGCCGGAGGCGCACCGAGAGGTCGACGCTATTCCGGAACGCGCCGAAGCTCGGGCTCGCCAAATTGTTCACGACGTCGCGTGGGTTGGCGTGGCTGGTCAAGTTGAGGAGATCGACGCCGACCCGCACCCGCTTGCCGAAGAGACTGACGGCCTTCGTGACACGCACGTCGGCCGACAGGAAGGCTGGGTAGCGTCCTGCAGCGTTCCGGCGACCCACGACACCGAAGGCCTCGTCGAACACGGTGTACGGAAAGCCCGATCGCCACTCGACGGCCGGGGCGAGGATGACATCCTTCGGAAGATTGATCGTGCCCCAGAGCAGGAATCGGGAGGGCACATCGAACGGCTGCAGCCCATCTTCCGATCCCAGCAGCAGCGGGCTTCTCAGGTTGCCGTACAGGCCGCTGAAATCGTTGAGTGCCCCCGTGGTACGTCGCTTGGAGAACGAGACGAAGAGCGCGGCATTGCCGGGCATCCGCCGGCGGGCCGTGGCGTCGAACTCCCGGATCATCGCCCGGCCGGTCGAGGACAGCCTGAGGGCCGGTCCTCCTTCGGCATCCGGCACTCGGTCGACGACCATCTCGTGACGCGCACGTCGCTCCCGATAGTTCAACCGCACCAGCCAGTGCTCGCCCAGGTGCTGGTTGAGCTCGAGGTTCCAGGTCGCGCTGCGTGGCACCGACAGGCCGTCGGCTGCGATCGCGTTCCGGAACGTCACGGTGTCCAGGAGGCGTCCGCTCGTCGGGTCGAAGCGATCTTCCCGCCGTTCCTGGAAATGTTCGAAGCTGTTCGCCAGAAGGAAGACCTGGTCGAAGAACAAGCCCCACCCACCCTTGAGGACGGTCCGGCCGTCGGGCGTCGGCGAGATGGCGAACGCGAACCTGGGCGACAGCAGGTGCGAGTTCGTGATTTTTTCGTAGTCGTATCGCAGTCCGAGGTCGAGCGCGAGAGTCGAAGTCGGCCGCCACTGGTCCTGGATGTAGCCGGCGATCGCCAGATCGGAGGCGTCGATGTCGCCTGTGCCTTGGAAGGTGATGCGCTGTTGCAGCCGCGCGCTCACATCGAGCATCTCGATCGGGAAGCTCTGGTCGGTGCCGGCGAAGCTCGTGTAATAGAGGTCGCCGCCGACCTTCAAGAGGTGCGGCCCGAAGGCGCTTGGCATGAAGTGCAGACAG
Source organism: Vicinamibacterales bacterium (assembly GCA_965250185.1). Lineage (GTDB taxonomy): Bacteria > Acidobacteriota > Vicinamibacteria > Vicinamibacterales. Next base: position 4,056,460 of record OZ252293.1, on the reverse strand, counting down.
GAGAAGGCGAACTCGGCCTGCGTGCTGTCGCGGTCGATCTCGTTGAAGTAGTTGTCGCGCAAGCCGTCGACCGTCAGGCGGGCCGGCCCGAGACCCTGCCGGCTGGTCTGGACGTCGTAGCGGCGAACCGCCAGCGTCGTCTGCCACAGCGTGTTCGAGCTGGTGGTCACGCGATCGGCGAGCGCCAGGTTCCAGCCCGTGCTCGAGAATTGCGGCGTGGCGTGCGCGGGCGTGAGCGTGTCGATACCGAGGTTATCTGTCTCGACCGGGAAGTAGGACAACGTTGCGGTCGCTGAGTGTCGGTCGCCGAACACGACGTCCAGCTGCGTGAAACTGTCGAAGCCTTCGAGAATCTCCTCGTCCTCGAACTCCTCAGGGGCCACGTCATAGACGCGCGACCGGACGAAGCGATAGCTGAAACCCTGGGATAGCCATGCCCGGCCTCGCGACAGCGGACCGCTGACCTGCACGCGCGGTGTCGCGGAGTTGATGCCCTGAATCCTTCCGTCACGAAAGCGCACGCTTGGCCACAGGTTGCCGAAGTCCAGGTCCCAGTCGTCATCTCCCGCCTGCGTCCGCACGTTCGCGACGGCACCCGTCGCGCGCCCGAATTCGGCCGAGTAGGGGATCGTGAAGACCTCGACCGTCTCGACCGCCTTCAGCGGCAGTTCGACGGCGAACTCGCCGGTGACCGGGTCGGTGGCGGTCGTGCCGTTGACGAGCAGGGCGCTTTGGCTGGGCCGCGTCCCATTGAAGCTGATACGCCCTCGCGTATCACGCACCACGCCGGGCAGCTGGGGGAGCACGTCCTGAAACCTGCCGGTAGGGAGGCGAAACACCTCGAGGAGGTTCGTGCCGAATTCCTCCTTCACGGTCGGCGTGTCGGCGTCGATCGCGCCCACGATCTCCACGGCTTCGCGAACCTGTGCAACGCGCAGGTTGGCCTGCAGCGAGACGTCACGGGCGGGAGCCACGCTGAACGGCGAGTGCGTGAACGGATCGTAGCTCGCCAACTCGGCGACGATGATGTAGGTGCCGGGCTGCACGTCACGGAAGAGGAACCGGCCCTCGGCGTCCGTTACGGTGGTCTCGACCACGAGCGTCGTGGTGGCCTCGCCATCCGTGGTCCAGGTCCTGAGAATGACGGTGGCGCCGGTCAGCGGGTGGTTGGCCTGATCGATGACCCGGCCCTGCACACCACCGTCCAGATCGGCGTCTGGCGGCTGGGCGTGGACAGGGAGCGAGAGCGCCAGCGTCAGTGCCAGTGTGGCCAGTGTCGAGAAAAGCGGCAACGGACTGGGGCTGGGCAGCTCGATTACGAGAACGCCCGACGGAGCGGGCGTCCGCAGGAATTATAGTCCACCGTCGCACCCATAGAGAGACTGCGAGTGCGTGAGCATGATCCGACCCGTCCAACGTTTCTCCAGCGATGCGCAGGACCGTGACACTCGCCGGCGTGCCGTGGGGGCAGACTGCCGCGTCGGTTGCACTGTCGGACACCGTCGATCGGCGGCCTTCCCGTATACTGTCCTGATGGCTCCGACCCGTAAGACCCCACCGATCGTGACGAATCCGCTTCGACGCAACGTCGCCATCGTGGCGCACGTCGACCACGGCAAGACCACCCTGGTGGACGCGCTGCTGCACCAGAGTGGTGTGTTTCGCGCGAACGAGCGGGTGGCCGAGCGGGCGATGGACAGCATCGACCTCGAGCGCGAGCGCGGGATCACCATCATGGCCAAGAACACCGCGGTTCAGTATCACGACGTCGTGATCAACATCGTCGACACACCGGGCCACGCCGACTTCGGCGGCGAGGTGGAGCGGACGCTCATGATGGTCGACGGGGTGCTACTGCTGGTCGATGCGTCCGAGGGGCCGCTGCCGCAGACGCGCTTCGTCCTCAGCAAGGCGCTCGAGCGTGGGCTGCCGCCCATTGTCGTGATCAATAAGATTGACCGGCAGGATGCGCGTCCCGCCGAGGTGCTGGACGAAATCTATGATCTGTTCATCGACCTGGATGCCAGCGAGAACCAGATTGACTTCCCCGTGCTGTACGCCAACGCGAAGGCGGGGACCGCGTCGTTGGACGCCGCGGCACCGGGGCAGGACCTGCGGCCACTGTTCGACGCGATGCTGCAACACGTGCCGGAAGCGCCGGGGGATGCCGAGGCGGCCCTGCAGGTACTCGTGGCCAACCTGGATGCCAGTGACTATCTCGGCCGCATCGCCATCGGCCGGGTGTTCAACGGACGCGTGGCTGTCGGAGATAACGTGGCCGTCTCCAAGCTCGACGGTGCGTTCCAGACCACCCGTGTCACGAAGCTGTTCCTGTTCGATGGGCTGAGGCGCGTCGAGGTGGACCGCGCGGCCGCGGGAGACATCATCTGCCTGGCCGGCCTCGAGGACATCACCATCGGTGAGACGATCACGGATCTGGAGGATCGTCGACCCATCCCACCGATCCACGTCGACGAGCCGACCGTCTCCATGATCTTCGCGGTCAACACATCGGCGCTGGCCGGCCGGGAAGGCCAGTCGGTGACTTCCCGCAATCTGCGGGATCGGCTGGCGCGTGAGCTGGTCGGCAATGTCTCGATCAGGGTCGACGAAACCGATTCAACCGACCAGATGAAGGTCGTGGGCCGTGGCGAGCTGCAGCTGGCCATTCTGATCGAGATGATGCGGCGCGAGGGGTACGAGCTGCAGGTGTCCCGGCCAGAAATTGTCACTCGGGACGTGGATGGCCAGCGGAGCGAGCCAGTCGAGGATCTCGTCATCGATGTCGCCGAGGAGTTTCAAGGTGTGGTCATTGCGGAACTCGGGACACGCCGAGCCGCGATGACGAAGATGGTGAATCACGGCAGTGGCCGGGTCCGCCTCGAGTTCCGGATTCCCACCCGCGGTATCATCGGCTTCCGATCCCGCTTCCTCACCGACACGCGCGGGACCGGCATCATGAACCACCTGTTCGCCGGCTGGGAACCGTGGCACGGGCCCATCGCCGGCCGCCCGACCGGCGCCCTCGTCGCCGACCGACCAGGCAAGGCCACGGCATACGCGATCTTCAACCTGCAGGAGCGAGGCGAGATCTTCATCGCACCGGGTACGGAGGTCTATGAAGGGATGGTCATCGGTGAGAATTCCCGGACATCCGACATGGACGTGAACGCGACCAAAGAGAAGAAGCAGACCAACATCCGGGCCGCATCCGCCGACGAGGCGATCCGGCTCGTGCCGCCACGGCTTCTGAACCTGGAGCAGGCAATCGAGTTCATCAACGACGATGAGCTGGTCGAGGTCACGCCGAAGAGCATCCGCCTGCGGAAGCGGATACTACCGGCGAACCGACGGCCCCGGCGAGAGGTCTAGGAGCCCAGAGCCGAGAGCCCAGAAGATCGGCTATGCTGGCTGGCGCTCGCTCTCACGACCACACGCGATGCGAAGCACGGAGGAGGCACGGTCATGTCGAACGGTCTGTCACGGCGTCAGTTTCTCGGAACCTCGGTAGCGGCGACTCTGGGTGGCTTGTCGCCGCACGTGAACGCCGCCTCGCGCGAGGCGCAGGCGATGCCGCCGCTGGTGGCCATGCCGGTGGAGAGTCTTCGGCCGACCGGAACTCTGGATGAGGCCTACTGGCTCAAGGTTCGATCCCAGTTCAATCTGATCGACGGTCTGGCGTTCATGAACAACGGTACCCTCGGGCCGGTGCCCCAGGTCGTGCAGGACGCCCAGGCTCGCTATGCGCGCGAGGTGGCCCAGGATCCGACGAATGGCTATCGGTTCGAGGACGTCGATGTCGTGCGGGCTCGGATCGCCTCGTTCTGCGGCGCGGCTGCGGACGAGATCGCCGTCACGCGCAGCACCACCGAGGGCATGACGATCTTCGCCCACGGTCTCGACTGGACGGAAGGCGACGAGGTGCTGATGTGTTCGCACGAGCACTTTGGCGGCAAAGGCCCGTACTACAGTCTCCGCGATCACCGAGGAATCAGGATCAACGTGATCGAGGTGCCGTCGCCTCCCGAGAGTGTCGATCAGATCGTTGACCTGTACGAGCAGGCGCTCACGCCTCGCACGAAGGTGATCGTCGTCAGCCACATGACGTACGTGACCGGACTCGTGATGCCGATCAAGGAGCTGTCCCAGATGGCACATCGGCACGGCGTGCTCGTGTCCGCCGACGGCGCCCACCCACTGGGCATGCTCGACCTCGACCTGCACGACCTCGAGTGCGACCACTACGCAGCCGCTGGGCAGAAGTGGCTGCTGGCTGGTACCGGCACCGGGGTCTGCTATGTCCGCGAGGACGTTGTCGACCGAGTGCACTCGTTCGTGGCGGCCGACATGGAGCACGAGGGGCCCGAGATGCGGGCGTTGCTCGAGGCGTTCTTCTCGGGCGCGAAGAAGTTCGAGACCTTCGGGCAGCGACACGTGCCGTCGGCGCTCGGTATGACCAGTGCCATCGATCTCCAGGAGACCATCGGCAAGGCGAATATCGAGGCGCGGGTCCGCCAACTGAGCGCGCAACTGCGATCCGGCCTGCAGGAGATTCAGGGCGTGAGGCTCTGGACGTCGGCTGACCCGAGTCTCAGCGCCGCACTCACGCTCTTCTCGATCCACGACCTGCCGATGGAGTCGATCGCCAAGGGGATCATGGAGCGTTGCCGGATCTACATCCGGACCATGACCACCGGCAACCTCAATGCCGTGCGTGCCTCGACGCACCTGTACAACACGCCCGAAGAGGTCGCTCGGTTGCTGGAGGGGGTCCGGTACGTGGCCGACAATCCGTCGACATACATGACGGCGTGACGGCGCGGAAGGTCAGGGCGGAGGAGGTGGCGCCCCAGAGTCAGGCGAGAGCCGAGGCGCTCGGCTGGCTGCTCGGTGCGTGTCGCCACTGGCTCGATGTTCAGGCAGGGCGCTCGTCGTCGTCGGTGTGGCGGCCGACGGATCCGACGGACTGGCGCGTCCTCACGCACCTGGCCTACCTTCACAATCTCGGACCTCTGCTGCATCGGGTCGTCTCGGACGCACCCCGAGCGGCAGACGCCGTGCCTGCCTCCACCCGTCACGCGTGGGACCAGGCGTATCACCTCAACTACCTCTTCAACCGACGCCTGCTCGACAGCTTGTCGACGATCGTCTCGGCGTGCGCCGCGCAGGGTCTGCCGGTCGTCGTGTTCAAGGGACCGGCGACGGTGGCCAGAGCGTACGAGGACCTGGCGCTTCGCGTCATGGGAGACGTCGACCTCCTGTGCCGCGAGGCGGACCTGCCGGCGCTCGCTCGGATCGCGAGATCGGAGGGCTATCAACGGGTTGGCGAGACGTCGATCTACCATCTGGAGTTCTATCATGGCGAGCTCCAGGCCGGCCTCGAGCTGCACTTCGAGCTCTACGATTTCATGGAGAACCGCCAGAGCCTGCTGGACCAGGCGCTGCGGTGCCGGGAGATCGCCCACCTCGACGACACCGAGTTTCCCGTGCCGTCGCGCGCTATCGATCTCGTGCTCGATCTGGGGCATCTCATTAATCACGATTTCGAGTTGACGCTGAAGCACTACCTGGATTTCGCGGCGAAAGTGATGGCGTTCGAGAGGACGACGGCACCGCGGGGTCTCCACGGCCTGCTGTTGGAGACCGACTTGCTACGCGAGTTCGGTGTGACCGTGGACGTGGTCTCGACGCTGTTCAATCGGCCGCTCGGCCGGTTGGACGCCCCGTCGTCGGACACGGACGAGGTCGCGACGCGGGTCGCCGCCCTCAGGGACTTTCTGGCGTCCGTCGATCGATACATTCACCGGGCGCCGCTGGGTGACACCGGCCACCGGGCGGGCTTCGGCCGTCAAGCGCGAAATGTCGGCCGCTTACTGTTTCCGGCCCTCGCTCACCTGCAAGCGCTGCACGGCACGCCGACGCGTCTGGGTGCGCTACGATATGTGCCCGGTCACGTAGCGCAAACGATCGGTCGTGGACTGACCAACCTCCGCCGTCCCGAAGCGCTGGTATCCCCACTCGCGCCGCTGTCGGTCAAGCGCGCGGTGTATCGACGACGAGCTTCCCGTTGATCGGTCCCTGCGGCGACGCTACGGAGCGGCGCGTCGCTGTCGACTCAGGCGACGGCGCAGAGTTCGCGGAGCAGTCGCCGCGCGCTGGTGACGTCGGCGTAGCAGAGCCGAACAACCCGGCAGGATTCCAGTAGTCTGATCACGCCGTCGAAAAGCTCCTCTTCCCCCTCCGCCGGCGGAAAGCAGTAGCCAAGCACTTCTGTCAGGACATCGGCAGCCGACACCGTCTCCAACCCGGCGGATGTGCCCGGGTCGAAACGTGGCAGCACGACCGTGTCCACCGTTGCCGGCGCGCGCGCGATGCGGTGGGGCACGTACCGTGCGAATCGGGAGTCGAGTGGCACGATCGTTCCAGCGACCGGCGTTTGCTCGGCATCCATCCGATCGAGGAACTCCCGCGTCACCGCCAGGCTTTGCGGATGGGGATGGACGAGGCGTGTCGACGGATCGACGAGCGCAACTTCCTCGCACAGGAACTCGTACCCGAGCTCGATCAGGTTGAACGTGGTGGTCGTCTTGCCGGCGCCGGAATCGCCAGCGACCAGGACTGCGCTCCCGTTGCTGACAACGGCGCCGGCGTGGAACGCGATGAGTTGACCGCTCCGCTCCACGACGAGCAGTTCGAGGTCGTACTCGAGTGCGAAGAGTACCTGTGACGGCGTCGGATAGCGCCCAGCGTCTGAACCGTCAATCGTGAGGCGCCACTCGTCTTCGGCCTGCCGGATGTTGTATCGGCGATCGACGACGCCCGTCGCCTCACCAGGAGTCATCGTCGGATAGAACGCGTGCAGTGTGACGTCGGTGTCGGCAGGCGCGGTCACGGCGACTCGCACGCAAGGCAACGTCAAGGAGTGCGATGGCATTCGACGATCCGGACGAGGTCGTGATCGATCAACGTGGCCAGTACCCGCTCGATGTCGGCTGCCAGGGTGTCGGCGTCTGGCGGATTCAGTTCCGTCAGGATCGCAACCAGTTCCTCACGTGTGAGGGGCTCCGCCAGGCAGTGATACAGCAAGAGGGCCGTGGCGTTGAGCACATGGATGGCCTTGCGGTCCCCGACGTACAAGGCCATCTGATTGCCGACGCGCTTCAGGGTGCCCTTACCGGTCTGGACGTAATGATGGGCCTGCTGGTTCATGATCGTTGTTCGGCCGAGCGCATCGGTGGACCGACGGCGGACGGGCGCGGGTGCTACTGTAGCCTAGGTTCGCTCGTGGCGCACGCGGCCACCACCCCAGCTTTGGCGTTGTTGACAACTCGCGGGCCCACGTGAAACTCTTTCGGTCATTCAACATAACAATCACAATGTGGGGCCAAACGTGAAGGGCGTATCGGATGTGAAGGAATCGGACTCGGTCGACCAGGCGAAGCGTCGTCTCGCGCATGCCGTCGCGATGTTGGGCGGCTATGCGGCCCTGCAACACGTGCCCTACGAGTCTCCGGTCATCCGCAGCTTCATCGGTGTTCGGAATGCGTATGCGCAGGCGACGGGGCCGATGGTGGCAGTGACGCCTACCCATCTCGTTCTCACGGCCACTGGCAGTTGCTCGCTTCCAATCGAACTCCCCCTGACGGATGCCCAGCGAGCGACGGTGAGCGGAACGTTCACGGTCACGAATACGGGCACGATCCCTGTCACCCTGCAGGGCGTGTCCTCGAATAATCCGGCGATCACAATCGTGAATCCGACGTTCCCTCAGGTGATAGGTCTCGGGCAGGCTGCCGTCGTAACGTTGCAACTCACCTGCACGACTGCCGGAAATCAGAATGCGCTGCTGACGCTGGACATCCAGAGTGCGCTTGGGCCAGTTACCGCACCGGCCGTGTCCGTCGACGGCAGCTGCGGGATTCGAGGGTACGCTTTTTCGCCGAAGGCGCTGGACTACGGCCAGGTGCTATTCAACACGAGTCACGACAGAACGTCGAAGTTGACGAACACTGGGTTCGAACCACTGACGGTCACGGCGCTGACCTCAAGCTTCCCAAGCTTCACGGTTGTGAGTCCGCTGGTTTCGACAGCCAGCCCGCTGGTTCTCGGGGAACAGGAATCCGCAACGGTCACGATTCGGCTGTCGTGCGTCAACGCCACGCAAACGCAGAGCGGACAACTCAGCGTGACGGCGACGACGCCCGGCGGGCCGGTGTCTTGCGATACCGTGAGCCTGCTTGGGGAGTGCGTCGTGACCAATCCCAAGCCCAACCCCGACAATCCCGAAGTACGCTGTGCCGTTGCGCCGGACAGCCTCGACTTCGGAACCCTCGATCCGAACGGAGGCGTGATCACCAGCGACCTGACGTTCACGATCAGCAACACGGGCGACATCACGTTCACGGTCTCGGACCTCACGCCGAGCGGCAACACCGGTCCACCGGACTTCAACCTGGTCTTCAGCATCCTCTCGCCGGCTCCCGGCTTCACCTTGAGTGACGGTGAGTCTCAGGTCGTCACCGTGCGCGCGACCTGTGACACCGATCATCAAGGCGACTTCAAGGGTCAGGTGGCCATCACGGCGACCAACGGCGCGGTGTGTCCTCCCGTGGAGCTGGAAGTCGAGTGCGACGATTGATCGGAACCAGCGACCTCACGTTTGCCATTCAGAACACAGCCATCGATTCGCTTCCCATGCTCGGCGGAGCGACCCTTACCGAGTGCATCGGTAGCATCGCCAACGGAGCCGTCGGCCCGGTAGCCGGCGACACGGTCACGCTGATGGGCGTCTGCCAGACCATCGCCTGAGCGTTCAGCGCCGCGTACGGGCACGAATTACCCCAGATCACCTCCAGCCGCCGCTCAAAATGGCGGTCCGATGAAGAATCGTTTGACAATTCACACGACATCAGACAATTGTTTGGTTATTCAACAGAACTAGTTTATTGACAGATTATTAGCGTGAAAAAAAGGATCGATCGAGATAAGCCGGTGGCCGTGGACGACGCGAAGCGCCGGCTCGGGCGCGCGGCCGCGATGCTGGGTGGCTATGCCGCACTTCAGCACCTGCCCTACGAGTCCCCGGTGATCCGCAGCTTCCTCGGGCTTCGGAACGCCTACGCGCAGGCGACTGGGCCCTCCGTCGGCGTGACGCCGACCAACCTGACCCTCACCGCCATTGCCAGCTGCTCGCTTCCGATTCAGCTCCCTCTCACGGATGCCCAGCGAGCGACCGTGACCGGAACCTTCACGGTCACGAATACGGGCACGTTCCCGTCACGTTATAGAGCGTGTCCTCGAATAATCCGACGATCACGATCGTGAATTCGACGTTGCCTCAGGTGATCGAGCCCGGGCAGGTTGCCGTCGCGACGGTGCAACTCACCTGCACGGTTGCCGGGAGTCAGAATGCGCTGCTGACGCTGGACGTCCAGAGCGCGCTTGGGCCAGTCAGTGCGCCAGCCGTGGTCGTCGACGGCAGCTGCGGGATCCGAGGGTACGCCCTTTCGCCGAACGCGCTGGACTATGGCAAGGTGCTGTTCAACTCGAGCTTCGACCGAACGGTGGCGCTGACGAACACGGGGTTCGAAACGCTGACGGTCACGGCGCTGACCTCGAGCTTTCCAGCCTTCACGGTCGTGAGTCCGCTGATCTCGCTGGCCAGCCCGCTCGTTCTCGGGGCAAGCGGTTCGTCAACGATCACGATTCGGCTGTCGTGCGTCAACGCCACGCAGACGCAGAGCGGCAGTCTCAGCCTGTCGGCGACCACCCCGTCCGGGCCGGTACCGTGCGGTACTGTGAGCCTGTTGGGCGAGTGCGTCGTGCAGAACCCCCAGCCGAACCCAGACCCGGTCGTCGGCTGTTCGGTGACTCCCACGGTCCTGGCGTACGGGGCGGTTGGAGGAGGCGTCGGGGGCACGGGCGACGCGACATTCACGATTCAAAACACGGGCAACATCGCCATGCAGGTGACGGGGCTCACGTCGACCTCGGCAGCCTACGCCGTCCTTAGCCCGGCGGCGACGCCGGTCCTGCTCGGGCCAGGAGGAGTGGCCACCGTGACGATTCGGTTCACGTGTCCTGTGGCGGCGCCGGTCGTCACGGCCGGGACCATCAATATCACGGCGACGACCGCCCTCGGTCCTCTCGTGTGCGCCCCGGTCACGATGACCGGAACATGCCCGGCGTGAGCCCGGCAGGCGAGCCGGTCAGTCGCGTGTTCGACCGGTGTGGTCCACAGGTCGCCGACGTTCTCCTCCCACGTGAAGTACAGGTGGCGGTCGCCCACGGCGAGGGCGTAGCTTCCGAGGCTCCCGGGCTTGCCGGCGAGGTCGGTGACGGCACGCTCGGTGGCGTCCCGCAGCGAGAGGCCGAACAGGTTCCCGAGGCGTGCTTCCCATCCCGTGAAGTACAGCCACTCGCCATCAGGTGCCCACCGGCCGAATCTGGCGGGTCCCAATGTCAGCGGCTCGGGCGAACCCCCGTTCGGGGATACGCGCCAGAGCCGGCCCTCGCCGGCTCGATCCGAGAAGAACGCCAGTGATTGGCCGTCGACCGACCACTGCGGGAACAAATCGTCTCCAAGGTGAGTCGTCACCTGCCGGACCCTCCCACCTTCGGCCGGCATGGTCCAGATGTCGCGGTTGCCCGTGCGCACCGAGTAGAACGCGAGGGTGGCACCACCGGGGGACCACGCCGGGTAATAGTCCTCCGCCGGGTGCGGCTGGATGGCGTGAATCGGGCCACCGCTCGCCGGCATGACGGAGAGGTCGCGATTGCCGGATCGGTAGTCGTACAACGCGACCGTGGCATCGTCGGGTGACCACACGGCCCCCCACTGGGGCCCGGGATCCTCGGTGAGCTGCTTCAGCGACCGGTCGCCGAGATTCAGGATCCAGACGTCCCGCCTACCACCCCGGTTCGATACGTAATACAGCGTCGAGCCGTCGGGAGCCCACGCCGGGCTTGCGTCGTTCGTCGAGCCGTCAGTCACTCTGACCTCGGCTTCCGTGACGAGGTCGAGCACGTAGACCTGAGAGACCGATGCGGTCAGCGACGAGGCATCGATGTAGGCAACGAAGCGCTGGTCGCGCGACCACGTCAGGTCGAAGCGGCGCGTGTTCTTGCCGGGAAGCGGCACCGACCGACGGTCGCCGGTGGTCAACTCCACGAACTCGAGGACCACGCCGGAGGCATCACGCCCGACGCAAGCCAGCGTGCGACCGTCTCGGCTCCAGGCCGGTGCGCTCGACGCCACCGACGTCGATGTCTCGGATGTCTCGACCCGGCGGAGCGAGTTGTCCGTGCGCGACATGATGAAGTAGCCGCCCCCGTCACGGTCCGACCAGAACGCTATCGACTCGCCGTCGGGTGACCAGACCGGGAAGCGATCGTCTCCGCCGTGATCACCCGTGAGATTTGTTGCCGTGTCCGTCGCCAGGTCGAGTGCCCAGACATCCCAGTTGCCGCCGAATACGTCGCCCCGCTCGCTGGCAGCGTACGCAATGGTCTGGCCGTCCGGCGACCAGGCAGGGTAGTCCTCGACGCCGACGGCAGTGGTCAGCAGCCGAGGAGCCGCGGTCGGGGGCTCATGTGCAGGACCGCAGGCCGGAGAGGCCAACAGGAATGCGATCTGAATCACCGGAAGGGCCGAGAGCGCGCGGGGGCGGGTTGTCCACTCTGAAAGGAATCCGCTTTTCGACACGGAACAGCGTGCGTCATCCAACGAAGGCTGTCAACGCGGGTCGTCAGGCGTCGGAAGACGGAGGGCCTACTGGTCTCGAAGGGCGGCAATCACTGCGAGCCGGGTCGCCCGGCGAGCCGGCAGATAGCACGCGAGGAGCGTGGCGAAGGCGAGGAGCGCCGGCGCGGCGGCGAAGACGACCGGATCGAGCGGGCTCACCTCGTACAGGATACCGGACAGCACCCGGGCGGCGCCGCTCGCCATCAAGCCGCCGAGTGCGAGGCCCATCGCGGCGAGGGTGACGCCTTCCCGCACGACGAGCCAGCGCGCGGCTTGCTCGGTCGCACCGAGCGCCATGCGGATCCCGAGTTCTCGGGTCCTGCGCGAGGCGACGTAGGCACGAACCCCGTAGACGCCAACGATCGCCAGGATCAGGGCCAGTAGTCCGAACGTGCTGAACAGCCTGGCCCCGGTTCGAATCAGCCAGAGACTGGGACTCGAGTCACGGTGCTGACGCAGCGTCTTCACGCCCAGGATCGGAAGTCCAGCGTCGACGTCGCGGACGGTTCTGTGTACCCGCCGAAGCAACGTGGCGGCCGACGCCGATGAGTCTTCCATCCGAACGTGCACGCTCATCTGTGAGCGGTAGTGCCTGCCGAATGGTACGTACAGATGCGGTTCGGGTACGCGCTCGAGCAGATCTCCGCGGATCCCGGGGACGACCCCCACGACTACGAGGGATTCGGCCGACACACCCGTCGCCCGACTCTCGAGCTCGATCCGGCGACCGAGAGGGTCCTCGCCGAGCCACAGTCGTTCAGCGAGGGGCTGATTGATGATGGCGGTCGCTAGTCCGCCACCCGACGTTTCCTCGGCGCGCGTGAACTCACGGCCGCGGAGCAGCGGAACGCCCAGAGTGGCGAAGTAGTCTCCGCCCACGATGGTGTGCGTGACCGTGGTCGAGTCGGGTGTGCCGGGCCCCCGAACCGAGCGCCGTTCTCTCGTATCGCCGAATGGCACGGCCGACGCGAGCGAGACACGGGAAACCCCGGACACGGTGCGCAATCGTTGCAGCACGGTCCGGTGACGATCGCGTCCCTGCTCCTCATCGTACCCGGCCAGACTCGGATCGATCGTCACGATGAGTCCGCCGTCCAGGCCGAACCCCGGGTCCGTCTCCGCAGCCTGCTGAGCCCCGCGGACGAACAGGCCTCCGACCGTCAAGAGCACCAGCGACAGGGCGATCTGACCGACGACCAGCGCGTTGCGCCCTGACCACACGCCGCGCGAACGTCCTCCGGTCGACGAGCCGTCGACCTGGTCTCGGAGATGCCGCACGAGGTCCCGTCTCGTCAGCCGCCAGGCGGGTCCGAGGCTGAAGAGCATCGTGCTGATTCCCGCGAACACCAGAGTCGCGAGGAGCACGCGGGCGTCCGGCCAGGGATCCAGCACGATGGCCACGGGTGCCATGCGGCTGAGCGATGCGGCCAGGGCCTCGACGACCCACATGGCAACCAGCAGACCGCCGACTCCGCCGAGCGCGGCGAGCACGAGCCCTTCCGTTAGCAACTGACCGATCAGGCGTCCGCGCCCCCCACCGAGCGCCGTCCGAATCGCGAGTTCCCTCTGGCGAGTCGATCCGCGGGCGAGCACCATGTTGGCGAGGTTCAGACAGGCGACGAGGAGCACCACGCTGGCCGTGGCGACTAGCAGTGTCGCCAGCATCCGTAGCCGCGAGTCGTGCTCCGGGCGCGTGCTGATGCCGAGGCGTGGCAGCCTGTTCACGACCAGCGTCTGATCCGCCTCGGCCGACGGAAACGCGCGTCGAAGCTGGGCCGACAGGGCTTCGAGGCGGGCTTCCACGGACTCCGGCGTTACAGGTAGCGCCAGCCGGCCAGCCAGGATCAGATTGTGATTCGCCGGATCGCTCAATCGCGCGTTCGACCCGTCGCGGAAGAAGTCGTTGACGATGAGCTCGTACATGCCCAGAGGCAGCCAGACCTCCGGCGAGACGATCGCGGTGGTGCCGCTGAAGCCTGGCGGCGTGACGCCGATCACCGTGAACGACCGGCTGTTGATCCGGATGATGTGGCCCATCAGCCCCGGGTCGGCGCCCAGCCGTCTCCACAACCCGTCGCTGACGATCGCGACGGCGATCTGGCTGCCGGGGGCTTCCTCGGCATCAGAGAACGCGCGGCCGAGCGGCAGTTCGACGCCGAGCGTCGAGAAGTAGTTGGCGGAGACCAGCGCGCTGAACGCTCGTCGGGTCTCGGTGCCTTCGTCGAGCCCGACCATGGCCACGCTCTGGGCCAGCAGGCTCGCAAATACTAGTCGGTCGTCACGGATCGTCCGGTAGGCGGGGTACGAGAACGCCTGGTACGTGTCGGGTCGAACTGTGTCCTTGCTGTACAGGCCGACGACGTCGCTGGCCGCGCCATTGAGCGGCCGCAGCACGGCGGCGTTGACGAGGCTGAAGACCGCGGTGTTCGCTCCGATCCCGATCGCGAGCACCAGCACCGACGTCACGGCGAAGCCAGGCTTCGTCGCGAGGGCGCGAAGGCTATAGCGGAGGTTCTGGAGGAAGGTGGACACAGACAGGGACTCGGTCTGTGTATCGGCGCCAGGGCGGCCGACCCTCAATCCCGTGGACGGCGAGTACGTCCGGATGTTCTGCGGACCGGCTCACTGGCCGGTTGCGAGAAGCGGCTTCACAACCCTTGACCGACATCCTTCGCGCTACGTAATTGGTTAGACTCTGGCCAGCGTCGCTCCCCACGTCATCCCGGCCCCGAACCCGACCATGAGTACCAGGTCGCCGGGGGAAATCCGGCCACTCCGGACGCACTCGTCCCAGAGCAGAGGGATCGTGGCCGCCGTGGTGTTACCGTACTTGTGGATGTTGTGGACGACCTTGTCATCCGGCAATCCCAGCATCTTCTGGACGAACTCGTTGATGCGGCGATTCGCCTGATGCATCAGGACCATCGACAACTGCTCGGGTAACACCCCGTTCCGCTTCAGGACCGTCTGGGCGACCTCGGCCATCCGGGTCGTCGCCATCTTGAAGACGTATCGTCCGTCCATGGTCGGCATGCCTGCAGTCCGACGGACCCGCTCGACGTCCACGTAGGGACGATGACGGAAGCCGACGTCCGGGACCCACAGCTTGTCGGCATCCGCGCCGTCCGCCGCCAGTTGCTGATCGATGATGCCGCGGTTGCTGTCCTCGGATGCTTCCACCACGACTGCCGCCGCCGCGTCGCCGAACAGGACGGCGAGGTGTCGGACGCTGGTGTTGCGCTCCCACTCGCCTTCGGCCAGAGGCGCGTCGACGTCGCCGGCGAGCCTCGCCCAGCCGCCATCGCTCCACGGCATGAATCCCGAGTGCACCTCGGCCCCAACCAGGAGGACACGCCGCGCCATCCCGGAGCGAATGTGCACGTCGGCCAGTTGAAGACCGTACAGGAACCCACTGCACTGCTGCCGGATGTCGAAGCAAGGTACTGGCCGCAAGCCGAGCCGCGCCTGCAGGAGGCCGCCGTTGCCGGGGAAGAAATGATCCGGCGTCATCGTCGCGAACACGACCAAGTCGATGTCCTCCGGTGCGCCGCCCGCCGCCTCGAGCGCCCGCTGCGCGGCGGGGACGGCGAGATCAGTCGTGGACGTACCGGGGTCGACATAGTAGCGGGTCTCGACGCCCGTGCGCTCCCGGATCCACGCGTCGCTCGTATCCATGATGCGCCCGATGGCATCGTTGGAGATCTCGTTGGCGCCGATCTCGGAGCCGCTCCCGCTGATGATGGAACGAAGCATGGCCGGAATTATAGATTGTTACATAGGGACCGGGCTTCAGCCGGTCCGTGAGGAGCCCGTACGGAGGGACCGGGATTTGGCCGGTCCGACCCGCGAGGAATTACGCTAGAATCGTGGTTCGGGAACAAATCGCGCCGCCGGCGGGTTCTAGTAGCCAGAGGAACAAACACCATGAATAGACGACAGTTCATCTATACGCTCGGTGGCGTGACCCTGGGGCCCCTGGCCGCGTCGCGCGTGTTCACCAGCGAACAAGGAGCCCCCATGCGGTCTGACAAGATCGAGCGCACCGAGGACGAGTGGCGCCAGTTGCTGACCAAGGAGCAGTTCTACGTCCTCCGCCAGGAAGGGACCGAGCGGCCGTGGACGAGCCCGCTGAATGACGAGAAACGTCAGGGCGTCTTCGCCTGCGCCGCATGCGAGTTGCCGCTCTTCAGTGCGGAGACGAAGTTCGACAGCGGCACCGGCTGGCCGAGTTTCTACGACGTCCTCCCGGACTCCGTCGGGACGAAGCGCGACTTCAAGCTGATCTTGCCGCGTACCGAGTACCACTGCGATCGGTGCGGCGGGCACCAGGGCCACATCTTCAAGGATGGCCCCCGGCCCACCGGCCTGAGGTACTGTAACAACGGCGTCGCGATCAAGTTCGTTCCGACCAACTCCTAGAACAAGCGGCGGCCGGTTGTTCAACCGGCCGCCGTTCGTCGGTCGTTCTTCGGTCGTCGGTCGAGAGCGTCCGGTCCCCGCGCACACCCTCCTACCCCGACCCCTGACTATTCCGTCCCCGTCACGACCTTCGGCAGGTCGTGCTCGGCCAGCGCCTCGTTGAAGGCGGGTAGGTCGGTCTGCAGCAGGCCGCTCAGCTCGTCAAGCGCCGTGCGCAGTCGGTCCTTCAGGACCTGATGCACCTCGCGCTGCTGATCGGTCGGGCGGAAGTCGGCGACGGCCACGGTGCCGGCCAGATACGAGAGCCGGCCGGTGAGCTTGCTCGGCCAGCGAACCCCGTCCTGGCCAGTGCCGCTGAGCTTCGTCTGATAGAGCTTCTCCTCGACGGCGTGGAATCTCTCCTCCAGATCGTCTGCCGCGGTGGTGACCGCCTCTGGGTTGCCGGTCGTCTCGGCGACGGCCTTGACGTCCTCGAGCTGGCGTCTGATCCACTCGATGCGGTTCACGGCACGGGCCGCCGATTCCAGATCGTCCCTCAGTTCCTCGAGCATCTCGGTCTGGAGCCGGATGTCCTCCTCGGTGCCTTCGGAGTGCGGGTCCTTCACGACCTCGAGCGTCTGCGTGTACTCGTGGCCCGCCACGTCCAGCCTCGCCGTGTAGGTGGCAGGTGGTGCGATGATCGAGGTTCGCCGCCCGCCGTCCCGCCACCGTTCGTCGCCCAGATCGACCCAGTCGGCGAAACGCGGTTTCGTCCTCAGGCGAATCTGCGTCGAGCGCTCGCCGGCGAGATCCCAGTGGACCCGGTTGATGCCGGCGGTCTTCGTTCCGTCGATCGTCCGGATCGTGTCGCCCAAGGCGTTCTCGATCCGGATGGTCACGCTACCCTCTGGCTCGTCGGCGAGCCAGTAGTTGATCGATGCGCCATACTCGGGGTTCTGGCCGCGTGACGGGTCGTCGAATTGCGCGACATAGGCGGTCGCCGGCCGAAAGCGGTACGCGAGCCTGGGCTCGAACAGGTGCGCGCCATTGGAGATGACCTGCGGCGTCAATTGCTGGAGCGGCGTCAGGTCGTCCAGAATCCAGAACCCGCGCCCGTACGTCCCGACGACCAGATCGTTGAAGTGCTCCTGGACCTCGATCCAGTACATCGGCGACGCTGGCATGTTGTTCTGCAGCGACTGCCAGTTGGCACCGTCGTCGAATGACACGTAGAGCGCGTTCTCGGTGCCGAGGTAGAGCAGGCCCTGGCGAACGGGATCCTCGCGGATGTTGCGAGCGTAGCTCAAGGGGCTGTCGGCGATGCCAGTCGTGGTCTTCGTCCAGCTCGCACCGTAGTCATCCGTCTTGTAGACGTATGGATCGAAGTTTCCCACCTGGTGAAAGTCGACGGTGATGTACGCCTTGCCGGCATCCCACTTCGAAGCATCGATGTTCCTGACGGTCCCGAGCGGCGGCAAGTCCGGGATGTTCCCGGTGACATTCGTCCACGTGGTCCCGCCGTCCCGGCTGACATGGACCAGGCCATCGTTCGAGCCGGTCCAGAAGACGCCCTGCTGAACTGGCGACTCATCGAAGGCATAGATGACCGAGCCGTACTCGACACCGATGTTGTCCGGCGTGAGCCCACCCGAAATGCCCAGGCGTGACCGATCGTTCGTCGTCAGGTCGGGGCTGATCACGTCCCAGCTCTGGCCGCCGTTCGTGGTCCGATGCACGTGTTGGCTGGTCACGTAGATCGTGTTGTGATCGTGCGGTGAAATGAGGAGTGGAAAGGTCCACTGGAACCGGTACTTCAGTTCGCCGGCCGGCCAGCCGCCAGTGCTCTCGGGCCAGACCTCGACCTGACGGAACTGCCGCGTTTCACGGTTGTAGCGGACGACGATGCCGCCGCGGGCGCCTGCACCGGAGGCGCTCGACCAGATGATGTTCGGGTCGACCGGGTCGGGTGTCGCGAAACCGCTCTCGCCGCCGCCTACGGAGTGCCACATGCCTCGCGGGATGCCGTCGGCGCTGCGCGTGCGGCTGTTACTCGGGCCGCGGAACGACGGTCCGTCTTGCCGGTTGCCGAGAACGTTGTAGGGAATCTCGTTGTCCACCGTCACGTGATACAGCTGGGCGATCGGCAGCTGCACCTTGAGCCACGAGTGCCGCGATTCTCGGAGATCGACACTCCGCCGTCGTGCGCCACCGCCATGCGGTCGGCGTTGGTCGGGTCGATCCACATGTCGTGGTGGTCCCACCCCGGCGCTGGCGGACGGTCGTCGCTGCCTCGGCGGCTCGCGGCCTCGGCGGTTAGGCCACCATCGATGCTGCGATAGAAAGATGCCGTCAGGAAGTACATCTCGTCCGGGTCGTCGGTCGCCACGGCGCACCGTGAGTAATACGCGCTGCGACCGGCCAGATTTCGGTTGTGGCTCACGAGCTGCCAGTTCGCCCCGCCATCGTTCGATCGCCAGAGCTCGCCGCTCTCCGTCTCCTGGCCGTGCCACGGCACCCCGTCGCCTGTCTCGATCAGCGCGTACACGCGATCCGAGTCCTCTGGCGTCATGCAGACCGCCACCTTGCCGACGGGCAGGGTCGGGAGGTCGCTGCCCTCCAGCCGCGTCCAGGTGTCGCCGCCGTCACGCGTCATGAACAGTCCGCTGCCCGGACCGCCGCTCTCGCGCGTCCAGGTCTTGATCTCGAGCTGCCACATCCCGGCGAACAGGATGCGTGGGTTGTTCGGGTCCATGACGAGGTCGGACGCGCCGGTGTGCTCGTCGACGAACAGGACGCGCTCCCACGTTTCACCGCCGTCGGTCGTCCGGTAGATGCCGCGCTCTTCCTGGGGGCTGTAGCCATGTCCCAGCGACGCCGCATAGACCGTGTCCGGATCCTGCGGATGGATGATCACCCGACCGATTTGCCCCGTGCCTTCGAGGCCCATGTGGGTCCAATTGGCGCCCGCGTCTGTCGATTTCCAGACGCCATTACCGATGGAGACGTTCGAGCGGATAAAGGTCTCGCCGGTCCCGGCCCAGACGATATTCGCGTCGGACGGGGCGACGGCAAGAGCGCCGATGGCGTGGACCGGCTGGTCGTCGAACACGGGCGTCCATGACAGGCCCGCGTCCTCCGTCTTCCAGATGCCGCCCGAGGCGGCACCGGTGTAGTAGACGTTCTCGTCGCCAACGACGCCAGCTATGGCGATCGTGCGATTACCGATGGGACCGATGTGGCGGTACGTGAGGGCGGCGTACTGGTCGGGAGAGATGTCTTGGGCGGCCCCGACCCCGGGGAGCGCAAGGAGAAGGGCGGATGCCACGCCGAGCGCCGTGGCCACGGTCGAGTGTCGAAGCCAATCATTCATGGTTCGATTCCAAGCCGGGGGGGAGGGAATAAGAACGGGCGCAGCCCATCGAGGGACTGCGCCCGGATTGTCCAGCGCCAGGCGTGGGAAGCCGCTAGCCTCGTGACGCGCTGCTCATCGCGGCGACACCGAGGGCCTCGCGGAAGACGCCGACCGCGCGCTCCATCTCCTCCATTGTGCCGATCGAGACGCGGGCGTGCGTCTTCTCCATCGGCGGGAAGTCGCGCCCGACCCGCACGCCACGCTCGGCGCACCCATCGCGGAACTCCTTGGCCGTCCGGCCGATGTTGACGAAGAGGAAGTTGGTCTGCGAGTTCCCGGCCTCGAAGCCCATATCCGTGAAGGCGTCGATCGTGAACTGGCGGACGCGCGCGTTCTCACCCCGTTCCCAGTCCATGTGCGCCGTATCCTCGACCGCTGCGATGCCCGCTGCGGCGACCAGGAAGGCCGGTTCGCCGAGGCCCCACGCGCCCGCGAGCTTCTCTAGCGTCCCGGGCTGGCCGGCGGCGTAGCCCAGACGAAGGCCGGCCATGCCGTACGCCTTCGAGAATGTCCGGGCGATGAACACGTCCGAGTGCTCGAGCGCTTGCGGAATGCCGCTCGCCACGGTCGTGTCGGTCGCGTAGTCGATGTAGGCCTCATCGATCAAGATCGCCGTGTCCGGCGAGCTCGCCTTGATCCGGTCGACGATGGCGGCCACCGTGTCGGCGCTGTGAGCGGTCGAGGTCGGATTGTTCGGGTTGCACAGGAAGACGAGGCCGGCACCCTTCGACACGTCTGCCATGCCGTCGAGATCCAGCCGCAGCTCCGCGTCGACCGGAATGAGCTTGGACTCGGCCCCCAGGAGGGTCGCCGTGCGCACCGGATTCCCGTAGGACGGCGCGCCGGTCACGAGTGGCTTCGACGGTCCCAGGTACGCTCGGGCGGCAGCCTCGAGGACGCCGCTCGACCCGGTCGAGATCAGGACGTTTTCGGCCTTCGCCCCGTGCCCGAGAAGCTTGGCGATCGCGGCCGGCAACTCCTGCCGCGCGAACTCCCGGTTGTAGCGTCCCACCTTGAGGTCGACCTTGCCGCTCATGACGTCGAGCGCCTTCTGGCTCGGGCCCCGCGGATTCTCGTTCGAGCTGATGCGGATGTCCATCGCCTGGCTCATGGCCGACTGAACGAATGACTCCAGCGGATCGGGACCCCAGGCGAGCGCCTCCTGGCCGCGTCCGATGACGAACGCGGTTGAAAGTGCCGACGCTCCACCGAGTCCCAGACTTCGGACGAATGCACGACGTGACAGTGACATGGCGTTCTCCTCTTGGGGCTTCGGTCGAAGCCGTTTCAACTGAACCTATTGCGACAAAGTGTCCGACTTCCGCGCCGTAGTGTCAAGGGAACGGGCACGGAACGGCACGGAACGGACACGGAACGGCACGGACTGACCTAAAAGGATGCCGCGAAGCCTAGGTGAACCCGCGGACCTCCGCACTCCCGGACCCCGGACCCCGGACCCCGGACCCTGACCCCGACTCTCATGCCCGCCCGGCCAACTGCCGATAACGCTGAGAGGAGGAACGATCGATGCCAGCGAAGCTCACCTGCCCGGAATGCCGCGGCGATCGGCTCTCGCGTAGGGCCATCACGCCCTGGCTATTCTTCGTCACCTGCCTCTCGTGTGCCCATATCTGGGAGGCCACGAAGAGCGCACTCGAGCGATAGTCCGTCCCGGTTCCGCGCCGTTCCAGGCTTCACTGACGCCTGAGTCCGGCACCCACGCGCCCCGTCAGCGAATCTCCCAGTTCCTCCCGGGCTCTTTCGGCCCACTCCAGTAACTCCCCGACGACCTCAGGGTGGTCGTAGGCTACGTTGGTGGTCTCGCCGATGTCCTGCTCGAGATCGAACAGCGACAACCCGATCTCGTCCTCGACGTACGTCCCTTGAAAGGTGTCGGTTCGTAGCGACGCACCGTGGATGCTGTTGAAGCGGTGCGGCAGGTGCAGCTTCCAGCGCCCGGACCGAACGGCCCGAAGCTCCTGGCGCAGGTAGTAGTAGAACACCTCGTGCGGGCTGGTCGCCCCTGGCTGACCCGACAGGATCGGCCAGATGTCCTTGCCGTCGATGATGCGGTCGGTTGGCGGAGGTGCGCCAACCAGACCCGCGACGGTCGGGAAGACGTCCATCGAGGTGGCCAGCTCGTCGCTGATCTGTCCGTCAGGAATGTGCCCGGGCCACCGCACGATCGCCGGCACTCGATGCCCACCCTCGAAGGCCGTCGCCTTGCCCTCTCGGAGCGGCGCGGCCGAGCCGCCGTGGTCGTCCTTCACGAGCCACGGACCGTTGTCGCTCAGGAAGAACACCAGTGTCTGCTCATCGAGGCCCAGTCGACCGATCGTGCCGAGAATCTCGCCGACCGACCAGTCGATCTCCATGATGACGTCACCGTAGAGGCCGCGGACCGACGCGCCCGCGAACCGCTCGGAGACGTGGAGCGGCGTGTGCGGCATGGAGTGCGGCAGGTAGAGAAAGAAGGGCTGGTTGCGGTTCCGCTCGATGAAGTCGACCGCGCGTTCGGTGTAGCGGCGCGTCAACTGCGTCTGGTCAGGCTCGATCTCGATGACCTCCAGCCGCTCCACGAGGGGCAAGGGCGGGTGTCGGCGCGCCGGGGGATTCGGGTTCTTGCTCGGATCCGGCGTCATGTCGTTGGAGTACGGGATCCCGAAGTACTCGTCGAACCCGTGGTTCGTGGGGAGGTCCTCGGTGTGGTGGCCGAGGTGCCACTTACCGAATGCCGCGGTCGCGTAGCCGCGGTCCGCGAGCAGTTCTGCGATCGTGATCTCGTCCGGGTGCAAGCCGACGTCATCCTGCGGCATCAGGACCTTGGGAATGCCGACCCGGAGTGGATGGGAGCCTGTGAGGAGCGCCGCACGAGACGGCGAGCAGACGGACGTCGAGACGTAAAAGCTTGTGAAGCGGATTCCCTCGCGCGCCATCCGATCGAGGTTCGGCGTCTCGAAGCCCTCGGCGCCGTACACACCGACATCGGCATAACCCTGGTCGTCGGTGAAGATGATGACGATGTTGGGTGGGCGCGCCGGCAACATGGTTGCAGGAGAATCGCCCACGGGTCGGCATCCGACGACGAGCATCGCCGCCAGGACCAGGACCGTCGAGAGTCGCCACGGCATCACTGGGTCGTCTCCAGAAATGCTTCATATCCCGCCAGCTCCGGGTCGCCGGTCACACGCATCCGTTCCAGCATGAGGTCGCGATACGCTTCGAGCTCGTCGGCGTTCGCCGTGTCGTGGGCCAGGTTGGCGAGGTGACTCAGGTTGGTCAGAGCATCCGGATCGCGCGAGTAGTCGTACAGCTCCTCCTTCGTCCGGTAGCGCAGGTGTTCTACCCGGGCAGCGACCGCCGGATCATCGCTGGCCGCGGCTTCCATGGCCGGAAACGTCAGGCCCCGCATCGAGTTGTTGAAGAACGCGGTCTCTCCGTCCGCCCAGGCGTTGTAGATATAGCCGAACTGACGACCGACGACCGATCGCATCCCGAACCACTCAGGCGCGACGGTCGTGTTCATGTGCGTGAAGGCGTAGTCCCAGCCGTCCTGATCCTCGCCCTCGAGCACGCCCAGGAACGACCGGCCGTCGGCGTTAGCCAGATTGTCCAGGCCGACCGCGTCGAGGATCGTGGGCGCCAGGTCCACCCCGGAGACGACGTGTCGATCGTCGACGACGTTGGACCCGACGACACCCGGCCATCGGACGATCCACGGCGTCTTGGTGGAGTGCAGCCAGACGTTCGTCTTGGCAAATGGCACGGCGATGCCGTGATCGGAGAGGAACATCACCAGCGTCCGGTCGGCGAGACCCGTCTCGTCGAGCGCGCGAAGTACCGCACCCGTGGTGGCGTCTGCGCGGGCGACCGACGTGTAGTACTCCGCCAGTTCGCGCCGGACGTCGGGCAGATCGGGCAGGAAGCCCGGCACTGGAATCTCCTCGGGATCGTACGCCAGCTCGACTTCGGGAAAGCCGCCGCCGTACTGATGGTTCGTATTCTCGGCGTCCGTCAGCCGCTGTTGAGCTTCCGCCTCGCTGGCGGCGAATGGCCGATGTGGATCCTGGGAATTCGCCATGAGGAAGAACGGCTGGCCGGCGCTCATCGACGCGCGCATGAATCCGAGCGCCCGGGTGTAGTACAGATCCGGGTCCCGTCCGTTCTGCAGCTCCTTTGCCGGCACGATCTCTGTCCACGCCTCCGGGCGCGACGGGAGCATGTGCCCGTGTTTGGCCATGACGCCCGTGCGATAGCCGGCGGCGAGCAGCGCCTCCGGTAAGGTCGGCACGTCCGGCCTGATCGGTTCGAAGCCGAAGGCGCCACTGTTGTGTGGGTAGCGGCCCGTCATCCAGACCGCACGGGTCGGCTGACAGATGGCGATCGTCACGTGGCCGTGATCGAACCGAAGCCCCTCGGTCGCAAGCCGGTCGATATTCGGCGTGATGCCGGGGATGTCCGCGCCGTAGACGCCGACCGAATCCCAATTCATGTCGTCGACGGTGATCACCAGGACGTTCGGCTGGTCCTCGGCGATCGGTGTTTCGCCGGATTGCTCGGACGAACAGCCCCCGAGGCTCACCAGGCTCACGAGGAGTATGAGCGGAAGTTTGGTCCACCGCCTCGGAGTCGGGGTCATCCGGAGCACAGGCGTTGCCATCGTTGCGATGCTCGGTTCATCGAGTCACTGGACCGAGCCCGGTTCGGATGATGTTGCGCTCTCGATCGACCTATGCCACGTACGCATTGCCCGGTAGGAACTCGTCGTGCGCCTCGGCGAGCAGGCGCTCGAGGGTCGCTTCCAGTTCGTCGACTGTCGCGGCATGCGACGGGTCCTCGCTCAGATCGTGTTGCTGGTCCGGATCAGCCATGTCGTCGTACAGTTCCACCTGGCCATCGATCCAGCGCGCGTAGGTGTACTGCGGTGTCTTGACGCCTCGCCATTCCGGCCAGTTCGCGCCGGGCTGGGAGTGGGTCATGAAGTAGTCCCAGTGCGCGGTGTAATTGCCCATCAGCACGGCGTCCCGATCGACCGGTTGGCCTCCCAGCAACTCGTCGCTGAGATCGCTCCCGTCAAGCCCTTCGGGCCGTGGCAATCCGGCCATGGCGATCAGCGTCGGCATGTGATCGAGTGGCGTGTGCAGCGTGTCGGTGCGCGTATTCGGCTCGATCTGGCCTGGCCAGCGGACGATCATCGGAATCCGGACCGCCTCGGCATACGGGACCATCTTGTTGCGCCGCGCGTGGCTTCCGAGCATCTCGCCGTGGTCGGACGTGAACACGACGATCGTGTCGTCGGCCAGCCCGGAGTCGTCGAGGTAGGTCAGGATCCGACCCATGTTGTCGTCGGCGTTCTTCGCCATGGCGAAGTAGGCGCGGGCGTCGGCGAGGTTGGTGCCGGTCCTGAACTCGGCCGGCACGTTTGCGTCCCAGGCCAGCGTCTCAGGAATCTGTTCGAGGTAGCCGTCCGGTAGTCGGTCGAACGGCGGATGGGGTGGGTGCGGCGCCACCATGACGAAGAACGGCTCACCCACGTCGCGGGCGTCGTCCATGTACTCGATGGCCATGTCGGTCAGCGCGTCCGACTCGTAGCCGTCCATGATCAGCCGGTCGGGCTCATCCCGATAGTAGGGCGCCGCCAGGAACTCGGCGTGGAAGTTGTAGGCGGCCCAGCCCTCGAAGCCGAGGCGCTCGGGTCCCGGCGGCACGTAGTTGTAGTCCGGGTTCTCTGCGATGTACGGCTGCGCGTGATCCCAGCTGCCCTCCTCCTGGCCAACCCAGGCCATCTTGTGGCTACCGGCCGACAGGTGCCACTTGCCCATGAACGCCGTGCGGTACCCGGCCCCTCGGAAGACGTCGGCGATGCTCGTGACCGTCGTGTTGGTCTCGAGGAAGTTCAGCATCAGGCCCGTGTGCGTCGGGTAGCGGCCGGTCATGAGCATGCCGCGGTACGGTGTGCAGACCGGGACCGTCGAGAGCCCGTTCGTGAACAGCACGCCCTCTCGGGCGATGCGATCGATGTGGGGTGTTGCGATGTTCGCGCCACCGTCGTAGGCTCCGATGATGTCGGCGCGGTACTGGTCGTAGAAGACGAACAGGACGTTGGGCCGTGAATCGCTCGGAGCGGAGTCTGGCGATGGGGCGCGCGTGGAGTTCGGAGCGGAGCAGCCCATGGCCACCATCGCGATGGTGAAGGCCGCGAGGAACGGTCGTGTCATCTCACCCCCTCAGGATGGCCTGGCTGGCATTGTAGCCGCACGCGCCGCTGACGCCACCTCCTGGATGTGTGCTCGCACCGCAGAGGTACAGACCGTCGAGCGGTGTGCGGTAACTCGACCATCCAGCCACCGGGCGCATGAAGTACAGCTGGTCGAGCGCCATCTCGCCCTGATGCAGGCTACCTTCCCGCTGTCCGTAGCCTTCCTGGAGATCCCACGGCGTGATGATGCGCTGGTGGAGCACGGCATCGCGAAGGCCCGGCATGTGCTCCTCGAGGGTCGCGAGGATCACATCCGCGAGCCGACCCCCGTGATGTGCCCAGCTCGAGTCACGGAGTGTGAACGGCGCGTACTGGGCGGTGACAGTCATGACGTGCTTCCCCTCGGGTGCCAGAGCCGGGTCGGCGAGGGAGGGAATCATCGCCTCGAGGATCGGCTGCTCGGAAAAACGGCCGTACTTGGTGGCGTCGTATGCGCGCTCGAGGTAATCGAGGTTCGGACCGATGTGGATCACCCCGTGGTGTTGCGCCTGCGGGGCGGCACCCTGAA
The DNA here is from genome assembly GCA_965250185.1 of Vicinamibacterales bacterium. Classification (GTDB taxonomy): domain Bacteria; phylum Acidobacteriota; class Vicinamibacteria; order Vicinamibacterales. Next base: position 4,030,140 of record OZ252293.1, on the reverse strand, counting down.
CGCCGCGCAGCTCGGGCAGTCGATCGAGCGCGAGGAGCAATCTGGCGCTCACGCCCCGATACCGGATACACCGCACCTCCCGCAGGAACTCAGGTTCGAGCACCCCGGGTTCGAGCAGGTGGACGAAGGTCGTGCCGGGGTCGAGGCTGGACACCACGACGGGCGCGGCGATCTCCTCACCGGTCTCGAGCACGACACCGGCGGCACGACGATCCGTGACCATCACCTCACGCACGGGCGCGCCGAGCCGGATGCGCGCGCCATGCGCCTCGGCGGAGCCTGCCAGCGCGGCACTGATGCTGCCCAGCCCGCCGCGCGGCAGGCCCCACGCGACCCGGGGCCAGGCCGCCGCGCCTAGCTGGTGGTACAGGAAGATGGCCGAGGTGCCGGCCGAGCGCGGCCCCAGCGCGACACCGGTCAGGCCCTGCACGGCGAGTACGCCCTTCAGGAGGTCCAACTCCAGCCATTCGTCGAGAAAGTCCTGGACCGACATTGGCAGGACGCGAAGCACCTCGTGCATCCTGGCTCGCCCCAGGCGCCGCAAGCTCCAGCCGACCTTCAGGGCGTCGAGCATCGCCGGTGCACCGCTCGCGTCGGGTTGGATCGGCGGCTGTCGCGCGAGGGGGCGCAGGAAGCCGGCCAGATCTCCGACGAGGGCCGCGAACGCGGGGTAGCGCTCCGCATCGTGCGGCGAGAGTCGCCGAATGGCGGCAGTCGTCTTCTCCTGGTCGCGCCACATCGTCAGGTCCCGTCCGTCGGGGCTCGGGGCGTACACGACAGGGTCGAGTGGGAGGACGTCCAGACCGTGTCGATCGAGGTCGAGATCGCGGCGAACCTCCGGGAGCAGGAGGCCGCACAGGTCCGGGCCGACTGAGGCCTTGAAGCCCGGGGCGAACTCCTCCGTGACGACCACGCCGCCCACGACATCGCGGCGCTCGAGCACGAGCACGCGCCTTCCGGCGCGTGCCAGATAGGCGGCCGTCACCAAGCCGTTGTGCCCGGCTCCGATGATCACCACATCGTACGATTCGCTCATGACACGGTCATCGACTGGATCGACTACTCCTCGTCACCGCTTCACCCGGCCGCGCGTCCAGTCCTTCAATATCTCCAACGCCGAGAGCCAGCCCGGCGCCCCCATGACTCCACCGCCGGGGTGCGCGCCGGAACCGCACAGGTAGAAATTTCGGATCGGCGTCCGAAACTGCGCCCAGCCAGCCACCGGACGCAGGAAGAACAGCTGGTCCAGGCTGAGTTCGCCCTGGAAGATGTTGCCCTCCGTCAGGCCAACGGTCTGCTCGATGTCCCACGGGCTGAGCACCTGGCGGTGCAGGATGGCGTTCTTGATGTTCGGCGCATACTCGGCCAGCGTGTCGACGACGGCGTCGCCGAACGCCTCGCGTTGCTGCTCCCACGTCCCGTCCGCGAGGTGGTACGGCGCGTACTGCACGAAGATCGACATCACGTGCTTGCCGGGCGGTGCCATGGAGGGATCGATCATCGAGGGGATCAGGATGTCCATGTACGGCCGGCGCGAGAACCTGCCGTACTTCGCATCGTCGTAGGCGCGCTCGAGATAGTCGAGATCCGGACTGATCGAAATGGAGCCGCGGAGGTGCGGGCCGTCCCCAGGCAGCGACGTGAAGTTCGGCAGCTCGCCCAGCGCCAAGTTGACCTTGCCCGACGACCCGCGGATCTTGAAGCGGCGGACTCCCTCGACGAACTCGGCCGGTAGCTCGGCCGGCTCGATCAGCCGAAGGAACGTCCGCTTGGGGTCGAGGCTCGACGCCACGACTTCTGCATGGATCTCGTCGCCATTCTCCAGGGTGACCCCGCGGGCCGCGCCGCCCTTGACGATCACCCGCGCGATCGGGGCGTCGGTGCGGATCTCCGCACCAAAGCTTCGGGCGGAGGAGGCGAGTGCCTGCGCCACCGACCCCATGCCTGAACGCGGAAAGCCCCACGACCGGGACACACCGTCGATCTCGCCCATGTAATGGTGGAGCAGCACGTACGCCGAGCCGGGCGATCGCGGGCTCAGGAACGTCCCGATGATCCCGCTCGCCGACATCGTGGCCTTCAGAGGCTCACACTCGAACCAGCGGTCGAGGTAGTCGGCCGAGCTCGACGTCATCAACCGTACGAGCTCGTACAGCCGGTCGCGGCCGAGGCCCCGGAAGTGCGCGCCGACCCGCGCCAGACCGGCAAGCTCGGAGGGCTTGAGCGACGCGACGTCGGGTGGCACGGTCTTCAGCATCTCCCGGACGGCCCGCGAGAGGTGGTGCATGAGATGGCCGAATTGCGTGTACCGGTCGGCGTCTCGCCGCGAGAAGCGGATCAGGTCCTGACGGGTCTTTGCGCTGTCGTGCCAGCGTGCCAGGTAGCGGCCGTCGGGCAGCGGCGTGAAGGTGCCGTCCAGCGGGAGCAGGAAGAACCCATGGCGGGCGAGGTCGAGCTCCTCGATGATCTGGGGGCGCAGGAGGCTGACGACGTACGAGAAGACGGAGAACTTGAAGCCCGGAAAGACCTCCTCGGTGACCGTCGCGCCTCCGACCAGGTGACGACGCTCGAGCACGAGGACGCGCTTGCCGGCGCGTGCGAGATACGCCGCGTTGACGAGGCCATTGTGACCCGCACCGATGACGATGGCGTCGTAGCGCGCCGGCATGGAGTGAGCGCGCCCCCGAGGGTAGACGCGAGGCACAATCATATTGCCGTTTTCTGGACGACGAAAGACAATACGGCACCCGCGGCGACGCACTGGCGCGCCGCGAACGACCATGGCCACCGGAACGCCGTTTCACTCACGCACCGCGCCCCTGTGCACCAGCCTCAACTGGAAGCAGTGGTCCGGCTACTTTGCGGCCAGCGCCTACGACGACTTCTACGACCCCGAGTATCACGCGATCCGAAGCGGTGCCGGCCTCATCGATATCTCACCACTCTACAAGTACGACATCACGGGACCCGACGCGACGCGACTGGTCGACCGCCTGATCACCCGTGACGCCAGACGATTCGACGTGGGCCGGGTCGTCTACGCTCCCTGGTGCGACCACAACGGGCATGTCATCCAGGACGGCACATTCCAACGGCTCGACGACCAGACGGTCCGCGTGACCGCAGCCGACCCGAGTCTGCCCTGGTTCGAGCTGAACGCGATTGGGATGGACGTCGCGATTCGCGACGTGTCGGAACAGTTGGCCGCGTTGGCACTGCAGGGGCCAACCTCGCGCGACATCCTCGCACGGATCTCGAACGAGGATGTGACCGGGCTCCGGTACTTCGAACTGACCGACACTGAGCTGGGCGGCGTGCCGACCGTCGTGAGTCGCACTGGCTACACGGGCGATCTGGGATTCGAGATCTGGGTGGCAGCCGAGTGGGCCGAGCGTCTGTGGGATGTGTTGATCGACGCGGGCCGTGGCCTCGGGCTTCGCCCGGCCGGCTTGATCGCCCTGGACCTGGCGCGCATCGAGGCCGGACTGCCGCTGATCGATGTCGACTTCAACAGCGCCGAAAAGGCGATCACCGAGGCCCAGAAGTCGACCCCATACGACATCGGTCTGGGCTGGGCGGTGGACCTCCGCAAGCCGGCGTTCAACGGCAGGCGAGCGCTCGAGGCAGTGCAGGCCAAGGAGCGCGCACATCGCTTCGTGGGACTCGAGGCCACGTGGGACGTGCTCGAGAGGCTCTGGGAAGCAGAAGGCGTCGCGCCTGACCTTCCCAACGTGGCTTCGCGGGTGGGCGTTCCGGTCTACGCGGCAGGTCGGCAGATCGGGCAGGCCACCAGCAGCTGTTGGTCGCGTCTGCTCAAGAAGTTCATCGCGCTCGCGACGGTGGATGGCTCCAACGCCGAGCCCGGATCGGAGGTCGAGCTCGAGGTGACCGTCGAGTACGTCCGTCGGCGGGCCGCCGCGAGGATCGTGAAGCTGCCGTTCTTCGACCCTCCACGCAAGCGCAGCTGAGGCGCGTGCACGCACTGGACCGATTCGTGGTCGAGCGCACGGCGGACGGCTGATCGCAGCCGTCCACCTGTGAACCGTCCAGCGCGCTTCACCGCCACGTCTTGCCGAGTGCGTCGAGCCCTGCTCGGCCCAGGTCCTCCGGCGTCATGACCGGGTGGAACTCGACCCTCGCGTTGAACGCCAGGAACCACGGCTCTGCGTAGGACGGAATCTGCGACGCGTCGTCGAGATTGGCGATCATCACGGCGCCGCGGCACCCCCCGTGTTCGGTGAAGTACACCGAGTCTGGTTCGTGGCCTCCAGGATTCGCTGGATCTTCTCACCCGCGCTCCCGTCTCTTACGGACGGGTTGAATCCATCGTTGGGGATCTTGACCTCGATAAGCATTCGCATGCGTGACTCCTTGGTGTGGGAACGAGGTGTTCCGGTGAGTGGAGGGGCCCATGATGCCCTGCATGCCTGGGCCGGGGCAAATGCTATGTGTCTAGCATTGAATGTGCTATGTTTTTAGCACCAAGCGGTCGTCGTTCGAAACGATAGCCGGCGGGTGGGTCAGCCCACCCGCCCGGAGGAGCACCCCGATGTGGACCCACGATCTCCGGTACGCCCTTCGGCTCTTCACCCGGACCCCGGCATTCACCGCGATCGCGGTCGTCACCCTCGCGCTCGGCATCGGAGCGAACACGGCCATTTTCAGCATCGTCGACGGCGTGCTGCTCAGGCCGGCGCCCGTGGAGCGAATCGAGCGGCTGGTCGTGGCGTGGGAGACCGATCGGAACAGCGGGACAACCCGCGAGCCTGCATCGTTTCCGGACTTCGAGGACTATCGACGGCTGAGCGAGCGCGTCGAGGCGCTCGGGGCGTTCACGGGGCGACAGGTCAATCTGACGTCGGCGATCGGCGACCCGGCCCGACTGCCAGCGCTCGCGGTCACGCACGATCTCCTGCCGCTCGTGGGTGCCCAGCCGATCATCGGACGAGGGTTCACCGCAGAGGACGACCGACCCGGCGGTGGAGATGTGGTGTTACTCGGCGAGGGTTTCTGGAATCGTGCCTACGGGCGCGACCCGGCGGTACTCGGTCGCACGGTCAACCTGAACGACCGGTCGTTCACAGTCGTTGGTGTGATGTCGTCCGACGCGGACTTCGGCGTGTTCTCGATCCTGTCGGCCGCAGACTACTCGCGCTCGTTCGCTGACCGCGGGACGCGGACCAACGTGGACGTCTGGATGCCGTTGCAAGCCGATGCGGAGACCTACCCGCGCCAGACGCATCCGATCTTCATGGTCGGGCGTCTGGCGCCAGCCGCGACGCTGGAGACGACCCAGGAGGAGCTTGCGCAGCTGGCCGCACAGCTGGAGGCGGACTACCCGGAGAACGATGCCCGCGGCGTGTTCGTCGAGTCGCTCTCGACGGTGGTGTTCGGACCGGTGCGGCCCGCCCTGCTGGTGCTGCTTGGAGCCGTCGCGCTGGTCCTCCTGGTGGCCTGCGCCAACGTGGCGAACCTCCTGCTCGCACGCGCTGCGACGCGGCGTCGCGAGGTTGCAGTGCGGACGGCGCTCGGCGTCGGCATGGCCGGGTTGGCCCGGCAATTCCTTGTCGAGAGCCTGCTTCTGACCGGAGCGGCCGCCGCACTGGGTGTCCTGCTCGCACGAGTTGGCGTGGATCTGCTGGTCGGGCTCGCCCCGGCAGCTCTGCCTCGCATCGGCGAGGCGAGCCACGACCTGAGAGTCCTGGCGGTGACTTTGGCCGTCTCGGTCCTGGTCGGGCTGACCTTCGGGATGCTCCCGACGCTGCAGGCGCGGCGGGTCGACGTGCAGGGGGCGCTCAAAGGCGAAGGGGGCCACGGCGGATCCGCGGGTGTTGGCCGCCGGCGCCTGCGTGCGGCGTTCGTGGTCGGCGAGCTGGCGCTCGCGGTCGTACTGGTGGTCGGGGCTATGCTTCTCATCAAGAGCTTCGACCGCCTGCTCCAGATCGATCCAGGCTTCCGCGCCGGTGGGGTCCTCAAGGCGGAGTACCAGCTCCCGCCGAGCCGGTACCCAGCTGATTTCTCCACGTGGCCCAACTTCCCCGAGGTGCACACGTTCACGACGCGACTCCTGGAGCGTGCGTCGACCCTGCCCGGCGTCGAGTCCGTGGCGATCGCCGGCAACCATCCGCTCGATCCCGGTTTCACGAATTCCTTCTCGGTCGTCGGACGGGAGGCCGAGGCGAGGACCTGGCCGGAGATCAGCATCCGTCGCGTGACACCCGACTACTTTCGGACGCTGGAGGTACCGCTCGTCAGCGGGCGTCTGCTCGCTGCATCCGATACCACCGACGCGCCGTCGGTCGCGGTGCTCAACGAGGCTGCGGTCGAACGCTTCTTCGGCGACACGGATCCGATCGGGCACCAGCTGCGGCTGTTCGGGTACGAGCATGAGATCGTCGGCGTGATCGGGAACGAACGGTTCCTTGGCTTGAGTGAGACGTCGCCCCTGGCCATGTACAAACCGCTCGCGCAGGCGCCCTCGGCAACCGGAGCGCTGCTCGTCAGGACGGGCGGCGACCCGGCGTCGCTGGCGTCCGCTGTTCGGAGCGTGATTGCCGAGCAGGATGAGGCGTTGGCCATCTTCGGCCTGGAACCACTGGAGGAGACGATCTCACGGTCGGTGGCCGAGCGTCGATTCACGATGATCGTGCTGACCAGTTTTGCCGTGGTGGCCTTGCTGCTGGCCGCGATCGGAATCCATGGCGTCCTGGGGTACGGCGTGACGGAGCGCACCCGAGAAATCGGCATCCGGATGGCGCTTGGGGCCCGGCCCGAATGGGTCCTCAGGACGGTCGTTGTCCAGGGCATGGCACTCGCGTTGGCGGGTGTCACGATCGGCCTGTTCGGCGCTTGGCTGTTGACCCGCCTGATGAGCAGCCTTCTGTTCGGCGTCGAGCCGACGGACCCGGTCACGTTCTTCAGTGTCCCCGCCATTCTGGCGCTCGTCGCGCTCATCGCCAGCGTGCTGCCCGCACGACGCGCGACTCGGGTGAACCCGGTGACGGCTCTGCGGATGGAGTAGAGGCGAGGAAGGCAAGCAGGGCGAGGGGGGCGAGTGGGGCGAGTGGGGCAGGTGGGACGAGTGGGGCGAGTGGGGCGTGGCACCGGCATTGCACCCTGGAGGGCATGGCTCTTCACCATCATTCCCTCGTCGCCTGGCAGCGCGCCGATGATCTCTACATTCACTTACACGGGCTGGCTCGACAGAGATTTCCTAGCGATGAGCGCTTCGGTCTGACGTCCCAGCTGAGGCGGGCCGCGTACTCGGTCGTTGCCAATATTGTCGAAGGATTCAGCAGGCAGCACGCTCGCGAACGGTTGCAGTTCTTGCACACGTCATGGGGCTCTCTGGCCGAAGTGGGCTATTGCCTGCACGCCGCACGGCGGCTGGGCTATCTCGACGACGAGACATTCGACACGTTCGACCTCGAGTTCCGTAGGACGGCGGCGCCTCTCATCGGCCTGATCCGAAGCCAGCGCCGACTCGTTCGTTCTCCGCAGCGCCACTAACGTACTCGCCCACTGGCCCCACCGCCCCACTCGCCCCACTGGCCCCACTGGCCCCACTGGCCCCACTCGCCCCACTGGCCCCACTGGCCCTACTCGCCCCACTCGCCCCACTCGCCCTATCTAAATTTCCATCAGGTCCCGCCCCACGACGATCTCGCCCGAGAAGTGCCGGGCGGCTTCGGCCCGGAACGTCTCTTCGGTCACGAGCGGATCGTCCCCGGGAACCAGGTGGGACAGCACGAGCGTTCCGACATCCGCCTCCGCCGCGAGCTTCCCGACGTCTGCGGCCTCGGTGTGGCTGGCGATGATGTGCTGCAGTAGGCGAGTGGCGTTTGGCGCCCTCGCCACGGTTCGCTCGATGCCAGGGACGTACAACACCTCGTGGACGAGAACGTCCGCGCCGCGAGCCAGCGCGACCAGGTTCTCCGAGTACGCGGTGTCGCCCGAGATGACAATGGAGCGATCCGGCGTGTCGAACCGATACGCGAACGCCGGGACGACCGGAGGGTGATCGACGAGCGCGGCCGTGACCTTCACGTTCCCGTCGTCGCTGATCACACCGCCCTCGGTTATCTCCGTTGGCTGGACGAGAGGGACGAGCGGTACCCGACCCTCGTCGGCGATCCGCGTGTCGATGTCGAATGCGTTCATCTCGAAATAGAGCTCGGTCATTCGTGTCAGCGGTGGCGGACCGTAGGTCTGGACGTTGGTCCGGAGGCCGGCCGCCCACGACAGCAGCAGCAGGTTGCCGTAGTCCGCGTTGTGGTCGGAGTGGTGATGCGTGATGAAGACCTTGCGCAGTCGCTGAAGGTTCACGCCCGCGGCGACGAGCCGCCGAGCGACGCCGTCGCCGCAGTCGATGACATACGCGTCGTCGTTGATCACGATCACCTGGGACGTTGCAGCACGGTCAACCTTCGGTCTCGGGCCTCCCGTCGTGCCGAGCAGGATGAGCCGGGTGCCGGATCGCTGCGCCGCCTGGAGCGGCTGTGTCATGCTGTGCCTCGGCCACGCGAGCGACGAGAGCATGAGCGAGACGGTGTGGCGTATCCATTCCCGGCGCGTGATGAGTCGAGCGGTCATCTGGGGTCCCTCCGTGTCGCGGCGCGCGATGATCGATGAGTGGTTCTGTCTATCCTCGAGTCCGGTGGATCTCAAGCCGTGGTATCTTGATGCTACTCGACACATCCTGACGTTGCGGAATTTTTGGAAGTCTTGGAGGACTTATGATGCGAACGACTGTATTGACGATGGCGGCGGCGCTGTTGCTGGTCGGCCCGGTGGCCGCCCAGGCGCCTGCCGCGCAGCAGCTGGCGTCTGCGCTGCTGGCGGCGCCTGAGGACATGCGTGCCGATGCCACCGTCCTCGGCTGGGATGCGGACGGCAAGAACGTCTCGCTGCGCGAGGGCACGGGCGATCTCGTCTGCCTGTCCGATCGGCCGGGCAACGACGCGTTCAGCGTGGCCTGCTACCACAAGGATCTCGAGCCGTACATGGCGCGCGGACGGGAGCTCGTCCTCGAGGGAGTCACCGGTGCGGACCGTAACGAGGCGCACCGCTGGCAGGAGGCGAAGGAGGGCAAGCTGACGATGCCGACCGCACCACGCATGCTCTACGTCCTGGCCGGCAGTGGCTTCGACGCCATGAAGGGTGAGGTGACTGATCCCTACGCCCGCTGGGTGCTCTACTGGCCGAACGCGACGGCCGAAACGGTCGGTCTCTCGGCGAAGCCCGCAGGTCCTGGCGTGCCCTGGCTCATGAACGAGGGAACGCCTGGCGCCCACATCATGATCAGTCCACCGCGCCAGCGGGACTGAACCTCTGGAATCAACTGGCTAGACGGCGTTACCGGGGTCGGGATCCTAGGCGAGCGGTCCCGACCCCTTTTCTCTTCCCTGTGGACGCAGCAGGGCGACCGGGTTGTCTCGTCGTCAGCGCAAGACTTCCGAGGCCTCGAACACCTCACCTTCCATGCGGGGTCGATCCGCAACCTCGATCTCGTCGCCGATCGTGATCATCATCAGATCGTGCGCGACCGTCATCGGACCGTCGTAGGGCGTGACCTCGGCCAACCGCTCGGCCGTGACATCGGGCGGGATGATGTGGGAGTAAACGGCCATCCGTGGGCGCGTTCGCTCGAAGACCTGCGCGACCTGCGCGGGCTCCGAGTGAACCGAGAGGCTGACGTTGGCCAGCTTCGCTTCCTCGGTCGCTCCGGGCGACGGCACCTGGACCTCGTGCACCAGCACGTCCACGCCCGCGGCGTGCTCGATCAAGATGTCGCTCGGGCGCGTGTCGCCCGACAGGACCAGCGACCGGCCCGCGTAGTCGATCCGGAAGCCGAGCGTCTGACCTTCGAAGTCGCGCCGCTCGCGCGTCGTCACATCGATCGGCATATGCTCGACCTCGAATGCCGTCACGGTGAGGCCGTCGCGGTCGAAGACGACACCTGGTATGACGTCCTCCGGCGCGACGACCTGGCCGCCGTCGGGCACGCCCACGAGCAGGCGATAGTCGACGTCCCACGTGAAGGCGCGCTCGAGGTGGCCCACCATCTCGGTCGTGCCGACCGGACCCTGAATCCTCAGCGGCCCCGGACGACCGTACAACCATCCGCCCAGCCACAGCTCCGGGAGGCCGATCGTGTGGTCGTAGTGGAGGTGCGTCAGCAGCACGTGGTCGATGCCGGTCAGCAGATCGAATGAGCCAGCCTGCATCACGCGTCGCGTCAGGCCCCAGCTCGGGTCGACGAGCAATCGCTGGCCTCCCGCTTCGACGAGAATGGTCGGGCCGTACCGCACGAATGACGGGCGCGGCGCCCCGGTCCCGAGGAACGTGACACGCAGCTGTGTCGGACCGAGTTCGGCGAGACGCGCTATCTCGGGGCTGGCTGGTGTCTCGACAGCCGGATCATCCACTGGACTTGGGGGGGCACAGGCGAGGCTTGCCGTGAGGGCCAGGCACAGCGGAGCAGCAAGCCGAAACCCATTCGATGGAATCATTCTCACGCCGGACACCTCCAGAGACGGCTCGTAGTTGGTGGAGGGAAGATGGTACAACAAGTGGGGGGGACCCGAGTCGTGCTTGGGGCGGCGTGCCGGCCTCGAGCGGCCCGTGATTCGCTTTCGTATTACGTTCGCTTTTTGCTCTCGTTGGTGTACAATAGATACGCGCTCACAGCACACAGCCTCTGTTGCGCAATCGTGCCGGCCGGAGGCGTCTGTGCGTGTGCGCGGAAAGGAGGCGGAGCTTGACGACCATCGCACCACCCACAACGCCAGCGTTGGAAAGCCGCTCAGGCGGTGCCCGGCGCGTGAAGTACATTCGTGACCTGAAGAACATCGACGCCATTCCGGAAGAATATCGGGTCCGACTCGAGAAGGTTGCCGAGCGCTATGTCTTTCGTGCGAACGACTACTACCTCGGGCTGATCAACTGGGACGATCCGAACGATCCCATCAAGCAGCTCATCATTCCGCGTGAGGAGGAGCTCACGAGTTGGGGTGAGTTGGACGCCAGCAATGAGGAGGCGGTGACGGTCGCTCGCGGAGTGCAGCACAAGTATCCTCATACGGTGCTGTTGCTGTGCAACGAGGTGTGCGGCGCGTACTGTCGCTACTGCTTTCGCAAACGCCTCTTCATGGACGAGAACGATGAGGTTACCAACGACGTCTCGGCAGGTGTCGAGTACATCCGTAACCATCCCGACGTCACGAACGTCCTGCTGACGGGTGGCGACCCGCTGCTGATGAGCACCCGTCGCCTGGTCGATATCTTCGAGCAGCTACGGCAGATTCCTCACGTGCGCATCATCCGGATCGGCTCCAAGATGCCGGCGTTCGATCCCTGGCGAGTGCTCACCGACGAGAAGCTGCAGGAGGCGTTCCGAAAGTACTCGACGCCGACGAAGCGCATCTACCTCATGGCGCACTTCGACCATCCCCGGGAGCTCACTGACGTGGCGATCGAGGGGATCGACGCCTTCATCAAGAGCGGTGTCATCTGCGTCAACCAGTGCCCGATCGTGAAGGGCGTCAACGACAGCGCCGAGGTGCTGACCGAGCTCTACCAGAAGCTCGCCTGGATCGGCTGTCCGCCGTATTACTTGTTCCAGGGCCGGCCGACGGCGGGCAACGAGCCGTACGAGGTACCCATCGTGCGTGCATGGAGCATCTTCCACGAGGCGATCCGAAAAGGGTCCGGCCTGGCGCGTCGCGCGAAGTTCGCCATGTCGCACGAGACGGGTAAGATCGAAATCCTCGCGGTCGACGAGCAGTACATCTACATGCGATACCATCGCGCGAAGGACGAGGCCAACCGTGGCAAGTTCATGGTCTTCAAGCGCGATGACGAGGCCTACTGGCTCGACCAGCTCGAGCCGGTGGAGGGCAGCCACACGCCCAACTTCCCACCGTCCTCTTTCCTGGAGGTCGGCGAGGGGCCCGAGTAGCGGTCGCTCGAGGATTCACGACGTTGCCGGGCGGGCGCATCGCTCGCCCGGCGCTCCGTCTTGCACGAGCCGTTCATCGTTGTCCCCCGCATGACCGACCCGTCCGCTATCGTCGACACGTCGTCCGGTGAGCCAGACCACCCGGCGCCGGACGGCCCGTCCCACCAGCCGGTCAGCCTCAATTTGAACGTTCGCGGCATGGGCCCTTCGGCGACCCTGGCCATCAAGGCCAAGGTGTGCGAGCTCAGGAACGAGGGTCGACACGTCGTCGATCTCGGATTGGGTCAGTCACCGTTCCCGGTGCCGCGCCCCGTGGTCCAGGCGCTGAAACAGGCGGCATCGGAGAAGAACTACGAGGCGGTCGAGGGACTGCCAGCGCTCCGGGAGGCGGTGGCCGACTTCCACCGCCGGAAGGACGGGATCGCGGCCCGACCCGACGGTGTGCTGGTCGGCCCCGGGTCGAAGGAGTTGATGTTCCTGCTCCAGCTCGTCTACTACGGCGAGATCATCCTCCGGTCGCCGTGCTGGGTGTCCTACCTGCCGCAGGCGAACATCATCGGACGGCGGATCACGTTGATTCCGACGAGCTTCGAATCGACCTGGAAGGTCACGCCCGAGCTGTTACGGCAGTCTCTGAAGGTCGCGGGCGACGACAGTCGCCCGCGTTTGCTCGTCCTCAACTATCCGATGAATCCGACGGGCCACACCTACGATGCGAGCGAACTCGAGGCGCTCGCGGCAGTGGCGCGCGAGTTCGAGATGATCGTGCTCTCCGACGAGATCTACGCGCAGACGCATTTCACGGGCGACCACGTATCGATCGCGCGCTTCTACCCGGAGCGGACAATCGTGAGCTCGGGGCTGTCGAAATGGTGCGGCGCCGGTGGCTGGCGACTCGGGACGTTCTGCTTTCCCCCGGAGCTCGACGAGTTGCGCCAATCGATGGCGGCCGTCGCCAGTGAAACCTACACGTCCGTGTGTGCGCCCATACAATTCGCGGCGATCCGGGCGTTCAAGCAGAGCGCGGCGATCGAGCGCTATCTCCTGCACGTGCGCCGCATCCTGGCGGCGCTTGCCGAGCGCTGCGTGCACATCCTGCAGCGCGGCGGCGTTCGTGTACACATGCCAAAGGGCGCGTTCTATCTGTTCATCGACTTCTCGCGGTTCGCCGATCGGCTCGCACGTCGCGGCATCACGACCAGTGCCGTGTTGTGCGACCGCCTGCTCGAGGACACCGGTGTGGCCATTCTGCCCGGCGTTCACTTCGCCCGGGATCCGCAGGATCTGACGGCTCGAGTGTCCTACGTCGACTTCGATGGCGCGGCGGCGATCGAGACCAGCGGCTCGTTGGCGTCTGACCCCGACGGCGCTCAGCGAGTCGTCGATCGACACTGCATGCAGGTGGTGGATGGCGTCTCGCGGATGGTCGACTGGGCGAATCAGTGACGGAATCGGCATGACGAAATCAAACGAGACCCCTGTGAGGGGGCATCCCGGAGGGCGACCAACGACCGGTGCCGGGCGGTCGAGGGTCATGCCACAGGTGGATTTCGATCAGGCACCGTTTCTCGTGATCTGGGAGACGACGCAGGCCTGCGCCTTGGCGTGTCGCCATTGTCGAGCATCGGCCCAGCCAGCGCGCGACCCGCTCGAGCTCACGACCGACGAGGGCCATTCCGTCATTCGCCAGACGGCGGAGATGGGGACGCCGATCCTGGTCTTCACGGGCGGGGATCCCGTGAATCGTCCAGATCTGCTCGAGCTGATCCGCTACACGAAGCAGCACGGGATGATCGCGGCGACGATTCCGGCCGCCACCGACTGCCTCACGCTGGAGTTGGTTCGAAGCTTGAAGGATGCGGGGCTGAACCAGATGGCGCTCAGCCTCGATTTCCCTCGTGCCGATCTGCACGACGCGTTTCGAGGCGTCCCCGGGGCGTTCACCAAGACGATGGCGGCCGTCGAGTGGGCGCACGAGGTGGGCCTGCCGCTGCAGATCAACACGACGGTGTGCGGCGACACGGCGCCGTACCTCGAGGAGATGGCCGACTTCGTCCAGAGTCTCGGAATCGTGTTCTGGGAGGTCTTCTTCCTGATCCCGGTGGGCCGGGGTGAGGTGCTCACGGGCCTGTCGGCCACGGAGTGCGAGCGCTTGTTCGAGGTCATCTACCGGGTGCAGAAGAATCACGACTTCATCGTGAAAGTGACGGAAGCGCCGCACTACCGGAGACACGTTGCTCAGCGTGAGCGGCGCGACGCCGGAGAGGCAGGTCGACCGACGGATCTGGTGCCGATGCCTGGTATCCTCACGCAGTCGGAAGGGCCTGGACACACCGTGGGGCTCGCCCCTCGCGGCGTCAACGCCGGCCGCGGATTCCTGTTCGTGTCGCACCGAGGTGAGATCTATCCAAGTGGCTTCTTGCCGATCGCCGCGGGCAACATCCGACAGGACGCGCTTGCCGACACCTACCGCGAGTCGGGGCTCTTTCGTGACCCGCGCAGTCCAGACCTGCTCAAGGGCCGCTGCGGTCGCTGCGAGTATCGAGACATCTGCGGAGGCTCGCGCTCGCGCGCCTACGCACTCACGGGCGATCCGCTCGAAACCGACGACTGGTGCTCGTACGAGCCGATCGGCGGCGTCGCTCGAACGTCGCCCGCCTGATCCAATCGGTACGAACCCAGCAGAACGCGCACGTGCGGTCCGCGCACGTGTCATATAGGGGCATGGAGGGAGTCGAATGATGACGACTGGAGCATACCGAATGAGAGACGGCGGGCCGGCAACCCTGGTCACCGTGATGATCCTGCTCGCGCTGGGTCTGTCGAGCGCCTGCGGCGGGGGGATGGAGGCACCGGCCGAGAGTCCGACTGACACCCCGGCCATGAGCGAGTCAGAGACGAGCGACGAGCCGCGGGTCGCGTCGGCTCCGACCGCGGAGGACGCCCTGCCCGGCGCGGTGCTCGGCACCGCTCCGGCGCCGCAGGGCGCGGAGCTCCACTACCTGTCGGATGATGAGAGCACCTCAGGCTACCTGGCGCTGCCCGAGGGTGACGGGCCACACCCGGCTGTGATCCTCGTGCACGAGTGGGACGGCCTGAACGATCGCGTTCGTCAAGTGGCTGATGCCCTCGCGGCTGAGGGCTACATCGCGCTGGCGGCCGATCTCTATGGAGGCCGAACGGGCGGCAATCGTGAGGAGAACATGGCGCTCGTGCAGGAGGCGCGCGGCAACATGGAGCTCGTCGTGACGAACCTGAACACGGCGGCCGGGTACCTTCGCGACCGCGACGACACCAGCGGGAAGATCGCGGTCATGGGTTGGTGCTTCGGTGGTGGCATCGCCCTGAGCTATGGCCTGGACGGGGACAGCCACGAGGGCACTGCCATGTTCTACGGCCAGCTCGTCCAGGACCCGGAGCAGCTCCAGCGCATGACTCACGAAGTCTACGGATCCTTCGCCGAGAACGACTCGGGGATTCCTCCGGCCGAAGTAGAGAAATTCGCCGAGGCGCTCACCGCGGCCGGGATCGAGAACGACATTCACGTCTACGACGAGGTCAACCACGGCTTCTGGCTGTGGGTCGACCAGGAGCGAGAGACGCGCGCGGCGGCGGCACTCGATGCGTGGCAGAGGCTGAAGGCGTATCTGACCCGCACGCTCGGGGACTGATGGTGGGCTGGAGTCGCGGTCTGGTCGCCGGCGGTCTGGTCGGAGGGATGCTGCTGGTCGGAGCCATTCTCGGGTCCGGAACCGTGGGCGCCAGTCGCTCGCAGGGGCTGGACCAGGCGCCCGAGTCACCGAACCGACGGGCCAGAGGCGATGAAGGCATCGGCTCTGCTCCGGCCTTCTCGAGCGAGAGCCTCGCCGCGCTCCCGACGACCGGCTGGTTGACGAATGGCGGCAACCTCTTCAATCAGCGCTTCTCGCCCCTCACCGAGATCAATCGGGAGACGGTCTCCGAGCTCCGTGCGGTCTGGCGCACACGCCTCACGGGCTCGGGGGTCGGTCCGAGATACTCGGGCGAGGCCCAGCCGATCGTGTACGAGGGTGTGATCTACATGATCACAGGCGCCAACGACGTGTTCGCGATCAGCGTCGAGTCTGGAGCGATTCTCTGGATGTACGAGGCGAACCTGGACCCGGATATTTCGTCGGTCTGCTGTGGCTGGGCCAGTCGCGGCGTCGCACTGGGCGACGGGCGCGTCTACGTGGGCCGGCTCGACGGGCGACTCGTTGCGCTGGACCAGACGACCGGCGAGACGGTCTGGGACGTCCAGGCGGAGCGGTGGCAGGAGGGCTTCAGCATCACGAGCGCGCCCCTCTACTACGACGGGTTGGTGATCACGGGATTCGGCGGGGCCGAGTACGGCATTCGTGGCCGCGTGGCAGCCTACGATGCACGCGACGGCTCGGCGGCGTGGACGTTCTACACGGTCCCGGGACCCGGCGAAGTCGGACACGACACGTGGCCGCAGGACGGCGACGTGTGGCGGCATGGCGGCGCGTCCGTGTGGCAGACGCCAGCCGTCGACCCGGAGCTCGGCCTGCTGTATTTCTCGACGGGCAATCCGGGCCCCGACTTCAACGGCGCCGTGCGGGCTGGCGACAATCTGTTTTCCGTCTCCATCGTGGCGGTCGAAGCGACCACCGGTCGATACCGGTGGCATTTTCAGCAGGTCCATCACGACCTCTGGGACTACGATGCGCCCAATCCGGTCATCTTGTTCGATCTCGAGATCGACGGAGTCGAGCGCAAGGGCCTGGGGGAGGCGGGCAAGAGCGGGTGGGTGTACATCCTCGACCGCGAGACCGGCGAGCCGCTGATCGGGATCGAGGAGCGTCCCGTGCCGCAGGAGCCGCGGCAGGCGACCGCTGCGACCCAGCCCTATCCGGTCGGTGACGCCTTCGTGCCCCAGTCGATCGACATCGCCCCGGAGGGCTACCGCCTCGTCAATCAGGGGCAGATCTTCACGCCATTCTGGACGGAAGGGGTCGTCGCGAAGCCTGCCGCCTTCGGCGGCGCCAACTGGCCGCCCAGCTCGTACGATCCCCGGACCCAGCTGTTCTACGTGTGTGCGAACGACCGCATCCAGTTTTTCAGCGGTGGCGACCGGGATTTTGAAATTCCGGACGATGGGGAGCGCTACGTGGGTGGCGTCTTCACCGGAGTGGAGATCCCGCCGACAGCGATTCTGGCCGCGCTCGACATGAAGACCAATCGTCTCGTCTGGCGCCAGCGATGGAAGGACGTCTGCTACAGTGGCACGGTCGCGACGGCGGGCGATCTGTTGTTTGTCGGCAGAAACGATGGTCGTCTGACGGCGCTCGACTCCAGCGACGGGAAGCGGCTCTGGGAGTTCCAGACCGGTGCTGGCGTCAACACGACCGTCAGCATCTTCGAACACGAGGGCGCCCAGTACGTCGTCGCGTACTCCGCTGGTAGCCTGTTCGGTCGCTCCCCCCGGGGCGACAGCGTCTGGCTGTTCTCGTTGCGAGGCACGCTCGGCCCGGCCGATCCACCCGGGGTGGAACTCGCGGCGTCGTCCGCCCCGATCCCCCACCCGATCCCGACCGGGGCCCGCGCGTGTTCGCCGAAGCCTGCGCCTTCTGTCACGGCCCGCGTGGCGAGGGTGGCCACGGCGGCCAGCCGCTGGGGCAGGCCGGCGACGCGGCGAACATCGCGCAGTTGGTCCGAACCGGGGGCGTGGAGATGCCGGCGCTCGGGTCGAGTCTCACGTCGAGCGAGATCCAGGACGTGGCGGTCTACGTCGCGGAGCGCCTGGCTGTGGCAGCGTCGCAGCGGCAGCGGTGAGTCATCCCGTACTCTGCATCGCCGCCGCGATGCCGTTGATGCTCAAATAGAGCGCCCGGGCGAGCGGCTCACGTTCGGCATCGTCGGCGGCGCGGAAGCGCTGCATCAACTCGATCTGCAGGAGATTCAGCACGTCGGTGTACGGATTGCGCAGCCCGATCGACTTTTGGATAACCGGGACGTTGTCCAGCAGCTCGTCCTGAGACGTGATCGCCAGGATCGCCGCTCGGGCCAGGTCGAAGTCGGACGCGATGCGGCCGTGGATGTCCGGGAGAGGATCCGCCGGCGAGTCCGTCGGCAGATACTCGCAGGCGATGTCGAGCCTCGCGCGTGCCATTTCTCGCTGGGCGTTGTTGACGACCGCTTGAAAGAAAGGCCAGCTGCCGTACAAGGCCTGGAGTCTGGTCAGCGACTCAGGATCCTGGTCGAGGCCGTCGTGCAGCGCAACGCCGATCCCGTACCAGCCGGGCACGATGTATCGGGTCTGCGTCCAGGCGAAGACCCACGGGATGGCCCGGAGGCCGTCGAAGTCCACCTCGCCGGCTGCCTTGCGCGACACCGGCCGCGAAGCGATGGGGAGCTGGCTGATGTGCTCGATCGGCGTGACCCTGGCGTACCACGGCCAAAACTTCTCATCGTCGACGAGTGCCCGATAGGCCGTCATGGCTCGCTCGGCGATCGCATCCATCAGGGCCGCATCGCTTTCTGGGACGGCGGGGCTGTCATCGCGCGGGCCGAGCCTTGGCGCCAGCAGCATCGCGTTGACGATCTGTTCGAGATGGCGGCGAGCGATCTCGGGCAGGGCGTACCGGAACGAGATGACCTCGCCCTGCTCGGTGAACCGGATGCGCCCGTTGTGCGCGACGGCAGGCATCGCCAGGATGGCTTGACCGGCCCGGCCGCCGCCCCGGCCCACCGTGCCACCGCGCCCGTGGAATAGCCGCACGTCGACCGCGTGCTCGCGACAGACGCGGCCGATCCGATCCTGCGCCTGGTGCAGGGCCCAGTTGGCCATCCAGTAGCCGCCATCCTTGTTGCTGTCGGAGTAGCCGAGCATGACCTCCTGTCGACGTCCTCGGGCGTCGAGGTGCCGACCGTACACTGAGTGCTGGAAGAGACTGGTGAGCAGCTCATCGGCACGCTGCAAGTCCTCGATGGTCTCGAACAGCGGCACGATGTCGAGCGACGAGGTGACGGCGCCGCCGTCGATGCGCCACAGACCCGTCTCCTTGGCGAGCAGGAGCACCTCCAGTAGATCACTGACGGAATGGGTCATGCTCACGATGAGGCTGCCGATCGCTGCGGGCTCGCGGGCGGTGATCTCCAGGATCGCTTCGAACGTCTCCAGGAGGTCTCTCGCGTCGTCCGGGAGGACGGCGCCGTGAGGCCGCAAGGGACGAGCGTTGGCCAGTTCCGCGCTCAGCAGCGTGACGCGCTCAGCTTCAGGCAGATCCGCGTACCCGTCGGTCACGCCCGCCAGCCGAAGGAGCGCCGCCACGGTGACTTCGTACAGTCGGCTGTGCTGTCGAACGTCCAGCGCTGCCAGATGGAAGCCGAAGACCTTTGCCTGGACCAGTAGCCGTCCCAGGCGGCCGTGGTCGACGAGGTCGTCGAAGCCGTGCTGGCGGAGGCAGTTCGCGACCAGTTCCAGATCCGCCAGGAACCGCGAGCTGTCGTAAGCCGCAGAGTCGTCACCCGTCGGTTCCTCCTTGAGATCCCGGAGGAGACGCTCCAGCCGCCCGAGCATGTGGCTCACCTTGACGCGATACGGCTCGTGCCGGTATCGGCGGACCAGCCGCGCATCCAGGGCGTGGCAACTCGCGTCGGCGGCGATCGACTCGTAGAGCGCGGCCGGGATCGTGGTGCGCCGGTTCGACAAGCTCAGGTCGTTTCGTAGCGCGCGGAGTTCCTCGAGATATCGGGTGAGGGCCGCCCGACGCTGCATGGCGGCGGCCTGTCGCGTCACCGCTGCGGTGACGTTGGGATTACCGTCCCGATCACTCCCGATCCAGGACCCGAAGCGTAGGAAGGTCGGCACGGCCACCCGTTCGCCGTAGTGTCGACCGATCGCGTCACCCAGGTCCTGGTAGATCTGCGGAACCATGTCCCAGATCGCGTTTTCGACGAAGTACAGTCCGTTCTCGACCTCCTCGAGCACCGTCGGCCTCGATGCGCGCACCTCGTCGGTCGCCAGGAGCACGGCGATCTGGTTGTGGATGCCAACGAGCAGCAAATCCCGCTCCTCGGGCGTCGGGCTGCTTCGGCGGAGCCGGGTGACGAGCGTGGCGAGGCGCTGCTGCTTGACCAGCACGCTTCGGCGCCGGGCGTCCGTCGGATGTGCCGTCAGCGTCGGCTCGATATCTAGCCGCGCCGTCAGGGCCACGACCTGATCGAAGCTGAGGCCCCGACGCTTGAGGACGTGGACCGCCTCGTCGATCGACTCGCGGCGAGGGCGTTCAGGTGTGCTCTGGTGGGCCCGCTCCCGGTTGATCCGGATGATCTCCTGCTGTTCGGCTTGATTGGCGAGGTGAAAGAACGCTGTATAGGAGCGGAGTAGCCAGATGATCGATTCGAGATCGAGCTCTCTGAGGAGAACCCGGGCCTCGGCTCGAAGTTCGGGCCGGTCCTCCAGCGACGCGCGCTTGCACGCTTGTCGGAGATCTTCGACCTGGGCGAGCGTCGCGTCGCCCGCCTGTGTTCGAATGGCTTGCCCGAGCAGCGCGCCCAGCAGGTTGATCTGCTCGCTGAGTGGCGTCGAGATGCCGGTGCCCTCGGTGCTGATGTTCAGTCCCTGCCATTGGTCCATGTTGGCGAGCCCATCGACGTGAGATTCGGCCGACGGCCGGAACCGATCGGCCGCAGCGGGTATCGCTGTCGGCGAATATTCGATTATATGGAGTCAGGCCGCCTGGGCGCCATTTCACGGACGCGGCCGCGTCACCGGCCGGCCAGGCAGGGCCCCTTCAAGACGACTTCGAGTCCGCCCGGCTCCGACCGTCCAAAGGTGAGCGTCAGCCCGTGGCGACGAGCGACATCCTGTGCGATATGAAGCCCGAGGCCGAGGCCGTCCGGCCGTCGGGTGCGGGCGTCGGGACTTCTGAAGTGCCTGTCCGTGAGGTGGACGAGTTGCTCGTCCGAGACCCCGGGACCATCGTCTTCGACTCGAAGACGGAACGAGGGCGGATCGCGATGGTCCTCGAGCACGACGGCGACGTGCCCCCCCGGATTGTTGTAGCGCACCGCGTTGCCGATGACATTTCCGACGGCCTGCTCGACCAGCGTGACATCGCCCAGGATTCGCACCGGTTGCTCGGGGACGGCGAAGTCGATCGCGATCCCGCGGACCTCGGCGATCGGACGATGCCGCGCGACCGCCCGCTCGACCAGCGCGTTGAGGTCGACGTCGTGCACGTCCAGCTCCGGCCCGGCATCGAGCTTGGCGGCGGCGCCGAGATTGTGGATCAGTGAGGCGAGATAATGCGACTCCTCCAGGGTCGCGACCACCTGCTCCGGGGTGACACCGCCCGCCGCCAGACTCCGCTTCATGGCGCTCAGATGCCCTTGCAGTACCGTCAGCGGGGTCATGACATCGTGAGTCGTATCGGCCACGAAAGCTCGGAGGGTTTGCTCACGCTCGGCGATGGTCGAGAGCTGCGCTCGCATCTGGTGTCCCGCTTCGTTGAAGGCACGCGCGAGGTCGGCGATCTCGTCCTTGCCGGTGCCGTGGACCGGCGTGACGTAGTCCGAGCCCGCCGATGCGCGCACCTCGCTCGTCAGCCGCCGGATACGTCGCACGAGCGGAGCCGCTGCCAGCAGCACCGCCACGACGAACCCGCTCGCCAGGGCGCCGACGCTCGCGACCCACGCCCACCGGGACTCGCCCGATGGTCCAAGTCGCGCCATGATGACAGCGCAGGTCCCGGTGGCCCATGGCATGCGAACGGCCATCTGAACGCCGCGCCCACCCGGCGCGTCGAACTGACCGGAGACGCTGGCCTGGCCGCCTGCGAGGGCGCGTTGCAGGTAGGCGGGGAACAGGGGAGCGCCTCGATTGGCCGATCGATAGTCGGTGTCATATGCGAACAGCTCGAGCCGCGCCGGTGCCAACGCGTCTGGCATCGGCAATCGCGGGAGGCGCGGCGGCACCCGATCCCTGCCGGACTCGAGTGCCGGCCGGCGAGGGCGCCAGCCGGGGGGGCGACGGGGTCCGCCCGATGGGCCAGCTCGCTCGAGGCCCGGGGGGCCCGGCGGGAGCCCGGGCCAGCGCGGAAAGCGCTCCGGGTCCGCTTCGCATCGCTCTCGGCCGCCGCGCTCCATCTGGATGGTGATGAATTCCATCAGCGCGGTTTCGGCACTGCGTCGCTGGAATTCATCGCGCGCCCAGAGCAGTCCCAGCACCAGCGGCACCGCCGACACGGTGATGACGAGTGCGAGTCGTTGGCGGAGGCTCACGGCGCGGTCTCGAGTCGATAACCGACGCCCCACACCGTGGCGATCGAAGCACCGGCAGATCCCAGCTTCTTCCGGAGGCGCGAGATGTGGACGTCGAGCGTGCGCTCGGTTCCCTCGCGGTCACGGTCGAGCACATTGTCCAGCAGCCAGGTCCGCGGGACGGCCGCATCCGGGCGATGCGCCAGGGCGGCCAGCAGGTCGAATTCCACACGGGTCAGCTCGACGGGGACGTCCTGCGCGAGCACCCGCCGAGCCGAAATGTCGATCGTCAAGCCCCGTCCGGTTTCGATCACGCCGGCGCGACTCATCGCCGGTCGCCTCAACCTGGCCTCGACGCGGGCGAGGAGTTCCTCCGGCCAGAAGGGCTTCGTCAGGTAGTCGTTGGCCCCGAGGCCGAGCGCGCGAACCTTGTCGTTCGTCTCGTTGCGCGCACTGAGAATCAGCGCAGGGAGGTCCGACGACTTCCGAAAGTGCTTGAGGACGTCGAGACCGTGGGCGCCGGGTAGCATGAGGTCGAGGATGGCGAGGCTGTAGGCCGTCGTTGAGATCTCTAGCGCCTCGGCGCCGTCGCGAATCCAGGTCGGTTCGAAACCTGCGTCGCGCAGGTACTCGACGATCTGGCTTCCCAGTTTTTCGTCATCCTCGACGAGCAGAATTCGGTGGCTCACCGGCGATTGGCCTCCTGGAGGTCGTTCGAGTGTGTCTCAAGCCTTCGCGTTACGCCATTCCTAGCATGCCACGAAGATCTTGCGGATCTCTGAAGCTCGGCAGCCGGGTTTCCCGGCAGCTACGCGATACCACTATGACATCTCACCTCGCATCGAGGGATGCGTGATCTTAAGACTTCTGCAAGGTCTCGAGCGTATCGTGCTCTCGTGAGATGGACGACCCACCCAACGACCGGCCGACGGCGGCGCCAGCCGCACGACGCGCTCAGGAGAGTGAATTCATGACCATCGCCACACGCTGGTGTGTGCTCGCGCTCGGACTCGTGCTCGTCGCGGGCTCGGTCGCCACGGCTCAGCGGCCCGGTCCCGGAGGACCACCCCAGAATCCAGGGCCACAGGGGCCGGGTCCGAATCCCGGACCGCCCGGACTGCCCGGACCGCCCAGACCGCCACCGGGGCCCCAGGGTCCGAACGGCCCTCGTTTCGGCGGTCCGCTTCCAGGACTGTCGACGCTCGAGCGCCAGCTGTTTGCGGAGGGCCGGATCGAGTTCGAGGAGGAGGAGGAAAGGGCCAGCGGCCTGGGTCCAGTGTTCAATGACCGCTCCTGTCTCGGGTGCCACTTCGCCGCCGGCGTGGGCGGGGGCAGCAATCGCACGGTGACCCGGTTCGCCAGCGTGGCCGGCGGAGCGTTCGACCCGCTGACCGCGCTCGGTGGTGGGTTGATCCAGCAGCGGGGCATCGGCCGCGTCCGGACGTCGGCCGGGAATCATAGGTTCGTGGGTGAGCAGGTGCCCGCCGCTGCGAACGTTGTCACCAGGCGGCGGACCCCGCCGCTCTTCGGGTTGGGACTGGTGAACGCCGTGCCGGACGACGTGTTCGTGGCGCTTGTGCGCAGCCAACGTCCCGAAACTGCCGGCCGAATCAACGCCGTCAGTGAATCTCTCGACCAACGCTTCGGCCATCGGCCGATTCGGCTGGAAATCACAGGTGGCGACGCTGCAGGGCTTTGCGGCTGATGCTTACGTGAACGAGCTCGGCATCACGAGCCCGATGTTCCCCAGTGAGAACTGCCCGCAAGGTGCTGCGGCGCTCTGGTGTTCAATCCGGCCCCCGGTCTCAACGACGACGGATCCGGTGTCGAGGCCCTCACGAACTTCATGACGTTCTTGGCCGCGCCGCCGCGCGGACCGGTGGGCCAGGCTGAGCGTGAGGGCGAAGCGGTATTCCAGGACGTCGGCTGCGCGAATTGCCACGTGCCGACCCTCCGAACCGGTTCTCACGCCGTGCCAGCATTGAACGAGGTGACCTTTCAGCCGTTCTCCGACTTCTTGCTGCACGACATGGGCAGCCTGGGCGACGGGATGGTGCAGGGACAGGCGACCGGTCGCGAGTTCCGGACCGCGCCGCTCTGGGGCCTCCGAACCGTCCGCCGTTTCCTGCACGACGGTCGCGCACGATCGATCGCCGAGGCGGTCCTGATGCACGACGGTCAGGGACGCGCCTCCCGCGATCGGGCAGCCGCGCTCCCTCCAGCCCTGCAGCAACGACTGCTCGCGTTTCTGCAATCACTGTGGGTGGGGCAAGTGGGGCGAGTAGGGCAAGTAGGGCGAGTGGGGCAAGGAGGGCAAGTGGGGCGAGCGCCGGGCAGCGGTGCGCCGGCACCACCCACTCGCCCCACTTGCCCTCCTTGCCCCACTCGCCCCCACTAGCCGATCAGTCCCGACACCGTGATCACGAGAACGGCGAAGGGTGCCACGTAGCGAATCAGGAAGCTCCAGACGAGGAATGGCACACCGTCTGGTAGACCAAGCTCGTCGCGGAGCGCGTTCGACCGGACCGCCCAACCGGCGAACAGCGCGATCAGCAACCCGTTGATCGGAATCATCACGGAGGCGGTGAAAAAGTCGAAAATCTCGAAAACCGACTTCTCCGATAGGCCCCCGATGAACCCGAGTGGCTTGACACCGGCCAGAACGTTGTCCGAGAGCGCCGGAAAGATCCCTACGATCCAGATCACGAGCCCCGCCCCGGCCGCCAGCACGAGCCGGCTGTTCTTCCATCGCTCCTCCATGTAGGACACGATGGGCTCCAGCATGCCGAGCGTCGACGTGAACGCCGCCATGAAGAGCAGCAAGAAGAAGAGGATGCCTAGCACGTTCTCGAGAGGCATGCCGCCGAACGCCACCGGCATCGTGATGAACACGAGGCCGGGACCTTCGGATGGACTCAGACCCGACGCGAAGACGATGGGGAAGATGGCGAGACCGGCCAGCAGGGCGACGCCGGTGTCGAGCAAGGCGATCAGAAAGGCGGCCTTGGGTACAGAGACGTCTGCGGGCAAATAAGCCCCGTACGTCAACATGAATCCAACGCCGACGCCCACCGAGAAGAACGCCTGGCCAAGCGCGAGCATGATCGACGTGCCGGTCAGGCGCGAGAAGTCGGGCTCGAAGAGGAAGGCGAACGCCGCGCCGACGTCGGCGGCGAACAGGTTATAGACGATCATCAGCACCAGGATGCCCAGTAGGCTGGGCATCATGACCTTCGTCACGCGCTCGATGCCCTGTTGCAAGCCGCCGCCCACCACCACCGCCGTCGCCATGATGACTAGGCCCTGAAGCATCAGATTCAGCCCTGGAGAGCCGACGAGATCCTGGAAGAGTGCCTGTGATTGCTCCGCTCCGACGTTCGCGAACGCGCCGAGCAGCGCCCCGACCGCGTACCTGACAGACCACCCGGCCACAACGCTGTAGTACGTGAAACCCACGAAGGGCACTGCGAGGCTCATGAGCCCGATCGCGAGCCAGACCGGGCTCGCGTTGTGCTCGCGCGCGATTTTTCTGATAGTCCCGATCGGGCTCAGTTGCCCTATCCGGCCGAGAGCCAGCTCAGCCATGATGATCGGGACGCCGATCAGGAAGACGAACGCGAGATAGACGATGACGAACGCCGCGCCGCCGTTCTGCCCCGTGATGAACGGAAATCGCCACACGTTTCCCAGACCAACCGCAGCGCCCGCACACGCCAGCAGGAACGCCCCACGAGATGACCAGGTCTGGTGCACAGAAGTCGCCATGCCGATTCACTCCTCCGCTATCGAGACAGGTTGCCGGCGACCATACCACAGCGGTGGGCGAGGGCCACCAGGGCGAGTGGGGCAATGGGCCAGTGGGGCGAGTGGGGCGAGTGGGGCGACTGGGGTGAGTGGGCGAGTGGGCGAGTGGGGCGAGTAGGGCGAGTAGGGTCAGTGTCCGGACCAGTCGGCGTCCGGCCTCGAATCCATATACGAGGGGCGTTATGGGTATGTCCGGCCGGCCGGCGGTGGCCCCGGACTACGGTCGCTCGACCACGAGTCGGGACGACCAGTCGTCGAAGAGGCGGATGTTTTTCCAGTTCTGCAGGCGAGTGCCCGAGATCGAGAACGGCAGCCATAACTCCACCGTCGCATGGCCTGGCTCGCATACCTGCGCGCAGGCGAGCCAGTTCACTCGGGCCGACAGATGCCATTCGTGGTCGGGGTCGAGGTTAGACGCGCGGACCTCCCGGTACATGACGACGTGATCGCGGTAGCCTCGGAGCACGGTGCCGTCCGGGCGCGTGAACGACACCGGCGCCGGCCAGCGCGCCGGGCCGGCCTGGTATCCGTCGGGCAGGTTGAAGTCGACCGTCGTCGGGGCGTCGTCCACCTCATCCGGACCCGTCGCGACAACGTGCCAGCCCGGCTCCACCTCTAACTCGACACCCAGTCGGAAGACAGTGCCCGGTTGGATGATCTCCACCTCCGAGAGTAGCTCGGCCCGGACCGGCGATCTGGATTCGTGCGACGCCTCGGCATCCGTCGTGACGGCCGGATGGGGTGGGGTGGCCGACTCCGGTCCCTGGGAGGGCACGGCGACCCACGCTGCCACGGCGATCCCTATGACGATCGCGGTCGCCGACCCGACGGTGAGTGGCTTCAGCACGTGGCCCACAGTGTAGCAGGGTGTTCACCGAGCCATCGAAGGCGGGGCCCGATGCCTGCTCGCCGCGGCATCGGGTCCCGTCGTCGGATCTCAGTTTCCGGCGAAACAGTAGTAGAACCCGTTGCCGCCGGTCGCGATCAGGTTGTCCTGGCTACAACCGCGGCTGGCGTGCGCCGAGTTCCACGACGTCGGATCATCGCCGCCGCCCTGGCGATCGTGGTGACCGACCCGGGCGCTGCCCACGCCGTCGGCGCCACTCGTCCAGTTGCTGCAGGTCGTGTCCTCGTCGCCTGGGACGGCGGTGCCGTCCGCCTGCGATCCGGTCAGGATGTCGTGCATGTTGGGCGTGTCACCCCGGCCGTTGACCACCTCGCCCTTCTCGTTGAGTTGGGTCTCTTTGGTGAGGTTGTTGTCGGCGCTGTGGAGGTCGTCCACATCCTTGGCGATCATCACGCCCTTCGAGTTGTGCCACGGGCCCGCACCGATGCGGTCGCGAGCGTTCATCGCCATCGAGCCGCCGGCGGCGGTGGTGCTGAGGTAGGCTCGCCACTCCTTGCCGCCCGCCCCGGCGGCCTCGGCCAGCGTTTGGCAGTGCTGATCGGCGCCTTCGACACCACCCAGGTTGGCGCCGTTGCCCGGCCCGGCGCTGGTGAGGAAGAAGGTTGTGCTGGTGTCTGCTTCCTGTGTCAACGCTGGATAGGAGGCCAACAGCGCCAACACAATCGCGCCGCACAGTGCGTACATAGTCTTCATCTGGACTCTCCTCAAGCTCTCGAGGCCCTGCGGCGGCAGCCTGCCGCGCCGCGGGCCGCGGTGTCATGGTTCGAACCGAAGAAGAATACAGCAGAAACGGGGATCAGGGATCGGGGGCCAGGGACCTGGGGTCAGGGACCTGGAGTCGGGGACCTGGGGTCGGGGACCTGGGGTCACGATCGACCTGGCAGTTCCGGCCGCCGATTCCTGGCCCCCGATCCCCGGTCGTCTACTCGTACCGCAGCGCCTCCATCGGGTCGACGCGTGTCGCCCTTTGGGCGGGAATGAAGCAGGCGACGATTCCCGCCAGAGCGAGTGTGGCGATGACGGACGCGAAGATCGCCGGATCCCACGGCTCGACGCCGAAGAGCAGGATGCCCAGGCCTTGCGAGAGCAGCGCCGCCAGTCCGACGCCGGCGACCAGTCCAAGGATGACCTGCAACGCACCCTGACGCAGGATCAGCACCAGCACGTTCTTCGCATGGGCACCCAGCGCCATGCGGAGCCCGATCTCCCGCGTGCGGCTTCCGGCCGAGAAGGACATGACGCCATAGAGCCCGATGGTCGCCAGGGCCAGCGCGGCAAACCCGAACGCGACGAACATCGTCCCGAAGACGCGATAGAACCAGGTGTCGAGACTGTATTGGCCCTCGAGTGAGCGCACCCAGTACAGGGGCAGGGCGGAGTCTATCGCGCCGACCTCGTCCTGGATGGTCGCCGTGTAGCTCATGGCTGATTGCTCGGTTCGCACCACCAGGCTCATGAAGTTGATGACGTTCTGGGCGAGCGGCACGTACACGCCCTCGTGCCGCGGGTTGTTGGCCCCGACTGCCCCACCGAGGTACAGGTCCGGCACGACCCCGACGATCGTTCGCCACGGCTCCTCGTCGCCTAGCTTGATGCGGGTGCCTAGCGGATCCTCGTTGGGCAGGAGCAGTTCCACGAAGTGCTCGTTGACGAGGGCAACCGGCTGCGCGTCCGGTCCGTCCAGACGCGTGAAGAGGCGCCCTCGCACGGGTTTGGCGTCGACGATGTCGAAGTATTGCGGTGTGATGACGATGCGGCGGGCGAGCGGGTGATCCGAGTCGACCGGATAGGCGACGCCGTCGACGGTGATCGGTCGCCTCTGGCCACCGCGGGCAGGCAAGTCCGACGTGAAGGCGACCGAACGGATGCCCGGGCGTCCCTCGACACGGCGCAGTAGCTCTTCGTAGAACTGCCACTGGTTCTGCTCGGTCGGGTAGTCCTTCTCGAACAGTCCGAGTCGCGCCGTAAAGATATTGGCCGTATTGAAGCCGTAGTCGAACTGCGCGACGTTCACCACCGTCCGGATCATCAGGCCTGCAGCGACGAGCAGGCCGCACGACACGGCGATTTGGGCGACGACCAGCGCCTTGCTGATGCGCCCCAGCCCAAGGCCCGACGACCCGCGTGCCTCGTCGTTGAGGATCTCGCTGACGTTGGTCCGCGAGGCGCGCAGCGCCGGGATGGTGCCGGCCAGGAGCGTCGACAGGAACGTGAGGCCAACGACGAACCCGATCACGACCGGATCCAGCGTGGCGACGAGCCACAGTGGTTGTTCCTGAGTGGCCAGGCTCGCGTTGAAGAAATCGATGCCGATCTTCGCGACCACGAGACCGGCTGCGGCGCCGACGATCGAGAGCACCAGGGTCTCCGCCAGTAGCTGTGTCACCGTCCGGAACCGGCTGGCGCCAAGTGCCGTGCGGATCGCAACCTCCTTGCTTCGCACGGCCGTTCGCACGAGCAGGAGGTTTGCAACGTTCGCGCACGCGATGAGCAGGACGCCGAACACGGCGCCGAGCATCGTGTAGAGCATCGCGGAAGCCTGGGGCCCGATGAACGTGTCGATCTGGCTCATCACGGTCGTGCCGATGCCTTCGTTCGACTCGGGGTACTCGGTAGCGAGACGTCCGGCGATGGCCGACATCTCCGCCTGCGCCTGCTCCAGCGTCACTCCGTCCTTGAGCCGAGCGACCGCCTGGAGTTGCGTACCTTCCAGGGCTGGGCCCCCGCCCCGTGTGAACGCCAGGGGGTCGATCCGCAGCGCTAGCCAGGCGTCCATCTGCTGCGGAAACCCGAACTTCTCCGGCATGACCCCGACGATCGTCGTCACCTCGGCGTTGGCCCGGACCGTTCGACCGATGATGTTCGGGTCAGCCTGAAAGCGGTCCTGCCAGGCGCGATAGCTCAGGATCATGACGGGCGGCGTCGAGGGGTGATCCTCCTCGGGCCGAAACGTTCGACCGAGGATCGGCTGCACTTCGAGGATGTCGAACAGATGTGCGCTGACGTAGGCGCCGAGGTATCGAATTGGCTGCCCCTCGGTGCCACCGACGTTCACGGTCTCGGCGAAGTACGCCGCGATGTCCTCGAAGCTGCTCTGCTGCTCGCGCCAGTCCTGGAAGTCGTGGATGCTCACGCCCATGAATTGCACATCCTGCGCTGGCCGGTTCCGGAAGAGCGCGACGAGCTCGTCCGAATCCTGGTAGGGCAGACCACGCATCACCGCGACGTAGACGATGCTGAACATCGTCGTCGTCAGGCCGATTCCGAGGGCCAGCGCGATGACGGCGGTGGCGCTCAGTCCAGGCCGCTTGACGAGCATTCGAGCGCCGTAACGTATGTGGCTGAAGAGGGTGCCCATGCAGATCTCCCCGAGGAACGGTGATGGCGATATCAGGCAGCGGCCGGACGTACACACGGCAGGCCGTCACACTGCCATTACGTCAGATATGGGCGAAACGTTCCGCCGGTGCTTCGACTTATCTGGTCAGCTCCGGGCGCGCACGAGGCGCAGCACGTACCAGAACATCAGAGCCACCGAGGCGAAGAGCTGCAGGGCTGCTGCGACGTGGCGGTCGGTTTGGAAATGGAGCAGCGTGCGGGAGGTGTCGTACAGGATCGCGGCGCCGGCCACGGCAATCATCGCAATCGAGAACCAGGTGCCTAGGCCGAATCCGTACAGGTAGGCCCCCACGATCAGCAGCAGCGCTACGATGAACGACCATCGAAGGAGCTCGCCCAGGAAGCTGAAATCGGCCCGCGTCCAGACGGTGATGGCCGTGAGTCCACTGAAGCCCAGCAGCGTCAGGATGGCCGCGCTCTGGATCGTCCCGGGAGCGTAGCGGTCGGCGAGGTACAGCAAGGGCACGAAGAAGACGCTCTCGGCGACGACGAAGAGCGCCAGTGCACCGTACTGCGTCGCGGGAGCCGTGGCCCGATGAGCCGCGCGGCTGGCAAACCAGCTCACGATCATGAAGGCGCCAAGCACGAGCAGCCAGTTCACCGCGAGCATGCGCTGAGCGATCCGATCGGCGAGCCCGGTCCGGAACAGCCAGACCTCCAGGGCCGTGAAGGCCAGGATGGCGCCGAACAGGTGCTGGTAGGTTCGAGCGAGGAAAGTCGCTCGGGACGTCGCGGCGCTGCGCGGCAGTTCCACCGAAGCCGACCTAGCAGACGATGAGGTCATGGTGTTCGCCTCGTCGCGTCGATGTCGTGGAGATGCGAATCGCCGTGCAGCGCGTGCCGGCACCCGCCGTGGCAAGTGCCGGCACGCGTCGACTCGCTCCTACTGAGCCGAACTGGGCCAGACGACGCCCTGGTCCCTGCTCGGGACGGGGCCCATGCCCTTGTACACGAACTTCTGGACCCGTTTTCCCTCGTAGGTCTCGGTCGTGTAGATGTTGCCCTGCGAGTCGGTCGCGATGCTGTGGGCGCCGAAGAACTGGCCCGGCTGGCGCCCGCCGTCGCCGAACGTGGTGAGGACCTCCATCGAGTCGCGATCGATGATGTGAACCTTGGCGTTCACTCCGTCGGCCAGGTAGATGTAGCTCTGCTCCGGATCGGCCGAGAAGGCGACGTCCCAGACGGACCCCGACCCGAGCGTCTGCTTTGCGATGAAGGCCTCCTTCACGAAGGTGCCGTCCGGCCTGAATACCTGGATCCGATCGTTGACACGATCGCACACGTAGAGGAGCCCGTCGTCTGAGAGCTCCGCGCAGTGCACGGGATTCCGAAATTGTTGTGCTGGCGGGGCATCGGGATCGTAGCGCCCGAGGTCGCCGTCGTCCGGCACATTGCCATAGGCGCCCCAGTACCGCTTGAACTCACCCGTGTCGGCGTCGAGCACGGCCACGCGCTTGTTCAGGTAGCCATCGGCAAGGTACGCCTCGTTCGCGTTTCCGTCGACGAAGATCTTCGCCACCCGGCCGAAGCTCTCCTTGTCGTTACTGCCGCCCGTGTACTCCGGCGAGTCGTCGGTGCCGCCGGAGCGCCGCGCCCCGGCATGCCCGAACTGAGCGACGAACGTTCCGTCGCTGGTGAATTTGAGCACGTGCGCGTCGTTCTGCCCGTTGCCGCCAATCCAGATGTTGCCCTTGTGGTCGAAGGCGAGTCCGTGGTTCGACTGCGGCCACTCGTAGCCCTCTCCAGGGCCGCCCCAGTGGCCGACCAGGTTGCCCGCCGCGTCGTACTCGAGCACCGGCGGTGCGGCCAGGCAGCATGCCTCAGCGAATGGCGGATCGGAGCCGGCTGGAATCTCGTTGCGATTCAGCGTCATCGCTCCCCGGTGGATCACCCACACGTGATCCTGGTCGTCTACCGCGACCCCGATCGTGGAGCCGATCACCCAGTGGTTGGGTAGCGGCTTCGGCCAGAACGGGTCCACCTCGAACATCGGCGCTTGTACGCCCGCCTGCACCTCGGCGTCCACGACGCCATCGAGCGCCGCCTGACCCAGACCGAGTGCCACGAACAGGGCGACGCCTGCCGCGCCCACGAGTAGCGTTCGATTTCGCTTCAGCCTCGTCATCGGCTTCCTCCCTCTACCCAAACGGATTGAACTCGCCAGGAGCTGAATCGCATGCCAGGCCGCCAGGCCCGGTCGCTCGTTCCGGTGTCCGCGAGACCGAAGCGTGTCACGAGGAGCGCCAGGCACGCAAGTCAGGAGGCCAGAGGCCATATAATCGGCGCCAGGCCAGGCAAGCATCGACCTGCAGCCCCTTGTTCACGCCGATGAGGTGAGAGACGGCCATGGCGACCATGAATCGACGGACGTTCCTGAAGATGACAGCCGCTGGCGCCGGCAGCGTCGGCCTGCGACCGACTCGAACGGTCGAGGCGGGCCCGAGCGTGTTACCGATTCAGGCCAATGCCGTGAGCCCGGAGGTCGTGGTGATCGGCGGAGGGGCGTTCGGCGGCTGGAGTGCCCTGTATTTGCGCGAGATGGGCAGGCGCGTCGCGCTCGTCGATGCGTATGGCCCCGGCAACTCGCGCTCCAGCTCGGGTGGGGCGACGCGTCAGATCAGGCCGGGCTACGGCGATCGTGAGATGTACTCGCGCTGGGCGATCGAGGCGCTCGCTCGCTGGAAGGCGAGGGAGATCGAGTGGCGCCGACGCCTGCTCTTCGATACGGGTCAGGTGACGTTCAGCCCCAGCTGGACCCGCAACCTCGAGGCCACCAAGAATGTGCTCGACCGGCTCGGCGTCGAGAACGAGGTCATCCAGCGTGACGACCTGATGAGGCGGTTCCCGCAGTTCAACCTCGACGGCGTCGAGGTCGGCTTCTCCGTGCCGAGCACCGGCGTGCTCAAGGCGCGCGAGGGCTGCCTAGCGGTCGCCGACGCCTTTCACGCCAAGGGCGGACAGATCATCAGGGCCAGAGCGCAACCCGGTGCCCGCTCCGGTGGCCGACTGGAGGCGGTCACGCTCTCGACCGGCCAGAGCCTCGCGGCCCAGAGTTTCGTCTTCGCGTGCGGACCATGGCACCCAAAGATCTTTCCGGAGGTATTCGCGAACAAGCTCCAGATCAACCGACGTGTCGTGTTTTTCTTCGGCACGCCTGCCGATGACGGTCGGCTGGCCTTCCCGAATTGTCCGACCTTCACGACCCGAGGCACCTACGGGTTTCCTGATGTCGATGGCGGTGGACTCAAGGTCGCGCCGTACTGGAGCTTCGGATCGCTCGATCCAGACGACGATGACCGCGTCGCGACGCCGGCCGAGATCGAGAGGGCGCGCGAGTTCGTCGAGACCGAGTTTCCGCTGCTGCGGGGTCAGCCGCTGGTCGAAACGCGTGTGTGCCCGCGAACCAACAGCGTCGACAGCCACTTCATCATCGACCGACATCCGGAGCTCGACAACGTCTGGCTGGTGGGTGGCGGCTCCGGCCACGGTTTCAAGCATGGGCCCATGGTCGGCGAATACGTCGCGCGGCGGGTCACCGGCCAGGACACCGA
The DNA here is from genome assembly GCA_965250185.1 of Vicinamibacterales bacterium. Classification (GTDB taxonomy): domain Bacteria; phylum Acidobacteriota; class Vicinamibacteria; order Vicinamibacterales. The sequence goes on along the minus strand of OZ252293.1, from coordinate 3,996,275 downwards.
CGCGGAACTCGACGCCACCTTCCGACTCAAGGACGCAACCTTTTGATAGAGGTGCCATGACGTACGCCGTGGAACTCCGGATGCGCACGGAGTACCGACGTCCGCTCGCGCTCGGCCTGTTGCTCTTCCTGCTGGTCGAGCCACTGCAGGCCCAGCGATTTCCGGAGGCACGACCCGAGGACGTCGGTTTGTCGTCGGCGCGGCTTGCGCTGGCGACCGGCGCGCTGCAGCGTCACATCGACCAGGGCCACATCGCCGGGGCCGTCGCGGCGGTCGTACGGGACGGTAGGCTCGTCTATCACGAGGCGCTCGGCCATCAGGACCTCGAGACGCAGCAGCCGATGCGGAAGGATTCGATCTTCCGTCTCTATTCGATGAGCCGACCAGTGACCAGCCTGGCGGCCATGATGCTGTCGGAGGACGGCAGGCTCGGTCTGGACGACCCGGTGGCGAAGTACTTGCCGGAGTTGGATCGGCCCTCGGTGTTCGTCGATCCGGAGGCACCCTCGGTGGAGCGGACGCGGCCGGCGGGCCGCACGATGTCCGTGAAGGACCTGATCAGGTTCACGTCGGGACTCCACAGCCGGAACTCCGCGCCCTACCGGGAGGCAAGCGTTCGATCGCGCGCGATCCCGCTCGAGCAGTTCGTGCGCAATGTCGCGCGTGTGCCCTTGATGGACGAGCCTGGGACTCGCTGGCGCTACGGCGTCGCGACGACGGTGCTGGGTCGGGTGATCGAGGTCGTGTCGGGTCAGACGCTCGAGGCGTTTCTCGCTGAGCGAGTATTCCGGCCGCTGGCGCTCACTGACATGGGCTTCTGGGTGCCGCCCGGGAGCCAGGATCGGCTCGCGACAATCTATCGCCCGTCGCCAGAAGGCGAACTCCGCCCCGTGCAGCTCGAAACCGTACCCTTCACCCAACGCCCGGCGCTACTGGAAGGCGGCATCGGGCTCGTCTCGAACACGATCGACTACCTGCGCTTCAGTCAGTTGTTCCTCGACGGTGGCGAGCTGGACGGAGCGCGTCTAATCGAGCAGGAAGCGCTTGCGCTCATGACGACGAACCAGGTGCCGGAGGTGGCGCTGCCCATCGGTTTCGGCCGTCCGATGCTCGGCGCCGGCTAGGGTTCTGCGTCGTGCTCGACGGCGCGCAGTACGACTACCCGATGACCAATGGCGAGTACTGGTGGGACGGGTCGGCGGGTACCCGTTTCTGGATCGATCCCGAGAGGAACATGATCACCCTCGTGATGGCGCAGGTATCTCCGGCGAGCGGAAGCGGCTTTCGCGAGGAGTTCAAGACGCTCGTCTACGACGCCATCCGGTAGGACGGGTGACGGAATGCCCGCGGAATGCCCACGGAATGCCCACGGAATGAACACGGAATGAACACGGAATGGCCGCGGAACTGGGAGTTGCGTCACCACCCGGTAGTCGACCGCCAGTTCGCTTCCGTCGACCAGCTGCGGCCCGTCGCGATCGTTCCGGCGCACCATAGATTCCCGTCGATCGCACCCGCGGCGACCAGCACAACTGGAATAATCAGCTTTGCGTGATTGAACGTTCCTTTCTTCCCGACACGGACGATCGCCGTGCCCCGCCTGCTTGATTCAGTCCTTGACCCGCGCGCCGGTGAGCTGGGCGATGGCCGCCAGAGTGGTCTGGCCGGCGTTGAGGCCGAGCCGGAAGTCATCATCCGTGAACGTGTCGTAGACATCCGTCGGCTGATGCCAGTGCGGATCCCAGCCGGCACCGACGTGGGTGCCGCGCTCGTTTTCCCGGAGGCTGATCGACCGCACGATGTTCATGAACGGCGTCGAGTCGGTGTTGGTCATGTGGGGTCCGACGGTGGCCGGATAGTCGGTCGCGTACGCGTCGTTCGCCGCCTTGAAGAAGAAGGCGAACTCTCGCGCTTCGTCGACCAGCTCCGCGGTCGATTGGAACTCGATGTTCACGTCCGCCTCCGGCCGTTGATCCCGGCTCACGGTACCGTCAGCCCGAGGGGCGCCATGATCGAACATCATCATGTCGTGCTGGACCATGCCGAGCCAGGTTGGCTCCGGATAGCGACCGGACCCCGGCGGGTCCTCCTGACCCTGTCGCGCCTGGCGTTGCTCGACGTAGGCGCGGCTCCCGTTGAGTCCGGTTTCTTCGTTGTTCCATAGCGCGAATCGGATCGATCGCTGGGTCTCGACGTCCGGCGCGTTGAAGATGCGTGCCAGCTCGATGACGAGCGCCGTGCCGGAGCCGTCGTCGGTCGCGGCCTCGCCCCAGCCGTGCCCGTCCATGTGCGCGCCGATGATGTACATTTCGTCCGGACGAGTCGTTCCGATCTTCGTGCAATACACCTCCTGCCGCGGACCGTTCGTTGCCGGCTCGCTGTTGAGCTCGCGGAGGACCTCGTCCGGCTGCGCCATCGGATCGGTGTTCACGCCCGTGCGCCGGCGGTAGCCGAAGATCGAGCTGCCGCCCGGACCGGATCCGTTCCGCCCGATCCGGCCGCCGGTTGGCGTACCCTCCGTTGGATTGAGCTCGCCGGCGGCCCGCCGACCGCGGCGTTCGCGCGGCGGCGGATCGAACACGTAGTCGATCCGTTCGGTGGTCGTGCACCCGACGGCTTTCAGTTGCGCCTCGATCCAATCGATCGCATCGCGATTCCGCTTCGTCCCTTGCCGCCGATCACCGAATCCCGTCAGGCCTTTCAGCGTCGCCTTGTACTCGTCGAGGCTCAGGCGTGCCACGAGCGTCGCCACGTCGTCGTCGTCGGCCGCGGCCTGCGCCTGAGCAGACGTGTTCGACGTCTCGGTGGTGAGACCAAGTGCCAGAAGGCACGCGACCATCGTCAAAAGAATGTGTGTGCGCATGTGAAGTCCTCCAAATGCTGATCCGGATGCTGGGTGTCCGCTCGATACGTCGCCGAACGCGAGCTGCTACGCCAGCGCTTCGAGCAGCCGCTCGACGTCTTCCATGGTGTTGTACACCGACGGTGAGATCCGAAGTCCGCGCACGATCTGGACGTTTCCCTCCACATCGGTGAACTCCCAGCGCCGCGGAGCCACGACGTACTCGCCGAATGCCGCGTCGAGCTTTGCCTGCATCGTCTCGGGTTCCGGCGTCAGGAAGCTCACGATCGGGGTCGGGTTGTCCCGAGGCGTGATCGGCGGGTAGCCGAGCCCAGGCAAGTCGTCCTGGAGGCGATCGGTCAGCGGCTTGGCGTGTGCCCTGATGGTGTCCACGCCGAGTGCGTTGATGTACTGGAGTGCGGCATGGGTGGCGACGCCGGCGCCGTACGCGAAGCTGCCGGTCTCGAACATCGCCGCGCCCGGGCGCAGTTCGAACTGCGTGTCCGACTGGTTCGCGGCGGAGTACTGCCGCACACCGTATCGCGACCGTTGGACGACCGTCCCCTGGAGATCCTGCTTGACGTAGAGGAACCCGAACCCGAAGTCACCCATCAGCCACTTGTACGCGCCGCAGCCGGCCGCATCGATCCCCATGGCCTCGACGTCGATCGGCACGGCCCCAGCCGCCTGGATGATGTCGGCGTAGACGATGGCGCCCCGATCGTGAGCGATCCGGCTGATGGCGCTGACGTCGTGCAAGTAGCCGTTGATGTTGGACACCAGCGCTAGCGACACGAGCCGTGTGTCACGATCGATGGCGCGCTCCATGTCGGACACGTGAATCGTCCAGTCCCGATGTGGAATCACGCGTACGTCGATCTTCTGCTCGCGCTCCAGCATCCGGTACATGAACTTCGACGCCTGGTAGTGCAGGTCGTCGATGACCACGTTGCCGCCCTGTCCCGCGAGGTCGAGGCCTGCCACGACGAGATTCTCGGCGTCGGTCGTACTGTTGACGAACGCGATCTCCGACGGTCGGGCGTTGATTAGCTGGCCGAACAGCTGCCGCGTTTCAGCCTGCTGCTCGCTCGTGAACCGGGATCGGTCTTCGCCGGGTCCCTCCGTGCGCCATCCCAGGTACCGCTCGTAGGCCTGGAAGGAGTGGATACCCATCGGATGGTAGTCGGCCCCGCTCAGCCATACCTGTCGACCGAGCCACGGAAAATCCGCGCGCGCCCTCGAGATGTCGGGCGCCTGGCCCGCAGGTGCCGGAACCTGTGTCGAGCCCCCAGCTCCCACGGCCGTGGTAGCCGCAATCGACCCGATCCCGAGTGTCGTCCTGAAGAACTGTCGTCGGTTCAGTTGCATGTGGTTGTCCTTGGTGTTGGGTCGTCGGTCGTTGGTCGCAGGCCCGAAAGCCCAGAGCCGATCGGCCTCAGTTCCACGCCCCTTGGAGCGAGAAGCCAGCCCAGTAGTACGGATCGCGCCACCGCTCCGTGTCCCCTTGCGACATCCAGCGCTGCGCCTCTCCGAGCGCTCGCGCCTTCTCCATGCCGGACGCCAGGTTCGCGTAGAAGCGCTGCATCAGCGCGGCCGTCGCCTCGTCGTCCACCGGCCACAGCGTGGCGACGACGCTCGAGCTGCCAGCGTAGAGGAAAGCGCTCTCCAGGCTGACGACGTCGTCACCAGCGAGGATTTCGCCGATCCCCGTGTCGCAGGCCGACAGGACCGTCAGCAGCGTGCGCTCGAGCGGCAGGCCCCAGGCCTCGCCGAGCGTCAGCCGCTGGTCGTCGGCCATCACCAGGTAGCTCCGCGTCGGATCCCAGGCGTCCAGGACGCCGTGTGTGGCCAGGTGGAGGATCCGAGGCTGCGGTCGAAGATTCTCGAGCACGTCCTCGCGCGCGTCGGCCTGCGAGAATAGCGCGCGCCGCTCGAAATGTGCGGCGATGGCGTCGACCTCGGCGTCCGCCCCAGGGAGGTCACCCGCCGGGTTACTCAGCGCTAGGAGCTCGATGTCCGGCCATCCCGCGGGCCTCTCCCGCTGCTCGAGCGCCAACCACAGCAGCGTGGCACTGCTCACCTTGAACAGGTCGTATCGCTCGACGAGGAGTCGCTCGTCGTCGGAGTCGGCTCGCAGGGCGGGGAAGGGCAGCTGATGGAGAACGCCGTTGGGGACGATTCCGAGCGTCTCGACGCCTTCCAAGAGTCCCGTGCTCTCGATGTCCCCCATGACGAGGTCGTACAACTCGCCGGCCAGCGTGGTGACGTCGTCAGCAGGTCGCGTCGACTGGATCCCGGTTCGAAAGGCCGTGACCTTCGACGCCAGCGTCTCTCGTGACACGGGCGTGTCCACGATGTCGAGCGATGTGCGCCGGATGACGAACGTGAGCAACCGTTCGGGCAATGCCAGGTACTGCAGCAGCGCCACGTTCGCCGGCAAACGAGTCTGGACCATCGCGAGGTCCACCGGATCGGCGTTCAGCAGCGCCGCCATCTCCGGCCGTTCCTGTCTGAGGCGTGTCACGTAGCTGTTGAGCGCCCGGCGCTTCGCGCGCAGCTCCGCCTGCATGCCCTCCGCCTCGACCTCAGATACGTCGGCTGAGTCCGCGGGAACATCGGCTGGGCCGGATCGGGCCGCGAGCTCTTGCAGGCGATTTTCGAGTAGATGGATATCACCGGTCCGTTGCTCGAACTCCTCGAGCACGTCCTGCCGATCGACGTTCGCGAATCTGATCTCCAGCCGCTGGCTCAGGAATGCCATCCGTCGCAGCTCGAGCTCCTCGAGGCGCCGCTGCGCCGTTTCGTAATCGCCGTCCGCAAGCGCGATGCGCGCCAGCGTTGCGTATCGCTCTCCGTCGGCGTCGAGCTCCACGACGGTGCGTGGCTGATGGCCGGCGCCAACTTCGGCCGCGGCCCGAAGCTCCTGGCCGCTCAGTGCTCGATGCAGCAGGCCGAGCTCGGTGCGGATTCTCGCCTCGAGCCGCTCGGCCTCCTCCTGCCAGTAGAACTCCCACTCGCTGTCGCTGGCTCCTCGTCGAATGCGCCTGAGATCCTCCAGCGCGAGCTCCTGGTGTGTCTGGGCCTGGCGCAGATCGTCCCGTTCGTCCGAGGCCGCCACCGCCTTGCCCAGCCAGTAGCTGGTCTCCGCGGCAAGTGCATCCGCGTAGATGAGGCGATCCCGTTGGCTCACATGGTCCCGCAGGGCAACGAGCGCCGTCGCTTCCGCTCGCGCAGCCTCAATGTCATGCAGCGCAAGGTGAGCATGTACCCTGACCCAGCCGATGAGCAATCTGAATGGTGCGCCAAGATCAGTGGGCGCGCGTTCGAGCGCGGCGGTCGCCAGCGCGGCCTGTCGTTCGGGCTGCCTCACCTCGCGCGCCTGCAGCGCTTCGAGGTATGTGATCATCGCGGCGCCCGTCTCCGAGGCCCCATTCGCCAGTCCTTCCCACGACCGCGGCCAGACTAGCTCCTTGCGGACGACGTTGAAGGCCTCGAGGTTACCTCGGCCGATCCGATCGTAGAGCAGCGCGAGCGACGCTGGTGAGCGCATGGCCGCCAGTGCGCGCGCGGCGGCAGTTCGTAGAAAGTCCCAGAACGTACCCTCGCGATCAAGCGCTGCCCGCAGAATCGGTATGGCCGCGGCTCCGCCGCGGCCAAGACGCTCGATGGTGGGCAGGTCGCTCACGATGTCGACGTCGGCGATCACCATCCGCTCGACCAGTGCGAATGCCTCGGCTGTGCCGATGTCGACAAGGTGCCTGACGGCGCTGGACGTCAGCTGACGATTGCCGGACCATGCCGCGAAGCGGCCCGTGTCCACGATGGCATGCAACGACTCGACAAGTGAGGGTCCGTCGAGTCTCGCGAGGGAGTCCAGCGTCGCCTTGGCGAGAGCCAGGTTGTCGCTCTGAAGCGCGAGGCGCAGCGGTTCGAGCGCCAGGCCGGAGCCGATCCGGCCGAGCCCCTCGGCGGCCTCCGAACCAATGATGGGATCCTCCAGGACCGCCAGGAGTTCGCGTTCCGCGGTGTCACGGGTCATCTCATCCGAGCCGGCGCCGATGGCGACGATGGCCGCGACCACCGCGTTCCGCATCGACCGGCGTTGGCGGGAGTTGGAACCCGCTTCCTCGAGCAGCCTTGTCAGCGGCGCGAGGGCGGCCGAATCCTCGAGGGCTCCGAGAGCGCTCGCGGCCGCAGTCGTGAATTCGCGGTCGACGCTCCTGCCGCTCGGTCCTCCCGATTCGACGATGGCGACGAGTGCGTTGACAACAGTCCGTCGGGCTCGTGGCGGGATCTGGCCGGCAAGCTCGCCGAGCGCCAACGCTGCCGGTGCGTGGTCGTCGGCATCATCGCTCTCCAGCAGCCCCACGAGAGTCGGGATACTGGCGGCACCGACGGCGTGCGGCAGCGCCTGGATCGCGGCTCGCCGAACGCTCCCGACCGGATCGTCGAGCGCCACCGAGACAGCCGCCGCGGCTTCAGGTACTGACACGGTGCCGAGTGCTTCAATGGCCCAGCGTCGGACGCGCGGATCGGCATCGACCCCGGCCTCCGCGAGTCGTGGCACGGCGCCCGCTGCGCCGGTCCGTGCGAACAAGCGCGCCGCACCCAGACGGACGATCGGGTCAGCGTCCACCAGACTCTCCGCGAGGGTGGTGGTCACGTCATCCAACTGATCGAGGCTGTTCGCCGCGGCCTCTTGCACGCCTCCCACATCGTCGCCGGCGGCTCGTACGAGCGCCCGGACTACACCGGGCCCGCGTCGTCGACTGAGCTCCCGCGCGGCGGTTCGTCGAACACCGGCGCTCACATCTCCGACGGCCTCCACGAACGCCACCGTGACGGCCTCCTCCTCCCGTTCCCCGGCTGCGAGTGCTTCCAGGGCATATTCCCGTACTGCGGGGTCAGGATCCGCGGTGGCCTGCAGGAGCTGTGAGAGCACCGTGGCCGGGGCGAGCACACCGAGTGACTCGACCGCCGCCCGGCGAACTCGAGGTCGACGGTCGTTCAAGGCCTGTCGCAGCCCAGCTTCTGCCTCGGCTCCGCCGATGCTTCCGAGCGCCGAGCCCGCAGCCCCTGCCACGTCCTCGGACGCGTCGTCGAGCAGGTCCACGAGAGCCGCCGTCGCCAGCGTATTGCCAACCCAGCCGAGCAGCTGGGCGGCAGGTTCTCGAACATGCGGGTGCTCGTCGACCAGGGCCCGAAAGACCGCGGGGCCCACGGTCGGTGGCTTGGGATCTACCCAGAGCATCTGCACGGCCTGTGCTCTGAAGAACCAATCGTCGGCGGCGAGCAGCCCTTGGACGACCGGCAAGTCGACTCGCCCCAGGCGCCCTAACGGCTCGATGGTGTCCGGAGGGAGCTTGCCCCGCAGGCAGACCTCGAGCCGAGCGAAGTTGGATGCTGTTGCGGCCTCGACCATGCCGCCCAATGGGTCGGCGGCGCCGGGCTGGAGGAGGAACGCCAGGCCCGCAGCAAGCGTGACGATTCCAACAGAGACGACACGCCGGCTGGCGATGACCCCTGGCAGCACCATCACCACGAGCCAGGAAGCGGACGCCCCGAGCGACGTCCACAGGATCGATCGAACGAAACCCTCGCACGGAAAGAACCCGACCCGAGCGGCGAGCACGGCAGACCCGATGCCCAGCCCGAGCAGTGCTCCGGCGACGACGCGGGTCGGGGATTCGGTGCGAGTTCCCAGTTCCCGACCTCGAGCGGCAGAACCCAGCAGGCCTCCCGAGGCGACGAGCCAAGCCAACCACGATATCCACAAGGCTGCCCAGTCGGCGTGCGGGATGTATACGACGCCCCGATGTACCAGCAGGGCGGCACACCCGACGGCCGCGCCGATGAGCGTCGCCAACACAAGGCTGCTGTACAGCGTTCGCAGCGCCACTGGGCGGCGTTGCAATCGCCGCATGACTATCCAGACGAGCGACAGCGCGCCCAGGAGTGCTGCCGCGATCAGCAGGAGGAGCGCCAGTCGTTCATCGAGCGCGTCCGGGTCCGGAAAGTCGTAGCCGTACACGAACAGGATCGCGCCGACGGCGCACACCGGTACGAGCGCCAGGCAGGCGAGGGCGGCCAGACCGAGTGTTCCTAGAACGGTCGCCCAGGCTCGTGCTCGCACGAGGCGACCGAGGGCTGCCGAAACGCCGGGCATCCAACCTCCAGCAACAGGGTGGCGAGGACAGGGTCTCGATTATAGTTCCACCATGGTCAAGCTATTCGGACCGCGTGATCCGGAGGTCGGCAGGTGTGTCGGCTGTCCAGCCGTTCTCATCGCCCACGTCGGTGTGAGCGGGAGCCGAGTCATCCGCGTGCGGGCTGTCGCAGGGGGGAGAAGGTCACAGGGGTCCCAGGGCCCGAAGGTCCCAGGGTCCCACGGTTCGAGGAGCCTCGGCTAACCCGCGACCGAGCGTCTATCGGTCGTTCTTTCCAGGTCCGTTCGCAGCGTACCTTGGTCGTTCCGCGTTCGTTCCGTGTTCGTTCCGTGTTCGTTCCCTGTGACCGGCGCAGGCGTCGGCCGGGCCGACGCCACGCCGGTCACGGGGAGCAGGTCATATCCTGGCCGCAGCACTGAGGTGACTTCACCTTGCCATGGCCGTCCGGACACTTCGAGACGTGCACCGATCGGCCGTCGTCCAGCGTGAGCGTGTCGTGGTCGAGCTCTTTGCCGCACTGTCCGCAGGTCATCGTGCCCACGCTCATGCCGCATTTGTCACATGTATAGGCTGCCATCCTGGGTGTCCTCCACGACTAGAGTTGGGAACGCGCTGGAGGCGAGAACGCCCTACCCGCTCTCCGCGAGGGTCGCCGGGACAGATGAATCCGGCGAAGCGCCTCTGTGTGTACTCCCGCCCGGTCGGTCTGTCAAGGATCTCCGAACCTGCGACCCACCATCGAGATCCCTCGGTTGGCAGGCTCGTCACGACCAGCCCATCAGCCGGGAGATGAGGAGCCAAAGAAAGACGACTGCGGCCCCGGTCGTGATGATCACGAGGGTCATCACACCGATCATGTAACGCGCCAGCGCGCCTCCACGCAGGGTCGAGGCCCATCCCGAGCCGCTCGGCTGTCGCCGCCGTTCGTGACGCAGGCTTCGGAAGCCGAATCCGGCCCATGCCGAGCAGGTCATGAGCCATCCGGCGGCTTCCCACGACGACCCGGAACCCACGGACGCCCCGGCGATTGCCGCGACAGGTGCCACGACCAGCACGATCAGGAATTGAATACTCGGGTTACCGGTCCATCGCAGCGGCGTCGGGGTCCCGACGCAAGCCTGCTGTCGCTTGAGCGTAGTCGGTGTCCCCGATTCTGTCACTCGCGTTGCTCTTGGGAGATGGATTCGAGCCGACTCGCATCCACCTAACGTGTTTCAATTCAGTCTTTAGGCCGAAGCGTAATCGAACGTGTTCGCCTGGCGCAAGGTTTGCTAGGTGGTCAGCCGGGGTGTGATGGCGCGAGACCCGGCCACGAGCGGCGGACCATCACATGTCTGGGAAAGGGGAAGCGTGGGGCATGCGGGTCGAACAGCTTGACGATGCTTCGCAGGCGCGAAGCGGCCCGGCGTGGCGTCGGCGACGCTGGACATGTCAGTCGATTGACCTATTTAGCTCCTGCTCCGTCAACTTGACCCTGCCGCCTGACGCCGGCATGATGCAGTGCAAGATTTCAGACGAGCGTCCCACAGCGCTCGAGCGCGTCTCACCGACGCCAGCGCCTGCCGCACTCCGTCGTATGGACTCAAGAACTCGACATTCCAGGCTCACATCCGTCGTCATCGCACTACTCACGGTGTGCGTTCTCTCAGGGCTCGACGTCCGGCCTGCGGCGGCCCAACGGCACGAAGAGATCACGTTCGTGCTGCCGCACTTCTTCGGGTATCAGAGCGCCACCGACGCCCAGTTTTCTGCCGAGGTTGCCCAGCTCCGGAGCCGCATCGGTGAGGGTGATTACGTTCGTGTAGGGTTCACGATCTTCGTCAACTTCTTCATGGACGACTACACGCCGAACGAGTCGGCGGCCGCGGCCTCGATGGCACCACTGGTGGCCCAGATCGACGGGTTGATCGCTCGAGCTCGGAAGTTCAACATCCCCATCTGTCTGTCGTTCCTGACCGCGATCCGGTCCCACTACGACATCGCCCAGCTGGTTTCCGAGCAGAGCGATCGGCGTGTGTCGCAATGGCACTCGGACAACAGCATAGCCCGAGGGTGGTGGACGCATTCGAGGTACGCTCGGTATCAGCGCCGGGTGCGGGAAGCCTACGTTCGCGCGCTCGGTCGCGTGATTGCGAATCGCATGGAGATGTTCCCGGACACGCTCGTGGCTGTCACCGGCGACGCCGAAGTCGAGCTGTCGTTCGAAGAGTCCTTGATCGTCAAGCCCAACCTCACTCCGGCGACCTCACGGCTGGCGGATTATTCTCCTTTCGCCGTCGCCGAGTTCAGGGATTGGCTCCGGCACGATGGTCTGTATGCGCCTGGCGAACAGTTCGCCGGGCAAGGCTACGAGCTGGGGCAGCGGTATGCCGGCGATGCCTCACCGGCCGTGGACACCAACGGCGATGGCCACACGCTGAACGGTGATTTCGGCACGGCGTTCGATTCATGGGACTTGCGGTACTTCAACTGGAGTCTGGGCGACAGCATCAGGCCGGATCCTCGATCCATACCGGATTCGATCTACGACGACCCTGGCTTCGATGAGTTTCCTGACAGTGGCGCGCTGCGGTTCGATGCGCCCCGGTCGCTGGCGGTCGACACGGCCTTCGGCGATGTCTGGACACTGTTTCGTCAAGTCATGATCTGGCGCTACAACCTCGAGTTTGCCGAGTGGATGACGACCTCCGAGGATCCGACGACGGGCAAGACGGTGCCGGTTCCCCGCTTCTACGCCGACCAGATACCCGCCGACTACTTGTTCGGTGGGTCACCCACGAATCCGAACTATCGGCTCCACACGTCGGCGAGCCCGCACTGGACGGCCGACGTGACGCCGTACGGATCCCTCGGTGTGACGGCGTTCAACGTCGTGGCCGGGGGCAACTTGTTACCGACGCTTCGCAACGTCGCGCCCGCCATCGCCGAGCGGAATGTCCGGTGGGGCCTGTTCGAATACAACGCGGCTGTGCCGGCGACATCCGATCCGACGATCTACCGCGAGGACATGGCCGTTCTCGAGGACACTCGGCCGAGCGTGATCGTTCCGGTGTTCTGGGACACTAACGTGCCGCCGTTCTTCATCAAGGACACCGGATTCGAAACGGCCCTGAGGGAGCTGGTCGACAAGCTCAAGAACTCGCCTCTGCCTGCCCCGAGTGGGCCACTTGCTCCGACGCCGCCACCGGCGGTGCCGCCGACGCCGACGCCTGATCCGTCACCGGGACCCGCCAATCTGCCCGGCGCGCCGACGGCCCTGATCGCGACGGTCGATGGGTTCGACGTCCTCTTCAGTTGGTTGCCTCCGTCAGCGATCTTCGCACCGGTCGACCGCGCGATCGCCTCGTCGTTCGTCCTGGAGGTGGGGTCCGGTTCGGGGCTTGCCGACCTGGCACTCCTGCCGGTTGGCAACGTGACGAGCTTGGAGGCGACCGGGCCCGCAGGGAGCTATGTCGTCGCGATTCGAGGCGTGAACGCCGCAGGGCAGGGACCCCGCTCGAACGAGGTGTTCATCTCGCTGCCGGGCGCCGGGAGCGCCTGCCAGACCGCGCCCACGTCGCCGACCAACTTGACCAGCACGGCGGCCGGCCGCACGGTGACTCTCGCGTGGAATTCCTCAGTGGGTTGCGCGGCGACGTCGTACGTGATCGAGGCCGGGTCATCGCCGAGTGGAACGAATCTGGCCAACGTCGACACGGGCTCGTCCGGGACCGTCTTCGTGGCCCAGGACGTCGGCGTGGGGACCTATTTCATCCGCGTCAGGTCCCGCAATGCGAACGGAGTGAGCGCGACCTCCAACGAGGTTCTCGTGCAGATCCAATGAGGACGGAGGGAAGGACCCCGCGCAAGGATCATGGAATGAGCACGGCCGGTGCGCGGCAGGGTTGTGAAACGGCTTCTAGATTCGAACGCCCAGAGCCGAAGCCCAGCGCGGAAGGTCGTCCCTAGAACACTCGGATCCCGACGTTGACGAAGACGTACGGCATCAGCACCTTCCGGTCGCTGAAGCGATGGATGATCTGATCCGTGACGTCGACTTCGTAGTCGTCGAACTGAAAACCGACGACATTGATGCGCATGCCGCCCTCGAGGAGGAATCGTCCCGGACGCTGGACGATGCTGATCTCGGCGAAGGGATACAACGCGCCGTCATTCCTCGTCCCGATGAGCGGGATGTCGACGTTCTTGACCGGATAGACATGGTTGTACCTGATGGCGCCATCGACGCGATAGTCGAACTGCGTCGTGTCGAAGTTGAGCGACGGCACGCCCCATTCCGCGCCGCCGCCGGCCTTGATGGCGAACAGCTGGAAATCCACGGTGCGGAAGGCGCCGGCATGGAACATGTGGCCGGAATCCACATACCGGAGCGCATCCTTCCTGTAGCCGACGGCCCAGCCCGACAGCAGTAGTCGGGGACCGTCGAAGTAGTGCTCGACCTGAAGTTTCGCGCTGGTGAGGTTGTACTCGGAGCCGAACAGATCCCCGTTCCACTGCGTGAGGCTCTGGCGGTTGAAGATGTCGCCTTGCCAGTGTGCGAGCCCCATCTTGATGTACGTGCCGCCGTCGCTGCCCACTGGCCTCTCCATGGGCGGATAGTCCTGGGCGACAACGGTCGCCGGGAGCGCGAACAACAACAGCAACATGACGGCGAGCGGTCGCAAGGTCATATGGTTGTCCTAGTTGGATCCTGTCAGGATGTCGAAGAGAGGGCTCGTCCAGTAGCTGGGATAGCTGCCAGGCTGCTTGATCAGGCTGAAGTCGGTGTCGTTCCCGGAGTCGCCGCCCCACATGACGTACCAGTAGATTCGCTCGGCCCTCAGGTAGTTGCGTAGTAACGGGTAGCCGGACTGGACGAAGGAGGCCTGCGCGTCCGGATCGGGTGCGCCGGATTCCGTGACCCAGACCCTGAACGCTCGCAAGGTGTGGCCGAGGAGACCCACATAGTTGATGGCCTCATGCGGGTCGTAGTCGTTGATCGCGATGATGACCTTTTCGGGGTCCAGTGCCGCCAGGCCCAGCGTCGCCATCGTCTCCAGCTCCGTCGGGCCGTGCAGGCCCGAGCCGAGCGTAGATTGCGTCAACAGGATGGCGCGTCCCGGATGACGATCCTGGACGATGGTCGTAGATTCGCTGGAAGACCTCCATGTACCGCGTGATGGTCATGGTGGGCCCGGAGGACGGCAGTATGGTCGTGATCTCGTTGCCAACCTGGAAGTACCGGATCTCGGGGTAGACGGCGAAGATGCGGTCGATCTGCTGTTCGATGTCCGCGTCGAACAGATACTCGTTGCTGATGAGGCCCAGCAGGTCGACGCCAAGTGCGCCGATCCCCTTGATGATCGGTGCGCCGGCTTCGAGCCCCCCTTTGCGGATTTCGACTCGAACGCCTTTGAGTCTGCCCGATCGCAGCAGCTTGACCAGCGCGTCCTGGTAGGCGCTCAACGCCTCACCCGTGACGTGAACCCCCACGTAGGGTGACCACTGCTGCGTGACCTGCCGGGCGAGCGCGGGACTCGAGACACCCGGTTCGGTCGGTCCGAGCGGCGCGAGCCGCCGCGTGTCGTCGCACCCCGCCGTCGCCAACAGCGCGAGCAGCAGGAGACTGATGTCTTTCGTCATCTCGGTGCCTGGCCCAGGGCGGCACACACCTCGACATGCCGTGGTGTCGAGACCGCACTACCCTTGTTTTCGGTCGGAGGGTGCCAGGAAGTTAGGCACAGCTGTCGCAGGTGCCGTGTCGGGCTTGAGGCCCGTGAGCCTCGCCTATAATGCTCTGGTGAGCCTCTTCGAGCCGCTGTTTGCGGCGCTCAACGAGACCGGAGTTCGCTACGTGGTGGTGGGCGGGCTGGCCACGGTGCTACACGGCTACGCGCGGCTCACGGCCGATGTCGACATGGTCGTCGATCTCCAACCCGAGCGCGCGCGAACCTTCATCCTTGCCCTGCAGCGACTCGGATTCGAGCCGAGGGCGCCGGTGCACGCCGTCGACTTCGCGGATTCCTCCGTTCGTCGAACCTGGACTGCTGAGAAGGGGATGCGGGTGTTCTCGATGGTCGATCGGAAGAATCCCATGCGTGTCGTTGACATGTTCGTCGAACATCCCATCGAATTCGAGGGCCTCTGGTCGCGTGCAGAGACTGTCGAGCTGGAGACTACGGCGGTTCGAATCGCAGCAATTCCCGACCTCATCGAACTCAAACGGCAGGCCGGACGGCCACAGGATCTCGACGACATCGAGCAGCTCGAGAGAATTCTCCGTAGACGAGGCGCGGCTGATGCCTGACCGTGTCGACGGGCCGGGGCGTCGATGGGACGTGACCTGGGATGCGAACCGGCAGGCGCTGCTCGATGCCACGTGTGCCGCGACCCCGGCGCAGCGACTGGCCTGGCTCGAGGACGCCCTGCGGCTCGCGCATCGCGCGGGTGCCCTCCCCGCACGACAACCTTCGGTTGATCCTGACCCGCTCGCGTGATCGCCGCCCGAGCCCCAAGCCGAGAGCCCAGCGCGGTCATCGTTCCGGGACGAGGTCGCCCAGATGGCCGGGCCTGTACGGATAGGCCGTCACGTCGGACGGCTCATCGATCACGCCATTCGCTTCGGCGAAGTCCTCGTAGGCATCGACCAGGCGCGCCAGTCGATCGGGTTGCTCCCCCGCCAGGTCGTGCTGCTCGCCGGGATCGGTCCTGAGGTCGTACAGGCGCCACGCGTTCTCGTCCCACGGCGCGCGTAGGCGCACCGCCTTCCAGGGACCCATGAAAACGACTCCGTGCCCGAAGATCTCGAACGCGACGGGCTCCTCGTCGCCGTACGGCACGTTCCGGCTGTCCTCGATGTACGGGAGCAGTGAGCGGCCTCGCATGGCGTGGATGTCTCGCCCCTCGTATGTGGGCGCGGGATGCTCGACGCCTGCAACGTCGAGAAACGTCGGGACGATGTCGAGCGCGCTGGTGAACGCGTCCCGATCGACGCCAGGCGTGAGGACGCCAGGGTAGCGGGCAATCATTGGCGCGTGCATGCCGCCCTCCGACGGCAGGAACTTGTAGTGGCGGTGATGGACCGAGCCCACCTGCGCCCAGCCGAGGCCGTAGAAGATGTAGGAGTCGGCGGTGCCAAGGTTGGCGACACGGTTGTCGTAGCCGTCCGCCAGGTAGGGCGCGAAGATCGGCCGCCTGCTGCGATCGTAGGGATCGGTGCCGTTGTCGGAGAGGAAGACGACGAGCGTGTTGTCCGACTCGCCGAGATCCTCGAGCGTGTCCAAGATTCGGCCGACGTTCGTATCGAGATTGTCGACCATCGCCGCGTAGATGGCCATCTTCTTGGACTCGACCTGCCGTTCCTGGTCCGTCAGGCTGTCCCAGTCGGGCACCTCCGCGATCCTCGGCGGCAGGTCCATGTCCTGCGGAGCGAGGCCCATCGCCTGCATGCGCTCGAATCGGCGCTGACGCGTGACGTCCCAGCCATCGACATAGCGGTCGGCATACTTGTCGATCAGCGCCGCCGGCGCCTGGAGAGGGAAGTGCGGAGCGGTGAAGGCGAGGAAGGCGAAGAACGGTCGCCCGTCGCCGTGGCCACTCTCGATCGCCTCGATCAGGGTCTCGGCGAACAAGTCGCTCGAGTACTCACCCTCGGGCCGCTCGGTGACCTCACCGTTCTGAGTGTAACGGGCTCGCGGTTTTCGCGCGTTGTTGCCGTTGCCGTTGAAGTGGTTGCCGCCACCGTCCACGATGGTATACGTCCGCTCGAACCCGCGCCGGAAGGGATCCTGCTCCGGGGTCGCACCCAGGTGCCACTTGCCACTCATGTACGTGTGATAGCCCGCGTCCTGCAGCAGCCGGGCGACCGTGACGACCTCATCATTGAGGTACCCGAGGTACCCCGGCAGGCCATCGTGATGCGGCATGTGATCTTCGGCCATCGTGCCCAGGCCGTTCAGATGATTGTCCACCCCGGTCATGAGCAGCGACCGTGTCGGCGAGCAGGACACCTGCGTGTAGAACCTGGTGAAACGCGCACCCGACTGGGCGAGCGCGTCGAGATGCGGCGTCTCGATCTCGCCTCCGAAGGCGCCGAGGTCGCCATAGCCCAGGTCGTCAGCGCCGATCAGGACGATGTTCGGGCGCGTCAGGCTCGTCGAGCCGGTGTCGAATGGACTCCGCCGGACGTCGGGAGAGCCGTTCGAGCAGGCCCAGAGCAGGCCCGCCGCTAGCACACTCGACAATCGCCACATGGTCATGCCTCTGTTCCCCGTTCCCTGTTCCCCGTCCTACGCCCCGGGCCCTGTTCCCCGTTCCCCGTTCCCTGAGCCTTGCCTCACACACCTCCGGCGTGAACGACGCCCAGGGCGATCCCGTACTCCAGCGTCTCGGCGTAGATGTCGACCATCGGCGTGGAACCACCCGCTGCCTTGTTCGCGGCGGCCGCGGCCAGCCAGGTGTGCAGTTCGAGGAAGCCGATACCAGCCTCCTCGACCTTGCGTTCGGGAACCCAGTCGTCCATGGCCTCGAGATTTCCGGAGACCAGGAGATCGAGGAACTCCTGGTCGGCGACCGCGTTCAGCTTGATGTCGGCTTTGGTCCGGCGTCCATCCACCAGCATGTGCGCACCCTCACGGTGCATTGTCTCGAGCCGCTCGAACCACTCCTCGCGTGTGAGGCCGTCGCCACCCACTCCGCCTCGAAGCTGGTACTCGGTGACGCGCTCCTCGCCCGTGCCGAACGTCGGATAGTAGCGGAGCGGATTGTGCGACATGCCGCCTGAGGCGAGGAACAGGACCCGCGCATCGCCGAGGCTCTTGGTGAAGGTGCCCACTGCCTCGCCCAGCAGGCGAGAGCGCCTGAAGGGCACGTAAGGATTGGCGACCGCGTTGATGAATATGGGTACGACGGGAAACGTGTCCATGGCGCCGAGCACGCGGTGCATCGGCTGCGAGAATCCGTGGTCCATGGTCATGTCGTAGGACACCGCCACGTCGACGCCGGCCTCACGGACGTGGCGCACGCAGCCGAGCGCCATCTCGGCCGGCACGTCGAACACCCCCTCGAAGCCGCCGATGTCGGGCACGGATCGACCGGCGGTGCCGACGCAGAATGGCGGCATGAGCTTCATGAAGAAGCCGTTGTAGTGATCCGGCCCGAACACGAACACCACGTCAGGCGCGAAGCGGCGCACCGCCTCGGCGCGCTCGGAGAACGCGCGCTCGATGTCGCCGTGGCGCTCGGGCTCGCGCGCCGCGCAGTACATCAACGGGGAGTGGGAGGCACAGACGAGAGTGGGAATCATGGTTGGGCGCTGATCCGCGCGTCACGACTCGACGCGAACGGTCTCCTCGTCGAATCCCGACCGATCCGCCCGCAGTCGCCACGCCCGAACGTCACCCGGCTCACCTCCGGCCACGCTCACGATCACGTAGGAGAACGACGGCCACGCGTGGTCGAGATCGTACTGCGATGGCTCGGCCGGGTGGTCTGGGTGGGAGTGGTAGAAGCCAAGCAACTCCGCGGCGCTCGCCGCGGCTCGCTGTTCTGCCTCGCGGTAGTCGAGCGGTCGCACGAGGAATCGCCGTCTCGGGCCTTCGTCGGTCGTGTTAGGGAGGGCAAAAGCCTCGGTCACCCGATCGCCGTGGCCGATGAGTGCCCCGCAGCACTCGTGGGGGTACTCCGCGGAGCCGTGACGTCGGATCGCGTCCTTCACGTCCGGTAGCAGCACGATCTCGTTCATGTTTGGTGCTCGCCTGGTCGCGTCATTCGTCGGGCTCCCGCCAGAGGGCGCTGGAGAGATACCGGTCGCCACTGTCCGGAAAGATGCAGACCACCACGGCATCCGGCGCCCCTCGGGCGATCTGCAGGGCGGCCGCCAGGGCGGCGCCGCTCGAGATTCCGGCCAGCAGGCCCTCCTTCCGACTGAGGCGCCGCGATATCAGGTGGGCCTCCTCCGTGTCGATGCCGAGGTCCTCGTCGGCCAGTGTCGGATCGTAGATCCCCGGAACGATGGCCGAGGCCATATGCTTCAGGCCGTCGAGGCCATGGAACGCGGTCGAGGGCTGGACTGACACGAGGCGGACGCTTGGCTTGAGTTCCCGGAGCCGTCGGCCCGTCCCGACGAACGTGCCGCTCGTTCCCAAACCTGCCACCAGATGTGTGATGCGCCCGTCCGTCTGCTCGAAGATCTCTGGCCCGGTCGTCTCGTAGTGCGCGAGCCAGTTCGCATCATTACTGTACTGGTCTGCGTAGAAATACCGCGCCGGCTGGCTCGCGGCCAGCCGGCGCGCCTCACGGATGGCGCCGTCCGAGCCCTCGAGTGGGCTGGTCATGACGACCGTGGCGCCGTATGCGTGGAGAATGCGCTTCCGCTCGGGGGACACGTTCTCGGGCACGCAGAGCGTCACCGCATGGCCTTGCGCCGCCCCGATCATGGCGTAGGCGATGCCCGTGTTGCCGGATGTGGCATCCAGCAGGGTCACGCCAGCACGAAGTCCGCCAGACGCCTCGGCCTCGAGGATGATGCGCCGAGCGGCGCGATCCTTCACCGACCCCCCTGGATTCGTCCACTCGAGCTTGGCGTACAACTCGACGTTCGGCAGACGCTCCTCGAAGCGGCTCAGCCGCACGAGGGGCGTCGCGCCGATCAAGTCGATAACGGACGATGTCGTCATGGTGAACGCTGCGGCAGCACGTGGACGGCGACAAGGGGCAATCAGCACGCGTTGAGCAAGGCGTCGATGTGTCGTCGTTGTCGGTAGCGAAGTCCGACGTGGCAGCGAGCCGACCGCTGCCCTGGGTCAGCGCGAGCGCACTAGCGAGAATACTGGAGTCCCAGTGAGAAATTCACGGCGGTCCAAGGCGATGAGAGGCTCCCTTCGTTTGGACCGACGCCACTAGTATACAGGGGCAATGACCGGCAAAGCGTTCAACACGCCAGCGCCCTGCCCGGCGGCGAATCCGGCATCGAACTCGACGGTACCGACGGCGTTCTGACCCGATGATCGACCGTCCGGCGCACGCCTACTTCACACACACCTTGAGGATGTGACCGAGGTCGTCATCCACGGGTCTGTTGCCGCCACTGCCCTGAAGCAGGCCGTGGTCATTCGGGTGGGAGTCGGGGCAGGCGGCATTATTGTCCATGAGGACGACGCTTCCAGCCACGGCGGAGAAGTCGGCACCGGGAGTGCCCATCGCCCCCGGCTCACCCTTCGGCCCCGGCGGACCGACGCCTGCCGAGGCACATACCCATTGCGTCCCGGACCACTGCGGCACCTGGCCTGCCAGGCACGCGAGCTCGCCCAGCGTGGTCGGCGAACCTGGAGGCGGCGGAGACGGGGTGGGCGGTGCGCCTCCACCGCCGATCGTGATGCTGCGCGTCAGCTGGGTCGTGTTCGTCACCCCGGATGGACCCGCCAGACTCGTGGCCGTTACGATCGACGTGTAGGTGCCAGGCACCAGCGGTGCCGTCGCCGTGAAGGCCCAGCCCACGTTCTCGAAGGCTGGACCGAACGGATCACCCCGGGCGTCGGGCACACCCAAGACCGCGCTGCCGAGCCGTGCGACGGAGCCGCCGTCGCTCGCATCGACCGTGACCGAGGCGATGCCCGCGTTCCCGAACGCCGTCCCGATCTCGCCATCGGCAGCCGCCCCGCTCACGACGAACGGGACGACGACCGTGGCCCCGGAGGCCGGGGCGTCCAGCACGAGGACGATGCCCGTGGGGGGCGACGCCTGGGCGCGAACCAGCATCATGCCGCCCACCAAGACCACGGCCAGGGCCACGCCACCGGCACTGGCCGTCACCAGCCATCGCATTGGCCGAGTGGAGAAAACCGAAGCGCGCCTTGACCGATTCGTTCGCATGCTAGCCTCGCAACAAGGGGTTTCCGCTGGGCACATCACGAAGTGAGAGAACCAAGTATCGCATCCTGGAACAGAATCTTCTCCGCGGTGAGCACGGCCGACGTCTGAAGACTGTCGAACGCATAGGTAGGAGGACGGGTTGATCTGGTCGTCAGCTAGACGTCTTTCGAAAAGATGTCACGGGTCTGTTCCCCGCGTGATTGACGGACACGCCGTAGAGCATGCAGTGGAGAACCCGAGCTTGGTGCCGCTGGGGGCCGTTCTCCACGGAGGGGTCGACTCGCGGCTTGACGCGGCTGCACGCTGAGACTACTGTTATCCGATTCGTTTTTTTCACGAGGTTCTAGGAGGACCACATGTCACTGTCACGTCGCGAATTCGTCCGTCGGCTCGGCATCGGCGGAGCCGGGATCGCCTCCACGTCGTTCATCATCGGGTACGGCCACGAGGAGCTCTTCGCGCTGGGCGCCGAGGAGCAGGCGCGTCAGATGCGGCGGCCGATGACCGCGGACACGATCAAGCTGAGTAGCAACGAGAACCTGCGAGGCCCGAGCCCCAAGGTGATCGAGGCGCTGCGCAGCCACCCCTCCAAGGACCTGGGCTTCGGCTACCCGGTGCCGAGTGCGCGCGCGTTCACCGAGACCATCGCGGAGATGTGGGACGCCGAGCCCGAGAACGTGATCACCGCCACCGGCTCGGGCGCCATTCTGCGCGCCGCCCAGATGGCGTACGTCACCGACTCGCGTCCGCTCGTCGCAGGCTACCCGTCGTACATGCGGTCGGAGACCCACTCCATCCCTGTCAACGCAGACCTCTACCTCGACCTCGACGCGATGGTCGAGGCGTCGAGTGGCGCGGGCCTCGTCTTCATCTGCAACCCCAACAACCCGACGTCCACCATCCACACGCTGGCCGACATCGAGATCGCCGTACGCGAGATCAAGCAGCGCTCGCCCGAGACCGCCGTGCTGATCGACGAGGCGTACTTCGAGTACTCGACCGCGCCGGGGATCGGATCGGGCGCGCAGCTGGCGCTCGACCTGCCCGACGTCTTCATGACCCGGACGTTCTCGAAGGCCTACGGCATGGCCGGCATGCGCATGGGCTACGGAGTCGGCCAGCCCGAGACCATGCAGAAGCTTCGGCGGGCATGGGGTCTCGGCAGCATCAACGAGCTGCAGGCGGTGGCGGGTATCGCCGCTCTCAAGGACCAGGCCCACATGGACTGGGAGCGCCAGGAGAACAAGCGGATACGCGACTGGACGTTGTCGCAGTTCAAGGAGATGGGCTTCGACGCGCCCGACTCGCAGACCAACTTCGTGTTTCCGACCATCGGTCGCCCGGCCGCTGACTTCCGGGCGGCGTGCGCCGAGCACGACGTGCGGGTCGGACGCGACTTCCCGCCGATGGAGAACACGAACGCCCGCATCTCACTCGGCACCATGGAGCACATGCAGAAGGCGATGGGCGTGTTCCGGCAGGTGCTCGGCCAGGGCACCGCCAACTAGCCGAACCAATCGATCTGGCGGTGGGTCGGGCGCGCCCCGAT
This sequence comes from Vicinamibacterales bacterium, assembly GCA_965250185.1. Classification (GTDB taxonomy): domain Bacteria; phylum Acidobacteriota; class Vicinamibacteria; order Vicinamibacterales. Next base: position 3,973,867 of record OZ252293.1, on the reverse strand, counting down.
CCACCGCACCGTCGTCCGGTCGAAATAGCGTGACCGTTCCTCACCGGCGTCCCTCCTGGGCCGCCGCCGTTGGCCTCCTGGTTTCCCGGTCCTGATGTCCTGACGTTCTAGAGTTCTCGCGCTGCTCGTCGTCGCCGGATCGCTGGCCGACGAGTCACGGCCAGGCCGCTCCGCCCGCTACGGAGCCTCGACTGAGAAGGACACCTGGCGCCCGAGCGATCGTCCCGACACGCGGTCGAATATCGTGATGTCGATGCGATAGTTCCCCGCCGGAAACGCCTGAAGCGGGACCGAGCGTTCGGCGACCAGTTGGTGTCCGAGCGCCAGGTCGAATCCGACCGGCAGCGTCTCGGCGTTGAACGTCATCCTCGGCGTGCTGTTGAAGAAGGTCGCCGATCCGTCACTCGTCCGGTAGAAGTCGTAGTCGACCGTCACGTTCGGTCTATTCGTGTCCGCGGCGTTCGACGGGCCGTAGATGATGAACAGGATCGAGAGCGTATCCGACGTCGTGTAAGTCGATCGCCAGGCGGGGACGATTTCCATCGTACCGAGCGTGTAGGGTCGTTCGAGGAGCGCGGTCGCCGTCAGCGGCGCCGGGCGCACACCCATTCGCTCGATCTGCATCACGCTGCTCATCGAGAGGGTCTCGGCGAAGAAGTCGGGCACGCTGATCGGTTGCTGGAGGACCGACGTCCGGGCGCCCGCCGTCGTGCCTCGCTCTTGCAGCGCGATATAGACATCGTAGTCGCCCGGATCCAGGGCGAAGGCGCGACTGATCCGCATGGGTTCGCCGCTCCCTGGTGTTGGCACGTCGGCGAAGAGTAGGTCCTCGAATACCACGGCAGGCGCGACCGTCGGACTGGGTGGTGGCTCGGTCAGTGCGATCGTGATGCCCTCTGCCTGCGCCGGCCCGCGCTCGACGATCCGCAGGTAGAACATCACCGAGGCGGCGTCCAGCTCGGACGAGTCGAGGCTGACCGTGTACGGCGCGTAGCCCTGCAACAACGCGCCCTTGAAGAAGTCGATTCTGAGGGTCACCGGGAAATCGCGCGGGCCGACGCCGCGCTCCACATATTCGTTGACCAGCTCCACGAGCGGCGCAGCCTCCTGGCTCGGCGTCGGGGCGGCCGGCGGCGTCACGACCTGGTCTGCCGAGGGCACTGCCGGCGGGGTGATCTCCTGGCTCGGCGTGGGATCTGTCGGAGGGGTGACCTCCTGGCTGGGTGGCGCCTGTTGGCCGGACACCACCTGGGGTGACAGGCCGACGGTGAGCATGGCGGCTGTAGCGAGCAGTGTTCGCGTCTGTCCACTGGTCATAGGATATGTATTTTGCCACACCATGCTCCGAAGCACGCGCGGAGCCGGCCTCGACGGAAGATCTTTCACCGCCGGTCGATCTCTGCTATTCCTATGGGTCATGGCACGAAGCATCGACAGGCGAACCTTCCTGAGGACGGTCTCGACGGCGGTGTGCGCGTCACCGGTCATGCTGGCCGGTCAATCTGGTCCGGGAGTACAGGCGCAACGCGCAACGCCTCTCCGATTCGCCGTGGCGTCGGATGGCCATTTCGGTCAGGCGGACACGAATTACGAGAAGTTCCACGCAGAAATGATGGAGTGGCTCAATGAAGAGTACCGCGGCAAGGGCCTCGACTTCGTCGTGTTCAATGGCGACCTGATTCACAACGAGCCCCAGTTTCTACCGCAGGTGCGCGAGTACTACGAGCGGCTCGACGTGCCCTACTTCGTCACCAAGGGCAACCACGACATGACCACGGCAGAGGACTGGGAGAAGGAGTGGGGATACGGCGAGAACCATGACTTCGAACACGGGGACTGTGCGTTCTTGCTCGGAACCACGTCGAATATCGACGGCGACTATCTCTGTGTGTCCATCGACTGGCTCGAAGAACGGTTGTCCCACTACCGGGAGAAGCGGCACGTCTTCGCCTTCTTCCACATCAGCCAGCGTGCGGTGACGCAGCATGGGATCGACTGCCTGGAGGTGTCATCTCTCCTCGAGGCGACGCCGAATGTCGGGGCGGTCTTCCACGGCCATGACCATGATGTCGACGGCGTCATCTACAGCAAGGAACGAGCCTATCTCTTCGACGGACACATCGGCGGGAATTGGGGCACCAACTATCGTGGTTATCGCATCGTGGAGGTCGATCAGGAGGGAAGCGTCCGCACCCATCAATGCAACCCAGAAGCCTTCGTCGTGAACACCACGGTGCTCTAGCCTGCAACTCGGCGGGATGACGACGGTGGCCCGATGCGAAGACGGGTGGGGTGAGGACTAGCCAGGGGGAGGACGCGGCGCACCTCAGCAGCGAATCGTCTTTCGCTTCTTGCCAGCGCGGCCGCGGTTCTCGATCTTCGCGATGTAGTCGAGAGCCGACGGCACCTTGCAACCGGTACCGTGCATCTCCACTTCGACCTTGCCGACCGTCCTGGCGGTGGCCTTTGCCGCCCTGGCGAGGGGCGTGACATACGCGCCGACGGCGATGACGAAACCGTTCATCGTATAGCGCACGCGGTTCGGAGCCGTGGCAATGTGTGCTTCGATCCGCTTCAGCAGCGACCTGATCTCGGCCAGGTCCAGCTTGTCGTCTGGCGTTGTGATCACGATCCCCGCGTAAGTGTTCCAGCCCGCCGCGGCGACGTGCTCCCGCTTCGCGTCTATCCACTTCTTCGCCAGGCTATGCGCGTGAGGGCTCTCGGATGCGACCCAGGGCACGGTGTACTCGGCGATCACTGGCCAGCACGCCGACTTGGCCCACCCATCGAGATGTCGCTTCGTCATCAGTGCGCCGTCGGCGACGAGCCCCGCGAGATACATCGCGTCATAGTTGCCGGTGTCGTACAACTCGCACGCGAGGGCCTGGTTGCCCGCGATCCTCTTCGCGATCACTTTCAGATCGGCGACCGTGACGCCGTACACGTTGCCCGTCGCGCCGTGACGCGTGAAGATCTTTCGCGTCTGCTCGCTGCCCCGCTTCCTCAGTGCCTCGAGGACCTGGTTGACGTCATGCATGCCGTCGATTTCCGCCTCCACGCTTCCGCCCGTTTGCTCCCGAGTGCCCTCGGTCGACCAGCCTTCGACCGTCGTCGACAGCCTCCTCCTATTGGGGTGCGTCCGGCCGCTGAGCGTGATGATAGCTGGTATTCACCGGGGCGGGTTCACGGAAATGCGACTTCTCGGATCGAATGGAGCCGTTCGAGCCAGAGTGAGCGCCTCGCCCGAAAACCTGCACCGCAATAGCCAGGAGTTCCTGCGGTTGTTCCCAGCCTTCGGCCGGGCGAAGGTGGTCGTGCGGGGCAGGGCCCGGGCATTGCTCGAGTCGGCTGCTCCAGCCCAGACTGTGCCGATTTCTGGACCGACGGACGTGGTCCCGGACCGCAGCAGCTAACGGGCCTGGGCGCAGTCACGGCCGGATGTCAGCGCGACGGCCGGCTGGCCCATAGCCAACAGGCACGAGCGGAAAGCCCAGAGCCGATTCCTATCTAGTAGTCCAGGCCTCTGAGGTAGTCATACCCGCGTCTAGCGGCCTCGAGGGCGTCGTCTGGAAGGTCGATCTCGACGTAGCCATGGGTCACGCCGGCAAGATCCATGGCGGCAAGTGTCCTGGCATAGTCGACCGTGCCGTCGCCTGGCGGCACGAGTTGGGTCATCTCGGGAATCGGGGAGCGAGCGGAGCGCTCCCCGAGCGGACGGCCGGGGTCATAGTCCTTCAGGTGACAGGAAATGTAACGGCCTGGGTACCGTTCCAGATACTCGTAGGCATCCACTCCGGCAACTTTCGCCCAGCCCGCATCCAATTCCAGCTTGACCAGCTCCGGGTCGGTGTTCTCCACCAGGACGTCGTACGCGACTCGGCCATCGAAGCTGACGAACTCCATGTGATGGTTGTGATAGGCGAAACCCACTCCGCTTCGCCTGCAGGTTTCTCCTGTGTCATTGAGGCGATCGGCCAACCCCTTGATGTGATCGAGATCTCTCACACCGGACACCACCGGCCCTTCTGCTGTAACCGACAGGAAGTCGCGCGCCATGCCGAGCACCATGTGCTCGACGCCGATCTGCTGCACCGTATCGGCGATCTCGGCAAGGTTCTCCGCCTGGCTCGAGTACTGCGTGCTCGGCACGCGCAGGCCCAGATCGTCCAGCAGCGTCTTGAATTCACGCGGACTGTGGCCGTACAGGGGATCGTCGAGGAAGATTGATCCGCCGAAACCCACCATCTCGAGTTCCCGGTAGCCGATATCTGCGAGGGCCGTCAGCGTGCCGACCGGATCCTCGGCCAGGAGGTTCCGCACCGTGAACGTTTGAATACCGAGGTTGTCGCGAATGAAGCCGCGCGGCGACGCGTCAGCAGCCTGCGTGCCGCGTGCGGCGGCCAGGCCCCCTGCAGGCTTGGCGATCCAGGCGCCGGCGGCACTCAGCCCGAGCTTGATGCAGGTTCTACGATCCATGTGTCTTCGGCATCGATCTACACGCGGAGCCGCACGCGCGGCGTCAGCGTACCAGGGTCATGACAGTCTGGATGCAGGGGAGTGCGACCGCGCCGTGAGTCCGCATGTGGACCGCGGTGTCCGCGCTTGCTCGGCTGGATCAGCGGTGATTGTCGTCCGGATGATCGCACGCCGGTAACTCGCGCCATGACGATCGGGGAGTCCAGCCGAGCTTGCGCATGCCAGGCTCGGTCGAGAAATAGGCGGTGGCGACCACGTCGCGAAGATGCACGAGGTGCCGTTGCAGCGTCGGTCGCGCGCCGGTCGCAGCCAGATCGAGGATGGCGATCTGTGCCTCTTCGTCGAGATCGATCCACCGCGATGAGTGCGCGGCACGCGCCTCCCCTTCGAATGCACGGATGGCGCCGAGGAACGCGTCCTGATAATCGACAGCCTCGACCGCCGCCGTGCGGTCGACGAGGTCCGGAACACCCGCATCCACCGAACCGGGTACGAGCAGGTCGCACAGGCTCACGAGGGTTGCCCGTTCGGGCTCCGGAACGATCGACGGCGGCGTGGAAGTGGTGGTGAGCGGTGTCTGCTCGATAGATGATAGCGAGCTCGCCTCGGCCATTCCCGCCGAGGACAAACCGCCGGGCGCCGCGATGGCTCCCGCCAAGCCGGTGGCCAAACCTCGCAGCACGCTGCGGCGCCCGACGACGGATGTCGGGCGCGTCTTCCTCTCGGTCATTTGCGGCTCACTCTAACACACCTGTCGTTTCTGCTGCTCCTTTCGGCTGCTCCTTTCCGTTGCCCCGCGGGTGTGCCTCTGATAAGTTCGGCGCGACGAAAGGTACCCATGCAGAGCAGAGCACAACCCGAGTTCGATGTCCTGGTCATTGGCTCCGGCGCCTCCGGTGGTTGGGCGGCCAAACGTCTCGCGGAAGCCGGCGTCCGGGTCGCGCTCATCGAGGCGGGCCGCGCGCATCGAGACGACGAGTTCATGGAGCACCAGCAGCCGTTCGAGCTGCCGTACCACAACCTGTCGCGCGAGCTCCTGAGAAAGGAACAGCCGCGCCAGGCGGATTGCTATGCGTGCACCGAGTTCAATCGACACTGGTTCGCGAGCGACAAGGACGAGCCGTACACCCATCCAGAGGACAAACCCTTCAGCTGGCAGGGGAGAACTCGGCTGGTCGGTGGGCGTACGAATGTCTGGGGACGGCAGAGCTATCGCCTGAGCCAGCAAGATCTCAAGGGGTACTCGTTCGATGGCGCGGGAGCGGACTGGCCCCTCTCGTATGAGGACCTCGTCCCGTACTACGAGCTGGTCGAGGACTATGTGGGCATCAGCGGGCAGGCCGAGGGGGTGCCCGAGTTGCCGGACAGCCACTTCCAGCCCGCGATGCCCCTGACCTGCGCCGAGACGCTCGTGCGCACGAAGGTCAAGGAGGCGTTCGGCCGGACGATCACGATAGGACGTACCGCGAATCTGACCCAGCCCCTCAACGGCCGGAGCGCGTGCCACTACTGCGGCCCGTGCGAGCGAGGCTGTGCCACGCACTCCTATTTCAACTCGGCCTTCACGACTGTTCGCGACGCGCTCGCCACCGGCAACTGCACCCTCGTCACCAACGCGATGGTGCATCAAGTCATGATGGACGCAGACCGCCAGCGTGCCGTCGGCGTACGCTACGTCGACCGTGTCACGCGGGAGACCCGCGAGGTCCGCGGGCGGATCGTCGTCTTGTGTGCCCAGGCGCTCGAGTCGGCCCGGATCCTTTTCAACTCGGACACGCCCCGTCACGCCGGTGGTCTGGCGAACTCGAGCGGCGTGCTCGGGCACTACCTCATGGACCACCTCTGGGTCGCGGGAGGATCGACCGGAGACTTTCCCGATATCCCCGCCCTACCGACGCTCGGTCAACCCGCGCGTCCCAACGGGATGTACGTGATTCGCTTCCGGAACACGGCGAGCGGACCCCGCAGCAAGAATTTCTTGCGAGGCTTTGGGTTTCAAGGCGGCAACCGGATAGCCCTCGATTGGGGAGCGTCGGGTTTCGGCGACGAGTGGTTGCGGGCCGTGCTCGAGCCCGTCACTCGCGTCCGATTCGCCGGATTCGGCGAGTGTCTTCCGTACTACGAGAACTATGTCGAGATCGACAAACACACCGTCGACACCTACGGCATTCCCGTGTTGCGCATCAACATGGAGTGGGGGGCGAACGAGAAGGCCATGATTCCCGACATGGCCGAGAGCGCTTCGGAAATGCTCGAGGCGGCCGGTGCGAAGAACATCGAGCCCTTCGAGGTACCCGACCGAGTGCCGGGCTTCGGGATCCACGAGCTCGGCGTGGCGCGAATGGGAGACGACCCGAAGAGCTCGGTGCTCAACCAGTTCCAGCAGACCCACGACGTCGGCAACTTGTTTGTCATGGACGGCGCCGGTTTCACATCGGGTGCCTGCCAGAACCCGACGCTCACGATCATGGCGCTCGCGGTGCGGTCGACCGACTTCCTCATGGAGGAAATGCGACGCGGCGACTTGTAGCCTGCGCTGGCGTCAACGCTCGGCCCGAGACTTCCGCTGAGCGACCGTGGCCCGGTACACACTGTCGGCAAACGAGAGACAAGGGGCCGTGCAGGCCAAGAGCCGACAGCCCACGACACTCATGGCTCGATGCGCACAGCGTCAGCGATGACTTTCCCAGTCGCACCCGCGTCTGTCAGCTCTACGGTCAGCGTTGACCCGGTCACTAGCGGGGTGTCCAGCACGTAGAAGGGGATACCCTGGTCTGTAAAATCGGACGGTGGATCCTGCTGGTTGACTCGCGCTTGAGAGATGAGCCCCGTCTCGTCGAATGCGCGGAACAGGGCGTTGTTTGCCCGATCGGGCCCGGAGGTCCAGGTGGTAGCCACTTGGTGCTGGCCGTCCGAGAGACCGGTGAACGTCCAGGTGGCCGTGTTTCCGGCATCGGGAGTGCTGGAGCGCACGTCGCCAAACGCGCCCCCGGGCGGTGGTTCCAATTCGAATCCCGGCGCAGTGAAGCCGGCGTCGCCATCGTCGATGATTTGGGTTCCCGGCGTGTTGGGGGGCGGGACGACGATGTTGACGATGTTCGAATCCGGGCCCTGGCCGTTCGATCCAAACGCCGCAATATGCATCCGGTAGTCCCGAGGCGGAAGCGGCGGCGTCGGATAGGTGTTCACGTCTGGCGGTATGGCGATCGTCGCAATGGAGACGGGCGGGTGATCGGCCTCGACAGACAGACGGAATTGCTCGATCAGAGCGCGGTTCTTCGGCGTGGTCCAGGTCAGCGTCGCGATGTTACCCGCCAGGGTGAAAGAGAGCACGGGGGCACCCGGCGGTGCGCCCGCGGCGATCGTGAAGCCCGCCTCGTTCGAGGCGACGCTGTCATCGGGGCCGTTGCGAGCGAGCACGCGCGCGAAATACTGACCTGAAGGCAGCGACGGCGATGTGAACGTCGTCAACAGATTCCCGGTCGAGAAGTTGGCCAGGTCGCTCGCGCCGCTTGTCCTGCCACCCTGGAGCACGTACGTCGTGGGAGCCACGCCGCCTACCGGTGCCGTCCAACCGAGCGTCACGGTATCGCTGGTCACCACGGCCGTCAGGCCCGTCGGTGGCGGCGGCGCGACACGCCCTGGCACGGTCAGGCCCCGTGGAGGACCGGGCTGAACGCACGCCGGGTTTCCGCTTCCGGCCAGGCACTCCGCAAAGAGCGCCCCGACCGAGTAGCCGCTCACGCTGGCCCGGGAGGCATCACCGGAGGTCGTCGCTGCTGACCCCGCCGCCGAAAGGGAGGACCCGGTCGTTGAAGGAGATGTCGGCGGCTCCGTCCCGGGGCTGCACGCCGAGGCCACCAACGCCGCGCCGACGATGACCATCAGAAACGGGAGATTCCTCGGGGGGGCTGAGCCTGAACGCCATGGGCACCTCCTGACGACCTGGGCCGATCGTGTCGAGCCGCTCCGCCGCGCCTGGATTTCGTGTGAGGGCTCAGTCTACTTGCGACACACGCGACCGTCAAACTCCATTGCTGCGTCGTCGTCATGCGCAAGAAGGGTGTAGCTGCAACCGCGTTTTGAGAGGGAGTTCATTGGATGCGCGCCTCAGGTCCAGGCGTGACAGCCCAAGCTGGAAGAAGGAATCTTCAGGCTAGTCGTGAGCGTAGGGCCTGTCAACGACCCTCCCGGCCGGGTCAAATGCCGCCCGAGATCGAGCACCGCCTCTCTGCCAGATCGATGTGCTTGGCTGGTCACGTTGCAGGGCCAGCCAGCAGCCGGTTGCGCAGTCCGACGCGGTACTGCCTTATCTGCTTCTCTATCGGTACCATGAGCAAGGCAGCGAACAGCGTGCTGAGCGCGGTGGCCAGGAGGACCTGCGCCTTCGAGAATTCCAAGCCCTGAAATGTCTCCACGAGCATCAGGTGGTTGAGAAAGACGGGATAGGACAAGACGCCACAGAAGTCGTCGTACTTGTTGCGCGGCAGGTTTTCCAGGCATTTCAGCACGACGATCCCCAAAAGTACTCCGGCATAAACCGAGTCGAGGTTGGTCCCTGAGAAAAACCTCGTCCCTTCCGCGACATAGCGCAAGCTGGCGCTTACCAGCATTATCGCGGACACCGTCCGGCTCAGTTTCGTGCGATGAAGATTCGATCCCACCAAGAAGACGAACAACACACCGGGCAGCACCCGAAAACACCAGATCTCTCGCAGGTCAGTCGAAAAGTGGGATAGGTAAAGAAAGAGCGCGAGGCTAGACACAAGTGCCACTGTCTGAAAACGAAGGAAGATCATCAGAAGCGGAAAGAGCAAATAGAACTGTTCTTCGAGCGCCAGCGACCACGACTGCTCGATCACCAGCGTCAAGCCGTAATCCCTGAAGACGTCCGTGTAGTAGTAGTTATTGGGAATCAGCAGCAGGTTGCCCAGCAGTTGCCAGCCTGAATAGTCGCTGGCGAGGTCGAGCACACCCAGAGCGAAGAAGACGACGGTGTGCAAGAAGAACATCGGGTAAACGCGCATGAAGCGGTCGACCCAGAAGACCACCGCGAGCCGCACGCTGTTGCCGGAATGGCCGTACGTCCGCGCGAACACCTTGGCCATGACGTTTCCCGAGATCATGAAGAAAATCACGACCGCGAGCACGCCGACGTTCATGTCCATGAAGTGGTATTCGCAATGGCTCAGCATGACCGCCAACGAAAGGACCAGCCGCAAATATCCGAACATGATGTCGTGTCGTCAGTGTGCCCACGCTCGGTCGCGTGGTCAAGTTGTGGAAGCGCGTTGATGGTAGTCGTCCGCAGGAAGCCGAGTGGACTAATCGAACGCCGGCATGCTTCATGAGTCAGTACTCCAGCTGAAGTCAGTCAGTGTGATCACGCGTTGGCGGAGCGGTTCGCAGGTGGACGCGCCGACTGAACCCGAACCGACCAGGTTGGAACGGGCGTGGGGGTCGCGTCGCATATAATCCGCAGATGATCATGCGCTCTGCTCTCGTTCTGTCACTACTCGCCGGCGTCTGCGTTGGCTGCAGCTCTCCTCAGAACCCGGCATCGGCTCCGGTGTCGGGCTCGTCGGTCGCACCGGCCGTGCTCGTGCCCGACCCGCCTATCGCGTGCTCGTCGTGCGACGAGTGGAATGCGCCGCGGGCGCCGTTCACGGTCTTTGGGAACACCTATTTCGTCGGCACTCAAGGCCTGTCGAGTGTGCTCATCTCCACCGATGCCGGCCTGGTGCTCATCGACGTGGCCCTGCCGCAGAGCGCTCCGCCCATCAGCGCTGGTATCGAAGCACTCGGCTATCGCGCGACCGACGTGAAGTACATCCTCACGTCACACGCGCACTTCGACCATGTGGGCGGCGTCCGCTCGATGCAGGCCTACACTGGAGCCACGGTGCTGGCGAGCGCATCCACCGCGCAGGCGCTGGCCCTCGGACATCCAGTCCCGGAGGACCCCCAGTTCGGCACGGGCCCGCTCGACGCCTTCCCAGCCGTCACCGAAGGCGTGCGCGTGATGAACGACGGCGAGACGATGCAGGTCGGCGGAACGACAATCACCGCCCACTACACGCCGGGCCACACGCCGGGTGCCACGACGTGGACGTGGCAGTCGTGCCAGGGCGCGCGCTGCCTGAACATGGTCTACGTCGATAGCCTCACCGCGGTGTCGAAGGATGGCTATCGGTTCACCGCGTCACCTGGCGCCGTGGACACGTTTCGGACGACGCTGGGCACAGTGACCGCGCTGCCGTGCGACATCGTGATCTCCACGCACCCGATGGCGACCGGCATGGACGAGAAAGTGGCCGCCCGCGCCGAGCGGAGCTTGGTGCCCGGCGCGACCGGCGATCCGTTCGTGGACGCCGGCGCCTGCAAGGCTCTTGCGGAGCAGTCCATGAAGATGCTGGACGACCGCGTGCGGGGCGAGACGACGCAACCATAGGGACTGGAGGACGGGGAGGGCAGCGTCCGCTCGGCTGAGCCAGGCACGCTGGTTACGCGGTACGCCCCGGAGAGGCGAGCGATTCTTCTCGAGGATGCGCCAGAAGGCGCCCCGCCGCAGTCTTCGACGTCATCGACCGGCGGCCGGCGGTTCTTGGTCGACACCCAGTGATGACACCCGACGCCTCTACGCGTATAGTTCGCCGAGGAGGGACGAGAGCATGGTTGTCATGAGGATGGCCGTAGTGGCGATTGTTGTGCTCTGCGCGAACGCTGCGACCGGACTTGCCCAGGAGTGCGGCACTCCCGAACCGCGAGGGTCATCGATCTGGGCCGCGTACGAGGCCTACGTGAGAGACAACTATCTAGGGAGACGTGTGACTGACGATGTGGGAGGCAGTGAATACGCGTTCGGCCATGCGCTGGGGCGACTTGCCTCCGCCGTGCAAGGCGACCCGGCCAAGGCCGAGGCGTTCGCGTGTGTTCAGCTGGGCCTCGAGCAAGGGTACGGGTCGGTAGTGCTCAGCGATGTGGCACTCGAGTACAAGCCTCGCGCTATCTACCAGCAGGCCATGCAGGCCGCGATGGGCATGCACGATGCCTTGGTGGCAACGAGGTTCGGTGTTACCGACGCCTCGCCCCTGCAGGTCGTTTTCGACAACGCGCAGCGGATCGCGGGCCGTGGGTTCGGCTCGGGCGTCAGCGCCCAACCTGGCGACACACCCGCGCCGCGTGTTCCGCCGCCGACGCCCGAACCGAACCCACGGCCCGCGGACGTCTTCGGTGTGTCGTCGACGGCGCCCACCCGAGGCGGAGCCGACACGAGCTGTACGACGGGCGATCGCTGGAGCCTCTTGGACGCCTCGTTCTACCTGACCCTGGCCAGCGGCACCGCCTCGAATGTTGGCGGTGACTGCACTGGTGACCTGTGGAATCTCTGCAATGAGATGCATGGCTACCTCGTCCAGGCGCGCGATCAAATCTTCCAGGTGTTCGACCAGAATCATGACGGCGTCGCGAGCTGTCGGCTCTGCAATTACGACGAGGTCCTCGCTCGGGCCGAGGAACTGATCGAGGCGGAACGCTGGTTGAGCGAACGCTCTTTCAATGCGTCTGGTCTCAGCACGATCTACTACACCATCCGCGACCGCAGCGCTGATCCCCTTTGCCGCGTCTCGGACGTCTCGCCGTCGCCCGTGCCCGTTCCGAGTCCAGTGATTGCCGGAGTAGATCCGGTCCGGTCCGCCCTTCTGCCGGACGCAAGCGCTCAGTGGTCCAGCCAGTCATGTTCGAATTACTTCGAGCAGTACCAACAAGGCACTCTCTACCGAGGGAATGTCATGGTTGTTGGGCGGCGCTCAGAAGACGGACCCTGGGATTGTGCCGTACTCCGATACGGTAATAACCCCGAGGACATGGACGCTGCGGAGCGAGATGCGCTCCGTAACTGTCGAGACCAAGTCTCCAGCAATCCCGATAGTTGTAGGACTCTGGTCAAGGTCCAGTGACCATCGAGCGTCGCCCGATCGTCTTCACGCCCTCGTTAGGTCGTCTCCAGCGGAAGCCCGGCCTCCTCGAAAGAAGTCACAGATGGTCGCATGAACCTCTTCCTAACGTTGCTGCTCTTCGGGCGATAGCTCGACCAGAGCCAGCGCCCTCCGTCGTCTGTGCATTCCCCGTGGCGACGGGGCCTCTTGCGTGGGCACCTGCCCGGCTCGGTCCTCAGCCGGCCACTGACCGGGCTAGTCGCTCGACGAAGATGGCGACGACGAGGAACGAGAGACCGAGCAGCACGAGGGTACCGACGGCAAAGGCCGTCTTCAGGGCTCGGTTCTCGAAAGGGGCCGAGGCGGCCAGGTTACCGAACTGCATGGCCACCCGGACCGCGACGTAGATTGCGATGATCAGTGCTCCGAGCTCGAGAGGAGGCGCGTCGTCGATCCAGGCGGACCCGACGAGCGTGGCTGCGGCGAATACCCGCATCAGCCAGGTGAAGAAGATCTCCTCGGCGGGAGCCAACCGGTCTTGTAGTGAGCGAAGGGCTTCTTGCATTGGCTCGGAACACTCCTCCGTGCGTGTGGGACATCGATCCGGCTCGCCGACATTCGATTCGACGGACCGCCGCCAGCGATGCGGATTGCCGCTGGGCGCCGTTCGTTGATCTCCGCCCAGCCGAAGCGACGCCACTGTGGAAGGGAAAGTATACCTGGGAGGCTTGGTGCAGGCGTGAGAATGGGGAAGAAAAGGCTCAGGACAGGTGAGAGGATCGACTGGGGCTGCGACCTGTACTTGTACAGGTCCTACGTTAAGGATGTCGGCGGGCGAATGAACACGTCGAACGAAGAAGGTGGCCGGAGAGATGTTGGAGAAACCGCTGGGTGTATAATTCCGAGGCGCCCAGGATGGCAAGAAGGAAATGCTGATAGCAAGACCATGAAGATCTTATACTCTGCGTTGTTTCTGGCTCTGCTCGGACTCCACCCGGCTGCCGCGCAGTCGGCCGACACCTGGGGCCTCAAGCAGGACGTGATCCGGGAGCTCGAATGGGAGCAGCAGCGGGCCACCCAGCTTGCCGAGGCGATTCCAGCCGAGAAGTACTCGTGGCGCCCGGCCGAGGGGGTGCGTTCGATCGGCGAAACGATCCTACACCTGGTCCAGAACGTTCACGAACTGCTCAGCATGACGGGCGTGCCGACGCCCGAGGGCATCAGCAACGACCTGGAGAAGACTGTCACCGACAAGGAACAGACAGTCAAGCTGCTCGGGGAGGCTTACGAGAAAGCGCTCGCCACGATCAAGGCGAGTGATCCCGAAGACTGGGACCGCGCGGTCGACTTCTTCTGGAAGCCCGCGACGGTGCGGAGCGTCTATATGCGCCTCGTGGTCCACCACTCCGAACACATCGGCCAATTGACTAGCTTCGCCCGCGCGAACGGAGTGGTCCCGCCCTGGACACCCTGATCGGGTCGTGGTCGAAAGAGCCAGCGAAGGACCGCTCCATCTAGCAACCGCACGCCGTTCGCTCCGAAAGAAATCGGGCAGGCCACTGGCTGAGGCCAGTCATGCCCTTGTACATGAATGGCTAAGGGCCTCCGGGGGCGGGCCGCTGCTTTGACGGGCGTGGAACCGTGGCGGGATTACTCGCCGGAATAGTTCCTGAAGGTATGGCGTCCCCAACGGGAACCGACACCTCTTGGAAGCTCGATTTCAGGCGCATCTTTCGGGTTGCCTAGGGCAGGGGAGTGCTACTACCTCGCCGGCACCCGCGCCTTCCGCTCCTCGAAGCAAGGCCGGGGCACGACGAGCTCGCCGCCTGTGATGACACCATCGCGGGAGGGTCTTCTCTGACCATGAGAAGATTCGCCATCCGGGAGCTGTCGTAGTTGTGGCTAGTGCCACGGCGTAGTCCCCTCCGCTTATGATCACCGAGCCATGTGGAACGACGCCTGGCGCTCGCCTGCAGACGCCCGCCACGATACCCCGATGAAGATTCTCTTCGAGTAGGGCATGCCTGTGCCACCGTGGGCCGCTCTTGCCGGGCAAGCCATCGGTACTCCAGCGGTAAGTGTCGGGCGAGAGCCTCCCGACGGCGGGAGACAGAGAAGATCGAGGCGCTGCTGACTCATCTGAGCCGGGCGATCTGTCATGGGAGCGTGGCGGAGGCGAAGCGGGTGGTGGATGCGTTTCGGGAAGCGTGGCCGCGCTAGTTCGTCATCGGGCGCGCCCGCCGCTCGTCGACCCGGAACTGCCCGTTTTCGATTACTGACGCCCGCGCGCGCACGTGCGGGCTGGAACGGCCTGACGTGTGCCCATTCGGCCGCCGGCACGCATCTGCCCGACGTTCGGTGTCCCGCAATCTGGCTCCCGGCGCCCCAATTCCCCTCAAACCTAGCCTGATCCGCGCCGTTTCACAGTCGCTCACCGTTGCTCGGACGCATCCGCTGAGTCCCACAGACATTCCGCAGACTCGCTCCACCTAATCTGGACTATCATCAACCCCGCGCGCGCCGGGAGGCAGCGGATGTGGAGGCTCAACTGCGAAGCCTCGCCGCATGTCACCAATTCGAGCAGGTCCGTCTTCACGACGCGCTTAGGACGGGTGTGGCGCTCCGGGACCTTCGTGTCACCACGACAACGAGGCCTGCTCTTCATCGAAGCAGAGGCGTAATCCTGACGGCTCCGCCTGGTCCGCCAAGGCCGTCCGCGCGAGGCGAACCGATGGCCATAGCCGAGAGCCCAGGCTGGCGAATGAATCGCCAGTCGAGTGTACTCACCTCTCCGGGATCATCCGTAGGGTCTGCGGACGGAAAGCCCTTGACACGAGTGCCGCGTTCCGGCTTAAGTGGCCGGGGAATACCAGAGTCTATCGATGGCACACGTTACCCCGTTTCGCGCGCTCCGGCCCACGCCGGAGGCGGCCGCTCGGGTCGCTTCGGTACCTTACGACGTCGTCAACCGTGAGGAGGCGGCGGCGCTCGCCGCCGACAGTCCGCTTAGCTTCCTTCATGTTTCGCGCGCCGAGATCGATCTGCCGGAATCGACCGATCCCTACGCCGGGGCGGTCTACGAGACCGCGGCTGCAAACTTCGCCAGGCTGCGACGTGACGCGCCGTTGGTCGTCGAGGCGGCGCCGTCGCTCTACTTCTACACGCTGCGCATGGGGTCGCACGAGCAGACCGGCGTTGCGGGTTGCTACTCGTTGGCGGAGTACGATCGCGACCTGATCAAGAAACACGAGCGAACCCGCCGAGACAAGGAAGACGATCGCACTCGGCACATGGTCTCGTTACGCGCGCAGACCGGACCGGTGTTTCTCACCTACCGGGCGTCTTCGGAGATCGATGCAGCGGCAACCCACGCGCGTGCAACCCCGCCGCTCTTCGATCTCACCGCCAGGGACGGCGTGCAGCACACCATCTGGCGGTTGGAGAGCGAGGCGACGGCGCAGCTGGTCCGGGCGTTCGGCCAGATACCCGCACTCTACATCGCGGATGGCCACCATCGAGCCGCGAGCGCGGCGCGGGCGCGCCAGGAGCTGCGCGCGGCGGCAGGGGCGGAAGGCGAGGCGGGAGGGGCCGAGTACGACAGTTTTCTCGGGGTCGCGTTCCCCGACGACCAGATGCAGATCCTGCCCTACAATCGGGTCGTCAAGGATCTGGCGGATCTCTCGAGCGCGCAGTTCCTCGCCCAGGTGGGCGGGCGTTTCGAGGTGACCGCGGGGTCGCCGAATCCGACTGGCAAGGGTGAGATCGCCATGCTGCTGGACGGATCCTGGCACCGGCTTCGACCGCGTGAGGCTGCCGCCCAAGGAACCGCGGGGCTCGACGTGAGCCTGCTCCAGGAACGGCTGCTCGAGCCAATCCTACGAATTGCCGACATCCGGACGGACAAACGCGTCGATTTCGTCGGCGGCGGACGAGGAACCGCCGAGCTGGAGAAGCTGGTTGCAAGCGGAAAGGCGGCGGTCGCGTTCTCGATGTTCCCAGTCACGATCGACGATCTGCTCTCGGTCGCGGATGCCAACGGCATCATGCCGCCCAAATCGACCTGGTTCGAGCCCAAGCTGCGCGACGGGCTCCTCACTCACGAGATCTGACCGCCGTTCTCGTCGGTCGCGGGGACCCAGGTCCCAGGGGCGACGAGGCCGATCCGTGCTGGGGATGGCGAGGAAATGATATGAAGGTCCTGGTTGCCGACAAGTTCGAGCAAAGCGGAATCGACGCGTTGCAGGCGGCGGGTTGCGACGTGGAGTCGCAGCCCGATCTGAAGGACGACAGCTTGGCGGCCGCGATTCGCGAGAGCGGTGCGGAGGCCTTGGTCGTGCGGTCGACCCGGGTGACCGACACGATGCTGGGGGCGGGTCGTCTCAAGCTCGTTGTGCGGGCCGGAGCCGGGTACAACACAATCGACGTCGCCGCCGCCTCCCGCCACGGCGTCCAGGTGGCCAACTGCCCGGGCAAGAACGCGATTGCCGTCGCCGAGCTGGCGTTCGGCCTGCTCCTCGCGCTCGACCGGCGGATTCCCGACAACGTGGCCGAGTTGAGGGCTGGCCGATGGAACAAGAAGGAGTTCTCGAAGGCGGCGGGCCTCTACGGCAAGACGCTGGGCCTGCTCGGCATCGGGAGCATCGGTCAGGAGATGGCGATCCGTGCCACCGCCTTCGGCATGTCAATGGTCATCTGGAGCCGGCGTTTCGACGACCAGGACCGCCCCGTGAGCGCGGAGGAAGCCCGGTCCATCCGGCTCGAGGAGGCTCATCGGCAGGTAAGCGTGAGCCTGGCCCCGACACCGGCGGCGGTGGCCGAGCGCTGCGACGTCCTGAGCGTACACCTGGCGGCTAGCAAGGACACGCAGGGCCTGGTCGATGCCGGGGTGCTGTCTCGGTTGAAGCCCGGCGCGTTCTTCATCAACACCGCCAGGGGCGAGGTCGTCGACTACGGTGCGCTCGAGGCAGCGGTCAAGGAGAAGGGCATCCGGGTGGCGCTCGACGTGTACGGCGCCGAACCCGCCTCCTCGACCGGCGAGTTCGCGGACGCCCTCGTGAATCTGCCCAATGTCTATGGCACGCATCACATCGGTGCGTCGACAGACCAGGCCCAGGAAGCGATCGCGGCCGAGACAGTCCGGGTCATCCGCACGTTCAAGGAGACAGGCACGGCGCCCAACGTCGTCAATCCGTGAGCGGGCGGCGCGTTCGCACCTCCCCCGGGGCTATTCCCAGGGGCGCCAGGACGTCACATTTCAGCGTTTGGAGCGATCAACGATGACAACTACCACCCGCATCTTCAATTTCTCGGCGGGACCCGCCGTACTGCCAGAGCCGGTGCTCGAGGAGGCACAGCGCGATCTGCTGGCGCTGCCAGGCGTCGGTATGTCGGTCGTCGAGGTCAGTCACCGGTCGACGGTGTTCGAAGAGATCATCAAGACCACCGAGGCCAACATGCGCCGATTGGCTGGCATTCCCGACAACTATCGGGTGCTGTTCCTGCAGGGTGGCGCGAGTCTGCAGTTCTCGATGGTCCCGATGAACTTGTTGCCCCCCGACGGCGTCGCCGACTACATCGTGACCGGGTCCTGGTCCCAGAAGGCGGTCAGGGAAGCCAAGCGTGTCGCTCGGGTCAATGTAGTGGCGTCCAGCGAGGCCGAGAACTTCAGCCGGATTCCTGAACAGGGCGAGCTCAACTTGACGCCGGGCGCCGCCTACGTGCACATGACGGCGAATAACACGATCGCGGGCACCGAGTGGAAGCGGCTTCCGGACGTGGGTGACGTTCCGCTCGTGAGCGACGCTTCATCCGACATCCTGAGCGGCCCGATCGACATCGGGCGGTTCGGGCTGATCTACGCGGGCGCGCAGAAGAATCTCGCGCCCTCCGGTGTGACCGTGGTTATCATCCGGGACGATCTGGTCCAGCCTGGATCGTCGTCGCTCCCGTCGATGCTCAGTTACAAGACCCACGTCGATGCGGGGTCGCTCTCCAACACACCCGCCGTCTTCCCGATCTACGTCATGGGGCTGGTGTTGAAGTGGGTGCTCGCCAACGGCGGGCTCGACGCGATGGCGGCGACAAACCAGCGGAAGGCGGCCAAGCTCTACGCCGAGATCGACCGCTCGGGGTTCTATCGCGGTACGGCGGACAAACGGAGCCGATCCCTGATGAACGTGACGTTCAGGCTCGCCGACGAGGCGTTGGAGAAGCAGTTCATCAAGGAAGCCGAGTCGGCGGGAATGGACGGGCTGAAGGGCCATCGTTCGGTGGGGGGCATGCGGGCGTCGATCTACAACTCCTTCCCGGAACGTGGCGTCGATGCCCTCGTGGACCTCATGAAGGAGTTCGAGCGCACGCGAGGGTGAGGGGCTCTCGCCGACGAACATTTGCGGGCGATGCTTCCTACGCGTCGGTCGCTGCAGATGCACTTTTGGGAATCAGATGGATAAAGCTTTTTCCCAGCCGGCCACCGTAATTACCCGCCGAGATTCTCACCAAGCCCGGCGTTTCAATGCAGGCGTCGATCGCTGAATAGGTCGCTTCGGCAACCGTTTCGAGATCTCGCCCGTTGATGATGATCTCCATAATCGAGGTCACCTCCGCGGGAACGCCGGACGCTTCGCCCAATTTCTCTTTTAATGTCGGACAGAACTTCTCATACGTGCTGGCGACGAGAAACGAATATTTACTGCCAGCTTTGGACGCGCTCGATGCGACTCCGCCTGGAAACGTGGTGATCGTGCCCGGAACACGATTGACCCCTTCGACCGAACGTTCGGCGGCTTCGATTGCTGCGTCTTCGTTTTCGGCCATCAACCACAAATTTCCACCCATGATTCCGCGCCGGTATCCAAAACGTCGATCAAGGGAGAATTCGCCACCCATTGTCGGGATCACCCACATTTTTCGTCCGTGACGCTCGTCCACAAACTCGTGGCCGTCGCCGAAAAACGCGATCTTGCGACCGAGTTTGTAATAGGGATCGGTGTCGAGCAAATTGAAACAACGAGCGGTTGGGCACGTCAACACGTTTTGACTCAACCGCGCGAGCAGACTTTTCTCCAATGCCTGTACGCGGTCCTTGCGAAACGCCGGCACGTGAAATTGAACGATCGCTCCTGGGCGTCCGTCGGGGGTTGGGACACTTCCGTCACCGCCTGGCCCGACGTAACCGTCTTGGCCTGCTTCGCAATCGCACATGACCGTGCTGGACGCGTGACCCGTTGCGGCGGCCACTGCGTGACCGAGCCATGTGCGATCGCGCGCGGTAATCAGCACTTCGGCGTACAAACTGCGGAACGCTTCGGCGTACGTGTCTTCAATCGCAGCTCGGGTCACCGTCCTTGGCCCTCGTAGATGGCTTCTTCCGTGACAATCTTGTCCATGAAAATGTCGTGGGCTTGCACGGGTACTTCCGGGAACATCTGACATTCGAAAGCCAACGCAACCAGCGGCGTGTCCATTCGCGCGTGTTCCAACAGCTTGTCGTAATATCCCTTGCCGTGGCCCGAACGGGCTCCTCGAGCGTCAAACGCCACACCAGGAACCATGATCAGATCCAACTCGGCAACTGGCACGTGTTTGTCTGGCTCGTCGCGCAGATCCGAACGCGGTTCGAGGATTCGGTACATGCCAAGTTCCAACTCGTCCATGTTGTCCAAGTGGAACAATTCCAGTTCGCCTTCTGCATTGCACCACGGGACGACGATCTTCTTGCCGCTCCTCAGGGCCGTCGGTAACGCATGCCGAGTTCGCACTTCCGCTCGCACATCAACGTAGAACATCACCACATCGGCGTCCTCGTATTCGGGCAGCGCCACGAATCTGGCGACGATCCCTTGGCTCAGTTCATCCTTGTTGTCCTGGGCGTTGCGATTGGCATGGGCCTGTTTGCGGATTTGGTCTTTTAACTCTCGCGGATCAGCGATTCGTTCCGGCACTATTCTCTCCGCAGAAATGAGTTCCTCAACGATTCTCCAGCAACTGTCGACCCGCCGAAATGCACTTCGCCCCTTGAGCCTTCCCTTCGGCTCTTTGCAACACGTCGGCTAAGTGGGATCGCAGAAAATAGCATTTGCAAACCAGCGCCTTGTGTCGGGCAATGATGTCCCAGGGCGGCTTGACTATGCGAGCCTTTCGGTGATTTCAGTGACGATGGCAGAACTCATGATTTTCTGAAACTTCAGCTGCGTCGAGTGCTACTAATCCGGCTTTCCTCGCGGCAGAACAGTGCCGACAACGGTTGAACCGAGATATGAAGAGCCCCGTCGATGTGTTGCCAAGCTGCTGCAGGAGTCGCCGAGCCTGACTCGGGCACTTCCTCCAGGTTCGAAAGGCGACAACCTGTGATCTCACCGACTGAACCGTACCGGCTTTGTCGGAGGGCCTATTCCTTGAGAGGATGGGTTCTATGGCACGAGCAAGTCGGTATGCCCCCGAGGTACGAGAGCGGGCCATTCGCATGGTCCAGCAGCACAGAGCCGAGTACGCGTCGCAGTGGGCCACCATCGAGTCGATCGCGGGCAAGCTGGGATGCACGGCCGAGACGCTGCGCACATGGGTGCGGCAGGCGGAGCGGGATGCGGGGCAGCGCGCCGGGCTGACGACGGACGAGCGGCACCGGCTCAAGGAGCTGGAGCGCGAGAATCGTGAGCTGAAGCGTGTCAATGAGATCTTGCGTAAGGCGTCCGCGTATTTTGCCCAGGCGGAGCTCGACCGCCGAGCGAGGTAATGGTCAACTTCATCGACGACCATCGCGAGGTCTATGGGGTCGAGTCGATCTGCGCCGTCGTGCCGATCGCCCCGTCGACATACTTCCTGCACAAGGCCCGGGCCGCGGATCCCACGCGTCGGTCCGCCCGCGCCCACCGGGACGACGAGCTGCGGCCCGCCATCCAGCGCGTGTGGGACGAGAACTTTCAGGTGTATGGCCCGCGGAAGGTCTGGCGGCAACTCCGCCGCGAAGGGATGCGCGTCGCGCGTTGTACGGTGCGTCGACTGATGCGCGACATGGGGTTGGCCGGCGCCGTGCGCGGCCGCGCGTGGGTGACGACCACGCAGGGCGCCTCAGCGACGGATCGGCCGCGCGATCTCGTCGAGCGGAACTTCACCGCGACGCGGCCCAATCAACTCTGGGTCTCGGACTTTACGTACGTCGCCACGTGGTGCGGCTTTGTCTATGTGGCGTTCGTGATCGACGTGTTCGCCCGGCGGATTGTCGGCTGGCGCGCCTCGGCGTCGTTGCGCACGGACCTCGCGCTCGATGCGCTTGAGCAGGCGATCCACGATCGCGGTCACGACGAGACGCGCGACCTCGTGCACCACAGCGATCGGGGTACGCAGTACCTGTCGATTCGCTACACCGAGCGCTTGGCGGAGGCGGGCATCGAGCCGTCCGTCGGCAGTCGTGGTGATTCGTATGACAACGCCCTCGCCGAGACGGTGATTGGCTTATTCAAGACGGAGGTCATTCGGCGACAGGGCCCGTGGCGGAGTCTTGAAGCGGTGGAATTCGCCACGCTCGCGTGGGTCGATTGGTTCAACACGCGGCGGCTGCTCGAACCGATCGGGTACATGCCGCCGGCGGAGTACGAAGCGCGCTACTATCAGCAGGCCGCGGTGGCCTGAGTCAACTAATTCGCCCTCCGGAGATCCCGGTACGATTCACCCCGCGCAATTGGCGCTATGATCGGCTGGGCACTCTTTCATCTTCGAGATGCCCGAGTTCGCAGGCGGTCCCGCGGAAGGAGCAGGTACCGATGTCAAAGGCTCTCAAGGGAATTCGGATCGTGGACATGACACATGTCCAATCAGGGCCGTTGTGCACGCAGACCTTGGCCTGGTTCGGCGCAGACGTCATCAAGATCGAGCGGCCGGGCTCCGGAGATCCGACGCGTTTTCAGCTACGTGACGTCCCCGACGTCGACAGCCTCTACTTCACGATGCTCAACGCCAACAAGCGCAGCATCACCCTGAACCCGAAGACCGAGGCCGGAAACAAGATCTTCGCGCGGCTGATCGAGGAGTCGGACGTGCTCGTGGAGAACTTCGCGCCCGGGGCGATCGACCGGATGGGATTTCCGTGGGAGAAGATCCAGGAGCTCAACCCCCGAATGATCTACGCCTCCATCAAGGGCTTCGGCGCGGGTCCGTACGAGGACTGCAAGGTCTACGAGAACGTGGCCCAGTGCACGGGTGGAGCGGCTTCGACCACCGGCGAGATCGGTGGAGTCCCCATGGTGACAGGAGCGCAGATTGGCGACTCGGGGACGGGCCTGCACCTGGCGGTGGGCATACTCGCTGCGTTGGTGCAACGGTCTCACAGCGGCAGGGGCCAGCGAGTCACCTGCGCCATGAAGGACTCGGTCCTCAACCTCTGCCGCGTGAAGGTGCGCGACCAGCAGCGGCTCGCCCACGGTCCGCTCCGGGAGTACCCGCAGTATCCGGACGGTGAGTTCGGAGACGCCGTGCCGCGGGCCGGCAACGCGTCGGGCGGGGGTCACCCAGGCTGGATCGTCAAGTGCAAGGGGTGGGAAACGGATCCTAACGCCTACATCTACGTCGTCGTACAGGCCGAAGCCTTCGCGAAGCTTGCCGAAGTGATCGGACACCCGGAGTGGGCCGACGATCCCGAGTGGAACACGCCGAAGGCGCGGATCCACAAGCTCATGCTGATCTACGGGGAGATCGAAAAGTGGACGGTAGGCTTCGACAAGATGGAGGTCATGGCGACGCTCAATCCGCTCAATGTGCCGTGTGGCCCCGTCCTCTCCATGAAGGAGCTCGCAGAGGAGCCGGCGTTGAGGGAGACGGGCACGATCGTCGAGGTCGAGCACCCCCAGAGGGGCAAGTACCTGACCGTCGGCAATCCGATGAAGCTCTCGGATTCTCCGCCAGACGTCGCGCGCTCGCCCTTCCTGGGAGAGCACACCGACCAAATTCTCAGGACCATCGTCGGCTTGGACGACGACGAGATCGAGGAGGCGCGTCAGCAGGGCGCGATTTGATGGGTACGCACCACAGCGCGTTGATTCTCGGCGCCTCGTACGGGTCCCTGTTTGCGACTAAACTGCTGCTGGCCGGACACCGAGCCACGCTCGTGTGCACGCCCTCGACTGCGGAGTTGATCGACCAGGAAGGCACCGTCGTTCGGTTCCCCATTCGCGGGCGTGAGACCCCGGTCGAGATCCCGTCCGGAGATCTCGGCGGCGAGCTGTCGGCCACGGCGCCCGAAGGCGTCGATCCCCGAGCCTTCGACTTGGTCGTCCTCGCCATGCAGGAAGCCCAGTACAGCGCCCCGGGGGTGCGGGAGCTGTTGCTGCGCGTGGCCGCCTCGCGCGTGCCGTGCTTGGCCATCATGAACATGCCGCCGCCGCCCTACCTGGAGCGGATCCCTGGCCTCTCGACCGGCCCTCTCGAGCAGTGTTTTGCGGAGCCCGCGCTCTGGGCCGACTTCGAGCCCGGCCTGGTGACGCTCGCGAGCCCGGACCCGCAGGCGTATCGACCGCCCGATGGTCCCAAGAACCACCTCCACGTCGGGCTCCCCACGAACTTCAAGGCGGCGCCCTTCGAGGACGCCGAGCACACGGAGCTCTTGCGCCGGCTCGAGGCCGACATCGAGGCCGCTCGGTACGATCCGGGCGACGGACCGCTGGAGATTCCCGTAAAGCTCCGCGTCCATGACTCGATCTTCGTGCCCTTGGCCAAATGGCCCATGCTCGTCACCGGCAACTACCGGTGCATCCGGCGCGACGACATGATCCCCATCAGAGAGGCCGTCCACGGCGACGTCGCCGCGTCTCGCGACGCGTACGCCTGGGCCCAGCAGCTCTGCATCCGGCTGGGTGCCGCGGACTCCGACCTCGTCCCTTTCGAGAAGTACGCCAAGGCCGCCCAAGGCCTGGGTAAGCCGTCTTCCGCGGCCCGAGCGCTGTTCAGCGGAGCCGAGCACATCGAGCGTGTGGACTGCCTCGTCCGACAGATCGCGTTGCAGAAGGGCCTACGCTCCGAGACCGTGGACGAGATCGTCAGGCTGGTGGACGCGCGTCTGGCGCTGAATCGCGCGGTAAGCGCGTCGTAGGCGCGTCACGACCTCACCCGCGGGCGGGGCGAGGAGGCGTCCTCGGACCGGCTGGTCACGGAATCGCTCGACCAGCGAGAAACGAAGCAGTAGGTTCGGATCTGACTACCCCGAGGCGACCGGGTTTGCGATTCGGTCGTCTCTCTGACACGCTCTGTGGTCACGACTATGATGGGTGGCGAGTCGTTAGATGTACGCCGCCCCAGAAGACGCCAACAGGCGCTCACGCGCCTCGATCGGAGGATCGATGCCAGGATTGCTTCCCAATGTCGACCCTGAGGGATTGCTCGAGTACTCGGTCGTCTACACTGACCGAGCGCTCAACCACATGTCGCAACCCTTCCAGCAGGTGATGCGGGATATATCGTCAACACTCAAAGAGGTTTATCACGCGGAGGCGGTAGTCGTGGTGCCGGGCAGCGGGACGTTTGGCATGGAAGCCGTGGCAAGGCAGTTCGCGACCGGCAAGACATGCCTCATCCTCCGCAACGGATGGTTCAGCTTCCGGTGGACGCAGATTCTCGAGATGGGAGACATCGCCTCCAAATCAATCGTCCTCAAGGCGCGGCCAACCGGTGAGGGACCGTCCGCGCCATTCGAGCCGGCCCCGGTCAACGAGGTCATCGCCACCATAGAGGCTGAGAAACCGGGGGTAGTGTTCGCACCGCATGTCGAGACGTCCTCGGGCATGATCCTTCCTGATGCCTACATCCGTGCCGTGGCGGATGCGGCCCACTCGGTCGGGGCGCTTGTCGTCCTGGATTGCATCGCATCTGGCGCGATCTGGGTGGACATCGAGTCGTGCGGTGTCGACGTCCTCATCAGCGCGCCCCAGAAGGGTTGGAGCGGATCTCCTTGCTGCGCCCTGGTGATGCTCAGCCCGCTCGGACTGGAACGTCTGGGCGAGACCGCCAGCACCAGCTTCGCCTGCGACCTGGGCAGATGGCACCAGATCATGCAAGCGTACGAGGCAGGCGGTCACGCGTACCATGCGACGATGCCCACCGATGCGCTCAGAACGTTTCGTGACGCCATGAGCGAGACCGGCGCCGACGGATTCGGTCGCATCCGAGCACAGCAGGAAGAGCTCGGTCGGCGAGTTCGTGCACTGCTGGAGACGAACGGATTCGAGAGCGTAGCTGCCAGTGGTTTCCAGGCTCCAGGCGTGATCGTGAGCTACACCGATGATCCGGAAATCCAGAACGGGAAGAAATTCGCCAACCTCGGGATACAGATAGCTGCCGGGGTGCCGCTGCGCTGCGACGAGCCGGAAGGCTTCAGCACGTTCAGATTGGGCCTGTTCGGGCTCGACAAGCTCAAGGATCTGGATCGTACCGTGCGCACCCTCGAAGAAGCGCTAGAAGAGATGGGCTGAGGAGCTACGCGAAGCGGGCTTCGGTTGTACGTCGTGTGACGTATCACCGGGAGTCCTGTGAACGTCGAAGGCGGGCCAGGGGAAGCGTGACCGGTGGGGCCGGGCCAGGCGTCAGACCCATCACGAGGATGACTGGCTCAGGCTGCGTGCGCCCGCGCTCCAGATCGTGTCGGACGAGGCCTGGTCGGCTGCTCACGCGCGGCTCGACGCGGCTCGATCAATCTACTTCCGTCGCACCAAGGGTCGCCCGTTCGGTCGACCACCGCCCGGCGCCCCGTCGAAGTATCTGCTCACAGGTCTTGCTGAGTGCCGTCTGTGCGGCAGCTCTCTCATCGTTCACACACGTGCTCATGGTCGGCACCGTGCGCAGTTCTACAAGTGTGCGGGTTACCACGAGCGAGGGAGGACCGTGTGTGAGAACGGAACGGTTCTGCCGATGGAGGACGCCAACGGCATCGTCCTCGAGGCGTTGCTCGACGACGTCGTCACGCCGGAGATGATCGACGAAGCTGTGAAGGAGGCCCTCAGCGCCGTCGAGAGCGATCAAGGAGCCGACGACCGACGTCAGGTCCTCGAGGCGGAGCTCGGGAGAGTAGAGCGCGAGAGAGCACGACTGGCGGCGGCGGTCGCGTCAGGCGGTGACCTGTCACCGCTTCTCGAGGCATTGAAGACGCGCGAGCGGGAGTACGCCAGTCTGAAGTCGGAGCTCGCGCTGCTCGCAGCTCGCGACGACGTACGCTCCCTCGACGGGCCTCGGATTCAGCGTGAGCTGCAGACGCTCGCAAATGAATGGCGGCGGGTGCTCGCTGACGACCCCAAGAACGCGCGGCCGATCGCCACGAAGCTACGTCCCCAACGGGAATCGCACTTATGTGGAAGCCGAAAATACAGGGCGAAGCGCGGCTGGCGGCGTAGGCTCAAGTCCTTTCGTCCCAGCACGATCCTCTCTCGCAACACGTTCGCACGTGTGCCGAAACCGCACACTGTGATCTATCATCGGCGGTGGACCCACCCAGGTCTGGAGGCGTTATCGACACCTGGCTGCCGTTTGTGGTCGCAATTCTGTTACTGATCTTGATTCCGTTGGTGCCGGAGCTGCTAAGGCTCAGACTCAGGGTCTTGAGATGGCTCCATTGGGACTGGGCAGCCAACTTGCTGGAAAATCATTTCCGGGGCTGGGTGCTATCTACTCGGATACTCCTGTTTGTCCTCGCGGTAGTCGCGGTCGCGTTGCTGCGCTAGACCCGCGAATCCGTGGCGAACTGACTCGCCAAACAGCCCACACCGCACACCGACGAGTCTGCATGAGCCAACCACGACGCGTCACGGCGATGTAGGGGTGTTGATCGACATGGATCAGTTGATGCGGGCGGCCTTCGTCATCGAGGTCCTCGTCGTGTTCGGGGTTCGTCCTTCCTTCGCCGGCGGTCTACAACTCGGCGAGGAGAAGGGGTGGAAATGGCAAGAGTCACCCGTCTACCTGATCGGAGCCGTCCCGCTCATGGCCGGCTGGGTCTGGGCGATGCTCGTCTATCTTTCCTCCACCGACCTGCCGTGGATGTATCTGGGTTTGCCTGACCTTGTGCGGTGGGTGGACTTGATCGCCTCGCTCGCTGCCGGTGTGTTTCTCATCTGGGTCTTCAAGACCATCGGGACCGCCGGAGCGAAGACGGTCGTCACGTTCGACGACATGAAGCTGGCCACGAGAGGCCCCTACTCCCGGGTTCGCCATCCCATGTATTCTGGCCTCTTCTGCTGGAGCATCACGTGGCTCCTCTTCACGGACAATTGGGTCGTCGGCGCGACGTTTGCCGGCCTGATGGTCTTCACCGCCATGGTCCGTGTCCCCCATGAAGAAAGAGTGCTCATCGCGCACTTCGGCGACGAATACCGTCAATACATGGCACGGACAACTCGATTCTTGCCGTTGGGGTCGAGGCAAGGGCGCGGTCCCGGTGCCAAGTAGGGGTGGCTAGATCAGGACGTCAGCCACCAACAACCTCGAGCTGGGTTCAAGAGGCATGAAGGGGACGAGGGATTGCAACTAGAATGGCGTCCCCAACGGGAACGGATACCTTGTGGATCGCTGAAACACAGGGAATTATTCGTGCGGCGTAGGGGAGGGGAGTGCAGGCCGGCCTGAAGTCTCCGCTTTCTGGCATGCGAGCGCGTGCGCTCACCCACGCGCCCTCACCGACTGTGCGTGGCCGGTGCTCATTGCACCTGAGATGGATCGGGTACATTGAAATCCCAGGCGCGAGGCGGATAGTCTCGCGTCCCATGGGAATCGTCTTGGACCGAGAGAAACAGCACCACATCCTTGCCCTTGGGCGACTCGGCTGGAGCTTGTGCCAGATCGAAGACGCCAGCGGTTTCGCGACATCATCGGCCCAAATCCGGGCCACGCAGCGCGACTACGCGAGATCGCGAGGACAGGTGGTCTCGTCCTAGACAATCCGTAGCCATCGAGGAGCCCTTACACCAGCCGGCGGGGAAGCAACGGGCTCATTTTCGTGATGAGCGGGTAGAACTCGACCTCGGTTCGGCGCGCGACCTCGAGCGGCAGGATCGCGTCGGCGTCTGGACCAATGAGTGTCGCGGTGTCACCGATGCTCAGCGGCGTGTCGAGTCCGACATCGACGAGCGTGTGCGCCGACGCCACACCACCCGACACGACGGGGAAGAGCTGGTCGCCGATCAGCACCTCGCATCGCCCACCGGCATTGGCCGGGTACCCGTCGGTGTGTCCTACTGGGAGCATCGCGACGCGCGTCGGCTCGGAGGCCATGAACCCACGCCGGAAGCCCGCGCTCTCGCCAGGTTCCAGCCGTTCGAGTCGGGCGATTCGCGCTCGCAGCCGGAACACTGGTCTGAGATCGACGGTCTGCGTGACGTCGGGGCCGGGGTCGGCGCCGAACAGCGCGTTGCCGATGCGGACCATGTCGAAGTGCGACTCGGGCAGGCGGTAGAGTTCGTGCGTTGGCGCCGCGTGCAGCACTCCGGGCCTCACGCCCCGCGCCCTCACGTCCGTGAGGAACGTACGGAACCGTTCTAGTTGGACGCGGTCGAGCTCTGGGTCGTGCCCGAACATCTGATAGGTGCCGTCGATCTGGACGTCAGGCTGGTTCGCGATGCGAGTCATCCAGTCCACGGCGCGCCGGACCGGCATGCCCTCGCGATTCATGCCGGTGTCCAAGAACACATGCACGTGAACTGCACGGCCTGCGTTGGTCGCGATCCGCTGCAGACGTTCGGGGGCATCGTCCAGCCAGCATGAGAGCGTAACGTCGCGCTGCACCAGTTCGACCGATTCGCTCTCGCCGAACTCTGCCATCGTGAGAATCATCTTGCTGACGCCCGCTGCTCGCATGGCGAGCGCCTCCGCCGGTCGCACGCACGCGATCCCACCGACTTCTGGACACTGGTCGAGCAGGGGACCGACGACGACGTCGCCCATGCCGTAGGCATTGTTCTTGACGACAGCGAGGATTGGCCGGCCTCCGGCAAGACGCGCCACTTCCGTGGCGTTGTGCCTGAAGTGATCGCCGATGATTTCCATCCACGGGTCGAAGCCGTCGTCGTCACCGCCCGGGCGCATGCGCACCGTCGCGCTCTGGCCGGCCGCCCAGTCGGGAGCCGCGATCACCGCTGCGGCCGCCACGGCCGCCGTCCCCATGAACGCTCGTCTTGTCGTTTTCATGGCGTCTCCTCACGCGTGTCCGTCGGTGCAGTCCTGCGACGGTCGTCGTCGAAACCGCTGACCACAGCCATCGCGCGAGATCTCGTCACTAATCAGGGGATGATAGTCCAGATGAAGTGAAGCGAGTGAACGGAACTTCAGTAGAGGAAGCCTTCGGCTAGCGAGCCAGTCCCGGAAGCACTATGCTGGTGCCATGCCACCCAGATACCGCAGCCGCGCTCTCACCTGCGCGATCTTCCTTGCGACAACCTTGACGGGTTGCGCCCCTTCAGACCCTGACGTGCAGGCGTACGATCTCGTCGTCGAGGGCGGCCGGGTGATGGACCCGGAGTCGGGGCTCGACGGAATCCGACACGTGGGTATCAGCGACGGCCTCATCCAGGCCATCAGCGAGGATGCGATGCAGGGCGGACGAGTCATCGACGCGACGGGCCTCGTCGTCGCTCCGGGTTTCGTCGACTTGCATGTGCACGGCCAGACCGAAGAAGGCTTCGGATACATGGTGCGTGACGGCGTGACCACCGGACTCGAGCTCGAGGTCGGTTCGGGGGACGTCGAACGGTGGTACCGCGAGCGAGAGCCGGGGCAGTTGGCCAACTACGGTGTGAGCATCGGACATATCCCAGCTCGCATGATCGTCATGGGCGACACCGGCAGCTTTCTTCCGAGCGGACCTGGGGGCAGCGAACCTGCGACCGACGAGCAGGTGGCAGAGATCGTAGGTCGGATCGCGGAAGGCCTCGAGCAAGGTGCCCCTGCCGTCGGCTTTGGCCTCGCGTACACGCCGGCAGCCACCACGGCCGAGTTCGAGGCGATGCTGCGCGTCGCGGCCGCGCACGGCACATCAGCCCACATTCACCTCAGAAGCGGCATGGCGGGGCTAAGCGAAGCCATCGATGCGGCGGCACGGGCGGGCGCCTCGCTGCACATCGTGCACGTCAACTCGAGTGGCGGACCGCAGACCGCGGAGTTCATGACGACGATCGAGGCTGCCAGGAACGCCGGTCAGGACGTCACGACGGAGGCCTACCCGTACGAAGCGGGACAGTCGTTCATCGAGTCCGCATTGTTCGACGGCTGGGAGACCTGGGACGAGGAACGGTTCGGGATTCACCAGTGGTCAGCGACCGGCGAGCGCCTGACCCGCGAGACCTTCACGGCGTATCGCGCCCAGGGCGGCCGAGTGATCATCCACAACCGGACCGAGAAAATGACGCGCGCGGCCATCGAGCACCCTCTCACGATGATCGCCAGCGACGGGGGCATCGCGGACGGAAGCGGCCATCCACGCAGTACCGGCACGTTCTCGAAGGTGCTTGGCCGATATGTCCGCGAGCAGGGCGTGATCACCTTGATGGATGCGCTCCGCAGGATGACGATCGAGCCGGCGCGGCGGTTGGAGGCACGGGTCCCAGCCATGGAGAACAAGGGCCGGTTGCGGGTCGGAGCCGACGCCGACATCACGCTGTTCGATCCGTCGACGGTGATCGACAGGTCGACCTACGTGGATCCGACGATCACACCGGACGGTATCCCGTATGTTCTGGTGAACGGGGTCCTGGTGGTCGATGGAGGGGATCTCGTTTCTGGCGTGCGACCTGGCAGGGCTATCCGGGCACAGTAGACGGGATGTGAGAACGGCTTCCAGGTGCTGGGGCCTGCCGGAGGCTCTAACGACGTGTGGGGCTGGCTACTGCCCGGTGGGCACCCGCGCCTTCAGCTCCTCGAAGAAGTTGAGGACCAGGACGACCTGGGCCTCGGCCTCGGCTTCCGTCCCATCGGCCACGGCATTGTCCTTAATCATCAGAAACCGCTCGCCATCGGGGGAGATGTCGTAGTTGCGCCGCCCGGCGTCTCCGCCGAGATAGTAATTTCCCTCGAACACGACTGCAGGGGGGCCAGGCCGGAACCTGGGGTTCGTCTCGATCGCCACCGCCACCACACCCCCTCCGGCGATTCGGTAGAACAGCTCACCGCCGTCACGCGCCCAGAGTGGCTGAACGCCACCCCCCGTTGACACTGGCCATCGTCCCTCGTCGACGTTGGGAAACGGCCGGACGAAGATCTCGAATTGTCCCGAGGCGTCCGACTCGTACGCGAGCCAGCGCCCGTCCGGGGAGAGTTCCGGAGTGGATTCCTGGAACTCCGTCGCCAGCAGCGGACCGGATGATCGCTCGCCGTCCATCGAGAGCACACGTAGGTCACGGCCCCTACCAAACACCAACTGCGTGCCGTCCGGCGTGAACCCGCCCGGGGCCATATTGCCGGAATTCTCGGTGTCGGTCAGTCGCTCCGCCGCGCCAGTACCATCGGCCGCCCTCGAGTACAGATTCGTTGCTCCATCGCGCGTCGATCTGAATACCACTCGCCGCCCGTCCGGCGTCCAAGCCGGATACCCATCACGCTGAGCACCGAAGGTGAGCTTGGTCATGGCTTGCCGGGCCAAATCCCAGATCCAGATGTCGTCCTCCTCATCTCGGACGTCGAGTGCCACTCGCGTCCCCTCGGGCGAGATGCGGGGATGCACATAGCTACGTGGTTCGGCCGTCAGGGGTTCCTCGTTGCCCTGTCGGTCGACCCACGCCAGCGTTCTCAGAGGTAACGCCGACCCAATCGGATTTGATACATACGCCAGCGAACCATCCGTGGCGAGATCGAAGCTGGCAGCACCCGTGATGGGTTTCGTCCCGACGCCGTCGAGCACCGGCACCGGGGTGCCCACAACCTCCAAGGTGTCGAGGTCAAACCCCACCGCTCGCAGCGTGCCCGACGCCGCATAGACGATGTGGCCCGACGCGGCGTAGCGTGGCGCATGACCCCCAGGCACGAGCACCCGGTAGTCGCCGGTCGTCACATCCGCCACCGCGATTTGGGCGGTGTCGAGGTTACCCGTCAGAATCGTGAACAGCACGGAACGCCCGCCGGGGAGCACGTCGGGCCATCCGTGATTGACCTCGCCGGACTCGGCGTCCAGCGTCGTGAGGGCCTCGGGCTCGCCACCAGCAGCCGACACCCGCCAGAGGCCGCTCGGTGGCCGAGAGCCAAAGATGATGGTGTCATCGACCGACCAGCTGGCTCCGTCTAAATCCTGGGCGATCTCACAGAGCACAATCGCGGGTCCACCGTGGATGGAGACCTTGTTCAGGGTCACGGTGTCAAAGTCCAAGTAACCCACCCATTCACCGTCGGGCGACACGAAGGGATTGAAACTTCGTGGTGCGACCGTGGCGTCGAGCGGCACCCCGACCAACTGGTCAACCGCGCGTACCGTGAGTGACGACTCCTCGTTGGATCGGCCCGCCATGTAGACGACCGTGGTGCCATCGGGCGACA
Organism: Vicinamibacterales bacterium; assembly: GCA_965250185.1. Classification (GTDB taxonomy): domain Bacteria; phylum Acidobacteriota; class Vicinamibacteria; order Vicinamibacterales. The sequence continues at coordinate 3,940,964 of OZ252293.1, read as the reverse complement.
GCGCCACGTCTGGCTGGCCTCCGCTCCGGTTCACTGGCTCGTTCCCCTGATCCGTCAGGATGAAGCGACCCACCCGTGGAGGGGCCTCCTCAGAGCGCGTCAGGCTCCAGACGGCGAGCCCTGTGACGGCCACGAGCAGCGCGGCGCCGAGCATGAGTGGCACCGGGCGTTGCCAGAGAGCGACCCGGGCCAAGGACGCCGCCCCGGTACTTGGCGGTATCTCGATCGTCCGAGCATCATCGATGTCGGCCCGCGCATCCCCCACATGTTGGAGACGCCGCTTGCGGTCCTTCTCCAGGCAGCGACGCAGCAGTCGTCGGAGCAGCGCGGGCGTAGCGGTCGGAAGAGCGTTCCAGTCAGGCTCCGTCTTCAGCACCGACGCTACGACGTGCGAAACAGACTCACCCGTGAACAGTTGCTGCCCGGCGAGCATCTCCCACAGCACGACGCCGAAGGCCCAGATGTCGGCGCGTCGATCGGCGGGTCTCCCAGCCGCTTGCTCCGGCGACATGTACGCCGCCGTCCCCATCAGCACACCCATCTTCGTCGCCGCGGCCGTCATCGTCGGCGAGTTGGCGGCCTCCGCCTCGGTCTGCTCAGGTTCCAGTGCCTTCGCCAGCCCGAAGTCCAGCACCTTCACGACACTGTCCGGCGTCACCTTGATGTTGGCTGGTTTCAGATCGCGGTGGATGATGCCCTGCTCGTGCGCAGCTTCGAGGGCTTCCGCGATCTGCTTGGCGATGGGCAGGGCTTCGTCGAGCGGGATCGCACCTTGAGCGATGCGGTCCTGTAGCGTCGGTCCCTCGACGAGTTCGAGGATGAGAGCCGGTGCGTCACCCGATCGTTCGAGGCCGTGAATGTGGGCAATGTTCGGATGGTTCAGCGAGGCCAGGACCTTGGCTTCGCGTTCAAACCGAGCGAGGCGTTCGGGGTCGCTGGCGAACTCGGCAGGAAGGACCTTGATCGCTACGTCACGGTCGAGGCCGGTATCGCGGGCGCGGTAGACTTCGCCCATCCCACCCTTGCCGATCTGGGCGGTCACCTCGTACGGGCCGAGACGTGTACCGGCTTCAAGTGCCATGGCTGTTAGATGACGCGCCTAGTATAGCGTTCGTACGCGCACGTACGCTGCCTGCGAGGACTTCTCGGTGGGAACGAGGCTGGGGTGCCGAGACAGACGAATGCGGCTCACGCAGCGTCCATGCGCGTCGCACCTACTGCCCGGTGGGCACCCGCGCCTTCAGCTCCTCGGTCCAGTTTTGGACGAGTGTGCGGGGTCAAACCATTGTGGACCGTTTGAGGCTGTGAGATAAGAGAGACTTTGAATCGTACCGGGATCTTCGGAGAGCGAATTACGTGACTCAGGCCACCGCCGCCTGCTGATAGTAGCGCGCTTCGTACTCTGCCGGCGGCACGTACCCGATCGGTTCGAGCAGCCGCCGCGTGTTGAACCAATCGCCCCACGCGAGCGTGGCGAATTCCACCGCTTCAAGACTCCGCCACGGGCCGCGTCGCCGAATCACCTCCGTCTTGAACAACCCGATCACCGTCTCGGCGAGGGCGTTGTCATACGAATCGCCCCGGCTGCCGACGGACGGCTCGATGCCCGCTTCGGCCAGGCGCTCGGTGTAACGAATCGAGAGGTATTGCGTGCCTCGATCGCTGTGGTGTACGAGGTCGCCCGTCTCGGCGTGGCTACGATCGTGGATCGCCTGCTCGAGCGCATCGAGCGCCAGGTCGGTACGCAACGACGCGGACGCGCGCCAGCCGACAATCCGTCGGGCGAACACGTCGATCACGAACGCGACATAGACAAAGCCGCGCCACGTGGCCACGTACGTAAAGTCGGAGACCCAGAGTTGATTCGGCCGCGTCGCGGTGAAGTCTCGCTCGACGAGATCGCGCGGCCGATCCGTGGCCGCGTGCCCGTGCGTGGTCGTCACCCACGCGCGGCCCCGCACAGCGCCGGCCAGCCCCATCTCGCGCATCAGTCGGTGCACCGTACAGCGCGCGACACGGACCCCTTCCCGACGGAGCTGCCGCCAGACCTTCCGCGGACCATACACCTGAAAGTTCTCGTCCCACACGCGCTGGATGGCGGGCCGCAGCTCGTCGTCCCGGTGGGCCCGGGCGCAACGACGCGTGGGATCCGCGGCCCGGGCCTTGTGCCGGAAGTACGTCGACGGGGCGATCGGCACCGTGGCGCAGATCGACTCGACCCCATAGACATCGCGATGGTCGTCGATGAAGCCGACCATCATCTCGCTCGGCGGTCGAGCTCCGCCTGGGCAAAATACGCGGACGCCTTGCGCAAGATCTCATTCACCCGCTTCAGTTCGCGATTCTCGCGCTCCAGCTCCTTGAGCCGGTGCCGCTCGTCCGTCGTCAGCCCGGCGCGCTGCCCCGCATCCCGCTCCGCCTGCCGCACCCATGTGCGCAGCGTCTCCGCCGTGCACCCCAGCTTGCTCGCGATCGACCCGATCGCGGCCCACTGCGACGCGTACTCGGCTTCGTGCTGCCGGACCATGCGAACGGCCCGCTCTCGTACCTCGGGGGCATACCGACTTGCTCGTGCCATGGAACCCATCCTCTCAAGGAATAGGCCCTCCGACAAAGCCGGTACGGTTCAGCGGTTCCTGATGGTGAAGCTGGCTGCCGACCTGACCCCGGCGCCCACCCAACTCCACCTCATCAGGAACTGGACGGACGAGCTAGAGGAGATCGTTCCCGTCAACTGACCGATGTCTCTTACGCCCGGCACGACGCTCGGCCCGTACCAAGTGACCGCCCAAATCGGCGCAGGCGGCATGGGGGAGGTGTATCGCGCGACAGACACGAAGCTGAAGCGTGAGGTGGCGATCAAGGTCCTGCCGGATTCGTTCGCCGACCACCCTGAGCGGCTCTCGAGGTTCCAGCGAGAGGCTGAGGTACTGGCATCCCTCAATCATCCGAACATCGCGGCCATCTATGGCCTGGAAGATTCCGGTGAGACGCACGCCCTCGTGCTGGAACTCGTCGAAGGCCCGACACTGCAAGACCGCATCGCGCAAGGTGCTATTCCTCTCGACGAAGCGTTACCCATCGCCAAGCAGATCGCCGAAGCCCTCGAAGCCGCGCACGAGCAAGGCATCATCCATCGCGATCTGAAACCGGCCAACATCAAGGTGACACCTGAGGGTGTGGTGAAGGTGCTGGACTTCGGGTTGGCGAAGGCGCTGGAGCCAGAGCAGACAGAATCCGAGGCGGCGAACTCGCCGACCATGACGGCGGCAGCCACGAAGATGGGCGTGCTGATGGGGACGGCAGCGTACATGAGTCCCGAGCAGGCTCGTGGCAAGCCGGTGGACAAGCGAGCTGACATTTGGGCGTTTGGAGTCGTGCTGTACGAGATGCTCACCGGGACAGCACCGTTCAAGGGCGCCGACATCACGATGACGTTGGCCGAGGTCGTCAAGTCCGACCCGGCCTGGACCGCCTTGCCAGCAGGCATGTCGCCGGGGCTCGTCACCTATCTGCGTCGATGCCTCGAGAAGGATGCACGGCAGCGCGTGCAAGCCATCGGCGACGTGCGGCTGGCGATGGAGGGGGCGTTCGAGTCGGCGGGGTCGGTGACGACGGATGCTACTGGGTCAGTCGGCCAGCCTGCCCCCTGGCAGCGCCCGGTGCCAGCCATCGCCGCTCTCTTTCTCGCGCTCGCCGTAGGTGGCCTCACCATCTGGAGATTTGAGCCGGTCTGAGGTCGCACCTCCACGGGTGGGCCGCTTCATCCTGACGGATCAGGGGAACGAGCCAGTGACCCGGAGCGGAGGTCAGCCCGACGTGGCGCTGTCGCCCGATGGCACCACGGTTGTCTACATGGCGGGCCGATCCATCGGGGAGTCGTCACTCACGGTACGCGCGGTTGACCAGTTGGTCGGGGTGCCGCTCGACGCCACGGTTGCACCTCGAAGCTTCAACCCTTTCTTTTCGCCCGACGGTGAATGGGTGGGTTTCCTGGACTTTGATGCCGTGACCCTGAACAAGGTCTCCATCGACGGTGGACCCGCGATTGTGCTCTGTGAGATCGCCCAGGATTTGGACGGAGCCAGCTGGTCGGTCGATGACACCATCATCTTTGGCACTCGGCCACCGAGCGGCCTCTGGCGGGTGTCGGCTGCTGGTGGCGAGCCCGAGGCCCTCACGACGCTGGACGCCGAGTCCGGCGAGGTCAATCACGGATGGCCCGACGTGCTCCCCGGCGGGCGTTCCGTGCTGTTCACGATTCTGACGGGTAACCTCGACACCGCCCAAATCGCGGTGGCGGATGTGACGACCGGCGACTACCGGGTGCTCGTGCCTGGGGGTCATGCGCCACGCTACGCCGCGTCGGGCCACATCGTCTATGCGGCGTCGGGCACGCTGCGAGCGGTGGGGTTTGACCTCGACAGGTTGGAGGTTGTGGGCAGTCCGGTGCCGGTGCTCGACGGCGTCATGACGAAAAACACGGGTGCTGCCAGCTTCGACCTCGCCACGGATGGTTCGCTGGCGTATGTCTCGGGCCCGGCTGGTTCGGCGTTATCCCAGAGAACGCTGGCATGGGTCGACCGACAGGGCAACGAGGAACTCCTTGCGGCCGAACCACGTAGCTATGAGAATCCCAGCCTCTCACCCGAGGGGACGCGAGTGGCACTCGACCTGTGGGATGAGGAGGACGATATCTGGATCTGGGACGTGGCCCGGCAAGCCATGACCAGGCTCACCTTTGGTGCTCAGCGTGACCGGTACCCGGCCTGGACGCCGGACGGGCGGCGAGTGGCGTTCAGCACGCGACGGGACGGAGTACAGAATCTGTTCTGGAAGGCGGCGGATGGTACCGATTCGGCGGAGCGCCTCATCGAGAGTCCGAACTTTCAAGCCCCGCATGCATTCACGCTGGATGGCACGCAGTTGGTGTTTCTGGAAAATCACCCAGACACGGGCCGTGATCTGAAGGTGCTCGCGATGGACGGCGACCGATCATCCGAGTCGCTGCTGGCCACGGAGTTCAACGAATTCAACCCGGAACTCTCCCCGGACGGGCGCTGGCTCGCGTACGAGTCGAACGCCTCCGCACAATTCGAGATCTTCGTCCGGCCGTTTCCCAACGTCGACGGGGGACTATGGCAAGTGTCAGTTGGGGGTGGCGTTCAGCCACTCTGGTCGCGTGACGGCGGTGAGCTGTTCTACCGACTCGCCAACGGTGGTGTGGTGGCGGTGGCGATCGAGACAAACCCCAGGTTCCGGCCTGGCACCCCTGCCGTCGTGTTCGAGGAAAATTACTATCTCGGCGCAACCACCTTGGGGCGCGACTACGACATCTCCCCCGATGGCGAAAGGTTTCTCATGCTCAAGCCCGTCGTCCAAGCGGACGGGACGGAAGCCGAGGCCCAGATCGTCCTGGTCCAAAATTGGTTCGAGGAGCTGAAGGCGCGGGTGCCCACCAACTGAACGTAGCTCTCCCTGTTCGCGTAGATCTGCCCCTACTGGGGCTACCCTCTCATCCTCTGCCCTTCACCGTCGGTTCCCGATCGGCTAACCGGTTAGGCGCACGTCCAACTCGGGTGCCCGCGTAGCCGTCGATCGTCGATGCGGTCGATGCTCCCGAGGAGTTTCCCTCTAGCTTATCGACTTACTATTGAGTATACTTATAAGAAGATGAAGATTCGCATTCCCACCCTCAGGTGTGTGCGCTGCGGACATCAATGGGTGCCGCGGCAAGCGGACGTTCGCATTTGCCCCCGGTGCAAGAGCGCGCGCTGGGACGAGCGACGACGGACGAGACAAGGTGCACGTACCGACTTGGGGCCGAAGGCACGGACAGCAGGCAAGTCGCGTCGCCGACCGTAGGCACGAGGTTTTCGATCTTTAGGAGTTGCCATGATAGCCGCCATCTACGCGCGAAAGAGCACCGATCAGAACGAGGCCGATGCCGACGCCAAGAGCGTGGCGAGGCAGATTGAGAGTGCCCGTGCCTTTGCGACGGTGAAGGGTTGGACCATCGCCGAGTCGCACGTCTACAGCGACGATGCCGTGAGTGGCGCCGAGGTCAAGCGGCTCGTGAACCGGCAGCGGCTGCTTGAGTGCATCAACTCCGGTCCACCCTTTCAAGTCCTCGTCATGCGTGACTCATCGCGCTTCAGTAGGCGAGACAGCGACGAGGCGTTTGGAGAGTTAAAACGCATCGCCCGGGCCGGGGTTGAGATTTGGTTCTACCAAGAGGGAACGCCGTTTGAATATGGAAACTTCGCCGCGAACATTACCGGACTCGTGCAGGCGGAGATGAACGCAGAGTACCGGCGCCAGATCTCGAAATGGACACGTGATGCGCTGGAGCGGAAGGCGCGGGCAGGTTTTGTGACGGGTGGACGTGTGTTCGGCTACGACAATGTACGTGTTGACGGGCACACCGAGCGTCGCATTAACGAGAGTGAAGGGGCAGTCGTTCGGCGCATCTACGAACTCTATGCGGCCGGGCAGGGACTGTCCACCATCGCGCACACGTTGAACAACGACGGCGCGGCCTGCCCACGAACGCAGCAGGGCCGCGTCAGCGGTTGGTGCACGTCGTCGGTACGAGAGATCCTAAAGCGCCCACTTTATCGTGGGGAACTGGTTTGGGGCCGAACACGGAAGCGAGATCAAGAAGGTCAGGTGCGCCCGACGAGAAAGCCCGAGGGGGAGTGGCTGCGTCGGTTGGCGCCAGAGTTTCGCATCGTCCCGGCGGTGCTAGCCGAGGTAGTCGATGCGCGGCGGGCGTCTATGCAGACGCGGGCTTTACGGCAGGCGAACGGTCGCCTGATGGGTCGACCGCCGGGCGAGGGCTCTCCCTACCTACTGACCGGGTTGCTGACGTGTGGCGTCTGCGGGGGTGGGATGGAGGTCTTGTCGAGTCCGAGCGGCGGGCGCCGCCGCTACCATTACCGGTGCTATGTCGCCAGACGGAAAGGTCCGGCCTGCTGCACGAACAAGCTGCCCGCGTCGATGGGAGACGCCGACACAGCAGTGCTCTCGGCCGTAGAGGAGACCCTGCTGCACCCGGCCGTCGTCGAGCGCGCCCTCGCACACGCGGAGGCAGCTATCGGCAGGAACCGGTCCGCAGACCAGAGAGCGACGCTTGAGGCCGACCTCGCCAACGCCGAGAAGGGTATCCGCCGGCTGACGGCCGCCATCGTTGAGGGTGGCGAGTTGGATTCACTCGTGGCTGCGCTGGCGACTTGCGAGCGTCAGCGCGAGGAAGCCCAGGCGCGGCTTGAAGCCATCCGGGCGCCGCAGCCGATATTTGACCCTGCAGCGGTCCGGCGCACACTGGAGGGAAACCTGCACGATTGGCAGGGTCTTCTCCGTGGCCACGTCCCGCAAGGGCAGCAGGTGCTCCGGCGACTGATTGTGGGGCGTCTGACGTTCGCCCCGACGAAGGCTGGTAATTACACGTTTTCTGGCACGGGAACTGTCCAACCGCTACTTGCTGGTGTCGTACGTAAGTTGGCGTCCCCAACGGGATTCGAACCCGTGTTTTAGCCTTGAAAGGGCTACGTCCTAGGCCTCTGGACGATGGGGACGTTCGGGAGGGCGAAATTCCGTCTCGTCAACCTGAAATTCTAGCACAGCACGCGACCTTGACTGGGGGAGTTGGAGTCCCATCGTCAACGCTCGTAGCCCCTCCGTCTCGGACAGCGGATTTCCGGCTCCGCCGCTGCTGTCTGCGGGCCGGCGGGCGGGCGGGCAGGCAGGCGACGTGCTCATCGAACGTAATCCTCGTCACTCACTGGTTCGAGCCACTCCGTCGTCGCCGCCAGGTTGATCGCGACGTGGGTCATTGCAGACTCTGGTGACGCGCCGTGCCAGTGCTTCTCCCCCGGGGCGATCGACACGCTGTCGCCCACGCGAATCACCCGCACCGGCTCGCCGTCCTTCTGGACTCGTCCCTCGCCCTCGACGATCAAGAGCAGTTGTACGCCGGTGTGGCGGTGCCAGTTGGTTCGGCCGCCCGGTTCGAACGACACCCTGAATCCTTTGATCGACCCATCGTCCACCAGTCCGGCGATCCGGCGATCCGGCGCAGGGTCGCGGGGCCGACGAAGTTGGCCGGGTCGGCGGTCTCGAGCGGCGTCTCATCCTGTGCGATGACCTTCATTCGCTCCCTCCGGTTTCTGGCTACTCTCGACGCGGTGCGGCGGTCGGCTCGATCCTCGGATCAACCTCGATGGTTTCGCGCACCGAGTCAGCCGCATCGTGCGCCGCTTCCGGCATCTCGTTCTCCATCTCGAGACCGCCACCGGTGTCGGGCACTCCGAACGTGCGCACGGCGCTCCAGCACGGACGAATCAGAAAGCCGTTGCTCATGACGCGGCCGAGCATCAACCCGCTTGCCGCCGCGACGGCACCCGGCAGCTCGAAGCGGGTGATCGCGAGGAGAATGATCGCGCCGATTCCAGTGACCTCGATCAGCGTCGCCCAGGTGATCCAGGTCGTGCGTCGCGCGTGCAGTAGCAGCGATCGCTGGAATGACAGCAGCACCGACAGACCGGGCAAGGCGACGAGGATCATCACGGGCAGCCGCGCGAATTCGGTCAGCTCCACGGACAGCCCAGACATGGTGTGGAACCAGACGCCGGACATGGGCGTGAAGGCGATGACGGCGAGGCAGCACGACGTGCCCAGGGCCAGGACGTACGCGAAGTTCCGCAGCTCGGGATAGTGCTCGCCGTGCCGACCGATCAGGGCAATGCCGACCTCTTGGTACGAAACGCCAAGGCTCCGGAAGATGAACGTGAGGCCGTTGATCACGGGCAGGACGGCGAGCGATTCCAGCGCGAGTCGGCTGAGTCCCATGAAGAACGTCACCATTGGCTGAACGGCCATCGCCAGCATCGCACTCAGCGCCAGCGGGATGTAGAAGGTCAATATCGCGCGCTGGGTCAGGGGCTTGGACGCAGGGTCGTCACCCTTGCGCAGCAGCTCGCGCACGATCTCTCGCGTCATCACACCGCTCGCCACGGCCTCGAAGACGACCCCGACGGAGAGTGCGAGCGCCCCGATCTCGGCCCCGGGCCAGGGCAGCAGCCAGGAGGCACCCACGGTGGTCGCACCCATGGTGGCGAGCCGGATCACGGTCCCGACGGCCACCAGGTGCGTCTTGTCGTGGCTGATCAGTAGGCCCTGTCTGAAACGCCGGTATCCGATGACGGCGGGCCAGGGCAAGAGCAGCGCGAGCGATACGCGCGTGAGCTCACGAGTCCCATCCGGCAATCGCACGAGTTCGGCAACGTGCGCGAACACCGATGGCACGATGACCACGAGGAGCAGGAGCGTGATGGCGACGTTGAGGATGTTCGTGAATCGACGAAGCGCGAGATAACTGGCGCGATCCCGGACCAGTGCCGTTGACGCGCTGAGCAGCATGATGATCGGTGACTCGATGATCACGGCGAACGCGAATGCCACTCCGTAGGCCGCCAGGTTCTCGGTCGGATTGGCCATCCGAGCGATGATCGCGGCGAGAAACGGACCCTCGAGCCCCATCATCAACCAGGTGCCGGCCAGGGGCAGCCAGAAGCGGACGATGGTGGAGGTGGGCAGAGGAGTGGACATGAACGGGAATGCTGAATGCTGAATGCCGAATGCTGAATGGTGAACGTGCCGGGTGATATCCTGTTGGGCGCCCTGGACGGACCGAACCCGCAACGATACCACGGGGTCGCGCGTCGTGCCCCGGACGACGACGCGCATCAAGAATGTCACTCAACGGAACCATCGTGCCGCTCGTCACGCCGTTTCGTGACGACGAGTCTGTCGACCCGGAGGCGCTCCGGCTGCTCGTCGATCTCGTGATCGATCATGAGGCGGACGGCTTGATGCCGACCGCGCTCACGGGAGAGGGGCCGCTCCTGACCGAGTCGGAAACGCTCGAGGTGTGGGACACGGTCTTCGATCGCGTCTCGGGGCGAGTTCCAGTCGTCCCGGCCGTCGTGAGCCTGACGACGAGCCTCGCGTGTCGCCAGGTGAAGGAAGCCGGCCGACGCGGCGCGGCGGCAGTAATGGTGGCCCCCATCGTGCCGGAGCTGTATGCCGGCCGATCCGAGGACGATGTGTGGGCGTTCTACAACGAGGTGGCGGCGGTGGCGACCCTTCCTGTCGTGTTGTTCAACTACCCGTCGCTGACCGGTGTCGACCTGCTGCCGCGATTCGTCGCGCGGCTGGCCGAACTGGAGCCTATCCTTTATATAAAGGAGAGCACGGCCGACACGACCCGTGTCCATGACATCCAGCGGTTGGTGGGAGACCGCCTGTCGGTCATCTGCGGCGCTCCGAATGTCGCACTCGAGTCACTGGCCCTGGGGTGCACGGCGTGGATCACCGGAACCCTCAACGTGGTCCCCCGATCGGGCAAGCAGCTGATGCGGGCGGTGCTGGAGGCTGGCGACCTGAGCCTCGCGCGCCGCATCTACCACGAGCAGATTCTGCCAACGGTGGACGTCATCCGCGCCAGCCTGAACCCGACAGGCACGATCAAGGCTGGCATCTCCGCCCGCGGCGTCGGTGTCGGGGTACCCAGACGGCCCGGGCAAGCCCTGCTCGCCGAGCATCGGGCGACGCTCGAAGCGCACCTCTGCCTGATCGACCAGCTGGAACAACGGACGGCTGACGAATTCGTAGCGCGCCGGGTTCAGCCAAGCGTCATGGCGCCGCGGTCTGGAGATCCGCTCGGCTGAAGCCTTCGCGCTACGTAACAATAAATAGAGGAGCGCCTTTCATGCCGCTACCTCCTCACCTCAGTCCCGACAGCACGAACCCGACCTACATCTGGCGCAACGGCAACGTCGTGCCATGGCACGAGGCGACGGTTCATGTGAACGCCGTCGGCCACGCGTCGGTGTCGGCGGTGTTCGAGGGCCTCAAGGCCTACTGGAATGCCGACCACGACCAGCTCTACGTGTTCCGGTTGCGCGAGCACATGCAGCGCTTGATCGAGTCGCTGAAGATCGTTCAGCTGGGCAATCGGTTCTCGCTCGACGAGATGGTCGACGGAGTCCTCACGATCCTGCGAGCCAACGAGTGTCGCCGCGACATGTACGTGCGACCGTGGGTGTTCGCGGAGGGGATCATCCGTGAGCAGCTGCTGCCGCCAGACGCGCCGACCGAGATGGTCATCGACATGTGGGGCTTCGCGACGAAGATGCTGACCGACCGCGGCGTGACGGCCGGCGTCAGCTCCTGGACGCGGATCGACGACAACAGCATGCCGGCTCGCGCGAAAGCGTTCTCGAATTACCACAACGGTCGCCTCGCGATCGCCGAGGCGCGCGCCAAGGCCTACGATTGGCCGATCCTGCTCACCGATCGCCGAAAGGTGTCGGAGGGGGCGGCGTCGTGCGTCGCGCTCGTCCGCCGCGGGGCAATCGTGATGCCGACGATCGCCAGTGGCGTGCTCGAGAGCATCACGCGAGCGACCTTCATGATCCTGGCACGTGAGCTGGAGATCCCGTTCGTCGAGCGCGAGGTCGACCGCACCGAACTCTACGTCGCGGACGAGGTCTTCTTCATGGGCACGGGCTGGGAGATCCTGCCGGTCGTCACGGTCGACGGGATCCAGGTGGGTGATGGCGTGATGGGCCCGGTGGCGAAGGCCCTCGACCGCGCGTACCACGACGTCGTGCGCGGCGTCACCGAGGCGCACGCCGAGTGGCGGACGCCGGTCTGGGAGCGCTGACTCGCCTCAGTTTCGCTCGCCCCAGACTTCCCGCGCGACCTCCGTTACCAAGGCCAGCTTGGCCGCCTGCGACACGAATCCCAGGGCGTTCCCGTCGGCGACCGAGGCGAAGCCGCACTGCGGACTGAGTGCCAGCCGTTCGAGTGGAATGTATCGGCTGGCGTCGTCGATCCGAGCGCGCAGATCGCGGGCCGTCTCGAGGGCGGCGCGCTTGGTCGTCACGAGCCCGAGCACCACGATCGTGTCGTCCGGCACCTCGCGGAGCGGCTCGAACCCTCCGGACCGCTCGTCGTCGTACTCGAGCAACAGCCGCTGGGCGTGCGAACGGCCGAAGACCCGCCGTGCGATCCGATCGTAGCCGCCAGACGCCATGTACCGGTTCGCATCGTTGCCGCGACACACGTGTAGCCCAAACGTGACGCCCGAGTGCCCGGCCATGATGGCGTTCATCATGTCGATGCCCTGATCGATCAGGTGGTCGGGATCGAAGCCCTTGCCCGCGAACCACTGTTGCTGATGCGGATCGATCAGCATCCCGAGCTCCGGGGCGTCGAACTGGATGTACTCCGCCCCAAGCCGGACGAGCTCCCGCACTTCGTCCTTCAGGATGCCGACCACGGCTTCGAAATAGGCGTCGCTGGACGGATACGCCGATTCCGAGATACCGGGTACCCAGTAGTATGCGTACATCGTCGGGCTTGGCAGCGTGATCTTCGTGGGCCGGTCGGTGCGGGCTCGCAAGTACGCGAATTCCTCGCCGCTCAGCGAGCGCTTCAGTCGGATGGGCGCGACGACGCCCACCGTGACCGGGCTGTGCTCGACGGTGCCGTCCAGCCGAAACCAGTCGACCTCGTTACCCTCGACGATGTCGAAGCCCTCGGTGGCTTGGACGAGCTGACTGGCGAAAATGTTACGGCGCTGCTCGCCGTCCGAGACCACGTCCATCTCGGCGCGCTCCTGGATCGCGATCGCATCGTTCACCGCACGGTCCTCGATGCGCTTGAACTCCGCGTCAGCCATCGCACCGGTTCTGTGGCGCTCACGGGCCTCGAGTAGATAGGGCGGACGGAGCAGGCTTCCGACGTTGTCGGCGAAGTAGGAAGGCATGGGTGGTCAAACGTTCAATGGTTCAAAAGTTCAAGGGTTCAAGGGTTCAAGGTGGCGGCCCGCCGCTCGGCTCGCGCGGCGTCGTACGGGTCGATGTCGTTGGTTGAATCGTTCCCGTAGATTAAGATTCTCATATTTGACCGTTCATCCCAAGCTGCCGACCTCGCACCTGTGCTGATCGAGCGCCCCTCGCCTGGAGCCTTCGAGGACTCGTCCTCCGCGTCGAACGTGTCGACGGACCGGTCCGCCTCGGGCTGGCGTTCAGTGGTTCTGGCGTTCCTGCTCGGAGCGATGCTGGCGACCGGTGTCGGCGCGTGGCTGTTGTTCCCGCCAGAAGACGAGCCGCTGCGGGTCGTCCGTGCGTCGATTCAGGTGCCAGCCGAGCACGGCGCACGCGAGATGGTCGTCTCGCGCGACGGGTCGCGGCTGGTCTACGTGGGGCGGGTCGGTGACCGCCCGCAACTCGTCGTGCGTGAGCTGCACGCCTACGGTACATCGGTGATCCCTGGCACCGAAGGTGCGGCGCAGCCGTTCTTCTCGCCGGATGGCGAGCGGGTCGGGTTTCTCGCCGACGAGCGGATTTTCTCGGTGCCGCTGGCTGGCGGCGAGGTCTCGACGCTGGGCGATGCGCCCGCCGGCACCGCTGGGGCCGGCTGGGCTCCTGATGGCAGCCTGATCGTGGCGTCGCCAGTTACGGGTGGCCTGCTTCGCGTGAGGCCGGAGGCTGACGAGACCGTCGAGTTGACGCGACCGGACCCGGCGCGAGACGAGCTGGCGCACGGGTGGCCGCTGGTGTCACCGGATGGTACGCGGGTCGTGTTCACGGTCGCGCGGCGCGACCGGGCGACCCGGATCGCGGTGCTGTCGCTCGATGGGGCGCAGCCGGGGGCGTGGGTGCACCTGTATCCGGGAACTGGCCGGGCGCAGCTCCTGCACGATGACACGTTGGTCTATCAGCTGGACACGGAGCTGATCGCCGTCGCCGTCGATCCCGACACGCTGGAGGTCCGGGGCAGCCCAGTGACGGTCCTGACCGGCGTCGCCGGATCGCCCATGGACCACGGAGGACTCGGCTCCAGCACCTTCGGCGTCGACGGAGAGGGAACGCTGAGCTACGTGGCGTTCCATGCCGGCGCGCACGACAATCGTCTCGTCTGGGTCGACCGGCAGGGCGTCGTCACGCCGATCTCCGAGCGGCGCGCTCGCCACCGGCATCCACGCGTGTCACGCGACGGTCGACGCATCGCCGTGGCGGCCGGCGACGCGATGCTGGGCGGCGACGTTTGGATCCACGACGTCGACAGCGACACACGCGTGCGGTTAACAGAGGAAGGCAGCGACAATCGCGCTCCCGTGTGGTCACCCGACGGTCGGGCGGTTGCATTCGCATCGAACCGAGAGGGGCCACAGACAATCTTTCGACGCTCCGCCGACGGCCACGACGATGCGGTGGGGATGACCGGCGGGGGCGACGCGCAGAACCCCGCGAGCTGGTCGCCCGTCGGGCGCGTCCTGGCCTTCTACCGTGTGGTGGAGACCGGGAATCGCGACATCTGGACCCTCGCCCCGGGTGCCGAACCCCTGGCTCACCTCTCGACAGACGCCAACGAGCGATCGCCCGCGCTCTCGCCGGACGCGCGAATGCTTGCGTATGTGTCCGACGAGACTGGCCGTGACGCCGTGCATGTCAGACCCTATCCGAGAACAGATGCCGGCGCCGTCGCCACCTTCGAGGGCGCGGTCGAGCCGGTGTGGTCGAGAGATGCTCGCGAGATGTTCGCCTGGCGCGGCGATCGCCTGATGGTGACCGAGGTGAGCACCCAGTCGGGTGACATCGTGATTTCGGCTCCGACGCCTCTGTTCGAGCGGCGCTTCGTCCGGGACCCAGGGAGCAACCTGCCGAACTATGATGTGGGAGCCGACGGGCGTTTCGTGATGATCGCGCCGGCCGATCCGCCGACTGCGATCCGGGTCGTGACAGGCTGGGGGGCCGAAGTTCGCCACCAGGTCGATGCCGCCCGCTGAAACCGCATTCAGCATTCGACATTCACCATTCGACATTCAAACAGCACCATGAGCGAATTCGTCCAAGCCGTCAGTGATTGGCTCTGGGGTCCGCCCCTCCTGATCAGTTTTCTTGGCACCGGCGTCTACCTCGCCGGGAGGTTACGCGCCGTCCAGGTGACCCAGTTCATCTCGGCGCTGCGGAGCATCTCGATTCGAGACGACGAGTCCGCCGAGGGTGACATCTCGCCGTTCGCTGCCCTGATGACGGCCGTCGGCGGCATCGTCGGCAACGGCAACATCGCGGGCGTTGCCACGGCGATCACGGCCGGCGGTCCGGGAGCGCTGTTTTGGATGTGGGTCTCGGGCGTGGTCGGGATGGGGACGATGTTCGCCGAGTCGGTGCTGGGGGTGAAGTATCGCTTGCGAGGGAAGGACGGGCTGTTCATCGGCGGCCCGATGTACTACCTCCGCGATCGGCTTGGCTGGCCGAGGGTGGCCGCCTTCTTCGCCTTCGGTCTGGCCGCCAAGACGCTGTTTGCCACGACGACCGTCCAGGCCAACTCCATCGCCTCGGTCGTCGAATCCGAGCTTGGACTCGACCCGTGGCTGACATGCTTCCTGGTCGCGCTCGTGACAGCCGGGGCGGTGGTGGGGGGGTGCGATCGATCGGGTTGGTCTCCGAGGTTCTGGCGCCGCTGATGGGTGCGCTCTACCTGGGCGGCGCGGCGGTCGTGCTCGCACTCTCGTGGCACGCATTCCCAGGCGCGCTCGCACTGGTGTTCGAGCATGCCTTCACGCCGGTGGCGGCAACCGGTGGTTTCCTTGGAGCGGGTGTCCGCGAGGCGTTCCGGTTCGGCGTCGCACGCGGCGTGTACTCGAACGAGGCGGGCACGGGCTCGGTGCCGATCGCCCACGCCTCGGCGCGCACGAGCGATCCGATCCGCCAGGGGAAGCTCGCCATGCTGGGCGTCTTCCTCGACACGCTCGTCGTATCGAGCGCCACCGGTCTCGTGCTGGTGTCGTCCGGCGCCTGGACGTCTGAACTCGACTCGACCGCTCTCATGGCCCGCGCCTTTTCACAGGAGCTCGGTCCGCTCGGGGCCTTCGTCGTGCTCATCGCGGCGATCCTGTTCGGTGTGTCGACGCTGATCACCTGGGCGCTGTACGGCGAGCAGAGCGCAGTCTATCTGTGGGGCCCATCGGCTCGCCGGACGTACCGGGCGTTCTACTGTGTGGCGATCCTCGGCGGCGCACTCGGTGAGGCACAGGTCATCTGGGCGTGGGGCGATTTCTTCAACGGCGTCATGGCCATCCCGAATCTGCTGGCGCTGCTGGCGCTGGGCGGTGAGCTGTCGGGGATGCTGAAGAGACGGGAGCCAGGGATCGGGGGCCGGGGACCGGGGGGCAGTGGGCGTACGTAGAGACGGGAGCCAGCGATCGGGGGCCGGGGACCGGGGGGCCAGTGGGCGTACGTTGAGACAGGCGGCGGGGATCGGGGGCCGGGGCCGGGGGCAAGTGGGCGTACGTAGCGCGCCGGCTTCAGCCAAGCGGTCCGTGAGACAGGTATACGACATGACACTCTCGAGACGCGACTTCGTCGGAATCCTTGGAATCGGCGCCGTGGGGCTGGCGTCACGCCCCGCTACCGCGGCGCCCGACGATGTCGACCCGGCATCGTTCAAGGGCAGGAGCGTCTGGGAGCTGCCGACGCCAGCGCTGCTGATCGACCTGGATGCGATGGAGGCCAACCTGGACCGCATGGCCGATCTGTATCGGGAGAAACCTGCTGGACTCCGGCCGCACGGCAAGACCCACAAGTGTCCGACCATTGCGCGACAGCAGCTCGATCGCGGCGCGGTCGGGATCTGCGCGGCGAAGGTCAGCGAGGCGGCGGTGTTCGTCGAGGACGGGACCGACAACGTGCTGATCACGTCGCCCGTCGTGACCCCCGAGCGAATCGGCCGCGTCGTCGACCTGACGCGTCGCAGTCGTGGAGTCCAGATCGTCGTCGACCGCGCCTCGAACGTGGAGGACTATGCTAGCGCCGCCGCTGTGGCTGGGATCCAGCTCTCGCTGGTCGTCGATCTGCACATGGGCACCCATCGAACGGGCATCGACCCGAGTGCGGCCGATCAGCTGGCTCGAGCCATCGTCGATGCGCCCGGCCTCACGTTCGGCGGGCTCCAGGCGTACGCTGGACACCTGATGCACGTCGAGGGGTTCACCGACCGGAAGGCGCGTTCGGAAGCCGCGCTGGCACCAGCCGTGGCGTGCAAGCGACGTCTGGAGGACGCAGGGATAGCCGTGCCGATGCTCAGCGTCGGGGGTACGGGCACGTACAATGTCGACGGAGACATCGACGGCGTCACCGATGTCCAGGTCGGGTCCTATCTGTTCATGGATGTGAACTACCGGGCCGTCGGCGGAATCAACGGCTCGGTATTCGACGATTTCACGCCGTCGCTCTTCGTCCTGGCGACCGCCATCAGCCAGCCGGCCGAGGGGCGTATCACGATCGATGCCGGCTACAAGGCGTTCGCGGCCGACCAGCAGCCGCCCGAGCCGCTCGATGTGAACGGCGTGACGTATCGATGGGGTGGCGACGAGCACGGCATCCTGCTCTTCGACGATCCGTCGCGCGACCTGTCGGTCGGCGACAAGCTGCGGCTGATCGCTTCGCACTGCGACCCGACGGTCAATCTGTACGATCACTACTTCGCCTGCCGGGGCGATCGCGTGGAAGATGTGTGGCCTGTCGCGGCGCGAGGAAAGTCGCAGTGATGGGGAATGGGATGGAGAATGCTGGATGGAGAATGCTGAAATGGGGAATGCCGAATGGTGAATGCTGAGTGGTGAAGGGACGACATGACCCGATCCATCCTGATCGTGACGGGTGATGCCGGCGAGAGCTACGAGGCGCTCTACGCCTACCACCGGTTCCTCGAGGAGGGCGACCGGGCGGTGGTGGCGGCACCGAGCAAGCGGCGACTGCATCTGGTGATGCACGACTTCGAGCCGGGGTGGGACACCTACGTCGAGCGGCAGGGCTACGGGCTGGAAGCCGATGTGACGTTCGGCGACGTGTCAGTCGATGACTACGACGCGATCCTGGTGCTCGGTGGCCGGGCGCCGGAGTACCTACGAAACGACGCGACGCTGCTCGATCTCGTACGGGGCTTCCATGCAGCGGGGAAGTGGGTGTTCGCGATCTGCCACGGCATCCAGGTGCTCGTGGCCGCCGGGATCGTCAAGGGACGCTCGGTCACCTGCTACGAACACGTCCGATACGAGGTGGAGCAAGCCGGCGGCACGTACCGGACCGAGCAGGCCGTCCGCGACGGCAAGCTCGTGACCGCACAGACATGGCAATCACACCCGGAGTTCTATCGAGAGCTCTTTCGCTGCCTCGATGAGTCCGCTCGGCTGGACAGCTAGCCCTGACACCCTTCAGCATTCCCCATTCAGCATTCGACATTCCAATTCAGCATTCGACATTCCCCATTCAGCATTCCGCGCGCCCTCAGAGCACCTCGACCACACGCACGAGCGCCAGCATCCCGGGATCGTCGAGGCCGACCGACTTGTCGCCGAAGATCCTGGCGCGGCCGATCTTGTTGGGTCGGTCGCGAAAGGCGTCGAGTGCGCCCTGCGCCGCACCGGTCGCTTCGTCCGTCACGGACTCGGCCGTCGCATCCGCTGGGAGGGCGGCGAGTGCCTGCCGCACGGCATCGAGACCATCGAGTACGGTCTTGTCGCCAAGGCTGGCCTTGCCGCGGGCCATCATCGAGTCGACGGCCAGCTGAAGGAGTTCCGGCACCTCTGTTAGCGGAACCTCCGCGCGAGCCTTGGTCGGCTTCGCGGCGGCCATCAGTCCCGTGGCCACGAGCGTGCCGAAACTCGACCCGGACGTCTTCGTGAACGCCTGCGCGCACCGTGCGAGCGTCATACCGACGTCATCTGGCAAGGTGTCGAGCGCCTCGACGACCAGACGGCAGCCGCGCACCATCGTGACGCCCAGATCGCCGTCTCCGAGGCGGCCGTCGGCCGTGTTGAGCTCGTCGGCGACCTCCTCCATGTGCGCGGCCACACGCGCGGCGACCTGCCGTATCGAATCGGGCCTGATCACGACACGGTCCAGAACGCGCAGTGCGCGGGAGCCTTCAGGCATCGCTCCAGCTCGGCGTCGAGCTGGCACAGCGTAAACGAGACGCCGGCCATCTCCATCGACGTGGCATAGCGGCCGACCAGCGGCATCACGATCTCGACGCCGAGCGCGTCGAGCCTCGCCTTCACGACCCGGTACAGGATGTAGAGCTCCTCGGGCGGCGTCGCCCCGAGGCTGTTGACGAGCGCAGACACCCGGTCGCCGTTGCCCAGCGGCATGTCGGCGACCAGATGGTCGACCATCTCGTTCGCGATCGCGTCGGCCGGCTTCAGGCCGCCGCGCCAGACGCCGGGCTCGCCGTGGATCCCCATGCCCATTTCCATCTCGTCGGCGCCGATCTCGAACGTCGGCTTCCCGGCCTGCGGCACGGTGCAGGAGGTCAGGGCCGCACCGATCGAGCGGCATCCATCCGCGGCCTTCTGGGCGATTCGCGTGACCTCGACCAAACTGGCGCCCGAGTCGGCCGCGGCACCGGCGATCTTGAAGGCGTACACCATGCCCGCGACTCCGCGGCGCTTCTCCCGCTCCGCCGTCGGCGCCGACGCCACGTCGTCGGCCAGCAGGACCGTCGTGGACTCGAGGTCTTCGAGGTCCAGCATCTCGCCGGCCATGTCGAAGTTCATGACGTCGCCGCCGTAGTTCCCGTAGAGGCGGAGCACGCCGGCGCCGCCCTCGGCGGCCCGCACCGCCTCGACCATCTGGTCGACCGATGGTGAGGCGAAGACATCGCCGATCGCACAGGCGTCCAGCAGCCCTCGGCCGACGTAGCCGGTGAAGATCGGGAGGTGACCGGAACCGCCACCTGACACGATGCCGACGCGTCCGGTCGTCGGGCCGTCGGCCCGGACGATGACGCGATTGCTCTCGCCGGTGCGCCGGTACAGGCCCGGGTGCGCGGCGCACAGGCCGTCGAGCATCTCGTCCACGTAGGCATACGGATCGTTCAGGATCTTTTTCATGCGGTGCATTCTACGACACGAAAGGGGGCGCAGATGCCCGGGCAAGCCAGACCCTGCGTGCCCCCGTTCGACGCGGGCGGCTGCGGTATGATGCCGTCGACAGGAGAATTGACATCATGAAGCAGTGGACGGGTGCAGCGATCGTGCTGGGCGTCGTGGTCGCGTCGGCGGGCACGCCGGTCGCGCAGTCGGAGGTCACGAGTTACGTGCGATACGAGGAGTCGGGCCGGGCGCACTACGGAATCCTCGAGGCCGAGACGATTCGTCAGATCAGCGGGCCGCCCTGGGATGGAGGGCAGCCGACGGGCCGACGCGTCGAGGTCACTGACGTCACGCTCCTGGCGCCGGCCGAACCTTCGAAGGTCATCGCCGTCGGCGCGAATTACCGGAGCCACACGGAGTCGGAGGTGGGACGCGCCCTGAACCTGGACGAGCTCGAGGGCAAGGACCCACCGCTCTTCGCGAAGCTTCCGTCAGTCATCGTCGGGACGGGTGACGACATCGTGCGGCCAGAGGGCTCGACGAACCTGCACTTCGAGGGCGAGCTGGTGGTCGTGATCGGCAAGATGGCCAGCCACGTCGCCGCGGCAGACGCGGCCGATCACGTGTTCGGCGTCACGGCTGGCAACGACGTGAGCGAGCGCGACTGGCAGGCCGGAGACTTGCAGTGGCTTCGCGCCAAGGCTTCGGATACGTTCGGCCCCATCGGCCCGGCGATCGTGCGGGGCCTGGACTACGGCGACCTCCTGCTCACGACCCGAGTCAACGGCGAGGTCAAGCAAGAACAGCGGACCAGCGATCTCATCTTCCCGGTCGCTTACATCGTCAGCTACGTGAGCCGTTATGTGACGCTGAACCCAGGCGACCTCGTCTTCACCGGCACGCCAGGCGAGACGAGCGCCATGGAGCCGGGGGACGTCGTGGAGGTCGAGATCGAAGGTATCGGGACGCTGCAGAACCGTGTCGCTGCACCGTGAGGTTCGTCGCGTGCTATGTCGCTACGAACCGCCGCAGCACGTACTCGCCATCTGGCGTAAGCGGTTGAAAATCGCCTGCGAGCACGCGGTCGACGGGCTGGAAGGCGCCGCTGTCGATCTCTTCGGGCTGCAGGATGACCGGACCGTCCCACGTGCAGCGGTAGGCGCGGCCCCAGGCACGGCTCTGCCCGTCCTCGAAGAAGAAGTCGAAGCAGGACGCGAGCGGAACGCCCTCGATGCCAAGCTCCTCGGCCAGCTCCCGCCGTGCGCCGACGTCGTACTCCTCGCCGGCCAGCACGACACCGCCCGCCGCGACATCGTAGTAGCCGGGGAAGACATCCTTCGACGCCGTGCGCTTGTGCAGGAAGATCGCGCCCGTCGTGTCGAACACGAGGACGTAGGTGGCACGGTGCACGAGATTGCGTGAGCGCATCTCGGCCCGCGTGGCGGAGCCGATGACGGAATTCAGCTCGTCGACGATGGCAACGATCTCGTCACTGCCCACCATTCACCACCCACCACCCACCACTCACCACCCTCTATCTCTCTTCCACGCCCACGCCATCCCGCACGTCATCGCTCGGATGGATGACGATGCGGTCGCCCTCGTCGAGGCCGTCGGTCACCTCCGCGGTCAGGCCAGTGCGCTGACCGATCTCGACCTCTCGGAGGACGGCGTCGTCGTCGTCGACGCGATAGACGGCCCAGGCGTCGCCCTCACGGAACAGCGCGCTTGTTGGGATGGTCAGGATGTCGTCGTGCTCCCAAATGACGACTCGTATCTCGACGCGATAGCCGTCGCCGAGGGACTCCCACGCCTCGCGCGCATCCTCGAAGTCGACGATCACGTTGACGCGTTGCTCTTCCACGCCGAGCGCGGAGATCTTCGTGAAGCCGAACGGCTCGACGCGACGCACCCGGCCTCGCAGCACCGAGTTGCCACCCCATTGCTCGATGCGCACGTGATCGCCGGCGCTGATCTTGACCGCGTCGGCCGAGAGCATGTCCGAGACGATCTCGAGCCGCGCCGGGTCGGCGATCTCGAGCAGCGGCTCGCCGGCCGGCACGATCGCTTCACTCTCGCGGAGTCGCTGCAAGACGACCCCGTCGATCGGAGATGTCAGGACGATCGCTCCGCGCGGCGCGGTGGGAGCGCCCGCCGTTCCTGCCTGGTAGAGGCTGGCTCTGGCGACGTCGAGCTCGTGTTCGGCGGTCGCGACGGCGAACTCGGCGGCGCGAAGCGTCTCGCCGCGGGTGCGCGCCTCCACGCTTGCGGCCTCGAGTAGCTCGCGGGACACGAGTCCGTTGTCCGCGAGTTGCTTCTGGCGCTCGTGCTCGCTCTCGGCGAATTCCAGCGCCGCCGCTGAGCCTTCGCGGTCGGCCTTTGTGCGCTCCACGGCGGCCGCGGCGGCTTTCACACGGGCCTCCGCCTCGGCGCGGCTCCTGGCGTCCAGCAGCGTCGGGTCGGCCGGCTGGAACGTGGCCACGACGGTCTGGTCCGCGGTGACCGGATCGCCAGGCTCCAGGTCGATCCGCAGGACGCGGCCGGCCAGCGGCGCGGACACCATGTAGCGGTCGCGGACGCGCGTCTCGCCCTCCTCGTCGAGTGTCACCTGCAGCGAGCCGCGCTCGACCGTGGCGAAGTCGGCCGGCACCGTGTCCGGTTGCAGCGCGATCGCCACGGCCACGAGCACCAGCGCGGCCGCGCCCCAGATCACAATGCGACTCGTCCGAACCTTCATGGATGATTCACTCCCGCGTCTTCAGGACGCCGATGAGGTCGAGTTGCCCGAGTTTGCGCCTGATGACCATCCCGGACAGGACGGCGGCGACCCACACCGTGAACACGGCCAGCACGTACGTCCGAAACGTGACGATGAGTGGGATGCGGTAGAGCTCGTTGTTGAAGCCGAGCGCCACCAACGAGGCCAGCGCGTAGCCGAGACCCAGTCCGATCGGTATCGCGAGGGCCGTGACCGTCGCCAGCTCGGCCATGAGGATGGCCGATACCTCGGCCTGTGTGAACCCCATGACGCGCAGGCTGGCCAGCTCCCGGCTCCGCTCGGAGAGCGACACCCGGGCCGCGTTGTAGATGACGCCGAACGCGATGATGATCGAGAAGCCGACGTTGAACGAGATCATGACGTTGAAGTTCTGGGCGATGGTCTTCTTGAAGTTCTCGACCGCCGTCCACTTCAGGTTGACGCCGGCGACCGTCGGGGTGTCCTTGAGACGTCGGTAGAGGGACGACAGCTCCGCTTGGTCGATCGTGATCGTGGCACCGGAGAGTGTGCCGCTCTCGCGCATCATGGCGCGGAGCGCGTCGACCTCCATGTAGGTGGACGTGCCGAGATACTCGTCGACCAGGGCGCTCACGACCACGGAGCGGACCGGCCGTCGCCCTTCCAGCACTTCGACCGACACGTGTTCCCCGACGCCCACACCCAGTATCTCAGCGAGCAGCTTCGACATCACCAAGCCCTGCGGCGGAAGCTCGAATGGTGCGAGCGTCTCTTTGTCCACGACGCGCTGGAGCTGCGGTCGCGCCGGTAGCCCGGTGATGGCGGTCTGGCGCGACCGGTGACCCACGCGCAGCCGGACCGGTACGACGCGCATCGGCTCCACCATCATGACGCCGGGTAGGCGAGCGATCTCGTGGATCGCGCTCGCCGACGCCGGCTCGACGAACGTCAGCGTCGCGTCTTGGCGCTGGACCACCCAGAACGTGTTGCCGATCATTTCCGACATGGCATCGACGAAGAACGTCCCGACCACCAGGACGGCCGCGGCAAACGCGATCCCGACGATCGAGAGCAGGGCGCGGACCGGCTGGCGCTGCAGATTTCGTAGAACCATGCGGGTCGCCGGCGACAACCATCGACCCAAGCCGAGGCGCTCGACCCAGCTCACCGTGTAGCGACCGGGCGGCGCCGGCCGCATGGCCTCGGCCGGCTGCAGTCGGATCGCCAGGCGCACCGCCGCAACCGCTCCGAGGGCGGCGGCCAGCAGGCTCACGCCTGCGCCGACGGCCATGGTGCCGCTGGTCAAGTAGTAGCGTAGCTCTGGAAACCGGAAGTACTCGTTGTACAGCGTGACCAGTCCCGAACCGAGCCATGCACCCGCCGCCGTGCCCGTCAGTACGCCGGCCGCCCCGACCACGAGGCCCCACTTGACGTAGTGCATCCCGATGTCCTGGTTCCTGTAGCCGAGGGCCTTGAGCGCCGCGATTTGCTCCCGCTGCAAAGCCACGATTCTCGTCATCACGATGTTCAGCAGGAAAGCCGCGACCGACAGGAAGATCATCGGCATCAGGAAGCCGAACGTCTGGAGCTGGATGAGCTCGTTCTCCAGCGTCCAGTGTGACAGCTGGAGCGACCTGGGCATCGCCCCGAGACCACCGTATTGATCGAGCAGACGGTCGAGCCGCGCGATGACGTCTTCGACCGAGGCGCCGGCCATCAGCGTCAGGGCGACATCGTTGAAGCCGCCCTCCATGTCGAAGGCCGTGGCCAGCTGGCGCCGCTCCATCCAGAAGACGCCGAACCGCGAGTCGTCCGGAATCATCTCCCCCGGGCGAATGTTGTAGATGTATTCCGGTGACAGCGCTACGCCCGCGATCTCCAGGCGCTGCCTCCGCCCGTTGATGACGGCGGTGACCGTATCGCCCGGGCGCAGGCCGTGGGCGAGCGCGAACGCCTCGGCAATCAGGACCTCGCCCGGCCGGCCGGGATCCACGTAGCGACCCTCGCGCAGCACGAGGTCGTTGAGCATGGGGCGGCGGCGGCCAGGGATCGAGATGAGCCGCCCGGTCGCCGGCTCCGGCAGACCAGCCACGTCGAGGTTGACCGGCACGACGACTCGCGTCTCCAGATCCGCCACGCCAGGAATCTCGGCGATCCGACTCCGCAGCGAGAGGGGAGCCCGTTTGAGGTTCGCGAACACGTCGGCGAACCGCTGTTCCTGGTAGTAGGACGCCTGCATGCGTCGCAGCGAGTCGAATGCGCTCAGGTAGGTGACGTACATCGTGACGCCCGCCGCGATCACCAGGGCGATGGCCGTCGCCTGACCCTTGATGCCCCAGAGGTCGCGAAAGAGCTTGCGGTCGAGTGCGCGCATCGCAGCTACCAGGTCAGTTCACGCGAACCACCTTGTGATCGTTCTCGCGGGTGGAGGCGATCCGGCCGTCCGACAGCGATACCACTCGGTCGCACATCGCTGAGACTGCCGCGTTGTGCGTGATGACGGCCGTCGTCGTGCCCAGCTCACGGTTCACGCGCTCGATGGCTTCAAGGACGATGACGCCCGTCGTGATGTCGAGGGCGCCAGTGGGTTCGTCGCAGAGCAGCACGTCGGGCCGCTTGGCGATCGCGCGGGCGATCGCCACGCGCTGTTGCTCGCCGCCCGAGAGCTGGGCAGGGAAGTGGTCGAGCCGATCGCCCAGATCGACCAGCCGCAAGGCGTCGGCCGGCGCCATCGGGTTCTGCGCGATCTCGGTGACGAGCGCCACGTTCTCGCGCGCCGTGAGACTCGGGATCAAATTGTAGAACTGAAAGACGAAGCCGACGTGGTCGCGCCGGTAGGCTGTGCGAACCTCTTCGTCGGCCGCCGTGAGGTCCTGGCCGCGGTAGAGCACGCGTCCCGACGACGGCACGTCGAGGCCACCCAGGATGTTCAGCAGCGTCGACTTACCGCTGCCGGAGGGGCCGAGCAAGACGAGGAACTCCGACTCGTGCAGCGAGAGGTCGATGCCGCGCAGGGCGTGCACGTCCACCTCGCCCATGTGATAGACCTTCGTGATCCCTTGCGCCTCGAAGACCTCGGCGCCGGCTCCCGACGCGCCCCGCTCGCATCGGTTGCCGCCAGATCGGTCATCTATTCTTTATTGTGCCTCGAAACCGGGGTCACGACCCAGCATTCCCCATTCAAACATTCCCCATTCAAACATTCACCATTCCGCATTCACCAATTCACCAATTCACCATTCACCATTCACCATTCAACATTCACTATCCACCCCGCCCCCTATCTCGCATACACGTCCAGCCACGGCTTGAGCGGATTGGTCAGCGTCCCGATGCCTTCGACCGTGCAGGCGGCCACGTCGCCGGCCTTCATGAAGATCGGTGGCGTGCGCGCGTAGCCGACGCCGCCCGGCGTGCCCGTGGCAATGACGTCACCGGGGCGCAGGATGATGTTCTTGGACGCAAACTGCACGAGCTCGTACACGTTGTGTGCCATCAGCTCGGTGTTGGCGTCCTGCATGGTCTCGCCGGACAGCGTGAAGCTGATGTCCAGATCCTGGGGATCATCGACGAATTCGCGCGGCACGATGAACGGCCCGAGTGGGGCGAACGTGTCGCTGCTCTTCCACACGAGCCAGTCGGAGCCGTAGCGATTGTCGCCTCGGCCCTCCCGGTCGCCGACGTCATTCATGATCGTGTAGCCGAAGATATGCTGCTCGGCCTCCTCGAGTGACAGGTGACTGGCGGGCTGGCCGATCACGACAGCGAACTCGCACTCCCAGTCGATCTGCTCGCGTCCGGGCTTCATCAGAATCGGCTCGCCGCTGGCGATGACGATGCTGCCCGGCTTGATGAACAGGTACGGGTTCTGTCGCGTGTCGGACGGGTCGCGCTCCCAGAAGTGCTCCATCGAGACCGGCCGGTCGTCGAGCGCGCTGGCGTCCGACATCTCCGCCGCCGGACCCGTCGTCATCTCGTTGGCATGCGCCCTGTAATTGAGTGCCGCGGCCAGGATGACGGATGGTTGGACCGGCGGGAAGACGTGCAGACCCGCCAGATCGTGGACGTAGGCCGGCTGGTCCGACGTTCCGACCGAGGGCGCCACCGCGTCGACGATCGCATGGATCCGGTCGCGCATGCCGAGGTCGTATCGACCGATCAGCTCGTTCATATCGGCGGGCATCGGCAGCGTCACCCAGAGCTTCTGGTGCCGCTCGAGTGACGTGTTGGCCGACGCGAGATCGATCACGAAGCGGTCGCGTAGCACGACGCCGATGATGGCGTCGCCGTCGCGCTCGAACGTGCCGAGCTTGAACGGTTCGCTCGACGCACCCGGCCGGGCGACCGCGAGAACGAGTAGGAGAAGAGTGGCGAGGCAGCGTGTGATCATGAGGAGACTGTAGGGCGAGTGTGCATCGGAGGGCAAGAGGGGCGAGTAGGGCGAGTGGGGCGAGAAGGGCACGGAGGGCGAGTGGGGACGAGCTCTTCGTCGCGCGGTCACGGCTCACGCCCTTGCCCTTCTCGCCCCACTCGCCCCCTCTTGCCTTACTCGCCCCTCTTGCTCCACTCCCCCCACTTGCCCTACCCTGCGCCCATGGAAGTCCTCGTCAACTCGCTCAACGACTTCATCTACGGCCGGATCCTGACCGTGCTGCTCCTGGGCACGGGGCTGTTGTTCACGGTGCGGTTGCGCCTCATCCAGGTGCGGCACTTTACCTACATGTTCAAGGTCCTCGCCGGGAGCCGGCAAGCGACGGGTCAGCACATCTCGTCGTTTCAGGCGCTGGCCACGAGCCTGGCGGCTCGGGTCGGCACGGGGAATCTGGCCGGCGTCGCGCTCGCCCTGACGGTGGGCGGCCCGGGGGCGATCTTCTGGATGTGGGTCGTGGCGTTCCTGGGCATGGCCACGAGCTTCGTCGAGTCGACGCTCGCACAGGTCTACAAGGTCCAGGGCCCGTTCGGCGGCTATCGGGGCGGCCCGGCCTTCTACATGGCGCGCGGGCTCGGGCAGCGCTGGATGGGGGTCGTCTTCTCGTTTGCGCTGTTGCTGCCGTTCGGCCTGTTCTTCAACGGCGTGCAGGCGAACACGATCGCGCAGGCGTTCGACGGATCGTTCGGGATGGACCCGGCGCTGACCGGGGTCATCATCGTGGTGCTCGCCGCCATCGTGATCTTCGGCGGACTGCGAACCATCGCTCGGTTTGCCGAGGTGGTGGTCCCGATCATGGCAGCCGCCTACCTCGTGGTGGCGCTGATTGTAGTGTTCATGAACCTGAACAGCGTGATCGGGGTGCTTGGCCTGGTGATCCGGAGCGCGCTCGGGTTCGAGCAGGTCGTCGGCGGCGGCCTCGGCTTCACGATGCAGCAGGCGCTGACGAACGGCGTCCGTCGGGGCCTGTTTTCGAACGAGGCCGGCATGGGGAGCGCCCCCAACGCCGCCGCGACGGCCGAGCCGCAGCCGCCCCACCCGGCGTCGCAGGGCTACGTCCAGATGCTCGGTGTGTTCATCGACACGATCGTCATCTGCACCTGCACGGCGTCGATCATTCTCGTCTCGGGACAGTTCGACCCGTCATCGTCGGTCACCGGCATCCAGCTGACCCAGCAAGCGCTGTCGTCGCAGGTCGGGGCATGGGGCAGCCCGTTCATCTCGATCGCGGTCTTCCTGTTCGCGTTCACATCCATCGTCGCCAACTACTCGTACGCCGAGACGAACCTGCTGTTCCTCAAGCAGAGCAAGACCGTCCTGCAGCTATTCCGGATCGCCGTCCTCGGCGTGGTGATGTTCGGCGCCGTCGCCGACCTTCCGCTCGTGTGGGCCCTGGCCGACGTGTCCATGAGCCTCATGGCGCTCCTCAACATCGTCGCCATCCTGCTGTTGTCGAAGGTTGCCCTCGCCGTCGCGGCCGATTTCAACAGACAGCTGGATGCCGGTCGGCGGCCGAACTTCGAGCCCGAGCGCATTCCAGAGGTGAAAGGCGCGCTACCGGAAGGCGTCTGGGGCGAGTAGGGCGAGTGGGGCAAGTAGGGAAGAGCTTCTCGTCACGCGGTCACGGTTCACCCACTCTCCCCACTGGCCCTCTCGCCCTACTCGCCCCCCTTGCCCTACTCGCCCTCCAGATATAATTCACTCGCGTGCCGATCTCCTGGGACCCCGACAAAGACGACCCGTTCGAAACTGGCAACTGGCCGTTCGGACCCCTCAGCCACGACACGGGCTGGCTGTGGATGTTCGACCTGGCCGTGGTCGGTGGCCTGCTGGCGTGCCGGCCGGGCGACGAGGTGCTCGACCTGGGCGCCGGAAGCGGGTTTTCTACCGAGATGCTCGTCCGCTTCGGCTATCGCGTCACGGCGCTGGATCCCGACAGGCGAGCCCTCGGTCAGGCCAGGCGGCGACTTCGTCTCGATCGCCGTCTGCGATCCGAGCAGGGTCGCATGGTGGTGGGACTCGCCGAGGCGCTGCCGTTCGCCGACGCGACGTTCGACGGTGTCGCCGGAATGAACGTCGTCCACCACGTCGACGATCAGGTGGCGGCGCTGCGGGACCTGGCGCGGGTCCTCAAGCCGGGCGGCCGCGCGGCTTTTTCCGAGCCGGGGACACGACACCTCGAGATGCCGGAGACCGAGCGCGCGCGTCGCGAGCACGGGGAGAACGACAAAGCCTTCGACGTGCGCGAATTCGGCTCGCTCGCCCGGGCCAACGGGTTTTCCCGCGTCGAGCTCGCGCCGCTGCCGTATCCTTGTCTTGGTGCCCGTCGAGATAGGCGAACTGGACGCCTACGCCCGCGGCGAGCATCCTGTCCCGCTCACGCGGCCGGCGACTGTCGCCCAGCACTTGATCCAATCCCATCCGGTGTTCGTGCTCGTCCGGGACGGGGAGCGCGCGAAGGACTCGCGTCGACCTGGCGCGTTGGACGCGAGCCTCGCCGTAGACGATTGCCCCGCGACGGTCCGCGCTGGTGAGACGTTCGAAGTGTCGGTGCTGGCCCGGAACACCGGTGACACGCGCTGGCTTGCAGGCCCACCGTTCGCCATCGGATACGTGAGCGTCGGCTGCAAGCTCCTAGCGGAGGATGGACGTCTCCTGGACGACAGGCTCGGGCGGACGCCGATCGGATGCGACGTCGCCCCCGGAGAGTCGCTGACGATGCGACTCGCCATCACGCTTCCAGATGCGCTTGCGCCGGGACGTTACGGTCTCGTGTTCGATCTGGTGGACGAGTGGATCTGCTGGTTCTCCGACGCGACCGTCGAGACGCCACCGGTCCACTCGCTGATCGTGTCGGCCTGATTTCGGGTGGTGCTCCACCTCTCATCGCGACGAGATCGAGTACCTGATCAAGACGTCCTCGACGAACTCCGCCGAGATCCGCTCGTCGTCTGCGAGAAAGACGAGCGTGACGACCGTGAGGGCGCCCTCCTGTCGCTCGGACCGATCGGTGGCCGGCCCCAGCTGGTCCTCGGCGTCCTCGAGCGCCATGCCTTTCCAGATGGCACCGCTGGGCGCATCCACGTCGAACGCCGCGGCCGCGTTGGAGAAGTCGACGTACTCGGCCAGGATCTCCATGACGGCGTCGGCCGTGAGCCCGGGCGGCACGGCGTCTTCGTACCGGATGTTGAAGCGCGAGCCGCCCTGGAGTCGCAGATCCTGGATCCGGGCCTGCCGGTCGGCGCGCGCCTGCTCCTCGATGACCCGGGCGAGGCGGTTGTCTCGCTCGCGCTCCCGCCGCAGGTCGCGCAATTCACCCTCCATGCGACGCTTGCGGGCTGAGTCGGTCTCGCGGTCGATCTGGCGCTCCAGATCCCGCTCGCGATTGGTCTTGGGTGCACGTGGCACGTACACGCTCCCGGGTGACGGGTCGCCGAACGTGCCGTAGCCGCCCCCGCCGAGCTGAAACTCGATCAGGTCGTCCTTTAACTTGATCGTCGTGACGATCGTCGCCACGCCCGCCTCGAGCGCGATACCGGTCCGCCGCAGCCGGTCGCCGTAGCGGTCGTAGTCGAGCGGCCGTTCTTGCTCGGGGTGGATGTCGACGCCCTGGGACGTCGCCGGCATGTCGATCTTGACGACCACCGTGCGGCCCTCGAATGCATTGCGGAGTTCGTTTTCGTCCTGCGCGTACGCCGTCGTCGAGATCAGGCTGGCAATGGCAAGGGTCGTCAGGAGCCTCATGGAGTTCCTCCAGTCGGGTGCTGTTCGCTCGGTCTGCACGGAACTGAGTCGTGAGAATATCACGCCGGCTGGGCGTGCCGGCAAGAAGGTGTTCGAAGCTGCTAGACTACCGTCGTGCCAGCCTGGATCACGCGCTTTCGTTGTGTCGCGACGCTCTCCGGCATCGCGGTGATAGCGACTGGCGCCGTGTCACACGCGGCGCCAGCGACCAATCGAGAGGACTTTCGACTCGAGGCGATTCGGGTCGAGGAGGCGCCAGTCATCGACGGCCGAATCGACGAGCCGATCTGGCGGCGGGCCTCTGTCATCGACCGCTTCACGCAGCAGGAGCCGCAGGAGGGCGAGGCCGCCACGGAACGGACCGAGCTGCGTGTGCTGTACGATTCCGGCCATCTGTACATCGCCGTCCGCGCACTCGATTCCACGCCGGACGGCATCGTCGCCACGGAGATGCGGCGCGACTCGAATCGGCTGCTCGACGAGGACAACTTCCAGGTCATCATCGACACGTTCAATGACTCGCGCTCGGGTTACATGTTCGTGACCAACCCCCTGGGTGCCAAGCTCGAGCAGCAGATCTTCGAGGAGGGTGAGGGCGCGACCCGCGGGACGAACTCCAACGTCAACCGCAACTGGGACGGCGTGTGGGACGCCTCGTCGCGTCAGACGGACGAGGGCTGGGTCACCGAGATCGCCATTCCGATGACGACGCTCCGGTTCAAACCGGGGGAGTCCCAGACCTGGGGCATCAATTTCATGCGCCTGATACGCCGGAAGAACGAGGCGGTGTTTTGGGCGCCGATCCCCAAGGCGTACGGGCTGACGCGAGTGAGCCTCGCGGGATCGATGACCGGACTCGAGTCGCTGAGCCAGGGGCTCGATCTCCGTGTCAAGCCGTTCCTCCTCACCGGCGCCAGGGCCGAACGGATCGATGGCGCATTGCAAGGCTCGGGGCTCGGGGACGTGGGACTCGACCTGAAGTACGGGGTGACGTCCGGGCTCAACCTCGATGTCACCCTCAACACGGACTTCGCGCAGGTGGAGGTGGACGAGCAGCAGGTGAACCTGACGCGCTTCAACTTGTTCTTCCCCGAGAAGCGCGAGTTCTTTCTGGAGAACGCGAGCCAGTTCAACGTCGGCACCCGGTTCCAGCGGCGTGCAGACCTGTTCTTCAGCCGCCGCGTCGGCCTGTCGGCACAGGGACAGCCGGTCCCGATGATCGCGGGCGGGCGGCTAACCGGCAAGGCCGGTCGCCACAACATCGCGGTCATGGACATCCAGACCGATGCGGCGTTCGGGACGTCCGGCGAGAACTTTCTGGTGGCCCGATACAGTCGCGACGTCCTGTCGCGCTCGAAGATCGGCGGCCTGCTCGTCAACAAGGAATCGGCCGACGGCACCTCCTTCAATCGCACGTTCGCGGCGGACGCGAACCTGGCCCTGGGCAACCACTTCACGGTCAACTCGTTCCTGGCCAAGACCTCCTCGCCGGGCGTGTCCTCCGAGGACATGGCCTTCTACGGCCGGGTCGCGTGGCTTGATCCGGACTGGAACCTGTGGGCCGAATTCACCGACATCCAGAACAACTTCAACGCGGAGGTGGGGTTCGTGCCTCGGGTCGGCATTCGGACGACCCAGTTTCACATCGGTCCGACCCCTCGGCCCCAGCGGTTCAACATCCGGACATTGTTCCCGATGTTCGACCTGACCTACACGACCGACCAGAACAATAGGCTCGTGACGCGGCGCGCGCACTACATGGTCGGCTTCATGATGCAGAACGGTGCCTTCATCAACGTTCTCTATAACCGGCATCTGGAGGTGCTCGACGAACCCTTCGCGCTCAACGCCGACGTCGTCGTGCCCGCCGGCGTGTATCGGTTTGGCGAGGCGGTCTTCACGTACAACAGCGATGCCTCGCGGCGGGTCTACCATCGATTCACGTACTCGCCACAGACGTTCTTCGAGGGGACGCGCACCGACGTCAGCGCGGCGGTCGGCGTGCGTGCGACCAACCGATTTGCCGCCGAGCTGCAGTACCTGCGCAACGACCTGGACCTGCCGGCTGGGGCCTTCACCGTGAACCTCGCAATCCTCCGGCTCGACTACGCCGTCTCGCCGCGTGCCACGATCCGAAGCCTCCTCCAGTACAACTCCGCGGTCGACCAGCTGAGCTCGAGCGTACGATTCAATCTCCGGTACACGCCGGGGAGCGACCTCTACGTCGCGTACGACGAACTGCGCGACCGATCCGGCCGGGTGGCCTTCACGCGGAACCGGCAACTCGCCCTCAAGTTGACGTATCTGCTCTCACGCTGAGGTCGTCTGAGGGGCTTGGGCACACGTTCGACACGCACGCGATGAAGGGAAGCCATGCCATCCCCGGCCTGTCCGGGCATGCTCGACCGCGACTGGTCGAGTTCGTGAGGCGCGTCATCAACCGCAGCCTGCGTCCCTTGGGCTTGGGCGTGCGGTCGCTGGACCAACTCGATGCGCTGGACGAGGCGCTTCGGCACCACTACTACTGGTACAACGCTCACAAGAAGCGCGACATTCGCCAGGCCAAGGGCTTTGGCCAGTTGGCCAAGGAGACCATCGCACGGCGCCGAACGTATCTGAGCTACGACCGGCTATATACACTGTGGCAGGGGATCGCCCAGCTTCGAGGCGACGATCCGATCGTGGTCGAAGTGGGAGCGTACCAGGGTGGCTCCGCCAGGTTCATGGCGGACGCACTCCGGTGGCACGGTCGCGGGAACCCGATTCACGTCTTCGACACGTTCGAAGGTCACGCCGTCATCGACCCGTCGTTCGATGGCAAACATGCCGTCGGACGCCAGTTCCGAGATACCTCGCTGGAGATGGTGTCCGATCACCTGCGAGACCACGCCAATGTCAGGGTCGTGAAGGGGGACTTTCGGGAGACGGCCCGCGTGCTCGACGACGCCGGGCGGGTGGGACTGGTGCACATCGACGTGGACGTCTACCCGGCCACCCGATTTTCGCTCGAGTACTTCGCCGACCGGATGGTGAGCGGTGGAATGATCGTCGTCGACGACTACGCCTTCCGCCGCACCAAGGGTGTCTGGAAGGCCGTGAAGGAGTTCGGCCGATCGCGGCCTGACTACTGTCGGCTGCACCTGCTGACCGGACAGGCGGTCTTGATTCGATTGCAGACGTAGTGAGGTGACCCCATGCGACCAATCGTTTCCGTCGTCCTCTTCTGGATCGTCTGCTGCGTGATCATCGCGGCGGGGAGCGCGCATGCGCAGCAGAGTCGGGGGTTCTCGACCAGCACGTTGACGGAGGACGGCCACGTCGATCTCGGGTTCGAGGACGTCCAGGTCACGTCCGCGGTTGCCGCCGCCACCGACCCTGCCTGTGGGACGTGCCACGCGCCACCCGCTGCGCCAGCGCCGGCCGTTCCGCCAGCGCCGCCGGTCCCGCCCGTGCCTGCGGCGCCGCCGACGAAGAGCTTCACCCTGACGCTGACCGGGGCTGGGACCGGGACTGGTAGGGTCGCCAGTGACCCTGGGGGCATCGACTGTGGCAGTGCCTGCGCGGCGATCTTCTCGGCGTCTGGAACCGTGAGCCTGCGAGGCACGCCTGATGCGGGTTCCACGTTCGACGGCTTCTCCGGCGATGCCGACTGCGCCGATGGGGCGGTCGACCTCACGGCGAACACGAACTGCATGGCGACGTTCACGCTCGAGGCGATGCCGGACCCCACACCCGATCCGACCCCCGACCCCGCACCGGACCCGGAAGTCGGCGTGCCGACCCATTTCCGCGCGGCCGCCCTCGACGCCGAGGCGACGTTGTCGTTCACTCCGCCAGCGTCCGGCTTTGCATCAGCCGGGACGCGCGGCCCGGCCACGTCGTATCTCGTCGAGGTGGGGACAGCGCCTGGCGTGGTGAATCTGCTGAGCCGGGACATCGGGAACGTGACGCGCTTCACGGTGAAGGCGGAAGAAGGATTGAACTTCGTGGCCGTACGCGCGGTGTTCGCGGAGGGCCCGGGGCCACGGTCCATCGAGCTGGCGATCACGCTGCCCTGCGTGGCCGTGCCGGGCCCGCCGGAGACCCTGCGCGCCACCGTCGCGGGGCCCGTCGTCACGTTGACCTGGCTGGACCCGATGCAGTGCGGCGCCACGGACTACCTCGTCGAAGTGGGGAGTGGGCGCGGGGCGAACGACCGCCGGACGTTCAGCCTGGGCAATGACCGGGCGAGCGTCGTCTTTCCGAACGTGCCGAGCGGAACCTACTTCGTGCGGGTGTTCGGTACGAACCGGTACGGCACCGGGTTGGCATCGAATGAGGTGGAGATCGTCGTGCCCTGATGTCGCGCGGCACCTGGTGTCCTGCGTAGGACAGAGCTGTACATCGGCCGGCGCGGCATCCCGTCTTGCGGCGTTGCTCGTCACTCGGATATCCCACCATCGTTGGTGCTCGTCGCCTCTGGCCAGTCGGACGCAATATCACACGCGGTGTGTCGGCTCTGCCGTACGCAGGACACCAAGCCATCATCGCCGCGGGCCGTGGCCGGGTAGCGCCATGAAGCGGAGAACGTCTTGACGAAGTTCAAGCCTCCGTCGAAGCCGCACTGACGCGATCGGTCCCGCGCCTGCGGGACGCACCCTACGTTCGCGTGCATCACCATGACCCGGTCCGAAACGGTGTCATGTCTGTCCCGGCGGGGCCGAACGAGCTGTCCAGAATCATTCGTGTCCGCGAACCGTCCGAGAAAGCCGAGAAGTTGTTGAACGTGAAGGGGTAGAAGTTGGTGGGCCGCCTGGGGATCGAACCCAGGACACCGTGATTAAAAGTCCAGCAGCACCACCGGAACCGAGAGGAACCCAGAGGAAGAAACCCGATGATTCCTGAGGTTTTCGGCATGGTCATGAGAACCGAGAGGAACCAATAGGAACCGTGTGGTGCAGGCAAAGCCTACAAAAAGCCTACACTCAGTCAGAGAGGTGGATGATGCCGATGTGGCTATGCCGCTGGCCGAATGGCGACTGTTCAGTCGTGTTGGCCGAGACGGAGCAGGACGCGATTGCCAAGCTCGACGAGGTGGGGAACGCGGAGGGCTGTCCCGTCACGCCGTTGCCCGAGTGTC
The DNA here is from genome assembly GCA_965250185.1 of Vicinamibacterales bacterium. Classification (GTDB taxonomy): domain Bacteria; phylum Acidobacteriota; class Vicinamibacteria; order Vicinamibacterales. The sequence goes on along the minus strand of OZ252293.1, from coordinate 3,904,987 downwards.
AGATCAATTTCCACCTGACCGACGAGGGCGAGTTGCTTCTGGAGGGATTCGGCGAAGAGACGGCCGACTCGATCTGGAGCCGGTGCTATCCGATCCTGGATGCCGCCCTGCCCGACGAGTCGCCCGAGCAGTGGACCGCCGACCAACGGCAGGCCGTTCAGCACGCGGTGACCGAGGAGCGTCAGCGAGTCACGGCCGGTGCTACTCCCGAACCGGCGACCGAGCTGGGGCGTGACATGAAGAAGATGCTCGGAGCGCCCACCGTGGTCGTGGATGAGATCGTCAGCCGGGGAGTGGGAGAGACCCTCACGCAGCTCAAGTCACCGTTGAAGCCGCACTGACGCGACGGGTCTACGCCTGCGTGATGCGCCCGTCGTTCGTGTCGATCCCGAGAGGCAGCTGGCCTGAGCAGGACATGGCGTTTGCTACTGAAGGGAGGCGCTCCGCTGCCTTCTCAGGCCGATAGCCGGTGGATGGGACATGGGCAGGCCGTCAGACGGTATAATCCCGCCACACGCTCATGCCAATCGAGCCTGGCACCCGCCTCGGCCCCTACGACCTCCAGTCCCGCCTTGGCGGCGGGGGCATGGGTGAGGTCTGGCAAGCCTACGACCCGAAGCTGCAGCGGACCGTCGCCATCAAGGTGCTGCACGAGACCGAAGATGCCGCCAGCCGCATCCTGGCTGAGGCCCGCGCGGCCTCCGCCCTGAACCACAACCATATCTGTACGATCCATGACGTCGGAGAAGCCGACGGCCAGAGCTTCATCGTCATGGAGCACGTTGAGGGCAAGCCGCTCAGCGAGTTGATCCCGTCCGATGGCTTGCCCCCTGAAAGCGTCATCCGCTACGGCACTCAAATCGCCGACGCCCTGGCGCATGCCCACGAGCACGGGATCGTGCATCGGGATCTCAAGAGTGCGAACGTCGTCATCACGCCCGAGGCGCAGGTCAAGCTGATCGACTTCGGGATCGCGGTGCCGTTGTGTTCTGTCGATGCGGACGCGGTCACACGGACGCAGGAGTCGCCGGTCAGCAGTGCGCCGGTCGGGACGTTGGCGTATATGGCGCCGGAGGTGTTGAACGGCCAGGACGCGACGCCTCGCAGTGATATCTGGTCGCTGGGCGTGCTGTTGTATGAGATGGCGAGCGGGCGGTTGCCGTTCGAGGGCGAGACGCCGCTGGATGTCGTGTCGGCGATTGCGAAGGAGACGCCAAGGGCGTTGCCGAGTCGCGTGTCGGCGGGGTTGCGTAGTCTCGTGCAGCGATGTTTGCAGAAGGAGCCAGGGAGTCGGTACTCGGGTGCGGCCGTCGTGCAGGGCGCGTTGGAGATGATCCAGTCCGACACCACCGTCAATCCCGTCGGTGTCATGTCCGCTGGCGGAACGCCAATGTCTCGGGTTGCCATAGCCGTCATCACCATCGTGGTGCTCGCGGCGGGGCTCGTCTATCTCCTCCGCCCCGGTGCGGACGCACCATCCGCGTCCGTGCTTCGGCTCGCCAATCCCCGGCAGATCACCCGTGTCGTCGGTCGAGAGAGCTCTCCCGTCCTCTCGCCCAATGGCGAGATGGTGGCCTATCACTCAGTGCGGATCTTCGAAGGGACGGGCCAGTACCGGCCTGAGGACGTCTGGGTGACTCGGGTTGGTGAAGGGGAGCCCGTCAACCGGACGGGAGATCACATGGATCCGGTCGCGTGGATGCAAGTGGTGGCCGATGCTCAGTTGCCACGCGATGCCACGGCCTTCGAGGCTTCCCAGGATCCCAGTTGGTCTCCCGATGGAGACCGAATCGCCTTCGTCTCGAATCGCACCGGGAGGAGGCGCGTCTTCGTGATGCCGGTCTTGGCGGGCGCAGCTCGTCAGGTGTCGCCGCTCCGGCCAGGAGGAGGACCTCAGTGGTCTCCGGACGGCACGGAGCTGGCCTTCGCGACTCGGAGCGACGACGGGACCCCTCGCATTAGCATTACCTCCCTAGAGACGGGTGAAGCTCGACACGTGCCAGTTGCGGACACGACAGGAGACGGTCTCGGAAACCTTAGCTGGTCTCCCGACGGTCGCTTCTTCGCCTACACCGAAGGCGGCATGTCACCCGCGCTGTCGGTGAGGCGGATCTCCGACGGCGTCGTCTTCCGCATCACGGAAGGACTTCGCGAAGAACGGAGCCCCAGTTGGTCACCCGACAGCCGGACGCTGTACTACGTCTCGAATCGCGGTGGCAGTCGAGATCCGTGGCAGCAGGGGATGGCGGAGGACGGTGAACCGGTCGGCCCCCCTGAGCCCGTCACTGCCGGTATCGGCATGCGGTCTGCCACGTTGTCCCCCGACGGAAGGGCACTAACCTACTCCACGGGTGGCCTCGTGTCGCACGTGTGGCGGATCCCCATCCTCGATGACCGCCTGGAAGGATGGGGAGACGCCGAGCAGATCAGCTTCGATGAGGCGTTCATCGAGCACTTCGATCTCTCCTCCGACGGGGAGCGCCTCGCTGTCAGTTCGGATCGGGCGGGGAACTTCGACATCTGGGTCCTCCCAGCGAGCGGTGGGGAGATGCAGCAGGTCACGACCGAGATCGCTGCGGACTGGGCTCCCCGGTGGTCGCCGGACGGCAAGCAGCTCGTGTTCTACTCCTTGCGTAGTGGGAAGCGCGAGCTCTGGACCGTGCCAGTCGGTGGTAGTCCGGCTCGACAGCTGACGAACCACTTTCAGACCGCCTGGTTTCCCGTGTGGTCACCTGATGGTCGCGAGATTGCGTTCTGGTCCTGGGGGAGCGAGCCGAGGGGCCTCTGGATCGTCTCCGTTGACGGCGGTGAGGCCCGCCCCGTTCCATCACCACCCATGGCATCCCCAGGGGGCTGGTCAGCCGATGGCGAGTGGCTGCTCACCTCGTTGGGTCGGGTCCGAGTCGACGGTGGTGATCTCGAACCACTCGGCGATGGGGTGTTTGCCTACCCCCACTATTCGCACGACGAGTCGCACGTACTGTTCAAGCGGGGGAGGAACATCTGGACCGTCTCGATTGAGGACGGCTCCGAACGCCAGCTCACGGACCTGGCTGATGACAATCGGCGGGGTGGATTCGCTCCCATGATCGGCGTGACGGAAGACTACGTCTACTTCACCTGGCAGGAAGACGTCGGCGACATCTGGGTGATGGATGTCGTCCAGGACGAGGAGTAGATGGCGCTGACTCCAGGCACCACGCTTGGCCCCTACGAGATCGTCGCCCCCATCGGCCAGGGCGGCATGGGCGAAGTCTACTCGGCCACTGACACCCGCCTGGACCGCACGGTGGCGATCAAGGTGCTGCCTGCCGAACTGGCCTCCGACCCCGACCGCCGCGAACGCTTCGAGCGCGAGGCGAAGGCCATTGCCGCGCTGAACCACCCGCACATCTGCACACTCCATGACGTCGGCCATGAGGACGGTACCGACTTCCTCGTCATGGAGCACCTGGAGGGGGAGAGCCTTCAGAACCGGCTGACCAAGGGGGCGTTACCACTCGATCAGGCCTTGCAGATCGCCATTCAGATTGCGGACGCGCTGGACAAAGCCCATAGGCAGGGCATCACGCACCGGGATCTGAAGCCGGGGAACATCATGCTCACCAAGAGCGGCGCGAAGCTGCTCGACTTCGGGCTGGCGAAGTTGAAGGACGTGGGTGCGGTTGGGGATCAGTCCACGAAGCTGGCCGACTCGCTCACGGCGCAAGGCACGGTCCTCGGCACGTTCCACTACATGGTCCCGGAGCAACTGGAAGGCCAGGAGGCCGATGCCAGGTCGGACATCTGGGCGTTCGGGTGTGTCGTCTACGAGATGGTCACGGGCCAGAGGGCGTTCGAGGGGACGAGTCAGGCGAGCTTGATCCACGCGATCATCGGTGTGGACCCACGACCCATGTCGTCACTCCAGAGCATGTCCCCACTCTGGCTCGACCAGCTCGTCAGGATCTGCCTGGCAAAGGACGCTGACGATCGGTGGCAGAATTCAGGTGACATCGGACGGCAGCTGGCGCTGGCGACCGATGGGAGCGCGACGCGGGTCGCCGCGGTCATGCCCACCACCGCCGCCGATCGGCCAACCGGTTGGCAACAGGCATTGCCACTGGCGATGGCCAGCTTGGTGCTCGGGGGCCTCGTCACGGGCCTTGCCGTGTGGAGGCTCGTTCGCCCGGACTCGTCCGCCCGCCAAGGCGTCACCCGCGTTAGCGTAGACGTCGATCCGGGACAGCATCTGTCGGGGGGCTTTGCGATTGGAGAGGCGCGCTTTGGGCTGCAACGGCCCAGCCGACGGTCGCTGGCCCTGTCGCCGGATGGACGCCAGCTCGTGTATGTGGGGTCGGACGGCGAACGCACGCGGCTTTTCCGACGGCCGATGGATCGGAAGAAGGCGACGCCAATCCCGGGGACCGAGGGCGCCTCCCACCCTTCTTCGCCCCCGATGGGACATCGGTCGGCTTCTTCGTCGTCGGGACCCTCAGCTCGAGGACGGACGGACTGTTTCAACTGTTCTGGATGGCTGCCGATGGCAGCGGAGAGCCTCGGAGAGTAACCGAGAGCAACACCGACGACATGGCGTCTTCCTGGTCGCCGGATGGAGTATTGGCGTCCGTCCAAAGTGTCGTTCGATGTGTACGCGAGCCATCGACCATCCGGAGAGAAGGCTGGATGCCCTTCCGAGAAAGCCGTCTCGACGAACGGTTCTGCGGTGGCTCCACCGTCCATCTTCGCCGTCCAGATGCCGAGGGCCCCACCTAAGCCGAAGGTTCTCGCGTCGCTGAACCACCCCAACATCGCGGCGATCTACGGCCTGGAGGACAGCGGTGAGACACACGCGCTGGTGCTAGGAACTCGTCGAAGGCCCCACGGTTCAGGACCGCATCGCGCAGGGGGCCATTCCCCTCGACGAAGCCCTGCCCATCGCCAAGCAGATCGCCGAAGCGTTAGAAGCCGCGCACGAGCAAGGCATCATCCACCGCGATCTGAAACCGGCCAACATCAAGGTCACCCCCGAGGGCGTGGTCAAGGTGCTGGACTTCGGTCTGGCGAAGGCGCTGGAGCCGGACCGCACGGAGAGCGACATCGCCAACTCGCCCACCATCACGACGCCCGCGATGACGCAGATGGGGATCATCCTCGGCACAGCGGCATACATGTCACCCGAGCAGGCGAAGGGCCGACCCGTGGACAAGCGCGCCGACGTCTGGGCGTTCGGGTGCGTCCTGTACGAGACGCTCACCGGCCGGCGGCCGTTCGCGGGCAGCGACGTGTCGGACACGCTGGCGGCCGTGTTGATGCGCGAGCCCGACTGGAGCGCGCTGCCCGCCAGCACGCCGCGCATCGTCCGGCGCCTGCTCGCGCGCTGCCTGACAAAGGACACGAAGCAGCGTCTGCACGACATCGCCGATGTGCGGCTTGAGATCGAAGAGGCGCTTGCGGCGCCCACCGGCGAGGACGTCGATGGCGTCGTTCCGGGCGAGCCGGGCTGGAGAGGCCGCATCCCGTGGGCGATTGCCCTCCTCGCTTCGGCCGTGGCCGCGGCACTGGCCATCACCCTGCTGAGAGGCCCAGCGCCACGCGCGGAGTACTTCAAGATCCTCCCTCCGTCGAGCGTGGCCGGAGCGATCGCGCCGGACCCGGCACTGGCACCCGACGGCGCGTCGGTCGTGTTCTGCGCTCCCAGCGGTGCATCGGGGAAAACCACTTTGTGGATCCAGCGATTCGATTCAGACCAGCCTCGGGAGTTGCCGGGCACGGAGGACGCCACCCTGCCGTTCTGGTCTCCCGACGGCCGGTCGGTCGCCTTCTTCGATCGGGAACACGGAAGGCTGAAGCGCATTGATGTCCTGGACGGGAGAATGGCCGACCTCGCGGAGGTCCCGAATCCCCGTGGCGGTAGCTGGAGCCCGAACGGCACCATCGTGTATGCGAATTCGGGCAGCGCTCTGTACCTCATACCGGACTCCGGTGCCGGATCGCCGCGTCCGGTCACGACGCTGGGCGTCGACAGCCTGGGGCACCTGAGCCCGTCTTTCCTGACCGACGGAAGACGCTTCCTGTACGTGGAGGTGAACCGTACCGGCTTTGTCGGAGGGCCTATTCCTTGAGAGGATGGGTTCCATGGCACGAGCAAGTCGGTATGCCCCCGAGGTACGAGAGCGGGCCGTTCGCATGGTCCGGCAGCACGAAGCCGAGTACGCGTCGCAGTGGGCCGCGATCGGGTCGATCGCGAGCAAGCTGGGGTGCACGGCGGAGACGCTGCGCACATGGGTGCGGCAGGCGGAGCGGGATGCGGGGCAGCGCGCCGGGCTGACGACGGACGAGCGGCACCGGCTCAAGGAGCTGGAGCGCGAGAATCGCGAACTGAAGCGGGTGAATGAGATCTTGCGCAAGGCGTCCGCGTATTTTGCCCAGGCGGAGCTCGACCGCCGAGCGAGATGATGGTCGGCTTCATCGACGACCATCGCGATGTCTATGGGGTCGAGTCGATCTGCGCCACGGTGCCGATCGCCCCGTCGACGTACTTCCGGCACAAGGCCCGGGCCGCGGATCCCACGCGTCGTTGCGCCCGGGCCCACCGGGACGACGAGCTGCGGCCCGCCATCCAGCGCGTGTGGGACGAGAACTTTCAGGTGTATGGTCCGCGGAAGGTCTGGCGGCAGCTCCGTCGGGAAGGGGTCCGTGTCGCGCGCTGTACGGTGCACCGACTGATGCGCGAGATGGGGCTGGCCGGCGCTGTGCGGGGCCGCGCGTGGGTGACGACCACGCACGGGCACGCGGCCACGGATCGGCCGCGCGATCTCGTCGAGCGAGACTTCACCGCGACGCGGCCGAATCAACTCTGGGTCTCCGACTTTACGTACGTGGCCACGTGGCGCGGCTTTGTCTATGTGGCGTTCGTGATCGACGTGTTCGCCCGACGGATTGTCGGCTGGCGCGCGTCCGCGTCGTTGCGTACCGACCTGGCGCTCGATGCGCTCGAGCAGGCGATCCACGATCGTAGCCACGCCGAGACGGGCGACCTCGTACACCACAGCGATCGAGGCACGCAATACCTCTCGATTCGTTACACCGAGCGCCTGGCCGAAGCGGGCATCGAGCCGTCCGTCGGCAGCCGGGGCGATTCGTATGACAACGCCCTCGCCGAGACGGTGATCGGGTTGTTCAAGACGGAGGTGATTCGGCGACGCGGCCCGTGGCGGAGTCTTGAAGCGGTGGAATTCGCCACGCTCGCGTGGGGCGATTGGTTCAACACGAAGCGGCTGCTCGAACCGATCGGGTACGTGCCGCCGGCAGAGTACGAAGCGCGCTACTATCAGCAGGCGGCGGTGGCCTGAGTCACGTAATTCGCTCTCCGAAGATCCCGGTACGATTCAAGTCGTCTATCGCCGCGAGGATCTGGGCGCGTGACTGGGAGCCGCTCGACGTGCCTCGACGAGCGATGACGGGCGGCCCTAAGCCGTTCGCGCGACCTGGGCGATCACCGTGCGGGATCCGCCATCCTGATTGTTATCTGATTGCTACGTGACGATGTCCGGATCTCCAACAATCGTCTAAGTTGTTGAAAAGAATGGAGCCGGCGAGCGGACTCGAACCGCTGACCTGCTGATTACGAATCAGCTGCTCTACCAACTGAGCTACGCCGGCTGAGGGTCGTGTCGGCGCCCGCCATTGCCGCGCGACCCGACACTATACCACCAATCATGAGGCGACACGCCGCGACCCGCGACAACCCGTTACTCCGTGATCTGTGGCCGCTCGCCAACGTCGAACAGTGGCTGTGTTTCGGGCGTCAGCAGCACCCACAGTCCGTAAACGCCTAGAACCGTACCGATGGGGAAGTTGATGAGACTGATCACAGAGAGGATGATTCCGAACAGCCGTGCCCACGGCTGGAGCTTCAGGAGCCCAAGCCCGACGATGATGCCGGGAATCGACAACAGCAGGATGACGACCACCACGATCGAGCCGATGAGGCCGATGAGCGGAAGCGCGACCGCCGCGTCGCCCGACTCGGCCGTCGCCCCGATGATGCCGGCGATGCCCCCGAACATCGCGAAGATACCGAGCGCGACCAGCACCCCCAGGCCGCCGAGGACGATGTGCATGATACCGAGGACCTTGACGTGCGTGTCCATCGAGTTCGTGTCCCCGTCGATCCCCTGGGTGTCCACGTTGGTCCTCCTGCCGTAGCGGCGCTCCGCATGCTGGCGCCTCCGAGCCGACTCCCGCCGACGTCGCCAAGTATACTCGCCCCCCTTGCCCCCCTTGCCCCCCTTGCCCCCCTTGCCCCCCTCGCCCCCCTTGCCCTCCTCGCTTCTTGATCGTACGATGCTCGTTTCGAGTAGTTAGAGATCTCGCACCCCTCGCCACCATGTCCGAAGTCCCCCCACGCCGTGACGAGATCGTCATTCACGGCGCGCGCACCCATAATCTGCAGAACGTCGATCTCACGCTGCCGACCGGGCAGCTCATCGTCATCACCGGCGTCAGCGGTTCGGGCAAGTCCTCTCTGGCGTTCGACACCATCTATGCCGAGGGCCAGCGTCGATACGTCGAGTCGTTGTCGGCGTACGCCCGCCAGTTCCTCGAGCGGATGGAAAAACCTGACGTCGATTCCATCGAGGGCATCTGTCCGGCGATCGCCATCCGCCAGAAGAACAGCGTCCGGAATCCTCGCTCGACGGTGGGGACCACCACCGAAATTCATGACTACCTACGGCTGTTGTTCGCTCGGATAGGCCGGACGCTGTGCCGGAGCTGCGGGCGACCGGTGGTGCACGACACGGCCGAGGTCGCCGCCGGACGGTTGCACGAGCTGCCGTCCGGCACCCGGTTGCTCGTCGGATTCGAGATGCCTATCGTCTCGGTTCCCGATGTTGATCCGGGAGGTGACGAGGAAGGCGCGGACGACACGGATGACACGGATGACACGGGTGACGCGCACGACGCATTCGAGCCCTCGGCCGAGGTGGCGACCAGCGACGCGCTCATGACGACGATCGAGATGCTGCGGCGCAAGGGCTTCGGTCGGCTCGTGTTGGACGGGCGGGCCGTCTCGTTCGGCGACGTGGAGCCGGCGGTCCTCGGCGAGTGCTCGAGCGTACAGGTCGTCGTCGATCGGCTCAAGCTCGACGGCGATCTCCGGCCGCGGCTGACGGAGTCGATCGAGACCGCGTACGCCGAAGGCGGTGGCGCGGCGTTTGCGCTGGAGATCCCATCCTCGAGTCTCGAGGAGCCGACCTGGCATCGGTTCAGCGAACGCTTCGATTGCCCGGCGTGCGACCTGGTCTACGAGTTACCCCAGCCGCGCTTGTTCTCGTTCAATAGCCCGTTCGGTGCGTGCCCGACCTGCCACGGATTCGGCAACGTCATCGAACTCGACATGAACCTCGTGGTGCCGGATGCCAGCCGGTCGATCCGTGACAACGCCATCGAGCCCTGGACGAAGCCGCACTACCGGTTGAATCTCGCGGCGCTCAAGCGCGTGGCCAAGGGCGGGCATGTGCGGCTCGACGTGCCCTGGTCGGAGCTCACGGACACGGAGCGGACCTTCGTGACCGACGGTGACGAGGAGGCGGGCTTCGGCGGAATTCGGGGTTTCTTCCGAAGCCTCGAACGCAAGAAGTACAAGGTACATGTGCGCGTGTTTCTCAGCCGGTACCGCGGCTACCTGACGTGCCCGGAGTGCGGTGGGGCGCGGCTTCGGCGCGAGGCGCGCGACGTGCACGTCGGGGGTGAGACGATCGATCGGCTCTGTCAGCGGACCGTCCGGCAGGCCGCCGACTTCTTCGAGGCGCTCGAACTCAGCGAGTCCGACGCGGCGATCGCGGTCAAGGTGCTGGCCGAGATTCGGAAGCGGCTCGCATTCCTCAGCGATGTCGGCCTCGAGTATCTGACTCTGGATCGGCTGTCGTCGACGCTGTCAGGCGGCGAATCGCAGCGCATCAACCTGGCGACGTCGCTCGGCTCGGCACTGGTCGGGACGTTGTACGTGCTCGATGAGCCGTCGATCGGGCTGCATCCTCGCGACCACCGTCGGCTGATCGCGATCCTCCACAAGCTGCGGGACCAGGGCAACACCGTGCTTGTCGTCGAGCACGATGCCGACATGATTCGCGTCGCTGATCATGTGATCGATCTGGGTCTGGGAGCGGGCGAACACGGCGGACGGGTCGTCTACGCTGGTCCGTTCCGTGGCCTCCTGGCGGCCCAGCGATCGCTCACGGCCAAGTACATGCGGAACGAGCTGGCCATTCCGATTCCGACGGAGCGCCGGAAGGGCACGAGTCAGCGACTGCGGGTGACCGGCGCGCGGGAGCACAACCTTCGCGACATCGACGTCGAGATTCCGCTGAACACGTTAACGTGCGTGACGGGCGTCAGCGGCTCCGGGAAGTCGACGCTCGTGCATGACGTGCTCTTCGCCGCCGTGAAGCGTGCCAAGGGTCAATGGGACAAGCACGTCGGCGCACACGACACGCTCGAGGGCACCGAGTACCTCAGCGACGTCGTCCTCGTGGACCAAACGCCGATCGGGCGGAGCCCACGCTCGAATCCGGTGACGTACCTCAAGGCGTTCGACCCCGTTCGTGAGCTCTTCGCCTCGACGAAAGACGCGCGCGCGCGCGGCCTGACCGCCAGCCACTTCTCGTTCAATGTGCACGGCGGCCGCTGCGAAGCGTGCGAGGGTGAGGGGCAGGTGCGCGTCGAGATGCAGTTCCTCGCCGACGTGTTCGTGCCCTGCGAGCATTGTGACGGCACCCGCTTCAAGCCCCAGGTGCTGGACGTGCGGTACCGCGGGCGAAACATCGATCACGTGCTCGGTATGACCGTACGGGAGGCACTCGCGTTCTTCAATGCATCGCCCAAGGTCCTCAGACGACTGAAGGTGCTCGATGAAATCGGTTTGGGATACCTGCGGCTCGGGCAGCCGGCGACGACGCTCTCCGGAGGCGAGGCGCAACGCATCAAGATCGCGGCTCACTTGGGCTCGCGCAGTGGCAATCGCGTGCTCTACATTCTCGACGAGCCGACCACCGGACTCCACTTCGACGACATCGCGAAGCTCCAGGCGGCCTTTCGCAAGTTGATCGAGGCGGGACACAGCCTGCTCGTGATCGAGCACAACATGGACGTGATCAAGACCGCGGACTGGGTCGTTGACCTCGGCCCGGAAGGCGGCGAGCAGGGCGGTCGGGTCGTCGCCGTCGGCACCCCCGAGCGCGTCGCCGAGGTCGAGGCCTCGCACACGGGCCAGTGCATCCGCGAGGCGCTCGCCGTCGGGCGGACGCACGCCTACGCCAGCGGCGCGTGACGCACGCATCGGGCCGTCAGTCGTTCGTCGTCAGTCTGTCGGGTGCCCGCCGCATCCCTCGGCCGTGACGCCGCCCCCCTGAATCCACCTCTCCGACGGCGCCCAGCTGTCCCCCGCAGCCCGCCCGCACCCCCACGCTCGCGCACCCACCTTGTAATCGGCTGCCGGCCGGGTGATGATCGGGCATGCGGATACGAACGATGATGATGGCATTCCTTGCGATCGTCTTCACATCGACGACGCCCGCCGGCCAGCAGCTCTCGTACGAGTCGGCGGTCCAGAACCTGCGACACCCTGACCCGAAAGTGCGGCTGCAGACGGCGCGCATGCTCCAGGACTCCAGCTACCTCGAGGCGGCGGCGCCACTCGCCGCCTTGCTGACGGACCCGTCGAACGACGTGCAGCTTGCCGCGATCAACGCCGAGCTGGCGCTGTTCTCACTCGAACCCATCCAGCGCCGCCGCCGCGTCGCGCTGTTCATCGAGGTGCGGCAGCGGCGATCCGCGTCGCCGGCTCTCTTCGAACGCGGACCACTCGGTCTCAAGCCGGTCCTCGTGCCGGCGGCGGTCATTGACGGATTCGCGGCCGCCGCGTCCGACGACGATCCGGCGGTTCGGATCGAGGCATTGTTCGGGCTCGGCGCTCTCGGCCAGTCGCCGGTAGATGCCACGGTGGCGACCCGTCTCGCACCGCTGCTCGTCGATCCTGAGCCGGATGTTCGGCTGGCCGTCGCTCTGGTCATCGGTCGGCTCGGGGTCAGCCAATCGGGTGAGGCGCTGATCTACCTGCTCAACGATCCGATCGACAGGGTGCGGCTCGCCGCGATGGAGGCCCTTGGAGATCTCCGGGAGCCACGCGCCCTCATGGCGCTCACGGAGCAGTTCGAGTTCTATGAGCGCGGCCCGTTCGGGGAGGCGGCGCTGCGCGCCGTGGCTCGCATCGCGCACCCGAGCAGCCGCTCGCTGCTCGAGGCCCAGGCGGGGTCGCGGGAGCGGCGTCTGCGGCAGTTCGCCTACGAGGGGCTGGGGCGCGTGGGTGATACCGGTGCGCTTCCGGTCCTCGATTCGGCCCTGGTGTCCGAGTCCCGCGCCGAGGGCCGACTTGCCATCCGCTTCGCGCAGCAACGGCTACAGCGTTCGGCACTGGGACCGCTGGTGGAGGCGCTTCGCGACGCGGACCTCGCGCGCCAGGGACGCGACTATCTCATCGAACTCGGGCCGGCGATCGCTCAAACGCTGGAGAGTTATTTGCACGATTCCGAGCAGAACGTCCGACGCGGGGTGGCCGACGTGCTCGGACTCATCGGCGCCGCCTCGACGCTCGGCCAGCTGGACCTGGTCCGCGCTGATCCGGAACCCGAGGTCGCAGCCGCAGCGGCACGCGCCATCCAGCGGATCACGAGTCGCCTCCCGGCCGGCTCCGCCGGGTGACGTCGAGGGCTGGAGTTCTGAATTCCAGCGTGCTGCCCCGGCGTTTCTACGCTCGGCCGACCCTGGCGGTCGCACGCGACCTCATCGGCAAGGTGCTCGTGCACCAGGGCCGCACGCAGCGCACGGCCGGCATCATCGTCGAGGTCGAAGCCTACATCGGCGAAGATGATCCGGCCTGTCACGCCGCGCCTGGACCGACGCCGCGCAACCAGCCTCTGTACGGCGAGCCGGGACGCACCTACATCTACCTGAACTACGGCGTGCACGCGCTGATCAATGCAGTCACCGAGCCGGCAGGCCGCCCGGCGGCCGTGCTGATCAGGGCGCTCGATCCACTCGAGGGTCACGCGCTCATGCGACGGCGTCGTGCGCAATACCTCCGGCGTTCCGCCAGGGATCTGCCGGATCATGCGCTCTGCCGGGGGCCAGGGAATCTGGCGCGTGCGCTTGGGATCACCTTGCACCACAACCGCCTGGACCTCACCACCGGACGGATCACGATCGAGGGGCCGGGTGTCGCAGGCCTGCCGGTTGCCTGGAGTGCACGAGTTGGCATTCGGGTCGGAGTGGATCGGCTCTGGCGCTGCTATGCACGGGGTCACGCGGCGGTCTCGCGCGGACCATGTGCGTGAGGCAGCGGTCGCGGCTCCGTGGGCAGTGACGCATCACGGGGACGCTGGCGCATCAGCGCCGTTGCGGGCGAGGGGCTTGCGTCACCGGCACGTCGATCTCCTGGCGTCGCCCGTCTCGGATGATGCTGATCGACGCGGTGCTCCCGATGGCCGTATCCGAGACCAGGCGCAGAAACTGTCCTGGGTCCTCGACGACGTTGCCGTTGACGGCCACGACCACGTCGCCCGGCCTGATGCCTGCCTCGTAGGCGCTCGAATCGCGGCGCATCCGCTGGACGAGCGCACCGCTCGCGTCGGGTATGCCGAGTTGCGTGGCCACCTGGGTGGTGAGCGGGGCCACCTCCAGGTAGCCTATCGCGCCTCGCCGCACCTCACCGAACTCGATCAGGTCATCCATGACGCGTCGCGCGAGGTTGCTCGGGACGGCGAACCCGATGCCCTGATAGCCGCCGCTCTGGCTGAAGATGGCGGTGTTGATGCCCACCAGTTCGCCCTGTCCGTTGATCAGCGCGCCGCCGGAGTTGCCTGGATTGATCGCGGCGTCCGTCTGGATGAAGTCCTCGTAGGTCGCGATCCCCACGTTGGCGCGTCCCACGGCGCTGATGATGCCGAGCGTCACCGTCTGGCTGAGCTGGAACGGGTTCCCGATGGCCAGCACCCAATCGGCGACCCGCAGGCTCGAGGAGTCGCCCCACGGCATCGCAGGCAGGTCGTCGGCTTCGATCTTCAGCAGCGCGATGTCCGTCCACTGGTCGACCCCGATCACCCGGCCGGTCAACTCACGCTTGTCCGCCAGCACCACGACAATCTCGGCTGTCCCTTGTCCGACCACGTGCTGGTTCGTGAGGATGTAGCCGTCCGCCGAGACGATCACGCCGGATCCCAGACTGGCTTCGCGCCGGCTCGAGCCACCGAACAGGTCGGCGTCGTCGCCGAAGAAGTAGCGGAAGAACGGGTCGTTGCCGAATGGTGACGCTGAGCGACGCACCACCTGAACCGCCGAAATGTTCGTGACGCTGCCCACCGTGCGCGCCGCCACCTCGGTGAAGTCCGGCAGGCCAGCGAGCGTCACCCGGGTGGGTCGGGCCTGGCGCTCCTGCGGTGTCGGCTCCGTCGGCGCATCGAGGGTCGGCGTTTGCACGCGTCCCGTGACGACCATGCCGGCGGTGAAGCCGACGGCTAGCAGCACGGTGGTCAGCATGAAGCGCTTCATATCAACCAATCTCCACCTGTCGAGCCTCCGGCGGCTTGGCCTTCGGCAGCGTCACCGTCACGACGCCATCCCGAGCCTCTGCCGTGACCTGGCTCGGCTCGATCGCGAGCGGTAGAGCGAAGACCCGGCGGAAGCTACCCTGCCCGCGCTCCATTCTGTGGAACTGGGCGCCGGCGACCGCCAGGGTCGGGCGTTCGCCGGCGAGCGTGATCCGTTCGCCCTCGATGGTGACGCGCACGTCGTCACGATCCAGACCGGGCAGCTCGATCGAGATCACGTAGGCGTCGCCCGTCTCGAGGATGTCGACCGGGGGTACCCAGCCGGACGTCGCGGTCGGCACGTCGTCCGCCTGCACCACCAGCCCGCGCAGCGGGTCCCAGGCCATTGCCACCATCAGGCTCCCGGGGTTGTCGCCATGTCCACCATAGGTTACGTACGTTACGTCGTTACATTCGTTACATTCGTTACATTCGTTACATCATGATGCTAGCACGCGCGACGGGCAGCGGGCCCGAGTCGCCCGGGTGTGATACCTTCAAGGGTTGATATGAGTGTCATTCAAGCTACACGCCTGCGGAAAGGCATGCTGATCATCCTGAACTCCATCTTGTATCGGATTCTCGAGATGACGCATGTGACGCCGGGGAAGGGCAAGGCGTTCGTTCAGACGAAGCTGCGCCACGTCCGCGCCGGCACCTTGACGGATCATCGGTTTCGCTCGGAGGACAGCGTCCACCGGGCGACGCTCGACGTGCGTTCGATGCAGTATCTCTACCGGGACGGCGACCTGTTCCACTTCATGGACACGCAGAACTACGAGCAGGTGGCGATTGCCCGAGAAGCGATGGGCGACGCGGCGAACTACCTCATCTCGGAGGCTCTGATCTCGGTCGACTTCTACGAGGCGGATCCGGTCGGGATCGATCTGCCCGTGACGGTGGATCTGGTCGTCGAGGATACGGCGCCCGGTATCAAGGGGGCCACGGCGAGCGCGCAAGTCAAGCCGGCTCGGCTCGAGACCGGGCTTGTCGTTCAGGTGCCGCCGTTCGTCAACAGCGGTGACAAGGTCCGTGTGAACACCGAGACTGGCGAATACCAGTCACGCGTCTGACGAGTACGGGCGGGGACGCCGAGCCGACGAGGTCGACCGTCGGACCCGCACGGTCTGCGAGCGCCATGGCTGCTGACCCTTTCCTCGCCCAGCTTCTTCAGTTGCTCGGCATCGGTTTCCTGGTGGCGAACGCTCGGCTCCTGCTGCACTACGTCCAGTTTCGTCGCCTGCGGCTCGGGGCCGAGCTGACGTGGCCCGTCCGCAAACCTCCACTGTACGGGTTCCTCCTGACGCTGGGTGTGCTGCTCGGGCTCCTGGTCTTCTTCAAGCTGGTCGTCCAGCGCCAGCCGCCGACGCGAGCGTTCGGCGAGAGCATGATGTTTCTGTACTACGGGTACGCGCTGCCGCTGAGTCTTCGAATCGGACGGGGCTTCTACGCGGAGGGGATCTGGACCGACGGTGGGTTCATGCGCTACTCGGCCATCGGAGGGCTAAGCTGGCGGACGGCGATGCATCCCACGCTCACGCTGATCTATCGGACGCGACACCAGGCGCGCGTGCTGGTGGTGCCTGACGCGCACTATGCTGGGGCTCGCCGGATTCTGCGGGACAAGATCGCGCAGCACGACATCGAGTTCACGGGGAGGGGACTGGACCTGGGACCGCGCGATGCGCGAGATGTGGTCTAAGGGATCGTGGGGCGAGTCACGAGTGCGCGCGTCAGCGCAGCATCGCGAGGATCCAGCCGATGAGCCCGGGGCCGCTGGCAGTCGGGTCACGCAACCAGCCGGGTGGCGTCAGCCAGACGAACGCGAGAATGGCGATGACCCACAGGTCGTACTGCCACGTGGCGCGGTCGTACGTCCAGAAGAAGGCTCGCCAGAGCACGACCGCCGGCCACCTGATCAGCTCGGTCAGCATGGAACGTCGGTCTCCCGCTCCGGACGGTTCAGCTCTCGCCACGTGTAGAAGACCCGGTCGGCCACGGTGACGATCGACAGCACGCCGATCACCCACAGAACGGCGGCCATCCGGTTCGTGAAGGCGCCGATCATGAAGAGCACGATGCGCTCGGGTCGCTCCATGAAGCCGACCTTGCACTTGGGAATCACCGATTCCGCTCGGGCGCGCGTGTAACTGGTCATGATCGAGAACATCATGGTGAGCGCCGTGATGATGACGTAGTCGGTCCGACCCCGTTCGGCGTAGAGATAGATCAGGCCGATGAACAGGGAGATGTCGGAGAATCGGTCCATGACCGAGTCCCAGAATCCTCCGAAGTCGGTCTCGAGTTCGAGTTCGCGCGCAACCTTGCCGTCGATGAAGTCGAAGATATTGGCCAGCACCATGATCCAGCCGGCCGGCATGAAATGCCCGATCGCCAACTGCCAGGCGGCCGCCACGTTGGTCACGACCCCGACCAGGGTCAGGATGTTGGGGTGGATGCGCAGCGCGACGCAGACCATGATGATCGCCCGCAGTGGAAACATGCAGGCAGCCCCGATCGCGCCGGTGAACGTCATCGGATTGCCTGGAGGCGCGTCGTCGTCACGCCGTCACGCCGTCGCGACGCCAGTGTCGGCGGGTGGCGTTGGGAACGCTCGTCTGCCGCACGGAAGGGGCCGAGTGGACGGGCATATGGTCGGCGAATGGTAGCCCATGGCCATCCATGATCTCAAGGCCCAGATAGTCCGGCTGCCCCGCCAACCCGGCGTCTACCTGTACCTCGGGCCGGGCGGGGACACGCTCTACGTGGGCAAGGCACGCGTGCTGCGGGACCGGGTGCGCAGCTATCTGGCCGCATACGGGACGAGCCCCAAGACGGATGCGCTGCTCGAGGAGGTGACCCGTCTCGAGGTTATCGTCACCGACTCGGTGGTCGAGGCTCTCGCGCTCGAAAACCATCTGATCAAACAGCGAGCGCCGCGCTACAACATCCTGCTACGAGACGACAAGAACTATCCCTACCTGCAGCTGACGACGACCGAGTCGGCGCCCCGAGTCATCGTCGCGCGGCACGTCGCACGCGACGGTGACTTCTACGCCGGACCCTTCCTTCCCGCGAGCTTCGCTCGCCGGACGATGGCCCTGACGCATCGGTTGTTCGGGATACGCTCGTGCAACGAGGTGATCACCGGCAAGCGCGACCGCCCCTGCCTCGAGCACGACATCAAGCGATGCATCGCCCCCTGTGTCGAGTCGGTGTGCTCCCTCGAGCGCTATCGCGGAGCGGTTGAGCACACCCGGTTGTTCCTCGAGGGCCGGAACGACGAACTCATCGTCGAGCTCCGAGATCAGATGCTGGATGCGTCCGCGGCCGAGCGCTTCGAGCAGGCGGCGCAGCTACGCGATGCCATTCGGACCATCGAGACGTTGCGGGACCGGCAGCAGAAGATGTCCACACCGCAGGCCGGCGACCGAGATGCCCTCGGCGTCAAGGTTGGAGCGGGCGGGGCAGTCATCCAGATCTTTCAGGTGCGGGCGGGCCGCGTGATCGAGCGGATCGAGCTCGTCACGGAGGCCGACCGGCTGCCCGGACCGGACGAGACGGAGGTCGTCGAGGCCGCACTCCAACAGTTCTACGGGGATCGCGTGCCGCCGCCGGAGGTCTGCGTGCCGGTGGCCCCGGCAGAACCGGAGCTGCTGGCGACGTGGCTCTCGGGGCGCGCCGGCCGACGAGTCCGGATCGTGGTGCCACAGCGCGGCAGCCGGCGCGGCCTGCTCGACCTCGCCATGCGAAACGCCGGCCTTGCCTACCACGCGTACTTCAACGAGCACGTCGAAGCGCACGCCGATGCGCTCGAGAGTCTCCGAGTGGTCCTCGGCCTGCCGACGTTGCCCCGCCGGATCGAGTGCTTCGACATTTCCACGATCCAGGGGAGCGACACCGTCGCCTCGATGGTCGTCTGTGAGCAGGGGCGTCTCCGCCGTAGCCAGTATCGAAAGTTTCGGATTCGGGGGCTGGCGGTCGTCGAGGCCGGCGTTGACGGCGTCCCTCGTGCCGAGCGGAACGACGAGTCATCACGGCCCGATGACGTGGCCGCGATGCGTGAGGTCGTGTTCCGCCGCTATCGGCGGGTGCTCGAGGCGGGCGGACCGTTCCCAGACTTGGTGCTGATCGACGGTGGAACGGGACAGCTGTCGGCGGCCTACGCGGCCTTCGATGCCCTGGGCCTCGCGAATCTCGTCGCGGTCGGATTGGCCAAGAAGGAAGAGCTGATCGTGACCCGCGATCATCCCGATCCCATCGCCCTGCCGCTCGGCAGTCCCGCATTGCGGCTCGTCCAGCGCGTGCGCGACGAGGCACACCGCTTCGCGCTGACCTTCCATCGCCGGTCGCGAATTGCCCGCAGCTTGCGATCCGAACTCGACGCCGTGCCCGGTGTCGGACCGCGTCGTCGCCGGGCGCTGCTCACACGCTTCGGCAGCATCGCCGCCGTGCGACGTGCCACTCGGGAGGAGCTGGCCGTGGTCGTGGGCGCCAAGACGGCGGATGCCGTGCTGACGCACTTCGACGCGCAGCGGTGAGGCGTCGGGGCTCTGGGCGCTGGCCTCTGGAGCCATCGTCATTGCTCATTCGTCATTCCTCATTCTTCATTCTTCATTCCGCATTCTTCTTTCCGTCATGCCCCATTCGCGATTCACCATTCTTCATCCCGTCTTGGTCTTAATGGCGAATGCTGAATGCAGAATGGGGAATGAAGAATGGCGAATGCTGAATAGTGGTGAATGGTGAATGACCGCCCCCTGCCTTGTGATCTCGGGGCCCGTACCGTACCCTAAGGGGCTGTCTTGCGCCCTGAGAGCCTCTCAGAGCGTCGGTTCTGGCGCGCGTCGGAACGTTCCCGGCGTGCCCCCTGGCGGAGCCCGCGTGCCTTGGCCAACATCGACTTCGGCGCCCTGTTCATCGCACTCGGTGTCCTACTGTTCTCGCTGACCATCCACGAGGCAGCGCACGCATGGTCGGCCGATCGGCTCGGTGATCCGACGGCGCGGCTGCTCGGACGCATTTCGCTGAACCCAGCCGTTCATATCGATCCCATCGGGACGCTGCTGCTGCCGCTCATCGCGTTCGTGAGCGGCGCGCCGATCATTGGCTGGGCGAAGCCGGTGCCGGTGAATGTTGCGAACCTGCCGCGTGGTCGGCGCGACTTTCTGCTCGTGGCCGGGGCGGGACCGGCGAGCAATATTGTGTTGGCGGTTGCAGCCGCCGTGCTGCTCCGTGCACTGCCGTCGGGTGGCGACGTCGCGGCCGTCGGGGGTCTGGCCGAGCCCCTCCGGGCGATGCTCGGATGGATGTTGCGGCTGAACCTACTCCTGGCGTTGTTCAACATGATTCCGATCCCGCCGCTCGATGGAGGCAACGTGCTCGCCGGTCTGCTGCCGGGTGGCATGGCACACGCCTTCGATCGGCTCCGCCCGTACGGATTCGTGATGCTATACGGGTTGCTGCTGACTGGAATGCTCGGCACGCTGCTCGGACCGCCCTACATCGTGCTCCTGAGGATGCTCACGCCGTGACGCAACGGGTTGTGTCGGGCATGCGCCCGACTGGGAAGCTGCACCTCGGCCACCTCGTCGGGGCGCTCCGCAACTGGGCCGACTTGCAGGCGTCGTACGACTGCCTGTACTTCGTGGCCGATTGGCACGCCTTGACGAGTGAGTACGCCTCGACCGATGGGCTGGCCGATTACGCCTACGACAACGTGGCGGACTGGCTCGCGGCCGGGCTGGACCCGGAGCGGAGCACGCTGTTCGTGCAATCGCTCGTGCCAGAGCACGCCGAGCTCTATCTGCTGCTGTCGATGGTGGTGCCGACGCCGTGGCTCGAACGGGTGCCGAGCTACAAGGAGCAGATGGAACAGCTCGCGACCAAGGACCTCTCGACGATCGGGTTCCTGGGGTATCCGTTGTTGCAGGGAGCCGACATCATCATGTACGACGCCCACTACGTGCCGGTGGGCGAGGATCAGGTGCCGCACCTCGAGCTCACGCGAGAGGTGGTTCGCCGGTTCCATAGTTTCTACGGTGAGCTATTCGTCGAGCCGCAGCCGCTCCTGACGAATTTTCCCAGGCTTCCGGGACTCGACAATCGCAAGATGAGTAAGAGCTACGGCAACACCATCGACCTTTCCGATTCGGCCGAGACGGTGCTGGCGAAAGTGATGAAGATGTACACCGATCCCAAACGGGTCCGGGCCGACATCCCCGGCACCGTCGAGGGGAACCCGGTGTTTCTCTACCACGACGCGTTCAACACCGACACCGCCGAGGTCGACGACTTGAAGTCGCGCTATCGCGCCGGGACGGTCGGGGACGTCGAGGTGAAGCGGAAGCTCGCCAGCGCAATCAATGCGGTCCTGGAGCCGATGCGTGAGCGACGCGCCGAGTTGCTCAGCCGTCCGAATGGCATTCGCGACATCCTGTTCGACGGCTCGAGCCGTGCGCGCGCCATCGCGACCGAGACCATGAACAGAGTCCGGGACGCGGTGCACGTGCGCTACCGCTGACATGCCCGATTCACACGAGTTCGAGTCCGCGTTCGAGGACTATCCGGTGCGGCTCGAGAACTTCGAGGGGCCGCTCGATCTGCTGCTCCATCTCATCAAGAAGAACGAGCTCGACATCTATGACATTCCCATTGCACTCGTCACCCAGCAGTACCTCGACTACCTCGATCTGATGCGGGAGCTGGATCTCGACGTGGCGGGCGATTTCCTCGTCATGGCCGCGACCCTCATTCACATCAAGTCGAGAACGTTGCTGCCACGACCGGATCCCGGCGGCGAGGAGGATCCGGACGAGGATCCGCGCGACGCCCTGATCCGGCGCCTGCTCGAGCATCAACAATTCAAAGCCGCCGCCGATCTACTCCACGAACGCGAGGTGCTCTGGAGCGCGCAGCTGGGTCGTCCGGACTCGCGCGTGGCCGAGGTGGCCGGCGACGCGTACGAGCCGGAGCTCGAGGTCGACCTGTTTACCCTGATGACGGCCTTTCAGGCCGTCATCGTCCGCGCGCAGGCACGTCCGCGGGTGCTGCTCCCGCCGGAGCAGATCTCGATCGAGCAGCGGATACACGAGTTGATGAGTCGGCTCGCGGAGGCGGAAGCCTGGGGGTTCGAGGATCTCTTCAGCCAGGACGAGAGCCGGACGCAGCTGGTGCTCACGTTCTTGGCGCTGCTCGAGATGATTCGACTCAAGCTCGTCCGGATCTATCAGACGCGTCCGTTTGGGCCGATCCGGCTGTATCGGCGGGCGAGGCCGGGCGATGCGCCACGCCCGATCGACGATCCGGACGACCCGGCGCCTGAAGGATAGCGGAACGAAGGCTGCGCCTCCGAAATGGCCACAGCTGGGCCGGAGACGATCCGACGTCGAGACCAGGGGATGGAAGGAACGCGGTTGTGAGCGGATCAGCTGAGCTCAAGTCGATCATCGAAGCACTGGTCTTCGCGTCACCCGATCCCCTGACGCCGAAGACGTTGTACGCGCTACTCGACAACGAGCCGCAAGAGGACATCGACGGCGCCCTGCTCGAGATCAAAGCGGATTACGATCGTCCTGGCGGTCTCCAGATGGTGCACGTGGCGGGCGGATACCAGATCGTCACGCGCCCGGAGCTCTACGAATGGGTGCGTCGGCTATTCCACGAGCAGACGAAGCAGAAGCTGTCCGTGGCGGCGCTCGAGACGCTCGCCGTCATTGCCTACAAGCAGCCGGTGACTGGTCCGGAGATCGGCGAGATCCGGGGCGTGAATACCTCGGGCGTGCTTGGCACGCTCCTCGAGCGGCAGTTGATCAGAATCGCTGGCCGTAAGCAGGTCGTAGGACGACCATTCCTGTACGGCACGACCCAGGAGTTCCTGGTGCGCTTCGGCCTGAGTGACCTCGGTGACCTGCCCAAGGTCGAGGAGATGGCCGAAGCGCTTGGCTTCGAGTTGCCAGCCGGGCTCGTCGCGTCGGTCGATACCTCACTCGGGTTGCCGCTCGATGAGGATCCCGAGCCGCAGCTCACGAACGGCGCTCCCGAGGTTCCAGACGAGACGATTGACGCGGTCGACTCCGGCAGGACTGGCGAATGAAGCAGTCGAGGCCTGGCGGTGTCGGGGATGTGGGCACGCGCGTGCGACTGCAGAAGATCCTGTCGACCGGCGGCGTGTCGTCGCGCCGCGCAGCCGAGCAGCTGATCCTCCAGGGCCGCGTCATGGTGAACGGCCGAACGGTCAGCGAGCTCGGGAGCCGCGCCGACCCGGACCGCGACGACGTGCGCGTCGACGGCCGACGGGTGCGCGTCGACGGCCGTCGTCGCTATCTCCTCCTCAATAAGCCTCGTGGTTACATGTGCACGCGCGCTGACCCGGAGGGACGGCCGACGGTCTTCGAGCTGCTTCGCGGCGTCCGCGACTACGTCTACCCCGTTGGGCGCCTCGACTTCGATAGCGAGGGCCTCCTGCTCATGACGAACGACGGCGAACTGGCGCTCCGCATGACCCATCCGCGCTACGGTCTCGACCGCGAGTACCTGGCGCGCGTGCGGGGCGTGCCGGACAACGGGGCACTCCGCCGGCTCGCCCACGGTGTGACCCTCGACGGTCGCCAGACAGCGCCGGCCACCGCCCGACTGCTACCGGGCCGAGACGGACTGAATCGCCCGGAGTCGCTCGTGTCGCTCGCCATCCATGAGGGAAAGAAGGGGCAGGTACGGCGGATGTTCGAGGCGGTGGGGCATCCGGTGATGCGGCTCCGCCGCGTGAAGATCGGTCCGCTGCAGGACCGACGGCTCAAGCCCGGCCAGTTTCGCGATCTGACGCCTGGAGAGTTGGCCGCCTTGCGAGCGGCCGTGGGCCTCTCGGCTCGGACTCGCACGCGGCAAGGCACGCGCGCATCGCGAGCCTCGGAATGAGCCAATGACCGTTCGGTACGAGCCCACGCCCAGCAGCACCCAGGCGCGACGCCGGCGGTTCGTCGTGGCCATCGACGGGCCGTCGGGGGCCGGCAAAGGAACGATCGCCCGGGCGATCGCCCACGAACTCGGCTGTCCGTACATCGACACCGGCGCCATGTATCGCGCGGTCGCCTGGAGTGGGCTCGAGCGCGGTGTACCGCTCGACGACGAGGTGGCCGTCGCTCGGCTGGCGACCGACGCCGTGTTTGAGCTTGTCGACGGGATCTGGATCGACGGCGAGGAAGTGTCGACTGCGATCCGGACGGCCCGGATCGACGCGGCCGCGGCGCGCGTGGCTCGGCTTCCGGCCGTGCGTGCGGTCCTGGTTGCCCGTCAGCGGCAATACGCCGACCAGGGGACACTCGTGATGGAGGGCCGCGACATCGGATCCGTTGTCTTTCCCGATGCCGAGCTCAAGATCTATCTGGATGCTTCACCCGAGGAGCGGGCGCGGCGCCGGTTGACCGATTCGGCGCGGGCGTTGGATCCGCCGACGAAGGTGGGCGTCATCGCGAGCGCGCTCGAAGAGCGGGATCGCCTCGATCGAACGCGCACGGCGTCGCCCCTCGTCACGGCCGCGGACGCTGTGGTGATCGATACCAGCGATGTGGCGATCGCGGCGGTTGTCGAGCGAGTGATGCAGATCGTCCGTGACCGTCGCGAGCGGCTCGATGCGCCGGCTGGCCCCTGAGCCTCGCCGGGACGAGCCGAGCGAGTGTGCTGTGTACGAGGGAGCTGTACAGGCGACCGCCGCGGAGCCGCGCCGGTGCGGGTCTTGGCACGTGCCGTGGAGGTGTTTCGAGGCGTTTCGAGGCGTTCGGGAGCTGCTGCTGTCGCCCGGGGCGGCGACCTTTCGTTTCGCCCGCTTCGCGGTGCCGATGTCGGTTCGCTCCCTTGACAGTGTTCCGCTAACCAACGTAGTATCTAACGCTTATGGCGAATCACAGATTCGCCACAGACGGCCCGCCGGTGCCACCAACCGGCAGTTTCCACCAGGAGGATCTGCAACGCATGTCGAACGTTGAAAACGGACCGAGCACCGGCTCTGGCACGGGGAGCCCGGATGCTCCGGTGACCCAGTCGACAGCGTCGACGCTGGAAGTCATTCAGGACGACCAGCTCGACCCCCAGGAGTACGCTCGCCTCCTGGATCTGTACGACAGCAGCTTCCGCAACATCGCGGAAGGTGAGGTGGTCAAGGGAACCGTCCTCCAGGTCACCAGTTCCGAGGTCATCGTCGATGTCGGGTACAAATCGGAAGGCATCATCCTCCTCAGCGAGTTTCTCGACGAGGACGGCCAGGTCACGGTGCAGGCTGGCGACCTAGTCGACGTGCTGCTCGAGCGGACCGAAGACAAAGACGGCCACATCGTGCTCTCGCGCGAAAAGGCCGAGAAGATGAAGATCTGGGACGAGGTCGAGAAGGCCTACGCCGAGCGGAAGGTCGTCATCGGCCGCGTCATCGAGCGCATCAAGGGTGGCCTCGCCGTGGATATCGGTGTTCGCGCCTTCCTGCCGGGGTCGCAGATCGATGTGCGACCCGTTCGAAACCTCGATGCGCTGCGCGGGCAAGAGCTCCGGATGCGCGTGATCAAGGTGAACAAGAAGCGGGGCAACATCGTGCTCTCGCGCAAGTCTCTCCTCGAGGAGGAGAACGCCGAGAAGAAGAAGCACACGCTGGCCACCCTGGCCGAAGGCAATCAACTTCGTGGCGTCGTCAAGAACCTCACGGACTACGGTGCCTTCATCGACCTCGGCGGGCTTGACGGCCTGCTGCACATCACGGATATGTCATGGGGCCGCGTGTCCCATCCGTCGGAGTTGTTCAAGGTCAACGACGAGATCGACGTGGTCGTGCTGAAGTTCGATCCGACGACGGAGCGCGTGTCGCTGGGCCACAAGCAGCTGACGGCGGACCCGTGGTCCGACGTCCACGAGCGATACGAAGTCAGTTCGCGTGTGAACGGCAAGGTCGTCAGCCTCACCGACTACGGCGCGTTCGTCGAGTTGGAGCCGGGGGTCGAGGGCCTGATCCACGTGTCGGAGATGTCGTGGAGCAAGCGGGTCAAGCATCCATCCAAGATCCTCACCGTCGGCGACATGGTCGATGCGATGGTGCTGGGGGCGGACCCGAATGCGCGCCGGATCTCCCTGGGGTTGAAGCAGGTCGAGGCGAATCCCTGGCACGAACTGGCCGATCGCTATCCGGTCGGAGCGCAGATCGAAGGCAAGGTTCGGAATCTCACGGAGTTCGGCGCCTTCGTTGAGGTCGAGGAAGGGATCGACGGTCTGATCCATATCTCCGACATGTCCTGGAGCAAGCGGCTCAAGCATCCGTCAGAGTTGCTCAAGAAGGGCGACACCGTCGAGGCCATGGTCCTCAACGTCGACGCAGACAACCAGCGCTTGTCGCTCGGTTTGAAGCAACTGGCGACGGATATCTGGGACGAGTTCTTCGACCGGAACAAGGTCGGGGACAAGATCGAGGGCAAGGTCGTCCGCATGACCAACTTCGGCGCGTTCGTGGAATTGGCCGAGGGGATCGAGGGTTTGATCCACGTTTCGGAGTTCGATGAATCGGGCGCGGGTGCCGAGAAGATCGAGCTGAAAGTCGACCAGACCTGCGAGATGAAGATCATCAAGCTGAGTCCGACCGAGCGCAAGATCGGCCTGAGCATCCGAGCGCTGAATTCGGACGACCATCCCTCCAACTGGGAGTCCTACTCGTCATCCTCGGGGAGTTCGGAGGCCACGCTGGGGGATCACTTCAAGCACAATCAGTGAGACCGCTCGGCGCCTGAGGGCGGCCAGCCGATGCAGGCACGGGCGGCGTGGGTGGCGCACGACCGACAGGAGCGAGGATGACCAAGGCAGAGCTCGTCGAGGAAGTCTCACGAGTCTCGGACTTGACCAAGAAACACTCCGAGATGATCGTGGACACCGTGTTCAAGAGCATCATCTCCGCCCTCCACCGCGGTGAGAAGATTGAGCTCCGTGGCTTCGGGAGCTTTCGACTCCGGCAGCGGGAGCCGCGGAAGGGACGCAATCCGAAGACCGGAGATCGAGTCGACGTGCCGCCGAAGCACGTGCCGTACTTCAAACCCGGTAAGGAGCTCAAGGAGTTGATCAACCAGTCGGCGGATTCGCCCGACCAGGTGCCGCCGGTTGCCCCGCTGCCCTTCTGACGCGACCTCGAATCTCATCGCGCGCGCTCACATCCTGACTTGCCTGTGGAGTGCCTCTGGTCCCCCTGGAGACTCGACTACGTGACGACCAGCGGTGACGCGCAGGCCTGCATCTTTTGCGAGGCCGTCGCGCGACCACTCGACGAGGCGTCGCTGGTCGTGTTTCGAGGCACGACGTGCTTCGTCATCCTCAACCTGTACCCCTACAACAACGGACATCTGATGGTGGTGCCACACCGGCACATCGGCACGTTGGCCGCCGCGTCGGAGGCCGAGCTGACCGAGCTCATGCAGCTGACGCGCCGGTCCGAGATCGCCCTCACCGAGGTGTATCAGCCGCACGGGCTGAATGTCGGGATCAATCTGGGCCGACCTGCCGGCGCCGGCGTGTTGGACCACATTCACGTGCACGTGGTACCACGCTGGAACGGAGACACGAACTTCATGTCGGTCGTGGGACAGGTGCGGGTGCTCCCCGAGGAGCTGAGTCAGACGGCCGACCGATTGCGGCCGGTCTTTTCCCGACTCGGAGGGTGACGTCGGACGGGCGTACCTCCGTCGTCATGCAGCAGGTACCCGATGATCCTCGAGCCTAGCCAGGACCAGATCGCCTTTCACGACTCGGCTGCGACATTCGCTCGCGACCGCGTCGCGCCGCGCGCGCCGACGATCGACGAATCCGACCAGTTTCCCGGTGACCTCGTCCGTGAGGCCGGCGCGCTCGGCCTCATGGGCGTCACGATTCCCGCGTCGTGGGGCGGCGGTGGTCGAGACTACGTGAGCTACGCGATGGCCATCGAGGCGGTGGCCCAGGCCAGCGCGACGCTCGCGGTCATCCTGGCGGTCAACAACTCGCTCGTCGCCGAGGTCGTCGCCAGCTTCGGGACCGACGATCAGAAGGCCCAGTGGCTGAGCGCCCTGGCTACCGGCGGCGCGCTCGGGGCGTTCGCGCTGTCCGAGGACGATGCCGGTACCGACGCCGCCAACCAGCAGACGACCGCGATACCGGAAGGCGACGGCTATCGGCTCACCGGCCGGAAGGTGTGGGTGGCGAATGCCGTGGCGGCCCACGTCGCTGTCGTCTTCGCCGCCACGCAGCCTGGGATTGGCGGGCGTGGGGTCACTGCCTTCCTGGTTCCGCTGAGTGCGCCGGGGCTCGCCCGCGTCGGCCGCGCGAACTCGCTTGGCGTGCGCGGTCTCGGCTGCATGGATCTCCAGCTGGACGGAGTCTTCGTACCGGCGGGGGGCGTGCTGGGGACCGTTGGGCAAGGATTCAGGATCGCGATGTGGGCGCTCGACGGCGGGCGCATCGCGATCGCGGCTCAGGCGATTGGCGTCGGGCAGGCCGCACTCGAAGAGGCGCTGGGTCATGCCAAGGCGAGGCAGGCGTTCGGGCGGCCGATCGCCGACTTCCAGGCGATCCAGTGGATGCTGGCGGATATGGCGACCGAGCTCGACGCCGCGCGGATGCTCGCGCTTCGAGCCGCCTGGGCGAAGGACGCCCAGCCGCGTTGCTCGCGCGAGGCGGCCATGGCCAAGTTGTTCGGGTCAGAGGCGGCGCATCGGGCTGCCGACAAGACGATGCAAATCCTCGCGTCGGCGGGGTACCGTCGAGGCTCGAACGTCGAGCGGCTCTTTCGTGACGTCCGGGCCACGGAAATCTACCAGGGCACATCCGAGGTCCAGCGCATGGTGATTGCCGCTCACATTCTGGCTGGCGAGACGGCGTAGCCCGCGGCGGTGTTCCCCGGCCAGCGGTCGCTGGGGCAGGCCTCGAGTCTTACGTTCCCAGGATCTGCTTGGCGATCGTCTGGAGCTGCAGGTTCGACGTCCCCTCGTAGATCTGGCCGATCTTCGCGTCTCGGAAGAGCTTCTCCACCGGGTAGTCCTTCACGTAGCCGTTTCCGCCGAACAGCTGAACGGCCAGTGAGGTGACCCGCTCGGCGACCTCCGACGAGAAGATCTTGCAGATGGCTGCCTCGGTCACGAACGGCCGTCCCGCGTCGCGCAGGCGCGCCGCGTTGTAGACGGTGAGGCGTGCGGCTTCCAACTCGACCGCCGCGCGTGCCAGCTGGAACTGCACCCCCTGGAAGTCCGCGATGGCCTTGCCGAACTGGCGTCGTTCCTTCGTGTAGGCGATTGCGTGCGCGAGCGCCCCGGACGCCAATCCGATCATCTGTGCGCCGATGCCGATCCGTCCCTCGTTGAGGGTTTCGATCGCCACCTTGTAGCCCTTTCCGACATCACCCACGACGTTCGCCTTCGGCACGTGGCAGTCCTCGAGGACCAGCTCGCAGGTGCTGCTCGCGCGGATGCCGAGCTTGTCCTCCTTTTTGCCGACCGTGAGCCCCGGCGTCTCGCGCTCGACGACGAATGCAGTGATGCCGCGGTAGCCGCGGTCGGGATCGACCGTGGCGAAGACGAGGAACACGCCCGCCTCGGCCGCGTTGGTGATCCACAGCTTCCGTCCGGTCAGCACATATCCGTCGTCGTGCTCCGTGGCGCGCGTCGACAGCGCGAACGCATCGCTGCCCGAGTCGGCTTCCGAGAGGGCGTAGGCTCCGACCGTGTCATGAGCCAGCCGCGGCAGGTACCGCGCCTTGAGGTCATCACTGGCCCAGCGGAGCAGGGCGTTCACGACGAGTGTGTTGTGGACGTCGACGAGGACCGCGATCGACGGGTCGACGCGCGAGATTTCCTCGACGACGACCACGGCGTGAAAGAAGCGGGCTCCGGCCCCGCCCTGCGCCTCGGGAATCTCGATTCCCATGATCCCGAGCTCGAAGAGTGACGTCAGGATCGGCGGCGAAATCATCGCCTCCGCGTCCATTTGGCGGACGAGAGGGGCGATTCGATCGCGAGCGAGCGCGCGCACGCTTTCGCGAAGTATGCGCTCGTCTTCCGTCAGGTCGGTGAGTGGCGCCGGGGCGTTCACGATGGGCTCCATGCTGGGTCTCCGGTCGGGGGCGTGTCGTGTGCGGTCCCGTGCTCGACCAACCGGAGAAGATGTTATCATTCTGACAGCGCACGCCTGAGTCAGCGTCGGCCGGACCGAGGGTCGATCGGCGCCACCGACGATCACGACCACCATGGCAAAACGACTTCGCTTCGTCATCGGCACGCTCCTCGTGCTGGTTGTGGCGGTTGGGGGCGCGACGCCTGGTCAGGAGGGCCCGGCGGATCAGTCGGCACCCGAGGCTCCCCAGACGGCGGACGCACCACCGCAGCCCACTTTCCGCACCGGCATCGATTTCGTACGCGTCGACGTCATCGTCACGGATGACGATGGCGCCCCGGTCCTCGATTTGGACCAGGCGGAGTTCGAGATCCTGGAGGATGGGGAACCGCAGCAAATCGAGACCTTCCGGCTCGTTCAGGTCTCGGGCGAACTGGAGATTGGCGAGCAGGCTCCGCGACGGATCCGCTCGCTGTACGACGAGGAGTCAGAGGCCGGTCGCGATGACGTCCGGGTCTTCGTCATCTTCCTGGACGACTATCACGTCCGACGAGGCAATGACCTGTCGGTGCGTGAGCCACTCGCAGAGTTCATCACGCAGCAGCTTGGCCCCCGCGACCTTCTGGGAGTCATGTATCCGCTGACGCCGCTGTCCGACGTGCGCCTGACCAGGAATCGTGGGGCCATCCTCCGCACGGTCGACTCGTTCTTGGGCCGCAAGTGGGACTATGAGCCGAAGAACCAGTTCGAGTACCAGTACGCGAACGCGCCCTCCGAGATCGTCGAGCGGATCCGAAACGAGGTGTCGCTGTCGGCCCTTGGCGCGCTTGCCACGCACCTTGGTGGACTTCGCGAAGGGCGCAAGTCGATCATCGCGGTGAGCGAGGGCTACGCGAATACGCTGCCACCCCAGCTGCGCGATCAGAATGCGTCGCTCCCTGGGTACCGGAACCCGAACCGATTGAACCCATTCGCGGGCGCCGACGACTCCTATGAGGCCACCTATCGGGCGTTCAACGAATTGGATCTCACCCGGGAGCTGCGAGAGACGTTCAACGCTGCCAACCGTCACAATACGTCGCTCTACATGCTCGATCCTCGTGGTCTGACGACGTTCGAGTTCGACATGGACCGGAATATCAATTTCACGACCGATTCGGCCTACCTGAGGTTGACGCAGGACACCCTGCACGTCCTGGCGGAAGAGACGGACGGCCGGGCCATCGTCAATCAGAACGATCTGGCTGGTGGCTTGCGCCAGATGGTCGCTGATTCGAGCGCGTACTATCTTCTCGGTTACACATCAGCCGAGTCGCCGTCGGACGGAAAGTTTCACAAGATCGAGGTTCGCGTCGAGGGTCGCGATGTGAACCTGAGAGCGCGCCGCGGATACTGGGCCCTGACGGCCGAGGCTCGGGTCGCCGCCACCACTCCAGCCGCCGCCGGGCCGCCGTCCGACGTGATGACGGCGCTTGCGTCGCTGGCGCGGCCGCCCGGCGGCCGAACCGTGGACACCTGGATCGGTACGGCGCGTGGCGACGACGGCCGCACACGAGTCACGTTCGTCTGGGCGCCGTCGACGAGCGGTGGGGCGGGTCGATCGTCGGCGTCGGCCGTCTCGCTCACGGCCAGTGGCTCGGGTGGGTCGCCGTACTTTCGAGGCGACGTGCGCAATGGCACTGACGCGACCGCGCTCGGTCCGGGGCATCGAGTGGTCTTCGAGGCGGATCCGGGAGAGCTCCTGATGCGAGTGTCGGTCGAGGGGCGCGATGGAGACCTCATCGACCGTGACGTTCAGGACCTGGATCTACCCGACTTCAGCGCACCCGAGGTCACCCTGAGCACTCCGGTCGTGCTGCGTGCCACCGGCGCGCTCGAGTACCGGGCGCTTCGCGATGCCGCGGACGCTGTGCCGTCCGTGGGGCGGGAATTCCGGCGCACCGATCGCTTGCTCATCCGATTCAGGGCCTATGCACCCGGCGATTCGCAGCCCGCGCTGCAGGTGGAGTTGCTGAATCGAGCCGGCGAGACCATGTCGACGCTTCCGACGACGGCTCAGGCTGGGGTCGAGGGCGTCAACCAGGTGGATCTGCCGCTCGCGGGCCTGGCCCCGAGCCAGTATCTCATCGCCATTACCGCCAGCACGCCCGAGGGCGAAGCGAAGGAGTTGATCGCGTTCACGCTCACGAGCTGACGGTCCGACACGGCGCGCTCTCCCTCACAACCAACGGGTGCTGCGGGCTTCTTCAGCCGTACGCTGTGATCGAGGGGATCTGTGCCTCCACTCCCACGGTCCAATGGACAACGACGACCTGAATTCATAACGTGACATTTCTTACCTAAGGAGAACGGCCCATGACCGAATCGACCTACGTGAACGACTTGATCGCGGAAGTCAAAGCCAAGAATCCCGCAGAGCCGGAGTTCCACCAAGCGGCAGAGGAGGTGCTCGAGTCCCTCGCACGGGTCATCGAGCAGCGCCCGGAGTACCGGACAGCGAGGATTCTCGAGCGCTTGCTCGAACCAGAGCGCGTCATCATGTTTCGCGTGCCCTGGCAGGACGATCAGGGCGAATTTCAGGTCAATCGCGGCTTCCGGATCGAGATGAACAGCGCCATCGGTCCGTACAAGGGCGGCCTTCGGTTCCACCCCTCTGTCAACCTGGGCATCCTGAAGTTTCTGGCCTTCGAGCAGGTGTTCAAGAACTCGCTCACGACGCTGCCGATCGGCGGCGGGAAGGGCGGGAGCGACTTCGACCCGAAAGGGAAGAGTGACAGCGAGGTGATGCGCTTCTGTCAGAGCTTCATGAGCGAGTTGTTCCGACACATCGGCCCGAACACGGACGTCCCGGCAGGCGACATCGGAGTCGGCGGTCGGGAGATTGGCTTTCTCTTCGGCCAATACAAGCGGCTGCGCAACGAATTCACGGGCGTGCTGACCGGCAAGGGTCTCAACTGGGGCGGGTCGCTGATTCGTCCGGAGGCCACCGGATATGGCTCGGTCTACTTCGCTGCCGAGATGCTCGCGACTCGAAGCGACTCGCTCGCCGGGAAGACCTGTCTGGTCTCGGGCAGCGGCAACGTCGCGCAGTACACGACCCAGAAACTCCTCGAACTCGGGGCCAAGCCGGTCACCCTCTCCGACTCGTCCGGCCATATCTACGACGAGGAGGGGATCACGAGCGAGAAGCTCGACTACGTCTTGAATCTCAAGAACGTCCGTCGCGGTCGCATCAAGGAGTACGTCGACAAGTATCCAGGAGCCGTCTACACGGCCATGGATCGATCCGCGGATCACAACCCCCTCTGGGATCACAAGGCCGACTGCGCGTTCCCCAGCGCGACTCAGAACGAGGTCAATGCTACGGATGCGCAGCACATGGTTTCCAATGGCGTCTTTGCGGTCTCGGAGGGCGCGAACATGCCGGTCACACTCGACGGTGTGAACCTGTTTCTCGACGCGAAGATTCTCTACGGCCCGGGCAAGGCGGCGAATGCCGGCGGCGTCGCGACGTCGGGACTCGAGATGAGCCAGAACAGCATGCGCTTGGCGTGGCCCCGCGAGGAGGTCGACAAGCGGTTGCAACAGATCATGAAGGACGTCCATCGGGCCTGCTGGGAGACCGCCGAGACCTTCGGCACGCCCGGGAACTACGTCATCGGAGCGAACATCGCCGGCTTCGTGAAGGTGGCCGACGCGATGATGGACCAGGGACTGGTCTGAGGTTCGACGGGGTGGGCCCGGGCCGGACGCCGGGCTCGCTGCCCACGCAACGCACGTAGCCGGTGAGTTCCATGTCCGAGACGCCAGCGACCGGAGCTCTCGCCCGCGCGGGTCGTCTCCGGGGCTTCCAGGACCTGATGCGGCGCCGGGTGCGCAACATCATCCTGGTCTCCAGCCTCTACGACTCGTTCATCCTGGCACAGGACGGCCAACTCGACGAGCTCATCCTCACCGAGTTCCTCAACCTCGACCTTCGCAACGTCCCTGATCTGACCCGCGTCTCGACGGGGGCCGAGGCGCTGGCCCTCCTGGCCGACAGCACACAGTACAACCTGATCATTACCTCCGCGTACGTCGGGGATATGAACGCGATCGAACTTGCGAAAGCCGTCGAGGCGACCGGGTCCGACGTCCCGGTGATCGCCCTGGCCTACGACGTCCGAGACGTGAGCGACTTCAAGCGGCGTCCCGACGTGAATGCCTTGGACCGCATCTACCTGTGGCAAGGCGACGTGCGGATCCTGCTGGCAATTGTGAACGATGTGGAGGACCGCCTCAACGTGGCGCATGACACCGGCGAGATGGGTGTCCAGGCGATCATCTTAATCGAGGACAACGTCCGGTTCTATTCGTCGTTCCTGCCGACGATCTACGTCGAGCTCATGCATCACTCGCACAGGCTGGCGCCCGAGGGCATCAACCAATCGCGACGCCTGATGCGGGTACAGGCCCGGCCGAAGGTGCTCCTGTGCACCGGGTTCGAGGAGGCGTGGGAGTACTTCACGACCTACCAGAGCGAGATTCTCGGCGTGATTTCGGATATCGAATTTCCGCGTGATGGCCAGCTGTCTGCCGAGGCCGGCGTGGAGTTCGCGCGCAAGGTTCGGGAGGCGCAGCCCGACGTGTCAATCATGCTCCAGTCGAGCGTGGCGGCCAATGAGGCGGTCGCCCGGTCCGTCGGTGCCGAGTTCCTGCTGAAAGGCTCGCCCACGCTGCTGCATCAGCTCCAGAGTTTCATGGTCGACCGGTTCGGATTCGGGACGTTCATCTTCCGCACCCCTGACGGTGCGAAGGTGGACCGTGCTCGCGATCTCAAGGAGCTGGAGGCCAAGCTCCGCACGGTACCGGTTGAGAGCGTAGCGTTCCACGCGTCGCACAATCACTTCTCCATCTGGCTCAAGGCTCGCACCGAGTTTGCCTTGGCGCATAGGTTGCGCCCGCGCAAGGTAGCGGATTTCGCGACGGTCGAGGACCTGCGCCACCATTTGGTGAACACGATTCATGAGAACCGCCTCTCGCAGAAGCGGACGCTCGTGGCCGACTTCTCTCGGTCGGCCTTCGACCCTGTCACCTCGTTCTATCGGCTCGGGGGGGGCTCGCTCGGCGGCAAAGCGCGCGGCCTGGCGTTCGTCAATCAGCTGCTCGACGAGTATCGACTCCGCAGCCAGTTTTCCGGGGTGACGGTCCGGGTGCCGCGGTCGATCGTCCTGGCGACGGACGTCTTTGACCGGTTCGTGAGCCAGGACGGCCTGCTCGATTTTGCGATCGACTCGGATGACGACGGCGAGGTTCTCCACCGGTTCCTGGACACACCGTTTCCCGACGACGTCGTCGCCGACCTCGCCGTGATCCTCACGCACCTCGGTTATCCGCTCGCTGTCCGGTCGTCGAGCCTGCTCGAAGACTCACAATACCAGCCGTTTGCTGGCATCTACGACACCTACATGGTGCCGAACAACCATGCGGACCATGCGGTGCGGCTTCGCCAGCTCATCGATGCGATCAAGCGAGTGTACGCGTCGACCTTCTCGCAGCATGCCAAAGCGTATCTCCGCACGACCCCGTACCGACTCGAAGAGGAGAAGATGGCTGTCATCCTCCAGCGAGTGGTCGGTCGGACCCACGGCGATCGTTTCTATCCCGACATGTCTGGCGTCGCTCGCTCGCACAACTTCTATCCCGTGAAGCCGATGGTGTCGAAGGACGGGATCGCGGCGGTGGCGCTCGGATTCGGCGAGACGGTCGTAGGTGGCGAGAGCTGCGTGCGCTTTTGTCCGCGGTATCCGCGGCACCTGGTGCAGTTCGGGTCGGTCCAGGATGCCGTGCGTAACTCGCAACGCATGTTCCACGCGGTCGACATGGCGAAGGGCCGTTCAGCGGCCGGTGATGGCGGAACCGTGATGGTCGAGCACGGTCTCGAGATGGCCGAGATGGACGGCACGCTGGCGCTCGTCGGGTCGACCTACTCGCCGGAGAACGATGCCGTTTATGACGGAATCTCCAGATCCGGCATCCGCCTTGTGAGCTTCGCACCGGTGCTCAAACATGGCCAGTTTCCGCTCGCCGAGATCCTGCGCGCGTTGCTCGATGTTGGTGAACAGAGCACCAGCGCGCCAGTCGAGCTGGAGTTTGCCGCCGGTGCCTCGGGGCCTGACGGGGGGAACGAGTTCGCCTTCCTGCAGCTCAGGCCGCTGGCGCTCTCGCGCGAGATGGTGGAGCTGGAGATCGGCGAGTCCGACATCCGGGACGCGCTCGTGCACAGCTCGTCGGTGCTTGGCAATGGAAAGGTCGACGACATCCGCGATCTCGTGGTCGTCGACATGCACCGCTTCGATCGAGGCCGCAGCCAGGACGTGGCGGAGGACGTGGCGCGATTCAATTCGGTCCTCGGCGGCGAGGGCGTGCCCTACGGCCTGATCGGCGTGGGGCGCTGGGGATCGCGTGACCCCTTCCTCGGCATTCCCGTGCAATGGGACCAGATCGCTGGGGCCCGTGTCATCGTGGAGGCCGGTTTTCACGACTTCAAGGTGACGCCGTCGCAAGGGACGCATTTCTTCCAGAATCTGGCCTCCGCGAACGTCGGGTACTTCACCGCGAATCCGGAGGTGGGCGAGGGGTTTGTCGACTGGGACTGGCTCACGCGCCAACCGGCGCTGGCGGAAACCCCTTTCGTGAGACATCTACGCCTCGACCGACCCATCACGGTCAAGATGGACGGACGAACGAACCGAGGCGTCATCCTGAAGCCAGGCTCGTGACGTCATGCTGGCACAGAAGAACAGGTGCGCACGGTCGGCGCCGGGAGCGTGCCTTTGCGTTCCGCCCTCGGCCTTGACATGATGGCGTCCGGATGTCCTCTCGCCGTCGGCTCGCCCGACTCGAATCGATCAAAGCGGAGTACGTAGACGGATCCACTGCGACGAAGCTGGAACTCGTCCAGCGACTCGGGCGGGAGCGTCTCGCGACGGCGGGGCAGGTCGCTCGCTTCCACGAAGTGCTGTGTTTCCTGCACGCGTTCCCCGACGACGTCGAGCTGTTCGCGGTGGTGGACGGCTTGCTAGCCGGGTTCGGCAACCGGCCCGATCTGCGGCGCCACCGTACCAGTCTGGCGGACAGCGGCATCGCCGGCACCGACATCTACTATCGCTTCCATGCCGCGACGGCTCGGTGGCTCGCTGACCGCTGGCCAGATCGTCTGACGGTCGACTGGGAGGAGGGCGGCGACGTTGCCGAGCTCGAGCACCGTCTGCACCTGCTGGGTCTCCACAGTGAAAGTCCAGGCTTCGACGAGCCGCCACTCCCGTTTCGCCGGTGGCTCGACCGTCTTCGCGGCGCGGCGGAGACCGATGCCACGTTTCTGATTCGACGGTTTGCCGCTCAACCGCTACCTCGGTTTCTCCGTAACCGCTACTACGACTCGATCGGTCTCATGGTGCGGCTGTCCCCCGGCGACGGAACGCCGAGTCGTACGGGGGTTCGGTTCTCCGGTTCGCCGCTCGTGGCGCGCCGACTCCCGCTCAGACGCGATCGGCCGAAGCTGCTCGTCGAGGTCGACCGTCCGCCGCGCCGGGTCCGGCCCGTATCGCGGTCGGATGCCGAGCGCCTGATCGATCTCGCTCGTGAGGCGATGGTCACCCGGAGTCGCGACCTGTACACCTTCGAGGCCGCCGACGCGCGCGACGTCCGGATGATCGAGTGTGGCGACGGTCTCCAGCTGGCCTGCATCGGAGTCGAGCCCGAGCAGCGGCTCCTGCTGGAATCGGTCTACGGCTGGCTGCTGCTGCGCAACGGCGTGCCGACGGGCTACGCGCTGACGAGCGCGCTCTATCGATCGTCGGAGATCGCGTACAACGTCTTCGAGACGTTCCGAGGTGCGGAGGCTGCCTGGATGTACGGGCGGCTGCTGGCGTCCGTCCGTGCACTGTTTGGGGTCGACACGTTCACGATTTTTCCGTATCAGCTGGGACACGGGAACGACGAGGGTCTTCGGTCGGGCGCCTGGTGGTTCTACTACAAGCTGGGGTTCAGGCCGCGCGACCTGCCGGCGCGCCGGCGAGCCGAGGCGGAAGTCGCCCGGATGGAGCGGCGGCCATCGCATCGGTCGAGCCTCACCACGCTGCGCATGCTCGCGAGCCGAAACCTGTTCCTCGATGTCGCGCAGCGACGCGACGACGTGATCGGCGTGTGGCCCGCCGACGGCGTGGGGCTCGCTGTGAGTGACATGGTGGCGTCGCGGTTCGGCTCGGATCGGGAGCGGGCCGCGCTGGAGTGCGCCGAGGAAGCAGCTGACATCGCATGGGCTGGGAACTGGCGTCGATTCCCGGAGAGTGAACGACAGGCGTGGGAGCGCTGGGGTCCGGTGATCGTTGCCCTGCCAGGCGTCAGGAACTGGTCGCCCGAGGAACGCAGCGCCCTCGTTGACGTGGTCCGGAGCAAGGGCGGGCGGCGCGAGTCTGATTTCGTGGCGAATTTCGACCAGCACGCTCGCTTGAGGGTTGCGCTGCGATCGCTGGGGCGGTCCGGGCTCCGGAACCACTAGAGGTCGCGCGCGTCATCGGCCATTTCGGAGACATGGGAAACCTGGGACGCATGGGAGACTTCGGAGACATCATGAACAGACGCCTGCTGCCAGTCCTCGCTCTCTTCGTCGTGGTTCTCGCCGTGGTCGGGTGGCGCGTCTCGGCCCAGTCCGGCACGTCAATGGTCGGACACCTCAGCGCTGCGGCACACGAGGTCGAGGAGGGCTACTTCTCCATCGGGCCGGAGAGCTACGTCATCGTCAAGCCGGGCTCCGGGATGCATGCCTGGTTGACGGCGCACCTCGGCCGGGAGGTCACGGTCTCGGTGGAAGTCGCTGAGCCCACCGATTAGTGGTCCGTACCCGCTGAACGAGTACTGGATTCCGAAGACAGGCCGCGAGTGTCAGGAGTCTGCCGAGGACACCTGTGCGGCCGGGGTCTCGGTCGCTCTCGCGGGTGGCTCATGCGGCGTGTTGGCGGCGATGATCACCACCGAGATCGCCATTCCGACGATGCCGGCCCAGAGCATCGGACTCGCCTTGAGCTGTCCGCCGGACGTCACGAGCGGATAGAGCGCCGAGATCGTGACCGCGCCGCCGAAGACGATCGGCATGACGGTGTGTGGAATGCGTGCGCCCCCGCTGAACATGCAGAGCGTCAGGCTCAGTGCGCCCAGGGCTCCGAGCACTCCGGCAGCGGTTCCCCAGACCGTCCCGCCACTCGTGAGATCGAAGCTATCGCCGAGATACCACATCCCGAGCAGTCCGCCCACGATTGCGATCACGAGGTAGGCGAAGCCGATCCCGACGTACGGCTTGAACGGGCTGTGATCGACGTCGGCGAGGCGCGCGATCCCAAGCGTCGGACCGTACAGACCCCAGCACAGCGCGGTTCCCAGGGCGAAGATGATCGGCAGATAGCTTCTCATGTGGACCTCGCGTGCGTCGTCGGGTGTCGAGTGAGGCCGGGCGCCTCGCACATGAGGCGAGGCGACCGGTCGGTCGTGTGAGCCTACTGGTTCTCGGTCCGCGTCTTGATGTACTCGGAGATGTATGCGAGGAACTGACGGCCCTTCTCCGTCTGGGTCGCCGCCCACTCGAGATTCTGGAGCGCCATGGGTGAGTCTTTCCGGATGTCGTCGAGGAACGGGGCAACCTTCGCGTAGAAGAACATGCCCTCGCCGTTGCTTTCGACCCAGTAGTCAGCGTTCACGATGCCATTGCGTGCGATGCCGTAGACGAGCTCCCAGTACGAACTCAGCTGGCGCCACGACTCGTTGAACTCGTGATCCGGCTGCTGGATCGCCTTGAAGTCGTCGTAGGTCTTGGGCCAGAAACCGAAGTTGAGCTTGTCTCGGTTCTCTCGTGTCTTGGCTTCGCGGCGCATGTCGTACACGCGCAGGACCAGTTCGGCATCGTGATGGTCGGGCTTCTCGCTGGACATTGTGGGTACCTCGTGTATGCCCGGAACGTGGGCTTCAGTGGACGTGCGCGGCGGCCGCGCCAAACGAAAATCATAGCACGGCCGAAGCGGTCGTCGCCCGCACGACCCGCGCGTCAGCGTCCGGACTTGAGCCGTGCGAGGCGTCGCTCGATGAAAACGCTGCTCGGTCGCGTTGCCGTCCGTGGCTGCCGCGGGGCGGCTCCATTGCGCCTCATCCCTACGACGCACGATGATCGTGAAATCGACAGACGCTGAGAAAAAGTCTCGAGTTACCGTACGGGCCACTAGATGACGCCTTCGGCCCGCAGGCGCTCCAGATCCGCCGCGGTGAGGCCGAGGAGTTCCGCGTAGACCTCGTCGTTGTGTGAGCCGAGCGGTGGTCCGGGCCAGCTCGTACCGCCCGGCGTCTTCGACAGCTTGGGGCCGAACGTGGGTAACGTGACCGAGTCGCCGTCCGGCAGCTGGACGCGCTCGAAGAGGCCGCGCGCCTGGAAATGGGGATCCTGCATCTGGTCGGCGACGGAGTAGATGGCACCAGCCGGCACCCCGGCCTCCTCGAGGGCCGACATGACATCGTCGAACGTGTGGGCGTTCGTCCAGGACGCAATCGCGTCGTCGATCTCCTGCTCGTGCTCGACGCGGTCGTTGTTGTGGGCGAACCTCGGATCGTCGGCCATGTCGGGTCGGCCGGCCGCTCGCATCAGGCGTTGGAAGATGCTGTCGCCGTTGCCACCGATGATGATGTACTTGGCATCCTTGCACGGGTAGGTATTCGTTGGCACGATGCCGCTGACCGTGGCGCCGGAGCGCTCCCGGACGATGCCGTACATGTCGAACTCGGGCACCATCGACTCCATCATGTTGAAGACCGACTCGTAGATTGCGACATCGACGATCTGCCCGTCACCCGTTCCTCGGACATCCCGATCGTAGACAGCCATCAGAATCCCGAGCGCGGCGTGGAGGCCTGCGATCGTGTCGCCGAGGCTGAGGTTCGACCGAACCGGTGGGCGGTCCGGGTAGCCGGTGACGTAGCGAAGACCGGCCGCGCCTTCCGCCACCGAGGCGTATCCCGGCTTCGGCGCATACGGACCGGTCTGGCCCCATCCAGAGACCCGCGCCATGATCGCCCGCGGGTTGATCGCCTTCACATCGTCCGGCCCAAGACCCCAGGACTCCATGCGGCCCGGCTTGAAATTCTCCAGGACCACGTCGCTTTTCGCGATGAGGCCCTTCACCAGTTCGCGGCCCTCAGGCGTCCTCAGGTTGGCCGTGATGCAGCGCTTGTTGCGACCGAGGATGTACCACCACAGGGCCGTGCCCTTGTGGAGCTGGCGCCAGGTGCGCAGCGGATCGCCGATGCCGGGTGGCTCAACCTTGATGACGTCGGCGCCAAACCAGGCCAGGAACACCGAGGCGAACGGTCCGGCCAGGAGCTGACCCATCTCCAGGACGCGCAGGCCGGCGAGCGGGCCCGGGCGGGGTGGGGAGTGCATGGTCGTATTGTCCTGCGTGCGTCAAGTCCTTGGTCATTCCCGACAACCTCGCTCGTCGCGCCTGGCCAGTCGGGCGCCTCATCACCCTCGGGGTGAACAGCGATGCCGGCCACAGGACACTGACCACGTCGACGTTCGCCGGGTCGGGTCGGGCTTCGGGTGCTCGCGTCACGGCGGTTGCCGTCTCGAAGCCCTGAGGCCGATGTTCGCTCGCGGTGTCCCGTATAATGACCCCATGAAGGCCGTTCTGCCCGGTACCGATCGCGAGCGGCAGCGCTGGCAGCGTGAGACGCTCGGACCGCTGCTCGAGCGATCCCCGGAGCGAGAGACGCCGTTCAGGACGATTTCGGGTCGGCCGATCGAGCGGCTGTACGGCCCGGACAACGTCGCATCCATCGACTATCGGCGCGATCTGGGCCACCCGGGGGAGTTCCCGTACGCGCGTGGCATCCACGCATCCGGGTACCACGGCAAGCGCTGGACGATGCGACAATTTGCCGGCTTCGGGACGCCGGAACAGACGAACGCGCGCTACCGCCAGTTGCTCGCGGCCGGCGGCACCGGGCTGAGCGTCGCCTTCGATCTACCGACGCTCATGGGCCGAGATCCGGATCACGACCTGTCCGTCGGCGAGGTGGGCAAGTGTGGCGTGAGCGTGTCGTCGCTCGCCGATATGGAGCGGCTATTCGACGGCATCTCGCTGGCCGACGTCACGACCTCGATGACGATCAACTCGCCGGCGGCGATGGTGTTTGCCATGTATCTGGTGGTGGCCGAGCGCCAGGGCGCCGACTGGCGCAGGCTGTCGGGCACGATTCAGAACGACATCCTGAAGGAGTTCATCGCTCAGAAGGAGTACATCTACCCGCCGCGCCCCTCCGTGCGACTCGTCACCGACACGTTCGCGTTCTGCGCGG
Organism: Vicinamibacterales bacterium; assembly: GCA_965250185.1. Classification (GTDB taxonomy): domain Bacteria; phylum Acidobacteriota; class Vicinamibacteria; order Vicinamibacterales. The sequence continues at coordinate 3,862,883 of OZ252293.1, read as the reverse complement.
CGGAGGTGCCGCGCTGGAACTCGATTTCGATCAGTGGGTACCACATCCGGGAGGCGGGTGCGACAGCCGCCCAGGAGTTGGCGTTCACGCTGCGCGACGGGATCGAGTACGTCCAGTGTGGCGTCGCGGCCGGCCTCGACGTCGATGCGTTCGCTCCGCGGCTCTCGTTCTTCTTCAACGCGCACAGCGATTTGTTCGAGGAGCTTGCGAAGTACCGAGCGGCCCGGGCGATCTGGGCTCGCACGATGCGAGACCAGTTCGGGGCGCAGGACGAGCGTTCGTGGAAGCTACGGTTTCACGCCCAGACGGCGGGTGTCTCGCTGACGGCCCAGCAGCCCTACAACAACGTCGTCCGGACCGCCCTCCAGGCCTTGGCGGCTGTCCTTGGCGGCACGAACTCACTGCACACGAATTCTCTGGACGAGGCGTTGTCGCTCCCGACGGAGAAGGCGGCCACCCTCGCGCTTCGCACACAGCAGATCATCGCCGAGGAGAGCGGAGTGGCTGACCTGGTCGATCCGTTCGGTGGCTCGTACCTAGTGGAGTCGCTCACGCGCTCACTCGAGGAGGAGGCCGTGGCGTACTTCGAGACGATCGATGGCATGGGGGGCATGATCGCGGCGATCGAGCACGGGTACCCGCAACACGAGATCGCAGAGAGCGCGTACCGATTCCAGCAGGCAATCGACGCACGCGAGCAGATCGTCGTCGGAGTCAACGAGTATGTCAGCCACGATGAGGCGCCACCGCCGATTCTGTACATCGATGAGGAGACCGGCGCGCGGCAAGTCGCCGCGCTCGCCGACGTGAAGCGCGGACGGAGCACCGAACGGGTCACTCGCGCCCTCGACGACGTTCGGCGCGCGGCGACCGACGAGGCCAACCTCATGCCACCCCTCCTCGAGGCGGTGCGAGCCTACGCGACCATCGGCGAGATGTGCGATGCGCTGCGCGACGTATGGGGGGAGTACGAGGAGGTACCCTCCATCTGAGGGAGCCGAACGTGCATCCGCCGAATGACCCTCGCCGCATCCGGGTGGTGATCGCCAAGCCGGGCCTCGATGGACACGATCGGGGCGCGAAGGTGATTGCCCGTGCACTCCGGGATGCCGGCATGGAGGTCATCTACACAGGCCTACGTCAAACGCCGGCGCAGATCGTCGCGGCGGCGCTCCAGGAGGACGCCGATGTGATCGGCTTGTCGATTCTGTCGGGCGCGCACAATCACATCTGTCCGGAGGTGATGCGCCTGCTCCGGGAGCAGGGACTCGGCGACGTGCTGGTCGTTGTCGGTGGCATCATTCCGGATCTCGACAGGCCCAAGCTCGAAGCGATGGGGATCGGGGGCATCTTCCTGCCGGGCACGGGGATGCAGACGATTGTGGAGTTCATTCACGGGCATGTACGCCCGCGCATCGAAACGGTGTGATGCGTCTGATTCGAACGAGGGGAACACGGAACGATGCGTCGAAAGCTCCTGTTGGCGGACGATAGCCCAACCATTCAGCGCGTGATCGAGCTGACCTTCGCCGACGAGGACTTCGAGGTTGTCTGCGTCTCCGATGGACAGCAAGCCATCGACTGGATCTCGAGCGACCGCCCCGACGCCGTCCTGGCCGACGTGGAGATGCCGGAAAAGAGCGGCTACGAGGTGTCCACCTTCGTGAAGGACAATCCGCACCTCGCGCATATTCCCGTGATCTTGCTGACCGGGGCGTTCGAGCCGATTGACGAGCACCGCGCCGACGTCGCACGCGCCGATGCCGTGCTCGCCAAGCCGTTCGAGCCGCAGGCCGTGGTCGAGCAGGTGCGGGCGTTGCTGGCGAATCAGGCGGCGGCGCTGCCGCAGGCCGCGCTCGCCGACGAGAGCGCCCTGGTCGACGGATTCGCGACCGTGCCCGCGTCGGCGCCGGCCGAGGTCTCGTCCGAACTGGCGGCGGAGCAGGTCGACGAGCCGCCGGACGCCGGGGCGAGCGGCGGCGAGTCCGTCGACGAGTATCTGGATCGCCTCGATGCGGCGTTCGCGACGTTGAATTCGTCGGTCACGTCGCGCCCGCCGGACGACGAGGCGGCCGACGCCGAAGAGCCCGGGCCGCCCCCGCTCGTGGCCAGCCTGGCCAGCGAGGACGGAGCGGAGGGCCTGCTGGTGCGCAATGTTGAACCCCGGTCCGAAGAACCGGCGCCGTTCGCGTCCGACGACAACGCCGCCCGTCTCGGCGACATTCCGGTCACGCCCATCACGCCCGACGGATCGAACACGTGGGAGTTCAGCGATGGGCCGGCGGCGGAACCGGCATCGGTCGAGTCTGCGGTGCCGCTCATCGACGTCGGGGCAGAGCCGGCGCCCCTTGCGGACGTCGCGCCTTCGGTCGAGGCGACGACCGGTAACGAGGCCGCGGACGGGGGGATGACGCCGGTGCCAGGGTCTGCGCCGCTGGCGGACGCCTTTGCGGCGCTCCTGGCGGCCGAGCAGGGCGAGCCCGACACTCCGCCTGTGGCAGCTCCGTTCGCCCCGTCGCGCGATCTGGAGGCCGATGAGGACACCTTCGACCGGATCGCCGAGCGCGTGCTCAGCAAGCTCGGCGATCGCCTGCCGAGCCCCGCGGCGACCCTGCCAGCCGAGCCGCTGATCTCGGACGAGTTCGTCGACCGCGTGGCGCGTCGCGTCATCGAGAAGATGGGCGACCTGGCGGTGCGCGAGACGGTTTCGGATGTCGTCCTGACCGTCGCCGACAGGCTCGTGCGGGAAGAGATCGAGCGCATCAAGAGCCAGACGTCGTAGCCTCCACCGCGACCGGGGTGCTGCGGCCCGGTCCGCGTTCTCCGTCAGATTCCAAGACGGCTCCGTGACCGGCACGCGAGCCGGTCGGTGCCGGGTGTCGCGCGGGGACATCCCGCCGGCCTCAGCACGATGAGGTGATATGTCAGACCTACCCAAGGGCTTCGAGCATCGCGACGTGGATCCCAAGTGGTACGCGTTCTGGGAGACGATCGGCGCGTTCACCTCCCGGCCCGACTCCGGACGTCGGCCCTTCACGATGGTGCTGCCCCCGCCGAATGTCACCGGGTCCCTGCACATCGGCCATGCCTTGAATCAGACGCTTCCCGACGTGATCGCGCGCTGGAAGCGGATGCAAGGATTCGACGTGCTGTGGCTCCCCGGCACGGATCACGCGGGCATCGCCACGCAGAACGTGGTCGAGAGGCAATTGGCGGCCGACGGGAAGACACGCGATGACCTCGGGCGGGAGGCCTTCGAGGCCAAGGTGTGGGACTGGGTCCGGGAGAGCCACGGTGTCATCACCGGCCAGATGCGCAAGCTCGGCTCGTCGGTGGATTGGACGCGGGAGCGATTTACGCTCGACGAGAACCTGTCGCGGGCGGTGAGACGGGTGTTCGTGTCGCTGTACCGCGAGGGGTTGATCTATCGGGACACGTTCATCGTCAATTGGTGCCCGCGCTGCCGGACCGCCCTGTCGGATCTCGAGGTCGTCCACCAGGAGACGAACGGACACCTCTATCACGTCCGCTACGCGCGTCTGGACGGCCCCGGAGACGTGACCGTGGCCACCACACGCCCCGAGACCATGCTGGGTGACACGGCCGTCGCCGTGCATCCGGACGACGAGCGATACCGATCGTGGGTCGGCGCACGCGTTCGACTACCGGTGATCGGTCGCGAACTTCCCGTGGTCGCGGACGACTTCGTGGACCCTAGTTTCGGTACGGGAGCCGTCAAGGTCACGCCGGCTCACGACCCGAACGACTTTCAGCTCGGGAAGCGACACGATCTCGCCCAGGTGGCGGTGATCGATGAGGACGGTCGGATGACTGCGGAGGCGGGCCCGTACGCCGGCCAGGAGCGCTTCGAGGCTCGGAAGGCCCTGGTGGAACAGCTGAGGCAGGAGGGAGTCCTCGTCAAGGTGGAGGACCATCGGCATGCCGTCGGGCAGTGCCAGCGCTGCAGCACGGTCGTCGAGCCGCTCGTGTCCACCCAGTGGTTCGTTCGGATCGAGCCGCTCGCCGCCCCGGCACGTGCCGCGGTCGAGGACGGGCGAATCGTCTTCACGCCAGGCAACTGGAAGAAGACGTACGACGAGTGGATGGCCAACATCCACGACTGGTGCATCTCCCGCCAGCTCTGGTGGGGCCATCGGATTCCGGCCTGGTATTGCGACGCGTGCGGTCAGACGACCGTGGCAGAGGAGACCCCGGTGGCGTGCGAGTGCGGTCACGCACTACGCCAGGATACCGACGTGCTCGACACGTGGTTCAGCTCGGGGCTCTGGCCCTTCAGCACGATGGGCTGGCCCGATCGCACCAGCGATCTCGAGCGGTACTATCCGAACGACCTGATGATCACTGGCTTCGACATCATCTTCTTCTGGATTGCCAGGATGATCATGCTGGGACTCAAGTTCGGCGAGGACGTGCCGTTCCGTCAGGTGTACATCACATCACTCGTCCGCGACGCTCACGGCCAGAAGATGAGCAAATCGAAGGGCAACGTCGTGGACCCGCTCGAGTTGATGGACGAAGTCGGCGCTGACGCGTTTCGATTCACCTTGGCGGCGATGGCTTCGCCTGGCATGGACATCTCGCTGTCCGAGGGACGATTGCGGGGCTATCGCCAGTTCATCAACAAGATCTGGAATGCGTCACGGTTCGTGCTCATGCACGCCGAGGGGCATCAAGGGCGAGCTTCTGTTCCGGAGCGCCCGACGCTCTTGATCAATCGGTGGATGCTGCACGCCTCCGAGGTGCTGGTGAAAGACGTCGACGCGGCCCTGACAGGCTTCAGGTTCGACGTGGCCGCCGACCGCCTCTACCAGTTCTTCTGGCACGAGTATGCAGACTGGTACATCGAGCTGGTGAAACCGCATCTGCAGCCCGAGAGCGGCGATCGCGAGGAGACCCTGGGGGTGCTCCTGCACGTGCACGACCGTGTCCTGCGCATGCTGCATCCGTTCATCCCGTTCGTCACCGAGGAGATCTGGCAGCGGCTCCCGCCATCCGACGCGGCGCCGGCGATTGATTCGTCGTCCCCGACCATCACGCTGGCCGCGTTCCCCCGCGCGGACACGGGGCGGCAGGATGACGCGGCTGCCGCCGAGATCGAACTGCTCAAGGATGTCGTGACGACCATCCGAACGGCTCGGTCGGAGCGCGGCGTGCCGCCGTCGCGGAGAATACAGGCGTTCGTCGCCGGAGCGGAGGCGAGCCAGCGGGCGAGCCTGGAGCGGATGGCCTCGTACATCACATACCTGGCCCGCCTCGACTCGATCGAGTTCCGGAGCGAAGTCGCGCGGGGCCCCGACACCGTGACCCGGGTCGTTCGTAACCTGCATGTGTCGCTGCCGCTCGAGGGCGTCGTCGACCGGAAGGCAGAGCGCGCGCGCCTCGAGAAGGACCTCGCCAAGCTCGACACGCAGCTGGCGAGTGTGGAGGGTAAGCTGGCCAACGCCAAGTTCCGTGAGCGTGCCGATCCCGAGATCGTGAGCGCCACGCAGACGCAGGCGGTGATCCTCGCCGAACAGCGCGAGCGGCTCCAGCGTATTCTGCAGGAGCTCGGCTCGTGAGCACCTCAGCAGTCGAGGCCCTCGACCCGGCGCTCTACCGCGAGATCGTCCGTCGGGCGATCGCGGAGGACCTCGGCTGGGGGGATGTGACGACCGAGGCCACGGTCACGGCCGAGTTGCGCGCGGAGGGTCGCATCGTGAGCAAGTCCGCCTGCGTCGTGGCCGGTCTCGCCGTGGCTGCCGAGGCGTTTCGTCAGCTGGATCCCAGCGTCACGGTCGTCACGCGTCGGCACGACGGAGTGCAGACGGCGGTCGGCGACACCGTCGCGGAGATCACGGGCTTCGCCGCCGCCATGCTGACCGCCGAACGCACCGCCCTGAACTTCCTCCAGCGGCTCTCGGGCATCGCGACGCTCACCCGCGCGTTCGTGGACGCGGCTGACGGTGGCATCACGATACTCGACACGCGCAAGACGACACCGACACTGCGAGCGCTGGAGAAATACGCTGTCAGATGCGGTGGTGGCACGAACCACCGCGCAACACTCGATGGCGGCATTCTCATCAAGGACAACCACGTGCAGCTCGCGGGTGGTATCGACGAGGCCATGCGTCGAATGCACGACGCTCATGCCGCCCTTCCGATCGAGATCGAGGTCCAGAACTTGGACGAGCTGGATCGTGCTCTGGCGGCGGGTGCTCCGCGCATCCTGGTCGACAACATGTCGCCGGACGCCATCCGCGAGGCGGTCCGCCGCAGCCTGGGCCGCGCCGACATCGAAATCTCCGGTGGGGTGACGCTCGATCGGGTGCCGGAGCTCGCGCGGACCGGGGCCCGGTACGTGTCCGTCGGCGCGTTGACGCACTCGGCTCCGGCGGCGGATCTGAGCCTCGAAGTGAAGTCGGCGCCAGAGGCCGCGTGAGATAGGTCCATGATCGACCCTCAGCCGAACGAGTGTCCACCCGGGGCCAGCGCGCTCCCCGACGATGTTGCACGCGCCCTGGCCGAGGCCGCGCCCCGGCTTGGTGTCCTCGGTCACGACGTCCGTTTCTTCGAGGCCGTTGGCTCGACGAACGATGTCGCGCGAGCGCTCGCCGCCGAGGGTGCGGCCGTGGGGACGATGGTGATGGCAAGCCGCCAGACGGCCGGCCGGGGCCGGCGCGGACGGTCCTGGTTCTCGCCAGAAGGAGCTGGACTCTACGTGTCGCTGGTCCTGGAGCCCGTCTCCGGATCGATGTCGCCCGGGGCGCCACCGTCGCACGGCCTGATGACCCTCGGCGCTGGTTTGGCGTTGGCTCGTGGGATCGGATCGGCTTGTGGCATCGAGGTCAGGATCAAGTGGCCGAACGATCTGGTCGTGGAGGCGGGCCCTGGTGGCCGACGCAAGCTGGGCGGCATTCTGGCCGAAGGGATCGTGCGAAACGGGCATCTGGATCGGCTCGTGCTCGGCTTCGGGATCAATGTCAAGCCGGCCGCGTACCCCGTGGATCTGGCCGATGTGGTGACGTCGGTCGAGACCGAGACGGGAGGGAAGCCGGTGCGGCGGGCCGCCCTGCTCGTCGAAGGGCTCACCGAACTCCAGCGGACGTTCGGTCAGCTCGCGGCCGGCCGCGCCTCGGAGGTGCTGGCGCAGTGGACTGCCCTTTCACCGTCGTGTCAGGGCGCGGCCGTCCAGTGGACGCTCGATGGTCGCCTCCGGGCCGGGACGACGGCCGGAATCGACGACGACGGCGCGCTACTGGTCGAGACCGAACAGGGGCGAGAGCGGATCGTGTCGGCGGACGTTTCTTGGATCTGAACCGGGGCAGAGGGAGCGCTCATGCTGCTGGCGATTGACGTCGGAAACTCGAACATCGTGCTGGGCGTGTTCGCTGGGGACGTTCTTCGCGATAGCTGGCGCCTGCAGACGATGCGCGAGCGCACGGCTGACGAGCTGGGGATCCAGTTGCTGCACCTCTTCGAGCATCACCGCGTCGACACGAAAGCGATCGACGGCATCGTCGTGGCGTCGGTCGTGCCTCCCCTGACGGGGACGTTCGTCGAGATGGCGACACGGTACTTCGGCCACACACCTCTCACGATCGACGCGACACTCGATACCGGCATGCCGATCCTGTACGAGACGCCAGGCGACGTCGGCGCCGACCGCATCGTCAACGGTGTGGCGGCATTCGAGGCGTACGGGCGTTCGGCGCAGTTGCCGCTGGTCGTCGTCGACTTCGGAACGGCCACGACGTTCGACGCGATCTCGGCTCAGGGCGAATACCTGGGCGGCGTGATCTGTCCGGGTATCCAGATATCCGCAGATGCGCTGTTTCACCGAGCGGCCAAGTTGCCACGGGTGGACGTTCGCAAGCCGACCGCGCTCATCGGTCGAACGACGGTCGGGTCGATGCAGTCAGGCCTGTACTATGGCTACGTCGCCATGGTCGAGGGCATCGTGCACCGCATGCGCGCCGAGTTGACCGAGGGCGTCGATTCCGGCCTCGTTCCCTGCGTCGCGACCGGCGGCATGGCGGAGATCATCGCCTCCGAGACATCAACCATCGATACGGTCGATCCCGACCTGACGCTGCAGGGCCTCCGTATCGTCTGGCAGCGCAACCGCTAAGGACCCGTGCCGACCTCCATCCCCGATGACGAGGCGTACTGTCGCGAGGTGGAGAGCCACCTGTGTCGAAAGAACGACGGCCATCTGATTCGTCTCGTGGGCCCCGCCTTCGAGCTGGTGCGGGGCTGGGCGGAGCAGGGTATTCCGCTCTCGATCGTCTGTCGTGGAGTCGACCAGTACTTCGAGCGCTACCACGCGAAGGGACCACGTCGCCGCCCGGTCCGGATCGATTTCTGCGAAGCGGACGTGCTCGGCCTTTTCGACAACTGGCGTCGCGCGACCGGTATTTCTCTGAGCGGAGCGGCGGCTGGTGAGACGCGCGTGCCGAAGCGGCGCGAGAGCCTCCAGGCTCACCTCGACCGCGCGTTGACCCGCCTCGGCGCTCGGGCCACCGAGCCCGACCTGCCGGCCGAGTTGGTCGCGCTCATCGCGGAGATCCGGCAGGAGCTCACGCCATGGATGGCCCGAGTCAAAGGACTCCGCGGCGAACCGCGACAGCGTCTCCTGGAGCGGCTCGCCGAGCTTGATGCCTCGCTGCTCGAGACCGCGCGCCGAGGCCTGGCACCTGGTCGGCTCGACGACTTCGTGCGCGCCGCCGCGTCGGAGCTCGAGCCCTTTCGGGACCGGATGCAGCCCGAGGCGTTCGCCCGATCGCTGAGCGCCGAGACCGATCGCCAGGTGCGGGACGGTCTACGCCTGCCGCGCCTCGCCGTTTCGTAGTCCACGGACGGAGATCGATCGAAGATGACGCCCGGAGACGAGATCGTCCTTCGAATCGAGAAGGCGGTGGTTGGTGGCGCGATGCTAGGACACCACGAGGGACGGGTCGTCCTGGCAACCGGCGCCATTCCCGGCGAGCTGGCCAGGGTCCGGATCGGTCGGGTCGCGCGCGGCTACGCGCATGCCACGACAATCGAGGTAATCGAGCCCGACCCGGACCGTCGCGAACCCGCGGGCGACGCTGCGTGTGGGGGCAACGCGTACGCCCACATCGCCTATCCGCGGCAGCTCCGCTTGAAGCGCGAGATCATCCGGGATGCGTTCTCGAGGATCGGACGTCTCGCGGCACCGACAGCCTTCGCGGTCGCGCCCTCAGGCGAACGCGGCTACCGGATGCGCGCCCGCTTCCGGGTCCGCAGCGGTCGGGTGGGCTTCGTTCGCGAGGGTACACACGAGCTGTGCGATCCCATGTCGACCGGTCAGCTGCGGTCGGATACGGGGCCGGCACTGTCGGCGCTCGAGCAGTGGCTGGCGGGCACCGGGTGGCGGCGGGTGCAGGCGATCGAACTCGCCGAGGACCTGCCGGCGCGCGGGCGAGTGATTCACGTCGAGTCACGAGACCCGCCCCGTGGACCGACGGTCGCTCCTGGGGCGTTGTGGGACGCGGGCTTCACCGGTGCGTCGTTCGGGCTCGCGCGACCGACGACCCTGTTCGGGTCGCCGGTCGTCAGCGATCCGCTGGACGCGTACGTGTGCGGACCGTGCCGGTGCCTGCATCGTTGCGGATTCGTCGACGCGCGCGGTCGTTCTTTCAGGCGAACCGGTACCTGATCGGCGATCTTGTCGAGGCGGTGCTGCGCGAAGCGGCCGACGAGCCACTCGTCGACCTGTACGCCGGTGTCGGCCTGCACGCGATCGTCCAGGCGGCGGTGGGCCGGCGGCACATTACCGCTGTGGAGGGTGACTCGCGCACGGCCCGAGACCTGGCCGCCAACGCGGCGCAGGTGGGCGATGCCATCAGCGTACGGCGCGTCTCGGTCGAGGCCTACCTGTCGCAGGCCGGGCCCGGTCAGGCCGCGGTCGCAATCGTGAATCCGCCGCGCAGCGGACTCTCACGAATCGCGCTCGCCGGGCTCATCCGCATGGCGCCGCGGCGTGTCGTCTACGTCTCGTGCGACGTGGCGACCCTGGCTCGTGATGTGCGCCGCCTCGTCGATGACGCCTACGAGCTGGTGCATCTGGAGGCTTTCGACCTGTTCCCGAACACGGCGCACGTCGAGAGCCTCGCCGTTCTGGGGCGCCACCCCGTCTGAGGCGCCGCCAGGATCGAGCCTCAGGCCGGGATCGCCGCCTCGACCAGCCCTCGGAACAGACCGCCGAATGCGGGGGTGCGTCTGAAGTTTTCCGGGTGCCACTGCACCGCGATGCAGAAGCGAGCGCTCGGTCGTTCGACGGCCTCGATGATGCCGTCGTCTGCCACGGCGGTCACGACGAGTCCCTCGCCGACGCGCTTGATCGCCTGATGATGGCGGCTGTTGACGAGGCACGTGCCGTCGGGCCGAGTGTCCTGATGCAGCAGAGTCGCGAGCCGGGAGTCGAGGCTGACGCGAATCTCGTGGGCCAGTCCATCGCGGGGGTGCATCACCCGGTGGGTGAGAGGCCGCAGGACCTGGGTCGAAATGTCCTGGACGAGACTGCCGTCGGCTACGACGTTGAGGAGTTGAAGGCCACGACAGATGCCAAGCATCGGCACATCGTGTTCGAGGGCCGAGCGGCAGAGGGTGAACTCGAGCGCATCGCGCTCCGGCTCGACCTCATAGTCCGCTGGATGGCGAGCCTCGCCGTATCGGGCGGCCTCGATGTCACCACCGCCGGTCAGGAGGAGCGCCGTTGCGTCGCCGAGATCCGTCGCGGACAGGTCGACGATTCGCGGCGTACCGCCCGCCTCCTCGATGCGAGCGAGGTAGTCGTCAATCGTCGCGCACGGCGTCACCGCGATCACCGGCTTCGTCCGGCTTGTCGGCATGCTACATCCGCACTGGGACCCGGCATCCCATGAGCGTCAGGGCGCGGGTCATCTGGCTTCGCGTGTAGTCCACGACTACCGCACGCCACAGCTTCGTCTCCAGACGCGACTCATTGAGTATCTGGTAGCGGTGATAGAAGGCGTTGAACGACTGGGCCAAGCCGAAGGCGTACTTGGCGAGCCCCGACAACTCGAGCGTGCGGATGGCCTGGTCGACGACCTCATCGAGCCGTGCCGCTTCCAGCACGAGGTTCCAGAGGTCGTCGCAGCCCTCGTCGCTGGTCAGTGGCGCCGCGCCCGTGTTCCCAAGCTGCGCCTTCACGAGTGACTCGGATAGCCCGTCCCGGGCCTGCAGCTTGCCGAAGATGTTGTTGGCTCGAACGACGGCGTACTGGAGGTACGGGCCGGTTTCGCCCTCGAAGCTGAGCGCCTCATCGAGATCGAAGGCGATGACCTTCCCACGCGAAAACTTGATCATGAAGTAGCGCAGTGCGGCGGTAGCGATCGCCGACGCTGTATCCTCGACCTGATCCCGCTTTGTGTCTGGATTTCTGGCCGCGACTTCGGCAGAGGCCTTCTCGATCAGGCGGTCCAGCAAGTCGTCGGCCTTGACGCCCAGACCCTTCCGTCCCGACACCTCGACAAACGGTCGCGAGTCGTCGGCCTCGCCATATCCGAGTTCCCGCGCCGTCGCTGGCGAGAGCGCGACCATCTCGTATGCAAAATGTGTCGATCGCTCCGCCTGCGCGGTGTGACCCAGCGCATGGAGCGCTTGCTGGAGCAGTTTCTGCAGGTACGACTGGCGCGTGTCGATGACGTTGTACACCGCGTCCGCCGCCCCAAACGGGGGCGGTCGGTCTTCCGGCGTCCGCTCGACGTCGGTCGCGGCGGTCGCCCAGATGGGTGAGCCGTCCGAGCGGGGCTCGAACACGCGATAATGGAAGTCCTGGTCCAGCAGGCCGAACTTCCAGAATTGGTTTGCGATGTCCTTGCCGACGTAGGTCACGGTGCCATCCGACCGCACGATGACTTTCTCTCTGGGCGCCGACGGGTCGCCGTCGATTGCGGGTTCGGCGGTCCCGTCCGTCGGGTCGTCCGAGTCGTCGTCGATCGCCATCACCCAGCAGCCGGCCAGCCGACCCTCGGGTTGGCGGTAGACGGCGCCCGCCGTCTTCAGGATCTCGAAAGCTCGGTCCCAGAACTTCAGCTTGAGAATGTCCGACTCCCACGTGAGCAGGTCATAGTCGACGTCGAGCCTCGCCATGGTCTCGAGGTGACGCCGGACGATGCGGTCGGCGATGAACGCGCCGATCTCGGCTTCCGCGCTGTCGCCCTGGTCGATGGCGTGCAGGGTCTCGGCACGGATCGCCACACGCTCGCGATCCGCTTCGTACCATGCGGTGACTCGCGCATAGAGGTCCCAACAGTAGTAATCGAACCGGGTCGTGTCGGCGATCGCGCGAATCTCGTCGAGCGTCTTGCCCTCGAGGTGTTGGAAGCCGACGACGACATCGGCAACCTGGACGCCCGTGTCGTCGATGTAGTTCTGGATCTCCACCCGATCGCCCCGGAAACGGAGCAGGCGGCCCAGCGTGTCCCCGAGCGCTGCATTCCGCAGGTGCCCAACATGCGCCGCCTTGTTCGGATTGATTGCCGTGTGCTCGACGACCACCTTGTCCCCGGTCCGGGGACCGGGTTGGGGAGGCGGCGTGACGATCCGCTCGAGCAGAAACTTCTCCCGATCCAGAAACACGTTGATGTACCCGTTCGGCGCCGCCTCCGCCCGACCGATGCCGGTCACGTCGAGGACGCCGACGACCTCCGCCGCGATGGCGCGCGGCGCCTTTCTGAGGTGTCGCGCGAGTTCGAAGGCGATCGGGAACGCCAGGTCTCCGAGGGCGCGCGTGGGCGGATACTCGACCGCCGCGGGTGGCATGGACTCGGGGTCCATCTCGTAGAGGTGCGCGATCGCATCGACCAGGCGTTCGCGCAGGGTCTCGTGAATCGGGAGGATCATTGAAGCAGGCTCGACTGATCGACTGATTGACGAAGGCTGTCGACACGACGACCGTAGTCAGTTGCGCGCTGCGAGGCCCGGATGGACGAGCAGGAATTGCGCGCCCGCTACCGCGTATCCGGTTTGACTGGTCTGCCTGCGTCGGCTACGATTCTCGAGGCCCGCCAAGGACCCATTGCTGGGCAAACGCGTAGTCTGCCGGTGTGTTGACGTTATGGAACAGCACGCCGTGCGGATCGAACGCCGCGAGTTCCACGTGCCCGATCTCCCGCACCCTGACTTCCTCATAGAATCCCGTGACCTTGAGCGACCCGGCGTCGAGGCGCCGTCGGATCGGCTCGACGCAGGCACGCGAGTAGCAGGCGCACAGCGGCTGGTACCCGTCGGACGTCCGGGGCACGACGACGTCGTACGCTCGGCTCAGATCCAGCAGATGCGTCAGCAGAGGCGCATCGAGGAACGGCAGGTCGCAGGCGATGACCAGTGTTGGCGACGTCGGTGCCGCACACAGGGCCGCGTGAAGGCCGCCCAGAGGCCCCGCGCTGGCACGTTCATCGGCGATCACCGGCACGCCCAGATGGGCAAATCGGGCTGCGTCCGGCGCCACGATCATTACGTGTCCAGCGACGGCCTCGAGCACCGCGAGCTGTCGATCGATGATCCGCCTCGACCCGAGGCGGAGGGCGCTCTTGTCCCGGCCGGCCAGTCGACGCGATCGACCACCGGCGAGAATCGCGGCCGTCGCGTCGTGCTCGTATCCCGCGTTACCCACCCGTACTCTGGCGCTAACGTTACCAGAAAATGAGCGCCGGGAGAATCGGTCGCGTCTTCGTCGCGAGTCTTCATCAGGCGATCGAGGAAGAGCTGCCGACACGCCTCGAGTTCTACGAGCACTGGCTGAATCCTGAGGGGCTCCGCGGAGGGACGATAGGTCTCGCCCCGATGAAGGCCGTTCTGAGTTTTCTGCGCCAGGAGGGTGAGGTCTACGAACGCGTCGTCGCCAGGGCGGGACGATTGGCGGCCACCTGGGACGCCGACCGACTCTCCAGCAGTCGGCGGTCCCTGGTCGAAGCGCTCCCGGCGTGGCTCCGGGTCCGAGCGGTCGCACGGATGGCACGGCGCCTCATCCGCGAGACCGACTCAGAGACCTCGGGTCGCTCATCGTTTCGGCGCGGCGAGTGGCGCATGGTCGTCCGGGGCTCGCTCTTCTGCGACCTGCGAGAGCCGGGCACGCTTCGTCTCTGCGGATTCTATGCCGCCGCCATCGGCACGCTGCTCGACCGTTTCCAGATCCCTGGCGTTGCCCGTGTCGTCGGCTGCCGCGCCGCGGAAGACGCCGAGTGCCTCATTTTGATCGAGCCTCCGTCTAGCCACGCGTCCCAGGACGAATGACCGCACCGCGACCCCGAGGACGTCGTCTCTGGGCCCAGCGGCTGGTCGCGGCGATCATCGGTGCCGCGGCCGCCGGGGGGGCGATGCCGGCCGCCGCCGGCGACGGCCCCACCGAGACACCCAGCATTCTCGTGATGCCCTTCGAGGCCGCGGGATCCGAGCCCAGTCTCGCGTGGCTGCCGGAGGCGGTGGCGATCAGGTTGGCGGATGAGCTCGAAGCCCGTGGAGCGGGTGCGTTCACGCGACGTGAGCGCCGGCTGGTCCATGCAGCGCTCGGCGTGCGGCCGTCAGCAGAGCTGAGTCGCCCGAGCGCGCTCAACGTGGCGCGGCTGCTCGGGGCGCGTTGGGTCATCGTCGGGTCGGTCGGTCTCGAGGCGGCCGTGGTGGTGATTCGCGCCCGGACGCTGCCCGTCGAGGAAGTGTCTGCTGACGAAGAGCTTGTCGAGCGTGGTCCGCTCGGCGACCTGCTACAGGTCGTGGCACGATTGGCCCGGCGGATCGCGGCAGAGCGGGCGGCGCCGGCGGCTACCTCGGGCGCAGCAACCGTGGCTCTCGACGCGTTCGAGCTCTACGTCAAAGGGTTGCTCGCGGTCGCACCGCGCGCGCGCGTCGAGTTCCTCCGGAGCGCCGTGCAGCGGGCGCCCGCCGACCATCGTCTTCGAATTGCTCTCTGGGAGGCCGAGATGGTGGCCGGCGAGCCGGAGCAGGCACTCGAGACGGCGTGGTCAGTCCCGGACGACGCGCTCGAAGGGCGGCACGCCCAGCTGTTGGCGAGCCGATCGCTGATCGAGCTGGGCCGCCTGGATGAGGCGGAGAAGTCCCTGCGGGAACTTCTGGATCTGGGAGCTGACGCTTCGGTCTGGGCTCATCTGGGGCTGGTCCAGTTGACGCGCGGCGGGCGACCGGACAGCGGGCGATTGACGTACTTCTTCCACCAGGCCGTCGTGCAGGATCCGGACGACCACGACGCGCTCTTCAATCTCGGATACGCCTACTGGCTCGAGGAGGAACCGGGTGCGTCGGCATACTGGCTCAAGGAATCGTTACGGCTGAACCCGGGCGATGCCGAGGCGCGCTTCCTGCTCGGGACGGTACTCGAGCGCCAGGATGCCACCGGACGGGCCGCCGTCGAGATCGCGCTGGCCGGCATGCTGGCGGAGGTCGCGGGCTGGGTGTCGCGCTTCGCTTCGTGGCCTCCGTCCCCTGACCCGGGAGCACTGATCCGGACTGATTGGCTCACCCCGCGTGAGCACCGAGTCGCAGGCCGCCTTCGTCAGAACGTTCGACGGGAGCGCCGCCGGTGGAGCCGGTTGCACCTGGAACGCGGGCAGGTGGCATCTGACGGCGCGCGCGACCAGGAGGCCTTGGACGAGCTGGGCCGCGCCATCCGGCTGCAGCCGGACCAAGCCGAAGCGCATCTGCTGGTGGCCCGCGCGCATCTTCGTGCCGATCGAGCGTCGGCCGCCGTGACCGCCGGCGTGCTGTCCGCTTGGCTCGGAGAGACGGTGGCGGTGCGCCTTGTCCTGGCCGAGGCCCATATGCGGCTGGGCCAGACGGCCGCCGCACGCAGGGAGGCGACCCGCGCCCTCGAATTGGACCCCGGAGCGCCGGGCGCCACGCGGTTGCTCGAACGACTCGCGCGCGACGGGTCGCGTTGACACGCCGTTCGCGCCTCGGCTACCGTGGACGGAGAGGCCGCTCCGTGTGCGAGTCGTCCGGCCTTGAGCCCTCCCTGAATGCCACGCCTGCCCCTGCGTCGCTCTCGGCTCGTGCTGGCGGTCGGCACGTGGTCGATCGTGCTCGGACTGGTGGCGCTCAGCCAGGCGCCTCCGCCCGACGAGTCGAGTGCTGGGTCGCCGCTCGTCGTGGTCGCCGAGGTCGACGCGATCATCCAGCCGGTCTCGGCCGAATACATCATCAAGACGATCGACCACGCCGACGAACGCAGCGCAGCACTGGTGGTGATTGTGTTGCGGACACCCGGTGGGTTGGTCGACTCGACGCGGTCCATCATCTCTCGGATCATCGTTGCCGATACGCCGGTCGCCGTGTTCGTGGGCCCGAGCGGAGCGCGCGCAGCCTCGGCCGGTTTCTACATCGTCGTCTCGGCCGACGTGGCCGCGATGGCACCTGGCAGCCACATCGGTGCCGCGCATCCCGTGGGCGGGAACGGGCAGCAGATGGACGAGACGACGTCTCAGAAGGCGGCGTCGGACCTGGCGGCCTACGTCCGATCGCTGGCGGCGAAGCGCAATCGCAACGTGGAGCTGGCGGAGGAAGCGGTGATCGATAGTCGGTCCTTCACCGAGGAGGAGGCCGCCGACGCGTCGCCGCCGCTCATCGACCTGATCGTGTCGGATGTCGACGCGCTGCTCGACGCGCTCGACGGCCGCGAGGTGACCCGCTTCGACGGTAGCACGGTGGTCCTCGAGACGACGAACTACTCGATCGAGACCGTGGAGATGACGTGGCGCCAGCGCATCCTCAGCGCTGTCGCCCATCCTCAGGTGGCGTACCTGCTGTTCACGTTGGGCACGCTGGGACTGACGATCGAGCTGTGGAACCCTGGCGCGATCCTGCCGGGCGTCGTTGGAGGGGTGTGCTTACTCCTGGCCTTTTTCGCGTTCCAGATTCTTCCGGTCAGCTACGCCGGTGTCATGCTGATCCTGTTCGGGATGTTGTTGTTGATCCTCGAGGCCCAGACGCCCAGCTTCGGGCTGCTGGCCCTGGGGGGATTCGTCAGCCTGGTGTTCGGGTCGCTCATGCTGATCGACTCGCCAATGCCCGAGATGCAGATCGGACTGCAGGTCATCGTACCTTTCATGCTGGCCCTGGCCACGATCTCTCTGTTCTTGGCCAGGCTGGCGTTCACCGCGTTGCGGAAGCGCTCGATCGCGGGCCCGGCGGGCATGCTCGATGAGCTGGGTGAGGTGCTGACGGCCATCGAGCCGAACGCCGTCGGTCGCGTGTCGACCCATGGCGAGATCTGGTCCGCTCGGGCGACCGAGCGAATCGAAACGGGGACGCGAGTGCGTGTGACCGGGGTCGACGGGCTGACCGTCACCGTCACGCCGGTCGTGGCCTCAACTCCTGGAGGCAAGCCATGATCGATCTGTCCGGACCCGCGATCGTCGTCCTGATCGTACTCTTCTACCTCATCAGTTCGATCAAGATCTTGGCGGAGTACGAACGCGGAGTGATCTTCAGGCTTGGCAAGGTGCTCGACCGTCCGAAGGGGCCGGGAGTCGTGCTGGTCTTTGCCCCGATCGACCGGATGGTCCGTGTCAGCCTTCGCACGATCGTGATGGACGTGCCACCTCAGGACGTCATCACGCGGGACAACGTCTCGGTGAAGGTCAACGCCGTCGTCTACTTCAGGGTCATGGACCCACGGCGCGCGATCATCGAGGTCGAAAGCTACACGTACGCCACGTCCCAGCTGGCCCAGACCACGCTCCGGAGCGTCCTGGGGCAGGTGGAACTGGACGATCTGCTGTCGTCTCGCGAGCAGCTGAATCGGCAACTCCAGGAGATCCTCGATCAGCACACCGACCCGTGGGGCATCAAGGTGTCGGCGGTCGAGGTCAAGCACGTCGATCTACCGCCCGACATGCAGCGAGCGATGGCGCGGCAGGCGGAAGCCGAGCGTGAGAAACGTGCTAAAATTATCCATGCCGAGGGTGAGTTGATCGCCTCCGAGAAGCTGTCGCAGGCGGCGCACGTCATGGCGGCCGAGCCGATCGCGATTCAGCTCCGGTACATGCAGACGCTCACGGAGATCGCGTCGGATCAGAACTCGACCATCGTGTTTCCGCTGCCCATGGAGCTCATGAGCTGGGTGCGGGGTGTTGCGGCTGACAGCCGTTAAGACGAGAAAGCATGGCGGACGACGGATTTCACGAAATACAGCTGAACGGGAAGCAACTCGTCTTCCTTTTCATGGCCACGACCGTGGTCTCGGTCGTGATCTTCCTGTGCGGAGTCCTGGTGGGCCGCGGGGTCCGGGCGGAGCAGGATGCCGTCCTCGCGGCCGAGCAATCCGAGTTCGTTCCGCCGGTGGCGGACGCCGCGGGCTCGGCCGAGGTGCTCCTGGCAGAGATCGAGCCTCCGGCCGAGGTGCGCGACGAGCCGATCTCCTATCCCGATCGGCTCGGCACCGAGGATCCCCCGGTCGAGGACTTGGCAGCGCCCGTGCCACCCCCGGCTGCCGACGTGCCACCCGCACCGCTCCCCGAGCCGGCGGCAGAACCCCAGACGGCGCCGGGGGCTGCAGGTCAGTTCAGCGTGCAGGTCGCCGCCCTGCGTGAGCGACCCGAGGCCGACGTGCTCGTGGAGCGCCTGGTCGCCAAGGGCTACGAGGCCTTCGTGCTCGACCCGGTTCCTGGATCTCCGACGGCTGTCTATCGCGTCCGGGTGGGTCGCTATCAGGACCGGACCGAGGCTGAGCAGATCCTTCGTCGCTTAGAGCGAGAAGAGCAGTTCAAACCCTGGATTACGCGCTAGCCCTCCTCTCCGGCGTCCTCCTGGCACTGAGCTTCCCCAAGTTCGGGCATCCTACGATCGGGTGGCTCGCGCTTGCTCCGGCGCTGCTCGCCATCGCGATGGCGTGCGGCGTGGCCCCTGCCGCTGCGGGACGTGGCGTTAGGGAGTTTCTGGTGCCTCGCGTGACGCGGTTGCGCCGGGTCATGTGGCTTGGTTGGCTGACCGGGAGCGTCTACTTCGCAGCCACGTTGTACTGGATTCCCGAGGTGCTCGTCACCTTCGGCGGGCTGCACCGGAGCATCGGCGTGGGCGCAGCGGCCTTGCTGGTCGGCTTCTTGGCACTGTTCCCGGCCCTGTCGCTGGCGGGGACTGCGCTGGCCATGCTGCGGTGGGGGCCGGTCGGAATCCTCTGGGCGCCGGCCTTCTGGGTCACGGGCGAGCTGGCGCGTACCTATGTCTTCGGCGGGTTCCCCTGGGTCCTGCTCGGTTACAGCCAGGCGACCGTGCTCCCGATCGCGCAAGTTGCCGCGGTCGGTGGAGTGTACGGCCTGTCCGGACTGGTCGTGCTGGTTGCGGCAACCGGGGTCTATGGGGTACTGGCGAGTGGTCGGGCGCGACTGGTCGTCGTGGCGAGCGTGGTCGCGGCGGTGCTCATGCTCGGGACGTGGGGGGCGTGGCGGCTCTCGCGCTCCGATCGGCTGCACGCTGGCACGCCCATCCGAGTGGGGCTCATCCAGGGCAACATCGCGCAAGAGGACAAATGGGATCCCGGCATGCGGGACTCGATCATCGAGCGCTATCTCGACAGGAGTCGCGAAGCGGCCGGACGCGGGGCGGAGCTGATCCTGTGGCCCGAATCCGCCACGCCTTTCTACTTTCAGGAAGATCGGGCCGGGGCCGCAGCGGTGCGGCAACTCGCGTCCGAGACCGGCACACATCTGATCTTCGGCAGCGATCAGGTCGAGCGCGAGCCGGCCTTCCGACTGTACAACGCCGCCTTCCACGTTCGACCGGACGGCCAGACCGCCGAAATCTACCGAAAAATCCACCTCGTGCCGTTCGGTGAGTATGTCCCGTTCCAGGACTTGCTCTATTTCGTGGGCCCGCTGGTCGACAGCGTGTCGCACTTCTCGCCTGGCGATGTTGCCCAGACGATGCGCATCGGCGACCATTCGGCGAGCACCGCGATCTGCTACGAGGTGGTCTACCCGCACCTCATCGGACGATTCGTCGATGCCGGAAGCGAGCTGCTGACGACGATCACGAACGATGCCTGGTACGGCGCCACGTCGGCGCCCGTGCAGCATTTCGAGCAGGCGTCCGTCCGGGCGATCGAGCAAGGGCGCTACCTGCTACGCGCGGCCAATACGGGCATCAGCGGCATCGTCGATCCCTACGGACGCGTCGTGGCCCGATCGGAGATCTTCGTGCCCGACACGATCGTCGCCGACGTGCGTTTCCTCGATGCGCCGACCGTCTATGGCCGCATCGGCGACCTGTTGGCCTACGTGTGTGCGGTGCTGTCGGCGATCGCGACCGCCGTGTCGATTCGACGGATGCCACGCGCGGGATCGCCTCGCAGTCGCCTGGCCGGCTGGCTGGCGAAAGGGCGTCCATCGCCCGTCGTCTGACCGAAGGCTCTCAACCCGAAGAAGGAGTGTGTCCCGTGTCCATCGTGCTCGACGAACAGATTCGCCGCTACCAGGAGCTCAGCCGCCGCGCCGCCGAGCTCCGGAGTTATCTTTGACGCTGCCAAACCGAGTGACGAGCTCGCCACGCTCGAGGCGAAGGCGGCCGAGCCCGATTTCTGGAAGGATCAGGCTGCCGCGCAGCACGTTCTCCAGCGACGCCGCCGCCTGCAGGACGAGCAGAGTCTGATCGATACGCTGCGGCAGCGAGACGAAGATCTCGCGGTCTTGGTCGAGTGGGCCGGCCAGGGCGAGGAGGTGCGCGAGGAGCTGAAAAGTGGCCTCGACGACCTGGCACGGGAGGTCGACGCCGCCGAGATCAAGAAGATGCTCGGCGGCGAGCACGACATCAAGAACGCGATCGTCACGATCCATCCGGGGGCGGGCGGCACCGAGTCGCAGGACTGGGTCGAGATGCTGCTCCGGATGTATCTCCGGTGGATCGAGCGGCGTGGCTTCAAATGCGACATCATCGACTTACAGCCCGGCGACGAGGCCGGCGTGAAGGGCGTCACGGTCACGGTCACCGGCGATTACGCCTACGGGCTACTGCTCGCGGAAGCTGGGGTGCATCGACTCGTCCGAATCTCACCGTTCGACCAGGCGGCCCGGCGGCACACCTCGTTTGCCTCGCTGTTCGTCTGGCCCGAGCTCCCCGATGACGTCGAGGTCGATGTCGAGGACAAGGATCTGCGAGTCGATACGTACCGATCGAGCGGTGCGGGTGGGCAGCACGTCAACGTGACCGACTCGGCCGTCCGCATTACCCACCTGCCGACCGGCATCGTAGTCTCCTGTCAGAACGAGCGATCGCAGCATCGCAACCGGGACGCTGCGATGCGAGTACTCAGGTCACGGCTCTACGATCTCAGGTTGCAGGAGCAGCAAGACAAACTCGATGAGATTGGCGGCGAGAAGAAGGGCATAGCCTTCGGGAGCCAGATCCGCAGCTACGTCCTGCACCCGTATCAGATGGTGAAGGACCATCGAACACGGATCGAGATCGGAGACGTGAATCGGGTGCTCGACGGGGACCTCGACGAGTTCGTGCAGGCCTTCCTGATGCAGAAGGCGAGCGGGACGCTGGGGCAGTCGTCCGACGATTGATGGCGGCGTGTCAGCGCGGGAAGCCGACGCCCGGCTGGGTCCCGGCGATGAAGGCCTCCTGGATCGTGCCCGGCGCGAAGGCGTCCGTGACGACGTCGCCAGTGTGGCGGTCGACGGTCAGGAAGACGATGTTGCCTGGCGACGTGAATTGAGGCTGGTCCTCGCCTCGGTGCCGCTCGATGAATGCCTTCATGAAGTTGATCCAGATCGGCAAGGCCGATCGGGCGCCGTCCTCGCCATTGCCCAGCGGCTTCTTCTCGTCGTGGCCTACCCACACACCGACCGTGACACTCGGGTCGAAGCCCACGAACCATCCATCCGTGTAATCGTCGACGGTGCCCGTCTTGCCGCCGAGCGGCCAGTCGAGCGAGGCGGCGCGGATCCCAGTGCCACGCAAGACGACCCCTCGCAGGATGTTGGTCATCACATAGGCCGTGTCGGCCCGGATGGCGTCGATCGGATCCGGGTGGTTCTCCTCGAGCACGTTGCCATCCCGGTCGGTGGTTCGCGTGACCAGGTACGGCCGCATCCGCACACCCTGATTGGGATAGACCGAGTAGGCGCTCACAATTTCCATGAGCGTTGCTTCGCTGGCCCCGAGCGCCAACGAGAGGAAGGGCTGCATCGGGGACACGAATCCGAATCGTGACGCGAAATCCACGACGGGCGCTGGGCCCAAATCATTGAGCATTCGAACGGCCGGGACGTTGCGCGACTTCTCCAGGGCGTAACGGAGGGTCACGGGTCCCTCGTACGTGTGGTCGTAGTTCGTCGGTTCGTACGGATCCTGGTCGGGGCCTACGTCGAAGCTCACCGGCTCGTCCTCGATCAAGGCGGTCGGCGCATAGCCTCGATCGATGGCCGCGGTGTAGAGGATCGTCTTGAAGAGCGAGCCGAGCTGGCGGCGGGCCTGCGTCGCCCGATTGAACTTGCTCCGCGCGAAGCTGTAGCCACCCACCATGGCGAGGATCTGGCCCGTGCGGTTGTCGATCGCCAGTAGGGCGCCTTCGACCAACGGCGTCTGCTCGAGCGTGACCTCGGCGATGCCCGCGTCGGCATTCACGCGGTCGAGCCTGACCTCGATCACGTCGCCAGCCCGCACGAGGCGAGTAGCCGAATCCCGGCGGGTCCAGCTGTACGCTTGCGGGTCCAGCGTCGCCGAGAGGCCGCCTACCCGCAGCTGCGCCGAGGAGCCAACGACGCGTTCGACCAGCGCCGGCACGATGTCGCCGTCGACCATCGGGCTCCGCCAGAGTTCGTGATCGAAGGTCTCGAGCGCCTGGCCGTCATCCAGGACGTTCTGCGTGGGCTTGCGGTAGCCACGACGCTTGTCGAGCTCGCGCAGGCCACCGTCGACCGCTTGATTGGCGGCTGCCTGTAACTCCACGTCGAGCGTCGTATGTGCCGAGAGTCCGCTCTCGTAGAGACGTTTGGCCCCGTAGCGCGCCTCGAGCTGCTTGCGAACCTCCTCGACGAAGTACGGTGCGACGCCACGTTCGTTGTTCAACCGCCCCCCTAGCACGATCGGCCGTGCTCGGGCCTCGTTCGCCTCGGCCGCCGTGATGAACCCCTCGTCGACCATCCGCGCGAGGACGTAGTTGTTCCGGCGCCGGAGCGCACGATCCATGTCCACGTACGGGCTGATGTCCGACGGTCGCTGGATGACGGCCGCCATCACGGCGGCCTCCTCGAGGTTCACGTCCTTGGCGGACTTGCCGAAGTACAGGCGGGCGGCCGCCTCCATGCCGTGGGCACCGTGGCCCATGTAGATCTGATTGCAGTAGAGCGTGAAGATCTCTCGCTTCGTATATCGTTTCTCGATCTGGACGCTGACGATCAGCTCCTTGATCTTTCGCGCGAAGCTTTTCTCGAAGCCGACCGACTCCGGGAACAGGTTGCGGGCGAGTTGCTGCGTGAGCGTGCTGCCGCCGGCGGCGAGGCTCTGCTCGAGAACATCCCGAAGCGCCGTGATGAGAATACGCGAGATGCTGAGGCCGAAGTGCGTGTTGAAGTCGGCGTCCTCCGAGGCCAGGATCGCCTCACGCAAACGGGGCGAGATGTCCTCGTAGGCAATCACGGTGCGTCGCTGGATGGCGAACTCGCCCAATGTCTGGCCACTGTTCCCGTACACGCGCGTAATCGTGCTGGGCGAATAATCGTCGAGTGCGCTGATCGCGGGGAGATCGCGGGCGAAGGCGAACAGCACGCCGCTGAAGATGCCCGCCAGGGCCGCCACCACGAAGGCGATCGCGATTCCCGCCTGCTTCACTACCCGGATCACGTATTGGGCCATCCTTTAATCATAACCGATGCAGGTCAGTTCATACGCTCCGAGGTGCGCACGATCCCGCCGTCAGTTGTCTCGGCGCGTGGCGCCTCGGCCGGTCGCCGGCGGCGCCGAGCCAGTCGCCGGGGACCGAACTCGCGATCGGCCGCCGATGGCACCGACCGCCGTACGGGTGCGCGGGCCCGGCAGCCCCTTCGTCGCCGGTCGCGTGTGCACGCCGCCGGTCGAGGGCGTGGCTCGCGCAGGAGCGACTCCCCCGGCGGGCGAGGCCGGCGCCGCTCCCGCTGTTGCGCGCGAACCGGCCGGTCGGCTCCTGCCCGCCGCCGCATGGGGCACCGCGGCTGGTCGGGCCCGCGCGCGCGCGGTCGTGGGGCCGGAAGATGGCCGCCCGGCCGCTGCGGGCCGCCGTATGAGCGGGCGGGACTGCACCGGGAGGCCGCTGCCTCGCCGAGCCGACGCGGCGCTCCCTCTCGTACGGGGCGCGACTTTCGGAGTCGGAAACTGAGCCGGAGCCGGAGCTCGACCGGACGCCATCGGCACGGAGGCTCGACCGGTGTCGGCGTCACGTGCCTGTGCGCGTCGGACCGGCCGACGTTCTGCGCGCTGCCCGACGATGCGCACCGTGCGGTGTGCGCCGGCACGCCGAGGAAGCGGCGCGACTCGCTGGCTCACGAACAGGGTCCGGTGAGCCGGTCGGATCGTGTCGGGGCTCACCGTCGCCGAGGCGACCGGAGCGTCGAACGCGAAGACCTCGCGATCCACGACCGTCCAGCCCGGCCACGGATCGTAGGCCCCGTTCGCCAGAAACAGATCCGCGCCAGGTGGGCCGCGGGTGCCGGCTCGGCCGTCCAGGCGCAGCGGGCGCCAGGCGATGAGGCCTGGTGCCACTGCCCAGGTGACCTGCGCCGGGCTCCAGGCGCTCTCGGGTACCCAAAACCACGCGCTTTCGGTCGTGGCACCCCATCGCCCATGATGATGCGTCGGCCAGCTCCAGGCCGTTGTGCCCACCCACGTGGTCCCGTAGCCGGCGAGGTTGATCCACCGGCCGTCGCTGTACGGCAGCCATGAGGCGTCGACGCTGGGATACCACACGACGCCGTGCTGCGGGTGGCGTCGCCATGTACCGTGGCGGTCGAGCGTCGCGCCGTAGACCTGGAGCTCGCCGGGCACGTTCGGCCAGATGTGCGTGGTGAACCTGCCGCTCGAGCGGGCATCGACCCAGCGCAGGAGGTCAGTGTGCAAGCCCAGGTCAAGAGGGAAGGGGCCGCTCGGACGTCCGTCCGCCTCCGCGAACGCCAGCTCGCCGGCGTGCACTCGCACGGACCCACCCGCGGCGACGAGCTCGGCCGCTCCGCTCCAGACGGCTAGCTCGAGCTCGCGCCCGGTAACGGTCACTGCGTAGCGACCGGGTTCGACGAGTGGAATCACACCGAATGGCGAGCTCACGACGGCTCCGAGCGAGTCCCGCGTCGGGATGTCTTCGGCCAGACTGACCACAATGGTGCCCGACTCGAGCCACCAGCCGCGCCCTCCTGTCGTCAGCTCCAACGTCGCGAATCGATCCACGTGCATCACGGCGGCGTCGGGCAGGAGGATCTCGACCCGCGCGCGTGGGGTCGTGAGCCGGTCGCCGGGGATGACGGGCATGTTGGATACGAGCGTCCGGACGCGACCGCTCCGTTCCAATCGGGCGTCGCGGTTGACGAGTGCCACGTGCGGTGGAGCGTCGGAGCCCGGCAGCTGGGCCGCGACCGTGGCCGCCCAGAGCAGCCCGGCGAGGCCCATGAGCCCGGGCACACTCCGTCTGATTCCCGTTCTCAACGAAAGGCTCCCTTTCGACTAGGCGACGCGCGACGCGACGTCCACGGTCCTCGACTGTTTGCGCTGGCAGCTCCATTCTAGCACAGGGAAATTCGGCATCGATTACCGCAAAGTGTTTCGGATGTTAGTCTTGCGGGAGCTGGACGGGTGCATTCGCAGCTGTAACCCTGTCCGGTCGACAGTTATATTGACTGCGTACGACTCAGATTATATAATTCGAAAACAGTAAAGAATTTGCTGCGGGTCGTTGCCGCACGGACTACATTTTAATCTTCCACATCGCGGGGGCATTGATGAGCAAAATCATTGGAATCGACCTGGGCACCACCAACTCGGTTGTCGCGGTGATGGAGGGTGGTGAGCCGGTTGTCATTACGAATCCCGAGGGCGGTCGGCTGACGCCCTCGGTTGTCGCCTTCACGAAGTCCGGCGAGCGGCTCGTCGGTCAGGTGGCGAAACGGCAAGCCGTCACGAATCCGGACAACACGGTCTACTCGATCAAGCGGTTCACGGGCCGCAAGTACGACGAGGTCTCCGAGGAGATGAAGATGGTGCCGTACACCGTGTCGCGAGCCAGCAATGGCGATGCGCGCATCACGGCCAGCGGCAAGGACTACTCACCGCCGGAGATCTCGGCGATGGTGCTCCAGAAGCTGCGTCAGGCAGCCGAGGAGTACCTGGGGCAGCCGGTGAGCAAGGCGGTCATCACGGTTCCCGCGTACTTCAACGACGCGCAGCGACAGGCCACCAAGGATGCTGGCCGCATCGCGGGGCTGGAGGTCGAGCGGATCGTCAATGAGCCGACGGCTGCCGCGCTGGCGTACGGGCTGGACAAGAAGAAGGACGAGACGATCGCCGTCTACGACTTCGGCGGCGGCACCTTCGATATCTCGATCCTCGAGGTGGGGGAGGGCGTCGTCGAGGTCAAGGCGACGAACGGTGATACGCACCTGGGTGGTGACAATCTCGACCACCGCATCATGGATTGGATCATCGCCGAGTTCAAGAAGACCGACGGCATTGATCTCGGCAAGGACCGCATGGCGCTGCAGCGCCTGCGCGAGGCGGCCGAGAAGGCCAAGATGGAGCTGTCGACGGTCATGGAGACCGACATCAGCCTCCCCTTCGTGACGGCCGATCAGTCGGGCCCGAAGCATCTGGCGATGAAGCTCACGCGGGCCAAGTTCGAGCAGCTCGTCGAGGAACTGCTGCAGCGCACGGTCGGGCCGACGAAGCAGGCGTTGTCCGACGCGGGTATCGAGCCGTCGGCGATCGACGAAGTGGTGCTGGTCGGCGGTTCGACGCGGATTCCGCGGGTGCAGGCCATCGTCAAGGAGCTGTTTGGCAAGGATCCCCACAAGGGTGTCAACCCGGACGAGGTCGTGGCGGTCGGGGCGGCGGTCCAGGCGGGTGTGCTCGCGGGCGACGTCAAGGACCTGCTGCTGCTCGACGTGACGCCGCTCTCACTGGGCATCGAGACGCTGGGCGGTGTCATGACCGCGTTGATTCAACGCAACACGACGATCCCGACGCGCAAGAGCGAGATCTTCTCGACGGCCGCCGATAGCCAGACGAGCGTCGAGGTGCACGTGCTGCAAGGCGAGCGTCCGATGGCGCGCGACAACCGGACGCTCGGTCGCTTTCACCTGGTCGGATTGCCACCGGCGCCACGAGGTGTTCCGCAGATCGAAGTGACCTTCGACATCGACGCGAACGGGATCGTCAACGTGTCGGCGAAGGACCTCGGTACGAGCAAGGAGCAGAAGATCACCATCACCGCCTCCAGTGGCCTGAGCAAGGACGAGGTCGATCGGATGATGAAGGAGGCGGAGGCCCACGCCGACGAGGACGAGAAGCGCAAGGGCGAGGTGGAGACGCGCAATCGCGCGGACCAGGCCGTATACGGGGCCGAGCGGCTGCTGGTCGACAGCGGCGAGAAGCTGTCGGCGACCGACAAGGAGCCAATCCAGGCGGCCATCGACGTGCTCAAGAAGGCGATCGAGGCGAACGACGAGCCTGCCATGTCGAGCGGGATCGAAGCGCTCAATTCGGCGCAGCACAAGGCGGCCGAGGTCCTGTATCAGCAAGGCGCGACGCCGTCGCCCGAGGGGGATGCCCCCGGTGCGGACGAACCGACCACGAGCCCCTCATCGGACGGCGACGTGATTGACGCTGAGGTCGTCGGCGAGGACAAGAAGTAGCCCCAGTTCCGATCATGAGCCTGTATGTCATTCTCGGGTTGGCGCCTGGTGCCACGCGCCGGGAGATCGAGCGCGCCTACAAGCGCGTGGCGCGCAAGTATCACCCGGACTTGAATCCGGGCGACGCCCGAGCGGTCGCGGTCTTCGACCAGGCGACGATGGCGTACGAAACGTTGCTCGATCCGGACCGCCGGCGTCGCTACGACCAGGACGGAGCGGTCGGTCCGGCGTCGCCGCGACAGTCGTACGAATTTCGAGGCTTCGACTTCTCCTTCCGCGACGATGACCGTGGCGCATCGACGTTCGCGGAATTGTTCGACGACGTGCTGGCTCGACCGAGTGAGGGTCGACGTGCGACGGCCGAGGCGGGTGCGGACTTGGATCTCGACCTCGAGGTAACGTTCGAGGAAGCGGTGCGAGGTGGTGTTCGTGAGGTCACCGCCACCCGCCTGGTTCCGTGTCGGGAGTGCGCGGCGGCCGGGTTCGTCGAGGTACCGCCGTCGCGCTGCCCAGCCTGCCAGGGCGCCGGTGCGACTCGTTGGGTGCGCGGGCACATGGTCTTCGCGCGAGGGTGCACCGAGTGCGGAGGTGAAGGACGGGTCCGCCGGCGCGCCTGCGGCGCCTGTCAAGGGGAGGGCGTCGCGCCCCGCAGCGACTCAATCAGCGTGAGGCTGCCCGCCGGTCTCGCGGATGGTGCGGGACTGCGCGTGCCGGACCAGGGCCACGCGGGCCGGCGCGGAGGGCCGGCGGGGCATCTCTACGTGCGGATCTCGGTGCTGCCACACGACGTGTTCGAGCGCGACGGAGCGCACTTGAGACTCCGCGTGCCGGTGGCGCTGCACGAGGCGGCGCTCGGAACTCGCCTCGAGGTGCCGACGATTGATGGACCGGTCGGACTGCGGATTCCCCCGGGAACCCAGGCCGGGCAGCGATTCCGGCTGCGAGGTCGTGGGGCGCCTTCGACACTTGGCGATCTCCGCGGCGACCTGATCGTCGAGGTGCAGCTCGTCATGCCCAGCCTGATCGACGAGCGATCGAAGGAGATCTTCCGCGAGCTGGGGCGCATTCACACCGAGGACGTGCGGAAGGACATCTGGACGGGCACGTAGCCCCGACCACCTCGGACCCTTTCCGGTAACGTCGGCCGCGGCGGCGACGGGTAGAGAGTCATGGCGACGAAACGATCCGACGAAGCCTCGTACATGATCAGTGTGGTGGCGAAGAAGTACAACATCCACCCACAGACGCTCCGCCTCTACGAGCGGGAGGGCTTGCTCAAACCGTCGCGCACCGAGGGGAACACGCGTCTCTACTCCACCCAGGATCTCCAGCGCCTCGAGACCATCCTCTCCCTCACCCGCGAGCTCGGTGTGAATCTGGCCGGCGTTGAGATCATCCTCAACATGCGTGAAAAGATCGAGCGGATGCAGTCAGAGGTCGACGAGTTCGTGGCCTTCGTCAAGGGTGAGCTCTCGCGCGGCCTTGACGACTGGGAGCAGCGGCTCAGCACGGCGCTGGTCAAATCCGCCCCGACCGATCTGGTCCGGACGTCGACGACTCGGTCGACGGCGAGCCAACAGGAGACGGACCGCTCGTCCACCTGAGGTGCAGAGAATTCCGTCCGCACCGAATTTGGTTTCGATCTGGCGCGCGACGCCGTAGAATGGCACCCGTCCCTGAGGTCTCGAGCTTCTCACCGATCGCCCCGCATGTCCTGTCCGCTTTGTGATGACACCGGGTGGAAGTCCGTTGAGCGTGACGGATCGCCGCGCGTCACGCGCTGCGAGTGCTGGCGCCGCACGCAGACGGCGCGGCGGCTCACGGAGGCCGGGTTGCCGAGGCGCTATCACGCCTGCGACCTCGACAACTTCGTCACCTATCCGAACGAGCGCCTCGGCAACGCGGTCGCCCGCTCACGAGCCTTCGCCGAGAACTTCCCCGCAGTCGAACGTGGGCTGTTCTTCGTCGGTCCGCCAGGGATCGGCAAGAGCCATCTCGCCGTGGCCGTGCTCAAGCATGTCATCGCCAGCTGTGGCGCTCACGGTCTGTTCTACGAGGTGCGGAGCCTGCTGCGGCTGATTCGCAGCACCTACAATCCGGTCATCCGCACGGCCGAGACCGACATCCTCCGGCCCGTCATCGACGCGGAACTGCTCGTGCTCGATGATCTCGGCTCGGAGAAGCCATCCGAGTGGGTCGATGAGACCCTGAATCTGATCGTGAACAGCCGATACAGCGACAAGCGCCTGACGATCTTCACCTCGAACTACGAGGAGAAGGAGGACCAGGCTGATCCCGACTCGCTCTTCGCGCGGGTCGGTTTCCGGATGCATTCGCGCCTCTACGAGATGTGCGAGTTCCTCGAGTTCGACGGGGCCGACTACCGGCATCGTCCGCCGAACTGCGGGCCGGAGGATCTCCTGGCGATGTGGAAGATGCGCTCCCGCCCGCCACGTGTCCCGACCGGGCCGGCGCGTCCCGTCCGCGCCAGGCTGCGGGACGGTCGCGACGAGCTCCGGTGGCCCGGCGGCCGAGCTGGTAGCTGATGCGGGCCGCCGACCTCGCCCCGGAGAGTGACCGGGCCGAGCGGCTTGGCATCTACATTCACATTCCGTTCTGCACCGCCATCTGCAATTACTGCAATTTCAATCGGGGTCTGCTCGACGAGACGCTCAAGGTGGCGTACCTCGAGGGGCTGACTGCGGAGATCGCTCGCGTGGAGGCGCGACCGCGAGCCGACACGGTGTACTTCGGCGGCGGCACGCCCTCCCTCCTCAGCCCGGACGAGGTCGCCCGCATCCTCGACGTCGTTGCGGACGCCTTTCATCTCGACGCGGACGCCGAGATCTCGATGGAGGCGAATCCCGAGACGGTGGATGCCGCGCGAGTCGCCGGGTTTCGTCGTGCCGGTGTCAACCGCCTGAGCATCGGCGTGCAATCGTTTCGGGACGCCGAGTTGGTCCGGCTGGGACGGGTCCACGACGGGGATGGCGCTGCCGCGGCGTACCGGACCGCACGGGCCGCCGGCTTCTCCAACGTCAACCTGGATCTCATGATGTGGCTGCCAGGGCAATCCGTCGAGCAGTGGTACGCGTCGGTCGATGCGCTGATCGCGCTGGCGCCGGATCATGCCTCGTTGTACATGCTCGAGCTCTATCCCAACGCTCCGCTGCGTGAAACGATGGCGCGTGGCCACTGGACCCAGGCGCCGGACGAAGACGCCGCCGCCATGTACCTCGGGGGGTTGGATCGCCTGGACGCGGCCGGCTACGCCCAGTACGAGATCTGCACCGTGGCCACGCCAGGCCACCAGTGTCGCCACAACCTCAAGTACTGGTCCGACGGTGAGTGGCTCGGCTTCGGATGCGGCGCGCACTCGACTCGTGATGGCGTGCGATGGAAGGGCGAATCAGCGATCGAGGCCTACATCGCCCGCGTGAAGGCCGGTGAGGACCCAGCGGGTGAGCGACGGCGTCTGAACGAGGAGGATCGGGCGGCCGAGGCGCTGATTACTGGCTTGCGCCTCGCCGAGGGCCTCGACGTCAGTCGGGTCGAACGACGCTACGGCATGGCCGTCGGCGAACGGTTCGGACCGGCGCTGGAGCCGTTCCTGGAGAGCGGCCTGCTGCGACGCCAGGGGCCACGATTCTGGCTCACACGCGAAGGAATGCTCCTGTCGAACGAAGTCATGGCCGCGTTCGTGTGACCGAGGCGCGGGGCGACCATTTTCAGGGGCGACAACCACGCGAGGGTACGATAGAGTTAGCGGTCGATTCCGCGTCAGTATAGAGTAGAGATCGTTATTGAGGGCGCTGCGCGCGCCGTGAACTTGGCTGAAGGAGGCAATCGAATGGGTTTGACCGTTTCCGTGCCGACGATCCGCCGTTGGCAGATCGTCATCGTGATGTTGGCCGTAACGCTGCTCGGCTGGGTACCCACCGCTCAGGCACAGCGCTCGTTCACGGCGGACGCGGGGCTCATCTTCAACACGATTAAGCCCGACAAGACTGCCGATTTCGAGATGGTCATGGGCAAGCTGAAGGAAGCGCTCCAGATGAGCGAGGACCCGGCGCGCCAGGAAATGGCCGACGGGTGGAAAGTCTACAAGTCGGTGGAGCCGGGGCCGAGCGGCAACGTGCTCTACATCTGGATCATGGATCCGGCCGTGCCGGCAGGTGACTACACGGTGTCGAAGATCCTGGCCGACGCGTTCCCCGTTGAGGTACAGGACCTGTACCAGAAGTTCAGCGACGCATACGCGAGTGGGCAGAACCTGGTGAACTTGCAGCTGGTCCAGAGCTTCGGGCAGGCCATGGCCCCGTCGGGTATGGAACGGCTCCCGCTCGCCGACCAGCCCAACTAGCGATTCGCCTCCGGCCGACACGGCGGCTGCACGTCAGACCCGGGCGGTTCAAGCCGCCCGGGTCTTCTTTTCTCGCCAGGTCCTCATGAACCCCGCCGAGTTCGAAGCGATGGCGGCCGTCGAGGCCGAGCATTGGTGGTTCTGGGCCCTTCGCGACATCCTGACGCGTACGCTCGCGAAGCCGGGATTCCGGCTTCCGTCCGATGCGGTGGTGCTCGACGCCGGCTGCGGCAGCGGCGAGAATCTTCGGCATCTCGGGTCGCTGTACCCATCGGCGACCTTCACCGGCTTTGATTGCTCGGAGATCGCCCTGGATCTCGCGCGCCGAAAGAGCTCTCGCGTCGAGTTGTATCAAAGCGATATCCGCGACCCAGAGCTCCGGGGCGAGCGGTGCCACTTGATCCTCAGCTGCGACGTACTGCCGGCGCCAGGCCTCGAGGCGTCGAGGGCCGGCCTGACGCGCCTCGTGGAACACCTGCGGCCGGAGGGTCTGTTCGTCCTCAATCTGCCCGCGTACGGGTGGCTCGTCAGCGAGCACGACCTCTCGTTCCACCAGCACGAGCGATACACGGCTGGCGTCGTACGCCGGCTCCTCGTCGATCTCGGACTTCATGTGTCACTGGTGACCTACCGGGTCTGCGCGCTCTTCCCGGCGGTGGTGATGAGTCGGCTGCCGTCGCTCCTGTCGCGTCGCCCGCGTCCGGAATATGCCTGCAGTCAGTCGGCGCTCCCGGGTGCAGCCGTGAACGCGCTGCTGCGGACTGTCCAGCAGGTCGAAAATGCGTTCATCGCGTCCGGAGTTCGGATGCCGTGGGGAAGTTCGGTGTTCGCCGTCGGGCGGAAGCCGGCTACCTGATCCTGACGGCGCGACGGACGTGGCACCTGCGTCACAGGGTGGTCAGAAGCCCATGGTGATCCCTGCGTACACGCGCTGAGGATTCTTGTGGAGCGGGTTGCCAGCCAGCGTGAAGATTCGATAGTCGAGGCGCAGCCGAAACGGGCCCGCCAATGCGATCTTCACGCCGCCCCCGATATTGGTTCCGACATTCGTCTCCAGGCGAGTGCCGAGCTGCTCCCGAAATAGCCCTCCCCCGACCGTGGCGTAGAACTGCATGCCAGCCGTCGGAATCGGATTCTGCACGTATACGTTTCCCATCCCGGTTCGCAGGCGGGGTGCGCCGCCTTTCAGATCCTCGGCGGAGTCCGAATACTCGAACTCGAACCCCACGACCAGCAGCCCGGCGCCGGCCGCGAAGCCGCGGACCGGACGGTTGCCTGGGGTCCTGTTGGCGCCGAGGAATGCCGTGACGTCGGCGTCGGCTGGTCGGGCGGCGCCGACCAGCGCCAGGGTGATGATCGCGACAGTGAAGGGGCGGTTCATGAGTGATATCATTGCGTTTCCGTCGACGGCTGCGGCTCGAGCAGCGTCGCGATGACTGTCTGCAGTCACTTATCGGTCGCTGCAGGTCCCGAGAGCAATCGACCCTTCGGCGCCCGGCCAGGATCCGTAGGATAGTGGACGGTCCGCACGTGCCTTCGCCGTCACCCCGATGGTCCGACCGGACATCAGGAGCCGTCCCCACCACTGATGGATTTTCGAGAGACCGAGGACCAGCAACTCCTCCGAAGCAGCGTCCGCGAATTCGCCGAGGCGGAGATTCGGCCGCACGTGATGGAGTGGGACGAGGCGCAGCGGTTTCCCATCGAACTGTTGCCCAAGCTGGCCGATCTCGGACTCATGGGCATCCAGTTTCCCGAAGAGTTGGGCGGCGCGGGGATGTCAGCGCTCGACTACTGCATCTGCATCGAGGAACTCGCCAGGGTGGACCCGTCGATCGCGCTCTCCGTGGCGGCGCACAACGGGCTCTGCACGTCGCACATCCACATGTTCGGGTCCGACGATCAACGGCGGCGCTACGTCGAGCCACTGGCTCGGGGCGAGATGCTCGGGGCCTGGGCGCTCACGGAGCCCATGGCGGGGAGCGATGCGGCCGGGACCCAGACCGTGGCGACGCGTGAGGACACGTCCTGGACGCTGAACGGCTCGAAGACCTTCATCACGCACGGCCGACTGGGCGGCGTGCTCGTCGCCATGGCCCTGACCGACCAGGCGCTCGGGCACCGCGGCATCTCCGCCTTCATCGTCGAGCGCGAGACGCCAGGCCTGAGCGCCGGAAAGAAAGAGAACAAACTCGGCATGCGGGCCTCCGAGACGAGCGAGGTCGTGTTTCGGGAGTGTCGTGTGGATGCCGGCCAGTTGCTCGGGGAGGAGGGCCAGGGCTTCGTCAACGCGCTCCAGGTGCTCGACGCGGGGCGCATCGGAATCGCGGCCTTGGCGGTCGGGTTGGCCCAGGGCGCCTACGAGGTGGCCCGGGACTACTCGAAGGAGCGACGTCAGTTCGGCCAGCCGATCGCGTCGTTCCAGGCGATTCAGTGGAAGCTCGCCGATGCGGCGACCCGGATCGAGGCCGCTCGACTCCTGACCTACCGGGCCGCGTACCTGAAGGATTGCGGGCGCCGAACGACGCGCGAGTCCGCGGTGGCGAAACTCTTCTCGAGCGAGATTGCCGTCAGGGTCGCCGAGGACAGCGTGCAGATTCACGGTGGGTACGGGTTCGTGAAGGATTACCCGGCGGAGAAATTCTTCCGCGACGTCAAGCTCACGACGATCGGGGAGGGCACGAGCGAGATCCAGCGTCTCGTGATCGCCCGCCAGTTGCTGGCGTGACTGCGCTGGCCGACCGGGTACTGGCTGGCGATCCTCGCGCCCTCGCGAGAGCCATCTCGCTCGTCGAGGGCAACCAGGCACTCGCCGCGCAGCTTCTGCGCTCCCTGTTCCACCGGTCCGGACGCGCGCATCTGGTCGGAGTGACCGGCCCTCCCGGAGCGGGCAAGAGCACGCTCGTCGATCGGCTGACAACGTCATGGCGACGCGCGGGACGGACCGTCGGGATTCTCGCCGTCGATCCCTCGAGTCCGTTCACTGGCGGCGCGCTCCTGGGCGACCGGGTGAGGATGCAGTCGCACGCGAACGACTCAGGCGTCTTCATCCGCAGCATGGCCACGCGAGGGCGCCTGGGCGGGCTGGCGGGGGCGACGGCCGACGCCGCCGTACTGCTGGATGTTGCCGGCAAGGACGTGGTCCTGATCGAGACGGTGGGCGTGGGTCAAGGCGAGGTCGACATCGTCCGGACCGCCGACGTGTCGATCGTGGTACTCGTCCCCGGAAGTGGCGACGAGGTTCAAGCGCTCAAGGCCGGTGTCATGGAGATCGCCGACATCTTCGTGGTCAACAAGGCGGATCGGGAGGGCGCGGATCGACTGGTGACGGCCGTCGAATCGGTTTTGAGCCTCCAGGCGCTTGCGCCTGGAGCGTGGCAGCCGCCAGTGCTGCAGACGGTCGCGACGAGCGGCGCCGGGGTCGACGCCCTGACAGCCGCCGTTGCGCAATTCCGCGACCAGGCTGAGCCGAGCCGCGAGGCGCGCCGGGTCGACCGGGTCGAGGCACGCATTCGCGACATCCTCGACCACCGATTCCACCAGCGTCTCGGCGACGAGCTGGGTCAGGAAGCGATGTCGGGGATCGTGCGTCAGGTTGTCGCCGGTGAGACCGACCCGTACGCGGCCGCCGAGCGCATCATGGGCCGGATCATGCCGGGAGGGAGCGAGAGGTCATGAAAGCGGTGCTGGACCACGTGGGAATTGCAGTGGACGACCTGGAGCAGGCCCTGGCTTTTTACCGCGACGCGCTGGGCCTCGAGATCGGTCCCGGCGAAGAGGTACCCGACCAGGCCGTTCGCGCGCGTTTCGTGCCCGTCGGCCAGGCGTCGATCGAGTTGCTCGAGGCGACGCGGCCGGAGTCCCCGATCGCTCGGTTCGTCGCGCGTCGCGGCCCAGGCATCCATCACATCACGCTACGCGTCGACGACCTCGACGCGGCGCTCGCCCGGCTCGCGGCCCGTGGCGCTCGCTTGATCGACCCTGTTCCGCGGGTGGGTGCCGGTGGCGATCGTGTCGCGTTCGTGCACCCGTCGTCCGCGCATGGCGTGCTCGTCGAGCTCAAGGAGACGCGCCGGACCAGCGCATGACCACCGCGCGAGCGGTCGGCACAGGAGCATCATGACCATTCAGATTGGCATCATCGGAGGCAGCGGCCTCTACGATATGGACGCCCTCGAGGACCGCGAAGAGCGCAACGTCGAGACGCCGTTCGGGCCGCCGTCCGGGCCGTACGTAACCGGCACCGTCCGCGGGCGGCGCGTGGCGTTTTTGGCTCGTCACGGCGCCGGGCATCGCATCCTGCCGTCCGAGCTCAACTTCCGCGCCAACATCTTCGGCTTCAAGACCCTGGGCGTCGAGTGGCTCGTCTCAGCGAGTGCCGTCGGCAGCCTCAAGGAGGAATATCCGCCGCTCGACATCGTCATGCCCGACCAGTTCTTCGACCGAACCAAGGGGCGGGTGAGCACATTCTTCGGTCGTGGCATTGCCGCGCACGTGCCGTTCGCGCACCCGTTTTGCGACGCCCTGTCTCGCCTCGGTTACGACGCCGCCGTGGCGGTGGGGGCCCGGGTGCATCGGGGCGGGACCTACGTCTGCATGGAGGGGCCGCAGTTCTCGACGCTCGCAGAATCCAAGCTGTACCGGTCCTGGGGCATGGACGTCATCGGGATGACCAACCTCCAGGAGGCCAAGCTCGCCCGTGAAGCGGAGATCTGCTACGTGACGTTCGCCCTCGTGACCGACTACGACTGCTGGCACGAGGGGCATGATCAGGTCTCGATCGATATGGTCATCGCCAACCTCGTGCGGAACGCCGAGATGGCCCAACGAATCATTGCCGAGACCATCTCGCGATTGCCGACGCCCCGCACCTGCGGTTGTCCGCAGGCCCTGGCCAACGCGATCATCACCCGGCCGGAGCTGGTTCCGGCATCGGTCAAGAAGGAACTAGCGCCGATCATCGGCAAATACCTCGAGCCCGGCGACTAACGGTTCGAGCGTTCTGGAGACTTCATGGAACCCATTCTCGCGGTAGGTTCGGTAGCGTTCGATTCGATCAAGACCCCGTTCGGCGAAGCCTCGCGCGTCGTCGGCGGTGCAGCAACGTATTTCAGTCTCGCCGCGTCGTTCTTCACCGACGTGCGCCTCGTCGGTGTCGTTGGCGAGGACTTCGGCGACGAGCACATGCGTGTCTTCGCCGACCGGCGAGTCGATCTGGCCGGGCTCCAGCGAGTCCCCGGCGAGACGTTTCGGTGGAAGGGTGAATACAACTTCGACCTGAACAATCGAGAGACGATGTACACCCACCTCAACGTCTTCGAGGATTTTCGCCCGACGCTTCCCGAGAGCTACCGGAGCAGCCCGATCGTCTTCTTGGGCAACATTCACCCCAACCTGCAGCTCGAGGTACTGGAGCAGGTGGAGGCGCCACGACTGGTCGCGGCTGACACGATGAACTACTGGATCGACGGCACTCCGCGCGAATTGGCCAAGGTGCTCGAGCGTGTCGACATCCTCCTCATCAACGACGCCGAGGCGCGCGAGCTCAGCCGCGAGCCGAACCTGGTCAAGGCCTCGCGCGTCATTCGTTCGATGGGTCCGAAGACCCTCGTGATCAAGCGCGGCGAGTACGGCGTGTTGATGACGCGCGACGATGGTTTCTTCGCGGCGCCCGCCATGCCGCTCGAAGATGTCTTCGATCCGACCGGAGCCGGCGATACGTTCGCTGGCGGTTTCCTGGGTTACCTGGCGGCGGCCGGCGAGCTGTCAGACGACGCGTTCACGCGGGCGATCGTGAGCGGCAGCACGCTGGCGTCGTTCTCGGTTGAAGATTTCGGCCTCGACCGCTTGCTGCGCCTGACGCAGGACGAGGTGCGCGAGCGATTCGGCCAGTTCAAGTATCTGACGCACTTCGACGAGCTCTGATCTTTGATGAAGGACGACTCGCGCCGGGACCGACCGTCGAAGGCGGACGGCTCCGTTCTCCGTCGCGTCGCAGGCCAACTGTTGCTCGCCGGCACGATTGTGTGGGCGGTCGGGCTCTTGGCCGCGCCATTCGTCCTGACCCACGATGGCTTCGCGCCGGCGGCAGTTCGCGTGGCTGTGGTGACCTACGCGCTTGGCGGTACTGTCTGTCACCAGCGGCCAGACCGCTCGTTTGACGCGTGGGGCCTGCCACTCCCGGTGTGCGCACGCTGCACCGGTCTGTATGCCGCCGCTCCGTTGGGCGTGCTCCTGGGCTTGATGCTTGGGACGAGCCCGTGGCGCCGATCGCGGCGCGCGCTCCTCGACGTAGCTCGCCTCGACCTGATGGTCGCGGCGCTGCCGACGGCGATGACGGTGGGCGCCGAGTACTTGCTCGGCGTGCCGATTGCCGGCTGGCTTCGGGCGGTCACGGCGGCTCCGCTGGCACTGGCGGTCGGCTGGTTGGTCGTGGCGGCGATCCGCGGCGAACTGACTCCCGAAGCTGGAGTACACTGAACCGCCTCACCGGCCCGACGTGATGCCCTTGGCGCACCGCCCGGGGTGGCCCGCTCTCGGTGCCGGGGTGACGCGCAAATGGACGCTCGAAACCCGACCCTGGTGTGCCTCGTCGCTTGGCTGATGCCCGGTGCCGGACACCTGTGGCTCGGGCGTTGGCAGAAGGGCGTGGTTTTCGTGGCGGTGTTGCCCGTGATGTTCGTGCTCGGACTGTTACTCGAAGGGCGTCTGTTCCCGGTCGTACCGTCCCAGCCGCTGGTCGCGCTCGCCGCCGTGGCAGAGTTCGGCATCGGCGGGATCTATTTCCTGGCGCGGCTGGTCGGTGCCGGCGCCGGTACGGTCACCGCGGTGACGTACGAGTACGCCAACACGTATCTCATCGTCGCGGGCTTGCTCAACCTGCTCGTCGTGGTCGATGCCTATGACGTGGCGGTCGGGCGCAAGTAGTCGTCGATGGCCAGCCACTTCCTGCTGCTTGTCGTCTTCACGGTCGGGGTCTCCGCCGTGTTTGCGACCCTGCTGCGTGACGAGCCTGTCGCCCAGGTCCGCCTCGCGCTGATGATGATCGCCGGCTTCCTCGGGTCCACCTTCCTGATCGGCTGGCTCATGTATCCGCTCCCGCTGTGAACGTCCCCCGGGGCGAGCCCGCGGCGCGCGACGCACCGACATGCCATCACGTCAGATGAATCGTGCCCGTCGAGCGACGTGGCTCTGGACGCCCCCGGTGGGTCTCATGGCCGCGATCTTCGTCTCATCCTCGCAGGCCGTGGTGGTGGCGCCGCCCGTGGTATCCGACAAGGCGGTGCATGGGGGCGTCTACGGCCTGCTCGGGCTGCTGCTCCTGCGAGCGCTGGCCGCAGCCGAATGGCGCGGGGTGACGATCCGCGCCGTCCTGCTGGCCGTCGCGATCGCCGCCGTGTACGGCGCCGTGGACGAGTGGCATCAGTCGTTGGTCCCGGACCGGACGGCCGAGTGGGCCGACGTCGTGGCCGATGCCGCCGGCGCGTGCCTCGCGACCGGCCTGGCCTGGACGTGCGGTATAATCAGGCACGTACGCGGCTCTCGGCCGTCGTGATCGAGTCCTGCCAACTGAACTCCCGGTTCGAGTGAACGCATGTCTGCCGATCTACTGATCATCGACACCGACGGTCCGATCGCGACCATCACGATCAACCGTCCGAAGACCCTGAATGCGCTCAACCGAGAGGTGATGGACGGGCTTCGGGACGCCGTGATCTCGCTTCGCGACGATGCCGCGATCCGGTGTCTCATCATTACCGGCGCGGGCGATCGCGCGTTCGTCGCAGGGGCTGACATCAAGGAATTGGCCGTCCAGACGCCGACCTCCGGCACCGAGCATGCACAGCGTGGGCAGCGCGTACTCGATCTGATCGAGACGATGGGGAAGCCGGTGATCGCGGCGATTAACGGATTTGCTCTCGGCGGCGGTTGCGAGCTGGCGATGGCGTGCACGCTGCGGCTGGCTGCCGACACCGCCAAGCTCGGTCAACCGGAGATCAATCTCGGCCTGATTCCTGGATACGCAGGCACCCAGCGACTGTCGCGGTTGATCGGCAAGACGCGAGCGATGGAGCTGATCCTGACAGGGCGCCAGATTGCGGCCACTGAAGCGTACGCCATCGGCCTGGTCAATCGGGTGGTTCCGGCCGCCGACCTCATGAGCGAAGCACAGGCGCTTGCGCGCGACCTCGCGTCGAAGGCGCCGATCGCCGTGCGGTACGCGATCGAGGCAGTGAGCCGCGGGCTCGATATGCCCTTCGGGCACGCGTGCCGCCACGAGGCGACGCTGTTCGGTCTGATCGCCTCCACCGATGACATGCGTGAAGGGACGGCCGCCTTTCTCGAGAAGCGCAAGCCTCAGTTCCAGGGCAAGTGACTCGCAGGGTTCATGGCGCGAGCCGGGTGTCGTCTCGGCCGCCGAATGAGGAGGAGATGCCGACAGTCGACGGCTCGGCCGTGGGGCGCGATCTGCGTGTGGCGCTCATCGTGTCGCGGTACCACGAGTTCGTGACGGACCGGCTCCGAGCTGGTGCGCTCGAGGCGCTCTCAGCGTTGGGGGTGGATGCGCGTGGCGTGAGCACCGTGACAGTGCCCGGGGCCTTCGAGATTCCTCAGGCGGCACGAGCGCTTGCCGCCACCGGACGCGTCGATGCGGTCGTCTGTCTCGGGTGCCTCATTCGAGGCGAGACGCCGCATTTCGACTACATCGCCTCGGCCGTCGCCCACGGCATCACCCATGTCGCTACGACGATGGCGATCCCGATGACGTTCGGCGTGCTCACGACGAACTCGGCGGAGGAGGCGCTGGCGAGAGCCGGCGCCGGATCCACCAACAAGGGCTGGGAGGCTGCCACTGCCGCCGTGGAACTGGCTGTTGCCCTTCGGTCCATTGGCGGTTCCGCCGGCGCGGAGGTCGGCACGTGACTCGCGGCGGCGGACGTCGCGAGCGGCGCCACCAGGCACGTGAGGCGGCTGTCCAAATACTGTACCAGTGGGAGATCGGCAAGGATGAGCTGGAGACGGCGGTCGAGTCCTACTGGGTGCACCACGGATCAGAGCTACCCGAGCGAGACCGTGGGTTCGCCAACGCCCTCGCACGTGGCGTGGTCGCGAATCTCGAGGCGATCGATCAGCTGATCGTCGATTCTGCCGAGCACTGGCGGTTGGAGCGCATGGCGACCGTCGATCGCCTCGTGATGCGGCTGGCGGTGCAGGAATTGCTGCACGTACCAGACACCCCGCCCAATGTGGTCATCGACGAGGCGTTGGAGCTCGCGCGAACCTTCTCGACCGAGGAGGCCGTGAAGTTCGTCAACGGGAACCTGGATGCGATCCAGCGCCGCGTGGCGCTGGACTCGCCGTCGAATGAGGTGCGCCCGTCGCGATGACTCAAGAGTCCGATCAGCTGACACAACGTCGAGCGAATCTGGAGGCCCTGGTTCGCCTCGGCGTGCAGCCGTACCCGCATCGGTTCGAGCGGACCGATACGGTGGAGGCGCTCGTGGTCGCACACGCCGAACGCTCGCACGACGAGCTGGAGGCGGAGCGAACCGAGACGCGGACGAGCGGTCGCGTGGTGGCCATTCGCAGTTTCGGCAAGGCGAATTTCCTCGTGATCAGCGACGGCCGTCGTCGGATTCAGGTGTACGTCAGGAAGGACGCGGTGTCGGAGCGCAGCTTCCAGATCCACCAGCGACTCGACTTCGGCGACTTTCTTGGCGTCGAGGGGCACCTGTTCCGTACGAGAACGGGTGAGTTGACGATCTGGGCCTCGCATCTCGAGTTTCTCGTCAAGTGTCTCGTCCCGCTCCCGGAGAAGTGGCACGGTCTCACCGACATCGAGCTCAGGTACCGGCAGCGCTACCTGGATCTCGTCATGAACCCCGACGTCAGGCGGGTGTTCGAGGTGCGCCGAGACATCATCGCTGGCCTGCGCGCGTTTCTCGATCGGCACGGCTACTTGGAGGTCGAGACTCCGATGATGCATCAAGTGGCCGGAGGCGCACTGGCTCGGCCGTTCGTCACACACCACAACGCGCTCGACCAGCGGCTGTTCCTTCGCATCGCACCGGAGCTGTATCTGAAGCGGCTCGTGGTCGGCGGCATCGAGCGGGTATACGAAATCAATCGAAACTTCAGGAACGAGGGAATCTCTACACAGCACAATCCCGAGTTCACGATGCTGGAGTTCTACGCGGCGTATCAGGATTACGAGGACGTGATGCGGTTGACCGAGACGATGCTCGTCGAGGTCGTCCAGCGCACGCTGGGCGGAGACGAGTTCGACTACGGAGCGCATCGGATTTCGATGAAGACACCGTTTGTCCGACTCGCCCTGCGAGCCGCCGTGGCGCGAGCGGCGAGCGCCCGGCTGGATGCTGAAGTGTCAGAGGACGATCTGCGCGATCGATCCATCGTCGCCAGGCTGGCCGACTCGCTCGAGATCCCCGTGTCGGCCGATCACGGGCCGGGAAAGATCACCACCGAACTGTTCGAGCACTTGGTCGAGCCGTCGCTGGTGCAGCCGACCTTCGTGCATGACTTTCCGACCGAGGTCTCGCCGCTGTCGAAGCAGCGCGCGGATGACCCCGACACCGTCGAGCGGTTCGAACTCTTCGTCGGCGGTCTCGAAATCGCCAACGGCTTCAGCGAGCTCAACGACCCGGTCGAGCAGCGGCGCCGGTTTTCGAGTCAGCTCGAGAGCCGCGAGCGTGGCGACGTGGAGGCGCACGTGATGGATGAGGACTACGTTCGGGCGCTGGAGTACGGCTTGCCCCCCACGGGTGGCGAGGGGGTCGGGATCGACCGGCTGGTCATGCTCTTGACCAACAGCGAGTCCATTCGCGACGTGATCCTGTTTCCTCTGATGCGACCGAAGCACGACTGAGACGTCGGCGCGCTCGGCTGTCGAACCGGCCGCGGCGAGTCGGCCGATGACTGCACGCTATGAACCTCCCTTTCGAGTTGCACGTCTCGCTTCGGTACCTGCTGGCGCGCCGCAA
This sequence comes from Vicinamibacterales bacterium, assembly GCA_965250185.1. GTDB lineage: Bacteria > Acidobacteriota > Vicinamibacteria > Vicinamibacterales. The sequence continues at coordinate 3,819,645 of OZ252293.1, read as the reverse complement.
GCAGGCATTCATCTCGCTCATTTCACTCGTCTCGATCGTCGGGGTGGCGGTTGGCGTGATGGCACTCGTGGTGGCGCTCGCGCTGATGACGGGCCTGCAGCGGGAGATGCGGGACCGCATCGTGGGTGCGGCCGCGCACGCGTACGTCTGGAAGCTCGGCGAGGGCGGCATCGCCGACTACCAGGCCGAGGCTCGCCGTCTTCGAGAGGTGCCGGATGTCCTGGGCGCCGCACCGGCCATTCTCGGGAAGGCACTCATCAGTGCGGGCGGCGGCGAGGCGTTCATCACGATCAAGGGGATCGACCCGGCGCTGGAGCCCGAGGTGACCGAGATTGCCGGGGCACTCCGATCCGGCAGCTTCGAGGCGCTCGCCGAGGTCGAGACGGGTCTCGATCGGATCGTGATCGGTCAGGTGCTCGCCACGCAGCTCGGCGCGTTCGTCGGCGATCGCGTCACCGTCCTGACACCCCATGGCACGTTGTCGCCCATGGGTCTGATGCCGCGCCCACGGCGACTCGAGATCGCCGGTATCTTCAGCCTCGGGCTCCACGAATTCGATGCCGCCTACGGCTTCGTGTCGCTCGACGTCGGTCAACGGCTGCTCGGCAAGGACCGCGTCGACTTCATGCAGCTGCGCGTGGCCGATCTCTACCGAGCTCCGCAGGTTGCCCAGAGCGTCACGACATTGCTTGGTCCAGACTACCTGACGCAGGATTGGGCCGACATGAATCGCGCCCTGTTCTCCGCGTTGTCGCTGGAGAAGATGGCCATCTCGATCACGATCGGGCTCATCGTGATGGTGGCGGCGCTGAACATCATCGCCTCCCTGATCTTGCTCGTGATGGAGAAGAGTCGAGACATTGCCATCCTCAAGACCATGGGCGCCTCCGCTCGAAGCGTCACCGGGATCTTCATGCTCCAGGGCCTCATCATCGGCTTCATCGGCACGACCGTGGGCGCCCTGGGTGGCTACGGCCTCTCGACCGTCCTCGACCGGTATCAGCTCGTACGAATCCCGATGGACGTCTACCAGGTGTCCCACGTGCCGTTCACGGTGCTCCCACTCGACTTCACGGTGGTCGTGGTGTCGGCCGTCATGGTCTGCTTCGTGGCGACGATCTACCCGTCGCGGCAGGCGGCACGGCTCGACCCGGTTCAAGCGCTTCGCTACGAGTGATCCGCCGCCATGGCATTCCTGGAGGTGAACGGTCTCACGAAATCGTATCGGGTCGGACCTCGCACCCTGCGCGTGCTCCACGAGCTTGACCTTGTGGTCGCGAAGGGGGAAATGGTCGCCGTCATGGGAGCCTCGGGGGTCGGAAAGAGCACGCTGCTGCACCTGCTGGGCGGCCTCGATCGGGCAGAGGTCGGCACGATTCGCATCGGGGACGCCTCGCTCGACGATTTGAGCGACCCCGAGCGCGTCGCGTTTAGGAACCGCCAAGTCGGGTTCGTGTTCCAGTTTCACCATCTGTTGCCGGAGTTCGACGCTCGGGAGAACGCCGAGATGCCGCTGCGGATCGCGCGCGTCGCCGTCCCCGAGGCACGACCGAAGGCGGAGGCGTTGCTGCAGCGGGTGGGGTTGGGCGACCGGATGACCCATCGGCCCGGCATGCTGTCGGGCGGCGAGCAGCAGCGTGTGGCCATCGCGCGCGCCCTGGTCATGCGGCCCTCGCTGCTGCTGGCCGACGAACCGACGGGTGATCTGGACGAGTCGACTGCCGAGATCCTTCACGCGCTGCTTCGGGAGATGCACGCCTCGTACGGTCTCACCTCGGTCATCGCGACTCACAACCCTCGGCTCGCGGCTGCCTGCGATCGGACCCTGGAACTGACCGCCGGCCGGCTGGTCTAGGTGTCGGTCTCCGGTCGTCAACCCGTGCAACTGCAGACAGTTAGCCGCCGGTGGTGCGCTCACCAACGGTCGACTTTGCTATAATGCTGGCAGGATTCCGCGCTGCAGCCACGACGCGTCACCTCGGTGAGGAAGGCCGGATGTTCGAACGCTATACAGAACGAGCCCGACGAGTGCTCTTTTTCGCTCGGTACGAGGCCAGTCAGCTCGGGAGTGTCTCGATCGAGACGGAGCACTTGCTCCTCGGTCTGATTCGCGAGGGCAAGGGGCTCACCAGCCGGATCTTCGCCAGGTCGCACCTGTCGCTCGAGCACATCCGGAAGGAGATCGAGGGTCGCACGGTCTTCCGCGAGAAGGTCTCGACCTCCGTGGAGATTCCCTTCAGCGCCGAGACGAAGCGTGTCTTGCAGTTCGCGGCGGAGGAAGCGGACCGCTTGCTGCACAACTACATCGGCACCGAGCACCTGCTGCTCGGCCTGCTCCGCGAGGAACCGTCGATCGCCGCCTCGATCCTGATGGAGAAGGGGATGCGGCTGGCATCGGTTCGCGACGACATCGTGTCGCTGCTCAACGAGAAGACGACGATGACCCGCGTCAAGGAGACGCCCCTGCTGGCCGAGTTCAGTCGGGACTTGACCGACGCGGCGCTGAAGAACCAGCTCGATCCGCTGGTCGGCCGGATGGCGGAACTCGAGCGCGTTCAGCAGGTGTTGTGCCGCCGCACCAAGAACAATGCCGTCCTGATTGGTGAGCCGGGCGTGGGGAAGACCGCGATCGTCGAGGGACTTGGCCAGCGCATCGTCTGCGGCGATGTACCGCACTTCTTGGCGGACAAGCGGGTCCTGGCACTCGACATCTCACTCATCGTCGCGGGCACCAAGTATCGCGGGCAGTTCGAGGAGCGGCTCAAGGCGATCATGAAGGAGCTGACCGAGAACCCGAACGTGATCGTGTTCATCGATGAGCTTCACACCCTCGTGGGTGCCGGGTCGGCGGAGGGCTCCCTCGACGCGGCCAATATCTTGAAGCCGGCCCTCTCCCGCGGCGAGATTCGTTGCATCGGCGCCACGACCCCGGCGGAGTACCGCAAGTACATCGAAAAGGATCGGTCGCTCGAGCGTCGGTTCCAGGCCATCAAGGTGGACCCGCCGAGCGAGAGTGAGACGATCGTGATCCTGCAGGGTGTGAAGGATCGGTACGAGTCGTTCCATCACGTGGAGTTCACCCCCGAGGCGGTCGAGGCGGCCGTGTATCAGTCGAGCCGGTACATCACCGATCGCTTCCTCCCGGACAAGGCGATCGACCTGGTCGACGAGGCCGGTGCGCGGGCCAAGCTCCGCGACGCCGGCTACAGCGACGAGTTCGGAGCGATCAATCGCAGCATCCGGGTCGCCGTCGAGCAGATGGAGAGCGCGGTCTCGCAGAAGGACTTCGAGAAGGCCCAGTTCTACCGTGAGCAGGAGGTCATGGCTCGCGAAAACCTCCAGTGCGTCCGGGAAAAATTCGACGTCAAGTCGAACGCACGGCGTATCGTCGTCGGCAAGCAGGACATCGACGAGGTCGTGTCGAAGTGGACCGGAGTGCCGATCACGTCCATCAATCAGGACGAGAGCGATAAGCTGCTACGTATGGAGGAGGAGATTCACAATCGGATCGTGAGCCAGGAGCAGGCGATTTCGGCGCTCGCTCGCGCGATCCGACGCTCGCGCGCCGGCTTGAAGTCGCCCAACCGGCCGGTGGGCAGCTTCGTCTTCTTGGGGCCGACAGGGGTCGGCAAGACCGAGTTGGCCCGCGCGTTGGCCAATTTCCTCTTCGGGTCGGATTCGATGCTGATCCGCTTCGACATGTCCGAGTACATGGAGAAGCACTCCGTCTCCAAGCTGATCGGGTCACCCCCGGGCTACGTCGGACACGAGGAGGGTGGGCAGCTCACCGAGAAGGTCAAGCGCAGTCCCTATTCCGTGATCCTCCTCGATGAGATCGAGAAGGCGCATCCGGACCTGTTCAATATCCTGCTGCAGGTCTTCGAGGATGGGCACTTGACCGACGGGCTCGGTAATCGAGTCAACTTCAAGAACACGATCATCATCATGACCTCGAACATCGGGGCGCGCTACATTCAGAAGAGGGCGTCGCTCGGCTTCCAAGCCGCCGATATCCGACAGGTCGACAAGAGCGTCTCCGACATGGTGCTGGGCGAGGTCAAGCGAACCTTCAATCCAGAGTTCATCAACCGGATTGACGAGATCATCGTGTTCGAGGCGCTCACCCATAAAGACCTGCAGCAGATCACGCGGTTGCTGGTCGACCGGCTGAACGAGAACCTGCTCGACCGCCAGATGCGCATCGGCTTGACGCCGGACGTCGTGGACTGGGTGATCGAGCAGACGTGCAAGGACCGCTCGTATGGCGCGCGGCCTCTGCGCCGAGCGATCCAGCGCTACGTCGAGGACCCGCTGTCGGAGGAGCTCATTCGGGGGCGGCTCCACGGCGGTGACATCGAGATTTACCTCGAGGATGGAGTCCTGTCCTACCGGGTTGCCGATGAGGCGGGAACCGGCCGTCCGCTGGCGGTCGACGTCCAACAGGTATAGAGGACTCGTGACTATGCGGCACGGGCGCGACGCCCCGAACGGCCGCACCGGAAGGCAGGCTGTGATGCGGATGCTCTTGATAGCGATAATCGCGATGGTCGCGGCGGCCGATCCGGCTCCGGCGGTCGCGCAGGCCGCGCCGGCTCAACCGACGACGCCGACGAGCCGCTTGCCGCCACCAGGGTCGCCCGCGCTGGTGCGGACGATCCAGGTCGCCTTCCCGGCGCAGGGGAACGTGTCGCTGGTGGAGCCTCAGACCTACCTCTACTACATCCAGACCAGGCCCAGTCGGCCGTCGGACGGCGTCTGGACGCCGTACGACGAGCAATCCGTGCTCGACGACTTCCAGCGGCTGTGGGCGACCAGCTTTCTCGACGACCTCAGCATCGAGGTCAGGGACACGCCGTACGACAACGGGGTCGTCGGCAAGCACATCATCTACAACCTCGAGGAGCGGGAGCGCATTCGACTCGTGAGCTTCACCGGGTCGGAGGAGCTGGATCGGTCGAAGATCGACGAGCGCCTGACCGAGGACGAAACGCAGATGCGGCTCGACGCGTTTGTCGATCCCGGGCTCATCCGTCGCGTGGAGGGCACCCTGCGCGAGATGTTGGCGGAGAAGGGCTACGAGTTTGCCGAGGTGTCCCACCAGATCAAGCCCGTGCCCGGTGGTCCGAAGCTCGTGACACTCATTTTCGACATCGTCGACGGGCCGAAGGTCAAGGTGCGCGACATCGAGTTCGTCGGCAACGAGGCGATTGGCGACGGCGCGCTCAAGCGGAAGATGAAGAACACCAAGGAGCACTGGTGGCTCTCGTTCTTGACCGGGCGCGGCACCTACCAGGAGACGGCGTTCGAGGAGGACGCCGAACGCGTCATCGAGCACTACCGGAACAAGGGGTACGTGGCGGTGCAGGTCGGCCAGCCGGAGCTGAAGTTCCTCGACGACTCCGACGACGGCGAGACGCGCTGGGTACAGCTGCGCATACCGGTGGAGGAGGGCTCACGCTACATCCTCGGGAATCTGGAGTTCGATGGCAACACGGTCGTCAACGAGGACGTGCTGCACCGGATGTTCAAGCTCAAATCTGGGGATCACTACGAGGAGAAGCACATCCGGAAGGGACTCGAGCTGGCGCAGGAGCTGTACGGCTCTGGGGGCTATTTCGAATTTACCGGCTTTCCGGACCTGGCGCCGCGCGACCTCATCGCGGAGGAGCAGGGAGAGACCCGGCCCGTCGGTGAGCCGCCGACGGTCGATGTCACGATGCGGTTCCAGGAGGGTGAGCAGTATTTCGTCAGCAAGATCACGTTCCGGGGCAACACGACGACCCACGACAACGTGATTCGCCGCGAAATGCGTGTGTTCGAGGGCGGGGTCTTCAACACGAAGGCGCTCGAGCGAAGCGTCCTCCGGATCAACCAGCTCGGCTACTTCCAGGCCCTCGACCCGGAACAGATCGAGGTCGAGAAGACGGAGGGGGTCGACGGGCAAGTCGAGGTGGGTCTCGACCTGGTCGAACAGAACCGCAACCAGATCACGTTCGGAGCCGGCGTGTCCCAGTTCGACGGATTCTTCGGGACATTGGCGTTTCAGACGGCCAACTTCATGGGCAAGGGCGAGACCTTCGGGGTCACGATCCAGGCCGGGTCGAGGTCGAAGAACTACCAGTTCTCGTTCTCCGAGCCGTTCATGTTCGATCGCGCCATCACGATGGGCTTCGACGTGTACAACCGCGAGTTCAGGTTCCCGGGACAGTTCACGCAGGGCTCGACCGGCGGCCAGGCCGTCTTGGGCCTCCCGGTGGCCGCCTTCTCACGCGTCTTCTTCCGCTACAGCTACGAGAAGGTGCACGTCGACGAGCTGAACGAGCTCTTCCTGGATCCGCGGGTCCTGGCCGGGAATCCCTTTCTGGCCGACTCGCTGTTGATCGGCCAGGACGGTCGGCGCACGGTCAGCAAGATCGCGCCGAGCTTCGTGCACAATACGGTCGACCATCCGATTTTTCCGACGAACGGCAAGCGACTGTCGCTGTCGATGGACTATGCCGGCGTGGGCGGAAACACGAATTTCTACAACCCCCGTGGAGAGTTCATCTGGTTCATTCCGCACACGCGCCGAACCAGCTTCGGCTTCCGCGTGATGGGCGAGTACATTGCCCCGCTGGGTAGCACGACGACGCTGCCCATCTTCGAGCGATTGTTCCTGGGCGGCGAGTACAGCATGCGGGGCTTCGATCTCCGCTCCGTCGGTCCGCGCGATCCGGTAACCGGACTGGTGCTCGGTGGCAACAAGAGCCTGCTGTTCAACGCGGAGTATCTGATCTCGGTTGGCGGGCCGGTTCGCCTGATCATGTTTTACGATGCGGGCCAGGTGCGCGACTTGGGCCAGGACTTCACGTCCAGCGAATTCAAGACCTCGACCGGTGCCGAGGTTCGATTCCTGATGCCGGTGATGAACGTACCGTTCAGGCTGATCATGGCCTACAATCCACAGCGGGAGGGCGTGCTGGACAATCGTTTCCAGCCGGCCAAGGCCTTCACGTTCCGGTTTGCCGTAGGCACGAGCTTCTAGTCCGTCACATGGGTGCAGGCCGAGGCGTCAGTCCAGGCCCGCATTCGTCATCGTCGAACCGTTCGCACGCGTCTTCATGAAAGGGACATCGAAGCAATGAGAGCGATCCTTCTTGCGGTGGCCACGAGCCTGTTGCTGCCGGGCGCCGCCGCCGCCCAAACTGAGCCCGCCCCGCCGCCCGCCCCCGCCCCTGCGCCTGCGCCGCAGGCTGTCGCCCAGCCGCCGCGCCCGTTTCCGCAGGAGGCCAAGGTGGCGTTCATCAACGTGCAGCGGATCGCGAACGAAACCGAGCAGGGCAGGGTGTCGAGCGATCGCGTCCAGGCCTTGAACGAGCAGAAAGTGAACGAACTTGCCGCCAAGAACACGCAGATCCAGGCCGCCCAGCAGAAGCTGCAGCAGAGCGGCAGCGTGCTGAGCGACGCGGCGCGCTCTCAGCTGGAGCGCGAGATCGAGCGCATCCAGGTCGACATCCAGCGCTTCACGCAGGACGCTCAAACTGAGGTCCGAGACCTACAAGAGGAACTCCAGAACGACTTCCAGCGTCGACTGCTGCCCGTGATCCAGAAGGTGTCCTCCGAGAAGGCGCTGCACATGGTCTTCAGCCAACAGGACGCTGGACTCGTCTGGGCCGATCCAGGTCTTGATATCACGGAGGACGTCATCTCGGAGTTCGACGAGGCGAATCCGGCGGCACCTGCCACCTCCTCGGGCACAGCGGCGGCACCGCCGCAGCTCTAGCCACACGGCGCGCCACTCATGACCGCGACAGGGCCGCCGACGGCTCCGAGCATGCAGCGCTCGGAGGTGCCGACCGGCTCGATGGCTGTGTCTGCGCAGAAAGACCCGGTGTCGATCGACATCCCGCTCCTGCTCGAGCGGTTGACCTATCGATACCCGTCGCTCCTCGTCGATCGAATCGTCGACCATGAGCCGGGCCGCCGGGCGGTCGCGGTGAAGAACGTGACGGTCAACGAGGAGTTCTTCCAGGGGCACTTTCCTGGCGCGCCCTTGATGCCAGGCGTGCTCATAGTCGAAGCCTTCGGTCAGCTGGCCACGATCCTTCTGCTGCAGTCCGCCGAGGGTGACAGCCCGGGCGCTCGAACGTACCTGCGGGCCGTGAACGACGCGAAGTTCCGTCGTCAGGTGGTGCCAGGAGACCGTCTGCAGCTCGAGGTGACGCTCGGGCGCCGACGCGGCCCGCTGGCGCTGGTTGCCGCCCGAGCGCAGGTCGCCGACCACGTGGTGGCGGAGGCCCAGCTCGTCATGGCGGTCGTGCGAGACGTCGCACAGATCGACTCGAGCGCGCGGGTCCACCCCGAGGCCCAACTCGGCGAGGGGACCGTCGTGGGACCCTACGCGACGATCGGGGCCAACGTGCGTATCGGTCGGCGCTGTCAGATCGGCGCGTCCACGGTGATCGATGGATGGACCACCCTTGGCGACGACAACCAGGTGTTTCCGTTTGCCTCAATCGGTCTCGTACCTCAGGACCTGAAGTTCCGCGGTGAGCAGACGTCCCTGACGATCGGTCATCGGAACGTCTTCCGGGAGTTCGTTACGATCAACCGCGGCACGGCCGGTGGCGGCGGCACCACGACGATTGGCAACGATAACGTGTTCATGGCGTACGCGCACGTCGCGCACGACTGTCGGATCGCGAACAGCACGATCTTCGCCAACTCGGCGACGCTCGCGGGCCACGTCGACGTGGAGGACTACGCCACCATCGGAGCATCGTCCGGAGTGCACCAGTACTGCCGTGTCGGGCGACATGCGTTCATCGGCGGCTACTCGGTGGTCACCAAGGACGCGCTGCCCTTCGCCAAGGTCGTCGGGAATCGGGCGCGAATCTTCGGATTGAATACGATCGGACTCCAGCGGCGTGGCTTCGCGCCGGCGGTGATCGCGAAGCTCAGGGGCGCGCATCGGTACCTGCTGCAATCGAAGCTGAACACGACCAGGGCGCTGGAGCGGATCGAGCAGGATCCGGCGTTGCACTGCGACGAGGTGCGGTACCTCGTCGACTTCATTCGAACGTCGAAGCGGGGCGTCACGCTCCGTCGGTCCGCGCGTCACGCAGGTGACGCCGCCACCGACGACTAAGGGGCCGCTCGCGTTTCGACCGGGCGTCGACGCCTGACCGCGCTCGAGTCAGCGGCAGGAACGGCGATCGCGCTGCCTCCATCGCCACGACCATGTCTCGCATCGGCCTGATCGCCGGCAACGGCTCGTTCCCGCTCCTCGTCATCGACGCGGCGCGCAGCCTTGGGCAGGCGTTGACCGTCGTGGCAATCCGCGAGGAGACGTCGTCTGAGATCGAGGCCCGGGTGGCCGAGCTTCCAGGCAGCTCGGTCCAGTGGATCTCGCTCGGCCAGCTCGGCAAGTGCATCGCTATCCTTCGAGAAGGGGGTGTCAGCCAGGCGATGATGGCAGGACAGGTGAAGCACACGAAGCTGTTCTCCGGGATCGTCCCGGACCTCACCCTGCTGTCTGTCCTGACCAAGCTCCGGTCGAAGAGCACCGACCGGCTCATCTCGGCGTTGGCCGACGTGTTGAAGGACCACGGCGTGACACTCATCGATTCGACGACGTTTCTACGTCCTCTGCTGGCGACGAGCGGTACGCTCAGCGAGAGAGCGCCCGACGCCGAAGAACTCGAGGACTTCGCGTTCGGCTATCGAATGGCCGACGCCATAGCCGGCCTGGATGTCGGTCAGACGATCGTGGTGAAGGATCAGGCGGTCGTTGCGGTGGAGGCGATGGAGGGAACCGACGAGGTCATCAGGCGTGGCGGCCAGTTGGCCGGGCCTGGCATCCGTGTGATCAAGGTGGCCAAACCGAATCAGGATATGCGGTTCGACGTGCCGGTTGTCGGCGAAGCGACCATCGAGGCCATGCGCGCAGTGGCCGCGTCGGCGCTGTCGATCGACGCAGGTCGCACGCTGCTGCTGGATGGTGCTCGGGTGGTCGCCTCGGCCAACGAGGCGGGGATCTCGGTGATCGGTCGACCGCCCGGCCCCGGAGAAGCGCGGTGACGGCGTCGCCGATGCGCGTCGGAGTGGTCGGGGTCGGGCATCTCGGGCAGCATCATGCCCGTATCCTGTCAGAGCTCGACGGGGTCGAGCTGGTCGGCGTCGTGGACACCGATCCCGACCGAGCTGGGGAGGTGGGCGCGGCCTGTGGGGTGCCGGGGCACATCGAGGCGTCGGCGTTGCTCGGCGAGGTCGATGCCGTGACGGTGGCGGTGCCGACTCGGGCCCACCTCGAGGTGGCCCTGCCATTCCTCGAGCACGGCACGGCGGTCCTGGTCGAGAAGCCGCTGACGGCGTCGGTGGCCGAGGCCGACAGGTTGATTGCGGCCGCGGCCGCCAGTGGGGCCGTGGTGGCCGTGGGCCACACCGAGCGGCACAATCCGGCCGTCGTCGCCGCGGCGCCGCTCGTGACGGTTCCTCGATTCGTGGAGGTGCACCGCCTGGGCGCGTTTCCTGCCAGAAGCCTCGACATCGATGTCGTCTTCGATCTGATGATTCACGACATCGATGTCGTCCTCTCGCTCGTCGGCTCGGACATCGTGAGCCTCGAGGCGGTTGGCGTCGCAGTGCTGTGTGACCGGGTAGACATCGCCAACGCCCGCCTGACGTTCGCGTCCGGTTGTATCGTGAACCTGACGGCGAGCCGCATCAGCCACGAGCGGGTCCGGAAACTACGATTCTTCCAGCCCGAGAGTTACGTCTCAATCGACTGTGCCGCTCAGGAGGTCGAGCGGTGGGAGATCGCTCGGGTCGCCAATGAGCCCGCGCAGATCGTGGGAGGCAAGCTGGCCGTCTCCCAGGAGGAGCCGCTCAAGCGGGTGGTGAATGACTTCGTCAAGGCGGTGCGGACCGGCAGCCAGCCCGTGGTGACCGCCTTCGACGGGCGTCGGGCGCTCGCCGTCGCCGAACGCATTTCGAGCGCCATCGAGCGCTCGCTGGCCAATGGCAGGTTGCTCGGATGAGTCGAACACGCCCACGTGTCGCGGCTCGTGCGGTCGAGGCGACGCTGAGATGAACCTCGACGTACTCGATGTCGTCGCTCGGCTCGCCGACGGCGGAGCACTGACCGATGCCGAGTCTCACGAGATCGTCGGCAGTCGCGATCTCATCGCGCTTGGCATGCTGTCCGAGGCCGTGAGAGATCATCGCTTCGGGCGGCGCGTCACGTTCGTGCGGGTGATCGAGATGCCCCTCGATGCGGAGACGCCCGGAGCGGGCGTTCTGCCGGTCGTCGGCGCGTGGAGGCTCGTGGGTGAGGCCGACGACGTCGACCGCCTTTTGCGATACACCGAGGCGGTCGCGCGCGCGGCGGGTGGCACCCCGGTCTCGGGTTTCTCGCTCGGAACGCTCGAGACCCTCTCCCGCCACACCGGGAGCTCGCTCGCCGACTTGCTCGTCGCGCTGCGAGACAGCGGATTGGAGCGCCTGGCGGATGCGCCGATCGATGCCCTCGCCGATCCGCGAGGCTCGTTCGAGGCCGCCCGGACCGCCGGCTTGCCGGTCGAGCGAGTCACCGTGAACGATCTGGTCGAGGACTGGCCGGCGCTGATCGACCGCTTCATGGAGCTGCATCGAGACGGCGGTCAGATTCCACGATTCGCGCCATTACCCCGCCACGTCGAGGCACAGGGGGCGACGGGGTACGATGACATACGGCAGGTGGCGCTCGCCAGACTACTGGTCCCCGGTGTCGACTCGATTCAGGTCGACTGGACGCTCCATGGGCCCAAGCTGGCTCAGGTCGCGCTGACGTTCGGCGCTGACGACATCGACGCGGTCGTGCCGAGCGACACGTCGCCGATGAGCCGGCGGCGGATGCCGCACGCGGAGCTTCGTCGTAACATAGAGGTTGCGGCCCTGGAGCCGATCGAACGGAACGGTCGCGCGGAACTCATGTCATGACGAAGCCCATACGACTCGGTGCCGTCGGGTACCTGAACGCGAGGCCGCTCGTGCAGGGCTTGCCCGATCGGCCCGACCTGTTCAGTATTCGCTTCGACGTGCCCTCGACCTGCGCGACCTTGCTCCACGAGGGCGCCATCGACCTTGGCATGATTCCCGCGATCGAGTTGTTCGCCGATCCCGAGTATCTGATCGTACCGGGCGCATCGATCGCCTCCAACGGTCCGGTCGCGTCGGTGGCGCTCTACACGACGCGCGCGACCAGTGACATCCGGTCGATTGCGCTCGACAGCAGTTCTCGCACGTCGGCGGCTCTCGTGCGGGTGTTGTGCGCAGACCGCTTCCGCATCGCGCCAAGCTTTACGACGATGGCTCCCGATTTGGAGGCTATGCTGGCGACGTGCGATGCCGCGCTACTCATCGGTGACAAAGCGCTCTTCACCGACCACGAAGCCGCGGGCTTGCGCAAGATCGACCTCGGGAGCGAGTGGACTGATCTCACCGGCCTACCGTTCGTCTGGGCATTCTGGGCGGGTCGCCCCGGGGCGGCGTCGGACGAGGTCATCGCGGCGCTCGGCGCGGCGCGGGACCGGGGTGTCGGCGAGTCAGAGGCGATCGCGCGGGAGTACGTGGGGCGCGACGCGTCGCGGGCGACGGTCGCTGTGCACTACCTGCGCGAGCACATCCAGTACGGGTTGGAACCGCTGAAGCGAAATGCCCTGATGCGATTCTACGAGATGGCCGCTGACGCTAAGGTCATTTCGGCCTCCCGGATACCGGCGTTCTTCTGATGGCCGTCCAGGCTCGGAACGGGCCGGCTGGGGTGATGCGATGGTAAGCGTCGATCGGATCGCGAAGGAGGTTCGGCAGGGCGTGCGGCTCGACCGCGACGAGGCCTTGCAACTGTATCGCGAGGCTCCGACCCTGCTGTTGGCTGCCCTTGCCGACGAGAGTCGCGCACGACAGCATCCCGACGGAGTCGTCACCTACATCATTGACCGTAACGTCAACTATACGAACGTCTGTGTCGCCAAGTGCAAGTTCTGCGCGTTCTATCGCCCGGTCGGCTCGGCTGAAGGCTACGTCCTGGGCGTCGACGAGCTGTTTCGGAAGATCGACGAGGCGCGTGCCGTTGGTGGCGAGCAATTGCTACTGCAGGGGGGGCACAATCCGGATCTGCCTCTTGCCTGGTACGAAGACGTCTTCAGGGCCGTGAAGCAACGCTATCCGGCGTTCCGCCTGCATGCCCTGTCTCCGCCAGAGGTGATCCATATCTCGCGAATGGAGCGGCGTCCGGTTCGAGAGGTCATCGACCGGCTGATCGCGGCGGGTCTCGACAGCATCCCGGGGGGCGGGGCCGAGATCCTGGTGGACCGTGTTCGACGCGAACTCCACTGTGACGGAAAGGCCACTGCCGATGAGTGGCTCGATGTCATGCGCGAGGCGCACGCCGCCGGTCTCAGGACCACCGCGACCATGATGTACGGCAGTGTGGAGACCGACGACGAACGGATCGAGCATCTGCTGCGCCTCCGTGAAGTTCAGGACGAGACCGGTGGGTTCACCGCCTTCATCACGTGGAGCTATCAACCGGAGAACACCGAGCTCGAGGGCGCCGAGGCCACAGGTGTCGACTATCTGCGGACGCTCGCGCTCGCGCGGCTCGTGCTGGACAATTTCCAGAACCTTCAGGCCTCCTGGGTGACACAGGGCGGCAAGGTCGGACAGCTCAGCCTGGCCTTCGGTGCCAACGACATGGGCAGCGTGATGATCGAAGAGAACGTCGTGCGCGCGGCGGGCGCCAGCTATTGCATGGACGAGATCGAGATCGTCCGAAACATTCAGAATGCCGGTTTCGTGCCGAAGCGCCGCAACATGCACTACGACCTCGTGGGTGATCCGCTGTGTTACGAGCGTGAGATTCCGCGCATGACGGAGCTAGCGGTCTCGCGATCGCACGGAGAGGCGGGCGAGGCACCCGACGTGCGCCAATACGCAGCCAGAAGCCGGCCGGGCAAACGGGCCCGACTCGGCGACGCGTGACTGAACTCGCCGGCAGCGGTCGGTCCGTCGCCGAGCCGGGCCCCGCTGCCGTTCGCTACCGCGCCCGCTGGATCCTTCCCATCGCTCGGCCTCCTATCCGGAACGGCGAGGTCGTCGTCGTGGGGGGGCGCGTGCACAGCCTCCAGCCAGCGGTCGATCGTGGGCGAACGGTCGACCTGGGCGCCGTCGCGATCCTGCCGGGGCTCGTCAACGCACACACCCACCTCGAGTTGTCCGCACTGCGTGGGCAGGTACCGCCTACGCAGACGATGCCGGACTGGGTCCGGGACTTGATGGCGCGCCGGCGCGGCCCCGCCCCCGAGGAGTCGGTCGCGACGCCCGAGACGGCCATGGTTGAGGCGGTCGCCGCCGGCACAGCCCTCGTCGGCGACGTGAGCAACTCGCTCGAGACGGTCGACGCACTCCGAGCCAGTCGCCTAGCGGCGCGGGTTTTCTACGAGCTCATCGGCTTCGCTCCGGGGAACGCCGGGCGCGTCCGGTCTGCCCAGCGTCGACTGGACGAGCTGGTGCTGTCACCGGGCCTTCGGGTCAGTCTGGCGGCCCACGCACCCTATTCGGTATCGCCGTCGCTGTTGTCGGCGATCGGGGCGGGCGTGGCGCCCGGGACGCCCTGTGCGGTGCATCTCGCCGAGTCCGCCGCGGAGGTCGAGTTTCTCGCGAACGGCACCGGGCCGTGGCGTGAGCTGCTCGAGGAGCTCGGAGCGTGGGATGCGGAGTGGACCGCCCCAGCCTGCGATCCAGTCGACTACCTCGAACGCGTGGGCCTCCTGGTTCCGGGGCTGCTCGTCGCGCACGGCGTGCATCTGACCGAGGCGGCGCTGGTCAAGCTTGGCCGGGCGGGGGCGACCCTCGTGACATGTCCGCGCAGCAACACCTGGACTGGCGCCGGGACGCCGCCGATCGAGCGATTCTATCGCTCCGGCGTACCGGTGGCGGTCGGCACCGACAGCCTGGCGAGTTGCCCGGACCTGAATCTGTTCGCCGAGCTGGCCGAGCTTCGGAAGTTGGCCCCGTCGGTGTCGGCCCGCACACTGCTCGACAGCGCGACCCGACGAGGCGCCCGCGCGCTGGGCTTCGGCGACGCGTTCGGAACCGTCGAGCCGGGGAAGAGTGGTCGTCTGCTCGCGGTCTCGATTCCGGAGTCGGAGCGGGATGTGGAAGAATACCTGGTGCGTGGAGTCGAGCCGGAACAGGTATTCTGGTTGGACGACGTCGAGATCGATCAGCGCACGCGTCGCGAGGGCCCCGGGGACCGGCGGTAACCATGCTGGAGCAGCTCCAACGATATGCCTCGTTCGTTCGGTTCAGTCACTCTGTGTTCGCCTTGCCGTTCGCGCTCATCGGCGCCCTGCTCGCGTGGCGAGAGACCCCCTTCTCGTGGGACCGCCTGATCTGGATCCTGGTCGCCATGGTCACGGCGCGCAGCGCGGCGATGGCCTTCAACCGGCTCGTCGACGCGGACTACGATCGCCGCAACCCACGCACCGCCAACCGGGAGATCCCCCGAGGCTTGATTTCCCGACCGTCCGCCGTCGTCTTCGTGGTTGTCGCGTCGATCGCGTTCGTGGCGTCCACCTACCAGCTTGGGTCCCTCTGTTTCCTGTTGTCGCCGCTGGCCTTGCTCATCGTGTTGTGGTATTCGCTGGCCAAGCGGTATACGTCCTACACGCAGCTGTTCCTCGGATTGGCGATGGCCGTGGCGCCAGTGGGCGGGTGGCTGGCTGCGGGCGGACGAGGTGGATGGGAGCCGTGGCTGCTCGGTCTGGCGATCGGGGCGTGGGTGAGTGGCTTCGATATCCTCTACGCGTGTCAGGACCTGGAGTTCGACCGTGCCCACGGACTGCGGTCGGTGCCCGTCAGGTTCGGCATCCGCACGTCGCTCTGGTTGTCGCGGGCTCTACACGTCGTGACCGTCGCGAGCCTCGCCATCCTCGGTGTCGTGACGCCTCTCGGTGCGTTGTACCCCGTCGCCGTCGTCTCCGTCGGCTTGTTGCTGGCGTACGAGCAGTCCCTGGTGACAGCGAACGATGTCTCGCGGGTCAAGCAGGCCTTCGATCTCAATGGGTACGTGGGCATCCTGTACCTCGTCGTGACCGCCGTCTCACTCTACATCGGATAGGACAACCCTCCTGAGCGGATAGAACAGCATGAACGCGCCTCAACGGACCGTCGCCTGCGCCATCACCGGAGCGAGTGGCGCGCTGTTCGCCGTGCGAACGGTGGCGGCGCTCCTGGAGCAAAGCTGTACCATCGAGCTCGTGGTGAGCGACTACGGCCGGCGGCTGCTCAAGGAGGAACTGGGTGATGAAGCGTCAGTCGACCGGCTCGACGACTACCTGGCCGCCCGGTACGGCGACGCCATGCGGCGGGGTTCGCTGATCGTGCACAGCAACCGGGACCTGGGCGCGGGCATCGCCAGCGGAAGCCATGACTGCGAGGCCATGGTGGTCGTCCCATGTTCGATGAAGACACTGGCGGGCATCGCCCATGGACTGTCGCGCTCGCTCGTGGAGCGTGCGGCCGACGTCATGCTGAAGGAGCGACGCCCACTCGTGATCGTGCCGCGGGAGACGCCGATGAGTTTGCCGCAGCTCCGTAACATGGTGCTCTGCGCCGAAGCGGGTGCCGTCATGCTCCCCGCCATGCCGGCCTTCTACCAGGGACCGAAGACGCTCGACGATCTCGCGGATTTCATGGCGGGGAAGATTCTCTCGGCCCTCGGATTCACCCATCGGCTCTACCCAGCCTGGAAGAACTGAGCCCCGGTCGTGACCGATTGCGATTCCGTCCGTGTCGTCGATCGTGAGCTGGCGGCGAAGGCGCCCGACCGCATCGCGGGCATGTTCGACGCGATCGCCGCGCGGTACGACTTGCTCAATCGATTGCTCAGTGCCGGGCTCGACCGTCGATGGCGAAGTCGTGCCGTCCAGGCCCTCGAACTGACCGGCGTCGAGACGGTGCTCGACGTCTGCACCGGGACTGGCGACCTCGCCATTGCCGCCGTATCCGGCGCCGGCCAGGGTGCCCGACGAGTGATCGGAGTCGACTTCGCTGCCCAGATGCTGCGCGTCGGGTCTCGCAAGGTGCAGGCACGACACTGCCCGGTGACCCTGGTTCAGGGCGACGCCATGACGCTCCCGCTGTCATCCGAAGCGGTCGATGCTGTCACCATCGGATTCGGCATTCGGAACGTCGTGAGCCTCGAGGGCGCTTGTGCAGAGGTCCTTCGGGTCCTTCGGCCCGGCGGCCGCCTTGCGGTGCTGGAGTTCGGTTTGCCTCGAACGCCTGGGTTGCGAACGGCCTATCTCTGGTACTTCCGCCAGGTGTTGCCGCGGATCGGGGCGCTGATCTCGAGCCATCGGCAGGCCTACTCGTACTTGCCCGACTCCGTTGGCACGTTTCCCGCAGGAAAGGCGTTCTCTCGTCGGCTGGAGGACGCTGGCTTCACCGAGGTTCGGCACGTCC
Organism: Vicinamibacterales bacterium; assembly: GCA_965250185.1. GTDB lineage: Bacteria > Acidobacteriota > Vicinamibacteria > Vicinamibacterales. The sequence goes on along the minus strand of OZ252293.1, from coordinate 3,802,158 downwards.
AACTCGCGCTCGGGATCGTCTATCTGTACGTGGCCCGCAAGCCTCGGCCGCCGTCGTGAAGGGGTGACGTGCGGTGCAGCGTACTCGGCTCGTGATGCTATAATCGATTTAAGTTCCTGATGTACATCGACTTCCAGGACTCGCACCCTGACCTCGCTCCGCTCGAGAGCGCGATCTCTCTTCGCGAAGGGATCCTGATCTCGATCATCGCGCACTTGCTGCTCGTCGTGGCAGTGCTCCTCGGCCCGCGGTTGCCGTTCGTACAGGAAATTCTGGAGCGCCGGGCGGAGACGGCGAGGCAGGAGCAGCAAGAGTTGGTGGAGTTACAGGCGGCCCAGGAGCGAGACAACCGCCGATTCGTCTTCGTGGCGCCGCGGGTCGACACCCCGGCTCCGGCACCGCCGCCCATCGCGGAACTTTCCGACCAGGATCGCGTCGCGCAAGCTCCGGAAACTGGCCCGGAGCCGACGAACCGCTTGCCCTTCGCCCGTGGGAACTCGAGCAGTCGAGTCGAGGAAACTCCGGAGCCCGAGATCGTCGCTCGAGGTGCAGGACCTGGTGCCGAGCCAGCCGCTGGGACGGGCGAAGACGATCCGACGGCGGGCGAGCCGGAGCCCGAGGCCCTCGCTTCGCTGATCCCCGACATGAACGCGTTGCTTGCGAGACCGACGCCGACCGATAGCGGAACCGGCGCGGAGGGCGAGGCGGACGACGGGGGCGGACTCCTGGGCGACGCGCTACGGAATCTCAGTCAGGTCGTCCGTGCCGAGTCGTTCGACAATCGCGGCGGGAGCGGCGGGCAGTTCGGGCCGTCGATCCAGTTTGACACCAAGGGCGTGGAGTTCGGTCCCTGGATCAGGCGGTTCATTGCCCAGATCAAGCGGAACTGGTTCATCCCGTACGCCGCGATGGTCTTGAAGGGGAACGTGGTGCTGACGTTCAACGTGCACAAGGATGGTTCGATCTCGGACCTGGCGGTCGTCCGCCCGTCCACGATTGACGCGTTCAATCACTCCGCGTTCAACGCGCTCACCAGCACCAACCCCACGCAGCCGCTTCCGCCAGAGTATCCAACCGACCAGGCCTTCTTCACGGTCACGTTCTACTACAACGAGACACCCCCTCGCTAGTGAGCCGACGCACGTCCGGTTCGCGGCGACGACGTAGGTACGACTGGCGAATGCTGCGAGGCACGGGGTGACGACACCCACGCGAACGCAGCAGATCGGGCTGGTGTTGCTGCTCACGCTTGCGGCCGCGCTCGTCACCGCTCGCTGGCTGGGCGGGTCATGAATAGGACGGCGATGATCCATACCGAGGCGATCGCTCCGGGTGTCACCCACCGGTCGGTGCTCATCGCGATCCTGGGACCGACCGCTACGGGTAAGAGTGCGCTTGGGCTCGCGCTGGCCGAGCGGTACGGCGGTGAAGTCGTCAGCTGTGACTCGACCGCCGTCTACCGTGGCTTCGACATCGGAACCGACAAGGTGGCCGCGGCCGACCGCCGGGGCATTCCGCACCATCTGGTCGACGCTGTCGGACCGCTCGAATCGTACTCGGCTGCTAGGTTTGCTCGCGACGCGGCGGATGCGATCCGCGGCATCACGGGTCGGGGGCGACTCCCGATCCTGGTAGGCGGCACCGGCCTGTATTACCGAGCGCTGACCCGCGGCTTGTTTCCGGGGCCAGGCCGTGACCCCGCGCTTCGTGATCGGCTTCGGCACGTGGCGCTCCGCCGCGGCGTCGCGTGCCTGCATCGCATGGTCGCGCGCGTCGATCCGGCGTCGGCGCGGCGGATCCAGCCGCGCGACGAGAAGCGGCTGATTCGCGCCCTGGAGGTCTATCGCGCGACTGGCCGGAACCTCACGGATCACTTCGCCGACACCCGCTCTCTCATCGACGACTACGACGTCGTGCCGATCGGCCTGCGACTGCCGCGCGACACCATCGCCGAACGGGTGGCGCAACGCGTGGACCGGCAGTTCGCCGACGGACTCCTGGACGAGGTGCGCGACCTTCTCGCGAGCGGCATTCCTGCGACGGCTCAACCGTTTGGCGGTCTTGTGTACCGACAAGTCTTGGAGCATCTGGATGGTGTGCGCGATGAGGTCTCGACCCGGGAGCTGATCGTGCGAGAGAACTGTCGGTACGCGCGTCGACAATTGATCTGGTTCAAGAAAGAACCTAACCTACAGTGGTTCGATCGGGCGGGTGAGCAGGCCGTGGCAGTCGACGACGTCACGGCGGCGCTGCCTGTCCGACTCACACCGACCGTCGGGCTTCCGGCCCGTTCTAGATGACGTCGGGCTCGCTCGGCCGGCGATCGTGCCCGAGGTCGACCGCCTCGGAGACACCGTGCCACAGCCCGACCCGGTCGAAGCGGGCGGCCACCGAATGGTGGGCGCCGGCCGATTGTCCAGGGATACCGTGCGCACGACAGTAGCGTCGAGGGGGACGTTGGCGGGGATCTTCGAGCGAGCGATCGTGATCGTGCTCGACAGCGTTGGCATCGGTGCCCTGCCGGATGCGGCCGCGTACGGCGACGAGGGGTCCGACACGCTCGGGCACGTGAGCGAGCGCTGGGCGCTACAAATTCCGATGCTCCGAACTCTTGGAATCGGCTCGGTCGCCCGGCTGGACTGGCCGCCCCCGCTGGATTCGCCGTTGGCGGCCTACGGTCGAATGGTCGAGCGATCCCCCGGCAAGGATTCGGTCACCGGCCATTGGGAACTGATGGGGGTCGTGCTCGACCGTCCGTTTCCTCTGTTTCCCGATGGCTTCCCGGAGACCGCGCTTCGAGAAGTCGAGCGGCGCATCGGTCGATCGACGCTCGGCAACCGGGCGGCGTCCGGCACGACGATTATCCAGGCGCTCGGCGCCGAGCATCTGGAAACCGGTCGACCGATCGTCTACACGTCCGCTGACAGCGTGTTTCAGATTGCCGCGCACGAGTCGGTCACCTCGCCCTCGGAGCTGTACCGTTGGTGCGCCGTGGCGTTCGAGGTGATGTGCGAAGGGCTGGGTATCGGGCGGGTGATCGCCCGGCCGTTCGTCGGCGACCCGGGCGGGTTCGTGCGGACGGCGCGCCGCCGGGACTTCGCACGACCCCCGCTGGCAGAGACCCTGTTGGATCGGCTGACGGCCGCTGGCGAGACGGTCATCGGGCTCGGCAAGGTGGACGACCTGTTCGCCGGCCGGGGTTTCACACGGTCGGTGCACGGCGGGAGTGATGACGAGGTCATGGACGCGCTCGAGGAGAGCATGTCCACCACCCCGCGAGGCCTGCTGCTCGCAAACCTCGTGGATTTCGATACGACGTACGGACACCGGAATGATCCGGAAGGCTATGGCGCCAACCTCGAACGCTTCGACGCCAGGTTGTCGGAGCTCGTCCCTCGACTGCGTCCCTCGGATCTGCTCATCCTGACGGCCGACCACGGAAACGATCCGACCACCGCCAGCACCGATCACTCGCGCGAGTATGTGCCGCTCCTCGTGACGGGGCCCGGTGTGGCTGCGGGTGTCGATCTCGGCACGCGCCAATCATTCGCTGATGTCGGCCAGACGCTGGCCGAGTTGTTTGGTGTCGGACCGCTCGGGCATGGCGAGAGCTTCCTCGCCCGGATCGACACCCGGCGAGTCCTCGACACGTAGCGGCAGTTGCGCGGAATCGCGCTCAGCGAGTCTTCAGATGTCGAATCTTCGTGAGCAGCTAGAAGCCCGGGAGCATGCGATGCTGGCGCCACAGGCCAGCAAGAGTTCCGAGTCGAAGGGGCGGCGCCGACCGGAGCCGCACGATCCGATTCGACCGGTGTTCCAGCGTGACCGGGACCGCATCATCCACTCGAAGGCGTTCCGCCGGCTGAAGCACAAGACGCAGGTGTTCTTCGCACCTGGGGATCACTACCGGACTCGGCTCACGCACAGCCTCGAGGTGTCTCAGATTGCACGCACCGTGGCGAAGGTGCTGCAGCTCAACGAGGACCTCACCGAAGCGATCGCGCTGGGGCACGATCTCGGTCATACCCCGTTCGGTCACGCGGGTGAGCGCGTGCTCAAGGTCCTGATTCCGGGCGGGTTCAATCACTACGCGCAGAGCCTCCGAATCGTCGATGTCGTAGAGAACGACGGCCAGGGGCTCAACCTTACCTGGGAGGTGCGTAACGGGATCGCCAAGCACTCGAAGGGCAAGGAGGGGCTGCCCGTGGGGGTCGCGCCCGAACACCGGGCAGCCACACTCGAGGGACAGGTGGCCCGAGTCGCTGACATTATTGCCTACGTCAATCACGACATCGACGATGCCGTCCGGGCGGGCCTGTTGCAGGAGGAGGACTTGCCGTCGGCGTTGACGACCCTCCTGGGGACCTCACCCTCGCAGCGCATCGGACGCATGGTGACCGATGTCGTCGAGCAGACGCTCTCCCAGGGCTTGCACGAGATACGCATGAGCGAAGAGATTCTCCGTGCCACCCTCGACCTGCGTGCGTTCCTGTTCGAGGCGGTCTACGAGAATCCCACAGCCATGCGGGAGTTCAAGAAGACCGAGGGCATCCTCCGTGGCTTGTGGGAGAGGATTCGAGAGCGTGCCGATGAGTTCCTGGACCACCGGACGCTTGAGGCCGAGGGTCTGGATGCCGCCGCCCAGGACTTCCTGGCGGGGATGACGGATCGCTTTGCCGTGCAGTTGTTCGAGGAACTGTACATCCCGAAACCCTGGGTGGAATAAGCGCCCTAACGCCGGTCGCCGCGTCGGCCTGTGCTATCATTAAGGGTTCGTGCCGCCGTCAATTCGGTGGCCTGTGCGGTCGAATGCTGTTAGACCTGACGACGGTTCCGACGGACAGCGAGCGCCTCGAGCGCACCTACGAGCCGTCGTTGTTCGCGGCCGACGACACGGACTTCGTGGTGACGGCTCCGGTCGAGCTCGCCTTCGACATCAGCCAGAAGGACGCAGAGTTCCGGCTCGTGGGTCGCGTCCGTACGGTGCTCGAGCTGGCGTGCAGCCGCTGCCTGGATCGTTTGTCGCTCCCGGTGGACGGCGCGTTCGACCTGCTCTATGTGGCCCAGTCGGCGAACGCGGGCGAGGGCGAACGGGAGGTCGAGCCTGACGACCTCACCACGGCGTATTATCGGGATGACGTGATCGATCTCGGGTTGCTGATGCGTGAGCAGTTCTACCTGGCGCTGCCGATGAAGCCGTTGTGCCAGGACGCGTGCCGCGGCCTGTGTCCGTCGTGTGGACTCAACCTGAACGCGGCTTCGTGCGACTGCGACACGACCTGGCACGATCCGCGGCTGGCCGGCTTGAAGGCGCTGTTGAAAAACGGACCGACCGACTGATGGTCTGATGAACTGATACGTGGGGGCCCCGGGCTCTCGTCACAGAACGAGCAGATATGCCAAATCCGAAACGCCGGCACTCGAAGTCACGGACGTCCAAGCGCCGCGCGCACGATGCGCTGCCCAGTGTGCCACTCGGCGAGTGTCCGCAGTGTCACGAACCGAAACCACCGCACCAGGTGTGCGCCCATTGCGGATTCTACAAGGGGCGCCAGGTGCGTGAGGTCGAGGACGTCTAGCGAAGCCGTAGCCGGCCAAGTCCGACGCTGCCCGACCGGCAGGTCGGGTCCGACTGAATCTCGCCACCTGCTTCGACGATGCGCATCGCAGTAGACGCGATGGGGGGCGATGATGCGCCCCGGACGATTGTCGATGGCGCGCTCGTGGCCGCGCGCCACCTCGACGTCGGGCTGCTGCTCGTGGGCCGTGCCGACGCGATCGACCGGGAGCTCGCGCGCCATCCCGACCATGCGCGCCTGGACGTGGGGGTCGTCGACGCGCCCGACACCATTGGCATGGCCGAGGCGCCGGCCGCGGCGCTCCGGAGGAAGCCCGGGGCGTCGGTCAAGGTGGCCGCGGAGCTTGTGGCCCGGGGCGAGGCGGCGGCGTACTTCAGCGCCGGAAACACTGGCGCGGCGTTGATGGCCGCCCATGCGGCGTTCGGGATGCTGACTGGTGTGGACCGTCCGGCACTTGCCACGACGATTCCGACGCGCACGGGATCGGCGGTGCTCCTGGATTCCGGCGCCAACGCCGCCTGCCGACCGCAGCATCTCGTGCAGTTCGCCTCGATGGGCTCCGTCTATGCCAGCGTGGCGCTGGGCATCGAGCGACCGCGCGTTGGCCTGCTGTCGATTGGCGAGGAGGAAACGAAGGGCACGGACCTGACGCGCGAGGCGTACAGGCGACTCAAGCTGGGGGGCGTGCATTTTTGCGGCAACGTGGAAGCGCGTGACGTGTTCAGCGGGGAGGTCGACGTGATCGTGTGCGACGGCTTCACGGGGAACGTGGCCCTGAAGACCTGCGAGGGCCTCGTCGAGATGGTCGAAGAGCTGCTGCGGGAGGAGTTGACCCGGACCTTCGGCACGCGCGTGGGCTCGCTCCTGTCGCGGCGTGCGTTTCGTCGGTTTCGTCGCCGCGTCGATTACTCGGAATACGGGGGAGCCCCGTTGCTCGGTGTCGCCGGCCTGTGCATCGTCGGTCACGGCCGATCGTCGGTCAAGGCCGTGCGCAACGCGGTGGCGCTTGCCGCCCGCTACTCGCGGCAGTCGATCGTCGGGCGGGTCGAGCAGGTCATGCGTGCGGAGGCGGATGCACTCGCCGCGAAGTCCACCGGCGGTGACGGGATGAGCATTTCATGATTGCATTCCTCTTTCCGGGCCAGGGATCGCAGAAGGTCGGCATGGGTCAGGCCTTGGCTCGGGAGTTTCCGGTCTGCCGCGAGACGTTTGCCGAGGCCGACGAGGCACTCGGCGAGCCGCTCAGCAGCCTCTGCTTCGAGGGTCCCGAGGAGCGGCTCCGACTCACCGAGCACACCCAGCCGGCCATTCTGGCCGTCAGCGTGGCGATGGCTCGGCTGCTCCTCTCTCGACAGGTGGCGCCTGCCTTCGTGGCCGGCCACAGCCTGGGCGAATACTCGGCACACGTCGTCGCGGGCACCTGCTCGTTCGCCGATGCCCTGAAGACCGTGCGCCGGCGCGGCCGATACATGCAGGAGGCTGTCCCTGTGGGCACCGGCGCCATGGCAGCGGTGCTGGGCCTGGAATTGGAGGCGGTCGAGCGCGCGTGCGCCGAAGGGGCCGAGGGCGACGTGGTCAGCACCGCCAACATCAACGCGCCGGGGCAGATCGTCATTGCTGGGCACCGAGAGGCCGTGGAGCGTGCCGGGGTGGCTGCCAAGCGCCACGGCGCCAAGCGAGTGATTCCGCTGTCGGTCAGCGCCCCGTTTCATTGCGCACTCATGCGTCCGGCGGCGGAACGGCTCGCACCCGATCTGCGTGCCCTCGCGGTCGCCGACCCCTCGGTGCCGGTCGTGGCCAACGTGGACGCGGAGCCGAAGCGCGACGCGGCCGCGGCTGTCGAGGCATTGATCCGGCAGGTCTCGGCGCCAGTACGTTGGGTCGATGTGGTACGTCGCCTTGCGTCGGAGGGCGTGCGCGACTATGTTGAGGTAGGCCCGGGGACGGTGCTAACCGGCCTCATCCGCAAGATCGATCGCGGACTGCATGCCTTCAGCCTCGATGATACGAACGGCCTGTCGGAGGCGGAGCGACTCCGATCGGTGGAATGACAAAGACCCATGGGTGAACTCGACGGACGAGTCGCCATCGTGACCGGTGCGTCCCGGGGGATCGGTCGAGCGGTGGCCCTCGAGCTGGCCAGCCGCGGCGCCCGCGTCGTGGCGGCGGCCCGCGGCGACCATGCCGATGTGGTGGCGTCCGCGATTCGGGAGGCGGGCGGTGAGGCGGAGTCGATGGCGCTCGACGTGACCGATCGCTCGCGTATCCGGACCGCGTTTGGGGGCGCGATCGAGCAGCTGGGCCGGATCGACATCCTCGTGAACAATGCCGGCATCGCTCGCGATCAGCTGCTCCTCCGCATGAAACAGGACGAGTGGGACGATGTGCTGACGACGAACCTCACCGCCGCGTTCGCCTGCTGTCAGGCCGTGCTGCGGCCGATGGTTCGGCAGCGCTCGGGGCGCATCGTGAACATCAGCTCCGTCGTGGGCCAGACCGGCAACGCCGGACAGGTCAACTACGCGGCTTCGAAGGCCGGCCTCATCGGGTTCTCCAAGTCATTGGCCCAGGAGGTGGCCTCGCGAGGCATCACGGTCAACGTCGTGGCCCCTGGCCTCATCGAGACCGACATGACACGGGGGATCGCAGACGACGCCCAGCAGGGCTGGCGCGCTCGCATTCCGCTGGGCCGCCTCGGGGCGCCCGAGGACGTCGCGAGTGCTGTTGGGTTTCTGGTATCGGACGACGCATCGTATATTACTGGTCACGTGTTGGCCGTCAATGGTGGGATGTACATGTAGGAGGGCTGAATGGCCGTCGCTGAGAAGGTAAAGAGCATCATCGTAGAGCAGCTGGGTGTCGACGAGGAGGAGGTTACGGCCGACGCGTCGTTCGTCGACGATCTGGGCGCCGATTCGCTCGACACGGTCGAGCTCGTCATGGCGTTCGAGGAAGAGTTCGGAATCGAGATTCCGGACGAGGACGCGGAGAAGATCACCCGCGTGAAGGAAGCGACCGACTATATCGAGGCGCACGCCAAGACGAAGAAATAGCATCGAAGGAAGGGACCCGGCGTCGCGTGGGATCGGCCTCTCGGGCCGACGTCCAGGCTGTGCCGTATGTGCCGCATGGAGGTCGTGTGAACAGGCGAGTCGTCGTGACCGGCGTTGGCTTGGTCTCGCCCCTCGGGGTGGGGACGGAGGCGAACTGGCAGGCCTTCTGTGAGGGCCGCAGCGGAATCGGACCAATCACGCATTTCGATGCGTCGCAGCACGCGGCGCAGATTGCGGGAGAGGTCACCGGATTCGATCCGCTGCAGTTCTTGGAGAAAAAGGACGTCAAGAAGATGGACGTCTTCATCCAGTTCGCCGTCGCGGCGTCCACCTTCGCCATGGAGGACGCCCGCCTCTCCATCCCACCGGCCGAAGCGCCGCGCGCCGGGGTCTTTATCGCATCCGGCATCGGCGGTTTCACCACGATTGAGCGCGAGCACATCGCGATGCTCAAGGGCGGTCCGCGACGCATCTCGCCGTTCTTCATTCCGGCGTCGATCATCAATCTTGCCGCCGGTCAGGTGTCGATCCGTTTCGGGGCCAAGGGGCCCAACTCGGCCACGTGTACGGCATGCTCCGCCTCGGCGCACGCGATTGGCGACGCCTTCGAGATCATCCGACGCGATGCGGCCGACGTCATGATCGCCGGTGGTTCGGAAGCGGCGATCACACCGTTGGGCGTCGGCGGATTCGCCGCCATGCGGGCGCTCTCGACGCGAAACGACGACCCGACGAAGGCGAGCCGGCCGTTCGACAAGGATCGGGACGGGTTCATCATCGGCGAGGGCTCCGGCGTCGTCATTCTCGAAGAGCTCGGTCACGCCCAACGCCGAGACGCCCCGATCTACGCGGAACTGGTCGGCTACGGCATGTCGGCTGATGCCTTCCACATCACCGCGCCGTCCGAGGACGGCGATGGGGCGGTTCGCGTGATGAGGGCCGCCCTGGAGGACGCCGGGGTCGACCCGTCGGTCGTTGACTACGTCAACGCACACGGCACGTCGACACCGCACAACGACCGGCTCGAGACGCTTGCCATCAAGCGTTGCTTCGGAGAGCACGCCAGCCGACTGGTGATTTCGTCGACGAAGTCGATGTCCGGACATCTCCTGGGCGCGGCCGGGGGGCTCGAGGCGGGAATCTCGGTGCTGGCGATCAAGCACCAGACCGTGCCTCCAACCATCAATCTCGACCACGCAGACCCGGACTGCGACCTGGATTACACCCCCCACGTCAAGCGCGAGCTGCCCGTGACCTACGCGCTGTCGAATTCGTTCGGGTTCGGCGGGACGAACGGGGCGCTCTTGTTCAAGCGGTTCGACGCGTAGGCGGGAGCCGCGCGGCCGACGGCCGCGAGCCCGCGGCTTGAATCTGGATTGGAACCTCGCCCCCCTGTGAGTCGACGGGATTCGGCATCATGAAAATCGCCGTGTGCATCAAGCAAGTCGTGACGCGAGAGCTGCAGCTCCGCGTCGACGAGGCCGGTACCTGGATCCGCGACCAGGATGCCAGCTACGAAATGAACGAGCCGGACGCCTACGCCCTCGAGGAGGCGTTGAGGCTGAAAGAGGCGAACGGCGGTGAGGTCATCGTCTGCTCGGTGGGGCCGGCGCGGGTGTCGCAGGTCATCCGGGAGGCACTGGCTCGCGGCGCCGATCGTGCGATCCACGTGGAAGACGACGACGCGGCATCGGCCGACGCCTTCGCCGTGGCGGACGCGTTGGCCTCAGCCCTCCGAGAGGAGGCGTGCGACCTCGTGCTGACCGGCCTGCAGTCCGACGACCAGGGCTTCGCCCAGACGGGCGTCGTGCTCGCTGAACGCCTCGGTGTCCCGCACGCGACCATCATCATGGAGGTGGTAGTCTCGGACCTCGGTCTGCGCGTGAAGCGCGAGCTCGAGGGCGGGTGGTTCCAGTGGGTATCGATGTCGCTCCCGGCCCTGCTGACGATCCAGAGCGGGATCAACCAGCTTCGCTATGCGACGCTGAAGGGCATCATGTCGGCCAAGAAAAAAGAGGTGCGAAAGGTCGCGGCACCGGCTCGGACGCCCTCGCAGAAGATCGTGGCGCTGTACGCTCCGGAGAAGACGAAGCACACGCACATGATCGAGGGCGAGGCGAAGGCCGCGGCGGTCGAGCTCGTCAGGTTGCTGAAGGATGAAGCCCGGGTCCTGTGACGGCCCCGCTCCCCATCCAGTCAGGTGACGGACCATCATGATTCTTGTCATAGCCGAGCAGAACGAAGGCGCGCTGAATCGGGCGAGCTGGGAAGCGATCGCCGCCGCCCAGCAGGTCGGCCTGCCCGTCAAGGTCGTGATTCTCGGAGGACGGACCGACGAGGCGGCGGCCGAGCTGGCCGGCGCCGAACTCGACGAGGTCATCGCATTCCAGCACGAGGCGCTGGAGCCATATACGCCCGACGGCTTCGTCCAAGTGCTGGCGGCGGTCGTGGAGGCCCAGGCGCCGACATACGTGATCCTGCCGCATACGTATCAGACTCGGGATTTTGCGCCGATGCTCGCGACACGCCTCGATCGCGGCTTGATTACCGACTGTGTCGCGCTCAAAAAGTCTGCCGGGTCGCTGCTGTTCGTCCGACCCGTTTTCCAGGGCAAGCTGTACGCGGATGTCGAACCGCAGGGAGAGAGCCCCCACTTCGCGACGGTGCAGGTTGGGGCGTTTCGAGCTGACTCGGTGCGGCGAGGCGCGGGCCCCAGTCCAATCGTTTCCGCGCCGGTGCAGGTCGATGTGTCCACCATCCGTCAGCGGCCCGAGGAGCGGTTTCAGGAGGCCAAGCAGGTCGTCGATCTCACGCAAGCCGAGCGCATCATCGCTGTCGGCCGAGGGATCAAGGGCGAGGAGCACCTCGTGTTGGTTCGGCAGCTGGCGGCCGCTCTCGGCGCCGAGCTCGGAGCGTCACGGCCGATTTGCGATAACGGCTGGCTGCCCATGGACCGCCAGATCGGCAGTTCGGGTCAGACGGTGGCGCCGAAGCTCTACGTGGCCCTCGGTATCTCGGGCGCGATCCAGCACCTCGTCGGGATGAAGGGCGCCAAGACCATCGTGGCGATCAACAAGGACCCTGACGCACCGATCTTCGAAGTGGCCGACTACGGCCTCGTCGCCGACCTCTTCGACGTCGTGCCGGCTCTCATCGAGGCCCTTGGAGCCTAGGGTGGCGAGGTCCGGACCGATCCGCGCCACGCATCATCGGAACCGACCATGAGCGCGGAACGCGAGACGCTCGAGGTCGATGCGCTGATCGTGGGCGGCGGACCGGCAGGTCTCGCGGCAGCCCTCCGACTGACGCAGCTGCAGCAAGCGGACGGCGGCGAGCCGCTGACGATCGCCGTCCTCGAGAAGGCTCGGGAGCCGGGGGCGCACATGTTGTCCGGCGCGATCCTGGATCCAGCGAGCCTCCTGGCACTCGTGCCAGATCTCGAGCCGGGAACCGCCCCGCTCGACACGCCGGTCGAGGTCGATCGGCTCTACTACCTGACGCGACGCCGCGCCATCCGATTTCCTTTCACGCCCCCCCCGTTACGGAATCACGGCAACTACATCGTCTCGCTCAATCGACTCGTCAAGTGGTTGGCCGAGCGGGTCGAGGCGGCGGGCGCCGACCTGTTCACGGGATTCGCCGGTTCGGAGCTGTTGTTCGAGGGCGATCGGGTTGTCGGCGTCCGGACGGGAGATCGCGGCATCGGTCGCGACGGGCAACGACGCTCGAACTTCGAAGCCGGCGTGGACATTCGTGCGACGGTGACGATCCTCGCCGAAGGCGTCCTGGGGAGCCTGACGAAGGCGCTTACCAGTCGGCTGCCCGTGGCGGAAGGCAAGACGCCGCAGATCTACGCGATTGGCATCAAGGAGCTGTGGGACGTGCCGGCCGAACGGCTGGCGGCCGGCTCGGTCATCCACACGATGGGGCATCCGCTGAAGTCAGAGGAGTTCGGCGGTGGGTTTGTCTACGCCCTGCCGGACGGGCGGCTCTCGGTTGGCTTCGTGACGGGTCTCGACTATCGGGATCCGATGTTCGATCCGCACACGGCGTTTCAGCGCTTCAAGCAGCATCCGTTGGTGTCCGGGCTACTGTCAGGCGGCGAGCTCGTCCGGTACGGCGCCAAGGCGCTGCCGGAGGGCGGCTGGCACGCGCTGCCCCGGCCGTACGTCGACGGTGCCCTCCTGGTCGGAGACGCGGGAGGGTTCCTGAACTCTCTGCGGCTCAAGGGCATCCATCTGGCAATCACGACCGGCACGCTGGCGGCGGAGACGGCGTTCGAGGCCATCCGGGCCGGCGACGCATCGTCGGCTCGGCTCGCTGGCTACGCCGACCGGATCGACCGGAGCGCCGTGCGGGCCGAGCTGTATCCCGTCCGCAACGTGCACCAGAGCTTCGCCCACGGGTTGCTGGCAGGCCTCGCGTACTCGGGGCTGTCGTTGTTGACGGGCGGGTGGTGGCTGCGGGACCCGATGCCGTCGCATGCCGGCCACCAGCGACTCGAGACGATTCGAGCCTACTATGGCGAGTCCTCGGGGCCGCCGCCGGCCGCCCCGGTCGTGAAGATCGACCGCACCTTGACCTTCGACCGCCTGACGAACGTGCACCACTCGGGAACGCGTCACGAGGAGGATCAGCCGTCGCATCTTCTCGTAGCCGACTTGGACATTTGTCGTACGAGGTGTCGCGAGGAGTACGGCAACCCCTGTGTGCGCTTTTGCCCCGCCAGCGTGTATGAAATGGTCGATGTCGATAGCGCCGGCGGTCCGCGACTCCAGATCAACGCATCGAACTGCGTGCACTGCAAGACGTGCGACATCATGGATCCGTACCAGATCATCGACTGGGTGCCGCCCGAAGGCGGTGGCGGTCCGCAGTATGACGGGATGTAGCGACCCACCTTGAATTCCTGGCGAGCGTCCGGGTGGAAGCGCGTCCAGGCGGCCGCCATCGCGATCGTCGGACGCCGGGCCATCGGTCTGCTTGGCGCCACGCTGCGGTGGCGGGTCGAGGGCCTCGGGTATCTCGACGAGATCGTCGCCGGAGGACGCCAACCGGTGATGGCGTTCTGGCACGGCCGTATCCTCGGAGCGACCTACTTCTTTCGGCGCCGCGGCATCGTCGTCATGACGAGCCAGAACTTCGACGGCGAATGGATCTCGGGCATCATCGTGCGGTTCGGGTTCCGCACCGCGCGCGGGTCGACATCGCGAGGGGCGCGTGGCGCGCTCGTCCAGATGCGGCGTGAGATGGCCGAGGGCCGACCAGCCGGCTTCGCGGTCGACGGGCCGCGCGGCCCGGCCGAATCGGTCCAACCCGGGGCCGTCTGGCTCGCGAAGGCCACCGGCAATCCCGTGCTTCCCTTCCACATCGAGGCGTCGCGTGGCTGGTCCCTGAACAGCTGGGATCGGACGCAAGTACCCTGGCCGTTCACGCGGATGGTGCTCGTGATCGGTGCGCCAATCGAGGTGCCCGACGATGCCGGCGACGACGCGCTCGAGCGGCATCGGGTCGAGCTGGAGCGCGCGCTTCGTGCGCTCCGCGTGCGCGCGCTCGGCCTGGTCGCCCCCGGGGCACGATGACGGCGGGGCGCGCCGTCCAGCGTCTGATCGCGGCTGAGCTATAATCGGCCCTAGCGTGGCCGAGTATCATCCCCAGGCAATCGAGCGGAAGTGGCAGTCGCAGTGGGCCGCCGATCGGGCATTCGAGGTCACCGAGGATCCGGATCGGCCCAGCTTCTACTGCCTCGAGATGTTCGCCTACCCGTCCGGCCACGCGCACGTCGGGCACGTCCGCAACTACATCATCGGTGACGTCATCGCCCGCATGAAGCGGTCGCGAGGCTACAACGTGCTCCACCCGTTCGGCTGGGACGCGTTCGGGCTACCGGCCGAGAATGCGGCGATCAAGCACGGGATTCATCCCGAGCGATCCACGTTCGACAACATTGCCCACATGAAGGGCCAGTTGCAGCGGCTTGGCATCAGCTATGCCTGGGAGCGCGAGATCGCTACCTGCACGCCGGAGTACTACGTCTGGAATCAGTGGCTGTTTCTGAAGATGCTCGAGCGCGGCCTGGCGTACAAGCGCCGATCGAGCGTCAACTGGTGTAGCGATTGCCAGACCGTGCTGGCGAATGAGCAAGTCGTCGATGGCGGCTGCTGGCGGTGCGGCACGATCGTCGAGCTTCGCGACCTGGAGCAGTGGTTCCTTCGCATCACGCACTACGCTGACGAACTGTTGGAGGCGACCGACAAGCTGACCGATTGGCCCGAGAAGGTCCTGACGATGCAGCGCAATTGGATCGGCCGGTCCGTCGGTGCCACGATGCGGTTTCCGCTGGAGAATGGGGAGGCGGGGGCGAACGAGATCGAGGTGTTCACGACCCGGATCGACACGATCTACGGCGCGACGTTCGTCCTGCTCGCTCCGGAGCACCCGATCGTGGAGCAGTTCATAGCGGCAGCCGATGCTCCCGAGGCGTTCCGTGCTCGGGTCGACGGATTCCGACGGCAGGACCGCACCGCGCGCCTCACTGGCGAGATCGACAAGGAGGGGTTCGATACGGGCCATCGGGCCATCAATCCCTTTACCCGAGAGCCGGTGCCCGTCTGGGTCGCCAATTTCGTGCTGGGTGAGTACGGCACGGGTGCGGTGATGGCCGTGCCCGGGCACGACCAGAGAGACTTCGAATTCGCCCGCAAGTACGACCTGCCGATCCAGATCGTCATCCAGCCGTCGGATGGACGCGACCCTCTGAGTGCGTCGACGATGCAGGCGGCGTTTGCCGAGCATGGGCAGCTCGCGAACTCCGGCGAGTTCTCCGGTCTGCCCACGACGAGGGCGATCGAGGCCATGGCCGTCGCGGCCGAAGATCGTGGCCTCGGCGAGCGTACGGTCCAGTATCGATTGAAGGACTGGGGGATCTCGCGTCAGCGCTACTGGGGGACGCCGATTCCCGTGATGTACTGCGAGGGTTGCGGCACCGTGCCGGTGCCATACGAGGACCTTCCCGTGCTCCTGCCGAGCGTGACGGCGTTCACCGGCCGGGGTGATTCGCCCCTGGCCCAGGTGCCCGAGTTCGTCAACGCGACGTGCCCGACCTGCGGGCAGCCGGCCCGCCGCGAGACCGATACGATGGATACGTTCGTCGACTCGTCGTGGTACTTCTATCGGTTCTGCGATCCGAAGAACGACCAGCTGCCGTTCGACCCGGCGACCGCTGACTACTGGGCCCCCGTCGACTTCTACAGCGGCGGCGTGGAGCACGCCATCCTGCACCTGATCTACTCGCGCTTCTTCTGTCGCGTGTTCCGCGACCTGGGCCTGGTGACGCACGACGAGCCGTTCGCGCGTCTCCTCACGCAGGGGATGGTCCTGAAGGATGGCGCGGTGATGTCAAAGTCGAAAGGCAACGTCGTCGATCCGGACGACATGATCAAGCGGTACGGCGTCGACGCCCTCCGACTCTACGTGATGTTCGTGGCGCCAGCCGAGAAAGAGATCGAGTGGACCGACACGGGACTCGAGGGCAGCTCTCGATTCTTGCATCGTGTCTGGCGTCTGGTGGAACACGTCGCCGAGGTCGTGCCTATGCCTCGCGGTGGGCCGACGCGGCAGGGATCCGGGCCGATGCGCGCGCTGCGCCGAAAGACGCACCAGACGATCGAGCGCGTGACCGTGGACCTCGACCCGCGCGTGCATCTGAACACGGCCGTGTCGGGCGTCATGGGACTGGTCAACGAGCTGTACGGCTTCTGCGAGTCCGTCGGGTATGGGGTCGGGCGTCGCCGGGACCCGGCTGCCGACGGGGGCCTCACGGGTGCCGATGCGTCGGCGTTGATCGAGGCGGTCGAAGCGGTCGTCCTGCTCCTGGCGCCCTTCACTCCACACATGACGGAGGAGCTGTGGGAGCGGCTCGGGCACGAGGGTGGTGTGACGGCGGCTGGCTGGCCGACTCACGACCCGGCAGTGTCAGCGGCGGAAGAGATCGTCGTGCCGGTCCAGGTGAACGGCAAGCTTCGCGGCCGTCTGACCGTGACGGCGGGAATCGACGCCGGCGCCCTCGAGCGGATGGCGTTGGACGATCCGCACGTCAAGGCGTACGTTGGCAACCGTGCGGTGAGAAAGATCGTGGTGGCCCACGGCAAGCTCGTCAACATCGTGGTGGAAGCAGAGGGCGGAGCATGAACGCGCGAACACTCGACGGGTCGCGGTTGGTCGTAGTGGCCATCGCCATCCTGAGTCTGAACAGTTGTGGCTACTCGTTGGCCGGACGCGGGGCCTTTCTGCCCGACTACATCGAGACGATCGGCATACCGCTGTTCGACAACCAGACGCCGGTCTTCGAGGTCGAGCAGGTGCTGACCGAGCGCGTCAGGACCGAATTCATCAGTCGTGGTAGCTATCAGGTCCTGCCGGGGACGGACGGGGTGGACGCCGTGCTGCAGGGGCGGATCACGAGCATTGGCCTGAACCCGGTCAGCTTCACCACGCAGCAGCAAGCGTCGCGCTACGAGCTGCGCGTCACCGCCTCGTTCGAATTCCGCGACATGCACGAGGACGAGGTGCTCTGGGAGAATCCAGCCCTGCTCGTCATCGAGGAGTACGCCGTGACGACGGGCACCGGCGCGCTCGATCCCCAGGCCTTCTTTGGCCAGGACCTCAACGCCCTCGACCGCGTGGCGGAGAACTTCTCCAAGACGGTCGTGACGGCGATTCTCGAGGCGTTCTAGGCGTCCCGCGCGCGCCCTGTCGGACCGGAGAATCCGTGCCGAGCCGAGCCACGCCAGCGACCGTCCGCACGCAGATCAACTCAGGCTCCCTGGCGCCCATCTATCTGCTCGTCGGCGACGACGAGCGTGAGAAGTCGATTCTCGCGATGGAGTTCGGCGAGAGCGTCGAGGAGGACTTCCGCCCGTTCAACGTTGAACGGTTCCACGGCGGTGACGCCACGATCCGGCGCGTCGTCGATGCCGCCCGCACGATGCCGTTTGGCGCTGGCCGGCGCATCGTGGTGGTGCTGCACGCAGAGCGGTTGCTCGAGCCGAAGCGTGCAGGTGCCGGGGCCCCGCGCGACCTCGAGGTACTCGAGGCGTATCTGAACGACCCCGGACCGCATACCACGCTGGTGATCGCCACGGCCCGCCTCGACCGCCGAACCCGCTTCAGTCGGCTCCTGCTGCGTCAGTGCGTCGAAGTCGAGTGCTCCGAGGCGGACGCGATCGACAACGGGCCGCAGTGGGTACGGGCGGCCCTGGCGGAGGCCGGGCTACGGCCGGATGCCGATGCGGTGAGACTGATCGTCGAGCGCGCGGGTGAGCAAGCCGGTCGCCTCCGAGCCGATGTCGAGCGCGTCACGCTGTTCGCGGCAGGCCAGGAGCGCGTGTCGGTTCAGGACGTCGAGGCCGTCGTCGGCGCCGCCGTGGCCGGCGACGATTGGGCGGTCACCCAGGCGATCCAGCGCGGCCAGGTCCGCGAAGCGTTGAGCGCACTCGCGCTCAGCCTCGAGTCGGGCGCCGTGCCGTTCATGGTGCTGGGCCAGCTGGCCTGGTTCGTCCGGGCGCGTTTTCCACCCGAGCGCGTGCCACGGGTGATCGAGGCGGTCTTCGAGACCGATCTGGCACTGAAGAGCTCAGCAGGCGAGCCGCGAGTGCTGCTCGAGCGCCTGGTCGTCCTGTTGTGTGACGGAATCTCGGGCCGCTAAGCCGCCGCTGGGGGCGTCGCGCGGTGCGTCAGGCGGGACTTGTAGCGTGCCGCAGCGTTGCGGTGGATGATGCCCTTGGCGACCATGCGGTCGATCAGCGACTGCGAGCCCTTGAGCTCCTCGGCGATGCGCGGGGCGTCGCCAGAATCAATCGCTCCCCGTACCGACTTCAGTGCGCTCCGCAACTGGCTTCGGAGCCGGCGGTTTCGCTCTCGTCGAACGATGTCCTGCCGGTGCTGTTTCTTCGCTGATGCGTGAGTTGGCACGACGGTTCTTCCTCGTGATGTCTAGCCGATACCCGACAGGCGCCCCCGGGGCGCCTGCCAACCCGTAATCATAGCATGATTCATGCGGCTGGACCCCGCGGCGGTCGGCACGAGATGGCCGACCGTGCACAGGGACATCGGTCGGAAACTGAGCTCGACCAGCTGCCTTCTGGCTTGACCTGTCGTACGGAAGCCAAGCCAAGCTGGAGCCGAACCCTTGTCGTGGGGGTCGCCACCCCTCAATCCTGCCGCCCCTTGAGCCGTCGGAGCGCGCGTCGAGCCCTGCGGTCGGGCGCGCCCGTCGTGCGGGGCTCCTGGCCGCCGAGGCCCAGGCGCCACGCGGCGGTCTGTTCCGCCGTTGGAGGGGGCGAGAGGTCGTCGTACAGTCGCCGAGCGTCCGACTTCGGAACGTGACGCTCCACGAGTTCGCTCACACGCACCTTCTGCCGCAGGCCCAGCGGCCTCGTGATGATGAGCTCGTCACCGACTTGCACCTCGCGATGCGGCTTGGCCCTGACGCCGCCAACCTCGACCTTGCCTCCGCGGCAGGCACGCTGCGCCTCGGATCGTGTCTTGAACAGGCAGGCGACGTCCAACCAGACGTCGAGGCGAAGCCTCGCCATCGGTGGATCCGTCGTGTGAGGCTCGTCTCGAGACGCCATCGCTCGGATGGACGCCAGCCCGCTGGCCAGCGACCCGTGGGGAATAATCGAGTATATCGGTTTCGATCGGCGCGGAGGCGGGAGCGACAGGCGTTCGCGCTACGTAGTTACCTAGCGACCCGCCCGAACGACCGAGAAGCTCGCCGATGAGGGCCGGACGTTGGTGTAGTGGGGGCTGCCGGAGCCGGTTTCTACCCTGTAGATGACGTGGCGAGATGCCTGCGGCGACGAGGCGCGCGTTGCTGCTCGCACCTTCCGGATGTAATTGCGGGTCTCGCGATAGGGAGGCACGCGGTTCCCATAGTGCGCGACGGCCGTCGGGCCGGCATTGTACGCGGCCAGGGCCAGGGTCTCATCGTCCCCGTATCGGTCAAGCAGTCGGCTCAGATAGGCAACGCCGCCGCGAATGTTCTGCTCAGGATCGAACGAGTCCGTCACCTTGAACGCGGCCGCCGTGCCGGGCATCAGCTGCATGAGGCCCCGGGCCCCCTTCGGCGACAGGGCACGTGGATTGAAATTCGACTCCACCTTGATGATGGCTCGCACGAGGTCCGCCCGAACGCCGTAGCGCTCGGCGTGGCGCGCGATGAGGTGGTCGTAGGGGCGCAGCGTCGGTCCGCGACGCGCCGCCGCCGTGCGCACGACTCGGGCGAGGCCGGACGGCGCCGCTGCGCTGGCGCCGTCGACCAGACCGCGTGCTCGTGATGCGTGGATGATGAACTCTCGTCCGGCCGCGGGATCCGGGGCCGACAGCATGCGAGCCTCGCCCGGCGCGATCAGGGTCGAGGCGGCCAAGACGGCCCAGGCGGCGGACAGCGTAGTCTTCGTCCCCATCGTGGCATGCATGCCGGACGACCCTGAACCGTGGGTCGTCTTTCGGCGCTCAGAACCCTTATCGGACTCTTGCGAGCGCTGCTGCACCCCAAAATGGAGCTTTGAGCGTCAGTATGGTCAGCCTAGCATGTCCGAGACGACGGTTCGGCTGGCAGCGAGGAGTTGGTCGATCTGGTCCGGGTCCTTACCGCCGGCTTCTGCGAAGTCCGGGCGTCCGCCGCCTCCGCCGCCAACGATGGGGGCGAGGGTCTTGGCGATCTTGCCGGCG
This sequence comes from Vicinamibacterales bacterium, assembly GCA_965250185.1. Lineage (GTDB taxonomy): Bacteria > Acidobacteriota > Vicinamibacteria > Vicinamibacterales. The sequence continues at coordinate 3,781,790 of OZ252293.1, read as the reverse complement.
TGCACGCGCGGGATCAGCGCCTTGGACACTGACGCGACGATGGCGACCCGGCCGTCCGAGCCGGCGGCCAGGACGACGACGCCTGGTCCAGCGAGTCGCGCTTGCAGCCGATCAGCGAGCTCGCGCAGTTCTGCCTTGTCGAGCCCATCGGCCCGCCGGGTCAGCAGGGTGACCTCGCCGAGCTGCTCGATCGTCTGGGCTCCCTCTGACTGGTCGCCGATGGCAACCTGCATCTTGAGGCGAGTCACCTCTCGTCCGATCTGCTTGGATTCTCGCTGGAGCTTGGCGACGGCCTCTCGGGCCTGGGCCTCAGGAACGCCCAGCGCGTCCGTCAGATCGGCGAGCAGGCGCCGGACGCGGCGGGCTCGCTCGACTGCGTCGGATCCGGTAATCGCCTCGATTCGACGGACGCCGGCGGCGACGCCACCTTCGTGCACGATGGTGAAGCTGCCGATGTCACCGGTGGCCCGGCAATGGGTGCCGCCACAGAGCTCCACGCTGAAGCCCGGCACGCTCACGACGCGAACCAGATCGCCGTACTTCTCGCCGAACAGCGCCATGGCACCGTCCGCGATGGCTTGCTCGGGAGACCGGACCTCCGTCTCGACCGACACGTTCCGGAGAATCTGGTCGTTGACCGCACCTTCGATGGCGTCGACTTCCTCCCTCGTGAGCGGCGCGCCGTGGACGAAGTCGAATCTGAGCCTGTCCGGCGCTACCAGGGATCCCGCCTGCGTGACATGGGTGCCGAGGGTCTTGCGCAATGACGCGTGCAACAGGTGTGTGGCCGTGTGGTTGCGTCGCGTCGCGTCCCGCGTCTCGTCGGCCACCGCGGCCTGGACGACATCATCCGGCCGTACCAGCCCGTGCGAGATATGCACGTGGTGGGCGCGCGGTCCACCGACGGAGAGGCGTGTCGAGGCGTCGACGGACGCCACGAGCCCTGGCACGTCATCGGAGCAGAGCCGACCCACGTCGGATACCTGACCGCCCGCCTCGAGATAGAACGGCGTCCGCTCGAGGACGACGTAGCCGGCCTGACCCTCGTGCAGCGAGCCGATCTCCTGGCGGTCGTCGTCGAAGACGGCGATCACTCGAACGTCGTCGAGCCGGGTGGCGTCGTATCCCTCGAAGCGGTCGTCGAGCGTCCGTACGCGTTCGGCCGTGTCGTCGGCGGCGAACGCGAAGTCCTGTGCGGCCCGGGTGGCGAAGGCGCTGCTGGATCGGGCGCGCTCGCGCTGGGCGTCCATGGCTCGCTCGAAACCCTGGCGATCCACCTCGAGGCCTCGCTCGCCCGCGAGGTCCTCGATGAAGTCGACTGGGAGGCCCAGCGAGTCATACAGTTTGAAGATCTCGGCACCCTGCACGACGCCATCGCCGGCAGACGCGCGGTCGAGGACTTCCTCGAGCCTGGCGAGGCCGGTGGTGAGGACGGCCTCGAAGCGCTCCTCCTCGCCCTGCACGACGGCAACGACCGAGTCCCGCTGGCGACCCAGGTCGGGGTACGCCACGCCCATCTCCGTGACGACGACGTCGACGAGTCCGTGCAGGAACGGCTCGCCGAGTCCGAGGCGCATGCCGTGTCGCATGGCGCGGCGCATGATCTTGCGCAGCACGTAACCGCGCCATTCGTTCGATGGCACCACGCCGTCGGCGATGAGAAACGTTGTCGCGCGGAGGTGATCGGCGATCACGCGCATCGAGACGTCCGCCTCTGGCGCCGCGCCGTAGGGGTGCCCGGTGCGCTCACCGATGGCTCGCAGGATCGGCTGGAACACGTCGGTCTCGTAGTTCGACACGGTGTCCTGCATGATCGCCGCGATGCGCTCCAGGCCCATGCCCGTGTCGATCGAGGGAGCCGGAAGCGGCTCGAGGCGGCCGTCGGTCTGCCGATCGAACTCCATGAACACGTTGTTCCAGATCTCCACGAAGCGGTCGCAGCGGCAGGAGATGCCCTGGCATGTCGGCTCGTCACACGGGAGGTGATCCCCGCGGAAGTAGTGCACCTCGGAGCATCGACCCGACGGCCCGGTATCGCCCATGGACCAGAAGTTCTCGTCGATCCCGAGTTCGACAATGCGATCGGCCGGCACCAGGGTCGTCCACGTCCGGTGCGCCTCGTCGTCGCGCGGGATGCCCGCTTCGCCACCGAAGACTGTCAGATGGAGCCGGGTCGGGTCGAGGCGCCACTCCTCCGTCAATAACGTCCAGGCCAGATGGATGGCCTCCTCCTTGAAGTAGTCGCCGAACGAGAAATTGCCCAGCATCTCGAAGAAGGTGTGGTGACGCAGCGATGGCCCGACATTGTCGAGGTCGTTGTGCTTGCCGCTGACTCGCATACACTTCTGAGCCGTCGTGGCGCGGCGGTACGGTCGGCTCTCTCGTCCAAGAAACACATCCTTGAACTGGTTCATGCCGGCGTTGATGAACAGCAGCGTCGGGTCGTCGGCCGGCACGAGCGACGAGCTCGCCACAACACGATGTCCGTGTCGCTCGAAGAATGTGAGGAAGCTGCGCCGGATGTCGGCCGAGGTCATGCGGCCATTGTACCGCAAGGATTTTGGTGACGTTCTGCGCGAATCAGTCCGCCGCGACGTTATCTGAGCCTCGGCGGCGCTCCAGCGCGCGTCGTGCAACGTCGATCGAGAAACCGCGACGTACGAGCTGTCGGAGCAGGCGATCCCGGTGCGCTCGATCTCGAACGGGTCCGTCAAGGCGCCGGCTCAGGATCTCGTCGATGACGGTCGCCTCGTCGATGGTGTCGAAGAGTTCGGCGACGACCCGCTGTGCCAGATCGTGCTCGACCCCTTGCGCTTCCACGTCGCGGAGGACGCGGACCGCTCCCCGGCCCCGACGTTGGAACGTGCGGGCGAAGGCGCGCGCGGCCCGCTCATCGTCGAGCGCCCCAACGCGGCGAAGCCTGGCAATGGCGGTGTCGATGTCAGCGAGGTCGAGGCCCCGGCGCCGCAGCCGCTCGGTGAGACCGGTGGTCGAGAGCTCGCGGGCGGCCAGCATGCGCAGGCCAATCACGTATGGATCCTGTGAAGCGCTCATGCGGCGCCCGTCGATGGCGCACCGGTGAGAGGCGGGCTCACCGGCTGTAGCGGACGATCTCCGGGGGTTCGTCCGAGGATGAGTCCGTCGAATCCGAACTCTCGGTGCCGCGACGTACTCCTTGGACCAGCAGTTTGAAATCGTCGCTGTTCGACGCGTACCGGACCGCCTCGTCGAAGGTCACCAGACCGTCCTTATAGAGCCCGTAGATCGACTGGTCGAACGTCTGCATGCCATACGGATGGCGGCCCGTCGACACCGCCTCGGGAATCAGCACCGTCCGTTCAGGGTCGGCGATGCACTCGCGGATGAACGGCGTGCTCACCATGATCTCGACGGCCGGACAGAGGCCTTGGTCGTCGGCGCGCCGAAGGAGGCGCATCGAGATGGCCGCCTTCAGCACACCCGCCAGCTGGAGCCGCACCTGCGTCTGGTGGTGCGGTGGAAAGGCCCCGATGATGCGGTTGATCGTTTCGGCCGCGTCCAGCGTGTGGAGCGTCGAGTACACGAGGTGCCCGGTCTCGGCAGCCAGCAGCGCGGTTTCGATCGTCTCGGTGTCGCGCATCTCGCCTACGAGGATGACATCTGGATCCTGGCGCAGTGCACTGCGAAGCGCGGACCCGAACGACTCGGTGTCCACGGCGACCTCGCGCTGGCTGACGATAGCCAGGTTGTCGCGATGCAGATACTCGATCGGATCCTCGATGGTGATGATATGGCAGCGCCGGGCGCGATTGATGTGGTCGAGCATGGCGGCAATCGTCGTGCTCTTGCCGCTGGTCGTCGTCCCGGTCACCAGCACCAGACCGCGCTCGATGTCGGCGATCTCCTGCAACACGGGCGGGAGCTGGAGGTCCTCGAATGATTGAATGTCCCTGCGGATGATCCGGAGCACGAGGCCGACCGAGCCACGCTGCTGGAAGACATTGCACCGGAAGCGCGCGAGGCCGGCGACGCTGTAGGCGACGTCCAGGTCGCGCCGTTGCTGGAACTTGCGCGTCTGGTCCTCGGTCAGGATCTCTCCCGCGAGGGCCGCCGTATGGGTGGGCGTCAGGACGGGGTAGTCGCTCAACGACACGAGCGACCCATGCACCCGGAGGATCGGGTGGTTGCCGACTTTCAGGTGGACGTCCGATGCGCCGGCGTCGTACGCGCGCGTCAGGATATCTTGGACCCGCATGGTGTGCTCTCGAGGTCCCCGCCATGGGGCGGAGTCGGCCGCGCCAACCGAGCGACGCGTCAGGACCGTGTCGAGGTCGCCAGGGTTGCCTCGCGCGCCCTCGGCTCGCCGGGATACACGTAGGTGAGCCAGCCGTGGGTGTCCGGTACGCGGCCGCTCACCACGTCGAAGAAGCTGCGCTGGACCGCCTCGGTGATCGGGCCGCGGCTACCGCGCCCGACGGCGATCTTGTCGACAGAGCGGATGGGCGTCACCTCGACGGCCGTGCCGACGAAGAACGCCTCGTCCGCCAGGTACAGGAACTCTCGCGGCAGCGTCTGCTCCCGCACCTCGTAGCCGAGGGCGCGAGCGAGCGTGATCACGGTGGCGCGGGTGATCCCAGGGAGCAGCGAGGCGCTCATCGGCGGCGTGTAGATCACGTCGTCGCGTACCACGAAGAGGTTCTCTCCGCTGCCCTCGCTGAGGTGTCCGCTGGGATCCAGCGCGAGGGCTTCAGCGTAGCCGTCAGCCATCGCCTCGAGCTTGAGGAGTTGGGCATTCGCGTAGTTGGCCGTGCTCTTGGCCATCGATGGATACGTGTTGGGAGCGGCCCTGGCCCAGGAGCCGATGCACACGTCCACCCCCCGCTCGAGCGCTTCCTCGCCCAGATAGGCGCCCCATTCCCACAGGATGACGGCTATCTCGACGGGGCACGGTGTCGGATTGATGCCCAGCGACCCATAACCCCGAAACATGAGCGGACGGATGTAGCAGGACTTGTAGCCGTTGGCCCGGATCGTGTCGAGGATCGCGGCTCGCAGCGCCTCGCGATCGAGGTCGGGTGTCATGCGATAGATGCGGGCCGAGTCGTAGAGACGACGCACGTGCTCGTCGAGTCGGAAGCAGGCGGATCCCTGCGTGGTCTCGTAGCACCGGGCACCTTCGAAGACACCGCTACCGTAGTGGATGACGTGGGATGCGACATGGATGTTGGCATCTGCCCAGTCGACCAGCGAGCCATTCATCCAAATCTTCCCGTGACCGAACGCCATGCGCTACTCCTTCGAAGTCGAGTGTCACCCGACGGCCTCACCGCATGGTAGCACTACTGAGTTTCGCCACAAAACGGGCAGCGCGACGACCGCGCGTGCAACGGCTTGCGGCAATGCCAACAGAACCTCGGCTGCGGTGTCTCGCGCGCCTTCAGCCGCGAGTGGATGTTCTCGACCTCGGCAGACGACGGGGTGGGAGAACGCGTGCGCGCCGGCGCGCCCGCGGGCGGCGTGTGGCGGACCGTCGGTCGCGCCGCGAGCAGATCTTCGAGCAGGTCGGATGCGCGGTGATACCGGGCGGTCACCTCCGGCGCCATCGCCTTCATGATGATGTCGTTGATCTCGCCCGTGATCGTTCGGTTCCTCGTGCGCGGCGGAGCCACCAGATCGCCTCGCATCAGGCGTTCGAGATCGGCGGGTGATGGGGTGTCGTAGGGCAGAACACCCGTCAGCATCTGGTACATGGTGACGCCAAGCGAGTAGATGTCCGAGGCGAAGACCGCCTTGCCGTGGAATTGCTCCGGCGCCATGTACGGAGGACTGCCAATCACCGTCGTGCCGTGCGCCGCGATCTCGAGAAACCGCGAGGTGCCAAAGTCGGCGACCTTCACGACGTTCGCCTCCGAGACCAGCACGTTGGCTGGACGGAGATCTCGATGGAGTACACCCTGCTGATGCGCGTGATCCATCGCGTTGCAAATCTGGCAGGTGTAATCGAGGGCCCGTGGCAATTCGAGCGCGCCCTTCATCCCGATGAGATTCTCGAGCGTCTCGCCCGGGACGTATTCCATCACGATGAAGAAGACGTTGTTCTGCTTCTCGGCGGTCGTGATCCCGACGATGTTCGGGTGGCTGAGGGTCGCCAGCAGTCGCGGTTCGCGAAGCAGTTCGCCGAAATCGACGCCCTGGCGATGCGGTACCTTGATCGCGACTTTCTTGTCGATCCAGGTGTCTTCGGCGAGATACACGGTACCGAAGCCTCCGCTTCCGAGCGGCGCAACGATCTTGTACTTGCCGAGGGTTTGGCCTCGGAACAACATGGAGGTCAGTCGTGTCGGATCGGTGATGAGTACAAAGGAACGCGTGTCACTCGACCACCGAGTATATCGCGGAACGTCAGATGGCGACCGTGCCGACGCACGTGACCGCCGGCTCTGCGTATAATCGGCCGCGATGACTCCGCGCTTCCTCGCGCCCGCCCTCCGGGAGGATGGCGACTTCTTGCTCCCCGTCGAAGAGGCCATCCATGCCACGCGGGTCCTGCGACTCGGGCCAGGCTCCGAGGTGCTCGTCTTCGACGGCCGGGGACGGCAGCTTCGCGGACGCATCGAGCGCGTCGAACGAACGCGGGTGACCATCAGGCCGATCGCGCCAGCCCACGCCGCCGCCGAGCCGGCGGTTCGCCTGACCCTCGCGCAAGCCGTCCTCAAGAGCGACGCCATGGACGAGGTCGTCCGCGACGCCACGATGATGGGTGTCGCGACGCTGCTGCCGATCGTCTCCGCGCACAGCGCGATCCCCCTGGAGACGATGACCAAGCGGCGTAGCCTCGACCGCTGGATCCGTATCGCGGTGGCATCGGCCAAGCAGTGCGGACGCGCGGTCGTGCCGGAAGTGCGTGCCCCGGTAGCCTCCGTGACACGACTCGTACTCGACGAGTCCAGCCAGCGGTTCCTGCTGGTCGAGCCATCGGTCCGGGTGCAGGCACTCGGCGACATCAGGCACCTGCAGGCGGCCGATCCGCCGGACTCGGCCGTGCTGGCCATCGGGCCAGAGGGCGGCTGGGCGACCGAGGAGGTCGAATGGTTTCAGCACGCTGGATTCGTCGCGCTCACGCTCGGGCCACGCACGCTCCGCGCCGACGCCGCGGCGCTGGCGAGCATCGCGATCCTGCAGTTCGCGTGGGGCGACCTCGGCGTCAGTCACGAGGGTCGCTCGTGAGGTCCGCGCGGGATCGGTACCGCCCGGGCCCAAGGTCCTGAGGACCGGTTTCATAGCCCCTGACCAACATCCTGCGTGCCTGTGCGTACGTATATTGGGCCACTAGTGTCGAACGCGGAGCGTGAGCGCGACCCACTCCGCTTCGGTCGACCGGGCCACGATGTCAACCGTACTCCCGACGGCTGCCCGTATCGCCGCCTCGTCCGATGCCGTGAAGTGTACGTCGTCAGACCAATCCGGTCCATTGAGTCTGTTTATTAAGAGAGACTTTCTGCGGGCTCGCCGCCTTCGGCGGCATGTGTAGATTCTCTCGTTTCCGTTGTACCAACGTCCTCCGTTTGATCGCCTCACGCCGGGCAAGGATCGTCGACCGCCGTCCTTCATAGACGTCGGCCGGCGTCACGTTCGCCAAGGCCTCGTGGAGACGGCGGTGATTGTAGTCGTCGACGAAGCGGGCGACGGCTCGTTCCAGTTCCCAGGGGCTGTAGTACTTCTCAAGCTTGACCACGTTCTTCATCGACCGATGGTACCGTTCGATCTTGCCTTGCGTCATCGGATGATACGGCGCCCCGCGCGTGTGCGCGAGCTGATGGCTCTCCAGATAGTCCGCCAGTTCCCGCGAGACGTAGCACGGGCCGTTGTCGCTCAAGAGCCGTGGGCGATGGACGACCCGCACCCGATCGATACCGGTCTTCGCGCGGGCCAGGTCGAGCGTCTCCATCACGTCTGACGCCTGCATCGACGTCCGCAGCATCCAGGCGACGATGTAGCGTGAGTAATCATCCAGCACCGTCGACAGGTAGTACCAGCCCCAGCTGACCACGTGCAGGTAGGTGAAGTCCGTCTGCCAGAGTTCATTGGGGCAATGCGTCGGATGCTGAAACGTCTTAGCGGCCGACAGCACCACGAAGGCCGGGCTCGGAATCAAGTCGTACGCCTTGAGGATCCGATAGACGCTTGATTCCGAGAGAAAATGGCCTTCCCGGTCCGTGAACTGCCAGGCCAACTCGCGCGGCGAACGTTCCGGGTCGGCCAACGCGGCGTCGACCACCTGCTCGCGGACGCGAGGTGGGATCCGATTCCAGTACCGGCGGGCCGTGGACGACTGGGGCGCCAAGCCGGCCGGCCCGGCGATGCGGTACCGTCGATACCAGGCGTAGAACGTGGACCGATGGACGCGCAGCTCCCGCAACGTCTGCCGCACCGACAGGTCCGAGCCCTCCACGAGCCGGATGAGTTCGATCTTCTCGGCCGCCGTCCGTCTCACGTAACGTCCTCCGAGTCGGAGGCCGTCACGTTTTTTTTGAGCAGGCGGTTCTCAAGCACGATCTCGGCCACGACCTGCTTGAGTTGCGCATTCTCCTTGCGCAGATCGCTGACGTCAGTCGAGGTCGCTTCGCGCGTCGTGTCCCCGACCAGCCGCTTCTTCCCCGCCTCGAGAAACTCCTTGCTCCAGCGATAATACAGATTCGGATTCAGCCCTTCACGACGACACAGCGTCGCGATGCTTTCCTCACCTCGCAAGCCCTCGAGGACGATCCGAATCTTCTCTTCGGCGGAAAAGCGTCGCCGGGTCTTCCGGCGGATGTCCTGAACGACCTTCTCGGCAGACTTTGCGTGGCTCATGGGGACCTCCTCCCCTGGCAGCAAAGTCTCTCTTATCTCACAGCCTCAAACGGTCCACAATGGTTTGACCCCGCACACCGTGAAGCCGCTCAGGATGGCTCGACCCTGCGTGGGATCGAGGAGGGCGAGGATCCGCTCGGCGCCCTCGACCAACAGGGCGGCCGTGAGGTTGGCGGTCACGATGTCCGCCCGGTCTCCGCGGGCGTCACGCACGTCACCACAGACGAGCCGGATCGACTGCGCCCCGGGGTTGCGTGTCAGATTGGCTCTGGCCGCGCCGATCGCATCCGGGTCCCAGTCGATGCCCGTGACCTCGGCGGCGCCGAGTGCGCGGGCGGCGATGGCCAGCAGCCCCGACCCTGTCCCAAGGTCGAGCACGCGGCGCCCGGTGGTCTTCAGCTGCTGCAGTCCGCGTAGGCAGAGGCGTGTGGACGCATGATGACCGGTGCCGAAGCCCGTGGACGGCTCGATGATCACCACGATGCCTCCGTCGGGTGCTCGCGCCGGAACGTCCCACGGAGGCGCGACGACCACGCCGCCAATGCGAATGGCCGTCAGTTGCCCCTGGCTGATGGCTGCCCATCCGGGGTCCGCCACGTCGACCGCGACGAGGCGCACTTCGTCGACGCCGAACGGGCCGGCCAGTGCGTCGAGGGCTGCGTCACGAGACGTCGCCTCTGAGAAGAACACTCGCCACGCGTCCGTGTCGCGCTCCTCCACGCCGGTTGGCTGGTAGTCGTCGAGGATCGTGAGGACGTCGTCCTTCAGCCGATCGAGCCGCACGCTGATGATATCGATGGCCGGCCAGACACGGTGGCTGGCATCAGCCAAAGATGTCTTTCACGCGGTCGAAGAAGGGGCGATCGGCGTCGGAGTCAGCGGTCTGGCCGGCGGGAACCGCATCGGCGGCTGGCGGGAGTTCCTGCTTGAGGGTTTCGAGAATGGCTCGTTGCTCGTCAGTCAGCGTGCGCGGCACGGCCACCTGGATTCGGACGTACAGGTCGCCCCGACCTCGCCCCGAGACGTTGGGCATGCCGTTGCCCGCCAGGCGGAGCCGGGTGCCGGCCTGGGTGCCGGCCGGGACCCGGACGGTCTGGTCGCCCTCGAGGTTCGGCGCCGTGACGTCGCCCCCCAGAGCCACGGTAGGGAAGCTGACGTTCAGGTCGCAGTGCAGGTCGTCGCCGTCGCGTGCGAAGATGGCGTGGTCCTGGACGTGAATGACGACGTACAGGTCGCCCGGAGTACCGCCGGCCATCCCGTGCTCACCTTCGCCGGTCAGCCGCAGCCGCTGGCCCGTGTCGATGCCCGGTGGGATCTTGACGGTGAGGCGTTGCTCCGTGGTCGTTCGGCCGTTGCCGCTGCACGTCGTGCAGGGTGTGCCGATCGACTTGCCCGAGCCTCGGCATTGGTCGCACGTGCGGGCCACGACAAGGAAGCCCTGCTGGTAGCGCACCTGTCCCCGTCCCTGGCACCGTCGGCACGTCGAGGGCGAGGTTCCGGGGGCGGCACCCGATCCGCTGCACGTCTTGCAATTCTGCTCACGGGGAATCTGGATCGTGGTCTCGGCTCCGAACGCCGCATCGTTGAACGAGATCTCCAGGTCGTAGCGCAGATCGGCCCCGCGTCTCGGACCACCGCGGCGACGGCCACTGCTGTCGCCGAACCCGAAGATGTCGCCGAGCCCGCCAAAGATGTCGCCGAAGTCCGAGAAGGTACTCGGGTCGAAGCCGCCGCCGGGCGTACCGGCGCCCCCGACGCCCGCGTGGCCGAACCGGTCGAATAGCTGCCGCTTCTCGGCGTCGGCGAGGACCGCGTAGGCTTCGGCGGCCTCCTTGAACGTGTCCTCGGCGCGTTGGTCGCCCGGGTTGCGATCGGGGTGGTGCTTCAGCGCCAGTTTCCGGTAGGCGCTCTTGATCTCGGCGTCCGACGCCGATCGCGGGACGCCGAGCACCTCGTAGTAGTCGCGCTTGCTCACGCCGCCACCTTCACCATCGAGGCTCGGAGCAGCCGGTCTCCGAGCATGTAGCCGCGGCGCAGTTCGGCGATGACGATCCCCTCGGGATGTTCGGGGCTGACCTCGTGGGCGATTGCCTGATGGAAGTGCGGATCGAACGGTTGGCCGAGTGCCTCGATCGGCATGACGCCTCGCTTGGCGAGCAGATCCAGCAGTTGCTTGTGGATGAGCTCGACGCCGGCACGGTACGCTGTCGCCGCCTCGTCCGTCCCGGCGTCCAGGGCCCGCTCGAAATCGTCGAGTAACGGCAGTAACTCGGCGAGCATGTCGGCGGCCAGGTGCGCAGCCAGTTCCTGGCGCTCGCGCTCGATACGTTTGCGGTAGTTGTCGAACTCCGCCGTCTTGCGCAACAGCAGATCGTAGTACTCGTCGCGCTGTTGGGTCAGTGTCGCGGCATCCTCGGGAGCGGACGGTGCCGTGGCGGAGTCACCCGGAGCTGTGGACGGCGTTGGTGCGTCGTCCGAGGGGGTGACGTCGGGTGGCGCGTCAGGGCTAATCTGATCGGTCATGCACCGACGTCGTGATTGGCCCGCGGGAGCAGACGGGTCAGGGCCCCGGCGGCTCCGTCGACTGCCGCGATCGCCCGAGAGTACCGCATCCGGGTCGGGCCGAGAATGCCAATGGTGCCGGCGCGGTGGCCCTCCGAATAGGTCGCGGTCACCAGGCTGAACGGCTTCAGATCGGGCGAGGTGTGTTCGGTGCCGATGACGACCATCAGGCCGGCGCCGTCGATGTACTTGCTGAGCAGGCGGATGAGGCGGCTTTTCTCCTCGATCAGTTCGAGCATGGCACGCAGCGCCGCGCGCGAGAGCTGCTCGTCGGCGTCCCTCGACTCGTCCAGCAGCGACCACACGCCTTGAATCATCAGCTCGTTGTGGTCGGCGATGTCCTCGAAGGTCGCCTGGGCCAAGCGCAGCGCCCGTGCGAGCAACGTGTCGTAGAGCAGGCGCTCTTCGTTGAGCTGCTCCACGATGGCGTCACGAACATCGACCAGGGGGAGGCCCGAAAACTCGGTGTTCAGATATGTGGCGGCCCGGCGCAGATCGTCGATGTCGACCGGTTCGCCGATGTCGATCGCCTTTTGCGAGAAATGCCCGTCGGTCGAGACGACGACGACCAGGACCTTCTGGGCGCCAATCGGTACGAACTGGATCTGATCGAACGCGGTCGTCTCCGTGAGCCGCGCCAACGCAAAGCCGACGCAGTGTGAGGCCCTCGATAGCTCGTGGGGCACGCTCGACAGCACGTCGTCAGCTGACCCGGCCAGGCTGAGTCGCGTCTCCATCGTGCGAGAGCCGCGTGGTCGGCGCTCCTCGAGCAGGCCGTCGACGTAGCAGCGGTAGCCCAAATCCGTGGGCACCCGGCCCGACGAGCTGTGTGGCTGGTGCAGGTACCCCCACCCCTCGAGCTTCGCCAAGATGTTTCGCACGGTCGCGGACGACAGCCGGAGCCTGCGGTGACGAGTCAGCTGCAGCGAGGAGACGGGCTCTCCTCGCTCGATGTACTCCTGCACCAGGATCGACAGGATCTTGCGGTAGCGATCGGTCAGCTCGACTGTCTCTGGCATCGATGCTCGTGGCCCGGGACGCTCGCGACCCGGGGTGATCGAGGTGTCACGTCTACTGATGCAGTATACCACCCGGGCGGGGCATGCCCGGGCGCTCGGGACTTGGGCGAAGGTGGGCGCCTTAGGAGAGCGCCTTGAGTGCCTTCGGATCCCAGCGCATCGATCGGGTGGTCCCGTCGGATGCATCGTCGGAGGACAGCCGCCCGTGGCGAATCCCGATCAGCTCGGCCACGATGCTCACGGCGATTTCCTGCGGCGTGATGGCGCCGATGTCGAGGCCGATGGGCGCATGGACCCGTCCCAAGGCCTCGGCAGGGGTGGACTCGGCGACCAGCGCCTCGTAGATCCGGGCGACCTTGGCGCGACTTCCGATGAGTCCGACATACCGGAGGTCGCGTGCGACCAGCGCACGCAGCGCGTCCAGGTCGTGGCGATGTCCACGCGTCACGATGACCGCATAGGCCTGAGACGACAGCTCGGCTCCGCTCAGCCAGTCGGGAATCGAGTCGACGATGACTTCGTCGGCGAGCGGAAACCGCTCACGATTCGCGAACTTTTCCCGGTCGTCGAGCACGTGCGTCTTGAAGCCGACCTCGTGCGCGAGCGGCGCCAGGTGGAATGCCACGTGGCCTGCCCCGATGATGTACAGCTGCGGCGACGGTTCGATCGGTTCGATGTACACGTCCATCTGACCACCACAGATGAGTCCAGACTCTTCGGCGAAATCGTCCGACAGGTCGTAGTGCACGAGACGCGGGCGACGGGTGTCGAGCGCCTCACGGGCCTTGCCGAAGGCGTCGTTCTCGTAGCACCCACCACCGATTGTACCGACCGTTCGGCCGTCGGCAAACACCAGCATCTTCGCGCCGATGCGCTGCGGCGTGGAGCCCTGTGCGCTGACGATCGTGACCAGGGCGGCCGCCTCGCCACGCTCGAGGGCACGCACGACGGCCGGAAACACGTCATCGTTCATGGTCGGTCGCTCCGCGGGCCCGAGTGCGGCGACACGCCGCCCGATTCGGTCCGAGCCGTATGGACCAAGAAGCTTGAAAAGTATACCAGCTACAGCAGATGCCGATCGCACCGGCGGACGGGTTCGCTTCCGGTGAAGAAGGCCTCGCGCTGGGTCCGTGGGCAGTACGGGCCGGCGAGCTGGCCCGTGTCCGGATCGATCGTCACGAGGTGCACGCCAGGCGGTGGCGAGAAGCGGGAATCTGGCTCACCGGACAACGCGGTGCCCATGAAGCGAGTCCAGATCGGCAGCGCGGCCTGCGTGCCGCTGAGCCCCAGCGGCGCATTGTCGTCTCGTCCGACCCAGACCACCGTCAGCAGCTCGGGCGTGAAGCCGACGAACCAGGCGTCACGCAGCCCGTTGGTGGTGCCGGACTTCCCGGCCGCGTCTCGCCGAAACCCAAGGGCCCGTGCGCGAGACCCGGTGCCCCCTGCCATGACGCTCCGCATCATGTCCGTCACGAGGAACGTCGTCTCCGGGCCCGCGATCTGGGTGGGGGAGGCGACCGGCACCGGAGCGAGTTCGACGTCGCCGTGTTGGATGGCCTCGACGGTCGTGAGCGGGCGTCGCACTCCACCGTTCGGAAACACGGTGTAGGCGGCAGCGATCTCCATCGGGGTTGCCTCGAAGACCCCGAGCGCGATCGACGGGTACGGCTCCGGTTGCGCACCGGCGCCAATGCGAGTCCACAGGTCCGCGACCTGCCCGAAGCCCGCCAGCTGCGCGACTTTCACCGCCGCGACGTTGCGCGACAGCGCCAGCGCACGTCGCCAGCTGATCAGCCCATCGTAGATGTCTCGATAGTTGCTCGGCCGCCACGCGCGCCGCCCGTGCATGAAGGTGGTCGGGACGTCGTTCACCAGCGTCGCGGGCGTCAGGTCGCGCCGACCATCGGCCGCGGCACGCTCGAAGGCCGTGAGGAACACGAACGGTTTGAACACGGACCCTGGCTGTCGGCGAGCCCGGGTCGCGCGGTTGAACTGGGAGTGTCGGTACGATCGCCCGCCAACCAGTGCCCGGATCTGGCCGGTCCGTGGGTCCAGTGCGATGAGCGCCACTTCGGCCGCTCGGTCGCCCCGTTGTGCGTCGATGCTGGCAAGGCCCTCGGCGACGGCCCGCTGGGCGACCCGCTGCAGCTGCAGGTCGAGCGTCGTGAACACCGACACCCGCTGGCTCGAGCGGTGCAGTCCCGGGTACTGACGCTCGATCCCCTCGCCGATCAGGTCGACGAAGTACGGCGCCTCGGCCTCGAGGGTTCTGCTCGCCACGTGGAATGGCTCACGAGACACGCGAAGGGCCGTGTCCTCGGAGATGAACCCGGCGCGGCTCATCGCCTGGAGGACGACGTCTCGTCGCTGTCGCGAACGATCGGGTGACGTGAATGGCGAATGGCTCGCAGGCGATTGGATGACCCCGGCGATCGTGGCCGCCTCAGCCAGCGTCACGTTGGCGATGCTGCGCCCGAAGAACAGGCGCGCCGCCTCGGCGACGCCGTGAATGGCGAACGACCCACGCTGGCCCAGGTAGACCTCGTTCAGATACAGCTCGAGAATCTCGTCTTTGCTCAACCGCTGCTCGAGAATGAGCGCCATCGTCTGCTCGAGCAGCTTGCGACGGATGGTCTTCTCCGGGCTGAGGAAGAAGTTCTTCACGAGCTGCTGCGTCAACGTGCTGCCACCGACGAGATACGGCCGATTGCCTGCCACGTTGGTCACGATGGCGCCGACCGTCCGGATCGCGTCGACGCCCGGGTGCAGATAGAACCGGCGATCTTCGATGGCGAGGACGGCCTCGACGACGCTGCTGGGGACCTGGGCGAGCGTTACCTTTCGTTGCTTCTGGCGTCCGGGTGTCGCAAGCCCACTGATGAGCGGTCGATCCAGGGCGACCCGGTCGAGCATCCGGTCGCCGATGGCGAGCCGGTCGATCTGCTCCGGGCCGTCCGGGACGTCCGCCGTCGCGGCCGCGAAGCCGACCGTGAGCGTGCGTCCCGCGACCTCGCCTTCCCGAGGTTGCAGCGCGACCGTCCGCCGACCGACGGCGAATTGCCCGGGTGCGTTGACCCGCTCGCGCCTTGCGTATCCGAGTTCGTTCAGCCGTTCGACAAGTTCCTGGTGTCCCATGGTCTGGCCGTGCCGCAGCTGCATCGGCCGGGCGAAGACCCGCGCTGGCGTCTGTTCAGAGGCGTCCCGCATGCGTTGTTCGATCAGCCGCGCCGAGGACAGGTACAGATACCCGAAGCCGGCTGCAACGCACACGGTCGGTCCCAGCAGCGCGATCGCGAGGTAGAGGCGCCAGCGCCAGCGCGTCACCCACCGGTGCGAACGACCACGCGGTGGCGAACGTCGCGCTCGAGCCGGCGAGCGTCTCCGCGGCATCGACTTGCGGGGTCTGGGCATCTGTCGAGATTCGGGGCCTCCGGCCGCTGCCGGGGTTCCCCATCGGTGTATCGGCGGATAGAGGCTGTCTCTGCGGTTCCGGGCCCGCGGCCCGAGGGACGGGTCGCCGGACCGGGCCACGAGGAGGGCGGATTGCGCCCTGGGTGCCGAGACGTCAGATAGTCAGGAGCCAGTGCTGGGCCGGCGCGACCGGAAGGTCGGCCATGAGGCGATCGATCAAGGCGGGTCCGTACCGATTCAGGAAGTAGACGAACCCCACGCCGCGTTCCTGGAGGAGACCGTCAGGGAACGTCAGGGCCCGGGTCCGGGCGAACTGCCGGCGAATCGTCTCGTCGCGACGCTTGGCGGCCTGGATGACCTTGCCGTGCAGCGTGCCGAGGTCCTTCTCCATGCGTCCAAGCGTCGACTTGGCGGCGCCCTGGAGTGTCGGGTCGACCGCCCCAACCGCCTCGATGACGGATGCCAGCCGTTCGCGAATGGCCGAGGTCGCCTGGGAGAACGATCGTTCCACACTGGCGGGAAGCTGGGATTCGAGCAGCCCGTTGAGTGCGTGCTCGTCTTGCGCGTGCAACGACTCGAACGGCAGTCGGTACCGGCGAAGGAAGCGCTCCGCTCCCGAATCGAGGAGGGTCGCAGTTGCGCGTTGGCACATGAGCGGCATGGGCACGCCGAAGTGGCCGTAGACGCGTCCGAGCTGTCCGAGGTAGGCCAGTTCGCTCGGACCGGCGACGTAGGCAATGGTAGGGAACAGGGTGTCCTGGACCACCGGTCGCAGCAGAACGTTGGGGCTGTATCGGGCGGGGTGGGCTCGCGCATCGTCGGCGAGCGCCCGGGACGATCCTGTCGACTCGCCCCACGCCAGGCCGCCGTCCACGATCTTGATCGCCTGCCGGCCCGTGTCGAGTTGGAACAGGGCCACGCTATCCGGCTGTGGGGTGACCTGCGCCTCGTAGCCGAGTTGTTGCATGGCATCGCCGGCGTCCGCTGCCAGTTCGGAGGTGCGTCCGGGAGCCTCGAGCTCGCGCGCGAACAGCTCGGCGACGAATGGTTTGGCGTCGGGGTCCGATGCGTCGAAGACGATGAGGCCGTGGGAGCCGAGCAGTGTGTCCAGCCAGCGCCCGAACGCCTCGGCTATCGTCACGCCCGGCTGATACGCACGGCGGAGCGATTCGAGCAGCGGTGCCGTGAATTCCGTGGCACCAAGGGCGGCCTCCAGATCGGCGAGGGCGACCTCGATCGGCGCCTCCAGGCGGCGCATACCAGCCGGCGTGTGATCCGAAGGCGCGGTGGTCGGCAGGCCGGCCGTGTGTGTCCCGAGGTCGCCATCCAGGACGGTGCACCGACGAATTTCGTCCCAGTCGTGGTCCTCGGAGTCGATCCAGAACAGGGCCACGCACGGTGTCTCGTGGCGTTCGGCCACCTGTGCCGCCAGCTTCAGTGCCGAGATCGCCTTGAGCAGCGTGAACAGCGGGCCTCCGAACAGACCCGCTTGCTGGCCCGTCACGACGGCCACCGTGTCCGCGCTGCCGAGCCGATCGACGGCCGCCAATGCTTCCTGCGGCGCCTCGCGTCGTCGAAGCTGTGTCTCGAGAACGCGCTGGATGCCGGCCCGGTCGCGAGGGTGAGCGCGCACCCGCTGGATGGCGCTCGTCCACGCGGCCGGATCGGACGGATCGCCGGCAAAGAACGGGGCGAACCGGTCGAAGCTCGACGCGTAATCGACCGCCAGCCGGCGGAAACCGGGAACGTTACCGAGCGGGAGACCGTGGGGGGAGCCGCTGATCACGGCTGGCGTGACGTCGGATGACACTCGCCTCGTACTGTCGCAGAGCGTCGCGCGTCGTGTCAAGCAAGGCTGCCGCGCAGTGTAAGGTACGCGCCGCTGAAGACGCGACGTCGCACTGGTCCGGACGCGCTTGGGTCGCGAGACCTAAAACAGATAACGCGCTCTGCGACTCGTGGTCATGACGAAGTGTCGTTGAAGAGGTTGGGCTTCCGTGTTAGCATCCAAGTCGTAGCGCGTCCTATCGCATCCTTACCCGCGAGGAGTGCCGCCACGACGCACGACGAACCCACCTCCTACGTTCCGCCCGAGACGTTCGGTCCATTTCGCGTCCTTCACCAGATCGGTGTCGGTGTGCTGGGTCCCGTGTTTCGGACGTACGAGCCGGAGCGCGACCGGCTCGTCGCGGTGAAGGTTCTTCGGCTCGATCTGACGCCTGAGGCTCTGCGGACCCTCGTCGAGGAGCTGCAGCGAATCGCCGACCTGACGTTGTCCCATCAATCGTTGGTCGGGATGCTGGGCGCAGGTATCGAAGGGACCACCGCATACGTTGCCGAGGAGTACGTGGCGGCCGAGTCACTCGACGTGGCCCTGCGCCATTACGCGCCGGCGCCCCTCGAGACGGTGTTGCCGTTCCTCAAGCAGCTTGCCGGGGCGATCGACTATGCGTGGGGCGCCGGTGTTGGGCACGGCGCTCTGCACCCTCGCGACATTTTCCTCACCCCCGAACAGGCGCGTGCGACAGGCTTCGGGGTGGCAAAGGCATTGGAGGACGTCGGTCTCCGACCCACGGTTCGGCGTCCGTACAGCGCGCCTGAGCGTATCGCCGGCGAGGCCTGGGGCACCGCCGCCGACGTGTACGCCCTGGCCGCCATCGCGTACGAGTTGATGACGGCCAAACGGGTCACGGGCACCGGTGAGGAGCTGTTGGCCTCGGGTGGCGGCGAGGTGAACGTCACGTCGGGACTGCGAGATGTTCTCGGCACAGGCCTGGCGTCCGACCCGTCTCGTCGATACCCGTCGGCCCTGGTGCTCGTGGCGGCACTCGAGGCGAGCCTGGCCGCCGATGCGTCCTCGCCATCGGAATCGCGGGATCCGGCGCCGGGCCCGCTCGGGAGCGCGACGGCCGCCTTGGCCGAGTCCGAGGGCGCTGCGCTTGACGAGCCGATCCACTCCAGACCGGGAGGCGCCGAACCCACACTGCCGGTCGACCAGGCAGTGGACCCGGCGATTGACCCGGTGATCGACGCGCTGCGGAGCGCCGCACCCGCCGACGGAGATCTCCTGGCGAGTGCCGCCATACACGACGTGGGTCGATCGAACCGCGGCGACGCCGGGGCGGCTGACCTTGCGGGCCGGGCGCCGAGCGACGACCGGCAAGAGGCCGCACTCGATCCGATCGAGAGCCTGAAAGAAGAAGCGAAACACGACGCGAGCGATCGATCCGTGGCAGCCGCCCCCCGGGATGACGCCTCGGAGGTGGTCCTTCTGGATGCCGCTCACGACCTCGGTGGGGACCTTGATGGGGACCATGGTGATGATGTTGACGATGGTAACGATGCTGACCACGGTCAAGATGCTGACCATCTCAAGCACGTCGAGCCCGTAACAGCTGACACGCACGGTGAGCATGCGTACCCCGACACCAGTGACCCGAGCGGCCGACTCGGCCGGTCGCCCAAAGACGATTCACCTCGGCGTCCGACGTTCGACGAGATTCTCCACGCCGAGCAGCGGGCAGCCTCGACTGGATCGGGCCCGACGAAGCGCGCCACCGGCGGGACGACGCCGCTCGAGCCGAGCTTCTTCGACGACCTGGGTGATTCGCCGTCCATCGATCCTGTCATCAAGAACGACCCGGACGACGCCCTGTCCCTCGACGGGTTGCGACCGTCGATGCCGCTCGGCGCCGGAGCCGAACGCAGTGCGAGCAGGAGCGGAGACATCGGCGCCAAGGCATTCGATGGCGCACGTGGAACTCATGGCTCGCATGGCTCGCATGGCTCGCACGACGCTGCCGACGACGCGGCCGACGTCGGGCGCCCTGCGCTCACTGCCGCCCGTGATGACCACGACGACCTCGCCGAGCCGGTTGACGACTTATCCGCGCCAGAGTCGGTGCGCGAATGGACGGGTGGCATCCCGGTGCCGCGCGTGAGCGAGACGTTCCTCGAGGCCGGCGGTCCCGACGACACGGACACGGACACCGCCGCGGGCGATGACGCGAACGTGGAAGAGGACTACGGCGATCTCGCGCCCTACGTCGAGGAGGCCCAGGCGAGGCCCAGCCCGTGGCCGCCGCGCGTCCCGCGCCAGCCGGCGTCCCTCTGGTCGTCGACCGTGCTCGGTTCCGGCGTCGCGCTGGCGCTCATCGTCGGATTCATCGTGGGTTATCTCTGGCGATCGCCTGCCGAGCCCACGGCGACGCCGGTCGCCAGCAGCCAGACGCCTGGCGACGCTGCGGTTGCCGACGCGGCCTCGGCGGAGGAGACGTCGACGGGATCGGCGATCGTCGCTCGCTCGGCCGGACCCGACGAGTCCGACGGCGACCGCGCGGTGACGCCTATCGAGCCGGCGCCCCTGGCGCCGATCGTCCGCACGCCCGCCTCACCGGTGCCGTCCCAGGCGGCAGCTGCACCCCGACCAGAACGGGAAGAGGCGCCGACCTCGAGTCAATCCGGGGCGCCCATCGCCGTGCCACGTGCATCCAATGGCCCGGTGACGCCCGCCTCCGATCGAGACGGACGCTTGCTGGTCCGCACGACGCCCACTGGTGCCGAGGTGACCGTCGACGGACGCCCGGCCGGGAGGAGTCCCGTCGTCGTCCGCGAACTCGAATACGGGTCGTACACCGTGCGGATCAGCCTGGCGGGTTTCGAGCCACAGACGCGACGACTGACCGTGACCCGTGAGCGACCCGCCTCGGCCGTGACCGTGGACCTGCCGCGCGTGACGCCTCCGGCGAGCCAGGCGGTAGCATCGGCGGGCGGGTCGTTGTACATTGATTCTCGTCCGCGAGGCGCCCGTGTCACGATCGACGGTGAACCGCTCGGTGTCACGCCTCTGCAGGTGCCGGCCGTCGCGGTCGGCGCCCACGAGGTACAGCTCGAGCTCGATGGATACCGGGCCTGGACCTCCACGATCCAGGTGCGGGCGGATCAGCGGAACCGCGTGACCGGGTCGCTCGAACCGCAGCGCCCCTGACCCTGGCGAAAGCCCTGCCGCGTCGACGGATCGCGGACACGTCCACCCCGGGGTCGTCGCTCCCACCGCAGACTCGGCCGACGGGTTAATCTAAGGGGTGCAATCTGTGCCTCGAGTGGTCGGTGAGGGCAGGAGACCGAGACGAACGACATGAACGCCATTCTGGCTCTCGAGGACGGAACCTGGTTCGAAGGGTCCGCGGCCGGCGCCCAGGGTGTGGCCGTCGGGGAAGTCGTGTTCAACACGAGCATGACCGGCTACCAGGAGGTGTTGACCGACCCGTCCTACGCCGGCCAGGTCGTCACGATGACCTGTCCGGAGATTGGCAACTACGGCATCTCGCCGGATGACGAGGAGTCGGCGGGACCGCAGGTGTCCGGCTTCGTGATGCGAGAGTCGTCACCCATCGCGAGCAACTGGCGTGCGCGCGGCACGCTTCGGGAGTACCTCGTGCGGCACGGCGTCGTGGCCATTGCCGGGGTGGACACGCGCTCGCTGACGCGGCGGCTGCGATCGGCCGGCGTGATGCGCGGCGCGATCGCCGCAGGCGCGTGCGATCCCGATGAGCTCGTCGCTCGGGCCAGGAGCGCTCCACAGATGGAGGGCGCCGATCTGGTCCAGACCGTGACGTGCGCCGAGGCCTTCGACTGGGTGGGCGATCGAAGCGACGGCCCGGTGCCCAACGAGTGGGAGCAGTTCCAGGCGGAGCCTCTGGCGCGCGCATCCCGGCCGCTGCGCATCGCCGCCTACGATCTCGGGATGAAGCGCAACATCCTCAGACGATTCTCGGCCTATGGCTGCCAGGTGCGGGTATTCCCGGCGACGGCCGCGGCATCCGAGCTGCTGGCGATCGAGCCGGATGGGATCTTTCTCAGCAACGGCCCTGGCGATCCGGCCGCGGTGGACTACGCGGTCCGCAACGCGCGCGAGCTGGTCGCCAGCGACGTGCCCGTGTTCGGGATCTGCCTCGGGCATCAGGTGCTGGGCATCGCGATGGGCGGTGCCACATACAAGCTCAAGTTCGGGCACCGTGGCGCAAATCACCCGGTGCAGCACCTGGCGACGGGCAAGGTCGAGATCACCTCGCAGAATCACGGGTTCGCGGTCGACCCGGAGTCGCTCCCGGACGACGTAGAGGTGACGCACCTGAACCTGTACGACAATACCGTCGAGGGCCTTCGCCACACGCGCCGGCCAGTGTTCTGCGTCCAGTATCATCCGGAGGCCTCTCCGGGACCCCACGACGCCGACTACCTCTTCAGCCAGTTCCTCCAGGCGATGGACGCCCGGCAGTGACGCCGCCCGTGCTGGAACTCACCCTCGACATGACCGGAACGGCCCGCTAGCTCATGCCTCGACGTAACGATCTTCAGCGGGTGCTCGTCCTCGGGTCCGGGCCGATCGTCATCGGTCAGGCGTGCGAGTTCGACTACTCCGGGACACAGGCGTGCAAGGCACTTCGGGCCGAAGGCCTGGAGGTCGTGCTGGTCAACAGCAACCCCGCGACCATCATGACCGACCCGGAGCTGGCCGATCGGACGTACGTCGAGCCGCTCACGCCGGAGGTTGTGGCGTCGATCATCGCGCGCGAGCGGCCCGACGCGATCTTGCCGACCGTCGGCGGCCAGACGGCGTTAAACCTGGCGGTCAGTCTCGCCGAGAGCGGCACGCTGGCCGAGCATGGCGTCGAGCTGATCGGCGCCTCGCTCGAGGCGATCAAGGTCGCGGAGGATCGGCTCGCGTTCCGTGATGCGATGCGGTCGATCGACGTCGATGTGCCGGCCAGCGCCTACGCCCGGTCGCTCGACGAGGCGATGCACCACGTGCAGGCCATTGGCTTTCCCGTCATCGTGCGTCCGTCGTTCACGCTCGGAGGAGTCGGTGGCGGCATTGCGTACAACGTCGAGGAGTTCCGGGAGGTGGCCAGCCGCGGCCTCGAGCTGAGTCCGGTGCACGAGATGCTCCTCGAAGCGTCCGTGATCGGATGGAAGGAATTCGAGCTCGAGGTCATGCGGGACATCGATGACAACTTCGTCGTGATCTGTTCCATCGAGAACATTGATCCGATGGGCGTGCACACGGGTGACAGCTTCACCGTGGCACCGGCGCTCACGCTGACCGACAAGGAGTACCAGCGGATGCGCGACGTTGCGCGTCGGATCATCCGGCGGGTCGGCGTCGAGACGGGCGGCTCGAACATCCAGTTCGCGGTCAATCCGGCCGATGGCCAGATGGTGACGATCGAGATGAACCCGCGTGTCTCGCGGTCGTCGGCGCTGGCGTCGAAGGCGACAGGGTTCCCGATCGCCAAGATCGCCGCAAAGCTCGCG
The DNA here is from genome assembly GCA_965250185.1 of Vicinamibacterales bacterium. GTDB lineage: Bacteria > Acidobacteriota > Vicinamibacteria > Vicinamibacterales. The sequence goes on along the minus strand of OZ252293.1, from coordinate 3,758,649 downwards.
CTCGGCTACCGGCTGCACGAGATTCCCAACGACATCACCCGGCTGACGCCCGCGTCGTTCGAACCGACCATCGACTACGTGGTGGTCAAGGTGCCGCGCTGGACCTTCGAGAAGTTCCCGCAAGCCGACCGCACGCTCACGACGCAGATGAAGTCGGTCGGTGAGGCGATGGCCATCGGGCGAACCTTCAAGGAAGCCTTCATGAAGGGCGTCCGGTCGCTCGAGCTGGGCTCCGAGGGGCAGTTGTTCGAGCCGGCTGACGAGTCGCACGTCGACGACGCCGAGCTGCAGCGACAGCTCGTCGTTCCGAACGACCGACGGGTGTGGGCGGTCTTCCGGGCGCTCGACCGCGGGTGGACGGTGCAGCAGGTTCACGATTTCACGAAGATCGATCCGTGGTTCCTGACTCAGTTCGCCGAGATCGTGGAGTTGCAGCGCGAGGCGAGCCTGGTCGGGCTGCGCGAGATGTCGCCGGAGCTCCTCCGGACCGTGAAGCGGGCGGGCTTCAGCGACCGCGATCTCGGGACGATCCTCCGGACCGACGAGACCGTCGTGCGCGAGCGTCGCGAGGAGGCCGGCCTGATGCCTGCCTACAAACGAATCGACACGTGCGCAGCCGAGTTCGAGTCCTTTACGCCGTATCTCTACGGCACGTACGAGCGGGAATGCGAGGCGGAGCCGACGGCCCGGGACAAGGTCGTGATCCTCGGGAGCGGACCGAACCGGATCGGGCAGGGGATCGAGTTCGACTATTGCTGCTGTCACGCCGCCTTCGCGCTTCGCGAAGAGGGGCTCGAGACGGTGATGATCAACTGCAATCCCGAAACCGTGTCGACCGACTACGACACGGTGGACCGTCTCTACTTCGAGCCGCTCACCTTCGAGGATGTCTTCGCCGTGCTGCAGCGCGAGCGGTCGGCCGGCGGCACGGTGTCGTGCGTCGTGCAGTTCGGCGGACAGACGCCGCTCAAGCTCGCACTCTCGCTGCAGGCGGCTGGCGTCACCATCCTGGGCACCTCTCCCGACTCGATCGACCTGGCGGAGGACCGGGAGCGCTTTACGAAATTGCTCTGGGATCTCGGGATCCCACAGCCGCCGAGCGGGATGGCGGCGTCGCGTGACGAGGCGCGGCAGGCGGCGGCCACCATCGGATTTCCCGTCATCGTCCGACCCTCGTACGTGCTGGGTGGCCGCGCGATGGCGATCGTCTACGACGTCGGCGCCCTCGATCGGTACATGCGCGACGCGGTGGCGGCGTCGCCCGAGCACCCGGTTCTCATCGATCGCTTCCTCGAGGACGCGTTCGAGCTCGACGTCGATGCCGTGGCCGACTCGGCCGGTGCAGTGGTGATCGGCGGCATCATGGAACACATCGAGGAGGCGGGGATCCACTCGGGCGATAGCTCGTGCGTCGTCCCTCCGTATCTCGTGCCCGAGCGCCATCTGGCGGTCATCCGCGATTACACGCGGCGGATTGCGCGTGCCTTGAACGTGATCGGGCTGATGAACGTCCAGTACGCAATCAAGGACGACACCGTGTACGTGCTCGAGGTGAACCCGAGGGCGTCGCGGACCGTCCCATACCTGTCGAAGGCCACCGGCGTGCCGCTGGCGAAGGCCGCGGCGCGCGTGATGGTGGGGAAGACGCTCGCCGAGATTGGCCTGGTGGACGACCTCGAGGTCGCTGGGGTGTTCGTCAAGACGCCCGTGTTTCCCTTCGTCCGGTTCCCCGGCGTCGATACGATTCTGGGGCCCGAGATGCGATCGACTGGCGAGGTCATGGGCGGTTCGACGACGTTCGGCGGGGCGTTCGCGAGCGCGCAACTCGCCGCCGGGGTGCGGTTGCCGGAGCAGGGTGCCGCCTTGATCAGTGTGAACAACGACGACAAGCCGACCGTGGTGCCTATCGCGCGCGATCTGGCCGAGCTGGGCTTCGAACTCGTCGCGACGCGTGGCACGGCCGCCTACCTGCGCGCGCATGGCCTCAAGGTCGAGGTCGTCTTCAAGGTCAACGAGGGTCGACCACATGTCGGCGACCAGATTCTCAACCGTCGACTGCAGCTCATCATCAACACGCCGCTGGGACGCGAGTCGTTCTTCGACGATCGTACCGTGCGCCAAATCGCGATGATGCAAAGCGTGCCGGCCATCACCACCCTGACGGGGGCCGCCGCGGCGGTGAGCGCGATCCGGGCGCTTCGGGCCGAGACGCTCGCGGTTCGTACCCTGCAGGAGTATCATTCGACGGTTCCAGCGCCAGCCGCCTCTGACGATTTGCCCTGATCCGGCAGGAACCAGCCATGTCCCGCAGCCAATTTCAGTCGCTTGCCGCCGAGCTCGCGGCCATCGGGCGCCGTTTCGACGCCTGCGGCTGGGTGCGCGGCACCAGCGGCAACTTCAGCGGGGTCGCCTCTCGGGACCCGCTCCGCCTGGCGGTCACGCCGAGCGGGGCGTCCAAGGGCATGCTGACGGCGGAGCAGATGATCGAGGTCGACGCCCACGCCCAGCCGGTCAACGGCGACCAACGACGACCCTCCGCCGAGACCTTGCTCCACGTGCGGCTCGCCCAACGTCAGCAGGCCGGCGCGGTGCTGCACACGCACTCCACCTGGAGCACGATGCTGTCGGACCTCCATGGGCCCGACGGCGGATTGGCCATCGAGGGCTATGAGATGCTCAAGGGCCTCCACGGCGTGGCGAGCCACGAGCACCGCGAGTGGTTGCCGATCGTCGAGAACGACCAGAACATGGGCCGGCTCTGGGACGCCATGGTGCGCGTGCTCGACCAGCACCCGACCGCCCACGGCGTGCTGATCCGGCGGCACGGGCTGTACACGTGGGGCACGAACGTCGAGCAGGCCTTTCGGCACGTGGAGATCCTGGAATTCCTCCTCGAGACCGTCGGTCAGACGCGGGTCGCCCGCGGCATACGGCCCGCCGATCTCGAATGATGCCCCGGAACGGAGGTCACAGATGGCACTGGTGAGAGTCCCGACCGACGACATTACCCTGACGGACCGCGCCGAGGTCGAGTCGTTTCTCGGCACGTGTGGCGTCGAGTACGAGCGCTGGACGTCCGCACGTTCGGTCGCTGCCGATGCGACGGCCGACGAGGTGCTGGCCGCCTACGCCGACAAGGTCGACGAGCTCAAGGCTCGAGGCGGGTACGTGACGGCCGACGTGATCGACATCACACCCGAGACGGTCGGACTCGACGCGATGCTGGCCAAGTTCAGCGTCGAGCACTGGCACGACGAGGACGAGGTACGCTTCATCGTCGAGGGCCGAGGGATCTTCCATGTCCATCCGGCCGGTGCGCCGGTCTTCTCGATCGAGGTGGAGGCGGGCGATCTGATTCGGGTGCCGCGCGGCACGCTGCACTGGTTCGACCTCTGCGCCGATCGTCGCATCCGGGCGATTCGGCTGTTTCAGGATCCGGCCGGTTGGACACCGCACTACACGCAGAGCGGCGCAGACCAAGGGTTCCAGCCCCTCTGTTTCGGTCCGAACTACGTCCCGTCGAGACCCACCGTTCAACCGTGAGGGCGGACCCGATCGGCGAGGATCGTCAGGTGGTCCTGCTCGACATCGAGGGCACGACCACTCCGATTGCGTTCGTGTACGACGTCCTGTTTCCATTCGCCCGCGCCCACGTGGGTGAGTTCCTGGATCGGCAGGGCGACCGCGACGACATCACGTCCATCGTGCAAACGCTCGCCGAGGAGTGGGACGTCGATCGGAGTGGCGGCCAGAACCCGCCGCCGTGGCCCGACGGCGCGGCAGAAGGCCCGCGTACGTCGGTCGTCGACTATGTCCTGTGGCTCATGGACCGCGACCGCAAGTCTACCGGGCTCAAGGCGCTGCAGGGCGAGGTGTGGCGACAAGGCTACGAGCGCGGTGAGCTCGTGAGCCAGGTGTACCCGGATGTCGTTCCGGCGCTGCGCCGATGGTGTACGAACGGGCATCGGACGGCAATCTTCTCGTCGGGAAGCGCCGCGGCGCAGCGCCTCCTGTTCGGCCACACCTCGGCCGGCGACGTGACCATGCTGCTCAGCGGGTACTTCGACACGACGATCGGGCCGAAGGGCGAGCCGTCGAGCTATCAAGCCATCGCTCTGGCGATCGGCTGTCGTCCACGTCGGGTGCTGTTCGTCTCGGACGTGGCCGGTGAGCTCGATGCGGCCCGCGCGGCGGGACTGCGAACGCGGCTCTGCCTGCGGCCTGGGAATCCGACACAGGCACCACATGACCACCTCGTCGTCCGGGCCTTCGGCGAGATCGACGCGGCCCTGGATGGCGATGCCCCCGCATCGCCCGAGTCGACATGACGCCGAGCGACCGGTCGGGCACGGCGGCATCATCGGCATCATCGGCATCATCGGCGTCGGACGCGCCGGTCGTGATCATCGGCGCCGGACCCGCGGGCCTCACGGCGGCGCACGAGCTGGTGGCGCATCTGCCTGTGCTCGTGCTCGAACAGAATGGACGCGTGGGCGGGCTGGCACAGACCGTCGAGCACGACGGTTTTCGGTTCGACATCGGCGGCCATCGATTCTTCACCAAGATTCGCCTCGTGCAGGATTTCTGGCGCTCGACGTTGGGCACGGACCTGCTACGCCGGCCGCGCCTGTCACGGATCTACTACCGGGGTCGATTCTTCAGCTATCCCCTGCGACCGCTCGATGCCCTCACCAACCTGGGCCTCGGCACGAGCGTGGCAGTGGCGGCGAGCTATCTCTGGAGCCTCCTGTTCCCGATCCGGCCCGAACGCAGTTTCGCGGACTGGGTGTCGAATCGCTTCGGACGTCGTCTGTTCGAGATCTTCTTCAAGACCTACACCGAAAAGGTCTGGGGCATTCCGTGCGAACGGATCGATGCCGACTGGGCCGCACAGCGCATCAAGGGTTTGTCCCTCGGCAGTGCGGCGTTGAATATGCTGTGGCCCGGCCGGAACCGCACCAGGCGGATCAAGACGCTGATCGACGAGTTCGAGTACCCCCGGCTGGGGCCGGGGATGATGTGGGAGGCCGTGCGGGCCCGCGTGGAGGCGGCGGGCGGGACCGTAGTCCTTCACAGCCGCACCGTGGCGCTCCATCACGCCGATCGCCGGGTAAAGGCCGTCGAGGTCGAGCACGACGGCGCGCGACGGCGACAGGCGGCCCGCCACGTCATCGCGACGATGCCGCTACGCGACCTGGTGCACGGGCTCACCCCACCCGCACCGACCGAAGTACTCGACGCTGCCAGCCGGCTGAAGTACCGGGACTTCATCACCGTGGCCCTGATCGTCGATCAGGCGCGCGTGTTCGACGACAACTGGATCTACGTGCACGATGCGGCGGTGCAGGTCGGGCGCATACAGAACTTCAAGAACTGGAGTCCCGACATGGTGCCCGACGCCTCGAAGACGTGCCTCGGGCTCGAGTACTTCTGCTTCGAGGACGACGACCTGTGGTCGATGCCCGATGCCGAGTTGGTCGCGCTCGGCAGCCGCGAGCTCGTGGCGACGGGTCTGGTCCAGCCCGACCGCATCCTCCGCGGCGTCGTCGTGCGTATGCCAAAGGCGTATCCCGTGTACGACACCGGTTATCAGGAAGCACTGGACGTCGTGCGCAGCTACGTGGATGAATTCGAGAACTTGCAACCGGTCGGTCGCAACGGTATGCACAAGTACAACAACCAGGATCACTCGATGCTGATGGCGATCCTGGCGGTGCGCAACGTGCTCGGCGCGCGCCATGACCTCTGGGCCGTCAACAGCGACGATGAGTATCAGGAGGAGCTGCGCATTGACGAGCGTGGTCCCGCAGCGACGCTCGTTCAGGACGCGCGCCACCTGCGCGAGACGCAGCCGCTGGTTCCCCGCGAACGCCCGCCCGATTGAGTTTCGGTTCTACGTTCCACGTTTCCCATTCTCGGTTCTGCATTCTGCATTCTGCATTCTCGGTTCTACGTTCGCTTTCGTACTCCCATGAGCGCCTGGGCAGCCGATCGCTGCCGACGAAGTGAGAACGTAGAACGTAAAACGCAGAATGCAGAATGCAGAACGCAGAACGAGGAACGAGGAACGGACGTAGTTCTATGCCAAGTCCGTGTTCGAGCCGTTGTCTGGAGCGGAGAAGAGGTAGTCCTCACCGAGGCCCGTCCAGAAGACGTCGATCAACTCCGTGTGCGGGAGTTCGTACGGGCTGAAGCCCAGGCCGACGAATCGGTGGGGAACAGCGGAGTCGATGAAGCACGAGTCGCCGGGCGTCAGCTGGTGCTGCACTTCCTGGCCGTCCTGAATCGTGATCAGCGTCGCTTCGCCATTGAGCATGAAGACGAACTCCTGCCCGTGATGCTCGTGCAACGGCACCGGAGCCTCGGGTTGGCCCGTCACGCGGACGTAGTACGGGTGCATCCCCCGGTTCGTGAACGCGCTCGCCAGCGGCCGGAATTCGTTGTCGAAGCCGAACTTGGCGGTACTCACTCGACGGGTCCGGCTCGGCAGGTCAGCAATTTCCCTCGCGCGCACCACGCTGTGGAACGGACGGTCGACCGTCGTGGCACCCGCCAGGAAGTACTCCAGCGGCTTGCGAAACGTTCGGCACAGTCGAATCAGGAACTGGATCGACACCGGCTTGTTGCCGCGTTCGATCTCCGACACCTGGCGCGCGCCGATTTCGAGGTCGCGTGCGAAGTCGGCCAACGAGAGGCCGCGCGCCTGGCGGACCGCCGTGATCTTGTGGGCGATCTGCTGCGTCATCGTGTGAGCGGACATGTCCTGGAAATACACGATGTCCGACGTCGGCCCGTTCGCTCGCTCCGAGTCGGTCGATCCGTGTGCCGAACACATCACATGAACGCTCGTGGCCGTCTCGTGGGTGGTCGATCGGAGACAGTGCGGCAGGAACGACCAGAAGTAGATGCAGTCGCCGGGTCCGAGCACCTCGCGAACCAGGCCGTCAGGCGTCTTGATGAGGCACTCCACTTCGCCCCGGAGCACAAAGAAGAACTCCTCGTGATGGTGGGAGATGAAGCGCAGATCCTCTTCCGCGACCGGACGAATCTCGATCTGGAACGGCTCGAAATGTTTGCCGACGAACGGCCCGGCGAGCGGTCGCAGCAGGTTGTGGTACGGCGTCAGCGAGCCCTTCGCGTGATCCACGATCCGCAGCGCGGCTGCATGCTCTTGCTCGTGCGTGTCGCGCGTGGTGATGTGGAAGTGAGTGCTCGACCCCTTCGGCAGGAGCGCGTCCGGCCGAACACCAAGAGCGTTGCAGATCGCCACGAGCCGCTCGACGTCGACGGTCGCCTTGTCGTTCTCGATCGTCGACAGGCTGGCGATCGACAGCGAGAGTCGGGAGGAGGGATCCTGGAGCGTCCAGTTCTTGGCCTTGCGCAACTCACGAATGCGCCCCCCAAGACCCAGGTCCGAGTAATCGCCCTCGAGGTTGCTGTAGACTGGCATGGATTCCTCGATTTCAGGATTTGACGACTCGAATTGTATCATCTGGCGAACTTTTCAGAAACTCGGACATCGTATCCATATTCGATGAACAGATGTGCTTCGGGCCGGACGGCCGGTATGGCCGAGGCCCGAGGGTGGCGTGGATGGCATGGCTAGCCTTGAAGGCATGGACACCGCTTTCCTGACGACACTGGCCCGGATCGTGGGGCCCGACCATCTCATGACCGACCCTGAGGGCCTGATCGCCTACGAGTGCGACGCCCTGACCCATCTGCGCCAGCTTCCCGGCGCGGTGGTCGTGCCGGGCTCTGCGGAGGAGGTGCAGGCGGTCGTGCGTGAGTGCCACGTCCGGCAGGTGCCGTTCGTGGCACGCGGTCACGGGACGGGGCTCTCCGGTGGCGCGCTGCCGGTGGCCGACGGGATCGTGATCGCGCTGGCCCGGTTGAACCGGATCCTCGATGTCGACTTCGGCAACCGGTGCATCACGGTGGAACCCGGTGTCACGAATCTCGAGGTGACGCAACGGGTCGCACCGGCCGGTTTCTACTATGCGCCGGACCCTTCGAGTCAGCAGGTCTGTTCGATCGGCGGCAATGTCGCCGAGAATTCCGGTGGCGCGCATTGCCTGAAGTACGGCTTCACCGTGCATCACGTGCTCGGGCTCGAACTCGTGATGCCGGACGGTGAGGTCGTGCGGCTGGGTGGTGTGGTGCCGGATGCGCCTGGCTTCGACCTGGTCGGGTCGATCGTCGGCTCCGAAGGAACGCTCGGTGTCGTGACGAAGGCCACGTTGCGTCTGCTCCGTCGGCCGGAGGCTGTGCGCACCCTACTGGCGGGTTTCGACTCGACTGACGCGGCCGGCGGCGCGGTGACGGCGATCGTCGGCGAGGGCATCATTCCGGCCGCCGTCGAGATGATGGACCGCCTGACGATCGAAGCGGCCGAAGCTGCCGTCCATCCCGGGTTCCCCGACACCGAGGCCGTCCTCATCGTCGAGGTGGACGGTCCCGAAGCCGAGGTCGAACCGCTGTTCGCGATCGTCGAACGGATTTGCCGTGACCACGGCGCGAACACAGTCCAGATCGCGCGCGATGAGGAGCACCGGGCTCGGTTCTGGCGGGGCCGAAAGGCGGCGTTCGCCGCGATGGGCCGGGTGTCGCCGAGCTACTACGTCCAGGACGGCGTGATCCCGCGCACCCGGCTGCCGGAGGTATTGCGGCGCATTCGAGATCTGGAGGTCTCGTCCGGGCTTCGGATCGGCAACGTCTTCCACGCCGGAGACGGCAATCTCCATCCGCTGATCTGCTATGACGCGGCGGTCGAGGGCCAGGCCGAGCTGGCCGAGCGAGTGGCCGGCGAGATCCTGACGTACTGTCTCGACGCGGGCGGATCGATCACCGGAGAACATGGCGTGGGCGCCGACAAGGCGAAGCACATGCCGAAGATGTTCGGCCCGGACGATCTCGAGGTCATGCAGCGCCTCCGCTGCGCGTTCGACCCCACCGGCATCAGCAATCCCCGGAAGGTGTTCCCGACACCTCGCCTGTGCGGTGAGGTGCCGGGCCCCTACCGGCAGCACCCGGCCGAGCGCGACGGGCGAGCGGAGCGCATGTGAGGGACTCCTGGTTCGAGTCGCTCCGAACCATCGTGGGCGACGATGCCGTGTCACCCGGCGCCTCGACGACGCCACTGGCGGGAATGGTGCCAGCGCTCGTGGTCGAGCCGTCGGATGTCGAGTCGCTGCGAGCCGTCCTGGCCTGGGCATTCGAGCATGGTGCTGCCGTCGCACCCGTTGGCGGCGGTACCACGTTTGATTGGGGCCGCAGGCCATCACGCATCGATGTCGCATTGTCGACGCGGCGACTCGATGCCGTGATCGAGCATCGTGACGCAGACCTGACGGCAACCGTCCAGGCGGGCGCCTCGCTGGCGGCGGTCAATCGGACACTCGGGGAGCGTGGGCAGTGGATCCCGCTCGACCCTGACCAGCCCGAGCGGGCGACCATCGGCGGTGTCCTGGCGTGCGATGCCAGCGGCCCGCGTCGCCATCGTCACGGCGCTCCGCGCGACCTGCTGATCGGGATTGCCTTCGTCACCGCCGAGGGTACGCTCGCCCGCGCGGGCGGACGGGTCGTCAAGAATGTGGCCGGCTACGACCTCGGCAAGGTGCTCAGCGGCTCGCACGGAACTCTCGGGGTCATCGTCGAGGCCACCTTTAAGCTCACGCCGAGAGCGCCCGCTTCGCGCACGGTCGAGGTCGTCACGCCCCAGTCGGATCGGCTTGCGGACGTCATACAGACCATCGCCTCCAGCCAGCTCGCGCCAACGGCCGTCGAGATCGCCTGGCCGCCGCCCACGGCGCTCGTCAGATTCGAGTCGCTCGAGGCGAGCGTCGTCCGGCAGGCCAACGAGGCCGTACGGTTGATCACAGAGCATGGCGCCACCGGCCGAATTCTCTCGGGTCCAGCGGAAGACGCGTGCTGGCGCAAGCACTCGGCGCGCCTGAACCACACGGAAATCGCTGGCGGTCCGAGCGCCGGCCCGAGCGATGCCACCGCTGCCGACACCGTCCTCATCAACATCGGGTTGCCGCCCGCCGGTCTCGGTGCCGAACTCTGCTGGCTCGTCGACTCGATGCCACGCCTGGGTGTGGCGGCCGAGTTGATCGGACGCGCGGCCCTTGGGACGCTCAGCCTCAAGCTGACAGGCTCGGTCGACGCGCAGATCGAAGCGATCGCGCGCTTACACGACCGACGAGTCAAGGATGGAGGCCACGCGGTGCTCACGCGTGGCCCCGATGCCGTACGGGCGGGAACAGACCCGTGGGGACCGCTGGGTGACGCCGCACGAGTCATGCAAGCGGTGAAGCGGTCGTTCGATCCGCAGGGCGTGTTGAGCCCGGGCCGGTGGCCGTTTGCCTGAGATGCCGTACGGGCCGGAGGTCACGATGCCGAACCGTACGTCCGCCGGCGACGCGAAGACCCCGGAGATCTTCGACGGCGACAACCCCCCGACCCGCCAGCAGCTGGACCTCTGCGTGCATTGCGGTTTCTGTCTGCCGACCTGCCCGACGTACGTCCTGTGGGGCGAGGAGATGGATTCGCCCCGCGGGCGGATTCATCTGATCCAGGCCGGCGTCGAGGGTCGCGTTCAGATGACGCCCCGATTCGTCCAACACTTCGATGCCTGTCTCGGATGCCTCGCCTGCGTGACGGCGTGTCCGTCTGGCGTCGACTACGGAGCGCTCATCGAGTCGACCCGGGCCCAGATAGAGCGCCGCTACCCGCGTGGGTGGTGGGAACGCCTCGTGCGCCACGCCCTTTTCGCGGTCGCCCCATACCCTCGCCGACTGCGGGTCGCGGCGCTTGCGCTCGGCCCGATGCGAGCGGTCGCGTCGCTGGTCGATCGAGTCGGGCTCCTGTCGCGGCTGCCGGCGTCCGTGCAAGCTTTCGTGCGACTCCTGCCGCGCCGAGCGGCGGCGTCCGGCCGGGCAAAGAGCGCCGTGCCGGCGGTCGGAGAACGCCGCCTGACGGTCGGTCTGCTCACGGGCTGCGTACAGTCCGTGTTCTTTCGTGATGTGAACGAGGCGACGACCGCGGTGCTGGCCGCGGAAGGTTGTGATGTCCTCGCGCCGCCTCAAGGGTGCTGCGGAGCCCTGGAGCTACACAGCGGGCTCGACCGCGCGGCACGCGAGCGAGCTCGGGCCGTGATCGTCGCCTTCGAGGGCGTCGAGATCGACCTCGTCGTCACCAACGTCGCGGGCTGTGGCTCGGCGATGAAGGACTACGGGCGGCTCCTGGCCGGCGATCCGGCCTGGGCCGATCGGGCGGCGCGATTCGCCGCCCGGGTCCGAGACGTGAGTGAGGTGATCGACCAACTGGATCCGCCGCGAGCCACGCGACATCCCCTGTCGGTCCGTGTCGCCTATCACGATGCCTGTCACTTGAGCCACGGACAGCGCGTGCGGCGAGAGCCGCGGGCGATGCTGGCGTCCATTCCGGGCCTGGCGCTTGTCCCACTCGCCGAGCCCGACATCTGTTGCGGAAGCGCCGGCGTCTACAACATCCTGCAGCCCGAGCCGGCGACGCAGCTCGGGGCTCGGAAGGCGGCGTTCATCGAATCCGCGAATCCCGACATCATCGCCACCGGCAATGCAGGCTGCCTGCTGCAGCTGGCCGCCGCCCAGCGAGAAGCGGGCAACGATCGTCCCGTCCTGCACCCTATTCAGATCGTCCACGCGTCGATCGAGGGCCGGTCGGTCTAAGAGCCCTGCGGTCCCGACTCCCCGTTCCCCTGTTCTCCATTCTCCATTCTCCAGTCTTCATTCTCCAGTCTTCATTCTCTAGTCTTCATTCTCTATTCTCAGTTTTCTGCTCGTCTTCCTGCTCAGCTCGAGAGCCACCCGTGTCGACGCGCACTCGATCGCTGCGGACGCAGAGAGAACGTAGAACGAAGAACGGAGAATGAAGAATGGAGAACAGGGAACGAGGAACGGACGTCGCATTCCTTGCCACCCAATCCGTCAGACGACGACCGCAGGTAGTGCACTCTGGACCGCCTCTGTCTTGGTAGCGCTCGGCCAGTCGACCCTTTCCTCCGTCGCACGGGCTTTGCACTAGCCCCATCCGTGATCGCTCCTGCCCTCGTGCCTGCTACCCCGGTCGTGGCTGGAATTGCCTGGGGGCTCGTCTGTCCTCACGGCCCGCTCGTCGACGTCTGGTTGCTCGCCGGCGTGTGGCTCGGCTGGCTCACGGCGGTGGCGGTCTGGTGGGCCGCAGATCCGCCGTGGTGTCCATCGCCGTGGCGTTGGGCGCGCTGCTGGTCGGATCGATCGTTGGCGCTGACGCAGCTCGACAGCTGGCGTCGCCGTCCATCCGCCACTTGCACGACGCGGGTGTGCTGCGTTTGGGGCAGGAGGAGGCGTTCACCTATGTCGAGGGCCGACTCACACGTGACGCGACCCCAACCGACTACGGTGCGAGCGTCTCTGTCGATGTCGAGCGCGTCGTGGTCGACGGGCGGCGTCAGGCGGCCGCGGGAGGCATCGCGGTGTTCGTCGGCGGCGCGTTCACGTCTGGTGCCATGGACTCGTGGCGGTCTGGGCGGTCGGTGCGCCTCCCCGTCTACCTCCGGCGTCCGGTCAGGTACTGGAATCCCGGCCTGCCCGATCAGGAGCGCGCGATCATGCGGCGCGGCGTAGCGCTGCTGGGATCGACCAAGAGCGCGCGACTGATAGAAGTCCAGGCGCGGGGAACCATACGGCAAGAGGCGGCGGCCGCTGTGCGAGCCGCGGTGAGGCGGCTGACGCGAGATTCCGTCGGCCGGTGGAGCGTGCCCGTCCGGGATCGTGACGGCGTTGTTGATCGGCGACCGTACCGGACTCGATCCGGTGCTGCTCGACCGGTTGCGGGCCGCCGGTACGTATCACGTGCTGGCCATTTCCGGCGGCAACATCGCGATCCTGGTAGGGCTCGTGGTGCTGATCCTCCAGGGGCTCGGCATGCCGCCGCGCTCCGCCGCCGCCTTCGCGGCGGTGGTGGTGGTGGCCTATGCGATGGTGGTCGGACCGGAGGCGTCGGTGGTCAGGGCCACGTTCGTCGCCGTGCTCTACCTGGCCGCGCGGGCGTCTGACCTGCGCACCTCGCCGCTGAACGCGCTGGCCGTCGCGGCAATGGTCACGGCCGTGCTGGCGCCGCCGACACTGTTCGACGTCGGTTTCACGCTGTCGTTCGGTGCGGCCCTTGCGATCGTGGTCGGCGCCCATGGGTGTGCCGCGTCGCTGCGGCGTGTCGCCGCGTGGACGCCTCTCGATCGGCTCAACTCGAAAATCCTCGATCCCGTGCTCGCCCTGCTGGCGGCGACCATCTGCGCCGAGGTCGTGCTGCTGCCTGTCACCGCTTTTGCGTTCTCGCAAGTCTCGATCGCCGGACTCGCGCTCAATTTCATCGCGATCCCGCTCATGACCGTGGCGCAGATTGCCGGTCTGCTGGCCGTGTCCGTTGCGACCTGCTCACCGCTCGTCGGTGCCGCACCAGGGCTCGTCGCCCACCTGGCCGCAGAGGGATTGGTGCGCAGCGCGTCCCTTGTCGAGCTGCTGCCGTGGTTGGCGGCGCACGTGCCGTCACCGAGTCCGTGGCTGCTCGTGGCGTACTACGGCGCGCTCGTCGTATGGCTCGTTGTGCCGGCCTCCGTGCCGGTGCGTCGCGGCGTGAGTCTCGTCACCGGCGGATTGCTCCTCTGCGTGCTGGGAGGCCTGACGCCTCGCGCCGCCACACGCGGTGCGGGTTTCGAGGCTGTCGCCGGACCCCTGGTTACGCAGGCGAAGGCCACCCAGGTCGCCGACGCGCAGGTCGACGGGGAGTGGCCGCTCGTCGTGACCGCGCTGGACGTGGGGCAGGGTGACGCGACGCTCGTGCGCTTTCCCGATGGCCAACGCATGCTCGTCGACGCGGGCGGCTCGCTCGGATCCCGATTCGACATCGGTGCCCGTGTCGTGGTGCCGGCGCTCTGGGCCCTCGGCGTGACCCGTCTCGATCGTCTCGTGCTCACGCACGGCGACCCGGATCACGCCGGTGGTGCCCTCGCCGTGATCGAGGATCTCAGGCCTCGCGAGATCTGGGAGGGCGTTCCCGTGCCCTCGTCCATTCGTCTCCAGACGCTCAGGGCTGGGGCCGCGCAGGTCGGTTCGGTCTGGCGCGCCGTTCGAACCGGCGTCGTGACTGACGTCGCCGGCGTCCGTCTCTCCGTGCTGCATCCCCCGAGGCCCGACTGGGAGCGGCCGCGGGTGCGGAACGACGACTCAGTGGTCCTGGAACTGCGGATCGGCGACGTGTCGATCGTCCTGACCGGCGATATTGGAGAGGAGGTCGAGCGAACGCTGGAGGCGAGGCTCGAGCCGGCCGGCCTCCGGGTGCTGAAGATCCCCCATCATGGCAGCCGCTCTTCGAGCTCGGTTGGGTTCGTGGCCGCGGCGCGGCCGCGGGTCGCGTTCGTGAGCGCCGGGCGGGCCAATCGATTCGGGCACCCCGTGCCTGCGATCGTTCGACGGTATCGTGAGGCGGGGGCGCACGTCCTGCGAACCGATCGTGACGGCGCCATCACGCTGGCCACCGATGGTCGTATCCTGCGAGTTGTCACGATGTCCGGCCGGTTCCTCGAGCATCGCGCTCGGCCGTTGCCGCTCACGGGCGCGCCTTGACCCGGGCCCACTCCTGCTCCATCTCGTCGAGTGAGGCGTCGTGGATCGAGCGTCCACGTGCCTCCAGGCCGAGCTCGACAGCCTCGAAGCGACCGGCGAACTTGTCGTTGGCTCGGCGCAGTGCCCCTTCTGGTTCGATCCCGAGTTTGCGGGCCAGGTTGACCATGGCGAAGAGGAGATCGCCCATTTCCTCCTCCGTGCGATCTGGTCCTTCGTCGTTGACCGCGTCGCGCAGTTCTCGAACCTCCTCTTCGATCTTGTCGACCACGTTCGCGGGCTGTTGCCAATCGAAGCCGACCGACGCGACGCGGCTGCCGATCTCGTAGGCGCGGAGCAGGGCGGGCAGGGTCTTCGGGATGCCGGCCAGAATGTGCTGACGCTGACCGGATTGCTCGCGCTCTCTCGCCTTGACGCGTTCCCATTGTTCCTTGACGCCAGCTGGCGTGCTGACCGGCTTCCGTTGCCGACCACGCAAGTCTCCGCGCTCACCCGAGTCCGCATCCTCGGACGGCGCCACGGTCGGCTCGTCACCGAAGACGTGGGGATGGCGTCGGACGAGCTTGTCGATGATGGCCTGGAGGGTGTCGGCGATGTCGAACTGGCCTTCCTCGTGGCAGAGTTGCGCGAGGAACACACCCTCGAAGATCAGGTCGCCGATCTCGCCACAGAGTGCCTCCGGATCGTCGCGATCGATGGCGTCGAGCACCTCGTACGCCTCTTCCAGAACGAACGGACGGAGCGATGAGAGGGTCTGCTCGCGGTCCCACGGGCAGCCCTCCGGGCTTCGCAGGGTGCGCATGATGCCGGCGAGCCGCTCGAACAGGGCGCCGGCTGAATCCGTGGAATCTGGTGACTTCTTGCTGCCGCTGTGGTGGGTTGCTGTCATCGTCTCATACCGGGGGTCGGCAGGGCAGGACCGGTTCGGCTCGACCGATATGCTAGCATTCCGGAGATGGTTGACGAGGACACAGAGATCTCTTTCAGCACGTTTGCCGTCTCGCTTGCCACGAACGCCGCTGTCTACTTCGGCGACATCCGCGAACCGGGATCGAACGCCCCACCGACGGAGAATCTCGAGGGTGCCCGGCACATGATCTCCATCCTGGAGATGCTCGAGGAGAAGACCAAAGGTAACCTCACGCCGCAGGAGCGTGAGCTACTCGTTCAGATCCTCTACGAGCTGCGCATGCGCTTCGTCAAGGCCCAGGAAGGCGAGAAGCGGATCATCGAGCCGTGAGCGCTCCGGACCCGTTCGACCCGACGTGGATGTCCAGGTCATCGTTGCGGGTCACGTTTCTTGGGACCGGGACGTCGCACGGAGTCCCGATGCTCGGGTGCACGTGCGACACGTGTCGTTCCGACGACCCGAGAGATTCGCGTTGGAGGCCGTCCGTGCTGGTGGAGATCAGTGACGGCCCGAGCATCCTGATCGACACGTCCACCGATCTCCGCGCCCAGGCGCTGCGGTTCGGCGTCCGGCGCGTCGACGCCATCCTCTTCACGCACGCTCACGCCGATCACATCCTGGGTCTGGACGACGTCAGGGGCTTCAACATGGCGCAGCGCCAGACGATTCCCTGCTATGGCGACGCCCGGACGGTCGCCGACATCCGGCGGATGTTCGCCTACGTGTTCGCGCCGCCATCGGCCGTCGGCGGCGGCGTGCCGAAGCTGGCGACGTTTCCCACGACCGGGCCGTTCTCGATCGCGCGCGGCACGGTCGTGGTGCCCGTGCCGATCATGCACGGGCCATGGCCCATCCTCGGGTTTCGCATCGGTGGTTTCGCCTATCTGACCGATTGCAGTGAGATACCGGAGTCGAGTCTGTCGCTGCTCGAGGGGCTGGAGGTGCTCGTGCTGAGCGCGTTGCGCGATCGCCCGCACTCGACGCACTTCTCGGTGTCGGAGGCGCTGGCCGCGGCCGAGCGGGTCGGCTCCCGTCAGACCTATTTCACGCACATGTGTCATCTCCTTCCCCATGCCGCGACCAGCGCGAGGTTGCCCGACGGGGTCGATCTGGCTCACGACGGCCTCGTGGTCGACCTGCAGTGACGATGGACGTCATTCGCTATCCCGACGACCCCATTCCGGGCACTTGGCAACGGCCGGTCCTGGCGCTCGGGAATTTCGATGGGCTGCATCGCGGACACATGAAGATCATCGAGCGCGTGCGCCGCCGAGCCGACGAGCACCGGTCGACGGCCGTCGCCATGACCTTCGACCCGCATCCGCCACGGGTCGTGCGTCCGGACAGGGCGCCGCGACTGCTCATGACGCACGCCCAGAAGCTCGAAGCACTGGCGCGCGCCGGTATGGACGGCGTAGCCGTCGTGCGGTTCACGCCCGAGATGTCTCGCTGGGAGCCGGAACATTTCGTCCAGACCGTGCTCGTCGACTGGATGCACGTCGCCGACGTCTGGGTCGGGGCGAATTTCTTGTTCGGCCACGATCGCAAGGGCAACTTCTCGTTGCTGCGCACCCTCGGAGCCCAGTACGGGTTCCGCTCTGAGAAGATCGATCCGGTCCGCTACAAGGAGTTCGTGGTGAGTTCGACCCGCGTCCGGCGGCTCGTCGCTGAGGGCCGGGTGGATGAGGCTGGTGGGTTGCTCGGCCACCACTACTTCATCGACGGCACCGTCACGCGAGGCGACGGCCGGGGCCGCACGATCGGGTTCCCGACGGCGAATCTCGACACCGAGAACGAGTGCCTGCCGCCGAACGGCGTCTACGCGACGATGGTGGCAATTGACGGCATCCTGCGTCCGTCCATCTCCAACCTGGGCCACCGGCCGACCGTCGGCGACGACCTGCCGGCAACCGTCGAGACGCACATCTTCGACCTCGAGAGCGACCTCTACGATGCGCGGCTCCGGCTGATCTTCGTACAGCGGCTACGCGACGAGCGACGGTTCGATGACCTCGACGCCCTGAAGGCCCAAATCGTCACGGACTGTGAGCAGGCGCGCATGCTGTTTCGACGCCTTTCGCTGTAGAATCGTCACGTGGCCAACGTGCTTCGCCGCTCGTCCCCCTTCCCGCTCAACCTCCAGTTTCCCTGTGAGCCACGCTATGGCGAGGTCATCCGGCTGTTGTCCACGAGAATCGCCGCCTACATCGGATACCCCGAGGCGGAGGCGGGCGTCGTCGGCGAGTCGGTCGACGGCGTGGTGCAGCGCTTCGTCTCCGCCGCGCGGTCCGACGACCTCGGGGCCCGCGTCGACATCACCTTCCGGACGGGCGCGACGGCCGTGGAGATCTGGATTCGATATCATGGAGAGGTCGCGGGCGACGGCGGCGTCGTCGGGCTCGAGCGGGCGCTTCGCACCGAGACCAGTCCTGGAGGCTCGCTCGGGGCGATACGAGAGTCCATGGACGGCCTGCGCGTCGGGCAGGATGACGATGTCGCGTTCTGTTGTTTGACGCGTCAGCTGCCGCCGGATGCGTAGGGTGCCGGCCGCCTGTCGCCACATTCTCGCGACCGCGATTTCCGATCAGTGCAGGAGCGCCGGACGGGTCGACGTTCGCCATCGAGCGACCCGCAACCGAGCCCATCCCTAGAGTCATGCGGCTGTACAACACACTGAGTCGAACCGAAGAGGAGTTCACGCCGGGCGAGCGGAATACCGTACGCATGTACACCTGCGGCCTCACGGTGTACGCCCGGGGGCACATTGGAAACTTCAGAACGTTCGTGTGGCTCGACGTGCTCCGGCGAACGCTGAAGTATGTCGAGGGCTACGACGTCCGACAGGTCATGAACTACACCGACGTGGACGACCGGACGATCCTAGAGTCCCAGAAGGCCGGTGTGCCGCTTCGGGAGTACACCGACCGGTTCATCGAGGCGTTTCTCGAGGATGCGGCATCGCTTGGTCTCGAGCCTGTCGAGGACACGCCGCGCGCGACCGACGAGGAGAACCTGCGCGCGATGTCCGACATGATCGCGGCCCTCGAGCGCAACGGCCACACGTACCGGAGCGACGGGTCCATCTATTACAAGATCTCGACACTGCCGCAGTACGGCCAGCTGGCGCGCCTCGACGAAGAGGGTATCCTGCCCGGCGCGCGGATCGACACGGACAAGTACGAGAAGCAGGATGCCAGGGACTTCGTGCTCTGGAAGGCGACCACGTCGGACGAGCCGACCTGGGACTACGGCGTCGGGCCAGGACGCCCCGGGTGGCACATCGAGTGCTCGGCCATGGCTCTCCGAGTCCTGGGCGAGGCGCCGATCGACATCCACGCCGGCGGCGTCGACCTGATCTTTCCGCACCACGAGAACGAGATCGCGCAGGCCGAAGGGGCCACCGGCAAGACGTTCTCTCGCTTCTGGGTCCACGTCGAGCATCTGATGCTGGACGAGGGCGCGAAGATGTCCAAGTCTCTGGGCAATGTGTTCAGCGTGCAGGACATCATCGAGCGCGGGTACCGTGCGTCGACGCTCCGGTACCTGCTGCTCTCGGTGCACTACCGAAAGCAGCTGCGGTTCTCGTGGGACAGTCTGGCGCAGGCCGACGAGGCCCTGCGCCGCATCATGGACTTCCTGGCTCGCCTCGACACCATCACGGGTTCGGATGCACACCCAGAGATCAAGGGTCAGCTGGACGAGGCACGGGCGAAGTTCCATGCGCAGTTGCGGGAGGATGTGAACACCGCCGGCGGACTCGGTGTGTTGTTCGATGTGCTGCGTGCCCTGAATGCCGCCATCGATGGCGGCCAGGTCGGTCAGCCAGACGTCGCCGATGTGAAATCGATGTTCGATGACTTCGATCGCGTGCTCGGGGTGATCGCACTGCGTCGGGCGGAAGAGGAGAGGCCGCCCGTGCCCGTGGAGGAGATCGAGCGTTGCATCGAGGAGCGCCAGGCCGCTCGCCGCCGCCGCGACTTCGCCGAGGCCGATCGACTGCGCAGCGACCTCGAGACGCGCGGCGTGCTGCTCGAGGATGGTCCGACCGGCACCCGCTGGAAGCGGAAGTAGGCCCGGTCGGCATTCAGCATTCGGCATTCATCATTCACTATTCACCATTCATCATTCACCATTCACCATTCCGCATGTCCATACCCGAGATTCGTACTCCTTTGCCCGGCCCGAATGCGAAGGCGATCATCGAGCGTGACGCGCGCTTCGTCTCGCCGTCCTACACCCGGTCGTATCCGCTCGTCATCGCCCGAGGCGAGGGTGCGGTCGTGGAGGACGTGGACGGCAATCGCTTTCTCGATTGTTCCGCCGGCATCGCGGTCAACTCCACCGGCCATTCGCATCCCGATGTCGTGCGAGCGATCGTCGAGCAGGCCCAGCGATTTCTGCACATGTCGGGCACGGACTTTTATTACGACCCGCAGGTGGCGCTCGCCGAGGCCATGGCCGCGATCGTGCCCATCCCGGGCGAGGTCCGGTCGTTCTTCGGTAACTCCGGCGCGGAGGCGATCGAGGCGGCCATCAAGCTCGTACGCTACAGCAGCGGTCGCCAGAATCTCATCGCGTTCCTGGGGTCGTTCCACGGTCGGACCATGGGCGCGTTGGCCTTGACGTCGAGCAAGGCGCTGCAGCGGCGCGGCTTCGGGGCGATGATGCCCGGGGTGTTTCATGCGCCCTACGCGACCTGTTACAGATGCCCGGTTGGTCTGCAACCGGACAGCTGTCAGGCCGAGTGCCTCGAGTTTCTCGAGGATCAGGTGCTCGTTCATCTGGTCTCGCCCGATGAGGTGGCGGCGGTGATCGTCGAGCCCATCCAGGGTGAGGGCGGCTATCTCGTGCCGCCGAACCAGTTCTACGATCGGCTGTCGCAGCTGACCAAGAAGCACGGCATCCTGCTCGTGGCTGACGAGGTGCAGTCGGGCATGGGTCGGACGGGGAAGATGTTCGCCTGCGAGCACTTCGGCCTCGAGCCGGACGTCGTCACCGTCGCCAAGGGCGTCGCCTCAGGCATGCCGCTCGGCGTCACCTCGTCCCGAGCGGAGATCATGACCTGGCCGCCCGGTGCTCATGCGTCCACGTTCGGCGGGAATCCCGTGAGCTGCGCCGCCGCCTTGGCGACGATCGAGCTGCTGCGCGACCGACTCGTGGCGAACGCTGCAGACGTGGGCGAGCACGTGCTCGCTGGTCTTCGTGATCTCGCACCGCGACACCCGCTGATCGGCGACGTGCGAGGCAAGGGCTTGATGATCGGGATCGAGCTCGTGCGCGATCGCGAGACCAAGGAGCGCGCCGTCGCCGAGCGAGATGCCGTCGTCGAGGCCGCTTTCAGGCGAGGCGTGCTATTCCTCGGCGCCGGCAAGAACGCGATCCGGATGTCGCCGCCGTTGGTGCTCACGAAGGATCAGGCGGACACCGCGCTTCGCGTGCTCGACGAAGCGTTGACCGAGGTTGAAGGCCAAGTGCGTACGTAGCGGGACATTCGGCATTCGGCATTCGGCATTCGGCATTCGGCATTCGGCATTCGGCATTCGGCATTCGGCATTCGGCATTCGACATTCGACATTCGACATTCGACATTCCGGCCTGCGTCTTGCGCCCAGGCCGGCATGCCTGCTCCTGACAAGCAGACCCTCGGCCGTCTCGGGGAAGATCTCGCCTGTCGTGAGTTTCGGCGCCGCGGGTACGCAATTCTTGCGCGGCGGTACCGCACGCGGCATGGCGAACTGGACATCGTGGTACGGACGGGACGTACGGTCGTGTTCGTCGAGGTGAAGACGCGCACGAGCTTGCGGTTCGGGATGCCGAGCGAGGCCGTGACGGAGAAGAAGCGTCGTCGCCTCGGCGAGCTGGCCAGCGGCTACCTGGCGCGTCAGGGGCTCACCGGCGTCGTCTGTCGGTTCGATGTGGCGGAGGTGCTGGTGCCTCGACCGGGTCGACCGACCGTGCGAGTGATCGAAGGCGCGTTTGATCCCCCCGGTGTCTGGTAGCGGCGCCCTGCGTCGTCTTGATTGCTCGCGCGTCGCTGTGGTACCGTAAGTTTCGCATCCGGGCCGTGCGGGAATAACTCAGTGGTAGAGTGCGACCTTGCCAAGGTCGAAGTCGCGGGTTCGAATCCCGTTTCCCGCTCCAACCTTGCTTTTCGGCCCCGCGTCGCCCCTGTGAACACGCCCTCCGACGGCGCCGTCGCCAAGTGGTAAGGCAGAGGTCTGCAAAACCTCCATCCCCGGTTCAAATCCGGGCGGCGCCTCCAACCTTTTCAATAACTTAGAAGTACGGTTCATCGCGAAACGGGCCAACTGTAACCAAAATTGTAACCATGAGGGCGTAACGCCAGGTACCGGGGCGTACTGACACGCCCTGTTCGGGCGCAGTGGACGCATCTCCGGTCAGGAACAGGCATCCGGAAGAACACAGCCAGTCTGACGGTATAATTCCATCGCTTCCTCACAGCGATGGCACTCGAGTCCGGCACCCGCCTCGGCCCGTACGACCTCCAGTCCCGCCTCGGCGGCGGCGGCATGGGCGAGGTCTGGAAGGCCTACGACCCGAAGCTCCAGCGCACCGTCGCGATCAAGGTCCTGCACGAGACGGACGACGCCGCCAGCCGCATCCTCGCCGAAGCTCGCGCTGCGTCGGCCCTCGATCACCCTCACATTTGTACTGTCTACGAAGTTGGCGAGCACGACGGTCAGGCGTTCATCGTCATGGCCTATGTCGAGGGCAAGCCGCTCAGCGAGCTGATCCCCTCAGACGGTCTGCCCCCCGAGAGCGTCATCCGCTACGGCACCCAGATCGCTGATGCGCTGGCACACGCGCACGAGCACGGCATCGTGCATCGAGATCTCAAAAGTCAGAACGTCGTCATCACGCCCGAGGCGCAGGTCAAGCTGATCGACTTCGGGATCGCGGTGCCACTGCCGCAACGGGATGCCGACGCGGTGACCAAGACGCAGGCCGCCACGGCGCAGTCCGGCATGCTGGTCGGCACGCTCGCCTACATGGCCCCCGAACTGTTGCGCGGTGAAGCAGCGACCCCACGCAGCGACGTGTGGGGTCTCGGTGTGCTGCTTTACGAGATGGCGGCGGGGCGGTTGCCGTTCGACGGTGCGACCGGGGTCGAGGTCACGGCGAACATCCTGAAGGAGTCACCAGCGTCGCTGCCGGATCGTGTGACGGCTAACCAGCGGTCCATCATTGAGCGATGCCTGAGCAAGGAGTCGGCGCGACGGTATTCAGGCGGGGAGGCATCGCGCTCAGCGCTGGAGGCGATCCAGTCGGGAGGAACCAAGCAGCCTTCGGTGGACACGCGATGGAGGGTCGTGGCTGCGGTCATCCGGCGGCACCGGATCTCCCGTCACGATAGGCGCGACAGTTCCTCGGTTCACCAATCCGATTCAGATCACACGGGCTGTCGGTCTGGAGAATGGCCCGGCATGGTCGCCAGACGGGCGGGTGCTCGCGTATCAGTCAAACCAGGACGGCAACCTAGACGTATGGCTTGCACCACTCGGGGGTGAGTCACTGAACCGGACGGGCGATCATCAGGGGGACGACCACTCGCCGGTATGGTCCCCAGACGGAACGGAGATCGCATTCGTTTCTGACAGAGGCGCTGGAGGTGTGTTCATTATGTCGGCGCTGGCAGGAGCGCCACGACGGGTGGCTCCGGCCTCGCAATCACGGGATCAGCCCCTGAACTGGTCTGGTGATGGGACGATGCTTGCGTATGTCGTGAGGGACACAGAGTCTTCGCAGCCGAACTTCCTCGAACTCTACAATCTCGGCGATGGTGCGACTCGCCGCGTGCCTTTGCCGGGACGAATCGAAGGTCGGCTTCACACTCGATGGTCACCCGACGGGCGATATGTGGCGTATGTCGCTGGGAACTCACGGAACAACGAGGCTGTGCAGCTCTGGGTGCATCGAATCTCGGATGGATACGCGACAAACGTCACCGACGAGCTGACCGAGAACTGGAGTCCGAGCTGGTCCCCGGATTCTCGTGCGGTGTACTTCGTCTCAAACCGTGGCGGGAGTATGGATCTCTGGCGCCAATCCCTCGACATGGGCGAACCCAAGGGAGAGCCCCAGCGCGTGACGACGGGTGTCGGAATGCGCCAAGCCATCTTCTCTCCAGACGGGCGCAGGTTGGCGTATGTCAAGGGAGGTCGAGTGGCAAACGTCTGGCGCGTGCCTCTCCTTGAGGATCGCCCGGCAACCTGGGCCGATGCGGAGCAGTTGACGTTCGACGAGGCGTTGATCGAATGGATTGACGTGACACCCGACGGGTCTTCCATGCTGCTCAGCTCGAATCGCAGCGGAAACCAGGATCTGTGGAGATTCGGTATCGCTGACGGCGAAATGCAACGCCTCACAACCGACCCGACACTTGATAACAACCCCATGTGGTCACCGGACGGCGAGCAGATTGCGTTCTACACCATGCGCAGCGGGAATCGTGACCTTTGGGTCATGCCAGCAGCCGGAGGCGCCGCGCAGCAGCTCACGCGGCACGAGGCGACCGACTATGCAATCGCGTGGTCGCCCTCGGGAACGGAGATCGCGTTCAGTTCTCAACGAAACGGCGGAAATGATCTGTGGATACATGAGCTAGCGACAGGAGCAACACGGCAGGTGACCTTCGGTTCTGGGGTCGACTACGCCACCTCATGGTCGCCAGACGGTAGATGGCTGGCCTTCGATTCGGGTCGCCTTGGACAAAGACGGATCTGGCTCGTGGTGCCAACAGGAGGTGAACCGGAGCTTCTATCGTCCGCCACAGGCAGAACACCGCTCTGGTCAGCCGATGGCTCTGAGGTCTACTTTCAAGGCTCTCAGGACGAGCGTGCCGGAGAATTTCGCGGCACCACGACCGGGGTTTGGAACCTATGGGTCGTCTCGGCTGTGACGCGAACCGAGCGGCAACTCACCGACTTGACGGGCAGGCCGGGAGCCTTGTCGACGAACGCCTTGGCTAGCGACGGTCGTTATCTGTACTTCTCCTGGGTCCAGGACCAAGGCGACATCTGGGTGATGGATGTCATCCAGGACGAGGACTAGATGGCGCTGACCCCCGGCACCACACTCGGCCCGTATAAGATCACCGCCCCCATAGGCCAGGGCGGTATGGGCGAAGTCTATTCCGCCACCGACTGAACCGTACCGGCTTTGTCGGAGGGCCTATTCCTTGAGAGGATGGGTTCTATGGCACGAGCAAGTCGGTATGCCCCCGAGGTACGAGAGCGGGCCATTCGCATGGTCCAGCAGCACAGAGCCGAGTACGCGTCGCAGTGGGCCACCATCGAGTCGATCGCGGGCAAGCTGGGATGCACGGCCGAGACGCTGCGCACATGGGTGCGGCAGGCGGAGCGGGATGCGGGGCAGCGCGCCGGGCTGACGACGGACGAGCGGCACCGGCTCAAGGAGCTGGAGCGCGAGAATCGTGAGCTGAAGCGTGTCAATGAGATCTTGCGTAAGGCGTCCGCGTATTTTGCCCAGGCGGAGCTCGACCGCCGAGCGAGGTAATGGTCAACTTCATCGACGACCATCGCGAGGTCTATGGGGTCGAGTCGATCTGCGCCGTCGTGCCGATCGCCCCGTCGACATACTTCCTGCACAAGGCCCGGGCCGCGGATCCCACGCGTCGGTCCGCCCGCGCCCACCGGGACGACGAGCTGCGGCCCGCCATCCAGCGCGTGTGGGACGAGAACTTTCAGGTGTATGGCCCGCGGAAGGTCTGGCGGCAACTCCGCCGCGAAGGGATGCGCGTCGCGCGTTGTACGGTGCGTCGACTGATGCGCGACATGGGGTTGGCCGGCGCCGTGCGCGGCCGCGCGTGGGTGACGACCACGCAGGGCGCCTCAGCGACGGATCGGCCGCGCGATCTCGTCGAGCGGAACTTCACCGCGACGCGGCCCAATCAACTCTGGGTCTCGGACTTTACGTACGTCGCCACGTGGTGCGGCTTTGTCTATGTGGCGTTCGTGATCGACGTGTTCGCCCGGCGGATTGTCGGCTGGCGCGCCTCGGCGTCGTTGCGCACGGACCTCGCGCTCGATGCGCTTGAGCAGGCGATCCACGATCGCGGTCACGACGAGACGCGCGACCTCGTGCACCACAGCGATCGGGGTACGCAGTACCTGTCGATTCGCTACACCGAGCGCTTGGCGGAGGCGGGCATCGAGCCGTCCGTCGGCAGTCGTGGTGATTCGTATGACAACGCCCTCGCCGAGACGGTGATTGGCTTATTCAAGACGGAGGTCATTCGGCGACAGGGCCCGTGGCGGAGTCTTGAAGCGGTGGAATTCGCCACGCTCGCGTGGGTCGATTGGTTCAACACGCGGCGGCTCGAACCGATCGGGTACATGCCGCCGGCGGAGTACGAAGCGCGCTACTATCAGCAGGCCGCGGTGGCCTGAGTCAACTAATTCGCCCTCCGGAGATCCCGGTACGATTCAGAGCAGCGCGTGGGCTTGATCCAGTTTGGTAGACGGTTTCGTTATGCTGCCGGATCAAGGTCCTCCCCGCCGAACTCGCGTCCGACCCCGACCGCCGCGAACGCTTCGAGCGCGAGGCCCAGGCCATCGCTGCGCTCAATCATCCGCACATCTGCACGTTGCACGACGTGGGCCACGAGGACGGTACGGACTTCCTCGTCATGGAGTACCTGGAGGGCGAGAGCCTTCAGGACCGGCTAACGAAAGGGGCGTTGCCGCTCGATCAGGCCCTGCAGGTCGCCATCCGACGTTGTTCGCTTGTGGCTTGAGGCCCTGGACGTCGAGAGGTTGTTCATCGAGCCTGGGAGTCCGTGGGAGAACGGCTACGTGGAATCCTTCAACGGCAAGCTGCGCGATGAACTGTTGGACCGAGAGATCTTCTACACCCTGACGGAAGCCACGGGCTTGACCGAGCGATGGCGGCAGGAGTACAACACGGTGCGGCCGCACAGTGCACGGGGCTATCGTCCTCCCGTGCCTGCGGCGGTTCAGCCGACACCAATTGGCGCGTTAAGCATGAGTCCAGCTCTCTCATAAGAACTGGCTCGACGATGGGGGGCGGGTCAGTGGATTGCCGGCAAAATGGCGGCATCGGCCCGCGCTCTTTTTTCAAAAAGGGGGGTTAGATGTCCTCGAATTCTGCTCTTGCAATCAGCGTTGGTGTACTTGGCGGCGTTGCCACGTGGCTTTTCCTAGGGCCGCTTGGGGGGGTGCTGGCGATTTGGGCTGCCTTCATCGCCTGGGGCTGCTTCTTCCACTGCGGTGGCAGTACATCCGGCCTGCAATCGGCCATTCTCGGCAATATCGCCGGTGCCATCCTGGCTGGAATTACTCTATGGGTCGCCACCCAGACGGGTCTCGCCGACACGATCGGCTTGCCGATATGGGCCGGCATCTGTGTCGGCCTCGGCGTCGCCGCGATGGTGCTGCTCGCCAATATCCAGATCTTCGCCGCCATCCCGGCCCAGGTCTATGGCTTTGCCGCCGTGGTGGCGCTGACGCTGCTCGGCGACGGGGCGGGCAGTTTGAGCGCAGCCTCCATGGCCAATCCAGTCGTGGTAATCATCCTGTCGATGATCGTCGGCGCCATCTTTGGCTGGGTGTCCGAGAAGGTCGCCGGCATGCTGGCGGGATCCGGACACGGCGCCCAAGCGAAGGCGTAAACTAACAGCGGTTGTATGGCCTTGGCCCCTAGGTCCAGGGCATCCCTGGCCGCTTCACGGCGTGGCCGCTTTGAGTAGGCCACGCCGTTTATTCTTTCGGGTGAAGCTCTAGGCAACCCTGTTTTCGGGAGCCGCTTGCGGGCGCCTGAGGACACCGGCATGGTGCCGCCTTGCTCTTGGTCCCGAGCCTTTACGGAGGACGTTGAAAGCCCATGCCCTCCGTCGACGTCGTATTAAAAGGCAACCGCCGTGCGATCCTGATCAGACGTGCACTGGAGTGGGCGCGTCGAACGGCGATCGTCGCACACGGTCGCACATGCCTGCATAGGTCCGTCCGCAGGCTCCTAGCGCCTCGCGACGGTATAATCCTCCGGTTCCATGTCCATCTCCCCCGGTACGTGGCTCGGTCCGTACGAGGTCATCGAACCCATCGGCAAGGGTGGCATGGGGGAGGTGTATCAGGCGACCGACACGAAGCTGGATCGTGAGGTCGCCCTCAAGATCTTGCCCGAGGACTTCGCGGCTGATCCTGACCGCCTCGCTCGCTTTCAGAGAGAAGCCAAAGTCCTCGCGTCGCTCAACCACCCGAACATCGCCGCCATCTACGGCCTGGAAGACAGCACCGACACGCACGCCCTCGTGCTGGAACTCGTCGAAGGGCCAACACTGCAAGACCGCATCAGCCAGGGTGCCATCGCACTCGACGAAGCGTTGCCCATCGCCAAGCAGATCGCTGAGGCCTTAGAAGCTGCCCACGAGCAAGGCATCATCCACCGCGACCTGAAACCGGCCAATATCAAGGTGACGCCTGACGGTGTGGTGAAGGTGCTGGACTTCGGGTTGGCGAAGGCGATGGAGCCGGAACGAAGCGAGGAGGACATCGCCAACTCGCCGACGATGTCGATGACGGCGGCTGCCACGCGTGCAGGATTCATTCTCGGGACGGCGGCCTACATGAGTCCGGAGCAAGCCCGAGGTGAGACCGTCGGTCGTCGGTCCGACATTTGGGCCTTCGGCGTTGTGCTGCTTGAGATGCTCACCGGGAAGCCGACGTTCCCGGGCAAGACCGTGTCCGACACCCTCGCCGCCGTCTTGAGGCAGGACCCAGACTGGAACGACCTGCCCTCAAGAACCCCCCGGTCGGTTCGACGGTTGCTCCGCCGCTGCTTGGAAAAGGAGTCGAAGCAGCGTCTGGGGTACATCGGGGATGCGCGGCTCGAGATCGATGACGCTCGGGATGGACCAGAGCGCGACGCGACTGAGGCGGGGACTGTCGTCCCGCCTGCCGTCTGGCAGCGCCCGATGCCACTCCTCATCGCGGCCATCCTGCTGACCATGCTGAGCGGCCTTGCGGTGTGGAACCTCACACCGTCCCCGGACGCTGCACGGGTCGTGCGCACTTCGATCGTCCTGCCTGAAGGGCATCGTCTTCCTGGGAGCCGACGCGACTTTGCGCTCTCACCGGATGGGACCCACCTCGTGTACAGCGCCAGTGGGCAGCTCCATCTCCTTCCGCTCGACGAGGAGTCGGCCCGTCCGATCCCGGGGACCGAAGGCGCCCGTTTCCCCATGTTCTCTCCCGACAGTCAACGGATCGGCTTCCTCCAGGGTCGCGAGTTCCAGACGGTCCGAGTCACGGGTGGTGCCCCCGTTTCGCACATGGAAGTAGAGTCGCTGGGGTTTTTTCCCGCGTGGGCGTCCAACGACGCGCTGGTCTTGATCAGCGTTGATGGCGCATCCATCGTTTCTACGAGCGGTGGATCCCCGCAGCCGGTCGCGTCTTGGGCCGAACGGCTAATAGTGCCGCAGCAGTTACTGCCAGATGGAGAGACAGTGCTCGCGGTGGAGATGCCGGCGGGAGGCGGCGTGTCGACCATGGCCCAGGTCGTCACGGAATCGCTCGCCGGTGGCGATCCGCGGGTGCTGGTCGAGAACGCGACGAGCGCCCGTTACCTCCCCACTGGACATCTCGTCTTCTGGCGGGCCGGTAGCCTCATGGCCGTCCCCTTCGACCTGGAACGACTCGCCGTCACCGGGAATCCCGTGTCGGTTGTCGCGGGCGTCGGGGTCGGCGAGTTCATCAATCAAGCGTGGTTCGATGTCTCCGATGGCGGCACGTTGGCCTACGCGGGGGCAAGCCGTGGCGTCGCCAGGACCCTGGCGTGGGTGGATCGGCACGGGCAGGAGACACCGCTCGCGGCCCCGGCGCGAGCCTATGCGTCGGCCGCGATCTCGCCGGACGGCACGCGTGTGGCGCTCGACATCCGCGATCAGGATCGCGACCTGTGGATCTGGGATGTCGCTCGAGAGATGCTCACCCGCTTCACGTTCGATCCCGCCGAGGAGGACTATGCGGTGTGGACGCCGGACGGGGCCAGGATCATCTTTTCGTCCATGCGGACGGAGAGCGGTGCCTCGAATCTCTACTGGAAGTCGGCGGACGGCACCGGGACGGCCGTGCGCTTGACCGAAAGCCCGAACGAGCAGTATCCGACCGCCATGTCACCTGATGGCGCATCCGTCGCGATCATGGCCTTCGGTCCCAGCATCCTCGGGCAGGACATCGGGCTGCTCGCGTTGGCGGACAGCACCACGGTCGAATCGCTGGTGGCGACCGAGTTCTGGGAACTCAATGGGGCCATCGCGCCTGATGGACGGTGGATCGCGTATGAGTCGAACGTCTCTGGCCAGTACGAAGTGTATGTGCGCCCGTTTCCGAACGTGAACGACGGGCTCTGGCAGATCTCGAATGCGGTTGGCCACAAACCGAAGTGGCGACCGGATGGTCGGGAGCTGTTTTTTGTCACCGGCGATCCTCAGCGACTCACGATGATGCGTGTGGCGGTTCAACTGGACCCAACGTTCACCGCCTCTGCGCCTGAGGTTCTTTTCGAGGGGCCGTATCCGCACACCGCGGCCGGCCCGACCTACGACGTCGCCCCTGACGGCCAGCGATTCCTGATGATCAAAGAGGACACGACCGACGCCGCCGCGCGAGACGAGATCCACGTGGTGCTCAACTGGTTCGAGGAGCTGAAGGCGCGGGTGCCGACGGGGCAGTAGGGCTGGCTCGCCGAGCGGGTGACGGGCTTCAGGCTCGGCAGCCATCGTCGATCTCACCCGTCGTCAACGGAACACTCACTTACCGTCGCGAGTCATGGTGACGGGCAAGGAGCACGCATGGGAGACAAAGGCGGTAAGAAAGACAAGGAAAAAGGCAAGCAACTGCAGATGAAAAAACAGCAACAGCAGAAACAAGAGAAACAAAGGAAGCAGGACAAGCAGCGCCTCAGGACTCCGTCGTAGGAAAGCTAGCCTGAAGCATCCATCCGGGCTCGCTCGCCCCTGGATCGTCCCGACCCGAGAAGTCCTGCTGACGTGCGTACGTGCGCGTACGAATGCTAGGGCGTATACGAGGGAGTTGGGATGCCAGAGCGTGATCCCACAGAGGTCGAACGCCACGAACATTCGACATGGCAATCGGCAGCTGACATTTACGAACACACAGTCGGCCTGCTCTCCGCACTCAGTGGCCAAGCTGATCTGGCCGTCGAGTGTGCTGTGATTGATAAGACAAGCGACGTACTTGATCTGGGGTGCGGTCCAGGGCAACTGACGCACGCGATCTCGAAGATGGCTGGCAGAGTCGAGGGAGTGGACTTTGCCGCGAAGATGATCAGCGCAGCGCAACGCGCATACCCTGATCTTTCGTTTCAGGTCGCCAACGGCGAGCAGCTCCCCTTCGACGATTTAACCTTCGATGTGGTGGTGTGCAACTACACAGCGCATCACTTTGCGCGTCCGGAGGTCGTGTTCAACGAGGTGCGGCGTACACTCAAGGCGGGTGGCCGTCTCGTGATTATCCACCCGATCCAGGCGGAACTGGCAAGCTGGGGGTCCTTCGGTAATGCCCTCAATGACGTGCTGCCACAGCACCCAATCCCGACCGGGCCTCTCATCGATGTCGCGGAGCCGCGTGAGTACGAAGCGTTGCTGTCTCGGTGTGGATACACGAGGGTTCGCTGCGAACGGCGGGTCAAACCCCAGGAGCTGTCGGACATCGATCAGTTATTGGACGTCGGCTAGACAATAGCTGGCTTGAACGAGCAATCTCAAGACATCCAGGACCGGATTCGAGCAGGAACCATCGATAGAGCCGCCACCTATCGGTTGCCGGATGGAGGGTATAGCTTTCCAGACGCCGTACTTGTGGCGGTCGGCCACCGAATGACATGAGCAATGATCGCCGCAACCGGCTGCTCTGGTAGCTGGTTCAGGGTCGCCCGGTCGCCTCCACAGGATTTGAGAACGTCCGTGCGGTTAGCCTACTCGGCGGAGGCACAACCCGAACGACGGGGTGTAGCTGGCATTCATCAGCAGCGGTGTACCGTATGCCTTCTCACCTGATGGCAGCGTACTCGTCTTCGGAACCGGATCGGACGTACGCATGCTGTCGGTGGACGGCGACAACGCACCGACGGACTTGCTCGACGAGCCATTTGTCGAACGCGGCGCCTCGGTATCGGCCGACGGGCGGTGGCTAGCGTATGCCTCGGACGAGATGGGGCGGAGCGAGGTGTTCGTGCGCCCGTTTCCAAACGTGGACGATGGTCGGTGGCAGGTGTCCACAGCCGGCGGCGAGTGGCCGCTGTGGAATCCCGCCGCCGACGAGCTGTTCTATCGTGGCCCCACGGGGGTGATGGCCCTGGCGTTCGAGGCCGATCCGGCGTTCACGCCTGGGGATCTGACCCAGCTGTTCGAGCGGGACATCGTCGGCGGATTCAGCCGCCGGATGGCGGTGTCGTCCGATGGTCAGCGTTTTCTGCTCTTGAAGCGCGGGGGGGGGGCGGGTCCTCGGCGACCGAGTGCCGAGCGGCAGCACGGCGGACGCGACGCCCCCGCAGATCCGCGTTGTCCTCAATTGGTTCGAGGATCTGAAGGCGCGGGTGCCCACGGGTCAGTAGCCGGTTCCTCCAAGAACCGTCCGCGTCGCGAGCGCTCGCCTCGTATCTATACGCCCTCCTCGTTATCGCGCGACCGTAATTCGTACCGTAACTCGCCCGGCACGACTCGGCCTGACATTGTCAGGTTGAGTGCGGAGTGACAGAGTAGGCCGATGTCCGACGATGCTCCGAGCGACCATGGCTACCGCTTTCCGCCCGAGATCATCAGCCACGCGGTCTGGCTCTACCACCGGTTCTGTTTGAGCCTCAGAGACACTGAAGATTTGCTGGCCCAGCGGGGCATCGCTGTCTCGTACGAAACGATTCGGGCGTGGTGTCGAACGTTCGGTCCTGAGTACGCGCGGAAGCTGCGGCTCCGGCGTGGCCGGACGGGTGACACGTGGTGCCTGGATGAACTGTTCGTCAACATCCAGGGGCGGCAGGAGTATCTCTGGCGTGCTGTGGACGAGGACGGCGACACGATCGACGCCACCTGCTCAAGGCGGCTCACCACCGTCTGTTAAGAGCCCGCTCGTTTCGTCTGTGGGATAAGGTGACCTGTGCCTGCTAAGCTCCGAGCCATGTCGGCATCGCGGGCCAATCATGCGCCAGGCTCGATAACTTGACAGTGTCGCTCCTGGAGCCGAGGCGAATGACCGACGGTTCAATGAGGCTCCCGGCGGGCCGCCGTGGGCGCGGGCTCCTGCTGGGTCTTGCGTGTCTCGGGTTCGCCTGGACTCCCGCACTGGCACAGACCGCGGCCATTGTCGGCCTCGTTACCGACCAGAAAGACGCGGCGCTCGAGGGGGCGACCGTCGTCGTCTCCCCACTCGCTTTGTCCCCTCCGGTCGTCGTGGTGACCGATGCCGCCGGTGGGTTCCGTATCGAGTCGCTGAGTCCCGGGATCTACACCCTCACCGTGAGCCTGCCCGGATTCGACACGCAGCGGCTTCGGGACGTTTCGTTCGTTGGCGGCGGGACACGAACGATCAATGTTCAGTTGTCGCTGGCGCCGTTCACCCAGCAGGTGGACGTCGTCGGTGTCGCACCGCTGGGAGCGGGCGTGAGCGCCGCGCGTGTCCCGGCAACCGTGTCGGTGCTCGACTCGACGCAGCTCGAGGCGGGATTCGCGCCATCGCTGGCCGACACGCTCTACGAGCGACTGGGCTCGGTGGCGCTCGAGGGAACGACCGGCAACCTGTTTCAGCCAACACTTCGGTTTCGTGGCTTTGCGGCGTCACCGCTTCTGGGGCTCCCGCAAGGTCTCGCCGTGTATCAGAACGGTGTCCGGGTCAACGAGCCCTTCGGCGACACGGTGCAGTTCGATCTCATTCCACAGTTCGCCGTGCAGCGCGCCCAACTGACGGCCGGGCCCGAACCCACGTATGGGTTGAACGCGCTGGGTGGCGCCCTCGCGCTCCGTCTCAAGAACGGGTTCGATTCGACTGGGTTTCGTGGTGAGGTGTCTGGTGGCTCGTTCGAACGGTTGCAGGGTACCGCCGAATGGGGTGCGCGCCGCGGACCCTGGGCCGTCTATCTCGGCGCGTCGCACTTCAACGAAGAAGGGTGGCGGGTGGCGTCTCCCTCCCAGGTGACGCAGGCCGTTGCGGATGTCGGCTATCGCAAAGATCGGATGGATGCTGGCGTCACCTTGACCTATGCCGACACTAACCTCACCGGAAACGCCACGACGCCAATCGAGCTGCTCGAGGTCGATCGGTCCGCGGTGTTTACCCACCCCGATACGACCGAGAACCGCCTCGGGTTCGTCCAGGGGCGGCTCCACGCCGACGTGTCGCCGACGTGGTCCATTCAGGCAAGCGGGTACTATCGAAATCTCGACCGTGACACGCTCAACGGCGACGAGGCGGATCTGTCGGTCTGCGAAGCCCACGCGCAGGCGGCCGGGGCACCGGCAGGGACGCTATGCACGGGTGGCGGTGGCGGCATTGGTGGCAATCGTGGCCATGGTGGTAATGACGGAGCCGAGATGGGGGAGGCCGAGGCGGAGCCTCTCGTCGATCTGCTGACCGGGCGGTTCATCACGACGAACGACGCGGAGGGGGATGCCGCACTCAACCGAACGACCACGCGTGCGAATGGCTACGGGGCAACGCTTCAGGCGACGGGATCGATGAGCCTCGGGGAGCGAGAGAATGTGCTGGTGGTGGGCGGATCGGCAGATCTCGCTGATGTGGCGTTTGGGTCCAGCGCCGAGGTCGGGACACTGACCCTTGCCCGCACGGTCCGTGGGTCGGGGCTCTTCGCGG
This sequence comes from Vicinamibacterales bacterium, assembly GCA_965250185.1. Lineage (GTDB taxonomy): Bacteria > Acidobacteriota > Vicinamibacteria > Vicinamibacterales. The sequence continues at coordinate 3,724,210 of OZ252293.1, read as the reverse complement.
GCGTCTTCGGAGAGGCGCCTGACGACATCTTCAACACGGACATCGATACGGCGAATTGGGCCTTGGGGCTGTACTTCAGCAATACGTTCTCCCCGACCGACCGGATCCACCTGACCGTGTCGGGACGATTCAATGATGCTCGCGTCGATATAGCCGACAACCTCGGGACCTCGCTCAACGGTGAGCACAGCTTCTTTCGCTTCAACCCCGGCGCCGGAGCGGTCGTGCAGGTGGCGGATGCCATCACGGTGTTCGGTCGATACTCCGAGTCCAACCGTGCGCCGACCGCGGCCGAGCTGAGTTGCGCCGACCCGGACGAGCCCTGTCGGGTTCCGAACGCGTTTACCTCGGACCCGCCGCTCGAGCAGGCGGTGGCCACGTCAGTCGAGGGCGGTGCCCGCGGACGGTTGTCGGGCGAGGGACGGAGTCTCGACTGGTCGCTTGCCGTCTACCGCACCGGAATCCGTGACGACATTCTGTTCGTCGCGTCGCCACGGCTGCTCGGCACCGGGTTCTTCCAGAATGCCGGAGACACTCGACGGCTCGGGGTGGATGCGGAGCTCAGGGCCCACGTCGGCAGGCTCGAGTGGTTCGCGAGCTATGGGTTGGTCAGCGCGACCTTCGAGTCGCCACTCGAGCTTCCGAGCAACCCCGCGGTCAATGACGCGGTGAACGAGGATGGGAACATCGAGGTCGAGCCGGGCGATCGACTGCCGGGCATCCCGCGGCACAGCTTCAAGGGCAGCGTCGGCTATGCGGTCAGCTCCGTGTGGGACGTCGCCGTCGACCTGGTGGCGACATCGAGCCGGGTTTTCGTTGGCGATGAGGGCAACGACCAGCTCGAAGTCGCCGGGTATCGAGTCGTCAACCTCCGTTCATCCTATCGCGTCAGCCAGCAGGTCGAGCTCTTTGGACGCATCGATAATCTGTTCGATGCGGCGTACGCGACGGCCGGCGCGCTCGCCGCGCTGGAGGTTCCCCTGTCGGAGGTGCCAGATGCGGAGGATCCGCGTTTCCTTGCGCCCGGCGCGCCTCGCACCGGTTTCATCGGGTTGCGGGTGCAGTTCTGATGTCAGATGGGGCTTCGCCCAAATATTCACTGAAGGGCCATCGCGGCCGTCGAGCGATTCGCGAGGGTGAAAAGCATCCCGTCCTTCGTGCCTCACCCGCCTGCCCGGCACGCGGCGAGAGGAGTCCCGTTCACGACGCGCCTGTTCAACGCGCCGGCAGGCGCGGCTGGGGCGTTAGCGTATGCGACGACGCTGTGGTCGAACGAACTGGCCGGTACCGTGCCAATCCGGATTGAGGCGGCTTGGCAACCTGCACATCAGTTTGCGGCTGGAATACTAGCGCTCACGGTCCTAAGTTGGGTCACCACAGGCCCGCTGTTGGGGCCAACCATCTTGATGCCGAATGCGCTCGCGGCCCAACAGGGGCTCACTCCACTTGGCAGCCAAGACTTCGTGATCCGATTCAATCAGGATATGCCCTGGTACTACGGGATCGACGGTCTCCCGCCCAACGGCTTCTTCGATTTCGTGACGGTCGCGCTCCACGAGATCGGGCACGGTCTGGGGATATACGGCGAGAATCAATTCTTCGCCGATGGAACGGGCCAGCTAGGCAATTCCGGACGTCTACACCGCTTCGAGACGTTCATCAAGAATGCCGCGGGGCAATCACTGGCGGACCCGGCGTTGTTCCCGAATGACTCCGCGGCACTCGGCGTTCAGCTCACGAGCGGATCGCTCTACTTCGGGGCGCCGGGACAAGGTACGCGGCTTCATGCACCTCCGATCGTCGTTGGAACATTGCCGATTTATCACCTCCACGAAGGGCTCTATCCGGCAGGGAATCTCGATTCGCTCATGACGCCAGACACCGGCACGATGGAGGCGATTCATGATCCCGGTAATCGGGTCAGGAGCATCCTCCGGCAGTTGGGGTGGACGGTTCTCTCACCCTCGGTCCCTGACCCGCCGACCAATGTCATGGCGACCGTCATCGGCAACAACGTGACGCTCGCCTGGGAGCATCCCGCGCCAGGCGGCACGTTCCCGACATCGTACGTGGTGGAGGTGGGCGTGCTGCCGGGTCAGGTGAGTAAGTCGTTTCCAGTTGGCCTGGTGACGATGCACGAGATCGCTGGGCCGGCCGGTACGCCGAGGACCTACTTTGCAGCGGTTCGGAGCGTGGGTGGTGGGGGCGTCGGGGCACGGTCCGTCGAGGTGACCTTCGTACTCCCCGAATCGCAGGACCCGCCGGATCCCCCCACCGGTGTGACCGCCAGCGTCGTCGGGAACATCTTGACTCTATCGTGGACGCCTGCCTTGACCGGCGGGCAGGCAACCAGTTTCCGGGTGCGCGCGTCCGATGGAGCAGGCACGTTGGTGGTTGACTCCAAATGTGGGTCTCCTGAATTCCGTTTCCCGGGTGAATACCCCTGCGGGGACCTACACCGTTGTCGTATCGGCCCTGAACGACTTCGGCGAGGCCGTGCCGTTCGTGCCGACGACCGTCGTCGTGCCGTGAGGCCATCGTTCGGGGTAGCACACCAGCGCCGGCACGGTTACGCCATAATTGTCTCCTTCAATCATGCCCTTGTCCCCCAGCACCTCACTCGGTCCCTACAAGATCGTCGCCCCCATCGGCCAGGGCGGCATGGGTGAGGTCTACTCGGCCACCGACACCCGCCTCGACCGCACGGTGGCGATCAAGGTGCTGCCTGCTGAACTGTAAGCGAGGGGGTGTTTTTCGCGCCTGGGATCAGGAGCTGCTCGAGCGCATGCCGACCGGGCAATGACGTGGGGCAAACGACTGGCACTGCGACGGTAACCCCGTGGGCCTGCGTCGGGAATTCGGTGCTAAGGTAGCCCTCTGAGACCGGTCGACCCGCAACCAAGGAGGAGCGCAATGACTAGCCAGAAATTCGCGATGGCAACCGTCGCCGGTGGTCTCACGTTGTTCGTGCTCGGCGGCATTTTCTACGGTGTGCTGCTGATGGATTTCTTCATGGCCAACGCTGGCACCGCGCAGGGCGCAATGAAGGAGACTCCCGAATGGCTGCATCTCGTTCTCGGCGAGCTCGCGTTTGCTGCCTTGCTGACCACGGTGGTCGGCACCTGGGCCGGAGTGTCCAGCGCCGGTGAGGGCTTCAAGGTCGGGGCGATCTTCGGGCTGATGCTGGGTATTGCCTTCTCCCTGACGTTTCTCGCCACGATGAACATCATCACGCCGTTGGGAGCCGCTGTCGACACCATCGTCGGAACAATTCGCGCGGGCGCGGCGGGTGCCGTGATTGGTATCGTCCTCGGCAGGTCGTAGCTGACCTCGCGCCATAACACGTCGTTCACCCCATGCCGCTATCCCCCGGCACCACGCTCGGCCCTACTCCGTCACCGCCCAGATCGGCGCGGGCGGCATGGGCGAGGTCTACCGCGCCCACGACCCGAAGCTGAACCGCGACGTGGCATTGAAGGTGCTGCCAGACGACTTTGCCACGGACCCCGAGCGACTGGCTCGGTTCAAGCGCGAGGCGCAGGTCCTGGCCTCGCTGAACCACCCCAACATTGCAGCCATCTACGGCCTGGAAGACAGCGGCGAGACGCACGCCCTCGTGCTGGAACTCGTCGAAGGGCCGACGCTGCAGGATCGGATCAGCCAAGGCGCGATCCCGCTCGACGAAGCCCTCCCCATCGCGAAGCAGATCGCCGAAGCGTTGGAAGCCGCCCACGAGCAGGGCATCATCCATCGGGATCTGAAGCCGGCCAACGTCAAGGTGACGCCAGAGGGCGTGGTGAAGGTGCTGGACTTCGGCCTGGCGAAGGCGCTGGAGCCCGAGGTGAGTGAGGTAGAAGCTGCGAACTTGCCGACGATGACGGCCTCGGCGACGACGATGGGCGTCGTGATGGGGACGCCGGCGTACATGTCCCCGGAGCAGGCGTCTGGCAAGCCAGTAGACAGGCGAACGGACATTTGGGCGTTCGGCGCCGTACTCTACGAGATGTTGGCCAAATCGAGAGCATTCGCGGGCGACGACGCGTCGGCCACGCTGGCTCGCGTAATCGAACGGGATCCCGACTGGTCGGCGTTGCCGAACGATCTGCCCCCGGTGCTCGGGCGCTTCCTCAAGTGCTGTCTTGCGAAGGACGCCAAGAAGCGTATCCGGGACATGGCCGATGTCGGCTTGGCAATCGACGGCACGTTCGAGGCGCCGGTCGGCGTCCGCGGTGAGGCGGCCACGGTGCCGCGTGCGGAGTGGCCGCGGCCCGCGCTGGCCGCCCTCGTGGGCGTGTCCCTTGTCATCATCGGCGTCGTTGCGGGACGGGTGATGCTCACACCGACAGACGCCTCTCCGGGCATCGCGCGATTCTCCATCGTGCCTTCCGACATCGCCCCGATGGGCCCTTCCCCCTTCAGCCGAGACCTGGCGATTTCGGCCGATGGCCGCTGGGTCGTGTACAGCTCTGGGGGTGGGAGTGAATCCTCCCGCCTGTACCTGCGTTCCATCGATCGGATGGAATCAGTCGTCCTACGCGGAGGCGATGGGTTCGAGCCGTTCTTCTCGCCCGACGGGCGATGGGTGGGGTTCTACGACTTCGACAATGCGACTCTCAACAAGGTCTCGACTGCGGGTGGGCCCCCTGCGAGGCTGACCGTCTCGCCCCGCGTGATCAGAGGTGCAACTTGGGGGACCGACGATCAGATCGTATTCGGCACCGAGGGTGGCGGTCTACTACGCGTCTCAGGCGACGGCGGCGAGCGGGAGGTGTTGACCACGCTCGACCCGGACCAGGATGTCACGAGCCACACATGGCCGTTCGTCATTCCGGACCGGCAAGCGGTGTTGTTCGTGATGAGCTCTGGACCCGCGCTGGAGACCGGCAGGATCGCGGTCCTCGATCTGGCGAGCGGGGAGATAACCGACCTCGACTTGGAAGGGGTCAGCCCGCGTTACGTTCCAGCTGGGCATCTGGTCTACGCGACTGCCGACGGGTCGGTTCACGCCGTGGCGTTCGATGCGACGAACCTCTCCGTCCGCGGCCGGCCCGTACCGCTGATCGAGGGTGTGTGGGTGAAAGACAGCGGCGCGGCGAACTTCAGCGTGTCGAACACCGGCACGCTGGTGTACCTGCCTGGCGATGAGGTGGCCCGGCAGCGCAGACTGGTCTGGGTCGATCGCGACGGTCGGGAGGAGCCGATCGACGCCGCGCCGCGCGCTTACGGTGGCCTCCGGCTCTCACCCGATGGTGAGCGTGTGGCGTTCACGCTGTTCCAGGGAACCGATGCCGACGTGGTGGTCTACGATCTGGTGCGCGACATCTCGACACGACTCACCTTCGATACGGCCATGGATTCGGGGCCGATCTGGACCCCTGACGGCAGGCGCATTGTCTTCCGATCGAACCGAGGTGGTGACGTCCATAACCTGTGGTGGAAGGCAGCCGACGGCACAGGAGCAGCGGTGCGGCTCACGACGAGTGCGAACTTCCAGTGGCCTCAGACCTGGTCCGCAGACGGAGACGCCCTGGTCGCCGTGGAGTTGGTGGACGTCACGGGAACCGACGTGATCCTCGTCAGGCTCGACCCGGACCGCCCGACCGAGGCGCTGGTCTCGGATCCGTTGTTTCAGACGTATCCCCAGGTGTCCTCAGGCGGCCGATGGATGGCTTACCAGTCGGATGAGTCGGGTCAGAACGAGGTCTACGTTCGCCCGTTCCCGAACGTGGGCGACGGAAAGTGGCAAGTCTCGGTCGATGGGGGAACCTACCCACTTTGGGCCCCCGACGACCGGGAGCTGTTCTTCCGACGACCCGACGATTCCTCGATGATGGTGGTCTCGGTCGACGCCGAGTCGAGTTTCAGTCATGGCAGCCCGACGCGCCTGTTCGACAGCGAGCGTTATCCGGCCACCCTGCGGCTCGACCGAGCGTTCGATCTGGCGCCTGACGGACGAAGATTCCTGATGCTCAGCGCCACGGGCGCCGAGCTCGAGATCGCCGTAGTCCTGAATTGGCACGAGGAACTGGAGGCGCGAGTGCCCACCGAGCAGTAAGCTCGACGCGCATGAACGTTGCGTGAGCCACGTTTGGCATCTCTCCACACCCAGCATCGTGTCCACCCGAGAAGTCCTCGGTTGCAGCATACGCACACGTACGAACGCTATCTCACGCGCCTCGCGTATACTGCTTCCTGCTTTCTGACAACTGACCATGCCGCTTGAGACAGGCACGCGTCTCGGCCCGTACGAAGTTACGGGACAACTGGGTGCCGGAGGCATGGGTGAGGTGTACCGCGCTCGCGATACCAGCCTCGATCGCGACGTAGCCATCAAGGTGCTACCCGCCGAGTTCGCGAGCGATCCCGAACGCCTGGCTCGGTTTGAACGTGAAGCCAAAGTACTCGCATCCCTGAACCACCCGAACATCGCCCACATCCACGGGCTGGAACGATCCGGTGACGCCCCAGCGCTGATCCTCGAACTCGTTCCCGGCCCAACCCTGCAAGACCGCATCAGCCAAGGCGCGATCCCGCTCGACGAAGCCCTTCCCATCGCCAAGCAGATCGCCGAGGCCCTCGAAGCCGCCCACGAGCAGGGCATCATCCACCGCGATCTGAAACCGGCCAATATCAAGGTCACTCCGGACGGGATCGTGAAGGTGCTGGACTTCGGCCTGGCCAAGGCGTTGGAGCCAGAGCGGACGGACGAGGACATTGCCAATTCGCCGACCATGTCGATGACGGCGGCGGCCACGAAGATGGGCATGATCATGGGTACCGCCGCCTACATGTCGCCCGAGCAGGCTCGCGGCAAGCCCGTTGACAAGCGCTCAGACATTTGGGCCTTCGGGGTGGTGCTGTTCGAGATGCTGGCTGGACGACGGTTGTTCGAGAGCGAGGATGTCTCGCTCACGCTGGCCGACGTGATGCGGGCCGAGCCAGCGTGGGATGTCCTGCCCGAGGCGGTGACGCCGACAGTGCGAGCCGTCCTCCACCGATGCCTTGAGAAAGAGCCGAAGCATCGCATCCGTGACATTGGCGATGTCGGAATGGCGATGGAGGGCGCGTTCGAGTCGCCGGGATCGGTGGCGATGGATACCACAGGCTCAATCGCCCAACTTGCCCTCTGGCAGCGCCCGATGCCGCTGCTCATCGCTGCCGTCGCGTTGCTCGGGCTTGGCGCACTCATGAACGGGGCGCTCACGGTGTGGAACCAGGCACCACCCGATCCGCCCCTCATCGTCCGGACGCCGATCTCGCTCGGGGAGGATGAGGTCCTGTCGATCTCGGCTCGCGGAACCGTGGCGATTTCGCCAGACGGTAGCCACGTCGTGTATGTCATCAACCGAGGCCTGTCGCTCCGGCCCGTCGATCAATTGCAGGCCACCCCCATCGCGGCAACGGAGGGTGGCAGGAATCCCTTCTTCTCGCCCGACGGCGAGTGGATCGGATATCAGGGGGACGGGCAACTCAAGAAGGTGGCGCTCGCTGGAGGAGCGCCGATCTCGCTCGGGGAGGTCGGCTCCATCTTCGGAGCCAGTTGGGGTGCCGACGACACGATCCTGGTCGGCCAGGGGCCAAATGGCATCTGGCGCGTGCCGGGGTCGGGCGGAACGCCTGAACAACTCATCGCTGTGGAGGGCGGTGAGCAGGCGCACGGCCCTGAGATGCTGCCGGGCGGCGAGTGGGTGCTCTTCTCGGTTCTCTCGGCTGGTGCGGTCAACTGGGACGAGGCCCAGGTCGTCGTGCAGTCGCTCGAGACGAACGAGCGGGTCGACGTGATCGCGGGCGGGCGTGATGCCCGGTATCTGCCAACAGGACACATCGTCTACGGACTCGCTGGTGTGCTGTACGCGGGGGCGTTCGATCTCGAGACGCGCCGACTCGTCGGCGGATCTGTGTCGCTCGTCGAGGGCGTCCGGATGAATAGCCTGAGCTCCGGCGCCGCCCATTTCAGTGTGGCGCGCAACGGCTCCCTCGTGTACGTGCCCGGTCCGGTAGGGTTAGGGACCGGGCAGCGCGGGCTGATGTGGGTGACCGACTCGGGACAGGAAGAACATCTCGACGTGGGGTCCGGATCCTACCTTGGAGTCAGCCTGTCACCTGACGGGACACGCGCGGCGCTGGGCACGACGGCGGTGCAAAACCCAGACGTGTGGGTCGCCGAACTGGAGCGTGGATCGCTCACGCGGGTCACGACCGATGCCGCGCCCGAGACCAAGCCCCTGTGGACGCCGGACGGGGCGTCTGTCGTGTTTGAGTCCACGCGGGACGGCGTACCGACCTTGTACCGGAAAGCCGCCGATGGAACGGGAACGGCGGAGCGTCTGTTCGCGTCCGATGGAGCGACCGAGATCGCTCCGCTCGACTGGACGCCGGACGGCACGGCGCTCGTCGTCGTGGTCCGTACACCGGAGACCTCGGCAGACATCGGTCTCGTGTCGATGGAGCCTCCTGGCTCATGGGAGCCGTTGATCCAGACGGATGCGCAGGAGTGGTACCCGGCCCTCTCGCCAGATGGGCGATGGCTCGCGTACACGTCCAACGAAACAGGTTCTAACGAGGTCTACGTGCAGCGGTTTCCCGAACTCGGGCAACGACGCCCGATCTCAATCGGGGGTGGGTTCGGACCGTCCTGGTCCGCCGACGGCACTGCACTCTTCTATCTCTTCGCACCAGAAGGCCCGCCGCGTGCCATGATGCGCGTGGCCATCGAGAGCGATGCGACGACGCTGACGGCGGGACAGCCAGGACGGCTGTTCGACCGAACATTCTTTGATCAGCCGGGACGACACCTACGATACGACGTGTCGTCTGATGGGCGGTTCCTGATGATTGCGGACGACGGGGGCACCGCGGCACAAGCATCAGTGGACGCCCTCGTCTTGGTGCAGCATTGGTTCGAGGAGCTGAAGGCGCGGGTGCCGACCGGGCAGTGACTGTTTGTACGCACACGGGAGGTCGCAATGAGACAATTCGTCATATCGGGACTACTGCTCACGGCGCTGGTCTCGCCTACGACTGCAGAGGCGCAGGCGCAAGCCCAGAGGTCGTCGTACTACACGCCTGAAGAGCTCGCCCAGATCCGTGCGCTACCGTCAGCTGACGAGAGCCTGCGTGTCGCGGCCGCTGACATCGAGGCCCGGCTGGCCGACGGAGCCGTCGTGTTCCTCGATGTCCGGGAACCCGACGAGATCGAGGACTTGGGCACCCGCGCGGGGTATATCAACATCCCGCTTCTGGAGCTGGAGGAGCGTCTAGCCGAGCTGGACAAGGACGCCGCCATCCTCACGGCTTGAAACAGCGGAGGCCGAGCCGCGCGTGCCGCGGCCCTACTTCTGAAGCACGGTTTCACGGCGATTAGTTTCTGCGGACTCAGAGACTATGAAGGCCCAAAGATTCACCCGAAGGCTCCAGAGTAGCCGTCCGCGGGCCGAAGCTGTGACGAGGACGAGATGCTAGCCGGTGACATGATCGGGGCGTATCGCGTCCTCGGCAAGCTTGGCGCAGGCGGCATGGACGAGGTGTATCAGGCACGCGACACGAAACTGGACCGCGACGTGGCGATCAAGGTCTACGTCATGGCATTGAAGAACTCCATGTGGCCGTCCAGCACACGGCGTATCTCGCTGTCGCTCGGTTCGAGCGACCACTCGTCCTCTTCGTGGGTACCGCCGAGGACGATCCCGTCGCGACGCGGCATCATGTACAGCTCGCCGCCGTCCGTCATGGCGTAGTCGATGTCGGTTTGGGGGAGGAGCACGGTGAGCTGTCCTTTGATGGGATGGAGCTCTTCGTCGCCAAACAGGACCTTGGCCCCCAAGCCGGTGCAGTTCACCAACACGGGCTCAGACAGGCCGAGGAGCTGATCCAGGTTCTCAAACTCCCGTACAACGACGCGGCCCCCGGCCAGCCGATAGTCGCGCAGGAGGGCGTTGAGGTACACCGCGGGCTCAAACATCATCGTCCAGCGCCGACGGACGTACGGTGATGGAAAGGGATGTTGACCAGGCTCGAGCTGCATGGTCTCGGGATACAAGTCGGTGATCAGTCGGCCCAGCCCGCGCGGCTGAGCCTCCGAGTCTGGCGGATTCTCGGAAACCGCGTAGTGCGGCAACCAGTGCACGCCGTACTCGTCTCCAAGATGATCCTGAAAGTACCGATGTGAGAGTCGCGTCGCTTTGAGCCAGATCTCGGTGTACTCCGGCGTCGTGTGGTCGGGCTTCGAGGCGCTCGTCGGTCCGAACCACGCTCCCGACATGTTCGATGTCGTACGTGGCGGCAGGTCTTTCGCGTACACCGTGACCTCGAACCCTCGGCGCTGAAGGAGCCGGGCGGTCGAAAGCCCCACGACGCCGGCGCCGATCACCGCACAGCGAGTTTCGCCAGTCTGTAACGCTTCGTCCACCGCCAGGTGGGCCGTGCCCCAGGAAAGCGAGATGCCGCTTCCGCCGTGGCCGTAGTTGTGGATTACCGTCTTGTCGTCGACCCGCTCCGACCTGAGCACGAAGCCCGAAGGGCGAGATGGACGCAAGCCGACCGTCGTTCGGATGACCCGATCCGGCGAGACGCGCACTTTGGACAGCCTGGGCGTCTTGGTTGCCGGTGCGGCGCACCGCGAGCTGAGGCCCGCCCCGAGGACGGCGGCGGCGGCCGTCTTTAGCCACGCCCGGCGATCGATCATTGGCCTCATACGTGTCTCCCTCTCGGAGGTTAGGCCTCTGGGTCGGCCGGAACCTGATCGGCCCACCACGGCTTACAGATACAGTAGACTGCCGTCCTCTATTGTCAAGCGGTTGCCGGGTCTGAAGCGATAGATTCACAATCACGGCACTTCTGAGTCGGGTCAAGGAACACCAGACGAGATCGGTGGGCGTCGATGAAAAGACCATCATCGGCGGGTGAGATGAGCGGTGAAGCCGGACACGAAGTCCTTCATTGTTTGGAACTTTCTTGCAAATCCGCGCTGCATTGAGCTTCTCTCGCGTCCTTCAGAACGTGGGTCCGCTATACTCGGCCGTTCCCAACATGGCCCTTACGCCCGGCACCACGCCCACGCTCGGCCCCTATTCCGTCACCGCCCAGATCGGTGCGGGCGGCATGGGCGAGGTGTATCAAGCCAGAGATACAAAACTGGACCGCGATGTCGCGCTGAAGATCCTCCCCGAAGACTTCGCAGCCGATCCTGATCGTCTTGCTCGCTTCCAACGCGAAGCCAAGGTGCTCGCCTCGCTCAACCACCCCAACATCGCGGCGATCTACGGCCTGGAAGACTCAGGCGAGACACACGCGCTGGTGCCCGAACTCGTCGAAGGCCCGACCCTACAAGATCGCATCGCCCAAGGAGCCATCCCGCTCGACGAAGCCCTGCCCATCGCCAAACAGATCGCTGAAGCCCTGGAAGCCGCACATGAGCAAGGCATCATCCACCGCGATCTGAAACCGGCGAATATCAAGGTGACGCCCGATCGAGCGCGTGACACGTCGCTCGATCGGGATGTCGCCACCAAAGTGCTGCCAGCAGAGGTTGCCAGCGATACCACCCGAGGGGCGCCACCGGCGGTCGCTCTCTGTGCGCTCCTCGCACTCGGGGGCTGCGTACCACCGGACGCGCCGGCGCCTCAAGAAGCCGTGGACCGCGAGGACCGGTACACGTTCGCCCTGGTCGGGGACATGCCGTACTATGCCGACCCCACGACCCAACTCGCACCTGAGTTCGTCGCCGCGCAGTACGCGGCGGTCCTCCAAGCGATCGATGACGCCGACGTGGAGTTCGTCGTGCACGTGGGCGACACGAACAGCTCGCGCGTCTGTGCGGATGCGGTGTACGCCGAGCGATTCGCGGAGTTCGAGGCGCTCGGCCATCCCGTCTTCTACACGCCCGGCGACAACGAATGGCTCGAGTGTGACAACGCCGGCCTCGACCCGATGGAGCAACTCGACCACCTCCGCGCCATGTTCACGCAGGGCGACGAATCACTCGGCGGCCGCAGACTCCCGCTCGAGCGGCAGAGCAGTTGGCCCGGGTATGAGACCTTTCGGGAGCACGTCCGATGGCGCTTCGGCGGAGATCTCTACGTCGCCCTCCACGTGGTCGGTGGCGGCAACAACCGGGGCCCCGACGCCGAACCCCGGGCGGAGTTCGTCGAGCGGATGGACGCCGTCCTGACGTGGATGCGCGAGTCGTTCGAGCTGGCGCGGCAAGAGCGTGTCCCCGGTGTGGTCGTCGTGATCCATGCCAACCCGGCGTGGGATCGGTTCAATCGCGGGGAGCCGAATCCCTCGTTTGCGCCGTTCCTCGAGGCCCTGCATGCCGAGACCGCCGCGTTCGACGGGCCGGTCCTCCTGCTGCACGGAGACACGCACACCTTCAGAGTCGACAAGCCGTTCTCGAGAAACCGGACCGGCGAGATGTTGATGAACCTCACGCGCGTGGAGACGTTTGGTCATCCCCAGATGCACTGGGTGCGCATCACGGCGTCGTCCGACGATGTCGACCGATTCGATATTCAACCGATGATCGTGCCACCGGTTCGGCCGTAGTCGGGACGTCTCAGCCGAGGACCGCGCGGACCGCGTCGGCCAGAATCTCGACGGTGCGGTCGAGTTGGTCCTCGGTGATGACGGCGGCGGGGGCGAGCAGGTAGGTGTCGGCCTTGACCCGGCTGAACAGGCCGCGCCCGGCCGCCTCCTGATGCACCCGCGGTCCCACCGTGTCGCCGGCCGGGAAGCTCGTTTTGGCGGTCCGGTCGGCCACCAGCTCGACCCCACACATCAGGCCCTTGCCGCGGATCTCGCCGACGTGTGGGTGGTCGCCCAGCGCGGACTGCAGCGCCGCCAGCAGCCGGCCGCCCTTCGCCGCGCACTGGGCGGGCAGATCCTCGTCCGCGATGATCTGCAGGTTCCGGAGGGCCACCGCACACCCCACGGGGTGCGCCGAATAGGTGTAGGCGTGCATCCAGACACGCCCGTCGTCGTCGAGGGTCGCGGCAATCGTGTCGTTGATGCCGACACCCCCGAACGGCACGTAGCCGGACGTGATCGCCTTGGCGAACTGGACGAGGTCGGGCTCGATGCCCCAGTGGTCGAGCGCGAAGAGCGTGCCGGTGCGGCCGAAGCCGGTGATCACCTCATCGGCCACCAGGAGCACGTCGTACTGGTCGCAGATCTCGCGAATCCGCGGGAAGTAGTCATCCTGCGGGACGATGATGCCGCCGGAGCCTTGCACCGGTTCGGCCAGGAACATCGCGACCGTGTCGGCCCCTTCCCTCAGAATGGCCTGTTCCAGCTCGTTGGCGGCGGCGACGCCCTGGCTCACGCCGGGGGGGCCTCATAGCGATACGGGTAGGGGGACGGGATATGGAGAAAGCCCGGCACGCGCGGCTCGAACAGCGGCCAGTAGGCGCTCAGCCCGGTGGCGCTCATCGCCGCCAACGTCGTGCCGTGATACCCCTCGATGCGCGAAATGACCTTGGTCTTGTCCGGCTTCCCACGCAGCTTCCAGTAGGCGCGGGCCATCTTCACGCTGGTCTCGGTCGCCTCGGCGCCGCCGGAGGTGAAGAAGAAGCGGTTGATCGAGGGGTAGGTGAGCGAGGCCAGCTGCTCGGCCAGCGCGATGGCCGGCATGTTCGAGCTCCCGTTGTAGCACGAGGCGAACGCCAGGGTCTCGCACTGCGCGCGGGCCGCCTCGGCCAGCTCGCGCCGGCCGTGACCCGCCAGCACGTTCCACAGCCCGGCGAGCCCGTCGATCACCTCGTGTCCATCCGCGTCCCTGAGCAAGGCGCCCTCACCCGCGACCCACACCCGGGCGGCCTGCTGCGCCTCTGTCTGGTGCAGCGGATGAATCAGGTGCGCCGTGTCGCGCGCGATCAGTTCGGCGGTGGTCATAGTGTGGGCCTCGTCGTCTGCATCCTCATCCTATCGTGCCCGGGGCCCGTCGCCGTGCCGCGTCGGGCGGCTCAGTGTGCCACGGTGCACGCCCGGTCGTCGAGAGGCTGGACGAGCCGGCGAGCGCGTGGTCGCGTGGTGCGCGAGAAGCGCTCGCATGTCCAGATCTCCTCCAGACTTCCACTGCACGTGGGAACAACTTGGGAACAACAACGCCCGAACACCAGGGAACAGGAAGGAAGAGCAGCCAACAGAAGGCAAGGCGAATCACCACCATGGTGCTCAGGATACGGTCTGCAAAACCTACGAGTGGGTGTGGACGGTCAAGGCCGGGAACGTCCCCAAGCTCCGCGAAGCCCTGGGCAATCCGCCGGATCTCACCGAGGCGCTCCTTGGCCGGTTCAGCGGCAAAGCCGCCGCCGAGCTGTGGCCGTTTCTCTGCGCGAAGGGCATTCCGTGCGAGACCTGGTCGCGCGTCGGCGACTGAGTCCGGTCGATCTCCGCTCTACTTAGTGGTCGAGCAACTGCTCAATCTGGCAGCGGATACGCAGACCGTCGACGAGTCCGGGTTCAACGGCTTGATCTTCGTCCTGAACTTCTTCGAGGAGCTGAAGGCGCGGGTGCACACGAGGCAGTAAGCGAGGAGCGCATGTACGCGTTGTAGGCCCGGCTCGTCTGTTTCCGGCACCTTGACTTGTCCCACCCCAGAAGTCCTCGTGTGCGGCGCACGTGCGTGCCTAACGTATAATTCCCGTCACGTCAGACAGCCATGTCACTTGAAGCCGGTACGCGTCTCGGCCCGTACGAGGTGACCGCCCAGATCGGCAAGGGCGGGATGGGCGAAGTCTATCGGGCGAGAGATACTTCGCTCGATCGCGACGTAGCCATCAAGGTTCTGCCCGCAGAGTTCGCCAGCGATCCGGAACGGCTGGCGCGCTTCGAGCGCGAAGCCAAGGTCCTGGCCTCGCTGAACCACCCCAACATCGCGCACATTCACGGCCTCGAACGATCCGGTGACGCCCCTGCCCTGATCCTCGAACTCGTCGAAGGACCGACGCTTCAAGATCGGATCGCACAGGGTGCTATCCCCCTCGACGAAGCCCTACCCATCGCCAAGCAGATCGCTGAAGCCCTGGAAGCTGCCCACGAACAGGGCATCATCCATCGAGATCTGAAGCCAGCGAATATCAAGGTCACGCCCGACGGTGTCGTGAAGGTGCTGGACTTTGGGTTGGCGAAGGCGTTGGAGCCGGAGCAGACGGAGGCAGAAGCGGCGAACTCGCCGACCATGACGGCAGCGGCCACGAAGATGGGCGTGCTGATGGGGACGGCCGCGTACATGTCGCCGGAGCAGGCCCGAGGCGGCACCGTTGATAGACGGGCAGACATCTGGGCGTTCGGTGTTGTCCTGCTCGAGATGATCACCGGGACAACAGCGTTCGCCGGCAACACGGTGTCCGACACGCTCGCACTCGTCCTCACGAAAGAGCCGGACTGGGCGAGTCTGCCGTCCGGCACGCCGACTGCGCTTCGCCGGTTGCTCCGTCGGTGCCTGGAGAAGGAATCGAAGCAGCGCCTCAGTTCCATCGGTGATGCGCGGCTCGACATTGATGACGCGAAGACCGGCCCAGATGATGAGACGACTGCCGCTGCATCGGTAGCTCAGCTTGCCGTCTGGCAACGCCCAGTGCCACTCATGCTTGCCGCCGCGCTGCTCGTGGCCGTCACAGGGCTCGCCGTCTGGAGCCTGACGCGCCCGGCACCGATGCCACTCGCCCGCGTCACCCGTACGTCGATTCTCGTACCGGAGACGCAGATGCGGACCGGCGGCGAGCGTCGCAGCGTCGCCATTTCTCCAACCGGCACACACGTCGTCTACGTGGCCAACGAGCAGCTCTATCTGCGAGCCCTGGACGCACTCGACGCACAACCCGTGAGGGGGACGGCTGACAGTCGACCCCAAGGCCCCTTCTTCTCGCCAGACGGCCAATGGGTCGGCTTCTTCTCACGCCGTGATAACACCCTCAAGAAGGTGGCTGTCTCGGGCGGGGCGGCGGTAACGCTGACCGAGGTCAACGACCCCCCCCCACGGCGCCAGTTGGGGGACGGACGACACGATTGTGTGGGGGCAGCACGGGGGGGAGGGCGTCCTCCGCGTCGCGGGGGCGGGCGGCACACCGGAGGTACTGGTGCAAGGGGTGGATGAGCTCGAGGTGGCTCACCAGCCGCAAATCCTGCCAGGGGACGAGACCGTACTCTACACGCTTCTCACGCGTCCTGCCGTGGGTGTCAGCAGCTCCCGCGCGCTGGCAACGGCACAGATCGTCGTCGAGCGCGTCGAGACCGGCGAACGGACGGTGATTGTCCAAGCTGGGAGTGACGCGCACTACGTGCCCACCGGCCATCTGATCTATGCGGTGGGCAACACGCTCATGGCGGTGCCGTTCGATGTCGATCGACTCGACGTGACCGGCGGTCCGGTGCCACTCGTCGAAGGCGTCTTCCGGGCCGGGGGTGTGGCGGACGTCGATATCACGCCGACCGGAACCCTGGTCTATCGGCCAGGTACCGAGACGAGCAACTCGGGTGACACGCTGGAGTGGCTGGACCGAGACGGAACACGGGAAGTACTCGCCGCACCGCCTCGCTACCACCGGGCGATCCGTCTCTCGCCCGATGAAGCAGTCGTGGCAGCAAGCGTCGAGGATGAAGAGGGCCGCCAGATCGAGATGGTCAGCCTTGAAACGGGCGTCTCGACGCGTCTGACGTTCGAGGGGGAGAACTTCGCCCCTGAGTGGACTCCAGATGGGAGCCGCATCTCGTTCACATCGACCAGAGACGGCGCGGAGAACCTCCACTGGAAACTGGCGGATGGGAGTGGACCTGCAGAGCGTTTGCTTGAACGGCCCGGCGCCCAGATCGGCCTCTCGTGGTCACCCGACGGTGAGCATCTGGCGTTCTATGAGAATGGTCCCGAGGAAACGCAGGGGATCTACATCTTGGCGCTCGAGGACCGACAGGTGTCGCCGTTCCTCGTGACGGCAACCCGAGAAGCGTCACCGGCGTTCTCACCCGACGGTCGGTTCCTCGCCTACACGTCCGGGGGCGCTGGGGCTGATGTCTACGTCGAGACGTTTCCCCGTTCTGGCGGGAAATGGCAGATTTCGACTGGCGGTGGCACTGGACCCAGGTGGTCACCCGCGACCAACGAGCTCTTCTACCAGCAAGGGCGGCAACTAATTGCCGTGGACTATCAGGACACGCCGACATTCAGACCAGGAACCCAGACCCTCCTTGTGGAGGCTCCGGTCGTGTCGTCCTCGAACTACCCGGTGTACGACGTGAGCGCCGACGGCCAGCGATTTCTGTTCATGAATCCGCCCGGAACGGACGACGCCAGTGCCAGGCATCTCATCCTGGTCCAAAATTGGGTCGAGGAGCTGAAGGCTCGCGTCCCGACTAACTAGACGATGCCCCTCTCACCCGGAACCCGTCTCGGCCCGTACGAGGTGACCGCCCCGATCGGCAAGGGCGGCATGGGCGAAGTCTATCGAGCGCGCGATACTTCCCTGGATCGCGATGTCGCCATCAAAGTCCTCCCCCTCGAGTTCGCCAGCGACCCCGAACGACTCGCTCGCTTTGAACGTGAAGCCAAGGTCCTGGCCTCGCTGAACCACCCGAACATTGCCCATATCCATGGCTTGGAACGCTCCGGTGACGCACCTGCCCTGATCCTCGAACTCGTCGAAGGCCCGACGCTGCACGATCGCATCAGCCAGGGCGCCATCCCCCTCGACGAAGCCCTGCCCATCGCGAAGCAGATCGCCGAAGCCCTCGAAGCGGCCCATGAGCAAGGCATCATCCACCGCGACCTGAAGCCGGCGAACATCAAGGTCACGCCGGACGGGGTGGTGAAGGTGCTGGACTTCGGGTTGGCCAAGGCGCTGGAGCCGGAACGAAGCGAGGAGGACATCGCCAACTCGCCGACGATGTCGATGACCGCTGCGGCCACGAAGATGGGCATGGTCATGGGCACCGCGGCCTACATGAGTCCCGAGCAGGCCAAAGGCAAGCCGGTCGATAAGCGTACGGACATCTGGGCGTATGGGGTCGTCCTCTACGAGATGCTGACGGGCAGGCAAGCGTTCGCCGCGTCCGACATTTCCGAGACGCTGGCCTTCGTGCTCACGCGGGAGATCGACTGGTCGGCGTTGCCTGGCGAGACGCCCGCCCCAGTGCGACGGCTGCTGCGCCGGTGCCTGGCGCGCGTCCGGACGCGCCGGCTGGGCGACATGTCCGTCGCCAGGCTGGAGATCGAGGAGGTCGACAACCCACCGGATCCACGTAACTCGCCCGACAGACCTGACTCAGCCGACCCATCCGACCGCGGCGCGGCGCTTTGGCGGCGTCGGGTGCCGACCCTGACGCTGGGCCTGGCGCTGGGTCTGCTGATCGGCTTCTGGAGCGTGGCACGCGTCCCGAGTGCCGTGCCCGGTCGAGTCACACGATTCCCCATCGTCCTGCCGGAAGGGAACCAGGTCGCCGGGATCGGCACCCCACGCCGATTCCTGGCGATCTCGCCGACCGGGGAGCAGCTGGCCTACGCCCGCGGCGATCAGCTCTACCTGCGTCGCCTGGATCGACTCGATGCCGAGTTGCTCGACGCTGGCGGTAGCGGCCTTGGCCCGGTAACGCAGCCGTTCTTCTCTCGCGACGGTCGATCGCTCGGCTACTTCAGCGCCAACCGATTGATGACGATCGGGCTGGATGGCAGCCCTCCGACCACCCCGACCCCAGCCATCCTCGAGCGACCGTCGTTTGCGTCGAACCCCAGGGGATTCTGGTGGGGACCGGATAACTCGATTCTGTTCGGACGGTCGGACGGGCTCTACCGGATCCCGGCGAACGGCGGGGAGCTGGAGGTTATTGTCCCGCTGCCCGACGCCGCGGTCGGCGCCGCCGATCCACAACTGCTCCCTGACGGCCAGCACGTCCTGTTCACCAAGGTGAACAACCTCTCAGGCGGCACCTCGAACGTCTTTTCTATGCAGAACGACGCCCAGACCGTCGTCGCGTCGCTGGACACGGGCGAGTACTCCGTCCTGCTCGACGGCGGCCTGGGGGCGCGGTACCTGCCGACCGGCCACATCATCTACGTCAGCGAGGGCACGGCCTTCGCGGTTCCGTTCGACGCGGATCGACTCGAGCTGACGGGCGAACCGATCGCGGTCCTCGAGGAGGTCAGACAGATCGCCAACCTCGGCTCGCCCCATCTGGCCGTCTCCGACGACGGTACGCTCGTGTACGTGGCCGGGCGATCGGAGACGAGCGAGATCGTGTGGGTAGCCCGCGACGGCAGCCAGTTGCCGGCCGTCGCTGCCGAGCCGGATCGATATGGCCACATCCGGCTCTCGCCAGACGGGCGCCGCGTCGTCTCCGACGCGCCGGGCGGCATCTGGGTCCTGGACATCGAGCGCGGCGCGAGGCTCCGGTTGACGCCGTCCGGCGATCATCCGATCTGGACGCCCGATGGCGCAGGCGTGACGTTTTCGAGGGGGACGTCGATCGTGACTCAGTCCTCCGATGGCAGGGCTGGCGCGGAGGAGATCGTGTCGGCTGACACGGTCGTCCGACCGATTTCCTGGACGCCCGATGGCCAGACGCTGTTGTTCGAGAGAGCCAGCGCGTCCGGCAGCAAGGTCTGGGCAGTGGAGCGCGACGGCGATGCGTCCGTCGTCTTGCAGGGCGAATTCGTGGCTGGCGGTCCGCAGATGTCGCCCGACGGCCGCTGGCTGGCGTACGCCTCGACCGAGTCGGGGCGGATGGAGGTCTACGTCCAGCCGTTCCCAGGCCCCGGAGGACGCGTGCCGATCTCGGTCGACGGCGGTCGGGCACCGGTTTGGACCCGCGACGGTCGAGAGCTGATCTACCGCAACGACAGCGCGGTCTTGGTTGTCGAGATTGCAACCGAGCCGCAGTTTCTGGCCGGCCGCGGCGCCTCTTCGAGGGAACTTACGTCAGCGACGCCGGCGCGCACCAGCGCTATGACGTCTCGGCCGACGGCGAGCGGTTCCTCATGGTCCGAGACGGCGCGAGTGGGAGCGCCGAGATCCGGGTCGTGTTGAATTGGTTCGAGGAGTGGAAGGCGCGGGTGCCGAACAATTAGCTCGTTGAAGCCTCCCGAAACGCTTCCACCACTCCCTGCGCCTCCGCCAGGCTCCCGTGACATATCGCTCGCCTGAGATCCGTCAGCAGGCGCTCGACCTTCTCCGGCTTCCGCTGCCGAGATGCCGCCCCTCGAGCCGGACTCGGGGGCGATGAGTACCGGTAAGTCCGTCCCGACGACCTCACTTGCTCGAGCCGGACTCGGGGGCGATGAGTACCGTCCACGCATCCTCTTTGAGGCTGCGTGGGCGAGCGTCACCGCTCGCATGTCCAGACCTCCCCACGAACGTGGGAACAACTTGGGAACAACAACGCCCGAACATCAGGGAACAGGAGGGAAGAGCAGATAAGAGAAGGCAAGACGAGGCAACACCATGGTGTTGTTGACACGGTCTGCAAAACCTCCATCCCCGGTTCAAATCCGGGCGGCGCCTCCAACCTTTTTAATACGTTACGGGCACGCGTGAGCTGGCGAGCGCCCGACTGTAACCAAAATTGTAACCATCAGGGCGTAGCGGCACGTCCCAGCGCGGCACGAGAACGGCACTCACCGCCGATTCTCGGTCGCAGCGTATAATCGTGTCCTCCACGCATGAGTCTTGCTGCCGGCATCCGTCTCGGCCCCTACGACCTCCAGTCCCGCCTCGGAAACGGCAGCATGGGCGAGGTCTACGCTGCCACCGACACCCGCCTCGACCGCACGGTGGCGATCAAGGTGCTGCCCGCCGAACTCGCCTCCGACCCCGACCGCCGGGAACGCTTCGAGCGCGAGGCCAAGGCCATCGCCGCGCTGAACCATCCGCACATCTGCACGCTCCATGACGTGAGGCAAATGGGCGATGCTCTTTCAACTCATCGCCCACAGGAACGAGCACCTGGACCAGCCGACCGTGTACGCGCGCATGCACGGCGTCGTGCCGCCCTGGTCACGCTGAAGTAGGTCTCGCGAATCGAATAAGAACAGCAGGGAGCTCACGATGAAATGCGTATCAACCGCCCTGGTCTGGCTGTCGGTCCTCGCCCTGGCCGCGTGCCAACCCGCTGAAGAGTTGTCGTCGCAGGAGACCCCGGCCGCCGCGGCACCAGCTGCGGCACCGCCCGCGCCACCCGCGCCGGCTCCAGCAGCCGCGACTCAGGCGCCTCAGACCACGAACCAGGCGTCGCTCGTGAGTCAGCCAGACTGGGTCATCCTGTTCGCAGGGCACGATCTCAGCAGCTTCAATGAGGTCGGTGACGCTGAGTGGAAGCTGATCGATGACTACGTGGAGGCGCACGACTTTACCCAGGCTTTTCTCGTCACGAAGGGCCAGTACACGGATTTTCAACTGCACGCGGAGTTCTGGCCGAGCCCAGGCGCCAACAGCGGGATCTTCATTCGTAACGACAACGCCGATGCGATCAACGCGACGGACGGATACGAAATCAACATCTACGATACGAACGAGAATCCTGACAACCGCACGGGCTCAGTCGTGGGCCATATGGCACCGATGGCCACCGTCTCGGTTGATGGGCACTGGAACACGTATGAGATCACAGCTCTGGGGAACCGCATCCTGGCACGCGTCAATGGCACGGTCACGGCGGACCTGGAAAGCGACGAGCACCCGAGCGGACCGATCGCGTTTCAGAACAACGGCGGCACCATTCGCTTCCGCAATATCCGGATCAGGCCGTTTTGATCGATCGCTGAGGGAGGCCGGTTTGGGACATGGCTGACATTCGCCCGCTGACGAAGTCTTGTCGGCACTGTCAAGTTGACGAGAAGAGGGCGTGACGATCGCCCGATGGCTCGGCGTTCGTCATTGTTCAGCAAGGACTCGTCACCTCATCCCAGACCCGGAACGAGCGCGTTCTGAGCAACCGGTGGTGAACAGCTCGGAGCAGGTGGCGGCCGTTGAGCATGACGAAGAGCTCGTCGAGATGCCACGTGTCACCCTGTTGACCGCGCCGTCGTCGGAAGCTGCGCGCGTAGTCCGGACCGAACGTCAGGCACGATTGACGGATTGTCTCGTAGGTGACTGTGATGTGCCGCTGGCCAACAAGTCCTCGACATCCCGAAAGCTGAGAGCGAATCGGTAGTACAGCCACACGGCATGGCTGATAATCTCAGGCGGAAATCGATAGCCATGATAGCTCGGGGCTGGGCTGCTCATCCGCCCACTGTGCCACTTGCGCTCTCAACCTGACAATGCCTGCTCGAGAGTTCGAGCATGGCGAATAGATATTGGCTCTCTCCGCGGCGTTCAGACCCACCCCGCGCTACAATCCTTGGATGCGCGCACGTTCCCTTATGCTGCTGGTGTCAGTCGCCTTGACGGGCGGGGCAATCGCCATGAGTGCGGGGTGGGGCGATCAGGCCGGACCCTCGTCGGCGTTCACCCCCCAGGCTTCGCCATCTCTCCAGGTTCCAAGGGGGCAAGGGGCCGGCCGCGGTCGTGGCGGTCGTGGCGGTGTCCAGATCGGACCCGGCGAAGAATGTCCGGCCGGCATGACGATGGTGCGGCCTGGTCGCTGCCAAGCCCCCGGCGCCCCGGCTCCGAGCATTCTGGACTATCGACCCGAGTCGACATTGGTCGCGCCCGAACGTCTGGTGCCGAAAGCCAAGTACCCGGCCATCGACTTTCACGGGCATCCGGGCGGCAGACTCCGAAGTGCGGACGGCCTGGAGAGAATGTTCAAGGAACTCGATGACTTGAACGTCGGCATGATGATCAGCGCCGAAAACATGTCGGGCGATCGCTTGAGGCAGACGGTCGAAACGGTCAAGGCCTCGCCCTACGCCAAACGTGTCGCCTTGTTTACGGGAATCAATTTTCGCAACGTTGGCCCGGGTTGGGCAGACCAGGCCATCGCGCAACTCGAGGCCGATGTCGCTGTCGGGGCGGTCGGCGTGGGTGAGGTCGACAAGGGCTTCGGCCTGAGCATCCGGAAGGCGGACGGCACCCGGTTGACGCTGGACGATCCCGAAATCGCTCCGATCTTCGATGCGTGCGCGCGACTGAACCTGCCAGTGTTCATCCACACCGCCGAACCGCCCGAGTTTTTTGAGCCCATCGACATGCACAACGAGCGCTGGCTCGAATTGAACCTGTTCTCGCGCCGGGCGCGGCCGGCCGACCGCTTCCCGACGTTCGAAACCCTGATGGGTGAACGCGGTCGCCTGTTCGCGGCTCACCCCCAGACAACGTTCGTGGCGGCGCATCTGGCCTGGTACGGCAGCAACCTGCCGCGACTGGCCAAGCTCCTTGACGAGTTCCCCAACGTTTACGCTGAAATGGGTGCCGTGCTCTACGACCTGGGGCGGCAGCCGCGCGGTGCGCACGATTTCCTCGTGAAGTACGGCGACCGTATCCTCTTCGGCAAAGACTCCTACCAGCCGTCTGAGTATCCCTACTACTGGCGAGTGCTCGAAACGCGCGACGACTACTTCGACTACTACCGCGACTACCACGCCTTCTGGAAGATGTACGGCCTCGATCTGCCAGACGATGTGCTGAAGAACATCTATTACAAGAATGCGTTGCGTATCACGCCTGGAATTCCCAAGGCCGGATGGCCCCAATAGATCGAGGCTGGACGTGGTGATGGATGTCGTCCAGGACGAGGAGTAGATGGCCCTCACCCCAGACACATCACTCGGCCCGTACCAGATGAGGACGGTGACGTGATCGATTTGGCGGTTGCTCGGTTGGCTTGTCCGAGTGGGTGGAACGGTCGGACCTAGAAGCGGAACAGCCGGTTGACCTTGACGATGAAGGCGCGGTTCACCAGGTCTGGGAACCGCTCGGCCAGCGTGTCGCGCTGCTCGTTGTACACCACGAAGAGCTCGCTCCCGGGCTGGTACTCCCAGCGCAGGCGCGCGTTGGTCGAGACGCTGTTGCTGCGCGAGTTGTACTGCACCAGGGCGCTCACGAACGATCGGGCCGACATCGCGTAGGTGACCCGCGTGTTCAGCAGGTGGGTGGTGGAGTCACCCTCGGCCAACTCCACCCGGTTGAGAGAGTAACTGGGCTGGAGCGAGAAGTGGCTGCTCACCCGCACCGCTCCACCCGACGCGCCGAGGGTGGTCTTGTTACCGCTGTAAAAAGTGCCGTGGCTGGCTGAGAAGTTGGCCCGCACACGCCGCTGCTGCGCCATGTTGTACGAGACCTGCACGTCGTCGAACCCGTAGCCGCCCACCGGCAGCGTGACGCCACGGGCGATCTCGAAGGGCTCGGACAGGAACTCGTAGCTACGGGTATAGGTCACCGTCGTCGTGTCGTCGTTGGCCAGCTCCGCCGAGAACGAGCCTGTCTGCTCACGGGTCTCGAGGACGCCGGCGCCGTTCTCGATGTAGTTGAGCGATGCGGTCCAGTTGAACTGCCTGATCGACGCGATCCCCGCAGGCCGCGGGCTGAAGCGGAGCTGCCCGAAGTTGCGCCGCATGTCACGGCGGCGGGTGAAGCCGACCTCGGGATTGAAGTTGGCGCCCACGGCGAGACGCTCGAGCTCGACACCATAGCGATCGGCGTTGTAGTCGAACTGCGCACGGTAGCTGACGTCGTCGTCCAACAGACCCTCGCTCGCGGTGCGCGCCCAGTAGGTGTTGATCGTCACGTCGTCAGAGAACCCCAACGTGCTGTCCAGGCCGTACGCGTAGTTGGCGCCACCGCCGCGGCTGTCGACCGAGCGCCCCGTCGCCATCACGCCGATGGAGCTCCGACGCAGGATGTCGCGCTTGAGCCGCACCACCGAGAAGTTGGCCCCGGCAACACCCGCCTCCTCCACCTCGTCGGCCTGAATGTTGATCAGCCCGAGACTGAACGGCCCGACGCGGCCCGTCACGCGCCCGCCGGCGCGGAGCGGCACCTCCCGTCCGCCCTCGAGGCCGATGCGCCTGCTGTAGAACAAAATGGGCGCTTCCCCGCCCCCACCGAAGCCGCCCACCTGAACGCCGCCGAACGAGAACGTGCCAGCGTTCTCGAGGAAGAACTCGCGCTTTTCCGGAAAAAAGAGGCTGAACCGCGTGAGATTCACCTGCTGCTCGTCCGCCTCCACCTGCGCGAAGTCGGTGTTGAGGGTGAAGTCGGCGGTGAGCCCGTCGGTGATGCCGACCTTCGCGTCGAGGCCAACGTCGCCCGATAGGTCATCGACGGCGCTGGGTACGTCCGTCGTGGCGCTCGAGGTCAGGTACGGCTTCAGCTCGACGATCCGGGAACTCGGAGGCGCTTCGATGCCCACGAGCGTCGCGCCGAATGACATCTGCTGGAACGCCCCCTGGCCCTGCGCGGGTGGCACTTCGGTGAGGAACGAGATCTCATTGATCGATCGGCTGGGTCGCAGCACCTGGAGCCCCCATGTCTGCTGCCGGCCTGGTCCGTAGCGGAGCGACTTGAACGGGACGGCGGCCTCCAGCGTCCAGCCGCCGTCGAAGCGGCCCGTCGCCACATGCCAAATGGGGTTCAGGTCGCCGTTCCACTGGCTCTCATTGGTCGACTGGCCGTCGTGTCGCGCGCCCAGCGCGTTGGCGTGGAACACCAGCGCGTTACGCCGATCGAGGAAGGTGTCGAAGGCGAACCCGACGATGTCGTTGCCGTTCCAGAGGTTGTCGCGACGCATCTCCGTCGTGACGATCTTCATGTCCGAGTCCCACGCCCGCGCGGCCATGTACACGTTCTCGTCGTCGAACATGATCCAGAACTCGGTCTGGTCGCGCGCCGGTGCTCCAGGACTCGGCTCGATCTGGATAAAGTCGGACGCCGGCTGCACGCGTTCGTAGACGGACTCGTCGAGGGTCCCGTCGAGGGCGAGCGGCGTCTCCAGCCGCACGGCGCTCACAGTAACCGAGCCATCCGCCCCTCGGACCAGGGTCTCCGGGAGCACGGGCACGCCAGCCGTCTGCGCGGGTAGGGGCACGGGCGTCAGGGCGAACGAGGCGGCAAGAATGGCAAATAGGCGACGCATGACAGCCCATGATCGTAACAGCAAACCGGATGATAGTCCGCACTAGATGGAGTGGGTTAGCGGACCCTCGACGTGGACCTCTGGCAGCGCCTCCTCGGGTAATGCCCAGTCGCTGTGGAGACCGCTGAGACACGAAGCCAGGACACGCCAGGGCGGACACCCCTTCCAGACGTCGCACGCAAGGGGACGCGTTGGCGATACTCCCCAGCCTCTTGGACGAAGTCGAGCCGGTTGCCGGCTGGCACCAGCGAGGCCGTCGTGCCCCAGCCCATGGCGGGCGAGCCCGAGTAGTTGCAGGCCGCGGTGAGGCGCGGAAGCGGTTGTGACATGGTGTTCTCCTTTGCGAAGAACACCCCGCTGGACTTCATGTTTGCCTCGACAGGATCGTCGAGACCACATCTCCCTGGGAGGGAAGCCACCGTGCTGTCCAGCACCGCGGTTGGCGGCTCGCACGGCGCGAGCACTCAGGATGTACCCGTTATTGAACTACGCGGTGGCACGGGTCAGCCGGATAAGGACCATGTGCTCGGGGCGTATACTTTCGTCGTCCTTCCGAGACGCCGACGCCAACCCAGCGCACCCGTAGGCCGGGACTGAGGAAGGCTCGCTCTTCGGTGGAAGATTCGAGGCACCACGATGCTCGAAGGGAGAATCAAGGTCCGCGACCTGGAGGGCCACCGCTCGGTCGTCGTCCGACCAGAGTGCGTGTTCTCAATCGGTCGTCGCGTACCGAACGACTTGGTCGTCACCAACTCCCAGGTGTCTCGGCTCCATGCCACGATCAGTGCCTGGCAAGGACGCTTCGTGCTTCGCGACCTCCGGTCGGTCTATGGCACCTTAGTTAACGGAGCACCTGTCGAGGCGGATCGCCAGTTGGAAGACGGCGATCGGATCCAGCTCGGGACAGATAGCGGCGTACACCTGGTATTCACGCTGCACGACGTGGAGGACGCGAACCCCCAGGCGCTGTCGGCACCGTTGCCAACGGTCACTGATCCCGCGACTCTGTACAGAGATCTTCACGCCGCCTATGAGACGCAACAAGACCTGCTACCCGAGCGAGGCCGATCCGGCCCGTTCTTCGAGGCCTTCGGTGAAATGCTCCCGTGCCGCTCGGTCGGCGGTGACTTCTTCGACTACTTGGAACTGCCCGAGCGCACGTTCGGGTTCGTGCTCGCGGACGTGGCTGGCAAGGGCTCGCCGGCCGCCCTGCTCGCCGCGCGCGCGCAAGTATGCGTCGCATCGCAAGCGTCGGGCCAGGCCGCCTCGGCGATGACCGACATCAATCGAACGTTCATGCTGAAGCCGATGGAGGGACGGTTCGTGACGATGTTCTACGGAGCCCTCTCCGATGACGGTCAACTCACGTACTGCAACGCCGGCCACAACCCGCCGCTGTTGCTCCGTCGAGACGAGGTCGTCACGCTGGGCGTGGGCGGAATCCCAGTCGGAGTGTTCGCAGACACCACGTACCACCAGGACACGGTCTCGCTGCAGTCCGGGGATACTCTCGTGGTGTTCAGCGACGGCGTCTCCGAGGCCATCAGTCCGGATGATGAAGAGTTCGGCGACAGCCGCCTTGGCGCCGTCGTGAGGCCCTACCGTGAGTCACCGTTGGAGCAGTCGGTCGCGTCCTTGATGGCCGCCGTCCGCATGTTCGTCGGGCGTGGTTCGCAAGGTGACGACATCACGGCGTTGATGGTGCGCTATCGATTCTGACCTAGAAGTCTCCGACTGCGTCGAGTCCCGGTCTGATGGAGAACGGCCTGAGCTGGGCGCACGAACGCCTGCTCAGCTCCGAGCGACATCTGGCCGCACCCTGAGCCGTCCGTCGCTCCGATCGCCCCGCAGGATGCGTTCGTGCGCTGCAGGCGTATACTGCGGCCAACCGTGCGTCGTGACGAAGCAGGTGTCTGAGGTATCTGCTTCACGCTGTTCGTCTCCAACGGGTGCAAGTCCCGTCTCGGTAAGCGCCGGAGCGCCGAGTAGCAGACCCCGGGCAGTGGGAGAGATCCTGCTGGCCTGAGCGGGGTGTCAAGAGCCTCTTCGGAGGGAGCCAGCACGCGGGCCGCAACATTACGTGAAGCCTGCAGCCTCGTCATAGTTACAACCCGAGAGCCGAGCCGCTGATTACCCGGTGAAGGCCATGTCGATCGCCCCGAGGTCCGGAGGAGACGAGCGGTCGATCTCGGCGGGGTAGGGGGCGCAGCACGTGTGCAGGGAGAGGAACGGAACACGAGAGACCCGTCTGCGCAGCTCGGGTCGGAGCAACGGGCTCGTATAAGCCGGAGGCGAAAGCGAGTTCGGCGCAGCGGGAGTCAGAGGGGGCCATAGTACTGATGATCGCCGTGCAGCAGAACGCGGCAGGAGGGAAGGGCCCCTGCAGTGGGACTGTCGGGGACGCAAGCACGTGTGAGGGCATGTCCGGCGAGACCGGTACCAACTCCCCCGGTGGGCGCTCGCCCACCGTTCAAGTGCGCCACTTGCAACGCCGACTGTGGGTCGCAGCCAAGCGATCCCCGGACCGACGCTTCCACGCCCTGATGGATCGGATCTGGGGGGCTGACCTCCTCCAGGAGGCGTGGCGGAGGGTGCAACGGAACCGTGGCGGCGCGGGCGTCGATCGCGTGACGCTGGCCGCTGTTGAGCAGTACGGAGTCGATCGCCTGTTGGCGGACCTGGCCACCGAACTGCGCACGGGGCGGTATCGTCCGCAGCCGGTCTTGCGGCGATACATTCCAAAGGCCGATGGCCGGCGGCGGCCGTTAGGCATTCCGACGATACGCGACCGAGTGGTACAGATGGCGGCCACGCTGGTGCTGACGCCCATCTTCGAGGCCGATTTTCGGGCCTCGTCGTATGGGTTCCGGCCGAAGCGGAGCGCGCTCCAGGCGCTGGAGCGGTTGCGCGTGCGCGGCGCGCGCGGTGGGCATCATGTACTGGACGCGGACATCCGCGCCTACTTTGACCACATCGATCACACGAAGCTGATGATGCTGGTGGAGCGCCGGGTCTCGGATCGTCGGGTGCTGAAGCTGCTCCGGCAGTGGCTCGCGGCAGGGGTGTTGGACGAGGGGCGCTGGTCGGCCACCGTGGCGGGGACGCCACAGGGTGGGGTGATCTCGCCGTTGCTCTCGAACATCTACCTGCACGTGCTCGACCGGGTGTGGGAGGACCGGTGTGCGCATCTGGGCACGCTGGTTCGCTACGCAGACGACTTCGTGGTGATGTGCGACACGAAGGCGGCGGTCGAGGAAGCCCGTCGATGCGTGAGCGTGGTGCTCGCACGTCTCGGGCTCGAGCTGCATCCGACGAAGACGAGCATCGTCGACCTCACGCACGGGCGTGACGGCTTCGACTTTCTCGGCTGTCATCTGCGCCAGCGCTTCAGCGGTCCTCTCTGGCAGCGGACGCGGCGACGCGTCTACTTCCTTCAGCGGTGGCCGTCGGCGCGTGCTATGGCCCAGGTGCGGGCTCGTATTCGGCAGTTAACCCCTCGGCGTCGGTGTCATACCGATCTCCCGGTGGTCATCGCGGACCTCAACGCGGTGCTGCGGGGCTGGGGGGCGTACTTTCGGACGGGCAATGCGGCGGTGAAGTTTGTCCAGCTGGACGCGTATTGGGCTTGATCCGCTTTGGTGGACATCTTCCGAAAGGGGAATACGATGTCGACCATGGCAGACACACAATCCCGACGTCCGCGCCGGAGCTTCACGGACGACTTCAAGGCGAGTGCGGTGCGGTTGGTCCTCGACCAAGAACAGACCGTCGCGAGCGCCGCGCGCGACCTGGGCCTGACGGAGTCGTCGCTCCGGAATTGGGTCGAGCAGGCGCGGGCGGATCGCACGCACGGCAGGACGGGCCTGACCACCGCGGAGCGGGAGGAGTTGGCCCGCCTGCGGAAAGAGAATCGTATTCTCCAAGAGGAGCGTGACATCCTAAAAAAAGCGACGGCCTTCTTCGCGAAGCAGAGCCGGTAAGATTCCGGTTCATTGCGGTGGAGAAGGCCTCGCACACGGTCACGATTCTGTGTCGATGCGTGCAGGTGACGCGGAGTGGGTTTTACGCGTGGTGCGTGCGACCGGAGTCGGCGCATGCGCGTGAGGACCGCCGGTTGACGGTGCTGGTGCGCGCGGCGTTCGAGCAGAGCAAGCATCGGTACGGCAGCCCACGGATTCACGAAGACCTCATCGACCACGACGAGCGCGTCAGCCGCAAGCGGGTCGTGCGATTAATGCAGGAGGAGGGCCTGCAAGCGCGCGTGCGGAAGCGGTACACCGTCACGACGATGAGTGCGCACGATCAGCCGGTGGCCGACAACCTGCTCGCCCGTCAGTTCGACGCGGCGGCGCCGAACCAGCGGTGGGTCGGCGACACCACCGAGTTCGTCATCGGCAGCAGCGGGAAGTTGTATCTGGCGGCGATCTTGGATTTGTTCTCGCGGTTCATTGTCGGATGGGCCGTGAGTGCCGTGAACGACCGCCATCTCACCCTGAAGGCCCTCGAGATGGCTGTCAAGCGCCGCTGCCCGGACGTCGGGTTACTGCATCATTCCGATCAGGGCTGTACGTACGCGAGTGAGGCCTATCAGGCCCGCCTCGACGCACGCGGCATCGTCTGCAGCATGAGCCGCCGCGGCAACTGCTGGGACAACGCCGTGATGGAGAGTTTCTTCTCGAGTGTGAAGAGTGAACTCGGCGAGCAGTTTGCGAGCCACGGGGAAGCCAAGATGGAGCTCTTCGACTACATTGAAGTGTTCTATAACCAACAGCGTCGTCACTCGACGCTCGGTCAGCTCAGTCCGGCGGCGTTCGAGCGACAGATGAATGGCTCAGCAGCTTAACTAATCCGTCCACCAAACTGGATCAAGCCCATATGTCGTGAAGCGGTTGCGAGGCCTGCGCCGGAAGCGTGCGGGGTCGCAGTTGCGATACGGCCAGTGGGCCCGTTGGCGCCGTCCGTTCTTCGAAGGTCTCGGTCTTGTTCGCCTCACGGGGACGATCCGGTATCCGGGGACTGCGTAATGCGGCGACTTGAGCGACCACTGGGAAGCCGTGTGCGGGAAATCCGCTCGCACGGTTTGAATGGGGGTCCTACCTGCAGCTGAGCGGCGCGGCTACTCGGCGTAAGGTAGGATCTACCAAATCTTATGGAAGGCCAGCAGGTCGGCCGCTACCAGCTGCTCGCCCTCCTCGGCGGGAGCGGGATGGGTGTCGTGTACAAGGCCAAGGACAGAGGTGTGTCGAGACTTCGCTGGTTGTTCGCACTGGCCGTTGTGGTCGGTATGGCTGTGCCCGTTCCGGGACTCGCACAGTCTCCGGCAGGGGAGCCGATTCGACAGACCATCGGCTTCGAGGGTGTAGAGCGTGAGTATTTCGTGCGGCTTCCCCGAGACTTCGAGTCGGCGACCCAGCACTGGCTGCTGGTTGTGGTCAACAATCCGGTCCTTGATGAAGCCACCTACTGGCAAGCGCAGGCGATTCGCCGTGCGGCCGATGAGGGGGGCTTGCAGGCCATCGTGGTGTCGCCACGGTTTCGGTCTGACGCTCAGCTCGCCGGGCGGTTTCCGACGCTCGGAGAGGGCGCGTTTCTCAGACGGGTCATTGAGGCCGTTGGTGAGCAGTATCAGCTCCATGAAAAGATTCTCCTCACCGGTTACTCGTTCGGAGGGCAACTGGCGCACCCTGGGGCGGAGGCGATCCCGTTCCTGGTGATGTGCGGGGCGCAGGATCCGCGATTCGAGAACACGCAGGTGTTTGTGCAGCATCTGGAGGCAGCGGGCTACGCAGTCGAGACTGGTTGGCCAGACACGCCGCACAGTTGCATGCGCCCAGATCCCCAAGGGGGTGGTCCAGTTCTCGATGCGGCGTGTCAGGCCGAGTTCGGGGATGAGTTTCAGAAGTACCCGAACCAGGTCGTGAGCTGTTTTCTGCGGACCACGGCAGAGCAGTAGTCCAGGAGATGCCCCTCGAACCCGGCACCCGCCTCGGCCCCTACGACCTCCAGTCCCGCCTCGGCGGCGGGGGCATGGGCGAGGTCTGGAAAGCCTACGACCCGAAGCTGCAGCGGACAGTTGCGATCAAGGTGCTGCACGAGACCGATGACGCCGCCAGTCGTATCCTGGCTGAGGCCAGGGCCGCTTCAGCCCTCGATCACCCGCACATCTGTACGGTCCACGAAGTCGGCGAGCATGAAGGGACAGCCTTCATCGTCATGGCCTACGTCGAGGGCAAGCCGCTCTCTGAGCTGATCCCCTCGGACGGATTGCCCCCCGAGAGCGTCATCCGCTACGGCACGCAGATCGCCGACGCCCTGGCCCATGCCCATGAGCACGGCATCATCCATCGGGATCTGAAGAGCGCCAACGTCGTCATTACGCCCGAGGCGCAGGTCAAGCTGATCGACTTCGGCATTGCGGTGCCGCTGGCGAAGGTAGACGCTGACGCCGTGACCCGCACGCAGGAGTCGCCGGTCAGTAGTGCGCCCGCCGGGACACTCGCCTACATGGCCCCCGAGGTGCTGAACGGCGCAGAGGCGACGGCCCGGAGTGACATCTGGTCGCTGGGGGTGTTGCTCTACGAGATGGCGAGTGGGACGCCGCCCTTCGTCGGAACGACTCAGACCGAGGTCGTATCCGCCATCGTGAAGGAGTCGCCTGCGCCACTCCCCGCGAAGGTCTCGCCTGGTCTTCGTAACGTTATTCAGCATTGCCTGACGAAGGAGCCAGGCCGACGCTATCCGCACCCAAGTGCGATACAGGCGGCGCTGGAGACCATCCAGTCGGACACGGCCGTCACGCCACCAGGAACCATCGGGCGTCGGGTGAGACTCGCGCGTGGCGAATCGCGGCGACGGTGATTGGACTCGGACTCGTGGCTAGCGCGGTCGGGTACTGGCTGACACCGCCGGCGGCTCCCGCCTCGCAGGCGACCGTGCCTCGCCTCAGGAACCCCGTCCAGGTCACGAGCGCCGTCGGGAGTGAGCATGGCATTACCTGGTCACCCGACGGCACGATGCTCGCCTATGAGTCCCACCAGAGCGGGAACTGGGACATCTGGATGGCGCAGCTTGGAGGCTTTTCACCCGTCAATCGCACGGCGGAGCATGTTGGGGAGGATCGTGTTCCAGCCTGGTCGGCAGACGGCCGACAGATGGCGTTCTTGTCGGACCGAGATGCTCCGGGAGACGTGTACGTCATGTCACCACTGGGAGGCGTGCCGCGCAAGGTGGGGAGCTTCGGGGGGCAGGCTCGTTTCTTTTCGAGAGACCCATCGTTGCAATGGCTCGGTGGCGGACGTGAACTGGTCGCTCGCGTGAATCCCGAAGGTCCCGAGGTCGTCGCCGAGATCCTCACCGTGAGCACGGGTGAGAGACGGCAAGTGGCGTTGCCGGGTCACGATAGAAGCCGCATCGACTTGCGATGGTCTCCGGACGAGCGATACGCCGCCTATGTCGATGCCTACACCTGGAACTATCAGGTCAAGCAGCTCATGCTGCTCGCGACCGCCAATGGCACGGCGACCGCGCTCAGTGACGGCATGACGGAGGATGGGAGTCCGAGCTGGTCGCCTGATTCACGGACTGTCTACTTCGTCTCGAATCGCGGTGGCAGCAAGGACCTCTGGCAGCAGCGGATCTCGGAGGCCGGGACGGCCGAGGGAGAGCCTGAGCGGGTGTCCGTGGGGATCGGGATGTCGGAGGCCATCGTGTCACCGGACGGCACGAAGCTCGCGTATGTCCGTGGCGGCATGGTCGGGAACGTGTGGCGGATTCCGATTCTCGACGATCGCCGGGCGACGTGGGCCGATGCTGAGCAGTTGACGTTCGACGAGGCAGCCGTCCATGGCATGGATGTGTCGCCAGACGGGACGCGGCTGGTCGTCAGCTCGGAACGAAGCGGGAACGCAGACCTCTGGGTGATGCCCTCCGCTGGCGGTGAGATGCGACAGCTGACGACGCATCCGACGCCCGACTGGGGGGCCCGGTGGTCACCGGATGGCGAGCAGGTCGCCTTCTACGCGTATCGAAGTGCCGAACGCGACATCTGGGTGATGCCCGCTGACGGTGGCATGGCGCGTCAGCTGACCACGCAGGGTAGCCACGGACTCCCTTCCTGGTCTCCGGATGGGGCCGAGATTGCGTTCAGATCCACCCGGGACGGTGTCCCAGACCTCTGGGTCATGTCCGTCGAGTCGGGTGACGAGCGGAAGTTGGTCGAAGGACCAGTCAGTTACCCCAACTGGTCACCAGACGGTCAGTGGGTCGTGTTCCGACAAGGTGGGGGGATGTGGCGGATTCTCGCAACCGGGGGAGAGCCGGAGCTGATCGCGATTGTCAGTGGCGCGGACTGGCTCTTGTCGAGGAATGGACAGGAGATCTACTTCTATCGAGACGGACAGTATTGGGCGCTGTCAGTCGACACGAGGTCGGAGCGACAGCTCACGGACCTCACGGGCAAGTTTGGCGAAGGGCGAATCGGTGAAATGAGTGCCGATGATCGCTATCTGTACTTCGCATGGTACGGCCGCCAAGGCGACATCTGGGTGATGGACGTGGAGTGGGACGAGGAGTAGATGGCACGCGAGCCAGGCACCGTCATCGCCACGATCGGTTGGACTCGGGAATAACCGAAGGAGGGACCCGTGCTTCAGAGCAGGTGGTCGGTGGTCGCTGCGGGCATCAGCATGTGCATGGTGCTTGCATCAGGACAGGCTCTGCAGGCCCAAACCTTCCAAGGTGGCATTCGTGGCGCCGTCCGTGACGCCGACGGCATCCTCCCCGGCGTCGAGGTGACGCTGACGAACGATGACACCGGCGCGAGGCGCAGCACCTTCACAAACGACGTGGGTGAGTACAACTTCCCGGCCGTGGCCCCGGGGCCCTACACGCTGCGAGCCTTCCTGCAAGGGTTTCAGACCTACGTGCGGAACGGGCTGGTCATCGCCACCCAGCAGTTCGTGACGCTCGACGTCACGCTGGCAGTCGGGTCGGTCCAGGAGGAGATCCAGGTGACGGCCGCCGCCCCGCTCATCGAAACCACCAACGCGTCGCACGGCACGGTGCTCGACCGGCAGCAGCTCGAATCGCTGCCGGCGCCGGGCCGGAACGCGTTCTATATGGCCATCACCTTGCCGACGGTCGTGCACCTCGCCAATCCGGAATTCGTCCGACAGAACGCGCAGAGCGGCGCCTCGCTGATCTCGATCGGTGGGGGTGCGGTGCGGGCCAACAACTACCTCCTGGACGGCGTGCAAATCACCGACATGCAGAATCGCTCCGTCGCCAACGTGTCGATGGAGGCCCTGCAGGATGTGAACATCCAGGTCCACACGTTCGACGCCGAGATGGGCCGCACGGGCGGCGGCGTCTTCAACGCCACCTCCAGATCGGGCGCGAACCAGTTCCACGGGAGCGCTTTCTTCCAGACCCGTCCCATCAGGCTGGCGACGCAGAACTTCTTCCTCTCGCGGCAGAACCCCCCGGTGCCCAAGGCCGATGAGTTTCAGCGCATCTACGGCTATGGCCTCGGTGGGCCAATCGTGACGAACCGCACGTTCTGGTGGGCGTCGATGGAGCAGGACAACGCGAATCTGACCCGCGACTTCACGCAACGGTTCGCCACAGACCTCGAGCGCGCCGGCGATTTCTCCCAGACAGTCGATCGCAACGGCAACCTGATCGTCATCTACGACCCGCTGACGACCCAAACCGACCCGGCCACCGGGAACCTGATCCGCGATGCCTTCCCGGGCAACATCATTCCCGCCGATCGCATCAGCACGGTCGGATCGCGATCGCTCTCCTTCGCGCCGGATCCGGACGTCCAGGTGAGCAATGAGGGCCCGAATCGCACCGTGCAGGGGGAGATCCCGGACAGGGCGCGTCAGTGGACGGCAAAGATCACACACAACGTCACCGATAGTATCTCGCTCAGCGGGCTCGGCCTGCGCGCCTATACGAGGGAGGAGGGCAACAACTCTTATCCCCGGGACGAGCCGCTGTTCGCCAGTCCGATGTTTCAGCTAGACCGGCTCATCAAGATGGCGGTGATCAACAACACCAACATCCTGAACGACAGCACCGTCTTGACGTTCCGGGGAGGATGGAACGAGTTCGACGACAGCTTGACGTCGGTCCCGTTCGACCCGAGGACCCTCGGCTTCGACCCGAGCTTCACGAACGACATTACGCGGGACAAGTTCCCGGAGTTCAATGCCGCCGGCTACCCGTCGATGGGACACGCGCCGTGGAATGAGAGGGTCTGGGGCTCCTACAGCATGAACGGGACGGTCTCCAAGCTGGCGGGCCGACACAGCTTGAAGATGGGCGCCTCCTTTCGGAGGATGTGGGTGAACAGTCTGCCGTGGGGCGAGGCATCCGGCGATTTCAGCTTCAACAGGCAGTTCACCCGGGGACCGGATCCACTGAGCCCCGCCCGCGCGAGCGGCAGCTCGATTGCCGAGCAGATGCTCGGCTACCCGTCCAGAGGCGAGGCGGCGTGGGCGTCGAACCTGGAGTACTCCCTCCATTACTTCGGCGCCTACATCCAGGACGACGTTCGGGCGACTGACAAGCTTAGCCTCAACTATGGGTTGCGGCTCGAGAGCGAGACGGGGATCCATGAGAAGCAGGATCGCTTCACGGTCGGCTTCGATCGACACGTCGTCAACCCGATCAGCAGTCTCGTGACAATCCCGGGGCGCGACGCGATTCGTGGCGGGCTGCTGTATGCGGGCGTCGATGGCAACCCCACCCTGCAGGGAGACCTGCCGGCGGTCAAGTTGTCGCCGCGGGTAGGCGCCGCGTATTCCATCAATGACCTGACCGTGCTGCGCGGCGGCTACGGCATCTTCTATGCGCCCTGGAGCTTCCCGGGGCCGAGCACCACCAACTACGGCAACATCGGCTATAACCAGGTCACCTCGTTGCAGCAGGATGCGCTAATTCCGATCACCACACTCGACAACCCGTTCCCCAACGGCCTTCTGCAGCCGGTGGGCAATGCCCAGGGGTTGCTCACAGGCGTGGGCGAGAACATCAACTTCATCGATCAGGACAAGGGCTCGCAGCGCGTGCAGCAGTACACGGCCAACCTGCAGCGGCAGCTGCCGTTCGAGACGGCCATCAGCGTCACCTACGTGGGCTCGAAGGGTACCGACATGAGCTTTGGTGGCTCCCGAGACGTCGCCATCAATATCAACCAGTTGCCGGTCTCAGCCGCCAGCCTAGGGAGCTCCTTGTTCGACTCCGTGCCTAACCCGTTCTTCGGCGTGCCAGAAGCGGGAGCCTTCGGGGAGCGGACAACGCTCCAGCGCGGGCAGCTGCTGCGGCCGTTCCCGCAGTACAACGCCGTCCGCCAACTCCAGACGACCGGCGGGCGGACCAAGTACGACGCGTTCATCGTGCAATTCACGAAGCGCGTGAGCAACAGCTGGTGGGGTGGCCGCTTCAGCTACACGCGGAGCAAGCTGCAGGGCAACCAGTTCGGGCAATTCAGCCACTACGTTGCCCCGGCGGAGCTCCTCAACAACTACGATACGGACGCCGAGTACGGTCTGAGTGTGATCGACATCCCGCACCGGGTTCTCATGAATCCGATCGTCCGCCTGCCCTTCGGCGAGGGACGACGCTTTGCGAATACGCCGGGGACCGTGGCGAATTATCTGCTCTCCGGCTGGACGGCGTCGGCGTCGCTGTCGTGGCAGACCGGCTTCCCGCTGGCCATCCGCCAGTCGCCCAACAACTCCGGACTCTTCGGCAGTGCCCAGCGGCCGAATCGTGTGCCAGGGGTCAATCCGATCGTGCCGGGCGGCATCACCGGCCGGCTCGACAGAGACCTGACGGATAACCAGTACCTGAATCCGGCCGCCTGGTCACAGGCGGCCCCATTCACCTTTGGCAATGCGCCGGCGGTCGACGGCGACGCCCGGACGCCGAGCCAGTTCAACCTCAACATGGCGGTTCAGAAGGACTTCGCCACGGGCGGCGGATCGCGGTTCCAGTTCCGTTTCGAGATCCTGAACGCTACGAACACGGTGAAGTTCCGGCGGATGGGTCAGGTGTGGGGAACTGGCAGTTTCGGCCAGATCAACAGCCAGGCGGCCTACATGCGGGTCGTGGCAATCATGACCCGGTTCACCTGGTAAGAGCTCCGATTCGAACGCCGGCCATAAAGGAAACTATTCGAAGCCGCTCCTGAGGAATAGGGAGAATCCCACAACGAAACTCACCGCAAAATGAGTGAAGACAATCCAAAAAGGTTGA
This sequence comes from Vicinamibacterales bacterium, assembly GCA_965250185.1. GTDB lineage: Bacteria > Acidobacteriota > Vicinamibacteria > Vicinamibacterales. Next base: position 3,685,948 of record OZ252293.1, on the reverse strand, counting down.
AGAAAGTAGTTATTGGGTTGGCGGTGATTTACGTGATGACGTTTGTGAGCGGCTTCTTGCAGGGCACACAATACAATTTTTTCAATCACATCTTCTTTTCCCTTTTGTTCATAGGAGGGATTGTATTGATACGTGTGACTGTCGAATCAAAAGCAACTGGAATGACAAGGGGGTTTTTGTTTCTGACGGGAATTGCCACAACACTGCTGCTCATATTCTTTATTGGCTATGAGTGGTCCGGCGGCCGCCTAGCGTTCTTTGGGCTTGAAGGTTATCAGGCTCTTGAAGGTTCCATAGAAGCCCTCCTCTATTGGATAACCCTGTTTTTTTGGATCGGAGCAATAGGCAGCCTGGTGTTGATCGGGAGAATAGGCGGTCGTAATTCCTCGCAATCTTGAAAAGATTGAAATTTCAATTCTCTCCTTGCGATCAGACCACCACTGATCCGGCCGCTCCGCTTCGATCCGCCCCCGGTCGACAACCTGGGGGTTTTGGACCCTCAGATCCGTGTTCGGGGGTTGGCCCACGGTCCGTGACCTGATCGGCCTTATACTCGGCGCAAGCGCCCCGCGTAGCTCGGTATGGCACTCAACGTCGGCTCCCGGCTCGGCCACTATGACGTGACCGCCCTCATCGGCAAGGGCGGCATGGGTGAGGTGTATCGCGCCCACGATCCGAAGCTGAACCGGGACGTGGCGCTGAAGGTGCTGCCCGAAGACTTCGCCACTGACCCGGCGCGACTCGCCAGGTTCAAGCGCGAGGCGCAGGTACTCGCGTCGCTCAACCATCCGAACATCGCGGCCATCTACGGCCTGGAAGACAGCGGCGAGACACACGCGCTGGTGCTGGAACTCGTCCCAGGCCCAACCCCCCAAGAGCGCATCTCTTGGCTGTCGAGATCGCTACCGAGCCGCAGTTTCTGGCCGGCCGGCCACGGCGCCTCTTCGAGGGCACCTACGTGAGCGACGCCGGCGCGCACCAGCGTTATGACGTCTCGGCCAACGGCGAGCGGCTCCTCATGGTCCGAGACGGCGCCAGTGAGAGCGCCGAGATCCGCGTCGTGTTGAACTGGTTTGAAGAGCTGAAGGCGCGGGTGCCCACGGGGCAGTAGGGCTGGCTCGCCGAGCGGGTGACGGGCTTCAGGCTCGGCAGACATCGTCGATCTCACCCGTCGTCAACGGAACACTCACTCACCGTCGCGAGTCAAGGTGACGAGCAAGGAGCACGCATGGGAGACAAAGGCGGTAAGAAAGACAAGGAAAAAGGCAAGCAACTGCAGATCCTGAGGCATCCATCCGGCTCGACGAAGCTCTCCCCACCGCGAAGCGATGGTGCGTTTGGCCGCGCTGTGATCCCGAGGACACAAGAGATGAGGTTTCGCATGTCTGATGAACAAGTATCCCCAGCACAAGGCGCACCAGGTCAAGGCACGCCCGACGGCGAGTCCAAGGCCGCCGCTGTGGAGCATGGCGCTTGAAGGCAGTCATGTTAGCGGCCGGGATCGGTGTCCGACTCGGATCTGTGGCTACGAAGCGACACCCGAAGGCTTTGCTGCGCTTCGCTGGCAAATCGTTACTGCAACTCAACATCGAAATCCTCAGGCGACAGGGCATAGACGAGGTGGTGCTCGGCGTTGGCTATCACCACCAAGACATCGAACGGGAGATCGTCGCCCTCGGAGCACAGGAGTACGTGCGAACCGTATTCAACGAGGATTATGAAGAGGGGAACATCGTCACGTTGTGGACCCTGCGCGACGCATTGTGTTGCGGGGAACCGGTCCTTCTGATGGACGCCGACGTCCTCTACGACGAAGAGCTGGTCGAGCGTCTCGTCAACTCTCGCCACCAGAACTGCCTGCTCCTCGATCGTGCATTCGATCAGGGCGATGAGCCTGTCAAAGTATGTGTCCGGGATGGTGCGATCGTCGAGTTCCGCAAGTGGCTGAGCACCGAGTTCGATATTTGCGGTGAATCGGTGGGCTTTTTCAAGCTGTCAACCGAGGTGGCCAAGCAGATCATCATCCAGACCGAGCTCTACGTACGCCACGGTCGCCGCCATGAGTCGTACGAGGAGGCGATCCGTGATGTTCTGCTGACCTCGCCACGGGGCACCTTCGGCTTCGAGGACATCACCGGCATACCTTGGATCGAGATCGATTTCGCTGCCGACATCGAGCGCGCCACGGCCGAGATCTTGCCGCGTATTCTGTCGCCATGACTGGCACCGACGCATCGCAGATCACCCAGGTGGTCGCCGCGTTGATCGCCTCCGCCCTGTATGTGGCGACGTATCTATCCTTCGTCCGTCTCTTGAGGTACCCACGGAACTGTCTTCCGCCAAGCGTGCCTGAATCCCTGGCGACCGGGGTTCTGGCGGCCCTTACGGTGGCGATGGTGTCACTATCGCCCTATGGCCTTGACCGTCCCGCCCTGGGCATCTCGGTCGGCTCTATCGTCGTCGTGTTGTACATCATCGCGGCTCCTGCAATGGCCTTCCGACCTGCTTCCCGACCGGTGGAATTCTTGGCCAAGCACGGTGACCACGCCGGACTGTGGCTGCTCGGCCCGGCCCTACTCGCCGGCGTGGCCATCCCAAACATCAAGCTCCAGGCGGTCCTGGCGACCGCCACGGCAATCGAACTAACATGGTTTCTTCGCCAGCGTTGGACCCGCCGAGGGCGTCGGCTGTATCCCTTGAACGATCACGACCTGTCGGTCATGGAGACACAGGCGAAGGGCGACCTCGCGGCATTCCGACGGCGCCATGGCATCCACGAGTTGATGCTCTCGAAGGGCGCCGTCAGTTGGAGAGGTTGTGAGAAACGGACGTCACCCTGCCCGTTGAATCTCTACGTCAACCGTCTCGGCCTCAACACCGCGCCCTGTTGTCGTGAGCACATGAAGGAGCTCAGCTATCATGTTGCCGCCTGCCTGAAAGAGATGGGGGTCGTACACTGGCTCGAGGGAGGCAGCCTTCTCGGGGCCGTGAGGGAGCGGGGAGCGCTTCTCGATTGGGAGGACGACATCGACATATCGGTTCTGATCGACGGTGACATGACCTGGGAGCGGTTGGGGGGCGAGCTTGCCGAACGTGGCGCGCGGGATGGCTACGTTGTCGATCGGTTCGAGAAAAGAGGCTTCGTCTCGATCTCATTCGATCCGCCGAAACGCCGGCCCTTCCATTGGGAACGCAATCGCCTGCGCGGCGACATCCGGACCGACGTCGCGATGTACCGGCAGGCGATCAGCCACGGTGAAGCAGTGCTCGAAAGGCTGAGCCACAAGGGCGCGATGCCGACCACCGAGAGTGGTGGGTATGGCGTGCCGCAGGAGGTCGTCTTACCGACGTCGACGATCCCATTTCTCGGCGGCGAGTTTGCCTGCCCGAACCAAACCGAGGCGTACTTGCACATGCTGTATGGCGACTTCAGGAAGGTCGAGTATACGTATGTCGACGCCGGGCCAGCGAAGGCTCGCGCCCGGATTGACACCGTCGGTCATCAGTCGGAGCGGTAGTCGACCGCCATATCGCGCGGAGAACAATCGAGCGGAGGTTTCGCGCCATGGGGTGGACGTGTTGGATCGGAGCGTTGGCGACGTGGAACGGGCATTCGGCGTGGCGTGAGGATCTCGATGAGTCGAGAGACGAGAATCACCACCTGGCTCTCAGGGCACCGTGGGTTCTGGCTCCCAGTGTTCGGGACCACGACGGCATTCTGCACCTACACGTGCATGTATGCCTTTCGCCGGCCCTTTACGGTCGGAACGTTCGAGGGACTGACCGCATTCGGGATGGACTACAAGGCGGTCGCGATCATCGCCCAAGTCGTCGGTTACGCGCTGTCGAAGTTTGTCGGAATCAAAGTCATTGCGGAGATGACCGCGGGCCGACGCGCCGTGGCGATTCTGACGCTGATCGGCCTCGCGGAGCTCGCGCTTCTCGGGTTCGCGATCGTTCCCGCGCCGTGGAACGTGCTCTTTCTGTTGCTCAACGGCTTGCCGCTCGGGATGATCTGGGGATTGGTCTTCGCCTATCTCGAGGGCCGGCAGACGACCGAGATGATGGGTGCCGGTCTGAGCGTGACGTTCATCGTGTCTTCGGGGTTCGTCAAGAGCGTTGGACAACTGGTGATGCTCGAGTGGGGCCTGTCGGAGTTCTGGATGCCGGTCGTCACCGGCGCGCTGTTTGCGGTGCCGCTGATCTGTTTCGTCTGGCTCTTGGATCAGGTGCCACTGCCATCGGCGACTGATGAAGCGCTGCGCTCGCGGCGCGAGCCGATGGACGCCCCCGCCCGACTCGGATTCGCCCGGCGCTTCGCGTTCAGCATCGCGATCTTGACGGCCATTTACGTGCTGTTGACGGTCTATCGTGACTTGCGAGACAACTTCGCGGCCGACATCTGGCTCGCGCTCGGCTACGGCGATACCCCCGTCGTCTTCACGGCATCTGAGATCCCGATCTCTGTGGCCGTGCTCGGGGTGATGGGCTCGCTGATGTGGATCCGAGGTAACCGAGCCGCCCTGCTGGTGAATCTCTACATCATCCTTGCAGGGGCCTTGCTCGTGGGGGTGGCGACGGCCGGGTTTCAGGCTGGACTCGTCGGACCGTTGCTGTGGATGATTCTGGTGGGCCTGGGCCTGTTCATGGGCTACGTGCCGTTCAACTGCATTCTGTTCGAGCGATTCGTCGCCTACGTCGGCACCGCCGCGAACGTCGGCTTCCTGATGTACGTGGTGGACGCCTTCGGGTATCTGTCGAGCGCAGGCGTCCTGGTCGCGAAGAGCTTCTTTCTGCCCGAGACCAGCTGGTTCGACTTCTTCGTGCGCTCCAGCTATGTGGTCTCGATTTCCGTCGCCCTCTTGGCCTCGATCGCGGTGTTTCATTTCAGCCGTCTGCGGGTGACCAACGGCCACCGACTGGCCGAGTCGGGGACGGCGTCGATGGCGTACCGCGACGCGAACTGATGCCCGCGACCATCGCACGCCGTCTGACCGGTGCGGGGAGCTGAAGGTGCGGGTGCTGTGGACGAGCACGGCGACACGATCGACATCCTCGTGCTCAACCTGTTCCGTGTCGGCCGCCACCTGGGCTTGATCCAGTTTGGTGGACGGATTAGTTAAGCTGCTGAGCCATTCATCTGTCGCTCGAACGCCGCCGGACTGAGCTGACCGAGCGTCGAGTGACGACGCTGTTGGTTATAGAACACTTCAATGTAGTCGAAGAGCTCCATCTTGGCTTCCCCGTGGCTCGCAAACTGCTCGCCGAGTTCACTCTTCACACTCGAGAAGAAACTCTCCATCACGGCGTTGTCCCAGCAGTTGCCGCGGCGGCTCATGCTGCAGACGATGCCGCGTGCGTCGAGGCGGGCCTGATAGGCCTCACTCGCGTACGTACAGCCCTGATCGGAATGATGCAGTAACCCGACGTCCGGGCAGCGGCGCTTGACGTATCGTGTGCGGACTCACCGCAAGGTTGCCGTCGCGCATCGGTCCGGGTTGGCGAGATGAGCCGTTCGGTCGCAGGCGGTCATGATGTCACCAGCCTGCTGAAGGCGTGGGCGGGGGCGACCAGGTGGCCCTCGATGCGTTGATCCCCCTGGTGCACGCGGAGTTGCATCGAGTCGCGCAGGCACACCTGCGCCGTGAGCGACCCGACCACTCGCTGCAGGCGACCGCGCTCGTCAACGAGGCGTATCTGCGATTGGTTGACCAGCGGCGAGTCGAATGGCAAAACCGCGCACACTTTTTCGGAACGGCGGCACAGCTGATGCGGCGAATCTTGGTCGACCACGCGCGCGCACGTCGGCGCGCCAAGCGCGGCGGGGACGTCACGAAGGTGGTCCTGGATAGCGCGGACGGCGCGGTTCACCCGAAGACCATCGACGTGCTGGCCCTCGATGTCGCGCTGGAGCGCTTGGCCGAGTTGGATGCTCGTCAGGGTGAAATCGTGACGCTCCGCTTCTTCGGCGGGCTGAGTATCGAGGAAACCGCCGAGGTGCTGAGCATCTCCGCGGCCACGGTCAAACGTGAGTGAGCCAGCGCCAGGTACTGGTTCAAGCGCGAGTTGGCAGGGCAGGACGCATGACTCCCGAGCGCTGGGCGCAGATCAAGCGGATCCTGGCGGATCTGGACGACCAGGGACCCGATCAGCGAATCGCTCGGTTCGACGCGTTGCGGGCGGTCGATCCGGGGCTGTGCGAGGAGGTCGAGGCGTTCCTCGCCAGCGAGCCGACCGACAGTTTCCTGGAGCCACCGACTCTGTCGAAACCCGCGCTCGTCGTGGGTACCGACCTCGGGCCGTACGAGCTCCAGTCCCTCCTCGGAGGAGGGGGCATGGGCGAGGTCTGGAAAGCCTACGACCCGAAGCTCCAGCGCACCGTCGCGATCAAGGTGCTGCACGACACGGACGATGCCGCCAGCCGCATCCTGGCTGAAGCTCGTGCGGCCTCCGCCCTGAACCACAACCACATTTGCACCATCCATGAGGTCGGCGAGTCCGATGGCATCAGCTTCATCGTCATGGAGCACGTCGAGGGGAAGTCCCTCAGTGAGCTGATTCCGTCCGACGGCTTGCCCCCCGAGTCTGTCATCCGCTACGGCACGCAGATCGCCGATGCCCTGGCGCACGCCCACGAGCACGGCATCGTGCATCGCGATCTCAAGAGCGCCAACGTCGTCATCACGCCCGAGGCGCAGGTCAAGCTGATCGACTTTGGGATAGCCGTACCGCTGTCAAAGGTGGATGCTGACGCGGTGACGCGCACGCTGGAGTCGCCGGCGAGCAGCGTACCGGCGGGCACGCTGGCCTACATGGCACCCGAGGTGCTCAACGGCCAGGAATCGACGGTCCGCAGTGACATCTGGGCGCTCGGTGTCCTGCTCTACGAGATGGCGAGTGGGCGGCTGCCGTTCGACGGCGAGACGCCGCTCGATATCGTGTCGGCGATTGCGAGGGACACGCCGCGGGTCCTGCCGCGTCGCGTATCGAGTGGGTTGCGCAGCGTCGTGCAGCGGTGCCTGCAGAAGGAGCCGGGGAGCCGCTATTCGAGTGTGGTCGGGGTGCACGGGGCCTTGGAGGCCATTCAGTCAGAGGGGACGTCGGTGTCGCGTCGGACGCTGGTCCTCCCCCCTCTGCGTCCGTTGACACGGGGCGCCCTTGGCCTCGGCCTGGTGGCTCCATGGCTCTCATGGCTGTCGCCGCGTTCGTCCTGCGTCCCGGGCCCGCGCCCCGCCGAGCGACGGTGCCGCGACTCGCGAACCCGGTACAACTCACGTTTGCCTCGACCGTCGAAGACAATCCGGCATGGTCCCCGGACGGCCAGATGATCGCCTACCAGGAGAGTGGAAGAGCTGGAGCGATCTGGGTCATGCAGGTGAACGGTGGGTCTGGCATCAATCGGACGCCCGACGAGCCGGGCCCCCTGTACGCACCAAGCTGGGCACCCGATGGGAGTGCGATCATTTATTGGGCGGGAGACGGCCGGGGCGTGAAGTCCGTCCCCACGCTGAGCGGGTCGCCGCGCACGTTGATAGACGAAGCGGGCCGCGCCGACTTTCCCCGACTCCTCGCCGGTGGTGCCGAACTCGCGCACCTCGACGGTGCGAACAGCATGAAGATTGTGAACGTCACGACAGGCGCGTCCCGGCGGTTCGAGCTCCCAGGCGCGGGAGACGGGATTGGGTCCAGGTGGGCGAGTTGGTCACCCGACGAGAAGCGCGTGGCCTACTGGGTGGGGAGCACGTTCATGAGCGCGACCGCGCAAGTGTGGATTCTCGATACGACCACCGGGGAAGGTGTCCCGGTGACGGATGCAGAGGCGCGGGACATCAGTCCGAGTTGGTCACCTGACGGTCGCACGCTGTACTTCGTGTCGAATCGAGGGGGGAGCGGCGACCTGTGGCAACAGCGCTTGACCCGTGACAGTCGCCCGGAGGGCGAGCCAGCCCGCCTCACCACTGGTATCGGGATGGTGACGGCCGCGATGTCACCCGATGGCACGAAGGTCGCGTACACCAAGGGCGGGACGGTCTCGAACGTCTGGCGCGTGCCGATCGTGAATGCTGGACCCGCCGCGTGGGCGGATGCCGAGCCCCTGACGTCCGAGCAGGCGAACATCGAAAACAGCAGCCTGTCGAGCGACGGCACGCGGCTCGCGCTGGACTCGACGCGCTCCGGGAATTTCGACATCTGGACACGGCCGCTGGCGGGCGGACCGATGCAGCAGCTCACGACGGATCCGTCGCCAGACTTTGCACCCACGTGGTCACCGAACGGCGATCAGGTGGCGTTCATCTCAGTTCGTGGCGGGAATCGAGACATCTGGGTGATGTCGGCTGACGGTGGAACGGCCCGTCAACTGACGACGCACGACGCCCGCGAGTTGCGCCCGGCCTGGTCGCCGAACGGAACGGACATCGTCTTTTACTCCAACCGGGATGGCAAGAACGCACTGTGGGTAATCGACGCGGCCGGGGGTCCGGCCAGGCTACTCGTCGAGAGCGGAGATTACCCGTGCTGGTCACCCGATGGGCGCTGGGTGGCCTACACGGGAGGCACGGAGAGCGGCGACCGCGGGTTGTGGCGCGTCCCCAGCGCCGGTGGGGAGCCAGAGCTGCTGCTCTCCTACCCCGGTGCAGACCCGCGTGTGAGTTTTCAGGGTCCGGTCTGGTCGTTGTCTGGTGAAGAAATCTACGTGACGGAAAAAAGAGGTGGAGTGCCTCAAATTTCCGCGCTGACGTTGGATGACCGCACGCAGCGCCACCTGACCGATTTCACCGGAAAGCACGGCGGCATATCCGAGAAACTGGATACCGACGGTGAATATATCTACTTCCGGTGGCGGCAGGAGCTCGGCGACATCTGGGTGATGGATGTGACATGGGGTGAATGAGCCAGTTTGGGGCTGGTTGACGCGTTTCTTCTTAGACGCGACGTATCTGCCCGAGCGTCGCTGTCAGGGGCTCGCGGCATCACTCGAAAGGACTCCCCAATGAAGGACAACACACGCGCCCATGTCTCGGCTTCGTCATCCGGTCGGACACTCCTCCAGACCTTTCTGGTCGTCGTGATGGCCACGGCCATTCTGCCGATCGTCATGTCCGAACGGCTCCTGGCTCAGCAGCAGTGCCGGACAATAGACGACGCAATGTTGACGGCTCAAATCAATCCGGCCTGTGGTGACAGTCCGGCCGGATTGTGTGCGCAGGCCACGATCTCCGGCGGCGGTCTGGCCGGAACGTATTCCTACGTGGTCGATGAGGCATCGCCTGGAGCCGGGCTGCCCTCGCTGCCACCCTCAACTCTATCCGCCACGGGCACGTTCCTGTACACGTCAACCCAAGGCGCACAGTTCCAAGGACGCAAGTACGGGCTCTTCGACACCGCGACTGGCAACGTAGCGTTTATCTATGATGTCAATGATCCCGTGGCGAACGTGACCGCCACGTTCTTTGCGGTTGGCGTCGTGAATCTCTCAGACTTCTCGATCAACCCCAGTCCATTCGGGGGTGTGATCTGTGTCGGGTAACTAGGCGACATGGTGTTCACGACACGACCGCGTGACCCGTGAAGCAGTGTGGCCGATCGCCCGACCACTCCCCTCGAACGAGCCGCGAGAAGATTGAGAAAACGACACCCTCGATCCCGTTATTGATTTGGGTAAAAGGCGGCTCCCGGCAGTGGCGCCGGGTGCCGCCCATCCCCATCCCGCCAGGGAGTGCCAACGTGGCAGTAGCCGGTCCCCAAGAACCGTCCTAGCGAGCGCTCGCCTCGTATCTATACGTCCTCCTCGTTATCGGGCGACCGTCACTCGTACCGTCACTCGCCGGGCACGACTCGGCCTGCTTCAGCACGACTCAGCACGACCCGATCGTGGCGACGGCTAGTTGCGACGAAGCGATCCACCACGCCAGCAAGGCCAAGACTGCCGACAGCCACGATTTCGTCCGATTCGAGCCGACATGGAGTAGCCTCATGAATGTGGGCACGGTGAACATGAGAACGAAGAGGCCGCTCAGAGAACCCGTGCGCGAGGCGCCGGGGCCGAAGCCGAAGAACTACACCACGCCCGCGGGGTTGCAGCGCGTGAAAGACGAACACCGGTTCCTGATGAACCGGGAGCGGCCGGCCGTGACCAAGGCCGTGGCCTGGGCGGCGAGCAACGGGGACCGGAGTGAGAACGCCGATTATCTCTACGGCAAACGGCGGCTGCGCCAGATCGACTCGCGGATTCGTTTTCTGACCAAGCGCATCGACTCCGCCGAGGTCGTCGATCCCGGCGCACCACGGCCGCAATCAGCAGCCGCGCGCGTGTTCTTCGGAGCCACGGTCACCTACCGGGACACCAGCGGCCGCGAACACATCGTCAGCATTGTGGGCATCGACGAAGTGGACCTGAACCGCCGCTACATCAGCTGGAGGTCGCCGCTCGCGCGAGCGCTGATGAAAGCAGGCCCGGGTGACCGCGTGGTCTTGCACGCGAAGAAGACCGAGCACCTCGAGATACTCGACGTCGAGTACGTTGCGATTCCGATGGACCCGTTTCGCGAACCGCCAGGCGCCGAAGCGGAGCCGTCGACTTCCCGACCGGGAAAGTAACCGACGAATGTGAGCGGATCCTCGGGTGCATTGTTGTTGTTGCCACCCGAGAAGTACCCCTGACGTGCGCACGTGCGGTCCGTTCGCTATACTGGGCGAGCTTTCGAACAGCCATGTCGGAGAAGGGAGATCAGCATGGACACATATTCTTCCGGCCGTCGGGACTTTCTCAAGAGGATGGCTGCAATGGGCGCAGTGGGACTCCCCGTTGTTTCGGAGGTCTTGGGAGGTCGCCCCGGGTATCTGGCTCATGCAGCAGCCAAATCCAGCATGGCGACGGCATACAATCCCGCTGCCAAGCTCGAGATCATGGTGAGCGAGGCCGAGTTCCGGCGGAACGCGGCCGGGCGGATGCTGATGGCTCGCATTTATCAACCGGAGGGTGCCGGCCCGTTCCCCACCGTGCTCGATCTACACGGCGGCGCGTGGAACAACAAGGACCGCTTCGCGGAGGAACCCATGGACCGCGCGTTGGCGGCGAGCGGTTTGCTCGTGGTCGCCATCGACATGACGCGGGCGCCAGAAGCCCATTATCCGGCTGGCGTGCAGGACGCAAACTACGGTGTGCGCTGGCTCAAACGACAAGCAGCCTCGTGGAACGGGGACCCGTCGAACATCGGTATATTCGGCAGCTCGACCGGCGGCCACGTCGCCGAGCTCCTGGGCATGCGCCCGCACGATGCGCGCTACAACGCGATTCCCTTGCCCGAGGCGCCGGAGATTGACGCGACGGTGGCCTACATCGCGACGCGCTCCCCGATCAGCGACCCCTACGAGCGCTTCAAGAACGCGGTAGAGAAGAAGCGCGCCAGCATGTGCGCGGCCCACACGACCTACTTCAATCCATGGGAAACGATTCACGAAGCCAACCCGCAGGAGATACTCGAGCGCCATGAAAAGGTGGCGTTGGTGCCGATACTGATCATGCAGGGCGGGCTCGACGACAACGTGCTGCCCGAGATGCAGGAGAAATTCGCCGACACATACAGAGCGGCCGGCGGCAAGTGCGATTACCAAGTGTTCGAAGGCAGTCCACACCAGTGGACCGCCGAAGAGGGGCCACAGACCGACCGCGCGCGCGAGATGGTCAAGGCGTTCATCGCGCGCCAATTGAAGGCGTAGCGGCCCGGCCCCTTTTCTCCCTCAATCCCGAGCCCCACCTCACAACGGCCAGAACAGCAAGATCGCCGGTAACCCGACCGCCACCACCAGGATCTCCAATGGCAACCCCATCCGCCAATAGTCTCCGAAGGCATAGCCGCCTGGCCCCATGATGATGGTGTTGTTCTTGTGCCCGATCGGCGTCAGGAACGCACACGAGGCGGCCACCGCAACGGCCATCAGAAACGGATCCGGGCTGACGTCGAGATGGCGTGCGAGATCGACGCCGATGGGCGCGGCGATCAGGGCGGTCGCCACATTGTTGAGCACGTCCGAGAGGGTCATGGTCACGACCATCAAGATCGCCAGCACGGCGGCGACGGGCAGGCCCCGGGACCAGTCGGCGATGGCGCCCGCGATAAGGGCGGTGGCGCCGCTCTGCTCGAGCGCGGTGCCGATCGGGATCAAGCAGCCGAGCAATACGATGACAGGCCACTCGACCGAGTCGTACAGGCGGGAGAGGGGGACGATCCGCAGCAGCACGTAGACGACCACTACGGCCGCCAGCGCCACCGGCAGGTAGATCAGGCCGAGGCTCGCTCCAAGGACGGCGGTGGCGAAGGTGAGCACGGCCGCCCAGGCCTTGCTCCGCTGGAGCACGCGGATGCCACGATCCGCAAGCGGCAGGCAGCCCAGCCAGTCGACGACATCCGGCAAGCGCCCGGACTGACCGAGCAGCAACAGGACATCGCCTGGCTCGATGGGCAGCTTGCGGAGTCGATCCCGGAATTGTTGCCCCGAACGAGACACACCCAGGAGCGTCACCTCGTGCCTGTACAGGAGCCGGACGTCGAGCGCCGAGCGTCCCGCGATCCGTGCGCCGTCCGGCACGACGACCTCGACCAGCTCGAGGGTCTCACTCGTCACGCCGCCGTGCTTGTCGGCGCCGGCATACTCGAGTCCGGCCGAGCCCAGGAACTGCTCGATCGCTTGCGGTGCGCCGTCCATCACGATCACGTCACCCTTGCGGATGGTCTCGTTTCGCGCCGCACCCGGCAAACGCGAGCCGCGCCGTACCACGCCGAGCAGGTTGACATCGTCTGCGTCCGCGGCGGTCTGCAGATCGCGTAGCATCAGGCCGACCGCGCTGGACGCCTCCGGTACCCCGGCTTCAGCGACGTAGCCCCGCAAGTCCATCAGCTCTTCGGCGCTGTCCAGCGTGCGTCGCTCGGCCGGAATCAATCGCCAGCCGACCAGCGTGACGTACGCGACCCCGACGACCGCCACGATCGCCCCCACCGGGGCGAAGTCGAACATGCCGTAGGGCGCGCCGAGCGCTTCCTCCCGGAACGTCGCGATGACGACGTTCGGCGGGGTCCCGATCAGGGTGACCATGCCGCCGAGAATCGACGCGAACGACAGGGGCATCAGACTGAGCGCCGGACTGCGCTTGGCCCTCCGCGCCGCTTGCATGTCCACGGGCATCAGGAGCGCGAGCGCAGCGACGTTGTTCATGACCGCGCTCAGTGCTGCGCCGATTGTAGAGACGACCGCGATGTGCCCGCGCAGGCCGCGCGAAGCGCTGACGAACCGGCGCGCCAGGACCTCGATCGCCCCGGACCGCTGGAGTCCCTGGCTGACGACCAGGACCAGTGCGATGATCACGGTCGCGGGATGCCCGAATCCGGCAAACACCGCGTTGCTGGGAATGGCGCCGCCGACGTACGCGACGATCAACGCGCCGAAGGCGACGATGTCGTATCGAATCCGTCCCCAGACGAGCAGGGCGAAGATGGCTACGAGCTCGGCGAACAGAAACAGCTGGGTGGGCGTCATGACGAAATGGTCATGGAATGATCCTGGAAATGGCAACGGAAAGTCCACGACCCGGTCATGGAGTGGTCACGGCTCGACCGCGGGCGGCGTCGTATCGGGGCCACGTCGCCCGGCTCGTGGCAGGACGATGCCAACGCGCATTCGAGCCCTCAGGGTCTTCTCGCGGCACACCCAGAAGAACGCGATCCACTTTCTCGATCATGTGATCGACAAGCTCCCGTTTCGGATGCCTACCGCGCGACGGATCGCGGCCATGAGTGCCAAGCCTAGTTCCATTGGCAGCTGGCCGACCACGGGATTCGGCACGTCTACATCAAGGCCAGGACGCCGCAGGTGAATGCCAAGGTCGAGCGGTCACATCGCACCGACAAGCAGGCGTTCTATCAGCTGCTGACGTACGCGGGCGACGTCGACTTGAATAAGAAGCTCGCCGAGTGGGAGAAGTTCTACAACTACCATTGACCTGACCCCATGAAACCGTTCCAGCCCGAATGATAGGATTCGGGCGCAAGGACCAGCAGGCAGGATGCCACGCAAGCGGCACTGCACCGAGCCAATCGTGCATGAGCTGCGGCAGCCCTAGGTGGAGCTGGGCCCTGGGACTGCGGACGCGAAGAGTAGGCTTTTCTAGGGAGGCTTTACCTGTGGCAGAATTCGCGATCCCGACAGCCATCAAAACTTGCTCGGTGCGAGCCTACCGAAGCACGGCACTGCGGGAGGCGTGGGCGTTCGCGCCTGTCGTCCGTCTCCAGGTGTATGACGAGGACGACGACCGCGACGAGGGCGACCCGCCTGGATGGTCGCCCTAAACGTGGCCGCCGACCTCAGCGCCATGCAGCAGTCCACGCCGTCTCGTGGTCATCGAGGGTCTGGTCGGTCCCTCGTTCGGGTGACGGGAATCAGTTGCCAGAATCAGCGGTCCATGGCGGGACCACGCCATTCGTACGCGCGTAGGCGATGAGTTGGCCGAGGTGTTCATGTAGGTGCGTCGCCATGAACGTACAGAAGCCACGAACGGTCATCGTCTCGCCGAAGAAGTTCATTTCGTCGTTCATGCGCTCGGGAGACACGCCGGCGAGTGCTGCGCGGACATGGTCGAACGACGCGTCCAAGGCAGCCAGGACGTCCGCGCGATTGGTCGTAGCCTCGTACTCCTCCGCCCCAACCAGGCCATCAGGGCCAGTGGTGACGGGGAAATCCTCGGGCGGTTGGGCACCGAGCATGGACGGAATGAAGAAATTAGCGAATGCGATGTGCATGACCACTTCGTTGGTTGAGCGAACGCCTTCCATGGGACGCCAGGCCCATTGGTCCTCGTTCATGGCACCGGCCAGTGCGGTGACTTTCTCATCGAGGCCGTTGATCAAACCGATGACCTCGGCGTTCACGGATGGTGTGTCCTGGGCAGCGACCGGACGTGGCGAGATGGCCAAGACCACAGCGACGCCAAACGCGACGGTGAGCAAATTGCGGCAGGTCATTCTTGGTGCCTCCAGTGACTGTGGGGACGTGGCCACATGCGCTCCGTGTCCCAGGTGGCCGGGCGGCTCCTTCGCCATCCTCCCATCGCGGCAGGGAAGTCTGAGAAAGAACAATAAGATTACACACCCGAAAGTCATTCGACACAAGGTCGGCCTGCTGCACCTGGCAGAGGAGCTCACATGCTCCGAACACCCGCTTCGAGGACCTCGACCATGACAGATCGTTCGGCATTTTCTGATGCGGACGCCGCGGAGGCGTGGAACGAGGGTGCCCAAGCGTTTGACGCGTTCATCGAGTCTGGCGCTGACCACTACCGGCATGAGGTGCACGGCCCAGCCCTGCTGACCGCTAGCGAGCCCCTGCAAGGTCGACACGTACTCGACCTCGGCTGTGGGCAGGGCTTCTTCTCGCGCCATCTCGCCAGGCGGCAAGCCCGCGTGACCGCCATCGATCTGTCGAGCGAGCTGCTGACCTTGGCACGAGCCCATGAGGCGAAGGATCCACTGGGCATCGACTACCGCAGCCTCAGTGTCGGGGACATCGCGGACCACTTGGCCGCCGACGCGTTCGACCTCGTGACCGCGTGCATGTCCATGCAGGACGTTTCCGACGTTCGCGGGGCTCTGCGCGGTGCGTGGATCGTCCTCCGACCCGGCGGCCGCCTCGTCTTCTCGGTACCGCATCCGGCGACCGACACGCCCTTTCGAGAGTGGGACCGCGACGCCGGCGGCGCCAAGCTCAGCCTGAAGTGCGATCGGTACTTCGACACAGGCCCGACCGTGTGTCGATGGAACATGGCCCGGCTGAGCTATCCATGGTCGACACCGTACTGGCGCTACACGCTGGGCGAGTGGGCGACACTGATCGCCGAGGCAGGCTTCACGATCGATATCCTGCAGGAACCTCGACCGACGGCCGCGCAGGTTGCGGCGAATCCGGACTTGGACGATTCTCGCCGCATGCCCTATTTCTTGATCTTCGGTGTGCGAAAGCCGTCGCCCGGACCAGATCGTCGCTAGCCAGCGCCAGGACGCTCAGCGTGGGGTTCTTCTTGGTGCCGTGCTCGTGGGTCGCTGTGCGAGCCACGTTGTAGGCGCCACGGTCGAACGGCACGATCTCCGCCCCGGCCGTCTGCAGGATTTCCTCGGCCGTGTCGTACATATGCTGGTGTGTTGGCGTCAGTCGCCGCCCCCGGTGGCCGGTTCGGGCCGACTCGCGACGTCGTCCGCGCCTCCCGAAAAAGCGCGGCGTTCTCGATCTGGAGGGCCCTAGGGCGGGCTCACGACGTACGCCCTGACGAGGACGATCACCGCCCGTTCGTTCTTTTCATCCTCGACCCGTCGCTTCGTGAACACCATTCCGAGCGTCGGAAGACCCTGATCCGCCAACATCTTCTGGCATCGTTCGAGCCCGGCCCGATCGTAATCCAGCACGATCCGACCATTGGGCCGAGCGCGACGTTGCGTCCCCTGCCCAGCGTGGTCGTCGACCCGCCGCGTGGGTCGATCCTCACCACGACGTCGAGGAAGCTGGGCCGCTTCAGTCGGTCGCGCATCTGTAACACGTCGCATCCGTGCACGGCGTGGTGCAGAATCTCTTTCGGGTCGGTCGACACGTGCTGCGCTCAGCTCACCACCGCCTGTTGTGAACGCAGGCGTTCCTCGCGTGGGATGGAGTAGCCCCTATCGGTACTCGACTGTCGCAGCTCGAGTCGTGCCATCCGGGCACGTGACGCGGTACGTGCTGCGCGCCCGTTTGGCCGCGAAATCGAGGGCCGTGAACGTGTGGTCCGTGCGACACGCTCCCGTCTCATGCCAGAACGTGACGGTGTTGCCCGACACCTTCACGTCTCGCATGACGTACTGTGGTTCATAGTGCCATCCCCCGAGAGCGCGCCTCTCGCCGTCGTAGACGAAGGTCGTCGACAAGGGTCCGGTGGCATTCGTATCCTGGCGGGTAAACGTCCCATTCCAGGTCCCGGCGAATCGCTGTAGCTGGGTCAGAGCCGAGCCGGTCATGAGTTCTTGCCCGTCAGGCGCAGGCTCGATCGTGGCACTTGTCCAAGAACTCGGCAGGTTCGGATTGGTGAATCGGTCGGGGTGATCGATCCACTCCAACACGATGCCGTCCAGGTCCCTGACCGCCTCGAAGCGTGTGACATCTCGGTTCCCGACGACGGTTCCACCATGTGTGCGGAGAAACGCCCCTCCAACGGTGCGCAAGAGTTCGTTGCTCTGGCCGAGGTTGCATGCAAGAAACACCACCCGCGCGTCCGGCGCGAATGCGTCGGCTAAGGCCGGA
Organism: Vicinamibacterales bacterium; assembly: GCA_965250185.1. GTDB lineage: Bacteria > Acidobacteriota > Vicinamibacteria > Vicinamibacterales. The sequence goes on along the minus strand of OZ252293.1, from coordinate 3,668,629 downwards.
TACCGCTGTGCGAGTCTGCGCGCCGCAGGCGCGTTCAGATACTCGCCCTGTCCGGTTTGGTGATTCTTCATGAACATGAAGAAGCTGTCGCCGCCGTGCCCGATAAACAAGAGGCTCGCGATCTTGCGAGCACGACCGAGCGAGATCAGCTTCTCGGCGAGATCGTCCAGATCACTCGGGGTGAGGATGTACTCGATGTCGTTGCGCTGGCCGACCCATCCCCGCGCCAGCGTCTCGATGTTGGGGTCCGCATTGCTCACGAAGGCGATGGAGCGTCCCTCGGCTGCGACAGCCTGCGAGGCCAGCCCAAGGGTGAGGCATGCGGCCAGAAATGCCAGTCCCGCCATGCGCCCACCGATCCCACGAGCCAGAACCGCTCGGCCTGCCGTTCTCTTTCGCGTCGAATTTGTCGTCATTGAATCATTCCCCGTCAGTGACTCATGAACACATCATCCCATGCCGCCTCCGGCGAGGCGGTCCAGCACCTGGTCGTGGATGATAGCCCGGATGAAGAAGGCACGGGTGCCCACACCCGCGCTCGTTCATATCTCTCGGACCACGTTCACGAGCCGCTGCGCCTCCGCCAGGCTCCCGTGCCAGATCGCTCGCCGCAGCCGTCGCAAGGAATAGCCGTGTACCGCGCAGGTGCGCTTCCTCGGCTATACTTCGCTTGTTCCCATGAAAGGCCACCAGATCGGTCACTACGAGGTGCTCGCCCGTCTCGGCGGCGGGGGCATGGGCGAAGTCTGGAAAGCCTACGACCCGAAGCTCCAGCGGACGGTGGCGATCAAGGTCCTGCACGAAACAGACGATGCCGCCAGCCGCATCCTGGCCGAAGCCCGTGCGGCCTCCGCGCTGAACCATCCCCACATCTGCACCATCCATGACGTCGGTGAAGCCGACGGTCAGAGCTTCATCGTCATGGAGCACGTCGACGGGAAGCCGCTCAGCGAGCTGATCCCGTCCGACGGCCTGGCGGCCGAGAGTGTCATCCGCTACGGCACCCAGATTACCGACGCCTTAGCGCATGCCCATGAGCACGGGATCGTGCATCGGGATCTGAAGAGTGCCAACGTCGTGATCACGCCCGAGGCGCAGGTCAAGCTGATCGACTTCGGGATCGCGGTGCCGTTGCCGTCAATGGATGCGGAGGCGGTGACGCGCACGATGGAGTCGCCAGTCAGCAATGCGCCGGTCGGGACGCTGGCCTACATGGCTCCCGAAGTGCTGGGCGGTAAAGAAGCCACGACTCGAAGTGACATCTGGTCGCTGGGTGTGCTGCTGTTCGAGATGGCGAGCGGGCGGTTGCCGTTCGAGGGTGAGACACCGCTCGATATGGTGTTAGCGATTGCCAAGGAGACGCCGAGGGCATTGCCGGGCCGCGTGTCCGCCGGGTTCCGAAGCGTCGTGCAGCGGTGCCTGCAGAAGGAGCCGGGGAGTCGGTATTCGAGTGCTGCGGTCGTGCATGGGGTGCTGGAAACGATCCAGTCGGATACGACCGTCACAGTTGCGCACACACGCGGTCGACCGAATCGCCGCTTCCTACCATTTGCTCTGGGGGCCTTGGCGCTCGGTGCGGTCTTCGCGGTTGACTTTTTCTCGGACCGCGCGCCGGAGCCTCCAGCCGACCGTCCGTTGCAGCTGGCCAACCAGCTTCTGGCGACAGTCTCCCCCGGCGCCCATCAGGCGCCGACGCTGTCACCCGACGGCTCAACGATGGCGTTCGTCTCCGACGCGTCGGGCCTGCCTCAGATCTGGGTCCAGACGGTGACGGAAGGGGCGTCGCCGATCCCGATCACCGACGAAACGGCGCCGGCGCTGAACCCGTCGTGGTCCCCGAGCAACGACGCGATCGGGTTCCATCGACCTGGCGATGGAATCTGGACGATTGGGCCACTCGGGACGCCGGCGGCCAGACGCATCATCGAGGAGGGGACGCACCCGAGCTTTTCGTGGGATGGCAGCCAACTCGTCTATGAACGGGACCAGCAGATCTGGATCGCGAACGCTGACGGCAGCGGTCAACGCGCCATTGAAGGGTCGGACGTGCTGATGCCGACGGCGACGCAGACTGGCTCACCGGGGTTCCCGGCGCTCTCGCCCGACGGTGAGTCGGTTGTGTACTCTCGGCAGGCTTCTGGTCCCATGGGGGACTTGTGGATCCTGCCGGTTTCGGGAGGCAAGCCGCGCTAACTGACGTTTGACACGAACCGGACGAGCCATCCCATCTGGACGCCCGACGGGCGGCACGTGATCTTCTCGTCGATGCGGTCAGGCAGCCGGACTCTGTGGAGGGTTCTGGCGTCGGGCGGCACACCAGAGCCGGTCACGGCGGGTGCGGGTGAGGACACGCAACCGGCCATTTCTCGAGACGGCCGACGGCTGGTCTACTCGAACGTCCGCAATGAGAAGGCGTTGATGGTCTATGACCCTGAGGTCGGCGAGAGTCGCGAGATCCTGGCGCGTCGCTATGGCTTGACCGTCCCGCGTTTCTCTCCTGACGGCGAGTCGGTCGCCTTTTTTGGAGAGGTGGCCGGTGGAGCCGAAGTCTCAGTGGTGAGGGCTGACGGCCAGGGCATCCGGCAAGTGACACGGGGCGACGGTCAATTCAACATCCATCCTCGTTGGGGCGCCGACGGCGAGACGGTGTATTTCTATCGAGACACCCCGGCCCGAGCCGGGTCACCCGGCGACTTCCTCAAGGTCGCTGTTGATGGCGGTGTCGGAGAGGTCGTGTTACCTGGCTTCTCCTGGGACCGGTTCATGTTCGGTGAGGTGCACCCGTCAGAGCCGTGGATCCTGTTCACGAGGATCGAGGGACCGTACCCGCGTGCCGGTCCCCTCGTCGTCCGCGACCTGGAATCGGGGGAGGATCGTGTGTTTCCTACCCCCGCCGAGTGGGATTCGGATCCGCCCCTTCGTCTGTTCTTGCCAAGGTGGTCTCATGATGGGAGGCACATCGTGGCCATGGACCTCGGGTTTGCGTTTCGTGACGGGGGACGGAACCGGGTTTGGGTCTGCACCGTCGAGGGAGACTGCAGGTCGGTCCTCGACGGTACCTGGCCGGTTTGGTCCGGCGACGACGCGCACATCTACTTCGCCAAGTTGATCTCGGGCTACGACGAGGTTGAGATATGGATCGCCGACCGCGACGGCCAGAGCGCGCAGCTGGTCACCGACATCGGACCGCTCAATTCCCCGTGGTATGACGTCGCGCCGGACGGACGGATTGTGTGGGTCCTCGATCGCCCAGGTCGCCCAGAGATCTGGGTGGCTGAGATCGCGCAGTGATCGGCCGGCATTGTCAGGTTGAGAGTGCAAGTGGCACAGTGGGCGGATGAACACGCGGTTTATAAATGGAGTCCGAACAGAGTCACGACGCGGCGCAGCGGTGGAGGGAGAGTGATGATTCGGACCGGCGAGGAATATCGAGAGTCGATCCGGGACGGGCGTGAGGTCTACAGCGACGGCGAGAAGGTCGCCGATGTTCCGTCGCACCCCATGTTCAAGCCCATCGTCGATATCCGAGCTCGAATCTACGACATGGCGCATGAGGAAGCCACGAAAGACCTCATGACCTATGAAGACGACGGCGGTGAACCGCACGCCATCGGTCTAAGCTGCCTCTGTCACAAGAGGATTGGCACAAGAAGCGAGCCGCAACGGATGCCGTGTTCAATGACATTGGCGGGGTCGTGACTCGAGTCGGTGATGAAACAGTCGGCGAGATGCTGGACGGCCGGCTCGACGAGGACGCCTGGGGGCGGGCGGATGTGGCGAGCGATTTCGTCCAGTCCGAGCGACTGGAGCCAACGTGCCATCCCGCTCGATCCCGCTGGCGACTGGCCCGATCAGCGTCAGCACAGGTCGTCGATTGAGTCCGCGTCCGCACGCTTCGCACGGTGCTCGCGGACTGGGCCGAAGCCGACATCAGGTCGGCGGTTCCAGTAGCGGTTCCTTCGCCAGGTACAACAGGTGTGTGCCCGGCTCCACGGTCATCGCCTTGGGCGGATTGATGACCTCTTCGCCTCCAGGCGTGCGAAGACCGACGACGAGGCCGCCGCGCTTCGTGAGCTTCAGGTCGATCAGGATATCGCCGAACAGCATCGGCTCCGGGGGACCGCCGGGAATCTGTCCCACGTACACGCTGTCCGCGCCAGACAGCAGCACCCGGCTCATCGCCGTGGCGATGCCGTGGTAGCGCACGGCGTGGGCGATCAGCGAGAAGCCGATCTTGCGCGTTTCGATTACCTCGTTGGCACCGGCGCTCAACGCGTGGTCGACGTTCTCCGAGTCAAGAATCTCCGCCACCACGTACAGCGGCGCGTTGCGGTGCCGCACCTGGTGGCTGTGGTGCTCGAGGTACGACCGCACCGTGAAGGTGATGAGGATGGTGCGCGCGTCGGCAACCTGCGGCGTGGTGTCGCGCTCGCCCGACACGATGACCGCGGCGGCGTGCGACAGACGTACCTTGTCGAGCTCGCTCTCTTTCGTGGGATCGCCGTGCACCCAGAGGATCTCCGGCGGCAGATCGCGCGGTCGCTCGTGCTTGTCGAACAGCACGATGCTCATCTCGAGGAGGTTGAGCTCGTGAGTCAGCGCCTCCAGCAGCAGGTGCGTGCTCTCGTCGTAGCCGCACACGACAACGTGATTGACGTACTCGCTCATGCGGAACTGCTCCTCCTGGATGCTCAGGACGCCCTTGACCAAGCTCGACCCGACAATGCCGGCGAACAGCGCGAGGGTGAACATTCCCGCCACCATCAGGACGCCGCCGATGATGCGACCCAGCCCCGTCACCGGCGTGATGTCACCGTAGCCGACCGTCGTCACCGTGACGAGCGCCCACCAGAGCGCATCGCCGACGACGGCGATGCGCTCGTTCTCGCGCATCTCCACGAAATAGATGCTGAGGCCACCCAGCAGCGTCGCCGTGCCGAGCAGGGCGAATGCCAGCGCGAACAGGAGTCCGCTCTCCTCGAAGGCCTGAACGGCGATTGCGAAGGGGTTGCGGTAGCGGAACGCCGGCGTGGCACGCAGGAGGCGCAGCAGTCGCAGCGCGCGTAGCCCGCGCAGCTCGGGGAACAGTGCCAGCACGGCCAGGATGTCGACCAGCATCAGGGGCCGCAGGAGGTAGCGCAACCGGGCCAGCAGGTGGGTCCGCAGTTGGCCGAGCGGCGGTCGCCGGAACACCGTGAGCGCAGGCGGGTAATACGAGAGAACGCGCAGCGAGATCTCAATCGCAAAGATCGACAGCAACACTCGATCGACGCGCGGTAGCAGCACTGAGACCGGATGCGACTCGGGCAGCACGGCCTCGAGCACCAGCAGCAGGATCGAGAACACGATCAGCGCCGCGATCGTGCCCTGGACGGACCGATACAGTGCGGTCTCGCCCTCGTGGAAGGCCCTGTGGAGGAGAGCTGCCAGGGTGCGCATACGTGGAGCCATTCAGGATACAACGTTCGACCCTGCCCAGGTGCAGGATCCGCCGATGCACACGATGTGTCCGGCTGGCGAGCATGGTGACGTTGGGGTCTGGCAGGGAGCGGCCATGGCTCATCCGGCCCGTCTCGCCAGCCTGGTCCGGGCCAACGCCAGTCCGCGGTAGGTCGGCACGGGACTGTTCATCCCGTGACTCTGATACCTTGATCCTCAACCTGACAATGCCGAGAGCGGCGACCTGGGGCGAAACCCAGGGCCGCTGGCCGTCGTCTTACAGTCCGTCTACTATGGACAAAGCACAATCGAGTGGCATGTCACCCGAAAGGCACTGGAGGCGCGATGATTTCTCGACGTGACTGGCTACGCGTGGTGGCAGGGGCTGGTGCTGCACTGGCGTTCAAGAGCGGCACGCCGTCCAGGAGCTTTGCCGAGAGTGGTGGAGCGAGCGTCCAAACCGGTGGCCTCATCACGCGGGCGATTCCGTCGAGCGGGGAACAGCTCCCGGTGATTGGGCTGGGCGGTGCGAACACGTTTTCGGCCGCCGCCCGCGCCGAGGAGTTCGAGACGATAGGCGACGTGCTCAGCGCCCTGGTCGAGGGTGGCGGCAGCGTGTTCGATACGGCGGCCGGCTACGGCGCCTCCGAGGAGGTGGCCGGCCAGGTCGTTGAGGGACGTGGCATCGCCGACCGGATGTTCTGGGCCACGAAGGTCAACGTCTCGGGGCGAGGGGGCGGACCGGCCGATCCCGAGGCGGCGCGGGCGCAGATCGAGCGGTCGTTCCAACGGCTGCGGATTCCGGTCATCGACCTCATCCAGGTGCACAACATGGGTGATCCGCCGACCCAGCTCGGCATCCTGCAGCGCCTGAAGACCGAGGGCCGGATCCGCTACATGGGTATCACCACCACGAGCGAGTCCCAGTACGACGCGCTGGCTGACGCCATGAGGAACTACCCACTCGACACCATCGGCATCGACTACGCCGTTGACAACCGGATTGCCGAGGAGACCATCCTGCCGCTGGCGCAGGACCGGGGAATCGGCGTCATCGTCTATCTCCCGTTTGGTCGCAGCCGCATGTGGGCTCGGATCGGGGATCGGCCGCTGCCCGCATGGGCCAGCGAGTTCGACGCAACCACCTGGGCACAGTTCATGCTCAAGTTCGTCATTGCCCATCCGGCGGTCACGGTGGCCACGCCGGGCACGAGCGATCCCGAGCACATGACGGATAATCTCGGTGGCGGCACGGGACGACTGCCGACGCCCGAACACCTCCAGCGGATGATTGATCTCGTGGAAGAACTGCCTGAGGCTCCACGACGGCGTCGGGGCGGCCACTAATTGCCTTTGCTAAGGTACGTTGTTCATCCGGAGCGCCTTGGCCGCGACAGCTGAGGTTCTACCTCCTTGGCCTTGCCTCATCACGGCAGCGAGTTGTAGTCAGCATCAGAGGTTCTTAGTGCATTCGAGTTGCCTTCAGCCGCCCCGTGTTGCCGTGCATGTTGTTGCGCTGGCCGCCGCGATCTCTCTCGCCGCATTCGGTCAGATTGCGCACGCGCAGGATGCCGCGCCGCGTGGAACTGTCGAGCGGCCATCTGTCGATCTCCGGCCCCGAACCCTTGCCGTCTTCCCGTTCGCCAACATTTCGGGCCAGCCCGACGACGACTGGATTGGGACAGACATCGCCGAGACCGTCACCGCCGATGTGGAGCAGTTCGGTGAGCTCTCGGTGGTGGGGCGTGAGGCGTTGATCGATGTTCTGAACAGCGGCCCGGCGCGCGCGTCGCTCGATCTACGCGACGAGGTGCTCGCGCGTGACCTCGCACGCAAGCTCGGCGTCTCGTGGATTGTCGCCGGTGGCTTCCAGCGCCTGGGGGACGAGCTGCGGATCACGGCTCGAATCGTCGACGTTGAGACCGGCGTGACCCGCGACATCGTCACGGTCGACGGTCGGTTCAACGAAATCTTATCCTTGCAGGACCGGATGGTCGCCGAGTTGAGTAGAGGCCTGGGGGATCTCGGCGGTCGGGAGGCTCCGTCTCGGGCGGGGGCACACCGCCCGGCCGCGGATGATCGCGCGGCACCTCCGTCCGGCTCCAATGGCAGTACACACGGAAACGGGAGCCGTGGGGCGCCGGCGTCTGAGGTCAGTGGTGGCATCACGATCGGGGATCCTCAAACCGGGCCGGCGGCGGCGGTTGCTGCTGATGCCGGCGGGCTGGCGGGTCGCGTCACCGTGCGACCGGTGCGGACGCAGACGCCGCCGAACATCGACGGCCGGCTCGATGACGTGGTGTGGCAGAACGCCGCGCGGATCACCGAGTTCGTGCAGCGGCAGCCAGTGGACGGCGCTCCGGCGACCGAGGCCACCGACGTCATGCTGGCGTACGACAGCTCGAACGTCTACCTCGCCTTCCGTGCGCGGTATCAGGACCCTGGGATCATGCGCGCCAACCGCGTCGACCGAGATCAGGCCGGTCGGGGTGATGACGTCATCTCCGTGTACTTCGACACGTTCCTCGACCAGCAGCGTGCCTACGTCTTCTCGGTGAACGGCTACGGCGTGCAGGGTGACGCGGTCGTTGGTGGCCGTGGTGGTGGCGGCAGAGGTGGTGGCGGTGGCGGTGGTGGAATCCCTCGAGGCGACTCATCATGGGACGCCCTCTTTCGCACGGGTGGCCAGCCGGTCGAGGACGGCTTCACGGCCGAGATGGCGATCCCGTTCAAGAGTCTTCGCTATCCGGCGCGTGGAAGCGACGTGCCTCACACGTGGGGCTTCCAGATCGTCCGTCAGATCAGGGGAAAGGACGAGACGGTCGTCTGGTCGCCGGTCTCGCGTGACATCGCCGGCTTCCTGCCACAGATGGGTGTCCTCGATGGGATGACGGGGCTGTCGACGAGCCGCAACCTCGAGATCCAGCCGGCCTTCACGGCGTTCCGGTTTGGCACGCTCGACGAGGATCTCGGCCAGGTCGTCGACGGCGATCCACAGCCCGCGGTCGGCGCCAACTTCAAATACGGCGTTACCTCGAACCTCACGGCCGACTTCACGGTCAACCCTGACTTCTCGCAGATCGAGTCGGACCGCCCGCAGGTCGAGGTCAATCGACGGTTCGCGTTGTTTTATCCGGAGTTGCGACCGTTCTTCCTGGAGGGTGCGGAGATCTTCCAGATCCAGGCTCCGGTGAGGGTCGTCCACACCCGAACGATCGTCGACCCGCTGTACGGTGCCAAGCTGACCGGCAAGGCGGGTAACACGACGCTCGGCGTGCTCTATGCGAACGACGACGCCGCAAGTCTGGGGATCGATGATCCACTCGCTCCGACCTTCGGGCGGTCCGCGCAGACGTTCGTCGGCCGCGTGCGCTACGACCTCTATGCCGAGTCGTTCATCGGAGCCGTCTTCACCGACCGGGAGTTCACGGACGGCTTTAGCCGAGTCGTCGGCATCGATGGCAACTTCCGGATCGGTAACACGCACCAACTCGGGCTGCGCGCGCTCAGAAGCGATCACCGGGACGCGGAGGACGGCCTCGAGACCGACGGGTATGTCGTCGGCGCGGAGTTCCGGAAGAGAGGACGTAATCTCAGCTATTCATTCGAGACGTCGACGCTGTCCCCAGATTTCAAGACCGACGTCGGCTTCGTGCGGCGAACCGACCAGCGGATCTACGAGGGACAGGCCGAGTATCAGTGGCGGCCGCAGACGTGGATCGTCAGTTGGGGTCCCGAGGTCCGGTACGGGCGGAACTACGACTTCGATCAGGCGCTGCAGGATGAGAACCTCAGGGCGGAGCTTCGCTTCGACTTCGCCAGGAACATCCGGTACAACTTCAATGCCAATCGGGACATGGAGCGCTACGCGGGCATCAACTTCGACAAGCGGCGCTACGGCATGTTCGGGAACGTGAACACCAGCCGGGTCATCTCCGTCGGCGGAGGGTTCGGCTGGGGCGACGAGGTCTACTTCGACGAAGCCAACCCGTTTCTCGGACGCTCGAGCGGGTTACGGATGTTCGTCAATTTCCGACCGGTGTCGCGCTTCGCCGCCAACATCAACATCACCACCAGCCGGTTTACCGATCCTCAGAGGCTCTTCATTTCAGGCCTCAACGAAGGTGAGCGAGACGAGAACGGCTTGATCTTCAGCGTCAACATCCTCCGCGCGCTCAGCACGTATCAGTTCACCGACCGGCTGCTGCTCCGGAACATCACCGAGTTCAACACCCACGACCAGACGCTGGGCCTGAACTTCCTGGTCACCTATCGGGTGAACGCCGGGACGGTATTTTTTGTCGGCTACGACGACCACTACCGGCAGCGCGAGCAGTTCGACGATCAGGTAAACATCACGGGCACCGGGTATCAGCAGACCAACCGCGCGATCTTCACCAAGTTCCAGTATCTGTTCAGGTACTAGTGGAGTATCGGTTGATGTCTGGTACCCCGGCTTTGGCAACTTGAGCGCGGGCGAGTCAGAAATTGAAGTTGACTCCCACGGACAATGCGAAGCCGGATAAGTCATCGATTGCAGAGCCACGTGTTCTGATATACGTGGCTTCGATTGGAACCGAAAGCAGACGGCTCACATCGAGGTCCACGCCGCCACTCAGGCCAAGTCCCATGCCGTGTTCAATGAGTCTCTTTGAATCGTAGCGGGATCTTCGGAGAGCGAATTACGTGACTCAGGCCACCGCCGCCTGCTGATAGTAGCGCGCTTCGTACTCTGCCGGCGGCACGTACCCGATCGGTTCGAGCAGCCGCTTCGTGTTGAACCAATCGCCCCACGCGAGCGTGGCGAATTCCACCGCTTCAAGACTCCGCCACGGGCCGCGTCGCCGAATCACCTCCGTCTTGAACAACCCGATCACCGTCTCGGCGAGGGCGTTGTCATACGAATCGCCCCGGCTGCCGACGGACGGCTCGATGCCCGCTTCGGCCAGGCGCTCGGTGTAACGAATCGAGAGGTATTGCGTGCCTCGATCGCTGTGGTGTACGAGGTCGCCCGTCTCGGCGTGGCTACGATCGTGGATCGCCTGCTCGAGCGCATCGAGCGCCAGGTCGGTACGCAACGACGCGGACGCGCGCCAGCCGACAATCCGTCGGGCGAACACGTCGATCACGAACGCGACATAGACAAAGCCGCCGCGCCACGTGGCCACGTACGTAAAGTCGGAGACCCAGAGTTGATTCGGCCGCGTCGCGGTGAAGTCTCGCTCGACGAGATCGCGCGGCCGATCCGTGGCCGCGTGCCCGTGCGTGGTCGTCACCCACGCGCGGCCCCGCACAGCGCCGGCCAGCCCCATCTCGCGCATCAGTCGGTGCACCGTACAGCGCGCGACACGGACCCCTTCCCGACGGAGCTGCCGCCAGACCTTCCGCGGACCATACACCTGAAAGTTCTCGTCCCACACGCGCTGGATGGCGGGCCGCAGCTCGTCGTCCCGGTGGGCCCGGGCGCAACGACGCGTGGGATCCGCGGCCCGGGCCTTGTGCCGGAAGTACGTCGACGGGGCGATCGGCACCGTGGCGCAGATCGACTCGACCCCATAGACATCGCGATGGTCGTCGATGAAGCCGACCATCATCTCGCTCGGCGGTCGAGCTCCGCCTGGGCAAAATACGCGGACGCCTTGCGCAAGATCTCATTCACCCGCTTCAGTTCGCGATTCTCGCGCTCCAGCTCCTTGAGCCGGTGCCGCTCGTCCGTCGTCAGCCCGGCGCGCTGCCCCGCATCCCGCTCCGCCTGCCGCACCCATGTGCGCAGCGTCTCCGCCGTGCACCCCAGCTTGCTCGCGATCGACCCGATCGCGGCCCACTGCGACGCGTACTCGGCTTCGTGCTGCCGGACCATGCGAACGGCCCGCTCTCGTACCTCGGGGGCATACCGACTTGCTCGTGCCATGGAACCCATCCTCTCAAGGAATAGGCCCTCCGACAAAGCCGGTACGGTTCAGTTCGTACATCCGGGCCTCGATGCGTTCGACACCCAGCCCGGTATGGAAATCGATGGTGGTCCCGACTGCCGCCAAACAGGCGTCGTCTCGCTGTCCCAGCGACTCGAACTTCCGCGCCCCCACGACACCGGGCTCGATGTCGGTGCCCCAGCCAAACCCAACCGTGTGCGGCCAGATCTCCTCGATCCTGTCGGCGCGCACGTAGAGGATACCGGCCTCCTTCGGGCCGCACAGCCACTTGTGACAGCTGGCGCTGAACGAGTCGCACCCGATGTCCCGCAGATTCACACGCAGCGCGCCCCACGACTGGGCTCCATCCAGATGCACATGGACCTCGCGTCGACGCGCCACCTCACAGATGGCCTCGATCGGCAAGCGAATGCCGGTAAAGTTCGCCACGTGGGTCAAAGCGAGCACCCGGGTCCGGGGACCGATTGATGAGGCGAAGAGGTCCACCAGTTGGTCGGGGCTCCGAGGCACCGCTGGTGTACTCAATCGCGTGACGTTCAGATCCAGTCGGGCGGCCAGAACGTCCCAGGCGACGTTGTTCGTGGGGTGATTCTGATCCCAGAGGACGACCTCGTCGCCCCGTTTCAGCGGAAGTCCTCCGATGATCGTCCCGTTGGCCTCGGTCGTGTTGCGAACCAGGGCGATCTCGTCGGGTGCGACACCGAGATGCGCGGCCACCTTGGCCCGAGACTCCTCCCGCAGCCGGCCGAACTTGGCTCGGTTGGCATACGAGACATCGGCATCGACGTCCCGGGTCAGCTCGATGAACCGCTCGGCGACGACCCGTGGAGGTGGGCACAGATTCCCGGCGTTCATCGGGACCATGGACTCCCGGAACGAGAACTCGGCGCGGACCTGATCCCAGTCTGCCGTTTTCTGGACTCGCGGACTCTGGACTCCCGGGGACGCGCCCACCGAAAGGTCGGTGGTCGCCGCGACGGGCAGCCCTGCCGACACGCCGATGGCGAACTGTTTCAGGAACGACCGACGCGACGACCGAGCATGCATCAGGGCCTCCGTATCTCTGTCAAAAGCGAAAGAGCTTCGTGTATTTCACGATCTGAGCTCGTTCGCGACCATCCGCCCAGGCTGACTGTCCCAGCACCGTGCGGCGATGTACAGATCGTCATCGTCGAAGAGAATCCAGGCGTCCGTGCGCTCCGTCGCCGCTTCGCCTTCGAGTGGCTCCTGCTGAACGAAGCCTCCGGCCGAGGGCACCTCTTCGTACACAGACTCGTCGAGGCGCCCATCGACGATGAGCGACTGGCTCACTCTCGTGGCCCGCAGCGTGATCTGTCCGTCCGGAAGACGGACAACGACCGACACGGGTGGCACCCGGACCGAATCTGCCGAGAGCGTCGTGTCGGGAGTCGAGACCTGACGGCGAGGTCGCTCGACTGAGGCGTCGCGAAGGCTGGCCACGCGAATCCTACCGCGCCAAGACCGGTCGCGAGCCAGCGGGGCGGCTGATCACGCCGACCATCATAGCAAGGTCGCAGGGCCCCGGTCGCCCAGCCGTCGGGGAGTCATGCGCTCGCCTCCCACGTGTGACTTTCGCAGGCCGTCCGGGTCCGAACGGATGGACGCCTTCGCACACCGCTCGGGCTCGATGGGGACGGTGGCGGAGGGTGGTTGGACGGGCCGGCGCGGCTGCGGGCAGTCCCGAACGAGATCACAGCCAACACTCAGGAGGCGCGACATGGGATACAGAATCGAAGACGTCGAAGGCATCGGTACGGCGTATCGTGAGCGGCTGCTCACTGCCGGCATCAAGACGACGGATGACCTGCTGGTGCGGTGCGCGACCGCCAAGGGGCGCCAAGGCATCTGCGAGAAGACGGGACTCGGCCACGCCTTGGTGCTGAACTGGACCAACAAGGCGGATCTGATGCGGGTCAAGGGCGTCGGGCCACAGTACTCGGAGCTGCTGGAGGCCGCCGGCGTGGACACGGTCAAGGAGTTGCGGCACCGAGCGCCCGAGCATCTGGCTGGGAGAGGTGAACCGGGAACGCCGCCTGTGCCAGAGGCCGCCGAACGCCACCGTCATCGAGCGCTGGGTGACACACGCCAAGGGCCTGTCACCCCGCGTCAGGCACTGAGGGTCGGCCCGCGAGCGTCGGACGAGGACGATCGGCTACGGCTCGGCCGCGTAGTTGACCGCGATCTCCTCGTGCAGGTTGCGTGCTCGCGCTTCGGCGACGGAGTGGTCGCCGAAGAAGAAGTTCGCAACGCGATTCGTCTGACCGTACTTGTCGGCGAAGCGGCCCCAGAGCGCCGGCCCCTGATTGACGTCGTACCCGCCCTGGTACGCGTACCGGAGGCCCACCCGATCGGCCTGGTCCTCGTGTCGCCGCCCATACCCGCTGGACCAGGCGGACATGCCCAGCACGGTCGCGACCTGGGTGATGGCGCGCTTGCTCGCCGAGTCGATGGTCTCGGTGACGGCCAGAACCCCGAGCGCTGCGAGCTGGACGATCATGTTCGTGCGGTACTGCCGACGCGAGTGCTCGTGGGTGGAGTGCACGAGCTCGTGGCCCATCACGATCGCGACCTCGTCGTCGTTCATGTCGTCGAGCAGCCCGCTGAAGACGTAGATCGATCGGTTGGGGGCCGCCATGGCGTTCCACTCGTCGTTGTCGATCACGTAGACGCGGAAATCGTCGTCCGCCAGGTACGGGGGCGTGAGACGAGAGGCGATGCGGCGGGCGCGCGCGACACGTGGGCCGCTCTCCAGGAGCTCGCCCATGCTGTGCATCCGCCCGTCGCCATCCTCCTGGTACACCTGCCCCTTCTCCCGGTAGTCCGCCTCGATCTGGTTGAAGGCCTGGACTAGGTCTCCCTCGAACATGGCGTTCCCGTTCGGCTTGGCCTCGACCTTGGTTGCGATCACGATGCCGTTGCCGACCCGGTTGCCCTCGACCTTCACCTCGTAGCCGAGCGGGATCGACGCAAAATCACGCGCGTCGCCTCCGCCCTTGAAACGCCCGTTCGGCGCGAGCCAGATCCGTTGCCCTTCGACAATCAGGACCTGACCGTCCCGCCACTCGGCGTATCCCGCCAGCTTGACCTTCTCGTCGGCCAGGGCGGGACCCGATCCGAGCAGCGCGAGAATCACGACGGTGCCGCAGAGCCGCGTCATCATCTCCAGCCTCCTGTGCAGGACATCCCCGAGAGTCTCATTGTAACGCTGACGGGCCGTCGGGCCAGTGCAGAGGCCACTAGCCGGCCGCGAGGTGGGGGGCACGCTCCCCGCGAGCGTAGCGCACGACATCGGCGGCATCGATGATCAGCGAAACGGAATCCAGCAGGATCACCGCCCAGAGCCAGAGCGTGAAGCCGTCGCCGGTCGGGATCGTGGTCGGACGCGTCAGGAGCCAGACGAGCATCGGGAGCCAGGCGACGTGCCCCAGGCCGAGCAGCCGGACGAACCCCAGGCGCTGAAAGATCAGCAGCTGGGCCGTGGCCCCCAGCAAGAAAGCCAGCAACACGACGCGGGCCTCGGTGGTGTGCAGGTAGAGCAGCGGTCCCACCAGGTTCACGGCGAGCAGCGCGCCGATCCACGTCGCGAGCGGGCCACCGTTCGCGAACATGATTCGCATGAAGGCGATCATCGTTTGCATTCGGGTCCGTGCCTCACCAGCCGGCGCTACGCAATTCACGAGTGACGCAAGACTAGAACCGGAGACCGCTTCCCTCCGGGAACGTGGCGGACACTCGCACGGGCAGGCGACCACGCGGGCTGACCTCACCTTTGAGCAGGCGCACGAAGGCATCGATGTAGCCCTGCTGGTTGCCGTAGAAGCCGCCTTCGCCGTACCCGACGACGAAAGCGCTGGGTCGCGCGAGTCCGTCGACCAGGTACGGATTGCCGTACGACATGACGATCGTCGTCCCGGGGCGTGCCTGCGTCAGCCGCTCCACGAGCTGCCGGTCGGGGTCGGAGAGTGCACCGTTGTCGCGGTACGTCGCACGCTGGCTGAATAGCGAGACGATGATGGAGTCGGCGGCGCGGGCCGCAGAGACGGCCTCGTCGCGCACGGCCCGCGCGCTGTCAGGCCGGACGAGCGCGCTGTACCGGACGTCGAAGGCGTCACGCAGCGCTCGGTCGGCGGTGGCCGGCATCGTCTGACCGGCGTTGCGCTGGATGGCCACGTGCGCCACGCGTCCCAGACGGGCGGTCGACGACGGCAGGACGCCATCGTTCACGAGCACGGTCAACGACTGCTCGGCAATCGACTGCGTGAGCGCGCGGTGCGAGTCGATCCCGACGATGGCGTCGATCCACTGAGGGTCGACGGTCCGCGTGCGGTGCAGCCCGAGGCTGGCCTTCGCGGAGAGAACCTTGCGGGCCGACGCGTCGATCTGCATTTCTGTGAGGACGCCGCTACGGACGGCGGCCACGACCGCGGCGACCGTCTTCACCGCATCGGCCGGCTTCAGGAGCATGTCGTGTCCGGCCCGTATGGCCATGACACCCGCCTGCTCGGCGCCGAATCGATCGGTCACTTTGGGATACCAGAGATCGTCGCTGGTGAGGATACCGGTGAATCCCAGCCGGTTGCGCAGCCACTCGGTGGCCAGGGTTGGCTCCACGCTCGCCGGCAGGTCGGAGCCATCGGTCAAGGCGGGCACGACGATGTGCTCGCTCATCACGAACGCGACGTCGGCGTCGATGGCGTGGCGAAAGGCGAGGAAATCTTCCCGTTCGATCTGTCCCGGCGGCTTGCGATTGATCGTGAACTCGGTGCCCGGAATGAGCTCCACGTCGCCGCGGCCGGGATAGTGCTTCGCCGTCGCGAGCATCCCGTGGTTCTGGTAGCCGCGAATGTACGCGCCGGCGAGGCGTCCCAGCAGGTCCAGATTGCGCCCGAACGATCGCACGCTGAGCACGGGGTTGTCGGGCAGTGTCTGGACGTCGACGACGGGCGAGTACGTCACGTGGATGCCAATCGCGCGGCCCTCGAGCGCGCCGACCCGGCCGACCTCGTAGGCCAGCTCTTCCGATCCGATGGCGGCGAGTGCCATGTTGGCCGGAAACTCCGTGGCACCGGTGAACTGCTGGCCGGGCCCGCCCTCGAAGTCGGCAGCGATCAGCAGCGGGAGGGTCGCGACCTGCTGCAGCTGGTTCAGCAAGTGCGCGGTGTCGTGGGGCGTGCCGCCGTAGACCACGAACGCGCCGATGCCATGATCACGGGCCAGCGCCATCCATTCGCGCCGGGTCGCGTCGTCGCGCGCGATGTAGCCGCCCTCGATCGGCGCACAGATGAGCTGGGCGACCTTCTGCTCGAGCGTGAGGCCGTCGAGCGTTCGGTCGACCCACTGCTCGGCCTCCGAGACATCGGCTGCGGCCTGCCGCGCCGGTTCTGATGCCCGTGTCACCGACGGTGGTGAGCCTGCCGCCGTCGCGAGGCACAGCAGGAACGTGGTCAGGGCGAGCCCGCGCTTCAGCGCCATGGAATCGAGTCGAGCTCCGCTTGGGTCATCGCCGGGAGAAGAGAGATCCCAGGTTCGACCCGGTGACCATTGGCATCGTGCACCGAGAAGCCGAGGCCGGTGTTCGACTCGGCGGCGCCGCCCGTCCCGTCCCGTACCTCCCGGCCGCGGATCGAGCAGCAGCCGTAGCGTCCCGCCTTGTCGAGCGCGACGAACTTGAGATTGAACATCGGTGTGCCACCGTGCCGGTCCGTGACCCGCTGGCACACGAAGCGGCAAGCCTCCTCCGGCGACATCCCGTCGCGCATCTTCTCGACGACGAGGAAGCTGCCCGCGTTCCGGACGCACTCGGCGCCGTGCCCCGTCGCGCCCGCGGCGCCGATCTCGTTGTCGACATACAGGCCGGCGCCGATGATCGGCGAGTCGCCAACGCGACCGACGATCTTGAAATGGTGCCCGACCGTGCTCGTGACGCCAGCGATGTCACCGTTGGCGTCCATGGCCAGGACGTTGATGGTGCCGCCGCCTTGCGGCTTGTCGGGGTTGCGCGGCGGAAAATAGTAGTCACGGATGCTGAGCGACTCCTTCCACGCGAGCCAGTGCTGTCGCGCCTCGTCGGTCAGGAGGTCTTCTTCCTTGAAGCCGTGCATCTTGGCAAAGCGGAGCGCGCCGGGTCCGGCCAGGAGCCAGTGGTCGGTCCGTTCCATCACGAGCCGGGCAATCGACGACGGCGTCTTGATGTTCTCGATCGCGGCGACCGCCCCGATGTTGTTGTTGTCGGCGCCGTTCATCACCGAGGCATCGAGCTGGAGGAAGCCGTCTTCGTTCGGGTCGCCCCCGTAGCCGACCGTTGCGTCGCGCGGATCGCGCTCGGAAATATTTGTTCCCTTCTCCGCGGCGTCCATGGCTGAGCCACCGTCCCGCATCGTGTCCCAGGCCGTCGTCGTGATCTCCTCGCGCACGAATCGGTTCGTCTTGCTGGTCACGACGAGGGGGCGATTCGGCCCGCTCGCCGGCTGCTGACCGGCGACGGCACGGGCGCCAAGCGAGGGCACGCTGGCGCCGATTCCCGCCAGGCCGCTGAGAAACCTCCGTCTGGTGATCTCGACGATTGACATGTGTTCCTCCCTGGTCGTGAGCGGTTGGCCGGCTGCTCGCGGCGGCCGCAGGCCCGCCTGAATGGTGTCGTGGACGGGAGCCTCCCGGGGGCCAGCCTATAGCTCCAAGAGCCTACCACGGCGCCTGACGCGGGGTGTCCCGTCCTGTTTCGGCCTACCGCGTCATGTAATGTCTTATTTGAGTCCATAAAAGACCATGCAGGCCGGTCTAAAGACCATAAAACGAGGCTAATGGGAGGCCCGCCGTCCGCCGATATACGGCCTAAGTAGAAGTGGTCGACCAATCTCTCAAGTTAAGGAGCTCCATTCATGAACAGGCGCACCGATAAGGGTTTCACACTGATCGAGCTGCTGATCGTTGTGGCGATCATCGGCATCATCGCCGCGATCGCGGTGCCGGGACTGCTGCGAGCCCGCATGTCGGGCAACGAAGCCTCGGCCATCGGCTCGCTGCGGGCGATCAACAGCTCGCAGTCGACGTTCGCGTCGAGCTGCGGGAGCGGCTTCTACGCGCCGTCGCTGGTGCGGCTGGCGACGCCCCCGACCGTGGGTGGCGGTGATGGGTTCGTCGGGCCGGACCTGGCCACGGACCCGTCGCTGAAGAGCGGCTACACGGTCACGCAGACGCCGGGCGCGGCGGCGGCGGGCGCGCCGGCGTCATGCAACGGCGCGGCAGCTGGCACCGTGGTCGGGACATTCTTCGTGGGCGCCAACCCGACGGCGGGCGCCGGGGCCCGGTTCTTCGGAACGAACCAGGGCGGTACCATCTACCAGAGCACGGCGGCCGTCGTCGTGACGCAGAACGGCGCGCCGGCTGGCGCGACCCCGATCCAGTAGGGATCACGCCTCGTCCGTCGAGGATCACACAGAGCGGGAGCGGCCCTCGGGGCGGCCCCGCTCTTCTTTTATGTACAGTTACGACTGTCAGGCGGGAGGGTACGCATTCGGGTGGGTGCTGATGACCGTACAAAAGGGAGGGCCGGACGCTTTCGCGCCCGACCCTTGGGGAGGAAGTGGAACGGTTCTATAAGGTGTATCGGCAGGGGGCCGTCAAACGTTAGACCCGGCAAGGGTTCAGGGACCGCCTGAACTTTGGGGGGACGATTGGGCGCGCGTGGTGGCGCGACTCCGAAGCTACCGGCCCAGAACCGCCACGGTTCGCTGCCACGGATTGCCCTCGAAGTCCATCGCCGTCTCCTGGCCGACGTGGATCAGCTGGTACGCGTGGGTGTCGAGGTAGTGGTTGATCGAGTCGCCGAGCGCCGGCCGTCCGCCGACCGACTCGGGACAATGCTCGCATCGGACCTTGAGATCACTGGTGATCTCGACGACGTGCCTGACGTATTTTTTGTCGACCATCACGACCCTCCGCGTTCGCTGACTCCATCGAGTCCGACGCGCGAGACGACGGCGCGACCCACGCGTGAGACGCGAAGCCGGATCGCGGTGCCTCACCGTGAGAAGATGGATGCATGGAGAATAGCGAGGGCGGAGGAGGCTGTCAATGGCTCGACCACAATCTGTAGTGTGGTATATAGGTCGAAGGCCCAATATAGAGGGGCGAGCGAGTGGACCTCGCTGGTCCTCCAATACCCGTGCGCCCTTGAGGAAAGGAACCGTGTGAGTGACTGATCAAGCTCCGAAAAGTGCGGTCGAGCTGGCCATGGAGCGCTTGCAGAGGAAGGATGCCGACTCTGGAGTCGAGTCGGCGCCGCTGACGGAGGCGCAAAAAGAAGCGATCGGGGAGGCGCGGAACGTGTGCGAGGCGAGGACGGCCGAGCGGCGAATCCTGCACGAGTCGGCGCTGATGACCGCCGTCGAGCCGGAGGCCCGGGCCGAGCTGGAACACCAGTATAGGCGCGACCTCGCCAGGTATCAGCAAGATCGTGGTCGGAAGATCACGGCGGTACGGACCGGGTCGGCCGAGGGTGCCTCAGACGACGGCGCCTCCCGCGACGGACATTAAGTTAGTTGTCGTTCGACGGCCGATCGAGGCCGTCCCGGGCGATCACGAACGTACCATCCTCGAGCGGTACGAGGCGGAACGCCGTACCGACCACGCGGAGCTGGCCGGGGCCCTCCGGTGCCGGTTCCAGCTCGCTGGCGTGCTCCTCTACCAAGGTTGCCGGGATGGTCGCGCCGACCAGCTGACCCCAGGGCCCGGCAATTGGCTCCTGCGCCTCGTTGGCCGGCGCATCGGATGAGGAGGACCCACACGCCGTCAGTCCCATAACGAGAACGACGGTACAGACGACGAGCAGGGGGGCGAGGTGGCGAGTGCGGTTCATGAGTGGCTCCTACCGGTGGACCGGTCGACACGGAATCTTCATCGTAGCGTGACCGGTGCGGAGAATGCCACACGACCCTTGCCGATCACAAGGGTCAACCTGTGGTGTGTCGGCTCTCCCTCCTGGGCGTCCAGCAACTGCTCGAGGCCGATGCGTCGCCTGCCGACTTGGTCTACACTGCCGGCCGGGAGGCCCGCCATGAGACTGCTCGTCACCATTCTCGCCACGCTCTGCTGGTCTGCTGTCGCATGGGCCCAGAGCCCGCTGGTCTTCCAATCGGATTTCGGTACCAAGGACGGGGCCGTCGCCGCCATGAAAGGCGTTGCCGCCAGTGTGTCCGCCGATCTGAGCATGCACGACCTGACGCATGAGATCCCGGCGTTCAACGTGTGGGAAGCGGCCCTGCGTCTGGATCAGGCTGCGTCCTACTGGCCATCGGGCACGGTCTTCGTCTCGGTGATCGACCCGGGGGTTGGCACCGAGCGGAGGTCGGTCGTCCTGAAGACGACATCCGGCCACTACTTCGTGACTCCTGACAACGGCACGCTGACGTTCGTTGCTGCGAGCCTTGGGATCGCGGCCGTACGGGAAATCGACGAGGCGGTCAATCGCCTGAAGAACTCGGAGCGCTCCTACACGTTTCACGGTCGCGACGTGTACGCGTACACCGGGGCCCGACTGGCGTCGAACACGATCAGGTTCGAGGATGTGGGACGAGAGTTGTCGCCGCGCGTCGTGTCGATTCCCCACCAGAAGGCGACGTTCAGGCGCGGCGTCGTGCGCGGCAACGTGCCGGTGCTCGATGTGCAGTACGGCAACGTCTGGACGAACATCGATCGAGAGACGTTCGGCCAGCTACAGGTCGAGGCGGGCGCCTCCGTGACCGTCACGATCCGTCATGAAGCGACCATCGTGTTTTCTGGCGCGGTTCCCTTCTATCCCACATTCGGATCGGCCTCGCTCGGCGAACCATTGCTCTACCTCAATAGCCTGAACAACGTGTCCCTGGCCATCAATCAGGGGGACTTCGCCTCCACATACGGCGTTCGATCCGGTGCCGACTGGAGCATCGAGATCACAGACTGACACGGTGCGCCGCCCGCGCGCTGTACTACGACGCCTGATCTACAATGTGTGGGTTCAGGTCAACGGTCGCGTCGTGGTCACGGTGTTCCAGGAGACTGGCATTGACATTGAGGAGCATGTTGTTGGGAGGCGTCGTCGCGGTTCTGCTGGGCGGAGCCGTCGAGGCGAACATCGGCGCGTCGCGTGCGCACGCCGGCACCGCCCAGGCTTCGACTGGGGCGGTATGGCGCTTCGACACGTCGCTGCCAGGAGCGGACGCACATGGCGACGCGCTGGTGGCGCGCATGCGGTCGACGCGTGACGAGCAGGATGCCACGTACCGTCCGAGGACCCGTCACCTCGACCCGGACGGCTCGCCTCGGTTCACCAATCGCCTGTTTCTCGAAACGAGTCCGTACCTCCTTCAGCATGCCCACAACCCGGTGAACTGGTTCGCGTGGGGCGACGAGGCGTTCGATCTGGCGAAACGGCTCGGACGTCCGGTCTTGCTCTCGGTCGGGTATGCCACCTGCCACTGGTGTCACGTGATGGAGGAGGAGTCGTTCGAGGACCTCGAGATCGCGCGGTACCTGAACGAGCACTTCATCGCCATCAAAGTGGATCGCGAGGAGCGGCCGGACATCGACGCCATCTACATGGCGGCGGTTCAGATGCTCACTGGCGGCGGCGGATGGCCGATGAACGTTTGGCTGACCCCGGATCGTCAGCCGTTCTTCGGCGGGACCTACTTCCCGCCTCGGGACGGCGACCGAGGTGTCCGGTTCGGGTTCCTCTCCATCCTCCAGCGGCTCAACGCAGCCTTCTCGACGCGTCGCGACGACGTGCTCGAGGCCTCCAGCAGGCTCACGGCAGAAATCCGCAAGGCACTGACGCACACATCGACGGCCGAGAGCCTGCCGGGGCGTCAGGTCATCGACGAGGCGATTCGCTACTACGAGGGGCAGTTCGATCCGGAGTACGGCGGCATTCGAGGTACGCAGAAATTTCCGAGCGGCTTGCCGGTGCGGTTTCTGCTCCGCCATCACCGCCGCACCGGCCGGCAATCATCGCTCGACATGGCGGTCGAAACGCTCCGACAGATGGCTGCGGGTGGCATCTACGATCAGGTTGGCGGCGGCCTGCATCGATACGCGACCGACGCGCGCTGGCTGGTGCCGCACTTCGAGAAGATGTTGTACGACAATGCCCTCGCCGTGGTGGCGTACCTGGAGGTGTATCAGGCGACGTCGGATGCCGCGTTCGCGGATGTCGCACGCGACATCCTGCGCTACCTCGAGCGCGACATGCAGTCGTCAGAGGGCGCGTTCTACTCGGCGACCGACGCCGACAGCGTGACGCCCGCCGGCGATGCGGAGGAAGGCTGGTTCTTCACGTGGACCGCCGATGAGCTCCTGGCGGTGCTTGGCGAGGATCGAGCACGCATCGTCCAGGCCTATTACGGGATCACGCCGGGTGGCAACTTCGAGGGGCGAAACATCCTGCACGTCGACCGAACGATCGCCGAGGTGGCCGACGAAGTCGGCGTTCCGCCCGCGCGCGTTCGGGCTGTTGTCGACGAGTCCCGCGACCTCCTCTACGCCGCTCGGCTGACGCGGCCCGCGCCGCTGCGAGACGAGAAGATTCTGACCTCGTGGAACGCCTTGACCATCTCGGCATTCGCGCAGGCGGCGCTCGTGCTCGGCGAGCCGGCCTACGCCGCTACCGCGGTGCGCGCTGCGGATTTCATCCTGGAGACGCTCCGCGTCGACGGACGAGTCCGGCGGAGCTTCAACGCGGGCGCCGCGCGCCACGCCGGCTATCTCGATGATCATGCGTTTCTGACCGCCGCCCTCCTCGATCTGTACGAGGCGACCAGTGAGGTGCGTTGGCTCCGCGAAGCGATCGCCATCGACCGGCTCGTCGAGCGTCACTTCGAGGATGTGGAACGGGGCGGGTTCTTCATGACGGCCGACGATGCGGAAGCGCTGCTGGCGCGGGAGAAGCCCGCGACCGACGGTGCCGAACCGTCGGGCAGCTCGGTCCAGGTGATGAACCTGTTGCGCTTGCACGAATTCACGACCGACGATCGATACCGGCAGCGCACCGAGCGCGCGCTGCTGTCGTACGCCGACCGCCTGTCGGCGGCGCCCGCCTCGCTTGCGGAGATGCTCGTGGCGCTCGACTTCCAGCTCGACACGCCAAAAGAGATCGTGATCGTCACGGCCGGGGAGCGGGAGCAGGCCGAGCCGCTCCTGGCGCGGCTGCGGCGTACGTTCGTGCCGAACCGGATCGTGGCCGTCGTGCGGGACGGCGACGAGGCGCAAGTGGCCCTCGTGCCCCTGGTGGATGGCAAGACCGCCCGGGATGGGAGGCCAACGGCGTACGTCTGCACGCAGGGCGTCTGCAAGCTGCCGACGACCGACCCAGACGTCTTCGGTGAGCAGATCGGCGTGGTGGAGCCACTCCCGCCGCTGGCTCGTCCGTGACGGCCTGACCAGACGCGAACGGGTCGACCGGCACGGACGGGGAGGTTTGGCTCGAGGGTGAGACAGAGGTTATCGAAGGACCTCGAACATGATGAGTCGAATCTGTCGCTGCCCGGTGTTCTCGAGCGAGATCGCGTCGGTGGGCTCGAGGTAGACAGCCGAGCCTGGTCGGAACACCTGCGCCTTGGGCTCCTGACCCTCCTCGTGCCACGTCCCGGATGCGGGACCCAGCGCGTAGATTACGGACGCCGGGTGAGCGTGCACCTCGTCCTTTTCACCTGGTTCCAGCGTGACGTCGAGCACCCGGAAGTTGTCGTTCTCGTCCACCAACCGGTAGATCGATCCCGAGACGTCGACCGCGTCCTCGCCGTCCACGCTCTGCAGCGAATTTTCTTTCCGCTCAACCATGACGATGTGCAACGGCGACTCGCCAACGTTCTCGACCGCGTGCATGTCGATCCGGTCCTGCAGCGTCACGGTCCCGGGACTGACATCACCGTCCCTCTGACTCCGCTCGAGTTGGAACCGCATCTTGTCGCCGGAGAGTACGAAGTACGCGCTCGTCGGATGGCCGTGCATCTTGTCCGACTCACCGGGCTGGTGTCGGATGTCCAATACGCGCACATAATCATTATCGATCATGGCCCGGAAGTGGTCCGGGGACACACGGACCGGGTCACCACCGGTGCCCGCAAACGATTGCGCGTTGGCCTCGGTCGCGCTCCAGGCGCCAGCAGCCAAGACACCGACACCGAAGACACAGAGAACCAGAACGCGCGAAAGCCTAAACTGCATGTGAGTGGGTCCCCTTCGGCGGCGGCGGAAACTCAGCGACGCCGATTGTTAGAGTGAACAGATGAGTGCGGACGACAAGTCCCCAGTACACTTCGGGCTACCGGTTGTTGTCAAGTCGTCTCGCATGACACGGAGTCGTTTCGTCGAACGGCGACTCGGTCTCGCTCGGTCAGCGAAGGCGGGGCTGGACCTCATGGCTCGCCGTTTAGGCGTGATGCCTGAATGCGATGCATTAAATGTCAAGACCTGTGACTCTTTCCGGGTTGCCAGCTCCTGGTCCCGGTTTGCCAGATCCAGGCCCTGATGGATTCAAGAAGTTGGTGATGGATGGGCGGACGATCCAAGGCGTTGGAGATCGAGCTTAGGAAAAAATACGGTTTCTTGGTTTATTAATTGGCGTAGTGGCGGTTTTTCGGCACATTCGAGATGGCATTCTTCCTGCAACGGGGAGTGCTGCAACACCTGAGTCCAGGGCCATTCCAGGCTGGGTGTCGGATCCAACTTGATGGCCTCTTCGTCGGTTTCTCCAAGGGGAGGGAAAATGCAACGGTATTATTTTCGAAGCATGCCAATCCTGGCATGCGCGCTGCTAGTCCTGGGGCTTGCCTCAGACGTAGCAGCGCAGCAGTTCACGGGCGGCGTGCGTGGAGCCGTCCGGGACGCCAACGGCGTCATTCCTGGTGTCGAAGTGGCACTGGTCAACACTGACACCGAGGCGGCTCGGAGCACCTTCACGAACGAAGTCGGAGAGTACAATTTCACGGCCGTCACGCCGGGAAACTACACCCTCCGCGCCGTGCTGCAGGGTTTCCAGACCTACATCCGCAGTGGGCTGTCAATCGCCACGCAGCAGTTCATTACGATCGACGTCCTGATGGAAGTCGGGACGATTCAAGAGCAGATCCAGGTCACGGCGGCGGCACCGCTCATCGAGACGTCCAACGCCTCGGGCGGCGGCAACCTCGACCGTGAGATCCTGGAGGCCCTGCCGGCCCCTGGCCGGAACGCGTATCTCGTCGCGGTCACGATCCCGACGGTTACGCCGGTTGGTGACCCGCAGTACAACCGGCAGCAGGACCAGACCAACGCCTCGCGGATCTCGCTTGGTGGCGGCGGCGTGCGTGCCAACAACTACCTGCTCGACGGCGTGCCGGTCACCGAGATGGATGGCCGTGCGGTGTTGAACACGACCATCGAGGCCCTGGGCGACGTCAAGGTGCAGATTCACACCTACGACGCCGAGATGGGCCGCACCGGTGGCGGCGTGTTCAACGCGACGGGCCGCTCCGGAACCAACGTGTTCCACGGGTCCGCCTTCTACCAGACCCGTCCGGTCTGGGGCGAGTCCCTGCCGTACTTCGCCGACCAGCGCGGTGAGTCCAAAGAGACGTCCGGCGTGTCGGAGAAGTACTACCGACTCTTCGGCTACGGCGTCGGCGGCCCGATCTGGAAGAACCGCACGTTCTTCTGGACGGCCAGCGAGGGTTATCGCTCGCGGACGACCCGAGAGCTGTCGCGCACCTATCCGACCGCCAACCAGCGGGCCGGTAACTTCTCGGGGACGACCGAGAACGGATCGCCGATCCAGATCTGGAACCCGTGGTGCCGCAGCGGTGTGGCGAGTGCCCAGTGTCCGGCGACGGGTCCCAGCGGAACGCTGGCGAACCCAGAGTTCGCGAACGCCATCATTCCGGCCTTCGCGCTCGACCCGATCGGCCAGACCATGCTGAACGGCTACCCGTTGCCACGGGCCCAGAACGAGGACACCAACGCCAACCAGAGCATCGTTGGCAACCTCGTGGACACGGCCGACATGTGGACGATCAAGGCTGAGCACAAGTTCACCGACAACTGGTCGCTGAGCGGACTGTATGTCTACAACAAGACGGACGAGCCGGGAACGGCCGATCCGACATTGACCGATTCGCAGCACCAGGAGATGGACGGTGGCATCTGGGCGTTGGCGCGACGTCCGCACGTCCTCGTGTTCAACAACACCAACATCCTCAACGACACCACGGTGTTGACAACGCGTTACGGCTGGACCACGTGGTGGGACAGTGGTGACCGCGCGACCCCGAGCAGAGGCCTGGCCGATCTCGGGTTCTCGTCGAACTACGTCAACCAGGTGCACGCGGATGGCCGGGGGATCTTCCCGGACATCGACTTCGACAACTTCTACGGGTGGGACCGTGCAGACGACGGTCAGGACCGCCGGTGGAACGGGCCCGCAGCGTTCAACGCGTCGCTGTCGAAGTTGGTCGGAAGCCACACGATCAAGATGGGTGGCGACTTCCGGCAGCTCGGCGTGACCAACGAGGCGTTTGCGAACAACGGCGCCCTGTCTGGCAATTTCAACTTCGACGCCGATCCCACGCGGGGACCGGGCGGAGTGGGCGGCTACGACTTTGCCAGCTTCCTCGTGGGTGTCCCGAGCAGTGGGACCACGTCGATCGGGCCTGGCCCAATCGAGGTGTACCTCAAGTACTACGGCGGGTTCGTCCAGGACGACTGGCGCGTGAACTCCAACATGACCCTCAACTTCGGCATCCGCTTCGAGCACGAGGACGGACTCCGCGAGGTGAATAATGGAATCACGCAGCGGTTCGACACCGGCGCCCGCAGCCCGATCAACGACCAGATCGTCGTGAACCCGGCGCATCCGGCGTTCGGCCAGACGATCGAATCGGCATTCGGACGGCAGCTCACCGGTGGGCTGATCTACGCAGGCCAGGGCGGTGCGCCGCTCTTCCAGGGTGATCCGCCAGCCGTGAAGTTCTCGCCACGCTTCGGTATGACCTACTCGCTGAACCAGCAAACGGTCATCCGTGGCGGTTACGGACTGTTCTGGGAGCCGTGGCAGTACGGCTCGAGCCGGTTCGGCCAGGAGGGCTTCGCGCGCACGACGTCGGTCGTGCAGCCGTCCATCGAGTCGGCGGCTCCGACGGTCAGCCTGGGCAATCCGTATCCAGGCGGGTTGATTTCGGCGACCGGCAGCAGCCTCGGCCTCCTGCAGGGTCTTGGCGGCAGAATCCAACCGATCGACCCGAACTTCACCGCGGGCTACGTGCAGCAGTACTCCATCGACGTGCAGCGCGAGCTGCCCGGCAACATGGCCATCACGCTGGGCTACGTTGGCGCGACGGGCCGTGACGTTGGCTTCGGTGGTACGGGCGAGGAGCAGATCAACCTCAACCAGATCAATCCTGCTGGTCTCCCGTTGACCAACGGGGCATGGGATGCGGCCGGGCTGCGCGCCACCGCACCGAACCCCTTCTTCGGGATCCCGCAGGCGGGTGAGTTCGCTGGCGCGTCGACGCTGTCGGTCGGTCAGCTTTCACGGCCGTTCCCGCAGTTCGGCAATGTCGACCAGTACCGCACGAACAAGGGCGGCAAGCGGCAGTACAGCGCGTTCGTCATCAAGCTGGACAAGCGGACGACCGGCGGCTTCGGTGGCCGGTTCAGCTACACGTTCAGCCGGACCAACGACAACACGTGGGGTGAGTCGAGTTCGTTCACCGGAACGAGTTCGACACCGCAGAACTACTACGACGTGGCAGCCGAGTATGCCCGCGCCGTGGTGGACTCACCGCACCGCATCATCCTGGCGCCGATCGTTCGGTTCCCGGAGCCGGCGGATGACGGCGGGATCAAGAGCATCATCCTCGGCGGCTGGACGGCCTCTGCCATCGTGGAACTCGTCAGCGGCTCGGCCGCGACGGCGTACAACTCCAGCCGGTCGTCGGCGAACCTGGGGCTGCTCGGTGGTCTCCAGCGTCCGAACCTGACCGGTGCGCCGATCAGCACGTCGGGCAGCGATACCGACCGTGTGGCCAGCGCAGGCCAGGCTAACGCTCGGTTCTTCGACCGCGCGGGCTTCTCGGATCCTGGTGCGGGCGTCTACGGCACCAGCCCGCGCAACCTCGTGGGCGACCGGTATCAGTTCCGGAAGAACATCGACTTCGTCATGGCGAAGGCCGTGCAGACGGGCGGAGGATCGAACGTGCAGTTCCGCTTCGAGATCCTCAACCTGACGAACACGCCGAAATTCTCCACGGCGGGGACGAACATCAACGTGTCCAGTTACGGGCGAATCAGCGACCAGCGCGGATTCTCACGGATCTGGCAGGTCACCACCCGTTTCTCCTTCTAGATAGCGAGAAGTTGATGCGGTAGTTCGTGGGGGGGCGGCCCATCTGGGCCGCCCCCTTTTTTCGTGGACGCCGCGCCAGCGGCGCGCCCCCTCCGGTGCCGAGTGCCCCCCTCAGTCGGCGTGAATTTGTTGTATGAAGATCGTATGCTTGACGGGGGTCCTTGCGATGAAGACAAAGGAGTACGTCGTGCAGCCAGGTCGACTCGTGGGTGTGGCAGTCCCTCTCTTGGCCGTCCTTATGACGGCGGCGGTCGCCACCGCCCAACCGGTGTCCAGGAACTCGACCGTGATCTCCAAGTCGAACCAGTCCACGACCGGGACGGTCGAGGTTCAGGACCTCATGGCGGAACGCGAGACGCTGGACCGGACCGTGTGGGAACCGGAGGTGGAAGCCCAACGCCACGAACGTCGTTTCGTCGAACTCTGGGACAACCTGCTGATCCGTGATGACAAGTTCGATTTGCTCGCGAGCTTTCCGTTTTCGACGTTGTCCCTCGGGGCTCCCGGCGAGCCGGAACATCTCGACCTGGGTATCCGACGCACGCGATTCGGCGAGGCCACGCGGGCGCTGACCCCCGAGGCGTGGCGAGATCTGCTGGCCCGCTTCGAGAGCGAAGGCTACGAGGTCGTGCAGACCGAATGGCACCACAGCCGGTTCGAACCACCGGAGGGTGACCGAACGGCGCGCTCCGTCGTGTCGGCCGTCATTCACGCCGCTCGCGAGGATCCACCGCATCGGGTGGCCCTGACGACGGATCTGGAGGTCGTCTGGTCGGCGGAGGCCGATGTCGTCGATGCCAATGACACGCCCATTCCCGACAGCATCGCAGTGACGAAGCTCGAGATGCTGGAGCGCGAGGCGCCGCCGGTCTTCCGCGAGGTGTTCGAGGAGACCAGGCCGACCGGGCGCATCCTGATGCCGCTGCTCGTCTACGATCTCGACGGCAACGGCCTATCGGATGTCGTCCTGGGCGGACTGAACCAGGTGCTGTGGAATCGGGGTCCCGGGCAGTTCGAAGCCGGGCCGTTCCTCGCGGAAAAGCACATGCTGTACGACGCGGGCGTCCTCGGTGACTTCACGGGCGACGGTGCTGTCGACTACATAGCCGTCGATCTCGAGCAGTACCCGTTGCTGTTCGAGGGGGATGCGACCGGGCAATTCACGAGACCCGCACGGCGGATCTCGGATGTGAAGCTTGGACAACCCAAGTCGTTCACGGCCGGCGATATGGATGCCGACGGTGACCTCGACCTCTTCATCGCGAACTACAAGCAGCCGTACGAGGACGGCCAGATTCCGACGCCGTACTACGATGCGAACGACGGCCATCCCGCCGCTCTCCTTCGCAATGACGGCGACGGCACGTTCACCGACGTCACCGAGGCATCAGGGCTCGGCCCCAAACGCACCCGCCGGACCTTCAGCAGCTCCTTCGTGGACATCGACGAGGACCACGACCTCGACCTTCTGGTCGTGAGTGACTTTGCCGGCATCGATCTCTACGAGAACGATGGGCGGGGCCAGTTCACCGACGTGAGCGACCAGTTCGGCGATACGCGACATCTCTTCGGCATGGGCCACACGTTCGCGGATTTCGATCTGGACGGCGACCTGGATTTCTACGCGATCGGCATGAGCTCGACGACGGCCAGGCGCCTGGACGACATGGGCCTCGGGCGTGACGACCGGCCGGAGTTCACGGCCCGCCGTGCCGCGATGACGTACGGAAATCGTATGTTCCTGCGCGGCGGGGATACGTACACGCAGGCGCCTTTCAGTGACCAGATGGCCCGCGCCGGATGGGCGTGGGGGGCGTCCTCGTTCGATTTCGATAACGATGGCGATCAGGACGTGTTCGTGGCCAACGGCCACATCAGCGGCAAGAGCACCCTGGATTACTGCTCGACATTCTGGCGACACGATCTCTACGCCGGCGATTCCCAGAACAGCACGATCCGGGAGGATCTCTTCGCCCTGGTTCAGATTCCGCTGCAGGACGACCAGGTGTCGTGGAACGGCTACGAGCACAAGGCCCTGTTCATGAACGAGGGCGGGGAGCGGTTCACGAACGTGGCCTTCGTGCTGGGCGTCGCGTTCGAGTACGACGGCCGCTCCGTGGTGACGGATGACCTGGACGCAGATGGTCTCGTGGACCTGCTCGTCATCGAGTACCACCAGCTGGACGACGGCGGCATCGAGTACATCCTGCACATGTACCAGAACCGTTTCACCGATCCCGGCAACTGGGTCGGGGTCCGACTGCGCGAGCTGGGTCCCGGCCTCTCGCCCATCGGTACCACGGTCCGAGTGGTGACCGCCGCCGGCTCGCAGATGACCCGCCTGGTCACGGGTGATTCGTACTCGGCGCAGCACGCCGCCACCGTGCACTTCGGCCTCGGCGAGACGACCCAGATCGAGGCCATCGAGGTCCGTTGGCCGAATGGCGTCGAGCGACGCATCGCCGGGCCCGAGGTGAATCAGTACATCACGGTGAGTCCGGCCGCCAGCTCGAGCGATGACCAGATCCAGTGAAGACCTGAAGTGAAGACCTGATTCGAGGACGGGTGGAGGCGTCGGGGTCGAACGTCGCCTACGATTCTGGAGTCGACGGGCGCATCCTAGTTTCGAGCGCCGCGAGCGCCGCTTCGTACGTCTGAGTCTTCTCCAGATCGCCTGCGTCGCGATAGTAGTCCGCCAGCTGCTGGTAGGCTGGTATGAAGTACGGATTCAGTTCGATCGTCGTCTCCCAGCTTGGAACCGCGTCATCGACTCGACCGGCGAGCTTGGCATGGAGGCCGAGGTTGAAGTGGGCCTCGGCATTGGTCGGGTCGACCTCGAGCTCGCGCTCGAAGAACTCCCTCGCGCGTCGCTCCTCGCCGTTGGCCATCATGACCGCGCCAAGATTGTTGTTCGCCTTGGGTGTCTGCGGATCGATCTCGAGCGCCTGCCGATA
This sequence comes from Vicinamibacterales bacterium, assembly GCA_965250185.1. Taxonomy (GTDB): domain Bacteria; phylum Acidobacteriota; class Vicinamibacteria; order Vicinamibacterales. Next base: position 3,636,926 of record OZ252293.1, on the reverse strand, counting down.
GTTGGTGATGGCCCTGGCCCGGTCGCCAATTTCCTCGTACATCCGTCCGAGATTCACGTGGGCGATCGGCGCGTACGGGGTGTCCCGCGTTGCGCTCTCCCAGTACGTGAAGCCGTCGCTGAACGTGGGACTGTGTCTCACGCCCAGCACGACGAAGACCGAGATGACGCACACGAACGCCAGACGCGGTGACGTCCAGCGCCAAACCGAGCCGCCGAGCCACGGGATCTGCGACGCGCCCAGCATGATCCCCAGCAGCGGCACGTAGGCTCGATGCTCGTAGACAGGCAGGTCCGGAACGACCAGGCCGGGCGCGAGAAACAGGACGAACCAGCCCAGGGCCAGTGCCATTCGGGCCCGCGGCACGCGCCAGAGGAGCGCGACTAGGACACACACGGCCATGACGCCGAGCAGGCTCGCGCTGAGATCGATTCCGGGCATGATGTGCAGTCGCACCGGAAACACGACCTTTCCGGCGTACGACAGCAGCTGGGGAAGATTGGCGACGCTCGTCTGGATGTAGTCGCCCACCGTGGCCTCGTTCGAGGCCCCCGACAGGGCGCGACTCCGCATGAACGCCCACGTCGCACCGATCAAGGCGTAGCCGACCGGCAGACCCGTGTGCTCGAGTAGGAATCTCGGGCGACCGTGCCACAGCCACATGATGAGCGCGAACATCGGCAGCAGGATGATGCCGGTCTCCTTCGTGAACAGCGCCAGGGCGAAGGCCGCGAGGTGAAGCGTCAGGGCCGCTGCACTGGTGCGTTTCGCGTACTTGTCGAGGCCGAGCAGCGAGAGCAGCGCGAATACGGCCAGCAGGGAGTCGTTGCGCCCGGCGATCCAGCCGACCGTTTGAACGTTGAGCGGGTGCACGGCGAACAGGAGCGACGCCGCGAATGCTGCCGGGTGACTCGCGCCCATCGATCGAAGCAGCGCACAGAGCAGCAGCACCGTGGCCATGTGCAGCAGCACGTTCGTCGCGTGATAGATGGCGGGGTCGACGCCGCCAAGCTGAGCGTCGACCATGAACGACACGATGACCATCGGTCGATAGTAGGTCTTGAGATCGGTCAGGTCGCCCTCGACCTCGAAGTAGCTGCGACTGAAGGCTTCGGGGACGTTCGAGAGGTTCCCGATGAACGACTCGTTCCGGACCACCAGGTCCACATCATCGGCGCGGACGTAGCTGAACCCGACCGTGGGCAGGTAGAGCAGCAGCGGGACCAGGATGAGAAGTGCGGTGAACCAGCCCCTGAGGTTCAGCGGCTGGTTGGCCCGGTTGCGTGTCGAGGGTGTGCTGCGTCGGCGTCTCTTGGCCATGCTCGATTCAAGACGACGCTCACGCGCCGGTGGCGCCCTCAGCCTATCACGCCGCCGAGCCGGCCGCGTGGGTGGCTACCAGGGTGGAGACGCGGGTCGAGACGTGGGCGGAGATGTGGGTCGAGACTGTGGTTCAAGATGTGGGTCGTGCCTGGCTCCTGGCAGGGTAGAGGCCGTCGTGTTTCCGGCGTATAATAGCCAGAATAAGTCGAGAACCAGGGGAGCACGATGGTGAGCAGAGCCACGATCATTCGTACGGCCGTTCTGTGTGCGATCGGCGGTCTGCTCGTCGCGTCGGTGGCGGACGCGCAGAGCCGTCGACGACTGCACCGAGGGTTGAGCCCTGCCGAACGGGCGGCAACCAATCGGTTGGTCGCGATGGTGGACGCCGTCGAGGGCGGTGAGCTTCCCGGTGGAGATGCCTGGCTCAAGTGGAGCGGCCATTATCTGCGAGCGCTGGGCGGCAGGACTTACACACCCTTCACCGTGGTGATCGACGACGCCCCTCACGGGTTCGATTCCGTGGGATTGTACGTTCGAGCCGTGAGGCGAGCGTCGGCAAAGCCAAGGACCGTCGAGGCTCCGATCGTTCGATATCCTGGAATCACCTACGGAAACCCTGACGAGCGGTCCTACAAGGCCGAGCGGGATGCACGGCAGGAGGACCTGGCCGCGCGGAGACGACGCCAATCTCGACCCCAGCGGTACGATGCCGTCTGGTTCGTCGAGACCGATTCGGCCGCGGGTCAGGAGGCACGGCTCGCGCGCGGGTCCCTGTCCCTTCTCCCTGGTGAGTACGACATTCACGTCGCGGTCCGCGATTTCGACGCGGACTCGGCCCAGCCGGCGGACACTCGCCGCCGGGCGAGCATGGTGCGCCGCGTGACGATTCCTGACCTCTCGGGCGTCGAGATGTCGACGAGCAGCATCATCGTCGCGGACCGTGTCGAGCCGCTCGGGCAGGCGCTCTCCCGCGGGGAGCAGGCCGAGCGCCCGTATGCGTTTGGCAGCGCCGAGCTGACGCCGAGGGTCGTCCACGATTTCACGGCATCCGATGCGCTCTCGCTGATGTTCTTCGTCTACAACCTCGCGGCCAGCGAAGCTGGAATGCCGGACGCTAGCATCGAGTATCGCTTCTACAAGCTGGGGATCGACGAGAAGCTCTTCGTTGTCACGGAGCCGCAGGAATTCTCGGCAGAGACCCTGCCGTCCGATTTCAGTCTCGCGTCGGAGTATGCTCAGCTCCCTGTGAGCGCCGAGGTGCCTCTCTCGCAGTTCACACCGGGACTGTATCGACTGCAGATCACGCTGACGGACAACCTTGTGCCGACATCGCTCGTTCGGGATGTGGAGTTCTGGGTCACGGATACCCAGGCTGGCGAGTGATCTCCTACCGCTGCAGCAGCTGCTCGAGCACGGCACGGCTCTCGTCTGGGTAGACCTTGATCCAGTGATTGCGGATCCTCGGAGCCACCGTCCTGCCATCCGTGCTCGCCACCAGGGTATCCGACCGCTGATTGGGTAGATGACAGTCGACGCAGCTGTCGGCGATTCGTGCGCCGACCTGCGGAAATAGACCACAACGGTCGACCGTGTGGCACGTCTGGCATCGCTGGGACAGTTCGGCGACGTCGCGCTGGAGTCGATGCACGTCGTGGCACGTGGAGCAGGTCATCTCCGAGCCGACGTAGCACTGGCTCCGTTCCAGCAACGCGAGCTGGTTGCCGTGCACGTCGACGCTGGCATCCGGGTCGGGCTTAGTGATCTCGATGTACTGATCGAGCGGCTCGCCGGGCCGGTAGGAGAACGCCGGGGCGAGCAGTCGATTGAAGCCCGTGTGGCAGCGAGCGCAGTTGTCGATCTGCCGGTCTCGAGACAGGGCGGCCGGATTGGTGATGTTGGCCGCGCTCGGGCCGTCGGGCGATCGGAGATGCCCGCCGCCGCGTCCGTGGCACTTCTCACACGAGATGCCGAGGATGAAGTCGCTCGCTCCATAGCGATTGCCGTTCGTGTCGAGTTCGCGGGCGTCGACATACGTCGTATGGCACTCGAGGCAGTGCGGTGGAATCGGCCGATCGAAGAACGCCTCACCGTCGGGAAACCCTGGGCTGTTGATCCATGTGTCGAGTTCGGTCCAGTACGAGACCGGTAGCTGAAACAGGCGGTCGTCGTCCCAGTACAGGTAGCTCTGTCCCTTCCGTCCGGACCCCATGACGAAGTCGAACCGCTCGCTGTGCGCGGTGACGACCGGCAGTCGACCCTCGAGCGCGGTCTGGTAGAAACCGTCGGGTCGGGCCTCCATCTGAAACATGAGGTCCAGACTGCCGGTTCTCATGATCCTGGCGGCCGGAGAGAATCGCCCCGCGATCGAGTCGGCGTCGGCGATCCGTGACGCGAGGTGGTGGGGCGTGTCGATGAAGGTCTGGAATTGATCCGGGTGACACGCTGCGCAGGCCTCGATGCCGATGAAGCCTTCGGGCAGGGCGGGGTCCGATGCCTGCCGCGCCAGACTCGACGCGGACGCCTGAGGGCCGTGCGAGGCCGCCGTGCGTCCGGGCCGGAAACTGCCAAGGAGGGCCACGACAACCATCGTGAGCAGGATACCCACAAGAGCTCCGCGCCTGAACCTCGGCCTCCTCCGACCGAACACTCGTCGCGTGTCGCCACTCATGGGGGTCCGCCGGTCGGCGCGCTGCTCAGTCGCTCTCACCTTCGACGATGAACGTGACGGTTCGCGTGACGCGCGTGTCGGCAATGTTGTCGCCAACCAGGACCTCTAGCTTGTACGGTCCGGGCGTGAACGTCGTCAGCGGAACCGCATAGGTGATCGGGAGTTGATTCCCCACCGCATCGAGGTTGAAGCCCGCTGGCAGGGTGTCGGCATTCAGGTCCATGGGCTGACCTGCGCTCGTAAGCTCGTCGGTGAGACCCGCCCTGTAGAATCGATATCGAACCGAGACATCAGGGACGCCGTCCGTGCTCGCCATGTTGTACATCAAGAAGAAGAGGGCGAGCTCCTCGTCCTGACTGAACCGGACGCTACCGACTGGCGCGACCTCGACGTTGCCCAGGGCGTAGGGATGCTCGACCTGGTCCTTGGCCGAGTACGGCGCGTCGAGCACGCGTACGCCGTCGGTCAGCATGATGCTGCTCGTCGTCAGGGTATTGCCAGACATGTTCGGCACGACCAGGCGTCGCTTGAGGACCGCGCCCCGGGGGCCGTCATCGCGGGCGTCGTCGTCCCCGAATTCGCGGACGGCCACGTACAGGTCGTAGGTGCCAGGTTCGATGGCCATGGCGCGCTGGACGATCCGCGCGTCCGTGTCGTCGATGCGGCTCGGCTCGGCGAAATGTACGTCCTCGAACGGCGGAGGCTTGGGACCTTCCTTGCCCAGGGTCGCCTCGAGCATCACCAGATTGGCGGCCGCGGTGGCTGCCGTCGGTACTCCCCTGCCGGCGAACTGCTGTTCGGGCACGTTGATCGGGAGTTCTCCTGGCGACGTGCCAGTGAGGTCGTCTGATTTGATCTTGTTGTCGTCCAGCTCGGTGGGCGGCTCCTGCACCTTGATGTAGATGCCGACCGATCCGAAGCCAGTTGGTGCCTCGTCGATGGTCACGGTGAACGGCACGTACGTCTTGTCGTCGGGACCCTTCAGGAAGTGGCCATCCCACTTCAGCCAGGCGTCTCCGCCCGGCAGGTCGGTGGTCTCGACTTCCTCGACCATATCCGTCAGGTGGCGGACCTCCTCGCGCTGATCTCGGTTCAGCGTCCGCTTCTCGGCCGCGGTCTGGGCGCTGGCGACGGATCCGACCGTCACGAGGCAGACCACAGAACACGATGCGCGAAGCAGGGCGAGCTGGATGTGATGCACCTGAACCCCCGATCCCTGTTCCCGGCGATGGATGTCCCCCCGGGCGATCGATGACTCCCTCAATTGTAGTCCGACCGGGCAATCAGGGGTGCGTCGTCGAGAACTCGGGTGGCCGGGACCGTGCCGGGACCATGCCGGGACCGTACCGGTCCTTGGCCCCGCCCGGAGGTATAATGAGGTACTCGCGTGGACGGGGTGCCTGCCTGAACCGACGGCTCGCCAGACGCCGAGGGGTGGTATGGCGGTCTCTTGGCCGGTCGTGGGACTGGCGACCGGGCCAGAACGGCAAGTGATAGCTATGAGACAACGATTTCTTCTGCTTCCGACGATCTTGGCGTTGCTCGGACCCGTGCTGGTCGGTCAGCAGCCGCCGGAGGATCAGTCGCGCGTCACGTTTCGTGCGGAGGTCAACTTCGTCGAGGTTGACGCCATCGTGACGGACGATGACGGCAACTTTGTACCTGGGCTGACGATCGACGACTTCGAGATCTTCGAGGACGGCGAGCCACAGGACGTGACGAATTTCAGTCAGGTCACTATCCCGATCGAGAAGGCAGAGCGGCCGCTGTTTGCCGACGCGCCGATCGAGGAGGATGTCCAGACCAACGCCCGCGAGTATGACGGGCGTCTGTACATGATTCTGCTGGACGACCTCCACACGGCAGCGCTACGGACGTCACTGGTCAAGACCGCCGCGCGCGAGTTCATCGAGAACGAGGTGGGCACCAACGATCAGGTCGCCATCATCCACACCAGCGGCCGATCCGACGTCAGTCAGGAATTCACGAACAGTCGACATCGGCTCCTGGCCTCCGTCGACAAGTTCGTGGGCAGGAAGCTTCGGTCGTCGGCTCTCGAGCGACAAGACCGGTACAACACGCTGACCCGGGTGAATCGTGACGATCAGGTCAGGGAGGCGTTCGGACGGATCGAGGACTCCGCCACCGCCGGCTCCGACGTGCTCGACCCGTTGGATCTGCAGCGCGGCACCCAGGCCGAGTCCATGCTGCGCACGTTGCGGGCCTCGGCCGAACTCTTGACCAACGTTCGAGGGCGCCGCAAGACCGTCTTGCTCATCAGTGAGGGCATCGACTACGACATCTACGGCTACTCGAACAACGCCTTCACGTCAGTGGTCAGGGAAGAGATTCGCGATGTGATGGCCGCGGCGACCCGTGGCAATGTCGCGATCTACTCGGTTGACCCGCGAGGCCTCACGTCGGGGCTCGAGGACAGCATCGAGATGCAGGCACCGACGGCGTACCCGACGGTCATCGACATCTCGCCTCGCACCTTCGCTGACGAGGTGCGGGTGGCGCAGGACAGCCTGCGCGTCCTCTCGGAGGAAACCGGGGGACTGGCGTTCGTCAATTCGAACGACCTCGGTGCGGCGTTCAAGACGATCGTCGAGGACAACAGCTCGTACTACATCCTCGGGTACTACGCCAAGAACGACCGACGGGATGGGTCCTTTCGCGAGATCGAGGTTCGGTTGAAGCAACCCGACCTGAACGTGCGCGCCCGTAACGGCTACATGGCCCCGTCCGGGAAGCCGAAGGACGCCGAGCTCCTCGAGATCGAGAACGCGTCGAGCGAGCTGCGAGAGGTCCTCAACAATCCGTTGCAGGTCGCCGGCCTCACGATGGCGGCGACGACGGCGTCGTTCAAGGGCGATCGACCGAACGCGTCGGTGTCGGTCACCGTCCAGCTGGCCGGGTCGAGCCTCGGCTTCGTCGAGACCGACGGCAAGTACGCCACCGCGATCGAGCTGTCGGTCATGGTGCTCGACGACGACGGCAAGATTCGTGGCGGCGATCATCAGAACATCGACATGGCGCTCGGAGCGGACGCGTATGGGCTCGTCCGGCAAGGTGGCATTCGGCTGATGTCGAGACTCGACCTCAAGCCCGGCCGCTATCAGCTACGAGTCGCTGGTCGTGAGACGGGCGGTGGTCGCATCGGGAGCGTCTTCAAGGATCTGGACGTCCCCGACTTCTCGAAGGCGTCGTTGTCGATGAGCGACATCATCCTCACCACCATCGAGTCGACGGCGGGAACGCCGACGGCCAGGCCGGACGAGAAGCTGAAGCCGTTGCTGCCGGGACCGCCAACGACGGATCGCGTCTTCGCAGCCGACGATCAGATCTCACTGTTCGTCGACGTCTACGACAACGAGGTGAAGAAGCCCCACAAGGTGGACATCTCGACCTCGGTACTCTCGACCGAGGGCACGGTCATCTTTGGAGCCGACGAGGTGCGTGACAGCTCGGACCTGGCTGGGAAGCCGGGAGGCTACGGCCACAGTGCCACGATTCCATTGCAGGGCTTGAGCCCAGGCCTGTATGTCCTGAAGGTGGAGGCGCGATCTCGACTGAAGGCCGACGAGCTGATCGTCAAACAGGTCCCGTTCCGCGTTCGGCCGGCCGGCACGCCGCGAGACCTGGGGCACTAGGCCGTCATTGGGACCTTACTGAACCAGGCGGGTGTTCGGAAACTGCGCGTGCCAGCCGAACCAGAAGGCGCGCTGTGCGGGCACCCGCTCGAGCCGCGCAGCGGGGTCGTCTTGCGCCACGAGCGCGCCCTCCGTGATGTCCCAGGTGCGCCCCGAGCTATCGGCGATACGATCCTCGTCGTGGTCGTCGGCAAAGCGGCGGTCGCCCACCTCGTAGACGCGGTTCGCCCCGCTCTCGCTCGTCACCACGACGAGCGAATGTCCCTGCTCTTCGATGTGCAGCACCGGAGTCCTGTCGAGCGACTTCACGGCGACGGCCAGCGGGTGCCGCACGTCGGAGGTGGCATCTGATAGCAACATCACGACCACCTCGTCCTTGTTCTTGAGCCGATCGTCATCGAACGGCACCGGAAACATGAGGGCGTCGGTGGAGAAGTACTCCTTGTAGGCGGCTCCTTCCGAGTAGTCGCGTTCGTGGCCCGTCTCGAGCGACAGCACGGTAGTCTCGGGATGCGCGACGCGCCATTCGCCCCAGGTCGTGGTCACCACGGACCGTGGGGTGAGCCTGAGCCCACTGTCGGCCAGTTCGCCGACGACTGGCTTTCCCTCGAAGGTGTTCCAGAGGCTGTTGGTCTCGTGGTCGAACATGACCTTGTTCGAGCGATACAGAAAGCCGCTCGTCCCGAAGGTGAGGTGCCGCCCATCGACGACGCTGTCGTACGGCACCACGATGCCGCACAGCGTGCAGTAGACGATCGTGAGCTCGACGCCACCGATGCGATCGAGCGCCAATTCGTGCCACGCGAGGATCCGCTTCGGATAGGCTCGCGTCTCGCCCTCGACCGAGATCCCGAATATGAGATTGTCGTCGTCCAGGTAGTCCGCGTCCGCGGCCGGGACGTGCTCGGGGTACTCGAGCGGTGGGATGCCGTTGACCCCGACGCCGCCCCAGTCCACTTCGTCGAGTCGGATCAGCGCCCGAACGTTGGGGGGGAAGAAGTGGCGGAATCGGGGATCGATCTCGCCGTACCAGATGCCCTTGAACTCCGCGTAATCGGGATGCGGATCGTACGGCTGGCTCCAGAGCCACTGGTGCCAGTCTTCCATGTCGTTGCCGAATCGCTGACCGGTCTGCTTCTCGAGAAACCTGACCAGCCGCCGCCACACATCGGCGCCAGGCTGCCCGGGCGCCGCGCGGCGGCTCGGCGGGCTCACGAACTGCAACAGGTCCCAGACGATGGCGGCATAACCGTCTCTCCAGTCGGCGGCGATCTGGTCGAGTGCCGCATCGGCGGCGTCGCCGTCTGGGACCACGGCGTCGAAGAAGAGCTGCAGGTTCGGATGCTCCTTCTGCGTCGCCTCTGGCGCCGCCTGGGGCATCGCAGCGACGGAGCCGAGGCTCGCCAGCAGGCCCACGGTCAGAAGACCTACGCCGAATCGTGGGGTCATGGTTCTACGACGCGCGCCTGTGCCGTTCGGTTGCGAGCGGACCGGGAGGTGAGAGGGCAGGCGGTGCGGCCCGATGGTCGCGTCGCACCGACCCCCCAAAAAAAAGGCCGGCACATGGTGCCGGCCTCGTGAATCAGGCCCGGGCGCAGACGGGCGCGGCCCACCTGGACGCTACTGAGGCTTGATCTGTTCCAGCATCAGCCTGGCCGAGCCCGCATCTTCCGAATTCGGTTCCACCTCGATCACCTTCTCGAGGTGGGACGCGGCGGTCTCCATGTCCCCCTTGTTGAGGGCCACGAGCGCGAGCTTGAAGAGCGGCCTGCCCCACGTCGGGTTGGCTGCCGCGGCCTTCTCGTAGTAGCCGGATGCACCCTCGGCGTTGCCTTGCGAGAACAGCACCTCGCCCAGGTTGAAGTAGGTCTCGGCCGAGCCGCCGCCTGCGGCCGCGATCTCTGTCAGGGCTGCCTCGGCGGCCTCTACGTCGCCTTTCAACAGGAGGGTCGTGGCTCGGGCCATCTTGGCACGCGCGTTGCCCGGTTCAACGACCAGGACTCCGTCCAGCTCGGCAAGCGCCTTGTCGTGCTCGCGCATGTCGTTGTAGAGGCTGGCTATCTGGACCCGAATGGCCGTGAGTTCCGGAAGCTTCTCCGATAGCGCTTCGTATGCCGCGAGGGCTCCGGCGTGATCGCCCATGCTCGCCAGGGCTTCGGCCTCGTCCAGTTCAGCCTTGACCTCGGCCGAGTCGACGACATCACCCTCGCCGAACGTCATGCCTGGCTCCAGCTGGACGTTGATGGCCGTGGGCTTCGACAGGCCGGAGACTTGCTGGCCTGCCGTGGCCGGCAAGTACCCGTCGGCCTCGAAGGTCAGGTACCACGCTCCGGTTCTCAGGCCGACGACCGTGAACTCGCCCTTGTCATTGGTTGTCGCCGTTCGTGGCCTCGGGTCCGACTCGCTCTCGGCCGAAACTTTGACGCCCTCGAGGCCCACGCCGTTCTCGTTCGTCACCCTGCCAAACATGACCCCCTGGGCCGCTGCGGTACCAGCCAGCGTCAGGAATACGGCCGTGGTGGCCAGCACGATGACTCGCAGATGAATACGTTGAAGCATTTCCCAATCTCCTATGAGGACAGCATGTGGTATACCGAACTCCATAAAGTATACCAAAAGGCCCGTGACCTGGTCGATTCAACACTGATCCGGGACTGCTTCATTACTGATCCTCGACTGATCCGGCGACCTGGGCTGGGGCTCATGGTCGAACGGCGCCGTCGAGCCCCTGGGTTCGTGCCGCTCATCGGTCTCCGAGCGTCCCACCCGGCCTGACCGGCCGCGGACGCAGGACAGCCAGATACACCCGTCCCTGACGTTCCTCCTCCAGCCGATAGAGCTCGTACTCGGCCTGGTCGAGGAAGTTGACCGCCGCCATGAGGTAGCCGAAGCCCATGCGGGTGACCAGGTCGAGCCACGGCCCGTGCGCCGTTTCGTCCATGGCTTCGGTGCTGCCGGAGAACGCGAGGGTGCTCGGCCGGCCGGTCGGCCGCCTCACCGTGCCGGACCGTCGGCTGGCGTAGATGGCCGTGCCGTTCTGAATCTCGAGGCGGTAGACGTGAGGCTGCCACCGGATGGCCCACCGGTCGTATCGGTCGTAGATCCGCGCGTTGGTGGCACGAACCTCGGGGTCGCGTGACACCTCCGCGGCGATCCGAGTCTGCATCTCGAGGGCGACGGCTCGATACGCCTCGAGTTGGGGATGCTCGGGCGCACGCGCGCTCGTATACCATCCACGCGGAATCCAGTACGACCGGAACGACTTCGGGTTGTAGTTCGCAAAGTGCTGCACCCATTCGTGTGACGGGTAGCCGTGTGGGTTGAGCCGCACGTCGGGAACCCACATGTCGTTGATCTCGCGAAGGACGAGTGCCTCGGTGATCAGCGTATCGGGGTTGCTCGACTGGCCAGGTACATCGGGACCGAGGGCGCTGTAGCGTCCTGCGTGCAGGCAGTGCGTGGGCGTCAGCTTCTGCAATTCGAGCGCCAGCGCGGCGCCGTCCGGGTTGACGACTGGCTGCACGACGACGTTCATCTTTCGCAGGAAGGCCTCGTAGCTGGGATCGGTGGCGAGCAGCTCGGCCAGACGCAGGATGTGAGACGTCGACGACACCTCGTTGGCGTGCTGCCGGCCAACAATGGAGAGCACGGGCTTCCAGGCACTCATCTTGGCCTGCGAGATCAGGTCGGCCTGCATCGGGAGTGTGATCTCCATCACCGACACCGGTCGCCCCTGATACGAGTGACCCGCGACGTAGGTGGTCACGTTGGGCGTCGTCCCCAACGTGTGCGCGATCTGCTCGCTCTCCTCCGGGCTGATGACGTGGTCCCACGTCACGAGCTGGCCGCCAGGATGTGCGGCTGGCGTCGGTGCGTCGTTCGCACGCGGTTCGGTGCGATAGGTGCGGGTTCGAATGGCGCCTGGCGCCTCCAGCCGGACCGCCACCTGCTCCACCCCCTGGAACCCGAGCGCCTCTTCGAAGAGTCCAGACTCGTGGAGGCGAGTCAGATTGTCGACCAGCGTTGACAGCCGTCGAAGTGGCTCGGTGGTGTCGAGGCGGATCACGAGCCCCAGCTGCGAGAGCGCGTCTCCGTCGGCGTCGACCTCGACAAGATACACGTACGGCCTGGGCACCGTCTCAGGCGACAGAGACCGCGTGATCGTCTGCTCGTCCTCTCCTGATTCTTGATACGTCACGACGAGCTTCGACTCCTTCGACGCGAAACCGGCGTACGACATGGACACACTGGGCGCCTGGCCGCGACGCTCGGGATGGATCCATGGCAGGATGTTGCCGGCGGCGAGCGACCGGGGCGCCACGGCGTCGTTGTCGGCCGCTGATTCCACGACCTCGTAGAAGAAGTCCATGGTGTCGAAGTAGACCGAGTCGTGCAGGGACTCGAGGCTGGACACGTGCTCCTCGTCGATGCCGAGCTTGAAATCCGGCTCGGACGCCTGGACCTCCACCCGCAGTGTGTGAAAAAACGGGGCCTTGTCGCTCGTCGGCTTCCCGCCTGTCGTCGACTTGACGTGGTCGTGCACCTGCGCGAGCGTCGAGTGCTGGTAGTGATCCCAGATCCGATCGAGGTCGGTCGGCAGCCTCTCGTCGACGAGGCTTGCGCCATCGACGGTCGCACGGATCCAGCCGGTGGTCACGTCCACCTTGGTGTCGGGGAAGGCCTCGAGATACGGACGCTGATACACGGCCGGAGAGAACCCGTCCTCCAACAGGACACGACCCGCCGCGTCACGGGCGGTCAGGGAGTAGGTGTCGCTTCCGGTCTCTTCGGCCGCGAAGGTGAAGGCATCGAGCGGAAGCCTGAGCTCCTTGGCCAGGACATCGTCGGCGGGATAGAGCTCGTTCAGCCAGCGGGTCGGCTCGTTGAAGAACCGCCAGTCCAGCGACGTGTCGACCGCAGCCGGCTTCCAGCCGATGGTCACTGTCGCGACGGGCAGCGTGCGCAGCTGAGGCACGATCTGATCCATGAGCCAGGACAGCCCCTGCTTGTAGGCCGACAGCACCACGACCGATTCGGGCACCCCCCCTTCGGCCTCGATGGCTGACCTGATCTCGTTGGCCAGATCCAGCCGAAGCTCTGGCGCCTCGCTGACCCGAAGCTCCACGGAGACCCGGTTGCCAGGAGCGATCTGCGGAATCACCTGCTCACGAAAACGCTGGCGGAAGGCGTCCACCTCCCAGGTCAATTCGGGAGCTTCGGTGAAGACCTCCACGGGATCGAGGCGCTTCTGGCTCGACACCCTGAGGGCGGCAGCATGGACACGCTCGGTGATCTCGCCTGTGGCCCATTCGTCGAACTCCGCCGAGGCCTCCTCGAAGTAGGCCTTGACCTCGAGCCGCTCGAGATCCAGATCCTCGACCTGATCGAGAATATCCTCGAGCTCCTCGACCGCGAGTGCCGCCTGGGCCGCGGTCGTCCGTCCCTCGAGGAGCTTGCGGACCGACTCGCGCGCGTCGCCGAGCGACGTCTGGCCCTTGCCGGTGTCCCACACGTAGGGAAGCCGACGCGAGAGGTGGTCCGCGGCGGCCTCCTCGCCTGCCGCATCTCCTCCGGTCACGACAAGCGCCGAATTGCCTCCGAACGCGTCTGGCACGGCCTCGATCCGTCCGACGCCGGACCCGAGCGGGTCGCCGCGCAGTTTGCCCAGGCGGTCGAGCTCGTCGATCCAGCGGTTGTGCCGACCCACCAGCACGAGCGGCCGAGTCTCCTCGTCGGGCTGTTCGAGTTCGCGGTCGAAACCGAACAAGGGGAATGACAGGCCCGTCGACTCGAGGCCCAACCTGGCGGCCAGCTGCGTCACCCCGATGCCCGATGCCAGTTCCTCGTCTGGTGTCACGGCCGGAAACACAATCATCGTGTCGACGTTTTCCGGAATCCGGTCGTCATCATCGTCCTCGAACAGACCCGCTCCAGTGGCGAAGATTTCGGAGAGATCGAACTGGCGGCCGGTCCGACGAGGGGCGGGCGACCCCGGAGTGGCACTCGGCGCCGCCGTTTCGAAGCGTGTCGGCTTGCGCCGGGGCGGTGTCAGGAGTCGCTGGGGGATACCGTTGCGTGGGAGCACGAGCTCCTCAGTCGTACGCTCGTCGACCAGGCGGAGAGACAGGTCCGCGACGCCGGAATAGCTGAGGCGGTCGGTGTCGCGCCCCTGGAGATGGCGCGCGGCGAGGTCGGCGAGGAGACCGCGCGCACCCGAGGCGTTGCCGACCGTCGCCGTGATCGTGGCGCGAGCGACCTCGCGAGCCGATTGACCGTAGACCAGCTCGTCGAAAGACACCGACGCCACGTCGACACCTCCGTCGACCAGAAAGGCGGTGACGTCCGACGCGATCCGTGTGAACGTTTCGCCCTGGTCGCGACCGATCACCTCCCACAGATACGGGCTGCGAGCCGCGAAGGCCTCGGCCGCCGCCTGGGTTCCCGCCGCATCGCGACCCGCCGCGACGATATGGCCGTTCCACTCGGTCACCAGCCCATGACCTTCTTGCAGATCGGTGAGGCGTTGGCGGAGGTCAGGGCCCAGCAGCTCGTTTCCACCACCGATGATGATCTTGGGGACCCCATCGTCGAGTTCCACATCAGCGGCCCGGAAGGCGAGGGGAAAGCTCAGGCCCGAGGACTCCAGCCCGAATCGTGCGGCCAGTGCCACCGCCGCAGCCACATCTTCCGGCGCCGGTTGATTTGGAAGGACCAGGCTCAACTCGAGGTCGTCAACGCGGTCGTCGCCGTTTCGGTCCTTCAGGATCCCCCCTGGGGCGAACACGCCCGCGAGCCCGGCGACCGGAACGGCCGGATCTTGCGCCGGTCCGCCAGGCTGGCCAGTTGCCCCAGGCGGCGATACGCGAGACTCGACGGGGGTGAGGCACGCGAGCAGAGCGAGGACGAGCGTCAGTGGAGGCCGGGTTCGGGATCGCATGAACGGCATTTTGTACTAGAGTACGCTGATCTCCTGCAGGAAATGTGGCGGCTAACTAGATTGCGGGTTGACCGAATGAGTGCCCGTGGACCGCCCGCGGAGCGTCGCTATGAGGGCGTCCTCCTCGTACATTCGAAGCACGCGTGGCGAAAGCTGCCGCCAACTCGTTGCCACCAGATGCCGTGTAGCTCTACGTTGTTGAAAAGATGGAGCGGGAGACGGGGATCGAACCCGCGACCAACAGCTTGGGAAGCTGTTTTGAGGGGGAAGCAAAAGCCCCGCCAAACGCAGATTTCTCAATACTCACGGGCCTGTTAGGGTCCAGCAGAGTCCGGAGAAGTCCGGGTCAGTCCGGGCGAAAGTTACCACCTACTGTTACCACCACGGCCTAACCGTCTAGCCAGATAGGCAGTGTGACTGATTCTTCGATATGCTTGGGCCGCGAGGTGGTTGGATGGTTGGCAAGGGATCGTATGTGGTCGCCTACGAACGTGACGATGACGGATGGTGGGTTGGATCCGTGAAGGGTGTCCGCGGATGCCACACACAGGGGCGCACCATCGAAGAGACCCGGCGACGCATCCGAGACGCCCTCAGCCTGTTTGTTGATGATGCCGAGACGGCGACCCTGCAGGACTCCGTCCGACTCGCATCCGATGCCAGGGCGGCCATCCGTGAGTACTAGGCGGCCACCAATCGCGTCGCCAAGGAGCAGGCGACAGCCCGTCGCGCCGCACGACGAGCAGCCAGGGTGTTGACCACGAGCGCCGTGAAGCTCAGCCGTCGAGACGCGGCACTCCTCGGGCTCTCCCACCAGCGCATCCAGCAGCTCTTAGAGGACGGGTCGGATCAAGAGGACGTCAAGGGCGTGCTACGGGTTTGACCGACGCCGCGGCTGGAAAGACCCGGCCGCTTGTAGACATCCGCGCTGAACTCCAAGGCGACGAATGAACCCAAAGGCGCAGGCAATCCCCCATCGCCCCGCTGATTAGCCCGGCGAAAGACATGACTAAATATCATGGCTTGATATTATATCAAGATATGATATAATTCCCTCATGTTGAGGGAGCCGCTGGAACCACAGCACGCCAAGCGGCTCCTTCGTGACATCGTGGCCTCGGGCAGCCTGGTGTTTACCCATCATGTGGAGACGCGGATGGTGGAGCGGAAGCTGACGGCCGATGACTGCGCGCGGGTGCTCCGCTCGGGCCAGGTTGATCCTGGGGAGTTCGAGGGTGGCACGTGGCGGTACCCGGTGCGGACACCCCATGTGTGCGTGGTGGTGGCATTTCGGTCGGAAACGGCGGCAGTTGTGGTGAGCGCCTGGAGGGAGTAATCGAATGGCAAAGTGCCTGCAATGTGGAACGGCGATGAAGACGCGGCGAGAGACGTATCCGTACGATCGGCTCTCCGGGGGCCTCGCGGTCACGCTCAAGAACGTGCGCGTGAGCCGCTGCCCAAACTGCGGCGAGTGGGAAGTCGAGATCCCACGCATCGACGAGTTGCATCGATTGATCGCAAAGGGGATTGTGGAGAAGCGATCGCGTCTGGCGCCGCCGGAGATTCGGTTCCTACGCAAGCGACTGGAGTGGTCAGCGTCTGATTTCGCGGCGGCGATGGGGTCCACGGCGGAAACCGTGTCGCGCTGGGAGAACGGTCGGATGCCGATGGGCGCGGCGGCCGATCGGCTGCTGCGTCTCGCGGTCGTGGCCAATGATGGGATTGACGACTACACGCTCGACGCACTCCGGGCCATTGCGAAGGACGTTACTGCCCCGGTGCCAGTGGGTCTCGTCAACCGTGCAAATAAGTGGGTCGGGCCAACGGCGCTTGCCGTGGGAGCGTGATTGCCCTAGTCGGACGTCGTCTCTCGCTTCAGTGTCCTGCGCGCTTCGAGACGGCTGTCGGCGTACTGATCCGCCGCGACGCGGAGCTTCTCGACGACGGTGTCCGCATAGATGCGGGTTGTCCGGATGTCGGCATGGCCGAGTTGATCTTGGATGTCAGCGAGGTCGGCCCCGGAGACACGCAGTCCGCGCCCAACCGAATGCCGTAGATCGTAAACGCGCATGCGCGGCACACCGGCTGCGTCGCAGGCCTTGTGAAGGGTGCGTCGCGCGTTCGCTGGCCACCACGGGTGTGGCGCTCCGGGGTTCCCCGGTTGACCCCAGGCGTTCTTCGCGATGAAGTCGAGCCACGCGTCACAGGCGGGTTCGCTCAGCGCGCGTGGCCCCGGCTCGCCGTCCTTGCTCGGTTTCTGGACCCAGACAATGCGTCGCTCGAGGTCAACATCCTCGGGCCGAAGCCGCAGGAGCTCTGAGGGCCGGAGACCTGTCCACGACAAGACGAGTAGCCGCGCCCGCACGACGCCGTCCCCCATCTTGGCGAAGACCCGCTCAAGAACCTCCGGCGAGGCGAATCGTTTCGAAGCGCGTGGTTCACGGAAGGTCGGAATGTCGCGAACGGGGTTGTCGCTCGACTTTCCATCGAGCACCGTGTAGAGGTGCGACAGCGCGGTGCGGCGATGGTTAATCGTGCTGGCCGCGAGCGGGCGACCACGCGGCCCGCCGCGCATCTTCCAGGCGTGGAGCTGCGCGCGAATCTCCTCCGGGCGAATGGAGGCTCGAGCGCGATGCCCCAGCACGGCGACCCAGGCGTCGAGGTCGCGCTGGCGCTCTTTGATGGAGGGCATCGCCGCGACGGTCGTGAGGTAGCGGGCCGCGTCGTCGACGAGCGTGCCGCGTTCGCGATGCGCCTTCGTCTTCCGGGCGATCTGTGCCGCGCGCCAGGCCTTGAGATCCGCGAGCGACTTTTCGGGGCCGAAGCGTCGCGAGAGCAGCCGGCCGTGGTTCCGATAGAACACCCGGTAGCCACACCAAGTCTGGTAGATGCCCGTGGCGAGCCGCTTCGTCGTTTCAGTCTTCGTCCGTGGGCTCATCGGCGTCAAGCTGGTTCACGAGATCGAGTATTTCCTCAAGGTCGACGCTGAGCGTCGCGGCCACCCCAGTCTGCCGCACGCGGACAGCTGGCGGAGGCGTCTCGTTCGGCGGCGGTGGCGCGGGTCGTGTGAACGGCAGGATGCGGGCAGACTTCCGTTTTTTGGTCATGTGTTGTGAAGAGCGTCGTAAACCTTAAAGCCTTTTATCGGCAATGAGTTGATGAGTGTACTGACCTTGTCTCTCGCTCCCGCACTCCTGCCGTGGGAGATGTTGTCAATGTTGATATTTATGTTTACAACAGACAGTTTGTTGGTTTACAATATCTCTCATGATGGTTGACGCGAACCCGACGCCGAACCGGCTGGAACGAGCGCAGCTGGTGCGCCAGTTCATCCTCGACCACGTCTCCAACCATTCCGACGACATCGCCCGCGTGACCGCTGAGGCCTTCGGGATCAGCCGCCAGGCGGTTGGGCGGCACCTGCGCCGGTTGCGCACGGATGGCCTACTGGCCGCGACGGGCACGACTCGTGCGCGCACCTACGAACTGGTCCCAACGGAGCAGACGTGGTCGGCGCGAGTCTCGCCCGACCTGGAGGAGCACGCGCTCTGGCTCCAGGGGGTGGCTCCGGAGCTGGGCGACCTCGGGTCGAACATCCGGGACATCTGCCGCTACGGTTTCACCGAGATGGTGAACAACGTGATCGACCATTCCGAGGCCGCGATGCTTGGCGTCACGCTGCGGCGCACGGCCGCAGAGGTTGTCCTCGCCATTATGGACGATGGCGTCGGCATCTTTCGCAAGATTCAAGCGAGTCTCGGATTGGCGGACCCCCGGGAGGCCGTGTTCGAACTGTCGAAAGGAAAACTCACCACCGATCCGGATCGCCACACAGGCGAGGGCGTGTTCTTCACGTCGAAGGTCTTCGACGAGTTCGCCATCATGTCTGGCGGCCTGTACTTCGCCCACCTTCGGGAAGCGGATGATTGGCTGCTCGATAGCGGCCGTCGCGGTCCCGACCGTGGCACGGCCGTGACGCTGAAAATCAATCCGCTGTCGACGCACACCCTCACCGAAGTGTTCGATCGATACACCACCGAACTCGACCGACCGACGTTCGATCGTACGACGCTGGCCCTGACCCTCATGGGGACGGGCGAGCCGCTGGTGTCCCGCTCGCAAGCCAAGCGCGTGCTCGCGCGGCTCTCGAAGTTTCGGGAAGTCGTCCTGGATTTCCAGGGCGTCGAATCGATTGGCCCGGCGTTCGCAGACGAGGTCTTTCGGATCTACCGGTCGGAGCATCCAGGCATCTCGTTCATCTGCATCCGCGAGAACGACGAGGTGGCTCGCATGATTCGACGGGCGCGAGCCGCCGCTGACGAGTGAGCGGGGCACTGATTCAAGGCGTCCGCGTTCCACCTGGCGCGGACCTCCACCCTTTCTTCTCAAACAGCTCTCGCCACACCCGGCTCTGCGCGATCAGCTCCTCCGGCTGCCGGAACACGCCTGTGGCCACCATGGTGCTGCCGCGCTCCAGTCGCAGCTCCAAGCCGAGCGGATGCGTCGTGGCCCGGCAGTGGGCGGGGGCGCCACGTTTCGTCACAGTCCAGAGCACGGCGAGTTCGTGCCGATCGTCAGTGGTGAGCGATGGCAGGACAAGCTCGGCAACGTCCGCAATCTCCTCCGGACCGACCCCGATCTGACGCCGACCGGGCCGGGTGACTGATTAGTCCCGGCTGCTCAAGCAGAGTGAGACACTACCGCAAATTCGGAACGCCCAGGTAGCGACCGAGAGCCCCCGTTGTGCTCCCATCAGTGAGTAATCGAACGACTTCCCGCTGCGTGATCACGCGCTTGCCGTTATCGAGCACGTAGACCGGAAGCTGTTGGTCGGCAATCTGAAGGGTGCCGGGGAACAACGCGACAGGAAGGCTTGGAGTACCGGAGAGGGAGCGGTTCGTAGCCGGTTTCTGCGACTGCGCCGGCCTCAGCAGTCCGCGCGCCGGCGCCGGGCGCACCAGCGGAGCGCGCAACGTACATCCGACCGTGAAACCGCTGGCGCTCATGCGCTGGCTCGTGCGGCTCGTCACGCCGCCGGGCGGGCTCGTGCTGGACCCGTTCGCCGGCTCGGGAACGACGGGGATCGCGTGCATCCAGGAGCAGCTGCGCTTCATCGGTATCGAGCGCGAGGCAGAGTACGTCCAGATAGCCGAGGCGCGCATCGCGGCCACGGCGGAGCGCTACGAGACCGGCGGGCCGCTGTTCGCGGCTGTGGACCTGGGAGGAGTGCTGCCGCCGTGAGTGACGACAGATGCGGAGATCGAAGCGGCGCGGCTGCGAGGAGGACGGACAGCATGAAGAGACGGCCGCCACGGGTGCTGGCGCGAAAGAGACTGGGGGCATGGTCATGGCCAGGCAACGTGCGCTGGGAAATCGATTGCCCCTATTGCGGGCAACCGCATCGTCACGCGCCGGAAGCGGGCTATAGAGTGGCGCACCTGCGGTCCAGACTGGCCGCTCGATGCACGCGGATACTCCCGACATCCAATTCGGAAACGATGGGCGAAACTGTCTCGTGCGCAGCGCACGGAATTGTGCGAACCAGGCTACACGCTGATCGCACCGCAGCGATGACGGAGTGGAGCTGGACGCTGCACACCGTCGGGAAACAACCGACGGCAGTTCACGATCCGAACAGCGCGCGGCGCAGCGTGTCGTTTAGGCGCGTCTGCCAGCCACGGCCGCCGGCGCGTAACCGCTCCATGATGTCCGCATCGAGGCGAACCGTGACGCGCTGTTTGCGCGGGGCCTTCTGCGTGCCGCGACCGCGGCGGAGGCGTGCGACAATCTCGGGATACACCTCAGCCGCCGGCCGGGCGCTGGCAAACCAGGCGTCGTCGAGTTCCTCCGTGTCCGGGTCGGCGGCGATACCGGCGGTGATGGCGGTCTCCTCGCCCTCGGCCGCGGCGATCTCCTCAAAGGACCTCTCGGTGTCGTTATCGGGCGTGCTCTTGGGCATGGCGTGCTTCCTCTCGCCGATTGGCCTTGCGCAGGCTGATGATGCGCAGTCGAGGCGCGCGCTCCGTACACGTCACCACGTGCAGCCGGTCGCCGATGAAGCCGACGGCGACCCACCGCGGCTCGTCGTGGCGCGTATCGGAGTAGATGACGGCCGTGTCCCAGTCGAAGGCGTCGATGGCCGCGAAGTCGACGCCGTGCTTCCGCAGATTGGCGTCCCGCTTGGCGTCGTCCCATTCATACGGCGTGTCCGTCATTAACTAGCTAGATTGTATGCACAATATAGATGGATGGCAAGGCGTATTCGTGTACATTCGGTGAGATGAGATGACCCGCACGGAGGCGATCACGGCCGCGGTGATCCAGGCACTCGACGCCCAGCACACCGAGCTCGACGACCGCGACGATCTCGATATGCTGGTGATCAAGCTGCCGTTCCGGCGGGGGCACCTGTGGCCGCGGACCGTGATCATCAGCGCGGAGACGGAAACAGTGTTCGGCAAGATGCGGTAAACTGAGCGGCGACAATCAAACGTTCGCGCCGGCCGAAGTAGAGGAGCCCGGCATCCTGCCATAACGCGCAGGGTGGCGGGCTTTTGTCGTGTACGGCGCCGACACTGGGAGGACTCATGCGGATGCGACTCGGACTCGTGGCGGCGGCGGTCGTCGGCGGGTTGACGGCGGCCCTACCGGCGAGCGCGCAGGAGATGACGCTCGGCGGCGGGCTGCGCGCTCACGGCGACACCATCAA
This sequence comes from Vicinamibacterales bacterium, assembly GCA_965250185.1. Lineage (GTDB taxonomy): Bacteria > Acidobacteriota > Vicinamibacteria > Vicinamibacterales. Next base: position 3,615,636 of record OZ252293.1, on the reverse strand, counting down.
AGGCTACTGGGCGACGGCGAGCGTGGCCCCGTCCAGGGGATCGTGTCTGGCGGGCACGGTGCACGTGACCGGAAGCCGGTGGGCCGAACCGATGCAGGAGACGGCCGTGCTCGCGGGCGTGACGTGCAGCGCGCGCAGCCGTCGACAGGTCCGACCGTTCGTCGAAGCGCTCGTCGGCGCGAGCAACAACCCGCGGGTGGAGGCACTGGCCCTGCTGGCCCGCGTGGATTGGCGGGTCGGGATCGACGTCCGGGTCGACCGCGCCACGTGGGTCCGGACCGCGGCCGGGATGCGGTCGCTGCTGGACCCGGAGATTGGGCCAGGGCTGACGTGGAGCGTTGGGCTCGTCCGCACCTTCAGCGTGCGGGAGTAGCCGCATCTCCACGGCCGAGGGAGCCATGATGCACTACATCCCAATTGCGGGCACGCGCGCGCCGTGGCGCGGCCGGCACGACCGGCCGGACTGGTATCACCGCGGCTCGCCGTTCGACCAGCTGATGGCCGAACACGGTCTGCTGCGCGTCGAGCAGGACCGCGACCCGACGACCCCCGACCGCGGCTACTGGTCAGGCGATGTCGGTGGCCTGCTTCTGCAGCGGGCGTGGCCGTGGAAGGACGGTCACGCCCCGTGGAAGCAGGGCGCGCGCGAGCTGATCCAATTCATATTCCGGCGGTGGACGGAGTTCGCCGGCGGCGTCACCCTGGTCGCGCATTCCCACGGTGGGCAAGTGGTCGCGTATGCGGTCGAGGCGTTGCGGTACGAGCAGCCAATGCCCCTGCACATCATCACGGTGGATATGCCGGTCCGTCGCGACATGGCGCCCGTCTACGCTGACGCGTGCGCGTGCAGCCGGTGGACGCATCTCTATAGCGAGCGGGGCTGGCGGTCGCGGTTCCGCTGGCTCGGCAATCGCTTCGGCCCACGCGAGCTCAAGGGCGCGACGGGCAACCTCGAGGTCACCGGCGGACACAGCGGCATCCTGAGCGACCCCGTGCACATGCAGCAGTGGCTGGCGATCCTGACGCGCCTCACGGGCGACACCGCATGACGATGACGATCGACCGCATCCTGGACGACGTGCTTCGACGTGAAGGCGGGTACGTGAGCCACGCCGCCGACCGCGGCGGGCCGACGAACTACGGCATCACGCAGCGCACGCTCGCCGCCTGGCGCGGCCGTCCGGCGACCGCCGACGATGTGCGGACGCTGACCGACGCTGACGCGCGGGAGATCTACCAGCGGCGCTACGTGGTCGACCCCGGGTTCGAGACGCTCCCCGATCCGCTGCGTGGCCAGGTGGTTGACGACGGCGTGCTGAGCGGCCCCAGGACGGCCGTACGGGACCTGCAGCGGGCCTTGCGGCGCTCGGGCGCCCACGTCGCCATCGACGGCCGTCTGGGGCCTCAGACGCGGGCTGCGCTCGACGGGAGCGACACGCGGCGTGTGCATGCCCGTCTCGTTCAGGTGCGCGCGGAACGCATCGGGCGCATCGTGCAGCGCGACCCGACGCAGGCACGGTTTCTCACCGGCTGGCTGGGCCGGGTGACGGCCTTCGCGGAGGACTTGACGTGACTGTCGCGCTCGCATTGCCGCTACCGCACCCTGCGAGACCGCGTGCGCCTCGAGCAGCCGCTCTGCCCGAACTGCGCCGCCCAGGGCCTGACGGTGGCCGGCACCGAGGTCGACCACATCGTGCCGCTGCAGCACAAGCCGACCAGATGGGGAAGAGGAACCGCGTGCTCGGTCTACAACTTCTCGGTCGATGAAGACGCTGGCGATCGGGAGATTCTGGCGCGATGCGATGCAGTGCTGATGACTCCGGATTGGGCGAGGTCAGTCGGCGCGACGGCGGAGCACGAGTTCGCGCTCGAGCACTGGGTCTACAGCCTGGCGTCTCTGCGCGACTGGTTGGATGGGTCGAACGACGAAGCCGCCGCGTGAGCGACTCGAGTACCTGCCGCCCGCACAGCGCGCGTTTCGCGAAACGGATGGGCGTCGACGGGATACCCCGACATGGAAAGAAGGGTGATAATATAGTTGACTCACATGGCTAGCCCGAGTATTCTTTGCCCTGAGGTCTCAACGCCCCATCGGCAGGATTATCCTACCGATGGGGTTTTTCCGCATATGGCGTGGGCAAAACCTAACTACAGCCGGAAAGAAATCAACAAGGCCGGCAGGCTCTTGGTGGCGAACCATTGGTACGACGCGGACTTTTTAGACGTCGACCAGATGTTTGACACCATCAACAACTGGCGATCGGTTCACAGTTACCCACTCTTGGCGTCGAGGATGACCCTGACCGGCAGAGCCAGAGGAGTGGATACCAACGCGATTATTGCTCAACGGTTGAAGCGGCTACAGTCCATCAAAACTAAGCTTCACAACAATGAGAACATGGCCCTGTCTCAGATGCAGGATATTGGAGGGTGTCGTGCGGTCGTTGCTACTAGCGAGCACCTGGACCGCTTGGTCTCCACATACGGTAACCGAGTTCATCACAAGAAATACGACTACATTCAAAACCCAAAGGATGACGGCTATCGAGGCGCACACTTTGTCTGTAAGTACAAGAGCAATCTCAAGCAAAACAAAGTCTGGATCGGCCTGCGAATTGAGGTTCAGCTTCGGTCGCGCCTTCAGCACGCATGGGCTACCGGCGTTGAGACTGTTGACACGTTTAGTAGACAGTCGCTGAAAACCGGCGGTGGCAAGAAAGACTGGAAGCGTTTCTTCGCTCTAATGGGCAGCGACATTGCGGCAAGAGAAGGCAAGCCGCTCGTGCCTGGAACACCCCCTGGCAAGGAGGTTCTCGCAGACGAACTTCGACATTACGCGGAGAAGTTGCGGGTTATTAGCCTGCTTCAGGGGTGGTCTGCGGCGATTAAACACATGCAGACATCGCTGAAGTCTGGCGCGCAAGTATTCCTACTAACCTTGCGTCCTGATGAGAAACTCTTGTACATCACACCGTTCACGGACGAAGAGACGGCGATTGGGCTTGATCCGCTTTGGTGGACATCTTCCGAAAGGGGAATACGATGTCGACCATGGCAGACACACAATCCCGACGTCCGCGCCGGAGCTTCACGGACGACTTCAAGGCGAGTGCGGTGCGGTTGGTCCTCGACCAAGAACAGACCGTCGCGAGCGCCGCGCGCGACCTGGGCCTGACGGAGTCGTCGCTCCGGAATTGGGTCGAGCAGGCGCGGGCGGATCGCACGCACGGCAGGACGGGCCTGACCACCGCGGAGCGGGAGGAGTTGGCCCGCCTGCGGAAAGAGAATCGTATTCTCCAAGAGGAGCGTGACATCCTAAAAAAAGCGACGGCCTTCTTCGCGAAGCAGAGCCGGTAAGATTCCGGTTCATTGCGGTGGAGAAGGCCTCGCACACGGTCACGATTCTGTGTCGATGCGTGCAGGTGACGCGGAGTGGGTTTTACGCGTGGTGCGTGCGACCGGAGTCGGCGCATGCGCGTGAGGACCGCCGGTTGACGGTGCTGGTGCGCGCGGCGTTCGAGCAGAGCAAGCATCGGTACGGCAGCCCACGGATTCACGAAGACCTCATCGACCACGACGAGCGCGTCAGCCGCAAGCGGGTCGTGCGATTAATGCAGGAGGAGGGCCTGCAAGCGCGCGTGCGGAAGCGGTACACCGTCACGACGATGAGTGCGCACGATCAGCCGGTGGCCGACAACCTGCTCGCCCGTCAGTTCGACGCGGCGGCGCCGAACCAGCGGTGGGTCGGCGACACCACCGAGTTCGTCATCGGCAGCAGCGGGAAGTTGTATCTGGCGGCGATCTTGGATTTGTTCTCGCGGTTCATTGTCGGATGGGCCGTGAGTGCCGTGAACGACCGCCATCTCACCCTGAAGGCCCTCGAGATGGCTGTCAAGCGCCGCTGCCCGGACGTCGGGTTACTGCATCATTCCGATCAGGGCTGTACGTACGCGAGTGAGGCCTATCAGGCCCGCCTCGACGCACGCGGCATCGTCTGCAGCATGAGCCGCCGCGGCAACTGCTGGGACAACGCCGTGATGGAGAGTTTCTTCTCGAGTGTGAAGAGTGAACTCGGCGAGCAGTTTGCGAGCCACGGGGAAGCCAAGATGGAGCTCTTCGACTACATTGAAGTGTTCTATAACCAACAGCGTCGTCACTCGACGCTCGGTCAGCTCAGTCCGGCGGCGTTCGAGCGACAGATGAATGGCTCAGCAGCTTAACTAATCCGTCCACCAAACTGGATCAAGCCCAGATGGCATCGCACGAATACATGAAGGAAGAAAAGCGAATCAGTAATAGCGAGTCAGCGCAAGCTGTGCTTGTGTCTGTTCAGTCCGTGAAAGGTCTGCAAAGCGCGTTCCCTAACTACTTCGCGGACACACGTGTCTTCGTGAATGCGGTCAAACGTGCGGTCGCAGGCTAGCTAGTCGAACGGGAGTCTGTCTTGTCGATCTCTTCGGCGTCTTGTTTGGAGACCTTTAGGATCTCTTTGGTGAATTGGTCGAATCGCTTGAACGCTTTTGGATCGGGCTCTTCGTTCTTCAGCTTCTCGCTGAAGTCTGGCTTCGGCATCACGTTTACCCCGGAGTTGCCGGGTCTTACGCTGGCCTCGTATTCGCGCCAGTCAACTCGGCGAATGTCACGCGGCGACCTACGACGGCGCGAACGAGACCAACAAAGCGGTCGGCGTCGGTTCCAAGGCGATTGTTGAATTTGTAGACCTGCTCGTCAAGGTATCGGAAAAGATGAAACGGCTCGACGCTCACATAAGTACCCTTGATAGACCGCTTCAGGAGGCTCCAGAAGTTCTCCAGACCGTTGGTGTGGACTTGCCCCTTGGCGTAGCTTTCGGCGTGCTTGATGACCCGATGGGTGTATGGCCCGTCGAGTTGGTTGTAGGACGGCAGTTCGTCGGTGTAGACGACGGCACCGAACTCAACCGACTCCACGATCTCGGTTTCGAGCCGACTACGGCGAACATTGGGCACCATAATCGCCTTCACAGTGGAGTGCTGCTCGTTGGGTCCGTGCCGCTGCATTAGACCCATGACTGCGGCCTTTCGGATACCACGCTTGGCCTTCCGGCTGGCGTGCATGTTCCTGGCCTTGCCGCCGATGAAGGTTTCGTCAGCTTCGACGTGGCCCTTGAACTTGCGGATGTCCCCGGCCTGCATTGCGAGCCGAATCCGGTGGGTCATGAACCACGCGGTCTTCTGGGTGACGCCGAGCGCACGGGCCAGCTCGTAGCTGCTGATGCCGTTCTTGCAGTTGGCGACCATCCACATCGCCGGGAGCCACTTATCCAGGCCGATGGGGGAATCTTCGAAGATGGTTCCCACCTTGACGGAGAACTGCTTACGGCACCCGAGGCAGGTCCAGACGCGCCGTGTGGAGATGTAGCTGACTTTCCGGCCATCGCAGCGGGGACAGGTGGGCTTACCACTCGGCCACCGGAGAGCGGTAATAAACGCCTGAGTAACGTCCTTGTCACCAAAGTAACGAATCGCCTCAAGCAGTGTTTGCGGGCCGTATTTGCTGATCTCCTTGGCGTCCATGTGTGTATTCTACGTCAAGAGGTTGTGTGTGTCAAGTAAGTTATTATCGAAAGAAGAGTTGGAGCAGTGGCATCGCGAGTCGCGGTCCTCATCGCACTCGTCGCGCTCGGCACCGGAATCGCCGCAGTCGATACGCCGCCCGTCACCCTGACCGTCACCCCGACCGTGTGTATGGCTGGCCGCACCGTCGAACTGCGCGTCCACGTCCCGCCGCACCCAGACAACCGAGAGCTGTGTATTACGTGGGACTCGGGGGCCTCCAGCGGCGACTCAGTCCTCCCGGTGCGGTCTGACCAGGCGGTCTACCGGCGCGAGATCCGTGACACCGTGCCGGGGAGTTACTACGTGATCGTCACCTTGCGGGCTGCTGGGGATCGATCGAGGGGACGGGACGAGGGGGTGGCGAGGTGCACTGAGTGGCCGCCACGCGTGGCGGGCGGGCTATCGGTCTCGGAGCAGGCGAATGCCGCGCTGATCGTGCATCCCGCCGTGAGGTTGAGTCATCGAACGATGATCGCGTCTTCGAGGTCGGTGAATCGCCCTTCTCGGATCTGCGTGATCACGCCTTCCATGGTCACCGGGTCGCCTGGCCTTTGACGTCGGCCGTTGACCGGCCTCAAGTTGGATGCGCGCTCTTCCTCGGTTCGGCTCCACACTTTCGCAAAGACAATTCCGGCACCGTGGTCGTTGCAGAGTTCATCCGAGACGATCGAGATGCTCCGGGGCGGCGAGCCGTAGTCGAAACCGTCGAACTGGCCTCTGACTCGAATGCGATCGCCGACGCGCCTGGTGGCCGCCTGGCAGATGGAGTGAGTTGATACCTCCGGACCCAGCGGAACGGGCCGCGCAGGTTCGGTGCACGCCGATAGCCAGAGGGTCGCGAGGACCACAAGAACAGGGTCGTGCCGTTCGAGTCGAGGGTGCATGCCTGTCCGGATCTCCTGCGTGAACATGTGTCCTTTTTCTATGTCCGGCACCAACGAGCGTGTGGTAGCTTTCGTCAAAGTTCCGTGACGAAAGTTACCACCAAAACGTTACCACCTGATTCAGTCCCACGCTAAGTTGTTGTGTAATTGGAGCGGGAGACGGGGATCGAACCCGCGACCAACAGCTTGGGAAGCTGTGACTCTACCACTGAGTTACTCCCGCCCGCCGAATGCCAGCGCCCATTCTAGCAAAGTCCCGGTTGTGCGACCGGAAGATCCGGCTCAACCGCGCATGATCGAGAGCACTTCGTCGCGCTTCTCGGTCATCAGCTTGGCCGTCGTGCCTTCGAGGTTCAGGCGCAGCAGTGGCTCGGTATTCGACGCGCGCACGTTAAAGTGCCAGTCGGGGAACTCCACCGACACGCCATCCAGATGGTACACGGTGCCGTCTCGATACCGGTCCGTCAGCACGTCGATGCGACCTTGCACCTCCCGCATGTCGCTCATCCGGATGTTCATCTCACCCGAGATGAAGTACTTCTCCCGCAGCGGGGCGAGGAGCTCGGCCAGGGTCTGGCCCTTCTTCGACATGAGCTCCAGCATCAGCAGCGCCGGGATCATTCCGTTGTCGGCGAAGTAGTAATCGCGAAAGTAATAGTGGCCCGTCACCTCGCCCCCGAAGATCGCATCCTCGTCGCGCATCCGCTTCTTGAAAAACGCATGTCCCACGCGATTCATGAGGGCGTTCCCGCCGAGCCGCGCGACGGTGTCCTTCACGGCGTAGCTCGCCCGGACGTCGTAGACGACCCTCGCGGCCGGGTGCTTCAGCAGGAAGGCCTCGGCGAGCAGAGCGGTGACGAAGTCACCCGCCACGAACTCTCCGGTGCCGTCGATGAAGAAACAGCGATCGGCGTCGCCGTCCCAGGCGATCCCGACGTCGGCCCGCTCGGCCAGCACCCGCTCGACGATGTGGCGGCGGTTCTCCTCGATCAGCGGATTCGCTTCGTGATTGGGAAAGCCTCCGTCGATCTCGAAGCACATCCGCGTCGTCGTGCAGGGCAGTCGGTCGAACAGCGGCGGAGCGACCAAGCCGGCCATGCCGCTGCCGGCATCCAGCACGACCTTGAACGGCTTGATGACCGACGGGTCGATGAAAGTCATCACCCGTTCGACGTAGTCATCCAGGAGCCCCAGCGTCGTGAGCTCACCCGGTTGGCTTGCCTCCGGAGGGATCGCGTCGCCCGCGATCATGTCCCGAATGTCGCCGAGTCCGGCATCGCCGCTCAGCGGCAACGATTCCCGGCGAACGAGCTTGACCCCGTTGTACTGCTTGGGATTGTGCGAGGCGGTGATCTCCGCACCTCCGTCGAAGCCGTCCCGCGCGACGGCGAAGTACAGCATGTCGGTGCCGATGAGGCCCAGGTCGACGACGTCGGCTCCCTGGCGTCTGGCCCCCGCGATGAAGGCCGCCGCGAGTGCCGGCGAGGACAGCCGCATGTCGTGTCCGACGGCGATGCGACGTGCCGCCAGGTAGGCGACGAACGCCCGACCCGCCTCGTGGGCCAGCGGTTCGTCGAGCTGCTCGGGATAGAGCCCGCGGATGTCGTACGCCTTGAACACGGAGGGGTCGATGGTCATGCGATCAGGTCCTGCTGAAGTCGGTCACGACGGACTTGTCGCCGAGAATGGTCCCCGGCGTCACGGTGGCGCCGCGACCGATATGACAGTTGCGACCGATGACGGCCTCCGTCACCGTGGCGTCGGTTCCGATCCGAGAATTTGGCCACACGACCGCGTCCTCGACGGTCGCGCCCTCCTCGACGTGGCATTGGCGTCCGAGGACGCTATGTGGCCCGATCCGCGCGCCCGCCTTGACGACGACGCCCCGATCGATGAAGCAGGGTCCCTCCAGCGTCGCCGCGTCGTCGATGCGGGCGTCCGCCGCCACCGACACGTGGTCGGCTGGCGCATCCACGAATGGCGGAGCGCTGAACGTGCCAGCCATGATGTCCCGATGGACCTGCCGGTACTTCTCCGGCGTTCCGATATCGATCCAGTAGCCGTCGTAGACGTAGGCGATGAATGTCTCGCCGCGCTCGACGAGCGACGGAAAGTAGCTCCGCTCGATCGACCAGGCCGTGTGGCTGGGGATCCGATCGAACGTCTCGGGCTCCAGGACGTAAATGCCAGCGTTGATCGTGTTACAGGAGATCTGGTCCGGGTCGGGTTTCTCGAGAAACTGTCGCACGTTGCCGTCCGCGTCGGCCTCGACGAGCCCGTACGCGCGGGGGTTCTCGACCGGGGTGAGCACGATCGTCGCCTTGGCCCGGCGCTCCCGGTGGAGCTTCACGACGGCCGGGAGGTCGATGGCCGTGAGCACGTCGCCGTTGAAGACGATGACTGAATCATCCAGGAACTCCTCGGCGTACTTCACCGCCCCGGCCGTCCCGAGCGGTATGGGCTCGACGACGTACCGGATCCGGATGCCCAGGTCGCGCCCTTCGCCGAACACCTCCTCGATGCGCCGGGGCTGGTAGTTCAGGCTCAGGATGACCTCGTCGACCTCTGGCATGCTGCGCAGGAGGTCGATCTGGTAGTGCAGAAAGGCCCGGTCGAAAATCGGGACGATCGGCTTCGGCGTGTGGACGGTGAGGGGGCGCAGTCTGGTGCCCTTGCCGCCGGCGAGCAGGATAGCCTTCATGACAACCGCCAATCTTACTCCAGAACGGCGCGACGCGAACTGGAGGCCCCGGTTGTCTGCGGCCCTCGAGCGCGCTAGAATGGCGCCATCCGGCGACGAACCATGTGGTCGTTGAACCTACCCAATTCGCTCACGATCGTTCGGATCTTCTTGGTCCCGCTCCTGGTCGTGGTGTTGCTCACGAAATTCGAGGGGCGACTCGTCCTCGGGATCCGAAAGGAACTGGTGGGCGCGGCGATCTTCGCGGTGGCCTCACTGACCGACTGGCTCGACGGCTACCTGGCCCGTCGACGTCACCAGGTGACCGCGCTCGGCCAGATGATGGACCCGATCGCGGACAAGCTGCTGGTCCTGGCCGCATTCATCTCGCTGGTCCAGATGGGGTTGGCCCCGGCCTGGATGGTCGCGATCGTCATCGGCCGAGAATTCGCCGTGACGGGCCTGCGAAGCATCGCCTACACCCGCGGTGTCACGATTCCGGCCTCGCCGCTCGGCAAGTTCAAGATGGCGGCGCAAGTCGTCGCGATCCTGCTGCTCATTCTTGGCCGCGACCACCTCCAGCAATTCTTTGTGCTCGGGCAGATTGCGCTGTGGGTGGTGATGCTGGCCGCGCTGGTGTCGGGTATCGACTACTACCGGCGATTCAACCACCTGTTGAATCCCAAGGTCGCCGACATCGGCGACGCCCGACGGCGCATGGTGGAGCAGAAGCAGTCGAAAAGCCGGCGCAGCGCGGGCCGCTGAGGTGCGGCATTCGTTCGGATGCTCCGCCGGGGAGGGAGGGCTCGTTCAGCGCGTAGGGTGTAGCGCCACCTGGTCGCCGGCGAACACCGCACCGCGCGATTCCTCGATGCGAATGGTCGACGTCGATTCTGCCACGTCGACTACGATAGCCCGCGCCACCTCGCCGACGGGGCCACCCAGCTCGAGCGCCTGGCGAAACACGGTCACCGTCTGGCCCGCGACCACGGCGTCGACCGAGCCGCGATCGATGACCATCATCTCGCCTGCCGAGGCGATCTGGCGGCTGAGATCGCCGAACAGGACCAGACCTGCATTCTGATAGTCAGGGTCCGGGGTGCCTCGCCGCGCGATCGGAGGCACCGGGGCCATGAAGGGCTCGAGATAGTCCCCCTCGACGAAGCCGTCGCACATCTCCACCGAGTAGGCCGTCGCCAAGCTGTCGTTCACGGCGAGAATCTGGACGACGCCCAGCGTCCGCACACCGGACATGAGCAGGGGCGTCTCGAAGGGTTGGAGCCGATCCAGGCTCTGGCGTCGGACGACGAACAGGTCGCCTGGGGCGATGCCATCGACACGTCCGCCGGAGACCACGATCGTGTCGTCGGGGGCATACATGCGTCGGAGCCGACCTGCATCCGACCGGAGGAGCCGTATCGTGCTGGTGGATGGACGATCGGTGACTCGCGGGCCGCACAGGATGGCTCTGGCGCTCGCGCCGAGTGGAAATCCCGGGGGGGAGTCGGGGCGCGACGAGTCCAGGGGTTGAGCGACCGCGGCGGTCGGGTGACTCAGCGTGACGCCGGTCATGACGAACCCGGCGATAATCAGCGCCGCGAGGTCAGCGCGTGGGCTGATCCTGTGCCGCCTTGAGTTCCGCCACGCGCGCCCATGCCTGCTCCAGATACTCACTCTGCTCGAACTCCTTGATGAGTCGCTCGTAGTAGGGGAGTGCTTCGGCGCCCATCTGCGCGATGAGCAGCGCCTCGGCCAAGTGGAAGTACACGCCGTCGCGCCCAGTGAAGCCCGGGTCGTTGGCGATGATGGCCCTGAAGCGGGTGATCGCTCCTGGGTACCAACGCTGCCTGAAGTAAAAGTAACCAACGAGGTATTCCGACTCGCTCAGTCGGTCCTTCGCCTCCCGTAAGCTGGCCTGCACATCTTCCATGAGCGGGTTGTTGGGATAGCGCTCGACGAAGAGCTCGAACTCTGTGATGGCCTGGCGCGTTTGGGTCTGGTCTCGCTCGGCGCGTCGCATCTGGTTGAAGGCGGCCAGGCCCAAACGATACTGGGCATAGCCGGCCTTCTCATGGGACGGATAGAACGTGAGGAACTCCCGATATTCTGCCGAGGCCACGACGTAGTTCCCGGCCGAGTCCCGGCCGAAGAACGAGTCGCCCAAGCCGAGCTTGGCCTCCATGCGGTGCGAGCTCTGCGGGTAGCTATCGAGCAGCTGCTGGAAGAACTCCCGAGCTCGGATCCACTCCTCTTCCTCGAGCTCCGCGTTGCCCTGGTCGAGAAGGAACCGGTCGGCCTCGGCGCCGGGCGGCAGCCGGGTCGGTTCTGGCGAACAGGCTGTCAGCTGCACGAGGGCCAACACGATGAGCAGCCCCTGACCGAGCCCCGTCAGCGGGCCTCGCGCTGCACCGAGAAGAGGGGCGGACATGGCGTTCATGCGGGCAGGGTCGCCAGCCAGGCGTGTTCGGCTTGCAGGCCCTGGTCGAGCGTCACGCTCGGGTTGAAACCGAGGTCGGCCTTGGCGCGCGAGGTATCGGCGTACGTGTCGCGCATATCACCCTTCTGGGCCGGCTCGCGGCGGATGTCGAGACGCCGCTCCACGATACGTCCGATCAGGTCGAGCACGGAGTTGATCGACACGCGTGAGCCTCCACCAACATTGTACACGCGTCCTGGCACGCTGCGCTCGCCCGCCGCGATGGTTGCGGCGACGGCGTCGTCGACGAACGTGAAATCTCGGGTCTGTTCGCCGTCGCCGTAGAGGTGAATCGGCGTGCCGTCGAGGCCCGCCTGGAGGAAGCGACGAAACGCCATGTCGCGCCGCTGCCGGGGGCCGTACACCGTGAAATAGCGGAGCGATGTGAAGGGGACCGCGTTGCTGACGTGGTACAGGTAGCCGAGCTGTTCGGCGGCCAGCTTCGTGACCCCGTACGGCGAGACCGGCTGAGGTACGGCGTCCTCCCGCATCGGAATGGTCACGCCGTCGCCGTAGATCGACGAGCTCGTCGCGTACACGAATCGGACCAGTGGCCGGCCGACGGTGGCCTCCAGCAGCCGCTGGGTCGCCTCGATGTTGTTCACCGTATAGGCCGCGAAGTCCCGACCCCAGCTCTTTCGCACCCCGGCCTGCGCCGCGAGGTGGAACACGTGCGTCACGCCGTCGAGCAGCGCCGCCAGGTCCGTCGTCTGGAGCGCGCCCTCCACGAACGAAAATCCGGGCCGGGCCGCCACGGTGGCGAGATTCGCCTCCTTCAGAGCGCGCGGATAGTAGTCGGTGAAGCAGTCGATACCGGTCACCGTGGCGCCCTGGTCGAGCAGCCGTCCTGCTAAATGGGATCCGATGAATCCGGCTGCGCCGGTGACGAGTGCCTTCATGCGAGCGCGTTCCGAATACGATCGGGGAGCCGACAGGGCCGCCCGCTCGGGTTGACCGACGCATGGACCGTACGGCCCAGCGCGGCCACGACGCCATCGAGGGGTCGTGAGACCTCGTAATGAAACTCGATCCGCGCCGGCGAGAGGAGATGCCCCGTGGCCCGCACGGCCAGTTCGTCGTCATACCGCGTCGGCTGGAGGTACTCGCACTGGACCTCGATGACCGGAAGCGCGACCCCCTCGGCCTCCAGCTCCCGATAGCTCCAGCCGAGTTGGCGCAGTAACTCGCACCGACCGACCTCGAACCAGATCAGGTAGTTCGCGTGATAGACCACGCTCATCTTGTCCGTTTCCGCGTAACGGACGCGCACGTGCGACACCGCGGAGGGCGACGCAGCAGGGGCCGGAATCGTGGACGGCTCAGTGGCCATGTGGCGCCTCGGCACGCTCCGCCGCCAGCGCGGCTCGTTTTAGCTCGCGGGCGGCCAGCTCCGGGTCCGGCGATCCGAAGAGTGCCGAGCCCGCGACGACGATCTCGACGCCGGCTTCGACGACTCGCTCGACGTTATCGAGGTCGATGCCGCCGTCGATCTCTACCGGCGCGTCGCTGCCGCATCGGTCGAGCAGGGCGCGCGCGGCCCGGACCTTGTCGAGGCTCCGGGTGATGAACGTCTGGCCCCCGAAGCCTGGGTTCACCGACATCACGAGGACGAAGTCGAGCTCACCGGCGACGTCCTCGAGCGTCGCCACCGGCGTCGCTGGGTTGAGAACCGCGCCCGCTCTGACGCCCAGGCTCTTGATCAGCGACAGGGTGCGATGGAGATGGGGCGCGGCCTCCACGTGGACCGACAGCATCGCCGCGCCGGCCTCGGCAAACGCCTCGATGTAGCGGTCGGGCTCCGCGATCATGAGATGCACGTCGAGCGGCACCCGAGCCACGCGTTTCAGCGACCGGACGACAGGTGGGCCGATCGTGATGTTGGGGACGAAGTGACCGTCCATCACGTCGACGTGAATGAGATCCGCGCCGCCACGTTCGACGGCTGCCACCGCCTGGCCGAGCGCTGCAAAATCGGCCGCCAGGATCGACGGCGCCAGTCGCACGCTCATCGGCTCACCTCGAGCGAGATGGGCTCGCCGGGTGCGATCTGAAAGCCCGCCGGTGGGTACTGTCGCAGCAAGACACCTGACGGCACGCCCGGGTACGGATGGTCGCCGACCACCGTGACCCGAAACCCGCGGCTGCGCATGATCTCGGCGGCTTGTTCACCATTCACGCCGATCAAGTCCGGCATGACGAACGTCGCGCCTCGTTCGCCGCGATTGACGAGGAGCGACACGCTCTCGGCGGGACTGTCGGCCGGCGGTGTCTGTGCGACCACCGCGTCGCGTGGGTAGTTGGTCGACCTGATCTCCGACAACGTCGCGAGGCGGACGGCGTCGCCCTGCAGACTTGACCGTGCGGTCTCGGCGGACTGTCCGACCAGGGCGGGCACGATACCCGCTCGTGGGCCTGCGCTCACCCAGACCTTGACCGACCGCTGCCGCCGCGCCGTGACCCGCGGGGCCGGATCCTGGTCCATGATGTGGTCGAGCGGCACGCCAGCGTCCGGCCGTCGCCCTTCTTCCATCCGCATGGTCAGACCGAACTCCTCCAGAATCACGCTCGCTTCGTTGACGGACTTACCCGTGAGATCAGGGACGGTGACCTCCTGGCTGCGGATCGCGACCCGCATCGCGGCCGCCGCGAAGACCACGTAGGTGACAACGAGGCCAGCCCCGATGACGAAGATTTTCCCGGTGGTCCAGACGCGCGTCCTGAAGGCCATGCGATCACTGAAATGTACTACAACCCCTTCATTGTCACAAGGTTCCGAAGAGGCACGGTCAGGCTCGGCGTTGCATTACCGCCCCAAAGAAGGCCTCGAGTCCATGGCGGGTCGGGGAGGTGCGCAGGTGGCCGGCGGCGTCGATCAACGCGTAGAGGTCGAGTGCCTCCGGGCGAGCGGTGACGGTCCGAAATCCGGGATGTGATTCGAGGAACCGGGCGACGACCTCCTCGTTCTCCTCCGGTTCGCTGGAGCACGTGGCATACACGACCCGCCCGCCGGCCGCGGTGGCGGCGGCGGCGTGTGTGAGCATCGCCAGCTGCCGGCTCGCCAGACCGGCCAGATCGGCCTCCCGCTGTCGCCATCGGATATCCGGCTCCCGACGAATCGTCCCGAGACCGGAGCACGGCGCGTCGACGAGGACGCAGTCGAAAATCGGAGCAAACGGCACGGCGCGCGTCGCGTCGGATCGGACGATCCGCACGGACCGGGCACCCGAGCGTCGCACGGCGTCTCGGAGCAGCCGGATGCGGCGCGGGCGGACATCGGCCGCCGCGATCAGGCCCCGATCGCGCATCATGCCGGCCATGGCGGTCGTCTTGCCGCCCGGCGAGGCGCAGACGTCGAGCACCATCTCGCCCGGTTTGACGTCGGTCAGGTGGGCGACGAGCTGCGACGCCTCGTCCTGGGCGACGAAAAGGTCGGCCTGCGCGTGCGCCGTGGATAGCGGGTTGCCCCGAATCGTCACGAGGCCGTCCGGTGCGAACCGAGTCGGCTCGACCTCGACGCCTTCGGCCGCGAGCCTCGCGATGAGCTCGCCTCGGTCGATCGACAAACGGTTGACTCGTAGCGTCAGCGGAGCCGCCCGGTTGTTGAACTCCGCCCACGCTTCGGCCTCGGCCAGGCCAAGGCGGCCCAACCAGCGTCGCGCGAGCCAGCGCGGGTGCGAGAGCGTGATGCTGAGGTAGTCGAGCGCTGCCTCGTGGCGCGTCTGGGGTAACTGGGGTGACGGGGGTGACTGGCCTGGGGGGCCGCTGGTTGGGTCCATCGTCGGTCGAGCCGGGAGCCCGAGCGAGGACCGCTGCCGCTGCAACGTTCGCAGTGTCCCGTTGACGAAGGCGGCCGCGCTCGTCTTGCCCGCTCGACGCGTGAGGTCGACGGCGTCACTGACGATGGCGGGTGCCGGAACGCGGTCGAGATGGCGCAACTGGTAAACGGCCATCCGGAGTGCCACGAGCACCTCGCGATCCAGCCGATCGACGGGCCGGCGAGCGACGCGAGCGATGAGGTAGTCGAGCTCGCCCTGCCATCGCAACGTGCCGATCGCGATCTCCGAGGTCAGTGCCTGATCGCGATCGTCGACCAGGGAGGCTCGGACCTCCGCCAGGGCCGAGGGCAGATGGGCGCCTCCGGTATCGACACGGATCAGAACCTGGAAGGCTGCCAGGCGGGCCGCCGCGATCATCGCGCCTGCGTCGATGCGAAGCGCGAGCCTGGCGGTAGCCGATGCCCGGCGAGGAATGCGCGGGCGCTGGTGGGCCGCCGTCCATCGAGCTGCAACTCCAGGATGTCGATCGCCTGGTCGCCCGCGGCGACGAGGATGCGGCCGTCGGGCGCGTCGAGCACGGCGCCAGGCTGGGCGCCGCCGACGGATGACGCCACCGACGTTCGCAGGATGATGTGGCGAGTGCCGTCGAGATGCGAGTAGGCGTGAGGCCACGGATAGAGGCTACGCACCTGGTCGTGAATGGCGCGAGCAGGCCGCGACCAGTCGATCAGCCCGTCCCCACGCGTGATCCGGGCGGCGTAGGTGGCCTGCGTCTCGTCTTGGGGATCGTCGAGAGCCGACCCGTCGAGGAGCCGAGGCATCATCCCCAACATGAGGCCGGCTCCCAGCTCCGCGAGTGCATGCTCCACCGTCTCGCTGGTGTCGTCGGGGCCGATTGCGTGGGACGCTCGAGCGATCATCGGGCCGGCGTCGAGCTCACGGACGATCCGCATGATCGTCACGCCCGTTTCGGACTCGCCCGCCATCACGGCGCGATGCACGGGTGCAGCACCTCGATAACGGGGCAGCAGCGACGCGTGCACGTTGATCAGGCCGAGCCGAGTTGCCTGGAGCGATCGCTCAGGAAAAATCTTGCCATACGCCGCCACGATTCCGAGGTCGGCGCCCAGCCCGTCGAGGCGGTCGGCAAACTCACCGTCGCGCAGGCGTTCCGGCTGAAGGACGGGAATGTCGTGGGCCAGAGCCAGCGTCTTGACGGGCGGGGCCGAGAGCGTGTGGCCCCGACCCCGTGGCCGATCGGGCTGGGTGACGACGGCCGCGACGCGGTGAGGTGACGCGATGAGGAGGCGGAGGGTCGGAACGGCGAACGTGGGCGTTCCGAAGAAGATGATACTGGCGTGGTCGGAGACGGAACCCACGTTCACCATCGGGCGCTGCGCTGGAGCTTTCGGATCTTGCGGACGATCATCTGACGCTGGATGCCGCGCAAGCGGTCGACGAACAGCCGACCGTCGAGATGGTCCAACTCGTGCTGAAAGGCCCTGGCGAGCAGGCCCGATCCTTCGATTGTTTGCTCCCGTCCGTTGCGGTCGAGGCCGCGGACGACGGCCCTGCCGGGTCGAACGACCGTGGCCTCGAACCCCGGCACGCTCAGACAGCCCTCGTTCTCCATCTGCATGCCGTCTCGCTCGACGAGTTCAGGATTGACCATCACGACCAGGTCGCCAGACTCCTGCCCCACCGAAAGATCGGCCACGAAGATCCGGAGGGGAACGCCGATCTGCGGGGCCGCCAGACCAATCCCGGGCGCGGCGTACATCGTCTCGACCATGTCGTCGATGAGCGTCCGCGTCTCGTCCGTGATGTCGTCCACGGGGCTCGCCGGCCGGTGCAGGTCCGTTTCGCCGTATTTCAGAATGTCGCGAAGCACGGATCGCGCCTCAGTCCGTCCGCCCGAGGCGATCGCCGGCGTACGCCGCCGCGGTCGCCACGGCCTGCTCGATCTCCGCGATCGAGTCACCACCGAACTTCTCGATGAAGGCATCGGCGAGGACGAAACAGCTCATCGCCTCCCCGACGACCGCGGCGGCGGTGACAGCGCAGACGTCGCTCCGCTCGATCGCCGCCGGGGACTCCGTCATGGTCTCGAGGTCCACTGAGCGGAGAGGCTTCATGAGCGTCGAGATGGGTTTCATCGCGACGGTGACGCGCAGGTCTTCGCCGTTGGTCACGCCGCCCTCGAGTCCGCCCGCGTTGTTCGTGGGACGGACGATGCCGCGGATTCGGTCGGAACCCGGGAGGTGGGAGGCCAGGACGATCTCGTCATGGACACGTGAGCCTGGCAGTGTTGCGGCCACCTGTCCGCGTCCAATCCCGACGGACTTGATGGCCGGGATGGACATGAGGGCCTGCGCGAGTCGGCCATCGAGCTTCCGGTCCCAGTGGACGTAGCTGCCCAGACCAATGGGTAGGCCGCGCGCGATGACCTCGAACGCTCCTCCGAGCGTGTCGCCGGCCTCGCGCGCCGCGTCGATGGCGGCGATCATCTCCTGCTCGACCGCCGTGTCGACGCAGTGCAGGGGTGAGTCGGCCGGTATCGCCTCGACATGCTCGAACGCGACGGCCAGCGGATCACCAATCGCGACCGAGCCGATCGACACGACATGGCTGTTCACGCGAACATCGAAGTGCGCGAGGAGTTGACGCGCGATCGCGCCCACGGCCACTCGTGCGGCGGTCTCGCGCGCGCTGGCGCGCTCGAGGACATCTCGGACGTCGCCACGCCGATACTTGAGGGCGCCGGCAAGGTCCGCGTGACCGGGTCGAGGACGCGACACGACGGGACGCTCCGGCCCCGTCGCATCAACGGCTGGCGCGGGCCCGACGTGCATGGTCTGCTGCCAGTTCTCCCAGTCCTTGTTGGCGATCATGAAGGCGATGGGACCTCCGATGGTCTCACCGGCTCGGACGCCGGACAGCAGATCGGCACGGTCGGATTCGATGGCCATGCGCCTCCCTCGCCCGTAGCCACCTTGTCGTCGTCGGAGGTCGCTCGTGATGGCGTCGACGTCGATCGCTAGGCCGGCTGGTACACCCTCGAGGATGCCCACCAGCGCCTGGCCGTGCGACTCACCGGCAGTGAGAAAACGCAACATAAATACAGCTGATTGTACACGAAGTTTTTTCACGCTTCGCCGTGCGCGCGGGTCTCCACGTGCGTCGCGCGCAGCGTTCATCGGGGCGCTCGCTACCGTATCTGAATGGGCCGGAACTTGCACCCGATGGAGGCGAAGGCGAGGCGTCAGACGCCCTGACAGACGATGCGTGTCGTTGCAGATCGCTTCCTCGAGGATGGTAGTAATGGCGGTATGAATGCCGGTCCGGATGGTGGACCGAATACTGGACCGAATACTGGACCCGTGGACCTCGCGACGCTCCGGCCCGTCGGGCTCCGACTGCTGCCGCGCGCGCCTCCGGTCGTGGAGATCGAGTGGGCCGCCCGATGTGCAGCGCTCTTCGACCTGGCGGACCCGGCGATCGAACGTCTCGTGGACTACGGGGTCGCCAGCGCCGGGTCGCGCTTCGAAGCCACGTGCCCTCCCTGTACTTCATCGCCGCGAGGCGGCCGCTCGGCGTCCGGCACGCTCGCTCGAGCGACAGCCCGCCTTCACCTCGGTCGGCTATCTGCCGGACGACTCGATGTCCGCCGAATCGTCGGACCGCCAGGCGGCCGCTACCTGCTGATCGACGACCGAACCGGCTATCCGTTGCCCGAGGATCGCGAGATTGTCGAGAAGCTCGTCGTCGGGCGGCGCGGCCGGCCGTCCCTCGAACCCACCGTGCAGAGCGTGCGGCGGCCATCGGCGGAACTGAATGGCCTCGCCGCAGAGCTGGCGGAGCTGCTGGACGGTACCAGGTCGACCGGCGTGCGGGCTCTCGATCTGCGGGCGTCGACGCCGGCGCTACTCGAGCTGGCCTGGCTGCTGGCGGCGCGACTCGCGCGCGTGCACGGATATGTCGCGGTAGCCGCGGCGGCACTCCTGCGATGGCCATGGCTGAGCGGTACGTTGATGGGGCGACACGTGGCGCTGTTCGATCCGCCGACCGCGTCCGAATCATCGCGCGCCGTCGTCCGGGATCGGGTGGCCAGCCTGGTGCTCGCCCTTGGGCGGGCCAGCGCACGGCCCCATGTCGTTCTCAGGCCTCGAGTCAGCGAGCGCGCGTCGTGGGCGGGTCGAAGTGTCGAGTTGATAGTGGCCGGCTCGGCAGTCGACACGGGCGATTCCGCACGACACGCCGATGCCTCGTTGCCCGTTCGGTCGGCGGGCAGCGTGAGTCGCGGTCTGGCCGCGCGGGTTCGTGAGGTGTCCGAGGTCTACGAGTCAGCGCGTCCGTCATCCCGCACCGTGCGGGTCCGGCTCAAGGTGTCTCGAGCCTTGGAGGCGTCGCGGGGTGGCCGACATGCTGCAGGACATCGACTCCTGCGCGACGCGATCGGTGGACTCGACCGACGAGGTGATCGAATTCGAGCGGCAGAGGCAGCCGTCGCGCTGGGGCGACTCTTGCTGGAGCGGGGGAGAGTCGAGGAGGCGATCGAGGCATTCGGGGGAGCGGGCCGACGGTTCGGGCTGGCTCGCCGGAGCGCGGAGGCGGCCGCCGCCCAGACGTTCGTCGGTCTGGCAGCCACGGACGCCGGCCGGTTGCGCGAGGCCGAGGCCACGCTCCGGTCGGCGCTGCACGTCGCCGAGGCGGCGGGCGACGGCGACGTCCGTGACCAGGCGTCGCTCGCCCTCGCGCGTTGCCTGTTCTGGCAGCGGAGGCACGACGAGGCCTCGGCGCTCGTGGACGGGCTGCAGCCGGCATCGGCGTGCCAGGCGGTGATTCGCCTGCGCCTGCGCGCGCGGCTGGCGCTCGCGCGACTCGATCTGCCCACCGCCGGACGGACGGGCTGGGCCGCGCTCGAAGCGGCCGTCGAGTGTGCCGATCCCCTCGAAGTGAGCAGCTGCCACGCCGTCGTGGCCGACGTCGAGGCGCGTGCCGGGAACGTGCGCGGCTTGCGGGCACACGTGGCGGAAGGGCTCAGAGCCGCGCGACTCGGTCACGGTGTCCAGCGCGCGTGGCGGCTACGCCTGACGCTGGTCGAGGGCCTGCTGCACGTCGGCGAGCGACCGGCGGCGCGAGCGGCCGCTACACGGATGGCGCGAGGCGCCGTCAGCCATCAACCGGCTCTGCTCCGCGCGCGCATCTGCCGTGCGCTGGCCGCCGCCATGCCGGAGTCGGACGATGCCGTTGGCTGGAGGGCTCGGGTACGGGCAGCCGTACGGGATCAGGATGTCGTTGCGCTGGATGGTCTCCCAGCCGAGGTGCCGTGCATGGATGTCATCGAAGAGCTGATCGAGGTCCTCGCCGTGTGCCAGGAGACCGATGACGAGCCGGCTCGGCTGACCGGCGTCTGTGACGTCGTGCGAGAGCGTCTCCGCGCGTCGTCGGTGAGCTTGGTCGCCCGATCGCCGACTGGCCAGATGCTTGCCGAAGCTGGCCGCGGCCGACCGGGCCGATCGGAGATCGGCAGCCGCGTGACCGAGACCGGCTTGCTGATACCACCCGCTCGATCCGTACACGGCCTGGAGGCCGGAGCGCCCGTGCGGTATGGCGGAGAGGTCGTGGCTGCGCTCACCTGTCGGTGGGGCCCTGACCAGTCGCCCGACCGGCCTCGCGTCGAGGCGTTACTCGCGACGGCCGCTGCGGCGTGTGCACCTTCGGTGCGAATCGCACTCGACCGCCTCGTCGTCTCGGTTCAGGCGCCACGGCCCGACGACCTCGAGATCCTCGGCGTGAGCCAGGGTGCCGCGGAGATGCGAGCCGCAGTGACGAAGGCTGCGGCTGCGCCATTTCCGGTACTCGTCACGGGCGAGAGCGGCAGCGGGAAGGAGGTCGTCGCCCGGGCGATTCATCGGGTGGGACCGCGGCGCGACCGGCGTTTCGCCGCCCTCAACTGTGCGGCCCTGAACGACGAACTCATCGAGGCCGAACTGTTCGGACATGCGCGCGGCGCCTTTTCGGGTGCGTTCCACGAGCGGGTCGGGCTGTTCGAGGAGGCCAGCGGCGGCACCCTGTTCCTCGACGAGGTGTCGGAATTGTCGGCCCGCGCGCAGGCCAAGCTGCTGCGGACGCTGCAGGAGGGCGAGATTCGGCGTGTCGGAGAGAACTTCACCCGGAGGGTCGACGTGCGCCTCGTCGCGGCCACGAATCGCGACCTCTGGGCCGACGTGGCGGCGGGGCGCTTTCGCCGAGACCTGCTGTACCGCCTCGACGTGATCCGTTTGCTCGTGCCGCCTCTGCGGGCCCGGGTGGAGGACATCGGTCTGCTCGCAGCGCACTTCTGGGTCCAGTCGACCGGGAGGCTCGGGAGCCGAGCCACACTGACCCCGGACGTGCTGGCGGCGCTCGCCCGGTACGACTGGCCCGGCAACGTGCGGGAGCTCCAGAACGTGATGGCCGCCCTGGCCGTCGCCGCGCCGCCCAGAGGGCGGGTGGGGGTGTCGCGGCTCTCGGAGCCGGTGGCGGGCGCGGTCGCGTCGCCGGAGGCACCCGGACGATCCGAAACGCTCGACGAGGCGCGCCGCACGTTCGAGCGTCATCACGTGCGGGCGGCCATGGCCAGGGCCGGTGGGCATCAGGGCCGAGCCGCGGCGACGCTGGGTCTGACCCGGCAGGGCCTGGCCAAGTTGCTGGCGCGGCTCGAGCTAGCCTGAGGAGGCTGCGGAATGAACACGGAATTATCACGGAATGCATTAGCACGGATTTCGAGGAAATATGTAGCGCGAAGGCTTCAGCCGAGCGGATCTTGACCCAGCGTGACAGTGCTTCGCTCGGGAGGATCAAGCCGGCGCACTATGGACCCACTGGCGCGATTGATCTCCGTCAGGGGTTGTGAGGTCCGTTTCAAAGCATTCCGTGATAATTCCGTATTCATTACGCTGGCCCCCAGCACCCCGGTCTCTCGCGTTGTCCCCCAGAGGCGCACGGGCGCACGGGTGCGCTACACTGGGCCTGGTCACCTGACAGCTAGCCATGTCGCTTGAATCCGGCCCTCGTCTCGGCCCGTGCACGGTCACCGCCCCGTTCGGCAGCAGATGTCGACTCGGTGTCGGACCGACTGCGGTGCTCTCAGTCTTGCTCGTGGCGGGCGTCGCGGCGCAGGCGATGCAGGGGCTCCGGACGCTCGGACGGGGGGAGGCCGAAGGCCGCCGCGTGGCCCTGGTCGTGGGCAATGATGCCTACGGCGAGGCGCCGCTGCGCAACGCGGTGAACGACGCACGTGCGATGGCTGACGTTCTGGAGGAACTCGGATTTGCCGTCGAGCTGGTGGAGAACGGGACTGAGCAGGAGTTGAGCGCGGCGGTGACCCAAGTGGCCGAGCGGCTGAGGCCGGCCGACGTGGTCCTCTTCTACTTCGCGGGACACGGGGTACAAGTGGAAAACGAGAACTACCTCGTGCCGGTGGACTTCCACGGTAGCTCGGAGAGTGCGATCCGGCTGGGGAGCCTAGGGGTGAGCGACGTCCAGCGGGAGTTGGCGGGAGCGAAAGTGGCCATGCTCGTACTGGACGCGTGCCGGAACAACCCGTTTGCCGGGACACGGGCGGCGGGCGGTGGGCTTGCGTTGATGGAGGCTCGAGGGACCTTGATCGCCTTCGCGACGGGAGCAGGGCAGACCGCGAGCGACAACCCGGGCGGTGGGCAAGGCTTGTTCACGCGGGAGCTGCTGGCGGCGCTGCAGGAACCCGGGCTGACGGTGACGGAGGTGTTCCGCCGGGTACGCCGAGCCGTCTATATGGCCAGCAACGGCGAGCAGTTTCCGGCGGTCTACGACGGGTTGCTGGGAGACGTGGTGCTGCGGCCGGCCGAGCCCGTTGCCTCGACAGCTGGAGGAACGGACCAGGGTGGGAACGCCGTTGGTTCGCCCCCCGCCGACGCGAGCGACGCCCCTTCGCCAGCCGACGATGGGATTGTGCGCGCATCGGCAGAACGGGGCGACGCTGACGCGCAGTACAGCCTCGGTGTGATGTACCGCGACGGCTACGGCGCTCCGCAGGACGCCGCCGAAGCCGGGCGGTGGTTTCGGCGGGCAGCCGTCCAGGGGCATGCCAGCGCGCAGAGTGACCTGGGGCATCTGTACGACGAAGGTCGAGGCGTTCCGAAAGACGACGCCGAAGCGCTGAGATGGTATCGCCTGGCCGCCGACCAGGGGGTCGTCGTCGCGCAGTACAACCTCGGCGTCAAATACGCCAACGGCGACGGCGTCCCAGAGAACGACGCCGAAGCCGTGAAGTGGTACCGCTTGGCAGGCGATCTGGGGGACGCCTTCGCGCAGTACAACCTCGCCGTCGCATACGACAACGGCGAGGGCGTGCCAGAGAACGACGCCGAAGCTGTGAAGTGGTACCGCTTGGCCGCCGACCAGGGGGACGCCTTCGCGCAGCACAACCTCGGCGCCGCATACACCAACGGCAGCGGAGTCTCGAAGGACGACGTCGAAGCTGCGCAGTGGTACCGATCAGCAGCCGCCCAGGGGCACGCGCGAGCACAGTATTACCTCGGGGCCGCGTACGCCAACGGTAGAGGCGTCCCCCAGGATGACGTCCTCGCGTACATGTGGGCCAACCTTGCTGCCGCCGGGACCTTCGAGGAACGCGAGCAGGCGGTGACGTTGCGCGACGCCGTGGCGGAACGCCTGACCGAAGCGCAACTCGCCGAAGCGCAAAGGCTCGCTCGCGAGTGGACGGCAACGCCCGAACGGTAACAACATGCCGACGTGCTCGCCGAGCAGTTGATGACTCTCGTCGACACAACTGGTCGTCCGGCGTGAGTCGCCGGTCATTCGGTTCGAATGGCTTCCGACGGAGCCGTTCATGCGAGGAGTCACCCATGACCCAGATTGGACCTGCGAACCCGACGACGAAAACGACTGGACGCCGAGCGTTCCTGGGGTCCCTGGCGGCCACGCCCGGCCTGCTGTCATTCGGCACGCCCGCGCAGGCTCAAGCGCCTCCCAGCGACGGCGTGCACTCGTCGTTCGATCCGTGGGTCGAGGTGCACACGGGCAACTTGCGGCACAACATCGAGGCGATTTCGCAGCGCGTCGGCGGCCGACCGATCATGGCGGTCATCAAGAACAATGCCTACGGACTCGGTACCGTCAACGTCGGCCGGGTGCTGGATTCACTGGAGGCCATCGCCGGAATGGCGGTCGTGAAGCTGCACGAGGCGGTAGCGCTTCGCGAAGGTGGCATCCGAAAACCGGTGCTGCTGATGGGACCGTTCAACGAAGCGGATCTCGAGGAGGTGGTCGCGCGCGACATCATGCCGATGGTGTACACGCCGATCGGCGACGCGCTGGAGCGAGTCGCCACGAAGCTGCAGAAGACGATCGGGATTCACATCTGCGTCGACACGGGGATGGGCCGGGTCGGCGTGCCGGTTCGAGACGCGCTCGCACTCGTGCGCGACCTGGCCGGCCGGCCGTCGGTGCGGATCGAGGGGCTCCAGACGACGCTGTCCGAAGACGCGGAGCTCGACCCGATGCAGGTCGAGCGGCTGCAACAGGTGGGCTCTACCCTTCGCGGTGAGGGAGTGGACGTGGGGCAGCTACACGCTGCGTCCAGCTTTGCGCTGTTCGAGCACCCGGGCGCGTTTCTGGACATGGTGCGCGTCGGTATGGCGATCTACGGTGTCTATTCCGAGGCATCGTTCCGAGGGATGGGCGTCATCGACCTCCGGCCGGCCGTGGCGTTGCGCGCTCGTGTCGCATACGTCAAGCAACTTCGCCGCGGGGAGACGGCCGGATACGGTCGGGCCTACGAGGCAGCGAACGACGTCTGGATCGCGACCGCGCCGGTCGGACACGGGGATGGGTTGCCGCGCGCCGCGGCCCAGGGTGGCCACCTCACGATCGGCGGCACACGGTATCCGATCATCGCCGCCGTCTCGGCGAGTCATACGATGGTCGAGATCGGCGCCGAGGGCCGCGTGCAGATCGGCGACGAGGTGACGGTGTTCGACTGGGAGGACGGATCGCGCCCCGAGGATCTCGCGGAGGCGTTTGGTGGATCGGTCTATGACCTGACGATGCATCTCGGCGCGCTCATGGACAGACGGCTCGTGTGAGAGGACCCAGACCCGCCAGACACGCGTGGCCCCTCGAGGCGTGACCGGCACATTAGAATGACGACTGCTAGCCTGATGGAGTCTGAATATGTCGGCCGATGACGAAACGCCCCCGCGATCTGTCGAGGAAGAAGATTTCGCCGCGATGTTTGCGGCTTCGCTCGAGCCCGCCGTGTTCGAGACAGGGCAGATGCTCCAGGGCGTCGTCGTCTTGATCGGTACAGACGTCGTCTTTGTCGATGTTGGCGGAAAAGGCGAGGCCACGATGGACCTCGCGGAGCTTCGGGACGAAGACGGCGAGCTGACCGTCGAGGTCGGCGCCACCCTCGAGGGCGTGGTGGTCTCGACCTCCGGCGGGGTCAAGCTGTCACGCAAACTCGCGCGGGGTGCTGCGACGCGCCGACAACTCGAGGGCGCCTATCGGGCTCAGTTGCCGGTGGAGGGCCGCGTCGAGAAGGCCAATAAAGGAGGCTACGAGGTCCTCGTCGGCGGACAACGGGCCTTCTGCCCCATCTCGCAGATCGACACAGGATTCACCTCCGATCCGGAGGTGCACGTAGGCGAGGTCTACACCTTCCGGATCATCGAATACAAAGAGGAAGGCAGGGACCTCGTCGTCTCGCGACGCGCGTTGATCGAAGACGAGGAACGCCAGCAGGAGGTCGAGGTTCGCAAGACGATCGTCCCTGGCGCCGACCTTCCGGGTCGAATCGCGTCGGTACGGCCGTACGGCGCCTTCGTCGATCTCGGGGGCGGGATTCAGGGCCTATTGCACGTCTCCGAAATGGGTTGGTCGCGAGTGTCGGACCCGACCAATGTGGTCCAACCCGGCGACTCCGTCACCGTCCGAGTCCTTCGCGTCGATGACGAGAAGGGCAAGATCTCCCTCGGGATGAAGCAGCTGCAGACGGATCCGTGGAACGAGGTCGGCCGGTCCTACACAAGTGGGCACCGTCTGACCGGGACCGTTACCAACGTTCGCGAGTTCGGCGCCTTCATCGAATTGCAGCCAGGTATCGAGGCGCTCGCGCATCTCTCGACCTTTCCGCCGTCCGGAAAGCGGGACGCTTGGAAAGAGACCGTCACCGTCGGCGCTACGGTCGCGGTCGAGATCCTCACCGTGGACCTCGAAAAACAACGGATCGGTGTCGCCGTGATCGCCGAAGGCTCGGCGCCGGTCCCGACCATCGAAGCGGGCGCACAGTTGACGGGCACCGTCGAACGCCACGAGCGGTACGGCGTGTTCATCTTCCTGAGTCCGGGGCGTACCGGGTTGATGCCCAATGAAGAGACGGACACTGCTCACGGCATCGACCTGAAACGGGCGTTCCCGCTCGGCAGCGAGGTCGAGGTCGTTGTCCTCGACGTCGATCCCGAAAGCCATCGGATTCGTCTCAGTCGTAAGGCGATTCGCGAAGTCGAAGAGAGCAGCGACGCTCGTGCCTACTCCGAGCGGCAGAGCGAGGGGCAAGGCGCGAGCTTCGGCTCGATGGCCGACAAGCTTCGCTCGGCGTTTCGCCCGCCGGACGAATGACGGCGGCGTCGGCATCCGTTCGCATCTCTCCTCAGGACAACATCTGGGTCGTCGACAAGGGATCGAACGTGATCCTCAGGTTCACCCGCGAGGGTCACGTGGATAGGGTGTTCAGGTGTTGCTGGCGGCGAGGTGCTCGGCGTGTACGGCAGCCCGGCCGGTCAGCGTGGTTCGAGGGGCGGAAGGCGGACCGTGCTCACTTCGCCCGCCCCATGAATCCCTGGGCTAACATCGCGACCTTGTAGGCCGCCCCGCGACCGACGATGTAGAGCGTCTTCTTGTCGGGTCCCGCGAAGGCGATGTTCTGGGGTGCCCTCGAGACAGGGATCGTACCCAGATGCTCGCCAGCCGGCGTGAACACCTGCACGCCGGCAGCCGACGCCACGTAGAGCCGGCCCTCGGCATCGGTCGCGAGTCCGTCGGCGCCGCTCACGATTCCGGTCTCCGTTTGCCGACCGCCCTCGAGCCGGGCGAAGTCGCGGCCATTGCGAACCAGTCCATCCGGCTGCACGTCGTAGGCGATGACGTGTTGACCGTTCGTGTTGGCCACATACAGGATCGTCTCGTCGACGCTCAGCAGGATGCCGTTCGGACGGGCGATGTCGTCAGCCAGCCGGAAGACGCGACCATCGGGTCTCATGTAGTAGACCGCCGGTTCGGGCGGCGGAGGCTGGCCGGTCTGCGGGCTCGTGCTGGGATCGGTGAAGTACACGCCTCCATTCTTGGCGACCGTGAGATCGTTCAGCCTTCCGAAGGGCTGACCGTCGAAGGCGTCCGCCAGCACGGACCGGTTCGGGGAGAGCACGCCAATCTGCGGCGATCCACGTTGCACGCTGATCAACCGGCCCTCTGCATCGAGTGCCAGCGCGTTCGACTGATTCGTGTCCTCGAGATACGTCGACGTGGTCCCGTCGGGAGCGATTCTCATGATCAGGCTGTCCCGTGTTTCGGTGAACACGAATCCGCCGTCTGGTAGAGCCATCGGCCCCTCGGTCCCGGCGAATCCATCGGTGATGAAGTGAACCGTCGTTCCTCCCGCCACGACGCCCGGGATGTCCGGAGCGACCGTGTCGGCCCGGGATGGTTCCTGTGCGCGCGCCTGACCAAACGTGAGTGCGCATCCGAGCAGGGCGAAAACGATTGGACGTGCTGCCATCGACAGCATGGTCTTCATGGACGGCATGGTCTTCATGGACTCCCCTCGAGGTCAGTGTAGCTCGCGACCGTCCCGCTATGCTGAGGTCGTGATTCGCGGCAAGTAGGTCCGCGTGCGTGTCGCCATCCGGTAGGCGTTGGTGGCCTGGGGTGCGAACTCCTCGAGTTCTACCTTGGTGATCTGCTCGGTCCCCTGTGTGCCCCAGAGCACGACCTCGTCACCGATCGAGACGTCGGATTCGGTCACGTCGACCATCATGTGGTTCGCGGTGATCGGCCCAACGACGCGATGACGTCGCCCCCGGATGAGCACGGTCGCCATGCCGGACACGACGGGTGGATAGCCGTCGGAATACCCGCACGGGAGGGTCGCGATCTTCGTGACCTGTTCAATCGGGTAGGCTCGATGATACGAGAGTGACTCTCCCGGCTGCATGGTCTTGACGTAGAGGACGCGTGTCTTGAAGCTCATCACCGGTCTGATCGTCATGTGCTGTTGCCGTTCGGGCTCCAGTCCCACGAGACAGCTGCCCGGGCGGACCATGTCCAGGTACGCGTAGGGATAGCGTTCGACTTCAGCCGTGGATGCCGCATGCCGCACGCCCACCGAGATCCCCTGATTCTCGGCGGCGCTGCAGACCTCTTCGATCCGCTGAATCTGAACCGGATTGAAATCGTCGTCTTCGGTCATCGCCGTGAAGACGCCTTCGATCGCGATATTCGGCAGGCCGGCGACTCTCTCGATGAACGAGAGCGCTTCCCGATGCGGCACACCGACGCGCCCCATCCCGGTGTCGACACAGATGTGCACCTTCGCAGTCGTTCCGATCCGGCCTGCTTCCTCGTCGAGGACGTCGACCGCGTCGGAGAACACGGACTGTGAGATGTCGTGTTCGAGCAGGGCACGAACCTCGTGCCGAGTGAACGCCCCCGCATTGAGGATCATCCCGGTGATGCCGTTCTGCCTCAGCGTGGTCGCCTCGCGCGTCTTGATGACCATGAAATGCCGGACTCCACTCCGGTCCTGCAAGGCGGTCGCGATCTGCACGGCACCGTGACCGTACGCATTGCACTTCACGACCGCCATGATCGGTCTGTCGCCGACCTGACGCCGCACCTCGGCCGCGTTCGATGCCAGGTTGTCGAGATCGAGTTCGATCCACGGGTCGATCTGCGCATCGACGTCGAATCGCTCAGCGGCCTGGCCGGTCGAAAGCGCCTCGCCGGTGCGCACGCCCGTCAGCACGACCGCCGCGGATGCGGCTCCAGCAACTTTCAGGAATTCGCGTCGGTGTGAGGTCGCCATGGTCGCGATGATAGCCCGGATGAACTCGAGTGGGTTAACGCATTGCGCCTCTAGCCAGAAGCGGTTTCACAACCCTTGACTGACATCCTGCGCGCCTGTGCGGACGTAGCGCGCCGGCTTGATCCTCCCGAGCGACGCCGTGAACCAGTGCCGATGGCAGGACGCGCACGCGCGCTGTAGGCGTATACTTCCGTATTCCTAATCGGTCGCGGAACGGGCACCGAACGAAGACGGAACGACCACGGAAACGAACGACGGTCCGAGTGCCGAGGAGGAGACGTAGCTCGAGGCTTGATCCTCCCGAGCGACCAGGTCGCCGAGTAGGACGGCGGTCACCGACATCCGGGTCATCATCGACCCACACCATGGAGTTGCAGGAGATGCGCATGTCGAGATTCTTGGCCGGTAGTGTGCTCGCCGGTCTAATCGCCGCGGCACTCCCCGGGCCCGTTGCATCCTGGCAGGTGGACGAGGGACCGATCGGGCCTAGCCCGTACGACATCGTTGAAGGGTGGCACGTGCCCTTCGCGAAGCAGGGTTTTGCGTTCGGCGGGAACTCGGGCCTCTGGGCCGAATCTCCCGATCGAATCATCGTTGCGCAGCGGGGTGAGACCCGTCTGCCGATCCCGATTCCCGAGGAGTTTGAGGGATACGCCGGATCCATCGGAATCAACACGCTGCTGGCCGCCGATTTGCGGACGTGGCAGAACTGCTTGTACACGCTCGATCGCAACGGGAACGTGACTGACATTTGGGAGCAATGGGACTACTTGTGTGCAGGGTCGGAAGGACCGGGACCGCACCGGATTCGCATCAGCCCCTATGATCCGGCCCGCCATGTCTGGCTCGTCAACGAGACGTTTCATCAGATCTACGTGTTCTCCAACGACGGCAGCGAACTCGTGATGACGTTGGGCGAAAAAGGCGTCCCGGGAACGGACCAGACCCACTTCTCGCGGCCTCAGGATGTGGCGTTTCTACCCGACGGCAGGATCCTGGTCGCCGACGGTCTGGACAACCATCGCGTCGTCATTCTGGACAAGGACGCGAAGTATCTGGGAGAGTTCGGAGGGCAGGGTGACGGGCCCGGTCAGTTCAACGGCATCCACGCGGTCGCCACCGGACCCGAGGGTCGGATCTTCGCCCTCGATCGGTCCGGTGGCAGGGTCAACCAGTTCAGGACGACCGAGGATCCGGGCCGAGTCGAGTTCATCAATACTGCCGACGGTTTTGGCCTGACGCTGGACGTCATCGTCAATGACGACGCCCTCTGGATCACCACCCTGGGCCCACTCCGATTCGTCAAGTTGGACTTCGATGGAAATCGGCTCTACACGTGGCAGGTTCCCAGCGAACTACCGAACGGATTTCTCGAGGTGCACACGTTCACGGTGGACTCCGACCGCAACCTGTACGGAGGGGACAATCAATACGGCCGGGCTCAGAAATTCGTGCCCAAGCAGGGTGTCGACCCGGGCTTGATCGTTGGGCCACCGTGGGTGGGAAACCGCTATTCGCGGTGATCGCGATTGGCACTGCGAAGAACCCTGCTCGCTAGGGAGGCCGGACCTGTGCCAGTAGAGGTAACAGCCGGCGTCGATCTTCTGACCAGTCCCGAGTGTTTTCTTCACCCCATCACCGGCTGTCCTGACGACGACCTCAGGGCGTTGCGGTTCCTGGGCTCTCCGCGGTCGGCTCGTCCCGCCGAGCATGGAACACCGCGTTGCCGCGCCCGGAAGGGCTCGCGCCTGTCTCGTCGGCCCATGACGACAACATCTCCACGTGGGTGAACCCGACCGTCCGAAGCATACCCTCAACCGCGGGGGGGTTGGGCGCGCACCAGTTCGTTGGGTCGTCGTTGAGCTCGGACCCTGGATAGAAGGCCACGGCCGGCTGTGCGATCTGCATCAGGTCCAGCTGAGTCCACAGGATCAGCTGATGTCGGCAGACGCTGGCGACTCGCTCGAGTGCGAGGAGGGGATGCTTCATGTGGTAGAGCACTGACAGGAACAGCACCAGGTCGAACGATCCGACGGTCTCTGGTGACAGGTCGAGCACTTCGACCTCCAGATCCTCGACTCGTGAGTTGAGTGCGCGTCGCGCGCAGTCAAATCCGTTCTTGGTACCCCAACCGTCGCCGTGCCAGGAGTACGAATCGACGGCGAGGACGCGGCTTGCGCCACGACGCTCTGCCTCGAATGAAAAGAACCCGTCCCAAGCCCCTATGTCGAGCACGCTCATGCCGGTCAGGTCATCCGGCATCTGGATCACGGGCAGTCGCTCCGGCGTGTTGTGGACCCCCGGTGTGACAACTCCGTCTCCGAGGTCGATCGTATGGAACCAATCGATGCCGGCTATTTCGTCGCGCAGGCGTGAATCCATGCTGGCCACCCTCCGGGATGACACGTGTTTCGAAGAGAACTCAACCGGGGCCGACCGCCGATACAATTTGCGGCTGCCGGTGGAGTACCGGTGCGAAACACTTCCTGCAGATCATAGTCTGCCTTGGGCGGAATGGTTTGGCGCCATGCCCCTTCGAGAACTCGCTGGATGCGTTCGAGCCAGCGCGACAACAGACGCCAGCGATGAGTCCGGGTGCCGACGAGACAGTAAGTCAGGATGCGCACGGACGCACGTGCGCTACAGTGAGCCCATCTCCTGAAGAGCGATGTCCTTGGAAGCAGGTGAGTGGTCGCGGATGTTCTGGGCACCCCCGGACGTCCTCACCCGAGAGGTCGGCAGCGTGATAGGTGGTAGTCGTCTTCGAGTCTGGATGCAGGTAGCCAAGAAATGAGTGATGTGAGAGACAAGTTTGCCAAACTGGGTGTTGACAGTGCACCCGGACAGGAATCACGGCAGCAAACCGATGCCGTCGATCTGCGCGGCGAAAAGGTTGAAGGGGTACCAGTCGATTTTTCCCACGGAGATGTCAACGCGTTTCCGCCCATCCCCGGATCGCTGGACACCTTTGTGGAAGGCTTCGACGTTGGTGCAACACAGGCATACACCGCATACCGTGGCGAGCAGACTATCCGCGAAGGGCTGGCGGAGAAACTGGCAACATTTACGGGTGCGCCAATCGATGCCGACCGCGAAATCATTCTGACGCCCGGTACCCAGGGCGCGCTCTTCCTGGCCATGGGTGCGAACATCACCAAGGGTGACAAGGTTGCCATTGTTGAACCGGATTACTTCGCCAACCGCAAGCTGGTCGAATTCTTCGACGGCGACGTGGTGCCTGTGCAGATGGACTACTTCGGGATAACCAGTGGCAGTGGTCTGAATCTTTCAGCCCTGGAGGAGAGCTTCAGCTCCGGCGTGAAGCTGTTCCTGTTCTCCAACCCCAACAATCCGACCGGCATGGTATACGGGCGCGACGAAGTCGTCGCCGTCGCGAACCTTGCTGAGAAGTACGGCGTCAACGTGATTGTCGACGAGTTGTATTCCCGCCAGATTTTCGATGCGCGCGAATACACCCACCTGCGCGGACTGAATCGTACCGGGATCTTCGGAGAGCGAATTACGTGACTCAGGCCACCGCCGCCTGCTGATAGTAGCGCGCTTCGTACTCTGCCGGCGGCACGTACCCGATCGGTTCGAGCAGCCGCTTCGTGTTGAACCAATCGCCCCACGCGAGCGTGGCGAATTCCACCGCTTCAAGACTCCGCCACGGGCCGCGTCGCCGAATCACCTCCGTCTTGAACAACCCGATCACCGTCTCGGCGAGGGCGTTGTCATACGAATCGCCCCGGCTGCCGACGGACGGCTCGATGCCCGCTTCGGCCAGGCGCTCGGTGTAACGAATCGAGAGGTATTGCGTGCCTCGATCGCTGTGGTGTACGAGGTCGCCCGTCTCGGCGTGGCTACGATCGTGGATCGCCTGCTCGAGCGCATCGAGCGCCAGGTCGGTACGCAACGACGCGGACGCGCGCCAGCCGACAATCCGTCGGGCGAACACGTCGATCACGAACGCGACATAGACAAAGCCGCGCCACGTGGCCACGTACGTAAAGTCGGAGACCCAGAGTTGATTCGGCCGCGTCGCGGTGAAGTCTCGCTCGACGAGATCGCGCGGCCGATCCGTGGCCGCGTGCCCGTGCGTGGTCGTCACCCACGCGCGGCCCCGCACAGCGCCGGCCAGCCCCATCTCGCGCATCAGTCGGTGCACCGTACAGCGCGCGACACGGACCCCTTCCCGACGGAGCTGCCGCCAGACCTTCCGCGGACCATACACCTGAAAGTTCTCGTCCCACACGCGCTGGATGGCGGGCCGCAGCTCGTCGTCCCGGTGGGCCCGGGCGCAACGACGCGTGGGATCCGCGGCCCGGGCCTTGTGCCGGAAGTACGTCGACGGGGCGATCGGCACCGTGGCGCAGATCGACTCGACCCCATAGACATCGCGATGGTCGTCGATGAAGCCGACCATCATCTCGCTCGGCGGTCGAGCTCCGCCTGGGCAAAATACGCGGACGCCTTGCGCAAGATCTCATTCACCCGCTTCAGTTCGCGATTCTCGCGCTCCAGCTCCTTGAGCCGGTGCCGCTCGTCCGTCGTCAGCCCGGCGCGCTGCCCCGCATCCCGCTCCGCCTGCCGCACCCATGTGCGCAGCGTCTCCGCCGTGCACCCCAGCTTGCTCGCGATCGACCCGATCGCGGCCCACTGCGACGCGTACTCGGCTTCGTGCTGCCGGACCATGCGAACGGCCCGCTCTCGTACCTCGGGGGCATACCGACTTGCTCGTGCCATGGAACCCATCCTCTCAAGGAATAGGCCCTCCGACAAAGCCGGTACGGTTCAGACTTGGCATGATGAACCCCGACGATCTTCTCACCATCATCGGCCCTTCCAAGACTGAGTCGCTGAGCGGATTCCGGCTGGGCGTCGCGTTCGGGTCTTCCCAGCTGGTTGATCGTATGGAGAAATTGCAGGGGATCGTTTCCCTCCGCGCAGCCGGGTATTGCCAGGCGGCATTCGCCAACTGGTTCTCGGAACCAGAGGGCTGGATGGCGGAAAGAGTTGTCCAGCATCAAGCCATCCGCGACGACATTTGTGCTGTGTTGCACGCGGCAGAGGGATTCAGGGTCCGTCCGACCGAGGGCGGCAGCTACCTGTTCCCGAGACTGCCTCACATCGAACTGGAGGTTGTGGACTTCACCAAGACATTGCGATTGCAGGCGGCCGTGAGCGTCACACCCGGTACAGAGTTTGGCCCGCAGTTCGCCGATTGCTTCCGCATCAATTTCTCGCAGGACCACGGGGCAGCCGTGGCGGCGATCCGGCGTACGGTCGAAATCGTCGACCGATACCGTGTGTGACAACAGGCTCGGGATCGATTGAATTCGCAGGAGTGGACCATGGCGAGCATCGGTTTTCGGGTATGCCCGGTTACAATCGGTCAAGGCCCTGAGTACGGACGATCATCCCCGGCCTCGCCACGTCCGTGGCGGCTCCATCGCGTAACCGGCGCCAACCGGCTACGCTCCCTGAAAGATGGCTAGAGACACAGACCATGAGCACCGAGCAACACGCCTTTACCGCCGAAGTTCAAGAGCTGTTGAACCTGATGGTTCACTCGCTCTACTCCCAGAAAGACATCTTTCTCCGCGAGTTGATTTCGAACAGCTCTGACGCCCTGGACCGCTTGCGGGTGGAGGGCTTGACGGACCCGAGTCTGCTACCCGAGGGCGAGCTCGAGATCAGACTGGAGGTGGACGTCGAGGCGCGCACACTCTCCATCTCCGACACCGGGGTCGGCATGAGTCGCGAAGAGGTCGTCCGCGACATCGGGACGATCGCCCGCTCGGGTAGTCGCGAATTTCTCGCGGCCCTGAAGGAAAGACAGGCCGCCGCGGGGAAGGCTGGCGCCGGGGCGTCCCCCGACCTGATCGGCCAGTTCGGCGTCGGTTTCTACTCCACCTTCATGGTGGCCGACCGAGTCACCCTGACGACGCGCCGAGCCGGTGCCGAGACCGGCACCCTGTGGGAGTCGACGGGTGACGGCACCTACACGGTGGCCGACGCTGACCGCATTCAGCCCGGCGCGACCGTCGTGCTGCATCTCAAACCAGCCGACGAAGACGAAGGGCTCCGGGACTACACCGACACCGGGGTCCTGCGAGAGATCGTCAAGCAGCACTCAGATTTCGTCGCCCACCCGATCAGGATGCGGGTCACCCGCGAGGAGCCGTTGCTCGACAACGCCGGCGCGCCGGTCAAAGGCGTGCTGCCGAAGGTGGTCACCGAAGACGAAACGCTGAATTCGATGAAAGCCATCTGGACGCGCTCTCGGAGCGACGTCTCAGACGACGAGTACCACGAATTCTACCGGCACCTGACGCACGACTGGCAGAACCCGATCGCCACGATTCCTGCGGCCATGGAGGGGGCGTTCAACGCCCGTATCCTGCTCTTCGTGCCGGCCAAAGCCCCGTTTGACCTGTACCACCGGGAGCGCATTACGAAAGGGGTACAGCTCTACGTCAAGCGCGTCCACATCACGGACGACTGGAAGGCGCTGCTTCCGGACTGGCTGCGGTTCCTGAACGGGGTCATCGACTGCGAGGACCTGTCGCTGAACGTGTCTCGGGAGATCCTGCAACAGGACCGGCAGGTCAAGGCGATCCGGACGTTCGCCATCAAGAAGACGCTCGATGCGCTCGAGCGTTTGAAAAAGGAGAAGCCCGACGCGATGCGCGCGGTCTGGGCAGAGTTCGGCGCGGTGCTGAAGGAGGGTCTGGCCTCGCCCGATGAGTTCCGCGATCGGTTGCTTGATCTGGTCCTGACCGCAACGACGCACGGTGCCGAGCCGACGTCGATGTCTGACTACCTCGCACGGATGAAGGGTGACCAGAAGCACATTTTTTATCTGGTCGGCACTTCGCTCGATGCCGTCCGGAACTCGCCCCATCTCGAATCGTTCGCCCGCAAGGGTATCGAGGTGTTGTTCTTCACCGATCCAGTAGACGAGTTCTGGCTCGGACGCGACGTCTCCTACAAGGATAAGCAGCTGGTCTCGGTCACCAAGGGTGAGCTGGACCTCGGCAAGGATGACGGCCCGGACGAGAGCTCGCCTGAAAGCAAGGACGACCATCGCTTCGATGGCTTGCTCCAGGCGCTGCGGACCCATCTCCAGGACGACATCAAGAACGTGCGACTGTCCGGACGTCTGACGAGCAGCCCGGCCTGTCTGGTCGGCGATAGGGATGATCTGAGCCCGCAGCTGGAGCAGATGATGCGCCAGCTCGGTCAGGACGCACCGACCAGCAAACGGATCCTCGAGGTAAACCCGGACCATCCGTTCATCGAACGGCTCGCGTCGATTCAGGCAGCAGACGCAGGCTCAGCAGATCTGGCGACCTACGCCCAGCTGCTCTACGGGCAGGCGATTCTGGCCGAGGGTGGTACCTTGCCTGACCCGGGCGCCTATAGCCGTGTGGTCATGGAGGTCGCCAATCAGGCCGTTGCGGCTGTTGACCCACCGACGGTCGACGCACCCGCGACGGCGGAAGCAATGTCATCGGAGCCATCGGAAGGACCCGCGTCATGAGAACCAGCTGGTATCGCTTTCAGGAAGTGCGGACGCTCTTATCGTCCGCCCGAACCCATAGACACAGAGGAGTGTCCATCTGCGCCATCCCGCCGGTCCTCCTCGGACTCGCCATCGTCAGCCTGGTCCTCGTCGGCACGGCCTTCGGTGCTGGACAGGACCCGGAGGCCATTCCCATCTTTGTGTTCACCGCCGAGGCTGGGTCAGATGACGCCGTTGAGGATGTGAACTTGCCTGCGCGGGAACGTGAGCAGGAGCCGATGTGGTTCGGGCCGGAAGGGAACGAATACCACTTCGACCTGGGAGAGGCGCGGCGCCAGGTAGAACTTCTCAACCGGCAGCTGCAGCAAACCGGGTCGCGCCGGGACATGATGGAACTGGTCGAAAGCCAGGATCAGGCTGTGATCTTCCTCCAGGTCGTTGCGACTGAGGTGAGCGGATCGATTCAGGGTGACGGCATTTTTGGGGGCGGGTCATCTGTGACGACCTCGGCACTCCAGGAGGTCTTGGTTGCCCGGATGACCATCAGAAACAGTGCGTTCACGAGCGACTTTCTGGGCACCAAAGTGGATGGCCTCAGGACGCCGTCGTTCAATGTGGCCGCCCAGATCCAAGAGTTCGTCGAGCGCAATCTCGACACCCTGCGGGGCGCGGACCCACGCCGCTGACAGGGTGACGGTGGCGCGCCGGCCTGACCACTCTTAATCAGTTTCAGGAAGGATGATCGACAGATTCTGCTCCCGCAGTTGACTATTGAAAGCCGGCAGATCAGTAGCGAGGACCTCCTTCAGCCGGCCCTGGTAGTCTGCGAGTCGCGCCTTCAAGAGTCCGTGCACTTCGACGTGTTGAGTGGTCGGTGCGAAGTCATGGCCGCCGCCTCCCCACGTACTCGCCACGTCAGAAGAAAACTGGAGAAGCCTCCCGTAGAGCATCGTCCTCCAACGCCAAAAGTCTGCCCCCGGCGTCTGGTCGACTTGAAAGAGCTTGGCTTCCAACGCAACCAGCTTCTCGTCGAGCGCTTCCCCAGCGCTCAGGATCCCTTCCGCGTTGTCGGCATTCGCCAAGAGTGCACGCAGGTCGTACACCTGCTTTCTGATCCATTCGATTTGATTGATCATGTCCATGAGGGAGTTGACGCTGTCCCGAAGCTCCAGCGTCATCGCAACTTGAGCCTCGATGTCCGCCTCACGACCGGCTGAGTTCGGATCTTTCTTTACGGTGAGCGGCTGGCTGAACTCCTGTTCCGCAACTCTGAGTTTCACGGTGTAGGTGCCGGGGACCGCCAACGGTCTGACCGTCCCGCCCGCGGGCATGGGTCGTGATTGCGTACTCGGGTCGACCATGACATGAGGCGCATAGCGATTGTTCGTCCTCAGCAGCGCCTGCTTGGAGGGCTCATGCCTCAGGTCCCACATGACCCGGTTGATGCCAGGTTCCTTGGTTCCCTCGATCGTTCTGATCAGCTGACCCCTGTCGTCCAGGATCGTGATGCGGACGTCGCCGGACGGAGCCGACTTCAGGTAGTAGTTGATAGAGGCCCCGTAGGGAGGCCCCTGTCCGATGGTCTGCTCGCCTTCGACGTGCATTCGTTGAGCCACATTGTGGAAACGATATGTCGGCCGCAGGGAGAACAGATGGACATCGGAATCGAGCACCGTCGACGTGAGCTGCTGAATGGGCGTGATGTCATCGAAAATCCAGTAGCCGCGCCCGTAGGTGCCTACCACCAGATCGTTGAAGTGCCTCTGGACCGTCATCCAGTGCACCGGCGCATGGGGCATGTTGTTTTGTAGAGGAAGCCAGTTGTCTCCATCATTCAAGGAGACATACAACGCGTTTTCCGTACCCAGATAGAGCAATCCCTGGCGCACTGGATCTTCACGCACACAATGCGCATAACTGAAAACGCTTCTGGGAATGTCCGAGCTAATGGACCTCCAACTCTGCCCGTAGTCCGTCGTCTTGTACACATGGGGGTCGCGATCGTTGACCTGATGCAAATTCACGGTGATATAGGACGTGCCGGCATCATGGTGGGACGGTTCTACGTTGCTCACCGTGCCCCCTGGTGGCAATCCGGGAATGTTGCCGGTGACGTTCGTCCAGGTGGCACCACCGTTTCGTGTCACCTGGACCAGCCCATCATTCGTACCCGCCCAGATGAGCCCGTCTTCGAGCGGTGACTCGGCGATCGCGAACACGGCACTGCCATATTCGGGCTCGGCGCCGATGGCGTCCGACGTGAGGCCACCTGATTTCTCCAGCAAGTCTGCATCAGCGGTGCTCAGGTCCGGACTGATCAACGTCCAGCTCCGGCCACCGTCCGTCGTTTGGTGGACATGCTGGCTGCCGACGTAGACCCTGTTGTGATCGTGCGGTGAGATGGCGATGGGAAAGGTCCAGTTGAAGCGATACTTCGCCTCGCCAGCTGCCCAACCAATGAACGTCTCGGGCCATGGCTTGACGGACTGCGCGTGGCCGGTCGTGAAGTCGAAGCGGTCGAGGGTTCCGTCATATCCGCCCGACCACACAATGTTGGGATCGACCGGATCGGGAACGGCAAAGCCACTTTCGTTCCCGCCCACGTATTGCCACATGCCCGCGGTAATTCCGTCTCCCCCCAGGGGATTGCTGGGGCCTCGGAACGAGGGGCCATCCTGGCGATTACCGTAGACGAAGTAGGGGATCTTATTGTCGACGGCGACGTGATACATCTGCGCGATGGGAATGCTGGCCAGGTGCCAGGTCCTACCGCGATTGGTGGTGACGACCGGGCCCAGATCGCTGGCCAGCATCATACGGTCGGGGTTGACTGGATCAATCCACATATCGTGGTTGTCGCCCCCACGGAGCCCTTCCGCCTTCAGTCCACCATCGATCGAACGAAAAAGCCTGGCGGCCACGAAATAAACGTCGTTCTCATTGTCCGGGGCCACCGCCAGCCGCGCGTAGTAATGGGAACGCTCGTTGAGAGAATGGTCGTAGTTGATCATCTCCCATTCCTCACCGCCATCGTCCGATCGCCAGAGTACGCCGTTGCCGATCGCCTTTCCCTCCTGAGGTACGCCGTCCCCGGTCTCGATCAAGGCGTAGACGCGGTCGGAATTGCTCGGAGCGATGCTGACCGCAATCTTCCCCACGGTCGTGCTGGGTAGCCCATGGCCGCGGAGGTGCTCCCAGGTGGCTCCGCCGTCCGTGGACTTGTAGAGACCGCTACCGGGCCCACCGCTCAACACACCCCACGTCGTGACGAGCGCCTGCCACATGCTCGCAAAGAGGATCTGCGGATTGTTGGGGTCCATGGCGATATCCGCGCCGCCCGTGTTCTCGTCGACGAACAGCACCTGCTCCCAGCTGTTGCCTCCATCCGTCGTGCGGTAGATCCCTCGCTCCGGCTGGGGGCCGTG
Organism: Vicinamibacterales bacterium; assembly: GCA_965250185.1. Classification (GTDB taxonomy): domain Bacteria; phylum Acidobacteriota; class Vicinamibacteria; order Vicinamibacterales. Next base: position 3,575,145 of record OZ252293.1, on the reverse strand, counting down.
GCAATGGCCCAATGCGGCAGCCAGAACGATATCGGGATCACGTGGGTGAATCACGATCCGGCCAATCCTGCCGGTCTTCTCGAGGCCCATATGTGTCCACGTCGTCCCTGCATCGGTGGATTTGTAGATGCCGTTTCCAATCGAGATGTTGTTGCGGAGAAACGTTTCGCCGGTTCCCGCCCAGAGGATGTTGGGGTCGGAGGGAGCCAAGGCCAGAGAGCCGATTGAAGACACCTCTTGACCGTCGAAGATGGGCTTCCACTGAAGACCTCCATCGATGGATTTCCATATTCCCCCGGAAGCTGCGCCCGTATAGCTGACATTCGGATCACCCGGCACGCCGACCACGGCGACCACGCGATTGCCTTGCGGGCCAATGTGCCGATACTCCAGCTGGCTGTACAGATCGGGATTGATCTCTTGCGCGTAGGCAGGCGAGACGAACCCGGCCGGCCCGCCAAGCCTTCCAAGAATGCCGACAGCCACCAAAGCCATCAGCTGAATCGTCAGTCTGGACTGTCTCCCTGGCATGGGATACGACCTTTCTGGCCCTGCTGGGCCAGTCGCTATTGCAGTTTTACGAGCCATCGCGTTGCACCCTTGTGGTCGGATCGCCGCCGGCGCTCCGTAGTCCGCAAGGTTCACGCAAGCCTGCACTATGTTTCCAGGTGGCCGGGGTGTCAATTGGCCTCAGCAACGCCGCAGGCTTCGACACCGGTGGCCGGATGGGCGACACCTGGCAGCTGGACGAGTTCGTCGGGTCCGTCCGCCCTCGCCGCCGTGCGGCTCCTGGCCGCAGATCACATCGGCAGCGAGACACGAGGTGCCACGATCGAAGATGATAGAGTCTTCGGGCTCCGAATTCCCGCCGGCGGATGCCTTCACGGACCCCCTCACGAAAGGTCGTCTCATGAGTATCTTCGGAAAGATCATGTCAAGCCTCGGTTTCGGCGACGACAAGGCGGCTGACAAGAAGCCGACCACCCCAACGCCGGTCACCCCTCCGCCGGCAGCCGCGCCGAAGTCTGCGGATGTGACACTCAGCCCGCCTGTGCCGGTGGCGATCGGGGCAATTGACGTGGTCGCCAAGCTGGAGGCGCTCGCGTCGGCGAATCCGCAGACACTCAACTGGAAAGTGTCCATCGTCGACCTGATGAAGCTGCTCAGCCTCGACAGCAGCTATAGCGCGCGCAAGGAGCTGGCGACCGACCTGGACTGCCCGGCAGAGAAGATGGCCGATTCAGCGCAGATGAACATGTGGCTGCACAAGACGGTCCTCCAGAAGCTGGCCGACAACGGCGGCAACATTCCGAAGGAGCTGCTGGACTGACCCCGAGATGATCCCCTCGCGGCTCATCACCACGGCTGGCGCGCGACCTGGCCCGTGGCGCCGCGCCGTCGTCGCACCCAGACCGATGCTGCGCCCCGATCGCGGGGCGCAGCACGGGCTGCTAGGACGGTAGCGATTCATGACCGCTCCGTCGCGCACCTGGCGTGTGCTGAATCTCGAGCTGGGCCTCGACGAACCCGAGGGCGTGCTCCGAGGGCGCGCCGCCGAAGCCATTGGCATTGACCCGGAGCGCGTCCGCGGCTTCCGAATCGCCCGCAAGTCGGTGGACGCTCGTCGGCGCGGGAAGACACGGCGGCTGCGTTTCATCGTGCACGCGGATCTGGTGCTCGACGCGACGTTCACGGGCCGACGCTTCGCCGCCGCGCAACGCACCGGCAAGATTCAGGAGCCCCCCGAGGCCGGTAGCTTCCGCATCGAGGCGACGACGCCTGGACGAGGCGAGGCCCGCGCAGTGGTCGTCGGGTCTGGCCCCGCCGGCCTGTATGCGGCGCTGGTACTGGGCACCAACGGTATCGCCGTCGATCTGATCGACCGTGGCGCGGCACTGAAGCAGCGCGGCACCGACGTCGTGCGGTTTCATAGAACGCGCGTGCCGAATCCGGAGTCCAATCTGCTGTTCGGTGAGGGTGGGGCCGGAACGTATTCTGACGGCAAGCTGTACACCCGCGTCGACGATCCGCTGGAAGTGCCGTGCCTGGAGGAGTTGGTGGCCTGCGGCGCCCCTCGAGAGATCCTCTATGATTCGCGGGCTCACATTGGCACCGACCGCCTGCACCGGATCCTGCCTCGGCTGCGGGAGCGGATGGAGTCCCTCGGCGTGCGGTTCCACTGGACTACGCGTCTGGAGGGACTTGTGTGTGCGTCCGGTTCGCCTCGACACGTGCGGGCCGTTCGCACGTCTGCCGGCGAGCTACCGTGCGACGCACTGTTCCTGGCCGTCGGTCATAGCGCACGAGACACGGTCCGGGCGCTGCACGGCCAGGGCGTACGCGTGGCGGCCAAGCCGTTTCAACTGGGCGTCCGGATCGAGCACCCGCAGGACTTGATCGATCGCGGCCGCTACGGGGAAGGCCCGGAGGCGGCCGCGCTGGGCCCCGCGTACTACAACCTGTCGTGCAAGGCCGGCGAGGGCGTTCCCGCGAGCCATTCGTTCTGCATGTGTCCGGGGGGGCGCATCGTCGCCAGCACGAACACACCCGGCATGCTGTGCACCAACGGCATGAGCGATTCGAGGCACTCGTCGCCGTGGGCCAACGCGGCGCTCGTGACGACGTTCGGGCCTGCGGAGTATGGGCCGGACCCGTTCGCTGGAGTGGACTTTCAGGAAACGCTGGAGCGACGTTTCTTCGAAGCCGGCGGCGGCAACTACACCGCACCCGCGCAGCTCGCCGACGACTTTCTCGCGGGGCGAATGACCGCCAAGCCTCGGCATTCGAGCTACACGTTCGGCACGTGCCCCGGACGAATCGACTCGTTGTTGCCGCGCCTGGCCCGCGACGCGATCGCGAGAGCCCTTCTCGCATATGAGCGCCAACTCCCCGGTTTCAGCAGTGCCGCGGGATTGCTGGTGGGTCTGGAGTCACGCAGCTCCGGCCCCATTCGCCTGCCCCGCCACCGCGACACCTCGCTGGCGGAAGGCTTCGATAACCTGTATCCGATAGGTGAGGGAGCCGGCTACGCCGGGGGCATCATGAGCGCCGCCATCGACGGCGCCCGATCCGCCCAACGCTACCTGCAAGGCTAGGAGTTCTTCGGGTGACTGCCGGTTGCCGCGGGACGCAGGGGCGTGGAAGTTGGCACCGCGCTCAGCTCCCGACCCGCTTCGGCGGCCGAAGCCAGTCGTGTCAATGACTACTGTCGTGATAATCTCTCGAGTCATTTCCGCCGCGACACGCGCGACAAGATCGAGGAGCTGAACGATGGCATTCCACACACCGCGACGTAACCGCACCCGAACCGACGTGAGCCGACGGAAGTTCCTCGGCGTCGCGACCGCCGGCCTCAGTCTCGGCGTCCTCGCCCCGTCGACCGTCCAGACGGCGCAGCCGGACGGCGAGGCGATCGGCGCGAAGCTGCGCGACAACATCTTCACGCGCAAGTTCGGCATCAGACCGCACCTGGCCGCGCATCCGAACATCACCAGGCTGAGTGGTGTCCGGCTGGCGCCGGAGGTGACCGACGCGATGCTCGAGGCGAACGAGTACTTCGTCGACATGGCCGACCTCACCGAGGCGGCCGGCCGCCGTGTGGCGGAGGTCACCGGCGCCGAGGCTGGCCTGGTGTCTGCGGGGGCGGCCTCGGGGCTCCTGCTGGGAGCGGCGGCCTGTCTGACCGGCACCGATCGAGAGCGGATGGCCGCCCTGCCGCATCCGACCTGGCCGCGGCGCGAGTGCCTCATCCAGGCGGAACATCGCACGCAATACTCGCAGGCCTTTCAGGCCGCCGGGATGACGATCGTCGAGGTCGAGACCCGCGAACAGTTGATGAACGCGCTGGGAGACCGGACCGCGATGATCGCTGCCACGGCCGGCATCGAGCGCCAGCGGCAGGGGGGGCCACCCGTGCCGAAACATCGCGCCACCGACTGGGGACCCGAGATCATGCGGCCGCAGGAGTTGGTCGATATCGGCAAACGGGCGGGCGTGCCTGTCCTGATCGACGCGGCGCCTGACGTGCCGCCGGTCGAGAACCTGACGCGCTTCATCGCCATGGGCGCCGACCTGGTCGCCATGAGCGGCGGCAAGGGACTCCAGGGCCCGCAGTCGACCGGGCTGCTCGCCGGTCGTGCCGACCTCATCGAGGCGGCCCGGATGCAGAACGCGCCGAACGACGGCATCGGCCGGGGGATGAAGGTGGCGAAGGAGGAGATCGTCGGCTTCATCGTCGCCCTCGACCGGTTCGTCGCCCGGGACCACGACGCTGTCGCGGTGGAGGTCAACCGGAAATCCCAGTGGATCGCAGACCAACTCCAGGGCATTCCGGGCCTCACGGCCCAGTACGCGTTGAACACCGTTGACCTGGGCATCGTCGAACTGACGTGGGACGAGAACGTCATTCCGCTGACTGCCCAGGCGCTCCGGGCGGAGCTGACGGACGGCGACCCGAAGGTGATCCTCTTCCGGAACTACGTCTGGACCGCCAACCTGCGCGATGGCGAGGATGCGCTGGTCGCCCGGCGGCTGCGCGAGGTTTTCACGCAGGCACGATAGGGTGGGGCAGGACTCCCATTCCCCAAGCCCGCGGTGAATCTACATTCTGTGTTCTGTGTTCTGCATTCTCCGTTCGCTTTTCGTACGTCTCCTCACGGCTAATACACGCAACTACGTAGCGCGCCGGGAACCTTCGGTATGATGGGCGTATGCAAGTTCACTATCTTGAAATCGTGACGAAAGACGTCGACGCGGTGTGCGCGACCTACGCGCGCCTGCACGGGGTGACGTTTGGTGACGGCGCCGCCGGCTTGGGCGGCGGCCGGACCGCGCCCCTCCCGGGCGGCGGGATACTCGGCGTTCGTGCGCCGATGCACGAGACCGAACAGCCGGTCGTGCGGCCCTACCTGCTGGTGGACGACATCGAGGCGGCGATCGCGGCCGCCGTGGAGCAGGGCGGCGAGGTCGCGCACCCGCCCATGGAAATTCCGGGTCACGGCACGTTCGCCATCTTCATCCAGGGCGGCATACACCACGGCTGCTGGCAGGTCTGACCTCCACCTCTCGTTCCCACAAGGGAAGTTAATAGGGAGCGGCCGTGCGCTATGCTAGGCCGGTCTTCTCACAGTCATGGCCCTTGAAGCCGGAACCCGTCTCGGCCCGTATGAGGTAACCGATCAGATCGGTGCCGGCGGCATGGGGGAGGTCTACCGAGCCCGTGATACCTCCCTCGACCGCGACGTGGCGATCAAAGTCCTACCCACCGAGTTCGCCAGCGATCCCGAACGGCTCGCTCGCTTCGAGCGCGAAGCCAAGGTGCTCGCATCCCTGAACCACCCGAACATTGCTCACATCCACGGATTGGAGAAGTCCGGGGACAGTCCCGCTCTGATTCTCGAACTCGTCGAAGGGCCAACGCTGGCCGACCGGATCGGCCAGGGCGCCATCCCGCTCGACGAAGCGTTACCCATCGCGAAGCAGATCGCCGAAGCCCTGGAAGCTGCCCACGAGCAAGGCATCATCCACCGCGATCTGAAGCCCGCCAATATCAAGGTCACGCCTGATGGTGTCGTCAAGGTGTTGGACTTCGGGCTCGCGAAGGCGTTGGAGCCGGAGCGATCCGACGAGGACATCGCCAACTCGCCGACGATGAGCATGACGGCCGCGGCCACCAAGATGGGCATGATCATGGGCACCGCCGCCTACATGAGTCCCGAGCAGGCACGTGGCAAGGTCGTCGACACGCGAACGGACATCTGGGCCTTCGGCGTGGTGCTGTACGAGATGCTGACGGGCCAGCAGGCGTTCGGTGGGACGGACATCTCGGAGACGCTCGCGTCAGTCCTCAAGACCGATCTCGACCTGGACGGGCTGCCGGTCGAGACGCCGCCCGCGCTGCGCACGCTCATCCGTCGCTGCTTGGAACGAGACGTCCGCAAGCGCTTGCCGCACGTGGGCGTGGCGCGGCTCGAGATCGAAGACGGGTTGAACCCACCCAACGTACCTGACTCACCCGACCTCTCCGACCGTGCGGGTCGCGGTGGTCGACGCATCGCGATGTTCGTCGGCGGTGGCGTCCTGGCCGGCGTTCTGCTGGCATCGGCCGTGTCGGGCATCAGAACCAGACCATCACCAGACGCGGCAGCCGATCCGATCCGTTTCTCCCTCGCCGCGCCAGCACAGAGTGTCCTTCGCCGCGGTAGTCAGGTAGGGCGCAATCTGAGGGTCTCGCCCGACGGCCGGCGGCTCGGATTCATCGGATACTCGGATGTGGGTCGTCGCATTTGGGTCCGGTCCCTTGGTTCGCTGATAGCGGAGCCAGTTCCCGGTACCGAGGGGGCGCGTGATCTTCAGTGGGCGCCTGACGGAGCGTCGATCGCGTTCGTGGACGGCGGCGGCGTATTGAGGATCGTCGATACATCGGGCGGGGGGGCACGGACCGTCGCCGAGGACGCGGTTCAAGTCGGGGCCTGGAGTCACGACGGCGTGATCTTGTACGAGGGTCTCAACGGTCCAATCTATCGGGTCGCCGACGATGGCGGCGAACCGGCGTTGGTGACCGAACTCGACCCGGAGAGGGTCGAGCTGGAACACACCCCGGAATTATTTCTGTCCGACGGTCGCCGGTTCCTGTTTCGCGCGCTGAGCCGAGACCCAACGCAGCACGCGTTGTTTCTGGGTTCGCTCGACTCGTCGTCTCGGACCATCGTGCTCGACGTCTTTTCAAGCGTTGAATACGTGGACGGGTATCTCGTGTTCCAACGGGAAGGTGCGCTCATGGCGCAGCCTTTCGATGAAGACGCAGGTCGTGTCGACGGCCAGGCCGTGGCAGTGCTGGACGGGGTGGACTACGGGCCCGTGGCGGGAGCCGGAGCCTTCTCGGTCTCGCGGAACGGCGTCCTCGCCTACCGGGCTGGAAGTGGGGCAGGTGCGGGGGTGCTCACCTGGTTCGGTCGCGATGGAGAGCAGCTCGATGCGATCGGCAATTTCGTCGGTCACTTCCTCGAGCGCCCGAGCCTGTCGACGGATGGCGGTCGTCTCGTGGTGAGTCATCGAGAAGGCGCGGGAACGCCCGCCGACCTGTGGCTCGTCGACCTGGACCGCGGTGTGCCGTCTCGGTTCACGTTCGATCCGGCAGCGGACGCGGCGCCCGTCTTCTCTCCCGACGGTGCGCGCGTCGTGTTCGGCTCGACTCGCGGTGGAGGGAGCAACCTGTACGAACGGGCGTCGGGCGGAGTTGAAGACGCGACGTTGCTCTACGAGTCGCCGAGCCGGAACGAGCCCGAGGCCTTCTCTCCGGACGGCACGGTGCTGCTGTTCAATTCCCCGTCGACCAGTGCCGGCGATATATGGGCGCTTCCGATGCAGGGTGACGAGGAGCCGTTTGCGGTGGTGGCCACGGGATTTCCCGCGGGGTACTCGGTCTTCTCGCCCGATGGCCAATGGTTCGCGTACTGCGAAGGTGACTCCGGTGCGGACCAGGTCTACGCACAGCCGTTCCCACCAGACGGCACCAGGGTGCGGATGTCGACGACGAACGGCTCGTCGCCCCAATGGAGCGGGACGGAGCTCTTCTACACGACGCTAGACAACAGGGTGATGGTGGTCGACGTCACGAACCCCCGTCAGCCAGGTATTCCAACGGAGCTCTTCGTCGCGCAGGATACCTTCGAGCACAATGCCATCGTGGCCAATTCGTCAGGATCGCGATTCCTTGTGCCGGTATCGACGGAAGAACGAGAGGAGGGGGCGATCATCGTGGTCCTGAATTGGGTCGAGGAGCTGAAGGCGCGGGTGTCGATCGGCCAGTAGGCGAACCGCATGTAGCCCTCCTGAGCCCCGATCGGCCCCACCTGGCCTCGTCCCACCCGAAAGTCCTTCTGACGGCCGCACGTGCGCATATCTGGACTCCTCCCGTCAAGTGATCATTCTTCAATGAGTAATTAATCCTGTCGGTTCATCCTCCTGCTCTTGTATCAGGCAACCGTGGAACGGGCGACGGCACGGAGATCAAACTGCAGTCGTATCTTCGGCCCCTCGAGGGAGCGCTCAGTGCTCCAGGCCACGATGGAAAGTGCGCGCGGGGATGCCAATCGAACGTTCGGCCCTCGTGGCCATGCGCACGCCGGCGTGTCCCCGCGCCGGTCTGACCGGTGTGCCATCCGCTCCTCGGCAGCCCCCTGGAAGAAGAGAAACACTGACGTCGTCGGTCGCGTGATTACCCAGCCACGGGTCGGTCGACCACAAACGGTCGGTCGTCGCGCCAGACGCGCCACACCATCCGCGCCAACCGATTGGCGATCGCCACCGTCGCAATGTTCGACCCGCGGCGGTCGGCGACCGCGCGCGCCCACGTCCGAAACGGTGTGGTCGGCGGCCGACTGTGCGACAGCACCGCCCGCGCTCCGTGGATCAAGAGCGTGCGTAGGTACCGGTCGCCCTGTTTGCTGATCGCACCCAGGCGCCGCCGCGAGCCGCTCGAATGTTCCTTCGGCGTGAGCCCGAGGTAGCTGGCAAAGTGCCGCCCGGAGGGAAACCGTCGCACCTCGCCCACGCAGGCGACCAACGCCGTCGCATTGAGCAAGCCGATGCCCGGAATGGTGCGCAAGTGGGCGACGTGCGGTAACTCCTCGGCCAGCCGATTGAGCTGGCGCTCGAGCGTCCGCATTTGCGCCTCGAGCGTCCGAATCTCGTCACACATCGCCGCCAGACTCGGCCGCAGGCTGGTCGGCACCGTGGCGTCGGCATCCTCCACCAGGGCGCGGACGTGCGGCACCACGTGCCGGGCGCCGACGGGAATGCTCACGCCAAACTCCCGTAACAGCCCGCGCAGCGTATTGAGCCGGGCCGTCCGCGTCCCTTGCCAGGTGGCGCGCATGCGATGCAGTGAGGCCACCGCTTGCTGCGGTACTGACTTGACCGGCACCGCGTGGATCTCCTCGTTGCGCCCGGCCTCGAGCAGCCCGCGCGCATCGGTGCGGTCGGTCTTGTTGCGCCGCACATAGCGGCGGACCTCATGGGCGGGCAGCACGCGCACGGTGTGACCCATCCGCTGGAGCTCCCGGCCCCAATGGTTCGCCGAGCCACACGCTTCCATGAGGACGGTCGCGGGGGCGTGGGTGGCGAAGAAGGGCAAGAACCGCGCGCGGCTCAGGCGATGCTCGCGATCCACGTGTCCCGGACGGGTCGAGACCGCCACCTGAAAGACGGACTTGGCCAGGTCAACGGCGATGGTCGTATGCTGCATGTGGACTCCTCCTTCGCTTTGGCCTCGAAGGGCCGTTTCATCACCGGCACGATCATGCCGGTTTAGCGGGAGGAGTCCATCCCATCAAACGTGCGCTCAGTCGGGCCACCGGGAGAGACAAACGTCACCCTCGACCCCGTTCAGCATCGAGCGAAGCTCCGCGGTCCGAGCCTGGGTGAGTCGGGTGCGCTCGAGCGTGACGCACAGGGGGTGTACGCTGCCGTAGGAGACCCTCGGTTCCTCGGTGGGCCAGAAGGCCGCAATGTGCGCGTCACGGAACGCTTCCCAGGCCGCCTGCGCCTGTTCGAGCTTGGCGATCGTGGCGGGTCGGCCCTCGGCCTGGTCCACGAGCTCCGCCACGAGGTCGGCCATCTCAAGCTCGGCGCCCTGCAACTCGAGTGCAGCGCTCGCGTTCATGTCACCCTGCGTCTGGCCGGCGCTGGTTGCCACCTGAGCCATCGCCACCACGACGATCATCCCGATTGCCCCGCCCACCGTCGTTATCGAAAGTCGCATCCGTCCTCCTCCTGCTGGGCCGCGAACGGCGCACCTGATGGTCGCCTGACGCGCATTGTTTCACGATAGCCAAGCTTCCGGCGGTACGGAACTGCAGAAGTGCCGAGGCGCGGAGGGGCCACTGGTATGTGTGTTCAGTGAGAGTCAGTCCCACCCGAGCCGTTCGCGTCGGTACGAGCCTGGAACCCGAGGCCCGCGCCAACCTCCCCGGGTAGACTCAGCGCCAGGCTACAGATCGGTGCACGGGTGCCGATTGTAGATCCAGTGAGCCTCACGGATCGGCTGAACGCTGTTCGCGTCATCGCCAGTCGTATGGCGTCGTGCACCATTGCAGTCGTCGTCACGCTGACATTGGCGAGCGTGTCCTTCGGTTCGGAGATCTCCGTCGCGAAGGTCGCGGTCACCCGCTCCGGATCGAGCGAAGGGCTGGTCGTTCGACTGCTCGACCTTGCGGCCGTTCGTCGATCGTTCGACGTGCTCGCTCGAGGCAGGGTGGCCATGACCGACGGCGAGCGGGTCGCCGCCTGGGCCGACTTCTCCCAGTTGGCCGAGGCGGTCATCGGCAACTCGCCTGTCGGCCCCTTCACATTCGACGATCTCATCGGAGCCGCAGGAGGTGTACCAGGGCCGGAGGTGGTCGCGACGCGGGGTGTCGCCGCCCGAAACCGCGTGGCGTACGACATGCAGGCCGTCGGGTACTCGGCGCGCGAGACGGCTGACGTCGTGGGTGGCCGTGTCAGTCTGCGCGCGCTCGTCACGGCGCGCCGGATGATTGCGACTGGGCAAGGACGCGACAAGGCCGCCGACTATCTGGACAGGCAATACACACGTACGGCCGTGTTGCAGAACCGGCCCCGTGTCCGGTCCGGTCCGACGCAAAGCGTGCCCCCGGGGCCGTTCGATGCCTTCATCCAGCGGTATGCGAACGCTCACGCCGTCGAACCGGCAATCGTGCGAGCCATCATCGCGGCCGAGTCGGCCTTCGACCCCGCTGCGCGGTCACGAGCTGGGGCCATCGGCCTGATGCAACTGATGCCGATGACGGCGCAGGAGCTCCAGGTTGACCCGTTCGTGCCGGAGCAGAACATCGAAGGCGGCGTCCGCTACTTCTCCCAGCTTCTCGAGCAATTCGGTGGGCTCGAGCTGGCGCTGGTGGCCTACAACGCAGGACCGGGGTTTGCCCAACGCTACATCCGCGGTCAGGCCGTGCTATATGAAGAGACGCGCACGTACGTCAAGAACGTGCTGGCGAGTCTGAACAACCGACACTGATTCGCCCCTCCGCAATTTGTCCTGACCTGCCGACCTCTCACGAGTTCGCCGCACTGAGAGCGTATCGCCTCCTCGCGTATACTGCGGCCAACCGTGCGTCGTGACGAAGCAGGTGTCTGAGGTATCTGCTTCACGCTGTTCGTCTCCAACGGGTGCAAGTCCCGTCTCGGTAAGCGCCGGAGCGCCGAGTAGCAGACCCCGGGCAGTGGGAGAGATCCTGCTGGCCTGAGCGGGGTGTCAAGAGCCTCTTCGGAGGGAGCCAGCACGCGGGCCGCAACATTACGTGAAGCCTGCAGCCTCGTCATAGTTACAACCCGAGAGCCGAGCCGCTGATTACCCGGTGAAGGCCATGTCGATCGCCCCGAGGTCCGGAGGAGACGAGCGGTCGATCTCGGCGGGGTAGGGGGCGCAGCACGTGTGCAGGGAGAGGAACGGAACACGAGAGACCCGTCTGCGCAGCTCGGGTCGGAGCAACGGGCTCGTATAAGCCGGAGGCGAAAGCGAGTTCGGCGCAGCGGGAGTCAGAGGGGGCCATAGTACTGATGATCGCCGTGCAGCAGAACGCGGCAGGAGGGAAGGGCCCCTGCAGTGGGACTGTCGGGGACGCAAGCACGTGTGAGGGCATGTCCGGCGAGACCGGTACCAACTCCCCCGGTGGGCGCTCGCCCACCGTTCAAGTGCGCCACTTGCAACGCCGACTGTGGGTCGCAGCCAAGCGATCCCCGGACCGACGCTTCCACGCCCTGATGGATCGGATCTGGGGGGCTGACCTCCTCCAGGAGGCGTGGCGGAGGGTGCAACGGAACCGTGGCGGCGCGGGCGTCGATCGCGTGACGCTGGCCGCTGTTGAGCAGTACGGAGTCGATCGCCTGTTGGCGGACCTGGCCACCGAACTGCGCACGGGGCGGTATCGTCCGCAGCCGGTCTTGCGGCGATACATTCCAAAGGCCGATGGCCGGCGGCGGCCGTTAGGCATTCCGACGATACGCGACCGAGTGGTACAGATGGCGGCCACGCTGGTGCTGACGCCCATCTTCGAGGCCGATTTTCGGGCCTCGTCGTATGGGTTCCGGCCGAAGCGGAGCGCGCTCCAGGCGCTGGAGCGGTTGCGCGTGCGCGGCGCGCGCGGTGGGCATCATGTACTGGACGCGGACATCCGCGCCTACTTTGACCACATCGATCACACGAAGCTGATGATGCTGGTGGAGCGCCGGGTCTCGGATCGTCGGGTGCTGAAGCTGCTCCGGCAGTGGCTCGCGGCAGGGGTGTTGGACGAGGGGCGCTGGTCGGCCACCGTGGCGGGGACGCCACAGGGTGGGGTGATCTCGCCGTTGCTCTCGAACATCTACCTGCACGTGCTCGACCGGGTGTGGGAGGACCGGTGTGCGCATCTGGGCACGCTGGTTCGCTACGCAGACGACTTCGTGGTGATGTGCGACACGAAGGCGGCGGTCGAGGAAGCCCGTCGATGCGTGAGCGTGGTGCTCGCACGTCTCGGGCTCGAGCTGCATCCGACGAAGACGAGCATCGTCGACCTCACGCACGGGCGTGACGGCTTCGACTTTCTCGGCTGTCATCTGCGCCAGCGCTTCAGCGGTCCTCTCTGGCAGCGGACGCGGCGACGCGTCTACTTCCTTCAGCGGTGGCCGTCGGCGCGTGCTATGGCCCAGGTGCGGGCTCGTATTCGGCAGTTAACCCCTCGGCGTCGGTGTCATACCGATCTCCCGGTGGTCATCGCGGACCTCAACGCGGTGCTGCGGGGCTGGGGGGCGTACTTTCGGACGGGCAATGCGGCGGTGAAGTTTGTCCAGCTGGACGCGTATGTCGTGAAGCGGTTGCGAGGCCTGCGCCGGAAGCGTGCGGGGTCGCAGTTGCGATACGGCCAGTGGGCCCGTTGGCGCCGTCCGTTCTTCGAAGGTCTCGGTCTTGTTCGCCTCACGGGGACGATCCGGTATCCGGGGACTGCGTAATGCGGCGACTTGAGCGACCACTGGGAAGCCGTGTGCGGGAAATCCGCTCGCACGGTTTGAATGGGGGTCCTACCTGCAGCTGAGCGGCGCGGCTACTCGGCGTAAGGTAGGATCTACCAAAACCTATGGAAGACCAGCAGGTCGGCCACTAGCAGGACCTGGGCCGCCTCGGCAGGTCGGGATGGGTGACCAGTGGAAAGCCGGCAAGGGAAGGTAGGACGGCATGAAGATATTCCGTGTGCTGCGTCTGTCCGCGATGGTCGCGCTTCCAGCAATGGTGCTCGGGTCGATGGCCTGCGGTACGGCAGGGTCCGCGGTACCGGCGGCCACGGATCTGGGGTTCGTCGCTCCGGGCCTGCCGGCCGACGCTCCTGAGGCCGTGGGCATGTCGACCACGCGCCTCGAGCGACTCTCGAGGGTCATGCAACAGCTCGTCGATGATGAGCGGCTGGCGGGGATCACGACGATGGTCGCCCGGCGCGGCCAGGTGGTGCAGTTCGAGACGTTCGGACACCGAGATATCGAGGCCGGTGCCCCGATGTCGGAGGACACAATCTTCCGCATCTACTCGATGTCGAAGCCGATCACCGGTGTGGCGCTCATGTTGCTGTACGAGGAGGGGTTGTTTCGGCTGTCGGATCCGGTGTCCAAGTACATCCCGGAGTTCGATGGACTGCAGGTGATCGTTGGGGAGGGGGCGAGTGGTTCGATCGTCGCAGACGCCGACCACCCGATGACCATCCGTGAGCTCATGAGTCACACGGCTGGTCTGAACTACGGCTTTTCCGACGAGCCCCTCGACCGAATGTATCGCGATGCCAAGGTGCTCGACCGCACGTCGACCCTCCGGGACATGATCCTGAAGCTCGGGGACCTGCCGCTCGCGTACCAGCCCGGATCGCGCTGGCGTTACAGTGTCGCGGTTGACGTCCAGGGCTATCTCGTCGAAGTGCTCTCGGGCGAACCATTCGACGAGTTTCTGCAGGAGCGGCTTTTCGGTCCGCTGGGCATGGTGGACACCGCCTTCTGGGTGCCGCCCGAGAAGGTTTCGCGTTTCGCCGAGGTCTACACCTACGACGACGACGACGCGCTCGTCGTTCGGCAGGAGTCTGACCCGAACTACCTCGAGCCGGTGCCGTTCTTTTCGGGCGGTGGCGGTCTGGTCTCGACGACCGCCGACTACATGCGCTTCTGCCAGATGGTCCTGAATGGCGGTGAGCTGAACGGTGTCCGGATCGTATCGCCCTTGACGGTCGATCTGATGCGGCGGAACCAACTGCCGCGCGAGCTGGCCGAGATGAGTCCGGGCGTCGGCTTCGGACTCGACTTTGCGGTGGTGATCGATCCGGTCGAGGCAGACGGCATTTCCGCGGGCGAATACTATTGGGGCGGCGCGGCCGGTACCTGGTTCTGGATCGACCCGGTCGAGGATCTGATCTTCGTCGGTATGATCCAGCAATTCGGAGTTGGGCGACCCGACGTGCGCTCGCTCTCCCGGCGTGTGACGTACCAGGCGCTCCTCGAGTCGTCGACGAACTGGACTAGCGCCAGGTAGTTGAATGTGCCAGCCGAGGGGGGCCGATCGGCGACAGATGATGGTCTTCCGACACCAGGGCTGGAGGCGTACCCGAAGACCGAAGTCTGACGCCTGACGACGACCGGCGCAGTCGCTCGGCCAGCGTGTCGCCTTCCAGATACTCCATGACCAGGACGCAGCGCCACCCTGTTCGGCTTCGACGCCGTCGATCAACGGCTCTAGGCGCCCACCGCTTCTGCGCGCCACCCAGGCAGAAGCCAGGTACCGTGCCACGACGAACGCAAGGGTGTGCGGGGTCAAACCATTGTGGACCGTTTGAGGCTGTGAGATAAGAGAGACTTTGCTGCCAGGGGAGGAGGTCCCCATGAGCCACGCAAAGTCTGCCGAGAAGGTCGTTCAGGACATCCGCCGGAAGACCCGGCGACGCTTTTCCGCCGAAGAGAAGATTCGGATCGTCCTCGAGGGCTTGCGAGGTGAGGAAAGCATCGCGACGCTGTGTCGTCGTGAAGGGCTGAATCCGAATCTGTATTACCGCTGGAGCAAGGAGTTTCTCGAGGCGGGGAAGAAGCGGCTGGTCGGGGACACGACGCGCGAAGCGACCTCGACTGACGTCAGCGATCTGCGCAAGGAGAATGCGCAACTCAAGCAGGTCGTGGCCGAGATCGTGCTTGAGAACCGCCTGCTCAAAAAAAACGTGACGGCCTCCGACTCGGAGGACGTTACGTGAGACGGACGGCGGCCGAGAAGATCGAACTCATCCGGCTCGTGGAGGGCTCGGACCTGTCGGTGCGGCAGACGTTGCGGGAGCTGCGCGTCCATCGGTCCACGTTCTACGCCTGGTATCGACGGTACCGCATCGCCGGGCCGGCCGGCTTGGCGCCCCAGTCGTCCACGGCCCGCCGGTACTGGAATCGGATCCCACCTCGCGTCCGCGAGCAGGTGGTCGACGCCGCGTTGGCCGACCCGGAACGTTCGCCGCGCGAGTTGGCCTGGCAGTTCACGGACCGGGAAGGCCATTTTCTCTCGGAATCAAGCGTCTATCGGATCCTCAAGGCGTACGACTTGATTCCGAGCCCGGCCTTCGTGGTGCTGTCGGCCGCTAAGACGTTTCAGCATCCGACGCATTGCCCCAATGAACTCTGGCAGACGGACTTCACCTACCTGCACGTGGTCAGCTGGGGCTGGTACTACCTGTCGACGGTGCTGGATGATTACTCACGCTACATCGTCGCCTGGATGCTGCGGACGTCGATGCAGGCGTCAGACGTGATGGAGACGCTCGACCTGGCCCGCGCGAAGACCGGTATCGATCGGGTGCGGGTCGTCCATCGCCCACGGCTCTTGAGCGACAACGGCCCGTGCTACGTCTCGCGGGAACTGGCGGACTATCTGGAGAGCCATCAGCTCGCGCACACGCGCGGGGCGCCGTATCATCCGATGACGCAAGGCAAGATCGAACGGTACCATCGGTCGATGAAGAACGTGGTCAAGCTTGAGAAGTACTACAGCCCCTGGGAACTGGAACGAGCCGTCGCCCGCTTCGTCGACGACTACAATCACCGCCGTCTCCACGAGGCCTTGGCGAACGTGACGCCGGCCGACGTCTATGAAGGACGGCGGTCGACGATCCTTGCCCGGCGTGAGGCGATCAAACGGAGGACGTTGGTACAACGGAAACGAGAGAATCTACACATGCCGCCGAAGGCGGCGAGCCCGCAGAAAGTCTCTCTTAATAAACAGACTCAATGGACCGGATTGGTCTGACGACGTACAGTCGGCGCCGGCAAGGATGCCCGGTTGTGGGAGCACCGGCGGCCGGAGGACACGCGTCCACCGTTTTGCATCTTCAGCGGCGACATCACCTGCGACGAGGACATCTTCCTCCCGATGTCCATCGCCTATCTCCAGGAACCGCTCGCCGACGGCGTGTGTGCGCCGATCCTCGAGGACACCATGGGCCTGACGATCAAGTCCGGCACGCCAACCGAGCTCGCTGGCGTCGTGGAGCACGCCATGAGCTTGCGTCAGGCGGCGAGGCTGGTGGGCCGGCCGGGCTTGTTCCTGGTGGCAGTGGGCACCGCTCAGTCCGACACCGGACAGATCGCCGTCAGCAACGACGAGTGGGGCGTACGTCGCTCCGACGGGCGGCTGATCGGTGTGTTGAGCGAGCTCAAGGTCGACAACGAGCTGTTGAACAAGGTCGCTCACTGCATGCAGTTCGGCTCGTTCATCGGCTGCCTGAGCGGCGCCATCTACGGTGGCTACGCGGGGCGTGCCGAGGGCACGGTTGTCCTGGAGACCGCCTATCATCTGATGGGATTGGCGGTGTATCAGGCGAGCTTTCAGCAGAGCTTTCCCTTCCATCTTCACTTCACCTCCAACAGCGGCCGAGAGATGCTGTGGGTGGTCAGCGTGAAGAACCAGGCGGTCAGCCGAAACAGCCGCATCCTGACGACATCCAACGGTTTCCTGAACGCCGGTTCGGGTACCGAGATGGTGCTCCACGAGGCGGCGGCCCACGGCTTGGCGAGCACGGTGTCGGGCGGCGCTCTGTGGGAAGCCGCCGTGGCTCGCAACAAGAAGCGCAACTACGCCACCCCACTCGAGGCGCGGATGGCCTGCGAGGTCGGCCACGCCGTGGCCCGACAGGCGATGACTCGGGCGCAAGCCAACGAGATCGTTCTCGGGCTCCTGGCTCGTTACGAGGACCAGATCGCCGAGGCCCCCGAGGGCATGCCCTTCCAGAAGTGCTACGACGTGCGTACGTCGCGCCCGTTGCCCTGGTACCTGGACATGTACGCGAAGGTGAAGGCTGAAGTGGCGGCGATGGGAGTCGAGTTCGCATACTGAAGCGATGTGGCCAACGTGAGCGACGACCAGGTCACCGTCTCGTTTCTCGGTGAGGCGCGCAGCTCGACCGTCCCTGCGGGGGCCACGTTGTTGCGCGCAGCACGGGAGGTCGGCGTCGAGATCGTGGCTACCTGTGGAGGTCACGGCCGATGTCGTAGCTGCCGCATCAAGCTAGCCGGCGGCACCCCCCCTCCGCCCACGCTCGCCGACCTCGTGCAGCTCGGCGAGGAGGAGATCCGTGAAGGCTACCGCCTGTCCTGCCAGTTCACCCTGAGTGACGACGCCACCGTGCACGTCACCCCGACCTCGACCGAGTCGGCGCTCCAGATTCTGGTCGACACGGACAGCCCCCGAAGCGCCGGTCGAGTGGCGCCGGACTGCGGGGTGCAGAAATTCCATACACGACCTACCCCACCCACCGACGAGCGCCAGCAGACTTCGGATCTCGATGAGGTGCTCTCGGCGCTCGGTCCGAAGGTGGCGAAGCCGATTGCCCTCGAGACTCTGCGAATGATTCCGGCCCTGCTCAGAGGCGCCCCCGAGGGCCTCACCATCACCACATGCGATGGTGCGCTGATGTCCCTGGAGCCGGGTGACACCACCGGAGAGCTCTATGGCATCGCGTTCGACGTCGGTACCACGACGGTGGTCGGTTCTCTCATCGAATTGAACAGCGGCGAGACACTCACCACCGTATCGGGTCTCAACCCGCAGACGGTCTACGGTGGCGACCTCATGTCCCGCATCGCCTTCGCCACCGAGAAGTGCGACAACGTGCGCGAGCTGCACACGAAGATCGTGCGGTGCGTGGATGAGCTCATCGGGCTCGCGTGCGCCAAGGCCGAGG
Source organism: Vicinamibacterales bacterium (assembly GCA_965250185.1). Lineage (GTDB taxonomy): Bacteria > Acidobacteriota > Vicinamibacteria > Vicinamibacterales. Next base: position 3,556,906 of record OZ252293.1, on the reverse strand, counting down.
TGGCGCCGGAGCGGATCTACAAGATTGTGGTGGTGGGCAACACCTGCATGCACCATCTGTTTCTCGGTATCGATCCGAGCCACCTCGGGCGGGCGCCCTATGCACCGGCAATGCGTGGCGGGTACCGATGCACGGCACGCGAGGTGGGCCTGCACGTGAACGGGGGTGCCGAGCTGTTCGCGTTGCCTCTGGTGGCGGGGTTCGTGGGGGCGGACACGGTGGCCATGATCCTGTCGACACGGATCTACGCCAGCTCCGAGCTGCGCTTGGCAGTGGACATCGGGACCAACGCCGAGGTAGTCCTGGGCAGCCAGGAGAAACTCATGGCCTGCTCCTCGCCGGCGGGCCCCGCCCTGGAGGGCGGTCAGATCAGAGACGGCATGCTCGCGGCCCTCGGGGCCGTCGAACGAGTGCGGATCGATGAGGACGTGAGCGTACGTACTGTAGGAGACGGTGCGCCGGTCGGGATCTGCGGGTCCGGCCTGGTCGACGCCGTGGCGGCGCTTCTCGACGCGGGCATCGTGGCGCCGTCTGGGCGGTTGCTTGCCAGCCCGGAGCGGGCGCTGCCAGGGGCGCTGCTGTCTCGGATCCGGAAGGACGAGGCGGGAGTACCGGAATTCGTGCTGATCTGGTCGTCGGAGAGTGGGAACGGACGGGACATCCTGGTCACCCAGGGGGACATTCGCCAGTTTCAGCTCGCCAAGGCGGCCATCATGAGCGGCGTGGTGGTCTTGCAGCAGGTGATGGGCGTTGGCGACGACGGCATCTCGGAGCTGCTACTTTCGGGCGCGTTCGGGAACTATCTGAGCATCCGGAGCGCACGCCGGGTCGGGATGATTCCGGACCTGCCACCGTCGCGGGTACGCTATGTCGCCAATGCCGCCAGCCTGGGCGCGCAACTGGCGCTACTCTCGGAGGCCGAGCGCGAACGGGCCGCTGTGCTTGCCCGGCAGGTCACCCACATCCCGCTACCGAGCTATCCGGAATTCCAGCAACTGTTCGTCGACGCCATCACCTTTCCGTCGGCCATCCGGGAGTACCGGGACGAATGAACTGGTGCAGTCGGCGCGTGGCGCCATGTGACGCGCCCGAACATTGAGGGACAGCCCATGGACCTGGCAACTCTTCTCTTGAGCAAGCGGCCCGTGTTGCTCGACGGTGCCATGGGTACGCAGCTGGCCCGGGCCGGGCTGGCCATGGGCGGCCAGGCCAACCTCGCCGGCCCGGAAGACGTGGCGAGGATTCACCGGGAGTATGCCGATAGCGGCGCGCAGCTGCTGATAACCAATACGCTCACCATGAACCGCGTCTACATCGAGACGCACGGGGTCGGGCTGGACGTCGAGCCGGTCAACCGGGTCGGTGTCGAGCTGGCCCGATCCGCCGCGGGCGAGAATCAGTATGTGCTGGGCGACATGAGCTCGACGGGCAAGATGCTCGAGCCGGTTGGTGACCTCTCGCTTTCCGTCGCCTATGAGGCGTTCAAGGAGCAGGCACGGATCCTGGCGGCAGGAGGGGTGGACGGTTTCATCATCGAGACGATGTTCGATCTCCAAGAAGCCCTTTGCGCCCTGCGTGCCTGCCGAGAGGTGGGATCGCTGCCGGTCGTCGTCTCCATGACGTTTTGCACGTCGAAGAAAGGCGGTCGTACCATCATGGGGAACTCCGCCGAGCAATGTGCCCGAGCCCTCACCGAGGAGGGTGCCAGTGCGATCGGGGCGAACTGTGGCGACATCGATCCCTTCGAAGTGGCCGAAGTGGTGTCGTTGCTGCGGGAGGCCACGTCGCTGCCGATCCTGGCCCAACCCAACGCCGGAAAGCCGACATTGGTCGATGCTCAGGCGGTATTCGACGTGTCACCGAGCGCTTTCGCTGCCGGAATGGCGGAGTGCGTGCGAGTCGGTGCCCGGCTCGTCGGCGGCTGTTGCGGCACATCCCCCGCTCACATTCGCGCGATAGCGGACGAGGTTGGAAGCTCCGCAGAGTGGCGTTGAAGGTCAGCCCGCCGGGGATGTCGACGTGTGCGGCCGCGTCGATGGGCGGGCTGTCCTACCCTCCCCTCAGGGCCTCGACTGGATCGATCCGCGTGGCGCGCCAAGCGGGCCACGCGCTCGCCGCGAGCGCGACGACCGCGAGACATGCGCTGACGACCACGAACGTCGCCGGGTCGGTGGGCTCCACTCCGTACAGCAGATGCTCGATGAGCCGAACACCGGCGAGGGAGATGACCACGCCCAGCACCAGGCCCGGGACGACCATCGGGGCGCTCCGGCGCAGCACGTACCGCAGGATCGTGCCAGACTCGGCTCCGATCGCCATCCGCACACCGATCTCGCGCGTGCGCTGCGCAACGTAATAGGCGAGGACACCGTAGAGCCCGAGTGAGGCCAACAGGAGGGCCACGACCGAGAAGAGCGTGAGCGTGGCGGCCGAAACCCGCTGCGAGACGATCGAGTCGCCGATCAGCTGCTCCATCTCGATCGTGTTGGCGACCAGCACCTCGGGGTCGCGCGCTTCAATCACCCGGCGAACCGTTTCGCCCAGCACGACAGGACCCAGATCGGAGCGGAGTGCGAGGTGCATGGTCGCTATGGGATCCTGAAAGTACGTATGGTAGGCAGCGGCCCGCACATCCCGGTCGACTCGATCGATGTGCGCGTCGGCCACGACACCGACCACCTCGTAGGTCCGGTCATCAGGGCTCCCGGCTATCACCAGCCGCTGCCCAATCGCGTCCTTGCCGGGAAAGAACGTTCGGGCGAGCGTCTCGTTCACGACCACGACCTGTGGCGTGTCGGCCCTGTCGGTCGATGCGAGGTCGCGGCCCGCGACCAGTGGCATGCGCATCGCGTGGAAGTAGCCTGGCATGACCACCCGCGAGTTGGCTGTGAGCCGATCATTCGGATCGGTCGGTGGGTTGTCTGCGGCCCAGGCCGGCGGGTTTCCGTACGGGTGACGGATCGGCAGACGGCTCACGAAGCCAACCGCCGTCACGCCAGGCTGCGCCGCCAGGTCGTCCCGTATGGCCTCGAAGAACTGGATGCGCTGATGGTCCTCCGGATACTCGGTCACCATTAACTGGACATCGCCCGTCAGCAGGTGCTCGACGTCGAACCCGAGCTCGGTCGTCGCGAGGCGGGTCACGCTCCGGATCAGCAGTCCGGCGCCGATCAACAGGACGAGCGAGACCGCGACCTGACCGATCACGAGGGCGGCGCGCAACCTCGTACCGCCTTGCGCCTCGGTCGTTCGAGCGCCAGGGACGAGGTTGGCCGCCGGCGCGACCGACGGTGCGCGCAGCGCCGGCACGACCCCGAAGAGCAGCCCGGTGGTAACCGAGACCGCGAGGGCGAACAGCAGGACCGGCATGTTCAGGCCCTGCACCGTCACACCCGTCCCGGAGAGCCCGGTGGCGATGGGAAGCAGTCGTTGGAGCCAGACCGCCAGGGCGAGGCCCGCACTCCCCGACACGAACGCCAGCAGAAGGCTCTCGGTCAAGAGCTGCGCGACGAGCCGCCAGCGGGGAGCACCAAGGGCGGTCCGCACCGCCAGCTCCGACCGACGCGAGGCCCCACGAGCGAGCAGAAGACCGGCGACGTTGGCACACGCGATCAGCAGCACCAAGCCGACGGCGGCCATGAGCACGACGAGCCACGGCGTCTGCGCTTCGAGCAGGCCAGCCTGGAGTGGATCGAGGCGAAGGGCCTTGTTGTGATTCGTGTCGGGATACGCCCGCTGCAGGCGCCGCGCGATGACGCCGACCTCCTGCTGGGCCTGCTCGATCGACACACCGGGCTTCAGTCGCCCGAACAACCGCCAACTGTGGAACTGGCGTGTCTCCGGACCATCCTTCACGCCCCGGCGCATCGGCAGCCAGAGCTCCGCGTCATCGAGGAAGCGAAACGAGGCCGGCATCACGCCAACCACGGTCACTGTCACCGGACCGTCCTCAATCCACCAGACACCGCTGGCAGTCAAGGTGCGACCCAGGGCATCCGGCGCGCTTCCGAAACGACGCTGCGCGTAACCTTCGCTCACGACGGCAACGTTCGGGGACCCGGCTCGACCTTCGTCGACCGAGAAGTGGCGCCCGGCAACGGGGTTGACGCCGAGCATCGGAAACAGGTCGGTGCTCACCGCCATCGCCGCGACCAGCACGGGGCGCTCGGTGCCGACCACGGGCACAGGACCTGCGCCGCCTCCCGTCGCGGCGAGCGTCTCGAAGCTCGTCGCCTGCTCGCGATAGTCGTAGTAGTCCGGTAGCGACGACCACTCGTTGGGGTTCCCACCGAACGTCGTCCTAGCCAGCACGAGCCGCTCGGGATCCTCGAAGGGGAGCGGCCTGAGTAGCGCGGCATGGATGAGGCCGAACATCGCCGTGTTCGCGCCGATGCCGAGAGCCAAGGTCACGATGACTACCAGCGTGAAGCCCGGCTGGCGCAGGGCGGACCGACAGGCAAGGCGAAGGTCGGATAGCAGGGCTGCGAGCATGGGTCACTCCGCTGGAGTCACGGGAGGGGGTGTAACACTTCGTTGGACGAGGGAGAGTGTCCTGGAGTTCGCTTCGTACTGTATTGGTACCGACCCGCATCGCGGAAGGACGTCGGCCGCGCCCGGTCAGGCGCCAACCATCAGGACCACGAGCGCCGCCCAGTACACCGTGATGAGCGCGAGGAGTGTCCCGTCCCGCGCGACGCGTGCGCGCAGTCCGTCGGGCGGGCGGCCCCAGTCCATACGCCAGAGCATCACCGCCGTGCCGAGCAGCCCGGCAGCGAGGAACAGGAGCTGCATCGCCGCCAGTAGCGAGAACGAGATGCTTCCGTCGCCGCTCGCGTTTCCGATCGAGGCGCGAAGGCCCTCCAGCCCGAGCGCGTACGTGAGCTGATGAGCGATGAAGCCGGCGGTGACCAGGGGGTGAGGGCCGCCGCGCGCCTCCAGAAGTGGCCGATCGTGTCGTCGTCGGATCCGCGCAATCGGAGGCGTGCGTAGGCCTGCACTGGCGCCGGCAGCAGTGCGCCGATGCCCAGCACGACCGCCACGAACAAGAGACTGTGGTCAGCGAGGAGATCCGCAGCGACACCGCTGCCCGTCCGATCGACGTGCTGCACGACCGTCATCGACAACAGCAGGCCCGCCAGCAGGAGCACGAACCATCCGAACTGCGGTGTGGACGTCGTGCCGTCCCAGATCTCGCGCCCCGGGACGCGCAGGCGGAGTTGCGGCGAGTCGTTCGGACACGCGGCGACGCAGTTCATGCACAGGATGCAGTGCTGGTTCGAATCGATGAACATGACGTGGTTGAACATCGGGCAACCTGGCACGTGTTCGGTGCCCTTGAAGCAATCGTGCCCCTCGCACGTCGCCGTGCACACGTCCGGCGTCGGCCTGAGTTCGAGTATCCCGGTCGTGGCGCAGACCCCCGCCATCGCGCCGAGCGGACAGAGGTGCCGGCACCAGGTGCGTCGCGGGTACAGCACGCTTGTCACGCCGGCGGCTGCCACGATCGCGAGGAGGAGCGTGCCGGTGAGCGCGGGCGACTGCCGCATGGCCGTCCCCTCCTCGGCGAGCACGATCAAGAAGAAGCCCGCCATCGCCAGATGGACGCCGTGCTTCTTGAGCCAGCCCGGGACGCGCCGGTTCGCGGAGCGAATGCGCTGCACCAGCGCGCCAGCGTAGCCGAGCGGACACACCGCGCAGGCCAGGCGCCCGACGAAGAAGTACGACAGGGCGAGCAACGGCCACCCGATGGTCCAGACGATCAGCGCCGTGGGGTTGCTGGCAGGATCCTGTGGCCCGAGGAACGCGAGAAGCAGGAGTAGGATCAGCGCGCCGAACATGAACGCCTGAAGCGCGCCAGGCACGGCACGAACCCAGCGCCGCATGTGGGTGCTTGGCAGTAGATCGATGCCTCCCGGCCGGGGCTGCGCCGTGGGCCCCAGGAAGATCTCCTCGGCCGAGATCGTGTCGCCGTCCTGCAGGATCACGGCCCGACGAATCGCGCCCTCCAGTTCCTGGTCGTTGGCGTAGCTGTAGTCGTACGAAACGAGCGTCGTCAGCGCCTCGTCGTCGAAGCGCTCGGCGGGCTTGCCGAGTCGCTCGGCGTGCTGGCGCAGGTAATGCTCCGCGAGCACGCGGATGTCCCGCTTCCGGTCCCGGAGCGGGGGCACACGCAGCACCTCACCCCCGAACAGCCGGGCGAGTTCCGGCGCCATACGCCCGCCCGCGGCCAGCGCGTTCAGGTGCTCGCCAGTCGTCGCGATGAGACGTGCGTCCCGTACCGTCGCAGGGTCCTCCGCCCGCGCGGCGAGGTAGCGCACCACGAGTTCCTGGACGGACATCGGCAGGAGCTCGATGTTCAGCAAGATGATCGTCCCGCCCTCGGCGAGATCCATGTACGAGATGGCCTCGCCGGGCGCGCTGCGTGAGGCGGAGGCGCCGAACAGCTTGTTTCCCCACGCGTTGTCGGAGATGTCGGCACAGTCGGTGGCGATCACGAGCGCCTTGGCTCGCGCGCTGCGGTCGTGGATCATGCGGGCGACCAGTTCCTTGCCAGTACCCGTCTCGCCCTGCACCACGACCGGGACATCCTTCGGTGCGACGGCAGCCACCTCCCTGCGCAGCCGGCGCACGGCGGGGCTCTCGCCGACCATGTCTCGCTCCCACTCCTTTTGGGAGTGCAGGAATTGCGTAAGTTCGCGTTCTTTGTTGCGCGCGTGCCCCACGCTGACGTCCGTGCGGGCGAGGCGGCGGGCCAGGATCCGCACGACCTGGCGCAAGAGGTCCGGATTGGACGCGGCGACCGAGCGGAAGTCGCGAGCGTCGAGGGCCAGCGTGGTGACGTCGCCGCGCGCAACAACGTCCGCGGAGGCGGGGTCGCCGGTCAAGAGTGACATCTCGCCGACGCACTCGCCGGCACCGAGCGTCGCGACATCGACCACGGTACCGTCTTCGATACGTACCCGCACGTCCACCGTACCGGCCGTCAGCACGTGCAGCTGTGCCACCTCGGCGCCCTGCTCGATGAGGACGTCGCCATCCTCGAAGCGCCTCGGCGTTACGAGACTCGCTGCGGTGGCGAGTGCGTCCTCGGGCGCATCCCGCCACAGCCGCGTGTGGCGCAATGCCTCCTCTCGTCGCTGGGGTGCGAGGGTCCCCTGTTCGTGCATCGCGACGACGCCAGCGAGTCCTCCGCCCTCGGCGATTCTCTGCAACTCGTTGCGCAGCTCGTGCGCCGTATCCCAGCGTCCGTGCGGCTCCTTGGCCAGGCAGCGTCGCAGCGTCCGGTCCAGTGCCGGCGGCTGGCCCGAGGCCATCGGGGCAGGCTCACGTTCGAGAATCGCTCCGATCAGGCTTGCCTGACTCTGACCCTTGAACGCCTTCCGCCCCGTGAGCATTTCGTACAGCACGCAGCCCAGTGCCCAGATGTCCGTGCGCGCGTCAATCTCGCCACCCTCGAGCTGCTCGGGTGCCATGTACTGGAACGTGCCGAGGATCGAACCGTCGGGGGTCAGGGGATCGACCGGCTTCGCCAGGCCGAAGTCGAGCAGCTTCGCGCCGCTCGAGGATGAGCATGATGTTGCCGGGCTTCAGATCTCGATGCGTGATGCCCTGGTGATGCGCCTTGTCGAGGGCGTCCGCGATCTCGATCCCGTAGCGCAGCGCCTGGTCGAGCGGCAGGGCACCCCGCGATACCCGCTCGGCCAGCGTCTCGCCCTCCAGGTGCTCCACGACCAGGAAGTCGATCTCGTCCTGCGTGCCGAACTCGTGCAGGGTACAGATGTGGGGATGGCTCAGTGCCGCGATGGCTTTCGCTTCACGTTCGAACCGGGCACGGCGTGCGGGATCACCGGCCAGGTCAGACGGCAGGACCTTGATGGCGACGGTGCGGTCCAGGCGGGTGTCAGTGGCGGTATAGGCCTCACCCATGCCGCTTGCGCCGAGCGGCGCAAGGATGGTGTAGTGCCCGACGGTCGTACCCGCCGTGAGGGACTGGGCCATGACGCCCTCCACACAGGGACCGAACCGACGTCGTCACGAGAGAAAGGAGAACGGTCAGGAAGGGGGATGCCGTTCGAGGCATTATGGCATGGATGGGCTAGATCGAGTGTCAACGACGACCTCGTCCACGGCAGCTGGCGTTCAGCGCCGGCGAACGCGCCTCCGGCAGGGCGGCCGGCGTCCCTTCACCGCGGCTCCGCCGGAAGCAGGCCGAGGGTGAAGAGCTTCACGAAGACGAGCCCCGCGACGAATCCGCCAATGTGGGCCCCGTAGGCCACGCCGGTTTCCGCTCCCCCGAGCATCCCAAGCCCGCTGATCACCTGAAAGGCGAACCACATCCCGATGGCGACGATCGCGGGTACCGTGGTGATCATCCGCAGGACAAGGACCCTCACCGAGCGCTTCGGGAAGAGAAGCAGATAGCCCCCCATCACTCCGGAGATCGCTCCCGACGCGCCGAGGCTGGGTATGAGCGGGTTCTGGCCGAGCGCCACGACAGTGGCCACGTGGGCGACCGAGGCCGCGAGCCCGGTCACGAGATAGAAGAGGAGATAGCGCCCGTGGCCCAGGCTGTTCTCGATGTTGTCGCCGAAGATCCAGAGGAACAGCATGTTGCCGAACAGGTGCGCAAGCCCCGCGTGCATGAAGATGGAAGTCAGGAGCGTCAGGTACACGCTCACCGGCGTTCGCTGCAGCCCCGGCAGGCGGATCTGCTCTCCCGTCTCCGGAACCGTCACCACGCGGTCGTCGGTCACCACGTCCCGGCCGGTGAGGATCTCCTGCGGCACCATGGACAAGGCGTAGGTGAAGCGGACGTCCGATCCGAGTCCCTGGAGGAGGACGAAGACGAGGACGTTGGCAGCAATCAGCGCGACGTTGACCACGGGCGCGATCCGGCGGTCGCTGTTGTCGTCTCCGATGGGTAGGAACATGGGGCATGCTATCCCAGGAGCCCGCCAGGCCGAGACCGGGCGCGCGATTCTTTCCCCAACATGATGGCGAGCACGGCAGCCACCCCGACCGCCCCGCACCGGCCGTACGTGCGCCTCCTCGCGTATACTGCGACCATCCTTATGGAAGGCCAGCAGGTCGGCCACGACCAGGTCCTGCACCGCCTCGGCGGCGGCGGGATGGGTGTGGTGTACCAGGCCCTGAGACTCGTTCTGATCGCGTCGATCGGGTTCGCGGGGGCCTGTGGGTCCAGCCGCACGGAATCAGGGTCGGAGGCTGCGATTGAGCCGCCTTCGGTCACCGTGCCCGGACGCACGCTGGTGTGGGTCGACCGGCACGGCAACGAGGAGCCGATCGACGCCGGAATCCGTCGGTTCACGAATCCGAAGGTGTCTCGTGACCGGCCCCTGCTGCTCGTCGAGGTCGAGGACAGCGGTCACGACCTGTGGACGTACGACCTACGCGACGAGACGTTCTCGCGCCTCACGTCCGGTGCCCGAGTTGAGACGGCTCCGCTGTGGGATGGCTCATCGGTGATCTTCGGTGCCGGGGCTGCCGGACACGCTCAGAACCTGTACCGCCAGCCATGGGACGGGTCGGCCGCCGCTGAGCAGTTGACGACCAGTCCCAATTCACAGGTCGCCGGATGGGTGTCAGGCGAGGGGACCCTCTTGCTGTTCGAGGAACGGAGCGTCGAGGGCCACTGGGACATCCTGGGGCTGTACCTGACGGGCGAATTCGAGGTCGAGACGCTGCTCGCCTCGCGCGCCAATGAGCGCCAGCCCTCGTTGTCGACGGATGGACGCTGGCTCGCCTATGTCGGCGACGACTCGGGCTATGACGAGGTCTATGTTCGCCCGTTTCCGAAGGTGGACGCCGCCCGCTGGCAGATCTCGGAACGCGGTGGCAGCGAGCCGCTCTGGGGGCCTGACGGATATGAACTGTTCTACCGCGAGGAGAAGAGCGTGATGGTCGTGGAGGTGGTGACGGACGTGCCCAGGCTGACCGTGTCACCGCCAGAGGTTCTGTTTGGTCCGGTGTACTACGCCGGGGAGGGGCGGTCATACGACATCTCACCGGATGGACAGCGGTTCGTGATGATCAAGGAGTAGGGGACTCACGCTCAAAGTCGGTGGACATCACCCCCGACGGTGAGCACCACCCAGTCGCCATGTCACTGATTCATGTTAAGGTGCGGGACAAAGCCCAATAGTAGTGGCACTGCGCCCGCTGACTGCGAGCACGGGGGGATCTGATGAAGCGAACTGCGCTGTTAGTGATTGGCATCGTGGCGGTTTCGGCCGTCTCGTTCGCGGAGCAACGCCGCGGCCGTGAAGCTCTGCCAATTCCACCGCTTGAGCCTGGCGCGTCGCAGGCCGACGTAGACAAGGCCCTGATTGCGGCGCCGGGCAGTCTGATGGACCAGGCCACCGTGATCAAGTGGAAACCGGACTTCACCCACGAGGTCCTGAGGAAGGGCACCAACCACCTGGTCTGCTACGACCGGTCCGGCTTTCCCCTGCACCCGGCGTTCTCGGTTCAGTGCACGAGTCTGGCGAACCTCGATCGCGTCGCTCAGAACCTGGAGGCCGAGTCTACGGGCGACAGGGAGACATCGGAGGCGATGTTGAAAGCGGCCGAAGCGGCCGGGACGCGCGTGGCGCCAGAGTACGGGTCCATGTGGTACAGCGAAAATGGCGCCGATGCGGACTCTTCTGACCCGCACCATCTCATGATCGCGGTGCCGGGCGCCACGACGGAATCGACGGGCCTGCCCGAGGGTCGCAGAAACAGTAACGGCGGCGCCTTCATCATGAATGCGGGGACATTGACCGCACACATCATGATCCCGAACCGATAAGCACGGTCGCGTCCGCTCGACTCCCCGGAAAGGCTGACGCATCTCACGACTGCCTAGCACGAATTCGACGCGACGGCGGCCCATGAGCTTGGGCCGCCGCGTCTGAACCTGACCCGCACTTCCCTGTAAGACCCGTTGCCCTCACTCTGGTCCAGGGTCAGGTCGTGTCACCCGCCTGCGCCACCTGGCGATCGATCGTGGTTCGGACCATCGCCGGACTCGCGGCGGCCGCCGCCGCGGGAGGCGTCCACGAGGCCCACCAGGCATCGGCCCGTCTGGTATCCCACGGAGCGGGCAGCGGCACCTCGCGTAGGGCGACCGCCAACGCCGCGGCACCGTCGAAACGGTCGCCCGGTTTCTTCTCCAGACACTTCATGATGATCGCCTCGAGCGCGGGAGGGACCGGGAGATCGGTTCGGGTGGAGGGCAGCGTGGGCAGGGTGTTGACGTGTGCGTCGATCTGCTCTCGGGCACTGTTGGTCTCGAATACCAGGGTTCCAGTACAGAGCCAGTAGGCGACGCAGCCCAGCGCATAGATGTCCGAACGGCCGTTGACTTCAGCCGGCTCGAGGATCATCTCCGGCGCCAGGTAGGCCAGGGTGCCGAACACCGTACCCTCCGGGCTCGGCTCGCAGGATTGGGCCTGGACCTCCTGGACCAGGCCGAAGTCGAGCACCTTGAGGTGATCGCCGCTCGGTCCCAGGCGAGACAGGAACAGATTGGCCGGCTTGATGTCACGGTGGGTCATGCCGTGCTCGTGGGCGTCAGCCAGTGAATCGCAGGCTTGAAGCAGGAGGTGGACGACGCGCTCGGCCGGGAGCGGCCCGAACTGATCGACGAGGGCCTGCAGATCGAGACCCTCGAGGAGCTCCATGGCGTAATAGAAATGCCCGTCGCCCGTGACTCCGAAGTCGTAGACCTCGATGGTGTGGGGAGAACGCAAGGCGGCGGTGGCCTTCGCCTCGCGCTCGAAGCGCCGAAGCACACGCCGGGCGGTTTCGGTGTCGACACCGGCGACCCTGTCCTCGCGGATCAGCTTGATCGCCGTCGGCCGAGCGAGGGTCTGATGCCGGCCTCGCCAGACCTCTCCCATCCCGCCACTGCCGATACGCTCCTCGAGATCGTAGAACGTGCGTTTGCGTTGATCGAACGCGTAGTTGAACAGCGTGAATATGACGAACGACGCAACGACAGCCACCAGGCCGTGCGAGCCCAGGACGATCCCCGTCTCGAACAGTCGGCCAATGGCCGCCGCATCGAACGCGCCCTGCGTGGCTGGCTCGCTGAGGCGAACCAGCAACGTTGAACCTAGAGAGGCGGCGCCGATCGACATGACGCCAACCGCTGCTCGTCGCAAGGTATTGAGGACGAACACGCCGTAGGCGATCATCAGTAGCCCGAAACCGAACAGCGTGCTCGTCCAGCCGGCGATCATTGCGTCGAGGTTGGTGACGCCGACCGTGTACGTGGTCCGGGCGAGATAGAGCGTCAGCGTGAGGAAGACCACCGCCTCGACGACCCTCAACTCTCGCAGTCGCCATCGCTGCCGCGTCTGGAGTAGCACGGCGACGGTAGCCACAACGGCGAGGACGCACCCGCGCAGCAGCATCTCCTCGACGTTGCTCGAGGCGAAGTCACGCCACATGACGAGCACGCCCCCCAGCACCACGGCAGACGTCAAGCCACCGAGCAGACGCTGTTCGAGACTGGCGATGGCGTCCTCACGCGCTTCCCGACCGGGAAGCAGACCGGTCTCCGGTCAGAGGTTGAGAAGTGCCTCGTTGGGCGAAACGCTCTCCTGCGGGACGACGACCTCGGCCGTGGTTGTGGCGTTCGGAAGCGTAGCGTTCATGACGTCAGTCAGACCTATTCGCCGCGTGAGGGTGGCATGGTCACGTTGAACCGTCCGTGTCGGAGTCGTCCCATGGCGACACCCTCTTCTAGCTCCCGCTCCATCAGGCGCTGGCGTCCGAGGTCGGTCTTCAGTATGCCAGAACCCTGCGAGAACGCCGTGGAGCGCTATGCTAGGCTCCTCCTCTGACAGCCATGTCACTCGAGCCCGGCACCCGTCTCGGCCCGTACGATCTCCAATCCCGCCTCGACCGCACGGTGGCAATCAAGGTCCTGCCCGCCGAACTCGCCTCCGACCCCGAGCGCCGCGAACGCTTCGAGTCTTCCTGACGAAGGGTGGAGCGAAGCTGCTCGAGTTCGGGTTGGCGAAGCTCGATCGCGTCCGTAGCGCGAAGGCTTTAGCCGAGCGATCGACAAAGCTCGGCGACGGGCTGCCGCGCACGGAACCATCCTAGGCACGTTCCACAGAGTAGGCGTCAGCCTTGCTTCCAAGCCCACGAACGCCGACCCAGTCTCCTCGCGTATACTCTCACCACCCGACAGGTAGGCCGCCCACCCCATGGAAGAGGAAGGCCATGAGCAAGATTTCGTACGTCGTCGAGTTCAGCATCACAGCCGGCACCGTCGATCAATTCAAGACACAGGCCGAGGGTTTCATCGCGACGGTGAGAGAGCATGAGCCCGACACGCTCGGCTACCAGGGCTAGGTCCTACTGGCGGCCGGTGTGCCGCAGGAGATCCCCATGCATCGAATTCCATCGACTCCTCGCCGTGGTTTCTTGCGTCGCGTGGCGGCCGGCATCGTAGCCGCGGGCGTTCCCTGGACGAAACTTCATGGCGCAGTGCCGCCGCAGAAACCCGGGCCGGGCGATTGGCTGGCAGGCCTCGATGGGACCTATCGGTGCATTTTCGACTCTCCATTCAGCAGCGAAGGGTTTCCGCTCCTGCACATCCGCAACTTCATGCGGACACACGAGTCGGCGTACGGCACACCACAGTCGGCCATCAATGTCGTAGGCACGTTGTACTTCGCTGGACCGACCTCCAGCCAACCGTTGGCATTCAACGATGCGATGTGGGAGAAGTACGCGATCGGAGAGTACGTCGATCTGATCGACCCGAAGACCGGGCAGCCGACGATTCGCAATATGTACTATCGACCGCAGGAAGGTGACCCGATTCGTGGCGGCGCGAGCGTCGGTATCGAAAGCCTGCAACAGCGTGGGGTCACGTTCCTCACCTGCGCAAATTCGTTGGGTGCCTTCGCCGGGAATCTGGCGGGGGTCGGACACGGCGATCGGGCCGCCATTCGCGAAGACCTGCTGGCGAACCTCCTGCCAGGCGTCATCGTGGTGCCGGCCATGGTGATCGCGCTTGAGCGCGCTCAGGCCGCCGGCTTCGCTTACAACCGCCAATGACCGCGCGACCCACTAGGAGGTAATCATGTCTCTCGCCCCCGGTACGCGCCTCGGCCCATACGAGGTGGCCGCCCAGATCGGCGCAGGTGGCATGGGGGAGGTCTACCCCGCCCGCGACCCGAAGCTGAACCGGGACGTGGCGCTGAAGGTGCTGCCGGACGACTCCGCCCAAGACCCAGATCGCCTCGCTCGATTCCAGCGTGAGGCACGGGTACTCGCCTCGCTCAACCACCCGAACATCGCAGCCATCTACGGCCTGGAGGACAGCGGCGAAACAGTGCGCTAGTTGCCGACCCGGGCGAAGCCCCTCATCTGGAGGTTCACGATCGACGTCATCGCCCAGAGGTCGGTCTGGATGTCTGGGTTCATCTGGCTCCCGTCGATCTTCCGGACCGCGAGACCCTGTCCGCATGCCCGGAACTGCACGCCGGCCTGCGTCAAGGCGTGAATCAGCTCGATGTTCGGGTTGTCCTTGCCGTAGCGTGCCTTGAACGCCTCGTTCGACATCACGATGTCGAAGTCGATGCTGCGCTGGTGAAACATGACGACGAGGTTTTGCTTCTCGGCCGGCACCCCGTGCTTTGCGAGCGTGTTGACGTAGCGCGCAAGCACCGGCAGCATCGGGTTGACCTCGGCGGTCGAGTCCGCTGGCCCCTGGCCAATCGAGAAGACCACCTTGTAGTCGAGCTTCGGATCTGGCAACTCGTGCGCGCCAGGAACGTCCTGCGCGGCCGGGTAGCCGGCGACCGGGAGGTGGGACGAGGACTGCGCCGCCACCGGCGCCGCCCACGCCAGCCCGAGCACCACCATCACGACAAGGCTCATCGTCATCTTCATGGGTATCTCCAAGAGTGAATATCCAGGGGCCAGAGGCAAGACCTCCATCCCCGCCGTCAGCGTATGATCGTGCTCTCCACGCATGGTCGAAGTGTATCAGGCGAGAGATAGACTGACCCATCCAACCACGAGGCGCGGTCGTCCTGACGGCGGAGTCGCACTGGCGTCCGTGGGGCCAGTTCACCGAGACGCTGCGGACGGGCCGTTCGGGCCCACAGCACACTCCGTCGCCCCTACTCGTCAAGCCGACGCGCTGTAACCGCGACGACGCCCTACTCCTCGATCCGAGTGTCGAGCCAGGTCCGTTGCAGCTCGGCCACGATGCGGCGCAACTCGGGCGGCGGCCGCAGGTCGTCGCCCCGCCAGACATCGGCGAACTGGATGCCGCACGCGTACCGTTCCAGATGGAAAACCACGCCCTTGAGCGACACGCTGGTCGATGCCAGCTGCACGGTGAGCCCCACCTCGGTTCCTGGCAGCAGCTCCGGCAGCTCCTCGGGTCTGACTTCCACGAGGACGCCGATCAGGCTGATGTTCGCGGCGCCCACCGGACGCTCCCGTCCGCCGAATGCGAGGGCGACCTGGAGCTCGCTCGGCATCAGGATGGGGACGCGGAACGCCGCGCGGCGATTGGGCGTCGCGGGGACGACCGAGCTGACGAAATCCTCGACCTCCGGATTGTCGGGGATGCTCAGCCTCACCATCGCATCCGGGCGGGAGAGCCGCTGGAGAACGAGCTCATCGCCGTCGCGTCCGACGAGCACGTCCCGTTCGAGGTCCAGCTCGCGCATGGGTTTGACCTCCGTTGCCGAGGCATCGAGCCTCCCGGTCGAGACGCGATGCCCATCACGCCGATTCGAGCATCCGGAACGCACGCCCAACGTGGGATAGGGCGCATTGCATAAGTCTAGTGTCAGTGAGGGTCACGTGGTGCCGGAGGTGGGACTCGAACCCACACGGGATGTGATGCCACGGGCTTGTGAATTCGATTGCACGGTCAGAAACAAGAGTGATTTACGCCTTTTTTCTAGCGTTGCTACGCGTTCGGTTTGGCGGGTGTTGGGTGGCGTTCGGTGGAATAGGACCCTCGCAGGGACAGAGGTTGGCGAAGGCGCTGGAGCCAGAGCAGACCGAGGCGGATGTCGCCAACTCGCCGACGATGAGCGTGACCGCAGCGGCGACCAAGATGACGATATGACCACCTGAAGGTCGATCGATTGGTCTTGACGTCACCCCCTCGTTCGTTCACGCTCACGTTGTAACGCTGGTTGGGGACGCCAATCCGGCTGAAAGCTCACCACACCCGAGCGTGGCCCGGTGTCGAAGCGAGGGCATTGCGGTGGCAGACGCCGACCGAGCGGGCCGGTGAGCCGCTCCGGACGTCTCACGCCTCCCATCGACACATACTTTCTGGGTTGCGTCCCGCACCACCACGCAGAACACGATTCACACGGAGGACTGAATGCGGTCGACCATTCTCGCTGCCCTGCTCGTGGCGGTCGCGGTTCCGGTTGGGCTTCATGCCCAGGGCCCGGAATCCGCTGAGCCTTTCAAGGTTGGAACCTTTCAGATCGACGGATCGGAAACCGTGGCCCTCGTGCTACGAGACGCCCTGATCGTCGACATCGACGCGGCAAACACCGAGCTGGAGCTGGATCCAGCTTACCCCCACGTCGCCATGCCGGCCGACATGCTCGAGCTGATCGGCCAGTACGAGTACGGCCTCAAATACCGGCTCTACGAGATCGTCAATGCCCTCGGTGCCGAGAACCGGCTCTCGGGCGGTGCGCGTCCGGACTACGTCCACGACGTCGGAGACGTCAAGATCCTCGCGCCGATCCGGTATCCCAGCAAGCTCATGAACGCGGCGGTCAACTTCTACACGCACGCGTGCGAAGGCTGCACCGAAGAGGAGCTGCAGGCGCGGACCAGTGAGCGGCAGGAGAACCGGGGCGTACCCTATCTGTTTCTCAAGCCCACCCGCGGCGCGATCATCGGTACCGGCGATGACATCGTGATGCCCCACGGCCGTGACCGCATCGAATGGGAAGTCGAAATGGCCATCGTATTCGGCCGCACCGGCAAGTACATCTCCGCGAGCCGTGCCTACGACCACGTGTTCGGCTACATGGTCGCCATGGATATATCCGATCGTGGCGGGCGTCCTCCCGGTGGGTTCGGCTCCGGTTCGGACTGGTTCGTCGGGAAGGGCCATGACACGTTCGCGCCCCATGGGCCGTGGATCGTGCCAAAGGAGTTCTACGGCGATCCGATGGAGCGTCTGCACCAGAGCCTGGTCATCGACGGCGTGACCGTCCAGGAGGCCAGGGCCGGAGACATGATCCACAATATCCCGGAGTTGATCGAGTACGCGTCGTCGCTCATCACGGTATTCCCCGGTGACGTGCTGCAAAGCGGGACGTCCGGCGGAACCGGCGCCGGTCGCGTCGAGCGCGCGACAGGCTCTGGGTACCTCCAGGCGGGCGAGACGATCAGCGCCAGCATCGAGGGAATCGGCACGCTGAGCCACACGGTCGTCGCTGAGGAGAGCGTTCCGGCCGACCTGTCCGGCTCGCAGCTGCCGCCGGTTCGCACCTATCGCGAGCCGCGCTGACGGGGCGTCGCGCGACCTGGTCGAGTGGCTCGAGGCACGCCCACGATCATGTGGTTCGATCCGGTCTCCATGACCCGGTGCCTGGAGGACGGTGAGGAAATCGTAGCTGCCGATCCGCTATGCGAGTTCTTCCTGGGCGGGGTGCGGCCGGGCCGACTGGGGTCTCGCGACGACTCGGTCCGGTGACGGCCTATCAGACAAACAGCGTCGTCAGGACCACGCCACGAGCCCGATGCGCATGCGCCGTTGGCGACCGCCTGGACGACGGTGACACCGGCCCGGCCGGAGGGCAAGGCATCGCCGAAGGAGAGAGCGCCGAACGCCTGTCACAGACCGCCGCAACATAGCGAACACAACAACGAGATTCTTGAGACGGAACGCACGTGAGCTCAATGGTCCATTTGGTTAGCGGAGATGGTGCCGCAGGCGCGCTCTCGGCTTCGGGCGTCGATGGCAAAATCGTTGTCTTTCGCGAGGCGTTAGTGGCGGGCCCGGTATCTTTGTTGCCGGCGCAAGACTGGTTTGACCTGCGCAGCCAGTTCTTGGCTGAGGTTAGCGACAAGACGGCGACAGCGACTCGGGACTCCCTAACCGAGCAAGAGGAGCCGCTGCGCAGCGTCGACGATGACATCGTGCTGTGGTTCGGCAGGGATGTCTTCTGCCAAGTCATCTTGGCGTACGTACTTCATCGCGCGAACGAAGCGTCGCTGGTAAAGCTGTCTCTGGTGTGTCCCGCCGTCACCGGGACGGCCCAGGCTGCGTGCATCGGTTCTCTGACACCGAACGAACTCGCGGCGGAGCTGCCCAACAAGGTGCCGCTTTCGGCCGAGCAGATTCGCGCCGGCGCCGGCGCCGACGCGTTCGCGGCCTATGCGTCCGAGGATCCGGCGGCGCTCACGCCGCATCTTTCGTCGAGCTCGGTGCCGGGAATGGCGATGGCGCTGTCGCTCCATGCGCAGCGGTTCCCAAGTCCGGCCGACGGTCTCGGACGCCCGCAGCGCTCGCTGCTAGCTTCGCTTGCCTCGGGCGGCAAAACATTTCCAACGTTGTTCCGCCAGTTCACCGTCGACGAGCCCGGTTACGGCTTTGGTGATCTGCAGGTGTGGAACGAGCTGGCGATGCTGGCGAATGGCGACGAAGCTGCGATCGCGCCACCGGTGGATGGAGACTGTGACATTGACCGGTTGCTCGAGCTCACGGAGTACGGCAAGCGGTTGCTAGCGGGCAGCGCCGACTTTGTCGCGGACAACCGGCCGACCGCTTGGCTCGGCGGAGTCGATCTGGCATCGCATTCCCCGGCGCCCCGATTCGATCCGGCGACCGCTCAATTCGTTTAGATGACAGCCCCGATTAGGAGGAGTGGGGTTGACGGAATGCCAGCTCGGCGGTCAACTGGTAGCATTTCCCGAGTCTGGGAAGTCCACTCTTGATTCGCGGCTGGCGCTCGGACCCGTCCTTCGCTAGAGTGGTTGAGTTGAGCCCGAACCGCAACTGCCTGACGTCGTTGCGATGAAAGCTCCCGGACGAACCCGAACTGACACGATGCGTATCGAACGAGGCCTAGAGTCATGAACAGACGAGTCCTGGGGATAGCGCTGAGCCTCCTGATCACGGCCGGCGTGCACGCGACTACGGATCTACCCTTCGAGGTCGAGCCAGTGACCTCGTTCGACGAGCCCTGGGCTCTGGCCTTCCTGCCGGATGGACGCATGCTCGTGACCGAGAAGAAGGGCAACCTTTTCATCGTCACCCAGCAGGGTGCCAAGTCCCGCGCGGTCCGCGGCGTGCCGGACATCGCGTACGGCGGCCAGGGCGGTCTGGGTGACGTGGCGCTGCACCCGGACTTCGCCGAGAACAATGTCATCTACCTCAGCTACGCCGAGTCCGGCGTGGGCGATACCCGGGGCGCCGCGGTCATCCGGGCGGTGCTGACCGAGGCGAGGGGCGGCGGGCGACTGTCCGACATGGAGGTGATCTGGCGCCAGTATCCCAAGGTCGTCGGCTTCGGCCACTACGGCCATCGGCTGCTCTTCGACGACGACGGCTACCTGTGGATCGCGTCTGGAGACCGCCAGAAGTTCACGCCGGCCCAGGACATGCAAGCGAACCTTGGGAAGGTCCTCCGCTTGCGCGATGACGGCTCTGTTCCGGACGACAATCCTTTCGTCAACTACTACAGCGAGGATCCGCTGGTGGACGACGAAGGTGTCTACCCGCAGATCTGGTCGTTGGGCCACCGCAACATTCTCGGGCTGGCGTTCGATCTCGACGGTCAACTGTGGGACGTCGAAATGGGGCCAGCGGGTGGCGACGAGCTGAACCGGGTCGTGCGCGGGGCCAACCACGGCTATCCAATCGTCTCCAACGGCGAGCACTACGACGGTCGTGAGATACCCGACCACGACACGCGTCCCGAGTTCAATGAACCAGCGGTGTGGTGGACCCCCGTCGTCTCCCCGGGCAACTTGATGATCTACGGCGGCGACCTGTTCTCCGAATGGCGCGGCAATGCGTTCGTGGCCGGACTTTCGTCCCAAGCGATCGTGCGTATCGAGCTCGAAGGCGACGCTGCGCGCGAAGTCGAGCGATACGACATGGGCGCGAGGATCCGTACCGTCGTCGAGGGGCCGCAGGGTGCCATCTGGGTGCTGGAGGACGAGGACGGTGCCAGCACCGGGCGCCTCCTCAAGCTGACACCGAAGCACTGAAACTGGCCCCGAAGCTCCGCTGTGCGCCAGTGGGGCCGCGATCGTAGCGCTCTACGGTCGCGGCACCAGCCTCGCCTCGAAGTCCACGTAGAAAGAGTACGTGCGCGGCCAGCGGTATACTCAGGCTTCGTTTTGCCTGATAGCCATGTCGCTTGAAGCCGGTACCCGGCTCGGCCCGTACGAGGTGACCGCCCAGATCGGCAAAGGCGGCATGGGCGAAGTCTACCGTGCCCGCGACACCAGCCTCGACCGTGACGTCGCGATCAAAGTCCTCCCAGCCGAGTTCGCCAGCGATCCCGAACGGCTGGCTCGCTTCGAACGCGAAGCCAAAGTCCTCGCGTCGCTGAACCACCCCAACATCGCGCACATTCACGGACTTGAACGCTCGGGTGATGCGCCCGCGCTGATCCTCGAACTGGTCGAGGGACCAACGCTGCAAGACCGCATCGCGCAAGGCGCCATCCCGCTCGAGGAAGCCTTGCCGATTGCGAAGCAGATCGCCGAGGCCCTGGAAGCCGCACACGAACAAGGCATCATCCACCGCGATCTGAAGCCAGCCAATATCAAGGTCACGCCGGACGGTGTCGTGAAGGTGCTGGACTTCGGGTTGGCGAAGGCGCTGGAGCCGGAAGTGAGCGAGGCGGACGCCGCCAACTCGCCGACGATGTCGATGACGGTGGCGGCGACCAAGATGGGCATGATCATGGGCACCGCCGCCTACATGAGTCCCGAGCAGGCCAAGGCCAAGCCGGTCGATAAGCGCACGGACATCTGGGCGTTCGGGGTCGTGCTGTTCGAGATGCTGACGGGGCGCCAGGCGTTCGCCGCGTCCGACATCTCGGAGACCCTGGCGTTCGTGCTCACGCGCGAGGTGGATCTGTCGGGCGTGCCAAATGACGTGCCTGCGTCGGTGCGACGGTTGTTACGACGCTGTCTCGTGCGCGACCGTAAGAACCGGCTCGCCGATATGTCGATGGCACGCATCGAGATCGACGAGGCACTCCACCCGCGTGATCCAATCGACCGCCCCGCCCGACCTGACCGGCCAGACTCATTCGACGAGCGTGACCGTCGCGGGACCTGGCGGCAGACCTTGCCCGTGGCCCTCGGCGTCTCCGTGATCACGGCGCTGGTCACCGCGCTCGGAATGTGGGTTTTCCAGCGCGCGCCCGTGCTCCCCGTCGATGTGATCCGCCTGACTGTCGACGCACCGACCGCGCTCTGGCTCGAGCCTACCCTTCCCGACCTTGCCATCTCGCCCGACGGCCGGACACTCGTCTTCGCTGGCGCGGAGTTCGAGAGCGGCCGGACGGTGCTCTACATGCGATCGATCGACCGTCTCGAGTCCGTCGTGCTACGTGGGACCGAAAACGTCGACGGACCGTTCATCTCGCCGGATGGCCAGTGGATAGGGTTCTCGGCGGGTGGCGAAATCAGGAAGATCTCGCTTCGAGGAGGTGCGGCGGCGTTGATTACCCAGGTGCCGTACGTCCTACGAGGGGCAAGCTGGGGCCAGGACGACCAGATCGTGATCGGCTCTCCGGTGGGCGGGCTCTCTCGTGTACCCGCCGCGGGCGGCGAGCCCGAAGCGCTCACGAGTCCGCCAGCCGGCGAGTCCCACCGGTGGCCGCACCTGCTGCCGGGCGGCCGCGCGGTGCTCTTTTCGCGCCGAGTCGGAACTCTGGTCGACGGCACCGGGGAGCTGGCCGTGCTGTCGCTCGACACGGGCGAGATCGCGTCGCTCGGCCTTGCAGGCAGCTATCCTCGCTATTCGGGCACCGGCCATCTCGTGTACGCCGTGGGCGAGAGTCTGGGTACCGGCTCCACGGGCGGATCGATTCTCGCGGTCCCGTTCGACGTGGATCGATTAGAGGTCACGGGCACGCCAGTGCCGATGGTCGACAACGTCGTCGTCAAGGGCGCCGGAGCGGCGAACTTCGACCTCTCCAGCGACGGCCGCCTCGTCTACATGCAAGGCCCAGGCCTGTGGAACGCGGCGCGCGGTCTGGTCTGGGTCGACCGCGCCGGACGGGAGGAGCCGCTCGACGCCTCGACCGGCGCGTACTTCACACCCGACATCTCGCCCGATGGCACGCGGGTGGCGGTCGATCGAGCCGACGGTGCTGAACGTCCAGGCCGTATTGGAAGGCAGCGTTCGCCAAGCCGGGAAACGACTTCGCATCGCGGCCCAGCTGATCGACGTCGCCAGTGGCTACCAGTTGTGGTCGGAGCGATATGACCGCGATCTCGAGGATGTGTTCGCGATCCAGGATGAGATCGCGCATTCGATCGTCGACGAACTCAAGGTGCGATTACTGAGCGACCGCGACGAACCCATCGTGAAACGACAGACGGACGACTTCGAGGCGTACAGCCTCTACCTTCAGGGGAGGTATTACTGGAGTCGCCGATACAAGGGATTCATGCAGAGGGCGATCGACTGCTTCGATCGGCTCATCGAGCGTGACCCGGCCTACGCGCTGGCTCACGCCGCCCTGGCTGATGGACTGACAGTCACGGCCATCTGGGGATGGGGAGCACGACCGAACCTCATCCGACCGAAAGCGTCCGCGGCCGCTGCGCGGGCCTTGGCGCTCGACGACAGTCTGGCGGAAGCCTATCAGGCCGATGGCCTCGTCAAGATGTTCTTTGATTTTGACCTGGCCTCGGCCGAGATGCAGTTTCGGCACGCGTTGGAACGACGGTCTGCCTTTGGACTCGCTCACGGCTACCACGCCATGAGCCTTGCCAGCCTGGGCCGATTCACCGAAGCGGTCGTCGCGGCCCAACGGGCCACCACGGCCGAGCCGGTGTCACCACTCGTTGGGTTTCTTGCCCAGCTCACCCACTACTTCGCTCGGGACTTCGACGCCAGTCTCGCGGAGGCCCGGCGCGTCGTCGATCTCGATCCCCACTTTCCGCTGGCATACCTCTACCTGTCAACCTCACTTACCGAACTCGGCAGGCACGAGGACGCTATCGAGGCTGCGCGCACCCTGTGTGAGTTGGCGAACGAGGCGAGCGTCGGCCAGCTGGCCCTGGGGCTGGCACTGGCACGAGGAGGTAGGAAGCGCGAGGCGTCTGGGGTCGTCGAGGAACAGACAGCGAAGTCGAACGAGCAGTACGTGCCGAAAGACTTTCTCGCCCTGGTGTGTGCAGAGCTGGGGGATCTGGCCGGTGGGCTGAGATTCTTGGAGGAAGCAGGGGAAGAACGTTCCTGCAGCTTCGCGATCGCCGGCGTAGCTCCCATGTTCGACGTGTTGCGTGGGAGTCGGCATTTTCACCAGGTCCTGCAGACGCTGGGTCTTCGTGAGGTTCCGGCACCCGTGTCACGTCGGTTGGCGGATACATAGATGCCCCTCGACCCCGGGACCCGCCACCCGGCTCGGCCCCAACGACCTCCAGTCGCGCCTCGGCGGTGGGGGGCATGGGCGAAGTCTATCGAGCGCGTGACACCTCGCTCGACCGTGACGTCGCGATCAAGGTCCTGCCGGACGACTTCGCGCAAGACCCCGAACGACTCGCTCGCTTCGAACGCGAAGCCAACGTACCGGCGTCGCTGAACCACCCCAACATCGCGCACATTCACGGACTTGAACGTTCGGGTGCCTTTGGCCCCGTGCCTGTGCGTAACGTTAGGCCAGCCGCTTCAGCTTGCTGATCCGGCCGGTTGAGACCCATTCGGCGACAAAAATGTTGCCCTCTTGGTCGAAGCAGGCGTCGTGCGGATGAACGAATTTGCCGTCCTCCCACTTCGAGCGATCCTCTCGGATGCTGTACGTGTCGTCGCCCGTAATCCGCGATATGTCTTCGCCAAGGCGCGCGACGATGTTGTTCTGGCTGTCCAATATGCTGACCCGCGCAATCAACTCGGGGATCACCATCAGGTCCTGCCATGTATCGGCATTGGCGGGTAGGCCGTAGCCTTCCAGCGTTTCCAGGTATGTTCCATCCAACGTGAAGTACTGCAGGATGTGATTCTGGCGGTCGACGACCACGATCGAAGGCTCACGACCGGGTCGCTTGTCGATCCAAATCCCGTGAGGCAGATCGAATGTACCTGTCCCCTTGCCGACGCCACCGAACATCGACTTCCAGTTTCCGTCCTTGTCGTAGCGGTGGACCCGATACGAGCCGTAGCCGTCGACGAGGAAGAAATCTCCGTCGTCCAAAAACGCGAAGTTCGTGGGCATAAACCGGTCGCGTCCCCAGATGCTTTGCGGGCTCGTGTCTTCACCCTGCGGAAAGAGTCCCGTGTTCATGGGCGCGTACTTCTGCCAGACGACTTCGCCTCGCAACGACAATTTGGCGAATGTCTTTTTGTGCTGATAACAACAGACGTATAGGAACTGCTCGCCGCCTTCCTTCCGTACTTCAATTCCGTGCCCACCGCCTTGAAACTGGCTGCCGAACGATCGGATGTAACGACCATCGGCATCGAACACAAAGATGTTTGGATGGTCAGCCTGTTCCCTGTGATCCCCTTCGTGAATCACGTACAGGTTCTGGTCTTCGTCAACGGCCACGTTGTGCGTAATCTGCCAATTGTACTTGTCTGGCAGCTGAGGCCAGTCATGAATGACCTCGTAACGATAATCGCCTTCACCGAGAATGTTTTGCGAACCCGTCTTGCTGGCCGTGATCACCGCCGGTCCTGCAAAGATCGCCGCCGAGCCAACGGCTGAAGCGGCTAGAAACTGCCGCCGCGACAAAGACTTGTCCAACATATTGTTCGTCCTTTTTGTTTGCCAGATCGAAACGACCGCGCTGGGCAAGTAGGCGACGAGGTCGGAAGTGGCGCTGCCGAGCAAGACCACCAGCCTCGATGATAGGACCGCGAAATCTGTCCGTCAAGAATTGGCGTGCGGCACCGTAGGACGGGCACTCCTGCCCGTCCCGATCAGCGCGTCGCGTCCGTGCACGGCGTGGCGCAGAATCTCTTTCGGGTCGGTCGACCCTTGCTGTGCTTAGCTCTCCACCGGCTGTTGCGAACCCACCTGTTCCTCGCGTGATTGTCGGAGGTTATAACGTCCCAGATGCGAGATCGCGTTCAATGTGTTCGAGCGGCCGACCCTTGGTTTCGGGAACCATCAGTTTCACCCAAATCAGTTGGAGGGCCATCATGAACGCGAAGAAACCGAAGACGTAGCCGGGCGCGAAGGCAGTCACCATCGAGGGGAAAAACGTCGTCAGAAGCGCCGCGAAGATCCAGTGAGTGAAGCTTCCGAGCGATTGTCCCTGCGCGCGGTGACGATTGGGGAAGATCTCGGAGATGAAGACCCAGATGACCGCCCCCTGGCCGACAGCGTGAGCGGCGATGAAAGCGAATATGCAGATGGGAACAATCGCAAAGCTCTCAGAGAAAAAGGCCCAGGAACAGGGGCCCAGCGAAGCGATGTAACCGAAGGAGCCAATGTAGAGAAGGGTCCGGCGACCGAGGCGGTCGATAAGCCAGAGGCCAAGAAAGGTGAAGACGAGATTGGTGACGCCGATACCGACGCTCTGGAGTAGCGCCGCCTTCTCTTCGAGACCCGTGAGTTCGAAGATGCGGGGAGCGAAGTAGAGGATGGCGTTGATCCCGGAGAGTTGGTTGAAGAAGGCGATGAAAAAGGCGAGGAGAATGGATGCCTTGAGGCGCGTGGTCCAGAAGCCGCCAGTGCTGGTGACCTCGTGAGAGACAGAGGCAATTGCCTGAACTTTGGTTTCAATCTCAGCGTCCGAAGATTCCGGGTGAATGAGACGGAGAACCGCGGCGCCACGTGTGCGATCACCTTGTCGTCCGATGAGCCAGCGCGGGCTCTCGGGAAGGCGGAGGCACATGAGACTGTAGATCAGCGCAGGCACCGCTTCGACGCCAAGCATCCAACGCCAGGCTCCCTCCCCCAACCCACCAAGAAGCGCGTTGGAAACGAAGGCCATGAGGATACCGAAGACGATGTTGAACTGAAACATCCCGGCCAGGCGACCACGGTACTGCGCAGGTGCAATTTCAGAAATGAAGAGCGGCGCAGCGACCGTCGAGATCCCAACGCCTAGTCCGCCGATGAAGCGCGCGATCATGAAGGAGGTCGGGTCGTTCGCAAGTCCTGACCAGATCGCGGAGACGAAGTAGAGGATGCCGATGGAGAGGAGGGTCTTCCGACGGCCGAAATGGTCGGTCGGCCACGCGCCGATGAGGGCTCCGATAACCGTGCCCCACAGGGCCATGCTCATGGCGAGGCCGGGGGTCGCTGGACTGAGCTGCCAGAGCGCCTGGATCGTCTGCTCCGCTCCGGAAATAACAACCGTATCAAAGCCGAAGAGAAAGCCGGCCAGGGCCGCGGTGACTGACCAGAGAAGGAGCTTCGAAGAGGGGTTTGTCATTGATGCCAGACTACAGGCATTGTCAGCTAGCCACTCATTCCCAGCACGCGTTCATACGCTTGTGCGGTTCTCTACGGCACGATCTCGATCTGGCCGGAGTCGAGCTCGTTGCCACCCGAGAAGTCCTTCAGAATGCAGCCGTCACCCCTGCCACACCGGCAAGGAAGTGTGACGTCTCAGGCCCTGACGGTCAGCGGTTGGAAGGCTCGACCGAGGTCTCGGTCTGGACGGCGAATCGACGGAAGTTGGTGTACGTGGCCTGGCACTTCACTTCGATCCTGGTGCGAGTGGCGCGCAGCCCCACCTGAGGAATCCGGACGAAGTAGTGCTCGACCATGCTCGTTGGCACGAGAAAGCCCAGGCGTTCGTCTTCGTCGTAGGTCACGGCGAAGTCCAGATTGAGTCGAACCTTCGAGTCGCGCGCGGCAAGCTCGGTGCGCCGCACGCGACCGGTTTCGGGCTCGATCCAGAATTTACCCTTGGCGAACAGGTCGCGATCGGTGCCGATTCTGATCAGGGCAGGTGACTCGAACTCCTCGTACTCGATCTCCCAGACGCCCACGCCGTCCATCTCCTCCTCGCCGGACCTCTCGAACTTGACGCGCGGCTGGTCGTTCCGGCCCAGCAGCAGCAAGGCCATGGTCGGCACGTTGAGGTTCCGCTGGATGGCGCCGATGTTGTAGCGCGCACTCTCCGCGATGAGCTTGCGGCTGAGCGCTCGCGTGACAACCGCCGACTCGGCGAACAGATCCACGAGGCGCTGCTCACGGTTCTCGACCTCCAGGCCGTCGACTTCGAGGACGTCCCGGAAGGCAACCCACGGCTCGCGGCTGTTGGGCGTACTGAACAGCAGCAGATCCGAGCGGAGACGTCGCTCCTCGCCGTCGGCTGTCTGGAGATATCGCTCCTCGGCGACGACGTTTCGAAGCTCGAGTTGGTAGGCCTCGACGTAGTCGGCTGCGCGGGCGAGAACCGCCTCGAGCGTGGGCTCCTGCGCCCGTACAGACGAAGGGAGGCCGGCCACGGCCACTGCGACGAGGAGCGCCGACGACCCGACACGTCTGCGGCGACCGAGATTCGTGACAGTCATGATGAGGAACGTGGTGCCATTGTAGTCGATTCGCCCTCGACGTCGACCCTTGTAAGTGCTCTCTGTCTCTCCTACCCGGTCGCCGATCCCAGCCCCATCGCCCTACGCCACGCCGCGATCTGTCCCAAATGGTCCATTTCGTGGCCCGTCATCAAGAACACGACCATGTCGCCAACCGTCGGGAAGTACTTTCGTGTGTTCTCGTTCGGTGAGGCTTGGCAAGGGTCCCCCGGTCAGTCGAGACGTCCGAGCCACGGTGAGCGACCCTCTGAAACAGCAGCAAGCCCTACACGGTCGGTCTCGCGTGCAGCGCTGGGTATGTACCATCAGACGCAGTCGTGATTCGAGCTTTGGGGATGAGAGCGTCGCGTTGTACATTGGCGTCCAGGTCTGGTGATGGAAACCAAGAAGAAGAAAGAAGCGAAGGTCAAGCGATGCCAATGGGGCACGAGCGACGCCGACTACCTCGCCTACCATGACGAGGAGTGGGGCATGCCGGTCACGGACGACTTTCGACTATTCGAAAAGCTCTGTCTCGAGGGCTTTCAATCCGGGCTTTCTTGGCTCACCATTCTGCGCAAGCGACCGGCATTTCGACGGGCCTTCGCCGATTTTAACTTCGAACGAGTGGCACGCTTTAACAGTCGAAGCGTCGAACGGATGCTCGGAGACGCTTCGATCATTCGGCACCGCGGAAAAATTGAATCGACGATTCACAATCGCGGTGCGCCGTCACGTTGCGCGATGCCCATGGGTCCTTAGCCAGCTACTTCTGGTCCTTCGAACCCAAGAGACGTCCTGCTCCGGAAAAGATGCCGGCACACACCCTTCAGTCGACGGCGCTCAGCAAGGACCTCAAGCGACTTGGTTTTACCTTCGTGGGGCCAACCACAGCCTACGCATTCATGCAGGCGATGGGATTGGTCAACGATCACGCCCATGGCTGCGTGTCGCGAGGTCGCTGCGAACGTGCTCGCAAAGCACTGGGCGTGCTCACCTAGGCGACGGTGGCTTTGAGAACCTTCTGATTCAGAATGTCGCTGCACGCGCAGTGACTTGCTAGAGTTGTCCACATGACCGATTTGCCCGATCTCGACCTCGACAAGCTCAGCGCGCCCGACCGCGCCTTCGTCGAGAGCATTGCGGATGACGAGCAGAGGCATGTGGTCGTGTGCTCGCTGGTTGCACATCGTCGCGCAGACCGACTAGCAGTTGGGGATCCGGTTCCGCAACTCGAGTTGCGAGAGTTGGGTAGTGACAACACGGTTGGCCTGTCCGACTGTGTCGACGACAGGCCACTTGTCTTGGTCTTCGGCAGCTTCACGTGACCGCCGTTTCGGCGCCAGGCTGGCGCCATCCGCTCGTGGTTCGAAGACGTTAAAGATAGCGCGCGGTTCTTCATCGTGTACATAGCAGAAGCTCATCCAACGGATGAGTGGCAATTGAGTGACAATGAGACCGAGGGAGTGCTGGTCGGTCAGCATCAGGACTTCAAAGAACGCTGCGACGCGGCGCGTGCGATGGAGAAGACTCTGGCACTCGGCATTCCGCAGCTGGTCGACGGCATGGACGACGCCGCGTCAGAAGCGTTCTCGGCTTGGCCCGAGCGCATCTACATTGTCGGCAAGGATGGCCGCATCGCCTACCGAGGCGGCCCTGGCCCATTCCAGTTCAACACAGACGAGGCACGCGCCGCGTTAGTCGCATTGTGAGCTACGAGGGCACAGTGGTCGTCAGATGATAGGGTCAGGGATTCGATGACGGGCAGCGGCATTGAACCCCGGGGACGCCCACCGCCTGCTCCTGGTCGATAACTGGTTTACGGAGTTCGAGGCGGTGATCGGTCGCGACTGACCATCGACGCTCGCCTCGACCCCACGGTGGCGACCGAGGTACTGCCTGCCGAACTCGCATCTGATCCCGAACGCCGAGAATGCTGCGAGCGGGAAGCCAAGGCCATCGCCGCGCTGAACCACCCGCCCATCGCTGCGAGGTGAGGGTTGAAAGGATGAGGGAGAGCAAGACGGGCGCACGCAGCGATGGGGTCCGCACGATTCGCACGCCGCGTCAGGCGGTGGCCTTCGTTCGGCGGCACGGTGTCGTCCTCGAGTCGGCGTCCGGTCCAGTGCCATCATTTGCGCGAGCCGTTGCGGGTGCGTCGATTCGGGGAAGCTGGTGGGCTCATCCCAAGAGCCACGAGATATTCGCGCTGACTCGCGCGGTGCGGGGCTCGGCTGACGTTCTGGTCTGTCGCCTCGTCAGCGGGAAGGTCACGTACGTTCATCGTCGCCTCTGGGCTCCACTCGTTCGCACGGCCAAGCGGTTCCCCAAGGGCTGGCTCGCCCAGGTCGACGAGATCCACACTCCCACTGGACGCCACGTCACCAGCGAACGAGCCTTTCCGCAATGGGTCCCCGACGATGTCGCCGCCTCGGCTTCACAACTATCCGAAGAAGAGGCTGTTCGAGAGCTTGGTGGCTGGTGTCGCTAAGGCTAGAAGCGGTTCCAGGGTAATGGACACGGAATGGGCACGGAATGGACACGCCCCGAGGAAACCTATGCCGAACGCCCCTGTCATGCTCGTCGTATCGCTCACCATCCTTGCCGCGTGTAGCACCGGCTCCGAACCGCCGGCCATCCACACACTAGACGCCGGTGTCGTGAAGATCGCCGTGACCAGCACGACGGTCACGGATACGCTCGACCCGGCGGAGTGGATGTATCGCTACGCCGAGCGGCTCGGCCGTGATCTGGACCTTCGCATCGTCTGGGAGGTGGTGCCGTTCGACAAGTCGTGGGAACTCGCGGGCCAGGACGTCGTGGACGTGGTCGCCACGAACCTCGCGAGCTTTCCCGATCGGGTGAGCCCCGGGGGCACGTTCTCGGCGCCGTTCCTCTACGAGCAGCGCGCGCTGCGGATCCGGGCAGCCGATCGAGAGCAGTACCGAACGATTGCCGACTTCGCCGGCAAGAAGGTGGGCGCCGTCACGGGCATGGCCGCCGAACGCGACCTGCTGCGCCGCGCGCCGGCCGGCGTGGAGATCGTCTCCACGATGACGTTTCCTGAACTCTACGAGCAGTTCGACCTGGGCCAGTTGGAGGCCGTCGCCCAGGCGGAGTATTTCACCCTCGACGGTCGGGTCATCCCGTCGTATGGACCGGACCTCGCGCTGATCGACCACCACGATTTGAATCCAGGCCAGCGCGAGGAATCTGTGTTCGTCGTGCGTGACAAGAGCACGAACCTGCTCGAGGCAGTGAACGCGTTCGTGGCGCGGACGCCGTTTCCTCTGCACGTCACGCCGTAGGGCACGGGACGACCGCGGAACGATCACGGAACGACCGCGGAACGGTCACGGAACGGTCACGGAACGATCACGGGACGACCGCGGAACGATCACGGAACGGTCACGGAACCCTACGCAACGACCGCTGATCCACCGCGGATCCGGGGTCCCATGTGGCGATCCGGTTGAAAAGACCGAACGGCGCCGTCAGAATGGCGGACGACCGCGCTCGGACTCGAGCGCTCGATTGCCATGCTCGGCTTCATCACGCGTCGTGTCCTGCTCACGCTGCCCGTTCTGCTGGGCGTGGCGACGCTCGTCTTCTCGTTGATCCACCTGGTGCCGGGTGATCCGGCGCTCTCGATGCTTGGCGACGGCGCGACGCCAGCCGAGGTGGCTGAGCTCCGGGCGCGTCTCGGACTCGATCGACCGCTGCTCGTGCAGTACGGCGCGTTCCTCGAAGGCCTGTCACGCGGCGACCTGGGGGAGTCGCTTCGCTACGGAACGACGGTCGCGTCCGAGATCGTTACTCGGATACCGGCGACCCTCGAGCTGGCGGTTGCCTCGATGGTCGTGGCGGTAGCGCTGGCGATTCCGCTGGGCATCCTGGCTGCGGTCTTTCGAGGTTCGTCCGTGGACCACGGGGCCATGCTGCTCGCGCTGGCGGGTATCTCGATGCCGAACTTCTGGCTCGGGCCGCTGCTGGCCATCGTGTTCGCCGTCGAACTGGGCTGGTTGCCCGTGTCGGGGCGCGGTGGCCTGGCGCATCTCGTGCTGCCGGCCATCACGCTCGGGACGGCGCTGGCGGCCATCCTGGCCCGGATGACGCGCGCCAGCGTGCTGGAAGAGCTTCGGGAGCCGTACGTCCTGGCCGCGCGGGCAAAGGGCGTCTCGAGGTCGCGTGCCGTTCTTCGGCACGCGTTCAGGAATAGCCTCATCCCGATCGTCACGATCGTCGGCCTCCAGTTCGGCGCAGTGCTGACCGGGACGATCATCACCGAGACGATCTTCGCCTGGCCGGGTCTGGGACGGCTGCTCGTGCAATCGATCAGCTTCCGAGACTACCCGCTGGTCCAGGGGTGCATCTTGTTCATCGCGGTCACCTACGTTGGGGTGAACCTGATGACCGACCTGCTCTACGGGGCGCTCGATCCGCGGATCCGGTACGAGTCGTGACGAGAGTTGGGGGTGGTATCGTCGCGGTGGCAGTGCTGGGGGCGTTGCTGGGTCCTCTCCTCTGGATCCATGATCCGAGCACCCAGGAGCTGGCGTTGCGCCTGGCGGGCCCGACGTGGTCGCACCCGCTCGGCCTCGACGAGCTGGGCCGAGACATCCTGTCGCGCGTCATGAGCGGTGCACGAATCTCGCTCGGGGTCGGCCTCACGGTCGTGATCGTCTCGGCGCTCGTCGGCACGTTCTTCGGGTCGCTGGCGGGTTACGTCGGCGGCGTGACCGATGACGTGATCAGCCGAATTATCGATATCCTTCTGGCGTTTCCCGGCATCCTGCTCGCGATCGCCCTGGTGGCCGTCCTGGGGCCGAGCGTGGTGAACGTGGTGCTTGCGCTGTGCGTCATCGGGTGGGTCGGCTACGCGCGACTCGTACGGGGCCAGGTCCTGCGGGCCCGCGAGTTCGAGTTCGTGCACGCCGCTCGCGCGCTTGGCGCCGCCGCACCCCACGTGCTCCTTCGACACATCCTGCCGACCGCGCTGCCGGCAATCGTAGTGCAGGCGACCCTCGGTATGGCGAGCGCGATCATCGCGGAGGCATCGTTGAGCTTTCTCGGCCTCGGCGTGCAGCCGCCAACCCCCAGTTGGGGCACGATGCTGGACAGCGGCCGGTCGCACCTGATCGACGCTCCGCATCTCACGGTCGTGCCTGGCCTGGCGATCGCGGCCGTCGTCCTGGGCTTCAACTTTCTGGGCGACGGACTGCGGGACGCGATTGATCCGCAGTCGAGACCAACCGGGCCGGCCGTCTGACCGCAGCCGAACGTGTCGACTGGGACCGGACGACCCGGCGGCGACTTACGGGATGCGGCGCGTGAGTGCCTCGAGGCTTGGGTGCTGCGGGTATTTGATCCGCGCCTCGTCGAGCGTGGCGCGTGCGCGAGCCACGTCGCCGGCGCCAAGCTCGGCGTCGGCGAGATCGGCCCACAGTTGGCCGTTGCCCGGGTCGGATTGGATGGCGCGGCGGAACCATTCGGCTGCGACGGACGGCTCTTCGGCGGCCAGCGAGAGGGTGGCGATGCGGACCGCGAACGCTGCGCGCTCGCTCTCGGTGTCAGGCTCGCCCTGGAGCGCGCGGAGGTCGAGGAGGGCATCCCGGGCGACAGGGTAGTGCTCGAGCTGGCTCGCGGCGTCGGCGAGGTAGGCGAAGGCCTCGGCCTCGACCGGCCACGTGTCGGTGGCCTGCTCGAGCATCCGCTCGGCCAGTTCCGCATCGTTGGCCAGCAGCAGGGCTCGGCCGAGCAGTGTCAGGGTTTCGCTCGTCGATGCCTCCGTCGCGAGCGGTCGCTGGAGCGCCTCGAGCGCCTTGCTGAGGGCCACCCGGTCCTGGCGCCGCTGCGCGATGTCGAGCCAGATCCGTCCGGCGGCAACATAGACTTGAGGGAAGTCGGGATGGCGTTCGGCCGCGCGGCCGAGTGACAGCACGGCTTGTTCGGTCTGGCCGGCTCGAGCATAGGCGAGCCCGAGTTCCACCTCACGCTCGGCGCGCTCGGGCTCGAGGGCGTTGAGCGCTCGAAGCTGGTCGATCTCGTCACGACTGCGGCCGGATTCGCGGTAGACGCTTGCGAGCTGCTCGCGGGCCGACGTGAGGGTCGGGGCGAGAGCGACAGCGCGTTCGAGTGCCTCCGCAGCCTCGTCATGGAGCTCCTGCTCCTCGAGGCAGGCACCGAGCAGGGCGTGCGCTTCGGGGAACGCTTCATCGAGCGCGATGGCCTGTCGCACCGCGTCGATGGCCGGCCCCACCATGCCGCTGCGATGCCTCGCCACGGCCAGCTTGTAGAGCACCCTCGGCGAGCGGTCGTCCAGCAGGACGTACTCGGCGTAGCGGTCGGCCGCTCGACTGAAGCGACCCAGGGCGTAGTCGACGTCGCCGACACGCTCGAGCGGCCTCGGCGCCGTCGGATCGAGTCGAACGGCGTGGCTCAGGTCTCGCAGCGCAGAGGTCCATTCGCCCTGGCGTCTGTAGATCTCGCCTCGCTTCAGATACGCCAGCATCGCATCCGGCTTCAGCGTGAGCGCACCCGTGTACGCCTCGATCGCGGCGAGCAACCGGTCGGTGGCGGTAGCCTGGTCACCTTCACTGATGAATCGGGCGTAGTTTCTGTCGCGCGCCACGGTCGTGTAGCTCACGACCGCGGCCACGCCCAGGATCAGCAGAACTGCCCCGAGCAGGGCTCGCCTCATACCGAGAATCCTAGCAGGAATCGGAACATTCTGGACGTTGCGGGTTCTAACCAGAACAGACTATTGTTGGTGAGGAGCCGGATGGGCGAAGAAGCCATGCTCAAGAACGCCGGGACCGTCCCCTGGTCCGACCTCTCGGGTGCCGAAGATCGGCTGGTGCAACGGTGCGTCGACGGCGATGAGGTCGCCTGCGCCGATCTGGTCGCCCAGCACGAGCCGATGGTGCATCACCTGGCCCTCTCTTTGCTCGGCAACCGCGACGATGCGCTCGAGGTCTCCCAGGAGGTCTTCCTCCGGGTGTTTCGAACGCTCCACCGCTTTCGCGGGCAGTCGGCGCTGCGCACCTGGATTTATCGGATCGTCGTGAACCAATCACGCAATCGTCTGCGGTCGTGGCGCCGCCGACATCGCTCGTTCCAGGTCTCGCTCGACGAACACCTTGCCAAGCACGGCGAGCTGGCCGGCCGACCTGCGGGCGCGCCGGATCGCGTGCTTCGGCAGAAGGAGCTGGCGGCTCGGGTCTGGGCGGCGCTGGACAGGCTGCCGTTCGATCAGAAGACAGCGATCGTGCTCCGGGAGATCGAGGGGCTCAGCTATCAGGAGATCGCCTTCTCGCTTCACGTGGTCGTCGGCACGGTGAAGTCGAGGCTGGCGCGCGCCCGCGAGACGCTCAGGCAAGACTTGAGGGACGAGCCATGATCGGATCCAGTTGCGACGACATGCGGAAGCTGCTGGCGGCCGCGTATGACGGCGAGCTGGCCGTCGACCGCCAGATCGCGCTCGAGGTCCACCTCGAGGACTGTCGAGGATGCGCGAGGGCGGCTGGGCAGCTGGTCACCATCGGGAGTGCGCTGCGGGCGGCGGCCGCCGATCGGCGTCGGAAGAGTCCACTTCGGGAGAGCGTGCAGGCTCGAGTCGTCGCCCGCATCGCTGCGGAGCGCTTCATGGGTCTGTCAGGCCGTCTCGAGCGTCTCGCGGAAGACACGCACGTTCTCTGGGCGGCGGTCGGCGCGACGGCGGCGACGATCCTTTGCGCGATGGTGGCGTTCGCGGTCCTGTCCTACGCGTCGCCTCGGCGAGCCGATTCGCTGGCTGGCATACTGGCGGTGCTCGCATCGCCCGGCTCCAACGAGAACCCGATTCGGCCTGATTCGCCGATCATTTTTCCCCGCGTCGATCCGCTGGCCCGGCCAGGCGCGCTCCTGGGGACGGTCATGGACGCGCCCGATGATCTCTTCGTTCTTGCTGCGGTCTTGACCAGGGAGGGTACGCTGATCGGGCTGGAGGAGCTTCGACCGACCAACCGCACTCGCGGTGATGCGCCCCGTCTGCTCGACGCTGCGGCAGGGGCGCGCTTTCAGCCCGCCCGGCTCGGTCAGACCGCGGTCGCCGTGAGCGTCGTGTGGTTGATGGCCCACACTACGGTCACCGCGCCACACGTTATCTGAGAGCCAGTGCGACCGTGCGCTTGGCCGAAGCGCTCCGGTGGCGGACGCTCAGGGCCGAGCGTCGTCGAGCGGAGGGGCGACGCTGACGTCCGTCGTCGCGTTCTTCATGTCGTCGGTCGCCCTGATGATGATTCGCGTCACGTCCATGTCGGCGATCACGATTTCGTACGCCTCGACCCTCGAATCCGGAATGCCATCGGTTGGATACACCACGTGCCAGTCGTTCGAGTCGAGCGAGAATTCCACCCGCTCGACGGCTGACTGCGAGTCGCGAACCGTGAATGGCAGCACCACACGGTTACCGTCGCGACGGGCTCGACCCAGCGCAATCGTCGGAGGGGCGTTGTCGACGTCGACGGGCGGGCTCACGCGTTCTCCGCTCAACGCCGAGCCGGGGGAGTTCGATGGTGAGTCGGACGCGACGATCTTGACTGCATAGGTGCCGTCCGGCACCGAACTGGTGTCCCAGGCAAAAATCGGAGCAGTCAGCTCGCGACGCAGGACGGTCCAGTCGGTCGCGCCCTCGGCGCGATACAGGACCTCATACTCCAGCTGGTCCTGATTCGGGTCGGAGGCCGTCCAGCCGAACGACCGCAGGCCCTTGCGGTAGACGCGGCGACCGAGCGGCTGAGCGGCAGGCTGGCCACCGACGTCCGGCGGCGACCCGGGCGTGCCGGGCGGCCCGGCCTCGAGGCCGGCGATCGGAACGTCGCTGCCGTTGAAAGGCTGCTGGAAGACGACGCCGGCGGGATGCACGACGAGCGTGGTGATCTCCGGCCGAAGGTTTCGCTCGAGGTAGGCGGCAACGACCGAGAGCAACTCGGGGCTCGACGTTCCGCCGACGAAGCGAGCTCGCCACTGAAGGTAGCGCGCCTTCGGGCTGTCGATCTGCTCGCCGGCCGCGTTCGTGTACGGTCCGCTCCAGTCGCTCCACGTGTCGTCCGGCGTCGCCGTATTGCCAGACCGAGTCACGAACTCGAGGCGGGCGTCCTCGGGCGTCGAGGCGCTCCAGCGGAGGCTGCCCCACGTCGCGATGGTCGTGGCGTCCTGCACGGTCGAGGTATAGGTGCCCTCGTCGGCGCGAGCGGTCGAGAGGCGGAACAGTTTGCCAGGATTCGACGTGGTGAAGTAGTGTCCTCCGGCCGTCGTTCGGAGAAATCTGGTGACTTGCTGGCCCTCGGCGCGGGCCAGCAGCGTGATATCTGCCGGCTCACCCTCGACTCGATAGATCTTGCCGGAGCTGCCCGTCCCGATCAACAGGCCTCCGTCGGCGTCGAACGTCACGTCATACGGCGCGTCCTCGGTGGATTTCCATACCGTGTCCCACACGCCGTCCGTCTCGATTCTGAAGACGGCACCGCTGTAGCCACTCGAGGCGCGGCTGCTGCTCTGGGACGCTGCGGACAACACACCCGGCGATCCGACGGCTGTGATCGTGATCTCGGTCGAGACCGTCGCGACCGGCTGCGGCTGGGATGACGCCGGCCTGGCGGGTGAGGAACTGTCCGGCGGGCGCCCGCCACTGACAGCGGTCGCGTAGATGCGGCCGTCGTCGACGACATGGAGCGAATGGACCTCCTGATAACCAGACTCCAGCAGCACGAACGCGCCGGCGTCCGCGTCGATCCGGAAGACACGGCCGGGCGATGCCGTGCCAGCGAGCAAGCGGCCTTCGCGGTCGAACGTCAGGGCCGTCACGTTGGTTGTCTTCGTATCGTAGAAGACGTCGCCCGTGCCATCAGGTGTGATCCGATAGATGATGCCCTTCTCGCCGGTGCCGGCGAAGAGGTTGCCGTCGGCATCGACGGCGAGCGACCAGATGTACTTGCCGTCCGGGTCGAAGAACGGGGTGCCCGTGCCGTCGGGGGCGACCCGGTAAATCTGGCCGTCTGGCGACGTCGCGGCGAACACCCCGCCGTCTGGCGCGGGCGCCAGCGCGTGGACTTCCAGCTCCGCCGCATCGAACGTGCCGGCCGTGGCTCCCGTGGAATCGAGTCGAGTGACCCGTCCGTCGTTGCCGCTGCCAATCCAGAGGCTGCCGTCGGCCGTTTCGACGAGCGACCACAGGAACGGGGCGGTGGTCTCGTGCACCAGATCGATAGCCGGTCCGAGCATCACGCGCCCGCTGGTGCTGATCGAGAGATTCTCGACCTCACCCTCGAGGAACGCGGCTTGCGTGGATGTCCGCCAGAACGCTGGTACCGAGGCCCGACCGGGTGCGGTGGACCAGAGAATGGCCAGTGTCGCGATAGTCGCAAGAGAGAGTCGATGGGACATGCGTGGATACCGGGGACGTCGCACGGATCCAACGACCGGGACAACCGGCCGGGGGCGACACCTCATCGGGAGTCGAGGTTGACGGTGAGCAGCCGCGATCCGGATACGGCGTGGTCGACGGTAAGTTCCCAGTCGCCAATGGTGGCGCTGGCCAGCGGGATGATTTCGCCGCTGCTGCGGTCGCCGTTGTAGATCGCCAGGACCGACGGAGGGAGTGACGAGAGTGCTTCGCCTCCGACGACGGCGCCCGGCTGCTGGCTGAGCAGCTTGATGTACAGACGATTGTTCTTGCGGTGGTTGTTGAGCGTCCGGATCATCTGGGCGAGGCTCGTGGGATCGGTGGTGAGGCGACGCTCCTGCCGCTCCCGCTGGGTGAGCCGGGCGCCGTCCGACACGAGGATCGACACTCGGTTGGTCGCATTGGCCGGAATCTCGATCGGCACCGTGTGAATCGACTCGTCGCCGCGATACGAGCGCATGAGGATCTTGAGGGGCACGGTGCGACCCGGTTTGACCTGAACGGCATCGAGCCACACGCGCTCGAGGGATGCCGATCGAGGCTCCTCGCTCGACGTGATCTCGATGTCGATGCTGGCGAGCTCGATGGGCTCGAGATCGTTCGTCATCAAGAAGGTGATCGGGGTCGCCACGTAGCTCGCGGCTCCCATCGACGGCGAGTCGCCCGTGAAGAGATTCTCGAACGCCACCTCGCCGTGGCCCTTGACCGTGGCGTGACCCGTGACCTCGAACGTGGCGCCACCGGTCTGCCGCTCGTAGGACTGCAGCGTGCTCAGGATCGAGACGTATGCGAGCACGGGCGTCAGCATCTGATCGTTGACGATCCCGAACTCGAAGTTCTGGCTTGACCCGCGGTCGGAATTCAGCCGCAGCGAGAGCGGGATGAGCGCGGGCACATCGCCCAGGGTGCCGGAGATCGCCGTGGCCCGATCCTGCTGGAACGTTCCGATGGACTCGCCGAGTCCGGCGATCTTGGACGACGCCATGAGCGAGGGCAGGAGCGTGTACACGTAGGCCCGCGTCATCGGGAACGTCGTCGGACCCAGATTGAGGAAGGGGTGCCCGAAGGCGTAGACGCGGTCGCCGTCGACATGGGTCACCGTGCCGGTGGCCCCGATTTCCAGGTCGCCCCGAACGAGGCTCACGCCGACGGGATCCCCCGGTTGCAAAGGCTCGTCGTCTACGGCCGGGGCCGGCGCGCGACCGCCGCCGACCATGGGTAGGAACCCGCGGCCGTCGAAGATATCCGTCAGCAACTCGCGCGCCTCGCGACCGAAGCCACTGAGCACGAGCGGCGTCGCGATCGGTCGCAGCGTCGACGATCGCTGGTCGGCGAGGCCCATCGCTGCCATCCCGTCCTGCGCGTTCAGGGTTGGGCCGTCGGGCCACGCCAAACGGGTCAGAGCTGCCCGCAGCTCCTCCGGCGAAGCCGACGGATCGAGATCGATTGAACCGGCCGCACGTCGGGGCGGCAGGCTCGCGGCCTCGATCATCTCGGCGATTGGTGTGATGCCGGCGATCGCTTCTTTCGAGAACGATCCGAGCGAGTAGGAGACGGCGCCGACGAGTCGGCCGTCGATGTACACGGGGCTGCCGCTCATCCCGGCGATCACGCCCGTCTCGGCCAGCGGTCCTCCCTCGAGGCGTGCCAGGATCAGGCTCCGTCGCGGCCCCAGCACGTTCTCGAGGACGCCCAGGATGTGCGCCGAGAACTCCTCGCGTGCGGCCCCGTCGAACACGGTGCGCCCGACACCGATCATGCCCGGTCGGACCTCCGCGACCGGCATCTGCGCCGTCTGTCCAGGAACGATGCTCGTGACGGTCGCCACGATGGCGGCCACCGTGAATGCGAACCGGCTTCGTCGTCGCATGCGAAAAGAACCTGCAGATTCGATGGTGCGATCCAGTGAGTGGTCCAGGAGGAACGTCGTTGTTAAAGCGTTCATTTTACCATAGTTATCAGGGCGCATCCCTGGTCCGGGTGCGCCCGTCAGTCGATTCGTTGCCTGCGAGGCGCGGAGCGGCGAGCCACCCCGCGGGCCGGGTGGCGAAATTGACACCTCTCTACCCGTTTTGCTACTGTCGGCGGCCATAGAGATTCCCCTGCAGTCAGCCATGCGTGCAGCCCACGTCGACCGATTCGGCACGACCTCATCGCACGAGTTCAGCTCGCGCGGATGGCCGTGCCGCTGGGCATGGCCCGGAGGGGCAGCAGGGAAGGCCTGACCAATTCTGATGGCAAGCCGTCGCCACCGCCCCTTCAGCCGTCCGTGCTGAAGGGGCTTTTTTTTCGACTGGGGATCGCAGGGGATGTCGAGCCCGGGGGTATGCGTGACCGTCAGCGCCGCAACGATGGCGGAGCTTCGCCGCCGTAGGGACGGCGCGCGCGGCGCCGACCTGGTCGAACTCCGTCTGGACGCCGTGTCGGATCCAGACGTTGCGGGGGCGTTGGCCGGGCGACAGACGCCGGTTCTCGTGACATGCCGGCCGGCGTGGGAGGGCGGACTGTTCCGCGGGTCTGAGGAGGAACGTCGCCGACTCCTCGAGGCCGCGGTGGATGGGGGAGCGGAGTTCGTCGACCTCGAGTGGCGAGCCGGGTTCGAGGACCTGATTCGCGCCAGGGGTGGTCGTGGCATCGTGCTGTCGACGCACGACTTTACCGGCGTGCCAGCCGATTTGCGGGAGCGCGTCGGAGCGATGGCACGGACTGGAGCCGAAGTGATCAAGGTTGCGGTCCAGGCAGCGCGACTCGGCGATAGCGTCCCGCTGCTGGGCCTGCGGGAACTCGCGCCCTCGCTCGTGGTCGTGGCCATGGGCACCGCCGGCCTGCCGAGTCGTGTCCTCGCCGCGCGATTCGGATCGCGTTGGACCTACGCGGGTGATCGAGCCGAGGTTGGCCAGATCACGCCGGAGCGACTCGCCCGAGAGTTCCGATTCCGTGATCTCGGAACGGCGACGGAGGTGTTCGGCGTGGTCGGGCGGCCCATCGGCCACTCGATATCACCGGCGATGCACAACGCGGCGTTATCGGCGTGCGGTATCGACGCGGTCTACTTGCCGCTCGAGGCAGCCGATCCCGATGACTTTCTCCAGTTCGCTGACGCCATGTCGGTTCGAGGCGCGAGCGTCACCGCACCCTACAAGCAGGCGTTCGTCGAACGGGTCGAGGCGCGTGACGCGATGGTCGAGCGCATCGGGGCGCTCAACACGTTGCGACGGGGCCGGCAGGGCTGGGAGGGTCGCAACACGGACGTCTCGGGATTCCTGGCGGCACTCGCCGGACGGCTCGACCTGCAGGGCACGCGTGCGGCCCTACTGGGTACCGGCGGCGCGGCGAGGGCGGTCGCGGCGGCGCTCGCCGATCGGGGCGCCCGGGTGGCGGTCCATGGCCGCGACCCAGCGCGAGCGGCATCCGTGGCCAGCCTGGCCGGCGGATCGGTCCACGGGCTGCCGCCGGCAGCCGGGAGCTGGGACCTGCTCGTCAATGCCACGCCGGTCGGGACGTACCCCGCCGTCGACGCGACACCGCTCGCCGAGGAGCATCTCGACGGGCCGGTCGTGTATGACCTCGTTTACAATCCCACCTGGACCCGATTGTTGCGCGAGGCGCGGGCGGCCGGGTGCGAAACAATCGGCGGTCTCGACATGCTGGTGGCTCAGGCCGCCGAGCAGTTCACCTGGTGGACCGGACGGGACGCACCGGCCGCGGTGATGCGCGAGGCGGCCGAACGCCGGCTCGAGGAGACGCGCGGTCCGGCAGATCGGTCGACGACCCCATGAAGCAAACGACATTCGACGAGTTCGTGGCCCTGACGCGCCGAGGCACGTTCGTGCCCGTCTGCAAGGAGATCATGGCCGACCTGCTCACGCCCGTCTCGGCCTTTCTGAAGATCGCCGAGCACTCGGATTACGCGTTCCTGCTGGAGAGCGTCGAAGGCGGCGAGCAGGTCGCCCGGTACTCGTTTCTGGGCAAGGACCCCTTCCTGGTCTTGCGAGCCCGCGATGGCTCGACGACGATCGAGCGGGCCGGCGTCACGACGCAGAGCGAGACCCCCTTTCTCGAGTCGCTCGAACATGTGATGGAGGATCTGCGGTCCCCGGCCGTGAGCGGCTTGCCGCGGTTCACGGGTGGTGCGGTCGGATACTTGGCCTACGACAGCGCGTCGTGGCTTGGCCTGCCGGCAGCACCTCGAACCGACGATAGACCTGCGTCGCCTGATGACCAGGCGAGCTTCATGCTCTTCGACACGGTGCTGGCGTTCGATCACGTGAAGCACCGGATACT
Source organism: Vicinamibacterales bacterium (assembly GCA_965250185.1). Classification (GTDB taxonomy): domain Bacteria; phylum Acidobacteriota; class Vicinamibacteria; order Vicinamibacterales. The sequence goes on along the minus strand of OZ252293.1, from coordinate 3,514,487 downwards.
GGTGATCTCGAACGCGCGGGTCGGGGTCGACGACGAGCTGGAAGCGCTCTACCAGTTCGCCTGTGCGAAGATCCAGTTTCTCGAACGAGAACTCGAGCGGACGCTCTCGCACGCGGCATGTGCTGACGACGTGACTCCGGCCTCTGACGGCGACGAGGATCAGGCCAGTTTCGAGTTAATGGTCCACGAGGCCCACCGCCGCATGGCCGGCGGCGAGCCGCAACAGGTCGTGCTGTCGCGCCGGTTCGATGCTCGGGTGGCGGCCGATCCCTTCACGCTCTACCGCGCGCTGCGCCATGAGAACCCGTCGCCGTACATGTACTTCATCAGGCTAGGCTCCACCTCCGTGGTGGGGTCCTCTCCGGAGATGCTGGTGCGAGTCGAGGGCCGGCACGTCGAGATGCATCCGATCGCCGGCTCGCGACCGCGCGGAGCGAGCGAGGAGGAGGATTCCGACCGAGCCGAGGAACTTCATTCGAGCGAGGAACGCCGCGCGGCGTACGGCGCGCTGGTGGAGCAGAGCCGGCGTGACATGGAGCGCTTCTGCGAGTACGGGACGGTACGGGTCCCTCAGTACATGGATGTCGAGCGCTATTCGCACGTCATTCAGATGGTCTCGACCGTGGAGGGCCGGCTCGACGAGGGCCGGGATCGGTTCGACGCGCTGGCCGGCACCTTTCCCGCCGGCACCGTGTGCGGGACCCCGAAGCGGGCCGCGATGGAGTTAATCGGCGCGCTGGAGCCCGAGGCGCGTGGGCTGTATGCGGGCGCCATCGGGTACCTGGATTTCGCGGGTAATCTGGACTTCTGCACAGCAATCCGGACGGTCGTCATCCGCGACGGTCAGGCTCGGTTCAGAACCGGGGCCGGGGTCGGCGCGCACTCCGCTCCCGCCGAAGCCTACCGCGACACGATGGCGAAAGCCGAGGCCCTGCTCCGCGCCATCGACCTTGCGCGCACCCTCTGACGAGGAGTGATGATGTTTCCCGCGCTGCTCGAGAAGCTTCACCGACGCGAGGACCTCTCGGCGACGGAGGCCGCCGGAGCGATGGCCGAGATCATGGAGGGCCGAGCCGCCGCCTCCCAGATCGCAGGCTTCCTCATCGCGCTGTCGATGAAAGGAGAACGTCCGGCCGAGATCGTCGGGCTGGCACAGACGATGCGCGCCCGAGCCACGAAGCTCTCGGGGCGCTACGAGCGGGTATTCGACACCTGCGGAACCGGCGGTGATCGGTCCGGGACGCTGAATGTGTCGTCCATTGCCGCGCTCGTGCTGGCGGCGGCGGACGTGCGAATGGCCAAGCATGGGAACCGCTCGGTCTCGAGCCAGTGTGGCAGCGCGGATCTGTTCGAAGTCCTCGGCGTGAACGTGGCGGCGGCGCCCGAGGTGGTCGAGTCCTGTTTGTCGCGCGTGGGTATCGGCTTCTTCTTCGCGCCCACGTTCCATCCGTCCATGCGCAACGCCGCGTCGACGCGGCGCGAGCTGGGCGTTCGAACCGCGTTCAACCTGCTTGGACCGCTCACCAATCCTGCCGGCGCGACCCGGCAACTGGTCGGCGTGCCGAGGCCCGACCTCACGGAACTCGTCGCCCGTGCGCTTGCGCTGCTGGGGTCCGAACGTGCCTGGGTCGTTCACGGCGCAGATGGTCTCGACGAGCTCTCGACCACCGGGTATACCAAGGTCTCCGAGTGCCGCGACGGCGTCGTCAGTACGTTCTATGTGCACCCCGCGGAGTTCGGGCTGCCGAAGGTCGAGTTGGCCGCGCTCCGGGGTGGTGATGCGGCGGCGAATGCCGGCATCGCGCGCGCGGTCCTGGCGGGTGAGCGGGGCGCGGCCCGAGACATCGTGCTGCTCAACGCGGGCGCCGGACTGCTGATCGCTGGCCAGGCGGCGTCGGTCCCGGAAGGGATCGAGCGAGCTGCCGCCGTCGTCGACTCGGGCCGGGCGGCGGGCGTGCTGGAGCGCCTCGTGGAGGAATCGACGCGAGAGGTCGCCGAGTGAGTGTGGCCGCCTCACGTCCATCGGCGTCGCCGGACCTGCTGGAGGCCATCGTCGCCTCCACGCGCCGGACCGTGGAGGAGCGTCGTCGGGGGGTGCCGCTTGCCGATCTGGCGCGCCGCTCGTGGCCTCGCGATCCACGGGGTGAGGTGTTCGAGGCGGGCCTCGGACGATCCGATCGCGTCAATGTGATCGCTGAATGCAAGCGCCGCTCGCCCTCCCGAGGTGTCATGCACCGAGCGTACGCGCCGGTCGAGACCGCCCGGGCATACGAGGCGGGCGGCGCGGCCGCCATCTCCGTGCTGACCGAGCCGACCTTCTTCGACGGCTCTCTCGAGCACCTCGAGGCGATCGGACAGCGCGTCGATATCCCGCTGCTCCGAAAGGATTTCATCGTCGACGAGTATCAGCTTCTGGAGGCTCGGTTGGCCGGCGCGGACGCGGTGTTGCTGATCGTGGCGGCGCTGGAGTCGGACAGACTCGTGTCGCTGATGCGGGCGGCCCATGACCTGGGTCTTGCATGCCTGGTCGAGGTCCACGACGTGGATGAGGTCGCCCGTGCCGTCGATGCAGGCGCTCGGATCATCGGCGTCAACAATCGGAACCTGCGTACGCTGGAGACAAATCTCGAGGTGTCGGCTCGGCTCGTGTTCGATATTCCCGACTCGGTCGTGGCGGTCGCCGAGAGCGGCCTCGGGTCGGCGGCCGACATCGTGGCGTGTCGGGCTGCCGGGTACCGAGCGTTCCTGATCGGCGAGCACCTGATGATGTCCGCGAATCCTGGCGACACGCTGCGAGATTTGATCGCCGAGGTCGACTCCGGCACGGGCGGCCCATGACCCCGGCCCGAGTCAAGATCTGTGGCATCACGCGCCTCGAGGACGCGCTGTGCGCGGTCGAGCTGGGCGCGACTGCGCTGGGGTTCGTCTTCTGGCCCGGGAGCCCCCGATTCTTCGACCCCTACCGGGCCAGCCGGCTCGTGATGGCGCTGCCGCCGCTGGTGACGACCGTCGGGGTGTTCGTGGACCAGCCGTTGGACCACGTGCGCGGCGTCGCGGGGCTGCTGAAGCTGGGTGCGGTGCAGCTGCACGGGCAGGAGACCCCGGACTTCTGCACACGCGTTCGGGGCCGCGTCATCAAAGCGATTTCGGTCTCCGGTGACGGTGACGCCGGGACGGCAGCCGACCGATTCGCCGATGCGACGATCCTGCTGGACGCGCACGACCCTGTGCGGGTGGGCGGCACAGGCCGTACCATAGACTGGCAGATGGCCGCCGGCCTCGCCCGACGCCGTCGGACCATTCTCTCGGGCGGGATCCGCCCGGAGAATGTGTGCGAGGCGCTCCGAGCCGTCCGGCCGTACGGCATTGATGCATCGTCCGGCCTCGAGTCGAGCCCCGGGGTCAAGGACCCGGAGCGGCTCCGCGCGTTCTTCGCGGCCGTGCGTGAGGCCTGAACACGGGTGATCTTGGTGAGGAAACTGCGAGCGTCCGCATGAGCCACGAGTCGAGTATCCCTCCGGCCGTTCCCGGTCGTCGCGATCCAGATGCCCGCGGATACTTCGGTGCGTACGGTGGGCGTTTCGTCCCCGAGACGCTCGTCGCCCCCGTCGAGGAGCTGGAGGGCGCGTATACGCTCGCGCGCGGGGATCCGGCTTTCCAGGCGGAGCTCGACGGACTCCTGCGGCACTACGTCGGGCGCCCCACACCGTTGTACGAGGCGCGCCGTTTCGCCGCGTCGGCTGGCGGTTCGCGGATCCTGCTGAAGCGCGAGGACCTGGCGCATACCGGGGCCCACAAGATCAACAACGCGCTCGGTCAGGCACTGCTCGCGGTGCGGATGGGCAAGCGTCGCGTTGTCGCCGAGACGGGCGCCGGCCAGCACGGGGTCGCCACGGCGACGGCGTGCGCGCTGCTCGGTCTGGAGTGCGACGTGTACATGGGTGCGGAAGACATGGTGCGTCAGGCTCTCAACGTCTATCGCATGCGTTTGCTTGGCGCGTCGGTCCGGCGGGTGGATGCCGGCAGCCGGACGCTGAAGGACGCCATCAACGAGGCGATGCGAGATTGGGTCTCGAACGTCGGCGGCACGTACTACCTGCTCGGCTCTGTGCTCGGGCCGCATCCGTACCCGCTGATGGTGCGCGAGTTCCAGACGGTGATCGGCCGAGAGGCGAGAGCGCAGTGCCTGGAGCAGACGGGGCGTTTGCCGGATGTCGTCGTGGCGTGCGTGGGTGGAGGGAGTAACGCGATCGGCATCTTCGACGGGTTCATCGACGACCCGGAGGTCACGCTCATCGGTGTCGAGGCGGGCGGAGAAGCGATCGAGCCGGGTCGCCATGCGGCCAGATTTGCGGGCGGAGGACCGGGTGTGCTGCAGGGAACACGAAGCTTCGTGCTCCAGGATCCGGACGGGAACATCGAGGCGACTCATTCGATCTCGGCCGGTCTCGACTACGCCGCGATCGGGCCGGAGCACGCGTGGTTACGGGACCAAGGCCGGGCCCAGTACACGTCTGCGTCCGACGCAGAGGCGCTTGCGGCGTTCCAGAGCCTCGCGCGTGATGAGGGTCTGTTGCCGGCACTCGAGTCGGCCCACGCGGTGGCGCATGCTCATGCGCTGGCGGCCACGATGGACGCTGAGAAGGTCGTGCTCGTCAACCTCTCCGGACGAGGCGACAAGGATGTCGAGACGGTGAGGGCGGCGCTCGAGTCGAAGGCGCTGGCCCACGACGGGGTCGGGGCGGGAAGCCGCTGACGTGATCGAACGCATCGACGAGCGATTTCGGAGGCTTCGGGAGGCTGGCCGGACGGGACTCGTGACCTACGTGACCGGCGGCGATCCCGATCGGGCGCGGTCGCTGGAGATCTTGAAGGCGCTCGACGTCGCGGGAGCCGACGTGCTTGAGGTCGGGGTGGCGTTCTCCGATCCGGTGGCTGACGGACCGGTGATCCAGCGGGCGTCCGAGCGTGCGCAGGCGGCTGGTGCCACGTTACGGTCCACGCTGGATCTCATCGGCGAGGTACGTGATTCGGTGAGCGCGCCGATTGTCCTCTTCAGCTATGCGAACCCTCTTCTACGCATGGGCCTCGACAATTTCGCGGCCCGAGCGGCCGAGGTCGGCGTGGACGGTGTCCTGGTGCTGGACCTCCCGATCGAGGAGGCCGACGGGCTGCGCGATACGATGGCTCGTGTGGATATCGCCCCGATCTTTCTCCTGAGCCCGACGACGACGGACGCTCGAATCAGCCGTGCGGCAGAACTGGGCCGAGGTTTCCTGTATGGTATCTCGCGGCTGGGTGTCACGGGCGTGCGGGATCGGGTATCCGAGGGCGCGGCCCTGCTCGCCTCGAGGGTCCGTGAGATCACCGCGTTGCCGCTGGCCATGGGGTTCGGGATCTCGCATCCGGATCACGTGGCGACGGTCGGTCGCTGCGCGGACGCCGCCGTCGTCGGAAGCGGACTCGTGACACTGATCGCCGAATCGTCGGAGTTACCCGACCTCACGGCTCGAGTCGAATCCTACGTCCGATGGCTGAAGGGCGACGCGCCGAGCAAGGACCCCCGATGACCATCGAAGATCGCCGGCGGCGTATCGACGATCTCGACGTCCAGATCGTGCGACTGCTCAACGAGCGAGCCGGTCACGCGCTCGAGATCGCTCGGCTCAAGCGCGATGCAGGCGCCGAGGTGCACCAGCCCGAGCGGGAGGAACAGGTCCTCCAGCACGTTCGTGGTGCGAACCCCGGGCCACTGCCGAACGACATGCTCGAGCGGCTTTTTCTGTACATCATGAACGAGTCAAAGCGGCTCCAGCGAGGTGAGTGACTTCCGCACCGATCGCCTCGGCGCTCCAGCCTCGTCCGTGAGCGCCCCGCCCACCTGTCGAGCTTGAAATGCCTGACCGCCTGCTGCCCATGGCGCAGCCGCCGCGCCCGCCGACCTCCGAACCGATCTTCGCCACGATCGCGATCGTCGGGCTTGGTGTCATCGGGGGCTCCTTGGCTCTGGCCGTGCGCGAGCGGTGGCCGTCCAGCCTGGTGATAGGAATCGACGACAACGAAGTGCTCGAGCAGGCGATGGTGCGGCACGCGATCGACGTGGCAGCCGACGATCCCGTCGTCATGGCCGAAGCCGACCTGGTCGTGCTGGCGGCGCCCGTCGAGGAGAATCTTCGGCTTCTCGACGCTGTCAGCGAGCGCGTCATCTCGCCGGCCGTCGTGACCGATGTCGGTGGCACGAAGCGCCGAATGGTCGAGCGGGCTGCCAGCCTCCCGCCGCGCCTGACGTTCGTCGGCGGGCACCCGCTGGCCGGGGCGGCGCGGCAGGGCATCGAGCACGCACGCAGCGACCTGTTCGCCGGGCGGCCTTGGATCCTCACGCCCGTCGGCGCCGCCGGCGGCGAGGCGCTCGACCGACTGCGCCGTTTCGTGACCGTCGTCGGCGCCAGTCCACGAATCATGACGCCAGACGATCATGATCGGCTCGCAGCCGCCATCCTTCAGCTGCCACAGATCGCGGCCAGCGCACTCATGCGCGTCGTGGGAGAAAGCGCGGGTGAGGCCGGACTGGCGCTGGCGGGCCGTGGCCTGGTCGACTCGACACGCCTGGCCTCGGGCCCGGGCAGCGTCTGGTCCGACGTGTGCCGCACGAACCCCGATGAGATCGGGAGCCAGCTCGACAGCTTGATTGCCGAGCTGCAGTCAGTGCGAGACCAGCTGGAAAGCGAGGAGGTCGTCGAGCGGATGTTCGACGAGGCGAATGTCTGGCGGGCGCGACTCCTCGAGACACGGAAAACCTAGTCGCGGGAATCGTGCCACTCGCCTGGCGTGTCGAGCCGGTGGGTTACGCCTGGAAAGTGAGGTTCAGACGTGTCGAACGGACAGACCGTGATCGTCAGCGCCTGTCGCACGCCGATCGGATCGTTCGGTGGGGTGCTCAAGGATGTCGGGGCGGCGCGCCTCGGGGCGATCGTGATTCGCGAGGCGTTGGCACGGGCGGGTCGCGGGCCTGACCAGTTGGGCACTGGTGACCACGCTGATGGTGTCGGCGACGTCGGTGAGGTCGGTGACGTCGATGACGTGATCATGGGGTGCGTGCTGCAAGCGGGACTGGGCATGAACGTCGCCCGGCAGGCCGCGCTCGAGGCTGGCCTACCGGTCACCGTACCGGCCGAGACCGTCAATCGCGTCTGCGGCTCAGGACTGCAAGCGCTTGTTCACGCCGTCGAGTCCATCGGAGTTGGTCGATCCGAGCTGGTGGTCGCGGGCGGCACGGAGTCCATGAGTGGAGCGCCGTACCTCCTCCAGGGGGTGCGATGGGGGCTTCGGATGGGGCATGGCCAGGTCGTCGACTCGATGCTGCAGGAAGGCCTGACGTGTGCGATCAACGACTGCCACATGGGATTGACCGCCGAGGAAGTGGCCGACCGCTACGGCGTTTCACGGTCCGACCAGGATGGCTTCGCGGCCGAGAGTCAGCGGCGCGCGGAGCGTGCGATCACCGATGGCGCGTTTCGGGGGGAGATCGTCCCGGTCGAGGTTCCGCAACGAAAGGGACCGGCCGCGATGTTCGAGGTCGATGAGTATCCGCGCGCGGGCACGACTCAGGCGAAGCTCGCGGGCTTACGTCCGGCCTTCAAGCCGGCCGGCACCGTCACGGCTGGCAACGCGTCCGGCCTCAACGATGGTGCGGCGGCGCTGGTTGTGGCCTCGGCGAATCGGGCAGCGCGAATGGCGGCGCGGCCGCTGGCCCGAGTCGTCTCCTACGCGATCACGGGCGTCGACCCGATGGTGATGGGCATCGGGCCGGTCAGCGCGGTGCGTGAGGCGCTCGGCCGCGCCGGCCGTCGGGTGGAGGACGTGGATCTGTTCGAGCTGAACGAAGCGTTCGCGGCGCAGTCGGTCGCCGTGGTGCGAGAGCTCGGGGTCGACTCGGATCGTGTGAACGTGAACGGTGGCGCGATCGCACTCGGCCATCCGATCGGTGCGAGCGGAGCTCGTATCCTGACTACGCTGCTCTACAGTATGCAGGCGCGGCGCGCGGCGCTCGGCGTTGCGGCGCTGTGCATCGGTGGCGGCATGGGGATCGCGATTGTCGTCGAGGCAGTCTGAGCCGCCCGATCGGGGTCGTCGCCCGGGCCAGGACCCCGGGGCGGATCCGGCTGCCGGATTCGAGGCCGTTCGGATACCGATCGAGGTGCTCGATGACCTGCGTGCACACGCGCGCGAGGAGGCTCCGCGCGAGTGCTGCGGTTTGCTCGTCGGCACAAAACGTGCGGTCGTACGGTCGCTGCGTGCCCGAAACCTCAGCACCAGCGCCACCCGCTACCTCGTGCATCCGGAGGACCACTTCGCCGCACTGCGAGCCGCGCGAGCGGAGGATCTGGCGGTCGTGGGCGCCTACCACTCGCACCCCGCGTCGCCGCCGGATCCGTCGGAGACGGATCTCGCCGAGGCCACCTACCCGCACTTTCTGTACGTGATCGTGTCGCTGGCCGACCGGACCCGCGAGGAGGTGCGAGCGTATCGTCTCGGCGACGGCTGCTTCCGGGCGGTCGAGATCGAGCCTGCGCCCTGACACCCTCGGCGACGGGACAATGATGCATTCAACGTCGAGGGCCGGCCGACCCCCTCGCGTCAGGGAATCATGTCGCGAATGCTCGCCCGGACGTTGACCGATGTCGAGGCCGACACCAACGGCTTCTTCTTCCGCATCAGCCTGAGTCGCACATCGAACTCGCCCCGCCCTCGATAGGTGTGCGAGCTGCTGAACCGGCGCTGGATTTCACTGACCCCCGCCTCGTACGGGTCACAGTCATAGCTGAACTCCGAGACCGTGCCGTCGCCCCAGTCCCACTCGACGCCGGCGCAGTAGTACTCCTCGTAGTCGTCCGCCCCGCCCTGGAGTTGGCCCCGTACGGTGACGCGGACTGGTGAGAAGCCCGCCCGCGGCCGGACCCGGATGGATAGATCTGGTTTCTGGTCTTTGTCGTCCTTCGAATCGTCTGCCTGGGACGGCTCACCCCTCAGGCCGATCAGGCCGAGGCTGGAGACGATGACGGCAATAAGGACGATGGTGGGTCGAGTCAGTTGGGTCATGGTCTGTTCCTGCGAGGCGCTTCTCTGTATTCTACCCTGACGACTGAAGGGCGACAATGCCCATGAGCAGGGTCGATTCGATCCCGGAGATTCCTCTTGATGATGTTGACTGATTCCGCACCCCATCTGAGCGTCACCGCCGCAGCTGCATCCGCCGTGGAGGCCGACACGCTGATCATTCCCACGTTTGACTCCGACGATGATCTCGGCGACGTGACGGGCCTCGACGCGGCGACGGGCGGCGCGATCGGTCGCGCTCGCGCCGCGGGCGCGATGGATGGCGCCGCCTTTCACGCGTTCGGAACCGCGATCGTGGACGAGACGTGGCGGGCTCGACGAGTGATTCTGGTTGGAGCAGGTGAGCGGGAGGAGGCGAACGCCGAGACGGCAAGGAGGGCGGCCGCGACCGGCACCCTCACATCGCGGCAGGACCACGCCGTGCGCCTGGCGTTCGTGAACAGGTTCGTTGGCGACGGTCCTGAAATCGCGCAGGCGATCGCCGAGGGCATCGTGCTGGCCAACTTCGAGACGGGCAGCTACAAGACCGGCGATCGCGACCTCTCTCAGATTCGGTCGGGGATCATCATCGATGGTCGTGGCGGTGATCTGGAGCGTGCGGTGGAGCGGGGTGCCGTCCTCGGAGACTGCAGCAACATCGCCAAGTCGCTTGCCAACGAGCCCGGGAATGCGCTGCCACCTCGGCGGCTTGCCGAGCGTGCCGCAGAGCTCACAGAACCCGCCGGGGTCGCCGTGGAAATTCTGGACGAGCAAGCGATCGCGAAGCTCGAGATGGGGCTGCTGCTCGGCGTCGCGAGTGGCAGCGCGGAGCCGCCGCGTCTGATCGTGCTCCGCTACGATCCGCCGGATGCGCCGGAGGGAGAGGTCCTGGGGTTGGTCGGCAAGGGCGTCACGTTCGACACGGGAGGGATTTCCATCAAGCCAGCGGACGGTATGGACCGGATGAAGGACGACATGACCGGCGGCGCGGCGGTGATCGGGGCCATGCGAGCGATCGCGCTGCTGGGCGCTCCCATCCGGGTCATCGGCGTGGTGCCATCGGCCGAAAACATGCCAGGCAGCAAGGCGATTCGCCCGGGAGATATCCTGACAGGTGCGAGTGGAACCACGGTCGAGGTCATCAATACCGATGCCGAGGGTCGACTCGTGCTGGGCGACGGGCTGTGGTACGCGCGGCAACTCGGCGCGACGCGCCTCGTCGATGTGGCGACGCTCACCGGAGCCTGCGTCGTGGCCCTCGGCAAGACGACCAGCGGGTTGTTCGGGACGTCCGATAGCTGGGTCGAGCTCGTCCGACGCACCGCCGTCAGCGCCGGCGACCGAGCGTGGCCGCTGCCGCTATTCGACGACTATCGGGACCAGCTGCGCAGTGAGATCGCCGACATCATGAACTGTGGCCCCCGCGCAGCTGGCGCCATCACCGCAGCGCTCTTCCTGAAGGAGTTTACGGGAGAGCTCCCGTGGGTGCACATGGACATCGCCGGCACCGCCTGGTGCGAGGAGGCGAAGCCCTACCAGACCAAGGGCCCGACCGGCGTCGCCGTGCGGACGCTGGCGGAGTTGGCGTTCACGAGTGGGGAGTGGTAGGTCGGGGGTCGGGGATCAGGGTCGGGGATCAGGGGGGGCGGTCACTGATCTCCGACTGCCGATTGTCCGTTGAGGGCGTTCGCCAGGTCCTCGCTGGCGTGTGTCGACGCCGGCCGCCTGTCGCGCAGTTTGTGGAGGCCCACGAGGATCGCGCCGAGCAGGACGCCTAGCAGCAAGGCGACGCCCATGAAGACGGCGGTGAGTTCGACGACTCCGAGCAGGACATCGACGACACCGGTTCCGCTGGTCGGTTCTTCGGCTAGTTGAACCACGAGCGGCGTCAGCGGAGCAGGTTGCATGGGTGGATTGTACCACCAGGCCGTGCGGTCCGCGAACTGCGGACGGTTAGCCGTGCGACGCGATTACTGCAGCGCCACCGTGGTGACGGTCTTCAGCGATCCCTGGTAGCGGAGGATACCCTCGAGTAGGGCCTCGGCAAGGCGCTGCCGATGCGCCGGGGTCTTGAGGAGGGTGGCTTCCTTCTGGTTGGTCAGGAACGAGACCTCGGTGAGGATGCTCGGCATGCCGGCGCCGATGAGGACGACAAACGGCGCCTGCTTGACGCCCAGGTCGCGCACCCCTTTGTGGTGCGGACGAATGTGCTCGATCATCGCGTGCTGCGCCATCTCTGCGAAGTCGCGGGATTCGTCGAGCTTGTTGTTGAGCGTGATGGCCTGCACGATATCCGGTAGCCGACCCATCGTCGCCGCCGAGGCGGAGTTTTCGCGTGCCGCGATGGCCTGGGCCGTCGGGCTCTGCGCGAAGTTCAGGACGTAGGTCTCGACGCCGCTCAGCTTCGGGTCACGTGCGGCGTTGGCGTGGATCGACAGGAACAGGTCGGCGCTGGCCTCGTTGGCCAACGCGGTGCGCTCGTCGAGCGGGAGGAACGTATCAGTCCGGCGAGTCATCACGACATCGAAGCCTGGCTGCCGGAGAAGCAGTCGCTCGAGGCGCAACGCGATGTCGAGCACGAGGTCGGCTTCGGTGATGCCACCGCTGCGCGCGCCGGGGTCCCGGCCGCCGTGACCCGGATCGATGACGACGCGGGAGACACCCAGTCCGAGCTGCCGGGCCAGCGAGAGCTTGCCGTTGCGGTTGCGCGCGGGTGCCGTCGGCGCTTCCACGGTCCGCGGCGCTCGGGATCCCAGCGAGCTAGCGGGCGCGGGCGCACCGGCCGTACGGTCGCCCGTCGTCGCCCGGCTGTTGCCGGTCGCTCGCTCGAAATCGATGACCAGCCGAAACGGGCGCTCCATGGCGAACACGCTGTAGCGTGAAACGCTGTCGAGGTCGAGCACGACGCGGGTGGTGTTGTCCGGATGCCGGCCCAGCCGAATCGCCCGCACGGCATCCTCGCTCCATCGACGGGAGGTGTTCAGGACCTCGCGTGATGGCGTGACGTTGGCGAGATCGAAGAAGACCCGGTCGGGACTCGCCAGCCGCTCTTCCCGATACGCGACCTCACCGTCCAGATCCATGATCACTCGAACCACGTCGGGGAGCACCGCGCGCTGAATGGCTCGCAGCGTGACCGGTCGACCGTCGGCCCTGGGCTCGGACCGGGGAGTGAGCAGCCGGCGCCTGCCGGCGATCTGGCGGACGAGCGAGCTCGAAGGATACTCGGAGGCGAGCAGTTTCAGGTTTCGGAGTGCCGTGGTCCGGTCTCGAGCGTTTCCGAAGCGCTCGTACGCGACGAGCCCGACGCCGGCGGCCTGCCAGAGCGCGTTGTCCGAGTACCCGCTGCGCGGGTAGTGGTGCACGACCTTCTGGTAGGCGCTGATGGTGGCCCGGAGCCGCGTGAGCGTCGTCGTGTTCGCCCTCACGGCCCGCTCGCGCCCGAGCGCCGCGTTGTACAGCTGCTTGGCAGACGCAGCCGCCAGCGCGCTCGGCGCGGTCGCCACGAGGCAGACGACGAGGGCGATCACCACCAGGCATGACGCACGGAGTCTCCGAAGAGCGACACTCGCACCGCGCGCGCGGGGTCGGTCACCAGGGCTCGTCGCGACTGTGGGATGGGTCATGGTTCGCCTCACCGCAGTTGAAGGTCGACCTGCTCGAAGTAGTCCGTTGGCACGAGAAGCTCTCGGGCTTTGCCGCCACCGCCTGGAGAGACGAGCCCGTCGGCCTCCATCATGTCAATCAATCGGGCGGCCCGGCTGAACCCGACGCGAAGGCGGCGCTGCAAGTACGAAATGGACGCTTGCCCCTGCGACACGACGATGCGCGCCGCCTGGTCGTAGAGGTCGTCTTTGTCGAACTCGATCGCCTGCTCTTCACCCTTCTCGTCGGAGGTGATGGTGTCGTCGTAGTCCGGCTGTCCTTGCTTCCGAAGGAAGCTGGCGAGCCGTGCGCTCTCTTGCTCCGAGATGTAGGGACCGTGCAACCGAATGAACCGCGACGAGGCCGGCGGCAGGTAGAGCATGTCGCCCTTGCCCAGCAATTGCTCGGCGCCGTTGCCATCGAGGATGGTGCGTGAGTCGGTCTTGGAAGAGACCCGAAACGAGATGCGAGCCGGCAAGTTGGCCTTGATCAGGCCGGTGAGGACATCCACCGAAGGTCGCTGCGTCGCCAGAATGAGGTGGATCCCGACTGCGCGCGCCATCTGAGCGAGGCGAGCGATGGATTCCTCGATGTCCCGCCCGACGACCATCATCAGGTCGGCGAGCTCGTCGATGACGATCACGACGTACGGCAGCGGCTTCGGGAGCGGCTCGTCGGTGACCTTCGCCTTCGCGCCTTCCTGGAGCATCTGCCGCACATTGCGATTGAACTGCTCGATGTTCCGGACGCCGAAGCCGGCGAGATTCTTGTAGCGCTCCTCCATCTCTCGAACCGCCCAGCGCAGTGCGTTATTGGCGAGCTTGGGATCGACGACGACCGGCGTCATGAGGTGCGGGATGTGCTCATACATCCCGAGCTCGAGTCGCTTGGGGTCGATCATGATCATCCGAACGTCGTCGGGCGTGGCGCGGTAGAGAATGCTCGAGAGCATCGAGTTGACCGAGACCGACTTGCCGGTGCCGGTCGAGCCGGCGATGAGCAGGTGCGGCATCGTCGCCAGATCCCCGAAAAACGGTTCACCGTGAATCGTCTTGCCCAGCGCAAGGGTGAGCTTCGAGGGCGAATTCTGGTACGCGTCGGACTCGAGCAATTCCCGAAGCGAGATCTGTTCGCGGGTGTGGTTGGGAATCTGGATGCCGACCGTGGACTTCCCCGGAATCCGATCGATGAGAACAGAATCGGCGCGCATCGTCAGGCTGAGATCGTCCGCCAAGCCCGTGATCTTGCTGTATTTGACGCCAGCATCCGGCTTGAATTCGTACGTCGTGACGACGGGACCCGGATGGATCTGGACCACCGAACCCTCGACCGAGAACTCACGCGCCTTCTCCTCGAGAAGCCGGGCCCCGTCCATCAGCTGTCGCTCGTCGACCTTGCGCTCGCTGCGCGCCGCGTCCAGCAGGGCCATCGGAGGGAGGGCATACGTGCCGCTCCGCCTGATGGAGGTCGGGGACTTCGACGGGCGGCTTGCGCCGGCGGACCGGGTCGCAGGATCGGCGATCGGTCGCGCGATGGTCGGGGTCTTCGATCGGCGAGGCTCGACCGGCTTGGCTGGCGGGGTGATCACGCTCGCGCGGAGCGGCTTCTCCCGGTCGGCGACCCGCGCCTGCAAGGCCTCTCGGGCCTCGGGTCCGGAGTCGGCGTCGGCTTTCTCGAGGTGCTTCCGGATGACCTCCTGGCGTTGGCGTTCTCGCCGACGCTCCTCACGCCGAGCGCGCATCCGCTCGCCGAGGAGCGAGGTTCGCTCGGCGAAGGCCCGAATCGACATGGCGAACAGCTGCCCGAACGAGAGCTGGGTCGACAAGATCACGGCCAGGAACATGACCGTGATCAAGAAGATGATGGATCCGGTGCGGTTCAGCGATGCTGACAGCCCCGCAGCCAGCCAGTGCCCGAGGTAGCCGCCGGCGCCGAGCTGGCCGACCGTCAGATCGTCGCCGGGGAACGCGAGACTCAGGATCGCGCAGACGCAGCCAAAGAGCAGGGCCGCCCCGAACGCCTTCGTGACCAGCGCTTCGAAGACCCGGCACCAGAAGTAGTGCCAGCCGATGGCCGCCAGTAGGACCGGAATGAGATAGGACGCTTGACCGAAGAGCTGATGGGAGAGCTCCGCCAAGAAGGCGCCCACGCGCCCGATGAAGTTCGCGGGAGGGCCCTCCGATCCTGTGTTGAAGAACCACACCGGGTCGCCGGGATTGTAAGTCGCAAGCGCAATGAACCAGATGAGCGCCACGGCAAACATGGCGACCCCCACGAACTCGCTCACTCGACGCGACAACCTCGTCCTCGCCACCGTCAGATCTCCATGATCACTGGAAGGACCAACGGGCGCCGGCCGGTGCGCTTGCGGAACAGTCGTTGGAGCTCCACGCGGGTTTTCTCTCGAATGAGTCCGTAGTCCGTTCTCTCTTCGGCGCTCGACTCCTCGATCAGGCGGGTGATCGCGTCGGAGACATCGCCCAGAAGCCCGTTCGTGCGCTCGTCGATGGCCAATCCGCGCGTCACGACCTCGGGTGGAGTCTCGATAGCGCCAGACTGACTGTTGATGGCGACGACTGGCACGACCAGGCCGTCGGATGCCAGGTGCCGGCGATCCCGGAGCACCTCGTCAATGACCTCACCCGTGCGACTGCCGTCGATCAGCACGCGCCCGACCGCGGCCTTGCCGGCGATACTGGCGCCTCGCTGGTTGAAACGCAGGATGTCCCCATTTTCGGACAGCATGACATCCGAACTCGGTCCGGCGACTTGGGCGGCGATGTGCGCATGACGTGCCAGTTGACGGTACTCTCCATGTATCGGCACGAAATGGCTGGGCTTGACCAGCGACAGGAGCAGTTTGAGCTCCTCGGCGCTCCCGTGGCCCGACACGTGGACGTGTTTCGAGCTTTGATCCACGATTTCGGCGCCGCGCCGCGCCACATGGTTCATGACTCGTCCGATCGCCTTCTCGTTGCCCGGAATCTTCCGCGCCGAGAACACGACGACATCGTCCTGGCCCAGTCGGACGTGGCGATGGTCGTCGATCGCGATGCGGGACAACGCGGCCAGCGGCTCACCCTGGGACCCCGTCGCGATGCAGAGCACATCCTCGGGCGCGTGGGATTTGACCTCAGAGTCACGGATCTGCAGCCCGGCCGGCATGCGCAGATGTCCGAGGCGCATGGCGATCTGCGAGTTCTCGGAGACGCCGTGGCCGACGAACGCCACCTTGCGCGAGAAGTGCGCGGCGAGGTCCACGAGAAGCTGGATCCGGTGAAGGCTGGAGGCGAAAGTCGCCACGACCACCTTGCCGCGGCAAGACCCGATGATTTCCTGAAATGCGTCGATGACGTCCCGCTCGGAACCCGAGAAGCCGGGCCGATCGACGTTCGTGCTGTCGCCGAACATGGCCAGGACGCCCTGCCGCCCGAGTTCTGCGAAGCGATGGAGGTCCATGTGCTCGCCGTCGGGCGGTGTTTGGTCGATCTTGTAGTCGCCGGTATGGATGACCGTGCCGGCCGGGGTATGAATCGCCAGGGCGACGCAGTCGGGGATGCTGTGCGTGACGCTCACGAACTCGATCGAGCATGGGCCCAGTTCGACGGTGTCGCCTGGCTCAACTCGGACGAGACGGTTGCTGGCGTCGAGGCCGTGGCGCGCGAGCTTGGCTTCCACCAGGGCCAGGGTCAGCGCCGTTCCGTAGATTGGACAGTCGACGTGCGGCAGCACGTAGGGAATGGCCCCGATGTGGTCCTCGTGCCCGTGAGTCAACACCAGCCCGAGCACGCGCCGGCCTGGTTCGTGCAGATATGAGAGGTCCGGAACGATCAGATCGACGCCGAGCTGATCGGGCTCGGGGAACATGACGCCGGCATCGATCACGATGGTGGCGTCGCCCACGCTGAGCGCCATCATGTTCATGCCGAACTGGCCGAGCCCACCCAGAGGGACGACTTCGAGCGACTGATCGGACGTGAGATCTGGCAATGCCGTCAGGCTCATCGACGAGGGCCCGGCTGACCCGCCAGCGCACGGTCGTCCCCCAACCAGTGCATGGTGTGGAGAGCCGCCGCGCTTTCCGGGTCTGACCGAGACTCGTGATGCAACGAATGCCGGACGCGAGCGCGTGGGGAACCGACCGAGAGGCCGGTGCGCACGCAGCAATACGAGGTCGACGACGATCGCGTCCGCGATGACGGGCGCTGGGACGACCCGTCGAATCGGAGGGATATCCGACGCGACTATAGCACAGCCGGACTCTCGATCGGGCCAAGAACCTCCGCCAATTCGGCGAATTCCGCCATCTCGAGGGTTTCCGGACGCCGCTGTGGATCGATGCCAGCCAGGGCGAGGAGTTCGCTGGACGAGCGGCCGAGCTCGTCAGCCAAGGGGCGAAGCGCGTTGAGTAGCGTCTTGCGCCGTAAGGAGAAGAGTCTTCGCACGAGGGTGTCGAATGTCCCGGGATGGCCCAGCTTGACCCTGGGTGGATGGAACGTCAGCCGAACCACTGCAGACTCGACGCGTGGCACCGGACGGAACGCCCCCGGCGGTAGGGTGGCGAGACGCTCCGCGTCGGCGTACAAGCGCACCCGAACGGTGAGCGCACCATAGCGTTTGGTCCCGGGTGGCGCCGCGAGGCGGTCCGCCACCTCGCGCTGAAGCATGAGGGTCGCGTCGGACATATCCGGGCGTCGGCGTGAGAGATCCAGGAGGCGCGCGAGAATCGGCGACGACAGGTTGAACGGGAGGTTGCCAGCCACCCGAAACCGGCCTGGCGCATCGCGTGGAGGAGGGACGAGGTCCGCCAGCTCGAGCGCCAGGACGTCGCCGGTGATGATGTCCACGTTCCCGGGCACGCGCAGGGCGAGTTCGGCCGCCAGGTCGCGGTCGATCTCGATGGCCCGGATCTGGCGCACCCGCGAGGAAAGAGGCATCGTCAGCGCGCCCCGGCCCGCACCAATTTCGAGCATGAACTCGTCGCCGTGCGGGTCGATGAGCGCCACGAGCTTGTCGATCCAGGCAGGCTCCAGGAAGTGCTGACCGAAGCGCTTGCGGGCCCTCATGGCTCTCGTGGGTCGCCCAACGGTTTCGCGTCAGCGTCGGCGACGGAGATCGCCGGGCGCGGTCGACTGGCGCCGAACGGACCGCTCGGCGGCCGCTGCCTCGAGAGACGCGTGGAGGCAGTCCTGGCGAACGACGCAGCGCTCGCAGGCCGGCCGCGGCTTGCAGATTCGTCGGCCGTGGAGGATGAGCGTGTCTGACACCCGCGTCCAGCGCTCTGGCGGCAGCGCCCCGGAGAGCTGTTGCTCGACGACCACCGGATCGTCCGAGCGTGCAATCCCGATTCGGTTCGACACGCGGAGGACGTGCCGATCGACAGGCAGGCCGGGGATGCCCAGCGCATGGCCGAGCACGACGTTGGCCGTCTTGCGGCCCACGCCCGGCAGCCGCACCAGATCTGCCATCTGGTGTGGCACCTGCCCGTCGTGGTCGTCCACCAGGGCGTGTGCCATTCCCAGGAGCGACCGGGCCTTCGAACGAAAGAAGCCAGTTGACTGGATCTGTGGCTCGAGGTCCTCTGGCGTGGCGCGGGCCAGCGCGCGGGCGTCAGGATAGCGTCGAAACAGGGGGGGTGTGACCTGATTGACTCGCTCGTCGGTACACTGGGCCGACAGGATCGTGGCGACGAGCAGCTCGAACGGGGTGGAGAAGTCGAGTTCAGTGTCTGCGCCTGGATGCTGCGCCTCGAGCGCGGTGACGAGGCGTTGCACCTCGGCGACTCGCTTCGGCGGCCGGAGTCTCGTCGTGCCTGAGCCACCCATGAAGCGCGATGATAGGCCAGCTGGGGCCCGAATGCGAGGGTCGCCCAGTCGACCGACCGCCTCGGCCGTCAATGAATCGGTTCTTTGGTCCAGGACGGGTTCGAGTAGGACTCCTGGTACACCCGCAGGTGCTCCTGCAAAGTGTGGATGAGGTTGGGAACCAGCTGAACGGGAATCACGATCTTCGCGCGCACCGGCGCTCGGACCACCTGATCGGCCTCTGCTTCCTTGACGTGCTTCTCCGATAGCGGCATGACCTCGCAGAAGGTCAGCGTGAAATCAAAGGGTGTGTGTGCCACGGAGCAGAAATTGGCATACTCGCGAGGCTCGTCTCCCTTGTCGTCTGGCACGATCGTGAAGTTGATCTGCTTGCGCTCGGTCATTGACTGTCCCTGTGCGTCAGTACCTGCGCATGACGCCGATGATTACGCCTTGGATCTGGACGTGGTCGGCGTCCATGAAGATCGGTTGCATGGCTGGGTTGGCAGGCTGCAGGCGGACGCGGCCGTTCTCCCGGTAGAACTTCTTGAGGGTGACGTCGGCGCCGCGTAGCAGGGCGATCACCATTTCACCGTTTTCGGCGGCGCGTCGATCCTCGACGATCACATAATCGCCGTCGCGAATCTGCTCCTCGATCATCGAGTCGCCCCGCACCCGCAACACGTAGGCTTTGCGACGCCCCACGAAGTCCTCGGGCACCGAGATCGTCTCCGACGTGACGACCGCCTCAATCGGCGCACCCGCAGCGACGTGTCCAAAGAGGGGCAACTCGACCGCCCGTCCTCCCGTTCGAGCCGACACCAGCTCCACCGACCGGCTCCGGTTCCACGCCCGCTTGATGAAGCCCTTCTCCTGGAGGTTGGTCAGGTGCTTGTGGACGGTGGCCAGCGACGACAGGCCGAACCGTCGGCCGATCTCCTCGAGGCTGGGCGCATAGCCATGTTGCTGGATGAACTCGTTCAAATAGTCCAGAATCTCGCGTTGCCGCTTGGTCAGGGGTAGCACACGACCTCCCGTTTCAGTGGCACGATCCAGTGGCCGCCGAGGCTCAGGGTCCGCTGTCCGCGGCCGGACAGCGGCGGATCCCCGCGTCGATTCGCGTGTTTCGACTATACGCAAAAAAAAGGCGAAAATCAACGCGGCGCCAGCCGTCGGCCCTGTCCCCAGGCCGGGGGGTCTGGTACGATTCGGGCGTGCAACTACCGGTTCGTTTACCGCCTGCTGACGGCAGCCCGTTCGACGTGGTGGGCCTCGGCCTCAACTGTATCGACCTGGTCGTCGAAGTGGACGCCTACCCGACGCCGGACACCAAGCAGCGGATGCGTGGGTGCGACTATCTGCCGGGGGGGCAGACGGCGACCGGCCTGGTGGCGTGCGCGCGCCAAGGCTGGCGAGCGGCGTACATCGGCCGGTTCGGCGACGATGCCAATGGCCGGCTCGGTCGCGAAAGCTTGATCGGCGACGGGGTGGACGTGTCGGCGTGTGCCACGTTGCCCGGCGTTCCGAATCAATTCGCGGTGGTCGTCGTCGACGCCCCGACGCGTTGCCGCACGATCATGTGGCAGCGCGATCTTCGGCTCAATATGGCGTCGGCTGACGTGCCGGCCGACATGATCCGCTCGGGGCGAATCCTGCTGGTGGACTGCCACCAGACGGAGGCGGCGACCGAGGCGGCACGAATCGCCCGGGCGGCCGGTATTCCAACGGTCGTGGATGTCGAGAAGCTCCGTCCGGACCTCGGCGAGCTTCTCCGACACATCGACGTCATCATTGCAGCCGAGCGGCTTCCGGGACTTCTGACGGGCCACGACGACCTGGGTCGGGCGCTCTCGGCGATGGCCGGGGAGTTCCCGGCCGCGGCGATCTGCGTCACGCTCGGAGACAGAGGGAGCCTCACCCTCGCAGGCGGCCGGGAGATTCGAACACCCGCGGAGCGCGTGACGGTCGTGGACACGACCGGCGCAGGCGACTCGTTCCGCGGCGGATTCATCGCTGGCTGGCTGCAGGCGGGGAACGGGGCGGAGCTCGACGATCTGCTTCGGTGGGCAACCGCGACGGCTGCCCTCAAGTGCCGAGCGCTCGGCGCTCGCACGGCGCTTCCAGACCGCCAGGAGGTCGAGGCACTTCTCGGCGGCCCGCCGACGCCGCCCAGCGTCGCCGCCCGGCCGATGGCGGGCACGAGGCCACGGAGTGCTTAACCTCGTACCTCGGCGGCGAGTCCAATCACTCGTGAGCCGAGTCAGCGTGCGAGTCAACGTGCGTGTCTACGTGAATGAACCATGACCTCCGCCGACCAGATGGCAGCCGGATGGAAGCTGGGCGTGGGCAGTACACCAGCCGCTGCGGCGGGTGACGGAGCCGGCGGGCGACCCGTTTCGGTCCGGCGGCTCGAGGCGCTTCGCCGTGGTGACGATGTGCAGCTCGTCGACGCGTGCGTGGCGGGCGAGCCCGAGGCGTTCGAAGTCATCGTCGAGCGGTATCGTCGCCGGCTCTACCTGCTGTGCTATCGCTTCGCCGGAGAGCACGAGGACGCCAGCGATCTGGCCCAGGAGGCATTGGTGCGCGCCTATCGCGGTATTCGCCGATTCCGGCGGCAGGCGTCGCTGTCCACGTGGCTGCATCGGATCGCGGTCAATGTGTGCCTCAGCCGCGTGGCGGCCCGCAAGCCGACCAGCGAACTGCTCCAGCCCGATCGCATTGTGGACACCCGCGCAAACGATCCGGCGGACGGCATCCTTCATCGGGAGCGGTCGGCGCAACTCAAGGCGGCCATCGCCCGCCTGCCCAAGCGTCAGAGGGCCGTGGTCGTACTGCGCGTGTATCACGACCTGCCGCACGAGGAGATTGCCCGCATCCTCGGAAGCTCGGTGGGTGCCGTCAAGGTGAACTTCTGTCACGCGCTCGGCAGGCTGCGACGGGACGTGGGTCCCGGCGTCGCCGGCGGGCTGGAAACGACACGATGAGTCATCTCTCCGACATCGAGCTCGTCGACGTCATCGAGGACCGTCACGAGGCGCGACTCGCCGCGCATGTGGCGGACTGCACCGCCTGCCGCGAGCGGGTGGCGGAGCTGCGTGGGGTCCTCCTGGCCACCCGAGAGCTCGATGCGCCGGAGCCGTCTCCCCTGTTCTGGGACCTGTTCTCCGAGCGCCTGCGCGCGCGCCTCTCGCGTGAGCCTGCGTCGAGTCGAGGGTGGCGATCGCTATGGGACCACCAGTTCGGCCACTTGGGTCGTCTGGGTGCGGCGACGGCCGTCGGGCTGACGGTCGCATTCCTACTGGTGGTGGTGCCGAATGGTGAGCTGTGGCGCGGAGCGGGGTCCCCGGACGGGTCCGTCGACGGGTTGCCCCGGACGCTCGATGGCGACCAGCGTGCGGCGTCGCCGATGCTTCCGCCGGACGGCGGGGCAGAGTGGATGTTGCTCGTGCTGGTGACCGATGGAATGAGCTGGGACGAAGCCGGCGAGGTCGGGCTTGGCGTTGGTCCTGGACTCGTCGAGGGTGCGGTCGAGCAGCTGTCGGCGGGCGAGCGCCGTCGCCTGGCTGAGCTGCTGCGCGCAGAGCTGGACGCGACGCAGTCGTAGGCCGACGATCCGAGATCATGAGGTACTCGATGCCGAGGAACGCAGGGCAGCACGTGGCGCGCTTGGCGATCGTGATGTGGATCGGTGGGCTCTCGGTCTTGCCGGCGGCGGCGCAGCGCAACCTCCGGGGGCAGGGCGACCTGTCGCCCGCCGAGATCCAGCGGCTCTTTGACGCCTACGCGATCGTGCAGGCGCAGGAGATGCTGCAGCTCGACGACGAGCACTACGGTCGCTTCGTGTCGCGGTTGAAGTCGCTGCAGGAAACGCGGCGGCGTCATCAGGTCACTCGGCAGCGGATGGTCCAGGACCTCGTCAGGCTTGCGAATCAGGTGGGATCCGAGCCCGGCGAACCCGATGATGAGGCGCTGCGCAGCCGCCTGGCGGAGCTGGATGCGTACGACGAGCAGGCGGTCACCGAGCGGCGCGACGCCTACCGCGCCGTCGACGAGGTACTCGATCTCCGGCAGCGAGCGCGCTTCCGCGCATTCGAGCAGCAGATGGAACGTCGCAAGCTCGAGCTCCTGATGCGGGCTCGCCAACCCAACCGGCGGGCTCGCTGACGACGCGGGCCGGTGCCCGGCAGGCGGGCCGTTCGTTCGCCTCGCTGTGCTACACTCGATCCAACCTACACCCGCAGTCTCCAAGCAGGATAGTCAATGACCATGGGCACGCAGCGAGCTCGACGGTTCACGACGCTGGGATTCGTTCTGGCGGCGGGCATCACGATGGCTGCGGACGTGTCGCTGACGCAAGAGGCGGCCGAGCGCTGCCGACAGAAGCTCCAGACCATCAGCGCGAACAGCCTTGCGGACGCGCGGGCCCCGCGTGTCACCAGCTTGGATGAACTCGAGGTCAACTCGTACCTGAAGTATCTGGCCGAGGGTCAGATACCCAACGGCCTGGTCGACCCATACATCACCATCGAGGGCGAGGGTCGGGTGAGCGGTCGGGCGACCGTCGATCTCGACGCCGTCAAGCAAGAGCGCCAGTCGGGCGGGTGGTTCGACCCGTTTCGCTTCTTGTCGGGTCGGCTGCCGGTGAGCGCGACCGCGACGTTGACCGCCACCAGTGGCGTCGGTCGGTTCCAGATCGAATCGGCGAAGGTCGCTGGGGTACCGGTGCCCCGATCGGTCCTGCGGGACCTCGTCTCCCACTACACCCGGACGCCCGAGAACCCCGCCGGATTCGACCTCGACGATCCGTTCGACCTTCCCCTGCGGATCAAGGCGGTGCAGGTCGGGTCCACCGAGGCCGTGATCGTGCAATAAGGAGGTCGATGGCCTCCGACCACGACCTGCTCGCCCGGCCGCTCAGGTATCTGAAGGGTGTCGGACCTCGCCGAGCTGCGGACCTGCAGCGGGCCGGGCTCTCCACGGTCGAGGATCTGATGTACCGGTTCCCGATCCGGTACGAGGATCGAGGTCGGCTGCTCCCGATCGCGAGCCTGAAGCCAGGTGAGGCGGCGTCGGTGTCGGGCGAACTGTTGAGTTGCGCCCTGCGAACCACGCGCCGCCCCGGCTTCAAGATCTTCGAGGCGCTGCTGCGGGACGAGAGCGCCACGATTCGAGTCGTCTGGCTGAACCAGCCGTTCCTTCGAGACGTCCTGCAGCCGCACGTCCACGTCATTCTGTTCGGTCAGCTGGAGATGGTTCGCGACGGTCGCATCCAGATGACCAATCCCCAGTACGAGATCGTGCAGCCTCCGGAGGCGGTCCCGGCCGCCGCCGAGCCGGGCGCCGGCGGCGGTGTGCATACCGGGCGCATCGTGCCGGTGTACGAGCGCACCGGGTCGATGACGCCGAAGATGCAGCGCCGCTTGGTTCACGACGTGTTGTCGCAGCTGCCCGAGGAACTGGACGATCCGTTGCCGCGCGCCCTTCGGGACGAATTGGCATTGCCCCCTCGGATCGAGGCACTGCGGGACGCCCACTTCCCACCTGATGGCACACCGATCGATCGGTTGAACGCCTTTCGGACACCGTCGCAGCATCGCCTCATCTTCGAGGAGTTCTTCCTGTTTCAGTTGGGCCTCGTCTTTCGGCGCCGCGCACTCGAGGCGGAGTGCAAGGCGAGGGTGCCAAAGGTCGACGATCGAATCCGGGAGGCCGCGCGACGGGTACTGCCGTTCAGGCTCACGGGTGGCCAGAAGCGCGCGCTCAAGGAGATCGTCGACGACATGCAACGACCGCAGCCCATGAATCGGCTGCTCCAGGGCGATGTCGGGTCAGGAAAGACGATCGTGGCGCTGCTGGCCGCGCTGGTCGCGATGGAGAACGGTCTCCAGGTGGCGTTCATGGCACCCACCGAGATCCTGGCCGACCAGCACGCCGCAACGATCCGTGGGCTGCTCGCCGAGTCGCGCTTCCGGGTGGTGGCACTGACGGGCGCGACGCCGGCAGCGGAGCGCCGTGAGATCCAGCAGGCGCTGGCCGCGGGCGAGGCGCAGCTGGTCGTCGGCACGCACGCGCTCGCCGAGGATCCCGTCACGTTCGAGGCGCTGGGCCTTGTCATCATCGACGAGCAGCACCGGTTCGGCGTCGTCCAGCGGGCGACGCTTCGTGACAAGGGATGGCACCCCGACGTTCTGGTCATGACGGCGACGCCGATCCCGCGCACGCTGGCCATGACGACCTACGGAGATCTCGAGGTGTCCACCGTTCGTGAGCTGCCGCCCGGCCGCGTGCCGATTCGTACGGTCGTGAAACCGGAATCACGTCGCACGGAGGTGTTCGAGTTCGTCAAGGCCGAGCTCGCCCGCGGGCGGCAGGCCTACGTCGTCTATCCGCTCGTCGAGGAGTCGGCGAAGATCGATCTGAAGGCGGCCAGCGAAATGGCGGACCATCTCTCGCAGGAGGTCTTCCAGGCGTATCGGGTCGGACTGCTTCACGGCCGACTGAAGCAGGAGGCGAAGGAGCGCGTCATGGGAGCGTTCGTGCGGGGCGACCTCGACCTGCTCGTCTGCACGACCGTGATCGAGGTCGGGGTCGATGTGCCGAACGCGACCATCATGCTCGTCGAGCATGCGGAGCGGTTCGGACTGGCGCAGCTGCACCAGTTGCGCGGCCGAGTCGGTCGCGGGACGCATCAGTCGTCGTGCATTCTGCTGTACCAGCCGCCGCTGTCGGACCAAGCGCGCGAGCGCCTGAAGGCCATCGCCGACAGCACCGACGGGTTCGTCATTGCCGAGCGCGACCTGCAACTGCGCGGTCCGGGTGACTTCTTCGGCACGCGACAGTCCGGTGTCCCGACACTCCGGATCGGTGATCTGCTGCGGGACCACGCGATCATGGAACAGGCTCGCGACGCGGCGCGAGCCTGGAGCGGTACGAGCGGAGCCGAGGCGCTGCAGGAGTTCGCGCGGACGACCTGGGAGCAGCGGTTCGGTCTGGTCGGCGTCGGCTGAGCGATGCGGATCATTGCCGGGACGTTGAAGGGGCGGCGACTCGCCGCACCGTCCGGCCAACGGATACGGCCGACGTCCGACAAGCTGCGTGAGACGCTGTTCAATGTTCTGACGCCGCGGGTGCAGGGCGCGCGTGTGCTGGACGGGTTTGCGGGCACCGGCGCGCTGGGTCTCGAGGCGCTCAGCCGCGGCGCGGCACACGTCACCATGGTCGAGCGTAGCCGCGCGGGCCTGGAGCTGATCGAAGAGAACCTGCGGCGCTGCCGGGTGGTCGAGGGCTGTGCTATCATCCGCGCAGCGATGGATGAGGCGGTCGAGCGCCTCGCGGCGCAGCGCTTCGACCTCATTCTGCTGGACCCTCCGTACGACCACGCGCAGGTGTCCCACCTGCTCGATCAGGTGGGTGGCCTGCTGGCTGATGACGGCCTGCTCGTGCTCGAGCATGCGCGTCGGGATCCGGGCCCCGCAGAGGCTGGCGCCCTCGTGCGGCAGAGGCAGATCACGTCGGGGGACAGCGCGCTGAGCCTCTACGCCGCGACGGCCGTCCTTTCACCCACGACCAATCGAGACCAAGATGTCGACGTCTGACGAGCACACCCCGGCGATCAACAGCGGGGCGATGCGCGGCCGGGTCGCCGTGTACCCGGGAACGTTCGACCCGCTCACGAACGGGCACGTCGACATCATCCTGCGCGGCGCGCGTATGTTCGACCGGATCATCGTGGCGTTCCTGGTCAACCTCGAGAAGCAGCCGCTCTTCGACGTCGACGAGCGGTTGGCGCTGGCGCGGGAGGTGTTCATCGATCAGCCGCACGTGGAGGTCGATCGGTTCGAAGGGCTGCTCGTCGACTACGCGCGCCGGCGTGGCGCCGGCGTCATCGTCCGCGGGTTGCGGGCCATCTCCGACTTCGAGTACGAGCTGCAGATGGCCCTGATGAACCGGCGACTCGAGCCGGCGGTGGAGACCGTGTTCATGATGCCAGCCGAACAGTACACGTACGTGAGTTCGCGGTTGGTGAAGGAGATCTTCGCGCTCGGTGGCGCGATCTCGGGCCTCGTGCCCGTGTCCGTCGAGGCCGCCTTGCGCAAGAAGCAGCGGGAGGGGTCATGATGCTGGCAGAGCGAACGACGAAAGTTGGTGCGTCCCCGACCCTGAAGGTGCTGCTCGAGGCGGCCAAGCTCAGGAGGCAGGGCGTCGACATCGTGGATCTCGGGGCTGGCGAGCCCGATTTTCCGACACCCGCCCATGTCAAGGCGGCGGCCCAGCTGGCTATCCAGGAGAACTTCACGCGGTACACGCCCAACGCCGGCATTCCCGAGCTCAAGCAAGCGATCATCGGCCGCTATCGTGAGCAGTACGGCATGGAGTTCGACGAGCCGGAGACGATCGTTACCGCCGGCGGCAAGCAGGCGCTCTTCAACGTGGCGATGACACTCTTCGAGGCGGGCGACGAGGTGATCATTCACGCACCGTGTTGGCCGACGCTCGTCGAGGTCGTCCGCCTGGCGGATGCGACACCGGTCATCGTCCGCACCCACGCCGAGGACGGGTTCACGGTGACGGCGGATACGATCCTCGCGGGGATCACACCGCGGACGAAGGGCATCATCGTGAACTCCCCGGGTAATCCGACGGGCGCGCTCATGAGCGAGGCCGACATGGCGGCGATCGCGGAGGCCGCGGCCGAACGCGACCTCTGGGTCATTCTCGACCTGTGCTACGAGCGCCTCATCTACGATCCCCAGCCTCACGATCTGGTGGGCGTCTTGATGAAGCGGCTGCGCCATCGTGCGGTGCTCGCGGGCTCGGCGTCCAAGACATACGCGATGACCGGATGGCGGTGCGGCTGGGTCATCGGGCCGCCTGCCGTCGTCGCAGCGTGCAACGCGATCCAGAGCCACTCGACCTCGAACGTCTCGTCGATCACCCAGAAGGCCGCCGTGGCCGCGCTCACAGGCCCGCAGGATTGCGTGGCCGAGATGCTCGAGGAGTATCGCTCGCGCCGGGATCAGGTGCACGAGTGGCTGACCGCCGACGGCCGCATCACTTGCGTGAAGCCAGCGGGAGCGTTCTACGTGTTCCCGAACATGACGGCGCTGCTGTCGCCGGATGGCATCCGCACCACGGCGGAGCTGGCCGAGGCGTTGCTGCACACCTCGCACGTCGCGTTGACGGCGGGGGAGGCGTTCGATAGCCCAGGATTCGTACGCATCTCGTACGCGACATCACTCGAACGCTTGCGCGAAGGCGTGGATCGGATTCTGGCGTTCGCCGACAAGGCGGCGGTGTGACGTTGCTCGCTATTCGCCATTCGCCATCCACCATTCACCCCTCACCACCCACCATTCACCACCCACCATTCACCACCCACCATTCACCACTCACATGTTGTCCTCCTCGCTGATCGCCGCCCTCGAAGCGTGCGTCGGGTCGGAGCACGTCAAGCACGACGAGAGCGCGCGCCTCGCCTACGGAACCGACGGCATCAAGCAGGGGCGAGCGGCCGACCTCGTCGTGCTGCCGGGATCCACGGCCGAGGTGTCGGCGGTGGCAAAGGCGTGCCATGCCGAGCGCGTCCCGATGGTGCCCCGAGGCGGGGGTACCGGTTACACGGGTGGTTCGGTGCCTACGCTGGGAGGCGTCGTGATTTCGCTCGAGCGTCTCGATCGGATCGTGGAGATTGACGAGGACAATCTGCTCGCCGTCGTGCAACCCAACGTCGTCACCGGGGATCTGCAGGACGCCGTCGAAGCGCGCGGTCTGTTCTATCCGCCCGACCCGGCCAGCCTGCGAGAGTGCGTGATCGGCGGCAACGTGGCCGAGTGCTCCGGCGGGCCGCGGGCGTTCAAGTACGGCACGACGAAGCGCTATGTCCTGGGCCTCGAGGCGGTGCTGCCAGACGGCACGGTCGTCCGCACTGGCTCGAAGAACGTCAAGAACGTGGTCGGCTACGATCTGACGCAGTTGCTGGTGGGCTCCGAGGGCACCCTCGCGATCGTGACCGAGGTGATCGTCAGGCTGATCCCGAAGCCGTCGGTCCGGGTGACGCTGCGCGCTACGTTCGACAGCATCGAGGCCGCGGCCGCCAGCGTCACGGCGCTCATTCGCGCCCGGGTCGTGCCGTCGGCCCTCGAGCTGATCGATCGGGACAGCCTGCTCGCGATCGACAACTACCGGGGCGGCGCGGCGCTCGCGCCGGCGGGAACCGGCGCGCTGCTGCTCATCGAGGTGGACGGACTGGAGGAGACCGTCGCCGAGGAGGCGCGGCGCGTCGAGGCCGCGTGCCGGGAGTCCGGAGCGACACAGGTGCTGCGCGCCGACGATCCCGACGAGCGCGACACGCTCTGGCAGGTGCGGCGGGATCTGTCACCGGCGCTGAAAACCCTGGCCGGTCTCAAGCTCAACAACGACATCGTCGTGCCCAAAGGTCGGATTCCACAGCTGTTCCACCTGGTCGGTCGCCTGCGCGAAGAGTTCCGCGTCCTGATCGCCTGTTTCGGACACGTGGGCGATGGAAACATCCATGTCAACGTGATGGTCGATCCGGGAGATCACGCGGCGGTGGAACGGGCGCACCAGGCGGTGCGCGCGTTGTTCGAAGGGGTCATCGGGCTGGAGGGATCGATCAGCGGAGAGCATGGCATCGGGTACACGAAGAAGCCGTTCTTGGCGCTGGAGCTGTCGGCGGACGAAATTGCGCTGATGAAGCGAGTGAAGACGGCGTTCGATCCCGACGGAGTGCTGAACCCGGGGAAGATTTTTCCGGACTGACGGCCCAGGACGCTGGCCGGCACTCCGGAACGGACACGGAACGGACACGGCACGGACACGGAACGGACACGGAATTTCACGTTTTCGTCCGCTCGAGTGATTCGATGGCACCATCACGCAGGCGAACGACGACCTGGGCGTGGGCGGCAACGTCCGGCTCGTGCGTGACGATCAGGAGCGTATGGCCACGCTCGTGGAGCCGGTCGAGCAGTTCGAGGATCTCGAGGCTCGTCGTCGAGTCGAGGTTGCCGGTCGGCTCGTCGGCCAGCAGGATCGAGGGTTCGTTCACCAGCGCTCGCGCGATGGCGACGCGCTGCCGCTGCCCGCCTGACAACTCGTTCGGCCGGTGATCCACGCGGTCGGCCAGGTCGACCTTTTTCAGCGCATCCAGGGCGCGCCTCCGGCGCTCGTCCGCCGCCACGCCGGCGTAGATCAGCGGGAGCTCCACGTTCCGGAGCGCGCTCGCTCGCGGCAGGAGATTGAAGGTCTGGAAGACGAAGCCGATCTCCTCGTTCCGCACCCGGGCGAGGTCGTCCTCGTCCATGGCGCTCACGTCGCGGCCATTCAGCACGTACTGTCCCTGGCTCGGCGTGTCCAGGCAGCCCAGCATGTTGAGCAACGTGGATTTACCCGAACCTGAGGGGCCCATGATTGCGACCGACTGACCGCGCTCGACCTCGAGGTCCACGCCGCGAAGCGCGTGAATCTCGGTTGGTCCCATCCGGTACGTCTTCCAGAGGTTGGCCACGCGAATCAGGCTCACGCCGGACCTTCATTCATGCCGCAGGGCCTCGATCGGATCCAGCCGCGACGCCTTGAGGGCGGGTACGATCCCGAAGATCAGACCGACGCTGGCCGAGAAGCCGAGGCCAAGCGCGAACGACCACCACGGCAGGGAGATGGGAAAGCCGGAGACGAGGTGCACGAGCCCGCCGAGCAGACTGCCCAGGACCACCCCGAGCACGCCGCCGGCCGACGTGAGCGCCGCCGCCTCCACCAAGAACTGCCAGAGAATCTCGCGGCGCCTGGCGCCGAGCGCCTTGCGGAGTCCGATCTCGTGCGTGCGCTCGGTCACCGACATCATCATGATGGCCATGACCCCGATGCCTCCGACCAGGAGCGCGATCGACGAAATGACGACCAGGCTGAGCATGATCGCCTGGGTCGCCTGGTCCCAGACCCTGAGCACGGCGTCCTGAGTGACGAGGTCGAAATCGGTCGCCTCGTCGAGTCGAAGGCTGTGGCGGATGCGCATGAGTTGCTCGATTTGCTCGAGCGCGCGCGCTCGCTCGCCGTCGTAAGGGACGGCGGTGATCGTGACGTCGCGATGCAAACCACCGCCGAGGCGGATAGCCCGAAGGCCGAACTGTGACTGGTATCGCGTGAAGGGCACGACGGCGAAGTCGTCCTGACCTGCGTTGAATCCACCCGGACTCGGGCGCTCACCCAGGACACCCACGACGGTGTACTCCTGGCCGCCGATGCGGACCGGCTTGCCGATCGGGTCCATCAGGGGAAAGAGTGCGGCGCGCGGGTTGTGTCCGAGCACGACGACCGGCCGGCGATGCCTGACCTCGGCCGCCGTGAAGAAGCGCCCTGCGTCCAGTGGAATGAAACCGACACGCGCGAATTCCTCTGATGCTCCGAGGATTTGCACAGGCTTCGTGCTCTCGCCTCGGTAGGTCACGCGTTCGGTCCGGCGATCGATGCCGCCGCCGAACATCAGGTCGACGAAACGGATGGCCGACAGACGCTCGATCGCGACCGCATCGGCCGGCGTGAGGTTCGGGCGACGGATGAGGTCGGTGAAGTCGTTGCCCGACATGAAGCTCACGCCGCTGAACTTGGCGACGAAGATCGTGTGCGGGCCGAGCTGCTGGATCATCTCCCGGAACGACCGGTCGAAGCCCCGGACCAGCGACGTCACCCCGACGATGGCGGTGATGCCGATGATGATCCCCATGATCGTCAAGCCGGACCGCAGCTTGTTGGCGCGCACGGTGTCGAGCGCCATCGTCACGATCTCGCCGAGGAGGCCGGACCTGAAGGCCATTAGTCCTTTCGGAGCGCTTCGATTGGGCTCAAGCGGGCCGCACGCGTGGCGGGATACAGGCCAAAGAACAGCCCGACTGCCGCGGTCATCGAGATCCCGAGGATCACCGACCAGGGCTGGACGGACGCGGGCACGGGCGTCGTGCGCTCGATGGCGAGGGCGACGGCGACACCGACCAGCGTGCCGGCCACGCCGCCGACGATGGATAGCACCACCGACTCGGTGAGGATCTGCCAGACGATGTCACGTCGACGGGCGCCCACGGCTTTCCGCAGGCCCATCTCCCGCGTGCGCTCGGTGACGACCATGAGCATGATGTTCATGATCACGATCCCGCCGACGACGAGCGACAGGGCCACGACGCCGACCAGCACCGCGAAGATGCCGGCCGTGGCGCGTTCCCAGATGCCGAGTATGGTGCCGGACGTGAACATTCCGAAGTCGTCGGCGTGCCTGGGTTTCAGGCGGCGATGAATCCGTAGCGCCGTGGCGGCGTCCTCCATGGCTGACTCCATCGCGCCGGGGTCGCGGGGCTGGACGACGAGCGACAGGCTTCGCCGCGTGCCGAAGAGCTTCTGGTGCATCCCGAGCGGAATGAGGACGAACTCGTCCTGGGACTGCCCGAAGACGGCGCCTCGCTTCTTGCTGACGCCGATGACGCGGAAGTGGCGCCCCGCGATTTTGATCGTCTGGTCGAGCGGCTCCGAGCCCTCGAACAACCGGTCCGCGACGCCCCAGCCGATCACGGCGACTGGCCGTCGGCGCCTCACCTCGGTTGGCGTCATGAGGCGCCCCAGCTCCACGTCGTAGCTCGGGAAGCGAACATAGTCCTCGCTCACGCCCTCGATCTGCGCTCGCTCCAGTTCGCGGCCCCGGTACTCGACTCGCGTGCGGCGCTCGACTCGAGCCATGACGGCGGCGATCCCCGGTGAGAATTGCCGGATGGCCTCGGCATCAGCCTCGGTGACGAGGGGATTGAGCCGCCGGGCGCGCTCCGCCGCGTCCTCGTCCGTGATGATGCCGACTCGGTTGATGATGAAGGAGTCGGCGCCCGCCTCGGACGCGATGGCGTCACGCACCGTTTCGTTCAAGCCGTCGATGAGGGTCACGACGGCAATGATGGATGCGACCGCGACGATGTTACCGAGGACCGTCAGAAGTGACCGCAGCTTGTGTGACCAGACGGCGGCGAGTGCAAGCGAGATCGCCTCGAGGAATCGAGTCATGTGACCGCTTCACGGACGCGGGGTCTCTTCCCGCAGCGTTACCGGGTCGCCATCCTCGAGCTCGCGTACGGAGCTGTACGGGCCGGTCACGACCTCGTCGCCCTCGTCGAGCCCCGCCATGACTTCGAAGTACCGCTCGCCGGCGATGCCGACTTCGACAGACGTGAACGCGACCTGGCCGTCCCGATGGATGAACACGCCCTCGACCTCCGGACCATCGTCGTCGCGCACGGTCAGGGCCTGGATCGGCACGCCCACCACGCGGGACCGGACAGCCGTCGTGATGTCCGCCGTGCAGGAGAAATCCGGGCGGACGCCGGGGAT
Source organism: Vicinamibacterales bacterium (assembly GCA_965250185.1). Lineage (GTDB taxonomy): Bacteria > Acidobacteriota > Vicinamibacteria > Vicinamibacterales. The sequence continues at coordinate 3,481,560 of OZ252293.1, read as the reverse complement.
GTCCTCCTCGAGCGTGACCTCGACCTCGAAGGTCGTGCCGCGCTGATCCGCGCCGGCCGCTGCGACGCCGTTGGCTGGCTGGGTCGCACTCGAGCCGATCTTCGTCACCGTCCCGGTGAACTCGCGGTCGGGAAACGCATCGATGCTCACCCGGGCGATCTGGCCGAGCCGAACGTCGACGATGTCGGTCTCGTCGACGGCAATCTGGGCTTGGATGACCGAGAGGTCGGCGATCGTCATCAGGATCGTCCCGGCGTTGTTCATCGTCCCGACGACGACCGTCTCGCCCTCTTCGATGCTGAGTCGCGTGATCACGCCGGTCATCGGGGCGTCGATCGTCACCTTGCTGAGGACGTGCTGCGCGCTCCGAAGGTTGGCCGTCTCCTGAGCGAGACGCTGGGCTTGGACCTTGACCTCGGTTTCACGCGCTTCGAGCTCGCTCTGTCGCACGGTGACCTCGGTCTCGGCACGGTCGAGGTCCTCCTGCGAGACCAGCGACGATCGGGCGAGGTCGCGGGTGCGTTCGGCGTTGCGGACGGCGAGATCCAGGTTCGCACGAGCGGTCTCGACGCCGACCCCGGCCGTATTGAGCGATTCACGCGCGGCGCGCAGGCCGGCGGTGCCCATCTGGACCGCGCTCTGCGCCGCCTCGGGGTCGATCTGGAGCAGGAACTGACCCTGCTCGACGCGCTGACCTTCCTCCACGGCGAGCTGGGTGACGCGGCCCATCGTGTCCGAGCTGATGTTGACGAGGCGTTCAGGCTGGATCTTGCCCGAGGCCGAGACGGTCGCTTCCAGGTCGCGCAGCACGATCCGCTCGGTCTGGATCTCGGGTAGTGTCGATCGGGAGTAATACAGGTAGGCCGCGATACTGGCGCCGACGACGATCAGCACCATGACGCCCGCGACGAGCCGCCTCGAGGGTCGCGTTATCGACAGGCTGCACCTCCGCTGCTCACGGTCGCCATACTCGCCAGTATTTCACAGTCGCCGTTCGAGCCCCTCACGTGTGTCACAATCAGCCTTTCTCGTAATCGCCATGGAGGTGTCATGCCGCGCTGGTCGCTGGCTCTCGGAATCGCCGCATGGGTCGCTCTGGTCGCCCCGGCTCACGGCTCGGATCCGATGGAGATCGTTTCGTTGCCGTCACCGGCCCCCGAGGGGAGTCAGACGGGGAACCTCGTCGCGGCCGGCGAAGGAGTCTACCTGAGCTGGCTGGAGGAACGCTCGACAGGACACGCACTACGTTTCGCGCGCTGGGATGGAGAGGCGTTCGCTGCGCCTCGCACGATTCACACCTCCGACGCCTTCTTCGCGAACTGGGCGGACTTCTCCTCCATGTTGACGCTCGACGACGGAAGGCTTGTCGCGCACTGGCTGGAGAAGGCGGCTGAGGGCACGTACGAGTACGACGTCTGGATATCCCTGTCGGACGATGACGGGAGGCACTGGAGCGAGCCGCGGCGGCCCCATCGCGACCAGACGCTGAGCGAGCACGGTTTCGTTTCGATGGCGCGTCACGGACGAGATGGCTTCGCGGCGGTCTGGCTCGACGGTCGCGAGTTCAGAAAGGGCGCCGACGACAACGAGATGACGCTCCGGTTCACGACGTACGAGGGCGGGGGGTTTCAGGAGGAGCGTGAGCTGGACGACCGGGTCTGTGAGTGCTGTCAGACCGACATGGCACCGACGAACGACGGGTTCGTGGTCGTGTACCGCAACCGATCGCTCGATGAGATTCGCGACATCGGTGTGGTTCGCTACGCCGATGGTGCCTGGACCGAACCGGCGATCCTGCATGACGACGGATGGCGCATCGCGGGCTGTCCCGTCAACGGCCCCCAGGTGACGGCCACGGGAGACCGGGTCGCCGTCGCGTGGTTCACGGCGGCCGACGATGACCCCAGCGTTCAGGTGGTGTTCTCGAGCGACGGCGGTGCAACGTTCGGCGAGCCGGTGCGGATCGACGAGGGCGGGCCGGTCGGGCGCGTCGACATCGTGTCCATCGGGGACGACGTTGTCGTGTCGTGGCTCGAACGAGGTGCGAGTGGACGGGCGGACTTGCGACTCGAGCGGGTCTCACCGTCCGGTTCGAGCGAGGTTGCGATTCTGGTCGCGGAGACCGGCTCGAGTCGTGCCAGTGGCTTCCCGAGGATGGCGGTGTACGGATCCGAGGTGTACGTGACATGGACCGACACGTTCGCCGGCGAGCGTCCGTCCCGGGTTCGCCTGGCGAAGGTCGCTCTGGATTGACCTCACGTCGGCATGACGGGCGGGAGGAACGGTCGCGAGGCGATCTGCCGCGAGAACGCGTCGTCCCATCGGCCGGGCATGAGATAGCCGCACGACGGGCATTCACCGGTCGGTGTGAGTTCGTACGTCAGGATTCGATACCCGCGGCGCGCGATCAGCGTCGCCTCGCAGCCGGGACACCGCGTGTGCTCGAGATTGCCGACCTGGCCCGGCAGATTCCCGGCGTAGCAGAACCGCAGGCCAGCCTTCCGCCCGATGGTGACCGCATCCAGCAACATCGCGGCGGTCGTCGGGGCGTTGTCCGACATCTTGTAGTCGGGATGGAACGCCGTGACGTGCCACGGGATGTCGGGTGAGATCTCGGCGACGAAGGCCGTCAGACGCTTCAGTTCGTCCGGTGAGTCGTTCATCCCCGGGATCAGCAGCGTGACGATCTCGACCCACACATCCATGGCATGGAGCCGCTGGATCGTGTCGAGGATCGGCTCGAGGCGCCCACCAAGCCGGCGATACTCTCGGTCGTCGAAGCTCTTGAGGTCGACCTTGTAGAGGTCGACCCAGGGCCGGAGGTATTCGAGTACTCGGGGTGTCGCGTTGCCGTTCGACACGAAGCCCGTCGGCAAGCCGGCCGCCCGTGCCTCCTTGAACACGGCGACCGCCCACTCGCTCGTGATCAGTGGCTCGTTGTACGTCGAGACGATGACGCGGGCGTCGAGGCGCAGCGCGTCTCGCACGAGCGCCTCGGGACCCGCCTGTGTCGGCGCCGCCACGGCTCGAGGGTCTCGAATGGCCTGCGAGGTAACCCAGTTCTGGCAATAGCTGCAGTGCAGGTCACACCCGAGCATCCCGAAGCCGTACGCGAGGCCGCCAGGGTAGGCGTGAAAGAACGGCTTCTTCTCGATCGGATCGCACTGCACGCCTGCCACGTAGCCCCACGGTGCGAAGAGGGCCCCGTCGCGGTTGAAGCGCACCTTGCAGACGCCGACGGCGCCGTCAGGAATCGGGCACGCATGGCCGCAGGCGTGGCACCGGACGCGCCGATCGTCGAGTCGATCGTAGAGCGCCGGGTCGGCGGCGCGGGCGTGACGCTCGAGGGTGTCGCCGAGCGTGACCATGCCTCGATCCTACCACCGAGACGATCTCGCGCCCCAGGGCGCCCGACTCAGGTCGCCGCCCATCGCGTGAGCTCGCTCGTGACTTCCCGGAACACCCCGTCCCAGTCGCCTCGCTGCTGCTGACGCCACAACCTCGCGCTCGGATACCAGGGGGTATCCGACCGATCGAGCATCCATCGCCAGTCGGGCGCGAACGGCAGGAGGATCCAGACCGGGGTGCCGACCGCGCCGGCCAGGTGAGCCATCGACGTGTCGACGGTGATGACCAGATCGAGCGACTGGATGGCGGCCGCCGTTTCTGCGAAATCGAAGCGTTCAGCGCCCAGGTCATGTGGCGAGACGAACGCCGCGTGCGGCGACGCGACGTCGGCGACCTCGCCCTGCAGGCACACGAGGCTGATCCCGGGAATCGGGGCGAGCCCGCAGAATCGCTCGACCGCGACCGAACGCTGCGCGTCCTTCGGATGCGACGGATTCCCTTGCCAGCAGATCCCCACCTGACGTCCCGCCAACCGGTCAAGCATGGTTCGCCAACGTGCGCGCCGTTCGGGCGCTGCGGTCAGGTACGGGACCGTTCCGGGCATCTCGTCCTGCCGGATACCGAGCACGTGGGGCAGGCTCATCAGCGCGGCATGGGCGTCGAATGGCGGGAGCTCCGCGCCCTCGGTGACGATCGCGTCGGCCACGCCAGACTCCTGCAGCAGGGGCACGAGCGCCGGACCGCATCGGAGGATGACTCGAGCACCCGAGTCGCGGATCACTGGCGCGAAGCGCAGCATCTGGATCGCGTCGCCAAATCCTTGCTCGGTGTACAGGAGCAGCGTTCGGCCGTCCAGGGGGGAACCGTCCCATCGTCGCGCGTCGTCGGCGAGCGATCGGCCGAAGAACTGCGGGTTGCGCCAGCGCCACTCGAACTCCGGCCAGCCACGCGCGTAGTCACCAGCCGTGAGCCAGGACACCGCGCGATTGAAGTGTGCGAGCGGATCGTCGGGACCGATCGCGAGGGCGGAGTCGAAGCACGCGAGCGCCTCGTCGGTCCGGCCGAGCGCTTGATAGGCGGCGCCCAGATTCGTGTACGCGATCCCAGGCGGCGATGGGCCACGGGTCACGTCGCGAAGGATCGGCACGGCCTCCTCGGGGCTGTCGCGACTGACGAGCACGGCCCCGAGGAGTACGCGTGCCTCCACGACATCGGGCGCGAGTTCGACCGCGCGTCGCAGTGGCGGCAGGGCCTCGCCGAATCGTCCGAGGGTGGCCAGGAGCTGTCCGAGATTGGTCAGCGCGTCCGGAAAATCCGGTCGTGCGTGAATCGCTCGCTCGTAGTGGGCCCGCGCTTCGTCCGAGTGCCCCTGCGACGCGCAGACGACCGCGAGGTTGTTCAGCGCGTCCGGGTGGCGTGGCTCCCGACGAAGGAGCTCACGGTACAGAAGCGCTGCCTCCTGCAAGCGTCCGGCTTGCTGATGCTGGATGGCGGACTGGAGCAAGGTGGACGTGGCGGCCATCGAGTCGGACGATTCTACCCGACGACCGGTTGAAGGGCGCGCCTGTGGCGAGTTAGGATCCGGGCATGGTCGACTCCGGTGGTGGTGTGGCGGACGAGCGCAAGGTCGTGGCCATCGTCGGTGCGTCGCGTGACCGTGACAAGTTCGGGAACAAGGCGGTGCGCGCGTTCGCGCGTCGTGGGTTCCGCGTCGTGCCGGTCCACCCGACCGAGACGGAGATCGAGGGGCATCGGGCGTACCGATCCGTCATGGACATTCCTGGTCGCGTCGACATGGTCAGCCTCTACGTGCCCCCCGCGATTGGCGAGGGCCTCATGGACGAGATTGCCAGCAAGCAGGTAGCGGAGGTCTGGCTCAATCCGGGCGCCGAAGGGCCTGGCGTGCTGGCACGGGCCGAGGCACTCGGGATCCGGCCGGTGGTCGCCTGCAGCATCATCGGGATCGGCGAGAGTCCCAGCGACTGACGAGGGCGTCGAGAATTCAGACGTCACGGTATTGACAAAATGCCGTAGTCTCGTTAGAATTCTGACACCTGAGCGTCCCCTTGCCATCATGGCAAGCGGGTTCCAACCTCTCGCAACCGCGAGCCTCAAGCAACTTAACTTCTCGCAACATCAATCTCGTTCTACAACTCATGCGAAACAACAAGCGCTCTTCTGGACGCTCGTCCAGCGAATCTACAGACGTGCTCGAAGCGACCACTCCACCCGCGGTCGCGCCCGATGCCCCTGATGTCTCGGACGTTTCGGATGTTTCGGATGTCTCGGATGTCTCGAACGTCCCAGCCGGTGCTGACGTCCCTGCCGTTCCTGACGTCCCCGCCGTTGCTGCCGGAACCGGCGCCCCAGGCGGCCGGAAGCCGCAGGGACGACGATCGGCCGAGGGGCTCAATATCGGCGAGCTCAAGGACATGAGCATCGCGACGCTCACCCAGGTGGCCCGCGACCTCAACGTGGCCGGCGCGACCGGGATGCGTAAGCAGGAGCTGATTTTTCAGATCCTCAAGGCGCAGACCGAGCAGAGTGGGTTCATCTTCTCGGAAGGCGTGCTCGAGGTCCTGCCGGACGGTTTCGGCTTCCTCCGGGCCCCGGACTACAACTACCTGCCAGGTCCGGACGACATCTACGTCTCACCGTCGCAGATCCGGAAGTTCGATCTCCAGACCGGGGACACGGTCTCGGGTCAGATCAGGCCGCCGAAAGAGGGGGAGCGCTACTTCGCGCTGATCAAGGTCGAGGCGGTCAATTTCGAGTCGCCCGAGCAGGCGCGCGACAAGCTGTTCTTCGAGAACCTCACGCCGCTCTATCCGCAGGAACGTCTGACGCTCGAGACATCGGCCGACAATCTGTCGGCGCGCGTGATGGATCTGATGACGCCGGTTGGGAAAGGGCAGCGCGGACTGATCGTCGCGCCGCCACGGACTGGTAAGACGATGCTGCTGCAGAGCATCGCGCAGTCGGTCTCGAAAAATCACCCCGACGTCTACCTCATCGTGCTGCTGATCGACGAGCGGCCGGAAGAGGTGACGGACATGGAGCGTTCGGTCGACGGCGAGGTCATCTCGTCGACCTTCGACGAGCCGGCACAGCGGCACGTTCAGGTCGCCGAGATGGTGATCGAGAAGGCGAAGCGCCTGGTCGAGCACAAGAAAGACGTGCTCATCCTGCTCGATTCGGTGACCCGGCTCGCGCGCGCCTACAACACGGTCATCCCGCCCTCCGGGAAGGTACTGTCGGGCGGTCTCGACTCGAATGCGCTCCAGAAGCCCAAGCGATTCTTCGGCGCGGCGCGCAATATCGAGGAGGGTGGCTCGTTGACGATCATGGCCACCGCGCTCGTCGACACCGGGTCCCGCATGGACGACGTCATCTTCGAGGAGTTCAAGGGCACCGGCAACATGGAGATCCACCTCGACCGGAAGCTCGTCGACAAGCGGGTCTTCCCGGCCATCGACATCCAGAAGAGCGGCACGCGCAAGGAGGAGCTCCTCATCGACCGCGAGGACCTCAACCGTATCTGGGTGCTGCGCAAAGTCCTACACCCGCTCTCGCCCGTGGAGGCGATGGAGCTCCTGCTCGACAAGATGGGCAAGACGAAGTCGAACGCCGACTTCCTGGCCGCCATGCAGAAGATGGGATAGGCGGCGTGGCGACGATCAAGGTCAGAGAGAACGGACCGTATCGCATTGACGGCGACGACGTCTCGCTGATCGACTGGAACGGCGTGGAGTATCCGGTCGAACGTCGTCCCATTGCGCTATGCCGCTGCGGGGCGTCGGCCAAGAAGCCCTTCTGCGACGGCACACACGCGCGCGTCGGCTTCCGCCCAGACGATCCGGACGTCAAGGCCCAGGGGCCGCCGATCGTGGGCCAGGAAAAACCTCAGTCCTGATCCCTGATCCCTGTTCCCTGATCCCTGAGCATTGAGTCCTGAGCCCTGCCTCAGACCACCTTGCGCGTCATCAGCGGATTCAAGTGCATGGTGAGGTCGTAGACCGAGCTCCCGCACGCCGCGGCCACGTCCTCGGGCCTCGAGCCATCCTCCCAGTCGAACATCGTCGCGACGTCGCCGATGGAGACGCGCGGCTCCGGCCCGATCTCCACGATGGTGTGGCTGGCGGACACCGAGGCGATCACCGGGTAGGCCCTACCGTTGATCTTCACACCGGCACCGCCGGCCGTGGCGCGGGGCCAGCCGTCGGCGTGGCCGACCGGGAGTGTCGCGATCCAGACCGGTGCCTTCGCGACGTAGGCCTTGTCGTAGCCGGCGGTTCCCCCCGCCGGCAGCTGCTTGACGTAGGCCACCCGCGCCTTGAGGCTCACCGCTGGACGAAGATCCAGCACGTCCAGCTCGCGAAACTCCGGTTCCGAATACATCCCGAATACCGCCATGCCCGGCCGCACCATGTCGAGGAAGGCATCGGGGTGCTGGAAAAGGCCGAAGCTGGACGAGACATGTCGGAGCCCGATCCGCAGGCCGGCGCTCTTCAGATCGTCGGTGATCAGGAGGAGACGGCGTAGCTGCTCGAGGTCGAGGTCTGGGTCCTCGGAGAGCGTCGTCATGACGCCCTGGATGACCACCGAGGACCGTGCCGCGAGACTTCTCACGAAGGCGGGCGCGTCAGTGTAGGGCACCCCGACGCGTCCCATGCCCGTGTCGATACAGATGTGCATCGCCACCGGCTGCTGCCGGCGGGCAGCGATCCGATCGCACACGTCGCCGAGAGGCGTGTAGACCATCGGCATGATGTCTCGGTCAACCGCATCCGACAGGTTCTGCTCGTCCAATGGACCCATGAGCAACACCGGCTTGGTGACGCCGGCGTCCCGCAGGCTGTGAGCCTCGTGGAGCTTGACGACCGCGAGGCCGGCGACGGCCGACTCATCGTCCAGGATGCGCCCGACATTGGCCACGCCCAGACCGTAACCGTCGTTCTTGATCACGGCCATGATCGGACGCGACCGGACGTGCCGTTGGATCTCCTGCACGTTGTGACGCAGGTGGTCGACGTACACCTCGACCCAGGGGTCGAACGACGAGTGGCTTGAGGTCGATGCTTGCGCGGCGACGCGGGCCGGGGCCACCGAGGCCAGGGCCGCCGTGGCCACGACACTCGAGCTCGATCGGAGAAACGTACGGCGAGAGGGTGTCATGAGAGCCTCCACCCCTATGGTAGTCAGATGGGGCTGGCACGCAAGCCCGCCCGTGCGACGGCGGGGCCGCGGTCCCGCAACTCCACCGCCGCGCTGGGCCGGGCTACGTGACTAGCGTGGCTAGCTTCGCTACCGTCGCTACGATGACTCGGCGGACTCCTCCGGGTCGTTCTCGACGGGCGGGGACGGAGCGGTCGAGGACGGCTCGATCGCCGCAGGATTTGACGGCTCAGGCTCCGGCACTCCCAATAGCCGGCGGAGCTCCGGTCCCTCGATGACCTCTTGCTCCAGCAGTCGGCTCGCCAGTGCTTCGAGCATCTCGCGTCGCGCGTCGATGAGCTCACTCGCCTGGTCGTGGGCCTCCTCGATGAACCGCCTCACCTCGGCGTCAATTATCTGGGCCGTCTGCTCGGCATGGGCGCCACGCTCGGGCGGAAGCGGGACGTTGAGGAACGACTCCCGGTTGTGTCCGTCGTAGGTCACGAGTCCGACGACGTCGCTCATTCCGAGCTCGGTGACCATCGACCGGGCGATGTCGGTGGCACGCTGCAGGTCGTTCTGAGCGCCCGTCGAGATCTCGTCGAATGCCACTTCCTCGGCCGTCCGGCCCGCGAGAAGTACGGCGAGCTGGTGGCGGAGATCGGAGCGGGTCATGAGGTATCGTTCCTCGAGCGGCAGCTGCAGGGTGTAGCCGAGCGCACCGAAGCCGCGCTGGACGATCGAGATCTTGTGCACCGGGTCGAGTCCCGGAAGTGCGGTGGCCACGAGCGCGTGGCCCGACTCGTGGTACGCCACGATCTGGCGCTCCTTGTCGGTCATGACACGCCTCTTCTCGAGGCCTGCAATGAGCCGCTCGATCGCCTCATCGAAGTCGCTCATCTCTGCTGCCGGCTTGTCGCCGCGCGCCGCCAGGAGCGCCGCCTCGTTGACGAGGTTCGCGAGGTCGGCGCCGGCGAAGCCGGCGGTACGGGCCGCAACGATCTTGAGGTCGACGTTCGGTGCCGTCTGGACATCGCGGGCGTGGATCCGAAGGATGGCCTCTCGCCCCCTGACGTCCGGCTTGTCGACCAGGATCTGGCGGTCGAAGCGTCCCGGACGCAGGAGCGCGGGGTCGAGTACCTCTGGCCGGTTCGTCGCGGCCATAATGATGACGCCCTTACGGGAATCGAAGCCGTCCATCTCGGCCAGCAGCTGATTCAGCGTCTGCTCCCGCTCTTCGTGGCTGCCCATCGGGGACTGGCTCCGGACCCTGCCGAGCGCGTCCAGTTCGTCGATGAACACGATGCAGGGTGCGCGACCCTCCGCCTGTGCGAAGAGATCGCGCACGCGGGCCGCGCCGACCCCGACGAACATCTCGACGAACTCGGAACCGCTCAGGCTGAAGAACGGCACCTTCGCCTCGCCTGCGACCGCGCGCGCAAGCAGGGTCTTGCCGGTTCCGGGCGGCCCGACGAGCAGCGCACCTTTTGGAAGGTGTCCCCCGAGGTTCGTGTATTTCTTCGGCGTCTTCAGGAACTCGACGATCTCTCGAAGCTCGTCGGCCGCCTCGTCCACGCCGGCCACGTCGGCGAAGCTGACCTTGACGTCGTCTTCGGCGTAAATCTTCGCGCGGCTGCGCGCGAAGGACATCACACCGCCCCCGGCACCTCCCATGCGGCGGAACATGAAGCTCCAGAGCGCGACCAGGAAGAGCAGCGGCAGGATCCAGCCGATCACGGCCGCGCCCCACGTGTTGCGCGTCTCGCCTGAGAACGTGACTCCGCGCTGCTGTAGCTCGGAGACGAGTTCGGGGTCGTCGATCCGGTTCGTCGAGAAGGTCGCGGTCGGGTCGCCCGACTCCAGCGTACCGGTGATCGTCGTCTCGCCCACGATGACGTCGGCGAGCTGCCCGGCCTGGAGGAGAGCCTTGAACTCGGAGTACGGGATCGCCCGACCCGGCTCGAGCACGAACAGGGCCTGACCGAGCGTCAGGAGGAACAGGACGCCGAGTACGTACCAGACGGCGAGCTTGCCCGGGGGCCCGCCCCCGAACAGACCCCCCGGTCGCCGGTCACCGGGCCGTTTCGGTGCCCTGTCGTGTGAAGTGGATGCCACGGTTAGCCCTCGCGTCACCGGCATCACGCCGTGACGACGTCGGTCTTTGCGAAGGTGAGTTCGCCACTCGAGACATCCACGCGGACGTGGTCGCCGTCCCGGAAGTCTCCCTGGAGCACCCGCATCGCCAGCGGATCGAGTATGAGGCGCTGAATCGCGCGCTTCAGCGGCCGGGCTCCGTATCGGCTGTCGTACCCCTCGCGCACGAGATGGTCCTTCGCGGCCTGGGTGACGGTCACGTGAATCTTGCGAGCCGCCAGCCGCTTCGTGAGGTCGGCCAGCTGGATGTCGACGATCGAGCCCAGGTGCTCTGGCGACAGCGGATGGAAGATGATCATCTCGTCCAGTCGATTCACGAATTCCGGCCGGAAGTGGTCCTGGAACGCGACCAGCACCTGACGTCTGACCTCCTCGTCGAGCGCACCGGCACCCGTCTGCGCATGCTGGGCGATCTCCTGGCTGCCGAGATTGGACGTCATGATCACCACCGCGTTCTTGAAGTCGACGGTGCGGCCCTTGCCGTCCGTCAGTCGGCCGTCGTCGAGCAACTGAAGGAGCATATTGAGGACCTCTGGATGCGCCTTCTCGATCTCGTCGAAGAGCACGACCGCGTAGGGGCGGCGGCGGATCGCCTCGGTGAGCTGGCCGGCTTCCTCGTAGCCCACGTATCCAGGTGGGGCGCCGACGAGCCGGGAGACGGTGTGCTTCTCCTGATACTCCGACATGTCGATTCGAACCATCGCGTGGTCGTCGTCGAAGAGGAATTCGGCCAGCGCCCGCGCGAGTTCGGTCTTGCCAACGCCCGTCGGACCAAGGAAGACGAAGCTCCCGAGGGGGCGGTTCGGATCCTGCAGCCCGGCGCGCGCCCGGCGAATGGCGTTCGACACCGAGACGATGGCCTCGTCCTGACCAACGACGCGATCGTGGAGTCGTGCCTCCATACGAACGAGTTTCTCGACTTCGCCTTCGATCAGCCGACTCACCGGAATGCGTGTCCACTTGCTGACGACCTCGGCGATGTCCTCCTCGTCCACCTGTTCCTTGAGCATGCGAGGGGCGCCGCTGTCATCGTCGCGGCTCTCCTCGGCACTGATCTGTCGTTCGAGCTCAGGCAGCGTGCCGTACTGAAGCTCGGACGCGCGGGCGAAATCGCCGTCACGCTGGGCCCGCTCGACCTCCCGGCGCAGCTGCTCGAGCCGCTCCTTGAGCTTCTGGCTGGTGCCGATCGCGGTCTTCTCGCGCTCCCAGCGCGAGGCCAGCTGGCCTCGCTCCTCCTTGAGGTCGCCGAGGTCCTTCTCGAGCCGCGTCAGCCGATCCTGCGAGGCGCGGTCGGATTCCTTGCGCAACGCCTCTCGCTCGATCTCGAGCTGCATGATCCGGCGCTCGGCTTCGTCGAGCTCGGCCGGCATCGAATCAATCTCCATCCGGAGGCGGGATGCGGCCTCATCGATCAGGTCGATCGCCTTGTCCGGCAGAAAGCGATCCGTGATGTAGCGGTTGGCGAGCACGGCGGCGGCCACCAGGGCCGAATCCTTGAACGTGACGCCGTGGTGAATCTCGTACCGCTCCCGCAGGCCACGCAGCACACTGATCGTATCCTCGACTGTCGGCTCGCCCACGACCACCGGCTGGAACCTCCGCTCGAGCGCGGCGTCCTTCTCGATGTACTTGCGGTACTCGTCGAGCGTGGTCGCGCCGATCGTGTGCAGCTCGCCGCGCGCCAGCATGGGCTTCAGCATGTTCGAGGCGTCGATCGAGCCCTCGGCAGCGCCGGCGCCGACCACCGTGTGCAGCTCGTCGATGAACAGGACGATCTGGCCGGCCGAGTCGGTGATGTCCTTCAGGACGGCCTTCAGGCGTTCCTCGAACTCGCCGCGATACTTTGCCCCGGCGATGAGCGCGCCCATGTCGAGTCCGACGATGCGCTTGTCCTTGAGGCCCTCGGGGACATCGCCGCGGATGATCCGGCCGGCCAGACCCTCGACGATCGCCGTCTTGCCGACGCCGGGCTCGCCGATGAGCACAGGGTTGTTCTTCGTTCGTCGCGACAAGACCTGAATCACTCGACGAATCTCCTCGTCGCGCCCGATGACCGGGTCGAGCTTCCCCTGCCGCGCCAGGGCCGTCAGGTCGCGGCCGTAGCGCTCGAGCGCTTGAAACTTGCCCTCCGGGCTCTGGTCGGTGACGCGTTGGCCGCCGCGCACCGCCACGAGCGCCTCCAGAATTCGGTCCTTGTCGGCGCCGAGCGTTCGGAGCGTCTCGACGGCCGCCGACCGGCCCAGCTCGCCCGCGATGGCGAGCAGCAGGTGGTCGGTGCTGATGAATTCGTCCTTCAGCCGGTCGGCCTCGCGCTTCGCGGCGTCGGCGACCGTCGCCAGTCGGGGCGACAACGCGGGCGTGGCGCCACCTTGAACCGTGGGGAGGGCGGCGAGCTGTTCGCGTGCCGTCTGGCCGGCGGTGGAAGGGTCGATCTCGAGCTTGCCAAGCACCTGCGGGACGATCCCATCGGCCTGTTCGATGAGGGTCGTCAGCAGATGCTCCGGCTGGACCTCCGGATTGCCGAGCTGCTGGGCCAGTTGCTGCGCGGCGAGGAGTCCCTCTTGCGCCTTTTCCGTGAACTTGTTGATATCCATACCTGTTCCTCAGGGACCGGCGGTCGTGATGTTCTGGGCTCAGCGAGCCGTGGGGGCCGCCGGTTCCCCGGCGTCCTGCAGCCTTCGCAAGGCCTCATAGTGCTCCCTCTCCTCGGCCGTCAGGCGGGTCGGTACCGCGATCTCGACCGTCGCGTACAGATCGCCTGGCGTGTCGGGCTGGCCGACGGCCGGCATGCCACGCCCCTTGAGACGAAGGACCTGACCGCCCTGGGTCGCCTCGGGAATCTTCAGCCGTACGGGGCGGCCCGTCAGCGTCGGTACCTCGGCCTCGCCTCCCAGTACGGCCGTCGTGATGTCGACGGGGACCCTCACGTGGAGATCCTGATCGCGTCGCTCGAACGTCGCGTGCGGCGCGATCCGAATCCTCAGGAACAGCGAGCCGGCCTGCGCGCCCCCGGAGCCGGGCTCTCCCTCGCCGACCACTCGAACGCGCGACCCCTCCCGGACGCCAGCCGGGATCCGGACGTCCACCGTGCTCGACTGCCCGCGACGCGTGATGGACAGCCGTCGGGGCGTGCCGGTGAAGGCTTCTTCGAGCGAGAGCCGCAGCAACTGCTCCACGTCTCGGCCTGCGCGGGGTCGGGGCGACCGTTGCCCTGCAGGTCCCGCGCTCGCACTTCCACCGCCCCCGAAGAACACGTTGAAGAAGTCGGAGAACGGGTCTGCGCCGCCGAACGCGTCCCGCATCTCCTCCTCGGTCATCGTCCGAAAGCCGCCGCCTCCCGGCGAGGCGGATCGCGGTTGGTTCTCGTACTGCCGCCAGTTGGCGCCCAGTTCGTCGTATTTGCGGCGCTTGTCTGCGTCGCCGAGCACCTCGTACGCCTCGGTGATCTCCTTGAAGCGCGACTCGGCGGACTGGTCGTCCGGGTTCACGTCGGGGTGGAACTTGCGGGCCAACTTGCGGTAGGCCTGCTTGATTTCCTTGGCCGTCGCCGTCTTGGCGACCCCGATCGTGCCGTAGTAGTCCTTGAATTCCATCTACCGAAGCCTCACGTGGCGCCCCGGGGCTCGTCGGGGCCGGGACGTCGGTCGCTCAATCGCCATCCGGCATCCCCAGCACCTCGCACAACCGATCGATCTCTCGCGCCAACCGACGGCGGCCTGCGCGCTCCGCGAGCGCGTCGTCCACGATGAGCGGTTGAATGCGCTCGACGATCTCCGCGATCGACAGCAGGCGCTGCACCCCGGCGAGGTTGACGCCGACCTCGTCCACCAGATGCTTGATCTGACGCAGGCGCTCCATCTCTTCGTTCGTGTACAGACGCATGGCACCGATGGTCCGCGATGGGCTCACGAGGCCCAGCCGCTCGTACTTGCGGAGCGTCTGTGGATGCATGCCGAGGAGCCGGGCGGCCATGCTGATCAGGTAGATGTCTGGTTCCACGATGGTTCGAATTCAAAGTTGCGTCGAGTCAAGTATAGGTCTTGATACATAGCGTGTCAACTTCGACATGGTCTGCTCCGTTGATTCGCTGGTGACGCTGGGTGCGGCTGGGGTAGACTCCATCCTCGATGCCCAAGCAGGAAACCTTCTCACGCTGGGGTCTGGTCCTGGCCGGTCTGGGACTGGCGGTCGGGACCGGCAACATGTGGCGATTCCCCCGCATGGCTGCGCAGAACGGCGGCGCGGCGTTCCTGATTCCCTGGATCATCTTCCTGTTCGTGTGGTCGTTTCCCCTCATGATCGCGGAGTTCTCGATGGGGCGTGGCTCGCGCCGCGGCGTCATCGGAGCGTTCACATCGCTGATCGGCCCTCGGTTCGCCTGGATGGGCGGGTTCGTCGCGACCACGACGGTCATGATCATGTTCTATTACTCGGTCGTGACCGGGTGGACGCTCAAGTACTTCTTCGCGGCGCTCCTCGGGGACCTGGGCGGGGGCACGCCGGGTGCGTACTGGGAGGGCTACGTCGACTCCTTCTGGCAGCCGATCGGGTTTCACGTGCTGTCGGCCGTCATGGCGGGCGCCGTGATTCAGCGCGGCGTGAAACGGGGCATCGAACGCGTGAACCGGATCCTGGTGCCGATGCTGTTCGGACTCCTGGCCGTGGCGGCGCTGCGAGCCGTGACCCTTCCGGGAGCTGTTCGTGGCGTCGAGTTCATGTTCAATCCTGATCTCTCGCAGCTGACGAACTATCGCGTGTGGCTCGAGGCGGCGACGCAATCGGCGTGGTCGACCGGCGCCGGATGGGGCCTGTTGATGACCTACGGTGCCTACATGAGGCGCCAGGACGATCTCGTCCTGAACGTTGGGACGATCGGGTTCGGCAACAACTCGGCGTCGCTGCTGGCCGGCCTGGCCGTGGTGCCCACTGCGTTCGCGGTGCTGTCGAGTCAGGAGGCGTTGGACGCGATGAGCGCGGGTAACGTCGGCCTCACCTTCATCTGGATTCCGGAGCTGTTCGCGCAGATTCCGAGCGGACGGATTTTTCTGACGCTGTTCTTTCTCGCGCTGTTCAGTGCGGCCTTGTCCTCCCTCATGGCGATGTTCGAGCTTGCCTCGCGCCTGCTCATGGATGGCGGGATGTCTCGCCGGAAGGCGGTGACGGTCGTGACCGTGGCGACGATGGTGCTGGGCCTACCGTCGGCCGTGAACCTGGCGATCTTCGAGAACCAGGATTTCGTCTGGGGCCTGGCGCTGATGGTTTCCGGAATGTTCGTGGCCTTTGCGGCAATCACGTACGGGGTCGATCGGTTCAGCGCGGATTTCATCAACCTGCCCGGGACCCTCCTGCACGCCGGTCGGCTGTTCCGTTGGTGCCTGACCTTCGTGGTGCCCGCGCTGTTCGTCGTGATGTTTGGGTGGTGGATGTATCAGGCGTTCACGGTTTACGACCCTGGCGGCTGGTGGAATCCGATACGCACGTTTTCGGTCGGTACGTGCCTCGTCCAGTGGGCCGCGGCGATGGTGTTGCTCAAGTCCTTCAATCGGCGCCTGGCGGAAGCGAGCGTCCGGAGTGTCGTGGAGACGGCCGAATGAGCGGACGTACGTGGTTCATGATGCTGGTCATCCTCGGCATCTGCTGGGGAGGGTTCATCGGTGCGCTCGTGCTAGGTGCGCGACAGCAGGCGCGGCGCCCCGAGCATCCGGACGACGACTCGTGACTCCGCCACGTCGCTGGCCCGGACGGATGCGCCGCGGAGCCGCGGGCCCGATCGCCGTTTCGATGGTGCTGTTCGGCACGCTTGGCTGTCGGCCGGCTACGAGCGTCGCGCCAGCGGAAGCCGATCGGCCGGCCGCTTCACTCGACCCTGCAAGGCTGAATGCTCGCCTGGAGGCTGTGCTCGCTGACGCCGAGCCGGGCACCGAGATCAGCGTCTGGGTGGGTGGGGGCCGGGGCGCCGCATGGTATGCGAGGCAGCCGGAGGTCTCACGGCCGGCGGCCAGCGCGATCAAGACGGCCTACCTCATCGAATTGTTCACCGCCTACGCCGGCCGACTCGACGAGCGGCTCCCCGGAATCGAGGATCTCCTCGAGGCAACGCACCCGGCGGTCGTCCATTTCGACGACGCGCAGCGAATCGAGATTCGCCGTGACCTGACGAACGCGTCGATCAGGGAAATCGGTCATCACATGATTCGCGGAACGAGGGTCTCGAACGTCGTCTACAACGCTGCGGCCAACGTGACGACCGCCGCGCTCGGTGGACAGGCGGAGATGACCCGATTGATGCACGCGCGCGACCCGGCGTTCTCGGGCTTGGTGACGCGGCGATACATGCTGGCGGCGAGGGATGTGACTGGCGACAACGCTGCCACCGCGGCCAGCCTGGCCGCCGTGCTGCAGCAGATCGCCCGGCGCGAGGTGCCCGGGGTCGCGCGTGAGACGGTCGATGCGATGCGGGATATCCTGGCGCTCGAGGATCAGGTGGGCCCGGATCGCCACTACTTCAAGAGCGGTTCACTCGATAGCGACCCACTGACCAGGATTCGGTCGGGTTTCTGGGATCGTGGAGATGAGCCGATCGTGTACGTCGTGATGGGCGAGCGGTCGGGTCCGGGTTCGCTCGAGAGAGCGGAGGCGGGTCGGCAGCTCCAGGGAAGCGTGGAGGCCGCAGCGTCGGTAATCGTCGCCGCGGCTCGCGCGGCGCGTGGTTGGCCGATCACCCAGCCGTGACCGTGGCGTTGGACGGACGAGGCGGTCACGGCGCGACGTCGAATCCGAGTCGCTCCGCAGCCTCGCGCTGGCGTCCGTCCAGCGTCAGGAAGACCATCTCCCCGGGACTGGAGGTCACGAACAGCGCGGCCGCCAGGTGCCAGAGATCCGCTCCTCGGACGTTCCCCGTCGTCAGGACCTGCCGGATCTCGGACCCCAGCGATCGGTCGGGGAGAATCCAGCTGATGCCGCTCAAGACATCGGAATCGGCGGACACAGCTTCCCGGACGAGCACAGACCGGAGTTCGGCCTCGGTCAAATTGGCGGACACGAGCTCGGCGAAGCTCTCCAGTCGGCCAGCGAGGGCGTCGCTTCCGGGTTCTCCAAAGGCGATCGCGACCAGGCACGATGTGTCGACGTACGCCACGCTCATCCGTTCCGGTCCTCGAGGAAGCGTCTCAGGGCGCCAGGTTTCTTCTCGACCGCGCCACGGGTGGGCTGCGCGTTACGATGGCGGGTCAGGGCGCCGCGCTCCGCCAGCTCGTCGAGCCGGTCGGCCAAAGTCCCGCCCCGACGGTTCACGGGCCGAACCTCGGCGACTGGCTCGCCTCGAGATGAGATGAGAATCGTCTGGCCGCGTCGGACGAGACGGAGGATCTCGCTCAGCTTGGCTTTGGCCTCGTATGTTGAGTAGGTACGTGGCATGTGGTGAGTTTATCGGACTAGTCAGACTAGTCAACTAATGGAGTCAAGATAGCGTGGTCCGTCGACAAGCCCTCAGGATCGTCAACTCCCGAGTTCTGGCCGGTCGGCAAAGAGCGCCAGTGCCTCAGGGTTGGCGAGGGCATTCCGATTCTTGATGGGCCGCCCATGCACGATGTCGCGCACGGCCAGCTCGACGATCTTGCCGCTCTTGGTCCGGGGGATGTCGGCGACCTGCAGAATCTTCGTGGGCACGTGCCGGGGAGTCGTGTTCTGCCGGATCGATCCCTTGATTCGGTCGCTCAGCTCCGAATCGAGCACGAGGTCCTCTCGTAGCCTCACGAACAAGACGATCCGCACGTCGTCATCCCATTCCTGCCCGATCACCAGGCTCTCGATGATCTCGTCGAGCCGCTCGACCTGCCGGTAGATCTCCGCCGTGCCAATGCGGACGCCTCCGGGGTTGAGGACCGCGTCCGAGCGGCCATAGATGATGTAACCGTCGTGCTCGGTGCGCGCCATGTAGTCGCCGTGATGCCACACACCCGGATATCGCTCGAAGTAGGCCGCCCGGTATCGCGCGTCGTCTGGATCGTTCCAGAACCCGATGGGCATCGATGGGAACGGCGCCGTGCACACGAGCTCGCCCTTCTCCCCACCGGCGAGCGCGTGACCCTGATCGTCCCAGACCTCGACCTTCATCCCGAGTCCAGCGGCCTGGATCTCGCCGCGCCAGACGGAGCCGGCAGGATTCCCGCCCACGAAGCAGCTGACGATGTCGGTGCCCCCGGCGATCGAGGCGAGGTGGAGATCCTGCTTGATGTGGTCGTAGACGTAGTCGAAGCTCTCCGGCACGAGGGGCGAGCCGGTCGAGGCCATCGTCCGCACGGAGTCGAGGCGGTGGGTCACGGCTGGTTCGAGGTCCGCCTTGTGCAGTGCGTCGATGAACTTCGCGGAGGTCCCGAAGAAGGTCATGCGCTCGGCGTCGGCCAGGTCGAACAGCACGTGACCGCCGGGCTGGAAGGGCGAGCCGTCGAACAGGAGGATCGTCGCCTCCGATGCAAGCGTCGAGGCCAGCCAGTTCCACATCATCCAGCCGCAGGTGGTGAAGTAGAAGACGCGATCGCGGGGTCGGATGTCGCAGTGCAACTGGTGTTCCTTGAGGTGCTGGAGCAGCGTCCCACCCGCTCCGTGCACGATGCACTTCGGCGCGCCGGTCGTGCCGGACGAGTACAGGATGTAGAGCGGATGAGCGAAGGGCAGTGCGGTGAAGTCGATAGCTCCGGGTGGGTGAGCGGCCAGGAGGCTCGGCCAGGAGACGGCTTCGCTCAGCCCCGTCAGCGTCGGATCGTCCACTGTGTAGGGCACGACGACGACCCGCTCGATCGATGGCAGGGCGCCCTGGATCTCGGCCAGATAGTCGAGGCGGTCATGGCGTTTGCCGTTGTAGAAGTACCCGTCGGCGGCGATCAGCACGCGGGGTGCGATCTGACCGAAGCGGTCAACGACACCCTGCACACCGAAATCAGGCGAGCAGGAAGACCAGGTTGCCCCGATGGAGGCGCTGGCAAGCATCGCCACGATGGCCTCCGGCACGTTCGGCAGATAGCCGGCCACCCGGTCGCCGGGTCGCACGCCCCACGCGCGAAGCGCCTGAGCGACGCTCGACACCTGGTCGTACAGTTCACGGCTGGTGAGACGTCGACGCACCCGGTCCTCGCCCCAGAAGACGATCGCGTCCGAGTCGTCGCGCCGGCGCAGCAGGTTCTCGGCGAAGTTCAGGCGGGCGCCGGGGAAGAAGCGGCCGCCCGGCATCCGGTCGCCGTGCTCGAGCACCGCCTCCCCGCGCGTCTTCGCGATGACGCTCGCGAAGTCCCAGACGGATGTCCAGAACTTCTCGAGCTGCTCGACCGAGAAGCGATGCAGCGCGGCGTAGTCGGGGAGGCGTACGTCCCAACGTTCTTCCGCCGCTTGTCGGAACGCTGTGATGCGGGCCGTGTTGACGCGCTCTGGCGAAGGAGTCCAGGAGGGTGAGGAAGTCACGGTCTAGTGTTCCATGGTCACGCTGGTTCGAGAACCGCTCGGCTGCCCCTCGTCTTCGCTGGGGAGGATCAAGCCTTCGCGCTCCGACATTCTCAGTTCTGGCCCAAAGCCCATGCCGCCCACTAACTCCCTGGCGGTGTGAAGCGTCCATCGATGGCCGTCCAGCCGCCGTCGACGAACAGCACGCTTCCCGTCACGTAACTGGCAGCATCGGATACGAGGAATGCGGTCGGGCCGGCCATCTCGTCGGCGCGGGCCCAGCGGCCGAGCGCATTCTTTGACGCGTACGCCTGGTACCAGTCCGGGTGTTGCTTGATCGGTGCGGTGAGGGGCGTCTCGACGACGCCTGGCGCGACGGCGTTGACGCGTACGCCGGCTGGGCCGAACTCGGCAGCCGCTGTACGGACGAGCTGCACGATGCCCGCCTTCGTGGCCGCGTACACGCCCTGGCCGGGCTCGACGACCTGGGAGCGAATCGACGAGAACAGCACGATGCTCCCGTGACCCTGGGGCACCATGATCCGTCCGGCGGCTCTGAGGACGCGGAAGCTCCCTTTCAGGTTGAGGTCGACGACCCGGTCGTACTCCTCGTCGGTGTAGTCGAGCAGTGCCTTCCGGACGTTGACGCCTGGCGTACAGACGACGGCGTCGAGTCGGCCGTGGGCGGCGTGCAGTCGTTCGAAGGCCGAGACCACGGAGTCCGCGTCGCGCAGGTCGAGCGCCCCGCTCGCGGCGCGCCCCCCGTCCGAGCGAACGCCTTCGGCGACTCGATCGGCGCCGGCCGTGTCGACATCGAGGCAGGTCACGTGGGCGCCCTGACGTCCCAGCCCGATCGCCACGGCCTCGCCGATGCCGGACGCGGCGCCAACGACGCCGACGATCTTTTCCGAGAGTGAAAACGGTTGTGTCTCAGACATGCCGAGCCTCCTCCGACGGTTGTCCTCGCTGTCGTCGCACCGCGACGACGAGTCCGAATGCCACGCCGGCGGCCACCAGGCCCAGCATGGCGGGTGTCACACTCGAGGCGATCGCATCCGGAGGCGCCAGCTGTGCCGCCACGACCACGGTCACGCCGGCGGCGATGGCGGTGAGCGCCTCGGGCGCGCCGCCGCGCCGGAGGACCAGTCCCGCGACGACCGGCACGAACAGGCTGACGCTCAGCAACGTGTAGAAGATGCTGAGCGCCCCGATGACGGACGGTGACACGATCGCGAGCGCGACGCCGATCGCGCCGCCCCCCAGCGCTGCGAGGCGCGCGACGCGCAACACCTGGGCATCGGAGGCCGACGGATTCAGGAATCCGCGATACAGATCCTGCGAGAGCGAGGTGGCCAGCATGAACAGGATGGCGTCGGCCGAGCTCACCTCGGCCGAGAAGAGTGCGGCGAGCCCCAGGCTGCCGACGACGACCGGCAGGTCCTGCATGAGCAGGGTCGGGAGTGCAAGCTCGGCCACCTCGAGGGTCGGGTGCAGCGACCGGGACACGATGCCCAGCACGGCCGGTACGAAGGCGAACAGGAGCAGGACGAGGGCGTTGGCGCCGACGGCGAGGCGTACCGTCCGATCGTCGCGCGCGCCGTAGATTTTCTGCAGCAGTCCGGGCGACACGATGAAGGCCGGGCCGAGCATCGCCAGGTAGAGCCAGCCCGAGCCGCCGCCCTGCCAGAAGTTCCAGTAGTCGGGCGCGCTGGCGGTCGCGGCCGTGACGGTGGCCCAGCCACCGGCGGCCGCGATGGCGAGCGGGAGGGCGACGAGAAAACCGACGACCAGCACGATCAGCTGCACGAGGTTGACCCAGGCCGATGTCAGCAGGCCCCCGGCGACGAAGTAGGTCGTCATGACCACGCCACCGATCAAGCAGCCCGTGGTCTTGGAGATACCGGCGACGACGTTCAGGACCCAGGCGAGCGCGATGAGCTGTCCGGCGAGGATGGCCAGCGTGCCGACCCACAACAGCGCGGCGACCGTGCCGCGGACGCTGCGGCCGTACCGGAGCTCGAGGTAGTCGCCGACCGTCCGCAGGTCGTGTTCGGCGGCCAGCCGCCGGATCCTGGGGCCGATCCAGGCCGCCAAGACCACGGACCCGATGGCCGCCGATCCGACCCACCACCAAGCGCTCAGGCCGTCCCGATATCCGAGCCCGGCCGCACCGACCGTCGAGCCCGCGCCGATGTTGGCGGCCAGCATGGTGGCGAAGAGGAGCCCGGGCCCGAGTCGGCGACCGGCCACGAAGAAATCACCGCTCGTCCGAACTCGCCGGCCGATCCACAGGCCGAGGCCGACGAGCAGCGCGGAGTAGGCGAGGAGTAGAATGAGCGTCAAGAAAGAGATTGTACTAGACCGTTCAGGGTTCAAGAGTTGTATCGTTCAAAGGTTCAAGGGTTCAATCGTTCAAGGGTTCGCGGTGCCTTCTGGTTCCTCGCCGGTCGCAACCTTCTTTCTTGGCGAAGCCCGAAGCCCGAAGCCCGAAGCCATAGCCCGGAGCCTGTAGCCCGCAAGCCCAACGCCCGAGTGCGTCCATGAACATCAAAGACCGCGTGCTGACCGAAATCGACCGATCGATCGATGAGGTCGTGTCTTTTGCGGCGGAGCTCGTCCGGATTCCAACGGTGAACCCGCCCGGTGAGGACTACGAGACGTGCGCGCGCGCGATCGGCGACCGGCTACGTCGGCACGGGCTCGAGGTCGAGTACCACCCGGCGGTTGGGCGACCGGAGCACACGGCCGCACATCCGCGCGTCAATGTCATCGGATCGTGGCGCGGCGCGCGCGCGCGACCGCTCGTGCATCTGAACGGACACTTCGATGTCGTGCCGGCGGGTGACGGTTGGACGATGGACCCGTTCGGGGGCACGGTCAGGGACGGACGACTGTACGGGCGGGGCAGTGCGGACATGAAGGCCGGGATCGCGGCGGCGGTCTACGCGGTCGAGGCGATCCGGCGGGCGGGCATCAGAATCGGTGGGTCCATAGAGATCAGCGGCACGGTGGACGAGGAGAGTGGCGGGTGGGCGGGCGTCGCATGGCTTGCCGAGCAGGGGCGAATCCACGCGAGCCGCACGGACCATGTGATCATTCCGGAGCCATTGGGCGTGGACCGCATCTGCGTCGGGCATCGGGGCGTCTACTGGTTCGAGGTCACCACGCGCGGTCGGATCGCCCACGGCAGCATGCCGTTCCTGGGGCGGAACGCGATCGAGGACATGGGCCGTGTGCTCGAGACGCTGCGCACCTCGCTGCTGCCTCAACTGGCGAAACGCAGCACCACGATGCCAGTCGTGCCCGCGCAGGCGAAGCACCCAACGCTCAACGTCAACGCCATCGTCGGCGGCCAGTCGGCTGACCTCGGGCAGACCCCTTGCGTCGCGGACCGCTGTTCCGCCGTGTTCGACCGGCGCTTCACACTGGAGGAGGGGTTCGACGCGACTCGTCGAGAGATCGTGTCGCTTCTGGACCGGGTGCGCGCCGAGGCTCCGGGACTCGAGTGGGAACTGGCAGACCTGATGGTCGTGCCGCCAGTGCAGACGCCGGCCGGGTCGCCACTCGTCGCCTCTCTGGAGGCGGCGGTACGCGACGTACTCGGTGTCACGGCTCGCCCAGTCGCCAGCCCTGGGACCTACGACCAGAAGCATGTGAGCCGGATTGGTCACGTCGAGGACTGTGTCGCCTACGGGCCGGGGACCCTGGAGCTGGCGCATCAACCTGACGAGTGGTGCAGCATCGACGACCTGGTCGGCTCGACGAAGGTGATGGCACTCGCCGTGATCGACCTGGTGGGCGCAGCCTCAACGTCCGTGCTACGCTAGACGACGAAAGATCATTCGACTCTCGAAAGGAGACCCCCCTTTGTCATATCCTGAATTCTTCGTTGCCCCAATGCGGGAGGAACTTACGCGCCTTGGTGTCAAGGAGCTCAAGACGTCTGCCGACGTGGACCAGACGCTGACCCAGACGCCCGGTACCGTCATGCTGGTGGTGAACTCGGTCTGCGGATGTGCCGCCGGGAAGGCCCGCCCTGGCATCGCGCTCGCCTTGCAGCACGGCGTCAAGCCGGATCTGACGGCCACCGTGTTCGCTGGCGCCGATATCGACGCGACGGCGCGGGCTCGCGGGTACCTGACCGGGTACGCGCCGTCGTCGCCAGCCATTGCGCTGCTGCAGGATGGCAAGCCGGTCTTCATGATGGAGCGTTCGCAGATCGAGAATCAAGATGCCGAGGCGATCGCCTCGCAGCTGACGCAGGCGTTCGAGACGCATTGCGCCCCCGAGCCCGTGCAAGGGTAGGCGCGTCGATTCGGCGCAAACGAGGAGGCGGCGTCCACGGGCGCCGCCTTTCTCATGTACGCGGTTCTGGTGGCACGACGACGAGTGGCCGTCGGCCGGCGTAGCGGCCGACTGTCGAGGCGACCGCCTCGGCCATCGTGTCGATGAAGCGGGGATGGGCGTTCACGGAGTCGGCTCGTGCCATTGCGAGGCCGAGCTCGATGCAGACGTCGGCCGCTTCGCGATCCAGGTCGAACAGCACCTCGATGTGATCGCACAGGAACCCGATTGGCGCGAGCACGACTGCCGACACGCCGCCGTCCCGCGCATCCCGCAGGTGGTCGCCGATATCTGGCCCGAGCCACGGGTCCTCCGGCCGTCCGCTCCGGCTTTGATACGCAAGGGTCCAGTTGTCCCAGTCGAGCTGCTCGGCGACTAGCTGCGCCGACTCCCGCAGCTGCTCCTGGTACCGCTGCACGCCCGGCATGCGCATCGGCAGGCTGTGCGCCGTGAAGACCAGTCGAGCCGAGTCGCGCAGGTCGGCGGCCAGGTTCGCCCGAGCCGCGGCGATATGCGCGACGTTGGCGTCGATGAAGCCGGCTGCCGTGTGCCAGTCCGAGACGTAATGCACCTCCGGCGCATCCCGCCCCATCTCACGCACCTCCCGCTGCGCATCGAGCACGTTCTGTCGGTATTGCCCGCAGCTCGAGTACGAACGATGAGCCGCCGCGATGAATCCGACCGCGCGCTTGACCCCTGTGTCGGCCATCTCCCGTAACGTGTCGGCAAGCAGCGGATGCCAGTTGCGCATCCCGACGAACACTCGCAGGTCCAACCCCCGAGCATGCAGGCGCCGCTCGAGCGCGGCGGCCTGCCGTTGGGTGAGCTCCGTCAGTGGAGATACGCCGCCGAAGAGCTCGTAGTGGCGGGCGACCTCCTCGATTCTTGCGGGGGTTACCGGTCGGCCACGAAGCACGTTGGCGAGGAACGGACGAACGTCGGCGCGACCGAGAGGGCCACCGAAGGAGATCACGAGTACGGCATCGAACGGTGCGCCTGCGGTCACGGAATATCTCGCTCGTTCGAGGGCGTCAGCGTATCGGCGTATCGATTGATGGGTTGTATGACCTATCGCAAGCAGTTACAAAGACATGAAACGAAGCGTACCGGTGATTATACGTGTCGGTCCGACGCGTCGCTCGCGTGGCGTACGTTCGGGCGACATCCGACGTGTCGTGTTCGCACGTGACCGCGTCGTGAAGGGCGCTCACTGGGTGTATACTCTCCGGCATGCCTGCTCTGGATTTTCAGCTTCAGCAGTACGGCATTCCCGTGTTCCCATCCATCCAGGTACAGCAGGTCACCACTCGCGATGCCGTCTGAGGTTCTCTTCGGTACACGACTTCGCGCCCAGCGCGAGGCACGCGGTGTGACGCTCGAAGCCATCGCGCAGCACACCAAGGTGAGCCAATCGCTGCTCGCCGACATGGAGCGTGGGCGATTCGATCGCTGGCCACCCGGGATCTTCGGACGAGGCTTCATCAGGGGATACGCCGAAGCGATCAGTCTCGACGCCGATGTCGTGGTCGCAGAATTTGTCGACATCTTCCCCGACGCTCGGTTGGCGGAGGCGGATGGACCTGGGCTGCCGACGGCCTCCTCGGCATCGCATCCGCTCGCACCCTCGGCGCCCAGCTATGCGCATGACGCGTTGCGGCCGCGATCGGCGAGCCAGGAGCCACCGTCATCGCCCGACGACCTTCGCCTGGTCTTGGTGGACGACGCCGGAGGAAGCGCCGGCACGGGGCGCTGGCGGTCGGCGACGTGGCTCGGGAGCGGCATCGACGCCGCGTTCGTCCTCGTCCCGGCGATGGTGACTGCGCTAGCGACGACCGGCTGGGCGGCGTGGATAGCCGCGGGGCTCGCGGGACTCGGCGCGCTGGTCGTGGCGACGACGCACGTTGGGGGCAGTCCCGGGCTGTGGTGGCTCCGGCGCCGGGGAAGTCGGCCCGAGTTGGTCGCGGTGTACGAGCAGCCCGTCGAGGATCTCTTCATCACGTCGCTCTCGCACATCGAGGAGCGGCCCCCGGAGCTCATCGTGAGCCCGGACTTCTATCGGCCTCCCAGCATTCGGCGGTACGGTCATCGAGCCAGACCCGCCTGAGCGGACAGTTCGTTGGTCGAGCATCGCCTCGCTCGACGCATCCGCGCGATCCATGAAACGAATCCTGGTCACGAATGACGACGGGGTGGCGTCGGTCGGTATACGAGCCCTTGCCGAGGCGCTCTCGTCGCTGGGTGAGGTCACCGTCGTGGCACCGCACGCTGAATCCAGCGCGGTCGGACATGCGCTGACGCTGGCTCGGCCGCTGCGCGTGGAACAGGTGCGCCCGCTGGTCTTCGCGGTCGATGGCACGCCGACCGACTGCGTCAACATCGCGGTCGCTCGGATCCTGCCTCGGCTGCCGGACCTGGTCGTCTCAGGGATCAACAACGGATTGAACATCGGGGACGACGTGACGTACTCAGGTACAGTCGCCGGTGCCATGGAGGCGGCGCTCCTCGGGCTGCCTGGAATCGCCGTGTCGCTGCAACGCGCCGGAGAGGCGTTCGACTTCTCGCAGGCGGCGCGCGCGGCGTCCATGATCGCGACGGTCGTCCTGGACCGGGGTCTGCCCGGCCGCACGTTCCTGAACGTCAACGTGCCGGCCGGCCCGGCGCGTGGTTGTCGCGTGACCCTCCAGGGGCGTCGCAATCACGTGACGGCCGTGTCGCAATCGCTCGATCCGCGGGGCAAGCCGTACTACTGGATCAAGGAGGGGCAGAGCGATTGGGAGCCGCACGACCGGTCCGACTACCAGGCGGTGCGGGACGGCTGGGTCTCGATCACCCCGCTCCACCCGGACCTCACGGACAACGGGGCGCTCGATTTCGTCGAGAAGCTACCGCTGGGCGAACTGGCTGAGGTAAAATAACCGTCGTCGGGGCGTGGCTCAGCCTGGTAGAGCACTCGGTTCGGGACCGAGGGGTCGGAGGTTCAAATCCTCTCGCCCCGACCACTTCCTTCCCTGCATTCCCACCTCGTTTCTTCCGTTCCTTTCCTGGCATGTAGGTTGCTCTCCCGTGCTCGTGGCTGCAGTTTGAGCACAAAATGAGCACAGTAGAACGGCGGAGCTGTCTCACGCGATCCGGTAGAAGCAGCGCCGGTCTCGGCTCGCGTCGAGCAGACTCGGCGAAACTTGCCCGAATCGCAACTGGTTGTTCAACCAGCGAGCGCAAGCGCTTCAGCGAATGCATCGCAGCATGAACGACTGCCGGATCGTGTCAGAAGCAGAGCACGCTAGCATCAAGTTCATCGTGACCTTCGATTCCCGAATGCGCCACAGTCTCGGACCTCAGACCTCTGTCGCACTCCTGTCCATGACCGTCACATCCCGGTGATCTTAGTTTTCCGGCTGTCGAGCCCACTCCCGAGCGGTGGATCTGACCACGATCTTTCGCAATCAGGGCTCCAGTTGCGTCGCGGTGAGGCGCGGGCTGAAGTCGCGCCCTACGACCACGAGTGGCCCGCGACACGTTGGCCGTTACCAAGCCTCTACCTCGACACCCCCCATGCAAATACCCGCGCGCCGTGGGGGAGTGTTCTCACCGGGAGGGCCACGCCTCGCTGATGTGACGGGCGTGCGCGGCTCAGACCTGCGCCGAGACCGCCTCAATGATGGTGGCCATGGTGGCTGGTGGACTCGTGGGCGCTTCATTGATCGGAGCACTGATGGAGACCGCGCGAATCAGACGTAGTCGCGGAGCGACCGACGAGCTGCGTCGGTCCCGATGCAGGCGATTAGGTCGTTGGCCGCCAGTCGGAAATCGGGTCCGGGATTCGGCGTCAGCTGGGCGTCGCGGAGCACTCCGACCACCGACGCGCCGGTCCGTGTCCGGATCGCCGTGGCGCCAATCGTGCGCCCGACCAGCGAGCTCTGGTCGGGGAGCCGCACCCATTGCAGGTCGAACTGCTGCTCGGCGGCGCGCAGATGGCCGATGGTCGTATAGTCCGTTGCCTGATCGCCCGCCCGTGGGAACAGCTCCTGCCTGAGCGATTCGGTCTGTCGCTGGATCTCGGTCGCCGGGATTTTCAGGTGTAGCAGGGCCTGTCGGGTCATCTCGAGCCCCGCCTCGAACGTCGGGAGCACGATCTCGCGAATCGCCTGCTCCCGCAAGATCGGCACGAACTCCGCGTCCGAGGCCCGCGCCACGATGTCCAACGTCGGATTCAGCGCCTTGGCCCGGTTCACCGTCAATCGCGCCACGACGATCGCTGGCGTGGTGACGAGCAGCAAACAGGCGTGGCCTATCGCGGCGGCCTCCAGCACGACCTCCTGGCTCGCATCCCCGTAGACGACCGGCATCCCGGCGCCCTTGGCTTCTTCCATCCGGCGGGAGTCGAGCTCGATGACGACGAACGGGAGCCCGAGGCGCTGGATCGTCCGGGCCACGAGAAAGCCGACGCGACCTCCGCCGGAGATGACCACGTGATCGCGCAGGCCGGTGTCCGGCAGGTTGCTCGATTCGAGCGGCTCGTGGCGAAACCAGCGCTGCCGCACGGCATACAGGCGCGCGGTCTGACCCGAGACGAACGGGGTCAGGACCATGGTCACGACCGCGGCGGTCAGGGCGACCGAGAAGACCTCGCTGGAGATCGACCCGGTCGCGACGCCGACGCGTCCCAGGACGAACGAGAACTCCCCGATCTGAAACAGCCCGAGCCCGACGGCCAGGGGCACGACGTTGACGTAGCCGAAGAGGCGGGCGATCGCCGCGAAGATCACACCCTTCCCTATCCCGATCGCCAAGACGAGCACCGCGACCGTTTCGAGGTGGTCCCTGAGAAACGCCGGGTCGACCAGCATGCCGACCGACGCGAAAAACAGCAGACCGAAGAGGTCGCGCAGCGGGATGACGTCGCTGAGCGCCTGATGGCCGTAGTCCGATTCGCTCAGCACCATCCCGGCGACGAAGGCGCCGAAGGCGAACGACAAACCGACCACATAGGTCACGTACCCGACGCCGAGCCCTACGGCCGTGATCGCCAGCAGGAACAGCTCGCGCGACCCGAGTCTGGCGATATGGCTCAGGAGAAGCGGCAGCAGGCGGGTGCCGAGCAGCACCATGGCAGCCAGGAACGCGGCCGACATGCCGGCGGCGTAGCCGAGCGACGAGAGTCCGGTCGAGGCGTCGCTCAGCGTCGGCAGGATGACCATCAGGGGTACGACCGCCAGGTCCTGGACGATCAGCATCCCGATCATCACCTTGCCGGACAGGGTGCCGAGCCGGCCGTGACTCATGAGCGTCTTGAGGAGCACCATCGTGCTGGAGAGCGAGACCAGCGCCCCGAGCCAGACCGACGACTGCCAGTCCCAGCCCACGCTGTACCCGACGCCGAAGCCGAGCGCCCCACTCAGCACCATCTGGATCGGCGTCCCGATCAGCGCGACGGCTCGGACCGGCCGTAGATCCTTGAGCGAGAACTCGAGACCGAGCGCGAAGAGCAGCAGCGCGACCCCGATCTCCGCCAGCAGCTCGACCTGGTGGATGTTCGTGATCAGCCCGCCGGTATAGGGGCCGAGCAGGATGCCTGCGCCGATGTAGCCCAGCAGGAGCGGCTGGCCGAGCCGCTGCATGAGGGCGCCGCCCAAGAAGGCGGTCACGACAATCAGAATGATGTCTGTGGCGATTCCCATGGTCGGATGTTCCAGTCCAGCTGTAGCGCGACGGGCCGGACGTCGGGATGATAGTCCGCATTAGGTGGAGTGGGTGAACGTAATGGGCGTTCGAGGACTCCATGGAGATGTTCGGAGTGAGGCTGTCGGACCTGAGTGACTGTGAAACGGTATTGTCAAGTTAAGCAGAATCGGGCTGACGGACCCCAACATGCCCGGTTCACGACCGGACTCGAGGCCATCATCTTGGGGGTCGGTCAGCCGAGTTTTCGTCAACTTGACAGTGCCGCCACGCGCGTCCGAGCGGCGTTCAGGTGTGCGTTCGGTCTCGTGCTGCATGAGACGGCCTGTCCCGGCGTGGTAGGCTCACCGCTCAGTCCAGCGGAGCCACGCGAGCCCTCCGCGGTGGATGCGGACGACCCGCGCTCGAGTCGGTCCAAAGAGGCCCGCAGCAGGGCCGTGGAGTGGACGATGCATGATCTCGTTCGGTCTGCGCTCGCGACGTTCGGCCTCGTCATGCTTGCCGCGTGCGTGGCCGCCCCTCCGGAGGTTTCCACCCGCGAGGTGCCGGCCAGCGACGGGTCGACCGAGCAGTTGATCGCTCGGGCGGCCGCGTTGGAGCTCGACACCGAGTACGTTCCGCCACCGGGCGAGGCGCTTCACCATCACACGGCGGGCTACGCCAAGATCCTCTGCTCGGCCGTCTTCATCACCGGCCTGGACCCCGACGATGCGGCGGCCAACGTCGGCGGGTTCATCTCGCCCTTCGAGGAGCGCCAGCACGTGGTCGCGACCGAGATCGACCGCGAGCGCCAGCTTGTCTCCCTCACGTTGGCGGACGGCACTGTCCGCACGGCCCGGCGCTACAAGAACCAAGGATGCGTAGCCCACGGCATCGGCGCGGACGCGATTCACTTCACGCCGAGCGACGTGCCCCGGAACCTGCCGCCGGCCGAGACCACGGCGTGGCCGATGGGCGACGTGCTGTCCGACGAGCCGTGGCCGGCCGAGGTCGACATGGCCAAGATCGAGCAGGCGCTCGATGCGGGCTTCGGGCCCCCCGAGGCTCGGACTCTCGGCCTGGTGGTCACGTACAAGGGGCGGATCCTGGGTGAGCGCTACGGAGACGACGTGGACCTGCATACGCCACTCGAGAGCTGGTCGATGACCAAGAGCCTCACCGGGACGCTGGTGGGGGTCCTCATCCAGCAGGGCGCCTACGAGCTCTGGCAACCTGCGCCGATTCCTGAGTGGCAAGAGCCAGGGGATCCCCGGCAGACAATCCGCATCGGAGACATCATGCGGATGTCGAGCGGCCTTCGGATCAACGCGCCTGCTGACCCGGACTACGACGCGAGCCTCTACGCGGACCACTACTATCTCTACACGGCCACGACCGATTCCTTCGCCTGGGCCGCCACGCGTCCGCCGCAGTGGCCGCCGAACACGGTGGGGCGCTACCGGAACACCGACCCCGTGCTGGCCAGCTACCTCGTCCGGCTCGCCGTCGAGGCTCGCGGGGAGGACTACCACTCGTTCCCGCAGCGCGCCCTCTTCGACAAGATCGGGATCCGCGACGCCATCATCGAGACCGATCCCCAGGGCAACTTCCTGGGGCAGGGTCTCGCCTTCATGCCCGCCCGCGACTGGGCGAGGCTCGGCAACCTGTACCTGCAGGACGGCGTCTCGAACGGCGAGCGACTCCTCCCGGATGGGTACGTCGACTATGTCTCGACGCTCGCCCCAGCGTGGGTCGAGGACGGACGGCCCAGGTACGGCGGTGGCTTCTTCTGGGTGAATGGCGAGGGGAACCGGGGGTTGCCCGAGTCGACCTTCAGCATGCAGGGCGCCGGCGGCCAGAGCACGACCATCATCCCGACGCATGATCTGGTCGTTGTCCGGATCGGCAAGTACACGGGTGCGCGGGCCGGCGGTCGGGCGCTCACGGAGGCGTTCGCACTCCTGATGGAAGCGGTGCCTCGGGTCGGGGACTAAGGCCAGCCACGGAGTCGACACGATGAGCCTGACCGAGCGGTCGATCTCGGCGAACGGTGCAGGACACCGTCGGCATCGCGCTCGCGAGTGGATGCATGGCCCGCGTGACGTGGAGTGGGATAGGGGAATCCTCGTTTCAGATCCGCGGCGTGGCCTCGTTTCCTGACATCTGATGCCCCTCGAGCCCGGCACCCGCCTCGGCCCCTACGACCTCCAGTCCCGCCTCGGCGGCGGCGGGATGGGTGAGGTCTGGAAAGCCTACGATCCGAAGCTGCAGCGGACCGTCGCGATCAAGGTCCTGCACGAGACGGACGATGCCGCCAGCCGCATCCTGGCCGAGGCTCGTGCCGCCTCCGCGCTGAACCACAACCACATCTGCACCATCTACGACGTCGGCGAAGCCGAGGGCCAGAGCTTCATCGTCATGGAGCATGTTGATGGCAAGCCGCTCTCCGGGTTGATTCCGTCGGACGGTCTGCCCCCCGAGAGCGTCATTCGGTACGGCACCCAGATCGCCGATGCACTGGCGCACGCGCACGAGCACGGCATTGTGCATCGGGATCTCAAGAGTGACAACGTCGTCATCACGCCCGAGGCGCAGGTCAAGCTGATCGACTTCGGGATCGCGGTGCCGTTGCCACGGCCGGAAACCGACGCGATGACCCGGACGCTGGAGTCGCCGGTCAGCAGTGCCCCGGTCGGGACGCTGGCCTACATGGCCCCAGAGGTCTTGCGTGGTGAAGCAGCGACGGCTCGCAGCGACATCTGGTCGCTTGGTGTGCTGCTGTACGAGATGGCCAGTGGGCGCTTGCCGTTCGAGGGCGAGACGCCACTCGATGTGGTGTCGGCGATTACGAAGGAGACGCCGAGAGCGTTGCCGAGCCGTGTCTCGGCGGGATTGCGAAGTGTGGTGCAGCGGTGCCTCCAGAAGGAGCCAGGGAGTCGGTATTCGAGCCCGGCGGTCGTGCAAGGCGCATTGGAGATGATCCAGTCGGCCACCGCTGTGGCGCTGCCCCCAGGCCTTGTCTCTGCCAAGTCT
This sequence comes from Vicinamibacterales bacterium, assembly GCA_965250185.1. GTDB lineage: Bacteria > Acidobacteriota > Vicinamibacteria > Vicinamibacterales. The sequence goes on along the minus strand of OZ252293.1, from coordinate 3,448,434 downwards.
TCGAGAGACTGGCGAGCGGCTGCTGTAGTGCTCCTCGTTGCCGTACTCGCCGCTGGCTACTGGCTACGACCTGCACCGCACACGAGCCTCGCAGGCACCCTGCGTCTCGCCGATCCGGTCCAAGTCACGAGCGGCTCGGGCCTCGTCGAATCGCTCGCGTGGTCGCCAGATGGAGACATGATCGCCTACTACTCGAACAACGGCGACGTTTGGATAACGCCGCTGGGCGGACAACCGTTGAATCGTACGGCCGACTATGACTGGCGTGGCGCGGGTTCGCCGAACCGGACTCGGCCAACGTGGTCACCTGACGGTCAGCAGATCGCATTCTCCAATACAGATGGCATCTCCCTCATGCCCGCGCTGGCCGGTATGCCTCGCAGCGTCACGGCAAACGGTCGGGACCCACATTGGCTCAACCAGGGCTCCGAACTTGCCTACACGCTGCTGGATGCAGACCGACGCTCCTTCATCGAGATCCTCACGCTCGGTTCGGGTGAGACTCGACGTCTCGCGGTGACCACGACCGAGACCGATACGGTGCAAGACCTCCGGTGGTCACCGGACGAGCAGTACCTCGCCTACGTCGCGACTCAAAACGTGCTGTCCGAAGTGTGGCTCATGAATAGTTCAGGCGATGACGCCGTCAGGGTGACCGAAGGCCGAGCGTACAGCGCAAGTCCGAGCTGGTCGCCGGACGGACGTACGCTCTACTACGTGTCGAACCGACAAGGCAGTCGTGACCTCTGGCAGCAGCGCGTGTTAGCCACGGGTCGGCCCGAGGGTGAGCCGACACGGGTCACTCTCGGCATTGGGATGTGGCGAGCCGCTCTGTCGCCCGACGGGACGCGACTGGCCTACGTACAGGGCGGACGAGCGGCGAATGTCTGGCGCGTCCCTGTGTTCGCGGACCGCCCCGCGACCTGGGCAGATGCTGAACAGGTAACGTTCGACCGTGCCCTCACCCAAGGTGTCGATGTCTCGAAGGATGGGACACGACTGGTGATCAGCTCGGACCGGAACGGCAACTTTGACCTCTGGACACTGCCGGCGACGGGCGGGGAAGCGCAACAACTCACGACAGACCTAGCGCCAGACTGGATTCCTCGCTGGTCGCCCGACGGGCGAATGGTCGCCTTCTTTTCCTATCGGAGTGGCAACCGCGACATTTGGGTGGCGCCTGCGGATGGTGGCACACCGCAACAGCTCACCACGAGCGAGTTGAACGAAATGTTCCCGACGTGGTCGCCCGACGGGACAGAGATCGCATACTCGGTTCAGGAGGAGCGCGAGGTCAAGGTGGTGTCGCTTGAGACGGGAGAGTCGCGACATCTCGCTGATGATGCAGGCAGTCCTGCGTGGTCCCCCGATGGCGCGTGGCTAGCCTTCGTGTCGCGCGGTCAGATTGTGCGAGTGCCCGTTGCCGGTGGTGACCGTGAGCGACTCGTTCTCGGAAGCCATCCCTTTTGGTCCGCTGATGGCCGGGAGCTTTATTACAGCACGACTGCTCAAGATTCGAGTCACACCTTCCGGTCGCTTCGGCTCGACGACCGCTCGGAGCGCGAGTTGACGGACCTTCGAGGGAAGGCCGGAAGCACGGGTGCATTTGCTTATAGCACGGACGGCGAGTATCTCTATTTCGTGTGGCGGGAAGATCAGGGCGACATCTGGGTCATGGATGTCGTCCAGGACGAGGAGTAGATGGCGCTCACACCAGGCACCACCCTCGGCCCGTACGAGATCAGCGGTGTACGTCGTCAGACCAATCCGGTCCATTGAGTCTGTTTATTAAGAGAGACTTTCTGCGGGCTCGCCGCCTTCGGCGGCATGTGTAGATTCTCTCGTTTCCGTTGTACCAACGTCCTCCGTTTGATCGCCTCACGCCGGGCAAGGATCGTCGACCGCCGTCCTTCATAGACGTCGGCCGGCGTCACGTTCGCCAAGGCCTCGTGGAGACGGCGGTGATTGTAGTCGTCGACGAAGCGGGCGACGGCTCGTTCCAGTTCCCAGGGGCTGTAGTACTTCTCAAGCTTGACCACGTTCTTCATCGACCGATGGTACCGTTCGATCTTGCCTTGCGTCATCGGATGATACGGCGCCCCGCGCGTGTGCGCGAGCTGATGGCTCTCCAGATAGTCCGCCAGTTCCCGCGAGACGTAGCACGGGCCGTTGTCGCTCAAGAGCCGTGGGCGATGGACGACCCGCACCCGATCGATACCGGTCTTCGCGCGGGCCAGGTCGAGCGTCTCCATCACGTCTGACGCCTGCATCGACGTCCGCAGCATCCAGGCGACGATGTAGCGTGAGTAATCATCCAGCACCGTCGACAGGTAGTACCAGCCCCAGCTGACCACGTGCAGGTAGGTGAAGTCCGTCTGCCAGAGTTCATTGGGGCAATGCTGTACGTCGTCAGACCAATCCGGTCCATTGAGTCTGTTTATTAAGAGAGACTTTCTGCGGGCTCGCCGCCTTCGGCGGCATGTGTAGATTCTCTCGTTTCCGTTGTACCAACGTCCTCCGTTTGATCGCCTCACGCCGGGCAAGGATCGTCGACCGCCGTCCTTCATAGACGTCGGCCGGCGTCACGTTCGCCAAGGCCTCGTGGAGACGGCGGTGATTGTAGTCGTCGACGAAGCGGGCGACGGCTCGTTCCAGTTCCCAGGGGCTGTAGTACTTCTCAAGCTTGACCACGTTCTTCATCGACCGATGGTACCGTTCGATCTTGCCTTGCGTCATCGGATGATACGGCGCCCCGCGCGTGTGCGCGAGCTGATGGCTCTCCAGATAGTCCGCCAGTTCCCGCGAGACGTAGCACGGGCCGTTGTCGCTCAAGAGCCGTGGGCGATGGACGACCCGCACCCGATCGATACCGGTCTTCGCGCGGGCCAGGTCGAGCGTCTCCATCACGTCTGACGCCTGCATCGACGTCCGCAGCATCCAGGCGACGATGTAGCGTGAGTAATCATCCAGCACCGTCGACAGGTAGTACCAGCCCCAGCTGACCACGTGCAGGTAGGTGAAGTCCGTCTGCCAGAGTTCATTGGGGCAATGCGTCGGATGCTGAAACGTCTTAGCGGCCGACAGCACCACGAAGGCCGGGCTCGGAATCAAGTCGTACGCCTTGAGGATCCGATAGACGCTTGATTCCGAGAGAAAATGGCCTTCCCGGTCCGTGAACTGCCAGGCCAACTCGCGCGGCGAACGTTCCGGGTCGGCCAACGCGGCGTCGACCACCTGCTCGCGGACGCGAGGTGGGATCCGATTCCAGTACCGGCGGGCCGTGGACGACTGGGGCGCCAAGCCGGCCGGCCCGGCGATGCGGTACCGTCGATACCAGGCGTAGAACGTGGACCGATGGACGCGCAGCTCCCGCAACGTCTGCCGCACCGACAGGTCCGAGCCCTCCACGAGCCGGATGAGTTCGATCTTCTCGGCCGCCGTCCGTCTCACGTAACGTCCTCCGAGTCGGAGGCCGTCACGTTTTTTTTGAGCAGGCGGTTCTCAAGCACGATCTCGGCCACGACCTGCTTGAGTTGCGCATTCTCCTTGCGCAGATCGCTGACGTCAGTCGAGGTCGCTTCGCGCGTCGTGTCCCCGACCAGCCGCTTCTTCCCCGCCTCGAGAAACTCCTTGCTCCAGCGGTAATACAGATTCGGATTCAGCCCTTCACGACGACACAGCGTCGCGATGCTTTCCTCACCTCGCAAGCCCTCGAGGACGATCCGAATCTTCTCTTCGGCGGAAAAGCGTCGCCGGGTCTTCCGGCGGATGTCCTGAACGACCTTCTCGGCAGACTTTGCGTGGCTCATGGGGACCTCCTCCCCTGGCAGCAAAGTCTCTCTTATCTCACAGCCTCAAACGGTCCACAATGGTTTGACCCCGCACACCCGCACAATCAGCGGCTCGCTCGGAGCCGGGGGCATGGGTGAGGTCTACGCTGCGACCGACACCCGCCTCGACCGCACGGTGGCGATCAAGGTGCTGCCTGCCGAACTCGCCTTCGATCCGCCCGCCGCGAACGCTTCGAGCGCGAGGCCAAGGCCATCGCCTCGCTGAACCACCCGTCGAATACCTCGGCCATCCGAGTGACTACTTCGGCGCGGCGGTGGCGGTCGCCGGCGACACCGAGCTCCCGGCCTTGGCGAACTTCGGCGCCACAGTCACCATCGATTCTGAAAGCGACACGCTGTTCATCGGTGCGGACATCGCGCAGGTCGTCTACGAGTTTTCACGCGATACCGACGGCCAGGTCCCGTGGGTGGTCACGCAGAAACTCGAAGGTGTAGCAGCCGGCGGGACGAGTGACTTTGGTACGGCGATCGCCGTTGGTAGCGGGACCCTCGCCATCGGCGCTCCCCGCGAGGGCATCGGCGACGCAGGTGCCGTCTTTCTCTTCGAGCGGCGAGGCGACGCAAACGAGTGGGCGCTCGTCCAGACGCTGCCCGACCGACGACATCGGGCTCTTCGGCACGTCTCTGGCCTTGACGGCGCGCCGTCTCGTCGTCGGTGCGCCGAACGACAGCACGGGTGGGGAGCGCGCGGGCGCGCTCTATGTGTTCGATCAGAAGATCGACGGGGGCGAATTGACGCAGGCCGCAAAGATCGTGGCCGCCGATGCGAGGGAGCAGGCGGCGCTCGGGAGCGCGGTAACCGTCACGAACGAGATGGTCGTCGCCGGCGCTCCGGATGCGGCCCGTGATGCCAGACGCGTCAGGGGCCGCAGTGCTCATAGGGCTGCCGCCGGACTGCAGACGACCGCCGTGGCTCTGCACCGGCCCAAGTGGCGGACTGGCTCAACTCTTATGTCGTCAAGCGCCACCTCGTCAAGGAGACCCTTCGCCAAAAAGTAATAGCGACGCACTCCGGTCATCGACCAGCGATGCAGCGCTACAGCAACTCCCGTACCGCGCGATGACCATGCGTGATCGCAGCGTTGGTGTCGGCGCTCGCACCGGCGTCCGAGTTGGCGATCGCGATCCGCCCGAACAGCCTGCGGCCGATCACCCAGGGCTTGCTGTCTTCGGTCGGCCAGTCCGGCTCCCAGACGAGGTCCGGGCTGTACGAGTAGCCGTGGGGCCATCGATTGACGGTAATCGCCTCGATGTCCCGGTCCGCGTCGAACCCACCCGACGCCAGAGCGGCGTCCAGTTGGTCGCGGACGTGCCGCTCGAAGGTGTCGAATGACGTTCCCAGAAGCATCCGTCGTCCCTCGCGCCACTGTTCGGGGCCCTTGATATCGGCGAGATACGGGACATAGCACATATGCAGCACCATGGGCTCGTCTGGGGATGCGCCGAACCCGTACTGGCCTAGCGAGACGGGATAATCGAGCTCGACCTGCTTGAAGAAGTCGTTGGTGTAGTACACGAAGCGGATGCCGAGATCCGCGAACGCCCGCCAGTTTCGGACCTGCACCTTCGTGTACGTCAGGGGTACCTTGACGTTGTAGCTCAAGCCCCGCTGTTGCTCCTCGGGGAGCTCCGGACACAGGTACGGGATCGCGCTGTTGTAGCAGGCTAGGATGCAGCGTCCGGCGCGCACGGTGTGCGCCGTGCCACCATGGACGTAGGTCACATCGACCGCCTGCTCGTCGGCCGTGTGCACGGCGTGCACCGCAGTGCTGTTCAGCCGGATCCTGGTCGCGGCGCCTTCGCGATCGAGCTTCGCGTAGTCGACCTTCGCGGTGACGACGTCCTCCATGGTCGACCCCGGCACGGCCTCGGGCAACAGCGAGCGAACCAGCAGTCTGGCGACCGACGCGTTCCCGTCCGGGAAATGGAAGATGTACGGCTCGTCGCCACGGGACCCCACCCGTGGCATGGTGTACCTGAGTCCGGGCATCCCGCCGCCATCGTCGTAGGAAGACACCGACAGCGCCGGCACCTCCTCCATGCCGACACACCAGTAGCTCATTCCCCACCGACGGTAGATTGTGCGGGGTCAAACCATTGTGGACCGTTTGAGGCTGTGAGATAAGAGAGACTTTGCTGCCAGGGGAGGAGGTCCCCATGAGCCACGCAAAGTCTGCCGAGAAGGTCGTTCAGGACATCCGCCGGAAGACCCGGCGACGCTTTTCCGCCGAAGAGAAGATTCGGATCGTCCTCGAGGGCTTGCGAGGTGAGGAAAGCATCGCGACGCTGTGTCGTCGTGAAGGGCTGAATCCGAATCTGTATTACCGCTGGAGCAAGGAGTTTCTCGAGGCGGGGAAGAAGCGGCTGGTCGGGGACACGACGCGCGAAGCGACCTCGACTGACGTCAGCGATCTGCGCAAGGAGAATGCGCAACTCAAGCAGGTCGTGGCCGAGATCGTGCTTGAGAACCGCCTGCTCAAAAAAAACGTGACGGCCTCCGACTCGGAGGACGTTACGTGAGACGGACGGCGGCCGAGAAGATCGAACTCATCCGGCTCGTGGAGGGCTCGGACCTGTCGGTGCGGCAGACGTTGCGGGAGCTGCGCGTCCATCGGTCCACGTTCTACGCCTGGTATCGACGGTACCGCATCGCCGGGCCGGCCGGCTTGGCGCCCCAGTCGTCCACGGCCCGCCGGTACTGGAATCGGATCCCACCTCGCGTCCGCGAGCAGGTGGTCGACGCCGCGTTGGCCGACCCGGAACGTTCGCCGCGCGAGTTGGCCTGGCAGTTCACGGACCGGGAAGGCCATTTTCTCTCGGAATCAAGCGTCTATCGGATCCTCAAGGCGTACGACTTGATTCCGAGCCCGGCCTTCGTGGTGCTGTCGGCCGCTAAGACGTTTCAGCATCCGACGCATTGCCCCAATGAACTCTGGCAGACGGACTTCACCTACCTGCACGTGGTCAGCTGGGGCTGGTACTACCTGTCGACGGTGCTGGATGATTACTCACGCTACATCGTCGCCTGGATGCTGCGGACGTCGATGCAGGCGTCAGACGTGATGGAGACGCTCGACCTGGCCCGCGCGAAGACCGGTATCGATCGGGTGCGGGTCGTCCATCGCCCACGGCTCTTGAGCGACAACGGCCCGTGCTACGTCTCGCGGGAACTGGCGGACTATCTGGAGAGCCATCAGCTCGCGCACACGCGCGGGGCGCCGTATCATCCGATGACGCAAGGCAAGATCGAACGGTACCATCGGTCGATGAAGAACGTGGTCAAGCTTGAGAAGTACTACAGCCCCTGGGAACTGGAACGAGCCGTCGCCCGCTTCGTCGACGACTACAATCACCGCCGTCTCCACGAGGCCTTGGCGAACGTGACGCCGGCCGACGTCTATGAAGGACGGCGGTCGACGATCCTTGCCCGGCGTGAGGCGATCAAACGGAGGACGTTGGTACAACGGAAACGAGAGAATCTACACATGCCGCCGAAGGCGGCGAGCCCGCAGAAAGTCTCTCTTAATAAACAGACTCAATGGACCGGATTGGTCTGACGACGTACAGTCCATGCCTTGTAGAGCATCTCTACCGAGGCGGGAACCAGGCGTTCCACGATGAGGCTTAGGGGCCGCTTACTATGATCAGGTTTTAGCATGTGATTCTCTTCGCACGTAAAGAATAGATCCGGCTGTTCCAGGGAGTTTTCCATCTTGTTACAGATGTAGTCAAAGTGGTCCGGGGACTCCGGCTGTGGAATTTCCGACCTCACTGGACACATTGTGCAACCGTAGTGTCCAGAATCTGGAGGTCGGTCATGAACAAAGCTCAGCGGGACATTCGGCGAAAGAAACGAGTGTGGGAGCACGCGGCCCGCATCGGGAATGTCCGAAAGACGTGCCGCTATTTCGGCGTCGCCCGGTCGGGGTGCTACGTCTGGAAGAAGGCGTATGAGACCCACGGAGACGAAGGCCTGGTCAACCAGAAGCGCTGTCCCGAGTACCCGACGCTGCAGCGGACGGTTGCGATCAAGGTGTTACCAGAGGAGGTGGGCCACGGGCGAGGTCTATGCCGCCACTGACACCCGCCTCGACCGCACGGTGGCGATCAAGGTGCTGCCCGCCGAGCTGGCGAGTGATCCCCGAGCGCCGCGAACGTTTCGGGCGCGAGGCGAAGGGCATCGCCGCCCTGAACCACCCGCACATCTGCACGTTGCGGTATTACGTGACTGGGGCCACGAGTGGCCTGTCCTGGCGTAGGATGGTCCGATGCTTCGCGCCTTGGCCGCGTTCGCGCCGATCGTCGCGGCACTGATGATCCTTGTGTTGCTCGTCGAGCCGCCCGCCTTCCGCCCAGCCGACCGGCTACCGACGCTCCGTGTGCTGACGGCACCGACAGTAGCAGGCTTGAACCCGGAGCAGGTGCAGGCTGCCATTGCCTGGGGGCAGGAGGCCGAGCCGGAGCCCTACGTGCTTCCCCGCGTCCTGTCGGCGGGCGAGTCTGACGCAGGGGTCGAGGCAGCCGGGGTGGTCTACACGGCGCATCTTCGGATCGCGTGGGCGGCGCACGTGCGGCAACAATCCGGACAGCCGTTGACGGTCCGCGAGGTGCCGGCCTGGATGGCGGCGCCAGTGTTCTACGTGGCGTTGCGAGCACCCCCGGACGGTGTGTCCGCCCGGCGAGGGGCACCCGCCATCGCCATTGTGCCAGCGGGCACGCCCTCCTGCTGTCTCGAGCCTCAGCCGACGGTGGTCCGGCCCCTGTGGATCGGCGACGACGCGGCAGCACTGTCGCGCTTTGGCGCCGCCGCTCCTTTCAGCGATCTCTGGGTCGTGGCCGCCTACCCGATGGAAGCACTTCGGCCGGAGCTCGACATCGTGGCGTACTCTCGTATGGACGGCCCTGACGGCCCCACGAGTGTGGAGATGCGCGGGCGACTCGATCGGCGCGACCTCGAGCACTGGCGCTGAGCCGACGCCCGGGGCACCGGGGGGGAAGACGCGGTCCGCTGTTCTCCCGTCAATGATCTACACCCCAATTATCGTCTCAGTATTCGTAGGCGAGAGTCGCCGTTGCCCCGGCTAAACCCAGCGGCGTACGGAAGACTTGAACTCGACGTAGGTCTCGCCGAATTTCTCTTCCAAATAGGCTTCCTCTCGCACGACCGCCAAAAAGTGAACGGCGATCAAAGATGGCGGCACGAGAGCAACGATCCAGAGATTGCCGACGGCCAGTCCGATTCCGGCCTGCACGACCGCCACACTCAAATACATGGGGTTGCGTGAAAATCGATAAATTCCATCGGCAAAAATCTCTGGGGTTGAATCGTACCGGGATCTTCGGAGAGCGAATTACGTGACTCAGGCCACCGCCGCCTGCTGATAGTAGCGCGCTTCGTACTCTGCCGGCGGCACGTACCCGATCGGTTCGAGCAGCCGCCGCGTGTTGAACCAATCGCCCCACGCGAGCGTGGCGAATTCCACCGCTTCAAGACTCCGCCACGGGCCGCGTCGCCGAATCACCTCCGTCTTGAACAACCCGATCACCGTCTCGGCGAGGGCGTTGTCATACGAATCGCCCCGGCTGCCGACGGACGGCTCGATGCCCGCTTCGGCCAGGCGCTCGGTGTAACGAATCGAGAGGTATTGCGTGCCTCGATCGCTGTGGTGTACGAGGTCGCCCGTCTCGGCGTGGCTACGATCGTGGATCGCCTGCTCGAGCGCATCGAGCGCCAGGTCGGTACGCAACGACGCGGACGCGCGCCAGCCGACAATCCGTCGGGCGAACACGTCGATCACGAACGCGACATAGACAAAGCCGCGCCACGTGGCCACGTACGTAAAGTCGGAGACCCAGAGTTGATTCGGCCGCGTCGCGGTGAAGTCTCGCTCGACGAGATCGCGCGGCCGATCCGTGGCCGCGTGCCCGTGCGTGGTCGTCACCCACGCGCGGCCCCGCACAGCGCCGGCCAGCCCCATCTCGCGCATCAGTCGGTGCACCGTACAGCGCGCGACACGGACCCCTTCCCGACGGAGCTGCCGCCAGACCTTCCGCGGACCATACACCTGAAAGTTCTCGTCCCACACGCGCTGGATGGCGGGCCGCAGCTCGTCGTCCCGGTGGGCCCGGGCGCAACGACGCGTGGGATCCGCGGCCCGGGCCTTGTGCCGGAAGTACGTCGACGGGGCGATCGGCACCGTGGCGCAGATCGACTCGACCCCATAGACATCGCGATGGTCGTCGATGAAGCCGACCATCATCTCGCTCGGCGGTCGAGCTCCGCCTGGGCAAAATACGCGGACGCCTTGCGCAAGATCTCATTCACCCGCTTCAGTTCGCGATTCTCGCGCTCCAGCTCCTTGAGCCGGTGCCGCTCGTCCGTCGTCAGCCCGGCGCGCTGCCCCGCATCCCGCTCCGCCTGCCGCACCCATGTGCGCAGCGTCTCCGCCGTGCACCCCAGCTTGCTCGCGATCGACCCGATCGCGGCCCACTGCGACGCGTACTCGGCTTCGTGCTGCCGGACCATGCGAACGGCCCGCTCTCGTACCTCGGGGGCATACCGACTTGCTCGTGCCATGGAACCCATCCTCTCAAGGAATAGGCCCTCCGACAAAGCCGGTACGGTTCAGTCCTCGATCGTCACGAGCACATGAGCGCTGTCCGCCAGCCCTGCCGGATCGGTCACGGTGAGGGTGATCGTGTGGGTCCCGAGGCCCAGGTCGACGTCGAGCGCCTCGCCCGTCCCGAGGGGCGTTCCGCCCTCGGCCCACGCGTAAGTCAGGGCGTCTCCGTCAGGGTCGCTCGAGTCCGCACCGTTCAGCATGACCTGGGTACCGGTCTGGCCGGCACACTCGACAGTCTGGGCGACGCCGGCGTCCGCCACGGGAGCCTGGTTGTCCGGGCCAAACTTCTGGATACGGAAATTGTTCTCGTCGGCCACGTAGACTTCGAATCCGTCCAAGGCGACTGCGGACGGATTGTCGAACTGGCTAAGGCTTCGTCAATAAACAAGATTTACATTATGACCCGGTCGGCGTAGACTGCCTGCTGTGTCCGACCTGCGTGCGCTGAAGCAGAAGGTGGCGCGGCTGTGGCCGCATCTGGACGAACGCTCGCGTCGGTTGTTTGCGGCCAGTGAAGCCCGGCAACTCGGCCATGGCGGCGTGGCCCTCATGAGTCGCGCCTGTGGGTTGTCGCGTGTCACGATCACGAAAGGGTTGCAGGAACTGGACGCACCTCCACTGCCGACGGGGCGGGTGCGGCGGCCGGGGGGCGGCCGGCCGGCCCTCGTGGTGCGCGATCCCGATTTGCCCGCGCGGTTGGAGGCGCTGGTCGAGCCGCTGACCCGGGGCGACCCGGAGTCGCCGTTGCGGTGGACGAGCAAGAGCACGCGGACCTTGGCGGCCACACTCACCGCCCAGCATCATCCGGTGAGTCACGAAAAGGTGGCCCAGCTGCTGCGGGCGCTCGACTACAGCCTGCAGGGCACGCGCAAGATGGAGGAAGGGGCGGACCATCCCGACCGCGATGCGCAGTTTGCGTACATCAATGACCACGTGCGCCGGGCGCTCCGGGCGCAACGCCCCGTCATCTCGGTCGACACTAAGAAGAAGGAACTCCTGGGCAACTACCACAACGCCGGGCGGCAATGGCGACCCGCGAAGGCTCCGCCGAGGGTACAGGTGCACGACTTTCCGGCGCCTTCCGTACCGCGGGCGTATCCGTACGGCATCTACGACGTGGGGCGCAACACCGGCTTCGTCAATGTGGGGACGGATCATGACACCGGGGCCTTCGCCGTCGCCTCCATTCGTGGTTGGTGGCGGGCCCAGGGGCGGCGGCTCTACCCGAACGCCCGCCGACTCCTGATCACCGCGGACGGTGGCGGCAGTAACGGCTACCGGCTGCGCCAGTGGAAGGTGGAGTTGCAACGCTTAGCGGACGGCGCGGGGCTCGCCCTCGTGGTCTGCCACTTTCCCCCTGGCACCAGCAAGTGGAACAAGGTCGAGCATCGGTTGTTCTCGTTCATTTCCTCGAACTGGCGCGGGGAACCCCTGCGCGATTACGAGACCATCGTTCGGCTCATTGCGAAAACGACGACCGCCAAAGGCCTCACCGTCACCTGTCGACTCGACCGGCGGCGCTATCCCGTCGGCCGCAAGGTCTCTGACCAGGAGATGACCACGCTCAACCTCACGCCGCAACCCTTCCACGGTGAATGGAACTACGTGATTAGGCCGCGCGCCAATGTGTGAAGTTTGTTTATTGACAGCGCCTAACGCCGGTCCCCAGCGATCCCCACTTGGTCAGGAACACGCCGGCGCTGTCGAATTTCTGCATGCGGTCGTTGCCGTTGTCGGTTATGTAGACGTTGTCGGCTCCGTCAACAGCCACGCCACTCGGGCGAACGAAATCTCCGCCATTGACATGACCAAACGCACCCCATTTCGTCACGAAGGTGCCAATGCTGTCGAACTTCTGGACGCGGTGATTTAGCAAGTCGGTGACATAGACGTTCCCGGCGCTGTCCACCGCAACACCCGCCGGTTGGTCGAATTGGCCATCGCCGGTCCCCGGCGCACCAAAGGTGAGGTCGAAGTTCCCGCTGTTATCGAACTTCTGAATTCGGTGGTTGCTCCGGTCCGTGACATAAACGTTGCCGGCGACGTCCACGGCTACGTCATGCGGGCCGTTGAACTGGCCGTTGCCGTTCCCGAATGAGCCCCATTTAAGGAGGAAGTTTCCGCTGCTATCAAATTTCTGAATGCGATGGTTGGCGGCTTCGACAGCATAGACGTTTCCAGCGCCGTCTACCGCGACACCTCTGACGAAGTTGAACTGGCCGTTGCCACTTCCGAATGAGCCCCATGTGAGGAGGAAGTTCCCGCTGCTATCAAACTTCTGAATGCGGTCGTTGCCTGTGTCGGCCACGTAGATGTTGCCGGAGGCGTCCGCCGCCACGCCGGAGGGGAATCTGAGCTCGCCGTCGCCGAAACCGTTTGTCCCCCACTCCAATATGAAGACCGGGGGCGGCTCCTGCGCGGCCGAGTGTAGGGGCGACAACAGGATCAAGGAGGAAGCTCCAAGGACAACGGCGCCGATGGACATCGACCGCTGGCTCTTCATCTGTCTCTCCGTTTCTAACCGCGCGCCGACTCACAGCGGTGGGCCGCGCTTGGTGTTCCGGTTTCAACGGCTCGGACTGGACCCTTTAGGCCTTCACTATACTACTTAATTAGGTAAGTCAACCTAAAACCAAAGGCAGTGATGCGGAGCCGATCTGTCGCCCGTCGACGAATAAATTGACGGTGTCACCTACGTGGGTCGTCATCCGACCCTCCGTCGGTGCGACGGCAACGCCACCTGCTGTGCCCACCGAAACTGATCAACCACCCGTTGGGCGGCCGTCAGGTCCCCGTGGCAGATCGTCCAGGTGAGATCGGTGAGTAACATCTCGACCCGTGCCACGTCCCGACGCCGGGACGCCGCCGCTCGGCACCGTCCGCTGCAGCAGCGGTGACGTGCTCGACACGGCGTGAAGGGCTTGCCGCAGCCGTCGCAGGGAATAGCGGTGTGCTGCGCACGTGCGCCTCCTGACGCAACGTGTTGACCCGACAGGGGTTGCGCCTCGGCCACGGCCTATCCGGCCTTCCGCAGCGACCCAGGCCCCGGCCGATTCGGGGCCAGATCGGCGGAGAAGCGGAATTGACTGCTACCGACACCACGCGGGGGCGTTCAGTACCGGTAAGTCCTCCCGACGACCTCACTTACCCGTGCCGTACTCGGGGGCGTTCAGTACCGGTAAGTCCTCCCGACGACCTCACTTACCCGTGCCGTACTCGGGGGCGTTCAGTACCGGTAAGTCCTCCCGACGACCTCACTTACCCGTGCCGTACTCGGGGGCGTTCAGTACCGGCCACGCAGCCTCTGGAGGCTGCGTGGGCGAGCGTAGCCGCTCGCATGTCCAGACCTCCCCAGGAACGTCCGAACAACTTGGGAACAACAACGCCCGACTACTACGGAACAGGACGGACGAGCAGTCAAGACAAGGCAAGACGAGGCACCATCATGGTGTTCTAAGCACGGTCTGAAAGACTCCATCCCCGGTTCAGATCCGGGCGGCGCCTGCATTCTTTTCTTATAGCCTAGCGGTGCGGGCGGTGGGCAAACGGGCCGGCTGACTCCGGCAGGAGCAAATACCGTCATTCAGGGGGCGGTGCGCCGCGCGCGGCAACGATCGGCGGAACGAGGAGCTGCGCGCGGCCCGTGCCGCGTGGCGCGTCACGTGTATAAAGCTGCACGTACAACCGACCGTTGGTGAGATCCTCGACGTCTCGCGGTGACAGCGGGACCGTGCCTTCCTCGGCTGTCCAACCCGCCTCCAGCACTCGGTGGAGGACGGGGCCGTTCGTCCCGGCAGCGCCCCGCTGGAGGTAGCCTCCCAGCACATCCTCGGCGGCGACACCCTCGACTCGAATCGCATACGCCAGATCACTCCGCACGACGTCGAACGTGATGCGCATACCGGCGCGCACCTCGGAGTCCGCCGCGGACGGGTCCGTCTCGACCTCGAACGTCACGGGTGCCGGCGCCTGCCCGTCCACAAGCCGCGGCGTGGTGGCCGGCGCGCGCCTGAGGTTCGCCGCTTGCTCGAACGCGTACGCGAAGCTGACAAGGTCGACGTCGGCGAACGACCGTCCGATGAGTTCGATCCCGACCGGGATACCGCCGGCCGTGAAGCCGGCCGGGAAGCTGATGGCGGGAAGGCCAGAGTTTGCGCTCAGGGAGCAATTGCTGCCGAACTGGGGCTCGCCGACCCGAGCCGGAATGCGTCGGATGGTCGGATAGGCGAGGGCGTCGAGGTTCTGCTCCTGCAGCAGCGTTTCGATCGCCTGCCGAATCTGCACGCGTTTGGCGAGCGCCGCTCGGTACTCCTCGTTGTCACGGCTCGTCGGCGTGTTCCGCCGGCGGAATGGAGACTCCAGGGCCGCGTGGTGCAAGCCGCCATCGAGGATGTCGCTCAGGGAGGCGACGGGCGCCCCAGGCGAGGCGGCCAGATAGTCCATGAGGTCGAACTTGAACTCGTGAGCGATGACGCCGCTGCCTTGCATGAGCGCGTCGTAGTCGGCGATCTCGACCTCCGGCGTCTCGGCACCGAGCTGCTGCATGCGTTCGAGCGCGGCTCGCACGACATCGCCGGACTCGGCCTCTTCACCCGTGTCGCCGAAGAGCCTGGAGAGCATCCCGATGCGGGCGCCGTTCAGGACGTTCGCATCGAGCCCGTCGACGAAGAGCGACGGCAAGCGGTCGGCTACTCCCACCGTCACGGGATCGGCCGGGTCGGGGCCGACCGTGGCATCGAGGACGATGGCCAGGTCCGTCACCGTTCGGGCGAGCGGGCCGCCGATGTCCTGTGTGTGCGAGAGGGGGAGGATGCCGTCCCGACTCGACAGCCCGGCGGTCCCTCGAAGTCCGACCAGGTTATTGTGCGACGAAGGGATGCGGATAGATCCGCAGGTATCGCTGCCCATCCCGGCAGCCGCGAAGCTGGCGGCCACAGCGGCGCCTGTGCCGCCACTCGATCCACCCGGATTCCGCCGCGGGTCGTACGGGTTGCGGGTCTGGCCGCCGAACGATCCGACCGTCGTGATGCCGGCGGCCAACTCGTGCAGGTTGGTCTTGCCGAGGATGACGGCCCCCGCCTCGCGCAGCTTGCTCACCAGGAAACCATCGTCTGGGGGCACGTGCGTGGCGAGCCCGATCGAGCCGCCGGAGGTCGGCATGCCGGCCACATCGTAATTGTCCTTCACGAGGATCGGGATGCCGTGCAGTGGCCCTCGAGAGCCAGTCGCGGATCGCTCGCGGTCGAGCGCGACGGCCTGGTCGCCGGCGGTCGGGTCGATGGCGAGGATGCTGTTGAGCGCAGGACCATCCTGGTCGAAGGCCTCGATCCGGGCGAGGTACTCCTCCACCAGGTCGACCGACGTGACTCGCCCTTCGTCGAGGGCTTGCTGCAAGTCGCGGATCGAGGCTTCGGCGACCTCGACAACGATCTGCTGCGCCGGTGCCAGACCGCTCGTCTGGCGGCCGGGCGGCGGAGCGTCGCCAGCGCTGGCTCCCAGTCCCGCCGCCAGGACGACAGCGCCGAGCAGCCCGATGACGATTCGGCAGGTCGTGCCGCGACGGGCACGGTGCGCAGCCACCCGGCTTTGGTCGGCATCGGTCGTTGCAGGTACAGATTCGAGTCGGCGAGCGGTCACGGGAGCCCTCCTAGAGGAGTTGAACTGGCAGGATGCTCGGAGGCTCGAACTCTACTGCAGGCCCGACCTTCCGACAAGCCCGCGAAGGGGCCCGAGGTAAGTCGAGACTATGATGGAGACCATGGGCAGCATGGAAAGCACGAAGAGCATCATGGGCAGCAGGGGCGTCATGGGCGTCATGAGTATCACGGGCACGGCGAGACGCCGGAGTAACTTGACGCTGGCGATTGTCGTGGCGCTGGGTGCGGCCGCGTGCGGAGGGACCGAAGCTCCGGCGCCCTCGGCGTCGAATGGTGAAGCGGCTGACGAGGCGACGGCATCAGCGCCGACCGAGACGCGCGCCGTCTGGATGGACATGGATCCCTCCACGGCACCGGGCGGCTACGCGCTGGTCATCAACGACGATGGTCTTGCGCTGGTACAGGCCTTCCACTCGCCGGAGGTGGAGGTGCGGGGCGTGAGCGCGGTCTTCGGGAACGGTGAGCTGACCGAGACGTATCCCGTGGCGCAGGAGCTGGTGGCGCGCTTCGGACCGGACGGCCTCGGCGTGTCCGCCGGTGCGGCCGGGGGCGACGATCTGGGGCGAGAAACCGACGCGACGCGTGCGCTCTCGGAGGCGCTCGCGCTCGAGCGCCTGACCGTGCTCGCGCTGGGCCCGGTCACGAACGTCGCGACCGTCGTTCGAAATCACCCCGAGCTCCACGGCCGGATCGACCAGATCGTTGCCGTGGCAGGACGCCGTCCGGGCCAGCAGTTCGTGGCCAGCGCGACCACGAGCGAGCCGCTCATGGACCTGAACTTCGAGCTCGACGCGCCGGGATTCCAGGTGCTGCTGGACTCGGAGATCCCGATCGTTCTGGCGCCCTTCGAAGTGTCATCGAAGGTGCTGCTCACCGAGGTGGAGATGGGCCGGCTCGAGGACGGTGGTGAGGATGCTCGCTGGCTTGCGGCGCCTGCGGCCGACTGGCTCGAGTGGTGGAAGAAGCGTTTCTCGACAGACGGTTTCTATCCGTTCGACACGCTGGCGGTTGCGTACCTGACGTCGCCGGACTGGCTGGCCTGTGAGGATCTGCCGGTGGAGATCCAGTTGCACCCTGACGACGTGAAGGTGCCGGCGATGGGCGACGCGGCGCCGGACAAGCCGTACCTGGTCGTATCGTCCGAGCTGGCGTCCAGGCGGAGTGTCCGGTACTGCCACGACGTCGACGCGGCGTTCAAGGACGACCTGATCGATCGACTGCTGCGGCAGCCGTGAGTCGGCGAGTGTCGCGGGGACCTACGGAACCCTCGGCGGCCGGCCGATATCCTGGGGTGAGAGTAGAGGACGCGATGCCTATACCGAGCCCGATCGCACCCGGTCCCGTCGAGCAGCACCTGCCGCTGCCGTGTCCATTCTGCGAGACCAGTCCCATCCTGCGCACCAAGGTGGCGCGGAACTGCACGTTCTTTCGCTGCACGTGTTGCCGCAAGGTGTGGGGCGTGCCGGGCGTCTCTCGAACCCACTAGTGGCCCGTACACGCTGAACAAGTACCGGCTTTCGGGCGGGGCATCCCGCCTGCCGCCGTGACTTCTCCCTCACATACTCCCGCTATACTTCGTCATCGGCCAGATGGACACAGGTCGCCGTGGTGGCGACGTGCGCCAAGCAGTGACGTAGGAGACGTGGAGGCTAGGCCAGCATGCGAATCGTACGATTTCTGGACAACGCGGGTCGCGAGCGTGTGGGCGAGCGCGTGGACGACCGCACCGCCAGCGTGATCGCCGGTGACCTCTTCGGCGAATGGTCCGTGACGGGGGAGCGAGCCGAGATCGTCAAGGTGCTGGCGCCCCTCGAGCCGAAGGCTATCCTCTGCATCGGGTTGAACTACCGCCAGCACGCGGCGGAAACGGGGGCGCGTCTGCCCGAGTACCCCGTACTCTTCTTCAAGGCGCCGGGCGCGCTGCAGAATCCGGGCGATCCGATCGTCGTGCCCGCCGTCGAACCGGTCGAGGTCGACTACGAGTGCGAGCTGGCCTTCGTCATCGGTCGGCCGGGCAAGAACATCGCCCGATCGGACGCGCTGGCACACGTCTTCGGCTACACCTGCGCCAACGACGTGTCGGGGCGCCGGTGGCAGAAGTCGCTGAATGGGAAGCAGTGGTGTCGTGGGAAGAGCTTCGACACGTTCTGCCCGCTCGGACCGGACCTCGTCACGCAAGACGAGGTGGGGGACGGGAGCGGGCTACGTATCCGTACGGAGCTCAACGGGGAGACGATGCAGGACTCCACGACATCCGACATGATCTTCGACGTGCCAGCCCTGGTGAGTTTCCTGAGCGAGAGTACGACCCTGCTGCCCGGCATGGTCGTGCTGACCGGCACGCCCCAGGGCGTGGGCTTCGCCAGGGACCCCCAGGTGTTCCTGAAGGCCGGCGACCGCGTGGTAATCGAGATCGAGACGATTGGCCGACTGGAGAATCCGGTCCAGGCCGAAGCGACGGCGTGAGAGGAGCCCGGTTCGGAGCCGGTCGGGCCAGGGCTACGGTTGCCGCGGAAACTCGTCCGGATTGTCGGTGAACAGCGCGTCGACCCCGAGCGTGAAGAGAAAGTGGCGCATCTCATCTCGAACGGACGGGAACCGACCGGTGTCGCTGGCCCGGAAGGTGTACGGCGTGACGGTGAGGCCGGCGTCGTGCGCCCACTGCACGAGTTGCGGCACGCGCTCCACCAGGCCCTTCGCCGGGCCGATGCCTGTTGCGAACTCCGCGATCGTTTTGACGCCTGCCGATGACGTCCAGGGTTCCGCTGCGGTTCCACCGAAGAGAAACACCCGCGGTAGGTCAGACAGCGCGGTGGCCAGGTCCCGCAGGGCGGCCTCGTCGAACGACTGCAGGATGATCGGTGTGGTCGGATCGGCGCCCGCGCGGTCGAGGCCGTTGCGGACCAGTACGTCGGTCACGAGCGCGACCTGGTCGATTCCCCGGTCGCGGTACACCGCAGGTGACTTCAGCTCGGGATAGAGGCCTGCCCGGCCTCGCACGAGGTCGATTGCCTCCTGCCACGTGGGGACGCGCTCGCCGGCGAAGCGTGGGTCGAACCAGCTGCCCGCATCGAGTTGCTTGATCTCGTCGAGGGTGAAATCGCCGACGAGCCACATGCGTTGGGTCTGACCGCGGACGTCGACCTCCGTGAACCGCTCTGGAAAGCGGTCCTCGACGTCCGTCGTTCGCTCGAGGCTCAGGTCGTGGAGGCACACCAGCACGCCATCTCGCGTGACGCCCAGGTCCTGCTCGACGAAGTCGGCGCCTTGTTCGAGCGCGAGGCGATAGGCGGCCAGGGTGTGCTCGGGCGCGTAGGCGGAGGCGCCCCGATGCGCGACCAGCACCTTGGGCGTCGTCGCATCCGTCTGCGTAGTCACGGGGCCCGCACAGCTGGCGGTGCCGGCGAATGACGCCAGCAGCGCGAGACGGAGCACGACGCCAGCGGTGCGTCGCCACGCGAGAATTCGAGTCGGCTGGACATCGAGGCTGACCACCATGCCTACGGTCGGGGAATCGACGTGTATGCGACGACGGCAATCTTCCAGCCATCGGGCTCGAGGACCAGCGTGAAATGGTCGACCCCTGAAGCGAGCGTCTCCCCATCGCGCACGATCTCGAAATCGGCGCGCACGTGGGCCAGCGTACCGCTGTCAACGCTGATCTGCACGTTCGAGATCGGCTCGCGGAATGGCTGGCCGCCGGTGCTCGATCGCATGCGCGCCAGCCAGTCGGCGGCTGTCTGGGTCGAATTGCTGAACGAGCCATCCCGCTTCCGGCTGACGACGATGAGGGCGGTATCGGTGAAGTCGGCCGCCAACGTCTCGAGCTGGCGGTCGCCTAGCCTTTGGAGGAAGTCCTCGATCGTGTCTCGAATGGCGCGCTCGTGGTCGTCACCACCCGCTTCGACCTGCCGTGCCGAAGCCGGGGTGTGCGCGACGCTGGGCGTGCTAAGCATGCTGGGCGTGCTGGGCACGAGGGTCGCCGCCATCACCGTCGCCGTCACCGTCGCCATGGCCATCATTGTCATCATTGTCATCACGGGGCCGAACGGCGTCGTGCGGTGCATCTGCCTCCTCCTTACGAATGAGACCGCTGTCGCTGGCGGGCTGGAGCCGCCTGCTCGAGGTCGATCTCAGTCAATCACGAACGTCAGGTAGCGTAACCGTGAGCGACGTTCGAGCTGCACGACGAGCGTCGCGCCACGCGCGAAGCTCGACAGCTGCGTGCGTAGCTCTTCCAGATCGTGAATCCGCTGGCCGTTGATGGCGTAGATCGCGTCGCCCGGCGCGAATCCACCCACTCGGGCCGCGGCGCCGTCGGCGGCCGTGGCGGCGACTACGACGCTGGCGGCGAATCGGACGGGTGGAAGCCATCGAGCAACGGCCGGATCGAGCGAGAACGCAAGGATCCCGAGCCGCGACACGAGATGTCGTGCGGGATCCGCCAGTGCCTCGAGTTGCCGCGGATCTCCGGGTTGCTCGACGACGGTCACCTCGAAGCGCAGCGGGAGGTCGTCGCGAAGGACGTCGAGGGTCACGGTTTCGGCAACGGCCCGCGGGTACAGATTCACCAGGAGCTGCCTGGCGTTCTCCATCGGCTTGCCGTTCATCTGCAGCACGATGTCGCCGACCCGCAGGCCAGCGAGATCTGCGGGACCCTGCGGCACGACGTCGGCGACGATGACTCCGGAGCCGCTGCCACGCTCGGTGGTGACGAGGGCGCCGGTCGAAGGGACGAGTCCCTGGCCGGGGGACTGCGCTGTCGTGAAGATCTGCACGACGGCGGGGCTCACCTGCGCGGCCAGAGCCTCCAGCGCGTCGCTCAGGCCATCCAGATCGGTCGAACCGGCTTGATCGGCCACCCGCCGATCTGCCAAGCGATCCGCATGTGGCGCGGATGTGAGAACGAGCAGGCACAGGAGGACGGTCATCAAGCGTGGTGCCGTGGGTCTCCCGGACCTGTTGACGTGCATGGTCTGGTCGCTACTACTCGCGCTCGATGCCGACGACCTCGAAGCTCGCACCGGCGGGCCGCAGGTAGACGCGAACCGGTTCGTTCCAGCTGGGATGTGTCTCGTTGAGTGAGCGAACCTCGGCCATCAAGAAGCGATCGGCGGCCGCACCGGTCGGCCGTGCCGAGGGCAGCGGGAGCAGGGGCGTCGACAGCGTCCGGATTTCGCCGAGTGACGTGGTCGAGCCGGTCGCGTTGTCGTAGACCGACCAGGATGCACGGTACGTCGTGCCCGGAGACACCAAGTCGTGGGCCTCGGCGACGTTCACGAATGCCAGGCCGTCGGCGGTGACCTCGAACCGGTCGAGCGGATTGATCCGAGTGAGGTAATAGCCGGCCGTCTTCCGCTGCCGCTTGACGATGACGTCGTGAAGGTAGGCCGCGGCCTCGGGATCGCTGAACTCGGCGGTATCGACGATCGCGCGCAACTCCTCGGGCGTGAAGGTCATGAGGATCTTGGCTGCCCAGAACGCGTCGCGGTTCGTCATCCGGACGAACGCCGGGTTCGGATAGTCGTTCCTCCACGCGTGCGGCTCGTACGCGTCCGCTTCGATGCGACCGATCGAGGGAAACTCGCGAAATTCGATCTTGTGGTACGCCGGCGTGCTGAAGCCGAACGTGCGAATGTTGTGCTTGACCAGGTCGAGGTCGAGCCAGTAGTTGTAGCCGAGCCAGGGCAGTTGGGCCTCGATGCTGCCGCTGCCCAGCGTCGACCCGAAGTCGAGCAGATGGTGGCGGACGAAATGTCGATCGTCCTGCTCGACCCAGGCATCCTGCGTGTTGTGCGCACGAGTGTCGTCGTGATTCAGCCAGGCGGAGAACACGCGCAGCCCGCGGAGCTCGCGGCGATGCTCGTGTGGGATCACGTCGTTCGGGTCGTCGCTGCGCGTCCCGAAGTAGCGGAATGGACCGATCGGGACGCCGTCGAGATACTTCGACGCGGTGAGGCGCATGCGGCCGTCCGGCAGCCGCGGCACGTCCCGCAGCAGGCGTCGAAGTCGAGCCGTCGTCAGCGGCAGCACGTTGCCGAACTCGTCTTCCACCGTCGTGCCCGGCATAATCTCGAGCCGGTCCGGGTGAAACCTCGCAACGTGGTTTTCGGGGGTGTTGTAGCCGAGCGCGTAGAAGATCTTCGTCGAAATCAGCTCGGCGCCGGAGCTGAGCTCGGGGCCCTCGGCCGGATCGAACTTGATGATGTAGCGGTCGCCCTGCCCATCTGTGATCTCGAATCCGGGCGTCAAGCCTTGACTCTTGCTCTTGAAGATCTGCCACGGCTGCGTGGTGTCGGGCGCTTCGACGGTGTTCGGGCCGCGCACGAGCTCGTCAATCGACATCCGTGCCAAGCCGTGACGATTCGTGAACCAGGAGGAATCGGGCACCTCGTCGAGCGTATTGACGTTCAGCGCTTCCACCGATTCGGACGAGCCGGGGGTCGCAAAAATGTGGCCGAAGCGGTCGAACAAATCACTGAGTTCGACTTCGCTCGGCTGCGCTGGCGTGTCGAGTTGGTCGTTGTCGCTCAGCAGCGGGTCGTCAGGATAGAACTTGGGACCTGCCGCGCGCGCCGCCACCACGACGATGGCCAGCAGCGCCGCCGTGGTGACGAGCATTGCGAGACCCCGACGAATGGCAGACCAGTTCACTAGAAGCTCGGCCCCCCGCCGATGTGGAGCTTGATGCCTTCGTGGCTACGAGCGAGGTCGATCCGCAGGACACCGCCGCCCGGAAAGAACGTCCGGATGCCGAATCCGTAACTGGCCTGCAGATCGGACAGGTCGAACTGGCGAGCCTCGGCGAAGACCTTGCCGGCATCGCCGAAGAGGACGAAGTCCATGTAGTTCCAGACCTCCCAGCGGTACTCGAGGTTCATGACGACGTTGCGGCTGTCGCGATACCGGTACTCCGGGAGACCCCGAATCGTGTTGGCGCCGCCGATGGTCTCCATCAGGTAGACCGGAACCTCGCTGCCCGAGTCTGCGACCGCGTGTGACGTGCGGAATCGGAACGCGAGCATCCGGTTTCGATGGCCGAGAGGGACGTGCGCCTGCACCTCGCCGGCGACCCGTGTGAAGTCGAACCCGCTGTGGTCGCGTCCGTTATAGCGCTTTCCGTCGAACAGCAGGGTGACGCCGGTCGATCGCAGGGCACGGTCGCGAAGCTTCAGGCCCAGATGTCCGCCGTAGATCACGAACTCGGGCTGCTCGATCGAGCCGGGAACTTCCGCGGCGACGAACCGCTCTCCGAACGAGGGGGAGCGTGCGCCCGGGCCCAGGTTGCCATTGAGGAACGCGCCCCGAACGCCGAGTTCCAGCATCGGGTGCGGGTCGAGCGCCAGCGCCAGGTCGGCCCGTCGGCTCTCGAACCCGTAGCTCGTCCGGTTGTCAGGACTCGAGTCGTTGCCGAGCCCGAAGAAGCTCACCGATCGGAGGTCTCTGTACCCGAGGTCGACCTCCACTCGGAACGGGAGTCTGCTGGCAGGGGTTGGAAAGACGGCCTGAGCGTCGAGCGACTTGTAGGCCGTCAGGGACACACGACCTGCGAGACTGAAGCGGAGCCGCTCGCTCGTCGCCCCTTGCACCATGCCGGCGCCGAGCACGAAGCCCGAACCGGGCGGCAGGCCACCGATCATGGGAAACACGCCGTTCGATGGCGCGAAGAGGCTCTGTGGAAAATGCCCCTTCTGGAGTCGGAGCAGCCTCGCCTCCCAGGTCGACAGGTCCTCCGGAGCGAGCTTCTGAGCCTTCGCCTGCCGCTCCTGGAGCAGAATCTCCTGGCGAGTCTCGGGCGTCTGAGCCTGCGACTGGGCGCGCGCCACCCCGGGCATCGCGAGCAGCGTGGCTCCTATGCCGACGACGCACGCGAGGCGGGCAGCGGGGCTGGCGAAAGGCATGGCCATTCGATGCGGAGTTCCTCAGGTGCGATCAATGCAGGCACACGAAGCAGTCATAATACCATTCGCGTTCGACGCGTCGCCGACGTCGTCCTTTGCACGGTGCGCGGTGCGTGGTGTCGTCAACTAGGACGCGTGGCGGGAACCCGACGTTCCGGGCGACGGCGATAGGGTAGACGGTCCTGGCGCGACGACTATCCGTGTCCGGACGCACGACCGGACGCACGAAAGGCGGAGATCGATGAACTCGCAGAACCAGCTCTTCACCGCGCGGCTGCCCGGTGAGCTGGAGGCCGATGTCGAGGCGGCGATGTCCGACTGGCGCACGAATGACAAGGTCCAGCGCCTGTGGGATGCAGATGCCAGCCTCTGGACGGGCGCGGACGAGAGCCGCTGGCTCGGCTGGCTACGCATCGCCGAATCGCAACTCGGCCTCGTCGGGGAACTCGAGAAGATCGGTCGGGGGGCGCGGGACGAAGGATTCACCCACGCGATCGTTCTTGGTATGGGCGGTTCCAGTATGTGTCCCGAGGTCCTGCGGATGACCTGGGGCCGCATCGCGGGCTTCCCCGACCTGCACGTGCTGGACTCGACCGACCCTGCGCAGGTGCGACGCGTTCACCAGCGCCTCGATCTCGATCGCACGCTGTTCATCGTCTCGAGCAAGTCGGGCAACACCCTGGAGCCGAACATCTTCGCGCAGTACTTCTTCGATCGTGTGCGTGCGCGGGTGGGCGATAAGGCCGGCCGGCAGTTCATCGCCGTCACCGATCCTGGATCGAAGCTCGAGGAGGTGGCTCGCCGCGACGGGTTCGCTCAGATTCTGGCCGGCGTGCCGAGCATCGGGGGGCGCTATTCGGCGCTGTCCCACTTCGGACTGGTTCCCGCCGCGGTGATGGGCCTCGACGTTCGCCGACTGCTCGAGCGCGCCCAGGAGATGGCGCAGGCGTGCGCCCCCGCAGTGCTCGTGTCGGACAACCCGGGTCTACGGCTCGGTCTGGTGCTCGGACTGGCGGCGCTGCGGCGGCGCGACAAGGTGACGATCGCCACGTCGCCCGGGATCTGGGACCTGGGTGCGTGGCTCGAACAACTGCTAGCCGAGTCCACGGGGAAGCATGGCCGTGGACTGATTCCCTCGGACGGTGAGCGCGTGGGGCCACCGGAGGTGTATGGCCGAGATCGGGTGTTCGTCTATTTGCGTCTGGAGGACGAGCCTGACGCGGCCCAGGGGCTTGCGATGGATCGCCTGGAGGCGGCTGGCCATCCGGTGGTGCGAATTGGCCTGCGCGATCCGTACGACCTCGGGCGCGAGTTCTTCCGCTGGGAGTTCGCTACGGCCGTCGCCGGATCGATTCTCGAGATCAACCCGTTCGATCAGCCAGACGTCGAGGCCAGCAAGGTTGCCACTCGTTCTCTGACGGAGGAGTACGAGAGGCGGGGTGCGCTGCCAGTCGAGGAGCCCCTCACGACAGACGGCCCGCTGACGCTGTTCGCCGATCCTCGAAATACCGACGCCCTTCGCGGGGCGGTGAACGGCGATCTGACGGTCGAGGCGGCAGTCCGGGCGCACGTGCGGCGGCTGGCCGACGGCGACTACTTCGGCCTGCTGGCGTACGTCGACATGACCGAGCGCCACCGAGAACTGTTGCAGGAGATTCGGCACGCCGTGCGGGACGCGGCACGCGTGGTAACCTGCCTGGGCTTCGGTCCGCGTTTCCTGCACTCGACTGGCCAGGCGTACAAGGGTGGACCCAACTCCGGGGTGTTCCTGCAGATCACGTGCGATGATGCCGACGACGTGCAGGTGCCGGGGCAGCAGTACAGCTTCGGGATCGTGAAGGCTGCGCAGGCACGCGGCGACCTCGAGGTACTCGCCGCGCGCGGTCGCCGTGCGCTGCGAGTGCATCTCGGACCAGATGTGCAAGCTGGCCTGGCGCGACTGCTTCGGATCATCACCGACGGCTTGGCCTCGGATCGGTAGGTCAACGGACGCAGAGGGGTTTACATGCAGCTTGGAATGATCGGCCTCGGCCGCATGGGCGCCAACATGGTACGGCGTCTCATGGACGGTGGCCACGAGTGTGTCGTCTACGATTTGAGCCCGGACAACGTCGCCACCCTCGTCGGTGAGGGTGCGCGCGGTGCCGCGTCCCTCGAGGAGTTTGCGGCGGCGCTCGCGCCGCCGCGCGCGGTCTGGGTCATGGTCCCGGCCGGCGCCCCGACGGCGAAGACGGTCGAGGCGCTCGGCTCGTGTCTCGAAGCCGGGGACGTGGTGATCGATGGAGGGAACACCTATTTCAAGGACGATGTGGCGCATGCGAAGCTCCTGGGTGAGCGCGGTATCGATTTCGTCGACGTAGGTACCAGCGGCGGCGTGTGGGGTCGCGATCGGGGTTACAGCCTCATGATCGGAGGCGGGCCGGACCAGGTGTCTCGGCTCGGTCCGTTGTTTCGTACGCTCGCGCCGGGCCGCGGCACGATCGACCGCACGGAGGGTCGGGACGCCAAAGGCGGAACCGCGGAGGAGGGATACGTGCACTGCGGCCCGGCGGGTGCCGGGCACTTCGTCAAGATGGTCCACAACGGCATCGAGTACGGCCTCATGCAGGCATACGCCGAAGGCTTCGACATCCTACGGAACGCGGGCAATCCGGACGTTCCGGAGGATATCCGGTACGACCTCGACCTGGCCGACGTCGCGGAGGTGTGGCGTCGAGGTAGCGTCGTCGCCTCGTGGCTGCTCGATCTCACGGCCACGGCGTTGCTCGAGCAGCCGGATCTCGCCGACTACACCGGGTACGTCCAGGATTCCGGCGAGGGACGTTGGACGATCATGACCGCGATCGAGGAGGCGGTGCCGGCGGACGTGCTGTCGGCCGCGCTCTACGCGCGATTCCGCTCGCGCCAGGACCATACATTCGCCGAGAAGGTGCTCTCGGCCATGCGGCACAAATTCGGCGGCCACGTCGAGCGACCGACCGGTGGGTGAGTTGGGTCGGTGGTTCCCGCGGGGACGGCTGCGGAGTGGGTGAGGCGGGAGACGCATCAATGACGGACGAGGTAGCCAGCAGGCCCGAGCAGCCCGACCAGGCCGGGTCGCCGGCGGTCATGGTGATCTTTGGCGGGGCGGGGGATCTGACGAAACGGAAGTTGATCCCCGCGCTGTACAACCTGGCGAGTCAGGGGCTCCTTCCGGAGGGCTTCGCCGTCGTCGGCATCTCGCGACGCGAGATGAGCACGGCCGCGTTTCGCGAGCGGATCGGAGGCGACCTGCAAGAGTTTGCGACGGGCCCCGTCGACCCCGGACTGTGGCGCTGGCTCGAGGAACGGCTCTACTACCATCGCGGCGACGCCGCCGATCCCGAGACGTACGCCGGCCTGCGCAACCTGCTCGAGCAGATCGACGAGCGGCACGGCACGGCGGGCAACTACTTCTATTACCTGGCGACCGCGCCGTCTCATTTCGCAACCGTCGTCCAGCAACTCGGGCGCGCGGGACTGGCGCGCGAGGAAGAGGGGCGCTGGCGGCGCGTCGTGATCGAGAAGCCGTTCGGCCGCGACCTCGAGTCGGCCCGACGACTGAACG
Source organism: Vicinamibacterales bacterium (assembly GCA_965250185.1). GTDB lineage: Bacteria > Acidobacteriota > Vicinamibacteria > Vicinamibacterales. The sequence continues at coordinate 3,420,816 of OZ252293.1, read as the reverse complement.
CGCAGATCACCGAGGTGCTTCACGAGCGCCAGATCTATCGCATCGATCACTACCTGGGGAAGGAGACGGTCCAGAACCTCTTGGTCTTCCGGTTTGCCAACGGGATTTTCGAGCCGATCTGGAATCGTCGCTACATCGACCACGTGCAGATCACGGCGGCGGAGACGGTGGGAGTCGAGGACCGCGGTGGATACTACGAGGACTCCGGCGCGCTGCGCGACATGGTACCCAACCATCTGTTCCAGCTGGTGAGCCTGACGGCCATGGAGCCGCCCATCTCGTTCGACGCTGACGCGGTGCGGGACGAGCAGGCCAAGATCCTGCACGCCGTCCAGCCGCTGACGCCGGAGGAGGTCCTCAGCCGGACCGTCCGGGGCCAGTATGGAGCGGGATCGGGAGGCGACACCCAGGCGCCCGGCTACCGGCAGGAGTCCAACGTGGCCCCAGACTCCAGCACGGAGACGTTCGTCGCCCTGAAGCTTCTGATCGACAACTGGCGCTGGGCGGACGTGCCGTTCTACTTGCGCACCGGCAAGCGACTGCCGCGTCGAGTCACCGAGATCGCGATTCAGTTCAAGCAAGCGCCGTTCGTCTTGTTTCGCGATACGCCGGTCGACCAGCTCACGCCGAATCGGCTGGTGATCAATATCCAGCCTGAAGAGGGCATCTCGCTCAGCTTCGGCGCCAAGACGCCGGGCCCGATCGTGCGCCTCGGATCGGTCGACATGGACTTTGCGTACTCGGACTACTTCGGCGCCACCTCGAGCACCGGATACGAGCGGCTGCTCTACGACTGCATGACGGGCGACGCGACACTGTTCCAACGAGCTGACATGGTCGAGGCTGGGTGGCGAGTCGTCACGCCCATTCTGGACGTCTGGAAGGCGCTTCCGCCCCGCCAGTTCCCGAACTACGCGGCCGGCTCGGATGGCCCCGCGGAAGCGCTGGAGTTGCTCGCGCGCGACGGCCGACGCTGCCGTGATCTGTCGAGCTGATTCACCGGTCGGATGACGACTCAGCCGGATCGACGGCTCACCGTGTTCGACCGCGCAGACGACGTGGCGCGCGCGGCGGCGGACGAGTTTCGGGTGCGCGCGCGCGCGGCGGTCGAGGCACGCGGCCGGTTCACCGTGGCGCTCTCCGGCGGTCGGTCCCCCGACCTGGTGTACGAGTCGCTGTGTACTCCGCAGGGCTCGAGCGGAGGTGTTCCGTGGTCACAGCTGGAGGTCTTCTGGGGCGATGAGCGACCGGTGCCACCCGATCACCCCGACAGCAACTACGGCTCGGCGCGCCGTGGGCTCCTGTCTCGTGCACCGATCCCGCCCGATCGGGTTCATCGAATGCGTGGGGAGGCGGATCCGAGCGCGGCGGCTGACGCCTATGCGGCTGTCCTACGGAGCGTCTTCGAGCTCGCGCCGGGCGAGGTGCCGCGCTTCGATCTGATCCTTCTTGGTCTGGGTCCCGATGCCCACACCGCATCCCTCTTCCCCGGTTCCGATGCGGTCCACGAGGGTCACCGTCTCGTCGTCGCCACATGGGTCGAGAAGCTGGGGACACACCGGATCACGCTCAGTCCAATCGTCCTGAACGCCGCGCGGGCCGTACTCTTCCTCGTGCTGGGGCAAGACAAGGCCGACGCGCTTCGTGACGTGCTGGAGGAGCCGATCGAGGCAGGACTTCGGCCGGCGCAAGTCGTGCAGCCGACCGACGGTGAGGTCATTTGGCTCGTGGATCGCGCCGCCGCGCAGCGACTGTCGACGGTCTGATGCCGGGCGAGGACGAGGTCGCATGACGATCTGGCCGGGTCAACCCTACCCTCTGGGCGCCACGTACGACGGCGCGGGCACGAACTTTTCGGTCTTCTCGGAGGTCGCCGAATCGGTCGAGTTGTGCCTGTTCGACGACGAGGGCGGCGAGGTGCGGCTCCCGCTACCCGAGGTCACGGCATTCAACCACCACGGATACGTGCCGGGCGTGGACCCGGGTCAGCGCTACGGGTATCGCGTGCACGGCCCGTGGGATCCGGCCGCCGGCCATCGCTGCAACCCGCGGAAGTTGCTACTCGATCCATACGCCAAGTCACTCGAGGGTCGGATCCGCTGGGACCCCGCCGTGTATGGACACCGGTTCGACGATCCGGAGGGCGGGCAAGACGATAGGGACAGCGGGCCGTTCATGCCTCGGGCGGTCGTGATCGACCCATCGTTCGAGTGGGGATCGGATCGCCCATTGCGGACCCCGCTGCACGAGTCCGTGATCTACGAGTTGCACGTGAAGGGGTTCACCCGGCTCCATCCGGACATCCCCCAGGAGCTGCGTGGTACCTACCTCGGGCTGGCGCATCCAGCGGCGGTCGACCACCTCACGGGTCTGGGCGTCACCGCGGTCGAGCTGATGCCGGTGCACCAGTTCGTGCACGACGCCGCGCTCGACCAGCGGGGGCTGCGCAACTACTGGGGTTACAACTCGATAGGGTACCTGGCGCCGCACGACGAGTACGCGAGCGCGGGCAGCCGGGGCCAGCAGGTGTCCGAGTTCAAGCAGATGGTGCGCGCCCTGCACACGGCGGGTATCGAGGTCATTCTCGACGTCGTGTACAACCACACGGCCGAGGGCAATCACCTGGGGCCCACGCTTGGCTTCAAGGGTCTCGACAACGCGGCCTACTACCGGTTGGACCCGAACGACCAGCGGCGGTACGTCGACTACACCGGGACGGGCAACACCCTGAACATGCGGCATCCCCACGTGCTGCAACTCATGATGGACTCGCTGCGGTACTGGATGACCGAGATGCACGTGGACGGGTTTCGCTTCGATCTGGCCGCGACGCTGGCGCGCGAGCTGCACGCGGTCGACCGGCTCTCCGCGTTCTTCGACATCATTCAGCAGGATCCCATCGTCAGTCAGATCAAGTTGATCGCCGAGCCGTGGGATGTCGGTGAAGGCGGGTATCAGGTGGGCAACTTCCCGCCGCTCTGGTCGGAGTGGAACGGCAAGTTCCGCGACACCGTGCGAGATTTCTGGCGGGGTGCCGACCGTACCCTCGGCGAGTTCGCGTACCGACTGACCGGCAGCTCCGATCTGTATGCCTCGAACGGCCGGCGGCCGTATGCGAGCGTGAACTTCGTGACCGCTCACGATGGCTTCACGCTGCGGGACCTCGTCTCGTACAACGAGAAGCACAACGAGGCCAACGGCGAGTACAACCGCGACGGCACCGACGACAACCGATCCTGGAACGGTGGAGTCGAGGGTCCGACCGATGACCCGGAGGTGCGAGCGCTACGAGCCCGTCAGCAGCGCAACTTGCTCGCGACGCTGCTGCTGTCGCAGGGCATTCCCATGCTCCTGGCGGGCGACGAGATGGGTCGGACCCAGTCGGGGAACAACAACGCCTACAATCAGGACAACGAGCTGTCGTGGATCGACTGGGAGCGGGCGGACCGCGGCCTGCTCGCCTTCACCCAGCAGGTCATTCGGCTGTTCCACGCGCACCCGGTGTTCAGACGGCGACGGTGGTTCATTGGCCGGCCGATTCATGGTTCGGATGCCACCGACATCGCCTGGTTTACTGCCGGGGGGCTCGAGATGGAAGAGGACAACTGGGGCCACGATGCGGCGAAGTCCCTGGGCGTGTTCCTGAACGGGCGAGCCATTCCGAGCCTCGACCCGCGCGGCGAGCGCATCGTCGATGATTGCTTCTACCTACTGTTCAACGCCCACCACGAGCCACAGACGTTCGTGATTCCCGACCAGCCGCTGCTTGGCCGGTGGGTGCCCGTCCTGGCCACCGACCGGACCGTGCCGCCAGAAGCCTCCGCCACCCATGGCGCGCTCGATCGGATCGCCATTCTGGGGCGCTCGATGATGGTGCTGCAACTGGTCGATGCTTCGCCTCGTCATTGACTGCCGGGCCATGAACTCCGACAATCCAGCACTATGGGAACTCAGCATCAGATGAAAGTGACGTCGACGACGCGGGTCGGCTGGGTCGGCACGGGCGTCATGGGCCTCTCGATGTGCGGACACATCGTCGACCAGGGCTACGGCGTGACCGTGCACAGTCGAACGAAGCGCAAGGCGCAGCCTCTGCTCGACAAGGGTGCGACGTGGGCCGACACGCCGCGAGGGGTGGCCGACGCGTCGGACGTCACGTTCGCGATCGTCGGATTTCCTGCCGACGTGCGCGAGGTGTTCCTGGGGACCGACGGCCTGCTGGCCGGCGCCAGCGCGGGTAGCGTACTCGTCGACATGACGACGACCGAACCACGCCTCGCGCAGCAGATCTACGAGGCCGGCTCGTCGAAGGGGGTCTCGACCGTCGACGCACCGGTGTCCGGCGGAGACGTCGGCGCCCGGAACGCGACGCTGTCGATCATGATCGGCGGAGACGGAGAGATCGTCGACGCGATCCGGCCCCTGTTCGAGGTCATGGGCAAGAACCTGCAGTATCTCGGCGGGGCCGGGTCGGGTCAGCACACCAAGATGTGCAACCAGATCGTCATCGCCGGCACGATGATCGGCGTGTGCGAGAGCCTGCTGTACGGCTACAAGGCGGGCCTCGACCTCGAGGGCATGCTGGCCGCGATCGGCGGTGGTGCCGCCGGCTGCTGGACGCTGACGAACCTCGCGCCGCGTGTCCTCAAGCGCAACTTCGATCCCGGGTTCTTCGTCGAGCACTTCATCAAGGACATGGGCATCGCGCTCGACGAGGCGGCGCGCATGGGGCTGTCGTTGCCCGGGCTGGCGCTCGTGCACCAGCTCTATCAGGCCACCCGGGCCCAGGGGCACGGGCAGAAGGGGACGCACGCCCTGATGCTCGCGCTCGAGCGCATGTCGAGCGTCGAGCCGTCGTCAGTTGCCTGAGATCTGGTGCGTGACCGGCGCCGTCATTTGAAGGCGATCCCGACGTTCAGCACGATCACGGTGGTTCGTGGCAGCACGAGTCCCCCGGCATCGTTGATGACCGGGTTCATGGCGAAGATACGCATGTCCAGCGTGAACGCCACGTGCTGCGTGTTGAACCATCGGGCCCCGCCGCCGTAGTTGAATGTCCGCGCCGCCGGGTCGGGGTCCGGCCCTGGCGCGATGCCCTGCGGTCGGACCGTCAGCGTGGCGTTTCCGACCCCGCCACTGAAGTAACTCCAGCCCTGACGTGACCCGAAGTTGAACGAGATCTGTGGAGAGAAGGCCCTGACGCGAGTCTCGATGGGCGGGACCACGAAGGTCTGGGCAGCCAGCTCCTCCTCGCTGGGCGATCGGCTACCGCGCGAGACGAAGTATTCGCCGCCGATGCCGAACGTGACCGGCCCCCAGCGAAACGGATACCAGTGCCCGCCCAGTGTCAGGCCTTGGCCCCGCGAGGTCAGCTCGATGATGTCAGCCGCGCCGACGAGACTCGCGATCTCCGCATCGTGAGGGTAGAACGGGAACGAGGCGCGGACGTCCACCACGAAGCGACCGATCGGCTGCGGCGCCTGCTGCGCGGCGGTGGGCGAGGCGATCAGGAGGACGCTGAGCGCCAACCCGATCGTCCAGGCGCGCCTGGACCGCGTCCACTGGGCCTCGGTGGCGTGCGGGTACTGGGCGGTCGTGATGTTTACCATGGGAGATACGCTCGCCATCGAGCGTGTTCGAACTCCGACAACCACCGCAGATCGAACGCCGTTTCCGGTGGCTGGCCGAAGCGGGCGAGTGCGTGTGTCGGCGTCGGTGGAGTGCGCGTCGCCCCAGGAGCCTAGCGAGACAACGATGGTGCTGTCAACGGCGGCGTCGAGCGCTCCGGTCGCGCGACCCGAGGCTCCGTGGTTCTCGACTATAATCATCGTCCGCATGCGCCGAACGAGTCCATGATAGATGATAGTCGCGCGGCGGTATCTGATCGCGGGGCGGGTGCAGGCGGTGGGATTCCGCTTTTTCACCGAGGACCTCGCGCGTCGCGAGGGGCTGTGTGGCTACGTGACCAACCTGCCCGACGGGCGCGTGGAGGCGAGTGTGGAGGGCGATCGTGAATCGGTCGAGCGTTTCGAACGCGCGATTCACAACGGACCGCCGGGCGCGCGGGTGACGACGGTCGATGTTGAGCCCGCGGCGGTCGGTGGGTTCACGGAGTTTCACATCCGGATGTGACACGGTGCACCGGGCGACTGCCGCGGTCGCGCGTCGCCCGGCGGCTCGAGGCACTGCTCGAGGTTTTGGTTCGAGGTGTTGGATGGAAGCGTTGAAGTCGAAGATCAGGGGCGTGCCAGACTTTCCGAAGCCTGGCATCTTGTTTTATGACATCACGACGTTGCTCCGCGACCGCGAGGGTTTGAAGCTTGCGATCGAGAGCATGGCGCGGCCTCACTACGGCGAGCCGATCGATCTCGTCGTCGGCATCGAGAGCCGCGGGTTCATCCTGGGCGTTCCCGTGGCCGATCGGCTCGGCGTCGGCTTCGTACCGGTGCGAAAGGCCGGCAAGCTACCATCGACAACGGTCAGTGTGACATACGAGCTGGAGTACGGCAGCGACAGCCTCGAGATGCATGCCGATGCCGTCGAGAAGGGGCAGCGAATCCTCATCGTCGACGACCTCCTCGCGACCGGTGGCACGGCAGCCGCCACCGTCGACCTGGTCAAACGACAGGGCGGACGCGTTCACGGCCTGACCTTTCTGATCGAGCTCGCCGACCTCAAGGGGCGCGCGCGACTCGAGTCGGAAAATATCTTCTCGGTGCTGACCTACTGACCGACCGTACGCACTCACGTGGGCACTGCACTCGCCGTCACGCCGCTCGCCACCGCCCTCGGCGTCGTCATCGGCGTCATCCTGGCTGTGGGACTCAGATCCATCGTGGTCGAGCTGCGTCGGCGACGCCGCGACGCCGCCGTGACCCATCTGTTGTCCACCTTCGCCCCGGCCATCGAGCACGTGCGCGAAGATCCGCGGCGGTTACTCGTCTGGTATCCGCTGGCGAGCGGCGCCCGCAGACTCTTTCCCGACGCCTTTGCCGAGCTGGATGGTGCCGTTGGCGGAACGTTTCCGTTCACGACAGGACAGCTACAGGATGCGCACGACCGCTGCACCGCGGACTGGCTCGCCTGGGAGCGCTCGCACGACTTCGACTACAAGCTGAGGGCGTCGGTCGCCGAGCAGGAACTGGAGGAGCAGGGACAGCTGCAGACGTCGCTCGGCAAGGCTCGGCTGGAAGCCATCGAGCGGGAGAAACTCGAGCGATACCAGGCACGCTACGCGGAGTACGTCCACGTGGCCAAGGCGCTGGCCGGCCTGGGCCAGGCGGCCGCCGACGGTGCACCACCCGACGCCGCCTCAGCGCGGTGATCGAGTAAACGCGTCCTTGAGCCGCGCGACCGGCGGCTTGTCACCAGCGTCCGAGGCCGGCTCCCCGTCGTCGAAGTCCGTCTCCCAATCCTTGAGCGGGTCCGGCCACTCGGTGGGCGCCGGGTCGGAGTCTCCGGGGTCCGTGGCGCCCGAGGCCCACGCGTCCAGGTCGGCCGCGATGTCCACGCTCGGGTTATCAGTTCCGTCAGTTCCGGAGACTCCCTCTTCGGAGCGGACCGCAGTGTCGGGCCGGCTGGCGGCGTGCGACGTCGCCGGTTCGACGGCTAGATCCGGTGGTGGCCAGTCGGCGAGGGGGTCGTGGGCGGGCTCGGCTCGTGGAGGGGAAGGCGCCCTCGGGAGCCCTGCCGGGTCCTGGTCGAAAATCGGAGACCTCGAGGGCGTCTCGAGGGGCGCCGTGGAGCCCACGGGTCGAAGGGAGGCCGAGGGCGCCTCGCTGGCTCGAGAGATAAAGGAGCGCTCGATGTGACCGAGCGACCGGCCGCTCGACCGAAGCGACACGACCACGAGCACGTCGGAGGATGGAGGGTCGGACCAGGTCGGCGACGCCTGCACGCGGTAGTTTCGACCGTCGGGACCCTGGATGGCCTTGATCTTCGAGGTGCCGACCAGTTCCCGCCAGATCGTGTAGGGTAGCTCGCGCAGCTGCTCGAACTCCTCGCCCAGGATGCGGTCGCGTGTGTCTGATGCGGATCGCGTCATTTCACGTCATTCGCGTCATTCGCGCTATGGGTGTGGCGGGCGTGAGCAATGCTGCCTCAACGATACACTCATCCTCGGTGCGAACGGAACTTGGACGTTATGGAACACCAGTTGCTACAATGAGATCTCGACCCTGCTTCCCGGAGGCTCCTTGTGCTGATTCGTACGATTTCGATTATCGCCCTCGTCATGACGCTCGCGTGCGGCGGCGCTGCGCCGGGGCCGGAGCCCGATTCCGGGTCTGGGAGGGTGAACTCCGGAGCGGTGTCGCTGGACAAGAATGACTACCCCGTGTTCCCGAATGCTGACGAAGGGGCCGATCCGGACGTCTCGGCGGAGGATGGGGGAGCCGGCTTCTCGGGTGAGGGCTGGGAGACGAACGGCGACTATCCTCTCGTCGGCGACCCACGGGCCGTCAAGGGCGGGATGTTGCGCGAATACGTCCTCGACTTTCCCGGGACCCTGCGGATCCACGGGCCGGAGTCGAACACCGCGCTGAATGCTCTCACCTCGGGCTTCGTGTACGAGACCCTGCTTACACTGCATCCAACCACCCTGGAGTACATGCCGGTCCTGGCGACGCACTGGCAGGTGTCGGACGACAGGCTGAGATTCCGGTACCGACTCGACCCGAACGCCCGCTGGTCGGACGGTCAGCCGGTTGTGGCCGCCGATGTCGTAGCGACCTGGAGCTTCTTGATGGACGAGGGGCTCCAGGATCCGATGAATCGCATCACCTGGAGCAAGTTCGAGCCGCCGGTGGCCGAGAGCCAGTACATCGTGAGCGTCACGAGTGAGAGCCTGAACTGGCGCAACTTCTTGTACTTCTCCGCTTCGATGCCCATCATGCCAGCGCATGTGCTGGCGGAGGTGGACGGCGAGGCGTACCTTCGCGACTACAATTTCCGCCTGATCACGGGAACCGGTCCGTACGTCGTGCCGGAAGACGAGGTCGACAAGGGCAAGTCGGTCACGATTCGGCGCCGGTCGGACTACTGGGGCGAGGCCCAGCGGCGCAACATCGGCACGAACAACTTCGACGCGATTCGCGAGACCGTCGTGCGCGACCAGAACCTGGCCTTCGAGATGTTCAAGAAGGGTGACCTGGATCACTACTTCGTCAACATCTCCCGTATGTGGATCGAGGAGACGGACTTCGATCGCGTGACGCAGGGCGCCGTCCAGAAGCGGAAGATCTACAACAGCAACCCGAACGGTATCCAGGGCCTCGCCTTCAACATGCGGAAGGCGCCGTTCGACGACATCCGCGTGCGCAAGGCGCTCACGTTTTTGCTGAACCGCGACCAGTTGATCGAGAAGCTGTTCTATGGCGAGTACGAGCCTCAGAACTCGTACTACGCGAAGAGCCTGTACGAGAATCCGGACAACCCGGTGAACACGTACGACCCGGAACAGGCGCTGTCGCTGCTGGCCGAGGCCGGGTGGAGCAGCCGCGACTCGCAAGGCCGACTGGTGAAGAACGGGCAACCGCTGGCGATCGAGCTCTTGTACCAGAGCAAGGGATCTGAGCCCTTCATGACGGTCTATCAGGAGGATCTGCGCAAGGCGGGGATCGGCTTGAATCTTCGGCTCGTCACGCCGGAGACGATGTTTCAGCTGGTGATGGAGCGGAAGTTCGATCTCGTGTCGATGGCATGGACCGGACTGGTGTTTCCCAATCCCGAGACGTCCTATCATTCCTCGCTGGCCGACCAGGACAACAACAACAACATCACGGGTGTGAAGAGCGCCCGGATCGACGAGATCAGCGAGCAGTACGATCGCATGTTCGACCTCGACGAGCGGGTCGGAGCCATTCGAGAGATCGATGGCATCCTCGCGAACGAGTATCCCTACGTGCTCCTGTGGGTCGCCCCGTTTCAGCGAATCGCGTATTGGAACAAGTTCGGCCAACCCGAAGGCCTGTTGACGAGATTCGGCGACTATCGGGACATCACCAGCCTCTGGTGGATCGACCCGGAACGGGAGGCGCAGCTCACCGAGGCGATGCGCGATTCGTCGGTGCAGCTGGAAGTGGGCGAGACCGAGGACGATTACTGGCTGAACTACGCCCAGGATCAGGCGGGTCGTCCCGTGACGCCCGGCAACACCCAGTGACGGCATGACCGGGTACTTCCTCCGGCGCTTCCTGCTCATCATTCCCACGTTCATCGGGATCACGCTCGCCGTCTTCGTGATCATGCACTTCGTACCGGGCGGTCCCGTCGAACGTCAGATCATGCAGTTCAAGATGGCCGCGATGATGGGGGGTGGCATCTCCAGCGGTACCGCCATCGACGTCGAGTTGCCCGCAGAGGCGATCGAGGAGATGCGGCGGTACTACGGCTTCGACAAGCCGGTGCACATCCGCTACGCGCAGTGGCTGTGGAACGTGGTGCAGCTCGATCTGGGCCGGTCGTACATTTATCAGGACCCGGTGTGGGACGTGATCAAATCACGCTTCCCGGTGTCAATCTTCCTGGGCATGGTCGGGTTCGTCCTGAGTTATCTGATCTGCGTGCCGCTGGGCGTCATGAAGGCTGTGCGGCATGGCTCCGGGTTCGACGTCGCGAGCAGCGTCACCGTGTTCCTGGGCTACTCGGTGCCAGGGTGGGCGCTCGGGACGGCGCTGCTCGTCCTGTTCGGCGGCGGGAGCTTCTGGGATCTGTTCCCGCTCGGCGGCTTTCGACCGGACAACTGGGAGTACCTGGGGTTCTTCGGCAAGATCTGGGCGCAGGCGCATCACATGTTCTTGCCGGTGCTGTGCTACATGGTCGGGTCGTTCGCGACGTTGACGATCCTCACGAAGAACTCGCTCATGGAAAACCTCGGGCAGGACTACGTCCGGACGGCATTCGCGAAGGGGCTGAGCGAGCGGCGCGTGATCTTCGGACACGCGCTCAGGAACTCGCTCATTCCGATTGCTACCGGACTCGGTCACGTCTTCAGCCTCATCCTCGCGGGGTCGTTCCTCATAGAACGTGTGTTCAACATCGATGGGATGGGCTACCTTGGGTACACCTCCATTCTGCAGCGTGACTACCCCGTGGCGCTCGGGATCCTGGTGATTTCCAGCCTCCTCATGCTGGTGGGCAACATCCTCTCCGACATGATCTACGCCGTCGTCGACCCGCGGATTCGGTTTCAATGAGTGCGCCCGCAAGGCCGGCCTCTCGCTCGCAGTCGATCGTCCAGCGGAGACTTCGAAAGTTTCGGAGCCTGAAGCGAGGCCATTACTCGTTCCTGCTGGTGGCCGGCCTGTACGTGGTCTCGTTCGCGCTTCCGGTCCTGCTCAACAATCAGCCCCTGGCGGTACGGTACGACGGACGGCTGTATTTTCCCCAGCTGCATTTCCGCGGCGCCGGTGAGTTCGGTCAGGACGCGGTCGGCGAGCCAGATTATCGTGCGCTGCAGCGACAGTTCAGCGAGGCCGACGAGGGCAACTGGGTGCTGATGCCACCGTATCCGTATGGACCGAACGAGTCGCTCCTGGAGCTGCCAGGCGTGCCGCCACACCCGCCGTCCGGCGCACACCTCTTCGGAACCGACGATCGTGGCCGGGACGTCTTCGTCCGGCTGGCGTACGGGTTCAACGTCTCGCTCTCCTTCGCGCTCTTCGTGACGACGTTCGGCTACATCGCCGGGATCGCGATTGGCGCGCTGCTCGGCTACTTCGGCGGAAAGCTGGACATGCTCGGCCAGCGCCTGATCGAGATCTGGTCGTCGCTGCCGTTCCTCTACACCATCATCATCGTGAGCTCCATCGTCGTGCCGGTGTACGTTTCGGGCCGCCATCAGCTGCTGCAGCCGTCGTTCTGGCTGCTGATCTTCATCCTGTCGCTGTTCGGCTGGATGGGGATCACGTACTACGTGCGGGGAGAGTTCTACCGGGAGAAGGCGAAGGATTACGTGGGTGCCGCGATCGCCATGGGCGCGTCCGAGCGGGCGGTGATGTTCAGGCACATCCTGCCGAATGCCCTGACGCCCGTCGTCTCCTTCGCGCCGTTCGCGATCGTGGGAGGCATCAGCTCGCTCGTGGCGCTCGACTTCCTCGGTTTCGGGCTGCCGGCGCCGACCCCGAGCTGGGGCGAGCTCATCGGACAGGGCATGAACAACTTGACGAAGTGGTGGCTCGTGTTCTTTCCATTGGGTGCGGTGTTTGCCACGCTCCTGCTGGTCGTCTTCGTCGGCGAGGCGATTCGCGAAGCGTTCGACCCGAAAGAGTTTTCCCGCCTGCGTTGAGGCGAAGGCGGGAACGGACACGGAATTTCCACGGAATGCTCACGGACTGAACAAGGAATGCTCACGGAATTCTCACGGAAGGCCCCTACGCCTCTACTCGAGATTCGTGGCCTGAAGACCTACTTCCGGACGGAAGCTGGGACGGCGAAGGCCGTCGATGGCGTCGATCTCGACATCTACGCGGGCGAGACGCTCGGGTTGGTGGGGGAGTCTGGATCGGGCAAGAGCGTGACGGCGCTGAGCGTGCTGCGGCTGATTCCGAATCCTCCGGGTGAGATCGTGGCCGGCACGGTGCGGTTCAAGGAGCGGGACCTGCTGACGCTGTCGTGGGACGAGATTCGCCGGGTGCGGGGCAAGCAGATCAGCATGATCTTCCAGGAACCGATGTCCTCGCTGAACCCGGTGCTCACCATCGGGGTGCAGGTCATGGAAGTCCTGCAACAGCACGAGACGCCGTCTCGCGCCGAGGCGTTCGAACGAGCCGTGCGGATTCTCGACCAGGTGGGGATTCCGGAAGCGAGGCTGCGGATGCACGATTATCCGCATCAGTTCTCGGGTGGCATGCGGCAGCGCGTCATGATCGCGATCGCGCTGGCATGCGCTCCTGATCTTCTGATCGCGGACGAGCCGACCACGGCCCTTGACGTGACGATCCAGGCCCAGATTCTCGAGCTGATCCTGGAGATGAAAGCGCGGCGGCCGGACGCCGCGATGCTGCTCATCACCCACAACCTCGCGGTCGTGGCGGAGACGTGCAGCCGGGTCGTCGTCATGTACGGTGGAAAGATCCAGGAAGTGGCTACGGTCGAGCGCCTGTTCGGGCAGCCGACGCATCCGTACACGCAGGGGTTGCTCGCCTCACTCCCCAGCGTCGACGGAGAGAAACTGGAACGGCTGCAGGCCATTCCCGGGATGGTCCCCGGGATTCACGACATGCCGGTCGGCTGCAAGTTCTCGACGCGGTGCGCGGAATGCTTCGACGCCTGCGAAACGACGGAGCCAGAACTCGTCGAGACCTCACCCGGGCACTGGGTCCGGTGTCATTTGGTGGAGAAGGGGAAAGACGAGTGAGGTGCGGCGTCGGGACGTGGGCGTCCGTGGCCATTCCGTGGGCATTCAGGGTCAATCCGCGGTCATTGCGTGAGAGTTCCGTGAACATTCCGTCGACATTCCGTGAGAATTCCGTGTCCGTTCCGTGATGGTTCCGTGCCGTCATGTCTGACCCTATCCTGACCGTCGAGAATCTCAAGGTGAGCTTCCCGGTGTTCGGCGGTGTGTTGCTCCGTCGTATCGCCGAGGTTAAGGCTGTGGACGGCGTCTCGTTGGAGCTCGTGCGGGGCGAGACCCTCGGACTGGTGGGGGAGTCGGGGTGTGGGAAGAGCACGGTTGGTCGCGCCGTGGTCAATATCTTGCGCGCCCTGAACTACGGCGTGGAGGTGTCGGGCCGCATCCTGTATCACGGTGCGAATGGTCCGGTCGACCTCTTGGCGCTCAGTCGATCGCAGATGCGGCCGTACCGGGCCGACATCCAGATGATCTTTCAAGATCCGTATTCATCGCTCAATCCCCGGATGACCGTCGGTCAGATCGTGGAGGAGCCGCTCAAGATCCATGGCGACGAGCCGGCTCCGGATCGGAGGGTCCGCGTCAGTCGGCTCCTCGAGCGCGTCGGGCTGGGGGCGGAGCAGGCGGGGCGATATCCGCACGAGTTCTCCGGGGGGCAACGCCAGCGAATCGGGATCGCCCGCGCGCTGGCGACGCGTCCGAAGATCGTGATCGCCGACGAACCGGTCAGTGCCCTCGATGTGTCGATCCAGGCGCAGGTGATCAACCTCATGCAGGATCTGCAAGAGGAATTCGGTCTGTCCTACATCTTCATCGCGCACGATCTGTCCGTCGTGCGTCACATTTCCGATCGAATTGCCGTGATGTATCTCGGGAACATCGCCGAGGTCGGGCCGGCCGAAGAGGTCTACCGCGACCCACGCCATCCGTATTCGAAGGCGCTGCTCTCGGCCGTGCCGCGGCCGGATCCGGGTCAGGCGAAGACGCGGGAGCGGACGCGGCTCGTCGGCGACATCCCGACGCCGGTGCACAAGCCGTCCGGATGTGGCTTCCGGACGCGCTGCCCGATCGCGCAGGCATCGTGCGCGCAGGACGTGCCGGTGCTGGAATCCAGGAACGGGCGGCTCGTCGCGTGTCCCTGGGTGTGACGGGAGGATGATCGCGTTGCGCCGACTGGTCGCGTGGCCTGTTAACAGACGACTCCGCAGCCGAACGCCAACGGAGCGGATGGGAAAGGATGTCGAGATGCAGATTGTTGGCGAGGATGAGGATGAGGATGACGACCGCGACGAGGGCGATCCGCCCGGATGGTCGCCCTCCGCGCCGTGACCACGAAGCGCTCGACGGTCGAACGGGTCACGGCGACTCCCGGCCGTGTGAGGCATCGCACAAGACGTCGTCCATGTATCTGATGCACCGTCGGAGACTCACCCCGTCCTCACCGTCTAGCTAGACGAAGCCATCCGCGCATCGTCAATCTGTCCCGGCAGCAAAGCGCCCTGACGAACGTAACCCCATGACCATTCTCGAACGGCGCCATCCCTCGCGTTGGCGTCGGGGACCTGATGACGGCGTCGGGGCGAAGCCGCAAATCACGATTGCTATCGGCCTGGCAGGCGTGGGTGCTGTTGAGCCCCCGGTGAAGGGTGAGGTGGTCGACGTGCGGCCAGCTAAGCTGGTTGAGCGCACCTCGGACGCAACGTGATAATCGGCCGGAGCGATCGGCCGCAACTTTCGCCTGCCGCCCTGTCAGGTCGTGTGCGATGGGGTACGCGGCTCGCGCTTCTGCACCAATACCTTCGCCCAGACTAAAGTTGTTGAGGCTACTCGCCTTCGGTTTTTCTGTGCGTCCGATAAAGGTGTTCTGTTCGCTTGTAAATTGCTGGCAGTACGGCTCGGCTTTTCTACCAGGAGGCCACCGGGGTCAGAGCCACCCCCTCTTGCCCCGCCGCCCCCCGCCGGGGGCCCCGTCAGCCGCTGTGTACAATGCTCCACTTACGTCAGTCCAACGCTAAAATAAGGACGGCACCCTCCGCATGCGTCGCACGCTACGGTCTGGGCCGGTGCCGTTAGTTACACTTAGTCAGTTTGATGGTCAGGTCCTGCTCGATAGCGAAGCCGGTGGGTGAAGGTGCGGCGATCCTGCGGACCTCCATTGCATGTGTATTGGATCCGGAAGCGCCGCTGCAGGTTGCACCCGAAAATGGACTTGTAGTTGCCTCCCCGTCGCTCTCCGCCCTCCACGGTGCCATTTGGTCCCCATTAGTCTGACTGCAACAGCCAGCGACGGCTCAACCTGACAATGCCAGAATAGCAGAGCTTGACATCGGCGACTTCCATGTTAGGGTTATTGCACTAATAAAGTCGATGCAGTGCGCTATAGTCTGCTCGATGCCGGTCATGGAGGGCCGAAATGGGTAGACCCGCTCACCGGCGCGCCGCTTGGTGTTCCCTTAGGCACGGTCACCAGAGTCCTGATCCCGCTAGTGCCACGTCTCGCACGTGTCGCAAGCGGGGCCAGACTTTCAGAGGCTTCCGAGCCGTCGCCTTCCTCTTGGCCATGTGCGCGGCTGTCTCGGCCTGGGCTCAGCCACCGATCTTCACCAGCAACACAGAACTGGTGGTGCTCAACGTCGTGGTTGTCGATCCCACCCAACAACTCGTGACCGACCTGTTGCGGCCCGACTTCGAGGTGCTCGAAGACGACGTACCGCAAGAGATCGCACATTTCGCAGCCGGCGGCGTTCCTCTCGACCTCGCGCTCCTCATTGACACGAGTGCCAGCATGGCCGGAGCGCTTCCGCTCGCGAATCAGGCGGCGGCTGAGCTGCTGGCGACACTAGGACCCGACGACCGGGCCACGATCATCAGCTTCAGCACCCGCGCCCAGATCGCACACCCCTGGTCGTCGATCGCCGATGCCCTGCTCCACGGGATCAACCTCACCGTCGCTCACGGGAACACCTCGCTCTACGATGCGCTGTATATGACGCTCCGTCAGTTCGACCGTGGGTGGCGAGACACGCGCGAGGTCAGGCGCCAAGCGATCGTGGTCCTGTCTGATGGCGGCGACAACCACAGCCTCACGTCGCTCAATGACCTGGTCACGACCATCAGGCGGCGCAGCGTTGCGATATACATCATCTCACTCGAGGGTTCGAGGCGACTCATGGCGAAGGAGGTGCACCAACGTCGGGTGGCCGGTTTTGAGATGGCACGGATCGCTCGTGAGACCGGTGCGCGGACGTTCGTCCCGAGGAGCGGCACAGACCTGACCAACGTGTACGGCATCATTGCGGGCGACCTGGGCCACCAGTACTCGCTGGCCTACGCACCCACGACCCCACGACAAGATGGGGCCTTTCGTCGACTGGCCGTTCGGGTCGTCGGTCGGCCCGCATTGCTTTCTCGCAGCCGCTCCGGATACCTTGCCGCGCCTCCCAACCGAACTGGGTCGCCCCGACGCTAGATTCGATGTGTTATTCGACGTCGGGTCGCGTGCTCCACGCCGTGCATGGCCAGGTCGGCGCGGGGCATTGTCAAGCTGAGCGGTCGCTGGCAGAGCAGCTCGCTGAAGACCAAGGCTGTCAGCTACCACGGATACCGGTTCCCACCCGAGATCATCAGCCATGCTGTCTGGCTCTATTATCACTTCCGCTTGAGTTTCCGCCGAAGATCGTCTAGCTGAGCGGGGCATCACCGTGTCGCATGAGACGATTCGCACCTGGTGGCGGACCTGCGGTCCGGCGTTCGCTCGGAGACTCCGGCAGCGACGCGGGCGGATGGGCGACACCTGGTTCCTGGATGAGCTCTTCTTGAACATTCCAAGGGCCAACGGCAGTATCTGTGGCGCGCCGTCGACGAGGACGGCGACGTAATCGACATCCTGGTGCCATCACGGCGGGATCGGCACCTGCCAGCCCGGTCAAGAAGTCCGCCCCGCGCTCGGCACAGGCTTGTCAACCGTCGGTAACTCCCACCCGGTATAGTCAGCCGGTCCACCATGCCACTCGAACCGGGTGCTCGTCTCGGCCCCTACGACCTCCAGTCCCGCCTCGGCGGCGGGGGCATGGGTGAGGTCTGGAAAGCCTACGACCCGAAGCTCCAGCGCACCGTGGCCATTAAGGTGCTGCACGAAACCGACGATGCGGCCACCCGCATCCTGGCCGAAGCCCGTGCCGCCTCAGCGTTGAACCATCCCCACATCTGCACCATCCACGAAGTTGGCGAGTCCGACGGCACTAGCTTCATCGTCATGGAGCACGTCGAGGGCAAGCCGCTCAGCGAACTGATCCCCTCCGACGGCCTGCCCCCAGAGAGCGTCATCCGCTACGGCACCCAGATCGCCGATGCCCTGGCGCACGCTCATGAGCACGGGATCGTGCATCGGGATCTCAAGAGCGCCAACGTGGTCATCACGCCCGAGGCGCAGGTCAAGCTGATCGACTTCGGCATTGCGGTACCGTTGTCGTCGACAGACGCTGATGCCGTCACGAAGACGATGGAGTCGCCGGTCAGCAGTGCGCCCGTGGGGACGTTGGCCTACATGGCACCCGAGGTACTGAACGGGCAGGAGGCCACGACTCGCAGCGATATCTGGTCGCTGGGGGTGCTGGTCTACGAGATGGCGAGCGGGACGCCGCCCTTCATCGGAACGACTCAGACCGAGGTCGTCTCCGCCATCGTGAAGGAGTCGCCTGCGCCACTCCCCGCGAAGGTCTCGCCTGGTCTTCGTAACGTTATTCAGCATTGCCTGACGAAGGAGCCAGGCCGACGCTATCCGCACCCAAGTGCGATACAGGCGGCACTGGAGACAATCCAGTCGGACACCGCCGTCACCCAGCCCGTCGGTACCCAGTCCGCTGTCGGAACGCAGAGGTTGCGAGTTGTGGCAGGCGTCATGGCCATCGTCGTCCTGGTAGCCGGGCTCGTCTATCTAGTCCGTCCCGGTGGGGAGGCACCGTCCGACTCCGTGCGTCGGCTCAGCAATCCTCGACAGATTACGCGCGTCGTCGGTCAGGAGGATTTTCCGGTCCTGTCGCCCAATGGCGAGATGCTGGCCTATCACTCGCTGCGGATCAACGAACCCACGGCGCAGTACCGGCCGGAGGATGTCTGGGTGACTCGCGTTGGTGAAGGGGAGCCCATCAACCGCACGGGAGGTCACATGGGTCCGGTCGCGTGGGCGAAAGTCGTGGCTGATGCAGCCATCGACGCCACGAACACCGAGGCGGCCGAAAGTCCTAGTTGGTCGGCTGATGGCGATCAGATCGCGTTCGTCTCGAATCGCACCGGTATCACCCGCGTGTTCGTGATGCCGGTCTTGGCGGGCGCAGCTCGTCAGGTCTCGCCGCTCCGGACGAGAAATGGATCTCGGCCGGAGTGGTCTCCGGACGGCAGAGAGCTAGCCTTTCCGACTCTGAGCGACGACGGGACCGGTCGCATCACTATCCTCTCCCTGGAGACGACAGGGCCAAGCTGCTCGATTTCAGTCTGGCGAAGCTGAAGGAGGCTCTTGGCTGTACTTGAGATGGCACAGCATGATCCAGCCGGTCGGACATTTCCGCCAAGGGCCTACGTCTTTGGCGATGAATGCAGTGGTCGCGTCGGGAGTCCGAAGAAGGCATGGGAGACGGCGGTACTCAGAGCCAACGGCCACAAGCCCGAATGGGTCCGAAGTAGTCTTGCGCCGGCATCACGGGCTGCATACCGGGCGGTCGATCTCCGCTTCGCCGATCTGAGGCATGAGGCCGGCTCTCGATGGATCGAAGCAGGGATGCCACTGCACCACGTGAAGGAACTGTTGGGTCATGCCAACATCAGCACCACGGACACATACCTGAACGCCGGACGTGTGCATCTGCACGAGTCGATGCTTAGGTTGGAGGCCGAAGGAAAAGTTTGCACAAACTTTGCACAAAGCCCCTCCTCAAGCGCCCAGTTGATCCCGCCAACAAAGCCCTCTGGCAAACGTAACCCTCTGGTAAACTAGCGGTTAGCACCAAGAGCGCGTGTAGCTCAGTTGGATAGAGCGACGGCCTCCTAAGCCGTAGGCCGCAGGTTCGAATCCTGCCACGCGCGCCATCTTCTACATGATGAGAGCCTGCATGCTGGTTCATTTGCTGTTGGTGTTCGGGGCTCTTGCGGTGGTGGGCTGCGACGGCTCGGATCTGGGAGGCGACACGGTGGACGTGCGGGCACTCGTGGATCGGCAGGTGACGGAGTACCTTCGGGTCGATCCGGAGCTCGCCTCATCCGTCGCGGTGACCGTCGAGCAGGCTGGTGGACCGTACGCCGGACGCCTGGTCGACTATGGTCCGTCTGCCGAGCGCGAACGCCGAGCGATGCTCGAACGGTTCGTGCGCGAACTCGACGCGGTGGTGACGGCCGGGCTCTCGGATGCCGACCAGATGACGATCGAGGTGGCACGCTCGATCTACGCGGCCATGACGGCCAGCGGGGACATCGGGTACGGACGCCAGTACCCGTTTTCGTACTACGGTCATTCGCCGTACCTGGTGAACCAGATCTCCGGGCCGCACATCGACATTCCCTACATGATGACGAACGATCAGGTGGTCAGGTCCGTCTCGGATGCGGACGACTACCTGGAGCGTCTGGCGGCGTTCGGGGTGACGTTTGCGACCGTGGAGGCGAAGCTGCGTGCGGACGCCGCGGCCGGCGTCACCGCTCCACGGGTGCTGCTGGAGCGGACGCTGGAGGTCTTCGACGGATTCGTCGCCTCACCGATCGAAGAGAACACGCTGGTATCGGCGTTCGACCGGAAGCTCGGGGAGGCGAACATCGACGAGCCGACACGGCAGCGTCTCGTCGGCGAGGCACGGCGGCTCGTGGAGACGTCGGTTTACCCGGCGTACCGAAATCTGCGAGAGGTGGTCGCCGAGCTCGTTCCGAAGGGGCGCACCGAATCGGGGGTGTGGGCGATCCCTGATGGCGAAGCCATCTATCGCGCCAGCATCCGGGCGCTCGGCGGCAGCGACCTGTCGGCGGAGGCTATCCACGAGACCGGTCTGGGCGAGGTCGACCGCATCACAGCCGAGCTGGACACACTGTTCGAAGCCCAGGAGTTGACCGAGGGCTCGGTCGGTGAGCGCGTGGCGGCTGCGGGGCTCGACTCACGCGCTCGCTATCCTGATTCGGATGCGGGGCGACAGGCGGTACTGGACGACCTCAACGGGTGGGTACGCGAGGTCTCGGCACGGATGCCGGAATACTTTGGATTCATACCGGCGCAGGCGATCGAAGTCCGCCGCATTCCCGTGTTCCAGGAGGCGACGGCCCCTGGCGGCTACTATGCGCCGCCGTCGCTCGACGGCACGCGACCGGGTGTCTACTACATCAATCTTCGCGACATTGGCGAGGTGCGACGATTCGCGCTGCGCACGCTGACGTACCACGAGGCGATCCCGGGTCACCATCATCAGATCGCGACGCAGCTATCGGTGGGCGACCTGCCCCTGGTCCGGCAACTCAGCCCCTTCAATGCATACGTCGAGGGGTGGGCGCTCTACGCCGAGCAGTTGGCGAGCGAGATGGGACTGTATGGCGACGACCCATGGGGTGACATCGGTCGCCTGGTCGACGAGCTCTTCAGGGCCGTGCGGCTCGTCGTCGATACGGGCATCCATCAGCAGCGCTGGACGCGCGAGCAGGCCATCGCGTACATGACGGACGTGACAGGCAAGCACGCGTCGGAGGTCGTGCCGGAGATCGAACGGTACATGGCGTGGCCGGGTCAGGCGCTCGGGTACAAGATGGGCATGCTTGGAATCCTGGCGCTGCGCGCGGACGCCCGCGAGCGTCTGGGGGACGCCTTCGACTTGCGTGCCTTCCATGATGCGGTGCTGCGGAGCGGCGCCGTGCCGCTCGATGTGCTCGAGCAGAACCTCGCGAGCTTGGGTGCCGAGTAGAGATCCGGCCAGTCGCCTTGGCCGTCGCCGGCGAGTGTCTCGATGACCCGGCTCATCTGACGCGCGCGCGTGATCGGCCTCCTGGCCCGGACGCTGGTCCTGGTGGTAGAATGACGGGTTGGCGGCCGCTGGGTCGACCGCCTCCGGGGGTCGACCTGTAGTCTGGTGCAATCATGAAACGTTCCGAGCGACGACATCTCAAGCAGAACGAGGTCGCCCACTGGGTCACGCGTTCGGCCGCGCTATTCGCGCGCCGGCGAGGAGCCTTTCTCACCATCGGTGCACTCGCCTTGGCCGTCCTCGTGGGCTGGGGCGGCTTCTCGACGTGGCAGGATCGCTCCAACGCCGAGGCGTCGGTGATCCTGGCGAACGCGGTGACCATCATGAACGCGCCGGTCGTCCCTCCGGTTGTGCCGCTCGTGAACGATCCGCTCGATGGCGACACGAGCGAGACGGCGCCGGGCGACGACGAGGTGCCGACGTCGGCATTGCCACCCTTGCCACCCTTGCCACCTTTGCCTCCGCCGCCCGGCAGCTACCCGTCGGAGCGCGCCAAGCGCGAAGCGGCGCTGGTCAAGTTCATGGAAGCTGCGGACACGCAGCCGAACGGCGAGGTGGGTCTCTCGGCGCGATACTACGCCGCCGCGATCCTCGCCGAGCTCGAGCGCACGGACGAGGCGGCGGAGCAGTATCGAACGGTCCGGGCGGGCACGAGGGCCGGCATCTACGGAGAGATGGCGAGGCTCGGACTCGCCGAGATCGACGCGATTCGCGGGGACTACGACGCGGCGATTGCGACCTGGCTCGACGTGTCGGCGGACCCTGTCACGCATGTACCGGCAGATGGCGCGTTGATGCGACTTGGTCAGGTGTATGCGATGGCTGGTCGCGGCAGCGATGCGGTCGCGTCGTTCACTCGCCTGGTCGACGAGTATCCAGAATCGCAGTACGTGTCTTCGGCGCAGCAGGAAATCGAGGCGTTGGAGGAGGACGTGCCGACTACCGGATCGGTTGAGCCGTAATCGGATCGGGCCGAAGCCGCCTCATTCCACGAGGAGCTCTTCGAACTCGGGAAGCTCTTCCTTGAGAGCCATCTCGATCCCCATGTAGAGTGTCATCGTTGCGCTCGGACAACCGACGCAGTTTCCCGTCAGCCGTACGCGCGCGCGGTTTTCGGCGACGTCGAGGAGTTCGATGTCGCCACCGTCACTCTGGATCGCCGGACGGATCCGCTCGATCACCGCTAATACTTCTTCCCGTGATACCACGGCCTGTTGCTCCTCTTTCGTAGTATATCCCATCGCGGTGGCGTCGTAGTGCTAAACTCAGCGGCGTGGCGGAGGGGCAGTCATTCTCCATCGATTCGGTCGTCGTCGGGCAGAGCACGCGGATGCGTGCTGTGTTCGATTTCGTACGCGTGGTTGCCGACAGCAACAGCAGCGTGCTGATCACCGGCGAGACGGGAACGGGCAAGGAACTCGTCGCGAACCTGATTCACGAGTCGAGCTCGAGGCGACACAAGCCGTTCGTGCCGGTGAGCTGCGCGATCTTCTCCGAGACGCTCATCGAGTCGGAGCTGTTCGGACACGAGCGCGGCGCGTTCACGGGTGCGATCAGAGATCGACCCGGTCGATTCGAGCTGGCCCAGGGCGGGACGATCTTCCTCGACGATATCGACGACGTTCCGCTGACGATGCAGGTGAAGCTGCTCCGCGTGCTGCAGAATCGTGTCGTCGAACGGCTCGGCGGCAACCGGTCCATTCCCGTCGACGTTCGCGTCGTCACCGGCACGAAGCGCGATCTGAAGTCCCTGACGGCCGAGGGTACGTTCCGTGAAGACCTGTTCTACCGCCTGAACGTCATTCCGATCTTGCTGCCGCCGTTGCGTGAACGACGCGAAGACATCCGGCCGCTGATCGATCACTTCATCACGCGGTTCTACCGCCAGCGCGGTGACGATCCCCGACCCGTGAGCCCAGGCGTGATGCAGGCGTTTCTTCGCTATCCCTGGCCGGGCAACGTGCGTGAGCTCGAGAACGCGTGCGAGCGGATCGCGCAGACGTGTTGCGACACGGTACGCATCGGGTGCGTACCGGCGAGTGTGCTGTTCCACAAGCACGTCGAGGAGCAGGCGCCGCTGATCGAAACACACGCCCACCCGTCGGCGGTCTCGCTCGACCAGCGACTCAGCGAGGTCGAGTCGAACTTGATCAGCTGGGCGCTCAAGGTCAGCGGCGGGAACAAATCGAAGGCGGCGGAGTTGCTCCAGATCAAGCGCTCGACGCTTGGCGATCGAATCAAGAAGCTCGACCTGGCCCACCTCGAGGCATAGTCCTGACGAAGTCTCGGCGAGGCGAGCCGAGAATCCGTAAGCCATAGACCTGTCGAAGGGGTGACGGGTGCAGGCGTCGGTACGATGTCGAGCACGGGCCGCGCTTGTTGGGCGTGATGGTACTGCCTCGAGCCCTCCACACGGGTGACCGGGGCGTATCTGGCACCAAGATTGCTCTTCGAAGCGACATGGTGCAGGTCGTCCGACTCGCCCCAGACAAGAGGCCGACGACACCCCTCGGATGCACGGTGATCGGGCCGGAGGGCGACATCGGTGCGTCGAGCGATCTGCTGAGGTTGTTCGAACACTGCACTGTCGGGGAGGCGCGCGCGCGGCGGATTGGCAACTGCGCCAAGATCGCCGTACGGTGCGGGCCTGATCTGGTCGGCCTCGCGGCGTACCGACAGCACGACGGCCTTCTCGAGGTGCGGGAACTCGTGGTGGAGGAGGCCGGTCGGTGCCGTGCGCGCGACGTCGTGCGGATACTGCTCCACGCACTCGAATCGGCCTGCCTTGCCGGAGGCGGCCGACGCGTCGTGCTCGGACCCGAGGCCGCGGGTCACGTCCCGGGAGATCTCTGCTCCGGCTACACGGCCCCAGGCCAGCGCGCGCACGCAGGCCTCGAGAAGACCCTACGGTAGATCGTTCAGGACGCGGCCAAGCCGCTACGAGCCGTCGGCCTCGGGCAGGTGCGGGTGGCTGACCTGGCGTCGCTCGAGTGGATCGTACGTCATGCGCTGATCCTTGGCGAGGTGCTGTTTGAGTCGCTCCAGGACTGCCGCCGAGAGCGAGGCGAGGTCGGAAGAGCTGGGCTCCTGCCGCCAGAGCGAGTCGAGCAGTTCGAGATCCTCCGCGAACTCGTCGTGCTCACGCTGCAATTGCACCCTGACCACGTCATCAAGGAGTGGGTGACGGAGGGAGTCCAGTTCGTGCTCGAGCATGCCGTGCAGCAAGACGGCGGCGCCGAGATCCAGTACCGCTGGCACCGCGGTGGGCACGATCTCCATCGACCGCTCAACGAGTCGGCGATGGACGACGACGAGCTGAGGGGGCATGACCTGTCGGGTGGGAGCCGCCACGCCGCTGAGTCTAGCGGTCGGCTCAGCGTGAGGCCTATGACCGGGGTCATAGATAGGCCGCGCGCGGGACATCCGCGGTTGACCTCACGTGCTGGGAACAACCTTCACGAGAGTCCGAGAATCTCTAGGGCGCGACGATCGATCACGAGGAACCCGTCCTTCTCGGTGCGGACGATGTCCTGCTTCGACCAGCGGCTCATGATCCGGATCGTGGTCTCGATCGTCGTGCCGGTCATGTCGGCAAGTTCCTGACGCGACAGGGCCATCGGGATGAAACTGCCGTCGCGATCCGGTCGGCCCATGTCCCCGGCCAACTTGAGGAAGAGTCGGGCGAACCGTGGCTCGACACGGCCACCGGTGAGTTCGGCCATGCGGTTCGTCAGCTCGATGAGTCGATGCGTCAGGCTGAGGAGGAGGCCCCGGACCAGCGACGGGTGTCGCTCCAGGAGCGAGAAGAACTCCCGCCGAGGGAGCAGCAGGCACGTCGTGTCCTCGAGCGCTTCGGCGGTTGCGGGAAACGGACGGCTCTCGTACGCGGCGACGGCGCCGAACGGGTCTCCGGTACCGAAGATCTCGAGGATGACGTCCTTACCCGCCGGTGTCATCTTGAAGACCTTCACGCGGCCCGTGACGACCGTGAAGAAGAAGTCCGAGGGG
Organism: Vicinamibacterales bacterium; assembly: GCA_965250185.1. Classification (GTDB taxonomy): domain Bacteria; phylum Acidobacteriota; class Vicinamibacteria; order Vicinamibacterales. The sequence goes on along the minus strand of OZ252293.1, from coordinate 3,395,466 downwards.
TCGCCTTCGCGGAAGATCGTGTCGCCGCGCGCGTACTCCTTGGCGCGGGCGACGGCGGCGATCCGTCGACGGTCGTCGTGGCTCAACCGACGGAAGCCTGGCGTGACTCGGATGAGCTCTTCGAGCTGAGAGACAACCATGCGTCGCGATACTATACGAAGTCGCCGCATGCGGAAGGAACGTGCGTGACGCAACAGCAGTCGATGCGTACGCTGAAACCTGCCGAAACGTCGATGACGTCAGTGCGGGGGCGAGTTCGGCCCGGGACGGTCTGTTCTTGGATCCCTGGAGACTGGCTTCAGTGAGATGATGCGCTGACGCTGCAGGCCCGTGCCGCCCGCTCGCTCTGGCGCTCGGTTGGCGGCTTGTAGCAGCGGGCGGATTGACGCGATCAGCGGATCCAGCGGAATGCCCCGCAGATGGGCCGCCTGTCGGAGCGTGATCGATCGGGCGAATGTCGCACGCATGACTGGATTGGCCAGTGGGGCAAACCCTGCGCGGATCAGGAGGTCGAGTACCCCGTTGACCGCAATCAGGTCGGCGACCGTCGCGTCGGTCGGATCGTCGGCCACCGCTGTGGCAACGTGGTCGGCCGGCACCGCCCGGATCGTCATGGCGATGTTGACCGAGAAGATGCAGACAGCGGCGAGCGCGGGCGGGCCTGAGAGTGCGATCCACGGCCACGCGGCCGGCCAGTAGCCCGCCGCCACGACGGCCTGAAGCCCGCGCAGAGCGACGGACACGTTGAGCAGCCAGAAGACGACGGTTCGAGCCCGACCGCTCCAGAGCGTGTGTCCGGTGAAGACGGGCAGGATCCTGACCGATATGCCCATGATCATCTGGGTCACGAAGCCCAGAGCCAAGGCATGACGACTGAAGTCCAGCATGACGATCGATCCGTAACGCCCGAGGCCGAGGGCCGCGAGTGTCCAGAGGGGCCCGGTCACAACCGCGACGGCCAGCCAGATCCAGGCAGCATAGACGTAGGGTTCGTAGCCTCGATGGGGGTCGATGGCTGGCTGGCGCGGACGAGCGGCGATCCCGAGCACGTATGTGAACATCCCGACGGCTCCGACCAGCGCCACGGCTCCTACGCCGCGCAGGGTCATGAGGATCGGGGTCTGGTCGGGCCAGGCGCCGAGGCTCCAGGCCGCCACCCCGAACTGGTAGAGCGCCCACAGGTGAAGTTCCCACGTCCTTGGGCGTGTGCGAAGGCCGAGAAAGGTGGGTAGAATGCGACGCGACACGCCGAAGATCCAGCTGCCGGCGAAGCCGAACAGGCTGACGGGCCAGAGCACGTGCTGCCAGCTCGTCTGGTCATCTATGGTGACGAGGCCGGCAAGGCACGACGCCACGACGAGCCAGACGGATCCGCTGGCGAGCCACGGCTCGAAGCACTCGGGACTGCGACGGGCGCCCCGCAGCGTGCGTATGATCGCAGAGGCGAACAGGCCCGCGGCTCCGATCAGGGCCAACGCCCCGACACTGCCTAGCCAGCGAGCCGACCAGCCGTCTGGCAGCAGGTACGCCATGCAGATGCACAGCACGCCGCCTGCCTGGAGCGCCAGGGTCGGCCGGCTGCTTATGGTGTGGAGTCGGCTTGCGGTGAAGCGAGGCACGATGTGATAACCCACGCCCATGACGAACAGGCCGACGAACCCGAAGACTTGCGCGAAGGCATGGGCCAGCACCGAGGTACGCGGGAGGACTCCCCAGGTTCCTGTCAGCCGGGCGAGGTTGAGAGTGCCCAAGGCCGCCCCCAGCGTGAGGGTGATCCCGAGCGATACGAGCACGAACGTCGCGGCGTCATGCGCGGGCTGACCGGGGATGTGCGACTCGGCGGGAGTGGGGGTGTCGGGTGTCTTGTCGGCGGCGGGCGTTGGCTGGTCGATGACTCTGCGAAGCGCCGCGAGCAGCTCGTCAAGCGGAACGTGATGGACGCGGGCAAAGAAATCCAATCGCTCGTCCGGTCCCAGTTGGCCGCCGCACTCGGCCAAGCCGAAGCGTTCGAAGACCGTGGCCGTGGCGGGGTGGCGTGCCAGAATCGTCCGGATGCTATCGGCGTGACTGACGCCAGCTGCCGACCGGTCGCACAGGTCGGCGCCGCCATCGTGACTCACCCCGGCAGCGTAGTTCTTCGCTGGGGTCAGCGGCTATGACAGATGTCATAGTGTGGTATGGACCGTCGGTCACCGTCGGGCAGCGTCGGGTTTTCGGCGGCCGATGCGACGGATGATGAAAAAGGTTGGGGAATCTGACGTGTTGGGTTGGTTCGACCGGTACGGGAGTTGCTGAGGTGGTAGGAAGGCGGCTCGCCAACTCGGTTCCCGGTCCGGACACCGCGGCGAGCGACGCGTTGGCCTGACGAGAGGGAGTGGAGCGATGTGGAATCTGCAGAGCATTTTGGTCCCGACCGATTTCAGTGAGACCTCGACTGTTGCACTGACCTACGCACGAGAGCTGGCTGCCAAGTTCGAGGCCACGCTCCATCTGCTTCATGTCGTGCAGGATCCGTACACGCAGCCGTGGGGCGCCGAGGCCTACGGCGTCTCGTTGCCCAATCTGCTGCAAGAGATTGAGCAGAACGCCAAGGTTCGGCTCGATGCGGTTCTGCCGGAGGCGGAGCGCGCGGCACTCACGGTCGAACCCGTCGTCAAGGTGGGCAGCCCGTTCGTCGAGATCATCCGGTACGCCGCGGACCGTGAGATCGATCTTATCGTGTTGGGCACGCACGGTCGGGGGGCCGTCGCGCACATGTTCCTCGGCAGCGTCGCAGAAAAGGTGGTACGCAAGGCTGGATGCCCCGTACTGACGGTGCGCCAGCCGGGCCACGAGTTCGAGCGTCCGTGAACATGGCGGCCGAACCGCCGCTCGGCCAACAAGGAGAAGGCACCGTGTTCGCACACATCCTCGTTCCGACCGATTTGACGGAGCGATCTGTCCGCACGGCCGAGGTGGCGGTGGGGATGGCGTCGAGCTTCGGGGCCAGCACGACGTTGCTGCATGTCATCGAGACGATTCCCGGCGCAACCTTCGAAGAGCTCGACGAGTTCTATAGAAAGCTGGAGGAACGCGCCCGGGCCGCGATGGCGGCGCAGGTCGAGCGCATCTCGAGCGCCGGGGTCGATCTCCGCCAGCAGGTCGTCTACGGCAGTCGGTCGAAAGAGATCCTTCGGTTCGCCGCCGACGAGGGAATCGACCTCATCGTGCTGGCGTCGCACCAGCTGGAGCCCGCGCGCGGAGAGGGTGGCCTCGGCGCCATCAGCTATCGCGTCGGGTTGTTGTCGACGTGCCCGGTCTTACTGCTGAAATGATGGGGCGCGAGGGGTGCCTCTGTTTTTCGATTGCGACCCGTAGTGACGCACTGCTGGTCGTGTCTAGGAGCCTTGCCATGAATGGATGTCGTTACCTCCTCGCGGCCCTGCTGACGATCGCCGGCTCGGCCACCACCGCTGGCGCGGCGGTGCGTATCATCGAGACCCAGACGCCCCTCAGCGGGGACCGGGAGCAGCGGGTGACGCGCGTGTCGATCGACACGCAACGCATTCGAGTGGAGACGGCGGACGAGGGTGGCGGCCAAGTGATGATCTTCAGGGCCGATCGCGATGTGCTCTGGACTCTCGACCCGGCCAAGAAGACGTATCGGGAGATGACCAAGGCTGACCTGCAACGGATGGCGAGGCGGGTGAGCGACATGAGGGCCCAGATGCAGGAGCGGCTGAAGGACCTGCCGCCGGACCGGCGGGCCCTCGTCGAGAGCATGATGAAGCGGCAGGGTATGGCCGGAGGCGCACCGCCGACCGATGCGCCTTCCAAGACGGTGTACACGCAAGTCGCGTCGAATGAGACGGTCGGAGACTGGACGTGCGACCGGTACGAAGGGACCCGTGATGGTGAAAAGCGTTGGGACGTCTGGACGGCCGGCTGGAGCGACGTGGGACTCTCGGTCGATGACTTCGCGGCCTTTCAAGGGCTCAGCGAGTTCTTCTCGGCCCTGAGTCAACAATTCGGCGATGAGATGCTACAGGTCGGACCGGGTCTCGAGCAGGCGTACGACGGTCTGCCCGTGCGCCGGATTTCCTACCGGGATGGAGCGCCCTACACGCAGTACGAGATATCCGAGATCTCCGATCAGACGTTCGACGACACGATGTTCGTCGTCCCGCCCGATTATCAGAAGCTCGAGACGCCGTGGATGGGTCGCCCGTGAAGCTCGATGAGTGGCGCGCCGTCCGGCATGAGCCGGCACGAGCTGGCATGACGGTCACCCTCCTCGACGGCTGAAACCCCGCCCCGTCGAGATTCCGTCGTCGCTCGGGAGCCGGTCTGTCGACCGAGGGTCGAGCCGACGGGGCTTCTGGCCGATCTATCCCGGAAACAGGCGGTGCGAGTGCACCGGTGGGGCGTGGTGCCACCTGGTGGCACCGGGATTGCCCTTCAGACAGTGACCGGCTACGACAAGGCGCCCGCGGGCCCGCGGCCGACGACGCACGATAGCCTGGAGCGAGCCATGATCGATCGAGAGCAAGTGCTGAGCGTCCTCCGCAAGCGCTTTCCTGGGGCGCCACCCGAGCAGGTGGCCGCCGCGGCAAACGGCATCGTTGGCCTCAGCCAGGAGTGGCAGGAGCTGAGCGACCGAGAGGACGAGATACGGGCTCACCTGTCTCTGCCGTGCGGCGACGCCTGCGGCTTGGCTGAAGAGGCCAGACAAGGGGTCCAGTATCGGGTGTTCAGACGGCAAGGCCGCTGAGAAAGCCGGCTCCGACGAGCCGAACGCCTCAGGGCTAGTGCCCCGCGAGCGACGCCACTGCCGCTCCTGCCCCGTACGCGACGCCGGCCACCGCTACGCCCAGAAGCAGCATCTCGAGTCCGTCGACCCACCAGCGCCCGTTCGTGACGATCGACCGCGACGCGCCGACTCCGAACAGGGCCGCCAGCGTCATCACGCTCGCCACAGCGAATCGGTCGAAGGTCGCGTCCGGTATGAGGTACGGGACCAGCGGCACGGCTCCCGCCAGGACGAATGCGGCGAACGTCGCGAAACCGTGGCGTGCCGGATAGGCTTCCTCTTCCGGCAGGTTCTCAGCCGCGCGGGCGCTTTCGTGTGACCGGATCCCCAGGTAGTTGCTCACGCCCATCGACAGTCCATCCGCCAGCAGGTTGGCCGCGCCGACGATCAGGACCGCGAGGATCGAGAGCCTCCCGCCCGCCACTCCAGCCACGACCGCGAAGGTGGTGATGATGCCGTCGTTCGCCCCGTAGACGAGGTCGCGGATGTAGTGTCGAGCGACCTGGTGCAGTCCGTTCGGGTCGACGTGGAGCGACTGGCGAGGCAGCGCCTTCGAATCATCCATCTTGGCCTCCGAGCCGGCGCTCGAAGCAAGCGCGGTGCCGCGGCCTCACCTGGCGCTGCCGGGCTGGACAACGCTCAAGTGGCCCGTACCCGCTGATCGAGGACCGGCTTCCGGGCGGGTCATCCCGCTTGGCGGCGTTGCTCCTCCCTCACATACTCCCGATATGCTCGGTCGTCGCGCCTTGCGAGCCGGGCGCCGCGCACCGCCCATCCAGTCCCCGTTCAGCGAGTACGGGCCACCAGTGCCTCCTGCCGACACGCTCTAGCCGATGAGTCCCGGTCCGCACAGGGCGGTGGATTTCCGGCAGGCAGACCAGAAGGCGTGTCGTGGACGGGGGGCAACTGCTGAGATTGTGTCGCGTGCCGGGGAAAAACTCAACGTGGCGTCGGTGGTATCGGGTTTGCTCTGGTCATCGGCGAGGTGTCCAGATGAGTGGAGCAGCGGCGGCCAAGGCCCTCGAGGCGCGGTTCGATGGGATCACGAAGTCGGAGCTGGCGAGGCTTCGAAGGAAGTTCGGTCGTCTCGATCCCGACCAGCACGCCCAGATCGCCGCGATCACCACTCAGGTCGTCCGGGCGATCGCCTTGCAGCCCGCGCTCGTGCTCGCTGCCGAGGAAGAACCGGCACTCGTGCGAGCGATCGTCGATCTCTTCGATGTGTCGCCAGATCGCGGCCTTGTCGCGCCCTGAGGCAGGCCCAGAGCCGGTCGATTCTCGATTCTTCGGAACGTCATCTCGCTAGCAGGTGTGTGCCATTCGGTCATGGTGCAGAGTTCACGGCCTATCAGGCGTCGCCTCATGCGCACGTCCCGTGCGTGGATTGTCACGTCGGTACCGGTGTCACGAACGGAAGCGTGGTCCGGCAGGAGTGCGAGATCTGTTACGACTTCGAATGGGAGGTCGGCGGCGGGACCGCAGGAAGCCAAGGATGCCGGAATCTCGGCAGCTCGACGATGGGCCCGCGACGCCCAGTCCCGCGCATCGTCTGGCCAGTCCCGTAAACAGCTGCGGGTGCATCACTTGCGGCGCCGTGGCACCTGCCTTGCACAATTGCGTGAGTGGGTTCCGCGACGGGGCGGCCCCAGCTGGTCGCACAGGTCAGCGACATCGGGCAGTTCAGGAGGTCGTCATGCATTCATCCTTGAGAAAGTCCGGGCGTTTCATGCTCTGGGCGTGTCTGCTCGCTGTCTGGCTTGCCGGGACACCGGTCTGGGCCGACGACGGCGCGCAGTCGGCTGACGTTCAGACCGGCCAGTACGCGGGCGACGACACGTGTCTCGTCTGCCACGAGGACCAGGTCTACCGAGAGACCATGCACGGTCGGGCCGCGAACCCTCGCACCCCGGCCGCCGGTCAGGGGTGTGAGACCTGCCACGGCCCGGGGCAGGCCCACGCGGACGCGGGTGGAGACGCGGCGTTGATCGTTCGCATCGACACCCTGACGGCGAGGGAGGTCAGCGAGACGTGCACGACGTGCCACAACCGTGGCGACCATGCCCTCTGGGAGGGGAGCGCGCACGAAGCGCGCGACCTGTCCTGCGTCACGTGCCACAGCGTGCACTCGCCCCGATCGGAGGCGGTCCAGCTCGCGAGTGCCTCGGTCCTCGAGACCTGTCGGCAGTGCCACCAGGACAAAGTGAACAAGCTGGACCGGTCGGGTCACATGCCAGTCCGCGAGGGCAAGATGAGCTGTGCGACGTGCCACAACCCGCACGGGTCGACCAGTGTGGCGCTGCTTCGCGTCGGCAACTCGATCAACGAGACGTGCTGGAGCTGCCATGGTGACAAGCGCGGACCGTTTCTCTGGGAGCACGCACCGGTTCGGGAGAGCTGCACGAACTGTCACGATCCGCACGGATCGAGCAACGACCGCATGCTCGTCGCGAAGAACCCGTTTCTGTGCCAGCGATGCCACGCGCACACGCGCCATCCATCGACCATCTACGACTCCAAGGTCATCAACACGAGCAATCGACTCTACGCCCGTGCGTGTGTGTCTTGTCACTCCAACATCCACGGCTCGAATCACGCCGGCGGCACGACCTTCCTCCGCTAGGTGAAGGGAACCGACATGCTCATCAGACTCGTCCTGAGTGCGGCGCTGCTGGTGGTCCTTCCGGCCTTGGCAGCCGCCCCGTCGTACATCTATGCCCCCACCGACTTCGTGCCCGCATTCCGCGAGGGTTGGGTGGACTTCGGCGTCCGGGGCTCCGACGTCACCGGGGACGCCGCGCGTTTTCAGCGGTTTCGCGACCTGAGCGACGGGCCGTTCGTCGAAGCCTTCCGGTTCAATCGGGCGACCGATAGCTGGTTGTTCAAGGCGGCGGCGGACCACCTCGGCCGCGACGACCAGCGCTATCGGGTCGACTTCACCCAGTTCGGCCTGGTCGAGGCGTCGTTCTCGTGGGACCAGATTCCCCTGTTCATCAGCGAGGACACGCAGACGCTGTACTCCAGCACCACGCCCGGCGTGATCCAGATCGACGACGGAATTCAGCAGGCGATCCAGAACCAAGCGGCGACGATCGGCGATTTTCGGGGCGACCTCCGGAGTTTCGACTCGGCCAATCGACGGGACACCGCGGCTTTCGGACTGGTGGCCACTCCCTCGACTGACTGGGATGTGAAGGTCGATGTCACGAGTGCGCGACGTAAGGGCACGATGCCGTACGGCGCGTCGTTCGGTTTCAGTCAGGCCGTCGAGGTGCCGGCGCCGCTGGACAGCCGGCAGACCAACATCGGAGCGAGTGCGGAGTGGACGAACCGTCGCGGAATGGTTCGCTTCGGATACGATGGGTCCTGGTTCAACAACGACATCCCGACGATGGTCTGGGACAATCCGCTCCGTCTGACGGATTCGACGAACGTGCCGTCGCGCGGCCGCTATTCGCTGTGGCCGGACAACACGGCCCACACCTTCAGCTTCGCTGGAGCGGTCAAGATGCCGGCGCGTAGCCGGCTGGTCGCCAGCGCGGCGCTCGGCAAGCACTCGCAGAACGGGGCGATCACGCCGTACACGATCAACTCGGCTCTGCAGGCGCTCCCCCTCGATCGGCTCACGGCGCAGGCCGAGGCGCGAACGGTCGCGTCGACGATCAGATTCACGAGCCGACCCAACCGGGTCACGTCGCTGACGGCTCAGTTTCAGTACTACGACTACGACAACCAGACACCGCACTTCGCATCCGAGCACTACTACCGTTTCGATGGCGGGAGGCAACGGTCGCTCGGTGCCGGAGGCAACGAGCCGTACAGCATCAAACGGCAGGATCTGGACGTCGACGCGTCGTTCACGCCGATTCCCTATACTGCGTTCAAGATCGGCTACGGACACAACACGACCGACCGCACGCACCGGTTCTTCGGCCGAACGACGACCAACGAAGTCCGGGTGGCCGTCGATACGACCGGGAATGCGTACGCGACGGTGCGCGGCCAGTACGAGTTCTCGTCCCGCGAAGGCAGCGAACTCGATCCGCACGCGCTCGAGATCGTCGGAGAGCAGCCTGGCATGCGGCACTACGACGTGGGCGATCGCGATCGCAGTCGGGCGACGGTGCTGCTGACGCTGACGCCGACGGACGTCGTGGGGATCAACGCGTCTCTTGCGGCCGGGCGAGACGACTACCAGAACCCCGCCTTCGGCCTGTTGAACAACGACCACACCGTGTATACGGTTGGACTCGACACGTATCCGACCGACACGGTCGCGTTCGGTGTCAGCTACGGGTTCGAGAACTACGACGCTCGCCAGCGATCGCGGCAGGCACGTCCGGGTCCGCAGTTCGACGATCCCAGCCGGAACTGGGCGCTCGATTCGGGCGACGAAGTCAATTCGCTCTACGCGAATTTTGATCTATTGAAGTTGATTCCGAATATGGACCTCCGCTTCAGCTACGACTTCAGCGACACCGAGTCGATGTACCTGTACGACGCCATCAGCCCAGGCGAGCGGACGGTGCCCGAGGGAGAGTTGATCCCGACGTCGCTCGGGGCCATCGATCAGTTACCCCCGGTCTCGAGCCAGCTGACCCGGGCCGTCGCCGACACGCGCTACTTCCTCACGGAACGTGCCTCGATCGGTGTGGTCTACTGGTTCGAGCAATACGAGGTGACTGACTTCGCGCTGGGACCGGGGACCCTCTCGCCGCTGGACATTCCAGGAGGCATGTTGCTCAACTACCTGTACCGACCCTACCGTGCGCACACCGTCTGGCTGCGGATGACCTATCTCTGGTAGTTGGTCTCGGCCGGTGGGGCACAATCGACCGGCCGGCGCCGTGAGGCGTCGGCCGTTTCTGCTTAGAAAGCCCTCGCAGTTGCCCTGGCGGCGGCGTTGCGGTTCGACGACTGGCTCGCTCGGTGACGGAATCCCGTGGGGCCCGGACCCAATGGCTGAGCTTGAATGTCGTAAGTCGAGAACCGTCAGCATGTTACGTGATGGTGGCAGCCGGCTTGCTAAAGAGGAGGGCAACTGTCTCCGGGAGTGACCGTCTACTCGCCGCACACGTGAGGGCCGAATGTCGGATGCCGAAGTTGGGCAGAGCGCAGGAACTGGGGATAGCGGAGGTCGGCGGGCGTTTCTCGACACGATTCTCGGTACCGGGTTCGTGACCACGCTGGTGGCGATGGCGTATCCGGTCTGGCGCTTCTTAATTCCGCCGGAAAGCGGTGAGCCGGCCGTGGCGAGCGTCGTGGCAGCGACGCTCGCGGAGATGCCGCCGAACAGCGGGCGCCTGGTCCGGTTCGGCAACCGCCCGGGATTGCTGATCCGTACCGCCGAGGGCGAGTTCCGGGCCTTCAGCGGCATCTGTAGCCATCTCGACTGCACTGTCCAGTACCAGGCCGACACGTCGCAGATCTGGTGCGCCTGTCACAACGGCTTCTACGACGAGGCGGGCAACGTCGTGTCGGGCCCCCCGCCCCGGCGGCTCGAGCAGTTCATCGTCAACGTTCGCGGGGACGTGGGGAAGGAGGAGGTCGTTGTCTCCAGAGCCTAGCCTGTCCACACGGTCCTCCATTGGTTCCCGTGCGGTCGCGTGGCTGGACGAGCGAATCGACCTGACCGACATTCGGCACTTCATCGAAGAGAAGGGCGTGCCGATACACGATCACAAGGCGTGGTACTACCTGGGCGGGATGTCGCTGTTCCTGTTCATCGTGCAAGTCGTCACGGGCATCCTGCTCCTCCTCTATTACCGACCGAGCGCCGACGAGGCGTACGAGAGCGTCCAGTTCATCGTCACGCAGGTGGAATTCGGGTGGCTCGTCCGAAACCTCCACTGTTGGTCTGCCAACCTGCTCGTCGCGGTGGTGTTTGCGCACCTGTTCAGCGTCCTCCTCCTCAAGGCCTATCGCAAGCCACGGGAACTGACCTGGATCAGCGGCGTGTTCCTGCTCTTCCTCATCCTGACGTTCGGCTTCAGTGGCTACCTTCTACCCTGGAACGAATTGGCGTTCTTCGCGACGAAGGTCGGCTCCGGTATCGCCGGCGCGGTGCCATTCGTGGGTGGATTCATGCTGCGTCTCCTGCGTGGTGGTGAAGAGGTCACCGGGGCGACGCTGTCCAGGTTCTACGGACTGCACGTCGCCATCCTACCCCTGATCACGACGCTGTGGCTGGCGGTGCACTTGATGCTCATCCAGCGTCAAGGCATGAGCGTGCCGATCAGTGTCGAGCGCTCGCTTCGTCCCGGACAACGCCTTCGGCAGATGCCGTTTTTCCCGGACTACGTCGTGCGAGACGTGATGGCGTGGTACGTGGCGCTCGCGCTGCTGGCGGCCCTCGCGCTGTTCTCGCCGTGGGAGCTGGGTCAGAAGGCTGACGCCTTCGCGCCGGTGCCGGCAGGCATCCGACCCGAGTGGTATTTCATGGCGATGTTCCACACGCTGAAGCTGATTCCAAGCCACGTGCTGGGCATCGAGGGCGAGGTGCTCGGCATCCTCGGATTCGGAGTGGCAGCGGTGGTCCTGGTTCTGATCCCGTTTCTCGATCGCCGGGCGTCGCGGGGCGAGCCGAGTCCTGCTTTCACGGCGCTGGGCCTGGTCGCGCTGTCCTACCTGGTGGTCTTCACCGTGTTGGGCTACTTGTCCGTCTGAGTCAGGAGAGGCACCGATGCCGAGGGAAGACGGCCCGACCGGACGAGGCGTGACGATGCGGCCGACACGGTGGATGGCGGTCGCGGCGGTCGCCGCGGCCGCGACGGCCGTCTTGCTGCTGGGGCCCGTCGTCGGCGAGGCGCAACCCGGGTCGGGGCCATCGGGTTGCGAACAATGCCACGCGACGCTCACGGCCACGCAGCTGGCCGTGCCGGTCGAAGGCTTCGCGGACGATGTCCACCGCGATCAGGGCTTCGGGTGCGTGGATTGTCACGGCGGGGATGGCACGGCCGCCGACAAGGAGACTGCGAAAGGGCCGACGACCGGGTATCGGGGCACGCCTGGCGGCGTGGATCAGGTCGCGATGTGTGCCACCTGCCACAGTGACGCGGAGTTCATGCGTCGCTATGCGCCGCAGGAGCGTGTCGATCAGGGTGCCGAATACGCTTCGAGCACGCACGGCCTCCTGCTTGGAACCGGTCGTGAGGATGTCGCCACCTGCACGAGCTGTCACGGCGTGCACGGCATTCGGAACGTCAGTGATGCGCAGTCCCCGGTGTACCCGACGAATGTGGCGGCGACCTGTGGGCGCTGCCACGCAGATCCAGAGCGCATGGGCACACATCCTACGGACCAGGTCGCAGACTACGAGTCGAGCGTCCATCATGAGGCGCTCACCGTAGGCAACGACCTGTCGGCTCCTACCTGCAATGACTGTCACGGCAATCACGGGGCGGCCCCGCCCGGTGTCGACGATGTGGCGAATGTGTGTAGCACCTGCCACGCCTTGTTCGGCAGTCGATTCGCAGAGAGCACGCACGCGCTGATCTTCGGCTGCGCCGAATGCCACGCCAATCACGCCATCCAGCCGAGTCGCGCCGAGATGCTCGGCACGAGCGACGGCGCGGTTTGCGTGGAGTGTCACGCGGAGGGCGACCGAGGCTTCGAGGTCGCGGGCCTGCTGCGGACACAGATCGATGGGCTGACAGGCGCCCTGGAATCGGCCGAAGCGCTGACGGCGCGCGTCCACAACGCCGGGATGGAGGTGGCCGACCAGGAGTTGGCCGCGGCCGAGGCGCGAACGCGCGTGACGTTGGCGCGAACCGAGCTGCACGCCGCGGACCCCGATCTCGTTGCTCCGATCATCGCGGAGGGGCACGAGCTAGTCGTGGGCATCGAGGAGGCGGGCGCTGCCCAGCTGGACGAGCTCGAATTTCGCCGAGTCGGCCTCGGGATTTCACTGGCGGCGATCCTCCTGGTCGTCGTCGCGCTCTATCTGAAGATCCGTCAACTCGACCGCCGCCACCGCGTTGGGCACCACGCGCCCGAAGTCGAACCCACGTCCCACGCGAAGTGACCTACGGACATTCGGCCGCGCCGGCCCACCGGCCCGGCGAGAGAAAGGACGACACAAATGGGACGCGTCACCACCCTGTTGCTCTCGGGAGTGCTGCTGGTGGGACTCGCGGCGATCCTGCCCCGCGAGTCCGAGTCCCAGCCGCTCGATCGGGTCATGCGCCAAAAGCTCGAACAGGCGCAGATCGTGCTCGGCGCGCTCGTGGTCGAGGACTTCGAGTCGGTCGAAGAGGCGGCCGTCGCGCTCGCTCGACTCACGGAAGCCAGTGGCTGGGCCGTGTTGCGGAGCCCGGAGTACAGGGGCCACAGCGCGGACTTCCTGCGCGCGTGCGAAGCGCTCGCCGAAGCCGCGCGTCAGCGCAGCATCGATAGTACGGCTCTCGAGTACGTCAACCTGACGCTGAAGTGCGTGCAATGCCACAAATACGTGCGGGATGCGCGCCTGGCGACCGGACCGCGCCACGCGCCACGCGACGAGCCGATGTCGCCCGCCTTACGCGCGACCGATGTGGCGCCCGGCACCGAGGTCTCCCTGCGAGGGATCGCGTCGAGATGAGCAACGCGATGGCGAGGGGGGTATTCTTGACCGCGCCCGGTGAGCTCGAGATGCGCGGCTTCGACCTGCCCGAACCTGCGTCTGGCGAGGCGGTCGTTCGGGTTGCCGGATGTGGCCTGTGCCACACGGACGTTGGCTTCTACGGCGGCAGCGTCACCCCTCGCCATGGATTGCCCTTGATCCTCGGCCACGAGATCACGGGCACCGTGGACAGCGCTCCGGCACCCTTCGGCAACCTGGTCGGACGCGACGTGGTCGTCCCGGCGGTCATTCCGTGCGACGAGTGCGATCTGTGTCGCTCGGGGCACGACAACGCGTGCGGAGCGCAGGTCATGCCCGGAAATGACACCCACGGTGGCTTTGCGACGCACGTGGTCGTTCCTGCTCGCCATCTCATACCACTGGGCGAGGAGCGGGGCGGGTACTCGCTGGCCGAGCTGGCAGTCATCGCCGATGCGGTCACGACGCCGTATCAAGCCCTGCAACGTGCCGGCGTCGAGTCGGGAGATGTCGTCATCGTGATCGGAGTCGGAGGCATCGGCACGTACGCCGTTCAGCTCGCCGCTGCGCTCGGCGCACACGTTGCGGCCGTCGACATCGATCCGTCGAAGCTCGAGCGCCTGCGTTGCTTCGGTGCCGGGTGGACGTTCGACGCGCGTGCGATCGATGCCCGCGCCGTTCGCACGCGGCTCCTCGAGGAGGCGTCGACCAACACGGCCCGGTGGCGCATTCTCGAGATGAGCGGCACGGCCAGCGGCCAGGAGTACGCCTCGAAGCTGCTGCCGCCCGCAGGAACACTCGGCGTGATCGGCTTCACCATGGACCGTCCGAGCATCCGTCTGTCGAACCTGATGGCCCTCGATGCGACGGCATTCGGATCCTGGGGGTGTAGCCCGAGTCTGTACCCGGCTGTGCTGGATCTGGTGACCGCCGGCCGGGTGTCGCTGCGGGAGTTCGTCGAGGTGCATCCCATCGGTCGAGCACCAGAGCTGTTCGAGCAGATGCACGCGCCGGGCGGGCTGGCGAGGCGAGCCGTGCTGGTCCCGTGTTGAGGAGAGACGGAATGCAGCTCAAGGATCATCGTTTGGTCGTCGACACTCGCTATGAGGCCATCCGCTACGAGCGCCGGCCGGCACTCGACGCGGCCGGCGCAACGATCGAGGGGCTGTTCAACGCCTGGATCTGGCTGGACAACCCGGCCCAACTGAACAGCTATACCACCCGCGCGCTGGCCGAGCTGATTCTCGCCTTCCGCGACGCGTCGTGCGACCGCGCCGTCGTGGCGGTCGTGTGCACGGGTACAGGGGATCGCGCCTTCTGCTCGGGTGGCAACACGAAGGAGTACGCGGAGTACTACGCCGGGCGTCCGCAGGAGTATCGCCAGTACATGCGGCTGTTCAACGATCTCGTCACGGGCATCCTGACGTGCGACAAGCCGGTCATCAATCGGGTGAACGGCCTTCGGATCGCGGGCGGGCAGGAGATCGGGATGGCGTGCGACTTCTCGATTGCCTCGGACTTGGCGCGCTTCGGGCAGGCCGGACCAAAGCATGGGTCGGCACCCGACGGTGGCTCGACCGACTTTCTGCATCTGTTCGTCGGCCTCGGCCACGCGATCGAGAGCTGCACCCTGTGCGAGCACTGGTCGGCCCACAAGGCGCTCCGCCTCGGCCTGATCAACCGCACGGTGCCGGTCCTGATGCACGAGGGACGTCGCATTCCCAATCCCCTGGTCATCACCGATCACTGGACTGACGACACGGGCGGTATCGCGTACGGTGAATTCTTGACGGACAGGGCCGCGGAGGCGGGCAAGGCGATCCTGAAGGCGTCGACGGTCGACCTGGCCCCCCTCGACGCGGCGGTTGACGAGTTCTGCGTCAGGCTCCTGCTCACGATGCCGGAGTGCCTCACGAAGACGCTGGAGAGCCTGCGGAAGAAGAAACTCGAGCACTGGCAGCGAAATGCCGAGACGAATCGCGCCTGGCTCGCCCTGAATATGATGACGGAGGGGCGAGCGGGCTTCCGGGCGTTCAACGAGGGTCCCCCCGGTCACCGTGAGGTGGACTTCGTCGAGCTCAGACGCCTGCTGGCGAACGGTGCGTCCTGGGACGAGGAGATGCTCAAGGCGGTGTTGCCCTCGACCGGCGAATTCTGCGAGCAGCCGGTATGAGTGTCAGGCCCACGATTACGTCCGAGACCAGGCGCGCCGGTGCCTGGCGCCGTCTGGTGATCGACCAACCCAAGGCGAACGTTCTCACCGGCGACGTCATTGAGGCGCTCCGGGGGGCGATCGGCGAGGTTCCAGCGACTGGTGGGCTCAAGCTACTGACGATCGAGGGTGCCGGGCGTCATTTCAGCTTCGGCGCGAGCGTCGACGAGCACGTACCCGGCAAGATCGACACCGTCCTTCCGGCATTCCACCAGATGATTCGCGCGCTCGTCGACGTACCCGTGGCGACGGCCCCGATCGTGCGCGGACAGTGCCTCGGAGGCGGATTCGAGATAGTGATGGCGTGCGACTTCGTCTTCGCCGCCGACGATGCCCTGCTGGGCGTTCCCGAGATCGGCCTCGGGGTGCTCCCGCCGGTGGCCGCCGTCCTGCTGCCGGTTCGGGTCGGCGCATCGAGGGCGGCGCGGGCGATCCTGACGGGCGAATCGACCCCGGCGTCGGCGTGGCACGCTGCAGGTCTCGTCGAGTGGGTCGCCGCCGACGCCTCGCTCGACGGGGAGGTCGATGCGTGGTTCCAGTCGCATCTGGCGCCGAAATCCGCCGAGGCGTTACGGCATGCCGTGGCGGCCACACGACGGTCGATCCGGCAGGCCGTGGGGGCGCCGCTGGCCGACGTGGAGCGCGGCTACCTCGAACGGCTGATGAAGACCCAGGACGCGATCGAGGGCGTCATGGCTTTCTTGGAGAAGCGAACGCCTGAGTGGAGGAACGAGTGAACTCAGTGGCCGCGCTCACCGATGAGCACCGTGCGATCGAAGGCATGCTGGGGGTGCTGGAGCAGATCGCGATTCGCCTGGACCACGGGCGGAAGGTGCCCCTGACCGTCGTCGATGGCACGCTCGCCTTTCTTCAGACGATCGCCGATGACATCCATCATGCGAAGGAGGAGCGCGTGCTATTCCCGCTCCTCGCCAAACACGATGTTGGTCCTGAGCAGCCGTTCGTCAACGCCCTCATGGAGCATCACGACATGGGGCGCACGTACGTTCGACGCATGAAGGAGCTGTGGCGGGAGGCATTGGACGACCGTCCCGGGGCCCGCGAGGTGGTCGCCTCGCAAGCGCGGGGCTACATCGAGCTCATGCGCGAGCACATTCGGATCGAGGACGAGTTCCTCGGCACCGTGTCGCGGGAGCATCTGTCGGCAGCTGACCACGCCGCACTGACCGAGGGCTTCGATGCGATCGACCGTGAGCAGCAACTGGCCGGCTGGACGCGGCAATGCCACGAAGATGTCGCCGCGTATCACGAGGCCCTGACCAAGAGCTAAGCATGCCCCGACCCATCCGTGTGCTCGACGACTGGCGGGGTGGCTCGCTGGATGAGTGGATCGAGCTGGCGCGTCAGGCGGTCGAAGACACGGACTTCGAGGCGGCCCGCCGGTGGCGCGAGGCGGGCGGGCGGGTCCTCGGGCACTTCCAGGTCTATTTTCCCGAGGAGCTGGCCCACGCCGCGGGATTATTGCCGGTCAAGATCATGGGCGCGCCGATCGAGGCTCGGCATGCGGAGGCGCGCTTTGGCTCTTACCTGTGCTCGATTCTGAAGACGTCGCTCGAGGTGGCACTCGATGGACGGCTCCAGCTCGACATGTTCGTGAGCCACCCCATCTGCGACGCCGCACGGAATCTCGCGGCGATCTGGGGCCGTAACTTCCCGTACCCCTGCCAGATTCTCTACCTGCCCCAGAATGCCAACTCGGCGCACGCTGCAGGCTACCTGCGCGACGAGTACGCACGCGTGCTGCGCACCATCGAGGAGATCGCGGAGCGCCGCGTCAGTGCGGACGACCTGCGCCGGTCGATCGGCGTGTTCAATCGGAACCGGGCGCTGCTTAGACGGTTGTACGCGATCAAGCGTGAGCGGCCCTGGCTCGTCGCGGCCGACGAAGCCTACGTGCTCACGGCGATCGGCGGCTTGATCCCGCGTGACGAGCACAACGAGTTACTCGAGGCGGTCATCCCGGCGCTGGAGGCTCGGGAGGCGCGACCGCAGGACCGCATCCGCATCGTGTTCGAAGGAGGCTTCTGTGAGCAGCCGCCGCTGGACCTCCTGCGCGTGGTGGGCCAGTCCTGCTACGTCGTCGATGACGATCTGTTGATCGGTTTGCGCTGGCTCGTCGATGACGTGACCGCAGGACCAGAACCGTTGATGGATCTCGCGGTTGCCTATCTGGAGAGTTCGTCGTATAGCCCCGTCCAGCACGACGTGCGAAAGCCGAAGGAGCGGATGCTACTCGAGCGAATCCGCGCGGCCGGCGCCGAAGCGGCAATCGTGGCCGCGGCGAAGATGTGTGAGCCGGGTCTCGACGAGCAGGTGGCGTATGTCAAGGCGCTCGACGCCGAAGAGATCCCGTACTTCGTGAGCGAGTTCGAGCAGGGGATGACCAGTTTCGAGCATCTGCAGATCCAGCTGGAGACGTTTGTCGAGAACGTGCTGTTCGACTAGGGAATCATGTGGCGCGAATGCTTGATCCTCCCGAGCGAAGCCGAGGGGCAGCTGAGCGGATCTCGAAGCGGCGTGCCGCTGGCGCTTGGCGAAAGCCGGCGCGCTACGTACGCACAGGCGCGAATGACTTTCGTCAGGGGTTGTGAAACCGGTTCTAGGTTCATGGTGCGCGGCAGGCCGGCCATCGAGGAGGCCCGAACGTGAGCGAACAGCCAGAACAGCGTGGCGGCGCAGCGAACCGATCGGACTCCACGGGCGATCGGCCCGAGCGGTCGGATCTCCTGGGGCGCGGCGGGCGGGATGGCGCTCGGTTGTTCCGCCAGTGGTACGAGTCGCTCTCCGCGGCGTCGACGGAGGGCAAGGCCGCGGCCTACGTGTTCGTCATGGGCAGTCTGGCCGAGGTGCTCAGGACATTCGACTTCCAGCTCGTGTTTCCGGAGGTCAACTCCCTCCAGACGGCGGTACGGCGGGTCGCTCACGAGTATCTGAACGAAGCCGAGGACTACGGGTTCTCGCCCGACGTATGCGGGTACGTGAAGGCGGACGTCGCGCTGCAGATCCGCGGTGGCGCCCACCCCATGGGGCAGATCCCGAAACCGGCGATCGCCGTCTTGACCAATGCCTGTAACACCTACATCAAGTGGGCGGAGATCTGGGAGCGGATGTACCACATCCCGGTATTCACGATGGACGTGCCCGGGACACGGGCCGCCGGGACGCAGAGCTGGCCGGGCCAGGCGGCTTTCGACCGGGACCGCACCTACGTGCAGCAGCAGCTGGTAGAGCTGATCGGTGTCTGCGAGCAGGTGACCGGACGCCGCTTCGACATCGATCGACTCCGGTCCTCGATGGCGGAGACGAACGACTTGAACCGGAGCTGGCGGCGTTTGATGGAGCTGAATCGGCAGCGCCCGGCGCCGTTCAACGCCGTGACCGATGCCACCATCTTTCTCGGCGTCTCGAACGGGTTCCGCGGATCGCCGATCGGGCGCGCGTACTTCCGCGAGCTGACGGAAGAGATGGAGTTCAAGGTGGCGCACGGCCTCGGGACCATTCCGAACGAGCAGGTACGGCTCGTGTTCGTGGGTGTGCCGTGCTATCCGATCTTTCGCAGGTTCAACGACCTGTTTGCGGAGCGTGGCGGGGTCTTCGTGAGCTCGACGTACCTCTGGTTCGCATCAGGTGGAGCCACGGTCGACTACGAGTACGACCTGACTCGTCCGCTCGAAAGCCTCGCGGAGGGCGTGCTGATCAACGTTCGGCACGCGATGGACAGCATGTTCTTCCAGGACCGGATGCTCGTCGACCTCATCGAGCCGTACGGGATCGACGGCATCGTGTTCCATGCGGTCAAAAGCTGTCGCACGGTATCGACCGGGCTGGCCGACATTCGTCGATCGGTCCTGGCCGAACGAGACATCGGGACGCTGTTTCTCGAGTCGGACATGATGGACAAACGGACGGTGTCGGAGGCCCAGCTGAAGAATCGGGTCGACGCGTTCTTCGAGGGCCTCGAGTCGCGCCGGCGCATCGAAGCGTATCAGGGCTAAGGGGGAGGGCAGGGATGGCATATGCCGCCGGAGTTGACGTCGGTTCGACGCAGACGAAGGCGGTGATCATCGATGAGGACCGCGCCATCGTCGGGAGAGCCCTGATCGACACGGGCGCCAACGTGGTCGTCGCGGCCGAGACCGCCTTCGTGGCGGCCCTGAAGGATGCGGCCATCCAGGAGGAAGAGGTTCAGAACGTCATTGGCACCGGCTACGGCCGGTACCGCGTCACGTTCGGAAACGAGCAGGTCACCGAGATCAGCTGTCATGGGCGAGGCGCCGTGCACATGTTTCCGGGTACCCGATCGGTCGTCGATATGGGTGGCCAGGACACGAAGGCGATTCGAGTGAACGGCATGGGCGAGATCCTCGACTTCTGCATGAACGACAAGTGTGCCGCCGGGACCGGCCGTTTCCTCGGAGCCGCGTCCGAGGCCCTCGAGATTCCTCTCGGCGAGCTGGGCAACCGAGCGCTGCAGTCGGATAAGCCGGTCAAGATCAGCACGACCTGCACGGTGTTCGCGGAGTCGGAGGTGCTGTCGTGGCTCGGGCGAGGCAAGAAGATCGAGGACATCCTCCTCGGCGTGCATCAATCGATCGCGTCGCGGTCCCTCGGGCTCATGCGTCGTGTCGGTATCGAGGAGGAGGTCACGTTCACAGGTGGCGTGGCCAAGAACGTCGGCATGGTGACCGTCCTGGAGCGAGCGCTGGGCCACGGCTTGCATGTCGGCCCAGATTCACATTTCATGGGCGCGCTCGGCGCCGCCCTCTTTGGCATGGACCGCATTCTGGATGGGCGCGTCCCATCGACACCGCGGGAGGCGAGCTCATGAGCGTCACCGCCGGCATCGACGTGGGCTCCACCTACGCGAAAGGGGTCGTGTTGGGCGAGGACGGCCAGATCGTCGGCATGGCGATGGACCGCACCGGGTTCCGACTCGGCGAGGTCGGCCGCCGTGTCTACGAGATGGCGCTCGACGAAGCCGGGCTGCGGGCTGCCGACGTGTCGTATGTGATCAGTACCGGATACGGCCGGTTCCAGGTGCCATTTCGCGATCTGCACGTCACCGATCTGACGGCCGCCGCCCGCGGCGCTCGATTCTGTTTTCCCGGCACCCGAACGGTGCTCGACGTCGGTGGACAGACGATGAAGGCCAGTCGTCTGGACGATGTGGCGAAGGTGAAGTCCTTCCGGCTGAACGACAAGTGTGCGGCCGGCACCGGAGCGTTCCTCGAGAAGACCGCCCGGTACATGGGCTTCGAGACGGAGGAGATCGGCCCGCTGGCGGCGACGTCGAAGGCCTCGGTGCCCATCTCAGGCGTCTGTGCCGTGTTCGCCGAATCGGAGGTGATCAATCATCTCTCGCAAGGCGCCTCACCGGCCGACATCATGCAGGGCGCCATTGATTCGCTCGTCGATCGATCGCTCCAGCTGATGAAGCGAGTGCGTATGGAGCCGGAGTTCACGCTCGTGGGCGGGATCCTGCGTTTCGAATCGATGGCGCGCGTCATCCGCGATCGGCTCGGCGCAGACGTGAACGTCCCGGCCGGCAAGCTGGTGCAGTTCGTGGGGGCGCTCGGCGCCGCAGTGCTGGCTCGACGCCGCGTGGAGCAGGCGATCGGGACGGATCCGGGCCCTCGCGATTCAGTCGAGCGTGCGGCCTCTGCGTAACACGGCCGGCTTGCCGCCGGCGGTCCAGTGCAGAGCATGGGCTGCGACCCAACGTCGATGAATCATGTCACTCCCAATCGATCTCGTCGGCCAGGTTGCGTGGGTCACGGGGGGTGCCGGGGACATCGGTGCCGCCATTGCGACGATGCTCGGCCGTGGTGGCGCGAGGGTCGTGTCCATCGACCGTAGCTTCGAGGGCATGCAGACGGACCAGCCCGGCGTCGTTCGTGTCGGGGCAGACGTGACGGATTCTGACGCAGTGAACCGAATGACGCGCGAGTTGCTTGCGCGCGGACTAACACCGGACGTGCTGGTCAACAACGCCGGGATCGCTCGGGACGCCATCGTCTGGAAGATGAGCGACGAGCAATGGGACGACGTGCTCGACGTGAACCTCGGCGGCGCCTTCCGCCTCGTGCGAGCGTGCTGTTCTGCGATGCGGCAGAAACAGGGCGGAGCGATCGTCAACGTGGCGTCGATCAACGGCATCAGGGGCAAGGTCGGCCAGAGTAACTACTCCGCGTCGAAGGCGGGCTTGATCGGTCTGACCAAGACGTTGGCCAGAGAGCTGGGCGGCAGTGGCATCCGTGTCAATGCGGTCGCGCCTGGGATGGTCGACACGGCGATGACGCGGGACCTGCCGGCCGACGTTCGGGCGCGCGCCGCCCAGGAGTCCTTGCTCGGACGGCTCGGGCGCGTCGAGGACGTAGCCGGCGCCGTGCTCTTCCTGGCCTCGCCACTGGCGGCCCATATCACGGGGCAGGTGCTCGTCGTGGACGGCGGACAGATCACTTGATGGGGTCCGCCCAGGACTCTCCCGTCGTGCGGTCGGGCGCGAGCGGGACTCGAAGGTGGATGTCGAAGGCGGCGGCCATTCCGATCGTGTGTATTTCATAAAGCAAAGATTCGACAGATCTCGCTCGCGACAGCGCGGGACACGACGCCGGGAAACCGGCGCGGATCGACGCGATGCCGCAGAATCGGGGCGACCCGCCACTGAAATCAAGGAAATGCCGTGCAGATTTGCTTGGGCGGCTGGCACTGCTCTTGCGACCTTGATACGCAGTGGCCGGCTGCACTCCCGGGCTGTGAGCCCCCAAAGGCAGCGAGCTGGCCAGGCGCGCCGTTGCGCACTGAGCGAGGGGGTCCCCCATGTTCGAATCCATTGCTGGAGATAACAGCAAGATCCCGACGGGTAAGCGGTTCAGCAGTTTTCTGATGTCCGTCGTCGGGCATTCTGTCCTCGTGATCGGCTTCGTGATCGTGCCGTTTCTCGGCGCGACCGATCAGCTGCCGAACCCGCCGGTGATGCTCGCGTACGTGGCGATGCCCCCGGCGCCGCCACCGCCGCCGCCACCACCGGCGCCGGCGCCAGCCTCACCCACGGTGGTGAAGCGAATGCAGGAGCTGTCGCAGAGCGAGTTCGCCGCGCCGGTGGAGGTGCCGGACGACATCGTGCCGGAGTCCGGTCTGGCACGGGGCGTCGACGGCGGCATGCCTGGCGGCGTCGAGGGCGGCGTGCCGGGCGGTGTCGTGGGTGGCGTGCTCGGCGGGCTGCCGAGCGAGGCTCCGCCTCCGCCCCCGCCGCCAGTCGAGGCGGTGCGAGTGGGCGGGGCGATCACGCGGCCGGCGCTGTTGCAGCGCGTGGCGCCGGAGTATCCGGAGGTCGCCTTGCTGGCTCAACTCCAGGGTCTCGTGATTCTCGAGGCAACGGTCGACACCGAAGGACGGGTCGAGACGGTTCGGGTGCTTCGATCGGTGGGCCTGCTCGATGAGGCGGCCATTCAAGCAGTCCGACAGTGGCGCTATTCTCCGCTGACGCTCAACGGCCTCCCGACGCCGTTCATTCTGACGGTGACCGTGGCGTTCGAGCTAGAGGGCGAGTGAGCCGGCGCGGGACATGGCCGGAGACGTCACATGACCGGTTGAGTCGCGTCTGCCATTGCCTGGGTGCCGGTTGGTGAATGGGGGCGCCACTCGACGTTCGGGCGCGATGCGGCTCGACCGGCATGTGCGTGGTGCAAATTGGAGCAGAAGCCCGAGGCCCGTCATTAGGGGATTGCTGGCTCGTGACTCGTGGGACGGACGGTGCATCCCCACTCAGGGGCAGTCAGTTCAGGCCGCCGCTGTTGGACCGCGGTACGGCAGGGCCAGGACTGGCGATGGGGCTTAAGCGAGTAGCCGGGACGCCACGTTACCGATGTGGGAGCCGTGGGCGCCGCTGTCCTCACGCAGACCGATGACGATGAGGCCGATGCGGCGCTGGTTGGCGATGGCGGCGATCTGGTCCGCCGGCCGACCCGCGGTCAAGATGATCTCAGGAGCTGACGGGAGGTCAATCTCACGAGCCAGCCGCTCCAGGTGTTCGTTGGCCTGGCCGCGGCGGATGCGATCCTGGACCGGAACTTGACCGTGCCAAGCCGGCGTCAACTCGACCGGCGTGAGAACGTGCATCAGGATCAGGCGGGCGTCGAACATTTGCGCGAGTTCGACGGCGCCGTCCACCAGGTTTTCCGTGGCGTCAGAAAAATCAACAGGAGCGAGGATCGTCCCCGGGTGGATGGCCGGGCGCTCGCTCGCCAGGGCGACGGTCGAGAGCGTTGTTGGCGGCACGACGAGAACCGGAAGCTGCGTTTGACAAAGTACGCGCGCTGCGGTCGATCCGAGAACCGTCGTCCGGTAGCCACCGGCGCCGTGGGAGCCGATCACGATGAGGTCGACCGACTCGTGGCCCCCGAGCCGGAGGAGTTCGTGGTCCGGTCGCCCGGTCCCGACGAGCGGCGTCAGGTTGATCCCGGACTCACCGCCCGTCGGGGCGGTGCGCTGAGCGAACTCGGTCAGTTCGCGTTCGGTCTGAGTCTTGAGTGCGTCGACGTCGTACACGACGCGAGGCGCATCGCTGATCAGCGGGGCGTTGACGAAGGCGACGTACAGCGCGCCGTTTGCCACGTTCGCGAGGGCCAGGCCGTAGCGAAGGGCGCGCTGCGAGTGCTCCGAGAAATCGATGCCGCAGAGGACGGCCTGAATCTTCATTATCGAGTTCGAGCGGTCTCGGTTGGCTCCAGGGTGGAAGTCGGGAGAACCGACGAGGGAGTGGGGCGTCGAGAATCGACGCCACAGCTTCGGCTCATTCAGGTGGGCACGCCGAGTCTGGGAAGGACCCAGAGATTGAGCGCCAACCAGGCGCCGAGGAACGCGAGCGTGAACATGACATCCATCGGAATTACCTGCATCGCTCCCTTCCCGTCCGGCGTCCGGTCCAGCGTGTTCCGGACCCGGTGATCTCCGGGGGCCCCGCCGTTACGCCCGCGTCCTTCCCGAGTCGCCTCCTAATTGTAGCGCCCGGCGCTCACCTCAGCGCATGCACCATGACGGCACCGACGACATAGAGCCCCATGATGCCCAGCGCGTCCCACGAGAACGCGTAGCGCTTGCGGCCCGCCCGATACGTCATCCCGATGATGGCCATGGCGGTCATGCCGATTGCGGTCGCGGCCGTGACGAGGTGCGTGGGGCTCACCGCGGCAAGGAGGGGACCTTGCACGTACGCCAGATCGTCGATACCGAGGATTGCCAGGTTAAAGAGATTGCTGCCGAAGAGATTTCCGGCCGCGAGATCGACCGCGCCGATCCGCACCGCCGCCGCCGCGACGACGAGCTCGGGCAGTGAGGTCGACAGGGCCACGAAGAGGCTTCCGACGAAGGTGTGACCGAGCCCCGTGATGTCCGCGATCCGCTCGGCCAGGGCCGGAAGGTAGCTGGCCGCTCCGACCAATAGAACCGCGTAGACGCCATAGAGCATCGAGGCGCGGGTGAGTGACAGACCCTGCGCATCGAGATCGTCTGCCATGTCCTTCACGACGTCGGCCATCCGAGCGCGTTCGTGAACGAAAATGGTCCGCATCGCCACGACGTAGATCCCGAGGAACGCGAGGCTGGGGAGCCCCACCCAGCCGATGCTCGGCGCCCGATTGCCGGCGAGGAGGCCCAGTGCCGCCAATCCGAGCATGAGGACGCCGAAAGCCGCCGAGAGGACGTGTCCCTGGTGGATGCGTGTCGAGAGGGGGACGGCATGACGCACGTCCAGTATCGACAGGATGAGAATGTTAAACATGCAACTACCGAGGATGTCGCCGGTCGCGATGTCCGGCAAGTCGAACACCGCGACGGAGCTGATGCCGGTGACGAGTTCCGGCAAGGAGGTCACCGATGCCATGAGGACGACGCCGATCCACGTGCCTCCGAAGCCCGTCTTGTCGGCGATGATGTCGCCGTAGATCGACAGCTTGGTCCCGGCAAAGAGAATGACCAGCGTGCAGGCGGCGAAGAGCGACCAGACGTACGTGGGAGCCATAGAATCCGGAGTGCGGCGGTCAGAAAAAACGCACGCGACGCGCCAGTCGCATCACAGGGCGGCGCGCGCCTGCGCCAGGAGACCCTCGACCCGCGCGCGCTCGGGGTACGTGGGATGGGTGCCAAGGAGCTCTTGCCAGCTGTCGATGGCTCGTCGTGGATCGCTCTTGCCCTCGAACGCGACGATACCAATATTGAAGAGCGTCTGTGCATGGTCGCCGTTGATGGCGAGCGATCGCTCGTACTGTGCCAGCGCATCGTCCGGTCGGCCACTGTTGAACAAGGCCGTGCCGAGGTCAGTGCTCACGTTGACGTTGTTGGGATCGAGCTGCATGGCCGTCCGATAGTACGGCACCGCCTCAGCGAAGCGCCCCGCATCGTAGAGCCGATCGCCCAATGCCACGGCGGCGCCAACGTTCTCGGGGTCGCGTGCGAGCAGAGTGCGCAACGCCTGCAGTTCCTCCTCGTCTGCGAGCGCCGGCGTCGCGGCGCCTCCGGATGCTGGCGTGGTCGGCGCCGCTGCGCTGCTCGGCGCATCCGCCGTCGGCTCGAGGGCGAGCTGGGTGGCGACCACGTACCCCACGCTGAGGCCGAAGAGGGTGCCGACGATCCCCGCCACGATGCTCGTTGGATCGGCCGAGCGCACCCCCGGCGGTGCGGGGCGACTGTCGGCCGCTGTGGACGCCTCTCCGGAAGCGTAGCGACCCGCTCGTCGTGATCGTTTGCCCATGCCTTGGCTGTCCGGCTGACCGGGTCCTGACTGACGCTTCCTGATCTGGCCGAGGCCGTCGATCCGGCACTCTCGCGCGACGCCCCGAACGCGGCTACTGAACGAGTCTAGATCGCCTCGGCCGGAGACCGCCAGCCCTGAAGCACCTGCATGTAGTTGGCGCGCTCGAAGGCGAGCGGGTTCGGGGTGTGGAGCAGGCTCATGCTGCCGCGCATCTGATTCACCGATTCGTATTCGCGCTCCACCATCCACTGCTCGACCGCATCTCGCACGACGCGGAGGTGCTCCGGGCCGTGGCGCAGCAGAGACGAGACCATCTGGACCGCGTGCGCGCCAGACATGATGGCCTTGATCGCGTCGAGGGGCTCGTGCACGCCACCCGTCGCGGCGAGTGACAGCCCACCGCGCCCGTGCAAGATGCCGAGCCACCGGAGGCGCAGGAGGAGCTCGGACGAGTCCGACAGTCGAAGGGTGGGGACCGTCTCGAGCGCCTCCGCGTCAATGTCCGGCTGATAGAAACGATTGAACAGCACGAGACCGGTGGCCCCGGCCTCCTCCAGCTGACCGGCGAAGCACGAGAGCGACGAGAAGAACGGCGACAGTTTGACGGCGCGGGAATCGTCACGGACTCCGTGACGACCCGCACGATGTCGAGGACGCGCTGCTCGACGGCGTGGCTGCTCTCGAGCGGATCGGTCGCGAGAAAGTAGACGTTGAGTTCGAGGGCGTCGGCCCCGGCCTGCTCGATCAGCGCCGCGTAGCGGAGCCATCCTGCGGCCGAGATGCCGTTCAGGGAGCCAATGACGGGAAGAGACGTCGATTCCTTGATCTGCCGGATGCGGTCCAGATACTGATCCGGGCCGAGCGCGAACTCGCCGGGACTTGGGAAGTAGGACAGCGCCTCCGCGAACGAGTCAGCATGCGTGTCCAGGGTCGACACCGCACTCAGCTGTTCGTGCGCGATCTGCTCCTCGAACAAGGAATGCATCACGATCGCGGCGGCTCCAGCGTCCTCGAGGCGCTTGACCTGGTCGAGATCATCGACCAGCGGCGACGCGCCAGGCATCAGGGGGTGCGGGAGCTCGAGGCCCAGGTATGAGGTCGACAAATCCACGGCGTCTCTCCTTTTAGTCCCGGGCGGTTCCAGCGGCGCTGGTGGGGCCCGACTGTGCGAGCTGCTGCAGCCGCGTGTAGCGCTGCCGCGCATCTCGGGTGGCCGCGACGACGAGCTCACTAAACCGAGCCGGGTTCTGCTGGCGGACGACCCGGAAGCGGTTCTCCTTGTCCATGAAGTGCGTGAGCCCGATCTTCGGCGCGGGCGAGTCGATCTGGAGCGGCGATTCGCCGGAGCTCAGCCGCCTCGGGTCGTACCGGAACAGCGGCCAATAGCCGGAGCCGACGGCAGACTTTTGCTGCTCCAGGCCGTAGGCCATGTCGTAGCCGTGCGCGATGCAATGACTGTAGGCGATGATGATCGAAGTGCCCGGAAAGGACTCGGCCTCGAGAAACGCCCGCACCGTCTGCGTGTCCTTCGCGCCGAACGCCACGGTGGCCACGTACACGTGGCCCGACAGCATGGCCATGGACGCCAGGTCCTTCTTCGGGAGCGCCTTGCCGGCCGTCGCGAACTTCGCTGCGGCACCCAGTGGCGTGGCTTTCGACTGCTGACCCCCGGTGTTCGAGTACACCTCCGTGTCCAGCACCAGGATGCGGACCCGCCGCTGCATCGCGAGCACGTGGTCCAGGCCGCCATACCCGATGTCGTAGGCCCAGCCATCACCGCCCACTATCCACACGCTCTTGTCGACGAGGTAATCGGCGATGTCGTCGAGGCGTCGCGCGTCCGCATCAGATACCGTCAGGAGCCTCTCGCGGAGCGTCTCGAGTCGTCCCCGCTGCGTGTCGATGCCTTCCTCGTCCTTCTGTGAGGCTTCCAGGAGCTCGACGACGAGACGGTCCCCGATTTGCGGAGTCAGCCGCTTCAGGAGCGTCCGGGCGTGGCTGGCGTGCTGATCGAGGGCCAGCCGAAGGCCGAGGCCGAACTCAGCGTTGTCCTCGAACAGCGAGTTCGACCAGGCAGGTCCTAGACCCTCGCGGTTGGTGGTGTATGGGGTCGTCGGCAGATTCCCGCCGTAGATCGACGAGCAGCCGGTCGCGTTGGCCATGAGGACGCGATCACCAAAGAGCTGAGTAAGAAGCTTGACGTAGGGCGTCTCGCCGCACCCGGCGCAGGCACCGGAGTACTCGAAGAGGGGCTCGAGCAACTGGACGCCCTTGACGTCCAGCTTCACGTCCCGGCGGTCGGCTTCAGGCAAGTCGAGAAAGAACGCGTAGTTCGCCCGTTCGGTCTCTCGCAAGGCGCGCTGCGGGTGCATGTCGATGGCCTTGTGCCGAGGGTTGGACTTGTCTTTCGCCGGGCAGACCATGACGCAGAGCGTGCAGCCGGTGCAGTCTTGAATCGTACCGGGATCTTCGGAGAGCGAATTACGTGACTCAGGCCACCGCCGCCTGCTGATAGTAGCGCGCTTCGTACTCTGCCGGCGGCACGTACCCGATCGGTTCGAGCAGCCGCTTCGTGTTGAACCAATCGCCCCACGCGAGCGTGGCGAATTCCACCGCTTCAAGACTCCGCCACGGGCCGCGTCGCCGAATCACCTCCGTCTTGAACAACCCGATCACCGTCTCGGCGAGGGCGTTGTCATACGAATCGCCCCGGCTGCCGACGGACGGCTCGATGCCCGCTTCGGCCAGGCGCTCGGTGTAACGAATCGAGAGGTATTGCGTGCCTCGATCGCTGTGGTGTACGAGGTCGCCCGTCTCGGCGTGGCTACGATCGTGGATCGCCTGCTCGAGCGCATCGAGCGCCAGGTCGGTACGCAACGACGCGGACGCGCGCCAGCCGACAATCCGTCGGGCGAACACGTCGATCACGAACGCGACATAGACAAAGCCGCGCCACGTGGCCACGTACGTAAAGTCGGAGACCCAGAGTTGATTCGGCCGCGTCGCGGTGAAGTCTCGCTCGACGAGATCGCGCGGCCGATCCGTGGCCGCGTGCCCGTGCGTGGTCGTCACCCACGCGCGGCCCCGCACAGCGCCGGCCAGCCCCATCTCGCGCATCAGTCGGTGCACCGTACAGCGCGCGACACGGACCCCTTCCCGACGGAGCTGCCGCCAGACCTTCCGCGGACCATACACCTGAAAGTTCTCGTCCCACACGCGCTGGATGGCGGGCCGCAGCTCGTCGTCCCGGTGGGCCCGGGCGCAACGACGCGTGGGATCCGCGGCCCGGGCCTTGTGCCGGAAGTACGTCGACGGGGCGATCGGCACCGTGGCGCAGATCGACTCGACCCCATAGACATCGCGATGGTCGTCGATGAAGCCGACCATCATCTCGCTCGGCGGTCGAGCTCCGCCTGGGCAAAATACGCGGACGCCTTGCGCAAGATCTCATTCACCCGCTTCAGTTCGCGATTCTCGCGCTCCAGCTCCTTGAGCCGGTGCCGCTCGTCCGTCGTCAGCCCGGCGCGCTGCCCCGCATCCCGCTCCGCCTGCCGCACCCATGTGCGCAGCGTCTCCGCCGTGCACCCCAGCTTGCTCGCGATCGACCCGATCGCGGCCCACTGCGACGCGTACTCGGCTTCGTGCTGCCGGACCATGCGAACGGCCCGCTCTCGTACCTCGGGGGCATACCGACTTGCTCGTGCCATGGAACCCATCCTCTCAAGGAATAGGCCCTCCGACAAAGCCGGTACGGTTCAGTCTTCCGGCGCCACCTGAATCGTGTACTTGAGCCCTGCGTATTCTTTTCCGCGATAGTCCGTGGTCCTGAACGTCGGCGGTGCCGTGGAGATGTGCTCGGGTTCATATACCTTGGCCCGGATCGCCGCATGCGGACAGACCATCGCGCACTTGTTGCACTGGATGCAGATCGCATCATCCCAGACGGGGATCTCGTGCGCGATGTTGCGCTTCTCCCACTTCGCGGTACCGGTTGGCCACGTGCCGTCCGCTGGAAAGGCGCTGACCGGCAGCAGGTCGCCCTTGTTGGCCAGCATGACGGCCGTGACCCGCTGGACGAAGTCAGGAGCTGCCCCTGGCACGATCGGCGGTCGGCTGCGCGTCGTCGTGACTCGATCGGGCACGGCCACTTCATGCAGATGGGTCAGTGTCTGGTCGACGGCGACACAGTTACGCCTGACGACCTCCTGACCGCGTTTCGTGTACGTCTTCTCGATGGCGTCCTTGATCGCGTCGATCGCCGTGGTGCGCGGCAATACCTCTGCGATGGTGAAGAAGCACGTCTGCATGATCGTGTTGATGCGCCGACCGATGCCGCTCTCGCGGGCGACGCGTTCGGCGTCGATGATGTACAGGCGGAGTCGTTTCTCCAGGATCGTCTCCTGGACCTCCCGAGGGAAGTGATTCCAGACCGCGTCGGGCTCGAAAGGGGAGTTCAGGAGCACGACAGCTCCCGGCGCCGCGTGCTCGAGGACATCGTACTGATCGAGGAAATCGAAGTGGTGACACGCGACGAAGCTCGCCTGGTTGACGAGATACGTCGATCGGATCGGCCCGGGCCCGAACCGCAGATGGGAGACCGTGACCGCCCCGGCCTTCTTCGAGTCATAGACGAAGTAGCCTTGCGCCGCATGCCCCGTGCGGTCGGCGATGATCTTGATCGAGTTCTTGTTGGCGCCGACCGTACCGTCTGACCCGAGGCCGTAAAAGATCGCCCGGGTGACTTCGGACCTCTCGATGTCGAGCTCGGCGTCGTACCTGAGCGACAGGTGGGTCACGTCGTCTGTGATCCCGACGGTGAAGTGCGGCTTGGGTCCGGTCGTGCCGAGCTCGTCGAAGACACTTTTCACCATCGAAGGTGTGAACTCCTTCGACGACAGGCCGTAGCGTCCCCCGATGATCATGGGTCGCTCCGACTGTGGCCACGCCTCGGTCACCCCGGCGGATACGTCCAGGTAGAGCGGCTCCCCGACGCCGCCAGGCTCCTTGGTGCGGTCGAGGACTGCGATGGCACGGGTCGACGACGGCAGTGCGGCAACCAGGTGCTGGATCGAGAACGGACGATAGAGGCGAACCTTGAGCAGCCCGACGCGCTCGCCACGTGCGGTCAGCCAGTCCACCATCTCGTGAGCCGTTTCCGCACCGGAGCCCATGACGACCAGGACCCGCTCGGGTTCGGGGTGACCCGTATAGTCGAAGAGTCGGTACTGCCGCCCTGTGCGGGCGGCGAATCGGTCCATCACATCCTGCACGGCTGCCGGCGTTTCGAGATAGAACGGGTTACAGGCTTCACGTGCCTGGAAGAAGACGTCCGGGTTCTGGGCCGTTCCGCGAATCACTGGACGATCGGGTGTCAGGGCTCGGCGCCGGTGGTTCGCGATGGCGCCATCGTCCATCATGGACCGGAGGTCATCGTCGGTCAGGGGAAGAATCTTGGCCACCTCGTGCGACGTCCGGAAGCCATCGAAGAAGTGCAAGAATGGCACCCGCGTGGCGAGGGTGGCGGCCTGCGCGATGCACGCCATGTCGTGTGCCTCTTGCACCGAGCCTGACGCGAGCAGGGCGAAGCCGGTCTGTCGACAGGCCATGACATCGGAATGGTCACCGAAGATCGATAGTGCGTGGGTCGCTACGGTCCGCGCGGCCACGTGCATGGCGAACGGTGTCAGCTCTCCTGCGATCTTGTACATATTCGGAATCATCAGGAGCAGACCCTGCGAGGCCGTGAACGTGGTGGCCAAGGTGCCGCCCTGGAGGGCGCCGTGCACGGCGCCGATCGCGCCGCCTTCCGACTGCATCTCCACGACCGAGGGGACGGCACCCCAGAGGTTGGTACGTCCTGCGGCAGACCATTCGTCCGAGAGCTCGCCCATCGGCGACGACGGTGTGATCGGATAGATGACGATGACCTCGTTCAGGCGGTGGGCGACGGAGGCGACGGCCTCGTTGCCGTGGACCGCGACATGAGGGTCTGGCATAAGAGTCCTGACACGTGGCTGGAACCCGTACCCTGCGGGCGGGACATTCATCTCGCTGGGGCCACGGAAAATAGGAAGCAACCCTCGTGCTGACCCGAAACTCGCCGAAACTGCTAAGTTTGATGGAGGGCTGCCGGGAATCCGGCACCTTGGCCGTTTGCCGCTCGGCCGCCGCGCGGAGTGGACTCAGTCCGAGCCGGGAAGCCCGAAGCGGTAGGTGAGCAGCTTGTGCACGAGCCTGGCCCCCAGCACGTTCGGGGCGACCATACCGGGAATAGGGCAGAGTTCCACGACGTCGCAGCCGACGACACGCCGACGCTCGAAGGTGCGCCGCAGCAGTGTCACCGTCTCCGCCCACGACAGGCCGCCGGGCTCCGGCGTCCCCACGGCCGGCATGATCGCCGGATCCAAGCCGTCACAGTCGATTGTGATGTACACCGTATCGCGCAACGACTCGACGACGCTCGCGACCCACCCCGGGTCGCGTCGCATCTCGAAGTCGTAGAAGACTCGGGTCTCCAGCGATGGAATAGCGTGGGCCTCCGGGCCCGACAGGCTGCGGATGCCGACCTGCGTCACCGCCGCGTGTTCCAGCGTGCGCCGCATCGCACACGCGTGGCTGTCGCGCGACCCAAGATACGACTCCCGCAGGTCGGCATGCGCGTCGATCTGGAGCACGCTGAGCGTTGGATGCGAACGAACCGCGGCGCGCACGATCGCCGGCGTGATCGAGTGCTCGCCGCCAAGCGTGACCAGGAACTTGCCGGCGTCCAGGACGCGCGCGGCGACGCGCTCGACCTCGGTGAGCGCCTCCGGCATCGTTGCGAACGGGAGTGCCATCTCCGGTAGCGTATGGGTCCCGCGCCCGGAGACCTCGACGCCCAGCTCTTCGTCCCATGCCTCGATCTGCGCCGAGGCGAGCAGGATCTCCCGGGGCCCGAAACGTGTACCCGGCACGTAGGATGTCGTTCGATCGAGCGGCACGGGCAGAATGACCGCTCGACTCGCGTCGTAGCTCGCCCGATCGGCGTCGCTCCCGCCGAAGATCAGATGCGGCCCCGACGGATACTCGGGTGCGCCGCTCATGTCGGTACCTCGTACGCGACCGGCAGCGGGCGACCGTCGACCGCGAGCGAGCGGCCCGACGGATCGATGGAAGGGCAGCCGCGCGAGGTCGAGACGTCGCCCACGTCGTCCAGCAACGCGGCGACGAGGAGCGGCAGCGCCAGCGTGACATCCGCCCGTACGGTGACGCGGCTGGCATCGCCGGCCAGCTTGCCCCAGCTCTTGGCCTCGTCGAGCGAGGCGCCGGATGCTCCACCGAAATACGGGGCGTCCGTCACGATCTGGATGGCATACGCGTGTCCCTCGACGCGCGGGTCGTAGAACGCAGCCTGCACGCTCGCCTGGTTGATGAAATTCTTGGGTGTTCCGCCACCGAGCACGATGGACGCGGTGCGTGGGTGGCGGATCACGAGGTTGGCCGATTCGATGAGGTCGCCCGTGACGTCAATCTGACCCGCGGTCGGGTCCGTTTGTCGGGCCTGCGAGATACCCATGCCGATCGACGAGTCCGCGATAGCCGGGCAGAAGATCGGTACGTTCGCGCGATAGGCAGCAGTGAGGAAGCCCTCACGCGCGGTCAGCGCCCAGAGATGCCCCCCCAACCGATGGAGGAACTCCCGCGTCGTGTACGGCCGCCGTTCCAGCGTGAGGGTGAACGCCGCGACCCAGTTGTCGTTCTGGATGAATTCATCCTCACTCACATACGTGTCGTAGACCCGATCGATGTGGTCGGCCTTGAGCGCGTCGTCATCGGCGTCTGGGCTACCTTGATAGTGTCGCTGCCCCAATGTCTCGTGGAGGTCGTGATAGAGGTTTGCTCCGGTCGACACCACGCAGTCGACGTACCGGTACGCGACGAGCTGGGCGAGGAGGAGGCGAAGCCCGCCGGCACTGAGGGCGCCGGCCACACCCAGGAAGATGAGGACGTCGTCGGCCAGGGTCCGCTGCCACACGCGCCGGGCGATGGCCAGGTTCCTCCCCTGAAACGAGATGCCCTCCATTCGTGCCAGCACCTCGGCACCCGTCATGCCGGGTTCGACGCGAAATGGTTCGACTGGCGTGTGGAGAAAAGGGGAGGGTCTGCCCATCGCGCGCGTCATTGTAGCCGAAGCGCGTCAGGTGGATCGAACGCCGCGCTCGCCTACGGGTCGTCCTGGCGTGCCGGGACGGACACGGCGACCCGGGCGAGCAAGCCGAAATCAACGTACGGGGAGATCCGAAGACCCGTGAGTTCCGGCTGGGCGACGATCACATTCTCCTTGTACCACAGGCTCACGTACGGGACGTCCCGCGCGACGAGATCCTGGACCCGGCCGTACAGTCGCCGTCGCTCGTCGATATCGATCGAGCGAGTGGCGGCATCGATCAGCGGGTCGACCTCTGGGTTGCGGTAGAAGACCCGGTTGAAGCCAGCGGGCGGCATCTGGTCGGAGTGGAAGAGGCGGCGGAGCATGTCGGGATCGGTCACGCCGACCCACTGCAGCGTGTACATTTGAAAGCTGCCGCGCAAGACGTCGGCATACAGCGTGGCGAACTCCGTCGACCGGATGTCGAGGTCGATGCCGACCCGTCGGAGATCCTGCTGGATGACGGCCGCCTGCAGTCGGAAGAACTCGTTGGTCGACGTCCGGAGCGCGAGTCGAAAACGCGGACGCGGCCCGTCTCCGTCGGGATCGGGGTAGCCTGCCTGATCGAGCAACTGGCGCGCGAGGGTCGGATCGAAGTCGAGCGAGGGCGTATCCGCCTTGAACGCCCACGATGCGGGTGACAGGACGCCGACCGCCGGTCGAGCGAGGCCGCGACGCAGATGGTTCACGATCGCGCCGCGATCGATCGCGTGCGCGATCGCTCGCCGGACACGGGCATCGGCCAGGATGGGATCGCGAAGATTCAACCCGACGTACGCGTAGTCGATGCCTGGCGACCGTAGCACCTGCAGTTCCCCGCGCGTCTCGAGCTGGTCCACGACGTCTGGTGACAGGTCGTTCACGACGAGATGGACCGTACCCTTCCGAAGCTCGAGCCCCCGCATCGTGTCGTCCGGAACGACCTTGAGAACGAGACCGGGGTTCGTCGCGGGTTCCCCGAAGTAACCGTCATAGCGGCGAAGAACGACGCGATCGTCGGGCCGTAAGTCGACCACCTGGTACGGCCCGGTGCCCACGGGCTGGCGGGCCAACTCCTCGCCGCTGCCTGCCGGCACGATGCCCATCACCAGGTTGATCGGAAACGAGCCGAAGGGCTCGGCGAGGGTGAACTCGACCGTGTAGCGACCGAGGGCGCGGACACGCTCGAGAAGGCGGTACGCACCCTTGCGGGCCGACAGGAAGTCGGGGTCCAGGAAGCTGGCGAAGGTGTACACGACATCCTCGGCCGTGAGCTCACGCCCGTCATGGAAACGAACGCCTCGTCGGATCTCGAAGACGTACGTCCGGTCGTCCGGCGTCGTCCAGCTCGATGCGAGATCGGGCACGACCTCGAGGCGTTCGTCGAGTTTGAGGAGACTGCTGAAGGCCAGCTGATGCACCTGCTGAGAGGCTGCATCCGACCCGACGCGCGGGTCGAGGTTGTTGGGCGAGTTCGCGACGCCGACGATGATGATGCCGGGGGCGGTCGGCACTCCGCCGGAGCACCCGGCTCCGACACACGCGAGCAACAGGGCCACACACGAGCCGATAGCTGTGGAGGCGAGGCGCAGGGGCGGAGCCAAGACGTCCAGGCGGCGGCCGGCGCTCACGATTCAAGATCCTTCTTGAGTTCCGCCAGCAGCCCGAGGGCCTCGAGCGGGGTGATGCGGTCCACGTCAATCTGGCGGAGGCGATCGATGAGCTGTCCGCTGACGCCGCCCGCCTGAAAAAGGCCCAGTTGCTGCTGCGGCTCCTGGGACTCGTCGCTCAACGCTGGCCGCCCTGCACGCCAGAGCTCGTCGCGCTCCAGCGAGCCGAGAATCTCCCGTGCACGCTCGACGACCGAGGACGGCATGCCGGCGAGGCGTGCCACCTGAATCCCGTAGCTCCGATCGGACCGTCCAGCCGTGATCTTCCGGAGGAAGATAATTTCGTCCTGCCACTCGCGCGCGACAGCATGGAAGTTGACGATGCTGGCGTGGGTGTCCGCCAGGTCGGTCAGTTCGTGATAGTGGGTGGCAAACAGGGTCTTC
The DNA here is from genome assembly GCA_965250185.1 of Vicinamibacterales bacterium. Classification (GTDB taxonomy): domain Bacteria; phylum Acidobacteriota; class Vicinamibacteria; order Vicinamibacterales. The sequence goes on along the minus strand of OZ252293.1, from coordinate 3,358,895 downwards.
GGTCGGGCTCCGTGCTCGGAGGCGAGGAACTCGGCGACAGCCCACGCGAGGCTGAGGCCGTCGTAGGTTGCGGTGCCTCGCCCGATCTCGTCGAGCAGGACGAGGCTCCGACTGGTGGCGCTGTGCAGGATGTTCGCGGTCTCGTGCATCTCGACCATGAAGGTCGACTGCCCGCGAGCGATGTTGTCGGACGCGCCCACCCGAGCAAATATCCGATCCACGACCGGGATCTTCGCGCGATGCGCTGGGACGAAGGACCCGGCCTGGGCCATGATGCAGAGCAGGGCCGTCTGGCGGAGGTAGGTGGACTTGCCGCCCATGTTGGGGCCCGTCAAGATGGCCAACTGGCGCTCGGTGCCGTCGAGGCGCACATCGTTCGGAACGAACGTCTCGGCGCAGTGCCGCTCGACGACCGGATGGCGCGCCTCGACGAGTTCGAGCTCGTCGCCGCCGTGCACATGCGGCTTGGTGTAGTCGAGCCGGGCGGCGGCGTCGGCGAAGGCCGCGAGCACATCGAGGGTCGCCAGCGCCCGGGCTGAATCTTGAATGCGCGACGCGTGATCCGTCACCCGGTGCCGCAGCTCCTCGAACAGCTCCAGCTCACGGGAAAGAATTCGCTCGTCGGCGCCGAGGACCTTCTCCTCGTGCTCCTTCAGATTGGGCGTGACGTACCGCTCAGCATTCGCCGTCGTCTGTTTGCGGACATAATCCGCCGGTACCGCGTGCAGGTTGGCCTTCGAGATCTCGAGAAAATAGCCAAACACGCGGTTGTAGCGAATCTTCAACGAACCGACGCCGGTCCGTTTGCGCTCCCGCGCCTCCATTTCCGCGATGGACGTCTTTCCCGATCGACTGATCGTTCGGAGCTCGTCGAGTTCGGGGTCGACCCCGGCGCGGATCGCACCGCCGTCCCGAGCCGCGGCCGGCGCGTCGTTCACGAGCGTGGCCTCGATGTCGTCTCGAACGTCCGCGAGGTCGTCGAGCTCACCGAGCAAACTCGACACGAGGGGGGCTTCGAAGTCCAGGAGCGCCGTGCGAATCTTCGGAATGTTGAGGATGGAGGCGTGGAGGGCCACGAGATCCCGCGGGCCGGCTGAACCGAGCGCCGTGCGGGCGAGGAGTCGCTCGAGGTCATGCACGTCCTTGAGCGGCTCCCGAAACTTGGTTCGCTCCGTGGACCGGAACGCGAATTCCTCGACGGCGTCCAGTCGCTCCTGGATGCGCTCGATCGACACGAGCGGGCGCGTCAGCCAGGCTCGCATCAGGCGACCGCCCATCGCCGTGACCGACCGGTCGAGCTCGGCCAGCAGCAAGCCGGTCCGACCGCCGCTCGTCGACTCGACGATCTCGAGATGTTTGAGGGTGCTGGCATCGAGGACCAGATGGTCGGTGGCCTGGCGCAGGGTGAGACCGCGGAGGTGCGCGAGGTCACCGGGCTGGGTTTCGCGCACGTACTGGAGGAGCGCTCCGGCAGCCGCGATCGCAGCGCGATGCCCCTCGAGGCCGAAGCCGTCGAGGGTCTGGGTTCGTAGTTGCTCGGTCAGGGACCGGTAGGCGGCGTCATGGTCGAAGGTCCATGGTTCCCTGGCGGTGACCGTCACGTGGAGCGCGGCGAGAGCCGGGAAATGGAGGGTCGGATCGAAGTCGTTCGGCACGAGGACTTCGCGAGGCCGAAGGACGCCCAGTTCGTCCACCAGGCCCTGAATGGCGTCGGGACCCTGATACTCGGCTGTCGTGAACTCGCCGGTGGAGAGGTCGAGCAGGGCCACCCCGAGCGACTCGATCGCGGGACGCTCGTCGGCCGAGGCGCGGCGACTCGCATCGCCGTCGCGGCGGCCCATTGGGGCAACTGCCATGAGGAACGCTGGCTCGCGCTCGTCCAGATAGGCCGCCTCGGTCAGGGTGCCCGGCGACACGACACGCACCACCTCCCGACGCACCACGCCCTGAGCCTTCTTCGGGTCCTCGACTTGCTCGCAGACGGCGACGCGGAACCCCTTCCGCACCAGGCGCGCGATGTAGCCGTCCGCGGCATGAAACGGCACGCCGCACATCGGAATCGCCGTGCCCGAGGCGTTCTTCGACCGAGACGTCAGGGTGATCTCGAGTGCCCGGGACGCCGTGAGTGCGTCCTCGTAGAACATCTCGTAGAAGTCCCCCATCCGGAAGAACACGATCGTGTCGGGATGACGCTGCTTGGCGTCCAGGTACTGCCGCATAGCCGGCGTAGCGGAAGAAGTAGGTGGAGGGGCGGAGCTTGGTGCCTGAGGCATCGACCGAATTCGAGTATAGGAGGCGCCCGGAAAGCAGTCAAGCCATTGAGCACGTTGACTTTCCCGCCGGCGTGAGGACTAAATGTGGATAGACCCCATGATGACCCTCGGACTCGACACGACGACGGCGGCCGGCGGCGTCGCCTTGGTACGCGATGGCGCGCTGGTCGGCGAGGCACGTGGCGATGCCAACCGGACCCACGGTGCCCGTCTGCCTGGTGACATCAGCGACCTCCTCGATGAGCTTGGGCTCGCGATCACGGACGTCGACCTCTATGGCGTGGCCGCCGGGCCGGGTGGATTCACTGGGCTGCGCGTGGGGATGGCGACGATTCAAGCGCTGGCCCTCGTGAATCACCGACAGGTGGTGCCGATCAACGCCCTCGAAGCGAACGCGCGAGCGGCCGTGGCGGCGGGTGCTCCGGTGTCGGCGGGGGATCTGGTCGCGGTCTGGATGGATGCGCACCGCGGGGAGGTGTTCTCTGCGCTCTACCGTTGGGGCGGCGATTCCCTCGATGCCGTCGGGTGTACCGCCGACGCGACGTCGTGCCCGCTCCAGGTCGTCGATGCACCTGCGGTGGCGACACCGGTCGCGACCCTGCGGCGCTGGCGAGCGGAGCTGGAGGGGAGGGCGGCCGTGTTCGTCGGCGACGGAGCGGAGAGGTTCGGCGAGTGTCTGTCGGAGGCCTCGTTGGCCACGCGGCCGCCGGCAGCGAGTGTGGCACCCATGGTGGCGCTGATGGCCGCGGCGGCAGGCACCCGCGGTGATGGCATCTCGCCTCACGGTGTGCGACCGGTCTACGTGCGGCGCCCAGACGCGGAGCTGGCCCGAGCGCGTCGGAGCGTCTCATGAGCGACCGGGACGCCAGCGTGCCAGCCGAAGCGCGGACCCGCAACGACTGGGTCGTCGATCGCCTCGTGCCGGAACGCGACATGGACGATCTCGTCGACTTGCTGGAATCGGCGTTCGTGAAGCCATGGACGCGAGAGATGCTGGAGCGGGAACTCTTGCAGCCTGATGTGTCGAGAATCTTGGTCATGCGGATGGGGTCGCGACTCATCGCGTTTTGCGCGTGCTGGTTGGTCGGCGATGAGTTGCACATCAACAATCTCGCAGTCTCCCACGATGCGCGTCGGCGCGGCGCGGCAACACGATTGCTCGAGGTGACCCTGCGGGAGGCGGTTCGCCTGGGTATCACGCGTGCAACGCTGGAGGTGCGGCGGTCGAATGAGGCGGCCCGCCGCCTGTACGAGCGTCTCGGATTCTCGGTCACCGGTGTTCGTCGCCAGTACTATCGAACCCCGGTCGAAGATGCGCTGATTCTGTGGCGGGACAACCTCGGCCAGCCAGGCGAATCGGCCAATGGCTGACCGTCGTCCCTCCCGGGTATCCCCGCCGCGCCTGGCGCTGGGCCAGTCCCCCTCGTGGAGGCTGAACGGTCGTTGGCGGGTGGCGTTGGAAAGGCGCCGCGGCGTTCTTGAATCACCCCGATCCTTGTGGTAGGGTGCCGTACGGAACGTCGGTGGGCGCGCGATTCCCGCGCGTCCGGGGCGCGTGTTCGGTTGTGGAGGGGAGATATGCCCGATGTCGAAACGATAAGGCAACATCTGCTCGAGACCGACGAAAAGTTTCGCGGTCTGTTTGACGAGCACCACGACCTTGATGGCCGCCTGGCCCAGTTCTCCACCAAGCATTACCTGTCCGAGCCCGAGCAAGTCGAAGAAGTCACGCTCAAGAAACAAAAATTGCGCTTGAAGGATCAGATGGAGGAAATCATCCGCCGCCATCGGGTTGACCTGGCAAATGTGACGATGGAGTCGCCGGTCCCCCAGTCGGGCGGATGACACGGAACCCGTCGAGCCCCCGCGGGGCGCCGTGAGCGCCTCGCGGGGCGCGGCGTCGCCTCCAAGGGGCTGCTGCGTCGTTGCCGCCCTGCCATGAGGCTCGATCACGCCGGCGTGCCGTTCATCGTCGGAGCCCTGGTCCCGGCGGCCGTCGCCCTGCTGGCCAGACAACCCGTAATCGCGGTACCGTTCGCCGCGCTGTCGATTTTCTTCGCATTTTTCTTTCGCGATCCGGCGCGCCAAGTTCCGCAGGGCCGGAACCTGGTCTTGGCGCCGGCGGACGGCCGCGTCTTGGTCGCCGGACCGGCCATTGCCGAGGACCGACCCGACGGCGACTGGACGCAGATCAGCATCTTCTTGTCTCCGATGGACGTGCATGTGAACCGCTCGCCGGTGGCAGGCGAGGTGACGCACGTCGCATACCAGCCGGGTCGATTCCTGCCAGCCTACGACGCGCGAGCGGCGTCCGAGAACGAGCGAAACGAGATCTGGATCGACCACGACGGCGAAGCGGTGGTTTGCCGCCAAGTGGTTGGCGTCCTAGCGCGGCGGGTCGTATGCCGGGTCTCGCCGGGTCGGCAACTCACCGCCGGTGAGCGCATCGGAATCATGAAGTTCGGCTCCCGAATGGACGTGTTCGTGCCGACTCGGGCGCGCCTCGAGGTTCAGGTCGGGGATCGCGTGCGAGGAGGCGAGACCATCCTGGCCGAGCTGGGAGAATGAGATGAGCGCACCCCACCGACCCGTCGAGCGACGTTCGCGCGGCGTGCTGCGTGCGCTGGGGGTTCGTGAGCGGACCCGGCGGCGATTCAGTCGCGGCATCTTCCTGCTGCCGAGCCTGTTCACGGTTGCGAACATGTTTTGCGGCTACGCCTGCGTCGTGTTCGCGATGCGCGGCGAGTATGCGACGGCCGCGCCGTTCATCGGTGTGGCCATCATTCTCGACATGCTCGACGGTCGGATCGCGCGTTTGACCGCGACGACGAGCCAGTTCGGTGTGCAGTTCGACTCGCTGGCGGACGTCATCTCGTTCGGCATGGCGCCGGCGGTCCTCACCTTTGCGTGGGGTCTGGCCCCGCTGGGCCGGCTAGGCTGGGCTGCCGGGTTCCTCTTCGTCACGGCGACGGCCATGCGGCTCGCCAGATTCAACATCCAGAGTGCCACCGCCGACAAGCGATACTTCGTCGGAATGCCAAGCCCGGCGGCAGCGGGTGTGCCGGCGGCCACGGTGTTCGCCTATCCCGGAGGCCTGACCGACTTCGGCGGCGTGCTGCCGGCGCTCGTCATCGTCCTGGTACCTGCGCTGCTGATGGTGAGCACGATCCGGTACGTCAGCTTCAAGCAAATCGATCTGCGTCGACCCCATCCCTACCGCAACCTGATTGTGATGGCCGCCGGGCTGGCCGCGGTCGTATCGTACCCGAGGCTCATGTTGGCGGTCATGGCGTACGGCTATCTTCTGACCGGTATCGTCGGAACCCTGGTGATGCGCATCCGGCGGCGGTGGTCGACGCCGGCGGTCGAGACGTGGGCCAAGCCCACGAGCCCGGAGATCGGGCGCGCTTCAGGCCAGGATTGACGGCGAGGGCCTCAGCCGCCTCCCGTGCCTACATCACGCGTCGGTCGCCGCCACTGGTAGGGACAAGGTCACCGTCGTGCCGTCCCCAGGCTGGCTCGCGACGTCGATCGAGCCCCCCAGCAATTCCACGTTGCGCTTCGCGATCGTCAAGCCCAGACCGGTGCCGCTCGTCTTCGTCGAGAAATACGGCTCGAACGCGCGCTCGACCGCCTCGGCGTCCATACCCGTCCCCGTGTCCGTGACGCTGATCGCAACCCGGTCACCGGCCTGCCGCCCCGCCACAGTGAGGGTGCCCCCGCTCGCCATCGAGTGCAGCGCGTTCTCCACCAGGTTGGTGATGGTTCGTGCCACGAGGGTGCGGTCGATGTGAGCGTGTGGCATCGACTCGGGCACGTCGACCCGGATCACGATCCGGGGCTCGACGCCGGGTCGATACGGGTCGACGACCTCGCGAATGAGACTCGCCATCGATATCGACCGCGGCCGCGGCGTGGGAGACGAGGCGAAGCTGGAGAACTCCGCCGCGATCTGCCGCAGGAGTCGCACCTGCGTCAGGATGGAATCGATGCAGCTGTCGAGCACCGCGCCCAAGGGCGCGCCTTCGTCCGCGTGGACGCGGCGGAGATGTTCGGCGGACAGCTGAATCGGCGTCAGCGGATTCTTGATTTCGTGGGCGACCTGACGGGCCATCTCGGCCCAGGCTTCAAGCCGATGCGTGCGTTCCAGTTGATGGCGTTGATTCTTGAGGTCGCTGGCCATGTGGTTGAACGCGGCGACCAGGCGCTGGAGTTCGTCTGCCGATCGCGTCGCGACCGCGGCATCGAAATTACCCCTCGCGATGCGTCGCGTGGCGCTGGTGAGCCGTCGAACCGGGTCCGCGATCCGCTCGGCCATCGAGAGACCGATCGCCGCACCCAGCAGGCTGAAGAGCATGGCAGCCAGGTACACCCGCCGGTCCAACTCGTCGATCTCCGCTTCGATCTCCTGCTGTCGCAGGGCTTGGGGCACGGTGAGGATGGCTTCGCGCGCGCCGAAGCGAACGGGTGCCGCTGCCAGCATGTACCGGACGTCGCCGATCGTGTCCTCACCGACGAAGCGCGGCTGGCGCTCGAGCACGATGGCTCGAAACACCTGGTGCGGTGTTCGGGTCGGCAGCAGCCCCGAGGCGAAGAGGTCACGCTCGCTCGTAGCGATCAGCCGTGGCCCCTCGAAGATATTGACGTCCTGTCCGATGACCTTGCCGATCCACACGAGCGCATCATCGGTGACGACCGCCGACGAATCGGAGTCGCTCTGCTGGAGCACCAACGCCTCTTCGATGACCCGCTGGGCCACGGCCGCGGTTTGACCGGCCTCCGCCTCGACATCGACACGTAGTCGATTCGCGAAGTAGCTCCGCATGACGACGGCCAGGATCAGGAGCGGCACCACCGACGCCGCCACGAATGCCAGGAAGAGGCGCCGAGAGAAGCTCGCTCGGATCTCCCGGAGGAGGTCCCGACCCGACGGCGTGTCGTGGCCGACCACCACCCCCAAGAACGAATTCAAGGTCAGGAGCAGGAGGTAGGGGATGGCTGCTAGGGTCGCGATCTCGGCCAGGTGCACTACCTGCTCGAACGGGCCGGTCACGGGATACCCCAACGCATAGATCCCGGCGCGATCGTTCGAAAAGTACACGTGGTAGTCGATACCGTCCCGGGTCACCCGTGCCCAGAAAGGTTCCCGTGACGCCGCGAGTCGCTCGAACAAGGGGTCGCCCAGCGGCCAGGTTCCGGCGCCGGACGCGTAGCTCGGCCGCCGACCCCACCCGTAGGTCACCAGCTCCACGTCTCGACCGGGGGCGCTCTCGTCGAAGCTGCGCGCGTCGGTTTGGAAGAGCTCGAAGTAGGGGCTCTTGGACGAGATGAAGGGGAGCGTGCCGTAATCGAGGAGGACGTGAATCATCAAGGTGCCCACGCTCTCACCACTGTCGGTACAGACGGTTCGCTCGGCATGGAAGAGCCGGCGCTCCTCGGAGCCGAACGGCGATGCTTCCGCCATGACGTTCCACGCGCAGGACGTGGTCTGCGGCGGGAGGTCAGTCGGTTCGACCTGAGGAAAGTTCATCGAAAACCGGTTCACGAGCGTGCCGTCGTCTGCGTAGAGCTCGATGGCCGACGTCAGCCGAAATCTCGCGAGATCGGTGCGACGCCAGATCAGAAACGCCGCTTCTGTCGGGGACGGTCCGGCGACGGACGGGCTCAGGGACGAGACCAGGTCACTCAGGCCTGGCACGACGTCGATCTGCGCCAGCGTGCGGTAGAGACTCGCCTGCACGTTCGCCGAGTGACGGGCGGCCTGAGGAGCGAACTGCGTCTCGACGAGGCGCTGCTTCGAGCCCTCGGCCAGATGGAGCAATGTCGGGTACAGCAGCAGGGCCGGAACCAGGAGCACGAGGAAACCGACGAGCAGACGTGGGGCTTGCGACGCGTGTCGATAGGACGTGGCCAGGCGTCGGTAGGTGGCTGCCACGGCGACACAGGCGCCACCTGACAACAGCAAGCCTGTCGTCGCCAGGTTCCAGCCCAGCAGACGGCTGAAGCCGACCGTGACGATCAGAGGAATGCTCCAGCTACCGACAACGGCCAATTGCCACGCGAGGCGCCGTCGCGGAATCCGCCATCGGTCGCTGGCCGCCAGGCACAGGCCGACCCCGGCCCCGAGCGTCATGGCGTAAAGGGTGACCAGCCCTGTCATCAGAGCGAGGCGGGCCGGGTCCCAGGGGTGCAGGGAGAGGTGCAGCAAGTGGATGGTCGAGCTGTCGACGGCCACGGCGATGACTGCGGTCGCGCCCACGAGCAGCAACGCCAAGGCGCCACCCGCGGCGAGATGCGACGCGAGGAACCGGGCCAGCCCTTGGGCAGGGTTCCAGCGGTCCTCCCGTCTCGCGAGACGAAGACGCTCGAGGCCGTTCAGACCGAAAGCGACCAGGGAGGCTCCCATGGCAGCGAGCAAGAGGAGATCGAACGATGACCGGATGATCGGGCGAACGCGCGCCGAGGTGTACGTCACTCGGTCGAGCCCCTGCGGCCACCAGCCCGCAGGGTCCGAGAGCCACGCCAGCGCGGTGGCACCCACCACCACGCAGCCAAGCGCCAGGCTGATCCGGACGTATGGGCGCGCGCTCCCCGCGCGCGCACGCGACGCAACCAGCAGTGGAACCGCCGCGAGGACGGTCAATGCGAGGAGGGCAAGAACCAGGCTCAGGAGCCCTCCGCGCCACCGCTGACGTGCGGCATCCAGGTCGGCGGACGAGACCTGGACCTCCAGGAGCGCCTGCCCGTCAGGTGCCGAGATTAGAAAGCGGCCCTCCTCGGGCCGATCGCCGGCGCCCTCGAATCGCGCGCGAAGCGTGGCCGGCACGAGCGATGTGTCGATGACATAGTCGACGTCGCCTGGGGACTCGCCGGTCGGGTGGGAGGACAACGGCCGCTCGACCGCGATGCTGGCGATCCTGACCGCATCGTCGCCGGATCCGTCAGCGTCCGGGACCATGAACACGGGCCGAACATAGACCAGCTGTAATCCGCTTGGACCAGGCGCGATGAATACCGATTCCGGCCCTGACAGGCGCTCGACGGGCAACTCCGTGGGCCGTCCGGCCCAGGCGACCGCCACGCTCGAGACGCCGTAGACGGTGATCGCTAGATCTGAGGCTGCATCCGTGACGGTGGCAGCGTCTACCACCCCGAACAGCGCCCTCAACGCATCGCGGTCGCTCCCGGCCTCGCCGATCAGTTCCACCTCGGCGCTGACGCTATTGGCCTGTGTGCGCAGGGACCCGACCATCTCGTCGATTCGAGACCTGACGTCGGCCTCGACACGCGCCAGCGCCGAAGCGTCGGTGCGACCGAAGCGCCCGAATTCGATTCCGAGACCGGCGACCGTCGTAATCCCGATCGAGGCCAGTCCGATGATCAGCGAAGTCTGCCAACGCCTCGTGTGGGTCATGGGCGCAGTGGGACGGTTTGGAGGCTGCCGTGGATCGCGTTGTCAGGATACATGGCGGTCTCGCGATTGACCAATATCCCCCCGCCAGTCGGCGCCCCCGGGAGCTCGGCAGCGACGTCGCTATGGCAGCGGTGGTACGGCCGGTGGCGTATCGACCGGCGATGCGTCGGATGGCGCCTCGTCCGGTGGTGCATCGTCCGGTGGCGTGTCGACCGGCGATGCGTCTGGTGGATCACCGTCTGGTGGATCACCGTCTGGTGGTGCGTCGCCCATGGCTGCGCTGCCCTGCGGTGGAGCGTCGGGTAGCACCGGTGGGGGCGGCGGCGGCGGAAGCGAAAGCAGGGTACCGGGCAGATCGATACGTGGCGGCTCGAACGGTGGCGGCGGCAACGAGAGCTGCTGTCCAGGAAGCTCATTACCTGTTTCCGGTATTTCAGGACTCGGCGGCAAACCGACCTCGATGCCTCGCAGCTCGAACCAGTATGGGGTCGGCGGATAGCGTCCCGGTCGTCCGGGCAGCGTCGTCGGAGGGAGTGACGGCGGGAAGCCGAGCGCTCGCCCATGAAGATCATGCTCGGCGGGCGGGAGGCCAATCGGGGTCCCGACGATGACGACCGGTTCCACCGGTTGTGGCAGGCCGACCGAACCCGGCAGATAGACGCGGGGCGTCACCCACGGCGGCAGGCCGAGTGTCAGTCCCGGCAGGACCCCCAGCGACGTGGGGATCGGCAGCGCCGTGCCCGGCAGCACCTCGAGCGGGACCACCAGCGGGTCGACCCGGTGCAGCAGCGACAGGAACTCGCCGTTACCGGTCAGGGCGTACAGGCGCCGCGCGTCAGCCGTTTCGCCGTCAACGAGATGCGGTGGCGCCGCCAGTTCCGTGGGAGCGAGGAAGAAGCCCGTCGGCTCACCATCCTTGGCGCTGTAGCCTCGAATCTCGGGGCTGAGACCCGAGATCACCAGTGTCGCGTCGATCGTCGCGGGCCCCCAGAGGGGCCGCATTGGCAAGGGCTGTTTCCAGCGTTGCGCACCATGATTTCGATCGAGGGCTCGGACGACATTGTCCCGGGACGTGAAGAACACGCGGGAGCGATCGACGAGAGGCTGTCCCACGATGTCCGCTCCGGTCCGCCAGCGCCAGAGGATCCGTCCGTCTTCACCGGCGAGGGCGTAGAAGTAGTTGTCGTGCGAGCCAGTGTAGAGGCGTTCGCCGAGCGGTAGGACGTCGGTGACGGCGCCCCCGAGCTGCTGCGACCAGATCGGCTCGCCGCTGGTGAGGCTGACGGCCAGGAGCCGGCCATCCTCGAGCGGCAGAAACAGGCGGTCTCCGCCGATCGCCGGTTTCGCGCGGCACGTGGCATCCAGGACGCGGCGCCAAATGGTCTCGCCGGTGTCGCCCCGCACCGCGATGACACCACCGCCATCGAGGCAGGCGACCAGCCATCCAGAGTCCCAGAGCAGCGGTGCGGAGAATGTCGAATCGACGGGAGTTCTCCAGCGAAGATCACCGATCGTCGTCTCGAGCGCATGGATGGCGTCGGTTCCTGCGACGAAGACCGAGCGATCCCCGCTGGCCAGCGGTGCGTTCGTCTCCGATTCGACGCACCATTGAACTTCGCCGGCAGACAACGAGATAGCGCACACCTCCCCGGCCCGGGTGGGGATGTAGGCATGGACGTCGTCGTATGCGGGCCACGCCGCAGGCGGGTCTGGCAGCCAGATCGACCAATCGAGTTTCAAGGGAAACAAGAAGTCCCGCGCCCGGTCCTCCTCCGGTTCTTCCTGCTTCGGCGTCGGCTGCGGAAATGGGAACGGGATCGGTTGCTGCGCGTCGACTCGAGCCGGTCGGGCGGCAGCCACGAGCAGGACAAGTGCCAGCAGGAGCGATCGCACGGCCGGCGAGGGGGTGCGACGCGAGTAGCGATCGGGCGGGCCACAACATCGTGTGGTGCGGCGACGGTCCACACCGTTATAATAGCGTGTTCCTCAACGGCGCCTCGTCCGGGTGGCCTCTGTGCGCGCTGCCGGAATCGACCCATCGTGAGCCATCAAACCATTGCCGTTCTCGATTTCGGCTCGCAGTACACCCAGCTGATCGCGCGCCGTCTACGCGAACTGTCGGTGTACTCGGAGGTGTTTCCTTTCGACACGCCGCCGTCCACGATTGCGGCGCTGCGGCCGGTGGGGATTATTTTTTCCGGCGGCCCGCGGAGCCTGTCGGAACCCGGCGCGCCGCGGGCCGATGCCTCGCTCCTGGACAGCGAAGTGCCGGCGCTGGGGATCTGCTACGGCATGCAGTGGATGACCGAGGTGCTGGGCGGACGGGTGGCCGGGGCGTCGCGCCGCGAGTACGGGCACGCGGTCGTGCATCCCTCCCCAGATAGCCGATTGCTGGGCGACGTCGGCTCCGAACTTCGAGTGTGGGCGAGTCACGGGGACTCCGTGACTGCCGCGCCGAGCGGGTTCGCCGTCACGGCGACGAGCGACAACGCTCCGGTGGCGGCGATGGAGGATGCCGGACGGGGGCTCTACGGGCTGCTGTTCCATCCGGAGGTCGTCCACACGGAGCGGGGGAGCGACGTGCTCCGGGCGTTTGCCCACGGGGTGTGCGGCTGCACCGGCGATTGGACCATGCGGTCGTTCGTCGATGAGGCCGTGGATCGGATCAAGGAGCAGACCGGCTCGGGCCGGGTCGTTTGTGGCGTGAGTGGTGGCGTCGACTCCACCGTGGTGGCGTTGCTCCTGCAGCGCGCCGTCGGCGATCGACTGACGTGCATCTTCGTCGACAACGGCGTGCTGCGGCTCGACGAGGCGGAGCAGGTCCGTCGCCGATTCGAAGACAAGCTGCAACTCCCGCTCGAATGCGTCGACGCCGCGGCCTTGTTTCTGGAGGCGTTACGCGGCGTGATCGATCCCGAAGAGAAGCGCAAGGTCATCGGTAGTATTTTCATCGACGTGTTCGAGGCACGTGCGTCCCAGCTCGGGTCGTTCGACTTCCTCGCGCAGGGCACGCTGTATCCGGATGTGATCGAGAGCGTGTCGGTGGTCGGACCGTCGGTGCCGATCAAGAGCCATCACAACGTCGGCGGTCTACCGTCGCGAATGCCGTTTCGGCTCATCGAGCCGCTGCGCTCGCTCTTCAAGGATGAGGTGCGGGACGTGGGCCGTGAGTTGGGCCTGGACGACGAGTTCGTCTGGCGCCAGCCGTTCCCGGGCCCAGGCCTCGCGGTTCGGATTGTCGGGGAGGTCACGGCTGAGCGCGTCGATGTGCTCCAGCGCGCCGACGCCGTACTCCAGGACGAGATTCGCCAGCAGGGCTGGTACCGACGCGTATGGCAGTCGTTCGCCGTGCTGCTTCCGGTCCGGAGCGTCGGTGTCATGGGGGATGAGCGGACTTACGAGTCCACGATTGCGATTCGGGCCGTTCAGAGCCTCGACGGCATGACCGCCGACTGGGCCCGGCTGCCCCATGAGCTGTTGGCTCGGATTTCCTCGCGCATCGTCAACGAGGTAAAGGGCGTCAACCGGGTGGTCTACGACATCAGCTCGAAGCCTCCCTCGACCATCGAATGGGAGTGAGCGCCACGTATTCGAGTGGGCCCAAGGGTGTCGACGTGAGGCGGTCATGAGCGAGTTCGTTCATCTGCATCTTCACACCGAGTTCTCGCTGCTGGACGGTGCCTGCCGTATCGGCGAGGTTCTGGATCAAGCGGTCCGACTGAAGATGCCGGCGCTCGCGGTCACCGAGCACGGCAACATGTTCTCATCGGTCGTGTTCCACGACCAGGCTCGGCAGCGCGGCATCAATCCGATCCTGGGTTGCGAGGTGTACGTGGCGCCAGGGAGTCGCCTCACCAAGAGCGGCACACCTGGCGAAACGGCGAATCACCTCGTGCTTCTCGCCGAGACCCAGGAGGGCTACCGAAACCTGATCAAACTCGTGTCCGCCGGCTACACCGAGGGCTTCTACTACAAGCCGCGCATCGACAAGGATCTGCTCGCCCAGCACGCCAAGGGGCTGATCGGTCTAAGCAGTTGCCTGAAAGGTGAAGTCGCGACGGGGCTGCGGACGGACAACGTAAAGCGGGCCACGGAGGCGGCCGCCACGTTCCGGGACGTGCTGGGGCCCGACAACTTCTTCCTGGAGCTCCAGTACCAGGGCATCGAAGAGCAGCGCACGGTGAATCTCGGGTTGAAGCCGATCTCGCGGGATCTCGGTCTGCCCTTGGTCTGCACCAACGACGTGCACTACCTCAAGCAGGCGGATCATCGACCGCACGACGTACTGCTCTGCATCGGGACGGGCAAGAGCGTCCAGGACACCCAGCGCCTTCGCTACCACGGCGATCAGTTCTATCTGAAGACGGCTGACGAAATGGTGAAGGTGTTCGGGGAGCATCCCGACGGTCTCGCCAACACGCTCAGGATCGCGGAGCGCTGCCACGTCGACCTCGGCGATACGGGCAACCATCTGCCCAACTTCGACGTGCCCGAGCCCTACAGTCTGGAGGAGTACTTCGAGCAGGTGGTTCGCGAAGGCTTTGCCGAGCGTCTGCACCGGCTGCGCGCGCTCCAGGAGGCTGGGCGGCTCCGGCATTCCATCGCCGAGTACGAGCAGCGCTTGAGCTATGAGATCGGGACGATCAAGGAGATGCGCTATCCCGGCTACTTCTTGATCGTCTGGGACTTCATTCGGTACGCCCGCGAGCAAGGGATTCCCGTGGGGCCCGGCCGTGGATCGGCGGCGGGCAGCCTCGTGGCCTACTGCCTGCGCATCACGGACGTCGACCCGTTGGAGTTTGATCTCATCTTCGAACGCTTCCTCAATCCGGAACGGGTCTCGCTTCCGGACATCGACATCGACTTCTGCGAACGCCGTCGCGGTGAGGTCATCGACTACGTGACCCAGAAGTACGGACGGGAGAACGTCGCCCAGATCATCACGTTTGGGACGATGAAGGCGCGGGCGGCCGTGCGGGACGTCGGCCGCGTCATGGACATCCCCTACGCGGATGTCGACCGGGTCGCGAAGCAGATTCCGGCCACACTGGACATCACCATCGACAAGGCGCTGGAGGAGACCCCGACCCTGAGGGAGATCGAGGAGAACGATCCTCGCGTCCAGGAGCTGCTGGGTGTCGCGCGTCGCCTCGAGGGCATGACCCGGCACGCATCCGTGCATGCGGCGGGTGTCGTCATTGCCCCGCGGCCGCTTACCGAGTTCGTGCCCCTCTATAAGGGGCAGCGAGACGAGATCACGACCCAGTGGGCCATGAAGGAGATCGAGCGCATCGGCCTCCTGAAGATGGACTTCCTCGGACTCAGCACGCTGACGCTACTGAGCGACGCCGTGGCGCAGATTCAGGCCACGACCGGGGAATCGGTCGCCCTCGACGCCATCGCGCTCGACGACACCAAGACGTATCAACTCTTCAGCGAGGGGCGAACGCTCGGCATCTTCCAGTTCGAGAGTTCCGGGATGCGGGAAGTGCTCCGGAAGGCGAAGCCGGAGCGGTTCGGTGATCTCATCGCGCTGAATGCACTCTATCGTCCGGGGCCACTGCGGGGCGGGGTCATTGACGATTTCATTGCGCGCAAGCATGGCAAGGTGGAGATCAAGTACGAAGTCCCTGAACTCGAGCCTATCCTGGTGGACACCTATGGAGTCATTGCCTATCAGGAGCAGGTGATGCGGATCGCGAGCGATCTGGCAGGCTTCAGCATGGGCGAGGCCGATCTCTTGCGCAAGGCGATGGGGAAGAAGAACACCTCCGTCATGCAGGCGCAGCGTGAGCGCTTCATCTCCGGTGCGTCCGCCCGAGGGATTCCGAAGCGGAAGGCCACCCGTATCTTCGACCTGATGGAGTTCTTCGCCGGCTACGGCTTCAATAAGTCGCACTCGACGGCCTATGCGCTGCTCGCGTACCAGACGGCCTTCCTCAAGGTCAATTACCCATGGCACTTCATGGCCGCGCTGCTGTCGATCGAGGCCCACAACACCGACAAGCTTGCCCTCTATCTTGGCGAGTGCCGGGAGCTCGGAATACCGGTGCTGGCACCTGACGTGAACGAGAGTGGAATGCACTTCGTCGTCAAGCCCGAGGGTGTGCGTTTCGGCCTGGCGGCGGTGAAGAACGTCGGGGACTCGGCGATTCTCTCCATCCTCGCGGCCCGGGAGAGTCAGGGGCGCATCGACTCGCTGGTCAGCTTGTGCGAGGAGATCGATCTGCGCCTCGTGAACAAGCGTGTGCTCGAGAGCCTCGTCCACGCCGGCGGCTTCGATGCGATCGGCAGTGCTGACGAAGACCGCCCGCCGCGGGGCGAGCTCAGGCCGCGACTGAGTGCCGCCGTCGATCGGGCGATCGAGCACGGAAACCGAACGCAGCGGGATCGGGCGCGCGGCCAGCACCATCTGTTTGCTGGGACCGACTCTGAGCCGCAGGCGTTGATCGGGTCGCTTCCAGAGACGCCGGCGTGGTCCGAAGCGCAGTGCCTGAGCTTCGAGAAGGAGGCCCTAGGACTTTATCTCAGCGGTCACCCGGTTGGCGACTACGCGGATGATCTCGAGGCAATTGGGGCCAAGTCCACGGCCCAGCTGACAGAATCGACTGCCGATGTCAGCGTAGGGGGAATCGTCGAGAACACGCGCTTGCTCCGGACGAAGCGCGGCCAGGCGATGGCCACCTTCACCCTCGAGGATCCGGCGGGGACGCTCGACGTGGTCGTCTTCCCGGACGCCTTCGCGAAGTGCTCGAGCCTCGTAGTAAACGATACAATGGTGCTGGTACGGGGCCGGCTGGAGAAGGACGACGAGACGGCCCGTCTCTACGCCGCCGAGATCGTGGCGATCGCCGGGGTCCGCGAGCGCTCGACCGCTGCGGTGGCGATCCGCCTCGCCGTACCCCCGCACGGGCGAGAGACCTTCGAAACGCTGGCCGAGCTGTTCGCCAGGCATCGCGGTGACCGTCCGGTGCGTTTCGAGCTCGAGTTGCGCGGCGCCGAACGGCCACTGCGCGTGCGGGCTGATGCGGACCACGTGCGGGTCCGGCCATCGGCGAGTCTCGTCGCCGAGCTCGAGCGCATCTGCGGCGAGGGAGCAGTCGAGCTGCAGAGAGCCCACCGCGCGTAAGCGTCACGAGGGACATGCCACCCGAAACGCTCGAGTTCGAAGCGCCCATCACGGCGTTGCTCAAGGAGATCGACGCGCTGCGGGGCACG
Source organism: Vicinamibacterales bacterium (assembly GCA_965250185.1). Lineage (GTDB taxonomy): Bacteria > Acidobacteriota > Vicinamibacteria > Vicinamibacterales. The sequence goes on along the minus strand of OZ252293.1, from coordinate 3,341,990 downwards.
CCGGACACGGCGGACCGCGACCGTGACCTGCAAACGCTCGAGGCGCGCCTGGAGGGTCTGCGTCACGAGATTTACGGTGCGCTCACACCGTGGCAGCGGGTGCTGGTCGCGCGTCACCCCGACCGGCCCAGCTATTTGCACTACGTGGACCGCCTGTTCACCGACTTCACCGAGATGCACGGCGACCGTCGGTTTGCGGACGACCGCGCACTGGTCACCGGGTTTGGGTCATACCATGGGCGACCTGTCTGTCTCATCGGGCACCAGAAGGGGCGAGACACGCGCCAGAAAATCTACCGCAACTTCGGGTACGCGAAGCCGGAAGGCTACCGGAAGGCGTTGCGCGTCATGCGGTTCGCCGAGAAGTTTCATCGGCCCATCCTCTCCTTCATCGACACGCCCGCGGCATATCCCGGCATCGAGTCGGAGGAGCGCGGCGTCGCCGAGGCGATCGCGTACAACTTACGCGAGATGATGGTGCTGGATGTGCCGATCGTGGTCGTCGTCGTCGGCGAGGGCGGCAGCGGCGGGGCGCTTGGTATTGCGGTTGGCGACCGCATCCTGATGCAGGAGTTCGCGGTGTATAGCGTCATTCCGCCGGAAGGGTGTGCGGCGATCCTGTGGCGCGATGCGGAGCGCAAGCGCGACGCGGCAGAGGCCCTGAAGATCACGGCCCCCGACCTGCTGGAATTGGGTGTCATCGACGAGATTGTTCCCGAGCCTGCCGGGGGAGCCCATGTTGAGCACGACGAAGCGGCTGGGCTCGTGGATCAGGCCCTCACCCGCGCACTGGATGCGCTCGACGCCGAACCACCGGACGAGCGACGAGAGCGTCGCTACGCGAAGTTCCGCCAGATGGGGCGCGTCGGATGGGCGGATCAGGAGGCGTGAGCGTCTCATTGTCGGGAGCGCACGCTCCCGCATACCTCGAAAGGCTGTGAAGGAAAATCGATGCGCGAGGCGATCTGGGAACACCAGACCTGCGACGAGAGGAAAGCCGGTGGACTCGTCGAGGCGCTGGGGGTCCACCCGGTCGTCGCACGATTGCTGTGCTTGAGGGGACTCGACGCCCCCGACGCGGCGTCTCGCTTCCTGCATCCGTCGCTTGACCATCTGCACGACCCGATGCGGCTCGCCGACATGCCGGCCGTGGCCGAACGACTGCTCGGAGCCGTGAGCCGGCGTGAGCGCATCGTCGTCCATGGCGACTATGACGTGGATGGGGTCACGTCGACCGTCATTCTGCGGCGCGCGCTCGAGCTCCTTGGCGGCGATGTCTCGCATTTTATTCCCGAGCGCCTGACGGACGGTTACGGACTGCGCGCGGCCACCGTCGAGCGACTCCACGCCGAGGGCGCCCGTGTGATCGTGTCGGTCGATTGCGGGATCCGCGCGACGGAGGCGGCCGAACGTGCCCGGGCGCTTGGGGTCGACCTGATCGTCACTGATCATCACGAACCGGGCGACGTACTGCCTCCCGCCTTCGGCGTGATCAACCCCAAGCGGTCGGACTGCGAGTACCCCGACAAGAATCTCGCGGGCGTCGGCGTGGCGCTGAAGGTCGTGCAGGCGCTGTGTGCGAGGACCGGCCGAGAACGTTGGCTCCCGGCGTTCGTGAAGGTGGCCGCGCTTGGGACCCTTGCTGACGTCGTCCCGCTCGTCGGGGAGAATCGTGTCATCTCGAAGCTCGGCCTGGAGGCGCTGTCAACCGGACGTCACACGGTTGGCCTGCGGGCGCTGTTGGAGGCGGTTGGATTGACGGGGAAGCGGCTCGAAGGGTTCCACGTCGGTTTCGTGATCGCCCCGCGCGTGAATGCCGCGGGCCGCATGAGCACGCCCGATCTGGCCATGCGGTTACTCTTGACCCACGATGAGTCCCGAGCCGGTGAGGCGCGCGAACTGGCCGAGCGACTCAATGCAGAGAACACGCGGCGCCAGGAGGAGGAAGCCGTCGTCGTCGCGCAGGCTACTCGCTTCGTCGAGAGTCGTCCGGATGTGCGAGACGGTCGTATTCTCGTCGTCGCCGGTGAGGGATGGCATCGGGGCGTCATCGGGATCGTCGCCTCACGGCTCGTGGAGCGGTTCGGTCGACCGGCGATCGTGCTCTCGATCGAGGAGTCCACCGCACACGGGTCGTGTCGGAGCGTCCCCGCCTTCGACATGCTCGGAGCGCTGGACCAGTGCGAGGACCTCTTCGAACGGCATGGCGGCCATCGTCAGGCCGCGGGTCTGACGATGGACGCGGCCAAGGTCGACCTGTTGCGCGAACGGATCAACCGTCACGCGGAGGAATGCCTGTCGCCGGACGATCTGCGGCCCCGATTGCGAGTGGATGGCGAGTTGCCGCTGGCGGCGATCGACGGCCGGCTCGCCCAGGCGCTCTTGACCTTGGGGCCGTTCGGCGCCGGCAACCCGAAACCGGTGTTTCATTCGGGGGGAGTCCAGGTCGTGTCTGGCCCCCGAATTATCAAGGAGCGCCATCTCCGGATGTCTCTGCGGCAGGATGGACGGGTGTTCCAGGCGATGGCGTGGCGCGCAGCCGAGCGATCGGAATTCTTCGAGTCGAATCGTGACTCGCTCGATGTCGCCTTCTCACTCGAGGAGAGCGAGTATCGCGGTGAGCGATACTTGGAACTCCACCTGGCGGATGCTCGAGCGGCCGGTATACCGCAACCACCGACCGAATGATTGGTGTGACCGTGCAGGCGGTGGAAGCCGATATGTTGGGCAACGGACGATAGAGTGCGGACATGATCGCCTGGCAACACAGAGCACGATTGGGTTTCGCCGCGTTTACTGCGGTGTTCGGCGTGATCGTGTACATGGCGATGGGGTCACGTCCGCCGTCGACGGCGGCAGGGCCGGTTGAGCGGGCCGATCCAAACGCCGTCATCGAAAGTACCGGCGCCATCGTGACGCAGGCGAAGGGCACTGAGGAGGATTTCAAGATCGAGGCGGCCCGGCAGTTGACGTATGCCGATGGGGCGAGCCGCCTCGAGGAGGTCCGCATCACGGTCGCGAGGCGCGCGGGGCGAACCTTCGACGTGACCGGCCGTCAGGCCGACGTCGGGCCGAGCCGGGCGGTCATCGATCTGGAGGGCGACGTTCGAATCGTCGCCGACGACGGCTTCACCGCGCTCACCGACCATGCAATCTTCCGCGAGGACGACGGCATGCTCCGCATCCCGGGCTACGTCGAGTTCTTCAGGGAGCGGTTGGCCGGTTCGGGCCAGGGCGCGACGTACGATCGGGCACGCGACGTCCTGTGGCTACTCGACGACGCGCACGTGACGATCGCGCCGCATGAGGATGGCCGCGGGGGTATGGTCATTACGTCGCGAGCGGCCGGAGTGGCGAGAGCCGAGGGGTTCATGCGCTTCGACGACGACGTGCGAATCGAGCGCGCCGGTGAGATCATCGAGGCACAGACCGTCTACGCGTACTTCACCGAAACGCAGGATCACATCCAACTCGTCGAACTGCGAGGTGACTCGAGCGTGACGGGGCGGGAGGGAGCGCCCGGCTCGGTCGAGGCGCTGCGGGGTACCGACATCGACCTCGTGTACGGTGACGACGGCCAGACGCTTCGCGAGACGACCCTGCTGGAAAATGCATCGATCACGGTGCGGGGGGGACCGGAGACCGCGGGGCGAGGCGTCGCGGCTGACCGGTTGGACGTGGGCCTAGAGCCTGACGGCGAGACGGTGCAATGGCTCACGGGGAATCGGAATGTCGTGCTGGATTTCGAAGCCAGCGACACGACGGCGGCGCGTCGTATCTCGGCCTCGGCCATCGAAGGAGAGGGCGAGCCCGGTCTGGGGCTGACGAGCCTCGAGCTGACCGGCGGCGTCGAGCAGCGAGAGACGAGTCTGGAGGACGATTCAATCCTCGTCGTCATGGCTGACACCCTCACGTTGGCGGTCGCCCCGGGCCTGGGCGACGTGCAGGACGCCGACTATGCGGGGGACGTGCGGTTCGAGAGGGGAGCGCTCTCAGGCACAGCGGATGCCGCGACGTACGACGTGTCGTCGGGGATGCTTGCGCTACTGATGCTGTCGGCCATCGAATCCGCGCCGAAGGACGACTCCGAGATTGGGGTCGCCGAGGAGATTCCGCCGTCCGGCGAGACGGACGGCGCGGGTGCCGTCGAGGCGCTCGGCGGAGTGACGGATGGTGCGACCGCCACGACTGAGCCACCTGCGGTCGGCCCACCGGGCCGGCGGCCAACCGTGACTGACGAGCGGGTCGTGATCGAGGCAGACAGCATCGACCTGGAGGCGTCGGGTGGGGCACTCACGGCTACTGGAGAGGTCAAGAGCGTCATGCACGCTCGCGCCTCGGCGGCCACAGCAGGCGACGGGTCGATGGCGCAGGGTCGCCGGCCCGCGCTGCTCACGGAGGACGCGCCAGTGTATGTCACCGCATCCGATCTCGAGTATGAGCGGTCGACTGGACGAGCGGTGTACACGGGTGATGCCAGGCTGTGGCAGGGTGAGACGACCATTCAGGGCGACAGCATCACGCTGGACAATCAAACCGGTGACCTCATCTCCGACGGCGCTGCCCGGTCGGTCATGGTGTTGCACGATCCGAGCGCGGCGACTCCGGCACCGGGAGGTGCGGGGCCTACGGCTGATGCGATCGAGCCGGACACGTCGCTGGCGACTGCGGAGCGGCTCGTGTATGAAGAATCGGGCCACAGCGTGACCTATCACGGCGCGCCGGCGCCGGTGGCGGCGGTTCCCGTACCCGTCGCACCCACGGTGTCGGGTGAGCCGGTGATCGAGCCGTGGATCCTCGCTCAGGTGACCGGACCGCAAGGTGAGCTGTCCGCGCGGCGAGTCGAGTTGTACTTAGGTGAGGACGGCCGTACTCTGGAACGGGTCGAGGCCTATGGCGACGTCGAACTGCGCACCGAGTATCTCGTGGCACCGGTGGTCACAGCGGACGACCCGACGGGCGCGGCTGTCGTCGAGCCGATCGTCGAGCAGCGCGACGCGCTCGGGGACCGTATGACGTATTTCGTGTCCGATGAACGCTATGTGATGGAGGGCACTCCCGTCACGATCATCGAAAAATGCCGTGAAACACAGGGCAATTCTTTGACTTTCTTCAAGGCCGTTGATACGATCAGTGTCGACGGAAACGCTGAAATTCGGACGCAAACTCGAGCGGGGAGCGACTGCGAAGAGCCACCGTCGATGTGATGGCTACGCTTCGGACGCGGGCGCTCACCAAGTCGTACGGCGGTCGGACGGTCGTCAAAGGCGTGAGCCTGGACGTGAAGTCCGGTGAGGTGGTGGGGCTCCTTGGCCCGAACGGTGCGGGCAAGACGACGACGTTCTATATGGTCGTCGGGTTGACCGCGCCGGATTCTGGTCGAGTCGAGTTGAATGGACGCGATGTCACGAACGACCCGATGTACGTCAGGGCGCGAAAGGGCATCGGCTATCTGCCGCAGGAGCCCTCGATCTTTCGCGGGCTGACCGTCGACCAGAACATTCTGGCGATTCTCGAGACACTCGATCTGGATCGTGGCGCGCGGCGGGCGCGTCTTCAGGAACTGTTAGCCGAACTGAGTTTGACGCCGCTAGCCAAGGCACCGGCCTTCACCTTGTCGGGAGGCGAGCGTCGGCGCGTGGAGATCACGCGAGCGCTGGTAATCTCGCCCCTCTTCATCTTGCTCGACGAGCCCTTCGCGGGTATCGATCCCATCGCCGTCACCGAGATCCAGAAGATCATCTTCCACTTGAAAGAGCGCGGCATCGGCGTTCTGATCACGGACCACAATGTACGAGAAACGCTGCGGATTACCGATCGCGCCTACATCGTGCACGATGGCGTGGTGTTCAAGAGCGGCCGTCCGGAGGATCTGGCGAGGGACGATGAGGTCAGGCGAATCTACCTCGGCGCCGACTTCAGTCTCGGGTAAGATGCGAAGTAGCCCCGTGGCGTTTCGATAGCATCATGGCGATTCAGCAACGACTCCACACCAGACTGGTTCAGAAACTCATTCTGACGCCGTCGCTTCAGCAGGCCATCAAGCTGCTGCCGATGACGACGCTCGAGCTGTCCGAGTTGTTGAACCAGGAGATGGTCGAGAATCCGATGCTGGACGAGGTGCCGACCGAGGAGTTACAGCCGGCCGAGGAGGTACCGCCGGCCGAGGAGGCACCGGCGGCCGAGGCCGGCAGCACGGCTGAGAAACCCGAGGAGCCCGCCGAGGCGGAGAAGGGCGACACGTGGGATGACAGCGACTTCGAATACTTTTTTGGTGACTACCTCGACGACGGCTATCGTCCCCACACGCCCCAGGAGGTCAAGGAACTCCCGCCGATCGAGAACACCCTCTCAATCGCGAGTTCACTTACCGATCATCTCATGTGGCAGCTATCGCTGCAGACCGACGCGCAGCCGTTGCGGGACATCGGGACGGCCATCATTGGCAATCTGAACGATGACGGCTACCTCGTAGCGTCGGTCGACGAGATTGCCGCGATGGGGAACTGGGAGACGAGCGACGTCGAAGGTGCGCTCCAGCTCGTGCAGGCGTTCGACCCGATCGGCGTGGCGGCGCGGGACCTGCAGGAGTGCCTCTGTCTGCAGCTTCGGCACCTCGCCCTCGAAGGAACGGATACGGAGACGATCGTCACCGAGCATCTCGGGCTCCTCAAGAACCATCAGGTGCCAGAGATCGCCCGGCGACTCGGTTGCTCGATCGACGACCTGAAGAGCCATCTCGACATCATCACCCATCTCGATCCGAAACCGGGAAGTCGCTTCAATCCTCAGCAATCGCAGTACGTCATTCCCGATGTCTACGTGATGAAGGTGGAGGACCAGTACGTCGCCGCGCTCAACGAGGAAGGGCTGCCGCAGCTACGCATCAGCCCGGTATATCGGCGACTGCTCGACAAGAGCGGTGACAACACCGCGGAGACCCGGGCCTACGTGAAGGAGAAGTTCCGGTCGGCCCTCTGGTTGATCAAATCCGTGGACCAGCGGCAGAAGACGATCCAGAAGGTGGCCAACAGCATCATCAACTTTCAGCGGGACTTCCTGGATCACGGCATCGAGCACCTCCGGCCACTCGTCCTACGGGACGTGGCGAATGATATTGGCATGCACGAGTCGACAGTCAGCCGCGTGGTCAACAACAAATACATGCACACGCCGCAGGGCGTGTTCGAGCTCAAGTACTTCTTCCACAGCGGGATCAGTAGCTCCTACGGCGATTCGGTCTCATCGGTGACGATCAAGCAGCGAATCAGGAAGATCATCGAAGGAGAGGACGCCCGAAAGCCGCTGAGCGATTCCAAGATCGTAAGCATCCTCCAGAACGATGGCTTGATGCTCGCCCGACGAACCATCGCGAAATACCGCGAGGAGCTGAAGATCCCGACCTCGAACCAACGAAAGGTGCTGTACTAGATCTGATGGCGACGCCACTCGTCCTGACCGGTCGAAATCTCGCAGTGACACCGGCGCTTCGGCAGCTCGTGACGCGCCGGCTTCGGAGGTTGCAGCGCATCATGAACGACAGTCTCGTGTCGAGTCATGTCGTGCTGTCGCTGAAGAAGTTCCATCATCGTACGGAGTTGACGGTTCACGCCCGCGGCGATCATGTGCTGCACGGGGTCGGCGATGAGGACACGTGGCAGGGTTCGGTGAAGGCCGCAGTTGACAAGATCGAGCAGCAGGCCACCACCGTGAAGGGGAAGTGGGCCGAGCGGAAACGCCGGTCGACGCACCTGAAGGCTGAACGCCGCGCCACACCGGCGACGCCGGCGAAGGCGGTGCCAGCGAAGGCGGCGCCAGCCCAGCGAGTCGTACGCCGCCGACGGTACGCCGTGAAGCCGATGTCCATCGCGGACGCGGCGGTCAAGGTGGACGTTGGGAAAGACCCGTTCCTGGTGTTTCGGAATGCCAGCACAGACTCCATCAATATCGTCTACCGGCGCTCGGATGGCCACGTGGGACTGATCGACCCGGACGCGTGACCCCCGCGGCCCGACCTCGTCGATGAGCCGACGAGACGGACGAACCGGCTCCGAGTGACCTTCCAGGGCATGACCCGAGAGTTCGACACGATCACCGTGGAGGCCCTGATGCAGGGCCGGTTCGGGCGGCTTGGCCTCGACCTGGTGCTCGTGGCGGGTGGCGAGGGGCTCGATCGTCTCATCAGCAGTCCATACGTACAGAAGACAGGCTTGGCCTTCGCCGGATTCGACGCGTACATCCGGAGCGGGCGGGTACTCGTGCTGGGCGAGAGCGAGGTCAGGTATCTCGAGGATCTCGACCCGCCCACGCGGCGGGCCGCGATTCGCCGTGTGGTCGCGCAGGATCTGCCGGCGATTCTCGTGACATCAGGGCTCTCGGTCCCAGAAGAGCTCGTCCAGGAGGCGAACGATGTCGCGCTCCCGGTGCTGGGCTCGCGCCTCGTCACGCCGACCGCGATCGCCATCTTGACGACGGCGTTGGAGGATCGGCTCGCCATTCGTGAACTCGTCCATGGGGTCTTGCTCGATGTCATCGGACTGGGTGTGCTGATTCTCGGCGACAGCGGGATCGGCAAGAGTGAGTGCGCGCTGGATCTCATCGTGCGCGGCCATCGACTGGTCGCCGACGATGCCGTCGAGGTCAGGCGTCGAGCGGAGTCGGTCGTGATCGGTTCCTGTCCGGACTTGACCAAGCACCACATCGAGATTCGCGGCCTCGGGATCATCAACGTTCAGGAGCTATTCGGTGTCGCGGCGATTCGTTCGTCGAAGCGAGTGGAACTGGTCGTGCAGCTCGAGCGCTGGACGGAAGACCAGGAGATTGAGCGACTGGGCCTCGATCCGGCGCATCACGAGCTCTTAGGCTGCGCGATTCCGATGGTGCGCATTCCCGTGGCCCCCGGACGCAACCTCGCGATTCTCGTGGAGGTCGCAGCGCGGAATCAGTTGCTCCTGGCACGCGGGCACGATGCGGCGAAAACCCTGGCCTTCCGACTGGATCAGCGACTGCAGCGGCTATCCGACGACGACCTGCTCGACGATGGGGACCCCGCGTGACATCCGGACGGACGTCGATCCCGCGCCGCGCTCCGGGTGGTTCGGCGCGTTTCGTCGTGGTGACAGGCCTATCCGGGTCGGGCAAGTCACAGGCGATTCGTGCCTTGGAGGATCTGGGATACTTCTGCGTCGACAACCTACCGACACCCCTGATTCCAACGGTGGCCGAGCTCTCGATGCGTGCCGGCGCCGAGAGCGACAAGACGGCGATCGTCGTCGACGTTCGAGAGGGACGCTTCCTGGCGACGTTTCCGAAGGCGTTTCGGGATCTTCATGCTATGCCCGGCTTGAGCCCGATGCTCGTGTTTCTCGAGGCTAGCGATGCGGCCATCGTGCGTCGCTTCAGCGAGACGCGACGGCCGCACCCGCTGGCCGGCCGCGGGTCCGTCATCGAGGCAATTCGCGAGGAGCGACGGCAGATGGCGCGGATCCGGAAGCTGGCCGACGAGGTGATCGACACGTCAGCCATGAGCGTGCACGACCTGCGCGGCGCCTTCATGCGTCTGTTTCGGGACGCCTCGGTGCGCCTGCGGCTGCTGGTCAGCCTCCTCAGCTTTGGATTCAAGCACGGTCTGCCTCCGGAGGCCGACTTTGTGTTCGACGTACGTTTCCTCCCGAACCCGCATTTCGTGAGGACGCTCAGGCGCCGGACCGGTCGGGCACCAAGCGTTGCGAAGTACGCCCTCGCGGGCCCGAGCGCGGAGGAGTTCTTGACCCGTGTGGCCGAGCTGCTGACGTTCGTGATCCCGCTGAACGTCGAAGAAGGGAAGAGCTACTTGACAGTCGCGATCGGATGTACGGGCGGGCGGCATCGGTCGGTCGCCGTGGCGCAAGCTCTCCGGAAGCGACTCGGGCCGATTCGGGGGGCCACCGTCCGCGTTCGACATCGCGACATCGAGGCGAGCGAGAACAGATGACGACACCTGAGAACCGTACCGAACGACCAATCGGGGTCGTCGTCGTGACGCACGGGCAGCTCGCCACCGAACTGGTGAACGCCGCAGAGGCGATCGTCGGCGAACTCCCACAGATCGTGGCGGTTTCGATCGGCTGGCATGATGACGTTCAGGATGCGCGAGAAGAGATCGGACGAGCGATCGCGCGGGTGCAAGGTGACGGCGGAGTCCTCATCCTCACCGACATGTTCGGCGGGACTCCCTCGAACCTCGGACTCACCTTCCTCGAGCTCGAGCGGGTAGAGGTGATCACCGGTGTGAATCTGCCGATGCTGATCAAACTCTCGCGGGTGGGTGCAGCGAGCGATTTGCGTCAGCTCGCGCGCAACATGGCGGAGCATGGCCAGGGTTCGATCTGCGTGGCCGCCGATCTCCTCCGCGCCCAAGATGCGCACGCGGCTGAGGAGGGCGGCGAACCCAGGGGTTCCGGATGACATCGCGATCCGTCGCGGTGGTGAATCCGTTGGGCATGCACGCGCGGGCGGCGGCCCGTTTCGTGCGCGAGGCCGCTCGCTTCGAATCGCAGGTGCGCGTCCGGCGCGATCGACAGTCGACGGATGGCAAGAGCCTGCTGGGGCTGCTCCTGCTGACTGCCGCTCGAGGCGCGGAGGTGACGATCTCGGCCGAGGGTGTCGACGAGACCCAGGCGGTCGAGGCCCTGGCTCGTCTCGTTGCGTTGGGGTTCGGCGAGGACAATCGGTGAAGAGACTCACCGGCGAAGGGGTGTCTTCGGGCGTCGCTGCCGGCGAGGCCATCGTGCTTAGACAGCGGGGCCTCGAGGTTCGGTATCGCGTGCCTGCGGCGGAGATCTCGGCCGAGCTGGCCACCCTCACGAGAGCGGCCGACCGCTCGCGCGAGCAACTCCGCGTCCTGCAACACAAGGTGACAGCCGCCACGGATGGCGACCACGGCGCTATCTTTGACGCGCAGCTCCTGATGCTCGACGATCCGTTGCTGCTCGAGAGCGCTCGACGACTGGTTCGGTCCGAGCACGTCAATGCCGACTGGGCCCTCCAGCTCGCGCTGCAGCGAGTTTCGGAACTGTTCGACGAGGTCGACGACCCGTACTTGCGGGAGCGATCTGGCGACGTCGGAGACGTCGTGGGCAGGCTCCGACTCAATCTGCGAGATGGGCGCGAGCGGATCGACGATCTGTTCCCGACCCGGCCCGGCCCGTTCGTCCTCGTCGCGGATGAACTCTCGCCGTCGGTGGCCGCCCAGATCGATTGGCAGCGCATCGCCGGGTTTGCGATCGGAGCCGGTAGCTGGACCTACCACACCGCCATTCTCGCCCGATCACTCGGCGTGCCGGCGATCATCGGCGTGAGGCGGGGCACCGCCGAGATCGAGCCCGGCAGCTGGCTGGTGCTGGATGGGGACTCCGGCGAACTGGTCGTGGATCCGACACAGGAGGCAGGGGCGGTGGTCGGGCGGCGATCCATCGCGGCTCGGGACGTCGTCAGCCCCGCCAGTAGCGCCAATCCGGCGTCGATGGCGGACGGGCGGTCCATCCGCCTCGAAGCCAATATCGAACGACCGGAGGACATCGCCGCGGTCCGAACGAGCGGCGCGTGCGGCATCGGGTTGTACCGCTCGGAGTATCTGCTGGCGGGCGCTCCGGTCGAGGACGTCAGCGAGGAAGCGCAGTACGATGCGTATTCCCGAATTCTCACCGAGATGGCTCCTCGACGGGTCACGATCCGGACATTCGACGTCGGCGAGCAACATGAAACCGACGCCGCTGGCGACCTGGAGGGTCGCGCCGATCGGACACGGGGCTTGCATGCCATTCGATTGAGCCTCGCGAACCCACAGCTGTTTCGCCGCCAGCTGCGTGCACTGCTGCGCGCCGCGTGTCACGGCGAACTGCGGATCATGTTCCCCTTCGTGTCGGGGCTCGAGGAGTTGCGAGCGGCCAGGGAGGCGCTGTCTGAAGCTCGCGTCGAACTCGAGGATCGGGGTGACGTGATCGGCCCCGTGTCCATGGGTGCCATGATCGAGGTGCCATCGGCTGCGCTCACGGCCGACCTCCTGGCGCGCGAAGCGGAATTCTTCAGCATCGGAACGAACGACCTCGTGCAGCATTGCGTCGCCGCGGACCGGGCCGACCCGTCCGTGTCGCATCTTCATGAGCCGTTCCACCCGGCCGTCCTGCGAATGATCAGGACGGTCGGGAGGGTCGGCCGTCGGCACCGAGTCGAGGTGTCCGTCTGCGGCGAAATGGCCGCCGAGCCGTCGGCTCTCGCCATGCTTGTCGGACTCGGCGTAGCGTCCTTCAGCATGCGGCCGGGCGCGATTCCTGCCGCTCGTCGGTTCTTGCAGGAGGTGCGTTTCGACCAGTTGCGAGGTGCCGCGCGGGAGGCCATGCACGGGGCCACGGCCACTGAGATTCGGGCGCGTTTCTCGACGCGGGTGGCGAGTCTCGTTGCTCCGGCGGCGCCTGCGCTCGGGCTCTGAGCCGGCAAACGGGGCATCGGGCTCTCGGCTCAATCGACGAACGTTCGGGAACGATCGTGAGGGAGGTGCCGTGGGAGACGTATCGATTTCGAAAGTGGATAAGCCCTGGGGATACGAATTGCACTGGGCGAAGACCGAACGCTACGTGGGCAAGATCATTCATGTGACGGCCGGGCATGCGCTCAGCCTCCAGTATCACAACGTCAAGGACGAGACGATCTACCTGTGGTCGGGTCGGATGCGCTTCGAGATCCGGGAAGGGGAGCGGCTTGTCGCCCGTGATCTCGAGCCCGGGGCGAGTGTGCACATTCCGGCCGGCACCGTCCATCGCATGACGGCACTCGAGGATTGCGACATCGTCGAGGTCTCGACGCCCGAACTCGACGACGTCGTCAGATTGGAGGACCGATACGGCCGGGTCTCTGATTCTCCGCGGAGAGGGTCGGAGGCCTAGCGCTGGGCGTGGGTGCGTTCGAATGATTCAGAACGGGATGTCGTCTTCGGTCAGGTCTACCGGCGCGCGGCCGGAATCCGACGATTCGCTGCGGCGATCGGATGACCCGGCTGACCCTGACCGAGATCCACCACCCAGGAGGACGACGCGGTCGCTGCGGATCTCCGTCGTGTAACGCTTATTGCCGTCCTTGTCGTCCCACTGCCGCGTTTGAAGGCGGCCCTCGACGTAGATCTGCTTGCCCTTGGTCAGGTATTCGTTGAGTGATTCGGCGGTCTTTCCCCAGAGCACCACGCGGTGCCACTCCGTCTTCTCCTGCTTTTGCCCAGCCTTGTCGTTCCAGACCTCGGTCGTGGCCATGTTCAGCGTTGCGACCGCCGCGCCACCCGGGGTGTAGCGGAGCTCCGCATCGCGGCCGAGATTGCCCACGAGGATGACCTTGTTGACGCTGCCCATGAATACTCTCTTTCTACGACTCGGGGGCCAGGAAGACCTACCGCGATGGTCGGCTCAAGCGATCGAGCGCCTGCGTGGCCAGGCGGCTGGACTGAGACTCAGGAAACCGGTCGATGACTGACTGATACGATTCGCGAGCCTGATCCGTCTGGCCCAGTCGCTCGAGTGCGAGGCCGCGCTTGTAGAAGGCCTCCGGCACCGAATCACCTTCAGGGTACGTCCCGATCACCTCGTCGAAGGCGCCGACGGCAGCATCGTACTTGCCGTCGAGCAGATGCGATGCACCGATATAGGTCTGGGCGTCGTCGGCGAGTTCGGAGCGCGGGAAGGACTTGATGTAGGTCTCGAAGCCGGCGACGGCCAGCGCCCACTGTCCGGCCGTGTAGTCGGCCCAGGCGGTATCGAAGAGTCGTTGCGGTGACGCCCCGGGACCAGCTGGCGCGATCGGGGCTGGCGCCGTCGCGGCCCGTTCACCATCCGGCGTCTCGCTCATGGATTGCATGTTGGACAGCGTTCGCGGGATGGACAGTCGGAGGGCCTCGAGTTCCTGCGAGAGTGAGGCGATCCGAACGTTCGAGTCGTCGAGCTTCTCGCGCACGATCCTGACGTCCCCCGACAAGTTCTCGGTCTGGAGCCTAGAATCCGCAAAACCCTTGCGCTCGAGGGCCACCTGCTCGTCCATTCTGGTGTTTACGGCACTGAGCGCCTGGGTCAAGGAGGACAGCATCTGCTGCAGTTGTTGCGTCTGCTCTTGCAGGATGCGGAGATCCGCGAGGAGCTGCTGCTGCTCCCGGTTCGCGGCGCTGGCCGGGTTCACGCTGCCTGACGCGACCAGCATCACTACCATCGCCGCCGTGTAGATCCGTGTCATAGCTTCGACTTCCTCTCGTGGCCGCTACTTGGATGTGATGACGAAGTGCGCTCGTCGGTTCTGAGCCCAGGCGGCATCGTCATGACCCGGATCGAACGGAAACTCGCTACCGTAGCTCACGGTCCGTAGACGATCCGGCGCAATTCCAAGCGAGACCAAGTAGCTTCGGGCAGCGAGTGCGCGACGCTCGCCCAACGCCAGATTATATTCCGGCGTACCTCGTTCGTCACAATGCCCCTCGATTGTGACGATCCAGTTCGGATACCGTGTGAGAAGCTGAGCGTTCTCGTTCAGCACCTGCTGCCCGTCTCCCGAGACCTCCGAGCTGTCATATCCGTAGAGCAAAGGCTGCAGGGGAGAGTCCCTGTTCAGGTCGTCGAGCGACCGCGAGTTGATGTCGTTCTCGATGACCGTTTCCGTCGGCATCGGTGCCGGCTCGAGTGGTGGAGGCGGCGGGCCCGGTGCCGGCGCCGGGGTGACCGGCGCGGGTGGTAGCGGCGGCGGTGCCGGTCGCGCCACCGGAGGCTCGTTGCCTCCACAGGCCGCTTGCAGCAGACCGACCACCAGCAGTGGAAGCAGCACGGGGAAAGACGCGGCAAATCGTCGAGTCGTCATGGCGATCGTTCTCTCAAGGGCCCAGGCTGTCAGTTCGACCAGTTGGGCGTGTAGTTGTTGCCGACCTGGGTCACGCGCCGCAGGCCGCGACCGTCTCGTCCGATGGTGAATATCTGGCTCTTGCCGGCTCTCGTCGACGTGAAAGCCAGGTGACGACCGTTGGGTGCATAGCTCGGACTTTCGTTGCTGCCGCGACCGAATGTCACGGCCCGCGGTTCACCCGTGGCCAGATCCAGGATCTTGATGTCGAATCCCGGCCCGGAACGGGAGCTGTACGCGATCTCGTTGTACGGAGCTGGCGACCAGGTGGGCCGATCGCAGTAGGACTCGAACGTCAGCCGGCGCAGGTTGAGGCCCTCGTCGCTCATCACGTAGATCTGCGGCGACCCGCCACGGTCGGACGTGAACGCGATCTGATTGCCCGTGGGCGACCACGTCGGGGTGCTGTCGATCCTCGGGTGATTCGTCAGCTGACGCACACCACGACCATCTCGGTTCATGACGAAGATCTCCGGATTGCCAGTCCGATTCGACACGAACGCTACGCGAGTGCCGTCCGGCGATGACGCGGACAGCCAGTTATGGCCTTGGTCCCGCGTCGGTTGTTCCAATGTTCCCTGATAGATGTTCGAGACGAACAGGTCGGGATACCCACGACGGTATGACGTGTAGATGATTGAGCGACCGTCGGTCGACCAGACCGGGAACACGTTGAGGGACCGATTGACCGTCACTCGTCGTTGGTTGGCCCCGTCGTAATCCGCGAGGTACACCTCCTTCACGTTGCGATTGTCGATGGGCCCAGAGACCCGTTCGCCGTCCCGATCGGACGAGAAGGTGAGCTTCGTACGCGCCACGCCTCGCAACGCGCGCTGGTTCTGATGGATCTCGTCCGCGATCGTGTGCGCGTACAGCCGGGGATTACGCGCCGTGCCGGAATACTCCTTGGCGAACGCCGTCTGGCGGGCGCGTACGCTGAACAGCCGGGCCTGAACCCGCAGCGTGTCGCCGTCCAGCTCGATTGAACCGACAACGAGGGCATCGGCGCCGAGCTCCTGCCAGCGGTCGAAGGGAATGTCGCTGACCGATCCTGCGGCTGGAATTGACGCGTATGTGTCGCGGGGGATCAGGTAGAACTCTCGTTCGAACGCCAGATCCTCCCAGAGCGTCTGCCCGAGCATACGAGCGAGTTCCACGACCTCAGGATCGGTGGAGCTCGTGAGAAAATCCGGCACGGCATATCGTGGAGGCGCGCCTGGCTCGCCGCTGATCGCGAGGCCAATCTCGGACGGCTGCTGCGTCGTCCGGGGCGCGGATGCCGGTTGACTCTGGGGGGCGACGGCCAGGGTCGTCGCGACCAGGAGCGTCGCCAGGCCTAGGGAGCGAAGGAGAATAGTCATGGCAGAGGGGGTCAACGCTGATACTGAAAGTTGAGATGCACGGTCAGGTGATCCTGGTCGAACGCTCGTGGCAGCGGCGGCAGCTGTCTCGTCAACACCAGCGTGCGTTGGGAGGTCAGGTCGAGTGCCGCATACCCACTGCTTCGCTCGAGTTCGACATCCGAGATGCGGCCGTCGCGCTGGATCGTGAACTTCATCATCGTGTCGCCGGCCACCTCCTGTCGAGAGTCCCAGTTCCTCTGAAGGAGTTGCAGCATGGTCCCCAGGTACTCCGGACAGCAGAAGTCGCCAACGTCCAGGTAGCCGCCCGTGCCGCCGCCGCCAGTCGAGAGGCCGAAGCCCGTGCCGCGCGCACCCGTTTCCGCCACCGCACTGCCCGGACGTTCCTCCGCACCGCGGGTCGGCGTGGTGCCTCGCGCCTCGGGCACGGACCGCGTGACCGGTGGGCGCGGGGCAGCCCGCCGGGGCGTCACTTCCGGTGCGACCATATCTGGCGTTTCCACCGCAGGTGCTCGCACTGGCTGTGGCTTCGCCTCCGGCGGCTCGACCTGCTGAACCGGCCGCCCACCCATCGGCGTCATGCCACCCGACTGGGCGCCTGGCGCGCCTCCCAGACTGATCGTCATGACGACCATCTCGGCGTCGTCTGCGCCGCCACCCCAGTCCGCCGGCAGCACCAGCAGCAGCGCGACCAGGAGCACGTGCACGGCGACCGAGACGGTGAACATCCGACCCAGGCCTTCGATCTCCTGGCTCCGCTCGAGGAGCAGCTGGTCAACGGGCTCTTTCAATGGCTCGCTCGTTCTCCGTGCGTTGGGCGTCCAAGTATTCTGACGTTCGACGGCCCGATTCGGTCGAATTCCGAAGACCGGTGCGCCGCCGGCCTCCCGGCACTCACCGCGTCGTGGGCACCTCGGTCACGATGCCAACGCGCTGCACGCCAGCCTCCTTCAGCTGGTCCATCACATCCATGAGTTCCTGCAGCATGATGCCCCCATCGCCCCGGAGGTAGACCTCCTTCTCGGTCTGGCTCAGGAGCACCTGGCGTACCCGCTCTTGCAGGACCTCCATTCGGACCATCTCGTCGCCTATCTGGACGGCCTGATCCGTGCGATATGACAACGGCACGGTGATGAACACTCGCTCCGCAGCGAGCGAGCGCGATCGGCTCGCGACAGGCAGAGTAACGTCGAGCCCCCGCTGCATCATCGGCGCGGTCACCATGAAGATGACGAGCAGCACCAACATGACATCGACCAGCGGCACCACGTTGATCTCCGAGAGCGACGTCGAGACGCGCGAGCGCGTGCCGCTCCGACCGCCCTTCGCGTGCGTCGTCTGTTTTACGCTCGGCATGCCCATGCCCTCGTTGAGCGCTCCTCGAACCGATTCCTGAACCCCATCGCTCCGAGAGTCGGTCTCATGTGAAGTTTCGCTCGGCGATGTTGAGGAACTCCAGCGAAAAGTCGTCCATGCCGGAGGCCGATAGTTTCACGCGGTTGGTCAGGTGATTGTAAAAGTACACTGCCGGGATCGCCGCGACCAGTCCGGCCGCCGTGGCGATCAGGGCCTCGGCGATGCCCGGAGCCACCACGCCCAGGCTCGTCGACCCGGTCTGCCCGATGCCCGCAAATGCGCCCATGATGCCCCAGACCGTGCCGAACAGACCGATGAACGGCGTGATGGCGGCGGTCGTCGCGAGGAACGGCACCCGATTCTCCAGCTTGTTGACCTCGGTGAGCGACGCTCGTTGCAGCGCGCGGTCGAGCGCCTCGAGGCTCTTCAGCGTCGGCCGTGGCCCAGCTTCTCCCGCTCCCTGTTGCTGCCGAAGCTGCGCGTTGAGTTCAGCATAGCCGCTCTGGAAGATGCCCACGAGCGGACTCTCCGATAGCGAGCGGCACACCGACTGCACTTCCGAGAACTTGGAGCTCCGACGAAAGACGCTGAGAAATCTCGAGGTCTGTCTCTCGGCTCGCCGGAACTGCAGGAGCTTGTACAACACAACCGTCCACGAGACGATCGAGAACAGAACGAGAATTAGGAGAACGGCTTTGGAGATGGGGGAGGAACGGGCGATGAGGCCCATCGTGTCGCCGAAGGCACCGTCAAGCGGCGCCTCACCTTGCCCCTGTAGTGCGAGGGCGTAGAAGCCGAGCGTACGCAAGCACCCCTCCGCATTAGTATTTCTCGGACGCCGCTGACCTTGGCGCAGAGACGGACAGAGTAGCACGGGATGTCACCCCTGTCAAGCGTAAATGTATGATATCATGGCAGTTCTCACGCCTACCCACGGTTGCAGGACCGCCCGCTGCCGAGGCCGGATGGCCTGCCGCGCGTGGCCGAGACGGGCGGCCACTCGTTGGGACACCATGATTCGGTATCTCGGTATCCAGCGCCTCGCCGTAATCGATTCCCTCGAGGTCGAGCTCGATTCCGGCCTCACCGTCCTCACCGGAGAAACCGGCGCCGGCAAGTCCATCGTCGTTGGCGCCATCGCGCTGCTCACCGGCGCCCGCGCGTACCCGGGGCTCGTCCGAACGGGGGAAAAGACGGCCGTCGTCCAAGCCGTCTTCGAGCGACCCGACGGCACCGAACTCACGCTGCGCCGCGAGCTCAGCGCGCAAGGCCGGTCCCGGGCGTTCGTCGATGGCTCGCTCACGCCACTCACGACGCTGAGGGCGACCACCGAGGACCTGATTGACCTGCACGGACAGCATGACCACCAGCTCCTGCTCGAGTCCCGCTATCAACTCGACCTGATGGATGCCTTCGCCGGACTCGCAACGCAACGCGATGCCGTCAGAGAGGCCTTCGGGACGTTCAATGAGGCGCGCGCCCGGCTCGAGCAGGTGCGCTCCCAGAGTCGCACCGCGGCCGAGCGCGTCGACTTTCTCGAGTTCCAGCTCGCCGAAATCGCGAAAGTGACGCCTCAGCCTGGTGAGGATGAAGCCCTCCAGTCTGCTCGCCACGTCCTGGCAAACGCGGGGCGGCTTCGCGATCTCAGCTCGCAGATCTACCAACGGCTCTACGAGGGTGACTCGGCCGTCCTCACGGAACTCGGGGCAGTCTGGCGCGGCCTGAGCGAACTCGTCGAGCTGGATCCATCCTTCGCACCCTATCTGGCTGTGAAAGAAGAGACCGAGTCGAAATTTGAAGATATGGCGTTCGCCCTAAGAAAATACGCGGACGGCCTCGAGACGTCCGACGCCAAGCTCGAAGACGTCGAGGCGCGGCTGGCCGCCCTCGAGCGATTGAAGCGAAAGCACGGGGGCACTCTGGACAGCGTGCTTCATCAAGAGCAGGGGCTCCAAAGCGAACTTGATGGGCTCGTCCACTCGTCCGGGGAACTGGACCACCTCACCGAGAAATGCGATGCCGGCCGAATGAGCTACCTCGAGGCGGCCAGTACTCTTTCGAAGGAGCGCCGTGCCGCCGCCGGAGCCCTGACGCACCAACTTCAGGGAGCGCTCGAGGAGCTGGCCATGAAGGGTGCCCGATGCGAGTTCCGCTTCACGACTGTTGGCGACGATGAAGCCCAGTGGTCGCCGTTCGGAATCGACGGGGGGGAGTTGTACCTTTCTGCGAACCCTGGCGAGGACCTCCGGCCGCTATCCAAGGTGGCCTCGGGCGGCGAGCTCTCGCGGGTCATGCTTGCGCTCAAGACGATTGCGTCGACGGACGCGCCCGGCAAGACGCTGATCTTCGATGAGGTGGACGCTGGAATCGGTGGGGAAGTGGCGAACGTCGTGGCGCGACGGCTACGAGCGTTGGGGGATCGATTCCAGGTCCTCTGTATCACCCACCTGCCGCAGATTGCTGCTGCCGGCTCGACGCATCTCTCGGTGTCGAAATCGGTCGAGCGTAAGCGGACGGTCACGCGCATCAAGCTCCTCGATCCGGATGGGCGGACCGACGAGATCAGTCGGATGATCGCCGGCGTGACGGACTCCCAAGCGCTCCGGAGCAGCGCGCGCGAACTCCTCGATGCAGTAGGCGAACACAAGACAAAAGACGAAAGCGAAACAGCGAAAGCGAAAGGCGGTCTCTTTGACTAGGCGGCGGTATCGAATCGAGACGTTCGGCTGTCAAATGAACGTGCATGATTCGGAGCGGATGGCGGGCCTCCTCGAGGAGGCTGGATACAGTCAGGCTGAAGACGCCTCGGACGCAGACGTGATCGTCGTGAATACCTGCAGCGTTCGCGAGAAGGCGGAGGACAAGCTCTTCAGTCGTCTTGGCGAGCTAAGGGACCTGCGGCCGGATGGGGCTGGACCTCAGACGGTCGTGGTCGCCGGATGCGTCGCCCAGCAGGAGGGCGGTGCGATTCTTCGTCGCCCAGGAATGGTCGACGTCGTCTTGGGACCACAGAACATCAAGAAGATGCCAGAGCTGATTGCGCGTGCCGAGGCCGAACGGACAGCGGTAGTTGATATCGGTCCGCATGACGACGTATCGTTCCCGCTGGGCGTGATCAAGCGGAGTGACCGCGTCAAGGCCTATGTCACGATCGTCGAGGGGTGCAACGATTTTTGCGCCTTCTGTGTTGTTCCGCACACTCGTGGACACGAGCGAATGCGACGCGCCGATGAGATTCTGGCCGAGGTTCAAGAGGCCGCGGCCTCGGGTCGCAAAGAGGTCCACCTGCTCGGCCAGATCGTCAATCACTACACGGCGCCCGACCGGCTTGACTGCGAATTCTCCGATCTCCTGCGGTTGGTCTCGGCGGTTCCGGGCGTGGAACGCGTCCGCTTTGCCAGCCCGCACCCTCGGCATGTCACGAGCGCGATGATCGCGGCGATGGCCGAAACGCCACAGGTGTGTGACCACTTACACTTGCCGGTGCAGTCTGGCTCGACCCGCATCCTCGCGCTCATGCGTCGCCGCCACACGCGGTCGGATTACCTGCAGCTCGTGGATCGAATCCGGCAGGCCATGCCGGACATCGCGCTTTCGACCGATATGATCGTCGGGTTCCCTGGAGAGACGGAAGCCGACTTCGAGGAGACTCTGAGTCTGGTTGCCGAAGTGCGATTCCAAGGAATCTTTTCATTCAAGTACTCACCCCGTCCGAACACCTTGGCCAAGAACCGCATGCCAGACGATGTCCCTGAGCCCGAGAAGTCGAGGAGGCTGGACGCGCTCCAGGCGCTCCTGCGGCCGATGCGGCTGGCGCACCACGAGGCGCTGGTGGGTTCGACGGTCACGGTGCTGGCGGAGGGTGCGAGCAAGCGGCGCGACGGGGAGCTAGTGGGCCGAACCTCCGGGAACACGCCAGTGAACTTTCCTGGCGGTCACGATCTGGTTGGCCGCACGCTCCAGGTCACTGTCCGTCGAGCGGGGCCCAACAGCGTATGGGGGCAAGTCAACCCTCGAGAAGTGAGTGAGCGATCGGCGCAATTTCTCGAGCCGATGGGGCAGTAACCATGCAGATTGAGATGACCATCAAGGGCCTGATGATCGACCCTGTCACCAACATGCCGATTATCATCCTGCGGGATAAGGAAGGCGAACGGGTCCTTCCGATTTGGGTCGGCGTCTTCGAGGCGAACGCGATCGCCTTGCAGATCGACAACGTCGAGACACCTCGACCCATGACGCACGACTTGCTGCGCAACGTCATCACGGATCTTCGCGGCGAGGTCAGCAAGGTCGTGGTGTGCGATCTGAAGGAGAATACGTTCTACGCTCTGATTTATCTCGAGCTCGGCGGTGAGGCCATTGCCGTTGACGCGCGTCCCAGCGACGCCATCGCGCTGGCTCTCCGAGCAGGTGTGCCGATTCTGGTGGAGGACTCCGTCATCGACGGCGCGAAGGGGATGGACTTCGCGCCAGACAAGGCTGACGCGGAACGACTCCAGAAATGGCTCGAGAACCTCGACCCAGACGAGCTCGGCAAATACAAGATGTAACGATGCCCTAACAAACGCACCCTTCTTTTGGGCTGTCGTCCGAATCATCTTGACAGCGCACGCACCGCCTTCCTAGAATACCCGCTAGTAATCCTCTTTTTTTCAGCGGCCTCGACACATGATCATCGCCATCGCCAACCAGAAGGGTGGGGTGGGGAAGACCACGACGGCGATCAACCTGTCGGCCGCACTGGCCACGCGACAACGGCCGACGCTCCTCATCGACCTGGACCCGCAATCCAACAGCACCATGTCGTATCTGGACCTGGACGCGTCATCGGCCAGTGTGTACGACGCGATGACCAGGCCGGACTGTTCGCTGGCCGACGTTGTCCAACCTTCGAGTCAAGAGCATTTGTCCGTCGCTCCGTCTCGCATCGGTCTCGCCAAGGTTGAGGCGAAGCTTGTGGGAGAACTGGATGCGCATTTTCGGCTGAAGGACCAGATTGAGGCCGTTCGGGACCGTTTCTCTCAGATCGTGATCGACTGTCCGCCGGCGCTCGGTCTACTCACCGTGAATGCCCTGGTTGCTGCGACGCACTTGTTGATCCCGATCCAGTCGTCCTATTTTGCTCTGGAGGGGACCGACGATCTCCTCGAAACCGTCGAGAAGGTCCGGGCCCGCGCGAATCCTGCGCTCGAACTCCTTGGGGTGGTCATCACCATGCACGATCGGCGGACTTCGCTGGGTCGTGACATCCGCGCGCAGATCCACAAGGTTTTCGGCGACAAGGTATTCAAGACCGTGATTACCAAGAGCGTGAGGCTCGAGGAGAGTCCCGCCTACAAGGAATCGGTGTTCACCTACGCGCCGGAATCATCGGGAGCGACCGAATACTATCGGCTCTGCGAGGAGGTTGTCGACCGTGTCTAGACGAGGACTTCCGGAGACCCTGAAAATGCGTCACGACCAACACTACGTCGAGGCACTCGCGGCGTCGGCTGGCAGCCCGATTGGGAGAATCGTACCCATCGACCGAGTCGACCCGAACCCCAACCAGCCGCGCCAAGTCATGGGGGACCTCTCGGAGCTCATGGCCTCAATTGCCGAGAAGGGCATTATCGAGCCAATCATCGTGCGGCAGCGAGGCCAGCGCTTCCAGATCGTGGCTGGGGAACGTCGCTATCAAGCCGCCGTCCAGGTCGGCGCCGGGGAGGTGCCTGTCGTCATCCGTGACGTTGACGACGACGAGGTGCTCGAGATTGCTCTCGTGGAAAACCTGCAACGGAAGGATCTCACTCCGTTCGAGGAGTCGGAGGCCCTCCAGTCACTGGCGGAGCAGGCCGGCTATACGCACGAGGACCTTGCGCACAAGATAGGGAAGTCACGTTCGTCGATCACCGAATCCCTCGCCATCAACGCCATGCCTGAAACCGTCAAGAATCTTTGTCGGCTGGCCGACATTTCGTCTAAGTCCCTTCTTTTACAGATAGTTAGGCAAAAAGACGAACAAGAAATGGTCGACCTCGTCGAGCGGATGTCGCGCTCCGAGGCGACGACGCGAGAAGAGGTGCGTCGCCTGACGAAAAAGTCAAAAACCGACCGACCGAAGCCGTTCGTCTTCACGTATCGTCCGCCAACGAAAGCATTCAATCTTAAACTGAGCTTTCGTAAGTCGGCCGTCGAGCGCGATGAGATCATCACCGCCCTGGAACAACTACTCGCCGAGCTGCGCCAGCAGTAACCCGCCCCTCAATCGTCCGAGCCGCGCCTTCGAGTCCTGGGTCAGCCACAGGCGTTCGAGACCAGAACACCAGAAGAAGGACGATCCTCTGGCAAAAACCAACCGCCTCATTCGCCCCAGGAGCCGATTTCTCCACTTGAATCAATAAAAAGGCCCTCGGGGAAGATCGAAAGCCGTTAGAAGCAATCCTCGCGGCTTCTGAGGGTCACGCCCCGGCGGATTCGCTGGCTATCCACCATTTCCAGGCTGTTTTCGGCTGATGGCGTGGCGTGTGCGAGGCTCCGCCTTTTCCGGCCAAGGGGCCGGGGTCGAACTGCTGCAATTCGTTTGGAAGCATCCCTTTCAGGGCAGTTCGTAGCTATTTCAGGGCCAATCTTAAAAGCTTGGCGGTCCGCATCAAGAGGGACTTACCGAATGTTGATAAGTTAACATAACATGTCTTATCGGACCCATGTGATGCGCGCGATGCTCCGCGGATGGAGTCTGGGAATTCATTCCTCCTGGACGATGCCCCGTCTCCGCGCGCGCTCTCGGTTTACGTCGCTCGAGCTGGGGCCCGTTCGCCTATGGGTCGCCCAGTCGGGCTCAGGTTGGCTGTGGCGGTGTTTTGAAGGGTTTCTGGGTCTAGATGTCGCGGGAACGGGTCGATGTGTCTGACGTCCTTCGTGGACTGCCGCTGGGGCTCTGTTGTTCGAGGCAACGGCCTGGAGGGGTCGGAATGGCGATTCGCCGGACATGCTCGGCGGAGTTCCTTGCGCCCGTTTGGCCCGGAGTGCTGACTTCGCTTCGGAATCGTCACACAATATCTTAGTTAATTGACCATATAATATCTGCGCACTGTAACATCCCATGAATGGCCTGAGGTGTGCTGGCTTCGCCACGCATCTGTGGCATCGCTGCCCACTCCATGATGCTTCTGGTGTACACCCTCGCTGAGTTCCGAGAGGTAGACAGCACAAATTTTACTGGATGTCCAAGAGGAGCGTCTTGATGCGCTGAAGCTCGACGCCAAAATGTGCCATGACGGTTGGAGCATTTGTGCCCCATGGATGGCTCGAATCTGAGCAGCCGGAAACACGGTTTGTGATTTGCCCAATTTTGGATTGGCGGTCGCGATTCTCTGCGCGACCAGGGACGGGGTTTCGACGGTTCAGATTGTCCGACTTGTTCGAGCCTGGAGCGCGCGCTCCAGGGCGTGAGGCACGGTAGGTGAAACCCTCGATTACGTCGAAGAACCAGTTTCGAAGGCCCTCATGTGGACGAACACGCCGCCGTCCTCGAAGCCAAGGGACTCCCCCACCTTGCGGTTAGTCAACCGTCCCTCCGGGATCTTGGGGAGGAGTTCGGCCGCCGCAGAACACGTTGACTGACCCGAGGAGTGGCCACCAACTCGCGGACGGGCGGTGGGTCGGAGGTACGAACCTGAAGTCGGTTATTGATGAAATGCCCTAGTTTCTAGTATGCCGATTTCTGCCGCCGGTGAACGATATCGGAGTGCCTGCGCTCGTGTTCGTGCTGAGACAGGGACGTCAACGCGTCCATGAGAGCCGTCAAGATGTATCGGGTGATCACGGTCCATAGATCTGATGACCATTTACCCTGGTGGTTTTGGCCGCTTTCATTCGGCAGCCAATACATACTGCTGATGCGGATATTGCTTCTGTTTGAGACATCAATATGTGTGCGACCGATGGTATTGATGCTTATGTCCTGATCGAAAGCCAATAAGTCCTGCGCTGTCGTGACCGGGACTTGGGCCGAGACACCAGGATGATGCGTGTCTTGAAGTCCGAGTCGATCGTCGAGGGATGAACGCCATAGATGGGGCTAGATCGTCGATATTGGGGATTTGCCAGAATATTTATTGAGCGCCTGGGCTTGGCGGGCGGACGGGCTTGGGGCACTGTTTGGCCCGGGGACGGGGCTGGACCGGGCCGAGTGTGGACGCTCCTGCTACGGTCGACGCTGCTATGCTAACGTTCTAATGTTATGGGTGTGGCCGACCGGGTGTCGTGGAGCCAGCGAGCCGGTGCCTGGACGGCTGGGTGCCGGATGGGCGGAGGAGCCTGAATGCTACGGACGATCGACCGGTACGTCCTGAGAGAGGTCATCCCGCCCTTCCTGCTGGCCCTGCTGATCTTCACGTTCATTCTGGAGATCCCGCCGCTGATGGAGGTGGCGGAGAAGCTGATTGCCAAAGGGGTCTCAGCCGGCACGATCGTGCGGATCATGGCGACGCTTCTGCCCCAGGCGCTTGGGGTGACGATCCCCATGGCTTTGCTGGTCGGGCTGCTGATGGGCCTGGGGCGGCTCTCGGGGGACCGTGAGGCGGTCGCGATGCAGGCGTGCGGCATCAGCCTCTACGGCCTCCTCAGGCCGGTGGTGGCCTTCGGTGTGCTGGGCTGGGCCGCAACGTCCTACGTGATGATTGTGGCGTTGCCGGACGCCAACCAGGCATATCGGGAGATTACCTACAGCATTATTGCGGCGCGGGCCGAGAGCGAGGTCAAGCCTCGGGTGTTCTTCGAGGACTTTCCCAACATGCTCCTGTACGTCCGGGACGTGCCGCCAGACGGCGGAGGTTGGACGGACGTGTTCCTCGCCGACACGACGAACGCCGTCCAGCCCGACGTGTACGTGGCGGCCCGGGGTCGGATGATCCTCGACCGAGGCAACCGACGTGTCGAGGTGCTGCTCGAGGATGGTACGCGGCACCGGGTGAACCCGCAGGTTCCAGAAACCTATGAAGTGATGGAGTTCGAGCGTCTGTCATTCGCTCTCGACCCGGAGGCGGTGTTTCCGCAGTCTGGACCCCAGCGAGGGCTTCGGGAACTGGGGTTCGTCGAACTCGGGGCCGAGGCCGAGCGACTTCGCCAGGCGGGCCTTCCGGACTTTCGCCCGATCCTCGAACTCCACAAGAAGCTTTCGATCCCGTTCGCCTGCCTGGTCTTCGCGCTCATCGGCCTGGCCCTCGGAATCAGCAATCGGAAGGACTCGAAGCTTGCCAGCTTCGTGCTTGGCATCGGCGTCATCTTCACGTATTACATCGTGATGTACGGGAGCGAAGCCATAGCGAAGGCCGGGGTGGTGTCGGCCCACTTGGCCATGTGGCTGCCGAACATCGTGCTGGGCCTGGCCGGCGTCATCGTCCTGCTGTGGCGCTCTCGCTCGGCGGACCTTGGCGGTCGCATCGCGTTCACTGTCCCCTTCCTGCCGAGTTCGTGGCGCCGCATGCCGAGGGCGGCGACGGCGGAGGAGCAGGCCGAGGAGGAGACGCCGGCCATGGTGTCCGTCCGGGATACGCCCGGGGCGCCACCCGCGGAGACCCGTCGTGGTGTCGTGGTCGTCGTGCGGGTTCCTCATCTCGAGATGCCGAGGTGGAGTTTGCTCGATGGCTACGTCGTCGGCGTCTACCTCAAGGCCGTCGGAATCGCGTTCGCCGGGCTCCTTGGCATCTTCTACATCGCGACCTTCATCGATCTGACTGAGAAACTCTTCACCGGCGAGGCGTCGGGGAGCCTGCTGATCCAGTACCTGTGGTTTGCGACGCCCCAGTTCGTCTACTACGTGCTGCCGATCGCGGCCCTCGTTGGCACGCTGGTCACAATCGGCTTGCTGACGAAGAGCAGCGAGCTGATCGTGATGAAGGCCTGCGGCGTGAGTCTCTATCGGGTCGCCGTTCCGCTGCTGGGTCTCGGGATTCTGTGGAGCGGCGTGCTGTTCGGGCTGGAGGAGTCGATTCTCGGACAGTCGAATCGGCGCGCGGACCAGACGCGGCACGTCATCCGGGGCGGGTCGCCTCGGACGTTCGATGTTCTGAATCGGAAGTGGCTGGTGAGCAAGGACGGAGCGATCTACCACTACATGTTCTACGACCCATCGCGGGTCGAGCTGAGTGGCATGTCGGTCTACGGGCTGGACGACGACTGGCGGCTGTCTCGGCGAACGTACGCCTCGCAGGCGACGTTCGACGGTGAAGGATGGCAGGGCACGGGCGGTTGGCTGCGGGAATTCCGGGGTGCATCGACGGCGACGCGATACGAGTTATTCGACGCCGCGCCACTCCCGCTCGAGGCGCCGGACTACTTCGTGACTGAGCACCCGGACGCGGAGCGGATGACCTACCCGCAGCTTCAGCGGTACATCGGGGACCTGGAGGCGGGCGGATTCAACGTGGTGCCGTACCTGGTCGCGCTGCAGCGCAAGCTGTCGTTTCCGTTCGTGACCATCGTCATGACCTTGCTGGCCGTACCGTTCGCCGTGACGACCGGCAGCCGGGGGACGCTCTATGGAGTCGGCGTCGGTGTGGTGCTGGCGATCGCCTACTGGATCATCATCAGTATCTTCGGCGCGATCGGCAACGCAGGCCTGCTGCCCCCAGGCCTGGCGGCCTGGGCTCCCAACGTGCTCTTCAGCGGTGGCGCCGCTTATCTGTTGCTCGGCGTTCGCACCTAGTGGCCCGTCTTCGTTCAGTCTCTCCGGGCCGCGAGCGCCTCACTAGCGCGTCACGAGCGTCACGTCGCGCAACGAGATGGTGCCCTGCGCTCCGGGTGGCGTGTTGACGGTGTCGATCACGAACAGCAACGAGTCGGAGGCGTCTGGACGGGTCGGGTCAGGGTTCCGCACGTCTGTTGCGCGCATGTCGGTGACGGCCACCGCATAGCTCCGCGGCGTGGGGTCGACGTGCACGGATCGTTGCCAGCGTCGACCCGCGGCGCCAGCGTCGCGCAGCTGCACCGACAATCGGCCCGGGAGGTCTGCCCATGCTCGGAAGAGGATCCACTCGAGCGCTCCGTCAGCCGCATCCAGCGGATGATGTAGCGCTACGAATGCATTGGCCTCACGGTCGGGCCCCAGCGCGAACTGCAGGCGGATGACGTCGTCGAGATCTGGCGTCGTCAGCGTTGCCCGCGAGGTCGCGTCTGTCTCACTCGCCCATCGCGCCCGCTCAGCCAGCCTCACACGCCTGCCTGGAGCTCCCTCGTCGAGGCTGGGCTCCACTCGCACGGTGGCCGCCTCCAGTGGCGGGGCGCCGAGATAGATCGGGTTGCTCACCAGCCACGGAACGGGCGGCGACCCCGGCGCGCCCCCCGCGTGACCCTCGAGTCGAATGACCGCTGGCACAGGCTCCAGTCTGTAGGTCAGCGTAGGCGCAGCCGAGCGATGGACTGGGATTCCATCGCGCAACAACACCAGCTCCGCGCCAGCCGGAGCCTCGACGTGGGCGGAAACCTCGACCGGTCCATCGAGTGGCAAGCGGTCGCCCATGTGCGCCATCGCCGAGCCGCTCTCGGCCAGAAAGTCCACCGCGCCTGGCGCGGCGATGCCGTCGATCACACTGAAGGCATGTCCGGCGCGTAACGCCGCGTAGAGCATGTTTGCGTCGACGGCGGCATCGCCCGTGAGGGGACGGTCCAACAGGATCCGCAGGCTGAAGCTGCGGAACATGGCGCCGTATCTGGGTATGTCGACGGCGAAAGACGAGCCGCCGTCTTCCTCCTCACGCCGGCCGATCTTGCCATGGGCGTCGGCTCCGGGAAGACCGACGACCTGTCGGCGGGCCAGCGCGGCGTCCCACCTGGCGAACGTGGCCACCGGCCGGTCGAGCAGTGCCGCCAGCGTCTCGGGACCTCGGAGGCCGTACACGAACAGCGAGGTGATGAGTCGAGCGTACGACTCGTCGCGCCATTCGCTGTCGGCATTGATCCACTCGAGGCCGTCGACGTCCAGGTCGTCGGTCCATCGCAACTCGGCCTTCGCGGAATCGGGGTGCGCGACGACCCCGAAGCCCCCGAATCGACGGACATCGGCCGCCACATCGCGGCCGTCCCCAGCCAGCGGGAACGACGCGACCGGCATGTCGAGGGCGAGGTAATGGCCGTCGCGCGTGCTGATCTCGATTCCGTCGAGACATAACACACCCGATCGGTACGACGGGGCATCCGGGGGGCGGGTCGCGTCACCGTGGTCCGTGAGCACGACGAAGTCCAACCCGGCTCGGGCGGCTTCCTGAGCGATCTGCTCGACGGAGCCGGCACCGTCGGATCGCCGGCTGTGTACGTGGAAGGCGCCGGCGATCTGGCCGGGTGGCGTGGGGGTCGACGCGGGCACCGACCGGGGCGGCAGCGCGAATACGCCGATCAGCACCAGCGCCAGGCCGATGCCAACGGCCGCCCTCGCGACGAGTCGGGATCTGGCCATGGCGTTCGGCGGTCGCCCTCTCCGCTACCCTCACCGGTTCCAACCCGCGGCCGCGCGGCACGGCTCGGAGCGACGTGCCGCGCGGTCGTTCAGAGACCGGCGTCGGCCTTGATGGCCGCCGCGCGGTCCGTGCGCTCCCAGGTGAAGTCCGGCTCGGTTCGGCCAAAGTGTCCGAACGCGGCCGTCTGCCGGTAGATCGGGCGTCTGAGGTCGAGGTCCTCGATGATGCCGCGAGGCGTCAGCTTGAAGTGTGACTTGACCAGCTCGCTGATCTTCTCGTCGTCGACGCGACCGGTACCGTAGGTGTCGATCAATACGGACACGGGATCGGCCACGCCGATGGCGTAGGCCAGCTGGACGAGGACCCGATCGGCCACTCCCGCGGCGACGCAGTTCTTCGCCACGTAGCGAGCCATGTAGCTGGCGGAGCGGTCGACCTTCGTGGGGTCTTTACCCGAGAAGGCCCCGCCTCCGTGGGGCGCGGCTCCGCCGTACGTGTCGACGATGATCTTTCGACCGGTGACGCCGGCGTCGCCCTGCGGACCGCCAACGACGAACCGCCCGGTGGGATTGACGAGGATTCGAGTGTTGGCGTCCATCATCTCGGCTGGCACCACCCGTTTGATGATCTTGTCGGTCACGTCCTCCTGCATCGTCTCGGCACTGACGAGGCTGCTGTGCTGACTCGAGATGACGACCGTATCGACGCGCACTGGCTTGTCGCCGTCGTACTCGACCGTGACCTGGGATTTACCGTCGGGTCGGAGGTAGTCGAGCGAGCCGTCTCGTCGGGTCGTGGAGAGGCCGCGGCAGAGCTTGTGGGCGAGCATGATCGGGAGCGGCATCAGCTCCTCGGTTTCGCTGCAGGCATAGCCGAACATGAGCCCCTGGTCTCCGGCGCCGCCCGGATCCACGCCCATGGCGATGTCCGGGGACTGCTCGTGAATGGACGAGAGGACCGCGCACGTTTCGTAGTCGAATCCGAACTTGGCGCGCGTGTAGCCGACCTCCTTGATCGTCTCGCGCACGATCTTCGGAAAATCTACATAGCAACTGGTCGTGATCTCGCCGGCGATGATGGCGAGCCCGGTGGTCACGAGTGTTTCGCACGCCACGCGCCCGACTGGGTCCTGGGCGAGGATCGAATCGAGGACGGCGTCCGAGATTTGATCGGCGATCTTGTCGGGGTGCCCTTCCGTGACGGATTCGGAGGTGAACAGATGACGACCACTGAAGCTCATGAAGAGGATCCTTCCACGCGGATTGTGTCCTCGGACCCGCGCGCCGCGGACGTCCGGGAGGAGAATACGTCGGCCACTCGTGGCGCGCGTCGAGGCACGAGCCCACCAAGGGCAGTGCCCGCGGACGGGCCAGAACCCCCAAGATTAGCAGACGCTTCGACCCACGGTCAACTCAGCCCCGGTCAACTCAGGGGCGCGGGTGGAAGCGGTCGTAGATGGCGCGGAGGCGCGCCTCGAGCACGTGGGTGTAGATCTGTGTGGTCGAGAGGTCGCTGTGTCCGAGCATCAGCTGGATGGACCGCAGGTCCGCGCCGCGTTCGAGCAAATGCGTGGCGAACGCGTGCCGGAGCACGTGTGGGCTCAGGTCTCGACGCAGCTGAGCCTGACGGCCGTACGCCTTCAGGATCTTCCACACGCCGACCCGGGTGAGCGGCCGGCCTTCTCGAGCGTTGACGAACAGGGTCGGCATCGCACCAGAGACGAGCAGCGTGCCACGTGCCTCCTGCTGATACCGTCGCACCCAGGCGGTCGCCTCCGTGCCGAGCGGCACGATTCGCTCCTTGCTGCCCTTCCCCGTGCACACGAGGTAGCCCGCCTCGAGGTTGAGGTCGGTCGATCGGACCCGGATGATCTCGGAGACGCGCATGCCGGTGGCGTAGAGCATCTCGATCAGTGCCCGATCGCGCATCCCTCGGGCGGTGGAGGTATCCGGTTGGCGGATGAGTTGGTCGACTTCCTCGACCGATAGCAGCTTCGGTAGGGCCGGCCAACTCCGCGGCGCGCGCAGGTCCTCTGCCGGGTTGGCCGGCAGGCGTCGGTCCAGCGTGAGGAAGCGATAGAATCCGCGAACCGCGGCGACGCATCGCGAGACTGACCGCGGCGACAGGCCGCGGCTCATGAGCTGTCTCACAAAGGCCTCCAGCTCGGCCCGGTCGAGTGATTCGATTGGTCGGTCTGCAGTGGCGAATTCGCAGAGGGCGCGCAGGTCGCGGCCGTAGCCGGCAAGGGTGTTCTCGGCCAGGCGTCGACCCACGCGTAGATGGTCGAGATACGCGTCGACGAGGGCAGCGGCTGCGGGATCCCGGCCCTCCGGCGAGCCCTCGGGGGTGGTGGAGGGTGGCGTGGTCACGGGTCGGTTACGGATCAATACGCGCCGTCGATTCCGCGCCGTCCGACCGGCTCCGGGGGCGGATCGACCGCGTCCGGATTGAACGCAGTTCGAGTCTGTGAGAGTCTAACAGACTCGACATCCGGGCATCGTCATCACCGTCCGCGTATGCCGCTCGTCATCGAGGAACCCGCACATGTCCACCCAGTCCAAGTGGCAGTCGCTCTCGACCGAGGCGATCAACCCGGCCACCATCGCACTCGACAAGACGCCCGTCCACGAGATCATCGACCTCATGATCGCCGAGGATCGCAAGGTCGTGACTGCCGTCCACCGTGAGCGCGAGCGCATCGCGCATGGAGTCGAGATCATCACGCAGGCACTCCGGAAGGGCGGACGGATCATCTTCGCCGGTGCCGGGACCAGTGGACGACTCGGTATCGTCGAGGCGGCTGAAATGCCGCCGACGTTCGGGACGCTGCCGTTGCTGGTCCAGGCGGTGATGGCTGGCGGTAAGTCGGCCATGTTCCAGAGCAAGGAAGGGGTCGAGGATAACTATGGCGAGGGTACCCGCGCTCTTGCCCGGCTCCACGTCTCACGCAAGGACGTCGTCATCGGTGTGTCGGCGAGCGGGATGACACCGTTCGTGCGCGGTACCTTCACACGCGCTCGCACGGTGGGTGCCAAGATCATCTTTGTCACCCACTGCACCTCGCCGGACCTCGAGAACTTCGTCGACCTCACCATCGCGCCCGTGGTTGGGCCGGAGGTCATCGCCGGCTCGACGCGACTCAAAGCGGGCACGGCCACGAAGCTCGTGCTCAATATGCTCACGACGATTGCCATGGTTCGGGTCGGAAAGACCTACGGGAACCTCATGGTCGATCTGCAGACCGGCTCGGAGAAGATGAAGGATCGGGCCTGTCGAATCATCACGCTCGTCACCGAGGCCAGCTACGAGGATGCCGATCGGCTTCTGCGGCGAGCGAAGGGTAACGTCAAGGCCGCGATCGTCATGCACAAGACCCGGCTGAGCTACCCGAAGGCTCTCGCGCAACTGCGCGACGCCCATCACTCGATGCGCGAAGCCATCGGCGAAGATCTCGAGGATCGGCTCAGAGAGCTTCTCTAGGCCGACCGGCTGCCTGCCCCTCCCTTCTCCACCTCCTTATTTTCCGCTCGACGAATCCGCTGTGGCCGACGTCCGCAACCGCCGTGCCTCGGGGCACGGCGGAGCCACTCGCGGTCGCTCGGTCGTCTAATTGACACTAAGTACATTGGAATGCTACGGTTTACAGTTTTTTATATGGTCTTTGTCAGATCCCTACACGCGGCGTGTCGCTCGGCGCTTGTTCTCGTTTGGACGGTCGCGCTCGTCGTCGGGCTGCAGTCGACGGGCGTGTCGCAGGCGGCCGCGACACCGACCGAAGTGCGAGCCTTATGGGTCCTGAGGCCAGCGCTCGCCTCCGCGGATGCCATCGAGTCGGTCGTGCGGACGGCGCGCGACGCAGGCTTCAACACGCTGATCGTCCAGGTGCGAGCCCGAGGCGATGCCATGTTCCCGGGCGGCGTCGAGCCCATGGTGGCTGGCCTTCCGGGGCAGGTTGCAGGGTTCGACCCGCTGGCCGAAGTGCTGCGGTAGTCGCAGGCGGCGGGCCTGCAGGTCCACGCCTGGATCAGCGTGAACCTGGTGTCGAGCGCCGTGCAGTTACCCGTGGCGAGCGATCACATCGTCTACCGGCATCCGGAATGGCTCATGGTGCCCCGCGACCTGGCGCGGGAACTCGCGGCAGTCGACTTCAAGAGTCCGGCTTACGTCGGGAAGCTGGCGCGGTGGACTCGCGCCCACCCGCGGGATGTCGAGGGACTCTACACGTCACCTCTCCACCCGGAGGCCGTCGATCACGCGGTGGAGGTCCTGCGGGATCTGGTGAGTCGCTACGATGTCGATGGCGTGCACTTCGACTACATGCGGTATCCGTCCGACGAGTTCGATTACAGTCGCGCGGCGCTTTCGGCGTTTCGCGAGGAGATGCGCGGCGAGCTGTCATCCGAGCTCCGCCAGCGGCTCGAGAGCCTGCTCGCCGACGATCCACTCGTCTACCCCGACACGTTCCCGGAAGCGTGGACGCGCTACCGTCGGTCGCGGCTGACGGCTCTGGCGATGCGACTCCGGAGCGCGGTGAAGCAGGTGCGGCCGTCGCTGGTCGTGTCGGCCGCGGTCGTGGCTGATCAGGTGGACGCGCGGGATCATCGACTGCAGGATTGGTCGACGTGGCTGGAGGCGGGCCTCCTGGATGTGGCGTGCCCCCTCGCCTACACGACCGACCCGGCCACGTTCTCTCGTCAGGTGGCGGCCGCCCGGCAGATCCCGGGTGTCCATGACCTCTGGGTCGGGATTGGGGCATACCGACTGACCGTGCCGCGCACACTCGAGAACATCTTCGCGGCGAGGCAGGAGGGCGTCGAGGGCATCGCCATCTTCTCGTACGATAGCCTGGCGCCGGACGCACACGACCAGTCAGACTACCTCGTCCAGGTGGGTCGCTCGGCGTTCCGCGGCGGCGGTCCTTCCGTCGCGAGCGTCCCGTGACCCTCGGGCTGAGCCCACTCGACTACATCGTCGTCGGCATCTACCTGCTGGCCATCACGGCCTTCGGCAGCTACTTCGCTCGCTTCCAGGAAAACACCCGAGATTACTTCCTTACCGACCGCTCGGTGCCGTGGTGGGGTGTGTGTTTCACGGTCGTGGCCACGGAGACGAGTACGCTCACCTTCATCGGGGTGCCGGCGGCAGCCTACGCGGGCGACATGACGTTCCTGCAACTCGGCTTCGGGTATGTCATCGGTCGCGTCCTGGTGAGCACACTCTTCATTCCTGCCTACTTTCGCGGGGAGCTGTTCACGTCCTACGAGCTCTTGCACCGTCGATTCGGTGCGTCCGTGAAGAACCTTGCGGCGATTATTTTCCTGGTCACGCGGTCGTGCGCGGACGGCATCCGGCTGTTCGCGACCGCGCTCGTCATCTCGGTCGTGACGCAGATTCCCGTCTGGTGGGTCGTGGTCGTGCTCGGCGCGGCGATGATCGTCTACACGGAGCGCGGCGGCGTGTCCGCGGTCATCTGGACCGATGTGGTCCAGATGTTCGTGTACATCGCGGGCGCCGCGGTCGTGTTCGTCGCGTTGTGGAACCG
This sequence comes from Vicinamibacterales bacterium, assembly GCA_965250185.1. Lineage (GTDB taxonomy): Bacteria > Acidobacteriota > Vicinamibacteria > Vicinamibacterales. The sequence goes on along the minus strand of OZ252293.1, from coordinate 3,306,387 downwards.
CATACCGGGTGGCTGGTCGGAGGTCGTCGCGACCGGCGTCGCCTTCCAGAAGTTCCGCGTGCTCGACTGGTCGCTCGATCCCGCGCGGCTCTATACGGTGTGGGCGGGGCTCGTCGGGGGGGTCGCCCTGACGCTCGCGACGCACGGAACCGATCAGTTTCTCGTGCAGCGCCTGCTTGCCGCGAGGTCCGCGCGGGCCGCGACGCAGGGGTTGATCCTGAGCGGCATCCTGGTGCTTGCGCAGTTCGTGCTGTTCCTCGTCATTGGCGTCATGCTCTTCACGTACTATCGATTCGAGGCGCTCCCCACCGCGCTCGCGCGGACCGACGCGATCCTTCCGACGTTCGTCGGGAGCGTCCTGACGTCGGGCGGGGCCGGTCTCATCGTGGCGGCGATCGTGGCAGCGGCATTGTCGCCCTCGCTCAATGCCATGGCCGCGACGACGGTGACGGACTTCTACCTCCCGTACGTGAACCCGAACGCCGACGAGCGGACGCTCATGCGCGTGTCGCGGCTCTCGACGGTAGGCTGGGGACTCGTACAACTGGCGATCGCCCTCGCCGCCCAGTGGATGGACCGCTCGGTTCTGGATGCCGGCTTGGCCGTCCTCTCGCTGTCTGCCGGGCCCGTCCTCGGCGCCTTCCTGGCTGCGGTCCTGTTCGATCGGCTGTCGGGTCGGGCCGTGCTCGCCGGGATGCTCGTCGGCTCGGTCCTCCTGCTTGGGATTTGGTGGCAGGGCGGAGTCGCGTGGACCTGGTACGCGTTCATCGGGTCGACCGCGACACTGGCCACGGCGGTCGCCTGGCGCCGCTTGGACGCGGCGGAGACATCGTGACGCCTCACGAGTTCAGAGCGGCGAGCGAGCTGGTGTCGCAAGGGATCGGCGCGCGATGCTTTCCGGCGGCCGTGGTCGAGGTGGGGGGCCGGACCGGGCCGCGCTGGCGCGAGGCGTTCGGACGCCTGACGTACGAGCCTGATGCCCCCGCGTGCTCCGAGGGCACGCTCTTCGACCTGGCGTCACTTACGAAGATCATCGCGACGACGACGCTCGCGATGCGTCTCGTCGAGTCCGGCGCAATGGGTCTGCAGGATCGCGTGGGCATGCACCTGTCGAGTTGGACCGGGAGCGACCGTGAAGATGTCGCGATCGGCGACCTGCTGGAGCACGCATCAGGGCTGACGGCCTACCTGCCACTCTACGTCGATCATCACGGACGATCGGAGTTCGAGCGCCTCATAGGCCAACTGCCGCTTGAATACCGACCCCGGGCGCGCTCCCTCTACAGCGACCTGGGCTTCGTGTTGCTGGGTTTCATCCTCGAGGATGCGGGGTCGGCGCCGTTTGCGGACCAGTGCACCGCGATCGTCCAGGCGATTGCCGGAGACGACCTGATGTTCGCGCCATCCCGCCTCTGGCCCGCCGGGATCGCGCCGACCGAGGTCGACCCCTGGCGGGGGCGGCTGCTGGTCGGTGAGGTGCACGACGAGAACACGTGGGCGCTCGGCGGCGCGGCCGGACACGCTGGGCTCTTCGGGACGGCGGAAGCCGTCGGCACATTCGCCCGGTGGATCCTCGACACGCTGCACGGCGGCGCCCGGTGGGTACGTCCGGAAACCCTCCGACGATTCGTCGTCCGGTCCGGGGTTCCGGGCAGCTCTCGGGCGCTGGGATGGGACACGATGCTTCCGACGTCCTCATGCGGGTGCCACATGTCGGGGCAGGCGATCGGGCATACGGGGTTCACGGGGACGTCGCTCTGGGTGGATCCTGTGCACGACGCCTACGTGGTGTTCCTGACCAACCGCGTCCACCCGAGCCGGAACAGCGAGGGGATCTTGGAGGTGCGCCGCCGCCTTCATGATGCGGTCATGCAGGTCCTGGCGGACGCTGCACCGTGACCCGCGGATCGAGACCGTTGAGCCGAGTCGAGGCTGGCCCATGAACGAGACGACCGTCGTGTTGACCGCCCTCGACTGGGCCATCATCGCGTCGTATTTCGCGATCTCGCTCGCGATTGGCCTGTATTTCTATCGCCGTGCCGGTCGAGGTGTGACCGAATTCTTCCTGTCGGGCCGCCGTCTGCCCTGGTGGCTTGCGGGCACCTCGATGGTGGCGACGACGTTCGCGGCCGACACGCCGTTGGCCGTGACGGGGCTGGTTGCGCGGGAGGGCATCGCCGGCAACTGGATCTGGTGGAACGCCGCCATCGGCAGCATGCTGACCGTGGTGTTCTTCGCCCGGCTCTGGCGCCGGGCCGGCATCGTTACCGACGTCGAGTTTGCCGAGATTCGGTACGCCGGACGGCGCGCCGCCTTGTTGCGAGGATTTCGCGCGTTGTATCTGGGGATTCCGATCAACTGTCTAATCGTTGGCTGGGTGAATCTCGCGATGGCGAAGATTCTCGCTGTCACTCTCGGCTGGGATCTACTGACGGCTGTTCTCGTGACGCTAGGGATCACCGGAGCCTACACTGCCGTGTCCGGGCTCTGGGGCGTGGTCGTGACGGACCTGTTCCAGTTCAGCTTGGCCATGCTCGGCACCGTTGTGCTGGCCTGGTACGCGCTTCAGGTCCCGGCCATCGGCGGACTGGACGGACTGCTGGCATCGTTGCCGCCCGAAACGTTCAAGTTCTTTCCTGCGTCCGGCGGAGGCGGCGCCGACGGCGGAGCCGTGTTGACGCTGCCGCTCGTGACATTCGCGACGTATCTGTCCGTGCAGTGGTGGGCCAGTTGGTACCCAGGCCAGGAGCCGGGCGGTGGCGGCTACGTCGTGCAGCGGGTGATGTCGGCGCGAGACGAGCGCCACGCGTTCCTCGCGACACTGTGGTACACGGTGGCTAATTTCTGCCTCAGACCGTGGCCCTGGGTCATCGTCGGTCTGACGTCCCTCGTCCTCTATCCAGATCTCGTCGACAAGGAGGCCGGCTACGTCCTCGTCTTGCGGGACCACCTGCCGGTGGGCTGGAGAGGACTCCTCCTGGGCGCCTTTTTCGCTGCCTACATGTCGACGGTCGGCACTCAACTCAATTGGGGAACGTCCTACGTGGTCAACGACCTGTATCGACGTTTTCTCCGACCGGAGGCACCCGAAGCCCACTACGTGACGGTGTCACGTCTCGCAACACTGGTCGTGATGGTGCTGGCTGGGATCGTGACGTTCTATCTCGAGTCGATCCGGCAGGCCTGGGAGTTCATCCTCGAGTCCGGGGCAGGCATTGGCCTGATCTTGATGCTTCGGTGGTACTGGTGGCGGATCAACGCCTGGTCCGAGATTGCGGCGATGGTGGCACCCGCCATTGGGTTCCTGTACCTGAAGTTCTTCACGGTGGTCGCGTTTCCCTACACCTTGCTCTACCTCGCGGCCTGGACCACTTCCTGCGCGCTAGCCGTCACCTGGCTGACCCCGCCGGAACCCCCACGCCACGCTCGTCGCCTTCTACCGGCGCGTGCGCCCGCCGGGTCCCGGTTGGAAGCCGATCGCCACGGCCTGCGGCGCCGCGCCCGAGCCTGTGGCAGGCTTGCTCGCCGACTGGCTGGCTGGATGTGCCGTTGTCTACGGCGTACTGTTCGGCGTGGGCACTGTGCTGTTCGAGTCGGTCCTGGCGTCACTCGGCTACTTCGCTGTTGCGATCCTGGCGGGCGTCTTCCTCTATCGGGACATCGCCAGGCGGGGATGGGAGATCGATCCGGGGCTCGACGCCGAGGGGGGATCTGAGGCCACGTGAGTCATCCAGTCTCGACGCACTGTCTACTCAGCACCTGCAGCCACGCCGCACTGGCCACGAGCCACCGGGCACCAACCCTGCGTCTAGCGGCGCACCGGCCCTGCTCCTCCTGGCGGGCCGAACGGTGCCGTGCCAGCGCCCCCTGGGGGTCCCCCCGGCCGGCCCCCAGGTCCGGCCGGGCCGAATCCGCCGGGTGCGGGGGCGGATCCGCCTGGCCCGAGCCCCCCTGGACCGGCGGGCTGGCCTGGCGTGGCGCCGCCTGGGCCGCCCGGTTGGCTGGTGGCCTCGGCGTAGACGAACTGCCACTCGTTGTACTTGCTGCGGCCGTTATAGAGACGAATCGACTGCTCCTCGCTCCGGCTCGAGACGCCGATGATGCCACCTTGCGCACCTGCGACGCCCGGCGAAGAGGACCCGGTCGGCTGGAACACCTGGGGTGTCCCGCCCCCTCCGAACAGTCCCTGACCCGGGGCCGCCGCTCCGCCTGGCGAGGCAGCCGCCGTCGTCTGGTACAGCAGCTGGAATTCTCCGTCTTCGACCATCGGATCGCGATAGGCCTTGCGAAGATAGCGCTGTTCAAGCAGTAACTCGAGGCTCGGCGGAAAGGCGCCCGCGAACTTTCGCTGAAACAACACGACGGCCCGGGCGTACTGTTCGCCTCGAAACACGAGCTCTGCTTCCGCTTCGCGCCGGGCGGCGTGGCGCCACGCCGGCATGGCCGCGGTCATCAGCACCGCCATCACGCCGAGGCTGACCAGCAGCGCGGCCATCGCGTACCCGGCGGCGTCGGCGAACCTCACTTCTTGACGCTCCTCCATGACCCAGATATTATCGCCTGAGTTACGGTGATGATCACACGGGTCTTTCGTCGGGGCCGCCACCGAGTCCGATGTCTGGCGGTGCCGGTCCTCGCGCTCTGTCTGTTACCCCTCCTGTTCGTTCCAGCTTGCGACCGGGCGCCGCTGCTCGCTCCAACCGAAACGACTCTCTCGCTCTTTGCGGGTGCGTCCGTCTTGGCGCTGAACAGCTCCACCGAGCTGATCGCGACGGTGATCGAGCAGGCAGGCACTCCCGTGCAGAACGGCACCGTGGTGCTCTTCACGACCAACCTCGGGTCGATCGACCCCGCCGAGGCGCGCACCGAGGATGGCCGCGTAACCGCTCGCCTCCACTCGGGCGCCGTCTCCGGCACGGCCACCCTGGCAGCCATCTCAGGCGCCGCCAGGTCCACGGACGTGCAGATCCAGGTGGGTGGAACAGCGGTGAGCGGGCTACTCCTGACCGCCAGCCCTGGCGCTGTGCCGGCCTCGGGCGGCACGGTGACGATCCGGGCCTTCGTGACAGATGCCGACGGAAACCGCGTGGCGGGGGTTCAGGTAGCCTTCGGGACCACGGCTGGCGTGCTCGGTCGCACGACCGTGACGACCAACGGGAACGGCGAGGCGGTGACCTCCTTGACAACCTCGAGGGAGGCCACGGTCACCGCGAGTGTTGGCGGCCAGCAGCAGACGGTCACGGTCGGCATCGGCTCCGTGCCGTCCGTCACCTTGACGACCCAGACGACCTCCCCGTCGGCCGACCAGCCGACGACGTTCGCGGTGACGGTTGCGGTCGGGACCAACGGCGCCGCGATCAGCGACGTGAGCATCGACTTCGGTGACGGGCGCAGCCAGAATCTCGGGGCGCTCACGGGGACGGTCAACGTGAGCCACACTTACGGGAGGGATGGCACGTTTACCGTCTCGGTGACAGCCACCGACATCGACGGCCAGACCACCAGGGTGTCCACGTCCGTGGTCGTGAGTTTCGTCCCGGTGGGTCTCGTCGTCACCGCGACGCCGTCGAGCCCTCAAGCGAACGCCGTCGTGTCGTTCACGGCGACCGTGACGCCCGCCACGACCCCTGTCGTGAGCTACAGCTGGGACTTTGGCGACGGGGCGTCGGCCGTGACGAGCGGGAATCAGACGAGCCACATCTACTCGAGCGCTGGCAACCGGGTCGTGCGGGTGACCGCGGTCACCGTCTCCGGTGACACGGCCGCCGGCCAGACCGAGATCGCCGTGGTGGCTGCCTTGGCCCAGACCATCCCATAGGATCGGTCCCCGCCGATGGGGGACCGACGTACTTGCCGGGATTCCGCCTGGTGGCGCTGTTCTTCCCTGAACTATCCGTGCAGTATCCCGAGATGTTCGTTCGTTGCGCTGGCGTGGCGCCCTGGGGATGGCTCTTTGCGGCCTACCACTCGGCGTAGGGCGTGCCGTCGAGGGCGAGTTCTTCGCTTCCGCTCGTGATGTCGTAGACTCCCAGGTTGGCCATCGGGTCGTTCGGGTCGGGTTCGGCGGGAATCGTCACCCAGGTCGCTGACGATCGCGTGAGTGGGTCGTCCGGCACCCGCCGAAGGTAGCCGTCGGACGCCAAGTCCTCGAGGGACGAGGGATAGGCCCCCGTGTCTGCGTAGTACTGATCGATGGCGTCCCGCATCCGGAACAGGTTCTCCTTCAGCACCGCTTCGCGCGAGACCGTGACGGCGTTGCGATAGTTGGCGAGACCGAGGGACGCCAGGACCGTCACGAGAGAGATCACCACCAGCAGTTCGATCAGGGTCCAGCCACGGTGACCGGCACCGCCGATCCGCACGTCGTGTCGAGGTCGTCGAGTCACCAGTCGCGATACGGTGTACCGTCCAGACCGACGCCTCGGCTGGCGGAGTAGAGATCGTAGACGTTCTGACCGCCCCAGCTCGTCGCGTCGGCGTCGTCCTGATACGAGCGCAGACCCCACTCGGTGTCGCTCGTCATCGGGTCGATGGGGATTCGACGGAGGAATTTCAACTTGACGCCGGAGGCGTCGTTGGCAGGCGTGACCCCCTCGACCAACGTCTCGAGATCCGGTGGGTACCCTTCGCTGCCGGGGCGCTGATCGAGCGAGCTAATCACCCCCTGATCGGAGGCGTCCTTGTACCGGTCGACCGCCGTTCGCATCTCGCGGAGAACCCGCCGCAGCTCGACTTCTCGCTGCCGCTGCATCGTTACCTTCGCCAGCGGCATAGCGGCGGAGGCCAGAATGATGAGAATCGCGCTCACCACGAGGAGTTCGATGAAGGAATAGCCACTCTGACCCGCGCAGCGCCATGCTCGACCGTTCATTGCACGTTGACGGCGATTGGGGCGAATGTCAGCGGGACGAGACCGCCGCTCGGAGTGCGCGCCACCCCACTGGCCTGTACGGTGGCAGCGCCGGAGGTGATCGCCTCGAACAGGATCGCCGCGAGCAATCCCGAACCGGATGCCCCTGTCCGGTCTGCGACCCGCGTGATGGTCACGTCGACTCGTCCCGCCTCGGGATCGACCGCTTGGCTGAAGGTCGCGGTGATGCCGCCCTGGCGCATGAAGCTGCCCTCCTGCACCGAGCGCACGCGAAGCAACGAGGGCGAGTAGACGAGCGTCACACTCAGGTCCGAGACCTGGGACGCCCCGGTGATGGAGAGCGGCACGATGTACGGACCTCCGCCGACGCGGAACTCGGACCCGGGCGGGGTCAGGATGACCTGCGCTGGCGGGAGGCGCTCGGCCAACGGACTCGGCGCCACCGCGGGATCGACGTCAGCCGTCGATGGCTCGCCGCCGGGCGGTTCCGCGCCCGGCGGGCTCGCCGCACTATTAGTCAGCGCCGCCGTGTCTTCCGGCAGCGGTGGGATGACGAACGGCGGTTCCGGCGGTTGCGCTTGTGGCGGCGCAGCGGTGCTAGCGGGCGGCGCGGCGGACGGTGGTGCCTGCAGCGGCGCCGTCGTCGTGCCTGGTACGGGGGAACTGCCCGGTGGCACCGTCGGTACAGCGGTCGAACCGTCTGGCAACCTGGGCTCCGGGAAGCTCCCCGGTGGGGCGCTTGGCGTGAAGACGGTTGCGTCCTGCACCGGCTCCGATGCCGGCGGTGCACTGGGCTCCATCTCGACGAGTTCCGGCGCGGCGATGAGGGGCGGCGGCCCGCTGAGTCCGATGTTCTGCTGGGTCCCGATGTAGATCGGTGACAGGTCCTCCTGCGTGAGCTCGTGAGTCCGTACGATATGAGGCGTCAGGAGCATGATGATGTCGGTTTGGCTGACCTGGCTATCGTTGTCGGCCAACAACTGACGCAGGATCGGGAGCCTCAGGATGCCGGGAAACCCACGGAGTGAGCGGCGCTCGTCCTCCCGCAGGAGGCCGGCCAGCAGATTCGACTCACCTTCGCGAAGCCGCAGTCGGGTCACCACCTTGCGCGACCCGAACGTCGGCAACGAGCTGCCCGCAATGTTGATGTCCTGCCCCAGCGTGCTGCTCTCGACCAGCAGATCCAGGATGATGTCGCCGTCGAAGGTGACTCGAGGCGTCATCTCGACGTTCACGCCCACCGGGCGATAAGTGAACGACGTCAGTGGATTCGTCGCCGCACCACCCGTGGCAATCGGCGTGAACACGGTGGAGGGGACCGGGATTTCGTCGCCCAGGTTGAGCGTTAACTTGGAACCCTCGCTGCCCCGCAGCTGGGGTTTCGCGATCAGCTTCGTCTCCGAATCCGTTTCGAGGAAGCGGACGAACGCGGCCGGTACGGCAGCATAGAAGTCCGACGTGTTGATGCCGCGCGAGATGGTGTTGGCGTTGAACGGCGGCGGCGACCCGACGCCTGTCGGTGAGGTCGAGTTGTTGGGCGGCGCCACTTCAGGCGAGAAGATGCCGCCGAGTGCGTACTGCGACAGGTTGAGGCCGAATTGCTTGGCACGTGTTCGGTTGACCTCGAGGATCTCGACGTCGAGCACGATCTCGGCCTGCGGCTTGTCGTTGGCAGAAATAATGCGGTCGATGATGTCGGCGACCGACGCCGTTGCCCGGACGGTGATGGTGTTTGCGGTCTTGTTGACGGCCACCATCGGTTGTACCGGCATCTGCGGGACGCGAATCACGGAGCTGATCAGCTGGGCGAGCTCCTGGACGTCCGCGTTCGATACGTAGAACGTCCGGATGACCTGCTCCTCGTACTGTGCTCGCTTCTGGGGCGTGTCCGGAATCACCACGATTGTGTGTTCGTCCACGACCTTGTAGAACAGCTCGTTGGTGGTGAGGATTTGGTTGAGGGCCTGCTCGAGGGTCACGCCGTCCAGCTGCACCGAGTAGGACCGATCCTGGAACTCCCGGTCGAACGTGACGTTGATGCCGGTGGCGTTGCCAACGAAGTTCAAGATGTCACGCGTGCTGGCATTGGAGAACTGGATACGCAGCGGGTCGCGAGATGCCGGATTGAGCAAGGGTGCAGGTCTGCTTTGCCGGGCTCGCTCGCGCATCTGCTGGACGGCAGATTTGGGGCGAGCAGCTTCGACGCGGTCCCGGATGTCCTGCTCGAGCGCGGCCACCTTGACGGCCGCCTGCCGGTTCGTCGGGTCGAATTCCGTCGCCCTCCGGTACTCCTGAAGCGCCGCGTCCAGCTGGCCGTCTTCCTCGAACTGGTTCGCCTGGGTGAAATGCAAGCGCGAGGCATTGAGCATCGCGCGCTCCAGGGCGATCTTGTACTGGGGATTGTCTGGGTCCGCCTGCACCGCGCGCGTGTAGAACACGACAGCCCCGTCCCAGTTGCCAGCCCGGGACTCATTCTCGCCCAGGCTGTAGGCTCGGCCTGCCGCGCATCCGCTCAACCCGCCGAGGAGTAGGACTCCGACGACGGCCCACAGCGCCCCCCGCGCATTTCCTGGCCTTCGCGGTTTGGTTGAGACTTCGCGCGTCATGAACCCCTTACGAGCCAGTCAGAGCCAGCGTCACACGACCTCGGCCATCACTGTGCTCGAGGTCGACCGATTCGTCCCCGATGGTCACGATGCGATATCGTCCCTCGACGACGTCGCCCTGCCGACCATGGTAGACGAAATCTCCATCGCTGAGCACGGCCAATTTGCCCTGATCCCCTGGAAGATCGACGATTCCGATGAACTTCAAGGGAATCGAAGGCACGCTGGCCCTGGTGGACGGAACGGGCACGCCGCCTCTGTTCGGGCTGAGCGCGGCCGGCTCCGAAGTCGGAACGCGAGGGACGTCGGCGGGCGTCGGACGGGGTGCGGCTCGTAGGCTAAAGGGATTCCGGCGCCCGCTGGACGGCTCGGCTCGCTCCGCCTCGAGCCCCTCCAGGTTCACGTCCGGAAACGCAGGTTCACGAGGCGCGAGAGGACCGTCGGCGACGGCGGCTCCTTCGGGTGGTGCGCCGAGCGTGGCCGGTGCGTCGGCCGATGACCAGAGCGTCGAGAGGCTCCCAAGCCCGCCCCGACTCCCGACCAGAGTCACCAGGGCCAGAACGAGCAGCCCGAGCAGCAGCGGCAGGCGACGGTTAGGTCCCATTGTTGGCCGGTCGGTAGTACGTCGAGACCGCGACCGTCAGGACCAATGGCGCCTCATCGTCCTCTCCCTGCGCCAGGGCGACGTCTTCGATGACGAGGAACTCAGGAGCGGTCTCGACCTGGTAGATGAAGCGCCGGACGTCGTCGTAGGCGCCGGCCAGGACCATCGTCATCTCGAGCCTGGAGAGTAACGCGTCGGTCTCCGCCTCGGTTCGCACGGTGCGCCGCTCGTAACTCAAGCCGCTGTCGGTCGCGAGCTGGGCCAGGCGCACGTAGGTCATTCGGCGCGCGCCCGCGAGACCAATCGGCAGGACGTCGTCGTAGAACATGCGCAGCTCCTCGCCGGCGTCCTTCTTCCCAGTGGCCATCGACTGAGCACTGGCGTACGTCGTTTGAGCCGCGCGCACGGCCTGCTGGGCGGTCTGGACTCGATCGGAAGCGCCCTGAATCTTTCGCCCGAGCGGAAAGACGGCGAGGACGTAGATCACCAGGTTGGCCGCGAGCGCGACCGCGAGGGGCACGATCCAGGCGCGCTTATCTTCGTAGACCCGGCGCAGAAAGACCATCATCCTTCGTCCGCCTGGGGCACCTCGAGTGCGGGTGGGTCCGAGGGCTCGTAGCGACCCTGGAGGACCGCCCGGTAGGTGCCCGCGTCGGTGATTTCCTCCTGCCGCGACAACACGTCGATGAAGGCTCCGGTCGCTTCGAGCTGCTCCATGAAGGCGTCCAGATCCTCGACTCGACGGCCGACCGCCGACAGCGTGATTTCGATCCCTTCCGGCTGAATGTTGGGTCGAACAGCAGTGATCATGACGCCTGCGGGCAGATTCGTTTCGATGCGATTGAAGAACTCGGTCCAGGAGAAGAGGCGACGGTCGATGATGGCGTTGGCCTCCCGAGCGGCCGACTCGAGGCCATCGAGTTCTGTGCCGCCGGCATCACGCTGGACGAGGGCGGCCTGCTGCTCCAGGTCGCGCGCCTGTTGCTCGGCCACGTCGGCCTGCCGGCCGAATTCACCGGCCCCCCGGGAGAGCGTCACGATCCGGGTCGCATTGAAGACGGTGAGGGCGAGCACGATGGCTGCCAACGCCAGCAGGGCGAGATGGACGAGCCGCTCGTTGTAGATGGGCCGGGTCGAGAGATTCGTGTCCAGCATCGCGTGGCCTAGGAGGCTCGGCGTCTCACCAAGAGCCCGACTGGCGACGCCAGTGCCTCGAGCGTCGAGGGGTCGATGCGGCGTCGATTCTTCAGTGTCGCGACGCTCGCGGGATTGATGGTCTCGACCTCGCGTCCGACGCGGTCGGCCACGGCCTGGTGCAAGGCGCCGGCGTCCTCGTTGTCCTGCTCGGCGCCAGCCAAGATGACGCGGCCGAACCCCTTGCCCCCCAGCCGGTCCTCATAGTACATCGTCGTCTGGTGCACGAAGTTGGCCAAATCGCGCTCGCCTTGCGCGGCGGCGTTTCGATAGAACACGAGCGACTCACCGCGGACGATGGCGACCGTCGAGTAGTCGGCCTCGACGTGCACCAGCAGCCAGTCGCCGCTGGCGACGGCATGCCTCCCGGCGTTGCCGGCGTTCCCGGCGATCACCAGATTGATCAGGTTGAACGTCGCCAGGTCGACGACGCCCGCCCGGACCCCCGCGTTCGTGCAGACGTTCTCGTACTCCTCGATGACGTCGCGTCGAGCCAGGACGACGACATACTCTCGCCCACCGCCCGGCTGCGGGGCGCCAGGCGTGTAAGAGATTTGGGCGTCCTCGATCTTGAACGGCGCCGATTTTCGCACCTGCCAGCCAATCAGTTCCCTCAGGTCCTCCTCGCGCGCAGGCACGGTCTCGAATCGCACGAGGGACACCTTGGCAGCCGAGTCCGGCACGACCAGGCCGACTTGGCGCTGCCGGCCCCCGATGGACTGCAATGCGGTCGTGAGCGCCTGGCCGACGCGGCTGGTGTCGATGACGTTGGTGGCGGTCAAGCTCGGCCGGATCACACCTTCAGGCAAGGGCTCGGTCGCGTGGGCTCGGACCAATGTCTGGCCCACGCGCGATCGGAGGGCCGCGACGGTCACGCGCCGGGGCGCGATTTCGATCGCGACGGTGGGCCACGGTGTCGCAAGCAATGACATCAGGGTGCCGAACTACTCAACGAACGTCACCTTGTTGATCTCGCGGAGGGTGGTGCGACCCGACATGACCTGTTCGATCGCTGATTCGCGGAGGAAGCGCATGCCCTCCTCGCGCGCGGCATTCTTGATCTCCGATGTCGGACGACGTTCCAGAATCAACTCCCGGATAGGATCGCTGAGGTCCAGAAGCTCACAAATTGCGGTGCGCCCCTTGTAGCCCGTGCCGCCGCACTCGATGCACCCGGCTCCCTCGTAGAAGACGTGAATACGTTCCAGGTCCGGGTCGAGTCCGGCTTCCTCGAGCTGTTGGTGGTCCACTTGGGCTGGTCGCCGGCAGTCGGAGCAAATCATCCGGACCAGACGCTGCGCGAGCACGCAGTTGAGGGCGGAGACGAACTGGTACGCCTCGACGCCCATGTTCAGGAAACGTCCCAGGACGTCGACGACGTTATTGGCGTGGACGGTGGTGAAGACGAGATGCCCCGTCAGCGCTGACTGGATGGCGATCTGCGCGGTCTCAGAGTCTCGGATCTCCCCCACCATGATCTTGTCCGGATCGTGGCGCAGGATCGACCGCAACCCCCGGGCGAACGTCAGGCCCTTCTTTTCGTTGATCGGGATTTGCGTGATGCCCTGGAGCTGGTATTCGACCGGGTCCTCGATCGTGATGATCTTGTCCTCTGAGGTCCGGACCTCCGAGAGCGCGGCGTAGAGTGTGGTCGTCTTGCCGCTGCCCGTCGGGCCGGTGACCAGCACCATGCCGTAGGGCTCGGCGATGTACTTGCGAAATCGCTTCAGCTCGATATCCGGAAATCCCAGGATGTCGAGGCGCAACTCCTTGAACTGCTCGCTGATCGACTCCTTGTCCAGGATACGGATGACCGCGTCCTCGCCGTGCACGCTGGGCATGATCGAGACGCGGAAGTCGATCGTCTTTCCCGGCACCCGCAGCTTGAATCGTCCGTCTTGCGGCACCCGCTTCTCGGCGATGTCCAGCTCGGCCATGACCTTGATTCGCGACAGGATCGAGCTGTGGAATCGTCGATCAATCGGCCGCATCGCCGGCTGCAGCACGCCGTCGACTCGGTACTTCACGTAGACGGCGTCGTCCTGCGTCTCGATGTGAATGTCACTGGCGCGACGCTGGATCGCCGTGAAGATCGTCGAGTCGACGAGTCGGATGACGGGGCTCACGTCGCTGGTGAGCCGTTCGACCGTCAGGTGCTCGTCGCCCTCCTCGTCCTCGCGGAGCAACTGCAGCTGAAAGCTCTCGGTCGCCTCCTCCAGCACGCGCTGCGAGCTCTCGCTCTTCTTCAGGATGGCCTGGATCGCCGATGGCGCTCCGACGGTCACTTTCACGGGCGTGCCGATCAGCGCGCTGAGCTCGTCGATCATCGGTAGATCGGTCGGGTCGGACACCACCACGACGAGAGCCGAGCCATCCCGACGATGCGGGACGAATTCGTACCGCAGCATCAGTTCGGCGGGAATGGATCGGAACAGATCGTTGTCGATGTGAAATTGCTCCATGTCGACGTACTCGAGGTGGTAGCGCTCGGCCAGGTGTCGGGCCTGGGCCGTCTCGGCCTGGAGGTCGCTCGCCGTGGAGGCTCCGGCCGCGTCCGGCACGTAGAGTTCGGACGCGTCGTTCAGCGAGCGCGCCGCCGCCTCGATGTCGTCGAGATCGTCGATGGGAAGTGCGGGTTGTTGGTCCATGGCCGGGTCACCAGCCCTCATCCCATCACGCCCGATACCTGGAACAGTGGCATGTACAGCGCCAGCAGGAGCCCGGCGATGACCAGCCCCATCACGACCAGCAATGCGGGCTCGATGAGCGTCACGAATCGTCCGAGATTGGTCTCAATCTCTTCGTCGAAGAAGTCAGCGAGGCTGTTCAGCATCTCCTGGAGGGCGCCGGTCGACTCCCCCACCTCGATCATCTTGATGGCCACGTCCGGAAAGACACCCGTCGCGGCCATGGTCGGGGCGAGCGCCTCGCCCTCGCGGACCCGCGTCGCCACATGCTCCAGCTCCCTCGCCATGCGCTGGTTGCCTAGCGACCGAGACGCGATGTCGAGCCCGGTGACGAGCGGAATGCCGCCGCCCAGCAACGTTGCTAGCGTGCGCGCCATCTGGGAAGTTGCGAACTTCCGCACGGTCGGTCCGACGCCGGGCACTCGCAGCAGCAGACTGTCGAATCCAGCGCGTCGGGCTGGCTGAGTCAGCCACCACCACCCGAATCCGCCCGCCGCCGCCAGGCCCACCGCCAGCGGAAGGAACTGAGCTCTCGCCAGATCGGACACGGTAACGATCACGCGCGTGGCGAGCGGAAGCTCGGAATCGAAGCTGGCGTAGAACGAGGCGAACTCCGGCACCACCTGGAGCACGATGATCGCCACGACGATGAGCGCCAGGAACGTCAGGACGGCCGGATACACGAGCGCCGACACCGTCTTGCGCCGTACCGCGGCGACCACCTTGACGTACGACACGTAGCGCCGGATGACCTCCTCGAGCCCCCCACTCTTTTCGCCGGCCAGCAGCGACGCCGTGTACACCCCAGGGAAGAGGTCCCCGTGGGCCTCGAACGACTCGGAGAGCGAGCCGCCCGACCGGATGCGCTCGTACACGTCGTCGAGGACCGCCTTGAGTGTCGGATTCGGAACCCGCTGCCGAAGGATATCGAGCGATTGCACCAGCGGCATGCCAGCTTTCAGCAGCGTCGCGAGCTCCTGGTTGAATACCAGGAATTCGCGGGTGCCGATATGTCGACGCGTCGGCAGCCTCGGCGACCAGCGTCCGAGACCGGCGCGATGGATGGCCAGGACGTGCATGCCCTTGTCCTCGAGTTCCTTGCGAAGGCCCGCCTCCGTGTCGGCGACGTACGTGCCCTCGACCACTTCGCCACCGACGGTGCCCAGGCGACAGCGAAACTCCACCTCAGGCCTCCCCCCGTGTTGGCCGGATCACGGGCATACGACTGGCCTCGGGGAAGATCGCATGGGCCTGGAAGGTCGACGGGAGCACTGCAAGGCTTTGCAGAACAATGACATGAAGCCGAATCGTCACGATTATAGCAGACCTCACGTCAGCCTTGGGGGGCGGCTCGAGGGCGGCTCCAGGTAAACGTCTCTCTCGCTTAGACGATGGGGTAGGCCGTTTTGGTCGGAGACCGGTAGCGCCAGAGGCCTCAGCGGGCGCTGCCGAAGCGAGTCAGGACCCGGTCGACATAGTCCTGAGTCTCGCGATAGGGCGGGATACCGCCGTACCGCTCCACCGCTCCTTCCCCTGCGTTGTAGGCCGCCAGCGCCAGTGAAAGGTCGAATCGCTCGAGCAAACGACGCAGGTGCTTCACCCCACCTCGGATGTTGGCCTCCGGGTCGAAAGGGTCATCGACCGCATACTGGCGGGCGGTGGCGGGCATGAGCTGCATCAGGCCGAGCGCGCCCTTTGACGAGCGCGCGGTCGGCTGGTAAGCCGATTCGACGGCGATGACCGCGTCGACCAGATCTGCTGCGACGCCCTCGTGAGCCGCGATGGTGTCGATGAGCGCTCTGAACGGCGTTGCGCGCGGGGAGCCGATCGTCGCGGTGGGCACGCGCGGATAGATGAGTTCGTCGGCTTCGATACGGGCGATCAGCGCGACGTCACACACCACCTCGCCTCCGCCGCGGAGATAGAGCGTCGCGGTGGATCCCTCGAGCCGGTGACCACGCACCGACATCGTCCGGCCGGAGCTGAAGAAGACCAGGTCGGCCTCCGCGGGGGCTGCGCCGAGGATGCCGACCGCGAGCCACAGGCCGATGACCCTCGGACTCGTCGGGAACCGACGGCCGCCGGTCACCATCGCGGTCCCTCCGTCGACCCCGCGGCGCACCGTGAGACGGGGGGCAGGGTCATTGGCGCTCGATGAACGCCTGGAAGACCCGCACGCCCAACAATCGCTCGTCGGTCTCGTCGGATCCGGCTAGTTGCGCCGGGACGAAGCCCTGATCGACGAGGAGGCGGATTCGCACCATGTCGTCATCGCCGAGTTGTGCCGGCGACAGCGAAACCCGACGCAGCAACCGGTCGGACGAGGTGACCTGAAACGCGTCGAGCACCGTCTCGCCCGCCTGAACCGTGACGGTCTGAGGCTCATCGAAATGGTCGGGTCGGCCGTCCAGCTGGAGGTAGAGCAGCGAATCCGCTCGCGGGTTGCGGAATGCGATGACGGCCTCTCGCTCTGTCCACTGCCACTCGACCATCGCGTTGTCTTCCGCGATCTCCGACGGATGCCAGCCTTCTTCGTAGATGAGGAACACGTTCTCGGATTGGGGGAGTAGTTCGAACGTCGCGACGCGGTACGACTTTTGGCCCGAGTCCTCGCCTGCCAGGGACAGTCGGCGCTGATCGGAGCCCTCGTACAGTCCGACGTTGAGCGAGGCCGCTCCGATATACGGGTAAATTGGCACGAACATCGTGCGCGTGTATTCGATCGTCTGGCCCGGCTTCCACGTGCGCGTCGGGACCGGGGAGTCGTGATCGTCGGTCCACATCAGCTCCTGGTCAGCGTCGAGGAAATGGACCAGCACCCGATAGTCCGCTTCGAACGCCGGCGCGTCCGGCGAGACGACGAAGCGATAGGTGATGTCGACAGGCGCGCCCAGCGGGACCTGCGTCCGGCTCAGCACGGCGCTGGGCGTTGCGACCGGAGCGCTCGAATCGGGGCCGCTGCCACAGGCGGCGACCAAGACGAGGCTGGCGAGACAGACCAGGCGACCACCGATGCTCATGATGTCGAAGCGTTCCTTCCGGTCGACGAGCGCGTCTGATCTCACCGGTGCTCGCAAATCAAACCATGGCTGACGCACATTAGCCGACTGTGGTGCCGCAGCGGACTGGGAATGATACAACGCGACCGGGGGACCCGCCAAGCCGGCGCTCCTGCGAACCCCAACGAGTGATGCGCCGGCTCGAGACGCTCGCGCGAACGTCTCGGTCCGACTTTGGCGGTCGACGCACCTGTGGTACATTGCGGCGGCGCAGGCATTCGCCGGCGAACCGCTGGTCGTCCTGCTCGGAGGAATCGATGTCACTCGAAGCGCTCGGAATGGTCGAGACCCGAGGCCTCGTCGGGTCAATCGAGGCGGCCGATGCGATGGTCAAGGCGGCCAACGTGGTATTGGTCGGCAAAGAGTACATCGGTGCCGGCTACGTCACGGTCATGGTGCGGGGCGACGTCGGCGCCGTCAAAGCGGCGACTGACGCGGGTGCGGCAGCGGCGCGGCGCGTGGGCGAGCTCGTGGCCGTGCATGTCATTCCACGGCCGCACGCCGAGGTCGAGAAGATTCTTCCCCAGGTGTGATGTGGGTCGTCCTCGGCCCGCAACTGTCTGGTCCGGCGGCTCGAGGGAGTAGCGCATGGCCCAGGAGGCCAAGTCCAAGTCACCCGATCGCGACCTCGAGTCGATCCACGAGGCCCGAGCGCTCGCGCGCTCGGCCCGCCAGGCTCAGCGGTCGCTAGCCGAGTACTCGCAGGAACGACTCGACGCGCTGGTCGATGCGATGGCCTCCGCCGTTCGGCCCCACTGCGAGGCGTTGGCACGCTTGGCCGTTGAAGAAACAGGCTACGGCGTCGTCGCCGACAAGGTTCAGAAGAACCTGTTCGCCGCCGACCGGATCTATCGATTTATCCGACCGCTCAAGACCGTCGGCGTGATTCGACGGCGAGATGATGCTCGGGTCGTCGAGATTGCCGAACCCTTCGGTGTCGTCGCCGCGATCATCCCCTCCACGAATCCGACCTCGACGGCTATCTACAAGATTCTGATCGCGGTCAAGGCCCGATGCGCCGTGATCCTGAGTCCACACCCGGCAGCAGTCCGCTGCATCACTCGCGTCGCCGAGATCATGGCTGCTGCGGCGCGAGACGCTGGGGCTCCCGACGACGCCATTTCTTGGATGCGAACCGTCACCCTAGAGGGCACCCAGGAGCTGATGAAGCATCGGGATGTCGCCGTGATCCTCGCGACGGGCGGCATGGGGTTGGTCCGTGCGGCCTACAGCGCCGGCAAGCCAGCCTACGGCGTGGGCCCCGGTAACGCGCCGGCATACATCGAGCGCTCGGCCGACGTCGCGAAAGCGGTTCGGGACATCGTGACCGGAAAGACGTTCGACAACGGGATCCTCTGCTCATCCGAGAACTCGGTCGTCGTCGACGCAGATGTCGCCGACGAGGTACGACGCGAGTTCGAGAGTCGTGGGGGCCGATTCCTGACGCCGTCCGAGGCGGAGGCCTTGGCGGCGGTGCTCGTGACGCCCCAGCGGCTGCCGAATCCGGAACTCGTCGGGAAGCCCGCCACGCTGCTGGCCGAGCGTGCCGGGATCGCCGTCCCGCCCGACACACGCGTCCTGATCGCGCCGCTCGAGGGAGTCGGCCGCGACTATCCGTTGTCGATCGAGAAGCTCTGCCCCGTTCTGTCCTTCTACGTGGTCGCGGACTGGCGTGAAGGCTGCGAGCGGTGCATGGAGGTGCTTCGCTACGGAGGCATGGGGCACACCATGTCGATTCACTCCCGCGATGATGCGATCATCCTGGAGTTCGGGCTGAAGAAGCCCGCGTTCCGGATCGTGGTCAATACGCCGACGACGCACGGCTCGATTGGCCTGACGACCGGGCTCGACCCGGCCATGACGCTGGGGTGTGGTGGCTACGGCGGAAATATCACCTCCGACAACATCTCGCCTCTCCACTTGCTCAATGTCAAGCGGCTCGCCTACGAGTTGAACCCTGTCGCGGCCGAGGTCTCACTCGAAC
The DNA here is from genome assembly GCA_965250185.1 of Vicinamibacterales bacterium. Taxonomy (GTDB): domain Bacteria; phylum Acidobacteriota; class Vicinamibacteria; order Vicinamibacterales. Next base: position 3,287,382 of record OZ252293.1, on the reverse strand, counting down.
CGACCGACCGCGGGGCCTCCCTCCCGGCGCCACCGCCGCCGCTGCCGCTGCCGAGTGTTGGTCGCCCCGCGCGCTCTCGCGGGGTCGAGGCTCGGGCGCTGACTCGGCAGATCGACGATTTTCTCGCGTCGCGCGGCTACGGCTCGGGCGAACGACCAACTACGCGCGACGTACTGACCTCGGACGGTCCCTGGTCCAGCGCCCCCGACGGGCCGGATGCGAAGGCCGACGGCGACGTCGTCGAGTTTGTCTGCGAGGATGACGTGCGCGAGGCTCTCAAGGCCGGTCGCAAGATCGTGATCGACGAACGGACCATCATCACCCCCGCGGCGCGAGACCTTGGCGAGGACGGTAAGGTGTTCTCGGCGATCAGCTGGCGATAGCGAGGCACACGAGGACGCAGCGCGCGAGACCCGCGGCGCGAGTGGCGCGAGCATGGGAGCCCGTCGAACCGTGTTATTCTAGGCCGCGAATGAGGCTTGCTCTTCGGCGGCCTGAAGTGGACGCTCGAGTCACCACGGCTCGGCGCCCCCGAGCGCGGATGGCCAGCACCAGCTGCTTGCCGTTGGCTCTAGCGGCGTTCGTCTTCACGGGCGCCTGTGCATCCAAGGCCGCGCCTCTCCGCGCGCCGAACGACCGGACCGTGGCTGCTGCGTCGGGGCCGGCGGCGTCGACGGTCGCATCGCCCACTCCCGCTGACCCCATTTCTGTCGCGCTCGGTCGCTCGGACGGGCACCTCGAGCGAGGCCGCCAGTTATTGCGCGAGGGTGGGCTGCGTCTGGCCCGCCGTGAGTTCGATGCGGCGTTGACGTCCCTGCTCGAGCGACCTGAGGGCGAATATGCCGATGGGCGAATCTCGAGCCAGATCGAGCGCGTCGTCGAGTTGGTCAGCCTGCTCGAGGTGTGGCGGCTGTCGACCCCAAGCGTCGTAGCGGCCGGGAGCGCGGAGTCCCCAGACGAGCGTCTGGCCGTGGTGACGTTCGAGGCCGAGGCCGGCGTAGAGCCTCCACCGCCGGTCGTCGACGGCCTGAAGCCGCTGCTGGCCGACGTGCCGATTCCGCTGAATCGCAAGGTACTTTCCGCAATCGACTCGCTCCATCTGCGGAGCCGAGCGGTCGTCGTCCAGGGGCTGCGCCGAGCGGGTCGCTACCTGCCGATGATCCGGCGAGTCTTAAGGGCCGAGGCACTTCCCGAGAGCCTGGCCTACCTTCCTCTCGTCGAGAGTTCGTTTAAACCAGCGGCCGTCTCACGGGCACGGGCCCGTGGCATGTGGCAGTTCATGCGGGGTACCGCGCGCGAGTACGGCTTGCGGCAGGATTGGTACATCGACGAGCGGGACGATCCTGAGAAAGCCACGATCGCGGCGGCCCGCTACCTCCGAGTCCTGTACAAGATGTTCGAGGGTGACTGGCACCTGGCGCTGGCGGCGTACAACGGTGGACCGGGCCGCGTGCGGCGCGCGATCCGGCGGTCCGGGTCCAGCGATTTCTGGACGATAGCCACCACCACTCGCTACCTGCCTCGTGAGACACGCCAATACGTACCGCTCGCGTTGGCGGCGATGACGATCGGCGCCGATCCCGCTCGATATGACCTCGACATCGAGCGCGATGAGCCGATCCGCTACGCGAGGGTCGAGGTGTCGCAAGCGATCGAGCTCGCACGAGTCGCCGAATGGACTGGCGCGAGCGAGGAAGAGATTGCGCAGCTCAATCCTGAGTTACGCCGCTGGATGACTCCGTATCGCCTCGCCAACTACACCATCAAGGTGCCCGTCGGCATGGAGGCCATCTTTCGGGAGCGTCTGGCGGCCGCGTCGCCGGAGGACCTCGTCGCGCCCCGGTGGTACACCGTGAAGAAGGGCGACTCGCTGTGGCAAATCGCCCGCAATTTGAATATGTCCCGCGTCGATCTCGCGGCGTCGAATCGGCTATCGGCCAGCGCGCATCTCAGTATCGGCCAGCGTTTGCTCGTGCCGTCGGGGCCCGGCCAGCCCAGCGCGGTCACCGGCCGGGATCCTGGTGTCGTCGAGGACCGCACGTCGAACGAGGGTGGGCGGACCGTCTATCGGGTTCGCCGGGGCGACTCGTTGTTTGCCATCGCGCGCGTCTTTCAGACCACCGTGGACTCGCTGAAGAGTCTGAATCGGCTGCGGTCGAATCTGATCAAGCCGGGCGATCGGCTCACCATCTTCGCTGCGGCCGGGCGATAGTCGCTCCGGTACGCTCAGCGCCGCAAAAGCTCCCGACTCCTCACCATTCCCGGAACGCGGTTTGTGCGTACCACCGGGGCGGACTCGGCCTGGCCCTGCCTGGACTCAGCCTGGACTGGGACTTGTGGTCGCTTACCGATCTGGGTGCGTCCTTGCAGCGCCACCGTGCGTGCTCGCGACGCTGCGCTCCGCGGCGATCTTCGGCGTGGAGGCCTACGCCATCCAGGTCGAGGTCGACGCCGCCTTCGGCATGCCCGGACTGACGCTGGTCGGATTAGTTGATACCAGTGTTCGAGAGAGTCGGGAACGCGTTCGAACGGCGATACTGAATTCCGGTTTCCCGTTTCCGCGGCATCGAATCACCGTCAATCTGGCGCCGGCCGACGTTCGGAAGAGTGGCTCCGCGTTCGATCTGGCGATCGCGCTCGGCATTCTGGCGGCCGATGGGCAGATCCAGCGGCGTCAGATCGACGACTGGCTCGTGCTCGGCGAGTTATCGCTGGACGGTTCGATCCAGCCGACCCGCGGCGTCCTGGCCATCGCCGTGGCCGCACGGCGCGACGGCCTCACCGGTCTGGTCGTGCCGAGCGGCAACGCGATCGAGGCGAGCATCGTGTCGGACCTCCGGGTCGTCTCGGTGGCGTCGCTGAGCGAGGCCGTGGAGGCGATGAACGATCCCGATCGCCACCCGTCTCCGTCGATCGTCGTACCCCCCGTCTCCGCAGCCATCGACGTTGCCGATTTCCTCGAGGTTCGATCCCAATCGCTCCCCCGTCGGGCGCTGGAGGTGGCGGCGGCGGGTGGCCACAGCGTGATCCTGGTCGGGGCACCAGGAGTTGGCAAGACGATGATGGCCCGGCGCCTTCCCGGTATCCTGCCGCCGCTTTCGCTGGACGAGGCTCTCGAGTCGACGGCCATTCACTCTGTAGCAGGACTCGCGGGTTCAGGAGGGCTCCTTTCGGCCCGACCGTTTCGCGCGCCTCACCCCACGGTGTCGAGCGCCGCCCTCGTGGGTGGCGGCGCAGGGCCGCGGCCTGGCGAAGTGAGTCTGGCGCACAACGGCGTCCTGTTCCTGGATGAGATCCTGGAGTTCCAAAGGCCGGTGCTCGAATCGCTGCGCCAGCCTCTCGAGGAGGGGTGCGTCCACGTCGCGCGCGCGGCCCGCACGGCCACGTTTCCCGCGCGGTTCGTGCTGGTGGCCGCCATGAACCCTTGTCCGTGTGGCTTCCTGGGCGATCCCGTGCGCGACTGTCGTTGCACGCCGGTTCAGATCGATCGGTACCGGCGGCGTCTCTCCGGTCCCCTGCTCGACCGTCTCGACCCCGCCGTCGAGGTCCCGCGCGTGCCGACCGAGGCGCTCCGGGGAGCCGCGTCCGCGGAGTCGTCGGCCTCGATTCGGGTGAGAGTGCTGGCGGCCCGGGCACGCCAGGCTGCTCGCCAGGACGCGACCACAAGCCGCCTGAATGCCACGATGTCGGCCCGTGGTGTGGCGGAGCAGTGTCACCTCAGTCCAGCAGCCGAGCGAATCCTCGAGGCCGCGGTCGCCCGCTTTGGCTTGAGCGCGCGCGCATACCATCGGGTGCTGAAGGTGGCACGCACGATCGCCGATCTGGGCGGGTCGGAACGACTCGCACCGGAACACGTCGCGGAGGCGGTCCAGTTTCGGCTCGGTGGCGATCGGCTCGGCCGGTGAGCCTTGCCATTTGCAGCAACATTCGTTGTTCATTCGCCTTTTTCCGCCACGGTCCTTCCCCAGCGCAGTTCCCTGTGGTAACGTCTTGGAGATTCCGCGGAGCAGCCGTGCCGGCTGCAGGTGTGTACCGCGAGCGGCGCAGCGTCGTCGCGTCGTTGAGGTTTGAGTCCATGCTTTCGAAACGATACTCGGTGGTGATCGGGGACCGGACCAACGGGAAGGTCCGTCGGTTCACGATTGCGCTTCGTCCGGCGGCTGCCATTCTGCTGAGCGTGGTTGCCCTGCCGACGTTGCTTGGCTTGGCGGCTCGCTGGAGCGCCACGGCCGAGATCCGCCAGCTTCGAGCGATGGCGGGCGATCTCGAAGTGGAGAACACGAGCTATCGGACGGCGACGGCCGAGCTGACCCGGCAGATCACGTCGCTTCAGTCGGCGATCGCCGATCTGACGGAGCGATCGGCACTGGAACCGGCGGCGCGAGCGGCGCTCGCCCAGCTTCCTGCGCTCGTCAAGACCCGGGCCATGGGGGGCGGCGGCGAGGTCGCCGAGGCGTGGCTGGGATCGGAGGGTGGGTCGACCCCCGAGGACACGTTTGGGGTGCTTCGCGATCTGCTCGGAACGCTCGAGGGCCGGCTCCAATTCGTGCGCACCGGCGTGGAGCGGCGACAGGCGCTCGCCGAGGCGACGCCTTCGATCTGGCCGGCGCAGGGCTGGTTGGCTGATACGTTCGGCCGACGGCCCGATCCGTTCACCGGCAAGACACAGTTCCATCCGGCCCTCGACATCTCGACCGAGTATGGCAAGCCGATTTACGCCACCGCCAACGGCACGGTGAAGGTCGCCTCGCGGAGTGGCAACTACGGCAACCTCGTCCAACTCACCCACGGCTTCGGTCTGATGACGCGATACGGGCACATGTCGCGCTTCGCGGTCGCCGTTGGCGACGAGGTGAAGCGCGGTGACGTCATCGGGTACGTTGGCGCCACGGGCCGGGCCACCGGCGCGCACGTCCACTACGAAGTCTGGGTCAACGGGCGGCCGATCAATCCGCTGAAGCTCCTCGCGGCCAAGAAGTAGCCGCGTCGGCTCCTTCCTCTCCGTTATCCGACTGTCGCCACGACGTTGGCGGGCGTGGCGCGTCTTGACGCTGCCTCGCAGCGTCCCGTACAATCATTCGATATTTAGCGTCCCTACCTTGATTCTCGATACTTTCCTCTCCAAGATCGTCGGCACCCAGAACCAACGCGACCTGAAGCGTCTGCAGCCGCTCGTCGGGACGGTTGGAGCGCATGAGTCGTCGATCAAGGCGCTGGACGACGATCAACTCCGCGCCAAGACCGCCGAGTTCCGCCTACGCGTCGAGCGCGGCGAGTCCCTCGACGATCTGCTCCCCGAAGCCTTCGCCGTCGTCCGTGAGGCCGGCTGGCGGGCGCTGGCGATGCGGCACTTCGACGTGCAGCTGATCGGTGGCGCCGTGCTCCACCACGGCCGGATCGCCGAGATGAAGACCGGCGAAGGTAAGACGCTGGTGGCCACGCTGGCGGCCTACCTCAATGCGCTCTCGGGTCAAGGCGTACACGTCGTGACCGTGAACGACTACCTGGCGAACCGTGACTCCGAGTGGATGGGGCGGATCTATCGATTCCTGGGCATGACGGTCGGCGTCGTCCAGCACGACATCGTGGACGCGGCCCGGCAGGCGGCCTACGCCTGCGACATCACCTACGGTACGAACAACGAGTTCGGCTTCGACTACCTCCGCGACAACATGAAGTTCGAGCTGTCCCATTACGTGCAGCGGGGCCATCACTTCGCGATTGTCGACGAGGTGGACAGCATCCTGATCGATGAGGCGAGAACCCCGCTGATCATTTCGGGGCCCGCGGAGGCATCGACCGACCTCTACAACGAGGTCGATCGTATCGTGCCGCGTCTGAAGGCGGGCGCGGTAACCCGCGGCGACACGAAAGCGGAGGACCGCGACGCGCTGGAGTTGACCGGCGACTTCATCGTCGACGAGAAGCATCGGACGGTGACGCTGACAGAGAGCGGCATGGCGCAGGCGGAGACGATGCTGGCGCATCGGCTGAGTCCAGGCGGCCTGTACGACCCGGCGAACATGCCCTTGCTTCACCATGTGAATCAGGCGCTGCGGGGCCACACGCTGTTCCGACGCGACGTCGACTACATGGTCAAGGACGGCCAGGTGGTGATCGTCGACGAGTTCACCGGGCGGCTGATGCCTGGACGACGCTGGAGCGATGGGCTTCACCAGGCGGTGGAGGCCAAGGAGAAGGTGAAGATCGAGCGCGAGAACCAGACGCTCGCCACCGTCACGTTCCAGAACTATTTCCGCAAGTACGACAAGCTCTCAGGCATGACGGGCACGGCCGACACCGAGGCCGAGGAGTTCGGCAAGATCTACAAACTCGACGTCGTGGTGGTGCCGACCAATCGCGACCTGTTACGCGCCGAGGAGCCCGACACGATCTATCGGACCGAGGCCGAGAAGTTCAGCTCCATCGTCGAGGACATCACGGAGAAGCAGGCCGAGGAGCGGCCCGTGCTCGTCGGCACCATCTCGATCGAGAAGTCCGAGACGCTGGCGGCCCAGCTGAAGCGGCGGGGCGTCAAGCACGTCGTCCTGAACGCCAAGTACCACGCGCAGGAGGCGGAGATCGTCGCGCAAGCCGGACGACCCGGCGCCGTCACGATCGCGACCAACATGGCGGGTCGCGGAACCGACATTCTGCTGGGCGGCAATCCGGAGTTCATGGCGCGACAGGAGTGCCTGGCAGCGGAGAAGGCGGAGCGGCTCCCGAAGGGGCAGGAGCGGTTCGTCGACGACGAGGAATCCGTCTATTTCTATCATCTGGACGGCTTCTACCGCGTGGCGCGGAGCTACTGGGAGCGTGTCTACGCCGCCGCCAAAGCCGAAACCGATGTCGATCATGAGACGGTCGTCTCGGCCGGCGGCCTCCATATCATCGGGACCGAGCGACACGAATCACGTCGCATCGACAACCAGCTCCGCGGACGCGCTGGCCGCCAGGGTGACCCGGGCTCGTCGCGTTTCTATCTCTCGCTCGAAGACGATCTCATGCGGATCTTCGGGTCCGATCGCATCTCGGGCTTGATGGAACGGTTGGGTATGGAGGAAGGCGTTCCGATCGAGCACAACATGGTCACCAAGGCCATCGAGCGGGCCCAGAAGCAGGTCGAGGCCCAGAACTTCTCGGTTCGCAAACACCTGCTCGAATACGACGACGTCATGAACAAACAGCGCGAGAGCGTGTACGTGCTCCGCCGCGAGGTCCTTGACGGTCAGATCCGGCTCGCCGAAGACGAACGGGTCGACACGCGAGAGTACGTGATGACCCTGGGGACCGACGTGCTGGATGCGGCCGTCGAGACCTACTGTGGCCGCGAAACCGACCCTGAGCAGTGGGAGCCGGAAGGGCTCGAGCAGGCCGTGACCGATGCGTTCGGGGTTGACGCCCGGAGTGTCGACGGGGTGGATTTTGCCGAGGCGAACTCGGACGAGATTCGCGATGCGCTGTGGGCGCGGATCCTCAAGGACTACGAGGAGAAGGAAGCCGCGATTGACCCGACCGTCCTCCGACGGATCGAACGCGACATCATGCTCCAGATCGTCGATGCGCAGTGGAAGGACCATCTCTACAGCCTCGACCATCTCAAGGAAGGCATCGGGCTCCGGGGCTACGGTCAGCGCGATCCACTGGTCGAGTACAAGCGCGAGAGTTTTGGCCTGTTTCAGGCCATGAAGGAGCGGATCGATACCGACATCGTCCGCTATCTCTGGAGACTCCGCCCGGTGACGGACGCCGAGGCGCAGGCCGCGGCCGAGCGCGCGGCGCAGCGACGATCGGCGCCCGTCACGCTCAACGACCCCGCCGAGCGGGTGCCCGCCATGGCTGGCGCGGAGGCCGGCGGCGCCGAGACGGCTCGGCGCCCGGCTCGCGTCGGTGGCGACGATGCCGCCGTGCGCACCGTGAAGCGTGACACGCCGAAAGTGGGTCGCAACGAGCCGTGTCCCTGTGGCAGCGGGAAGAAGTACAAGAAGTGCCATGGCGCCTGACGACCGAGCCGGCGCCGATGGCCCAGTCTGGCCGCCGGACCCTCATGACCCACGTCGTCCAATCACGCCGACGTTCGCGATCCCGTTGCCGACTTCCCAGGGGTGATCGATGATCCTCACGACTCAGTCCGAGACTCTTCCGCGGATCGACGCCGATGTTGCCACCGCCTTGACGTTCGACGATATCCTGCTGGTGCCCAGGCACTCGGCCGTGCTCCCCAGCGAGGTCGACGTGGGCTCCCGATTCAGTCGCAACATCCACCTGAACGTCCCCGTGGCCAGCGCGGCGATGGACACCGTGACCGAATCCCGCCTGGCGATCGCGATGGCGCAACACGGCGGGATCGGCATCGTTCACAAGAATTTGTCGGTTGCCGAACAGGCATCCGAGGTCGATCGAGTGAAGCGCTCGGAATCGGGGATGATCGTCAATCCGATCACGCTCTCCCCCACCAGTCGGATTCAGGAAGCGCTCGACCTGATGAAGCAGTACCGGATCTCGGGGGTGCCGATTACCGAGGACGGGCGTAAGGAAGGTCACCTGGTTGGCATTCTGACGAACCGGGATCTTCGCTTCGAGACCAACACCTCTCGTCCGATCTCCGACATCATGACGCGCGAGCCCTTGTTCACGGTGCCCGTGGGGACCACGCTGGATCAGGCCCGCGAGATCCTGCATGAGCACAAGGTGGAAAAGCTACTGGTCGTCGACGGCGAGTTCATGCTGAAGGGGCTGATCACCGTCAAGGACATCCAGAAGGTGATCAAGTATCCGAACGCCAGCAAGGACGCGCTCGGCCGACTTCGGGTGGGTGCCGCGATCGGGATCGCCAAGGATACGATGGAGCGGGCCGAGGCGCTGGTTGCGGCGCACGTGGATGCCCTCGTCATCGATACAGCTCACGGGCACTCCCAGGGTGTCCTCGACATGGTCCATCTGGTACGACGGAGCTTCCCGGACGTCGAACTCGTGGCTGGCAACGTCGCCACCGCCGAGGCGACCGACGCGCTCATCGACCTCGGGGTCGATGCGGTCAAGGTCGGGATCGGCGCCGGATCAATCTGCACCACTCGTGTCGTCGCGGGAATCGGCGTGCCGATGATTACCGCCATCGGCGGCTGTGCCCGGGCGGCTGAGCGCCAGGGCGTGCCGATCATTGCCGACGGTGGTATTCGGTATTCCGGCGACATCACGAAGGCGATGGCAGTCGGGGCGGGCTGCGTGATGATCGGCAGCCTCTTCGCTGGCACGGACGAGAGCCCTGGTGAGCTCATCCTGTATCAAGGGCGAAGCTTCAAGGAGTATCGCGGCATGGGGTCGATCGGCGCGATGCGTCGGGGCAGCCGCGACCGATACTTCCAGGATGAGTTCGAGCTCAGCGCCGACGGGGATGCCGCGGAGAAGCTGGTGCCGGAGGGCATCGAGGGCCGCGTACCCTACAAGGGCAGCGTCGCCACGATGATGCACCAGCTCGTCGGGGGGCTGCGCGCGGGCATGGGCTACTGCGGAGCCGAGACCGTCGCTGCGCTTCGGGAGCGGGCACAGTTCATTCGCGTGACGACCGCTGGCGTTCGTGAGAGCCACGTGCACGACGTCATCATCACGAAAGAGGCCCCGAACTACAGGCTCGAGTAAGAGCGATCGAGTACGCCGAATCAATCGCCAGCGATCCGGATCGTGCGCGTCGTGTCGCCCTCGTCTTCGAGCCACACCTCGACCGCACCCTCGATCGGGCGTGGCAGCTTCTCCGGCCACTCGATGGCGCCCACTGACCCCTCGCCTATCAGCTCCTCCAGCCCGAGGTCGTCCACCTCGCGAGGATCGAGACGGTATAGATCGACGTGATGGAGCGTCAGCCGTCCGCGATAGCTCTGCGTGAGCGTGAAGGTCGGACTCGACACCTGCGTTGAGTCGGCTCCGAGCCCGCGGGCCAGGCCGCGGACGAACGTCGTCTTGCCGGAGCCCAGGTCGCCGTACAGCAGCACGACGCGACCGGCGGCGAGCCGGGCACCCAGACGTTCGCCGAGCGCTTCCGTCTCGAGGTCGGAGTGGGTTCGGACGGTCGCCGCTGGCTGCCGCGCGTCGGGGGACACCACGATCAGTCGGACGCCGAGGCCCCGTCGGCAGTCAGCTCCAGCACGGCATCGCCCAGCCGGGCGACGATGTCGGTGGCGATGAGCGCGACCTCCCCTTCGTCGGCTTCGGCGAGGTCGCCGGCCAGGCCGTGAAGGTAGACGGCGAGCCGGCAGGCCGCTTCGGCATCGAGCAGCTGGGCCGTCCAGGCAGCAATCATGCCGGTCAAAACGTCTCCCGTGCCGCCGCTGGCCATGCCCGGGTTCCCCGTGGGATTGACGAAGACGCGACCGTCGGGTGTGGCGACGAGTGTTCGGTGCCCTTTGAGCACCACGATGACTTGGTGGATGGTTGCGAAGGAGCTCGCCACGTCCACTCGGTTGGCCTGCACGTCGGCGGCCGTCGCGCCGACCAGGCGCGCCATCTCGCCTGGGTGAGGCGTGATCACCAGGTCGGGACCATCCATTCCCTGCAGTGTGCCTGGGTCGTCGATGAACGCATTGAGCCCATCGGCATCGAGCACCAGCGGCCACGTTCGGCGTTCAACCACTTCGCGCACGAAGCGCACCGTCTCGGGCGCCGTGCCGAGCCCGGGGCCGACCGCGACCACGTCGACTGGCGTTTGGAGCACCTCGTCGATCGCCGTCGCGTCGATCGCCCCATGCGGCGTGTCCGGTAGGCCGAGCGTGAGGTACTCGGGGTCCATACCCGCGACGACGTCCTGGCAGGCGCGTGGTATGGCGAGGGTGACGAGACCGCAGCCGCTCCGGAGCGCCGCCAGAGCCGCGAGGCGCGCGGCGCCGGTCTTGCCCGTCGATCCCGCCACCAGGAGCACACGTCCCATCTCGCCCTTGTGTGCCTCGGCCGACCGGGGCTGGACGATAACCCGTACAGCCTCGCGTGTCAGGAGTTCGAGCCTCCGACCGCCGAGTTCGTCGATGACCTGTTGGGGAATGCCGATGTCCGCCACGATCAGCTCCCCTGCTCGTCGCTCGGCCGGCGGGAGGATCAGCGACACCTTCGGCGCCCCGAGCGTCACCGTGACGGTGGCTTGGACGGTCGGGCCGACCAGCTCGTGGGCGTCTGCGGAGAGTCCGCTGGGGAGGTCGATCGCGAAGATCGGCAAGCCGGTCGCGTTGATGTCGGCGACGACGGTCTCGAGCAGGCCGCTCAGGGGATCTCGGAGGCCCGTCCCGAACAGCGCATCGACGATGAGGTCGCAGCAGGAGATCTCGGAAACGTGGAGATCCCACGCCTGGGCATCCTCAATCTCGACGACGCTGCCGCCAAGTCGCGCCAGGCTCTCGAGGTTCGCGCGCGCGTCGCCCTGCACCTCGGCGACGCGGCCCACGAGGAAGACCGTGACATCGACACCCTTGTCGTGGAGGACACGCGCCACGACCAGACCGTCGCCCCCGTTGTTGCCACGCCCGCAGACGATGGCCACGGCCCGTTCGGCCAGATCGTCGAATGTCGAGGAGAGGACGGCGGCGACCTCCCGTCCGGCGTTCTCCATGAGAACCCGAGACGGAATGCCGATTTCCTCGATCGTCGTGCGATCGGCATCACGCATCTGAGCGGCGGTCAGAATCCGCATGGTGGGCGTATGGCGCGCGAAGCGCAGGTGAGATCCAGCCGATGCCGGGTTGCACGGAGTCTAGCACAAGAGGTACGCTGCCCGACCGTCGCAGCGAACCGTCAGATTTCTTCCCAGCGCGCTGCGAGGGAGGTGCATGTCAGCGTTTGTCAATGTCAACGGGCAGATCACGGACGGCGACCGTGCCACGGTGTCGGTGTTCGACCACGGCTTCCTGTTCGGCGAGGGTGTCTACGAGACGCTTCGGACCTACGGTGGGCGATGCTTCATCTTCGACCGGCACATGGCGCGGCTGCGCGCCTCGGCGGCACGGCTCGATCTCCCCGTGCCGATGTCGGATGCCGAGGTGCTCAGCCGAGTCGAGGCGACGTTCGAGGCACTCGACGCACCTGGTGAGCGCTACGTCCGACTGCTGTTGACTCGGGGTGTCGGTGACCTCAGCTACGATCCGTCGGCGTGCCCGGAGCCATCGCTGGTGATTGTCGTCAAGCCGATCGACGAGGTACCGGAAGAGGTACTCGAGCGCGGCGTGAAGGTCGTGCTCGTCCCCATCATGCGAAATCACCCGGACTCGGTCAACCCCATCATCAAGTCGAACAATCTCCTCAACAATGCGTTGGCCATGCAACAGGCGCTTCGCCAGGGCGGCGCTGAGGGCCTCATGAAGAACTATCGCGGCGAGCTGGCCGAGTGCTCGCAGTCCAACTTCTTCCTCGTGCGGGACGGTACAGCGCTGACACCTCCGCTGTCGGCGGGCGTGCTGGGCGGCCTGACCCGGCAGATGCTGTTCGAGATCGGACCCGTGGCCGGCGTGCCGATCACCGAGTGCGTGCTCACGGAAGCGGATCTCGCCACCGCCGACGAGGCCTTCTTCACGAGCACGACGAAGGAGCTCCTGCCCGTGGTTCGAGTCGATGCTTGCGTGATTGGGTCCGGGCGACCTGGCCCGGTGACACGGACGTTGCTCGAGGCCTTTCGCCGTACTGCCCGCGAGCTCACTCGGCCCGACTGAGTTCGGTCCGCCGACCCGATTCAGGCCGCCTGGGGGCTGGTGGGCCGAGGAGCCGGCGCGGTGACACTCGAGTCCTTGTCGGCTGCCGTCAGTCTGAGGAATAGTGCCATCCGGATGGCCGAATCAGTGCTGCGACCCAGCAGCAGTGCCACGGCGACACCCGGCAGACCCCACCAGATTGCCAGGACGGGCATCAGAACGAGCATCACCGTCATACCGATGAGACTCGCGCGGAAGTTCAGGTCCGGACGATCGCAGGCCCACAGAGCGTTCGAGGCGCCGAGGCCGAGCGCCGAGGCGGTCACGCCGAGCGCCAGGACGACGACCGTTACGGCGTGGCCTCCATACTGGACGCCATACAGGAATCGCAGCAACTCGTCGCCGAAGAGCATCACCACCAGGCAGAAGCAGCCCATCGCGGCGCCGATCGCTCCGGTTACCCGACCGACGACCGCCCGGCGGGACGCGCGCGGGCCCGACGCGAACGCCTGCACGATCCGAGGTGTCAAGAAGTGGCCGATGCCGAGGATGAAGGGGTTCGACAGTGCCACCACGGCCATGCACGCCGCGAAGACACCGGTCGTCGAAGTCCCAAGAAGCGCGACGACGAGCCAGATCATCACGACGTCGGAGTTGATGTTCGCCAGCATCCGTCCACCGAACACCCATCGGCCAAAGGCCCAGTGGCGCTTGAAGGACGACAGTACGTGGCGCCGTCGCGGTGCGAAGCGCGAGCGATGGCGGACGAACCATAGCGTGGTCGCCACGCCGCTCGCCACGCCGGAGACGAGGAATGCGGTGGGGGCCGACAGGGTAGCCGTCAGCGCAAGGCCAGCGAGTCCGGGGCCGTTCCGGCGTACACCGTATACGGCAGCGTGATGAGCGTTTCCTGCGCCGCGAGTGCCAGCAGCACGATGCTGAAGCCGAGCGAGTACACCGCCAACTCCACCGGCCCAGCAAAGCGTGCGAGCACCATCGTGAAGGCGAAGTTCACACCGCTTACGACCGCTTGGTCGAGCAGGGCCAGGCCGGCTGGGCCGCTCGATACCCGAGTCGAGGAACGCAGCAGCGAGCAGACGCGTGTGCGCACCGACTCGGCGGGGGGCGTGGTCACGGTGTCTGGGCGATGGCAGCTTGGCACGGAGTCGTCTCGTCCCCGGTTTCTGCGGGTCGGGTCGGTGTCAAGGACAGCTTGCGGCAGTACAGTCCCTCAGCGAAACGCGACGGAGCGTTCGATTCGATGCCGCGAAGTCGGAGAGTCGCCCAGAACGTGTCGGCCGTGAACCACCCCTTGTCGGCTTGCGAAGCGAACGCCTCCATGAGGGTGTCGATTTTTCGATGACACGTCGCCTCGGCTAGTGGCACGTACAGGTTCGGGGAACCGAGGTCTCCCTCGTACTTGGGGATCTCGTATTCGAGTATCACGTGGTCTCGAAACGCACACCACGTGAGTTCAGCCACGATGCGATGGTCCTGGTGCATGTCCTCCCGACGATGCGTGAAAATGAGATCCGGAGAGATGCGCGCCGCGAGTTCGCTGAAGAATGCCTTGAGGCGCTCGCCATCGTACGGCAGTATCGTGTCGCGGAACGACTTCACGATGATGGAGCGTCGCGTTGCGCCGGCGAGCATCCGCTCGGCGCTTCGGATAGCCTCTTCGGCCCTCTCGCCGTCCGCACTCAACACGACCCACGTGACCTCGACGGTCGGATTCGCTTCCAGAAGCTCCAGTAGCGTCCCGCCACAACCGATCTCGATGTCGTCGGCATGGGCTCCTACGCAGAGAATGGAGCGGACCTTTTCGAACTGCACCTTTATCATGATGTCCGTTCATCCGACGCGTTCGTAGCGCCGCACGCTCCTCGTCGCGGGCCTCGGACCCGTCTTCCAGACCTCCCACGGCGGGTTGCCGCTCGCGTGGAGGTCGTCGAGTGCCTGCTTCTCCTTGAAGGTGTCGAGGCAGCTCCAGAATCCTCGGTAGCGAAGGGTGCCGAGTCGACGTTGCTCGATAAGGCGATGGAACGGCTCGTTCACGAGCTCCTCGCCCTCCTGGATGCTCTCGAAGATCTCGGGTGTCATGACGAAGTAACCGCCGTTCATCCAGATGTCGGCCTCACGGATGAGTGACAGCTCGCTCACACGCCCGCTTTCGTCCGCCTTGACGGTGTGGAAAGTCTGAGACGGTCGCACGCTCATGAAACTGGCCACACTGCGCTGTTTCTTGAACGCGTCGATGTGGTCGGGCAGACGCAGGTCCGTCAAGCCGTCCGTGTAGTTGGCCAGGAATATCTCCTCGCCGTACAGATGGTCTTGAACGGCAAGGAGGCGCTGCCCGATGTTCGAAGA
Source organism: Vicinamibacterales bacterium (assembly GCA_965250185.1). GTDB lineage: Bacteria > Acidobacteriota > Vicinamibacteria > Vicinamibacterales. The sequence goes on along the minus strand of OZ252293.1, from coordinate 3,272,350 downwards.
AATTCCGGTGTCGACGAATGTGATGCGCCAGTCGTGGATGTCGCTGTTGAGGAGGTCGACCGACTCCCCACCCGACGTGAGCACGAAGTCGTTCGACAGGCACTCGTTGTAGTTGAGGAAGTAATCCTTGATGACGTCGCCTTGCCATCCGAGGCACAAGATGAAGTCCTTGTGCCCGAAGTGTGCGTAGTACTTCATGACGTGCCACAGGATCGGACGATATCCGAGCGTGACCATCGGTTTGGGCACCGTTTCGGAGTGCTCCCGTAGCCGCATTCCCAGCCCTCCGCAGAACAGGACGACTTTCATAGTTGTTCCTTCCCTCGTGTCTCACGAGGCCTCAGTCGATCACCTTCACCTCTGGGATCGGGATGACGAATCGGCCGCCCCACTCCCGCACGTAGCCGAGCTGGGCCACGATCTCGTCCGTCAGGTTCCACGGCAGGATGAGCACGTAGTCCGGCTTGGTTTCGGCGATCCGATCCGGCGGGTACACGGGGATATGGCTGCCCGGGAGGTACTTGCCGTGCTTGAACGGATTCCGGTCGACCACGTAGTCGATGAAATCCTCCCGGATACCGCAGTAGTTCAGGAGCGTGTTGCCCTTCCCAGGGGCGCCGTAACCAGCGATGCGTTTGCCGGCCTGCTTGGCGTCGATCAAGAACGACAGCAGCTTGTGCTTGGTCTCGACCACACGCTGGGCGAACGTTCGGTAGATCTCCACACGATCGTAGCCAGCGTCCGTCTCGCGCCGCCGCAAATCGTCGACGGCCGCAGAGACGGTCGCCGTCGGCTCGTGGTGACTGGCATAGACTCGGATCGATCCGCCGTGCGTGGGCAGCTCCTCGACGTCGAAGACGGTCAGACCGTGGGCCTTGAAGATCTGTTCGACGGTCAGAAGCGACAAATAGGAATAGTGCTCCTGGTAGATCGTGTCGAACTGGTTACCTTCCACTAGTCGCATCAGATGCGGAAATTCCATCGTGATGACGCCATCGTCGGCGAGCAGAATCTGCATGCCTGCCACGAAGTCATTGATGTCGGGCACGTGTGCCAGTACGTTGTTGCCGATGAGGAGAGTCGGCCGAACGCCGGAATCGACCAGTTCTCGCGCCGTGGATCGTCCAAAGAACTTCACAACGCTCGGAACGCCCCGTTCGACAGCCACCGCCGCCACGTTGGCCGCAGGCTCGACGCCGAGCACGCGGATGCCCTTGGCGACGAAGTTCTTCAGGAGGTAGCCGTCGTTGCTGGCGATCTCGACGACGGAGCTCTGGCCGTCGAGACCGAGCCGTTCGGTGATCATGTCGGCGTAGCGGGCGGCGTGCGCGAGCCACGAGTCCGAGTAGGACGAGAAGTACGCGTAGTGGCTGAAGATGGCTTCGCCGCTGACGTGTGCGGGGACCTGGACCAGGAAGCATCGGACGCAGACGTACGCCTTGAGCGGGTAGAACGGCTCCATCTCGACGAGTTCCGCGGGGGCGAGGAAACTCTCACACAGGGGCGACGAGCCCAGGTCGACGAACGTTTCGGTCAGCCCGGTTCCGCAGAACCGGCAGCAGGGTTCGGGGCTCCTCGAGGCCGCAGCGATCGCGACGTCGGCCGCGGCCGGCTCATGGGTCAGGGTTGCGTCAGTCATGCGATGGCTTCCTTCCACTCAAACTGGCCGAGGTTCGACTCCGGCCCGTGGCTCCTGGCTGGATCACGTCATCACGCCGGGCGAGACCTCGTCCGGCTGGGGTTCGCGCTCTTCGTACAGCGCGCGAATGTCTTCGGGCACGCGCGTCAGGTCGCACCCGCGGAGATAGTCCCTGATGGTCGTGCCGCGGCACGCGCTGTCGATGTTCGGCGCGCCGGTCTTGGCACGAAGCTCGTCGGTGTAGACCGTCCGAAAGTCGATACTGATCCGAGCCGCGGTCGTCGTGTTCGGCACCGTGGAGTGCAGGTGCGCTGCCGAGAACACCATCAGCCCGCCCGGCTCCGTGACCACCCGAAGCTGCGGGTCGAGCTGCAGCGACTCCAGGGCGGCCGATTGTTTCCGCGTGTCCCGCCCGTGCTGTCGAGTGGCCGCCTTCCGTCCGTCTCGGTTCCAGTCCTGATAGTCGAATTCGCTGGAGCTGTTGCGGACCGGCCGGTCCCAGTACGGCGTGTGAAATGCCATCGTGTTGTCCGCCTCGGTCGGGTAGACGGGCAGCCACCAGTTCAGCTGGCACATCGGCCTCGAGTACCAGCTGTCCCGGTGTGGCTTGAACGCGTAACCGAGGCCGGACGTGAGATAGCCACCGTAGGTAACGGTGCGCAAGCGCGGCACGTCGAAGTACGTCTTGTCCATGTTGCAGCCGAGATCGGCGAGCAGGGTCTGGATGAGCGTCTTCGATCGCGGATGGTGAATGAAACGTGGCTTCAGCTCCGCCAGGATCGCGACGTACCGCTCGACCGGAAGGTCGGCCTGCGCGTACCGGGGATCGAGCGGCGCGAACGCCTCCTCCGTGAGCTCGCGCGCGAACTCGCAAAGCGCCCGCCCGCTTGGGCGCGCCGAGAACACGAACAGTTGGCCCTCGTAGAGGCGGCGACGACGCTCGTCGTCCGACATCGGGGAGTCGACATACAACGCGTTCATGACGCACCACCTCCTGCAGCGATTGGTGAACCGACCGACGCGCGGTCGATGAGCGCGGACTGATCTGTTGTCTGGATCGGTGCGAGGAGCTGGTGCTCGACGAGCACGTCGGCCGCCCTGCGGATCACGGAGAATGGGAGCCCGGCCCGATCGGCGATGTCGAGCAATGTGTGCTGGCCATCCGACTGATTGAGCACCCAGAGAATCGCCCGCTGGAGGATCTCGAAGCCGGGGTCTCGACCGTAGGCGCGGTACAGTCCTCGTCGACCCAGCTGGGGTTCACAATAGGGCTCGCGTGCGCGATATCGGCGGTCATCTTCCAGGATGGCGAGGGTGTCCACGCAGAGCTGGAACGATGACTGCAACGCGTCGGGGGTGACGAGCGAGAGGTCGTCTGCCGAGGTGTGGTACTCGGGGTACTGGCCGTTGGGGGTTCGCATCAGGCAACCCATCGGCAGGTCGATGCCGGGCGATCCGAACTGCCGCTCGTCGTACCCGTAGGGAGCGAAGTCGACGACATCGTGCGGGGTGCCGGAGTGACGCAACGCGTGCTGGACCGCCGTGTCGATGCGTGCGCTTCCCCGCCGGCTGCGCTTGTACGTGAGACGATCCCCGTGGCCCAGGAGGGCGAGCACCAGGCCGTCGGTCACCCGATGCAGGCCGTCGCGATTGAGGCTCAGCCAGGCGATCGCACCGATGGTTGCCGGGATGAAGATCAGTCGGTATGAGAGACGGCGCGGGCGACGCTCGAGGTGCTGGGCGAGCCGCGTGGCAATGGCGATCCCGGACAGGTTGTCGTTCGCGAGCGACGGATGGCAGACGTGGGTCGACAGAAGCACCTCGTCCGGCTCGTCACCCGGTAGGTAGATCTCGCCGTACGTGAGCGAGCCGTCGTACAGGCTGGAGTCGATGCAGACCTCGTAGGTCTCGTCATCCCCCGCGGCCTCGAGTTCGAGATACTGACGATGCGAGAGGCAGAACCCCCATCCGTCTTCGAAGTACATCGTTCGGAACGGAATCCAATCCGGGCGATCCGGCAACGTGCGCAGGTGGCCGCGGAGCTGCGACCACCGCATGACCTCGGCGACCGGACGGCTGTAGCTGATCACATGGAGGTTCGACTGGCGGAAGTCGATTACACGACGTCCCGCGCCGTTCTTCACGTAGGCGTCGCGGATGTGCCACTCCCGGGGGATCTGCCAGTCGAACACCTGGGTACCGGTGGGCACCTCGTGGACCACGAGCGGGATCACATCCTGCAGTCGACGGAGCGTCTCCCGGACACCAGGACCTGTGCTGCTTCGGCAGATCGGGAACAACTCGGTCATGAGGTCGAGCAGTTCGTGACCCGAGCGGTCTGTGCGACGAGTGTCGTTCGATACGTTCGCCATTCAGTTGTACTGGCGGTGTACGACCCGCGACGGTCGACCCCGCAGATGTCCCTCGATGCCTCCGTCCAGCGCGCGCTCGTAGATCGTCAGGGCGTCGTCCATGGCGTCGATCGTCTGGTCGATGTCGGAATCGGAATGGGCGAAACTGACCACCAGCGACGGAGCCAGTACACCGCGGGCGATGAGCTCCTGGAGGATGAGTGTGCGGAAGGCCTGGCTGCGCTCGCCTTCAGCGTCGCGGGCGACGAACCAGAGGCTGCACGGCCGACCTTCGATCTGGACGTAGGATTCGAGCCCGTGCGCTGCGATGACTCGGTCGAGCCCGTGCTTGAGGCGTTCGCCTTGCCGGTGCAGCGTTTCGATCACTGGCTCCCGCTTGTAGGTGCGAATCGTCTCCATGGCGGCCGCCAGCGCATGCGTCTCCGCCCCGTGCGTGGTCGACAGCAGGAACACCCGTTCGTGAGGATGATCCAGTCCACCGCGCTCCATGAACTCCCGCTTGCCGACGAGTGCCGAGACCGAGAAGCCGTTGCCGAGCGCCTTTCCGAAGGTGGAGAGATCTGGCACGATGTCGTAAGCGCGCTGTCCCCCGCCAAGGTCCCACCGGAAGCCGGTGATCATCTCGTCGAGGATGAAGAGGGCGCCGTGTCGCGTGCACAACTCCTGCACGCGGTGAAGGAATCGGTCTTCGGGCTCCGTGCCGCGCGACGGTTCGAGAATCACGCCGGCGATTCGACCAGGGTGCTCGGCGAATAGCGTCTCCACGCTGGCGAGGTCGTTGTAGCGGAACGTCAGGCCGAGGTCGCGGACCGCGTGCGGGATACCGGCGCGCATCGGCGTCGTGCCTATGAACCAGTCGTGGATCGCGAAGAAAGGATGATCCGCGCAGTGAGCGACGAGATCGCGCCCGGTGTACGCTCGCGCGAGCTTGAGCGCCGCCGTCGTCGCGGTCGATCCGTCTTTCGAGAACTTCACCATCTCGGCCCCGGCGATCACGCTGAGGAGCTCCTCGGCGCACTCGACCTCGATCGGTGCGGGGCGGGTGAAGTTCGCGCCCTGCCACATCGCCGCCTGGGCGGCGCGCACGACGGGCGGGTACGCATGCCCGAGGGTCACGGCGCGGCATCCCATGCCGTACTCGATGAACTCGTTGCCATCCACGTCCCAGACGTGGCAACCCTCGCCGCGGGCGATGAAGCCTGGGGCATCGACCGGATACTGGTCGTCACCCTTCGCGTAGGTGTGGCAGCCGCCCGGAATCAGCGAGTGGGCGACGCGCTGGAGCGCTCGCGAGCGGGTGAAGGTCAGTGGATGTGCACTGGTCGCGACGCTGGTACTCACGGCGTAACTCCGACGGGGGCTACGGACTCGAATACCGCGGATGAAACCACGTGGTCGGCACTTTGCGGCGGCGAAACGCTCCCTGGCTCGGCTGCGGTCTCGTAGGCGGCGATCTGATCGACGCTGAAGCGCTGCATGGACTGGGCGCCGAACTCGAGAAATCTTCGGTACCACCGGGCCGTTTCCTCGAGCGTCTGATGAATGCTCCACCGCGGACGCCAGCCCAGTTGCCACAGGGCCTTGTCGATGCACAGCCGCAGGATGTGGGCCTCGCGGGGCGCGTCGTCGCCGCTGACGTCCAGCCAGCTGCCCTCGCCCCAGACCTGCAGGAATCGATCGACCACCTGGTGCACGGGTAGCTCGTTGCCCGGAAGCGGTCCGATGTTCCAGCCGCTGCACAGGTCCGGGCGGTTGGAGGATAGCAACGCTGCTCCGATCGTGAGATACCCGCTCAGCGCCTGGAGGACGTGCTGCCAGGGTCGGTATGCGCCTGGATTTCGGATCTCGATCGGTCGACCCGCCGCCAGCGCCCGGACCATGTCCACCATCAAGGCGTCGGTCGTCCAGTCCCCCCCGCCGATGACGTTCCCGGCCCGCGCGCTTGCCAGCTTGACGCCGTGCTCGCTGAGTCGGGACGGATCGAAGAATGAATGACGGTACGACCGGACGACGACCTCGGCGGCGCCCTTGCTGCCGCCGTAGGGATCGTGATCGCCGAATGCGTCCGATTCGCGGTATCCCCAGACCTGCTCGCGGTTCTCGTAGCACTTGTCGCTCGTCACCACGACCACCGCACACGGCCGGCCCAGGGAACGGACGGCTTCTAGGAGTCGCACTGTGCCCATGACGTTCACGTCGAACGTCTCGTCCGGTACCTCGTAACCGCGCCGCACGATGGACTGCGCTGCCAGATGAAACACGACGTCGGGGGCGGCGCGCCGCAGGGCGTCCTGTAGGCGGCTGGCGTCGCGCACGTCGGCCTCATGGTGACTCACGAGAAGTTCGCGGATACCCGAGACCATGAAGTTGTTGGGATCGGTTGGTGGAGCCAGGGCGTAGCCAGTGACTTCAGCACCCAGGTGGTGCAACCAGAGCGACAGCCACGAGCCCTTGAAACCGGTGTGCCCGGTCAGAAAGACTCGGCGTCCGCGATAGCTGTCGGCGAAAGTGACGCTCATTCAGGAGACTCCCTGTCCCGATGCCGCACCGCGTGGTTCGGCTCCAAAAACTGCCGTCAAGTAACATATCGGAGTTATAACGACAATACTGCACTGTCGTGTCCTATGACATTTAGTGCGAACCTGGGCCGAAGCGCGCATGCTGGCGAGCGTTTCATGAATTAGCTTGGCGTCGTCGTGGTCAGTGCCCGCCTCTATCGGCGGCGGCGGCGTTGAGGAGCGTTGGGATGATGATGAGTCGCATGTCACGCCACGACGCATTCGGCAGTAACGCCAAGCTCGTCGACCTGGCGCACAATCTCCCGTTCGTACAGGCCGTTCGTGATGATGACGACGTCCGGTCGGTCCTGCTGGAGGCGCGCCGGCTCGACGACCGGGTGCGCCGTGCCGGGCGTGAACATGCCCTGCCGGTCGGGATTGATGTCCACCGCGTACGCGACGACGTCAGCTGTGTCCAGCGTGTTCAGGAAACTGATCCCTTTACCACCGGTGCCCCAGATCACCACTCGACGACCCTCGTGTCGGAAGCGATCCAGGCGCGCTGACCATTGCTCGAGCGCCTGGCGATGGGCATCGGCGAACCGGGTAATCTCCAACGGCAAGGAGTCGACGGTCGACCGAGGAAGAACGCCTGGGCTGTCGTCGTGTCCTCGGTGGGCGTCGACGTATACGTACTGATCACCGCCGTAACACGTCGAAGCCTCGAGCACGTCATACCCTGCGGCCCGGACAACGCTCGCGAGCGTGTCGGTGCCGAAGTAGTTGCACTGTTCGTAGTGAATGCTCCAGGTCTCCCGGTCACGAATCGCGCGCAGGCCGTTGAAGACCTCTAGGTAGATCCCGGCCGAGGGTCGTGGGGTCATGAGCGCCCTCAGCTGGCGCAGGAATGCCACGGGGTCCGGTATGTCCTCGAGGAGCGACAGGCAGGCCAGAAAATCCGGGCGAATGTCGGCGAATCGTTCGCCGTAGTAATCGCGAACCAGGCGGGTGTGTCCCGTGCCCACCGACTGTTCGCGCTCGGCGGCGATCGTGGGGTCGAAGCCGATGCCCCGGTTGCCGCCTCGGCCGCAGACCAGGTCGAGGAAGTATCCGGACCCACATCCGACCTCGACGATGGTTCGGGCATGGAGGTCGTGCAGGTCGATGAGGCATCGGCGAGCTGCTCCATGAAGGTGCGGAACGTCTCGGAGTGCCGGAGCGAGGCCTCGTAGCCTGGCTCGAACGAGACCAGACGGGGCTCGAACCTGCGGTTCCTGATCAGGCCGCAGCCGGTACAGTAGGACAAGGTGATGCTGCCGGTTGGCGCGTCCAGGGCGGCCTGACGTGACCGACCGAGCATGCAGACGTGCACGGGGAGACGTTCGATCTCGAAGAAGTCGACCTCGTCGCTGCTCCCGCAGACCGGGCATCCCCGACTGGCTGGCCCGATACCGGATTGTTCGTCGGCGCACGCCTCGGTGGTCATCGCTCCCCTTCCTGAGGATTCCAGAGGGTTGCTCCGGCGACGTTCGGAATCGGCCGGGGTGCTTTGGGTGGTTCATGCATCCTGATGCTGAGCGCGGCCCCGGAGCCTCGTAGCGCGAGGTAGTCGAGTGACGCGTAGAGGAAGAGCGCGACGCCCAACATCTCCAGCCCCTCCTCGACGGCCAGTGCGGCCGTGAAGCCGAGCGACCCGAGGCCGGGGCCCTCGATGAGGATGCCCTCGACGAGTTTCAAGCCGAGGGCGCCAGCCACGAACACGGCACCGGACCCGACGAACCGCCACCGAGTGCGAGCGTCGAGATCCGCCAGAAACCGCATGAGGACCAAGGGGACGAGCACGACGAACAGCACCCCGGGAATGCACGGAGTGTCAGGTGTGGCAAGCCGTTAGCGGGGTCGGTGGCTCGGGGGCTGTCAGCCATGTGCTCTCCCGGCGTGTGCCCTCCCGGCGTCGCACGCCACCTTAGCATCGCTCGAGTTTGGCCCGGCCTCGGGCGTGCCCGGACCCGAGGGTGCCGGGTGCTCCTGGAACAGGCCCTGACGTATGTCGTCGGCCATCGTACGTCCGCTCAGGGCCTTCCCGACCACCGCCCGCCACTTGTGGACCTGGAGTACGTAGCGCCCAGTGACCATCACGCACCGGGCACGTTCGGTGGTCGACAGAGTGGCTCGGCGCACGATGCGCACGTAGCCCCACAGCAATCCAAGGCGCCGTCGCAACGCGCTACGAGAGGCCTGCGGATTCGTGTAGGCAACCTGTGCCGCGGCGCTCGGCAGGCTGCCGGCCGCGTGGGGATGTACCCGCGGATAGAACAGTACTTCCGGAATCTCCCGGAAGCGACCCAGCAGCGCCAGTTCGGCAATGAAGACCTTCTCTGACCCGAAGTACGGCAGATAGAGGTGCGTCCGATGGATGGCCGTGGTTCGGATGAGGCCGTAGCTGTCGAGGCAGCCACCGTGCCCGAGGAGCACGGCTCGAAAGCGGTCGGACGCTCGATGCGATTCGCGGCTGATGCCGAGGAACTTGGCGGAGGGGGCGTCGCTCGAGGCGCCGGCTGCGCCATAGCTCACGTTCGCCATCCCTGGGAGCGCGAGGGGTCGACCCGCGGCGTCGATGTGGGTGCTACGCGGGTGGCACCACTCGACGGTCGAGTCGGCGTCGAGCACGGCCACACACCGCTCGAGAAACGTCGGCGCGCACAGATCGTCATGCGATGCCCACTTGAAATACTCGCCCCTCGCTGCTTGGAAGACGGCATTGAAATTGCGGGTGGCGCCGATGTTGGACGTCCGCCGGAGATAGCGGATCCGAGGATCGCGCGCGGCGTACGCGCGGCAGATCGACTCGGTTGCATCCGTCGACACATTGTCCGAAATGATGATCTCGAAATCGTCGAAGGTCTGCCCGATCAGGGCGTCGAGCGCCTGCGGCAGATAGTCCTCGCCGTTGTAGACGGGCATCCCGATACTCACCCGAGGCCTTCGAGGCCGCGCCAACGGCAGGGTGGTCTCTCCCGCGGCACCCCTCGGCCGGCCGGGGTCGATCGGTGCCACGGCCGGGCTCCACCGGCGGGCGCGGTGGATGTCAATGGCGTGCTCGTAGAGTGCGATCAGCAGGTCGTGGTTACGCGCCGCCGTGTAGTGTTGCTCGTACTCGGCGCGAGCCGCCTCGCGCATGCGGGTGACGGCCTCTCCTCCCGCGTGCAGACGTCGAACAGACTCGACCAGCGCGTCGGCATCTCCCGGCGGTACGAGGTGGCCGGTGCGGCCGTCGTCGACGAGTTCGGTCAGCGCGCCCAGCTTCGAGGCGACCACTGGTGTCCCACAGGCAAACGCCTCGATCACGGTGCGCCCGAAGATTTCCGGCCACAGTGACGTCATGAGTAGGCACGATGCGTCCCCGACCGTGGCGGCGACCTGACCCGGCTCCAGCCAGCCGAGCCAGCGGATCCGCCGGTCCGTCGCGGCCGCGCGTTGCACGAGGCCGGCGAGCGGGCCGTCGCCGATGATCGTGAGGGGCACTGGATCTGGCATCCGGTCCCATGCCCGCAGCAGCGTATCGAGTCCCTTTTCAGGCGAGAGACGACCGACGAACACCGCGTGGCCTCCGTGTCCGGTTCCGGCGCCAGGATCCTCGTAGACGAAATTTGGCTTGACGGCCACCGAATCGGGCGCGAGGCCTCCCGCGACGAGGGTGCGCCGCGCGAATTCAGAGCAGCTGATGTACAGGTCGACGGCGTGTCGCCACGTACCGACCGCGTGATGAACGGCCTGCATGGCCGCCACGACTGCACTGGCACCGCGATCGTCCCGGTAGCAGCCGTGGACGACGCCATGCCAGGACGCTCGATTGCCGACGCAGCGGTCGCACGGCTTGCCGTCACGGAACAGGAAGCCGTTGCTGCAGAACATTCGGTAGTTGTGCAGTGACTGAACGACCGGCACGCCTTCGGCCTGGGCTGCGTAGTATGCCGCCGGGGAGACCAATGGAAAGACGTTGGTGCAGTGCATCACATCCGGACGGACCCGTCGCATGAGCCCGCAGCTCGCTGTGGGTGCGGGGATTCCACAGGGTACGGCCGGCAGCGCTCAACCGATTCATCCCGTCGATGGCATCGTTGTGCGCGGTGTATGTGAATACCTCATGGCCACGCGACTCCAGCAGCTGCATCTCTTCCTGGAAGACACGATCCTCCCCACCCGGTTGCTTGTATGAGTTATGACAGAGAAGGCACTTCATGGTCGGGTCCTCGAGATCACGCCGCGGCCACCTACCCGGCGTCGACGGCGAGAGATGGCGGCCCGGTGAGCGACCGCATGCCAGGACGGTCGTCGCGAGTCAGCCACTGGAACACGGACACGCGCGCAGCGGTCTCGATGGTCGTGGCGATCAGCAGGCTGTAGGCGGCACCCAGGACGCCGAGCGGGGCGATGAGCCAACTCCCTGCGGCGACCATGACGCCGGTCCCGAACAGGCTGAGCTTGAAGTTCACATCCGGCCGAGCGATCGCATACAGGCCCTCGTGTGCCCCGAGGCCGATCGCATCGACCGAGACGCGTAGTGAACCGTACCGGCTTTGTCGGAGGGCCTATTCCTTGAGAGGATGGGTTCCATGGCACGAGCAAGTCGGTATGCCCCCGAGGTACGAGAGCGGGCCGTTCGCATGGTCCGGCAGCACGAAGCCGAGTACGCGTCGCAGTGGGCCGCGATCGGGTCGATCGCGAGCAAGCTGGGGTGCACGGCGGAGACGCTGCGCACATGGGTGCGGCAGGCGGAGCGGGATGCGGGGCAGCGCGCCGGGCTGACGACGGACGAGCGGCACCGGCTCAAGGAGCTGGAGCGCGAGAATCGCGAACTGAAGCGGGTGAATGAGATCTTGCGCAAGGCGTCCGCGTATTTTGCCCAGGCGGAGCTCGACCGCCGAGCGAGATGATGGTCGGCTTCATCGACGACCATCGCGATGTCTATGGGGTCGAGTCGATCTGCGCCACGGTGCCGATCGCCCCGTCGACGTACTTCCGGCACAAGGCCCGGGCCGCGGATCCCACGCGTCGTTGCGCCCGGGCCCACCGGGACGACGAGCTGCGGCCCGCCATCCAGCGCGTGTGGGACGAGAACTTTCAGGTGTATGGTCCGCGGAAGGTCTGGCGGCAGCTCCGTCGGGAAGGGGTCCGTGTCGCGCGCTGTACGGTGCACCGACTGATGCGCGAGATGGGGCTGGCCGGCGCTGTGCGGGGCCGCGCGTGGGTGACGACCACGCACGGGCACGCGGCCACGGATCGGCCGCGCGATCTCGTCGAGCGAGACTTCACCGCGACGCGGCCGAATCAACTCTGGGTCTCCGACTTTACGTACGTGGCCACGTGGCGCGGCTTTGTCTATGTCGCGTTCGTGATCGACGTGTTCGCCCGACGGATTGTCGGCTGGCGCGCGTCCGCGTCGTTGCGTACCGACCTGGCGCTCGATGCGCTCGAGCAGGCGATCCACGATCGTAGCCACGCCGAGACGGGCGACCTCGTACACCACAGCGATCGAGGCACGCAATACCTCTCGATTCGTTACACCGAGCGCCTGGCCGAAGCGGGCATCGAGCCGTCCGTCGGCAGCCGGGGCGATTCGTATGACAACGCCCTCGCCGAGACGGTGATCGGGTTGTTCAAGACGGAGGTGATTCGGCGACGCGGCCCGTGGCGGAGTCTTGAAGCGGTGGAATTCGCCACGCTCGCGTGGGGCGATTGGTTCAACACGAAGCGGCTGCTCGAACCGATCGGGTACATGCCGCCGGCGGAGTACGAAGCGCGCTACTATCAGCAGGCCGCGGTGGCCTGAGTCAACTAATTCGCCCTCCGGAGATCCCGGTACGATTCAAAGGTCGCGGTTTCGATACCGAACCTGGTGCCGAGCACCGCAAGCGACGCTCGCAAGTCGTCCTCGAACGCCTCGGGACGACCTCGGAAATCCTGGTGCGTATGCGTGTGGGCGCCTATTTCTACGAGCCCGGACGCCAGCATGTCGGCACACTGCTCCGACCGGAGCGGTCGATATGCCTCGGGAGGGGCGATATCAGCCCACGTTTGGCCCCACGGGTCGAAAGGAAAGGCATTGCCGTCGAGATACGCCGTGCTGACGAATACCGTCGACGGCAAACCGAGATCCTGGAGTACCGGCCAGGCCTGACTGTAGACGTTCTCGAACCCGTCATCGAAGGTGATCACGATCGTCCGGGGCGGGATCGACTCCCCCGCCGCTCGATGCGCCAGCACTCGCCAGAGTGGCCAGACGCGGAAGCCGCGCTCGAGCAGGCCCACGAGCTGCTCGCGGAATCGGTGTGGCCGGACATTCATCGTCGGGGCGGGCAGCCCGTCGAAGCGCGGCGACACTCGGTGGTACACCAGAATCCCGACTGAGTCTGCCGACCGGCTCCCGAACAGGCGGTTGAGACCTCCCGCGACGACGCCAGCCAGTTGCTTTGTCGGTCCCTTCCAGTCGACCCAGACCCGGCGTGGGTTCCGAGGATTCGGCCGACCGGCGATTGATGGACGGGTCGCGCCGTCGGCCCAGGCCGGGGAGGTATCGGTGCTGGCTGTCAATGCCTGATCCATGTGTACAGTCGGCCACGACTCCTTGGAGGCCCGAAGACGTGGCGTCCGTCGGCCGCTACTATCGGCATGGCGGGCTCTGGATTGCAGCGGGTACCGCCGAAGCGGGAACCAACCGCAGATGCCCTGGCCAGGAATGGCCTGTGTGAGTTCAGTGCGCTCCCTTGCGCAGTACGACGGCAGGGATCGTGAGGACCAGCAGCTTCAGGTCATGGGCGAACGAGCGCGCGCGGATGTAGCGCATGTCCATCCTGACCCAGTCGGTGAACCCCGTGCGGGCCCGACCTGTGACCTGCCAGATCCCTGTCAGGCCTGGCGTCACGTCCAGCCGGCGCTGCTGCCAACCCTCGCACGCCTGAGCCTCCGCCCATGGAAGCGGCCGGGGGCCCACGAGTGACATGTCCCCCAGTAGCACGTTGAGGAACTGGGGCAACTCGTCGATGCTCGTCTTGCGCAGCACCCTGCCCACGCTCGTGACGCGCGGGTCGTTCGTCATTTTGAACGCCGGACCATCCTGCTCATTGTGCGACATCAACTCGCTCTTGGTCGCATCTGCGTCGACGCCCATGGTTCGCAGCTTGTAGATCGTGAACGGGCGGCCTCCAAGACCAGCTCGCTTCTGCCGGTAGATCACGGCTCCGGGCGACGTGAGCTTGACGGCTACGGCGGCAGCCCCGATGAGCGGCGCCGACAACGTCAACCCGACCGTCGCTCCCACGATGTCGAGAAGGCGCTTCCAGGCAGGGATTCGGTGCACGAAGAGAGATTCCATCCGTTGCACGGGTCGGTTGACGCCGCGCGGGTGACTGGCAGCGGTCGTCGGGCGGGAGCGTCGGGCTCCCCCGCGACGGGCGGTGCGGTGAGTCGGTGACGCGGGACCTCTGGGCGCGCGGCGCTCCGGATAGGAGAAGACCTCCCGCACGGGCTTGGAAAGCTCGGCAGGCCAATCCCCGAGGGCATCGTCGGCGATCATCCAGGCCTTGGCGGCGGGCGCATCCAGGAGCACGACGCCGACCTGACGGTCGTCCATGAAGCCGAACTCGTCCGTTGTGCGGAGACGCGCCCGTAGTACCACGACGATGCGTTCCAGGGCGCGGCGTTCGGTGTGTGTGAAGGTAAGGAACGAGAACTTCGTTCCGCTTCGATCCGACCGCGCCCGCTCGCGTTCCAGGGCGGCACGCAGCGCCGACGGCGCGTGATAGACGGGCGCCGTCGCCTGCCGTGGTGACGTCAGCCGCTGGAGAGCCGTGGTGATGGTGGTGATCAGCAACATGTCAGATGTCCCGCGTCAGACGTAGCGCCGACGGTCGATGACCTCGGCGACGACCGCGAGTCCAAGGCTTCCGAACGTCGCGAACATGAGTCCGAGGGCGTAGTTGAACAGTTTGCGTGGACGAACCGGTTTCTCCACCAGCGTCGCCGGCTGCACGACACTGATATTCGAGATGCGTTCCGTCTCCAGGGCTTGATCGATGCGCACATGTTCGAGATTGGCCGCATACCGGCGATAGTTGTCGTCCTCGAGGTCGAGCGCCCGCTGAAGCTGGGCGAGACGCATCCCGTCTTCGTTGAGCTTCGTCAGTCCACTCGTCGCGTCCGTGAGCTGGCGGCGAGATGAGTCGAGCCTCGCTTTCTGCGAGGCGACCTCCGACTGGGCGGTCAGCAAGGCGAGATGTAGCGCCTCGTAGGCCGGATTCCGCCCGGCCGTCACCTGCGTCCGATTGGTCTCCTCGCGAGAGAAGATTTGCTGCGCCTCTGCGATCTGGAGCCGGATCTGCTGGACGGCCGGCATCGCCTCGGTGTACTTGGCCAGCAGTTCCTGTTCCCGCAGCTGGAGCTCGTAGAGCTGTTGTCGCATGCCGTCGGCCGCCTCGTTGGCCATCCCGCTCGACCGTTCGGTGACGAGCATCTCCGGGACGGTGCCCAGGCGCGCGGCGACCGCTTGCACCTCCGAGACGGCCACGGCGAGCGCCGCCTCGGTCGAGAGCACCTGATCTTCCAGGCCGCCGATACGGTCGACCAAGATCTTCCGCTGCTCAGCGACCGAGGTCAGGCCGGTGGCGTCCTTGAGGTCACGCAGGGCCGCTTCGGCACGATGGAGGCGAGCCTGCGTCTCCGACGCCTGGCTCTCGAAGAAGCCGCGCGATCCGGCGGTTCGGTTCATCCGAACGTGATTCTCGAGGAAGAGATCGACGAGCTTCTGCACCACCACCTGCGCGAACTCGGGTGTCCGACCCTGGTAGGCCACCGTGATGATGTTGGATTTTCGCTGCGCCCAGGCCTTGAGCCGCCTACGCACGCGCTCGATGGCCTGTTCGCGAGCGCCGACCGAGTCGAACGGGCTCAGCCGGTCCCAGAGGCCGGCGCCTGGCGAGAGCGATGAGCCGACCTCCAGCGGCAGTCCGGCCAGCTGCACACGCGGAGCGGCGTCCACGCTCGCCGCCCGAGCGACCCAAATCGCCCTGGCGCGCTCGAGCTGGGCTCGCGTGGGCATGTCGAGCGTGTGGGCGGGTGCACCGCGGGCCGCGATTCGTTCACCCGGCCCGAGCGGGCGGCCCAGGAGCGCCGACGGCCCGAAAGCGTCCACCAACTGCTCGGCCAGTACGCGGCTGTTGAGCAACTCGACGACCGAGTTGATCTCGTCTTCCCGTGAGGCCGGCACGACCATGGCGGGCCCCTGCCCCACCGTCGCCGTCGCGTCGAGCCCGACGTTCTCGCGCCCGAGTCGCACGAAGAGCTTGCTCGCAGACTCGTAGCGCGGGCTCATGACTGCCGTTGCCGCGATGACGAGCACCATCACGACGACGAAGAACAACGCCATCTTGCCCTTCTGGCGAGAAGGAGCCTCGAGCAGATTCTCGATCGAGATGTCGGATTCGAGTGGTCCCATGATGTCTATCGCCCGAAAACTGGGTTAGTGACTGGCAACCGATTAGCCCTGAGCGACCTGCTGTGCGTTCTGGATCTATTTTATATGACACTAAAGTCGTACTTAGTCATTTTGTGAACGCCATGTGGAATATATTGCACCTCAAAAGCTCTTATCTGACATTCTCTATACGACATTATAGGACATTGTACGGAAATTTGTCTAGCGTTGCTCGGGGAACCTGGCCGTTGGCGCCTGCGGGCCCAGCACGCGGCCCAATCGCTTCGGGGGCAGCCAGATGACCAGCAATCTGTGTCGTTGGGACGCCGTGAGCGCCAGCTGGGGGAAGCGATGCCGCCGGACAGTCGGTGCGGCGGCGGCACTGCTCGCCGTGGCTGCTCTGAGCGCGCCGACCACTACTCGCGCCGGCGAGTCGCAGGAGGCGGGCGAGCCGCGTGCGCTCGTGCCGACCCGGATCTCTCGCGCGCCGGTGATCGACGGTCGCCTTGACGACTCCGAGTGGCGCAAGGCGACGGTCGTCACCGGCTTCTTCGTGCCCGATTCCGGGCGGTCGCCGGACCAGAGGACGGAGGTGCGTGTCCTGGCCGATGCCCGTACCGTCTATGTTGCCTTCACCTGCGATGGCGCGCCGGTGAGGTCGGGGGACGCCGGCGTGCTCGCGCTCAGGGACCACGTCACGGTCGAGTTCGATCCAGAGGGGAATCGGACCTATCGGACCTTCAGCGTGAGTGCGGACAGTGCG
Source organism: Vicinamibacterales bacterium (assembly GCA_965250185.1). Lineage (GTDB taxonomy): Bacteria > Acidobacteriota > Vicinamibacteria > Vicinamibacterales. The sequence continues at coordinate 3,255,606 of OZ252293.1, read as the reverse complement.
CAGTTCGAGAACGGAGTCTCCGGCGTGACGAGCTCCGAGCGCTGGCAGGGCGCCGCCGAGGCGACCGAGAGTGGCTGGACCGCCGAGCTCGCGATCCCGGTCGGCCAGGCCACGTCGAACTCTCAGGCGGTCGCCCTGGGAGTCAACTTCATCCGGTACCACCCGGTGACTCACGAGTGGAGCCGCTGGGCTGAGCGCTCGATCGACTGGCGTCCGGACGACGTTGCCTGGCTGGTGCTCCGCGACGATGTCTGGCGTGGCCAGTCACGAAGCTTCGTGGCGTCGCTGGCGACGCCCGAGGCCGTTGTGGCGCAGAACCGACCAGCGGCGACCTCGACCGATCGATGGGCGGTTCCGGCGCTGCCGTTCGGCGCGACGCCCACGCCGAGCCGGTTCGACCCGCCCAGGCGCTCGGCCGCGGGTGGGATGGTGGGCAGAGCGGCTGGATCGACCATGTTGCCCGGTGGCTACCTGGTGCAGCTCGGTGACGTGCTCGAGATCAAACACTTCCACAACCCGGAGCTCAACGAGCTGCTTCCGGTCCGCCCGGACGGCCGCATTTCGCTGGAGCTCGTCGGAGAAGTTCAGGCGGCGGGGCTTCCGGTGGCCGACCTGCAGGCCATCCTGCTGCAGAGGTACGCCACGTACGTTCGCCAGCCCGAGGTGGCGGTCATCGTCAAGGAGTTCGGCGGAAACCGCGTCTACGTGGCGGGTGAGGTGAACGAGCCGGGTGTCCTCACGACCAACGGTCACCTGACGGTCTTGCAGGCAATCTTCGAGGCGGGGGGCTACAAGCGAAGTGCGGAGCTTCGCAGTGTCGTCGTGTTGCGCAACCAGGGCACGGCCACACCCTTGTTCATGACGATTGATCTGAAGGACAGCCTGACCAAGCCGGGGAAGCATGTGAACGACACGCCGCTGCGGCCGTACGACATCGTCTTCGTGCCGCAGACCCGTGTCTCACGGATGGGCGACCTCGTCCAGCAGTACGTGGACGATCTCATTCCGCTGCCGGTGACGCTCGGGCTGAGCTACCTCTTCCGGCAATGACGCTCAGTCCAGGGTCTGGCGCTTCTGGCTGACCCCTCCACCACCTGCGCTCACTCTCCGACTCTCCGACTCTCCGCTCGGGCGCCGGCTCAGGCCGACTCCTCACCCTCGGCGTACGCCTCCAATGGTGGACAGACACACATGAGGTTGCGGTCCCCGTAGGGATTGTCGATCCGCGCGACGCTCGGCCAGAACTTGTCGGCTCGCACGAAAGGCAGCGGATAGACCGCCTGCTGGCGTGTATAGGGATGCGACCATTCGTCGGCCGCTGCCATGGCGGCGGTGTGGGGAGCATTCTTGAGGACGTTGTCCGTTCGGTCGGCGGCGCCCGACGCGACCGCCTCGATCTCCGCGCGGACCGCGCCCATCGCCTCGCAGAACCTGTCGAGCTCTGCCTTCGACTCGCTCTCGGTTGGCTCGACCATGAGCGTCCCCGGCACCGGGAACGACACCGTGGGTGCATGGAACCCGTAGTCCATCAGCCGCTTGGCGACGTCCTGCTCGTCGATGCCGGTGGAACGCTTGAGTTCCCGCAGGTCGAAGATGAGTTCGTGAGCCACGCGCCCGTTCGGCCGCGCGTACAGGACAGGATAGTGTGCCTCGAGTCTGGCTTTGAGGTAGTTCGCGTTGAGCAACGCGTGGCGGGTGGACTCGGTCAAACCCGATCCGCCGAGCATGCAGACATAGGCGTGCGAGATCAGCAGGATGCTCGCGCTGCCCCACGGCGCGCCCGAGACCGCGGCGATCGCCTGGCTTCCGCCGACCGGGCATAACACGTGGCCTGGCAAGAACGGCGACAGATGCTCTGCCACGGCAATGGGGCCCATGCCTGGCCCTCCTCCGCCGTGTGGAATCGCGAACGTCTTGTGCAGGTTGAGGTGGCACACGTCGGCCCCGATCGCGGCAGGGCTCGTGAGCCCGACCTGCGCGTTCATGTTGGCACCGTCCATGTACACCTGGCCGCCCTGGGCATGGACGAGGGCGCACACCTGCTGAATGGCGTCCTCGAATACTCCGTGGGTCGACGGATAGGTGACCATGAGGGCCGCCAGCGCTGTGCCGGCCTCCCCTGCCTTGGCGGTGAGATCCGCCAGGTCCACGTTGCCCTGGTCGTCGCATGCGACGACGACCACGCGCATTCCCGCCATGATCGCGCTGGCGGGGTTCGTCCCGTGGGCCGAGGCGGGGATCAGGACGACGTCACGGCCGAGGTCTCCACGACTCCGATGATAGGCTCGAATCACCAGTAAGCCCGCGAACTCTCCCTGGGCGCCGGAGTTCGGCTGCAGCGAAACGCCGGGCAAGCCGGTGATCGCCCGAAGCGCTTGTTCCAACTCCCGCACGACTTGCCCGTAGCCGTGGGTCTGGTCGGTCGGCGTGAATGGATGCAGTCGGGAGAACTCCGGCCAGCTCAGCGCCACCATCTCGGAGGCGGCGTTGAGTTTCATCGTGCAGGAGCCCAACGGAATCATGGATCGGTCGAGGCCGATGTCCTTCCGTTCGAGCGATTTGAGATACCGCATCATCTCGGTTTCCGAGCGATGCGCGTGGAACACGGGATGCTCGAGGAACGTGCTCAGACGGGCGAGGCCTGATGGATAGGCGATCCGGTCGGGTGCGAGATCGTTCGGCGGCGCCGAGCTGGCCGAGGCGCCCGTGACTCCCGCGAACACGGCGATCAGCGCCTGCACGTCATCGTCCGAGGTCGTCTCGTCGAGGGCGATACCCACGAGGCCGTTGTCGTAGCGCAGATTGATGTGTGCGGCGAGGGCGGCGGCCCGGATCGCGTCGCGTGACGCGCCCTGGACATCCTCGAGACCGACGGTCAGCGTATCGAAGTATTGATCGTGCAGGCTACGGTAGCCGAACGATTCGAGCGCGTCCGCGAGCTGCCTCGTGCGTCGATGGACACGGCCGGCGATGTCGCGCAGTCCGTCGGGGCCGTGATAGATGGCATAGCAGGCCGCCATGTTGGCCAGGAGCGCCTGGGCAGTGCAGATGTTCGACGTGGCCTTCTCGCGCCTGATGTGCTGTTCGCGCGTCTGTAAGGCCATGCGGTACGCCGTCTGGCCTTGTGCATCGATCGACACGCCGATGATCCGACCCGGCGTCTGGCGCACGAACTCGGTACGCGTCGCGAAGAACGCGGCGTGAGGGCCGCCGAAGCCTAGCGGAACGCCGAACCGCTGGGCGTTCCCGAGCACGACGTCGGCGCCCCACTCCCCGGGCGGTGTCAGGAGCGTCAGCGCCAGGAGGTCGGTCGCCACGGCGACGAGCGACCCGGCCTCGTGCGCCCTCGCGATCGAAGGGCCGAGGTCGGCGACGGCCCCATGACGATCGGGATACTGCAACAACGCGCCAAAGCACTCGCCCGCCTGCTCGGCCAGTGCCTTGGGATCATCGAGAACCAGCTCGATACCTAGCGGCTCGGCCCGCGCGCGTAGCACATCGATCGTCTGCGGATAGCAGCCCGTCGACACGAAGAAGCGGTTCGACTCGGCCCGCTGCCGCCGCTGCACGCGGTGGAGGAGGGTCAGCGCTTCGGCGGCAGCCGTCGACTCATCCAGGAGGGAGGCGTTGGCGACGTCCATCGCCGTCAGGTCCCGCACCATGGTCTGGAAGTTCAGGAGCAGCTCCAGGCGTCCCTGGGCGATCTCAGCCTGGTAGGGCGTGTACGGGGTGTACCAGCTCGGGTTCTCGAACACGACGCGCTGAATCACGGTCGGGGTGTAACAATCGGAGTAGCCCAGGCCAATGTAGCTTTTGAACGTCTCGTTGCGGGAGCCGATCGTCTTGAGTCGGGCCAGGTACCCATGCTCGGTCTCCGGTTCCGGCAGGTCCAGCGGATGCGTCCACCGGATCGCCGCCGGAACGGCCTCGTCGATGAGGACGTCGAGCGTCGGCACGCCGATCGCTTCGAGCATGGCGTCCCGATCGGCCGGACGCGGGCCGATGTGCCTGTCTTGGAATCCGACTACCTCGTCGCTCATCGTTAACTCCTCACGGACTACGGCGATGCCTGGCTTGGACGCACTGGCGCTATGGGGTGCCGGGCCTGTACCGGCGATTGGGAGAGTGCGGGCTGTCGGGCGAGCGCCAGTCGGTGTCGTGCGCGGCCACGAGCGACCGGCCGCGTCGAAGATGTCAGGCGATCAGCGCGCTGTACTGAGCGCTGTCGAGCAGCCCTTCGAGCTGCGTCGGGTCGCTGATCTTCACGGCGATGATCCACGTCTCGTGGGGCGCCTGGTTGATCGTCTCCGGATGGGTGTCCAGGTCGGAGTTGACGCGGACGACCTCTCCGGTCACCGGACTGTAGAGCTCCGAGACCGCCTTGACCGACTCGATCGAGCCAAACGGTGCGCCCCGCTCGACGCGTGCGCCGACCTCTGGCAGGTCGACGTAGACGACGTCCCCCAACTGCTGTTGTGCGTAGTCGGTGATGCCGATCACGCCCTCGTCGGCCGAGAGCTGCAACCACTCGTGATCCTTCGTGTATTTCAGGTGTTCCGGGTACATGCTGTCAGGTCCTCGGCCGCTGATAGAACGGTAGCGAGACGACGCGGGCCCGGGCTCGCCGTCCCCGAATGACGATGTCGAATTCCGTGCCCTCCTCGGACCGATCGGCCGGCACGTAGCCTAGCCCGATGGCTCGCTTGAGGAACGGCGTCTGGGTGCCGCTCGTGACTGTACCCTGCTCGACGTCGTCGACCAGGATCGGATAGCCGTGCCGGGCGATGCCGCGCTCGATCATCTCGAAACCCACGAGCGTGCGCTGAACTCCCGCGTCCTTCTGGCGACGCAGCGCCTCGTGTCCGAGGAACTCGGGCTTCTTCCAGCCAACGACCCAGCTCAGTCCCGCCTCGAGGGGTGTCGTCGTCTCGTCGATGTCGTTGCCGTAGAGCCGCATCGCTGCTTCGAGCCGAAGTGTGTCGCGGGCGCCGAGACCGGCGGGCTTCAGGTCGACGCCGCGCCCCGAGTCCAGCAAGGCGTTCCAGACCGTTTCGGCGGAGCGAGGCGGCACGAACACCTCGAATCCGTCCTCCCCAGTGTAGCCCGTTCGGGAGACCGTGCCCATGACTCCGGCGATCTCTCCGTGCTCGAATCGGTAGTACTTCATCCCCGCCAGCTCGATACCTGTCAACGGCTGCAGAATTTCGGTGGCCGCCGGTCCCTGGAGGGCCAGCAAGGCATACCGGCTGCTCGAGTTCACGGCCACGACGTCGCCGGTCTCGGCAATGTGCTCGGAGATCCAGGCGTAGTCCTTCGCGACGTTGGCCCCGTTGACGACGAGCATGAAGTGCGCATCCGCCAGTCGGTAGACGAGGATGTCGTCGACGAACGTCCCCTCGGCGGTCGTCAGCGCCGAGTACTGCGCCTGTCCAACGGCCAGCCGAGCCGCATCGTTGCTGCTGATGTGCTGGACCGCCGCGAGTGCGTCGGCGCCCGCGATCTCGATCTCACCCATGTGGCTCACGTCGAACAGCCCCGCACTCGTCCGGACGGCCATGTGCTCCGACGTGATGCCCGCATACTCTACCGGCATGTCCCAGCCGCCGAACTCCACCATGCGGGCGCCGTGCGTCCGGTGTCGCGCGTTGAGCGAGGTCTTCTTGAGTGAGTCGTTCGGGGCCTGGGTCATGGCAGGTACGCCGGACCGGATCGAGCGATCGATCCGATTTGAGCACGCCAAGGTACTATGCGTTACTTCGAACGGTCAAGGCGGCACTCCGGCGTGGCGGCCGAGCCGGGTCCGGAGCCGGGACGGCCGATCAGAGGTAGGACAGGACGGTGGCGAAAACCAAGAAGGTGATGAGGAGCGGCACGAGCAGCAGGCTCCCGAACAATAATGGCTGGAACATAGCGTCTCAGTCGCAGTGGGGTTGAGGTCGCTCCATCATGCTGAAGCGTTCGCCAAGCACTATCGGGTCGAGTCTCGGTGGGCAGTAGGGGTCGGGAGCGCCCGCGCCGGCCGCCGCGGAGTCGGGGCGGGCCACCTCACTCGCTGCAGAGTCGATACAGTGGCTCCTCATCCTCCTCGACCGGCGGGAACCGGCCTCTCGGCTCCAGAAAGTAGTTGTCCGTGTCGTCGTCATTGACCGACGAGACCTCTCCGACCAGCACCCGGCCGCCGGCCCCCCGGAATTGATGTGCGAGGCGCGGGACGAGCGTGATGCTCTCGCCGGGCGCGAGCTCGATCCGACCGCCGGCCGGCACCCTACGGCGTATGCCGTCGACCATCACTCGGACGTCGTCGCGCGTGCGGTTGCCCTCCGGACCGATGCCGTTCAGTTCGATGACCAGCCGGGCAGCTCCGCGGTTGACGATGTCTTCCATCTTTCGGGCGTGATAGTGCCATGGAGTCATTTGACCCTCTCCGACGATCATGACCTTCTCGGCGTACGTCTTTGCGACGGCCGCTTCGTCCGATCTGCCATTACGGAGCGTGAACAGGAGCAGGCCGATTCGTTCAAAGTCACCCGAACCAAAGTCCGTCACGTCCCACCCGAGACGGCTGCGTCGGATTTCCTCCGCCTCGGATCCCCAGCTGGCCCAGTCGGCAGAGCGCCAGACCGCGAACGGCGGGAGGTGGAACCGGTGCGTGGCGAAGAATTCGACCGCGTCTCGCATCAGTGTGTTGATCTCTGATCGGCGCACGGTCACGACTCCTCGGCGGGTTCCATCGGGGCCGAGCCGTAGACTTGATGGTGAACGCCCTTCAGGAACGCCAAACCCTCGGTGGCAAGCTGCTCCGGCGAGTCGGCCAGTTGCCGCCAGATGCAGATCAACTTGGCGATCCGTTCCATGCTCGGATCGAACGATTCGATCGTGACACACCCGTCATAGTCAACGTCCCGGAGCGCCGCGAAGAACTCGATCCAGGGCACGAGCCCCCGACCCGGGATCCCGCGGTGGTTTTCGCAGGCATGCACGTAGCCCAGGTCCGACCCGGTACGGTGCACGGCGCGTGGAATGTCGTCCTCCTCGCGCACCATGTGGAACGTGTCGAGATGCACCTTGACGTTCGGTGCGCCCACGTCCCGGATGAATCGCACCGCATCGGCGGCAATGTTGATGAAGTGAGACTCGAAGCGATTGAGCGGCTCGATACCGAGAATCAGATCCGAGGTGCTCCGCGCGTACTCCGCGATCTCTTGGTAGGACTCCACGCCCCACTTCCACTCGTCATCGGTCCGCATGCGGCCGGTCAGATATCCCCAGCCGCAATAGATCGCTCCGCCGAACACCACAGCGCCGGCCTCGTTGCTGAGATCGATTAGTCGTTTGGAGAAGGCGACACCGCTCGCTCGAACCGCGGGGTCCGGTGAGATCGTGTTGTAGTCCTCCGGCATTCCGTAGCCGGTGTTGATGGTCAGGCCCAGATCCGCCGCGGCCTGCCGAACCTTGCGAGCCGGAAAGTTGTCCGGATCGAAAGGGATGATCTCGACGGCATCGAAGCCCATGTGCGCACAGCGGTCGAGCACGGGCAGATCCTTCTCGATGAAGGTCTCGTTGAAGAGCAGGGAGTGAATGCCGAAGTTCATGGCGCCCAGCGCGGCTCGCGCGCGGTCATCTGGCGTCGGACGCGCTCGTTTCGCCAGTCAGCGTTGGATGACGAACGCCGCTCGTCGATTGCGCGCCCAGGCTTCTTCGTTGTGACCCGGATCGACTGGCCGATCCTCGCCGAACGACACGGTCGACAGGCGATTCGTTTCGATGCCGGCGTCTTCGAGGTACCGCCGAGCCGCTTCGACCCGTCGAAGGGCGATACCGGAGTCCTCTCGCTCGTCAGAGTGCCCCTCGATCCGTACCCGCAGCTGGGCATCGTTCGTCAGGCGGTCGGCCAGATCATCGAGGGCATCCTCGTGGTGCAGGTCGATCTCGAAGGCCTCGAAATCGAGGTGCAGCAAGATTTGGCCAAGCGCTTCAGGCTGGTCGGGACGCTGATGGTCGGCCGCGGGAGCTCCGGCACTGGCCAGCAGAATCGCGAGTGCGAAGAACGAACGGACGTTCATGATGGCTTCCTCGATGGCTTCCTCATGGATGAGCGTCCCCGTCTCGGGTCGCGGCCGCGACACGGGCCGATGTTCTCACCGATCCACTGTCAGCGGGCAGGGATTCGGAGCCGCTGTCCGGGCCGAATCATGGTGCGGCGTCCCATGCTGTTCGCGTTCTGGATCGCGCGAACGCTGGTTCGGTGCCGCCGAGCGATCGCCCCGAGCGTGTCGCCGCGAGTGACGCGATAGGTCACGAATTGCGGCTTCGGGGCCGCTGGCTTGGTTGGCTCCGGCCGTACCCGGATGACCTGTCCCAGCGGAAGCTGTTCGTCCCAGATGCCGTTGTCCCGGATGATCCGCCACACGTTGGAGCGGTAGCGCTTGGCGATGGCCGGGAGGGTGTCCCCCGCCGATACGCGATGCTCGTCGTAGCGCCCCGTCCACGCCAGGGGGACTCGCAGCGCGAGGCCTGGAGGTGTCGACCCCAGATGCCAGAGACCGTTCGCGTCCCGCATCGCGTTTCGGGTGACACCAAGCATGAACGCCAGGTGCAGGTAGTGGTCACCATACCGGGTGCGATACGTCAGGCCGCCGCCGTCGGTGGAGAGCAGGTCGGTGCGCGGCGCCGGCGGGTAGGCGATGATCTGCCCCACATGGAGCGGACGCGTCGCGAGAAATGGGTTATGGAACCGCAGCTGGACGATCGGGATCCCGACGCGCTGTGAGATGGTCCACCAGTCGTCACCGAGCTGCACCGGGTCCAGGCTGAGCGCGGTCGCGTGATACCGAATCGATACGTGGTGCATCTTGAGCACCATCCGGTACGACTCGACCGAGAGCATGTACTGGAGCGTCTCGAGTGGCGGGCGGCCCCGCGAGACGCGTCCCGGTCCCCCGTTATAGGCGGCTACCGCGTAGTCTTCTCGGCCGAAGCGCTTGATCATCTGCGACAGGTACTTCAGTCCCGCCTCGATGTTCGTCTGAACCCTCCGCGAGCGGAACGTCGCCGGCATGAGCTGGAAGTAGCCGTTGGCACCTGGCGCCGAGTTCAGGTCCGCGTTACCACCGGATTCCTGAATCGCGACAGCGCGCGCCAGGTCGGCGTCGACGCCGTACTGGGTCGCGTACCGCTCGATCTCCCCTTCGATCTCCATGACCTTCCGGTACATCCCGAGGAAGGCAGGAGAGAACTCGGTGAGCGGTCGGATGCTGCTTTCGCTGGCGATGGGCGTCTGTCCAGCCGACGGCCCCGCGGAGAGGACCATGATGAGCGCCGCGCACCCGACGGTCCCGACGTTGCCGGTGACGCGACGTACGGTCTGTGAGCTCATGACTACCGATTACCTCGGGGGCGCCGATGACATCGACCAGCGGAGATCCGGCCTGGCTCTTCCAGCCGCCGCAGACCTTGGACCGTGCATCGATGCCGATAGAAGACTCGCGTGCTGTGCTCGAGGTCGATTATACCGCAGCGGGGATGGATCGAGCGCTCTGACTCACACTCTTGACGCACACTCTTGACTCACACTTGAATGTACTTAGACATCGGTAACAAAAGCGTTCGAGGACATCGGTAACAGTCTATTGAACGCGCAGTGCCTGCAAGCGCCGTTCGCGCTCGAGCCACCGAGCCAAGGGAATGTGTCCGAAGTGCAACGTCCAGATCCCATCGTCGATTTCTTCGAAGGCGACATCTTCGCCGGCCAACGCTTCGGAGAGGAAGACGGGCGCGCCGCCCCAGGAGATCGACCCGACCGAGCTCACGCGGCGGGGTTCCCAGTGCCCAGGGTACTCGAGCGGAGGCACGCGCCGGGGCAGCGATCGTGGCGACGGTTCATACCGGCTGGCCGGCACGGCATCGGCCAAGGCAGCATGCGGCCGTTCGTCGTTGTACTCGTGACGAAATCGGTCGAACCGGCGCTGTTGCGCGGCGAGCGTCGAGCTGGGCGGCCGCGTCGTCTGCGCCTTGAGCACCCGATGAAAGAACTCATGCGAGCCGTTCTGATCCGGGCGGCCGAGGGCAATGCGTTCGACCGCAATCCCCAGCCGCATCCACCACACCGCCAGGCGCGACAGCCCGATGCCGGCAAACGGGCTCCCGTTGTCGCTCCGGATGCACTCGGGCAGGCCGTAGATGGCGAACGCGCGAGCGAGGCGGCGCCGCGTCGGCGCCAGATACTCGCCCGCCAAGGCATCACACCGCAGCGTGTAGCGACTGGCCAAGTCCCGCAGCGTCAGCGGGTAACAGCGCTGCCCAGACGTCAGCCGAAAATGGCCCTTGCAGTCAATCGTCCAGACCGCGTTCGGGCCCGACGCGGGCCGCAACGCCCCCGCGGGAGCCGGCACCACAGCCCGCCGCCGGACGTGGCGCGGGCGCACCAGCCCCTCCCGCACCAGGACGGCGTGCAGCGTCGAGGCACTGGGCCACGCCTCCAGGGGCCGCCGCCGGAGGAGCCACGTCCGCAGTTTCCGCGCGCCCCAATGCGGTTTGCGCTGGTGCGCCCGCCGCAGCTCGGCCACCAGCTCCGGCGTCACCACACCCGACGACCGGTGCGGTCGGCGCGAGCGCTCGGCCAAGCCACCGGGCCCCTCGGCGCGATACCGCGCCACCCATTTGTAGCCCGTCTTACGACTCACGCCATACTGCTCGGCCAGCTCCGTCATCGAGGCCAACCCGGACAGATAGTCGCTGATGAACTGCACCCGGAAATCCATGGGAGATACTCCTTGCCACGGCATCGCATTCCTCCTACGAAGCTATGCCGAAAAGTGTTACCCATGTCTCCGAACGTTTTGTTACCTATGTCTCTGAACTAAACCACTCTGACCCGTGCCATCGAGCAGAACATGTCGTACCACCTGAGTGATCGGTTCGTCGCGTCCCGCATGATATCGTCGCCTGGAGCGAAGATCCGCCGACGATGTACCGCTGCTACCTGCTCCGTTGCGCCGACGGAACGCTGTACACGGGTGTGACGACCGACGTCGAACGGCGGATCCACGAGCACAACGCCGGGACCGGCGCTCGTTACACGGCGGGCCGTCGACCCGTGCGACTCGTGTGGCAGGAGGAGCATCCCGACCGCTCGTCGGCCCAACGCCGCGAGGCGGCGATCAAACGCTGGACTCGACGCCGGAAGGAGATGCTGGCGGATGGAAGCGATTGAGCCTCAGGGTGCCGCGGTGGTGTAGCCGACGTCGAGTGGGCGCTCGATCGGCGGGGCCACGGTCTCGCCGAGTTCGAGCGCTGCGACTCGGAGCTCGGGCGGCGGTGCGACCTCACTGGGCACCAGGAAGAGACCGGCCCGACGGGCCGCCAGGCCGAGGGTCCGGTCGCTACTCAGCCGGACGATCGGCGTGGCCAACAGAAGCCCAGCGAAGATCGGCGTGAGCCACAGAAAGAACGCCGGGCTGGCGAAGAGCGTGACGGCTGCCCACACGACTCCGGTGATGACGACGCCGGCAGTTTCGCGCCACGCTTCGGACCAGGCCACCGAGCGCCCGCCGCGGCGCTGTGGGTGCCAAGGGACGTCGCGTCCGAGCAACACGCTCCCGACGCACCGTGTGTGAATCAGCATCATCAGAGGCGCGACCAGCACCGCGAACGCTGTCTCCAGCAACGCGCCCGCCAGGAGCTGGACCGCTCCCCCGTATCGGGTGCGATCGCGGACCAGCGCCAGCATCAGGCCCAGTAGCTTTGGCATGAACAGCAGCACGGCGGTCATGCCCAGGAGCGGCAGAATCTCATGTGCGTCCCCCCGTGGGATTTCGAGGCCGCCGATGAATGGATCGGTGCTGAGGCTCGGCAGCAGGACGTACGCCGTGCTCGCCAGCAGCATCAGGAGCCACAGCACGGAGGACACGTAGCTCATCGCTCCGAGCACGAAATGCAGGCGGCTCAGGGGGTGGAGCCCGCGGGTCGTCACGAGTCGCATGTGTTGCAAGCTGCCCTGGCTCCAGCGACGGTCGCGACGCGCGAAATCAGGGAGGTTGCCAGGCACCTCCTCGTAGCTGCCCCCGATGGTCGGCAGCAGCAAGACGTGCCAGCCGGCCCGACGCACGAGCGCGGCCTCGACGAAATCATGGCTGAGGATGGCCCCGCCGAGCGGAGGTCGGCCGGTGAGTACGGGTAAATCGCAGTAGGCGGGAAGGGCCGCAGACCGAACGATGGCATTGTGGCCCCAATAGTTGGCCGCGTCGGTCTGCCAGAAGCTCTGGCCGGTTGCCAGGACGGGGCTGTAAAGGCAGGCCGCGAATTGCAGCAGGCGACCGAAAAGCGTCGACTGGCGCACCGGGATCGGCACCGTCTGAATCAAGCCCGCCCGCGGGTTGGATTCCATGGCCCTGACCAGCTGCACGAGGGCCGACCCGCTCATGATGCTGTCGGCATCCAGCACCACCATGAAATCGTACTGGTCGCCCGCGTGCCGACAGAAGTCCGCGATGTTTCCCGCCTTTCGACCGACATTGGCTGGACGTCGGCGATAGTGCAGGCCGACGGGCCGGTCTCCCAGCACCTGCCGCAGGGTCGTCCACGCCGCCTCCTCTTGACGCGCGATCACATCGTCCGTCGTGTCGCTCAGCAGGTGCACGTCGAACCAGTCACCCTCACCCGTGCGGGTGAGCGAGCGGACCATCGCAGCCAGGCCGCTCGTGACGCGAACGGGATCCTCGCAGTGGACTGGCATCACCACCGCGACACGGCTCGCGATCGGCGTGGTGGGAGTCGTCGATGACTCGTACTTGGCCAGCCAGACGGGGTCGCGACGCAGGATGATCAGGGCGCACCCGATGGCGCCGTTCCAGAACGCGACCGAGATCCATGCAAACGTCGTTGTGAACAGCCCGAGGATGGCGATCTCCAGAGCGGTGATGCCGCTATCGCGCACGATGTCGAGCATCAGACCGAGCCCAACAAGCGTGGTCCCGCCCACGAGCGCGAAGAACAGTCCGCGACGCAGTCCGATCAGCGGCACTCGCGCGCCGCCCCCTACGTTCGGTCGACGAACCGTCCCCACAGTCATTCGCCTCGTCGCGGGTACCAGACGTAGCTCCAGGTCTCGCTCAGCCTCTGGCCGTCGAGCTCGAGATACAGCCGCATGTCGGCCGGACGGTCGCCCTCGGGCGTCAGCCGGAACGTGGCTCGCCAGCCCGTGGCATCCGGCAAGCGCTGCACCACCGGATCGGAAATCGTACCAGCCGTGGTCTCGAGGACGGCCTCGGCCAGTTGGTCACGCTCAAGCGTCGGCCGGTCACCGCGACCGAAGTCGACGACGAACTGCCGCTGGCTGCGCGGCGGAGGCTCACGTTGACCCGGCAGCGCGTCCCACCCCACGCGCGTACGCTCGACCTGCGCAAGCGTCTGGACATCCAGACGGTCATCGAACGTGGTCAGCCGGTACCGGAAGCGACGCTCGGTGCCGACCCTGAACGGCTCGTCGGGGACCCAGTACGCCGCGATGTTGTCGTTGAACTCCGAGTCCGTCGGAATCGTCAAGAGCTCGACTCCTCCGCTGCCCCAATCCCCCTCCCCCGTCTCGACCCACTCGCTCGGTCGGCGATGGTAGTTGGCCTCGAGGTCGAGATAGCTGTCGAAACGGCGGTCTCGCTGGACGAGGCCGAAACCTCGAGGGGTATGGTCACGCAGCGACGTCACCTGCAGCCCGGGCCCGTTGCCGAGCGGTCGCCAGATCCACTCGCCGGCAGCGGTCTGCATCATCAGGCCATCCGAGTCGTGTACTTGCGGCCGGTAGTCGTCGAATGTGGGAATCCGGTTCTGACCATACAGAAACATGCTACTCAGGGGTGCTACGCCGAGCTTCGAGACGTCTCGGCGCGAGAAGAGACGAGATTCGACGCTCACCTCGGTCTGTCGGCTCGCCTCGAGGTCGAAACGATAAGCGCCGGTCACCGACGGACTGTCGAGCAGGGCGTAGAAGGTCAGCGTTTCCGCGTCCGGCTCGGGGCGAACCAGCCAGTATTCGCGAAACACCGGGAACTCCTCACCGCTGTCCAGGCCGATGTCGATCGCCAGGCCTCGCGAAGACAGCCCGTGCACGTGACCGCGCCCGAGCACGCGGAAGTAGGAAGCGCCCAGGAACACGGCCACCTCCTCCCGCCCCGCATCCCCCGAGAGCGGGTAATATACCCGGAATCCGGCATGGCCCAGTTCCGGTGTGACGACGTCGGCGACCGGGACCGCCGAGCCGCGATAGTGGAACATTGTCGGGTCGAGACGCAGTGGAACGACGCCGTCAGCTCGCACCTCGTGGATTCGGACCGGCTCCAGATACAGGAAGCCAGGATGCACGAGTTGCACCGCGAATCGCGCGCGGTCCTGCCACAACGCCGCCTCCGGACGAAAGGCGATGAGCCGATACGTGTCGTAGTCGAGGCGCGTCAAGGCATCCGGCAAGCGGCTCTCCGGCGGCGCATACTCGGCCCGGGCCAGCCGTCGAGCTCGTTCGATGACATGCTCGAACACGCTTGCCGGCGAAACCGCCTCGCGCGACGTCGTGGACAATGCCACCGCCGCTCGTGGCCCGGTTAATGACGCTTGTTCGGCGTCGCGGCTGTCCCGGGTGGCTTTCGGTTCGAGCGCGGAGTCGCACGCAGTGCCGATCAGGAGGCCAATCGAGACGGTGAGGAGGCGGCGACGGAGCGTCATGACGGTTCAGGAACTCAGGGGCAGAGAAACTGGGATGAGCGGGCGGATGAAGATCTTGAGTCTGCTGTTTGCGCTGGTGCTTGTCAACGTCCTGTTGCTGGCGCCCGGATGGGTGCGGATGGGCGGCCTGGGGCCCAGCTGGCTTGCGCTCGAGACGTGCCTCATCATCGGCCTGTTCTCTCTACTGCCAGCGCGCCGGTGGACGTCGGTGCTGGCTGTGGTGGCGGCGGTCGTCGTGGTGCTGCTGAGCCTCCTCGCCTTCGGGGACGCCGCCACCCGACAAAGCCTGGCGCGTCCTCTCAACCTCTACTTGGACCTGCATCTGCTGAGCTCGGTTCACAGCCTGCTGACAGGGACGCTTGGCTCGTTGGCCGCGACGGTCGCCATGGCGGGCGCGGCGACCGGGGCGGTCGCGGTCACGTGGCTCCTCGCCGTCCTCCTATCGACGGCTGCCATGGCGCGTCAGGAGCGGTTCACCCGCGCGATCGGGATGAGCCTGGTCGGGATGTCCGGCGTCTGGCTCGTGGGACCTGCCGAGGCCTTCCTCGCGCCGCATCTCTCGATGCCGGGAGTGCAGGTCGCCGCCGAGCAGACCCGGCACTTTCTCCGGATGATCGACGAACGGGAGCGATTCGATGCCGAGCTCGCTGCCACGCCCGACAGTTATGCCGACGTACCCGGGCTTCTGGATCTGCTCGAGCATCGGGATGTGCTTCTGGCCTTCGTCGAGTCCTACGGGGTCGCGGCCGTGAGCGAGGCGCCCTATGCGGCCACCATACGGCCGCGGCTCGACGAGCTGGCCGGGCGCATGGCGGCGGCCGGCCTGCACCTTGCGAGCGGCACGATGATGGCCCCGACCCAGGGCGGCCAGTCCTGGTTCTCGCACGGATCGTTGCTCAGCGGCGCCTGGCTGGACAATCAGCTGCGATACGATCTACTGCTCGCCGCCGGTCGACAGACGCTCATCGACGACTTCCGGAGCGCCGGGTATCGCACCGTCGCGGTGATGCCGGCCATCACGCTGGCGTGGCCTGAGGGCGAGCGGCTCGGGTACGATCGGATCCTCGCGCACGGCGAGATCGACTACGCAGGACCACCGTTGAACTGGGTCACGATGCCGGACCAATTCACCTGGTCGTTCCTCCAGCGCGTCGCCCGGCGCCGCGCCCCCGGCGATTCACGGCCGGTGTTCGCCCAGGTCGGTCTGATCAGCAGCCACGCGCCATGGACGCCGATCCTGCCCGTGCTGGACGACTGGGAAGCCATTGGTGATGGCGCGATCTTCGCGCCGTGGGAGCATGCCGGAGAGCGCCCGTCCGACCTGTGGCAGGACTCCGACCGGATTCGGCAGCACTACGCGCTGTCGGTCGACTATGCGATCCACGCGATGACCGGATACGCCGAGCGTTACGTCGACGATCGCACGCTGCTGATCGTCCTCGGCGACCATCAGGCCGCGCCGGTCATCACGGGGGAAGACGCGAGCCACGCCGTGCCCGTGCACGTCATCAGCGGCGATCCCGGCCTGGTGCAACCGTTTCTCCACTGGGGCTTCGAGCCCGGGGCGCTCCCCAACCTCGACCGCGCGCCGCCTGGCATGGATGCCTTTCGCGACTGGTTCGTGCGCGCGTTCAGCGCGAGTCCGACTCATCCTGCTACGGCGCCGGCGTCAACGCTGACGTCACCGACCGACCCATGAGGGAGCCTGCGGTGGGTGACGCGTGGGGCCTGCTGTGTTCTCTGATCGTCTACCGACGGCCCGGCCGCCAGCGGGGGCTTCGCCGACTCTACCGGCCGATGGTGCAACCCGGGGACCTGGTGTTCGACGTGGGTGCCCACCTCGGCGACCGTTCGGTGGCGTTCGCGGCGCTTGGGTGCCGGGTCGTTGCGTTCGAGCCGCAGCCGCGGGTGGCGGCCTGGCTCCGCCGGCTGGTGGGTCGAGATCAGAGGATCACGGTGCGAGCCGAGGCAGTGGGTCGAGCCGCCGGCACCGCGACTCTGGCGATCAGCCATCGCCATCCGACGGTCGCCACGCTGGCAACTGAATGGACGCGGACGATCCCAGCGGTGAACCGGAGCTTCCGGAACGTTCGATGGGATGTTACGGTCGAGGTCCCGGTCGTCACGCTGGACGCCCTGATCGAGGCCTATGGCCAGCCAAGCTTTTGCAAGATTGATGTGGAGGGCCACGAGGCGGAGGTCCTAGCGGGGCTCAGTCGTCCGGTTCGTGGCCTCTCGATCGAGTTCGTCGCGGGTGCCCTGGACGTGGCGATCGACTGCGTGCGTCGGCTCGAAGTGCTTGGCCGCTACCAGTTCAATGCGGTGCCGGGCGAGCGACGACGATTCGAGTTCGACGATTGGGTCACCGGCGACCGCATCACCGAGTGGATTCGCGCTGGCGCTGCCGGGATTCCGTCCGGCGATCTCTACGCGCGCCTCAGCGACCAACCAGCGACGGAGTGACACGCGACGAGCCGAGCATGACCGACACGCCGATCCGCCTCTGGGAAACCATGACCACGACGGACGTGCGGGACCTTGCCGCGAGCGACCCGGTGGTGATTCTACCGCTCGCGGCCATCGAGCAGCACGGTCCTCATCTGCCCCTGTCCACGGATCTCGAGATCGGCATGGGGCTGCTAGCCGCTGCCTTTCGCAATCTGCCGGATGATGTCGGGGCCTGGGTGCTGCCTCCGCTCACGGTGGGAGCAAGCCGCGAGCACGAGCGATGGCCCGGCACCGTCAGCCTGGACCACGAGTTGCTTGCTGCAGTGATCTATCGACATGGCGTTGCCCTGGCCCAGTGCGGCGTCCGTCGCCTCGTGCTGAGCAACAGTCACGGCGGGAACCGGGCGGTCATGGATCAGGCAGGACTGAGGTTGCGGGCCGAGCACCGCCTGCTCGTCGTCAAGGCCAGCTACTTCCGTTTCACTCCACCCGACGATGTGAACCTGCCGACCGACGAGTGGCGCCACGGGTTGCACGGTGGAGCGGTGGAGACGGCCATGATGCTGCACCTCCGACCCGACCTCGTGCGCCGCGACCGTGTCCAGAATTCGCGTTCGCTCGGTCACGATCTCGAGGGCACGCTGAGTCGCCTCGGCCCGGAAGGCCAGGCCCCCTTTTCGTGGTTGGCCGATGACCTCAGCCGAACGGGCGTGACCGGGGACGCGCGGCTTGCCGATGCCGCCATGGGCCGGCGCTTGGTGGAACACTACGGCGAGGCGCTTGGTGAGGTGATCCGGGAGGCGCAGGCGTTCCCGCTGGAGCGTCTGAGCTGACGTGCGAGCAGGCGGCCCGATCGGTCCGCTCGAGAGGGATGAAACGCCTACTTGGCGGGCGCCGGCCCGTAGAGCATCTCCGACAGCCAGTGTCCTGCGCGGTTCGCTTTCGCCTCGACGTACGGCAGGTTGTGTCGATTCAACGTGCCGTAGAGTGGCTGACGATCCATCACCAGGATTCCGCTCTCTCGCACCGCGCGAACCTTGTGCGGGTTGTTGGTCAGCAGCAGGACGCGAGCGATGCCGAGGTGCCGCAGCATCTCGACTGCGGCGTCGTAGTGCCGCTCGTCCGCGCCGAAGCCCAGCGTGCAATCCGCGTCGACCGTGTCCAGTCCCCGCTGCTGGAGGGTGTAGGCGCGGAGCTTGTTCGCCAGTCCGATGCCCCGACCCTCGTGCGCCAGATAGACGAGGACCCCGCCACCTGCGCTAGCGAACGCCCGGAGGCTGCCGCGCAACTGCTCGCCGCAATCGCACCGCAAGCTTCCGAGGACATCGCCCGTCAGGCAGGCCGAGTGGATCCGCACGGGGACCGGATCCGGCCAGCTGTCCCGATCGCCGATCAGCACGGCGACGTGCTCCAGGATGCCGTTGGCCTCGCGGAACAGCATGAGCCTGGCATCCTCGGCTCCTTCGAGCGGTACCGGTCCCTCGCTGACGTGGACGACCTCGATTTGCGCGTTGCTGGCCATGGCCTCGATCTGCGCTGTGGTCACCGTCAGGATGTCGCCGTTCTGCAGCGCGGCTCGGAGATCAGACGACGGGGTCCCGCCTACAGGCGCGCTCACGATCGCCGGGAGCAGCCGGCCCAGCCGCGCCAATCGCAGTCCGCCGACTTCCGGAATCGAGGCCTCTCGCGCATCCAGAAGGCCCGTCGGGGTGCCGGCGGCGCTCGACAGGCGCAGAATCTCGTCGGGTCCCACGTCGCTCGGCAACGCCAGGCTCATGGCGCGGGGACGCCCACCGTTGGCCAGACCGGTGGCTCGAGCGCGGTGATGAGTCACCGCGAGACGAAGACAGCCCCCGCCGAGGCTCCGGAGCTGTCTCACGGTCTCGTCGCCCAGACCCTCGACCGCGGCGATCAGCAGGCCGAGCCCCGGGTCGTCGGTGGCGGGGGGGGTCACATGGAGGGCGCGTCCCCGACCCAACTCGAAGAAACCGCGTTCCGCCTGGTACATGCTAGTGTGCAGCATTGTCGTGGCTGACAAAGGAACCGCCGGGAGTACTCCGATCGACGACCGCACGGCCTGGGACCTCGTTCGCGCGGTCTCTCGGTCTGATACCGGAAATTTACCCGTCTACGTTTACCACGATTCGCGGTCCGATGTCTGGCTGAAGGTTCTCCCCTCTGGCCGGTGGGAGACGTCCGGGGCCGTGACCGACGAGGCGCGCGACGTTCTGGAACTGTATCTACCCCTGGGTCTGCAGCCCGACCTGGCAATCGGCCAGACCGGTCAGAGCCTCGATGGTCGCATCGCCACCGCAAGCGGCCACTCGCACTATGTCACCGGCCCGGCCGACATACGGCGATTGCACCGGCTTCGCGCGCTGGTCGATGCCGTGATCGTGGGGGCCGGGACCGTCGCCGCGGACGACCCTCAGCTCACCGTACGGGAGGTCGAGGGCGAGAACCCCGTCCGCGTCGTGCTCGACCCCGACGATCGCGTGGGCGGGAATCGGCGCGTGTTCCGCGACGGCTCCGCGCGCACCATGGTCGTCCGGCGCGCGGCGGCCGGTCGGTCGAATCCGCTCCTCGAGGGCGACATTTTGACCCTGCCGCTGATCGGCGACGCCGGCTTCGCGCCGATGGCCATCCTCGAGGCGCTGCGGGGCGAGGGCTATCGTCGGGTCCTGGTCGAGGGAGGTGGCGTCACCGTATCGCGCTTCCTGCAGGCCGGCGCCCTCGATCGGCTGCACGTCACCGTCGCGCCGCTCCTCATCGGTTCCGGCCGGCCGGCCCTGACTCTCGAGCCGATTCAGTCACTGGATCAGGCACTTCGGCCCCGCTGCCGCCACTTCCGCCTCGGCGACGACATCCTCTTCGATCTGCATCTGCGCCAAGCACCATCTGGCGGTCAGGACTAGAGTCCTGCCGAGTCACACGGGCGGCACGACGGCGAGCGTGGCCGCGCTAGCCCCCACGACCGTGTCGACGGGTATGGTCCGGTCGAAT
Organism: Vicinamibacterales bacterium; assembly: GCA_965250185.1. Lineage (GTDB taxonomy): Bacteria > Acidobacteriota > Vicinamibacteria > Vicinamibacterales. Next base: position 3,235,443 of record OZ252293.1, on the reverse strand, counting down.
GTCGCCAGTCGGCCCTTCCGGTGCGTCGCCAGTCCCAGAAGATAGATGTCGGTCAGCTGCCGGTAGCCACCGACCACCCTGCGGTGGAACCGTGTCTCGTCGCGCAGCGAAATCTCGTCGGGCCAGAACTGATGGTTCGGGCTCCGGCAGAACCTGTGGAGCCGCGATACCAGCTCGGCCGCTCGCGGCATGGCGCTGCCGCATGCCGGGTTGGCGAGGATGCGAACGAATCCGTTGTCGGTAACGGGGCAGGTGGCCCAGCCGTGGCGGTGGTTGTCGGCGAACCAGTTGTGGGCCGGCTCGTGATGGATGTGGTCTGGGTCGAACAGGGCGATCAGCAGGTTGAAGTCGAGCAGCGCGGGTCCGCTCATGCGTCGTCGCGGAGCCCGTTGACCAGCGCCATTGTCGCTCGCGGCGAGCCCGCCGGGCGGCGCGGCAGCACCGGGACACCGTTGCGCTTTCGCACGCGGGTCGATGATTCGAGTGCTGACCGAGCCAGGCCCGACAGCACCTGACCCGCGGTGAGACGACGAGCAACCGCAAGCTCCTTGGCTGCCTGCAGCACGTCGGCATCGATGTCCAACGTTGTTCGCATACGTCGATCATCACGCATCACGCATCACGCATCACGCGTCAACCTCCCTCGGGGTGGCCTCGGCTCCGCAACCCCGGTTCACCCGGGGTCGCGAACCGCCGACACCCAGCAGCGCGAGGGCTCCCGGTAGACTGGACACCAGCGTAAGTAGACCGTAGGCCAGCGAGACCACGACCCCGTCCGTGACCGGAAGGCCAGTCGCTCCCCAGAGCAGTGCCGCCGCACCCTCGCGCACGCCCCATCCGGCGATACTGACGGGCAGGAGCATGGCGAGCAGAACGGGCCCGACGAGCGGGAGCAGCGTGGTCACCGGAGTTATCACGCCCACCGCGCGCGAGGCGACCAGGAACGTCGCGATGTAGGTGCCGACCACGAGAGCGGAGCTGCCGAGTTGTGCTGGAAAGGCCGAGCGGGACAGCAGAGCCGCGTGTGTGTCCAGCAGCATCCGGCCCCCGAACGACGCGCTCGTTCGCGGGCGGCCACGGACCGCGACCAGGACCAGACCGGTGGCGACCGCGGCGAGCGCCGCTACCGTCCACCGTGCCACGTCCCAAGCTAACGATTCATGAGCGACCGGCAGGCGCTGGAGGGATACGATCGCGACCACCGTCATCAGGGCTTGTCCGGACGCGCGCTCCAGGATGACGGCCCGAACGGCCGGTCCCGGCGATGCGGCGATGCGCTGGAGACGGCTGGCGTGGCGCCACGCCCTGGAGGCATCGCCCGCGATGCCTCCCGGTAGCACCTGATTAAGGAATGTCGCCAGGTAGTACTCGCGAAGTGCGTCGCGGAACGGAAGATCGATTCCGAGTCGCCCCGCCGTGAACCGCCAGCGCCACGCGGACGCTGCAACCTGGACCACCGAGATCACCAGGCCCACGGCGACCCACTCGGGCTGCAACGTCAGCAGCCGTGAGGCCAGAGCGGCTGCATCCAGGTGCCACCCCAGGCCGATCAGCGCGCCGAGGCTGACCACCAGCCGGAGCATCGGCCATGCGGACGTCAAACAGTCTCCGGCGGCAGGGCCAGTAGATCGACATGGCCGACCGTCAGCCCGAAGGCGCCGTCGGCGATGATCCGTCGACGATTCCTCGCCCAGGCACGGATGCGGCGAGAGGAGTCCGGTGGTCCGAGATGCTCGACGGAGGAAGAATCGATGACCTGCTCCAGTGCGGCCTGCTCCCAGCCTTCGACGAGTGCCAGCGCGAGCTCGGCGTCGCGAGGGCCCAAGCGCCACGGGCTGTCATGCAGCCAGGTGTCATACCCCGCCGCCTGCAATGCCGCCTTGGCGGTCGGTCCCGCCGTCGGGCCCAGCGCAGGCCCGAGCCCCTTGTCCCGCCGCTGATGGGCATTCACGGCCCTCCGGACCAACTCCGAATCCGCCTGACATTCGCGTTCGGCCTGTTCAGGACGTTTGGCGCCGTCGCCCGTCGTCCACGCGATTCGACCGTCGTAGGTCAGGGCGAAGTGGACGCCGCACGATGCGGCGAAGCAAACTTGCACCAGCCGGCGAAGCCAGTCCTCAGAGACTAGATCGAGCAGGGCCGAGCCGGTCACCAGGTCGGCGGACGCTGCGTCGCGCAGGCCGGCGTCGAGCAGGTCTCCTTGCTGGCATCGGACGGTGCGCACGCGTTCGTCGGTCGGCGGTTCGAAGCGCTCGAGCAGGTCACCATCCTTGTCGAGTAGCGTCCAGCTCTGAGGGCCGGGTAGGCTCGATGTCAGGTACCGAAGGTTCGAACCTGTCCCGCTCCCGACGTCAAGCACACGAGACCAGCCACGAGTCCGCCAGGCGTGGACGAGTGGCGCGAGGAGGCCCGCGCTGCGCGACCGATGGTCCACCGGCTCGCGCAGCGCCAGCCAGTCGGCGCCGAAGACGTCGTCACAGGACATCGGTGACGTGGTTCACCCTTCGTGAGTCGGTTAGAGCGATGATGGCGCCGGCGAACGCCAGGACGGCAGCTTCCCAATCCGGCAGATTTCTCGCGTGTTGCCGTGCCGCTCTAGCCAAGCGGGCGCGTCGTCGGCACCCGCCCGTGGTGAGGTCCGTGGCGCCGGCAGGCTCTTTCGCCAGTAGCGAGGCGACGGCATTTGCCAGGGCCTCGTCGTCCCCAGGGGGCACCAGAATGCCGGCGTCCGGCGGCACCGTGTGGGGGATCGCCCCGCCGGTCGTGCTCACAATCGGTAGACCTCTGGCAAGGGCGTCACTGAGAGCCATGCCATATCCCTCGTACCGTGACGCCAGCACGAATACCGAGCTCGAGTCGTACAGATCGGCGAGCGTCTCCGGGTCGCACTCGTCCACGAAGCGTATTCGTTCGGTGAGTTCGGCGTCGGTGACGTTCTGACGAACCAAGCGCGCGTACGTGGGATCGCGGGTCAGGCTCCCGGCGCAGATGCACACCCAGGGCATCGCTCGAAGCCGCGCCAGCGCTCGCACCAGCACGTCCTGCCCTTTCCGCGGCGTCACTGACGCGACGCACAACAGCCGCGGCGGTTCGCCGGGCGCTGGTCCGCGAGCGACTGGCGCACGGTTCGTGCCCGGTCGAACGACGCGCACACGCGTCGACGGAACGCCGTAGTGCCGCATCCTGGAGGCGGTGAACTCGCTCGTCACGAGCACGCCGGCGCACAGCGCCAGGGCCTCCCGCTCCAAGGTTTCGAAGCGATCTCGCTGTGCTGGCTCCAACCCCGTCTCGTCTGCGAGCGGATGATGGATCAGCGCCAGGATCCGAAGCCTGTCAGCATGGCGCCGGAGCTCGTCAGGCGATGCGCTCGTCGCCAGACCATCGACGAGAACACGCGCCCGGTCGGGCAGCTCGCCCAGCGTCCGGACGAGGCACTCTCGAGCGCGAGCATCCGGGTCGGGGAACTCCCCGTCCAGCTCGTGCACCACGACATGCCAGCCGAGGCCGCGCAGCCCGGCGACCATGCGAGCGTCGTAGATGTAGCCGCCGGTCTGCTGAGCGAGTGCTCCAGGCACGACGACGTGGATCTCTGACGCGTCACACCTCGCCTTCGTAGCTGCCCCAGGCCACGTGGGATTCCCTCAGGGTCACGCGGATCGACGACAAGGCTCGGGCGTGCTCGCCGAGCTGGCCATCGTGAACGAGCTGGGCGAGACGATCGTAGACGACACGAGCCAGAAACTCCGTGGTGGTGTTCGCCCCGGCGAACTCCGGGACGTCGTCCAGGTTCCGGTAGTTCAGCTCCGCCAAGATCCCGCGGAGCTGGTCGCCTGCGCGTCCGATATCCACGACCAGCCCATCCGGGTCCAGCTTCAACCGCCTGAACGTGGCATCGACGACGTACGTCGCACCATGAAGTCGCTGTGCCGGGCCGAACGCTTCGCCCTGCAGACTGTGAGTGATCATGAAGTGCTCGCGGACGTTGAGGCTATACACGATTGGCGTCTCCCAGGGTCTAAGCATCTTCTACCACACTCACGGAGGCTCCAGAGGGACTGATTCGGAAACTCGTGATTCTCGCATCAAATCGAGGCATACTGACTGGCGTCGTCCATATCAGCGTCCGGGTCGTATCTCCTGCGGCCATCGGCACCGCGCCGCGGGTTGCAGAGCGGGACCGACCGAGTCCGGCTTCCAGCGTCTGATTCACGATGACCAGCGACACGCCTGAATCCACTCACGAACCAGGCGCCTCCGAGCGCCGGCTCGGCTCCCAGGTGGTCGATGCACTACTGGCTCGTCCTGTGGCGGCACAGTTCCACACGAGCTGGATCTCTTCCCCGTCGTCGCCTGACGCGATTGGCTTCGTCGACAGTGCCGAGAGCCTCACACCGCGCGACTGCACGGACGTCTTCCTCGTCGATCAGCATCATCGCTGGGATCGCGGGTGGGAACTGCCCGCGGAGGCCTACTGTCGAGCACTTCGACGACTGGTCGATGGAGCGGGCGACGCAGCCGCTCAGGCGGGAGTCGAGGACTTCGAATGGGAGCTCGTCGAGCACGAGTATCTCCGACGACAGGCGGCCGGCGCCGCGGTATCGAAGGCGCTGGCGCTGCGTGAACTGTGTGACCGTTTCCCAACATTCGCCGCTCGTCTGCGTGACCGTTTCGGGAGTCCGGACCTCGAAGGGACATCGGCCTTCGACGCGAGTGACCGGCCGGATCCATCGACCAGCACCGCCCCGGCGCCTCCGGCGCCGGGAGCCATTCGACCGGGGCCGTCGGCAGAGTTAGCGCTTACATCACTTGCGCTCGAGCGGGCACCAGAGCGCGAGCCGTCGATGGTCTCCGGGGTCGACGCCGGTCGACGGACGCCAGGCCTGGGCAGCTCGAAACCGTTCTCGCGACTGCCGTTGTCGCTGATTGCCGAGGTCGAGCAGGAGCTCGAGCCGCGCGCGTTCGACCCGCACGAATCCCTCATGCGTCAGGGAGAACCGGGAGACGGCCTGTTCCTGATCACCGACGGTCGGGTCGAAATCCAGACGGCCGACGCCGCCGGTGTTCCTCACGTCGTTGCTGTCGCTGGTGCTGGCGACGTGGTCGGTGAGATGGCGCTCGTGACGGACGAGCCGCGGACCGCGGACGTTGTCGCCGTCGGACGTGTGACGGCGCAGTTTCTTCCCCTTACGCGGTTCGACGACCTCGCGGCCAGGTATCCGGTCATCAGCCGTGTGCTCACGCAATTGCTGGCCGACCGCCTGGGCCAGGTCGACCATGACGTCCTGGCCGGCAAGACGCTGGGCAACTACCGGATTCTGCGCCGATTGGGTCGCGGCGGCATGGCCATCGTCTACCAGGCGGAACAGTTGCAGACGGGCGAACGAGTCGCGCTCAAGATGATGAGCCACCGGCTGGTGTTCGACAGTCGCGCGCTTGCCCTGTTTCGACGCGAGGCCCAGATCGTCGAGTCGTTCGATCATCCCAACATCGTTCGGATGAGAGGACGTTTTCGGGCCTTTCGCTCGTATTTCATCGTGATGGAGTATTGCGATGGTGTGAGCCTCGAGCACATCGTGCAGCACCGAGGCGCCTTACCGCTGGTCGATGTCCGTCCGATCGTGGGCCAGCTGGCTGCGGCGCTGGCCTACGCGCACGCGCACGATGTCGTGCATCGGGACGTCAAGCCGTCCAACGCGATGCTGACACGGCATGGCCGCGTCAAGCTAACGGATTTCGGCCTCGCGAACCCGATTGACGGCGATGTGAAGGGCATGGTCGCGGGGACGCCCCGATACATCGCGCCGGAGCAGCTCCGCGGCGAGCGTACCGGCACGGCGGCCGATCTGTTCTCGCTGGGTTGCACGGCCTGGAGGCTCTTGACCGGGCACGACCTGATCGACACCAGCGACGTGGCCGAGGTCCGGCAGCGGCATGACGCTTGGCATCCGCCCGTCTCGGAATGCAGTGACCCGGATGTACGCGAGTTCCTTCGCGCGTGCCTCCAGCGCGACCCGAACGACCGAACGGTCGACCTGGCGGAGATCGCGACCTGGAATCCGTAGCGGGCGGACCCCGCCGGCCCGGGGTCGGCGCGGATCGTACCCACGCAGACATATCGAGCGTCCGACGGAAACTACCTTTCCTGAGAGGACCATCATGCTCAAGCACACATGGCTCGGCGGCAGCGCGGCGCTGCTCATTTCGCTGACGTCGCTGCCGGCAACGGCGGGCCAAGCCCTGCCGGCCGAGTCCGGAAGGGCCCCGACGGTCGATGAGCTGATCACGCTCCGCCGGGTCGGATCCCCGGCGATGTCGCCCGATGGTCTTCGTGTGGCCTACACGGTGCGGGAGACGAACTGGGACGCCGACGCGTACGAGACGGAAATCATGCTCGTCGATCGCGACGGCGGGAACTCTCGGCAGTTGACCAACGCGCGGCGATCGAGTCGGAACCCGGCCTGGTCGCCAGACGGCCATACGATCGCGTTCATTTCTGATCGCGACGACCGCGCCCAGCTGTTTCTCATCGACGCACGCGGGGGCGAGGCGCGTCAGGTGGCGAAACACGACGAGGGCGTGGTGCGTTTCGCCTGGTCCCCGGACGGAGCCACGCTGGCCTTCAGTGCTCGCGACCCGATGTCGGAGGCGAGAAAGGCGAGGGACGAGCGCTACGGGGCCTTCGAGATCGAGGACGCCGATCTGCGTATGCAGCACCTGTTCCTCGTGGACGTCGAGAGTCAGGAGACCCGTCGACTGACCAGCGGAGACTTCTTCGTCGGTCGCTTCAGTTGGTCACCCGACGGCGCGATGATTGCCTTCGATCATCGCAGAGACGGCGACCCGTCGAGCTCGGGATCGGCGGACATCTCGATCGTTGGCGTCTCCGATGGCAGCATGCGGCCGCTGGTCACGCAATCGGGGCCAGACTCCAATCCAGTATGGTCGCCTGACGGCTCGCGTATTGCGTTCGAGTCCGCGATGGCTGAGCCCTTCTTCTACTACCGGAACAGAGATATCGCCGTGGTTCCGGCGACGGGCGGAGCGCCCGTGGTTGTGTCCGGCGAGCGACCCGAAAACCCTCGTGTCGTGACCTGGGCGCCGAGAGGGATCTACCTCAGGGTGGCTGAGCGAACCCGGCGATCGCTGTATCGACTTGCACCCGAGACCCGGTCGGCCACGCAGCTGCAGTCGCCTGGAGGCCTGGACGTGTCGGCGTTCAGCTTCAGCAGGGACTTTGCCACTGTTGCCTACGTCGGCGCTGGGGCCACTGTCTATCCGGAGATCTTCGCGGCGCCGGTGGAGACGATGGAGTCGACACGACTCAGTCGTCTGGGTGAGAGCGTGGAGGGCTGGACCCTGGGTACGCGAGAGCTCGTCTCATGGCAGAGCCGGGACGACACGACGATCGAAGGCGTGCTCCACAAGCCCGCCGACTTCGTCGAGGGGAGGCGCTACCCGTTGCTGGTCGTCATCCATGGCGGGCCGACCGGCACGTCGAGGGCGGCGAAGGTCGGAACGTCGGGCGTCTACCCGATCGACATCTGGCTCGCGAAGGGCGCGGTCGTGCTGCAGCCGAACTATCGCGGCAGCGAAGGATACGGTGAGGCATTCCGGTCGCTGAATGTGCGTAACCTTGGCGTCGGCGACGCCTGGGACGTCGTGTCGGGCATCGAGTACCTGGTCCAGCTGGGGATCGCCGACGAAGCCCGTGTGGGCGCGATGGGATGGAGCCAAGGGGGTTACATTTCGGCTTTTCTCACGACGGCCGAGAGCTCCAGGTTTCGGGCCATCTCCGTCGGCGCCGGAATCTCAGACTGGATGACCTACTACGTCAACACGGATATCCATCCGTTCACTCGGCAGTATCTGAAGGCCGACCCCTGGGACGATCCGGAGATCTACGCGAAGACGTCACCGATCACTTACATCAAGAACGCCAATACCCCCACGCTCATCCAGCACGGCGAGGATGACAGACGCGTGCCGTTGCCGAATGCTTTCGAGCTGTACCAGGGGCTTCGAGATCAGGACGTGCCGGTCCGACTAGTCGTGTTCAAGGGCTTCGGGCACGGTCTCAACAAGCCGAAAGCGGCTCGCGCGGCCATGGAGCAAAACCTCGAGTGGTTCGCCGAGCATCTGTGGGAGGAGACCGTGCCGGCCAGCTCGTACTCCGCCAGCGAGCCCGACTCGCAAGGCCGTTAGCCACGGTCCATCCTACGGACGTCATTTTGCCCCTGTGCGAAGCTGGCGAGGGGCCGTAGGGCTCTAGGAGTACCGAATCCGGTGGCACAGCGGGCCAGGTGTATAGCTCAGCCGTGCCAGGACGCTCGGCAGATCGTCGAAGGCGCTCTCCCCCGTGATCAGCGCGTCGAGGCTCGGCTCCCGGAGGAGTTCGAGCGCCAAACGCATTCGCCGTGCTGTGTCCCAGCGCGGCGTTCGGTGAGCGGCGAGGCGCCCTACCTGGCTACTGCGGAGGGTCAGGCGCCCAGCGTGGAAGTCCTCGCCCAGCGGCAGTGAGACACTCCGGTTGCCGTACCAACTCACCTCCACGACCGTGGCCTCGATACCCGCAATCCGAAGCGCCGAACGCAGCCCCTCGGGGTCGCCGCTCGCGTGTATGACCAGATCGGCATTCCGCTCGGGCGGCGGTTCGGTCCGAAATGGTACGGCCAGCTGCTCGGCCACCGATCGTTTCGTGGGATCGACGTCAACGAGGGTCACAGCCGCACCTGGAACCTGTCGGCAGAGCCACGCGATGAGCAGCCCGACCACACCTGCCCCGATGACGATGACGCGATCGCCAGCCGTGGGCAGCGCATCCCAGACTGCGTTCACGGCTGTTTCCATGTTGGCTGCCAGTACGGCTCGCTCGGCAGGCACGTCGTTCGGGACAACGGTCAACGCGCCCGCCGGCACTCGGTACACGTCCTGGTGCGGATGCAGACAGAATACGGTGCGGCCGAGGAGGGTATCTGTCGAGACGGCGGAACCCTCGACATGCGGGCCGGCCTCGATCTCGAGGACCTCCCCGACGCTCGCGTACCCGTATTTGACCGGCCCGGGAAACTCCCCTTCCTGGAACGGCGCCCGCATGGCCTGATACTGGGATTCAGGCACTTCGCCCCGGAAGACCAGCGACTCCGTGCCGCGACTGATGCCTGAGTAGCGCGTTCGGACCAGCGCCTCATCCGGTCGCGGCGGTGGGAGCTCGACACTCCGGATCTCTCCGCGTCCGGGTGCCTGGACCCAGAACTGCCGAGCGGTGGTAGGCTCCGACATGGTCGTCTCGATCTCTTCGAGACGCACGATACCGCATGACCGGTCTTCCTCACCAGCCCACGCCGCCGGCTCGTCGTTCCCGGGCCTGGGTCGGCGTCGATCTGGCGTTCGGATGCTTACCGTTGTTCCTGGTGGCCGTGGCCACCGCGCGGGTCATCGGCCTCCCGATGATTTATCTCGGCCAGGCGGGGTTGCTGTACGGCGCGCTTGCCACGCTCGTGTTGTGGTTCGTGCCCGAGGGCCTGCCCGGGCGGGGCCTTGGTGCGGCCAACCGCGTCACACTCGGGCGGGCGTTGCTGGTCTTGCCCGTGGTCGCGCTCGTGCGGCATCCGGACCAGCTTACGGACGTCGCCCGTTGGTGGATCATCGGCCTTTCGACCATCGCGCTAGTCCTAGACAGTATCGACGGCTGGGTGGCTCGTCGGCGCGGTGGCAGTGCGTTCGGTGCGCGATTCGACATGGAACTGGACGCCGTGCTGATCCTGGCTCTCGCGACCCTCGTGTGGCTGACCGGCAGGGTCGGCGCCTGGGTGCTCTTGATCGGCTTGCTGCGGTACCTCTTCGTGATGGCCGGCTGGATCTGGTCGGCGTTGCAGGCCGCACTACCCTCTAGCGTGTGGCGCCAGACGGTCTGCGTGATCCAGGGCGTAGCGCTGCTCGTCTGCCTTGGGCCGGTCGTCCCAGCAGCGGCAGCGGGAGTGATGGCCGCGATCGCGCTCGCGGTGTTGATCCAGTCATTCAGCTCGGATGTCTGGTGGTTGCTTCGGACGTCTACTCGGGCGCCATCGCCACCGCCGTTATGAGTTGCGCCAGGTTCGCCAGGTCCCGCAGGTCGAGGACTTCGCCTGGCGAATGGCTGTAGCGGCCTGGCCATGAAAGCCCGGCGTTCGGCGCGCCCCAGAAGGTGAACGTGGTTCCATCCGTCCCGCCCTGTGTGAGGCCTATCTGCAGGGGAATGCCGGCCCCTCTGGCGATTCCGATCACCCGCTCACGTTCGGCGACGGGAGCGACGCTCGAGTTCTCGATCGAACGGAGCACGGGACCGTCTCCCAACGGCGCGTAGGCGAAGTGCGGAGACTCCAGGGGCGTATCGGATGAGACGAACGTGTCCACGCTGAAGATTCGCCGGGCGGACCCGCCGAGGCGACGTGCGATGGCCGCGGCGCCCCTGAGCCCGCCCTCCTCGTGCACGGACCAGGCGAACACGACGCGGCCCTGCAACTGATCGGGATCGATGGCCCGAATCGCCATCAGGAGAGCGGTGGTCCCGGCCCGATCGTCCAGCGCTCGCGCGGTGAAGCGCGTTGGGCCGATGCGGAGTCCTTCCTTGTAGCTCGTGACCGCCGAACCGACCGCCACACCGCGGGACTCCAGTTCGGCCCCATCGAGGCCGAACCATGCCCGCAGCGTCCCCGGGTTCTTCTCTGTTGCCTCATCTCGGGTGAGGAAGACGCCGCGGAGTGGTGGTGGTGCGGAGGCGTCTATGGAGGCCGCCTTCCAGCGAGGGGAGCGGTCCGAACCGTCACCGGAGCGTGTGCTCGGCGCGGTCGGTGGATCGAGGTGCACGAGTGCGGTCTGGCCCTCCCAGGCCGAATCCACGGCCCCGCCTCGACGCGCCAGAGTGATGACGCCATCGCTGGCGATCGCCGCGACCTCGTAGCCCACCTCGTCCATGTGGGCCATGAACACGGTCGCTTCGCCGTCCGGGCCGACCGTCACCGTGACGTTCCCGACGTCGTCGACCTCGGCGCGCTCGAGCGCCCACGGGGGGAGCGACTCCAGCACGAGGCGCCGGACCGCCCACTCGTGACCGGGTACGCCGTGGCGCTCGATCAGGCGGGTCAGGAGATCTGCGACGGGCTCCAACTCGGGGTGAGCCGTCGAGTCCACGAGATCTCGCCGTGCAGGGGCTCCAACCCATGAACGGCTCGCGACGTCTACGTCTAGCGCACGTCCTACCGCCTCGAGCATGGCCGCGCCACTCTTCAGAGTCAGACCCTCCAGCATCGCGCCCGGCGACCGGACCTGAGGCGCGATCCACGTGATCGACTCGATGCCCTGGCTCTGGCGGACCACGCCGAAGCCTCTGAGCGAATCGGTCGCCGGCGTCCGCACCGACGCCTCCTCCTCGCCGGGGCCCACGACCACGACCGAATCAACCGGTTCCCCGCGCGCGAGCATCGAGCTGAGTCCGACCCAGCCCAGCATGTGCTGGGCGCTGAGCACGAAGATCGTTTCACGCGCCGCGGCGTCGGTCGACGCGGCCGCATCGGGAACCGTGGCCACGGCGGCGCACCCGGCGCGTCCGCCCGCAGCCGGTCCAGCGACCTCCCCGGCGAGGGTCCAGACTGGCAGGTGTCTCGTCACGGGATCGAGCAAGCGGATGCCCAGGGCGGCGACCTCCTGCGCGGAGCGGGCGCCCACATCGACCCAGAGATCGTCGGCCGAGACGACGGCCGTTTCGTCTCGATGTTGTGCGGCGAAGTGGCCGTTGCTCCGGGCGACGACGCCGGCCACCGGTCCGGCCTCCGTCAGCACCCGGACTTGCTGCGCCTCGTGCGCCTGGTCCACAGGGGGTGCGCCGATCCGCGCCCGATCCGGTGCACGCGGAGATACCCATCCTCGGTGATCTGGCTCGCCGCGTAACTCGGTCGATCGAGCCCGCAGGCCACCACGCGACGTGGCCGACCCGACCCGACACGTCGCACCAAGTTGCCCCACCGGTCCGCCTGCCAGCCCGGGAAGCCGGCCTCGAGCCGATCGGCCGTGCGAGTCTCGTATCCGGTGGCGACGTCGAGCGCCACCCAGCTGGCGATCGCCGTGAGGTCGCGCTCGTCGTCGGACTGCGCGGCAGCCGGTTGGTCCAGACGGTCGCCTTTCGGAGCTACCTGCACTCGGCCAAGAACCGCCAACCGCGAGGCCAACCAGGCGTTGCTGGCGAGCATCGCCGACGAACGCGGGTTCGAGCTCCTTTCGAGTCGGCGAACTGACTATGATCGTTGTGGGCCAGGGACATGTAGCGCGCACCGAGCTCCTGAAACTTCGCGATGTTCGAGAGGTCGAGGCCGACGGGATAGGCGTTCTCGATCCCAATCATCGCGACCTTCTTGCCAGTCGCCGCGATGCGTCGGACGTCGGCGGAGGTGTAACGCGATCTCGATGCGATCCGGCGCGATCTCCTCGGTCAGCCGGCGAGCCTGCGGTTGGCGAAGGCACGGTATCATCCCGTTGCCTGGCAGGCCAGCAGAAAGCGGGGTCGCGGAGCAGACGTCTCGGGGGCCGTCATGCCGGGACCTGGTCCGGTCCTGTTCAGGTCCTGGTCAGGTCCCGGTCGCGCTCCGCGGCCACGGCCAGGGCCGAGCCGGGGCACTGTACCGACGCGCGGCGGCGGATCAGCGCGGCGGTTCGTGCGGAGTCGGTTCGGACGAGATCGGGAGCTCTCCATGATTCCCCCAGTCTCGCCACGACCCGAGATACAGCTTCAACGAGTCGTAGCCGAGCAGGTGCATCACGAAGAGTTCGTGCGATGCCCGCGCCCCGACGGCACAGTAGAGAATGGCCGGGTCGGCGGCGTCGACGCCGCGCCCCTCGAAGAGCTCACGCAGATCCTCCGCCGGCTTGAAGGTTCGCTGTCGCGTTTCGAGCGTGTCCTCCCAGTGGATGCCGATGGCCGACGGAATGTGACCACCTCGCGCCACGCGTCGAAGGTCGCTGCCGTCGATCTCGCCGGCGGTCCGGGTATCGATGATGTTCGTCTCCGGGTCGTCGATTGCGCTCAGGACATCCTCGGCCGTCGCGATCCAGGACCGAGAGACGGCCGGACGAAAGGTCGTGGGCGCCACCACGGGCGTTTCGATGCTGACGTCGCGGCCCTCGGCCATCCACGTGAGCCATCCGCCGTTCAGGATCGAGACTCTCGACTGACCATAGTGGCGCAGGACGACCCACGCCCTCGTGCCACGTACACCGCCCACATCATCGTAGAAGACCACGTGCGTGTCGTTCGAGATGCCCAGATCACCGATCGACCGGGCGAGCGACTCTGCAGGCGGCAAGAACGTGGGCCGGTTGGTCGCGTCGCGCGTGATCTCGTGGTCGAACCGGACCGCGCCGGGAATGGGCAGGCTGCTATCAAAGTCGGTGCGTGGGATCGTGGTCGGCCGGAAGGTCGAATCACTGCCAGAAGCACCGTTGTCCGAGAAGAACAGAACGACGGTGTTCTCCAGCTGGTTACTGGCCTCGAGATACTCGAGGACGCGACCCACGTGGAGATCCATGTTCTCAAGCATGGCGGCGTAGAGCTCCATCGATCTCGTGAGCACCTGTCTCGAATCGTCATCGAGGCTGGTCCAGGGGGGCGCGATGCCCTGGTACTGTTCCAGGTCGAACCCGTCTGGCAGGATGCCCAAATCGCCGGCGCGCGCCGCGCGTTGCTCGCGCAGAACGTCGTATCCCTCGTCGTATCGCCCGCCATAGCGGTCGCGCCAGTCGTCCGGGACCTGCAGCGGCCAGTGAGGCGCGGTGAAGGCCAGGTATCCGAACCACGGCGTGCCATCTCCCTCATTCGCCTGGATGTACTCGAGGAGCTTGTCGGTGTACATCTGGGACGAGAACCAGTCTTCGGGCAACTGAGCGATCGGTTCCCCGTTCTCTCGATACGCCACGACATCGTCAGGAAAATTGCTGGCCCCGAGGTGATTGTCGCCGGCCCGCACCAGTGCGAACGACGACTCGAAGCCGCGGGCCGCGGGGCTCTGCTCCGCCTCGTGGCCGAGGTGCCATTTGCCCGTCATGTACGTGTGATAGCCGGCGTCTCGCAGGAGGGCTGGTAGCGGGGCGACGTCGTGGCTCAGCACCGCTGCCGGCCCGGACACTCCCGCTTCCCGGCTCGTCGCGCCGGACATCAGCATCGCGCGTGTCGGTCCACAGCTCGATGCCGCGTGAAAGCTCGTGAATCGGATACCTCCGAATGCCAGCTCGTCCAGGTTCGGCGTCGCGATTTCGGACCCGAATGACCCGACGTCCGTGTAGCCCATGTCGTCAGCAACGATCAGAAGGATGTTCGGCCTTGTCGCGGCGGGTCCCGAGGCCTCGTCCGAGTCGACCGTCGTGCCGGTCTCGGCGCAGCTCAGGCTGAGCAGGAGCACGAGGAGCTGGGCAGAGCGGAGTGAAGTCATCGGTTCTCTTCGGGTCTAGACGGTGGCGCGTCGGATGTTGCGTTTGAGCCGGTGAATCTTGCGACGAATGACTTTGAGTGCCACGTGGTCGTGCGCCTCCAGCGCGGCGCTGCGATCGACCTTCAACGCTCGGATCTGGGACTTGAGGGCTCCCTTGTCGATCCCGACGACCTCATGATGCTCGTGGTCCTCGACGCCGAGCGCCGTGCACAACGCCTTCACGAGGTCAGCCTTGTGCATGGTCGAGTAGCCGTGCAGCGCATCATGCTCGGTCTCCTTGGCGACCTCGCGCAGCTGCGCCACCGTCAGATTTCAGCTCCTCGAATGTGTGCGACATGACGATTCTCCTCTGAAACGTGTCCCTGGGATTCTGTCAGGGGCGTCGGATGCACCGTACAAACGACGAGGGGTCGGACGGACCCCTCGTCGTCTGGAACCTGCTCGGTAGGCTCGGGCCTACAGCGTGCTCGTGGCCTCGGCCATGTTGTCGAGGGCCTTCTGCACCAGTTGGCGGGACACGGCGATGTTCATCCGCATGTGCCCCTCGCCGCCGGCGCCGTACGAGTGCCCGGCGTTGAGCTGCACCTTCGCATGCTCGACGAGCCAGTCGCCGACGACCATCTCGGCCGACACTGGACGCGGGGCCGTCTTGCTGGCGTCCTCTGCCGTTTCCGCTGCGCCGATACGCTCAGCGAGCGCACTCACGTCCACCCACGCGAGATACGTACCCTGGGCTTTCGTGTACTTGAGGAGCGGGATGTTGTCCCGGACGTACGATTCGACGAGATCGTGGTTGAGGTCGATGTAGGTGAGCGCTTGATCCAGCCAGGCCTCACCCTCCGACAGCGCCGCGATGTTGGCAATCGCGCCCAGTGAGTTGGTGTTCGCTCGATTGAGGTGTCGCACGCGCGCCAGGTAGTCCGGATTGGTCGAGAAGAACCAGGCGTTCTTCATCGCCGCCAGGCTGAACGTCTTGCTGGCCGCCTTGAACGTGATGCTGTTGTCCACGACGTCCTTGTCCGGGAGCTTCGCGAACGGCGTGTACGTCTGGTCCTTCATGGCGAAATCGCAGTGGATCTCGTCGGAGAGGACAACGATTCGTCGCTCCAGGCACAGCTGGCCGATCCGCATCAAGACCTCTGGCGACCAGCAGTTGCCCGTCGGGTTCTGCGGGTTGCAGAGAATCAGCGAGTTGGTGTCGGTGTCGATCCGGGACTCGAGATCGTCGAAATCGAACGCGTATCGCCCGTCGGTGATCGACATCGGGCTGTCTTCTCCGATCGTGTCCGACGCCCGGAGGTCCGAGTAAAAGCCGCTGTAGCCTGGCGTCATCAGCAGCACCTTGCTCCCGGGTGCCGAGAAGACCTTCAGCGCGGCAATCAGTGCCGGGTGGACGCCGTCGGAGAACGAGATCGTGTCAGGGTCGATCTCGAGGCCGTAGCGTGTCTTGTTCCAGTTGACGATGGCCTCGACGTAGGTCTTTGGCATCGACATGTAGCCCCAGTTCTCGTGCTTGAGGCGTTCGGCCAGCGCCCGCGTGATGCAGGGGGCCGCCCGGAAGTCCATGTCGGCGATCCCCATCGGGACCTCGATGTTCTCCGCACCGTACCGGGCGATCGCCGAGTCCCACTTGATGCAGTCCGTCCCGATGCGATCGTAAACTGTGTCGAAATCGTACTGTCCGTCGGCCGGCTCGTCCCCTGGATCGACGCCAGCGGCGATCAGCGAGTTACCCGTTCCGACCGCACCCGCAACGGCAGTCAGGCCCGCGCTCTTCAGGAACGACCGCCGATTGAGACCACTGTTCTCTGACATTCGTTTGCTCCCCACCCCTTGATCCTCAGGTTACCGGCCAGAAACTCCTGATCCTACACTCCCGGAGCCGTCCGATGGCAACTATTTCCCCCACAGCCGCCCTACGCCGAGTCGGCGCTCACCGGCTGCCCGTCGGCTCGGGGACTGCGACGGAGTCGAACGCCTTCAGCACCTCGCGGGTCAGGTCCCAGCGGCTGAAGCCCTGCCGGCCGTAGTCCAGGCCGCGACGGACGATGACCAGGTCGTGCGACGGGACCACGATCGTGTACTGGCCCCGGTTGCCGGACGTCGAATACGCGTCCCCCGGGACATCGGTCCGGTCGTCGGGCACCAGCCACCACTGCCCGCCGTAGAAGTTGCCCCGCTCCGCCGTCGCCGGGGCCGGTGTGCGGGCGAAATCGATCCACTCCTCGGACAGGAGACGCTCACCGTTCCACACCCCGTCCTGCAGGTAGAGCTGGCCGAATCTGGCGAGGTCGCGGGCGTTCGTGTAGACCTGGCTGCTCAGGATGAAGTCGCCGAAGCGGTCTGTGCTCACGAGCGTGTTCCTCATGCCGATGCGGTCCAGGAGCGCCCGTCGAGGATACTGGCGGTACGCGTCATCGTCGCCGAGCGCCCGTTTCATGGCATGCACGGCGAGCAGGGTGTCGTAGTTCTCGTAGTCCCAGTACGTTCCAGGCTCGCGAATCAAGCCCCGGTTCCGTGCTCCCTGGACCGAACTCGCACCGGCCCAGTAGGACAGGCCCGACCCGGTGGCGTACTCCAGGCGCCCGTTGTCGATGGGATAGAGGCCGCTCGACATGTTCAGCACGTGCCGCAGCGTGATGGCTGACCGGGGGTCGCTTTCCGTGGACGAGACCTTCGGGAACCACTCGAACCCCAACGGCGCGTCGAGCGCCATGCGGCCCTGGTCCACCTGCATCCCGATCAAGGTGACGGCGATGCTCTTGGCCGTCGACCAGGTGCGCGTCCGCGTGGTCACGTCGACGCCCGGAGCGTAGCGTTCGTGGATGATCCGACCGTCATGTACGACCAGCAGGCTGAGCGTGACCTGTTCCGGCGATTCCCGCTCGAACGCCCAGTCTGACGCCGCCCTCAACAGGTCGGCGTCCACACCGTGAGGGACCTCGGCCTCCTCGACCAAGTCGCCATCAGGCCAGGGAATGCTTGCGGCATCGCCTGGGGGCAGTGGTAGCTCGAGAATCGGTAAGCTGTCGATGTCTTCGAACGTCTGATCCGGCGCCATCATCACGCAGCCGATCCCCTCCCGGAACGCGGCCCGCATCGTCGGTGTTCCGCCCGGTGCGCCGACCGCGACCGCCCGTTGCTCGGCGTCGACCGCGTAGTCGCCTCCGTCCGCCGATCCGACCGGTTGGGGAAGGAATGCGAGTTCCTGGTCGAAGACCTGCTCGAGCGTCCGGTTCGACGTGAACAGGCCATTGCACATCAGGAGGGCCTGCTGGCCGTGCCGGATCATGTCCCGGTTGAATTGCCAGTAGTCGTATGTGTCCTCTTGCTGCGCGCGCGTCGGCGCCGTCCCGAGCAGCGCGAGCGCCATGACCAAAAGAAGAGCCTTCTTCATGCCATTCCTCCTTCCCGCCCACTCATCATGCCTGGTTCAACCATCACCATTCACCATTCACCATGCGGCACCTCATGGCTGCCGCTTCATCTCCACAAGCACCACCACGAGGTCCTCCTCACCGAGATTCTCCGTGACGTGCGCCGGCTGACCAGTCGTCCAGAACGTCGCGCGAGCCGTCGCGTCGATCGGTACCGGCTCTCCAGACTCCGGGAGGTTCTTGCCGTGCGCGTCGGACAGGAAGACACCGAACCCCATCCGGTGCGCGTGCAGCGGCGTCCGCGTGCCTGGAGGGTAGGTCATGCGGACGACGCGCACGCGGTCGTTCTCGAAATCGACGACGTGATGTTCGGGATCGACGACCACCGCGTCCGGCTGCGGCAGAGGCACTTCGGGGCCGCCGAGGGCGTCGAGCTCGACCGACAGGTTCTCCAGGTCGGCATTGCCTCGCCCCCTGTGGGTCGCCGCCTCACCCCAGCTCGTGCTGTTTGCGACGAGCGTCGCCTGCACCGGCTCGCCGTCCATCGGTGTGATGGTCACGTCAGCGCCGTTCAGGTAGATCGAGACCCTGTCGCGGTGCGAGTGCATCGCGCCTTCGACGCCCGCCGGCAGACGCTCACGCAGGACACGAGCGTACTCGTTCGAGGAGTCCAGCTCGTAGTGCTCGGCGTCGACGACAAGGGGATCGAGAAACGCCGGTGCGTCGCTCGCGCCTTCCCCATCGGTGACCAGGGCCACGTCGGGGGCCGCCTGACATCCCCAACCGGCCAGCAACAGAACGAACAGGACATTGCGCATGAGACTCCTCGGTTCAGTCATCAGTCTGCGGACAACCGGCTCCGCGATCGCTGGCGGGCACTCCCTCGTGTCGAAGAGATCCACCTGAGTATACAGCTGACGTCAATCTGTCTAAACAACTGCAATGACGTGACTTATTCACAAACTCCGCGGCAACTGGAGAGTCCCGGAGAGCGGGCTCCTTCTTCAGAATCTGAACAGCCGCGTGAACTTGACGACGAGCGTGCGGTTCTCCAGCCGGGGGAAGCCGTCGAGTCCCGTGTCGCGCCCGTCGCTGTAGACGACGAACAGATCGCTGCCGGGCTCGTACTCCCAGCGAAACCTGATGTTCGTGTCGAACGACTCGTTGCTCGAGTTGAACTGGAGAAGCGCGGCCACGAACATCCGCGGCGACACCGAGTAACTGGTGCGGGCGCCCAGCAGGGTCGTCGTGAACGGCCCTTGCGGCACGTCGACATCGTTGATCGAGAACCGAGGCTCGACCGCCAGCTGTGGGGTCATGACGACCCGGCCGCGATAGGCGAACTCGGTACGGGTGCCGCCGAAGAAGCTGCCGCGCGAGACGCTCACCCGCCCGGAGACCCGCCGCTGCGGCCCGATCTCGTACTCGGTGCGCAGGTCCTGGAAGCCGTAGCCGCCAACCGGTAGTACGACGTCGTCGGCGATCTCGAACGGCTCCTGCAGCCCTTCGTTGGCGTCCAGGAACTCGACGTGCCAGCGGTCGCCATTCTCGAGCTCGAGCTCGTAGCGGAGCCTGGCCTCTCGCGTCTCGAGTGTCCCGCCGGTGTCGGTGGTGTAGTCGTAGCTCGCTTGATAGATCGAGCGGCGCAGCCACGGAATCGAGTAGGGGCGTGGGCTGAACCGGAACTGGCCGAAGGTTCGCCGGAAGTCGTCGCGTCGCAGGAATCCCACCTCGGGATTGAAGTTCTCGCCGACCGTCAGGTGCTCCAGCTCGACGCCATAGCGGTCCCCGGTGTACTGGAATCGTCCCCGATAGCTCGCGTTCGAGCCCTCAAGGCCCGGGGTGGTGGTCCGAGCGTAGTAGGCGTTGACACTCACGTTCTCGTAGAAGCCGAAGTTGGCGTCGAGGCCGAAGCCTCGATTGACGCCTTCGCCATCCGTGAGCCGGCTCCGCTGGGTGTAAATCATGCCGACGTTGCTGCGCCGCAGGATGTCACGCTTGACGCGCACGACAGAAAAATTTGTCGAGCGAGCGTCGGAGGTCGGCGAGTCGCCGGTTTGGACGTTGAGCAGACCGATCGCGTACGCGCCCGCCCGGCCGCTGACGCGCCCGCCCGCCCGGATCGGAACTTCCTCGCCGTCCTCGAGGCCGATACGACGGCTGAAGAACATGACCGGCGTGTCGCTCGGCCGCGCGCCTTGCAGGGGCACGCCTCCGGCTGCCCCAAAGTCGAAGATCCCTTGGCCTTCGAGAAAGAACTCCCGCTTCTCGGGAAAGAACAGGCTGAACCGCGTGAGGTTGACCTGCTGCTCGTCGGCTTCAACCTGCGCGAAGTCGGTGTTGACGGTGAAGTCGGCAACGAGGCTGGGTGTCAGGCCGTACTTGACATCGAATCCGACGTCTCCCGTCAGATCGTTCTCGCGCGGTGGGGTCGTGCCCCGGTCGGTTTGCACACCCGAAATCGCATACGGCTTGAGCTCGAGATTTCTGACCGAGGCCGGCGGCTCGATGCCGACCAGCGTGGCCGCCGATGAGACCTTGAGGAATCCGCGCTGGCCCAGCGATCTCGGGATGGGACTCAGGTACGTGGTCTCGTTCTTCCACTGAATCCGGCGTGAGATGTTCACGCCCCACACCTGCTCGCCTCCGGGCTGGAACCGCAAAGACTTGAACGGGATGACCATCTCGACCATCCACCCCTCGTCGAACCGGGCCGTCTGGACGTGCCAGACGGTGTTCCAGTCGAGGTTGACGTTGCGTTCGTCGGTGAGGAGGCTGTCGACCAAGCCGCCTAATGGATTCGTCGTGAACGACGTGGCGTTCCGACCATCGTGGAACGTGTCGAACGTGACGTTCAGGGTCTCGTTCCGGAACAGCGCACGCGCGTCCCGTGTCATCTCGTTGGCGACCATCCGCTCGGGGTGGCTGTCCCAGCAGCGCGCCGACACGTACACGTTCTCGTCGTCGAACAGCAGCCACACCTCGGTCGGCTCGGTGGCCGGCGCCCCCTCGTCCGGGAGCTGCTGGACGAAACCGTCGATCGCCTGGATCTGCTGGTAGATGGGATCGTCGAGCCGACCGTCGAGGACGGGTGGCTCGGGAATTCGAACCGCGCGTACGGTCACGCGTCCGTCGGCATCGCGAGTCACGACCGCAGGCGGCACCGGTGCACCGCTGGTCGGGCCGTCAGTGTCTTGCTGGGCCGAGACGGGGCCAGGCAGGAGCAAGCAGGACGCGAGCAATGGCCACGCACGGAGACGCGTGACTCGTCCGAGCGTCCGGGTGATGCGATTCATTCAATCCACAGCTCACGCTCGAGATCGCGCCAGATCTCCATGCCCATTCGGCTATGAATGAACACGCCCTTGTAGTACGGGTCGTTCTCCTTGTAGTCCGCGTACGGTCCCTCGTAGTTCGCTCGCCGGGCCTTGTATTGCTCGAAGGCGGCGAGACTGTCGTACTCCCACATGACGAAATGGCGCCCCGCTTCGTCTCCCGCGAAGGTCTTGGTGAAATATCGAACGCTCTTCCACTCCGGAAAGAGCTCGCGATGGTCCTTCACCCACTGCAACCAGCGGCGCATTTCTTGCTCGTGCTCCGCGTCCTTGCCTTCCGCGACGTACCAGCTCTCGACCTCGAACACAGCCATCGGATTACCTCCATGGTGCCGGTTCCTGCGTGTGGCGAGCCGCTGAGGAGCCTTTTCAGGCTCAGGGCTCGAGGACTACCCAGATTCGTGGGCGATCAGGGTCGGCGTCCCCTGCCGAACTCTGGCCCGTACCGGTGAATGATCCTCGCGATCCGGCGGGTCGTCGCCTCGGCGCGTGGCCGACGAACGGCCGCGTCCAGTCGGCGTCCCACGCTGGCCCAGAGCGCCGCGGTGATCACGGTCGCGCCACCACCGACGGTCCTGCGAAGAAAGGCCCGACGGGATCCGTGTGTCGGGTGTGCCTGTGCGCCGCTCGCCTCGTAAATGCTCATGCCAATCTCCGAATGACGTTCGCCCGTTACCGATCGTCCTTGTAGACCGTGCCGGCCTTCATCACGAAATCTACGTTGTAGAGCTCTGAGATCTCCCCGAGCGGACTCGCGGGCAGCGCGATGAGGTCAGCCAGCTTGCCCACCTCCAGCGTGCCGAGATGCTCGGACTGCCCCAGCAACGCCGCGGCATTGACCGTGGCCGTGACGAGCGCCTCCATCTCGGTGAGACCGACGTCGACGTACCACTCCAGCTCTCTCGCGTTGCGACCGTGAGGCACGACGCCCGCATCGCTTCCGGAGGCGATCTTGACGCCCGCCTCGAACGCCTGCGCGACCCGCCGCGGATGCTCCGCGAGGGAGCGTTCGAGCCGTGCCCGATCCGCCGGCGAACGATTCGCGAGACCGCGGCGGATCACGTCCTTGACCATCAGGGTTGGCACCAGGTAGCCACCCGACTCCAGGAGCAGCCGCTGCGACGTCGCGTCCAACCAGGACCCGTGCTCGATCGAGTCCACGCCAGCTTCGAGAGCCAGATTGATGCCTGCGGTCGTGTGGGCGTGCGCGGCAACCTTCATCTCGCGGGTCTTGGCCGTGTCGACCACGGCCTGGAGCTCGTCGCGAAGGAACACGGCCGGCGCCTTCTCGTGTGCGCACGGCTGTGAGCCGCTGCAGGTCGCGTACACTTTGATGAAGTCGGCACCCATCGCGATTTGTCGCCGCACCGCTTGTCGACACGACTCGACGCTGTAACACGACCCGGATCCGTCGTCGGTCCCGATCCGAATCGTGTGGCCAGCGACGAACAGACGCGGCCCCTCGAGGTCACCCGACGCGATCCCGTCGCGGAGAGCGAAGATCGACCACCCCTGGGAGCCTGGATTGCGCACCGTCGTGTACCCGGCCCGCAACGTCTTCCCGGCGTTCCGGACCCCAACCGTCAGGCTGTAGACGTCCCGGCCCTGTTCCGCACCGGGAAGCGTCACACCCCGTTCGGATGTCAGGTGGACGTGCATGTCGATCAGGCCGGGCAGAACGAACCGATCGCTCAGATCGACGACTTCGGCTCCAGCAAGGTCGAGGCTCTCGGGTGTGCGGAAACCCTCGACGCTTTTGTCGATGCGATCGTTCTTGACCACGAGTGTGTGGCGCTCGAGAGGCGCCTGCCCGGGGATCGAGAGTAGCGTTCCAGCGTGAATGATCTGCCAGCGCTCCGGGGCATCCTGCGCCCATGCCCCCCCGACCATGACCAGCATGAGCAGACCGCAGAGTGACGCAAGGCGATATCTCTTCGTCATCGGAGGCCTCGGGTATCCTCTCGCCATTGTTCCAACATCCACGCTCCCGCCTCGGCGAGAGCGCCGACGTAGCCGGACATCGCAAAGTGTCCGATGCCCTCCAGTTCCGTGAACCTCACCCGCTGCTGGCGTGCCTCCAGCGCCTCTGCCGCCGCTCGTGCGGGTTCGATCGGCATCACGTCGTCGTCCACGCTGTGAATGATGTGCACCGGCATCGAGCCCAGATCCTCCAGCCGGTCGCGGCCGGGTGAGCCGGCGATGGCGATGGCGCCGTCGAAGCGTTCCGGGTGGTGGGTGGCCATGAACCAGGTTCCACGCCCACCCATGCTGAAGCCGGTGACGAGGATCCGGTCGGGGTCGACCGCGTACTCCTCGAGGATCGCGTCGATCAGTGCCAGGACCGCACGCTCGGACGCCGCGCTGGTCCACCCTCGCGCCGGGCAGTCAGGCGCGACGATGAGCGCCTCCCAGCTTCGCAGTGCCGGCTGGACGACCTGGCGCATGAAGGCGCCGCCGTAATACGGCGTGCCGCCGCCACCCGGGTGAAGCGCCAACACGAGGGGCCGTGGAACAGCGGCGTCGTAGCCCGCAGGTACCGAGAGGGCGTACGGCATGTCCCCCACCCCGGGCGCCTGGAAAACGAGCTCGTGGACTTCCTCGACGGTGGTGGGTTGGGTTGCACCGAGTGAGTGGACGGCCGTCAGTGCAAGCGCCGCGAACAGGAGTCGCATCGTATGCCTCGTCACCGGCGCTGCGACCACTCGCGGCGGGACGGTGTGCATTCCGGCCACGCTCCCGCCTCATCCGTTACGGAATTGACGGGGAATTCGCTCCGGCGGTCGCGAGGCATGCGCGTGTCCTCCTCCGACGCCATGTAGGCCAGCATCGCGTACAGGGTGGCGTTGTGCTTCAGATCCGCGAACACGACCTTGTCGAAGGTGTCCCGATTCGTGTGCCAGGTGTATGGGCTGTAGCTCCAGTTCAACGCCCTGAGACTGAACGACGGCGCACCGTAACACACGAACGAGGCATAGTCGCTGCCACCGCCTCCAGGCGTGCCGGGGAAATCGAATTTCACATCCTCCGAAAATTCCGTCGGCAGTCCGGAGAACCAGCGCGCCATATAGCCGGACGCGCCGATCAGTCCCTGATTCGACACGTTCACGATGCGCCCGGTCCCGTTGTCCTGATTGAACAAGGCCTGCAGATTCTCGACGATCTCCGGATTGTCTTCGGCGAAGGCTCGCGAGCCATTGAGCCCCTGCTCCTCTCCACCCCAGTGTCCCACGAGGATCGTCCGGCGAGGGCTGGGATAGGTCGCCTTCAGGATGCGCATCGCCTCGAGCATCGTCAGGCTGCCGGTCCCGTTGTCGGTAGCGCCTGACGCCAGGTCCCACGAGTCGAAGTGGGCCGACAAGATGACGTACTCGTTCGGAAGCTCGGTGCCAGGTATCCGCGCGATGGTGTTGAACACCGGCCCTTCCCCGAGGAATTCGCTATCCGCCGTGATCTCGATCACGGGATGTTGCCCATTCTCCGCCAGCCGATACAGCAGCCCATAGTCCTCGCAGCCCGCGGTGAGTGCTGGAATCTCTTCCGTGCCAGCAGCGAACATCTGGTGGGTACCCCAGCCTCGAGACCAGCGGGACGCGATCACTCCCGCCGCCCCTGCACTTTCCAGACGCTGGGAGATCGCAGTCTCCGAGCCGCGACCCTTGATCTCGAGTCCGGCCCGTTTCATGCTCGCCTTCCACGCCTCTTCCTTCGCCGTGCGGTCTTCGCGCATCTCGGCAAAGGATGCCTCGGTCGCCCACTGTTCCCAATCGGCGTCGGTTCGGCATGTTGGCTGGGCGAACGCGATCGCGACGAACTTTCCGCGAACGCTCGGTAGCCAGCTCTCGAACTCCTCGAGGCTCGCGACCTCGGGAATGATCACCACTTCGGCTCGAACCGCGCGCCCCTCGGTTCCCGGGCTCCACGCGAGAAGCGCGGCCTCGAGCGGGCGTTCCCGTGGCTCCACCAGGTCAACATGGGTGCGCCCACGCCGCCAGCGCATCCAGGTCCCGTACCCCTGCTTCTCGGCGTCGACGCCCCAGCTCTCGTACTTGCCCAGAAGCCAGGCGCCACCCTGTTCGTGGCCAGGGCTGCCGGTCAACCGCGGCCCGACCACGTCGAACAGTTCTTGAGCGAGCGGATAGGTTTGAGAATTCTCGATGCCCTCGGCCCACATTTGCTTCAAGACCGGATCGTCAGTCGGAAACGTCTGGGACATGGAACGCGTGGGCGACGCGAGGATCGCGATAAGGGTTGGTAGGACAAGAAAAATACAGCGTCTCATAAGAAGGATCCTCGATCGAAGTGGGGCCTGAGTTCCGGTACGTATCAGATGTCCGGAGGTTTCGGAGGTCCAGCGGCACCGGTGCGCTGGGCACTAGCGCTCAGCACCCGCCGCACGAAGGCGCTGAACCATGTCCTGCTGATCGCGTTCGATGGCAAGAGCCAGAGGGGTGTCCCCTTTGTCGTTCGTGACGTCCACGCGAGCGCCGGCGTCGAGAAGTGTCTCCAGCGTCTCTACACTCCCCGATCCGACCGCGCCGAATAGCACCGAGAACTCCTCCGCGCCTCTGTTGACGTCGGCGCCAGCTTCCAAAAGTGCTCGAACGGTCTCGACGGAGCCCTCCAGCGCCGCGTACAGCAGCGCCGTCCGCTCTGTTTCTCGGGGACTCCGGCCCGTGTTGACATCTGCCCCGAACTCAATGAGGGTCCGGACGGCACCCGCGTGCCCCCCTGAGGCCGCCCGCATCAGCGGGGTCAATCTGCCGTCGCCGCGGGCGTCCGGGTCGACACCGGCTTCGAGGATCGCCCGAACGATGGCTTCGCTACCGCCCTCGGACCCGGAGTGCAGCACGGATTGGCCGTCTGGACGGGCGACAAGGATCGACGCGCCCGCGAGGCGAAGCATGTCGAAGATTTCCGCGCTTCCCGCCTGTGCGGCATATAGGATCGGCGGCCCGCCCTCACCGCCGAGGCTGGCATCCGCTCCAGCGTCGAGGAGCGAGCGCACCGCCTCGACGAGCCCGGCTTGAGCCGCGAGCGCGAGGAGTGTCCTTCCTCGGCTCTCGCCCGTCGGCGACGCACCGAGGGCGAGCAGGCGGCCTACTCCGCCCTCGGACCCCGCGATGATGGCCGCCTGCAGCATCTCGGGTGTCGGAGACTCGGCACCTTCCAGGAACACCTCGTCCGCCAGCGGCCCGACACCCCCGAAGAACCAACGTGCACCGGACCACTGGAGCCGCATGACCAAGCGGTCACCGGTGTCGGTGGACCCGAGCGTCATGTGCGCACTTGCCGCAGAGTATCGAAGGTCTGGTGACGGCGGGAGCTGCGCCGGAAGCGACCCGAACCCCAGCGCTTGCCGGAAGTTGGAGTACTGAGGGTGGCTGTCGCCCTGCTCGACGACCTCGGCTGCCTGAGCCTGCGTTCCCTCTGGCATGAAGGACAAGACACGCCCCACGTCATCGGCCCGGATCGCGTCGACGACGGCATTGGCTATCGCGACCGGGTCGGTTGGATCCAGTTCCTGCGCCGCGCCAGACATGGCACGGCCGAGGCCGACCCAGGTGAAAAGCAACGTGACGAGCACAAGGCGAATTACTTGCTGCATCGTGTCCTCTCGAATCAGCGGAGAACGGGAGGTAATGTCATCGCTCCTCGTTCTGTCTCTCGACCGACACCCGGTCGACGTAACGGCGGCCGTCGACGGTCGAGGTGGACGCGGAGATCGTGTATCTGACATTCGCCAGGTCCACGTGCGCCGAGTGCTCTGTTGCTGTCACCTCGACGGAGTCCGGCGCTGGGCCATCGCGGAGTCCTTCACGGAGTCCTTCACGGAGAACCCGGCCATCCATCGTCTCTGGGGCGGCAAGGTCGAATAGGTGAAGAAGTGTCGGGGCCAGATCGGGATTGCCGCTGGGCACTCCGATCTCGATGCCCTGTCGAAAGTCTGGTCCCGATGCAACCAGCGTCGCGTGGATCTCGAACGGGCTCGTCGAACCGTGACCCGCGACGCCTCCGTTCGTCGACACACCGCGATGGCCGTGCTCATTCATCCCGTCGGTCCAATTGGCCGAGACGAGAATGTCTGCCGCCCGGGCATGGTTCCAGTGAGCCAGCTCCAGAGACAGAGTTCCCGGCGCCGTGCCCTCGTCGCTTCCCGGCTCCTTCGCCCGCGTGAAGATCGCCCCGACGCTGGCATCGCGCTGCAATGCCTCGACCACGTTACCGAGCGTTTCGGGGGCCGAGTCTCGAATGTAGATCGCGCCTCCGGCCCGCAACGGCGGATCACCGGCGGCAGTTCCATCCTTCGCGCGCGTGACGTCGGCCAGGATGCGGTCAGGCTCGAAGCCACCGACGTGAGTCGAGAAACCATGGTCGGATGTGACGAGCAGATTGGTGCGCTGGTGGGTTCCCCGTTCGCGGAGCGCAGCGTCGATTCGACCCAGCTGCAAATCGGCGTGCGCGATGGCCGAGAGCGTGTCCGGCGTGCCCAGGCCGGTCGCGTGAGCGACGGTGTCGACGTCGCCGATCCACAGGATCGTCAGATCGGGTCGAATCTCATCGAGCCCGACTCCGAGATACGCATCGACGATCCACCGGGTTCGCTCATCGACCGGGGAGTCGGCCGTCGGACCTGGCCCTAGCGCGTCGTCGAGCCGTGAACGCAGCGTGGCAGGCAACGTGAAATCAGGATGCACGACCGCTCCACTCGCCACCGTGTGATGCAGCAGCAACGCCGAGCCCTGCGTCCCGGAGCTGAGCGCCAGCAATTGCTTCCCGGAGGCCGCGAGTACCTCGCCAAGGCTCGTCGCGGTGAGCAGCCGACCATCGGCGGCGCTGATGGCATCCAGAGTCGCCTTCGACCCGGTGCTCAGGCTACCGTCGGGGTCGACGGCCGGCACGTAGACCGAGTTCCCCATGAGACCGTGCGTCTCCGGATAGCTGCCGGTGGCGATGGACGCCGCGTTGACTCGCGTCACGGTGGGGAACACCGAGTGGTGGCGTGTGAAGACGACGCCCCGCTGGCCGAGGGCGTGAAGATTCGGCATCAGGTCGGCGGTGACGTGCTCGGGTCGCAGTCCGTCGATGACGATCAGTATCTGGTTCAGCGGTGGCTCGGCGCGATCTGCGCACGACGGGAGCACGAGCACCAGCGTGAGGATCGCGGCTCTGGAGAGGAAGGGCATGGGTCGCATTACTGAAGGTGGAACCGAACCGCGACGCCGTACTTGCCTTCGCCCCGTTCGTTCGTGAACGCCAGGTTGCCGGCCACCGGGATGATTCCCGACAGCTGGAGCAGCGGGTTGGAATGGTTGTTCCGGAAGAACGCGAGAGACACGTTGTCCGTCACGTCCACGAAGAATCGCAGGATCCACGCCCGCTCCTTCTTTCCGAGTTCGGAGCGATACAATCCTTGTTCCGCGAGCGCCTTCACAAGCGAGTCATCTCTCGAGAGCTCCTCGCGCACCAGGGAGACCCCGACGCGTGTGTCTTTCGCGATCGGATAGCTTGCGCGTCCGCCGACGAAGTAACCGGGCTTGACCACCGGTTCGGGATCCAATCCGAGCAGGTCCGCGGTCGTGCGGGTGACGCCCCAAACGTAGCGAGCGTACTCACCGAAGACGGTGACGTACGGGTTGGGGGAGTAGATCGCCGAGATGACCGTCGCCTGGTCGTTGCGTTTGCTCGCGAAGAAGTTGGGGAGCCGTTCCACCTTCGAGCCCGTGTACCCGAATTTGTAAGCCCCGCGCACCTCCAGTTCCTTGGTCGGTGAGAAGCTGACCGACAGCAGGCTCGTCAGCGCGGAGTTGCTGTCCAGCGAGCCATCCTGCCAGTAGAAATAGGTGTAGTCGCGGAACTTGTTGCCGTCACCGATGAACCCGGCGAGGTCTACCCGGGCGATCCGACGACCGCTGCCGTCGTGTTTCGTGGCGTGCAACCCCAGGCCGAAGTTCGCCTCGGTGTTGATCCGGGTAATGTGCGGCGTGTCCTTGGCCGTGAACGCTCCCGTCTCCTCCCAGTCCAGCCCGATCGGCAGGATGAACCGACCGAACTTGCCGCCGATCGGGCCGTCTCCGGTGTACTCGAGGTATGCCTGCCGGATCGGCCCCTGCTGCTGGACCGGATCCAGCGCGATGTACCGGTAGTCATCGACACGCACCCGTCCGTTGGGCACGCATTCGACCGTCGGTCCGATGCCGACATTGCTCGGGTCGTTGGGGTAAAAGAAATTCTGTTCCCCGCAGGCCGGGAGCGGCTCCGTCTCGTCCACCGGGTTGATCTCCACGTGATACCTGAAGCGGTCGTTCAGGCGTCCCGACAAGTCCACAATGACGAATCCGACTCTGCCCTGATTCTCGAACCCGAGCGACGAGATGGCCGGATCGTGCAGGTAGCTCGCCATCATCGAGATCTTGATCCGCAGACGCTCGGTGTCGGGCAGTGTGAACCCCGCACGCTCGGCCTCTGCCGCTGCCTCGCTCTCCCCCGCTTCTTCACCCCCACCGTCTCCCGATGGCTGCGGCGACGTTGGCTCTGGGGTCTGCGCAGACACCGGGCCGCTCGGGAAGCCGAGCAGCGCCGCCAGGAGGATTGAGACGACGACGTTGCGAGCGGTCACGTTCTGACTCCTTGTCGACAACCTGCGGGATTGTGATGCAGGTGGCGGAATTATACCGTGGAGATGGGAATGGACTGGTGACGGGTCGTGAGGTGCGGGGTCGAGACGTTCGGGCGTCCGGAGGGCGTGGGTCCGGAAGTGCGCCGTGGCCCGGTTCTTCTGAGCCCCGGTGAGGGCTGCGGTATAATACAAGCCCCCGTGACCTTTTGAGCTACAGAGGATTACTGATGAATCGGAGCACGCGAAACTCGAGTCTGTCGGCCCTTGGCGTCTGGGTCACCCTGACGTTCGGCATCCTGCTGGTCGTCTCGACTGACGTCGTTGCCCAGGGACCTGGAACAGAAGGCGGACAATGGACGTACCTCGGTGGAGACGCCTGGCACACTCGATACACGCCGGCGGACCAAATCGACGGCTCGAACTTCAAGGACCTCGAGGTGGTCTGGACCTGGGACGCGGCCAGCTTTGGCGATAGCACCAGTCGTGCGACTCCGACGTATGTCGATGGCAAGCTGATCACCGTCAGCGGTGACCGGCGCCACGTCGTGGCACTCGATCCGGCGACGGGCGAGCTTCTCTGGAGCTTCACGGAGCTCAAGACCTTCCGCCACGAGTACTCCATGCGGAAGGGTTACGGCAAGGGTGTCGCCTACGCCCAGGTCGACGGTCGCGGCGTCGTGTTCATCTCCTCACCGGCCTTCTTCCTGCACGCGCTGGACGCCGAGACGGGACGGCCCCTCGAGAACTGGGGCAGGCCGGTGCCGGTCGTCGGCTTCGGACAGACGGGCTCCGTGGACCTGGTCGAGGATCTGATCGCGGACTGGGAGCCGTGGACGAGCACGAAACAGCCCTACGACCCCGGTCAGGGCCTCCCGCTCGAGCTCGGCTACATCACCAGCTCCTCGCCGCCGATCGTCGTCAACGGGGTGGTGGTCGTCGGCAATTCGGCCGAGCAGGGCTATAACCAGACGCGCCGGGAGAACGTCCCCGGCGACATTCTGGGGTACGACGCCAAGACCGGTGAATTCCTCTGGAAGTTCCACGTGATTCCGCGCCCGGGTGAGCTCGGACACGACACGTGGGAGAACGATGCGTGGAGATGGACGGGGGATGTGTCCTCCTGGGCCCCCATGGCGGCCGACCCGGAGCTCGGGCTGGTGTACATCCCGACCAACGGCGCGACGATGGACTTCTATGGTGGCTTCCGCCCCGGGGACAACCTCTTCAGTACCAGCCTCATCGCGCTCGACGTGAGGACGGGTGAGCGGAAGTGGCACTACCAGATGGTCCACCACGATATCTGGAATTACGACACGCCCACCGCCCCAGTCCTTCTCGACGTGACCGTCGATGGCCAGCCGGTCAAGGGCCTCTTCCAGGCCACCAAGCAGGCGTTCCTCTACGCGTTGAATCGAGAGACGGGCGATCCGATCTGGCCGATCGAGGAACGACCGGTGCCCCAGTCGACGGTGCCGAGCGAGAAGCTGGCGCCCACGCAGCCATTCCCGACGAAACCGGCTCCGTTCGACCTGCAGGGCCGCACGACGGATCACCTGATCGACTACACGCCCGAGATCAAGCAGCAGGCGCTGGAGATTGCCCAGGGTGGGAATTTCCTCGCTCCCCTGTTCAACCCGCCGACGCACATGGGCAACGACCAGGGGCTCGGACCTGCACGCATCTGTCCCGGGTCGACCGGCGGCGTCAACATCACCGGCCCGGCGGCAGCGGATCCGGTGTCCGGGGTCATCTTCATCACGTCGCACAGCGGCTGCTCGACCGAAGTTCTCGCTCCGGGCGCGGATTCGCCTCTGGAGAACCGAGATCAGACCGGCACGACCATCGTCGACTTCGCTCGCACGCGCGGTGCGGCTCGGCGAGGCGGTGGCCGACGCGGCGGCGGTCGACGTGTCAACTCGGCGGAAACCATCGATGGACTCTCGATCTGGAAGGGACCGATCGGCCGGATCAGCGCGGTCGATCTGAATTCCGGCGAGTATCTCTGGGTGATCCCGCACGGCGATGCGCCGGCGGAGCAGCAGGAGGCGATCAGCAACCACCCGTTGCTGCAGGGAGTCGAGGACGTACCGACGAATCCCGGCCGACGCGGACACTCGGCCATGACGGTGACGCCCACTCTGCTGCTGGCCAGCGGCCAGACGGACGATGACAAGCCGAATCTGTTCGCGATCGACAAGCGCACGGGCGAACGCGTCGGCGCCGTGGAGATTCCGGGTCGGACTCGGTACGGTCTGTCGTCCTGGATGCACGAGGGCACGCAGTACGTGATCGTCCAGCTCAACGATGGGCTAGCCGCGATGGCTCTGCCCTGAGCGTCGAGCGAAGATTCATGTCTCGACGGCTGCTGCACGTCGTGCTCGTCTGCGCGGTGCTCGTCACCGCAGGGTGGGAACACGCCCGGGCACAGGCTCGACCGGGACCGGGCCAGCAGGTCGTGCTGGTGACGGGCTCGACGAGCGGACTCGGCCGTGAAGTGGCACGGCGACTCGCCTCCGACGGAGCGCACGTGATCGTTCACGGGCGCAATGTCGAGCGGGGGGAGGCGCTGGTCGAGGAGATCGCCCGTGGGGGCGAAGGGAGCGCGCGCTTCTACCGCGCGGACCTGGCCTCCTTCGGCCAGGTGCGTGAGTTCGGCGAGGCGATCCTGAGGGACTACGAGCGGCTCGACGTCCTCGTGAACAACGCCGGGTTCGGGTCGGCTCCAGACGAGCGACTCGTCAGCGAGGATGGCCACGAGTTCCGCTTCCAGGTCAACTACCTGTCGCCGTTCCTGCTCACCCGCATGCTCCTGCCATTGATTCGAGAGAGTGCTCCCTCTCGCATCGTGAACGTGTCATCCCTGGCGCAGCAGCCGATCGACTGGAATGACGTGATGATCGAGCACGACTTCAGCGGTCGTCGTGCCTACGCGCAGAGCAAGCTGGCCCAGGTCGCATTCACGCTCGATCTCCATGAAGAGCTCGCGGGCACCGGTGTCATGGTCAATTCGCTGCACCCCGCCACCTACATGCCGACCGGGATGGTGCTTCGAAGTGGGGTCGAGCCGAGGGCCACGATCGACGAGGGAGCGGTGGCCGTGCTGCAGCTCGTGCGCTCCGACGACATCGACGGTGGTCAGTTCTTCCGTGGCCTCGTGCCCGCACGGGCGCACGATCAGGCCTACGATCCCGAGTCGCGTGGACGCCTCAAGCGACTGAGTGAGGAGTTGACCGCGACCAGATGATCCGCCGCATCGCTGTAGGAAAGGTCGATGTCGCGGGTCGGAGTGGAGGCGCGGCCGATCCGTCAGCGGCCCGGGCGTAGATCGAGACGTCGTTCGAGCAACCCGTCAGGTCTCACGCGCCTCACTCCTCAGCAGCCGCACGCGCCCTGCCAGCCCGATTCGGCCTACAGCTACTCGCCTTGCTTGAACACCGCGGTCTTTGCCACCGTGTCGTGCAGCGCCTGCTTCGCGGCGGTCAGGGTCAGAAAACAGCCCACGCCGATCACGAGCCCGGCGAGGCTTCCCAGCGTCCTGATTACGCCCAACGTCGTGATGGCGGCCAGGATGTTGAGTAGCGCACTCGAGTTCTTCAGCGCGAAGCGTTTGATGAGTGTGTTCTGATCGGCTTCAGAGCCATCCTCGGCGCGAATCTTGAGCTTGAGGAGCATCTTGCCGGGCGTCGCGGCCTGGAAGATTTCGGTGCTCATGTAGGCGAGTGGGATGATGCCCATTACGATGCCAGCCAGGCTCAACCCGGCAACGGCCGCGCCTCCCAGCATGTCTGGGTTGGCCAGGGCACCACCGAACAGGCTCACGCCGAAAATCGTGGTTCCGACCGACATGATGACCAACACGATCACGACATCGATCAAGGCTGCTCCGAGACGCGGACCAAAGCCTATGCGTGCCATAACACCTCCCTAGTTCGCCGTTGTTACTCGGGTGACTGTCGTGGCCATCCTAGGTGGAACCTGGCTCGATAGCAAACCCGCGAGAGGTGGCGTCGCGTGGCGAGGCACCCGCGCCGCGCGACGCTCGACCCGCGGGCACGGTCAGAACCGCGACGGCGATCACATGTCGGGAGGGCTGGTGCCCGGTCGACCCAACCAGACCAGAATTCGGCCCTCGATCGTGCGTCGCATGAACATGGCCGGTGGCCGGCGCTCCCAGTTCGGGCCAGAACCGTTCTCAGCCGAGAAGAAGTAGAGCGCGGCCGCCGCCGTGCTCATCTCGACCCACTCGGTGGCACCCTCACTGGCGGACGCGTCGCCGGCCGCGCCCATGGCGGCCTCGGAGACGGTCTCGAGCGTCGTGACGGGCCCCGCGGCCACGGTCGGCGCCGCTTGCCCGGCCACTCTCGCGGAACCCTCGAACGACCCCATCGTCGTATCCTTCTCGAGCAAGACGGTGTAGCTCGCAGCGTTCCGGTCGATCTCGTCTGGAAACTGGCCGTCGGTCGGCGCGCCCTGCGTCACGGCGCCCCTGACGACCGTTTCACTCGAGTCCCCGAGCGCCAGGCTCAGACTGCGCTTGTCGGGTTGCGCGTGTACGACCGCGAAGCCGACGGTCGTCACGATTCCCAGTAGCAGCGCTCCCGACCAGATGGCCCGCGTCAATTGCATTCTCATCTCTCTCATTTGTCATCTCCGTCTCCTCCCCGCCGCGCCCACCCCTAGTTTGGGTCGTATGCGAGCGTGGGACGCCCGGTTGCTCCCGAGCATGGCGCTGGGTGGCGTACGCCGACCCGAACGACATGGTGTGAAGAGCGATTGAGAGTATACCGCCAGCGTCACCCAGCGTTCGTACCTTGAAACATGCGGCGCATGTCGGCTACCCTGCGGGGCAGATTCCGAGTCACACCATCTCCGAGCCAGACCATCTCCGAGTCAGACCATCTCCGAGTCACACCATCTGGAGGATGCACCGTGAGTGACGGCCCACACAACGAGTTCGAGGCCATGGGGGCCTCCACCGACGCGCATGAGAAGCTGAGGCCTTTCGCCGGGACCTTCAGGGCGGAGGTCAGGATGTGGATGGGGCCGGGCGACCCGATGGCGTCGACTGGCACCATGGTCAACGAGTTCGAGCTCGGCGGGCGCTTCCTTCGACAGACGTACACGGGCGATCCGAACGACGGTCCGTTTCCGAGCTTCGAGGGCCGCGGCTATTGGGGGTACAACACGATCACGAAGCAGTACGAGGGGTTCTGGATCGACAATGCCTCGACGATGATGCAGACCGACACAGGCCAGCTCGATCAGGACGCCAGGGTCTGGTCGATGGTTGGTGAGATGACGAGTCCTCAAACCGGCGAGAGCATGGTCAAGCGCACGGTCATCACCCTGGAAGACGATGACCACCATCTTCTGGAGATGTACTTCGATGCCGGAGATGATGCATCGAAGGCCATGGAGATACGGTACGCGCGCGTGACGTAGGCGCGGGCTCGGCGCCGTCTAGCAGCACGACGGAGCGGCCGGGTCGGCGTTTCGGTCCTTTCGCTTCTGGACGGTCGCGTTAGCCCAGCGTCTCCACTCGGCGGACATCTGCGGCACCCCAAGGAGTCGCGCGGCGTCGGCCCGATCGCGCATGAAGCTGCGAAAGACATCGCCGACGGTGAGGCCGTGGTCAGGGCGCTCGACGACCCGTCTCGTCCCCGGCGCCCACATCGCCTTCGGTGACGATTCGAAGGTAGGTCCCAGGGCGCCCCGCCTCTGCGAAACGGCGCGGGAACCGCGTGTCTTCCATCCGGACAGCCAGCCGCCAGCACGGCACGCGGGGCTCCGACACCTCGAACACGGCCGTGCCAATCTGCCAGTGCTCGCCGACCAGTGCGTTGGTGACCTCGACGCCCTCCGTGGTGAGGTTCTCTCCGAACTCGCCATGCTGGAGTCCGCGACCCAGTTCGTCCTCCCACCAACGCACGTCCTCGACCGCGTAGGCGTACACCGCCTTGTCGGGACCACCGTGGGCTTGCCGGTCGGCCTGGTCATCTCCCTCCAGGTTGACTCCCCGCGCGGTGACACGACCGTCGACCGGAGACTTCCAGATGGCACTGGCGGCCGTACTGCCCCGGTAATCGAATTGACGGATACCGCCGACGTTCACTGACAGGATGGAGCCGTAGTCGCTCTTCACGTTCGTTCTCCTGACGGGAGAGATGTGTCGGTCCCAGGGTTCGCGGTGGCGCGGCGCCATCGGATCGCGCATCGCGAGTCATTCGGCGCCCGTGACGCCTGCTGTGCGTTGCCTAGCCGATCCGAAAGAAACGCACGATCCCGGTGCCGGACCAGTGGCCGACGGGCGTGAGGTCGAACTTTTCCCGACTGATTCCGCCCCAGAACGCCTGCATGGCGGGGTTCAGATAGATGTCGTCGAGTAGGAGCAACCCCGTGTAACCAGACGCCTCTAGCATGTCGTAGACCTGCTGCTCGAACAGGCCGTCGTGCGCGGTGTCGAGAAGGATGAGCGGCGCTCTCAGCAGATCGTCGCGATCGCCGAGCGCATCCCTCAGGCGGAATTCGATGTTCGGCAGGTCGATCGCACTGAGCTTTCGGTCCTCGATGTCGTAGGAGATCACGCGATTCGACTGGTTGTACGATAGGGCCAGCGCCGAGCATCCTTTGTCCGTACCGAGGTCGATGATCGTCGTGTCGTTCCAGCAGGTCGAGAGATAGGCCAGCAGCTTGTAATGCTCCGACCCTGGGTCACGCCAGAAGTAGTCCGTGTAGCTGTCGGCGACGTAGGGTCGAAACCGATCGAGGTCGATTGCGTCGATCGACTCCCGGTCGAACGCTGGTAGCGTGGGGCGCGGGTGAATTGGCGGCTCGCGTGGCGGGTCCGCTGGGTCCAGGGTCACGATGATGTCCAGCAATCGCGCATGTCGTGCCGTGATCGTTGCGTGTCCGTTCCGCAATCATTCCGGAAGCTTCCTGACGAGATCACGAAGCCTGCACGTTAGTATCTCATTGAGATGCGAAGACGCACCCTGATGACTCTCCTCGTGGTGGTGGCGGCTTGTGCCGGACCGCCTGCGCCGGCCGGGCTCGAACCGCTCACAATCGTATCGGATGCGACGTTTCCACCGTTTCACTACCTGGACGATAGGGGCGCCCCGACGGGGTTCGACATCGAGCTCGCCCGTCTCATGGCCGAACGGGCAGGATTTCGCCCGACGGTCTCGGTGCTCCCTTACGACCAGCTGCTCGCAGGCCTTCGGCTGGGCCTGCACGATCTGGTCGCGGCGACGACAGGCAGCACGCCAGAGCGCGCCAAGGAGTTCCTGTTCACCGCACCGTACTTCGAAACGTGTCAGGCCGCGCTGGTCCGGACCGGCGAGGGCGAGCCCACGTCGGTTGCCGACCTCGCGGGGCGGCCCGTCGGCGCATCCGGTACCGGGACTGCAGCCCGAGCGATGCGCTCCATCGATGGCGCCGAGCCGATGCCGCTCGAGGAGGAGGGGGTAGCTCCTCTCGAAGCCGGCCTCGTCGACGCGA
The DNA here is from genome assembly GCA_965250185.1 of Vicinamibacterales bacterium. Lineage (GTDB taxonomy): Bacteria > Acidobacteriota > Vicinamibacteria > Vicinamibacterales. Next base: position 3,198,158 of record OZ252293.1, on the reverse strand, counting down.
TCGTCGTCGACGAGTTCGATGCCGTCGACATGGCCCGGGCATCCGGCGGTCGTCTGCGTGTCCTTGCGGCGCCGATCGTCAGCGAACAGTACGCCTTCGTGCTCGCTCGAGGACGCGACGAGCTCCAGCGCTCACTCGACCGGGCGCTCGCGTCACTCGAGGCCGACGGCAAGGTTGCCGAGCTGCGCGCCCGCTTCGGCGTTGACCGTGACTCGGAGTGGCCGGTCGTCATTGGGAGGGGTAGGTAGGGCAAGTGGGGCGAAATGGGGCCAGTGGGGCGAGTTGGGCATGTGGCGAGTAGGGCATGTGGGGTCGAGCGTCGTTCTCAGGGGCCGGCTCCCTGCACATGACGACACACGTCGCATGTCCACACCGTCTTCCTTCGCGCCAGCCAGAGTCCCACGATAATCATCGGAACTCCGACGACGTATGCCGCGACGACCCCGACGCCGACGAGTCCGAGCGCGGCTGTCCCCCGGAGGGCTGCGCCCGCGCCCGTGGCGAGAAAGCCACGCAGTGCAGCGTCGACCTGCGACCGCTGCTCGGGCGAGAGCTCCTCGCGGGCGTCCGTCGGGATCAGGCTCGTCGATTCGAATCGGTCAATCACGTCCCGAGGCAGCCCGTCGATCCGCTCGAGCGAAGCCACGGCCTCTCGCTTCGCGTCCCGAACGTCGTCGGAGAGCGCCGGCGCGCCCACCCGCATCATGGCGCAACCGAACGCCGGCCCGCCGACGATGAACGCCAACCCCAGGATCCAGAGAATTCGTCCAAGCATGACGACGCCCTCACTGAAGCGTCGCACTCTAGATGGACTCACTGGCTGATGACACGCTTCGCAGCTTCGAGCCGTTGTCTCGGGCATGGGAAGGTTCCGTAGGGCGAGTGGGGCGAGTAGGGCGAGTGGGGCGAGTGGGGCGAGTGGGGCTAGTAGGGCTAGTAGGGCTAGTGGGGACGGTTTAGCGTCACGCCTTGGCAGCCGCCACTCGCTCTGCTAGCCCACTCGTCTTATCTGTCTCCGAGTTCCGCAATCCGGTACAGGTGCGATGCCGTTCGGATCACCAGGCTACCGCGGACGAGGGCTGGCGTCGCCAGGGTCATCTCGTCCAGCGAGTTCTTCCCGAGCAGCTCGTAGGAGGGTCCGGCACGCAGGACGAATGTATCCCCCTCTTCGCTCAGCGCGAAGATCTTGTCGTCATACGCCCACGGCGAGGACGTGAACGCCGCGCCAACCTCGATCCGGTGCTTGTCGTAGATCTCCTCGCCGGTCGTGGCGTCGTGGGCGGTGAAGAATCCGCGGTCGAACAGCGTGTAGTAGTAGTCGCCGTAGACGATCGGCGACGGATTGTAGGACGCGGCCTGAGGTTGCGACCAGGCGATGAACTCGTTGGTGCGCTCACGGGCCTTCAGGCTGATGTCACCGGACGCTCCAGGCCGAATCGCAAACACGGGCCGGCGAGCGTCGCCGACATAGCCGGAGCTGATGTAGAGCAGCCCGTCCCGAGAGAATGGCGTCGGGATCGTGATCGATGACAACCCGGTCAGCTCCCAGAGCAGCGCGCCGTTCACATCGTAAGACCGAACCTTGTCAGTCCCGCTGGTGACGATCTCGGTGCGTTCCGCGTTGTTCCAGACGTAGGGCGTCGACCAGTTGCTCCCCTCGTCTCGTTCGACGCGCCACACCTGATCTCCGGTCTGCCAGTCGAGCGCGACCAGAAACGACTGCTCGTCGTTGTCGTGCACGATGAAGAGACGGTCGTCGTGGAGGACTGGAGATGCAGCGGTGCCCCAGCCGTTGCGCATCGCGAACGGTCCCCACGGCGTCGACCAGATCGCCCTGCCTTCCATGTCGTAGCAGAACACGCCCAGGTTCCCGAAGTACGCGCACACCTGCTGGCCGTCGGTGATCGGGGTTTCAGATGCGTAGCTGTTCTTCACGTGACGGGGCGAGGTAGGCGAGGCGGCGTGGACCTCCTTCGCCCAGCGAGTCTCGCCGGTGTTCCAGTCGAGGCTGTACAGCATCCAGCGATGGGGGTCGGTCGGCGTGCCGCGTTCACCGCCGAGGTACAGGCCGGGTTGTGGCGCCTCGCCGTCGGCGGCGCGTGTGACGGACGTGATGAAGATCTGATCGCCCCAGACGACCGGCGAGCTCCAGCCGGTGCCAGGGATCGCCGCCTTCCACACGACGTTCTCGGTCTGGCTCCAGGTGTCCGGCAGCGACGCGTCTTCGACGACGCCCAGGGATCCCGGCCCGCGGAACTGCGGCCATTCCTGGGCCCAGACGCGCCCGGGAAAGCACGAGGTCGCGATGACGGCCATGGCTAACAGGCTGATGCGCATCGTCGTGGTCTCCGGCGAGGTGTCAGCGGTCGTGCCCTACGGAATCTCAGGCGGGGTGGCAGGGCCGAGGCCCATGTAGGCGAATTTCTGCACCCGTTTCCCTTCGTACGTCTCGCCGATGAACAGATTGCCGCCGGAGTCCACGCCCAGATTGTGGGCGCCGTAGAACTGTCCCGCCCAGCGGCCCGCCTGTCCGAACGCGCTCACGACCTCCAGGGTCTCGCGCAGCAGTACGCGCACCTGCTGGTTCGTTCCGTCGAGCACGATCAGATACGCCTGGCCAGGGTCGACCGAGAAGCCGATGTCCCAGACCGAGCCGCTGCCAAGCGTTGTTTTTGCGACGAATGCTTCCGTGACGAACGTTCCGTCCTTCCGAAATACCTGAATCCGATCGTTCGTGCGGTCGCACACGTAGACGAGGCCATCATCCGCGATCCGGACGGCATGGACGATACGGAACTGCGGCGGCGGCGGACCATCCGGGTCGTACAGGCTGGGCCGGTTCTCATGCTGCACGGCGCCGCTGAACGGACTGGGCAGGCGCTCGCCCGCGCTCTCGAAGTAGCCATCGTCTGGTCTCTTGCCGTAGGCGCCCCAGTGACGCTTATGGGCGCCGGTCGTCGCATCGAACACGACGACCCGATGATTCACGTAGCCATCAGCGACGTAGAGCTCGTTGGCTGCGTGGTCGACGGTCATGTTGGCCGCCCCGCCCAGATTGTCGGTGTCGTTGCTACCTCCGCCCTCGCCCTTCTGGCCGATCTGCAGTAGCAATTCTCCCTCGCGGGTGAACTTCATCACCTGCGCATCCTTCGGGCCGCCGCCGCCGATCCAGACGTGGTCCTCGTCGTCCACGTAGATGCCGTGCTCGAGATCTGGCCAAGCCGATCCGGCGCCGGCTCCTCCCCACGACGACACGAGGTGGCCCTCCGGATCGAACTCAAGAACCGGCGGAGCCGCGCGCCAGACTGAGCGCGTCTCGTTCGGTTGCAGCGTCGACGGTCGATGAACGACCCACACATGGTCCCTCGAATCGACCGAGACACCCGCCACTGCCCCGATGATCCAGCGATTCGGGAGCGGCCTCGGCCAGCTCGGATCGACCTCGTAGGTGGGGACTTGCCGGCCTTGCGTCGCCACCGTCGGCTCGAGCCCGACCCATGCGAACATGACGGTCACCACAGCCGCGCAGAAAAGTAGATGTCGTCGCATAGTGAAGGCTGACGCGCTAGGACAAGTGGGGCGAGTAGGGCGAGTGGGGCAAGTGGGGCTGTCACAGTGTGACGCTACGCTGTTCCTACTCGCCCTACTTGCCGCCCTACTGGCCCCACACGGGCCCCGTGCTCAGCCGCCGGTCCCCCCGGCTTCCCCCTTGAGTGCCGCGAGCACGCGGTCGTCCCGGAAGGGTACCCGGCGAAGGCGAACGCCGGTCGCGTCGTAGATGGCGTTGCCGACGGCGGCAATCAGAGGCTTGCAGACGGCCTCGCCAGCTCCGTAGTGAGGCAGATCGGGCCGGTCCGGATTGGGGTCGCCATTGACTAGCACGACGTCTATGGCCGCCGGCGTGTCGGTGTGCGTGAGGCTGGGATGGGACAGCCAATTCACGCTCGTGACTTTTTCAGTGTCGAAACGTACCTCCTCGTGGAGCGCGCGGCTCAGCGAATGGAGCATCCCGCCCTCGATCGTGCCGCGCAAACCCTCGGGGTTGATGACCAGTCCGCAGTCGTGAGCGCCGACGATCCGTTTCACCCAGACGTGTCCGGTGTCACGATTGACCTCCACCTCGGCGATCTCCGCGACGACGGTCTGGTTGCGGAAGGCGTATGCCATCCCCCGCCCCGTCACGATGGTTCCGGTGCCGCGCATCGTCGCCGACGGACGGGTATCCCAACCGAAAGTCTCCGCAGCAGCGCGAATGACGGCGATCGAGCGCGCCCGCTTGAACCCGCTGTCATCATCGGTGCTGCCAGTCAGCAGATTCAATCGGAACTCGATCGGGTCGGCATTCGCCGCGACCGCCAGTTCGTCGATGAACGATTCGGAGGCGAAGGTCACCTGCGGTCCGTTCGGATCTCGAAGATTTCCGGTTCGGAGCGGCGTTTCCCACACCAGGGGTAGGCGCACCACCTGAGCCGTCGTGCGCCGGTTCGGGATGGCATACTTCTCGGATGGCGTTGCCGTGCGGCCCCTGTTCGGCGTCGGAAGCCTCGTCCCGATGAGTTGTGAGATGAGTACCGTTTCGACTTCGTTGTAGCCGACATGATTGTAGTCGGCGGCCTGCGCGTCGTACTCCAACGCGACGAGGCGGCCCTCAGCGTCCAGTCCTCCACGTAGTGTGAATGTAAAGGCAGGACCCTTCGTATCCCAGGCGGTCTCCTCGTCCCTCATCCACTGCATGCGAACCGGTCGGCCGATCTCCTTCGCCAAGAATGCTGCCTCGAAGCCCGCATCGTCAGCGGCGGTGCGGCCGTACGCCTGCGGGCCCTCCATCCAGACGACCCGGACCTGATCCCTGGGCATGCCAAGAAACTCGGCGATTCCATTCCGCATGCCGTAGGACTTCATGTCGTTGGAATAGATTGTCATCTGGCCGTTGGACGGGTCAGCCAGGGCATGCGCCGGTCCGAAGGCCGTGTGTCCCTGGAACGGGAAATCGTATTCCGCTTCGAGCACGTGCGCTGCGCCCTTGAGTGCCGCCTCGGGGTTCCCGACGACGTCCGGATCGGCACTCGAGGTCGGTGTGGCGCTCCGCATGTAGTCATACAACTCGTCCGATGACGGGAACGGCGAGGTCGCCGGCTTCTGCCACTCGACCTCGAGCCGGCGCGAGGCGGCAATCGCCTGCTCTTCGCGCTCGCAGATGACCGCCACGTAGTTGCCCTTGCTGACCACGCGGAGGAATCCCGGCAGGTCCCGGACGGACGACTCGTCGATGCCGAGAAGCGTGGCGCCGGCTACCGGTGGCTTGACGTTGCGGGCATGCACCATGCCGGGAAGCGTGACATCCACAGCCCACGTCAGTGAACCATCGACCTTGGGTGGAATGTCGTACCGCTCCAGCGACTGGCCGACGATCCGAAGCTCTTGTACGGTCTTGACCTGGGCGACACCGGTCGTCTCGTTGACCGTCCGTCCTGTCAGCGGGACGTGAAAGCGCCGCCCTCCGATCAGCTCAGCGTAGGAGACGCGCTTGGCGGGATCCGATGTCAGGGTGATCACCGCATCGCTGACGCCGAGTTGCTCGACTGGCACGCCGAATCGCTCCGATGCCAGCTCCAGGAGGACGCGCCGCGCCTCGGCGGCCACTCGTCGCATCGGCCAGCCGTCTCTCTGAATGGCGTCAGAACCACCCGACCCGCCTTGATCGGGCGTGACGTCGGTACTGCCCATGATGAGGCTGGTGTTGGCGTAAGCGATGTCCAGCTCGTCGGCCATCATCTGCCGGAACGCGGTTCCGGTGCCCTGTCCACAGTCCGTCTTGCCAACGTAGAAGGTCGCCGTGTTGTCTCCGTGGATGACGATCCACGAATCGAGTTGCCTGAAGTCGGGATCCGGGTACGGCCCCGCCGCCTGTGCTCCGGCCACGGCCGCGAGCGGGCCAGCTCCAGAGACAGTTGCGGCGCCGATGCTCACGACAAAGAGACCCGACGTCCTGAGGAAGTCCCTCCGTGAGGTCCCGGCGTTGCACTCCTCGAGCGCGGCTTCGATCTCCTTCGGAATTTTCGTGAATGTCGTCATCCGGCCACCTCATCAGCCGTGGCCAGAGCGGCAGCGGCCGACCCTCCCGCGACACGTTTGATGGCGGCCTGAACCCGGTAGTACGTCATGCAGCGGCACAGGGCTCTCGCCATGCCCTCACGGATTTCCGCATCCGTCGGATTCGGATTCTCATCCAGCAGGGCCTTTGCGGTCATGATCTGCCCGTTCTGGCAGAAGCCGCACTGCGGAACCTGCTCGTCGATCCAGGCCTGTTGCACCGGGTGCAACACGCCGTCCTTGGCGAGTCCTTCGAGAGTTGTGATCTCGCCTTGAACGCGGGACGTGGCCGTGATGCACGACCGGGTTGCCACACCGTCGATGATCACCGTGCACGCCCCGCATTGGCCGAGTCCGCAACCGAACCGCGGACCCCGCAAGCCGAGGTCATTCCGCAGCACGTAGAGCAGCCGAGTCGACGGGTCGATATCCAGCGTGTGCGTCGTGCCGTTCACAGTCAAGGTGACGTCGCTCATGTTCCATGCCCCTCAGCTTCGATGGCCGCGGTGTGTGTCCGATCGAGATCCTGATTCTGGTGTGCCGGCCTCCCGATTGGCTCCTGGCTCCTCGTCGTTGATCGTTGGTCAGATTATAGCGGCGACCGTCCCGATTCGTGCCTACCGGGATCCCTGACCGTCAGGATGGCCAGAATCTCCGCGCTAGCAGCCCCAGCTCGTGGCTGATGTCCGGCAGGACCGTCAGCTTCAGCAGCACGACATCGGAATACAAGTTGTCAATCTGCTCGGGCTTGACCTCCGACGACTTGTACATGGCATGCGCGGGAGCCCAAAACGGGAAGCTGCGACGCAGGTTGATACCCTGGACCAATCGATCATCGACCACCACGAAGCGGGCCGCATGATTCCCCAGCAGCCAGGCACGAACCAGCGGTTCCCTCGACGCGAAAATCGCCCGGTCGCTCATGTAGTGGATGTGGCAGTACGGCAGCCGATGACGTACGACGTGCGTGTACACCAGGTAGCAGTATCGGTTGCCGTCATTGATGAGGAGATGGCCGCAGCCGGACGGGCGATGATCCAGGAGGATCTTCCTGTCATGGTCGGACAAGCGCTCGTCGATCGCATGCGGATCGTCCACGAGCACGGATGCTTCGGCCGTGCCCGCGCCTCGCACGCCGGAAAGCGGGAGGAGGATTCGTAGCTGCGAGTTGAGATCGCTGAAACCCATCCTCCGTGTGACGGCACGAACGTTGTCGTCAGGAGTAAGGTGCGTGATGGTGTAGTCGTTCAACTGGAGCACCGGCCTCAGCAACGTCAAGCTTCGGCCTCGATGGTCTTCTCGCACCCACCAGGTGTGCAGATTACAGAACTTCCTCGTGACGCCATCGAGGTGGCGCTCGCTGAACACCATACCCAGGATGCCGACCACCGTGTCCGCGTCGAGCAACGCGTATCCGCAATGTCCCTCCTCCGTGTCCCACCGGTAGTCGAAGAGGTTTCGCCAGTCCTGCTCACTCGACAGCGCGTCGTCCTCCCTCAAGAACGACTCGTAGAGATTCGAAAAGAGTGGCGAATGAATCTTTTCAAGCGTGACCATCGTGACCATGCCGTGCGTTACGTGAGGCTCCACAAGTAGGACCCTCCGTAGCACTCATGAAGCACGACGAAGCAGAGGGTCTGGACGGACTGGCGAAGCGCCACCAGCGTGCCTGGGCGGCCAGGCCGTGGCGCCGAGCACCGGGTCAAGGCGATTGCGCGAATTCCACGTATTCCTTGAGCGCGACCGCGTTGTTGAAGCGGGTCTCTCGCGCGGCGAAGACGAAAGTGACCGGACCACCCCGGACGCGCTCGGCAATGGCATCCAGCGATGGTCGCTGGGCGCCTAACTCCTTGAAGTATCGCCGCTTGAACTCCGTCCACTTGTCCGGATCGTGATTGAACCAGCGCCGCAATTCCGTGGACGGAGCCGCTTCCTTGGGCCAGAGGTCGATCTTCGCGTCCTGCTTCGAGAGACCGCGAGGCCATAGGCGTTCGACAAGGATTCGGCAGCCATCGGATTGTGTCGGGGCCTCGTAGGCGCGTTTCAGCGAGATGGACATGGTGTCACGCCGGCAGCCCCTCCAGTTCCGACCGCACACGGTCCATCAGCGTTCGCATCGTCTCGGTGCTGAAATCGAAGCGCAGGTCGGCGGCGCCGAAGAGCTCGGGCAACGGCCGCGAGCCACCCAGCGACAACGCCTGTCGATAGCGATCGATCGCGCGCGCCGCATTCTCCAGCGAGTGCAGCCAGAGTTGAAGCGCGCCCAGCTGAGCGATGCCGTACTCGATGTAGTAGAAGGGGAGCTCGTAGACGTGCAGCTGCCGCTGCCAGCCCACGGCCCGAAAGTGCTCGATCCCCTCCCAACTCACCGCAGCGCCGAAACGGTCCCCGAACTCGTTCCAGGCGCGCGTACGGGCCTCGCGCGTGTGGCGTGGATGCGTGTAGACCCAGTGCTGAAACGCGTCGATCGTCGCGATCCACGGAAGGAGCGTCACGAGATTCTCGAGTTGGCCTCGGCGGGCACGGTTGGCCTCGGCTTCGTCGTCGTAGAACTCGTCGAGATACGGGAACGCCAGGAACTCCATGCTCATCGAGGCAACCTCGGCGAACTCGTGCGGGGCGTGCCGATAGTGCAGCAGCGGATCATCCTTGCACAGGAGCGAGTGAAAGGCGTGACCGGCCTCATGGACCATGGTCTCCAGGTCGCGCTGCATGCCCGAGGCGTTCATGAAGATGAACGGCTTGCGCTGCCGGTCGCGGTTCATCTGGTAGCCGCCAGGCGCCTTGCCCTTTCGCGAGTCGAGGTCGAATGACGTCCCGTCCCGCAACTGGTCGAAGAGCGTGCCGAGATCGGGGCTCATGCGCGTGAAGAGGCGCGACGTTCCCTCGAGCAGCTCGTCAGTGGTCTGGAACGGGCGTAGCGGCGCGCGGCCCAGGACGTCGGTTGCCAGGTCCCACGGCCGGAGGGAATCCACCCCGAGCGCCGTCGCGCGTTCGGCATTGAGCTGTCGGAGCAGCGGGACGCACACGGTTTCAGCCGCCGCGTGGAACGCCTCGCAGTCCTCGGGTGTGTAGTCGAACCGGTGCTTCTCCTTGAACATGTAGTCGCGATAGTTCGACAGGCCGGCGTTCACCGCCACGTCGTGACGGATCCCGATCATCGTCTCGAACAGGCCGTGCAGACGCTCATGGTCCGCATACCGGCGTTCGACAGTCGCACGCCACGCGGCCTCGCGCACGTCGCGATCCGTCTCTTCGATGAACCTCGACATCTGCGGAAGGGTCCGCTCCTCACCCTTGAACTCCACCGTCATCTCGCCGCAGATTTCGCGGTACTGCTGGCCTAACTTCGTATCCTCGGTCTGGAGCGCCACATTCTTCTCGCGGAAGATCTCGACGTCGGCCGTCGTGTCCCGCACGAGGACGTCGTAGCGCGGGCTCTCCAGGGCGCCGACGAACGGCGAGCCGGCGAGCTTCTGGTCGAGCTCGAAGCCGGTGCGCAACACGTCCGGGAGCACCTGGTCGACGAAGCCCAGATACGCCTGTTTGGCAGCCTCGTCATCGGTGTGACAGGTCATCGCGATGTGCAGGTTGGCGTGGACTTCGCTCACGGCCGCGTCGAGCTCGCTCCGGTCGAGGATGAGCTGTTCGAGCGCAAGTGCGGAAGTGATGTCGCGCTCGATGAGCGTCCGGTAGAGTGGCTCGAGCGTGGACCATGTGGTCGCGTCGAGATCAACAGGGACAATGAAGGTCGTCGCGTGTGTCGTCATGGGGAGACCGGGAGAGGCGATCGGCTTTCGGGCTATGCCTTCGGGCTTCGGAACCTCCGGCCCATGGCACTGTCAAGCATACCCGCTCTGGCGGCGGTCGTCCGACTCACTCGCTCGACGTGCCTCACTCGCCGAACGTGCCGCGCGTGCCCGGCTCGCCCTCCATTAGGCGTTCCGACTCGCCAGATCCTTGGTATGATGGGCACCCTTCGCCGTCTCGGTACTCAGGCGACAGACGGCCGGCAGAGCCCGTGACCTCCACGCGCGACCAGGCACGTCGCCCCCCGTCGACATCCGACCGGCCGGCATGGCTGCTGGCCGGCTTCATCATCCTCTTGACAGGCGTGTCGCCTGTCAGCACCGCCAGGTTCGATCCCTACCTGAGCCTCCTCGTGTCGCAGGCGCTCGTCGAACATCAGACGTTCCGGCTGGATGCGTATCGATTGACCGCCGAACCGCCGCTCGATGACTACGGTCGCGACGGCATGATTCTGCGCCACCGGGACGGCTACTTCTACTACCCACCGAATGGTCCGTCGGTCGTGCTGGTGCCGGTGGTTGCCGCAGCGATGGTCCTGGGCTACGACATGCAGCGGCCGGCCGACAATGCCGCCGTGCAACGGGTCGTATCGTCCCTAGTCGCCGCCGCAATCTTCCTGACCCTCTACGCCGTCGCGTGCTGCTGGCTGGCTCGGCGCGAAGCTCTGGGCATCGCGGCCGTCGGGGTGATGGGAAGCTCGCTCACGAGCACGGTGGGCACCGCGGTATGGAATCTCGGGTTCGCCGCGCTGTTCGTGACGCTGGCGACCTGGTTGATCATGCGGCTCGAGCGTGGGCGGAGCGAGACGCTGCACCCTTACTGGTTGGGAGCGCTGCTGTTCGGCGCGTTCGCGTCCCGTCCGACTACAGCCACCTTCATCGCGCCGGCGCTGCTCTTCGTCGGGTTGCGGCACCAGCGGAGTTTCTTGCGGACGTCGGGAGCGGCCTTGACCTTGCTCCTGCTGTTCGGCGTGAGCTCGTGGTTGACCTACGGGGCCGTCCTGCCGCCGTACTACGACGTGCTCGGTCGGGTCGGGGCGCACGCCGAGCCCGACTTCGTCCGCGTGCTGCTGGGGCAAACCCTGAGCCCCTCGCGCGGACTGTTCGTATTCAGCCCCTTCCTGGTCGCCTTCATCGCCCTCCTGGCGTGGCGCCCTCGCCAATCGCTACGGCAACCCGCCGTCTGGCTCTGTCTGATCTGGTTCCTGTTGCATCTCGTGATGTCCGCCCGGTCGACGCGCTGGTGGGGGGGACATAGCTACGGGCCACGGCTCATGACCGATGCCGTACCCGCACTGATCGTGGCGGGAACGATCATGTGGCACGAGGTCGCGCCGACACTCACTCGTCGCTCGAACCAGATCGTTGTCACCAGTTTTCTCGTGCTTGGTGCCGTGAGCATCTGGATTCACAGCGGTCAGGGCCTGTTCAACCTCCACACCCAGCGCTGGAACTATACCGACGGCTTCAATGTCGATGACCACCCCGAGGCACTGACCGATTGGCAATACCCCAGTTCCTGGCGACTGCCGAGCGCAACTGCGCCCGCAACGCGGCAGTGGTAGCGACGCAACTGCAGGCGCGCCAGATCAGGCTCGACCGACGCACCATTGGCTCGTCTATCGACTATCGTCTTTCGACCCCGGAAGTACTGTTTCGCGGCTGGGGCGTGCCCGAAAGAGGCTTTCGGTGGTCGCAGTGCCGGCAGGCGGTGATCTCGATGCACCTGGACGGCCAGCCGCCGGTGACATCGTATCGATTGTCTTTGACAGCCGCGTCGGCGGGCTCCCAGACCGTGGACCTGTCGATAAACGGGAGCCCGATCGGCCGGCTGATCCTGGACACGCCAGTCGATGTGCCCGTGACGACGTTCGTGGAGTTCGACGGCCGCCTCCTGCACCCCGATGCCATCAACGACGTGACGTTCTCTCTGCCTGACGCCCGCAAGCCGGTCCAAGACTCATGGGGCCTGGGCGACCAGCGCCTGCTGGCGTTGGCTCTGGTCGAGATGCATTTCGAGCCGAGTCCGCCATGAGCTCATCCTTGACCGTTCGAAAGGCCGAGAGCTAAACTCGGCAATTTGCGGGAGGCCCCGCGCTCGGGTCGCTGGTATGCACATTCCCGACGGACTGCTCGATGTCGCCACGTCCGCAGGTACGACTGCGGTGTCAGGTGCGACGCTCGCCTACGCCTTGCACCGGGTACGTCGAGATCTTCCGGATCGTGCGGCCCCGTTGATGGGCATGACGGCGGCGTGTCTGTTCGCGGCCCAGACCCTCAACTTCCCACTCTTCATCGCGCCCACGTCGGGGCACCTGCTCGGCGGCGTGCTGGCCGCGGTCTTGCTAGGCCCCTGGGGGGGCATCCTGGTCATCGCGGCGGTGGTGGTCGTCCAGTGCCTGTTGTTCCAGGATGGGGGCCTGACAGCGCTTGGCGCCAATACGCTGATCCTGGGACTCGTAGGCTCGGGTCTCGGCTACGCCATCTTCTCCACGGTTCGTCGCTGGGTGCCGGGTCAAGCCGGGGTCGTTGCCGGAGCGACCGTGGCGGCGTGGTTCTCCGTGCAGCTCGGCGCCGTGGTGGCCTCGGTCTTGATTGCGATTGGGCCAAACTTCGCGATCGGGCAGATTCTCGGGGTCATGCTGCTCGCTCACGCCATCATCGGCCTGGCCGAAGCGGTTGTCACGGGGCTCGCCGTGTCGTTCGTGATGCGAGCGCGCCCCGATCTCATTTACGGTGAAGCGCGGGATCTCGGCCGGCTCGGCCATCTCGCCCAAGTCGCACTGGCGGGTGGCGCGATCGCTGCCATGCTGGCGGTGTTTCTGGCTCCGCTTGCCTCCGGGCTGCCCGATGGACTCGAGCACAGTTTGCTGAGCGCCGGGTTCGACCCCTCGGCCGCCGTGGCGGTGGTCTCCGCCCCGTTTGCTGACTACCAGTTGCCGGGACTCCAGCACCTGGCCGTCGCGGGCTCGATTGTGAGCCTGGTGGGCGTCGTGGCGGTGTTCATCCTCGCCTATGGGCTTGCGCGCGCTGTCGGGGCGACCCCGTCATCCTCCGAACACACGCCGCATGCGAGCTGATGTTTCAGCTTCCGGCGACGGTAGACGCTCTGCCGCCGAGAGGCTCGACCCACGCCTGAAACTCATCCTGACCCTCGTGTTCGTCGTCGGCATCGTCCTGACGCCGGTTCGCTGGTGGCCGTTGTACTTGGCTGAGGGGGGAGTCATCCTGCTTGCGTATGCGGCCACCGGGAAGCCGTGGCGGCTTCTCGCCACCCGACTGGCTGTGATGCTGCCGTTTCTCGTGTTGATCGCGACCTCGGTCGTCCTCGCTCGGGCGCTCCAGAGTGGCTGGGGCCTCGCGATTCAGATCCTGGCTCGGGCACTCCTCTCCTTGAGCGCGATGGTCACGCTGGTTGCCTCGACACCGTTTCCCAAGATCCTCGTCGCCATGGCGCAACTAAGAGTTCCCAGCATCTTTCTCTCGATCCTGGCGTTCATGTATCGCTACCTCTTCGTGCTGCTGGACGAGTTCGCACGGATGCGCCGAGCCAGGCTGGCCCGCACGTTCGAGCGGCGCTCGCGCACCGAGTTGCTGGTCGTGGCAAGCTTCACCGGCATCCTGTTCGTTCGCGCGTTCGAGCGTGCCGAACGCGTGTATGCGGCGATGTGCGCTCGGGGCTGGGACGGAACCGTCCGTTACCTGGACCGAGACGAGTGATGCACGTCACTCAACCGGTCCTGGCGATCCAGGATCTGATGTTCCACTATCCTGACGGACGGCTCGCGCTTGACGGCGTGTCGTTCGAGCTGGCGCATGGCGAGTCGGTGGCCCTGGTGGGACCGAACGGTGCCGGAAAATCCACACTGCTCCTGCACCTGAACGGCATCCTGCCGACTCGCCAGCAGTACGAGCATCACCATCCTGGTGATGATGCCCACACGCATCCGCATCGCCACAAGAGCCAGACGAGCGTGTGGGTCGATGGCATCGCATGCCAGGAGCCCCATCTGTCGGAGGTTCGGCGACGGGTCGGCCTCCTCTTTCAAGATCCGGATGACCAGCTGTTCTGCCCAACGGTCATCGAGGACCTGGTCTTTGGGCCACGCAATCTCGGCCGAACCAAGGAGGAGGCACTCGAGCTCGCTCGGCACTGCCTCGACGCGGTGGGGCTGCCGGGCTATGAGGAGCGACTCCCCCACCATCTCAGCTTCGGTGAACGCAAGCGGGTCTGCCTGGCCGGCGTGCTTGCCTGCGAGCCCGTCGTCCTGGCGCTGGACGAGCCGACGAGTAACCTCGATCCGCGCGCGCGCCGGCGATTCATCGAGATCCTACGGACGCTGCCTGCGGCCAAGCTGATCGCCTCGCACGACCTCGAGATGGTCCTGGAGCTGTGCACGCGGATCATCCTGCTGGATCACGGGCGGATTCAGGCCGACGGGCCGACGCATGCCGTGCTCTCCGACGAAGGCCTCCTGACGCGACATGGTCTGGAACAGCCGCTCAGCATCCGCTTCGCTGCGGCCAAGTAGCGTTTCACGAGGGCCCGCTTACGTCGAATTCCGCAGCCAGGGGGAAGTGGTCTTACGCCCGGATCAGGTCTGGAAGGTCGTCCACGACCCGACACGACCGCAGGCGAGCGGCCATCGACGGTTCCGCCATCACGTAGTCGTACCGAGTCGTCAGATCCCCGGTCATGAAGGTGAATCCCGCGGCATCGGCGTTCAGCGCTCGAAAGCAGTCCACGTAGCCGGCTCGCAGGAGTCGACGAATCGTCGGTCGAAAGACCACGAACAGCTGCATCGCCATGATCATCTGCATACGGACCGGGTTGTGCCAGTGCACGACCCGGTCGCCCGGGGCCACGGAGTTCAAGTCTCCGACGATTAGATGGGCCCCCACGCCGCGCGTCCGAATGATCTGCAGCAGCCGGCCCATGGCCTGCCAGCGTCGGATCTCGAACGGCAGCAGCAGGTACGGCAGCAGGTGCGCGCTGAAGATCGTCAGTGGCCCACACGGCAACTCAATGCGCGTCTCGAGAACCGCCTGGGTCACCGGCGGCGTCCGGTAGATGCGTGACTCGGTGATCGCGAATCGTGAGAGCGTCGCCACGTGACGGTCACCACTCCCCCGTTCCCAGACGTAGTGCATCTCCAGCCGATCGGCGAGCCGCGCCACCACGTCCCGGTCGTTCGCCTCGGTGAAGGCCACCACATGAGGGTCGAGGGTCCTGACGATTCCCTCGATCAGAGTCACGCGCTCACGATCGACCGAGTCGATGTTGTAGGCCAGGAGACGCAGCGACGTCGCGGCCGCGTCGTCTCCGATTGGCCCCGTGGAGGTTGTACTCACGATGCGCGCAGCACCTCGGTGTGCCAGAGCTGGGTTGTCAGGACACCCATGAGGAGCCTGCTCGCATCAACGCGACCTTGTTTGTGCGCGTCGCGAATTCGCGCCACGGCGGTAGCCTCGAAGTATCCGGCGTCGGCGAGCCCGGTCGGGTTGAGGGCCTCTTCCGCCCACTCGGGCAAGGATTCGGATCGCCACCATGCGGCATGAGGGGTGGCCAGCCCGCGCTTCGAGCGTTCCCGAACGGCTCGTGGCAGCCGCGAGCGCATCCCGTCTCGGAGCAGGCGCTTGTTCCCGTGTCCACTGACCTTGAACGTTGTCGGATAGCGGGCACACAGCTCCCAGAGCCGAGCGTCGAGAAACGGCGGTCGAGCCTCGACAGAGTGCGCCATACTCATCCGATCGACCTCCGGGTTGATCTCGTCGACCAGGCGGGTCTCTGACTCGAGCATCAGGAGTTGCCCGGCCGGATCACAGCCGGCGATCCTTGACTCGAATTGCGTGCGCCACTCCTTCACGACGGATGGGACCCACGCCCGCACCACGCTCGCCACCATCTCGGGTGCGGCGATTCGTTGCCAGAGCGCGTAGCGCTCGATCGGATCGCTTGAACCCAGTGCCACCACCCGGCGAGCGGCCGGAGACGCCGGCAGTGGGACACGCGCCAACCACTGGCGGATCACCTTCGGGAACGCCAGCAGCCATTGAGCGCGCCGATCGCCGTCGAACCAGTGATACCCGCCGAGAAGCTCATCGGCACCCTCCCCGGTGAGCACGACCTTGAAGCCGGCTTGATGGCAGGCTCGATAGAGCAAGTAGATCGGAATGCTGGTCGCCGAGCAACGCGGTTCCTCGAGACAGCGGACAACCTCGGGGAGGATGTCGAAGTCGCGACTCGAGAAGCGGACTTCATGGTGCCGGCTCCCGATGATTCGAGCCGTCTCGCGCGCGTGGACGGATTCGTCATGTGACGCCTCGTCAAAACCGATGCTGAACGTGTGCACCGGCGCCTCGCCGGGCTCGGACAGCAAGGCGGCCAGCGACGCCGAATCCACCCCTCCGCTGAGTAGTGCCGCGATCGGCACATCACTCAGGCGCCACGCCTCGACCGTTTCTCGTAGATGCTCGGCGAACTCGACGGCTGCGCCAGCGCGGTCCGTCGAGTGCTCGCGCCCCATCGGTGCGGGGGCCGGCGACCAGTACCGCCGAAGCGACGTGTGTCCGGCCTCGTGCACGAGTGTATGGGCCGCCGGCACCTTGTACACGCCGCTGAACGCCGTGAGAGGAGACGGCACGAACCCCACTTCGAACAATCGCCACAACGCGTCTCGGTTCGCGGTCCTGGGAAGCTCTGGGAGGAGCTGCAACAGCGGCCGAATTTCGGACGCGAACGCAAGGTCCTCGCCGTGTTCGGCGTAGTACAGCGGCTTGATGCCGAATGGGTCCCGGGCCAGCACCAGACGACGTCGATCGGCATCCCAAAGCGCGAAGGCAAACATCCCTCTGATTCGCTCGACGACGTCGACACCCCACTCCTCATAGCCATGGAGAATGACCTCGATGTCAGATCGGGTTCGAAACCGGTGACCCGCTGCCTCCAGTTCTCGCCTGAGCTCCGGAGAGCTGAAGATCTCGCCGTTGCACGTCAGCCAGATGCGCCCGTCTTCATTGCAGATCGGCTGATGGCCACCGGCCAGGTCGATGATGCTGAGGCGACGAAGCGCCAGGCCGCAGCGGTCGCCGACGTACACCCCCGCGTCGTCCGGACCTCGGTGCGCGAGTCGGGCCGCGGCCCGTTCGAGGCGATCTCGCGCCGGCCGTGGCGATACGATGCCAACCAAGCCGCACATGACGTGCTAGGCGCGCTCGGCGGCGGACGCACCAGCGTCCGGCGGCCAGGTCAACATGACCGAAAACTCTTGCCAGTGGTCGTCGCGCTCAAAGTACGGTTTCCCCGCGAGCGTGACCCACGCGTGGCCGCGGATCTCTTCATCCGTTGGCGTCGACTGCGATCGGGTCGCTCCGAATTGGACAGATACCGGCACGTCGTGTCGTCTGAGAAAGTGGTATCGTGTCAGCGATCGACGCAGACACAAACCGAGGGGAGAGCGCCGATCCAGCACGGCCGTCAGATCCGCGATTCGCCGAATGTCACGCTCCGAGACGTCGATGCAGGGGCACTGAGCATCGAACCCGTCCAGCTCGCGCATCACATCCGCCAGCGGACGCTCGAGAAGGCGTGGCAGACGCGATGAGAACGCACGCATCTCACGAAACAGGGCGCGTCGTCGACGTGCGCTCGCCAGACGCATGCCAACCGAGCCCACCAGCCACAGGTGGTGGAGCCGAGTCTTCACGCCGGTTCGACCTCCTCGACCAGACGCTGTTCGGTCATGTCCACGGCCAGCTCGATCAGGTCCTCGACGACCATCGCGCGATCGACGCCGTGGGTGTCGGCGATGACGGTCGCATGGTCGGCGATGGTCTGCCGACCGTCGAGCATCTCCCAGAAGGCGGTGCCGACCGGGTCGAGCGAGTAGTAGGTCCCGCTGTCGAGATGAATGAGAATCGCCTCACCGGCCACCACCTGAGACGTGGCCTGCGCAGATCGCTTGATCACGGTCACCGGCTTCACGCGGCTCCCCCCGGGTAGATGGCTGACTCGCCCGTCAGTGACGAGATCCTGCGCTGGGATCTCCATGGCGTCGTCATCGAAGGACGGACCACCGATGAAGACCTGCGACGCCAGTGGCGCGACACGCTCGTGTCCTGCGCCCGAGCGATCGGTCCGCCCACGGTGAGGATCCGGCTGGAGACCGCGCCAGTCACTCCGCCGCGACCGGACTGGTCAATCGAACCGCAATTCAGGCAGGGCGACCTCCTCGAGTACTTCGTGAACGATTCCTCCGTCTTCGCTCGATTTCCGCGCTTCGGTGCGCTGGAGATCGACCTCAAGCGAAAGACGACTCAGGGTACTTTGGTGTCTGGGGCTTGGCAAGCGCACGGCGTGCTCGAGGACATCCTGGCCGTTGGTCTCTCTCCTCACCTGCGCCGCCGTGGCCTGTTCCTCGTGCATGCGTTCGGTGCGGTCCTGGAAGAGCGGGCCGCGCTGCTCGTTGGCGATCGCGGATCGGGGAAGACCACGACCGGCTTGGCCCTGCTCGACGCCGGATGGAAGCTGCTCTCCAACGACTCGCCCGCGATCGGTGTCGGTGGCGAGGTCCTGAGGTACCCTGGTCTCGTGGCGGCCTTTCCCGATAGCCTGCGACGGTTTGCGTCCACCGCCGGGTTCATACCGCCGGTCCGAACGCGAGAAAAGGTGTCGCTCGACGCCGGAGAAATCTGGCCGGATGTCTGGTGTGACCGTGCACCGGCCGGCGCGATCCTGTTCCCCCGCATCGCATCTGGTCCGGGTCACGCCGTGCGCCCACTCGAGCCAGCCGATGCGTTGCGTAGACTGCTTCCCCATGCGATCGAGCAGTGGGATCGGCCGATGATTCCGGCGCACCTGCGGGTCCTACGTCAACTCGTGGAGATCGCCCCCGCGTTCGAGCTTCGACTCGGTCCGGACGTCAGTGCGGTGGCCGACGTCATTGCCGGCGCGCTCCGCCGACGCGTGTAATGCGAGTGACTTCGGATCGTCGAATGACTCGAATGACCGCGGGGGGTCAAGAACCATCGCCGAGGCCGAGCAGGTCGGCGCCTTCGGAAATCTTGCCCTTGTGTGTGTTCGGGTTGAATCGGACCAGCCGGGATGTGACCCAGCCGACGACCGGACGCAGGCGAGAGTTGATCAACGCCCGTTTCAGCCAGCCCTCCCAGTAGTGCCTGAAGTACGCATGGCGCCACCGCCAGCGCAGCAGCGCGTAGTACGGGTTCAGCACCCAGTGTCCTCGAGATCGACCCACGAATAATATGTCGTCGATGTCGCACATCACCCGAGCCTCGGCATCATCCATCCAGGGCGTGTTGCCGCGGTTCAGATCGAACTCGCACCAGCCGTCCTGTTGTTTCGGAGCCACGTAGCCTTCGCGTAGTGCCGTCTCCCACAGCGGCGTGCCCGGATACGGCATGTACACGCACACCGAGCTCCTGACGTTCTCGCTGAGGCTACAGAGGCGGTCCATGATGTCGAGCGTCAGGCGGCGTTCGTCGTGCGACTCGGACGGCAGACCCACGATGAACGAGATATTGGCCTCCACGTCGGGGGCGCCGTCCACGAGATTGCGGATACCCCACTCGATCTGCCACGCCTTCTGGTCCTTCTGCATGCGATCCAGGACCGCCTGCGACGCAGATTCCGCGCCGATGTTCACCCACTGGCAGCCCGTCTCACGCATCCAGCTCACGAAGGCTGGGGTGAGTGACTGCACCCGGACCTGGCCGCTCCACGGCATGTCGACCTTCTCGACGAGACGCTGCATCGGCCGCGGTCGGCCAAACAGGTAGTCATCGGCATAGTCCACGGCGTTGATTCCCTGGGTCTCCTTCAACCATCGCACCTGCTCGACGATGAAGTCGTCGGAGTGCTGGCGCCAGGTCCGCTTCATCACGACCTCGTTGTAGCAGAAGCCACAGCGGAACGGACACCCGCGAGAGATGTACACGGGGATGGCCCGATCGTACGGGCCACTCGGAATCAGGTACGGCTCGAGGTCTCCGAGAAGCGACCACCGTGGACTGAACTGATCCAGGTCGGCGAGAAACGGCCGCTCGCCACTCATCTGCGGACCGTCGGCCGTCTTGAACGCCAGGCCCAGCACGCTTGGATAGTCCACCGGCAGGTCTCCCGCCAGCTGTAGCGCCAGTTCCTGACTCGTGACCTCGCCCTCGTTGACCACGACGAAATCGACGTAATCTTCTTTCAGCACGTCGAGTGGCATGATCGTCGCGTGCACCCCACCCCACACGACGGGCACGCCGAGCGCGTGCAGCCGCGTCGACGCATCGATCGCCGGCTTCAGTTGCGGACCGGTGATGGTGCTGAAGCCGACGAAGACCGGCTGTTCGCGTGCAGCGTCTCGAACGAGCCCCTCGACGCCAGCGTCGGTCTCATGGAACAGCCGAACCCGGAACCCGAGCTGCATTAACGCGTCCGCGACGTACAGGATCCCGAACGGCGGATAGATGTCCCGGTGATTGCGGAAGTTGACCAGATAGATCGGCCGGTCGCTGCTCGTCCGAGGCAACACCGGTGGCGCGACGAACTGCTGGCCGGCGCGGACCGCCTCTCGGGCCGGTAGCTCTGGTTGTTGCATCAGGCCTCGTGACTGTCGATCGCTGTCGCCGGGTTCGTTGAACCCCCCGGCGAACAGCCAAGCGAAGAGATCCATGCGATGAGCCCGCCGGCAATACCAATGGCCAGGCTCGGTACGGCGATCTGGGTCGTCACCGAGAGTGCGCGCTCAGGCCGACGAAACCCCACCAAGCCGACCGCACTCCCCGACGCCCCAACCACGCCGGCCGCTGCCGACAGGGCTGGGAGTCCACACCGGGCGAACGCACCGCTCAGCGCATGGCCAAATGGCGCCATCCCGATCCACTTGCGTGCCGGCCTCGGTCCGAGAGCCATCATCACATCGCCGACCGTCCGCTGAGCCGCGGAAATGTGATGAGTATGCCCTTGTGCATGGGCAGCATCAATCGACGCCAACAGGTCCGGCCGGTGGCGTGACAGCACCAGCCACATGAGTCCGAGGCCACCGACTAACGCAACTCGTGCCCCATTATGTCGCACCGTCAGGCTGGACGCCACGGCGGGCAGCAGCCAATCCAGATCGAATCCGCGGTACTCCTCGACCCGAAAATGATAATCGCGTCCGCTCGTGACCGCCGAGAGCACCGCGGCGGCTGCCGCCTGAGACAGGATGCCGCCGCACCAGTCATCGAATCCGACGCCGGTCGAAGCCTCACCGGGTACCGGCCGGCGGCGAGCGCCGACCAGGATCGGGGTGAAGGCGGCCGTTGTCAGCGCGAGCAGTTTCGGAGCGTACGAGGTCGGAAACGTCGGATGCGAGTGCCCGTGTGCATGATCGTGATCCCCGTGATCATGCTCGTGGGAATGCCCGTGGTCGTGGGAATGCCCGTGGTCGTGGGAGTGCCCGTGGTCGTGGGAATGCCCGTGGTCGTGGGAATGCCCGTGATCGTCGGAATGCTCGTGGTCGTGGGAATGCTCGTGATCGTCGGTATGCTCGTGGTCGTGGGAATGCCCGTGCTCGTCAGAATGCCCGTGGTCGTGGGAATGCCCGTGATCGTGCGGATGCCCGTCGTGCGAGTGGCCCCCGCCGGCGAGCAGCCCTCGCTCCTCGAGAACGGGCAGGGCCATCGCCCCGCCGGCCGCGGCCAACACGAGTGGGCATGCCACACGCTCGGACAACCCGAACACCTTGCTCACCGCAGCCGACGCGATCCCGGCAGATGCCAACCCCATAAGTCCCAGATCCGTCGCATCCGGCGTCGGAACCGGAACGGGCGTCCCGACTTTGGCATCAACAGCAAAACCCGCTGCCTCGAGGGCACGCCGGAGCTGGACGAGATACTGCAAGCCTTCAAGGGGTTCGGTCGCGTGCAGCACCCTGAAGAAGTTCACGTAGCAGAACCGCAGGCCGCGCTCTCTGGCGAGCTGCACCCAGCTCTCGCAGGCCGCATTGAAGTCGAGCGGAATCATCTCGGACTGAGAGAACGCGTGGCCGATCACCACCTGCGGCGCCCGCTCCTTCGCGATGAACCAGTCGCCCTTCTGATGGCGGGACTCGGCGAAGTAGACGAACGTGAGGTCCTCGCGCTTCAGCGCCGCGACCGACTCATCGAGGTGCATCTCGTGCCCGAGAATGAGCGTGCCGTCGAAGGCGACGAGTGTGCCGAGCGCGGCGGTCTGGGCCAGTGTTCGGTCGAGCGCGCGCTGTTCGGGCCAGGGATAGCTGACCGGGCGAGGCACGACGCCAAGCCCGTGACTGGAGATCTGTTCGGCTCTCACCGTGTCGAAGCCGAGGCCGAGCGCTCCGAGCGTGGCCATGGCTCCCGAGCACCTGAGCGCCGTCTTGCCGACGACGTCGGCCTCGACCCAGTCGAACCGCTCGGTCAACTCGCGCTGTATGTGGGACAGGAGGGGCGCCGGGCCTCGAACGAAGCTCCATCCTCCCACGCGCGAGTCCGTCGCGGGTTGTTTCGTGGGTCGATCGGCGACGAGTTCCCCGGTTGCGCACAAGCGATCGAGCGTCAACTCCGGGATCGACACATGGGTGGCCCCGCTACGCGCCAGTCGCTCCAGCATCTGGTCGAATGAGAGCCCCGCCCTCGTCGCCGCCTCACTGGCGTCGTCGTGGTCGACACAGATCGCTACCGTTCGGTTAGCGGCCTCCCAGCGATGCCGACGCGTCAACACCTCGACGGCAGCCAGCCCTCCTCCAATCGCCAGGGCCGCCGACAGCACGCGAGAGAGCCTCACGAGGACGCTCCCGAGCGTGGGACCCCGGCGGAGCCACCGTTGCACGATCGCCCACCGAGCACGCTATGATCATGGGCGCTGTCCGTCGTGTGACCAAGCCAGAGGCGCATCGTGTCTGTCCTGGTCACTCGTAGGGCCGTCTGCCACACCCGCCAGCGCTCTCCCCCATCTCGAGCCCACCGAGCTGCCTCCGCCCGTTCCTCGAAGCCCCGCCTCACCCGGCTGAGCGCATGACGCATGGGTGGTCGCCGGGTCCGGCGCATCACGTAGCGCAGATCGAGCCGATCGGTCTGCCTTCGCAAACCGGCAGGTGTCGCGGCCGACAGGAGTTCGACGACCCGACCCGGGACCGGTGCGCCAAGCAGCCGGACTGCCAGCAAGAGCGCGGCGTGCGCGTAGGGCGCAGCGTCGCAGGCGATGGCCCGTTCGATCATGACCTCCCAGTCGATCTCGGCCCGAGACACAACCGTGAGCAGATCTGTCAGTTGGAGCATCGAGGGGCGTCCCATGATCAGATGGAAGCAGAGGTGCACGCAGAGGTGAAGAACCAGATCCTCCGTGGCGAGTACGTGGCACCGATGGCCATGGAGTTGTCGCTCCACCGCTCGTTCGGCCATCCCAGCCGTCACGTCGACGCGTAGGCCGAACCACGATTCCTCCAGCGACGTGTGAGGCTCGATCGTCCGATCGTCGCTCGTAAACAGAAACGGATTCGGGGCACTCGGCTCGGCAGCGGGGCGTCGGAAGGTGCTCGTGTGCTTGGTGACGCCAGCTCCGAACTCGGGCGAGGTGTATCGCTCCTCATAGCCCAGACGCAGGAGCACGGTGCGAACGCGTGCGGTCTCGGCGTCGGAGACGAGCAAGTCGAGGTCGTTCATCGGCCGCAACCCTGGTTCGGCGTAGAAGAGCGCGGCCGTGTGGAGGCCCTTGAGCGCGACGGGGCGAACTCCGACGTCGTGTAACGCGTCGATGACTTGACCGCACTGCTCGAAGATCTGGTCGGCGCGCTGCGCGTGGGCCTCTCGGGACGCCGCCAGCCGAGCCATCACACCCACGGGGGCGTCCTGCTCGAGGCTCTCGAGGCTCCGATGCAACTGCGGAGCCAGGCCGAGGACGATCGCCGTGACCACAAGGGAATCCCAGTCGTGTGGGGACGTGACGTCGAGCCGCGTGCCGTCGTCTGCACGCCACCTCAGCGATTCGAGGATGAATCGGGTGTCATCGAGATTGGAGGTGGGCATGCGGGGGCTTTGCCAGAGGGAGGCTGGTGGGTCGTGTTTGTCTTCCCGCCGAGAGCGCGACCTGTGGGTCGCGCCCAACTCTAGTGCGAGCTGAACGTGATCTGGCTCAGCGTCTGATGCTTCTTGAGCTTCGGTTTCTGATACATAGACACTCTCCAATCGGACGCGTACGCGTTTCCTACCTAGCTAGGTTCCGAGCCTCCCTCTGGCAGAGCCCCCGACAAGGTGGGTCACGGTGCTTCAGCTAATCTGTGAAAACCTGTGCCAGCATAGCAGAGCTAGGCAGTCGGACCAAGCGAATTCTCACTGCGGCGACGAGCCGCTATCTCCTTTAAAACCGGGGCGTTCTACGGCTTCAGCGAGGAATCCGACGGCAACAGCGACCTGGGCGACGCCCATCAGAATCGTCAGTCCCCAGCCCCCTCGTGACCGCCTTGGCCAGCGGACCAGGCGAAAGTAGAAGGAGGGCCGCTCGAGCACGAGGCGTGACTGACGCCGGTTGGCCCTGCCTCGCCGAAACCGATACGCTCCCCTTCCGTAGCCGAACTGCTGACGCAAGAAGCTCTGGAGGCCCAGCGTTCGGTGGTGCGAAACGATCGCCTCCGGCACCCAGCGGATCCGGTATCCCAGCTCGCGCCACCGGTCGCAGAAATCCCTGTCCTCACCGCCGGCCCGAGTGAACCGTGGGTCGAACCCACCCAGCCGGATGAAGGGTTCGACCCCGACCGCGAGGTTGTTCGACGTTGCGAAGCGGGCGTCACTCATGTCGGCGTTGTCGTGGTCGACGACAAAATCGACCAGTGCCGTGCTCGCTTCCGAGTAACGGCTGTCGGCGATCGCGTTGGTAACACGCCCCGCGACGGCGCCGTTCGGCTTTTTGCCGAATTGCGCCGCCAGCACATTCAACCAGTCCGGAGCCGGACGGCAGTCATCATCCGTGAAAGCCAGAGTTTCGAAGTCGGCCAGGCGCGCCCCGACATTCCTCGCCTCGGCTGGTCCCCGAGGTTCCTGGCGGGTGCACCTGAGTGCGAGGCGCCCCTGGAATCGCTGGCGAAGCTCGTCCTCCGACAGCTCCCCACCGTCGTCGACCACGATCACCTCGAATAAGTTGGTCGGATAGTCGAGTGCGCACAGCGCGTCGAGACAATCCTGCAGCTGCTCGACGCGACCACGTGTCGGTATGATGATCGAAAAACGCACCTGGTGGCTGGTCATCGGTTCGTCCGAGACTCGACCTGTCCGCGGTCGGAACGCTTCATGCTAGGCTTCGGTGAGACGACCCGCAGCCACCGTGGCCTACTCCGAGCCGAGCCCGCCCCTGAGTCCAGAAGAAGCCTTTCTATGGTCGTGTGCGAGGAACTGGCCGAATCCTCCCGAGACGGCGGACCCCGCTTCACTCGACTGGCAGACCATCGTTCCACTCGCGGTTCGCAACCGCATGCAGGTCTTGCTGGACCGCCAGATCGAGGCGTCGAACATGCGCGAGGCGCTTCCGCAAGACGCCGCCGATGCGCTGAAAGTGGCGGTGGACAAGTACGTCACGAGTGCCGGCGACATGACCGCTCTGTTGCGCCGCTACCTGCCGCGGGCCTCCGAGCGTCGAATCGACAGCGCCGTGTTCAAGGGCATGCACCTGTGCGAGAAGATCTATCACGATCCGGAGATACGTCCCGGTACGGACATCGACCTGCTCGTACGGCGACATCAGGTTCAACAGAGCGTCGCCCTTCTCGAGGAGCTCGGGCTTGGACGTTTCTGGTCTCCCCTGCTGGCTGACCGGTACTACGATCGGCATCACCTGCATCAGAAGCGGTGTACCCCGGGGCGTGAGATCTGGGTGGACATTCACTGGGCGCTCGACCATCCCTACAACTGCCTCACGATCGATTATGACGCGCTGATGGATCGGAGCTGTGCATCCACACTCGTCGGGTGTCCAGTGCGCGAGCTGTCGGCGACCGACGATTTGCTGTGCCTGGCCGTCCATCTCGTCAAACATGCCGTCTACCTGCCAGCCGTGCTTGCGTGCGGCGATCTCAGGCGCATCATCCTCGCTGACGGCTACCTGATGTATTTCGTGGACATCGTGGCGTTGCTGAATCGGTACGGTGCGCGCGTCGAATGGTCGATTGCGACGAGCCGGGGTCCGTCACCCGCTGGGTCATGACCCGACTGGCTGACCACAAGGTTTCGGAGCACCTTGGCCGGAAGTCCAGCCCATTCGCGGCGTTTCTATTCGGGTATAACGAATCACTGGTCCTCCGACCGGTCCGACTGCTCGATCTCTCGAGCTATTTTCTGCCGACGAGCGACTTCCTCAGGCGTCGCCATGGCTCGGCCACTCTGCTCCAGGCGGCCAAACATGCCGTTCGCGCACTGGGTTCAGCGGTACGCTTCTGTCTCGACACCGTCTACTACACCGCGAAGCGCCAGATCTGGCCGAATCCCGTGCCTCCCGCCGAAGGAGAATCGCTCGGGAAAGACGCATCGACAGTCTGACGCATACGGCAAGTGCTCACAGCCCTTCGCTCCCTCTCCCGCCGCTACATCCCGGCGGCCACGCAGGGCCTCCTCCTGGTGGCGATCGATGCGGTGACGAATGTCTCGGATTACGGGTTTCACGTCTTCCTCGGACGAGCCCTGTCGCCTGGGGATTTCGCCGCGGCCCAGACCGTGAACATGATGTTGCTCGTCGTCGCCACGTCCTTCGCCGTGTTGCAGCCGGTGGTGGCGCGCGATGTCGCTGCAGCGGCCTCCGCCGGTGACGGTTCCATGGACACGGGGCACAGGTTCCGCGACGACTTCGTCCGAGCCGCCTGGATCGGCCTGGCGCTGACGAGCACGGTATGGCTCGTGCGAGGCGCGCTTGGCTCCTGGCTCCACGTGCCCAGGAGTGCCGTCACGCTCGGCGCTGCGTCGCTGCTCTTCGCCATCTCCCGCCCCATCGTGGCGGGCACTCTTCAGGGTCAACAGCGATTCGTGGCGTTCGGACTGGTTCGGAGTGCGTATGCCGTCGGGCGCCTGGCGCTCTGCCTGCTGCTCGTCGGATTCGGGGGTGGGCTGCTCTCGGCGATCGCGTCCTACCCCTTGGCCGCATTGCTGGCCTTGGTCGTTGGCCTCTGCTTTCTCGGCGGGCGCGTGTGGCACGGCCAGGCTCGGAGCGAGCCCGGACACGTCGGCTCCCGCTGGCGGTCCTGCACGTCGGCGCTCGTCGCATATGCCAGCTACATGACGATGCTCGGCAGCGACCTGATCTGGGTGAATCGTCATTTTGCGCCAGCCGTGGCCGCGGGCTATGCGGCCGCCGTGCTGTTCCGCCGCGTCCTGACCGTTCTTCCAGGGATCGTCCTGGTCGTCTTGTATCCCAAGATCGTGCGCGCCATCAGCCAAGGCCGATCGCCGGACGGACTCTTGATCATGGCTTGCATCGTGGTGTCGGTGCCCACATGCCTCGGGACGGTCGCGTACTTCGCGCTGGGCCCGACGATCGTCCCAGTGGTCTTCGGCAGCGGCTATCAGGGCGGCGAGCTACTGGGATGGATGGGCGTGGCGATTCTGGGCTTCAATCTTGGCGGAATCTGGCTGAATCTCTTTCTGGCCACGCATCCCACGCCGTTCGTGTGGCTGGCTGGCGTCCTCGCCGCCGCTCAGATCGGCCTGTTGACCGCGTTTCATCAGAGCCTCTCGCAGGTCATCCTGATATTCGGCGCCGTCGGATGGTTGCTGGGACTCGGGGGACTCGCGATCCACATCCTGTGGCTCAGGCCCCGGCTCCGCGCAGAATCGGCTTGAGGGCCCGTGCCGGACCCGGTCTGGCGCGACCAGAAGGTCGCGCCCTACGGCCGCGCCCTACGGCCGCGCCGGCTAGACACTGGCCAGGGCGTCGACGCCGGCAACGATGCCCGCAGGGTTCGTTCCGATCACGAGATGGTGCAGGTGTGCCCGCTCGAGGAGACGCTGGATCGGCTCGAGATTGCGGCGCCAGGAAGCCGCGTCGTCGTAATACAGACTGTTGCGCATGACGGCCTCGGCCACGTCGCTGTGCGAGGCGGGCTCGGCTCGCGTCCGGTCATCCGGGCCTCTCCTGAGCAGGCAGATGTCGACGCGCTCGGGTGACACGGCGCAAGGCTCCACGAGCTCTGGCGCCACGCGCCGCAGATCCAGAGCGAGCTTTGTTTCGCCTCTGACCTCCACCCGGGTCCCGGCATCGTCGCCAAAGCGCGGAAACAACGCGACCATGTCGGGACGAAGGTGTACGAGCCCGACCGGAAACCCGAGCAGCCATAGCGGGACCTCGTCGGCCGCCACGTGGATCTGGCTGTCGGACATGATCCGATGACCGGCGACTGCCAGATGAAGCGCCGTCGTCGACTTGCCGACATTGTGCGTGCCGAGCAGGAGGAGAAGGCGATCGTCCCGCACGAGGCCCGTCGCATGCAGCATCCCGTAGCCGTCACCAATCAGCAGATTGAGCAATACCGTGTTGAGCACGGTACGACTCACCAGATCCGGTTTCGCCGCCAGCTCCGGGACGATGATCACCACCGCGCGCCGGCGGCTCAAGTCGATCGAGCACTGCCCCCAGCGCCCGAGATGCATCGCCAACCACCGACCGTGGCCCGTGTACTGGATGGCGGACAAGAAATCTGACGGCGGTTCGACGACGCCGTCCGTACCAGGCCGTACCACGACCTGGATGACGAACGAACGGCCTCGCTCGGACGGCATGTCCGAGAAGAGATGGCGCGACCGCTCGGCGGCTTGCTCCCCGACCGGGTGATTGCTGAGCAGTCGCACGGGACGTCCGAAGATCGAGAAGGTCACGTCATGACATGGCGCGCTGTCACGACGGCCCCAGAAATCCTCTAGGGTATCCTTGTGCGCCGAGAAGAGCTGGTCCGTATCCATCGCGCTGCTGGAGCTTCGCCGCGAGGGGCGAGCCGATGATTTCTCTCGCAACGAGGAAATTCTACTCCAGGGCCGTTGCCAGGCTGACGCAGGGGGTACTCGCACCCGAGAGCCATGGTCGAGGTTGACGTCAGCGACAAGTACGCCGCGCCAGAGGTCGTCTCGTTCTGGCGAGAGATGAGCGTGCTGGGTCTACAACGGAGCGACACCGAGATCATCTCGCGATACGTGCCTCACGGCTCCCGCATCATCGACTTGGGCTGCGGAGGCGGACGTGTCGCGCTCGCCCTGGATCCTGTTCGATACACGGTCGTTGGGCTGGACCTGACGTGGGAGATGCTCCGCACGGCGCAAGATCTCTTGGAGCAGGCCGGCCGTGCGGCGCGTCTCGTGCAAGGCGACCTTCGTGCGATCCCCTGTCACGATGGCGCCTTCGGTGCCGCCGTGATCCTCGTCGCCGCGATCCAGCACGTGCCCGACCGAGTTTCGAGACAACGGGCGTTTGTCGAGATCGCCCGGGCGCTCGCTCCGGGTGGAACGCTGGTCTTGGCGATCGACAACATCGCGCCCTCGCTCGGTTGTTATGCGTGGTGGGCGATGCGCAGGCTGACCCGGTTGGTGACTTCCGCCGCCGTGCGGCCGGACTCCCTCAACCAGGCGACGGCTGCCGACCGCCGCGTCGCGGGACACCCAGACGGCATTCGACTCGTCGTCTGGCACGCGCGAGGCCTTCTGCGATCCGTTCGGTGGCGCACCTGGCCGACAGTTGTGGATGTGTGCCGACGCTGCGGGATCGCGACGGGAGAGGTCGGGGACACGTCAATCTCTCAGGTTGCCGTGCCGTCCACACCGGGCAGGGTGCCGTATCACCTCTTCAGTCGCCACGAACTGCTCGAGGATGCGGCTCGCGGAGGGTTGATTCCGGTCGCAGAACGTTCAGACGGCGAATTGCGCACAGGCCGGACGTGCCCTCCCTGGGTCCGCGCGCGCGACAAGCAGGTCTTCTACGTATTCCAGAAGCCGCACGCCTCCGACTGGCCCGGACCGTAACGTGAGCATTGACAACGACTACGAACGGTGCGAAAGTTCGGTGAGTCCGAACTATGAAATTCTTATTGATCAATCCGCCGATCGGTGTGTTCTATGAGGCCGTCACGCCGCCGATCGGGCTCGCGTACCTCGCCTCTTCCCTCCGAGCCGCCGGCCATGACGCCGAGATCCTGGACATCAATCTTTGGCGGTGGACAGACGACGAGGTTCGTGACCGGCTCGAAACAAGTGATGCCGACGTCTTCGGGATCACAGGACTCATCTCGCAATACACGTACAACCTCCAGCTCGCGGCGCTCCTGAAGGAGTTGCACCCGGACCGTCCGGTGGTGCAGGGCGGCATGATGGTCGCGGCCATGCCGCGGATCATGATGGAGGAGAGTCCCCACACTGACTTCGTGGCGGTGGGAGAAGGTGAACGCACGATCGTCGAACTCGCGGATGCGCTGGAGGGACAGCGTCCGATCGCGTCCGTCGACGGTCTCTGGTACCGTGACCCGGCGAAGGCGGGCGAATTCATCGTCACGGGGCATCGTGCCGACATCCCGGACATCGACACGCTTCCGTATCCTGCCTTCGACCTGGTCGACATCCCTGCGTACCACCGCAGTCGCGGCCGGGCGAAGGAGATGCACAAGATCTACCAGAACAAGCCCTTCATTCCGCTCCTCGCGACTCGAGGCTGCCCGTATCGATGCACCTACTGCCACCGATTCGCGGACGAACGGCTCCGGCACCGCGGCACCGAAGCCGTGCTGGGTGAAATCGATCATTGGCGGCAGATGTACGGCGTGGAGTACGTCGAGTTCCAGGACGAACTCTGGGGCCTGTCCAAGAAGCGAGCGAAGGAGTTCTGCGAGGCGATCATCGCGACAGGCTGGGGCGTGACCTGGGGGTGCTCGATCCGGCTGAATGTCATCGACGAAGACATGATCCGCCTGATGGTCAAGGCAGGGTGCATCTTCGTGTCGTTTGGCGTCGAGTCGGGAAGCGAGCAGATCCTGAAGAACATGGGCCGGCCCATGAAGCGCGAGACCATCGTCCGCGGATGGAGCCTCGTCAAGAAATACCAGCTCAACCATTTACCGTCCTTCATGATCGGCTACGTCGGTGAAACTCCGGAGACGATCCGTGAGACGGTCGATCTCGTCTGCGAGATGGATGTCGGCTCGTTTGCGGGTTGGTTTCGCTACGTCACGCCACTGCCGGGAACCGAGCTGTACGAGCTCGCCAAGACCCGGGGGCTGATCGAGGAGCGGGCCTACATCGAAGAGGCCGGCAAGACGTTCGCCGGCCTGACGACGTTCGACAAGCTGCTCGTGAACCTGACGGACATGTCCGACCAGGAACTCGCCTACTGGCGCGACTGGGGTCGTCGCGAGATTCTCCGGAACCACCTGCGTCGGAATCCGGTACGTTATCCGCTACAGCTGCTGCGCGACAGCCTGAACTACGTCGAACGACACGGCGTCGGCCAGACGCTGCGGCACGTGCCGGAGGTCATTCGTCAGCACCTTCCCGCCGCGGCCCCCCTGCACTGAGTGCGGCGCCCACGCGTACACGGCGAGTGTCCTGATACGGGCCGGTCGGCCCGATGGAGGTCTTGATGTTCAGAACGAACTCGGCACACAGTCACGTACCCGTCGGGGGGCTTCTGGCGCTGGCCCTGCTCCTGTCCGGATGTGCGGCGCCCGCGCCCGACGAGCCGGCGGCGTCGACGGCCACTGTGTTCGAGGGCGCCAGGGTGATCGTGGGCGACGGACAGACGATCGAAAACGCCACGTTCGTGGTCGACGACACGCGCTTCGTCGCGGTCGGTGCCTCGGGATCCGTAGAGGTGCCCGAGGGCGCGACCCGGGTCGACCTCGCCGGCATGACCGTCATGCCAGCCATCGTCGATGCGCACACCCACCTGAGCACCACGCGTGAGGCGTTGATCGGAGACTTGGAGTCACGGGCGTCCTTTGGCGTCGGCGCTGCGCTGAGCCTGGGGACCGACGGTGAGGACGCTCCGATCGAGGTGCGCAACGAGCTCATCGTCGGCGCCGCGCGGTACCAGTCCGCCGGCCGCGGCATCACATCGCCAGAGCCCGGGCGCTCGGAGGTGCCCCACTGGGTGACCACCGAGGAGGAGGCCCGGCAGGGCGTGCGCGACGAGGCAGCCCGCGGGGTCGACGTGATCAAGATCTGGGTCGACACCCGGGACGGTCAATACGAGCAGCTCAGTCCCACACTCTACGGCGCAGTGATCGACGAGGCTCACCAGGCCGGACTACGCGTGTCGGCGCACATCTTCGCCCTCGAGGACGCCAAAGGCCTGCTGACGGCGGGCGTCGACGCCTTCGCGCACGGCGTGCGCGACCAGGACGTGGACGACGAGTTCATCCAGATGATTCAGGAGCGCCCAAACGTGGTGCTGATTCCGAACATGCCCGGCCGCGGCGTGCCGACGGAACTGGATTGGCTGAGCGTGATGCTGCCCGCCGAGGAGTTCGCCGAGATCGAAGCCGCTAACGTGGAGCAACCGCAGAACCACGAGGCGTTCGGTATCCAGGCGCGCAATCTCGAGAGGTTGAGCGAGGCGGGCATGACGATCGCGGTCGGCACCGACGGCAATACGGCGTGGGCGCCGCACGTCGAGATGGAGGACATGGTGGCCTCCGGCATGTCCCCGGCGGACGTGCTGGTCGCCGCCACGCACAATGCGGCCGCGTTCGCTGGTTTCGACGACATGGGCACCGTGGAAGCCGGCAAGAGCGCGGACTTCGTTGTGCTCGAGGCCAACCCGCTCGACGACATCACCAACACGCGCCGGATTGCGAACGTCTACCTGCGGGGCGGGGCCGTCGGCGACGCCGGCGCTCGATGAGGCGGTCCGAGCCGTTGCGCCCCACGCAGCGGGCCGGCATTCGTGACGGCTCGCCCGCCCCGTTCGCCTCGGCCTGGCCAGGCTCCGGAATCTGAACTGACGCCTGGGCTGACATCTGCGCGACCCCTCCGGACGTGGTGGCGACGGTTACGGCCAACTGGAGGTGGTGCCCCGACTCCTCGACAGGAGGCCATCTCCCTTCGTCCCGACGCGGCCGCGTGGGTTCGGGTGTGGTCCTGGGCTACAATGCCCGCGTCTCCACCGTCCACAGCTTGTTGTCGTCACGACCAATATGGGAGGTCGTATGGATCTGCTGACGCGCCGCGCCATGATGACGTGGGGGATCGCGGCCTTGCCGCTGGCCACCGCGCCGGCGTGGGCCTCGACGTTCGAGACGGACAACCCTGACGACCTGGCCGCACTGCGCCGGCTGGTGAAGTTCACCGGCGACGGACCGTCGCCGGCGCCCGCCGAGACCATTGATCTGCTCGGACGGATCGTCGCCGAGCGCGGGATCGACGCCGACTACTACAGCCGCGGCGGTGTGGTGACGGCGCTCGAGGAGCGCATGGCGGCGCTTCTCGGGAAGGAACGCGCCGTCTTCCTCCCCACCGGAACCCTGGCGAACCATCTGGCCGTTCGCATCCAGGCCAACGGCGATGCTCGCGTCGCGGTCCAGTACGACAGCCACCTGTTCAACGATTCCGGCGATTGCACTCAGGTGCTGAGCCAACTCAACCTGGTGCCGCTCGCTCGAGACCGGGGCACCTTCACGCTCACCGAGGTCGAGGAGTTACTCGAGCGCACTGCGTCGGGCCGCGTCACCACCGGTCTCGGCGTGATCGTCATCGAGTCGCCGATCCGTCGTCGGCTCGGCGAGATGTTCGACTACGACGAGATGAAGCGGATCGGTGCCTTCGCCCGCGAGCGAGGCATTCGCACGCATCTGGACGGCGCGCGGCTGTTCATGGCCTCGGGCTACAGCGGGATCTCACCGCGGGAATACGCCTCGCATTTCGACACGGTGTATGTGTCGATGTGGAAGTACTTCAACGCCACCTCCGGGGCAATCCTGGCGGGGCCGGCGAGGCTGCTCGACGACCTGTATCATTCGCGCCGCATGTTCGGCGGCGCCCTGCCTGGCGCCTGGCCGCTTGCGGCCGTGGCGCTCCACGCCATCGACGGCTTCGAAGAGCGCTTTGCCGCCGGCGTGCACGTCGGGGAGCAACTGATCGGCGCGCTCGATTCGGTGCCCGAGCTGCGTGTCGAACGTATCCCAGCCGGCTCCAACAAGTTCAAGCTCCACGTCACCGGTACCGACCTCGGGGCCTACCGCGAGCGGCTCGCGGATGCCGGGATCCGGCTTCCAGGACCACAGCCATGGGGAGGGTTCGTGCTCAGCGTCAACGAAACACTGGCCCGGCGGCCAGTGGAGGAGATCGCGCGAGCACTGGGCGATGCCCTGCGAGGATGACGACAGCACCCATGCTGGTCGATGCAGCGCGCGGTTCACCGGCGCCGATTCTTGAGAACCGTTGCCCGGAACTCTTGGATCACGGGCATCGCCTCGATCCAGGCGGAGGCGTCTGCGCGATGAGGGTCCTTGGGGTGCGCCTCGCCTGCGAACCCCTCCGGGATCTGGCTATCTCCCTCATCGTGGTACTCGAAACCTGGCAGGAAGACATCGCCATCCGCCATGACGTCGGTCGTACGCACGCCGTACGTGGAAAGTTCAGTGGTCAAGCTCTGCGGGTGGTTGATCCAGGCGTGCGTCGGAGACGCAAAGAACAGGTACTGGATCTCACAGTTAGAGGACAGGATCCGGAACTTGCGCAGACGCCCGCCGAAGAACTTGCTGACAGTCTGATGTGCCTCCAGGACACCTCGAGCGAAATCCGGTTCGTAGCCGTTGGCGAAGCGCAGGGAGGCGGGGTCGCCTCGGCGCAGGAACCGCGCGACACGGCGGCCGCGATTCACGACGTGCCGCTCGGGCCCACGGCGTCGGGATGAGACGAAATCCGCGTACGGTTCGATCCGGCCCGTCGGGCCCTCACGAACGACGAGTTCGATCGCGAGGTCGTCTCGCTGGCGGCGCGTCCGACGGCTGATCGTGTCCAGCGCCGACTGGATCTCGAAGGGGAGGTTGGTCGTTTCCTCGACACTGACCAGGACCTCCTCTCCCACTCGCCCTTCCTCGCGAACAGCGCCCTTGCCGATCCAGAACTCTTGGTGGTCGTGGACGAAGTGACTGGCCACGCGCCAGAGCAGCGACGAGTCCTTGTAGATCAGGCGGGGATAGATCCGTCGGACACGAGTACCCGTGAGCTCGCCCAGAACGATGTAGGCGACGAAGAACCCGAGCGCCTCGTTGTAGCGGAAGTCGTTGAGTAGATACGTCGCGTCAAAGAGTTTTACCTCATGGCGCGGAAGGTAGCGACGCGAGAGCAGGATCGCGGGGTCGTGTCGCGCCGTCCCGGCGGGGACCAGCGTTGCACCGTCGTTCAGGAGGGCGCGAAACCTACGAGCGACCTGGGACCGGGAGAGAGGCTCTGGAGCGACACCAGTGATGACACGACAGACCGGCGTCGACGTTGACAGATCCTGGCGTCCCGGGTTCGACATCAAAGCGTGGAGTCATACCGCCGAATCGTCACTTTCCCAGATCGAGCCGGTGGAGTTCCCACGGATCGAACGAAGTACACGGGAGCGAGCAACCTGGCGTCTCGGTCCGTCCCAGTATATCGAACCGGAGCCCCGGGTGGAGAGACGGTCACTGGACGAGCGATGCGAGGGTGGATCGGAATCTCGGCATTCGCAGATTCGTGATATGAGTGAAGGTCAGTGCCAGCCCTGTGGATGAAGGAGTCGTGCGCATGATCCGGTTTCTCAGGTACGGGACACTCGCCGCGTGTGTCCTCGGTGTGCTCGGGGCGGCTGAGCAGCAGACGCCGCTGTTCCGCGGCGAGAGCGACGCAGTCCGCGTCTTCGTCACCGTGACGGATCGGGACGGCCGGCTCATCACGACCCTCGTCCAGGACGACTTCGAGGTGCGCGACGAAGGGAAGCCCCAGCCAATAACACTGTTCGACAATTCCCCGCAACCCGTCCGGCTCGTCGTCATGCTGGACGTCTCGGGCAGCATGCAGGGCAACCTGCCCCTGCTGCGCGCCGGCGCGGAACAGCTCTTCGCCAGGCTCCGTGAGGACGACCTCGCGCGGATCGGCGAATTCGGGGACGAGGTCACAATCAGCCCATCCTTCACTCGCGATCCCGAGGAACTCCTGAGCACGCTGCCGGGCGCGATCGCACCCGACGCGCCCACGCCGCTCTGGCGCGCCCTCGATGAGGCGATGGACGCGTGCGATGACGAGGGCGAAGGACGCCCCGTGGTCCTCGTGCTGAGCGACGGGAAGGACAGCGGTCCCATCACGTTCGGTCCCCGGGTCGCGAGCCAGGGCCAGGTC
This sequence comes from Vicinamibacterales bacterium, assembly GCA_965250185.1. Taxonomy (GTDB): domain Bacteria; phylum Acidobacteriota; class Vicinamibacteria; order Vicinamibacterales. The sequence continues at coordinate 3,161,928 of OZ252293.1, read as the reverse complement.
ATCGACCGGGCGCGCGACGAGGATGTCATGATCTACGCGATCGGCATGCGCAGCCGGCGCGCGCGGCCGGTGATGCCGGGCATCGGTCGGGGTGGGCTCCGTGCGGCGTTGACGGCCGACCTGCCCGACCCCGGTCTGGCGCGCGTCGCGGAGGAAACAGGCGGCGGCTACACGGAGATCCGGTTCGGAGAGGACCTGGGTGCGGCCTTCGCGCGAGTCGTCGACGAGCTGCACAGTCAGTACCTGCTCGGCTTCGCGCCGCCCAAACGCGACGGCAAGGTGCATGACGTCGACGTGCGCGTCTCGCAGCGGGGGTTGAAGCCCCGCGCCCGGAAGAAGTACGTGGCTCCGAAGAACTGAGGCGCGATCGCAGGTCGACTGCTCCGCCGTATCCGTGAGCAGCAGGCCGTCGCGCACTCGAATTCCATGCGCGATACGACTACCCTCGGGCGGTACATCTGGCTCTGCCTCTTCGGGTTGGCCGTTGGCTGGTTCGAGGGCGCTGTCGTCGTCTACCTGCGCGAGCTGTACTATCCTGACGGTTTCCGGTTCCCGGTCATCATCATTCCGACCTGGCTGGCGGGCGTCGAGCTCGTACGTGAAGCTGCCAGCCTCCTGTTGCTCGCGGCCGGCGCTCGGCTCGCAGGCCGGCGTTTCCTCGAACGGTTCGCGGCCTTCATGATCCTGTTCGGCATCTGGGATCTGGTCTACTACGCCGTCCTCAAGCTCGTGCTCGACTGGCCCGAGAGCTTCGCGACCTGGGACCTGCTATTCCTGCTGCCGGTACCCTGGGTGGGTCCGGTCTGGGCGCCGTGCCTGATCTCGATCGCCCTGGTGACGGTAGGGAGCTATCTGTACTGGACCGCGGAGCGACCGCGGGCTTTCCGCGGATCGGACTGGGGCATCGTGACCGCCGGCGGCTTGATCGTCATCGGCTCGTTCGTGGCCGAATGGCGCGCGGTCGTGGAGGAGCGAGTCCCCGAGAGCTACCAGGCCTGGCTGTTCTGGGTCGGCTTCTTGCTCGCGCTCGCAGGGTTCTGGTTCGCGGAGCGCCGCCAGCGAACGAACTAATCCGAACCGACCAGAGATCTCGTCAGGTCGTCACTACCAGGTGGCGAGGGCGCCCGCCGTGCTACTCGACCTGCCACTCGAGCAGGCCGAATTCCCTCCATTCGACATCTTCGGTGATGAACATCGCGGCTGGTGGACCGACCTCGCCCTCCGCGTACGAGATGGTTCGTGGCTCCACCTCAAGGCGAACGGCCGTCGTTATGATCGGCTCGAAGCTCGCCACGCTGAAGCTATCCCGCTCGACCGGATAAGCCCGCTCCGGTACGATCGGCGTCCATTGGCCGTCTCGACGATACAGGAGTCGCCAGGAGGCCGGTAGCTTGCAGAACCTCTTGTCGTCGAAGAAGTAGACCTTCGCCGAGGAGATCTCGGTAGGACCGTCGAACTCGTAATCCAGCCACGCCGCCTCACCGACGGGCGGCCGCATCCTGAAGAACCGATGCGACTGGTCGGCCGAATTGAGCGGATCCCGTCCGTCGTAGACTGCGCCGAGGTCGTCGTTCTGGTCGTTGTAGCCGGTCCACGATTTTTCGACGCCCCCGGAGGTGCGCACCTGCGCGATTTGACGGGGCGGCACGGGCGGGAGCCAGGCCTGCTCGGGCTCGCGCGCCAGCCAGACGGCCATTTCGCCCATGCCGCGGTTGGCCCATGCGAAATACGGGATGCCGGTGAGCCGGTGCGCCACAGTTCTGACCGGCTCGCCGCCTCCGACGTCCTCGATGGCTCGCACGTCGCCGTGAATGACCTGGACGCCCTCGAGCACATCGGGCCGGAACTGCGAATCCAGAACCGCGTTGTCCGGAACCACGAGATTCAGGGCGCGGCCGCCGTTGTCGGGCCATTCTGCGCAGTAGACCAGCGGGCCTCGTTCGAGCGCCACTCGGCCGCGGTCGTCCTCGACACTGGGATGGGCACGGACCTGCTGAACCGGCATCGGCAGGTTCAGCTCGACGACGTCGCCCGCTCGCCACGTTCGCTCGAGCCGGACATAGCCTCGCTCGAGGTCCAACGGATGTGATTGCCCGTTGACCTGAATCGTGGGCTCCTCGCTCGACGCGTTCACGTATTCGTAGAGATCGCCAGGCAGGACGGACCCTCGGGACCATCCCGGGATCCGCACGTGCAGGGCGAAGGGCGTCGCGGCGTCTGGGTCGACGTGGACCATGATGCGACCGTCCCAGGGGTACCGGGTCTCCTGGCGAATCGTGACGGAGCGATCGCCGACCGCGACGTCGGCATGGCTGTCGACGAAGAGATTGACGTACAGCGCATCCGCCCCCTCGGTCGCATCAGTCGCATAGATGTAGTCGCCGATCGATGCGACCATCCGGATGACGTTCGGCGGACAGCACGGCACGTTGATCCACTCGAACCGTTCGTAGTCTCCGAACGACATCAGCGGGTTCTGATAGAAGAAGCGATCGCCCGTGAGGGACACCCCGACGAGCAGTGCGTTGTACAGCGTTCGTTCCATGACGTCGATGTACCGAGCGTCCTTGTTCTGCAGAAACAAGCGATGGTTCCAGACGACGCTCCCGTAGGCCGCGCAGGTTTCGTTCCAGGCGCTCAAATTCGGTAGCTCGTACCGTTCGCCGAACTGCTCGTGAAACCGGATCGATCCGATGCCGCCGGTGAGGTAGGTCTTGTGATGCACCACGTCACGCCAGATGCTGTCGACGGCGCTGTCGTACGCATCGCTGCCAGCCAGGACCGCGATGTCGGTCATCGGGATGTACAGAAACGTTGCGCGCACGCAGTGCCCGACCGCCTCGGTTTGCTCGACGACGGGTTTGTGATCCTGCGCATAGGTGGGGTCGAGGGCGTACTCACCCGTGCGTTCGTAGCTCTCGTCGCCCCTCTGGTCGGCGAAGAATTTCGCGAGGCGCCAGTAGCGCTCGTCTCCGGTTGTGCGATAGAGGGAGATCAGGCCGATCTTCAGCCCCTCGTGGCCCGAGATGTACGTCCGCTTACCGGGACCGTAGACCGCGTCCATCTGGTCCGCGGCGCGCAGGGCCACATCCAGCAGCGTCCGGCTTCCGGTGGCATCGTAATAGGCCGTCGCGGCTTCGAGGACATGACCGGACACCCTGACGGACTGCTCCGGATCCTCGATGCGCCGCTCGAGGACGGTCACCAAGCCGTCGATTCGGCTGTCGACGTACGCCCGCATTCTCGGATCGGGCTGCTTGGCCAGCATGTACGCCGCGGCCTCGATCAGCTTGGACACGGCGAAGCCGCTGTCGTCCTCGAACCTGAGGAAGCAGTAATCGAGCGAGACGTTCTGGTTCGCCTCCATGCGCGGGCGCCAGAACTCGTCGGTGATGGTCACCCGCTCGAGTCCGACGGCCTGCAGCGGATAATCTGATGCTCCGGATGTCGGGTCGGTTGGAGTGCCCTGGAGAAGCTGCAGCAGATCATCGTAAGCCGCGGCGACTGCCTCGTGGCCTCGAGCGACTGGAAGCGAGACGAGCCCGAATGCAGCTGACGTTCTGAGGAACCGCCGACGATCGATCGATCCCATGACCATGTCCTCGCTGGCGACTCGGTTACGCCGCTCGGACGCCACGCTCGACGTGGCGTCCTTCCGATCCCATCGCATAGGATATTGTGATGACTTCAGAAGTCAACGTGCCACTCACGTCCGGCGGAGGGCGAGTCATCATGCGGACACCGCGACTTGCGTTTCGCCTGCTATCGGCCGCCCTCTGCTTGGTCCTGCCAGCGTGCGGTCCGAGCGAGAGGGTCGAGCCCTCCGACGTGGCGGCCGTCTCAGACGCTGTGGCGCTCGAGGCTCGCCCGTTTCAGTTGCAGGACGTGCGGCTGCTGGACGGGCGATTCCAGCGCGCGATGCAGCTCGACCAGGAGTACCTGCTGAGTCTCGACCAGGACCGGCTGCTGCACACGTTTCGCGTCAACGCCGGGCTGGCATCGTCTGCCGATCCGCTCGGAGGATGGGAGGCGCCGGACGTCGAGCTGCGCGGCCACACCACAGGACACTACCTGACGGCGAGCGCGCTCATGTTTGCGAGCACCGGCGATGAGCGGTTCAAGCGGCGCGCCGAGACGATGGTGTCCGGACTGGCCGAAGTGCAGGCAGCGCTGGATGCGCGTGGCTTCAACGCGGGCTACCTCTCCGCGTTTCCCGAGGAGCTGTTCGATCGGGTGGAGCGGAGCGAGCGGGTCTGGGCCCCGTACTACACCATCCATAAGATCATGAACGGGTTGCTCGACGTCCGTACCTTGACGGGCAGCCTCGAGGCGCTCGAGGTCTTGATCCGGATGGCCGACTGGGTCGAGGGACGAGTCGACCGTCTGAGCGAGGGTCAGCAGCAGGCCGCGCTCGAGACTGAATTCGGGGGCATGAACGATCTGTTCGCGAATCTGTACGCCGTCACTGGAGATCCGGACCACCTCGACCTGGCACGGGCCTTCGAGCATCGAGCGGTACTCGACCCGCTGGCGCGCGGCGAGGACCCCTTGGACGGGCTGCACGGCAACACCCAGATTCCGAAGGTGATCGGCGCTGCGCGGCAGTACGAGCTGACCGGCGAGCAGCGCTACCGCGACATCGCAACGTTCTTCTGGAGCCGCGTGGCCAACCACCGGTCGTACGTCATCGGTGGCAACACCTACGACGAGCGCTTCTTCCCGGTCGAGGACTTCTCGCAGCAGCTCGGCACGGTCAGCGCCGAAACCTGCAACACCTACAACATGCTCAAGCTGACGCGACACCTCTTCGCCTGGTCGCCTTCGACCGAGACCATGGACTTCTACGAGCGAGGGTTGTTCAACCACATCCTGGGCTCCCAGGACCCGGATACAGGCATGGCCATGTACTACTGTCCCCTGCGGCCCGGCTCGTTCAAGACCTTCGCCACACCGGGCGATTCCTTCTGGTGCTGCGTCGGAACGGGTCTGGAGAATCACGCCAAGTACACCGACACGATCTACTTTCACGACGATGAATCGCTGTACGTCAATCTCTTCATCGCGTCCCGCCTGACATGGGCGTCCAAGGGGCTCGTCGTCACACAGGACACGAGCTTTCCCGACGAAGACACGATGCGGTTGACCGTGCAGGCCGAGAATCCAGTGACCCTGGCGCTCAAGATCAGGTATCCCGGCTGGGCGACCGGGGGGATGGATCTGACCGTCAACGGCGAGCCTCAGCCGGTGGATGCGATGCCCGGGACCTACGTCACGCTGCAGCGCGAGTGGCGATCGGATGACACGGTGGTCGTGCGACTTCCGATGAGCCTGCACGCCGAAGCAATGCCGGACGACCCAGCGACGGTCGCGTTGCTCTACGGGCCGATCGTGCTGGCGGGAGATCTCGGGACGACGGGGCTGGACCGCGCAGAGCGGTACGGCCGAAGCGCACCGCGGCTCACTCGGATGCCGCCTGTCGACATCGTCGGCCTGGTCGGCGACATGCCGACCGTGCTGGCGGGCATCGAGCCGGTGGCTGGCGAGCCGCTACGGTTTCGGACGACCGGCATCGGACAGCCTCGCGACGTGGAGCTCGGACCGTTCTACCGGATGTTCGACACGCGGTACACGGTCTATTGGAACCGGTACACCGAGGCGGAATGGCTACAGCGTGTATCCGATGTCGCCGCCACCGAAGCGCGGCGGCTGGCGATTGGTGAGCAAACCGTGGATGCGGTCGATCTCAACGAGCCTGAGAGTGAGGTGCAACACGGCTTCAGGGGTGAATCGACGTCCGTGGAGGGCGAGTTCGAGAGCCTGCCGTCGCGCCAGGCTGTGGGCGGCTGGTTCAGCTACGACCTCCAGGTGGATCCCGAGGCGCCCATGACGCTCATGTGTACGTACCGTGGAAGCGGAGGTCTGCTGCACAGTTTCGACATCCTCGTGGATGGCGAGCGTGTGGCGATCGAAACGCTCGAGTACCATCCAAGCGAGTTCTTGGACCGGGAGTACGACCTCCCCGTTTCCCTCACGCGAGGGAAGACGCGGGTGACCGTCCGATTCGAGGCGCGCGAGGGTGGCGTTGCTGGCAGCCTGTTCGACGCCCGGATGGTGCGACGCCTCGGGGATGCTCGATGAGACAAACGGCTGTGTGGCACGGAGTGCGGACAGAGATTAAACGTCACGGTTGCTCGTCGTACGTGGGCGGGTTCAGAAAGTCGAGCTCGACGGCCGGGACGTTGGCTGAGTCACCCACCGGCGGCACAGCGAATGGGACATACCGTCCGTCCTCGTACAGGACCCACCGCAGGAATGGATCCTCCAGCGGTGCGGCAAACGTGAAGCGTACGCGGCGAGGCCGACCGTCCGCTGTGACGGAGACGACAGCAATCCGCACGTCAGACAGCTCGAGGCGATAGCCCTCGGGAAACCCGCCGGTCGCACGGTAGACCTGGTCCAGCGGCCCGCTCAGATAGCCCTCGTCGGCCTCGATCACGACTTCGTGCGTCGACACCCGCTCGACGGTCAAGGCGCTGGTGCCCGGCGCCATCAACAAGATGCCGAGAGGCGCTGGTCTGGAGTCGAGGGTGCGAATGAGGAGCAGATACTGCCCGTAGAAGAAGGAGGGCTGGTTGACGACGACCAGCCGCTGCGATGCGAGGGCAGGATCGTCGGGGAGACTGCGCGGCGCCGCAGCGTAGAACGGCTCCTGCGCCGCCATGGACGCCGACATCATGATCTGAAGCGGCGCCGCGATGACCACGTGCACGACCACCAGCACCCAGCCCACGGTCGGTCCGATCGTCGGTGCGCTCCTCCCGTTGAACAGCCTTACCACGAGCATCGCGAGGAGGCCCATCGCACCCAGTCCGACGAAGAACAGCAGCCGATCGTTGGGATAGGCCGCCGTGATGGGAACTACCGACAACATCATGCCCAGGGCGAAGAATCGCGCCGTCGGCTCCTCATGCAGGATGGGACGAAGCAGCACGAACAGCAAGGCCAACACCGCCACCCCGAACAGGGCGACGCCGAGCGTCTGTGCCGGTGTCCAAAGCAGCGCGAAACTGGACGGCGGCACGAACCACTGGCCCAGCAACAAGAGGGGGGCACGAACGAAGAATGCCTCGAGCCACGCAAGCGGCTGCCCCACCGGATCCAGATAGAATTCCGAGCCCGAGGCTCCGAAGCCCATCATCTTGTACAGAACCAACCACCCGAGCCCCACGAGGCCATGTGGCGCGATCGTCGACACGCGCTTCGCTACCGAACCCGGCTCCATGAAGACGGCGTAGGCGAACAGATACGCTGCGGCACCGATTCCGCTTTCGCCGCCCAGCAAGGCGCACGCGAACGCGAGCGGACTCAGGATCAGACCTAGACGGAACCCGTCTCGACGCGCCCGATCGTGCACCCAGACGCTCAGCACGCCCATCGTCGTGGCGATGATGGCGTTGCGGTTCGCGAGAAAACCCGCGGGTAGGCCGTGCGCATCGTCGAGCGCGTAGAGTATGGCTGCCAGGCCGGCCACATACGGGATGGCGATCGTCCGTCGATACCAGAGTGCGGTGACGAACACGAGCAGTCCGAGCCACGCCAGACTGTGCAAGTGCATCAACGGCCCGCTGTCCGGCCAGAGGGTGTAGTCGATCACGTGCGTGACCGACGAGAGAGGACGCCAGAAGGAGAGCTTCAAGTGATCTGCCGCCCACCAGGGCAACACACCGAGTTCCTTGAACGTAAGAATCTGCTCGGGATCGCCCGAGAGAAAGTCGAACATCCGATTCGTCATGTTCGACGAGTCGAACAGCGGTCCGATTTCCAGGAATTGTGCCCGGTGGTAGAGGTCGTCGATGTGCCAACCCGTTCCGACCGACGAGAGATTCAGCACCACCGCGATTCCGGCGGCCACCAGCGCCATGCGAGGAGAACTCAGGAGCGAGCGTAGTCGCGCCCTCGATCCCTTCGGCTCATCCATTCGTGCTGCTCCGCAACGAACACTCGGGTCGCCAGGGACGACGACTCGACGCATGTAGGACGAAACGAATCCACGAGGTCGTCGCACGCCTTGACGTCGTCGATCCTACCGCCCGCCCCCGGAGCTCGACGGCGAGCTTCAACGAGGCTTTGAAGAATCGATCTCAACGCGTCACGGCGTCGCCCCGTAGCATCACCCCGACGCGTGCGTTGGACTCGTCGCGCCAGTCGGGGCTGACGAGCAGCTCGACGCAGAATGGAGTGTCCTGCCCGCCGCGCGGCTCCAGCGCGTACTCGAGCGTGCGCCACCGGTCATCGTCGAGCTCGTGGCGACCAACGACGACGCCGTCGATCCGGACCGTCACCGTCTGAGTTCCGCTGACGGCCGGCGCCCGCCGCGCGTCGACAACGAAACGCTCCATGCTGGGGGTCAGATAGACAACCGCCTGGTGCGTGGTCCAGCGAAACAGACCTTCCGGTCCGCGCTCGGGCGGGTGCAGACCGGCCTGATGATTCTTTAGCTGGGCCGCCAGATTGTCAGTCGGCTCGAAAATCGGTCGCAGAAAGCGCCACGCGGCCGGATCCGACACGTGGCCGTCCACGTCGAACACGTGCAGCACGTCGAAGTACGGCCGCCGCCAGGCAGTGCCGTCCCAGGAATGATGCGCGAATGTCCGCCTACGTGGCGCGTCCGGATCGACCCGTAGGGCCGACTCGCCCCGACCGAAGACGTTGGGCAATCCGCCAAGGTCAAAGAGGGTCGACGGAATGTCGGTGATCACGGTCGGGGCGTGCGACACCGTAACCGGGCCAGAGGCGCCGGGAGCCTTGACCACTAGTACCGGCGTCGCGTCGAGCGCCACCGGTCCCAGGTCGCCGGCGGGGCTCACTAGCCCCGAGAAGGGACCTGTGGGCCGAGGCACCCTCCAGCCGTGGTCGGCCGTGATGACGATTCCGGCGTCGTCGTAAATGTCGAGGGCTCGGAGTCGATTCAGCAGCGCGGCGACTGTGCGCAGCCCGCAGCTCGCCTGGGCTCTGTAGGCATCAGGCTCGGTGGTCCTCGGCCCGACGAAAGTGCAGTCGGCCTCGGTGACGAGCGGGGGATGCGGAATCGCCACGTGGATGAAGGTGAACACGGGGTCGTCGGTGGTAAGTGTCACGCGCCGCGCGAACTCCTCGAGGAAGGCCACATGGCTGCCCGGGCGTGACGCCTGCGCCGCCTGATCGATCGGCTGCTGGTTCGCGTACCATCGTTGTATCAGCCACTCGCGATCGTTGTAAATACCCGACTTGGTTCCGTGCGGCACGTGGCGAAACAGCGAGAGGTCCACGATCTGGGCGGACGTGAAGTCAACGTAGTCGCGATAGCTACTGTGCGGCGTCGGCAGATTGTAGATGACCGCTTCCTCGCCGCCCGGCAGATCGGTGTCCGGATGCTCGAACCCCAGAAATGACACCGAATGGATGCGGTAGCCGCGCTGGCCCATGGCGTAGAAGACCGACCACTTCCGGGCGCTCTGATCAAAGTAGCGTTCGAACGGCATTTCGTTGCGGTAGGGTACGCCGGTGAGCATAGCCGGCATGCTTGCCTTGGTGGTCGGGAAGGCTCCGAGGTGGTTCGCGAACTGGACGAAGCCGGAGAAGTCCCGTTCGAACGTCGCGGGATCCGCGGCAACGATCTCTCCGAAGTAGTCCGACTGGAAGCCGTCGAGCACGATATGAATCACGTTGCGAGTCCGCGATAGCCCGTAGATGTCCTCGGGGGGACGCCTCCAGACGTCGGCGCTCGGTCCTTCCTTGGCGGAGACGAGGGACGCGATTACGACGGTGACCTGCAGGGCCACCAGCACCTGGCTCGCCAGCGGTGCCACGGGCGAGACACGCGGAGCGAACCAGAGCGCCAGCGTCGTGACGCCGATCCAGATACCGATGTCTATCGGGGCTCGCCAGGCATGAGGGGCCAGATCGAGCCCTTCGCCATACAGCAGGCCGTAGTCGGCGACCAGCAGGTTGCCCTGCGCCCAGAGGAGCACGCCGAGCGCGAAGAGACCGGCGACATACCTGGTGAACAGCCGCTCGGACATGAGGAGTCCAACCGCGGCCAGCGCCCCGACGACCAGGGCCAGGGGCCACGCCCACGGCGCCACCAGCTGCCAGAACGGGCCGACGAACTCGTCGCGGTTGGAGCTATAGACGGTGAAGGGTCCAAAGAACAACACCTGGCTGGGGCCGAGCAGACAAGGGAAGAGGATCAGTCCTAGTCGCTTCAAGCGGCCTGACGTCCTGGTCGATGTCGTGGAGTCCCGTATCTTCAACGGTTGGCCATCCTAGCGTACATGCGGTGAGCGTCGTCTCCTCGCTGGGCCTCGGTTCGTCCTGTCGATGGGCGCTCGAGGGTCGGTCGAACCATCCGGCCACGGTGCAGATCGATGATGGTCAACGCGACCAGGCGACGGCGTCCATTCTGGTGGGTACCTCAGGACTGAGCGTGAATGCTTTCTTGGCTGGGAGCGCCGCGGATCTCAAGGTGTCGTGTCGATCCGGTATCCCGAGATGAACGCGAGGATATGCGAGGCTTGCACCATGTCCTCGGCCTCGAACGAGACGGCATGAGCGTCGGGACGATCGAACATCGGCAGCAGCGCGAGCACCTGACTCGGCTGGTAGTGCTTGAAACGCACGGTGACGCGCACGGGCGCGGGCACACGGTATGGCTCGATTTCCTCGATCCGACGGACGGCGCGCTCGGCCGTCTCGCGGATCAGGCGCTGGCCGGCCGCGGGCGTCAGCGTCTCGGCACTGTGGAAGGAGAAGGCTCGTTTGACGATGGCCACCTCCAGCCCGGGGAGGAAGCGCCGGGCCTCGGCGGCGATCGCGTCGTCGCCCGAGAGCATCAGCACGGGCACACCGTAGTGCCCGGCGATCGCCGCCCCCCAGATCGCCTCCGGGACGGAATCCTCGCCGATGCGCAGGTCGGTGAGGTTGGCGCTCGACATCGTGTGGCGCGGACACCGTCCGGATTCGTCGTGCCGGCGTGGAACCCGATGAAGATCACCCCGTCGACATCCCGATCGACGCCCTGCAGCATACCGAGGGGACGAGGCCACGATCGAACGATTCGAACGTCCTCTGGAAATTCCTCGATCAACAGATTCTGGCCGTTGCCGTGAGAGTCGGCGATCAGGAATTCGGCGGCACCGGCGGCCCGGGCGCCCTCCATTGCCGCCAGGACCTCGGCCGTCATGATGCGCCGGAATCGCTCGTACTCGAACCCTCCCGGGTTCAGCTGCTCGGAGGTCACCGCACCCGTGAGACCCTCCATGTCGGCGACGATCAACACACGAGGTCCGACCTGGAGAACGCCGGCGGCTAATCTGGCCGGGGACGCGACCAGCGTGGCGGCGAGTGCCACCATCAGCATCGTCAGCGACACGGCCGGCACCAGTCTCAGCATCGAATCGTTGTCACACAATCGCATGGGACCTTTCCTCTAATGATCCAGCCCTGGTCCGCTTGGCCGCCTATCGTGTCGCAGCCAAGCTTCTCGTGGAAGGCCAGCGCCGCGGCCAGATCGTTGACGGCCAGAGTGAAGACTCCTGTCGAGGTCGGGGGTCAGCCGGAGCCAGTATACGCGAGGCGCGTCACCGGACGGTCGGATGCGCGGCGACTCCCTCGGGCTCGATGCGCATGAATTTTTGGGCGCGACGCCCCTGCATCTCCCCGAGATAGAGGTCGCCGCGCGAGTCGACCGCGATGCCGTGCACCCAGTTCAGATCGCCCGGCCGCTCGTGGCCGTCCTCACCCTTCGGGAACGCCCAGAGTTCCAACACGCGTCCGTTCGTATCGAACTTGACGACAATCTGGTCCTTCGGCGGCGTACCCAGCGTCGCGCCCTCGCCCCAGGCCATGGGCGATGAGCCACACACGTACACCTCATCGCTCGGCGTGATCCAGATCTGCCACGGCACCATCACGCTGCGCCACTCTGCCAGGAATCGCCCGCTCTGCTCGAAGACCTGGATCCGCCCGTTGTTCCGATCGGGCACGTAGAGCCGGCCGCGCGAGTCGATATCGATCCCGTGCGGGAAGTTGAACTGACCCGGTGCGTGCCCCGGCCCACCCCAGGCCTTCACGAAACGGCCGGTCGCGTCGTAGTGGACGATCCGGCTGTTGCCGTTCTCGGCGATGAACAGATCGCCGGACGGGGCGATCGCGACGTCCTGGGGTGCACCGAGATGGGTTGCATCGGCTCCCGGCTCGCCCGGGGTGCCGATCGTCATCAGCAACTGGCCCTCCGGGGTGAACTTGCGCACGGTATGGTTGCCGTCGTCAGATAGCCACACGTGGCCGTCCCGGTCGAACCGGACCTGGTGCGGGTTGTCGAAGAGCCCGGCGCCCCAGGATTGCACGAGGGTGCCGTCCGGCCGATACGCCTGAACCGGCACGTTGCCTCGATGAAAGGTCCAGATGTTGTCCTCGGCATCGACCCCAACGCTCGACACCTGCGCCCACTCGACATCGGCAGGCGCCTGCGGCCAGTCCGGCACATGGGCGTACCGCACGGACATGTCGACCTTCGGGGGCCGCTGAGCCCGAACCGGACTGGTGACGAGATGCAGGGTCGCGGCGGCGGCCACCGTGACCCGGACGATCTGGCGGGAACGTTTCATGTCCGACCCTCCTCGGGCGGCGCCCGTTGGGCCCATCGTATCCTGCCCCGCCGGTCCAGAGCACGAACGCTGGTCGAACGGCCCGGCAGCGAGTCGCCACGCGCGCTGTCCTGAGATGCTATGGTTGGGCAGCCGGACGGTTCACGGGTGACGAGGCGGCCGGTCGTTGGATCGGATTGCCGGAAGTACACGGAAACGAAAGTCCTGATGCTACCGGTCTAGGGCTGGTCGAGGTGGACAACCCAGGGTAGGCTGTAGACGCTGAATCAAGGAGGCTGCGATGTCACTGTCACGCCGTGATTTCGTCCGAATGCTGGGGCTGGGTGGCGCCGGAGCGGTCGGCGCCTCAGCGTTCCCGCGCGCGCCCGTCGCTGCCGGTCCGGTCCTGCCGGAGACGCTTCAGCCGATGAACCGGCGGTACGATGCCGGCTTCATCAATCTCAGTTCAAACACGAGCCCCAGAGGCCCGGGCGAAGCGGTACTGGAAGCGCTCCGCGCGCGCATCTCGGCCGGCCTGGGCAGGTATCCGGGAAACGTCGGTCTGCTCACCGAGGCGATCGCCGAGAAGGAAGGCGTGGCCCGGGACCACATCTTACTCAGCACGGGGTCAGGTGAGATCTTGAACGGCGTCGTGCGCGCGTTCGTGACGCCGACTCGACCGCTCGTGAACGGATCCCCGTCCTACGAAACACCGGAGCGCACCAGTCGCAACCTGGGTCTTCCTGTGAAGGTTGTGCCGGTTGACGCCTCGCAGCGGCTCGACCTCGACGCGATGGCTGACGCCTCGCGCGGGGCGGGGCTCCTGTATCTGTGCAATCCCAACAACCCGACGGGGATGGCCCAGTCCGAAGCGGCGATCGCTGATGTGGTTAGGGCGGTCAAGGCCACTTCCCCCGACACGATGATCCTGATTGACGAGGCGTACCTCGAGTTCGCCAAGGATCCGTCCGTGAAGACTGCCGCGGCGCTCGCGCCTGCCACGCCAGGCGTGGTCGTCACGCGGACGTTCTCCAAGATCTATGCGCTGGCCGCAATGCGGATGGGCTACGCGATCGGGCAGCCCGAAACGCTCGACTCGCTGCGGGCGGCCGCGCGCTTCGGCAGCGTGACGATGCTCAGCGCCGCCGCGGGACTCGCGGCGTTGTCCGACTCTGCCCGGGTCGAGTGGGAGATCGCCGAGAACCACCAGGTCCGAGAATTCACACTCAACGCGTTCAGGGAGATGGGGTACAGCGTCACCGACTCACAGACCAACTTCGTCTGGGCGAACGTGCGGCAGTCGGCGAAGCAGTTCCGCGAGGCATGTTTCGAACTCAAGGTGCTGGTTGGCCGTGACTTTCCGCCCATGGAGAACGACCACTCGCGAATCTCCCTCGGCACGATGGACGAGATGCGACAGGCCGTGGAGGTCTTTCGACGGGTGCTGACCGAGTCGAGCTGAAGGCACACGACAACGGATCGAGTGTAGTGTCGGGTGCATACATCGGCGCCGAATCATGTCCCTCTTGCCTCGTCCGCGTCCCACCGACTTCGTCCCGATTCGTCCATCGGCCGTCGCACTGACCGCGCTCCTGACGCTGGCGGGCAGCGCCTCGGCGCAAGAGCCGGTGCTGGAACCGCACCGCTTCGACGCCACGTTCGAAAGCGGTTCGGTTGGCTCCTGGGCGTCGTACCCGCCCGCGCAGGACACCGCCTACGATCCGACGATCTGGGTGCGGCCGCTCGCCCGGGACCGGGACGCCCCGAATCGCGCGCTCTATCGCGAGATCACGCCCCACTACCGCGGCGACCGCGAGTTCGGCCTGCGTGAGCTGCTCGATCTATACGTCGACGGTTCGAGCGTGATCGCGTTCCGCGCCTACGTCGACGCCGTCAATGGCACCGACGGCGTCAAGATCCGCATGGGCTTCGGGGACGGCTCGGACCTGACCGCCATGGTCGAGTTCGACGAGACGCGTCGCTGGGTCGACGCCCGCATCGATCTGGCCGAGCTGATCGGATCGGCGCCCAAAAAGGCGCTGACGGCCGTCGCGTTCATGGCCGTCTGCCCGGACGCCGACCCTGGCGCGGTCCTTCGACTGGGTCTCGATTCCGTCTCGATCACCGGCTGGCGACCGCGGCAGTGGACGTTGGGCAGCCCTCGGGTTCACCGCCTCGATGAGCAGCAGATCTTCGTGGCCGGAGACCATTTTGACCCCGCCAGCACCATGACGATCCAGGCGCGGAGTCCGGTCGCCGCGACCTCGGCGCGGGTGTCGTTGCGTCGGGCGCTGACCGGGGAGGATTCGGAGTCCTTCCCGATGACCGGGTCAGGACGAGACTGGCAACTCGGGCTCGACCTGAATCAGGGTGCGGGCCTTGGCTCCGGCCTCTGGCGCGCCACGCTCGAGGCGACAACACCGGAAGGGGCCGTCTCGTCCGACCTGGCGTTCCTCGTTCGCAGCCCGGACGCGCCGTCAGGGCATCCGCGACTGTTCATGTCGCCTGGCGACGAGAACCGAATCCTGGCTCGCGCGGCCACCGGTCACCTGCGGGACGTCTGGCAGGACATCCAGGACCGTGCGCGTGCGGGTCGTGAGATGCACGACCCGGCCGGTTTCGTCTACAACCTCGATGCGTACGACGCCGTCCACTGGCTACCAACGCTCGGCGGCTATCGGGAGGCGATCGGCACGCCCGCACGCTACATCCGTGACAATGCCGTCGTCTACGCGCTGTCAGGCGATCCCGAGGCAGGCGACTCGGCCCGTCGAGCGCTGATCGCGATGGCGGAGTGGCCGACGTATGTCCACCCGCACATCCTGGACCAGGGCCAGTTCACCTACTGGCCGGCGGGCCTGGCGCTCATCGACTACGCACTCGGCTTCGATATGGTCTACGACCGGTTCACGGACGCCGAGCGTCGCACGGTTGCGGCGGCGCTCTTCGAGAATGGCGTGATGCCGGTCGCGCGTGAGTACGTTCGGGACGATCGCGTCTCATCCAATACGTCGAACTGGATCAGCCACGTGACGGGCGGCGGCATCCTGAGCGCCCTGGCGATTCTCGGCGACGTGCCCGACGCGCAGCTCGAGCCTCATCTGACGGGATTGATCTTGAAGCTCGGCCAGCTGATCGACAGGACGTACGAGCCGGACGGCGCCTACGGCGAAGGATACGCCTACGCCAACTTCACGATGCAGACGCTGGGCGAGATCATGCCGGTGCTGGAGCGCAACTTCGGCGTCCGCTTCCCGGAGACGATCGCCCAATCGCATCGGACGATCCTGTATCAGCTGAACGCCGAGCGTCGTCGGCTGGACGATTTCGGCGACACGGAGACGCACTTCCCGGAGGGCCGCCCCTCCTTTACCAATTACGCGTACGCACTCGGCAAGTGGCGTGACCCGTACCTCAAGTGGCTGTATGACCGCTGGCCAGGCGCGACCGACCGCGACCTCTTCTTCGCCGACCTGGGTGTCGAGCCCCGCGCGCCGAGCGACCTGCCGACCTCTGCCCTGTTCCGCAAGGTCGGAACCGCGGTCTTCCGCAGTGGCTTCTCCACCGACGACTTCGCGTTCACCTTTCGGGCGGGTCCGTTCTTTAACCACCAGCACTTCGACCAGGGATCGTTCCTGCTGAGCGACCGCGGGGAGGAGTTGGTCGTGGAGGTCGGCCGGAGCGACTACTACAACGACCCCTGGTACCAGCCGCTGGTCATCCAGGCCGGCGGGCACAGCACGATTCTGGTTGACGATGACCCCGAGAGCCAGAAGGCCGGCGATCTGCTCGACGATGTGCCGGCCTGGCAGGACTGGGCGAACCTGACGGACTTCACCACGTGGGAGGGCGGCGGCTTCGTGTCCGGGCGACTCGAGCGGCTCTACAAGGGCGCCACGGAGTTCCTGGCGCGCAGCGCCCTCTGGGTGGCGCCCCGAACGATTGTGCTCATCGACCGGGTCACAGGAGCGGCGGACTCCAAAACGGTGAACCTCCGGTTTCACGCGTTGCGCAAGCAGGACATCCAGGTCGGGGGCGACGAGGCGCGGATCGCGCGGCCGGACGCCACGTTGTTCATGCGGTCGCTGTCGCCCAACGCATCGTGGAACGTGCAGAGCCGACCGATGACGTTGTACGAGTTCAACGCGGAGGAGGCGGCGACCATGACCGCCCGCGGATTCCTGCAGCTCGACGCGCCGCTCGGGCTACAGCCGACCACGCTCGTGACCGCGATGTCCACGGACGGTGCCTCAATGGAGGCGCTTGCCGAGATACGCGCGGACGACCATATCGTCGTGACGCTCGATGGCACCCAATACGCGATCAACACCGGTGTCGAAGGCACGATGGCCGTAGGCCTGGTCGCGACAGACGCGACCGTCTATGCCGACACGCCGGGCCAGTGGCTGGCGCTCCAGGCGTCCACCGTGGTCGAGGACGGACGCCCCGTCCTGACCGCGGCCAGACCGGTGTCCCTGGCGATGGGTCGCGACGGCACGATCCGCTTCTCGACGACGGAGCCGACCGACGTGACGATTCGGCTACGCGCCGAACCGACGGAATTGCTCTCGGTTGACGAATCAGATGAACGAGATCAGCCCGATGAGCCGATGTCCGGGTGGACGTACTCCGAGGCCGTCGGGTTGTCGCTGACCCTGCCCGCGGGACAGGGAACGATTCGCCTGCAGGGCCTACCGTCAGCCCCGACCGGCATGGGCTTCTGAGCCGACGGTCGATGACCACGTCATCGGCTCAGAAAGCTCTTCCGCATCTTCGCCCCGATCGTGAAGTGCGGATCGACGACCTGGACGACCTCGTACTCCAGCGCGTGGCCCATCAATAACGATGCACCCCGCTCGTCGTAGCCGTAGTCAGCCATCAGCCAGCGCTGCAGCTCCGTCGTCGCGTGTTGCAGCGCCTGCAGCAACGGCCGCGCGCTGCCGAGTACGATGATGTACTCGTCGTTCTCTATCCGCGGCCAGCCGATTTCCTTGTCCTTGATGAGATCGACCGAGAACTCCACGTCCATCGAGATCTCGAGAGCGTTGCCGAGTACCTCACCCTCGCCTTGGCGCGCGTGACCGTCGCCGAGAAACAACAGGGCGCCCGGCTCGAAAACGGGCAGCATCAGCGTCACGCCTTCGACCATGCCGAAGTAGTCCATGTTGCCGCCAAACTCGCCTGGTGTGGCGGTCCACACCGCTTCCTTGCGTGGCGGCGCAACGCCGACGCATCCCAGCATCGGTCTGAACGGAATCTCGATCCCTTGCGCGCGGATCTCGGGAGTGGATGGTCTCGCGACCCGACCCGCCCGGTCGACGTCCCACGTTTCACGTCGCTGCTCGCGCTCGGCTTCGGAGCGCAAGAACGCAGGGTCCGCGGCATACGGGGCGAGCACCGAGCTCGAGAAGGCGTTGTCTCGATTCGGTTCAATCTTCTCGAACCGGACCACCAGCACGTCTCCCGGCTCGGCGCCCTCTACATAGAACGGTCCGATCTGCGGGTTCGGGCCGTTCGCCACCTGAGCGCTGTGTTCGTCATAGCCGCCGGCGTCGATCGTCTTGGTCACCACGCGGTCACCCGGCCTGATATGGAGCGCGGGCGGATGGGCGAACGAAAACGTGTTGTGGTACGTCGTCGCTTCGAACTGATGCGTCGTGCCAGTCGTCTGGCCGGCTTCGGTCATGACTCCGGCACCGAGGAGCGCGACAGATAGCGACAGCGAACTGAGCATCAGGCGCATGGGAGATCTCCTTACCTATCTGGCGAGGCTCCGGTCGAGCTCGTCGACGATGACCTGCACGGCGGCCCTGACCTGCGGCGGCTGAGGCGGCCTGTACCCGTCGTACCCAGCTGGGAGCGACCAGGAGCTGGCGATCTCATCCACGGTACGGCCGTCAGACCGGCCCGCCTGCACCGCGTTGTAGAAGCCGCGATTGAAGGCCGCGTATTCGTCCAGCTCGGCCCACGTCATCTGCGTGCTGTGTCCGGTGATGATGGTGTCGACGTTCTGGATGGCGTCGTGCGCCATCTGCAGCGTGTCGCCAATGTCGACGCCACTGCCGCCGTTGTTCGCATCCAGAAAAGGTAGATTCTTTCCTGGAAAGATGTCGCCGGAGTGGAGCGTCCGCAACGCGGGGAAGACGACCCAGGCGTCACCGCCGGTGTGGCCACGGCCGAAATAGTACAGATCCACCTGGTCGGCCCCCGCACCGAGTGACATACGGTCCGTGAAGGTCCGTGTCGGCAACCCTTGGCCGTTCGTATCTGCAAAAACGTTCACCGGCGGCTCTGTCCGACCGCTGTAGGCTCGCATTACCTCCATGTTGGCCTTCGTGTTCTCGTGGGTCACGATCTCGACCGCGGTCGAAAACGCCACGTTGCCGCTGACATGGTCGTGGTGGCTGTGCGTGTTGATGAGAGTCGTCACCGGGTTGGGCGTCAATTTTCTGATCGCCTCGAGGATCGGCTGGCCCCAGCCGGGGTTCTTGGTGTCGACGACGACCACCCCGTTCGTGGTGACGAAGACAGCCGTGTTTCCACCGCTCCCCTCTCCCTTGAGCACGAACAGGTTGTCCTCGAGTTGCTCGACCTCGATGACCTTGGGCACGTCCTGAGCCGCCACGACAGCGAGCAAGAGCGTGCCGATGCCCATCAGTAACGTCAGAACGATGCTGCGTATCATGGCGTGCCTCCGTCGCAAGTGACGATCGAACTCAGTCTACACACACATCTGGCCATACGCCGCACCCTCGACCGAGGCGAGCGAAGGCGGGCCTCCGCGTCGTGCCTACCGCGCGGCCGGCGCACGGATCCGACGCAGTGCCCACCACACGCTGCCGCCCAGTGCGAGCATGAGTACACCGAGCACGATGAACAGGGCGAGCCACGGCTCTCCGAATCTGGCCCGGGCGATTCGTCGCATGATCCCGCAGCGGGCGCAGCCGATCGGGTCCGTGAAGAGAAACTCGGCTACGGCGGACTGCCCACCATTCGGCCCACGAGCTTCGCCGGGTCGGCGTCCGCTTTCGGGCGGAACTTCTGCGAGCGGTCGTTGGCAATCTCAGTGACGTACAGATTGCCCTCTTGGTCGACATTGATCTGGTGCAGGCCATCGAACTGCCCTGGCAGCGCGCCCGGTCCGCCGATATCGAGGATGTACCTCCCGTCGAGGTCGTACTTGACGAGCCGGTTCGTCGTCCAGTCTGACACCCAGACGTGGTCGTCCTCCGTGACGATGTGGGCGAGGACCTGCGAGTTGTGTCCGGTCGGCCACATGTCCAGGAAGGCGCCGTTCTCGTCGAAGACCTGCATGCGGCTGTGCTCGCGATCCGCGACGAACACCCGTCGGTCGCGGCTGACGCCGATGCTGTGGACCGACCAGAACTCGTTCGGGCCGGGGTCTGCCGGATCGACCGGCGGCTGCCCCCAATCCAAGAGGAAGGTTCCGTCGGGACCGAACTTCGCGACGCGGGTGCCGGCATAGCCGTCGGCCACGAAAAACGTGCCGTCGGGAAGCCAGGCGATGTCAGTCGGACGGTTGAAGTTGTTCGGGCCGCGTCCGGGGACGCCTCGTTCGCCCATCGTCTTCACCAGCTGGCCATCGTTCGTGAAGATGTTGATCTCGTGCATGTCGTCGTCGACGATCCAGATGTGCTTTTCGGGATCGTAGGGGTTGATCAACAACTTGTGCGGTCCGCGGCCCACCTCGCCGAGCCCGGAGCCCCGCGGCGGTGCCAGGTACTCGTCGTGCTGCAGCCACTCCTCTATGGCTTGGCCGTCGCGATCGACCGCGAACACGATGTGGTGGCGCCGCATGTCATAGCCGTACTCAGTCCCGGAATACGGCCGCCTGCCCGTGTTCGTTCGCCGGGGGTCGACCAGACACGCACAGGCCCACGGCTCGGCACCGGGCGGTAGCGCGATCTCGCCGCGTTGCCCCACCCAGACCTTGTCCGGGCTCTCGGCCCAGACACCGGAGCCCGATCCCCAGGTCCATCCGTCGTGCGACAGGTCGTCATCAGGCAGCGGCCTGGGCCAGTCCTCGACGACCTCGTAGTCGCCCATGTCGACTGTCTGCGCCGCCGGGATCGGTGCCGACTCGGTCTCCGGGGCGCTGTTGCAGCCACTCACGGCCAGAAAGGCCGGTAGCACCACCGCCACGACGACCAGCGCCCGCGAACTGCTCACATTCATGGTGACACCCCGGCAGACTCGTGATGCGCGCCAGGATGCTACGTCCAGGTTCAACTGTCAATGAGGGCGTCGTCGTGCGTCGCGGGCTTCTTGACAGGCCACCGCATCCGGTGTTCACTGGCGGACGATCCGTCATGCGAATCGACGACCTCATTCGGACGCCGCTGCCCGAGAGTCGCCTCTGGTGGGCAGTGTCGCGCTCGCTCGGCGTGGCGGTGACCCTCCTGGTCGTTGCCCTCTTGGTCCGGGACCAGGTGGTATCCGGCCAAGCGCCGGCATCCACCGAACAGGCCACGGTCCCGACGAGCTTCGCCAACGTGCACGAGACGCCAGGATCGGGCTCGGCGCTGCTGATCCTCGTCCCACGCGGAACCGTCCTGCCGCTCATCGGGCGACGCGGAGAGTGGGTGCAGGTACAACTCTCGCCGGAACTCCGAAAGACCGGTATGGTCATGCGGTGGTACGAGGGCACGCGAGAGATCACAAGGCGTGGCCGGCGCATCACCATCGGGGACGAGGACAGCGGCTGGATGCATGACTCGACTGTGGAGATCACCGAAGCCAGCGCTCCGTCTCCCTAGTGGCCCCCGTACACGCTGAACAAGTACCGGCTTCCGGGCGGGGAATCCCGTCTGGCGGCGTTATTCCCTCAGATACTCCCGATATGCTCGACTGAATCGTACCGGGATCTTCGGAGAGCGAATTACGTGACTCAGGCCACCGCCGCCTGCTGATAGTAGCGCGCTTCGTACTCTGCCGGCGGCACGTACCCGATCGGTTCGAGCAGCCGCTTCGTGTTGAACCAATCGCCCCACGCGAGCGTGGCGAATTCCACCGCTTCAAGACTCCGCCACGGGCCGCGTCGCCGAATCACCTCCGTCTTGAACAACCCGATCACCGTCTCGGCGAGGGCGTTGTCATACGAATCGCCCCGGCTGCCGACGGACGGCTCGATGCCCGCTTCGGCCAGGCGCTCGGTGTAACGAATCGAGAGGTATTGCGTGCCTCGATCGCTGTGGTGTACGAGGTCGCCCGTCTCGGCGTGGCTACGATCGTGGATCGCCTGCTCGAGCGCATCGAGCGCCAGGTCGGTACGCAACGACGCGGACGCGCGCCAGCCGACAATCCGTCGGGCGAACACGTCGATCACGAACGCCACATAGACAAAGCCGCGCCACGTGGCCACGTACGTAAAGTCGGAGACCCAGAGTTGATTCGGCCGCGTCGCGGTGAAGTCTCGCTCGACGAGATCGCGCGGCCGATCCGTGGCCGCGTGCCCGTGCGTGGTCGTCACCCACGCGCGGCCCCGCACAGCGCCGGCCAGCCCCATCTCGCGCATCAGTCGGTGCACCGTACAGCGCGCGACACGGACCCCTTCCCGACGGAGCTGCCGCCAGACCTTCCGCGGACCATACACCTGAAAGTTCTCGTCCCACACGCGCTGGATGGCGGGCCGCAGCTCGTCGTCCCGGTGGGCCCGGGCGCAACGACGCGTGGGATCCGCGGCCCGGGCCTTGTGCCGGAAGTACGTCGACGGGGCGATCGGCACCGTGGCGCAGATCGACTCGACCCCATAGACATCGCGATGGTCGTCGATGAAGCCGACCATCATCTCGCTCGGCGGTCGAGCTCCGCCTGGGCAAAATACGCGGACGCCTTGCGCAAGATCTCATTCACCCGCTTCAGTTCGCGATTCTCGCGCTCCAGCTCCTTGAGCCGGTGCCGCTCGTCCGTCGTCAGCCCGGCGCGCTGCCCCGCATCCCGCTCCGCCTGCCGCACCCATGTGCGCAGCGTCTCCGCCGTGCACCCCAGCTTGCTCGCGATCGACCCGATCGCGGCCCACTGCGACGCGTACTCGGCTTCGTGCTGCCGGACCATGCGAACGGCCCGCTCTCGTACCTCGGGGGCATACCGACTTGCTCGTGCCATGGAACCCATCCTCTCAAGGAATAGGCCCTCCGACAAAGCCGGTACGGTTCACGACCGTCGCGCCTGGCCAGCCTGGCGCCTCACTGGTGCGAACCTTCAGGCGCCTCCGTTTGCCGTGACGAGGTGAGAATAAAGATGACCAAGGTCACCGCCAGTCGAATCGTCTGGCTCTCGATGGTCGCCGGCGTCTGGCTGGCCGGCAGCGCGACTCGGAGCAGCGCGGACGACCGTGGCCACGCTGCCGCGCAGAGCCGTACGCAGGCTCGTGACGAGTCTCGCGGCGAGGACGCGCGCGTTCGGTCGGCCACGGAGAAGAGCCTTCGACTGCTGCAGGAGACGGCCGAGACATGGACCCGCCAACGCCGATGCTTTTCGTGCCACCACCAGGGGATGGCCTCTCTGGCCGTCGACGCCGCCCGGAGCCAGGGCTACGACATCGACCCGTTCTGGTCGCGGCAGCAGTCACGTTTCACGTTCCGCGACTTCCTGCCGCGCGCCAAGGCCGCGGCCGAGGGCCCCGGCATCAGCGGTGGCCCCATCACCGCCGCCTACGCGCTGGTGTCGCTCGAGGCGAATCAGGCCGAGCCGAGTGAGGTCACCGATGCGCTCGTCCAGTTGATCGTGCGCACACAGACGTGGGACGGCAGCTGGCGCATCGGCTTTCCGGATCGTCCCCCGCTCGAGGCGAGTGACTTCACGGCGACGGCGCTCGCCGTCCGTGCGCTCCGAGCGTTCGGCCCGGAGGCGCTCCGCGAGCAAATCGACATCCGTGTCGAGGTGGCCGGTCGGTGGCTCGCCGGTTCGGAGGCCGAAACGCACGAGGATCGGACGTTCCGTCTGCTCGGCTTGAAATGGACCGGCCGGGCCGCCGACGAGATCGAGGGTGCAGCACAGGCACTGCTGGCGAACCAGCGGGAAGATGGTGGCTGGGCTCAGGACGCTGGAATGGACAGCGATGCGTATGCCACCGGTCAGGCGCTGGTCGCGCTGCACCAGGGCGCCGACCTCCCCGCGACTGACGAGGCCTATCGTCGTGGCGTCGCATTTCTGCTCGACACGCAACACGGCGACGGCTCGTGGCTCGTGCGATGGCGTGGCTATCCCGGCCGGCCCGCCAACGAGTACTTCGAGACGGGTTTCCCGCACGGCGAGTCGCAGTTCATCTCCACGGCCGGCACGTCGTCGGCCACGATGGCGTTGGCGCTGGCACAGTAGCCCCTTCCCACTCATAGTCGGCGCTGCCGCCAGATGAGTCCACCTGGCCGGTGCGCCGCGAGACGCCAGGCTCGTGCCCCGGCGCGACGCCTTTGCCCGCGGCGCCTTTGACCGGGTCTGGGCGAGGTATGATGTAGCGTCAACCCGTCGTCATCGACAAGGAGCACTCATGGACCGGCGAACTCTGCTCAAGACCGGAGGCCTTGCGGCGCTCGGATTCGGCGTTAGCGGATGTGCGGCTCGTACCGGGCAGCTCGCGCAGGTCACACCTGGTCTTCAGCTCGCGCCCATACGGGCGTCGTGGGACCGTGTAATCCGGACGACAGTCGGCCTGCGTCCGCACCGACGGTCGGGATTCGTGCTCAAGGCCGAGAAGCTCGACGACAAGCTGATCGTCCACAACTACGGCCACGGTGGGGCTGGGCTGTCGCTCTCCTGGGGGACCGGCGCCATGGCGGCCGAATTCGCGCTCGAGCAGAGCGCACGTCGCGTCGCCGTGATCGGCTCGGGCGCGGTCGGCCTCGCCGCAGCGCGACAGCTGCAGCGCCGCGGCTTCGACGTGACGATCTACGCCAAGAGCGTGCCACCCGACACGACCTCCAACATGGCATGGGGAGGTTTCACCCCAACCTCCGGGCTGGTCGTCGGCCGACGATCTCCGGAATGGGAGGCGCAGTTCAGGCGTGCCGTCGAAATCGCCTACAAGGAATATCAGCTTCTCGTCGGACGCGGGATGGGCGTGTCCTGGATCGACTCGTACAGCACTCTCCGGCGGCTGCCGGCGGCCGAGGGCAGCGCGGAGGCCGAGCAGGAGCGGGAGGAGGAGGAGCGGCGCCGGGCGCAGGATCGGGCGGCCGCCGACCGACCCGAGAGGCCCGAGGGTCTGATGCCGAGACACTTGCGGACCGGCCGCGAGATCCTGATGCCTGGCGAGCATCCGTTCCCAACCCCGTACGCGACGCGCCGGTCGACGCTCCGCATGCAGCCGCCCATCTATCTCGATGCCATGGTGCGCGACGTGCACGCATTCGGAGGACGCATCGTCATCCGAACATTCGACACACCGGCCGATCTCATGTCGTTGGGTGAGGCGGTCATCGTAAACTGCACGGGTCTCGGTTCGCGTGAGCTGTTCGGCGACGACGAGCTGATGCCCATCAAAGGGCAGCTCACCTTCCTCGTGCCACAGCCCGAAGTCGACTACAACTACGGATGCATGTCTCGAGCCGATGGCATCGCGCTCGGCAGCACGCACCAGCGAGGCGTGTGGACCATGGAGCCCGACGTCGAAGCGCGGCAACGAATCGTGGATCGCGCGATCACGCAGTTCGCCGACATGCAGGCGCCCAGCGCAGGAGCGCAGTTGGCCCAGTCGCGCAAGCCCAGTCGGCCGCCAACCGTGGGGAGCTTTTACGGTCTGGGGTCGTAGGAGCTCCGGCAGATCAGGAGCGTCGGGTGACACGCCCGCAGGTCGCCACGACGCTCTGCCCCCGGCCCTCCCCTCGTCGTCGGTAGCCTCGCCCTAGAAAACGACGCTGGATGCCTATGCCGATCTCGACTGTCCGACTCACCGCGCTGTTTTTGTTGATTGGCATCGCCGCGGGTTCCGGCACAGCCCGCGCCCAGACGAAACCGTCCGAGGACCAGCGTCCGCCACTGGTCCAGCCGGGCGCGCCGGGTGAGGCGACCCGGCCCATCGGTGTCGACGCGGCGACCGACCTGTCCGGCGTCGAGGCCACGGCCGCCGACGTCGAGTTCATGCAGGGCATGGTCGGCCATCACGCGCAGGCGCTCGAGATGACCACACTGCTGTACGAGCGGACCGAGTCTCAGGACATGCGACTGCTCGCCCAGCGAATCGATGTCTCTCAGGCGGACGAGATTCGCATGATGCAGGGTTGGCTCGACTCCCGCGGCGAGGATGTTCCGAAGGGCGACGAGCACCATCACCACGCCGGAATGCTGATGCCCGGCATGCTGACGCCAGCGCAGATGGCCGAGCTGGGCGCGACACGCGGCTCTGCTTTCGACCGCCTCTTTCTGGAATACATGATCATGCATCACCAGGGAGCGGTCGACATGGTGGAGGTGCTCTTTGCCAGTCCCGGCGCCGCTCAGGAATCGGTGATTTTCGGCTTTGCATCCGATGTCGTGGCCGACCAGAGCATGGAGATCACACGGATGCGCCGGATGCGCGGTGCTCTCTAGCCGCCACAACTCTCCGCCCTTCATCCAACGAGGAATCGAGGACCCGCATGACCAGCACGACGACGTCGCGACACAGGATCCTGGTGGGGCTGAGCCTGATGCTCGGGCTGGCCGCCATGCTGTTGGCGGCCCCGCCAGCGTGGGCCCAGCTCGACCGGGATGATCCGCGCGTCGGGTTGGCCGCCGGCTTCCGCGGTGCGGGCGCCGCCGCCAGCAACATGGAGCTGATCGTGAACCTGCCGAAACCCGACGGGTTCTTCGACCCCGAGGCTCCTGCAGGACGACCCCGGCCACCTCGACAGCCCGAATCGGATCCGAACGCTGGCCCGCTGGCCGACGCCGAAGGGGCAGCGGAGCCGGAGGCGCCGAGGCCTCCGCGGATCAACTACACGAACTCCGACCTCTCGTTTGGCGGCGACCGGATGTTCGTTGGGAACTATCACGGCTACAACGTCTACGACCTACGGGACCCGCGCGAGCTGGAACTACTGGTGTCGGTCGTGTGTCCGGGCGGGCAGGGCGACGTGTCCGTGTATGGCGATCTGCTGTTCATGTCGGTCGAGCAGACGCGGGGACGCCTCGATTGCAGCGTCGCCGGAATCGAGGAGCCGGTGAGCAACGAGCGGTTCCGCGGTGTGCGCATCTTCGACATCAGCGACATCACGGATCCGCAGCAAGTCGCAGCGGTCCAGACCTGCCGCGGCTCCCACACCCACACGGTCGTGCCCGACCCGAACGACCCGGCGAATCTCTACCTCTACGGGTCCGGCACCAGCTCGGTGCGACCGGGCGAGGAGCTTGAAGGTTGCGTGGGCCTCGAGGAAGACCAGGATCCGAACGAGGTGCCGGACGTTGCGCTCTTTAGCATCGATGTTATCCAGGTGCCACTGGCCGCGCCCGAGACTGCGCGCATCGTGAACCGGCCGCGCATCTTCGCCGATCCCGAAACCGGCTCGATGGCGGGGCTCTGGCAGGGCGGGGACCATGGGCCGGGGACTCAGGAGTCGCGGCAGACCACCCAGTGTCACGACCTCACGGTCTACCCGGAGATGGGCCTGGCCGCCGGAGCGTGCGCTGGCAACGGCATCCTTCTGGACATCTCCGACCCCGTCAATCCGGAACGACTGGATGAAGTGGTGGACCAGAACTTCGCGTACTGGCACTCGGCGACGTTCAGCAACGACGGCACGAAGGTCGTCTTCACCGACGAGTGGGGCGGCGGCGGGAGACCGAGGTGCCTCGCCACGGACCTGCCGACCTGGGGTGCCAACGCGCTCTTCGACATCGTCGACCGCCAGCTCGTGTTCCGCAGCTACTACAAGATGCCGGCACCGCAGACCGAGCTCGAGAACTGCGTCGCCCACAACGGCTCGCTCGTACCCGTGCCGGGTCGAAACATCATGGTCCAGTCCTGGTACCAGGGCGGCATCTCCGTGTTCGATTTCACCGACTCGGCGAACCCGGTCGAGATCGCGTTCTTCGACCGGGGCCCCATCGATTCCGAGCACCTGATCATGGGCGGGTACTGGTCGAGCTACTGGTACGATGGCTACATCTACGGAGCCGAGATCTCTCGTGGGGTCGACGTGTTCAGGCTGACGCCGAGCGAACATCTCTCACAGAACGAGATCGACGCCGCCACACAGGTGACGTATGGCTCGTTCAACGTGCAGAATCAAGAATCGCTCACCTGGGAGCCGACCCCGGCGGTGGCCCGGGCCTACATCGATCAGCTTCTGCGCGCCAACGGCATTCGCGTGGCGCACGCGACCACGCTCGACGGCCTGCTGGATCGGGTCGCATCGGGCATGCCCGATGCCGAGCTGCTCGACGAGGTCGACGGTCTGGCCGACGCTCTGGAAAGCGACGCCGCGGCATCGCCCGGCAGCGCGGCCAAGCTGGGCTCGCTGGCGGCGACCCTCAGGGAGCTGACCCAGAGTCGGCGCTGATTCACACAGCGCCGCCGCTCGCCCAGTTTCTGATCGCGCGCGCGACCCACCGCCCAAACCGCCCGCGCCACGGTGGCGCACGCCTCGTTCGGGTCACGCTGACTCGATCTCGACGGCGCCATCGTCTGCGACTGGCGCCGCGGTGACATCTGGTAGCGGCACTTACCCGTTCCGCCGCCTCGCCCAACGCAGCATCACGATCGCGGCGACCGCCATCACGCTTGCCAGGACGTTGAAGAGGATGTCGCGAGGGTCGAAGACGCGCCTGAGCAGCAAGGCCTGGATGCATTCGTCAAGCACTCCAACCAGCGACGTCGCGAGGACGGCGAGCAGGGCGGGTGCCGGAACGTGGCGACCCTGGCTCGCTCGCTCGGTGAGCGCTTCATGGATGAGCAGGGCCACCACGGCATACTCGATGAGGTGAGTGCGCTCCTCCGGGCTGGTCATTCGGAGGAACACGATGAGGTAGGCGCCCACCACCCCCAGCGCGACGCCGATCTCGGCGCCGCCCGGTCGCATCTTCACCGCTTGCAGCACGATGGCCGCCCCGATCAGGAGCATGCCGAGGCCGAAGGAGGCGTCGATCAGTTCGCGGTCGCGCAGCGCCCCGGCCAGCGTCCGTGCCAGGCCGAGGGTCGAGTAGATCGCGACCACGACGGCCAGCGTCCAGGCCCAGAGTCGCCGCTCCCGTTTGGACGTGAAGGGATAGATGGAGGCCACTATAGCCGCTCAGCGGGGCGCCCCGCCACCGTCCTTGATTCGTTCAGCGTGCGCGGGCACTAGAAGCTCACGCCAGTCCCGACGTGCAGGCGGACACTGCCGTGGAGGTCGTGCGCCGCGTCGAACTGCAGTGCGAAGAATGCGGCGCTGACGAATACGCCGACGCCCGCCCCCTGGCTGAACCGGGTCTGCCGGAGGCGTTCGTTCACGCCGAACGTGGCGCCCGTGTCAAAGAACAGCCTCACACCCACGTTCCCGAAGCTGTCCGGCGAGCTGAGCGGCAACCGCAGCTCCATCGACGCCGCCGCCAATCGGTCCCCCGCCCTGCTGCCGACACGATGTCCACGCACTGAACCGACGCCGCCGAGTAGCGGCTGGGCGTAGGCCGGCACGGCCGCGCTCGCTGACTGATACCTCGCGCGTACCGCGAACACGGTCCGCCCGGACAGTCCGAGGTAGCCGCGAGCATCGATGTGAGCCATCGAGATCGTGGCTTCAGACCGGCCCGGGTCCAGCCATTGCCAGCCGACCCGCGTGAGCACCGCATCGCGCGGGAACGCGGGGTTTCGCCGTGTGTCGAGCTCCAGCCCAACGCGATACGTGGCCATGCGTGCGTCGACCAGGCCGAACCGGACGTCGCTCAAGGCTATGACGGTCGACATCCGCAGAGCGTCCGCAATCCGACGGTCGGCCCCGAACCAGGCGGAGACGCGCCTGTCGCCGACGAGGTGGTGCTGGTTCTCGAGGCGGACCGCCGAGATGCCGCCACGAATCGCGTGAACCGGACCGCATCGAATGGCTTCTCGATCTCGAGAGCGGCTTGCCGCGTACCCCCGAGGGTCAGCGGAACGGAGAGCCTGCCGCCCCGACCGAGCCCGTCCACCAGCGTCAACCGGGCGCCGTACGTGAAGCCATGGCCCTCGCTATGGTCGAGCATTGGCACGAGGAGCGTCCGTTGCGAGGCGGCCTTCAACGCCCTGACGATCGGCCCGCCGCGAGCGACCGATGGCCGCTCGCGCACCACCAGGATGAGCGTCACCTCGTCGCCCTGGGTCAGCGACCTGTACCGCTTGCGCACCTCCACATCGTCGAACCGGTCGGTTGCTCGCAACCGAGCCGCGATGCAGTCCAGGACTCCCGGGCCGAACTCGTCACCAACCTCGATCCCGGCCAGGCGAACGACCTCGGCATCCGGTGTTGCGAAATTCCCATGAACTCGCAGCTCGGTCACCACCTCGGATCCGATGTGCTGGGCGAGGGAGGACGACCCGACGAGCAGCGCGAGCGTCAACGCACCTGCAGTCCGACGGATCTGCCTCACCGTGAACCCCAGACATCGATGAGCCGGGCTCCCGTTTCGGCCTCCCGATAGTCGAAGAACTCTTGAGTGACTATCGCTTGGAATTGCCCGAGCGCAGTCGTGACGCGGCCGGTCAACCTCGTGCTCACGGGCATCCAGACGCCGCCGATCGGCATCATCTCCGCCGACGTCTCGATCCCTTCGACGCGGGCGAGCCAGCGGAACCGCAGAAAGTCCATCCCGGGGTTGTCGAAGGTGTATTTCGCTACCTGATGCGCCTCGGGATCGACCCAGAACGTGACCAGTGAAGTCTTGTTGAACCCGCGACTGAGTCGCGTGTTGGCCGCCCCGCCGCCCGGGGCTGTCGGGTAGTACTCGATCCGGACAACCTCGCGACCGGCAACGGTCTCGCGACCGGCGAAGTAGTAGGCGCCCGGTTCGAACGGGAACTCCGTTCCGTAGAACGTGTCGCTGATAAACCGCGGGGCCAGATTCTGCGGGTCACCGTGGGCGCGACGTCGGCTGTCGCCGAGCCGCCAATCGCGCTCGGCGGCGCGCCGTCTCTCTTCGCCGATGACGATGTCGTCGACCCGCACCGGGCTGCGCACCGCCAAGCCGTCGCGAACGTACCACTCGTACTCGCGTCGGAAGCCCGAGAGCGCAACCTCCTGCGGCGGCCAGCCCGAACACGATCGCCGCCGCCAGAGTCCAGCTGGGGATGACGCTCCTCATGACCGTTCATATGGCATGGGGGATGCCAACCGACCGGAGGCCGTCGAAACGCTTCTTGCCCAGCTAGTTGAATCACTCGAAGGGAGCGAGGACATGCCCGCCGATCCGGGGGGGGAGAACACTGGGTGCCAGGGTATGTATAAAGAATGTACATAGGAGGGTCCGTCAGAACCTGACCGTGACTCCCCACGACAACCCGAGTCCGGAGAGGTCATCAATGTCAGCGCCGCCGGTTGCCGCGAAGTACGCGACCTCGATGGGAATGGAGATCCGGCGGCTGACAACGACCTCCAGGCCGCCACCGAGCCCAACGCCCATGCCGTTCTCCGTGAGCGTTGCCGAGCGGCGTTGGTCGAATGAGAGCCTCTCCTGGACGAAGTAGATACTCGTCTGAAAAAACGGAATGACCGTTCTCCCTTTGGTCCTGTCCCACGCATGGACGCGTAACCCAGGTCCCACGAAAGCGGCTCCCAGTTCCACTCGCTGAGATTCAGGCATCGTCCACTGACCCAACCAATGCACTCCGTGGAGTGTGAAGTCGATGAAAGGACTGACTGAGTAGCGGTAGTTGAAGCCTCCAAAGAACGTGCGCCCTTCATCGCGTAGGCCAGCAGCTCCAAGGTTGAAGGCATCCGCGGAGTTATTGAAGACACCCACCTGAAAGCCGGCGTGATGGCGTCTCGGGCCTTCGGTCGCGGACGACGTGCTCGCAGTCGAGGGGTCCGCACTGGGCTGCGCCTCAGCGGTTGCCGACGTGAAGACCAGGATGGAGAGGGTCAGACGTACAAGTCGGTGTGCATGCATGCCGCCGCCAGGCTGCGAACATCGTGCCGCCTAATTCTTCTGGTCGTCAGCCGTGAGTCGTTCGAGCAGGTCGTGGTCGATGGACCGCTTGACCGTGCGCCGGTCGAGCTCCAGACGGCGAGCGGTCTCCTGATAGCTCTTCGTCTTCGCGTAGACATGGGTGCAGTATCGCCCGAGGAGCTCCTTGGCCGTGACTGCGCCTTCGAGCAACGCGGCGCTGAGGTCGTCGCTCGGGCTCGTCCCGGGAGCGGGACGTGGCTGGTACCGCTTGCGCACCAGCACGTTTCGAACGCACTGTTCGAGCTCTCGGACGTTGCCGGGCCACGCATATTCGGCGCCGATATCCCGCTCCACGCAGGCCAGCACCTCATCGGCCAGAGCGGCTGCCTCGTCGGCACCCACCACCCGCTTGCAGACGAAGGCGACCAGGTTGGGTAGCTCGTCTGGAGAGTCACGAAGCTGATCGCGGAGTGATGGGGTCACGATCAGATCCGAGCAGAGCCGATAGTACAGATCCTCCCGGAAACGACCGGCGCGCATCTCCACGTCGAGATCGCGGTTGGTCGAGGCGATCAGCTTGCCCCGGAACTCGCGAGGCGTGGTCTCACCGATCCGCTGCAACTCGCGTGTCTGCAGCACTCGCAACAGCTTGACCTGAATCGAGGCGTCGAGCTCGCCAATCTCGTCCAGCAGCACGGTGCCGAGTGGCGGACACGATTCGAGCCAGCCGACCCGGTCCTCCAGGGCCCCGGTGAAGGCGCCCTTCCGGTGTCCGAACAGCTCTGACTCGATGAGCGTCGGCGACAGCGCTGACAGATTGAGCGCGTGGAACGACCCCTCGAGGTTGGCCACGAACGATTCCCGATCGGGGTCGAACGGGATGTAGCGCGAGAGCCCGATAGCCCGGGCGACGAGCTCCTTGCCCGTCCCCGAGGGTCCGGTCACCAGGGTCGTGACATCCTGCATCCCACGGTAGAGCGAGCGCCGGTAGCGACGCATGTCGTGTGTGAAGATCGATTGCCACACCGCCGCACGCAGGTCGGCCGCGGGACGTGACGCCCCGATGATGTGGCGGAAGATCAGGTCGAAGGCGCGGCGGATCTGGAAGAAGCAGGCGAACAGGTGGGGTGCGTCCACGCTCCCGGGGAAACGGACGCCATCAAGCACGAGAAAGTGCTGCACATCCTTGCAGAATCGCTGGTAGCACTTCAGCCGGCGACGGCTCCGCTCGGGGTCGATGTGGGCCTGGTGAAGCTCATCAGCGTAACGCTGGTACAGCGCGTAGACCACCACGTAGGCATAGAGCGTGAGCTCCGCGGTGGTCGCAGACCCGTCCCGGAGCAGCCGTTCTCGGGTGTCCCGCGCAACACGTTCCGCGAGGGCCGCCAACTGCCCCGGGGCCGAGTTCTGCGCCTGGGTTTCCGCCCGCAGGCTCCAGACCGCTCCGTGCGGAACGTAGTCGGATCCGAGAATCGACCGTTCCTTCTCGATGAACTCGGGGTCGAACGGATTGCAGTACGTCAGGCGGGCAAGAGCTTCGACGGCCTGACGCTCTTTGGACCGGAAGAGGGGCATGGGCGCGACCGACCGTTCCTCGCGGGGCGATGTACATGAAATGTATGCCCATGGGCATTCAGTGTCAACAAGCGGTCGATCCCCCGCCGACGACGAGGCCCCAGCTTACGTGTATACTGGCGCCGTCCTTGGCAGAGTAAGACCGATCGGCCGATCAACCTCAGAGGAGCACAGCGTGCTACCTATGACCACTGGCTGGTTCGTTGTCGCTGGCCTCGTCGTCGCCGGTCTCGTCGGGTTCGGTGTCTGGCGGATCCGACTGCTCGTCGAGAGCAAACGATCGCACCCGTACGAGCCTGACTATCGCTACGACGTGACCCAGCCCGGCGCCAACTGGCACGGAGAGCATCCGGTGAGCTGCCAGTGCCCCTCGTGCCTGCGCCGCGGGGAACTGTAGAAAGAGGACGTCGGATGTCTCACGACTCGACGGAACCTCCGGTGTAGACGACTCAGAGCCTGTGAGTGTTCCTCCCGTCTCCATTTCGTCGGTCAAGGAAATTTCCGATGGGGACGAAAAACATACCGGCAATAACCGCCAATACCAACGCCGTGATATTCACTGCCTGGAACGAGTACGTCGCCACGATGTACACCCCCAGGGACGGCGTGATGATGTGAGCCACCGGGGACATCAACGCACTGACCGTCGCCGCTCTTCCCGATTCGTCATATTGGGCAGCCGTGCCGAGGACGTAAGGAATCATGAAGTAGTAGCCCAGATTGTAGAGCGTGAACGCTGCTGCCAATGCGATCAGGTTCTGGGACGCCGCCAAACCTGCATACGACAAGGAAAGCACACCAACACACAGTAACAGGGGCTTCGCATAACCCAGGCGGGTCCCCATGACATTGGCGGCGACAGAACCCAAGAGTCCGATGGCATTCGAGGTGGCGATGACGAGTCCCGCTTGCTGGGGCGTCAAGCCGATATTGACTCCCATGCGCTCGGAGATAGCCCACACGATGCCCAGACCAATCCACAAGAACAGCGTCGCCACATACAACGCCAAGAGACGAGGATTGAGCAACGTTTCGAAGTGGATACGTTTCGTCTCGACGGCCGTGAGCTGTTCTGATCGGGCATCGAGCAACCACCGTGTCAGGTAAATGCCCAGCGAGAAGAGGATGGCAAAAAACACAAAATACGCGGGGTACGAAATTTCTGTGTACACCAGCGGCGCGATGAAGAACAGCACCACCAAGACGACGCCATAGCCGGTCGTCGACACGGCGTACAGTCGCTCAGCGTTGGATGAACTCGCCGTTGAGAAGTTGACGGCAGCCGTGATGACACCAATTCCTACACCGACGATTATTCGACAGAGCAACACGGCGTAGAAGGTTGAGTTCACCAGCACCAGCAAGCTTCCCAGTAACCCTAGAACGCACCCGAGTTGTGCCAGTTTCGCCCTGGAGACGTTCTGTGCGTACAGGGCCAGGATGAACCCGGTCAGTGTCATAGAGGCGATCTCTACCGATCCGATGAGCCCAGCCTGCTCCAGGCTGAACCCATATCCGTCAACGAGCACGCCGATGGTCAATGGGATGAACGCAATCAGACCGAACGTGAACACCAGACCAAATGACGTGCTCGTGACCACCGTCAACGGCTCGCCACAATCCAAAGTCTTCGATATCGCCATGAGTCTTATCTCACCCTTGCAATGCTACGGTCGCAGACTGCCCGCTCCAAACACTATCGCGAGATGTGAAAGAAGGCCGACAGCAGCGTCAGGATCTCGTCGAGGTTCGCTCGGCGATACCGGCTCGGATAGCCCTCGGTGAAGACGGTCTTTGCCCGCCCGAGGCTCTCCGGGTCGAGATCCTTGAAGGCGCGGCCATCGAGAATCTCCACCAGATCCCGCTCCGCCTGCTGGCCTCGTCCGGACCACCAGGCCTGGAGATAGCGTCGCCGGTCGTAGAAGGCGTACGTCGGTATGCGCTGTGCCTCACCGCGGTGCAGGAAGGTCGCCATCAGGTCCGGGTGCCGATCACGGGGGAAGATGGCCAGCCGCCAGCCAGGCAGCGCCTCGACGAGCCTCGCCCACGTGGGCAGCGTGTGGAAGACGTCGGGGCACCAGTCCTCGGCTATAGCGACGACCGTCAGTGCCGGCAGCCGCGCCAGGAACGCCAGATCATCGTCGTCAAACGTTGGGTTGGCGTAGACATCGTCGAACGCCTCGAGGTTCTTCTCGATCTGCTTCCGAAACGCGTGGTAGTCGATGCCCTGGTCGAGGAGACCGGATGGGATGGGATTCACATCCAGATCATACAGGACCGCGGGTCGGCACCATCGGCGTTCGCGACCCATCGTCGCGATTGACTCTCGTGCCCAACCGGCACAGAATTCGCCCGACCCAGCGTGCGCATCGGGGCGCCAACCGTCCTGCCAGAGACAGACGCCCGCGCGCCAGCGGGATCCGCGAACTGGAAACCGGCAACAGGAGAGCTGTCATGGATCTTAGTCGTCGAAGCTTCCTCGGGACGACGGCCGGCGCCGCCGCCCTTGCCGCGTTCGGACCAGCCGTGCCGGTGCGCGGGGCCGGGCAGGGCGAACAGGACCCGCTGGGCGTCCGAAAGGACTTTCCCGCCCTGCAGGATCACACGTTCCTGAACACTGCCTACATCGGCCTTATCCCGCAAGCCGTCGTGGATGCAGGGCACGACTGGCTGGAGGCCAGGGCCCGGCGGACCTATTCCGTCCAGCACATGCAGGCCAAGACCGACGAGGCGCGGAGGCTGTACGCCGCGATGGTCGGGGCGGGCGAGGACGAAATCGGCTTCCTGTCGTCGACGACCGAGGGCGAGAACGTCGTGGTGAACTCGCTGGAGTTCGAGCCGGGCGACAACGTCGTATTCGACGACCTGGTGTATCCCAGCACGCCCGTGATCTACGACCGCCTGAAGCGAACCCGGGGCGTCGAGCTTCGCATGGTGAAGCACCGGAACGGTGCCGCCAACGTCGACGACTTCAGCGCGGCCGTGGACGACCGGACGCGGTTGATCTCGGTGGCGTGGGTGTCGAACCTCAACGGCTATCGCCACGACATGAAGGGGCTCGCGGATCTGGCCCACGCACACGGCGCCTATCTCTATGCCGACGCTGTACAGATGATCGGAACAGGCCCCGTCGACGCCCGAGCCGACGGCGTGGACTTCTTCACGACCGGCGCCCACAAGTGGTTGATGGCAGGCTTCGGCGTGGCGCCGTTCTATGTCCGGCGCGAGCACCTCGATTTAATTCATCCGCCGAACGTGGGTTGGCAGGTCGAGAGGCGACTCGAGAACTACGAGTACGAGCACCGCCGGACAGCGAAGAAGTTCGAGTACGCGAGCCCGGCATTCGGCGAGATGTACGGGCTCGCCGCCGCCCTGAAGTACCTGCAGGGCATCGGGTTGGACCGAATCGAGGCACAGTCGCTGGCCCTGGTCGACCAACTCCGGGCAGGTCTGACCTCAGCCGGCTTCCGGATCTTCACGCCCGAAGGGACGCGTTCGCCGATCGTCAGCTTTTACATCCCGAAGGAGGCCGCTGACGTCCGAAAGATTCTCGAGACGGAAAAGATCAAGGTCAGCCTCCAGAACGGCGATCGCACTGTGGCGTACGGCGGCACCGGGCCCGTGACACGCGTTCGGGTGTCGCTGTCGTTCTTCAATACCGCCGCCGACGTGCAGCGCATGCTGGAGGTCGCCGAGCAATTGCACGCCTGATATCGGGAGCAATCCAGGGCGTCGACCCGACCCGAACAGGGCGACCTGACGTCAGAACCGCAACAGCCGGGTTATTTTGAGCGCAAGACCGCGATTGGTGAGCGTCGCAAATCCGTCCAGGCGGGCATCTCGGGCCTCGGTGTACACGACGAAGAGGTCGCTTCCGGGCGTGTATTCCCATCGGTAGCGCACGTTCGTCGCGATCGAGTCAGAGGCTGAGCTGTACTGCGTCAAGGCCTCCACGAACATGCGCGGCGTCATCGTGTAGGTCACGCGTGTGCGCGCGATCTTTGTCGTGAAGCTGCCTTGGGGCAGGTCGATGACGTTCACCGCCACGCTCGGTTCGACCCCGAGTTTCGTCGACAGCTTCATGCGCCCGCTGTAGCTGACTTCCGATCGGTCGCCGCCGAAGAATGTGCCGGTCTGGGCGCCGAGAGTGCCCGCGATGAGACGCTGCGGGCCGAGTGTGTAGCGCGTCTGGACGGTCGCGAAGTCGTATCCGCCTATCGGGATCACAACGCCGTCCGCGATCTCGAACGGCTGGGTGAGGAATTCGAAGGTCTGCGTGTAGCTGTTGCGCCAGCGCTCGCCGTTCTCGAACTGGATGTCGAAATTGCCGATCGCCTCGCGGGTCTCCAGAAGGCCGGTCGAGTCACCCTCGAAAACATCGACACTCGCCTGCAGGGTGTACTTGCGGACCAGAGCGCTTGAGCCGTGCCGCGGGCTGAACCGCACCTGACCGAACGTCCGACGAAAGTCCTGCCGGCGCATGAACCCGAGCTCCGGATTGAAATTGCGCTCGACTCGCAAATACTCCACGGCGAAGCCGTAGCGGTCACCGGCGTTCTCGACTCGCGCGCGGGAGCTCGTGTCGTCACCCCCGCGTCCAGTCGTGCTTGTCCGTGCGTGGTAGGCATCGATGAAGAAGTTCGACAGGAACGAGAGCCGCATGTCGAGGCCGTAGAGTGAGTTCGAGCCGGCAGTGTCGATCGCCTTCGAGCGATGCGTACCGATCACCCCGATCGTGCTGCGGCCGAAGATGTTTCGCTTCAACCGCATCACCGAAAAATTCGTGCCCTCGATGCCACCCACGGGATCCGTGTCCGTCTGAATGTTGAGCAGGCCTATCGAGTACGGTCCGGCTCGCCCCGTGATCCGGCCACCCGCGAGGATCGGGAGCGCCCGACCTTCGCTCAGGCCGATCCGTCGGCTGAAGAACATGACCGGCGCGTCGCCGGATGGCAGGCTCGAGAAGCGTGGCCCCGCCCCACCAAATGCAAAAATATCCTGTCCTTCCAGGAAGAAAGGTCGTTTCTCTGGAAAGAACAGACTAAAACGCGTCAGGTTGACCTGTGTCTCGTCCGCCTCGACCTGCGCGAAGTCCGTGTTGTAGGTGAAGTCGGCGATCAGCCCGTTCGTGAGGCCGTACTTGACGTCGAGACCACCGTCAGCCGTGACGTCGTTCCTCAACGCGGGCGTCGCCGCGAGATCAGTCGAGGCAGTGGAGATGGCGTACGGCTTGAGCTCGAGGTTGGTCGAGCTGGCGGGTGCTTCGAGCCCGACCAGTGTGGCCGACGACGAGAACTTCCAGATGCCCACGCGCCCATACGAGGCGGGAATCAAGCTCAGGAAGGAGAGCTCCTCGTACCGGGGCAGCTTCCGGCGGACGTTGATGCCCCACGTCTGTGGCCCGCCCCGGCTGTAGCGTAGCGACTTAAAGGGGATGGCGAGCTCCAGGCTCCACCCACCCTCGAATCGCGCCGACCGTGTCTCCCAGACCGTGTCCCAATCGCCATTCTCCGAGCGCTCGTCGGTGATGAGCGCTTCGTAGATGCCACCCAGGGTATTGGTCTCGAAGTAGAACCCGTTCCGACGATCGTAGAAGGTGTCGAGCGTCAGGGTGATCGTGTCGTCGCGGGAGATGGCCACGTTGCCGCGCCGCATCTCCTTCGCCACGATTCGCTCCGGCTCGGTGTCCCAGCAGCGCACCGACAGATAGAAGGTGGTGTCGTCGAAGAGAACCCACATCTCGGTGGCCTGGGTCGGCGGCTCGCCCTCGCTCGGTTCCTGTTGGACGAAGTCGCCGACGCTCCGGACCGCGCCGTACACCATCTCGTCCAGACGGCCGTCGATGTCCAGCGCCTCCTCGAGTCGCGTCGCGCGCATCGTCACGCGACCCTGCTCGTCGCGGGCGACCATGGCGGGCAGCACCGGTGGAGGCGGCCCGTCGATCTCGGTCGTGCTCCCGTCCACTCGCTTCCCGGGGTCAACGAAGATGAGTTGCCCGGACGCGGTCGCCGGCCCGACGCACCAGAGGCTGCAGACGACAGCGATGGCCCGGCACACGCCCAACGGACGATCCCGGGTGTGTGGGTACGCGCGAGCGCATCGGCGATCCGGGTGAGGTACCTGTGTCATGGCATCGAAGTTGAGGACCGCCGGATTATAGCGTGCTAATCGGACACTCGTGCCGGACCACGAGTGTGGGGCCGGATGAAGCGGCTGCCGGCCCGGTTCTCCGTCACACTCGGGAACCCGGGTTGTCATGGGTCCGTCTACACCTCCAAGCCGGGTGGGCGCCCGCCCCGGCGACGGACAGGAGGACTCATGCTCCGAGAGGTCAAGATTGCCGCACGCGTCCTGGGGCGGACCCCGATGCTCACGGCGGTCACGATCCTCACGCTCGCGCTCGGCATCGGGGCCAACACGGCCATCTTCAGTGTCGTCAACGGGGCCCTCTTGCGACCGCTGCCCTACCCGGACGCAGGTCGCATCGTCCAGGTAAGCCGAGAGTTTCCGGACGAATCGTGGCCGACGGTCTCGATCCCGAAGTTTGTCTACTGGCGGGAGCACAACACGGTCTTCGACCATTTGGCCGCCGTCGAGCATTTCCCGTCAGGCTACAACGTGACCGGAGCGAGCCTGCCAGAAAGGCTCCCAGGCGTGCGCGTCACGGCGGACTTTTTTTCGGTGTTCGGCGTCGCTCCGGCCCGTGGCCGGGATTTCCTCGAAGCGGAGGACTCGCCGGGCGGGCCGAGAGTCGTGGCGCTGAGCGACGGTCTGTGGCGGCGGCGATTCGGTGGCGACCCGTCGATCATCGGGCGAGACGTCATCCTCAACGATGAACCCACGACGATCGTGGCCGTCATGCCCCCGGCGTTCGGTCTTCCCGCCGGCGTCGAGCTCTGGACGCCGTTCCAGCTCGACGTCTCGAGCCGCGACATGAACAAGGCCAGACAGGCCATCGGACGTCTGAAGCCGGGTCTCGACCTCGCCCGCGCCCGCGCCGCCATGCAGTTGCTCGGTCGACAGCACCGAAGCCTCGACCCCGAGCTGGTCTCCGAGACCGAGGTCCTGGCATTGACGCCACTGCAGGAGCGGCTTCATGGCGCGCTGCGCCCGGCGCTCTTGATGCTCCTGGCCGCTGTCGGCTTCGTGCTGCTGATTGCATGTGTCAACGTTGCCAGTCTCCAGCTCGCGCGCTCGGCTGCGCGCCAAAAGGAGATCGCCATCCGGAAGGCACTCGGTGCCACCGGGGTTCGCATCGCTCGACAACTGCTCACCGAGAGCTTGCTCCTGGGGTTGAGTGGTGGCGTTGCCGGCCTCGTGCTGGGCTTCTGGTTCATCGAGCCGATCGTCACGCTCGGCCCGAGTAGCATTCAACAACTCCCGGAGATTCGAATCGACACGACGGTCATCGGATTCACGATGGCGATCGCGATCGTGACCGGCCTGTTGTTCGGTGTGGTTCCGGCCGCCCAGGCGGCGAGGGGGAGCCTCGCGAATCCGTTGCACGAGACCTCGGGGAGGACCGCCGGCGGCCGGACCGCCCAGCGGACTCGACGGGTCCTTGTCATCGGAGAGGTGTCGTTGGCACTGGTCCTGCTGATCGGCGCCGCCCTGCTGACCCGGAGCTTCCTGTCGCTGAAGGGGACGGATCCCGGATTCCGGGCCGACCGGGTGCTGACCATGAAGCTGCCGCTGTCGTCCGCTCGGTATGGCGACGTTCATGCGCTCGACCGATTCAACCGTCGGCTACTGGAGCAGATCCAGAGCGTTGCCGGAGTGGAGACGGTCGGGATCGCCTCGAGCCTCCCGCTGGAACAGCTCATCGACCTTCCGTTTGCAATCGAGGGTCGCTTTCGGGACGATTCGAGCGGCGAGGGCGTTGGTGACGGACAGTATCGGGCGGTCGCCGGCGACTACT
This sequence comes from Vicinamibacterales bacterium, assembly GCA_965250185.1. Classification (GTDB taxonomy): domain Bacteria; phylum Acidobacteriota; class Vicinamibacteria; order Vicinamibacterales. The sequence continues at coordinate 3,120,756 of OZ252293.1, read as the reverse complement.
TCGCGGCCCTGAGCATCCCGGTCCGACGTGGTCGCGCGTTCACCGATGCGGACGGCTCGATTGCCGTCGGCGTCGCGATCATCAATGAGACGGCGGCGAATCGGTATTGGCCCGACGAGAACCCGATCGGGCAGCGCATCACCGTGGGCAAACCCTACGTACCGGAGCTCGCTGATAGCGCCCCCCGCACGATCGTGGGCGTGGTGGAGGACGTCAGAGAGGTCGGGTTGGCTGTCGATCCGCCGGTGATCGTGTATGTTCCGCTCGCCCAGATTCCGCCATCCGTCGCCCGACTGCTCGTCGCCTCCCTCCCGGAGGCGATTGTCGTGCGCGCGGTCGGCGACGAGTCGGCCGTCGCCCAGGCCGTGCAACAGCAGATTCATCGCGTCGATCCGACGCAGCCGGTCACCGACCTCCTGGATATGAGAGAGATCGTCTCCCGCTCCATCGGGTCTGCCCAGTTCAACGCCCTGCTGCTCGGCCTTCTCTCGGGGGTCGCCCTGCTGCTCGCCGCCCTCGGGATTTACGGCGTCCTGTCGCACGTCGTGACCCAGCGGACCCGCGAGATCGGTGTTCGCGTGGCGCTTGGCGCGAGCCGTGGCAGCGTCCAGCGCCTCGTGCTATACCAGGGAATGTCGACCGTGTTGATCGGGACGTTCGTCGGCACGGTGGCCGCCTTCTGGCTCACGCGCGGGCTATCGAGCCTCTTGTACGGCGTGAGCGCCACCGACCCGGCGACATTCGTGGTGGCAGGGCTGATCCTGCTACTGGTTGCGCTGGCAGCAACCTGGCTGCCAGCGCGCCGAGCGTCAGGACTCGACCCGATGGTGGCGCTACGCGTCGACTAGTGGCGCGACGTGAATCCTTGCGCAAGTCCCGGAGTGTGCCAAGTGCCGTGAAACTTCCGTGTGCGTTCCGTGAACATTCTGTGGTCATTCCGGCCAATCATCGTCTAGGCCCCGCTCCGTGGCTTGCGATCGTGGCCTGCCTCGGTGTGGCGCTAGGAGCCCAGCAGCAGCCGCGCTTCGAGGAGCAGGTGGAGGTCACTCGGGTGGTGATCGATACCCGAGTCGTCAACGGCCAGAGCCAGCCGGTGCTCGGTCTGGACGTCGACGACTTCGAGGTGACGATCGGAGGCCGGGACGTGCGGGTCGAGTCTGCCGTCTGGGTGGGCGAGGAGGGGCGAGTCGAGGAGGATGAGCGACCGGCCGACACCACGAGGGTCGAGCGGGAGGGTCCGGGACGGCTGATCGTCTTCCTCTTTCAGAAGAGCATGGAGGCGTTGCGCATCACCGGCTTGATGCGCCTGTTACTGGACCTTCGGGACTACGTCGACACGTTCACTCCGCGCGATCGGATCGCCGTGCTGTCCTTCGACACCCAGCTACTGTTCTGGCTGGACTTCACGAACGACATCGAGGCCGTGCGGGACGTGCTGAAGCGAGGCATCCTCTTCACGCGCCCGGGTCCGACCCAGGCCGCCCGCGGCCTGTCCCTAATGGACCGGCTCGAGCCGCTCACTGCCCGACGGACGTACAGCATCGAGCGGGCGCTGCGCCTGCTGGGCGAGGCGCTCGAACCGCTCCCTGGCGCGAAGACGCTCGTGCTCGTCGGACACGGGTTCGGTACGTTGAGTCGGTTCGGCGTGACGATGGAGCGAGAATACGACCACGCGAGTTCGGCCTTGCAGCGAGCACGCGTCACCGTGGTCAGCCTCGACGTCACCCAGCTTGCCGATGAGCACTCACTCGAGGCCGGGCTTCGGATCGTCGCCGACGAGACCGGTGGCTTCTATGAGCCGACACAGCTGTTCACCGGACGACCGCTCACACGGCTGACCGGCGCGCTTGCCGGGCACTACGTCCTCATTGTCCACAAGCCGGACCTCTCGAAGGGTGAACACCCGATCCGCGTGAAGCTGACGAGGCGCCAGGGGACGGTCCTGGCCCGCCGCACGTTCATCGAGTGAGGCAGGGCGACTGACTACCCCGCCGACACTGCGCCTGCGGCTTCTCGAACCAACTGCGCGCCACCGCCAATTTCCCGTTGCGGCTACCACTAGGGCATGGGATCGGCCTGCCGACGGAGGATGGCGTAATTGCTCTCGATCCACCTCTTGAGTTGTCCTGCCACATCGAAGGCTGCCGTGCGGAGGACTCCTCGCCGCTCGCCGATGAAGTCGGTCGTGTAGCTGTCGTGCCGGATGGACAGTCGGACTACCAAGATGCGGTCGTCTCTGGGTCGCGACGCCATGTCGCTCCCGCGGCTTGTCGCGACGGCCTCGAGATGCAGGTCGGCCTGAGACCTGGCCGGGACGACCATCAGCACGTTGGCGTACTCTTTCCGCTCGAGCCGTTCCACCAGGGCCGTCACTGCCGCGCGCCCTCGGTCAGCCTCGAAATAGTAGGGGTCCGGATCTCTTGGCACCGGGTGTCGTGGCGGCAGAAAGACCGGCACCTCGTCGCGGACCGACGTGGCGGCCGAGAAGACCCAGACCCGGATCGGATCGGCCGTTGCGTCCTGCGCTCGGGCGGGCGGCAGGCACACGCCGACGCCCAGCGCCAACGCAACGATCAGATGCCGGACGCTCGTGCGCTGCATGTCACTGCCCCGTCGGCAACCCGCGCCGCCAGCTCTTGGGACCAGTTCTTGACCACCTGGATCCGCATGAGACTGCCGAACGAATGGGGTGCACAGCGGCCGTCAGCGAGGATACTGAGGACTTGCTCCGCGCGGATGTAATGGGGGGAGTGCCTTCGAGGTCGCCACCGAGATCCGCCAGACGTGAGCAGTCGTACTACGTCAGGGACGGGCTTCCCGCCCATCACGGGAATCAGCCGAACTGAACCGCCCCGGGTTTTCTAGGAGGGGGGCGGTGGAATCGGCACGGACCCGTGGTCGACGAGGTATACCCACGTGCCGTCGCGCTCGGCCTTGACGTCCGTGAAGCGCCCGAGAATCGTCGTCGGTTCTTCGTCAGGGACGGGCACCGTCATGGTGAACGTGCCGTGACCGACGACCCCGTCGCCGACGACGAACTGGTTGGACTCGGTTAGCTCGAGCGTCGCGCCGGGCGTTGCCTCGAGCGCTTGCGCCCATCCGGCCTTGATCGCGTCGATGCCACGCGCCTGCATGGCGTCTGGTGGGTATGAGACGACCTCCGGACTGTTCCAGAACAGGGCGGCGACTGCGTCGGCATCGCCCGCATTGAACGCGTCGACGAACTGCTGGTCCAGCGCGTTGGCCGCATCGATCAGCGCCGTGTCGTCGGTGGCTTCCATCGGCTCGTCTGAACCGGTCAGGCCAGGCATCGGCATGCCGACGCGTTCGGCCAGGACACCCACGCCCTGCTTGACCGTCATGTCAGTGTACCAACCAGCGCCGAGCACAGCCGCAATCGTCAGGAGCACGATCATCAGGACCGCTTTCATGGAGCTTCGCCCCAGGGATGAGTGGTCGCCGCTTTCTGATAGCGATAGCACAGGCCTAGCCTACGGCTGACCGGTCTGCGCGTCAAGGGGCGCCGCGAGCCGGCCCGGCCCCTCCGCGTCTCAATCACTGTGCCCCTGAGGTTATCTGGTCGCTCCACGCGCCTCACTTCGGCGCGCGACGTCGCCGACGGGACGAGCCTGTCTTGCGTCCGACCTCGACGGCCCGGTGCGCCCACACACCGAGCGCGTCCCCGTCTTCTAGTACACGCACCGGCACCTGGTAATAGCTGGCCGACGTTTTTGACCTGCCTGGCTTCTGTGGCGTGTCCGGGTACGGCTGAAACGGTGCCATGCCCGCCTCGAGAAACGGGGCGACCGTCGTGTCATCGACTTTGAAGAACAGCGTGTCGTTGTCGATCACGGCAAAGAAGACGTCCCCTGCATACAGGCCGACCCCACCGAACATCCGACGCGACGCCACGTCGCCGAGCGGCTCGAGCTGCTCGAGGACGAAGCTCAGGAATCCTGCGCTGACGCTCATACGGTCTCGTCTCCCCGCGTGCGCCTCCGATGTTGCCAATCTTCCCCGCCTGAGGCGATGATAATGCAAATCCTGAGCAGGCCGACCCTTGACTACCTGGCAACTGTGGCGCTTCCCGCGACAGCGATATCGTCCCTAGAATGGAGCATGTCTGGGCGAGAGTGCTATCACTGCAAGCGGTCGATCGAGGAGGGAGAAGCCCACGATTGGATGACGACTGATGTCACGTGAATCACGTTCTTCGATGCCTGTGCGTGCCCGACGGACTCCTGAGAACGCCGTGACGCCATCTGGTCCGTCCGTCCAGGACCTGTCGACGATCCATGGGCCGATGACCGACCGCTTCGGCGCTCCCGCGACCGGACCGCCACCTGACGTCGCCCTGACGGACGATGAGGTCCGCTCGTTCCACGAGCACGGCTTCCTGTCAGGCGTCCGCCTGCTCAGCCACGCACAGGTCGAGCTCCTGCGGGGTGAGCTCTCGGGCTTCCTTCGACCCGACCATAAGGGCCACGAGTTGTGGCACGAGTATCACTCCAACGAATCAACGGACCCGGACACGGTGCTGTTCCATGCGCTCGGTGCATGGCGTATCGCGGCCGGCTTCCACGACCTCCTGTGGCATCCGAGGTTCACGGTGCCGGCCAGCCAGTTACTGGGGGGTCCGGTGCGGTTCTGGCATGACCAGCTGTTCTGCAAGCCAGCCCACCAGGGGGGCGTCGTCGCCTGGCATCAGGACTACTCGTACTGGACCCGGACCCGACCGATGGCGCATCTGAGCTGCTGGATCGGCCTCGACGATGCATCGATTGAGAACGGGTGCCTCCGGTATGTGTCGGGGAGTCACCGGTGGGACCTGCTGCCCGTGACGGGATTGGCGGGCGACATGCGCGCCATCCGGGAGGTACTCTCGGACGAGCAGTGGGAGGCACTCCAGCACCCCGTAGCGGTCGAGGTGCGCGCGGGGGAATGCAGCTTCCATCACCCCCTCACCGTGCATGGCTCGGAGGCGAACCACTCGGATGCGCCCAGGCGGGCGACAGTGATCAACGTCATGCTCGACGGCGTCCGATCAGACACCGACGAGCCGTTGCTCGCCGGCACGCCCGCCACCCCGAAAGGCGCTCCGTTGGGCGGTCGCTTCCATCCACGACTGATTGACGCCCGGGACGTGACCACCGGAAATCGCGCATGACACCCTGGCTCGGGGTGACTTCGGCTGAGGAGGCGGACACCGAGAAGCTGACGCTGCCGGGAAGCGGCTGGCCGCAGAATCAGCGGCCCGCGGGGCGCTCCAGCCGGTAGATGGCGAAACCGCCCGCATACGCCATCGCGATGGCCACCAGTGGGTTCAGCCAGTTGTAGAAGGCATATGGCGCGTAGCTGAGAGGGTCGACGTTCAGGGCCGCAAGATAGAACGCCCCTGCCGTCGTCCAGGGAATGAGGCCCGTCGTCAACGTGGCACCCTCCTCCAGGCTGCGAGACAGGAGCGTCGGGTGGAGCTCAGCCTTGCGGTACTCTTCCGAGAAGAGTTGTCCCCCCAGGATGATCGAGAGATACGCCTCTCCCATCGTGAGATTGCTCAGAAAGGCTGTCCCGATGGTGAGCGCGATCAGGTCCTTGGCGTTCCGTACGCGCCTGACGATCGGAGCGATGATCACCTCGATGTGACCGAACGTTTTCAGGATCCCCCCCAGGGCCAGGGCCAGGAGTGAGAGCGACAGCGTGCTCATCATGGATGCCAGGCCGCCGCGATTGAGGATCTGATCGATGTCGGCGTTGAAGGTCTGGATGCGAAATCCACTGTACAGCGACTCCAGAACCTGGCTGATGCTTCGTTCTTGCAGCGTGACTGCCAGCACCATCGCGACCGTCACGCCGGCCATCATCGACGCGGCGGCGTCATATCTGCGAAAGCCGAGAAAGAGCAACGTGACGACCGGAAGCAGCGTCCATGTACTGATGCTGAAGTGTCGCGACAGCTCCACCCGGAGCCCCTCCAGCACGTCACCCTGCATCGTGGCCGCCAGGTCCGTCGAGTAGAGGCCGAACAGCGTGAAGCACACCAGAGCCAGCAGGTAGGCCGGCACCGTGGTCGGCAGCATGCCCTTGATGTGCGAGTACAGATCGGTCCCGGCCGACAGGGCCGCCAGGTTGGTGGTGTCCGAGACGGGACTCATCTTGTCGCCGAACGACGCGCCGGACACCACGGCCCCCGCCAGCAACGGAAGCGGAATCTGCATGACGGTGCCGATCCCCAGAAGAATGGGGCCCAGGGTGCCGACCGTGCCCCACGCAGTCCCGGTGGCTACACTCATGACGCTGCAGACGATGACGGTGGTGGGTAGGAACACGCTGGGATGCAGCAGACGGACGCCGTGATAGATGAGCGTCGCCACCGTTCCGCCTTCGATGAGCGCCGCGATCAAGACGCCGATGAGCAGGAAGATGAAGAAGGCCGGAACGCATCGAGCAACCCCTGCGTTCATGGCGTAATTCACCGAGGTGATGGCGTTCCCATCGGTGACCACCAAGATCCCGACCCACACGATCGCCGTGATCAGGGCCATGTGCAGGCTAGCCTCGAGGCCGAAAATGAAGAAGCCCACGATGGCCACAATCCCCAGGATCGAGACAGCGGCCCTCTTGGGCGAGGGCGCACGCACTGCGGGTGCCGCGGGGGTCGACGAGGCGTCGGCTCGCGCGCCTACGGTTGTGGCCGTCATTTCTGCACCCCGTGTTTGCCCTGGTCCACCGTCATAGAGACATCCGTGCGCTCACGCTCCCAGCCGCCGCCCGCGTCTTCGACTCCTCGAGCCGTTGGACCTGCGGGCGCATTGCCGTCTGTCAGAAGGCGCCTCAGTGTAGCGCACGTCGGCGCGCATCCGACATCTGGGGCAGAGTCGGGCGGAGCGGGGGTGTCGCCTATCGGTGCGTTGCCGGGTCGGCCTGACCGAACAGACCGGTCAGTTCCCGATACGCCTCGCGCACGTTCGCGAATGTCCACGCCAGCCGTTCCTGCTCCGCTGGGCTGGAGCCAGGGTGACGATCGGGATGAAACCTCTTGGCGAGGGCGCGGAAGGCCGCGCGCAGTTGACGCTCGGAGAAGTTCGGGTCGAGGTCGGCGCCCAGCTGCCGAAGCTGCTGGAGGGCACTCCGCTGCGTCGTCGTGAGGCGGTGGGACAGAGAGGTGTGGGGGGCCGTGGTCCGTGCACCATCTGCGACCGACGCCTGGCTCGCCTGGACCCAGGATGTACGAATGTGAGCGGCAAGCCTACAGGCCTGAACGGGAATGTCCCAGAGCGCTGGTGTGGCCACGCGCGCCTCGGCGCCTGCCCCACTGGGCGGCGTTTCGGGTGCCTGGGAGAGTTCCTCGTCGAGAGCGTGGGCGAACGATCGATACGCTGTCACCCCCAGTCAATCGGCATCGACCATCAACACATGACAGCGAATGACCCCACCCGACTGCGTACGGAACAGGTCGACGCCCTGGCGAGCGAGTACGGGCCACTAGTGGACTAGTATCCCGCTGCGACACCGCCGCGCCGGGGGTCTGACCACCCCAGTCTGCGTCCACCCTCCATTACCATGATCGCCTGGGCATCGCCGATATAGGGATACGGAGTCCCGGCGCTGAACCGCTCCTCCACGGTGTGTCCCATCGCGCGGAGCGCGGTCATCGTCTCCTCCGTCAGCGCGCCCGGCTCGTACTGAATCCTGTCAGGCAGGTGCTGGTGATGGAGTCGTGGCGCACTCACCCCTTCGACGACGGTCATCTCGAAGTCGATGACGTTGCTGATGTTCTGAAACACGTTCGTGATGATCGTGGCGCCTCCGGGTGACCCGATCACGAAGAAGAGCTCCCCGGAGGGTCGCACGACGATGGTCGGGGTCATGGCGCTCAACATGCGCTTGCCAGACTCGATGGCGTTGTTCTCCCCCTGGACGAGTCCGAACTGGTTGGGCTTCCCGGGTTGCGCCGCGAAATCGTCCATCTCGTTGTTCAGGAGGAACCCGGCCTCCCCCACCGTCACCTTGCTACCGTAGAACGAGTTGATCGTCGTGGTCACGGCCACGGCGTTGCCCTCGGCGTCGACGACCGAGAGATGCGTCGTGTCGCGCTCGCGCTCGGGTGTTCCAAGGCCCGGACCGATCGTGGTCGATGGTGTCGCACGCGTCATCTCGATGGACGCGCGCCGTTCCTCTCCGTACGAGGCCGAGATCATACCGTCGAGAGGCATCTCGACGAAGTCCGGGTCGGCGAGATACGCGTTCCGGTCAGCATAGGACCGTTTCCACGCCTCTGCCAGAAGATGCGTGTGCTCCGTGCCGTGCCAGTCTAGGGACGACAGGTCGTATCCTTCGAGGATCTTCGCCATGGCGGCCAGTGTTGCACCGCCAGACGACGTGGGCGCCATCGAGACGACGGTGTGCCCGCGATACGTAAAGACGATCGGGTCGCGCCACAAAGCGTCGTATCCGGCCAGATCGGCATCCGTGATGATGCCGTCGCCACGTTCCATCTCGGCGACGATCAACTCCGCGGTTCGACCTCGGTAGAACCCCTCGCGTCCCTCGTCACGTATTCGCGTCATCGTCGCTGCGAGGTCCGGTTGCCTGAACTGTTCCCCGACCGCGGGAGGCGAGCCGTTCGGCAGAAACGTGGCGGCCGTCGCCTCGAAGGTGCGAAGGGCCTCGGCCGAGTGGCTGAGTGAGTGGGCCTGGCGTTGCGTGATTTCGAAGCCCTCGGCGAGATCGATGGCTGGCTGGACGAGTGACGCCCATGGCAGTGAGCCGTACTCCTGGTGCGCGGTCCAGAGCCCGGCCACCGAGCCAGGCACGCCAGAGGCGCGGTGGCCGATGAACAGCGCGTCTGTGAGATTCCCGGTCTCATCGAGGTACATATCGCGATGCGCGGCCGCAGGGGCTCGCTCGCGATAGTCGAGTGCTGCCGTGCGGCCGTCCGCGAGGCGGACGACCATGAACCCACCGCCCCCGATGTTTCCCGCTTCTGGGTTCACGACGGCAAGCGCCAGCGACGTCGCAACCGCCGCGTCGATGGCGTTCCCTCCTTTACGCAACACCTCGACACCGACTTCACTAGCGTACGCATCAGTCGATACGACCATGCCGCTATCGGCTGCGACCGGCGGCGCGTCGAGGTCGAACGGCCAATCAGACCCGACGTGAGCACGCCAAGCGGGGGTCACCACGCCGGCAGCCGTCGGCGCCGGGACGGTGTCGGAGCCGCACCCGCCCAGCGACAGGGTGACGACTGCCAGCGAGACGATCCAGCGGGTCAGGTAGAGGGTTGGTGTCATATGTGTCATGGGTGTGATCCATGCCGTGTCCTGGTTGTCCCCGGTCGGGTCCGTGGGAGGCTGCCGTTGGAACGCGCCCAGCAGTCCGCAGGAGACTAGAGTTTGATGAAGGCGAGCGCGAAGTTGGTGTTCAGGGGAATGACGAGCTGCTTCTGCGCGGAGTCGTAGCACATCGATGCCGCGTTGGGTATTCCTGACGCGATGATCTCGGCCGCTTCACCTGCACGAATGCGAGAGACACTGCCGTAGCGCACGCTGCTCGTGTACTTCGTGCCATCTTCCGTCACCACGATGCCATCATTGCCGCTCTCCGCGGCATGTTCGATGCGAACGATCGCGCCATCGGGGTCATAGGTGACGACCGCCGTGCTTTCCACGTTAACGACGACGATGTTGCCGTCCAGATCCATCGCGACGCCGTTGGGTGCGGCCAGCGGAGCACCTTCGGCAAGAACGGTCGTCGTCCCGTCCGGCGTCACCTTGAAGATCCGCTCCGGCGATCGGGTATTGGACGCGTAGATCGTTCCGTCATCGGCCACCGCTATGCCGTTGAGCAGCGTGGCGCCTGGAACCAGGACCGAGTGCAAAGGTCGCCCGGTCGCCAGATCGAACGAGCGCACGTATCCCACATCCACCGTGTACAGGACGCCATCCCTGATGGCGCTGCCCAGCGGGTGGTGCAGCTCCAGTCCATCCCGCGTGGCGCCGATCCATTTCGGGGTATGGACGCTGCCGTCCGGATTGATCAGCGACACGAACCCGTCGTTCTCCGTGCCATCCGCACGATTTCCGGTGTTCATCGCGAGAATGAGGTTCCTCGCCGGGTCGAAGGTGCAGCTCTCCGAGAAATGAAAACTTCCGTAGACCTTGACGTTGTCCGACATGGCGACGCGTACGCCAGCCTCGTTCACGGCGCCGATCGGCTGCCCGGCCACGAACTCCTGCGCGCGGCCCTGCAAGGAGACGCACACCAAGACGACGAAGGGAATGAGGATTCGTAACATGAGTGTCGTCCGACTCTAGCGTTCGAAGGGCGGAATGACAAGGTGCCGTCGCCGCTACGGCCATTGGTCCTGACTCCCCGCTAGCCTATGGCCTAGAGGCGCTGGATCTGTAACAATCGGCTCACCCTGAAGAGCAATATCGGATCCCGAGGCGAATCGTTGTCGACGAAAGGCCCTTCGAGTGACGAAGTCACTCGCCTGCTCAAAGCGTGGAACGATGGCAGTGCCGAAGCGCTGGACGAGCTCGTACCGATCGTGTACGCCGAACTCCGGCGTCTCGCTCGGGCGAGGCTGCGGCAGGAGCGGTCGGGGCACACACTCCAGACGACGGCGCTCGTCAACGAGGCGTACCTTCGGCTGGTCGACCGGCGGCAGGTGAACTGGCGCGATCGGGCCCACTTCCTCGGGACGGCCTCGGAGATCATGCGACGCATCCTCGTCGACCACGCCCGGAAGCGCCGCGCCGCCAAGCGGGGTGGGGGTGTGACGAAGGTGATGCTCGACGAGGCACTGGCGGCGGCCGAGGAACAAGACATCGACGTGCTCGCGCTCGACGAGGCCCTGGAGAACCTGGCTGCCGTCGACCCTCGTCAGAGCCGGCTGGTCGTGCTGAGATTCTTCGGCGGTCTGAACATCGATGAAGCGGCGCACGTCATGAACATCTCGCCCGCGACCGTCAAGCGCGAGTGGTCGGTCGCCAGGATGTGGTTAAGACGAGAGCTCAGGCCGGCCTGACGTCGTTCACCCGGTCCAAGCCTGACCAGGCCCTGACCACCAGCAGACGGAAATGAATCCCCAGCGCTGGCAGATCATCAAGGCGACCCTGGACACAGCACGAGGGCACGAGGCCGAGGTCCGTTCGGCTTATCTGGACAGCGTCCGCTCGTCCGACCCGGAGCTCGCCGGCGAGGTCGAGGATTTGCTGGCGCACGACCGGCTCGACGGCTTCCTGAGAGGTCCGCAGCGCCCCGCGACGCATTGGCTGCAGGCACGCGACTCGGCTCGTTCGTGATTCGGGAGCTCGTGGGCGCCGGCGGCATGGGCGAGGTCTACCGGGCCACCGATACTCGCCTGGACCGGACGGTCGCCATCAAGTTGCTACCGGCGGAACTGGCAGCCGACCCCGAGCGTCGCGAACGGTTCCAGCGTGAGGCGAAGTCTATTGCGGGGCTCACGCATCCGCACATCTGCACGTTGCACGATGTCGGTCACGAGACCCCATCGGGGTCCTGGGCACATCCCGTCGACTTCCTCGTCCTGGAGCTGCTGGAGGGCGAGACGCTCGACCAGCGACTGGCCCGCGGCCCATTGCCGGTCGAACAGGCCTTGCAGGTCGGGATGCAGGTGGCGGACGCGCTGGACAAGGCTCACCTGCAGGGGATCACGCATCGCGATCTGAAGCCTGGCAACATCTTCCTTACCAGGACGGGGGCTTCCGACCAGGGTGCGCCCCACGCCAAGGTCCTCGATTTCGGCCTGGCGAAGCCAACTGGAGCCGCCGTCGGAGGGCCTCGGCCGACGGAGGCGGGATCGTTGGCACCGGTCGGCCCGTTGACCGCCGCGGGCGCGATCCTGGGCACGCTCTACTACATGAGTCCGGAACGGCTCGACGGCGGCCAGTCGGACCATCGGTCCGATATCTGGGCCCTGGGCTGCGTCCTCTACGAGATGGTCACGGGCCAGAGGGCCTTTGAAGGTGAGACTCAAAGCGAGGTGACCAGGGCGATCGGGGCCGTCGAGCTGGCCCCGCTGTCCATACTGTCCACGCGCGAGCCCACCGGACCCGTCGGGCTCGAGCACGTCGTGAGGACGTGTCTCCAGAAAGAGCCGACGGATCGATGGCACTCCGCCGGTGACATTGCGCGCCAGCTGTCCGGCCTGGTGGCTCAGGTCACTTCACAGCAGCGAGAAACGGAACAAGCCGCGGGCGTCAGGCCGACCGTCTGGCGACCTGTGGCAAGCACGACGGTGGTTGCGCTCCTCCTGCTCGCTGTTGGAGGTCTCGCCACCTGGAACGTCCTACGCTCGACGGTCGCGCTACCCGAGCAGGTCACCCGGATGTCGATCGTGTTTCCCGAGGCGCACGTGAGAACGGTCAACGAGAGTCGGGGGTTCGCCGTCTCGCCGAGCGGTTCGGCCGTCGTCTACGAGGCCAACCGAGAGCTGTACCTGCGGGCGTTGGATCGATTCGATGCGCAGCTCGTTCCAGGCACCGAAGGCACGGATCCGACGAGCCCCTTCTTCTCACCGGACGGCCGGTGGATCGGGTTCTATTCCTATCGAGACGATGCCCTACAGAAGGTGCCGGTGTCGGGCGGAACTCCCGTCACGCTGTTCGAGGGGCAGAGTGCCATCAGTCCCAACTGGGGGCCAGACGATCAGATCATCTTCAGCCGGGAGGGCGCGGGCATCCTTCGGATCGCAGGCGCCGGGGGTTTGGCGGAGCTGCTCGTTCCAGTCGACCTTCCAGAGCTCGTCACTCAACCTCAAATGTTGCCCGGAGGAGAGGCCCTGCTCTATACGCTCGGCAGCTGGGCACGGCCGTGGGACACGGCACAGATCGTCGTAGAGCGGCTGGCCACGGGTGAGCGCACGGTCGTGCTCGATGGCGGCAGTGCCGGCCGTTACGTTCCGACCGGCCATCTCGTGTACGCCCTCGGCGAGAGCCTGCTGGCCGTACCCTTCGATGTCACTCGCCTCGAGGTGACCGGCGGCCCGGTGCCGCTGCTTGACGGGGTCTTCCGCTCGACGAACAACGATACGGGATCGGCGCACTTCGATCTGTCTCGGACCGGCGCCATGGTCTATCGGCCTACGGAGGCTCGACTCGCGTCCAACACCCTGGTCTGGGTCGACCGCAGCGGAGAGGAAGAGGTCGTGCCGGTTCCTCCCCACATATACATCTATCCGCGACTCGCGCCCGATGGCAGACGAGTGACGCTCGACACCCGTGGCGCCGGCGACGATGACGTCTGGGTTGTGGGACCTCGACCGGGAAACATTCACGCGTCTCACCGTGTCGCCCCAGGCCGACCAGTACGGCGTCTGGACGCCCGACGGGAAACGGGTCGTGTTCAGCTCGACCCGTGAGGGCGTACCCAATCTGTACTGGCGACCGGCCGACGGGACGGGTCTCGTGGAGCGACTCGCACCGAGCCCCAATGATCAATACCCGCACGCGGTCTCGCCCGACGGGAAACACCTCGTCTATCGAGAACACGGGCCGAGCACCGGTCGAGACCTGTACGTCCTCCCTCTGGATGACGCCCGCCAACCCCGGCCTCTCGTCGTCACGGAGTTTACCGAGCTGAACGGCGAGTTCTCACCCGACGGGCGCTGGTTGGCCTATCAGTCTGATGCCTCAGGCAATTTCGAGATTTACGTCCGACCGTTTCCTGGCGTGGACACCGGCCGCTCGCAGATATCGACGGCAGGTGGCACCCAACCCCTCTGGAGTCCCGCCGGGCGCGAACTGTTCTTCCGGACCGAGGCTGGCGTCATGGGAGTTCCGGTCCAGGCCGGCGGGACCGACTTTTCTGCGGGCAAGCCGACACTGATCATCCAGGGTGACTACCGTACCCCTTCGAGTGCGGCCGGGCGAACGTACGACGTCACGTCCGACGGCGAACGCTTCCTGCTGATCAGAGCGAACGCGGGTCACGACCCCAACGACCCGTTCGCCGGGGCGACACGGCTGCACGTCGTGCTGAACTGGCTAGAAGAACTGCAGGCTCGGGTGCCGACGTCGTGAATCCGACGGCCGCACATTGGCGTGAGCCGCCGGCTGGCCCGTTGACGCCTTTACATGGAGGCATCGCAGGCATGAATCGTTGCGGGCCGGACGGGACGAGCCAGGAGTTGACACGATGCCATTGACCACAGGGAGCACCCTCGGTTCGTATCAGGTGACCGGGAAGCTCGGGGCGGGCGGCATGGGCGAGGTGTACCGCGCGCGTGACACGAAGCTGAACCGAGAGGTAGCGCTGAAGGTTTTACCTGAGGGCTTGGCCGACGACCGGGAGCGCTTGATCCGCTTCCGACGTGAAGCCGAGGTGCTCGCGTCATTGAATCACCCGAACATCGCGGCCATCCATGGGCTGGAGGACAGCACCGACACGCACGCGCTGGTGCTCGAGCTCATCGAGGGGCCGACCCTGACGGAATTGATTCGTCGCGGAGCGCCCGGTCTCGCGCTTGACGAGGCCCTCCCCATCGCCAAGCAGATCGCCGATGCGCTCGAAGTGGCGCACGAGCGGGGCATCGTCCACCGCGATCTGAAACCCGACAACATCAAGGTCCGTGACGATGGCACCGTCAAGGTGCTCGATTTCGGGCTAGCGAAGGCGCTGGAGCCGGACCGCGCTGAAGAGGACATGGCTAACTCGCCGACGATGACCGCGGCCGCGACGAAGATGGGCATGATCATAGGCACCGTCGCCTACATGAGTCCCGAGCAGGCGAAGGGCAAGTCGGTGGATCGGCAGACCGACGTGTGGGCGTTCGGCTGCGTGCTCTACGAGATGCTCACGGGCCGTCAGGCGTTCGGCGGCGACAGCGTCACCGAGATTCTCGTGGCCGTCATGACGCACGAGCCCGATCTGGAGGCGCTGCCGTCGCCCGTTCCGTTCGCGGTTCGAAGACTCATTCGACGCTGCCTCGAGCGGGACCCGAAGCAGCGACTCAGGAGCGTGACTGACGGTCTCCTCCATCTCGACGATGACCTGGCGCATCCGTCGGTCGGCACGGCCGGAGAGCTCGGAGCGATGGCCAGCCCTTGGCAGCGCGCGCTCCCGTGGGTAGCCGGTGCGGCCGTTGCGGTCGTCATGGCTCTGCTCGGATGGAATCTACGACCCGACGTGCCGCCGGCGCGGGACGCGTTCGCCGTGCCCCTGCCGCCAGGCGTGACGCTGGGGACCCCTGCCTCCGGTCTGGGCACCTTCGCCCTCTCTCCTGACGGCCAGGACCTGGTCTACGCCGGCTTTCTCGAAGAGACGGAGACGACGCAGCTCTATCACCGACCGATGGATCGCCTGGAGGCCCTTCCGATTCCAGGCACCGAGGGGGGCCACATCCCCTTCTTCTCTCCAGACGGAGAGTGGGTCGGGTTCTATTCCACGGTCGATGACGCGCTGAAGCGAATCCGGCTCGCCGGAGGATCTGCCCTGACGATAGGTAGCTTTCCGAGGGGCGACTTCCTCACGACCCGTCCGAACGGCGTTGCCTGGGGCGAGGACGACACGATCTGGACGGGTGGCGTCGGCATCAGGGCGGACAACGGCGGGCTCTTCCGTGTGCCCGCCTCCGGGGGAGTGCCGGAGCAGGTGACGGTACCTGAGGTAACGAGCGGTGCCCGGTCATCTCATGTCGATCCCACGCCGCTGCCAGGTGGTCGCGGTATCTTGTATGTCTGGCTCCGTGATAACGCTCCCAACCTCATCTCCGTATACATCCCTGCGACAGATGAGCATCGCCAGCTAGCCGAAGGGAGGAGTCCTCGCTACGCGTCCAGCGGTCACATCGTGTTCAGCGGCCCGGGTTCGGAGCGCGGGAATCTGTACGCCATGCCGTTCGACGTGAGCGAGCTGCGGGCAACGGGCGAGTCGGTCCAGGTGATACAAGGAGCGCGCAGAACCGTCGTGGGGGCTGACGGCACGCTGCTGTTCCTGCCACCCCGCCAAACGGCTGACGACAAGAGGCTCGTCTGGGTAGACCAGGATGGAACCGAGGAACCCATCGACGCGCCGCCGCGACCCTACACCTCGCCCCGGGTGTCGCCGGACGGCAACCGGGTGGCACTCCAGATCGACGAGGATGTGTGGGTCCACGACCTCACGCTCGGGAGCCAGACACCGCTCACGTTCGATCCGGGTCTCGATCGAGTTCCGCTCTGGACGCCGGACGGGACACGCATCGTCTTCGCCTCCGACCGAGACAACCGCTCGAGGGACCTGTTCTGGAAGGCGGCTGAGGGATCCGGAGATGTGGCGCCTGTCTTCGCGGATCCAGCCCGGTTATTGATTCCGTATTCGTGGTCCGAGGACGGGAGCGTCCTGCTCATCACCACCAATAACCGGGGAACCGGCTTCGACGTCGGGGCTGTCGCGATGGACGGTGAACCCCGCCTGCTGGATCCTCCAGTCCAGACGCCTCGCAACGAGTTCGCCCCTGCCGTCTCGCCCGACGGTCGCTGGATCGCGTACGTCAACCAGGAACAAAGTGGCCGCTCGGTTTATATATCGCCGTTTCCCGACGCGAGCAGTGCACGGTGGCCCATTGGACCCGGGTATCAGAACGACCCGATCTGGTCGGCGAGCGGCGACCAGCTCTTCTACCGGAACAGTGACGACAACCCCAGAGACGGCAACGAGCGAAGCGTGATGGCGGTCACGGTCGACGGTGAGGGTACTCCCGAGATCGGCACGCCCAGGGTTCTGTTTCCAGACCGGTATTCGCACAAGCATCTGTTTCGCGACTACGACATTGCGCCCGATGGGCGATTCATCATGATCGTGGATCCAATAATCACTGGACCGCCTCGTGAGATCACGGTGATTCGCAACTGGGTCGAGACACTCGAGGCTCGTGTCCCGACGCCCTGACGGGGCGAGACGAGTCGGGCAAGTGGGGCGAGGAGGGCAAGTGGGGCAAGGCGAGTAGGCAAGTCAATACGGCGATCTCCGCAACGACCATCCCCGGCTGCTGCAAGGGCACTTGCGCCACGACGCCCCGTCCGGGTTGATCTCGCTGGTGGGGCCGAGGGCTAGCCGACCGTCCCGTTCGTCGGTGACGTCGAACGACATGTCGGTCCGACGGTCCTAAAGGTCCCAAGGTGCCAGGGGTCGCGGTGGCGCGATGCCTCATCCGGACGCGCATCATCTCCTGCTTTGATCTCCGTCCTCGTTCCGTGTTCGTTCCGTCCGTATGTGGGCCCTGATTGCACGCCCAGCGGCGGACGGCACCTTGACACACCCGCCGGCCGGTCCATAATCGCGCTGAGTCATGGCCAACCTGCTCATGTGCATGCGTACCGCGTTCTGCATCCTCGCAGTGACGCTCCTCGCTCTGGCCGGCGCCCCTCTCCGAGCGCATGCGGAACAGACCGGTTTCTGGTTGTCTCCCGGCCGCGCCCCCTACCGAGCGCTGATCGACGCCTACCGTGAGCGTCGCATCCGGGAGGCCATCGACGGGGTGCTGGCGCTCGAGACCGAGGCCGTCGTCCAAATCATCGATGACGTTCGGGAGCGGGACACCATGGCGACGATGGCGACCGAGGCGGATCGCGAGCCGCTCCTGAACGAGAAGCTTTTTCGAGCGGCCGCGATGCTCCACCTCGACGTGGCAAATAACCTGTGGAGAAACGCACGTCCGCAAGCCGCCGCGGCTCAGCTCGGGATTGGAGCGCTCTGGGTCGATCTCGGAGCGCAACACCCGGAGCCAGCCCGATCGTTCCGACGACGCTGGTATCGAGGCGCGGGCCTCATGTTGTTCGAGCGTGGCGGGTGGCAGGCCGCCCTGCCCTTCGTCGACCTGGCCTGCGAAGCGCTGCCGGACGATGTGCCACTGCTAACGACTGCCGCCTGGTTGCACGAACAGTTCGCGCTGACGCCGGTCATCCTGACCGATGCTGGAGGACCCGAGGTGAGGGGCGCCCGCGCCGCCAAGCGCGAGGGCCTCGAGGCTGTGGTGCGCCTGGCGAGCGCGGCGTTGGCCGTGAACCCGGGCGTGACCGAGGCGGCGCTCCGCCTGGCGCGTGCGCGGGTGGTGCTCGAGGAGGTGGAATCGGCGCAGGAGATGCTGCTCGAGTTGGTGGATCGCACCGACCTCCCGGTCGGACATGCCTACCTTGCCCGGCTGATGCTGGGGCGGCTGTATGCGCAGGCCGACCAGAACGATGGGAACGACAGATTCGCGGTCGCCGAACGCCTCTTCCGGGAGGCCGGCGACTTGCTGCCCGAAGGGCAGTCAGCACGCGTCGCGCTCGCACAGCTGCTCGACGCGCGTGGTGATCGGCGCGCCGCCGCCGATGTTCTCGAACCGATCCTCACTGCCGCCCCGGGAGGGTTCATCGACCCATGGGCAGACTACCTGATGGGGACAGGCGATGGCCCGGCTCTGCGGGTCACCCTGCGCGCCGACGTGTGGCGATGACCCGTCTCTGGCGTCCGGCTTCCCTCGCGATCGGGGCGCGGGGCGTCGGACACCTCGTCCTGGCCAGTAGTCTCGCCCTAACCGGCGTGGGCGGGTTCGCCGCGACTGTGGTCGAAGGCCAGTCGTTCACGTCCACGGTCGACGCAGTAGCCGTCGACGTGCTCGTGACCCGCGGGGGTCGCCCCGTCGGCGGGCTCACGGCCGAGGATTTTTCCCTGCGCGACAACGGCGTGCTGCAGCGAATCGAGTCTGTGCTGCTCGAGGAGGTACCGATCACGCTGCTCCTGGTCCTCGACACGAGCGGCAGCGTGCGCGGCGCGCCTCTGGTGCAACTCCGCGCGGCGGCGCAGGCCGCGGCCGAGGCGTTGCGTCCCGCAGACCGCGTTGGGCTGGTGACCTTCTCGGACAAGCTGCGGATGGTCGTGGAGCCGCCGGCGTCACGATCGAGTTTGGCCGAAGCGCTCGGTGACATCCGCGCCGGCGGTGCAACCGCGCTCTACGACGCGACGTTCGCCGCGCTTGCGCTCCGGGAGCGGACAGTGGGACGCACTTTGGTGCTCGCGTTCAGTGACGGCTACGATACCGTGAGCTGGCTCGACCCGCGCGCCGTCCTCAGCGCCGCGCAGCGCAGCGACGTGGTTGTCTACGGCGTGCACCTGGACCACGTGACACGCGACAGCTGGTGGGATCTTCGAGGACGCGACGTTGCACGCCGCTGGTTTCCAACCGAGCCGCACCTCTTCGGGAATCGGTTCCTTCCGCAGCTGGTCGAGGACACCGGCGGCTCGATCTTCGTCGCCGAGGATGTCGGTGGGCTGCGGGACCGGTTCTCTCAGGTCGTCAACGAGTTCCGGAGTCGATACCTGCTCACCTACTCGCCCGTCGGCGTCGAGCCGACGGGTTGGCACGAACTGGACGTCCAGGTCGACGGGCGCGGGCGCAGGGCGCAGGCGCGTCGAGGCTACCTGCGGTGAGTCGTGCCGGCAACGGAGCCGTTACTTCCAGATGCGCAGCAGCTCCGCCGTGCCCTTCGGCGCGTCGCCTTCTTCGTTGGTGAGCACGTACAGCGCCCCGTCCGGGCCTTGCCGCAGCTCGCGAATGCGCTGCGCCCGGTCGACCTCGAGCCGCTCTTCCGCCACGACCCGATCGCCATCGAGGACCAGCCTGGTAAAGTGCTGCCCGGACAGCGACGTGACGAACACATTGCCCTGCCATTCCGGAAACATCGTGCCGGTGTAGAAGAAGAGGCCTGATGGTGCAATGGATGGCCTCCAGAAGTACTGGGGTTGCTCCATGCCCTCGTGGCTCGTGTCACCCTCTCCGATCGGCTCCCCGGAGTACTCGGTCCCGTAGGAAATCACCTGCCAGCCGTAGTTGGCGCCTGGGCGAATGATGTTCAGCTCGTCGCCGCCGCGCGGGCCGTGCTCGGTGATCCAGATGTCACCGGTCTCCGGGTGCGTGGCCAGGCCCGAAATGTCACGATGTCCGTAGGTGAAGATCTCCGGCCGAACGTCCGGAGTGTCAACGAATGGATTGTCGTCAGGAACCGATCCGTCCGGGTTGATACGAAGCAACTTGCCGCTCGTCGTCGAGAGATCCTGGGAGTCGCCGCCCATGGAACGGCCCGTTCCGGAGACGAGCAGCTTTCCGTCCGGCGCGAAGTGAAGCTCTTGCCATGCCGTGCCGTCGAGGAGCACCTCGACATCGGAGACGTTTCGCCGCTGGGGATCGAGTCGTCCGCGCGCGACCCTTGGCATGTTGGGCGACACCGAATCATTCGACGGGGCCGTGTACGAAAAATAGATGAGCCGATTCGTGGCAAAGGCAGGATCCAGGGCCACATCGAACAGCCCAGCCCTCGTGTGACATCTTCGGCAAGCCGGTCAAGGGATCCGACAATTTGCCGTCGGTGCCACGAATCCTCATGCTGCCGGAGTACTCGGTGAGGAGGATCGCCCCGTCCGGCAAGAACGCGAGCGCCCATGGAGTGCTGAGCCCACCCACGAGGCTTTCGACCGAATACGTCGATGACTCGGCCGCCGGTGCGCGCGTTTGACCCACGAACGCGGGAGATGACGGGATTCTGTCGAGCCTCAGCGTTGGTTTTTCCGCTTCGTCCTGTGCGCTGGCAGCGGTCGCCGAGAGTAGCAGGGTTGCGAGCAGAACGGTCGCGATCGAAGCGGGGCGGCGATTTCGTGACATCGGTGGCTCCTCCAGTCCGTGGAAACAAGTATAAAGGAATCGACCGCGACCTCTCCAGTTGCCTGATTTCAGTGTGCCGGCTAGTGGACTGCCCTAGTCATTTCGAGAGTACGCTTCAGAGCGCGGCGCGCGGCTGGCCAGGCGCGACGAGGGAGAATATCGGAATATGTGAGCGAGGAGCAACGCCGCCAGACGGGATGCCCCGCCTGGAGAGTGCTGTCGAAATGACTAGGACAGTCCGCTACAATCGCGCGTAGTCTCGGCTCTCGGGGCCCTCGTAAGCGTGAGGCCTGAACATGCATGAAAACGTTTCGCTCGTAGCGGCCATCGTGGCGATGGCGGTTGCCGCCGGATGTGGCCAGCAGGCGGGTGACCCGGCTGGCGGCGCGGAGGACGGTAGCGTGGAGAGCAACGTCTTGCTGGCCGAATGGACCGGCCCACACGGCGGTGTGCCGGCTTTCGACAGGATGGATCTGGCGGCACTGAAGCCGGCGCTCGAAATCGGCATGGAGAGATCCCTCGAAGCGATCGACGCCATCGCCAACAATCCGGAGCCCCCCACGTTCGAGAATACGATCGTGGCCATGGAGCGTGCCCACGATGATCTCGACCGGGTGCTGCCCTACTATCGAATTTGGGGCGCCAATCGGTCGACGTCAGAGTTCCGCGACATTCAGACCGAGATGGCACCCAGGCTGTCTGAGTACCAGTCGAAGCTCACCCAGAACACCGAACTGTTCGAGCGCGTCCGGGCGGTCTACGAGGGCGACGAGATGCCGTCGCTGCGAGGCGACGAGCAGCGTCTCGTGTGGTTGACCCATGACGGGTTCGCCCGCAACGGCGCAACGCTCGAAGGGGACGCGAAGGACCGCCATGCGTCCATCAATCAGCGCTTGGCGGAACTCCACACGAGATTCGCCAACAACGTCCTGGCCGACGAGGAGGGCTATGTCCTCTATATGACCGCGGATCAATTGCGCGGGTTGCCGGACTCCTTTGTCCGGGCGGCCGCAGCTGGTGCAGCAGCGGGCGACCATGAGGGTGAGTACGCCATCACCAACACGCGCTCCTCCATGGATCCCTTCCTTACATTTTCCGACGAGCGCGACCTGCGCGAGAAGGTGTGGCGGACCTACTACTCACGTGGGGACAACGGTGACGAGCACGACAACAATGCGCTGATCGCCGAGATTCTGCAGCTGCGGCACGAGCGTGTCCAACTCCTGGGATACGAGAACTACGCCTCGTGGCGCCTGGAGAACCGGATGGCCAAGACGCCAGCGCGCGCCTTGGAGCTGATGCAGACCGTGTGGCCGGCAGCCCTCGCTCGGGTCGAGGAGGAAGTGGCCGACATGCAGGCCATCGCGGACGCCGACGGTGCCGGCATCACCATCGAGCCGTGGGACTATCGCTACTACGCCGAGAAGGTCCGCCATGCCAAGTACGACCTGGACTCGGACGAGCTCAAGCAATACTTGCAGCTGGAGAATCTCCGCGACGCCATGTTCTACGTCGCCGGGAGGCTGTTCAACTTCGAATTCTCTCCTGTGCCTGATGGGTCCATACCGGTGTTCCACGAGGACGTGCAGGTGTGGGAGGTCACGGACAGGACCTCCGGTGATCACGTTGGCCTCTGGTATCTGGACCCCTACGCGCGGCCCGGCAAGCAGTCCGGCGCCTGGGCGTCACAGTACCGGAGCCATGAGACCTTCGATGGCAAGCAAACGGTGTTGTGTTCGAACAATTCGAACTTCATCAAGGGGGCTCCTGGCGAGCGCGTGTTGATCTCCTGGACCGACGCGACCACGCTGTTTCACGAGTTCGGTCACGCGCTGCATTTCCTCTCGTCGACGGTCGACTACCCATCGCTCAACGGCGGCGTGCGCGACTACACGGAGTTCCAATCCCAGCTGCTGGAGCGCTGGCTGACCACTGACGAGGTGATCGATGCCTATCTCGTGCATGTGGAGACTGGTGAACGGATTCCCGATGAGTTGGTGACCAAGATCAAGAAGGCCGCCACGTTCAACCAGGGCTTTGACACGACGGAGTACCTGGCGTCGGCCCTGCTGGACATGATGTACCACACTGCCGACCCGACCGGTCTCGATGCGGATGGCTTCGAGCGCGAGGCACTTGCCACGTTGAACATGCCGGATGAGGTCGTCATGCGGCATCGCAGTCCGCACTTCGGCCACGTGTTTTCCGGCGAAGGCTATTCGGCTGGGTACTACGGCTACATGTGGGCCG
Source organism: Vicinamibacterales bacterium (assembly GCA_965250185.1). GTDB lineage: Bacteria > Acidobacteriota > Vicinamibacteria > Vicinamibacterales. The sequence continues at coordinate 3,097,859 of OZ252293.1, read as the reverse complement.
ACGTGCTCACCGCCGATGCCGCCGAAGCGTTCGAGCAGGCCCCGGGCGGCTACTACGACGAGGACCTAGTCCAGAGGCTCGTGGACAACCTGTTCGCGGTACGCAACGCCGTCGATCCGGCTGACGCCTACCGCGCCTTTCGCGGTCGCGATGCCGAGGTAGAGGCTCTGATGCGGAGTCTCGGCTTTCCGATGCCAGACTAGTGGCCCGTACTCGCCGAAGGAGAGCGAACCGTCCCAGCGCGACATCCACCCACGTGCCCTACTCGCCCCACGAGCCTTACTCGCCCCACTTGCCTCACTCGCCCTACCAACGCCGCTTGCCCTACGGCCGCCCTACTCCGCCCTCATTGCCGTCACGACGTCGACGCGCGCGGCGCGACGCGCTGGAACGTAGCACGCCGTCAACCCGACGGTCCCGAGCACGAGGCCGACACCAATCAGTGTGAACGGATCGGTCGTGGCCACGCCGTAGAGCAAGCTGGTCATGAAGCGAGTGGCAACCAGCGCGGCCGCCAGGCCAAGCCCCAACCCGACGGCAACCGGTGCCATGCCCTGCCCCACCACGAGACCGAGAATCTCGCGTTGACTGGCGCCAAGGGCGATCCGGATCCCCATCTCCTGCGTTCGCTGCTCGACCGTGTACGCCACGACGCCGTAGATTCCGATCGAGGCAAGCACCAGAGCGGCAACCGCGAAGAGGCCGAGCAGGATCATCGCGAACCGCCGACGGGCCATCGACGCGGCGATCGCCTCCGACAGGGTGCGGGTCCCGGTGAGGATGAGCCCGGCGTCGCGCTCGCGCAGCGTCGCCCGCAGCGCCGGCACCAGCTGCGCCGGCGGCGTCTCTGTCTTGATGGCCAGCGACATCTGATAGCTCCGCAGCGGCGCGTCCGTCTGGCCCCACGGTCGATAGACCGCCGGACGCGGCTCCATGTCGAGTCCCTGGTGCCGCGTGTTCTGCACGACCCCGACGATCTCGAACCATGGCTCATCTGCTGCAGGATCTCGCGCGAACTTGATCCGCTCGCCGATCGGATCGCGGCTCGCCCAGAACCGCTGGACCATCGCCTCGTTGATCATGACGACCCGGGGCGCGTCACCGTAGTCGCGCTCAGTGAGTGCCCGGCCTCGCAGGATCTCGATGCCCATCGTCTGGAAGTAGTCGGTGCTGATCGGGTGCAGCCCGTAGTCCCGCTTCTCCCCCTCCCGCGGCAGCGGCTGCCCGTCGATCACGAAGCTGAACGTCCACTCGTCGGCGAACGGCAGGAACCTCGTGAGCCCGACCGACTGCACGCCGGGCAGCGACCTGACGTCCACCATGAGCTCCTCGAAGAATGCGACGACCTCTGTCACGCCCTCGTAGCGCGACGGTGGCACCGAGATGGTCGTGGTCAGGACGTTCTCGGAGCGATAGCCGGGATCCACATTCAGGAGCCTCCCGACGGTTCGGATCATGAGGCCGGCTCCGATGAGGAGCACGACGGAGAACACCAACTCGGACACCACCAGCATCCAGCGGAGCCGCCGGGTCGCCCGCCCACCTGTGCCGGTACGGCCTCCGTCCTTGAGGGCGCCGTGGAGGTCCGCCCTCGACGCCTGCAGCGCCGGCACGACCCCGCAGGCCAGACCCGCCAGCAGCGACATGCCGACGCCGAATCCGAGCACGCGCGCGTCGATTCCAATCTGGTCGACGCGAGGCAGATCGCCGGGCACGAGCGCCAGGAGGGCGTCGGTGCCGAGCATCGCCCACCACAGGCCGGCCCCACCACCGATGACGGCGAGCAACACGCTCTCGGTGAGCATTTGCCGAATCAAATGTCCGCGGCCCGCCCCGAGCGCCGCCCGCACGGCAAGCTCCCGCTGGCGCTCGGTCGCCCGACCGAGTAACAGGCTGGCCACGTTGAACGTCGCGATCAGCAAGACGAACCCGACCGCCCCCAGCAGCACGAGTAATGTCGGCCGAACGCTGCCGACCACCTCGCCGAAGAGTGGGGCGATATTAACGTCCCAACCCGTCATCCACTCCGGATGGGCGTCACGAATCCGGTCGGCCAGACCGCTCATCTCGGCCTGCGCACGATCGATGCGGATGTCATCCCGAAGCCGGGCCAGGACCTGCAGTCGATGGGTGCGCCGGTTGTCGAAATCGGCCGCGCTGAACACGAACGGCACCAGCAACTGCACGTCCTGCGACATGAAGTCGAATCCAGGCGGGAGAATTCCGACGATCGTGCGGGGCGCACCGTTGACGGAGATGGGCTGCCCGAGCGCGGCCGGGTCGGCGCCGAACCGCTGCTGCCACATCTCGTAGCCGATGATGGCGACATCTTGTTCGGCCGCCTCGCGCCCTTCTGCCTCCAGGAACCGCCGCCCAACGACAGGCTCCACGCCGAGCGTGTGCAGAAAGCCCGGAACGACTAGCCCGGCCATGACCTGCTCGGTCTCCGTGGCCGTTCTCAGATAGACATCCCAGATCGCGAACGCGGCGATGCTCTCGAACACGCGATTCTGATCCCGCCAGTCACCGTAGTTGGCGACCGACACGTAGTTTCGCCGCTCGATCGGTGTCGCTCGCTCGTCCACCTCCCACACCAGCACCAGCTCGTCGGCCGATGGATACGGCAGTGGCTGCAACAGCACACCGTTGACCACGGAGAAGATCGACACGCTGGCGCCGACGCCGAGCGCAATCGTCAGAAGGGCGGCCAGCGTGAAGGCCGGACGCGCCACGAGTCCACGCATCGCGTAGCGAATGTCATGGAGAACAGGCATGGACGGTTAGACGAGGTCTCGCTTTGCGAAGTTTCGACCAGAATGGGTCGAGATCATCGGTTCTGTCCCACTCGCGCCATCGTCGAGCGGTCGACCATCAGCCGACCGGTTTCAGGCCCGGATCCGCTGCAGTCGCCTGAGGTCTGCACGCCGCCTGCGAGCCGGCCAGCCGGACCGGTCGGCACGAGTTGACCCCGGAAGTCACCGCCGCACCCAAGCACCGCCGAGCTGAACGGAAAATCGAGTGCGACCTCGCCGCCCGCCACTTCACCCGACACCGCCGCCTCGATCCCGAGGCCCGGAATCCGCAGCACACCCGTCATGATCGGGTCACGCTCATCCGCCGCCGTGCGCAACTCGAGAGTCACGTCGTACTGTGCTCCCTCGACTCTCAGGTATCCGGCGTATTCGCCCGCGAGACGTTCTGGCGTCAGGGTCGGGGCCCGGACGTTCTCGCCCTGCGGAAGTGCAAAAGCCACGAGGTAGTCACCGGGTGGTGAGGGCAATCGACCGTGGCCGCCGGCCGCAATCGTCACGAATTGCCGCTCGTCGATCGTGTACGTCATCGGCGTCGCATGTCCGCCTGCCGGCAGGCCTCCCGCCCACAGCTCCGCGCCCGATTCGATGTCGAAGGCGCGCAGGTGTGCATCCAGGCTGCCGGCAATGAAAACCAATCCAGCCCTCGTGACGATCGGGCCGCCGAGATTGACCGATCCCCACCCCTGCGCCCCCGGGAGGTGTTCCGTTCCGGGCGTGATTCCCAAGGGCACCTCCCAGCGTCGCTCACCGGACTCCAGGTCGATCCCGGTGAGTGTTCCCCACGGGGGTGGTTCACATGGCAAGCCGGACGGAGACAGCGGAAACGTCCGAGCCTCCCAGTACGGCGTGCCTCGCTGAGGGCTCACCTCCCATCCGGCACGCCTGAGCTCGCGCTCCGCGGCCTCTCCCTCGGCTTCCGGAATCAGCCGGACGATCGTCGACAGTCGGTTGGCGGGTGCGACCAGGAGGCCGCGATCCGGATCGAAGGCGGCGCCGCTCCAGTTCGAGGCGCCGAGGTTCCCCGGATAGAGAATGGACCCCTCGAGCGATGGCGGCGTGTAGAGGCCCTCGTTTCGGCGGAATTGGTACAGCTCCCGACACCATGCTTCGTCCTCCGGGGTTGCGCCCCAGACAGTATCGAACTCGATCGGTGCGAGCGGTTTCGGAAGACTCGGGAACGGCTGGGTCGCCGAGACGACTTCGCCCGGGACCGTACTCGCTGGCACCGGTCGCTCCTCGATGGGGAACAGGGGTTCGCCGGTCTCGCGGTGCAGCACGAAGATGAGTCCCATCTTGCTCATCTGGACGACGACCGGAATCTGCTCGCCGCCACGGGACACACTGGCCAGCACGGGCTGTGCCGGCAGATCGTAGTCCCAGACATCGTGGTGGACGGCCTGGAAGCTCCAGACCAGCTCCCCCGTCGACCCGCGAAGTACGGCGAGCGAGTTCGCGTGACGGTTGTCGCCGATGCGCTCGCCGCCGTAGAAGTCGGGGCTCGGGCTGCTCGTGGGAACGAAGAGCAGGTCGCGGTCGGGGTCTGCCGACATGACCGTCCAGACGTTGGCCGCCCCGGTCGTGCGCGCCTGGGCGCCTCTCCACTCGCCCGCGGTCGCTTCGTCGTCTCGGCGAGGAATCGGATCCCACGCCCACCGAAGCTCACCACTCCTGGCATCGAACGCCCTGACCAGTCCGCTCGGGGCGGCGACCCGCTGATTGTCGGCGATGGCGGAGCCGACGATGACCAGGTCGTGCAGCACGACCGGCGGCGACGTGGTCTGATACTCCGGACCGACGGGATCGTTCAGCACGCCTTGTCGGAGGTCGACGGATCCCGAAACGCCGAAGTCCTCGCACACTTCACCGGTCCGCATATCGAGTGCAATGAGCCGCGCGTCGATTGGTGCCACGAACACGCGGCCATCACAGGTGGATCCGGAGGCCTCGCCCTCCCCGGCCTGCCAATACGCCACGCCGCGATTCGCGTAGTCAGGGTAGCTGGCGAGCACGTCGATGGCAGGGTCGAAGCTCCAGTGTTCGTATAGCTTCTCCTTTCCGCTCTGGTTCTGGCTGCCCTTGCGACTGGCCATGGGTATTCGAACACCGCGATGGCCGGTACTCGGGCAGGAACTGTCCGGAGAAATCGAGGCCGTCGGCAAGAACGTGCAGCGATTCAAGAAGGGCGATCAGGTTTTCGCGTCGACCGGCCTTGGCTTTGGCGCTCACGCTGAATATTCATGCCTGTCGAGCGCCGGTACGATTGCGATCAAGCCCGCCAACATGAGCTACGAGGAAGCCGCCGGTATCCCAACCGGGGGGGATAACGCCCTCCACTTTCTTCGGAAGGCGAACCTGCAAAACGGACAACGCCTGCTCGTCAATGGCGCTGGGGGGAACATCGGAGTGGTGGCGGTACAGCTCGCCAAGCACTTCGGTGCCGAGGTGACGGCCGTGGACACCACGGACAAACTGGACATGCTCTCCGCGATCGGCGCCGACCACGTCATCGACTATACGCAAGAAGACTTCACCGAGACCGGCACCACCTACGACGTCATCTTCGACCTGGTCCACAAGAGCTCGTTTTCACGATGTGTCGGATCGATCGCGCCGAGTGGCTGCTATCTACTGGCCAACCCCAGGCTGTCGTCCATGGTGCGAGCGCTCTGGACGTCGATGACAACCAGCAAGAGGGTCATGTTCGAGTTCGCAGGCTCGAAGCCCGAAGACCTGACCGCCCTCAAGGATCTCGTTGAGGCGGGCGCGATCCGAGCGGTCATCGATAGACGCTACCCGCTCGAACGGGCCGCCGAGGCTCATGCCTACGTTGATACGGGAGCCAGAAAAGGCACCGTGGTCTTGACGGTTGGCAGCGGCTAGCGGGGTCACGAATGGCGCCTGATGACCGCCCGTTCGACACCGCCCACCTCATCGCTCGAGGCTCATCGGGACCGGCGCTGCTCCAGCATCTCGCGAATCCGATCGTCGTAGTTGTCACTCATCTGCTGCTCCCAGGACTCTTGGACGTCCGGGGACTCAGGGGTACGACCCTGGTCGTTCGACTCGACGATCCACGCCTCCAGCGCTTCCGTCAGCTCGGCTCGCTTTGCGGCGTACGCCGGATCGTCAGCCAGGTTGTCGATCTCGTACGGATCCGCCTCGAGATCGTAGAGCTCGACCTCCGGCCTGCTGGGCGCGAGTAGTCGGGCCTGCACGGGGGTCAGGCGTCCCTCGGCCTGCAGTTCTCGCATCAGCGGGATCATCGGATACGTGAACTCCTTGTACCGATTGAGCTGCAGCAACGGTCGGTCGGGATAGTAGTTCCGGATGTACCGGAACCGAGCGTCCCTGACCGTTCGGATTCGGTCGACCGTTTCGTCGCCTCGGTCGCGCCCCCCGAAGACGTACTGCCGTGGCGACGCGGAGACGTTGCCCATGAAGACTTGCCCCTGCATCGCGCCCGGGCGCTCCACGCCGGCAATCCACAACGTGGTCGCCGTCACGTCGATCGATGCGAGGAGTTGGCCGTCTACGGCGGCCGGTTCGTAGCCATCCGGCCGCGGCCTCCCAGTCGGCCATCGCACGATCAGCGGCACTCGCAAACCGCTGTCATAGGGCCACTGCTTCCCCCGGACCATGGCGCGACCATGATCCCCGAGAAAGATCACGACGGTGTTCTCGGCCAGGCCATCGCGCTCGAGTAGATCCAGGACGAACCCGACCTTGCGGTCGAGCGACATCACCGCGTCGAGATACTGGGCCCAGTCGGCTCGCGCCTCTGGATGATCCGGATAGTACGGCGGCATCACCACCGTGTCGGGATCGGCCGACTCGTCGATGTGCTCGTGCGCCTCGTCCCACTCGACTCCCCGATGAGTCTCGGGGAAATTCACCTGGGCGTAGAACGGCTGGTTTGCCACCAGATCCGACCAGCGATCGGTGTCGGAGGGCGCTCCTTCGTACGTGAAGTTCCAGTCCGTCTTTCCCGTGCCCCTGAAGTACTCGCCGTCGGGAGCGTCCGCGTCGTCCACCAGGTGCACGATATTGCCGGTGAAGTACCCGACGTCGCGCAACCGGTCGGTGATCACGCGAACGCCGGCAGGCAGCCGGTATCCATCGTCTCGGTGCGAACGATGGTTGTGGGCCCCGATCGTTGTCTGGTACATCCCCGTCACGAGCGCCGAACGGCTCGGAGAACAGACGGGCGCGGTGGTAAACGCGCGTCTGTACCGGACACCCTGCCCGCGAGCCCATCCAGCTCGGGAGTCCGAACACCCGGATATCCGTAGGCACCGATCTCCGGTCCGAGGTCCTCCCCGAGGATCCAGAGGATGTTCGGTCGCCTTGTTTGGTCGTTTCCCGGCGTGTCATTGCCAGGCCGGCCAGGCCCGCCAGGCCCCCCAGCAGCGCACGCGATCGCCAGTCCGACACACAGGCCTACAAGCGCCATAGCCCACGCACGAGATCCTCGACCCGTCGTCATCCTCACATCGGCACCTCAGAGTCCACGGTCCGTCGGGAACGGAAATACGTCCGACCGAACGTGGGCCTCCTGCATCATCGTCACGATACGCTCGACGACCTCTGGATGATCGGACGCGACATCGCGGCGCTCTGCCGGATCGGCGGCCAGGTCGTAGAGTTCGAGCGGTGCGTTCGGGTCGGCTTCGAGGTCGACCCGCACACCCTTCCAGTTCCCGAGACGCACGGCTTGTTTACCGCCCTGCTCGTGGAACTCCCAGTACAGATAGTCATGATTCTCCTGCGCCTCGCCCAGCAGCTCGGGCAGGAAGGAGATGCCGTCGATGTCGGACGGCTCGAGCCCGCCGGCCAGTTCGACGAACGTCGGGAGGACGTCCCAGAAGGCCGACAAGTGATCGCTCACCGCTCCGGCCTCGACCGTACCTGGCCATCGGGCGATCGTCGGTACCCGGATTCCGCCGTCGTAGAGATCGCGCTTGTATCCCCGATATTCTCCGTTGGAGTCGAAGAAGTCAGGGTCGGCGCCTCCCTCGAGGTGCGGTCCGTTGTCGCTCGAGAACATGACGAGCGTCCGTTCCCCCAGGCCCAGCTCGTCGATGAGCGCCACGATGCGACCGACGTCGGCGGCGAGTCGAGACACCATGCCGGCAAAGGCCGCCTTGGGAGTTGGCTGGCCGATGTAGCGCCCCGGCTCGAACGCCGTCTCGGTAAACCGACCAACGAACGGCGCCATCGAGTCCTCCGGGACGTCGATCGAGGCATGCGGGATGGTGTACGGCACGTACAAGAAGAACGGGGCGTCCTTGTGCTCACGAATGAACGCGAGCGCATCCTCGGTCAGGAGGTCATGGCTGTACTGTCCGCGCCCGCCACCGGCGTTCTCCGGCAACTCGATGCGCGTCTCGTCCCGCCAGAGGTGGTCCGGATAGTAGCTGTGCGCCTCGCGCTGGCAGTTGTATCCGAAGAAATGATCGAAGCCCTGGCGGTTCGGCACCCCTTCTGTCTCCGGCGCGCCCAGGCCCCACTTCCCGACCGCGCCGGTCACGTACCCCGCGTCCTGTAGGAGCTCAGCGACGGTGACGGCGCTATCCGGGATGGGATACTGGCCTTCGGGCTCGACCGGTTTGTTCCCACGGATGAACGTGTGACCCGTGTGCAACCCGGTCATCAGGGCCGCCCGAGACGGGGCGCACACCGTGGCGCCCGAGTAGTGCTGGGTGAACCGCATCCCCTCGGTCGCCAGGCGATCGAGGCTCGGGGTCTCGAACCGTGTCTGGCCATACACGCCAATATCACCGTATCCGAGGTCGTCGGCCAGGATGTAGACGATGTTCGTCGGCGCTGGCGGGTCGGCGGGCCCGCTCGTGGTTCCGGATCCACACCCCACCGCCATCGTCATGAACGCCAGAGAGGCCGCACGCCTCACGGTGACTGTTCTTGGCACGAATACCTCCACACGGCAATCCGACGAGGGCCCGACTGCCGTCATCCTCTACGACGCTCTTCGTGGGCGTCAATGCGAAAGTTGTCGCACACGAAAAGAGCCGCCGGCGAGGCGTCGCATCTTCTTGGTATACTCACCTTCCTTCTCCAACCGGCGGTGCGAGCCATGACCCGGATCCTCTTGATGATCGGAACCAGGAAGGGCGCGTTTCTCGCCTGGTCCGACAGTCGTCGAAGCCACTGGACGCTCGACGGACCGTTTCTCAAAGGCGCTCAAGTCAACCACCTCACGCTCATCGATGGGGCGACCGATGGGGCGCAACCCACCATCGTCGGGGCGGCGAAAAGCGAATGGTGGGGCCCGACGTTGCGAGTCTCGGACGATCTGGGCCGCACCTGGCGCGAACCAGCCGGCGGCGTGCGGTTCGGCGAAGATCGCGGCCGTTCCGTCGAGCGCATCTGGATCGTCGCGTCCGGGCACCAGGTGTCGGGCCGGACCCGACTCTACGCCGGGGTCGATCCGGGTGCGCTGTTCCTGAGCGATGACCGCGGCGAGACGTGGTTCGAGAACCGTTCGCTCACCGAACATTCCACGCGGTCGAGTTGGAGCCCCGGTGCCGGCGGCCTGATGGTCCACTCGATCTGTCCGGACCCGGGCAAGCCGGAGCGTGTGTTCGTCGGCATCTCCGCCGCAGGGACATTTCGCACCAACGATGACGGTGGCAGCTGGGTCCCGAAGAACCGCGGTGTCCGGGCCGACTTCCTCCCGAACACGCTTCCTGACGTCGGGCAATGCGTCCATCACATGGAGATGCACCCGACGCACCCCGAGATCCTCTACCAGCAGAACCACTGTGGCGTGTATCGCACCGAGAACGCTGGTGACGACTGGACCGACATCTCGGACGGGCTTCCGTCCCGCTTCGGGTTCCCCCTCGTCGTGCACCCTCACGACGGCGACACGATCTACGTCGTCCCGCAGGAGTCGGACGAGCACCGCATCACGCCAGACGGAGCCCTGCGCGTCTACCGGAGCCGCAACCGAGGCGACAGCTGGGAGGCACTGACTCAGGGGTTGCCGCAAGCCAACGCCTATTGCAGCGTGCTGCGCCATGCCGCTGCGGCGGACGCGCTCGACCCGGTGGGTGTCTACGTGGGGACGCAGGGCGGCCAGATCGTCGCGAGTCGAGACGAAGGGACGACCTGGCAGGTGCTGTTCAACTGGCTGCCGCCGATCTATTCGGTTGCGGTCGGGGAAATAGCCTGAAGTCGCCCGTACTTCTGCACCAAGAGACACTGGCCACTGTGAGTCGTGGCGACGAGCAGCAGGGCGCCGACGACGCTCAGCCGAGACGTACGGCACCGGCTGACCTGACGAACCGCTCCAGCACCTCGTAGGGCTGTGCGCCGACCACACCATTCGCGCCGGCGACGAAGGTGGGGACGCCCGTGACGCCGTACTGCTGCGATTTCTCCCAGTCGGCGTCAACCGACTCCTTGACGCGGCGCTCCACCAAGACCTCTCTCGCTTCGGCCGGCGGCAGTCCCGTGTCCTCTGCTAGGCGCACCAGCTCCTCGATGTCAGCGATGTTTCTGTTCTCCACGAAGTACGCTCGATACAAGGCGCCGTGGATGGCGTCGACGCCACGAGTGTCCGCCCACCTGCCGAGCTCCTGGGCGAGTCGACTGTTGTAGGTGTGCGTCCGCTCACCGTACGGCAATCCCTCCTGCTGCATCAGCTCTGCCATTCGCTGATGCATGGCCTGGAGGTCGACGCCACGTCCCGCAAACATGGCCTCGAGCGACTGCCCCTCGACGGGTGTGTCGGGATGCAATGGGAAGAACACCCAGTGCACCTTGATATCGAATTGTTCCTTCAGTCTGTCAATACGCCCGGTACTGAGATAGCACCAGGGTCACACGTAATCCGTGAATACTTCCAGAACGATTGGGTCGGCCATCACCATCTCCTTTCCGCATGGTCCTGGGGGCAGCACGCTCATCGCTTCACGAACTTCCTCAGTCTCTGATTCTTGCCCCTGTTGTACGCTCCGGTGAGCACTTCCCCTCCGTACACGTTCCCGGCCGCGTCAACAGCGACACCCTCGGGTGCGATCTCGGCTTCCGGAATGAAGTACATCACCTTGCCATCCCGAAGGCTCCCGATTCGGATGCCTCTCAGCCAGTCGCGCCACTCGGCGCCCGCACGGGGGAGCAAGCCGCCGTCGCGGAAGTCCGGGCTCGACTCGCCATCGGCCACGTACAGCATATCGTTGGCGTCGATGAAAAGACCGCTGGGACGGCTGAACTGATACCACTCGTCAACAAAGTGGCCATCCTGATCGAGAATTTGGATTCGGTCGTTGCCGCGGTCCGCGACAATCAGACGCCCGGTCGCATCGAACGCGATGGCATGCGGCGTCTTGAACTCGCCGGGTCCGGACCCGAGTGTCCCGATCACCTCGATGAACGCTCCGTCCTTGCTGAACCGCGAGATGCGCGACACGATGTTCGGTCCGGGGTTCTGAACCTGGCCGCTGTGGCCTTCGGCCACCAGAATGTCCCCGTTCGGCGCGATGAGGACATCGCAAGGCTCGTTCAGTCGTTCCGGAGGGTCGCCCGCCATGCCAGGCGTGCCAAGCGTCATCAGTAACTCTCCGTCCGGGCTGAACTTGAACACCGTGTGTCCCCTGTCCGTGGCATCCGGGAACTGCTGCAGCTCTTCCGGTGTTGCGGATCGTCCGTCGGTGGCCCAGACGTTGCCCTCCTGGTCGATGTGGATGCCGTGCGGCCAGGCGAACATGCCCGCGCCAAAGCTCTGGACGAGCTTGCCCGATCCGTCGAACCTGTGAACGGCGGCGAACTCTGATCCGATGCAGCTGTTCGCACCACACCGCTCGGTAAGGCGCTGTCAATAAACAAACTTCACACATTGGCGCGCGGCCTAATCACGTAGTTCCATTCACCGTGGAAGGGTTGCGGCGTGAGGTTGAGCGTGGTCATCTCCTGGTCAGAGACCTTGCGGCCGACGGGATAGCGCCGCCGGTCGAGTCGACAGGTGACGGTGAGGCCTTTGGCGGTCGTCGTTTTCGCAATGAGCCGAACGATGGTCTCGTAATCGCGCAGGGGTTCCCCGCGCCAGTTCGAGGAAATGAACGAGAACAACCGATGCTCGACCTTGTTCCACTTGCTGGTGCCAGGGGGAAAGTGGCAGACCACGAGGGCGAGCCCCGCGCCGTCCGCTAAGCGTTGCAACTCCACCTTCCACTGGCGCAGCCGGTAGCCGTTACTGCCGCCACCGTCCGCGGTGATCAGGAGTCGGCGGGCGTTCGGGTAGAGCCGCCGCCCCTGGGCCCGCCACCAACCACGAATGGAGGCGACGGCGAAGGCCCCGGTGTCATGATCCGTCCCCACATTGACGAAGCCGGTGTTGCGCCCCACGTCGTAGATGCCGTACGGATACGCCCGCGGTACGGAAGGCGCCGGAAAGTCGTGCACCTGTACCCTCGGCGGAGCCTTCGCGGGTCGCCATTGCCGCCCGGCGTTGTGGTAGTTGCCCAGGAGTTCCTTCTTCTTAGTGTCGACCGAGATGACGGGGCGTTGCGCCCGGAGCGCCCGGCGCACGTGGTCATTGATGTACGCAAACTGCGCATCGCGGTCGGGATGGTCCGCCCCTTCCTCCATCTTGCGCGTGCCCTGCAGGCTGTAGTCGGGCGCCCGCAGCAGCTGGGCCACCTTTTCGTGACTCACCGGATGATGCTGGGCGGTGAGTGTGGCCGCCAAGGTCCGCGTGCTCTTGCTCGTCCACCGCAACGGCGACTCCGGGTCGCCCCGGGTCAGCGGCTCGACCAGCGCCTCCAACCGCGCGGGCAAATCGGGATCGCGCACCACGAGGGCCGGCCGGCCGCCCCCCGGCCGCCGCACCCGCCCCGTCGGCAGTGGAGGTGCGTCCAGTTCCTGCAACCCTTTCGTGATCGTGACACGCGACAACCCACAGGCGCGACTCATGAGGGCCACGCCGCCATGGCCGAGTTGCCGGGCTTCACTGGCCGCAAACAACCGACGCGAGCGTTCGTCCAGATGCGGCCACAGCCGCGCCACCTTCTGCTTCAGCGCACGCAGGTCGGACACAGCAGGCAGTCTACGCCGACCGGGTCATAATGTAAATCTTGTTTATTGACGAAGCCTAACCCAGATGGAGGTGCCGTCGATGCCGGTGTCCATGGCCGGCATCGATCCCCACGTCCTCCCGGACTCCCCCGCCCTCGGCATCTCTGCGATGGGCATCATGAAGTGATCGTCGACGGTGAGGTATGGATTCGGTCGATCGTTGACCGCCTCCATGGTCGACGGCGACTGCGCTCGAGCGTCAGTCGAGGCCATCACCAGACAGACGGCGGAGGCCAGTAGCAGCACGATTGGGCGCGCCTGTTGCATCGCGGTTTTGACATCCGACCTGTTTTCGCCCGGCGGCACGAGAGAGCCTGACACGTGCGAGAAACGCGTCAGGGCCTCGTTCCATGGGGGATGATAGTTCGTACCGAGGGCCCAGGGCTAACCGAACAACCGTTCGCGGTCTCGGTCGACATCCCGAGTGGCGCGGAGCGACATCTGACGCCCGCCGGATGCAGATGAGACATGGCCGGCACGATTTCAGTCACCGAGTTCATCAAGGCCGTCGTCGGGGGCGACGTCGACGACGTGAGGACGCTGCTGTCGGGGTCCGCGCCCCGGTCCAGCAGGAACTCTGCCATGTCGCATCCTTACAGGAACCGGACGCCGAACCGTGGGCAGCCCCGTTGGCGTGGGCCACCAGGCGCGGCCACGATGACGTCTCGACCATGCTCCGCGAGCGATCGCCGTAGCTCCTTCCATGCAGCCTATCGCGCCTACAAGACGTCAAGACGGTCGAGCACACGGCTGCCGCCCCCGAGGGACGCGCGCCCTACGGCTCCGGAATCCACTTCTGAAGACGCCGTCCCCGGTTCACTTCTCCCGTGTAGATGTTGCCCTGGGAGTCCACCGCCAGTCTGTGCACCCAGTGGAATTCACCCGCACCGTGGCCGCGCCGGCCGAAGGAGCCAAGAATCTCCAGGTCGTCTCGCCTCAGAATCCAGACACGTTGGTTGGTTCCATCGGCGACGTAGAGGAACGTCTGGTTCTCGTCTGGTGAAACATCCACGTCCCACGCTGAGCCTTCGCCCATCGTCTCCTTGGCAATGACAACCTCTTTCACGTAGGTGCCGTCTCTTTGGAAGACCTGCACTCGGCTGTTGGTGCGGTCGGCCACATACACGAGCCCGTCGTTGGTGATGCGAATCCCGTGCACGACGTTGAACTGCTGCGGGGAAGGGTCGCTCGGATCCCACGTGGTGTCGGAGCCGGGAGCGCGCCGATCCGGCGCGATCGGCGGAACCAGACCGGCATCGGCCGGCTCTCCATCGGCTCCCGTAGTCATATAGCGTCCGCCGGAGTAGAAGGTTCCGGGGGCGAAATCCTCCGGCTCGTTGCCGTAGGCTCCCCAGTGACGCTTGTACTCCCCCGTGTTCGCGTCGAACACGATTATTCGCCGGTTCAGGTAACCGTCGGCGACGTAGACCTCATTCGTTTCGGGATCGACCGCGACCGCCGCAGGGTGGCCGAGAAACTCCGTGTGGCTGTTGCCGCCAGTCTGGCCAACCTCCCCGATCTGGAGCAGAAACGATCCCGTGCTGGTGAACTTCAGTACGTAGTGGTCGTCAGCGGCCTCGCCGGCGACCCACACGTTACTGTCGTGGTCGACAAAGAGCCCGTGTTCGATGCCGGGCCATTCGTAGCCCTCCCCCGGGCCACCCCATGACTGCACGAGGTTCCCCTCAGGATCGAACTCCAGGACCTGTGGAGCCGGCTTACAACAGATCGAGATGGGCGGGTCTTGCGCTGCGCCCAACTCATCGGCACTCAGGCTCCGCGGCCGCTGATTGACCCAGACATGATCGCGCTCGTCGACCGCGAGTCCGGCAATCTCTCCGATGAGCCAATCGTTGGGCAACGGCTTCGGCCAGAACGGATCGACTCGGAAGTTCGGCGCGCTCGTCGCATCCGCCGCCGGAGCCGTCGACTCCTCCGCAGCCTCCTCCGTCACCGCTTGTCCGCACCCCAGAGCCAAGACGCAAACGAGGGGAGTTGCAACTCGAAAAAGGGCCAGCATGAATCTCATGAATACCTCCTGATGACCGACACCGACTGCTCGTCAGCTGTAACAGCGTATTCGCGGTTGTCCAGTTTGGCGAGACAATCTGCCCTGCCCCGCAGATCAGACGAGCGAGTCGAAGCGGCCGTTCACCGGCAGCTCACTGCCCATGAGCAGGCGCAGCGACCGCACATCTCGGTCACGACTGGGACCAGTTCGCTCGACCCGTTCACGTGTCGGCGTCGCTCACCGCGAGTCGCAGTCGACCCGCTGCATGGGAAAGTCGACGGTCTGCATTTCACCCTGGGACTCACCCTCGATCCGCGCCTCGAGATTCCCCTCGGCGGTCAGGCGATAGTAATGCGCTGAGGAAAGTCGTGATCGGGGTTCTCAAAGACGACCTCACGCGCAGACATCTGCTCCATGAGAAAGGTTGCCTCAGCCTGTGCCGATGGTCGTGCTATGTACTCGATCTCGCCAGCCTCGGTCTCGCGAATCTGTAGAAATTCGTACGCCACTGTCTGGGAGTCCTGAACCGTCCGACTGACACCGAGCAGGGTCTGGCCAGCGGGGACCGTCCATTGTTCGCCTGACCCGGTCTCGCCCCCGACACTCGCCCAACAGCCGCTCAGCCAGCCGAGAGCCTCGACAGACACCGGCTCCTGAGCGGACACGGCCGAGAAGAGGCTCAGCAGCACAGAGGCGACCGGAGCGATGAGAAGTTTCATGGGGCCTCTATCCTCGCAACATCCCTGCGACCCAAGGAACCGTCCACCGCAGCCCTCCTGCCCTGTGGCACCCGCGGCTTCGGTTCCTCGAACCCGTATCAAGACGACGACGTGATCGGCACGTTAGCGGCCGCACTCGAACGGCCATCTCTTGTATTGCATGACCTCGAGTTCATCAATCGAGGGTGGTACGCGTCCCTTGACACGCTGTCCTCCGCCGGGTGGCGGCTGGCCAGGAAAGCCGGGGACGCCCGCACCGGGTGGCGGACGAACTACCCCAACCTTTACCCTCGACCGCCGGAGCTCGCCCGTGACCTCGATCGCCTCACCGGTGACAACCGCCAGTTCCTCCAACAGTTCCCGGCCGCCGATGAGAGAGAACAACGTACCGTCTGTGAGCCCAAGCGCCGCATCGAACGTCTGATGACGCGAGTCGAGGGCGCGGAGAAGTAGTAGACCCCGATGACCGAGTTCCGGATGTGCACCCAACCGGTTGTCCACAACGCACCCGCGAACAACGACGTCCTCAGGCACTTCGTCGAAATTGGGCTGCGCCAGGGCCGGCACCGCGACGAGGAGCGTTGCGACCGCACCGGCCAAATACCTCACAGTTCACCTCCCATCCAGACGCTGACGGTACGCTCCTAACGCTGACGTCTTCAATTGCTGCTCGTATCCCAGACCGGCGGACCGGCCCTCTGAGTCCGCGTTCGCGCGGGTCGATCACCTCGAATGTCTGAATGGCGTCGGGGACGCTCGGGCTTCGGCTCCCACTCTCGATCCAGGCGCCAGGTCTCGACAAGCTGCTCGTCGGTCTACTCGCCGAGCGATTCGATGTCGCCGAGGTCCCGCGCGCGGCCAGTCGCGCGCTTGTTCTTGATGAAGGCGTCCCGCCCGATGACGTCGACCTCGACTGGTCCGAAATTCGCCTGCAACCGCTCGGGCCAGGCTTCGCCGAACGTGATGCCGGACAACTTGGTCATCACGTCAATGCGGAGTGGAGGAAGGCCCATCTGAAACACGATACCCGGCCGTCCGAAGTCCGCGTCGCTCACCCCACTCAGCGGAGCTCCGAACTGCCGAAGCGCGGCCACCACGAGAAGGGCATTGGAGGGAGTCGGATCGACCCAGACATCCAGATCCCCAGTAGCGCGCGGTCGTCCGTGCACGCCCAGCGCGTAAGCACCGACGACAAGGTATCGCACGCTATGGGCGTTGAACGCGCGCAACAGATCGACAAAATCCTGATGCATCGGCGAACTCGCCGCGCAGGCGCCACTGCGCCTCGCTCAGCTTCCAGACCTGGAGAACGCGCTCGCTCACGGACAGGGCGGCCCAGTATCGCGGGTCGTCGTCGTCATGGGCGGCCAGCGATGGGTACACACGCACCTGCATTCGATGGGAACGGTCGGCTGCGGCGGAATCCACTTGCACATTATCGCCTCTTGAGGCCCGTATCGCATATATGTTGTCATCCTACATGTAGTGAGATGACCAGACTCCGTGCCCAGAGAACCACGGCCGACTCTCGGCCACGCATCACGACCAATGGCTAATGACAAAACCGAGATTCCCTACGGAACGCTGGACCTGCTGATTCTCAAAGCGCTCGACGCCATGGGACCCCTTCACGGATACCGGCTGGCTCGCCGGATCGAGCAGATCTCCGGCGCCATCCTGCAGCTGAATCAAGGGCGATCTACCCGGCGCTGATACGGCTCGAGCAGAAGGGCTGGATCCGCACGAAACCCGGTGTATCGGAGACGAACCGGAAGGTAAAGTTCTACTCCCTGACCAGGACCGGAGCGAAGCCGCTGGAGGTTGAAGTCACCAACTGGCACAAGGCGACCGCGCTTGTAGCGCGTTTCTTGGAGAGCTCGTCATGACGCTGCGGCTCTAGCTGGCGCGCTACGGCCTGACTTCGCCGACGCGCGATCCCTCATTCTCGCTCGTCGCGGTTGTCGGTCGGCAGTTCCAAGGCGTCCCCCTGGGTATCCGGACCTCGCGGACGTTTACTAGCGGACTCTCAGAGATCCCAATGATTGCTCGAGCGCTTCTGGTTCTTACTCGCCTTCATGATCGACGTTGACATCCGGTCCCATCCTCATCACGATCCGATTCGTCGCCCTCGTCGTCGACGCGATCATCTGCGTCGTCGCTCAAGTATTCGTCTGACTGCGTCGGGCTGACGCCCGGCTGGAAGGGATTTTCATCATGTGGACACGCTCTCGGACTGCCACCGTCGTGCTCGGTTGCGCAATCGTCATGCTGCTCGCAGGCAGTCTCGGCGAGGCCTTCATGCAGAATCGAAACCTTGCCACGGTCCTGCTACGCAACGGCAATCGCCTGACCGGTGAGTTCGAAACCATCGACAACGACCTCCTCTACCTGCGACTGAGCGTGCCAGACGAGCGACGAATTCCGATCGGGCGGGTGGTCGTCATCGATTTCGACGGTGGCGCGAACAACTTTCCGAACGCCGAGGCCAACGCAACGGCAACTGGCGACCACGTCCTGGTGCTACGCAACGGCAACAGGTGGCGGGGCAGGCTAGCAGAAGTCATCCGGGAGGGCGACGGCTCCCGGACCCTCCCTGACGCGCGGGTCTGGATCAAGTTCGACCGCAACAACGGACGCTCGCCGCGAGTCCCCCTCCGTAACGTGCGGCGGCTCTACCTCGCGTCGGTTCGCTGATCGAGCCGCACGTTGGGTGCCATGGCGTTCCTGCTCCAGGTGCGCCGCGGCGTCCGTCCCTCGACATGGCGCCGACTGAGCGCAGCCTGCGGTCGGGCTCCACGTCGAGCCTGTAGGCCGTAGAACGCCATGTGACCATTGACGTTGCCTGGGACGGCGTCCTGCGCCGGTCCTCAAGGCGCGCGTCGCCACTGGGCCGCCGCAAAAACGACGACCACGCACGCGCCGGCGATGGCCCAGACGCCCCATTCGGGCAGACGGCCCGGAGCCCATGACATCGAGAGGGCGACGAGTAGGCCGGCAAGCAGCAGGCCGGTTGCGAGTTTGGCCGTGAGCATGATGACGGTGTACAGCATGAGGTGCCTCCTGGGGGCGAGCCGGCGTCTGGACGCGGCGTCGGCCACGCATCCGCTTGTCTCGGTGATGGAGCCCGGTCGCTGCACGACCGGGCTCCCGTGATCTAGAACCCCCAGGAGCAACTGAGGAAGGAGAACCAGGAGGACTGGACCCAGAGCACCCAGCGGGCCTCGCACATGCGGTGATAGAGCGGCGAGGTCGAGAAGTAGCACTGCTCGAGGTCGACCCAGGCGCCGTAGACTTCCCGCTCGTAGTCCAGGAAGCAATTGGGGCCGAAGCTGGCGGGGCGGACCCGGGCCTTGTGCGCCTGCGCCAGGCGGCGACCGATCCGGCCGGGCGCGCCGACGTCCCCGTCCAGGAGCCCGAGGTAGGCGCTACTGGCCAACAGCCCGACCACTGCCGCGCCCTCGTCCCCCGACGCCTCGAGTCGAGCGCGGTAGCGGCGGAACAGACGCATTGGCGTCGCCTTGGCGAGCAGCTGCTGGACCCGCGCGTAGTCCTCCTCACTGGCCCGGCGGGGATCGAAGCGGAGGCTCTGGCGGTCGCCACTGACTCGCACGCTGTCCGGGGTGACGACGACGAGCGTACGCTGGCGACCGACGCGTAGCTCCAGCGTCATGCGGCCGTCTCGCATGACGGTCTGGCGCACCAGGAGCGCGTTCCAGCGAGCGACGAGCTCGATCGTGTCAGCGCCAAGCGGCCGGACTTCAACGGTGCTGTCGGTCCCGCGCGGGACGGTCACCTGTGGGACTCCGGCGACGGGTCTGGACGTAGTGAACGTCGGGGGCGCCGTGGGCGCCGTCAACGAGGTGAACGCGGTGAACGAGGTCGCCGGCGTGGCCTCCACACGCCCGACGGGCCACTGGGGTGCCGCGCAGGCTCCCAGAACGGGTGGCGGCGGCCCCGATGGTGTGACCGCGCCGCGCGGTGTGGATGGCAGGGGGCGCGCGGCGATCGCGGAGGTGGCCAGCAGGAGCGAGCCGGCGAACGTGAACAAAGCGATGAACGAGCGGACGTGTGGGCGAACGATGGCGCTGGGCATGCGAAGACCCTCCCGGGTGGTGGCGCGGACCGGCATCCGGTCCGCCGTGGAGAGTGGCGCGCGACCCTGCGGATCCGCTCCGCCCGACTTCGCCCCTCACGGATGTCGGGAGTCCCCGACCTACTCGACCCTCTGTAAATGCCGTCGACTCGCCCGGCCACTCAGAGCCCCTCCTCGCGCTCGGCCGGCCAGGCCGGGGCAGGCGTCTCGGCGACCGCGGCCGGCCCCAGCCGGCCGACGGTTCGTCGCCCCCCGGCCGACGGGCGCTCCTGGGTCCGGCGCAGATAGGCCTGGAGCGTGTGGTAGCTGATCCCCAAGGCGCGACAAGCACGCCGTTTGTTGCCGTCCTGCCGCGCCAGGACGAGCCGCACGTAGCGACTGGCCCACGTCCGTAGGTCGTCGGGGCGTGTCAGCGACGGAAGCAGCCGCTCGGCGTAGGGGTGGCGCAGGGCGGCCGGCAAGTCCTCCAGCCGAATCTCGTCCCGCTCGGCGAGCGTGACCGCCCGCTCCAGCACGCGCTCGAGCTCCCGGACGTTGCCCGGCCAGTGATACGCCCCCAGCGCATCGAGCGCCTCGACCGAGAGCCGATAGGGGCGAGGCGCGCGATGGCGGGCGAGGAAGTGCGTCGCCAATCGCGGCACATCGCCCGCGCGTGCGCGCAGGGGCGGCACCATTACCTCGACGCCGTTGAGGCGGTGGAACAGGTCGGCCCGAAAACGGCCGGCGGCGACCAGCGTCGCCAGACTGCGGTTGGTGGCCACCACGATCCGCACATCCACCCGCCGCGGGTCATGGCTGCCGACCCGCTCGACAGTCAGTTCCTGAATCGCCCGGAGCAACTTGGCCTGAGCGACGCTCGAGAGGTCGGAGACTTCGTCGAGAAACAGCGTGCCGGTGTCGGCCACCTCGAACTTGCCGCGCCGCCCGCGCACGCCGGTGGCCGTCCGGTCCTCGATGCCGAACAACTCGGCCTCGAACAATGTCTCGACCAGCGCCGCGCAGTTG
The DNA here is from genome assembly GCA_965250185.1 of Vicinamibacterales bacterium. Taxonomy (GTDB): domain Bacteria; phylum Acidobacteriota; class Vicinamibacteria; order Vicinamibacterales. The sequence goes on along the minus strand of OZ252293.1, from coordinate 3,077,123 downwards.
ACCGCGACGAAGGGTCCACGGCGTCGGCGACTCAACTCGTGAATGCGCCGGGCAACCAATTCCTTCCCGGAGCCCGACTCGCCTTCGACGAGCACTATGAAGTCGTTCTTCGCCACTCGGTCAATCAGCCGGCTCAATTCGTTCATCGGCTCGCTGGCGCCAACGAGCGGGCCATGGCTTCCGCCCTCCGTGTTGGCGGCGAGCGGTCGAGCGGTCATTCTTCGCCCGCGCTCGATCTCGAGCACGAGGGATGCGAGCGACGCGGCCAGATGGAGCCGGCTCAAGGCTGTATGGTCGGCTGCATAGCCGGGCCGAAAGCTGACCCGGAGGACGTACGGACCGTGAGCCGACGCCACCCGCAGGCTGACGTGCGTCGCGTCGACCCTCGCAGGGGCGATCGGTGTGCCCTCTGAAACCTTCGCGAGCTCCACAGCACGCAGGGGTAACGCGCGCCGGAGACTCTCCTCTAGCCTCTGCGACAAGTTGCCTGGCTGTGAGTCCGCCACGACCGCCGCAGCCAACTCGGCTACCCACAAAGCGTCCTGCGACGCATGCATGGACTGCATCAACACCGGCAACTACTCCTTCTGATCCTTGGCCTGGCCATCGCGTAGAACCGGTTTCACGCGCCCGACGGGGTCACTCGCGCTTGTGCGCACGCAGCGCGCTGGCCTTGGCGAGCGCGAGCGTCAAGCGGGTTCGAGATCCGCTCGGCCGAAGCCTTCGCCCTACGCACGCTCTTCGTCATTTCTATCGCTTCGACCCCAGGACACCGTGTGTACACCGACATGAGGGGAACCTTTACAAGGGCGATGCCAAACTGACGACTGTCAGGAATCGCCCGATTCACTGTCCCCCTCATCGCCTCGCCGTCGTCCTGCTGTCTGGTGCGGGTAGTGAGTCCCCATCGCGGCGGCGGGATCAAAGTATTTGCCGGGAACCGAATACCCGGCGCGGGTAGCCAGTTCGCCCACCAGGGGCGACGGGGTCTCGAACTGTAGCGAGCTCCGGTAGGACACGCCGCTCGGCTCGAGCGCTCGCACGGCGCATCGCAGCCCGCGAGCACGCACGATCGGACCTGGCGCGTCGGGGCCGCCGGGGACGTCGGGGGCAAGAGCGAGCTCGACGGTGAGTACTGCTCCGACCCGCAGCCGGGTCGGCAGCGCGACGGCGGCGCCGCCGCTGGACACGTCGAGCAGCCACGCGCGTCCTCCCGGACGCAGGCGGACCTCCACTCGTGGAGTGACCGAGAGGCTGGGAATCGATGGCTCGAGCGTCGCTCGACTGATCTCACCGCTCGAGCCAGGTCGATGAGGCGAAGCGGTACTCGAGCGTCCTGATCCGCCCGGTCGCGCCCAGGATGCGGACGGCGTATTGGCGCGAGCCCCGGCCACGGATGTACAGCGTCCCTGACGTCGCCGTGCCCAGCGGTGTGAAGGTGACGATGTCGGCACGTCCGATCCGTAACGGGTCGGCACCTCGCCTAAGTGGGGCGCCGCCGTCGACGCCACGAATGCTGCCGGCGATTCCGAACTCTACGCCCGGCGCACGCTCGGGCAGTCGGTCGGGCGGGGCCGTCGGCACGTCGATGCCACGGCGGATGTCGGCCAGCCGGATGCCGTTGCCGCTCCCATCGCGGTATCTGGTGAATCGATACCCGTCGCCCTCGGCCTCGAACCGAAAGCCAACGGCACTCTGGCCCGTCACGGCGACCATCCGAGCGAGCCGGAACTGCGCAGCCACGTACCACGCCGCGGAGGCGGCACGCGCTTCGTCGACGCTCGCACGAGTCATCGGAACGGCTAGGCTTGCGAGCGTCGCCACGAGACCGAGAACGAACACGATCTCGACCAACGAGGTGCCCGTCCGAGAGTCGGAGCTCGCCCTGCCGGACCGCGTTGGCAGCGGCGTGGCCATCGGTGCCCGCCGACGACCACGCCGTGGCCTCACGACGTCGCTCGCTTCGTCCTCGGCGTCGAGACGACGACCAGCTGGCGCATCTTGAGGAAGCTCTTCTCTCCGATGCCTTGAACGTTCATCAACTCCTCGACCTTCGTGAACGGGCCATGCGCATCCCGGTACTCGACGATGCGCTCGGCCGTTCGAGGCCCGACGCCTGGCAGGGCCTGGAGCTGCGCGACGGACGCGGAGTTCAGGTCGACCCGCGCCTGGGTCTCCTGGCCGACGGGTGGCGCGGCGGGACGCCCGAGCGCCGTGACACGGCTGACGTGAGGCAGAGAGAGAGTGACGACAGCGACGAGAGCAACGACCGCGGTTCTTCGATCCATGGGCTTCTCCTCATTGGTGACGCTGGGTGACGTCATGGGTCACGCTGGGTGACGCGTCTACGGGTGGCCTCGGCCGTCCCACAACGAAGGCTCGGGTCGGGCACCCCGGAGCGGAACCGACACCGAGGCCATCCGATCCGTAGTCAAGACGCGCGCCGTCGACGCGAGCGCCGACTGGGCGCCGCAAGCTATTGGCAACAGATGGATTACCGGTGTTGGGAGCCGGGAAGACCGCGGCGAGGTGGAATCGAGGACTGCGGATGTCTACGGGAGTTGTCGGCTGGCAGGTGATGGTCTGCGCTCGAAATCAGCGCTCGACGGTCTGGACGACGGCCACTCGCCGCCCGCCGTCTTCTCCATCGGTGACGTTCGGGCCCGTCAGGCGCTCGCCACGGTCGCCGAACCTCGAGCGAATCGCACCTGGTTGCTCAGTGTCGCCCCTGAGGTTCATCTGGAACGAGACCCAGACGTGAACCTCGCCCGGATCGAAGAACGAGAGATCGACCGTACGCTGGAAGGCTCCGGCGGCGACCTCCAACGTCCCGTCGGTAAAGATCATGTCTTCCGGCGTCTCGGGATCATGGTCGTACCGCTCATGGCGCGCCTCGTAGGCAAGCACGGCGCCATCAGGAAGATCGGTCGTCCCGTCGATGTGAAGTGCGTTCCCCTCGAGGCGGGCCCTCATCTCGAGCGAAACGGTGACGGGCCCGTTACCACAGGCGCCCAGCGCCAGCCCCATCACCACGACCATCACCACCATGGCTGACGTTTTTAGCATCGCTCCTCTGCCCAGTTGAAACCTGTTGAAGCCAGGGGAAACCTGTCCAGGCCTCCAGACCCGCTCGAACTTGTCACGACTCATCTAGCTACCAGTTTTCCAGATCCGGTTCAGACCTGTCCAGGCGCCGGCGCCCGGCCGATCGGCTCAAGGCTCGGCTGGTCCGCTCGGAACCAGGCCAGCGTACGCCGCAGGCCCTCGTCGAGCGCCACGGTCGGCTCGTAACCCAGCACCTCCCGCGCGAGCGAGATGTCGGCCAGGGAATCCCGCACGTCTCCCGCCCTGGCCTCGGCAAATATCGGCTCGACGTCTACGCCGGTGAGCGCAACGAGCCTCGCCAGCAACTCGTTGAGGGACGTCCGCTCGCCCATCGCGACGTTGATCACGGCGCCGCTCGCGCCCTGCGCCGAACACGCTCGCAAGACGCCGTCGACGACGTTGTCAACATACGTGAAGTCGCGCGTCTGTTCGCCGTCACCGTTGATAGTGGGACGCTCGCCGTGCACCAGCGCGTGCAGGAACCTCGAGATGACGCCCGAGTAAGGCGACGAGGGATCCTGCCTCGGTCCGAACACGTTGAAGTATCGGACGGCGACGGTCTCCAGGCCGTACAGCTGGGCGAACAAGCGCCCGTACTCCTCGCCGACGAGCTTCTGGAGCGCATAGGGTGACAGTGGACGAGGCGGCATGCGCTCGTGCTTGGGCAACGTTGGCGTGTCACCGTACGCCGATGACGAGGCGGCGTAAACGACGCGCGTGACGCCCGCATCACGCGCCGCCACCAGTACGTGGAGCGTGGCGTCGATGTTCGCCCGGTGCGACGTGATCGGATCGGCGACCGACCGAGGAACCGACGGGATGGCCGCCTGGTGCAGGACGTAGTCAACGCCCTCCATGACCTGCCGAGCGACCGACAGGTCGGCCAGATCGCCTTCCACGAACTCGATCGGCTCGCCGATCGCGGCCAGGTTGGCGCGGTGACCGGTAATCAGGCTATCGACGACGCGCACCGACTCACCGCGCGCGACGAGCGCCGCCGCCAGATGCGAACCGATGAACCCTGCCCCACCCGTCACCAGGTACGATGCCATGCGCGCTCCGTCAACGAATCAGTTCGGGAAGTTGGCCGCCGGAATACCAGGCACGACCTTCAGCGCGTTCGGGAAGTAGAGTTTCTGTAGGACCCCGTCCGGAAGGGCCATCCCGTACAGCTGCCAGAAGGCGTGATAGTCCCGATAATAGTCGAAGTACTCATCATCGGTTTCGAAGACGCGCCAGTAGGACGGGAACTCGGACGCGCGATAGCTGTCCTTGCCGAAGAGGATCCGGTCCTGATAACGCTCAAAGAACGCGCGGGCGAGGAATCGCGTGGACATGCGTCGTGGCTCCTGCCGGCCGAACGCCGGCGCCAGAAGTTCGGTGCCGAAGGGGAAAGGTCCGCCGCCGCGGTCCATAAGCCGAATTTTGTACCGCCCGGGCCGCGTGAACGGACCAGGCGGTGACGACCATTCCTCTAGCTCCGCCATCTCTGGCGGAGTCAAGCGACCTACCCGGAGGCTTCGGACGGGCCGTCCTCGAACGCCTCCCTATTTGGTCTTGCTCCGTGCGGGGTTTAGCCTGCCATCCTCCTTGCAGAGGACGCGGTGCGCTCTTACCGCACCTTTTCACCCTTACCCGCCTCGGCCCTCTCGAGCGTCGGCCGGCGGTATATTTTCTGTGCCACTTTCCTTCGAGTTGCCCCGACCGGCCGTTAGCCGGCGCACTGCCCTGCGGAGTTCGGACTTTCCTCCCCGGCGCCGAGGCACGCCCCGGACGCTGCGGCGGTCGTCTGGACCACGACGGCGGATGTCAAAGAGCCTGCGACCCGGCGCGCGGCTCGCGCGTCGTAGCGATCAGCCGTCCGTGTCCTGGCTGATCCGGTACTGCTCGAGCTTCTTGTACAGGTTGCTGCGCGGCGTCCCGATGACCTCGGCCGTTTTCGAGATGTTCCACCCGTTGAGGCGAAGCTTCTCGACGAGAAACGCGCGCTCGGCGGTCTCCTTGAACTCGCGCAGCGTGCCCGGTCGCTCGTGTACATTATCGAGGGCGCCCGCCCGGGAATCAACTCCGACGCACGCGCTCAGCTCTGGCACGTCGATCGGATCCTCCGTGGCCATGATGAGGGCGCGCTCGACAGTGTTGCGCAGTTCCCGGATATTCCCCTTCCAGCGTTGGCGCTGGAGGAACTCGATCGCGGCTGGTGTGAACGTCCTCGGCTTGAAATTGTTCTCCTTGGCGAACAGATCGACGAAGTGGCGCACAAGGACCGGGATGTCCTCACGGCGCTCTTTGAGCGACGGCACCACGACCGGAATCACGCTCAGGCGAAAGTAGAGGTCCTCGCGGAATCCTCCCTTCTCGATCTCCGCCTCGAGATCCTTGTTCGTCGCGGCGATCACCCGGACATCGACCTTCATCGTACGGGACGATCCGAGGCGCTCCACCTCGCCTTCCTGCAGGACCCGTAGCACCTTGGCCTGCGTCCGCAGGCTCATGTCTCCCACCTCGTCGAGGAAAATGGTGCCGCGATCGGCCTGCTCGAACTTGCCGACCTGTTTCTCGGTCGCGCCGGTGAACGAGCCCTTCTCGTGCCCGAACAGCTCCGACTCGATCAAGTCCTCGGGGATGGCGGCACAGTTGACCTGGACGAAGCGATCACGGCTACGCAGGCTGTTCCGGTGAATCGCCCGGGCGACCAGCTCCTTGCCCACGCCGCTCTCGCCCCGAATGAGAACGGTGGCGGTCGTCGGGGCGGCCCGACGCACGGCCTCGGTGACTTGCTGGAGGCCTTCCGACGAACCGACGAGCTCGTGTCGAACCTCGAACGCGCGCTTCAGCGATCGGTTCTCACGCGTCAGCTGTCGCTGGTTCAGCGCGTTGCGGACGGTGACGAGAATACGATCGTTGGCCGGCGGCTTCTCGATGAAGTCGAACGCTCCCAGCTTCGTCGCTTCGACGGCCGTGGCCACGGTCCCGTGTCCGGAGATCATCACCACGGGCAACGTCTCGTGAAGCGCCCGGACCCGCTGTAGCACTTCCAGGCCGTCCATGCCCGGCATTTTTATGTCGAGGAAGATCAGGTCGGGCGCCTGACGCTCGACCTCGGCCAGCGCGGCTGGTCCGTCGGCCGCAACCACGCAGTGGTGTCCCTCGTACTCCAGAATCATCTGCATCGACTCGCGGATCGCCGTCTCGTCGTCGACCACCAGAATTCGTGACTTCATCGCTCGGCCATCCCTTGGCGGCGCCGGCCGACAGGCCCCTCATCGGTCGGCTCGACCCGCAGCGTCTCGATCGCACGGCTGGACGAGATCGTGTCGTAGACGTAGAGCGTCACCACGTCGCCGACATCCGCGGCGCCGAGGACGCGGCGATAGGCCTCGACGGACTCGACAGGCGTTCGGTCGATCTCGAGGATCACCGAGCCTGGCCGTACGGCGGGCGGCGCCGACACGAGCGGCCCGACCTCGACGATGACAGGGCCGGCGATTCCGACGGGCACGCGAAATCGCTCCCGGCTCTCGGGCGTGAGGCGCCCGACGGTCAGACCCAGCGCATCCCCCGACCACCGGACGCGTGGGCCGTCGGCGGGATCGACGCTGCGACCTCGCGCGACGCGGCGTCGCTGGGGACGGGCGGCGAGCTGCACGGCTGCCGAATGTTCACCATCATCCCTGAGCCATCGAATCTGAACGACGCTGCCGGGCTGACGCCGGGCGATCTCGCCTATCAGCTGATCGTTCGACGTGACGGCGTCGCCGTCGACCGACAGGATGAGATCGAACGGTGCGAGGCCGGCCCCCTCACCTGGCGAACCAGCTACCACCTCCTGGACCAGCGCGCCTTGAACGTCGCCGAGCGCCAGCCCGTCTCGGAGTTCCTGATCGAGGTCCCTGAGCGACACGCCGATGTAGCCCCGCGTCACGCGACCGTTGGCCTTGAGCTGCGGCAGGATCGCTTTTGCCTGGTTGACCGGCACGGCGAAGCCGATGCCGCTCGCCTGCGAGCTGATGGCAGAGTTGATGCCGACCACTTCACCGCGCGCGTCGATCAGCGGGCCGCCGCTGTTGCCGAACGTGATCGCCGCGTCCGTCTGGATATAGCGATCGAGGCTGGCGTCGAACAGCTTGCGGCCCACGTAGCTGACGACCCCGACCGTCACGGTGTGCTCGTACGCGAGCGGGTTGCCGATCGCGCAGACCCACTCGCCCACCCGTAGTCGATCGGAATCACCGAGCGGCGCGCTGGGCAGGCGCTCGTCGGCGTCGACCTTCAGCAATGCGAGATCGCTCGCCGGATCTTCACCCACCAGCCTCGCCCGCCAGCTGCGGCCATCGGCCAGGCGGACGGCGATCCGGGTGGCACCATCGACGACATGGTGGTTCGTGAGAATGTGGCCATCCGGCTCGATGATGACGCCGCTGCCGGACCCTTCGCGCGGGCGCCTCTCCGGACCAGGTGCCTCCCGGCGGCGCGCGTCACGATCCGGGGGCCCCTGCGGCGCGCTGCGACGCGCCGCGCCTGGCAGCGTGGCCTCGACGTTCACGACGGCCGGATTGATGCGCTCGACGATGTCCGCAAAGTCGACGACTCGAGTTGCCACGTCCGAGGCCCGCGAGGCGAACTCCTGCGTCACTGGCTTCGACACGGCGGGCGTCGGAGCCAGCGATCCCGCGACGACCAGACCGATGAGGAACGCGACTGCCCCGGTCAGTCCGATGGTGACGAAGGTGAAGCCTGGAATCCTCGCATGCATGCCGCTGAGTCTTGATGCACCCCTATCCATCTATTATAAGCGCCTCGAACTCGTCCTCACGGATCGTCTTCACGCCCAGGGCCTGGGCCTTGGCCAGTTTGCTTCCCGCGTCGCGGCCTACCACCACCACGCTGGTCTTCCGACTGACAGACGACGCCACGCGGCCGCCGAGCCGCTCGATCGTGGCGACCGCCTCGTCCCGGGTCATACGATCCAGGGTGCCCGTCACGACGAAGGTCTGGCCGGCCAACGGCCGGGCGGCGGCGGTCGGCACCGATTCGAGGGAGGCAAGGTTGACGCCGGCCGTGCGGAGCCGCTCGACGAGCTGCTGGTTCGACGGTGTGTCGAAGAACGCTCGAACGGACTGCGCGACGATCGGGCCCACGTCCGGGACCTCCTCGAGAGCCTCCACGGCCGCCGCCGCGATCGCGTCCAGGTTGCCGAAGGCCTGGGCCAGCGCTCTTGCGCCGCCTTCCCCGACGTGCCGGATGCCGAGCGCGAACAGCAGCCGCCAGACGTCGTTCGCCCGGCTCCGGTCAATCTGTTCGAGCAGCTTGGCGGTCGACTTCTGGCCCATCCGCTCCAGGCCCTCCAGTCCGGTGGCGTCCAGGCCGTAGAGATCGGCGAAGTCCCCGACGAGACCGGATTCGACGAGTTGCTCGGTGAGCGATTCACCGAGGCCATCGATGTCCATCGCGCCGCGCGAGGCGAAGTGCAACAGGCCACGCCGCATCTTCGCCGGACACGACGTGTTCGGACACCGCCAGACGACCTCGCCCTCGGGGCGATCGAGGCTGGTCTGGCATGCCGGGCACTCGGTCGGCATCACGAACGCCTGAGGCGCCGCAGCGCCGCGGGGGCGCCTGGCCACCAGCGGCTTGACGATCTTGGGAATGACGTCTCCACCCTTCTCGACGAGCACGAAATCGCCCGCGCGCAGGTCCTTGCGGGCGACCTCCTCCGCGTTGTGGAGCGTGGCGAGCTGGATGGTGGACCCGCCGACCGTGACCGGCTCGAGGACGGCGAACGGAGTGACGGCACCGGTGCGGCCGACGTTCACCTCGATCCTGATGAGTCTGGTGGTCGCCTGCTCAGCGGGGAACTTGAACGCGATCGCCCAGCGCGGAAACTTCGACGTCGAGCCGAGTACGGGCCGCAGCGCAAGATCGTCCACCTTGACGACCACCCCGTCGGTCTCGTAGCCGAGGCTGTGACGCTGCTCGCGCCACTGGCCACAGAACTCGATGACATCGTCAATGTGCGAGCAGATCTTCCAGTTGGGTTCGACCGGCAGACTCCAGCCGCGGAGCGCCTCGAGCACACCGGCGTGCCGCCCCACGAGTGCCTCCGCCTGCGCTTCGTCGCCTGCCACCACGTGATAGAAGAAGCCCGCCAGGCCGCGGCGCGCCACCAGTGAGGGGTCGAGGTTTCGCATGGTACCGGCGGCGGCGTTTCGAGGATTGGCAAACAGCGATTCGCCCGCCTCCTCGCGCGCGTGGTTGATACGGTCGAATGATCGGCGAGGCAGGTAGAGCTCGCCGCGAACCTCGAGGCGGCCTGGCGGACCGTCTCGCAGCCCGAGCGGGATCGCCCGAATGGCCCGAACGTTCGAGGTCACGTCCTCTCCCCGCGCGCCATCGCCGCGCGTGACGCCCCGGACGAACGCGCCGTCCTCATAGGTGAGGGCAATGCTCAGCCCGTCGATCTTCAGCTCCGCAACGTAGCTCGTGGCATCCGCTTGGTCGCCCAGGCCCTTCGCCACGCGCTGATCGAACGCTCGCAGCTCGTCCTCGTCGTACGCGTTGTCGAGGCTGAGCATGGCCGCGAGGTGCTCGACCGTTTCGAACCCTTCGACCGGCCGGCCACCGACTCGCTGGGTCGGCGAGTCTGGCGTGACGAGCTCGGGGTGCTGCGACTCCAGGTCTCGCAGCTCGTTCAGGAGCACGTCGAACTCGCTATCGGAGACCACCGGATCGGCGAGCCCGTAGTAGCGTTCATCGTGCTCACGGATCTCCGCACGCAGTTGCTCGGCGCGTCGGGCGGCCCTGTTCATCGGCCAGCCTCCGGCTCGCGGTCGGGGCAGAGTCGGCGGTCGGTCGAGCTCGTGTCCTGCCGCGGGCGAATGTTCAGGTCTGGCGTACGCAGGACACGAGGCCGAAGGTGGGTCGTGTAACGAGGCTCAGCGTGGGCCGCGTGCTGGTCGCGCTTCACCGGTCCCGGGACATCACGTAGTCAGGGAGGATCTGCAGGGCTTCCCGCTCCACGCTTGGCGGGAAGACGTCGAGGCACGCTTTGGCCAGCGCGGCGTACTCACCGGCCTTCCGGTAGGCGTCCTCGAGGGTATCGTGCTCGGCGAGCAGCCCGGTCAGCTGTTGCCAGGCGTCGGCGGTGACACTCCGGCTGGTCACGACCTGTCGCACGAGGTCGGCGGCCGCGCCGTCTGCCCGCTGGAGCAGATAGATGATTGGCAGGGTCACCTTGCCCTCGCACAGGTCGCCGCCAACGGGCTTGCCGAGATTCGCCTGATCGGCGGTGTAGTCCAGCAGATCGTCGACGAGCTGGAACGCCATGCCGAGGTTGAAGCCATACTCGCGGAGCGCCTGCTCCTGCTCGTCCGAGACGGCGCCGAGCATGCCGCCGATCTGTGCGCATCCGCCGAACAGGTAGGCGGTCTTGCGGCGGATGATCTCGAAGTGCTCGTCCTCGGCGATATCGACGTCTCCGGTCTTCGTGAGCTGATAGAGCTCGCCCTCGATCATCCGCAGCGTGACCTCGCACAACAGACGTACGACGTCGAGCGCGTCGTATGTCAGCGCCAGGCTCATGGACTTGATGTACAGGTAGTCGCCGAGGAGGACCGTGATGTCGTTGCCCCAGCGCGAGTGCACGGCGAGTCGGCCGCGGCGCAGGTCGGAATCGTCGATGATGTCGTCGTGGACGAGGGTGGCGGTGTGAATGAACTCGACGACGGAGGCGAACAGTACGGCCCGGTCGCCGCGATAGCCGGCGAGCCGAGCGGCCATCAGCAGGAGCGCGGGTCGCACCCGTTTGCCACCGCTGCTCTGGATGTATCGTCCGATCTGTGGAATCAAGTCGACGTGCGACTCGACGTGCTGCACGAACTGCTGTTCGACGGTTTCGAGGTCAGCGCGGATCGGCTCGAAGATCTGAGCAAGGTCGGCTGGGGGCGACTTCGGCACGGCTTCGCTCACTGGCGTCATCTGACCACACTTGCGCGCGGAGTGTCAACGCGGCAAACCGAGTGTTCATACGGGTTTTCGTGCGATTCCGCTCATCCGTGCGGGCCTGCGATCACCGACTCGAATGCTCGCGTGCTGCACTCCACCACTCGCTCGACGCGCTCGCCGCGAACCTCGGCGATCCGTTCGATCGTACGCCCCACCCACGCCGGTTCGTTGCGCTTCCCCCGGTGCGGGACCGGCGCGAGATACGGGCTGTCGGTCTCGACGAGCAACCGATCTGCTGGCACGTACCCCGCCGCCTCGCGTATCTCGGTTGCGCGCGGAAACGTCACGATGCCGGCGAACGACACGAAGAACCCGAGGTCGAGGGCACGCGCCGCCCGCGACCGGTCGCCAGTAAAGCAGTGGAAGATGCCGGTCACCGACCCGGCCGCCTCCTCCTGAAGCATCCGGAACGTGTCGTCGTCGGCCTCGCGCGTGTGCAGCACGACCGGCAACCCGAGTGCTCGTGCCACCCCCAGCTGGACGCGAAACACCGCTTGCTGCGTCTCCCGCGGCGCGAGGTCGTAGTGATAGTCGAGCCCGATCTCGCCGATGGCGGAGGCCGCGGTGGCGGTCACGGCCGACCGGACTACGTCGGCCGCCGAGTCGGGATCGGCGATGAAGTCGCCCGCGTTGTGCGGATGGACGCCGATGGCGACGCGTGTCGACGGCCACAGATTCCGCACCGTGCCAGCACGTGCGATCTCGTCGGCATTCCCCGCGCCAAGGATGCACAGCACGTCCTGCACGCCGGCGGCCTGCGCCCTCGAGACGACCGGCCCGAGATCGTCGGCGAACGCCTCGTCGGCCAGATGGCAGTGTGAATCGATCACCGCACCCGCGTGCCGGGCGGCACATCCTGCTCGAACCCGACGAGGGACGGCAGGCCGCCCTCCAGGCTGGCGGCCAGGACCATCCCGTTGGACTCGATGCCCATCAGGCGCGCTGGCTTCAGGTTCGCGACCACGACGACCGTCCGGCCGACGAGTGCCTCGGCCTCGTATGCGCCGGCGATGCCGGCGACCAGCGTACGCGCCTCGCTGCCGAGGTCGACTTCGAGCTTGATCAGCTTCCGCGAGTTCGGTACCCGCTCGGCCGCCGTGACCTTGGCGACGCGTAGATCGACGTTCATGAACTCGTCGATGGCAATCCTGGCATCCGGCGCCTCGACCGCCGGGGGTGTCGCCGGGGTCGACGCTGGCGCCGCGGCTGTCGTTGGCGTCGGGGTGGCTGATGGTGCAGGCGCCGGAACGGCTCCGGCAGCAGTCGTCGGGACATCGGTCGATGGCACATTGGTCGAAGGCACATCGGTCCCGGGATCTCGTGGTTCGTTCACAGCAGGCTCCGTTCGTTGTGTGGTTGACAGTGGTATGGGTCGCTGGTCCAGGTACGCGCGCATCGCCTGGGCCTGCACCTCCTTGATCGACAGCCCAGCCTCGGCGGCCAGTGCCGCACAATCCTCGAACTCTGGCGCCGCGTTCACGACGAGGCCGCCCCGGCTCGCGACCTTGACTCGGACGGGGCCGGCGGGGGTCTGGACACGCACCGTCTCCCGGGCGAGGCACTCGCGCTCCATCTCCTGGTAACGCACCCCGATGGTCGTCGTCTCGTGAAAAACGACGTCGGCGAGTTCGCCGCGCCGCTCGGGCGATGCGACGATTGTGACCAGCGTGCCCGGCCTATTCTTCTTCATCTGGACGGCCGAATAGAGGACCTCGAGAGCGCCCGCGGCGTAGAGCCGGTCCATGAGTGGCCCGAAGATCTGTGGGTTCATGTCGTCGACCTCGAACTGCATCGACACGACTCGCTCCGTTGCCGCCGCGTGCGTCGCGCGCCCCACCAGGATCCGCAGCACGTTCGGGGTGCCGGGCAGGTCGCGGCTACCCGCCCCGTAGCCCACGCGCTCGATCGTCATCGGCGGCACGGGCCCATACTGGATGGCGTGGCCGGTGACGAGTAGTGCGCCCGTCGGCGTCACCAGCTCGGCGGGTGCGCCGCTGGAGTAGATGGGGACACCGGCGAGAAGCTTGGTCGTGGCTGGAGCGGGCACCGGGAAGGTGCCGTGCGCGCACTCGACCATGCCGCTCCCGACATTGAGGGCTGATGCGGCCACGACGTCGGCGCCGAACCATTCGAATCCGAACACCGCGCCGACGATGTCGACGATCGAGTCCAGCGCGCCCACCTCGTGCAGATGCACTCGATCGACTGGCATCTGATGGATCTCCGCCTCCGCCTCCGCGAGGCGCTCGAACAGCTGCGTCGCACGCCGTTGGCCCGCAGGCGAGAGCCGCGACGCTCGTATCCGCGCCGTGATGTCGGCGAGCGAGCGATGGTGGTGCGGATGGCTCGCCTCATCGTGATCGTGGCCGCGCGACTGAGGCTGATCTCGCCCGGCGCCGCCGGCCTTTTCCGCGAGACGGAACTGGGTGGCCGCGATACCCGCACGTGAGACGCGCGACGCATCGATCTCGTACGCGTCGAGTCCCAGGCTCCCGAGCGCGTCTCTCAACGCGTCGATGGGGAGGCCGGCGTCGATGAGGGCACCCAGGACCATGTCGCCGGAGGCGCCCGAGAAGCAATCGAGATAGAGGATTCGTGACATGAGCGCGTAACGGGTCTCGGAGGCCGGTCAGAGACGGGCCGTCTCCTTGAAGCTGCAGTAGCGGGTGTCGGCCAGGATCACGTGGTCCAGCACCTCGATCCCCATCAGTTCACCGGCGCGGAGAGTCGCTGCGTGAGCAGTTCGTCATCGCGACTGGGCGCCGGGTCGCCCGACGGATGATTGTGAAAGAGCACGATGGCGGCGGCCCCACCCGTGGTCGCCTCCCGAAACACTTCGCGCGGGTGCACGATGCTGGCGTCCAGCGTGCCCACCGACAGCACCGTCGTGCGCAGCCATCGGTGTTTGGTGTCCAGCAGGATGACCCCGAACTGCTCGACCGGCCGCGACCCGTATTGCGGGAGCAGAAACGCTGCCACCTCACGGGGAGAGGCGAACTGGGCGCGCGGACCCAACGGCCGCGTCAGCGTGCGGCGACCCAGCTCCACGGCGGCCAAAATCTGCGCCGCTCGAGCGCTCCCCACGCCTGGAATCCGGCGAAGCTCGCCGCCCGTGACTCGCGCCAGCCCGCGCAGACCGTCGCTTGCATGAAGAACCTTGCTGGCGAGCTCCAGCGCGCTCGATCGCCTCGACCCCTGCCCCAGAACCAGCGCCAGTAGCTCGTTGTCCCCGAGGCCGGACGCACCGACGCGTTCGAGCTTCTCGCGGGGCCGATCGTGTGGCTCGAGCAGCCTCATCGTACACCGTTCGATGGTGGTTCGCTACCGTCTGGCCGACTGACGCGCAATCGCGCTAGTGGCCGAACACGAAGCGACGTATACTTTTGGAAATGTCCTGCGCTCGATGGCGGCTTGTGCCCCTGACGCTGGCCGCGATGCTCAGCGTGGTCGCGTGTGCGACCCCACCCACAAAGGAAATCGATCTGGCCGCGGCAGCCATCGCGCGCGCCGTCGATGAAGGCGCCGAACGACTGGCCCCGGAGGCACTTGCGGCGGCGCGCACCGCACTGGGGCAAGCACACGACGCCGTCGCACAACAGGATTCCCGTCTCGCCCTCACGCGGGCGATCGATGCGCGCGAACAGGCGGAACTCGCCGTACGTCTGGTGGGTGAGCAGCGACCAGCCCTCAGGTATCAGATAGAGGCGACGTTGACGGCGATCGCCACGGTACGGCAGCAGATGCAGGCCCACCTCATGCGTGCCCAGACGTCCCCGACGTCAGCTGCGGTGATCGCCGACCTCGAGGCGACCGTGGCGAACACCGATCAAGCCGTGCAAGAAGCGCGCTCGGCACTCGAACGCGGCGAGGACTTCCTGGCCAGCGAGCGGCTCGACGGGGTCCTGGAGCAACTCGAGCGCATGGTGGACGAGCTCGGGGGCGAGGCGAGCCCGGCCACGCCCGCCCGGGTCAGCGGCTAGCACCCGCCGGCGGCGGGTGGAGCCTCGACGCGCATTCCAGAAAACGCACTGCGACCAGCGCTGCCGGTACGCAACCGATGCGACGATCTCGCCTCGTCGCCGACTCAGAGCAGCCAGCGCCCTTCCAGGATCATCTCGGCCCAGCCCGTCAGCCAGACCGTGTCGGCGGTCCACTCGACGCGTTGCGTGCCACCCGGGGCGATTACGTCGACGGCCCGGGCCGCGCCACCGAAGCTCGCGGCGGCCACCGCGGCAGCGCATGACCCGGTCCCCGACGAGAGGGTCGGACCCACGCCGCGCTCCCAGATCCTGATGCGGACGCGGTCCGGCGACTCGACGACGGCGAACTCGACATTCGTGCCGTCGGGAAACGCGGGATGGCCCGAGAGCGAAGGACCGAGCCGGTCGAACCGGTCATCGTCCACCCACTCGCCGATTCTTACGCACTGCGGGTTGCCCATCCAGAGCGAGACGACGTCGAATCGTTCGCCCGCGGCCTCGATGTCCAGTGTCCGGATGTCTGTCGGCGCCCCCATGTCGGCCCGGAAATAGGCGCGTGCACCCTCCGTTCGGAGTGGCGTGAGCCGCTTGTTGCCGCCGTCCGATCGAATGAGGATCTCGCCGGACTCCTGGAAGCGGCTCGCCAGCAGGGCGGCGAGGCAGCGCACACCGTTCCCTGACACCTCAACCCGACCGCCGTCCGGGTTGTAGAGAATCATCGAGGCGCCGGCGTCATCGCGTTCGAACAGGATGAGACCGTCCGCGCCTATTCCCGTATGTCGATCGCACGCAGCCAGTGCGAGCGCGGGGCGCTCCGGTTCTGCCACCTGGTCCGATGGCACGAGCAGAAAGTCGTTCCCGTACGCGTGGGCCTTGACGATGTCGACGCCAGTCATGGGGCGAGCCACGTGCGGCGCGTCCGCGAACGAGAGCTTACGGGACGGCGAAACCAGTGAACACGTGCGTGTAGCCGGCGGTGATGCCGATGCCTGGACCCACGGACGTGATGCCGATGACCACGGCGCCGTCCACCCGCCCCGCGCCGCGCGTGTAGCGGCCACCGAGCCGCATGAGCGACCGACTCTCGGTTCCAACCGGCGGCGGGGCATTGGCCGTGTGTAGGCGACCGTTCAGCTCGCCGACCACCTCCAGGCCTTGTCGGATGGCGCGGGCGAACGACACACCGTAGGTCAGCACGTCGTTCTGGTCGTCGCCGCGCGTCGCGTTTCCGAGAATCCCGAAGCCGAAGTTACCGACGAGTCTGACCGACCGGATCGTCTTGCCGACCAGGAGGGACGCGAAGAAGTCCGTGGTATCGAGGCCGAGGCCGCTCTCGTTGCTGGCGTTCGGCAGGCGGGTGGCGAATCGGAAGGCGATCGCCGGCGCGGAGCTGCCCTCGGCCTTCAGGCGAACCTTCGTGCCGATGACCAGATCCTCCACGCTGGATGTCGAGTCGCCGGTGACGGTCAGCATGCTGGCCAGCGGCGCCTCGAATCGCTCAGTGATGGACAGTCGGTTGCGCATCCCACCGTCGATCTGTATCTCGGCGATCGAGCTGATGCCGAAGCTGACCCCGTAGGTCGGCAACCGCATGAGGTCTCCGACCAGCCCCGATGCCGGAAATTCCTCCTCGATGAGAAAGTCGAAACCGGCTTCCAGGAGAACGACACCCGCGCCGACGGTCTCCGGGTCCTCGGTCATCAGGGGCCGCTGCTGGGCACGCGCGGCTGGACTCGCGATCACGAGAACCAGGAGCACCCCGAGGGTGCGGAACAGCCATCCAGTCATTCGCGGGACTCCTCGATAGATCGTGGTGCGGTTGGGTTGGCGTCCGTGGCCTCGCCAGGGTCAGATGCGACGCCCCACGCGCGGCCTCTCCAGGACCTGCGGATGTAGATGAGGGCCAGGGCGTCGTAGACGACGTGCGCAGCCATCGGCGCCACCAGACCTCCGCTGACGAGCGCCAACCATCCGAGGAACGCGCCGACACTCGCGGCCCAGACACCAAAGGCTATCATGTGGGCGTCACCAATGTGAACGAGCCCGAACAGCACACTCGCCGTCAGGAGTCCCCACTCGGTCTGCACCGCGCCGCGAAAGAAGAGCTCCTCGCCCACGCCCGCCGCGATACTAATCACGACGACGTCGAGCCACCCGAGCGGTCCGAACATCGGCTCCAGCAGATCTCGGTACAGCCGGCGGATGGATCGGACCAACCACGTATCCGGTCCGACGCGCAACAGCATGATGTTGATCCCCGCCAGCAGCGCGGCGGCGGCCGCGCCCATCAGCAGTCCGTCGAGATCGAACCTGAGGATGACGGGGAGGTCTCGCCAGATAATCCAGAGCAGGCCGCCGGCCGCCAGGAGCGCTTCGCCGCCGAGCGCCAACGCGACGAGGCTCCCGCGCGGCAGCGGACGGAAGGGCGACGGGTCGGCCATTCAGAACGTGGGAGTGCCGGTCTCCAACGCCTCGGATATCGGTGGCGTCGCGCGCGGACTCGCCGGCGGATTGAGGCGGCGGTCCAGGAGCTGGGTCGGTGCCACGTTGCCCAGCGCCTTCAACATCGAGCTGCGTACGCCTGGGCGCTGTAGCTCCAGCTCGTGGATCATCCGCTTGATGCGCTGCCGCTGCATCCCGAGGTCGCCGCACGCTGGGCAGCAGCAGCCGACGATCGGGAGCGCCGACTCCTTGGCGTATGCCCGTGCCTCCTCTTCTGTCACGTATACCAGCGGTCGGATGACGTCAGGCCGGCGAGCATCGGAGACAAGCCGGGCGGGCATGGCCTTCAGGCTCCCGGCAAAGAAGAGATTCAGCAAGAGCGTCTCGATGAAGTCGTCGGCGTGATGTCCCAGAGCAATCTTCGTGGCGCCCTCCTCGGCCGCCAGCCGATACAGCACGCCCCGGCGCAGTCGCGCGCACAGCGAACAGGGAGTCGCGTCGACGTCCAGGATGTCGTCGATCGTGTTGCCTATGGATGTGTGCTCGACGCGGCACTCCCAGCCGCGGGCCTGGCAGGCCGCTACGATCTGGTCGTGGCGATATCCGTCGTATCCGGAATCGATGTTCAACGCCACGACGCTGAACGAGATGGGCGCCCGCCGGCCGAGCACGTCGAGCACCTGCATGAGGGCCCAGCTGTCCTTGCCGCCGGACAACCCGACCATGATGCGGTCGCCGTCCTCGATCAGCTGGAAGTCGGTGATGGCGCGAGTCACCTTTTTGGCGAGCCGTGCCTCCAGGGGGGTGCGATAGCTCATGGCATCCTGTCCGAGGCTCGTAGCCTGCAGAGTCTACACGAGGACCAAACGATCAATCGCCGCCGACCACGTCCAGTCGCGCACGAGCGCGTGGCCTGCCTCGCCCATGCGCTGTGCCGCCTCGGGGTCGTCCATCAGCCGACGCATGGCGGCGGCGATGCTGGCGGGCGTCGGGTCGCATACCAGGCCAGTGACATCGCTCTCCACGAGCTCGGCAGGACCACCGCTGTCGTGGCAGGTGACGACGGCCTTCCGAGACGCGAAGGCCTCGGCGGTGACGAACCCGTAGTCCTCGGCGAGTGGCGTGAAGCAGACGGCGCGGCACTCGGCGAGGTGACGAACGAGCGTGTCGTCGTCGACGGCGCCGACCAGATTCACGCGGTCGGCGACCCCAAGCGACCGAGCGCGCTCGGCGAGCACCTCCGCCTCCTCACCCTCCCCCGCGACGACACATCGCAGGTCCGACGCGACAGGCTCGGCGAGCGCACGGATCATGAGGTCGATCCGCTTGAGTGGGGTGAGGCGCGAGACGGCGAAGAAGTACGTCCCGTACGAATCACAGCGATAGCGCCTGGGCGGCGGGGGCGGTCGCAGGACCTCGGACCCGATCTGTCCCCACCGCTGTAGCCGCGACTGCACGGTCGCCGACTGCGCGAACAGCCGGGTGACCCGCCGCGTCAACAGGTGCCGATCGGCCGCATGAATCACGCGTCGTCGGATCGACTCCTTCACGCGGGCGGGTGGCGACAGCGATCCGGAGAAGCTCTCCCAGAGGTCGTAGTATTCGCGCATCCGGTGGTTCAGCCAGCACACGTGCACGGGGTGCCGCACGGCGTAGCTCGGAAAGCGCATGGTGATGACCTGATCGACGGGCTGGCCGTCGTGGGAGAGACTCACGTCCGTGAGAAACGTCGCCAGATAGGCCGCGCCTTGTCGTCCGAACCGGTTCTGGGGCGTCGTCACGAGGTCGGCCTCATGGCCCGCTTCCCGCAGTGCATCGCGCAGCGATCGAGCGATCACGAGGTGTCCGCCCGCGGCGAACGGCGGATGCGACGTGATGACCGCGATGCGGGCCATGCGCGATCACTCCACCCCGGCGCGTTCCTCGTGGCGCGCCGCCGACATCGTCACGATCCGCCACCCTGCCGGTAGACCGGCTCGAGCGTCACCATCACGCCCAGGAAGCGGCTGTCGCGCGAACCGGTCGAGAACAGCGGAACGAAACCGCGATCGCTCGAGATCGACGTGATGTACACGTAGTTGGTCGGCTGGCCTGGCACGGGCCGGTACGGCAAGCCCGGCCCCACGTCCAACTCCACGACCTTCGTTTCGCCCTGGTCCAGCGTCACGCGCTGCTCGTTCCCGCCCACCTCCACCACGGCCGTCGTGGCCGTTCCGCCCGCGCTGAGGCGAACCATCAGCCGATCGAGCTGCAGGGAGTCGTAGCCGCCATCCGGGCGCAACCGTGCCGGGGCGCGCAACGCCACGTCGGCACGCGACTCGCCGCGTACCCAGAACGCGGTCCCCTCCGGCCGATGAGCGTTGTTGTCCAGAAAGTACGCCTGAAGCGGTGGGTCGCCACCCAGCGGCTGCTTGATCCGGGACGGATTCACGTTGATCGGCAGGTCGTTCAGGAGCGAGAGCTCGACAGGCAGCAACCGGAGGGGACCAGATTTCGGGTGCTCGGCCGGGTGGAACGACGTGTAGAACGGGTTCAGCACCACCTGCGCGGTGAACAGCCCCCCGACCGCGACCGCGGCCAGCGCCGCGCGTACCGATGCGAGCGGCGGTGTCACGAACAGCAGCATCGGATAGAAGCCCAGAAATTACCGGTTGCCGACGGGCCCGCCGCCGCCGGAGTACGTGAAAGGCATGTACGTGATCAGGGCGAGGACGCCGAGCGCGACCGTCCCGGCGACAAACCATTGCCACGGCTCGCGTCGGCGCCCAGCCGCCAGGAACAGGACGAAGCTGAGGACACCCGGAAAGAAGTAAGGAATCAACCCGGTGTGGCGACCGGCGACGACGTAGAGCAGGTTCCAGCGCAGCACGTGTAGAAAGGCGTCCCGGCTGAACAGCA
Source organism: Vicinamibacterales bacterium (assembly GCA_965250185.1). Taxonomy (GTDB): domain Bacteria; phylum Acidobacteriota; class Vicinamibacteria; order Vicinamibacterales. The sequence continues at coordinate 3,056,694 of OZ252293.1, read as the reverse complement.
CCTCGACCGGGACGCTGTCGGTCGCCCGGTCGAGCCCGACCGTCTCGAAGCTCGCCTCAGCGCTCTGAAACGGGAATCCGGTCATACCGTAGAACGTCTTGCGGTGGCCGCCCTGGTAGTTGAACTCGCCCGTGATCACCACGTTCACCAGAAACAGTCCGACCACGATCGCCCCGAACGTGCTGCCGACGCAGAAACTCCTCACCCAGCGCCGGCGGTACGCCAGCACCGCGACCAGTGGCAGGATGACCAGGACGTTGATGGGCTTGGAGAACGTCGCGATGCCGAGGACCGCGGCCGCCAGGTAGTCCGACCCGGGCCCCATCAGGAGGTGTAACCACCGGCCGGCTGACGCCTCCAATGGCGGCGCGACCTCCTTGTAGCACCAGAAAAAGATCCCAATGAGCACCATCGACAGGTTGAAGAATTCCGGCGTGAGCCAGACGAAGTACACCGGCGCCGCCGAGGCCGCGAAGAACGCGATCGCGTAGGCCAGTGCAGCGCTCGGCTTCGAGCGGGCCGCGAGGAACATGTAGGCGAGCCAGAGGTTGCACGCCGCCAGCAGCGCGTGCAGCACGAGAAAGCCATTGGTTCCGAACGCCCAGACGAACGGAGCGGCCACGAGTGGATAGATGTAGGACTTCCCGTAGTACAGCTGGCTCTGGTCCTCCAGGTCGTCGGTCTCCCAGGAGACGAACGGGAAGCTCGATTCGAGATCGACCTCGACGTCCTTGCCACGTTTGAGGAAGATGCCCTCCGGTCCTGTCGGGAACTCCTTCCACACCCGGGTCAGGTCCTCGCGCTCGAACGCGAAGTCGAAGTCCTCCGCCAGGCTGTGGGCCAGGCTGTAGTACGTCGACTCGTCGCTCTGGAACCCGTACGCGGCGCGGGGAAAGTCGACCGACAGCGCGAACCCCAGCAACAGCAGTCCGACGGCGGCGGCGGTCAGCCCACCCGGATCGAGCGACCGCTCGAACGCGACCAGTCGCGGATCAATCCGATCTCGAATTCGATCTCGAATCCGTTGCCAGGCGGTCCGCGCGGCGTTGAGACGTCCCATGGTCACTCGTTGAGGAATCCGAGGTCAGCCGTCAGGAGCCCGGCGCGTCGGGTCCGTCGGGAATCGGCATGCAGCAGCTCGTACAGGCGCTCCATTGCTTGGCGCTCGTCCGACGCGCTTCGCCACCCAGGAGTCGAGGATCACCCGGATCGTACGCGACAGGCCGTAGTTCGACACCCCGTGCTGACGCGCCCGGTGATTGACGACCTGCTCCGCGATCCGAACGCCCCGCTCGCTCGCGATGGCCGGTATGAACCGGTGCATCTCGCCGTACAGCTTGAGGGGCTTGACGACCTCGGCGCGGAACAGCTTCAGCGAGCAGCCATAGTCGTGCAGCTTGACGCCAGTCGCCCGCGAGATCAGCCAGTTCGCGATCATCGAGGGCAGCCGCCGCGTCAGGAACACGTCCTTCCGGTCCCGACGCCAGCCGCAGACGATGTCGTAGCCCGACTCGAGACGCTCGACCATCGACGGGATGTCGCGAGGATCGTTCTGGAGATCACCGTCCGCCGTGACGATGAGCTCGCCACGGGCGTGCGCAAAGCCGGCGGCGAACGCCGCGGTTTGCCCGAAGTTGCGGCGAAATCGGATGACGCGCAGGTGCGGGTCCGACGACTGCAGCCGTGCCAGCACGTCGAAGGTGTCGTCCGTGCTGCCGTCCTCGATGACGATGATCTCGTACGAACGTCCCCACGCGCCGAGCGTGTCGGTCAGCTCGCGATGGAGCTGCTCGACGTTCTTCGACTCGTTTCTGACAGGAACGACGACGGTGAGGTCGGGCGTCATCTGAATCCGTGATTATACGGGTTTGGGCGCCATGAGGTCAACACAAACTATTGCATTAATTGAAGTTAGGGCTCGTCACGCTCGTTCGATGGACGCCCGCTGGCCCGCCGATGCCAGACCGCGTAGCCCACCCCGGCTATCAGAACCGCCAGGCCGACTCCGAGCGAGATCGCGCGGCCGTTGGACTCCAGATACGCCATCGCCTGGTCTCCGTACCAGACCGCGAGCAGACCCTCACCGAGATAGCGGAAACCGCGACCGACGGCGACCGCCGAGATGAAGCTGAGCGGACGTACCTTGGCGACCCCCGCCAGGAGCACGAAGATCTTGAACGGCGCCGGGGGTGGCAGAATGGCCGGCACGAGCACGGCGAGCAGCCCGTAGCGGCGAAAGGTGCCGAGCGCTCGGTCCACGTTGCCCGCCTTGAAGCGTCGCCTCAGCAGCGCCTCGCCGCCCTTGCGACCGAGGTAGTACATCACCAGACAGCCGGCGACCGAGCCAAGCGTCGCCATCCCGGCGTAGTAGAGCATCAGCTCCTTGCGCTGGATGACCATCAGGATCACGAGCAGGTCATTGATCTGGGGCAGCGACAGGAACGACGAGTCGAGGAACGCGATCAGGAACAGTCCTGGCCCTCCGACGCTCAGGGCGAAGCCCTCGACCCAGACAGCAAGACGTGACATGAGGTGACGGTCCAGATGTGTCGTCGCGAGCGGACCGCGTGCGGATGGAACGGGCGGCCCGACAGAGGACCGCCAGAGTATAGCGGAAGCTCGGCAGGAGGGTACGAGGCCGGACGGACGAACGACGGTGGTTCCGTGTTCAATCGTTCAAGGGTTCACGGTTCGTGGTGGCGCGCAGCCCCCTCGCGCGCGACTTCTTCCTAGACCATCACGTAGCGCGCCAGGCAATCACGTAGCGCGAAGGCTTCAGCCGAGCGGATCTTGAACCCCTCCGTCAGAATTGTGAAACCGCTCCTAGAATTTGACGGTGAATGTCACCAAGGCGTTGAAGCCGCCCAGTTCGATCTCGTCTCCGAGGAAGCCGTTGTCGAGTCCGCCCGTCTGGCCGGTCGCGATGTTGTACCGGAACTCGCCTCCAAGGAACAATTCGGGTGTCACTGCGGCTCGGATCCCTCCGACGATGACGCCGCCGATATTGGTGTCCTCGGCCACGAACGTATCCTCGAAGACACTGAAGTCAGCGAAATCCACGAACTCGCCCGACTCGCTGTAACGCCAGCGATAGACGCCGATGCCTCCGCCGATGTACGGCTGCACGTTGTTGAGGACGCCGAACGGCACGAACCGCACGGTCGCGGTGACCGGAATGATGCGCAGCTTGAGATCCTGCTCGATCTCTGCGCCATCGTCGCCCAGGAGGTCGGCATAGATCGTCGGTACGGTGCGCTGATAATAGTTGACCCCGACCCCCGCCTCGATGAACTCGGTCAGGGCAACGAGGTACTCGCCGCCGACGGTGACGCTGTCGAAATCTCGGATCTCGAACAGTAAGTCGGCCTGGTCCTGGAACAGCACGTCGTCGGGAGACCGCAACCCGTCGCGCTCGAGACCGAAGTAGCCGAGGTTGAATGCGACCGCCTGGCGCTGCGCGAGCGCCGGTTCCGCGAAGCCGAGCGTCCAGATGGTGACAAGCACTGCAGCCGTGGCCATGTGTCGCACAGAGACCCTCCCGTCCGTGTCACTTCCGTGTGAATTCCGTGCTCGCGTTCTCGTTCCATACTGCCTACTGCACGAACGATGCCAGGGCGACCCGCCGGCCGGATCGGTCTCTGGGCGCCCGGGCTGTCACTCGGAGGGGTCAGTTCGTCCGATTCGAAGCACGGTCACGCGACCACGTTGCGATCGTTTCCAGCATGTCGTCGTGGATCGGTCCGTTGGAGGCGATGACTTCGCCGGCCCGCGAGGAGAACAACGAGCCGTCGCACAGGGTAGTTCGTCCCCCAGCCTCCTCGACCAGCAGTGCCCCGGCCGCGATATCCCAGGGGCCGAGGCGGCGCTCCCAGAAGCCGTCGAGACGCCCGCAGGCGACGTAGCAGAGATCCAGCGCCGCCGATCCCAACCGACGGACGGCTCGGGACCGGCCGACGAAACGCCCGAACAGGTCGACCACCTCCGCGACGGTCTCGTGCACGTCGTAGGGAAAGCCGGTACACAGCATCGCGTCGCCGAGCCCGGCTGCCTCCGAGACGTGGATGGGGCGTCCGTTGAGCCGCGCCCCACGCCCGCGCTCGGCGACGAACAGCTCCTGGCGAAGCGGATCGAACACGGCGCCGATCTCGACGCGCCCGTCGACCTCGAGCGCGAGCGACGAGCAAAAGAACGGCAGGCCATGAACGTAGTTCGTCGTGCCGTCCACTGGGTCGAACACCCAGCAGTGCCCCTCGGTGGAGTCGCTGGCGTCGGTGTCGACCTGCAGCTCCTCGCCGAGTACCCGATGGTTCGGAAAGCGATCGGCGATCGTGCTCCGGAACGCCACCTCCACCTCAACATCCACGTTGGTGACGAGATCGATGCGCCCCTTCTTCGAAACGGTCGCGCGCCCAAACCCGGCCAGCTGCGCCTCGCCAGCGCGCAGCACGGACTCGATGGCGGTGGCCGTGAAACTGGGGTCGAGGTTCATGGGCCGAGTAGGCGCGAGGAGGGGGCCAGGGGGGCGAGGGGGGCAAGTAGGGCAAGTGGGGCAAGCAGGGCGAGGGGGGCAAGTGGGGCCGGTAGGCGAACCGGGACCGTGCGACATGAACCCACTCGCCCTACTAGCCTTACTTGCCCTACCGCCTCACTCGCCCTCGGCCGGCTGAGTCGGCAGCTTCTTGACCATCCGGACCTCCATGCCCCCCTCCGGCGCGCGCTGGAGCACCAGATCGTCCATGAAGCTGCGCATGAAGAAGATGCCGCGCCCGCTCGACTTCAGCATGTTCTCTGGCGCAAGCGGGTCGGCGACTTCCTGGACTTCGAAGCCGGGGCCCTGATCGACGACCCGGACGACGAAGTCGGTCGGGGCGCCGAGTGGCACGAAGGCGAACTCGACCACGACGAGCTTGTCGATGTTCTCCTTGTTACCGTGCTTGATGGCGTTGATGACGGACTCACGGATCGCCACGTCGATCCAATGAATCGCGTCCTCGTCGAAGCCAGCCATCTCACCGACGCGCTCGCCGACGAACTGAACGAAGTCCAGCATGTCGAAGTGGCTCGGGATCTCCAAGCGGATGGGATTCGTGTCGAAGGCCATGGACGAAGCCGAGTGAATAACACAGTCGTCGAGACCGGTCAAGCTGAAGGCACCGCGCGAGGGATGCTATAGTGCCGAGATGACGGCCCTCACCGTCGAGGCCGTGACGGTTCGGCCGACGACACGCGTGCGTGGACGACTGGCCTTGCCGGGCGACAAGTCGATCGCGCATCGCTACGCGATTCTCGCGGCACTGGCCGATGGCCGCACCCGGATCGAGGGATTCGCCGCGGCCGCCGACTGCGCCTCGACCGTGACCTGCCTCCGCGACCTCGGCGTCACAATCAGCCTCGATTCTGGTGCCGACGGCCCGAACGGTCTGGCCTCGATCGAAATCGAGGGCCGGGGTGTCCGCGGCCTGTCCCGGCCCTCCGGTTGGCTGGATGCCGGCAACTCGGGCACGACGATGCGGCTCCTCGCGGGTGTCCTGGCCGCCCAGCCCTTCGAGAGCGCTCTCACCGGCGACGAGTCCCTCCGTCGTCGGCCGATGCGCCGGGTCATCGAACCGCTCGAGCGCATGGGCGCTCGTCTGACGGCGACGGACGGACGCCCGCCCTTGACGATTCGCGGGACCGAACTCGAGGGCATCGACTACACACCGCCGGTTGCCAGCGCCCAGGTCAAGAGCTGCGTCCTGCTCGCCGGCGTGCAGGCGAACGGCACCACGATCGTCAGGGAGCCAACAGCCACCCGCGACCACACGGAACGCGCCCTCGAGGCGTTCGGTGTCCACCTGCATCGCTCCGGACCAGCCGGAAACGTCGTCCAGGTCGATGGAGGACAGCGTCTCGGGGCGACGGGCCTCCGGGTGCCTGGCGACATCTCATCCGCTGCCTTCTGGGCGGTCGCTGCCGCCGCCCTGCCCGGCTCCGACGTCGAGTTGGTCGACGTCGGGCTCAATCCGACGCGCACGGCGATTCTCGACGTGCTGGCCCGAGCCGGCGCCCTCATTGAACCTGAGACGGCCGACGCCCCAGCGGGTGAGCCGCGGGGGACGCTTCGCGTGCGGGCCGACACCCTTCGCGCGCTGGAGATCGCGCCCCACGAGGTCCCCGGCCTGATCGACGAATTGCCGGTCCTCGCAGCGCTCGGGACCCTCGGCGTCGAGGTTTCGGTATCGGGCGCGCAGGAGCTGCGCGCGAAGGAGAGCGACCGAATAGCCGCGCTGGTTCGGGGGCTCGCGCGGCTCGGCGCCGATGTCGACGAACGTCCGGACGGGTTCGCCGTGCGGCCGACGCGGCGGCTCCGCGGCGGCACAGTGGACGCGGCCGGAGATCATCGTCTCGCGATGAGCTTCGCGATTGCCGCCCTGGGAGCGACGGATCCGGTTACGATCACTGGAGCGCAGGTCGCCCAGATCTCGTACCCGGGGTTTTTCGAGACGCTCGCGGCTATCTGCGAGTAACGGGCGGTTCGCCCGAGCGACTGGACGTGAGGCACGACAAGATATACCTCGTCGGGTTCATGGCCGCCGGGAAGACCACGGTGGCCGAGGCGCTGGGGGCCCGGCTCGGCTGGCGTGTGGAGGATGTTGACCGGCTGATCGAACTCCGCGAGAACCTGCCCATCGCCGATATTTTCGCGCGGAGCGGCGAGCCGTATTTTCGCGAGGTCGAGCGCGAGATCGTTCAGTTACTGATGCCACTGCGACGGACCGTCGTGGCCACGGGTGGGGGAACGTTCATGGATCCAGTGACACGCGCGGCCATCAATCTGGATGGCCTCTCGGTGTGGATCGACGTGCCGTTCGATGAGATTCTCGCCCGGATCCCGCCGAACGGCGATCGGCCGCTCGCGGCCGACCCCGCACAGGTCGCACGCCTGTACGACGTGCGGCGGGCGGCGTACCAGGAAGCCCACTTGCGACTGGCCGCGGGCCGTGTGCCGCTCGACGATCTCGTCGAGCGACTCCTCGAGCAGCTCGCCCACGAAGGCGTGACACCATGCGATACCTGATCCTGACAGACATCCACGCGAACCTCCAAGCGCTCGAGGCCGTACTCGAGTCGGCACCACCTTCGGAGTACGACGAGCTGCTCTGCTTGGGCGACCTCGTGGGATACGGCGGCGACCCGAACGGGACCGTCGACCGCGTCCGCGCGCTCAAGCCCAAGGCCGTCGTGCGTGGCAACCACGACAAGGTCAGCATGGGACTGAAAGAGGCGGCGAACTTCAACTACGTGGCACGCGAGGCGGCCGAGTGGACGCTCGACGCCCTGACGCCGGAGAATCGCGCTTACCTCGCCGCGCTCCCCCAGGGCCCTCACATCGTCGACGACGTGGTGGAGATCTTTCACGGCGCACCGCACGACGAGGATGCCTACGTCTTCGATTCGCTGGACGCCCTGGCAGCCGTGAATGCCACCGAGCGGCCGCTCGGTCTCTTCGGCCACACCCACGTGGCGGCCGCCTACCGCCTCAACGCGGCCGGCCTCGAGGAGCTGGACGCCCACGGTCCGATCGCGCTGGCCAAGAAGGCAAAATATCTAGTGAATCCAGGGTCGGTGGGACAACCGCGCGACGGTGACACGCGCGCCGCCTTCGCGTTGGTCGACACCGACGCGAGAACCGTCTCGCTCCGGCGGGTCAAGTATCGGATCGATCAGGCGCGCGCGGCCGTCAATGCGGCCGGGCTCCCTGACTCACTCGCCCACCGCCTCGAGCTGGGACGCTAGGCGCCCCGCGCGCGCTTGGCGCGCTCCTCCCGGCGCTTGAGCTCCACCGCGTAGGCATCACGGGCGGCTCGAGACCCGAGAATCCAGCCGAGGACGATGCCGATGAGCAGGACCGACGGGATGAAGATGAAGTGCCCCGCCGACATTCCCTGCGTCAGCTCACCCATCCATCGACCCTTGCCCGCGATCCGCCTCGCCGGGCACGCGACGCGCGACCTCCGCGAGCTCTCGCTCGATGCCTCCGAGCCGGCGCCAGATCGACCACAAGTAGGTCAACAGCGCCAGCCAGACGAACCCGTAGGCCGCGATCAGCAACGGGGCAGCCGGCAGGCGATCTTCCGGCGGCAGCTCGTCAATCGGCACGAATTCGTCCTGCCCCGGCTGCGCCTGCGCGTAGGTCACGACCAGCGTCGCTCCCGCGCCCTCGGTCGCACTCGCAGCCACGGACCGGTCGACGCCCGCGGTGATGGCCGGAACCACAGTCGACGCTACGATCAGAAGCCCGCCCAGCGAAACGCCGATCAGCGGGAGGATGCGTCGCAGAGGATTCACAGGGTCGTTCCTTTCGCGGAGACGCGTCGCATGCTCAGTCGTCGAGTGCGAGGTACAGTTCGTCCAGCACCGCCCGCTCGCGTTCGAGGCGGATCCGGCTCGCCAGCAGCACGAGGTACAGCACCAGGAAGGACACGGCACACCACCAGAACGCCTCGCGCATGCCGGGTCCGAGACTCGGAACCACGGTCGTCTTTGGATGCAGCGTCCGCCAGACGTTGACCGACCAGTACACGAACGGGACGTTGGCCATGCCGAACAGGGCGACGCCCGCGGCGAGTTTCTCCGACCCGTATCCGCCGAAGCGACGAAGCAGCAGGTAGGCGACGAAGATCATCCAGAGGACGAGGCTGGACGTGAGGCGCGCGTCCCATTGCCACCAGACGCCCCACGCCTTGCGTGCCCAGATCGGTCCGGTGACGAGCACGATCATGCCGAAGACGACCGTCAACTCCGCCGCGGCGACCGCCAGGTGATCAGCCGACCGACGCTTGCCGAACAAGAAGATCGCGCTGGCGATCCCGCACACGAATGCCGAGGTAAACATGACCATCGCCGACGGCACATGAAAGTAGAAAATTTTCTGGATCAGGCCCATGGTCGATTCGTAGGGCGCGCGCGCGATCATGATCGGCGCCGCCGCGAACAAGATCGCGGCGGCGATCACGAGGGGCCGGAAGAGTCGGTTCAGCATGCGTTCATTCCCTCCGGTGACGACTCAGTCGGTCATGACCGGCTCGAACGTCCACAGCGCCAGCGTGATGAAGACCACGTCAAAGAATACCAGCATCCCGATCCAGGCGCGAGCCATCGCGAGGTCGGGCACCGCCAGGACCAGCGCGGCGGTTCCTCGAACGCCGGCAATGATGACGGGAATGGTGATCGGGTACAACAGCACCGGCAGCAGCACGTCCCGGCTCCGGGCGCGCACCAGCATGGCGGCAAAGAAGGTCCCCACCGCGGCGAAGCCGATGGTGCCGAACGCGAGCAGGGCCGCCATGTGGAGCGGTCTCGCCATCAACGGCGTCTGGAACATGAGGCTCACCAGCGGAACGAGCACGACCTCCACGGCCAACAGCAGCGTCACGATCCCCAGGAGCTTGCCGACGTAGATCGCCGGCCGGTCGGCCGGCGCGAGGAGTAGCGCCCGCAGCGTCTCGTTCTGCCGCTCGCGCTCGAAGCCCCGTCCGAGCCCCAGTGTGCCCGCGAACGCGATGGCAATCCAGAGGATACCGGCCGCCGCATCGTCGAGCGCTCGCCCGTCGCGCACGAACCCGAACGCGAACACGAGTACACAGGACGCGGCGAAAAACACCGTCGTGTACAGAATCTCCCGGCTTCGGGCCTCGACCATGAGGTCCTTTCGCATCACCAGCCACGCCACGCGCAGGAACGACGTCATCGGGCTCCCGTCAGGTGAGCCCGATAGCGGGCCCGGAGGTCGTCGGGGTGCTCGTCGATCGCAAGGAGTCGACCACCAGCCAGCACGGCGGCCCGATCCAGGAGTCGCTCGGCGATGTCGAGATCGTGAGTCGCGAGCACGACGATCGCGCCATCGTCGGTGAGCTGGCGGAGGCGCGCGATCAGGACGTCAGTCGAGGCATCGTCGAGCCCGGTGAACGGCTCGTCGAGCAGGACGAGGCGTGGCCCGTGCAGCAGCGTGCGCTCGAGCGCCAGACGCTGTCGCATGCCGCGCGAGAAGCCGGCCACTGGCTCATCCGCTCGGTCCGCGAGGCTCGCCCGCGTCAGCGCGGCGCGCACGCGGCTGGCCGGGTCGGGCTGCTCGTAGAGTCGCGCGAAGAAGTCGAGGTTCTCGGTGGCCGTCAGCTCCGGGTACAGGTAGAGATCGTGGGCCAGGAGCCCGAGGCGCTGGCGCAGCGCGGGGCCGGCGTCGGTCGACTGCAGCGAGCCATAACGAATCTCGCCGGTCGATGGTGTGAGCAACGTGCTGAGCAAGCTCAGGAGCGTGGACTTGCCCGCCCCGTTGGGACCCAGCAGCCCGAGCGTCTCGCCGGCTCGGCATTCGAATGACACCCGCGACAGCGCGCGACGACGCCCGAAATGGCGTGAGACGTCTGAGACGACGACCCGGTCGAAGTCTCCGTCCGCCGCCGACGATGGCTCGCTCGCGTGGTCGCCGGGTCGCTCCGTCACGGTCGGATCTGGCACGGGTCAGGCCGAGCCGGAATCGTCGATCGCCCGATACACGCGCTCGAGCTGTGCCATCAGCTCCTGTCGGCGCGCCGCGTAGCGCGACTCGTCGAGGTGTCCCTCGCGGTGCTCCTCCTCGATGCGCAGCAGCGCCGTGAACAAACGCTCGCGTCGTGACTCGAGCTTCTGCACCCGAGGCGCGTCGGGGTCACCGGCCGGGGAGAACGCCACCCAGAAGCCGACGGCGAGCACCGAGAACGCCGCCACGAGCGCGATCGTGCGCGGCACGCGCGAGTGATGCGGCAGGCCGCTGACGTCGAGCCGCAGCGTGGCACCCGCCTCGAGCGCCGGCCCATTCGCCACGATGTACTCTCGCCCTCGCGTGTTGGCGTCGCGTCGCGCGGTGAGCTGCGCCGACTCGAGCTGCATCCCCTCAGGGCGCTGTGCCACCACGCTCACCTGGCTGAGTGCTACCGGCAGCGGCTGGGCAACCGTGACGTCTCCACTCCCGTACGGGAGGAAGTAGGCGAGCTCGAGGTGTGTCTGTCCCGGTTCGAACGGGCCGGTGACCTCGACCCTCAAACCATCGAGACGCGCCTGCGGTGTCGACCCTTGCAGCACCGCCACGCCGCTCGCGGCGGCGGGCAAGTCCAGCACCAGAGGCGTCTCGGTTGTCACGGCCGCCCGGCCCGGGTTCACGATGTCGAGCAGGTAGTAGACCTCGAGGTTGTCCTCGCCAAGCTCCAGAACGAAACGGGAGTCACCGCCGAAGGTCACGGTGCCTGGTCGGGCGGCCGGCAGGGACGCCGGGCCCGCAGCCCCGTCGGACGTTTCGGACGTTTCGGACGTTTCCGAGGCGACCAGCATCATCCGAACGCCCCCTTGGGCCGGCGACGGAAACGTCTGGGACTCGAGACGCTGCCCGTCGATCTCGGCGACCGCGCGCACCGACGACCCGGGCGGCACGCCGACGAACATTGCCCGGCCGGCCTCGTCGGTCTGCACCGTGCGAACGTCGCCCGCACCGTGCAGCTCGACCGGGTGGTCGACCACGTTGTTGGAGAGCTGTCCGCGGATCAACCGAACCGAGATCACGCCGTCGTCGAGGTCTCCGGACGGCAGCGGAATGCCGGACATCTCGCTCGCCGCGGGCATCTCGATCTGGGCCTCGACGAGGTTCGACTGCCCATTCGAGAGCAAGCCGATCACGGCGAGCGCGAGACAGGTGATAACAGGCCGCCTACGCACCGCGGTCCTCCTCGAGCGGATGGCCGCACTGCTTGCAGAAGCGCGCGTCCGCGTCGTTGCTCGTCTCACATACTGAGCAGGCGGTGCCGGCTGGTGCCGTGACCGTGGCGGTTTGGTCCGACCGGTCCACATGCTCCGGCTGATCCACATCGTCCACATGGTCCACATGGTCCGACTGGTCCACATGGTCCGACTGGTCCTGCGGTGGGTCCGCCTCTGGGGCCGGCACGGCTCGTTCGACCTGCTCCGAGGCGAGCCGCGCTCGCACCTCGCGCTCGATCAGGTCTCGGTACCCGCCGCCGCCATCGGCATCGAGCTGCGCCAGGAGTCCGATCGCGCGAGCGCGCAACAGAGTCACCATCTCGTCGAAGTCTGGCGCAGCGATCTTTCCCATGGCGCGGTCGAACTCGAGTTCCTTGATCGACCGGAGCACGAGCGCCTTTTCGTTCTCGAGCCCCTCGCGGGTCCGCTCCCCCACCGACGTCGGGCCGTCGGCGTCCGAGCCAGCCAGCGGGACGAGGGTTCGGTGCAGCGCCAGGCCCGCCAGCCCCGCCGCCCAGATCGCGATCGTCACCAATACGATATTGGGCGCGCTGGACTGCCGGATCAGGAAGACGCCAAGCGTTGCGGCGAGCACGCCAGCGAGGATGAAGAAGTGCCAGGGCCGGAAGAACGAGCCGTCAGTCGAGGTCGCGGAGCTCATCGTCCAGTCGAGCTTCGAGCTCGGGATCCAGTGCAGCCTGTCCCGCCGAGGCGAAGGCCGGGCGTTGCCGCGACCACCGGACGGCGACCCCACTCGCAAGGAGGACGCCAGAGAACCCGACCAGGTAGGGGAACAGCCAGGCCAGGCGATTGAAGCCTTCGTCGATCGGGGCGGCCAGGGGCTCCTGGCTGCCGTACTTCTCGATGTAGTAATCGAAAATTTGGTCGCGATCCATGCCGGTACTCACCAGCCCGGACAACTCGAGCCGCATGTTGTGCGCCGTGCCGCACGTGCACTCGCTCAGGAGCTGCCGTCCGCACGTCCCGCACATGCAGATGATCGAACCTTGCATCTCGCGCTCGAAGTCACTGCGCGGAATGAAGGGCACCGTGTCGGGACCCTCGACGTGCTGGGCATGCACCGGCGCACCGAGCAGGCCAATGGCCAGCAGCACCACCACGCTCGTCGTGGCGGCGCCTTCCGGCACCTTCGAGAGGCCGAGGGCGAGCGACCGCTCCGGCAGCAGCGCGATCCCCGTTCCGAGCGCCATGATGCCGAAGCCGAACCAGATCCAGTTAACGAGCGGATTGATCACGATCTCGAACGTGGCCGACTGTTCCTGCAGCTCGAACGCCGGCATCACGATGTAGAGGTCCTCGGCGAACGACCGCCGGATGGCCACTTCCGTCGTCGGTTCCTGCTCGTGTTTGCGGAAAAACCACTTCGCCGGGTACATCATGCCGAGCAACTCACCGTCCTTGCTCACGGCCACGTGCCCCGTGATCATCTGCTTCTGGCCGTCATCGGTGACCCTGACGCCCTCGTGCCGTAGCACGTACCGACCCACCTCGGTCTGCTGGCCTGGCTTCAGGAGCACTTGCTCCTCGACCTTGAAGCCCTCACCGGCGAAGCCAAGGAACATCAGGACGATTCCGACGTGCACGATGTAGCCGCCGTACCGGCGGCGCGACCGTACGACGATCCCGACCATCGCCGTCAGCGCGTCTGTCCCGGTCGTGCGTCGACGAACGTTCGCGCCGCGGACGAACTCCTGGCCGATCGTCCCAATGACGAAGGCCGAGAAAGCGAAGCACAGCCCGGAGCTCCAGATCCTGACGCCCATGGCGTAGACCCCGATACCGACGGCCAGGCCGAGTGAGAGCGGCCAGAGGAACTGGTGCACCATGTTGCCGAGTGTCGACTTCCGCCAGGCGAGCAACGGGCCCACTCCGGTCAGAAAGAGCAGGATCAAGCCGATGGGCGCCATCCACTTGTTGAAGAACGGCGGGCCGACCGTGAGCCGCTCGCCCATCAGGACCTCACTGAGCGTCGGGAACATGGTGGCGAACAGCACGAACAGTGCCGCGAACAGCAGGATCCAGTTGTTCAGCAGGAATGCCGCTTCGCGCGACGCCCAGGAGTCGAGTTCGTGCCGTGACCGGAGGAGCGGCAGCCGGTAGATGACGAGCCCGAAGCTGAAGACCAGCGTGGCGATCATGAAAACGGTAAACATCCAGCCGAGCTTCGGGTCCTCCCCGAAGGCGTGGACCGACTGGACGACCCCTGACCGCGTCATGAACGTCCCGAAGATGGTCAGGAAGAAGGTGACGATGACGAGCGAGATGTTCCAGCCGCGGAGCATGCTTCGACGCTCCTGGACCATAACCGAGTGCAGGAACGCCGTGGCGGTGAACCAGGGAAGGAGTCCCGCATTCTCAACCGGATCCCAGCCCCAGTAGCCGCCCCAGCCAAGCTCCTCGTACGCCCAGATCATGCCGAGCGTCAAGCCGAACGAGAGGAAGATCCAGCTCATCATCGTCCAGCGCCGGACCGCGCGCAGCCAGCTATCGTCGAGATGGCCGGTGATGAGCGCCGCCATCCCGAAGGCGAACGGAATCGTCATCCCAACGAAGCCGATGTAGAGGGACGGCGGATGAATCACCATGTAGGGATTCTGCAGCAGCGGGCTCAGGCCACGGCCGTCGGTGGGGACGTCCATCAGGAACGTCGAGAACGGATTCTTGTGCACCACCATCAAGAACAGAAAGAACATCTGCACGACGGAGATCACGGCGACGACGTACGGAAGCAGCTCGCGGTGCCGCTCGCGGTTGATGTAGACGGCGCTCGTGCCGAAGATGGACAGCAGGAACACCCAGAACATGATCGACCCGTCCAAGCCGCCCCAGTACGACGTCACCTTGTAAAAAAGTGGCTGCGCCGAATCGGAGTACCGCTGCACGTACTTGATCGAGTAGTCCCCGATCACGAAGGCATGCACGATGATGGCGGAGGCCACGGTCATCAGGGCGGTCACGAGGTAGAACGCACCCACACCGCTTTCGACGAGCCGCCGCGATCGGCGCCTGGCGCCCGCCACGGACGCGGCGACGGCGTACGCGCACACGACAAACGTGGTCAGGAGGATAAAGGAGCCAAGTGATGCCATGGGAGTCCCTGAGGTGCCGTATGTCAGGTAGCCGGGGTGAGCCGGTGGACGGCCCTCCTGATGAACGAACCGGCCGCGCCGAGGTACGCCGGCGGTGCGGCCGGTTCAGTGAACGGAGATCGTTTGACTACATGCCCGGGACGTCTGGTGGTCCGTCGGCACCAAGCTTCGGCTCGTACTTCGACGGGCACTTGGCCATCACGCCGTTCCGCTCGACGTGAAAACCCTCGGGCGACAGCGTGCCCTTGATGACCACCTCGGAGCCGTCCTGGAAGGTGTCCGGCACGATGCCGGTATAGGTCGCCGCCACGATGTGACCGTTGTTCTCGACCTGAAAGCGATAGTCCAGGCTATCCCGCTTCTTCAGGATCGAACTCGGCACGACGTAGCCGTGAAGCTGCAGGCGCTTGCCTTGCCACGCTTCGGGTTCGACCATCACCTCGTCGACATGCTTGTAGTACTCGGTGCCCTCGCTCAGCGTCGACCAGAGGAGCCCACCGAACGCGACCACGAGCGCTACCGTCGTCAGGCCAATTTTAAGAGCTTTCTGCTGCATATGCGGCTGAACCCTCCAGGCTCAAGAGTATCGCCGTTCCTTCGGGCGGTCAAATGCGACCAGAGCGTCGCGATCGCGAGGCCGAGGGCCGCCCTGGCGGAGGCGCAGTCAGTCTTGGACGCCGAATCGCGCAAGGAGGACGGCCACCTCCGCGACCGGCAGACCGACGACGTTCGAGTACGATCCCTCGATCCGCTCGACGAACCGTGACGCCAATCCCTGGATGGCGTACCCGCCTGCTTTCCCGTCGGCCTCGCCGCTCGCCATATACCAAGCGACGTCCGAACGGCTGAGCTGCAAGAAACGCACCGACGTCGACACGACCACTGCCTCCACTTCTGCACCGTACCGTACCGCGACGCCCGTCAGCACCTCGTGCTCCCGGCCCGACAGCCACTGCAGCATCGCGTCCGCTTCGCCCTCGTCGGCTGGCTTCCCAAGAATTCGGTCATTGATCACGACGCACGTATCGGCTCCAAGCACGACGCTGCCGGAATGCCGTCGGGCGACCGTGTCTGCCTTCGCCCGCGCTACCCGTTCGACGTAGGCCGTGGGCAGTTCACCGGGCCGAGGGCGCTCGTCGACATCGGCCGCATCGACGAGAAAAGTATAGCCCGCCGCCCGGAGCAGATCCGTCCGCCGCGGAGACGCCGATGCCAAGACGAGTCGCATGTCGACGGAATGATACACTCGGGTCAGGGACCGGGGACCGGGGATCAGGGGCCTAGAGACCTGGGACCGAGGATCAGGGACCGGGGATCAGGGACCTAGAGACCTGGGATCCGGGACCAGGTCGCTCGGCTCTGCGCTTTCGGCAGTGGCCCTGAGCCCCGAGTGTTTGCCCCTGGGCCCTGAGGCTTTACCTTCTGGCCCCCTGAGCGTTTTGCCATCTGGCCCCCGAGCCCTGGCCCCCGAACCCCGGCACCCCATGATTCCGCTCAGCGATTGCGCATCGGCGACGGTGGGAGCGCTCCTCCGCCGGCAGCCGCTCTCGGCGAGCAAGGTGACGTTCGCCTGGCGCACCGTGGTCGGAGCCGCGATGGCTCGGGCCACGACGGTGTCGCTGCGCGATGACGGCATCCTGGACGTCGTCGTCAGTGACGCGCACTGGCGTCGCGAGATTCGTCGGACGTCGCCGATGATTCGGCCGCGAATCGAGGCGCTGCTCGGCCCTGGCGTCGTCCGCCGGCTCGATGTGCGAGCGCCAGAGCGCGCTCGCGGACCGAAGGGCGGCCGGCCACGCCAGGCATGAGAGACGCGGTCATCGTCAGCGGCGTCAGGCTGCCGACCGGCAGGTTTCTCGGCGCCCTGAAGGGGTTGACCGCACCCGAGCTCGGCGCGCTGGTCGTGCGGGAGGCGGTTGCGCGCGCCGGGATCGATCCGGCACTCGTCGACGAGTGCATCATGGGCAACGTCGTTTCGGCCGGCCTCGGTCAGAATCCGGCGCGGCAGGCGGCACTCCACGGCGGCCTGCCCGACCGGGTGGCCGCGATGACGATCAACAAAGTTTGCGGCTCGGGCTTGAAGGCCGTCATGCTGGCGGCCCAGGGCGTGGCGACGGGCGACATCGACGTGGCCGTGGCGGGCGGCATGGAGTCGATGAGCAATGCGCCGCACGTGCTACGCGGGGCGCGCGACGGCCTGCGTATGGGCCACGCCGAGATGGTCGACACGATGGTGCACGATGGACTCTGGTGCGCATTCGAGCAGTGTCACATGGGACTGTCGGGTGAAGTGGTCGCCCAGCAGTACGACATCGCCCGCGCGCGGCAGGATGCCTACGCCGTCGAGAGTCACCGACGCGCGGCGGCCGCGATCCGGGACGGCGCGTTCACGACCGAGATCCTGCCGGTGTCGATTCCGCAGCGGAAGGGTCCCGCCGTCCTGTTCGAGCACGACGAAGCGGTGCGAGCCGACACATCACTGGACGCACTCGCCCGTCTCCGTCCCGCCTTCAAGCCGGACGGCACGGTGACGGCCGGCAATGCGCCAGGTGTGAACGACGGCGCTGCCGCACTCGTCGTGATGGCGCACGAGAAGGCCGAGGCGCTCGCGCTACGCCCGATGGCGCGCATCGTCGGCCAGGCCACCAGCGGCCTGGCGCCGAAACTCGTCATGATGACCCCCGTCAGCGCTGTTCGCCGGCTGCTCGAGAAGACGGGCTGGAAACTGGCGGACGTCGATCTCCTCGAGCTGAACGAAGCGTTCTCGGTCCAGGGCGTCGCCGTCACGCAGGAACTCGGTCTCGACCCCGACCGCGTCAATGTCCATGGCGGGGCCGTCGCTCTCGGCCATCCGATCGGAGCCAGTGGCGCGCGCGTCCTCGTCACGCTGCTTCATGCCATGCAACGGCGGGCGGCGAGACGCGGGATCGCCACGCTCTGCCTCGGTGGCGGAAACGGCGTGGCCCTTGCGGTCGAAACGCCGGCGCCCTGAGTGCGGTAGGAGACATCATGGATGTCAGAACCATCGGCGTCGTCGGCGCAGGAACCATGGGCAGCGGAATCGCCCAGGTGTTCGCTCAGGCCGGCTTCGAGGTAAGGCTCCACGACGCCATCCCGGCAGCGCTCGAGCGCGCGCGCCAGGGCATCGAGCGAAGCCTCGCGAAGTTCGTGGACAAGGGGAAGTTGACCGCCGAGGCCCGAGGTCAAACCCTCGCACGGCTCACCACGACCGAATCGATGAACGCGCTGCACGACGCCGACTGCGTCGTCGAGGCCGTGCTCGAGAACCTCGAGACCAAACGCGCCGTCTTCACGCGCCTCGACGGGATGCTGCGACCCGAGGCGATCCTCGCGTCGAACACTTCGTCGATCTCGATCACTGCCCTCGGCGCCGGCACCGACCGGCCGGATCGTGTGCTGGGCATGCACTTCATGAACCCCGTGCCCCTCATGAAACTCGTCGAGCTCGTCCGTGGTGAGCGCACATCCGACGGGACCATGGCGATCGCTCACGACCTGTGCGGGCGGCTCGACAAGACCGCCGTCGAGGCCGCGGACTTTCCCGGCTTCATCGCGAACCGGATCCTCATGCCGATGATCAACGAGGCGGTCTACGCCGTGATGGAGGGCGTGGGTACACCCGAGGCGATCGACACCGTCATGACGCTCGGCATGAACCATCCCATGGGCCCGCTGACGCTCGCCGATCTGATCGGCCTCGACATCTGCCTCGCCATCATGGAGGTCCTGCACGACGGCCTGGGCGACTCGAAGTATCGCCCGTGTCCGCTACTCCGCCGGATGGTGACAGCAGGACACCTGGGACGAAAGACGGGCAAGGGATTCTACGGATACGCGTGACGGGTCCGCGTGGCCGCAGGTCCGTCACGAGCGTCAACGACCACGGAACGAACACGGAACGATCACAGAACGATCACGCCAGAGAGACACGCTTGTGATCGTCCCGTAGCCGTGCCGGTTATTCCGTGATCGTTTCGTGATCGTTCCGTGATCGTTCCGTGTCAGTTCCGCGGCCCAGCCACCACGCGGCCGCGGCAATCGGCCCAAGGACGAGGACCTCCCACGCCGCCGCGGTGAGGTTGTGCACGAGGAAGCCGTCGCCGTATTGGCGCCAGATAGCGAAGAACCAGTGGAGGTCGGACTGATAGAAGCCATCGGTGAACGGCCACAGGGCCATGATGCCGATCGGGGGCGTGGTGTCGTTGCCGAGCCAGTCGAGCAGGATATGCGAGGCGTAGGCGGCGGCCATCCCGGCGGCCAGGCGCACCGGCCGGCGGCGCGTTCGACACGCGAGCAGACCGATGCCGAAGACGACGGCGACAGCTGCCACACTGTGCGTGTGACGACTGTGCAGACCAACGAGAAGGTCGATGTCCGGCACGGCGCCCAGGGCCCCGAACAGCGCGACTCCTCGCCACGAGATCTTCGGATTCTGGCGATCGGCTGGCTCGGTCTCGAGGCGACCCGCCACCAGGTGGCCGGCGGCGATGCCCCCGAGCACGTGCCCCAGGGGGCTCGGCATGGCGCCAGAACCGTAGCAGGACTCGCCATCTGCATCAAACCATCGACGGGCAGATCCTGCACTTCTCGGACGGAGGGGCGAAAGTGATGATCTCATCTAACTACTTGATATTATGACTGTTATGGCGATTGCACGTAAGGCTTTCGCTTGACTTCTGGACGGCACGCTTCTAGAATCCCCCTTGCCGTGAGTCACCCACGTTCTCGTCCCCGACGAAGCACGACCGCTACCAAGGAGTCCGCCATGCCCCCGGAGCAATCCAGCGATCGCATGAAGGCGATCGACGTTGCCGTGAGCCAGATCGAGAAGCAGTTCGGCAAGGGTTCAATCATGCGTCTCGGCCAGAAGGACCGAGTCATGACGATCCCGAGTATCTCGACCGGCTCGATCAGCATCGACTACGCCCTCGGCATCGGCGGCGTGCCTCGCGGCCGGGTCATCGAGATCTTCGGGCCGGAGTCGTCCGGCAAGACGACGCTGGCGCTCCAGGTCATCGCGCAAGCCCAGGCGGTCGGCGGTCTCGCCGCGTTCGTCGATGCGGAGCACGCGCTCGACTCGAGTTACGCCAGCAAGCTCGGCGTCGACCTCGAGAACCTGCTCGTCTCGCAACCCGACAACGGTGAGCAGGCGCTCGAGATCGTCGAGGTCCTGGTGCGATCTGGTGGAGTGGATGTCGTGGTCGTCGACTCGGTCGCGGCACTCGTCCCCAGGGCCGAAATCGAGGGCGAGATGGGCGAGGCGCAGATGGGGCTCCAGGCACGCCTCATGTCCCAGGCGCTGCGGAAGCTGACCGGCGTGGTCTCGAAATCACGAACCTGTTTAATTTTCATCAATCAGCTGCGCGAGAAGATCGGCGTCATGTTCGGAAATCCCGAGACGACGACGGGCGGCCGAGCGTTGAAGTTCTACTCGTCGGTCCGGATCGATATCCGACGCATCGGGGCCATCAAGGATGCCGATGCCGTCATCGGCAATCGGACCCGTGTCAAGATCGTCAAGAACAAGGTCGCTCCCCCGTTCCGTCAGGCGGAGTTCGACATCATGTACGGGCGCGGCATCTCACGGGAGGGCGACCTCCTGGACCTCGGCGTCGAACGGAAGATCATCGACAAGAGCGGCACCTGGTTCTCCTACGAAGGCGATCGGCTGGGCCAGGGGCGAGAGAACGTCAAGCAGCATCTGACACAGCATCCCGAGCTGTTCGCGGCGATCGAGCAGCGCGTGCGCCATGAGCTCGGTCTCGTGACGACGGCCGAGCCCGAGCCCGAGCCGGCCGAGACCGCCTGACCGTCGCGTCGACGACGAACCGAACGTCAATCACCCGGCTGGCCGCGCTGGTCAGCGACTCGTTGCCCGACTGAAATGCCGAGAAGGGCTGCAGTGCCGGGAAGTGCTGGACGTGCTGGACGTGCTGGATACGCTGCTTTCGCTCGACGCATCCATTGTCGAGGCAGTCGCGACACTGCACCGGCCGGCCCTCGATTCGTTCATGCTCTCCCTGAGCGAGCTCGGACGGCGAGGCGCCGTGTGGCTGGTCCTCGGGACACTTGTGGCCATCTTCCGACCGGGCCGCCTCGGCGGGCTCTGGCAGCTGATCGTCGCACTCATCCTCTCCTCGATTCTCGTCGACTTCGTCCTGAAACCCGCCGTCGGACGGCCGCGACCGTTCGAGTCGGACGCAACGGTCGCGGTCGTGGGCGGCCGCCCGGAGAACGCGGCGTTTCCCTCTGGCCACACTTCGACCGCCTTCCTCGGAGCCTTCGTCCTGAGCCGGATGTGGCGGCGGGGTCGAATCCTCTTCTGGACACTTGCCGCCTTGATCGCATTCTCGCGCGTCTATCTCGGCGTTCACTACCCCATCGACGTCCTGGCCGGCGCGATCCTGGGGACCGCGATCGGCTACTTCGCCACGGGCGGAACGACCTGGGACGAGCCGGCGCTCCCGGTCCTCCCGCAGCTGGGACCCCAGTGAACGCTCGAAGCGAGAGTCGGTAATGACGGCCAGCGAGCCTTTGCGAGCGTCATACTAGTCATGGCATTCAGGGCATTCATGGCATCAAAGCGACCGATACGCTTCGCGCTCGCGATCCCGGTGTTCGCCGTGGCGCTGGCGTGCTCGACCGAAGGCTCGCCAGGTGTTGTCTCCGATGCAGGACCAGAGGCTGTACCATCGGTCGCCGATCAGACCGGCTCGGTCGAGCATCCCGTCAGACGCCTCACCGGCGCCCGGACTCGTATCGTCTGGGTTCAGGACGTTGGTGAGGGCCGCGACCCCTTCGCCCAGGGCACCGGATTGCGACTGATGGGCCTCGATACGGATGACGGTCGCGGGGAGCGGGCCATCATCGATTCGATCGGTAGCTACGCCAAACCGATCATTACGCCATCCGGAGATCGGGTGATCTTCTCGAACCGTCCCGAGAACGCCGTCTACGTCGTCGACTGGGACGGGTCGAATCGGCGTCGCCTTGGCGATGGCTTCGGCCTTGCCGTCTGGCGTGATCCTGACGGTCACGACTGGGTGTACGGAGGGCCTGCGTTCGACGATTCCGATTTCCCTCCCTATGCTCCGGTCTACCGCGTCCGGCTCGATGCACCCGAGACGCCCGAGCTGGTCTGGGAGTCGCCGCCCGTCGCGGAAGACAACTTCCAGCTGTCGACCGATGGTCGACGCGCCAGCGGGGCGTATCCCTGGCCATACTGCGGTATCGGCGATCTCGAGCGGGGCGAGTTCGCGCGCCGGGCAGAGGGATGCTGGCCGGACCTGTCACCCGACAACCGCTACGTGCTGTGGGTGTTCGACGGGTCCCATCGGAATCTCACGATGTTCGCGCCGACGAACGACACGCGGTGGACCGTGAACATCAACGGGTCGGCTGGCATGAGCGGCAGCGAGGTCTACCACCCGCGCTGGAGCAATCACCCGCGCATCCTGGCGGTCACCGGGCCGTATACGGTGGGGCTGATGGCGAACAAGATCCGCGGCGGCGGCACCGGCGTCGAGATTCACGTCGGGCGATTCAGCCGGGACCTCTCGTCTGTCGAGGCGTGGGCGCCGGCCACCGACAACGGGCTAGGCGACTTCTACCCCGACGTCTGGGTCGACCCGTCGGCGACGGCGCTGGCGGATGTGGACCTGAGCTCGATACCGACCGGCCCGACGTCGCCCTCGGCGGCGCGCGCCGAGGGTACGACGCGTGTGGTCATCGAGGCCCGGCTGCTGCAACCCGGATCGATGCCGACGCCCGAATCGATCGCGCCGTACCGTGCCGGTCTGCTGGTCAACACCTACCAGGTCGAGCGGGTCGTCGAGGGGCGCTACGACGCCGATCGCGTCATGGCGGCCCACTGGGTCATCCGGGACGGCGCGATGCTGGAGACAGCCGGCCGGCGACCTATATCGCCTGACGCTGGAACTGTACGATGACCACCCCGAGCTCGAGGGGCAGCGGCTCGTGATGGATTCGGACGACTTCGAACTGGACCTCTACTACGACGTCGGCAGCTGAGCGACCGCACCGCCCATGGTCTTCAGCTCCTACCTCTTCCTCTTCTACTTCCTGCCGACCACGCTGCTGCTGTACTACCTGATGCCGCGCCGCGGCCGGCATCTGATGCTGACGCTGCTCAGCTACGCCTTCTACGGCTGGGCGAACCCGCTGTTCGTCGGGCTCCTGCTCCTGTCGACCATGGTCGACTACGTGTGCGGCCTGGCGATCGCCCACGGTGGGCGCCTCGTCAGCCTGACGCCGCCTGCGACGCCGCTCGAGCGGGATACGCCGCGGGCTCGTGGCCAGAAGATCGCCGTCGCTGTCTCGATCTGCACGAATCTGTCGCTGCTCGGCTTCTTCAAGTACTTCAACTTCGCCGCGGAGAACTTCGACGCCCTGGTGGCCTGGCTCGGATGGCCGGGTCTGGAAGTCTCGACCGTCATCCGCGTGACGCTGCCGCTCGGCATCAGCTTCTACACGTTTCAGTCCATGAGCTACACGCTCGACGTCTACCGGGGCCACGCTCGAGCGCTCGGGAGTTTCGTGGACTTCGCGTGCTATGTCTCCATGTTCCCGCAGCTCGTGGCCGGGCCAATCATCCGCTTCTCGGAGGTCTCCGAACAGCTCCGGCATCGAACCCACACTCTGGCGAAGTTCTCACGAGGCGTCGCATTCATCAGCCTCGGGATGGCCAAGAAGGTCCTGCTGGCGAATCCATGCGGCAAGATCGCGGACGTGGCGTTCGACGCGGCGTCCGTCGGGGCGATGGACGCCTGGTACGGCGTCACCGCGTACGCGTTCCAGATCTACTTCGACTTCAGCGGCTACTCGGACATGGCGATCGGGCTCGGCCTGATGCTCGGGTTCGTGTTCCCCAAGAACTTCGACTCGCCGTACCGCGCGAGATCCATGACGGAGTTCTGGCGCCGCTGGCACATCTCGTTGTCGTCATGGCTTCGGGATTATCTGTACATTCCGCTCGGCGGCAGCCGGCATGGCCCCGGCCGTACCTACGTCAATCTTGCGGTCGTGATGCTGCTCGGCGGACTGTGGCACGGCGCCGCATGGAACTTCGTCGTATGGGGCGCACTGCACGGGTTGCTGCTCACGACCGAGCGGCTCTGGGGTGCGCACCTGCCCTACCGGCGCTGGCCCGGTGCGTTCCAGACCCTGGCCACGTTCGTGCTCGTATTGTTCACCTGGGTCTTCTTCCGCGCCAGCGATCTACCAGCCGCCATCCGATACGTCGGCAGCATGCTGGCGCTCACCACGCCCTCACCATCGAGCGACCTGCTGGGAGGCATCGTGTATCAGCCGTACTACGTGCTGACGTTCGCCGCAGCCGCCATCGTGACCTGGGGTGCGCCTCAAACCTGGGACTGGACCAGGACCCTCCCCGCATGGAAAGCCGCGACTGCCACCGCCCTCTTCGTCGTCGCCGCAACGATGCTCACGACACAGGCATACAACCCGTTCATCTACTTCATTTTCTAGGGCCCAGGCAAAGCCCATAGCCGAGAGCCCATAGCCAACACCGAATTCCCATGGACCCCTGGAAGCATCAGCACGATCGAGAAGAGCAGGCACGACGTGAGGTCGGCGCCACCGAACTCGGCCCACGGGTGGCACGCAGCCTGGTGTTCGCGTTCCTGGTGGTCCTCGTGTCGGCAGGTGTCATCCAGTGTGGCGCAACCGCTGCCCCCACGCCCGCGGGCGATGCGGGGAACGTCGTGGCCGCGTCACCATGCAATCCTATTGCGGCGCTCGCGGGATTCGTTGTGACGTTTCGTGAGGTCGATGCAGGTCCGATCGGACGGCTCGTCGCGGCGAACCGTACCGTCCAGCGTCAACTCACCGCCTGCGAGGAACATCTCGAAGACGAGTCGGTCGTCGGGCGGGCGATCCGCCCCCCCATCCAACGCTCGTTGACGAACGTGCTCGGCGCCGGCAACCAGCAGGCGTACGTCGGACGCGGCGGCTGGCTCTTCTACCGTCCCGACGTCGACCACGTGACCGGTCCTGGCTTCCTCGACGCCGCGCAGCTGGCGCGCCGCCGCCTCGGCGGGGATGCGTGGACTGCTCCGCCGGAGCCCGATCCCCGGCCCGTGCTGATCGATTTCCACGAGCAGCTGGCGGCGCTTGGTATCACACTGATCGTCGTTCCGACGCCGGTCAAGCCGTCACTCCATCCCGAGCGCCTGTCGCCCGGGGCCACACATGCGACGACGGCAGTGCTGAACGCCTCTCACGCCCTGTTCCTGCAGGACTTGGCGCGGGCGAGTGTCGAGGTGTTCGACCCAGCGCCGTTGCTATGGCAGTCGAGACTTGACGACGATGTCGTTCGGGACCAGTACCTCGCGACCGATACGCACTGGCGTCCTGTCACGATGGCCCGAGTCGCTGAGGCCCTCGGGCGATTCATCGAAGACCGCGCGGACCTGCCTCCCGTTGAACCCGCGGGTTACCGGCTGGAGCCCTTCTCCGTTCAGGGCACGGGTGACATCATCGCGATGCTGGAGATCCCAGAGGACCACGAGGCGCATCCTCCGGAGACGGTGACGATTGAGCGCGTCATCACATCCTCCGGTGACGCTTGGCGGGCGGAGGCGTCGGCGGACGTGTTGCTCCTGGGCGACAGCTTTTCCAACATCTACTCCCTCGAGACTCTCGGCTGGGGATCGGGGGCGGGACTGGCGGAGCGGCTGGCGTTCGAGCTGCAGCGACCGGTCGATCGAATCGCGCGCAACGACAACGGCGCGTACGCGCCTCGTCAGGCGCTGGCCTCGGAGCTGGGACGCGGCCGAGACCGGCTGGCGTCGACCCGGGTCGTCATCTACCAGTTCGCGGCACGCGAGCTGTCGTTCGGTGACTGGAGGCCGATCGAGCTTCCTGCCGCCTCGACTCCGAGTCCGGGGCGTTTCCTCACCGTGCCAGCCGGCGAGGCCAGGCTCGTCGTGGGCACGATCGTGAGTGCGTCGGTCGTCCCGCGGCCGGGCACGGTTCCGTACCGGGATCACATCCGCTCACTCCACATCACCGCCATCGAGCCGGCCGACGATGGAGCACCCTTCCCCACCGCGGAAGCCGTCGTCTACGTCTGGAGCATGCGTGAGAATGAATGGACCGATGCCGCGTCCTACCGGCCGGGCGACCGCGTGACGCTTCGGATCCGGGGATGGGACGACGTGGCCGACGACTACGGGGGCGTCAACCGGAGCGAGCTCGAGGACGAGCGCTTGCTCCTGGTGGAGCCTGTCTGGGGCGAGGCGGACGCGCCGGCGCCGAGGTAGGGGCCACGGCCGGGGCTCGGGCCGCCGCCTGCGCCGGACGCACCTCAGAAGAATCTTCGCGTGATGTTGAATCCGAGGAACCATCCGTCCTCGCTGCCGCCCTGGGCAATCTGCCCGATTGTCGACCCCAGACCATTCGACACGTTGAGCTGGAATCCGTGCCCGCCCACCCGCTTCTCGATCGCAAAGCTCGCATGCGGATTGGCGTTGTGGAATCCGGCGACGCGCGGGGCCACCTCGGCGACCAAATATACAGTCGGACGGACGCGCAGTCGTCCTCCCAGCCCCACCATCACCGTGTGATCATCGCTTGTCAGGAGACCAGCCAAGGTCGGGTGCAGCAATCCCGCGTTCTTGGTATTGCCCACCCACATCGGCTGTGCGTAGACGGACAGACGGGAGCCGATCGACCGCGAGATGACCGCGCCAACTATCGCAGAGTATGCGTCCCTGAAATTGTTCGTGCCTTCGATTCCGAGACGCAAGTCGACCCCCAGGCCATGGCTCTGTTCTCGAATCACGGAATACTGTCCGAAGAGTTCAATCGTTCGGTTGCTCGTACGATAGATGCCGATCTGTCCGCGTCGTATTGGACTGAAGCGGAACTCCAGCCCGACGAGGGCGCTCGAGTCTAGGCCGAACAGATCCTCCGCGAGACTGCCGAAGCTGCCTTCTCCCAGCGAGCGCGCGAAGCGATGCGCCACGCGGAACGCGCTGCGGTGTCGCGGCACCTCGAGGGTCGTGGGTAACGACACCAAGGTGTAGTCAACTGGTTCGGTTGTGAATCGTACCGGGATCTTCGGAGAGCGAATTACGTGACTCAGGCCACCGCCGCCTGCTGATAGTAGCGCGCTTCGTACTCTGCCGGCGGCACGTACCCGATCGGTTCGAGCAGCCGCTTCGTGTTGAACCAATCGCCCCACGCGAGCGTGGCGAATTCCACCGCTTCAAGACTCCGCCACGGGCCGCGTCGCCGAATCACCTCCGTCTTGAACAACCCGATCACCGTCTCGGCGAGGGCGTTGTCATACGAATCGCCCCGGCTGCCGACGGACGGCTCGATGCCCGCTTCGGCCAGGCGCTCGGTGTAACGAATCGAGAGGTATTGCGTGCCTCGATCGCTGTGGTGTACGAGGTCGCCCGTCTCGGCGTGGCTACGATCGTGGATCGCCTGCTCGAGCGCATCGAGCGCCAGGTCGGTACGCAACGACGCGGACGCGCGCCAGCCGACAATCCGTCGGGCGAACACGTCGATCACGAACGCCACATAGACAAAGCCGCGCCACGTGGCCACGTACGTAAAGTCGGAGACCCAGAGTTGATTCGGCCGCGTCGCGGTGAAGTCTCGCTCGACGAGATCGCGCGGCCGATCCGTGGCCGCGTGCCCGTGCGTGGTCGTCACCCACGCGCGGCCCCGCACAGCGCCGGCCAGCCCCATCTCGCGCATCAGTCGGTGCACCGTACAGCGCGCGACACGGACCCCTTCCCGACGGAGCTGCCGCCAGACCTTCCGCGGACCATACACCTGAAAGTTCTCGTCCCACACGCGCTGGATGGCGGGCCGCAGCTCGTCGTCCCGGTGGGCCCGGGCGCAACGACGCGTGGGATCCGCGGCCCGGGCCTTGTGCCGGAAGTACGTCGACGGGGCGATCGGCACCGTGGCGCAGATCGACTCGACCCCATAGACATCGCGATGGTCGTCGATGAAGCCGACCATCATCTCGCTCGGCGGTCGAGCTCCGCCTGGGCAAAATACGCGGACGCCTTGCGCAAGATCTCATTCACCCGCTTCAGTTCGCGATTCTCGCGCTCCAGCTCCTTGAGCCGGTGCCGCTCGTCCGTCGTCAGCCCGGCGCGCTGCCCCGCATCCCGCTCCGCCTGCCGCACCCATGTGCGCAGCGTCTCCGCCGTGCACCCCAGCTTGCTCGCGATCGACCCGATCGCGGCCCACTGCGACGCGTACTCGGCTTCGTGCTGCCGGACCATGCGAACGGCCCGCTCTCGTACCTCGGGGGCATACCGACTTGCTCGTGCCATGGAACCCATCCTCTCAAGGAATAGGCCCTCCGACAAAGCCGGTACGGTTCAGCCCGTCGCGCCAGCCGCCACCTCATCCTGTTGTTGGACGAACAACCCAGATCGTCACATCGAGCGCTGGGGGCGGGTGCCACCCTGGCGCCTCGTGGCAAGCCAGCGAACGCCTGGTCTTTTCAGGACGCGCTGTCGACTTGACTGGGGGCCTACCATCAAGACTGTTCCTAGTTCCGGATGCACTACCAGCATGGACTTTGACGCTGTTGTTGTAGGAAAAGGACTGATCGGTTCAGCTGTCGCCAAGTATCTGAGTCGGGCTCTCAACCGTGTGGCGATTGTGGGGCCAGATGAGCCCGATGACCTAGACCACGGGACCATCTTTTCCAGTCACTATGACAGCGGGCGAGTGCAACGTCAGGTTGGCCGCAACGAAACGATGACAAGGCTCAATATCCAGTCGGCTCAGCAGTACCCCGGGATGATCGAGGAGACAGGGATCGCGTTTCATGGAGGCGTCGGCTGTCTGTATGTGAATCCTGGCGGGATGAACGCGTACCTGGCCAGCGCCGCGGGGAGGGCCGAACGCTACGGCGTCGACGTCACGACGTTCGCGGACTCCGATGCACTGGCTCATGCGTTCCCGGAGTTGCGCTTTCCCGACACCTCACTTGGCATGTTCGAGCCTTCACCTTCGGGATACATCAACCCGCGTTCCTTGATTCAGGCGCAGCTTCGCATCGCCTCGAGCAACGGCGGCACGATCATTCGCGAGCACGTGATGCGGGTAGATAGCAAGGGCGCATGGGTAGAGGTCACGACTCATGAAGGGGCGACGCTTCGTGCCAAGAGCGCTCTCGTGGCCACCGGGGCGTTCACGAACGCGACCCAGATACTTCGAGCGAACCCCGCGCTAGTCCTCAAGAGCGAGACCGTGCTCTTGGCGAGAGTGAACGGCAACGAAGCAAAGCGTCTGGCCACCTTACCTTCGCTGCTGTACGACATCGACGTGGAGGAGCTTGAAGGAATCTACGCCACGCCTCCGCTGGCGTACCCAGATGGCAACTCCTATCTGAAAATGGGCTGCAACCTCCCTGAAGACATCTACTTCCGAAATGACTTGGGCGCCATTCAGCAGTGGTTCAGAAGTGGAGAGAGCGACACGCATATCGGGAAGATGAGCGCCGCGCTAATGGGCATCATGCCTAACCTCGAGGCCAAAGACTTCACCTCAAAAAGGTGCATCCTCACCCGCACAGAATCACACGGCAATCCCTACGTGGGGCAAGTGGATGATCGACTGTATCTAGCGATAGGGAACGGCTGGTCGGCTATGAGCTCGGACGCGATCGGACGCGTCGCGGCTCACGTCATGTTGGAAGGAGGGTTTCCCGAAGGCTTCTCGGCAGAAACTTTCGAACCGGTCCTGGGTGACTAGCATCCACTCGCGGGCCACGACTATAGATAATGGGGGAGGGGGTGCCTCGCCGGAGCGGGCTGAGGCACGAGAGGACCTCTTGTCCTACAAACTGCTGAGGCATGCCTCCATCGTCACGACGCAACGATATCTGAACGCGACCCTGGAGTCGTTATCGAAGTCGATGAAGGTGCTCGACGCGCAGGTGGGGTGACGCCCGGTCATCCACCGGTCATCCAGACCCTGCCGACTGCTGGATGACCGAAAGCTCGGCGCCGACTAACGCGTTTGTTTAGTTGGCCTTAGATGGTGCCGAGGGGCAGAATCGAACTGCCGACACCGTGATTTTCAGTCACGTGCTCTACCGACTGAGCTACCTCGGCCCTGGGGTGTCCCGCGTGGCGGGACGAACAATATAGCACAAGAATCCGGCCAACTCGGGCTCACTCGGCCCTCTACGGCGCGTCGATCGGGACGAGGCGCCAGCCATCCGCCTCGCTGAATTCCCGCACGGCGAACACCCAGATCACGAGCCGCTTCCGCTCCCAGTAGCCCGGCGTTCGTCGCGCCCGGCGCAGCAGGTTGAAGCGCGCGGGGGTCGCGCCGGAACCTCGCACGGCGATGACGTCCAGAGGGAACCCCAGCTCGTACGTCAGCTGGTCGGCCAAGCCCGCGCCCCGCACGTGCATGTCGTCGCCGACATGGAACACGAGCCCGTGACTATCACCGAGTAGCACGATCGGGCTGTCCGGATCGTCCGCGACTGGCTCGATCTCTGTATCGCTCGCGGAACCGACGAACCGCAGCGACACGCTCTCCTTCGGCAGCGACTCGTCCTCGAGGAATCGCCACAAGTCACCCACGATCTCGACGCTCCTCGACTGGACGTCGAACGACCTCTTCGGCACGGCGTCGAACCACGCGCGGTGCCGAATCATGGACGCGAGTCGGGCCGCCGCGAGAACGCACCCGGCGCCGGACCAGTGCGTGTCCTGCCGGCAGTACAGTGGGTCGCCGGAGGCCGAGGTGGCCTCGAGAAACACGTCCATCAAGTCGACGACTTCGATGCCTCGCTCACGCAGAACGGTGTAGAACGCCTGGGCCTGCTCGTCGAGACGATCGGGCGGGGGACTCGCCGCGACCCCGGCCTGCGACAGCTGCTCGGGGTAGACCGCCGCCTTCGCCGGCACCGGCACCAGCAGCAGTTCGACCCCTACGGCTTCGAGCTGCGCCTTGAAATCGAGAATGGCCGGCAGCGGATCGGCATGCTCCGGATTCGGCGAGCGGCTCACCGCGGCGGCTGCGTCGCCCCAGAAGGCTCCGACGGTCAGATGACGCAACTCGGGTCCGAAGAAGAGCCAGCCGTCATCGCCGACGATCGCCATCGCGTCGCCCGCGGCGGCGAGGCGCGCCTCCAGGTCCAGGCGGAACGCAGCGGCAGAGACGGTCGGCGCCGATTGCATGACCTGATCGGCGTTCCGCTCCGGAGCAGAACAGCCGACGGCCACGGCCACGGTCGCGACGGCGCATGCGACTCGAACTCGAGTCTGTTTCACCACCCCATGCTCGCACATGCAGCGCATCCCGGCTATCAGGCTGGCGCTCCGCCGCAGCTGAGCGCCAGCCGGCCCGCTCCTGCGAGAACCCGATGATGACCTCCCACTCGGGCGACGATTCGTCGGCGCCAATCGCCGAGAACATCGGGCTCGGACCGCAGATCGTCGCAATTTGATGTTGCCGGGAGGAGGCTTTGGGTAGTCTAATCAGTTCATGATGAGCCTCCGTGAGTTGATTCGCTGGACGGAGCGGCCAGTCAATGCCGCAGCGACTGCACGAATGTGGATGGCCGGCGGA
The DNA here is from genome assembly GCA_965250185.1 of Vicinamibacterales bacterium. Taxonomy (GTDB): domain Bacteria; phylum Acidobacteriota; class Vicinamibacteria; order Vicinamibacterales. The sequence goes on along the minus strand of OZ252293.1, from coordinate 3,025,189 downwards.
CTGCTAGCCGTTCTCGTGACCGCACTGATGCCGGCCGACGTCCGAGGCCAGGCCGTGGCCGCCGGAGACGCCGAGCCCGTGCAGGCCTTCGAGGTGGCGGCTGGTCGCTTCAGCTATGCGCCCGACACGATCGAAGTCGCCCAGGGTAGCCGCGTACGGCTGACGATCCGCTCGTTGGATGTCAACCATGGCTTCGCGATCGCTGCGTTCGGAGTCGACAGCGAGATTCCCGCTGGAGGGGAGCCGGTCGTCGTCGAGTTCCTCGCGGACCGAAGCGGTGTGTTCCCGTTCACGTGCTCGGTCTTCTGCGGGCGCGGACACGCAAACATGGCCGGGACGTTGACCGTCCAGCCACGGGAGGGTGGACTCAGCGAGGCATCCGGCGGGGCAACTGAACCGTACCGGCTTTGTCGGAGGGCCTATTCCTTGAGAGGATGGGTTCCATGGCACGAGCAAGTCGGTATGCCCCCGAGGTACGAGAGCGGGCCGTTCGCATGGTCCGGCAGCACGAAGCCGAGTACGCGTCGCAGTGGGCCGCGATCGGGTCGATCGCGAGCAAGCTGGGGTGCACGGCGGAGACGCTGCGCACATGGGTGCGGCAGGCGGAGCGGGATGCGGGGCAGCGCGCCGGGCTGACGACGGACGAGCGGCACCGGCTCAAGGAGCTGGAGCGCGAGAATCGCGAACTGAAGCGGGTGAATGAGATCTTGCGCAAGGCGTCCGCGTATTTTGCCCAGGCGGAGCTCGACCGCCGAGCGAGATGATGGTCGGCTTCATCGACGACCATCGCGATGTCTATGGGGTCGAGTCGATCTGCGCCACGGTGCCGATCGCCCCGTCGACGTACTTCCGGCACAAGGCCCGGGCCGCGGATCCCACGCGTCGTTGCGCCCGGGCCCACCGGGACGACGAGCTGCGGCCCGCCATCCAGCGCGTGTGGGACGAGAACTTTCAGGTGTATGGTCCGCGGAAGGTCTGGCGGCAGCTCCGTCGGGAAGGGGTCCGTGTCGCGCGCTGTACGGTGCACCGACTGATGCGCGAGATGGGGCTGGCCGGCGCTGTGCGGGGCCGCGCGTGGGTGACGACCACGCACGGGCACGCGGCCACGGATCGGCCGCGCGATCTCGTCGAGCGAGACTTCACCGCGACGCGGCCGAATCAACTCTGGGTCTCCGACTTTACGTACGTGGCCACGTGGCGCGGCTTTGTCTATGTCGCGTTCGTGATCGACGTGTTCGCCCGACGGATTGTCGGCTGGCGCGCGTCCGCGTCGTTGCGTACCGACCTGGCGCTCGATGCGCTCGAGCAGGCGATCCACGATCGTAGCCACGCCGAGACGGGCGACCTCGTACACCACAGCGATCGAGGCACGCAATACCTCTCGATTCGTTACACCGAGCGCCTGGCCGAAGCGGGCATCGAGCCGTCCGTCGGCAGCCGGGGCGATTCGTATGACAACGCCCTCGCCGAGACGGTGATCGGGTTGTTCAAGACGGAGGTGATTCGGCGACGCGGCCCGTGGCGGAGTCTTGAAGCGGTGGAATTCGCCACGCTCGCGTGGGGCGATTGGTTCAACACGAAGCGGCTGCTCGAACCGATCGGGTACGTGCCGCCGGCAGAGTACGAAGCGCGCTACTATCAGCAGGCGGCGGTGGCCTGAGTCACGTAATTCGCTCTCCGAAGATCCCGGTACGATTCATCATTGCAGGCGCAGGCGGAAGGTCGGCGGGCTGGTCAGGGTCCAGACAAGGTGGGCGATGTTGCTGCGTGGTCACGGCGCGCCGGCGATGTGGTTGAACCTCGCGGTGGTGTGCGGCACCGGCGAAAGGACCTCGTAGCGGGCGATTCGTCAGCCTTCCAACCCTGTCCCGATGGATGCCGCCGATTATCGCGGTTGGGGGCTCCGTCAGCGCCTATACAGGCCTTGGCGGCCGACGAAATCAGTCAAGCCATACGTTAGCACCAGAGCCACCGACTTTTCCGGGGAGAGGGGCTATACACGGCCCCACAGAGCGGGGAAGCACCCTTCTCAACTCGCGCGGGCGTGGGCAGGCCCCCGGCACCCCACCAGGGTCCGCAGCGCCTCCCCCACCCCTATGTCAATATGGCTCCACAATTTCGCGGTAAAAAAAACAGCCATGGTTGCGTATGGGGGCGCGGGGTGCAACAGCGAGAGAAACTGCGTTCACCTGATGACGGGCAGTTCCAGAACCACCCGGGCCAAGGGAGATTCTCCGCGAATTGGCGGCGTTCGACCAGCGAACGTATCGGCTGAGGGGTCAGAGTACGCCCGCCGTATCCGATGGTCTCGACCTACGCGACTTCGCGATGGTTAGTAGCTATGGCGAGACTTCTCCGGGCAGTCAGCGATGTGTTCGGCTCGGCGTCGGTGCTTCGGAAGCAAGTAGATGTCCTTCCGCAGCTGGTCTACCGCCTTCAGGACTGCTCCGCGTTGTAGATGCAATCGAGTTGGGCGAGGTCAACGTGGGGCCGTCTCATGGCGGGTCTGGAATTACGGACACCTCGTTCGAGTTCGGGCCGGGGCCAAACTCGTTCACTCCACGGACAACGGCAAAGACGCGGGTGCTCGTGTTGAGCGTGCCCGTGACCTCGAGGATATTTCCCCCAAAGGTGGTAGGAGCTCCGTATTGCCCAGAGACGGTGCCGAACCTAAATCGATAAGCCGTGGCGCCTATCGACGCGGTCCATCGGAACCTGACTCGGTTACCGACGACGGAGGCTTCTAGAGTCGTCGGCCCCGGCAACATCCGGGTCCCGACCGCAATTTGGACTTCGTTCGACGCGGGTCCCTCCTTGCCAGCTCTCACGCCGTGAACAACAGCGTAGTAGGTACCATCCGGCACATCGTTCTGGGTGTGGGTCAGAACTTGCGGGAGAATCAAGATGCCAGGGTGTGCCCCAGGTGAGGTGCCGAATTTGAGGATGTACGACGTGGCTAGTGCCCGCGCCTCCTGCGACGCAGGAAAATCCGCTTGAGTCCAGTTGAGCGTGACATCGTCGCCGTTGACGGTGGCCGTCAACTCAGGCGTCGACGGGTCAATGGAGGGGTAACGAACCTCGAAGCAATAAAACCGCCGACGAGTATCGCAAGATTCCACGGAGTCCTCGGTCCAATCACCAGACGTTTCTTGCGGATTCCCGGGTCGCGTAGTACCCGTTAATTCGGTCCAGCCGTTGCACGTTCCGCTGACGGAGTTCGACGTCCCGTCTGGTTCGGTACCCGTCCAGACATCCGCCCCCATTACGGGCCTGCCCTCTTCGTCTAGGGCAATAGCTGCATCCAGGGAACCATCGGTGAGGTCGGCAATGTCGTCGGCAATTTTTTCGCCCCCCACATGGATGAAGTCTCCCATGAAGGCTTGCACGAAGGGACCGCTCCCCGGACTTAAGCGGTCTTTCGCGTCCCCCCCATCCGAGAGCCAGGCCCTATACGTCCCGGGAAGACTGGCCGCCTCCGCCAAAGCGTTACACTCGGCATCGGCCACCGCCAAGCCCCCGGGGTCGAACGTCGCAAAATTGGCCGGGTGTATGGTGCTGGTCACGAAGACGCGGCGCATCTGCGCCTGCGCACTCCCCGGTGCGAACGTAACGAAGAGCAGCGTGAACCACGCGAAGGGCACGATTGGTCGCATTGGAGTCCCCCAACAGAACGTTGCCGTTCATCCCGCGACCTGGCGGCGCGGAGAATTGCATGGATAGCGGCACCCTACCACTGGGGCAACCAGCTCAGCAACAGCGAGTTGGAAACAGCGCCCCAGCCGTGGCCGACCGTGCAACTCCAGCCCGCCGGGGCAGGCACGACATCAATGCAGGGTGAATCAGGTGAGTGGACTCGCGCGAAGCGCGTCGGTTGGTGGGTTACGGGAGGCGATGGAGGCAAGTCTTGGATGACTCCTGGATGACCGGAAGGCCACCCCCATGGTCCAAATGGGTCCTTCCGGGCCAGGTCACGGTCCAAAATGTCCAATGTTTACCGCGATAGTCGAATTGTGTCCTCTCTTCCCTGCCGACTGAAAATCACCGTGTCGGCAGTTCGATTCTGCCCCTCGGCACCATTTATCCTCAGTGAATTTTCACAATCGACTCCCAGTCGAAGCTGGATGACCGCCCCCTGTGCCCAATAGTGTGCCCGCCGCGTCGTCGATTCGGCTCGCAGCGTCCCGCAAGACCCCCGCATCAACGATTGCGTATCGTCGATAGATCGATTCCGTCTTGTGCCCGACCATCGCCATCGCTGCCGACCGCGGCACACCGGCTCGCTCCAGATTCCGTACCGCAGTGCGGCGGAAGTCGTGGATGATTCTCCCCGGCACGCCAGCCGCCTTGCACGCTGAGAGCCACGCGCGACGGAAGTTCTTGATCGGTGCGCCGTTTCGGTGAAACACGAACCTCACGACACGGCCCGTCCTCTTTAACCGCTGGTGCTCGGCCCACTGCGCCCGGAGCACCGTCTCAAGCGCCGCCGTGAACGGAAAACTTCGGCCCTCTCTGTTTTTCGTTGTACCGGGATCGAGGCGTACGACGCAGCCGTCCCAATCGACCTGACGCCACTCCAACTGCTGAATCTCGCTCCGCAAGCGCCAACCCGTGTGATACGCGAAGCTCACCAGCGGCCGGAGCGCCTCGGGGAGTCGATCCCTAGCCGCTGCGAACTGTTCGGCCTCGAAGAATCCGCGGCGGACGTTGTCCTCCCGGAGCATCGGAATGTGCGGCTTGCCGTGGAGCTTGCCGGCCTAGATGGCTAGTGTGAACATGCGCTTGAGCGCGGCGAGCTCCCGGTTGATCGTGGCGTTGGCGGCACCCTGTTCCTGACGACGTGCGACGTAGGCACGCACCGTGTCGGTCGTGATACCGATCAAACGCTTGCCGCGGAAGGCCGGCTGGAGAGCGAGGTCGATCCGCCGCTTGACGTGACCGTACGACTTCTTGCCATTGATCCGGTAGTCGGTCAGCAGCTCGGCGGCTGCTTCGTCGAACGTAATCCTCCCCATCTTCGGCACGACCGGAATCCCGTGCTCAACGTCACCTTCTCGCGCACGAAGGATGCGCCGCGCCACGGTCTCCTTAATGGTGCCGGTGCTCTCCCGCATCGCCCGCCCGTGCTGGCGATACTTGATCCACCACGTCGGCAGTTCCTTGTACCGTCGGCTTGTTTCGACTTCCTGCGGTACAGACTTCCCATGGCGGATCGTCCATGCCGGAGTGCTCCGGCGTGACGAACTGGTCGAACCGTCGGTCTGCGGGGATCAGATAGGATCTTCGGCAGGCCGTCGGCAGTTGCGGCTGCTGACGTGCCTAGGGGCGGCGCTCGGTGCTCAAACACCAACGCCGTCCCGTCTATCCTACGCCCACAGTCTGGCCGTCAGCAATCTTCATCGACAGTAGTCCGCAGCGTCCCAGCCAGTGTGCCGCCAACGGCAAAAGAAGCACAGCGCGCCTCCCGTGCTCAACGGACGTGGGTGTAGAAACTACCTCTCTTGCCTGCGGTTCTTGTGTGGCCAGATAATTGCTGGTCGCTGGAACCCGCTACACGCGCGTTGGAGTCCATCGTTCCCTCGACAATGCCCCTATGAAGAGATGCCGCCAGCCGCATCCTGGCCCAAGCCCGTGCGGCCTCCGGCCTGAACCACCCGCATATCAGCACCATCCATGAAGTCAATGAAGCCGGCGGTCAGAGCTTCATCGTCATGGAACATGTCGAGGGGAGCCGCTCAGTGAACCGATTCCCTGCGACGGTCTGCCACCTGAAAGCGTCATCGACTCGGTCGGTACGCAACCACGTTCTCATACAATGGAGGCATCATGATCACAACGGTTTCCCGACGGCGCTTCATGTCGACCGTGATGCGCGCCGGCGTTGCGGCCTCTGCGTTTCCCACGCCTGCGCTTGCGGAGTTGGTCACACGGCTGGCGCCGCAGACCTCGTCTGGCACGCGGCTCCGCACCGTCCCGTTCGAGGGGGAAGGTGCGGCGGCCGTCGGCGACATCACGGGCGTCTCGCATCAGGGGCGACTGGCATTCGATCTCAGCACGCTGGCATCGGAAAGGACGATCACATCGAACGACGAGTTCTTTGTACGAACGAGGTATCCGGATGGTCTGCAGCGCCCCTCGGGCACGTCGTGGGCGATCCGGATCGGCGGGCTGGTGCGCGAGCCGCAGACGCTGGTGGCCGAGTCGCTCGAGGAGCGTATCCAGCCGCAGGGAACGGTGCTGCTGGAGTGTTCGGGCAACAGTCGGCGCCGTGCGTTCGGATTGTTGAGCGCGGCCGAGTGGTCGGGAGTTCCGCTGGTCGAGGTGCTCGAGCGTGCCCAGGTGCTGGATTCGGCGACTCGCGTGCTGATCTCCGGAGTCGATCAGCATTCGAACGTCTCCGAGCGGTCGGCCGGCGCAAGCTGGGTGTTCACGTTCGATCAGCTGGCGGCCGCGGGTGCGTTCTTCGCCACCCGGATGAACGGCGTCGCGCTACCGCTCGACCACGGTGCGCCAGTGCGGCTCGTGATGCCGGGATGGTACGGCTGCACAATGGCCAAGTGGGTGGAGGAGATTCGGCTGGTTGGCGACGACGAGCCCGCGACCGCGCAAATGCAGGAATTCGCCGCACGCACCCATCAGGACGGCGTGCCGGAGCTGGCGCGCGACTACCTGGCAGCCGAGATGGATCAAACCGGTATGCCCGTTCGGATCGAGCAGTGGCGCGTCGACGGCGGCCTGGAATATCGGGTCGTCGGGATCGTGTGGGGCGGCGCTCGGCCGACCGATGCCGTTCGAATCCGCTTCGGCGATGAGGCACCGTCCGAGCCGATCCAGGCGTACCGGCAGACGACGAACCGCACCTGGACGGTCTGGTCCCACACCTGGCGGCCGGCTCGGCCCGGCGCCTATCGAATCACGCTGCACGTGGACGATCCGTCGATCCGCACCCGGCGACTCGACCGCGGTTATTACGCCAGGACGGTGAAGGTCGCCGACGTGTAGACCGTGCGTCGGTAAGGGCCGGCACACGGTCAGCATCCGGAACACGGGCGGTAATCCGCCAGAATACGTGAGGAGTTCACATGCGAAGTCGAATCCTGGTTGTCATGCTTGTTGCCGTCATGGTTCCTCTTGCGGCATGCTCGCCGGCCGAGGAGGCACCTGTTGCCTTCACAGGTCCCCTCGCATCCTGCACGCCAGCGGAACAGGCGGCCATCGACCAGGCGAGCGCTGAGGCTCGGGTGGAGACGATGAATCCGCCCGAGTGGGTGACGGATCTGTTTCGTGCCGTAGATTCCATGGACGCAGATACGTTCGTCGAGTTCATGGCCGAGGATGTGTCGTTCAGGAACGGAAGCGCGGAGGCGCTCCAGGGGAGAGCCGCGGTGCACGATGACATCGGCGCCCTATTCTCCTCCATCAAGGGAATCAATCACGTGCTCAGCGACACCTGGGTATTGGGCGACACCATCGTCGTCCATGGCACCGTGACGTATACACGCCTCGATGAGACTGCGCTGACGGTTCCCTTCGCCGATATCTGGAAGATGGACCAGGACCTCGATCTCATACAGGAGTATTTGATCTTCGTGGACAACACGAACCTGTGAACTCGACGGGACGCCCCTGCTATGGCTGTTGTTGGATGACGACGAGGGCGAGACGTCGCAGATCGGGTCGGAGCTCAGCCTCTCCTGCCGGCATGCCGCCGACCGAGAGCATGTAGGCAATGACATCGACGTACTCTTCGTCAGTCAGAGAGCCGGGATTGTCCTCGGGCATTGTCGCTCGCGCGTATTCGAACAGGGTGGCCAGCGACCGCCCGTCCCAGGTGCGGAGGAACCTCGCCCGCGCCAGGGGAGGCGTTGGCCGCATATCCGGATCGTCCGGAGCACCATTCAATCTGCGCCCGTGGCACAGGCCACAGGCACCCGGGTACGCGGCCTGGCCGCGTTCCGCCTGTAACTGGGTGAAGACGCCATCCCAGACGGACGCCAGGGTGCCGTCTGCCTCGAGCCCCTCCAGCACGGCGGTGGCCTCTGCGGTCGTCATTTCGCCAAAGCCGTTCGCCCAAGCGTTGCGAATGTAGGTGGCCAGGGCACCGATCTCAGCCGCAGTCAGATCGGGGAAAGGAGGCATGGTGGGAGTGCCTTGCCGAATGGTGCTGACGATCCGACCAGAGTTCCAGAGCTGATCGTTACCGCTGAGGGCCGGGAAGGTCGGCGGGTCCCCGGTGCCGGCGTCCTCGTGACACAGCGCGCAGTGGTCCTGGTAGAGTTGCTCGCCCTGCCCGAACACGACCGAATCGACGACCGGCTGGGCGACGGCAACGGGGGCAATGATGGCAATGATGACCGTCGGACCGAGAGCACCGACCACGATCTTCCACATCAGAATCAGAGCGTTTCTCCTGCGTCGCCGCGCGTCTTGGCTGAGGACGCGGGTCCTATGACCAGATATCGGCGTCCGAGATTCCCAGGTCCAACGCCAGCTCCGCCCTGATCGTCACGTCGGTCGTCATCTCGCCATCCCAGCGAAACGGGACGTGGTTGGGTCCGGAGACGAAGAGCCGGTAGGCGCCCTTCCGAACTCTGACGACGGCCACGCCGCGCTCGTCGGTCACCGCTCGGTAGGGGTGGGCCACGACCGTGGCACCTCTGACCGGCGTGTGACGTTCAGCCTCGACGGCGATGACCGTCACACAGCACTCCGGCGGGAGGACGACCCTTACACCAAAGCGAGCGGTGCCCTCGGCGTGCGGAATCTCTGCGCCACTGCCCGGCGCCCTGGCCTCCCAGGAAAAGAGCCCCTCTGCGTCAGGCGCCATCAGGTCGATCTCCGCGTAGTACAGCGTGGCGGTGCCGGGCCACGGAGCGTCGCTCGAGGTGGCGGTTGCCTGGCTCTTTCCCTCGTGGTCGCGCACTTCGATCGCCCACCCCGTAGGCCGGCACCCGGACGGGCAGGTAACGCCCAACTTGATGCCGAAGCGCTTCCCGCACTCGACGGTCGGCGGTGCGTCCCAGACGACGACCCGGGTGGTGTGTGGATTGACGGTGAAAGAGAACGACGTCGACGCGTCCTCGTGCGACACCCCCCTTTGCGTCTGGGCGGGGCAGACGGCCCGCCACACATGGGTCCCGGGCCTGACCGGTGCCTTGACCACGATCTCACCCGTCCCGTTGGACTCACCGTCGAACCCGGTCAGCTCGAGGGTCTCGACCAGCCCGCCGTCGTGATCCTCGATCCGGAGGCGCTGCCCTTGCAGATCGTCGGCAGAGGCGCGGGGCACGTGGCCCTTCAGCGTCAGGTCGCCACCGGCCTCGACCTTCCGAGGCGATACCTCGATGCGACACACGTTCTCCGTTCGGCTCACATCATCTCCGCCGGAGCCGGTGTCAGACCGACGGTTCTTCGGCGGCATGCGTTCCGGCGACATAGCCGTGAACGTGTCCCTTACCCAGGCCATGCTTGTTCAGTCCCCCCACCGCTTCCCCACCCGCATAGAGACCCGGAATGACCTGACCCTGCATGTCGACGACTTGCTGTCGGCCGTTGACGCGAAGACCGCCGTAGGAGTCGTGCCAGATCACCATGATCGAGAGCGCATAGAAGGGTGGGGTGGCGATGCGGTTCATTGGCGCGTCTGCTTCGCGCTCGAAGTCGGGATCGGCCCCGGCTTCCACGTAGCTGTTCCAGGTCGTCACGGTGTCGGCCAGGTGGCTCAGCGGAACGCGCTGGAACTCATGGCCCGCGGCGATCTTCTCGGCTAGCTCCTCGATGGTATCGGCCTGAAAGAAGTAGCCGTTGTCAGACACGTAGGGTTCCCGCAGCTCCCACCCCGTACGCTCGACCGCATCCTGATCGAAGATCGCCCACAGCGGTCCGGAGTAGTAGTTGGGAGGTTTCGACCCCTCGTTGATCGCCAGTGCAGCATCGAGCCCGTGGTCGTAGCTGTACATCTCCCGGACCCACTCCTTCCGGCAGTTGCGCCAGTCGAGCGGTGTGTGCTCCAGCCCCTTACCCGGGGCGCCCCCGCCACCGGGATATCGGCTGGTCTGAGGCCGGGCGGGGAGCCGGACCTCGTTGAAGAAGCGCTTCCCGACCTGATTCACGGCGATGAACTCTTCGAAGCCGACGTTGCCGACATTGATGCCCGCGGATCCGCGGAATCCGAACGTCGGGTGACCGGGCATCATGGTCGTGTACGCGTCGCGGGTCCCGAGGCGGGGCGCGATGTGGAACGTCGTGGGATATGAGATGTTCTGCTGCATGCCCGCCAGGTTGGCGCCGATCCTCAATGCTGCCGTGAGCGCGCTGGCATCCTGACCATGCGGGCCCTGCAGCGCGAAGCCGCTGGTCGGAAAGGCGGGTTCCCGTAGCGCGGGATAGAACATGCTGCGGACTTCGGGGTTGCCGGCGTGGCCTCCGCTGGCCAGGATGACGGCCTGCCGGGCCCTGATGCTGACTGTCTCCCGCTGCTCGTCGACATTGCCGTTCTGCCAGTAGCTCTGCAGCAGCTCGCCGGTCTCGGGGTGATGGCGCGGCGAGTAGTGGGCTCGGATCCCCACCACGCGGCCAGAGAACGGCTGCTCACGGACGAGATCGTCGAAGTGGCGATGAAACATGAACTCGACGCCCTTCTCCCGGGCGGAGAACTCCAGGGGCCGGGAGAGGGCCACCCCGTTGCTGACGGCGTTGGGTCCGACGGAGCGACTCGCGGTGTTCATCTGCACCGGAGCGAACGGACTCGTGCGCTCGGGATCGGCGACGCCAGCGTCCTCCGCCGTGATCGTCCCGGCCTTGATGTCGGTTCGATCGCCCAGCATGAGGAAGCAGCGCGCGCCTCGGGCACGCGACAGGCCTCCGCCGCCATGCGTACCGCCGATCCGCGTGAATCGCACGTAGTTGTCGATCAGGAACTGTCGGGTCGCCGGGCAGTTCTCGGCCCAGGAGCGCGCGAGCTCCCGCTCGTTGTAGCGGTACGGGCTCTGGCCTTTGGTGTCGAGGACCGACCAGTCGGTGAGGTCCGTGAACAGGAGGTCGACACTATCGTCGAGCTCCTCCGGAGCCTCGACCGGATCGACGGTGATGAAGCCCTCGTCGTCGCGTTCGCCCTTCATGTCCCGACGCTGGACCGGGTCACCTCCACCGAGCGAGAGAAACGCTCCGCTGTGCAGCATCCTGCCGCCAGCGTCGAAGTTCTGATCGACCACGAGCACGCTGGCCCCGAGATCCCGCAGGCGGATAGCCGCCGTCAGGCCCACGCAGCCGGCCCCAGCGATCACGACGTCCACTTCGTAGTCCCAGGTGATGTCGGAGACTTGCGCCTCCGCACGGTCCGATGTCAGCAGGGCGCCGGCCCCTAGCCCCGCTGCGGCTCCCGTCTTGACGAAGTCGCGGCGCGTGAGACCGGTCGCTTTCTTGACCTGCGGATCGTTCTGCCGTGTGTCGTCTGTCTTCGCCATGACTCGTTCTCCCAGATGGTCGCCACGGTTGAGCGGCCGGCGGCTGCTCGTGGAACACTAGTCCACTAGTGCGCTCGCGTGTCGAACGTCACGAAGGCTGACATCGACGTCGGACGTTCGTGCATGGGCACGATCATCTCCACGCCGGCCTCTTCACCGTGACCACGGTGGCACGACGCCTTTCATGCGTGCGTACGCGATCGACTGGCCCAAGTGCTCGTTCATGTGTGCGATCAGCTGGAAGAGTACGGCCCACTCACCGACATCGCGGCCGTACAGTTCCGTCGTACGGTCCAGCTGATCGGCGCGCATGCCGGCGGCCACGCCGCGCACGTGTTCCATCGATGTGCGGAGGATCTCCAGCACGTGGTCCTTGTCTCGGACCTCAGCCTCCCAGCGGCCGTACTCTTCACGACCCGTCGGCGCGGGAATGCCCAGATTCAGATCCGGATACATGTAGTTGTAGTTCGCGATGTGCATGTACACTCGCGCCACCGATGCGACGCCCTCGCCAGGGCTCCATGTGTAGGTCTCCGATGGCATCGCCTCCGCGAGTGAGACGAGCTTGGAGGCCGACGCCTCGAACTGGCGCTCGAACTCCTCCAGGAAGTTCGGTGGCGAGCTCTGTGCGCCGGCCGAGCTGGCGAAGAGGCCGAGCGCCGCGAGGGCGAGGCCGGAACGAATACCGTTCATCGCATACCTCCTGAGAGTTCCGTCTGTCGTCGAGATTTCATTCTGCCGCGAAGCAGTAGAACAAACCGGCGCCGCCTGTGGCCACGAGATCCTCCTGGCTGCAGCTACGGCTCGCGTGAGACTGGTTCCACGGTGAACCGGGAGTCTGAAAGGTGAACCGGTCGTGGTGGCCCACCATCGCGCTGCCCTCGGCGCTACTCGTCCAGTTGTTGCAGGTCCGGTCCTCCCCGGGATCAAACGCGGTTCCATCGATCTGCGTTCCAGTGAGGATGTCGTGCGTGTTCGGCGTATCCCCGCTGGCTCCGGAATTCACCTTCTCGCCCCGTTCGTTCAAGGCATGCTCGTAGTTGATGTTCGCGTTGTTGTAGTGCAGGTCGTCGACATCGGCCGCGATCTGGAGTCCCGCGGCATTGGACCAGGGGCCCTCGCCGATACGGTCTCTCGCGTTCACAGCCGGCTGGCCGCCAGACGCTTGGGTGCTCAGGTACGCCCGCCACGTCCTGTCTCCAGCACCAACCGCCTGGGCTAGTGCCTGGCAGTGGGCGTCCGCGCCCTCCAGGGCCCCCAAGTCTCCGCCGTTACCAGGACCAACGCTGGTGACGAAGAAGCCGAGTGGTTCGTCTTGAGCGATCCCCTCAGGAGCGAGAGCGATCGCACACAGGATTGCCGCCGATATCGCCAAGAAACATCGCATCGTCATCGTCCTTACTCCCAGTAGGTTAGAGGCTCACGGACACGAGGAGTCACGCAGCGTCATTTTGCAAGTCGGCCTAGGTAATCACCATACTCCCGCAACGGAATCTGTCAAGATCTCGACAGGGCACGCACGGCTGCCAGTACTCCTCTCAGAACCCGCACGTGCGCGGCAGGCGGTATACTCCGAGTGTCTCCTGACAGCCATGGCCATCGAGCTCGGCACTTACCTCGACCCGCACGAGAGTCGGTCCGCCATCGGTGACTCCACCCTAACCGGGAGGTGGTGAATGACTCACGATGAGATTGTCGACCTGTTGCGGCGCTACCAGTCCGCCATCGAACAGCACGATGGTGGGGTGCAAGCCGCCTTCTACACCCCCAATGGGGTCCGCGAGGGTCCGGCCTTCGGCGCCGTCTCGGGTCGGACGGCGATCGCGAAGCGGTACGACTACTGGTTCACGGCCTTTCCAGATCTGGCACTCGATCTCCAGGAGACGATCATCGAAGGCGACCGGGCCGCTGTGTCCTGGACGTTCAGCGGCCAACAGCAGGGTCTGTGAGTGTATGAAGTCCGGCGATGTTCCGTGTGGTCCGTAGAGGGCTTTAAGTGACTGAGTAAAAGGCTATTACCGCTCATCCGTGCCCGTCTTCCCGCCCTCGAACGTCCCGCGAAATCCAGCCCATACCGCGATATAATGAGGGTATGGACGATGGCACGCAGCGCACCGGCAGACCGCGAAACACCAAGCCCCGCGGACAGCATCCTGACAAGCGACTCTCGGCCGCGTTCGTCCGCAACGCACCGGTCGGAAGGCACTGCGACGGGAATGGACTCTACCTCGTCGTCAAGCCCACCGGCACCCGCAGCTGGATCCAGCGCATCGCGATCCGCGGCCGGCGGCGTGACATCGGCCTCGGCAGCGTCCGGCTCGTCCCGCTCGCCGAGGCCCGCGAGAAGGCGCTCGTCAACCGCAAACTCGCCCGCGACGGCGGAGACCCGCTCGCCGACCGCCGCCGCGCCAAGCGCATACCGCTGTTCGCCGCCGCCGCCGAACGGGTCTGGAACCAGATGCGGCAGGGCTGGCGCCACCCGCGCCACGCCCGCGACTGGTGGCGGAGCTTCGAGAACCATGTCCTCCCGCGCATTGGCCAACGGCCCGTCTCCGAGGTGACGGCCGCCGACGTGCTGGAGATCCTCGAGCCCATCTGGCACAGCAAGCCGAAGACCGCACGGCGGTTGCGCCAGCGGATCCGCGCCGTGCTGGAGTGGGCCGTGGCGCTGGAACATCGAGCGGATAACCCTTGCGACCGGCTCGGGCCGGTGCTCGGCCCGCACGACCTGACCGTCCGCCACTTCCGGGCGCTGCCCCACGCCGAGGCCGCGGCGGCGGTCGCGGCGGTGCACGGCTCGCGGGCGCTGCCGGCCCTCAAGCTGGCGTTCGAGTTCCTGGTGTTGACGGCCGGGCGCTCGGGCGAGGTGCGCGGCGCGCTGTGGGCCGAGATGGACACGTCAGCCCACGTGTGGACCGTTCCGGCCACGCGGATGAAGGCGAAGCGGGAGCACCGGGTCCCGCTCTGCGGCCAGGTGGTCGAGATTCTCGCCGCCGCGCGGACGCTCGGCGGCGGCGACAGCCCGCTCGTGTTCCCCGGCCCGCGCGGCAAGCCGCTGTCCCACACGCCGCTCTACACCGTCTTCAAGGAGCATGGAATCGCCGCCGTGCCACATGGCTTCCGATCCAGCTTCCGGGACTGGGCGGCCGAGAAGACCGACCACCCGCGCGAGGTGGTCGAGGCGGCTCTGGCCCATGTGGTGCAGAACCAGGTCGAGGCGGCCTACGCCCGTTCGGACCTGTTCGAGCGGCGGCGGATTCTGATGAACGACTGGGCCGCGTATCTTGACGGTAAGCGTCAATCCGTTGATCCAACACGCGATGGTCCAACTACCTTGCGCGTCTCAACGTAGTGGAAACACTGAGGGTGTGTCATCCGCCGCTCTCCTGCATCCGGGCAGACCCCAGTACAGCGTCATCGTTCACCCCATCGAGCACGAAGACTTGCACTTCGTTGGCACCAGGAACCAGCGTCTCCTCGGGGATCATGCTTGCGAACACCCACTCGCCTTGTTCAAGGTACGACACGGTGGTTGCGACGATCGCCCCGTTTACGCCGATGGCCAGACTTACCCGCTCGGTCGGAGGAGTATTGAACGTTCCTCGAACGTACAGCGGTAACGTCTCGGCTTCGACATCGACGTTCTCGAATGTCGAGACATTCTCCAGCTTCACCAGCGACGGTGTTGCTGGCGGAACGTCGAGTGTCGAAACTGGACGGCCAACCAACGACGCGTGCGGGCCGAGACCATACAGACTCGAATGAAAGTGCTGGAGCTTCTGCTCAAGCCCAGGGTCCTCCAACCACTGCGCATAGCTCACGACGCGCACTCGTTCGGCGTTGCGCCGGATGAACGTCTTCTCGGGCCTTTCGGGTTCGGATGTATCCAGGAGCGAGCGGCCGTCCACCTCGTATGGAACGGTTATGGACAAGACGTCTGCGATCGTCGGCATGATATCGACAGTCTCGACGTTTCTGTCACTGACCTCACCAGTAACTTGCTGCGGCAGTTTGACGATGAGCGGTACCAACAGAATGTCGGCTTCGTTGCCCTCGTTGACGACACGACGTCGCTTGCCGTGCAGATAGCTTGAGCCGTGATCGGCGGTAACGACGATCAGCGACTCGTCGTAGATGCCCTGCGCCTGCAGGCGATCCACAAGGTCCCCGATAAAGCGATCCGCGAAGCCGACTTGTAAGAGCTGTCGCTGTTGGAGAGCGAGCGGGAGCCAGGGATCACTCTTGAGGAAGAGCAGCTCTCCGCCGTCCCTACGTCCCTGGTAATCCGGCGCTCGGTAGCGGGTCCCCGATGGTACATATTGGAACGGCATGTGAGGGGTCAGCGTGTGCAGAAAGTACAGTTGCCCACTGCGTTCGGAAGTGATCGTCTGGAGGAACCGATCGTATTCTGACGACCGGTCGTTCCTGCGGCGCTCACCCTCAACTTCCCGAAACCGGCGGCGGTCGGCAAAACCCCGCCAGTCACCCACAATCGGAGGCAGACGAGCCGCCAGCGAATCTGGCGCAATGACGTGCAGGTAAACGACGGCCAAGTCCGCCGTTAGATTCCACAGCGTATCGTGAACCTCAAGATCGTACGTACATGCGTTCGCCGGACAGAGCTGGATAAACCTGCCGAACACGGCCATCTGATAGCTCTCGCTCAGCATGGTGAACAGGTTGTTCGGATAGTAGCGCCGCGTCGGCACGGCGAACGGCTCGACCGGATAGCTGCCCGTTACTATCGCCGGGACGGCCCAGGCCGTTTGGGAAGAGACAGTGCTTGCGTTCCGAAACCATGTCGAATCGTCCGCGAGTCTTGCGAAGTTCGGGTAGCGGCGCCGGTCAATCTCGCGCTCGCTGTTGAGCAGGGAGCTGGTCGGAAACTCGTCGAAGACAACGATTACGATCGGCGGCGCGTGCTCTACCTGAGCGGGTATGGGGGCAAGGTCTGTACCGACCACAGCGCCCCGGATATCAGGGTTCGCAAGAAACAGGGCTGGCACGACGACAGCGGCTGGACTCAACGCCGTCAGGAACATTTGAATGACGCTGGATCGCTGCAGGCCGACCGCGGCGCCGGCCGCCAGCACCAGGCTCACGGCAAGCAACGGGATCGTGTCCATCCCGTCCGCCCGCTTCAAGAGCGGCAGCAACAGCACACTCCCCAACACGGTCATCAGCAGGACGTGGACGACATTGCCCGCGACCGCATGCAGTCGCGTAAAGATGGCTTCTATCGCGATAAGAACGAGCGGTAGAGCTATCCCGATGATGACCACGAAAGCGCCCAACTGGCCGGACGTGGTGTTTCGTGCGACGAAGAATGTCGGTTCGCGAGAGACCACGTCGAACAGCGGCTGCGCCACGGCGAGCGCCGTGAATGCGAAGAACTGAAGCGCCTGGGACACCGTCATATGGGTGGTGCGCTCGTAGGCGCCCAGGCACCTGCGTCCACAGCTCACTGCAGGTGACAGCAGTGCTCGCGGGGCAGACTCGAGCCAGCTCCAGACGCGTTCATGAAGCGGGGATGTTCGGATCAGGTAGTGACGCAGACCGCAAATAATCATCAGTCCGAGCAGAGCTCGCCACGGCGTGGACATCGAGAACACCGATCCAACGCGAATGCCGCCGAAGACGGCCACATACAACGCCGCCAGGGCAAGTACGAGGGTAAGGACGTCAGCTACGCGCGCCCAGACCGGCAGGGAGGGGTCTGAATCGCTTGATCGGTTCATCGGCCGCATGGCTGGTGATGGTACAGGGCTCAGGTGTCCTAAGCTAGCGTCTCGGGCATGACGGCTGTGAAACAGCGTGCGAGCGCCGCGCCAATTGCGCTCGGACCTGTTCGAGCGGCGCAGGGACGGCCAGACGGGACGCTGAGACCGCGCTGAGACGTTTGCCATCCCCAGCGAGTCGGGGCGCCGTCACGGCGGGTTGCGGCCGTACGGCGCGTTTCCGTGGTCCGAACAGGGACCGCCATGACAACCTGAACCGGCCCCGACCCTGGCCCCGCCGATCCACCACGGCGACTGCACCAGTCCCGATCGAGCGCGAAGAGCAGCAGGCATCAACGGAGACCAATGAGCGGGACGAGGAGCGCACAGACCAAGTGGGCAACGGGCACGGACACGAACGGGACCAGTCAGCGCGGCGCATAGCGGACAGAGCCGCGAGCACCACGGACAGGGGAGAGCGGGTCACGCTGGGAAACAGGCACCCGGTCACGGCGGCCGACCACAGGCAGCAGAGCGCGCGGGCAACTTCGATCACACCTGCGCACCTGCCCGCCAACCCGCACGGCAGCGGCTGACGCGGGGAGAAAACTTCACGTGCGCAGAGCTGGCTATGACACCTGTTAAGTGTCATAGCCAGCATACTCCTTGTGTACACAAGGAGACTGGCGAGTGGCTCCGCCCCCTCGACCCCCGGACGAAGATACGGCGCGACGCCGCGCCGATTCGGACCCGCCGTCGAGGTGGCCGCCGTCGCGCCGCGGCTTGGCCGGGCCGGACAAGTTGCCCCGGCCGCGGGGCCGCAATCCTCCCGGTGGCCGGCGCTCACCATCCTGCGGCTGGTATCATTCCGCCCGCGGGCCGTCGCCGGGCGGCAGTTTCAGCGCCCTGGTGGCCGCTGCGACGCCCCTTCCGGCGACCGACGAACCCATGACCGACGGCAGCCTGACGAAGGCGGCGCTCATCGAGGAGGTGGCCGAGGTCGCCGGACTCACGAAGCGGCGCGCCGAGATCGTCGTCGACACCGTGTTCGGCAGCATCGTCGAGACGCTGCACCGTGGCGAGAAGGTCGAACTGCGCGGCTTCGGCAGCTTCCGCCTCCGGCGCCGCGAACCGCACCGGGGCCGCAACCCCAGGACCGGCGACCGGGTGCAGGTGCCATCGAAGCGCGTCGCCTACTTCACGCCCGGCAAGGAGCTGAAGGAGCTGATCAACCGGGACCCGGCGCAGCCCGACCCGCTCCCGATGTCCGGGTAGCCGGCATCGAACGTCGTCTTGCTTTCCGAGGTCGGCGTTCTGGGACGGCTCCCGTCGAACGCGCGTGACTAGCCTCTGCGAGCGGCGTGTCAAGCCGCTGCGCGCCTCCTCCGCTACGCTTCGGCCCAAGGGTGACACGCCGCTCGCGCCGGCTCAGGGCAGGTTATGGCCGTCCGTATCCGTCCGGCCATCGAACCGCTGGCCGGCCTCGACTTCGGCGGACTCGGCGGCTCATGGCGCGGGACGACTTGGCGTGGAGGTCCGTGGACGGCTTCGGCGGCCCGGTAGATTCCAGGTCAGGAAGAGGGGCACAACGAGGGTATTGCGACCAAATGACATGGACTAACTATATTTATATCAATAACTTATAGAACAATACAGAAGGTCGCAGGGACCGTTTTTGGGGATGGCGCGCACCGGCCGGCCACTCGTCATGCCCATGGTGTCGTTCTGCCAGGTGTCGGACGAGGGCATCGTGCACGCCCGCTTCGTCTACGATTTCTCTGGCCTGCTCCTGCAGACCGGCGTGCTCAAGGCCAAGCCCGGACATTGAGCCGAGCGAGCACAGTTGGCGACCGGAAACCGGTTAGACCGCCGTCGCGCGCAACTTTGACTGCTGGCGAGGTTGTCGAGCTCCGTGCGGTCGGCCTGCAGATCGTAGAGCACCCACGGAGCGTCGCGCCTGGCAACGAGCTTGCGTCGCCCACGCCGGACCGTGAAACGCAGGCCGTCACCCGCCTGCCTGTCGAGAGGCGGCGTGCCGTGCGGCAGGCATGCATTCACTCTCCAATCTGCCCAGCGTCAGAACCGAAGTAGCCGGGTGATCTTGATCGCGAGGCCGCGATTCACGAGGCGCGGAAACCGGCCGAAGTCAGTATCTCGACCGTCCGTGTAGACGACGAAGAGATCGCTGCCCGGCGTGTACTCCCAGCGGTACCGCGTGTTCGTGCTGAGCGAGCTGGTGGACGAGTTGAACTGGGTGAGCGACTCCACGAACATGCGGGGAGACATCGCGTAGATCGCTCGCGCTCCGACGATCTTCGTCGTGAACGCTCCCTCGCGCAAATCGATGTCGTTGAAGGCGACCCGAGGCTCGATCGCCAGCCTGGGGCTCAGCCGAACCCGCCCGGTGAAGCTTATTTCGCGTCGATTCCCACTGAAGAAGCTTCCCGAGCGCGCACTGAGTCGCCCCGACACCCCGTGCCCTGCGCCCGCGCCGATCGAGTAGGTGGTCCGGACGTCCTGGAAGCTGTAGCCTCCGACGGGAATGCTGATGCCCGGAGCAATCTCGAACGGCTCGCTGAGGAACTCGTCCGTCCGCGTGTAGTCGACGTTCCACCGGTCGCTGTTCTGGAAATCGATGCCGAACCGCAGGATCGACTCCCGCGTCTCGACCGCAGCGGTGGATTCTCTGGTGAAGTGGTCGAGACTCGCTTCGTACCGGAACTTTCGAATCAAGTCGCTTCCCGGCACACGTGGGGTGAACAGCAACTTTCCGAAATTACGTCGAAAGTCGCGTCGGCGCACGAACCCGATCTCCGGACTGAAATCGCCACCCACCAGAAGGTGCTCGTACTCGAAGCCATACCGGTCGCCCAGGTTCTCCACCTTCGCCCGATAGCTCGCGTCGTTGCCCGTCCGGCCTTCCGCAATCGTCCTGGCGTAATACGCGTCGATGAACAGGTTCGAGAAGAGCGCGAACGCGCCATCGACGCCGAAGGCCTGATTCGAGCCGGGCCCATCCAGCGAGCGGGACCGATGCGTCGCAATCATGCCGATCGAGCTTCGGCTGAGGACGTTGCGCTTGAGGCGGAGCACGGAGAAATTCGTCCCGGCCACCCCTGCATCGCGATCGGCGTCGGTCTGGATGCTCAAGGCTCCAATCGTGTACGGTCCCGCTCGGCCGGTGACCCGGCCACCACCGAGAATAGGAATCGGCTGCCCCTCGCTCAATCCGATCCGGCGGGTGAAGAAGATGATCGGCGCGTCGCCAACCCCGCTGAGGCCCGAGAATCGGGGCGATGTGCCGCCGAAGCTGAAGATGTCCCGTCCTTCCAGAAAGAACTGTCGCTTCTCAGGAAAGAAGAGACTGAAGCGAGTCAGGTTGACCTGTTGCTCGTCCACCTCCACCTGGGCGAAGTCGGTGTTGTAGGTGAAGTCGGCGATCAGTCCCCGCGTCAGCCCGTACTTCAGATCGAGGCCCCCGTCGCCCGCGAACTGATTCGAGAGCGGCGGCGCCGTGCTGGTATCGGTCGTGAGCGAGGCAATGCCATACGACTTCAGCTCGAGATTTGTCGAGCGCAGAGGCGCCTCGAGGCCGACCAGGGTCGCGGCCGAGGAGAGCTTCATGATGGCTCTGCGCCCGTAGGCCGGCGGTGCGGGATTCAGGTAGGAGTGCTCGTTCTTCCACTGGATGATCCGACGCACGTTGATTCCCCAGATCTGCTCACCGCCTTGCTTGTAGCGCAGCGACTTGAACGGGATCGTGATCTCCACGCTCCACCCGTCGTCTGAGCGCGCCGACTGCACGTCCCACACCGTGTCCCAGTCGATGTTCTCGTTGCGCTCGTCCGTGACGAGCGAGTCCGAGATTCCGCCGAGCGGATTGGTCTGAAAGAAGTAGGCGTTGCGTCGGTCGTAGAACGTATCCAGCACGACCGTCAGGTTGTCTCCCCGCGCAATGCCCACATTCCCCCGCCGCAGCTCATTGGTGACGATCCGCTGCGGCTGGCTATCCCAGCAGCGCGCCGAAACGTACACATTCTCGTCGTCGAACAGGATCCAGACGTCAGTCTGGTCGGTGGCCGGCTCCCCGGACCGCGGCTCCTGCTGAATGAAGCCACTGACCGGGGGAATGGTGCCGTAGACGGCATCGGCCAGCCGGCCATCCACCACGAGCGGCTCGTCGAGGCGAGAGGCCCGCATGGTGACGCGGCCCTGATCGTCCCGAGCGACGACCGCCGGCGGCACGGGAGCCGCGGGTCCCACGATCGTGACGACTGCCGGATCGTCGGCGGGTCGGCCCGGCGGGAACACGAGCTGAGCCGAAGCATCGGATCCGAACAGCGAGAGTGGCGACAGGAGCACGGTCACGAGGACCAGACGGACTCGTGGCATCCGAGCGGCTACGCCGAGCAGACGGAGGCGTGTGCCGGATTCGAGCGACATGGCTACATGTTGGCCGACGGGACGTGAACGTGTGGCGGAATTATACCGTCTGGCGGCCTGCGCATGTGCCGTCAGCACCACAACGAACCGCTCGACGGTCGCACGAGCCGCAGTTTCCTCCGCCCCGCAGGACTTGCCCGATCGGACCCTCGTTAGATCGGGCGACCGCGAGACTGGCGATCACCGCGACCCAACTCGACGGAGACAGAACGGAATTCATGGTCACGCACGACGTCGACCGTCGCGGCGGTTCCTGCCCGGTCCACGGCCCGACGCAAGTCGGAGACCGAGTCTATCCGGCCGCCGTCCACGGCGGTGATCACGTCACCGGCGGCGATTCCGGCCAGCGACGCGGGTGAGCCGTCGCGCACGCTGGTGACGAGGACGCCATGCTCGACGCCGAAGTACCCCGCAAGCTGATCGCCGAGAGCCTGCACGCCGACACCGAGCCGACCCGGGCCGAGGCGCACATCGATGTCCATGTCAGGCAGCCTGACGTCCGGCATCGTGACATCGAACCGGCCGAGCATCGCGTCGAGATGATCGAAGTCGAAGCCTGAGCGGGAGCGCAGCTCTATCGGCACCTCGACGCGCTGTCCTGCCCGCCAGGCCACGGCCCGTACGCTCCGCCCGACAGACGTCTCGCTCACCACTCGGGCGAGCTGGCGGGCGCTCCGCACCGGTATCGCATCGAACTCCATCAGGATATCGCCCTGCTGAAGGCCCGCGGCGTCGGCCGCGCCCTCCGGGCGGACGCTGGTGATGATCACTCCGGCCTGCGTCGGCAGCCCGGACGCCTCCGCCTCCGATGCGGCGATGTCCCGTACTGACGCGTCGAGGCGACCGGCTCCGCCCCCGAGACGCAGCAGGGGGCGTCGGTCGTCATCGATCGCGAGACGTCCGCCCCTCGGCCCGGCCTGCGGTTCCATCGGTGCCAGGGCCAGCACCGCGGCCGTGGCCGACAGGGCGAGGACCCCCACCGCCGCCACGAGGACCGTCCGGACCCGAGGCTGCCGGTGTTTGGTGTCGTTCAAGTTCGCCTGCTTCATGATGGACCTCTCTTTCCATCTGATTCAGACGCCCGGCGCGGCGGCACGGCCGGAGTCACCTGGCAACGTCAGGCTTCGTCACGGAGACAGGAGGACTACACGGCGCACGACGGCGGGCAGATTTTCTACGGGAAAACGCGCACTGGCACATCCCGGACGACCGCCACCGAGTGGGAAGGTTCTTGAATCGCATCGGCGCCAGGCGGCCGGCGCTGACACAAAGAGGCATCCGAGGAGACGCCTCTCTGTGAGCGCTGCCTACATCGACCTGAGTTCGTAGACTCTGATGCTCGCGATGTATGGGCAGTCCTTCGCGATCTTCTCCGCCTCGTCGAGTGACTCCGCCTCGATGATGTTGTAACCGGTGATGGACTCCATACCCCACGACAAGTCCCTGGTTCCGGCGCTCGAGATCTCCCTGGCACCACCGAAGCCGCCCTGATCGACCGTCCGGTCGGCAATCGACGCGAACCACGCACCCCAGGCCTTCATGATCTCGGGGGTTGGCTTCTCGAATCCGACATGCAGCAACATGAACTTTTTCACGTCTCTCTCCTTGTTGATGGATGACGGTAGCACGCCGGCGCCGCTGGGTCGGCTGGCGTCCCTGCGGTCACAGGAAAAAGAGGACGGCTGCCGCGAGCAGGAGGCTGATGCCGGCAAGCTGCAGAGCCACGCCGACGATCTGCCGACGGGACTCGAGATCCTGGGCCAGATCGGACTCTGCCGTGTGCGCCGTGCCGTGGGCGGTGTCATCGGGCTGAAAACGCTCGATGAATTCCTGGACCGCCCGCTCCGGATCGAGCCCGACCTGCTGCGCATAGGAGCGGACGAAGCCTCGTGAGAAGACGCTGCCGGGTAGACGGGATACATCGTTGCGCTCGAGGGCCTCGAGCACGGAGACCGAAATCTTGGTTTCGTCGGCGATTTCGCGTAGGGAGATTCCTTCACTCTCCCGCACGCGCCGAAGCGCGCCTCCGAAGTCCTCGGCCGGCAGGGCCTGGTCCTCAACTGCCGTCTCTCCTTCTGACCATGCCGACGAACCGAATATCGTAGCAGTCATTTCCAGCTCCTCGTACCGGGATGGCCACGTCGACCTCCCTGGTCACGGCTCGTCCCGTCGGACTCTCCGTCACTCGGCCAGAGTGCCCCCATTGTCGCCAAGGCCAGAACGCGATCTGGTGGCGCCGGTACCCTTACTGACCTGCCGGAGGCCCAAAAGTCACGTCCGTGTCCGTCGTGAGGAGAAGCGATGATCTGCCCTGCCCTGCCGTGCTCGGCGGCTGCCGCCCGAGCCGCATCGCGTGTACCTGTCAGAGAGGCCCTCTCGTGACGGCGGCTACTCGTCCTCCCCCCTGGCGGAGACGACCGCCTGTTCTCCGTCAACCTCGACCGTCAACGTGATCGGGCGACAGCACACCTCGCAATCTTCCACGTATTCCTGCGACGGCACGGACGGATCGACCAGAACCTCGACGACCTCCCCGCAGTAGGGACACGAGATGGAATCGGTAATCTGTTGCACGGGTTCGGGTCTTGGATCACGAGGTGGAGGCTAACGGGCTCGATTATACTGCCCACTCGTCGAAGCCGGCCGGGCACCGTCCACGGCCACCCCCTGGCTGGAGCCCTGACGGTCCAAGTCAGATCAGACGCAGACAGGCCCGACCAACAGAAGAATTGCAGATGAAGCCTACCGAGACCACGGATGAGCGCGTCGACCGGGTGCTGAAGACGATCAAGGAAGTGCAGGAGCAGGTGACGGTGCTCCAGAGCCAGGTAGCCGCGCTGCTGCGCGAACGACTGCTCGTCGACCCTCTGGGTGACCCGATCGCAAGGATCGACAAGCGTCGCTTCGGGTATTCCTCACAGCACGAGGAGGACGGCCTCCTCTACGCACTGTTCCAGGACATCGGTGTGACGAGCCGGCGGTTCGTCGAGATCGGCTGTGGCGACAACGGAGGCAACTCCGGCTTTCTGGCTCGCGAATGCGGGTGGTCGGGACTCATGGTGGACATGGCCGATCGCCTCATTCGCATAGCCCGGCGCCGTTTCGACCCGTCGAGCGTGGCGGTGGTCCAGACTCGCGTGGATAGCCGAACCGTCGTCGGACTGCTCGCCGAGCACGGCATCCCCAACGAGTTCGATCTGCTCAGCGTCGACATCGACAGCACGGACTACTGGGTCATGAAGGCGATCACCGACGTACATCGCCCGAGGGTCATCGTCACCGAGTACAACTCGGCGTTCGGGCCCGACCTCTCGGTGACTGTTCCGGACACGCCGGACTTCTCGCGAGCGACCGCCGGGCATCGTCGTCACTACTATGGTGCTTCGCTAGCGGCACTGTGTCGCCTGGCCGAGCAGCAAGACTACCGACTCCTGCTCACCGATCGAACGGGAACCAACGCCGTGTTCCTGCGCAACGACCTGGGACCGGACCTGCCGGGCACGACGGCAGTGAAAGCGTTCCGCTACTATCTGAAACATGCGATCGCCCTCGAGAAGCTGGGCGATGTCGTCGCGCTATTTCGGAAGCAAGGATTGCAGCTCGTGGACGTGTAACGCGCGCCAGCGGTGGCGCTCCTCTCCTCCCGATCCCAATCTGCTGACCCTAGCCACAGTCGCGTCGAGACGCGTGGTATAAAGGCGCTGCTTACGACAACTTGATCATTGGAGGTACCAGTGTCTAGACGATGGCTGCTCGTCTCCTTCACCGTCGCGGCGGTTCTCGTCGCCACGACCTTTTCGATGACCTCGAGAACCGCTCAGGCAAGCGCAACAGACGGTGAGCGGTTTTTTTCGGGCGTCCTCACGCTCGCGGCTGTTGGATTCTGTGACGAGTTTCAATTGAACATTCAGAGCCTCGGGCAGAACTACAGCAGTGTCTATGGGGTAAGTGCGGTTCCGTGCGGAATCGACGGTCTCATCTTCGGGGGAATGGCGCCGACGAACATCGGCGGCGTAATTGGAGGGCAGTTGAATTTCACGGTCATCGTCAACAACGGGAACAGCACAACCGTCGCGTGTGTCCTCGACCACCGAGGTACGGGCAACTGCCGCAACAGTTTCGGTCAACAGTTCCCAGTCATCCCGAAGTCCGGATCGGGCTACAAGAGTGGTGCGGTTCCACTCATGGTTCAGTGATCAGACACATCGCGGGCTTCGCGGCAGCCTGTGGTTGGCCTTCGCTATAATCGGGTCCACGTGCAGATCACCGAACCGATGACGATGGCGACCGACTACCTGCTGGGCGCCGTATGCCTGGTGCTCGGGCTGCGGCTGTGGCGACATCCCGAGGAAGGCTCGCGGTCGGTCCGGCTGTGGGCTGGGGCATTCTTCGCCACGACGGCGGCCGCCGTGACTGGCGGCACGTTCCACGGTCTCACGCTCCACCTCGACGCGGAGACGTTGGCGGCGCTCTGGAAGCTCACCGTGTGGGCAATCGGCGCTGCAGGTTTTCTGATGGTGTCGGCGGTTGCCGTCGCTGAGCTGGAGGGCGCCTGGAAGCGAACGGTAGTGGCCCTGGCGGGGCTAAAGTTCGCCCTCTACGCCGTGTGGATGGCGACGCACAACCAGTTTCGGTACGTCATCATCGACTATGCACCTTCGCTGGCGGTGATCTTCGGCATCGAGTTATGGGCCCTTCGCGCGAGAGGCGCGGGATCGTCCCCGTCGGCCGAGCCGGCGCGATGGATCCTGGCGGGAATCGCGCTCTCGGTTGCGGCCGCCGGTGTCCAGGCCGCGGGCGTCTCGCTGCACCCGCAGTTCAACCACAACGACCTGTACCACGTGATCCAGATGGTCGCCTTCTACCTCCTGTACAGAGGCGGCCGACTGCTGACAGATCGGTGAACGCAGGCTCCGGGCTCCTTCGCCCATGGCGTCCGAGCGCACGACGAGCGAACTGGAACAGATAGAGAATGACATCCGTAGCGCGACGGCTTTAGCCGAGCGGATCTCGGACCAGTGCGACCCTGGCGCTTGGCTGAAGCCCGCGCGCTACGTACGCCCAGGCACGAACGCCCCTACTGCTGCGCCAGCAGTTCCCAGTAGTTACCCCCAGCGTTCGGGGCGCGCTTGAGCAGCGAGCGTTCTTCGGGGGGCGTCCTGTCCCGAAACATATGGAGGATGTCCAGAATGATCTGCGGGCTGTTACTGTGCCCGAGCATATCCGTCTTGGCCGCCGAGGCGTCCACGGTATCGATCCCGTCGACGACAAGGACCTCGTCGCCCTCGGAGTCACCGGCTCGCCTCCGATAATCATGGAGTCCGGTCGAGGCTTGAAGGGCCTCATCCTCGGACGAAACGTAGAGCGTTACGCGCTCGGCATGGGATTTCACCTTGGCGGCCAGTTGTCGGAAGCGAACCGCGTCAATGTCCGGAGCGGTCAGGACGATCTGATTGAACGATGGCCTATCACCGGTGGCCATGCCGTCCAGAGCGTTCACCAGCGCTCGATTCCCCATGCTGTGGGCGATGACGTGAACGATGTCCGCGCCCGACCTGCTCGCGACGTCCCCGAGAAATCCTCTCAGGATCAGCGACGACTTGTCGTTCTCGTCCATTGACTGGTAGTACGTCAACCGAGGAAACACTGAGCCGATCGATGAAAAGAGTTCGCGCGTCGGCCAGCTGTAGAGGATCGGTGCACCCTCGAAGCCGAGGTCATGGGCGATCTGCGCGGTACGGTAGACACTCTTGTCGAACGACACGTTGAAGCCGTGGATGAAGATGAACGCCTCCTTCCGCGTCGACCGGTCGACCGCGGCGCCAACCTCTCCAAAGAACCCGTCGCGCGGGAGCCTCCGACGATTGATGATGACGAAGTACCGGTCGCGGTTTTCGCGACCCCAGAATTTCAGCCACCGAGGCCGTTCGACCCCGGCGAGCTGATGCTGATCCTCGGGCGGGATGCTGACCTCGATCGAGCCGTAGCTCAGCCCGTCCCCCGACCGGCGCCTGGACGTGAACACACCCGGTGTCCGCGTGGGAGCACGATCGGTCGCGTAAAACACCTCGACGACCCGATCGTCTGACTCGCTGGCTGGCGTGCCTCTCGGACCACCCCTCGTGTTCGGCCGTTCGTCCGTCGCCGGACTCTCGCTTGACAGAAGGGCTGGTTGCAGCACGATCCTGAGCGGCGCATCGGTGCGCGTCGGGACGCGAATCTGTCGCGTGAATCGGACGAAGCCGCCCCGCTCGACCGTCACCCGATAGCTGCCCGACGCGAGCCCGGGAACGCTGAACTCTCCGGCCTCATCCGTCTCGACCGATCCGAGGACGCTCCCCGGGCCGTCCTCGATCTGCACGATGGCGGCTTCGAGGGGGACGCCGGCGTCATCGATGACGATCCCGCGGAGCGTCTGGTCCTGCGCCTGAAGAACAGCCCGCGGCACAACGGCTGCCAGCGCCGCGACCGCGAGGAACGATGCCGCCACGACCAGCCGACACGCTGTCGACCGACTACACGGTGGGCCAGATAGGGATTCTCGTGTCACTGACGCCTCCCGACTGTGCGGGGTCAAACCATTGTGGACCGTTTGAGGCTGTGAGATAAGAGAGACTTTGCTGCCAGGGGAGGAGGTCCCCATGAGCCACGCAAAGTCTGCCGAGAAGGTCGTTCAGGACATCCGCCGGAAGACCCGGCGACGCTTTTCCGCCGAAGAGAAGATTCGGATCGTCCTCGAGGGCTTGCGAGGTGAGGAAAGCATCGCGACGCTGTGTCGTCGTGAAGGGCTGAATCCGAATCTGTATTACCGCTGGAGCAAGGAGTTTCTCGAGGCGGGGAAGAAGCGGCTGGTCGGGGACACGACGCGCGAAGCGACCTCGACTGACGTCAGCGATCTGCGCAAGGAGAATGCGCAACTCAAGCAGGTCGTGGCCGAGATCGTGCTTGAGAACCGCCTGCTCAAAAAAAACGTGACGGCCTCCGACTCGGAGGACGTTACGTGAGACGGACGGCGGCCGAGAAGATCGAACTCATCCGGCTCGTGGAGGGCTCGGACCTGTCGGTGCGGCAGACGTTGCGGGAGCTGCGCGTCCATCGGTCCACGTTCTACGCCTGGTATCGACGGTACCGCATCGCCGGGCCGGCCGGCTTGGCGCCCCAGTCGTCCACGGCCCGCCGGTACTGGAATCGGATCCCACCTCGCGTCCGCGAGCAGGTGGTCGACGCCGCGTTGGCCGACCCGGAACGTTCGCCGCGCGAGTTGGCCTGGCAGTTCACGGACCGGGAAGGCCATTTTCTCTCGGAATCAAGCGTCTATCGGATCCCCAAGGCGTACGACTTGATTCCGAGCCCGGCCTTCGTGGTGCTGTCGGCCGCTAAGACGTTTCAGCATCCGACGCATTGCCCCAATGAACTCTGGCAGACGGACTTCACCTACCTGCACGTGGTCAGCTGGGGCTGGTACTACCTGTCGACGGTGCTGGATGATTACTCACGCTACATCGTCGCCTGGATGCTGCGGACGTCGATGCAGGCGTCAGACGTGATGGAGACGCTCGACCTGGCCCGCGCGAAGACCGGTATCGATCGGGTGCGGGTCGTCCATCGCCCACGGCTCTTGAGCGACAACGGCCCGTGCTACGTCTCGCGGGAACTGGCGGACTATCTGGAGAGCCATCAGCTCGCGCACACGCGCGGGGCGCCGTATCATCCGATGACGCAAGGCAAGATCGAACGGTACCATCGGTCGATGAAGAACGTGGTCAAGCTTGAGAAGTACTACAGCCCCTGGGAACTGGAACGAGCCGTCGCCCGCTTCGTCGACGACTACAATCACCGCCGTCTCCACGAGGCCTTGGCGAACGTGACGCCGGCCGACGTCTATGAAGGACGGCGGTCGACGATCCTTGCCCGGCGTGAGGCGATCAAACGGAGGACGTTGGTACAACGGAAACGAGAGAATCTACACATGCCGCCGAAGGCGGCGAGCCCGCAGAAAGTCTCTCTTAATAAACAGACTCAATGGACCGGATTGGTCTGACGACGTACAACCGGGTCCACGGAGACCGACCACTTGCCTTGCCAGAGCGCCGTCGTATACAGCGAGCGATCCCTCGGTCGAACTTCGAGAAAGACGAGAACAGTCTCGCCGACCCCGAACCTGGGCTGCCCCCCGACGTAGTTGGTGACCCCGCCCAGCGTGCCTCCCAGCTGCTTGAGCACCACCTGCTGCTCGGACACATACCCCTTCAACACCTGGTCGACCTCGAGCGTGACGTAGGTGTACAGGAAGGGGACGTCTGGGTCGTATGCCGGGGCCGTTCGCACAACGCGCCCCGACAGAACGAGCTCCGAAAACCCTACGAGCTGCTCGTCCGACCACTTCGGCGCGTAATCTGCCTCCACCGTCGGGAGACACGCTGCCAGCAGCCCGACCGTCAGCGCTGCCGTCAGCCACCGCGGTTTCCTGAATCCGATCATTCGAACCCCCATCGAGATTATGAGTTGCCAAATCGTGCACCGTCAAGTCGCGCAGCTGAGCGGAGGATGCGCCTTCCTTTGAGCGGAGCAAGCCCAAAGAGGCGCGCGGAACGATCTCGACGCAGGCGGACGCCGGCCATCAACAAGCCACGCGGCTTTCACCAACGGGTATGCAGATGATGCAGCCTCCAGGCGATGTCAAGACGCGACACCGCCGCACGCCTTACTCCAGCGCATCCGCGATCTCCCCGATCCCGACGCCGAGCACACTTCGTGCGATGCCGTCCAGCATCTCTGGAGAGCCGACGAGATGAATGGTCCGGTGCTCATGAGTGAGCGCCTCTCCGGGCCCAAGCATGGCCGCGGGTGAGGAGGTCTCGAGCTCGTAGAAGGGACCCAGCGACGTCGCGCCAGGCTCGGCCGGGCCATCGTTGTAACTATTCACCACATCGCCGGCATACGGCTCGTCCTGGATCTCCCACATCGAGTTCACGTAGTCCATCGCACCCTCGGGCTGGGTATACTGGACCAGGGTCAGGACGCCCCGCTGCCCGTCGTAGCTACCGGCAACGGGTCGCGCGCGCCGCGGGCTGAGGCCGATCTTGCTGCGGTACTGGCCATCGCCCTTGAAATACAGGACTCCCTCCCCCACCTTCAAGCGATCGGAGGGCACCTTGCCGAAGTACTCGTCGTTCACGACCGGACCGCGCTCGGATTCGGGTCCCGGCTGAAACGGAATCGCCACGGTCGTCTCAGGCGAATGCTTGAACATGCCGAGGATCCAGACCGACAACAGACCAGCCTCCTTGGTCCATGCCGTGTCACCGATATTCGTGATGGTGTTGACCGACTCGAACGCGACGGCGTCCAGATCTACCGAGACGAAGACGTCGAGAGCGGTCGCGATCTCAGGAACGGTCAGCAGACGCACGGTCCGATCGATCCGGACCTGGAACTCCGTGCCGCTGTAATTCGTCAGCGTCGCCTCCCGCTGGAGGACGACCTCGGACCCACCCAGCGAGACCACGGAGTACGGGTCGGTGTCGATCACCGGTGGCGTCTGCCAGTGCTCGAGATCAAACGGATCGCCTGGCGCGAAGAAGATCGAAAACTGTCCGCCTTCTGGACCCATCCAGAACCGATCCTCGCCGCCGAGCGCATTGATGTGCGGCTGCACTTCCCCGGATGCGACGAGGTCGTAGTTGATCCAGCCGAAGCTCACCCCGGCCGCGCCGCCGGCGGTGCTGGTCATCACACGTCCCTGCCAGGCCGGGACGACGACGAGCCTCGCCGAGTCAGGTCCGCTGCCAAGGACCACCACGGATGTCTGCTCTCGCAGCAGCTCGACGTCGTCGTCGAACGTTCGCTCCGTCTCGGTGGAGGCCTCGTCCATCGACGTGGTGTCGGCACTCTCTTCCGGCATCGCACTGCACCCCACGCTCCAGATCAACGCAGCAGCAAGGACCGCCCCGAACATCACTTTCACGAGCCCTCTCCTCTCGAGCACACGGCACCATGCGTGCGAGTGCGCCATCATAGCAGCTCCCTGTCAACCGGTCAGGCTGCTCACACTGCCGACGACGCCGACGCGCGTGCCCCGTCGCCGCAGCACCACCGCCGTCAGCCCAAGGGCCAGGAGCGTCACGGCGAGTGCCAAGGTCGCCATGCCGGCGAGCTCTGTCTTCAGGCCGGTCCGCAACGACGAGAAGATGTACGCGGGCAACGTCGTCGAGCCCGACGTCGACACGAACGACGCGATGACGACATCGTCCAGGCTGAAGGTGAAGGCGAGCAGACCACCGGCGATCAGGGCCGGCGTCATCAGGGGGAGCGTGATCTCAAGGAACACGCGCGAGGGCGAAGCGCCCAGATCGGCGGCTGCCTCCTCGAGGGCTTCGTCCAGGCCAAGAACGTGGGCGCGCACGATGAGCGCCACGACGGCCGACCCGAAGATCGAGTGCGCCACGACAAGCCGCGCGACACCCCACGTCAGCTCGATGCGAACGAAGAAGATCAGATACGCAACCGCCACCATGATCTCGGGGGCGACCAGAATCAACATCAGGCTCGCACCGAACGGTCTCCCCCACCGGCCCGGCCGCCGCGCCAACGCCAGACCGGCGAATCCTCCGAGTACGACCGAGAGCCCCGCGGTGGTGAGTGCCACTCGCAACGACAGGAGGATGGCATCGCGGATGGCGCCGTTGGCGAGCGCACTCGCGTAGGCGGCGGTGCCGAACCCGTCCCAGTTCAAGAGAAAGCGCCCCGTATTGAACGACGATCCGATGACGACCAGAATTGGCAGATACAGGAATCCCACGACCGCAGCCGCCCACAACCAGAGGAGGCCGTCTGCGCGAGATCGTGGGCCCGTCATCCTCGCGACTCCAGAGCCCGCTCATCCAGGCGACGATACATGTACTGTGCGATTGCCCCCGCTCCCCAGGCCACACTCACCGTAGTGAGGATGAGCGCACCCAGCGTCACGGCTTGCGCGGCTCCGAGCGCCCAGTTCTGCGCCTCGAGAAATTGGCTGGCAATCAGGTTCCCGGCCATCGCGCCTCGCACGCCGCCCAGAATCGCGGGCGTCACATACTCCCCGGCAAGCGGGATGAACACGATGGCCAGGCCGGCGGCCACTCCCGGCATGGCGAGCGGCAACGTGATCCTGAGGAACGTGGTGATGCGGCCAGCTCCCAGATCCATGCTCGCCTGCCGCAGCGCCGGATCCACGCGGTCCAGGGCCGCGAAGATCGGGAAGATCATGAGGGGCAAATAGTTGTACACGACGCCCAACTGGACGGCGGTCTGCGTGTCGAGCAGCCGGAGCGGCCCAGGCAGCAGACCGAGTCCCTGCAGCGCCTCCGACACCGGCCCGTTCCCGGCGAGCAGGATCCGCCAGGCGAACGTTCGCAGCAGGAAGCTCGTCCAGAACGGCACGATCACCGCGGCGAGAGCGAGGGGCCTCCATCGACGCGGCACGCGCGTCGCAAGCACGTAGGCCACGGGAAAGGCGACCAGCAGACACAGGCCAGTGCCGAGCATGGCCGTCCGCATCGTCCGGACAAACAGCTCGGCGAAGAGCGGCGTCGCCGTGGCTCGATAGCTATCGAGCGAGAGTCGGTCCAGGCCAATCGAGGCTTCCGCCGTCCCGCTCGGCGGCTTGTACCCGAAGCTGTAGACGACGATGATCGACAACGGCGCCACGAAGAAGATGGCGTACCAGATCGTGGCCGGCAGTGCCGCCCCGATACCGTCCCACCACCGATCGCGTTGTCTCATGTCCTGCCGGTCATGTCCTGCCGGCGGCCACCTTCAGCCGGTTGTTGATCTCGACGATGCGATCCTGGGCCTCGTTGACGGCACCCGGGACGAGCCGTGACATCTCCTCCTCCGTGAAGAAGACGACATCGCGGGCGGGCAAGTCGGGCGGTAGATAGGCCTCGACCCCGACGACACCCGTGTTGTACCCGTGGAACTCGATCTCGCGCGCCGAGATCTGCGGCCGCAGGATGAAGTCGAGCCAGCCATATGCCGCGTCAGGATTCGGCGCCGCGGTCAGCAGCGCCCAGGCATCGATCCACAGTTCGGCAGCAGGGGCGCCGAGCACCCATCGGTATCGTTCGGGGTCCTCGATGACCGCATGGCGCGCATCGCCGTTCCAGGCCTGGGAGAGCACATACTCCCCTGCCAGCATGCTCACGGCCGGAAAGCCGTCGAAGGCCTTGAGATGCGGTGCTAGCTCGGCGAGCAGCACCCGCTCGGCATGATCGAGGTGATCCGGGTCGGTCGTGCGCCAGTCGATGCCATCCCGCCAGAAGACGAGGCCGAGCACGTCCGCGGGCGAGCTAAGGACGGAGACGAGACCGCTGACACCGTCCCGGGCCGCGACGCGCATGAAGTCCGCCCAGTCGTGGAGTTCCTCGCGGATGACCCGAGCGTCGTACACGAATCCGGTCGACCCCCAGTCCTTGAGCACCGAGTACTCGCCGCCGGGGTCGCCGCCTGCCTCGTTCTTGAGTGCGAGAATCCCCGGCGCCTGGTTGTCGAAGTTCGGGATGCGGCTGCGATCGATCTTCTGGATCAGTCCCAGCCGGACCAGCTGCGGAAGGAAACGGGTGCTGGGTGCGATGAGGTCGTATCCCGCGCCGGCGCCCGCCAGCTCGAGCTTGGCCATCATCGCCTCGTCGGACTCGTACACGTCGAGGCGCACGGCCACGCCGCCGGCATTGCCGAACTGCGCAGCGTTGCGAGGATCGACGTACTCCGCCCAAGTATAGAGCGACAGCGTGCCGTTTCCGGACTGGCTCGCTGCATCCTGGGTTCCCGGCGCTGAGCACGCGAGCGCCCCGAGACCCAGCGCCGCAGGGGCGGCGCACGATTCGAGGAACCGGCGCCGATTCAATCGCCGGACCAGGTTGGCCGGCACGAGAGCGTTGATCTGGACTGGCTCAGTCATTGCTAGGCATTCCGTAGAACCGGTTGCACAACCGTCCTACGTTCTGCGTTCTGCGTTCTGCGTTCTACGTTCGCTTCCCGTAGTTCGACTCCGCGGCTGAAACACAACAGTTTCGTAGCGCGAAGGCTTGATCCTCCCGAGCGAAGCCGAGGGGCAGCCGAGCGGATCTCGACCCCGCGTGACGCTGCCGCTTGGCTAAAGCCGGCGCGCTACGTACGCACGGGCGCGCAGGATGTCGGCCAAGGTTGTGAAACCGCTTCTAGTCATTTGCTCGGTCATGGCTCAGCAGGGCTGGCATGGTCCGCATCGGCACTTCGCTCGGTAGTCGCATCCGGAGAGGAGCCGTACAGGCGGACGGCAGACGTCGGCCAGCGGCACCAGACGCTCGTCCCGGTCGGCAGCCCTGTCGTGGCGTGGCGAAGACGCCGCGCGGTGATCTGGCAATCAGGACTCGTCTGAACGACGAATTGCTCCGCATCGCCCGCGATGGCGCGGGCCGTGATGACCCCGGCGACAGCGTTCACCTGGTCGGGTGTTGTCGTCCCGGTCGGCAACAGCTCGATCGACTCGGGGCGGATCGCGGCGACGCCGGGTTGCCCTGCCACCGCGTCCTCTCCTGCGGCATCGGCGCGGACGAGCCATCCGGGTCCGCGCAGGGACAGTCCGTCGGGCTCGATCCGGCCGGGCAGGAAGTTCTGGCGTCCGACGAACCCGGCGACGAACGGGGTCGCGGGACGGTCGTAAATCTCCTCTGGCGTACCCAGCTGAACGATTCGGCCGTGCTGCATCACCGCCACCCGGTCGGACATCGTCAGCGCTTCATCCTGGTCGTGGGTGACGTAGACGAATGTGATGCCGAGCAGAGTCTGAAGCTGCTTCAACTCCGTCTGCATCCGATCACGCAGGCCCCGATCCAGCGCACCGAGCGGCTCGTCGAGCAAGAGCACCGCGGGACGATTCACCAGCGCCCGTGCGAGCGCCACACGCTGCTGCTGGCCGCCGGAGAGCTGCGCCGGACGCCGCACAGCCATGCTCTGCATGCTGACGATTTCGAGCGCCTCGTTGACGGCGCTCCGCAGCGGCGTCCCCGTCACGCCGCGCTGCCGAAGCCCGTAGGCCACGTTCTGGGCTACGGTCATGTGCGGGAACAGCGCGTAGTGTTGAAACACCGTGTTGACGTCGCGGCGGTAGGGCGGCACGTCGGTCACATCGACGCCGGCAAGCCACACCCGTCCCTCATCGGGCCGCTCGAAGCCCGCCAGCATGCGGAGCGTCGTCGTCTTCCCGCAACCCGAAGGACCGAGAACGGAGAGGAACTCACCACCCTTCACGGTGAGGTCGAGTCTGTCCACCGCCACGACACCGTCGAACGCACGCGTGACGCTCTGCAGCTCGGCGGAGCCGGCAGGATCGGGGATCGGGGGCCGGGGGTCGGGGACCGGAGGTCGGGGATCGGGGGCCGAGGATAGATGGCCCGAGGTCGGGGATCGGAGGCCCGAGGTCGGAGGTCGCATGAGAGCGCTTGCCGTCAGCGCTGCAGCGGCCAGGGCTTCGCGACGACCCGGTCCAGCGGCTGCGAGTCGTTCCGTGGGCGGGAGGCGTCGCGTGTCTTCAGGTCGAAGCGGTCGCCGGGCGCCAGCAGATAGAACAGGCCGCCCGAATCGAGCTGCCGCTCGTGGTCGTAGATGGCCACATAGCCTTGGCCGATCACCTCGAACCGATCCCCCTGGACGATGATCGCCGTATCTTCGTCGATCCCGATGCCGAGCAGCTCGGGCTTCGCGTCGATGATCTCCAGAAGGTCGAACTGCCGGTTGCGTCGCAGCAGATGCTGGTCGATGGCGACACCCTTCAGGAATGCCAGTCCCTCCTCGTGGTCGCCCATCATGATGGTGTTCGTCTCGGTGTCGCCTCGCGCGAGATACTCGCCCTGAATGGTCGCGCCGGCCGACGAGCCGCCGATCACGCCGCCCCGGTTCAACAGGGCCCATAGCTCGTCGTGCACTTTCGTATTCATGTAGGCGTCGACGAGGCGCCACTGCCGACCACCGCCGAACCAGACGCCGCGAGCTTCCCGAATGGCTTCGGCGAAGGCCTCCGTATTGGCCACGTCCGGATCGGTGGTGTGCAGCACGGTCAAGTTCGTCGCACCCGCCTCCTTGAAGATGCGCAGCCCGCTCCAGTACTGGTCGTATTCCTCGGCGCCGCCTGCGGTGGGAATCACGACGACGGGCGCATCGAGCCCACCGGCTGCCCTGAAGAAGCGTTCGACGATCGCGCGGTCCTTCATCGCGCCGCCGACGATCACGAGCGTGCCGCTGGCGGGGCCCAGCTCCTGGGCTGCGATGGGTGCCACAATGCCCGCTGCGAGTACCAAGCGCCAGACGAGGCTTCGAGTCATTCCGATCTCCTTCTTCGCCGTCCGAGAGGCCGCCCCTGAAACCTGAGCTCTGGCCCTGAAGCCTGGGCCACGAGCGTCATGCCGATCCATCGCGGGGTGCCTTCGGCGCCGAGGCGGACCGGCCACCACCAGTCAACCGCCAGACCCGCGAGGCACGACGCCAGGAAGATCAGCGGGGGCGGTGCGATCACGCCCGCGTGGTCTCCATCGGGTGTCGTCATTCGTGGCTCCAGTTCGCCATCTCGTCACCGTCACCGACCGGGCAGTCGCCTCACGATGCCCGCCTCGCGAGGCCCACGAGCGCATCGCCCATCTGGTCGATCTCCTCGAGCGTGTTGTAGTGCACGAGCGAGGCCCGAACGGCTCCCGTGTCCACCGACAGGCCCATTCGCCGAATGAGGCGGGGCGCGTACATGTGGCCATCCCGGACGCCGATGTTCTCGCCGGCCAAATGCTCGGTGACGACCGCCGGGGCAACGCCATCGAGCGTGAACAGGAGCGTGGGCGTGCGCTCGTCGACGCGATCGGGATCGGCGATGCCGTGCACGGTCAGGCCAGGGACGCGATCGCGAAGCCTCAGGAGCGCTCTTGAGAGCACCTGCTCGTAATCCCGAATGGCTTCCATGCCGCCGACGATTGCCGCGCGCCTGTCGAGCGCCGGGCGGTCAGACATCTGGCGGCCCAGATCGGCAACGTACGTCAGAGCGGCATCCATCCCGATCACGTTCTCATAGACGAAGGTGCCGGCCTCGAGCTTGAACGGCGGAAGGTCAGGGATGAAGTCTGCCCTGAATGTCGGCAACGCCTCGAGGCTCGAATAGCGACCCCACAGGAACCCCATGTGAGGCCCGAAGATCTTGTAGCCGGAACACACCAGATAGTCACAGTCGAACGCCTGCACGTCCATCGGTCCGTGTGGAGCGTAGTGCACGGCATCGACGAAGACCTCCGCCCCGACGGCGTGCGCTCGAGCGGCGACGTCGGCCACCGCGAGGGTCGAGCCGGTGGCGTTGGACGCCAGCGCGCAGGCGACGAGCCGCGTCCGCTCCGACAGGAGTTCGTCGAGAGCCGCCGGATCCAGCCGCGCGCCCGCGGAGGCACGCCACCAGCGAATCCGGGCACCCATCCGTTCGAGCGCCAGCCAGGTAGCGATGTTCGCCTCGTGATCGAGCTCCGTCACGACGATCTCGGGCCGCTCCGCCATCGTCTGACCGATGGCGAGGCTGATGTTCCTGATGAACGAGGTGGCGTTCAGTCCGAACGCGACCTCTTCGGGTCGGGAAGCGCCCACGAAATCGGCGATGCTCGCGCGCGACCGCTCCAGGGCGGCGTCCATCTCCTGCGACCGACGATACCGGCCGCCACGCTGCACGTTGCGGTTCAAGAGATGGTCCTGGATCGCATCGATCACCGCTTGGGGCACCTGGGCGCCGGCGGCGTTGTCGAAGAACAGAAATCGGTCACCTGTCGACAACGCCGGAAAACAAGCGCGAATCTGATTGACCGGGAAGCTCGTCATGATCGGAGAGGCCCAGGCGCGGTCAGCCGTCGGACAGGGCGCCGAGCAGCGGGCCGATCGCCTCGCGGGCCCGCTGCCGCGGGTCGAATGAGGGATCGTAGGCGGCCACGGTCACCGCCTCGATGCGGAATCGCTCGGCGAGCACGGCGACCACGTCGACGAGGTCGGTGACCGCCAGACCCCCAGGCACGCGCCACTGATTGGCCGGCACCTCGTCGGGGTCGAGCACGTCGAGGTCGACATGCACGTAGAGCCGGTCGGTACGCGACCGCAGAGCGTCGAGCGCCGCTCGGCAGGCGCCGCGTCCCGCGTCCTGGATCTGCCCTTCCGTGACGTGCGTGATGGACGCCTCGCGAATCAGGGCCACCTCCGGGATCGAGGGATCGGCCGCCCAGCAGCAGCACGTTGTCCTCCGGAATCGGCTGGAAACCAGTCAGTGCGCGAGTGATCGTCTGCCAGCAGCGACCGATCGCGGTCGCCAGGGCGGTCCCGTCCAGAAAGCCGGTCTCGGTGGTCTCGGCGGTATTCAAGTCGCCGTGCGCATCGAACCAGACGATGCCCGGCCGGACGGGTGCGAGACCTGCCAGCGTGCCCAGACAGCTGATGCAGTTGCCCGCCAGCACGACCGGCAGCCGGCCGTTATCGCGGACGGTCCGGACCATGGAGGCAATCGATGCATTGAGAGCGAAGGTGGCGCCGATCTCGTGCCCGACCGGTTCCGGTGCGGCGACCGCGACGACGTCGGGCGGATCCGCCGGCGCATCGGCGCGCGCCCAGCCTGCGAGCATGTCCGGACCACGTCCCACACCGACGTCAGCGTGACCGAGATGGTACCCCGCGGTGATCAGGGTGGGAACCATGCCGGATGCTATCATGCCCCCTCTTCCGAACCGCGAGGCGAATGCAACGACTCCTCCTCGGCACCGTGTGGGCGTTGACGCTCGGGCTGGTCATCGGCGTCGGGGTCCTCTTCCACCAGCTCACGGACTCGTCGCCGCCCGTGGCGTTCGAGCCGGCCGGCTGGACGCCCGGCTCGTCGGCCGGCGGCCAGGCCGCCGCGTTCCGCACGGCCTGGGGCTCCTGGCGAGTGGTCGATCATCTGTCGGCTCACCACGTGGCCGTGATCGACGTCGAGACGGATCGGCCGCGCGATGCCATGCGCATCGCGCTCATCCTGGTCGAGCCGCTCAAGGCCGATTACGCCGAGATGATCGTCTACTTCCACCGTCCCGGCCGCCGCGACGGGCTGCCGGCCCGGCGGGTCCAGTGGTCGCCTGGTTCCGGCTACGTCGAAACCATATACGACGGCTCCGAGACGGCGCCTCGGACTGACGAGCCGTAGCAATTCGTCCGGCGCCGCGTCGGTCAGTGCCCGACGGGTCGATCGCGCCACCTCATCGCCTGCCAGACCTCCGGTCGCAGAAGCGCCAGCACGGTCAGCACCTCGAGCCGACCGACCCACATCGCAAGGGTCAGGACGATCTTGCTGATCGGATGCAGATCGGCATAGTTGGCCATTGGACCGACGAGGTTGAACCCCGGTCCGATGTTGCCCAGCGTCGCGATCGTCGCGGTGACGCCGGTCACGAGGTCGGCACCGAGCAGGATGACGATGGTGCTGCAAACGCCGAAGACCAGCAGATAGAAGAGGAAGAACACCAGTACACCACGCATGACGTCGTCTGGCACGACTCGACCGCCAAGCTTGACCGGGAGCACGGCGTGCGGGTGCAACGTGCGCTTGAGCTCCTGCGCAGTGTAGCGAGCGATGAGGATGTGCCGCACGATCTTCGGGCCGCCGGCGGCCGAGCCGGCCGAACCACCGACGAACATGAGCACGAGCAGCACGCCCTTCGCCTGATCACTCCAGAGATCGAAATCCACGCTGGCATAGCCGGTGGTCGTGACGATCGAGATTGCCTGGAACAGGCCGAGCCGGATCGCAGTGACGATGTCGCCGACCGAGCTCCAGACGGCGAACGCGATGGCCAGGCCGGCGACGAGCACGACCATGCCGTAGACGTGGAGCTCTTCATCCTTCTGCACAGCCCTGGGCTGGCCACGCAACACCCGGTACTGGAGCGCGAAGTTCGCTCCCGCCAGAAACATGAAGACGATGATGATCCACTCGATCAACGCGCTCTCGTACCCCATGATCGAGAGCGGATGCGGCGAGAACCCGCCGGCGGCGAGCGTCGTCAAGGCGTGGCACGCCGCGTCGAAGGTCGTCATGCCAGCCGCGAGCAACAGGACGAACTCCATCAGCGTCAGGCCGATGTAGACGCGCCACAACGCCGCCGCCGTCTTCCGGATCTGCGGCGTCAACTTCTCGTCGCTGGGGCCGGGTGCCTCGGCAAAGAAGAGCTGGCGGCCGCCGATCGAGAGCCGCGGCAGGATCGCGACGAACAGGGCGATCACGCCCATCCCGCCGAGCCACTGGGACAGCGAGCGCCAGAAGAAGACGGCGTGCCCGAACGCCGAGAAGTCCCGGAACACGGTCGCACCCGTCGTGGTGAGCCCGGACATGGACTCGAAGAGCGCGTCGATCGGTCCCAGGCCTGCCCAGTAGTACGGGATCGCACCGACCTGGGCCACCACGAGCCATGTTCCCGCCACGACGCTGAGCCCCTCCACCTGGCGCAGGTCGTCGCGGAGCGGGCCGGCCCGGCGCATCGCTTCCCCGACCACCGCCGCGGCAATCGCGGCCACGACGAACCCGACGGCATCGTTGCGCTCGCCGTACCACAGGGCCACGAGCAACGGCGCCAGGAAGATAGCCCCGAAGACCCTGAGGATCACGCCGATGAGGTGAAGGACGATTGGAAGACGCATCACTGTGCGAACCCACCGAGGCGGATCCGCTGCCGCTTACGCCGTCGCCGCAAAGAAATGCCGCACCAGATCCACCGAATCGGCCGTCGCCACCACCAGCAGGTGGTCACCCGGGCGAATCACGTCGGGGCCTCTGGGTACGACCGCCACACCGTCGCGCAGAATGGCGCCGACGATCGACGCCGCGGGCGCGTTCAGATCTCGCAGGGCGGTGGGTCCGAACCCGGCCGGAACGACGAGCTCGACGACCTTGCCCTGCCCTTCCTCGAGCACCGCCAGCAGATGCGCCTTGGCCACCCTGCACGTGGTGAATGACAGCCGCCACGGCCGCGCCGCGCGCCGAGAGGGCCACGTCGATGCCGACTCGCTCGAACAACCGCAGGTTGGCAGGCTTGCTGACACGCGTAATGATCTTGCGCGCGCCGAGCTGGCGCCCCACCAGCGAGGCCAACAGGTTGCGCTCGTCGTTGTCGATGACCGAGATGAGGACGTCGCTCGACCCGATTTCCTCCGACTCGAGCAACTCCAGATCGGTGCCGTCGCCGCTGAGGACCAGCGCCCGCGTCAGCGTGGCCGCCAGCATCTCCCCTCGGCGCGGGTCGCGTTCGATGATACGCAGCGTGATGTCCGGCGCTTGATCGAGGCTCTGGGCGAGACGAAATCCCACGTCCCCGCCGCCAATGATCGTCACCGACTGATGTCCCGCCGCCGCGGCTCCGGGTCGAACGCGGCCCTGGACCTCGCGCATCGACTCCCGGGTACCCATCACGACGACCTTGTCGTTCGCCTCCAGCTGCGTCCTCCCGTGCGGGATGGAGAAGTCCTCGTCCCGCTTGAGCCCGACAAGGAGCGCGCCGTGCGGCAAGCCGAGGCTGGCCACCTCCCGCCCGGCGAACGGCGACCCTGCCTCGAGTCGGTATTCCAGCAGCCGGACCTGACCTCCCGCGAACACCTCCGCATCAATGGCGCCCGGCGCAGCCACGACACGCTCGATATCAGCCGCCAGCTGACCCTCCGGCCAGATGATCCGGTCGATCCCGAAGAGCTCGCGCAACGTGTCTCGCTCCGCATCCGGACGGTGCAGGTCGTCGTTGGACACGATGCAGACAGTCTCCGGCGATCCGAGACTGTTCGCGATCGAGCAGGCGACGATGTTGACCTCGTCGAGGCCGGTCGCTGCAATCCGGAAGTCGCTCTCCTCCACATGCGCCTGGCGCAGATCGGTGGCGCTCGTCGCCGATCCCAGAATGAACTGCACGTCCAGCGAAGCGAACCGTTCCGCCACGGCGGGATCATTGTCGACGACGAACGTGTCGTGCTGGACCGCCAGATCCTTGGCGAGTGCATAGCCGATCTCGCCGCCGCCGATGATGATGATTTTCATGCGTGGATGTGCGTCCGATGCGGTTGACGCTCGCCCAGTGTACCGAATCCCCTCCGGAACGGGTAGCCATCGTTGGGGCCGTTTCCGCGCGCGTCGCGCGAGGCCCAATTTCGGTGCCGACACGTTGGCACCGGGAGTATAATCTCTGGACGTTTCAGCATGCGTCACCCGCCAGACGCGACCGCGTCGATTCGACGTCGAGACTGGAGGGACGCCCGCTGCCGTCAACTTGCGGTTCCTGCGGTCATTCCCGGAGGGAGCGTATCGGCCCATTGTCCTCGTAGAAGGGTGCCCCCCGATGCCGCGAGCACGCACTAGGTCCCATTCATCGTCAAATAGGCAGGGTCGCGACTGCTGGGGCCGGTGCCTCATGACCCAGATCGGACGGATCGCCTGTCTGATCGTCGTCCTGCTAGGCGGTGTATCTGTGTCAGCGCAAGAGCACTCGGTCATCTTCGACACCGACTTCGCCATGCCGCCCATGGACGATGGCATGGCGTTGCTTCTGGCGCTCCAATCGCCGGAGATCGAGATTCTCGGCGTCACGACCGTCGCCGGCAACGTCTCAGTCGAACACGCCAACGCCGACGCCCTGCGCCTGCTCGAGATCGCCGGCCGCCCCGACATCCCGGTTCACTCTGGCGCCGACATGCCACTCATGCACGAGAAGTCCGACTACGCCGTCGACCTCCATGGTGATTGGTATTCGGACGAGCCGCCCCCGCCGCCGCCCGGGGGTTTTGCCTCCAAGGTCCTGGACCCCACGGGCGCCATCGAGTTCATGGTCGACACGGTCAACGACCGCCCTGGTGAGGTGACGATCGTCGCGATCGGTCCGCTGACCAACGTGGCGGTCGCGATTCGCCAGGATCCGAACTTCGCGCGCCGGGTTCGGCAACTCGTCATCATGGGCGGTGCCATCGCCGCCTTGCCGGACGGTCACGGCAATGCCACACCCAACGCCGAGTTCAACTTCTGGGTCGATCCCGAGGCCGCCCGCGCGGTCCTGCGATCGGGGATTCCGATCCAGCTCTCACCGCTGAACGTCTCGCGCAAGACCGGCCTCACGCGGGAGTGGTACGAGCGTATGGTGGCAACCGACACGCCGATCACCGCCCTGGTCCGCGAGGCGATGGGGCCGACTTACGACGAGCAACCGGAGACGAGCGCTCTGATGTACGACCAGGTGGCGGTCGCGAGCC
This sequence comes from Vicinamibacterales bacterium, assembly GCA_965250185.1. Classification (GTDB taxonomy): domain Bacteria; phylum Acidobacteriota; class Vicinamibacteria; order Vicinamibacterales. The sequence continues at coordinate 2,981,289 of OZ252293.1, read as the reverse complement.
TGATCGACCCCACGCTGGTCGTGACACGTGACCTGTTCGTGGACGTCGACGCGAATCACGGAATCAACTACGGCGTGTCGGTCGGGGGCACGCGCGTCTGGCCGGGCGCGGAGGGTGCACGGCAGATGAGCGTTCAGCACGACCTGGACTGGACCCGCTTCATCGAACTGTTCGTCGCGCGGATCGCGGCCCCCGTCCGCTCGCGCTGACGCCACACGTCGACTACCGGATGACGCCACCAGCCCGGATCGCTGTGGTGGGCAGCGCGAACGTCGACCTCACGACCTTCATCGAGCGGTTTCCGGCTCCAGGCGAGACCGTCTTCGGCCGCGATTTCGACCTGGGCTTCGGCGGCAAGGGCGCGAACCAGGCGGTCGCGGCTCGCCGGTGCGGCGCCGAGGTGCAGATCGTGGCGCGCGTCGGAGACGACCTGTTCGGCCCGGCCACCGTGTCGCACTACGCCGACCTCGGCATCGATGTTCACCACCTGCGCGCGGTCGAGGGCACGTCGAGTGGCGTCGCCCCGATCTTCGTCGATCCCGAGGGCCAGAATCGGATCCTCGTCGTCAAGGGTGCCAACGACACTCTGCGCCCAGACGACATCGATCTAGCGACCGACGATCTGACCCGAGCCGACTGCATCCTCGTGCAGCTGGAAATTCCCCTCGACACCGTCTACCACACGGTCGCCTTCGCTCGTGATCGGGGCATTCGATGCATCCTCAACCCGGCGCCGGCCCAGCCGATCGACCTCTCGAAGATCGCGAGCGTGGATTACTTCGTACCGAATGAGACCGAAGCCGAGGCGCTGACGGGGATGCCGGTGACGAGCCTCATCGAGGCGGAACGGTGCGGGCGCGCGCTGGTCGCGCAAGGCCCGGAGCGCGTCGTGATCACGCTCGGTGCACAGGGCGCGCTGCTGGTCCACGCCGATCGGGTCCGACGGATCGAACCGCACCGCGTGCAGACGCGCGACACGAGCGGCGCCGGCGATGCGTTCATCGGAAGCTTCGCGACGTTCCTCGCCGAGGGCGTCGAGGAGGCGCGCGCGCTCGACATGGCCAGCCTGTACGCGGCGCTGTCCACGACACAGGTCGGCACGCAGAAGTCGTTCAACACGCGGGACGTGTACCTCGAGCACTGGCGGACCCGTCGAGGCGCCGACGCCTGATGCTGGCATCGGATCGGCTCGGCGCGCATCGTCGATACAATCCGCTGCTCGACGAGTGGGTGCTGTGTTCACCGCACCGCCTCGCCCGGCCCTGGCTCGGCCGGGAAGAAACGTCCGCGACCGAGCTGCTGCCCACCTACGACCCGGATTGCTACCTCTGTCCCCGCAATCCGAGAGCCGGTGGCACGCCGAACCCGCCGTACACCGGGACGTTCGCCTTCGACAACGACTTCCCTGCCCTGCTGTCGCCGAGAGAGACAGCCGCGCCCGACCAGCACCCCCTGCTGCGCCGCGCGTCCGCCGCGGGAGTGTGTCGTGTCATCTGCTTCTCGCCGCGGCACGACCTCTCGCTGGCCCGTCTGTCACTCGCCGACCGCACGGCCGTCGTCGAGACGTGGTGCGAGGAAACCGAGTCGCTATCCGGCCAGCCAGACATCCACCATGTGCAGATCTTCGAGAACCACGGCGAGCTCATGGGCTGCAGCAATCCCCATCCGCACTGTCAGGTGTGGGCGACAGACCATGTGCCCACGATCCCGACGCGCCGACGTCTGAGCCAGCGCGCGCACCTGGCGGGATACGGTCGCGACCTGCTGGGCGACTACCTCGAGCTCGAGGTCCGACTGGACGAGCGCCTGGTGTGTCACAACGACGCCTGGGTCGCACTGGTGCCGTTCTGGGCGGTCTGGCCCTTCGAGGTCCTGCTGATTCCGAGAAGGCGGGTGGGCGACTTGCCCGGGCTCCGTCGCGAAGAGCGTGAGGCGCTCGCCGATCTCCTGGGTCGACTGCACGCACGGTACGACAATCTGTTTCGAACCCCGTTCCCGTACTCGATGGCTTGGCACGGGCAGCCCTGTGACGGCGAGCGTGACCCCGCCTGGCGGCTGCACGCATCGTACTCGCCGCCCCTCTTGCGATCGGCGAGCGTGCGCAAATTTCTGGTCGGCTACGAACTCAGCGCCGAGGCACAGCGCGACCTCACGGCCGAGAATGCGGCGGCGGCCTTGCGCGCTCAGCCCGATGGGCACTACCTCGAATCAGCGATATGACGACATGACGACATGACGACCCGGCACAGCCGAGCTCCGGACGTCACCGCCGCGGTCGGGGCGTTCCGCTCGGCGTTCGGGGCCGAGCCGATGGTGGCGGTCTCGCCCGGTCGTGTGAACCTCATCGGAGATCACACGGACTACAACGAGGGCTGCGCCCTCCCGATGGCCATCGATCGGCACGCCGTGGCGGCGTTCCGGCCGCGCACCGACGGCATCGTGCGGGCACGCTCGATCGTGTTCGCGGAAGAGCGTCAGGCCAGCATCGACGGCCTGGCGCCAGGCTGCGAGCGGGGATGGTTCGCGTACGTGGCGGGAGTGAGCTGGGCGTTCCGGGAGGCGGGTCGGGGGGCGCAAGGGATGGACCTGGTCCTCGACGGTGACATCCCCATCGGCGGTGCCCTCTCCTCCTCGGCCGCCGTGGAAGTCGCCGTGGCGCGTGCGCTCTCTGGGCCCTCGGAGGACACGTGGAACCCACTGGAGGCCGCGCGCCTCTGCCAGCGCGCGGAGAACGAGTTCGTCGGTCTGCGCTGCGGCATCCTCGACCAGCTGGCCTGTGCCGCCGCCACGGCCTCGACCGCGCTCTTGATCGACTGTCGCACGCTCGACACGCGGGCTGTGCCCATCCCGAACGAGACAACTATCGTGGTCATGGACACCGCGGTGCCGCGGGACCTGACCGACTCCCCCTACAACGCGCGCCGCCGCTCGTGCGAGGGGGCGGTGCAGCGCTTGCGCCAGATCGCGCCTTCGATTCATTCGCTGCGTGACGTCGACGACAAACTGCTGGCCGAGGGCGCGTCGCTGCTTGACCCGGATGTCGTCGGCCTCGTTCGCCACGTCATCGCGGAGACCGTCCGGCCCGCGAAGATGGCCGAGGCGCTGGAGGGCGGCGATCCCGAGGCAGCCGGTCGGCTCATGAACGAGTCGCACGAGAGCCTGCGGACGCTCTATCGAGTGTCGAGTCCCGAACTCGACCTCATGAGCGAACTGGCTCGCGCACATCCCGCGTGTCACGGCGCGCGCATGACAGGGGCGGGCTTCGCCGGCTGCGCCGTGGCACTGGTTCGTTCAGAAGAAGTCGATCGGGTGATTCGTGAGGTGGAGTCCGCGTACCGCGAACGCTCCGGGAGACTGGGCGAGCTTTTCGCGTGCCACCCGGTCGCAGGGGCGCGCCTCGTCTGACGCCACCGCGTGTTCCCAGGATGACGAGAAGCGGTTTCACAACCCTTGACCGACATCCTACCCGTCTGGGCGTACGTAGCGTTGCCTAGCGGGTCTCGATCTCGGCCGAACTCTGGCGAGGGTTCATGGATGGCTCGAGGTCGACGCCGAGCCCATCGGCAATCCGGTTGATGTAGTTGAAGAAGCTGATGACCTGGACGGCGTCGTGGATCTGCATGTCGTCGAACCCGTGGGTGCGCAGCGCGTCGAGGTCCTCCGCCGTCGCCGAGGCCGGTGCCCGCGTGAGCTTCTCCGCATAGCCGAGCAACGCCGCGTCCGCCGGCTGGAGCGGCGCATTCCGCCAACCCGACTTGAACTGTCTCACGAAGGCTTCGTCATTGACCTCGGCACGGAGGTCATCGGCGTGTGCCTCGGCTCAATAGTGGCAGGCGTTGACCTGCGAGACAACGACCGCCAGCATCTCTCGTTGTGCCCGCGTGAGACCGGACGGACCGTGCATCAGGGCACCGTACAGTCCCATGCTCGCACGCAAGTGGCGAGGCTGCAGGCCCATGATCTTGACAATGTTGTAGATTCGCCCGGCGCGCCCGATCGCCTGGTCGTACTCATGGCGCAAGGCCCCTGCCGACTCCTCGAACTCTAGCGTCCGAATCCAGGCCATCAGTCCTCCTTGGCCTTCGTGACCGATCTCGACATACTGTCAGTCAGGAGAGCATGCACCGCGGGTGGTGTTAAGATGGCGACGCCCGCTAATGGCATGCCATTTGCTTGTTCTTTAGGTACGACTCGCGCTCGACGCGACACGTCGGACGCCACAATTCGAACTGATGTCAATTCGGACGCTCGCCACCGGACTGGTCGCCGCCACGGTGCTGATGACCCAGGTCTTCGCGCTCGCGCAGGAGCCGCGCAAGAACCTGCAGGTCTTCAACGACGCCGTGCGAGCCATTACGCGCTACCCGCGCTTCACGATCTTCGACAACATCGACCTGGACGTGCGGGACGGGCGGGTCCGCCTCACCGGCAAGGTGACTCAGCCGTACAAGCGCACCGAGATCGAGCGGCGGGTCCGGCGGGTGCGGGGCGTCCGGCGAGTCGACAACGACATCGACGTCCTCCCGGTCTCGCGGGGCGACGACCGCCTCAGGGCAGGCATCGCCCGGGCGATCTACGGTCATCCCACGTTCTGGAAATACGCGGCCCAACCGACACCGCCGATTCACATCATCGTCGAACGGGCCCGTGTGACGCTCACCGGGATCGTGAACAGCGAGGTGGAGCGGGCGCTCGCCCGATCGCTCGCGTCGTCGGTGACCGGTAGCCTCTCGGTCGATAGTCGGCTCCTGACCGATGCCGAAGTACGCGCGAGCTCAGAGCGGTGATCGGCGCGGCCCTTCCCCGGGGTCGGCCATCCGTGCGAGAATTGCGGACCGCGGGTTTCTTGGTACCCCGCGCGCACACGCCCGGTCGGTGACCGGGCGCTCGACGGCACGCGATCCCATGTTCACGTCAGAGGCAGTCACTCGCTACATCCGGGTCAAGGTGGCATCCGAGTACGCGCCGGAGCACTCCAGCCCGTCCGAGCAGCGCTGGTTCTTCTACTACACGGTCGAGATCACGAACGAGGGCGACGACACGGCCCAGTTGGTCAGCCGGCACTGGATCATCACGGACGCGGCCGACCACGTCGAGGAGGTTCGTGGCCTCGGCGTCGTCGGCAAGCAGCCCGTCCTCGAGCCCGGCGCTTCCTTCACGTACACCTCCGGCTGCCCGCTGTCGACCTCGTTCGGCACCATGCGCGGGACTTACCAGATGACCACGGCGGACGGCGAGCGCTTCGAGATCGAGATCGCTCCGTTCACGTTAAGCGAGCCGTACACGGTTCACTAAGGCTCTGGGCTCTGGGCTCTGAGCACTTGGGGCTCGTCTGAGCTTCAGCCCGTGCCTCGCTCGCTCCGCTGTACGGCGTGCCGCCAGATGGTGGCGACCAGACTCCCGATGAGCGAATGAAAGAGGCTCGAGATGGCGCTCGGGATGGCGACGAGCGGGCTCGAGAAGTTCTGGCGGGCGAGCACGACGCCCAGGCCGGAGTTCTGCATACCAACCTCAATCGCGATGGTCCGCGCGGGGATACGCTCTCCGACCAGGAGCAGGCTCGCCGCGTAGCCGAGCGCGAACCCGCCGAGATGCAGCGCCGCAACGCCCACGAGGAGCGGAATCGCGGCACCCACGATCTCGTCGCGGCCAGCGCCGATGATGGAGGCCACGATCATCGTGATCATCACGACTGCAACCAATGGCGCGACCGGCAGGATCCGCCGAGTGAGGGTGGGCACGTAGTGATTCAGCGCCACGCCGGCGACGACGGGTACGATCACGACCTGGATCGTGCTCACCAGCAAGCCTACGGCTGGCACGTCGACGCGGCTGGAGGCCAGTAGCGACGTCAAGGCCGGTGTCATGATCACGGCAGCCAGCGTCGACACGGCGGTCATGGTGACCGAGAGCGGCACGTCGGCCCGAGCGAGAAAGGCGATGACGTTCGACGCCGTACCACCCGGACAGGACGCCACCAGGATGAGGCCCACCGCAAACGGCGTGGGCAGATCCAGCATGTAGCCGATGGCCCACCCGAGGCTGGGCATGACGGTGCACTGCAGGACCACGCCAATCACGACCAACCGCTTGTAGCGTCCGACCCTCTTGAAGTCGGCAAGCTCGAGCGTCACCCCCATTCCGAGCATGATGATCCCCAGGGCCAGGGTAATGAGGGGGCCACTGAACCACGTAAAGAGAGGTGGATGGTAGAGCGCGAGGAGACTGGCGCCGAGTACCCAGAACGGAAACGCCGTGGTGAGCCACGCGAGGATGCGCACGAAGGGGAACGATAATGCGGTGGTCTGTCGATCTCAATCGAAAACGGCCGAGCGGCCCCAGTGCGTCGCCGCGTCGTGCGTCAGCGAAGGACGGAACTCATGGGCGGGCCGGCGTAACCTGTCATCTCCAGGTAGCCGACCGCGTCGACCGGCACGCCCGCCCGCGAGCCTGTCGCGTCCACCGCGCCCTCCCAGTAGGTGACACCAGTGGAACCCGCTGTCGACAGCTCCTGCCCTGGGACGACCGCCGCTACGGTCAGGTCTATTTCCTCCGACGGAACGGCGATTCGCCATTCGATCGGGTACAGCGCGCCGCTGGTCGCGGACCGCCACGTATCGCCCGGCACGAGCTCGAACGACCCGCGCGGCAGGTGTGAGCTGACACCGTTCGCGTCGACCAGGGTCCCGGACGAATGGTCGTCCGCGCGCCCGTCCGCGCGTCGCAGCTGAAACACCATCAGCGCGCTGCCATCTCCGAGCTGCAGCGACAACCAGTCCCACCCGAGCTGGCCGGCCTCGAGAAAGCTCGTGCCGAACTCGTGGTCCATCCAGCTCATGCCATCGACCTCGAACTCGCGTCCGTCCAGCGTCAGCGTGCCGCGCGTCGCCATGCGAGGCAGCGAATAGTAGTGTGTCGCATTGCCGGCAGCCGAGCCCTTCCGGCTCACGCCGTCCGCCCCGTGCAGGACGGGTTGGCGAGTCTCCTCGAGCAGGAGGTCCACCCCGATGCCGTCCGCCGCGGCACGGACGAGGTGGTGCCCCTGCGCGTCCCGCGCGACCTCCCAATCTTCGATCCAGACGCGGTAGCGGTCGGTGGCCGCGCCTGCCAGATCGACCCCGGCTCGGCTCAGGCGCTCCGCAAACCGAAACGTCTGTCCCTCGACGTCCGTGACCGCCAGGTGGGCCATGTAGAGATCGCGCACGGCCCAGCGGGAGGGATTCGCGGGTGCGAAGTCGACCCCGATGCGGAAAAACGTGACCTGGAACCCGAAGCGATCGCCCTCCGCGCCGCGCACGTTGCCGGTGTAGTACCACCACTCGATGCGGTAATCCGGATGGCTCGCGTGATCGGCCGGAAAACGCAAGAGCCTGTCTGAGGTGGCTCGCCGCCAGACGTTCTCCGTGGGCTGGGCGCCGAGGCCAGGACCGATAAGGAACGCGACGACAAGCGCGACGGTACTCGCGAACCCGACGAAACGGTCGCGTGGTCGCCCTCGCCGTGGCGTCACTCCTCACCTCCGGAGCCGGCGACACCAAGTGTCGCGGCGCGATGCGCTGGATACACGCCGGCAAGGGCCGTCGTCGCGACAATGAGCACCGTCGACTGGACCAGGAACATCCACGGCACCCGGAACTGGAGTGTCCATCCGAAGCTCTGCAGGTTGATCACGTAGATGAGTATGAGCGACAGTCCCAGGCCGACGACGACGCCGATGGCCTGGCTCGCCACGCCGATCATCGCCGCCTCGATCACGACCATCCGCCGGACGGTTCGCTTCGCGCCGCCGATCAGCCGGAGCATGATGATCTCCTGCCGCCGGTCCACGATCAGGGTCAGCAGGGTGCCGACGACACCGAGGATCGCCACCAAGATCGCGACGACCTCGAGCGCGTACGTGATGGCGAACGTGCTGTCGAATACTCGCAGGATCTGGCCACGTAGTCCGGCGTTCGTGCGAATGAAGACCCGCCGTTCCTCTCCGAGTAAGGCGCGGATCGACTCCCGGACGTCCTCAGGGTCGGCACCCTCCACGAGATAGACCGCGAGGGTCTCAGGCGCCTGCTCGCCGAAGTGCCTCGCGAAGGTACGCTTGTCCATGACGACGACACCCCGGTCCGTGGAGTAGTCGTAGTAGACCGCGGCGATCGAGAAGGGGCGAAGCCCATCAGGCGTGGGCAGTTCGATCGTATCTCCCGGCTGATGTCCGAACCGCACGCTGAAGCTCTCCGACACGACGACCCGGTTCTCGCCGACCGAACTCCGGACGGCGTCGCGAGCGTCCTCTGGGGCCTTGAACAGCAGGCTGCCATGCGACAGGAGCACGTCGAAGTCGCCCGCGCCCAGGACGGCGAGGCGACCGCCGTATTCCATGTCCAGCCGTCGAAACTGGTCGACGGCCGCGACGTCGGGGTGCGCCGCGACGAGCGCCTCGAGGTCGCCGGACAGGCGTGCGGATCGGTTGCCGCCCATCCGTGCCTCCGGACCGATGAAGAGGTCGGCCTGCAGGGTCTGTTCCACCCAGTAGATCACCGTGCTCCGAAAGCTCGAGACCATGACGGCTATCGCCACGGTGAGCGATAGACTGACGGCCAGCGCGGCCACCGAAATGGACAAGCGATGGATACCACCGGCCAGGCTCTGGTTCGCGAGCCACCCCTCCACGTGAAAGAACCGATGCAGCCACCGCCGACCGAGGGCCGCCATAGTCTGCAGCACGCTGGGAACGAGCAGGGCCGCGCCGAGGACCGTCGCGAGAGCCGAGCCATACCCGAACAACGGTAGACCGTCGACGGCCGGACGAGTAGCCATCACCGCCGCGGCCACGAACAGGGTCAGGGACGCCAGGAGGAGCCGAGCCGGTGAGCGTATCGGCGCATCGACTCGATCGCTGGCCCGCATCACGGCGGTGGGTGGAGTCCCCGACGCCTCCAGCGCCGGGAGCGCCGCGGCGACCAGTGCGAGCGGAAGCCCCACACCGAACGCCAGGGCCGCGTGCCATGGCTCCAGCCTCGGATCGGCCGCAGCCGTTGCGACGTAGATGACTCGAACTGCCGTCGACGTGAGGTCGACCGCGGCGTCAGCCCCGACGCGCCCGAGTAGCAGGCCGAGCATGCAGCCGAGCACCGCCAGGCCAGCCGCCTCCCCGAGGAAGAGTCCCAGCACCACGCGCCGCGACACGCCGAGGGCACGCAGGGTACCAATCTCCTGGCGCCGCGCGATCACGGAGATGGACACGGTGTTGTAGACCAGGAACAGCCCAACGACCAGGGCAATGTACGACAGGGCGGTCAGGTTCAGATGGAACGCCGCCAACATCTGCTCGGCCTGGACACCCGCTGCCTCGGGTCGTCGAACCCGGAGACCTGGCGGAAGGCGCCCGGCAATCTCACGGACGGCGGCATCGATGCCATCCGACTCGTCGAGTCGCACGTCGAGCCGGTCGAGGTGACCGAGCCTGCCGAACAGTAGCTGGGCCGCCGCGATGTCCATCACCCCGATTCGGCCATCGAGGGCAGCAGCGGGGCCTTCATCCGCGAGCAGTCCGCGCACGACGAGCGTCTCGCGCCGGTCGTCAACGGTCACCTCGAGTCGATCCCCGACGTCGATCGATCCGCGCCGCGCGAACCGCTCCGTCAGGACGATGGACGCAGGGTCCAGCAGCAGGCTGAGAAACTCCTGAGACGAGGGTTGCCGTCGGCGCCCATCGCCCTCGACCATGCTGTACGTTCGGAGTGCACGGTCGCGCAGGATGTCGATGCCCAGCACACGAAGCGACGCCCCGTCCCTCGGGCCAAGCCGGGCGAACAGCTCGCCCTCGATGACTGGACTCATCCTGCCGTAGGCCCGGAGCCACCCGAGCTCTCCCAGGCGCCGCTCGTCGATCCCGAGACCGTCCCCGAGAATCTCGAGCGAGGTTTCGCCCGAGAGGGACTCTACCGCCGCCTCGAACGCTCGGATCGAACTCCCGTTCGTGAGCTGGATCGCGATGATGACGCCGATCCCGAGGGCGATGCCCAGGACCGTCGTGACGGTCCGAAGACGCTCGCGCGCCAGGTGCCGCACGATGAAGAGGTTAAACAGACGCACGCGACACGAGGAGGGAATCGGCCGAGCCGGCGACCTCTCGGTCGATACGGCCGTCACGCATGTGCAGGATTCGGGTCGCACGCGTCGCCACGTCGGAGTCGTGGGTCGCGAGCACGATCGACAGTCGACGCTCGCGGTTCAATTCCGCGAGCAAGTCGAGCACGCGGGCACCGTTGTCGCTGTCCAGGTTGCCGGTGGGCTCATCTGCGATGATCAGGCCGGGTCCGTGGGTCACGGCACGCGCGATCGCGGTGCGTTGCATCTCCCCGCCGGACAGCTGCTGAGGACGGCTGTCGAGACGATGGTCGAGTCCGACGCGCGCCGCGTGCGCCCTGGCAACCTCGAGCGCACGGAATCGCGGCTTGCCCGCGAGGAGGAGTGGCAGCGCAATGTTCTCCAGGACGCTCAAAGTCGGCAGCAGGTTGAAGAACTGGAACACGAAACCGATCTGCTCCCGACGCAGACGGGTGAGCCGCTCGTCATCGAGGTCGGCAAGCAGCTCGCCCAGCACCTCCAGGTGTCCGCGGGTCGAGTGGTCCATGGCACCACAGAGATGCAGGAGCGTCGACTTGCCGCAACCGGACGGTCCCATGACCGCCACGAACTCTCCCGCCTCGACCGTGAGATCGATCCCTCGAAGCGCCTGGACGGGTGCGCCGGCGCCGCCGTAGGTCTTCTGCACGGCTCGCGCAACGATCACTGGCATCGATGTGTTCGAAATCCTCGTCGAGCTGGATCGATCGATTCAGATAACCCACGCCCTCGCCCGACCCAGCGGGCAGCGTGCTCGGACAGCATATCACCCGCCAGCGGAACCCTCCCGGGGCGCCGGACGGCGCCTGGCCAGCGGGGGCAATGGTGTATCGTGGTCCGAGACGCGATGCCTGAGAGCGACAGTCCGCGGCGAGAGACGCGCGCCGTCGAAATCGGCCTTCGAGTGTCGATGACGCTGGCCGGTCTGGCGGCGGCCGGCATTCTCCTGCTGTTCGTCGTGCTCGATCCGGCCCAGGAGCCCGAGCCCGTCGTGCCGATCACCTACGACGAACCAGAGGAACGGGTCGAGACGCTGCCCGTCGAGGCGCGCCTCTTCAGTGACGTCACCGCGGTTCAACCCGGGGTGCCGTTCCGGGTCGGGGTCATGCTCACGCTGCAGCCTGGATGGTTCGTGTTCTGGAAGGACCCGGGCGACGCCGGTCTACCGACCACCATCGACATCCAAGCACCAGCTGGCTTCTCTGTGGAGCCGCTCCGCTGGCCGACACCGACCCAGTTTCTTCAGCCGGGCCAGTTGATCGGCTACGGCTATGGAGAGCAGGTGCTGCTGACGGCGACCATTTCCGCGCCGGATGAACTCGGGACCGCCCGACAGATTCCGATTCGCGCGCACGTCACCTGGCTGACGTGCGAACGCGTCTGCGTACCGGGTTCGGTCGATCTCGAGACGAACGTTCCCGTGAGCGATGTCACCCGTGCGGACAACGTCGACCTGTTCACGACCTGGGCGCGACGGCTTCCCACGCGGGCCGCGGTCCATGACGGCGTCACCGTGGGCACCACGTGGCGACGAGCCGCCGACGATGGCGTCCGCCACACGGTGGCACTCGATTGGGCCTTCCAGCCGGTCGACGTCCAGTGGTTTCCAGTGCAGGATGCGAGCGTCCGGCTACTCGAGTCGGTGACTCGCGTGCGCGAGCGCCACACCGAGGTGGATTTCGTGACGCAACCCGCCGCGGCGTCCGACAGCCTCCCGGCCGCACTGGAGGCCGTCGTGGCCTACACCGACACCAGCGGGGTTCGTCGGGGTGTCGAGGTCGACGTGCCCCTCGACGCGTACGCCTCGCCCGGTCGACGATGACCGACTCGAGTCAGGTTCGGGAGGACTTCGTGCCCTCGAGCCGCGGCCACAGGGCGTCGCCCTGCGTCACCACCAAGTCGCCAGCGGCGCGCCAGGCGACGTCACGGTCGAGACGGTAATCGGCAGAGTCGGCGGACTGACCCAGGCGCCGGAGGATCTCGCCGGCGGACGTGGGCATGATCGGAAGCAACAGGATGGCCGCAATCCGGATGGCCTCCGCACTCTCGAATAGCACCTGCCGCAGATCGTCGAGCCGGCCAGCGTCTCGACTCAGCGCCCACGGCTCGGTCGCGGTGATGAACTCGTTCGTCGCGTCGACGAGGTCAAAGGCGGCCGATGCCGCTCCGGTCGGCTGCAGCCCATCCATTGCCGTGCCATACCCCGCCACCGCGGCCTCGGCCACCCCGGCCAGACGTCCCGGTTCGCCGGATGGCACCGTGAGGTGTCCGGACAGGTAGCGAGTGGCCATCGACGCGACGCGGCTCACGAGGTTTCCCAGGTTATTCGCCAGGTCGGCGTTATACCGCTCCTCGAACCGCTGCCACGAGAAGTCGCCGTCCTGGCCGAACGGGATCTCCCGAACCAGAAAGAGCCGAAGGGGGTCGGGTCCGAATCGCTCTCGCGCGTCGAGCGGGTCGACGATGGTGCCCAGCGACTTGCTCATGCGCTCGCCCTTGAAATGGACGAAGCCATGCCCGAACACCTGACGCGGCAACTCGACGCCGGCGCTCATCAGCATCGCAGGCCAGAGCAACGAGTGGAACCGCGTGATGTCCTTGCCCACCACGTGCAAGTCGGCTGGCCAGAGCCTGTCGAACCGACCGGTATCGGTCGGGAAACCCGCGGCCGAGATGTAGTTGATGACCGCGTCGAACCAAACGTAGACGACACTGTCCGGGTCGAACGACAGGGGGATCCCCCACGTCTGGCCGGCGCGACTCATTGACATGTCGTCGAGCCCGGCCTCCAACACATTCAGGACCTCGTTGCGGCGTGCCTCCGGCTGAAGAAACTCCGGGTGGTCCGCGAAGTGTCGTCGCAACGGTTCCTGGTACTTCGAGAGCCGGAAGAAATGGTTCTTCTCGCGAATCCAGCTCGGCTTCACGCGGTGGACTGGGCACAGTTCGTCGACGAGGTCTTTCTCCTGCTTGAATGCCTCGCACGAGTCGCAGTACCAGCCCTCGTAGTCGCCCTGATAGATGTCCCCGGCGGCCTGGATGCGCTCGAGTAGCGCCGCGACCGCCGTCGCGTGTCTCGGCTCGCTGGTACGAATGAAGTCATCGAATGAGATGTCGAGGCTGGCCCAGACCTCGCGAAACTCCTGCTCCATTCGATCGCAGTACGCGAGTGGGTCCAGGCCCAGTTCGACGGCACGTTTGTACACGTTGATGGAGTGCTCGTCGTTGCCCATCACGAAGTGCGTCGAGGTTCCGCGCAGGCGCTGATATCGAGCGATGACGTCTGCCAAGATCTTCTCGTAGGCCGTCCCGAGATGGGGGCGGCTGTTGACATAGTCGATGGCCGTCGTGATGTAGAAGCTCGTCATGGCAGGGTGGGCCGGAAGACGGCGCGTTTTCGCCGGCAGGGTCAGCCGATCGCGCGATCAGGCACGTGGTTCATTATACGTGTTCGTCTGGCGCGCCCTCGAGCCGACCGGTCGCCGAGGTCCGGTCGCCGCCGTCCGAGATCCGCAGCAGCACCTTGAGGCGACGACGCGCCAGGGCGAACGCATCGTCGAAACGCGCGAGAGGCAGCACCGCCGCCACCAGGGGGTCGGTCCGCACGGCGCCGGACGTGAGCATCTCGATGGCCCTGTCGAATGGTCCGCATCGGGAGCCGATCAGGGTGAGCTCACGAACGACGATCCGTTCCAGATCCAGGGGCGTTTCGCCATGCACGGTCGACTTGAGCACGAGCGTCCCGCGTGCGCGGACGATTTCCACGGCCGCGGCGAGCCCCTCCGGCCGGCCGGTGGCGTCGACGACGACGTCGAACGGCAACGCCGAGGAGGCGTCTCCGGCCGGAGCGGCGTGGATCCCCAACTCGGCCGCGACAGCGAGCTTGTCGGTGTGTCGCCCGAAGAGTCGCACCTCGGCTCCGGTCGAGCGGAGGACCTGACCGACCAGCAGCGCAAGCCGTCCGTCGCCCATCACGGCGACACGCGAGGAAGGCGACAGCGCGACCTGTTCGAGAATCTCGCAGGCGGCGGCGACCGGCTCTACGAACACCGCCTGCTCGTCACGCAGGACGTCGGGCACCGCGTGCAGGTTGACGGCGGGAAGCGCCAGCCGCTCCGCGAAGGCACCGGAGCGATCGCGGATGCCAACGACGGACCGGGAGGGACAGTGCGACCGTATGCCATCCAGGCACCACGCACACCGCCCGCAGCCCACGTTGATCTCGCCGACCACGCGTCGACCGACCCAGGCGTCGTCTCCGGGCGGAGCCGTCTGCACGACACCGACGAACTCGTGGCCAGGGACGCCGGAGAAGGTGGCGTAGCCGCGAAGAAGCTCCAGGTCCGTTCCGCAGATGCCGGCCAGCCGTACAGCGACCACGCACTCCCCCGGAGCGGAGGGCTCGGGCCGGTCGACGAGCGCCGGTCCGGAATCTTCGGCAAAGACGAGCGCGCGCATGCGGAGCTGGCCCTGAGAGCGGTTACCGTCGCACAATAGTACTCGACGGACGGTTTGCTCAGGTGCGTCCGGCAGTGCGACGACCCGCGGTGCCGGCTCGGCCTGCAGCCGTGGCGACCGGCGACGAGGAGAGTGATGTGAGAACCATCGTGGCGGCGCTGTGGCTTGCGACCCTGGCGGCGCCTGCGGTCCTGGCTGCGGACGACCTCCAGCGAGACCTTCGGGATCGGCGCGCTCGCGTGATGCGGCAACTCGGCGACCGCACGATTTTCGTGCTATTCAGCGCCCCGTCTCGCGTCTACTCGCTCGACATCGAGTACGAGTACCGGCAGGACAGCAACCTCTACTACCTGACGGGTATCGCGCAGGAGGACACCATCCTCGTGCTCATGCCCGGAAACCTGACCCGGCGTGAAATCCTGTTCGTCAGCCCGCGCGATCCGACGCAGGAACACTGGGACGGGCCGCGACTGAGCGCGGCAGAAGCGACGGCCCGCAGCGATATCGCCACGGTGTACTCCACGACCGAGTTCGAGCCGTTCATCGACGCCGTGCTGGCAGGAAGGGGCGACGACCTCCCGGCCGGCCCCGTGGAGGAGTACGCCACGTTCTTCGAAGCCCAGGCGTCGAATCGTGCCCGTGTGGCCCTCACCATGGACCCATCGTCGGTGCTCAAGGCGTCGCCCGACCTCACTCGAGAGTTCGGTGCCCGCCTCGTCGAGCGGGATCCGGCACTCACCCTGCACGACGCTCGTCCGGCGTTGGCCGAGCTCAGGCGGGTCAAGAGCACCTACGAGCAGGAGTTGCTGGTGCGCAGCGTCGCTATCTCTAGCGAGGCGCATCGCGCCGGCATGCGCGTCGCGGCGGCGGCGGCGTACGAACACGAGGTGGAGGCGGCGATCGAGCATGTGTTTCTTGCTCGAGGCGGCCTCGGCTGGGCGTACCCCTCCATCGTAGGCAGCGGGCCGAACGCGACGATCCTGCACTACGATGAATCGCGCCGCAGGATGAACGCCGGCGAACTGATCCTCGTCGACGCGGGGGTGAACTACCAGTACATGACCAGCGACATCACCCGCACCTACCCGGTCGACGGCACGTTCTCGGCGGCCCAGCGGGAGATTTACGAGATCGTGCTGAGCGCCCAACTGGCCGCGTCCGCGAGCGCCCGCCGTGGTGTGAGCCTCACCGATCTGCACCAGAAGAGCGTCGAGGTCGTGAAAGCCGGATTGCTTCGACTCGGACTGATCACCGACGCCACAGGCGACCAGTACCGTCTCTGGTTCACGCACGGCACCTGCCACTACATCGGTCTCGATGTGCACGATGTCGGCGATGAGGCCGCCGGGCTCGAGCCAGGCGTGGCCTTCGTCATCGAGCCAGGTATCTACATTCGACCGGATGTGCTCGACCGGCTCCCCGAGACACTCGCCAGCGACGACGCCTTCATCGCCAGCGTGCGGCCGGCTGTCGAGCGTTATCGCGACATCGGAGTCCGGGTCGAGGATTCGTTCCTGTTCACCGAGCAAGGAATCGTTCGGCTGTCGCACACAGTCCCCAGGTCGGTCGAGGAGATCGAGTCGTTCCTGAGCCGGTCAGGGGTCGACGACCGGTAGAGCCAGATCGAGTTCCGGCGGTTCAACGGGTGGCGATTCGCCCACCGCCAGATTGGAGTTGAACCCCAGCCGAGAATTTCCGTCTAACACGGCGAGATGGAGCTACACGGATCGGAATCGCGCGTCCTCTCCGGAAGTGGGACCGAACGTCCCAGGAGCGGACAGTTTGTCCGGCGCTCCGGATCGGAGCAGTCACGGTAACTCTTTGACGACGGACCAGTTACTGGCTCAACCGACTCGTGGCACACTGTTTGGGAGACTGGTTCAACGGGTGCGACATCCGACGGTCGTGACACTCCACTGAAAGGCTGACTTCTGCATGGTCGACATTGCCCGCTCATCCGACGTGGTCCGTCGCCGCAAGATGCGGCGCGCCGCACTCGCCGTAGCCGGCCTGACGGCGATCGTCCTCATCACGGTTGGCGTCTCGCGCCTCCAGCCCGCGGCCCCGTCCGTCGACGGCGCCACGGTCTGGATCGAAACCGTCAAGCGCGGCTCGATGATCCGGCAGGTTCGAGGGACGGGGTCCCTGGTTCCTGAAGAGATTCGCTGGATTCCGGCCGCCACGGAGGGACGGGTCGAGCGCATCCTGGTGCGACCCGGTCCTGCGGTGACGGCGGACACCGTCATTCTGGAATTGAGCAATCCGGAACTCACGCAGAGCGCACTCGAGGCCCAGCTGCAGCTCGCGGCTGCCGAGGCGCAGTACCGCACTCGCGAGGTCGAGCTCGACAGCCAGGTCCTCAATCAGCAGGCGGCCGCCGCCACGGTCGAAGCGGAATACCGCCAAGCCGCGCTCCAGGCGGAGGCGGACGAGGAGTTGGCTGCCCAGGGCCTGACCTCGGAGCTGACACTCAAGATTTCGATGTCGCGCGCCGAGGATCTGGCGAATCGACACAAGATCGAGGGCGAACGCCTCGCGATGGCTGCCGAGTCGGTGACCGCCCAGCTCGCCGTCCAGCAGGCCGAGGTGGACCGGTTGCGGACGCTCTACACGCTGCGGCGCAACCAGGTCCAGGCCCTACGTGTCCAGGCTGGCAGCGACGGCGTGCTCCAGCAGGTGCCCGTCGAGGTGGGCCAGCGCGTCACGCCGGGCACCAACCTCCTGAGAGTCGCGGACCCCAGCCGGCTGCGCGCGGAGCTGAGAATCGCCGAGACGCAAGCCAAGGACATCCTGATCGGCCAGTCGGCCACGATCGACACGCGCAACGGCTTGATCGCCGGGCGGGTGACCCGGATCGATCCAGCCGTCCAGAACGGGACGGTTACCGTCGATGTCGCCCTCGAGGGTGAACTCCCCAAGGGCGCGCGGCCGGATCTGACGGTGGACGGGACGGTCGAGCTAGAACGCCTCGAGGATGTCATCTACGTCGGTCGACCGGCCTTCGGTCAGGAGCTCAGCGTCGTCAGCCTCTTCAAAGTCATCGACGATGGCGCCGCCGCTGTGCGCGTCCGGGTCGGGCTGGGACGCAGCTCCGTGAACACGATCGAGATCACCGAAGGCCTCCAACCGGAGGAGCGCGTCATTCTTTCCGATATGTCCGCGTGGGACGCGTTCGACCGCGTGCGTCTCAACTAGGGCCAAACGCCGAAGCACCGATCCGAGCGCCATGAAACCGAGGAGACGAGATGAGTGAAGCCGCGCAGCCGTTGATCAAGCTCGAGAACCTGACGAAGGTGTTCTACACCGACGAGGTGGAAACGCACGCGTTGTCCGGGATCCATCTCGAGATTCGCCAGGGGGACTACGTGGCCATCGCTGGCCCGTCGGGATGTGGCAAGTCGACCCTGCTCTCCATTCTCGGCTTGCTCGATTCTCCCACCGAGGGACAGTACACGCTCAACGGGCGGCCCGTCGCCGACTTCACCGCGTCCGAGCGCGCGCGAACCCGGAACCGTGAGATCGGGTTCATCTTCCAGAGCTTCAACCTGATCGGCGACCTCACCGTATACGAGAACGTCGAGCTGCCCCTGACGTACCGCGGCATGAACTCCGGCGACCGAAAGACACGAGTCGGCGCGGCGCTGGAGAAAGTGGGCATGGCGCATCGGGCGAAGCACCTGCCGAGCCAGCTCTCGGGCGGCCAGCAGCAGCGCGTCGCGGTCGCACGGGCCGTCTGCGGGCAGCCGTCGATCCTTTTGGCCGACGAGCCGACGGGTAACCTGGACTCGAAGAACGGCGAGGCGGTCATCGAGTTGTTGCAGGGGCTGCACCAGGAAGGCGCGACCATCTGTATGGTCACGCACGACCCGCGCTACGCCCGGCACGCCCAGCGTTCGATTCATCTCTTCGACGGACGGGTCGTCGAGGAGGCGCACAGTCCGGCCATGGAAGAGCAGCTCGAGGAGAGCGGCTTCACCGTAGGCTGAGCCACTTCCAGCCTGAGGAAATCGCTCGGTGCCGCCGCAGGCGGCGGCGCCGGGTGGCCGGCTGCACCCCCGTCGGTAGGCGACGTCCGAGCGGATCCCGAAGGCTCTGGGCTCCCGCCCTTCTCCCAACCCTCCCAGCGGTGGCATGATGGAGCCACCGCATCATGACGTCTCCCACCTCCACCTCCAAGGCCGTCCGAGTCCTCATCGGTGACGACCAACCGGACGTCGTAGTCGCGCTTCGCCTGCTGCTGAAGGGCCAGGGCTACGAAGTGGTCTCGGCGGCTTCGCCATCCGGCGTCGTGGCGGTCCTGGGCGCCAGCGACTTCGACATCGCGCTCATCGACCTCAATTACGCCCGTGACACCACGTCAGGCCGGGAAGGCCTCGACCTGCTGCATCAGATCAAGTCCCTCGACCCCGACCTCCCGGTCGTCGTCATGACGGCTTGGGGAAGCGTGGAACTGGCCGTCGAGGCGATGCGCGGCGGCGCCGCCGATTTCATCCAGAAGCCGTGGGAGAACGCACGCCTTGTCTCCGTGGTCCGGACTCAGCTCGAGCTGGCCCGCGCGCTGAAGCGTGGCACCCACCTCGAGGCGGAGAACCGCCTGCTGCGCCACGACGACCGCACGAACATCATGATCGCGGAGGCCCAGGCGATGCAGCCCGTCCTCGAGCTCATCGCGCGGGTCGGGCCGTCCGACGCCAACGTCCTGGTGCAGGGTGAGAACGGTACGGGAAAGAGCCTGGTCGCCCAGGCGCTGCACCGCGCATCGCCGCGTGCAAGTCGTCCACTCGTCACGGTCAATGCGGGAGGCGTCTCCGAAGGCGTGTTCGAGAGTGAGCTCTTCGGCCACGTGAAAGGGGCCTTCACCGACGCGAAGACGGATCGGGTCGGCCGGTTCGAACTCGCGGATGGTGGCAGCCTGTTCCTGGACGAGATCGCCAACGTACCACTCAGCCAGCAAGCGAAGCTGCTCCGCGTGATCGAAACCGGCGAATTCGAGCGGCTCGGCTCGTCGCGGACCCGGCGCGTGGACGTGCGGATCATGTCGGCAAGCAACGCCGATCTGGAGGCGGAAGTCGAGGCCGGCCACTTCCGACAGGACCTGCTCTTTCGCCTGAACACGATCGAGATCCGGCTGCCGCCACTTCGCGACCGTGGCGAGGACGTGCCGACCCTGGCGCATCACTTCCTGGAACGCCACGCGCGACACTATCGCAAGCGCCTCACCGGCTTCGAGCCGCCTGCGCTCCGGATGCTGGCTGAGCATCCGTGGCCCGGTAACATCCGAGAGCTCGCTCACGCCATCGAGCGGGCCGTCCTCATGGCCCAGAGCACGATGGTGAGAGCCGCCGACCTTGGCCTGCGTACGGCACGCGACTCGGCGCTCCGGCTCGAGGACGTGAGCCTGGAGGAGGTGGAGAGCCTGCTGATCCAGAAGGCCATGACGCGCTACGACGGCAACGTCAGCCACGCGGCCAAGGCACTCGGTCTGAGCCGGAGCGCGCTGTATCGACGTCTTCAACGTCATGGCCTCTGAGCGGCACGCTGGCTCCGCGGGTCCCCACAGGCCGCGTCTGCGCCACGATCAGCGCGTGCTCTTCATGGCGCTGGTGGCCGCACTACCGGGCGTCGTCGTGTCATTCGCCATCCTGTGGCTCGGTGACTACTCGCCGAAGGTGCAGTGGACGCTCTCGGCCCTGATCCTGACCGTGAGCCTGGGTTTCGCCTTCGGGCTTCGAGAGCGCGTGGTCTTCCCGCTCCACACGCTGTCCAACCTGCTGGCCGGTCTTCGAGAGGGGGATTTCTCGATTCGAGCTCGCCCCACCGCGCCTGGCGATCCTCTCGGCGAGGTCCTGGTGGAGGTCAACGCCCTGGTCGACACGCTCCGGCATCAGCGCTTCGACGCAGTCGAGGCGACCGCGCTGCTGCAGAAGGTCTTGACGGAGACCGATGTCGCCATCTTCGCGTTCGATGACGACGACCGGCTGCAGCTCCTGAATCGCGCCGGCGGACGCCTGCTCGCGGAGCCCTCAGAGCGGCTCCTCGGCCAGCGAGCCGAGTCGCTGTCACTCGCGGCGTATCTGGAGCCCCAAACCCCACGCGTCCTGAAGGTCGCGTTCCCCGGTGGCACAGGGCGCTGGGAGATCCGGCGTACGACGTTCCGTCTGGGTGGTCGTCCTCATCGACTCCTCGTGCTGGCGGACGTGAGCGAGCCACTCCGCGAAGAGGAGCGACAGGCATGGCAGCGCCTGATCCGGGTGCTCGGACACGAGCTCAACAACTCGCTGACCCCGATCAAGTCGATCGCCGGCAGCCTGAACGATGTCCTACGGCAGACGCCGGACAGTCGGAGCCCGGATTGGCAGCAGGATCTCCGGCAGGGCTTGAGCATCATCTCCGAGCGAGCCGATTCGCTCGCGCGGTTCATGGCCGCCTATGCTCAGGTCGCGCGGCTTCCTCCCCCAACGTTCCAGAGCGTGGACATCGGCGCCATCGTGCACCGCGTCGCTCGCCTCGAGACACGACTAGAGGTCGCGGTCGACCCCGGTCCGGATCTGACGCTGCAGGCCGACCGCGCACAGCTCGAGCAGTTGCTCATCAACCTGCTCCAGAATGCGGCCGACGCGGCGCTCGAGAGCGGAGGGAGCGTCCGCATGGGCTGGTGCCGGCCGACCCGAGAGCCGCAGCGCGTCGAGATTTGGGTCGAGGACGATGGGCCGGGCCTGGCGGACACGACGAATCTGTTCGTGCCCTTCTTCACGACGAAGCCTGGCGGGTCGGGTATCGGGCTCCCGCTGAGCCGCCAGATCGCCGAGGCCCATGGCGGCAGCCTGGAGCTGCACAACCGCCAGGAGCCGCCCGGGTGTAGGGCGACCCTGCGCCTCCCGCTCTCCTGAGCCTCGCATTGGCGAGCCGAGGGGAGGGGTGCCGAACGAAAAACGCCCGGGCTAGCGCACTTCGAGCAACTGGCAGACGGCGAGGGGATGCCGGCGAACGAGCAGGTAGACCGGGTGCTCATCCGCATCCGGCTGAACCTCGCGTGGGCCTTGCGGGTTCGCGCGCACGGTCCGTACGGAGTCGGCCGGTGACGTCGAACGCCTTGTGCGGCGGCGGGTGCGGTCGCGAGTCGTTGCTGGCATGATCGGGCCCTCCCTGGAACAAGGGACCCGGGCGAGGGTCCCAGTGGATGCCTCCGCCAGATCATCGGTCGAATGCCAGATTACGGATAGATGGCTAACGCCCGACTGGAAGTGTTGTGCCGGTTGACTTATCATGATGGCCCTGTCCAGCTGTCCAGTCATCTCGGCCCCCCAGGAGGTGCCCGTGTTGAGAGTCGATTCACCGTTCCGCCACTCCCTGCTCGTCGTCGCGCTCGGCTCCGTCGTCGCCATTGCGGGTTGCGGTAGCGCCCCGGAACCCACACCCGAGCCTGAAGATACGACCGTCGCTGCTCCCGAGGCTGGCGCGACACCGGCCGGATTCGAGCCAGTGGCCGTCCCGGCGGACAATCCCATGACCCCGGCCAAGGTCGCGCTCGGCCATCAGCTGTTCTTCGATGCGCGACTCTCGGCTGACGGCAGCCGGTCATGCTACTCCTGCCATCTCAACGAGAATGGCCTCACCGATGGCCTGCCAACAGCCGTCGGCGCCCTCGATCGGCAGCTCACCAGAAGCAGTCCCTCGCTCTGGAACGTGGCGTATCACGAACAGTTCTACTGGGACGGGCGCAGCGGATCGCTCGAGGCTCAGGCGATGGGGGCGTGGACGGGCGGCAACATGGGTGCCGACACGGCGGTCGTCGTGGCCGCGCTGAACGCGATCGAGGGCTACCGCACCCAGTTCCAGGAGGTGTTCGGCTCGGACGCAACTCCGGAGAATGTCACACAGGCGATCGCGGCGTACGAGCGCGAGGCACTCGTCTCGGCGAACTCGGCCTACGACCGATGGCGCACCGGCGACGAATCGGCGGTGAGTGACGCAGCCAAGCGTGGCGCGGAACTGTTCACAGGATCTGCCGGTTGCGCCAACTGCCACTCCGGAGTGCTGTTCACGGATCTGGAGTACCACAACGTCGGCGTCGGGATGGAAGCCGAGGAGCCGGATACGGGTCGTCTGAACGTGACGAACGAGGAGACGGACACCGGCGCATTCAAGACGCCGACGCTACGAGACGTCTCACGCAGCGCCCCCTACTTCCACGACGGAAGCGTTGCGACCCTTGAAGAAGCGCTCGACTTCATGGTCGGCGGAGGCTACGACAACCCCTATCTCGATACCCAGAACCTCAAGCCGGTCGAACTCACCGATGAACAGAAGTCGGACATCATCGAGTTCCTCAAGAGTCTCGACATGGAGGACCGCCTCGAGGAGCCGACGCTGCCCGAGTAACGGCGTACCATCCAGGTGCGGGCCACTCGCCATGTGGCCCGCGCCATCCAACCCGCCCGAGCGCCGGCCCCACTGGTCCCGATCCCCGATCCCTGATCCCCGGCCCGATTACTGGCCTGGCGCCGCGTCGGTCGAGGCCTGAGGCGACGTCACGACGGCCGCCGCTGACGCTCGACCGCCCTTCGCACGCTCCAACACGATGTCAGGCGTGATGCCGAGGGAGTCGAGGATCAGCCGGTCCTGCGTCGCGACGATGACCTGACGGTCGCGCGCAATGGCGCTCAAGAGGCGCCAGACCGACGCCGACCGCTCCTCATCGAGGTGAGTGAACGGCTCGTCGACGAGGAACGGCGGCCGGACGCCGGTCCCGGCGAGAAAGTCCGCGGCGCCGAGCCGGACGGCCAGTAACGCGGCGTGGAACTCGCCGTAGCTGAGGGGCGGTGACTCCAGCGGCAGCAGCCGCCCGGACGCCCTGATCCTGACGGCCTCCAACGACTCCGCGGCCTCGAGCGGGCCCAGCACGCCGGCGGTCATGCTCGTCAGATGCTCCGAAATGCACCTCAGGAGACGCTCCTGATCGCGGAGGTGGAACTCGTCGTACGCGTCTCGCACCAGCGCGTGGGCGCGACGGTCGATCTCGACCTGGCGCGCGCACATCGCCCAGCGGTTGCGCGCCGTACGCAACAGATCCTCGAGGGCGACCGGATTCTCGGTTGCTCGCCCGTGGCCCCAGAGGTCCTGATCGAGCTGGGCCAGTCTCTCCTCGATCTGAGTTCGGCGGGTGCGTCGCTGCAACATGGCCGCCTCGACCGCATCGGCCTCCGCCGGCACGTCCGCCGGCAGGGCCAGCGGCCCCGCCAGCGCCCGCCGCAGCTCGAGTTCCTTGGACGCGAGCGTGTTGCGGTCGTTCACCAGCGCCCGGCCCACCCGTGCAAGCATGCGCTTGCCCTGCTCGTTGAGCGCCTCGACGCTGTCGTCGGACGTGATCTGCTGGACGAGCTGCCGTCGCTCGAGGCCCCCATCGTCGTCCGCCTCGGAGCCGTCCGACGAGGGTGCGCGCGCGTCCTCCTGAACTGCCTGATAGAGCTCGTCGGTGGCGCGCAGCAGCATGTCCGACAGCCGGCGGTGTGCCGTCTCCTGGGCCTGGCGCGCCTTTCGCTCAGTGTCGAAGCGGAGCTGGCGGTCAGCGAGCGTCTCGGGTCCAAGCGTGGCCGCGTCCGGCATGCCACGAAGTTTTCGCTGAATGCGGTCTTCGAGTTCCTTGCCCTGACGCGCCGCGTCCTCGACGGTCACGATGGCCGTCTGCCACCGCCGACTCACACTCTGTCGCCAGATCGCAAAGGCGGTTCCGGCGAGGACGCTGATACCCGCTACAGCCGCGCCCGCCGCGAGCTGTCCGGCGAGCACCAGCGCGCCGCCGGCGAGCGCCACGGCAAAGCAGGCGATCAGGGCCGCGCCCAGCGGCGGCACCTCGATGCTCGCCAGGTCGGCTTCAGCCACCGTGAGCTCTTTCTGGGCCTTGGCGCGTCGCGGCCACAGCTCCTGGAGGGCGGAAGTCCGTTCGCGGAAATCATCGGGCAGCTGCGGCTGCTCGCCGAAGAGCGCCCAGGCCTGCTGGGACGACTCGACCCACAGCTGCGCGCTGCCGACTTCCCGCTGGAGGCCCTCGAGCCGCCCGATGCGCTCGGTCAGACTATCGCGGTCGTGCTTCAGCGTTCGCCGCTGGACCAGGACGGGCAGGCCGGCGTCGAGCCGAGCCACTTCGTCGTTGAGGATGACGTGCTCGCGGTTGAGGGCGGCCTGCTCCGTGATGATCGGGTCGGCCAGGCTCTGGGCCTGCCGCGCCGCCGCCAATCGCTCCTCGAGCTCGGCCACCTCCGCCTCGACCTGCTCGAGCTTCCCACCCCGGAGGCGGCGCCGGTCGCCCTCCACAAGCGGCTCCTGGGTCAGATCGTAATAGCTCGATTCGATGTCCGCGAGCGCGGTCGCGACGTCTCGATGGCCGCCCGCCGCCAGGAGCAACAGGTGCTCTCCGAGCCGCGTCAGCACGAGCTCACCCTGGTTCACGCACGCCGTGCTCTCGTACTGGCTGCGGTCCTCGAGGCCGAGGTGTTCGGCCAGCCAGCGCCGGTATCTGGAGGCCTCGGCGTTGGCCGCGGATGGGCTAGCGTCTCCACGGAAGTCCTCCTGCCCGTTCTCGACGCGCCGGACCACGACCT
Organism: Vicinamibacterales bacterium; assembly: GCA_965250185.1. Taxonomy (GTDB): domain Bacteria; phylum Acidobacteriota; class Vicinamibacteria; order Vicinamibacterales. The sequence continues at coordinate 2,956,108 of OZ252293.1, read as the reverse complement.
CCTGTGTCCGAAAGTTGCGCTCGACCGACAGCTCGTCGCCACGCTCGTCCGACAGGACGATGGTCGCGTGACACTCATCGAAGTGCCACGGCACGCGCGCCTCGAGCCGCTTGGGCTCCTTGCGGAGGTCCATCCCGTACAGCGTCAGGACGAGCGCCTCCATCAACGTCGTCTTGCCGGCACCGTTCGGGCCGAGGATCACGATCGGACCTTCCCGACGCGGAAAGACGAACCGTCCGGCGTGACAACCGTAGGTGAGCTCGATCGACAGCAGAGTCGGAACAGCCATCGACTATCCTTCGATCCGCAAGGCTCTCAAGGCCAGCCGCATCGCTCGCTCCGCCAAGTCCGGCGACCCGTCATCCTCGTGCCGCTCAGCATGTTCCAGTCGCTGCCGTCCGAGTCGCACGACGTGTCCCGCGATCGTGTCTCGCTCGGCCACCTCGTCGAGTCGGCTCGAGCTGGCATACCAGCTCGTGTCCAGGACGCGCGCACAGCCGAATTGCTTCGCCAGTCGCTCCTGTACCCGTTCGACCTCCAAGGGAAACGAGAGTTCGCCCGTGAGCGTCACCGTCGGGATGGCTTCCGCCGGCACCTTGTCGGCGACGGCGGCAGCCAGCGCCTGGTCATCGACGCTGCCCGCGACATCGAACTGGCCCACGTCGAACACACGCCGTGTACGTGACGGCTTGTGCTCGACTCGCGGCGGGGCACCGGGGTCCACCTCGGCCAGCACCCAGCCGTGCTGACCGGTCTCGGCGAGGTCGAGCGCGGCGAAGGACCCCGAGTAGCACGCGCGCTGGTTCCCATCCGCCACGTCCGAGGGAGCGCGGAAGCTATGGCTGTCGCCCAGCGCCACGTAATCCGCCTCGACCCGGCGCAACCACTCGGCCGGGATTCGCAGCGCGTTGGGATACCAGCGCCAGTTGGGCATGCCTGCCATGCACCCGTGCAGCAGCACCACGTGGGCCCCGGGCGCCTCCGAGCGCTGGAACGTGTCGAGTGGTTCTGGACGGGCCCAGTCATAGCCCAATCCGTATACGTGGAGTGGCCCCCCGGACGTCTCCACCGAGATCGGGGCCCGAAACCACGGGGCACGGAAGATGTGGGCGCCGCCGAACTGCTCGGCAAAGAGATCCGGGTGACAGGTGATCGCGTCGTGATTGCCTGGAATGATGAATACGGGACGCCCCGCATCGACGAGCCGGCGGAGCGTCTGACGCACGACGGCCAGCGTGTAGTCGGTCGGGGTCGGGGAATCGAACAGGTCGCCCGCGATCAACACCGCGTCCACGCGCTCGGTGTCTGCAACCTGTGGCAGCCCCCGAAAGGCTTCCAGGATCTCCTGTCGTCGAACGTCGGCCTGCTCGCCGAAGTCATCGCAGGTGCCGCCGAGATGGACGTCCGACAAGTGAAGTAGGCGTATCATGTGGCTCGAAATGTCGATCGCTGCGCCGGGATGAAGACCGGCATCACCGCCTGGGTGGACCGATCCCGCACGTTTTGCATGGTATACCACTCAGAATCGCTGGGCCAGCTTCGGTTTTCGCCGTCTGGTCGCCTCGCCTCCGCTGTGGGCTCCGAGAAAGGACCGAACCCCATGCGCTCAGACGTCGTCGAACGCGGTCGAGTCCAGCCGCTTCGCCTGGCGAGCTGGCTCCTGCTCGCCTGCACCGCCCTCGCGGCTCCGGCATCGGTCGCGAGCCAGGCACCGAGCTTCGCCGCAGACTTCGACGACCGGACGATGCGTGTCGATTACTTTCACACGGGTGGCCCATCCGGCGAGATCCTGGCTCTCGATCGAATCGTCTCCGATGGGCCGTGGGCCGGGAGCCGCACGCGGCTGGTCGACACGACCAACCTGGGCACGTACAGGTTCCTCGTCCGGGACGCCGGGTCGGGTGCGGTGCGCTTCTCCAGAGGCTTCTCGTCGATCTACGCGGAGTGGGTCACGACCGCGGAGGCGAAGACCGCCGCGCGTACGTTCCACGAGTCACTGCGGTTTCCCTGGCCGCGTCGCCCGGTTCGGATCACGGTAGAAGCACGCGACGAGGACGGCGGCTTTGCCGAGGTCTGGTCGACGCCGGTCGATCCGGGCTCGCGCTTCGTGAACCGGGCCGATCCTGTCCCAGGCGGCGACGTCTGGTCGATGCTGGACCACGGCGCGCCCGCCGACAAGGTCGACCTCTTGATCGTCGGGGAGGGCTACCAAGAAACTGAGCGTTCGAAGCTCCACCACGACGCCACGCGACTGGTCGAGGCGCTCTTCGCACGCGAGCCGTTCGCCAGACGCCGTGACGACTTCAACGTCCGCGTCCTCCACGTGCCATCGCACACCAGCGGCGTTCACCGCCCCCGCGCGGCGAGCGAGCGGCGCACCCCGCTTTCAGCCGAGTTCAACATCTTCGACTCCGAGCGCTACGTGCTCACGTACGACAACCGGGCGCTGCGCGATGCGGCCGCCGTCGCGCCCTACGAGTTTCTCGAGATTCTGGTCAACGAACAGCAGTACGGTGGCGGCGGAATCTTCAACTTCCACGCGACGTCATCGGTCGATGGTCCCTATGCGGAGTACGTCTTCGTGCACGAGTTCGCGCATCACTTCGCCGGCCTCGCCGACGAATACTACACCTCTGACGTCGCGTACGAGACCGGCGGCGACACCCATCCCGAGCCCTGGGAGGTGAACGTCACGGCCCTCCACGACCCCGGCAACCTCAAGTGGCGCACGCTGGTCGCTCCGGGCACTCCCCTGCCCACACCGTGGGACAAGGCGACATTCGAGCGACGGAGTGGGGAATTCCAGGCTGAGCGCGCCCGGTTGCGGTCCGATCGGGCACCGGAAACGCAGATCGATGCGCTCTTTCGTGAGCAGGAGGTGTGGTCGACCCGGTTCCTTCGTGAGGAGGACCACGCCGGGCGGGTCGGCGCCTTCGAGGGCGCGGCATACGAGTCGCGCGGGCTCTATCGGTCCGAGGTCGACTGCGTCATGTTCACGCGCGACCGGGTCGACTTCTGCCGCGTGTGTCAGGCGGCGATCGAGGGCATCATCGACCTCTACACCCGACCCTAGTGGAAGGCGTGCCCGTCCCAACTCATCGGGGCGCGTCGTGGGCGATCCGGACGCTGGCGCTGGCTCCGATGCGCGTCGCTCCCGCCTCGACCATCGCCTTGGCGGTCTCGAACGTTCGTATGCCACCCGCCGCCTTGATGCCCATCTCCGGGCCCACGACCTGGCGCATTAGTTCGACATCCTCCACCGTGGCCCCCCCGGGACCGAAGCCGGTGGACGTCTTGACGAAGTCTGCGCCCGCCGCCTTCACGAGCGTGCAGGCGCTGACCTTCTCCTGCTGGCTCAGGAGGGCCGCTTCGATGATCACCTTGCTCAGCACGCCGCACGGACGGCAGGCATCGACCACGGCGCCGATGTCCTCCGCGACCAGATCGGTGTAGCCGGACTTCAGCGCCCCGACGTTGATCACCATGTCGATCTCGCTCGCCCCATCGAAGATGGCCCGCTGGGTCTCGAAGCGCTTCACGTCGGTCGTCGATGCGCCGAGCGGAAACCCGACGACCGAGCAGACACCGACCGGCGAGTCCTTCAGCAGCTTGGCCGCCGTGGCGACCCAAGTCGAGTTCAGGCAGACCGTCGCAAACGACCCCTCGATCGCCTCCCGACAGAGTCGCTCGACATCGCGAATCGAGGCCTCGGGCTTGAGCAGAGTGTGGTCGATCAGCGACCCGATCGCTCCCGGCGACCCACCGCTCGCGTGCAGGCCCAGCCGGCTCGCGCCGGCGTCGAGAACTCCCTGAACGCGCGCCGGGCAGCACTCGACGAGCACGGCATGGCACGAACAGCAGGTCCCGAGCAACTCTCGGTCACCCACCGCCGCCAGCACCTCTTCCGTGACGATCGCGATCAAGCGCACGACCTCGGCTCTCGTCACCGGCGGCGCTCCAGCCGAGCAATCTTCACGAGTCGTTTGATGTAGCGTGGCTCCCGGATCGTGCTCGCCAGCCATGCGTCCACGATGGTCACGGCCTCGTCGGGCGTCACCAGGGTCGCGCCGAGTGTGGCGACGTTCGCACCCGAGTGCTCCCGGGCGTACCGCGCCACCGTCACGTCAGGGCACATGGCCGCCCTGATTCCTGGAATCTTGTTCGCCGCGATGGCCGACCCGACGCCCGACCCGTCGACGATCACGCCGGCGTCCGCCTCACCCCCGGCAACGGCGCGACCGACCGCCGCCGCGACGTCTGGGTAGTCGACGGAGCGGCCCGCACCGGGTACGACATCCATGACTTGAACATCCATGACATCGACTTGGAGTCCGAGGGACCTCAGGTGTCGAGCCAGGTGCCGAACGAGATCGCGCCCGGCGTGGTCACCGCCGATCGCGACCCGCCGAATCGTCGTCGCCAGCAGGAGATCGCCCGACCACGCCGCGTCGGCGCCCTCCGGGATCACCGCGACCCGTCGTACCCGAAGCGTGTCAGCCGCGAGCGGGGTGATATGGCCGTCGCTCGCCAACTCGACCGTCGAGCCCACGTCGAGTCGTCGCGCGTCCGTCTCCGTGATGAGGTTGAACCGTTTCACGCCATTCGCCCACGCATGTTAGGCTGTCGCCGGCCAGCTGGGTCGATCCCCGTGTGCCGCGCGCCACCCAGCGCCCAGCCAGCGCCTCGATTCGAGCGATGCCCGAACCTCACATCACCGTCCTGCTCTCGGCCGAGGACATTGCCACGCGCGTCCGGACGCTCGCGCGTGCCATCGACGCCGACGTCCCGGCCGGCGGTCGACTGCACATGATCGGCATACTGACCGGCGCCTTCGTCTTCATGGCCGACCTCATACGCGCCATGAAGGCAGACGTCACGATGGACTTCATGGCGGTGTCCAGCTACGGGCAGGGCGTGCAATCGTCCGGCGAGGTTCGCGTCCTCAAGGACCTCGACGTCGGGCTCGAGGGACGTGACGTCCTCATCGTGGAAGACATCGTGGACACCGGCCTCACGCTCTCCTACCTGCAGACCCTCCTCCGCACCCGCGATCCCAGGTCGCTGCGCACCGCCTGCCTGCTCAGCAAGGCGAGCCGGCGCCTCGTCGAGGCTCCCGTCGACTACGTCGGCTTCGAGATCGAGGATCGGTTCGTGGTCGGCTACGGCCTCGACCACTCCCACCGATACCGCAACCTGCCGTACGTTGGCACCGTCGACTCCCGCGATCCCCTGGACGCGGACGGAACTACCTGACCGCCTCCCGAACTCGTTCCGCCATGGCGGACGCCTCGGCCAGCACCGCCTCCTCGTCCATCGAGAACACCTCGCCATTGCGCATCAAGACTCGGCCGTTCACGATGGTGGTCCGCACGTCGCTGCCACGCGCGACGTACACGAGGTGCGACACGGGGTCGTACATCGGCGTGAACCGCGCGCGGTCCACGGATACCGATATCAGGTCGGCCTTCTTCCCGACGACGATCGATCCGACCGAGGCGCCAAGACCGAGCGCTTCGGCGCCCTTCGTCGTCGCCATCTCGAGCGCCGCCGGTGCCGGAATCGTCCGCGGGTCGTGTGACGCAAGCTTGTGGAGCAGCGCGGCCTGGCGCATCGCGTCGAACATGTCCAGGTCGTTGTTGCTGGCGGCGCCGTCGGTACCGAGCCCGACGACGACGCCGGCCTCGAGCAACTTCGGAACCGGGGCGATGCCGCTCGCGAGCTTCATGTTGCTCTCGGGATTGTGCGACACGGCCACGCCGTGCTCCTTGAGAATATCGATGTCGGCATCGGAGAGCCACACGCCATGAGCCGCCAGGACCCTCGGCTCCCAGAACTCGATCGACGCAAGGTAGGCGGCCGGCGACATGCCGTGCCGCTCCTCCGAGATCCGCCCTTCCTCCTGGGTCTCCGAGAGGTGAATCAGCACCGGTACGTCGTACCGTCGAGCCAGGTCTCGGACGGCGGTCAGCGTCGCCGCGTCGAGCGTGTACATCGAGTGCGGCGCCACCGCGGGGGTAATGAGAGGATCGTCGCGCCAGGCCTCGATGAACGACTCCGCCAGGGCCAGCGCGTCGACTGGAGTCGGCGCGTCCGCCACCGGAAACTCGATGACCGTCTGGCCGAGGACCGCGCGGAGGCCGGCGGCCTTCGCGACCGGCGCGGCTTCCGACTCGAAGTAGTACATGTCGGCGAAGGTCGTCGTCCCGGAGCGAATCATCTCGAGCGCGCCGAGTCGCATGCCGGCCCGTACGAACTCCGGACTGACGGTCTTCGCTTCAGCCGGGAAGATGTACTGCTGCAGCCAGTCCATCAACGCCAGATCGTCGGCCAGCCCGCGATACAGCACCATGGGCACGTGGCCGTGCGTGTTGACCAGACCGGGTAGCAGGATATCGCTGCCGAGATCCATGACCGCGTCAAACTCGAAGCGTTCAGCGATCGCTTCCGGAGTTCCGACGGCCACGATGGTGTCGCCACGTATGGCCACGCTACCCGGCGAGAGCACACGTCGGTCCTCATCGACGGTGACGACCGTGCCCGCTCGCACGACAACGTCGACGCGGTCAACCGCGTCGGCCGCCTGACCCGCGGCCCGCAACTCGCCGGTCACTGTGGCCAATACCAGCGCGAGCCCCAACACGACCCGAGAAAGCGTGAGCGTCATGAAGCGAGATCTTAGCCGATCTGCCACCGCCATGACCCGCTCCATTCAGCATTCGACATTCAGCATTCGACATTCAGCATTCGACGTCCCCCATCCTGCATTCGACTTTCCCCATCCTGCATTCTCCACCCACCCTCCCCCGTCAACAAAGACACTTCGTGTATAGTGTCGCCGTGCCGGTTCAGCACATCGATCACCCCCTCGCGCACGACGCGCTGGCTGCGCTGCGCGACACCCGCACGACGCCTCCCGTCTTTCGTCAGCTGGCCACGCGCATCAGCCTGTTGCTGATCACCGAGGCGAGCCGGGACCTTGCGACCGAGCCAATCACCGTGCAGACACCTCTGGGCGCCGCCGAGGGCCGTCGGCTCGCGGCGGACGTGGTCGTCGTGCCGGTGCTCCGGGCCGGGTTGAGCATGCTCGACGCCGTCCTGCAGCTGCTGCCGAGCGCCCGGGTCGGGCACATCGGCCTCGAGCGGAACGAGCTCACGGCGGTCGCCTCGCAGTACTACGCGAAGCTCCCGCCCGATCTGTCACAGAGCGTCGTCCTGATGATCGATCCCATGCTCGCCACCGGCGGCAGCGCCGTTGCGGCTCTTGAGCTACTGCGCGAGGCCGGCGCTCGGTCGATCCGCATCATCTGTGTCGTCGCCGCCCCGGAGGGGATCGAGCTCGTCGAGCGCCGCTTCCCCGACGTCACCGTCGTGACTCCGGCGATCGATCGCGAGCTGAACGCGCAGAAATTCATCGTCCCGGGCCTGGGCGACTTCGGCGATCGCCTCTACGGAACCCAGTAGCCCGTTCGACGTCCGAACGGACGAGGAGCCGCCGATGCCAGACCACCCGACCGACTCGCGCCCGTCGGCGACACGGCGACGCCCGCGGCCCACCCGCCGGACGCAACCGTGGCACACGGCCATCACCGAGGTCGAACCGAACCGGATCCTCGTGCGCGGCTTTCCCATCGACGAGATGATGGGTCGCGTCTCGTTCGGAGAGGCCGTGTACCTGCTCCTGGGTGGCGAGCTGCCCAGCCCGGCCATCGGTCGGCTGATGGAGGCCCTGCTCGTCTCGTTCATCGACCATGGTGCGACGCCGCCGTCCACGCTGGCCGCGCGGAATGTCGCCAGTACCGGAGCGCCGCTGCGCGCCTGTGTGGCCGCGGGCGTGCTCGGGTTCGGCAAGTTCCACGGCGCAGACATCCGACCCTGCATGCAGCTGCTCGACGCTGGCCTTGCGCACATGCAGACGGGCGCCTCACTCGAGTCGAGCGTCGCCGAGATCCTCCAGCCCTACCTGGCCGAGGGCGACGTGCCACCCGGGTTCGGGCATCCATTGCACACGGCGGATCCGCGCGCCGTACGCCTGTTCCAGCTCGCCCGGGACCTCGAGATCGAGGCGGGTCACGTGCATGTGATTCGAGGTATGGAGCGGGCCCTTCAGGCGGCCGCGACGCCTGAGAAGCCGTCCGTCGCGATCAATATCGAGGGAGCCGTCGCCGCCGTGTGCGGCGACCTCGGCCTGCACGTCGACATCGCCGATGCGCTGTTCACGATCTCGCGGGTGCCCGGCCTCATTGCGCAGGCCCGAGAGGAGCAGGCCCGAGAGGCCAGCCTGCGGCTCATCGATCCGGGTGGCGTGAGGTACGACGGACCAGACGAGCGGCGCCTGCCGCGCGAACGTCGGTGACGGCGACTCCGCGCGCCCGGCGTCGAGCGGTAAGATTGCGAACCGTCGACGACGTGCGGTACACTCGCGGACCGTTGGGCGATTAGCTCAGTGGTTAGAGCGCCCGCCTCACACGCGGGAGGTCGCAGGTTCGAATCCCGCATCGCCCACCAACGTCTTTGGGCAAGTAGGGTGAATACGGCGAGTAGGAACGAGCCTCATGTCACGGTGACGCGGCAGCCGTACAGCAAGCTCGTCCCTACTTGCTCGACTCGCCTCATCTGCCCGACCCGCCCTACTTCAGCGCCCCGATCAGCATTTGCAGGATCTGGGCGTACATGGCGTCGGCTTCGCCGAAGCGGATGTCGTAGTCGTCCTCCGACAGCGACTGGGCGCGCCAATCCTTATCGAACATGGTTCGCGCCCCGGCCGCCTCGTAGGTATCCGCCACCTGGACGTCACCGCTCGGCTCCCGGACGAGGCCGTCGGCCGCGAAATCGCTGACGAAATACTTCGTCTCCGGCACGAACGCGCTCTGCAGCTCGAGGTAGACCTCGCGGTAGTTCTTCTCCGCGAGCATTGGCGCCAGCAGTTCCGGGGCGGAGTACTCCGCCGACACGACCAGTAGCTGGGCTCCCCCCAGCAGCATCGCGGCGCCGAATCGATTCTCGCTGCCCGCATCCTTCGCAGCCACGGTGTCCAGGCTCGCCTCCTGCAGCAGCTGGGCGAGCTCGGTGGCGAGCGGCGCCGACGCGGACTGGGCCCTCGCAACACCCACGCCAAGCCCGAGGCACGCGAATACCACGCCGGCCGTGATGGCGAATGGTCTTGATGGGATCATGATGTGCGTCCTCTGTGCTTCGTAGTGGATGGGCGACGACCGCTCTCGATTGCCTGAGTGCCAGGTCGTCAAACGGCCGCGCCGTCGCGATTCTGTGTGAGCTCACCCGATGAACAGTGCGTCATCCTCCTCGGCGACGGCCCGACGGCGTCGGAGTTCGAGACCCCGCAGCGCCGCGATCGCGGCTCGCAGGCCGCTGACCAGCGCGAGCCCTTCACGCGTTGGCGAGATCACGGCGGTGCGCAGCTGCTTGACGCTCGTCTCGACCTGGCTCGTCACGTCGGTGAGCAGCGCATCGACGCGCTCGACCTGGGCCGCCGCCAACGAGGCGACGCGCGCCGCGTCGTCCGCCACGTCATTCGCCCGTCCGATGAGCGGCTGCAGATCTCCCTCGACTCGAGTGACCAGCTGCTCCATCCGACGCGCCATACGGCTGGCGTAGATCACGGCCCCGACCTGCAAGATCGCCATCGTCGCGGTACCGAGGGCGATGATCGCGAGAAACACCGACGACCAGCCGGTCACACCTGCTCCTTCTCGAGCGCCTCGTCGTAGGCCTCTTTGCCGTGATCGACTGCCGATGCCAGCGACTCGCGCTGACGTTCGACATACTCACGTCCGTGCTTCAGTGCGTCGGCTGCTCGCGTCCGACCCTCTCGGACCCGGTCGCCGACCTGCCGCGCGGTGTCACCGGCCTTGTCGGCGCCCTCGCGCGCCCGGTCCTCGAGATAGCTGCGCGCCTCGTCGCCGGTCGTGGGCGCCAGCAACAGCGCGAAGACCGCACCGCTGAGCGCACCCAGGGTGAAGGCCATGAAGACCGTGCCTGCTCCGCCGTCGTGATTCGATGCCATGGTTCTCCTCCGACAGACGGGCGATGCCGCGCCTCGGCCTCTGCTCGCCGCGACGCTCCGGGTTCGCCCGCCGTCTGGTTCATGTTCTCACATAACTCGTCGTCGCGCAGCCGTCGCATCCGAGCGCCAGCGCTGCGTGATTCTCGCCCTCCTCCGGCCCGGGGTCCAGATCGCGTCCGAAATCACTCGACCCCGGCGAGGGCTTCGCCCCGTCGTAGCCGCCGAATCCGGTCCCGAAGGCCGGCCGCACGCTCGAACTCCAGGTCGGCAGCCGCGCTCCGCATCTCGACCTCGAGCGACGCCACGAACGCGTTCAACTCGGCGTGCGTCTTGAAGCGCTCGTGCTCCTCCCGCACGGTGGGGACGGTGACGTAGTCTCGCTCGTACACGCTGCTCAGCACATCCTCGATCGCCTTGACGATCGACGTGGGCGTGATGTCGTGGTCGCGGTTGTACTGGAGCTGGATCACCCGACGCCGGTCGGTCTCGTCCAGCGCCTGCTGCATCGACCGCGTCACCCGGTCAGCGTACATGAAGACCCGTCCTTCGACGTGGCGAGCCGCCCGCCCGGACGTCTGGATCAGGGCGCCTCCGGATCGGAGGAAGCCCTCCTTGTCGGCGTCGAGAATGGCCACGAGCGACACCTCTGGCAAGTCCAGGCCTTCCCGGAGCAGGTTGATGCCCACCAGCACGTCGAACTCTCCGAGCCGCAGGTCACGCAGAATCTCCACCCGCTCCAACGTGTCGATATCGGAGTGCAGGTACCGGACCCGCACGCCAAGCTCCTGGTAATACTGCGTCAGATCCTCCGCCATGCGCTTGGTCAGCGTGGTCACGAGGACTCGCTCTCGCCGCTCGGCCCGGCCCCGGATTTCGTGCAGCAGGTCATCGACCTGGCCCTTGATGGGGCGCACCTCGATCGGTGGATCCACGAGTCCCGTCGGGCGAATGATCTGCTCGACGATCACACCACCGGACTCGGAGAGCTCGTAGGGGCCTGGCGTCGCGGACACGAAGACCACCTGGCCCACGCGCGCCTCCCACTCCTCGAAGTTGAGCGGCCGGTTGTCCAGCGCCGACGGCAGCCGGAAGCCGTACGACACCAGCACTTGCTTGCGCGATCGGTCGCCCTGAAACATGCCCCGGATCTGCGGCACGGTCTGATGGGACTCGTCGACAACCACCAAGGCGTCGTCCGGGAGGTAGTCGAGAAGCGTCGGCGGGGGCTCTCCCGGCGCCCGCCCGGAGAAATGCCGAGCGTAGTTCTCGATGCCGTGGCAGTAGCCGATCTCCTTCATCATCTCGAGATCGAACATCGTCCGCTGGTGCAGGCGCTGGGCCTCGAGGAGCTGACCGGCCGCCTCCAACTCGGCTCGTCGCTCGACAAGCTCCGCCTTGATCGTCTCGACGGCCTGTCGCGTGCGGCCGCGCGGCATCACGAAATGGGACTTTGGATAGATGACGGTCTTGTCGAGGACCTCCAGCGTCCGGCCGGTGAGTGGGTCGAAGCTGGTCAGCTCATCCACCTCGTCTCCGAACAGCCCGATCCGCACGGCCACCTCGTCGTAGGAGAGATACACCTCGACGATGTCACCTCGGACGCGAAACGTCCCACGCCCGAACTCCACGTCGTTGCGCTCGTACTGAATCTCCACCAGTTTGCGGAGGATCTGGTCGCGGTCGACCCGTTGCCCACGCTCGAGCGGCAGCACCATGCCGTAATACGCCTCGGGCGATCCGAGGCCGTAGATGCATGACACGCTCGCGACGATGATGACGTCACGACGCTCGAACAGGGACCGCGTGGCGGACAGGCGCATCCGATCGATCTCGGCGTTGACCGTGGCCTCCTTCTCGATGTAAGCGTCGGTCGAGGGCACGTAGGCCTCGGGCTGATAGTAGTCGTAGTAGCTGACGAAGTACTCGACCGCGTTGTGGGGGAAGAACCGACGGAATTCCTGGAAGAGCTGCGCGGCCAGCGTCTTGTTGTGGACCATCACCAGCGTCGGCCGGTTCACGGTGGCCACCACCTGCGCCATCGTGAACGTCTTGCCGGAACCGGTCACGCCGAGCAGCACCTGGCGCCCGTCCCCCCGGCGGATCCCGCCCGTGAGTTCGTCGATCGCCCGGGCCTGATCGCCCTTCAGCTCGAAATCGGAGACCAGTTGAAAGTGGTCGGGGTTCGCCATCGCATGTCGATCGTCGGTGGGTGCAGATCGGGATGACCCGTCACGACCGTCGTCGTCCCGGCCCGCCGGCGATCGGAATCAGCGGGAGGGCTCTCGGTACGGCGCGAAGTAGCCCTGTCGCGACCGGATCTTGAAGCGCCCCGTGTCGGGCCGGACCAGCGAGATCTCGACGTCGCGCCAGTTCCCGTCCATCTCGGTGTTGGTGGTGAAATAGCCAAGGGCGTACTGGGACTCGATCTCCGTCCGGATCTGCTCGTAGACCTCATCGAGCGCCTCCGTGTCCGATGGGAAGAACGCGCGCCCCCCGGTGAGGCCCGCCAGGCGCGTCAGCCGCTGTCGGTAGGCGACCCCGTCGCTGCCGCGCTGATGGTCGAGGAAGCCGATGGAGTAGACGGTAACGTCCGAGAGCTTCAGGAGGTCGACGGCCTCCGCAAACGTGATGCTGCTGCGCGTGTCGCCACCGTCGGTGTAGAGCACCAGCACCTTCCGGCCCACCTGTTCCGCCGCACCATCGAGGTAGACACCCAGCGCGTCGTACATGGCCGTCCACCCGTCCGGCTTGCGCATCCGGATTCGCTCGACGAGCCGCGGAAAGTCGGCCTGGCCGTACCGCCCGACCCGAACCTCGGTGTCGAAATCGACCAACGTCATGGTCTCGGCTTTCGGCAACGCATTGAGGAACTTGATCGCCGCACTCCGCGAGAGCTCGAGATCCGCGGCCATGCTACCGCTGGTGTCGAACAGCAGACCCAGGTGCATCGGCATCTCTCGGAGCTCACCGTCCAGGCCCCTGGCGAAGTAGCTGATGGTCTGTGGCCCGTCGTCCTCGCGGATCTCGAAATCCTCGAGGGTCAGGTCCGTGACCAGCTCGCCCGACCGGTCGGTCACGGTCACCCCGAAGTTCACGAGATCGATCTCGCTGCGGAATACGACGGTCTGTCCGAAGGCCGGGCTCACCGCCAACAAACCAGCCACAACGCTCAGGACGCTCAGGACTTCACGTGTCATACCGCTTCTGTCTCCCCCCGGGGAACGTCGCGGCCGCCCGGGGGCGTCCGCTGGGCTGATGTCGAGTTCCCTCATCCTACCACGGAGGGATCGTCGTATAATGGAGAGTCTTGGCCGGATTCCGGGTGCGCGACGCCAATAGCTGATGTCCTCGCCGTCATCATTCTCACCATTCTCACCATTCTTTCCATCCTTATTACCCTCACCATGAAGTGTCTCGCGGTCAGCCAGGATGAGCTCATCATCCGAACGCTGGCAGCCGTGCTGCTGCCCAGCTTCGAGATCGAGTTCATCGTGGAGACGCGGCCGCTGGCCAGGCGTCTCCACGACGCCGGTCTGTCCGTGGCCGTGGGCGACCCCCGACGGGTGGACACCTATCTCAAGGCGGACATCACGCCGAACACCTGCGTGCTCGTCGAGGACACCGGCCGCAAGTCGCCGAAGAAAGTGCTGGATGCGATTCGGGACGCCGGCGGCACGCTGATCTACCTCCTCGGGACCGGAGTCGGCGTCACGACGAAGCGAGCCGACGACCTGCGCTCCCGGTTTCCGGACGCCACGCATCTGACGCTCGCCGAGCTGGTCAGCTCCTCGCTCCTGACGGAACTGGGCCGGTCGCTGACGCGCGCGAAGGTTCAGCAATATCAGCGGTACTTCGCCGACGCCGACCGGATCTTGATACTGCTGCACAACGATCCGGATCCGGACGCCATGGCGAGTGGTCTGGCCCTTCGCAACTTGCTGCGTCGCACCAAGACCACCGCGATCATCGGGGCGCTACAGGTCATGACGCGTCCAGAGAATCTCCGGATGGCCAACTTGCTCGACATCCACGTCGAGCAGATCACGCCGGACGATTTCACCGCCTTCGACCGCATCGCCACGGTGGACGTCCAACCGCACTATTTCGGCGACCAGCTGAACCGGGTCGACCTAGTCGTCGACCACCATCCCGAACAGCCAGGCTACGGCGCGGTGTTCAAGGACATTCGGGCCGACTACGGCTCCACCTGTACGATCCTGACGGAGCATCTGCGGGCCGTGGACGTCAGTATCTCGGAGCGGGTCGCGACGGCGATGCTCTACGCGATCAAGTCGGACACGTTATTCTTCGCGCGCCACACCAATCGCGTCGACCTGGACGCCTTCACGTTCCTCTACCCTCTGGCGGATGCCGCGTTGATTCGCAAGATGGAGGGGGCCGAGATCACGGCCGAGCGGCTGGACTACGTGCTTCGAGCCCACGCGGGCGGGGAGCTGCGGGATCAGGTATTCACGGCTTTCGTGGGCGAGACCCCGCGCGAGGACTTCATCGTCTACGTCGCCGATTTTCTGCTGCAGCTCGAGGACGTCAGGTGGACGGTCATCTCGGGCGTCGTCAACGGCTCAGTCGTGGTATCGGTCCGCAACCTCGGGTACAGCCGGAACGCGGGCGAATTCGTGCGTCGGTCGTTTTCCGAGATCGGCAGCGCTGGCGGCCATCGGGCGATGGCGAAGGCGGTCGTTCCGGTCGACAAGTTCAGGAAACGCTTTCGGAATCCAGACGACAGCGCCATCGCCGGGTTGTTGCACGACCTGGTCGACGAATTCCTTCACGAGGCGCCGGGCAGCGAGCGACCGCACGAGCCCGTCAAGGCGTAGGCCCCTCGGTCGCACGCGCCGGCCGAGTTTTCGGCCGACGCCTTCGCTGGAGCCGGTCGCCTCCCGCCCCGATCACCGGGTCGATGAACTGGCCATACGCGTCCTGGTATCCGCGCTCGACCAGTTCGGCCACCGTGTGGCGCCGGTCCGAGCGCTCGTCGTAGCAACCAGCGACATCGAACGGGCCCACCGGGTTGTGCTTCGGTCGCACGACGTAGACGCCACGAAACCGCCCGGCGGCGGTCGTCGTCGCCGACCACAGCGCCACAGCCTCGGCGGCCGCCACGACCTCGCCGAGACGTCCGCGCGGATCCCGGCGCCCGGCGTCGAGCGCGTGGGGACCCCCGCGATCCGCGGTTGCCGACACGAGCACCACCTGCTCCGCGCCCGCGTCGGCCACCTCCTCCAGCAAGCGGCTCAAGGCCTCCGGCCGGTCGCACAACCGATGTGTCTCGCCACGCCAGTAGCTGTCGGGCGCGAAGGTCATCAGGTGGGGCTCGGCGAGCACCGGGACCGTGAGGGCCCCGGACAGGGCGTCGCCCACGTGCTCGTTCGCCAACCCGCCGAGATCGAAGATCTCCGACGGACGCCGTTCACTGGGCGGGCCTTCGCGTCGAGCGAAGAATGATCCGCGGTGCGGCTCGGCGAGCAGCGCGAACACGAGGTCGCGTCGGCCGTCGAGGTCATGCGCGGTCAACATGAGCTCCCTGAAGCCCGGCTGTCCCAGGTTCTCCTTCAACAGCTCCGTGTAGCTGGCGCTCACCTCGGCCAACGATGGGCGTGGCACGACGGTGCCTCGTATGAGCTGCCAGATGCCGGTCGCGAAGCGATCGATCGCCTCGGAGGCCACGACTGGTGCCCCGAACGCGCGCCACCAGACCGAGCCGCGCTCTCGACGGCGGGCATGCGCCCTGATGGCTTGGACGACCCCGAAGGACAGCACGGCCAGCAGCACCAGGAGCGCCACGAGCATGACGCGCGGCAGCACCATGGGCAGAGCACCGGAACCGAACGCCGCCTGCAGGAATTGCGTGTAGCCATCCACGAGACCCGGCCCGACCCGGAGGCCTACGATCTCGAGCAGGAAGCCAACCGGATAGACCAGCACCGCGACCAGAAAGAGCGCCAGCGGCAGGACGACGGCGGACAAGGCGACGGCCATGGCCGCCAGCGCGAGCCGGAGCGTCGAACGCCACCGATAGAGCAAGGCGGCGCCCTTCGTCCGCCAGACCGCCTCCTCGTCCCACAGGCGGGCACCGCCGTCCACCGCGGCGAACATGGCACCCGCCGCGCCCATACCCTGCCCGGCGACGAGATCCAGCTTGACGCCCGCCTCGTGTAACGCGCGAAGCGCCCCGGCATGGTACGCCCCGGCGGTGCCGGTGCCGCTCAGCACGAGGGCGGTTCGAAATCGGGGCGAATACTGACCGTGCGCCCGGTCCTGGGATGGCGAAGTAATGGCTACGCCTGCGGCTCGTGAAGGGTAATGAGTTTGACGACTTCGAAGCAGCGCAGGCCACCCGGCGTCGGGGCCTCGACCTCGTCGCCCTCCTGCGCACCCATCAGCGCACGACCGATGGGTGAGGCGGTCGAGACCCAGCCCTTCGAGGCATCGGCGTCCTCCGGCATGACCAGCTGGTAGACGACCGTGCCCGCCCCATCCTCCGAGACGTGCACCGTGGAGCCGAACGCCGCTCGGTCGCGAGGTATCCGGTCCAGGTTCATCATGGAAATCTGGGCGACCCGCGTCTGCAGCATGCTGATTCTCGTCTGCACGAACGTCTGCCGCTCTTTCGCCGACTGATACTCGGCGTTCTCGCGGAGGTCACCCAATTCACGTGCTCGCTGAATCTCCTTGGGGAGTTCATTCTTCAACTCGTACTCGAGCGCGCGGATCTCCTCTTCGAATTTTTTGACCAGGGATGCTTTCATGTGCGTGGCGGAGAGTGATGGCGGACCTCAAGCGATCCGACTTGTCGTACCCGAAAATCTTAGCACATCTGCTATGCTTTTCCGCCCAATGACACAGGCTCGAGGCGCCGCGAAACCGATCGCCAGCAGACGCAACGCGCTCGTCGCGCGCTGTCGCGCGCTCGCCGCCACGAGCGACGACGGATGGATGCTCCTGGACGGGTGGCATCTGCTCGACGAGGCATCGCGGGCCGGAATCAGGATCCAGACCGCCGCGTTCACCACGCGCCTACTTGCGGACCCGGACAGCCCGACAGCGACGCTCGCCATGGCCCTCGCGAGCGCTGGCACCCGGGTGGTGACCGCGTCCGCGCCGGTCATGGCGGCCATGAGCCCTGCGGCACAGCCCTCTGGCATCGTGGCCATCGCCGCCCGACCGCGCGCCGGCCTCGACGCCTGGCTGGATGAGGGCCCGCGTCAGCTCGTGGTGGCCTGCGACATCCAGGAGCCGGGAAACGTCGGCGCGATGATCCGGGTGACGCACGCGGCCGGAGCCGCCGGGCTCATCGCGTGCGGCACGACCGCCGACCCCTGGAACTGGAAGGCCTTGCGAGGCTCCATGGGCAGCACCTTTCAGCTGCCAGTCTTCCTCGAGCGCAACACGCGAGCAATCCTGGAGGACCTCCGACACCGTGGCCTGCACCTCGTGACGACGACGCCACGGGGTGGCGAGTCGATCTACGAGGTCCATCTCCCGGAACCGCTTGCGCTCCTGGTGGGTGGCGAAGGCGCGGGCCTCCCGGACTGGGTCGCCTCGCTGGCCGATGTGACCGTCTCGCTGCCGATGGTCGCCGGAGTGAACTCCCTCAACGTCTCGGTCGCCACCGGGATCACGCTCTACGAGCTCGTGCGACGCAGGAGCGAAACCCCATGACCACCGGTCAGCTATTTCCCGACGCCGAGCCGGACACCTCGACGTCCACTCCGCTCGCCGAACGTATGCGGCCCCAGTCGTTCGACGAGTTCATCGGACAACAGGCCCTACTCGGCCCGGGCCGGCCACTCCGCACGGCGGTCGAGACGGACACCCTGCAGTCGGTGATCCTCTGGGGCCCGCCCGGTACGGGCAAGACGACGCTGGCGCGCCTCGTCGCGGCGAGCACGAAGGCGCGCTTCGTCGCCTTCAGCGCGGTGCTGTCCGGCGTCAAGGAGATCCGGTCCGTGATGGCGGAAGCCGAGCTCGCGCGCCGCCAGTCGAGCCGACGGACGATCCTGTTCGTCGACGAGATTCATCGCTTCAACAAGGCCCAGCAGGACGCATTCCTCCCCCGGGTCGAAGCCGGTGACATCGTGCTGATCGGGGCCACCACGGAGAATCCCTCGTTCGAGGTCAACTCCGCCCTGCTCTCGCGCTCGAAGGTCTACCTTCTTCAGTCCCTCGTCGTGGCCGACCTCGAGGAAATCCTGCGCCGGGCGTTGGTGCATGCTCGCGGCCTTCAGAGTTCCAACGTTTCCGTCGCTCCCGAGGCGATCGCGGCAATAGCCGCCCACGCCAACGGCGACGCACGAGTGGCGCTCAATCTCCTTGAACTCGCGGTCGCGACGGCCGGGGGGCAGGGCCCCGGTGACGCGGACCGACGCGCGACGGCCACAGGAGCGGTCGACCTGGAGCTGCTGGGCCACGTCCTGGGCAGACGCGCGTTGCAGTACGACAAGGGAGGCGAGGAACACTTCAACGTCATCTCGGCCCTGCACAAGTCCATACGCAACAGCGATCCCGATGCGGCGCTCTACTGGCTCGCGCGCATGATCGAAGCCGGCGAGGACCCGATGTACGTGGCGAGACGTCTCGTCCGGTTCGCTTCCGAGGACATCGGCAATGCGGATCCGCAGGCGCTCGGGCTCGCGGTGGCCGCGAAGGACGCCGTGCACTTCATCGGTCTGCCCGAGGGCAACACCGCCCTGGCCCAGGCGGTGATCTACCTGGCGACGGCACCGAAGAGCAACACCGTGTACACGGCCTACGGGCGCGCCGCCGCTGACGCGCTGGAACGACTCGCCGAGCCCGTGCCGCTGCACCTGCGCAACGCCCCCACCGCACTCATGAAGTCGCTGGAGTACGGCAAGGGCTATCGCTACGCTCACGACGAGGCTGCGGGCGTGAGTGCGATGGCTTGTCTGCCGCCGGGTCTCGAGGGACGGCGATACTACGAACCGAGCGACCAGGGATACGAACAGGAGATTCGCCGTAGGCTCGCGGCGTGGCACCGACTTCGGGCGACGGCCGGCGACTCGCCGGACGAGGATGGGTGATCAGTCGTCGCCAACCGCACCCGCCCGACGCAGTGACGGCACACGTCGGAACATCTCGGCGCGTAGCGGGAGGATGAACGAGAAGCGGTAGTCACCCTGCATGCGGCCGACAGGCACGCCGACCAGGTTGCCCTCGCGATCGAGCACACCGCCGCCAGATACGCCAGGGTGGCCGTCCGTCAGACAGGTCACCAACCCATTCGGCGTCCGTTGGCCGACGTTCCCGGTGGCAAGGATGACGCCCTTCGAATAGTCGTTCCCGAGCCGAACGATCGGGTCAGCGAAGCGAAACTCGTAGTCGAGGTCAACGATCAACGGCCGCAGCTCGACAGGTTCGTCTGCCTTGAGAATCGCCCAGTCCCCAGGATCGACTTCCACGTCGGCATCTCCAAAATCGATCAGCGTGGCGCTCACCGCGCGACGGCCGTGAATCAGCTTAATCGACTCGATCCGCCGTGACGACGAGGCGTCAGGATCCTGGCCGAGCGCCACGACGCCGTGCTTCACGGTGACGAAATAGCCGTCCCCGAGGTAGCCGGCCGTACCGTAGCTGCTCGCGCCATCGCTATCGTAGGCGTAGAGCTCGACGAAGCTGTCTCGCCGCTCACGAAGGAGACTGAGCGGCATCAAGCCCATCTCGTCCTGAAGTTGCCGCTTGACGGCGTCGACGATCGCCGCCTGGTCGATTCGTACCGACTCGGAAGCGGACGACCGTTCGGTAACGTCTCTGGCCTGGCCGACGGTGCCCGCAGGCACGTCTGGTCGCGCCGGCTCGGCCGCGGACAGCCTCTGCGAGAACTGGCTGGAGAGCGCGTCGATTCGTGCGGTCTGCTCGGCCTGACGGAGGAACGTCAGATAGGCGCCACCCGAGAAGCCCGCCGACGCCATCACGACGGCGACCGATCCGATCACCACTGTCGACCGCCGGAACACGACGATGCCCTCCACGAGGTCCATGAATCCGACGCCGGACGCGACGGTCGGGGGAGGAGCGCGGGGCCAAGCTGAGAGCCTGGAGCGACGCGACCCGTCTTGTTTATCGGAAACCGGGGAGCCGAGCTTGAATCGCGCCGGGGACAAAAAAAGGGTGTAGGGTCCCGCCGGCGTCAGCGAGCGAACTGCCGGACGATGCCCCACCCGATCAGGAAGGCGATCACGCCGGTGGCGAACGTCTGGAAGCTCGGCCCGAGCGGACCGGCTTCGACGATGGCCCACAGTAGGATCGACATGCCCAGCAGTTGCAGGAAGCGACCGACGTAGTAGAACCAGGACACCGTGGGAGGCCTCGCGTCAGATACGTTGGAAGTTCTTCTCGATCTCTCGCCGCGTCAGACGCAGCACGACGGGGCGACCGTGGGGGCACACGGTCGAGTAGGCCGTGCGTCGTAGCTCGTCCAGAATGTAACGCATCTTCTCGACCGTCAGCGGGTCGTGAGCCTTGACGGCCGCGTGGCAGGCCATCGTCGCGGCGATCCGGCGCAACGCATCATCGAGCGAGGCACCCCGCTCCAAGCCATCGAGGTCGTCGGAGAGCGCCCGCAGGGCTATCGCACAGTCACCCACACCCAAGATCGCCGGGACGGCCGACACCCGCAGGGCTTCGCCTCCGAAGTCGTCGATATCGAATCCGAAGCGTACCAGATCTTCGCGCCGGGCAAGCAACACCTGGCGTTGAGCCCCCGGCAACTCGACCAGCAGGGGTTCCAAGAGTCGCTGGCTCTCCAAGGTTCCGGTTCCGAGCCGCTCCATCACCTGCTCGAACAGCACCCGTTCGTGGGCGACGTGCTGGTCGATGATCGCCACGCCGTCCTGGTCGACGGCGATGATGAACGTGTCACGAAACTGACCGAGCGGCATCATCGGGGCCAGCTCGACCTCTCGCGCCTCAGCGCGCGCGCCTCCAACAGGATCGGCCGCCGGCGAGGATGTCGCCGCACCGGCCGATCCGACCTCGGATGGGGGTCTACTGAAGGCTGCCGTGGCTGCCTCCCCACGATCGGTTGCCTGACCGTA
The DNA here is from genome assembly GCA_965250185.1 of Vicinamibacterales bacterium. Lineage (GTDB taxonomy): Bacteria > Acidobacteriota > Vicinamibacteria > Vicinamibacterales. Next base: position 2,935,009 of record OZ252293.1, on the reverse strand, counting down.
GACGCCCGGGATGGGATGGAGCGACGGCTCGGAGGCGGCCCCCACCGCCGCCCGCAGCTGCAGCTCCGGCGCGCGGTCGTGTCCGAGGGCGTCGGCCAAGCCGCGAAGCACGATCTGGTGCACTAGTGACTGCTCGAGGAACCGTACTTCCGCCTTCGTCGGATGTACATTGACGTCGACGCGGTCGGGCGGAATCTCGAGAAAGAGGTGCACCTCGGGGCTTCGGACCTTGATGGTCGCCACGCTGTAGGCCTGGCCGATGGCGTGTGCAATTGTCCGGTCCTTGACGATTCGACCGTTGACGAACACGTTCTGCGGACCTCGCACCGGCCCGTGGTCGGTGAGCGCGGCGACGTAACCCAGCAGGGTGATGCCGGCGGCCTGCTTGTGGACCTCGACCAGGTCGTTTCGCTCTCCGTAGAGCTGGTGGAACCGGTCGGCCAGGCTACTCGCTGGCGGACAGTCGAGGAGTCGGCGGTCACCGCTCCGAAGCGTGAAGCCGATCGTCGGGCGCGCGAGCGCGAGTTGCGTCACGAGGCGCGAGACCTGAGCCGACTCGGCCGCATCCGACTTGAGGAATTTGCGTCGGGCAGGCAGGTTGAAAAACAGATCGGCGGCGTCGACCCGCGTGCCGACCGGTCCACCGACCTCCCGAATGTCGCGCGTCACGCCGCCGTCGACGACGACCTCGGTCGCGACGTCACGATCACGCGGTCGCGACCTCAACTTCAGATGCGACACCGACGCGATGCTCGGCAATGCCTCGCCGCGAAAGCCGAGGGTGCTGATGGCACCCAGGTCGTCCGCCTCGGCGATCTTGCTCGTGGCGTGTCGCTCCAGCGCCAGCTCCGCATCCCCGGGTGTCATCCCATCACCGTCGTCTTCGACGCTAGCGCGTTGCTTGCCGCCATGCTCGATGAGGATCGTGATGCGACGTGCGTTCGCGTCCAGCGCGTTCTCGACGAGCTCCTTGACGATCGACGCCGGGCGCTCGACGACCTCGCCGGCTGCGATCTGGTTGGCCAGCTCGGGGGACAGCCGCTTGACTCGTCCCATCACGCTCCCCGGAACGCGCGCGCGACCTGCGTGCACCTCAGTCACCAACCTTGACGTTCAGTGCGGCGTGCGCCGCGGCAAGCCGGGCCACCGGCACCTGATAGGGCGACGCACTCACGTAGTCGAGTCCAACCTCGTGGAAGAAATGCACGGACGCGGGATCGCTGGAGTGCTCGCCGCACACGCCGAGCTTGAGATTGGGGCGCACCGACCGGCCCCGTTCGACACCGAGGCGCACGAGCTGGCCCACGCCGTCGACGTCGATGGACACGAACGGATCGCGGTCGATCAGCCTCTTCGCCTTGTATTCCCCGAGGAACTTGCCGGCATCGTCGCGCGAGAATCCGAACGTCATCTGGGTGAGGTCGTTGGTCCCGAACGAGAAGAACTCCGCTTCGCTGGCAATCTCGTCCGCCAATATAGCGGCGCGCGGCACCTCGATCATTGTGCCGACGAGATAGCGCACCTTGACGCCTTTCGATTTCATCGCCGCGACGGCAGTCCGATCGACGATGACCCGCTGGTGCTGGAACTCACGCAGGTCACCGACGAGCGGGATCATGATCTCCGGGATCACCTTGATCCCCTCCGAGGCCGCCTGGCACGCGGCCTCCATGATCGCGCGCACCTGCATCTCTGTGATTTCGGGATAGGTCACGCCGAGGCGTACGCCGCGGTGGCCCAGCATCGGGTTGAACTCGTGCAGCTGCTCCACCCGCTGGAGAAGGGCCCGTTTGCCCTCGAGGTCACCGGCGTCACCGTTGCCCGCTTGGAGGTGGGCGATGGCGACCATGAGGTCCTCCCGCTTCGGCAGGAACTCGTGGAGCGGCGGATCGATCGTTCGGATCGTCACGGGCAACCCGTGCATCTCCTTGAACAGCTCGTAGAAGTCCTGGCGCTGCAGCGGCAACAATTCGTCCAACGCGGCCCGGCGATCGGCCTCGCTCTCGGCGATGATCATTCGTTGGACGATCGGGACGCGGCCTTCTCCGAAGAACATGTGCTCGACGCGGCACAGTCCAATCCCCTTCGCACCCAGGGCTCGCGCCACGCGGGCCTGGTCCGGCTGGTCGGCGTTCGCGCGCACCCCGAGCCGCGCCCGCTTGTCGGCCCAGCCGAGCAGTCGCGTGAAGCGCTGGTAGATGTCGGACGCCGCGGGATCGATGTTGCCGTCGAGCACCTGGAGAATCTCGCTGGGTCGAGTGTCCACCGACCCGATCTTGACCTCGCCCGTGAGGCCATCGAACGAGACGAACTCCCCTTCGCGCACCGTCTGACCGTTCACGCTGAACTGTCGCTGGTCCTCCCGAATCCGGAGCGTGCGCGCCCCCACGACCGACGGTTTCCCCATCTGTCGGCCCACGACCGCAGCGTGGGACGTCATGCCGCCCGTCGCCGTCAAGATGCCCTGCGCCGCAAACATGCCGTGAATGTCGTCTGGAACGGTCTCCTTGCGGACGAGGAGCGGCGGCTTGCCCCTGCTGGCCCACTCGACGGCATCGTCGGCCGTGAAGACCACGTGACCCGAGGCCGCCCCCGGCGAGGCTGGGAGACCCGTCGTGGCCACCTCGAGACCTGCCCACGCCGTCGGATCGAACACCGGAGCCAGCAGCTGCGTCAGCGAGTCGGGGTCGACCAGGAGCAGCGCGTCGGTCTGCGAGACCAGTCGCTCGGTGACGAGGTCGGTCGCGATCACCAGTGCGGCACGGCCCGTCCGCTTGCCGCTCCGCGTCTGCAGCATGAACAGATGATCGTCCTCGATCGTGAACTCGAAGTCCTGCACATCCTTGTAGTGACGTTCGAGCCGCGTCGTGATCGTGCGAAGTGCCTTGTACGCATGCGGCATCACCTGCTCCAGCTCGGCGATTGGCTGGGGTGTGCGGATACCAGCGACGACGTCCTCTCCCTGTGCGTTGACGAGAAACTCGCCGTAGAACTCCTTCGCGCCGGTGGCTGGACTGCGGGTGAACCCCACACCGGTCGCGGAGCGGGGGCCACTGTTTCCGAACACCATCATCTGCACGTTCACGGCGGTGCCGATCTCTTCCGGGATGTGGTAGATCCGTCGGTACGCGACGGCGCGCGCGTTGTGCCACGACCGGAAGACGGCATCTCGAGCCATCCGAAGTTGGTCGAACGGATCCTGCGGGAACCCGCGCCTGGAATGCTTCCGGACGACAGCCTTGTATCGCTCGACCACGTCGCGCAATGCCGCCTCGTCGAGATCCGTATCGAGGCTCGCGCCCGAGGCTTCCTTGACGGCGTCGAACGCCCGGTCGAATGCCTCCTTCGGAACGTTGAGCACGACGTTGCCGAACATCTGCACGAACCGGCGGTAGCTGTCGTATGCGAAGCGGCCGTTGCCCGTGCGACGCTTGAGCCCCTCGACGCTTTCGTCGTTCAGACCCAGATTCAGGATGGTGTCCATCATGCCGGGCATCGAGAATTTCGCGCCTGAGCGTACAGACACCAGGAGGGGGTTCTCGACCGATCCCAGCTTCGCACCCGCCGCCCGCTCGAGCTTCTTGAGGTGGTCCACCATTTGCCGATCGACGACGGCGGGCACCTTACCGCCCGACTGGTAGTACAGCGTGCAGGCTTCGGTGGAGATCGTGAATCCCGGAGGCACCGGCAATCCCGCGTTCGTCATCTCGGCCAGCCCGGCGCCCTTCCCCCCGAGCAGTTCCTTCATGTGGCGATGGCCGGCGGCTTTGCCCTTCCCGAAGGAGTACACGTACGGTCGCGCCTTGCGCCCTGCCGGCTTCGCCCCTGCCGATCGCTTGGCCGCCCCTCGGCGTGGGCCGTCCGCTCTCGTGCCGCGCGCCGTCTTCGCCAGCGCCGCCTTCGTCCGCGTCGTCCTCGCAGGCGTCGCCGTCGCCCGTCGCCTCTTCGCTCGCGTCGTCTTCGTCGTCGCCGTCCGTTTCAGCTTCTTCTTTGCCATGAGTCCTACGTCTCCGTGCGGGGAACCAGCTCTGAGATATCGGCCAGGCTGAGGACCAGGTCGCGGAGGTCCGCCATCAAGCGCAGGCGCGCGCGGCGTAGCCGGTCGTCATCGACCATGACGAACACTTCCTCGAAGAAACGGTCGACTCCCGGTCTCAGCTCGGCGGCCAGCAGAAATGCGCGACGGTAGTCTCCCGTGGCCACGGCGTCCTGCACACCCAGTCGCCGTGCGCCGAGCGACGTCCACAGATCACGCTCGGCCGCCTCGACCAGGGACGTCCCGACGTCGGGCTCAGCCTGACGGAGTGACTCGAGCTCACCGTGTGGGAGTTCGCGCGCGATGTTCTTGACCCGTTTGAAGAGCAGCGCGAGCGCCTCGAAGTCTTCCGAGACCCGCACCGCGTGCAACGCCTCGATTCGGCGCCGAATGTCCAGCGGCGCAACGGCGGTGAGTCGCTCCTGGAACGGACGGATGACGGCGTTGAGCTCGTCGTATCCGACACCACGCGTCTCGAAGAGATGACGCAGGCGCTCGATCAGGAACTCGTACAAGGGCCGCAGTCCGGAGGGCTCCACTCGCTCCAGGGCATCCGGGTCGTCGCCGAGGGCACCTCGGATTCCTTGGCACGCCTGGTCGACCAGCGTGCCGAGCGACGGGGCCGCCTCACAATCCGCCAGCTCGGGAAGATCGACGAGCACCTTCATCAACCCGTGGGCCAGACGTCGCATCGCGAACGGATCGCGCGTCCCGCTGGGCCGCTCTCCCGCGCCATGGAGGCCGACGAGCGTGTCGACTCGATCGGCGAGGGTCAGGGACGCCCAGCAGCCAGCAGCCGACCCCAGATCCTCGGCGGTGGGCGGCTCGTCACGATCGACACCGACCGGCAAGTACTGATGGTAGATAGCCTTCCAGACCTCATCAGGCAGCCCCTCAGCCCGAGCGTAGATGCCACCCATGGCCCCCTGGAGTTCAGTGAACTCGCGAACCATGTCGGTCGTCAGGTCGATCTTCGCGAGCCGGCCGGCAAGCCGGACGTGCGCGACATCTGCCGGTCGCTCCAGGGCGTTGGCGGCGATCCAGGGCGCCAGAGCCTCCAGCCGGAGCGCCTTGTCCCGATAGCTACCCACCCGTGCGTGGAGCACGAGCGTTCCGAGGCGGTCCATGCGGGAATCGAGCGGGTGCGCACGGTCGGCCGCCCAGAAGAACTGGGCATCCCTCAGCCTCGCGGCCAGGACGCGCTCGGCGTTGCCGGCGATCGTACCTGCATCATCCGGCTCGGTGTTGGTCACCGCGAGAAACGCTGGGAGCAGCGGCCCGTCCGCTGCGGCGACGGGAAAATAATGCTGGTGATGGATCATCGCCGTCGTGAGGACCTCTTCCGGCAGATCGAGAAACTCCCGATCGAACGAGCCGGCGACGACCGACGGGTACTCCACGAGGTCGGGAACCTCATCGAGCAATCGGCTCTGGCCGGCGCCACGCAGCGCGACGCGTCCGCCGAGACGCGCGGCGTGAGCGTCCAGCTCGCGCGCGATCCGATCGCGGCGCTCTTGCCGATCGAGCACCACGAACTGCTCGGCCAGCCGGGCCCGATAGTCGTCGAACGTCTTGACCTTGAGCGCTCGACCGGCACGGCCACTCGTCGCCAGGAAGCGATGCCCATAGGTCACCGCTCCGGAGCGAACGTGCTGGACGTGCTCGGATGCCGCGAGCGGCGAGCGCTCGATGACGTAGGGTACCACCCGACCGCCGTAGAGGAACACGAGCCATCGAATCGGACGCCCGAACAGCAGCTCACCGCGGCCGTCCGGAAGGACCGCATCCCACCGCATCTTCTTGGCGAACGACAGATTCCGCAGGGTGTCGGTCAGCACGTTCGGGAGCACGTCGACCGTTGCGCGTCCCCGGGCGGTACGGCGATGCGCCAGGTACCGCCCCTTCGGCGTGTCGACCTGATCGAGGGCTCCGATGTCCACGCCGTGCTTCTTCGCGAACCCGAGCCCGGCCCGGGTGGGTGCACCATCTGCGTCGAAGGCGGCGGCGACCGGCGGTCCGGTGACCGACTCGTCGAGGTCGGGCTGGCGCTCCAGTAACTTGCGGACCCGAGCGGTCAGTCGACGAGGCGTCGCGTACGTCTCGACCGCGGCGCCGGCGCCGATCCCGTGCGTGTCGAGCCGCCCGCCCAGCACCTCTGCGAGCTGCGCCGTCAATCCCGGCAGCCACGTCGCCGGGAGCTCTTCACACCCGATCTCCAAGAGAAGTTCCCGCTCCACGACCTCAGCTCCGTCCTCGTTGGCCCCGCATCTTCTCACGAATCAGCGTCGGGCTCGGTGAATGGGCTCGTGTACGTCTTGGCGATCGCGACCGCAAGCTGGCGGACCTTCAGGATGTAGGCCGTCCGCTCGGTCACACCGACGCCGCCGCTCGCGTCGAGTACGTTAAAGATGTGCGAGCACTTGAGGCAGTGCTCCAGGGCGGGAAGGACCAGCTCGGCGTCCAACAGTTCACGAGCAAACTCGTGGTAGCGGTCGAACAGCTCGCGGTGCAGCGACGAAAACCGCTCCGACGACACGCCCACCTGCCCGAACGCGTACTTGGACTGCTCCACCTCGTCGCGATGCCGAACCTGTCGGTACGTGATCCCTGGCGCCCACTCCAGGTCGTAGACATTGTCGACGCGCTGGAGAAACATCGCGATTCGCTCCAGGCCGTACGTAATCTCGGTGGAGATCGGCGCCAGGTCCTGGCCGCCCGCCTGCTGGAAGTAGGTGAATTGCGTGATCTCCTGACCGTCGAGGAGGACCTGCCACCCGACACCCCATGCGCCAAGCGTCGGCGCCTCCCAGTTGTCCTCCTCGAAGCGCAGGTCGTGAACACGGGGATCGATTCCACACGTCTCGAGACTCTTGAGGTACACGCTTTGCGCATCATCGGGCGCCGGCTTGAGGACGACCTGGAACTGATGGTGCTTGAGGAGGCGATTCGGATTCTCACCGAACCGCCCGTCGGCGGGCCGGCGAGACGGCTGGACGTAAGCCACACGCCACGGCGCTGGTCCGAGCACCCGAAGAAACGTCTCCGGGTGCATCGTCCCGGCCCCGACCTCGAGATCGAGCGGCTGCTGAACGAGGCAGCCGCGCGAGGCCCAAAACGCGGACAACGTGGCGATGAGATCCTGAAGCGTCACGGCAGTCGTCGAGTCAGCGAGGTCCGCCCGGCGGAGGCATCCCGATACGAAGTGTCATGTCCGAAGCACCCGAAGCACGCGCACTGACTTCAACTCCTTCTCGAGGTGCGTCGTGATGAGCGTCTCATGCACGAGCTCGAGCTCACGGATCGCGGTGCCGGGCACCTCGACGTCCTCGAGCTCGTCGGGCCGCAACGCCTTGGCGCGTCGGAGGAAGGCGACGGCGACCCGACCCAGCCCCTGCCCGCCGCGCGTCCTGCCGCATTCCCGGCAGACGAACACTCGCTCCCCGGGGAGTAGCCGGGCGCCCTCGCCGAGTGCCGCGCCGCACGCGGCGCACGCGTCGATCGACGGATAGACACCCTGAAGCCGCAGCAGCCAGTACTCGAAGTAGCGCGCGAGCCGATCGACCCGGGACGTCGCGACCAACGTCTCGCCGACCGCCGCTGCCAGCCGAAACAACGTCTCGTTCGGGTCTGCCTCCGCCGCGCACTCGTCGAGCAGCTCGGCGAAGTATCCGACGTGGCCCAGCGCCTCGCCGCTGTGGCTGGCGAGCGGCGAGTGCTGCACCTCGACGTAATTGAGCCGAACCAGCTGTCGCTGCTCCTTCTCGAAGTAGGCGACGCTGGCCCGCGTGAGCGGCTCGAGGGCGCCCGCGAAACGCGACCGTGCCCGCCGTGCGCCTTTCGCCACACCCCGCCGCTTTCCGCGATCCCGCGTCAGGAAGACGACGATGCGGTCGGCCTCCGCGAGCCAGTAGGTACGAAGGACCAGGGCATCTCCGGAGTACAGAGGCATCAGCTCGTGTGCGAGCCCGCCTGTCGCTCCGGCCCGCCGGCCCCGGGCTGGCAAACCCGGACCGTATTCTATCCTCCTTTGCTCACCGCAGGTATGCGAGGAACAGCGAGCCCAGGCCGAGGAACGAGAGGAAGCCGAACACGTCGGTGAGCGTCGTGATGAACACCGACGAGGCCAGGGCCGGATCGACCTTGAGGGCTCGCAGGCCCAAGGGAATCAGCGTCCCGGCAATCGACGCGACGAAGAGGTTGATGATCATCGCGAGGCCAAGGATGCCTCCAAGAACCGGATCACCCTGCAACAGCCACGCACCGCCGGCGGCGAGGAGCCCGAGGACCGTCCCGTTGCCCAAGCCGACGAGCCCCTCTTTGACCAGCGCCCGGCGGCTGTTGGCCCACGTCAGCTCCCCCAGGGCCAACCCCCGGACGATCACGGTGAGGGTTTGGGTGGCGGCGTTCCCGCCCATCCCGGCGACGATGGGCATGAAAACGGCCAGTGCCACGACCTGACTGATGGTGTCCTGAAAGACTTTCACGACTGACGCAGCCAGAAACGCCGTGGCCAGGTTCACGATGAGCCACGGCATTCGCTTCCGTAGAGATTCCCTCGCCGGCATGAACACCGTGTCGTCGCCGGCGACACCAGCCAGCCGATAGATGTCCTCCGTGGCCTCGTCCTTGATGACGTCAATGACGTCGTCGACCGTGATCACGCCCACCAGCTTGTTCTCGTCGTCCACGACCGGGATGGCGAGCAAGTTGTACGATGCCACTTGCCTTGCCGCCTCCTCTTGATCGGTGTCCACCTGCGCACTGATCAAGTCGGTGGTCATGATCCGTTCGAGCGGTGTCGTGGGCGCAACCAGCAACAGGCGGCGGAGGGACACGACGCCCACGAGATGGCGCCTCGAGTCGACGACGTAGAGATAGAACACCATCTCCACGTCGCGCGAGGCCTGTAATGCCCCGATGGCTTCCCCGGCCGTCATGTCCTCGGCGAGCGCGAAGACATGTGGATTCATGATCCGGCCGGCGGTCTGGTCGGCATACACGAGCAGGTCTTCGACCTCGCTCGGCTCCTGCTGCCGCATCACTTCCAGCACGGCTCCCGACAGGTCGTCGGGCAGGTTGTCGATCAGGACCGCGGCGTCGTCGGACGGAATCTCCTGCACCAGCCGAGCGATCTCCTCCGCCGGCCGCTCCGCCAGCAACGACGCGGCGGCCTCGGGGCCCAGCTCACTCAGGGCCTCCATGGCGAGCCGGCCGTGCCGCTCAACGAGGAGCGTGAAGACGGCGAGCCGACTCTTGTCGGGCAGCTCGTTCAAGACCTGCGCGACATCGGCCGGGTGCTGCTTCTGCAGGAGGTTGAGGAGATTGTTGGTCGCACCGATCCGCAGCAAACGCCTCACGGAGTCGAGGACGACTTCATTTTTTCGGAACGCGGGCATCGAACTGTTCTCGGTTGGGTCGCGCCGAGCGGGCTTCTGATGCGGTGGAGCGGCGACGCTCGGTTACGCGAACCGTTCACAGTAACACAGAGCGCACGGGGCCTCCAACGACCGGCTCGCCGCGCTGGCCGACTCCGCAACGCGTGCGAGCGTACGGGAGAAACCTGCGTCGGGTCGGTGCGGGGGGGAAAGTCGAGCGTGTCTAGCGTACGCCGCGCGTGACGCCGATCTCACCGAGCCACTGCGGGTCCTCGCGCCAGTTCGGACGGACCTTGACGTGCAGGTCGAGATACACCCGGGTGCCGAAGAAGCGCTCGAGCTCGAGGCGCGCCTCGGTTCCGATTCGCTTGATCATCTGACCGCCGCGCCCGATGACGATCGGCTTCTGCGAGGATTGCTCGACAAGGATCGAGCAGTACATCTTGAGGACACCGTCCCCCGTCGCTTCTTCGAGCTGATCGATGGCCACCGCACTGGAGAACGGCAACTCGTGTCGCGTGTGCCGCAGCACCTTCTCACGCACGATCTCGGCGGCGAAGAACCGCTCCGGCTGATCGGTGAGGAAGTCCGCCGGGTACATCGGTTCACCCGCCGGCATGAGGTCGAGTAGCACGCGCTCCAGCGACTCGACGTTGTCGCCCTTCAACGCCGACGCCGGCACGATCGCCGCGAACTCTCGCTGCGCGCGGTACCAGGCAATCAGCGGGAGGAGTCGCGGTTTGTCCAGCTGGTCGATCTTGTTCAGGACGAGCACGACGGGCACGCCGACCCTCTGGAGCAGTGACAGGAGGAACCTATCGCCACGTCCGGTCCTCTCGGCAGCGTCGACGACGACCACGAGGACGTCGACCTCGCGGATGGTCTCGAGTGCCGCGTCCACCATGCGGACGTTCATGCGGTGTAGCGGCCGATGAATCCCGGGAGTGTCGAGAAACACGATCTGACCCGCAGGATAGTGCTTGACCCCGAGAATCCGGTTCCGAGTCGTCTGGGGCTTGTCGGAGACGATCGCCAGCTTGGTGCCCACCAGGCGGTTGAGCATCGTCGACTTCCCGGCGTTGGGCCGGCCGACGAGGGACGCGAAGCCGAACTTCGTCTCCACTCGGCGGTCCGGCGCAGACCCGTCCGCCGTGTCCGTCGAATCAGAGGTCACGATTGATTGCCCGGCGGATCGGAGATCTGACGTCGAATCCGGACCTTGGTGACCCGGCGGCGCTCGGCCTCCAGCACCTCGACATTCAGTTCGTCGACCGAGAACGTCTCGCCGGTCGTGGGAACGCGACCCAGATGCGACAGCAGATATCCGCCGACCGTCTCGAAGCCTTCGCGCTCGATGCGCACGCCGAGGCGCTCGGCCACTTCGTCGACGTCGACTCGGCCGCTGACCAGGAACACGCCGCTGCTCTCCTCGACCACCGGCTCGGTCTCCACGTCGTACTCGTCGCGAATCTCGCCGACGATCTCCTCCAGCAGGTCCTCGAGGGTCACGAGACCCGCGGTGCCACCGTATTCGTCGACCACGATCGCCATCTGCACCTGTCGCTCCTGGAACTCGCGCAGGAGCTCGGCCACGTGCTTGGTCTCCGGGACGAAGTAGGGCGTGCGCACGAGCTCGCGCAAGGCGCGACCACCGGCGGTGTCAGCGCCCAGCCGGATCAGATCCTTCACGAAGATCACGCCGACGATGTCGTCCAGGCCCTCGGCGAAGACGGGAATGCGGGAGTACTGTTCCTCCAGGATCAATCGCCTCAGCTCGTCCAGCGTCGACTCGGCGGAGATGGCGACGACGTCCGGTCGTGGCGTCATCACCTCCCGCACCAGGGTATCGCCGAAATCCGCAATCGATCGCAGGAGGCGTCGTTCATCGCTCTCGATCACCCCGGGCTCGCCCCCCTCTGTCGACCCACCGGCGGCGTCCGACGTGTCCGGTCCGGCGTCGCCGTTCTGATAGCTGCCCTGACGCTCACGGCGCGCGGCGCCCGCGACCGCCAGCGGCCGGACCACCGGCTCGAGGACGCGTGCGGCGAGATGAAACGTCGGTAGCAACCGTTCCAGGACCGCCTCCGGATCGCGCTTCACGATGAGAAACGGCAGCAGGTGCTGGCACACCACGATGAACGCCGTCATGGTCAGCAGCACGAGTCCGAGCGCCCGCGGCGTGCTCGCGCCGACCAGCAGGACGAAACCTGCGGTTGTCAGGGTGATCGCAAGCGCCATCAGGAGCCGGTTCGGCCAGTAGAGCAGCACGGGATCCTCGAGGTACTTCGTCATCGCGGCGCTGCGCGTCTCGCGCTCGGCCAAGAGACGCAGCGACAAACGCATCATCGCGCTGAATGCCGCCTCGATCGTCCCGAGGTAGACCGTCGCGCAGGCCAGCAGGAACAGGGCCAGTGGAATCATGCGTTGGTCACCCGTTCCACCAGACCCTCCCGAAGCCCGCCTCGATGGCGGAGCCGCCGCTCCAGCCGGGCCATTTCGCCGTGGTCGTGCTCGTGATCATGGCCGAGCAGGTGCAACAGTCCGTGCAAGGCCAGCACGCGCAGCTCCGTCCCGTATGAGTGCTTCGCCCGCCGGGCCTGGCGCCGAGCGACGCCGGTCGCGATGACGATGTCGCCGAGCAGCGCGTCGCCGGAGGGCAACCGAAACGGTCGCTCGGGTGGCTGACCCTGGGCAGGCGCGGCCGGGTCGGGGTCGCCCGGCTCCTCGTCGGCCCGGAACGACAGCACGTCGGTCGCTGCGTCCACGTTCCGGAACCGGCGATTCAGTTTCCTCATGAACGCGTCGCTGACGAGCGCGATGCTCACCGCTCGGCGCGAGGCGGCGCCCGGCGCCACGCCCGCAAGCCATGTCGCCAGTCCAGGCGCCGCCACGCGACGGCCCCGTGCGTCGCTGACTCGAACAGATGGACCTGGGCTGCTCGAGGCGCGGCTCATGACCACTCACGCTCCGTGACGGGAAGACCCGGCCGGGACCCGTCCGATCGGATGTCGTCAGGCTCCCCCACTCAGACGACTCGTCCGCCCCGGCCCTCATCGGCATCGAACTCGTCGTAGGCCTTCACGATCTGCTGGACGAGCGAGTGGCGCACGACATCGCGCTCATCGAAACGCACGAACGCAATGCCCTCGATTCGGCTGACGACCTTGGCCGCCTCGATCAATCCAGACGTCCGACCGGTCGGCAGGTCGATCTGCGTGATGTCACCGGTGATCACCGCTTTCGAGCCGAACCCGAGCCGCGTCAGAAACATCTTCATCTGCTCCGAGGTCGTGTTCTGCGCTTCATCCAGAATCACGAAGGCGTCGTTCAGCGTTCGGCCACGCATGAAGGCCAGCGGTGCGATCTCGATCGATCCGCGCTCCAGCAGACGCTCGACACGTTCGACGTCCAGCATGTCGTAGAGCGCGTCGTACAGCGGTCGGACATAGGGGTTGACCTTCTCCTGGAGGTCACCTGGCAGGTAACCCAGTTTCTCACCCGCCTCGACGGCCGGTCTGGCCAGAATGATCCGACTCACCCGTTTCGTGAAGAGGAATGAGACGGCCTGCGCCACCGCCAAATACGTCTTGCCCGTGCCGGCCGGACCGATCCCGAACACGATATCGTCGGCAGCGATCGCGTCCAGGTACCGTCGCTGGTTGACACTCTTCGGGGCGATCTGTCGCTTCGTCGGGAGCGTCAGCCGCCCGCGGAGGAAGTAGTCTTCGAGCGTGACGGCGTCATCCTGAGAGACGAGCTGGGAAGCTGTCTTCACGTCCGCCTTGGAGACCCGGTACCCCTGCTCGACCAGACCGGCCAGCTGTGTGACCAGTCGATCCACCTTCGCGACGTCGTTCGGATCGCCTTCGATGAGCAGCTCTTCACCGTGATTGCGAATCTGGACGTGGAAGAGTCGCTCGAGGGTCTTCAGGTTCTCGTCGTACGACCCGAACAGGGTGTCGAGGCCCTCTGGAGGCACCGCGATCTTGCGGCTGGCCGTGGTGGGGATGTCGGCTATCTCCTTTTCCTACAAGGTATTACACCAGAACTAGTACCACACTCGCCGCAGAGCGTCAACCGGGGTTCTCGCTCCGGGCGGCTGACTCGACCGTGCGAATGTGGAGCTCGCGAAGTTGACGGGACTCGACGTGCGACGGCGCACCCGACATCAGATCCCCGGCTGCAGCCGTTTTCGGGAACGCGATCACGTCCCGAATGGACGACTCGCCGGCGAGCAGGGCGATGATCCGGTCCAGGCCGAGTGCGATGCCACCGTGTGGTGGCGTCCCGTACTCCAGCGCCTCGAGGAAGAAGCCGAACCGCTCGGAGGCCTCGTCATCCGAGATGTTTAGTCGCCTGAACACCCGTCGCTGAAGCTCGGAATCGTGAATCCGGACGCTTCCTCCGCCGATCTCGCTCCCGTTCAGCACGAGATCGTAGGCCTTCGCACGCACACGCTCTGGCGCGTCCTCCAGGCGATCCACGTCGGCGTCGGCGGGCGACGTGAACGGGTGATGCATCGACGAGTACCGACGCTCCTGCTCGTTCCACTCGAGCAGCGGAAAGTCGACCACCCAGGCCAGCTCGAACACATCCGGACGAATCAGCCCCTCGCGCGCACCGAGTCGGAGTCGGAGCTGGCCGAGGAGTATGGCCGTGGGTTCCGTTGCGCCGGCCGCTAACACGAGCAGGTCGTCCTTCGCGGCTCCCGACGCTCCGAGGACGGCCTCGGCGCCGGCCTCACCCATCGCACGCAGGGCCGAACTCTGCACCACGCCCTCGACGTTCCGCCGGACCCAGACGAGCCCGCCCGCCCCCAGGTCCTTCGCGAGGGCCACGAGCTCGTCCACCTCTCGGCGCGAGTACCGCGCCGCGTTCGGCACGACGATGCCGCGCACGACGCCGCCGGACGACACGGCATCCCGAAAGACGGTGAACGGGGAGTCTGCGAACACGGTCGAGACGTCGACGATCGGCAACCTGAAGCGGAGGTCGGGTTTGTCGGAGCCGTACGTGGCCATCGCCTCCGTGTAGGAGATGCGTCGAAACGGAACAGCGACCTCGACGTCGAGCACCCGAAAGACCTCCTGCATCAGGCCTTCGATCACCGTCATGACGATCTCCGGCGTGGCGAAGGCCATCTCGACATCGACTTGGGTGAACTCCGGCTGGCGGTCGGCCCGAAGGTCCTCGTCCCTGAAGCACCGCACGATCTGGAAGTATCGGTCCATGCCGGATAGCATCAGGATCTGTTTGAAGATCTGGGGTGACTGGGGCAACGCGAAGAACTTGCCGGCGTGGACGCGGCTCGGCACCAGGTAGTCCCGGGCACCTTCCGGGGTCGAGCGGGTAAGAATCGGGGTCTCGATCTCCCAAAAGCCGTTGGCGTCGAAATGTCGTCGGATGGCCATCGAGACGCGATGCCGCAAGCGGAGATTGGCCTGCATGCGCGACCCGCGCAGGTCGAGGTACCGATACCGCAGCCGCGTGTCCTCGGCCACACCCGCCGCCTCGCCAATCTGGAACGGTGGCCGTCTCGCGTCGCTGAGCAGCCGGATCTCCCGAACGGCAAGCTCGACCTGCCCGGTCGCCAGCCTCGGATTGACCGTCTCCTCCCCGCGTCGCTCGACTCGCCCGATGACGGCCACGACCATTTCGGGTCGCAGGCGCTTCGCGTTCTCCAACAGGGCGTCGGAGTCTCTGGCGACGACCTGCGTCAGACCCTCCCGGTCGCGCACGTCGACGAAGATGAGCGACCCCATGTCCCGGACCCGGTGCACCCAGCCCATCAGCACGGCGTCGCTGCCGACGTCGGCCGGACGGAGGTCACCGCATGTGTGTGTGCGGGTCAGATCTCCAAGTGGATCAGTCACAACGTTCCTCTCACACCGTCTGTCCGGTCATGCTGTCGGGAGGTCGTCGCCAGAGCGACTCCTGATCGGGTCGTCTGACCCGACCTCGGCCTGAATGCGAGTGACGGCTTCGTCTCGCGGCATCGCGACCTGCTCGTGGCTCGTCATGTTGCGTACCGTCACGTCGCCGCGCGCCAGCTCATCCGCCCCGATGAGCGCCGCCAGGCGTGCTCCGTGGCGATCGGCGCGTTTCATCTGGGCCCGAAGGCTCCGAGCGTCGTATTCCATCACCGCTCGCACGCCCGCGGCGCGCAGATCTCGGAGTAGCGTCAGTGCCGGCTCGCGCGCCTCGTCTCCCACCGCGACCACGAACACCAGGGCGCTGACGGCTTCCCTCGCGTCCTCGGGCATGGCGAGCACCAGTCGCTCGATGCCGGCCGCGAATCCGATGCCGGCCCGGTCCGGCCCACCGAGTTGCTTCACCAGTCCGTCGTATCGTCCTCCGCCAACGAGCGCGTTCTGGGCGCCGAGGTCGCCGCCCAGCAACTCGAATGTCGTCCGCGTGTAGTAGTCGAGGCCTCGCACGAGCCGGTGCGACTCCAGGAACGGCAGACCGAACGCCCTGAGGTGCCGCTTCACGGCCTCGTAGTGCGTCTCGCAGTCATCGCACAAGTAGTCCACGGTGTGCGGCAGCCGGTCGATGACTGGCTGGTCGGCCGGCACCTTGCAGTCGAAGATGCGGAGCGGATTCGTCGTCGCGCGGCGCTGGCAGTCAGCACACAATCGGGGCACGTCCGCTCCGACCGCGGCCAGCAGCGCGGCCTCGAAGGCCGGTCGGCACGCCGCGCACCCGACGGAGTTGATCACCACGTCGACGCGGTCCACGCCGATCTCCCGCACCAGCGTCCAGGCGAGATCGATCACCTCGGCGTCCACGGCCGCGTCGACCACGCCGAAGACCTCCACGTCCAGCTGATGGAACTGCCGATACCGGCCTTTTTGCGGTCGCTCGTAACGAAACATCGGCCCGAGGCTGTACAGCTTGGCGGCCGCCATGTGCTGCTCGAGCGAATGCTGGACATAGGCTCGGACCATGCTCGGCGTCGCCTCGGGACGCAGCGTCACCCGCTCGCCCCCCTTGTCGGTGAAGGTGTACATCTCCTTCTGGACGATGTCGGTGCACGCCCCGGTACCCTTGGCGAACAGCTCCTCACGCTCGAGCACTGGTGTTCGAATCTCGGAATAGCCGTACCGGGCACAGATCGACCGCGCAACGTCCTCGACGCGCTGCCATCGCTCCACCTCGCCGGGAAGGATGTCTCGGGTTCCGCGAACGGAAGGGATCATCTTGACCCGCCGACCGGACGGGCGCTCTGGCCGTGCGTCGCCTGTGACGCGCGGCTACTCACCGTCGTCACCGTAGTTCTTCTTGTACTCGACGTATCGGTCCGCAAAACCACGAATGGACTCGACCTCCTCGTCGCTCAGCCCGCGGCGCACTCGCCCCGGGACACCCAGGACGAGCGACCGAGGCGGAATCTGGGCGCCTTCGGGCACCACGCTCCCGGCGGCGACGATCGACTCGGTGCCGATTCTCGGGCCGTTCAGGACGATAGCGCCCATCCCGATGAGGCACACGCTCTCGACCGTACAGCCGTGGATCACGGCGCCGTGTCCGACGCTGACGGAGTCACCGAGTGTCGTGGGATGCGTGCCTCGCATGACATGAACGATGGTGCCATCCTGAATGTTGGTCTGAGCCCCGATCCGCACGTGATTCACATCATCCCGGATCACGGCGTTCATCCAGACGCTACACTCGGGTCCCAAGACCACGTCCCCAATGATCTGTGCAGCGACGTCAACATAGGTCGTCGGATGCACCGTGGGCATGATTGAGCGGTACGGCCGCAGCATCGTAGGCGGATTATAGAACGGATTCACCCTGCGCCCAGGCGCCCTCGAGGCGTCCTGCCGGTCCGGCGGTGGAAGGGACGCCCCCGCGGGGAGTGCCGGCCGTCGGGTGCGTGCGGCGTACCGGGTCGGCCGCACGTATTAACCAAAATAATAATTATTAAAATATTATAAATTTGCGCAACTACACGAAACCGCGTTATAACCTTGAGGGGAAAGAATTTTTGCCCCGTACGCCAGCACCTGGAGGAAGGGTCCGTGCCCACTATCGCGTTCCAAGGCGAACCCGGCGCCTACAGCGAGGCCGCCGCCTTGAAGTTCAGTCCGACCGGCACGACGCGGCCGTGCGAGACGTTCGACGAAGTCTTTCGCTGCGTGACGGACGGAGATGTGGAACTGGGCATCCTCCCCATCGAGAACTCGATCGGCGGCTCGATCCATCGGAATTTCGATCTCCTGCTGGATCATGAACTTCCGATCGTCGCGGAGGTGGAACTTCGAATCGTGCACTGCCTTCTCGCGGTGCCCGAGACCGACTTCACCGACGTCGAGCGAATCTACTCGCACCCGCAGGCACTCGCCCAATGTGAGCAGTTCCTGCGGGCCCTCGACGGCGTCGAGGTCGTTGCCACGTACGACACGGCCGGCAGCGCCAAGCTGATTCGGGATGAGAATCTGCACGATGCGGCGGCCATCGCTTCCGAGCGCGCCGCGAGCGTGTTTCAGCTGCAGGTACTGCGCGCCGGCATCGAGGACTTTGCGGGGAACATCACGCGCTTCATGCTGGTCGGTCGGGAGGTGGCAGGCGCTGTCGAGGACGCGGACAAGACGACGATCGTGTTCTCCCTGCGAAGCGTACCGGGGGCGCTGTTTCGTGCGCTGCACGTTTTCGCGGATCGGGGGATCGATCTGACGAAGCTGGAATCCCGTCCGCTCCGCGGTCGAGCCTGGGAGTACCTGTTCTACGCGGACCTGACGATCGGACGCCAGGAACCGCAGTGCCTTGCGGCCCTTGCGGCTCTCGGCGAGTCCGTCGCATTCGTGCGGGTCCTGGGCTCCTATCGGAGTGCCCGCGCGAGCGACCTGGCCGCGGAGGCGGGCTGAATCAGCCGCGACGCTTGTTCCGCCGGTCGACCGCCTGACGACGGCGGGGACGCTTCCTGGAGTGGTACACATGACGACTGCGAACAACCCCCGGCGGAGCGCCGCCATCACCGACGGTCCGAGTCGCGCGCCGGCCCGAGCGATGCTCAAGGCCATCGGGTTCACCGATGCGGATCTACACCGTCCGATCGTCGGCATCGCCAACACCTGGACGGAAATCGGTCCGTGCAACTTCCACTTGCGCCACCTCGCGGCGTGTGTGAAGGAAGGCGTGCGAGCGGCCGGCGGGACCCCGATGGAGTTCAACACGGTGTCGATCTCGGACGGCATCACCATGGGCAGCGAGGGCATGCGTACGTCCCTCGTCAGCCGGGAGGTCATCGCCGACTCGATTGAGCTCGTCGCGCGCGGCAACCTCTTCGACGGGATCGTCGCCCTGGTCGGCTGCGACAAGACAATCCCCGGGGCCGCGATGGCACTGGCACGGCTCGACATCCCTGGCCTGGTGCTCTACGGCGGGTCCATCGCGCCTGGCAGTTTTGAAGGCCACGACGTCACGATCCAGGATGTCTTCGAGGCCGTCGGGACTCACTCCGCGGGCCGTATGACCGACAGCCAGCTCGCCGCCCTGGAGAACCAGGCCTGCCCAGGCGCCGGCGCGTGCGGCGGCCAGTTCACCGCGAATACGATGGCGACGGCGTGTGAGCTACTCGGGATCTCGCCGATGGGCAGCGCGGGCGTCCCGGCCGTCGATCCCGCCAAGGACGAGACCGCCAGACGAGCGGGAGCAACCGTCATGGACATGGTGCGTCGCGGGCTGCGCGTGGGCCAGGTCGTGACGAAGGAGTCGCTGGAGAACGCGATCGCGGGGGTCGTCACGAGCGGCGGATCGACGAACGCCGTCCTGCACCTGCTGGCGATCGCGCGCGAGGCGAACGTTGAGCTGGTCATCGACGACTTCGACCGCGTGTCATCGAACGTACCACTCCTCGCCGACCTGAAACCGGGGGGACGTTTCGTGGCAACCGATCTCCAGCGAGCGGGAGGCATTCCGCTCCTGGCCAAGCGCCTGCTCGACGCCGGCCTGTTGCATGGCGAGTGCGTGACGGTGACGGGGCGAACGATCAGCGAGGAGGCTCGGGAGGCCCCGGAGACCGCAGGCCAGCAGGTCGTGCGTCCCCTGTCGGACCCCATCAAACCCACCGGTGGGCTGGTCATCCTCAAAGGCAACCTGGCGCCGGATGGCTGTGTCGTCAAGGTGGCCGGCCACTCCATGGTGCGCCATCAGGGACCTGCGCGCGTGTTCGACAGCGAAGAAGCGGCGTTCGAGGCGGTTCAGGACGGCCGGCTGCAGCGAGGGGATGTCGTCGTCATTCGGAACGAGGGACCCAAAGGCGGACCCGGTATGCGGGAAATGCTGGCCGTGACCGCCGCCATCGCTGGGGCGGGCCTCGATGACGGGGTGGCCTTGCTCACGGACGGTCGATTCTCGGGCGCCACCCACGGGCTCATGGCGGGCCACGTCGCTCCCGAGGCGGTTCAGGGCGGGCCGATCGCGGCGGTTCGCGACGGCGACGTAATCACGCTGGACATCGAGAGCCGCCGGCTCGACGTCGACCTGTCGGACGAGGAGATCGCCGCACGACTGGCGGCCTGGACGCCCGCGGCGCCCCGGTTCGAGAGCGGCGTACTCGGGAAGTATGCGCGCCTCGTGTCGTCGGCCGCGATCGGCGCAGTGACGTAAGGCGATGTGCGTCCAGGTGGTGACGACGAGCATGGTATTGCAAGCTGACCAACGACCCGCGACGAATCGTGTGAGATGCGCCGCGTTGAGCTTCGCCAGACGGCGACAGACGGAGAGGAAGCGATGAAGAAGACCGGCGCGGAAATCATCTGGGAGTGTCTCGAGCGCGAAGGCGTCAAGACGGTGTTCGGCTATCCCGGCGGTGCCATCCTGCCGGCCTACGACGCCATGACATCATCGTCCATCCGCCACATTCTGGTCCGCCACGAGCAGGGCGCGACACACATGGCGGACGGCTTCGCACGCGCCAGCGGCCAAGTCGGCGTCGCGATCGCCACCTCGGGCCCTGGTGCGACGAACATGGTCACCGGCATCGCGACGGCCATGATGGACTCGTCGCCGATCGTCTGCATCACGGGCCAGGTGGGAAGCCGGCTGATCGGATCGGACGCCTTCCAGGAGACCGATATCACCGGTGTCACGCTGCCGATCACCAAGCACAACTACCTGGTCACGCGGGCCGAGGACGTGGCCCCCTCGATTCTCGAGGCGTTCTACGTGGCGCGGACGGGAAGACCGGGGCCGGTACTCGTCGACATCACGAAGGATGCGCAACAGGGCACCTGCGAGTTCGACGCGAAGAGCGCCGAACCACACCCGCCTGGGTACCGGCCGGACCTTCGAGCGCCGGCGAGCGAGTACCGGAAGGCCATCGAGCTCATCAACGAGGCCAAACGCCCGGTGATCCTCGCCGGGCATGGCATCCTGCTCTCGGGCGCGGGGTCCGAAGTGATCGCCTTCGCCGAGCGGGCATCCGTGCCATTGACCACGACGCTGCTCGGGATCGGTGCCATCCCGGCGTCGCATCCACTGAACATGGGCATGATGGGGATGCACGGTGAGGCCTGGGTCAACCATGCGATTCAGGACGCCGATCTCCTGCTCGCCTTCGGGATGCGATTCGACGACCGGGTCACCGGCAACCTGAAGACCTACGCGCCGACGGCTCGCAAGATTCACATCGAGATCGACCCGGCGGAGGTCAACAAGAACGTCGTCGTCGATGTCGCCCTCATCGGCGATCTGCGCACTGTCCTCCTTGAATTGGCGCCGCATGTCGAGCCGGTCGATCGGGCGGAATGGCTCGCCCGCATCGATTCGCTGAAAGGCGACTCCGCCGTTCGCGACATCCAGAACCTGCCCGACAACGGACAGCTGTACGCGGCCCACGTCATCAACGATCTGTGGCGCGAGACCAACGGCGAGGCCGTCGTCGTCACCGACGTCGGGCAGCACCAGATGTGGGAGGCGCAGTACTACAAGCACGACCGCCCGCGCACGCTGATCACGTCCGGCGGGCTGGGCACCATGGGGTTTGCCCTACCGGCAGCCATCGGCGCCAAGGTCGCCAAGCCAGACGCCGAGGTCTGGGTCGTGGTCGGTGACGGCGGCTTCCAGATGACCATGGCCGAGCTCGCGACGATTGCCCAGGAGAAGCTCGACATCAATGTGGCGATCATCAACAACGGCTACCTCGGCATGGTGCGCCAGTGGCAGGAGTTCTTCTACGAGCGCCGTTACGCGGCAACTCCGCTGGTCAACCCGGACTTCGCCAAGCTGGCGGAGGCCTTCGGTCTCCAGGGCTCGCGCGTGACCACGCGGGCGGGGGTAATCCCGGCCGTCCGGGCGGCCCGCGAATCCGGCACGACGACCGTCATCGACTTCCAGGTCGAACAGGAAGACTCGGTGTATCCGATGGTGCCTGCGGGCGCCGATCTACACGCCATGATCCGGCGACCGAGCCCGATCGTCGAAAGCGCGAGCGACGCCTGACTGGGGCGAGAGAACTATGACTCATACATTCGTCGTCCACGTCGAGGACAAGCCCGGCGTGCTGAACCGCGTCTCGTCGCTCTTCCGACGCCGCGCATTCAATATCGAATCGCTCACCGTGGGCCACGCCGAGACGCCTGGCGTCTCGCGCATGACCATCGTCGTCGATACCGACGCGTTCGGGGCCCGGCGGCTTGAAGCCCATCTCTACAAGCTGGTCAACGTGCTCCGGATCGAGGACATCACCAACGTCGCCTCGGTGCACAGGGACCTGGCCATGATCAAGGTCGCGGCCACGCCCGAGTCCAGGTCGCACGTCATGCAGCTGGTGGACGTGTTTCGCGGGCGGGTGGTGGACGTCGCGCCAGACTCTCTCATCATCGAGAGCACCGGCACCGAGGACAAGATCGAAGGCCTGTTGGAGGTCCTGCGTCCGTACGGTGTCATCGAGATGGCTCGTACCGGCCGGGTCGGCATGTCGCGCGGTCCGAAGACCGCCACGACGGCGCCGCCGGAGGTTCCCGCCGAGGTGGCCGAGGACCCGACCGTGTCCTACTCGGTCTGAGCAGCCGACACTTGAAACTTCGGGTCCGAACGAAGGAAGATGGCGGCTTGGAGTCGGCCTCAGGGGCTCGGGCCGTCTCCTGCGCGCCGCGATCGAGCCTTCCTTTCATTCCGCGCCGAGACACCCATGCCAACGATTTATTACGACGACGACGCCAATCTCGATCTCATCCACGCCAAGAAGGTCGCCATCATCGGGTACGGCTCTCAGGGACATGCCCACGCCCTCAATTTGAAGGATAGCGGCGTCAGCGTCCGGGTCGGACTGCCTGAGCAGAGCCGCTCGCGCGCCAAGGCCGCAGAAGCCGGCCTGACCGCCACCTCGATCGCCGACGCCGCAGCGTGGGGCGACGTGATCATGGTCCTCACGCCAGACACGACGCAGGCCGCCATCTATCGGGAGGCGATCGCTCCCCACCTGACGGCGGGCAAGATGCTGATGTTCGCTCATGGCTTCAACATCCGCTTCGGTACGATCGAGCCTCCGCCGGAGGTCGACGTGACCATGATCGCGCCGAAGGCGCCGGGACATCGGGTCCGCGAGGTCTTTCGGGAGGGCGGCGGTACCCCGGCGCTGCTCGCGGTTCATCAGGACGCGACCGGCGCGGCTCATGCGCTCGCGCTCTCATACGGCAAGGGGCTGGGCGTCACCCGGGCGGGCGTCATCGAGACCACGTTTGCCGAGGAGACGGAGACCGACCTCTTCGGCGAGCAGGCCGTACTCTGCGGCGGAGTCAGCGCGCTCGTCAAGGCGGGCTTTGGCACGCTCGTCGAGGCCGGCTACCAGCCCGAGGTGGCCTACTTCGAGTGCCTCCACGAGCTGAAGCTCATCGTCGACCTCATGTACCGCGGCGGCCTGAACTACATGCGCTACTCCGTCAGCGACACCGCCGAGCATGGCGACTACACTGGCGGGCCTCGGCTGATCACCGACGAAACGCGCGCGGAAATGCGCCGGATGCTCGAGGAGATCCAGGACGGCACGTTCGCACGGGCCTGGATCGCCGAGAGTGAGGCGGGACGACCGAACTTCACCGCGACCCGCACGCGGGAGCAGGACCAGCCGATCGAGAAGGTTGGCGCCGATCTCCGCGCCCTCATGCCCTTTCTGGACCCGGTCACGGTTCGGCCGGACGAGCAGGGCTGACGGGCGGTCCGCCCGCGCGACGACCCGGACTCGCGCCGTCGCCGCAGGAGAACCGCCGACCAATGACATAATGGTCGGGTAGATGCCGCTTCTCGATCGCTACGATCGCCCGCTGCGCAGCCTCCGCATCTCCGTCACGGACCGCTGCAACATCCGGTGTCAGTACTGCATGCCGGAGGCAGAATACGTCTGGCTCCCCCGCCAGGATCTCCTGACGTTCGAGGAACTTGAACGGCTGGTGGACGCCTTCGTGGAGGAGGGCGTCGACCGATTACGCTTGACCGGTGGCGAGCCGCTGCTGCGCCGCGATCTGCCAACCCTCGTGGCCCGCCTCGCGGCCAAGCCGGGCATCCGCGACCTGGCACTCACGACCAACGGCGTCCTGCTGGCGCAGCAGGCCGAGGCACTCCGGGCCTCCGGACTCCACCGCATCACGGTCAGCCTGGACACGCTG
This sequence comes from Vicinamibacterales bacterium, assembly GCA_965250185.1. Taxonomy (GTDB): domain Bacteria; phylum Acidobacteriota; class Vicinamibacteria; order Vicinamibacterales. The sequence continues at coordinate 2,910,986 of OZ252293.1, read as the reverse complement.
AAGCCGGATCGTTTCCGGAAGCTGACCCGGTTCGACACGCATGCGGAGGTCCTGACCGGCCTCGATGCCGCTCAGGCCGCTGGCTTCGAGTCGACCAAGCTGGATGCCGTCGTCATGCGAGGCGTCAACCACGACGAACTGGTCGACCTGATCGAGTTCGGACGGTCGAGGGGTATCGAGGTCCGCTTCATCGAGTACATGGACGTCGGGGGTGCGACGCGATGGTCACCGGAGACCGTGGTCACTCGCCGCCAGATGCTGGACGTCCTGGAGCAGGCGTACGGTGACGTGACGCCGGTCGCCGAGCACGATAGCGCACCCGCCGATCGTTACACGCTGCCGGATGGCACCGTGTTCGGCATCATCTCCTCGACGAGTGAGCCGTTCTGCCAGCAGTGCGACCGAAGCCGACTGACCGCGGATGGTCAGTGGTTGCTGTGTCTGTACGCGCGGACGGGCATCGACCTGCGAGGCCCGCTGCGACGCGGCGGCGACCTGCCAGCCATTCGAGACATGATTCGGTCGGCCTGGGTCCCACGTGACGACCGGGGCGCGGAGGTGCGTCTGACGGAGGTACAGCGAACGGCACTGGTCGATCTCGAGCAATTGCGGCGGGACGCACATCTCGAGATGCACACTCGAGGCGGCTAAGTAGCCGCGTGCCTCGGCGACCGGACCCGTACAAGCGACCGGCCGCACGCGGTGGCGTGCGGCCGGTCCGTTTTCGTGCGACTCGCGCGTCGTCAGCTGACGCCGGTCTCGGTTGGCGTCGTCTTCTTGCTGCGGCTCAGCCCCTGAATCTGCATGACCGGCTCGTCCGGTGCCTCGTTCAGGACATGCTCGCGATACAGCTTCGCCATGCGCGCATTCTCCTGATTAGCCTTGAGGCGCTCGTCCCTGGCCCGAATTTTCTCCTCGCGCGCGGTCTTGGCGATCCCGGCATCATCGAGGTCCATCTGTCGCCCCGCCTCCACCGCGTCACGATCCAGGACCATCGAGTGGTCGACACTGGAGAGCTCCACGTGCTTGCCGCCGGCGAAGATCTCATGGCGACCATGCTCGTCGTACCACTTCGTGAGCGTCGCGGTCATATGCATCTTCTCGATGATGTTCCGCCACCCCACGCCGGTGTTGTAGGCGCAGAAGGAGATTTCACCCTCCTGCGTGGCATACGGGATGATGCAGCGCTCGGTGCGTCGGAAGTCGTAGTTGAACAGGTCCTGGAACCACATGCCAGCGATGAACAGGAAGTTCCAGCGGTCCGCCCGACGCGTCTCGATGTCCTTGCTCGTCCGGTCGCCCGTGACCTTGCCGTAGCTGCGTCCAGACGCCCCGAAGGTCTTGTCGAACTTCGTCATCAGATCGATCAACCTGAAGTGCGTCGGTGCCTTGAACGGGTCGTAGTTGCGCATCAGTGACAGCGCCATGCCGACAACGGTCAGCGCACGGCCGCGCGCCGCATCGTTGACCCGAGCGATGTCCTTGGAGAGCCGTTCGGCATTCAGGAATGCCGTCACCGGCGCCGACTCCTTGGTTTCCTTGTCGATCATCACGGCCATGCCGATGCCGCAGTTCGGGTGGCATCCGCAGTTGAGCTGCCCCCAGTCACGGGTCGGCCCGTGCACGAGGTCCGCCCAGTCGGTGAAGGTGCCCATGAACGAGATGGGGAACCAGTCGCGGATCGGCTCGCCGAGCCCGGTCTGATCCTTCACGTCGTGAGCGAGGTGCGACAGCGTGTAGCGCTGCGCGTGCCGACGCTCCTCGGTCACCTCCTCGTCGCGCCCGGTGAACGACACGGGCTGAAACGAGAGGAAGTTGATCTTCTTCGGGTTGTCCAGTGCGAACTGGACGACGCGCCCCACCTGCTCGTTGTTCACACCGTTGATGATCGTGATGACCGGCACGATGTCGACGCCGGCGGCGTGGAGATTCTCGATCGCTCGCAGCTTCACGTCGAACAGATTACCGACCAGACGATGCGAGTTCGCCTCGTTGCCGACGCCATCAAACTGCAGATAGGCGTAGCGGAGGCCAGCGTCCGCGGCCGCCTTGGCGAACTCGGGGCTCTTGGCAAACTCGATGCCGTTGGTCGCCGCCTGCACACTGTTGTAGCCCACCGTGCGCGCGTAGCGCACCGCATCCAGGAAGTACGGCGAGATCGTCGGCTCGCCACCCGAGAACTGCACCGACATCTGGCGTCGAGGCTTGATCGAGATGGCGTTGTCGAGCATGGTCTTGATGTCGTCCCAACTGAGCTCGTGCACGAAGCCCACCTGGTTCGCATCCATGAAGCACGGGTCGCACATCATATTGCAGCGGTTCGTGAGGTCGATCGTCAGGACCGACCCGCGGCCGTACTTGATCGTGCTGCTGCCGTGGTTGTGGAGCTTCTCGTCGTTGTGCGCCCGAATGTCGCTGCCCGGGAAAATCTCCTCGAGGTGCTTAAAGAACTCCGTGTCGATCGCCATCACGTCCTCGAAGTGGCCGTGGACGGGACAATCCTTCTCCATGAGGATCTTGCCATCCCGTTCGACGATGTGAGCTTTGATTTCCCCGACCTTCTCGTTCAGCAGCACCGTATAGTCCCGTTTGCCGTCCAGGATCTCCTGGCGAGCCTCGCGGACGCACGTCGGGCAGAGCGAGTCCGTTTCGCGCGGCCATCCCAGCGGCGGCTTCACCTTCTGGTACGACTTCAGGAGCGGCTTGTCGGACCACTTCGGCGTAAACGACGGATTCTGACGAATCCGATTCGCCAACTCGAACGCTGTCCAGGCAGCGCCGGCGACGTAGCTCAGACCCTTCTCAACGTATTTAATAGGCTTATGCATCGTGACTCCTCGACTTCGGCTTATCCCACCGACGAGGTCCGCCGTGCGCACCTCGGTCCTCGGGTGAGCTTACCCGTCCTCGACCTGACTCTGGTGTGCTTTTTGGCGGAATGGCCGAACCTGGGGCTGACCGGGCGCTCAGCGTCCTGGGCGGGCAACGCCGGCGGCCCCGAACAGGGTCCAGGGCCGCCGACTGGAGCCGAGGGCCGAATGGACACCGACCCTGGTGACGCCGCGGGCCAGATTCTGCACCGAGATAAGGTGCGAAAATCCTGGGTATTCGAGGGCTCGTTTCTGCCAATTGCCAATAATCGAGTGATAATGGTCGTGATAATTCGCATCCTGCGCTCGTTGCGCTCGCCGAGGTCAGGCACGTAGCAATGGCAGCCCGTCTCGATGTCAATCCGTACGGTGTCGTCGTCGTGGGTGCCGGCGTGTTCGGCGCCTGGGTCGCGTATCAGATGCGTCGGTCCGGCCGCACCGTGGTCATGCTCGACGGCTACGGCGCCGGGAACAGTCGCTCGAGTTCTGGCGGCGAGACCCGAGTCCTCCGCTGCGGATACGGAGACGACCTGCTCTACACCCAATGGGCGCGTCGATCGGCGGAGCTCTGGCAGGACTTCTTTCGACATGCGGGCCAGCCGCTGTTCGATCAGACCGGTGTACTGTGGCTCGCGCGACCCGACGACGAGCACATCGCCCACACCGAGCAGTCATTTCGAACTCTTGGCATCCGGTTTCATCGACTCGGCCTCGACGCCCTCAAGGAACATTTTCCGCAGATCTCGCCCGTTGGGCTCGACGGCGCGCTGATCGAGCCCGATGGCGGCGTGCTGATGGCCCGGCGTGCCGTTCAGCTTCTGGTTCAGGAAACACAGAAGCTGGGCGCCGTCATACGTGCCGATTCGGTCGAGGCACCGACGGGCGAGGGTACCCTTGGCGCCGTTCGCAGCTCGGCTGGTGACGACATCCGAGGCGAGCAGTTCGTCTTCGCCTGCGGACCCTGGATGCCGCGACTGTTCCCCGACCTGCTCGCGGAACGGATGCACGTGACTCGGCAGGAGGTCTACTTCTTCGGCACGCGCCAGGGTGATCCGCAGTTCGCGCCCCCGCGCTTCCCGGCCTGGATGGACCTCGGCGATGCGGCCTACGGGATTCCCGACCTCCAGCGCCGTGGCGTCAAGATCGCGTTCGATCGTGAGGGTCCCGTCTTCGATCCGGACGTCGATGACCGCCTCAGCTCGCCAGCCGGTATCGCCGAGGTCCGATCGTTCGTGGCGCACCGGTTCCCGCTGCTGTCCAACGCGCCACTACTCGAAGTGCGCGTGTGCCAGTACTGCAACACGTCGAATGCCGATTTCCTCATCGCGCGGCATCCTTCCTTCACCAACGTCTGGCTCGTCGGCGGCGGATCGGGCCACGGGTTCAAGCACGGGCCGGCGGTCGCCCAGCACCTCCTGAATCACATCGAGGGAAAGAGCGCCCTCGACGAGCGGTTCTCACTGGAGACGAAGGACACCGTTCAGCAGCGGCTCGTCTTCTAACATTCCACCAGGTTTCGGGGCCGGCCAGGCGTCGCCGGGAATATTCCGGACACCCGTGGCGTTCATGCCAACGAGCGACGGACGGTCCTCGCACCGCGTCGCACCGAGGAGGCAATGAGGATGACTACGCGACTGACGTCTTGGTGGCTCGCGCTCGGCCTCGTGGCCGGTTTGGCCGGAGCCTCGGCCGCCGACGGTTTCGACCATGCGTATCGGGACTTCGGTCGCCTGCTGGCCGCGCACGTCCAGGAGGGCCGGGTCGACTACGAGGCCCTGCAGCACGACCGTGCGAGTCTGGACGGGGTGGTGCACGATCTCGGGGCGGTCACCGCAAGCGAGTTCTCGACCTGGTCGCGGGAGCAGCAGATGGCCTTCTGGATCAATGCGTACAACATCTTCACTCTCACAGCCATCGTCGACCACTACCCCATCCGAGGCAGCTGGTTCAGCCTGCATCCACGAAGCAGTATTCGACAGATTCCCGGAGTGTGGGACGAGCTGACCTGGAAGGCAGCCGGTCGCGAAGTGACGCTCGATGACATCGAACATGTCATCCTGCGACCCACGTTCGGCGAGCCTCGCGTTCACTTCGCGATCAACTGCGCCTCGGTCAGTTGCCCTCCACTCCGTGCGGAACCGTACCGCGCCGAACATATCGGCGCCCAACTCGACGATTCGTCGCGGGACTTCCTCGCCAGCGCACAGGGCGTAGAGGTCGATGGCACGACGCTGAGTGTCACGAGCATCCTCGACTGGTACGGCGACGACTTCATCGAACGATATGCCCAGCTCACTCCAGCCGACAAATCCGCGAAGGACCGGGCGATCCTGGGTGCCATCGTGCGCCATGGACCTCTCGAGGCTGCCATGCTGGCCAAGAGTGAAACCGTACAGCTGCGTTTCCTCGAATACGACTGGTCGCTCAACGACGTCCAGCGGTGAGTCCTGCCGGAGAGCGGGAGCTCAAAAGGTCGCCGAGAGGACTTCTTACACGTATTTGCACCGACAACGTAACGGGTCAACCTCCTTTAACAGTGCAGTAACGGCTGTTGCGCTACTCTCAACTCCGGAGCGGGGCAAAAGAGACTGGTATAGACTTTTGCTTCCTGACATAATGCGACGTCTTCTCGCCATGCCGGCGAGACCAGACTCTGGATGGGTATCAAAGGATGTTGAAGCGACTCTCGTGTTACATCAGAGGCGGACACCACGCGGAGGTCTCGAGAGAGGCTGGCAACATGTTCCTCCTGTGTGACCGCTGCGGTTGGCGCTCGGCAGGTGTCGAGTTACAGCAGAATCACCGCCGATCAGCGCGGCCCGGCGCGGACGACGGCACCGAGATCGACATGGGATTCTCGCTGTTCAGCCGCTCCTCGAAGTAGCCCCCGGTCGCTCGGCTACGCGGTCCGGGACGTAGCCGGCGCACGCACAGTGCGCCAGACGACCCACGCGGCGGCCATCAGCACCACGCCATACTCGACGGGCATCACCCAGACCGGCAACACCCAGCCTGCACCTGATCGCTCCGCCTGCCAGACGGCGTAGGTGAGCAGGACGCTGACGGTCCAGACGCCGAGTGGCAGCGTCGCCCTGACGGTGAGAAACGGGACCAGCCAGAGCAGGTACCACGGGTAGATCGCCGGCATGAGGAGAAGGGTCGCGCCAAGCGGCCACGCCCAGGCGCCGGGCGACACCTCCAGGCCCCGAACACGAAGCCATCCGGCGACGAGCAGGCCGGCGCCCACGGGCGCCAGCAAGGCGGCCGGCATCCCGACGGCTTGTTCGACCACCAGGAACGGCGGTCCATTGAATCGCCAGCGCCTCGCGTACTCACCGAGGGAACCGACCGCCAAGCCTCCGGCATCGCCCGCGAACCAGGCGTAGAGCCCCACGAGCACGGCCGCGCCCGCGGCAATCTGACGCCAGCCGAAGCGGCCGAGCAGCAGAGGCGCCAGCACCACCGGGACGAACTTGACCGCCACCGCCAGGGCGAGGACGACGGCGCCGACCGTATGCCGGCGGGTCGTCACGGCCAGCCAGCCACCCATCAAGAGCGCGACGCCGAGAAAATCCACGTGGCCGCTGCCCGCGCCCTCGAGCGCCACCATGGGATGCCATGCGTAGGCCAGGGTCCACCAGGGGCTCCGGCCAACGACCTGCAGCCACCGAAGCAGGAGAAGCATGATGGCGAGGTCGCAGAGCAGCTGAGCGATCTTGAACGCACGCACCGATTCGTGGACGCTGGCCACGCCTCGGAAGAAGAGCTCGGCGGCCGGCGGATAGATCGTGGGAAGCTCGTCATGCTCGGTCTTGAGGGTGAGCGATGTATGGAGCGATTGGAGCGCCGGATCGGCGGGCGCCGAGACGTAGGGATTGTGTCCCAGGCGCTGCACCCGCCCGTCCCAGATGTAGCGGTAGACGTCGGTCGAGAGCAGTGGCGGCGCCAGGACGAGCGGAATCCGCCAGACGACGGCCAGCAGGAGGCAGCACGCGAGGAGCCGGCTCGATCCCTCGTAGCCGCCGGCGACGATGCCGACGGCCACGGCGTACGCCACGCAGCCGACGCCGGTCATCCAGAGAAACATCGACACCTCACGGGTCGGATCGATGGCTGCGACGCCGCCGACACACGCCAGCAAGACCACGCCACTGAGGACGATGCCGACGGTCGACCAGGGGCGCGACAGGATCACGCTCCGCTCACCGGAGGGCCGACCCACTCCGACTCGTGCGAGACTGCAACGCCGTGCTCACGCCCGCGCGGCTCCCTGTCCATCGAGGCGTCGCTGGCGCGTCCACCACAGCGTGGCAATCATCACGAGCATGCGTCCTCCGGCCCGCAGCGTGCCCGTGATGGTGCCCGAGATCTTGGATTGGCCAACGCGTGGGCGCTGCGCGATCGGAATCTCCAGCACGCGGAGCCCAGCCTCGGCGGCCTTGACCTGCATCTCGATCGTCCAGCCCCACGTCTGGTCCCTCATGTCCAACCGATCGAGCGCGGTCCGTCTGACGGCGCGGAACGGCCCGAGATCCGCGTAGCGCGTCCCCCAGAGCGCGTTAATCAGCGCGACGCACGCCGAGGTCCCGAACCGCGCATGGCTCGGGCGCTCCGCGCCGCCGCGAGCCCCCATCACCATGTCCGCCTCTCCCTGCGTGATAGGGTCCAGCAGGCGGATCATATCGTCCGGATAATCCGACAGGTCGGCGTCCAGGAACACCACCACATCGACGTCCGGCACCGCGCGCAGCCCGGCCAGACACGCCCGGCCGTATCCTCGACGCGGCTCGACCACGACCAGTGCGCCGCTCGCGCGCGCTCGTGATGCGGTGTCGTCCGTGGACCCGTTGTCGGCCACGACCACGGTTCCGACGACGGACGGAATGCTAGCCAGCACGGTCCCTATCGCTTCGGCTTCATTCAGCGCCGGAATAACCACGGCGACCGTCCACGGCTGGCGGTCATCCATCACCGTCGGGTCCAGCGAAGGTACCGATCGAACCACCGGCGCACAGTGGGTGTCAGCAGGCTCCGTCGGTAGGCGTCGCCCGCCTTCTTCAGCGCCTCGAGCTGCGTGGGGTACGGATGAATCGTCGCGGACACATCACTCAGACTCCCCCCATGCGTGATGACGTACGACGCCTCGCCGATCATGTTCCCGGCATGGCCGGCCACGATCGTACAACCGAGGAGCCGCCCACCCTCGTGATGCACGCGGACGAACCCCTCCGCTTCCTCGTCGAGGATCGCACGATCGACCTCGCTCAGCTCGATGGTCAGGGTCTCGAGCTTGACTCCCTTCTCCTGCGCGTCGCGCGCGTACATGCCGACATGCGCGACCTCGGGGTCAGTGTAGGTGCACCAGGGGATCACGAGCGAGCTGACGCGCTTGCGCCCGAAGAACAGCGCGTTCTGGATGACGATCCGGGCCATCGCGTCGGCCGCGTGCGTGAACTTGTACACCGAGCAGACGTCTCCCGCCGCGTAGATCCGGCGGTTGGCCGTCTGGAGGCGGTCATCGACCGTGACACCGACACGGCTGAACTTGACGCCGGCCGCTTCCAGATTCAGACCCTCCAGGTTCGGCGCGCGGCCCACCGCCACGAGCAGCCGGTCCCCGGTCACCTCGCCTGGTTGTCCATCGCGCTCGTAGCGCAGGGTCACGGTGCCCTGCGCCCCGTAGTCGACCCGCTGCAGCTTCGCGCCGAGCTCCAGTCGCACGCCGTCGCGCTCCAGCTGGCGGCCCACGATCGCGGCAGCGTCCGGGTCCTCTCGTGGCAGAACCTGTGGGTCGAGGCTGACGACGGTGACCTCGCTTCCCAGCCGAGAGAACGCTTGCGCCATCTCGCACCCGATCGGCCCCGCCCCGATCACGAGCAGGCGCGAAGGCCGTTCGGTCAGATTGAAGAGGGTCTCGTTGGTCAGGTGTGGCCCGTCCGCGAGCCCAGGAATCGGCGGCGCCGACGCCCTCCCGCCCGTCGCGATGACAGCTCGCCGGAATCGCAACGTGTGTCCGCCCACGCTGACCGTTCTCGGGCTTTCGAACCTGGCCTGTCCGAGGAACACGGAAATTCCGAGTCCGGCGAACCGCTCGACCGAATCGTTCGGGCTGATGTCGGCCCGCTTGCGACGCATGCGCTCCATGACCTGCGCGAAATCGACACGGTGGTCGGTGACGTGCACGCCCAGGCGCTCACCGCGCGCGATCTCACCAACGACGCGGGCGGCTCGGATCACGCCCTTGGACGGCACGCAACCCACGTTCAGGCAGTCGCCGCCGAGCATGTTGCGCTCGATGAGCGCCACGCGTGCACCGAGTCCGGCGGCCCCCGCCGCGCTCACGAGACCGGCCGTGCCGGCGCCGATCACGACCAGGTCATACACGCCGTCCGGCTCGGGATTCGTCCAGCCGTCGGGTCGGACATTGGCGAGCAGTTCGCGGTTCGGGGCGTCGAGAGGCTCGACCGGGGAGTGGCTCGCGGATCGATCGTCAGGGCTTGGTTTCATGAAGTGTCCTCGCGGCCTCGGAGCGATCTGGGCCGGTCGTCGTCGAGCGTCTGTAGTAAATGCGGGCGAGTCGGTCAGGGCTGACGCCGAGCCCGTAGAGGGTGGCGAGCGCCACATTCTCCAGGCTGCGGCGAATCCATCCATCGCGCTCCCAGCGGCGCGCCGATACGCGCACCGCAAGCGGCGAGCGCGCCAGGCGTCCTTCGCGACGCAACCGACGGACGAGGTCGACGTCCTCCATCAGCTGAATCTGTCGGTACCCGCCGAGCATCTCGAAGGTTGTGCGTCGGACGAAGAGGGCCTGGTCCCCGTATGGCAGGTCCAACCAGCGCACCCTGAGGGCCACAGCACGCTCGACGAATCGGGCCATGACGGCCGGCGAGTCGAGCTCGAATCGGAACGATCCGCCGACGTAGCGAGAATCCGCCGCGACGCGGCGCAATTCGGTCAGCCAGCCATCCGTCAGCCGCGAGTCAGCATGAAGGAACAGGAGCCACGCGCCCATCGCGCGCTCGGCCCCGCAGTTCATCTGACTCGCACGGCCAGGTGGGCTCTCGAGCCACGTCACCCCAGGCGCCCGGTGCTGGAGCGCCTGCATTCGCTCGTCCGGCGAGTCCCCGAGCACGACGACCACTTCTACTTCACGTGACGGCCGGAGCACATCCAGCTGCGTGGCCAGTTCGTCGAGATCATGCAGGACCGGAATGACGATGGAGACGAATGGCCCGGTCACTGGAGACTCCTGTCGAGAACCCTCGGCACGGGCATCTTAGTCCACCGGTCGGCGCCACTCGATGGCGGCGCTGGTTCCACTGACGCCCTCGCGCCCGGAGTCCAGCCGCTTTGACACCCTGGGGATCGAGCCATATACTCGCCCATCGCACTCGCCACGCGGTGGACGCGCGCGTCTCGTGTCGCCGCCACCGTCCGAACCGTCACTCCCACCCCATGGCCTCTACGTGGTCGACGTCAGCGTTCTGATCGTCAGCTGGAACAGCCGCGATCTGCTCCGGCGATGTCTGCGGTCGCTCGAGTCTACGCCGGTGGATGTCATTGTCGTCGACAACGGCTCGACCGATGCGACCGCAGACCTCGTTTCGCGCGAGTTCCCGACCGTACGGTTGGTTCGGGAGCCGACGAACCGGGGGTTCGCGGCGGCCGTCAACCGCGGCAGGCGCGACGCTGAGCGCCAGTTCGTCTTGCTGCTGAACAGTGACACCGAGGTCCGCCCTGGCTCCATCGAGCGCCTGGCGGGCTTCCTCCAGACGCACGACGACTACGGTGCCGCCGGCGGGCGGCTGGTCGACGACAGCGGCGAACCCCAGCGCGGCTTCAACGTGCGCCGCTTTCCCACGCTGGCCAGCATCGCCGTCGACCTGCTGCTCGTTGACAAGATCTGGCCAGCCAACCCGGTGACCCGCCGATATCTGGCGCTCGACCTGGACGCGTCCAGAACGCAGCCGGTCGACCAGCCTGCGGCGGCCTGTCTCCTGGTGAGGCGCGACCTGCTGGAGGCGCTCGATGGCCTCGACGAGCGATTCCACCCCGCGTGGTTCGAGGACGTCGATCTGTGTCGTCGGATCGCCGCGGCCGGGTGGCGCATCGCATACGTGGCCGACGCAGACTTCCTCCATCGTGGCGGCATCGCGATGGGGGCTCTGGGGCTGCATGCATTTGCCCGGATCTGGTACCGTAACCTTCGGCGCTACGTCGCCAGACACCATGACCCGCCCGCGCACGTCGTCGTCATGGCGCTGATCGCGGCCGGCATGACGCTGCGCGTGCTCGTGTGCCTGGCGACGGGCCGGCCCCGTCGGGCGTCAGCGTATGTGGGGGTGCTGGCGGACCTGTGGCCCGGCCGACTGCGCGGTCCGGACCCGCCCGCGCCACCTGATCCTCGGTCACTGGACTCATGACCGCAGCACACTGAGCCATGTTCACCGATCACACGCTCTCGTTTCTCCGTCGGTTACGACGCCATAACGACCGTGCTTGGTTCCAGACGCATCGCGACGAATTCGAGGCGCACGTTCGAGGTCCCATGCTCGAGTTCATCGATCACGTGAGCCACGAGCTCCCGTCGTTCGCCGTCGACCTCCAGGCGTCGGCCAAGGTCTCTCTCTACCGGATTCACCGTGACACCAGGTTCAGCGCCGACAAGACACCCTACAAGACTCATGTGGCCGCGATTTTTCCGCACCGCACGCTCCCCAAACACGTGGGCGCGGGGCTCTACCTGGAGGTGTCGCCCGACCGGGTGCTGATCGGTGGTGGTGCCTACGCACCGGACACACAGCATCTCTCGTGGATCCGAAATCGCCTCGCTGCCGACCTCCGCAGCTTCAGCCGTGTCGTGGAATCCCCGGCGTTTCGTACAACGTTCGGGACGCTCGAGGGCACGCGCCTTCGTCGCGTGCCTCGTGGGTTCGCGCCCGATCATCCGGCCGCCGACTACCTCAGGCTCAAGCAGTTTCTCGCCGGGGCCACGCGCGAATCCGTCACGGCGACGAGCGCCCGATTTCCGCAGGTTGCGACCCGGGTGCTTCGACAGGCCGCGCCTCTGGTCAACTTCCTCAACGAGGCGATGTTGGCGGGTCGGGAGACGATCTCCGACCCTCTGTTATGATGAACTCGGCGAGTGGCGCGCGTTCTCTCCTGCCGAGGCGCGACGGAACACGATGACGGCCGGGCGCGTAAGACTGATGCCTCGAGTCCTGGTGGCGATCCTCACGATCGGATCGACCCTCGGTATTGCCGAGGCGCAACTCCGGCTCGCCGACGAATCGGATCGCGCTGCGTTTCGAGCATGGTACGTCTTCCTCGCCGACGCGCAGTTCTACCGCACGACGGCTGACGTCAACGACTGTGCCGCCCTCGTCCGCTACGCCTATCGCGAGGCGCTGCGACCCCACACCCCCGAGTGGGTCCGGCTGGCGCGTCTTCCGCTGACACCCGCCTACCCGGATGTCCGCCACCGCCCCACCGGAAGCGCCGAGGGCTGGCCGTTGTTCAAGGTCTCGGACGACGCCTCGGCCCCGCTGGCCGAGTTCGCCAACGCCCGCACGATCATCGGTCACAACGCGCGTCTCGTCTCGCGCGACGCACACGCCCTGCGACCCGGACACCTGATCTACTTCCGGCAACCGCACCAGGATAGCCCCGATCACCTCATGGTGTTCGTCGGTCGCTCGCTGTTCGAACCGGAGGGTGTTGACTGGATCGTGTATCACACCGGGCCGAGCGACCCACATCCATCGGTGCGCTCGACCGACGACGCGGCCTCGCCCGACCGGGCGAGCCAGGCGAACGCTGGCGAGGTACGAAAGGTTCGACTCGCCGACCTCCTCAGACACCCATCACCACACTGGCGCCCGGTACCCGACAATCCCAATTTTGTCGGGATCTTTGCGCTCTCCGTCCAATGATGCCATCACGCCATTCGACCCTGGGCCTATCACACGGCCGCCCGATGGACTCGCATGGCGCCGCGGTCCCGACCCGACGGCGCCACCCGCATCTGGCCGCCGCGGCGCTGGCGCTGGCGATCGTGGGCCCGGCCAGCGCAGACGCCCAGACGACCGATGGCGAACCGGAACCCTCATTCACACTCGCGACGAGCCAAGCGTTCACGACGCGCGACACGCCTGTCGTACATCTCACCTTCCGGGCCCTGACGCAGCTCGACTTCCGGGTGTATCGCGTCAACGACGCCCCGACGTTCTTCGCGGGACTCCGCGACCCGCACACCCTGGGCGGCCGGGAAGCGCTGGTTCCGGAGGAACGGAGCTGGCTCGAGCGCATCGCGCGCTGGAAGTCCGCCCGGCGCGCCGCTGCTCGGAGCTTCGTGCGTCGCCAGTTCACCCGACCGTACCGTCAGGAGCGGCGGCGACGGGTCGACCAGCAGGACGTGCAGCTCAGGCAGACTGTCGGCTACGCCTCGTTCGCCCAGGTCCCGGTACTCAACCGATCGCAGCTCGTGGAGTTCTGGCGGGAGATCCTCCCCGCCGTGCGGGATCCCGAGGGCCGGCGGATACCCCTCGAAGTTCGCGAGCCGGGCGTCTACGTGGTCGAGGCCGTGAACGGGCTCCTGAAGGCCTACACGATCGTGCTGATTTCCGACGTGGGAATGATCACGAAGGCGTCACCCGGAGAGCTCGTCGTCTTCACTGCGGATCGCGCGACCGTGTAGACGTACCCGAGCAGCTCGCGAGCCTGCGACTGGACGTACCAGGTCCCTGGGTCGGTGACGGCGGTGCCTTCTGGACAGCTGGCGATCGAGACGATCGAATCCGGTTGCAGCTCACCGATCGCCAGGTGGGCGAGGCCGTCCGGCCCCGTTCGGCTCGTCGCGACCACCTGCTGGTCCGCAAGGGTCTGGATGTCGCAGTCGGCCACCGGTTGCCCGGACAAGCCCGTTTACCGTCCAGGCCATACGGCCCATATCAAGGGCATCCTCCGCTGGCGAGCCCAGGACGGCCTCGCCTCGTTCGACCGGGCGGCGGTCGAGGTGGTCGTGACCGATCCCAACGACAAGGTGATCGCATGGCGTATGACGGATGTGGATGACTACGGTGCGGTTTACAGCTCGGTCCCGATTCCCGAGGGTGCAGCGCTCGGCTACTACTCCGTTCGACTCAACTCCGAGAGTGACGCGGCATACGGGAGCTTCGAGGTACAGGAGTACCGACGCCCGGAGTTCAACGTCACGGTGACGACGGATGCCGAGTTCGCGCTTCAGGAGACAACAGTCGAGGTGGCGATCTCGGCCCGCTACTTCTTTGGACAACCGGTCGCGAACGCGCTCCTGACCTACGCGATCTACCAGTCGCCCTACGAATCGCCACTCCGGTGGGCGGACTCGTCGGACGAGGGCTTCGGCGGCGGATGGTACGGCGGCGGCGTGGAAGTCGGACAGTTCCAATCGCGCCTCGATGAGTCGGGTCTGACGAACGTCCAGGTTCCACTGCCCACGAGCCCGGACGGTCGAGACTACAGCTACCGAATCGAGGCACGCGTGACGGACTCGAGTGGGCGCGAGGTCAGCGGGGACACTCGACTGTTCGCCACGTACGGGACGTTCCTGCTGGGCACCAGCACCGACCGCTACCTCGTGCGGCCCGGCACCGCGTCCGAGTTCAGGGTCCGAGCGGTCTCCTACGAAGGGGTGGTCCAGGCGCAGCTGCCGGTCCGCGTCAGGCTCGAGCGCCTCATCTACGACCAGTCGCGCTACGGGCCGCCTCGTGCGGAACTCGTCAGCGACGACGGGATCGTGACCGATGCCGAGGGACGAGGGACCTGGACGGTGTCCATTCCGCCACGAGGCGGCAGCTACCGACTCCTGGCCACGGCCACGTCGGGCCCCCGGACGGTCTCGGGCACGACCCACATCTGGGTGCCGGGTGACCGGGAGGACGCCATCGGCGACGACTTCGCTCGTATGCTCGAACTGGTCGCCGACCGGACCAGCTACCAGCCGGGAGAGACTGCTCGGCTGATGGTCAGAGGCGAATCCTTCGACACCGCCCTGCTGCTGACGAAAGAGGGACAGCACGTCTCCCATGCCCGCGTCGTGGCGACGCGCGAGAACGAGGTCGTCGAGGTCCCGATCGAGGAAGACGATGTGGGCGGTACCTATGTCAACGTGGTGTTTCTCAAAGACGACCGGCTGTACCGCGCCGAGCGCCGACTCAACGTTCCGCCGGTCGGCCACGCGATCACGGTGGAAATCCTCGCCGACGCCGACGTCGACCGGCCGAACCAGCCCACCACGCTCACCGTGCGGACGACGAACGGGAGCGGCGTTCCGGTCAAGGCGCAGCTCAGCCTCGGTGTCATCGATGAGGCCGTATACAGCATCAGGGATGATTCGACCGCCGATCCCCTGCGCTTCTTCTACCGTCGCGAGTACAGCCGTGTGGGCACCCAGTACTCCCGGGAGTACTCCTTCCTCGGCTTCTCCGGCACCCAACAGCTGTTGCTCGCCCAACGGCGTCGTCCCCTCCAGCTCTCCGACTTCAAGGGCGGCCCTGCACCGCGGCCACACGTCCGGAAGGAGTTCCCTGACGCGATTTACTGGGTCGCGGATCTGGAGACGGACGACGACGGGCTGGCCGAGGTGCGCTTCGATTATCCAGACGCTCTCACAACCTGGCGCGTGACGGCACGGGCCGTCACGACCGACACCGATCTCGGGGTCGGGATCGCTCGCACCACGACCACCAAGGATGTGATCGTACGGGTCATTACACCGAGATTCCTCACCCAGGGCGACGAGGTGGTCATCCCGGCGATCGTCCACAACTACCTTCCGGACCCGGCCCCGATCGCCCGCTCGCTGCGGGCTACCGGACTCAGTCGGATGCCTCCCGAACCCGAGACCGGCGATCCCGTGCTCCTGGCGCCCGGCGAGGAGTCACGTACGGACTGGCGGTTCCGAGCCGACTCGGTGGGCACGGCCACGCTGACGGGCGAGGCCACAAGCGCCGAGGACGGCGACGCGGTGCGGATCGAGATTCCGGTCCAGCCGTTCGGCCTGGCACGAGAGGTGCACGGGTCGGGAGCCCTTCGAGCGTCCGCGGAAGAGACCATCGAGCTCGAGATTCCGACCGAGTCGAACCCGGACGCGCGAACGATCCGACTGGCGCTCGCCCCCTCTCTCGCGGGCACCGTCCTGAGCGCGCTCGACGTTCTGACTTCGTTCCCGTACGGCTGCACCGAGCAGATCCTGTCGAGCTTCGTCCCGACGCTGCTGGTCCGGCGCACACTCGATACCCTGGGCTTGCCGATGACCGAGCGGCTCCGCTCGCTGGACCGCCAGGTCTCCGACGGACTTCGACGCCTGTACGAGTACCAGCACGACGACGGCGGCTGGGGCTGGTGGAGGACGGACCCCAACCATCCTTTCATGACGGCCTACGCCCTCGACGGCTTGATCGAGGTCGCGCGCGCCGGTTATCGCGTAGACGGCTGGCGAATCTCCAACGCCGCGACGGCTCTAGGCAACCTGTACACGGAGTACCCGCGTGCCGTTCCCGACCTCAAGGCCTATCTGGCGTACGTGTTGGCTCGTGCGGCGGGGCATCAGCAGCGAGCGCTCGACGAGGACGCCGACGCCCGGGCGCGCCTGGATGATCTTTGGACTGCCCGGTCACGGCTCTCACCGTACGGTCAGGCGCTCCTGCTGCTCACCCTCGACCTTCACCAGGACGCCCGGGCGACGGAGATGGCGGTGCGGCTGGTCGCGGCAGCGGAGACGGACGGCGAGCTGTCGTGGTGGCGGACCGAAGACGACCCGCTGCTCATCGATCGGGTCGACACCAGCGTCGAGGCCACGGCGTTCGCCCTCAAAGCGCTCGCACCGCACTCGACCCCGGACGGCCGGCTGGACCGCGCGGTGCGGTGGCTCGTGCTGAACCGGAACCAGGGCGTCTACTGGTCCAGCACGAAGCAGACGGCCATGGTGTTGAGTGGACTGCTGGACTACATGGCGGCCAGGGGCGAGAGCGCGTCGCCGTTCGATGTGGAACTCCATGTGAACGGTACACAGCTCGACACCGTCTCGTTCGAGCCGGCGGACTTGGCTGTGCCGGATGCGCGCATCGTCACGGCGGCCGCGGTCGAGGGCACGAATCGCGTGCGCCTCGTGAAGCGAGGGCCGGGCACGTTGTTCTGGTCGGCCGTAGCAGGCTACCACTACGATGGTCCGCGCATCGAGCGGACCGGCTCCAGCCAGCTGGCGCTCGTGCGGAGGTACTTCAAGGTCGAGCCTGTGGAGCGACGCGACCGGATCGTCTACCGCGAGACCCCCGTCGAGGGCGATCTGCACGAAGGCGACCTGGTACTCGTGCGACTGACCGTGGCCGGTTCTTCCGACTGGCGTTACCTCTCGCTCGAGGATCCGCTGCCCGCCGGCGCCGAGCCCGTCCGCGCGATGGACTCGTACGCGTTCGAGAACCCGCTGCCGCCAGCCTACGAGAGCCGCCGTGAGTACCGGGACGATCGCGTCGCCATTTTTCTTCGAGATCTCAGTGGCGGTCGCCACGAGCTCGCCTACCTGCTGCGCATGACAACACCCGGGACCTTCCGGTCGATGCCGGCGCAGATCAGCCCGATGTACGTCCCGGGCGTCAACGCCTCGAGCAACGCCCACACGTTCAACGTGCTTCGCACGGCGCCTGACGCCGACACGGCAACGACCGAAACGGCAGCGGAGCCGAGCCGATGATCCAGCGCTGGCTCGTCGTGCTCGGATGCGTAGTGCTCGGCCACTTTCTGGCGGCGTCCCTGGCGTGGGCGCTCCTCAACGTCCCGGAGTCCAGCGTCTGGATGCTGATGCTCTCGGCCACGCTGCTGCTCCTACTCCTGGTCGTCGTGGGTTGGACCGAGACGGCCGCACTCCTGGCCGTGACGTCGGAGCTGAGCCTGCGCGGTGCTGCGCGTCGGGCCTTGAAGGCCTGGCCCTTCATCGTCCCCGCGCTGGTCGTCCTCGCCGGAGGCTGGTGGGTGTCGCTATGGCTCGGCGACTGGCTGACGCGACATGCCGGGGAGATCGACGCGTGGCTGATGCTTCGATTCGGCTGGACCAGCACGGCTTGGCTTCACCGGGGCGCCGGCATCCTGCTCCTGCTCGTCCGGTGGGTCGTCACACCATCGGTCGCCCTGGCGCTCTTGTCGAGCGGCGCCCGGGGGGGAATTCAGGCGCTCGCGCGAGGGCGCTGGATCCAGACTGCGCTGTCCCGACGGCAGATCGGCGCGCTCGGGTTCGCGTGGCTGCTCCTGTTCGTGCTGCCGCTCAAGGCGACCTACTGGCGACCCGAGGCCTTGCCGTCTCTCACCGTCGAGCCATTCTTCGTCGTCGCGAAGCTGGGGCTGATCCTGCTGGCGCTGCACGTCGGCTGGACCCTCGCCCTCGGCGAGGTCGCTCACGGCACCATCGTCGCCGACTCAGACTAGTGGCAATTACGTAGCGCGAAGGCGCGCATCAGGCAGGCTCGGCCGATTCGCCTGTGTAGAAGGCGGTCGTGCGCCTGGCCGCGGCAAGCGCGGCTTCGGCGTCCGTTCCGAAGAGGACCGACGCTTGCCCCCAACCCTCGCTGCTGCCTGTGATGAACGCTTTGCCCCCCGCTGAGGCGGAAAACGCCGCCTCGTCCAGCTTGGGCTCGCTCGGTCGCGCGAGGTGGATCGCGAGTCCCATGAGACCCAATTCCCAGCCGACGCCCGTCGCGCCCGGCCCGTATTCATCCCAATGCTCCGAAACGTGCGCTGTGTGCGTGAGCGTCAACCGCGCGCGGCCCGCTCCATCGTCCGCGAGACGAACCTCCACCCAGCTTACGTCCCCACCGAACTCCCACGTGAGCGCGAGATGTGAAGGTCGTTCGCACGCCGTGATCAGTCCGCCGGCATTGCCTTCCAACTGATAGCGGCCGCCAAGCTCGAGTTCGCCGGTGGTTGGCAGAAACCAGCGCGGGATACGCGCGCGGTTCGTCACGGCGTCCCACAGGTCCTCGATTGTCGTATCGTAGCCGCGGGCGAGCGTGACCGCACGCGCGGGCCGTCCGCCGCGCTCCAGTGACGACACGGAGCGCTCCACGGCGCCGAGGTGAAATTCGACATCGAAGCTCATGCTCCCTCCTTGATTCAACAACTCTCCTATATAGATACCACACGTACAAAAAGGGCAAGGGCGGAGTTCCGATTCTCTGCGTTCCGCGCCGTCCCTCCCTGGCGAGAGTAGCCTTGACCAACGTGAGTTCGTGCGGTTCGGCGACTATGCCGGGCTCCATGTTGCCTCGCCAACCAGGCGGATACGAAGTCGAATCCGTGGTTGTCGAACGGCGTGCCGGGGTTTTATAGTTCGCCTGTGGGGTTGCTGAGCCGGACAGTGAGAGGAGGCGGCGGAGACCGCAGGAGCCGTCCGACGAGCCTGCTCGCCCTACTCACCGGCCTGGCAGCTCTCGGGGCGTTCGCGACCAGCGGGTGCGGGCAGCCGGAGGTCGGCGGTATCGAAGTCTTCCCGCGGCACTTCGACTTGCGTCCTGGGGAGACCATCCACTACATGCCGTTGGAGCACACCGGCGACGGCGAACTGCACTTCTTCGACGACTACGAGTTCGAGACGGGCGATCCGCAAGTGCTCGAGCTGAGAGACCGGCGGGGTCTCTTCCGGGCCCTCTCGCCGGGGCGCACCGAGTTCATCGTCAAGAGTTCTCAGAGGGAACAGCGCTACGAGATCGAGGTTCGCGGAGACACTCTGCCGGCCCTCACCGCCGTTCCTCACGGCGAGGTGGACACGATCGTTGGCGATGAGGTGCTCTTCGTCGGTCACGCCAACCGCGACGGGTTCGACCACACCGCGGTGGCCAAGCCGGGGATCGACCGCTTCGTGCGCGAGTTCAAACGGCGGGGGCGCCCAGTCGTCTACTGGGTGAGCGAAGAGTATCCAAATTGGTATACCGAGGACCGTCAGCCGGATCTCGCGCTCATCAGTGAGGGACAGGAGCACGAGATTCTGATCGATGCCGATCGCGTCGTGTTCACCGGGGGCGCCTTCATGGCCTGTGTGCTCCGGAACGCCCAGATGACCCTGCACGCTATGATCCGCGCGAACACGCGTGATGAGCTGCACTTCATCTTCCCGGCCGAGGCGATCTGGGAATCCGACGTCAGGCCGTATCCAGCACCGATGGTGCTCCTGAGCTCACTCTGGGAGAACCGTGCCTCGGACTCGGAGCGATACGACGCGATCGTGGTGCCGTTCCTGGATCGCCTGTTCACGGAATACCCGGTTCTCGACTATCCACTCGATGCGCCATCTCCGGAGCTCGGTATCCTCATTGACGGATGGAACGTCGAGGTGCAGGTGGGCGAGAGGTTCGAACGAACGTATCGGCACGCCGACTCCGCCAAGACGATACGCATGGAGTTCCGCGGTCCGTAGAAGATACGGAGTCGACCCGCCTTCTCGTTACCTCGCTATCAATGAGAGGGGCCACTAGGGGATCGGTTGACCGACCGCGGCCCAGGACGCGCCGTCCGAGATTTCGCGTGCGTAGCACCCGGCGGCCCGTTCGTAGAGCCCGGCCAGCTCTGCCCCGGATCCCGCCTCATTGAATTCGTCATCGCCCGGGCAGGGCCCGGACTCGGCCGAGTGGCTCGATTCCCCGGCGAAATATGCCGCGGCCCCTTCCTGCACCCATAGCGGCCGGGTTCCCAGCAACGGCATCGTCAGCACGTGCACCAGCTCGTGGCGCAGGGTGGATTCGACCGCGCCCCGACTTTCGAGGATGTGGAAAGGAATCAACTCGACGCGGTGAGCGCTCGCGACCGCGGACGTCCACCAGGGACGCCGGGTCTCGCGCTGGTATGCCTCGACGGTGGGATGAAACCGGACATCAAGCCTTTCCGGGGCGGTCTCACCGAGCGCATCCACGAGCTCCGAGAGGACGCGCTCGACGAGCGATTCGATCGCCTGGTAGCGGCCCCGAGCCGACGGCGGAAGCGCCAATCGCAGGCCGGACGTCACGGGTTTCACCTGACCGTCGGCCGTCAGGCTCCCCACGTCCAATCCGGGAAAGTAGAACGCCAGGATGGCCCGAGCGGTCGCTCCGTCTCCAGCCATGCGCGTGGAGCCCACCACGCACAATCCAACCCCGTGGCCCGATCCGCGACCGCGCAACCGGTAGCCGGCGCCGATCCGCTCGACCTCGAAGGCCGTGCTCTTCACCAGGTGCCACCCGAGCGACCGGCCGACCGCGAGTCGGAAGGCCTCACCCGTGATCTCGGGCGGCACGAGCCCGGGGACCGCAAGCCGATCGACACGTCCAGATGCCGTGCGCCCGCTCACGCCGAGGTCGGACAGGCGCGACCCCACCCAGCCTGCGGCGTTCAGAGCAGGCACGAGTCGGGCGGCCTCGATCTCGGTGACCCACGGCTCGGAGTCGGCACACGCCGGGTCATCGTGTGCGACGAGGAACGGCCGCGTCAGCTCTGGCCACACCTCGGAGCTGTCCGCGGTGCGACCGCCGCACGATGCGGTGTAGAAGACCGTCGCTGGACGATTCCCGTCGAGGAGCACGAGGCCTCGCGTGCCTGCGGCTGCTGCTCGGGAGGCGGTCGTTGATGGGCGAACGACCTGACAGTGGGTCAAGTCGCAGAAGTCGAAACCGTCCACCCGATGTCGATGCAGGTTCGCCATCGCGTATGTCCTGGACGTGATCGCCAGGGCCTCGAGCGCGGCCGGACTGGCCCCCGGCGCGGCCTCACCGGCTACGACACGTGCCACGTAGTCCTCCAGGGTCAGCGTCGTGACGCGATAGGTTCCGTCCTCCGATTCGACGATGCCGAGGGTCAAGGTCGTCTCCGCATCGCCAGCTTCCTGCCGCCGTATCACCTCGGCGGCAACTTCGGCCGCCTGATGCCCCGCGCCGCCAGGCGTCACGACCACCAGCGCCCGGGTCGGTCTGGCTGAAGGCCACGCGGCGACCACCAGGCCCTGGAATCCGCCCCCGGGCATCGGCGCGGTGCCGGTCTTCGCGATGGCATCGATGCCGGCCTGGCCGAGGGCCACCGCCGTTCCTTGCGCGGCGGCTTCACGCAGACCGCGAGTGACGGCGTCCCTGGCGTCCCTGGCGTCCCTGGCGTCTCCGACGGCGCCGGAGACCCGAGATTCTTGCGCGACTCGAGCCAGGGCCCCGAGCAGCGCGCGAGGTGTGGCCCGGACGCCTTCGAGGCCGAGCGCGATGGCGGGTCGTGGCGCCGTCGCATCGGGTCGAGGCAGTCCCAGCGCGACGAACGCTCCTTCGATGGCGGCGCGGGATAGGCGCGTCGCGATGGTCGCGAAGAAGTAGTTGCAGGAGTGGGCCAGCGCGTCGACGGCGTCCAGCGGCCGTCCAAGCTCCGGGTGGGAGCAGACGTAGCGTTGGCCCTCCGACACCCAGACACGTCGACACATCAGGGCCGTCTGTTCGTCCAGAACGCCCGCCTCGAATGCCGCCAGCGCGACGGGAATCTTGGCGATCGAGCCGGGAGCCACTAGCGTGTCGAGCAGCGCCGCGTTCGCGGCCACCAGGACCTCATCGGTCGTCAGGTCGACGACCGCATATGCGAGCCGGCCCTCGTCGGCCAGCGCATCCAGCGTCGGCTCGGGGTCACCCGCTTCCGGCCTCGGAGATGTGATGGTGGACTGGGGCGCAGGTGTCGCCAGATCGGCGCGGGACGAGCCGGTCGCCGGACCGCTGTCGCACGCAAGAGTCAGAAGAGCGAGGCCCACGGGCCACATGCAACCTGCGGACACGGTGCGTTTTCGGCGACCCAGGTTCATCGTCAGTAGGACGGATCAGAGCATCCGTTCGCAACCCGGCTCACAGCGACACGGAATCGTCTTGTCGCCGTCGGTGCTGTAGTCGTACGAGAGCTCCTCGCCGCGCCAGATCCTTCGGGCCGCCCGGACCCAGATGATGTCTCCAACAATTTGCACGTAGCAGTTGGGTGCACAGGCGTGGTTGATGAAACGCGCGATGTTGCCTCCGACCTCCGCGTCGCGAACCCACGCACGGTTGATCTCGAAGCACCAGATGTGACCCTTCTCGAGCTGACGCTCCTGCCGCGTGATGCTGTCCTTCGTGCGCAGCTTCTCGCCTGCATAGTCCACGATGCGCTTGTTCTTGGGGATTTCGGCTGTCGCGAACACGCCCCATCCGTGCACGTTCGAGCGGCGCCGCTCGATCCGATCCGTTGCTGGCGGCGCGCTCGGGCGCACTCGCTTCTTCTTCCTTCCGACCTTCCTGCGAGTGCGGCTCGTGGCCGCGCTCTTCGCCACCGGGCCGACGGCCTTGCGGGTACGTGAAGCGGTCCGTGCGCCTGACGCACCAGCCTTGGTCTCCGCGCCCTTCGTCTTCACGCCCTTCGTCTTCACGCCCGTCGTCTTCGCGCCCTTCGCCTTCCGACCTCCGGCCACTGCCATCCTCCGACTCCCGAGTCCACCCGCTGTCCCCGAGACGTGCCCTCGAGACTGTTGGACCCCGCTATAATTCTACGTGGTCGATTGGTGTCACGAACCGCCACCCGCACGGCTGCTGGAGGGGATCGACCTGTTCAACCGAGGGCTGTACTTCGAACAGCACGAGGTGCTCGAAGAGCTCTGGCGCGCCGAGCCGCGCGACCTGCGCTACCTGTATCAGGGCATCCTGCAGATCGGCGTGGCCTTCCTGCACATCCAACGCCGCAATCATCACGGCAGCCTCTACATGCTCACACGCGGCCCCCACTACCTCCGGCCGTTCTCTCCGTGGTGCCAGCACGTGGACGTGGCCGGCCTGCTGGCCGACGCCCGCGGCGCCCGCGAGGCCGTCCTGGCCCTGGGACCCACCCAGCTTCTCGACTTCGACTGGTCACTCGCGCCGACGATCCGGCTCGTCCCGACACCCCCACCCGCGACGCGGGCGACGCCGTAGCGCAGCACCGGCCTTCGCCACCGGGCGGCCTCGAGATCCCGTCGCGCGTCGAGTCGCACTCGACGCGCCGGCGGATGTTCGGCCTGAGCCGTGACCATGAGCAATACTGGATCCGATGGTGGGACGCCACCGACGGCCTGCGTGGGTAGCTCTCGCGGTCGACCGCACACTCCACGACGCGCCGCGGCTGCGGTGGACTGCGCGATACTAGCAAAGCGTCGAACCGGCCGCAAGATACTGGAGCCGCCGCGGGTCCTGTCCTGGGGGGAGGATCGGCTCCCGGACTCCGCGAAACATTCGAGACACCAGCCGCGTCTAACGGATAGGATCACGAGTTCGACGGTACCGACACGGGAGCGAACCGTATGAATCAGCTGAAGACTTTCGCAATCCTCACCGCCACGACGGTGCTGCTCGGCTGCTCGATCGAGGCCGATGACAGCGGCCGCATCAGCCTCAGTTTCGGCGCCGCGGCGACCGAGGACTTTCGCTGGGACGGCGCAATCGAGGCCGGCCGCACGCTCGAGGTCAAGGGCGTCCATGGCGCCGTCCACGCCGAACGCGCGACCGGGGATACGGCCGAGGTGCGGGCCGTCAAGAGCGGGCGTCGCAACGACCCGAGCGGGGTGGAGATTGTCGTCGTGGAGCACGAGGATGGTGTGACCCTCTGCGCCGTCTACCCCGACAGTGACGCCGACGAGCCCAACGAGTGTCTGCCGGGCGACGCCGGCCATCTTGGGGCGCGGCGGAACGACGTCAAGGTCGAGTTCACCATCCATGTACCCGAAGGCGTCCACTTCAGGGGCCGGACCGTCAACGGCCAGATCGCGGCGGAAGGCCTCTCCGGCAACGTCGAGGTTCGAACCGTCAACGGGTCGGCACGCTTCTCGACGACCGGTCACGGCGTCGCCCGCACCGTCAACGGGTCGATCACGGGATCGCTCGGCCGCGCAGACTGGCGCGGACCGCTCGAGTTTCAAACCGTGAACGGAAGCATCACGCTCGACTTCGAAACCGATCTGAACGCCGACGTGGAGATGCGAACGGTCAATGGCTCGCTCGACACGGACTTCCCGCTCACCACACAGGGCACGATCAGCCGTCGACGGCTCATCGGGACGATCGGAAGCGGCGGTCGAGACTTGACCCTGTCGACGGTCAACGGCAGCATCAAGCTCCGCCGATCGATGTAGCGCGCGTCACGCGGCACCCCTCCGCCCGGCCGCCGTCGGGACACCGCCAGCGAATCTGGTAGCATACGTACGTGGCTGCCGCGACTTCATTCGACATCACGTCCACCGTCGACCTCCAGGAGGTCGACAACGCCGTCAATCAAGCCCGCAAGGAACTGGCGCAGCGCTACGATTTCAAGGGCTCACGCGCGTCAATCGATTTCAACCGCACCGACGGCACACTCGTGCTCGAGGCCGACGACGAGTTCAAGCTGACGGCGCTCTGGGACGTACTGCAGAGCAAGCTCGTTCGGCGCAGCGTTCCGGTGAAGAACCTGAAGCGCGACGAGATCGAGCATGGCGCCAACGACGTGGTCCGCCAACGAATCTTGCTTCAGCAGGGCATCCCGACAGAGGCGGCGCGAGCGATCGCGAAGTTCATCAAGGATCGCAAGCTGAAGAAGATCCAGGCGGCGATCCAGGGAGACCAACTGCGAGTCTCTTCGCCGTCGAAGAACGACCTCCAAGCCGTCATGGGACTTCTGCGTGACGAGGACTTCGGGATCGAGTTGCAGTTCGGGAACTATCGCGGGTAGGCGGGGCCGGTTCATGAGGCGACAGCGGTGGCTGGCCGGCGGCCCGGCGGCGGGCTGGGTGACCTCCGGGCTACTCGTCGTCTCGATGACGGAATCGGCGCCGTTCGGGTCCCGGACCACGACTGCCCACATGCGCCAATCCGATTCCCTCGCCGGCCTCACCGCCACGATCGCGACGTACGTCGCCCTTCATTGCCGTCTCGACATCGAGCAGCCCTGGCCCCACGACGGCGTCTCCTCCGCTGCGATCGCCGCGCATCGGAAGGCCCTGGCCGAGGGCGTCCGACACGCCCGCGCCGACGCGGCTCGAGGCGACATCTTCGTGCCCGCCGCCGTCGAAGCCATCAGGGGGCGATTCGCCGAGCTCTATCCCGGCCCGGCCGTCGACCAGTTCCGCGCTCGGCTCGGCGAGGAGGGACCGCTCGATGTGTCGCTCCGGCTGGGTGCGGCCGTTCCGGCCGACGTCGGCGTCACTCCGGTTCCGCCGAGGCTCCTCGCCTGGCTGCCGGCGCTACCCGACGAACTCGAATACCGGTTCGCCGGGCGACATCTGATCCTGCGCGACACCGAAGCAGACCTGGTG
This sequence comes from Vicinamibacterales bacterium, assembly GCA_965250185.1. Lineage (GTDB taxonomy): Bacteria > Acidobacteriota > Vicinamibacteria > Vicinamibacterales. The sequence goes on along the minus strand of OZ252293.1, from coordinate 2,884,808 downwards.
GTCGACTACGCGTCGAACATCGTTCCGTAACGCCATGAGACCCCTGATCATGGCGGCGCTGGTGGCATCGATCGGCCAGTTCCCCGGGCCGAACGAACTGGCCCTCCCGAACCACGACGAGGCGCTGCGATTCGCCGTGATCGGCGACAGTGGAACCGGGGGCCGGCAGCAATTCGAGGTCGGGGCTCGGATGCTCCAGTACCACGACATGTTTCCGTTCGAGCTCACGCTGATGCTCGGCGACAACATGTACGGATCGGAGGAGCCGGCGGACTACGAGCGGAAGTTCGAACGTCCCTACAGCGGCCTCCTGAGCCGAGGAGTCACCTTCCAAGCCGTCCTCGGCAACCACGACGAGCCGTCGCAGCGTTTCTACGAGGGCTTCAACATGGGCGGCCGGCGGTACTACACGTTTGCGGGATCACACCAGAGCGTTCGGTTCTTCGGGATCGACAGCACGGGAGTCGACACACGACAGCTGGAGTGGCTCGAGGAGGCGTTGCGGACATCGGACGAGACGTGGAAAATCTGCTTCTTCCACCATCCGATCTACTCGTCTGGCGAGCATCACGGTTCGGACCTGGAGCTCCGGGAGGTACTCGAGCCGCTCTTCCTGGCTCACGGCGTCAACGTCGTGTTTGCCGGTCACGAGCACTTCTACGAACGGCTCCTCCCCCAGTCGGGCATCACGTACATCACGTCCGGTGCCGGAGCCAAGCTGCGGCGAGGCAACGTCGATCGCGAGAGCCAGCTGACCGCCCAGCGCTTCGATGGCGACCGCAGCTTCATGCTGCTCGAGCTCGAGGGCGCCGAACTGCGGTTCCAGACCATCTCGCGAGCAGGACGAACGGTGGACGTGGGGGTGATCCGACATCCGACGTCGCCCGAGGCGCGCGCGGCCACGGAGCCGGTCGGTCGGGTGTCATCGGAAATCATGTGAAGGCGCGTCGGGGCCCTCTCCGACGAGCCCGTCGACCCGCTCGGCCTTGACGGCCGTGACGCCCTCCTGGATCTGCAGCGTTCCCTCCACCAGCAGAAACGGCTCTTCGACGATGGTCGCTCGATGCCGGTCGAACAGATCGGGTCGGACGATGATGTTGGCGATACCGGTCTCGTCCTCGAGGGTCAGAAATACGAACCCCTTCGCCGTCCCCGGCCGCTGTCGGGTGATCACGGCCCCGGCGATCCGCACCCGACGGCCGTCGCGCGTGCGTGGCAGATCGGTGGCACGCAGGATTCCTCGTAGCGCGAGCTCGCCTCGCCGCATGGCCATCGGGTGCGGTCCGATGGTCAAACCCGTACCCGCATAATCGGCAATCACCCGCTCGGTCGGCGTCATCGGCGCCAGCGGTGAGCGTCCAGCCTCGATGGGGCGGGACTCGAACAATGGGCCAGATCGTCGGACGGCTCGCTCGATTTGCCAGAGCGCGCTGCGGCGATCGCTGCCGAGTGCATTCAGCGCGCCGATCTCCGCCAGCGTCGCCATCTCGCTCCGATTCGCGCCGGTGCGAGCGACCACCGCCTCCACCGACTCGAAGCGCCGGGAACGGTCCGTGCCTGGCGCGGGATCGCGCCCTGCCTCGGCCGCCTCCCAATCGTGCGCACACTGGCTACAGAAGCACACGTGGCCCCGCGCGGTCGTGCTCACGATCTCGAGCATGGAGTCATCGTCGCAGCCACACTTTGGGCACACCTCAGGTGCGATGCATGCCGGACGCTCCGCCACGGTTCCACCGGCCGCAATCGCGCATCCCACCTCCGCCCGAAGCCCGTTGACGAACCGCAGGCCAAGTCGAATCGTTCCATCCGGCTCGACCGTGCAATTCCACGCCGACTGCTGCACGTCGATGCAAGCGAACCGTACGCCGTGCCTCTGGGCATCCTTCACCAGCGTGGCGGGGTGGTAGAAACCCATCGGCTGGTTGTTGAGCAGAGCCGTGTAGAAGGCCGCCGGGAAGTGGGCCTTGAGGTAGGCGCTGGCATAGACGATCAGGGCAAAGCTGGCGGCGTGCGATTCAGGGAATCCGTAGAGCGCGAACGACGAAATGGACTTAATGATCTGCTCGGCCGCCGAATCGGCAATTCCGCGTGTTGCCATCCCGCGACGGAGCTTGACTTCGATCTGCTGCATCCGCTCGACGGATCGCTTGAAACCAAAGGCACGACGCAGCTCCTCCGCTTCGCCCCCGGAGAAACCCGCGGCGACCATCGCAATCCGCAGCAACTGCTCCTGGAACAGCGGGACCCCCAGGGTTCGCCGCAGGATCGGCTCGAGCGACGGATGCGGATACGTGACGGGCTCACGACCAGCTCGCCGCCTCAGGTACGGATGCACCATCTGCCCCACGATCGGTCCTGGACGAATGAGCGCCACCTCCACGACGATGTCATAGAAGCGTTCGGGGCGGAGCCTGGGCAGGGTGGCCATCTGGGCTCGTGACTCGACCTGGAACACGCCGACCGTGTCGGCGCTCTGGAGCATTCGATACACGGCCGGGTCGTCCGGCGGAAGATGGGCTAGATCCAGACGCGGCCGCGTGCCGGCCGTCGACGGTTGGTTGATCAGCTCGAGGGCATCCTGCATGGCCGCCAGCATGCCGAGCCCAAGCAGATCGACTTTGACGATACCCATGCCGGCACAGTCATCCTTGTCCCACTGCACGACGACCCGGCCTGGCATGCTGGCATTCTCGAGCGGCACGACCTCATCCAGCCGGCCCTGACAAATCACCATGCCGCCGGAGTGCTGCCCCAGATGCCGCGGCAGGTGCTGGATCTGCCGCCAGAGCTCGCTGAATAGTTCGACGCGCGGCTGATCGAGCGACAATCCCACTTCGGCCAGCCGCTGATCGAGCATCTCGCGCGGGGCCTCCCACTCGAAGTTGTGCATGACCTTCGACAACCGGTCGATGCGATCGGGATCGAGCGAGAGCACCTTGCCGACCTCACGAGCGGCACTCCGGCCCCGATAGGTGATCACGTTGGCCGTCATGGCGGCACCCAGTCGGCCGTACTTCTCGTAGACGTACTGGATGACCCGCTCACGACGAGATCCGCTCGGTAGGTCTAGATCGATATCTGGCCACTCGCCTCGCTCCTCCGACAGGAACCGCTCGAACAACAGGTCCATGCCGACGGGATCGACTGCCGTGATGCCCAGGCTGTAACAGACGGCACTATTGGCCGCCGAGCCTCGTCCTTGCGCGAGAATGCCCTGACGCCTGCAGAAGTTGACGATGTCCCAAACGATCAAGAAGTAACCGGCCAAATCCAGCTTCTCGATCAGATCGAGCTCACGAGCCATCTGCCGCTTCGCGCGCGCATGGTACGGTCGGTAGCGTTCCCGTGCCCCAACCTCCGTGATCGAGCGGAGAAACGCGATCATCGACGCGCCGCCCGGAACCGGATATTCGGGAAAGCGGTACCCGAGGTCGGCCATCGTGTATTGCAGGCGCTCGGCCAGCTCACCCGCCGCCTCAACCGCCGCCGGCGCATCGCGAAACAGCCGGGTCATGTCCTGCGGTGACTTCAAATACCGCTCGGCATTGCGTGTCAGTCGCCGTCCCGCCCGATCGAGGCTCGTGCCATGCCGGATGCAGGCGAGCACATCGTAGAGCGGGCGGTCCGCAGGTGCAGCGAATCGCACGCCGTTCGTCGCCACAACCTGGACCCGAAAGGCCTCGGCGAGGGTCACGAGGGCCTGGTTGTCGGCTTCCTGATCGCGATGCCGATGGCGCTGAATCTCGACATACACATGACGTCTTCCGAACACGCCAACCAAGCGATCGATCAGCCCTCCGACCCCGTATCGCTCCCTCGCCAGCGCGGCCCGTCCGACCAGAGCCACCAGCCCGTCAGCATGTCGCTCGAGCTCCGTCACCGACACAGCGCCCTCCCCCTTCGGCGAACGGAGCTTCATCCGACTGATGAGCCGACAGAGATTGCGATAACCGTGTTGGGACTCGACGAGCAGCGGAAGCCGCCATCGCACCGGGGGCCCTGGCGCGTTCGCCTCGTCACCGTCGCCGGCCTGGATGGTCAGTTCGCACCCGATGATGGCCCGCAGCCCAGCGCTTTGGGCTGCACGATGGAAGCGGGGTGCCCCGTAGATACCATCGCGGTCGAGGAGGGCGACCGCCGGATACCCCAGGGCGGCGGCCCGCTCGATGAGTCCTTCCGGCAAAGAAGCCCCTTCGAGAAAGCTGAAGGCCGACGATGCATGTAACTCGATGTACACAATGAGGCTTCCGTGCGACGCCATGGTGTCGCGTGTGATTAGTCCACGAGCCCTTCGAGAAACCATCGGTTCACGTCCCGGTTCCGGTGAATCCGATAGACTCCCCCGTCGGTCAATGCCACATCCCACTCGTCACGATCCCACCCGCCCTGCAGGCCCGGCTCATCGCGACCGCGCCACCATTCCCCAGACGTTCGCCACGGTCCGGCGTGGGTCACCACCGTGCCTCCACTCCCTCCACTATCCCCACCGCCACCACTGCCTCCACCACGGTTGCGGTGCATCCGCACGGCGACCGGTCGGCCTCGTATGGTCCTTACGTGGATCTCGAGCGGCACACGGAATCGGCGCCACACCGCCTGACCGCCTCGTACCCCGACGCGCGAGGCCGCCAGATCGCTCGTCGTGATCGGTGCCTGGCTCCGCTCGTCGCCCGAGAAAGGCCCCACCGTGACACCATCCGGCCGATGCGTATCCAGCACGACAGGCATCCCGCATCGCCCTTCACCCATGAGCGCCTGGAGCCGTGCAAGCAGCGTCGAGAGCTGCTCGGGTACCGGGCGGGCGCGTTCCAGCAGCGAGAACTGCAAAATAGGACCGGGGGCGGGCTCGATCACGATGGCAATGTCATCGATCCCGGCGGGCGGCGGATGGGATTCGAGATCCAGCAGAATCAGCGTTCGGAGCACACGCGGATCGCGCAACGGTGTCGGGATCTCCAGCCTCCGCACGTGCATCTCCCGCGTCACGAGCCGAAGCTTTACGTGAAGAACGGCCACTCCACGATCGTGACGTTCGAGCCGACGACAGAGCGGATCGAGTACCCGACCCAGTGCGAATGCCAGTGGCTCGACTCCTTCGATCGGCCACTCGAGCGCCAACGAGTGCATGAATCGCGGTGTCCCGGGATCGGGTACCAACGGCCGAAGATCCTCACCCCTCGCCAGCCGCTGCAATGACACACCGATGAGCCCCAGCCGTTCGAACAGATCATCCGATGGCAGCGACGCCAGATCTCCCAGCGTCTTGAGCCCCCAGCGCCTGACCGTTCCGCAGGCATGTAGCGCAGCCATGCCATCCGCCGAAGTCGAAGTCGCCTGGGTCCCTGACCCGGACATGCGGTCGGTCGCCAGGGGATCGTCCCTCCGGCTCTCCGGCGAAGGCGCCAGTCGATAGTGCCGACGTCCCGAAGCTCGACGACGGGATCTGCCTCGACTGCCGGGTCCACCGGTCGTGCCAACCCCGTAGAACCACTCGAGCGCGTCGAGAGGTAACGAGGCGAGGGTTTCCGCCTCCACACCCGCGGCCACGACCGTGACGCCCAGGCACGCCGAGGCCGTCAGGACCGCGGTTGCTCGAGTCGCAGCGATGGCGACGTGTGCGTGCATGTGCCGCACGGCGGCCGCACGATGCAGCGCCTTGCCAATCGCGCGCGCGTCGCCATAGAGTCGGGCCAGCCCCTCGACGTCCAGCACCACGATCCCTGGACCATGCACCTCGATACGCGGCGAGAACTCGTGTGCCAGCTCCGTCAGCTCGCATGCCGCCGCCGAGCTGTCGTCGGCCCATGCCGCTAGGTGCCGCGCCTGCGTCATCAGTATGCAGGCATACAGACCCGCTGGTCTGGAACCCGTCATCTCCGTCATCTCCGTCATGTCCGTCATGTCCGCTCTAGGCACGGAGGCTGCAGTACCAGCTCGATCGGGCCAGGATCTCTGCTGCACATGCGTCCACGAATGACGCGAGCATTGGCCGTCAGGCCGCTCAACAGCCGGTGGTCCCCCATTCCCGTCCAGTGTCCGGTCGGATGTCCTGGCTGCAACGTGAGGGTCAGACCATCGGGACCACGCGCCACGGCGCCGCCTGCAATCAGCACACAGGCGGTCTGGCTCCCCTCGACGAGTCGCTGGAGGCGCCGCCAGGTCGTGAATGGAATCTGCCGCATCGTCCGACTGGGCACGTCGGCCAGGTCCAGCGCCACGACTCCGAAGTCGCCACTCTGGAGCACGAGGCTGGTCGCCTTGAGGGCGCGCCGCACTGCGGCGTGTGGCCGCGCGTCGATGCCCGCCGTGCGCGGCACCGCACCCGAGACCACCGTTCCCCGAGTCCACAGTACGCGCGAGAGGTCAATGCCAGCGGCGGCTCCACTGATGGGATCGAACATGTCGAGCGTGTCAATCAAGGTGACCAGTTCACCTCGTCGAGTCGCCGTGGCGAGCAAGGCACAGAGCAGGCCGGTACGCCCCGTCGAACGGGCTCCGACAATCTCGGACAGCTGCCCGCGAGGGAACCCACCATGAAGATGCCGGTCCAGCTGATCCAGGCCGGTCGGCACTACATCCGGCGCGCGGCGCTCGGAGGCCGAAGTCGTCCAGCTCAGCGTGTGGTCAAGCTTTCGCGTCCGGAGCAGAGCTTCGAGATCTTGCCGAGCAAGCATTTTGTTTCGTTTTTTATTCGTCTGACGAAAGTATAGTGAAATACAGGCGCAGTAATCAAGGTTTCCCGCGACATTGCAGAGAGATGTGAGGGAATCGATCGGGCCGAGTTTGGGGCGGGGTAAGATATCCCGTGCCCCGTCTGCTGTGCGTGCTGCTCCGTGGCGTGCGTCTACACTTTCCACGCTACGAGCATGGCGCCTTATTTCGTTCCGGCTTCACGACTCGGATCAGCCTGATCGTCCGTGGCGAAGCCCCCTGCCTCGAGTGGCCGAGCCGCTGAGTTCCGGACAGGAGCGCTCCGGCTCGGCGGTGTCATCGGAAACCCAGGGTGCGCGGCCTCGATTGCTCGGCTCGCGCGCCGTCTTCCGGTTGGGCGCGGCATTCACGTTCCGGGATTTCCGCATTCTCTGGCTCGGGGCGTTCACCTCCACGGTGGGCACGTGGATGCAGAAGGTCGCTCAGAGCTGGCTCGTCCTGACCCTCACCGGTTCGGCCTTCTACCTGGGCCTCGACGCCTTTCTCGCCGAGCTCCCGATCCTGCTCTTCACGCTGATCGGTGGGGTAATCGCCGACCGACACGACCGTCGTTACGTCCTGATCGGATCGCAGTGCGTCCAGATGGCGTCGGCTCTCATGCTGGCCAGCCTCGTCTACTGGGATGTCATCCAGGTCTGGCACGTCTTTCTGCTGTCATTCCTTTCCGGCTGTGGCCAGGCGTTCGGCGGACCCGCCTACCAATCGCTGATGCCCTCGCTCGTGACGAAGCAACACCTTCCGAATGCCATCGCCCTGAACTCGATCCAGTTCAACCTGGCGCGCGTGATCGGTCCGCTGCTGGCGGGTCTCACGCTGGCCGCCTGGGGCTCGGCGGTTTGCTTTGGCCTCAACGGACTCTCATTCCTTGTCGTCATCATCGCTTTGCTCTCCCTGCGTCTCGTCCATATCGAGTCTTCATCCGGAACACGAATCATCGATGAGCTGCGCGGGGGCTTGTCGTACGTTCGAAGCCAGGCGCCGCTCCGATCCCTGATCCTCCTCGCGTTCGCGACGACGCTGCTGGGCCTCCCGCTCTTGACGTTCCTGCCGGTGTTCGTCCAGAACGTCTTCCAGGAAGATGTGGGCCTGTACAGCACGATGATGGCGTTCTCCGGATCGGGCGCCGTCGTCGGCGCCCTGGTGATCGCCTGGCTCGGCCGGTTTCGTCACATGGGCCGGATGCTGTTGATCGTCCAGGCCTGTCTCGGCCTCCTCGTCGTGGGGTTCGCGGCCTCGCGCAGCCTGTGGCTCAGCTATGCCCTGCTCAGCCTGGCTGGTGCCGCGCTGATCATGGTGTTCGCGCTCGTGACGTCACTCGTCCAGTTGACGGCACCCAACGAGTTGCGTGGACGCGTGATGAGCATCTTCATGATGGCGTTCCGGGGCGGAATGCCGGTGGGGAGCCTGGTGGGTGGCTACGCGGCCAGCCTGGTGACAGCGCCGGTGATCCTGGGCGTCAACGGCTTACTACTCACATCGGTGGCCGGATACTTTCTGCTGAGGAGCCGAGCGGTTCGAGAGTTGTAGGAAGGGCGGTTCAAGGTTCAAAGTTCAAGGGTTCAATAGTTCAAGGATTCAATAGTTCAAGGTGCGAGGGTTCAGGGATCGCAGGTGGCGCGAAGTACGGGATCCGCGCCGCGTTCCGCGGCTTCGATCGCGCGGAGGCGTCTGGTGATCGTCCAGCAGACGCCCCATGGCCTCCTGTTGCTGACTCAGCCGGACCACGCCGCGCTCTCCGGGCGCCTCATGAACGCCTGGACGGCGGATGGTCTCACGACTCGAGCGTCGCGGCGATCCGTCCTGCTGGCTACCCGATCGCATGACGACGGCTGGCGTGACGTGGATGCGCGAGCGACCATCGACCGATCGGGTCGTCCCCGCGACTTCATCCGGATGGCGGACGACGTCAAGCATGCGATCTGGCCACGAGCGGTGGCGCAACTGTCCGGGACGGATTCCTATGCGGCCGCGCTCGTGGCCGAGCACGCCCTGACCGTCCATGCTCGACACCGCCGGGATGCGGCATGGCGAGGCTTCTTCGCGCGACTGGAGTCCGTACGTGACGAACTCCTGGTGCACCACGCGCGCCGAGCGTCGGAGGTCGCGTTCATCCGAGACTACCGAGTGGTGTTCCTTGGAGACCTGTTGTCGCTGATCTTCTGCAGCGGGTGGGTCGACCCCTTCACCGCGCACGGCTATCGCCTGCGGCTCCGAGGTGACCTGCTCTGTGTGACTCCGGATCCGTTCGACGGCGCCTCGGTCGAGCTGCGCGTGACCGCGCGACAGCTCCCCGACCGGCGGTATCACTCGGATGCCGACCTGCGCGCCGCCCTCGAGGACGCCCCGACGACGGTCCGCGCCGGGCGCGCCGTGGGAACGGCCGTCGAGAGCCCACAGCCCTAGTGTCCTGCGTGCGACGCTAGCGAACAATGAGCGTGAGGCCGGGTTCCCACTGCCCGCCCGTCACAGAGAATTGCCCAGGTAGACCCGCGATCGCCTGTAGCCACTCACCATGGGCGGCATCGTACGCAAGCACGTCGGCCCGGCCGTCGGCATTGAAATCGACGAGCTGGAGCGTCAGGCCAGACTTCAGTTGGCCGGGGACCAGCGTGAAGCCGCCCGACCCGTTGGATATGGCCTCGACCCATTGGCCGGTGATCGGCTCGTACATCAGCACGTCGGCCCGACCGTCTCCGTCGAGATCGCCGACGTGCGGCACCCAGCCAGGCGACCAGAGGCCGCGACTCAGCGTGAAGCTCGGACCACGCGACCGCGCCAAGATCCACTCGCCGTCTATCGGCTGGTAGAAGAGCAGATCGCCGAGTCTGTCTCCATCGAAATCTCCGGACGTCACGATTGCGCCGGGTGGACCGAATTGCGTCGAGCCAGGGGGTGGAGGCTGCGTCGTCGGCACGCTGGTTCCGGCGTACGTGAAGCCGCCTCGTCCGTCACTGATCAGTTGATACCACTGGCCGAACGCCGGGTCGTACAAGAAGACGTCGTCGCGACCATCGTCGTTCAGGTCGGCGAGATGAGCCTCCCACCCGATCGGCCACACGCCGCGAACGAAGTCGAAACCGCCGGACGGCAGGGACCGGCCGGTGGCCGACCGTCCCGTCGTCGGGTCGTACAGCAGGATGTCGGACAAGTTGTCGTCGTCGAGGTCGGCGACGTCGACGATCAATCCGGCCTCGATGAACGACGACAGGAGCCGGAACCCGCCCATGCCGTCGTTGAATGCCTTGACCCACTCGCCCAACGCTGGGTTGTAGAGCAGCACGTCCGAGAAGCCGTCGTCGTCGAACGAGCCCGCATGGATGTCCCAGCCCGGCCTCCAGATCCCAGAGATTCTACGGAACCCTCCCAGACTATTGCCTAGCTCCCCCGTCCAGGCGCCACTGACGGGGTCGTACCTCACGACGTCGCCCGAGCCGTCGGCGTTCAAATCCAGGCCCGCCGGCATGGATCCAGCCTGGACGACGACCAGCACCAGGCCGGCGATCTGGACACTCCCCGTCCTCGATGTCTGTCCCAGGCTTTGGGCCACACGCAGCCCGACGGATCCCGGGCCGACACCCGACGCACCGTTCGTCACCGTGATCCACGTGGCCTGGCTGACCGCTGACCAGGCGCAGCCCGCGTCTGCCGTCACGCCGATCTGCGTGTCACCGCCGGCGGCGGCGATCGAGAACTGAGTCGGCAGGAGCGAGAAGCTGCACGCCGGAGGTGTCGGCGGAGGCGTCGGCGGAGGCGGAGCGGGTGGCGGCGGCGTGGGTGCAGGCGGCCCCGGGGAGGGCGCACCGCTGCCATCGACCGTGATCAGCTGGTTGGCGGCGACTCCCGTGACCGTGCGTCTGGACCCGTCGAGAAACGTGACGACGAGATCGACCGACGATCGCTGGCCGAGACCGAAGTGCAGGACCTGGTCGCTCTGCGAGAGGTATCCATCGCCGCTGCGAGCCTCGCGAAGCGCCAGCGGCGGACCCGCAGCACCCTGACCGGCGGCGAAAATCCGCACCTTCGCGCCGAAGGCTCCGGCTTGTCCAGTCGGCGACAATAGCTTGACCTTCAGCCAGTTCCCCATCTGGAGGTCGTTACGAAGAATCCAGTTGCGAGATTGTTTGGCCGAAATAGCGACGTCGAGGTCGCCATCATTGTCAATGTCGGCGAACCCAATCGCCCGGGGATCGTCGATCCCGCCGACCGGTACTGGCGGTCCCGTCGTGAAGGCACCAGTGCCATCGTTGAGATATGCGACCCCGTCGCCAGAGAACATCAGGTCGAGATCCCCATCGTTGTCGAGATCCGCCAGGCCGGCCATGAATCCGTTGACGTCCGAGAACGAGCGGACGAAGCCGAACGTGCCGTTTCCGAGGTTGCGGTAGACGTGGCCGATGGTGTCCTGGGACGCGGCGGAGGCGAGATCCACGATCACCATGTCGAGATCGTCGTCACCATCGAGGTCGCCCATCGTGATTCCGCTGTAGGCGGAATGGACGATGCCGATCGACGGGGCGGAGATCGCGGAAAAGACTCCGGCCCCGTCGTTGCGCAGCACATTGAGCGTCCCGTCTCGGTTGCCGGCAATGACGTCGATGTCGCCGTCTCCGTCGTAGTCAGTGTCGGTCGCGCCCTGGCCGGCTGGGGCGTCGTACAGCGCGCCGGACGTGATCGGCGCTAGCTGGAAACCACCGTCGTTTCTATAGACCTCATTGCGCTCGCCCGCGGGGTCGCCTGAGCCCTGCCAGCCAGACACGGTGAAAAGGTCAAGATCGCCATCGCGCTCCATGTCGAACGCAAGTACCGCGCGCGTACCCTCGGCACGGGCGCGGACCGCGGCCGGCGTGACGTCCGAAAACGACGCGTTCCCGTCGTTGCGGTACACGTCATTCGGCTCGCCCTCGATCCCGTCGTCTCGGTACGTGGTGCCGTTGACCAGGTCGTAGTCCCCGTCGTTGTCGAGGTCGGCCCAGACACCTCCATGCGAGCCGAAATCGAAATCGCTGATGCCCCGCGCCGCGGCGGACTCGGCGAAGCTACCACCGGCGTTTACGAAGAATCGATCCGCCAGCGGCGGACCGATGTTCATTGTGATGTAGAGGTCAGGAAAGCCACTACCGTCCGCATCGCTGAAGAAAATGCCGTGCCCGCCACGCGCCGGGTCGCCCATCCCGACGCCGACGGTGATATCCGTGAACGACAGGCCCCCAGCGGCCATGCCCACGTCGCCGGAACGGCCGACGATCAGAACCACAGTCAGCGCAACGCCGACCGCCACCACGACCGCTCGGAGGACTCGACGAACCGCTGACATCGCTTGGGCGCCTTTCCGACCCGCGACAACCGCTAGCCGCTTTAGGCCTTTTACCAAAACGCAGCGGTAATGTAGCAGAAGCCGGGCTTCTAAGCGACCTTATACTCCTTTAATGTGCCTTATATGAAATTCCACACGTACTTTAACGTCCAACTTCAACAATTCTGAATTACTGTAGGTGATTCAACCAAAATAAAAGTATTCGGGCGGCGGCCGATGCCCCCCCATTCGGCAGGTCCCATATAATGACGGCACTTGACGCTGTCGGCCATCGTCCCGTTCCACAAGAATCTGGACCATCTCGGTCGTTGTCTCACGGGGCTGCGACGCTTTCAAGCGCCGCTCGAGATCATCGTCGTGGCAGACGCGGCGCTGGACGACTGTCACCCACTGGCCGCCAGGCATGCCGCTCGAGTGCTCGAGATCACCGGGCCCTCGGGACCGGCCGTCGCCCGAAACCGCGGTGCCGAGTTAGCCACCGGCGACCTGCTCGTATTCGTGGACACCGATGTCGTTGTGGCTCCCGGGAGCCTCGCGAAGCTCGCGCGACTGTTCGAGCGCGAACCCGACGTCGACGCGGCGTTTGGGGCCTATGACGAGGAGCCGGCGGAGCCGCACTTCCTCTCGCAATACAAGAATCTAGCGCACTCGTACCACCATCAGACGGCCGACCCTCGGGCCCAGACCTTCTGGGCCGGCTTCGGTGCGGTGCGCGCGACGGTGTTCGTGGCGGTGGGCGGCTTCGACGAGCGGTTCCCGCGCCCGAGTGTCGAGGACATCGACCTCGGTCATCGGCTGACCGCCGCCGGCTATGAGGTACGGCTCGACCACGAGCTGCGGGCGCAGCATCTCAAGCGCTGGACGTTCCGATCGCTGGTAGCCTCGGACATCCTGGATCGCGGCATCCCATGGACGCAGCTGATCCTGCGCTCCCGACGCGCGGGGGACGATCTCAATCTGCGCAGCGCGTATCGATGGAGTGTCGTGCTCGTCTACGTGACGACCCTGGCAGTCCTGCTAGCGACGGTGTGGCGCTGGAGCCTGGCGGTCGTGCCACCAGCGCTGCTCCTGCTCGGCTTCCTCAATCGCGACTTCTATAGGTGTTTTGTCGCTCGACGCGGTGTCGGATTCGCGATCCGGGTCATCCCGGCGCATTTCCTCTATCACCTCTACAACGGCGTCTCGTTCGCGGTGGGCACGGCGCTCTACCTTGCCCGGAGGTACCTCGGACTCGCGCTCCCGGGTGCACTGCCGGTGACGCCCTGGCAGGGCCACACGCCGGACCCGGTCGTCGGAACCGCGGAGGCCGGGGTCCACGAGCCGCCGACCTAGCCTCGGCCATTACGTCGCGCGCAGGATGTCGGTCACGGTTGTGACACCGCTTCTAGTGTTCTGCGCAGTGGCAACGCCACAGCGCCCGGCGACCGATTCGTCGCCTGACGTGCGGACGCGTCCATGGCAGACTACTGCGATCGTCCCCGCGCCGCGATCGGCCACACGGTCTCGACTCGATCGGCGCGCACGCCATACAGCCGGTCGTACAGGTTCACCACGGGATCGCAGTGCGCCACGATCACATCGAGCCGATCGCCCACGGCGAAGGTCCGACTCGGATTGTCGTACCGAATCGTCCCGAACTCGTCCGAGCCGGAGCCGTACGTCATGCCGGTCGCGCCGGCGACGATGGCGCCCGGTCGGTTGATCGTGAGCGCCTTGGCTCCTGCGTCGGTCGTCGCCCGCCCCTCGTACGAGGCATTCAGCACGGTGGTCACCACGGTCAGCGACGGTTCGAAGTCCGTGTAGACCTCTCCGTCACGGCCACCAATCGCCATGTACTGGGCGTCCATGAAGACGTAGCTGCCAGCCTGCACGTCGGTGAAGCCCGCCGTCTCGTGGTCGATGTTGTAGGTGCCGGTCCCGCCGCCGCTGAAGATCTCGACGTTCAAGCCGGCTCGCTGCATCGCCGCGAACGTCTCCCCTGCCGGCGCGAGGCGCTCCAGCGCCTGGGTACGCCGCGCCTCGAAGCCGGCAACGTGCTGCGAACCGCCGTCGTAGCACAGCATGCCTCGAAGCTGCAGATTGGGCAGCTGGTCGACCAGCTGAGCCAGGGCGACGGCAGGATCGCCGGGCTCGATGCCGGTACGATGCCCGCCCGGGTCCACGTCGACGACGACGTCGGCCGTGACGCCAGCCTCACGCGCGGCGTCCGACAGCTCGCGGGCGTTGGCGGGCGTGTCCACCGCCTGGATGAACCCGTCACACCACTTCCGTAGCTGCATCGCACGCTTGATCTTCGAAGGCGTCACGTTTGACGTGGTCAGCAGCAGGCGGTCGACGCCGTGCTCGAACATCACTTCCGCCTCGCTCAGCTTCGCGACGCAAATGCCGACGGCTCCGCTCGCCAGCTGCAGCCTGGCAATCGCTGGACACTTGTGCGTCTTGGCGTGCGGACGACTCGCGATACCGGCGCCGCTGACCTGCGCCTGCAGGGTCGCGAGATTCCGTTCCAGGCGATCGAGATCGACGCACAGGGCTGGCGTGTCCAGATCCCACTTCGACAAACCGATCGACATGCGTCCGTCCTCCCCGGCCGCCGGGCCGGCGCCGGCTCCTTCTGCGGAGCCTCCCAACCACGCCGCCGCGCTGGCCGCGCTGGCCGTTCCGAGAAACCGTCGCCGCGTCAGATCGGACATCACTCCATCCTTTCGCCTCGCCGTGCGTCGGCGAGATCAGCTCGAGAACCGGCTGCCGTGCCGTCAGCATACGCGAGTCGACCGGCGGAACGGAAGGGAGAATCGTGGCCTGCACGCGCCGGCCGGGGTAGGGTTCGCCCCCGGGGGGCCCTACCGTATCGACATGGCCGATTGGGCGCCGATTCCTACGAGCCGGACGGGAGGGGAGCGAACCGGCCCCTGCCAAATCTGGGCATCGGTCGGGACGCGGTGCTGGACCGGGTCCTCGTGGACAAGAACGCTACGGGATGGGACGGTGGCCTGACGGCCGCTCGTGGTCACGAGGCGTCGGCCACGTCGCCCGCGCGCGTCCGCGCGCCGATCTCCTCGATGCGGGCGCAGATGGTCATGAGGTCGTCGCGTCCGGCCACGAACTGTCCGTGCAGTCGGCGCGCCTCAACACCCAACTCGTCGACCACGGTGTCGAGCTCGTCTGCCGTCGCACCCGGAGGGGCCTCCTCACGGACCCGGACGATCAGTCCACTCAGGACCTCGAGATCGTGCAGACGGCCGAGTCGCTCCTGCTCGATTTTCAACCGTTTCGCCAACACACTCGTACTGGCGAGTCCGGTCTCGTGAGCGAGTTCGAGGCCGTAACGGAGCTTCTTGAGCGAAATCCTGACGGCGTGAAGGCGCTCTGGCACGAAGATCACACCGGCGTTTCCGATGCTCTCACGGACACGCTGCGACCGTCGGGTGAGCCGGGTAGTCAATCGTATCCGCCACGCCCCGGTCTCATCCGAAGAGTCGTCCGCCGTCTGACGAGCGAACAGCTCAGCGACGAGCCGTTCCGGCTCGAGCTTCCTCAGGTCGCGCAGCATGGCCTGCACCCGACGGTCCCGACGGTGCCGGATACTGGCGCGAACGCGCTCGATCACGCGCTGACGCTCCGGGCCCGTCGTCGATAACTCGTCCAGCATGGTCAGGGCGACATCGAGCTCGCGCACGTCGCCCAGGACGCGCGTCAGCCCGCGCGTCGTTCGCCGGACGCGGCCCAAGTCGAGGGTGGCGAACTCGAGGTCGAGGAACGGGAGGGCCTCCCGCATGCGGCGAGATGCCACGCGCGTCCGATGCAGCGCGCCCGCGCTCCCCTTCCGAACCGCCGGCACGTCACGAATGAGCGCGTCGAGGCGGCTGCGCACGATCGTCCCGAAGGGGCCCAGGGGCTTCATGATAGGATGGCCGCCGGCCACGGCGACGGTCGGATCTACCGTTGAATTCTTCAGCGTAGCACATCCGATCACGGCCGGACCCGGCCGCGCGCCCACCCGCTATGCGGATTGCAGCCATCGACATCGGCACGAACTCCGTCCACATGATCGTCGTCCAGGTGCGATCCGATGGATCGTTCGAGGTCATCGACCGCGAGAAGGACATGGTGCGTCTCGGCGCCGGGGGATTGGGCGGCCGGGAGCTGAGCGACCTGGCCACGGCATCAGCGTTGCTGACACTCTCCAAGTTCAAGCGTCTCGCCGATTCGCACCGTGTGGACGAGATCGTGGCTGCCGCCACGAGCGCGGTGCGCGAGGCGGAGAACGGTGGCGACTTCCTCGCCGCCGTCGGCCTGCAGACTGGTATCCACGCGCGAGTGATATCGGGCACCCAGGAAGCCCGTCTGATCCATCGCGCAGCGTGCTACGGGGTCGGACTTGCGGCCGGGTCCGCCGTGACCGTCGACATCGGCGGCGGGAGTGTGGAGATCACGCTCGGGACGTCCGCCGCCGCGCGCCTGGCCCAGAGCTTCAAGCTTGGCGTCATCAGACTGACCGAGGAGTTCGTGCACACCGATCCGATGGCGGCCGGCGACATCCGGCGGATGGTGGCGCACATCGACGACGCGATCGGTCCTTACGTCGACCGCCTGCGGCGTCGCGGCTTCGACCGGGTCATCGGATCGTCCGGGACCATCCTCAGCCTCGGCGCGCTCGCGCTCGGTCAGGAGCAGGGTGGGTCGGCGGACCTTCGTAACCACGAAGTGCCCGCCAAGCAGATCCGGCGCCTGCGGAAGGACCTGGTGCAGCTGTCGCTCGCCGATCGCTTGCGTCTCCCTGGGCTCGATCCGCGCCGGGCGGACCTGGCAGTCGTCGGGGTGGTGCTGCTCGACACGTTGCTGTCCCGGCTCGAGGCCAAGACGCTGACACTCTGCGACCTCGCCCTGCGAGAGGGCCTGGTGCTGGATTACATTCGGTCCCATCGAGACACGATCGAGCGGACCGACCGTTACCCGGACATTCGGCGGCGCAGCGTCGTCGAGTTGGCCGAACGGTGTAACTACTCGTCTGCTCACGCGGAGCAGGTTGCTCGCCTCGCCTTGTCGCTGTTCGATCAGACGCACAGTGCTCACGGTCTTGGCGACCGGGAACGGCAGTGGCTCGAATTCGCAGCGCTCCTGCACGACATCGGAGTGCACATCAGCTACGCCCGACACCACCGTCATTCGTACTACCTCGTCAAGAACGGCGATCTTCGGGGGTTCAGCCCCACTGAGGTCGAGATCATCGCGTTGCTGTGTCGGTACCATCGCCGCGGACGACCCCAGAAAGGCCACGCAGGCTTTGCCGATCTGTCGGGCGGCGATCGCCGTGCGGTGCGCGTGCTCGCCGTGTTCCTGAGGATGGCCGAGCGGCTGGATCGCAGTCACGCTCAAGTGGTCGACGCGCTCCACCTCCTGGATCGCGGCGCGGATGTCATGCTCCAGATCCAGACCAGCCAGGATGCGGAGCTCGAGATGTGGGCGGCGCAACGTGATGCGGCGCCATTCGAGCGACTCCTGAGCAAGCCCCTTCGATTCGAGATCGGCCCGACCGTGACGACGACTCGACGCGCCGGTGGCGCGAGCGCGATCCGGCCACGTCGGGGTGCCGCGCCTGGTCGACGAGTCTGATCAGACCGGACCTCGCGCGACGCCGGCCTTCAGGACCCTCCACGATCGACACCGCGCTCGACCTCGAGCTTGTGATCGCCCTACAATAGTCGCTGTGGAACTGGACGCCATCTGCGCCTACTGCCGGCGTCGTCCCGTCGACGCCCCGTGGCGGCCGTTCTGCAGCGAGCGGTGCAAGCTTCTCGACCTGGGCCGATGGATGGACGGCGGATATGCCGTGCCCGGGGACCCGGTCGTGGCCGACGACGACGACGGCCACGACACGAACGTGGTCGACTGACGTCGCCAGGGCGCATCGCGCGCCCGCTCAGTCCCCATACGACACCGACCGCGCTGGACAGCTCGCGGTCTTCTCCAGCGGCACGCACCGGATCCCGCGGAACGCGTCCCGGCGATGGGATAGAGATATGTCCGACACGCTCACGATCACCGACAACCGTACCGGAAGCTCGTACGAGATTCCGATCGAGGACGGCTCCATCCGCGCCACGGATCTGAAACAGATCAAGGCGGGTCCGGATGACACCGGGCTGCTCACGTACGACCCGGCGCTGCTCAACACGGCCGCCTGTCGGAGCCGCATTACCTACATCGACGGCGACAACGGCATCCTGCAGTATCGTGGATACCCCATCGAGCAGCTCGCCGAGCACAGCGACTTCCTCGAGACGGCCTATCTCATTCTCTTCGGCGAGCTGCCGACCCAGTCGCAGCAAGAGGAGTGGGTCCGAGAGATCACGCACCACACGATGCTCCACGAGAACATCAAGCGCTTCATGGACGGGTATCTCTACGACGCCCATCCGATGGGCATTTTCCTCAGCACGGTCGGTTCCCTCTCGACGTTCTACCCGGACGCGAAGAACATCTTCGACGAGGAGTCCCGCCGGACCCAGATGATGCGGCTGATCGCCAAGGTACCCAGTATCGCCGCCTACGCGTATCGCCACAGCGTCGGGCGCCCCTACGTCTATCCCGACAACGACCTCAGCTTCAGCGGCAACTTCCTGAACATGCTGTTCAAGATGACCGAGGTGAAGTATCAGCCGCATCCTGTCCTAGAGCGTGCGCTCGACGTTCTGTTCATCCTGCACGCCGACCACGAGCAAAACTGCAGTACCAGCACCATGCGCGTCATCGGCAGCTCGCACGTCGACCCGTACTCCGCGCTGGCCGGAGCCGCTGCGGCGTTGTACGGCCCGCTGCACGGAGGCGCCAACGAGGCGGTGCTCCGGATGCTGCAGGAGATCGGGTCGATCAGTCACGTGCCCCGCTTCATCGAGGGCGTCAAGAGCGGCGAGGGTCGCCTGATGGGCTTCGGGCACCGCGTCTACAAGGCCTACGATCCACGCGCCACGATCATCAAGCGCATCGCCGATCTCGTCTTTACCGTGACAGGCAAGAACCCGTTGCTGGAGATCGCGCTCGAGCTCGAGCGGATCGCGCTCGAGGACGACTACTTCGTGTCGCGGCGCCTCTACCCGAACGTGGACTTCTACTCGGGCCTCATCTATCAGGCGATCGGCTTCCCGCTGGACATGTTCCCGGTGTTGTTCGCGATTCCGCGTACGGCGGGTTGGATCGCACAGTGGGAGGAGATGCTGCTCGACAGCGAGCAGAAGATCTCACGCCCGCAACAGATCTACGTCGGCGCGACGACCCGCGAGTACGTGCATATGAGCAAACGTCAGGGGTGAGCCAGCGCGCTCTTCCCGAAGGCCACCCCGGTCAAGGCGTCGGGTCGGCGATGGTAGTGCCGGCCTCGAGACAGGCCAGGATTTCGTCGTCGGTCAGGACTCGCGGGGACGCCTTGGCCTTCGCGAAGATGGCATCGGCGCCTGCGTCGGTCGCCTCGATGCCGCGAAGCTCGAGCCAGAAGACCACGTTCGAGCGACCAGACATCGGGCCGACCTCGATCGCCTGCTTCCGCCCCACCATGCGAGCCGGTACCCCGGAGTACACGGCATCGACCAAGTCCTCGTCGTGCTTCCGAATCGCCTTGATGACGGCGGATGCGTGGACGCCAGTGGCCGTCCGGAAGGCGTCGCGCCCGAGGACTGGATAGTTCGGCGGAATCGACATGTCGCACGCCTCAGCCGCCAGCGCACAGTAGGCCGGCAACGGGGTCAAGTCACGGTCCAGGTACCCCATCAGGACCAGATTCACCATCAGAAGATCCATCGGCGTATTGCCGACCCGCTCCCCGATGCCGAGCGCCGCCGCATGCAGTCGCGTGGCACCGGCCTCCAACGCCGCGAGCGTGTTGCTGATTGCCAGGCCCCGATCGCGATGCCCGTGCCAATCGATGCCGACGTTGGCACCCGACTCACGAATCACCTCCGCCGTGAACCGCACCACGGCCGACGCCCCGGCGGGCGTCGCATGCCCGACCGTGTCGGCCACGCAGATTCGCGACGCACCCGCCTCGATCGCCGTCAGATAGAGCGTCCGCAGCGTGGACCGATCGGCCCGGGTCGTATCCTCGGTCACGTACATGACCGGGAGCCCCTCCCCGACGGCAAACCGGATCGCCTCGTCCGTCCGCTGGCGCAGATAGTCGACCGTCCAGCCTTCCACATCCTGCCGAATCGGGCTCGACCCGATGAACGCGCAGCACTCGATTGGGATGCCAACTCGCTGGGAGAGCTCGGCGATCGGCCGGATGTCCTGGTCGAGCGTGCGGGCAGCGCAGTTGGCACCGATGTTCAGCCCGGCGTCGGCGATCTCCCGGGCCAGCCGCTCGACATCAGCCACCACGCGAGGGCCGGCGCCAGGCAGGCCGATGTCGGCGGTATCGACACCCAACCGGTCCATCAGGTGCAATAGCGCGATCTTCTGGTCGGTCGAGGGCGTCGCGACTGACGGCGACTGCAAACCATCCCGCAACGTCTCATCGTCGAGCATGACACCGGCGACCGGCGGCGGGGTATTGACCTGGTTCCAATCGAAGATGAGCGGGTGCAGCGTGTGCTTGGTCACGAGGCTGTCGGTGTGGTCCCCGTGTACTGAACGACCATGGCGGTGATGTCGTCGTACTGCGGCGTGCCGGCCGTGAACTCCCCCACCGCCTCGAACAGGTGCTCCAGGACCTCGGGTGGCGAGAGGTTCTGATGGTCCCTGATGCAGGCCTCGATGCGGTCGTCGCCGAATTCCTCCTCCGTGGAGCTCATGGCCTCGGAGACGCCATCGCTGAAGACGACGACCCAGTCACCCTCGGCAAGGGTGACCCGAGCCTCCTCGAAGTTCAATGCATCGAACAACCCGACGATTGGGCCGCCGTCCTCGAGCCGCCGCACTCCGTCGCGACCGATCAGGAACGGCGCGTTGTGCCCGGCGTTGCAGAACGTGAGCTCGCCATCGGGTCGAAGGGTGGCGTAGAAGATCGTGACGAAGCGGTTTTCGGTCCCACGCCGAAAGAGCACCTGGTTGATGCGAGACATCGCGGCACCGGGGCCTTCCGACTCGAGCGACAGGGCCGCGAAGATGCCCTGCAACATGGCGCTCAAGAGCGCTGCCGGCGGCCCCTTGCCCGCCACGTCGCCCACGGCAAACCCGAATGCCTGTTCCGAGAGGCGCACGTAGTCGAAGAAGTCCCCGCCGATGAGTCGAGATGGGACCGTGGTCGCCGCTGCTCCGAAGAATGCGCCGGTCTGTTCCCCTTGCGGCAGAATGGCTTGCTGGATTTCTGCCGCGATCAGCATCTCCTGGTCGAGCTTCGCTCGCTCCAAAGCGTATCGATAGAGACGGGCGTTCTCGATGGCCACGGCCGCCTCGGTCGCCAGGGTCTCGAGAGCTGACTGGGTACTGTTCGACAGCAAGGCCCCGCGCTCGCGGCTGTCGAGGTACAGGACGCCGATTCGGCGCTCCTCACCCTTCGACTCTGCGTCGGCATACGGCATCGTCCGAAGCGGGACGCAGAACACGTGGCGGATTCCCAACGCCACCGTCCCCATGTGGGCGTTGGCCAGGTCTCCGTCGAGCAGATCCGCGACCATCCGACCCTTGCCGGTTTCGAACACCTCTTCGGGAATTTTTCGGCTGGTCTCGAACCGGTCGCCGGGTAACGTCACCCGCCCCGCCGCCCGAGCCAGCTTGAACTCGAGCGCCCCCTCCGGATTCGCCAGCATGATGAAACCGCGCTCCGCGCCGCCGATCTCGATGGCCGAGTCCAAGACCATGGCCAGCACATCCTCCAGGACGCGCCCGGATCCGAGTGCCGTGAGCCCCTCGAGCAGGGCGGCCACCTGTCGAAGATCCCGATGGCCGTGTTGGTCGAGCGATCCCCCATCTCGTTGGAGTCGTCGGTCAGGAAGACCAAATCGGCGCCACCGCCCCGGCCCAGCCTGATGCGATCGCCGTGCCGAATTTCAGCCTCGCTCGTCTCCTCGTCGTTGACGAACGTTCCGTAGCGCGACCCCAGATCGCGAACGACGTAGGAGTTGTCGCGCTCCACGATCTCGGCGTGATCGCGCGAGATCTCGCTCTCGACCAGGCGCAGATCCTTGGTCTCTCGACGACCGATCGTGAACGGCAGTGGCTCGACCGGGACCGTCCGCCGTCCAGACGGGCTGACTATTTCGAGGCGTGGGATAGGCATATGACTGAGTTCGGCGGGATGCCGACCAATTTCGAATGATAGTCGATGCGTTGCTGGGCGCGCAATTTACCAGCCGTCCGGGTCATCCAGCTTCCTCCGTCGGCTCCGCTCGCGGGTCAAGCGCGTCGTCGGAGGACCCGCCAGAGCAACAGGCCAGTCGCCACGGCTGTCACGATCCAGCCGGCCCAGCGTGGCACGGCATCCCCGCTCGCCTGGCCAAGAAACAGGCCGGCGGCGGCGAACAGGAGCAGCCCTACGAGTACCGGAAGCCGGCGAACGGCGGCCGACGACCGCCGCGCCGCCAATGGTCCAGTGCTCACCGGGGAGGTGGCCGCGCCGCACCGATAACAGATCAGCGCCTTGTCGGCGATGTCGGCGCCGCAGCTCGCACAGGTCATCTCGCCGGAACCGGCCGCAGCCAGGGGCGCGCAACCGCCATCAGCACCAGGACGAGGCCGAACGTGCAGACGATCGTGGCTCCGGTCGGCAAGTCCAGAACCAGGGACAGGTACACCCCCAGCGCCGACACCACGGTGCCCATGCCCCATCCGATCGCCAGCCGCGGCACGATGCGCTCGGCGTACATCATCGCGCCCACCGCGGGAACGATGAGATAGCAGAACACCAGCAGGACTCCGGCGATCGCGACCGACGAGGTCACGACGAAGCCGAACGACGCGTAGAACAGAAAATCCCAGAATCGGATAGAGAGCCCGCTCGCCTCCGCCTGTTCCGGATCAAACGAAATCGCCAGAAAAGGACGCCGGAACAGATAGTGGAACAGACCGACGACACCGTACAGCAACGCCGTGCTGCCGACCTCCGACCAGGACACGGCGAGGATGTTCCCGACGAGCATGTCGTTCAGGTGCTCCGATTGGGAGGTGCCCTGGCTCATCGCCAGGATCGCGCCCGCCGAGGCGACCGCATACGTGATCCCGATGATGGCCTCCTGGGGCACCCTGACGTGCCTGAATCGAGCCAGGGCAAAGACACCCGCGCCGACGAACGTGAATGCCAGGCTGGTCCAGTAGACGGACGACGAGTGCGGATCACCGGTCGACCAGGGTAGGAACAACGCCACCGTCGCGCCCAGCGCCGCGATCTGCGCCAGGGACAGGTCCACGAAGATGACCCCCCGCTCGACCACATGCAAGCCGAGGTAGGCGTGAATGCCAGTCAGGATGAGGCTGGCGGCGAACGGGGCAGCCAGGAACTGCAGAATGAAGGGATCCACGATGCCTTACGGGGTGGCGGTCGACTCGAGGGTACTCGCCAGCAACTCGAGTGCGACATCGAAGAGCTCGATATAGTCGGTCGCCCCCTCCACCCCCCCCACCGATGGCGGCAGCACCACGACGCGCGCGCCCGACTCCCGAGCGATGGCGTTCGGGGTCTTCAGGTCGAAGTAGGGCTCCACGAGGATCAGCCTGACATTCTGCCGCCGAATCTCCCCGATCAGCGCCACGAGGTGAGCCGGTGACGGCGGGATGCCCGGTCGGGGCTCGACATAGCCCACGACATCGAGGCCGAATCGGTCGGCGAAGTTCGGCCACGAACGATGATAGGTCACGACCTTCGCCCCCCGAAGGCCCTCGTCGTACGCCCGCCAGCGCTCGTCGGCGGCGGTCAGCCGCTCGTCGAACGCATCGAACCGGCCCGCGAAGTAGCTGGCGTCCTCCGGGCTCAGTGCCACGAGCTTGTCTCGGATCGCCCTCGCCATGCGGCGGCCGTTGTCCGGGTCGAGCCAGTAATGTGGATTCCCGAGGGGGTGGACATCACCCATCGCACGCGTGATCTGTCCGACAGGAACGTCGAGAATCTTCACCGTCAAGGATGCGTCTAGGTAGCCCGTAGCTCCCGGCTGGATTCGAGCGTTCCGGCTCTGACGAATCAAGGCCGGGAGCCACGCCGCCTCGAGCTCGCGGCCCACCACGACTAGCAGATCGGCACGATAGAGCATGAGGACGAAACTCGGCTTTGCCTCGACGTAGTGCGGATCTTGATAGCCATGAGCGATCGCCGCCACCTCGACGCGGTCGCCACCCACCGCCCGGACGAGATCCGCCAGATCGGGAGTCGTGGCCACGACCCGGAGCGTCGCCGCCGCCCCACCGACGGGGCTGAGCAGCCAGATCAGCCCCACGAGCATCACCGCCGCCGTCTGCCCGAGTCCACCGCCCGCGCCGCCGGGGGCGCGCCTAGAACGGATGTGCACCATGTGCTCCGATCGAAAACAGAAACTGGAACAGCAGCTCGTTCGCCGTCGCGCCCTCCGCGTACCGCGTGCGACGGTACTGCCCGCGAATCTGGCTGAATTCACTGGGCCAGAATGTCACGAGCAACGAGCCACCCCGATCCGCCCGTGTCGGGTCATACGCACGTTCAGCGTAATCGTACCTCACACCGCCGAACCAGCGCCTGGCGAACTGGTACTCCCCCGAGGTGTAGAACCCGAAGGCGCTCGCATCACCACCGACCTGGCCCCGTCGACTCCAGACCAGCTCGGTTCGAGCGCGCAAGCTTCTGTAGATCGCGCGGCGCAGCGGTTTGTAGCGGAACGTCGCATCGACCCCGACCAGTCGCGTCGTGAACTTCGCGCCCTCGTCGTTGTTGCCATACGCAATCGAGGTACCAAGGTCGACGTTCGAGGTCTCGGTCACGTCGTGATATCCACGAAGCCGTCCGACGTACGTCACGTCGCTTCGCTCGTGTGTCGCGAACACGCTCGACTCACCCAGGTAGACCTCGCCTGTAGCCTCCAGAAAGAACCACGGATTCAGGAGCAGTCGCGACACCGACAAGCCGCTGTCGGCTATCCCTTCCTCGCCGCCAACGAGGTTCTCCGTGACCAGCGGACGGTCTGTCCACTCGAGCGCGTGGTTGTGCGTCGTGTTCACCCGGCCGAAGGCGGCCCGCAGTTTCCCGGCCTTCATCAGCAGCCCGCCCGGGAGGGTGGGAAACGTGATGTAGGCCTCCTCGATCTCGACACCTTCCTCCGGGGAGAAGGCGAAGAAGAAATCCGCCCGGGCGAACGGGTCGACGACGGCCTGTAGTGACGCTTCCGCCTCGTGCATCTCGAGTGCGGGCGAGGGGTGGACGTCGTTCCGACCGACGGCGCCGAGGAAATCGCCGACGACCGCGATGTCCGGGTTGAACATCTTCGAGGCTGTCGAGACGTTGCCGTAGACGGGAAGCGGTCCCGACGGTCCGCCGGCGCCGGCAGCGCCCGCCGGCACCTCGGCCGTGGGCGTCTGTCCTGCCAACCCGACCAGACCCGGCGTCGTACCGGTCGGTGGGCTCACATCCACCACCTGCGCTTCGAGCACCGCCAGTCGCCCTTCGAGCTCGATGATCCGCCGCTCGTAGTCCGCGCGCAATTTCTGGATCGCGTCACGCAGCCCCTCCACCTCCGCTTGACCGGTCTCGGGCGCGGGGAGCGCGCGCTGGGCCTGGGCCGGCCTGCCTGCACATGCTACGAGGACCAGCGCCGCTGCCAAGTGCCATCTCATATGAGTTCCTCTGTCGCCATGCCGACCCGCTGCCCGACTTCGTTATACTCGAGGAATGATTCCCCTGCGGGACGTGATCCCGTCTCGAACGACGCCAATCGTGACCATGGGAATCATCGCCATCAACGCGGTCGTGTTTCTCTACGAACAATCCTTACCGGAGCCCGATCTCCTGGCCTTGGTGTCGACCTACGGCCTCGTGCCGGTCGCCTTCAGCGGGACGGCGGTGCTCACGTCGATGTTCCTGCACGGGGGCTGGATGCACTTCCTGGGCAACAGCCTGTACCTCTGGATCTTCGGGGACAACGTCGAGGACCGCGTCGGCCACAGCCGGTTCCTGGTCTTCTACCTGGCGTGTGGGGCCCTGGCAGCCTTGGTGCAGACGGCGAGCAACACCGCCTCCACCGTGCCGATGGTCGGCGCGAGCGGAGCCATTGCCGGAGTGATGGGCGCCTACTTCGTGTTGTTCCCGCACTCGCGCATCCTGACGTTGCTGCCGATTTTCTTCTTCATCCAGGTCATCGAGGTTCCAGCGATCTTCTTCTTGGGTTTCTGGTTCCTCATGCAACTGATCAGTGGCGTCGGCTCGCTCGGCGGGGGAACCGCCAGGGATGTCGGGGGGGTTGCCTTCTGGGCCCACGTGGCGGGCTTCGCCTGCGGACTGATCGGCATCTTCCTGATCCGCCGACCCGACCGTCAGCGACCGGCCTGGTGGGACGAGGCGTGATCTCGCACCGCGTCCGCGGCGCCGCGCCACGCACGACGTCGCCGGGGCCGTGAGGACGCTACCCGGAGCTGCCGTGCTGGCGAATTTGGCGAGAGACTCTCGCCAGCTCGATCAACAGCCGCTCGAGGGCGGAGAGATAGCCGTCCGAGCCCAGCACGTCTTTCTGGAGTTTCAGCGCCTCGATCTCCTCCTCGAGCTCGGCGCGGCGCTGCCCAAGCTCGACCAACGCGGGATCGTCGGAGTCCGATAGATCGTCACGGCGATCAAAGTACGACTGACGCGCCAGCGTGCCATCCGGTCCAGGCGCGCCCGCCTCCTTGGCGATCCCGTCACCCGTGTCATCGAGCACCGGCCGCTCGGTCGATAGCCGACCGCGCTGCTCGTACCACTCGCGCACCCGGGCGCTCGCGAAGCTGAATGCCTCCCACACCGACAGCCGGCCGTTCTTGTCGAGATCGCTCGACGGGCTCTCGATGGCTTCGGCGAAGGCCTGCGGAAAGATCGTCTCGTACCGCTGGGCGCTCGAATCGGTCGCCGAGATCACGACACGGCCACGCCGGCTCACGCGCTGGAGAAACGGAAAGCTGGCACTGGTCGTGTTGACCAACATCACCCGTCCGGGCAACCCGGCCAACAGGCCGGCCCACTCGCGCGCGTCGAGATCGGGCCCAACCAGGTTGAACTTGGCATCGACGCCGTCGAACGTGCCGTGGCCGATCAGCACGATCAGCAGGCGGTCATCGTCCTTCATCTGTTCGTGCAACCGCTCGAACACGCGGCGAACGTTCTCACGCGACGCCGTGGCAGCGTTCGCTCCCGGGCGCTCGGCCAGCACGAGGAGCTGACGCTCGGGGAACCCGTGCCGATCTCTCAGCGCCAGGACGATGCTCGAGCGCCACGCGTCGTAGGAGGCGGCATACTTCTCGCCGCCAGACGCGCCAGACACGATCAGGGCGAATCGCTCGGCCGCCTCGAGTCGACCGCCGGACAATCCGACCAGCGAGCCGACGAGCATCGCCGCCGCAAGCCACCGCGTGAGACGCCAGCTCATCTGAGCCCCGCCTGTCGTCGAAGCACCCATTCTGCGCTGAGCAGGCTGACGATCAGCAGGAACGTCCATAGGCCGTGCCAGAGATCTCGATAGCGGGCCGGAGGCGCCCCAGGTGTTTGGTCACGCAGCAGCGCCCCGAGCTGTCCCAGATCTTGCTCACCCAGGACGCGGCCACCGCTGGCGTCGGCGATGCGCTGGAGCACCTCGTCGTTTCGACGCGGCTCCGTAAGCTCTCGGTCGTCGCCACCCACCAGCATCCAGCCGTCCTGAGTCTCGACCGGCGATCCGGCCCGGCTGACCTCGGCCGACGCGCGGTATACGCCGGCCTGTTCGGCGCGGAACTCCAGCCGGTAGAGACCCGCGCCTGGGTCGACGAGGGCGGCAACGCGCTCCTCGTCGTCCGTCCCTGCGCCGGCCACACGCACCCGGACCGAAGCGTCAGAGACAGGATTGAAATCTTCGTCTCGGGCCTGTACGTCAACCGTCACCGTGTCGCCCGCCGTCGACCCGCCGTGCATCGAGACCGCTACTCGCGTCGGGGTGGACGTCGCGAGCCATCGGGCGGTCTGGCGCCAAAAGGTCTCGTACGTCCGATCGTCGATCGGAACCATCATCCTCCAACGCCAGGCCCCCTCGCCCGCGAACACCATCGAGCGACCGCGTCCGTACCGCTGCGCCGCCACGAGTGGGCGCTGCCCGCCACCCGGCCCGACCGTCACCGCCAGCACCGACGCGCCGGCTCGCGGCCCACCGACGTCGTGGCTGCCGCCCAGGGCGGGCATCGCCGCCCAGTGCCCTCGGCTGGCCTGGAGCGTGGCGCCGACTTGCATGGTCGGATGCCCGGCGCCCTCTGCCGTCGGAATCAACCGGTTCGGCTCACGGGACCCTGCCGGCGCGACCGCGTCCCACGTCCGCCGAGGGTCGAGCGGCAGCAGGTCGGCCACCGGCGTTCCGGCAAAGCCGGCGCCGGCGAACGACAGACCGCCGAGGACCAGCAGACCCCCGCCCCGCCTCGACACGAACTCCGAGACCCACTGGAGCTGCGTGAGGCTGAGCAGGTCTGCGCTGACGTTTGCCAGGATCAAGGCGTCGTATCCGAAGAGCGCCGCACGCGATTCTGGAAAGCCTGACCCGAGCGACGCGCTGCGGTCCGGCGTGGCCTGGACGTAGAACGTCGGATGGCCGACGTCGTTGACCCCCTTGCGCACGACCGTATCGGTCTCCAGTCCGGAATCACTCGCCAAGGAACGCAGCAGGAAGCTGTGCTCGTAGCCAGGTGCCCCCTGGAGCAGGAGGACGCGCCGGCGTCGCCCCGGGGGCTCCACGAGCAGGCTGCGCCTGTTGTTCTCGGCGACGAGCTCGGATGGGGCGTGCGGAATCTCGATCGTGTAGACGGTGGCGGCATCCTTCGCCGGTGACACCTGAAAGACCGCTCGAATCGGCGACCCGTCAGCAACCGGAGATACCCGCCGAACGTGGACCGATCGTCCGTTCTCCAGCACCCGCACCTCGAACGGCGTGTCAGCGAATCCGTGGCTCACCACCGACGCGTTCAGCTGCACGACGGAATCCTCGAGCGGGGCAGCACCCGCGGTTACGCTGAGGACCTCCCGGTCGGTCTGAAACGCAGACGACCCGACGCCGACCGCGAACACCGGCTCGCCCGAAAACGCGAGCGCGTCCGCCACATCCTCGACACCGGTATCCCCCCCGTCCGACACGACGACGACGCCGGCCAGCGCCCGATCCCCGTAGCGCTCACGAGTCGCCAGCAATGCTCCCTGGAGGTCGCTGCGACGGTCACCCGCGTCGATCCGCCCGAGGTCCGCCGGAGTCAGCTGATCTCCGAAGGTGTGCAGTTCGACCGTGAACTCCTGCTGCAGGGAAGGGAGGATCGTATCTCCGACGAGACTGACGGCCCGCGCCAGGCGTGTGTCGCCATCCGCGTCCGCAATGCGCATGCTCCTCGACGCGTCAATGAGGACCGCCACCACGGCGTCGCGCGTGCCTTGCGCGGGCAGCACGACGACCGGCCGCATGAAGAACAGGAGGAGCAAGAGAAGGATTCCGAAGCGCAGCCCGATGAGCGCGAATCGCCATCGGGGCGGCATGGTGCCCGCCGACGGCAGGTAGGCGCGATAGGCCACCAGCGCGGCGGTCGCGATCGCCGGCAGCACGACCCACCAGGGCAAGGGGCTTGCAAACGTCATGGCGCGTGCGGCTCCGCCGCTGGGCCCGCGTGGCGTTCGGGCGGGCGTGGGCCCGATCGGGTCACAGCCTAGGGCTTCTTGGCAGCGAGTGCCTGATAGTATTTCGACACAAGGGCTCGATAGTCCCCGGGCATCTCCTGATCGTCGCCCGCGTTCAATCGATCCTCGGATTCGCGTGCCTCCAGCCGTTGCGACAGCGAGGCCTGGAGCCGATCAAGGGAGAGCGCGACGTCACGACGCAGTTCGTCCCAACTCGCAAAATCCTGCTTGGACGCTTCGGTCCCCGGTGCGGATACGCTCGCCCGCTGGCCCTCGGGCGTGCTCCGACCTGAGCCGCCGGGCGTTCCGTTGCCTTGCAGCTCCGCCATCATCTCCATCGTGAGCTGGAGCTGACGGCGGTACGCCTGCTCCAGATCTCCCACGCTGGCCTGATCGCCATCGCCCGCCGGTTGGCCGTCGGCCGACTCCACACCCCGCGCGGCCTCATCCGTCGCGGACCCAGACGGATTCACTCGCGTCCGTTGGGCCAGCTCCGCTTCGAGCGCATCGAGGCGCTCGCGCATCTCGCCCAAGCGTTCGAGACGCTCCGACAGGTCGTCGACCTCCGCTTCCCCGGCCTCGCCGGACGCTCCCATCCGCCGTGCAATGCGTTCGAGCGTTTGTGCGAGTCGTTCGTCATCGTCCGCCATGCGGCCCGTGTACATCGGTCCAGCCACGTCGCTCGCACCATCCGCCCGATCCGCCTCACCCTGGTCGGTCGTGGAAGATTCGCTTCCGGGGTCACCGTCGATATCTCGCGCCGAGCGTTCGTCGCGGCGAAGCGCGGTGGCCGAATCCCGCATCCGGCGACTGACGCCCTCACGCGCCAAATCGGCGCCGGCGTCGCCAGCCCGCGAGTCGGCGTCACCGAGATTTCGCCCGAGGGCTTCGAGTCGCTCCGTCAGCGCATCGACGCGATCGGCCAGCTGCTCCTTCTCACCCGCCAGGCGGCGCATCGAGTCGCCGTTGGGGGTCCCCGGGTCGAGCGCCTCGCCCTCTCGTGCGATGCCCCGCTGCGCCTCGGCGACTTGCTGAGACTCGAGCTGGAGCTCGCCGAACTCTCGACGCTGCTGGTCGGGCTGGCCGCCGGCCAGCTGCCGCTCGAGGCGCCGGAGTGCCCCCAGCGCGCGGTCCGCGCGCGCGCTGGCTTCGGTGGGATCCTGACGCCGTAATTCGCTCGTCGCTCGGCGCATCTCCTCGAGTGCATCGCCCATCCGGTCCCCACCGGAGTCGCCGCCTGGACTCGTCTGCCCGGAGGGCTCGGCACCTTGTTGGCCCTGCTGGCCTTGCGGCTGCCCCGGTGGTTGACTCTGCTGTCCACCTTGTTGCTGACCGGTCCGTGACGAGGCCGACTGAGACTGACTGCCCTCCTGCTGGCGCGCGAGCTGCCGGGCCAACTCCTCGGCCTGCTGTCGCAGCTCCATCTGATCGCGGGTCAGACGCTCGAGCCGGCGTTTGACCTCCTCGTCGGTGAGGTTGTCGCGTTCCCGGGCCATCTCGCGCTGTTGCCGGGCGAGCTCATCCTGGCGTCGAGCGAGCTCCCGGACTCTCTGCAGGGCCTCGCTCTCCGACTCCGCCTCGGAACTGCCGCCGCGGTTGGGTGTCTCGTAATTCGTCTCCTGCTCTCGCTGTAACTCGCGGTCGAACAGGGCAGAGAGATCCTGCTGTGCGCCCGACGATCCCGACCCCCCGCCTTGTGCCTGCTGACGCGCGACCTGTCGGCGGCGGATCTCGGCATCGGCCTTGAGGAGATGGTTGAGCGCCTCCATCTCGCCCGGGAGCGCCTCGGCTGTCCGAAGCTTGTCGAGGGACGCCTGCGCGCGGCCCATCGCCGTGACCGCCGACGCCAGCGGCGACGCCAGGGGTTCGTCGGCCGCACCACCTCGGGACGACCGCCGGCGACGCAGGCCAGCCATCTCCGCTGCGACTGCTTCCGTGCGCTCCTTCAGCTCTCCCTGGGCGCGAGCAACGGCGCCGATGTCTTCCGCCGACCGTCCGCCCGTCGACCGCCGCTCCAGCTTCCAGGTCGCGACGATGATGGCCTTCTGAGCGGCCACCAGGTCATCCAGAGAGCCACCGCCGGCTGCGCCCGCCATTGACTGGCTCTGCGCCGCAACGAACTCCTCTTCGAACGGCTTCACGTCGAGAAAGAAGATGTCACTTCGCGCCTCGCTCGACCGCTTGGCGCGGCTCACATCCCGCGCCCTCGCGTAATACGTGATGAAGTCGCCGGGCTGAACGCCCAGGTTCTCCACGAACAGCGTGTCGCGGCCATTCATCGTCGTGGCGCCGTGTCGACCGCCCAGCGGTACGACCCGCTCGGCCTGACCTCGCACCGAGTAGACGAGCTCGAAGCGGGCGATGCCGTAGTCGTCGTCTGCCCGAGCCTCGATCACGACCTCCTCGAGCGACGTGATCTGACGGTCGGATCCGGGGCGAACGATCCGTACCTCGGGTGGCCGGTCGTTCATGATCCGAATGAAGTACTCGGTGTCGCCCGGATTCGTCAGACCGTCGAGATCGACCAACGCCACGCGGTACGAGCCATCGTCAGTCACGTCGAGCGAAGCCTCGAGGACGTCCGCGTCGCCCGTGAAGACAACCTCGCGCCCGCCCTGCAACGTCAGTACTCCGCTATCGACCGGCTTGTCGAGATGCACGACGACTCGTGCCGTCGTACCGGCAGGCGCGTAGATATCTCCGCCGTCCTCCTCCACTCGCGGTGCGAGACCGGTGAACGCGGGGTACTGGTAGTGCACGTCGATGCGCTCGACCGTCGGCGGGCGCAACGCCTCCACCCGATATACCGCCGACTGGGTGTTTCCAGCCGACACCCGGTAAGTAAAGTCACCCGCGATCGCCGCGATCTCGAAGTCGAATCCCTCGCCCGATCGGCGCATGTCGGCGAGCCGAATCTCCCCGCCATCGTCGATCGTCAGCACCGGAATCGCGCCGCCTGTCGAACCCGGACCACCCGTCAGGCGAGCCTCGATCCGCAGGGGCTCTCCGGTGGGTACGCGCGCATGGCCAGGCGTCACCTCGAGCGCGACGGACGTCGGAAACGCATAGAGCCACAAGACCTGCACGGCGCGACCCGCGGAATCGCGGGCCAGGAACAGTACCAACGCCAGAACCGCGACCGCAGCGCCTGCCTTCACGAGCGCGGCGCGAAGGCCTTCGCTCCGCACGATGGTGGCCGGGTCGATCTCCGGCGCGCGGCGGGCTGCATCGGCGACGAGCAGGTGCTGAAACGCCCCCGACGGCTCGTCGCCTTCACAGCCCTCGACGGCCGACACCAGCCGGTCCTCCAGATCCGGCCGGTGCTCCTCGATGAATCGCGCCACCCGACGGTTCGACGGCCGTGCTCGGAGGGGCCACAGCATCCAGCCAACAACCAGCAGAGAACCGGCGACCGCCGACGCGCCGAGCGCGAGCAGCGTCATCCCGACCGGTGCTCCCGCCCACTCGATCGCCACACCCAAGGCGACGACGGCCGACGCGCCAAGGGCTGCGCGCGCCGTCGCACCCGCCAGGGCGGAACTCAGCCAGCGACGCCTGACGCGCCCCAGCAGCGACCAGACCGCCTGTCGCGGATCGAGCGGTTCGATCGGTTGGCCCAAGCCGTCGTCACCCATGTCCGGCAGTCCTGCTCATCCGACCTCGGTCCATTGGGAGTCTGGAAAACACTGCAGCATCCACCTTATCCTACTTGGTCACGTCACCCTTTGCTTACTTCACCCGCGCCCCGACGAGTCCTTCCGCAGCGAGCGCGACCAGCATGAGGAGCAGCCCGTAGCGCCACCACGCTTGCTGATTCTCGAGCTCCGCGTTCCCGGAATCCTGCGCCGCCAGGGCCACCCGATCGACGCGTCGAATGGAACCCAGCAACTCCTCCTCCGTCATGCGCTCCAGCGCCGACTCCCGCGCATCGACGTTGATGGCGACGCTACGTCCGGTGCGCGGGTCCAGCACGATGCCCGGCTCCGGCGATGTGCCTGGCGGGCGCTCGCCGACGACGAACGCCGCGCTGGCTCCCCGGTCCTGCGTGAGATAGCGAATCGTTTCGTGCACGAAAGGCACGAAGCTCGGGTGCAGCGGGAAGTCGTTCCATGCATTCTCGGTGTCCGACCCGAGTACCAGCACACGACCCGACCCCATGGTTCGCTCGACGTACGCCGCGCTGCCGTCACTAAATCTGGCAAGTGCCCGAACATTCTCGCCTGGGGTCTCACTCATTCTTATCGTCCGCTCGAACCGAACCTGACCCAAATTCGCCGCCAGGGCTGCGAATGGCCGGAAGATCGGATGGCGGACGTCGGCGGGTGCAAAGGTGACACCGGCCGTTGTCGACGCGCTCGTCTCGATGTCCAACGCGGACTCGACATCGAGGATCTGCGTCACGACTCCAGGGTCGACGTCGGGTCCGAAGGCGATGAAGAGACCGCCGCCGGCCCGGACGTAGCTCGACAGCGCCTGCCAGCCGGCCCGGTCCAGCGCACGGGTGGACGCAAGCACGACGGCCGCAGCCGAATCGAGCGAGCCCGCCTGGTCGGCCACTTCGGCGCCGGTCGTGCCGGCTACGGCGAAGCGGCTCTCCGCTCCCGCCGCCGTGAGTGCACTGACGAGATAGAAGGCGTCATCGGCCGGGACGCCGGTCGCGCCGACGACGAGCACGTCGGTCGGGGCCGGGGGATCGGTGACCCAGAATCGTGTGTCATCTCCGGCCAAGCCCTCCGGGTCCGTCACGCTGATGGAGAGATTGCCTTGCACCGGCCAGATCGTCGGTACGGCGATGTCGGTCAGCCCATCGGCCGCCCACTCGGCGTCCACCTCGGCGAGCACCTCGTCATCGAGCGCCACGGTGAGCCGCGACGCGGTCGGGGCCATTCCCATGTGTCGAAGGGTGACCACCGTCTCCCGTCCACCGTCGCGCGCGTCTTCTACCGAGAGGTTGCCGACGACGGGGTCGATCGCGGCCACGTCGATTGTCACACCCTCCGGAAGCACCCCGATCGTTGCGGGGTCCCAGCCCGACCGCTGCAGGTCGGTCACGATGGTCACACTCCCGTCACCGCCGCCGATCATCTCGCCGGCACGATTCAGTGCGGGAGCGAAACGGGTGCCTCCGAACCCTGGTTGAAGCGCCGCGATGGCCGCCAGTGACGCCGCGCGATCGGGTGACGGCTCGACCGCCACAGCGACATCATCATCGAAGGTCACCACGCCCACCCGGTGACCGACCGGTGCCCGCTCGATCGCGTCCCGGGCAAGCTGCCTGGCCATCTCCAGCTGCGCCGGCGCCGACACGCTGAGCGACGTGTCCACGAGCACGAGGGTCACGGGCGACGAACCGGCGGCGGCACCGCCGAGGTAGGGCCGCGCGAAGGCGAGCGCCAGGAGGAGCAGAGCGGCCACACGCAATGCCAGCAGGAGTAGCTCTCGCAGCCGCTGCCGACGGGTTTGGTCGACCGGTGCCCGCTTGAGAAACCTGACAGCGCTGAACGACAACTTGGGTGCCGCCTCGCGCTTGAGGAGATGAAGAATGATCGGGACCGCAACGGCCAGACCCCCGATCAAGAACGCAGGGAACAGGAACGAGAAGCCCAGCATGGTAATCGTGTCGTCGTGACTGTCTTCAGTACAGGCGCTCGCGCGTCGACAGGTACGCCAGCAGTGCGAAATCGAGCGGGCGAGACGTGTCGAGCAACTGATAGTCGATCCCAGCCACTCGCAGCTCGCGCTCGTAACGCTCGATGAGGGCCTGCAACTCGCTCAGGTACTCGTCGCGCACGGCGGACGGCACAGCCAGGACCTCGTCATCCGTCTCCAGGTCCGTGAAGCGGGCGGCGCGATCGAAGGGAAATGTAAGTTCGGCGTGATCCAGGACGTGGAATACCACGACATCTGACCCCTTGAAGCGCAGGTGCTTGAGTCCGGTAATGACACGTTCGGGCTCGTCGAGGAGGTCGGACACCAGGACGACCATGCCCCGCTTCACGAGTATCTCGGCCAGCAGGTGCAGCGGTTTGGAAACGTCCGATCGATGCCCGATCGTCAGGTTGTCGAGCGACGCGAGCATGGCGGTCAGGTGGCCGGGACGGCTGCTGGCCGGCAACATCGACACGACCCGTTCGTCGAAGGCCATCAGTCCGACCGAGTCGCGCTGCTTGTTGATGAGATATGCGAGGGCCGCGGACAAGTACGTCCCGTACTCGAGCTTCGTCACGGGACCGGACGAGTAGCCCATGGAGCCGCTCACATCGAGCAGGACATGGCACTCCAGGTTGGTCTCTTGCTCATACTTCTTGACATAGTACCGGTCGCTGCGCGCATACACCTTCCAATCGATCGTCGACAAATCGTCGCCGGGCATGTACTGGCGATACTCGGCAAACTCGATACTGAAGCCCTTGTAGGGGCTGCGGTGCAATCCGGCCAGGAAGCCTTCGACAATCGTTCGCGCCCGGAGCTCCATCGAGCCGATGCGCGCGATCACCGCCGGATCCAGATAGCGCAGCTCCGGGGTCTGGACGGTCCGGGCCATCTACATCCCGCTCTGGGGTGGCGGGACCGCCTCCAGCAGGCGCTCGACGATCCGATCCGAGTTGATGCCCTCGGATTCGGCGTAGAAATTCGTCACGACGCGGTGCCGCATGATCGGCAAGGCGAGCGCCTTGATGTCATTCACCGCCACGTGATAGCGGCCGTGCATGAGGGCCCGCGCCTTGCCCCCGAGGATCAGGGACTGCGAGGCGCGCAGGCCTGCTCCCCACTTCACCCACTTCTCGACGAAGTCGAAACTGTTCGACCGGTGCGGCCGGGAGGCATCCACCAACCGCACCGCGTAGCGCGCGACCTCCTCCGACACGATGACCTGCCGCACGATGCGCTGGAACTCCAGGATGTCGGCGCCACTCAGCGAGCGGGTCGGGGTTTCCTGATCGGACCCGGTCGTTTGCGTCACGACGGCCACCTCGTCATCCTCCGAGAGGTAGTCGATGACGATGTCGAACATGAAACGATCGAGCTGCGCCTCCGGGAGCGGGTAGGTGCCCTCGAGCTCGATCGGGTTCTGGGTGGCCAACACGAAGAACGGGCGCTCGAGCTGGTACGTCCGGCCGGCGGCCGTGACGTGATACTCCTGCATCGCCTCGAGCAGTGCCGCCTGCGTCTTTGGCGGGGTGCGGTTGATCTCGTCGGCCAGAACGATCTGGGCGAAGATTGGCCCGCTCACGAACCGCAGCGCGCGATGCCCACCATCCTCGTCGAGGATTTCCGTCCCCGTGATGTCGGAGGGCATCAGGTCGGGCGTGAATTGGATCCGCTTGAACGTGAGGTCGAGAATCTCGGCCACCGTCTTGATGAGCAACGTCTTGGCCAGACCCGGCACGCCAGTAATCAAGCAGTGTCCGCCGGTAAACAATGCCGTCAAGACCAGGTCGATGACCTCGTCCTGCCCGATGATGACGCGGCGCAATTCGCTCAGGATACGCGCGCGCCCCTCCGCCACCTTCTCGGCGCCTGCGGCAATTTCCAGGTCCGACGACTGCTCCATGGGATGCCTACCTCGTGCGCCGTGCCGGGCCGTCGGCGGGCGCTCTGTTTGCGCTGGTCCTCGAACTACCGGGGCCTAATGCGTCAGGGCGTAGATGATCTCGTTGATCATCATGCGATACGCCTGGGCGGTGTACTTGATGTAGCCCGGATAGTCCTGAGCATTCGACCATTCCCAGCCGTCACCCATGTCAGTGTTCCAGTTAATCAGGACCATCGGCCGACCATCGTCGTCGAGCACCGCCCGCAACCGCGCCACGTAGCCGCCCTTTTCCCATGTGCGACCGTTGAAGAACGAGCCGAGTCCTGGGATCTGCGGGTATTGATCGACCGCGTAGAAACAGCTGAAAATCGGATGGTCCTCGTCCAGGTCCACGACCGCCCGATCGGGAAAGACCCGCTTCAGCTCGCGCTCCAGGTTGGCCCACTCGATCGGGCCGTGGAAATCGTCGAACGTCGCCGTCCCCCCCCGCAGCAGGAACTGCCGAAGGATCGGCACCTCTTGTTCCAGCAGCCGCAGGTTGCCAGGCTCCACGAAATAGAGCCACGGATGTTCCCACAGTCGCGGATCCCCGAGCGTGAGCACAATTGGGTCGTTCACCTTGATGGACGTCACCGTCTGGAGACGGCGCGACAGGTTCTGTTCGGCGGCCGGCGCGTCGATCGCCCACGGGTCGCCGAAGTAGCCACGCGAGGGCCCCTGCGCAGTCCAGGCGTTGTAGCGCACCCTGACGAACGTCCATTGCAGCCCGTCGAACCGCTCACCACCCCGCCCGGCAGGCTGCGCCGCCGTGCCGACGACCGCTCCGGCGAAGCATCCGAGACCGATCGTCACGGTCGCCAGGCGACGGAGCCGCCGACGCACGGACGGGGTACGACGGGCCACGGTCGAATCGCGTTTCGAGATCACGGCGCCCTGTCGATAATGTCCAGTAACAGCTCCTGAGCTCGCTCGTAGGTCGGCGCGATCTCGAGAGCGCTCAGTGCCTGACGCCGGGCGTCATCGAATCGTCCGAGGCGAACGTAGCTCTCGGCGAGGTCGCAGTGAGCCGCGGCCGGGTCCACCGGCTGGCTGGCCAGCGCGGCCCGGAACTCCCGGGCCGCGATCTCCGGCTCACTGCGATCCAGCGCCATTCGACCCAGCGCACCGTGCCGCGAGGCATCGAACGGGTCGATCGCGATGATTCGTTCGTAGGCGAGCCATCGACGATCGTCGTCGCCTTCGGCCTCGGCTAGCCCCGCCAGTTGCCGGGCCGCCTCGACGTCCGTGTGGTCGTAGGCCAGCAGCGCCTCCAGCTCGGCCATCGCCTGCTGGCGGTCGCCCCGCTGCAGATACGCGTCGATGAGCAACGCTCGTGCGCTCCCCTCACCGGCCGCCATGGGCACGAGACGCACGGCCGCGGTGAACGCCTCGATCGCGCCCGTGAGGTCGCCGCCTTGCAGGCGCGTCCGCCCGAGCGCCAGCTGGAGGGGGTAGCTACCGGGATTCTCCGCGGCAAGTATCTGCATGTCGGGCAGCCGGTACTCTTGACCGTCCTGCATGACGCGACGCAGCGCGCGACGCAGCTCGCCGAACTGCGCCTCGAGCGACGCATCGAATCCACTTTGCAGATCGGCGAGCGTCTCCCCTAGGACTCGTTGGAGCGCCGCGTCCGTCTCGAGTCCCTCGCCGTAGGCGCCGAGCAGCTCGTGAATGGCCGGCTCGCCGAACCGATCGATCAGATGGGCGACCAGGAGCGACGCCTCGAAGTAGGCGAGCGAGATCGTTTCGGGCTTGGTAAAGCCGGCGTTGAGCTCCTCGAGCGGAAGCACCACGCCCTCGTTGATCGCTTGCGCGAACGTGATTTCCATCTCACGCCCCCACTCGGGGCGCGCCCGCTTTTCCTCGAACACCGACAGCCCCTCCGTGAGCCATCGCGGCACCCGCTGATTGGACATCTGCAGGGTGATCACGTGAGCCAACTCGTGCCACAGCGTGGCTCCCCAGCTGAAGCTGCCCGGCGGTCTGGCTTTGGGCGAGTCCATCGTCACGACACGGCCGAAGCAGGCCCCGAGCGCGCCGATCATGCCCGGCAAGCCGACATTGCGTACGGCGAAGTCGTCGTGCTTCGGAAAAATCTCGATCAGGATCGGCCCCGTGGGGGTGAACGCGTAGCGCTCCGACAGCGCAGCCAAGGCCTCCTGCGCGAGTGGCAACGCGTACTCCTGAAGGACGGACACCTCGTCGGCATGCATGCGCACCACGAGATCACCTTCTCGGACGGTGACGAACTTCTCGAGGCTGTCGAACAGGCCCAGCAAGTTGTAGGTGACCACGTCGTACGGGTCGTCGCGAAATGCGCGCTCGAGCGACACGCGGGCCTCGGCCTCGTCTCCGGTTCTGAGGAGATGCACCCCAAGATCGGCATGCGCGCGAGTGTCGTCCGGATCGATCTCCAGACCTCGGCGGACCAGCGCCGCCGCCTCGGCGAAACGGTAGTTGCGCGCCGCCTGCTCTCCGGCCACCCGGAACACCTCGCCGTAGACCGGATTGATTGCCAACGCGGCCGCCGCATGCTGCTCGAACTCCGCGGTCTCATCCTCGAGGTACGCCGTGGCCGCCAACAGCGACAGTACCGGCAGACTACGCGGGTCGACGTCCGCGGCTCGCGCGAGCGCCGCTCGCGCCTCGTCGCGCTGGCTGTCGTTCAGCGCCAGCTGGGCAAGCACGACATGCGCACCCACGAGATACTCGTCGATCTCGAGCGCGCGTTCAGCGGCCGCTCGGGCCGCCGCGCTATTACTGTCACTGATGGCACGGGCCAGACCGAGATGCGCCTGCGACCATTCGCCGTCCGCCTGGAGAGCCGCCTGGTAGGACGCGACGGCCTCTTTGGTGTTGTACTTCTCGAGGAAGAGGTCGCCCCAGGCTGTATTGACCCCGGCATCCCTCGGCACGATCGACGCGGCCAGCCTGAAGTACTTGTTCGCGTCGCGGAACAGGCCCAGCGCGTGTGCCGCTCGAGCGCCACGATAGATGTCGGGCAGCAACCGCGATGTCGCGGCCGCCGCGACGATCGGTCGCAGCAGACCGACGCCCTCCGCGCGCCGGCCGAGCGTCAGGTACAGCGCGCCGAGCTCGACCGCCGCTTCGCCCTCGCGGTCGAACTCGACCGCCGCCACGAGACGCGACTCGGCCTCCTCGTACCGGCCACGCGACAGGTCCAGACGCGCCAGAATCGCCGCTGCGTCCGGG
Source organism: Vicinamibacterales bacterium (assembly GCA_965250185.1). Classification (GTDB taxonomy): domain Bacteria; phylum Acidobacteriota; class Vicinamibacteria; order Vicinamibacterales. The sequence goes on along the minus strand of OZ252293.1, from coordinate 2,844,242 downwards.
TCGCGGGCGGGCCGTGACTGCGCCAACTCGAGCGCCTCGTCGTACTGCCCACGCCCGATCCGCCGCGTCGCTTCGTCAACGAATTCCCAACCGGCCAGCGCCTGAGGCGCTGGCGCCGACGCGGCCGGGACGCCTGGCGTCACCAGTGCCACGACGACCGCCGCCGTCACGAGAGACGCGACCCGCCGGGCTGGCCTGGTCGATTCCCACTCGTCGCTCATACGCTGCATTTCTCAGTATAACCCGGCGTCGATGCCACCGGTGGACCTGCCCCCACCGTCCGGGTGCAGGCCGACTCCGTAAATTCAGACGGCAACATGCCTGCCGTGGCCTGGAGTCAGTATCCAAGTGCGTGGATCGATCTGTGTACCGTGCCAGTCGTGTATACTTAGGATTGTCGTGGCGTCGAATGAACGTGGAAGGACTCACGCTGACATGCCGAGAGCGCTCACTCTTCTCGTAGGTTTCGGGCTCATGATGATCATGCTCGAGGCACCTCTGCAGGCGTATCTCGACCCGGGCAGCGGGAGCATGCTCATCCAGTTACTCCTCGGGGGCGTCGCGGCCGGGGCCGTCGTCCTCAGGATGTTCTGGCAGCGATTGACCTCTCGGCTATCAGGCCGCCACGGCCAGGAACCCCGATAGCACCGGAACCACACGTAGCCCACCCCTTCCCAGGCGGCCGGCGCAGCGACGCGACAGTCATGACCGAGCATGGGTTCGAGCCCGGTTCCTTTCGCGATCGAAACGCCCGCGTGTTCCACGGTCACGATGCCGTCTACCGGAGCCTGAACGTTCGAGCGCTCGAGGAATGGGAGTGCCTGTCCTCGACGCGCTTCTTCCGGCGGTTCCAGACGGACGGTCGCATCGTGCGGACCGAGCGCGCCGACGTCGACGTGCGTCCGCCGGCCAGCGGCTCGCCCTGGGCCGCCGTCCTCAAGCACGAAGTGATTCCCTTCGTCTCGTATCCGTTCGAGTGGACGTTCGGGATGCTTCGAGCCGCAGCCCTGCTCCATCTGGAGTTGCTCGGTGCGGCCCTCGACGAAGGCCTCATCCTCAAGGACTCCTCCCCGTTCAACGTCCAGTGGCGAGGCGCCACGCCCGTCTTCATCGACATCGCCTCATTCGAGCGGCTAGGCGCCGGCGAGCCGTGGACAGGCTATCGACAGTTCTGCCAGCTCTTTCTGTATCCGCTCATGCTGCAGGCCTACAAGGGTCTTCCGTTCCAACCGTGGTTGCGCGGCAGCCTCGACGGGATCACGCCGGAACACTGCCGGCAGATCATGTCCATGCGCGACTGCATGCGCCCCGGGGTCTTGACACACGTCTACCTCCAGGCCAAGGCGGCGTCGGCGTTCGCCGCCACGGACCGCGACCTGAAAGCCGATCTCCACCAGGCCGGCTTCAATTCGGCCCTCATCAAGGCCAACGTCAAGAGCCTCACGAAGCTCGTGCGGTCGCTGTCCCACACGCCGAAGGGCTCGGGCTGGCTGGACTACGCAACGGAGAACAGCTACGAGGAGGCCGATGCGAACGCGAAGCTGGACGTGGTGCGACGCGCCGTGGTCGCCGAGCGACCAGGGTTGGTGTGGGACCTGGGCTGCAACACGGGTACCTTCTCGAAGCTCGCTGCCGGCTCCGCCCGGTACGTGATCTCGCTGGACGCCGATCCGGCAGTCATCGAACGCCTCTACCAAGACCTCGAGGACGACGGCATCTCCAACATCCTTCCGCTCATCAGTAATCTCGCTGACCCTTCGCCCAACCTGGGGTGGCGCGGGCTGGAGCGTCGGTCGCTCGAGCGCCGTGGGGCCCCGGATCTGACCTTGGCGCTCGCGCTGCTGCACCATCTGGTCATCACCGCCAACATTCCGCTCGACGATGTCATCGGCTGGCTGGGCGAGCTCGGAGGCAGCATCGTTATCGAATGGGTCGGCCGTGACGACCACATGGTGAAGCGGCTTCTTCGGCACAAGGAAGAGCGTTACGAGGACTACGACGAGTCAGCCCTGCAGCGAGCGCTCGAGTCCTCATTCCACATCGTGACGCGGCAGCCGCTCCCGTCCGGACGCCGCGTCCTCTATTACGCCCGCCCCCGCGTGTCACGGGCTCGACACGGAGCGACGTCGTCGTGAGCGGTCAGGAGGCGGCGACACGGCGCATGTCCCCTGCCGACGTGGAGCCGCGGGTGCTTCACCTGTTCGGGCTGTCGGCGCTGGTCGTGGCTCAGCCGCTCTACGACGTGCTGGCACGAGACCCCGAGTTCTTCGTCGCGCATCGTCTCCAGCCGCTCGACATCGTGCTTCTGGCCGTCCTGCTGGTCCTGGCCGTGCCGAGCGTGCTCGTCCTGTTCGCCCGCGTCGCCGGTCGGTTCGGACCGGGGCCACAAACCTGGATCGAGCGCGCCGGGTTCGCGGCGCTGCTGGCGATCTTCTTTCTGATGCTCGTGAAGCAAGCGGTCGATCAGACCGCGGTCGGCTGGACCGTCGCGGCGACAGCCTTCGGCATCGCCGCGACGCTCGCATATTGTCGATCGGCGGCGGTTCGCCAGGTCCTGACGCTCGTGTCGGTCGGGATCGTCCTGCTGCCCTTGCTGTTTCTGACCAGAGCGCCGATCGCCGGCCTGCTGGCACCCAACGGGGCTCTCCAAACGCCGATTGGGCGCCCGGGCCGGACCCCTCCGGTCGTCGTCGTGGTCTTCGATCAGTTACCGCTCGTCTCGCTGCTCGACGGGAACGGAGATGTGGACACGCGCTATCCGCACTTCTCGGCCTTGTCGCACGACAGCGTGTGGCTTCGCAACGCCTCGTCGGTCGGACACTTCACCGAGTTTGCGCTGCCGGCCATCCTGACGGGCCGCTATCCGTCATCTTCGCGACTCCCGACGGCCGACGACCACCCGGAGAATCTCTTCACGCTCGTTGGCGGCACGTACCGGGTCAATGCGTTCGAACCGGTCACCGCGCTGTGTCCGCCCGGTGTCTGCGAGCGACAGGGATCGCCGTGGCTCGAGCGCGTCACGGGAGCCCTCGCCGACCTCGCGGTCGTCTACGGGCACCTCGCGGTACCGTCGACGCTGTCATCGACACTGCCCACCATCACCCAGAGCTGGAAGGATTTCGGGGAGTTCAGCCTGCACGCCCGATGGGGCGCTCGACGCGCCGAGGACCGGCGCGTCGGGCCACGGGCCTGGATTCGGTCAATCGGCGCGAGCGACGAGCCCGTCTTGCACTTCCTGCACGTCCTCCTGCCCCACGAGCCCTACGAGTACTTGCCGTCCGGGCAAGCCTTCGTCACTTCTCAAATCCTGCCGGGGCTGGAACAGGGACGGTGGAGCGGCGAGAGCCTGCTGGCGGCGCAGAGCTACCAGCAACACATGCTCCAGCTGGGTTTCGTGGACACGCTCCTCGGCGAACTCGTGGAGCGGTTGCGCGCGGTCGACCTGTACGACCGGACACTCCTCGTCGTGACCTCGGATCACGGCGCCAGCTTCAGACCCGGTCTGTCCTTCCGGGAGATGTCGTCCCAGAATCGGGCCGAGCTCATGGCCGTGCCGATGTTCGTCAAACCACCTGGGCACTCCGGTCGGCGGGTGGATGACACGAACGCCGAGACCGACATCCTGCCGACGATCGCCAACGTGCTGGAACAGGAGATCCCGTGGCCAATCGACGGACGCTCGCTCCTCTCCGTCGACGCTCCCATCCGGTCCACCAAGCGGGTCTATTACGACGGCGGTCGTGAGTGGTTCGAGGTGGAACATCCGCTCGATCTCACCGACGCCGTCGCCTACAAACTCGACGCCTTGGGCACATCGGGCGACCTCTATCAAGCGCCCCGGCTGGCACCCCACACCCAGCTCGTTGGCCGGAGCGTCTCGGAGGCCACCCAGTCGGCATCCTCCGCCATCACGGTGACGCTCGACTCACCGAGCCTATTCGTCGGGGTCGATCCGGACGGAGACCTCATCCCGGCGCGAATCAGCGGATGGGTCGACGGAGTGACCGCCAGCCACCCATTGGACCTCGCCGTCGCTGTCAACGGTGTCATTCGAGCGACGACTCGTGTGAGCCGCGGCGACACGGGTGGACGCAAGCGCTGGTCGGCGATAGTCGCCCCGCGTTCGTTCCGCCCTGGCAACAACGATGTCGCCATCTTCGCGGTCGAGTCCGTCGCAGGCAACCTCCGACTATCTCTCGCATCGCCGAGGTCGAGCGCCGTGCGGCCGCGGAATCTTGCGCTGGAGGCATCGGCGACCGCCGGCGGTGTCCGGGTCTCGGGATTCCATTTTCAGGAATGGATCGGCGATCGGCTGGTGAGCTGCACCGACGGCCACGGCCGAATCGTGGCCACGCTCGACCCGTCCCGACCGCCCGAGGCCCTGCGGATCTCGATCGTGAGATCCGGACCAGGCAACTCGCCACTTCGGATTCTCCTGGACGGTTGCGAGTTATTCGACGCGCGCGTACCGGCTGGCGGCTGGGTGCAGACCCTTCCGCTCGACGGATGCCGTCCCCGCGGCGACGCGACAACGATCGAGATCCTGAGCGAGGCCGTCGCCGTCCGCGATGGAACCCGGAACGTGGGCGCCTGCCTGGACGCTCTTTACTTCGTCGACGCCGACTGAGGCGGCTCGATCGACACGCCGGCCATCCCGACAATCGACCCCTATGATACGGTCGTCGACAGCGATTTCTCGCCTTCCGTGATGCTTTTGCTCCGAACCTGGCACCTGCTCTACGGGCGATCGGCGGCTGTCGGCGCCGTCGCGTCCCTGGCGTACTTCGTCTATTTCTTCAGCGTCCAGTTGCGGACGACGACAGCCTCCACCGGCGCGACGGCTGAGTTGGTTGCCAGCCTCGGCTGGAATCTCGCGCTCTTCACGGCGTTCGCCGCGCATCACAGCGTCATGGCCCGGACCCGCGCCAAACGCTGGATCTCGCGTGTGCTGTCCGCACATCTGGAGCGAGCAACCTACGTGTGGATCGCCAGCCTCCTGCTGGCACTGACGTGCTGGGCGTGGGCAAGGATTCCGGGACTGGCGTACCAGTTCGGTCTGCCTGGCCGGATGGTCGGCCACGTCTTGCAAGCGACAGGCCTCCTGATCCTCGTGCGCGCCGGTTCCCGGATGGACCCGTTGGCACTCGTAGGCCTCACTCAGATTCGGGACGCGTTTGGCGCCGGGGCCGGCAGTTCGACCCGTTCGCGCAGACCCACCGCCTCACTCGAGGCACGCGGCCTCTACCGAGTGGTGAGACACCCGATCTACCTGGGCGGGCTCCTGATGCTGTGGGGCGCTCCCACCATGACGATCGACCGACTCCTGGTCGTCGGCCTCGGAACCACCTACGTGATGCTGGCCATACCTTGGGAGGAGCGGTCGCTCGAGCGGGAGTACGGCGACGCCTACCGGGCGTACGTGTCGGGGGTCAGGTGGCGGATCTTGCCAGGGATCTACTGACCAGCTCAACCAGTCTCGGGCCGTCAGGACAGGAATTGGATGGACTGGTGCGACGGAATCTCGAACTTCCTGCGGCATCGCTCGCAGAACAAGTCGTCATCGACCCGCACCAGGTAGTCGCGCAACTTGGCATACATCGCCCGGTCGTCGGCATCCGAGCCACGAGGCAGTTGCGGCTTCTTCGTGCGTCGAATCCAACGTACCTGATACTCGCCCCGGTGTCGGCACTTGGGACAGGTCACGGACGACGGTCGCGTCTCGGATCGCTCGTTGAAGAATTCACGCTCGTGACGGGCCATGTGCCGAGGATACACGAACCGAGCCCGATTGGGCGCACCGTTTCGTCGGGGTTCGACGTCGGCCGACAGGGGCCCTCCTGCCGGAACATCGCCGGCGCTGGGCTTGCGCTACACTCAGGAGGGCCGTGCGCACCCCTCCTCACTCCAGCTACTCCCGAAATGCCCACGATCGGCCGGCCGCCCCCTCGCCCGGCGGGCGCGGGGCCCTTCTGCAGATCGCCCTGCTGCTCGGGCTGGTGGCCCTCCCGCTGGCTGCACCAGACGCGCCGCCAGCGCCGGCGCTCGCCTCCATCCTCGTCGACGACCTTCGAGCCCACGTCGAATACCTGGCCAGCGATGATATGGCCGGACGAGGCGTCGGTCACGTCGGCAACGAACGGGCAAGCGCATACGTGGCTCACGGGCTCGCCGCCGCAGGCTTACGGCCGACGGATTCTGGTTTCCAGCAGGCGTTTTCCATCGTGTCCAGGTCGCTCGGCAAGGAAAGCGTCCTGGCCGTCCGCGTCGGGACCGGGCGGCGGCTCGTCGAGGAGCGACACCAAGCCGGGAGCGACTTCTACCCGCTGCCCGCCTCGGTAAACGGGATGGCGCAGGGCAGCATCGTCTTCGCTGGATACGGCATCTCGGCTGCGAAGCTCGGCTACGACGATTACGACGGTTACGATGTCGCGGGACGGGTCGTCATCGTGCTGAGGCACGAGCCAGAGGAGCGCGACCGTGCGAGTCGCTTCGACGGCGATGCGCTCAGTGAGCACGCAAGCTTCGCGAGCAAGGTACAAGCCGCGGCCAGCCGAGGCGCCGCCGCGTTGCTCGTCGTGCCGGACGGCGGCCATCCCGACACGCGACAGCGGCTGAACGACCTGGACAATGTCTGGCCCCGGCAGCTCCCAGGGCGCAGGCGTCGCTTCGCGCTTGCGACCACTGAGGACTACGGCACGTTGCCGGTCGGGATGATCTCGATCGCCCTTGCCGACCGGATCCTCGCGGCGGCGTCGACGGCACCGCTGCGATCCATCACTTCCGTGCGGCGGGCGATCGATGCTGCGTTGGCGCAGGCTAGCCTGGGCGAGCCAATCGTCGCGCCCGCAACCTTCGAGCTCCCGGATGGTGACGTCACGGTGCGGAGCGACGTCGTGCGTGAGCGCGTCGAGGCGCGCAACGCGCTCGGCATCGTCCCTGGGTCCGATCCAGCGCTGTCGTCCCAGCGAATCGTGGTCGGGGCGCATCTGGACCACGACGGCATCGACGCGCGCCAACGCATCTTCAACGGCGCCGACGACAACGCGTCCGGCACTGCAGCGTTGCTCGAGGTCGCAGAGGCGATGGCGATCGCTGCGCGCGCCGGGCGAGGACCACGCCGAACGGTCCTGTTTGCCGGCTGGAACGCGGAGGAAAAGGGCGCACTCGGATCGAGGCACTTCGTGGCCAACACGGTGTCGCACGCGGAACCTGTGGTGGCCATGCTCAACATGGACATGGTCGGCCGGAGCGAGGAGATCAGGGACCCTGGCGAGGCGCGCTTTCGGGGCTTTCGCCGATCGACGGCGCGCCAGAACCGAAACGTGCTGCATCTCGTGGGATACTCCTTGAGCCCGGAACTGGCGTCGCTCGTCGCCGATGTGAACGCCGCGACGGAGCTCACCCTCCGAATGGAATATGACGACCACGTGCAGAATCTCCTGAAGCGAAGCGACCACTGGTCGTTTCTGGAGCATGGGATTCCCGCGATCTTCTTCACGACGGGTCTGCACGGCGACTACCATACGCCGGACGACGACGCCGACAAGATCGACTACGAGAAGCTCGCTCGCATCAGTCGCCTGGTGTACGGCGTGGCCTGGCGGCTCGCCAATCAGGATGTCCCGCCGCCGCGGGTCGACGTGGCAGCCAGGAGTACGCGATGACCCGCCCGGCCACGGGCACCCTTGTCGGAAGGCTCGAGATCGCGTTGATGCATTGACCGACATGGGACCACATGGACCCACACGAACAGATGACGCCTGACTCCAAGGCAGAGGCCGAGCCGGACGCAGAGCCCCCGCTGCCCACCGATCTGCCCGTCGTGCCGCTGCGAGGAACCGTGGCGTTCCCCATGACGTTTCAGCCATTGGCCATCAGTCGCTCGCTGTCGGTCGAGGCGATCAACCGAGCGCTCGGTGGATCCCGGATGGTCATGCTCCTGCTGCAAGAGGACGAGGCCGAAGAGCCGGATCCGGCAGGTCTCAAGCGCGTCGGCACGGTCGCCATCATCCGACAGATGGCGAAGGGTCACGACGGCCTGCGCGTCGTGGTCGAGGGCGTGGCCAGAGCCCGGGCCGAGCTCATCAGTCGCGAATCGGATTCGCTCCGCGCCTTCATCAGGCCGCATCCGGAGAACACCGAGGATTCGCTGGAGGTCAAGGCGCACGTCCGCCGGTTGCACGAGCTGGTCGAGCGGGCGCTGTCCATCAGCACCGGCCTCTCGTCCGATTTCAGAACGCTGGTGGCGGGCATCGACGAGCCGCTGCGTCTTGCGTACCTGATGGCCAGCCTGCTCGATATGAAGGCCGAAGAGAAGCAGGCCGTCCTTGAGGAAGACGTGCTCTCGGCGAAACTCGACCGGGTGGCCTCGGCGCTCAGCCGCGAAATCGAGCTCCTCGAACTGAAGGGCAAGATCGAGTCGCAGGCGCAGAAGGAGATGACTGACTCCCAGCGTCAGTACTACCTGCGTCAGCAACTGAAGGCGATCCAGGCCGAGCTGGGTGAGGGCGAACGGTCAGAGATGGACGAGCTCCGCGGTCGGGTCGATGCCGCCGGGCTCCCGGACGCGATAGCGACCCATGCGACCAAGGAACTCGAGCGTCTCGAGCGCATGACCCCGGCCTCGCCGGAGTACCAGATGATCCGGACCTACCTCGACTGGGTGCTCGACGTGCCTTGGGAGACGCTGACCGAGGATCGACTGGATCCGCTAGCCGCCCGGGAGGTGCTCGACGCGGACCACTACGACCTCGACAAGATCAAGGATCGTATCGTCGAGTATCTCGCCGTGCGGAAGTTGAAGGGCGACCTCAAAGGCCCGATCCTCTGCTTCGTGGGTCCGCCCGGCGTGGGCAAGACCTCCCTCGGACAGTCAATCGCCCGCGCCATGAACCGGCGGTTCGTCCGTATCTCGCTCGGCGGCATCCGCGACGAGGCGGAGATTCGGGGTCACAGACGCACCTACATCGGATCGATGCCGGGTCGCCTGGTGAAGGCCCTCAAGCAGGCCGGGGCCAGCAATCCGGTGTTCATGCTCGACGAGATCGACAAGGTCTCCGTCGGGTACCAGGGTGACCCCGCCGCCGCGCTGCTCGAGGTCCTGGACCCGGCCCAGAACCACGCGTTCCGCGATCATTATCTCGAGGTACCGCTGGACCTGTCGCGCGTCCTGTTCATTGCCACCGCCAACCAGCTCGCGGGCATCCACCCGGCGCTGCGCGACCGGATGGAAGTGATCGCCCTGCCAGGCTATACCGAGCCGGACAAGATCGAGATCGCTCGTCGCTACCTCATCCCGAGACAACTCGACGAGCACGGTCTGCCCGTCGATGCGGTGGCCTTCGCCACGTCGGCGCTGGCCCGCATCATCGCCGAGTACACCCGGGAGGCCGGCGTCCGCAGCCTCGAGCGCCAGCTGGGCACCGTGGCTCGCAAGATCGCCGCGCGCGTCGCGACCGCCCCCATCGTGACCGCCCCCGACACGGCCGGCGGCGAGGCTGCGGCCGGCAGCGACGCTGTGGCTCCAGTCGAGATCACCGACGCCGAGGTGCCCGACTACCTCGGGCCACCGACGTTTCACGCCGAGGTCGCCTTTCGGACGTCGCGTCGGCGGCGACGTGCTGTTCGTCGAGGCCCGTCTCCTGCCTGGTGGCACTGGACAGATCACACTGACGGGTCAGCTCGGCAGCGTGATGCAGGAGTCGGCCCGCGCGGCCGTGAGCCATCTCCGGTCGGAGTCGACGGCGATCGGAATCGACCCCGATTTCCTGAAAGCGCATGACCTCCATCTCCACGTGCCGGCCGGCGCCATTCCCAAGGACGGCCCGTCGGCGGGTGTCACGATGGCCACGGCGATCGTGTCGGCCATCAGGCATCAACCCGTGCGCCCAGACGTCGCCATGACCGGGGAAATCACGCTGTCCGGGCTGGTGCTGCCAGTCGGCGGCATCCGGGACAAGGCGATGGCGGCCCGTCGGCACGGAGTGAAGATGTTCATCCTTCCCGAGCGAAATCGCGCGGACGTCGACGAACTCCCCGATGACGTGCGCCGAGACATGGAGTTCGCGCCGGTCCAAACGCTGGAGGAGGTGCTCGCGATCGCCCTGCCGGCAGATCAGCGCGTAGAAGACCGCTAGCGTCCTGAGCGCGACATCGCTGTCCACGCCGAGGACAGCGCGACCGCGACATCCCACCCACCATGCAGACTCGAACGGTCGTCTTCTACGTGTCGGACCATGGCCTGGGCCATGCCTCACGCCAGATAGAGATCATCAACGCGCTGTCCGAGACCGACGTTCGTGTGATCGTTCGCACGACCGCGCCTCGATGGCTCTTCGAGCGCACGCTCCGGCGTGCGGCAGCTCTCGACGAGGTCCGTACCGACACGAGCATCGTTCAGCTCGACAGCCTACGGCTCGACGTCGCGCGCACGATCGAGGAGGCCACGCTGTTCTACACCGACCTCGACACTCGAGCCGAGACGGAAGCGGCGTGGCTCCGGGCGCATCCGGTGTCCCTCATCCTGACCGACACGCCTCCCCTCGGATGCGCGGCGGCCGCGCGCGCAGCGATTCCTTGCGTGGTGGTCGGAAACTTCACGTGGGACTGGATCTACGCTGGCTATCCGGACCAGTTGGGCGACGTCCCCTGGCTCGTGCCTACCCTGGAACGCGCGTACGCACAGGCGAACGCCGCGTGGCGTCTCCCGATGTCTGGAGGGTTCACGACTATCGACGACGTCGTCGACGTGCCCTTCGTCGCCCGTCACGCTCGTCACGAGCCTCGGGCGGTCCGGCTCGCGCTGGGCCTGCCACTCGATCGCCCGCTCGTCCTCACGTCGTTCGGTGGCTACGGGATCGATCGCCCGGACGCCGTCACGGTCGATGCGGGCGACTGCGCACTCGTTACGACGGGGGCCGGTCGCGGCGACCTGACGTTGCGTACATCGCGCGGCGCCCCGTTTCGCGTGGACGAAGCCCACCTCTACGACGCCGGCTACCGCTACGAGGACCTCGTCGCCGCCGTGGACGTCGTCGTGACGAAGCCCGGCTACGGCATCATCGCCGAGTGCATTGCCAACGACACGGCGATCCTGTATACGTCCAGGGGGAATTTCATCGAGTATGACCGCCTCGTGGAGGAGATGCCCCGCTACGTAGCCTGCGAGTACATCGCACAGGCCGACCTGTTTGCCGGTCGCTGGTCGCCCGCGCTCACTCGTCTTCGTGGACGTCACCCGCCGGCGGTGACGCCCCGCACCGACGGCGCGGCGGTCGTCGCCGACCTCGTTCTGGCACGCCTCGGATAGCCCGCAACCACACAGGAGGCTTGATGATTTCGCGACGCTCCTTCCTAAGTTTGTCCTCGCTCTCGGCCGCCGGTTGGTCAACACGCGTCGATGCGCAGGAGAATCCCTCCGGGGACGACAGCGTGCCGGACGCGATCGGGGCGCTGACCTCGCGCGCCACCGAGGCCCGTCCGATCACGTCCGCCGAGCGACGCGGCCGGATCGAGAAGGCGCGCCGGCTCATGGCCGACCACGACATCGATGCTCTCCTGGTGACTGGCGGAACCTCGCTCGTCTACTTCGCCAACGTTCGGTGGGGCGTGAGCGAGCGCCTATTCGCCATGGTCCTGCCCCGGAGCGGCCCCCCGTTCTTCGTTTCTCCGGCCTTCGAGGAGGAGCGTGCCCTGGAGCAGATCGCTCACGGCCCGTTCGGGGGAGAGGCAGACGTTCGGACGTGGCACGAGCACGAGAGTCCGTACGCCCTGGTGGCCCAGGGACTGAGCGATCGTGGGATCGCGAGCGGCCGGATCGGCATGGAAGAGAAGGTGCGGTTCGTGTTCAGCGACGGCGTCCGGGCGGCGGCCCCGGGTCTCCAGATCGTGAGCGGCACACCGGTCGTCGCGGGCTGTCGGATGACCAAGAGCGCCCACGAACTCGAGCTCATGCGGCTCGCCTCCGAGGTCACGCTGGCGGCGTACGAGGCTGCGTATCGGTCGCTCGAGGAGGGCATGACCCAGCGCGATTTCGGTCGGCTGGTGTCCCTGGCCCACGATCACCTCGGCTTCTCGGGCGGCGCCGGCGTGCAGGTCGGCGAGTTCTCCGCACTCCCCCACGGCTCGGTCACCCCGCAAGTGATCCGGGAAGGCACCATCCTCCTCATCGACGGCGGATGCGCCGTGGAGGGCTACCGCTCGGATCTCAGCCGAACCTTCGTCCTCGGCAAGGCGAGCGACAAGATGAAACGCGTGTTCGCCATCGAGCGACGCGCCCAGGACGCCGCGCTGGCCGCCGCCCGCCCGGGCGTGGCGTGCGAGGCGGTCGACGCCGCTGCTCGACGGGTCATCGAGGACGCCGGATTCGGCCCCGACTACGCGCACTTCACGCATCGGGTCGGCCACGGGCTCGGCATGGACGTGCACGAGTGGCCGTATCTCGTGCGCGGGAATACCCTGCCGATGGAACCGGGCATGACCTTCAGCGACGAACCCGGGATCTACATCCGGGGAGAGTTCGGCGTGCGGCTGGAGGACGACATGGCGATCACGGAGGACGGCGCCGAACTGCTCACGCCCCAGAGCGATTCACTGGAAGAGCCGTTCTAGCGGCCCGGGAATCGCGAGCCGAGGTGTCGCGGCCTTACCCGTGGGCCCCAGGTCCCTCGAGCCGCATTTCGTGAGCCCTCAGGCGTAGCTCGTGAGCCCAGATCCCGACCCGGCCTCGAACGGCTTATCGCAGGTCACGAGCTTCCAGAGTCGGTTGACAACCTCGATAGAGGCCGGACGCAGCTCCGCCTGGGCGAGGAACGCGGCCAGATCGAAGTCCGATCTGAACCCGATGTGCACGGTGAGCGGCGAGACCAGCCGATCGAACCGTGAATGAATCGGCGTCATGCTGAGGAAATGGTTGAGGAAGATGATGCGGCCGCCCGGTCGGCAGACACGGCTCATCTCGCGCGCCACGGCAAGCGGGTCCGGCACGCAGTTGATGAGGTACGGGGCATACACGATGTCGAAGGACGCGCTCGCAAAGTCCATGTTCGCCGCGTCCATCTCGAGCAGTTGCAGGTTCTTGATCTGCTTGTGTGCCACCCGCTCCCGAGCCTTGGTGAGCATCGAGCCGGACAGATCGATCCCGGTGACGTGACAGTCCGCCTGATACAGGGTGGCGTTGATCCCGGTTCCCACGCCAACCTCGAGGACCCGATCGCCCGGCCGGATGGCCATGGCCTCGAGGGCTCGAAGGCGGCCCGGGTGCAGGAGTGGGCCGAAGAACACATCGTAGGAGGAGGCAAGCTTCCGGTAGACGTCGGTGACGAAATCGTTCTCGAGAGCCGTCGCAGATAGGGTGCGGGAGGCTGCGTCCGTGGAGTTCGGCGAAGCCAGCGCTTCGTCCATCGTCCGGTTCTTCTCCCGAAACAAAGACATGTCCGTCTCCGCGGCGACCTCGCGACGGCCGGCACCACCCGTGATCGGCTAGCGACTGGCGAATCGGTGGACGGCCCCCGGACCCTCCGACTGCACGGACTATATCTTGTCCTCCCCCACCCGGCAAGACGAGCGCGCAGGTACCCAGCGTCGCAGCCCGGCTACACTGCCGTCCCGGCCAACTCCTCGATCAGCGACATCGCCGCCTCGGCCGTGACTGACCGCAGCTCGACCTGGAGACCCTGTACGCGGCCCCGCAGCTCCGTGGCTATCGCTCGAGCGATGGCTGCGCCCTCGGCCACCGGGTCGGTCGACTGTCGCATCCGTTCGAGCAGTTCGGCAGGCACGGATGTGCCGGGCACCTCGTTGGCCAAGAACTCGGCGTCACGTAGGCTCGCGAGCGGATGCACGCGAGCGATGACGGGAACGTCCAGGTGAGCCGTCCGTGCGAGCCATCTGTCGAAGGCGTCGATGTCGAAGATCGGCGCGGTGACGGCGAACTCGGCGCCGGCATCGACCTTGAGCTCGAACCGCCGAATCTCCTCGTCGAGGTGCACGGCATCCGGCCGCACGGCGACGCCCACGTGGAACCCGGTCGGCTGACCGATCGGTTGACCGCCGATATCGAGCCCGTGATTGAGGCGTACGACGACATTGGTCAGCCCGATCGAGTCGACATCCACGACCGTCGTGGGCCCGGAGGCGATGCTCCGCGGCAAGGGTTCCCCGGTGACGATCATCACGTTGCGCAACCCGATCGCATGCGCGCCCAACAAATCGGACTGCATGCGCAGGAGGCCGCGGTCGCGGCACTCGTATTGCAGAACGGTCTCGATCCCGGCCTGCTGCTCGATGACGATGGCGGCCGCCAGTGCGCTCATGCGACCGCCCTGCGTCGGCCCGTCCCCTACGGTGATGGCGTCGACGCCTCTGATCTTCACGCGTTGTGCCTGCTCGACAATCTCGTCGCGACGGTCTCCCCTGGGCGGAAGAAGCTCGGCGAGCACGACGAAGGAGCCGCGGTCGAGTCGGTTGGCGAGCCTCGACTTGTCCGAGCGGGCGAGGGGCTCGGTCGACGCAGTCGCCTCATCGCCCGGAACGGGCGCGCTCGACGCCCCGATGGTCTGCGCGGCGACCGCGTGGCCCCCGGCCTGCACCGCCCGCACGATCGCTTCGACGTGCGCCGGCTCCGTTCCGCAGCATCCGCCGACCAGCTTCACACCGTGTCGCACGAATCGACGCGCGTACGACGCCATGTACTCGGGCGACGACAGATAGATATTTCGGCCCTCGATCTCCCGCGGCCGGCCGGCGTTCGGCTGCGCCGACAGCGGCCGCTCGCTCACGCCGTGCATCCGCTCGAGGGTGTCGAGCATCCCGGCCGGGCCGACGCTGCAGTTGAGTCCGATCACGTCCGCCCCGGCACGCTCGAGCACTGGCACGAACGCTTCCGGCGCCGCGCCATCGAGCGTGTTGCCCTCCTCGTCGGTCGTCATCTGAGCGACGATCGGTAGGGCGCACACGGCGCGAACGGCCGTGATCGCCGCGACGAGCTCGCCGACGTCGCGGAAGGTTTCGAGAATGAACAGGTCGACCCCACCATCGAGAAGTGCCCGGGCCTGCTCCTGGAAACAGGCTTCCGCTTCGTCGAGACCGGTCCGGCCCCATGGCTCGACCCGGATGCCCAGTGGTCCGACCGCACCGGCCACGTAGGCCAGGTCGCGGGCGGCGTGACGCGCGATCCGCGCACCCTGCACGTTGATGCTGTGGAGTCGATCGACGATCCCGAACGGCGCCAGCTTGACGGCGTTGGCCCCGAAGGTGTTGGTCTCGATCACGTCCGCACCCGCGCGTACGTTCTCCTGGTGGACTTCGGCCACGAGGTCTGGCTGCGTCAGGTTCAGCTCGTCGAAGGAGCGATTGACGAAGACGCCCTTGCCGTACAGCATGGTCCCCATCGCCCCGTCGGCAACGAGCACGCGACCGTGGATCGCGTCGAGAAACGACTGCATCGGGTGGCTAGGCGGTGGGGGCCGACGTCGAATCGGCCGGTACCAGCATGTCTGCCTTGTCCCACACGAACTCGTTCTTCGTGTAGACGGCGAGCTCGTAGTCCTTGCCCATGAAAATGGCGGACACTGGGCACGCCTCCTCGCAGTATCCGCAGAAGATGCAGCGGGTCTTGTGTATCTGGTAGGTGGACGCGTAGCGAGGTCCGGCCATGACGCTGCCATCGTTCTCGGCCGCCTCGAGATAGATGGCGTCGGCCGGGCATGCGACGGCGCACAGGCCGCACGCCACGCACTTCTCGAGGCCGTTCTCGTCTCGCATCAGGACCTGCTTGCCCCGATATTTTGGGAAGACCGGGACTTTCTCGGCCGGATAGTTGACCGTCACCGGCTTCTTGAAAATGTGCTTCAACGTAGTCGCGAAGCCAACGAGCAGCGGCCGGATCATGAACGTACCTCCGCGAATGGGGACCGCCCGGGTGGGGGCCGATTGGGGCTAACTCTCTCAATCATAACACCTTCTTGGTGCCGCACGAGATTGACAGCCTGCCGGCGGCGTCAGTATAGTCGGATCTGCCGAAGGCCCCGTGCTCGAGGAACCACGATTTCTCACCGCCGAGCAGATCCTGCTCTCCACGCTCATGGTCAAGCTCGCGATCGGCGCGGTGCTGGCGACGATGCTCGTGCGGTTTCGCGCCTTCCGGCGCATCCTCCTCACCGAGAAGCGGGACTGGCCTGAACGTCTCGCGTTCGTCGTCGGCCTGGGCGTCCCACTGAGCATCGGCGTCGCCTCGCGTCTGCTCCTGCGGTACGACGCCGCCGACCTCACGCTCGCGGGCTCGTTCCTGGCCGGCCTGATCGCCGGACCGTACGCCGGCGCCATCGTGGGAGGCATGATGGGGCTGCCGAGTCTGCTGGTCGGTGAGGTCATTGCGCTGCCATTTGCCGTGGGCTGTGGCTTCGCCGGCGGCGGGCTGCGTGAGGTCAGTCCCAAGGAAACCATCTGGCGATTCTCACCGCTCTTCTTCGTCGGCCTGCACCGCTCGGCGTGGCAAGTCGTGCGACGCTTTCGAATCGATTGGCAGATCGTGCTGCTCGCGGCACTCGTGGCGCTCGAACTGCTCCGCCAGGCGCTTGGTCACCGCTTCGGAGACGCTCGCCTGTTCTACCTCGCGGCACCGAACGCCACGCTGACCGGGCTGGTGGCGCTGGCCACGGTGCTGTCGGTCACGATTCCCATCAAGATATGGAACAGCGCACGCATCGAGCACCGCCTCGCCGAGCAGGAGGTGCTGCTGATGACCGCGCGGCTGGAGGCGCTCGCGAACCAGATCAACCCGCACTTCTTGTTCAACACGATGACGTCGATCTCCTCGTTGATTCGATCGAAACCGGAGACCGCGCGCACGTTGATCCTCAAGCTGTCCGGCCTGCTCCGGCGCCGGCTGCGCAGTCACGACCAGTTCGTGCCGCTCCGCGAGGAGCTCGAGTCGATCGACGAGTTCCTCGACATCGAGACCGTCAGGTTCGGCCCGAAGCTCCGTGTCGAGAAACAGATCGATCCCGCGTGCCTCGACCTCATGGTCCCCAGCATGATCCTCCAGCCGTTGATCGAGAACTCGATCAAGCACGGCCTGTCCCGCAAGATCGGCCAGGGTTGCATCACCATTCGGAGCTTTCGAGAGGGTGGGCACGCGGTCATCGAGGTACTCGACGACGGTCTCGGAATGCCGCAGGAGCGTCTGCGAAGCGCGCTCACCGACGGGATCGGCCTGTCGAACGTCAACGAGCGACTTCGGGTCATCTACGGGGCCAACCACCAGCTGGCGCTGCGGAGTCTGCCCGGTCAGGGCACCTGCGCGCGTATCGAGATCCCGGAGCTGCTGGTGCCCGAACCGATAACGGCGTAGAATGAAGCTTCGTGTCCTGATCGCTGACGACGAGGAGCTAGCTCGTCAGGAATTGCGGTACCTGCTCGAGCAGCTCGGTGGCCTCGACATCATCGGCGAGGCGTCCGACGGGATCGAGGCGCTCGAGCGGATCGGCGAGGCAGACCCAGACCTGGTGTTCCTCGACGTCCAGATGCCCGGGCGGACGGGCTTCGAGGTCGCTCGGGAGGTGCTTGACCGCGGATGGACCTCCCAAATCGTGTTCGTCACGGCCTTCGATCGGTACGCGGTCGAGGGGTTCGAGGTCAACGCGGTCGACTACCTGCTCAAGCCGGTCGAACCGGCCCGTCTGAAGCAGGCCGTGGATCGCGCCAGCGGTCGGATCGGATCCGCGCGACCCGCTGGGAACCAGTCCCTCGAGCGACTCGTCCAGATGATTGCCGAGCGCGATCGGCAGGCCGAGCAGCTCGCGCTCAAAGTCGGGGAACGGTACTTACTCGTTCAGGCGGATGACATCATCTATGCCTCGCTCGTCGACGACGAAATTCGGGTGGTCACCGATCGGGTGGCCGGCACCTCCAACTGTCGCACCGTGGATGAGTTACACACGCACCTGGATCCCAGCATTTTCTGGCGTGTGCACCGCTCCCACTTGGTCAACATCAAGAAAATCAAGGAGATAGTCCCCTGGGTGAGCAGGAATTTCATCCTCAGGATGAAAGACGCGAAGGCGACCGAGATCCCGGTGAGCCGGGCTCAGACCAAGCGGATGCGCGAGTACCTCCGGCTGTAGCCGCTTCTGCTACCGCGATGTCCGAATCGTCAGTCGAGGCGGCGCGGCACGAGCAGAGCACCGCGTCGGCTCCCGAGCCGATGTCGCCAGGCGCCGACAGCCCGAGGCCCGAGCGCCCTGGGCCACCGGTCCGGCGCGCGAGACCCATGATCCGGTTCGGTCGAGCCGAGTTGGCCCGCATTGCCGAAGAGCTGGTAGCGTGGTTCAAGACACTCGCCTCCGCCGCCGTGTACGCGACACTCATCGTGACGTTCGGGTTCCAGGTTGCTCGGGTGGAAGGCCAGAGCATGGCCCCGACGCTGGCCGACCAGGACCGCCTCATCGTGAACAAGCTCGCCTATCGGCTCGGGGAACCACGTCGCAGCGAGATCGTGATGCTGTACTACCCGCTCAACCCGGATAAATCGTTCGTCAAACGGGTGATCGCCGAGGAGGGCGATACGGTCCGGATCGCCGACGGACAGGTCTTCGTGAACGATGTATCTCTACCTGACGAATACGTGCCCCAGGCGTTCCGCAGCCACGACGACTACGGCCCACAGGTCGTGCCCGAAGGCTATTACTTCGTGATGGGCGATCACCGGAACAACAGCTCGGACAGCCGGCACTGGGGCATGGTGCCGAAGAAGTACATCATCGGAAGGGTCCAGTTCCGATGGTGGCCCATTCCGACAGCCCGCGTATTCTGAGGCGTCACCGACGTCGCTCGGCGACGGCCTTCCCACCGATCACGTGGTCTCGGCGGCGCGTCGGTAGCGTCCCGATCGTCCGCCCGACTTGGCCACGAGTCGGATCTCCCCAATGACCATCTCGCGATCGACCGCCTTGACCATGTCGTAGATCGTCAACCCCGCGACCGCCACCGCGGTCAGGGCCTCCATCTCGACGCCCGTCTGCCCCGCCGTCCGGACGCTCGCTTCGATCTCGACGCCCCGGCGCGTCGTGCGCAGCTCCACGTCGGCGTGCGTGAGGGAGAGTGGATGGCAGAGGGGCACGAGATCGCTCGTGCGCTTCGCGGCCATGATGCCCGCCAGGCGCGCCGCCTGGAGCGGATCGCCCTTGGTGGTGCGCCGCTCACGGACCAGGCGTATCGCCCGCGGCGACATCGTGACCGATCCTCGCGCCACGGCCTCTCGAGTCGTGACCGGCTTGTCCCCAACGTCGACCATCCGGATCCGTCCGTCGCGATCCACGTGCGTCAGGTCCGGCGCCGGCGCTCGCGCGCGCAGGGGTTTCCGGGCGGTCTGGTTAGGTTTCGGCACCGTCACCTCGTGCGAGATGGAAGGAGAGGCTCTCGAGCGAGACGGTGAGGTCGACGCTCTTCACCTTCACGTCCGGGGGCAGCCGGATCGTCCCGGGTGAGAAGTTCAGGATGGCCTTGACGCCTGCCCGAACCACCCGGTTGGCCACGGTCTGAGCGGAGCTTGCCGGCACGGCCAGGACGGCGATGCCCACGTGCTGCCGACGAGTCACCGAGGTCAGACGGCGCACGTCGTGGATGGGCACTCCGGTCTTGGTGCGCCGGCCGATCTTGCTCGGGGTATTGTCGAAGAGGGCCACGATCTCGAAGCCCTCCTGGCGGAAGCCCGGGTAACCGGCGAGCGCGAGGCCCAGGTTGCCTGCTCCCATGATGGCGACCTTGATCGTTCGGTCGATCCCGAGGATCTCGCGCAGATGTCGGCGGAGCTCCTCGACGTAGTACCCGACGCCGCGCACCCCGAAATCGCCAAAGCAGGCGAGATCCTTGCGAATCTGCGCGGCGTTGAGGTTGAACTCCGCGGCCAGGTTGCCCGACGAGATCGTCTTGCGCCCGCTCGCCTGAAGGACCTCGAGGCAGCGCAGGTAGACGGAGAGCCGATTCGTCGTCAGCTCGGACACCAGCTCGCCGCTGGGTATCCGCTTGTTCGTCTGTTTCACAAGCGCGCCGGCATTCTACGAGGCCGCCACGCGCGCGGTCAAGCGCGTCCTGGACCGCATGCTAGAATTCTCGCGATGGGCTCGAATCCGCAGGACGCGCCGCCGTCTGCTTTCACCCCCTTCGTCCCACCGACGGAATCGCCCGCCGAATTCACGCTCAAGGCGATTGCGGTGGGTTCGCTCTTCGGCGTGCTGTTCGGTGCGTCGACCGTGTATCTCGGACTGCGGGCCGGACTGACGGTGAGCGCCTCGATCCCTATCGCGGTGCTGGCGATCTCGGTCCTGAAGCGCCTCGGCGGCTCCACCATCCTCGAGAACAACATGGTCCAGACCATCGGATCATCGGGCGAGTCAGTCGCGGCCGGGGTCGTGTTCACGCTCCCCGCCCTGATCTTCCTCGCCCCTGACGGACCGGCCTATTTCAACTACTTCCAGATCACGATCCTGGCGCTTGCCGGAGGCATCCTGGGCGTCCTGATGATGATCCCGCTCAGGAAGACGCTGATCGTCAAGGAACACCACACGCTGCCGTACCCGGAGGGAACGGCGGCGGCGGACGTGCTGGTGGCGGGCGAACGCGGCGGCTCGCTCGCCGCGCTCGTGTTCGCGGGGCTGGGAATCGGCGCGCTCTGGAAATCGCTCTCCTGGATCTTCAACCTGTTCGTCACCCAGATCGGCTACACGGTCCCGCGGACGAGCCAGTTTCCGAACGCGACGCTCGATGTCGATCTCTCTCCGGAGTACCTCGGCGTCGGGTACGTCATCGGACCGCGAATCGCCGGCACGATGGTGGCCGGGGGCGTGCTGTCCTGGCTGGTACTGCTGCCGCTGCTGTCGATCCTCGGCGATCTGATGACCGTACCGCTCCCCCCGATCCATCCGAACTTCGCCAACAACCCGGACACCG
Source organism: Vicinamibacterales bacterium (assembly GCA_965250185.1). Classification (GTDB taxonomy): domain Bacteria; phylum Acidobacteriota; class Vicinamibacteria; order Vicinamibacterales. The sequence goes on along the minus strand of OZ252293.1, from coordinate 2,823,296 downwards.
GGGCGCCATTCCTGCTGTCGGAAATGGGTCCGAACCAGATCTGGAGCGCCTACATCCGGTACATCGGCGCAGGCGCCGTGCTGGCCGCTGGCGTCATCACGCTGGCGAGGACGATTCCGACGATCGTCGGATCATTCACGGCGAGCATCCGCGAGTATCGGCAGGGTGAGGCCGCCAAGAGCGACCTCCGCACGGATCGAGATCTGCCGACCCTCGGCGTCCTGGGTGGCATCCTCCTGCTGGCGCTCTTCCTCGTGGTCGGACCCGGCATGCCGACCCAGGGGAATCTGCTGGCGGCGGTGCTGGTCATCATCTTCGGATTCTTCTTCGTCACCGTCTCCTCGCGGGTCGTGGGTCTCATCGGGTCATCGTCGAATCCGGTGTCAGGTATGACGATCGCGACGCTCATCCTGACCTGCTTGATCTTCGTCACCCTGGGCTGGACCGGCGACGCATACGCGCCGATCGCACTGGGCGTCGGCGCCGTGGTCTGTATCGCGGCAGCCAACGCCGGGGCGACCTCCCAGGATTTGAAGACTGGCTTCATCGTGGGCGGGACACCCTCACAGCAGCAGCTTGGCGAGATCATCGGCGTCGTGGCATCGGCGCTGATCATCGGTATCACGACGCTCTACATGCACCAGGTGTTCGGCATCGGCTCGCAAGATGTCCCGGCGCCGCAGGCGACCCTGATGGCCACCATCATTCAGGGGCTGCTCAGCCAGAATCTTCCGTGGGGACTGGTGCTCGTGGGCATCTTCATCGCGATCACGCTCGAGTTGTGCGGCGTGCACTCGCTGTCCTTGCCGTCGGCTCCTACTTGCCGATCGCGACGACCGCTCCGATCTTCGCCGGCGCCATGGTTCGCGCGTACGTCGAACGCCAACCGGGTCACGGACAGGCATCCGAAGTAAGCCCGGGAACGCTCTTCAGCTCGGGACTCATCGCCGGCGGCTCGATCACCGGCATCCTCTTCGCTGTCCTCGTGGGCTCCGGGACCATCGATCCGTTCCGGGCAGTCGGCGACGCGTTACCCTTCCTGCGCACGGGCGCGTTCGGACAGGTGGCGGGTGGGCTGCTCTTCTTGGCTCTGGCGCTGGTGCTGGGCCGTGCGGCCAAGCGGAAACTCTGAGCGACTCGATGCTGGCACTCGCTAACCGGTGGCGCCTGCGGCCCCAGATCCGCACCGCCCCGATCGTCTCGCTCGTCGCACTCGTGGTGCTCGCGGCATTCTTCGCGGATCCCTCGATCGCCCAGCCCGCCGTGCCTCGCGCCACCACGATCTCCGGCCTCTTGTTCCATTCGGGTTTCTTCCACGGCCAGCGGGTCGGAGTCCGCGGACTGCTGCGGTCGGAGGTCACCGGGGCATGGCTGGATGGCGACGACGACGCCGTGCGGGTCGTGGGCGAGGTCGCGTCCACGGGCACCGCCGATCCGGACGGCACCATCGAGCTCCGGGCCACGTTCTGGGATCTCGGTCGGCTGGAGCGGGATGACCCGAGACTCGCCGGCTACGACCTCTCCGAAGCGCTTGCTGATCTTCGAGACCGCGACTGGCCACAGCCCGGCGAGGTGCTCGTGCTTGCGAACGCGTCCGCCGTCCCTTTCAGCCGACCGGCGCAACCGACGCTTCGAAGCCTGGCGTTCGAGCCTGGTCGGAATGACGACGGCCCCGTCACGATCATCGGTCGCTACCGGGGACGGAATCTCTACGGTGATCTCCCGCAGGCCCCCCGGCAGAGCCGCTGGGATTTCGTCCTGCAGTCGGGCGATTCCGCGATCTGGGTCACCGGGAAGCAGCCCAAGGGGAAGGGATTCGAGCTCGGCCTGACCGCACGCGTCGACACGGGACGCTGGCTCGAGGTCTCCGGCGTCGTGCGGCACGGCCAGGGCCTGGTCTGGCTGGAAGCCACCGACCTGCAAGCGGCCGACACGCCGCTGGCACGACCAACACCAGCCCAGGCCGAACCGGCCCAGCGGATCGCGGGGCCGCCGCCCGAGGTCATTTTCAGCGCGCCGGTCCAGGATGATGTCGACCACGGCGCCGACGATCCGGTCAGAATCCAGTTCTCGGCCGACATGGAAGCCGATTCCTTCAGCGGGCACGTGCGGGCGAGGTACGTCGGCGAGCCGACGATGCTCGACATCGAGCTGACGTATCGGCCGGGGAACCGGGTGCTAAGCGTTCGTCTGCTCGAGCCCTTGGAGCCCTTCCGGCTGGTGCAGGTGGACCTCCTCGACGGTGTCCGTAGCGTCGAATCGCTCGCGCTTGCGCCCTGGACGCTGACATTCTCGGTCGGTCAGTGAGCGCCGGACGCCGCGTCAGAAGCAGCTGGCCAGCTCGCTGAATCGCTGCAGCACGATCAACCGCTCGCTCGCCTGCGGGATCTCGCACTGTTCGAGAGCCCACGTGATCGGGTGCGGAATGAAGACCGCCCCGAGTCCACAGGCGAGGGCCGGGAGAACGTCGGATTTTGGACTGTTCCCGATCATCCAGGCGGACTGAGGGCGGATCCCGTGCCGCACCACGGCGTGTCGGTACGCGTCGGCGTCCTTCTCACGTACCACGTCGATCTGATGAAAGTACCGGCGCAAACCGGCCCGGTGCAGTTTCCCAAGCTGATCGTCGAGATCGCCTTTCGTGAACAGGATCACGCGATGTCGTCCGGCGAGTGCGCGGAGCGTCGCCGCAACGCCATCGAGCACGACCGGCGCCTCGCGGGACAGCTCGGCGCATAGGGTGGCCATGATGGCGTGCGCCGGCGCGGCACTCGCCGGGGACAGGAGTCTCGTACACGCCTCGCGCAAGGAGGCGTGAAAGTTGCGCACGCCGTATCCGTCGGTTTTCGTTCGAACGCGCTCGACGCCGTGGAGCGTCTCGCGGGCGAGCTCCGGGGCGTGGCCTCTGTCAACCATCAAGTCGACGTAGCTGTCGATGACCCGCTCGAAGTAGATGTTGTTCTCCCAGAGGGTATCGTCCGCGTCGATCAAGAGCGTCTGGCCTCTGGGGGCCTTCCGGAGAGTCATGCGTGTTGCTCGCTCATCATGCTGGTCTTCGACGGAGGCGGCCTGGGCCGCGATCGTGCGGGACCTCGGCTATAATAGCGACGTGCCTACCGACCTGACCACGGACGACGATCAGCCGCGCGAGTCCTGATGTCTACACTCATCTTCCGCAGGGGCCTCGATCTCAAGGCCGAGGTCGCCGGGGCGCTCGCCCGGGACTACCATAGCGGCATCGTCGAGCAGATTCGCGAGTCAGACTATCGGTACCGCGCCGGCGACTTGACCGTCCACCTGGCCCGCGAGTTCGGCTTCTGCTACGGCGTCGAGCGCGCGGTCGATTACGCGTATCAGACGCGACGCAGGTTTCCCGATCGGTCCGTGTATCTGACTGGCGAGATCATCCACAACCCTCACGTCAACAACAAGCTGCGCGCGGTGGGTATTCGCTTCCTGTCAGACCCCGGCGAGGACTGGACGACGCTTGGCGACAGCGACGTCGTGATCTTGCCTGCATTCGGCTTGCCAGTCAGCCAGGCCCAGCAACTCGAGCACCAGGGGTGCGTCCAGGTGGACACGACCTGCGGCTCCGTCCTGAACGTCTGGAAGGCCGTGACTCGGTACGCGCGCGACGGGTTCACGGCTCTCATTCACGGCAAGGTCCATCACGAGGAGACGAAGGCCACCGCGTCGCAGGCTCTCACGTATCCGAACGGCCACTACCTGATCGTTCTGGACTGCGACGAGGCCGCCGCCGTGTGTCGGTTCATCACATCTGGCGAGGGTAGTTCGGCCCTGGTCGAGCGGTTCGCTTCGGCAGCATCTCCCGGCTTTGATCCGAACCTCCATCTTGGGCGCATCGGGCTGGCCAATCAGACCACGATGCTGATGTCGGAGTCTCTCCAGGTCGAGGAGCGTTTCCGCGCGGCCATGCACGAACGCTATGGGGATGAGGCCCTGGCCGAGCACTTCCGAGCCTTCGACACGATCTGCAGCGCGACGCAGGATCGACAGGACGCTGTCGTGGAGCTGCTCGACGGGGAAACCCTCGATCTCATGATCGTGATCGGCGGATACAACAGTAGCAACACGCGGAACCTGGCACGCATCTGCGGCGACCGTCTGCCCACCTACCATATTGAGGACGCCACCTGCCTGCTATCGAACCGGGCCATCAGCCATCGGCCCAACGGCGCCTCCGCCATGGCCGCGAGCGACGGCGCCGAGCTCCTGACCACCACCGACTGGTTGCCATCGGGGCAGCTCAACGTGGGTCTGACCGCCGGAGCGTCGACGCCCAACAACATCGTCGGCGAGACCGTCGAGCGCCTGACAGAACTCGCGACACGATAACGGACCGCACGTTCTCGCCTCTCAGTCCGGTCGATCCTCTCAGTCATTGACCCACGCGCCGGCCGTTGGTATGATGCGCCCGCCCGACTCGCGCTCGGCGATGGGCAGGGTCCACCCCGCCTCCATCCCCACAGAGGAGTTCCGACATGCCTCGCATGGCTCACGCCGCCACCGTCGCGCTGGCGGCGCTCGTCCTGGCTGCGACCGGGTCGAGCGCCCAGACCCGCCTTCCGGATCCGCAGTCCGCCTTCGGCTTCGCCGCGTGCGCCGACTACAAGCTCGCAACGTACGAGCAGATCGCCGACTATTTCCGCGCCCTCGACGCCGCGACCGACCGTATGGCGCTGCTCGAGATCGGGCAGACGGCTGAAGGCCGCACGCAGCTGATGGCGATCATCTCGTCGGAAGACAATATGCGAGAGCTGGAGAGGTATCGAGACATCGCGCAACGGCTGGCGCTGGCTCGCGACCTGGATGACGACGACGCACGCCGACTCGCGGCAGACGGCAAGGCCGTGGTCTGGGTGGACTTCGGCCTGCACTCAACGGAGGTGGCACACGCGCAAGCGGCGCCGCTGATGGCGTATCGGGCGGTCTCCGACGATTCGGAGGAGATGCGCGCGATACGTGACGACGTGATCTTCCTCCTGGTCCCGAACATGAATCCGGATGGCACGACGCTGGTCAGCAACTGGTACATGAGCCAGGTCGGCGGGCCGTACGAGCAGTCGCGTCCACCGGAGCTGTATCACAAGTACGTCGGCCACGATAACAACCGCGATTGGTTCATGTTCAACATGCCCGAGTCCCGGAACGTGGCCGCCGTGCTCTACGAACAGTGGTTTCCGCAGATTGTCTACAACCAGCACCAGGCCGCGCCGTTTCCCGCGCGAATCTTCGTCCCGCCGTTCCAGGATCCGATGAACCCGAACATCCCGCCGCTCGTGATGCGCGGCATCAACACCGTGGGCGGTGCCATCACGCGGCGCCTCGAGCAAGAGAACAAGGTCGGCGCCATCTCCCGCGTGAGCTTCGACACGTGGTGGAACGGCGGCATGCGCACCGCGCCGTACTACCACAACATGGTCGGCATCTTGACAGAGACGGCCCATCCATCCGCCACGCCAGCGACCTATGACCCCGACAGGTTCCCGAAGGCGTTCGGCAACGGCGTACCCACGCTCGAGCCGACGACCTATTACCCCAGTCCGTACCGCGGGGGCAGGTGGCACCTTCGGGACTCGTGCGACTACATGGTCACGGGTTCCATGGCCGTGCTCGACATCGCCGCGAAGCGACGGCAGGAGTGGCTCTACAACATCTACCAGATGGGTCGAGACGCGATCGCGGCCGGAGCCAACGAGACGTACCTGATTCCGGCCACGCAGTGGGATCCAGGCACGGTCGTCAAGATGGTCAACGTCTTGCGTCGGGGTGGTGTCGAGGTCCATCGTGCCACCGAGGCGTTCTCCGCCGGCGGAGCGTCATACGATGTCGGCACCTTCGTGATCTCGGGTGCTCAGCCGTTTCGCCCTTACCTCACCGACCTGCTGAATCCTCAGCGGTATCCGGATCTTCGGCTGTATCCGGGCGGCCCGCCGCGGCGACCGTACGACATCAGCGGCTGGACCCTGCCGGCCCAGATGGGCGTCGAGGTACGTCGCATCGAAGACACCGTGACGGCCCAACTCGAGTCGGTCGGCCTGGCCGACCCGCCGGACATCGTGCTGCCCGCCAGCGTCGACTGGGCCTATGCCATCGACCCGCGTGCCAACGACGCCTTCACGCTGGTGAACCGGCTGCTGGCTGCGGATGCGGACGTGTACCGCGCCATGGACGCCGTGGCGGTGGGCGGCGAGCAGTGGCCCGCGGGCGCCTTTCTCGTTCCGGGTGACGCCGGCGCGCTCGACGCGCTCGCGGCTGCCGCTCGCGCGCTCGGGGTGCGAATCGGATCGGCGGCGCGGCCACCAACTGACCGCCTGCGGCGTCTCGCGCGCCCCCGCGTCGGCCTTTACCAGGGCCACGGCGGCAACATGGACGAGGGATGGACCCGATGGCTGCTGGAACAGTTCGAGTTTCCGTACGAGCGCCTGCGCGACGCTGACGTCCGCCAGGGCAATCTCGGAGACTCGTACGATGTGATTCTTCTGCCGGACGCGACGTACGACCAGATGCTGTCGGGCCTGGCGCCTGGCACGATGCCCGAGGAGTACACCGGCGGCATGACGGCGCGAGGCGTGGCCAATCTGTTCGCGTTCGCGACATCGGGCGGTACGCTGGTGGCACTCGACACGGCAAGCCAGCTGCCCTTGACCACCTTCGGGTTGCCAATCCGGGACATCACGGCCGGCCAGCCCGCGACGGACTTCTTCATTCCCGGCACGCTGCTACGAATCGAGGTGGATCCCACCCATCCGATCGGTTTCGGCATGCCACGCGAGGCCACGGCCTTCTTCGCCCGCAGCCCGGCATTCTCCGTCGGCCGACAGGCGACGGCCACCGAGCGTCAGCGCGGCAAAGAGCCCGAGCCGCCGGATGGCATTCGCGTCATCGCGCGTTATGCCGGGGAGGATCTTCTCGTCAGCGGTTGGCTGCTCGGTGAGTCAGTGCTCGCGCGCCGCGCTGCCGTGGTCGAAGCACGCGTCGAGCGGGGGCATCTCATCCTGCTCGGTTTCCGCACCCAGCACCGCGCCCAGCCGCACGGCACATTCAAGCTGCTGTTCAATTCGCTGCTGTTCGGCGCCTCGCACCCGGTCGACTAGTGGCCAGTACTCGCTGAACGAGTACTGGATTCCGGAGTGTGGCGCCCGGCTAGCAAGGCTCGCCGACCGAGCATGTCGGGAGTATGTGAGGAAGAAGCTACGCCGCCAGACGGGACTCCGCACCGCCGAAGTTACAGGTGTCGTACGCAGGACACGAGGCCGATCGTGAGGCTCAGGTCGCCCCGCGCCACGCCCTCTCCGTCGCCCGCATGAGCAGATCACGAACGGTGAGGCCGGTCTCCGGGTCGATCAGGTCCGGCGCGATCTGACACAGCGGTCCGAGCACGAACGCCCGCTCACGAAACCGAGGGTGTGGGATCTCGAGCGTCGGGTCTCGCACGATTTCTTGGCCGACGAGGATCAGGTCGAGATCGAGCGTCCGGGGCGCACCCGGATAGGGCCGTTCGCGGCCGCGCGCACACTCGATCGCATGTAGTGCGTCGAGCAGGCCCTGAGGCGACGTCGGGGAGGTGCCGACCACCGCGGCGTTCAGGAAGTCTGGATCGGAGGTCGGAACGCCGTGTGGAGCCGTCTCGATGAACGCGGACGCAGACAGGTCCGAGAGCACACCCTGTAATCGCAGGATACCGTATCGGAGGTGTGCGGCGCGATCGCCCAGGTTACTCCCCATCGCGACCGCGACCTGGCGAGGCTCGCCTGACATCTGGATTCCTGAGACGGGCGTGGCGGCAGTCGGCTAGCGGCCCGTACCCGTCATTTCAACAGCGCTCTCCAGGCGGGGCATCCCGTCTTGCGGTGTTGCTCCTCGGTCACGTACTCCAGTATTCTCCCTCGTCGCGCCTGGCCAGCCGGGCGCCGAGCGCTGGAGCTCACTATCGAAATGACGGGTACGGGCCACTAGTCGCCCGACCAGCGGCGCGGCAGAACGCCTCCTCCAGTGCCAGCGCCGGCCGGGCGCCGGCCGAGCAAGTCGAGGCACCCGGCGACCGCCTGGTCGAAGAAGCGTTTGTGCTCCAGGGTTTCACCCAGGATGATGCTCAGCATCTTCCGATGGCGAGCGTGATCCAGGCCGTCAACCTTCGGCCGCCATCGGTCGACGAAGGCCTGGGCCTCACGCGCGTCATCCGCGATGACCGCGGGCTCCGCCTTACGCTCGCGCTCAGGCGCGGCTGGCGCTGCAGCGTCACCTGAGGCCTGACCCATCTCGTCGAGGGCGTCGAGGAGCCAAACCAACTGGACGTCCTCGCGGGCGATCACATACTGGTAGGCGTTGTTGAACTCGTAGGAGGCGACGGCCTGGGCGCCCGCGACGTGTCGGTGTCGAAGAGCCAGCTTTTCGCGATAGAACTCCGCGAGGGTGCCCCGGACGTTGGCCGTCGTCACGCGCTCTGCTTCTCCTTGCACGAGATGCACACGCGGGTCCACGGAATCGCGTGGAGGCGCGCGGACGCGATCTCCTCCTCGCAATCCCGGCACACGCCGTACGTGCCCTGTTCCATGCGCCAGAGGGCCTCCTCGATGGCCTGTAGAATCTTCGCGTCCGTCTGCTTCAATCGCAGCTGAATGTGCACCTCGTTGTTACCGGTCGCCTGGTCCGCGAGGTCGCCCTGGCGCGAATTATTCTCCATGGTCGTTTGCAGTGAGTTGAGTCCACCGACCGACAGAACCTCGGCGCGCTTGCGGAGCAACGCCTCACGATATACCTCGAAGTCCATGCACTCTCCTGATGATCATGTCGTCGTCGCCGAACTTACATTTTACCACGAGGCGCTGGCGCGCTCCCGACGTCACTCCCCTCGCAGCGTCGCAAGCGGCTTATTCGTCAAGACGTCCAGGCTCGCCACGACACCGACGATCCCGACGGTCAGTGCGGTCACGACGACGCCGCCCAGGTTTTGGCCGACAGCGGGCGTCCAGGCGATGTCCAGCACGTACCGGCTGAGCGTCCAGGACAGAACGACGGCCCCGCTCGCGCCGACCAGTCCAGCCAGCGTACCGAGCGTCCCGTACTCGAGGGCCAGCATGGTCGCGATGGTGCGGCTTGTGGCGCCCAGCGTCTTGAAGATTGCGGCTTCGTAGACGCGCTGAAACTTCGTCATGGCCACAGCGCCTATCAGAATGAGCGTGCCCGTGAACAGGACGACTCCCCCGACCATCGTGATGGCGTAGGCCACGTTGTCGACGACCTGCTGCACGGTCGTGATGATCTCGCGCACGTCGATGGCCGAGACATTTGGATACCGCGAGACGAGGTCGCGCTGCAGGCGGGCCCGTTTGGTCGTGTCGGCGGACGCTCGCAGCAGCGCGATGTAGCTGTGGGGCGCGTCGGCCAGGGCGCCGGGGCTCAGGATGAACATGAAGCCCCCGACGGACCGCGACTGATCCCAGTCCACCTCCCGCACACTGCTGACGCGCACCTCGACGGTACGGCCCAGGATGTCGAACCGCATGAGGTCGCCGATCTGAACGTTGAAACGCTCCCGAATGCTCTCTTCGATCGACACCTCGAGTACATCGCCGCCACGATCACCCCAGAAGGTGCCGTCGACGACCTGCTCGTTCGAGTCGAGGACCGTCCGGTAGGTCAGCACGTACTCCCGGCCAAGCGAGCCTCGGCCCCTCACATCCTCGAAACCGTCGAGATTCAGCTCACGGCCCGCCACCCCGGTGACGCGCCCCCGGAGCACCGGAAGCAATCGCGCCTCCGCGCCCTCCTCGTATCGGTCCGCCAGGAGCTCGCGCACGCCGTCGGCCTGGTCCTGCTGGATGTCGAGCAGGAACATATCCGGCCCGTCGTCGTTGAGTTCGATGGCGAATTCCTGCAGGAGGTTCGCCTGCAGCGAACGGACGCCGATGATGAAGAAGCTGCCAATCCCAACGGCCAGCAAGATGACTCGCGTTTGGCTGCCCGGACGGCTCAGGCTGATGACGGCGTGACGCAACGGAAACCAGCTAGATTGCGCGAGTGGCACCACGGCTCGAACCAGCCCCAGGCCGGCGACGTACAAGAACGCCGCCACGCCCGTGAAACCGAGGCAGACGAAAAGGCCGATCCGCGCCGAGCCTGCCTGCCATCCCGCCAACGCCACGAGCCCGGCGACGGCCGCAACGGTGACGCCGATCCGCAGCCAGTCGGGTCCGGCGTCCAGGCGGACCGCCCTCTCCGAGCCGGCGTCGCCTCGCAGCAACAGCAGCGGCTTGATGTGGCGCACGTCGAGCAGCGGAGCGACCGCGAAGAGCAGCGCCACGAGTAACCCTACACCCAGTCCCTGCAGCGCGGCCGACCACGTCAGACCGTAGTCGACCGTGGTCTGCGCGACCACGGCGGCGCTCGCCGGCACCATCGCGATCGCCAGGGCGGCCAGCACGATGCCCAGCAGGCTGCCTCCCAGACCCAATAGGAAAATCTCGAGCAGGTAGACGCCGAGGATCTGTCGGGAACTCGCGCCCACGCACTTCAGGATCGCGATGCTCCGAAGCTTCTGCTGAACGAAGACGCGCGTGACGCTCCAGACGCCGATCCCACCCAGCACCAGGATCACGAAGCCGACGAGGCTGATGTAGTTCTCGGCGCGCTCGAGGTTCCTCCCGAGGCGGCTCTCGAGCTGACGATACGTCCGCACGCGCACCGGCACGGCCCGAAGTGCCTCGCGGAGCTCCTCCACGAGCGGATCGATGGTCGCCTCGGGTACGCGCAGCAGCAGCTGATAGCGCGCGCGACTGCCCAGGGTGAGCAGCCCGGATTGCTGGAGGGCGTCATGGCCAATGATGACCCGTGGCCCGAAGCTGAACGCGCTCAGGCTGCGTCCGGGCTCGCTCTTGATGACACCGCGAATCGTGAAGGTCCCCGTCCCGATCACGATGCGGTCGCCCATGCGGACATCCAGCTGCGCCAGCAGTTCCGGTCGCACGAGGGCCCCGTGGTCCGCGAGCAGAGCCGCCGAGTACGTGACGTCATCCTCGAGGCTCAGCGTGCCGTAGAACGGGAACTCTGACTCCACGCCGCGCAGCTCGACCATCTTCGCCACGGCCTTGCTCGCATCGGCCGGTCGCACCATTGTGGTGGTCTCGATCGACGGCGACCGCTCGATCCCGGCGTGCGCATCCAGCCGTTCGTCGACGATCTGACGGACCTCGTCGCTCCACGGTTGGTTGGCTTGCACCCGGATGTCGGCCGCCGCCAGCGTCCGCGCCTCGGTTCCGAGCGCATCGCGCACGCTCTGGATCACGGAGCGGAGCGACACGATCGCACCCACGCCGATCGCCACGCAGATAAAGAAGAACACCAGGCGCTTCCACGCCCCACGCATGTCGCGCGCGGTCATCCGCAGGACGAACCTCATCGACTGCCTTCCATCGCCGGGACCTCTGACCGAACGCGGCGATCGGCGACGCGTCCGTCACGGAGCACGAGCGTCACATCCGCCTTCGCCGTGAGCTCCGTATCGTGCGTGACCAGCAGAATCGTCGTGCCACGCTTGCGGTTGATGTCGACGAGGAGTTCCATGATGTGGTGCCCGTTCGACACATCCAGATTGCCGGTCGGCTCGTCCGCGAGCAGGATCGGCGGGTCATTGGCAAGGGCCCGCGCGAGCGCGACGCGCTGCTGCTCACCGCCCGACAGCTGGGAGGGATAGTGGTGCTCCCGCTCGCCAAGGCCGACGTCTGCGAGCAACCGCCGTGCGGCGACGCGCACGCCAGACGCGCCAGCGATCTCCATCGGCACCAGGACGTTCTCCAGCGCCGTGAGGGACGGGATCAGATGGAAGAACTGGAAGACGAAGCCGATCGTGTCACCGCGGAACCGAGCCAGGGCGTCCTCGCCCAGGCTCGTCACGCTCACACCGTCGATGATGACCTCGCCCGTCGACGGGGCGTCGAGACCAGCCACCAGGCCCAGCAGCGTGGACTTCCCACTGCCCGATGGGCCGATGACGGCGACGAACTGTCCGGACGGAATCGACAGATCGAGCGGATGCAGGATCGTCAGCGGCTCCGACCCACTCGTGACGGTCTTCGAGACCTGGCGAAGTTCGATCATTCGGAGGCCACGACGTCGAGCATCGGTTGCAGCTCCGACCACACCAGGTCGGCGACTCGCCGCGCGCCCTCCGCATTGGGGTGGATGCGGTCCGCCTGATTGAGCGACGCGTCGCCGGCGACGCCATCCAACAGGAACGGCAACAAAGCCGTCTGATACCGCTCGGCCAGCTCGGGGTAGACGTCACGGAATTCTTGCGTGTACTCCGGCCCGAAATTCGGCATGGCCTCCATCCCGGCGAGCAGGACCTCGATGCCCCGTGATTGCGCCTCCTCGATCATGGCCGAAAGATTCTCACGCATCTGCTCGATCGAGAGCCCGCGGAGCCCGTCATTGGCACCGAGCGCCACGATCAGAATCCGGACGTCGCCGTCGAGCGCCCACTCCAGTCGGCGCAGGCCGCCGGCAGTCGTCTCGCCTGCGGAGCCCGCATTGACGACCTGACACTCGTACCCAGCCTCGTCAATAAGACGCTGCAGCACGGACGGGAACGCCTCCCTGCGCGGCAACCCGAGCCCCGAGGTCAGGCTGTCTCCCAGCGCCACCACACGAGGTCGGGCCGGCGAAGCGGCGACAGCCGGGATCTCGACTGACCGACGATCGTCGGACGACGTGGCTGAGCCGCAGGCGACGGTCGTCGCGAGTGCGATCACCGTCCCGGCCAACGCCGCACCAGCCAGCCGCCTTCTCCCTCGCGACACCATTCTCACGACCATCAATCCTCTATTATGCAACAGAACAGCGAACATGACCGTGCGTCGCGTCGCCCCGCGGGCCTGCATCGTTCCTCGAGCAACCGTCTGGAGTCGAGTCAACGACCCGAACGGCGCATGCGGACACTCGCGAGCCCATAGAGACCCGCGTTGACGGCGAGTACGAGGACGCCGAGCCCAATCTGCACCTCTCGCGTCAGCGCGGGCGGGTAGAGCGCAGGCAGCAGATACGCCTCGACGAAACCGCCCTCGTACCCGGCCCCGCCTCCGCGCACCCGCCACGCGATCTCGAGCGGCGTCAGGGGACAGATCCATCCCGCCAGCTCGACCGCCGCGGCCCACGCCACCGCCGGCACGTGAACCCAGGCCACCCCTGGCCATCGCATGACCAGCCCGGCGCCCAGCACGACGAACGCCACGTAGAGCACGTGAACGATGACGAGGAAGTCGGCGAGCCAGCGATAGAGGAGCGATGAGTCCATCCGCAACCCTCAGCCCCGCCGGCGTCCACGCGCAGGGATCTCGGCGGCACCACCCGACCGTCGGTGCATCACTGGAGAAAGAGGTGAAACGCGACGTTCTCCTGATCGTGCAGGTACCGGTACCCGAGGTTCTCGAGAAACGACTCGAACGCCGGCAGCTCGTCGTCGGGCACCTCGAATGCCGCGAGCACGCGCCCGAAGTCGGACCCGTGATTTCGGTAGTGGAACAGGCTGATGTTCCACCGGTCGCCGAGCCCGACGAGAAACTCCATCAAGGCTCCGGGGCGCTCGGGAAACTCGAAGCGGCACGCACGCTCAGACTGCGCGCCGGTCGTCCGGCCACCGACCATGTGGCGGACGTGCAGCTTGGCCATCTCGTTGTCGGTCAGATCGACCGTCTCGTATCCCGCCGCGTTGAGCTGGTCGACGAACAGCCGGGCATCGGCCCGGGACGTGGTGCCGACGCCCACGAAGATGTGGGCCTGATGGCGACCGCTCAGCCGATAGTTGAACTCGGTGATCACGCGTCGGCCGATCGCCTGGCAGAACGCTCGAAAGGCACCCGGCCGCTCGGGAATCGTGACCCCGAAAAGCGCCTCGCGCGCCTCGCCCAGCTCGGCCCGCTCCGCCACGAAGCGCAGTCGGTCGAAGTTCATGTTGGCGCCACTCAACACGGCCACCAGCTGCGCGTCGCGGACCTTGTCGCGCTCGACCCACGCTTTCAGGCCGGCCACGCTCAAGGCGCCGGCCGGCTCCATGATGCTTCGCGTGTCGTCGAAGATATCCTTGATCGCGGCGCAGATTTCGTCGTTCGAGACGCGGACGACCTCGTCGACCGTCTCGCGCGCAATGGCGAATGCGTGCTCGCCGACCTCCCGGACCGCGACGCCATCGGCGAAGATCCCGACCGCCTCGAGCGCTACGCGGTGCCCCGCCTGCAACGACCGATACATCGCATCCGCCTCGAACGGCTCGACGCCGACGACGCGCACGCCCGGCATGAGCGCCTTGATGTACCCGCCGATCCCGGCGATCAGGCCGCCGCCCCCGACCGGTACGAAGACCGCGGCCAGCTGGTCGGGGCCACGCCGCAGAATCTCGTCACCGATCGTGCCCTGCCCGGCGATCACCAGGGGGTCGTCGAAGGGATGAATGAACGTCTGACCGCTGCGTTCGGCCAGCACATCGCAGTGCAGCTGCGCGTCGTCGTAACTGTCGCCGGCCAGGACGACCTCCGCCCCGAGTGCCCGTACGGCGCGCACCTTGATGTCCGGTGTCGTCTCCGGCATCACGATCGTCGCTGAGACGCCCAGTCGCTTTGCCGAGAACGCGACGCCCTGCGAGTGGTTGCCAGCGCTCGCCGTGATGACGCCCGACGCGCGCTCGGCCGGCGTCAAGTGGGCCAGCTTGTTGTACGCCCCGCGCAGCTTGAAGCTGAACACCGGCTGCAGGTCCTCGCGCTTCAGCAGCACGGAGTTGCCCAGGCGGCTCGAGAGCGAGCCCGCCGCATCGAGCGGCGTCTCGTCTACCACGTCGTAGACGCGGCTCGTCAGGATGTCCCGGAGGAGCTGATTCAGCATCGATGCAGGCGGCGCGGACCAGGCCCGATGTCGCAGATACAGGTCCCAGGGTGGGCCCGTGCGGACATTGTCATCCGGTTCGCTCGACCTGTCGAGGGCCATCGGGCCTCGACCGCTGGCGGCGCGGCTCGGGACGCCGGCGAGGGCACGACTTGACCGTCTACGCGGCAGGTCCGATATGATGCGGCTCGGAATGCCGATTGGAGACCATCGTGGCTGAGCGCGAGTGGCGCGAGGCGAGCGACATGCGCACATCGGCCGTGACGACGGGCCTGGTCCTGATCTCGGCCGCGCTTCTGCGTTTCTGGGCACTCGGCAGCGGTATCCCCTACGCCGTCGGAGGCGACGAGCCCGTCATCATGGGGATCGTGCTCGACATCCTCCGGTCGGGTGACTTTAACCCCCATTACTTCGACGTCGGCGGCCTCCCCATCTACACGCAGCTCCTGGTCGTAAGCGTTCGCTTCATGGCCGGAGCCATGCAGGGCCTCTGGTCGTCTCTCGACCAGGTGGGGCCGGCGGACTTCTACCTGTGGGTCCGTGGACTCACCGCCGCTCTCGGCACCATCACGGTGCTCCTGGTGTATCTCATCGGTGCCCGATGGGGCTCGCGGCACGCGCTTCTCGCAGCCGGTCTCATGGCGGTCATGCCGTTTCATGTTCGAGCGTCGCACTACAGCCTGCCAGACGTGGCGATGACGCTGGGCGTGACCCTGACTTTCCTGCTCTCGCTCCGCGCCAACGAAAAAGCGAGCCTGGCGTCCTTCGCATGGGCGGGCGCCGTGGCTGGCCTCGCCACCAGCGTGCAGTACGCGGCCAGCATCAGCCTGGTCCTTCCGCTGCTTGCTGTCTGGATGACGTTGGAAGCCAGCCCTTCGCGGGTGCGGTGCGCACTGGCTGCCCTCGGCGCGTTCGCGGTCGCGTTCGTCGCAGGATCACCCTACACCCTGCTGGACCTGCCGGCGTTCCTCAATGCATTCGGCCAGCTCGCGCTGTTGGATGGACCCCGAACGCCGGAGATGGGGTCTGGTACGTTCCTGTACCTCAGCCAGCTGCGGCTCGGGCTGGGCTGGCCTGCCACGATCCTCGCGCTGTCGGGTCTCGTCTTCGGCGCCGTCAGGGCCATCAAGGGACCAGGGCGGGTGCGGTGGACGCTCGCCGTCGTGTTCGCGGTGGTCTTCTTCAACGTCATCGCGTCGAAGCGCGAGATCGCCGAGGCCAGGCTGTTACCCGTGTTGCCCTTCGCGTGCGTGCTCGCCTCGTGCGCGGTCGTCTCCGGCGTCAGCCTGCTCCGACGCTTCGACATCCCCCGCATGCCGCGCACCGCGCTGATCGTCGGGCTCACGGTGGCGGCGCTGCTGCCGCCATCGATCGCCGCCATCACCTTCAATCGGAACATCGGCAAGCGGTCCACGTCCGCTCTCGCGTACGACTGGATCCTCGACAGGATTCCAGGGGGCGCCTCGGTCGTCGTCGAGCAGCAGGGGCTCTGGCTGCCCGACGACCAATTTCGGGTCGAGCACGTGGCCCGGCTGGTCGATCGGCCCTACGCAGGGTATGCGAGTCGTGGCGTCGGGTACCTGGTTGCGAGCAGCCAGGCGTTTGGTGAGGCCTTCGACTCACCCGAGTGGCAGTCGGCCGATCATGCCCGATACCTCGAGCTGTTCGACCGATCCACGGAGCTGGCCCGATTCGAGCCGAGCGAGGACCACCCTGGCCCCGAGATACGGGTCTACCGGTTGCGGTAAGGAAGAGCCGACGAGCCGTTCACACGTTCGAACGTTCAACGGTTCAGCAGTTCGAGGTCGCGCGCGGGCGAAGGAGCGCGGCCGTCTCCTTCACTGGGCGTCGCCGACGATCGTTCGCCCGTTTCCAGGCTGAACCGGTCGGTTGTTCTCGTGCAGGACCGCGCGAATCTGCTCGATCTGAGCCTCATCCACCTGAATCGGATCAGCCAGCACCACCCAGCGAACGCCCTCCGTACACGGTGGCGTCGTCAAGGAGCCGTCGTAGCGCATCGATTCCGTCGCCGACCCGAGGATCGCGCCGGCTGACACTCGCTGATCGAGCACCGCGCGGGGCAAGTCGACGGTGGTCGGCAGGTTATCCAGCACCGGCGCGAGTGCGTCGCTGCGGCTCCCGCCGTCGAGGAGGGCTCCGACCACGACCAGGTCTCCTGCAGACGACTCGTGCACGAAGTGGGCCTCCGCGGGGAACGACCGGCCCTCGAGGGTGTGCTCGCTCGGCGTGTGAAAGTGTAGTTGTCGAAGGACGAAGCGCTGCCCGCCCAGATCGATCCCACTGCCCGGATCGTAGTTCGCCTGGACCGTGTGCCCGTTGTTCTCGAGCTCGATCGCGGAATCCTGGTAGTCGAAGGTGAGTGGCGGCAGCTCCGTGGGTGCGACCGGGCTGAGATCGATCGGCGACTGCCGCGCGCCCGTCGTACACACGTCGTAGTCGGTGGAGAGCCCGCCCCACATGGCCGGCCCATCGTCTGCCTCATAGCCCCACTCGACCGGGCCGCTGGGTCGTGTATCCTCCGGGACGGCTGGCTCCGGCGGCGCACACGCGACCGACCACCCAGCCCACATCGCCAACACCGCGATACCGATCGACGCGCGCATGTGCCCTCCTGATCCTGGACCGCCCAACTCCACGGCACGAACATGATCGCACACATCCGAGCGCGGTCGGCTGACCTGACGCCAATCAACGTGCTGGGCAGGCTTAGCCGACCGGATCTCGAACCTGCGTGGCGCAGGCGCTCGGCTGCAGCGTGGGCGCGACATACGCGCGGGCGTGAATGATCGGCGTCAGCTGTCGCGAGACCGCTTTTACGGACTCACAGGCGGTGGGCCACCGCGCCGCGGAAAGCTTCCGGGACGCTCCAGGTCTCGCCCCGGCAAGGATGGCACCTGAGCGAAGATGTCGAGCCCGGGTCCCCAGAAGCCCTGGCTGAAGACCACCCCATCGATTCCGTTGAACGCCTGGAACCAGAAGCCAGTCGTCTCGTTGTACATCACGATGTCGGCGCGCAGATCGATCAGCGGGTACGCATGCCGCAAGAACGGAATCCAGCCTGGCTCCCAGACGCCCTGCTCCACGGTGAACGTCGTGCCGCTCCGCGTCGCCTTGGTCCAGGCGCCGGTTGCCTGATCATAGAGGAAGAGATCGTCGGCCCCGTCCCCGTTCAGGTCGCCGACCTGCACGATCGAACCGGGTTGGAGCGACACTGGCACGACCGCTGCGGCCGTGCCGTCGGCGCCGGTCACCAGGATGCGCGCCACACCGGTCGTCGTGTTGTACTGCAACAGGTCGGACTGTCCGTTCCCGTCGAAGTCACCCGGATAGATCTCCCAGTCCGTTTCCCAGACCGACGGAATCAACGCTGGATCCTGACAGGACTGCCCGGACGACGAACAGACGAAATCTCCGTTGCCATCGTTGATGGCTCGCAGGTAGCGACCCGTGACCACATCGTGGAGGAACAGGTCGGTCCGAGCATCGCCGTTGAACTCGACCGGATACACCTCCCAATTCGTGCCCCACGCACCGTCGACGTAATGGAAGTCTCCCGGCCCGACGTTGACGCCGAGCCGCCACACGCCCGTGATCGGATTGTAGAGAAACACGTCCCACTGCGTGCCGCCGCTCACCTCGACCGAGAACATCTGCCAGTCGAGGGCCCAGACGCCAGAAAACCTCCTGAAACCCCTCTGCACGTCGTTCGTCGCCTTGAACCAGCTGCCACTATGCTGGTTGTAGCCAACGAAATCCGTGAACCGATCGTCCGCATTCAGGTTCGTCGCCCGGATGAGCCAGCCGGATTCCGCCGTCGTCATCCGTTCCGACCTGAAGGTCTGTCCCGTCAAGATCTCGCGCGACCAGGCACCGGTCGGAAGACCGTACGTGAACACATCGGCCTCACAGTCATTGTTGAGGTACACCGACGGCCCGAGTGGCACGCGGACGAAATTCGCGACGCAGATCATCGAGCTGAACACGGTGACCGAGCCGTCCTGACAGTCCGGGTCGCCGCTCCAGCCGGCGAAGCTCGAGTCGTATCGAGGCTCCGCCGACAGCTTCACGATCGTGCCTGCCGGCAGGCCGGGGAACGTCTGGGTACTGACGATCTCTCCGAACGCCGAGCCGCGCCCGGGCCCGCGCTGCGTGATGATGAGCTCTCCCGTCACCACGAACGTGTACGTTCGGCTGGCCGTGCACCCATTGACGTCAGTGACCGTGACCGAGACCGTGAAGGTGCCCGACCGGGTCGGTGTGCCCGAGATCTCCCCGTTCGCGAACGTCATTCCGTCCGGCACGTCCCCGTCGAACGACACGGTCAACGGCGCCACGCCGCCCGACGCGGTCACGACCGTCGTGGGATAGGGGACGCCCGTCATACCATCTGGCAAGGAGCTCGGGCTGATGTCGATGGGTGGACAGTCGATGACGAGCACGTAGCTTCGGCCCCCTGGGCACTGATTGGCATCGGACGCCGCTACCGTGAAACTGAACGTGCCCGTCTGGGTCGGGGTTCCCGACAGCGTGCTGCCGGAAAACGTCAGACCGGCCGGCAGGGTGCCACTCGCCAGGCCGACCACCACCGGGGGAACACCTCCTGACGCCGAAAAAACGACGGCGGGATAGGGAACGCCGGCCGTTCCGCCGGGCACGCTTACAGGATTTAACGAGATCGCTGGACAGGCCGGCTGACCGTCCTGCGTGATCGTGTGGGTCGCGGTGACCGGTGAGTTCGACTCGACTTCTTCGACGGTGACGACAATTCCCGTCGTCCGCGAGACCACCATCGAGTTCGGGGCCACGGTGTACATGACCGTCATGGTCCCGCCACCATTGCCAGTCAGCGGACTCGGGGCCGTGATCGTCACCCACGCCGCCGGCGCGGTGACTACCCACGTGCAATTGACACCGCCACCTGGGAAGGTGAACGTGCCGGTGCCACCGGCCACACCAAAATGCGCGCTAGTGGGACTCAGGACGAGCTGCGGACAGCCCTGCTGAGCCGCCGCCTGACTGGAGCCGGCGAGGAGAACCGTCACAGCCATCGTTGCGATGGCTACCGGATGGGCCAAGCCTCGAATGGTCGCACCTCTCGATTCGACGTCGATATTAACGACTTCCAAGTCGCTTAGATTACTCTCACGACTACAGAAAGTCTAGGTGTTTCGACCTATTTCGTGGAGTGCGAGCGGGAGGTCAGTGTTCCGTGCGGAACGAGGCAGCCTGGTGTTGCTCGAGGTCGTCCTCCAGGTCTCCACACAGATTGACCTGGATTCCGAGCTCGGCGGCGGCGCCGGCCTTCATGGCGAGCGCTTGGCGGGCGCTGTCACGGTCGCTGGCGTATGCGACCTGGATGTGGTTGGCCTGGTGTTTCGCCATCAGCTGATCGCGCGTGACGCCGTAGAGGACGGCGTGCATGATCGGCCACTGGGGCGTCGTGGCCTGCCAGCGGCGCTCGGTCTCCTCGTCAGGGAGCCGCACCACGCCGCCACGTCCGATGTCCATGTGCAGGCCTGACGGCGACACGTAGATCCGGCTCCAGACGATCTCGCCGGGTCGGCTAACGCCCTTCACGGTGGATCCGCCCCGGGGGAAATACATCGGGGGCTGCCGCTCGCCGCGTGCCCCTCGGTAGCCACCAAC
Organism: Vicinamibacterales bacterium; assembly: GCA_965250185.1. Lineage (GTDB taxonomy): Bacteria > Acidobacteriota > Vicinamibacteria > Vicinamibacterales. The sequence continues at coordinate 2,802,734 of OZ252293.1, read as the reverse complement.
GAAGTGGCTGGCGGGCGCGGCACCCGAGATCTCGAAGACCCAGACGAACTCATCCACCCCGAGACCCCGATAGGGTGCACCCCATCGCACGTCGTGCAGTGTCGTCGACGGGTCCAGACCCAGCTGGCCCCAGACACGATTCGTGATGAGCGCGTCGACCCCGGCGCACTCGTCGACCTCGTTGAAGTGCGGCACCGCGAGTCCCTCGAACAGCACGCGCGCGCCATCGTCGGTGACCGGGGGCCGGTCCGGATTGTTCAGGAGGCCTTCGGCGAGGTCCGACGCGACACAGACATCCTTGAGCCCCTGCTGATACTGGATCCCGATGGCGGCACACCCAAAATCGGCGGCGAGTCGTACCGCGGCGTCGTACATCTTCAGTCCCTCGAGGACCTGCGCCTCGGTCAGGTGCGCGTCGGGATCGGGGCCGTACTCGAACGTCATACCCCGCCCCAGTAGCCAATCCAGGTGTCGTCTGGCCACCTCGTCCGGCACGTCTCGCATCGCCGCAAACAGAGCCGACTGGCTGAGGCGTTCCTTGAAGAGACCGAGCGGGTGCAGGAGATGATCGGGCACGATGGCGTTGAACATCCCCATGCAGCCTTCATCGAAGACGCCGATCACGGCCTGATTGCGCCGCACCACCGCGGCGAGGGCTCGACCGCGCGCAACGGCATGGCGGAGCCCATCAGGCCATCCGTCACGTGCCACCGGACGGGCATGGCTGACGTCGTGTGCGATCCGGCCGTGGCCCGCCCAGGATCTCAGAGCCTCACGGGCGAAGGGGTCCTCGAACGTCTCGCTCCAGATGCTGCTGTACGGGATGCCCGCCTTGGTGAGCGAACCGTTGAGGTTCAGCAGCCCGACGAGTCCCGGCCACTCTCCGCTCCAGTTGGCGAGCGTCAGCAAGGGACCCTGATGACGAGTGAGGCCCGGCAGCACGTGGCTGGTGTATTGCCACACGGCCTCGGCAATCACGACCGGACTGTAGAGCGGAATTCGGCGGAACACCTCGATGCCCCGCGCCTGACCGTCGATGAAGCCGTGGCCCTTGTGCTCGTCGACCTCGTGCGCGCGGACCACGGTTCGGCCGAGGCCCGCGAACGCCCGAACCACGGTCGCCTCGAGGGCGGCCTGAGCGGGCCAGCAGCGGCGGTTGGCCGCGGGTCGCGAATCACCGCTGGCCACCAAGAAGATCTCGGGCGTCATCGTCTGCCCCCCGCGGCTGCCTCGCGCCGAGGTGGCGGTTGCGCGGTGTCACTCTCGCCGACGTCCTCCGCCACGCCCCAGAGTTCATAACGATACTCGGTCCAACCGGGTTGCCGTACCCGGATCTCGACTCGAAGCGATGACTTGCCGAGGGTGAGGCTGGCGGGTAGAAGGAAATCCGATTCGGCCCACCGCCGGTGCTCGTTCGTGGCCGCTGTCGCCCAGCGGCCCGCGAGTTGGCCATCGATCCAGACTTCGGCATCCTGGGCGGTCGCCTGGTCGTACAGGCGTCGAAGTCGCAGAGCGGTCTGCGGCGTCGCCACCGCCATGCTGAACGTCGAGCCTCCCTCCAGAGCTCGTCCGACGTCACGAAACGGGCCCGCACTGGCTGGTCCCTCGAAGTCCGCCTCGAGGGTGCTCACGGCCTCCGCCGGTTCCGGCACGTAGCCATGTGCCGTCTCGGAATCGATGTCACCCACGTCGAGCTCGTCGAGTCGAGCCATCCGGCTCGGGCGCTCGTAGTAGTACGCAACGCTTGAGTAAGCGGCCGTCGCGGTGTTCTGGGTGCCGTGCTCTGTGCTCACGACGATGCCCGACTCGAAGGGAATCCCCGCTGGAAAGAAGCGGTACACGCTGGTAGCGGCGCTCCACTGGAAGTCCACCTGTGTCAGCTCCGTGCTCTGGGGCTCCCCGTGCATGGGCAGCGAGTACGGGTTCATCAGCCATTCGTTCGACCAGCCGCCCAGATACTCGTCCTCGTGGCCCGTGCCCTGCAGCGTCGGATGACGTCGGCCGTTCACGACGATGCGGAGGTCACCTTCCCACCAGCGCTTCGTCTCGGGCCGCACCGGCTCGACGGTCATCACCTGACCCACATACACGCCGCGCCCGTTGGTTTCGAGGATGCGGTAATCACGGCCCAGCTCGGTCGGCCACTCCTCGTGGTATCGCGCCTTGAAGTATCCGGTGTCCGCCGGTGCGTAACCGGCTTCACGTCCGGGTCGGATGCGGATCTGCCACCACAAATTGGGAATCGCCTGGGGATTCTCATTGACCAGCTCGATCCGGGCGCTTCGCCAGAATGGCATCGGCAGGAGGCAGTAGTAGGGACCGGACGCGCTCATGCCGAGCGGCGCCGCGCGGACCGACGCTTCACCCAGGCCCGAACCGAAGAAGTGTCCAAGTGGCGCCTCGACCGAGGGCTCCGTTTCGCCATCCCAGAACATCCGCACGATCACGTGACGCAGCTGGTACTGGCTCAGCGGGAACAGGGGGTTCATCCGGATCGCGGCGATCACCCCCTCACCCTCCCATTCGAGCACGGTCGCTTCTCCCGGCTCCGGGGGGCCATTGGGCGATATCCTGGCGCCCGGCAGCTCGAGGGTGCCTTCCCTGAGCTCATCCGAGTCGGCTAGTGGTGTCACGTCCTGACCAGCCCGGCTCCACAACGACGCGAGCCGGTCGACGTCGTCATGACCCGCCCAGGTGTCAACCGGCTGATCCGCCGCGTACGTGTGGTAATACGCGTTGTAGAAGCCTGCCCGTCGCTCGGTCGTGATCTTCAGACGCTGGCGAAACGAGAGGGGCACGTAGCTCGTGTGCCCGCCCGTACTCTGGAATGGACCGAAGACGAACGGCTCGCGGAACGGGACCGTGCGTCCGCGAAAGAACTCGTTCGCCTCGAGATCGAGTCGCGGCGAGGGTTCATCGTCAAAATAGAATCGCAGCCGTCCCCAGGCCAGCGGACTCCAGCCGCTGACTCGACTGGTGAACCAGAGGGTGTACAGGACGCCTGGTCCCCGCTCGTCGAAGATCACGTGCTCGCCGTTGTCGTCGACGTACAACGCCGAGTAGGTCCCCTCGAAGCCGTCGTCGTTTCCACCGCTCCGGTCGTAGCTCGACAGATAGTGCGCCTGCGTATGAGGCTTGAGTCGCGGGTAGGCCCAAAAGTCCTCGATCGCGGCAACGCCGGTGACGTCGGCTCGGCCACCAACGCTTCCCAGCAGGCCGAGCAACACGGTCAGGCCAATAGTCGTCATCCAACGGGCACGCGAGCTCGTCAGCATGGTCAGCATGGTCAGCCTCGTCATCTCGGCCATCGTCGCCTCCCGGCTCTCCCTCAGGTCGTCGGCGCCGCATTCCGGGTCGCCTCGGCATCTCCAGCCGTGAGCCAATCGACGCGAGTCGCCGGATACAAGCGTTCCATGTCGTCCACGCGCAGGATGCCAGGCTCGGGATGCAGCACCGAAGCGGCCGCCGTCGCCACGCCGAACCGCATCGTCTCCTCGAACGTCAGCCCGCGTCGCACCGCCACAACCAGTCCACCGAGGAGGCTATCCCCCGCACCGACGACGTTGGCGGCTGTCTGGACCGGCGCGTAGACGTGTGCGACACGAGTCCCGTCGCCCGCGACCACACCGTTCGAGCCCATCGAGATGACCGCTACGCCCACGCCGTCCCGAGTCAGCCGGATCGCCAGTCGCGCAGCGGCGCCCACGTCGGCAACCGGCTCGCCCGCGAGGCCCTCGGCCTCGCACCGGTTCGGCGAAACGAGGCGAGGGCGCGCTTCGACACCGAGCCGAAGCGGCTCGCCGCTGGTGTCCAACAGGCAGTCGACGCGCGACTCTCGGAGCGTCCGGATCACCTCCCGATAGATGCCGGGCTCGAGGCCGCGTGGAAGGCTTCCCGACAGGACGACGGGGCCGTCTGTCGGTCGATCGAGCGCCAGCTCCATGAGCCGGGCTCGGACCTCGCGAGTCACGACCGGGCCAGGTTCGAGAAACTCCGTGGCACCGCCATCCGAATCATGTATCGCCAGACAGGTGCGAATCTCGTCGTCCACGTCCACGCCGCAGAACTCGACGCCCGCGCTCGCCAGTACGTTCTCGAAGCCGGCGCGATTTCGACGGTCGATGATACCCACGAGGCGGACCGGCTCACCCAGGGCCGCGCAGGTCAACGCGACGTGCAACCCCTTGCCACCGGGCCGGGCCCGGACATCGTCGACACGCATCACCTCGCCGGGACGGACCACGTCGGTTCGCATCGAGCGATCCAGCGCGGAGTTGACGCCGAGCACGGTGATCACGTCAGAGAACTCCGGTCGCGCGCCGTTGTCACGCACGTCGAGTCTGACGCCAGTTCATCCACCCGAGCTCCTCCGCATGTAGTCGTCTCGCTCCTCGCGCGTCGCCTGTCCGGCACTGCCGCCGACCGTGCGCGTGGACGTAGCGCCACAGAACGCCGCCGCCCGCAAGCAGGACGCCGACACTTCGCCCATCAGCCACGCATCGAGGAATCCGGCATTGAACGAATCGCCCGCACCCGTCGTGTCGACTGGATCGACGACCGGCGCCGACACCCGCAGCACCGAATCACCCTCCAGCATGGCGCAGCCCTCCGCCCCCAGCTTCACGACCGTGACCGTGCGCCCGTTCCGCAGGGCTCGCAGCCCGTCGTCGGGCGTCTCGAGCCCCGTCACGCCCTGTAGCTCGACCTCGTTCGGCAGGAACAGATCGACGTCAGCCAGACACTCGCGCAAGCCCTGCCACGACTCGTCGGGGTCGAACCCCGGATCGAGCGATGTCGTCAGGCCTCCCGTCGCGGCCCGACGAAACAGGTCCGGTAGCGCGGGTCGAAGCCGCGCCTGCAAGAAGTACGACGAGACGTGCAGATGATCGAACCCGGCGAGCGGCAGATTCGCGACGTCCGCGGGTCCCAGGGCCACGATGGACCCGAGGAACGTCACCAGCGCTCGATCCACCGAGGAGCTGATCGAAACGGTGACACCCGTCTTGAGGCTGTCATCCCTGACGACCCGGGATACGTCGACTCCGGCTTCAACGAGCGATTCCAGGCAGTGGCCAGCCCAGGGGTCGGTCCCGATCTTCGAGTAGAAGGTCACCGACGTGCCGAGCTTGGCGAGCCCGGCCGCCGCGATCGCCGAGGCGCTCCCGAGCGTCATGAGGAAATCGTCGACGAGCACCTCGCGACCGAGTGCGGGGAAGGCGTGGTATCCCTGCATCACGAGATCGACATTCAGCTCGCCGACCACTATGACCCGCTTCATGATCCGCGGGCCTGAGGCTCGTGTAGCGTAAACGGCCGCACGACTCTCGTGATGACGTCTGCCGCCGACGGCGCATCTGGCTTGAGGCCTCCGGCCAAGCACCGCCAGAAGCCCAGCCACTGCCCCACCATCACGTGCAGTAGACAGGCCAACTCGTCCCCGACGCCACCGTCAACGCGCCACTCCACCGCGAGGTCACCCGGGCGAAGCAAGCCCGAGTCGATCCCTTCGCCGACGAGCACGTGCCGGGACCCGAGGGCTTTTCGATTCAGCTCGTCGATGACGTCCGCCTCGTAGGCACGCCGGATCGGGTCGCTCGAGAGGAAGCAGACGACGAGCGTGTCGCCGTCGATCGCCGCCATCGGCCCGTGCCGAACCCCCAGATAGCTCTCCGCCATCGTGGATACGGCTCCGCCGGTCATCTCGAGCATCTTGAGCGACGCTTCCAGGCACGCGCCGTGACTGCCGGCCGTGCCCAGAAAGACGACCCGCTCGAGGCGGTCCGGCACGACCTCCGCCAGGTCACCGGCGAATCCGCGAATGACCTGCTCCCCGGCGTCCGCCAACCGATCGACCTCGGCCAGTCGTGGCCGAGCGCCGTCGGCCGACAGCACGACCCACCCGGCGAGCACGAGGTTCGTGAAGCTGCTCGTCATGACGAGACTGCGGTCGTTCGTCCGACCATCGAGCACAACCGAGACGATGCCGGCCGCCTCGGCGAGCTCGCGCGTAAGCCGTCCTTCCGCGTTGCAGGTGACGATCAGCTGCGAGACGTGCCGAGCCTCCAGAAGCCGAGTGACGACGGCGGCACTCTCCGGGCTGTCACCGGATCGTGCGAACGAAACGACCAGGCATGGCGTGGCTGGCACCAGCGAGCCGGCGTGCGTGAGCAGGTCGCCGCTCGGTACCGGGCGGACGACGATGCCGAGGTTCGCCTGCAGCGCGGGTGCCAGACAGGCTCCGATGTAGTACGAGCTGCCCGAACCGGTCAGCAGGACGCCCTCGGGTGGGTCCCGGTCGACCCGAGCCGCCAACAGCGGTCGGACAAGCGATCGCAGCGGTTCGACGCGCCGCGCGGTCGCGCGCCAGGTCAATGGCTGCTGACAGATTTCGTGGAGTGTGTCGTGATAGCCGGCGGTCCGCTGTTGTGTGAGCGGAGCCTGCCACAGCTCTGCGACGTTCGGCGTATCGGCAATGAGGTCGCGCGCCTCGTCGTACGGACTCATGGCTTTCCCGTCGGGCACCATCGAGCCGCGCTCCACTTTGACAGACGAGCGGGCGACGGCTATAACCTGAAGCGCCCACAGGGTACCGGAACCGGCGGGCACCTTCAACCGCGCGCTGGACGCGGCGGGCCACCGCGACGGCCCTCACTCGTGCCATGGATAGAGAGTTCCCTTCAACCTCGCTCTCGTCCGCCTCGGCGCCTCGAGGTCCGCGCGGCTGGCTCGTGTATGCCTGCGTCACGACGCTGTCGTGGGGCATCTGGGGCGCCCTGATCGAGATCCCGGAGAAGGCCGGCTTCCCAGCAACGCTCGGCTACTCGGTCTGGGCCCTGACGATGATTCCGTGCGCCGTCGTGGCGCTCTGGCTCAACGGCTGGCGTTTCGAGCGCGACCTGCGATCGATCCTCCTCGGATCCACCGTCGGGTTCCTCGGCGCCGGCGGCCAGTTGATCCTCTTCGAGGCACTGCGCACCGGGCCGGCATTCATCGTGTTCCCGGTCGTCTCGTTGTACCCCGCCGTGACGATCGCCCTGTCGGTGACCCTGCTGCGCGAGCGGGCGCCAGGCCGCCAGTGGGCCGGCGTCGTCTTGGCGTTGCCCGCCATCGTGCTGCTGTCGTACGTCGAGCCGGGAGACACCCTCATCCAGGGTGTGCGCTGGCTCGTCCTGGCCACCGGGGTCATGGCGGCCTGGGGCGTGCAGGCCTACGTCATGAAACTGTCCAACGACACGATGTCGGCCGAGGGCATCTTCGCGTACATGGCGCTCACGTCCGTCCTCCTGATCCCCGTGGCCGTGGCCATGACCTCGTTCGACGAGCCGATCACGTGGGGCTTCGAGGGACCGTATCTCGCCGCGCTGATCCACGTGCTGAACTCGATCGGAGCCCTCACCCTCGTATACGCGCTCCGCTACGGCAAGGCGCTGGTGGTCGTCCCGATGACCGCGCTCGCGCCCGTGATCACGATCGCCCTGTCACTCGCGATCTACAGCTTGGTACCCACTCCGTTCCATCTCGCCGGAATGGCGATGGCGGTGGTGGCAATCTACCTGATGGCGGAGTGAGCCGTGCTCGAGTCGGTCAGCCGACCACGCCGGCCACGACATACAAGGTCAGGGCGACGCCCCCAGCGACCATGGCGTAGGGCATCTGGGTGCGGACGTGGTCGATGTGGTCGCTCGCCGACGCCATCGACGCCACCACGCTCGTGTCGCTGACCGGCGAACAGTGATCGCCGAACACGCCGCCACCCAGGACGGCGCTGACAACCAGCGGGACCGAGACCGCGGCGCCTTCGGCGTTGAACTGGGCCACCAGTGGCAGCGCCAGCGGGATCATGATCGCGAACGTGCCCCAGCTGGTGCCGGTCGAGAAAGCGATGAACGCCGAGACCACGAAGATGATCGGCGCGACGAGCGCCGGGGTGAGATACGGCCGCACCTGCTCCGCGACGAACGGTCCCGTGCCGAGCGCACTGCTCGTCATGCCGATAGCGAAGGCGAAGACCATCAGGACCGCGAGCGGCAGCACTCCGGCCCCGCCGCGGAACGCGAGGTCGACCAGTTCCTGGACGCTGGCAAGCCCTTGCGTCCGGAGCATCAGGGCGCCGACGACCACGCCCGCCAGCACGCCCCAGAGCACGGCCGTCGATCCCGACGACTGGTTCACGTAGTCCATGAGCGACGGATTCGAGATGTCGTTCGCGCGGACGCCGATCAGCCCGGTGATCGCGATGCCGGCCAGCACCATCCCCACCATCACGACCAGCGGTACCAGCATGTTGGCGAAGCGGGGCCCCGCCCCCTCCGCCGCCGGAACCGAGATGACGTCGGTGTCGACCACGGGCCGCGCGCCGTCGCGCAACACCTTGCCCTCTTCCATGGCGCGTCGCTCCGCCCGACGCATCGGACCCATGTCCCAGCCGGTCACGGCCACAAAGAACACCATCAGAATCGCCGAGATGGCGTAGAAATTCAGCGGCACGGCCCACAGGAACACGGCCAGCGGTCCCTGGCCGCCAAGATTGCCGAGCGTCGCCTGGACGCCCAGCAGGCCAAGGACCGTCGCGCCCCAGCCGTTGATCGGCAGCATGATGCACACCGGTGCCGACGTGGAATCGCAGATGTAGGCCAGCTTCTCGCGGGAGATCTTCAGGCGGTCAAACAATGGACGCGACACGGTCCCGACCACCAGGCACGTGAGATTCGACTCGACGAACACGCCGAGCCCCACGACCCAGGCCATCAGCTGCGCGCCGCGCCGCGTCTGCGACCAGCGCCACCGGGACACCAGGCTCAGGAATCCATCGATCCCTCCGCCACGCTGCATGTAGATCAGCAGCGCGCCCACCAGCAGCGTGAACACGATGACTCGCGTGTTGCCGGAATCGCCGAACACGTCCACCAGACACTGCACCGCCGCGGCGGTGCCGGCCAGCGGATCCCAGCCGGCGTGGACGACCCAGCCGATCCAGATGCCCGCGAGCAACGAGAGGACCACCTGCCGGGTGGCAATCGCCAGCCCGACCGCAAGTACCGGCGGCAACACCGACCACCAGCCGAAGGGATTCGTCTCCATACCGCGATGACTCCCTCGTCGTCCCGGCGGCGCCCCTAGACAGGGAACAGCCGGGCGAAGTTCCCCGCCATGATCGACTCGCGCACGCTCTCGTCGACGTGCAGTGCGTCGAGCGCCTGTTGCTGTGCGTCGTACACGCTCTGGTTCCAGCCCCGGGGGAAGAACGACGAGTCGGAGCCGAACAAGAGGCGCAGGGACCCCACGACCTCGAGCGCCTGTCGGAACGCGCCTGCCAGCGTCAGGCCCGGATGAAACTTGATCCATCCATTCGAGCTCGACGTGTCGAAGTGGACGTTGGACCGTGCGTCCGCCAGGATCAAGGCCTCTCGAAAAAAGCCCGCCCCGAAATGCGGGATCACCACAGGCACCGTTGGGAACTCGGCCGCGATCGGCAGAAGATCGAGAGGATTGCCGAGGCGCAGGTCGAACGGGCTCGGCAGTCCGAGGCGAGTACGGACGCCAACGGATAGCACGCCGCAATGGGCGAACACGATGGTTCCAGGGTGACGGCGGGCGATTTCGAAGACGTCACCGACCCGATCGATGTCGAGCCGGTGGTGAAACATCGCGGGAAAGAGGCAGAGGCCCCGCAGGGCGCCGCTCTGGCAGGCCGAACGCGCCGCCGCGAGCGCGCCTTCCTGCAGCGGATTCAGCATGGCGAATCCGACGAACCTCGAGGGGTGCCGAGTGACCGCCCGGCCCACCGAATCCTCATCGCCGGTGACACTCGCGATTAGCACCGCACGCGACACGTCGCGCCGGTCGAGCTCATCGCACCACCGGTCGGCCAGCGCCTCCGACGATCCCGGAGAGTCCCATTCGAGCCGCGACGCGAGCGAGACCACGGGATCCGTGTCATCCGGGATCCCGGCCTGCCGCCCCAGCGTCTCGAAGAATCGCGGCGAGAAGAAGTGGCAGTGCGCATCGTTGATGGGCATCGTGAGCGTGTCACCCGCAGCCCGGCTCGCCGAGTCGTCGAGCCCCGATCCAGGTAGGGTCTAGCCAGGCTCCAGGCCGTCACTCTACCAGATTCGCGGCTTGGCCCCGGGCCGCCCGAACCCGATACGGCAAGAAGGAGACGTCAGGACGCTCCCTTCCTGCCTGCCCACTCCCAACGCACTGCACTCACTGGCTTTTCGACCTCTTGGGGATCTTCAGCTCCTGGCCGATCTGGATCTTGTCCGGGTTCGTCAGGACGTCGGTGTTCGCCTCGAAGATTTCGGGGTATCGACCTGCTGCGCCGAGAAAGCGCTTGGCGATCTGGGACAGCGAGTCGCCGGCCTCGACAGTATAGACCCCGTAGAGAGCGTCGTTGTCGACCTCGATGTCAGCCGAGATCTCCTTCTCCCAGTCTTCGTGGCTCTTGAGCTCGTCCCAGAAGCGGTCCTTGTCCAGCTGGTAGGTACTCGCTCCCTTGATGTAGAGGCGGCCGCCCTCCATGTTCGACTCGAAGCCCTTCATCGATGTCGCCGCGGTCTCGAGCAGTTTCCGATACTTGCTCCACAACTCCATGTGCACCCTCCTCAGTCGTTACCCGTCGATTTATCCACCAGATGCTACGCCTTGTGAGCCCGTCGAAGGCGAACCTACCGAGCACTCAACAGATCCCGGATTTCCGCCAGCAACTGCTCTTCCTGCGACGGTGCGGGCGGCGCCGCCGGCTTCGCCTCTTCCGCCTTCTTCATGTTGTTCAACCACTTGACCATCAGGAACACCGAGAAGGCGACGACGATGAAACTGATGACTGTGTTGAAGAAGACCCCGTAGTTGACCGTGACCGCGCCCGCTTCCTTCGCGTCGGCCAGCGACGCGTAGGGCCCAGGCACCTCGGCGCCCGCCTGCAGGACGGAGAACAGATTGGTGAAGTCGACGCCGCCGAGCGCGAGTCCGATCGGCGGCATGACGACGTCGGCGACGAGCGAGGTGACGATTGTGCCGAACGCCGCTCCGATGATGATCCCGACGGCCATGTCCATGACGTTGCCCTTGACGGCAAAGTCCTTGAATTCCTTCAACATTCTTGATTCTCCTCTCCAGCCCGATCGAGAGGCGGCTCCGCGACGCGGGCCGCCTCGGGGTGGCACGTGTTCACTTCACCAATTGCAGCAGGCCCGGCACGTTGCCCAGGACCTTCGTGACCAGCGCGGCGCCCGCCTTGTCCTTCAGGTACCCGGCGAAAAGCGAGACGAGCGAGCCTGCGTTCCCGCTGTCGAGTCCGGCATTCTTCAGCACCGCCAGCGCGCCCAGGCCGGCGCCCAGGTTTCCGCCAAGCATGGACGAGGCCTTGCCGGCCAGTCCACCCAGCATGCCGCCTCCGCCCCCCGTGCCAGCGGCCGCACCCGCCGCCTGCCCGATCAGGCCTTCGGCCCCCGGCACCTTGCCCAGCAGCTCCTGAAAATCGCCAGCTGACGCGTTCTCCTTGATGAGATCCATGAGACCGGCCGTGGTCGATCGGGCCGAATCCTCGCTCGTGCCCAGCTGCTGCGCCGCCATCCGAATGAAATCTTGCATCGTTTCTCCTCCTGCTCCTAGGGTCATCGACTGATGACCCACAATGACCGATGACGAACCGTGCGCGGGGCTCTGCCGGCAGGCCACGACCCCCGTTCTCTCCGTCCGACAACCCCAGACCCCCGGAAGTCACTTCGGGCGCGGCGTCCGTGGTAATCTGCCGCGGACGCGTTGGCCGACCGGCGCCCGGGCCACCCTGGCCTGTCCCGTCAGACCGGCAAAAAAGTGACTTTTCCATGGGGGCCGCCATCTCACTCCCCAAGGGTTCCGACGACCGCACCGAGCCCACAGCCGACGAGGACCCCGATGCCCGCCTGGTCGAGCTGGCGCGGCAGGCGCCGTCTGGTGACACCCGCCACTTCGAGGCGCTCGTGAAGAAGCACCAGTCGAAAGTCGTCGCCAACTGCCGGTACATCACCCGCGCGCCGGCCGATGCGGAGGACCTGGCGCAGGAGGTGTTCGTCAAGGTGTTCTTTGCCCTGTCACGATTCGAGCAGCGGTCCAGATTCAGCACGTGGCTCCAGCGCATCAAGATCAACCACTGCCTGAATCATCTGCGCAAGGGCGAAGGCAAGACCTTCGTCGACGTCGAGGACCCCGCGGTGGCCCGTGACCCGTCGCTGCACGTGGAGCCGACGGCCGAGCGCCGCGTCTCGGCGGCCGACGACCGCGGGCGCATCGATGCGGCGCTCGATGCTCTGACCGATACGTTGCGCATTCCGCTCATCATGCGGGACGCCGACGAGCTGTCCTACGACGAGATTGCGCAAACGCTCGGGATCGGGCTGTCGGCTGTAAAGATGCGCATCAAGCGCGGTCGCGAGGAGTTTCGACGCCTGTTCGAGAACTCGTCAACCACGACGAAACCGGACGCCGACTCCGAGACAGCTGGAAAGGTAGGCATGAGCGACTCCGACACGGAAGACGTGACGCTCAGGCCAGAGGACATCGATCCTGGCGAGCCGCTCGGCCTGCTCGCCGGCCTGCGGGTGGAACCGTCCGAAGGATTCCTCGCCCGCATTCGCCGGGCACTCGACCGCAAGGTCTTCGCCTCGCAGGTGTTGGATCTCGCCTGGTTTGCACCAGTCGTCGTGTTGCTCGAGTACGTTCAGGTAATTGCCGAGCTGCTGCTCGGCCCATCCCGACGAGGAGGCAACCGGTAATGCCTGGCACGACCGAGATCACGGCGCAGCTGCTCGCCATCTACAACAACCTGGTCACGACGATCGTCAACGCCGTTCCGGGCATCCTCACGGGCCTTGCCATCATCGTCGCGATGCTCGTCGTCGCAAAGCTGGTCGAGAAGATCCTGCGGGCCGTGCTGGTCCGGATCCGGTTCGATGCCCTGCTCGAGCAGTCGGGCGTCGACAAGACCCTGCATCGCATCGGCCTGCGCCAGTCGTTGAACCACGCCATTCCCCGACTCGTGTACTTCCTGCTGCTGGTGCTGTTCGCCCGGACCGCCGCCGACGTGCTCGGCCTGCAGGCGATCTCGGAGGCGTTCGCGTCGTTCTTCGCCTACCTACCGAACATCGTGGCGGCCGTCTTGCTGATCATCGTCGGGACGGCGGCCAGTGGCTTCGCCGGCGAGGTCGTGACGCGTGCTGCCGAGGAGGCCGGCATCGATTTCGGGCGCTCTCTGGGCGCCGTCGTCTCCGCTCTCATCTTGTTCATCGTCGGCGTCATGGCCATTACCCAGCTCCAGGTCGACACCGAGATGGTGCGCCTCGTGACGAGCTACGCGCTCGCCGGCGGCGCGATCGCCTTCGGGCTGTCGTTCGGCCTGGGCAGCCGCGAGGTCACCCGGAACATCCTCGCCGGGTTCTACGTTCGCAAGGTGTTCAGGGTCGGCGAAACGATCGAGGTGGGCGGTCAGAGCGGTACGCTGCTCGGCATCACCCCGACCCAGACCGTCATTCAGAGCGGTCGGGCCGAGGTGGTCATTGCCAACGCGGTGCTCCTGGACGAGGCGGTCCGGCAGGAGCCGGGTGCCGACGCGGACGCCTGAGCGTCAGACCCCGGTCCGCGCGACCTGCTCGATGGCTGCCGCAAAGGTATCCACGTCGTCGAGTGTCGAGTAAACGTTCGGCGTCACTCGGATGCAGTCGAACTCCCCGGGTACGAACCGTGGCCGCACGTGAACGTCGTGCGTGACCTGCAGCCAGTCCGTCAACGCCTGGGCGCCGATGCCATCGATGCTCATCGCCGCCACGCCGCACGACTGGATGTCATCGAGCGGCGTCAGCACGTTCACGCCCGCCACGCCTTCGACCCGCCGGGCCCAGCGATCCCTCAGATACCGGAGTCGGGCTGCCTTGCGTTCCACGCCGATGCTCTCGTGAAACGTGATCGCCTCGCGGACCGCGTTGCGGATGGCCACCGGATGTGTGCCGATTTCCTCGAACTTGCGAATGTCGTCGTCCAGCGACTCGGGGGCGCTCATCATGGGCCACAACCCCCGGATCTTCTCGCGCCGCACGTAGAGGAAGCCCGAGCCGACCGGCGCCGTGAGCCACTTGTGAAGACTCGTCCCGTAGTAATCGCAGCCCAGGTCGTCGCGCGTGAACGGAAACTGCGCGAAGCCGTGTGCCCCGTCCACGATCGACTCGATGCCACGCGCCCGCGCCATCTCGCAGATCCGCTTGACCGGGAAAATCTGGCCGGTCGTGTACGTCGTGTGACACATCAGGACGGCCTTCGTCCTCGGCGTGATCGCCTGCGCGAACCGCTCGTACAGGTCGTCCCAGCCGCTCGGCGGCACGGGGAAGGGGAACGTCTTCAGCACGATGCCTTCCCGGCGCTCGCGCCGGCGCCATGTGGTCAGCATCCGAGGATAGTCCTGCGTCGTCGTGAGGACCTCGTCGCCTGGCTGGAGGTCGAGTCCCAGCTGCACGATCTCCATTGACTCACTCGTGTTCCGGGTGAGTGCGAGTTCCTCAGGGTCGCACCCGAACAGGCCGGCCAGGCGAATCCGGATACCCTCCTTGTGATGCTCCAGCATCTCGTCGACGTAGAGCGACGGACTCATGTTCGTGACCGTGAGGTAGTTGTTCATCGCCTCCTGAACGACGCGTGGCGCCGGACTCACGCTGCCGTTGTTGAGGTTGATGTGGTTGCGGTCGATCGTGAAGGCGTGCCTGATGTCGAACCAGAAGTCCTCGTCGCCCGCCAGTTCGCCGGGGTCTCGACCCGCCGCCGCCTGGCTGGCGGCCTGCACCCGCGCAAGCCCGTCGCTGCGAAGCGCGACCAGGGTCGAGCCGGCCGCTTTCAGAAATCCTCTTCTATCCATGTTGATACTCCTCACGTCGCCAGAATGGTCCATCCGCTCAACTCGCGGCGTCAACGCCGCGTCTGATCCGCCAGTGGTCGAGCGCCACCGCCACGATGATGATGTGCCCGACGATCATCTCTTCCACGTAGTTCGGCCAGCCGAGCACTGTGCACCGGTTGCGCAGGTACGCCATCAAGAATGCGCCCGCCAGTGTGCCAAGGATCGAACCCTGCCCCCCCGCGAGTGACCCGCCACCGATCACGACTGCCGCAATGATATCCAGCTCGAGCCCGATCGCGACGGTGGGGTCGCCCTGGGTCAGTCGCGCGAACTGCATCAGCCCCGCGACGCCCGTCAGCAGTCCCGCGATCACGTAGATCCACACCTTCGCCCGCGCGACCCGGATTCCACACAGACGGGCCGTCGCCTCGTTCGATCCGATGGCGTAGATGTGCTGCCCGAGCACCGAGAACCGCAGCACGAGCGCCATCACGATGCCGAGTGCGGCCATCAGCCAGACGACCGGTGCGACTCCGAGCCACGACGGCACCGGAATCGGCTGCACCCAGGCTTCCAGCCCACGGGTCGGAGCCGTCACCGGAATGCTGCCGGAGATCCACTTCGCCACGCCCCGATAGAAGCCCAGCGTCCCGAGCGTTGCGATGAAGGGTGGCAGCCGCAGCCCGGTGATCAGCAGTGCGTTGTACAGCCCGCACAGCGCCCCTGTGCCGAGCGCCATCACAATCGCCGACGCGACGCCGCCCCCACGCTCCAGTACGATGGCTGCCGCCACGCTGACCAGCGCGATGGCGGAGCCGACCGACAGGTCGATCCCGCCGCTGATGATCACGAGCGTCATCCCCATCGCGGCGGTACCGACGATCATGGTGTGGACGGCGACCAGGCGCAGGTCGAGCAGCGAGGGTACCGGGTGCGGCGGTACGGCGTAGAACACGACGACCGCGACGACGAGGCTCAAGCACGGCGCCAGCACGCCGAGTGCCTTGCGGCCGGGGAGGCCTGCGACCACCTGGGACGCGAGGCGGGCGACCCGGTCGACGGCGAAGCGGTCGGTGAGCTCCGTCATGCGTAGCCTTGCAAATCGAACGCTCAGGCCGCTTCGGCGCCGCCGATCGCGACCGCCATCACCTTGTGCTCCGACCAGGCATCGACTGGCCGAACACTTCCGATCTGGCCTCGATGCATCACGGCGAGGCGGTCGCAGATGCCCAGCAGCTCCGGGATGTCGTCCGAGACCATGAGTACCGCCTTGCCGTCGGCCGCCAGCCGACCGATCCACTCGTAGATCTGCGCCTTGCTCGCCACGTCGATGCCGCGCGTCGGCTGGTCGAGCAGGAGCACGTCCGCCCGCTGGTGCAAGAGCCGAGCGAGCGCGACCTTCTGCTGGTTGCCTCCCGACAGCTGCCCGACCGGCTGCATCGGGTCGCGCGCCCTGATGCCGAGCTTCGTCATCCACTCGAGCGCGGCGCGTCGCATCATCCGTGTGTCGAGCCAGCCGACGCGCCGGTACGGCTCCAACCAGCTGAGGAGCATGTTGTCGGCGACAGGTCGGTTGAGCGCCAAACCCTCGACCTGACGGCTCTCGCTCAGGAGCCCAACGCCCTGACGTAGGCGGTCGGCCGGTGCCCGCTTGCCACCGCGATAGGCGACCACGGACACATCGCCGGCACGAATCGGGTCGAGGCCGAAGATCACCCGGAGCAACTCCGTGCGGCCCGCTCCGACCAACCCGGCCAACCCCAGCACCTCTCCACGATGCAGCGTCAGCTCCACGCCGCGCCGGTGGCGCAATCCGACCACGCCGTGAAGCTCCAGCACGGGGTCCCCCATCTCGTGGTCCGTTCGAGGGAACATCTCCAGCAGCTTGCGTCCGATCATCATCTCGACCAACCGGTCCACCGATGTGTCGGCCGGCAGGCGGTCCACGGCAACCGCGCCATCCCTCAGCACGGTGACACGGTCGGCGACGCGACGGACCTCCTCGAGGAAGTGGGAGATGTAGACGATGCCGACGCCGGCCGACCGAAGTCCATCGATGACGTCGAACAGGTGCTCGATCTCGGCCAGCCCGAGGCTGCTGGTCGGCTCGTCCATGACGAGCAGCTTCACGTCCGTCATCAGCGCGCGCGCGATCTCGACCAGCTGCTGGTCGGCCGGCGAGAGTCGCTGAACCCGAGTCTCGGGCGTGATGTCAGGACGTCCGAGGCGACTCAGAACCTCACGTACCTGCGGTCGCTGGCGCGACCGTCGCATGAACCCGGCCACGTGCCGCTCGACCCCGAGCGTCAGGTTGTCCTCGACGCTGAGGTGAGGGGCGAGGTTGAGCTCCTGGTAAATCATTCTGACGCCGGCCGATCGTCCGGCCAGCGGGTCCACAGGCTCGTACGGCCGGCCGTCGATCAGGATGCGGCCGGCGTCCGGGCGTACGGCCCCTGACAGGATCTTCATCAGGGTGGACTTGCCTGCGCCGTTCTCGCCCACGAGGGCGAGCACCTCACCCGCTCCGACGGTCAGGTCGACGCCGTCGAGGGCGACCGTCGCGCCGAAGCGCTTCGAGATGCCCTGCATCGCGAGCCGAGGCGCTACCGTTCCAGCCGCCGGGGTCGCGGCCACGCTCATGGCTCGAGGAAACTGGATAGGTCGGGGGAGAGCAACTGCGCCATCGCCGCCTCGTCCATGTTCTCGCGGGTCGCGAGCACCACCCCCGTGTCATGGAGCGGCTGGACGGGTTCGCCCCGCAGGTGCGCGACGGCCATCTGGACACCCAGGTAGCCCATGGACATTGGATTTTGCAGCACGAGGCCGTCCAGTTCACCCTCGCGGAGCGCCTCGACCAGCGGAGGACTCGAATCGAATCCGATGAAACGGATCGTCCCGGCCAGACCGCGACCCCGCAAGGCCAGCAGCATGCCAAACGTCGACGATTCGTTCGCACAGAAGACGCCCTCGACGTCCGAGTGCGTGATGAGGAGGCTCTCCGCCGCCGCCTGGGCCGTGGCGCTGGTGGCTCCGGAATATCGCTTCGGGTCGACCAGTTCGATGCCCGGATGCTCGGCGAGGGCCTCGGTGAACCCACGCTCACGGTTCATCGTGCTCTCCGACCCTTCCTGGTGCCGCAGCAGCAGGACACGACCTTCACCGTGGAGCATGGCCGCCATGCGTTGGCCGGCGAGGCGTCCGCCTTCGAGATTGTCGGTGGCGACGTAGCTCACGTAGTCCGTACCGACCTCGCCCGCCAGCCCGGAGTCGATCACCACGACCGGGATTCCTGCCTGACCCGCCAGCCTGACCGGCTGGAGCACCGCCTGCACGTCCAGCGGAGCGAGCACGATGGCATCGACGCCGCTTCCGACGAAGTTCTGGACCAGGGCGACCTGCTGATCGCGATTGTCCTCGCGCTCAGGCCCGCGGTAGATGATCTCCACTCCGTCCAGCTCACGCTCGGCTCGAATCGCACCCGCGTGGACCGATTTCCAGAATTCGTGGGTCGTGCCCTTCGGGATCACCGCAATCCGTAGGTCGGCCGCTGCGCCGTCGTCGCCCTGCCCATCTGGGCTCGGAGCGCTACACCCAGCGAGCAGCACCGCCAGAGTCGCCGTCACGAAGATACGTCTGCTCATGCCTCGCCCTCACTCGCCGCCCCGAGCCGATTCACCGTGAGGCCTGTAGCGTACGCGAAACGTTCACAACCTTCCAGTGAACTGGCCATCGCTTGGTATCATAGGAAGCGTATGCTTCGACTTCGACGGACCGCCCACCGCGCCGCTCACGATCTGACGGTCGCCGCGTGCCTGCTCGTTCTGGCGGCGGGCGGTGTGCGAGCGGCGGGCCCAGCCGACGACCCGCTGCCCGACCTGGACGTGCTGATGCAGCGATTCCGGGAAGGCCTCCGAGCGAACGCCGAGCTCTTCGGACAGTACAGGATGCGCCAGAAAATCACGCGACGCGAGCGCGAAGGCGACGGGCGGATCAAGCGGACGAGGACGCAAGTCTTCGAGGTCCGACCCAACGCGTGGGGTACCCCCGCGGAGTGGATCCTGGTGAGCGAAGACGGCAAGCCGCTGTCCGCCGAGCGAATCGAGAAAGCGCGACGCGAGGTCAGCGATGCGCAACCGACCTCGGAGCGCGACCGGGCCAAACTTCTGGCCAAGACGAACCGACAGCACCGCAAGATGGAGCAGACCATCGACGAAGTGTTTCGGGTGACCAAAGGCACCATCGTGGGCCGCGCGACGATCGACGGCCATTCGACGATCGAAGTCGCCTTCGAGCCACGAGCCGATGCACGCGCCACCTCGACCATCGGACGCGTCCTGAGCAAGTCCAGCGGTCGCCTCTGGATCTCCGAGGCCGACCATCAGCTGGTGCGGTTCGAAGCGGAGGCGATCGAGACGATTCTGTACGGCTGGGGGCTCGTGGCGAGGATCCACAAGGGCACGCGGCTCGAGTTCCTGCGCCGCTACATCGACGGCTCCGCCTGGCTTCCTGCCAGCTACCGGGTCACCGGCAGCGTCCGGATGCTCCTCGTCCGCCGGCGCCAGATCGACTCGACCTCCGAGTTCTTCGAGTACGAGCGAATCGACGCCCGTTCCCGCCAATCGTCACGTTGATCCGGGCCGATGGCACGCCTGGTCGGACTCTGGCTTCTGCTCCTCCCGCTCGGTGGCGCTGCGCTCAGCGCAGCCGGGCAGTCGTCCGGCATGGACGATGCCGTGCTCCCCGTACCCCGCCTGATCGTCGAGGCGCCGCCAGCTCTCTCTCCGACCGCGTCACGGCTCCGAACCTACGACACGACCCGCCTGGCGGGCGTCATGCGGGTCGTCGGGCTCCGTCACCCAGGTCCGCCGATCCACATCGAGCTGATCGAGGAGTCGTCGGAGGTTGCGCGCACGACGCCGGCGTGGATCGTGGGGTTTGCCGTCCCGTCCGATTCCGCCATCGCGCTGTTCCCGGCTCGCACGCCCTCCTACCCGGACGATTCGCTGGACGCGCTGCTCCTGCACGAGGTCGCGCACGTGCTCGTCTACCGTGCCGCCGGCAGTCACTGGGTGCCTCGGTGGTTCAACGAGGGGCTGGCGATGACCGCCGAGCGAGTATGGGGCTTGCAGGATCGGGCCCACGTGGCCACCGAGCTCGTCCTGCGCTCCCGGGTCGACCTGGCCGACATCGACGCGCTGTTCGGCCGCGACCGGGCCGGTGCGGTCAGGGCCTACGCACTCGCCGGGGCCTTTCTCCGCCATCTGCTCACCGATCACGGAGCGGACGCCGGCGCCAGAATCCTCTCGCGCGTGGCCACCGGACGGCCATTCGAGGCGGCGTTTCGTGAGGCCATCGGATACCCGCTCGACACCGTCGAGGCGAGTTTTTGGCGCCGCGCGGCGCTCTGGAACCGATGGATCCCGTTCCTCACGAGCACGGTCGTGCTGTGGATCGGCATCTCGATGCTCGCCCTCTACGCCATCCGCCATCGCCGCGCCGCCCGCGCCACGATCCGACAGCGCTGGGCCGATGAGGAAGAGGGCGAGATGGACGACGAGCTAGACGAGCCGTCGCCGTGGGTGCACTGACGGTGGCCGCGGGTACAATGGGCTGTCCTGTCCTCCACACACTCCTCCATGATC
Source organism: Vicinamibacterales bacterium (assembly GCA_965250185.1). Lineage (GTDB taxonomy): Bacteria > Acidobacteriota > Vicinamibacteria > Vicinamibacterales. The sequence goes on along the minus strand of OZ252293.1, from coordinate 2,782,229 downwards.
GAGCTCGAGCGCGTTACCAAGCAGTACCCCGCTGGACCTGCGGTCGATGACCTGTCACTTTCGGTCCAGGAAGGCGAGCTGCTCGTGCTGCTGGGAGGTTCGGGGTCCGGGAAGACCACGACCCTAAAGATGATCAATCGGCTCATCGAGCCCACCTCTGGCCGGATCCGACTGGATGGCCAGGACGTGACCGAAGCCGCCCCGCACGAACTGCGGCGCCAGATCGGATACGCGTTTCAGAAAGTCGGTCTCTTCCCTCACATGACGGTCGCCGACAACATCGCCATCACACCGACACTGCTTGGCTGGGAACCGGATCGGATCCGGCGTCGGGTCGATGAGCTACTGGAGCTGGTCGAGCTGGATCCGGGCGAGATGCGAGACCGCGCGCCAAGCCAACTCTCAGGCGGGCAGCAACAACGAGTCGGCGTGGCTCGAGCGCTCGCAGCGGCGCCCCGCGTCATGCTGCTGGACGAGCCGTTCGGCGCGCTCGACCCCCTCATCCGTCATCGCCTGCAGGACTCGTTCGCCAACATCCGGCAGCAGTTGCACCTCACGGCCGTATTCGTCACGCACGACATGGTCGAGGCGCTCCTGCTCGGCGATCGCATCGCCGTCATGAACGAGGGTCGCCTGGTCCAGGTGGGCACGCCTCGCGAGCTCCTCGAGCGGCCCTCGGACGACTACGTGCGCCAGCTCATGGAGACGCCCAAGCGCCAGGCGGAGCGCATCGAGGCGCTCGGCGCCGCGCGAGGGACTGCATGAGCGAACAGCTGGCCTTGCTGCCGGAGTACCTCACCGGGCATCTGCAGCTGACACTCGTGGCCCTGCTGCTGGCCACCGCATTCAGCGTGCCGCTCGGGATCGTGGCGTCGCGTGTGGGATGGCTCGAGCAGCCGATTCTCGGCGTCGCCGGCATCATCCAAACGATTCCGGGCCTGGCACTGCTCGCCGCCATGGTGCCGATCCTCGCGGCCCTCAGTCTCCAGAGCATCGGATTCCTCCCGGCGATCATCGGCTTGACGCTATACGGTGTGCTTCCCATTCTGCGCAACACGGTGACGGGCATCGCCAGCGTCGATCCGGCCATGACGGAGGCGGCTCGCGGCGTCGGGATGACCGACGTGCAGCAGCTGCGCCACGTCGACTTGCCCCTGGCCGCGCCGGTCATCGTCGCCGGCATCCGGACGGCGACGGTCTGGATCGTCGGCACGGCCACGCTCTCGACACCTGTCGGTGCACCGAGTCTCGGCAACTACATCTTCAGCGGACTGCAAACTCGCAACTTCACGGCGGTGCTGGTCGGGTCGGTCGCTGCCGCCGGCCTGGCGCTCTTGCTCGACGCCGTGGTCCACACCCTGGAAACCGGGATCCGCGCTCGACGTCGGTCGCGCATCGGCGTGGCCCTGGCGATCGCCACACTGCTCTATGGATACACGGCCACGTCCTTCGCCGACGGCCTCTTCGGCGGGTCGGCCCGGCCGATCGTGATTGGCGCCAAGACGTTCTCGGAGCAGTACATCCTCAGCGCCGCGATCGCCGGACAGATCGAACGGCGGACCGGGCGCCAGACCGAGCTCCTCCAATCGCTCGGCTCGACGGTGGCGTTCGATGCGCTGCGGTCGGGGGACATCGACGTCTATGTCGACTACTCCGGCACACTCTGGACGACGATCCTCCGACGAACGGATGTGCCCGACCGGGCGACCGTGCTCGATGAGGTTTCGTCGTTCGTCATGAAGGAGTACGGCATCGCGCTGGTTGGGTCCCTTGGCTTCGAGAACGCGTACGCGCTGGCTGTCCGGGGCAATGATGCGGACCGACTCGATCTGCGTAGAATCAGCGATCTGACACTGCTCGCCCCGACGCTGACAATCGGCGGAGACTACGAGTTCTTCGCCCGCCCCGAGTGGGACGCACTCGTGTCCACCTACGATCTCGCGTTCGCCGATCGGCTGAGCATGGACCCCTCGCTCATGTACCAGGCCATCGACCTCGGGAACGTCGACGTCATCAGCGCCTTCTCGACCGACGGGCGCATCGCGGCCCTGGACCTTCGGGTGCTCGAAGACGACGGTCGCGCCATCCCGCCGTACGACGCGGTCATGCTGGCCAGCCCGCGTCTGATACGGGAGTTTCCGGAGGCGATCGCCGCGCTCGAGCCGCTCGTCGACGCGATCGACGCCGACCGCATGCGCCGCATGAATCTCGCGGTGGACGACGCGGGACAGAGTCCGGCGGAGGTCGCCGCAGAGTTGCTGGCCGACCTCCCGCCGACCCGAGGCGGTTCAGCCGAGACCGAGCAGTGACCGGCTGATGGCCGCGTAGCCTCGTGCGGCGTCGACGAGCTGGCCCACCTCGAGATACTCGTCGACGATATGGGCCATGCCCTCATGCGAGGGACCGAACCCGATCGTCGGAACCCCTGCCACGCCCGCGCTGTGGGCCCCGTTCGTGCAGAACTGATAGCTCGCCAGTCCTGGCTCGAGGCCGATTCCCCGCAGCCCGGACATCGCTCGCTGGACGAGCGCGTGGTCCTCGGCGAGCTCCCAGGCCGGAAACCACTTCGGCTCGTCCCACTCGACGCCCGTGTACGAGCGATAGCCGGTCCGTGCGATCTCGATGCTCGTCATCGGCGCATCCGCTCGCGCGGCCGCCCCGCCGATTTCCGTTACGAGGCCGTCGAGCGTCTCCCCCGGCACCAGGCGTCGCTCGTAGGTGGCACGGCAGCCACTCGGCACGACCGAGTGCGCCGGGTACGGCATGGAGATGACGTCGGTGACGCACATCACGCCTGGGCCCACGAACGGATGCGAAGGCATCTCCAGCGCCTCGATCTGCTCGATGACTCGCCGCATCAGATGGATGGCGTTGACGCCGCGGGCGGGCGACGAGGCGTGGGCTGGCTGGCCATGCGTCACGATCACCAATTCGGCCCGGCCGCGCCCAGCACGGACCAGGTCGAGTCCCGAGGCTTCTCCGATGACCACGAAGTCCGCTGGATGTCGCTGCAGGACGGCGCGGAGTGCCGCCCCCTCGATCAGTTCTTCCCCGACCGATGCCGACACGATCATGCGGCCGGCGAGGCGCGTCCGGTCCAGCGATGCCGCACCGAACAGCATCGCCGCCAGCGAGCCTTTCATGTCGGCACTGCCCCGCCCGTAGATGCGGTCGTGCTCGAGGTCGGCCCCGAATGGATCGTGCTGCCACGCCTCGCGTGGCAGCACGTCCACCGTGTCCATGTGCGCATCGAACAACACCGTCGGACCCGGCTCACTCCCCTCGATCGTGCCGACTGCGTTTCCAGCTGCGTCGACCTCGACCGCATCGAAGCCCAATCTACGCATTTCGGCCAGGACGCTGGTCGCCATGGCCCGCTCATCGCCCAGTACGCTCGGGATCCGAACGAGTTCGCGCGTGAAATCCACCAACCTGTCGCGATCAACCGTGCTCACACATGGCTCCTTCCAATGCCTTGCCAGGGCCCTCGTCTCCTGCCCGAACGTCCAATCCCCGCTGCCGCGGCGCTAGCCAGACGGCGGGCAGGCGATCGCGATCAGGTCAGCCAGGAGCGCGTAGGCCGTCTGCTCGACGCCGGGGTCGTGCTCCACGATGGTGAGATCGCCCATGAGGTCGGTCCGAAGGACGATCGCGTTCGACGTCCCGCGCAATCGGGCCAACTGGTCGTCCTCCGGAAGCGACTCGAGGCCCACTCGCGCCACTATGCCCCCCGGACCGCGCTCGGCGCTGGCTACGAGTCTGATACGCCGGCCGGTCGACCGCGCCTCGTCCAGGTCCGCTCGCGACACACCGCGAATGCCGGTGGTAGGCACGTCGTGGGGCGCGACCTGCCCGCCCATGAGTACGTTGATCAGGGCAGCGGTCTTGGCTGCAGCGTCGAGACCATCGATATCATGGTCTGCATCTGCCTCGACGATGCCACGCGCCCGAGCGTCAGCCAGCGCCTCTTCGAAGGTCGCTCCCTCCTCCATGGCGGTGAGCGCGAAATTCGTCGTGCTGTTGAGCACGGCGCGGAAGCCTCGAACCTCGCAGCCTGGCAACGTGTGGTCGACGAGGTTGAAGACGGGTGTTCCGTCCATCACCGTCCCCTCGAACCGAAAACTGCGACCGTGGTGTGTCGCAAGGTCCCGTAGCTCCCGGTAGGCGCACGCCACCGGGCCCTTGTTCGCCGTCACGACATGTGCCCCGCTCTCGAGCGCTGTGCGAATGTGCTCGACGGCCGCGCCGCCAGTCTCGATGTCCAGCACGGTGGTCTCGATCAGCAAATCTGGCTCGGCGGCGCGGATGAACGCCACGGTGTCTTGGACAGTCGGGCAGCAGTGATAGGCCTCGAGCATCGCGTCCGGTCCGTCGCCCAGAATCCTCCCGAGATCCAGCCCCAGCTTGTTGATCGCCATGCCGTGCCGGCCGGTCGCGATCCCGCAGATCGACCACTCGAGCTCGTAGCGCGCGAGCAGGCGCTCTCGCATGGCAAGGAGCTGGTGGGCGAACGCGCGCCCGACACTCCCGAAACCGACCAGGGCCAGGCTCACGTGGGCATGTGCGCAGGATACAATGCGTGATCACGCGCGACAATGGCGGCCATGCCAACCATGCAAACCATGCCAACCATGCAAACCATGCGAACAACCACCCGCGCCTTTGGAGACCACCTATGAGCGACCAGGGCATCGCCCCCGCAGACCAAGCACCCGGCTCAGCGCCTGCAGGACACGCCGCCACGGAACGATTCGTTGTTGATCTGGTGGAGCGCGGTGGTCCGGTCCAGGGTGCGCCCCAGACCCTCGACGCCCGGCTGTTCCTCCAGCTGCAGGTCTTCACCGACTGTCTCGATGCTCGGCCCGTGGTCGACGCCGTCGCCGCGAGCGGCCTCGAAGCGGTCGTGTATGCCAACCTCAACGATCCCCGCAGCGTCGGCGTGCTCTGCCTGACGGAGGATCCCACCACCCTGGCCGATCCGTTTCGCCAATTGCTGCACCGGCCTCCGTTCGACAGACTGACCCCGCTGCGCGACTTCACGATGACCGGGCGCACGTACGGTGCCGGGCGGGAGCCGAATCTTCAGGACTTCCTGCTCTTCAAGAGTCGACGCCACGCCATGAACCCGGCGTTCCCGTGGGCCATCTGGTACCCACTGCGTCGCATCGGCGCGTTCAATCGGCTCCCTCGTGCCGAGCAGGGCAAGATCATGGCCGAACACGCCACGATCGGTCGCGCCTACGGCGAGGCTGGACACGCGGTCGACATCCGCGTGGAATGCCACGGACTGGATCGTGACGATAACGAGTTCGTTCTCGGGATCCTCGGGCCCGAGCTGTACCCGCTGTCCAAGCTGATCAAGGACATGCGCGCCACGCGCCAGACCTCGGAGTTCATCGAGCGCATGGGGCCGTTCTTCGTGGGGCGCGTTCTGTACCAGGCGCCGCTGCCGGACCGGGCCCGTATCACGAGCAGCTAACGGCCCGTACGTCCGGTCGTCCGGTCGTCCGGCGCCAGCAGACTCGGCCGATCAGACGCCGGGTGACGCCCTCAGCTGCAACAGTGCATGGATCGTGCGCGTGGTCTTGCGCAAGAACGCGTCGACCTCCAGCGACGCCACCTCGAGCGCCGTTTCGCCGCAGCCCGGGCACTTCGCCCGACGCAGTTCGGTCGCATCGGGCGTCTCGACGCTTCGAACCGACAGCGAGACTCCGCAGGACGGGCAGTCCGCCTCGAAACGACGGACTGGTGCACCGTCAGCGGGAGGATTCTCGTACGAATCACGCATCCGGAGCTCCCTGATTCGTTGCCCATCGCTGAAGACCGTCACGCGGCCGTCGGCCGAGACCACGAACGCCAGCACGTCCGGCCGATCGTAGGTGTGACGCGCGGCCGATGTGTGTCGGGTGCCTCCGTAGGGAGCGACTCGATGGGTACTGGCCTCGCTCGCCTCCAGGATGACGTTGACGCGGAGCAGCCGTCCGTCGCGGCCGAATACCTCAGCCCCGTCGCGATGCCTCACGTGGTGGAGGATCAGATGCTCGTCATCGGGCTTCCCCGCCGTCAGGCCAAGACATCGGACATCGACGCCAGCATCCCGATGGAGGGCACCGTCGGCCTCATCGGTGAGCAGGTAGACCAGCGTCGCTCCCATCTTGCCAGGGCTGATTCTGTGATGGCACAGCTCCAGGAGACACCGGATCGTCGTGGGATCGGCCGCGGGCACGGTGCCCGCCACACCCTCGGCCGCCTCGAACACGAGGTCCTTCGTGGTCCACCGGCGGCCCTCGACGATTGTGACCGACGCATCGGTCACGATCCGGACGATCCCGTCGCCGCCGTTGCAGACGATGACTCCTTCTATCCACGCGGCCAAGCTGGCGTAGTCCTGCTCGGTGTCCGCCTCCTCGTGAAACGCGAGCAGGCGCACCGGCTCGCCCTTCACGACCAGGGCCACGGCCTTGCGGCCGTCGGCACAGCTCCGGATCACGTCCGGATGCATGTCGGCCGTCTCCACGAGGCGACCCAGGTGGGTGAGTTCGGGCAACTCGCGACAGACGATCGCTCCGTAGCTGCGGACTCGTCGCTCGTGGACGTACGGATCCAGGCAGCGCGCCAATTCGCCGCAGAACTCCGCCTCGAGGCCAGCCAGATATTGGCGGCCGATAGAGACGTGGCGACGAAACTCTGCCCAGGCGAGCGACTCAGCGCTCTCGCCCGCTGGGCCCATCAGCACGTCAGTAGGTAGGCTCACGCGCGCTCCCGATCGTGTCTCGGCTCACGACCCTCCATGACTGGGCACCGGCAGAGAGGATGTTGAAGAGTGCCGGTCACCGGCGCGGATGCTCAGGGATCCAGGACGATCGACACGGCTATCGCATCCCCGAGCATCGGGGCTCGCTGGAGGCGATCGAGCGTGACGTCCAGATCCCGGATCGCGCGACCGACCGGCACGGCGCGACGGCGGGCGACGTCACTTCGCTCGTCGCGCGACCAGACCGTCGGCACACCCCGCCAGCCACCGCTCGAGCGGGTGATGAACTGCTGGCGCGCAGGGCCGGTCCCACCCTCGTGACGCGGCGTCACCACGCCCGAACGCACGACGAACGACTCGCGCATCGCGGTCGCTCGGTCCAGGACGGTCACGATCGTTCCCGATCGGACGACGTAAAACGTGCGATACCGGCGCACCGTCCGATCAAAGATCGTCAGGCGCGGTCCCCGCCGGGTGACGTGAACGGCCTGAGTCGCCTCACTACCTCGCTCGGACAGGACCACATTGGTCTTCGTGCCATCCGGAAGCGAGGCGAGCGCTGCAGCCACCCTCGCCGTGACCTGGGCGCCAGCCGGCGCCGAAACGGCCACCACGAGGGCGAGCGGTAGTCCGAACAAGATCACTCGTCGTCGCATCGATCTGAGGTGATATTGCTTCCTGGCGTTCCGGAGGTCAAGCCGGCCGGCGCGTCCCGAGTTCCTCCGCCCGGCGTCGCAGCCCAGGCGTGCCGAGGCGCTCGCAGATCGCCTCCCAGTCGGCTCGTGGCCCCGTCCATCGGAGATCCTCCACGGAGTCGAAGAGCGGCACGGTCGTCCGAAGGGTCGCGAGGTCGCGAAAGAGATCGGCCAGCTCGCGGAACTCGCGCAGGGTCGCCGCCAGCTTGGCCGCGCCTCGGACCGGGACATCCCATTGTTGCTCGTCGTCTGGAATGTCCTCGATATGGTGGAAGCGGGCAAGAACCGTCGCCGCGGATTTCGCCCCCCAGCCGGGTAGCCCCGGAAAGCCGTCGGAGCTGTCGCCCATGAGGGCCAGGTAATCGGGAATGGACTCCGGAAGCACGCCGAACTTCGTCTCCACATCCGATGCGTTCCTGAGCACGTCGGCGCGACGATCCAGCTGCAGGATCCGCGTGCCGCGCACGCACTGGCTCAGATCCTTGTCCGGCGTACAGATGATCACCCGCGTCACGGTGCGGTCCTCCGCGGCCTTCACGGCCGCGGACGCCAGGGCATCGTCCGCCTCGAACTCCGTCATCGGCCAGACGATGACGCCCAGTGCCTCGAGCGCCTCTTCGAGCAGCGGGAACTGCGCCAGCAACTCCGGTTCGATACCCTCGCCTGTCTTGTAGTCCGGCCAGAGATCGTTTCGAAACGATTCGACGACATGGTCCGTCGCCACGCCCAGGTGCGTGACCCCGCGCTCGAGCATGCCCACCATCGAACCCACGACTCCCCGGACAGCCCCGACGTGCTGCCCGCCCGAATCCTGCTGGGAGGGCACGACGTGGAAGAACCGGAACAGCTCGTAGGTCCCGTCGACAAGGTGAACATTCACTGGCGTGACCGTATCCGCTACTGTCCGGAGCGCGTGTCAAACTGAGACGCGCGAATGTCCACGTTGGCTCGGTGCGCCGCGGCCGCCGCGACCAGGTCCGCCACGATGTCGGCGTGATCGGCCGCGATGTCGAACCGTTCACCCGGGTCCCTGCCGAGATCGTAGAGCAGCGGCGGCTCGTGCACGGTTCGGTCCGGCCCCTGGCCGTACACACCCTGGGTTATGAAGTGTGCCTTGTATGGGCCCTTGCGAATCGCGTATAGCTCATCGAACCGGTAGTAGTACATGACGTCGCGCGGGCTGGGGGCTCCCTCGAGCAACGTGCCGGACAGGTCGAACCCATCCGACGTCCGGTCGGACGGCAGTTGCCCGCCCGCGAGCGTCACGACCGTCGAGAACAGGTCGAGCGTCGATCCCACGTCGGTGACGACGCCCGCATCGATGTGTCCGGGCCACGAGAAGATCGCCGGGACGCGCGTGCCGCCCTCCCACGTCGTCCCCTTGCCGAAGTACAGAGGACCGGCAGATCCGCCGTGCTCTCGATACACCAGCCAGGGCCCGTTATCGCTCGTGAAGACCACGAGCGTATCGTCCGTGAGCCCTCGCGCCTCGAGCGTCTCCAGAATTCGCCCGACGCTCCAGTCGATCTCCTCGACGACGTCTCCGTAGTGTCCCGCCAGGCTCACGTCGACGAACGCCTCGTCGCGGAACAGCGGTATGTGGACCATCGTGTGGGGCATGTACAGGAAGAATGGGCGATCAGCGTTCGCCTCGATGAACGCCACGGCCTCCTCGGTGTAGCGACGCGTCAGCGTCTCTTGCTGAGCCGGGCGCTCGATCTCTTCCGCGCCGCGCATGAGCGGCACGTCCCAGTACTCACTCCGGGGCTCGTAGTACTTCGCATCCAGGTACCCGTCGAACTCGACGGTGCGATCCATGTCGTTCGAGTACGGCAACCCGAACCAGGAGTCGAAGCCGTGCGCGCCCGGCAGGTACTGCGGCAGGTGGCCGAGATGCCACTTCCCCACCGCCGCCGTCGCGTAGCCAAGTTCCTTGAGCGCCTCGGCCAGCGTGACCTCCTCGGCCGGGAGTCCGCCGGACGAATCCGGAAACAGCACCCGGGTGCCAGGCCGAGTGCCGTACATGCCCGTCCGGACGGGCAAGCGTCCCGTCAAAAGAGCCGCACGACTCGGCGAGCAGACCGAGGCACCGACGTAGAAATTCGTCCAGCGCTGTCCCGCGGCGGCGATCGCGTCCAGATTGGGCGTCCGGATGGTCGGATGTCCGTAGCTCGGAAGATCACCGTAACCGAGGTCGTCGGCGAAGACGATGACCACGTTCGGCGGCCTGTCCGGGGCAGCCTCCGGCTCCTGCGTGGGCCCGGACGAACAGCCGGCCAATCCGATCACACCGACCACGATGCCAACGACGGTCCTGAGCGAGCACATAAGATGACCTCCTCGATCTCCCGCGTGTCGTCGCCGGGGAGGGTAGCACAGGAGGGCTGCGGGGTCCGGACTGTCGCGGCGGAATGTGGAGTGGGGAATGTTTGACATCGTGAATGTGGCATTCGGAATGTGGAATCTGGAATGCCGAATGACGAATGGCGAATGCTGAATGCCGAATGTGGAATTGGGACAGGGGAACGGGGAATAGGGAATGGCGGTCGACGGCGCTGTTATAATTCCGGTCATGCGGACAAGATGGCGTCGGTCGCTCATGGCGCGGGCTGCGCCCCTGATGAGCCTCGCCGTCGCCCTGACGCTGGGACTCTCGGGGTCGACGACGCTGCTCGCCGTGGGTCCGTCCGAGACGACCCTCGACAGCACGCTACTCGCCCGGGCGCTCGACTCTGCATCGAAGCTACCTCGCCTCCACAGCCTCCTGGTCACCCGGCACGGCGAAACGGTCGTTGAACGCTACTTCAACGGGACGCGGCCGACGCGGCTGGCCAACATCAAGTCGGCATCGAAGAGCATCATCTCGGCCCTCGTGGGCATCGCGATCGACCGCGGTTTCCTCGACGACGTGCATCAGCCCATCGGGGCCACGTTCGCGGACCTGCTCGACCAGGAGGAGGACTCGCGGAAGGCGGCCATCACGATCCAGGATCTGCTGACGATGCGCTCTGGGCTCGAAACGACGAGCAATCGAAACTACGGCGCCTGGGTCCTCAGCAAGAACTGGGTGCGGCACGCTCTGACTCGGACGATGGAGTCGGAGCCCGGCCGCACGATGCGTTACAGCACCGGTAACACGCACCTGCTCTCGGCTCTCCTGACGCGCGAGACCAACGACAGCACGTGGCAGTTCGCCCAGCGCGTGCTCGCCAAGCCTCTCGGCTTCTCGCTCGCGCGATGGCCGCGAGACCCGCAAGGTATCTACTTCGGCGGCAACGACATGCTGCTGACCCCGCGGCACATGCTGACGTTCGGCAATCTCTATCTGAACGCGGGCCGGTGGGAGGGCAAGCAGGTCGTGCCCGCCAGCTGGATCGCCGAGTCGCTCGTTCCCCGCACCAAGTCGCGGTGGAGCGGACGTGATTACGGGTACGGATGGTGGATCCGGAGGGTCGACGGCCGCCAGATCTTCTACGCCTGGGGCTACGGCGGCCAGTACATCTTCGTCGTGCCCAGTCTGCAGATGGTCATGGTCACGACCTCATCCTCGACGCCGGGCCCTAGCCGCCGCGGACACAACCAGGCCATCCACCGGCTGCTCGACGACCTCCTCATTCCGGCCGCCGTCCGCGCTAACAGCGGACGAATGGTGAATGGTGAATGGTGAGTGGTGAGTGGTGAATGGTGAATGGTGGGCGGCGACTGTGGAGTGATTGACCACCCACCATCCACCACCCACCACTACACATATCCGTCCAGCGTCGCCTCCACGGCGGCGCCGTAGCTGCCGCCAAACAGGTTGACGTGCACCAGCAGCGGATACAGCTGGTAAAGCCCCACGCGCGCCGACGCATCCGGCCCGAGGGGATAGACCTCGTCGTAGGCCTTCCAGAAGTCGGCTCGCGGACTCCCGAAGAGCCGCAGCATCGCCAGATCGATCTCTCGATGGCCACCGTACACGGCCGGGTCGATCAGGCACGGCGCGCCCTGGTCGTCGACGTGGACGTTCCCACCCCAGAGATCGCCATGCAACCGCGCCGGGGGTTCCTGGGGCCCGGTGAGGCGGTCCATTCGAGCGAATAATCGGTCGAACCGCGCGACCCACTCTGCTGGCGCCCGTCTCGAGTCGATAGCACGTCGAAGCTGGGGCTCGAGCCGCCGACTCACGTAGAACGTCGGCCACGTCTCGCAGGGCGTGTTGTCCTGTGGCAAGTCGCCGATGAAGTTGTCGTGGGACAACCCGAAGCCGTCGGCACCCGACCGATGCAGCCTGGCAAGACCCTGCCCGAGTCTCGCATCGTAGTCCGCACACCTCGAACGAGTCGCCACCAGCTCCAGGACGAGGAACGACGGCCCGCCGGCCGCGGGATCGCTGACCGCCACGACTCTGGGCACCCGCAGCGCCTCCGCCTCGGCAAGCCATCGGAGGCCGCGCGCCTCGCGGTCGAACATGCGTGGGTCCGCGTGAGCGTTCGTCTTGACGAACACCTCGGCGCCGGCGTCCAGTCGGACCGCGAACGCCTCGTTGATGTCGCCTCCGCCAAGCCGGCGCGTCGAGACCACGCGTGCATCGAGCACTCCCTCGAGCGCGTGCCGTAATTCGTCGAGCATTGATCGGTCGGTGGAAGCAGGTGCCGACGCGATGTTCATTCACCAACGCCAGAGCCCCGAGAGCCCCCAAGCCAAAGCCCAGAGCCCAAAGCCCCGAGCCGCCACCGGTTCATCCGTTATCAGTGACCGCTGGCGTCTCCATGACCGTCAGCACCCAGCGCGAGGTCGGCCTGCAACCGTGCCAGCAGCCGTCGACACACCGTCTCGCAGAGGTCGAAGACCGCCTCGAACCCCAGGTGCCCACCGTAGTACGGATCTGGCACGTCGCACTCCTCGGTCACATCCGGATCGAACATGCGAAACAGGTGCACCTTGCCGTCCGCCTGGTCATCGGGCGCCATCGCGCGCAGATCGTCACGGTTCTCCCTGTCCATGCCGATCACGTAGTCGAACCGGTCGAAGTCGTCGCCTGTGAAGCGCCGAGCTCGACTGGTCAGCTCCATCCCCCGAGCGGCCGCAGTCGCCCTGGCCCGCCGGTCGGGGAGCTCGCCCTCGTGATAGGCCAGGGTTCCGGCGCTTTCGACACGGATGCGGTCATCCAGCCCTTCCGTGCGCACGAGTGCCTGCATGATGCCCTCGGCCGTGGGCGAGCGGCAGATGTTGCCCAAGCATACGAAGCAGATGCGAACCATGCGTTGCTCTCGGCGACCCGCGGGATCATAGTATATGGGCCTGATTGGTAGACGCGCGCCCGCGGCTTTCGTCGGCCGAGCATCCAACGCCTGGAGTTGACCATGTTGCAGTCACGGTACGGATTCCGAACCCGCTACGCCGTCCTGGTCACCGCGCTGCTCGGCCACGCGCTCGCTGCGGATGCCCAGCCGCTCGACGAGGCGTCACTCGAGGGGCTGGCCTTGCGGAGCATCGGCCCCGCGGTCATGGGCGGTCGAATCGACGACGTGGCGGTCGTCGAGGACCGGCCGTGGATCCTGTACGTCGGAGCCGCGTCGGGCGGCTTGTGGAAAAGCACGAACAGCGGGACGACCTGGACGCCCCTCTTCGACGACCAGGTGACCGCCTCGATCGGAGACATCGCACTGGCTCCATCCGACCCGGAAACCGTGTGGGTCGGCACCGGCGAGCCGAACAACCGCCAGAGCTCGACCCACGGCCATGGCGTCTACCGGTCGCTCGACGGCGGCGCCACCTGGTGGCACGCAGGACTCGCCGACACGCACCACATCGGTCGGATCGTGATTCACCCGCGCGACCCGGCCACGGTGTTCGTCGCGGCCCTCGGTCACCTGTGGGGACCAAACGACGAGCGAGGCGTGTTCCGCACGACCGACGCGGGCAAGACGTGGGAGAACGTGCTATTCATCGACGAGGACACGGGCGTCAACGACGTGGCGATGGACCCCGCCAATCCGCGCATTCTGTACGCGGCAGCGTACCAGCGAAGACGAACGCCCTGGGGCTTCAGTGGCGGCGGACCGGGCAGCGCGCTGTACCGATCCACGGACGCCGGCGACACGTGGTCGCGGCTCACCGAGGGCCTGCCCGAGGGCCCACTCGGTCGCATCGGCATCGACATCCATCGGGACGATCCGCGAATCGTGTACGCCCTGGTCCAGGCACGTGATGGCGGCACGTTCCGATCCGAGGACCGCGGCGAGCACTGGACACGCGTCAACGAGCTGAACCCTCGTCCGATGTACTACAGCCACATTCGCGTCGACCCACGCGACGCCCGGCGCGTCTACGTCCTGGGCGCCCCGTTCTACGCCTCCGACGACGGCGGTAAAACCTTCGCGCGGAACACCAAGATGTCGCCCTCCTACGACGTCGGCGTGCACGGCGATCACCACTCGCTCTGGATCGATCCGGCCAATGGCGACCACCTGATCCTGGCGGGCGATGGCGGTCTGTACATCTCCTGGGACCGTGGGAGCACCTGGGACAAGATCAACAACATCCCGCTGGCGCAGTTCTACGGCATCGCCGTCGACATGCAGTCACCGTATCTCGTCTACGGCGGGGCGCAGGACACGCACTCGTGGGGTGGCCCCAGCGCGACTCGAACGCGGATCGGCATCCTCAACGACGATTGGTTCCAGATCAACTTCGGCGACGGCATGTACCAGGCGGTCGACCCGTCCGACGCTCGCATCGTCTACACCGAGTCGCAGGGCGGCAACATCGTCCGACTCGACCGAGCGACCGGCGATCGGAAGGTGATCAAGCCGCATCCTGCTCCGGGCGAGGAGCCCTATCGGTTTCACTGGACCGCCCCGTTCGCCCTGTCCCCCCACGACCCCGCGACGATCTACCTGGGAGGCAACAGACTGTTCGTCTCGAACGATCGCGGCGAGAACTGGACGGCTACCGACGACCTCACGCGAGCCGAGGACCGCGACGTCCTGCCGATCATGGGCGTCGTGCCAGACGACCAGACGCTGTCACGCCACGACGGCACGAGCGCGTGGGGCACCATCACGACCGTCAGCGAGTCGCCGATGACGGCCGGAGTCATCTACATCGGGACGGACGACGGCCGGGTGCAGCTGAGTCGCGACGACGGCACGACCTGGCAAGCCATGGACGGTCGCTTTCCCGGTCTCGACGAGGAGCGCTCGCTGGTCAGCCGAGTCGTGGCGTCGAGCACGTCGCCCGGTCGGGCGTATGCGACCTTCGACCGGCACCGGCTCGACGACATGGCGCCGTACGTCTTCACAACCGACGACTACGGCCGCACGTGGAGATCAATCACCAGCGACCTCCCGGCCTCGGCTTGGGTCAACGTGATCGTCGAGCACGCACACGCGCCCACGCTCCTGTTCATCGGCACCGAGACCGGCCTGTTCGTCTCGGTCGATCGGGGCGCTCACTGGACGCCGCTTCGCGGCAACTTTCCCACCGTGCCCGTGGACGACCTCGTCATTCACCCCCGAGACGACGACCTGGTCGTGGGAACCCACGGACGAGGAATCTACATCCTCGACGATCTCGCACCGCTGCGTGCCCTGGCGTCCGGCGACCGGCTATCCGACGCCCAGCTCTTCGAGCCGCGGCCGGCGGTCCAGTACGTCGCGTGGAAGCATGAGAGCTACCGCGCGCAGCGGGAGTTCGTTGGCGCCAATCCACCGTACGGCGCGTCGCTGACCTATCTGTGGCCCGACGATCCGGGCGATCCGGACGATCCGGACGACCCGGACACTCCAGATGATGCAGAACCTTCCGCCGAGCCGACCGTCACCATCGCAGTCGTGAACGCGGACGGCCGTGTCGTGCGTGAAATCGACGCGTCGCCAGCCCACCGGGGCATGAACCGCGTCGTCTGGGACCTCAGATCGGATCGGCCCGAGGCACTCTCATCTGGGCGGGGTCCACTCGTGACGGCGGGCCGTTACACGGCCAGGCTCACCGCACGGGGGAAGACCCACGAGCAGCCGATTCTCGTCGAGATGGACCCCGACAGCGCAACCTCCATCGAGGAGCACCAGGTGCGCTACGACTTCCTGACCGAGATCAATGGACAGCGTGAACGACTCGAGCAGGCCACGCGCGTGGTCGACCGCCTCGTCGTCGAGATCGAACGCCTGCAGGCCAGGGATCGCGACCTGCCTGACGACGTGACGAGCCAGATCGAGTCGGTCGACGAGTCGGCCGCCACGATTCGAGACGCGATCCAGGAGGGTGGACCGGGCGGGCGGAGGAGCCTCGTGTCTCAGGCCAACAGCCTGTTCGGAGAGCTGGACGGCGACAACGTCCGCCAGGGTACCCTGAGCGGGCCGACACACGGCCAGCAAGTTCGCCTGACGACCCTGACGGCCGAGATCGCCGCAAGCCGGGCCCAGCTCGACCGGCTGGTCGCCGAGGACGTCGAGAGCCTGAATCGGGCGCTCGCCGAGGCCGGACTCGCACACGTGAACGTGAGCGTGAAGTAGCTGCGGACGGCGTCGTCGGTCTCGATGCCCAGCGCGCGTCAAGCGGGCTGTACACTGGCGGTCGAGGGTGCACTCCGGCCGTCGTGTACAGACAGCGTCACGCAGAGTAGCAGGTTGGCCGCCAGGCCGACGAGACCTGCGTGCAGGCCCAGGGGCCTGTCAAATCCGACAAGAGGCAGGAGCAGCGAGCACATCAGTCCCGCGATCATGCCGGCCAGCGTCGCTCGTGCCGTGAGGCCGCGCCACCGAAGCCCGAGGAAGAATGCCGGTGCCACCTGAACGAGCAATTCCATCTTCAGCTCGATCAGGCCCCACAGCGTGATCCTCGGCACGAGTGCAATCGTCACCAGGCACGCCATCATGCCCCACGACAAGAGCTTCCCCGCATGCGTGAGACGCGACTCGGGAGCACCCTTGAGCACCGATCGGCCCAGGAAATCCTTCGCAAGAATCGACGACAGGCTGAGCAGGACCGAGTCGGCCGTCGACATGATGGCCGCCACCACGGCGAGGACGACAAGGAGCGCCATCCAGTACAGCCAGAGCGACCGCGTCGCCCATTCGCCCAGCAACCTGGGGAGCACCTGGTCGGCCTCGACCGCGCTGAGCCCTGCGAAGTGCTCGATGCCGAAGATGCCGATCAGCATGATAGGCACCATCGTGACGAGCGGCATGAACGCCATCCTGCCCACCGACCGCTTGAGCGCGCGAGCGTCCTCGGCCGCGTAGATCCGCTGGATGGCCTGGGGGTAGACCGCCGCCGAGAGCCCGATCATCACGACTGTGCTGGCCCAGGTCACGCACATGGACCATGACGGCACAGCCGCCTTCTGCGGCTCGTTCTGGATAATCCACTCGGTGAGCCGCTCGAGCCTCGCCGTCGTCGGAGCCACCGCAACCATCACACCGACGAGCCCGGCCACCAGCATCACGGCCTGCAGCCCGTCGGTCCAGGCGACCGCACGCAGCCCACCGATCGTCTCGTAGACGATGATCACGAGCGTGAGCAGAAGGACGCCGACCCAGTACGGCACCGCGTCACCCGTCAGGCCGGCGACGACGTGCCCCATGGCCATGAGTTGCGCCAGCAGGTAATTCGCGATGGCGGCGACCCACAACAGATTGGCCGTGTGGGTCAGGGCGGGCGAGGCAAATCGATGCTCGATCCAGTCGCCCGGGGTCACGTAGCGGAAACGTCGCGCGACCCGAAACAGGCGAGGCGCGATCGCCAGGTAGGCGACCACGATGGCGAGCATGAAGCCGACGCTCATCACCCAGGCGTAGCCGAGTCGATACGCTTCGCCGGGGTAGCCCAGCAATGAGTTCCCGCTGTACTGGGTCGCATACAGAGTGAGGAAGAGAACCAGCGGGCCGAGGCCGCGGCCCGCGAGGTAGAACTCGCTGAGCGAGTCGTCCTTGCGCGCGCGCCTTGCCACGAACGCCGCGACCATCAGGGTGGCGATGTACAGCCCCACCGCGATCCCCCCGCCGACCCCGAACGGCAGGTCGCTCATGCCTGTCCTCCGACGCCGCGGTCGCGGGTGGCCCGGTGTCAGGCGCCTCAGGCTCTGGACTCTCGTGCGTCTCTGGAGCCTCCTCGTGGAGGTGAGGGTTCAGCGGCGGCTGCTCGACTGACCAGAAGTTCCGCACCACGAACAGCGTGAAGAGCGCCACCGCAAACGCTGCGCCCAGCGACACGACTACCCAGTACGGCAGACCCATCCAGACGGCCGGCGTCGAGCTGGCCGGCAGATACCAGGGCACCGACAGACCGAACAGCACGAGGTAGACCGGCAGGATCCACCAGACGCGATCCGGCTCACGGCGCGCGCGGTCCGCCCCGCCGAACAACTCCTCGTCGAGCCAGGGGGGAAGCGGCTTCTGCGTCATGACGGTGACCCGATGCTACCCCAGGGTCAGGGACTGGGCTCGTCGTGGCCCATTCCGCGCTAGGATCGGGACGTGCCGGAGGGGCGCGAGGAGGGCGAGTGGGGCGAGGAGGGCGAGTGGGGCCGGTGGGGACGACCGTGGGCGGTCGGCTGCATGATTCGCACTGCGAAGACTCCAGTCCCCCTACTAGCCCTACTAGCCCTACTAGCCCTTCTCGCCCCATTCTGCTAGTCATGCTAGCCATGCTCATGACGGCCACGCTCCCCTCGCTGGCGCTCGCACAGCCGGACGAGCAGGAGCCGCGCGCCCCGCGAGTGGGCGTCGCGCTGAGCGGCGGGAGTGCCAAGGGATTCGCGCACATCGGTGTCTTGCGCGTCCTCGAGGAAATCGGTGTGCCGATTCACGCCATCACCGGCACGAGCATGGGGAGCGTGATGGGCGGACTGTATGCCGCCGGTCACGGACCGGATGCGCTGCAGGCGGTTGCCCGCGGCCAGGACTGGCTCTCGTTCTTCGCCGATCGCCCAGCGCAGCGCACCCTCGACATCGAGGGCCGAGCGCTTCCCGAGCGACAGCTGCTCGCGTTCCCCATCGAGGACGGCCAACTCGGGCTCCCGAGCGGTCTCGCCACAGGCCAGCGGGTCTCCGAGCTGCTGCTTCGACTGACGTGGGGCGTACATGCCATCGACGACTTCAGGCAGTTACCGATTCCATACGCGGCAATCGCCACGGACCTCGAGACTGGCGAAGCGGTCGTACTGAAGCGCGGATTTCTCGCCGACGCCATGCGCGCGAGCATGTCGCTGCCCGGCGTCTTTCGGCCGGTATCTCTCGACGGTCGGCTCCTGGTCGATGGTGGCCTCGCGCGTAACCTGCCGGCCGAGGACGCCCGCGACCTCGGCGCCGACATCGTCATCTGCAGCGACCTGTCGGACCCGCTGTTCGAGTCGAAGGACCTACGATCGCTCGCCGACATCGTGCTCCAGACGACGTCGTTCCAGATGAATGCATCGACCGACGAGCAGCGCCAGCTCTGCGACATCTTGATCCAGCCCGATACCGACGGGCTGTCATCGCTAGCCTTCGACCGGGCCGACGAGTGGGTCGCGCGAGGCGTCGCGGCAGCCAGGGTGGTCCTCGAGGAGCTCGAGGACGTGGCCGGGCGAGCCGCCAGCAGCTCGATCCAGCGAAACGGTGTACCGCCCGAACCGCCCGAGACCATCCGGATCGGGACGACGGCCATCATCGGGCTCGAGGCCAACGCCGAGCGGGTGGCGCGCGCCGCACTGCGCCTTCAGGACGCCGGCGAGCTCCAGTTCGACGAGCTGGAGCGCGGCATCACCCGAGCCTATGACACTGGCCTGTTCGAGCGGCTGAGCTATCGCGTGACCGGTCCGCCGACGGCGTCCCATCTCACGATCGAGGCCGCCGAGACCGCACGCGATCTGTTCGGCTTCGGATTCCGCTACGACAGTCGCTACAAGGCGTCGCTGCTTCTCAGTGCGAGCCTGTCACACTGGCTCCGGTACGGCTCCACCACCAGGCTCGATCTGCGACTCGGCGAGGAGCTGTCGTTCGGCTTCCAGCACCTCAACCGAAGCGGCGTCGATTCGCGATTCCTGGCCGGCGTGGACACGAGCTACGCGCGAAGCCCGTTCGAAATCTACGATGGCGGCGACCGAGTGGCTGAAGTGCGATCCGAGGTGGCCGCGCTCTCCGGCTTCATCGCGACGAAGATTGGCGACGCCTCCCTCCTGCGCTTCCAGGTCAAGGGCGAGCATGCGAATACGATCGCCACAATCGGATCCGCCGACCTGCCGGGGGATGACACGTACTACACCCTGTCGACGAGCTTCTGGCACGACACACGCGACCGCCTCGGGTTTCCGACTCGCGGCACGACGGTCTTCCTCAAATCCGAGTGGGCCGACGACCGGATCGGTAGCGGCGCGACGTTCGCGCAGCACCTCGTCGACGTCAGGACTGCCGCCCCGATCACCCCGACCCTGACCCTGCGCGCGCGCGCCTTGGCCGGCGCCTCGACAGGCGACGACCTCCCGCTGCATTACCGCTTCTTCATCGGCGGCTGGAACACATCGGCACTCTACCCCCAGCGTCAGCCCGTCTTCTTCGGCTTGGATGCCCAGGAGCGCGTCGGCCGCGCCGTCCAACTCTTCCAGCTCGGCCTGCAGTACGAGATTACCAACGGCGTGTTCGGAACGCTGTGGGCAAACACCGGCAACACCTTCGACCAGTGGGAGATCGATTTCGACAGCTACCTGACCGGCTTCGCCGTCTCGCTCGGAACCGAGACGGCCGTCGGCCCGATCGAGGTCACCGTCGGTGGCCGATCACTGGGGCGTCTGTCGGGATTCGAAGTGAACCTGGGATATCGGTTTTAGGTGGGGCTAGTAGGGCGAGTAAGGCGAGTAAGGCAAGTAGGGCAAGGAGGGCTAGTGGGGCGAGTTAGGCTAGTGGGGCGAGTTATGGGCTTGATCCAGTTTGGTGGACGGATTAGTTAAGCTGCTGAGTGTGCGGGGTCAAACCATTGTGGACCGTTTGAGGCTGTGAGATAAGAGAGACTTTGCTGCCAGGGGAGGAGGTCCCCATGAGCCACGCAAAGTCTGCCGAGAAGGTCGTTCAGGACATCCGCCGGAAGACCCGGCGACGCTTTTCCGCCGAAGAGAAGATTCGGATCGTCCTCGAGGGCTTGCGAGGTGAGGAAAGCATCGCGACGCTGTGTCGTCGTGAAGGGCTGAATCCGAATCTGTATTACCGCTGGAGCAAGGAGTTTCTCGAGGCGGGGAAGAAGCGGCTGGTCGGGGACACGACGCGCGAAGCGACCTCGACTGACGTCAGCGATCTGCGCAAGGAGAATGCGCAACTCAAGCAGGTCGTGGCCGAGATCGTGCTTGAGAACCGCCTGCTCAAAAAAAACGTGACGGCCTCCGACTCGGAGGACGTTACGTGAGACGGACGGCGGCCGAGAAGATCGAACTCATCCGGCTCGTGGAGGGCTCGGACCTGTCGGTGCGGCAGACGTTGCGGGAGCTGCGCGTCCATCGGTCCACGTTCTACGCCTGGTATCGACGGTACCGCATCGCCGGGCCGGCCGGCTTGGCGCCCCAGTCGTCCACGGCCCGCCGGTACTGGAATCGGATCCCACCTCGCGTCCGCGAGCAGGTGGTCGACGCCGCGTTGGCCGACCCGGAACGTTCGCCGCGCGAGTTGGCCTGGCAGTTCACGGACCGGGAAGGCCATTTTCTCTCGGAATCAAGCGTCTATCGGATCCTCAAGGCGTACGACTTGATTCCGAGCCCGGCCTTCGTGGTGCTGTCGGCCGCTAAGACGTTTCAGCATCCGACGCATTGCCCCAATGAACTCTGGCAGACGGACTTCACCTACCTGCACGTGGTCAGCTGGGGCTGGTACTACCTGTCGACGGTGCTGGATGATTACTCACGCTACATCGTCGCCTGGATGCTGCGGACGTCGATGCAGGCGTCAGACGTGATGGAGACGCTCGACCTGGCCCGCGCGAAGACCGGTATCGATCGGGTGCGGGTCGTCCATCGCCCACGGCTCTTGAGCGACAACGGCCCGTGCTACGTCTCGCGGGAACTGGCGGACTATCTGGAGAGCCATCAGCTCGCGCACACGCGCGGGGCGCCGTATCATCCGATGACGCAAGGCAAGATCGAACGGTACCATCGGTCGATGAAGAACGTGGTCAAGCTTGAGAAGTACTACAGCCCCTGGGAACTGGAACGAGCCGTCGCCCGCTTCGTCGACGACTACAATCACCGCCGTCTCCACGAGGCCTTGGCGAACGTGACGCCGGCCGACGTCTATGAAGGACGGCGGTCGACGATCCTTGCCCGGCGTGAGGCGATCAAACGGAGGACGTTGGTACAACGGAAACGAGAGAATCTACACATGCCGCCGAAGGCGGCGAGCCCGCAGAAAGTCTCTCTTAATAAACAGACTCAATGGACCGGATTGGTCTGACGACGTACACAATCGACATGTCGGCACATAGGTCATCTGGAACGAGCTTGAACAAGCTGGAAATAGAAAGACTAGAACCATCATGTCCCACACCTTCAGGTCGGCATCGGCGGCTGTCGCATCCTTCCTGCTCCTGGCGAGCGCGGCATCCGCGCAGCAGGTTCGTGCCATCACCTCAGGAGGCTTCACGGTGCCCTATCTGGAGCTCGTGCCGCAGTTCGAGCGTGACACGGGCACCACGGTCGAGAGCGCCTTCGGCCCGTCGATGGGGGGCGCGCCGAACGCCATCCCGATGCGCCTCGAACGGGGGGAACCCGCCGACCTCGTGATCCTGGCCTCCACCGCGCTCGACGATCTGATCGCCACTGGCAAGATCGTCGTAGGCAGCCGAGTAGACCTCGTCAGGTCGACGATCGGCATGGTCGTGCGACGAGGGGCACGCACGCCAGACATCAGCACGGTTGAGACGCTCACGCGCACGTTGCTCGACGCGAAGTCGATCGCGTACTCCGACAGCGCGAGCGGTAGATATCTCTCGAACGAGCTGTTTCCTCTCCTGGGGATCGCCGACCAGATCATGGACAAGGGCCAGCGAATCGTGGGCGAGCGCGTCGCCAACGTGGTCGCTCGCGGGGACGCCGAGATCGGCTTCCAGCAGACCAGCGAGCTGCTGGCCGTCGACGGTGTCCACTACGTCGGGCCACTCCCGGACGAGGTTCAGAAGGTGACGATGTTCTCGGCCGGCATCGTCGTCGGCGCGGAGAATCCCGAGGCAGCCCGCAGGCTGATCGCCTTCTTTACGTCGTCTGCGGCCATTCCCGCGATCACGAAGGCTGGACTCGAACCGGTCGTCCCGCGCTGAGGGTCGGAACGGGCCGAGGGTGACGCGGCGTTGAAGCGGCGTCGATGCCGCGTCCGCGCCCGCTACACGCGCGGGGCCCGTCTGCCGTTGACCACCGTCTCGCTCGGGAAGAGCCGCTGTCGACCGGTGCGGACGTTCTCGTAGTTGTCGACGAACTCGAACGATCCCTCACGCAGCTCGAGCACCGCCACGTCGGCCGGCGCGCCCACGTTCAGCGTCCCCCGGTCCCGGAACAGCGGAAAGACGCGTGACGCGTTCACCGTGACGCGCGCGATCACCTCGCTCAGTGTCATCCCGAAGTTCAAGAACTTCGACATCACGTTGGGCAGGTCGACGACGCTCTGCACACTCCGGCTGGTCGTGTTGCCGTCGGTGGAGATGGTGTCGGGCCAGAAGCCCGTCTCCATGATCTGGTCGAAGATATCCCACCGCAGATGGCGTATGCGACCGTTGGCCACGTCGAACCAGACGCCGCGACGCCGTGCGGCCAGCACCTCCGGCAGGATCCGGTTGTCGTCGTCGAGGATGCTGCTCGGGGGCGGCGCGAACATGTGGGTGACGATGTCGCCGGACTTGAGGCCGCCGACCAACGTGGATACTGGCGTGACGGTCTGGCCCATGTGGGCCATCACCGGCAGACCGAATGAGGAAGCCACCTCCTGGGAACGTCGTAGCACCTCCACATCGTCGGCCGTGGCCCCTTCCGTCAGTCGCACCTTGACGCCGACGACGTAGGGCTGGTTGCGGGCGATCGCCGCCTTCGCGGCGTCGACATCTGCGAGGCCGAGGTCCATCGTGTCGCCCTCGGCGGACTGGATGCCGGCGCGCCCGATGTTGATAAGCACCCGGGCCGGCTGCGGAGCCGCCCTCGCGATGGCCACCATCTCGTCAATCTGATCCGCTCCCTTCGATCCGCCGTCCACCCAGCCGGTCACCCCGTCGGACAGCCCGACGGCTGCTCCCTTCTCGTCGCGAGCGTAGTGCGTATGGACGTCGATGAGCCCAGGGACCACGACCTTTCCGCTCGCGTCGATGACCTCTGCCGCGTCGCCGGCGAGGTTGGCTTCGACGGCCGCGATCCGGCCGTCCAGGATCGCCACGTCGCCGATGCGGTCGACCCGCAGCGAGGGATCGATCACGCGCCCGCCCCTGACGACCATGTCGTAGGCAGGCTGGAACGCCCGCGACCCGCGGGCCAACGTTGCGAGCCCCGCCGTGGCGGCATAGACGAACTGGCGGCGATTCATCATCAGCGTCCCCCCTTAGGCGTTGTCGAGCAGATGTTGCGCGGCCTGACTGGGTCTGTCAACTCCAGGGTCGCGCGGCCCGGACCCTGCGGCGAGCGGCAGGCAATTCACAGGGTTGCCGGCAGGCTCGAACTCGTGACCGTTGTTGAAGGCATGTGCGCTCCTCCAGAGGGCTTCTCCGCTGAGGAGTGCATGGTGTACAGCCTCGCGCCGCCGGTCTTGCCCACCTCGCTGAGGCCACCCATGTGGCGGAGGCAATACGTTATGCGTTGGGCCGTCCCGCGTGGAACACCCATTTTGGCCGCGAGGTGCCCGGTGTGAAAGGGGTTCGGAAGCCCACGGGGCACAAGTCGCAGCAGATCGCCCGATGTGCGGAAGCGATAGACGCTGTGTATCTTGAGCAGTTTCTGATCTTCAACCTGATGGTCATTCCGCCGCTGCCGGCGGCGCCGACCGTGGCCCGGATACCGCCATTCCTCGACGTCGACGAGAGGCACGTCGAGCGCCAGGTTGTGATGCGGGAACACCTGGGTGAAGTAGATCAGTTCGTCGAACAGATCGATCACGCTGCCCCGTTTGGGGCTCATTCGACGGCCGAGGATCGTGCCTCCCTTGGCCTGCCGCTTCACCAGCCGTTTGCCGAGAATGATCGGCTTGACCACCAGGACGCGATGGCCCCGTAGCAGGTCGAGCACTTTCTGCCGGATCGCGGCGAGCGAGCCGTGCTGAATTTCGATCAGCTCGCCATCTCGGATGACGTCGATCCGATAGTTGTCCAGTGCCGCTTCGACACGAGCGCCTCCATCGGCATAGAGCTGTTTGAGCTGGCGGTGCAGGGAGGTTTCCATGGACGGGACAGGTTGCCAGGGCCACGCTCGCGGGTTCTCCCCCTGTATCGACTCATCGAAGGAGTCGGCCAGATAAAAATCGGCGTGGACGCCGGGTCCGGGACGGTCAGCAGCGTCTGGAAGCGAATCCCTGCCCGAGATTCGGGCCACCAGCACGCGCGATGTGCCTCAGGAGGTGTCGCGCACTGCCATCACACCTGCAGACCCAATGTGGACCAACAAAACGCTGCCAACGATGATCGCCGCGCCGGAGAGCAGCCTGGCGTCGAGCGGTTCGCCTAGGAATAGGCCGCCGGCAGCCAACCCTACCGCTGGGATCACATAGGTCACCATGGAGGCCCGCCCAGCGCCCAAGGCCTTGATGGTCGAATAGAAGATGAGATACGCGACGAGCGTGTTCAGGACGCCGAGCGTGAGGACGGCCAGGAGCACGCCCTGTCGCATGTCCGCCAGCCCAATTGGCGACTGTCCGCCTAGCATCGGCGAGACCAGAGTGGCGGCGCCGCTCACCACTGCCGAGACCAGCATGGCGCCGGCAGCAGCCACGGTTGGATGTAGCCGACGCTGCATCGCCTTGCGGCTATAAATCCCGCCCACCGCGTAGCAGAGTGAAGAGCCAACGACCGCGAACTGCCCGCCCAGATACAACCCGGAGCCGGCAACCTCGTCGACTCCTGGCACGCTACGACTGGCCAGAAGAACCACTCCACCGAATCCAGTCAGCAATCCGACGAGTCTCCACGGCGTGAAGCGTTCATCAGCGAAGATCACGTGGGCGAGAGCCATACTAAACAAGGCAGTCGTTCCCTGTAGTACGGCTGCGAGGCCGCTCTCGATGTATTGCTCTCCCCACGTGATGAGTGAGAACGGTAGGACAGTGTTGACAACTCCCAACACGAGGACGTCTCGCAGCGCGGCCCCTTCGGTCGGAAGGCGCACGCCGCGCATGTACACCACGCCGGTCAGTCCGACCGCGGCAATGGCTGTCCGAATGAACACAAGCTGAAATACCGGGACCTGTTCGACCCCGACACGGATAAGCAGAAAGGATGTGCCCCAGATCAGCGTCAGCAGCCAGAAGCCAGCCCACGCGAGTCGATCGCCCACGGCGTGAGTCTACCCGCTGTCTGAAGAGCGCGTACGGGTCTCGCGAGAATCTTCCAGGCCGTAGATGGCCGCGATGTTCGGATGGTTGAGCGAGGCCAGCACCTGCACCCCGCGATTGAACCGCGAGGCGATCTGGTACGGGCCGAGCGACGTTCCGGGGGCAACTGTCATCTGTCAGCGAGATTCGGAGCGTCGTGGTTCATCGTCCACTCACGGCCAACCAATCCCCATGAGACATCACTTCTGGACGAAATCCATCACCCAGCTGTCGATCAAGCACTCACGCTTCGAAGGACTGCCAGCGCCGCCGGACTTGCTGCATCAGCACGTCGTACTCGGCATCACCCCGGATCGACTCCAGGAACGGGTCGCCTTTGGAGAGAAACGGGTAGTTGATGAAGCCCCGGTCGACCGCCTCCCGAAGCCATCATAGCGCGTTGTCGCGCCGGCCGATCAGCGCGTAGCCATCCGCCAGGAAGAAGCCGAGATACTCGACCCAGTGGGCGGCCTGCTCCAGCTGCGGGGTGACGAATCCCAGGGCGCCGTCTGCATCCTGCTGCAGCGACCGTCACATCGGGGGCTAGCGCCCTGCGTGCGACATGTTCAGGCTCGCCACGACGCAGTCGACGCCGGTCGGGCAGCGGATCCGGCCTGCCAGGCCGTCTGGACCCGTGCGGCCGGCTGTCGCCAACTTCGTGAGTCCCGCGGGCGTCGTGACCACCCAGGCGGGATCGTCGAGCGCCACGGCTTCCGCAACCGTCAACTCACGGATCCGTCGGTCGACGTAGAACAGGACCGGAACGACGTACTCGCCAGGAATCACGAACACGGGTCCGGGCGACGATTCGAGGAGTCGGCTGATCGCTTCGCCGGCCGAGCGACTCGAGCCGTAGTGCGCTGACCTCACCGGTAAGCCCGACGAGCACGAACGCCAAACGCCCGACCAGGATCAACGCGACGACCGACACGAAGACCCGAAAGCGTGCGGGGTGCGCCGCTCGGGCTCGGTCGACGACCAGAGCGGCCGCCACGGCGACCACAGGCACGATCGGCATGGCGTTTCGCGGACGAGCGCCTGGCCAGAACAGCAGCATGGTCGTGCATCCGGCGGCATAGCAGAACAGTGCGATCGGGAGCGGACCTTCGAGGCCCAGACGTCGTCGCGTCTCGGGTATCCAGGCGAAGCAGGCCAGGGCGATCCCTGACCGGCAGGTACCGCGACCTTGGCGGCTTGACGATCGCCTGCCTGATAGCGAGTACCCCGGGGCGCAATCGCTCGCCGCGGTCGAGATGCTGTTCGCGCACATGCCCTTGGTCAGAGCAATCGGAACGAGGAGCACGCCACAGGCTACCCAACGTGCGGGGCCGACCCGACCGCGCCCGCAGCCTCCCCACCAGACCGCGAAGGCGGCGAACGACATGACGGTAATGAGCGTGTCGGGCTCGCCCACAGCCGCCTTCTCGATGATGTCACCGGTGGCGGGGGTCGTCGGCTGGGCATACGCGGCCTACGAACCGGGTGACTTCCACCGGTGGAGCGTGGTGATGCGCCTCCTCCCAACGCGGCCGCTCCTCGAGCATGAACAGGACGAGCCCAATCCCAAAGAACGCGAGCGGCTGAGGACCGTTAGAGGCGCGAGGAAGAACGCCGCGGTGGCCACTCGGGCCGCGAGCCGGCCTGCCTGACGCCGGGTGAAGCCGTGTACGATCAGCCCGCCTAGCAAGACGGCCAGCAGCGCCGGTAGCCACACGCTCCACTCGTTCACATTGCCCGTCACCCGTGCCACCGCCGCGATCAGCCACGCGTAGAGCGGCGCCTTGTCGTAGGAGAGGCCGAGTACCTGGGGTCGAATCCAGGTGCCATGCTCGAGGATGTCCCGAGCCGCCAGACCGATACGCCCTTCCTCGAAGTACAGGGATCGCGTCGCCAGGTTCGGCAGGAAGAGTACTGACCAGAACAGCACGATCCAGACGGCGTCCGGTACCTGGGACAGGTATCTCGGGCTGCGTAGGCCGAACAAGGGCATCAGGTGAGAATCCTACACGGAGGCAGTCTATGCGTGCGCGCAACAACCTCTGGAGTTCCGGGATGCAAGCCCGGCGAGGCTGGCCGACCGCCATCAGCGGGTTCGGGCGAGGGCGATGCACGCCTTCTCGGGGTCCTCGATGCTCATCACCCATCGCTGTACGTCGCGTTCCGATGCAGCGAACATGAGGATGGGCCAGAGTGCATCCGGGTCGAACGGTGGCTGGCTGCCACCTCGTGTGTCGAGGAGCGCGGCGACCTCCGACCGGAACCGACCAAACTCTGGCAGATCGAAGAGTAGAAAGAAGATCTGCCGTGGTTCGCTAGGATCCGTGCCCCGCCGCACCGCCAGGCACCTCGGCCGGGGGCTCGCCGAGGCGAGGCCGACGCCGTGGGCGATCAGCATCAGCTCGTCGAGCGACAGCGTGCCGGCCGTCGCGCTCTCCAGCTCGCCTCGCACGATCAAGGCGATGGCCGGCTCAACCGGCGCGCTCAGCGACTCCATGGTCCGCTGGAAAATCTGCCGCATGAGCGACATGGGCAGATCGCGCGGCGGGCGCAGGCTCAGCACAGGATCTTCCGGACGCGGGCCAGCCTCGACCGCCATCGTCCAGCCATCGAGCTGAGACGAGGCGATCACGAGGGGTTCCGACTCGGTATCCCGGACCGATGCGAGAAAGAGGTAGAACAGGCCGATCAAGAGCGCGCTGCCGCCCACCAACCTGACGATGATCTTTCGAGACATGACATGCAGATCGAACGCGAGAGAGGCAAGCAACTCTCTGCGCGACGTTACCAACGCGACCGAGGTGACAGTATCCATCCTCGAGGCACTCGAGCGCAACGACGCATGGCGCCTTCTCGGCGGCATCCTTCACGAGCGGCCTGTCGGCACCGAGTCGCGCCCTGTGTGCGTGAGAAACGCTGGTCATGACCGGGATCGGTCGGCTGCCTGCCTCATGTCGAATCCTACGGATGATCAGACGCGGCTACGTCGGCGGCCTGACGGGACCGCATGGTCAGATTCGACCGGCGCAACACGCCTTCCTGACGCACTGTCAGCAAGTCAACCGGCCCATGCGATATGCTCATCTCGTTTCCTGTCGAGGTCGCATCATGACGTGACCCGTTAGCCGCTCGAGAGGAACGAGAAGGAAGATGGGAATCCGTATGCTGCAGACCGTGTTCAGAAGTGTTGTCGTGGTCCTGAGTCTTGGGGCGACCGTCGGCGCGCAAGATCGCATCTACGTCGACCAGTACATGCCCCTGCGCTCGGAGTTGATGATCGCCGACGCCGACGGGAGCAACCCACGCAAGCTCGTGCCGGGTACGGAGATCGACTACAACGGGTCGTTTTCCAACGATGGCGAATGGGTCGTGTTCACGTCGGAGCGGACCGGGTCTGCAGATATTTTCCGGGCGCGGGTGGACGGGACGGCGGTGGAGCGGCTGACCGATTCCCCGGCGTTTGACGATCAGGCGGCCCTGTCGCCGGACAATCGCTCCCTAGCCTTCGTGTCGAGTCGGGGCGACGGCTCTGCCGATATCTACATCATGGACCTCGCCAGTCGCGAGACGCGCAACCTGACGAATGCGCCGGGCGGTGACTTCCGCCCGAGCTGGTCTCCGGATGGACAGAGAATTGCCTTCAGCTCGGAACGGGGCACCGGCTTTCCTCACCAGGGCTTCCCGGCGCCTGCCGGCAAGTGGGAACAGGTGCAAGCGGCAAGCGTCTACCTGATCAACACGGACGGCACCGGACTTCGCAAGCTCACGACCGACGTGAATATGATGGCGGGCTCGCCGAAATGGTCCTCGGACGGCAGCAAGATCGTGTTCTACGAGATGCCCGTGCGAGATACGTTTCGGGCGCGCTTTGGCGGACAGTCGTCGAGCATCGTCTCGGTCGACGTGGACACAGATGATCGCACCGTTCACACGTCTGGTCCCGGACTCAAGGTCTCCCCGCAGTTCATGGCACCGGACCGCATCGCGTATCTGACGAAGACCCAACGCAGCGGGACCATCACGTTCAGCAGCGGTGAAACGGGTTCCCCCCAGGACCTCGTCAATCCCGCATGGTCACTGGACGGCACACAGGTCGTCTATCACGCTGGCCAGTTGGAGACCATGCACCATTACTCCAACATGCCGGGTACGCGGCTGCTCGGCATGATTGATGATCCGCGCTTTGAACTCGTACACGCCAGCGGCTGGCCGGCTGTTTCGCCCGACGGCCGAACCCTCGCCGTGAGCGAGCGAACGCCACGCGACGACCGTATGGCGCTGGTCCTGTGGAATACCGACGGCACCAACCCGAAACGAGTGTACCGCGATGACGTAACGGTGATGGGACTGGAATGGTCACGCGACGGGCGTTGGCTGGTGTTTGGCGCGGGTACTTTCTTCTCGCAGCGAACCAGCGAACCCGCCCAGATCAAGATCGTGAGGCCCGACGGATCCGACGCGCGTACCGTGACCACGGGACCGGGCAATGCCGGGTTCCCGAGTTGGTCTCCCGATGGAACGCAGATCGTGTATCGGCTCTGGACCGATAATGAGCAAGGAGAAGGTCTGCGCATCGTCGATGTCGCGACCGGCGAGTCTCGCGTCCTGACCACGCAATACGACACCCTGCCGGCCTGGTCGCCCAAGGGGGACGTGATCATGTTCACCCGCTACGCCAGCGACGAGCGCTTTCTGTATGACGAGTTCGACATCTACACCATTCGCCCTGACGGCACCGATCTGAAACGCCTGACCGATACGGAAGGCAACGATGCGCATTCCCTCTGGTCTCCCGACGGCAACCAGATTCTGTGGAGCAGTTCGCGCTTTGGCTTCAAGGATGAGGCGCCGCTGGTCATCAATCAGCCTCAGCCGTATGCCGAGCTGTTCATCATGAATGCCGACGGTTCGGACCAGCGGCCATTGACCGACAATCAATACGAGGAAGGTACGCCTGCTTGGATGCCAGAGCGATGAATGCGTGCGTGAGGCTTCATCGGGGTCGTGTCCTGCCGCCTTCGTTCTCCGTTCTGGGTTCTGCGTTCTGCGATCTCACTTCGTCCTTCGTCTCTTCTCCGCCGTGCTTCGTATTTTTTCCCGAGTGGTGAAACGTCCCGGGTGCGAACGGGAACACGAAAAGAGAACGTAGAACGGAGAACGCAGAACGGAGAACAAATCCGGTATCGGGATCGCCGAGCGCCATCCACCCTGAGCGCCCGACCCAGGCGCTGTGGTACGACCGACGCGTCGTCATGCCAATCGGCTGCAGATCGTCCCCGATTCTATGCTACGCTCGACGCTTGTCCGTCTGAAATAGGGCCCAGATCGAGATGGGGTGCGTACGTCAGCACGAAACTGAGGGCCAGCAGGACCATGACCGATCAGAATCAGTGCCGCCCGCCCGTTGACCACCCGGCGCTGCCGAGGCGCGAGTTCATTAAGAGCGTCATCGCCTCTGGCGTCGCGGTATCGAGCGCCGCCAACGTTTCGCGCGCCTGGGGGCAGACCGCATCCAGCGCCCAGGGCGGCGTCGAGCGCCTCCTCTCACTGAAGGTGAACGGGCAGGTCCGTCGCGTCGACGTGCTGCCCAACGAGACGCTCGCCATGACGCTGCGCTACAAGCTCGGGCTCACGGGGACCAAGCTCGGCTGCGATCGGGCGGAGTGCGGTGCCTGCACGGTGCTCATCGATGACGTGACGCACTATTCCTGCTCGACCCTCACCCACCGGGTGCGAGGCCGCGAGGTCACGACGGTCGAGGGGCTCGAGAGCCCGACTGGCGAGCTGCACCCGGTGCAGCAGGCGTTCGTGGACGAACTCGGCCCGCAGTGTGGCTTCTGCACGCCGGGGCAGGTCATGTCGGCCGTGGCGTTGCTCAAGGCCACTCCGCATCCGACGCGCGAGGAGGCACGCGTGGCGATGGCGGGGAATCTGTGCCGGTGCGGCGCCTACGATCACTACCTGAACGGCATCATGCGCGCGTCTGGGGAGGCGTGAGATGGCAAATGTGCTGATTGGCAAGGACTTCACACCATCCGACATCCGCGGCAAGGTCACCGGCAAGGCGAAGTATGCCGAAGATTTCCGTGCCGAGGGCATGCTCTTCTGCCGGCTTCTCACGAGCCCGATGCCGCACGGTCGGGTCCGCAGCCTCGACACGTCCGAGGCGCTCGCCATGGAGGGCGTCGTCGCCATCCTGACGGCCGACGACGTACCGGAGATTCCGGCACCGCGGGAGCCAGTCCTGACCAACGAGCCGCACTACGTGGGCGAACCGATTCTCGCCGTGGCGGCCGTCGACGAGACGACGGCCCAGGACGCGATCGAGAAGATCAAGGTCGATCTCGAGCCGCTGCCGTTCACCGTCGATCCGCTCGAGAGCCTGCGTCCCGGTGGGCCCAACGCCCGCCTCGAGGGTAACAGCATGGTCCCGCGCGAGGGCGTCCGCGAGACGAAGTGGACGGCCGAGGACTTCGCCGCGGTCGCTGAGGGCGAGATGCCGACTGGCGAGCCGACCCTGAGCTGGTCGTTCGGTGATCTCGATGCCGGCTTCGCCGATGCCAAGGTCGTGCTCGACGAGTCGTTCGTGACTGCGAGCAACTCCCATCACTCCATGGAGCCCCGCACGGCCATGGCGTACTGGCAGAACGGGAAGTGCTTCGTGCACGGCTCCAACCAGAGCCAGAGCTTCGTCGTGCCGAGTCTCGCGGAGATGATCGGCATCGAGCCGAAGGACCTGGTCTTCATCGCCGAGAACTGTGGCGGCGGGTTCGGCTCGAAGGGCACCGCGTATCCCATCCAGGTCATCCCCGCGGTGATGGCGAAGAAGACCGGGCGGCCGGTCATGTTGCGCATCAGTCGTGCCGAGGAGTACGCCCTCGGCTCGGCTCGAGCCGGCTTCCAGGGCCGGATCAAGATGGGGTTCAGGGCCGACGGGCGTCTCCTCGCCTGTGACCTCTATATCATTCAGGAGCAGGGCCCGAAGAATGGCTTCCCCGACTGGACCTCGGCGGCCGGCGCCGTGTCGTTCGTGTACATGCCATTAGCGATGCGGTTTCGCGGGGTCTCGGTCCTCACCAACACGGCGCCGCGAGACGCGCAGCGGGGCCCAGGGCAGAACCAGATTGCGATCGCGGTCGAGCCCCTACTCGACAAGGCGGCTGGTAAGCTCGGGATCGACCCGTTCGCGATCCGCCGCATCAACGCGCCGGGCCACGACGCCACGTACGGCGACCGTCGCGCTCCGGTGACGAGTGCCTACATGAAGGAGGCGCTCGACAAGGGCGCCGAGCGGTTCGGCTGGGAGGCGAAGCGGGCCGCGAGCGGCCAGCGCCGCGGATCCAAGGTAATCGGCGTCGGCATCGGCCAGGCCTTTCACCCCGCCGGGTCGAGCGGGTTCGACGGGCTGGTGCGGCTCACGCCCCAGGGCCAGCTGCACATCCACACCGGCGTCGGCAACCTCGGCACGTACTCCTACGCCGGAACGTCACGGATTGCCGCCGAGGTCCTGAAGTGCGACTGGGAGGACTGCGTGATCGAGCGCGGTTCCTCCAGCCGCGGGCTGCCCTGGAACAACGCACAGTGGGGGAGCAACACGTCGTTCACGATGGCGCGCACGAACTACGCGGCCGCGATGGATGCCGTGGCCAAGCTGAAGGAGATCGCGGCCCGCGATCTGGGAGGCTCACCCGACGATTACGAGATCGGCAACCACACCGTGTTCCGTCGGGGCAATCCCTCACGCCGGATCAGCTACGCGGCGGCTGCGCAGCGCGCCATCCAGCTCGGCGGGAAATTCTGCGGGGAGGAGGTGGCCGAGGACCTCAATCCGATGACGAAGGCGGCAGTCGAAAAGCTGGCCGGCTCGGGGCTGATCGGCGCCGCCAAGGACACCCTGGAGCGCAACGGCATGGTGCCGGCGCTGGCCACCAGCTTCATCGAGATCGAACTCGACCTGGAGACCGGCAAGTTCGAGATTCTTGACTGTTTGGGCGTGGCCGACTGTGGGACCGTCATCCATCCGCAGGGCCTCGCGGCCCAGATCCGGGGTGGCGCGATCATGGGATTCGGTCTGGCCAGCCTCGAACGCATAGTCTACGACCCCCAGTACGGCCTGCCGCGCTCGGTCGGGCTGTACCAGGCCAAACCACCAACATACCTGGACGTGCCGTCCACGATGGGTGCCGACGCCGTGGATCTGCCCGATCCCCAGAATCCGGTAGGCACCAAGGGCATCGGTGAGCCGTTGATGGGATGCGCCGCCGCGGCGTTGGTGTGTGCCATCTCCGATGCGCTCGGCGGCCACTACTTCAACCGCACGCCTGTGCTGCCAGACATGATCCTGAACGCGGCGTCCAATCGTTCGCAGTCCCAGACGCCGCTACAGGTCAACACCGACTGAGCTCCCCCTCGTACGCGTTGAACAACTGCTCCGGCGGCGCCTGGCCGCGGGACACGTCGCTAGCGCCTCGGCGACTCGGAGCCGATGAGTGTCAGCATGTTCACGCGTCAGTGAGTCGAAACGCGCCGACGCATTTGTAGAACGCGATATTGCTGACGAATGCGGTGCCGACCGACACGAGCAGCATCGAGTACCCGACCATCATTTCGTTTTCAAATACAAAGTCGGTGATCAGAGCGACGAGCGTCGGACCAAACGTCGTGCCGGCCAGCGACATCACCGTGAGAAAGAAGGCGTAGGTCTGGCCGCGCAGTTGATTCGGCGTAATTCGTAACATACAGGAAACGATATTGACCGTGATAAAGGCCATGCCGAACGGGATGAGTGCCAGCCCGACGAGCGCCAACTGCGGGTTGGGTACCACGGGTGTGACGATCATGCCGGGCACCATGAAGAGAGAGCCAATGAATGCGGCTTTCGCGTGTCCACCGGCGTCATCTTGGGCCGCGAAATAATCGCCGAGGCGACCGCCCAGGGCGATGCCGAGCGGGCCGAAAATCAACAGAATAATGCCGAACGCGTAGCCGATACTCGACACCTCCCATCCGTGCACGCGAATATAAAGCGTCGGAATCCACGCGAGGAACATGAAATTCACGACGGCAACGACCGCCATGCCTATGAATATCGGCCCGTAGATATAGCGCTTTCTCCACACATACGCGACGACCTCTCGAAATGACAGTTCGGCAGCGGCACCGCTTTCGCTCTTCATGACATCCTGGCGCGCTGGCTCGCTGGTCAACCCGATCATTGCGGCGATCAGCAGGCCGGGTGTCCCGACGATGAGAAAAGTCGTCTGCCACGGAGCCAACTCACCAAAGAATGGAACGTTGACCGGTGGAGCGTCGGTCACCATC
The DNA here is from genome assembly GCA_965250185.1 of Vicinamibacterales bacterium. GTDB lineage: Bacteria > Acidobacteriota > Vicinamibacteria > Vicinamibacterales. The sequence continues at coordinate 2,746,965 of OZ252293.1, read as the reverse complement.
TGAATGATCGCACCGCCCATCAACATCGCAAGCCCGGATCCTATGTAAATGGCGGAATTGTAAAATCCGATCGGCGCCGTGCGTTGCTCCTGCGGAAAACTGTCCGAAATCATCGATAGCGCGGCCGGGCTCAGAGCCGCTTCACCAACACCGATGCCGAGCCTGGCGAGAAACAGCTGAAGAAAGTTTCTGGCGAGGCCGCTGGCCGCCGTCATCAGACACCACAACGACATGCCGCAAACAATGAGATTGCGGCGATTGTATTTGTCGGCAGCGCGACCGAGCGGTATCCCCATGATGGTGTAGAACAGGCCGAAAGCGAATCCCAGCAACAGACTGATTTGCGTGTCAGACAGTTGCAGGTCGGCCTTAATCGGTTGCACCATCAGGCTGATAATCTGTCGATCGACGAACGAGACTGCATACGCAATCGTCAACAGCAGGACGAGTCCCCATGCTCGGCCTGCCGTCGGGTAGGGTTGCGTGTCCTGGGCCAACGCGTTGTTCGGAGCCTCTACATGCATGCTTGATGGCCCGAGTTACGCCACATCTGACGGTGACCGATCCGACCCCGACCTCGTCAGCGTCCCGACGATCACGACCGCAGCGACCACGTGCTGGACTATGAGCGTGGTCACGGCCGGAATCGTCGCACCCTGAAACGCGGCGCTGCCGGCGCCGGACAACAGCCAGAGATCGGGAAGAAGCGACAGCAGCAACGCCACGAGGGCGATCGTACGGAACACCGCCACAGGTCGGGAAGCGATTCGGCGAATGAGGCCGAAGACGATGATGGCGCCAGAGGCGCCAACGCCCGTCAGGACGATCGTCGGGCCGGGCTCGGCCAACGGTAGGAACTCGGCGGGGATGTCAAAGACCGTGAGTGCCACAGCCCGCACGAGCAGCGTCGCGACGACGGCAGCGACAACGGCTGTGAGGCCTGCCCACCACGGGTTCGCGAGGCTCGGCTGGCTCGTGGCGATCACGCCTCCTCAACCGGTACTCAACCGGTATGGCCAATGTGATGCGTGCGAGCAGCTCGAGGCGGCCGCGGCGTCACTCGACCAGACGCACGGGAACGTCTGATGGGCTCGACGAGCAACGCCCAACGGGCGCTCGTGGTGAGAGCGCCCAGGTTCGGCTCCCGCGGCACTTTCTATCACTCGTGCAATATGTGAGGTCTCAGTTCACGGCTAACTCGGCCACCTGTTTGGCCAGCTCGAGGAGACGTTCGTGATCGCCGAGGCCTTTGATGAATCTCTCGGGTATACCCTTGAGCCCAACGATCGCTCCGCTCATGGCGCCGGTCAACGCGCTACGAGCCATGTTGTTGCCTCCCCCGTTGATCGCCGTGAGCACCGCGTCTTCAAAATCATCGGTATAGCGGTGCCCCAGGTAGTAGGCGGCAGGAAGCAGTTCTTGGATGTCACAGGCCAGGCCGTAGACCTTGCCGACGAGGTGGGGGGGGAAGGCCAGCTCAGGATCCAGTGCGATGGCGCCTGTCGACACCGGAACCTCGGGATACAGGCCAAATCCAGACACCATGTCTCGGTCCACGGATCCGATGTGATCCTCTATCTGTTCGAGAGGGACACCGTTGATCAAGCCGCCGACAACCAGTGCGTATGAGACCGAGTTCGTGATCGCAAATTCGTTGTGGTAGAAGAGCTTCGTGTTTCGATAGCTTTCTTCCGCCAAACGCGTCGCATCTCCGGAGTACAGGGCCGCGAGGATCACGTTCATCTGGGCGGCCTCTGACGTGACGGCATCGCTGCCGACTTCGGGATGATCCCAACCCCTGCCTTCATTGCGATGTTTCCAGGTCTTACGAACCGCCTCGTCGGTGAAGCGCCCCGAGTAGCTCGTCCCGTCCAGGGTCGAGAAGAGCTCGTCGAGCCTGGAGGTGAAATCACCCTGATCGTACGTGCCCTTGTCGACGACGGATTCGAGCAACCGGATGATGAGTTGTCCGGTCTGGGATGAGTCGCCGGCTCGTACGCCTTGGTCATAGCGCTGCTTGTGAACAGGGGTAAATCGAACGGTCCCATCGGCCTTCGGGTCGCTGTAATCGGAAATCCACGGCCCGAAGTCTCTCTTGAGTTCTTCCAGATCGTAGTACCAATGGCTACCTACCCCAAGTGCATCGCCGATGAGCACACCCATGATGGCGCCCGTGATCCGGTCTTTTCTGGCAGCAACATCCGCAACATCCGCATCATTCGCAACATGCGTATCATTCGCGACGTTGGCCGGTGGTCTCTCGGCGGCTACGCCTTCGTGAATGGCGGCCGTGAACACGAAACTCGCACATAGAACGCCGACCAGTAGTCGAGGCATGGCTTCGCTCCTCTTCAGGGAATTTGGGAAGGTTGAGAATATCACATGTGGCGTCGCGATGCTCATCGCGGCCGTCACCTGATTCGGGTGGCTCACCACGGCACGGAACGATCAACTGGCCAAGAGTCTCTCGTGCACAACAGGCTCATTCACACTAGAACGAATACCGGATGCCGAGTTTTCCCGTCCACCGAGAGCTGGTTGATTGGAGGTTGGAGAAATCTTGATTCCAACCTACCGCCACCACGAGGGTGTCGGCCCCCTCCAGGATGCGGCCAAGCCGTCGACGCGCTTCGGTATTCAGGTCCAATCGAATCTGCTGACCTGGAGGCACCACGCCAGAAATCGCCAGGGGGGTACCCTCACCCAGAGGGTCGGCGGGTCTCCCGGCCCAGACCGTGAATCTCCCCTGGAACGGTGCGGCGGGCTCATCGCCGAAATGGTCTAGGTCGTCGAGCGTGACGGTAGCGGAGACGGGCGACGCGGGTGCTGTCTCGATAACGTCCAGGTCGATCTCTGCCGACCCGAAGTGGCCGCCGCGCGCGTCGCTCCAGTCCATCCCAATCGTGGTCTCGAAGCTGCTGTCGCCCTCTGCCGCCAGGAAAGCGATGCTGGTGACGAGCAGCATCGTCCCAATCACGCCGACTTGTGCTCGCCTGGCCGTCATGGTTCATCCCCGTATCTACGGCACTGTCCACTTGTACGCCAGCGTTCTGTGATGGTCACGACGTCGCCGGACGATGACACTGTAGCTCATCCGAGCCTCTGGGACCGACGTTTCGAGTATCGTATGTAGCATCGACCATGACCGTCCGCCCAGAAACCCTTCCCGAACTTCTCGCGCGTGGCGCGGACGCCGCCGTGGCGCTCGCGGCACCCGACGAGGAGCCGATGACATACGCTCACCTTCGCCGGCTGGTGTCCGCTCGTCTCCTCGACTTCCGGCGGCTCGACGTCGGTCGGGAGGACACGATCGCGCTCGTGTTGCCCAACGGTCCGGTCATGGCCGCCGTGTTCCTGAGCGCTGCCTCGGCGGCTGTCGCCGCCCCGCTCAACCCGGACTACACCCGCGCCGAGTTCGAATTCTTTCTGGGTGATCTTGGTCCGAGCCTAGTGGTGATGGAGGCCGGAGCGGACTCTCCGGCTCGCGACGTAGCCGCGGCGACCGGGATTCGGATCGCGGACGTCGTTCGAGTGGGTGACGGCCCCGCGGGAGCGTTCGCCTTCGCCGAGCCGGATTCTGTTGCGCCCCATGGTGACGTGGAGCCGGTGAGTCCGGACCACACCGCTCTCGTCCTGCACACCTCCGGGACGACTTCGCGGAGCAAGGTGGTTCCGCTTTCTCATCGGAACATCTGCACATCGGCGTTCAACGTCTCGACCAGCCTGTCGCTCGAGCCGGTGGACCGCTGCCTCAACATCATGCCGCTGTTTCACATTCACGGGCTGGTCGCCGCGCTGCTCGGCTCCCTGTCCGCAGGAGCATCGGTGTGCTGCACGCCGGGCTTCAACGCCCTGAAGTTCTTCGGCTGGATGAAGGAGACGCACCCGACCTGGTGCACGGCCGTCCCGACCATGTATCACACCATCCTGCGTCGAGCCGATCGGAACCGGGACATCGTCCGGGAGGGGCGCCTGCGGTTCTTGCGGTCCTGCTCGGCGCCGTTGCCGCGGCCGGTGATGAAGGCACTGGAGGAGACGTTCGAGGTTCCGGTCGTCGAGGCGTACGGAATGACGGAAGCTGCCCATCAGATGACCTGCAATCCGCTCCCGCCTGGTGAGCGGCGTCCAGGCACCGTTGGGCTGAGAGCGGGTCCCGAGTTGGCAATCATGGACGAGGGTGGCGGAGTGCTGCTGCCGCGCGGGCGGGTCGGTGAGGTGGTTATTCGGGGCCCCAACGTGACCTCTGGGTATCGCGACGCACCGGAAGCCGATGCGACCGCATTCAGCTCGGATGGCTGGTTCAGAACGGGCGATCAGGGAATGCTCTCTCCCGACGGCTACCTGACGATCACCGGCCGCATCAAAGAGATCATCAATCGGGGAGGCGAGAAGCTCGCGCCACGGGAACTCGACGAAGTACTGAGTCACCATCCAGCCGTGGCCCAAGCCTTCGCGTTTCCGGTGCCGCACGCCGCGCTCGGCGAAGAGGTCGCTGCGGTCGTGACGATCGAAGCCGACGCGTCTATTGGTGAAGATTTCATCGCCGAGCTCCAGGCGTTTGCGTCGGCTCGGCTCGCAGCGTTCAAAGTACCCCGGTACGTGATGGTCGTCGACGAGATCCCGAAGGGCCCGACCGGAAAGGTGCGGCGCCACGACCTGGCGCGACAGCTGGGTCTGATTCAGGAGGCGCGAGATACGTCATGAAGATCTGCATCTACGGCGCCGGTGCGATCGGTGGCTACCTCGGGATCGAGCTGGCACGCTCGGGTGTGGATGTGACGCTGATTGCCCGCGGCCAACACCTCGACGCCATGAGGCGCGACGGTCTCACCTTGCTGACCGAAGACGATCGGCGGGTGGCTCACATTCCCTGCACGGACGATCCAGCGGAGGCGGGCATCCACGACTACGTCATCCTCGCGCTCAAGGCGCACTCGGTGCCCGTCATCGTCGATTCGATACAGCCCCTGCTGGGTCCTGACACGGCGGTCGTGACGGCGCAAAACGGAATCCCCTGGTGGTATTTCTTCAAGCTCGACGGACCATGGAATGAGCCGCGCATCCAGAGCATCGACCCCGGCGGTCGCATCTGGGACGGCATCGGGCCCGAGCGCGCCATCGGGTGCGTGGTCTATCCGTCGTGTGAGATTGTGACCCCCGGAGTCATTCGCCATATCGACGGAAAGCGATTCATGCTCGGTGAGCCGGATGGATCGAAGTCCGAGCGCGCGGTCACGCTCGGCGGAGCGCTGACAGCCGCCGGATTCAAGGCGCCTGTCCGCCGGAAGATTCGCGACGATATATGGCTCAAGCTCTGGGGCAACGTCTCGTTCAACCCAACCAGCACGCTGACACTCGGCACGTTAGCCGACATCACCGGTGACGCTGGCGTGCGGGACGTGATTCGCACGATGATGCTCGAGGCCGAGGCGATCGCACGGAAGCTGGGAGCGTCGTTCCCGGTCGATGTCGACACGCGGATCGGCTGGGGTGCCGACGTCGGTGACCACAAGACGTCGATGCTTCAAGACCTGGAGCAAGGTCGTCCGATGGAGACCGACGCGCTCGTCGGGTCGGTGGCCGAGCTCGGCCGCCTGGTCGACGTTCCGAGCCCGACGATCGATGTCGTCCTCGCGTTGCTCCGGCTGCGCGCTCGGCAGATGCACTCAGCGTGACATCCGTTCGCAGGATCACGAGTTGCGCGATCGGGGCTGAGGATCCGCACGTGCGCCCCGAACAATTCATCGAAGTGGACCACGAAACGGGATATCGGCCGAGGCGACACGTTGACCGGCTCGAGCGATCAGGGCGGGCCACACGTCGGCCGCGGCCATGTCGAACACCGTCGAGGCGTCCGCCATCACGACGTGCCAATCGCTACGCAGGATTTCGACGGCGAGCTGTCCTGCGGCCCAGCCGGCGTAGCCCACGAAGACTCGGAACGTGGACGTCGCGGCCGCCAGGGTCGCCAGCAGATCGGTGCTGCTACTCACATGGATGTCTCCAACGACGTGTGTCGAGTCGGCGGGGGCCGGCTCGGCCCGGACCAGGAACAGCATCTCCCGCAGCCCCACGGGACCGCCCAGGTACGCGACGTCTGAACGATTCTCGAGCGCCTCGATGTCCGGCAAGATCGTGGAAAGCGTCGTGTCCGACGGCCGGTTGATCATGACGCCCATCGAGCCGGTCGTGCCATGATCCACGAGCAGGATCACCGACTCACGAAATCGAAGATCCTTCAGTCCTCTGCTGGCAACCAGGAAGCGGCCCGTCCTGGCCTCCCAGCTGCCTTGGCCGAGCCGAGCGATCTCCTGCCGCTCACCCCGCTCAGCGTCGTTCAGGACATGGCGATCGGCGTACAGGGCGTCCGTGATGCTCGGTGGCTGGGCATGCACCGAGGAGCTTGCGACGAGCATGAGCGTCGTGAACGCTCCAAACCAACCGAATCGCACGATCATGCTGCCCTCCTCCGAGCGCTCAACGCGTTACTTGACACAGACGAATGGCTGACGGCTCCGGGTGCGGCCAGATCGGCTACTCAAGGACATGTCGACTGACAGATCGGAGCGTCAGTATGGGCGATGAGCGTGCTGCTCGTAGTGCTGACGGAGGAGATCCTTTCCGTAGTCGTTGCCGTTCGGCGTGCGAACTACGGCGTGGATGTGTTGACGGATCGGAACCTGTTCCGGATAGAGCTGTCGCAGACCCGCGGGCAGCTGGTGGTCGAACTCGATCAGCAGCACCGGGCTATGGATCCGGTAGTAGTAGACCGACTCGTCATCGGTCCCGCCGATCCAGGCGAAGTACGTCTCGTCGAGCCTCGCCCGCACGTCGATCATCTTGAGCCGCGTCCGCTCGTCGGTCATGTTGCCGACGTAGAGCAGGGCCAGGTTCATCAACTGCTCCTTCTGCCCGTCCGTGAAGATCGAGACTGGCACGCCGGCGTAGTCGAGGACGATATTGTCCTTGAACGCCTCGCCCAGGTTGTTGTTGCCAGTCTTCGATATCGGGATAATCGCTTCGGCCTGCTGCTCGCCGGTCAACGCCCGGAGCATCCGGAGGCCGACGTTCTGCTCGTCCTGAAGGATCGCGATGCCCTGGTACTTGCCCGATTCGGCAATCACTGGCTCCGACCCGACGAAGAACGGTGTCATGACGACCTGATCGCCCAGGACGAAGTAGTTGATGACCACGTGATGGCCGTCGAGCTGCCAGCCCCAGGGCTCGGTGGCCGACGGTTCGCCCATCACGGTGATCCAGTACAGCCACTCGCCGTACTCGACGAAGTTGTTGTCGTTCAGTTCGCCCAGCGTGTGATTGAGCTTCATGATGTCGCGCGTGAGCTGCAGGCCGCGGGCGCTGAGTGAGGCCCGCAGCAGCCCGAACGCCGCCTCTCGTTGCGCGTCACTCATCTCGTCGAAGCCGACGCCCTGACGCAGGTAGAAATGCTGATTCATCCAGCTGCGCCACTCGTCGTCATCGACCGAGAAGAGCGTCTTCTCCCGCTGGGCGTTCGTCAACGACGCGAGAAGCGCGACGGCCGCGTTCCGTACAGGCTCGGTCGAGACGCCGGTCGACCGAATAGGGAACAGGTCGGGGACCGGCGTCCCGTCGGTCGTGACACCGACGAACGGCTCGGCGAGTCCCTCGTTCTCGGCGCGCGTCGACATCCCTCGGAACTGATCGCGGAGCTCCCCCGGCAGTCGTTGCTGCATCGACACCGCGTCGAGAACGGGAACGATACTCGTGATTGCGGCGAGCCCGAGCAGAAGCCAGCGTCTCGCGGTCATCATTCCTCCAATCGACCTTGGCCGTAGCCTGGAGAGCCCAAAGCCCCACCCCCCAACGGCACGGTCTGGGTGTGCTGTCTGCCGAGGGATGAAGCTGCCGTGCCTTGATGGTACAATAGCTCGAGTCCAGCGAGAATCAGACGGGAGAAGTGGTGAGGATGGCATTCATCGTCCGTCACGTGATCCTGCTCGGAATCACCGGTCTGCTCGTCTCGCCAGTGGCGGAGGCGCAGAGCCGCTCGCGACTGCATCAGGGGCTGAGCCCCGCCCAGCGGCAGGCAACGAACCAATTGGTGGAGATAGTGGACGCCCTCGAGGAAGGTGAGGTGCCGGGTGGGGATGCCTGGCTCAAGTGGCGCGGGCATTTTCTGCGCGCTCAGGATGGCAGCACCTATGCGCCCTTTACGGTGGTGATCGACGAGGCCCTGCAGGGGTTCGACTCCGTGGGGCTGTACGTTCGTGCCGTCAGCCGAACGGCGGACGAGCCGACGATGGACCTTGCGGTTCGGGCCCCGCGTTATCCTCGGATCGACTCCGGTCTGCGTGACGATGCAGTCGGGCCGACGTCGTTCGCGGCCGACGGGGAGCAGCCAATGGGACTCCGCCCGGAACGTGGCTCTCCTCGGAAGTCGAAGTACGATGCGGTCTGGTTCGTCGATAGCGCCCGGCCCGACGACCGCGAGCCGAAACTCGTGCGAGGGTCCCTGTCGCTTCCGCCTGGCGAGTACGACATTTACGTTGCGGTCGGCGAGTCTCACGAAGAGCAGACGGAACCGCCGATGACGCGCCAGGCGAGCATGGTTCGCCGCCTGACGGTTCCGGATCTCTCCGGTGACGAGCTGTCGATGAGTAGCATCATCGTCAACGACCATGTCGATCGGCTCGACCGCGTACTGTCCAGACAGGAGCAAGTCACGCGACCGTATGCGTTCGGTGGCGCCGAGCTCACCCCGAAGGTCAGCCCTGAGTTCACCACATCAGATCATCTCTCGCTGATGTTCTTCGTCTACAACCTGCTCGCGACCAAGGCTGGCTCGCCTGATGCCAGCGTCGAGTATCACTTCTACAGTCAAGGGATCGTCGAGGAGCTCTTCGTGGTCACGCAGCCCCAGGAGTTCTCGGCTGAGACCCTGCCGCCCGGCTGGCGTCTCGAGTCGGAGAATGCCCAGCTCCCCGTCAGCGCCGAGGTGCCCCTCGCGCAGTTCACACCCGGACCGTATCGTCTGCGAATCACCCTGACGGACAATCTCGCCGCGACGTCGATCGGTCGCGAGCTGAGGTTTTCGGTGGTGGGCGCCAACGACGGTGAGAGGTAAAGGCCCTTCCCGGTCGATCAGGCTCATTCCGTCACAACTTCGGCTCGGACTCAGTTGGCGCGAGCGATCATTCGTTACGACGCTGCGCCTGAGTCACCGGCCAACGACGAAGAGGTTACCAACATGAACCGACGACAGTTTCTCAAAGCCTCGACACTGCTTGGTGGTGGCCTCATCGTGGGTGCGCCCGTGGTCCCTGCTGCGAACGACGAAACCGCTCGCATCATCCTCGGCGGGTACGGCCCGTCAACGTCGAGTTTCAGTCAGGGTCTAAAGCTCATAGGCGATCGCCTCGACGCCACATTCGGCGACGCGATCGACGTCAAATACGTCTACAACATTCTCGACCTCGGCTACGACGCGGCCGACGATCTCACCTGGCTGGTTGACAGTGGTGTGCTGTCGCTCGCGTACCTGACCATGTTCAGTGGCAATCCCGCACTGCAAGTCGCCGCCCTTCCCTTTTTGTTCCCCGATAGCGCTGCCGCTAGGGCTGCGATGGACGGTGCATTGGGACAATCGGCCATCGATACAATCGAAGCCGATACCAACTTCCGCGTCCTGGGCTTTTTCGAAAACGGCTTTCGGCATGTCTCCAACAGCGTGAGACCTGTGCATGAGCCAGACGACCTCCACGCCTTGACGATTCGCGTTCTCGGCGTCCAGGCAAGAACGTTTGAATTGCTTGGTGCCAACCCCACAGTCACACCACTGGCTGCGGTCTTTCGAGGTCTCGAGTCGGGCGAACTGGACGGCCAGGAGAACCCGTTCGAAAATGTTGTCACGTACAATCTTTACAAAGCCCAGCGTTACTACACAGAAACCTACCACTCGTACTTGTCTCGTCCAGGATTCGTACACGAGCCTTCACTCGAGGCGTGGCCTGATGCGGTGCAATCGGAAATGCGCGCTGCTGTAAAAGACGCCGTCGATTTGCAGCGGCAGCTGCACGACCAGGCAGAGATCGATTCCGCGGCAATAATTCGTGAGGCTGGTGGAGAAATTGTTCAGCTCACCGCGCCGCAGCGTGCGGCCTTTGTCGAAGCCGTCGCACCGATCTATGCAGACGCCCAGAAGCAGTTCAGTCGTGAGCTCCTTGGCATGGTCAGTCTATGAGTCGATACAAGCGCTCGTCCCAACGATTGCGTGTCATCATATTCAATACGAACTACGGCTTCTTCGACTAGGACACGAATAGCCATGCCAATTAGCTCACACCTCTCCCAGCAACTCGGCCGCATCGCGTCCATTCCGCGGACGCGGCTGTACTCAGGCACGACCCCCCTCGAGCCCATGCCGAACCTGACGAAGCATTGCGGCGGCGCCCAGCTGCTCGTCAAGCGAGACGACTGCACCGGGCTGGCCTTTGGCGGTAACAAAGTCCGCCAGCTCGAGTTCTATCTTGGCGAGGCGCAGGCGCAAGATGCGGACACGATCTTGATCACCAGCGCGGTGCAATCGAACTACGTCCGGATGGCCGCGGCCGGGGCGCGAAAGCTCGGCATGACATGCCATATCCAGCAGGAAGAGCGAGTCACGACCCGCGACCCTTCGTATCGAGCGTCAGGCAACGTACTGATCGACAAGCTGCTCGGCGCCACCCTGCATTCGTACCCTCGGGGCGAGGATGAATCGGGCGCGGATCGTCAACTCGAGGTCATTGCTGGCACGCTACGGGCCGAGGGGCGCCGGCCCTACATCATTCCTCTCGGACCGTCGCATCCACCTCTGGGGGCGCTCGGCTATGTCGTGGCCGCACAGGAACTGCTGGCGCAGATCGAAGAGCGCGAGATCTCCGTCGACGAGATCGTCGTGGGATCGGGGTCAGCCGCGACTCATGCCGGGTTGCTGTTCGGCCTTCGCGCTCTCGGCTCGACCATTTCGGTCACCGGTGTCTGCGTGCGACGCGACGCCGCGCTTCAGCGGTCGCGAGTCACAAACAGCTGTGAAGGGATTGCGAAATTGCTGCATGTCGACTCACCCGTCACCCCTGACGACGTGCAGGTGACCGACGACTTCCTCGCACCGGGATACGGCGTCCCGAGCCAGACGACCCTGCGTGCGATCATCCTCGCGGCGCGCACCGAAGGCCTGCTGGTGGATCCGGTCTATACCGGCAAGGTGATGGCCGCGGTCATTGATCGGGCCAGCACGGCGGATGAACACTCCACGTTCATCTTCATGCATACGGGCGGCACGCCTGCGCTCTTCGCCTATCAGGACGCCATGGCTGAGGCGCTAGCGGCCGCCGAGTCCGTGTGGAACGTTTAGTCAGGCGTCGGGCCGCTGACCGCGTCGTTTTTATCTGGCACGGTGTGTCCCATCCAGCGGTCGACCAGAACGGTCACCCCGATCTGCGAGAGCAGGTTCATCCCCGCCCGAAACATGTCCGGGATCCGGTCGACGCCCAGCAGCACCGCCATCCCGGCCACCGGAACGCCCACCACGTCCAGCGCAGGCGCCAATGTCACGACCGACGATGAGGGCACGGGCGCAACGGTGAGTACGACGAGAAACGACGCTAGAATCGCCGCGCTGAGCGCCGCAGGCGGAATCGGCACCTGATAGAGATCCGCCAGATAGATGATCGCCGCTCCTTGAAAGAGTGCGCTGCCCGGCCGGTAGACCGAACCGAGGAAGGGGATCAGAAGGTCCGCGACGGGCTTCGACACGCCGAGGTTCTCCGTCGTCTCCTTCAGCGATACAGGCAACGCCACGGCGGTGCTCGTCGTCGTAAACGCAATCGAGGACGCGCCGAACGTGCCGGAACAGAACTGCACCGGTCCGATCCGGGCCACGAAATACAGGAGTGGGAGAAAGAGCAGCGCCATGAAGATGCTCATCCCGGTAATCACGCTGACAAGGAACACCGCCAATCCTTGAACCAGGCTCCATCCGAGCTGGGCGGTGACCGGCGCCGCAAGACCGAAGACGCCGACCGGAGCGATCAGCAAGATCCACCACACCAGCGTGATCATCACGGTGCTGATGTCATCGGCCATGGTGATCAGCCGTTCCCGGCGATCCTTCGGCAAGGCTCCCGTAGCCGCCGCAAAGAGCGCCACGAACACGATGAGCGGCAAGAGCGCTCCGGAGCTGGCCGCCGCGAAGGGGTTACTGGGAATCAACCCCACCATCGAATCGATGAACCCGGGTATCTCCGGCGCCGGGCCGGGGACGGCCGTTGTGATGGGAACGTCCGGGGCGAATCTCAGCCCGACCTGCATGACGAACATCCCGATCATGATCGCGACGAAGAGGCTGGCCCACGAGAAACTCAGCGCGAGGCCACCGAGTCGACCCATGGTTCGTGGATTGCCCACTCTGGCGACGCCGACGAAGATGACCGACATCACGAGCGGAATCACGACCATCTGAATCGCGTTCATGAAGACCGTGCCCAGCGGAGCCACACCGACCGCGATCGCCATCAGGGTCGCGTTTCCGGTGGCGGCCGCAAGGAGACCCACAACCAGCCCGGAGATCAATCCGACCGCAATCGCTATGTGCAGCATGGCTTTGTATACGTCAATAGTCTTGGCGGCCACCTACGCGTCACCTTCGGCATGGCCGACCAGGGCTCAAGAACGAATCAGGCTACCATATGGTAGGTGCGTCCGGAGAACGCCTTCTCGCCAGCCTGAGCCACTCCCTCTCAACCTCAAGTACATCGTTCACATGCACATTCCCTTCGACAACACCTACGCCCAGCTGCCGGCACGTTTCTTTGCCAAACAGGAACCCACGCCTGTTCCCGAGCCGAAGCTCATCCGGCTCAACGTCGGACTGGCGGCACAGCTCTCGATCGATGCCGGCTGGCTGCAATCAGCTGCAGGCGTCGCAACGCTCGCGGGGAACGCCATTCCCGAGGGTGCGGAGCCGATTGCCCAAGCCTACGCTGGCCACCAGTTCGGTGGATTCTCGCCACAACTCGGCGACGGCCGCGCGCTCCTGCTCGGCGAAGTCGTCGACACGCACGGCGCGCGGTACGATCTGCAGTTGAAGGGCTCGGGGCGCACGCCATTCTCGCGCGGCGGCGATGGCAAATCTGCCCTCGGCCCGGTGATTCGCGAATACATTGTCAGCGAAGCGATGGCCGCGCTCGGGGTACCCACGACCCGCGCGCTCGCCGCCGTCACCACTGGCGAACGAGTCATGCGCCAAGAAGGGCCGCTGCCGGGCGGTGTGTTCACGCGCGTGGCGGCGAGTCACATTCGCGTCGGAACGTTTCAATATTTTTGGGCTCGCAAGGATGTCGACGCCCTGCGACTGCTGGCCGATCAGGCCATCGTCCGGCACTACCCGGACGCCGCTGACGCGCCCAATCCTTACGTGGCGCTGTTAGAGTCGGTCGCCGCGGCTCAGGCGGATCTGATCGCCCAGTGGATGTCTCTCGGCTTCATCCACGGCGTGATGAACACCGACAACACCGCCATCTCCGGGGAAACGATCGACTACGGCCCCTGCGCGTTCATGGAAGGCTTCCACCCTCAGTGTGTCTTCAGCTCCATCGACTCCCGTGGGCGCTATGCCTGGAGCAACCAGCCCGACATCGGGCTCTGGAACGTCACCCGTTTCGCGGAGACCCTCCTGCCCTTGTTGTCCGAGGACCCGAGCGAAGCGACCACGATGGCCGAGGCCGTGCTCGGTCGGTACCCTGAGCGATTCGACGGCCAATACATCGCTCGCTTCCGCGCCAAGCTGGGTCTCCCCCCCGAGGCACCCGCCGAACTCATCTACGAATGCTTCGAACTACTCGGTGCCCAGGAGGTCGATTTCACCCTCTTTTTCCGACACCTCACACGTGTCGCCGGCGGAGAAGATTCTCAACCGCTGGCGGCCATGTTTGCCAGCAGCGAACCGTTTGACACCTGGTTCGCCTCATGGCGACGCGAAGCCGAACCGGCCAAGCGCCTCGCCGACATGCGCGCGGCCAACCCGATCCTGATCCCGCGCAATCACCGCGTCGAGCAAGCCATCCAGAGCGCCTACGGCGGCGACTTTACCGCGTTTCACCGTCTCGTCGATGCCCTCGCCAAGCCCCACGCGGAGCAGGTCGAATACGCTGATCTCGAAACGCCACCGCGACCCGAAGAAATCGTCCACGAAACGTTCTGCGGTACCTAGTGGCCAGAGGGTGGTGCTTGATCACGCCGCTGGAAACCATCCGGGGATGAAGTACTCGAGGCAGGCTCACGTGGCTCGTAGAGATACTTGCCATCGATGGCAACCTGTGTGTGTGGAACGCGGAACCGAACGTTCCCTCGTGGCGCGGTGACTGCGAGGTCATGTCCATTTCAACCGCAGGATCTCTCGAAAACTCGACGGTCACCATGGGTGGCGTCGGTTGGAATGGGACAATCGAGCCAGATCGGCCCAGCTTTGCCCGATGCCCTGTAGAGGGCACCGGTTCCGTAGAGCGTTGAATGAGCACAGATTACGAGTGCCGGGGGCAGGGATCGAACCCGCACGGGCTGCGAAGCCCACAGGATTTTAAGTCGTGCCAGCCCCTAGAAAACGGGCCTGAATCTGCACATTGTGCCCAGAATTCCACCCGTCACCTTGGGTGGCGTTGGGTGGAATGGGGTGTCATGTGGTGGGTGTTGGGCACAGTATTGGGCACAGTGTGGGCTACCCCGGCGGTCATATGGATAAAGGAGGACCTATCGACCCGGCAGTGACTTTCACGGCCCGCTAGAGGCTCGCGTCCTGGCTACCTGAAAAAGCACCGAGTCGACCGTCTCTCAGGTGTCGGCGTTCCTTGTCAGCTAGCGTCCCCTCAACGAGGACTTGCCTGAACGACTGGGCCAATAGCCATCCAAGGCCCGGGAAGAGTGTCGTGCGGCTAATGTTCGAGAAGCGCGCCGTCCTCGTCGACTTGACAGTGCCCTCACGAGGGTCCGTGGCCTGGACGCCGTGGCGCCGGCTACCGCTCCCAAGGCACCACGGCCTCGTACTCCTGGCCGGTAATGTCCTCGGCCGTCACCCGAACGGCTCTTGCCCGGATCCGTGCACTGAAGGGGGTGCCATCCAGCGCGCGGAATTCACCGAGCGAGATATTACGCTTCTCGGCGCTTTCGATTCGGCTGATGACGGCCGTGTAGCCTGTCTGTTGCATGCCGCTCGGCTCGATCTCGACCGTGACGTCTGTTAGAGCGAACCCTGACTTGTTCTCGAGCGTGACCATCAGCGACGACATGCCTATGCCGATCTGATCTGTGCCGCTTGTGCTGACACTGTCGCCGCCACAGCCGACCTGGACGAAGATCAGCATGGCAACTGCCAGCCCGGCGCCCCAGGGCCCAACGGCGTACCGAAGAAGGTTGTTGAACATCGGCGTTCTCCCCTTTGACGGTTGTCACGGTGCTGCCGCCGCGGGCTCGCGTCATGCCCGCTCACTGCTGTTCTACATTCAAGAAGAGCGTTGCCTTCTCGCGCCCTACCTGGGCCGTGATCTCGTAGCAGCCCGGCTCTGGAAAAAAGACGGCGCCTCGATGAAACGAATAGCGACGTAGGTCGGCCTGAGAGATGCCGTCCGGCTGGAATCCATAGGTCTCGAGGCGATACCGCTCATTGCCCGCGCCCAACGCCACAGTGGTCTTGGCGAAGCCGGCCGTCGCACCGCTCGCCCGGTTCGCGCCCGAGATCAAAACCGCGCCGGAGACCTCGTTATCCCGAACCCAGATCACTGGCACCCCCTCGTTCGGTCCAGCAAAGCGGATGGCGTCGCTGCCCACGCCGACCCACAGCGGGTCGTCCCCGATCACCTGGATGACGCTGCGGACGAGGGTCTCGGGGCGCCCCATGGGGCACTCCTCCTGTCCGTAGGCCGGAGACACCACGAAGAGACCCGTCGCAACCAGCACTGCGCCAAGGGTTTCGACCTTCATTGGCACTTCCTTGGAAATGGATTGTCGCGTTGCCTCAGAGTCTATCCCCAGTCAGGATGCGAGGCAAGGATTTCCCGTTTATTTCGCGGCCTTCGTGAGGGTCTGGATGTTGTCGAGGCGGGCGTCCTCCGCGAAACCCAGCCAGGACCGCAATAAACCGACGAATCGCTCGGACTTCGGCAAAGCGCGGTATTGTCTTCCTCTCGAGCGCCTGCTTGTGGGACGTGGCGTGGAATCGGGTACCACAGCAACTGAGAGCAAGACCCCTTCCACAGTCGAGTTGGCAGCGACGTCGCGGCGGAGGACCGCCGGGTGGTTTGGCGATTCTTGCACCCTGACCGGACGGTCACGCGTTGCAGATTCTGCGCAGTGGGAGGACGCTCGCCCTATCGTGATCCTGGACCTAACCCGCTTTCGTGGACACCTAACCCTTGTGGTAGAAGGAGTTCACGATGCCAAGAACCAGAAGACCGTATCCGTCGGAGTTTCGCGAACAGTTGATCGCGTTGGTCCGAGCCGGACGTACCCCCGAAGACCTCGCTCGTGAGTTTGAACCGACGGCTCAGTCGATCAGCAACTGGGTGGCCCAGGCCGATCGCGACGCCGGGCGGCGGACCGATGGGCTCACCACCGCCGAGCGGACGGAACTGACGCGCCTCCGGCGAGAAAACCGGCAACTGAAGGTCGAGCGGGACATTTTGTCAAAAGCCGCGGCCTGGTTCGCGCAGGAGACCGCGCCGAACACGAAGCGATCTTCGGGTTCATGAAAGCGAATCAGGCCACCTTTCCGGTTCGGGTGATGAGCCGGCTGCTGGGCGTCTCCGCCAGCGGATTCTATGCCTGGCGGCAGCGGCCGTTGTCGGTGCGGGCTGTGGCGGACATCGGGCTAACGGCCCTCATCCATGCCATCCACCGGCGCTCGAACGGCACCTACGGCGCGCCGAGCATTCATGCGGAGCTGGCCGATGATCACGACCGCCGAGTCGGCAAGAAACGGGTGGCGCGGCTGATGCGGGCGGCGGGCCTCCAGGGGCTGCACCCGCGCCGTTTCGTGACGACGACCATCGGGGATCCCGCGGCGGACCGGGCGCTCGATCACGTCGATCGTCACTTTGCAGCCGAGGGTCCGGACCGCCTGTGGGTCGCCGACATCACGTATATCCCGACGTGGGCCGGGTTTCTCTATCTCGCCGTCGTGCTCGATGTGTGGTCCCGACGGATCGTCGGCTGGGCCCTCGAACCGCACCTCAAGACCGAGCTCGTCCTAAGCGCCTGAACATGGCCCTGGTGCAACGGCGCCCTCAGAGTGTCATTCATCATTCGGATCGTGGGTGTCAGTACACCAGTTACGCGTTCGGTAAACGTTGTCAGGAAGCCGGCGTGATGCCATCGATGGGGTCCACCGGGGACGCGTACGATAACGCCATGGCCGAGAGCTTCTTTGCCACGCTGGAGCGGGAAGTGTTAGACCGTCGTCGATTCCAGAGCCAGGCTGAGGCGCGCCTGGCCGTCTTCCAGTGGCTCGAGGGCTGGTACAATCCGCACCGGCGCCACTCAGCCCTCGGCTACCTGTCACCCATTAACTACGAAAGGAGACAGATGCAGCAGAGCGCTTGAAACCCTAGTCCGTACCCGTCCACGGAACTGGGTTAGGTCCAGACACCCTTCAACGGGTCGCTGGTATGGCGGGCGGCGTAAGGTTCAGCTCATTGGGTAGCTCTACGCTACTGGAGTTCCCCTAGTTTTCCGGACGCTTCCGAGAGGGGCGATAAATGCCCCGACGAGGTGGATGGAGAGCAAGCAGCGCCGGCGGTTCAGCCGGGAGTTCAAGATTGAAGCAGTTCGACTCGCGAGCCACGAGGGCGTCCCGATGTCGCAGGTGGCGCGCGATCTCGGGGTGGGCGAGAACCTCTTGCGACGGTGGCGTGCCGCGTACGGGGCAGACCCGACGCATGCGTTTGGCGGCCCCGGTCGGCTGGCGCCTCGCGACGCCGAGGTCGCGGGGCTCAAGGGGGAGCTCGCGCGCGTCAAACGCGAGCGGGATTGTTTAAAAAGCGCGGCGGTCTTCTTCGCGAAAGAGTCGCGGTGAGATACGCCTGTATGGACGCCTGTCGTGGGGCGTACCCGGTCCCGGTGCGGCTGATGGCCCGCATGCTGGCCGTGTCGCCGAGCGGCTACTACGAGTGGCGTGGGCGGTCGAGCAGTGCGCGGGCCGTGTCGGCGCGTCGGCTGATCACGGAGATGCGAGCGATTCACCAGGAGAGCGATGGCACGTACGGGAGTCCGCGCATGCGGACCGAACTGGCTGCCCGCGGGCACGACGTGGGACGGCATCGCGTTGCACGACTCATGCACCAGGCCCATCTGCGGGGATCGATCAAGAAACGGTATCGCGTCCCGAGTGGCCGTCGCGCCGTGGGCCCGGTCGCTCGCAACGTGCTCAACCGTGACTTCACCCAGCCGGGGCCCAATCGGGTGTGGGCGGGCGACATCACGTACGTGCGCACCGATGAAGGGTGGCTCTATCTGGCCGTCGTGCTCGATCTGTACTCCCGGCGGGTCGTCGGCTGGTCGATGCCGCCTCGGATCGGGCACGACCTCGTCATGGCGGCACTCATGATGGCGCTCTGGCAGCGGCAGCCACGCGCCGGGCTCGTGCATCACTCGGATCGCGGGAGCCAGTACACCCGTGAGCCGTTTCAACGGCTGCTCACCGACCACGGCATCCGCTGCTCCATGAGCGGGCGAGGGAACTGCTTCGATCATGCCTGCGTCGAAAGTTTCTTGCCACGCTGAAGAAGGAGCGGGTCTATCGACGTCGGTACCGTTCACGGGCGGAGGCACGAGAGGACCTCTTCTCCTACATCGAGGTCTTCTACAATCGGCAGCGACGGCACTCGTTGCTCAGCCAGCGACGTCCGGCTGAGTACGAATCCGCGCTAGCCGACACGACCTAACCTGTCCGGAAAACCGGGGGAACTGCAATGCGAGCCGGTGGCGCGGGTGAGCCTACGGGTGCGTGTGACTGGGCACCTGAGGTGTAGTCAGAGTGACGTCCTCTACCCCGGCACTCTGGCCCAACGTGACGGGTGTCAGTCCCGGGCCTGCACCTGCATTTACCGGTACCCGGCCACGGAGGTCGGGTAGCGCAAACGTGGTTATGCCATCGCCTCCATACGTTGTGCCTAACAGGGAAAACAATGCGGGGTAGGTGGCGATGTTGTATATCGCTCCATCACACCTGGCCCAGTTGGGACCGATTTGGGCGGCAGCGGTATAGGGGACCCAGCGGATGTCGCCTATGCATCCACCGGCAGCACAGAGGTTCATACCAGGGAAAGTACCCGTGAGCGCGACCAAGCACGTCAGTCCCAGAAACGGTGGCCGGTTTTCATGAGGCTGGCCGCCGCCCGTCGCGCCCGTACCTCCGGCCGGCCCCGGTACCCCCTGCGCACCCATCGGTCCGGTCGCCCCGGCTGATCCGCGAGGTCCGGTTGCGCCCGCAGGTCCGGCGGGTCCGGCCGCTGCAGCAGCACAGACCCACATCACGCCCGACCACTGCGGCATCTGCCCGGCCAGACACGCGAGGTCACCCAATGTCGTCGGCCCTGGCGGCGGCGCTCCGGGGCCGGTCCCGATCGTAAAGCTCCGCGACAACTGCGTCGTGTTCGTCACCAGTCGCTGGTCGGGGAGGCTGGTGGCGGTCACCGTCAAGCTATACAGGCCCGGCGGGATCGGGGCCGAGGAGGTAAACGTCCAGCCCGCGTTCGCAAACGCCGGTCCAAACGGCACGCCACGTGGGTCGGGCAGGCCGAGGGTGGCACTCCCCAGGCGCACCACGGTGGTGCCATCGGTCACATCCAGGGTCACGGCGGCGATACCGGCCGTCCCAAACTGGAGCCCGATCTCCCCATCGGCAGCGGCCCCGCTCACCACGAAGGGCATCCCCACCGTCGCCCCGGTGGCGGGGGTGTCGAGCACGAGGAAGATGCCAGCGGGCGGCACCGGCTGGGCGACCGCGAGTGTTGTGGCCCCGACCACCACCACGAGAAACGTACACCAGAGATCAGCCGTCAGCCCCCGACGACGTCGGCTGGTGTGTCTCGACAGGAAGCTCAACTGACTCGTTCGCATGATTACCTCGCCAGCCTGCGGTTCCGTAGACGAAATTAGGGGTAACACCCTAATATCATAGCCGGGCTTGACAGGCAAACAAAGAACACGAGAGGACGAGATAGTCCAGAAAGTCCTTCCGTCCCGCCGGCGCAGGAACTACACCATTGCAGGCTAGATAAAGTGAGATGGGTGGGCTGACGTGGGGTAGAACGAGGCCCTGAGAGATGGGCTTGAGGTCGTGGGGCACCGGACCACGGGGGTCACGTCAGTGCCGGGTCGGCAGGCGAGCTAGCTTCGAGGGCTGCGCCGCCTGTTCCTCCATGAGGCGACCCAGTTTCAGCGCAGCATCCTTGAGAGCCGACTCTTCGACGATAGCATAGCGGCGATAGACGGAGGCGGTCTTGTGCCCCACCATCTGCATCGCGGTCGCCTGCGGCACCCCAGCTCGCTCGAGGTTTCGGACGGCGGTTCGCCGGAAGTCATGGACTAGCCGGTTGATTCCCGATGTCTTTCGGGCACGGTCCCACACTGCGCGATACGACAGGATGGGCGTCCCATCTTCCTGAGGAAAGACCCACGGGATAATCGACGCGAGCTTGGCCTCGAGGGATTTCACCCACGCTCGTTGCGCCTCGAGCGCGTCGCGCAGCTGCGACGTGAACGGGAACATCCGACCGACACCGCTCTTGCCTTCCCCTGGCTCGATGCGGAGCCATCCGGCACCCGAGAAATCGACGTGGGTCCATTGACGTGTCAATATCTCAGACGTGACTCGCCAGCCGGTGATGTAGGCCACCTCAAAGAGCGGTCGAAAATGCGCCGGGACGTGCTTCAGTAACTCCTCGAATGCATCCCGCTCGAAGAAGCCCTTCCGCACGTTGTCTTCCTTCAGCAGCACGAAGGAGGGTACGGTGAGAATCTTTCCGGCCTTCAGTCCTAGCCGAAACCCGCGTCGCAAGGTGGCGAGATACCGATTGATGGTGGCATTCGCGTAGCCCTCGGCCCGCTGTCGAGACTTATACGCGTCGATGTCATCGACTCGGAAGTCGATAGCTTTCACATCGCCGAACTCGTCTTTGAGACGTGCGACGATGGTCGTCTCAATCTGACGGAGGTTCTTGCGCTCGTTGTTGATGTGGTCGTGAACGACGAGGTCGAGGAGTTCGCTGACGGTGGTTCGGCTGACATCGCGCCCGACCGCGGCTCCTGTTGCCGCCCCGCCTAGGCGCTGCTTGAGGAGTCGGTTGGCGTCAGCGGAGTTGCGTGACTTCGAGGACTCCCGGTACGGCGTGCCTCGGACGTGGTACTCAATCCACCAGATGCTGGAAGTCTTCGACTCACCAGACTTCTTGTCTCGGTAGATGGGCTGATAGATGCGACCAAGCCCCCACGTCCGGCGCTTGTTTCGCGCGACCATGCCTCACAGCCTAGCATAATCCGCAAAGTATCCGCAAAGTCACCGCGTCGAGCCGTTCGCGCTGATTCTGACGTGTAATATGTCATTCGTTTATACTCAGTTAGTTACATAACTAATAGAGTGCCGGGGGCGGGGATCGAACCCGCACGGGCTGTGAAGCCCACAGGATTTTAAGTCCTGTGCGTCTGCCAGTTTCGCCACCCCGGCATGAACTCGGGCCAGGATACCGCGAAACGAGACGCGGGAATCCGGTCGTCCACGCAAACGGTCAACGGACAACGTGTCGCTGGCAATTCGAAGTCGCGAGAACGACCCCGATTCATCCTTGAAGCGTCTGAGCCATCGCGCCGCGTCTGCCACAAGCGCGCGCATTGCCTCTGGATGGCTGGCCGGCTCGAGATCGAGCTGACTCACCAGGCTCCGCCGCAGCGTGAGACTGGCCGTCTGAACGAAGCGCTCGAGTAACACCGTCGGGGCCGGCCGCTGAAACGCGAACGAGCCGCCGACACGCGACCGATGGAATTGCCCGACAGTCAACTCACCTGGCTCGGTCACGACGTAGTCGACGTAGTCGACGTTCTCACCGTTCTCGAAGAGCGTCGCCAGCGAGATGGCGAAGTCCTGTCCGAGGCAAAACATCGCCATCGGAATGTAACCTCGGAGACGATGAGAGTGTAGGAGGAGGTGGTGATGCCGCGGAAATCCGACAAGCGCGTGAGTCCGTCGCGCCGCCGCCCGTTGAAAACGGCCCGCTTCGCGTCACGGTGTTCCGAACTGGCTTGGTGGTCGTCATACCTTCCATGGTTCGCATGGTTGCCATGCCATCACCACCTTCCGAGCGGAACCCGTCGCCGGCGAATCCAACGAGCTCCGCGGCTGCTTCGTGCGCCCGGCCGCAGCCGCAAGCTTTGGCGGACGAGTCGCTGGGGATCTTCCGTTCAGGGCACGGCCGACCCGCCTGCGGCCGGCAGGAGGGCCAGCCGACGACGGGCGGCGGTCGCGACTGCCCCGCCATCCTCGGTCAGCGTTTCGGTCTCGAACGTCATCGCCTCCTGGAACAACCGGCGGGCCGCCGCCGGGTCGCCCAGTTTCTCGTGGCATCGCGCCCGGTAGAACAGGGTCGCCCCAGGTCCGACGCCGAGCCCGACCGGGAGCGCACCGAGACCCTCGAACAGGTCGAGTGCGGTCTGCCAATCGGCGAATCGCATGTGGGTCAGTGCCAGGCTGAACGTGACGAGGTCGCGCTCGGGGCGACTGCCGGCCATGAGGCGAGCCGCCGTCAGCTTCGCCATCAGGGAGTTGCCGAACAGGGTCCGGTCGAAGACCGGCGCGCTCTTCGGCTCGCGCCGGATCGCCACCGACACTGCCTCGGCCGGCGCAGTTCCGCGCGCGATGCGCAGCCCCAGCAGGTCGCCGTCCCGGCTCTGCTGGATCCGCTCGGCGAACTGCAAGGCAGTCAGCACCCGGCCATCGACGGCCTCGACGACGTCGCCAACCTGCACGCCGGCCTGCTCTCCGGCTGAGCCCTCGTCGACCTGAACGATCATGAGCGGCACGTTCGGGAGCGGCGTGTCGACCACGCGAACGCCCGCGCTGTTCCGGTAGACGAGCGAGGCCAGATCGACAGGCAGATCGATCGACGCCATCAGCTTGCGTCCATCCGGCTCTTCCAGCGGTCGCCACCGCAGCCGATCGACGCCGGCGTGTTCGACCCAGAAGGCGAGCACGTCGATCGGGGGCTCGTCCTCGCCGCCGGTCATCGGGCGCTCGACGGCCGCCAGGAGCAACGGCGCATCGAAGTTCTGACGGGCCAGCGTCAGCATGCGAAGCACCTCGGCCGTGTCACCTCGATCGGCGGCCGAGACGAGTCGGGCGGTCGACAGGGTCGTCCAACGATCCGCCTCCGACTCGACGGGCCGCAAATCCACGCGCTGGAACGTCGCGACGGCCTCGAGCGCCTGCTCCAACTTGAAGCCGAGATCGCGAGACGCGCGAAGGGTCTGGTCGACGGTCTCGACGCCGCCGATCACGGCCACCGAGGGCTTGATGGTGGCATCGACCGCCTCGAGCCGGTCGCGGAGCACCGAGACGATGGTCGAGTACGCCCCAATCTGATGCTGCACCCGAATCCGCCGCGTCCCGGCACACACCTCGCGCTCCAACGGGGCGCGCCCGACGAGCTGCTCGTCGATGTAGACGTCGGCGCCGTCGGGGCTCGAGGTCACGCGCAGGGTGCCCACGTTGGGCTCCATCTGGACGGCGCTGGCGTTCCCGAACCACATGAGCGGCTCCCGCTGGCCCAGCTGCCGAGCAACTTCGGTCGTGATCGCGATCGTGCGGGTCACCTCGACGAAACATTCACGGCGAAAGCGGAACTCGATGGCCCGATCGAGCGGTGGTGCCCGAAGGACCAGCGCTCCCGCCGCGCTCTGCGAGAACCCGGTCAACGCCACCGCGCGATCCAGGGCGGCCGACTGCTGCGGATCGAGCTGACTCCGCACCGCCGACAGTGCCGCCGTCTGGCCGACCATCTGCTCGCCCACGAAAACCGGCACATCGGCCACGCTCGTGACCAGTGCGTTGGGCGGTACGACGAGTCGGGGCACCATGTCGCTGAGCGTCGTCACCCGCCCGACGCCGATGGTCGTGCGACCCTCGGCCGGCTCGTAGCCATCCTGCTCGACACGAATGTCGTAGTCTCCGGCGAGTAGCATCACGCGAAACGACTCGGTGGTCGTCAGGCCGATCGGCACACCATTGGCGACGACGCGAAACCCGGGGCCACTGGCGACGACCTCGAGGAAGCCGCTCTCCTCGCTGCGCAGGTCGCTGACGAGCTGTTGCTCGAGGGGAGGCAGTCCCTCGACGGCGAATGTCGGGTCGACGCGCAGCAACTCCCTGAACATATCGGTGGCGCGGTCGTTGTCCAGCATCTGAAGATGGCTGCGTGCCAGGGTCAGATAGAGCTCGGTATGCTGCGGCCGCTCGGCGTCGGCCAGCGCCCGCGTCGCGCGTATCTGGGCCGACTCGACCGCCAGTTCATCGAGCGCCGACATGCCGGCAACAGGGTCGGACGCGACCTGATCCCGGGCAACCGCCAGGCGAGTCGCGAACGGGATCGCCATCGGGACGTCCTGCAGGGGCAGCACCGTCTCCGGCTCCGGTGCCGGCAGCGGCACACTCGGCGGCTGCTGGGCCGCAGTGGTCACCGTGGGCACCAGGGCTGCGATCACCAGACAGCCGGCAATCACGACGCAACGAACGTGAAGGTTGGTTCGCACGGCTCCTTACCTATTGCAGCTTCAACAGATTCAACGAGGATCGGCCGACGACCATCACCGTTCCGTCGGGCGCGACAGCGAGCGCCGCCGGTCGCTCGAGCGCATTCTGTCCGGACTCGGGAATGCGCACCGCCGCAATGGCCTGAGCTCTCAATCGTCCGTCGGCTCCCAGTGCCAAGCGCGCCACGTGGACGGTCTTGCTATCGTCATCCAACAGGTACACGCCGTAGGCCTGGTCGAGCGCGATGTCGCGAACCCTACGTAACCTTCCGGCACCGATCTGCGGGCCGATCGTGGCCATCTGCTGGCCGTTCGCATTGAAGACTCGCACGATGGGGTCGCCATCGTCCAGGACATACACGTAGTCCGCCAGCCCCACCTTCACCGTCCGCGCCTTGTCCCGGATGCCCCACGGCTCGCAGGTCGCGGTGGTCGATCCGCACTTGAGCAGACCGTCGTAGTCGCCGTCCACGACGAACAGCTCGCCACGCGAGTTCTCCGCCATCGCCCGCACGTTGTCCAGCTCACGAGCCCGCCCGTCCCACGTCGCCGACAGCGTCGACCGGCTGCTACCGAGCAGCAGGCCCCGCTTGTCGGCCACGGCGAGCGTACCGTCTCTGAGCAGCGTCGCGGCCTGAGGGTCGTTCGCGACGGCGAGCGTGCTGATCGAATTAGCACTGATGCCGTAGATTCGCTTCTTGCCGCGATCCGAGAGCACCAGCGCCCCATCGGCGCCGACGATGAGCGCTGTCGGCTCGTCGAATCGGTCGAGCCCACGCAGGGTGCTGGAACTAACCGACGGAAAGTAGCTTCGCCGAGCCGACTGCCCACGGAGCTGTCGGACGAGCGTGGCCGAAATGGCGACCGCCTCGGCGCGTTCGGGATCGCCGACCGACGTGATGTTCGTGACAGTCTGGCACTGGAGCAGCGCAGCGTTCAATTCGCCCGCCAGCGCCAGGAGCTGAGCGAGCCGCAGGCGGCCGCGTAGCGCCTCGTTCGACCGGGGGTGCTCGACGACCAGCCGGTACAGCTCGTCGATCGCCGCATCGAATCGACTGTCGCGTTCCGCGGCGAGCGCACCGCCCAGCAGGGCCGCCGACGTCGGCACGACGGATTGGCTCGAGGTCGCCGTCGCGAGCCCGAGACTCGCGGCCACGACAAGGGCCGACACCAACACTCGCGCGATGCGCCGTCTCTCGAGCATTCGAGTCGCCTTCCTGCCGGGTCTCGCCGTCATCGCAGCTTCCGGACGGTGACTTGCGAGGTCTGGGGCACGGCGCGGACCAGATAGTGGCCCGTCGACCGGAGGTCGATGACATCCTCGATTTCGAGCCCCGAGAGCCCTCCGGTGCTCCAGTTGAAGCTCACCGCGTGACGCCCGAGCGTAATCTTCGGGATCTGTGCCGGGTACGGGCCGGGCATGGCCGCACCGCTGATCGTCATCTGGAGCCCATCATAGGAGTCGCCGAGCACGCTGACGGACGCGCTCGCCGTGGTCGGCATCCTGAGTGTCTGCTCGCCGCCCGAGGTGAACGTCATCTCACCGAACATCCTGGCTCAGAAAGACCGCGGAGCCGACGGCGCGGACCCGATGGCTCCCGGGCGGTACGTCGACGCTCCCGCCTCCGCGGCTCACGACCCCGAGCCGGTCGCCGTCCGCCCGCAAGCTCACCCCGTACGGCACACCCGCGAAGCTCAAAATGAGCTTTCCGGGCGGCACCGCCGGCGCGGGCTCAGGTTCAGGTTCCTCGGCTGCCGCCGCTGCCGAGGACCCCGGCCGAGCGCCCGGTTCGGAAGTGGTCGGCCGGGGTGCGACCTCGGCCGGAACAGCCGCCGGCACCGCGTCCACGGGCACCTGCGCGACGGGCGGAGGAGCCGATGTCTGGACAGGAAACTGCGCCTGGCCTGACCGTACTGTCTCGACCGGTGCCGACGTGTCGCCGGAGTCGCCGCCTGCCAGGAGGCCTATCACCGCCAGCAGGAGGACACCCAGGCCCGCACTTCCCAGCAGGAGCGGCGAGAAGCGCGGCGTGGCCTCACTGGCGGGCGGCGGCATCTCGGCTCCGGTGACGGCGCGCCGGAGCTCCACGCACATCTCCGCGCCGGAACGAAAGCGCTCGTCCGGCGCCTTCCCGAGCGCACGATGCAGGATCGCGGCGACCCGGTCACCGATGGCCACGTTGAACTGACTCGGCGGCACGGGCGGTTCGTGGACGATCCGGTACATGGTCGTCGCCACGTCGTCTCCGGCGAACGGCCGCTCCTTGGTGAGCAGCTCGTAGAGCACCACGGCCGCGGAGAACAGATCGGAGCGCGAGTCCAGCGGCAGAGCGCGCACCTGCTCCGGCGACATGTAGCTCGGCGACCCCATGATCAGCCCGGTCTGCGTCATGGTCGACGCCTCGACCCGGGCCACGCCGAAGTCGGCGACCTTCACCCGATTGTCGGACGTCAGCATGATGTTCGCCGGCTTGATATCGCGGTGGACGATCCCCTGGGATCCGGCGAAATCGATGCCCGCGCACATCTGCTCGAAGATATCAAGGGCCGCGTCGAGCGGAAGGGGGGCGCGCTGATCGATCACGTCGCTGAGCGTCTGGCCCTCGATGTATTCCATCGCGATGGCCATCGTGCCGCCCTCCTCGATCACGTCGTAGATCGTGACGATATTCGGGTGGGCGAGCGTGCCGGCCGCACCGGCCTCGCGATGGAGCCGCTGGCGCAGCGCCTCGGTCTCCTCCCCGGAGGTGTCGAAGGTGAGGGTCTTGAGCGCGACGGTGCGACCGATGACCGGATCGAAGGCCTTGTAGACGACACCCATCGCGCCTCGACCCAGCTCACCGTGGAGCTGATACCGGCCGAGCGTCTTCACCTGGGAGGTCGGTTCGTCCATCACAGATCCGGCCCGAGGGCTACGCGGCGTCCTCCTCGGCCGTCGAGTTCTCGATCGCCTCGTCTACTGATGTTACACCGTCTGCCACCGGGCTCGGCTCGCTCTCGCGCAGCGTGCGCATGCCGCTCGCGCGGCCCGCCGCCCGAACCTCCCCCGCCGAGCCTCGCGACAGGATGAGCTCCTCGATCGCCTCCGTGACGATCAGGCCTCGTGGATGGCGACCCGGCCCTTATAGCCTGACTGCAGCCATGCCTGGCAACCGACCGGATTGAACACCTCCCGACCCTCGAGCACGCTCCTCGCGGCCCCGAAGCGCCGCACCAGCACGCCCACGTCCTCGACCGGCCGCCTGCACCTTTTGTAGAGCCGCCAAATCAGCCGCTGGGCAAGGACGAGACGAAGCGCCGAGGCGACCACGAACGGCTCCAGGTCCATGTTGACCAGCCGGACGATGGCACCCGGCGCGTCGTTCGTGTGACGCGTAGAGAGCACCAGATGACCGGTCAGCGCGGCCTTCAGCGCGATATCGGCTGTCTCGGCATCGCGGACCTCACCCAAGGCCTCGCGGATCGACGCCCTTGACCACGAAGCCAGGATCGAGCGTCAAACTCCCTCATCAGCGGACGTGGGCGCGGCAGCGCGTGAAACCGCCTTGGGCGCGGTCCCGGGTGGGACGCGAGCTAATCGACGAGCTGGTCGGGTGTCAGGCACTGGAGGACCGGCACCATCTCGCCGACGGCGTTGTCTCCCGGAACATCGATCATCGACGGCCCTTCGCCCGGCACCGGATAGTGGTCATCGAGCAGGAGGACCTGGCCTCCAACGTGCGGGGATTAGGCGAAGGCGAGATTGGCTGCAACCGTGGTCGCGCCCGCGCCACCGCTCGAACCGCTCACAACAATCGTCTTGGCTGCAGCCATGGCGTCTCATCCGTCAGCGTTCACCGGGACGCCCCGAGGACGGCACTGACGACAATCACGAGTCGCCGGTCGTCCTTCGACTCATCGTCGTTGTCCTGCCAGCGCGACCCGACGCCGCCACCGCCGAGACGGAACAGCCCGCCTATCGCCGGCACCACCTGGGAGCCGGGCACACCGCCGGCTACGCCGACCTGGCCCGCCGCGCCTCCGGCGACGGATGGGCTCGGACTTCCCGCACTGCTCATCAGACCGGCCAGCTCCTGCTCGGTCATGTACCGCGTCGCGCCCGCCGCGACCTCGAACTGCAGCTGCGCCCGGCGCCACGGATGCGGGCCCGGCGTATCACGCACTCCGATCGGTAGATTCGTGTCAATCGTCATGACCGTCGAGATGGTGCCGCCCGAGATGGTCGGCGTCACCTCGATGCTCAATCCCGACATCGGGCGTGTGCCTCCGTCGGCCGACCGCCCACCGGGATCGGCCACGATCAACTCCCGGGCCGACTGGCCCTGGGAGGCGGCCAGCGTGGTACCGAAGATTTTGGTCCCCTGGGGTCCCATGACCTCAGGCGGAGGTGCCATCGCGCTCTGCTGGTACAGGTCAACGCGGTACTCGACCCGTCCCCCTCCCAATCCGGCCGCGGCAGCCGGCGGCATCGGACTCGAGCCAGTCGCCGATCTGCCGCCCGTCAGCCCGGATCCGAAGCCGAGCGAATCACTCTGTCCGCTCGCCGGGACATAGAAGACATTGGGCGGCGGCGGATTGGGTGCCGCCGAGGGCGGCGCGCCGTCATCGTCGGCCAGGGCGCTGCCGCTGAGCATCGTCACCGGCGTGGCCGGCGCGGCGCTGGGCCGAGTCTCAGGTCCGGCCGACGTGAGCGCGACGGGCAGTGCGGCATCCGCCGGGAGCAACGACCGAGGGGCGACCGGCTGCGGCATCGCGGCACCGCCGGGAGGAGCCGAACCGGTGGGACGGTTACCCTCGCTGAACGGCAGCGAACCGCCCAGCGTCACGACTGACGCAACGCCCGCCGCCTCGGCAATGTTCTGGACGGCGGCCAGGGCCTCCTGGCTCGCGACGGTTCCGCTGAGGACGACACGATCACCCAGAGGCTCGGCCCGAACCCCGGGATACGGACTCAGGAGCGCGGCGAGGTCGTTCTGCAGCTTGCTCGGGGCGCGCTCCGAGACGTCGATCTGAATCTCCTCCTGTTTTCGCCCCTGCTGGTCCCACAGCGTCAGCGTCGTTTGACCGATTCCGCGAGCGATGAGCAGCAACTCGCGCTGGCCGGACAGTACTTCAATGGCACAGACCCCTGGGTTCCCGATGGCCGTGTTGCCGACGGCAAAATCGGTGGAGAGCCGCTGCTCGGTGCCGGTGAGCAGGGCGACCACGCGATCGGGTGCGCTCGGCGCTCGAGATTGGGCGTGCACCGCCGACGACCAGGTCAGCGCCAGGATCGCCACCGCCGCCATCGCGCACGATTTCGTATGGCTGGATATTCTGGACATGGTCGACATTGTCAACATGGTCATTGCTCCACCCCTCGGATTTCTCGCCAGCTTGGTCTGCCTCTTCCTCTTCCTCCGGACTCAGCACGGCCGGCCGCGAGGAACCTCGAAGGCCAATCCGACTGCTCCGCCGGCTTGCAGGGCCACCCCGGTTAGCTGAGCCCCGACCGGAATCGGGACCTCCGCGACCCACCCGATGGCGTCGGCCATGGCGGTGATGGCGGCTGGCGGCAGGTATTTCAGAGGCACCTGGCCGAGCGGCCCCACCCGCTCGTCGATGACGCTGTTCGCCAGGATGTCCTGCGTGGCCACGACGACATCACGCATCTCGACCTGCTCGAGCAACGGGGCCTCTCGCGCACTGGCGTAAAGGGACACCGCGAGCATGGCCACCAGTCCGGCCGCGATCGAAATCAGTAGCGAGAAGCGCTTCATCGAGTGGTCTCCTACTCTGCGTGCTCGCAATGGCCGGTGTTCGCCCTCGACGCTACGGGAGTAGGCTCGCGCGTGTGCCGGCCCCGATAAACAGCTGTTTTCGCGGTCGACGCGGATCACGATTCCGGATCCTCAAGCTGTCTCGGTCGAGTCGCTCTCGACCCCAGATTTCAAACAACCGAACGACCGGCACGCTGAGATCTCTCGCCGGCAGGGTCACGCGCCGCATCCGGTACCCGGACTGTTTTGCCGAAACGCCTCGCGGAGCGCCTGACGGTGCCCGCGCGACATCAGCGTGAAGATCCTGATTATCGATCAGAAAGAGCTGCAGGATCACGGCGATGATGAAGAGCAGCAGCGGAATCATCAGAAGTGTCTCGGTCACTGGCTGCCCCGCTCCGCGCGACCGGGGCGGATCGTTCCGATGCGGTGTCGAACGACGCGTCTCCGTCGAACCGGGGAGATGGAGTGAATCGGCAACATGCGCGCTCCAAGGCCCCTCAGTGCCTGACGGGCTGGAAGCGCCCCAGCGCTCGGTTGAGGATGCGTGCGTTCAACTCCCGGACCCGACGGAACAGTACACGATACCGCTCGCGTCCCATCCGGATCTCGCCTCCGACGGGCTGGGCCCACGCTCCTGCCGTCATCTGGGGGATGCCCGATCGTCCAACGACTGCACGAAAGAATCTGTCGAACACCCGCGCGCGCGCTGCGGGCGCCGTTGACGAACGGATACGCCAGGAGACCCGACACGCTTCCAACATTGCTTGCCGAGTACAAGAAGTACGGGTCGGGAGCGAGGGCATGACTCGTTCGTGCGAACCACCGCTGCCGCAGCGGCGCGCTCGTCGAGACGACGAAGAACGGCAGCCCGACGGTGAGCGCCAGGCTGCCGTGCCTCGCTCCGTAGGACGCGCTGACGCGCTACAATGAATACTGCGCCTGCAGAGGACTAACGATGATCCAACCGCCCCGATTCCTACCGCTCTTCATCTCATGTTCCATCGTTTTCGCCTTGGGCGTCATCCTCACGACGTCGGCGGCCGCCAAGACCCCGGACATCACGAAGGAAAAGTTTCCCAAGATCGCCGAGTTCCTCGAGCTGACCGAGGAACAAGAAGACCTGGTCCGCCCGAAGGTCGCCCGTATCCAGGAGATCTTTCGCATGGTCAAGCGGCAGCAGGACCAGATGGGCGGCGGACGCCGCCGAGGACTCGGAGGCATTGGTGGATTCGGCGGTCGCCCGGGCCGTGGTGGCGGAGGGGCGAGTGCGCCGCGTCCTCGAGATGACGAAAACGGCGAGCGTCGCGATCCCGAAGCGATGATGAAGGAGCGCCGCGGCTGGGAGCTCGAACTCAAGAGCCTCGTCACCCGGATCGAGGCAGAACTCACGGAGGCTCAGCTCGAGCTGTTCTCGGAGATCGAGACACCCGAGCTGCCGCGGCCGCCGGGCCGGGGGCGGCGGCCGTAGCGCCCGCCGCGGGCTACGGGCTTCAGGCTTCGATCTCTCGGATTCGTACGTAGCGCGCCGGCTTCAGCCAAGCGGATCCCGAGACAGCGTCACGCTGGCGCTTGGCTGAAGCCGGCGCGCTACGTAGGAGTCTACAAAGCGGGCGCGATGTCGGACACGTTCTCGCGCTACGTACGCGACGCTTTTCGCATGCACCACGTGGTCATGCAGCGCTGATTCTGCACGTTGACCGTCTTGATCGGCTCGAGCAGCGTCCCGCCGAGCTTGCGCGTCTCGCCCACCAACAGCGCCTCGTCCACGAGAAATCTATCGGTGCCGTCCGGGAGCCGGAACCGTCGTCCTTCGATGGGCGTCACGTGCGATTCGATACCGATCGTGGACGCGAGGCGGGCGAAGAACAGGCCGCCGGGCGCGAGCACGCGCCACATCTCGCGTAGCATCAGACCGAAGTCCTGCTCGTTGGCGGCGAAGTGCAAGACGGCGCTGCTGATGACGACGTCGAAATGCCCGTCGGGAAACGACAGATCCTCGAGTCGCTCGACTCTGAAGACCGCCCTGGATGGACCTGGCTCGAGCCGCGCCGCAAGCTTCTGCACCTCGGCAATGGCTTCGGCCGACGCGTCGACGCCAAAGATCTCGAAGCCCGATCGCAGCAAGTGCACGAGATTGCGACCGCCGCCGCAGCCCGCATCCAGCACTCGCATGCCGGGCCGAATGCGCCCCTTGAGCAGCTGGTCGAACAGATAGATGTCGATGTCGCCAAACAAGTCGCGCGGGCTCGGCACGGTCTCCTCGGCGCGGCGCACCGCGTCGCTCACGGGTGTGCCTCGCCCCGGGGGAGCGCTATAATCACATCATTCGTCACGGCATCGCTCTCCGCGTAGTCATCGCCGGCCGAGTGACCGGCCCTGGCCCGTCAAGATTCGGTCGAGGTTGGTCAATGTTCGGTCAGGTCCGTATCGATGGCATAGAGCTCCCAACCCGTTCCGAACGCGTTCCCAATAAGGTCTCGACCATCATGACACGAACGTTCCGCCGCCTCCTCGTCGCCTCACTCACCGGCCTGGTCCTCACTGTCGGCGCCCTCTCGGCCCAGATCGCACGACCTCGGCTGGTCGTCATCCTGGCCGTGGACCAGATGCGCGCCGACTACCTCGACCGCTTCGGCCATCAGTGGACCGATGGCCTGCGACGACTGGTCGATGACGGCGCGGTCTTCACGGAGGCGGCGTATTCATACTTCGGGACGCTCACCTGCGCCGGCCATGCCACGATCGCTACTGGCGCCGTGCCCGCAACGCACGGCATCCTCCTGGATGGATGGTGGGACGACGAAACCGGACGGCGGATGCGGTGCACCGCCGACTCGACGGCCACGGTCATCCGCTACGGACCGCGCGGACGAGGCGGACATGGACCCAGCACGATGTGGGTGCCAACCCTGTCCGACGAGATGCGCGTCCAGCTCAGCACGACGCCGCGCA
The DNA here is from genome assembly GCA_965250185.1 of Vicinamibacterales bacterium. GTDB lineage: Bacteria > Acidobacteriota > Vicinamibacteria > Vicinamibacterales. Next base: position 2,713,441 of record OZ252293.1, on the reverse strand, counting down.
TCGCGGCGTTCGCGCTCAAGGGCCGCGCCGCCATCCCCCTGGCCGGTCAGCGCGCGGACGTCGTCGCGTGGTTCGACGATGGCAGCAACTGGACGAGTTCGTCGGCGTACGGCGCCGAGCCGGTTCCGTTCCTGAAGGATTTCATCGAGGCCAATCCGGTCGAAGACGATCGGGGCAAGACCTGGAGTCCGAGCCTGCCGGCGGAGGTCTACGCATATCACGAGCCGATTCCCGGTACCAACGGCGAGCCGTCGAACGCAGCAGCCTTCAGCCACACGCTCGCGTCGGGAGCAGATGATCCCGACACCGCCTTTTACACGAGCTGGATCACCAGTCCGTTCGCCGACGAGTACGTGGGCAAGATGGCCGAGGCGGCGGTGGATAGTCTCGCGCTCGGTCAAGGCGACCGGACGGACTATCTCGCAATCGGTTTCTCGTCTGGTGACTACGTCGGCCACGAGTTCGGGCCGCGCAGCCTCGAGGTGCAGGAGTATTTCGTCCGACTCGATGCGACCCTCGGCCGCCTCTTCCGCCACCTGGACGAGGCCGTCGGGCCCGATCGGTACGTGGTCGCGCTCTCGGCCGACCACGGCGTGGCCCCGATTCCGGAATGGGCGGTGACCCAGGGCTTCGACGCCGGTCGCATCGACCGCGGTGACGTGGTGCGGCGCGTCAACGAAGCGCTCGCACCCGTGCTCGGCACCGGCGATCACGCAGTCGGCATGGTCCACATCGAGTTCTACTTCGCGCCGGGTGTGTATGACCGCTTGCTGGCCGACCCGGAGGCGATGGCGATCGCCCTGGACACGATCCGGTCCACACCCGGGGTCGCACACGTCTTCCGCAGCGAACAGATCGCGTCCGCGGCCGCGCACGACCCGCTCGCGCGGCAGGTCGCCGCGAGCTACGTGCCGGGGCGCGGGGGCGACCTGGTCATCATCCCCAAGCCGTACTGGTACACGTGGATCCGCGGCGCCGATCATGGCACGGGGTACGACTACGACACCCGGGTGCCAGTCGTCTTGATGGGAGCAGGTATCCGGGCCGGCCGTTATCTCACACCGGCCGACCCGGCCGACATCGCCCCGACGCTCGGCCACCTGATTGGCGTGACCCTGGCGCACCCCGACGGCCGGGTATTGACGGAGGCGGTGGGGAGATAGGAAGGCTCTACGACGCCTCCACCTCGATGTTCGACAGCTTCACCGTCGACAGGACTTCCATGCTCTCGGCGACGTACTCGGGCGACAGCTGATCGACCGAGAAGCCCTGGCCGTCGACCGCCCAGTTCTCCTGGTCACTGAACAGCACGCCCCCGACGCGCTGCGTGTCGGTCACCTTCCGCAGCCTGAGCCCGCCGTCGCCGACGACGAAGTCGTAGCCGAACATGACCATCTCGCCGGTCGCATCATCGAACCAGAACATGTACACGTCATCAGCATCGGTGCTGGTGCCGGCGACGAACGAGATCCGCACCTTGTGCAGGTCACGGCCTTCCCAGTTCTCGATCCCGAGGTCTTCTTTGAATACGTTCTCGCCCTTGAGCGTGTAGGGCAGCATCGGAAAGAACACGCGCGCGTTCACGAAATCTCGCGACCGCTGCGCGGTCTCCTCGTCGAGTTCCAACGCCTCGCCGTCGTCCCATCGCTCGATGGTGTCGTTCGTGTACCGCACCTGGCGGTGCACCTTCGTCTCCCGACCGACCTCGCCGGTAACCGTGTTGTCGAACGCGCCGCCGTTCCTCACCGCGACGATGTCGAAACTGCCGGACAGCGACGTCACGGTCATCTTGATGGTCGACGCCTCGTAGACGTCCCCCCCGTGGAACGCGATCGCCTTGTCGACGATCGGCAGCGACGTGACCTTCCCATCGGCCATGCTGGGCATGCCGGGTTCGGCCTCGGGACTCATGCCCTCTTCCTGGGCGGCCGGCGCCTCCTCGACCCCCGCATCCTGACTCCCACCGCAGGCTGGCATGACCAGCCCGACCACGACCATGAACCCCATCAGATAACCGATACGCATGTCATTTCTCCCCATCGCGGCGGTACGCCCCGTCAGCGCACGGCGCCAGGTGTCGTGTGTACAAAAAACATTGCTCGTTAGTGGACGACGCTCGAGCTCGTTGCGGAGCTCGAGAGGACCCGCCCAACCATGGCGTCGAGTTGCTCCTGGGCTATCGCAAACGGACCGGCGACGACGGCGCCGCTGGGCACCTCGATGGCAATCATCACGCCCTGGTCGACGGTGTCGACGATCCAGCTCAAACCCCGGAGCACCACATCCGGATCGACCGCGTCGGGGTCCTTGGCTCTAGCCATGGCCTGGAGCATTCTCCGTAGGACGCCGTCAACATCATCGTCGGTCCATTGGTCCGGGTCGGCATGGCCCAACGTCACGGTCTCGCTCACGACCCCTTCAGTCTCCTTCAACAGAACCTCGACCGTGAATGTCATCGCTGACTGCTCCCCACGCCATTAACCGACGGCGACTCGGCGACCGAATGTCCGAGCGCGAGCTGCGCGGCCAGGTCGTCGGGAGTCGTGACCGGAGCGTCGCACGTGAAATTCTTGCACACGTAGGCGGTTGGCCGGCCGTCCCGGGCGCTCATCGATTGCACGAACGGCAGGAGTGCCGCCATGCGCGCCTGCTGCTCGCCCGGCTGCACCCCGACCGTGACCGCGAAGGGCAGATAGCGGTTTCCCACGACTCGCTGGAGCGCCAGCGTGGCGGGGTCGTCGGCTGCGCCGACGACCACCACCTGGGAGATTCCGGCGTGAAACGTCGAAAGCGCCGACAGCCCGAGCGGCATCGCCCGCGCCAGGCCGGCGACATCGTCGCCGAGTCGACCTAACCCCTGCTCGACGCGGCTCATGAGCTCCTGATCGTTCGTCCAGTGCACGAGCGAGAGCAGGTTGACCAGCGTGATCGACGCCGCCGACGGCTCGGCTCCATCATAGTCCTCCTTGAGCCGCAGCAGGACCGAAGCATCCTGGCCGGTCGTGCTGAACCAGCCACCATCGATCGGATCCCAGAACAGTTCGTCCTGGCGCTGCTGGAGCTCGAGCGCCCACTCGAGCCACGCTGGATCCGGGTCCGCCTGGAAGAGTTCGATGAGGCCCCAGACAAGGCTCGCGTAATCTTCGCAGTACGCGTCGATGGCCGCATCGCCGTCGCGGTAGCGCCGTCGCAAGGTGCGGGACGTCGAGTCCCACAACGTCGTTCGGATGAACGAGGCCGCCCGTCGGGCGCAGTTGAGGTAGGTGCTGGCCCTGCCTGCTTGATTCGAATCGACCGCTTCGGTGGCCAGCACGCGGGCGGCGCGAGCGAAGGCGGCGATCATCAGGCCATTCCAAGCCGTGAGCACCTTGTCGTCCAGATGCGGACGCGGACGCGTCCCGCGTGCCTCGAACAGCGCCCGGCGGATTCGACCAAGGGCCTGCACCACTTCCTCGGCGGTCTTTCCCGTGTGCGCCGCCACCGACTCGATGGAGCGAGCCGTGTGCAGCAAGTTCATGCCGGTGAATTCGGCCTGCGGGTCCTGCGGCGCGTTGCCGCCCGGCTGGATGTCGAAGCGGGCCCGCGCCACATCGGCATCCTCGCCGAGCAGCGTCCCGATCTCGGAGTCACTCCAGATATAGAAGGCGCCCTCCGCTTTGTGCGGGGCGGCCTCGCCGACGGGGACAGGAGGCAGGCTGTCGGCGTCCTCCGCCGAATAGAACCCACCGGCTGGATCGGACAGGTCGCGGCGCACGTACTCGAGCGTGTCCTCGGCCACCGTGGCGTAGAAGCTGTCTCCCGTCAGCTGCGCAGCCTCCAAGAAGGCGAGCACGAGCTGGGCCTGGTCGTACAGCATCTTTTCGAAATGCGGCACCCGCCACTCGGCATCGACCGAGTAGCGGTGAAAGCCGCCGCCGACGTGGTCCCGCATGCCGCCAAGCGCCATCGCGCGCAGCGTCTGGAGCACCATGTCCCTGGGCGGCTCGTGGCCAGTGCGCGCGTGCTCGCGCAAGAGGAACAGCAGCTCGGACGGCCGCGGAAACTTCGGCGCACCACCGAAGCCACCCATACGCGCGTCGAACGCGCGCTCGTACTGCGTGACAGCCTGCGCCAGCGACTCCGGCGTCGCGAGGGCTTTGCCGGTCCCCCCGGCGAGACTGGTGCGCGCGCCCTGCAAACGGGCGAACACCGAATCGGCCGAACCTGCCACGCTCGCCCGGTCGGTCGACCACGCTCGCTCGATCTCGCCGAGCACCTCGGCGAACCCTGGCCGGCCCCAGCGAGATCGGGGCGGAAAGTACGTGCCGCCGTAGAAGGGCTTCAGATCGGGCGTCAGCCAGACGCTCATCGGCCATCCCCCGGCGCCGGTCGTGCTCTGCACGAACGTCATGTAGACGCGGTCGACGTCCGGTCGCTCCTCGCGGTCGACCTTGATCGCCACGAAGCCATCGTTGAGAATCGCCGCCAGCTCCTCGTCCTCGAACGACTCTCGCTCCATTACGTGGCACCAGTGACACGTCGAGTAACCGATCGAGAGGAAGATCGGCTTGTCCTCGTCACGCGCGCGCTTGAACGCCGCCTCGCTCCACGGATACCAGTGCACGGGATTGTCGGCGTGCTGCCGGAGGTAGGGGCTCTGCTCTGTGGCCAGCTGATTCGCCATCTGATCTACCCATGTTACCGGCTGAAGTGTCGACCCAGCAAGGGGACCCGCTCGGACGCTGAGATAGAATCTGGCGACACGGGAAGGCCGGGAGAGGCCGGAATATGACTGACGCGCCCCGACGACTCGACGGCAAACGGGTCGCCCTGATGATCGAGGCTGGCTTCGACGACGGACAGGTGACCGGGTCGATCGAAATACTGGAAGCCGCGGGCGTGATCGTGACGATCGTGGCGCCCTGGTCCGGTCGTCAGTTCATCGGCACCGGTGGCTCCACCATCACGTCGATGCTCGCCGCCGGTGCCGCCAAGGCGGCGGATTTCGATGCCATCGTCATCCCTGGCGGACACGCGCCGGACCGGATCCGGATGCGACATGGGATGGTCGACCTGGCGCGAGACGCGATGAACGCTCGCAAACCGGTCGCGGCCATCTGTCGTGGCCCCCAGGTGCTCATCTCGGCGAACGTGCTCCGCGGTCGCACGCTCACCTGCTGGCCGTCGATCGCCGTCGACGTGACCAATGCCGGCGGCCTCTACGTGGACCGCCCGGTCGCCATCGACGGCAACCTGATCACATCCAGGAAAGTGAACGACGTCCCCGTGTTCGTCGAAGCACTCGTGCGCGCGATGCACGACCATCCGTCCCCCACGGCCTGAGCGACACGCAGCCGGTGGCGTCGGCACGGGCCGGCACGTTGCCGAACATGCCCGGCGAGTGCCGACAGCACCGTGCACATAATCGCACTCGGTCGCGAGTCGCCCTGACGACGCCGCGACGACGCCGAGCGGAGGTCCGTTCCATCCAGCCCACGACAGCTTCGTCATCTCCGCCTCCCGGGCTGTCTCCAAACGGAACACCCTTGGCACGACCCGAAGCACAGAGGCGTGAGAATCAGGCCAAAACACGTGGGCACGGACCTTGCTCTGCTAACGGTCACCTGCCCCCTCCGCACTCCGCGGGGGGAACCGCCCACGCTCCAATGCCTGCATGACGGCAGGGGGACGTCGAAAGACGACTCCCTGCTCTGACCTTTTTTCAAAAACGTTCTGCATTCAGCATTCTGCATTCTCTTTTTCGGCCCCGTTCGCACCCGAGACATTTCTCCACTCGGGAAACAGATACGAAGCACGGGAGGGAAAGGAAGACGACGGACGAAGGGAGAACGTAAGAACACAGAATGCAGAACGTGGAACAGAGAACGAAGAACGGAGCACAAAATCGTCCGGGATCAGACGCGCGGCGAGGGCGCCGCCGCCATGTCGTCCGGACGATGGCGACGAATCCTCGCATAGGCGGCGGTGAACTCGACACCATAGAGGAAGATCACGGCCGAGACGTAGACCCACACGAGAAACACCACGACCGCCGCGATCGAGCCATGGATGAAGCTGAGGCGAGACATGTCGCGCACGTAGTACTGGAAGCCCAGCAGTGCGACCCGCCACAACGCACCGGTCAGGATCGCGCCAAGCCACACGTCTCGGAACCGCACCTTGGCGTTCGGCACGAAGACGAACAGCAGTCCGACCACGACGATCAGCAGCAGTGTCGTCGCCGACCGAACCGCGAGCCCCCGGAACGCCATCACGCTGGGGATCTCCGCGAGGATCGTCCCGAACCTTGATGAGTCCACCATCCCCACCGTGCTGACCAGCGAGAGGACGAACAGGAGGAGCGCGCCGGCCGCCACGAGCATGGCGAACGAGACCAGCTTGTGCTTCAAGAAGTTGCGCTGGCGGTCGACACCCCAGGCGTGATCGATCGCCGACGTCATCGCCCCGAAGACCCCGAGACTCGCCCAGACCATGACGGACACGCCGGCGACGCCGAGCCGGTAACGCGACTCGCGCATCGCGTCGAGCTGCACCGTCATGAAGTCGAGCTGCCCCGGGAAGTATCTGAAGACGAAGGCGAGGACGGTCGATCGGTCCGCCTCGTCGGCCGCGAAGGCACCCAGTCCAGACAGCAGAAGCAGGAAGAAGGGAAAGAGCGAGAGGAGGGCGTAGAAGGCGATCGACGTGGCGAACGTCAGGTCCTCGCTGTTGTAGAAGCTGACGAGGGCGTGCCACACCGATCGTCCGAACACGCAGACGAAGGCTCGGAGCCGATCCACCAGTCGGCCGATCGCCATGAGCCCGTGCTTGAGCAGGCGCGAGTGAACCCGCTCACCCATGTCAAGCTATCTGACACGACCGACGCGCGCTGCCGGTCAGTGTCGCGTCTCCGCGTCGCTCGCCACCCCCTGCCCGCGCTCGTCGGCGACGAGCCTACCGATCGCATCCCACCCCTCGCTCGCCGTCGTGAGGGCCTCCTCGACCGTCGCGCCAAGGCTCCGCATCTCGGCAATGATGTCCTTGAGCGTCGGCTCGAGCTCGGCCCTGAGCCTCGACCCTCGTTCGGTCAAGAACAGGTAGCCGCAGAGCCCACCGCCGACGGCGCCGAGCAGAACGGTCAGCGCGACACGCGATTCTTTCGTCATGATCTCATCCCTCCATGCTCCTCCGATTCATTCACGGCCATGGTATGCCAGTTCTCAACCGTTCCAGCCGTGCGCGCCCACGAGCGGAACAAACACGCAGTGGTCGAGCGTCTCGGTGACGAGACGGTCCCCCGCAGGCGACCGTCGCACCACGAGCAGTTGCTGGGTCATCCGAGATCCCACTGGCACGACGAGGGTCCCGCCTGGCGCGAGCTGGTCCAGCAGCGGGGTGGGCACCTCGGGCGCACCCGCCGTCACGAGGATCCGATCGTATGGCTGGCCTTCGGACCAGCCGCGGCTGCCGTCGCCCACGACGACACGAACGTTCGAGAGGCCGAGCGATCGCAATACCTCGTCGGCTCGCGCCGCCAGGTCCGGCATCCGCTCGACCGACACGAGCTGGCCGGCCAGGCGACCCAGGACGGCGGCCTGATAGCCGGACCCGGTGCCCACCTCGAGCACCCGGTGGCCTGAACCCACGCCCAGGACAGCCGTCATCACGGCGACCATGTAGGGCTGGGAGATCGTCTGGCCGGACCCGATCGGCAGTGGCCGATCCTCGTAGGCGGCGTGCCGCAGATCGGCCGGCACGAACGTGTGACGTGGCAAATCGCGCATCGCCTCGAGGACCCGGGGATCGCCGACACCCCGGGCGACGATCTGCTCGTCGACCATCCGGACGCGAGCCTGCGCGTACGCTGCCTCCTGCCCGTTGGCCGAGTCGATCGCGTGGCGCGCGCTTGCGGGACGTCGAGATTCCGTCATCCCTGGAGAGTCCTTGCAGGATCGCGTCCAGCTCGCGTTCCGGGTCCGACGTTCGTCACGAGATTCTCGGGCGGGGCGTCGGAGCCGTCACCACGCCCTTCGGACTCAGACACCAAACGCTCGGTCGCATCCGTGGCGCTATAATACCGGCATGTCGGACCCCACGCGGCCCCCTGCGCCCGTTCCATCGCCGGCGCCGCCGGCGCCTTCTGACGACAAGGTGCTCTGCGAGCGCTGCGGCACCGAGATGTTCCGCATGCACGCGGTCTGGCGCTGCCCGTCGTGCGGCTACAAGACCGACTGCTGCGGCTGGTAGTCCTTCGGCGCATCGGCGCCGGACACAACGCCTAGACGTCCCCAGATTCATGGACATCATCGAAAGCCACGTCCGAACGGACACCGAGACGTTTCGACTGAATCGGGACCGGATGTCGCAGCTCGTCGACGAGCTACGGACCCGCACAGCGGCGGCCGCGGAGGGTGGTGGTCCGCGCTACGTGGCACGGCACCGCGAACAGGGCAAGCTGCCCGTCCGCGAGCGCGTCGCGCGGCTGCTCGATGCCGCCTCGCCGTGGCTCGAGCTGTCAGCGCTCGCCGCGTGTGACATGTACAAGGGCCGGGCGCCGTCGGCAGGCATCGTGACCGGCATCGGTCGAGTCTCGGGACGGGAGGTCATGATCGTCGCGAACGACGCGACGGTGAAAGGTGGTACCTACTTTCCGCTCACGGTCAAGAAGCACGTGCGCGCCCAGCAGGTCGCGCTCGACAACCGCCTGCCCTGTATCTACCTCGTCGACTCCGGCGGGGCCTTCCTTCCGCTGCAAGCGGACGTCTTTCCGGACAGGGATCACTTCGGTCGCATCTTCTTCAACCAAGCCCGGATGTCGGCGGAGCGCATCCCGCAGATCGCGGTCGTCATGGGCTCGTGCACCGCCGGCGGCGCGTACGTGCCGGCGATGTCCGACGAGACGATCATCGTGCGTGAGACGGGCACGATCTTCCTGGGTGGTCCGCCGCTCGTCAAGGCCGCGACGGGCGAGGACGTCTCGGCAGAGGAACTGGGCGGCGCCGACGTCCATACGCGACTGTCGGGCGTCGCAGACTACCTGGCGGAGGACGACGACCACGCCCTCGAACAGGCGCGGACCATCGTCGGAACCCTTAACATCGTCAAGCCACACGCCGGCGATCGGGTGGCACCGGAGGAGCCGCTGTACGACCCCAGCGAGATCTACGGCATCATCAGCGCGGACATCCGGAAGCCGTACGACGTTCGGGAGGTCGTGGCCCGCATCGTCGACGGCTCGCGATTCGACGAATTCAAGGCACGCTATGGCACCACGCTGGTCACCGGGTTCGCGCGACTGCACGGCTACCTCGTGGGCATCGTGGCCAACAACGGCGTGCTCTTCTCGGAGTCGGCGCTGAAGGCGACCCACTTCATCGAGCTCTGCAACCTTCGCGGTGTGCCACTGATCTTCCTGCAGAACATCACAGGCTTCATGGTCGGGCGCGACTACGAGCGGTCGGGCATCGCGAAGGACGGTGCCAAGATGGTTCACGCCGTGGCGAACTCGGTGGTGCCGAAATTCACGGTCGTGATTGGCGGGTCCTTCGGAGCCGGCAACTACGGCATGTGCGGACGCGCGTACGAGCCTCGCCTGCTCTGGATGTGGCCCAACGCGCGAATCTCGGTGATGGGGGGCGAGCAAGCCGCGGAGGTGCTCGTCACGGTCAAGCGGGATCAGCTGGCGCGCAAGGAGCAGGCGCTGTCCGACGAGGACGCCGCGGCGATTCGGGCGCCAATCCTCGACAAATACGAGCGGGAGGGGTCGCCGTACTACTCGACCGCGCGCCTCTGGGACGATGGCATCCTCGATCCGGCCGAGACGCGCTCGGCGCTCGCACTCGCCATCTCGGCCGCGAGCAACGCGCCAATACCACCGCCGCGATTCGGCGTGTTTCGGATGTAGGAGCACCACGGGCGCTGCCATGACGTATCGCTGTCTCGACGTTCGTCGCGATGGCCCGATCGAGCATGTCGGGCTCAATCGACCGGAGGTCCGAAACGCCTTCAACGACGAGCTGATCGCCGAACTCACCGCCTGGGCCGATGCGGCGGCCAGCCGCCCCGATCTGCGAGCCGCCGTCCTGTACGGCACCGGCACGGTCTTCTCTGCCGGTGCGGATCTCGGCTGGATGGCGCGCGCCGCCGAGTACAGCCGAGAGGAGAACGTCCGGGACGCGACGCGGCTGGCGCGGCTGTTCGAGGTGCTCAACAGTCTGCCATGTCCACTCATCGGGCGCGTTCATGGCGCCGCGCTCGGCGGCGGTGCCGGTCTCGTGGCCGTCTGCGACGTCGCCCTGGCTGCCGACGACACGACGTTCGGATTCACTGAAGTACGATTGGGCGTTGTTCCCGCGGTGATCTCGCCATACGTCGTGACGACGATCGGCGTGTCGGCGGCCAGGGAGCTCTTCTTGACCGGCGCACGATTTTCGGCGGCCCGGGCGCGTGAGATCGATCTCGTGCACCGGGTGCTTCCTGCGTCCGAGCTCGACGCCGCCACGACGGCCTGCCTGGACGACATCCTGTCGGCCGGCCCCGAGGCCGTGGCCGCGGCCAAGGGGCTCGTCGCGCACGTCGCAGGCCGAGCGCCGACGGACGTCCTGCCGTTCACCGCCGACGCCATCGCGGATCGCCGCGCCTCCCAGGAAGGCCGTGACGGCATGCGGGCCTTCCTCGAAAAGCGAAAACCGCCCTGGGTGCCGTGACGCCTCCATGTTCAGACGAGTCCTGATCGCGAACCGCGGCGAGATCGCCGTACGCATCATCCGCGCCTGCCGCGAGCTGGGCGTCGAGAGCGTCGCCGTCTATTCCGAGGCGGACGAGCGCGCGCTGCACGTCAGACTCGCCGATCGGGCAGTCGCCATCGGCCCGCCCGCCGCGGCCGAGAGCTACCTGGCAATCGACCGACTCATGGACGCCGCGCACACGACGCGAGCCGATGCCCTGCATCCCGGGTACGGTTTCCTTGCCGAGAACGCCGCGCTGGCTCGCGCCTGCGACGACGCCGGCATCGCCTTCGTCGGGCCTCCGGCCGACGCGATCGAGCGCATGGGCAGCAAGATAGGCGCGCGGCGACTGATGGAGGCCGCGGGCGTCCCGACCGTCCCCGGCGAGGCGCCCGCCGAGCAATCCGACGCCGCGATTCGTGCCGCGGCGGCGCGCATCGGATATCCCCTGCTGGTCAAGGCCTCGGCGGGCGGTGGCGGCAAGGGCATGCGACGAGTCGATGTGGAGAGCGCCCTGGATGACGCGATCGCTTCGGCGCGCCGGGAAGCCGGCGCGGCATTCGGCGACTCCACGCTCTACGTGGAACGTCGCCTGACTCACCCTCGGCACGTCGAGATCCAGATCTTCGGCGATCGGCACGGCCACTACATGCACCTGTTCGAACGTGACTGCTCGGTCCAGCGTCGACACCAGAAGATCATCGAGGAGTCGCCCTCGCCGACGATCGGCGCCAGCGTCCGTGAACGAATGGGTGCGGCGGCGATCGCCGCTGCCGAGGCCGTTGGATACTCGAACGCGGGGACCGTGGAGTTCCTCGTCGAGGGTGAGGGAGATGACGCACGCTTCTACTTCCTCGAAATGAATACGCGCCTGCAGGTCGAACACCCCGTGACCGAGGCCGTCACCGGCGTCGACCTGGTCACCGCCCAGCTGGCGGTCGCCGCGGGAGAACCGCTCCCGTGGGACCAGGACTCACTCACCCAGCGTGGCCACGCCATCGAGTGTCGCGTCTACGCGGAGGATTCGCGAGAGATGCTGCCGCAAGCGGGTCGAATCCTCTACTACCGCGAGCCGGCCGGTCCCGGTATCCGCGTGGACAGCGGCGTCGACGAGGGCAGCGAGGTCACGGTGCACTACGACCCGCTCCTGGCCAAGGTCATCGCCTGGGGTGACACTCGCGCGGCGGCGATCGCGCGAGCCACCGCTGCGCTCCGGGACTATCCGATCCTCGGAATCGAGACGAACGTGAGTCTCCTGCTGCGCGTGCTCGGACACGAGAGATTTCGTGGCGGCTCGGTGGACACAGACTTCGTCGACACCGAGCGGGCTCATCTCGTCGCCGAGGCGGTCAACGACACCGACGACAACGGGGATACCGACGCACGGCTCACGGTCGCGCTCGCGGCGGCGGCCTCGATTGAGCTCGACGATTCGCTTCCACCTCGAGGGCAGGACGCGGATCAGTCGGATTGGGATCCGTGGGTCACGCTGGCCCACTGGCGAGGTTGACGCACATGTCTCGACCTCGCCGACTCACCGTCCGCTGTGGCTCTGACGAACGTGTCGTGAACGTCGGGCCGAACCGCGCGATCTCCATCGACGGGGATGATGTGCCGTTCGAGGTCATCCCGCTCGGCGGCTCCGACTTCCGTGTGACGCGCAGCGACACCAGCTACCGCGTCACCGTCGTTCGCGACGGCAGTGAGCGCTGGGTATTCGTCAACGGCCAGACCTACCGAGTCGACGTTGTCTCCGGCACGCGCGCCGGCGGGCGACGCCGACGCCTGCACGAGTCCCTGACAGCCCCGATGCCCGCGACCGTCAAACAAGTACCAGTGACCCCGGGCACAGTCGTCGCCCGGGGCGACGTCCTGGTCGTCCTCGAGGCGATGAAGATGGAGTTACCGCTGCGCTCGCCCGATGACGGGACAGTCACGGCGATTCATTGCGCCGAGGGCGACCTGGTCCAGCCTGGCGTCCCGTTGGTCGAGCTCGAGTGAGGACTGTACAGAGGACCCAATGCCCTCGACACTGACGCCAGGCCTCCCGACACAGGTGACCGTCGTCGAAGTCGGGCCCCGGGATGGCCTGCAGAACGAGTCGAGCCAGGTGCAGACGCGCGACAAGATCGAATTTGTCGACCGGCTGACCGCTGCGGGCCTCCCGGCCATCGAGGTGTCGGCATTCGTCAGCCCCAGGTGGGTGCCCCGGATGGCCGATGCGACCGAGGTGATGGCCGGAATCACTCGGCGCCAGGGCGTCCGATACTCGGCGCTCGTGCCGAACGTCCGAGGCCTCGAGCGCGCGGTGGCCGCGGGCGTCACGGAAGTCGGAATCTTCGCGGCGGCCAGCGAATCCTTCAGCCACAAGAACATCAATCAAAGCATCGATGAATCCTTCGTGACGTACGCCGAGGTCTGCGCCGAGGCGGCTCGCCGCGAGATCGCCGTCCGAGGCTATCTCTCGACCAGCTTCGGCTGTCCGTTCGAAGGTCCCATCGCCCCCGAGCAGGTCGTCACCCTGACCCGACGCCTTCTGGATCTCGGAGTGTTCGAGATCGCGGTGAGCGACACGATTGGCGTCGCGCACCCAGGGCTCGTGCGGCGCCTGCTCGATAGGCTGCTCGGCGCCGTTCCGGTGAACCGGGTGGCCCTCCACTTCCACGACACGCGAGGCATGGCGCTCGCCAACGTCCTGGTCGCTCTCGAGTACGAAATCACGACGTTCGACGCATCGGCTGGAGGACTCGGCGGGTGCCCGTATGCCCCGGGAGCGACGGGCAATCTCGCGACCGAGGAACTGATCTACATGCTGGACGGGCTGGGGATCGAGACCGGGGTCGAACTCGAGGCCGTCGTCGAAGCGTCCCGGTTCATCGAAGGCGCTGTCGGCCACGACCTGCCGTCGCGGTATCTCGTGGCGACAGGGCGATAATTATTGGCTTGGGGCTTTCGGGCTTGGGTGTCCTGAACTTTGAGCCCTGAACTTTGTGCCCTGTGCCCTGTGCCCTGTGCCCTGAGTTTGAGCTTTCTGCCCGAGCGGCTCCGCTCAGGCCGGAGCCGCCTCCGCTTCCGCTTCCTGCGCCTCATCCTCGAGGATCTTCAGGACGTCCTCGAACGGCACCATATCGATCGCGTCGTAGTCGGCCGGGCAGCCGAAATCCCGCTTTTGCAGCGCCGTCGGGTTCCCGAGCGTGACGCAGAGGCCACACCCGATGCAGAGATCGGCTCGGACCGCGCACACCATCCGGCCGTCCTCGTCTGGCACCTCGACGATGCAGTCGGCGACGGGACAGGCAGCCTGGCAGATCGAGCAGGCGAACGCCCCGAAGCAGCTATCGGGGTCGATCACCGCAATCGTCTTGGGCGCCTTCTTGCGCGGGTTGCTCATCAATTTCGTCCACATAGGGATGGGATTATAGCAAATTCCAGTCCTGGAACGACCCGGCAAGGCAAGGTACACTGCGCGGGATTGGTGATCAGGGGCCTGGGGCCGGGGATCAGGGGCCGGGGATCAGGGATCAGGGATCGGGGACCGAAGACCAATGACCGAATGCTCTCTCCGCTACGCGCCCCGGCGGCGCGCGCTCGTCGTGGTGCTCTGTGGTGTGGCAGCCGCGGCGTGCGGGGCTGGCTGGGGCGGGTCGTCGAGCCCGACCGCCAGGGACACGCTGATCTTCTCTCCGCCGGCCGACGTCACGACGCTCGATCCGCACAACACCACGGATAGCCAGTCGGACCAGGCGATCCTTATGATTTACAACACGCTCATCACGTTCGATGAGGACATGCAGATCGTCGGGGATCTCGCCGAGCGCTGGGAGGTGGCGGAGGACGGCCGCCGCTGGACGTTCCACCTCCGGGAGGACGTTCGATTCCACGACGGCACGCCGTTCACAGCGGAGGCGGTACGGCAGACGTTCGCGCGCGTCCTCGATCCGGAGCAGAATCACAAGCGGTTGCCGCTGTTCAACATGCTGGAACGCGTGGAGGTCATCGACGACCACACGGTGGCCATCGTGACCGAGTACCCGTTCGGCGCGTTCGAGCCGACCATGGCGCACGTGTCGGCGGCGATTCTCAACCCGGTCACGATCGAGCGCGATGGCAAGTCGCTGGGCTACTCGGCCGAGGCGACCTCGGGCACCGGCCCGTATCGCGTCGCCAGCTGGCGCAAGGACCTGGAACTCGTGCTCGAGCGCAACGACGACTACTGGGGCGAGCCAGGCACGCTCCGGCAGGTCGTGTATCGCCCGATTCCCGAAACCGCCGCTCGGGTCATCGCGCTCGAGACCGGGGCGGCCGACGTCATCACTCACATCCCGGCGCCGGACGTCGCGCGTCTGACGGACGATCCGGCCATCGAGGTCATGAAGACGGTGAGCATCGGCGCCCGCGGCTTCCGGTTTCACTGCCAACGGCCGCCCTTCACCGACGCCAGAGTCCGGCAGGCCATTTCGTACGCGATCGACCGACGCACGATCGTGGACGCCATGTTCGCCGGGCAGGCCATCCCGTCGACGGGCGCGCTCACGCCGATCATGCGCGGCTACGCCAACCTCGGGGAGATGCCGTACGACCCTGCCAAGGCCCGCCGCCTGCTGGCCGACGCGGGATATCCGAATGGGTTCAAGACGACGATCTCGACGACGTCCCGATACATCCTGGGCGTCGAGCTCGCCGAAGCGGTCGCGGCCCAGCTCGCCGAGGTCGGTATCGAGGCGGCCATCGGCGGCATCGAGTGGGGCACGTTCATCACGAAATACCGGGGACTGAAGCCGGAGGACAACCCGATGGAGATCTTCATCTGGGGGGCCGGAGCCTCGACCGCCGACGCCGACTGGGGGCTCCGGCCGCTCTTCTTCACGCACCCGACGAACGAGAACAACTACGGCTACTACTCGAACGCCGAGTTCGACGAGGCCATCATCGCGGCGATGCGCGAGACCGACGATGTGCAGCGGCAGGCCCTGTACCGGCGTGCGCAGGAGATCCTGTACCTGGAGGATCCGGGGGCCATCTGGATGTTCGACGTCTTCTACGTCATTGCCACGCGCGCCGACGTCCGTGACGTGTCGCAGTTCCCGCTTGGCGTCACGACGTTTCCGCGAGCCTCGTTCGCGGCCACCTCCAACTAACACGCTCCGAAGGACCGCGCACATGACCCAGACCGACGCCCGCGTGGACGGCGGCGTTCACTCGATTCTCGACACCGACCACCCGTACGTGTTCGTCGACTCCTGCATGCAGATGTGGCCGGATGCCGACTTTGCGAACGCCCATCGCCACGGGGTGACGGCGTACGCCGTCACTGCCTGGCGACCACGGATCGATTTCGACGTCGCGGTCGAAGAGTGCATGTACTGGCACCTGGTGGCTCGTTCGCACCCCAACCTGCTCGTGGCGGAGGTGGCCGACGATATCCGGCGAGCGAAGCGGGACGGTCGAGCGGCCCTGGTCATCGCAGCCCAGGGCGGCGACTGGATCGGCAGCAAGCTTCATCGGGTCGAGGCGATGCAGCGACTCGGGCTGCGCATCATGCTGCTGGCCTACAACGCCAGCAACCTCCTCGCCGACGGCATGCTCGACCGCACCGATCACGGGCTGACGAAGTTCGGCGAGCTGGTCGTCGACGAGTGCAACCGGGTCGGCATCGTGCTCGACGGCACCCACACGGGTAAGCGGGCCACGCTCGAGACGATCGACCGCAGCGCGCATCCCTGCATCTTCAGTCATTCCAACCCGAGCGCCGTGGCCGCCAACCCGCGCAACATCGACGACGAGCAGATTGCCGCGTGCACGGCGCGTGGCGGCGTCATCGGGCTCGCGCCCTGGGGCCCGATCGTGTTCAAGCCCGGCATGAACCGGCGCCCAACGGTCGACGACTTCGGCGACATGGTCGACCACGTGGCCAGCCTGTGCGGCAACACCGACCACATGGGCATCGGGACCGATGCATCCCTGGGGACCTATCCGGATCACTGGCACGACCCGTGGGGAGAGCCGAGTTACGGCAACGTGGCGGAGGAATACGGTCGCGTCGTGACGGCGGACATCCGCTCCGGGCACCGGCAGGTCGAGGGGTTCTCGGATTACGCGGAGGTGGAGCACTTCATCGATCGGATGCTCGCCCGGCGGTACGGCGAGGACGACGTCCGAAAGATTCTCGGGGAGAACTACCTTCGCCTGTTCGAACGCGTCTGGAAGCCAGAGGGCGCTACGCGCGTCGCCTGATGGCCAACGCCCGACGCACGCGAGCCACGGGGCGGCGCAGCCAGCCGCCAGACTGATCAGCCTGTGCTCAAGCTACTCGCCCTGTTCGTACTCGTCCCCGCCGTCGAGCTGGTCCTACTCATCGAAGTCGGCTCGCGTATCGGCACCTTCGCCACGCTGACACTCATCGTCGCCACCGGCATGCTCGGAGCGGCGCTGGCTCGGTGGCAAGGCCTGGGAGTGCTGGCCACGATCCGCGCCGAGATCGATCGCGGCCAGATGCCGACCACGGCCATCCTCGACGGCGTGATCATCCTGATCGCGGCGGCCGTCCTCATGACGCCAGGCCTCATCACCGACGCCTTCGGATTCCTCTGCCTCGTGCCCCTCACGCGGCGTCTGATCACCCGGTCGCTCTGGAAACGTGTGGAGGGCGTGTTGCGGGACGGAGGCGCCAACGTCTACGTGCACACGAACGGGCCGGCATCTCGACCCCGACCCGACCAGCCCGACATCGACGTCACTCCGGTACGGACGGAGGATCGCGATCGGAGCTCGCAGCCTGGGGCTCTGGGACCGCGGGAAGACTGACGTCCGGAGCCTGATCGGCAACCGCTGCGCCCGACGCTGCGCCCGACGTGTCCGCCTGAACCTCGTCCTCGAAGGCGGGGTTCTCGACCTCGGCCGAGCCGTCGGCGGAGGTCGGCAGCTCGATGTCAACCTCGGCTGGCTCCGCGGGCGCGTCGCTCTTGGCAACGCGCTCGATTGGCGGGTTCTCGACGAATGGCGAGTATTCCGGCATCGAGATCACGAGCGTGTCGCCGGTCGCGACAAGGAGGTCGACTTCCGAGACGCGTTCGGTGAAGGTGGCGAGCACACTGCCGCGGTCGGGTTCGAGGGTCACGAGCAGGCGATCGTTCTCCCGGAGCTTTCCCGCCACACGCCCCTCGACCGACGGGTCCTGGCTGTCGAACACGCCCGGGAGCAGGGGTCCGGCGACGCGCGGTACGAGGATCGTACCGGCGACTCCGACGGCCACGCCGGCCAGGAAGATATAGACAATGATTCGCGTCATGTTGCCCACCGGACTCGTGGCCCGCGTGCCGTGACCAGGCGCCCTACTGAATCGGCGTGGCGCCCGCCGGGGCACCGTTCTGCGTCACGACCACGGAGGCGGTGCTCTGGAAGATGGTGCCGCCCTGGTTCGAGCCAAAGAACCGTGCCCCCGCGCCTGCCGTTGGATCCGCACCCGTGAAGAAGGTCGTCGCGACCGTGCCGGCCGCGGCGCCGTTGCACGAGGCCGGAGCGCCCGCCGCCGCGACGCCTGGCGTGAGGGTGATGGAGTAGCCGCTCTTGATCGAGGGATCCGTCGCCAGATCGGTGCCGATGAAGCCATCGCCACCGCTGACGGTAGGTGGCGTCGCCAAGCGCACCAGGGACGGTGAGTAGAAGCCGCTGCCGCAGCTCGCTGCGTAGGTCGACTGCCCCGAGTTGATCGCGCGGATCGATCCGATCGCGGATGCCTCGTTGCCCGCCATCCGCGCGCGAAGCAAGCCCGGAACGGCGATGGCCGCAATGATGCCGATGATCGCGACGACAATCAGGAGCTCGATGAGCGTGAAACCTCTATTGTTTGACATGTCGTCCTCTGACTCTGGCGCATCTCTCGTCGCCACCGTGGCGCTCGCCTCCTGCTATGCTACCGCGCGAGGCCAGTGGTTTGCCAGCGCGAGACCTGCGCTGGTCGCGACTCCTTCGCTCGTCCCGAGCCTTTTACGTGAGGTCGACTCCAATGCGTGTAGTTTCTGCCCTGTTGGCGGCCATCGTCCTGCTACACCTGGGGTGCAGCGGCCAGGAATCGGCACCTGTCGGCGTCACCGCCATGCTGACGGTCGCACCCGAGCTGAGGAACCGTCGCCTCACGATCGCGGGCACGACCGACCTGCCGGATGGCGCCATCCTGTTGTACGAGGCACGTCATGAGAACTGGGTGAACGCGGGCGAGCCGGTCTGGTTGCGGGCAGGACAGGTGGTCGTTCAGGACGGCGCGTACTCCGAACGACTCAACCTCCGTCGCTGGCCGCCGGGAACGATCGAGGTTTGGGTGTCGTTCCAGACCGTGTTGCTCGAGGGCAGCCAACCACCCACCGTCCTGGAGACGTACGGCGCGATGGGAGAACGACTGATCGGCGAGAACGTCACGTCGGCAGGCACGATGCATCGCGTGGACCAGACAGCGACCGTCGAGCCGGAACCGAGGTAGAGACGCCCGCCGGCCATAAGCCAAAAGCCCTGAGCCCCGAGCCCCGAGCCCTGAGCTATGCGCCTCTGTTCTACTCCACCAAGAAGACCGACCGCGGAAGCTCCTTGTTGATCCGGGTGTTCAGCCGGATGATCGTCTTGAGGTCGAGCCGTTCGACGTATCGCACGAGCGACGCAGGAAGGCGCTCGTACCAGAACCGATCACCGCCACGGATCCGGATGAACTGGTCGGCGATGATACGACTAAAGAGCGGCCCGAGCAGGCCACGGCCATCGGGAACCTCGGCCAGCCCGGCCACCCACATGTCCATGTCATCGACGGAGGCGTAGGCTGCCGCCAGCATCCGCTGCACTTCGACATCCGGCGTGATCTGAGCGAACGACGAGACGCGCGGGAGACCCCACTGCTCACGGGAGGCGTTGTAGTCCGGCAAACCGTGGTCGCGCCCGCGCTGGATGTTCAGCGCACTCAAGTCGAAACCCTTTGAGCCATGCGCGAACAGGAAGTTCCGCATGTCGTCGACGATGAAGTTGTCGAGGCCCTCGGCTCGCTGCGTCACCAGCCCGCGTAGCACTGGCTCGATGCCGTGATCGATCGTCTCCTTGGGTGAGAAGAATGCGTCACGCAGCGCCAGATGATGTGCCTTGATGGGCCGCCCGTTGCGCTTCAGCCGCAGTAGCGTTGGCGACACCATCGTGTGGCCGAACCGATAGGCACCGGTCGCGAAGATGTTCGAGACGGCCGGATTCACACTGGGGTCGTAGCCGGCGTATGGGGGCAGCGCCCCCCCGAGCAGGAGTGGCAGGAACTCACGAAAGGTGATGGCCTGCATTTCGGCGGACACGATGGCGCGAGCCAGCTGGTACCGGGTCTCGGCCGGTAGCCTCAGCCGTCGGAACATCCGGGCCAGTCGGTTGTGCTCGCGGACGAAGAGCGTGTGCATCGCGGTCAGGCCCACTTGCTCATTCGCCCGCACGTCGCCCGCCAGGAACATCGTCGGTCCGTTGTGGGGCGCATTGGACAGCCCAGTCAGATTGAATGGCAGCAGGCGACCGCGGCTCATCTTCAGGTAGCCCTGCTTTCCGCGCAAGGCGCTGGCTCGCGCGGCATCCGATCCGTAGACGTTCGAGGCATCGATGAACGATGTGATCATGTTCATCTGCTCACGCACGTCCGAGTGAGTCAGCGGGTTGAACGCCGAGCGTGTGAAGCTCATGACCTGGGTTCCGGTCTTGAACGGATCGAAGATCGGGTCCCCCGTCGGTATCGCAATGTCCGCGTGGTCCGGAACATCTGCGACACCCGTGAGGTCGATGTCGTGATCCAGGAACTGCCCCCACTGCCAGAGCATGTCCGTCACCCGCACGACTCGACTCAACGGGCCCGGTTGGCTCGCGACGAGGTTGCTGATCGCCCGCGCGCTCATCCGACTCGGCCCTGACAGGCTCGACACGCCATCTCCGTAGTCAGAAGTACCTGGCTCTCGAAGCAGTTCGATCCCCGCGCTTCCCCACAGCGACTCGATCGGGTTGTTCCCGGTGCCGTCGATCGTGCGGAAGTCGAGCCTGCTGTGCCAGGCACCTTGCTTGCGGACCTGGGTCTTCCGCTTCCGACCGCTGGCCGCGGTTCCGCTGTCGACGGACCACACCAGGCCCATCGCCACGATCGACAGGACCAGAGTGCGAACCGTCGCCGATCGGTGCGAGGCTCGAGAATGCCTCACCGCCATCTGCCCGCTCCTGTCATCAGGGTGCAGCAGTGGCAAGTTCCGATCCGCGGGGATGCCGCGGCCGCTAAGTTGCTGTCAGAAAAGGCCCAGAGCCGGAACTGCCCGGGACCATTCGCTCGGGTGCGGCGAGAACCAGAGTAGGAAGTAGGCCGGCCGGGGTGACGCTAGGGTAGAACCGACACCCTCCCGCGCGCGATCGGTCGCGTCGAGGAGCCGCTGAGGCCTGGAAGGCCGGGCTCGGCGGTGAGCGGCAGAACCGTTTCATCGAACGCTGTCGCGCCGAGCTGGGGGCCGCTCGGCCCTGACCGCGCGGTCACTCGTACACCAGACCTCGGTGACGGAGCCATCCCCCGGCGCGGCGACCGTTCGGGTCGTGGTGCGTCCAGTGCAGGACACCGCCTCGATCAGTCCACTCGTACTCGCCCCGAAACTCCACCTCGTCACCCACCGAGAGCGGCACCCGCGGCGCGAGGTCGATGTTGTGAGCGACCAGGAGGGTCTGGCCCGTGGCCAGGCGGAGGATGAAGCGCTGGTGGCGCGAGCCGTCTCGATCGTCGGCCAGCTCGCGATCGACCGTGCCGGTAGACTCGACGACGACGTCGGATCGACGATCGCGAAACGCGGCCGTGATGGCTGCGTCACCGGCCGTCCCGATCGCGTCGGATTCCGCCGGTGTTGGGCTAGACGTGCCGCTCGACCATGACCATGCGGCGTAGACGAGCGCGACGACCAACGCGGCGATGGCCTGCTCGACCCGTCGGCGGTTGCCGGCCCGCGACCTGCCGCCCGCTCGGCGCACGTTCCTCCTCCTCGTTAGTCCTCGAGCCTCAAGCCGGCACCCGACCGTCCGTCAACCAACTCCGTCAGGCCCACTACTGATCGATTCCGAGAATCTCCGCCGCATTCGAGCCGGTGTCGTACACGGCGTAGGTCGGGCTCCCCTTCCAGCCTAGCACCTCGCCTGGATTCACCCACAAGCAGTCTCCGAAACGCTCCATCGCCGATTCGTGTGTGTGGCCTGAAAACACCGCGTCGTAGTCGGCGGTTCGAGCCAGGGCCTGCGCGTAGAGCGGGTAGTGTGTCACCGCGACCCGGCGTCCGTCGAGCACGAGCTCGGCGTGCTCACCATGGAGCCTGAAATTCGAGGCCTCGGTCAGCGCGTGACGCAGCATGGCGAATCGGTCACCATCGCCGTTGCCGAACACGCAGTGAACGTCGCCCTCGAACGCGGCGATGCGACGCGCCGGAATCGGTGAACAGAAGTCGCCGCAGAAGATGAGCGTCGTGAGGCCCAGGTCGGCGAACGCGCCAAGCACGCGCTCCAGCGACGGGAGATTGTCGTGCACGTCGGAGAATACGCCTACACGCATGGGAGTCTCCCAGCCTCGCGGCTCAGTAGCCGTTGTGGTACAGCCACGCCATCTCGCGAGTCACGGTCGCGAAATCACCGACGACGATGTACGCCTCGAACTCGTACGTGCCCGCCGGGAGACCGTCGGCCGGGGCCTCGCGGACGTTGATCTTCACGGCATCGAACGCGTCATTGCCGAAGTCGCCCACCTGGCCGATCGTGCAGCGACCGAACCAGCTGGGCGCGTGCAGACCGAACCGCCGATAGATGCCGAAGGCGTGGTCACCGTCGGGAGTCGTCTGCACGACTCCGCCGGCGTCCTGGGCAGGTTGCGCCACCGAGCACTGATCGGTCGGCGCGTCCCGGTAGGTCGTGGTGAGCGCCGCGGCATCGAAGTCGTAGGTATCGGTGAAGTCGCCCGTCAGGTACGCCGTCAGGATCTCGAGGTCGAAGAATGGCGTATCGCTCGGTAACTCGACGGCCGACCGCCAGCGAATGACGTTGGGTCGCCCGGCGAAGTCCAGCTGCAGTTCTTTGCTGAACGTGCCCCGCCACAGCATCGGATGCGCGAGGTTTCCCACACGTCCCGGCGTACGTTCCGTCACCCAGTTGAGAGGTGCGGTGACCGTCGAGACCGCTGCGTCGGACGTCGACACGTCGACCAGCGGAGAACCATGCGTCCATCCGGCGGGCACCCGGCCCAGATCGACCGGTCCAGGCGCCGAATAGTAGTCACCGCCTTCCGTCGGATTGGCGTTGCCGTCGGGGTCGAGGAAGAGCGTCATCTGGAGCATGCGGCCAAACGACCACCCGTTGAGGAATTGGCGACCCTGCCACCACAGCTCGGCAATGACGCCGCCCGCGACGGCGTTGGCTTCCAGCCTGATCTCCTGTCCGCGCACCGGGACCAGGGATTCGGCGGCCATGCCGAACCGCGGGAACGACCACTGGTCGTTCCATGACTCGCCGCCCTGGATTTCGTATCGCCTCTGGCCGTCGAACAGCCAGCCCGGGAACGGCTCGAACGGGTCACGCGTCTCCCGGACGAACTCGGGCAACGCCTCGACGCCGGCCAGGTGCCAGGTGGCCACGATGTCGAGGGGCAGCCAGTCGCCGCTTGTAGTCCCGAACGGTGCCACAGTCACCGGATTCGACCGGGCGGAGACTCGTCCATCGACGCCAACGGCTTCGATACTGTAGCTGCGAGCGCCAATGGATGCCGTATCGACATCGGCGAAGGCCGTCGTCGGCTCGAGCTGCGTCGGGTTCAGGGGCGACCACGGTGAGGCGAGCTGTGCCTCCAGTCGACGGTACACACGGTACCCGGAGACGAGCGCGGGGGTCGCGTGCTGCCAACGCAACGTCACGACACCCGAGCCATCGGTCCCGGCGATCAGTCGATGGGGGGCGAGAAGCGGCGTCGAAGAGGTCAGCGCCATGGCGCTGACGACCGCCGACGGATCGGACACCCAGTCGTCGGCATCGACCGCCACGACGACGTAGAAGTACCGACGACCCGCCAGGACATCGGCGTCGATGATGGTCGTCGCCTCGATCGGTTCGGCGTTGATCCGCCGAGCGTCGGCGGCCACGGCATCGGTCGTGTCGCGATAGACGTGGTAGCGGACACCCCGCCGCGGGGACGGATCCCACCGGAGTACGATCCGACCGGCGCCGGGTGCCGCCGTCACACCCGACGGGCCTGGGAACCGCTCGGCGGATCGAGCCTGCGCGAATCGCGTCAGGACGTTGCGCGTAATCTGCTGAACGACCTCGCTCCGCGCCGACGGACGCGTCTGGGGAGCTCCATCGTCGTCGAGGCCCCAGGCCCATTGAGCGGAGGCGGCCGAGAACACCAGCCCTCCGCCTGGCGTGGCGTAGGCCGCCATCGCGGCACGTCGGCCACTCCCGTCTCGGGCTGCGCTCTCGGCCAGCGTCGAGTACGCCCGCGCGGGGCCGTCGAACCAGCGACGTGACAGCGCGCCACCCATCATCGAGAGCCGGTCGCCGGGACGGCTCGACGTGCCCGCGAACGCCCAGTGACCGGCATTCACGAGAATCGCGTCGGTTCCCGTCGGGCCGAATTCGTGCGCGACATCGCCGGCCGCTGCGGCGACCGACGCCGGCGCCACCATCGAGATCGACCGGTCAGGCTCGCCGGTCCGCTCGGCCGGACCGAGCCGTACGGGGATCTCGCCCGTGCCCGTCGCAAACAGCCCGAGCCCGGTGCCCTCGTCGAGAGCGGCGTCGACGTTGGCGTACATCTCCTCGGTCCAGTACTCGTCGCGACCCGCGAACAGGACCGCCGCATGGGACGTCAAGAGCGTCGGATCGCGATGTGTATCGACGGCGGTGGCATACGTGACGTCATAACCCTCGCGCTCGATCCAGCGGATCATGTTGAGCTCCCAGCCTGCCACCGGCTGGTTGCTGTCACTCCGCAGGTTGGTCATCAGCTCGCCCGCTCCAACGCCGAACGCCCCATTGGCGAACACGTTCGCGCCGTAGGGCCGTGCGAACGACACGCGACTCGCCTTCTGCCCAATGCTGTTCGCGGACATGAGCGACCGGCCGCCCCAGTTGTTCACGGCCTGGAAGGAAATGACGGCGGACTGGAACAGGAATTCCGACGCGCGGTCGTCGTCGCGCACGACGAACACGATGTAGCTCTGCTTCCCGCTCGGGTCGGCCGTCAGCTTGGCCACGTAGATTCCGCTCGCCCAATCGGTCGGCTCGCCAGTGTCTTCGGGGATCGTCAGCTCATATGGATCGACCCAGTCGCACTCCAGGTAGCCGGTGACCGGATGTGGCGATGGTATGAACTGCCGCATGCCTGTACGGTCGACGGCGTCGGCCAGGCGGCGGCCGCCGAGTCCGTCGTACCATCCCAAGCGAAACACCTCGAGTCGGTACGTCGGGTCGCTGGTGTTGACGAAGAAACTGATCGTCTCGCCGCGGCCAACGCTCGGGAGAGATGCGTAGCCTTCGATCTCTCGATTGCGGGCCGGGTCGGTCAGTCGCCAATCGGCCGTGCCGGGCCTCGCGTTTTCGATGGCGACCACTCCCTCGTCGCCTGCGCTCGGTACCACCGAACACACGACCACCACCGCGACGCCAAGCGCCACCCTCCAGATACTCGCGATACGGCGCGTCTCGCCGGGACGCACACTCACCGTGAACTCCCCGTCCGTCTTCTGCATGGGCTACAGCCAGACACCAATCGGCCGACGCATCGGTCGTCGGGTCGACGGACTTTAGGAGTCGCATATCACTGAATTTGTTGGGTATTTGCCCAACTCAATTGGGCTTCGCGGCGGCCTCCCTCGGCGCCGGCGCTATAATCCGCAGAGCCTTACCAACTGCACTGAGGAGCTCGCGATATGTCAGACGACAAGGTCGTCGCACGGAGAACGGTGCTCAAGACCCTCGGCGCGTACGCCGTCGTCCCCTTGGTCCACGGGATCGATGCCACCGGTCTGTGGGCGATCGGTGACGTGCATCCGCGTGTGCCCCCGCAAGAGGCGGGGCCATGGCGCCCCCGCTACCTGACAGATTCCGAGAACGAGACCGTCACCGCCCTGTCGGATCGCATAATTCCCGCGACCGACACACCGGGGGCAGCGGCCGCCAAGGTCAACCAGTACATCGATTGGGCCCTCAGCCAGGCGCCTGTCGACGACCAGCGCGCGTTCCGAGCCGGCCTTGGTTGGATCGACGCAGACAGCGACCGGCGATACGGACGACGGTTCACCGATCTCGACTCGTCGGCGCAGGACGAGCTCTTGACGCCCCTGGCGCAAGCCGCCGACGGCGGGGACAGCACCGCGGCGGCCGAGCCCGGTCCTGCCTTCTTTGCAGACCTCAAGCAGCGCACGATCGAGGGCTACTACCGATCGGAGGTGGGCATGCGCCTCGAGCTAGGCTACGACGGCAACACGTTCCTGACCGAATTCGAGGGGTGCACGCACGCGGAGCATCTCGACTGGGAGCCGGGCTCCGACCTGGCCTGAGGGAGTGCACGATGGAGATCCTCGAGCAGGCTGAGACCCACGACGTCGTCGTCATAGGAAGCGGAGCGTCAGGCGGGATGGCGGCGTACAACCTCGCGAGTCAGGGCGTGAAGGTGCTCATGCTCGACGCCGGGGACCGGTTCGACTACGAGAAGATTTGGACGCACGTGCTGCCCTTCGAGGCGGACGCCCGCCTCCAGGCGGGCGAGCAGGCGCCGACGTTCTACCTGGATCCGAACGAGCAGCCCTACCTGACACCGGACGACAAGCCGTTCAACCTCGTCCGCGTCTGGGGGCATGGTGGCAAGACGAACGTCTGGGGTCGGGTCAGCCTGAGGATGTCCGACATGGACTTCCAGGCGGCCGAGCTCGACGGCTGGGGGATTGCGTGGCCCATCCGGTACGCGGACGTCGCACCCTACTACGACCGCGTCGAGCAGCTCATCGGCGTCTGTGGCGGAGACGATGACTCGGAGGTGCTGCCGGGTAGCCGCCACCTCATGCCGGCCCCGCCGCCGCGTTGCGGCGAAGTCATCGTCCGGACGGCGGCAGGCACCCTGGACATCCCGGCCGTCACGATCCGTCGCGCCAACCTCACCCGCGACCATCGAGGCTCACTCGCGTGCCACTACTGCGGCGCGTGCGGGAGCGGCTGCGGCACCGCGTCGCGCTTCAACTCGGCCGACCACCTGCTTCCGTCCGCGCTCGAGACGGGCAACCTGACGATTCAGTCCAACGCCGTCGCTGCGCGCATCGTGCTCGACGATCGCGGCAAGGCGTCGGGCGTCCAGTTCTTCGATCGCCAGAGCGGCGCCGAACGGCTGGTCCGGGCCCGGGTCGTGGTCATGGCGGCATCCTGTATGGACTCCACGCGAATCCTCCTCAACTCGAGATCCGAGCGTCACCCGAACGGACTCGGGAACAGCTCCGACACGCTCGGGCGCAACTTCGTCGAGCAGACGATGGTGCACGTCACCGGCTTCCTCCCGCAGCTCTTCGATGCGCCCTACAGCAACGACGATGGCATCGACGGCGGGCACCTCTACTTCCCCCGGTTCAACCATCGGCGGAATGTCGACTACCTCCGTGGCTTCGGCATCCAACTCTGGGCCACCGGCTGCCAGACGACCGCGGTTCCCGTCGCCCAGCAGGTCCCGGGATTCGGCGCCGGCTTCAAGGCCAACGTCAAGCGACGCTACCCCTCCCTCGTGTCGCTCCATCCGTTCGGTGAGGTGCTTCCGCGACCCGAGAACCGCGTCACCGTCGACCCGAGTCGGACCGATCGGTACGGCGTGCCGCTGATGCGCGTGTCGGTCAGCTTCGGCGAGAACGAACACGCGATGATCCGTCACATGTACGACACGTGCGAGGAGATCCTGCACGCCGCCGGCGCCGAGGTCTCTCCGATCGACCGCGACGTCCATGACATGCCTGGCTCCGCGATTCACGAGCACGGCACCTGCCGGATGGGCGCCGACCCGAAAGTGTCGATGCTGAACGGCTTCAACCAGATGCACGAGGTCGACAACGTCTTCGTGGTGGACGGCTCGGCGTTCACCAACGCATCGGAGAAGAATCCCACCCTGACGACCCTGGCCCTGTCGTGGCGGGCTACCGACTATCTGGCAGAGGAGCTGCGGCGCGGAAACCTGTGAGGCGGGGGGGGGTGAATTGAATGTTGAATGTTGAATGTTGAATGCTGAATGTTGAATGCTGAATGCTGAATGATCACGGGGCGCTCGGGCGGTCTAACTCCCGGATCCAGATATTTCTGTAGCTCACCAGATTGCTGTGGTCCTGGAGCATGAGCGGCTCCTTCGCTCGGTGCGACTCGTACTGCGGCTGACCGATGTACTCGACCGTGCCCTTCAAGGTCACGTGGTTCTGGATGAGCACTCCGTTATGGAGCACGGTCATCGTGGCCGGGCGCTGCAGCGTCCCGTCGCTGGCGAAGCGCGGGGCCATGAAGATGATGTCGTAGGTCTGCCACTCCCCCGGAGGCCGCGTGGCGTTGACGAGCGGGATGAATTGCTTGTAGATGCTGCCGGCCTGACCGTTCGAATAGGTTCGGCTCTCGTAGGAGTCGAGCACCTGCACCTCGTAGCGGCCCATCAGGTACACGCCGCTGTTGCCGCGCTCTTGCCCCGCCCCCTCGATCTCGGTGGGGCTCCGCCACTCGAGGTGGAGTTGCACGTCGCCGAATGCCTCTCGAGTGCTGATGTCTCCAGTGCCGGGAGCAACCGTGACCACATCGTCGGCCAGGGTCCAGGCCGCGTCACCGTCGGCACCCTGCCAGGCGGAGAGGTCGCCGCCCCCGAACAGCACGATGGCGTCCGATGGTGGGTGCCTCGCGTCTCCCGGGTCGACGGTGGGCGGGACAGGCTCCCACGCCTCGGTCAGGGCTGGGTCACCCACCGACTGCGCGCGCGCCGGCGGCGCGATGCACGCCATGCTCAAGACGACGAACAATCCGATCGACAGCCTGCCGGTCATATGGTCTTCGCTCCTTCCGTCCGCTCTCGCCGCGCGAGGACCTGACGCGAAATCGTTGGCCCCCGCCCCGACTCGCTCCACGGACACACCTCGATGCAGATGGAGCATCCGTAGGTCTTCGTGAAATACGGCACGCAGCGATCGAAGTCGACGTACCACTTGCGTTCGCCTCGCACCAGTTGCTTGTCGTCGACGATCGCTCGCGGCGGACAATCATCGACGCATCGACGGCAGACCTGACAGAGGTCGTCGACGCCGATGTCGACGGGTCGATCGACGGCCATCGGCACGTCCGTCAGGACGGTCGCAAGGCGGACGTTCGATCCGTGTGCCTTCGAGATCATCGACCCGTGCTTGCCGAGCTCGCCGAGGCCGGCGCTGATCGCCAGCGGAATGTGCAGGATGTCGGTGCTGTTCGGATTGCCGTACGCGCGGGCTGGCCAACCCATAGCCCTGATGCGCTCTGCTAGCTCGACCGCAATCCTGCCCACCGATCGATAGGTGCGCATGACCTCGACTGCCGCGCGAATCTGTGGCGCCGAACGCATCTCGTCGCGGTCCATCGGTAGCCCGATGCACACGGCAAACGCGTACGGCACCGCATGGCCTTCGTACAACGCGGTCTCGCCGATGCGGGTGACGCCGACGAGGCTCGCGCCCAACTCGACAGCGATCGCCTTGATCTCGGCCGTCGCCGTGGCCGGATCTCGAAACAGACGCTGAGTCGCACCGACAGGCCCGGTCTGGCGACGGAGTTGCCACGTATTGGCCAACATGTGTCGCACGACCGACCAGGGGTTAATGAGACTGAAGAAGTCGTCGAGCGCCTGCCAAGGCATCGGCTCGGAGCCCGCGTTGTGGAAGACCTGCCGTGCCCGCGACGGCTCAGCCTCGCCGAGGCCGTTGATCGCATTCCCCGAACGCGGAGCACGCCGGTACCCGAACGCGTAGGTCGGAGCGGGCGGATCACACGGTCGCATCGACGTAGGTCACTCCCCGGCGTCAGCCGCGCTCCTCGTCCAACCAGTAGGTCTCGCCCCGCGCCACGGCACGCGCAAGACGCCGCCGAACGCGCCGGCCCTGAGTCCAGTAGCCGACCACCATGGTCAGGATCCGAAGCAGCAGCGTGACATCACCACGAACCCTGCCCCACGGGGTCGATCGATCCGGTGCGTCGACTGTGCGCATCGCGGAACATAGTATCAGGGACGATTGGCCGACCAACCACCATCCACCACCCCTCCGCCAATCCCTATATCATTCCCTCATGACCGACACCCCGTCCTTCGCGGATGCACGCCGCGTCCGGGACTACGTGGTCGGCTTCCGCTACCGCGCGCGTCTGTTCCGGCCGCCGCCCGTGTCGGATCCGGCTTCCGCCTTTCGATTCGCCCTGAGTGTCACCGATGGCTCGGCCACTACGGCCACCGCGAACGACGAGCCGCCGATCCTGGTGGTGACTGCCGAGGGTGAACCCGGAGACGACGTGAACGCGCTCATGGTCCACGTCGGGGGACGTCACGAGGCACAGGGTGTCTTCGCGGACATCCGGGACATCGACGGTTTCCTGGAGCGCGCCGCGGACCTGGTCTGCGAGCACCTCGCCGTCGACCGTGGCACATTCAGGCCGATTCCAGGTTCGGAGCCGCCAGCCCCGTGGGAGACGCGCGATCCGAACACCAGCCCGTGCCGCGCCTGCGGATCGCCACTCGCGGCGGACGACGACCATTGCGGGTCCTGTGGCGCACTGGCGGAGTGACGGCTCGCGAGCCGACGACGCACCGTCCTCCACCAGAACCCCAGGAAATCCCTTGGACGCGCGCTTTGTTTTGGTAACAGTACCCATCGTGAATGGACCTTGCCGATGAGTGCAGTCGCTCTCGCCGTCATAGGGCTCGGCGCCCTGCTTCTCGGATATATCTTCTACTCGAAGTTCATCGCCGAGCGTATCGCAGGAGTCCGACTGCAGCGCTACATCGTGCAGGAGTGGGGCGCCGTCTACGGAATCTCTTGGCTCACGAACGGGTACGTCGCGACTGGCATCGCCGTTCCCCTGGCCCCTGCCCCCAGGCCCCTGCCTCCAGGCCCCTGGCCCCAGGCCCCTGGCCCCCGGCCCCCGACTTGCGTCCAATCGCCCGCATCGGTCATCATTACCGCTGATCTAGCATGGAATGACCGGTCGTTCCGAGGATTCGTCGGCGCCTGAGATCTGTCTCGCCCGGGGTGCACGTGACGCGCGTATGTGCCCGGCGCGTGTGTTCCCCGAAAAGGATCGCGCATGAAGACGCTCGCAGCAGGTGCGGCGTGCCTCGCCATCTGGTGTGCCGTTGGGAGTCAGACGGCCGGAATCGGTGCGGGTGGCTGGCCGGCCGCAAGCCCGTTCGCCGTCTCGGCGATGCAGCTCGAGGCCTCGCCCTCCCACGTGCCCCAGACCGAGCTGAACACGGTCATCCGGCAGTACTGCATTCGCTGTCACAACCAACGGCTACTCAACGGCAATCTCACCCTCGAGACGTTCGACGTCGGGGCGGCACACGATCGGGCCGAGACGGCGGAGAAGATGATCCTGAAGCTGCGGGCCGGCATGATGCCGCCGCCGGGGAACCGTCGTCCGCCCGCCGAGACGCTGCTGACGCTCGTGGAGGCGCTGGAGGATACCGTGGACCGCGTCGCGGCAGCCGAGGCGCATCCCGGCGCCCGTCGATTTCAGAGACTCAACCGAGCCGAGTACGAGCAGGTGGTGCGCGACCTCCTCGCGCTCGATGTCGATGCCAGTCGCTGGCTCCCGGCGGACACCTATCTCGGGAACTTCGATAACATGTCGGCCGCCCAGGGGCTCTCGCCGACGCTGTTGGAGGCGTATCTGAGGGCCGCCAGCGAAGTAAGCCGCCTCGCCGTCGGCAACCCCGAGGCGCTGCCCACCACCGTCGCGCACTCGAACCCGATCGAGGTCTCGCAGCACGCCTGGGATCACATCGAGGGTGCGCCGTACGGGACGCGCGGCGGCATCGTCGTCACGCATGACTTCCCGGCCGACGGTGAGTACGTCTTCACCATCGAGACGCTCTTCGGAAACGGCACCGGATTCGAAGATGTCGACATCGCGATCGACGGCGAAGGCGTCGCCGTGCTCGCGCTGGAGCACGGAGGGCGCTCGAGCGTCCCGCTTCAGACCGATCCCATTTTCGTGCGCGCCGGCCAGCGCCGTGTCTCGGCGGCATTCATCCGGACGATCGAGGGTCCATACGAAGACCGGTTGAGCCCGCACGAGTGGTCGTTCGTCGGGGGAGAGGACTCACAGTCGTGGGCGAACTACGGCGTGACCGCGCTGCCCCACCTCAGCGAGCTGCGGGTCACGGGCCCGGACCATCCGGCGGGCCTTTCCGAGACGGCCAGCCGAAGGAAGATCTTCACCTGCCGCCCGACCGCGCCCGGCGAGGAGGATTCCTGCGCGGAGACGATCATTTCCCGGCTCCTGCGTCAGGCGTACCGACGACCGGTCACGCCCGAAGATCTGGCCGGGCCACTGTCCTTCTATGCGCAGGGCGCCGCCGACCAAGGGTTCGACGTGGGCGTACGGACGGCCTTGCAGGCAATCCTGGCGAGTCCGTCGTTCATTTTTCGCCTCGAACGGATCCCGGACGACGTCCGGCTGGCCAGCCTCCAGGCGGGTGCGACGTACCCCTGAGCGACCTGGACCTCGCCTCGCGCCTGTCATTTTTTGTGTGGGCCACGAGCCCGGACGACGAGCTCCTCGAACTCGCCGCGGACGACCGTCTGTCCGACCCGGAGATCCTGGCCCAACAGGTCGCCCGCATGCTGGGGGATCCGCGCTCCGAGGCGCTCGCGACACGCTTCGCGTCACAATGGCTTCGACTCCAAGACGCGCAGGACAATCAGCCGGAGCCCTTCCTGTATCCTGATTTCACCGGACAGTTGCGCGACGACCTGGTGCGGGAGACACAGCTGCTCTTCGATTATCTCGTGCGGGAGGATCGGAGCCTGCTCGAACTCTTCACGGCGGACTACACCTTCCTCAACGAGCGAGTGGCGCGTCACTACGGCATCCCGGGCGTGTCGGGCGGCAACTTCCGGAAGACTCGCTACCCGGACGACTCGCGGCGCGGCGTGCTGGGCCACGGGAGCGTCTTACTCCTGACATCGATGTCCGCTCGCACGTCTCCCGTACTGCGCGGCAAGTGGGTGATGGAGGTGCTGATGGGAACGCCGCCGCCCCCGCCGCCGCCCAACATTCCCGCCTTCGAAGATACGAAGAGCGCGTCGGAGGGCCGCCTCCTGACCACTCGAGAGCGCCTGGAGATGCATCGGGCCGATCCGACCTGCAACTCCTGCCACCGATTCATGGACCCGATCGGCCTGGCACTCGACCACTACGACGTGACGGGCCGCGTGCGAATCCGCGAGAGCGGCGCGGCGCTCGACACGCGCGGCACCTTCTACGACGGCACGGATGTGAGCACGCCCAGCGAGCTCATGGCCGTGCTCACGAAGCGCCCGATCCCGTTGGTTCGGAACTTCACCACCAACCTGCTCGCGTACGCGATCGGTCGACGGGTGGAGTACTACGACCAGCCCGAGATTCGGGCCATCGCGCGCGACGCCGAAGCGAACGGTTACCGCATGTCTTCGTTCATCCTGGGCGTGGTGAAGAGCGCCGCCTTCCAGATGTCCCAAGCCCAGCCGCGCGCTGGCAGTCGGGCCGAACAAGGGAATTAAAACCATGGCATTCATCACTGGAAAGCACCTGTCGCGTCGCACGTTCATCCGGGGGTTGGGTGCGTGCGTGGCGCTGCCGTCACTGGACGCGATGGAGCCTGCCGGTCGGCGGTGGCAGGAGACTCCCGCGCCAGGCTTCACACGCTTGGTGTGCATCGAGGAATCCATGGGGGCCGCCGGATCGAGCGACTGGGGAGACGCGCAACACCTCTTCGCTCCGGCGCAGGCCGGGCGCAACTTCGAGTTCGTGACGAACAGCCAGCTGACGGCGCTCGAGGAATTCCGGGACTACATGACGATCGTCAGCAACACGGACTGTGGGGCGGCCGGCGCCTTCCGCGCCGAGGAGATCGGCGGCGACCACGACCGCTCGACGGCGGTGTTCCTGACGCAGGCGCACCCCAAGCAGACCCAGGGCTCGGACATCCATCTGGGTACCTCGCTCGATCAGCTGCACGCACGACGCTTCGGTCACGACACGGCGCTCCCATCGCTCGAACTGTGCATCGAAGGCATCGATCGGGGCGGCGGCTGCGCCTACAACTACCACTGCGCCTATACGACCTCGCTGGCCTGGGCGTCGCCCGACCAACCGCTGCCGGCCATTCGCGAGCCCCGGATCGTGTTCGAGCGACTGTTCGGCGCTGGCGACACGCCGGAAGACCGGGCGGCCCGGCGTCGAACCGACCGAAGCATGATCGACTGGATCGCGACGGAAGTCGCGAGGCTGAAGCGCACATTGGGCTCGGCCGATCGGGTGGCGCTGGATCAGTATCTGGACCACATCCGGGAGCTCGAACGACGGATACAGCTCGTCGAGGCGCGAAACAGCGGCGACCAGCGAGCGATGCCCGCCGCGCCGTCAGGTATTCCCGACTCGTTCGAAGAGCACATGCAGTTGATGTTCGACCTGCAGGTGCTCGCCCTGCAGACCGACCTCACGCGGGTGATCACGTTCAAGACCGGATTCGATCAGTCGAATCGAACATTCCCGGAGAGCGGAACCACGAAGTCCATCCACGGCGCCTCCCATCACGGCAACGTCCCCGCGGATATCCTGGACTTCAACAAGATCAACACGTACCGCCTCGGCCAGCTCAATTACTTTCTCCGACGGATGCGGGACACGGTCGACGGCGATGCATCCCTGCTGGACAAGACGGCGATCGTCTGGGGATCGGCGATGGCCGATGGCAACCTGCACAACCACCTTCGGGCGCCGCTCCTGGTCCTGGGTCGCGCGAACGGAGCCCTCGAGGGAGGCGTGCACCTGCGAGCAGCGGCGGGGACGCCGATGGCGAACGCGTTCGTGAGCCTCATGCAGAAGATCGGACACACGGACATGACGACGTTCGGCGACAGTACGGGAACGTTGTCGCTAGACGTCCCGCGCGGTTCCGCATAGATCGCGGACGGTGAGGCACGGCGGGGTGACAAGCATGGCCAGGATGAGAGGGAGAACGCGTATGAGAACCGGACTCCGGATCTGCGCGCGCGGCGCCGCGAAGTCGGCCGTGTCCGCTGCCATGACGTCCATCGTCTGCCTGAGCGTGGCCGTCAGCTTGGCCGGGGCCGCTCCCTCGCCGGAGGAAGCCATCCCGGACGCCGCGCGCCGCGGAGACGAGAAAGCTGTCAAGGCGCTCCTGGAACACGGCGGCGATGTGGATGCGTCGCAGGGCGACGGCATGACCGCGCTGCACTGGGCCGCCGAGCTCGGCCATCAAGCGATCGCCGATCTGTTGATCGCGGCGGCCGCCGACGTCGAGGTGAAGACGCGCATCGGCAGCTACACACCACTCCACCTGGCCAGCCGTGGCGGACATGCTCGGATCGTCTCGATGTTACTCGAGGCAGGCGGTGATCCCAGCGCGGTGACAACGACCAGCCGCGTGACCCCGCTGCACCTCGCGGCCGCGGCGACCGGGGGCTCCGACGCGGTGGCTGCGCTGCTGGATCACGGAGCCGATCCGAACGCCCTCGAAGGGGCAGCAGGCCAGACTCCGCTGATGTTTGCCGCCGGGGCCAATCGCGTCGCGGCCGTCGAGAAGCTTCTGAAAGGCGGCGCGGACCCGGGCATCAGCACGCGAATCGTCGATGTACTCCCGAGCCTTGCGCTGGATCGGGAGGCCGACAAGCGCTTCCGAGAGATGACCTCAGAGATGCCGGTCGATCCCAACGCGTGGGGCGGCGATCTCAGTCCGAGCCAGGTGCGGACGGCCATCCGGGCGCAGCGGGCCTTCCTGACATCCGGCTACGATGTCGGTGCAGTCGACGCGCACGCGCTGGCCAGAGTTCGGCCCGACTATCCCGGGGGCCCGGACGTCGTCCGGCCGCCCTACCGAGAAGCGCTCGTCGGGAAGACCGGAGGCATGACGGCCCTCCTGCACGCAGCGCGTGAGGGTCACGTGGAGTC
Organism: Vicinamibacterales bacterium; assembly: GCA_965250185.1. Taxonomy (GTDB): domain Bacteria; phylum Acidobacteriota; class Vicinamibacteria; order Vicinamibacterales. The sequence continues at coordinate 2,677,526 of OZ252293.1, read as the reverse complement.
GGCGGTTGCCCTCCTGGAGCGGGGCGCGGACATCAACCAGGTGAGCGCGGGGGACCGGACCAGCCCGCTACTCATGGCCACGCTCAACGGTCAGTTCGACCTGGCCCTGATTCTCCTCGAGCACGGTGCCGACCCCGACCTGGCGGCCGCCACCGACGGCGCTACGCCGCTGTTCGCCGTGCTCCAGACCCAGTGGGCGCCGAGATCGAACTATCCACAGCCGCGGGCACAGGACGACCAGTACGCGGAGCACCTGGACGTCCTCCGGGCGCTCCTGGATGCGGGGGCCGATCCGAACGTCCGATTGAAGACCCACTTATGGTACTGGGAGTACGGGCTCACCAAGATGGGGATCGACCTGACGGGCGCGACGCCGTTCTGGCGCGCTGCGTTCGCGCAGGACATCAAGGCCATGACGTTGCTCGCGGCGCATGGCGCTGACCCGAACATCCCGACCACGTGGCCCGAAGTCGGGATGCGGGAGCGGCGACAGCAGGATGGGCGGCAACAAGAGGATTCAGCCTTGCCCTACATCCCCGAAGGGTCACCGAACGCTTTTCCGATTCACGCCGCCGCCGGAGGCGGCTATCTCGGGCTCGGAGCCTTCAGCGTGCGGAACCGGCCGAACCAGTTCCTGCCGGCCCTGAAGTACCTGGTCGACGAGCACGGAGCCGACGTGAACCTGGCCGACTCGTGGGCCTACCGACCGCTCCACTATGCGGCGTCGCGAGGCGACAACGAGATGATCGAGTACCTGGTGTCACTGGGGGCCGACGTCACCACCATCACGCGCCTGGGCCAATCGACCGCCGACATGGCGCGTGGAGGCCGGGCCGGCTTCTTCACACGCGTTCCCTTTCCGGAGACGGTCGAGTTGCTCATGAGTCTGGGCTCGACGCTGGAGTGTCTCCACACGCATTTCCTCGACACGGGAGACTTCTGTGTAGGGGCCGGCGTCAATGACCCCTGGGCGCCCGCGCCGCCGACGACGGACGGGCACGGGTCCTCCGGAAGCCTCAGGCCGCAGCCGTGAAGGCTCACGTCGTTCCGCTCGGTTGCACGCTGGTGTGGGCCATTGCCTCGACGGTGACTGCGACCGGCTGCGTCACGGAGCGCGAGGTGGCGCCGGCGGTGGAGTCTGATGCCGCAATCGCGAAAGGCGGGGACAGCCGGACCGGTGCGTACGACGTTGTGGAAGGCTGGTGGAAGCCGGCTCCGAACCACGACGACGAGTGGTCATGGGGGCAGGTCGCCGGACTCGCGGTCGACACGCCTGACCGGATCATCGTCGTCACCCGAGGCGACTGGCCGACGAACCGTCGCGAGGCACGTGAGGGTCGGCTTCGCCGGACGAACTTCATCGTGGTCGCCGATGGGGACGGCAACATCGTCGAGCAATGGAGTCAGTGGGACTCGATACTGACCCTGCCGCACCAGGCCTACATCAATCCCTACGACCCCGAGCGGCACGTCTGGGTCATCGACAGCGGCGGTGGCCAGGGCCACATGCAGGTCTTGAAGTTCACCAACGACGGCAGCAAGCTGGTGATGCAGCTCGGAGAACAGGACCATCCCAAGACGCGCGCAGAGGCTCGCGCGAACCCACAACCTGAGCCCTACACCTATGGGTGGCCGTCCAAACTCGCCTTCCTTCCGGACGGTCGCTTCCTTCTGGCGGACGGCTACTGGAACTCACGCATCGTCACGTACAGCGAGGACGGCGAGCATGTGAGTGAGTTCGGAGGCCTCGGAACAGGCCCGGGCGAGTTCGATCTGCTCCACGGCCTCGCGCTCGATGAAGACCGGATCTACGTCGGCGATCGGCAGAACAGTCGCATCCAGCTCTTCACCCACGATGGAGAGTTCATCGAGGAATGGCCCGACATCCTCGACCCCGTCAACATCTGGGTCGACGAGCGTCACGCGGTCTGGGTGCTGGACGCGAGCCTGAACCAGGTGCTGAAGTACGACCGCGACGGTGTGCTGCAGTACCACTGGGGCGCTTACGCCCAGGCGGGCACGATGGGCCGAGGCACCTGGCCGGGCGGCCTGTCCCTTCCCCACCAGCTCGACATCGATCAGGAGGGCAACCTCTACATCGCTTCCTACAGCGGTGGCTGGGTCGACAAGTTCGTGCCGAAGGCGGGAGCCGACCCGAGCAGGCTGCTCGGCCAGCGACTGTTGCTCGCAGAGTAGTCTCTACCGACCGCACCTCACCTGTCGTCCCCCCCCGTTTCCGTCCACCCGCTTCACGCGTCGTCCTCTTCCAGATGAGGCGTCTTGGGATGATCCACGAGGTGCATCTCTCGAGGCACCGTCAAACGGAGTGAGAACCAGAGCGCAAGCGCGAGGACCAGGAGCCCGGTGGTGGCGAGGGCATACAGCAGATTGCGCCACTGTGCCGCAACCGGGGCGAACAGCTCGGCCTCGGATCGCGAGACCGCGACCATCCACGGCAGGCTAGCGTAACTCGTCCCGATCTGGCAGGGCGCCACGGCCACGAGTCGCTGCCCGCCTTCCGGACCTGGCGCGGCGAAGGACAGTCGATACGGCTCCTCGGATGTCGCCACGTTCTCCGCATCTCGCGCCAGCTGCTGCTCGGCGAAGAACCTGCGGGTTCCCGGGTCGGCTGCGGTCTGGCTGAACACCAGGGAGCCGTCCGTCCGGATGAGTTCCGCCTCCAGGCTCCCGGTGCCCCGGATCGCCGCGAACATCTCGCGACTGTCCGACAGGACCCGGAGAACGCCAACGACGGACTGCGTCGACGGGCTCACCACCGGCACCGCCACGCCGAAGGCGAAGACGCCCGCACTCTCGTCCCACTGGACGTCCTCGACCTGCGCTCTGCCCGTCACCCCATCCCCGTACGCATCTCGCCACCACGCCTCGTCCGATTGGACGTAGTCCGACGTCGGACCGGACGCCGCGATCAGCCGACCGTTCCCATCGGTCAGCATGATCTCACGATAGATCGGATCGTCGTTGGCGACGCCATTGAGGAACCGGGACACGGGGCTCTCGAAGAACGACCCGATGGCGGGCGGCGGGACGACGCCGCTTTGCCAGAGCGCGTCGAGCCGTCTCATCAACTCGACGTCGACGGGCCGCGTGGACCCTTCCTGCGCCGCCTCCAGAATCGTCGGGATCTTGGCCAACAGGGACACATCGAGGATCGCGCGGAACACGTATGAATCAACGCTGGCGGCCGTACGCTCAGCCACGTCGCCGAGCTGGTCTGCAAACGCGTCGCGGAGCTGGGCTCGGCCGATTCCGAGCGCGACGTATGCGATAACCGCAACGAGCGGGATCGCTGCGAGTAGCAGCGACACGAGGACGCGGTAACTCACGTGCAAGGGCCGAAAATTGAACGCCATGGGACTCCTATCGAATCAGCGCCCGACAACGATGACTACGATGACTACGATGACTACGACGACCACGCCGGCGCTGCGGCAACGATCAGGTCACCGAGACTCGCTGCATCCTCACGGACACGGCGTGCAGACGAGCGCCTCGAGTGCTACAAGATGAAAACTGTGCACAGTCTGATCCTGGATTCGCCGCAAGTCAAGGAGATCCGCTGACCGCGCTCTTGACACCGATCAGCTCGGCGATGGAACCTGATGCGCGACGCCAGCCCAGAGACTCGGGTGAGCGACTCGCCCCTGGATCCGCAAGGAGAATCGACCAGATGCTGAAACTACCAACGATTGGAATCATCGCCTGCCTCGTCACGCTCGTCGGGCTCGTCGCTCCGTCCCGCGCCGTTGCCCAGGAGTGGCATCTCAAGGCGACGGTCGCCGAGAGCTGCAGCTGCAATGTGTCCTGTCCGTGCAACTTCGGCTCGGAGCCGACCAGAATGCCTTGCGACGGCAACCGGCTCATCGCGATCGAATCTGGTCATTATGGCGATATCGACCTCGGCGGCGTCGCGTTCCTGATCACGTTCACGATGCGAGACTGGTCCAAGATTTATGTGAGCGACGCGGTCACCGAGGGCCAGATGGCGGCCGTCGAGGCGCTGCTCCCGATCGCTTTCGCCGGCTTTCACCGCGGCATGCTGTCGTTCACGAAGGCTCCGATCACGATGGAGATCACGACCGACCGCGTCACGTTCTCCGGACCGGAATCCTCGGTCGACATGGAAGTCATGCGAGGATTCGGCGGCCAGATCGTCAAGGTCCTGAACTTACCGTCACCGGTCTTCCAGAACTACACGCAGTACCGGTCGGTCTCACACCGACACGACAGCGAGGCGCACGACTTCAGCTACTCCGGTACGACAGGATTCACGTCAACCATGGAGGTTGGCAGCCAGCCGTAGGCAGCCGACCAGACTCGCCTGGAGGCTCACCATGCGGCGTTCTGACGCACCCGATTCTGGACCGGCCGCACGCTCGAGCGACATCGGCAGAATGCGCCGACCCGTACGACGGGGCGATCCGGAGCGCTGGGCTCTTCGTCGCGGAAGCGGCTCAACTCTGATGGCCTGGTTCGCCGCCCGTCTGGGAGGATTCGCGCTCTTGGCGCTGACGGTCCTCGCACAGGCCGACTTCGCGCCGCCGGCGCTGCTCTCCGGGAGCGTGCCGGGCCAGCCGGCCCAGGCACTCGGGGGTGGAGAGGTGCTGGTGGAACTCACCGTCACGACCCGCGGTGCCGTCGGAGGGATGGCGGTCATCCGCTCGACACCTCCCTTCACCGCGCTCGTGACCGAGGCCGCGTCCGGCTGGCAATTCGCCGCAGCCGAGGCCACGGACGAGGACGGCATCGCGGGGCCGGTCGAGTCCAAGGTCCTGGTCGCGGCGGTCTTCAGTCCCCCGACCCTGACCGGCCCCGGTCGTGGCGAGGCACCACAGGAGGTCGGCGTGGCGGCACCGGAGGTCCCCTATCCGGCCGCCCTCGCGATGCCGGCCTTCCCGCCGGGCGCTCTGTTCGAGGCCGTCGTCCTGCTGAGCTTGGCAGTGAGCGATGGCGGTGAGGTCACGGAGGTCGACGTGATCCAGTCCGGAGAGGTCTTCGATCAAGTAGCCGTCGACGCCGTCCGCCAATGGCGCTTCCAACCCGCCACGCGCGACGGACGCCCCGTGCCGGCGACGGTGGTCGCCCTGGTGGGCTTCCGCCAGCCGATCACACTGGAGTAACTCGTAGAGCGCCCACATCCCTCAGCGGGACACGATCATTTTTGTCCGTGATCGTTCCGTGGAAGTTCCGTGTAAGTTTCGTGTTCGTCAGCGCTCGTCGAGCCCGAACACGATAATGGCATGTCCTGCCGCGATGGCGACCCGTTGTCGGCCGTCATCCATGTAGGACATCGGTGCGCTACGCACGAGGCCGCCGGCCTGGAACTGCCAGCGAGCCTCACCGCTGGTGGCGTCGAGCGCGAAGAAGTTGCCCTCATTCGACCCGCCGAACACCAGGCCGCCGGCGGTTGCCATCAGGCCTGCCCACGGTGGTGACGGGAGGCGGAAGTCCCACGCCTTCTCGCCGGTCTTCGCGTCGAGGGCCCGGACCGCGCCCCACCCCTCTTCCCTCAGGGCCCGTTCGCCCCCACCGGTGTAATAGGCGCCCTCGACGTACTCCACGTCCGACTTGTAGTAGTACGAACCCATCTCTCGAACTGGAACGTAGAAGAGTCCGGTCCGTGGGCTGTAGGCGGGACTGTTCCAGTTCGTGGCCCCCTGGAGGCTCGGGTAGACGAGGTTGCCCTCGAGCGTCGGCTCCTTGTCCGGCTGCAGGATGGGCCGACCGGCCGCATCGAGACCCTCGGCCCAGGTCTGCGTCGAGTAGGGAGTCCCGAGCAGAAACTCGCCGGTCTCCCGATCCAGGAGGTAATAGAAAGCGTTGCGATTGGCAGTCGCCACCACCTTGCGTGCCCGTCCGTCGAGCTCGAGATCGAGAAGAATCGGAATCTGATTCGCGTCCCAGTCGTGCACGTCGTGGGGCGTGAACTGGAAGTGCCAACGGAGCGTGCCCGTCCGCACGTCGACGGCGAGCAGCGAGCAGGAGTAGAGGTTGTCTCCGAGCCGGACGTCGCCGTTCCAGTCGGGTCCAGGATTGCCCGTGCCCCAGTAGAGCAGTCCGAGGTCGGGGTCGTACGAGCCCGTCAGCCAGGTGGGCGCGCCGCCGTGCACCCAGCTGTCGCCAGCCCACGTGTCATTGCCCGGCTCGCCAGGTCCCGGAACGGTCCAGAGACGCCACCGTCGCTCTCCAGTCTTCGCGTCGTACGCGTCCAGGTACCCACGAATCCCCGCTTCGCCGCCGCTGATCCCCACGACGATCATGTCCTCGACGGCCAGGGGCGCCATCGTCACGGAGTGCCCCGACGCGTTGTCGCCGACCTGGACCGCCCACCGCTCGGAACCGGAGCGAGCATCGATCGCCACCAGATAGCCGTCCAGCGTGCCCACATAGACCGCGTCACCGACCACAGCGACTCCCCGATTCACGCGTGGGAAGCCCAGGTTCCTGAGATCCTCGGGCATCGGCCGACTCCACTCCCACAACGGCCGACCGCTCTGCAGATCCAGCGCCATCACGAACGCCGGAGTCGAGGTGACGTACATCACGTCGTCGACCACGATCGGCGTGACCTCGAGCGTACCGGTCCCTGGCGGCTGGTACACCCAGATGGGCCGAAGATCGCTCACGTTGTCCGTCGTGATCTGGTCGAGGAGCGAGAAGCGCGTGGAGCGATAGGAGCCAGAGTACGTCAGCCACAGGCCGGGCTCCGCGTCCACGTTCACGAGTCGCTCGGGCGCCACCTGTCCCGCCGGTATCCCGACCGCCACCACGGCCAGGACTAGAGCCGTCGCCGTCGTCCTCAGGACGTGCTTCATCTCGCTCCTCGCAGGCTCGCCAGGTAGGCCACCAGGTCATCGAACTCTTCGGCCGCCAGCGTGGAGCCGTACTCCGGCATGAGGCTGCGCCCGAACTCCCGGCGATATTGTGTCAGGTTGGCTTTCAAGAACGACCGCACCTGCTCCGACTCGTCGCGCAGGTGAATCCAGAAGACGTCTTCGTCGAGCCGCACGCCACGAATCTGCTCCGCGTCTTCTGTTTCGACGAGCACCGTGAGAAAGCCGGGTGGGTGCTCGGCGCCCGGGTCGACCAGGGATTCTCGTAGATGGGCCGCACCCCGGATCGTCCCCACATCTGACAAGTCGGGGCCGAGCACACCGCCAGCACCCTGGACCAGATGGCACAGCGCGCATCCATTCGTCACATACAGCCGCTCGCCTCGCGTCACGTCGCCTGGTAAATCCTCGGGTGGCACCCGCCCGAGCGACCGAGCGTAAGCGGCCACGCGCCAGGCATCGTCTGCCGTCAGCACGAGCCCGAAGCCGTTCATCGCGGTGCCGGGAAGGCCTCGTTTCACGACGTTGACCAGCGCCTCGTCATCCGCGGCACTCCGCAGGACCGCTCGCTGGAGCGATGGGCCGGACCCCCCGTTCCCGCCGATGCCGTGACAGAGCGCACATTGCGCGTCGAAGAGGTACTTTCCACGGGTCAGGTCGTCCGCACTCGCACCGCCCAGCGGCAGCGTCTGCGCCGCGACGGATGCGGCGACGAGCAGCAACAGCCCGGCCAGCTGCAGCGGAAGCAGGCCACTGGGCGCGGCTCGACGCCGCACCCGCCTTCCCGGATTCGGATGCATGGCGTCACTCTACCCCAGCGACGCCGGGCTGTCATGCCGTGCTGTACCCCGAGACCGGTGATTGGTTGACTTCGATTTCGGCTCGGCGGAGAATCGGGAGCTTCAACCGCTCTTGCTCTGCGCTCGGAACGCCTGACCCCGTCCCTGCGATGACCTTCCCCGCCGTCCAGGCCGAGGGCCTGACGAAGCGCTTCGACACGACGACCGCGATCGAGAACGTCTCGTTCGCCGTCGCCGACCGTGAATTCGTCGCCCTCGTCGGCCCGAGCGGATGTGGCAAGTCCACCACGCTTCGGATCATCGCGGGCCTGACGCCGCCGACGAGCGGGGTGGCGTCGGTGGCTGGCCAACCGGTCGCGGCACCGATCGCACGTGCCGCCATGGTGTTCCAGAGCCCGATCTTGCTTCCGTGGCGTCGCACCCTGGACAACATCCTGTTCACGGCGGACATGCGCGGCGAGTCGCGGGAGACGCACCGGGCTCGTGCGCTCGAGCTGATGCGGGTTGCCGGGCTGGAGGGATTCGAGCAGCGATACCCCCACGAGCTGTCTGGAGGGATGCAGCAGCGCGTGGCGATCTGCCGAGCGCTGCTGCTCGAACCATCGCTCCTTCTCATGGACGAGCCGTTCGGCGCACTCGACGTCATGACCCGGGAGCGCATGGGCTTCGAGCTGCAGCGTATCTGGCAGACGACGAGCAGTTCCGTCCTCTTCGTGACCCACAGCATCACCGAAGCTGTCTTACTCGCCGACACGGTCATCGTGATGACGCCGCGGCCCGGCCGCACCCGGGCCACCATCAGCGTCGACCTGCCGCGACCCAGAACCATCGAGACCCTGCGCGACGGACGCTTCCTCGATCTGACGGTCACGGTCCGCGAGGCGATGGAAGGGTCGTGGAGCGAGTGATACCAGCAGTCCGGCGCTACCGCGGGGTGGCCGCAGCTGCGGCCGGCGGCCTGCTCGCCTGGGAGTACGGCGCGGGCTTTCTTGGCGTGCCGGACTATGTCCTCCCGGCTCCGTCGGTCTTCCTCATGCGATTCGTGCAGACGCTGCCCCTGCAACTCGAGCACATGGCCGTCACGGCCACCACGACGCTCCTCGGTCTCGGCATCGCCATCGTCGCCGGCGTCTGGCTAGCCCTGGCGGTGCTCTACGTCACGCCGCTCAAGGCGTTAGTGCTCCCAGCACTCGCAGCATTCAACGGCATCCCCAAGGTGGCGATCGCGCCACTGTTCGTCATCTGGTTCGGCCTGGGCGACGAGTCAAAGATTCTCCTGGCGTTCCTGATGGCGCTCTTTCCGGTATTCGTCGGCGCAGCGACCGGGCTCGGTGAGATCGAGCCGGACATGCTCGACCTGGCAAAGCTCGCGGGAGGTTCCGAGTTCCGAATCTTCCGGCAGGTGCGACTCATGCACGCGCTGCCCTACCTGACCGATGCCCTCAAGGTGGCGTTTCCTCTCGCGCTCGTCGGTTCGGTCGTGGGCGAGTTCATCGGAGGAAATCGAGGCATCGGCTACCTGATCCTCTCAGGGCAATTCAATCTGGACACACCACTGGTCTTCGCCTGTCTCGTGTCCATCACGCTCTTCACGAGTCTCGGGACCGGCAGTGTGATGCTGCTCGAGGAGCTCTTCCTGGGCTGGCGTCCGTCGCGGCGCCGCTAGTGGCCCGTGCTCACTGACGGGGCGGCACGCCATGCGCGGCCGCCGCGATCAGGGAGTGACGATGCCGTCGACGAATACGTCGTCCGGGCTGAGGTCGAAATCGAGCTGGAAGGCCTGGCCCACCAGGTCGATACTGCGCTGGAGGCGATCGGGAGTCGCGATGCCGTACCCGCTCGCCTCACCCGTCGAGGTCGCGAGCGCCGCGATCGACTCCCGCCACTGCGCCAGCGCCGTCTCGATGTCGAGGGCCGGACTGTGGCGCACGACACTCTCTGCCGCCCGTTCGGGATTCTGGATGGCGAACTCGACCGACCTCGCCGTGGCCGCGAAGAACGCTCTCGCCTGGGTCGGGTTGGTGGCCAAGCGATCGTCGCGTGCCACGAGGAAGTAGCCGTACACGTCATAGCCCCAATCGGCGAAGGACGAGAAGTAGACCGTCTCGCCCCGCGGTTCGGCGACCCGCCGCAGCGCCGGGACGTCGCTGTCGATCGACGCGGTCATCAGATCCGCGCGGCCGCCGAGCAGCAGCGACAGGTAGACGCTCGGATCGGCAGCCTGCCAGGTCACGCTCTGCGGATCGAGACCCGCCTCGCCCAGCACGATCGGGAGGATGATCCGAGCGCTATCCGTGAGCGAGGCCGCCACGGTTCGGCCCAGGACATCCATCGGCGTCGGAAACGGCTCGAGCGAGGCCAGACCGCTCGTGCTGGTATCCATGAAGACGCCGAAGCCTTTCACTCGCGCGCCCTTCCCGACCGCCTGAACCACCGACGCGACCTCGGCGATGCCGTAGTCGGCCTGGCCACCCTCGATGGCTGAGATGACTGCGGCGCTGCCCGTCGCCGGCTGGATCTCCACGTCGAAGCCCGCCTCGCGGTAGAAACCGAGGTCGACCCCGACGAAGAACGGCGCGTGGCGGCCGATGAACACGTAGTTCGTGAGGAACGTGATCGGCTCGTGCGACGCCGGTTGCGCGCCACAGGCCCAACCGACAGCAACCAGCCAGAGCAGCAGGGGCAACGTCCATCGACGCGACGAGCGCGGGCGCGAACGTGCGGATGACGGTGAGTCGGTCACGAATCCAGGTACGCGGCGAGGTCGAGCCCGGACCAGAGCGCGCGTGGAGGCTCAGCCACCTCCGGAAATGACGGATCGAGCGGCTTGGTCGCGTCGATGCCGAGCCGCGTGCTCAGCAGCCCGGGGCCTTTCCCCGCCGCGTGCCACGGCGGGTATCCGGTCGGGTCGACGCGCGAGACGTACGAGCCCGGAACGGTGAAGATCGAGCGGTCGGCCTGCGTTCGAGTCATCACCGCCCAGAGCACCTTCGCGTCGTCGTCGATGTCGATGTCCTCGTCGACCACGATGACGCACTTGAACCGGTACGCGCCGAGGGCGGCCAGCGCCGCATTGACGCCCTCACCCTCCATCCCCTTCTTGATCTGGACGTAGACCAGGTTGCCTGATCCGGCGACGGGTACGGTGATGCGCCGCAGCCCGGGAATGAGCTGTCCGAGCTGATCCAGCGCGACTCCCTCCATGCCCAGCGAGAACAGGACGAGATGCTCGGGACCCACGGGAAACACGTCGTGAAAGATGGCGTCTCGCCGGTGCGTGATGGCCGTGACTTCGAACACGCGTGCGGGCTTGGGGGGCGCGTAGTAGAGCCAGTAGTCCCCGAACGGCCCATCGTCCTCCCACAGATCCGTGCGAATGCGTCCCTCGATCACGATCTCCGCATCGGCGGGGACCGGAACGTCGACCGTCTCGGCGGGCACGACATCCACCGGCTCCCCGAGCAGCGCGCCCATCGTGTCGAACTCGAAATCGCCGCGCGAGCCTCGCCGCTGAGACGCCATGCCCATCGCCGGGTGATGCCCGATCACCATGGCGGCGTCGACGTGCTCTCCGCGGGACTCCGCCTCGCCACAGATCGCCGCCGCGTGACACAGCGGCGCGAGATTCATGGTCAGGCTCGTGGGCGACAGATACCGATTTCGGTACAGCCCAGCGTTCAGCGCACCGGAGGCCGGATCGCGAACGATCGTGACGCCCGACGAGAGGTATGGGCCCGCGTCGCGCTCGCAGTGGGTCACGAGCGGCAACGTGCGCAGGTCCACATCATCACCAGTCGCGATGACTTCCTTGACGGGGCCGGTCGAGACCTGCCGCGGAGCCACGCCACCCCGCTGCACCTCGGCGAATCGCCCCACGACGCGGTCGGCCGTGGTATCCAGCGCCAAGGCCAGATGCCGCTTGCTGGCGAATAGATTCGCCACCACCGGCATCGAGCTGTTTGCAACCCGATCGAACCGCAGCACAGGCAGGCGCCCCTCGGCCTCGAGGCGCTTCTGCACCGCCGACAGCTCCCAGCGGGCATCCACCTCTCGTGCCACGCGCACGAGCAGATCCGGAGCCCGCTCCTCGATGACGCTCAGATGATGGCGAAGATCCTTGCTCACGATTCAGGCACCACGACGGCAGACGTCGAGGTCGCCTGACTCTAGTAGAAAGCGAAGGAGGGATCAATCCGGGACGCGCGACCTCCAGCCCCGGGCGACGAACCACACGCCCGGGACTGCGGCCGACGTCCCCTCGTCGCGTCGGCGTCTAGTTCACCTTTGCTCCAGGAGCCAGTCGACCAATGCCTGGAGCTCCTCGTCAGTCCCCTTGAAAGCGATCTTGTGATTCTTGCCGTTCCGCTCCATCTCCTTCTTGAGGAACTTCGCCACATCGGCCTTTTCACCGAAATCCGCGACCATGGCAAGGTCCGGTCCTCGCATTTTCTCCGACTTCGCTGTCGCCTCGATCTCCACCGACGACACCGAGTGGCACATGTTGCACTTGCCGGACATGAACAATGCCTGTCCATCGGCCGACTGTGCCGCCAGCTCGGACACCGTCAGGCCGCCGGCAACCACGACCGCGAACACCAGGATCTCCAGGCTCCTCATGACTCCCATCGTCTCCTCCGACCATGAACTACGTATCGAAAAATACCGTCCTGCTCACCTCACTTACAATGCGAATGCCAATTCGTCCAAAACATTGTTCCACAATGACTTGCCTGCTCGTCACACATCGCCCTCACTCCCTTCGTCGCCGAGATATCGACAGAATTGCGGAGGAGCGAATCTCCCATGGTCCGGGATGCGGAGATGCAGAGATCCCGAGATGCGGACGTCCGGAGGTCCGGGCTCCGCAGGTTCAGGGGGTCCGCAGGTTCAGGGGGGCTCGCGGCGTCGGGCCAAACGTCCTCGCTGCATTCCGGGCCCATTCCGGGCCCATTCCGTGTCCATTCCGTGCCCTCCCGTTCGTGTAGAATCCAGCAATATGAAGCTCAGTGACGCGATCGTTCTCGTAACGGGAGGCAGCTCGGGAATCGGCCTCGCGACGGCTCGGCTCCTGCGTCAGCAGGGCGCGCGGGTCGCGCTGTGCGGTCGACGCCAGGCGGGTGGCGAGGAAGCCGCCGCCGCGATCGGCGCGCGCGCGATTATCGGCGACGTCGGGCGCGAAGAGGATGCCGTCCGCATCGTCCGGACCGTCGTGGAGGAGTTCGGGGACTACACGACGCTCATCAACAATGCGGGCTGGGGCACGTTCGCGCCGCTCGTCGAACAGAGCCTGGATCAGATGCGCGCCATCTTCGACACCAATGTCTTCGGTGCGATGCTCATGGCCCGGGAATCGGCGAAGCACTTCGTCTCACGTGGCGGCGGCCACATCGTCAACGTCGCCTCGACCGCTGGGTCGAAGGGGTTTGCCGGGGGCACGGCCTACGCGGCGAGCAAGTTCGCGCTCGGTGGGATGACCGAGTGCTGGCGCGCCGAGCTGCGACAGCACGACATTCGCGTGATGCAGGTCAATCCCAGTGAGGTGCTGACCGAGTTCTCCGCGGCTGCCGGATTCGAGCAGAAGCAGAGCGACAGGAAACTCCGTGGTGAGGAGATCGCCCACGCGATCTCGTCGATGCTATCGATGGATGACCGGGGCTTCACCACCGAGCTCACCGTGTTTGCGACGAATCCCGACTAGGTGCATTCCGTGTCCATTCCGCGTTCATTCCGTGCCCATTCCGTGACTCGTGCCGTGCTTCTGACGCAGCTGGCTCTGTTCGTGGCCGTCACCGCGGCGCCGTCCGTGGCCAGCCAAGCGCTGGACGGACGCGACGCAGGGCTGACGGCGCAATCGGTTCTACGCGCGTACCAAGAGAGGGATCTCGACCAGCTGGCCGCGCTGTCCACGCCACGGAACCAACAAATCCTTCGCGATCTCGCCAGACAGGGCGAGGCGCATCCCCGATTCGCGTCGCTCTTCGCTGGATGGCGATGGACTGCCGTCGAACGATGGCGCGGCGATGTCGGTGCCGCCCGCTACACCTACGCCGACGATCCCGACGGCACCCGGATGGCTCGCGTCCCGTTCGCGATCGACGGCGATCGGATCGCCGTCGTGACCCTGGTGTGGAGCTTTGGGCGCTGGACGTTCGACGACATCCATCGCGTTCGTGAGGATCTGCTCATCCGCGGCGCCGCCAACCCGCCCCCACCCCCCAACAGCGTGATCGGCGCGGCTCGTGATGGCTACCTCGACGTCGTACGACGGCTTCTCGTGGACGCTCCAGAGAATCTGGAGTCGCGCGACACCGAGGGCCGGACGCCGCTGCTGCTGGCGACCATGGGACGACATCGGGCGGTCATCGAACTGCTGGTCGCGGCGGGGGCAGATGTGAACGCAAGCGCGGTGGATGGCCGTACCCCGCTGATGCTCGCCAGCGGACTCGGTTCCGACGAGATCGTCAGGCTGTTGCTGGCTCAGGGCGCGGACACCGACCTGGTCACGGAGCGGGGCGATACGGCGCTCGCACTCGCGGCGCGCGCGGGGAGCGGCGAGTTGGTTCGGATGCTGCTCGACGCGGGCGCGGGCCCGGCTGAAGCTAGCGCCCGCCGCGCACTCGTGGAGACAGCCGCCAGGGCGAACAATGCTGCCGGGCTTGGCGCCCTGGTCGAAGGAGGCATGCCGGTGGGCGCGAACGTGCTCATGGCGGCCATCACCGGCGGGGCGCCGGATACGAGTCGCGCGCTGATCGAGATGGGTCTGAACGTGAACCGCCGCTCGAGCGCTGGCTGGACTCCCTTGATGACGGCGGCAGTGTCGACGTCCGGCGGCCAGTCGGCCATCGTCTCGATGCTCCTGGCCGCTGGCGCGGATATCGACGCGAGCGACGCCCGCGGGACGACTGCCCTCGCGGCGGCGGCCACGAGTGGCGGGGTGGCAGCAGCCCAGGTGCTGGTGGACGCAGGCGCGGATCTCGTGCCCGGGTGGCTCTGGTCATGGCCGCCTTCGAGGGGCACGACGGCGTGGTGCAACTTCTCCTGAACGCCGGCGCCGACCCAAAGGCGACCCGCGGTGGCGCAAGCGGGATGACGCCGCTCACCGCGGCCACGCTGAACGGGCACACGCACATCGTCGAACTGTTGCTGGCGGCGGGCGCAAAGCCGTGACGGAGGCCGGCTCCGACCCTACCTTGGCCGCTCCCGTCGCGAAGCGACGCTGACAAAAACTGGATGGCGGGCAGGGTCTCCCCAGCGGCACGGAAGTTTCAAGAGAAACTTCCGTGACGGTTCGCGCGTCTCACTAACGACACAGGGAGCCGATATACTGATGATCGTGGTCGAAACGTTCTCTCCATCCGGCGACCGGGTGGACGCCTCGCGGGGGTTGTGAGGACCCTCGCAGCTGTTGCCTTGGGCGCGGTCGTGCTCGGCACCACACCGGTCCGGGTCACCGCGCAGGTCAATGAGCAACTAGCGGCGCCCGGCACTGGGAGCGTGGAGATCGACGGTCCGGCAGCGCCGGTCGGGGCCGAGGTCTTCACGCGGGACGCTGAGGGCCGCCTCACGATTCGAGCCACGCGACTTCCCGAGGGCCTGGTCATCGACGGCCGACTCGACGAGCCCGCCTACTCGTCGACCCCGTCGATCAGCGACTTCATCCAGCAGGAACCGGACGAAGGCGAGCCGGCGACTGAGAAGACCGAGATCTGGACATTCTTCGACGATGAGAATTTTTACGTGTCGGGTCGAAACTGGGACAGTCAGCCAGACCGGATGGTGGCCAACGAAATGCGCCGAGACCACCGGTCGATCTCCCAGAACGACAACTTCTCGGTGATGATCGACACGTTCTACGATCGGCGCAATGGCTTCTTCTTCCAGACGAATCCATTGGGTGCGTTACGCGAGGGCCTCGTCACCGACGAACGCACGTTGAACACCGACTGGAACACCGTCTGGAACGTCCGCACCAGCCGCTTCGACCAGGGTTGGAGTGTCGAGATGGCCATTCCGTTCAAGTCGCTGCGGTTCCAGCAGGGTCTCGATCAGGTCTGGGGTTTTCAGATACGCCGCGGCGTCCAGTGGAAGAACGAGGACTCATTCCTCACGCCCATCCCCCGGTCGGCCGGCTTCCTGTCGATGTACCGATTCTCCGACGCCGCGACGCTCGTCGGCGTCCAGGCCCAGTCGAGCTCTCGAAATTTCGAACTCAAACCGTACGCCATCTCCGATCTCACTGGCGTCCGTGACGACGCCGGCATCCTGGACAATGGCGTCGGCGGAGACGTCGGGTTCGACGCGAAGTACGGCCTGACCGAGGGCCTGACGGCCGACTTCACCGTCAACACCGACTTCGCCCAGGTCGAGGACGACGAGCAACAGGTGAACCTGACACGCTTCAGCCTGTTCTTCCCGGAGAAGCGCGAGTTCTTCCTCGAGGGGCAAGGCATCTTCTCGTTCGGCGGCGCGTCGTCCGGGAGGCGAGGCGGGGGCGGGGGTGGAGGGGGAGGCCTCACACCGATCCTCTTCTTCAGCCGCAACATCGGCCTGGCCTCGGGCAGCGCCGTGCCGATCCGCGGCGGAGCACGGGTCACCGGTCGCGTCGGCGATTACACGGTGGGGTTACTGAACATCCAGTCCGGCGAGGATGTCGACCTCGAGGCGCAGTCCACGAACTTCACCGTGGTTCGACTTCGCCGTGACATCTTCCGCCGGAGCACGATCGGCGTCATGGCGACGAATCGGTCGGTCGGCAAAGACGGCGTCGCCGGAGCGAACCAGGCGTTCGGCATCGATGCCAACTTCTCGTTCTTCCAGAATCTGAACATCGACACGTACTACGCCGCCACGAGCACCCCGGGGCGCGCCGGCAACGAGATCAGCTATCAGACGCGGGTGCGCAACAACGGCGACCGTTACGGCTTCGGCTACAGCCATCTGTTCGTCGGCGACGATTTCAATCCGGAGGTGGGGTTTCTGCGGCGACAGGACTTCCGTCAGAATCGAGCGGACGTGAGATTCACGCCGCGGGCGCCATCGATTCAGGCCATTCGGCGATTCGAGTACCAGACCAGCTTCAACTACGTGACAGGTGCGTCCACCGGGACCCTCGAGACTCGCGAGCTGCAAGGCCGTTTTCAGATCGAGTTCGAGAATGCCGACCGCTTCTTCTTCAACGTCTCCGATACGTACGAGTTCTTGCCGGACGAGTTCGAGATCGCCGACGACGTGGTCCTGCCGGTCGGCGGCTACAACTACACGGACTGGAACGCGACGTACTTCTTTGGGCCGCAACGCCGTCTGTCGGGTCGAGTGAGCTACGGCGGCGGCTCCTTCTTCAGCGGGGATCACCAGTTCGTGAACGTGAGCGGTCGCATCGAGGTCTCGCCCAAGCTGTCTCTCGAGCCGAGGGTGCAGCAAAACTGGATCGATCTGGTCGAAGGTTCGTTCACGACGACGCTGCTCAGCAGCCGCGTCACCTACACGTTGTCCCCGCGTCTGTTCGTGGGCGCGCTGCTCCAGTTCAACTCATCGCGCGACTCGCTCAGCTCGAACGTCCGCCTGCGCTGGGAGTACGAGCCGGGAAGCGACCTGTTCGTCGTCTACAGCGAGGGACGCGACACCGACTTGCGCGGGTTCCCGCGCATCTCGAACCGAGGCTTCGTGGTCAAGTACACGAAGTTGTGGAGATTTTAGCCCTCCCCAAGCACGTGACACCGTTCTACGGGAACGCCTCGAACGCATACGTTCCCGATCCCACCTCGACCACCACTTCGCCGTCCTCGCGTGAGACGCTCGTGATGCCTTCGGCGTCCTGAACCGCTACGCCCCCCTCGGTCAGCTCTGCATACGGCGCCGGAATGCGCACCATGGCGGTCGTATTCGCCGGCACGACGACTCGCAGCGTGAAGCGGTCTCCGTCCACGCGCCACCCTGATTCCGCAATCCCGTACATCGTCGCGAGCGTGGCCCGGGCGTGCGACAGGCCCCCGCCTGGGCGCGGGCGGATGCGCAGGCGTTTGTAGCCCGGTCGGGACGGGTCGGTGTCGAGTCCGGCGACGACGCGGTACATCCAGTCGCCCACCGCACCGTAGGCGTAGTGGTTGAACGAGTTCATCCCCGCCGTCTGAAAGGTGCCATCCGGCTTCTGGCCGTCCCAGCGCTCCCAGATCGTGGTCGCCCCTTGCGTTACTGGATACAGCCACGAGGGATAGGTGTCCTGGAGCAGCAGATCGTAGGCCACATCCAGGTACCCGAAGCGCGTCAGCACGTCGGTGAGGTATGGCGTACCGAGAAATCCGGTCGTCAGGTGATCACCGCGCGACCGCACGTCGGCGGCGAGGCGTCTCGCCGCCTCGCCTCGCTGGGCTTCTGGCAGGAGGTCGAACATCAGCGCCAAGGCATAGGCCGTCTGCGTGTTCTCGCCGACCCGGCCCGTCTCGGTGACAAACTCGCGACGAAACGCGACGGCGATGTCGCCGAAGAGCGCCGCATACTCGCGAGCGTCCGCCTCGCGTCCGAGCACTCGTGCCGCCCTCGACAGAAGGTCACTCGAGTGAGCGAAGAAGGCGGTCGCGATGAGATCGGTGCTGGTCGTGGCGCCCGGATAGGCCGGGTCCGTGGTGCTGTAGGCCAGCCAGTCGCCGAAGTGAAAGTCACCCGTCCAGATGAAATCATCGCCCGCCCGTGCGCGCTCGAACTCGACCCACGCCCTCATGCTCTCGTACTGGCGGTCGAGAATGCCCTCGTCGCCGTATGCGAGGTACAGGGTCCAGGGAATGATCACGCCGGCGTCCGCCCAGCCCGCCGCCCCGGCGCCGCTCGACTCGGTGCTGAGCACGTCGGGCACGACGAACGGGATGCTGCCATTTTCATACTGATCGGCTGCGAGGTCGCCGAGCCAGCGTGTGAAGAACGGCCCGACGCCCATGTTGAAGGTGGCGGTGCGGGCGAAGGCCTGGGCGTCGCCGGTCCATCCCATCCGTTCGTCGCGCTGCGGACAGTCGGTCGGCACGTCGAGGAAGTTCCCCTTCTGTCCCCAGACGATGTTGTGCTGGAGCTGCTGGAGCATCGGGTGGGAGACCTCGAACTCTCCGGTCAGCTCGAGATCGGAGTGGATCACCACGCCCACGAGATCGTCGAGCGAGGGCTCGCCGGGGTACCCATCGACCGCCACGTAGCGAAAGCCCTGGAAGGTGAAGTGGGGCTCGAAGTCCGTCCGCGACTCGTCTCCCGCCAGGATGTACTGCACCTCCTGCCTGGCCGCGCGCAGGTTGTCGGTATACAGGTTGCCGTCGCGATCGAGCACCTCGGCATGGCGAAGCGTGATGACGTGTCCTGGGGCTGCACCGCGCGCGTCGACCGTCAGCCTGACCCACCCCACCATGTTCTGCCCCAGGTCGAACACGGTCTCGCCTGTCGGAGTCCGCAGAATCTCGACCGGCGCCACCTCCTCGATGCGGCGCACCGGCACGCCTTCCGGGGCCAACAACTCGGCGGCTGGCGCCTCCAGCGTCCGCACACCCTGCCAGGCCGAGGCGTCGTAGTCGGCGAGGGTCCAGCCGGGCCGCTCGAGCCTGGCATCGTAGACCTCGCCCATGTAGATGTCTGACGCCTGAATCGGCCCCGTGGTCGACGTCCAGTCCGCGTCGGTGACGATGGTCGCGACGTCGCCGCTCGCGTACTCGATCCGCAGCTGCGCCAGCAGAGCCAGACGGTCGCCGTAGTAGTTGCGCTTCTCCTCGAAACCGATCACGCCCCGGTACCAGCCATCACCCAGCGTGGCGCCGATCGCATTAGGTCCCTGGTGCAGGTGGTCACTCACGTCGTAGGTCTGGTACTGGAGCCGACTCCGGTAGGCTGTCCAGCCGGGCGTGAACAGATCCTCACCAACCCGCTGGCCGTTGATGGCGACCTCGTAGAGCCCGAGGCTGGTGACATACAACCGGGCCGACCGGACGTCGCCGTCGACGTCGAAGCTCCGCCGCAGCATGGGTGAGGGCTGAGCCGTGGTCGCGTCCTCGTCGCGATCCGGCGTGATCCACCGGGCCGACCAGTCGCTCGCATCGAGCAGTCCCATCTCCCAGACCGCCGGCTCGCTCCAGGGCGATGGCTCATCACCGCCGGCCCACACGCGCACCCGCCAGTGGTACGCCTGGCTCGACGCGAGCGCCTCACCGTCGTACTCTCGATGAATCGACTCGTCCGACTCCACCTGGCCGGAGTCCCACACCAGGTCGCGCTCCGCCTGCAGATCATCACGGCTTCCGGCGACCTGAATCTGGTAGCCACTCTGCATCCAGCCTCGGTCCTGGGAGTCGATCATCCAGCTGAGGCGAGGCCGGGCGACGTCGAGACCGAGGGGGTCCACCTTGTACTCGCACACCAGCGCGCCAGGCGGCGGTGCCGACAGCGCCTCGCGCGCCGGGCCGGGCGACGACTGGCACGCGGCGAGCCCCATGCCCAGCGTCAGCACGCCCGCGGCACGCCACGTGCTCGAGAGGCGCGCCGGGCGAACACAGGCGGCGGATGGCGGAGACGTCTGGCGAGATCGCATGAGTCCTCCGAGCGTTGAACGGTTCACGTCGTGGCCGCGAACCTTCTACAACAGGTTGGCTTCCGGTCCGTCGAAGCCCGAGAAGACGGTCGCGACGTCCTGCGCGACCCGTGTCTCGAGATAGCGCTTCACGGCGACTCGCTCCAGTCGTTCGCCGCGACGCACTCGGCCAGGGCCGAATCGAGGATGCCGAGACCGGTGTCAATCTCATCGGCCGTGACGGTCAACGGCGGAGCGATTCTGAAGACGCTCGCCGCGCCCGGCAGCTGGACGACGTTCATGTGGAGACCGAGCTCCAGGCAGCGGCGCGTGACGTTGGCGCCCAGCCGAACCGCAGGCGTCCGTCTTTCTCGGTCGGATACCAGCTCCAGTCCGAGGAGCAGTCCTCGCCCGCGCACGTCCCCGATGCACTCGTGACGACACTGCAGCTCCTCGAGGCCTGACTTCAGCTGCGCGCCTCGCGTGCGCGCCTGAGCTGCCAGTGCATCTCGCAGCACCACCTGCACCACCGCGAGGCCCACCTGAGCTGGCAGCGGATCGGAGACATGCGAGGTGTAGAACAGATAGCCTCGCTCGTGACACCGCTGCTCGATCGCCTCCGTCGTGACCGTCGCCGCCAACGGAAGTTCCGGCACCGAGCGTCTTCGACAGCGTGAGCACGTCCGGCGCGACCTGGTCACGCTCGAACGCGAACAGATCACCCGTCCGGCCCATCCCCGTCTGCGCCTCGTCGAGCACCAGCAGCATTCCGCGTTCGTGGGCCTTGTCGCGCAGCCTCGCCAGGTACCCGAGCGGCAGCTCGATGATGCCGCCTGCGCCCAGGATGGGCTCCACGAGAATCGCGGCGTACGAACCGACCGACTGCTGATCCAGCGCGTCGAAACCGGTCTCGAGACACGTCATGTCGCACGTCGTCGAGCAGTGCGCGATAGGACAGTGGTAGCTGTTGGGCGCCGGCAGCGCCAGTGAGCCTGGCACGGAGGGACCGTAGCCCCGGCGACCCGCCGAGTAGGTGACGGATGCCGCCCCGGTCGTCAGACCATGCCAGGAGCCGAGGAACCCCACGACCTCGAAACCACCCGTGTGGAGCTTCGCCAGCCTGAGAGCCGCCTCGTTCGACTCGGCGCCGGTGCTGAGGAAGAGTGCCTTGGAAAGGGACGTCGGCAGCAGCGCGCACAGCGCGCCCGCGAGCTCCACGACTGGCGGCGAGAGCATGCCACTGAAGAGATGGATCGACTCGTCCATCGCCTTGCGCATCGCCGCCAGGATGTCCGGGTGATTGTGACCGAGGATCGCGCACATCTGCCCCGACGTGAAATCCAGCAGCGGGCGATCGTCCCCGTCGTAGACGTACGAGCCCTTGGCTCGCCGTACCAGGAACGGCGCGAACGGTGGTCCGTAGCGGATCAGGTGACCTGTGTCTGGGACGTTGCGCTCCATAACCGTGGACCCAGGATACCTCTCCTCACGGACCCCGCCACTATTCGCGCTCTGGGCTCCCGAGATCATCGAGCAGCTGTGACAGACGCTTCAGCCCACGCTCCAGATTGACCGCTCCCCCGCCCCCGACGCCCAGTCGGAGATGCTGCGGGCATCCGTAGGCGGTGCCTGGGATGACGAACGTCCGGTAGGGCGAACCGAGCAATCGACGGGCGAAGGCCTCCGCCTGCATCTCGATGTCCAGTCGACAGAGACCGATCAAACCGGCAGATGGACGTTGCCAGGAGAGCTCGGCGCGACCGGTGATGTAGGCCTGCATCATCGCCAGATTGCGGTGCCCTTCGACACGTGCCTTCGACAGCGCCACGTCGTACCGATCGGGCCTCAAGGCGATCTCGGCGATGGCTTCTCCCAGGACGTTCATGATCTCGCTCGTGTCCTCGCGCAGCACGACAGCATCGGACACGACGCCAGCGTCGCGACAGATCAGCCAGCCGATCCGCACGCCCTGAAGTCCCAGCGTCTTCGAGACGCTGCCCGTACTGATGCCTCGGTCGTACAGGCCGGCGACGGCGGGGGCCCTGGGTCCGTCCCACTCCAGCCCGGCGTACACCTCGTCGCACAGGACGTGCGCACCGACCCGCTCGGCCACACCCACCACCTCGCGAAGCTCGCGGTCGTTCAGCACCTGACCGGTTGGGTTGTTCGGGTTGGACAAGAAGATCACCCGAGTTCGGTCGGTGACGAGCGTCTCTAACTCGTCCACGCTAAATCGCCACGCCCGCTCCTCGGGGCGCCTGAGCACCTTCACCCGCGCACCGATGGCCTCGGCAAGGGCGAACGGCTGCGGCCACCCGGGCTGCTCGATGACCACCTCGTCGCCTGGTTGGACGAGTTGCGTGAACGCGAGGAAGTTCGCCTCGGCCGCACCAGCCGTGATGACGACGTCGTCGGGGGAGCACACGCTCGCGAGGCCCGCGCGCGCCAGGACCTGCTCCCTCAGCGCGTGCCGTCCCTGGAACGATTCGTTCGACCAGTCGAGCGACAGATCCGGGTCGAGGTCGGCGAGGAACTCGCGTAGCCGCGGCGGGGTGGCGAGCGAGAACCCCAGTACGGCATCGGGGCGAGCCGCGGTCGCCTCGAGGAGGTACGCGAACAGTGGGTGGCTTTTGACTTTCACGCCGCGACCGACGATCCTGGCCTCGACCGTGCCAACGCAGTCAGACTGCGCCGAAGAGCCCGCCGATGACGCCTGACCCGACGCTTCCGACGGATGTTCGCCGCCTCTACGTGCTGGACTACGGCCTCTTTCAGGTGCACGAGAACGCTCGGATCATCGGAATTCAAGGCTTTCTCATCCAGACCAACGACGGACAGCAGATCCTCGTCGACACCGGCTTCCCCGCCGCCTATGCCGACGACGCCGAGGCCGCCTCCAAGCGGGATGGCTTGGGCAGCTTCGGGCGTGTCCTGCATCTCGACCCCGAGAACCTTCCGGCCGGCCAACTGGCCCGCGTTGGCGTTCAGGCCGACGCCATCACGTTGGTCGTCTTGACGCATACCGACGTCGACCACGTCGGCGGCCTGGCCGACTTCGCCGGTGCGCCGATCGTGATCGGTCAAGCCGAACGGGCCCTCGAGCGCCCGCGCTACTTCGAGGACCGGACCCCGATGACCTGGCCGGATCTCGCCTACCGTCTCGTTGACACCGACACGCAACTCTGTCCCGGACTGCGGGTGCTGTCGACGCCGGGGCACTCCCCCGGCCATCTCTCCCTCCTGTTGCACCTTCCCGAAACCGGCGCGGTGCTCATCGCCGGCGATGCCATCTCGCGCCCGACCGAGGTGGAGGAAGGGTTCCGGACCGCCTGGGATCCGCCGCGCGCCAGGGCCAGCGCCGAGCGGCTGCTCGCCATGGCGGAGCGCCAGCGTGCGTTGATCATCTACGGGCACGATCCGGCCCAGTGGCCCGGGCTGCGGAAGGCGCCGGCGTTCTACGCCTGACCTCAGCCCTTGAAGAGCATGATCAACCCATCGTTGTTGTCGCTCCCGACGATGACGATATCGAGACCGTTCGGGTGCATCAGGACGTCGCTGACCTTTTCGTTTCCGGCCGTCGTGACCACGCCGCCCACCCCAAAACCGGGGTCGAGCACGCCAAGCGGGTCGTAGCGCGCGATCCACATGCCGGTCGGGATATTGCCGGCCACGATAATGTTCAGGTTCGTGTCAACCGTCACCGCGATCGCGAGATGCTGGCCAGGCCGAGGCTGTCATTGACGACGCCGGTGCCGGCCACACCGAAGGCGGTGTCGAGATTGCCGTTGCCGCGGTAGCGCACCAGGAACAGCTCCTGGCTCAACCCACCAGGGAGGATGCCCAGCCCTGCGACCACGATGCGCCTGGCATTGTTGCGTTTCATCACGACCCCATCCATGACGTGGGGGAGGTACCCGATGCCACCCACCGTGATCGAGACGGTGGTGACCTTGCCCGTCCCGCCACCGAAGGTCGCATCCAGCGCACCGTTGTTCATGTACCGAATCAGGTGGACATCGAGGCCAGTAGCCTGTGACGTGTTCCCCACCGTGAGGATGTTGCCGTCATAGTCCATCGTCGCGACGCCCCGTTCGATGCCACCGGCCAGAATCTCTTCCTGGCAACCACCGGGGCCGAATCCCGCATCGGCAATACCGGTCGCCAGGAACTTCCCGGTATAGAAATATGAATCAACGAGCGGGAAGACGATGCGTTCACCGGTGGCGAAGACCTCTCCCGCATCTGTGGCGAACCCGTCTGGACCGAACGCGTCGGCGCACAGCAGAGACTCACCGTTGAACGCCCCCCATCCCAAATCTTGAACGCCGGTACTGGAGAACTTCAGCGCGCCGGCAAATGCCGCCGCCCCGAAGACCGTCCCACCGACATAGATCTCGTAGTCGTCGTCGACTTGGTCACCATTCGTGTCGATACCATCCACGTCGACCCAGTCACCGAAGCTGTCCTGACCAGGTCCAACGGCATGATCGTGAATGATCGGGGCGCCCCCGTTGAAGGCCGGATCGAAGCCAAACCCTCCTGCGGTCGTGTACTGCGCGAGGACCACATCCTCGGAACCTGACACGTCCGTCGTCCCGGCGACCACGACCATTCCGTTTTTGACCTTCATGGAATTGTAGGTATCGGTCCCACCGAGGTCCTCGTTCCAGGTGAACAACACATCACCCGGGACCTGAGCCTGAACGACCGGCGCGTTCAGCAAGACGCCGATGCCAAGACAGACCAGGAACACCGAGGTGTGTGCGACGTGATGCAGGCGGGCCATTGGATGCACCTCCATAGGCAGACTAGGCTCAACGACCCCCAACAGATATCCGTCGGGGGCAGCGCGAATGCGAGATCATGCGCGCAGGATACCAGGACTCTGGTTACGCTGGTTAGCGAACATCCCGCCCCTGGTTCAGGATGATCACGTTCCCGCTCGCGATCTCTCCGGCAGGTGACGCAAGGAAGGCCACCCAGGCAGCCACCTGCTCTGGTTCCATCGGTTTTCCTTGTGGCATCCCCGCGATTGCGAGCTCCAGCACGTCCGGCTCGACGACGTCGAAGAGATCGGTGCGCGTCATCGCCGGCGCGATGGAGTTCACCACGATGCCTTCCTTGGCGAAGCGACGGGCCAGGTGCTTGGTCAGGTTGTCGAGCGCGGCCTTGCTCGCCCGATAGTGCGCCGGATCGAACACGTCGAAGTTGTACGCGCCGTTCGACGAGATATTGACAATCTTCTTGATGCCGCTCCGCGGCAGCATGAGCGGGATGGCCTGCTGGCAGCAGTAGAACGCACTGTCGAAGTTGATGGCCACCTGCCGGCGAAGCTCCGCCGGCGAGATGTCGACGAAGTCGTTCATGAAGCAGGTGCCCGCGTTGTTGACGAGCAGGTCGACCCCGCCGCACGCCGCGCGAATCTCACTGAAGAGCCGCGCCACCACCTCGGGGTCGGTCAGATCCCCGGCCATCGGCGTGAAGGCGCCGCCGTCGGCGAGCCGCTGGCCCGTCACCGAGAGCGTCGGCTCATCCACGTCGAGCCCCACGACGGTCCAGCCGGCGGCCAGCAGAGCCTCGGCGACCGCGAGGCCGATCCCGCGCGCGGCTCCGGTCACGACAGCGGTTTGCTCAGGCATCACTCGGCGCCTTGCGGAGTAGGGCACGTGCCCTCCGATTTGGTGTCTTGCGGCTCACAAGCCACAGAGTATAGGAGATTTCCCATCCCTGGACCCGAACACCGAACCGATGGTAAGGTAGGGCGGATCAATGCTCAAACAGCCCCTGCCAGGTGTGGTATGCCCTGCGGGCGGGTCCGGCGCAGACTAGACGGCCAAGGAGGCTATGCATGAACGCGTCCTGGAAGCTCGGCGGGATGCTGGCGTCGATAGCGTCGATAGCGATGCTGGCGGGTATGCTGATTGTCACGGCACCAGCAGTGGCGGTGGCCGGACCAGCCGACGCCGACGTGACGTTCACAAAGGACGTCGCCCCCATTTTTCAGAACAAGTGTCAGGCCTGCCACCGAGAGGGTTCGATGGCACCCATGTCTTTCGAGTCGTACCAGGAGGTCCGACCGTGGGCACGAGCCATCAAGGCGGCCGTGGCGTCGCGCGAGATGCCCCCGTGGCACATCGACAAGACGGTCGGCATTCCAGGACTTCAAGAACGATCGCTCTCTGAGCGACGACCAGATCGACACCATCGTCCGATGGGTTGACGCCGGCGCACCGATGGGCGCCGCGGCTGACCTGCCGGCGCCAGTCGCGTGGCCCAGCGGCGAGGAGTGGAATTTCGCCGATCAGTTCGGTGAGCCGGACCTGGTGATTCGGTCGCCGGCCTACACCATGCCGGAGCAGGCGTCGGACGTGTGGTACCGACCTGTCGTTCCGACGGGCCTCACCGAGGCGCGCTGGGTGCGAGCGATCGAGATCCGTCCCTCGACACCGGCGGGTCGGAGGATCACGCATCACGCACTCGCGCGGCTCCAGCAGGACGAGGACTCCGATGCCTGGCAGTCGAACGCCCCGGATGACGACCTGGCGACCGACTCGGGACTCTTCATGGAATGGGCCATCGGCAAGCAGGGCGAACTCATGCGGCCGAACAGCGGAAAGCTGATGCTTCCCGGCTCCAACATCGTCTGGGACATCCACTATCACTCCGTGGGCGAGGAACTGACGGACCAAGTCGAGTTGGCCATCTACTTCTATCCCCAGGACGAGACGCCCCAGCATCGCCAGCGTCTCGGGCTCTACCATGCGATCGCCGGCGGCTCCCGTGGCCTCGACATCCCGCCCAATACGGTGACGACGCATCAGGGCTTCCAGGTCATGAAGGAGGCCGGTCGGATCGAGAACTTCCAGCCGCACATGCACCTGCGCGGCAAGGGCATGATGATGGAGGCGATCCTGCCCGATGGGCGAACCGAGGTGCTCAGCCACGTCTCCAACTACCACTTCGACTGGCACAACAACTACGTCTACGCCGACGATGTGGCTCCCCTGCTGCCGAAGGGCACGGTCCTGCGCTTCACCTCGTGGCACGACAACACGGCCGCCAATCGCGACAACCCGGATCCCACCCAGTGGGTCGGCTGGGGCGACCGGACGGTTGACGAGATGGCGCACGCCTGGGTCAACGTCACCTACATGAGCCAGGAAGACTTCGACACTGCCGTGGCCGAGCGCAAGGCGAAGCTCGCCAGGGAGTCGACGAACGACCAGGAGTAAGCGACGATTCGGTTCCGGAGGGACCCGCGTCACCCGGGCCCCTCCGGGCGACCTCGCTCCCCGGCGGCGGTCGCGCCCACGCCCTTCCCCCGACATGCAACGGAGTCCAGCTATGCGCGCTCGTCGATCCCGAACGGTCCGACTCGGTGCCGCTGCCGCCTTGGGCGTGGCGGCCCTCGCTCTGGCGACTCCCGCGACGGCGCAGCTTCCGCTGGAGCCTGCGAAGAACTCGGGCCAGGCGGTCACGGCAGCGTACGAGGGTTGGTTCAAGAACCCGACGGCTCGGTCAGCCTGCTAGTGGGCTACTTCAACCGCAACATGACGCAGACACTCGACATCCCTGTCGGGCCGAACAACCGGCTCGAGCCGGGCGGGCCCGACCTGGGACAGCCGACGCACTTCTTGCCACGGCGTCACTGGGGCGTGTTTGCCATCAAGCTTCCGGCGGACTTCGGTTCCAGCAAGATTGTCTGGACGATCGTGGCCAACGACAAGATCACTGAGATCCCGATGGGCCTTGATCCGCTCTGGGAGGTCGAGCCCTACCGCGACATGGCCCAGGGCAACACGCCGCCTTCCATCACGTTCACCCCGGACGGCTCTGCGCACCAGGGTCCACCCACCGGCTTCACGGCCGAGTACGAGGCGACGGTCGACGAGCCGCTGACCCTGGCGGTCAACGCCAGCGACGATGCCGTGACCGATTCGAACCGGAGGCCGCTCGAAGGCGCGCCGGTTCGGCTCTTCTGGAGCAAGTACCGAGGCCCGGGTGAGGTGATGTTCACCGAGGCCGCGCCCGACGTCGACGAGGCGGAGGGCACCGCGTCGACAACCGCCACGTTCGGTGAGCCCGGAGAATACACGATTCGCCTCCAGGCCAACGATGTCTCCCGGAACGGCGGCGGCGGCTCGCAGTGCTGCTGGACGAACGCGCACGTCAAGGTGACGGTGCGGGAGTAAGGCGAGTAAGGCGAGTAAGGCGAGTAGGGCTAGTAGGGACAAGCCCTTGTCACGCTGCTCTCACTCGCCCCACTCGCCCCACTCGCCCCACTTGCCCCACTTGCCCCACTTGCCCCACTTCCCCCACTCGCCCCACTTGCCCCACTGGCCCTACTCGCCCTTCCTTACTCGCGAGCACACGTACAGCATCTCCCTCGCAATCTGCCGACAGCGCTCGTCGTACCGCTCGCCCTCTTGCGGCGTGCCGTCGAACGCCTTCGGATCATCGTAGGGAATCGACAAGCGGAGATCGGCGCCGGGAACGACGGGACACGCGTCGCTCGCGTCGCGGCAGGTCATCACCGCGCAGAAGCCCTCACTCGGATTCATCCCATCGTCGAAACGCTTCGAACGCGCGAGGATGGAGGGCCACGCCGCCCCTGCGCCAACCTCGTACGTCGGGTTATCCCCACCCACTGCGATCTGGATCGAAAGACCGGTGCGTCGGAGGGCCTCGACGGCTGCCAGGCTGATCGCGGTGCCCTCCGTGCCACCGGAAAACACCTGTACACCGTCGATCCCGAATCGGTGTGCCCCCGCGAGAGCGAAGATTTGAGCGATATGGCTTCGACGCGAATTGTGCGTGCAAATAAACGTCAGGCGTGCAGGCTCCCCCGCCAGTGCCCGGCCCTCGATGAACCCCGACAGCCGTTCCAGCAGTCGCTGCCGTCCGGCCGGAATCCGGCCGAACTCAGCCTCGCGCGCCGAGAGATAGCGTTCGAACACGATGAACCGGTACCTGGTAAGTGGTGGTTAGTGGAATGTTGAATGTTGAATGAGGAATGCCGAATGAGGAATGAGGGAGCACCATTCAACACCGACCATCCACTAATTCACCATTCAGCATTCGCCATTCAGCATTCACTCACACTCACCGCCCTACTGCTTCACATGCTTCCGAAGCATCCTCGGGCCGACCTCCGCGCCGTACACATTTCCCTCGTCGTCGACGGCCACGCCTTCAGCCGCGGTCGTTCCTCGAATCTCCAACGTCCACTCGGGGTCGGGGATGAACGCCGTGACGAGACCATCCTTGGCGCTGCCGATCCGAATGCCCCGCTTCCAACCCACATTGGGAATCGAGCCACCGGTCGTCGACTCGGAATCGGCGGAGTAGAGGATGTCGTTGCCGTCGATGAACAGGCCACTCGGCCTGCCGAACTGCGTCCAGGTGTCGAGATGCTCTCCATCCTGCGTGAAGATCTGGAGACGATTGTTCTTGCGGTCGCCGACGAACAGGCGCCCCTGCGAATCCATTGCCAGCGCGTGCGGATCGCGGAACTGACCGTCGGCCTGGCCCGTCTCGCCCCACTCCTTGATGAACGTGCCGTCGGCGGCGAGCTTCACGATGCGGTTGCTGTCACCGGCGCCGTGCCCGTCGGCGACGAAGATCGACCCATCGGGCGCGACGAGGACGTCGGATGGCTGGTTGAAGGCATCAGGGCCGCCGCCCGCGACGCCCGCCTTGCCCAGACTCATCAGCAGCTCGCCCTCCGGGCTGAACTTGTGGACCTGGTGACCCCGACCGCCCTCGCCGCGCGCATCGGCGACCCAGACGTTGCCATCAGAATCGACGTGCATCCCGTGGGGCCAGACAATCAGTCCGGCGCCGAAGCTCCTGATGAGCGTGCCGTCCTTGCTGAACAGCAGGATCGTGTCCAGGTCGTCGTGTCCGACGCACGTGTTCTCTCCGCATCGCTCGCCCACCCAGACATTGCCGTCTTTCGCCGGGTAGACCGCGCTCGTCGAACCCCACGTCCGTCCTTCGGGCAGCGTGCCCCAGATGCCCTCGACCGTCGAGTACGGGTTCGGCGCGTGGTTCTGCGCCAACGCGACGGTCGCACTCACCCCGATCAGTGCGCCGACCACGACGCACGCCTGTCCGAATCGAGCTCTATGTGTCATCAGATCGCTCCTTGTTGCGTTCCACCTGGTTGTCGTCCGAGTCCTTCGATGTCCTCGATGCCCCCGAGCTGCCCGTGCGCGCCTCGGCTCAACAGGCGCTCGAGCGCCCACGCTGCCGCGAGCAGCCGCACATCCTCGTACCTCCGCGCGACGAGCTGCACACCGACGGGCAGCGCGGTGACCTCGCGAGGTACCGGCACCGTGACGGCCGGCGTCTGCAGCGCGGTCCACGGCCGATTGAACGTGGCCTCCCCCGTCGACGAGAGTCCGCGCGGCGCCACGCCAAGCACCGCCGGCGTCAACCATGCGTCCCAGTTCGACAGCGCTTGATCGACACGTGGTCGCATGGTTCCGACGACGTCGTACGCCCACCGCATCTTTTCCGACGTGATCCCCCGACTGTTCTGCACCTCGTCGAGAATGTCGGGGTGCAGCTCGCGGCCAAATCGCCGAAACTCCGACGCGAGCGCAGACCGTCCTTCACCGTGCATCAGCGTGTCCTGCGCTTCGATGAGAGACTCGAACTCTGGAAGCTCGACCTCACCGACGAACGCGCCGGCCCCCGAGAGGCGTGCGGCGGCACATTCAACCGATTGGCGAGTCTCGAGCGTCGCCGCCTCCCAGAGCGTCGTGCGCAACAGACCGATCCGCAGCGCGTCGAGGCCAATCCGTGGAAGGGGCTCATCGGGGAGCGAGCCCAGCACATGACCGAGGACCGCCAGGTCCGATACCTGACGAGCGAAGAATCCGATGGTATCCAGACTCGGAGCGTAGGGCCGCACACCGCGGATCGGCACCGTTCCGAACGTCGGCTTGAAGCCGCACACGCCACAGAAAGACGCCGGCCGGATCACCGAGCCACCGGTCTGGGTGCCGAGCGCCATGGGCACCATCAGATCGGCGACGGCGGCGGCCGAGCCAGATGACGATCCGCCGGGCGTACGCTCGAAATCATGCGGGTTGCGGGTCGGCGGCGTGCGACCCACGCCGGCAAACTCGACGGTGTGCGTCTTGCCGAGGATGACCGCGCCGGCCTCCCTGAGCAGGTCCACGACCGCGGCATCGGTTCCAGGTCGATGCCCGGCATACACCGGCGACCCGTACGCCGTTGGCATGTCCACGGTCTCGATGATGTCCTTGATCCCGATCGGGATACCGTGCAGCGGCCCGCGTGGGGACTCTGCGTCACGCGACCGGGCTTGGGACAGGGCAAGGTCTGGATCGACGAACGCCCAGGCGCGCAGGTCACCATCGCGTTCGGCGATTCGCTCGAGACATGCCTCGACGAGCGCTGCGCTGGTCAGGGTCCCCTCACGCATGGCCCCCACGGCGTCGATAGCCGTCGTCTTCACGAGATCTCGCATCGTCTACCGGAACCGCGGTGGAAAGTATCCCGATTATAGCGTGGTCCTCGGACCAAGGCGCGCGCCGATCAACGAATCACCGGGTCGGGGAGCCGTGCGGCGGCATCGTGGTCGGCGAGCACGACGACCGTGCCGCCGCTCCCGCCGCCGCTGATCCGGGCCCCGTAGAAGCCCCTCGATGGGCCGAGCGCCTGGACATGACTCACGAGTCGATCCGCCTCTGCGGCGCCGAGCCCCATCGCTCCGTACGCCTCGTGCGAAGCCCGCATTTGGTCACCGATCTCTTCCAGCTGCCCGATCTCGAGTAGCGTCATGACGTGTCTGACACGCCGGTGTTCCTCGATCGGGAAACGCGTAGCTGCCCGCACAGGATACTGGCGGTCCCGCACGATGGTGCTCAACGGGTCGTCTACACCGCCATGACGTGCAACGAAATCGCCCCCGAGCATTCGCTCTGGCAGCTCGTCCAAGACCTCGTCCACCGACTCGACCTCAGAGGTGTAGTCGTATCGCTGGCCGAATCGCGCTTCGAGTACACGCTTCCCCATGAAGGCGGCCGCACGCGCCGTGGCGTATGCCGCGCCCATCACGTCGTGCGCGACGCCGGTCGACCAACCGACGACCGTTACACCCTCCGGCAGGGGTACCGCCGGCATCAGCACGTCGGGTCGACAGAGGATCGGCAGCAGTGTCCCTGGGGATCCGAATGCGCAAGTGAGTTGGTCCATCAACCCGCAGGGCGCGCCAACCTGCTCGTTCTCGGCTCGCCTCGCCAGGTGAGCGATCTCGACACCTTCGAACTCACGGCCGGCCAGCTCAGCCAGCGCCCGGAGCGTCGCAATCTCCAGCGCCGCGCTGCTGGCGACACCCACCGCAGTTGGAACATGGGACTGCACGCTGAAGCTCAGGCCTCGCGACGGAGACCAGTCTTTCGCGTCCATGAACACGCGGAGGCAGCCCAGCACGTAGCGAGCCCAGGTCGGGACGTTCGCCATCTCGAGCGAATCGCTCCGAACCTCGCCGTAGCCGGCACTCGCGACCCTATAGTCGTCGCTCGCCTCGACGCGCACGGTCGTTCGCGCCCGGATCGGGGTTTCGAGCACGAGCGCACCACTGTAGTCGGCGACGCCGCCCATCACGTCGAGCCTACCTGGCGCCGAACCGACGGCGCTCACGTCAGGTCGCGGATCAGCCGCGCGAGAATCGGGCGTACCAGATCGGCCAGCGTTGGATTCGCGTAGCCCACCCAGGCGACAGCGCTGGTGGTGTCCAGCGGCGCCGAGATCGGCCCGCCTGTCGGCACCTCGAGCACCGCGCCGGCCTCCTGGATCAGCATGCCGGTGCAGATGTCGTACGGGTGGCACGCCAGGGAGTGCGTGAGCACGTACGGCCGGATGTCGCCGACCATGCGGTCGCGGCCGGCGAGGATCTCGTAGATCTGCCCGCCCGTGCTGACGTACTGATCGTCGAAGACCATCGGCACACGCGAGTCACCGTACAGCTCGTGCCACAGTTGCTCCTCCACGGCCGCAATACGTGCCTTCCCTTCGGGGAAGAATTTCGTCAGGGAGGCGAACCCGTGCCGGAAGTCGGTTGCCTGCGAGGGTTGCAGCTTCAGCGGCAGCCACTCGCCCGAGCGCAGGTCGCAAGACGCCGCAACGACGCCGCACCCGCGTACCGCGCTCGCCTGATCGGAGCGCCCCTGCCGCGTCGGCGGAAGCTCGGTCATGGCGCAGACGGCGATGTCCTGCAAGCCGCCACCGAACGGCGCCAGCCCGACGAGCACCCACGCAGACCGCTTGTCGGTCATCAGGCACCGCGTGCCGTCGATCGGATCGACGATACAGGTCCACTTGGGAGCACCAGCGCCGATCGTTCGCGGCGCCTCGAGGCCTTCCATGACGAGCTGGATCGATTCCTCGGCCGGCCAGTGCCGTTCGATCCAATCGACGGCCGTGGACTCGGCGACTCGATCGATTCCATAGATGACGTCCGCCTGCGTCTCGCCTGTCACGTG
This sequence comes from Vicinamibacterales bacterium, assembly GCA_965250185.1. GTDB lineage: Bacteria > Acidobacteriota > Vicinamibacteria > Vicinamibacterales. Next base: position 2,643,820 of record OZ252293.1, on the reverse strand, counting down.
GGCGCGATCCGGCCGATCGCGAGCCGCGAGCACACGGTCTCGGACGGCAACGCCGAACTCGCAGAGCAGGCCGCGCAGTCGCTCCTTCATCGGTCGCCGAACCGTGCCGCCGGAACCGCACGCAACTCCGCCGCCGTGCGGTCCGGATCGGTTTCGTTGGTCATCGATCCACCTCCGATTTCCGGTCCAGCCAGGTACTTCAGGGTGTCCGGCTTTCGGAGCGGTGGATGAAAGGCGATGTGGAACGGGAACCACGGGTAGTCGTGACCGTCAGTCGGCGCCTGATGAACAGCCATGACGTAGGGCATCCGCATGTGCCACAGGTTGTCGTACCGGATGGTCACGTCACGCAGAATCGCCGCAAGCGGCGACACGTCGTCGACGTCCGCGAGCGATCGCATCGGGGTCAGAGGCAGAACGTACACCTCGTAGGCGTAGTGTGCGAACCAGGGCACACACGCCATGTAGGCGTCGTTGCGACAGATCTCCCGGCTCGCCTCGCGTTCGATGATCGCCTGGGCCAGGAAGCGGCCGGTGCGCTCGTGGTACTCGCGGCTCGTGCGGATGTGCTTGAGGGTATGTCCGTAGATCAGATCGCCGGCGTAGAGCTGACAGTGCGGGTGTGGGTTGGATGTACCGACGAGCGATCCCTGATTCTCGAAGATCAGCACGTGGTTCACACTCGGGTGGGTGGCGAGGATTTCGGTCCGCGCCTTCCAGAGGGCGACGACATCGACCGCCTGGTCCTCGGCGAGCAGCGCAAATGTCTTCGAGTGATCCGGGTGGTAGCAGAGAACCTCTGCGGTCCCCCGGGCGGGCCGCCGGCGATACAGCTGGTCCCCGTCCGGCACATCCGGCGCATCCGACACGTCGGGCGCATCCGGCCCGAACGTCGGCAGATCGTTGGCAAACCAGTACGCGCCCGGATATGGAGGGTTCTCGCCTCGCACGCGCGAGTTGCCCGGGCACAGGGCACATGTCGGATCGTACGAGGGAATCTCGGACACGTCGACCTGATGGGTCTCGCCGACCCAGGGCCGTCCGCCCCGATGGGCGGTGAACAGCACCCACTCGCCACGTAACGGATGCCACCGCTGCTCCCAGGTCCGAATGTGCATCGACACGACCTTCCGTTCCGTGCCCGTTCCGTCCGTACTGCGGCCTAATCCGTGCGCGTCACCTCGACCGTGAGCCTGGGAGTCGGCGACGCCACGTCTCCCCGGTAGGTCCCGCTGATCGGTGCAGCGTCGGCGGGGTCGGCTGCCGCCGCGAGCGGGATGTGGCGATCGGCTACCGCGAGACCCTCGGTCGCATCGAATCCGCGCCACCCACCGCCGGGCAGGTACGCCTCGGCCCATGCGTGCAGTTCGTGCGAGTCGCGACCGTCGCCATGAGCGTACCCGCTCACGAAGCGTGCTGCCAGCCCCACGGCCTGGCAGCAGTCGACGAACAGGACGGCGGTGTCCCGGCAGGCGCCCTCGCCGAGCGACAAGGTCTGGTCGGCGGGCCGGGGGCCCCCGGCGGCGCGTGTCGTGAGATCCAGCCGGCTCGCGAGGGTCCGGGTCAGGAGGGTCAAGAACTCGGTCGGGACCCGACCGGCCTCCTCGGCCTGCCGTTCGGCGAATTCCCGAACGCTCGCGGCCACGGAGTGCGGCTCGTTGCGGTAGGGGGCCAACAGGCGGGTCGGCCCCGCGGGATACTCGTACGGCAAGCGGCGTTCCGGGGCGAGCAGCAAGAAGGCGTACGGGTCGCTCAGGCTCGTTGCCACCTCGAGCTCGGTCCGTACGCGCAGCACATCCGTCGTCCCGCTGAACCAGGCGAGGGCAATCAGGTTCCCCTCGGGATCGATGCTCTCTACGAGACGCGCGGGCGCCGGATCGACGTCCAGCCGAAACTTGATGACTTCGACCGTCGCGTCGGCTCGGGGCCTCAACCGGATTGCGTGAGGCTCGAGCCCGACCGGACGGTCGTAGCGATACTCCGTGTGGTGTCGAACGGCGAGCCTCACGGCTGGTTCGGCCCCCCACCCTGACCCGGCGTGGGCGTCAGCTTGGCGAACGCGGACTCGCTCCAGGCCGCCGGGATCTCCTGCAGGTCGCGGCGGATCCGCTCCAGCCACCACCCCGACAGGGGCGCGAGGTCCTCCTTGCCGAACCGCTGCTCGACGATCTCGAACGAGTCCCGGCGATAGAGCACAACGTCGACCGGGGGGTCGACGTCGCCCGCACTGATGCGCGTCGAATCGAACGACACGCACCCAACTTTGAAGCCGTGCTCGAGCGAGTCCTCGTAGGTGAGAGCCCGATCGAGCAGCGGCTTGCCATAGGCGGTCGAGCCGATGATGTGATACGGGGCCAGCCGTCCCGTGTCGACCCAGTTGCCCTGTGGGTACAACATGTAGAGCTTCGGCTCCGGATCGTCTCCCATCTGGCCGCCGATGAGCGCGTGAAGGTTGAACGAGAGCCCACTCTCGACGATGGCGTCGCGATCCTCCGCCGACACCTTGCGCACCTGCGCGGCGAGCAGGTTGACGGCCCGAAACAGGCGCCCGAACGGCTCGTCGCGCGTGGCCAACTCCTCTTCGAAGTAGGTCAGGGTCTTGTCGCGCAACGACCGCAGCCCGGACGTCATGACGAACATGGCGCCACCGGGCGGGTGATACAGCTCGACCTTCCTCAGATTCTTGGTCTCGCGACCGGACGTGACGAGGGTGTCGGCCAGCCCGACGATTCCCTCGCGCAGATTCATGGCGACGCAGTAGGTCATTGGTCGAAGAGCGGCGACGGGCTTCCCGCGTCCACCGGCTTGAGTGCGAAGAACAGATCGTGCAGGCAGTCACCCACGTGATTGAGCTTCGTCTGCACCAGGTCGAGAAACTCGTGGAGGCCGGCGGTGATCACCTCGTCGACGCGAGCGTAGTCGAGTTCGGCCACCAGGCGACCGAGCGCGCGTTCAGCCGGATTGCTGAACTCTCGCACCGGTGTTCCGGTCAGCGCATGCAGCGAGTCTTGTGCCCCACCGCTACAGTAGCGGACCGACCGCGGGAACGCCCGATCGAACAGGAGAAAGTCGACGATTCGTGTGGCCGAGACGAGCCCGTGCGCCTTGCGATAGGCCTCGAGCGCGCTGGCCGACCGCAGGACCGCGGACCATTGGAGGTCATCCACGGGCGATCCCACGTGGTCAGTCGACGGCAGCAGCAGAAAATACTTCACGTCGACGATGCGACTCGTCTTGTCCGCCCGCTCGATCAGGCGGCCCAGGCGGCTGAAGTGCCACGCCTCACCGTGCGGCATCGTCTCGTTCTTGGTGCCCTCGATCAGGTGGCTCGTCCGCTTGACCTCCTGGAAGAAGGCGTGGGGTTCGCGCTCGACTCGCGCCCGAGACGAGGCCGCATGAACCGACATGTAGAATTCGTTGATCTCCTCCCACATCTCGGACGAGATGCTCTCCCGAACGGTTCGGGCGTTCTCGCGAGCCTTGGCGACGCAGGCGACGATCGAATTCGGGTTCTCGCCATCGAACGTCAGAAACTCGATGACGTCGGCCTTGGTCGCCGCACCGTACCGCCTGTCGAAGTCGGTGTCGCCGCCGCTGATCTTGACGAGCGGGTCCCATTGCTCCCCCTCCACGTCCGGCATGTCCAGCATCAGGTGGAGGTTGACGTCGACGAACCGCGCCACGTTCTCGGCGCGCTCGATGTAGCGGCTCATCCAGAAGATCGCATCAGCCACGCGGCTCAGCATGTCCGTTCCATCGAAAGCGCCCCGGTCACGAGAGTACCCACGTGTCCTTGCTTCCGCCTCCCTGAGACGAGTTGACGACGAGCGATCCGGGTCGCAGCGCGACGCGAGTGAGGCCGCCTGGCATCACGTAGATCTCGGTGCCGTGCAGGACGTACGGTCGGAGATCGACGTGGCGGCCCTCGAAGCGATGCTCGACGCGGGTCGGCACGCGTGACAGCGAGAGCGTCGGTTGCGCGATGAAGTTCCGGGGCGTCTCGGCGATGCGCGCGGCGAACTCGCGGCGCTCGAGATCGGTCGCATGCGGACCGATCAGCATGCCGTAGCCACCGGATTCGTTGGCACTCTTCACGACCAGGCTGTCGAGATGGTCGAGCACGTAGGCGCGGTCGTCGGGCTCCCAGCACAGATACGTCGGGACGTTGGGGATGATGGCGTCCTCATCCAGATAGAACCGGATCATCTTCGGCACGTAGGCGTACAGGACCTTGTCGTCGGCGACGCCCGTGCCCGGAGCGTTCGCCAGGGTGACGCGCCCGGCCCGATAGATCTCCATGAGTCCGGCGACTCCCAGCAGCGAGTCGTCTCGAAAACATTCTGGGTCCAGGAAATCGTCGTCGATACGCCGGTAGATCACATCCACGCGTTGAAACCCATGGGTCGTCCGCATGTGCACCGCGTCGTCGAACACGACCAGATCGCGACCCTCGACCAGCTCGACGCCCATCTCCTGAGCCAGGAACGAGTGCTCGAAGTACGCGGAGTTGTAGACGCCGGGCGTGAGAAGGACCACAGTCGGCCGATCGACACCGACAGGCGCGAGCCCCTCCAGCATGCCGAGCAGACGGCTCGGGTAGTCGACGACCGGTCGAACGCCCAGGCCCTCGAAGACCGCCGGGAACGTCTGCTTCATGACCGCTCGATTCTTCAGCACATAGGAGACGCCGGATGGACACCGGAGATTGTCCTCCAGCACGTAGACGGTGCCATCTCCGTCGCGCACGAGGTCGGTACCGGTCACATGGCACCAGACGCCACCCGGCGGGTCGAGTCCGACGCACGGCGCCAGAAAACCCTGCGACGAGCGGACGAGCTCCTCGGGGAGGATGCCCTCTCGCACGATGCGCTGCGCATGATAGACGTCGTCGATGAACAGGTTGAGGGCGCGGATCCGCTGCTGAAGGCCGCGCTCGAGGCGGATCCACTCCGCCGCCATGACCGGGCGCGGGACGATGTCGAACGGAAAGATGCGCTCCGTGCCGGCGTCCTCACCGTAGACGTTGAACGTGATCCCCATGCCCAGCAGAGCCCGCTCTGCCGCCCGGTGACGCCGGAGGAATTCGTTGTCCGGGAGCGATTCGATCCGGTCGATGAGCAGCTGAACCTCGGGTCGAGGCGTGCCATCGGGCAGGAAGATCTCGTCGTGGAAGCCGTCGGTGGAGTAATCGGCGAATTTCATGCAACTGAGGCCGCGGCGGGACGCCGAGACGCGAAATCCGAATCGAATTCGCCCCGACGCTCGCGCGCGGTGGTATCACAGCAACCGGAGCGGGCCGGCGGTTTCCGCTGGCGCCATGCCGCTCGATGGCCGATCATTTCGACTGGAACGCGCACACCCATCTCGACGTCATCAGAGGCTTTGAAAGGACGCGCCCATGTCCATGTCGCCCAAGCCCATGCACGACCGCCGCTACCCCAACGAATCGGAGGACTACCGCGCGGCCCGGGATCGATTGCTGGCCGCCGAGGCTGCGATGCGTCAGCAGATCGAGGACGTGGCGCAGCAGCGACGCCAACTGCCGGTCGGCGGCCCGATCAAGGAGGACTACCCGTTCGAGCGTGCGACGTCGGATGGCGCGGTCGAGACCGTGAGACTGTCCGAGCTGCTCTCCGCCGATCGGGAGACGCTGGTCATCTACAGCTACATGTTTCGCCCCGACACCGACAATCCGGGCTATCCGTTCGGCGCCGGTCCGTGTCCCATGTGCACGTCGCTGATCGATGGCCTCGACGCCCAGGCGCCACATGTGCGCGACCGGGTCGAGCTGGTCGTCGCCGCCAAGGCGCCAATCGAGGCCATCGTCGAGTTCGCTCGCGGCCGTGGGTGGCGCCACGTGCCCCTCCTCTCGTCCGCCAAGACGACCTACGACGTCGACTACCTGGCCGAGAATGCCGATGGAGCCCCGATGCCCATGATCAACGTCTTCGTGCGACGCAACGGAGGCATCCACCACTTCTGGGGTTCAGAGCTTCTCTACGCACACGCCGACGGCCAGCCGCGACACGTGGACTCGATCTGGCCACTCTGGAACATCCTCGATCTATCACCCGAGGGACGCGGCACCGACTGGTATCCCAAACGAACGTATTAGCGAACCGTTCTGCGTTCTGCGTTCTGCATTCTGCGTTCTGCGTTCTGCATTCTGCATTCTGCGTTCTGCGTTCTCACTTCGTCGTCGTCTTCTCTCCCTCCGGTGCTTCGTGTTTGTTTCCCGAGTGGAGAAACGTCCCTGGTGCGAACGAGATCACGAAAAGAGAACGTAGAACGGAGAACGTAGAATGCAGAATGCAGAAGGCAGAATGCAGAACGTTGGACTGCCCACTAGCCTCGTCGAAGAAAGGTCTCTAGCAGAGTTTCGCCCTCGGGGGTCAGCACGGATTCTGGATGGAACTGCACGCCCTCGATCGGCCACTCGCGGTGCCTCAGAGCCATCACGCAGCCGTCGCCCGTGGTCCGCGCCGTCACCTCCAGCACATCCGGCCAGTCCTGCTCGGTCACGACGAGCGAGTGGTACCGGCCCACCTCGATGGTCGTGGCCAGGCCCGCGAAGATGCCACGACCGTCGTGCTCGATGGCCGATCCCTTTCCGTGGACGGGTACCGGGAGCCGGTCGACACGGCCGCCGAATACGGTCGCGATCGCCTGGTGCCCGAGACACACGCCGAGCACGGGCACCGAGGGCCCGAAGCGGCGGATGATCTCGATCGACATCCCTGACCGCTCGGGTCGACCCGGTCCGGGCGAAATGACGATTCGATCTGGCCTCAGCCGTCCCACCTCGTCCAGCGTGATCTGGTCGTTGCGGCGCACCTCGATCGCGGCACCCAACCGCCCGAAGGCCTGGGCCAGGTTGTAGGTGAACGAGTCGTAGTTGTCGATCAGCAGGAGCATGGCGCCGCCGGTCACCCGAGCTCGTGCGCGAGCGCCAGGGCACTGAGGAGCGCACGCGCCTTATCCGCGGTCTCCTGAAATTCGGCCGCAGGGTCGGAGTCGAATACGACACCCGCGCCGGCCTGCAGACTCGCGCGTCCCTCACGAATCACGATCGTCCGGATCGTGATGCAGAAGTCCAGGTTGCCGGCGAAATCCAGGTAGCCGAGGGCTCCCGCGTACACCCCGCGCGGATCGGTCTCGAGCTCGCCGATCAGCTGCATGGCTCGAATCTTGGGAGCCCCGGACACCGTGCCAGCCGGAAAGCACGCGGCCAACGCATCGAGGCCGTCTCGTCCCGCCTCCAGCTCGCCCTGGACCGTCGACGCGATGTGCATGACGTGCGAGTACCGGACGACCTCCATGTAGCGGGTGACCTCCACTGTCCCGTATCTGCAGATCCGCCCGAGATCGTTGCGGCCCAGATCGACGAGCATGACGTGCTCGGCCCGCTCCTTCTCGCTCGACAGCAACTCGGCCTCCAGCGCCTCGTCTTCGATGACCGTCTCGCCCCGGGGCCGCGTGCCGGCGATCGGATGCGTCTCGACGCGACGGTCCTCGACCCGCACGAGCATCTCGGGTGACGAGCCAACGATCGTCGTGCGCCCGGTGCGGAGGAAGTAGAGGTAGGGTGACGGGTTCACGTGGCGAAGCGAGCGATACACGCTGAATGGATCGACCGACAGGTCAACATCGAAGCGGCGCGAGAGCACGATCTGATACGCCTCGCCAGCCGCGATGGCCTCCTTCGCCGAGCGCACCGCGGATTCGAACGATGGTTGCGAGATGTTCGACCCGATGGTCGCCTGACCGACCGTCGGCGGCGTCGTGGCCAGCGTCAGCGGCCGGGCGAGCTCCTGCTCGAGCCGGTCGATCCGCTGCACGGCCTGCTCGTAGGCGCCGGTCACATCCTCGATCGCGTCCGTGTCGACGTTGGCGATCACGAGGATGCGATGCTTGACGTGGTCGAATGCCAGCACCGTATCGAAGAACATGAAGGTCGCCAGGTCGTCCGACGGTCCCGAGACACCGCCATGCCGGCCGACGGCCGGCTCGAACCATCGCGCCGCGTCGTACCCGAAGTAACCCACCGCGCCGCTCGTCAAACGAGGCAGATGCCCCACCGGAGGCGGTCGCCGCCGCGCCACCTCTCGGCGAAGCACGGACAGGAACGACTCCGATGACCGGTTCGTCTCGCGGCCTCGTTCGATCACCGTACCGTCGTCGTCGGCCCGGACGACGAGGAACGGGTCCTTGCCGAGAAACGAGTACCGCGCGACGCGCTCACCGCCTTCGACGCTCTCGAGCAGGAACGCCTGTTCGGCATCGGCGGCGATTGCGAGAAACGCGGAGACGGGTGTGAGCAGGTCGGCCCAAATCTCGCGGCAGACCGGTACGAAGTTGCCCCGTGTGGCAAGCTCGGAGAATTCGTCGAAGGTGGTCTGCGGCATGGCGTACAACGAACCTCATCGGCGAACGGACGACGAGGCTCGACGAGTCGTCAATCGCCGACGGGCTCCGACGCTTCGACCAGATGCGGGGCGCCGGCCCCGACGATGAATCCCTTGGCGAAGAATTCTTCCGTCGCCTGCTCGGTGATGGTCGGCACGTGGATCCAGTCGGCCTGGGTCCGCTCCCGCGTGACGTCCACGACGACATAGCCACGGTGCATACCTTCGAGGTACTTCAGGTGGGGGCTCCCCGCGATCACCTGCTGGATCTGCTCTGCACCGTTCGCGCGACGGCTGTACCCGCTCGGTGAGGTGACAGCTGGAGCCACGAACTCGACGAGCATCGACCCACGGCCGGTGTCCGCGTCGTAGCCCGCCCACGGATCGCGCGTGACGTCCATGGCATAGGATGCGTGCACATCGCCGGTCAGGACGATGAGGTTGTCGATCCGGTCGCGCTCGACCACGTCCAGCAGCCGGTTTCGGGCGGCCGGATAACCGTCCCACTGATCGGTATTTCTGACCGGACCGTTGTCTGGCCGTAGCTGGCCGAACATGACCTGCTGGCCGAGCATCCGCCAGCGCGTGCCGCCGGTCTGGCTCGCCCGCAGCTCGTCGAAGAGCCACGCTTCCTGCGACGCGCCCAGGAGTGTGCGCCGAGGGTCGTCGATCGCGGCGAGATCTTCCCGGACCGCCGGTTCGTCGCGGCCGGTCAGGCGCGTGTCCAGCATGACCAGGTCGAGCAGATCGCCGAAGCTGAACGTCCGGTAGATCTGGATCTGCCGGCCGACGTGCACCTCACGGATCGGGAGCCACTCGTAGTAGGCGCGCACCGAGGCGGCCTTCCGCATCTGCCAGTCGCCCTCCCCCTCCCCTGGGTCGTGGTTCTGGGCTCCGGAGTGCCACGAGTTGTTCGTGCTCTCATGGTCGTCCCAGACGGCGATGAAGGGGTGATGGCGGTGTACTTCCTGGAGATCCGCATCCGTACGGTACTGCGCGTACCGAATCCGGTAGTCCTGCAACGTCACCATCTCCTTGTCGGGCGCCGGCACGCGACCGAAGGGCGTGCCGTCTCCGTACTGTCCGTTGCGGTACTCGTAGAGGTAGTCACCGAGATGCAGCACGACGTCCAGATCCGCCCGCTCGGCCAGGCGCCGGTACGCGTTGAAGTAGCCGAACGGATAGTTGGAGCAGGAGCACACCGCGAGCCGCACGCGGTCCACCGCCCCGGCCGGCAGCGTCTTGGTGCGACCGATCGGCGACCGTTGGCCGTCCGCCTCGAACTGGTAGTAGTAGGTGCTCCCGGCGGCCAGGCCGTCGGCGTCGACCTTGACGGTGAAGTCTCGATGGGGCCCTGTCGGCACCACACCCTCGCGGTCGATGCGTCTCAGTTCGGGATCGCGGCCAATGCGCCAGGCCACGTCGACGTCGCCGGCGCCAGGCGCGGTCACCCGCGTCCAGAGGATCACCCGGTCGGCGAGGGGGTCGCCGCTGGCCACGCCGTGCTGAAAGAGCGCCTCCGACTGGGCGCGCAGGAGTCCGGGCGCGAGGGGGGCGACGAGCGCCGCTCCGAGACCCCGACCGATGAAACGACGACGAGTGATCCCCATGAGGACGCGCTCCTTTTCGTGGGTGTGATCGTCCGCGCATTATACGGGCAAGCCCGCAGGCCGTGTCAGCCAGATTGCGCGAGTCGCAGGGTCTCCTCCGAGGAGTCGAGGAGTCGTAGTATGCTTCAGTTCACCAACCCGACAGTCCGACCGTCCTTGAACCGCAGGAGCTGAACAAATGACTCGACAGGCATGGCTCGCGTTGCTCGTCCTCACGACATTCGCCGCATGTGCGCAACCCACCCCGGAGCAGCAGATCCTCGACGACGCTGCGGCTGCGCTCGGCGGCCGGGAGCAACTCGAGGCCGCGACGGCGCTGACGATCGAGGGAGGCGGCGTCGCCGGCAATCTGGGTCAGGACATGACGCCTGAGTCGACGACACAGTACTTCACGGTGAGCGACTACACGCAGCGCATCGACCTCACGGCGGTCCGGACACGTATCGACCAGACGCGGACGCCAACGTTCAATTACTTCAGGGGCCCGACACCCCAGCCACAGACGTTCGGCATCGACGGCAACGTCGCCTACATCGGCGCTCCGGACGGCTCCGCGAGCCGCCAACCGGACGCCGTCGCAGCGGACCGTCGCCTCGCGTACTTCCACCACCCGCTCACCCTCATCCGAGCGGCCCTCGATCCGGCGGCCACCGTGACGAACGCACGTACCGAGAGCAATGAGAGCCTGGTCGACATCACGACCGCCGATGGCTTCGAACTCGGGTTGGCGATCGACTCGTCGAGCGGCCTGCCCGTTCGCGTCACGTCGCAGGGGCACAACGGCAACCTGGGCGATGTGGTCAACGAGTCACGGTTCGCCGACTACGGCGACGTCGACGGTCTGATGCTTCCGACGCACATGACGACCTGGACGAACGGATACCGCATGGTCGAGGTCAACGTGGAGGCGCAGCGAATTGACGGAGACGTCGGCGATCTCACTGCACCGGACACCGCGGCGTCGGCAGCGCCGATCGCCGGACCGGCGCCGGCCAACGTCGCGGTCGAGCAACTGGCGGATGGTATCTGGTTCCTCGCGGGCGAGTCCCATAACAGCGTGCTCGCCGAGTTCAGCGACCACCTACTGCTCATCGAGGCTCCAAACGAGGTTCGGACGCTGGCGGTCATCGAGAAGGCCCGAGAACTGGTGCCCGACAAGCCGCTCACGCACCTCGTGAATACGCATCACCACTTCGACCACTCCGCCGGCGTCCGTGCCGCCGTGTCGGAGGGCCTCACCGTCATCACGCACGCGGGCAACGCGGCGTTCTATCGCGACCTCGTGGATCGGCCGCGGACCATCGCACCCGACGCACTCGCCACCAACCCGCAGCCGTTCACGCTCGAGACAGTCGAGGACGCGCTCACGCATGAAGACGACACCATGTCCGTCGAACTGCATCACATCGCGGGCAACCCGCACGCCGACACGTTGCTGATGGCGTACTTCCCACGTCAACGGATCCTCGTCCAGGCCGACCCGTTCAGCACCGGTCGCGACTTCAACCCGTACGCGGCGAATCTGCTGGAGAACATCCAGCGGCTCAACTTGCGAGTCGACCGTCACGCGCCCATTCACGGAGAGATCGCCCCGGCCGCCGCGCTACTGAGTGTGGTGCAGGCGGAGATGAACTAGCACCGGCTTCACAACCCTCTGGCGGAGGTACGCAGCACTCCCTCTCAGCAACGAGGGGACTCGTACCTCCGTACCTCCGTTTTACGTTCTACGTTTTACGTTCGCTTTTCGTACTTCGACTCAACGGCTGAAACACGGCAATTACGTGACGCGAAGGCTTGATCCTCCCGAGCGAAGCTGAGGGGCAGCCGAGCGGACGTGACGCTGGCGCTTGGCTAAAGCCAGCGCGCTACGTACGCACAGGCGCGAAGGATGTCGGTCAGGGGTCGTGAAACCGCTCTAGACTAGGGATAAAAGGATCAGGGGCCGGCGGTCGGAGACCGGGGGCGACGAGACGGCAGCTGGACGTCGGCCGCGTCACTCGCCGTCGCGTCCCTTGCGGTACTCCTCGCGCACCTCGTCCGCGACGCGCTTGAGCTTGTTCTTGGCGTGTTCGATTTCGGGTTGCGCGGCTTGCCAGGCCTGCTGGGCGCGCGGCTTGATGTCGTCGTTCAGGACCCGCTGTGTCTTGGCGAGGACCCGGGCGGCCTTGGCGCGGGCGTCAGGGTTCCGGGCCAACTCCTGGCCGAGGCGAAGGGCCGCACGGCGCAGCAAACTCATCTCGCTGTCCAGTATAGGCCAGCACGGCCAAATCACGTTCGCGCCAAGGCTCACTCCACCTCCACCGCACGACCCTGTCCGGCGATTGCTCGAGAAGGAGATCGTGCGTAACCGGCTGTCGCTTGCGCTCCGACGCAGCGATGAGTAGTCTCGGGGCGCACGACACATCATCAGATCTGCAACACGGGAGGGAGCCATGCACGGTCGGACAACGTCGCCCACGACCCCGGTCGCTCGTCGTCTATCGCGTCGCGAGTTCTTTGGCTCTGCGCTGCTTGCCGGCCTGACCGGCAGCTGTGCCACCCGCGGCGCCGTGGCCACCACCCCGGCCAGTACGGGTCCCACGGCCGTCGCCGCAGGTGCTCCCGGTCTCGGCGACAACATCTACGCGCGCCTGCTGGGCATCGAACCGCATCTGCCAGCCTTCGACCACATCACGAGACTCGGCGGATCTCGGATGCCGGATGAGGTCATGGAGGCGATGATGGAGGCTAACCGACACTTCGTCGACATGGACGAGCTGACGATCGCTGCCGGCGCACGTGTGGCGGAGGTGATGCACGCCGAGGCCGCCCTGGTGACCTGTGGGTCCTCCTCGGCCATGCTGCTCGGCGCCGCCGCCTGCTTGACCGGCCCGGATGCCGACAAGATGGCGGCGCTGCCGCATCCCACCTGGCCGAAACGAGAGTGCGTGGTCCAAGCGGCCCATCGCGTGAGCTACGACCGCTCCTTTCGGGCGGCGGGCATGACGATGACGGAGGTCGAGACACGAGAGCAGTTCGCACGCGCCGTGTCGCCCGAACGCACAGCGATGATCGCAGTGCTCGCCCGCATCGAGTATCAGCGAGCGGACGACCCCAGCGTCATGACACCCCGCGAACTGCTGGACATCGGCAAGCGCGCGGGCGTGCCGGTCCTGATTGACGTGGCCGCGGAAATACCACCCGCGTCCAATCTGACTCGATGGACTGACATGGGCTTCGACCTCGTCGTGATCAGCGGCGGCAAGGGCATTCGCGGACCTCAGTCGACCGGTATCCTCGCAGGGCGCGCCGATCTCATCGAGGCGGCTCGCCTGCAGGCGACTCCCAACGCGCAGATCGGTCGCGGCATGAAGGTCGGCAAGGAGGAGATCATCGGCTTCATCACGGCGCTCAACCGATACGTCGCACTCGACCACGAGGCCGAGCATGCCGTGTGGAACCGCAAGGCGCGGTACATCGCTGGCGAGCTGGCCGACATTCCCGGCTTGACCGCCGACGCCACCCTCACGCCCAAGGAGTACGAGGACGTGATGCTGACCTGGGACGAGTCCGTCTTCCCGATGACGCCGCAGGAACTCCGCGCCCGCCTCCACGACGGCACCCCGCGGGTTGCGATGGTCGGAACACGGATCACCACGCGCTGCATGGAGGACGGCGAGGAGCAGCTCGTCGCGGCACGTCTGCGCGACTTCTTCCTGAGCGAGACGGCGCACACCCAGCCCGAGCACTGAGGAGGGCGAGGCCAGGGGGGGTCGGCAGGGGCCAGCGGTCAGGGCCCAGGGCCCGAATCCGTGATCGTTCCGTGTAAGTTCCGTGTAAGTTCCGTGTCCGTTCTCGCGTGCTTACGGTAAAGGCACGCGAGCCCTGATTTCCTCGAACCAGTTGCGGACGACGAGAATTGGTTGCGGCGCGAGCTCTTCCTCACTCCGGGACACCGTCAAGAACCGGCCGTCCGGCGCCACGTCGTACAGCATGACGTGCTCCGGCGCACTGTCGAACAGCACCGCGGGCGGTCCAGCGTCGAACGTCGGGCTCGTCGTGACTGGCACCGCCACGATCGACCGTCCGTCCCGATAGAACAGCTCGCGCCCGTCCCGGCCCCACATCGGAAACGATCCACGCCTGGTCGAGACCTGCCACTGCGCCGAGCTCACGTCGGGAAAAGGTCGCACGTACACCGCCATGGGGCCATCCTCGGACGATGAATAGGCGATGTATCGACCGTCGGGCGAGATCCGCGAGGCCAGGCTCGATCCGTCGCTCGGGGTGGGACTGCCGATGAGCGACTCCGCCGATAAGGTGTCTGGCACGCGGAGCATGCCAATGTGGCCAGTCGCGGTGGCCCCCTGCTGAGCGAACGTCAGGGTAGTGCCATCCGGAGTCCAGGCATCCGGAACCGTCCAGAACCCGCTGTCCACCAACAGCTCGGCCGCCCCACCCGCGTCCACCGACGTCCAGTAGATGTTCTCCTTGCCCGCGCGGTCCGAGCCGAAGGCGACGCGTGCGCCGTCCGGCGTCCAGAGGGCGGAGGTGTTCCGTCCTTCGAACGTCACCCGTTGCTGCGTGTCGTCACGCAGATCGTAGATCCAGATGTCGGAGCGTTCGTCCTCACTCACCGACACCGCGATCCGATCGCCCTCTGGCGATACTCGAGGAAAGTAGCCGAAGGCGGCCGGCTCGATCGGGAGCGGTTCGACCGATCCATCGCGGCTCACCCACACCAGCTCGCGACCGTCGAACGGCGGCTCGGGGACGTAGGCCAGCGTGCCGTCAGCTGCGACGCTGAAGGCTCCGTAGCCGCTGTTCACGGAATTGTGGACATTCTGCACGAGTCGAACCTGGGGCCCCGCGATCTCGAGCGCCGCGACGTCGAAGGGCGCGGCGAACACGGCGTTCCCCTGCGCATACACGAGGTGGCCCGTGGACACGTACCGGGCATCGAACGCGTCTTCGATCAGGACCGTTCGCTCGCCAGTCGTCAGGGACAGCGCTTCGATGTGGAAGCGGCGATCGAGGTCGTGAAGCGTGAAGATGACGGACTCGCCGCCCGGGAGCAACCGCGGCCAATGATAGTCGAGCTCGCGACGTTCCTCGCTTGCCGTCGTGAGCGCCTCGGGCTCACCTCCGTCGGCCGAGACCCTCCAGATGCCGGCGGCATAGCCACCGAAGTAAATGTTGCCATCGGCGCCCCAGGTCATGCCCATGATGCTCGTCGCCGATTCAGCGATCGATACGGGGGTGCCGCCAATCACCGGGACCTTCATGATCTCCCGCCCGACCCTGTAGCCGACCCACTCACCGTCCGGCGAGAAGAAGAACGGGGAAACGCCTCCCTCGGCCCCCGGGATGGGTCTGACCTCGAGCTCATCGAGACGACGCGTGACGAGCCGCAGTCCGTCCGCAGTCGGAGCCAGGTAGAGGAGTCTGGTACCGTCTGACGAGAGGACCGGTATTCTGTCGGTGCGGGTTGTTGGAATTTCGAACCGCGTGACGGGGCGGGGCACCTCGGTCGCACCCGGCCAGAGAATGCCTAGCGTGATCGCGCATGCGGCCATCAGACCGGCGATGCCCCACGCCACAGCCGGTGTACGTGTCGAGACGCCCTGGGCAGTGTCGGCCGGTTCATCGACCTGCGTCGTCAGGGCGTCGGCAATCTCGATTCGTGCCATGCCCGCGTCGGGGACACGCTCCCGTCGGTCGCGCTCGAGACACCGACGCACCAGCCGTGTGATCAGGAACGGGGTGGTGTCCGGAATCGCGTCCCAGTCGGGCGTGCCACTCAGCACGGCCGCCAGCGCCTCCGCGATCGTGTCGCCCCCGAACGCGCGTTGCCCGGTCAGCACCTCGAACAGCACACACCCGAACGCCCAGATGTCGGTCCGCTTGTCGATCGACTTACCCTTGGCCTGCTCCGGGCTCATGTAAGGCGCCGTGCCCATGATGATGCCCGCCTGGGTGGCCATAGCCGTAATCGTCGGCGAATCCTCCACCGCGCTCGCGCCCTCACCCCCGAGCGCCTTGGCGAGGCCGAAGTCGAGCACCTTGACCGTGCCATCCTCCCTGACCTTGATGTTGTCAGGCTTCAGGTCGCGATGGATGATGCCCTGCTCGTGAGCGGCCTCGAGGGCTTCGGCGATCTGCTTCGCGATCGGGAGCGCCTCGTCTAGGGGGAGGCCGGAGCGCGGCGGCGACGGCTCAGGGCTCGGGACGCCGGGCGTTGGGCCAGACCCCGTGGCAGATGAGGCGCGAGACGACGTGTCAGACGCGGGTCCGGACGATGTGCCAGAACGCCGAAGCCTGGAACTCCGCGACTGATGTTGCGACAGCAGCTCGGAAAGCGTCGGCCCCTCGACGAGCTCGAGGACGAGCGCGTGCGTGGCGCCGCTGTCCTCGAAGCCGTAGATCGCGGCGATGTTCGGGTGGTTGAGCGCGGCCAGCAGCTTCGCCTCGCGCTTGAAGCGGGCGAGCCGCTCCGGATCACTCGTGAATGCCTCGGGCAGGACCTTCAGCGCGACGTCACGACCCAGCTTCGTGTCCCGGGCCCGATACACCTCGCCCATGCCGCCGGCGCCGATCTGTGACTCAACCTCGTACGGACCGACGTTGGTTCCTGGTGTCAATGACATGGCGACAGCTCCCGCCGAGTGGTCCCCTCAAGGCGTGGCGTAGAACCAGACCATACAGGGTCACGCCGTGGCATGGGTTCTCAGTTCGTCGGCACGCGAGCTTCGAGACGCCTCGGATTCCTGCCCCCGACGCCCAGCTCGATCTCGACCTCCGCTACCACGACCTGCATGTCCCATAAACTGTCACCGTCTCTAGGAACATTCAGCCGAAGCCCAAAGCCTGGGGCCCAAGAACTACGCCCCGACGCTCCTCAGCTCGCGCCGGAGCCACATCCTGGCGACTCGCCACTCGCGCTTCAGCGTGGCCGGTGAGAGACGCATCACCTCGGCGGCCTCGGCGATGCTCAGACCGCCGAAGAAGCGGAGCTCGACGAGTTGGCTCTGCTTCGGATCGACCGTCGACAGGTGATCGAGCGCTTCGTCGAGTGCCAGGACATCGATGTCGGCACCCTTGGCCGCGTCGAGCGCCTCGTCCAGTGTGACCTTCGTCGCCCACCCGCCGCGCTTGTCGGCGCGCCGCTTGCGGGCGTGGTCCACGAGGATGCGGCGTATGATGTTGGCCGACGCGCCGAAGAAATGAGCCCGGTTTCGCCAGTCGACCTGACGCTGATCGACCAGTCGCAGGTAGGCCTCGTTGACGAGCGCGGTCGCCTGGAGCGAATGGTCGCGCCGCTCCCGTCGCAGCGCCGCCTGCGCTAGATCGTGGAGCTCCGAGTAGACCGAGGGCATCAGGTCGTCGAGCGCCTGCCGATCCCCCCTCGTTCCAGGCCTTCAGGAGCTGGGTGACCTCGTCGCGCCGCGGACGCGGAGGGTTCGGAGTCGGCTTGGGGTCGGACGGTGCCGTCGACAACGCGAATCCCTCCTAGAAAAGCGCCAGGGGGAGCTCGAACGCGTGCGGATGCGCACGGTCAAGTGAGCCAGTGTGTTCGCATTCTACGCGATGATCAGAGAGGACCGCTAGCGGTAGCTGGCCCAAGGCGGATGCCGTGACGGGCCATGTCGGACGAGGTGTATCTGAACGAGCCGCTCGGCTAAAGCCGTCGCGCTACGTACACTCCGTGTCCGTTCCGGGTCCGTTCTCGCGTGCGTCACGGTGTCGGCACGCGAGCCCTGAGTTCCTCGAACCAGTTCCTGACCACACGAATCGGTCGTGGGGCAAGCTCCTCGTCACTCCGCGACACCATCAGGAACCGTCCGTCGGGCGAGACATCGAACGGTCTCAAGTGCTCGGGCGCGCCTTCGAACAACACCTCGGGCACTCCCATATCGAACGTCGGGGTCATTGCGACCGGGACCGACACGATCGACCGCCCCTGCCGGTAGAATAGCTCGCGCCCATCTCGTCCCCACACCGGATTGAGTCCTGTGCCGCCACTGGCCGAGACTTGCCACTGCGCAGCTTGCACGTCGGGGTAGGGCCGCACGTACACGGCCATTGGCCCGTTGGCATTCGAACTGTAGGCGATGAAGCGGCCGTCAGGCGAGATCCGCGAATCGAAGGTCCGCGTTCTGGAGCTGGCACCGCGGATGAGCGACTCCGTCGAGTCAGGATCGGACACGCGAAGCATGCCGAGGTGACTGGCCTCCGTGGCGTCCTCCTGGGTGAACGTCAGCGTGTCGCCATCCTGAGCCCAGGCATCTGGCTTCGTCCAGAACCCGCTGGCCAACACGATCTCGGCCGACCCACCCGCGTCAACCGACGTCCAGTAGATGTTCTCCTTGCCCGCGCGGTCCGAGCCGAACGCGATGCGTGCGCCGTTCTTCGACCAGACGGGCATGCGATTCCGTCCTTCGAACGTCACGCGCTGCTGCGTCTGGTCACGCAGATCGTGGATCCAGATGTCCGAGCGCTCGTCTTCGTTCACCGCCACCGCCACACGTGCGCCGTCCGGCGACAGACGCGGGGACTCACCAAACGCAGCCGGATCGATCGGGAGCGATTCGGTCGATCCATCGCGGCTCACCCACACAAGCTCGCGACCGCCGAGCGACGGCGCGGGGACGTACGCCAAGGTGCCGTCGGCCGTTACGCTGATTTTTGCCCAGCCGCTCTCCGCACTACTGAAGATATTCTGAACGAGTCGCACCGATGGCCCTGTGATCTCGAGCGCATCCAGGGAGAAGGGTGCGGCGAGCACGGCCTGCCCTCGCCCGTACACGAGGTGGCCGGTGGACACGTACCGGGCATCGAACGCGTCTTCGATCAGGACCGTTCGCTCGCCAGTCGTCAGGGACAGCGCTTCGATGTGGAATCGGCGATCGAGGTCGTGAAGCGTGAAGATGACGGCCTCGCCGCCCGGAAGCAACCGAGGCAAATGGTAGTCGAGTTCGCCGCGCTCGGCATCCGGCGTCGTGAGGGCCTCCGGTTCGCCGCCGTCCGCCGAGACCCTCCACAGGCCGGTGACAGTGCCACCGAAGTAGACGTTCCCGTCTTCACCCCAACTCGCGCCCAGCATCAAAGTGATCGGCAATTCGGCGATGGGCACTGGGGTGCCCCCGGTCACCGGCACCCTCATGAGCTCTCCCCCGGCCAAGTAGCCGACCCACTCGCCATCCGGCGAGAAGAATTGGGGAGTGCCCCTTTCCACGCCAGGAATGGGTCGGGCTTCGAGCTCATCGAGGCGACGAATGACCATCCGATTTCCGTCCGGAGTCGGCATGAGATACAGGAGCCTCGTGCCATCCGGCGAGAGGATGAAGCGATTCTGGGTGGTGGGTGGTTGAATCTCGAACCGTGTGATGGGGCGCGGTGCCTCCGTCGTAGCCGGCCAGAGTAGCGCCAACGTGAGAACACAGATGGTCATCAGGCCCGCAACGCCCCACGCCAACACCGTGCTCCGCGGCACGACGCCCGGGGAGCCGGCGGCGGGCTCCCCGATTGACGTCGTCAGGGCATCGGCGATCTCGATCCGCGCCACGCCGGCGTCGGGGATCCGCTCGCGCCGATCGCGCTCGAGACAGCGCCGCACGAGCCGGGTGATCAGGAACGGCGTCGTGTCCGGGATCGCGTCCCAGTCGGGCGTACCACTCAGCACGGCCGGCAAGGCCTCGGCCACCGTCTCGCCCCCGAAGGCGGCCTTCCCCGTCAGGATCTCGAAGAGCACCGCACCCAAAGCCCAGATGTCGGTCCGCTTGTCGATCGTCTTGCCCTTCGCCTGCTCCGGGCTCATATAGGGCGCCGTCCCCATGATGACACCCGCCTGGGTGGCCATCGCCGTGATCGTCGGGGAATCCTCCACCGCGCTCGCGCCCTCTCCACCGAGCGCCTTGGCCAGCCCGAAGTCGAGCACCTTGACGGTGCCGTCGTCCTTCACTTTAATGTTGGCCGGCTTGAGGTCGCGATGGATGATGCCCTGCTCGTGCGCGGCCTCGAGGGCCTCGGCGATCTGACGCGCGATCGGCAAGGCCTCGTCGAGGGGAAGGCCGGCGCCTGAAGCCTGTCGCGACGCCAGCAGCTCCGCAAGCGTTGGTCCTTCGACGAGCTCCAGGACCAGGGCGTGCCGCTCGCCGGAGTCCTCGAGGCCGTAGATCGCCGCAATGTTCGGGTGGTTGAGCGCGGCCAGCAGCCGGGCCTCACGCCGAAACCGCGCGAGGCGTTCCCGATCGGTGACGAACGCCTCGGGCAGGATCTTCAGGGCAACGTCACGATCCAGTTTGGTGTCCCGTGCCCGATAGACCTCCCCCATTCCACCCGCACCGAGTGCAGCGGTAACCTCATAGGGGCCGACGCGCGTCCCTGGTTCGAGGGCCATGAACTCAGTTGACGGGCACGCGAGCCTTCAGCTCCTCGAGCCAATTCTGGACGTAGACCAGGCCGTCCTCTTCCTCGAAGACTTGCTCGGCTTCACGTTTCAGAAAGATGAATCGGTCCCCGTCTGGCGCGATGTCGTATACGCGACCCACGCCACCTCGGAGGTCGGGCGAGCTGAAGAGCCTCTCGGGCGCCTGCGCGGTGAAGGTCGGCTCCGTCTCGACCTGGGCCACCATCAACTCGCCTCCGCCGCGGCCCTGGCTGAGAAAGAACAGCTCTCGCCCGTCGGGCGCCCACACCGGAAAATACCCACCGTCGACCGACACTAGCCACCGGCCGTCGTCGACATTGGGAAAGGGCCGGACGTAGACCTGTACTCGCCCCGACTCATTCGAGCCGTAGGCCAGCCAGCGACGATCCGGACTGAGTGCCGGACCGAGCCGCCCATAGTCCGTGTCGAACAGGAATTCTGTCGTGCGCTCGCCTTCGACTTCCAGGAGGCCGATACCTTCAATCTGATCAAAGAGCAGGCGTCCATCCGCCAGCCAGGCCTGGGGCCGGGCAGGGTCTTGACTCTCTAGCAACTGTTCCACGTCGCCGGTCCCATCCGCCGCCTTCGAGAACAGCCCGCCTCCCTGGCGCCCAGACCCGAACACCACTCGCAACCCATCGGGGGTCCAGAGCGGGTGGGCGTCGGGAGCCTCGTCGAATGTCAGGCGGGTCAACGTCCCCCGCACCAGGTCGTAGACCCACACGTCGTTGTTGGCGTCGCCGCGGGTATCGACCGCCACGCGCGTGCCGTCCGGTGAGATCCGGGCCCAGCCATACGGCCGCGGTTCGGCCCCGACGGGCTGAACCTGACCCGAGCGGTCCACCCAAACCAGCTCACCCCCTTCCCCGTCAGCCTCCATTTCAGCGCCCCCAGGGATATAGACCAGCGAACCGGTGCTCGATAGACTGAAGAATGCCGCCCCGGTCGCCCCTGGGCCCGTGGAGCGAACGCCTTCGACGAGCGGCACCGCCCCCCCGGTCACCGTACGTGCCCCGGCATCGAACGGCACGGCGACGATCACGCCGTTCAGCGCATAAACCAGGTGCCCGGTCGGCACATAGCGAGCGTCGTGTCCCCCGTCGATCAGCACCTGCCGATCACCCGTCACAACCGACTGCACGACGATCTGCGCCTCACTCCACGGACTGGAGTTACCCCGAAGGGTAAAGAGCACCCACTCGCCACCAGGCAGCATCTGGGGGCCGGTTGCCCGCCAACCATCCTCCAGGGCGATGAGCTGCACTGGCGTCCCACCCATGCCGGGCACCTGCCAGATGCCGTCCTCTCCTAGGCCGAACAGGATCGTATCGTCAGCACCCCAACTCGCACCCCATGCACCCCTGGCATCGCCTACGACGACCGGCGCACCTCCGCTTATCGGGATCCTCTTGAGCTGTCGGCTCTCCCCCGCCCGATAGGCGATCCACTGGCCATCGGGGGAGAAGACCGGGATTCGGGCATTCTCGTTCGTACCGGCAATCGGCGTGGCCTCCAACTGATCCACTGGCCGCAGCCACAGGCTGCCGTTGGCCGAATAGACGATGTGGCGGCCGTCCGGGGAGATGGCCATCACATGGTTGTTCCGGGTGGTGAAGCTCTCCTCGGTCCCGAGCGCGATTGGCATGCGAACGATCGGTGGCGACTCGGCTGGTGCGCGGCTCGAGAACGCAACGCTCCCGACGATGAGTCCGCCGAGCACGAGCGCGGCGGCCGCAATGGCGGCCGGAACTGCACGTTGCCAGATCTGAAGCTGAGGCACCATGTGCTCAGCGGTGGACTCACCGACCGGTGTTGTCAGGGCGTCGGCGATCTCGAGCCGGGCCGCGCCGGCGTCCGGAATCCGCTCCCGGCGGTCCCGCGCCAGACAGCGCCGCACCAGCCGCGTGATCAGAAATGGCGTCGTGTCCGGAATCGCGTCCCAGTCCGGGGTGCCGTTCAGCACGGCCGCGAGCGCTTCGGCCACCGTCTCGCCCCGAACGCGGGCTTCCCGGTCAGCATCTCGAACAGCACACATCCGAACGCCCAGATCTCGGTTCGCTTGTCGATCGTCTTGCCCTTCGCCTGCTCCGGGCTCATGTAGGGCGCCGTCCCCATGATGACACCCGCCTGGGTGGCCATCGCCGTGATCGTCGGGGAATCCTCCACCGCGCTCGCGCCCTCTCCACCGAGCGCCTTGGCCAGCCCGAAGTCCAGCACCTTGACCGTGCCGTCCTCCTTCACTTTGATGTTCGCCGGCTTGAGGTCGCGATGGATGATGCCTTGCTCGTGAGCGGCCTCGAGGGCCTCGGCGATCTGACGCGCGATCGGGAGCGCTTCGTCCAAGGGGAGCCCTCGGCTGCGCCCGCCCGGCCGTGGGCTTTCGCCTCCCGGCTCATGGCTCGACACGCCGTCGCGCTGGCTTTTTCCGACAGCCGGGAGCCCAGCGCCCAAAGACGGCCGCTGACGCTGCGCCAGCAACTCGCCAAGCGTCGGTCCCTCGACGAGCTCCAGGACCAGGGCGTGCCGCTCGCCGGAGTCCTCGAGACCGTAGATCGCCGCAATGTTCGGGTGGTTGAGCGCGGCCAGCAGCCGGGCCTCACGCCGAAACCGCGCGAGGCGTTCCCGATCGGTGACGAACGCCTCCGGCAGGATCTTCAGGGTAACGTCGCGATCCAGCTTGGTGTCCCGCGCGCGATAGACCTCGCCCATGCCGCCGGCGCCGAGCTCGCCCCCGATCTCGTACTGCCCGATCCGAGTACCGGGCGCGAGCCCCGATGCTCTCTGCGCCACGGCCGGATGTTCCAGAAAGCTGTCGGGCGAGTCGTGCTCCAGCAGCTCCTCGACCTCCCGAGCCAGCTCCGGGTCGGTCGCGCGCACGCCATCCAGATACGTCGTGCGACCCCGGCCCCGCCGCTCGAGCGTGGCGGCCAGGGTCGTCTTGATCTGCTGCCAGCGGTCGTGGCCCATCGGCTCCTAGCTCCAAGCTTGAGGCAGTGCCGGGGAGGACGCCGTCCCTCCTCGACAAGAGGCAGGGGGAGCTCGATTACGTGCGGACGCACACGATCAAGTGAGCCTGTACGCTTGCATTCTACGCCATGACTGGAGAGGGGACCTAGTGGACGGTACTCGCTGAAGTACTACCGACTCGAGGTCTCAGGTGTCGTAGCGCGCCGGCTTCAGTCAAGCGGTTTCGAAGCAGCGTGTCCTCTTGGCGCCGAGGGCGACCGTGACAATCCGGTGTACGCGAGCCAGGTGCAGGCGGTCGCCGCCTTCAGTCCGGAAATGGACCTCGGCTCGAGGGGCGAGGCTGACCACATGCCAGGCAACTTCAGCCGGTTTTTCGGCAAGACCCACGCGGAGGACCCTGAGCTCTGGACCAGCGCGTCACCCCTGACACACGCGGGCCCCGACTCGGCTCCGTTGCTCATCGTGCACGGAACGATGGAGGAGTTTTTTACCCGGATTTTGAAGGGACCCGCTACACCTCAGGCGCAGGAGCCGCTCGCCGAGTCGAGGCGGCGTGCGCCTCGTTCGATGGCCATGCAATCAGTTGACGGGCACGCGAGCCTTCAGCTCCTCGAGCCAGTGCTGGACGTAGACCAAGCTGTCGTCCTCCTCGATGACTGGCTCGGCGTCACGTTTCATAAAAATGAATCGGTCCCCGTCCGGCGCGACGTCGTACTTGCGACCCTCGCCCCCTCGGAGATCGGGCGAAGCGAAAAGGCGCTCGGGCGCCTCGGCCGCGAAGGTCGGCTCCGTCTCGACTCGTGCCACCATCAAGTCGCCTCCGCGCGTCCGGGTGAGGAAATACAGCTCTCGCCCGTCGGGCGCCCACACCGGATAGTAGCCACGGTCAGCCGACACGAGCCACCTGCCATCGTCGACGTTGGGAAAGGGCCGCACGTAGATCTGTTGTCGTCCCGACTCGTCTGAACCATAGGCCATCCAGCGGCCATCTGGACTGAGGGCCGGACCGTACACGAGGAATTCTGTGTCGAACAAGTATTCTGTCGCCCGCTCGCCGTCGACCGACAGGACGCCGATGCCCTCAGGATTCTGGTCGAAGAGCAAACGGCCGTCCGCCGACCAGCCATAGGCCCATGGGTCTCCTTCACTTGCCAGCAGCAATTCCACCTCGCCGGTCCCATCCGCCGCCTTTGAAAACAGCCCGCCCCGGTCGCGCCCCGACCCGAACACCACCCGTGAGCCCTCGGGAGTCCAGAGCGGACGCGCATCGGGCGCCTCGTCGAACGTCAGGCGAGTCAACGTCCCCCGAGCCAGGTCGTAGACCCACACGTCGCGGTTGTCGCCGCGGGTCTCGACCGCCACGCGCGTGCCATCCGGTGAGATCCGCGCCCAGTCGTACGGCTGGGGTTCTGCGCCGATGGGCTGCACTTGACCTTCGCGGTCCACCCACACCAGCTCGACCTCTTCCACGTCCGCGTCCGCTTCAGCACCCGCTGGGATATAGACCAGAGAGCCGGTGTCTGCCAGGCTGAAGTGCGCAACCCCGGTCCCAGCCCCCTCGTCGAACTTGATGCCCTCGACGAGCGGCACAGGCCCACCCAACACTCTGCGCGCACCGACATCGAACGGCACGGCGACGATCGCGCCGCGCAGCGCATACACGAGATGTCCGGTCGGCACGTAGCGCGCGTCTCGTCCCGCCTCGATCAGCACCTGCCGCTCGCCGGTCGCCACCGATTGCACGACGATCTGCGCCGCGCTCCACGAGGAGTAGTCTCGCCCCAGAGTAAACAGGACCCACTCGTTCCCTGGCAACATCTGTGGACCGTGCACCCGCCATCCGTCCTCCACGGTGATGATCTGTTCCGGTATCCCGCCCGTGCCCGGCACCTGCCAGATCCCCTCCGGTCCCCAGCCAAACAGAATCGTGTCGTCGGCGCCCCAACTCGCCCCCCAGGGGCCCTCGGCCTCCGCCACTGAACCGTACCGGCTTTGTCGGAGGGCCTATTCCTTGAGAGGATGGGTTCCATGGCACGAGCAAGTCGGTATGCCCCCGAGGTACGAGAGCGGGCCGTTCGCATGGTCCGGCAGCACGAAGCCGAGTACGCGTCGCAGTGGGCCGCGATCGGGTCGATCGCGAGCAAGCTGGGGTGCACGGCGGAGACGCTGCGCACATGGGTGCGGCAGGCGGAGCGGGATGCGGGGCAGCGCGCCGGGCTGACGACGGACGAGCGGCACCGGCTCAAGGAGCTGGAGCGCGAGAATCGCGAACTGAAGCGGGTGAATGAGATCTTGCGCAAGGCGTCCGCGTATTTTGCCCAGGCGGAGCTCGACCGCCGAGCGAGATGATGGTCGGCTTCATCGACGACCATCGCGATGTCTATGGGGTCGAGTCGATCTGCGCCACGGTGCCGATCGCCCCGTCGACGTACTTTCGGCACAAGGCCCGGGCCGCGGATCCCACGCGTCGTTGCGCCCGGGCCCACCGGGACGACGAGCTGCGGCCCGCCATCCAGCGCGTGTGGGACGAGAACTTTCAGGTGTATGGTCCGCGGAAGGTCTGGCGGCAGCTCCGTCGGGAAGGGGTCCGTGTCGCGCGCTGTACGGTGCACCGACTGATGCGCGAGATGGGGCTGGCCGGCGCTGTGCGGGGCCGCGCGTGGGTGACGACCACGCACGGGCACGCGGCCACGGATCGGCCGCGCGATCTCGTCGAGCGAGACTTCACCGCGACGCGGCCGAATCAACTCTGGGTCTCCGACTTTACGTACGTGGCCACGTGGCGCGGCTTTGTCTATGTCGCGTTCGTGATCGACGTGTTCGCCCGACGGATTGTCGGCTGGCGCGCGTCCGCGTCGTTGCGTACCGACCTGGCGCTCGATGCGCTCGAGCAGGCGATCCACGATCGTAGCCACGCCGAGACGGGCGACCTCGTACACCACAGCGATCGAGGCACGCAATACCTCTCGATTCGTTACACCGAGCGCCTGGCCGAAGCGGGCATCGAGCCGTCCGTCGGCAGCCGGGGCGATTCGTATGACAACGCCCTCGCCGAGACGGTGATCGGGTTGTTCAAGACGGAGGTGATTCGGCGACGCGGCCCGTGGCGGAGTCTTGAAGCGGTGGAATTCGCCACGCTCGCGTGGGGCGATTGGTTCAACACGAAGCGGCTGCTCGAACCGATCGGGTACGTGCCGCCGGCAGAGTACGAAGCGCGCTACTATCAGCAGGCGGCGGTGGCCTGAGTCACGTAATTCGCTCTCCGAAGATCCCGGTACGATTCACAAGGGTTGTGAAGCCGCTTCTCACTGCCTCTAACTAGATGAGCGATTCCGTCGGCGCTCTGGACTCCGCGACCCAGCGACGCGGCGCCTTCGACACTGCCCCGCCGGCCGTGGCGGACGTCAGTGTGACCTGCCATGCCCGAGGCGAAGCGCCCCATGCCTGGGCTGGCAGAATCCGTGTACACTGTCGACCGCCGTCCGGCTGTCGTCGGCTCTCCGTTTGCGATGAACACTCCCGCACACGCCGTGCTCAACTTGCTGGCTCTGGGTCGCCGGGGTCGGGAGGGTGCCGACGTGGTGCCGATCCTCCTCGGAGGCGTCTTGCCAGACGTCCCGATGTTCGTGCTCTACGGCGTGGAGAAGTTCGTGCTCCTTACGCCCGAGCGGATCATCTGGACACAGCGGTACTACGATCCCGCGTGGCAGGCCGTCATCGACCTCGGGCACTCCCTGCCCCTGATTCTGGCGCTGCTCGCGGTCGCCATCTGGCGCCGTTCCGCGTGGTGGAAGGCATGCCTTGCGAGCATGGCGCTACACGCCCCGGCGGACTTGCTGCTCGACAACGACGACGCGCACCGTCATTTCTTTCCGGTCTCTGACTGGCGCTTCGTGAGTCCCGTGTCGTATTGGGATTCCAGGCACTTCGGGGACATCGTGGCACCACTCGAAAAGGTGGCCGTGGTGCTCGCACTCGTGCTGCTCATTCGCCGCTACAACGCCCGGCCGGCCCGCACCGCTATCATTGCGGTCGCGGGCGCCTACGCGGCGTACATCGTCTTCGTCCGGTGGATGTGGGCGTAACGCGGTCGAGATCAGGTCCACGCCTTAATCGAACGTCTCCTCCTTGAGCGTAAAGAAGGCCGCAAGCTCGGCCGCGCTCAGGTTGGCCGCAGGCAGACCCTTGTCTTCGCCGACGACCCGGTGTGCGACGTAGTCCCCGACCACGGGACCAGTCTTGTACCCATGGTAGGAGCCGCCGCCGACGATCCACGCGTTCTCCATCTCCGGATGGGGATCGAAGATGTACTGCCCGTCGACCGAGACCTCGGTCAGACATGACCACGCGGCGAGGATCGGCTGATCCTTGAGCGCTGGAAAGAGCGCGGTTACCTGCCGCTTGATCCGGGCCGTTTCCTCCGCGTTCGGCAAGTGCTCGTACGTGTCCGGGTCCGCGGGCTTGCTGCCGGACCCCATCAACCACCCCAATCCGGCGCCATTGATGCTGGGCAGTCCATTCCACCAGTTCGGGAGGTGCGGAACGGAGAAGCGATTATCGCCGGGTGGCGTACCGATCATGTAGTACCCGCGTTTCGACACCATGAGCTTGTTCCTCATCACCTCGGGGAACACTTTGAGCAGCCACGCCCCTGCGGAGAACACAAAACTTCCGGCGCTGACGGTCTCGCCGGTTGAGAGCGTCAGGGTCTGGAGCTTGCCCCCCGCACGCGCCCCGGGCGCCGCCTTGCCCAGAACGAATCTGCCGCCCTTGTCCTTGAACGCCTTCGCTACGGCCCGGTTGGCGTCGCGGGGTACCAGCACGCCGCCCCAGGGGTGAAAGAAACCGAAGTGCTCTTCGGTCGGGGGTGGCGCCTGAGGCCACCGCCGCATCATGTCGTCGTACGGGATCACCTCGTACGGGATCTTGTGTTTGTTGAACAGCGTTCGTTCCGCCCTATTACTGGTCGTCCACTGGTTCCTGAACTGCATGGCGCCGACCTGGTGCAGCATCCTGACGCCAAACTCCGCCTCGCGCATCTTCCACTGTTCGCAGGAGTCTCGCGCCCAGAGCATCTCGTGCTCGTTGGCACCGTACGTGAGACGCATCCCTCGAACCTCGCCCAAGGAGCTCGATTTCGAGTTTCCAGGACCGTACTGGTCGATCAGGACCACCGACAGGCCCATCTCCCGCAGGTGGAGCGCCGTCCATTGGCCCATCACGCCGGCGCCCACGACCGCCACGTCCGCGGTGATGCTTCCCGTAGTACCTTGAGTCGCCTGCGAAGCAGCCGAGTTAGGGTCTGCAGTTCCGGCCTTCAGGCTGACGCCACTGCCGATCGCGAAGGTCCCCGCGCTTGCTCCCGCCGCCTTGATGAAACTTCGACGATTCATGTGAGCCTCCTCAGATTTTCCTCAGATGTGGCGGCGCGTCCCGCCACCGCGTGTACGGGACGCCTTCACGGCCGGTCTACTTCGACGATGACGGCACGTCTCGGAGGTCCACTTCCTGGACCGCCAAGCCTGCGTTCGGGGTGCCCCATCGATTGTGACAATACGCCAGAATAACACGCAGGCTATTGCTTTGAAATGATCGGCGTCGTACTGGGTAACCTGACTATAATCAGCCTGTTCCGCGTTCACCCTCCCCGGGACGGAAGGAAACCGTGAGAATCCCATTCCATCGACGCCTGGGACCGACGAGAGCAGCCACGTTAGCCGCCTGCGTTCTGCTGTTGTGCGTGGCCGGTGGTTTATCCGTCCGGGGACAACTCCGAGGCGAGTTCCATCCCGTGACGCAAGCGACGCTGAACAACCCGGATCCGGCTGACTGGCCCATGTGGCGGCGGACCTACAACGGCTGGGGATACAGTCCCCTGGATCAGATCAACCGCGAGACGGTTTCGGACCTCCAGGTGGTCTGGTCCTACGCGTTGGATCCCTACGCCGGCGGGTTGCAAACGGAGCCGGTCGTCTACGACGGCATCCTCTATCTTCGCCACCCCTCCGAACTCCTGGCTGCCCATGACGCCACGACCGGCGATCTGGTGTGGGAGTATCGCCGCCCGCTCTCGACCGACGTTCTCGAACTGCGGGGGATCACGGCCCATCGGGGCAGAGGACTGGCGTTGTATGAAGACAAGCTGATTAACTTCTCGACGGATGGGTTCTTGTACGCCGTTGACGCGCGAACAGGCCAGCTCATCTGGGAAACCCGGATGTTCGACGTCTTCGAAACCAGGCACCAGGCGAGTGGTGCGCCGATCGTGTACGAGGGCGTCATCGCGGTTCCCCTGAACTGTACCAACAACGCCTCGCCAGCGACGTGTCATCTGTCGGCCTACGACGCCGACACGGGCCGGCAGCTCTGGCGCTGGTACACCTCTCCCGCATCCGACGATCCCCTGCACGAGACGTGGGGCGCGGACCCTCAGAAGTACCCGCTCGAGGCCCGGCTCAACACCTCGGTGTGGATGACGCCAGCGGTCGATAGCGAGCAAGGGCTCTTCATTCTGGGCGTGGGATCCTCCGCGCCCATGCAACCCGAGATCGTCGGTTCGGACGGCGAGTGGCCCGACCGCCTCTATCACGGATCCACGGTCGCGTTGGACTACAAGACGGGTGAGGTGAAGTGGTGGGCGCAACACCAGTCGGACGGGCACAACAACGACTCGGCGTTCGACAGGATTCTGGTCGACCTCCCGGTGAGCGCCTCTGGCAGCGACGCCCGCTGGCTGGGTCGGAATCCAGATCTCAGGGCTGACGAGACCAGGAGTCTGGTCGTGGGTTCGTTCTCGAAGGATGGAATTTTCTACGCCTACGACCGAACGAACGGCGAGTTCGTCTATGCGAGAGAAACGGCTCCGCAGAACGTCATCGCGGCCTACGACGGCGAGACCGGCGCGTACACCATGAACCCCGAGGTCGTCATGACGATGGATCTCGACCGCGTGGTATCGGTCTGCAAAGAGAATCGCATGATCCCGCAGGGTGCCTACAGCCCACTGACGCGCGCCTACTACGTGCCGCTGTGGAGCGGGTGTTTCGACCTGCGCACGACCTCGCTGACGCCCACGCTCCGCGAGGGATACAACCTGACGGAGCTGAGGAGCTACATCAACCCGCAGTCGCCAACCTTCGGGCGGCCGGAAGCGATCGAGGTAACCACTGGCCGGACCCTCTGGCGTCTGGACCGCGAGGCGCCACTCTACGGCATGCTGACCACCGGTGGTGGGCTCGTGTTCGCCGCGGACACGACCAGGCGACTCTACGCGCTGGATCAGTGGACGGGCGACGTCCTCTGGCAGACGGTGCTCAGCGGACTGAGCGACATGGCGCCGATCTCCTACGCCGTGGACGACCGCCAATACGTGGCCGTGATCTCTCCCGGAGGCACAGCAGTCGCTCGGAGCCACCTCCGTCTGCTGGGCATGCGGGCGCCGACGACTGGCCAGACCTTGTTTGTCTTCGCGCTGCCCGAGGACTGACAGACGGTGTCAACTTGGCGGCCTCCGACGTACGCGCGGGCAGGTCGGCGTAGGTTCTCAGATCGGCGTGGGGCATGCGGCGAGGGGTGAGGGCGCCCTTCGGTTGTCGGCCTCGGGAGGTGTGGTATGCGAGGCGTTTTCCTTTTTGCCGTGGGCGTCGTCGTGGGTCTTGGCCTGCAGATGGGACTGGCTCAGGAACGATCGATTGTCGGTCTCAATCATGTGGCGTTCGCGGTGGACGACTTCGATGAGGCCACGAACTTCTATACCCAGACGATGGGGTTTCCTGAGGCGTTCGCCTTTCGCGATGACGCCGGGGAACCGGTTCATGCCTACTTTCAGGTCAACCAGCACACCTTCATCGAGCTCCTGCCCGCGCGTCCAGATCGCCCGGTTGGCTTCGTTCACTATGGCTTGGAGGTCGCCGATCTGGATGCGGTGATCAACCGGTTGAGGGGCGGGGGCATGCAGTTCGGGGAGCCGTTCGTCAGCGCGCGGACAGCGTCGCGGATCGCCTCCGCGAAGACCCCGCAAGGCACATCTGTCGAGTTGCTCGAGTTCGGTCCAGACTCGCTGCACCGGAGGGTCATCGAGCAATGGAGGTAGCGGGGTGCCGCGTGTCGAAGGCACACCGTCGGAGCATGGTATGGGAGAATACGGGTCTAAGACCACTCGATCGACGCGAACCGCATTTGGTACGGTCGCCGTCCTCACGCTTGGCCTCTCGCTGCAAACTCTGTCCGCCCAGCAAACGACACCGGTTCCGGCGCCGCCCAACCAGGCGGCGACGCCGCCAACCGTGGCCAACCCGAGCGAGGAAGGCGTGTCGCTGGTGGATCTGGTGGACGAATACGTGGAGCTGGGCATCGGCCCGCGCGACTTCGCGCTCACGCTGAGGGCCGATTTCTTCAAGACCGGCGCGCTGCGGACCTACGCCCCTTACACGGTCACGTTCGACGCCTCCGCGCTGGATGCCACCTCGATGATGCTCTACGTGCGGCTCGTCGAGCGCGGGGTTGCCGCGGCGCAGCCGGACGGCACCGCGGCCCAACCGGGGCCACCAGCGGCGGGTGCGACGGCTTCGACCCTCGCCCCAGCCGTCGCATTCGAAGACTTGGTCTTGGTGGACGTGGCGGCGCCGGAGAGCGGCGGTCCAATCCGGATCAGTCGCGCCCTCGCAGTGAATCCCGGCGACTACGTCGTATACCTCGCTCTGCGTGAGCAGGGCAAGACGGAAGGTGCCAAGTCGTCGATCCTGCAGCAGACGCTCACCGTCCCCGACTTCTCCGCCGATACCCTCTCGACGAGCAGCGTGATGCTGGTCGAGCGCATGGGTACGCGCCCGGCGGCATTGACTCCGGCGGAGCAACTCAGACGTCCGTACACGATCGGAACGATGGAGATCGTCCCGGCGTGGCGATCGACCTACGCGACGACGGACACGCTGACTACGCTGTTCATCATCTACGGCCCTGCGAACGCCGCTGACACGAACCGGCCCAACGTGACGGTCGACTACGATTTCTACCAGAGGAGCGACGGTTCCGAGACGTACTTCAACCGGGCGCCGCGGCAGACATTCGACGCCGAGACGCTGCCGATCGGCTTCGACCTGGCGCTCGGGCACCAGTTGGTCGCCGAGCGCTCGGTGTCGCTCCAGGCATTTCCGGCGGGCGACTATCGCATCGACATCCGGGTGACAGACCGGGTGTCGGGGCAGTCGCTCGGACACGAAGTGTTCTTCTCGGTCCAGGCTCCGTAGCGTCCGGCCGGGCGGCGACGCATCGGTCAGCGATCCGGGGCCTCCTGCCTCAGTGGCGGTCAGCCGGCTCCAGCCGAACGATTGGCGATAGCCCGCCTTCATCCTCGATGGCGACCCAGATGTAGCCGTCCGGCCCCTGACGCACGTCTCGAATGCGACCCATCCCCTGGAGGAGGGTCTCCTCTCGCTCCGCGGTCTTGCCGTCGGCGCTCATGATCACGCGCGCCAGCTGCTGACCGCGCAAGCCTCCGGCGAAGACGTTGCCCCGCCACTCTGGAAACCGGTCGCCCGAGTAGATCATCAGTCCCGAGGCGGCGATCGACGGCACCCACAGATGCTCCGAGTGCACCATGCCGTCACGCTTCGTACCCTCGTGAATCGCAAGGCCGGATCTGTAGTTCACGCCGTAGCCGACAACCGGCCAGCCGTAGTTCTTGCCCGGCTCCGGCCGATTGAGCTCGTCGCCGCCCTGAGGGCCGTGCTCGGTGACCCAGACGTCGCCGGTCTCCGGATGAATCGCCAGACCCTGCATGTTGCGATGACCGTAGCTCCAGATCTCAGGCAGTGCATCAGGCACGCCGACGAACGGGTTGTCGTCGGGCACCCGGCCATCGTCGTGGAGTCGGATGAGGACGCCGTTATGGTTCGAGAGGTCCTGCGCAGGGTGACGTTCGAGGTCTCCGCTGGGCGGCGCTTGGCGGTCGCCCAGTGAGATAAAGAGGTAGCCCTCCCGGTCGAAGGCAAGCTTCCCGCCAAAGTGGCCATCCCTCCCCTTCGCGACCGCCTTGAAGACCTCTTCCAGCTCGCCGAGGCGATCGTTCTCGAACCGGGCGCGCACCACCCGCGTCGTCGAGGCGCCGTCGTTCGGATCTGCGAAGGCGAGGTACAGCAACCGGTTCGAGGAGAAATATGGGTGAGGGACGACGTCGAAGAGACCGGCCTGACCCTTGACCAGGGGGGCTGGCACCCCGGGCACCGGATCCGCGACGAGCATGCCGTTTCGCACGATCCGAAGGCGACCTGGCCGCTCCGTGACCAGCATGTCCCCCCCTGGGAGCCACGCCATCGACCAGGGGATCTCGAGCCCCTCGACCATGGTCACGACACGGTAGGCGTGGTGGGCCGAACCGTACAACTGAGACTGAGCCGGGGCGGTCGTCGCGACGGATAGCAGTAGGCCAACCACTGCCACGCAAGTGCGAATCATGTGAACCTCCAGGGGACGGCCACGCGACCGTGTCGCGCAACCCGTGCACGTCGAAACCGGAAGACGCTCCGAATTGTAGAGACTCCGACCGGCGCTGACAAATCGCCACCCGCGCGAACCCCATCGCGCTCGGTGCAGCTTCGACTCGGTCGCGGCGGGTGCCGACGACGCTCGTCGGCAAGAAGTCGACCTGCTCGTCTCGCGAGCACTGGTAGGATAGAGCGATGCGCCACGGACGGACGCGGCCGGCGATCTGCATCGGTTGGAGCCCGGAGAGTCGCCATGAATGAGGTCAGCGGCGCCAAGCCCCCTGGCGATCGGGCGCGCGACAGCACGACCCCATGCGATCTGCGGGACGAGCCAATCTACGTACTCCTCGACAATAGCCTGGACGATCCGGACACTCCGGCGAGCATGTTGTTCGTCAACCCTCGACGAGTCGTGTCGTGCGACCACCCGGATCAGATAGACGAAGGCCTGGAGGAGGTCTCGCGTGCCCAGGCGGCCGGTTACTTTGCCGCGGGTTGGCTTGGATACGAGATCGGCTACTACCTCGAGCCAGTACTGAGCCGCCTTGCCCCTCCGAGAGATCGCACCTCGCCGGCACTGTTCTGGTTCGGGATCTTTGACGAGCCCATCCGGTTGACTCGCCGGGAAGTCGACGAGCTGCTCTCGCCCGCAGATGCCGCGTTTCCGCTCGACTACTGGATGAGCGGCCCCCTGCCCGACGTCGGGGAGGCGGACTACTGTCGGGTCATCAGTCGGATCAAACGCCACATTCGCGCTGGGGACACCTACCAGGTCAACTACACCTTCTCGCTCGACTTCTCCATGCAGGGAAACTCGATGTCGCTCTACCGGGATCTGCGTCAGAATCAGCACGTCAAGTACGGGTCTCTGATCCAGATGGGCGACAGGTCGCTGGTGTCGCTCTCGCCCGAACTCTTCTTCAGGCGCCAGGGTTCATCGGTCGTGTGCAAGCCGATGAAGGGCACCATCGCCCGAGGTCGCACGGCAACCGAGGACGCGCGCAACGCCCAGTTCCTGCATGCCGACGAGAAGAATCGGGCGGAAAACGTCATGATCGTCGACCTCTTGAGGAACGATCTCGGAAAGATCGCGAAGCCGGGTAGCGTCCGCGTCGACCCGCTGTTCGAGGTGGAGCGTTACGAAACGCTCTTTCAGCTCACCTCGAGCGTTCACGCCGAGCTGCAGGACGGCTGTTCCTTCCGCGAGATGGTTCGTCAGCTCTTTCCGTGCGGCTCGATCACGGGTGCCCCGAAGATTCGAACGATGGAGCTCACCCGGGAATTGGAGCGCGAACCGCGTGGCGTGTACACTGGTTCGATCGGGTACTGTGCACCCAACGGCGACATGGGCTTCAACGTGGCCATCCGCACGCTGGTGATCGACAGCGCGAAGGGGCGCGGGCGGATGGGAATCGGCAGTGGAATCGTCCACGACTCGGACGACAAGGCGGAGTATCTCGAATGCCTGCTCAAGGCGCGCTTCCTGGAGTCGGCGCAGCATGACTTCGATCTGATCGAAACGATCTTGTGGCACCCGGATCGTGGCTTCTGGCTACTCGAGGAACACCTGGCTCGCCTGGAGTCCTCTGCACGCCACTTCGGCTTCGGCTACGCTCGGCAAGCGCTTCTCGACTTGCTCGACGCCGAACGCGCGACGCTCACCTCGACGCCGGCTCGGATCCGAGTCCTGCTCAGCGATCGTGGGAAGCTGACGATCGCTTCGAGAGACACGCTCGCGGACAACCCGCCCGGAAAGGGGCGCCTCGCGGTGTCCCCGCTCACGGCTGATCCTGCCAACCCCTTCCTTGGCCACAAGACGACGAACCGTGGCCGGTACGATGAAGAGCGTCAGCGTTGCGAGTTGGAGTATGGCGCCTCCGAGGTTCTCTTTACGAATACTCGCGGTGAGCTCACCGAGGGCTCACGAACGAATCTCTTTCTGGAGGTCGCGGGCACGCTCTCCACCCCACCCCTCAGCTGCGGGGTGTTGCCGGGGACGTTTCGGCAACACTTGCTCGAGACCCGGCCGGAGTGGGTCGAGGAAAGAATTCTCACGGTGAACGACCTTCGAACAGCCGACACGATCTTCGTTGGCAACTCGGTTCGCGGTCTGAGGGAGGTCTCGATCGTCGCGGACGGCTGCTGGGACCAAGACGTCGCAGCAGGTGGCGAGCGGTGATCCTCCTCATCGACAACTACGACTCCTTCACCTACAACCTCGTCCAATACCTGACCGAGCTGGGTGCCGAGGTTCGCGTCTACCGCAATGACACGCTGCTGTGTGAGGAGGTTCGTCGGCTGGGGCCCCAGGGCATTGTGATCTCGCCTGGCCCCGGGCGGCCCGACCGTGCGGGGATCTCGATCGACGTGGTCCGCGAGCTCGGACCCGAGATCCCCCTCCTTGGCGTGTGCTTGGGGCACCAGTGCATCGCCGAGGCGTTTGGAGGCCGGGTTGGCTTCGCACCGCGGGTCATGCACGGGAAGAACTCGCAGGTGGAACACACCGGCCTCGGCGTGTTCGTCGATGTCCCGTCACCCGTCTCCGCGACCAGATATCACTCGTTGGCTGTGGAACGCAGCGGTTTTCCCGACTGCCTGGAGGTCACCGCCTGGACCGCCGGCCCGGCCGGGGAACCGGCGGAGATCATGGGCCTTCGGCACCGCACCTACGACATCGAAGGCGTGCAGTTTCACCCCGAAGCCGTGCTAACGGAGCATGGCCACAGGATGTTGGGAAACTTCCTTCGGCGCGTCGACACACATGTTCCGGTCCGGGCTCGATGACGGATGACCTGACGGGCATCCGTCATCGACGCCCTCGACGACGTCACGTCGCCACGTCGCCACCGATGAGAGCGGTGGCGTCGGTCGTGCGAACATGACTGCGGGCTGCAGGAGCCCCTGGTGTCCGATCCGTCTCAGCCCCGAGCCATTATCTTCTTGAATTCGCTGAGGAATACCTCTGTCTCGGGCTGTGTGCCGGCGGACACCCTGACCCATGTCGGCTGGGTCTCGCGGTTTCTCGGACTCACCTTGACCCCGTGCTCGAGAAAATCGCGCGAAAACTCCGCCCCGTTGCGCCCCACATTGACCATGACAAAGTTGCCGTGGCTCGGCATGTACTCCACACCCATCTTGTCGAATTCCTCGTAGCACCTATCGTGGAAGGCCCAGATCATCTCCTGAGAGCGGTGCAGATGGCCGATATCCTTCACCGATTCCGTCGCAGCGGCCAGGGGGAGGACGGGTGGGAATCCCCGACTGATGTAGAACCGCAGCTTGTTCTGGATCGCCTGGCTACACACGGCATATCCCATGCGAATGCCCGCCAGACCATACCCCTTCGAGAAGGTGCGTACCACGATGACGTTGTCATGCTCGATGGCCAACGGGATAGCCGTCTTATAGTCCCTGTCGCGCAGGAAGTGAATGTAGGCCTCATCGATGACCACGATGGCTTCTTTGGGGACGGCCTCGACGAAGCGTGCGATCTCCTCGTGCGGCAGGAGCGTGCCGGTCGGATTGTTCGGATTCGTGATCACCACCATCCGCGTCTTTGGCGTCACAGCGTTCAACATGCCCGCCAGGTCGTGGCGATAGTCTGCCGTGAGCGGCACACTGGTCACCTCAACCGGCACCCCGAACTCTTTCTTGACCGAGAGCGCTTCACGCTGAATGGAGGCGTAGGCGCCTTGCGCATCGACGACGTCGCCGCCTTCCCTGGTGAGATACGCGATGGGCAGCAACTTGAGCAGGTGGGACGAGCCCATGTAGGTGAACAGGTACGGAGATGGAGTCCCGCCGAATGGCGTCGTCGACTCGGTCTTCTCCAGGGTCACATGATCGTACTTGGCCAGCGCCTCGATCAGCCCCCACTCGAGATCGCCGCTGTCACGCGTGTACCGGTTGACACCGGTCAAATTGTTGGCGGCCGCCTGAATAGCCCGCATCGATGGGCCGTTGGGATTCTCGTTGAGGGACAGATCGACCAGGCCAGGCTTCAGCCCGATGGACCGAATTCTGTCGGCTGAAGGCGCCCCGGACAGCATCTGCTGTGCCTGCGCCATGGCCGGAGTCAGCGACAGGGCCGCGCCGCCGAGAAACGCCTTGCTGAGAAATCCGCGCCGGGACAGATCGTGTTGGTACGACTGATCAGACATGAGTGTCTCCTGTGGACAGTGAGTACGGTGAGTACGGTGAGTACGATGACTCCGCGAACCCAGGTGTCCTTGGAGGCCCTCGCAGTATGCAGGAGCCTGCGCTGAATCTCAATGACCATCGTCCGGCCCGACCCCGGTCGCACCTCGCCGTCCGACACTCGCGCGCGTGCGTCCCAGCTTGACAGTGCCGTGCCGAGGCCTCATGCTTGGCTCCAAACGCCGTTCTTTCACAGATTTCAGGAGGAGTTCATGTCACTCTCACGTCGCGACTTCGTTCGTCGGCTCGGTCTGGGAGGCGCGAGCCTAGCCTCGGCGTCGTTCATCGTTGGCCGCGGTCACGAGGACCTGATGGCGTTCGGCGCCGAGGGACTCGGGAGTGGCACGCAGATGGCGGGGGTGGCCGACAGGATCAGGATCAGCGGCAACGAGAACCTGCGTGGGCCCAGCCCGAAGGTGCTCGAGGTGCTCAAGAGTCATCCGTCGAAGGACCTCGGCTTCGGCTACCCCCCGCCGAGCGTCGCGGAGTTCGTGCAGACGATCGCCGACGCCTACGACGCCAAGCCCGAGAACGTCATCACGGGCACGGCGTCGGGCATCATCCTGCAGGCTGCGACTCGCGCCTATGTGACGCCTTCCAAGCATCTCGTTACGGGGGATCCGTCGTTTCTCAGCCCGGCCCGCGCGGCTGGACTCATCGGCGGGACCGTCAAGGCGCTCCCATTGGACTCGAATTTGTACCTCGACCTGGACGCTATGGTCGACGCCTCGCGCGGCGCGGGCATGGTCTTCATTTGCAACCCGAACAACCCGACCTCGACGCTCCACACGCTGTCTGATATCGAGATCGCGGTGCGCGAGATCAAGCAGCGGTCGCCCGAGACGGCGATCCTGATTGACGAGGCGTACATCGAGTACTCGACGGCACCTGGCGTCGGCTCTGGCGTGCAGCTGGCGCTCGATCTGCCGGACGTCTTCATCACGCGCACGTTCTCGAAGGCGCACGGCCTCGCCGGGATGCGCATGGGCTACGCCATTGGACAGCCCGAGACCGTGACGAAGATTCGTGGGGCCTGGGGTCTGGGCAGCATCAACGAGCTGCAGGCTGTGGCTGGCATCGCCTCCCTGAGGGATACGGCGCACATGGAGTGGGAGCGTGGGGAGAACAAGCGGGTGCGCGACTGGACGCTGTCGCAGTTCAAGGAGATGGGCTTCGACGCGCCGGACTCGCAGACCAACTTCGTCTTCGTGAACATCGGCCGCTCGGCGTCCGAGTTCCGCGAAGCGTGCGCGGAGCACGGTGTCGAGGTCGGCCGCGATTTCCCGCCGATGGAGAACAGCCACTCGCGCATCACGATCGGCACCATGGCCCACATGGAGCGCGCGATGCCGGTCTTCCAGCGGGTGCTCAAGGGAACCTCGATGTAAGCCGAGGCGCCGACCCATCGGTCATCTGGAGCGCTCGGTCCGCTGAGGGCCGAGCGCTCTGCTTGAATGGCCGCGCACGACGCCTCCTGCCCGTATCCGCCCCCCCAGCTGACCCGCCCCGCCGATCCAGACGTCCTCCATTTCTTCTGGCTGTCGTTCGACGATGACGTGGAGGTCGACGCTGCCTGGCCATGAGCCGCGCCTCATCCACAGGCACAGCTTCACTGGGCGCCTGAAGTGATGGTATACTCGCGCGCCCGCGGGTGGTGCTAGATTTACGGCCCCCAGGAGCGTCACCCGTCCAGAAAGGGAGTTGTTTCACATGGCGACGGACTTCTTCGTTGGTGAATCGCTGGTCGGCGAGGGTAACGAGGTCGCGCACATCGACTTGATCATCGGATCGAAGTCTGGCCCGGCCGGCACGGCGTTCACCAAGGCACTCGCGAACCAGAAGGACGGCTTCTCGACCCTGCTTGCGGTCGTGGCACCCAACCTGCCGGCGAAGCTCGACACGATCCTGTTCAACAAGGTCACGATCAAGGGCGTGACGCAGGCTGTGCAGATGTTCGGGCCGGCCCAGGCGGCTGTCGCGCGCGCCGTCATCGACTCGGTCGAGAGCGGCGTCATTCCGCGCGACCGGCTGGAGGACTACTGCGTCCTGGTCGGAGTCTTCATCCACTGGGAAGCCGAGGACGCTCAGAAGATCTACGACTACAACTACCAGGCGACCAAAGAGTCGATCGAGCGCGCCATGGCCGGTCAGCCGAGCGCTGCCGATGTGATTGCTGCCGCGAAGACCACCACGCACCCGTTCGCGAGCAACGCTGAACGTCCGGCTGGGGCCGCAGCGACAGCTCCGGCTGCGGCGGCGGCAGCGGCAGCTTCGGCTGGGGCAGCAGGCGCATCCCGGGCATCTCGCTCCTGGGGTAGGACCCTGATGCGAGCCGCCCTCTATGTCGTCTCGACCATCGCTCTCCTGGCTGTCTTTCTGGGCGTGCTCAGTGCCGCGGCCCACATGACCAGGTCACTGGACAGTGATTACAAGATGGTCAACATCTGGGGAGAGCGAGGCGAAGGCCCCGGCAAGTTCGTCTATCCCGGCGGGCTCTCGGTCTTCAATGACGAAGTGTACGTCGTCGACGTCAACAGCCACCTGATCCAGGTCTTTGATCTGGACGGCAATTACCGGCGCCAGTTTGGTCAGGAAGGCGAGGGGCCGGGAGAATTCAAGAGACCCTGGGCCCTCTATTTCCACGGTGGTGAACTGTACGTTGCCGCCTACGAAAACAACCGGATTGACGTGTTCGACCCCGACGGTACCTACAAACGGTCGTTTGGGAGCCTCGGTACCGGTGACGGTGAAATGGAAGGGCCACTGGCCCTGACCGTCGACGGTAACGACAACATCGTCATCATGGACTTTTACAACCACCGGGTGGTACGACACACGCTCGACGGGGACTTCATCGATGCGTGGGGACGTGCCGATGTTGTGGGGATCAGTAACGATCTCTTCAATTACCCGCTTGATGTCGTCACCAGCCGCGACGGCCAGTCTGTGTTCGTCCTGGATTCCGGAAACGAGCGGATCAAGGTGTATGGTGCAGACGGGGAATACAAATTCAAATGGGGTGGCCCTTTCAGCCGCAACATCTTTTTCACCTATCACCACTGGTTCCCATTCAATGGATGGTTCGCCGATCCAAAGGCAATGACCATTGACCAGGACGGCAAGATCTATGTCGCCGATGCGAGCAACCACCGCGTCCAGGTGTTCCTGGAGGACGGATCGTTCGTCACCGCGTTTGGCGAAGAGGGCGAAAACGAGATCGGGTATTCTTCCGCCATC
This sequence comes from Vicinamibacterales bacterium, assembly GCA_965250185.1. Classification (GTDB taxonomy): domain Bacteria; phylum Acidobacteriota; class Vicinamibacteria; order Vicinamibacterales. Next base: position 2,602,512 of record OZ252293.1, on the reverse strand, counting down.
GATGTCACCGACGACGGCCGCATCTACGTCCTCGATCAGAGAAACAGAGAAATTCAGGAATGGCGATACCAACCTGGTGACTGATAGAACTCCCGCAACGCCTCGACCGGCGCCGCGTCGAACATTGTGACGAACACCAGTGTTGCATCGGCAACACTCGAAAAGGGGACAGAATCCATGCCTCGATTACTTATCGGCGTTCTTTGTGCGAGTTTCCTGCTCACGGGCGCAATTCACGAAGGCGTCGCCGCCGAGAGACCAGCGGCCGACGTCACGACTGAAGCGACTGACGCTGCGACTGATGCGAAAAAGGACCGCATCATGGGCGCCATCATGGGGGTGCTCATCGGCGATGCCCTCGGCGTTGGCAGCCACTGGTACTACGATCTCGAGGAATTCAAGGGCGACTTTGGGTGGGTGACCGGCTATAGCGATCCGAAGATTGACGGGACCTCTCGTTTCACCCCGGTTCACAAGCAGCGCTACGATCAGGGCACCCGAGCCGGTGATCCATCCCAGACTGGACAGCTCATCATCATGTTGCTCGAATCCATCGCCGAGAAGGGCACCTACGATCAAGCTGATTTTACCTCCAGGGTGGACGAACTGTTCAAGACACTGGACGGGACGAGCTACTCGGGGCTCTATACGGACCAGGCGATGCGTGAGACCTGGAAACACCGCAATGCAGGTATCGGTTGGGATGATCCCGAAGTCGGTGCTAACGCCATCACGTCGGAGGCCGCACAGATGAACGTGATCCTCGCGGCGCTGTACTCCGGGGCTCCTGCACAGCTGGCAAAAGAAACCCATCGAAACACGAGGCTCTTCTACAACAACGACTTCACGGTCACGCACTCGATCGCGTACGCCCTGGTTGTCGGCGGTTTGATCAACGGCGTTCCTCTCGAGGAGATCGAGCAGTACATCCGTTCCGTCGACGGCCTCTCGAGCCTAGCCATCTTTCCCGACTCCAGAGTACAGGTCGAAACCGGTGCCATGGCTTGGGATTCCGAGATTACCTTCGACCCTCCTCACCTCATCGCGAAGGTCTACGGGCAGCATTGCGAGATTCAACAACTGCTTCCTGCCACGTACTACTTCGGTCACCGCTTTTCTGATGATTTCGAGAATGCGGTGCTCGCGGCGATCAACGGGGGCGGCAACAACATGGCCCGTACCGCGCTGACGGGCGGCATGAATGGAGCGCTGGCTGGGCTCACTGGAATACCCGAGAGATTCATCACGGGTCTCGGCGATCACGAACGTCTCCTCGCGCTCGCCGAAAAAGTGGCCGACCTGGCCGTGAACAGTCAGACGAACTGACGCAGGTCGGAACCCGCGGGTTTCTCAGGAAGAGACGCGCACCGGCAGAGGGCATCCGTTCGCGGGTGCCCTCTTTTTTTTGACCCGCCAGGCTGGGCGAGGTTGGGCGATGTCACCGCGGCGAGCAGACCGCGCGGTCGTCCCACGACCACAACCTGGGTCGGAGTTCAGCAGGCACCCGCCCACCTCCTCAGACCACCCACGGAACGAGTGAGGTCTCAGTCTCGGTGGTACGTGGCTCGTCGTGCGCGACGCCCGGTGCGAACGAGATTCAGATCGACTCCCGCCCCGCCCTGCGGGTCACCTGGCACAGGCCCGAACCGAACGGCGGGAAGCCGCTGATCGGGTCGAGCCCCGTATCCGGCACGAGCTCATTGATGTTGGCCGTCGCCCAGCCATGGACGGCTTGTACGACGCCTGGCGCCACGTCGTCGGTCACGTACGCTCGCATGTCAACCGTGCCGAGCGGTGAGGAGATTTCGACCCAGTCCCCATCGTCGATGCCGCGAGCCGCGGCGGCCGCTGGATTGATCTGCACGCGCGGATCCGGCTCGAGGCGCCTCAGCGTGGGGAGTTCCCGCCCTTGCGAGTGGGTGTAGTTCTTGCTCCGTGCACCCGAGGTCAGGATCAGCGGATAGTCCTTGGCGATGTCCGGCGTACTGATCGGACCCCAGTGGGGTTCGCGATATGTGGGCAGCGCGTCGAACCCGGCCGCCTCGAGTAGCGTGCTGGTGAACTCGACCTTGCCGCTGGGAGTGCCGAAGCCATGCTCCCGGTAGCTGCGGTCCTCCGAGAACGGCACCTCCACGTCGACGCTCTTCCCGTCCCGTGGCAGGTCGTTGAACCCGACGCCGGTCGGTTGCAAGCGCTCGTTGAAGCTGGCGTGAATGTCCCCGCCCCAGAAGTCATCGTCCAGTCCCATCGCCTGCGCCATGTCGAACACCAGCTCCGTATCGCCCTTCGACTCGCCACGGGGCGGCACCGCCGCCGGGCGGTACTGCACCCGGCCCAAGGGATCGATGATGATCGCCTGTCGCTCGAGGGCGGTCGCCGCAGGGAAGGAGACCGTGGCGGCATCGCGCGTGACGTTGGGAAAGTAATCAGCGACCGCGAAACACTCCAGCGAGCGCAACGCCTTGTCCAAACGCTTGGAATTCGGCCACATCGTGATCGCCATGCCGATCGAGAAGACCGCCTTCACCTGCCCCGATTCGATGTAATCGGCCAAGCACATGGCCTGTGCCTGCCGGTAGTGCTCGATGAACAAGGGAAACTGCGCCTGCCCCATCGGGGCACCGAGCGTCGGCATCATCTCGTCGTACCGCGCCACCTGCTTCAGCCGCATCCGGTCGGACGACGGACGGTTGCCGCCAGTCACATCCAGATTCCCGCAGATCGCGGAGAGCAGGATGACCGCGCGATGGTTCTGAAATCCGTTGCTGTGATGCGTGGTAGCCCTGGGCGAAATCGTGAGCTGCGCCGGGCGTGACGTCGCATACAGCCGTGCTGCTGCCACAATCGTCTCGGGCGCCACCCCGGTGATCGCGCCGGTCTGTTCCGGCGTGAACTCGCGGACGTATTGCTTGTACGAGTCGAGGCCGTGCGCATGCGCGTCGAGGAACGCCTTATCCTCCAGACCCTCGCTGAAAATGACATGCGCCATGCCGAGGGCGAGCGCCCCGTCCGTGCCTGGTCGCAGCATCAGATGAATGGCCGCCGCTCGTGCGAGCTCAGTGCGCCGCGGGTCGACGACGATGGTCGGCACGCGCGACACGTTGTCCGAGACATGCAAATCGTCCGGAGGCCGGCTCTCCCTCGGATTGTTCGACCACACGAGCCGACATCGGGTCGCTGAAGAGTTGGCCCGGCTAGTCGCCAGATAGCCCGCGTAACGCGTCCCGAACGTGAGCATGGCCGCCATGACGCTGGCTGAATAGCAGCAGCTGTCTTCGGCGATGTAGTGGGGCGAGCCGAAGGCGTACGCCAGGCGCTGCAGGTAGGGCCGAGCCTCCTTGGTGTACCCCACGGCGAAGGCCACCGCTCCCGGACCATACCTCTCACGAATCTCCAGGAGCCGCCGCGCCGTGTCGGAAATCGCGTCGGGCCACGACACCGTCTGCCACCTGTCGGCGGCACTCGGGCGCAGTTGTGGATGGAGGAGGCGCGCATCGCTCTCGCGCTGCTCCTGCAGGGCGGTGGCGCGCACACAATCGGGATGGTGAACCGCGACGACATCTGCTCCGATGCTGTCGACCGTGATCTGACAGTCAAACGCACACATGTAGCACGACGAGTGGGTGGTCGATGTGTGCATGGCGCTGACCAATACCTGACGCGGCGAATCCACGGCGGCAGTCACGTAGGGGAATCTATCCAGCAGTATATCGAATCACGAGGCGATCACATAGTGAGACAGCGTGGTGCTCGTCAGTCCCACCGCGAAGGGACTCAGTCTCTCGGAGTATTTCGGATATGACTGTTCGCGCGAGCTGTCGAGGAACTATCATGCTCGGAGACTTGGCAGTTCGTAGCCCGCGGCCCCGCCGATCGACAGAGTGTTGATGGAACTGGAACTCAAGACGCTCACCGCTGCGGGGGTTCTCGCCCTCCTCTGGCTTGCGGAAGCCTGGATCCCGTTCTTCGCCGAGTTCGGGCGAGACCTGCGAGCGCGGCTCGAACATAACGCCAAGAACCTGGCCCTCGGGTTGCTCAACGCGGCGTTTTTCGCGGTGGCCTTCGGGGGCGCGTTCACCCTGGTTGAGAGCTGGGGCCTGCAGCATGAATTTGGCCTCTTTCGGATCCTTCCCTGGTCGACCTGGCTGGAGACCGCCCTGCTGTTCCTCCTGTTCGATCTCTGGATGTACCTCTGGCACCGAGCGAACCACGTCGTCCCATTCCTCTGGCGGTTTCACCGCATGCATCACAGCGACCGGAGAATGGATGCGACCAGCGGCGTCCGCTTCCACGCCGGCGAGATCGCTCTCTCAGCGCTGGCCAGGCTAGCCGTCGTGCCCCTGCTCGGAATGGAGCTCTGGCAGGTCGCGGCATACGAGAGCATCTTTCTTCCCGTTGTCCTCTTCCATCACTCGAATGTCGCGGTCCCCCGCTGGCTCGACCGCGGGCTTCTGGCCGTGATCGTCACGCCGGCGATGCATCGAGTGCACCACAGTCGGCTGAGGCGGGAAACGGATTCGAACTACGGATCGCTGTTCCCGTACTGGGACGTGATGCTCCGCTCTTTTCGCCTTCGTGAGGATGTGCGTCGTGTCGAGTTCGGTCTCGACGAGTTCGACGACGAGCGGTGGCATACGCTCAAAGGGATGTTACTGACGCCGCTGGCCGAGCAAGACAGGCGTTCTCGAGGAGACTGAATGGCCGCCCAACCGGCCGCTCCTCCGCGACGATGGGCCGTTTGTTGACTTTCCGGCGATAGTAGGCAATTGTACCGCTTGCCGTGGTGTTGGCGTGGTTGAGGGGTCCGACAGGACGACCTGGACGACGCCCCAGAGATTTGACGACTCCGTAGTAGGGAGGATGGGCAATTGAGGAATCTGTTCTTGATTCTGAGTGCATGCTTGTTGGCGGCCCCGGCCAGCGCCCAAAGTAGCCAGGACGCGGCGGCCCCGACGTGGAACACGGACGTGGCCCCGATTGTGTACGCCAAGTGCGCCGAGTGCCACCGGGACGGCGAGATCGCGCCCATGTCGCTGATGTCCTACGCGGCCGCGCGGCCGTGGGCGAAGGGCATGAAAGCCAGCGTGATGGCGCAGGATATGCCTCCCTGGTTTGCGGACCCGCGCTATGGGAAGTTCAATAACGCGCGGAGTCTGACGCAGGAGCAAATCGACACGCTCGTCGCCTGGGCCGACGCAGGCGCGCCCCTAGGCACGGGCCCGGAACCCGTCGCGCCGGAGTATGGCGCGCGGTCGTCCGAGCTGATGGACAGGCCGCCGGATGCGGTCATCCAAGGAGTCGAAGTCGAGATCGGTGCCAACGAAGTGATCCCCTTCTTCCCCATTTGGCTCAAGTCGCCCTTCGAGGAAGACAAGTACATCGAAGCGGTGGAGAACCGCCCGGGCAACCGAGCCGTGACGCACCACTCTACCCTTCACGCGGACCCCCTACCGCAGGAAGCCCATCACATCGGCATGGGACCGCTGTGGGCGGATGGCTTCGTCGCCAATGCCGTCCCGGTACTCGAGGACGGGACTCCGGTCTGCAGCGTCCAACGAAACACTGACTGCGCAACCGGTGCCGATATCGAGAACGATTTCACGACCAATGCCCCCCAGTTCGCGCTACAGGTAGCGGGCTCAGGGCGCGGCGACAACCTGAGACCCCTGGAGACCGGTAGCATCCTGACGAGTTACGCGCCAGGTGCCGGCGCTCTCCGGTACCAGCCCGGCCTCGTCGCGGTCTTGCCACACGACGGCGCGTTCCGGTGGAGCATGCACTACAACGCGACCGGACGGCCCGAGACGGATCTTCACACGGTCAACCTCTGGTTCACCAAGCCTGGTGAGAGCGTCCTCACGTTGAAACGGACGATCGCCAACGACAACAATTTCGACAAAGGCGAGGAGATCATCGGGAGCGGCGCGCTGCGGCCGAACGTTCCTGCCAACGCCGCGAACTATCGCGTCGCGAGCCTCATGGTGATCACAAGCGACAGCACGCTCAATGACCTGTGGCCCCACATGCACCTTCGCGGCAAGGATATGATGTACTCCGTCACGTATCCGGACGGCCGTGAGGAAATCCTCATCAGCGTGCCGAATTACACGTTCGAGTGGCAGACCCAGTATCAGTTCGAAGAACCGGTCAAGCTGCCGGCGGGCAGCGTCATCCGCGTGCACGCCCACTTCGACAACTCGCCGAGCAACAGATTCAATCCGGCGCCCAACCAAGAAGTGCCATGGGGTCAGCAGAGCTGGCACGAAATGTACTTTCCGGCCTTCGATATCGCGATCGACAAGGACGTCATAGAGGTCGGGGCCCAACAGAATTAGCAGCAGCCGTTCAGCGGCCGTCTCTCGCCACAAGGGGCCGAGTCCTAGGGGCTCGGCCCTTTGTCCGTTAGGGAGAGACGGCTCGACGGGACCCACATCCGCAACCGGTCCGACCCCATGAACATTCCCAACCCAAACGGCAACACGACGCGGACGCTGGGCGTCGGCCACCACCACGGAGAGGCAATCCGTCGTCACGCCGGCGTCTGGTAGCCACTAGCCCGTAAGGAGGACAGCGATGGGGAGATTGGCCGCGCGATCAGCGTTGGTATTGGCGGCAGTCGTGTTTCTCCTGACGATGACGTATCTGCTCAGGAGCAGGCCGGAGGCGGTCCTGCCGACGAACGGACTGGTCTACGAGGCGGCCCCGGGCTGGCTGTTGGAGCGTGACGGGCCGATCGGTCAGACGAATGGCGGCATTGCCGTGAGTGCCAACGGCGAAGTGTACGTGGCCCACCGGCTGCCCATGGCGGGCATCGCCGTGTACGCGGCTGACGGCACATTCCTCCGGAACGTCCCCAATGCGCCGAGCAACCTTCACCACATCGTCATCCGCATGGAACCGGGTGGCGAAGTCTTGTATGGAGTGAAGGGAGGGGGAATGCGAGCCGGCACGTCGCCCTATGGCGGAGGGACGGCCGGAGAATTCGCCCTGAAGATGACACTGGACGGCACCGTCCTGCTGCGTGTCGCGGCCTCAGCCATCCCGGATCAGTTCAAGGATGCACCCCGCAACAAGGGCGAAAACGGCACGCTGCATGTGTGGATGGCGGGGCTGGACGTGGCGCCCAATGGCGACCTGTACGCCTCGGATGGGTACGCCAGTGACTACATCCACCGCTTCGACGCGACCGGGACATACCTCGCCTCGTTCGGCGGCAAGCAGGCGCCCTACAACTTCAGCGGGCTGCACAATCTCGCCATCGACACGCGCTTCACGCCGGCGCGGATCATCGGCTGCGACCGCGACAACAATCGCCTCGTCCACCTGTCCTTGGACGGCACGTTTCTGGGCGTGGTCGCGCACGACCTGCGGTCGCCGGCGGACGTGACCATCTATGGAGATTACGCGGTCGTCGCGGAGATCAAGGGGCGAATCGCCGTTCTCGACAAGGCGGGCCAGATCGTGACCACATTCGGCACCAACACGGCCGACGACGAGACGGGCACGCCCAACACCCCACCGTCGAGGTGGCGCCCGGGCATTGTGACGGCGCCTCATGCCGTTGCGGTCAATGCGCATGGTGATGTCTTCGTGTCTGAATGGAGCGTCTTCGGCCGGGTCGATCGGTTCAACCGGCAGTAGCGTGAGATCAACGTCTGGATAGTATCGCCCCCTCCATGGCCCTGCTCACGCGAGTGCTCGTGGTGTTCCTCGTGAGCGCCGTCCCGGCTCATGCGCAGGCGCCGGGCGGCACCGGTTCGGCGGCAACCCCTCCGTCTGCCCAGATCGACTACGAAACCATTCATCTACAACGAGTGGTGACGGCGGTTCGGATTACGGACCCGCTCACCATCGACGGACGACTCAGCGACCCCGCGTGGACACGTGCCAGCCCAGCTGCGGATTTCCTTCAGCGCACGCCGCGCACGGGCGAGCCGGCGAACGAAAGAACCGAGGTCCGCTTCCTGTACGATGACGACAATCTGTACGTCGGCGTCATGTGCTTCGATTCCGACCCGACTCAGATCGCCATCAAGGAATTGAAGAGAGACTTCAACGTCAACGGTAGCGACATGGTGCAGGTGATTCTCGACAGCCTGCATGACCGGCGTTCCGCGTTTGCCATGGCCGTCAACCCGGCCGGCGGCAGGCGCGACTCGCAGTATTCACAGAACGGTCAGTCGAACCCCAATTGGGACGGCGTCTGGGATGCCACGGTGAGCCGGAGCGAAGAGGGTTGGAGCGTCGAGTACGTCATTCCCTTCAAGACTCTCCGATTCTCGAACGCGCCTGAGCAAGAATGGGGCCTACAGATCACCCGGCGCATTCCTCGGTACAACGAGGAAAGCAACTGGGCGCCGCTTCCGATTCGCTATCCAGAAATGAGAGTGTCTCTCGCGGGAACGCTCCGCGGTCTCGAACATATCCGCCCGGGACGCAACCTTCAAATCAAACCGTTCATTGTTGGTCAGACGACGCAGACTCGCACGGGAAGCGAGCTCCAGACGGTCGAGTCGTTTGGGACATGGGAAGACTATGACAAGGGATTCGACGTCAAGTACAGTCTGACGCCGTCGCTCACGCTGGACACGACCTACCGTACCGATTTCGCGCAGGTCGAAGTCGATCAGCAGCAGGTGAATCTGACACGCTTCAATCTCTTCTTTCCTGAAAAGCGAGATTTCTTCCTCGAAAATTCAGGCATCTTCGGTTTTGGAGCCCAGCGGCGAGGCCCCGCGTCCAGATCGGCCAATCTCGTCCCGTTTTTCAGCCGCCGAATCGGTCTGAGCCCAACCGGCACTCCGGTGCCCATCACTGGCGGCGGCCGGGTGACGGGACAGATCAAGGACTACGACATCGGCTTCTTGGCCATGAAAACCGAGGCGACGGATGCGACCCCGTCCAATAACTATGTCGTCGGCCGAGTCAGGCGCAATCTGGCCAGAAGCTCCTGGGTCGGCGTGCTTGGGACCCACCGCGATTCGACGACGGCGGGCGACTACAACCGTGTGTATGGTGCCGACGCTCACTTCCAGTTCCTCGGGAAGCTGGACTTCGATGCCTACCTCCTCCGCAGCGATACGCCCAGCAGGTCTGGCGGCAACTACGCGCGGCGCTTCCAAACGTCCTGGCGCGACAACGAGCGGGATGCGTCGATTGAGTACAACCATGTGGGGGCGAACTTCATCCCCGACGTCGGATTCATCCGCCGCGGGAACATGTCGCAATACAAAGGTAACTTCGCGTGGTTGCCACGACTCGAGCGCAACGACACCATTCGACATCTGATATTCGGCACCGTCGTCGATTACATCGAGAGCGGAACCACGGGAGACATCGAGACGCGGACGCAGGAAGCGACGACCGGTGTCCAATTCGAAAACAACGGCTCGACGAACTTCACCGTCACGCGGACCTTCGATCGGCTCCTCCAGCCGTTCGCGATCCGTTCGGGTATTTCGATTCCGGCCGGCGATTACGATTACCTGAGCCAGACGGCCGACGTGAACACCGGCACCAGCCGCAAAATTGTCGGAACCGGCAGCTACACCTGGGGCGAATTCTGGAACGGGCGCAACAGCAGGGTCAGCGGCACCTTGGGTCTGCGGCTCAACTACCACTTCAGCCTCGACCTCAACTACAGCCGCAATCACGTCACGCTGCCGAACGGCACGTTTACGACGGATTTGTTTGGAACGCGGTTTCTCTATGCGTTCACGTCACGTGCCTTTGTGAACGCGTTTTTCCAGTACAACGCGGATACGCGTCAGGTGAGCTCGAATATCCGTTTCAACATCATCCACCATCCCCTGAGCGATCTGTTCATCGTCTACAACGACACCAGGGACACGAGGAGGGGGCACATCGCCGGGCGGACCCTCATCATCAAGGTCACGAACCTGTTCAAGTTCTGACGATCCCCCGGTAGTGCCTGTGCGTACGGAGCGCTACGAAATTGTCTAATTGGCTGTCGCGCTCTTGGCTTTGATCAAGGCGCGCCGCGGAAGCCGCATGCGCTCGACGTGCTGCCCTGACACCACGAAATACCATGGCGCGAAACGCGCCTGCAGCGTGGCTGCGCGCGTCTGACCGTTCTCAATCGCGGGGCCGCTCAGAGACGTCGGGTCGAACGCCGCGGACAGAATCACATAGCGATTCACCGGCGTCGCTGGTGGGGTGGCTGCCGTGTCCACGAGTGTCGGCGCCGCAGGTTCGACATCGCCGTATGCGATGGCACCGAACCAGAGCCTGAAGAACACACCGCTTTTCGTGTGCACCAGGAGCTCGCCCTGGTCCGACACCAACTGTCCCTGACGCGTGAAGTAAAAGCCTTTACCGGCAAGGTCGTCAAGATCTTCCTGCGACAGTTTCAGCGTGCCGCTCACTTGCGCGAGGCCGGCGGACACGGCCGGCGGCTTGGGCCGCACGCCGATGATCGAGAGCTCGTCAAGCGAGGTCACCATCAGGTTCGCTCGAAACGCATCGACCTCTTCGCCCGCCTGAATATCGCGCATCGTCCAGGCGGGCGGCTCCTCCTGGACCTTGTGAACGAACAGCGTGTCGCGCACGTTGACGCCCTGCGTGGCCTTCTCGAAGGCGTAGTCGCGGATGATCATCTGGTCGACATCGCTCCACTCGATGTGCAGCACGTCACGGTCAATCCAATCTGTAAAGTGCGTGGAGAGGTCGAGATCGCCGACTTCGGCCACGTAGACTCGCGTCTGGCGCGCCAGACGGACATAGCGGAACGCCGGTCGCCCGTCGAGCGGCTTTCCGATGATGGCGTCGGCGAGTATCCGGTCGTTTTCGCCCTTGATCGTGACGCGCGTCCCGCGCCCCTGCAGGGTGGGCAGCGTCTCGTCGAGTGGGTCGAGCGTTCCCGTATCCTCGTGGTCGGCGACGTTCTCAGTCGCGACGTTGTCCTTTTTCAGCCCGATGATGGTGGCGGCGGTGTTCGCAAGCCGCTCGTCGCCGTCCGACGGGTAGTCGTAGTGTGACGGGATCGTCCACAGCCCGTCGCGTACCTGAACCTTGAACGGATGCGCGGTCGCCGTATCCGCGTCGAAGTCCACCACCTCGAGCGATCGGGCCATCCTCGGATCGGTGAAGCCCGGGAAGAAGCTCGTCCCGCGGTCTTGAAACGCATCAGGCGTCGTCGCGGTGCGCGGTGCCGTGACCCACGCCAGAAGCGCCAGCACGAGTGCCACACCGGCGAATGCTGCGGTGGTTCGTGCTTCGGTCATGCGATGTCTCTCAGACGCCGGACGGCCGCCGCCCCTTCACGCTCCCGCCGGCGGCGCCTGATGAAGATGAAAATTCCAAGCGCGAAGACCGGCAACGGGGGTGCCGCGACGGCAATCGCTCGAATCGTGCCTTGGATGCGCTGGACCTGCGATTCCATGTTTTCACGGATGGCCTGTATCTTCGCCTGCTGGGCCTGCCGGATGTTCGCCGCGAGCACGTCGAATTTACGCTTCTCCACTTCATCGATGTTCCGCGCCATGATCTGCTTGGCTTGCTCATCGAGGTCCCCGCGCGCCTGAATGTCCTCGATTCTCTTCTTGCGGCGTTCCTCGGCCTCGGCGAGCGCCTGCTGCGCCTCGGCCTCGGCCTGTTGCTCCTCCTGCGTGCGCTGCTCGATAAATGTGCGAGTCTGGGCTTCGACGCGTTCGAGCGTGCGGTGACGGAGCCGCCGCTTGCGCAAGTCTATGAACGAGCCGTCGCCCGTGAGCACATCGAGGCTGTTGAGGAAGAATGTGATGTTGTCGAAGACGGCGTTGGAGGCTCCTTGGGCCCGAATCTCGAAGAACTGGTCCGATATGAAATCCACATCCGCGATGACGATCGCATTCAGGCCCTGCGTGCCGGGCTGCGACTGCACCTGCACCGCGAGCACGTACTCGTCCTTGTTGCGATTCGGTTCGTGCAGCAGCTCCGTGTTGACGACGCCACCCTCAGGGCTCGGCCGCACGAGCTGAAAGTAGCTGACCGTGCCGGACAGTGCGCCGGTACGCAGGAGCGGTTCGACTTGGAATCTCCCGGAGGCTGATGGTTCCAGCGACCCGCTGTACAGCAGGATCAGCTCCTGCAAACCGGACGTCGCGGGATGCCGGCCGTTGAACGGCTCGGAGCTCCCGCTGCCGTTGCCGATGAACACGACCTCGCGCGGCAGTTGCGACATATCGGGATGCGGATTGTAGCTGTCCCACACGATGCGAGCTGGGGCCCAGGTGACGCCGATATCGGCCATCATCTTCTGCACGTCGCCGACGTTCTTTCGAACGGTCGGAGCGTTACTGCGGTACGGATTCACGCCCTCTGCCATCGGCGCGGCGGGCGACAGACGCATGTCCATCGACGTCAAGGGATCGACCATCACGAGCGACGGCACACCCTCGAGCAGAGCGGCCTTCACGTTGTCCATCTCGTACTGGAGCAGCGTCGAGGGCTGCGCGACGAGCAGCGCGTCCACGTTCTCGGTGATCGGTTGGGACGGCACAATCTGAACGATCTCGTACTGCTTCGACAGTTCGCGGACGACGGCCCACGGCGCACGTGGCTGCCCGGTGTCCGCGTCGATGCCGCCCAGCAGCTTGGCGTCGGTGGTCACCACCCCCACCGTCTTGCGACTCGTCCGCGCGACGACACGGATCGCGCGCGTGATTTCGTACTCGGGGGACAGCCCGCGGTCCATGAACGGGATCACCTGCTCCTCGGCGCCGGAGGTCAACGCCACGGCGAGGAAGATACCGTCGATCGCGGCCTTGGGATCGTTGACGTCGGTGACCGCAATCGGGTGAATCCCGAACCGTTCCCGCGCAATCCGCGCCTCGTTCGAGTACGGGAGCGTGTCCGTGATCAGCACCTGCACCTTCCGGTTTGCACCCGAGCCGATCTCGCGCAGCACGCTCAACATGTTCTCGCGTATCTGGACGTACCGCGCGGGCACCTCGCGGCTGATGAACGCCTGGACGAATACGGGCCGATCCGCAGGGAGCTCCTGCAGCAACCGGCGCGTCTCGGTGCTGAGGGAATGCAGCCCTTCGGCGCTCGCGTCAACGCGCACCTGGACCCGTCCGACGAGCACGTTCGCCGCAATCAACGCGACGAGCACGGCCACGGCGCGACCGGCGACATGCGCGGCCATCGGCGCGCCGACCGTGCGTCGCGGCCAGTGGCGACGGCTCAGGAGCAGTACGTTCAGATACAGGAAGAAGCCCGCGAGGCTGACAAAGTACAGAAGCCCGGATAGCGGAATCACACCGCGTGAAAAATCGAGAAACTGAACGTTCACCCCGAGCGGAGCGATCCAGCCGGCGATGTTGGCGATGTTGGCGATGTTGTCCGCGAACAGATCGGTGACGGTGGCCATCAGAATCGGAACCGAGCAGAAGACCGAGCCCAGGATGAACGCCACCGTGACGTTCGAGGTCGCGAGCGACGCGACCATGCCGACCGCGATTAACGCAATCCCGACGAGCCAGTAACCCAGGTAATTAGCCGCCATCAGCCCCGGATCGGGACTTCCAAGCCAGACCAGCACCAGCACGTGGCTGAGCGACAGCACCAACGATACGGAGTACACGCCGACCGTTGCCACGTACTTCCCGAGCACGATATCCAGATCTGACGCCGGCAAGGTCAACAGCAACTCGTCGGTGCCCTGTTTTCGCTCGTCCGCCCAGACACCCATCGTCAACGCGGGAATGAACAGGAGAAGGAGGTAGGGGAAGTAATTGTTCAGCTGATCGAGATTCGCAAGGTTGTTCAGGAAGAAGCGACGCTGCCAGAACGCCGCGGCGGCGCTCACGAAAATGAACAGCGTGACGAACACGTACCCGCTGGGATTGCTGAAATACAGGCGCAGGTCGCGTGTGGCGATGGCACGAACGACGCCGGGATGGAGAGCGCCCTTCACGTGACTGTCTCCCTCAAGCCATGGCGGCCTGAGCCGTCGCGCCTCGCGTCATTCGGTAAAACGCCTCCTCAGGCGATCCGTCCTTCGTCAGGTCGCCGGGTGTCCCGTCGACGATCAGGCGCCCATTGTTGATGAGGATCACACGGTCGGCCACGGCCATCACTTCTGACAGGATGTGGGTGGAGATCAGCATCGTCTTGGTTTTTCGCAGCTCCGTAATCTGATTCCTGAACTGGCGAACCTGATTCGGATCGAGACCTGCGGTCGGCTCGTCGACGATGAGCACTTCCGGATCGTGCAGCAATGCGAGCGACAGGCAGACGCGCTGACGCAATCCTTTCGAGAGCTTGCCGACCGGCTTCTCGACGATGTCCTGGAGGCTGCACTGCTGGACGACCACGTCGATCCGATCGTTCAGGCGTGCCGCGACAAGGCCGCGGGCCTCGCCGAAAAAGCGCAGGTGTTCGCGCGGCGTCATGTCGTGGTAGAGCGGGCCGTTCTCGGGGAGATAGCCGACCTGGGCAGCCGCCGTCATGCGATCGCGCTGCACATCGTGGCCCCCGATCGTCGCGGTGCCTTCGCTCGGGGACAGGTAGCCGCTCAGGATCTTCATCAGCGTCGACTTGCCGGCACCGTTCGGGCCGAGGAGCGCCACGACCTGACGGGCGGCAATGCTGAAGGTCATGTCCTGGACCGCCACGAACGCGCCGTAGAACTTGCTGATCCTCTGCGCGTCGATCACGGAGTCGGTGGCGCTCATGGCTCGGTGGCCGTGCCCTTCACCGCGGCGAAGGCGTCGCGGCGATACCCATGTCGCGAATAGGCGACGTCCGGTCGAGCGTTGGCGCTCCCAGTCGCTGCGTCACCCCGTCAATCGACAACACCACGTCCGCGCGGGCCTGCGTCGGACCCACAAGGAAGACCGTGCCGCTTTCGCGGATGAGTTTGCCTTCAAATGTGAACGGTATCGTCTCGAAGCGATAATCGAATTGCTGAGACATGGGCCCGTGGCCTCCGATATCTCCGTATCGCACCCGGGCGAAGCCTCGGCTGTCGGTCTCGGTCCATATCAGGAAATTCCTCGCGGGATGGTACACGAGCTGAACCTTCACGGTGTACGGCCCGTCTGGACCGGTGGCTTCGATGTCTCCTTCGTAGTAGCAGTTCTCGATGTACTTGAACGTGGCAGATCCCTCGTTCTGACCGGCCGAGCTCCAGGGCACCTCGGAATTCATCCAGTTCTGGCTCCACGTCCCGACGAAGTAGTCGGGGTTGAAGGGCATCACCGGATCTTCCTTGGTCGTAGAACGTGTGAGCGACTGCAAGAACCGGATGGAGTCCATGTCCTTGTCGCTCAAACATTGTGTTCTGACCTCCACCTTGCTGGCGCCGTACTGCGCTCGCACGGGAGTCGCCACGAGGAGAAGCCCCGCCATCACCGCGCCTGCCGCAAGCCACTTCTGCATAGACAAACCCCCATTATCGAAAATGCGCGCGAAACGGTGTCGCGCCGGTTCAGTTACTTCAGTTCGCCGCACAGGTCTCGCCGATCATCTGAAAGGAAGACACGTTCAGCCGTGTTTCCGTCGCGTCCTTGATCATCAGACCCTTCACCACCATCTTGTTGCCCAAGTGGTCGGCGGGGGCCCATTCGCTCAACCCGATGAGCACGTAGCTCGCGGTGCCGAGCGCCTTCGTCTTGGCCGCTTCGATGGCCTCTTCCGTCGTGGAAGGGGCCCCGCCCTTCACAGGATCCGTGGCGCTGGTCAGGAGAAACGTGTCGTTGGGCCCGTCCGTCAGGCAACCGACCACTTCAACGATATCAAGCGTGAGTTCTTTGTCGTGAGGTTTCGTGGCGTCCAGGATGACCGGCGGCGACGTGTCCGGGGTTTCGCCAGGCACCTGTTCTTGCTGGCCCGATGGTGCGGCGGTGAGGCCGAGGGCGACGACGAGTGTCGCCACGAAAAAGGGTGCGAGCTTCATGAACTGTCTCCTGAATGAGTACGAGTGGAGCGTCATTGGGTTCCAGATGGTTTGGAAGTCAACAGAACAGCGTACGAGAGCCAGCCGTCAATGTGCTGTCGGCCTCAGACCGGCAGCGACCACGTCGAACATCACGCGCAGAGGCGTTCCGTCGAGCACCTGCGGCGCAAGCGGCGTGCCTGCAGGAGGGAGCAACTCGGCACGATCGATCACGGCGACGACGTCGATCCGCGTCCCTCGCGGCAAGGGAACCGGTCGATCGAACCAGTAGCGACGAGTCCAGTTGGGCCGCACGGCGAGCCGAATGACCGGGGTGCGAACGCCGGCGCCGCTGACCGCGTCGACCTGGAAGGCGACGTTCGAGAGCGACGGGTCAGGAGTGAACGCGAGCGCGTACAAATCCTCTTCGACCATCCTGCCGAACGATACCGGATCGGAGGCCGACTCGACAGGCGCGGAGGCGAGGGTCAACTGCCGGATTTCGTTCGAGAGGCCCGGCGCGAAATAGAGGCCGACGGCGCTCGCGTCGCGCATCTCGCGATTGCCATAGCTGTAGGTCTTCCGGTAGTTCACGCGAACGGTCAACTCGGCTCCGGCAGGCAGTCGAAACGCACCCGCCTGAGCCTCGACGGGATCCTCCCCAGGCACCCACGCGGCCAGCACGTCTGCGGCTGTGATCTGTGTGGGATCGGCCGGCGCCTGACCTTTGATCGAGATGATGGCATCGCGGACCAGCGACGGCGTACCGGGCAGAAGATCGACGGCCCGAAGCCATGTGGCTTCGGACGTCTCTGTCCGAACAGTGAATTCCCGCGAGAGTTCGGAGGTGCCAGCGTCCAGCGTCACCTCGGTCAGCGGGAGCACCAGATCGGGTGTGCCAAGGGGCCAGTCGCGCTGGAGCAGGACACGTGGCGGCACGTTCTGTAGATCGCCCTGGGGATAGCTGCCGCTCACCCACACGAGAACCTTGTCGATTTCCTCGGCCGTAATCGGCGGCTGATTCTTGAACCGAATCGGGCCTTCCTGCGCATGCCACGGCGGCATGTGGCCAGCGATCATTTCGGCGCGGACCGATTCGCCCCACGGGTAGGCGTCCTTGTACGTCAGAAGCGACATCGGCGCGACGCCGTCCTGAATATGGCAGCGGCCGCACCGGTCGCGAAGGATCGGGAACACATCCTCGTTATAGGTGTACTTCGACGTGATTGGCTTGTGCGTCTCGCCGCGTTGCACGTGTGATGCAACACCGACGGCGACAGCGGCCACCAGGAGGATTCCCCGTCCCCGACGCGTCATGGCTGTCGCGCTCCGTGCATCAGCGATTGAATGGCCGAAACGGCGGTCGAAAATTCGCCGTATGCCGCCGTGACCTGTTCGCGGTTCCCGAGGTCGCCAAACGCATCGAGCATCCAGGCCGCACGGAGTAATCGCTTAAGGGCGGGCTCGAGCAGCCGCCGCCTGTACGTCGGCATCTCGGCGCCGTGCGCGTTCATGGCGAGCGCGAGATCCTTCGCCTGGAACGCTGGCAGCCAGACGTCGGTGAACCGGCCCGCCGCGACGAGATCGCCGATCTCCTGATGACGTGTCGTGATCTCTGCGACGATTTCCTCGAGGGTGGCGGGGATCGCCACCTCGATGAGGGCTGGATTCACCATGTCATTGATGGATGTGGGGCTCTGTGTCTGCGCCATGGACGGGCCGGCGGCCGCGGGCGCCGCTGCTGTACCGCCGGCAGCGGCTGGTGCCGTTCGCGCGGCCGTCGATGCCGCGGGTGAAGGCGCCTTCGCTATCGCTGCGGCAGGCTTCAGCGGCTCCTTGGTCAGTTCAGTGAAGGTGAAATCGAAATGATGCTCCGGCCCATCAGGCTTCAATCTGATCTTCGCGACCACCGAGGCTGGCAACGTGCGGGTATCGACTCGCGCCTCGAGATACTCGCCATTGGGGGCAGGAGCCAGCGAAAACGACTCTTCGCGTGTCGCGCCGCCGACCGTGCTCTTGGTGATGATCCGGCCTTGCACCGGTGTGAACTTCTCGCGCGGCAATGGTTTCGTGTAGTCGTCGTACAGGTAGATGCGTACCGTGCGCTCCTGCGGAAACGTGCCTTCGAGGTGCGTCCAGTTGTCCGGCGCCATGAAGAACTGTCCGCCATGCTGCGGGTTGTGATTGCCGTGGGGGCGCGACGTGTACTTGACCGTCATCGCCGAGCCGTCCGGGCATTCCCCCGGCGTGATCTGGTCGATCTCCGGGTTCGCAGCGCAGGTCCACGACATGGACACGATGACTTGCACCAGCCCGCGCTGGTCGATGGGGCAGAGGCCGCCCTCCCGTTCAGCGATCACCGAATGGACCGGACACGTCCAGATCGAGTCGAGACGTGCGGACGTCAGCGGCATCCTGCAGATTGGACAGCTCCCGGCGTCGTCGTCATACACGTGGTCATGCGTCGAACCGTCGGCCATGACCATGCCGTTCATCGGACACAGCCAGCTGATCGGGGGCAGCTCGATGTCCGAGGCAGGTTGCGTGCTCTCAGTCGCTGCAACCGGGCTCAGGCCCGAACCCAGTAGGATGAGCAGAGCGGAGATGACCAACGGTAACCTGGATGCCACACATCCTCCAGCTTGAAGCGCGAGAGACCAGCTCGAAGCGCGAGAGACACCGCCCATACATCCCACCACGTCGATCGAATCGTGGCCCGTCCTGCCGGTCGCAGACGTAGCACTCGCCATTTTTTTCCGATCACTCAAAGGGCGAGTGCTAGTTCACGTGCCGGTGGACATCCCCTGGCTAACCCTGGCTAACGACTGGCCTATGCGAATGTCTCCGCCTTGAGTTTGAAGATGGCCGCCAGCTCTTGCCCGCTCAAGCCGGCGTCGGGCAAACCCGGCTCCTGGCCGATCACGCGGTTCGCAACGTAGTCCCCGATGACGGGCCCAATCTTGAACGCGTGCCAGGAGCCACCGCCGGCCAGCCACACGTTATCCATCTCTGGATGGGTGTCGAAGAAGCACTGCCCGTCCACCGAAGACTCGGTCTGACAGGTCCACGCCACGATGATCGGCTGCCCCTTGAGCCCTGGGAAGCGCGAGGCGACGGTCTCCCGCGCGTTGGCCTGCTCCTCTTCGGTCGGGAGGTGCTCGAACGTGTCCGGGTCCACTGGGTGGCTGGGACTGATCAACAAGCCGAACCCGGCGCCATTGATGCTCGGCAGGCCGATCCCGGTGTTCGGAAGGTTGGGTACTGAATAGCGATTGTCTCCTGGTGGCGTGCCGAACATGAAGTACCCGGATTTCCGCACCGAGAGCTTGTCCTTCATCAACACGGGGAACATCTGGGGCAGCCACGCCCCCAGGGCGAACACGAAACTCCCGGCGCTGACGGTCTCGCCCGTCGAGAGCGTCACGGTCTGGAGCTTGCCCCCCGCCTGCGCCCCCAGCGCCGCCTTGCCCAGAAGTACATCGCCGCCCTTCTTCTTGAACGACGTCACGACGGCCAGGTTCGCGTCCCGAGGCGACAGCACGCCGCCCCACGGGTGATAGAACCCGAAGTACTCTTCGGTCGGGGGCGGCGCTTGCGGCCACCGCCGGACCAACTCGTCGTGCTGGAGCACCTCGTACGGGACCTGGTGTTTGTCGAACAGCGCGCGTTCCGCCCGATTGCGTGACGTCCATTCGCGTCGGAACGAGAGCGCGCCGCACTGGTAAAACATGTCCGTGCCAAACTCCAGCTGGCGGATCTTCCACTGCTCGCAGGAGTTGCGCGCCCAGAGCATCTCGTGCTCGTTTTCACCGTAGGTGATACGCATCCCTCGAATCTCGCCCTCGGAGCTCGATCTCGAGTTCCCCGGACTGTACTGGTCGATCAGGACCACCTTCAGCCCCATCTCCCGAAGGTGGAGCGCCGTCCAGTTGCCCATCACACCGCCGCCCACGACCGCCACGTCCGCGGTGACGTCGCTTCCCGTACCCTGAGTCGACGCCGACGAGGGCGAGGCAGAATCCCCGATCGCGGCGTTCAGGCCGACGCCTCCCGCGACCGCGAGGCTTCCTGCACTCGCTCCGGCTGTCTTGATAAAGCTTCGACGATTCATCTGGGTCTCCCCCTATTGAGCGTATGTCCGTTTAGCGCGTGGCGTGAACGGTGGCTGGTCTGGCTGGTCTGGCCGAAGCTATCAGTCCCCAGAACGAGGAAAACGACCGGAACTTCACCGTTCGTGGCGTCAGGATCTCAACCGGATGATAGCCCGTATCACTAGGAAGATGAAAGATGTATATGGATCTCGGCCGGGACGGATTCGGGCCTCCCAGGACGTGGCCTGGATTCCCTGGGGTGGCGAGGATAAGATGCTCGCATCGCCTTTCTACAAGGAGTCGCTTTGTGCGCAATCAAGCCTTGCTGGTGCTACTCATGACAGCAGTCGTCTCTTCGGACGGTCCCGCCGAAATCTACGACGTCGGCGGCATGTATACCTACCACTACCATGATGGCCGGTACGCCGACTGGGGGGACTTCGAAAGGCACGGAGCACGCATCGCGATCCAGGAGCTCAACGCTTCCGGCATCCTGGGCGACGACCGCATACGCATGACGGACGAGAACACCATCGACTACCACTGCTGGCCGGAGGGCGCCGCGCTCATGGCGGAGACGCTCATGAAGAAAGGCATTCTCGCGCTGACGGGCGCGGATTGCAGTGGCCCCGCCGTCGAGATGGCCCGAGTGGGCGCACAGTACGAAATTCCAGTGATCTCGAACGGCGCCAACGCATCCATGCTCTCGTCGTCAGAGGAGTTTCCCTACTTCGTGCGCGTGGTCACGCCCAGCGAGCAGTATGAAGGCTATCTCATCGCGGTGGCGGCGCACTTTGGCGTCGAGGAGATCGCGTTCTTCCACACGACTGACGCGTGGGGGTTGGGAGCCAAGAACGTCATCCACGAATATGCGAAGCAACGCGGGATCACGATTGTCCAGGAATACGGCTATCCGCGGGACACGCCGTACGAGGTCATCAAGGCGCACGTGGAAAAAGTCAAGCAGGCTGGGATCCGGCACATAGTCAATACGAGCCCCACACCGGACACCGTGACGATGTTTCGCGCGCTCAATGAGCTGGGAATGAACCAGCCGGGCTATTCCTTGTATGCCGCCGAGATGATTTCGGCGGACGAGGCGCCCGAGGCCGTCGCGGGCAGCCTCGGCTACTTCGCCCCCATGGCCCAACTCGTGCCGTCGCCAACGCTCTCCCGATTCACAGCCGCGCTCGAGAAACGTCTTGGCACGCCTGTCGCACCATCGTCGAAAGCCTTCTTCTACGCCGCGTTGAGCTACGACCACATGTTGGCCGTCGGCTACGCCATCAGGGATACCAAGAAGGCAGGCGAGGACGTGACCAGCCAGAACCTGATGAAATACCTGCGGAAAATGGATTTCGACGGTGCGACGGGACGCGTCTCACTCGTCCCCGGCACCAACGACCGAGCCGGCCTGCCTGTTCAGATTCTCAACAGCCATGGCTACCAGGCCGACGGCAAGACCGTCGACTTCGTGTCCGTGGGCAGCGTCGATCCGATGACCGGCCGACTGACTCTGGACGAGAGCGCCATCGTATGGCCCGGCGAGGTCCGAACCGCACCTCAACCGTAGCGGTATTGGCTGCGATCGCTCCCCGACAACGGACGGGTCACTTCGCCTGCAGGGCCGGCAGGAGGACGTCTCGAACCCACAGGAAATCCGGTCGGAGCTGGATGGCGAGGTGGTAGATCTCTTCGGCGTCGTCCGGCCTTCCCATCTTCGACAGCACCTGGCCGAGCCAGGCGTACGCTTCGGCTTGTTGCCCGGCGAGCGTCAAATCCTGGCCGAGGAGGTCGACAGCCCCACGTAGCTCCCGCTCGGCTGCTTGGAGATCACCGCCGAGTTCGGCCGGCCTCACGAACGCGGCGATGCCGCGCAACAACAGATCGTTGGGATCGACGGCGCCGCCCGCCGCGGCGCCGGCGGCAGGTGTGTCGCCCGAGAGCGCCGTCAAGTACTCGTAGATCAAGTCGAGCACCTCGGCGCTGAGCAAGTCGGTGTCGAGGGGAGGCATCTCCCCGAGGCCCTCCCTGACGATCCGAGCCAACCCCTCCGACGTGCGACCGAGCGGCACCAGGCGCGGACCGTCTGCGCCGCGTCCGCGCGGCCCGTGACACATCACGCAGCCCCCATCGAAGTACGCCTGCTTGCCCTCCTCCGACTGCGCCCTGGCCGGCGCGACCGCCGTCAGCAGGAGCGCCGCGGCGACGATCGCCGTTGTCAGGAACGTTCTCCGATCGCCTGTGGTCATGTGTCTGTTCCTCTGGGCTACGTGAGGCTCATCCTGAGTGAAGCCATCGGGGCGCGAGCTCGGTGGCTCGAACTCTCGACCGTCGCCGAACTTTTCGAGTGCACCGCGTGGACGATGAAACAGGAAAAACTGTGAAGAAAAACTATACATCGTTACGCCCCCGTTGCGGCCGAGAATCTCTTCGGGTCGGTGGGCGACAGGAGATGGAGCTGTGAAGCCGAGATGCCTCATCAGGAATAGCCGCACCAGATCCGAGTGGGCCGGGGACGGGCACGCCGGCCGTTCTGGTGCGTCGTCGGGAACGTGAGGAGTGCTTCAGGCATACGCTCCTTGACAGGGCTGGTGACGAAGAGTCAAGGTGGCGAAATTCAGGGAACTAGGTAATTGTACTTGGATATAGAGTTCGGACTTTTAAGGATTCAAGCAGTTGGTGATGTCGCCGCTCAGAATTCAAGAAGTTGGTGATGTCGCCGCTCAGGATCCAAGGTGTTGGAGATCGGGTTGGGGTAGAAACCTCGTTTTCGGCCTACTCGGCGAGTGCAGCACCGGTTCTTGGGCCTGTTCGAGATGGCATCCTTCCTGCAGTATCGGTCGCAACCGCTTAGTCCGTGAGGCTATACCGGACTTGGCTTCGGAGCCAAACCTGAAGGTCTCTTCGTCGGCGTCGGCAAGGGGGAGGCGTTGCCCCAACGTAATTTCTAGAGCAAACGACCAAGTCAGTTGTCAGTTGTTACGCGTTCCACGGTTATTTAAGGAGAGTGCGGCATGCCCCTGAGTAGATGGTTGCTCGCTGGTTTCCTCATCGCCGGGTTGGTCCTCATCGGACCGGCCCAGGTTCAGGCTCAAAACTTAGGCGGTGTTCGCGGTGCCGTCGGGGACGACTCCGGCATCATCCCTGGCGTCGAGGTGACGCTGGTCAACGATGACACCGGCGTGGCGCGAACCACGTTTACGAACGACGTGGGTGAATACAACTTCCCGAGCGTGCAGCCGGGGCCCTACACCCTGCGGGCCGTTCTGCAAGGGTTTCAGACCTACGTTCGGAGCGGGTTCGTCATCGACACCCAGCAATTCGTGACGCTCGACGTCACGATGGTTGTTGGGTCGATCCAGGAGGAGATCCAGGTGACGGCCGCCGCGCCGCTCATCGAAACCTCCAACGCGTCGCACGGCGAGGTACTCGACCGGGCGGCGCTCGAAGCGCTGCCGGCCCCGGGTCGGAATGCGTACATCATGGCCGTCACGATGCCGACGATCGTGCACAGCGGCAATGCGACGTTCATCCGACAGAACGCGCAGAGCGGTGCATCGACGATCTCGGTCGGTGGGGGCGCGGTGCGGTCCAACAACTACACGCTGGACGGCGTGGAAATCACCGACATGGCCAATCGGGCCATCTTCAACGTGTCGATGGAGGCGTTGCAAGATGTGAAGGTCCAGGTCCACACGTTCGACGCCGAGATGGGCCGCACGGGTGGCGGCGTCTTCAACACCACCTCGAAATCTGGCACGAACCAGTTCCACGGGAGCGCGTTCTTCCAGACCCGTCCCACCGCCCTGTCGACGCAGAACTTCTTCCTGGTCCGGCAGGACCCGCCGGTCCCGAAGTCGGAGGCGTTCCAGCGCATCTACGGCTATGGCCTTGGTGGGCCGATCCTGCGGAATCGCACGTTCTGGTGGGCGTCGATGGAGCAGGACAACGCCCAGCTAACCCGCAACTTCACGAATCAGTTCCCCACAACCCGCGAGGCCGCCGGCGATTTCTCCCAGACCTTCGATCGCAACGGCAACCTCATCGTCATCTACGACCCGCTGACGACCCGCACCGACCCGGCCACGGGTGGCTTGATTCGTGATGCCTTCCCGGGGAACATCATCCCCGCCGATCGCCTCAGCAGGGTCGGCACGACCGCGGCGTCCACAATGCCCACACCGGACACCCAGGTGAGCAACGAGAGCCCGAATCGCGTGTTCCAGGGAGGTGTCCTGGACCATGCGCGAGAGTGGACGGCCAAGCTCACGCACAACTTCACCGATAACGTGACGGTCAGCGGGATGGGCATTCGTGCCTATACTCAGGAGCCGGGCAACAACATCTACAATACAGACAACCCGCCGCCGCCCCAGAACCCCAGTTTCGACTGGAATCGGCTCATCAAGATGGGGATCGTGAACAACACCAACATCCTGAACGACAGCACGGTCTTGACGTTCCGTGGTGGCGCGAGCAGTTTCTTCGACACGGGCAAGTCTCCAGACTTCGACGTGGCGGGCATGGGCTTCGACCCGAGCTTCACGAACGACATCGTTCGGAACAAGCACCCCGAGTTCAACGCGTCGGGCTACCCCTCGATGGGACACTCGGGGTGGAGTGAGACCACGTGGTACTCCTACAGCTTCAATGGGACACTCTCCAAGCTGATCGGCCAACATACCTTGAAGATGGGGGCCTCGCGGCGGAGGTTGTGGGTGAACAACACGCCGTACGGCGAGTCCGCTGGCGACTTCATCTTCAACAGAAGCTTCACTCGAGGACCGAATCCAACGAACCCGGATAACGCGAGCGGCAGCTCGATCGCCGAGCTGGTGCTCGGCTACCCGTCCAGGGGCGAGGCGGTGATAGCGACGAATGGGGAGTACGGTCTCACCTACTACGGCGCCTATATCCAGGACGACTTCCGGGTGAACGACAAGTTCACCATCAACTTCGGAGTGCGGTTCGAGATCGAGTCGGGCATCACCGAGAGGGATAATCACATCATTTACGGCTTCGACCAGAACGTCGTCAACCCGATCAGCAGCCAGGTCTCGATCCCGGGGCGCGACGCCATTCGAGGCGGGCTCCTGTATGCGGGGGTCGATGGCAACCCCGAAGAACAGGGGAATCTGGCGGATGTCTACGCGGCGCCGCGTGTCGGCATGGTCTATTCGATCAACGATAGGACCGTGGTGCGAGGCGGCTACGGCATCTTCTATGCGCCATGGAACTACGGCAACTCCAGCTACGGACGCAGGGGGTTCACCCAGGTCACCTCGATGCAGCAGGATTCCCTGATCCCGATCACGCAGCTCGACAACCCGTTCCCCAACGGCCTCCTGCAGCCGGTGGGCGATTCCCAGAGGTTGCTGGCTGGCATCGGCGAGAACATCGACTTCGTCGACCAGAACCACGGCAAGGCGAAGATCCAGCAGTACACCGTCAACGTGCAGCGTGAGCTGCCATTCGCGACGGCTCTCAGCCTCACGTACATGGGCTCGAAGGGTTCCGACATGAGCCTTGGTGGCAACACGAACTCCTCCATCAACATCAACCAGTTGCCGGTCTCAGCCTTCAGCCTGGGCAACGCGTTGGTCGAGTCGGTGCCCAACCCGTTCTTCGGCGTGGCTGATGCGGGGAACTTCGCCAACCGGGCAACGATTCAGCGCGGGCAGCTCATGCGGCCGTTTCCGCAGTTCGGCAACGTCAGCCAAACCCACTCGACCGTCGGGCGGACGAGGTACGACGCGTTCATCGTGCAGCTCTCGAAGCGCCTGAGCAACAGCAATTGGGGTGGCCGCTTCAGCTACACGCGGAGCAAGCTGACGGGCAACCAGTTCGGGCAAGGAAGCTACTACGTGACGAGGGCGAATCTCCAGAACAACTACGACATCGAGGGTGAGCACGGACTCAGCATCATCGACGTTCCGAACCGGCTTCTCCTGAATCCGATCGTCCGCATCCCGTTTGCGGGTGAACCCGGGACCGCGGCGCACTACCTGCTCGCCGACTGGACCGTGTCCGCGTCGATGAGTTTGCAGAGTGGCTTCCCGCTGGCCATCCGCCAGTCGCCCAACAACTCCGGACTCTTCGGCAGCAACCAGCGGCCGAATCGTGTGGCGGGGGTCGATCCGCTCGTGTCGGGCGGCATCACGGGCAGGCTCGATGCGAACCTGTCGGACAACCAGTACCTGAATCCGGACGCATGGACGCAGGCTGCGCCCTTCACGTTCGGCAATGCGCCGTCGGTCGACGGCGACGCCCGCACGCCGAGCCAGTTCAACCTCAACATGTCGGTCCAGAAGGACTTCGCCATGGGCGGCGGGTCGAGGTTCCAGTTCCGGTTCGAGATCCTGAACGCCACCAACACGGTGAAGTTCCGGTCGTTCCAGCAGACGTGGGGAACGGGCAACTTCGGCCAGATCAATCAGCAGGCGGCCTACATGCGGGTGGTCGCCATCATGACCCGCTTCACCTGGTAAGCGGGTAGCAGTCGAAAACGGGACCCGGGCCGTGAGGCTCGGGTCCACTTGGTCAAATGTTAGAGTCGGAACAAACGGGATAGAAGTAGTAACGGGGGCCCGAGTCGTGAGACCCGGGCCCCCGTTTTATGTTAGGGTTGCACGAACGGGATAGTGATGGTAAAGGGCCCTGGTCGTGAGACCCCGGGTCCCTGGTGTAAGAGTTGTGATGTAAGAGTCGGACCAGACCGGGGACGCGCTGTCGGACGCACGCCGGCCGCGGCAACTCCTCTGATAGCACGCCACTGGACCGGCCGACCCCGCGGAGATGCGTGCCACTGTGGAGGAATCCTATGGAAATTAATCGTCGCGCTTTCATTGCGAGCCTGGGCGGGGCAGCAGCGGTTGCCCTCATGACGCCCGACGAAAAAGCCGATGCCCTCGAGCACTACATGTCCGAGAAGCTCGAGGACGCGGACGTCATGGAGGGCCTCATGCGCCAGGCGCAGGAGGCACGGGAATACCCGACGATGGCCGACATCAAGGAGCGCAACGCGAACCTCGACCGGCCGTTCCGCCGCGGCGCCGGCACACTCATGGTGCCGAAGAGGGACGGCACGCGGGAATTCGACGGCAAGCTCCGTGGGCTCGCACCGATGCCGGAGAAGCCGACACTGCTCGACTTCTATATGCATCGCTTCGCGTGGACAGAGCACTGTCTACAGAGCGCGACGCGGGCCATGAAGACCGGGATGCGCGAAGAGGTCATTCTGGCCTGCCTGCTTCACGACGTGGTTCTGGCCGTGATATCGCCGGATCACGGCTGGTGGGGGGCGCAGATGCTCGAGCCGTACGTGCCCGAGATCACCACCTTCGCCATCAAGTACCACCAGACGCTACGTTTCTATCCTGACGAGGCATACGGCTACGAGTATCCGGAAGGGTACCTCCGTGGATTCGGCGCAGACTACGTACCCGAGCCGTACCTGCAAAAGACTTACGAGATGGTGCGCAACCACAAGTACTACGAGCACTCGCGCCTGGTGACCGTGAACGACCTCTACGCGTTCGATCCGGACGCCAAGGTGTCGATCGAGCCGTTCATCGACATCATGGGACGCCACTTCAAGCAGCCGAAGGAAGGGCTCGGTTATGACAACAGCCCGGTGGCCCACATGTGGCGGACGATGATTCAACCGGATCGGCAACTGTAGCGTCCTCTATCCGACGAGACGACGTCGCGCCCTGGCGCGGCGTCGTCTTTTTTTCTTGGGCTTCACGGACATTCAACCATCAGCCATCTCTCAATCTCCATACAAGCATCTTTCGGAGGAAGAGACTGTGAAAATGTACAACCGTAGTTGTGTGGGTTTCGGGTGCGCCATGTTGGCGGTTGTCTTGCTCACCCCCCAGGCCCCCGTGAGCGCCGGTCAAGCCGCGTCAGACCCACAGAACGTCAAGGGCCTGCAGATCTCGGTCAGCGGCCTCACGCGGGGCACGAGCGTGCTCCTTGGGGATTGTCCGCCCGGGGGCAACACCGTCAGAGCCGCGAACCGTCCGGGCGACGAGAACGAGTTCGTCACGTTGACGATTGACGTCAAGGTCCTGCCCTCGTATGAACCAACGATTGTGCGCAGTCCCATGGTGCACGACGACGGCGGTAACGCATATCGATCATCCGAAGCATTCACCGACTCGGACAAGGAGCCGTCGTATTCCTGCGACTTCTCGTTCCGCGTCCCGCCGGGAACGCAGCTGGCGGACTTGGTGATCGAGGATGTGACATTCGATCTCTCCGAGCTCGATCAGTAGGCACTCGGGCAGTAGGCACTCGGGGCCCCTCGGGATCGTCCAGACGGTCGGCGAGTTCAAGCAGCTCCAACTCAGAAATTTCGACAACGGGCGGGACTCGGTGCCGCAGGCGTGCGAGCGGACTGCGGAGCCCAGAGGAGCAGATCACATGACCACTCTCGATCGCCGAACGTTCCTGAAGCTGACCGGCGCCGGCGCCGGGTCGCTGGCTCTGGGCGGCGCGCGTGGCCTCGAGGCAACCGCCTCGACCGCAGGGCCACTCATGCAGACATCGGCGAACACGACCGCGGACGTCGCGGTGATCGGCGCTGGCGCGTTCGGCGGATGGACGGCACTCCACCTGCTGGAAATGGGATTGTCGGTGACGCTGATCGATGCATACGGCCCGGGCAACGCTCGCGCCGCATCCGGCGGGGAGAGCCGGCAGATCACAGGGTCATACAAGATCGGCGAGAGTGAAGTCTACGCGCGCTGGGCGATGGAGGCCTTCGGCCGATGGGAGAAACGGGAAGCCGAATGGGGCGGTCGAAAGCTGATACGCCGGACCGGCCAGCTCTCACTGAACCGAGAGTGGACGACGAGAATGAGGGCCAACGACGAGATGATGGAACGGCGTGGCTACGAGAGGGAGATCATCGCGCACGACGACCTCCCCCGCCGATTCCCGCAGTTCAACAATGAGGGCTACGAATTCGGGTACTACGTCCCTAGCACGGGCGTCATCATGGCCAAGCAAGGGTGCCTGGCCGTGGCCGAGGCGTTTCAGCGACAGGGCGGACAGTTCATCCTCGCCAAGGCGACACCCGGCGCCCAATCGGGCGGCCAGCTGCAGGAAGTGTCACTGTCGACCGGACAGACCGTCCGCGCGGAGCAATTCGTGTTTGCGTGCGGTCCCTGGCTGCCGCAAGTGCTGCCCAACCCCATGAAAGACCGGATGGTCACGCCGCGGCGCGTCACGTTCTGGTTCGGCGTGCCGATGGACGACAATCGCTTCACCTACCCGAACTGTCCGAACTGGTCCGTCCGCGGGGCGTACGGTTTTCCGAACATCGAGGGTCGCGGCTTCAAGGTGGCCACCTCGTTCAACAGCCTTCCGTTCGACCCGGACACGGGCGAACGCATCGTGACGGCCGACGAGTTGCGGCGCGCCCATGAGCTCGTCGGGACGGCGTTTCCAGCCTTGAAGGGTCAGCCGCTGCTCGAGTCGCGCGTCTGCCAGTACGAGCGGAGCGTCGACGGCCACTTCATCGTCGACAAGCATCCGGAGATGAGTAACGCCTGGATCGTCGGCGGCGGGTCGGGCCACGGGTACAAGCACGGCATCATGCTGGGCGAGTACGCCGCCCTCCGAGTCACCGGTGGAAAAACGGCCCCGGAGGACGACGAGACCTTCAAGCTCCAGGAGGAGACGTTTTAGCGACGGCGTCGTCAGGCGCCAGCCACGGCGACCCCGGTGGTATACTCTCCGCGAAACGGCCGGTGCCCGGTGGGCAGTCGGTCGTCGTTGAAACTCGGTGCATGTCTCGGCGCGGACGGTTTTCACGCGTCCAGAAGGGAGCTCTTTCACAATGGCAACGGACTTCTTCCTTGGTGAATCTCTGGTCGGCGAGGGTAACGAGGTGGCGCACATCGACTTGATCATCGGATCCAAGTCTGGCGCGGCCGGCGCGGCGTTCACTAGCGCACTCGCGAACCAGAAGGACGGCTTCTCGACCTTGCTCGCGGTCGTGGCGCCCAATCTGCCGGCCAAGCCCGATACGATCCTGTTCAACAAGGTGACGATCAAGGGCGCGACGCAGGCGGTGCAGATGTTCGGGCCGGCCCAGGCGGCCGTCGCGCGTGCCGTCGTCGACTCGGTCGAGAGCGGCGTCATTCCGCGCAACCGGCTGGACGACCTCTGCGTCCTGGTGGGGGTCTTCATCCACTGGGAAGCCACGGACGATCAGAAGATCTACGACTACAACTACCAGGCGACCAAGGAGTCCATCCAGCGCGCCCTGGCCGGTCAGCCGAGCGCCGACGATGTGATTAGCGGCGCAAAGACCGCTACCCACCCATTCGCGGGGAACGCCGAAAAAAAGGGCGGGTAGTCGCAGGGCGGGACGCGCCTGCATACCTGCTTCGTCGCACCGCAACCATGCGCAACCTGCTCGTGCACCTCGACGGCTCGCCGCACCCGAGCGTCTTCGATCGCGTCGTCGCGCTCGACGGCGAAGCCGACGAGGTCATGAGCTACGGCGGAGTCGCCGTGCACGACGTCCGTGACCTCGTGCACGGCGCGATCTTCACTCGCGGGCCGAAACACCTGCACCACACGGCCATCTTCATCGGTGGGACGGACATGGCTGCGGGTGAGCGCCTCTTGGCGGCCGTCCGTGCGGCGTTCTTCGGGCCGTTGCGAGTGTCGGTCATGCTCGATCCGAACGGCTCGAACACCACCGCGGTCGCGGCCGTGGCAAAGCTGCGGCACGCCGCCGACCCCTCCGGTTCCGTGCGGGACCTTCGCGCCGTGATCACTGCGGGCACGGGACCCGTGGGCGTTCGCGCCGCCGGACTCCTCGCAGGGGCCGGCGCCGACGTCACCCTCACCTCTCGGCGTTCGGACGGAACGGGGCCCGTCGTCGAGGGCATTCGACAGCGATTCGGGGGAGCGGTGCGCGCCGTCACAATGGCTGAGGCCTCGGAGGCAGCCGGCGTGCTCGAAGGCGCCGAACTCCTGCTCAACGCCGGAGCGCCGGGTCGTTGCCTCGTCCCGGGCCCGGCCTGGACGCACAGAGCTGGGCTTCGAGCCGCCGCCGATCTGAACGCCGTCGCACCGGCGGGCATCGAAGGAATCGAACTCGGTGACGACGGGGTTGACCGGAACGGCGTCACGACGTTCGGAGCGCTCGGTGTGGGCAACCTCAAGATGAAGATCCACAAAGCCTGCATCGCCCGCCTGTTCGAGCGCAACGACCTCGTGCTTGACGTGGAGACAATCGCCGAGGTGGCCCAGCAGCTCGCCGCTCAGGCCTAGGCAAATTACGTAGCGCGAAGGCTTCAGCCGAGCGGATCTCGAACAGCGTGACGCTGTCGCTTGGCTGAAGCCGGCGCGCTACGTACGCACAGCCGCGCAGGATGTCGGCCACGGCCAAGGGTCGTGGAACCACTTCTGGCCAGTTGCTCCCCGTGGTCGGCTCCACGAAGAGCCTGCCAAATGATCCTCGAGGCGAGCCGTTCAACGGGCTGGGGCGCGCATCGCCACGACAATCGGAGATAATCGGGAGATGGCGAACACCGTCGCGGCGCCGCTGGCCGGGCGCGCCGTCCTCGTCACCGGCGCGTCCAGCGGTATCGGGCGGGCGATCGCCATCGCCGCTGCGCGCGCTGGGGCCGATGTCGCGATCACGTATCGAACGAACGCGGACGGAGCGCGAGAGGTGATGGGTGCCCTCGAGGCGCTCGGCCACCGCTCGGCCGTCATCCCGCTCGACCTTGCCGACGAATCATCGCTGCGTGCGGTCGGTCCCGCTGCCCGCGCGGCGCTCGGCGCCCTCGATGTCTGGATCAACAACGCGGGCGCCGACATTCTCACTGGCGCCGGCGCCACGCTCTCCGACGAACAGAAACTGGACATGCTGCTCAGGGTCGACCTGCGCGGAACGGTTCTCGCGTCGTGGCAGGCGGCGGAGATGCTGGGCGCGCAGCCGCAAGGCGGCGCCATCATCAACATGAGCTGGGATCACGTCCTCACGGGCATGCCCGGACGCAACCCGCAACTCTTCGCCGCTGCGAAGGGTGCGGTGCTTGCCTTCAGCAAGTCGCTCGCGCGGTCGGTCGCGCCGCGCGTGCGGGTGAACGTCCTGGCGCCCGGCTG
The DNA here is from genome assembly GCA_965250185.1 of Vicinamibacterales bacterium. Classification (GTDB taxonomy): domain Bacteria; phylum Acidobacteriota; class Vicinamibacteria; order Vicinamibacterales. The sequence goes on along the minus strand of OZ252293.1, from coordinate 2,570,403 downwards.
GATCGAGACCTCGTTCGCCCGGGGTGTGGACGACAGCGTGCGTCGCGGCATCAGCGATTCCACACCGATGAAACGCTGGGGCACGCCGGACGACGTTGCCAGCGCTGCGGTGTTTCTGGCGTCGCCGGCCGCGGCGTTCGTCACGGGCCAGATGATCCTCGTGGACGGCGGCGTCGTGATGTGACTGACGTCGGCAACACGAGGGTGCGGCGACCCTCTTGAGACTGGTGGATATTTCATGGCGAACAAAGAGACGACCTACGACGAGACACAGATCAGCGAACGCCTGCGCGACCTGCCCGGGTGGTACTACGAGGACGGCTGGATCCGCCGCCGATACAAGACCGACGGATGGCCGACGACGCTCATGCTCGTCAACGCCATTGGCTACTGTGCGGAAGCGGCGTATCACCACCCCGATCTGGCGGTGACCTGGGGACGCGTCGTCGTGAAGCTGGCCACGCACAGCGCCGGCGGGATCACCGACAAGGATTTCTCGCTCGCACGACGCATCGAGGACGTCGCGCTGTGGCGCCCGGCGGAGGGCGACGCACTCACGGGCACGCCCAACGCGTTCGTCCGGAGTGGCGACCCGCGGCGATGACCGACACCGCGCTTCCGGCCGACGGGCTGGATGGCGCACCACCGCACAACGTCCTGTTCGTCACCGGGCGACTCGCCGAACCATCACTGCGGCACCAGCTCGAGGAGATGGCCCCGCCGTTCGAGTACGACGTGATCGCGCTCGGAATCACGGTCGCGGCCCTGATGACGACGCCGTGGATCGCGCGTAATCTGCGGGCACCGGAGTCCGTCGATCTCGTGATGATTCCGGGGCTGTGCGAAGGTGACCTTCGGGTGATCGCGGATCGGCTCGGCGTGCGAGTGGAGCGAGGCCCCAAGGACCTGCACGAGATCCCTGGTCACTTCGGCCGGCCGGCCGCCGCGCGCGAGTACGGCAGATGGGACATCGAAATTATCGCCGAGATCAACGACGCGACGCGGCTGCCACGGGAGGATCTGAGGCAGGCGGCTGAGGACTTCCGCGCGTCTGGCGCAGACGTCATCGATCTCGGATGCACGCCTGGGCTCGACTTTCCCGCGCTCGACGCCGTGGTTCGCGAGTTCAGAGCAGCCGGCATGCGCGTGAGCGTGGACACGTTCGACCCTGACCTCATCAGGACCGCCGCGGAGGCAGGCGCCGAACTCGTCCTCAGCGTGAACGGCTCGAACATCGACGTCGCACGGGACCTCGCCGGCACAGGGGCTCGGGTGGTGCTGGTGCCGGATCTCGGGGGCGGGCTCGAGACCCTGGACCCGAGCATCGAGCTGCTCGCGCGGTGGAACGTCGGCTACCTGATCGATCCGATCCTCGAGCCCATCGGCTACGGCTTCATGTCGTCGCTCGAGCGGTACGCCGAGGTACGGCGCCGCTATCCCGAGGCAGAGATGCTGATGGGCATCGGCAACGTCACCGAGCTCACGGCCGCCGACTCGACGGGCGTGAACGCGGTGTTGGTCGCGATCTGCCAGGAACTGGGCGTCCGGGCGGTGCTTACGACAGAGGTCATTCCCTGGGCGCGCGGTGCGGTGCGCGAGGTGGATGTGGCGCGCCGGCTGATGCACTACGCCGTCACCCGGCGCACGATTCCCAAGGGCGTGGACGACCGACTGGTCACCGTGAAGGGTCCGGCGGTCCTCGCGTTCAGCGAGGCCGAACTGCGCGCGCTTCAGGCCGCTGTCACCGACCCCAATTTTCGCATCTTCGCCGACAGCCACGGCATCACCGTCCTGAACCACGAGCGTTTCATCCACGGCACCGACGTTGACGAGATTTTCGCGCAGCTCGATGTGCGTGAGACGACGCACGCCTTCTATCTGGGCCGGGAGCTGGAGCGCGCGAAACTGGCCGTGGCGCTCGGCAAGGCGTACCGTCAGGACAGGACGCTGTCGTGGGGCTACATGACCCCTCCGGACGACGATCGATCGGCTCGCGTGCGGCTCACGCAGCCCTCGAGCCACCCGCGGTCGCAGGCGCCGGACGCCGGCGAGGATTCGTCGGCCGGCGGCGGCTCCGGTGCGTGAAAAGCGCCCCACTCCTGCCGTCGGGCCGTCCTTGACGCTCCAGTTCGCCGACACCTATACTCCCGTTGTCACACGGGAAGGCGGTGTGTGATCTCGACCTGGACGGAATCGTGATTCTCGAGACGATCGTCACCACCGTCGCCGAGGACGGCGTCGTGAACGTCGCTCCCATGGGCGTCGAATGGGGCGAGAACACGATCGTCCTCACGCCGTTCATCGAGACGGCGACCTACCGCAACGTGGCAGCGACAGGCAGCGCGGTCGTCAATCTCACCGACGACGTGCGCGTCATCGCACATGCCGCGATCGCGAGCCCCAGTTATCCGACCGAGCCGGCCGTCGTGGTGCGCGGCGTGGTGCTGGCCGACTGCTGCTCGTGGCGGGAGCTGGAGACCCACTCGATAGACGACACGCCGCCGCGCTCCCGGATCCACATGGCCGTCCGCCACCGCGGCACACGTCGCGAGTTCATCGGCTTCAACCGCGCGCGGCATGCGGTGATCGAGGCGGCCATCTACGCGACGCGTCTGCACATCCTGCCGCGCGAGTTTGTCGAGGGTGAGCTGGCGCGCCTGCAGGTGATCGTCGACAAGACCGCGGGCCCACCCGAGCTCGAGGCGATGGCGGCCATCGCCGATCATGTTCGCTCGGCACTCGCCACCTCCGAGCGAGGATGACCAGCCGCGACGTCCCCTCGAACGGACTGTCCGTCTTCGTCGAGGCGCCGGCACGCCTGCATTTCGGGGTACTCGATCTTCGCGGCTCGCTCGGTCGTTGGTTCGGCGGTGTTGGCGCGGCCGCGCCTGCACCAACGCTGCTCGTCTCGGCGTCCCCGGCGGACGACTTGGAAGCGGTCGGGGACGACGCCGAGCGAGTCGGCGGCTTCGCCCGCCGTTTCCTTGCACATCATCGGGTGGAGCGGGGGGCCCGAGTGTGCGTGCATCGCACGCTTCCGTCCCACGCAGGTCTCGGGTCGGGGACGCAGCTCGCCCTGGCCGTCGCGCGTGCGCTCGCGGAGCTTCACGGGCTGCCGACAGATGCTCCACTGCTCGCGCAGGCGGTCGGACGCGCGCGGCGCTCGGCCATCGGCACATGGACGTTCGCTGGCGGCGGGCTCGTGCTCGAGGGCGGACGGCGTCCGGAGAGCGACGACGCGGCGCCTCTGCTGGCGCGGCTGCCCTTCCCTCCCACGTGGAGGTGCGTGGTCGCCGTACCGCACGCCGCGCCTGGCGCCAGCGGCGCAGTCGAAGAGGCGGCGTTCGATCGGCTTCCGTCGATCCCCCAGCGTGAGGTCGAACGGATGGCTCACCTCGTCCTGATGGCGCTGCTCCCGGGCCTCGTCGATGGTGATCTGGCGAAGTTCGGCGCCACGTTGAACGCTATCCAGGAAATGATGGGGCGCTGGTTTGCCCCGGTCCAGGGCGGCCTGTTTGCTCCAGGGCCCAGCGAAGCGCTCGTTCGACGCATGGTCGAGTGGGGCGCGGCTGGCGCAGGACAGAGTTCGTGGGGCCCCGCCGTATACGGCATCGTGGACGGCGAGCTGGAAGGCCACCGGCTCGCCGAGCGTGTGCGCACGGCATTGGATCCGGCGCCTGCTGTGTACGAAGGGCCGTTCGCTACCGACGGGGCGCGGGTCTGGCACGCGGCAGCGAGGTAATGGGACGACCGGCCGCACAGCGCGTCCTCGTCGCCGGCGTCTCCACCCGGGCGGCCGCCGAGTCGGCGGCCCGCGCTGGCTTCGCGGTGACCGCCCTCGACGCATTCGGCGACCTGGACCAGCACCCCTCGGTGCACGGGCTGTCGCTGCCGCGTGACTTCGGCATGGCCGGTGGCGCGGGCGCCACGGCGCGCGCCGGGCGGAACATCGCGTGCGACGCGGTCGTCTACGTTTCGAATTTCGAGAATCATCCCCGCGAGGTACGCACGCTGACGTCGGATCGTGCCCTGTGGGGCAACAGCCCGGCGGTGCTCAGCTGCGTGCGCGATCCGACGCGCCTCATGCGGGTGCTCATGCGGCGCGGTCTTGCGCCGCCCGAGGTCCGCCGCAACCTTCCCTCTGTGGATCCCCCGGCGGACCCGCCGCGGGACCCGCCTGTGCATCCGCGCGACCCGGCCGGTCGCGAGATGGACGCCGCGCCGCCTCCCACCGACGGCGACGGCCGCCGGTGGCTCGTGAAGCCGCTGGCTTCCGGGGGCGGGCACCGTGTTCGGCCGTGGCATCCTGGTCGACGGCTGCCAATCGGCTCCTACCTGCAGGAATTCGTAGAGGGCACGTCAGGCTCGGTGGCGTTCGTCTCGGCTGGCGGCCGTGCGGTGCCGCTCGGTGTCTCGCGCCAACTCGTCGGCGAGCGCGCCTTCGGGGCGTCGGGTTTCCAGTACTGCGGGAGCATCCTTGCAGCTGCTGGCGACACGCAGTTCGCGTGCGACACGTCGCTCCTGAGCGCGACGAGCGCCCTCGCCCTCGCGGTGGCGGAGGAGTTCGGCGTCCTCGGCGTCAACGGCATAGACTTCGTGGCCAAGGACGGCGTGCCACACGCTGTCGAGGTGAACCCCCGGTGGTCCGCGTCGATGGAGCTCGTCGAGCGAGCCTACGGCATTTCGATGTTCGCCGCGCATGCGGCGGCCTGCAGCGACGGAGCGCTGCCCAGGTTCGATCTCGAGCGAGCGCGCCGTGGCATAGATGCCGTTGGCAAGGCCGTGGTGTTCGCGCGTCAGAACATCACCGTCGGTGACACGCGCCCCTGGCTCGCGGATTCGAGCGTGCGGGACGTGCCACACCCAGACGAGCACATCGCCGCCGGCCGGCCAATCTGCACGGTCTTCGCCGTCGGCCGCGACGCCGTCGCGTGCCACGAGGCCCTCGTACGGCGCGCCGATCGCATCTATGCGCAGGTCGCGCCCGTGGAAAACGAAGACTAGCGGAGAAGGGCCGCCAGGGCTGAGAGAATCCGCTTGACAAAGGGGCCGAGCCCCCCCCTCCCCCACTGCTCGCCCTGCCGCCGGCACCTCGTTTTCGGTGTGCTATAGTGGAGCGTTTTACTCGGGGCGAGACGGCACAGAATGACAAATAGACGCTTCATCATGAACGCGGGTCGTACGACCAAGCAGGGTCAGCAGATCAACGTGGGCAAGGATAGCCCTGAGTATCAGGAGATCGTGAGCACGCTGACGATGAACGTCGAGGATATGAAGGCCGTGGGCATTACCTCGGGCGGTAAGGTTCGGGTCCGGTCGACGCACGGCGAGGCCACGTTCACGTGCCTCGAAGGGAAGCTGCCCGAGGGCATCGTGTTCGTGCCCTACGGACCGCCGACCTGCCATCTCATGGGCCAGGACACCGAGGGAACCGGCATGCCGATGTCCAAGGGTTGGGAAGTCGAGATCGAGCCGATCGAGTCGGAGCCCCGAGAGGCGCCGCCGGTCGAGTGACGTGCGAAGCACACGAACACAGGGGAGCGACGGGATGAGCGACAAGCGCCTCGAACACGAGCGAGCCTCGGTCGATCGATCGCTGACAGCCGACCTCTCGGACGAGCGGGTCCCGGCCTGGGAGCGACTCGAAGCGGGGCGGTACATGCCGCGACGCGTCCGCGGGAGCTTCCGCGGACGGGAGCTCGGTTGAGTCTTCGTGGTGCCGCCCGGGCCGGGCGGCGCGAAGACCGCGTAACAAAGGGGAAACGATGAGCCTCAACGTCGTCGAGCATGCGACCTGCACTTTCTGCGGCTGCACGTGTGACGACATCGAGCTGCACGCCGATGACGAGCGGATCGTCAAGGCGAAGAACGCCTGCAGTCTTGGTGTCGCCTGGTTTCGCCATCACACCGCGGAGCACCTGTATCCCGACGCCCTGATCGATGGCGAGCCTGCAAGCGTCGAGGCCGCGATCGACGCGGCGGCTGGCTACCTCCACGCAGCCGACATGCCGCTGGTCTACGGGCTCAGCAACATCACCAGTGAATCCCAGCGGGAGGCCGTGGCTCTGGCTGAGCTGATTGGGGGAGTCGTCGACAGCCACACGTCGCTTTGACACGGCCCCACCGAAATAGCCGCCCAGTTGGGTGGCAAGGTCACGTGCACGCTGGGTGAGGTCAAAAACCGAGCGGACTTCATCGTCTACTGGGGCGGTAATCCGGCCGAGTGCCACCCCCGCCACTTCACCAAGTACGCGCTGACGCCGAAAGGCAGGTTCGTACCCAAGGGGCGCAAGGACCGCACCATGGTCCTCGTGGACATTCGGGAGACGCCCAGCGTACGGGCGTCAGACCTGTTCCTCCAGATCAGGCCGGGCCAGGACTTCGAGGTCGCCACGACCCTGCGCGCACTCGTCAAGGGGCATGACGTCAACGAGGCACGCGTCGCCGAAACCGGCTTGACCCTCGACCAGCTTCGAGATTTCGCCGGGCGGATGATGCGCGCCAGATTCGGCGTGCTGTTCTTCGGGATGGGCGTCTCGATGACTCGCGGGAAGCACATGAACTCGGCCGCGCTCCTGACGCTGGCTGCGGAGTTGAACGCGCACACGAAGTTCGTCTGCATGCCGATGCGGGGGCATGGCAACGTCACCGGCGCTGACATGGTCTTGCGCTGGACGACCGGGTCTCCATTCGGCATCAATCTGGGCCGCGGGTATCCCCGATTCAATCCGGGAGAGTTCTCGACCGTGGACCTGCTGGTTCGAGGCGACAACGACGCGGCGCTCATCCTGGGCGCCGATCCGGGGGCGACGATGCCGCAGCAGGGTATCGACCACCTCGCCCGGATCCCGACCATCGTGCTGGATCCCAAGGTCACCCACACGAGCCGCCTGGCCCGCGTGCACATCACCACGGCGCCGATGGGGATCGCCTCGGGCGGGACGGCGTACCGTATGGACGAGGTCCCGATACGGCTCCGGCCGGCCCTGCGTTCGCCGTATCCCTCGGACGAAGACGTCATCCGTCGGATTCGCCTCGCGGTGGCGGCGAAGCCGGCATGGTCACCCGAGACCGACGCCAGGACGGTGCTCTCTTGAGCATCGCCGGCCGGCCTCACTCGGGAATCGGCGGCGCGGCGGTGGGGAGAACGGAGATCGGATGCTCCGGATAACGGGCGGAACGGTCTACGACCCGGCCAACGGGATCGACGGAGTTATCCAGGACATCTGCATCGAGGACGGCCGCGTCGTCGATCGGGTCGAGGGTGGCCGCACAATTGACGCGAGCGGCTTGGCCGTGTTCCCTGGCGGAGTCGACGTGCACACCCACGTCGCCGGGGCCGCCCTCAACTTTGCCCGTGGCCTGACCCCGGAGCTGCAGCGTCGCACCGCGCGCCCCTTCGTGCAGACGACGGAGCAGCGCAGCGGTCTCGGCGGCGTCACACCCACAACGTTCGCGACTGGGTATCTGTACGCCGGAATGGGCTGGACGACGGTGAACGAGGCCGCGGTCCCAATCCTGTCGGCCAGGCACACCCACGAGGAGCTGCACGACACCCCGATCGTCGACAAGTCGTGCCTCGTCTTGATGGCCAACAACGAGATCGTGTTGGACCTCCTCGAGGCCGGCGAGGAGGAGCGCGCCAGGCAGGTCGTGGCCTGGCTCGTCTCGGCCGCCAAGGTCTACGGCGTCAAGGCGGTCAACCCGGGAGGGGTCGTCAGCTGGAAGTTCGGGAAGGATTCTCGGAAGCTCTCGGAGCCGGTGGACGGCTACAGCCGGATGACGCCGGCCGCGATCATTTCTGGTCTCGCGCGCATCGTCGACGATCTGGGACTGCCGCATCCGCTCCATATCCACTGCAACAACCTGGGCGCGCCGGGCAACGTGGCCACGACGCTCGAGACCATGAGGATCCTGGACGGGCGTCGGGCGCACCTGGCGCATCTGCAGTTCCATTCGTATGGCGGTGACGACTGGGGCACGATGCGATCCGAAGCAACCGCGGTCGCGGATCTCTTCAATACCCAGACGAATCTCACGGCCGACGCCGGGGCGATCCTGTTCGGAGATGCGGTGACGGTCACCGCCGACGGTCCCTGGCAGCATTTGCTCTACCAGCTCACCGGACAAAAGTGGGGCAACCTGGACGTGGAGAATGAGGCGGGGTGCGGTGTCGTCCCGTACGTCTACAAGGAGCGAGCGCTGGTCAACGCCGTGCAGTGGGCCGTGGGATTGGAGCTGCTCCTGCTCATTACCGATCCGTGGCGAATCTTCCTGACGACCGACCACCCGAATGGGGCCTGCTTCTGGCGGTATCCAGAGATCATCCGTTTGCTGATGAGTGCGGACTACCGGCGCGAATGCCTGAAGGCACTGATACCCAAGGCGTTGAAGCGAATCGTGCTACCGGAGTTGGACCGCGAGTACACCCTCTCCGAGATCGCGGTCGTGATCTCCGCTGGGCCGGCGCGCGCGCTTGGCCTGTCGCAGAAGGGGCATCTGGGCGTCGGCGCGGATGGCGATGTCGTCCTCTATCAGGAGAACTCCGACGCCGGGCTGATGTTCGAGAGCCCGCGCTACGTCATCAAGGGCGGAGAGATCGTCGTCGAGGAGGGCCAGATCCGAAAGGTGGTCGAGGGCCGGCAATTCATCGTGCAGCCCACGTTCGACGAGGGGATCGAGGAGTACCTGCGGCCCCTGTTCCAGGACGTCTACACGACGTCGTTCGAGAACTATCCAGTCGAGATGGACCGCATCGCCCGACCGGATGTTCGATCCTGCAGCTGAGGTTTCCCGGCGCATGATCACCCTGACCTTGCAGTCGTCGCCTCCGGTTCCTATCGAGGCGGAAATGCTCTCACCGGACGTGACGGCCCCGCTGGACATCGACGCGATCCGGGCGCTTCCGATCAATCTGGGGAAGCGCCGCCGCCGCGTAGACGATTTCTTCACCGTCGACGGCGACGGGGGCGACGCGCTCGAGATTCGCGGCGACGCGCGCAAGATCAAATGGATCGGCCGCGGCATGACCCACGGACGCGTCAACATCGTCGGAAATGCCGGCATGCACCTTGGAGCGTACATGAAGGGCGGCCGCATCGACGTCTCCGGCGACGCTGCGGATTGGCTCGGCGCTGAAATGTCCGGCGGGGTCATTCGGGTCCTCGGAAACGCCGGCGGGCAGGTCGGCGGAGCCTACCGGGGCAGTATGACCGGGATGACCGACGGGACCATCCTCATCGACGGCGGAGCCGGCATGGAAGTGGGGATGCGGATGAAACGCGGGCTCATCGCCGTAGGCGGCCCGGTCCGTGACTTCGCGGGTCTGGAGATGCTGGGCGGAACCATCGTCCTGGGCGGCGGGGCCGAGCTTCGAACCGGGGCCTGGATGGTCCGCGGCACGATCGTCTCACTGGCGCCGATTGGGCTCCTCCCGACCTTCTCCTTGGCGTCCACGTACAATCCCACGTTCCTGCGCCTGTACGGCCGGCACCTGCAAAAGCTGGGGGTCGCGATCCCGTATGAAGACCACGAGGGCAGCTATCAACGCTACACCGGCGACGCTGCGGTTCCCGGCAAGGGCGAGATTCTCGTCTGGCAACCGGCGGCCTCCCGTCATGCGGCCTCGAGCTGATTCGTCGTCGAGCGCGGCGACCTGGTCGGTGGCCATCGCCGCCAAAATTACTGACCCGAGTATGACCCGAGTACGAACCTGAGTACGGACCTGAGGACAGTCGCGAGCCGAACATGACAGGTGTGGACAGCGGGCTGCTGGAGCGAGACGGCGTCAAGATCGTCGACACGTTCGCCGAGGCTTTCGACATGAGTGCGGCGCGGGTCCTGATCACGGCCCGCTCGACGGCATGGGCGCGCACGGCGGCCCTGGCCATGACGGGCTTCGCCAGCTCGGTCATCGGCTGCAAGGTCGAGGCGGGGATCGAGGCCGATCTGGGACCGGAGGAAACGCCCGATGGCCGCCCTGGGGCGAGCGTGCTGCTCTTTGCCTTCGACGCCGGCGGGCTCGAAAAGCGGTTGGTCGAGCGGGTGGGCCAGACGGTCCTCACGTGCGCCACGACAGCTTGCTTCGACGGCCTCTCCGAGGCGGTCGAGCGGGTCGCGGTCGGGGGCCTCCTGCGCCACTTCGGCGATCGATTCCAGTCGAGCAAGGTGCTGGACGGCCGCCGCTACTGGCGTATCCCGGTCATGGAGGGCGAGTTCCTCGTCCAAGAGACCTTCGGCGTCCAGCCCGCGATCGGCGGCGGCAATTTCCTGATCCTGGCGGAGGATCAGAATGCGGCGCTCGCAGCGGCGGAGGCGGCGGTGGATGCCATGCGGTCGGTCCCCGGCGTCATCCTGCCCTTCCCAGGTGGGATCGTGCGCAGCGGCAGCAAGATCGGCGCTAAGCAGTACAAGAAGATGGTCGCGTCCACCAACGACGCATACTGTCCGACCCTGCGTGGACGGGTCGGCGTCGCCAGTGAACTGCCGGAGGCGGTGAACTCGGTGCTCGAGATCGTGGTGAACGGCCTCGACCGGCCGGCACTCGAGCGCGCGTTGCGGGTCGGGATCGAGACCGCCTGCCGTCCCGGCGTGGTCGCGATAACCGCCGGGAACTACGGCGGCAAGCTCGGGAAACACCACTTCCGACTGCACGAGCTCCTCTCGGGCACCTCGCGTGAGTGAGCGGGGCGCGGGTGGCTTCTTGCGACTCAACGAGCATGCGGCGGTGATCGCCGACGCCATGGTGGCCAACGCCGCGGCGCTCGGCATCGAAGCGACGACGCTCGACGGCGGCGCCCGACTGCTGGACTGCGGAATCGACACGCCCGGCGGGCTCGAGGCCGGGCGCCTGCTGGCGGAGGTCTGCCTGGGCGACGCCGGTCGGGTTGGCTTCACGCCGGTCGACATCGATGGTTTCCGACTCCCTGGTGTGCAGGTGCACACGGACTGCCCCGCCGTCGCCTGCCTCGGCTCCCAGTATGCCGGCTGGGCGATCAAGCCCGAGGGCTACTTCGCCATGGGCTCTGGCCCTCTGCGCGCCATCGCCCGGGTCGAGGCCGAGCTGTTCGATCGGCTCGGATACGGCGAACCGAACAGCGGACGCGGTGTGCTGGTCCTGGAAGGACGCACCTCGCCGGACGGCGCGGTGGCGGCCCACGTGGCGGCGAAGGCCGGACTGCCGCCGGAACGCCTCACGCTCCTCATTGCACCGACGGCCTCGCCCGCCGGCGGCGTCCAGATCGTCGCGCGCGTCGTGGAGACGGCGCTACACAAGATGTCGGAGCTGGGCTTCGATGTGCGCAGCGTGGTCACCGCATTCGGAACGGCTCCGCTCCCGCCCGTCGCGAAGAACGACACGCGAGCCATTGGACGCACGAACGACTGCGTGCTCTACGGTGGAGTCGTCCACCTCACCGTTCGGGCCGAGGATGACGAGCTCCAGGCGTTGGTGCCCCGCATCCCCTCGACGGCCTCCGACGATTACGGAACACCGTTCTACGATATCTTTCAACGGTACGGCGGAGACTTCTACCAGGTCGATCCGCACCTGTTCAGCCCAGGGCAGGTAGTCGTCACGAACGCCGCCACCGGGCGAACCTTCGAGGCTGGCCGCGTGAACGCCTCGGTACTGCGGCAGTCGCTCATCTCCTGACGGACCCATGAACGTCGCCATCCTGAGCACCGGCCAGGGCTGGCATACCGTCGACCTCACCCAGGCGCTCGAGCGGCGAGGTCACCGGGCCCGCACGCTGCCGTTCCAGGCGCTCACCGCCCAGGTGGGCGGGTCGCCGCGCCTGGCTGCACGCGGCGCGTCGCTCGACTCGTACGACGCCGTCCTGGCGCGGATCATCCCCGGGGGCTCGCTCGAACAGATCGTGTTTCGCCTCAGCGTCCTGCACACGCTGGAGCGAATGGGCGTCGTGGTCCTCAACACGGCCCGCGTCATCGAGCGCACCGTGGACAAATTCTGCACGTCCGCGCTTCTCGAAGAGGCGGGCCTCGAGACGCCACGCGTGGTCGTGGCGGAGCGGTTCGATGACGCCATGGCGGCTTTCCTGTCGATGGGCGACGTGATCGTGAAGCCGCTCTTCGGGTCGAACGGTCGTGGAATCGTGCGGGTGAGCGACGAGGAGATCGCCTATCGGGTGTTCCGCGCGCTGGAGTTGGAGCGGGCCGTATACTACGTGCAGCAGGCCCTGCCTCACGAGGGCCGGGACGTGCGCGTCTTCGTCGTCGGCGGGCAGATCGTGGCCGCCATGTGGCGATCGGCCGACAGTTGGCGAACCAACGTGGCCCGAGGCGCACGCGTCCAGAAGGCCGAACTGCCGCCCGCGTGGGCCGAGGTGGGCCTCGCAGCCGCCCGGGCCGTGGGGGCGGAGTACGCTGGCGTCGACTTGCTGCCGACCTCAGACGGCGAGCTGCACGTGCTCGAAGTCAACGGCATCCCCGGCTGGCGGGGGCTCCAGGAGACAACCGATGTCGGAATCGCTGAGGCGATCGTCCGGCATCTCGAGGATCTCGTGCGCCGGCGTTGAGCTGGCGAGCCCGAGTCGACCCACATGCGAATTCTGGTGCACGAGTTCGTGACCGGAGGCGGGCTCGCGGGTCAGGACGTTCCGGCCTCACTCGCGGGGGAGGGCGCGGCGCTGCTCGCCGCACTGGTCGCCGACCTCGCGGCGATTCGCGGCCATCGGATCGTCACGACCGTGGATCCCCGTTTCCCACTGGCGACACCACCCGATGTCGAAGTCGTCACGTTGGCCTCCGGGAACGACGCCCAACTCGATTCGCTCATCGAGACGGCCGACGCGGTGTGGCTCGTGGCACCCGAGACGGATCGGTGCCTCGAGCGCCTGGCGGCGAGGGTGGAGCGGAAGGGAAAGGCGTTGCTCAGTCCGGGGGCGGCTGCGATTCGCCGTGCGTCCGACAAAGCAGGCCTCCCCCACCGTTTATCCCGCTGCGGCGTGCCACATCCGAAGACGCGGGCGCTTCGCTCCGACGCAGACTGGCGAGCCGTCGCGCGCGAGGTCGGCTATCCAATCGTCGTCAAGCCGGTGCGGGGAGCCGGCTGCGTGGGGGTGTGCACGGCCCGCGACGCGCGCGAGCTGCGAGACGCCCTGGCGGTGGCCCGAGGGGACGACGGAGCAACGCCACTCCTGCTTCAGCGCTACGTGCCGGGTGTGGCCGCAAGCGTATCCCTCCTGGCCGACGGTCGGCGCGCCGAGGCACTCACCGTGAATGCTCAGTGGATGAGCACGACGCAGCCTTTCTCCTATTGCGGAGGCGAGACCCCCCTGAATCATCCGCTCGCGGAGCGCGCGATCGACGTGGCTCGACGAACGGTCTCGGTCTTTCCCGGTCTTCGCGGCTACGTCGGAGTCGACCTCGTGCTCACCGAATCGGAAGCCGTCGTCATCGAGCTGAACCCGCGTCTCACGACCGCCTATCTCGGTGTTCGCGCGGCGCTCAGCGAGAACGTCGCCGCCATGGCGCTGGCGGCGTGCGCCGGCGTCCTCCCTTCGCGCCCTGCCCCGCAGCGGCATGTGCGCTTCACGTCGTCGAGCCGGATCGGGTCGACGCAGTCGTCGTGGGCCACGACGCTGGATCGATGAAGGGTCCGATCCTCGGCTGGGACATCGGTGGGGCGAACGTCAAGGCGGCTCGCGTCGAGCGGGAGGAACAGGCCGCGGAGGCGCTCGAGCGTCCGTTTCCACTCTGGCGCGAGCCTCAACGGCTGCCTGAGTTCCTCGTCGAGACCGCGGACCGGCTCGGCGGCGCACAGCAGATCCGCGCGATGGCGCTCACGATGACCGCAGAGTTAGCCGACTGCTTCGCTACGAAGCGGGAAGGCGTAGCGTTCGTCGTCGACGCGTTCGGTGAGGCCTTTCCTGGCGTCGTGACGTGGGTCTACGGCGTGGATGGCCAGTTCCGTTCGGCGGCGGCAGCACGCCACCGGCCGCTCGACGTGGCGGCAGCGAACTGGATGGCGAGCGCGACGCTCGCTGCGCGCGCCTTTCCTGACGCGATCTTCCTCGACGTTGGCAGCACCACGACGGATGTGATCCCGATCGTCGCCGGCCGGGTCGCCGCCCGCGGCCGGACGGACCTCGCCCGGCTCGAGGCCGGGGAACTGGTCTACACCGGTGCGCTTCGCACGCCAGTCTGCGCCATCGTGCGTGCGGTGCCCATCGGGGACCGCCTCTGCCGAGTCGCGGCCGAGCACTTCGCTGTCGCCGCCGACGTCCATCTGTGGCTGGGCCGGATCGGCGCGGACCACTACACGTGCGAGACCCCGGACGGCCGCGGCCGGAGTCGCCTCGAAGCCGGCGCACGGCTCGCCCGGATGGTATGCGCCGATCTGGAAATGCTTGGACCCGACGACATCACGGCCATCGCCGAGCACGTGGCTCGCGTTCAGGTGCGTCACATCGCGGCCGCCATTCGCCTGGTCCGGCGGCGTCTTGACCCTCCCCGTCCCGGCGTCGCTGTGGTCGCGGGGCGGGGCGCCTTCCTGGCGAGTGCCGCCGCGGAGCAGGTCGGCCTGACGATTCGCGGGACGACCGCTGATCTGGGATCGTCCGCGGGCCGGCTCACGCCGGCCGCCGCCGTCGCCTATCTCCTGGTGGGGACCGACCCGTGACGCTCGCCTGCCTGGTCAGGTACGGCCTGCGCGCCCCAGGCCGCCGGTTCGCCCCCGAGCCGGTGCAGCAACCCGACCGGATGCTCGATGCGAATGCGCTATACTGTCGGGTTCCGAGGGTATTGACCACTCGCTCGGCGCACTGACGATTTCTATTCGGACGCCGTTCCTCGAGGAGGCTGGCCTGCAGTTACCAGAGACGATCGGGCACGACGCTGTGGAGTTGAACGCATGACGGGACGCGGGGCGACCGCGGCGCGACGCGCGGAGACGCATGCCGTGACGAGTCGCAACGACACGTCAATCGCCGTTGCGCCGACGGTCGAGATCTCAGCCGCCGCGCAGCTGGCGTGCCTCCTCGAAGCGAGCGCGCCGAAGCCGGGCAATGTGTCGCCGGGACGCCACTTCGCCGACGCGAGCTACGAAGACTTTCTTGCGAGTGCGGCGGCTATCGGCGGGCCACTGGCTCAGGCCGGCACGCGCTCCCTCGGGAAGACCGTGCTGCGGGCCGTGCAGGCCACTGCGGACTGGACGCGGTCGAACACCAATCTCGGCATCATCCTTCTCTTGGCTCCGCTCGCGCGCGCGGCGAGCCTGGTCCCACCTATCGACGGCACCAAGGCGGGCGCGAAGGATGCCGGCTTGCGCGACGCACTACGCCGTGTCCTCGAGGACACCAGCGTCGACGACGCCCGGGACGTCTACGCCGCCATTCGCGACGCCGCGCCGGGCGGTCTTGGCCGCGCGGAGACACAGGACGTCAGTGACGAGCCGACGATGACCCTGCTCGACGTCATGCGACTGGCCGCTGGGCGCGATGACATCGCGCGTGAGTACGCCACAGTGTTCGAGGTCACGTTCGACACCGCCGCGCCGACACTCGAACGCGCGCGACGGGACGGCCTGTCCTGGCCGGACGCGGTCGTCGAGACGTTCCTCACGGTGCTGTCCACGCGCCCAGACACGCACGTGATCCGCGGTCACGGCACGGCCGCCGCAGCAGATGCGTCCCGGATGGCCCGCGTCGCACTGGCGGCGGGCGGCGTCCGCTCGGCGGCAGGTCGTGAATCGGTCGATCAGATGGACGTCGCGCTGCGAGACGCACGACGAGGCGTCAATCCCGGTACCACCGCGGATCTCACGGCAGCGGCGATCTTCGTCGTGCTGCTGAGCGGCGGCTGGTCGATCGGGCAAGGAGGATGCGATGCAGCGGCCCGGTGAGTTTCGCGTCTCGGTCTCCAAGGATTATCTCGTTTTCTCCTCCGCTCACTTCATCACGTTCGCCGGACACCGCTGCGAGGGCCTGCACGGTCACAACTACCGGGTACGCGTCACGTTGGAGGGCAAGCTCAACGATGAGAGCTGGTGGGTGTTCGACTTCGTGGAGCTGAAGCACGTCATGCGCCGTCTGTGCGACGAGATCGACCACAAGGTGCTGCTCCCGCTCGACAATCCAAGGCTCCAGGTCGTCGAGGAGGCGGATTCGGTGTCGGTCGCCTACGAGGGGGTGCCGCGCTATCGGTTCCCGCGCGCGGACTGTGCGCTGCTCCAGGTCCCGAACACGACGGTCGAGATGCTGGCCGAGTTGCTCACGAGTCGTCTGCGCGCGGAACTGGAAGAGTCGGGAGCGCGCGGGCTGACGGCCATCGAGATGGAGGTCGAGGAGAACTTCGGGCAGTCGGCGTGCTACCGCCTAGGGCTCCCGTGACCCACGCCGTGGCGTGGGGTCCTGCCATCGCTCCCCCGACCGAGCCGGCGCGCGGCCGCGACCGCCTCGGCGTCGAGGCGCCCATCGTGCAGCGCCGTAGCCACCAGCACGCCGTCGCACCCGGCCTCGGCGAGTCGGGCGAGATCCTCCGGCCCCCGCAGGCCGCCGCCGGCGATCAAGGTGGGCCGAGGCGCCGCTTCACGAACCCGGGCGATCATCGCGAAGTCGAGTCCGCTGCCCGTACCGACGCGTGCCAGATCGAGCACGATGACGGCGCCGGCGCCAGCGTCCGCCGCCCGCGCGGCCAGCAGCGGCGCCGGCTCGTCCACCGGTACGCCGTCGCCTGCGACGATGGGCTCGCCGGCGCGCAGGTCGAGGCTGAAGGCGACGCGGGCGCCACCGACCGCGTCGCAGATCCGCGCAAGCGCGCTGTACGACGGCAGCGTTTCAAGTCCCACAATGACGAAGGCCGCTCCGAGATCAAGCGCGCGGCGTGCCCGCTCAACGCAGGACACGCCGGCATCCAGCCAGAGCGGCGCGCCGAGCGCCGCCAGGGCGGCGACGCGCGAGTCTCCCCGCACCGGATCGGACGCTCGGCGCAGGATCGCGTCGAGGTCGGCGACGTACAGCTCGGCGAGGCCGAGGTCGCGCAGGTACGTCTGTGCGAGCGCCACGGCATCGCCGGGCTCGATGGGCACAGATGCAGTGGCCCGCACAGGCGCGTAGCACTCGCGGCGACCGGCCTGGGCGTGGACGGCCTTCCCGGCGAGCAGATCCACGACGCCGATCACGCGCACGGTACACCCGCCATGCCTGGTGCTCGGAGGCGATGGACCGAGTCCGACAGGCGCCGCGACCGCCACGCGGCCAGCCGGGTCCTGCGGTGACGGCAGGGGCGGGTGCCGTCGAGACGGTCGTGAAGATCGGTGGCGGCCTGTTGTCGCACACCCGTTCCTTCGACTCGGCGATTGCGGCGATAGCCGCGAGCCGGAAGCGCCGGTTGCTGGTCGTGCCGGGCGGCGGGCCGTTCGCCGACGCGGTCCGCGCGCTGAATCTCCGGCTCCCTCTCCCCGACGACGCCGCCCACTGGATGGCGGTGCTGGCCATGGATCAGTGCGCGCACGTCGTCGCGGCAAGGCTGGCCGGCGCCGTGATCGTGGAGGCGCCAGAGGAAATCGGCCGCGTCCTCGACGCGGGTGGCGTGCCTGTGCTCGCCCCCTCGCGGTGGCTGCGCGCGGTCGATACGCTCCCGCACGCGTGGACCGTGACCAGCGACAGCATCGCGGCCTGGGTGGCCGGGCAGATCGGCGCGCCACGCTTGGTCCTGATCAAGCCACCCGGCGCGACCGGCCGCGATCTGGTGGACGACTATTTCACTCGAGCGCTGCCCGCTCACGTCATCCCTGTGATTGTCCCAGCGGATCGGACTGATGCGCTGTACTCGGCGCTGCAGGGAGAGATCGAGCCGGCGTGATTCCCTCTCGTGCCACAGGCTCCAGATGGCCACGCCGAGCACGAGCCGATGATCCGCCGAGCGCCGTCCGCAACAGGCGGACCCGCTCCTCGCTCACTCGCCCGTCACGGCCGGCGTCGCACGCCGCTCCGCGCACGCCGGCAATGTCCCCTCCCGCATCACGCACGAACGGGACGTCGTCCACGGTCAGCTTTCCCGCGAGGGCGACGAGGAGCTTGTTCCGGTGCGCCTCCGCGACCCAGGCGGCGAGGACGGTCGCCGAGACGAGATCGCGCAGGCCGGGCCCTGCCTTGTCACACGTGTCGAGCAGCAGTCCGACTGCCCCGGCACCGGCCGCCACCTCGGCCAGGACGTCTGGCGCGACACTGCTTGCGCGGTTCCAGTCGGCGTACGCGACGGCGACGACACCACTCCTCCCGTCACTCCCGGCTCGGGCGCCGCACACCGCCGCTGCGATGAGTGCCGCGACCTCTCCCGTGCCGGTCGTTCCGGCGAAGCCGACCTTCACGAGTGCGGCCCCGGCCGCGGCGAACGCTCGAGCCGCGCACTCGAGTGCCGCTTCGTCGATCGCGTCGCCCAAGGCGGCGGACACCGGGCAAGCGCCGCTGACGGCGTCGTGGATGTCGCGCAGCGTCTCGACCGAGACTGCTCCCAAGGCGCCGGCCGACGGGTCTTTCGCGTCAACGATGTCGGCGCCGCCGGCGAGCGCCGCAGGCACTTCCGCCGCACTCGCCACGCTCACGAGCAATCGCATCTCCGTGTTCTTGGAGGCGGTCGAAGGGCCAGTGGGCATTGGGGTTCGGGTTCGCGAAGGACTCATTGTATGATCCTCGACTCAAGTCGCCAATCCGCTCCGTGTCAGCGACCTTCCTGCATCGCCGCCCGCCGGTACAGGTACGCGGGCAACGCGCATGACAGGCCAATGCATAGATTCAACACGATGAAGGCCCAAGGATTGGGGCCCTCTTTTTCCGTGATCATATAGGTCCAAAAGACCACCGAGGCCACTAGCAAGTCCGCCGTGAAACCACCGGCAGCGGAGTTGCCGAACAACGCGGGTATGAACCCGGCGACCCCCACCATCTCCGCATGGAAGACGCCCACGAAGAACATGATGGGAATGACGGCGCCGACGATCGCCCACAGCAGATAGACCTGTTTCATCGTCTGACTCCTCGAATAATCGGGACCACGGTACCCCGGCCCAGGTAGTATTGCGAATTGCCCCCGGGATTCCAGTATCCGAACGACCATCCGAGCAGAGGTCAACTCGACCAGAGATCACCTGATGACGCGCGACGAAATCCCTGGAGGCCGTTCGCGGGCTGGAGCCCTGGTTCCACTGTCTCGACCTGGGCGAAGGACTCCTCACCAAGACGACGAGCTTCGCCGGCGAGCCGGTCGACCACCCGAGGCCCAAGAATCCGGCGTTGCAGCCGACGTCGAGCACCGAACGCCCGGACAGGTCGGCCGGCAGATGGCGCTGAATTGCCTCCCACGTAACGCGGTCGAGGCGAAGCGACGCGGAGCGGCGCGGGTCGTCGGCGTCGACGTGCAGCGACTGCACGTCAGGCAGGCCATGCTCGTAAAACGCGCGCTGGGGCTCGACATCGAGTTCCGACGTGCCTCGGTCTATGACCTCACGTCCCGTACGTTCGGCCGGTTCGACGTTACCCTGGCACTTGGCCTGATCTACCACTGCAAGCACCTGATGCTCGCCCTGGACAATCTGGCCCAGGTGACCCGTCGAACCCTCGTCCTCGAGACCGCGCTGTATCCGCCGCAGAAGCAACCGGCGCCGTTCGACTACGTGCACGGGGGGCAGAAGCGACGGATCCACTCGGTTGGGTACGTCGACAACCCGTCTGACGCGCAGGAATCGGCGTTCAACTGGTTCCTCCCCAGCGTCGACAGCCTCGGCCCCCTCCTGCGCCAGGCGGGCTTCGCTGAGGTGGAGGTCGTCGCCGTCGAGCATGAGCGGGCGATCTGCGTGTGCCGAAAGGCGGACGTGTTTCCCGACAGCACGGTCCTTGGAAACTTGAAAGCAGCGCTGACGCTGTTGCACGGCGACACGAGAACCGTCGCCGGAGGCGAGATACGATTCACCTTCGACGTGGAGAACGCGGGGCTCGTCACGTGGCTGGGGACTGGCGAGGCCGGGACCGACAAGGGAGCCGTGCGCCTCGGCGCCCATCTGTACGGCGACGAGGAGACCGAAATCGCCTGGGACTACGGTCGGGCTCGGCTGGAGTCGGACGTCCCACCCGGCGGTGTGAGGCGGCTCGACATCGTCCTGCGCGCACCGGAACGCCCCGGCTCCTACCGCATCGAGTTCGACATGGTGGCCGAGGGCGTTACGTGGTTCGAGAACCTCGGCTCGACCGTTCTGACGGCCGACCTGACCGTCGAAGGCGAGGGGCAGGCAAGCGCCAGCGTCCCGCGGGGTCGAGATCCGCTCGGCTGAAGCCTTCGCGCTACGTAGTTGCCTGGTTTCAGAGGCAGGCTCCGGCAGTGGCCGGCAGGGACTGCCCGCCATCCTTTCGCGCCAGGTTCGGTGAATCAGCGGTCGCCTATCAGGCCGCCGACCGGCGACCCGCTCGGTACGCGCGTGGGGATCTCCTTGTCGAAATCCTCGTCGGTCAGGGCGTCGAGAAACTCGATGATGTCCTGCATGTCTCTCTCGCTCATGTCCCTGCGTCTTCGGAGACGGCGATCCACACGCGGAGTGCTCCGATCCCCTCTCCGGCCCCGTCCGGTGGCCACATTGGGATTCTCCGAGCGGCCCCTGTTGTAGAAACGTAGGACGTCTTCGAGGGTCGGCAGCACACCGTTGTGCATGTACGGCGCGGTGAGAGCCACGTTACGGAGCGACGGCGTCCGGAATCGGAATCGTCCGCCACCTGTGTCCGGCTCGGCCAGGAGAGGATGCTCCTTGACGCCCTCGGCCCGGAGGTCGAAATCGGAGAACATGACGCCCCGATGGCAGCGGTCACACCCCGCAGCGTCAAACGCCTCGAGTCCGCGCCGCTGTCGCTCGGTAAGCGCGCTCGGGTCCCCGGATCGGAACCGATCCCAGGCACTGTTCATCGCGATGAGCGAACGCTCGAACGCGGCGATCGCGCGCGCAAGTTGATCCGCATGAATAGGTCCGGACCCGAAGACATCCTCGAACATCGAGACATATTCGGGGATGGCCTGAAGCCTGGCCACGACGGTGGTGACCGCAGTGCCCTCGGAATACGCGGTGCCGCGCATCTCTTCCATCGCCTTGAGCGGTTCCGACGCTTGCGCTTCGAGGCTGTGCACCCGATTGTCCCAAAACATCGGCGCCGCCGCCTGATCGACCGACGCCACCGTTCCGTCGAAAACACGACTCGTGTCGGCACCACGCCTACGCCTGCTCCCGCGCCTCCGCCGGCCCCGATCCAGCCCGTTGAAGCCGGTATTGAGCACGGTCGGGGAGTTGCGCCGGACGATGGGGATGCGCCCGTTGGATGCATCGACGCGCGCCGGTCCGAGCCCCACGGCGCCGGCACCCAGCGACAGTTCTCGGCCATCGGCGTAGGCGAAGTCAGGATGGTGACACGTCGCGCAGGCGACGTCCCCGGCGCCTGAAAGAACCGGGTCCCAGAACAGCAGGCGGCCGAGCTCCTTCATGCTCGTGGCCTGCTGAACGTCCGTACGCGCACCAGGACTCGCGATTCCGACGCCCCCCGCGCACACGGCGACCCCCGCGGCCAGAACTAGGGGTCCGAGATCCCGACGACTCACCGGGTGCATCCTCCCTCCGTGATTCGACTTCGTTTCACCTCGACCCCTCCCTGAAATGTCCGAACGGCTTGGCAACGCACGCTCGAGAGACCGAGGTTCAGTATAGCGCCGACGAGACCTGTCGTCCGGAGGGAAAGGAAACATCTATTCGATTCGACACCTGCTGATATCATGAGCGTCCTCGCCCTGAATCGTGGTTCGAACCGAACGGAGCCTTCGATGATCCTGCCACTTCGCCTCCTCTTGGTCGCTGTTGCGCTGGTGCCTGCCGTTCAAGCGGACGCGCCGGGATTCCTCATGTGGAGCTCTTCGGAGTTGGCACAGCGAGACACGGCGCTGTCGGAGAGGGTGGGCCCGGACCACTCGGCCCGCGAGACGCTCGCCGACTACAGCAACCCGAGCGGAGCCCACCGCTTCCGATTCATCCATCGGGACGCGGACGGCATTCCCGAACAGCACGGGCACATCGAGGATGTCGTGTTCGTGCAGAGCGGTGAGGCGACCCTGCTCGTGGGCGGTGAGATGGTCGACCGCACGGCGGCGGCTAGCAGCGACGAGTACCGAGGCTCGGGTATTTCAGGTGGCGTCCGGTATCCGGTCGGGCCGGGCGACATCTTCCACATTCCTGCCAACGCCCCTCACCGATACCTGGTGCCAGACGGGGGGCACATCACGTACCTTCTCGTACGATTTCCGGCATTCGTCGGCGAGCCCGTGGTTCCTGCCGACGCGCCGGTACTCCGGTTCGACCCGCCTGGATTCGCGATGTGGAGTGCATCAGAACTCGAGCGGCGAGACACGGCGTTGTCCCTGAGGGTGGGCCCAGACCACTCGGCCCGTGAAACGCTCGCCGACTACGGCAACCCGGTCGGAGCCCATCGCTTCCGATTCATCCGTCGGGACGCAGACGGCATCCCCGAGATTCACGACGACATCATCGACGTGGTCTTCGTGCAGAGCGGCGAGGCGACGCTGCTCGTGGGCGGCGACATGGTCAACCGCACGGGGAGCCGGGGCACGGCGATCGATGGCGGCGCGCGCTATCCGGTCGGCGCCGGCGATTTGCTCCACATTCCGGCCGCTGCCCCGCACAGCTATCTCGTGCCGGAGGGAGGGCACATCACCTATGTCCTCGTGCGGCTCCCGGCACTGGTCGACGAGGTCCAATGAGCGCTCCCCCTTGCCCTCGCGATCCCCCGGTTCTACGGAATGGTCACGGAAATGCCTTCGGAATGACCACGGAATGACTTTTCACACCCCTTGCCCGACATCCTGCGCGCCTGTGCGTACGTAATTACCTAGAAAGGGCTGGACCATGCCTCGACCGCTTCACGTAGGTTTGATTCTCGGCGCTCTCGTCGCCGCGATCGCGTCCGTCGTGCAGGCCGACGCCCCGCACGTGTACGCCATCACTGGAGCCCGCGTCGTGACGGTTGCGGGTCAGCCCATCGCGTCCGGTACCGTCGTCATCAGGGACGGACGGATCGAATCCGTCGGCGCCGAGGTGGCGGTGCCCGATGAAGCGCTCGTGATCGACGGCACCGGCCTCACCGTGTATCCGGGACTGATCGACATGGGCAACTCGAGCGTGGTCGAGCTGTCCACGCCTCCGGAACCCCGCGATGCGGGCACCCGGGAAGAGGTCGAACGATGGAAGCGGGACGTCATGCTGCGCCCGCAGATCGCCAGCGCCGACCACTTGACGCTCGAGGCCGGAGCGGCGACCCAGGCGGCCGCCGGCATCACGACGGTGCTTGCGACGCCGCCCGGCGAGATCGTTCGCGGTCACAGCGCGATTATCAACGTCGCGCCGACAGCCATCGACCCCCAGGTCGGCCGACTCGCGATTCACCCTGCTGGACAGGTCGTCCTGAAGAGCCCCGTGGCGCTCCACGTGGCCTTCCCGAGCCGACCCCGCGGTCGCGCGTATCCGCAATCCCTGATGGGCGTCATGGCGTTCGTACGGCAATCGCTGATGGACGCACAACACTACGGCCTGGCGGTCGGTCGCTACGAGAGCGACCCGACGTCGACCCCGAGGCCAAGCTACGACCCGGCGTTGGAGGCGCTGCAACCGGCGGTCGAGAAGCGTGTGCCGGTCGCGTTCGAGGCCAACACGGTCCGCGAGATTGTCAGGGCGCTCGATATCGCGCGGGAGATCGATCTGCGGCCGATCATCGCCGGTGGACTGGAGGCCGATCGCGCGATCGGGGAGCTGAAGGAAGGCAACGTGCCGGTGCTCTACAGCCTCGACTACCCCACTCGCTCGAAGGGATTGGCGCCGGACGCGGATGAGCCATTGCGAGTCCTGCGGCAACGAGCCAACGCTCCGAAGGTGCCGGCCACGCTCGCGCGCGAGGGGGTCACGTTCGCGTTCGCGTCGTTCGGGCTGAACGACGGCACGGCGTTCGTGAAGAACGCCGTGAAGGCCGTCGCTGCAGGGTTGTCGGCCGAGGCCGCGATCCGAGCCCTGACGCTCGATGCAGCGACGATCGCCGGCGTCGACGACCGACTCGGGTCGATCGAGACAGGCAAGATTGCCAACCTGATCGTGACCGATGGCGATCTGTTCGACGAGGACACGTCCGTCACGCATGTCTTCATCGACGGACAGAAGATCGCGATCGGCAACCCGATCGATGCGTCAGCCCAGCGTGAATCGTCAGGCCAGCCGACGCAGACCCCGCTCCCGCGACTCGACGCGTCGCCCACCGGCCAGCCGAGCCAGTCGGGCCAGTCGGGCCCGACCCCGTCGGCGGGGGCCACGTTTGCCGTACGAGGGGCGACAGTCTTCACCATCACGAACGGAACGCTCGACGCTGGCACGGTGCTCGTCCGGGATGGACGGATCGCAGCCGTCGGCACGAACGTCGAGATTCCGCCCGGCGTCGAGGTCGTCGACGCTTCCGGCCGCTTCGTCACGCCCGGAATCATCGACGCGCACTCTCATATCGCGGCGGAGTCCATCAACGAGAGTGGCACAACCGTCAGCTCGATGACCGGCATCGAGGATGTGCTCGACACGACCGACGTCAACATCTTCCGCGACCTGGCGGGTGGCGTCACCACGGCGAACGTCCTGCACGGAAGCGCCAACCCGATCGGGGGCCTGAACGCGGTCATCAAGCTTCGCTGGGGCAAGGCGCGGGCCAAGGAACTGCTCTTTGAAGGGGCGATGCCGGGCATCAAGTTCGCGCTCGGCGAGAACCCGAAGGACATGCGGCCCGGCCCGGGACAGCCGGCGAGGTATCCCCGGACGCGACCAGGTGTGGAGTTCGTCATCCGCGATGCATTCACTCGGGCGAAGGCCTACCAGCAAACGTGGCAGGAGTACGAGCGTCGGCGGCAGGCCGGCGACGACGTCATGGCGCCACGGCGCGATCTCCAGCTCGAGCCACTCGTGGAGATCCTGGAGGGCACGCGGCTGGTGCATGCGCACAGCTACCGAGCCGACGAGATCTTGATGCTGCTCAGGGTCGCCGAGGAGATGGGGTTCACGATCGCCACGCTCCAGCACGTGCTCGAAGGCTACAAGGTCGCCAACGAGATCGCCGCGCACGGGGCCGGAGCGTCCACGTTCTCCGACTGGTGGGGCTACAAGGTCGAGGCCATCGACGCCATCCCGTACAACGCCACGCTGATGCTCCGGAAGGGCGTGCTCGTCTCGATCAACTCCGACAGCGCCGAGCATGCGCGCCGTCTGAACACCGAGGCGGCCAAGTCGATCAAGTGGGGCGGCCTGACCGACGACGAGGCGATCGGGCTCGTGACGATCAACCCGGCACAGCAGCTTCGGATCGATGATCGGGTGGGTTCGATCGAGGTCGGAAAGGACGCCGACCTGGCCATCTGGACCCATCATCCGCTCAGCTCGTACGCCATCGTCGACCGAACGTACATCGATGGGGTGCTCTACTACGACCGGCGGGTCGAGGAGGAACGGCTGACGCAGCGCCAGGAGGAGAAGGCGTCGCTGGCGCGCGCGGAGCGACCCGCAACGCCTGACACGCCAGCCACGACACCGGAGGCCACCACCGCCACCATCGGCCCACGGCCTCGAGTCGCGTCCCGCCCGGACATGGAAGACACGACCGGAACGAACGGGACGAACGGAAACAACGGAGATAACGGAGACAACGGGACGAACGCCGCGGTGGGTCAACTGCTGGCTATCACCAATGCTCGCATCGTTCCCGTCACGCAACCGGTCATCGAGCGGGGCATCGTCCTGATCCGGGATGGCCGAATCGAGGCGGTCGGTGCCGATGTCATCGTGCCGCCCGAGGCCGAGGTCATCGACGCGGACGGGAGCGAGGTCTATCCAGGCTGGATCAATCCGTGGACGGCGATCGGCCTGAGCGACCCTGGGGCGGGCGGGTACGCGGATACGAGCGAGATGCTCGATTTCAATCCGCATCTCCGGCCCAGAGTCGCGTTCCACTCCGACAGCGACGCCATTCCGATTGCGCGATCCAACGGCATCACGACGGTCGGCGTCACGCCGTCGGGCGGAGTGCTGAGCGGTCAGATCGCGGTCATGAACCTCGATGGTTGGACCTGGGAGGAGAACACGGTCGAACCAGTCGTCGGCATCTCGTTCCAGTTCCCGGCGATCGGGCGCAGTGGTCCAGCATTCGGACCCGGACCGCCACCGGGTCGGCAGAAGGCCTACGAGGAACTCGAGAAGGAGCAGAAGGCGAAACTCGACCGGGTGGTGCGCGTGCTGGATCGAGCGCGTGCCTACGGCCTGACGCCCGCGGCCTCACGCCAGACCGACTGGATGCTCGAATCGCTGATCCCGATCGTCGAGGGACGACTGCCGCTGTTCGTCACGGCACGCACCGAACAACAGATCCGGGGCGCCGTGGCGTTTAGCGATCGGACCGGCGTGCGGATCGTCATCAACGATGGCCTGGAGGCTCCCCTCGTCGCCACGTTGCTCAGGGAGAAACAGATCCCGGTCATTCTCGGACCGGTGCTGACACTCCCGACGCGCGAGGACATGTGGCACGCCGAGTCGTACATGGCCGCCGGCAAGCTGTTCGACGCCGGCGTCCTGTTCGCGTTCTCCACCGGACCCAGAGGCGCCGCCGGCGCACCAGAACCTTCGGGTCGAACACTCCCCTACCAGGCCGCTCAGTCCGTCGCCTGGGGCCTACCCCGGGATGAGGCGCTCAAGGCCCTCACGATCAACGCGGCGCAGATCCTGGGCGTCGACGACCGCCTCGGCAGCATCGAGCCGGGCAAGATGGCAAATCTGCTGATCGCGCGGGGCGATCCGCTCGAGGTTCGCACCGAGATCACCCACGTCATCATCAACGGCCGCAACGTCGGCGTCGACAACCGGCAACTCGCGCTGTACGAGCGGTACCGTCAGCGGCCGTAGGCTGGACGACGATGCCTACGGAATGGTCACGGAATGCTCACGGAATGATCACGGAATGGCTAGAAGCGGTTTCACAAGCCTTGGGCGAGATCCTCGCGCCCGTGCGTACGTAGCGCGCCGGCTTTAGCCAAGCGCCAGCGTCACGCGGGGTCGGGATCCGCTCGGCTGCCCCTCGGCTTCGCTCGGGAGGATCAAGCCTTCGCGCTACGTACTTGCCGTGTTTCAGCCGCGGAGTCGAAGTACGAGAAGCGAACGTAGAACGCAGAATGCAGAATTGATTACGGCATGACCGAGACGATGCGCGCGATGGGGGCGACGGCCGACGGCGTCGAGATGGCCGAGGTACCCAAGCCAACGCCTGGCCGGGGCGACGTGAGGGTCAAGGTGATCGCCTCGGCGGTCAACGCGGGAGAAGAGAAGGTCATCGGCGGAGACTTCGTGGGGCGATTCCTGCACGCGAGGACCTCGCCACTCGTACTCGGATGGGACGTCGCGGGCACCGTCGACGCCATCGGTGACGGAGTGACGGGCATCCACGAAGGCGTCGCCGTGTGGGGCCACCTGGCGTACTCCATGACCCAAGCGCAGGGCGCTTT
This sequence comes from Vicinamibacterales bacterium, assembly GCA_965250185.1. Lineage (GTDB taxonomy): Bacteria > Acidobacteriota > Vicinamibacteria > Vicinamibacterales. The sequence goes on along the minus strand of OZ252293.1, from coordinate 2,542,827 downwards.
CGCCGAGTACGTGACCATGCCACGCGCGGCGCTCGCGGCCAAGCCCGAGGAGGTCCCGTACCACGTGGCTGCGGCTGCCGCCACTGTCGCCATGACGAGCCTGCAATCTCTGAGAGACCTCGGCGGACTCGGTGAAGGCGGCAAGGCGCTGATCATCGGGGCGGGTGGCGGCATCGGATCGGTCGCGATCGGGATTGGCAAGCGCCTCGGCGGGCACGTCACAGGCGTGTGTTCCACCAAGCACGTCGAACGCATTCGGGCACTCGGGGCCGATGCGGTCATCGACCGACAAACGTCCGACCCCTTCGATGCCGAATCAGCATACGACGTGGTGTTCGACACACCGGCCGTGCACTCGTTCGGCCGCTGCGCGAGGACCCTGCGGGCCGATGGCGCCTACGTCACGACGCTGCCGGACGCAGCCTTGATCAGCGGCCTGGCGCGCGCACTGTTCACGTCCAAGCGCTGCCACTTCGTCCAGGTCGCCTCCAAGCAAGCCGACCTCGAGCTGGTTGGCGGCTGGCTGAGGGACGGGCTCGACGTGCCGATCGACTCGCGTCACAGGATCGCCAACTTGGGTGCCGCCCTCGAACGCCAGACCGACCGCGGGCGGATCGGGCGGGTCGTCGTCGACGTCGCCGAGGGGTGGCCCGCCTGACGGCGAATGCCTCACCATCAGTAATCAACCAAGTTTCTCCCTGACTGTCGACGTTCGAGAACCGTGGCCATCAACCAGCACATCATCCTCTGGACCATCGCTTTCTGCCTCGGGGGTTTGGCGTGGGCATCCGGACGCGCGGGGTACCCAACGCAGAATGCGACGCCCGATGCGGATCTCGATCGAGCGATCGACGCCTTCCTGAGCGCCTCGGATTCCGACGAGGCCAGCGAACGTGCGAACGCCGTCCTGGCGCCTGGTGCCAGCTTCGATGATCTGTTGCAGCGCCTGCGAGCGGGTCGAGCCTATCGATCGGACGTGCCCACCGGGCGCCTCGAGCTCGAGCGCCGGAACCGGGACGGACGACAGCACCCGTATCTGGTGTTCGTGCCGGACTCGTACGACCGGGCACGGCGCTACCCAGTTCGCGTCTACCTGCACGGCGGCGTCGCCGGACCGCTTCGTGAGAACGGAGGCTGGTGGCGCAACACCGATCGGCTGGTGCGATCCGACAGCCTGGCGGTATTTCCGGCCTCGTGGAGGGATTCGCTCTGGTGGCAGCGCAGCCAGCTCGAGAACCTCGCCGGCATCCTCGACTCGCTCAAGCGCACGTACAACGTCGATGAGAATCGAGTGCACGCCATCGGCGTGTCGGACGGCGCCAGCGGACTCTACTATCTCACGGGCCTCGCCCCCACCCCTTGGGCCGGCTTCCTCCCCTTCATCGGGCATCCGGCCGTCATCGCCAACCCGCGAACAGGCGCTGACGCGCCGCTGCATCTGCCGAACCTGGCCAACAAACCGTTCTACATCGTGAACGTCGACGACGATCGACTGTATCCGGTGGCGTCGATGCGCTCGTGGATTGCACGACTCGAGAGCGTTGGCGTCGATCTCACGTTTCGGGCCATCGACAGCACCGGCCACAACACCCGGTGGTGGCCCTCGGAGAGCGACGCCATCGACCGCTTCATCGACGAGTCGCCGCGCGACCCGCTCCCAGATCGATTGACGTGGGAGCCGGACGATGGCGGCCGCGACAATCGCGTCCACTGGCTGATCGTGTCGGAACCGTCGGACGTGGACGAGAATCGGCCACGTCTGGTGACGCTCGAGCGCGACGGCAATGTCGTCCGGGTCGAGGCGTCAGGCGTGCGCCGATACACCCTGCTGCTCTCTCCCGATCAGTTCGACTTTTCGCACCCGATCATCGTCGAGACGAATGGCAGCGTATCTGTCGAGCGACGAGTCGAGCCGAGTCACGAGACGCTGCTGCGATGGGCCGCCCGAGACGACGACCGAACCATGCTGTTCGGTGCCGAGCTGTCGGTCGTCGTCTCCGACTCGAGCCAGGTCGACGCTCGGTTTCCCAACCCCTGACCGACGTCCTGCGCGCCTGTGCGTACGTAGCGTGCCGGCTTTAGCCAAGCGCCAGCGTCACGCTGGTTAAAGATCCGCTCGGCTCAAGCCTTCGCGCTACGTAATTTTCTAGTAGTAGACGACTACCCGAAACGAGCCGCTGTTGTCCTGCAAGAAATCGTCGTTGATGCCCAGGAACAACCTTCCTCGTTCCCGAACCTGGATCGGGCCTGTTTCCTTGCCGATGAAGAACGGACCGCCCGACTCGCCAACCTTGCCGATGAGCGACGCGCCGGGACGGCTCGGAATGGGACGCCCGGGGTTGCGGGGCGACCTGCCCTCTCCCTCCGGGCCGTCCCTGCGGCCTGGCCCCCAGCGGATCTCGCCGCGCGAGTCGAACCAGAGTTCATCGCCCGCGCGGAGTACGATGTTCGTGGGCGTCCACGCCGCCGCGGCGTGCACGTCGACCTCGCGTTCACGAAGGCCCGAGGGACGGTCGTTCACCGAGTTGCCCCGGTCGCGATCGTCCCGAAAATTATTCCTCTCCCGGAAGAACTCCACCCGATCGACATCGTCGACCGAGAAACGCTGGAGCCGGCCGCGATCGGTGCGAAACTCGATCCGACCGTTGCGCACGGACACGAGCTCTCCCGTGTAGGACCGGCCATTGAGCAAGACCAGGGTGTCGGCGTAAGCCGTAGCCGCGCCAAGGGTCATGACGACGACGACCACGACGACTACAACGACTGCGGCGACCATGGGGACCATGCCGACCCGACGGCGTAGTGGAATCATCAGTGTCTCCTTGCTCCAGCGCTCGAGCTGACTCGAGCACGCGAACCCGAATCCACGGGCTCGCCGAGGCGCGAATCGCAACCGTCCCGCAGACACTCTGAGCCCGATCAGGCGACCCGCGCGTTTCCGCACCGCGACCATCGATTTACTGCGGACGGCCCAGCTCCAGTCTGGCTGCGGCCTCTACATCGTCGTCCAGATCCTGGTCGAACGAGAATCCGAAGGTCATCCACTCCTCTGCGGGCCGGTAGAACTCGAAGATGAAGCGGATCGGCTGTCGATCGTAGAGCGCCATGTAACTCAAGTAGACGAAGCGGGTGCCGAGCGTCTTGGTCTGGAGCAACTCGAAGCCCTGAAGCTGACCAACCAGCGTCGGAAGCCCCTTCAGCTGTGCGCGTACCTGTTCGACCGCGTCTGCCGCACGTTGCATCCAGGGATTGCTGCTGTAGAGGAACTCGACCGCCTCGTCGGTCTGGCCGGCCTGGACCAGCGCGAAGAATCGGTCGACGATGTCAGCGTAGGCGGCTTCCTGGGCGCGCGCCGGCGCAGGCATCAACAGGATGACCGCGAAGCACACCACGGAAAGCCGGCGAGAGATTCTAGTCATATGCGTCAGTGCGTCATGGCGTGGAGGAGTACATTGACCCCGAGGGCATAGCCGTCGGGCGCGAACCGATCAAAGTAACGCGTGTCCTCCCCCTCGCGCTCCCAGGCATCCTGGATGTCGGTGTTGTGGGTCATGGCGACCACGATTCTCCCGCGGTCGTCGGCGATCACTCGGAAATGTGGCTCCTCACTATCGGCCCCACGCTCCGAGGTCGTCCGGCCGCCCGTGCGTCGCCAGAAGCGGATGTTCGAGATCTGTGGCACCTCGTCGATGATGAACATCGATCGGAAGAGCGGATGCTCGATCGGAAGGTCGATGATGGGATACTCGGCTGCCGGCAGGACTCTCCCGATCTCCCGTGACCACTGCTCCCAGGCCCGGCTGCCCCAGAAATCATCGACCCACAGAAATCCGCCCTTCAAGAAGTATTCGCGGAGTCGATCGGCTTCCTCATCCGTCAGGCTCATGGTGCCAACGTCCGACGTCATGACGAATGGGCAACTGAAGAGCACAGGGTCCATGATCGGAACCACCCAGTGATTGGGATTCCCCGCACTGTCGAGGTCGACGTGGGTCGTCGTCAGCTCCGAGAGACGGATCGTGAAATTGATGTCGGCGAAGGGGTAGTCGGTCGCCCACCCGCGACCGGATGGGTCGCGGTGGTCGCTCGTGTACATGAGGCGACAGAACGTGAATCCTTGATCGCGATGCTCAGCAGGCTTGAAGCGCGGAGGGACGCGGGAGCGGCGGAAGCCCCGCCCAGACCACTGGCCGGCAGCCGCCGACGCCAGCGCGAGGATGACGGTCCCGGCGACGCCGATCTGGGTCATCCGTCGATACGCCACACCTACCCTCGTTGGCCAGAGGGATCAGCCCTCGCGCGCCGATTCTAGGTCCATTCTTGCACGGCACGGGCGCCCTGTATACGTGACACGCAATGCGCACTATCATCTAGCCAGGAACGCTGAGGCGTACGCGTGCGTTTCATCGGTTGCCTCCTCCGGAGGAGTGGATACGCGAAACAAAGGTTGGAGATTTCCTATGCCATCGTCACGAGTCCTGAAGTTCACAATGTTCGTTTGTGCCACCGCGGTCCTGTCAGGCTGCTCCGCCCCGGAGTCGACGACACCGACGCCGGCACCGGCCGAAGTCACCAAGGGCAGCACCATCACGGGCGAGGGACTGCCGAACCCGAACCCGACCGTGATGGCGGGCTGGGGACAATTGCCCGAGGGCAGGGAGTGGGGTTCGACCGCTGGCATCGACATCGACCCGCTCGACGGCCACATCTGGGCGTACGAGCGTTGCGGGGCGAGTAGCTTCGGCGCCGGCACCCCGATCACCTGCGACACCAACCTGGTCGACCCGATCTTCAAGTTCGACCGGCACACCGGAGAGGTCATGACGAACTTCGGCGCCGGACTCTTCGTGACCCCCCACGGCATCCACCTGGACCCCGAGGGGAACGTCTGGGTGACCGACTTCGCGGGGAATGACGCCGGGACCAAGGGTCATCAGGTCTTCAAGTTCAGCCAGACCGGCGAGGTGCTCCTGACGCTGGGCACCGCAGGCCAGCCGGGAAGCGGCCCGAACCAGTTGAACCAGCCGAACGATGTCATCACCGCACCGGACGGAAGCATCTTCGTCGGAGACGGCCACAACGGTCAGAACGCCGGAACCCTCCCGGAGGGATCGACGGGCCGCATCCTCAAGTTCGCGGCCGACGGCACGTTCATCAAAGAGTGGGGAGAGATCGGCGCCTTGCACGGTCAGTTCCGTACGCCACACGCGCTGGCGTTCGACTCCCAGGGGCGCCTCTGGGTCGCGGACCGCGGCAACCACCGAATCGAGATCTTCGACCAGGACGGCAACTACCTCGACTCGCGATACATGTACGGGCGCATCAGCGGTCTCTTCATCACCGATGACGACACCGTGTACGCGATCGACTCCGAGTCGAGCGCGAGGACGCATCCGAACTGGGTGAACGGGGTGCGCATCGGGACCGTCGACGAGGATTGGGTCAACGCCTACATCCCCCCGTTCCCCGCCGACACCCGACCCTACCAGGGCGCGGCGGGCGAAGGCGTCGCGGTGGACGCGGACGGAAACGTCTATGCGGCGGAAGGTCCGAACTCGCTGAGTTGGGCCGGCGGCGGAGCCCTGACCAAGTACGGCGTGGCAGGCATGTAGCAGACTTCGGACGACAGGCTTGGGGCTTCAGGTTTTCGGCTTTCGGTCTTTTGGCTTGGGGCCAACACGGGTGTGACGCCCTGAGCCCTGAGCCCCGAGCCCTGGGCCCAGAGCCCCGAGTTCGCCTATCTTCGAGGAGTCGCCCATACAGGTTTTTGGCAACACACACGGCCTCAAGGCCCGCCAGGTGCGTCAGCTCGAGCGCCTGTTCCGGCGCCGCGTTCCCGCCGATCAACTGCTGACGCAGGACCTCGCGCGGCAGCTCACCGAGGTCAGTCGGGAGATCCGACGCCAGGTCGGCGTGCTGCTCGACCGCCGCGGTGCCGTTCAGCACGTGATGGTGGGCGACTCCCATTCGATCGAGCTGCCAGACTGGGGTCGCCTCCGAGCCGGTCGCGGCCGTCTGCGCGGCCTTCGATGCCTCCACACACACCTCGCCGGCGAAGGTCTGACGCGGGACGACAAGACCGACCTGCTCCTGCTTCGTCTCGATGCCATGGTGACCATAGGTGTCGACGACGAGGGTCTGCCGACGCTGGCCCACACCGCCGCACTCAAGCCCGCGAGCACTGACGGCGACGGCGTGGAGCTGCTCGCCCCCCGACCGCCCGCTCACTACGATCTCGACTTCCAGACGTGGATCCGCGACCTCGAGGAGGAACTGTCGCGCACGGTCGGCGCGCGCGAGATCGGGGACCGCGAACGGGCGATCCTCGTCTCGGTCACGGCGGGTCGCAGCGGCTACGACCTCGAGAGCCACGTCGCCGAGCTGCGCGAGCTCGCGCGGTCGGCCGGCGTCGAGATCGTCGACGTCGTGACGCAGAATCGCCCGCGCATCGACCCGAAGACCGTGCTGGGCTCTGGCAAGCTGAAGGACCTCGTGATTCGTGCCTTCCAGCGCCACGTCGATCTTGTCATCGTGGACCAGGACATGACGCCGACACAGGCACGCAACCTGGCGGCCCGCATGGAGCTACGGGTCATCGATCGCACGCAGCTCATCCTCGACATCTTCGCGCAGCATGCGACCACGCGGGACGGCAAGCTCCAGGTCGAGCTCGCCCAGCTCAAGTATCGACTCCCCCGGCTCGCGCAGCGCGCCGAAGTCTCGCTGTCGCGGCTCGCGGGTGGAATCGGCGGGCGTGGGCCGGGCGAGACGAAGCTCGAGGTCGATCGGCGTCGTACCCGCGATCGGGTGACACGCCTCGAGCGCGAGCTCGAGAAACTCGGTGGGCAACGGGAGAACCGGCGCCAGCGGCGAGGACGCCGCGCGGTGCCGGTCCTTTCGATCGTCGGCTACACGAATGCGGGCAAGAGCACACTATTGCGGGCGCTGACGAAGACCGAGGTCTACGTCGCCGACAAGATGTTCGCTACCCTGGACCCCGTCTCGCGCCGTCTGCGGTTCCCGCGCGAGCGCGAGGTCATCATCACGGACACCGTCGGATTCATCCGCGATCTGCCGTCCGACCTCGTGACGGCCTTCCGCGCGACCCTCGAGGAGCTCGACGACGCGTCTCTGCTCTTGCACGTCGTGGATGCGTCGAGGCCCGACTGCGATCGTCGAATCGAGGCCGTACACGGCGTCCTCCAGGAGATCGGGATGGAGGCGCCAGAGCTCCTGGTCTTCAATCAGATCGACAAGCTGGATGCGGGAGAGGGCGAGGCCATGGCGAGCCGCCACGGCGGTGTCGCGGTCTCGGCACTCAACCGCATCGGATTACGGACGCTGCTCGGGCGCGCCGAGCAGATGGTGTGGGCCGAGGACGGCAGACGACCCGATTGGCAGGGCGGCGGCGCGACGGGACACGTCTTCTCGCAAGCCCCGTGGGCGGAGCCGCGGCGGTGACGCTTCCTAGACGAGCGTTGGGCTAGGGCCTCACCCTGACATATTTCTGAAGCTTCCGCGGCCGGGGTTCGCCGCCATAGAGATTGCCGTCCCGATCGACGGCCACGAACTCGGCGCCGTTGCCAGACGTGATTCTCGGATCGCCCCACTGATAGAGGATGAACTCGTCGACCCAACCTCCGGCGGCATCGCCGATCCTGATGCCCATCTCCCACCCGGGATTCTGTACGTCGTCGGATTCCGAGTCGGCCACATAGATGCGGCCGTGGTCGTCGAAGAAGATCCCACTCGGCCGGCCGAATTGTGTCCACGTGGCGAGGTGGTTGCCGTCCTGATCGAAGATCTGAAGACGACTGTTCGAGCGGTCGCCGACGAACACGCGCCCCTCGTTGTCGATCGCGATCGCATGCAGCGTCCGGAACTCACCTGGCGCGTAGCCGGTTCGGCCCCAGGCCTTGATGAACGTGCCGTCGCTCGAGAACTTCACGACCCGGTTGTTGGTGTCGTCGCCGTGCCCATCCGTGACGAAGATGTCGCCACTGTCGGCCACGACGACGTCGCTCGGCGCGTTGAAGTGGTCGGGACCGTCGCCGGCCTCGCCCGGCGGCCAAGCACCATGAGCACGTCGCCTTCGGGACTGAACTTCACGACCCGGTGCCCCCTGATCCCAGCCGGGGTCCGTGCCTCGGTCACGGCGTCCGTGACCCACACGTTGCCGTCCCGATCCACATCGATGCCGTGCGGCCAGATGAACATCCCTCCGCCGAGGCTCCCGACGACGTTGCCATCGGGATCGAACTTGATGATGGAGTCGAGATTGGAGTCGAGGCACTCCCAACCGAAGCTGTCGGCACCAGCGTCACACCGGATCACGGCCCAGATGTGTCGGCCGTCAGGATCAACGGCCACATCGCCGACCGCGCCCATCGTCCTGCCGCCCGGTAGCGTGGCCCAGCCATCGACGAGCCGATACGGGTTCGGCAGGGCTTGTGCCGTTGCCTCGGATCCGGTGAGCAAGGCCGCGAGTGCCAGGGTCATGGCCAGGGTCCACGAGAGAAGACGGCGATTCACATTCTGCATGGCGTGCACCTCGAACGGTTGGATCAGGTAGCCAGCACCCAGGACTGCCGCGACGAATCCCGACAACGAGACGCTACTCGGCATGACGCTGCTCCTGACTCTGATTCCCGGATGCGCGTATGATGTTGGCGTCGGACCGCGAGAGTCAATACCCTCAGGGATCTTCGACGCACTCCTTCAACCGACGCCGTTGTCGAACGCGCGCGTTCCGGCCTGGCCACCCTATCCACTACGGCGTGCGGATCACACGTGTGATGTGCTAGTCTCTCGTATCCTGATTTGATCCTACCGGGAGGCAGTTCCATGAAGAAGGTCTCACAGCTCCTGGAGGCGAAAGCACCTGAAATCTGGTCCCTTTCTCCCAATGCGTCTGTATATGAAGCCATCGAGATAATGGCGGAGAAGGGCGTCGGTGCATTGCTCGTGATGGAGGGCGAGCGGCTCGCTGGCATCCTCTCCGAGCGCGACTACGCGCGAAAAGTCATCCTCAAAGGCAAGTTGTCGCGGGAAACGCCGGTCCGCGAGATCATGTCCCATCCGGTCGTCTGCGCGCGACCCGAGAACACGATCCAAGAGGCGATGGCCATCATGACCGACAAACGCATCCGGCATCTGCCGGTCGCGGTCGGAGAGAAGGTCGTGGGCGTGATCTCGCTCGGCGACGTGGTGCGTTGCCTGATCGAGGAGGATGAGTTCGAAATTCAGCAGCTCACGAACTACATCACGGGGGGCTGATCGAACCGCGTGTTTCGGGCGACATCCCCGTCGGCTCGGAACGACGCACCCAGGTCCTCTCACTCCAGACCCGAGAACTGCTCGAAACTCTGCCCCGAGGCCAGAAAGACCAGCGACCCGATGAACAACCCCAGGTAGCCAACGGTGGCCACCGCCATGATCAACCAGCCCACCCGCCGTCTGGTGTGATACTGGTACGCGACGTTCAGACCGGCGGGCGCCGCCAGAACCCAGTTGTGCAGGCCGAGCGCCAGCAAGCTGAGGCCCAACCAGATGTTGAGCACCGGCGCCCCTGTCCGACCGAGCCCGTCATCCTTCGGCGACCTGCCCGCACGAGAGACCAACCACCACGAAGGAATCGCGAGGCCCAAGCCGAGCAGATAGAGTGGCCAGGCCGAGCCCGAGAGCGTGCCCTGCGAGGCCTTGATCGTGACGGCGACCAGGTGCCCCAACGCCATGGTGCCGATCAGGCATCCGTAGAACATGTTCATGGCCCACAGGACGAGGCGGCGACGCGACCGCCTCTCGCCTGCCTGCCGGGCGACCAGCACGACGACCAGGATGGCCGCGAAGAGCATGCTGGCAAAGAGCCACTTGCTTTCGTCCAGCACGAGCTCGACGATCTGACCCGTCATGGCGTCATGGGCTCGTCTCTCCGTGACTGCAGCCGGTGCATGGGTCAGTTTGCTGAGGGCAGAGCCTTCATCGTTGGCGCACGGCGTACTGTCGGAAGATCGGCGTCCAGTTCGTCCCATCCGACGACATCTCGGCGTTGACGTCGATCGTGTGCTCCGTTTCGCGGAGTGTCGAGAACCGCAGGTAGGTTGCCGTGCCGTCCGGATTGTCGTGCCGCGTCGACGTCGAGACGTGGCCATCGACCTCTTCGGTGAACGTCCACAGGTCTCCGTCCTTGTCGATGGACACGGCGTACATCATCTTCGCGTCGGCCTTGAAGAACTTGAGCGAGACGCCGGTGCGATCCAGCGCGGGCACGGTCGAGACGGTCTGCAGGACGCGGTCGTCGATCACGAACATCCGGGTCTCCGTGCCTTCCACCTCGTTGACGACCTGCCCGTCCGCATCGAGGAACTCCACGCGGGTCGTCCACGTGCCAACCTCGTGGCGCAGCCGCTCGGTGGCCAACCGCTGGAGCGCCACGACATCGCGCCCGTCGGCCGCGGCATCAGTCGACGCCTCTTGCGCCACGGGCGTCGTGATCACCATCGTCGCCAGGACGAACGTCCCACACGACGTCCGCAGGAGGCTCTTCATCGGACGGGCCGATCCGGACAGGCGCCTCGATTCGGGTACACCCGGAGGTATCGAGCCGTCGCCTGCATCAGTCATGAACACCTCCACTCACGTCGCCCGCGCTGATCTGTGCGGTGACCTCGAACGGATCGAGTCGCGTGCCGCACTCACGAGCCATAGCTGCTGGAAGGACGGCGCAAGTATAGCGCGTCGGGCCCAGATGCGCGTGCTGATGGATCTCGGCTGATGGACCGCTCGCGAGCACGAAGCGTGCTCGCCGGACGCTCTTGTTGGATTGCGGTATACTCGCGCCGATTCGATTCGCCGGCGGATTTGGACGGCGGCACGACGAGCTTCCACTCGCGCGGAGCACCTGGCAAGCCGGTTCGCCCATAGTGACCCGTCCGCCCATGACCCATGACCCATGACCCATGACCGATGAGATGCGCTCGCGACCAGAGCACGAGGGCCTCGTGACAGGCGTCATCAGCCGACTCGATGGTGCCGTCGATGGAGGCGATGTCGACACGGTCGTGCGGCGCGTGAAGGCGGTGCTCGAGCGGCTCGTCGCCGAGGATGCCGTTCGGCTCCCCCCCGCGTTTCGGCCAGCCTGGCACTGACCGGTACGCCCGCCGGCTGCTGCACCGCGATCCGGCCGGAGCCTACTCGGCAGTCGTCATGACGTGGGGACCCGGACAAGGCACACCGATTCACGACCACGCGGGTATTTGGTGTGTCGAATGCGTGCTGCAAGGTGCCATGGAGGTCGAACAGTACCACCTCGTCTCGGAGGAGGCGGGGTCGTGCCGGTTCGCATCGCAGCGCCGGATGGAGGCGCGCGTCGGTGAGGCCGGGTATCTGATTCCACCGTTCGATCACCACACGTTGGCCAATCATCTGTCCGATCGCCCGTCGATCACGCTCCATATCTACGGGGGCGAGATGAGCAGCTGTGATGTCTTCGAGCCGGAGTCAGGCGGTACCTTCCGACGGCACACTCGTGCGCTCTCGTACGATGAGTAGCTCGCGCCCTCCTGGTGTTCACGGTCCCTCACGAAACAAGAACGTAGTAGGATGCTTGATACATTATCTGGAGGATATCTCGGTATGTCGTACTGGCCGTCGTCGGTGTGTTTGCGCTCAGTACCGGTGTGACCGGGCAGACCCCGGAGGCCACGATCGAGCGGGCCTTGCTCGCAGCGCCAGGGAACGCCCGCGAGGCCGCGACGGTGGTCGCGTGGAACGCGGACCACACGTATGAGACGCTGAGAGAGGGGACGAATACCTGGGTCTGCTACGACCAGTCCGGCTTACCCAGCGAGCGGCCGTTCTCCGTCCAGTGCACGAGCCTGGCCAACCTGCCCCGCGTCGCGCAGAACCGCGAGTACGAGACGATTGCCGACCGGACCGAGAGACGCAGTGCGCTCGCCGAGGCCGAAACCAACGGCACCCGGGTGAAACCCGAGTTTGGCTCCGTGTGGCGGACGATGAGCGGGGCCGACCAGGCACAGGCCAGGACGCACACGACGATCGCGGTCCCGGGCGCCACGGCCGCCACCATCGGCCTCCCCGAGACGCGTGACCAGGGCGGGGCGTGGCTCATGAACGCCGGCACGAGCAGCGCGCACGTCATGACGCCGGGCAGCTAGTGGCCCGTACGCGCTGAACGAGTAATGGATTCCGGAGGGCGGCGCCCGGCCTGCAAGGCGCGACGCGCTGTCGCACCACCAGCCGCACCTCGTCGATGTCGCGCCGCGGCCGGAGAGCTACAACAGGAACCAGTAGGCGATCAGCATCGCCGACGCCACGAGCAGGAGGGCCGCGCTCAGGCAGCCCGGGCCACCGAGGTGGGTCAGGTCGGTTTGGATTGGCCTGGGCACGGGAATTTCTGGCGGGCTCGTCCGATGACAGTCATGTTCGCGTCAAGCTCCAGACGCGCCAGACGCTCCGGGAGGTCCTGACCGCAGTAGAGATGGTAGGCGCAATCGGGCCCGACTAGCGCTCGGGCCCCTTCGAGCGGCAGCCGAATCTTCCCTCTGAGCACCAGGTCGCGATAGCGGTACCGAAGCCGCGTCTCTTCACTCGAATCGGCCACGGCGCCGTGCGGCTGTCGCCGGCTGAGAAGGATGTTCATCACGTCATCGCATCCAGACGATCTCTTGTCGCTCGGCTGAAGCCTTCGCGCTACGTACGGGATCGTGACCTTCGGCAATCCGAAGTCGAGCCGCCTGGCCCCGCTCCTGGTCAAGACGGTGCTGCTTGACGGGTCGGATTGTACCGCCTGAAACGCACGCACGCGGCGCAACCGGCATTTCGACCGAGGCCAGCAGATCGACAGGCACCCAGATGCTCGAATACTACGAGGTCGGCGAACATACCCGCTCCGTTTCCACGACCGATCCCGAAGCACAACGATGGTTCGATCGCGGGCTGCTCTTGATGTATGGCTTCGACCTGGAGAAGGGGCGACATTGTTTTGGCCAGGCCATCGAACTGGATCCCCGCTGCGCCATGTTCCACTGGGGCCTGGCCTATGCTTCAGGCTGCTACTACAACAAACCCTGGCATCGGATGGAAAAGGATGAACTGGCGAAGTCATTGGCCGCGTCATACGGCGCGTCCAGAGCGGCCCTCGATCACCTGGAAGGCGCTTCACCGGTGGAGATCGCTCTGGTGCAGGCCTTGGTTGCCCGCTATCAGTCTCCCGAACCGGTCGATGAGCCTCAGTATCATCGCTGGGATGATGACTATGCCGATGCGATGCGAAAGGTGCACGACGCGTTTCCTCTCGACGACGACGTCTGTGCGCTGCACGCAGAAGCCTTGATCACCCGCACCCCGTGGGCCCTGTGGGACCTACGAACCGGTGACCCGTCGCCCTATGCCTCAACAGATGAGGCCGTCGAGGTACTCGAACGGGCAATCGCACGAGGCGAACAGGCCGGCGCCCCACCCCACCCTGGCATGTTGCACATGTATATCCACGCCATGGAAATGTCGCCGTTTCCGGAGCGCGCACTGCGGGCCTGTGACACGTTGCGCGAGCTGGTTCCCGGCTCTGGACACCTGTGCCACATGCCGTCCCACATCGACATCCGCTGTGGCCACTACTATGATGCCGTCGTCGCCAACAACAGGGCCATTGCTGCGGACCGCGTGTACCTCCGCCATGAAGGCCCCCTCAATTTTCACACGCTGTCTCGCATCCACAACTACCATCTCAAGGTGTATGCCGCGCTGTTTCTCGGCCAGTACACGACTGCGCTGGAAGCAGCGGTGGAACTGGCCGACACGACGCCGGAAGAGTTGCTCCGCATCGAAAGCCCGGCCATGGCCGACTGGATGGAAGGCTATATCGGTACGAAAGCCCACGTCTTCATTCGGTTTGGCAAATGGCAGAACATCATCGACCAGCCGCTACCTGCCGACCAGGATCTGTACTGCATGACCACGGCGCTCTGGCACTACGCGAAGACCGTGGCCCATGCTGCGACCGGCGACGTTGATTCTGCGGAACGGCACCGAGAACAGTTCTATTTGGCTGTTTCCAAAGTCCCGGAGAGTCGGTACCTCTTCAACAATACCTGTCTCGACATACTCGAGGTCGCCGAACAGATGCTGAATGGCGAAGTGGAGTATCGCAAACAGAACTATGACCAGGCATACGACCATCTGCGTCGGGCCGTGGATCTGGATGACAACCTCAAGTACGACGAACCGTGGGGCTGGATGCAGCCCGCACGGCATGCCCTTGGCGCACTCCTGCTCGAGCAAGGCCATCTGGAGGAAGCGGCCAGCGTGTACCGGGCAGACCTGGGCCTTGATGACACCCTGGTCGGCACATCCCAGCACCACGACAATTTGTGGAGCTTGCACGGGTACGTCGAATGCCTGGAACGCTTGGGGAAGGCTGACGAAGCGAAGAGCATGCGCGTCCGCCTCAACATGGCCAAGGCACGGGCCGACGTCACGGTCAACGCCTCCTGTTATTGTCGCCTCCACCACAGTGGCGATCGGTAGTACGACAGCCTACGCCAACGCAGCCTCGAACAGGACCAAGAGCCGGCTCCACGCACGCGCTGCCTGAACCTCGTCATAGACCTGCGAATCGGGCGGACACCAGCCGTGCATGGTACCCGCGTAGACCTCGATTTCCGCTGCGATGTCGGCCGCAGCATACGCGGCTCGCAGCGTCTCCTTTGCCTCGGGGTCTTTCTCGTCGTCATTGGCCGCGACGCAATGCAACATCTGTGCGGTTGTGCGCGGGATCAGCAGGTGCGGACTATCGTCGGCATCGGTGGCCAGTCCACCACCGTGGAACGTGGCACCTGCGCCCAATCGGTCCGGCACCGCGGCCACAGTACGCATGACCATGGGGCCACCCATGCAGTAACCCGTAGTGCCCATCTTCCGACCGGTATCCACGGCGGCCTGCTGATCGAGAAAACCGACGAAAGCCCTGGCGTCCGTTACGTGTGTTCCAGCATTCAGGTTTCGCGCCATGGGTAGGATCGTGTCGCGCGTTTCAGGCTCACCAAAGCTGGCGCCTTCAGCGACCACTGGCGAGCGGGCGTCACGATAGAACGGGTTGACCACCAGGACTGAATAGCCTGATTGCGCCAGGCGACGGCCCATCAGCCGGTAGGCCGGCCTCAGGCCGAGGATGTCGGGCCAAATGAGGACCGCGGGATGCTGGCCGGTGCTGGGGTGGACGAAATAACAATCAGCCACGCCGTCGGGCGTGGTCACGTCCACATCGGACTCTGTGACATCCTGGGATTGCGCGGCCAGTGGCCACATCATCGCAACACCCGCCGCGACCGACAACTTCCCAAACTGGCGCCGGGTCACGCCTGAACCGCGCAGGAAGTCCTCGACATCCCGTTGCGTCTGTTCGTCGCACATGATTCTTCTCCTCGGAAATGCTTTTCTGTGATGGAGTCTACCTTCGAGCTAGCCTGAATCGTACCGGGATCTTCGGAGAGCGAATTACGTGACTCAGGCCACCGCCGCCTGCTGATAGTAGCGCGCTTCGTACTCTGCCGGCGGCACGTACCCGATCGGTTCGAGCAGCCGCTTCGTGTTGAACCAATCGCCCCACGCGAGCGTGGCGAATTCCACCGCTTCAAGACTCCGCCACGGGCCGCGTCGCCGAATCACCTCCGTCTTGAACAACCCGATCACCGTCTCGGCGAGGGCGTTGTCATACGAATCGCCCCGGCTGCCGACGGACGGCTCGATGCCCGCTTCGGCCAGGCGCTCGGTGTAACGAATCGAGAGGTATTGCGTGCCTCGATCGCTGTGGTGTACGAGGTCGCCCGTCTCGGCGTGGCTACGATCGTGGATCGCCTGCTCGAGCGCATCGAGCGCCAGGTCGGTACGCAACGACGCGGACGCGCGCCAGCCGACAATCCGTCGGGCGAACACGTCGATCACGAACGCCACATAGACAAAGCCGCGCCACGTGGCCACGTACGTAAAGTCGGAGACCCAGAGTTGATTCGGCCGCGTCGCGGTGAAGTCTCGCTCGACGAGATCGCGCGGCCGATCCGTGGCCGCGTGCCCGTGCGTGGTCGTCACCCACGCGCGGCCCCGCACAGCGCCGGCCAGCCCCATCTCGCGCATCAGTCGGTGCACCGTACAGCGCGCGACACGGACCCCTTCCCGACGGAGCTGCCGCCAGACCTTCCGCGGACCATACACCTGAAAGTTCTCGTCCCACACGCGCTGGATGGCGGGCCGCAGCTCGTCGTCCCGGTGGGCCCGGGCGCAACGACGCGTGGGATCCGCGGCCCGGGCCTTGTGCCGGAAGTACGTCGACGGGGCGATCGGCACCGTGGCGCAGATCGACTCGACCCCATAGACATCGCGATGGTCGTCGATGAAGCCGACCATCATCTCGCTCGGCGGTCGAGCTCCGCCTGGGCAAAATACGCGGACGCCTTGCGCAAGATCTCATTCACCCGCTTCAGTTCGCGATTCTCGCGCTCCAGCTCCTTGAGCCGGTGCCGCTCGTCCGTCGTCAGCCCGGCGCGCTGCCCCGCATCCCGCTCCGCCTGCCGCACCCATGTGCGCAGCGTCTCCGCCGTGCACCCCAGCTTGCTCGCGATCGACCCGATCGCGGCCCACTGCGACGCGTACTCGGCTTCGTGCTGCCGGACCATGCGAACGGCCCGCTCTCGTACCTCGGGGGCATACCGACTTGCTCGTGCCATGGAACCCATCCTCTCAAGGAATAGGCCCTCCGACAAAGCCGGTACGGTTCAGCCAGCGAATTGCAGGTTGTTCGCGCCGAGACCACTGCCAGGCTCGAGTGCCATCGCTGTCAGGAGACGAGGCCAAGTATACCGTCAGCCACCGATCGGTCGGTTCAATCTCGAACAGAATCTGATGACGCCCCATTCCGTGCCCATTCCGTGCCCATTCCGTGTTCATTCCGTGTTCATTCCGTGAGCACCCCCGCGAGTCTGGCATAATCCTCGGAGTCGCCCGGTTCACACCGCTCAGGGACAGGAGCTCGGCATGCAGCAGTCAATCAACAGACGACACTGGATGAAACTCGTGGGTACCGCCGGTCTCGGGCTCGGATTCAGCGGTTGTTCGTCTCCGGAGCCACCCCGCCCTGGACTCCCACGAGTCGAAGTCGCACCCGATCGGGTCATCCGGACAACGGTCGGGCTGCGCCCCCATCGGCCGTCCGGGTTCGTCGTGCGAGCCGAGCCGCTCGGAGACAAGACGGTCGTGCACAACTACGGGCACGGGGGCAGCGGCATGACGCTGTCGTGGGGCTCGAGCCATCTCGCCATGGAAGAAGCCCTGAAGACGGAACACCGAACCGCCGCCGTGCTCGGATGCGGCGCGGTCGGGCTGGCCACGGCACGGCTGCTGCAACGGTACGGATTCTCCGTCACGATCTACGCCAAGGATCTTCCACCCCGGACCACCTCCAACATGTCAGCAGCCTGGTTCGGGCCTGGGTCCGGCGCCGAGCGTGACAAGCGAACGCCGGCGTTCATGGCCCAATTCGAGCGAGCCGCTCGGCTGTCGTATCGGTATTATCAGGACCTGGTCGGCGATCACTATGGTGTGCGATGGATCGCGCGCTATTCGATCTCGGAGGACCCACCCGAGGAGCGAGCCGCTCGGGCCGCAGCCAATCCCATCGCCGATCTCACGAGCGCCGCAACCGACCTGGACGCGAGCGAACATCCGTTTCCG
The DNA here is from genome assembly GCA_965250185.1 of Vicinamibacterales bacterium. GTDB lineage: Bacteria > Acidobacteriota > Vicinamibacteria > Vicinamibacterales. Next base: position 2,525,082 of record OZ252293.1, on the reverse strand, counting down.
AGCCCGTACGTTCAGCGAACCATGGGCATGGTGTTCGAGCCGGCGGTATACCTGGCGGCCATGCTCCGAGACTTCCACCTGGCAGGCGGCGTCCTGGAGGTCAAGACGTTCGAATCGATCGGGCAGCTCACCGCGTTACCAGAACCGGTGATCATGAACTGCACCGGCTTGGGCGCCGGAGAGCTGTTCGGCGACAAAGAATTGATGCCGGTCAAGGGTCAGCTCACATTTCTCGTGCCACAACCGGAGATCGACTACATGGTCGTCGGGGGCGGCCTCTACATGATTCCCCGTCGTGACGGCCTCGCCCTGGGTGGCACACGAGAGCGTGGTGAATGGTCGCTGGAGCCCAGTGAGACGGAGCGGCAGCGGGTCATGGAGGGCCACACGCGCCTGTTTGGCGGGATGGGTTGATTCGTTCCATTTTGTCTTCGCATCAATAGCCACTGACCCAATCGGGCAACACGACGCCGTTCTCCTCCGCATAGTCATCCCAGAGCGTGATCAACTCGGCAAGCTTCTCTGGCTGTTCCGCAGACACGTCCTTGTTCTCTGCCAGATCGGATCGCAGATCGTACAATTGCCACTGGCCGTTACCATGGGGCTCGGGCATGTGGACGATTTTCCAGTCACCATGACGTAGGGCTCGCTTGCCGAATAGCTCCGTGCCTACGACCCGGTTCTCGGCACGCGCTCGATCAACGTCATCACGCAAGATGGGCAATGCTGAAACGCCTGTCATGGGCTCAACGGGCGTACCCTGATAGCGTGCACCGGGATGCTCGATACCCGCAAGTTCCAGGAGCGTCGGCGCGATGTCCCGTACCGTGACCAGCTGATCTGAGATAACGCCCTGACCAAGAACTCTGGGATAGTGAACGAAGGCCGCAACACGGGTGCCACCTTCCGTCGGAAATCCTTTGTAGTCTCGGAACGCAGGTGCACCAGCACGACCCCACCCTGGCCCATACATGACATAACTTCCGATACGTCCGACGGCCTCCAGGCTGAAGTCATGGGAGTCTACGATCCAGCGATACACGGCGGCGAATTCTTCCGGATTCCAGGTGGCTTCTAACGTGTGGCCTTCAGCACCATTGTCGGACATGAACACGATCAGGGTGTTATCCAGGTCACCTCGTTGTTTCAGATGCTCGATCAACCTGCCGGTGAGCACATCGATCTCATCGACCATCCCCGCATAGGCTTCCATGCTCCGAGCGGACCACGCTTGATCCTCCTCGCTCAAATCAGACCAGGGAGGAGCATCAGGAGGGCGGCGGTTTGCGGAGGCGGACTCCGGGATGAGGCCTAGTTCTTTTTGGCGTGTCAAACGCTGCTCGTGCAACCAATCGTACCCCTGGTCATACTGCCCCCTGTACTTCTCGATGGACGCATCAGGCGCTTGAATGGGCCAGTGCGGCGCGGTAAAAGCAAGGTAGGCGAAAAAAGGCTGACCGGACGCGCGATGGTCTTCCAGATACGCGATCAGTTGATCGACATAGAACTGGGTCGAATATTGGAAGGCATCTGGAAGCCGTTCCAGGAGTTCACCGTCGCGCCGGTACTGTGCCTGGGTGCCCGGACCTTCAGCAGCGAGCGGTGCCATATCCCCGAAATGGGAGGCACCGCCTTGCAGTAGAGCGAAAGACCGATCGAACCCTCGGGCCGTTGGACTCGACTCCTCGGTCATGCCCAGGTGCCATTTCCCCACCATGTAGGTTCGATAATCCGCATCCTGAAACAGACGGGGCATGGAGACGACACGATCGTTGAGATACCCCTCATAACCGGGTTTGCCCTCTTGGTTGGGTGCGATCTCTTCGATCATGTTCCCGAGCCCGGCCTTGTGACTGTCGACGCCGGACAAAAGCATGGCCCGGGTAGGTGAACAGGTGGGCGCCACGTGGAAGTTGGTCAACCGAATTCCGCCATAGGCGAGTCGATCAAGATTCGGCGTTTCGATTTCTCCACCAAAGCTCCCCAGATCAGCAAACCCCAGATCGTCCACAACGATCAACAAGACATTGGGCCGTTCACCTTCGTCGGATGACGCGAGGGTCCCATCCGACGGCCGATCGGTATTGCAACTCGAGCCCAGCAGAGTGGCGAGCAAGCATCCACCAAATACACGTTTGAACATGATCGTGACAGGTCTCGTACCAGAGAGTCGCGCTGGATCTAGGGGGCTATTGCAGAGTCGCGCCGCGGGTTGTAGCAGACGTGGGCGCGTCAGGTCCGGCCGGTTGTGTTCATTCCGTGGTCATTCCGTGGTCATTCCGTGCCCATTCCGTGCCAATTCCGTGTTCATAGCCGCTCGGCCTGCGACTACGGAAGTACGTCGTCTGGCAGCGTCAGCGCGATCAGCTCCGCGGGATGATCGCTTCGCCCGTCACCAGCCGCGAACACGATGAACTGCTTGCCTTCGTGCATGTACGTCATTGGCAGGCTCGTCACCGGCGCCGGCATCTCGAGTTCGGCGACGACCTCGCCGCTGCCCTTGTCGTACGCACGAAAATAGGGCTCACCGCGCCAGCCTTCTCCGGCGAAGAGGAGCGTCTTGGTCACGAGCAGCACGGCTCTCGTCGGGCTGCCGGTCGGAGGGAACTCGGCGCCAGCCAACGCAGGGTGGTCGCGAATCGCCGCCGGTGTGTTGCCGTTGGGCTTCATCCAGAGGTGCTCGCCAGTGTTCATGTCGATGGCCGTAATACGGCCGAACGGCGGCTTGAACAACGGAAGCCCCTGCAGTCCGGAGATCCGGGTGCCGGCGGACACGTAGGCCACATCGGAAATGTCGGGATCGTTGATCATCGCGAGCAAGGTGGGGCTCGTCGCCGAGCCCACGTACAGAGTGCCGTCCTCGACGTCGACGGCGCCGCCCTCCCACAGCGCGCCACCGGCGGTGCCTGGCACCTGAATCGTTCCACGGGTGCCATCGTCGGCATCCGCGAGTGAGGGCGGAGCGTACAGGGGGCCGAGGCGGTACTGTCGTGCAATCTCGACCGCTTGCGCACGAATCTCCGGAGTCAGGTCGATGAGGTCGTCCTCGGTGACACCCTGCTGGTCGAACCCCGCCGGCTTGGTCGGGAACGGCTGGGTTGGAGACGCTCGCTCGCCGGGAATGTCCGACGCCGGCACCCGCCGCTCCTCGATTGGCCACAGTGGATCCCCGGTGACACGGTCGAACGCGAACGCGAACGCTTGCTTGGTGAGCTGCACCACCGCTCGAACGTCTCGACCGTCCACGGCGACGTCGATGAGAATCGGCGCGGACGGGTTGTCGTACTCGTAGATGTCGTGATGCACGATCTGGCGGTGCCAGACGCGCTCTCCGGTGCGGGCGTCCAGGCAGACCAGGCTCGAGGAGAACAGGTTGTCGCCGAGCCGATGACCGCCATAGTAGTCGCTCGTCGCGACCTCGAGGGGAAGGTAGACGTAGCCCAGTTCCTCATCGACCGCGAGCGGCGCCCAGGCGCCGGAGTTACCACCGCTCATCGCGGACTCGTCCTCCCAGGTGTCGTACCCGAACTCGCCCGGTTTGGGCACGGTGTGGAAGATCCAACGACGTTCACCGGTTCTGACATCCCATGCCGTGATGTGTGCCGGGACGCCAATTCGAGATCGAGGCCTGCCGGAGCCCGCCATCGCCGGGCCGACGATGATCAGGTCACCGAACACCATGCCCGGCGAGCTCGATCCCAGGTTCTGGGCGTCGAGATCGACCGTCTGGTCGAAGCCCAGCTTGAGATCCACGATGCCGTCATCTCCGAAGCCTGGAATCGGATCGCCGGTGCCGGCGTCGAGTGCAACGAGATGAAATCCCGGCGTGATCACGAAGACTCGTTCGTCGCCACGCCCGTCGGTCCAGTACGACGCCCCACGCCCGGAGTTCCTTCGTGGCGCCATCTCGCCACGCGCGCCCTCGTCGAGTCGGTACGTCCAGAGCGTTTCCGCGGTACCTGCATCGATCGCCACCACGTCACGACGAAATCCGGCGGTGAAATAGAGGACACCGTCGACCATCAGGGGCGTCGTCTCGCTCTTGAACTCCGGCGTGGCCCCGTGGTGCCGGCCGTCCCACCGCCAGGCGATCCGAAGTTGCTCCACGTTCTGGGGGGAAATCTGGTCGAGGTCGGAATACCTCGTCGCTCCGGTGTCACCGTTCGAGTGTCGCCATTGGCCATCCGAGACGCCCTGCTGCGCAAGGCAGTCGGCGGCTAGTGCCAGCAGGCAAACAGCTAGCGTTCCCCGTCGCGTCATTCGTCGCATGCCGCACATACTATCGAAGCCGGCGCCTGAAGACGAGGGTGAACTTCGGTGCGATGCGCTGCGTGAAGGCTCCGAGTATGGTTGAGCGAGGCGAGTACCCTGGCTACGCGTTGGAAGCAAGCGAGCGGCTCAGGGTCGGAGGCGAGGTCCTCCGGAAAGAGGTCTTGACGGTCACGACGAAACAGGGGCTCGGCATTTTCGCAACGCACCCGCCGTACCCGAGGTCGTCGCCGGGAATCAGAAGAACGCTCGGCCGTGCCACGTCTCGCGCGCGGGCAACTCCCAGCGACCCGCACGCAGGTCGCCGACGGTGGTCAGGGTGTTGTCGAACACGGCGGTCTCCGGGTTGACGACGCCGGACGTGGCCAGCTCGGTGAACCTAACCCGCGTGACTCGCTCGATGGTCTCGCCCTGGCGGAACAGGACCGGGCCGCTGTCGACCAGCGTGACTCCCAGTTCCTGCTCGAGCCGCTTGACTTCGCGAACCAGCGCATCGATCGAGCATCCCGAGGCACTCGCCGTCGATTCGTCGACGCCGACGAGCAGAAAGCGGGCGTAGCGCCAGTCGCCGGCCGCCGTCAGGTGCTGGCGGTGGGCTGTCCACTCGTCGAGAAACCGGTCGACGGCCGCCACCAGGCGATCCGCCTCGGACGCCTCGAGTTCGCGGTCGGCCGCGAAAATCCACAGTCGAGCGGTGGGTGGCAGTTTGTCGAATGTCGTTCGTGGCATGATCGTTACGAGTCTCCCGCCTTCGTGTTGGCCGTCGCGCGTACCACTCTCATTCTACTAGCCCCTCTCCTACTCGATGTCAGCCGACCAGATTTCGGAGGTCCCGGGGCGGTTCTGAACCCACACGATGCGTCCATCCGGAGCAACGTCGAAAAAGGGGGTGACGGGATGGATTGGCCCGACTTCTGTCACCTGACGTGGGTTCCGACCGTCCCGATCGATCACCCATATCTCGAACGGCGCACGCGCGGCGGCACGTCGATAAAAATAGAGCTCGGTATCGTCAGCAGACCAGACCGGCCAGAACCCTTCGGTCACGGATGCGCACACGTCGTCGATGGGGCATACCCACATGATGCGTTCAGAGTGGTCCGCGCCAGACAGGTCCGAACCGGCAAGATAGGCGCCGTCATGCGACCATCGAGGCAATGTGAGTACCGTCGGCAGCAACCGTACCTGACCCGATTCGATGTCTCTCACGACGGTCGTGCTCCCGGCGGGCGGAGGCTCGATCGACAAATACGCCACAGAGTTGCCGTCGGGATGCACGTCGGCAGCCATCTGGCGATCCCAGTGGAAGCCCGAGAGGATGATGTCGCCGGGACCTCCATCCACGGAGACCCTGAGGAAGTCGCCCGGTGAGCCTTCGCGGTACGGGTAGTCGCGATAGAAGAAGATCGCTGAGCCATCTGCGGCCCATTGCGGATGGATATTGAACTGGCCGTCGCCTCGCGTCAGCTCTCGCAGCCCCTGGCCGTCGGCCCCTACGAGAAAGATCTCCGTGCCATCGGCAACCTCACCAAAGAAGACAATGGACTCGCCATCAGGCGAGAATCGCGGGTGGATCAGTCCATAGCGCCTGGCCAGGACCTCCCGGCTTTCTCCGACCTGAGGGTCGTAGATCATCATCGCCCTGACGTTGCGAACATTCGAGTAGACGAGGCGCCGGCCATCGCGCGAGATCGCTGGCTCGCGGTCCTCGCCTGCGCCTGATGTCAGGGGTTCCGGTTCGCCGCCCTCGGCAGCAATGCGCCAGAGGGTCCGACTGCCCGAGCGCAGCGACGAGAAGATCACATATCGCCCATCGGGAGTCCACACGGGGTGGCTGCCTTGGTTCGTATCGTAGGTCAGCCGCCGAGGTTCGCCCCCGACGGCCGGGACGATCCAGAAGTCGCCCACGGGGCCGGACGCCATGCGGAAGTAGACTCAAGGGCCATTTCTGCTCGGGATCGTCAGTTCCCTGCGCCGGCCCATTAGCGTCCGCCCGACACGGGCGGCTCGCTCGGGTCGCTGCCGAGGAACCGGATCAGCTGCGCGTTGACGATGTCGGGCACCTCTTCGTGCGGGTTGTGGCCGACGTTCGGGATGAGGAACACCTCCGCGTTCGGGAAGATCTCCACTGCGCGACGAGCGTTCTCGGGGAAACTCGGTCCGTCGATCTCTCCCCCGAGGATCAGGGTCTTCGTCCTGATGTGTGGCCAGTCATCCACCACCGTGTCCGTGGAGCGCAGATTCCCGCCGAGCCGACGCACGTACGCGAGTCGCGGCCAGTCGCCGCTCAGCCGCTGCCCGTGCCGAATGCGCAGATGGTCTATGAACTCCGGCTTCCACTCCACGTAGCGCCGCGTGTCCGTCCGGACGTCGCGTTCGTAGGCGGCCTGCATGTCGGGGTCGGCGTCGATCTCGCCGTCGAACGGGCTGAACCCTCGCCCGGCCCGATTGTCGGTCAGGCCGATCTGATTGATCGTGACCAGATGCGTGGTCAACTCGGGGTAGAGGAAGGCGAACCGCGTGGCCATTTGCCCCCCGATCGAGTGCCCGACGATGGCGGCCTCGGAGATGCCGAGGTGCTCCATCAGCCGGGCCGTGTTGGAGGCGTGCAGGCTCATGGTGTACGGCAGGATCGGCTTGGATGATTTTCCCCAGCCGAGCCTGTCCTTCACGATGACACGGTAACCTTCGGCGGTGAGGGCCTCGATCTGGCTCTTCCAGTACCAGCCGTAGTAGCTGCCTCCGTGGTGGAAGACGGCGGTTCGGCCATTCGCGGGTCCCACTGGCGCAACGTCCATGTAGGCGATCCGAACGTCCTGGCCGTAGACGCTGAAGTTCATGAACTCGACCGGATGCGGGTACTCGATCTCCTCCATGTTGATCGAAATGGGTCCCCACTCGGCGGGCGGCTCGGATGGCGGCTGATGGGACTGAGCCGAGAGCGCTCCCGGCAAGACGACAGCGAGCGCGGTCAGCAGCAACAGCGCCACGGAGAGCGGGGTCTGGGCCTGGCGTTCGACGGTCATAGTCATGGGACCTCCGATGGCGGGCGACATCCCCGCCGGGGTCGAGCAGAATCCTCAGCTGCGGCTCAGCCGCTACTATACCGGGCCTGCCAGCGCTGGAGCAATCCGTGAGCCCCGACCCGCGTGCGTACGTAGCGCGCCTTCCCGCGTGCAGTACGTAGCACGCCGACCCGCGTGGCGTACGTAGCGCGCCGGCTTTAGCCAAGCGGATCTCGAAACATCGTTCGAGCAGACGGTCAAATAGCCTTCCGCTGACGCTTGGCTAAAGCCGGCGCGCTACGTACGCCACGGGTAACCCGAACGGAGACCGGCGCAAGCACCCGCGGCCGAGAGATTCCAGCCCTCAAAGAGAACCGGCAGGGCCTACGCGCTGAACGTGTCGCCTCCGGCAACTGTCAGGACCATCATCCGGGAACCTGCTATATAATGCCGCATGCGAACCCTCATCATTACGTTGCTCGTCGCCGCCCTATACGGACCTTCCGCGTCGGCCCAGACCTTCTCGGACGACGCGTGGAAAGCGACCGAGGACATTTACGGGGCGATTCTGCGCCACCCGTTCCTCGAGCAGTTGCAGGACGGAACGCTGGACCAGGACATATTCAAGGACTATCTGGTCCAGGATGCACACTACCTCGGTGTGTTCGGGCGGGCCCTGTTGGTGGTGGCCGACAAGGCCCCGCGCGCCGAGTGGGCCGAGCGCCTCAAGGCGGATGGTCTGTCGTCACTCGCCGAGGAGAAGAATCTTCACACCCAGCTCCTGGACACCTACGGGCTCGGGCCGGAGGAGGTTGCGGCCATCGAGCAGTCTCCCGACGGGTTCGCCTACACGAATTACATGCTGGCCATTGCGCATGACCGGCCGTTTGGCGAGGGGCTCGCGGTGCTCTTGCCCTGCTATTGGATCTATCTCGAAGTGGGAAAGAACCTGGCCAGGGCTGGGTCACCCGATCCGACGTACCAGGCCTGGATCGATTCGTACGCTTCGGATACCTACGACGCGACGGTCAGGGCCGCTCTGGACATCGCCGACGCAGTCGCCGCCGAAGACCCCGAGACTGCCGCGCGGATGCAATACCACTACCGGCGAGCGAGCCTCTACGAATGGATGTTCTGGGACTCTGCCTTTCAGCGACGTGGATGGCCGCTGGATGCCGACTCGTCGCCCCAGTCGTCCGGCGCCAGCCGCTGAGCACGCGCCCTCCCGGGATCGGAGAACCAGCAGCGGGTCCGCGCGTGGCGCGGGCTGGTCTGGAGACATTCTGTCGATCCCTCCGATCTCTGCGACTGATGAGGGGATCGGCAGCGTCAGAGAATGCTTCTGGGGATCACGGCGCGCCACAGCAGGTTCAGGCGCTTCATGACGCCAGCCTCGGCGTCCGGGTTGTCACCCGGCCTCACCCGCCAGGCATTGTCTGGGCCGATCTCTTGCCTCAGGTGGACGAGCACTTCTCGGGCGACATCGACGGACGGAATGACGGTAATGCACTCGGTGTTCAGGTTGGCGCTTCGGGGGTCGAGATTGAAGGTGCCGATGACCACGCGGCTTTCGTCGACCACCATCGTCTTGGCGTGGATGGCGAACACCGGCTGATGTGCGCCTCGCTCGGTCAGCACGCTGTTCATCATCGAGCGACGCAACGCCGCGTCCGGGCGCCACTCGTAGAGCTCGACGCCCGTCGCAAGCAGCAGCTCGCGGCCTCGAGCATAGCCGCTGAAGCCATCCAGGCTGTCGGTGGAGCCCAGACTGTTGGTCAGGATCGTCACAGCCACACCACGGCTGACCGCCTCGGCGAACACCCCGCGCGCAAGCTCGGTGGTGACGAGGTACGGAGTCTGAATGAAGACTTCCCGAGTGGCCTGGCCGACCATTTCGACCAGCGCATCGGTGGTCACGCCGCCTCCACCGAGGCCCTGGGTGCCGTCGTTCTTGCCCGGCCGATCGGACACGAAGCGAACGTCGTCCACCCAGCGAACCAGGCCCTGTAGCCTCATCGTCTCGAAGGCCTCGGGCACGGCACGGATCCTGTCGCGCACCTCGGGCCAGAAATTTCTGGGATTGCACGCGTACTGATGCAACGCGTCACTCGTCGCCTCGAGATCCACGGGGGACTCGCGCTCTGCCAGTTCTGCGACCAAGACGCTCAAGGGATCGTCCCAAAACGTCTCGAAGGACGCGTTGACGTCCCCGACGGTCCCGCCGAGGAGCAGCACGTCCCGATCCCTGAAGTTGAACTCGTGGTCGTAGTCGAAGTACTCGTCGGCGATGTTTCGCCCGCCGGTGATGACCGCCATCCCGTCGACGATGAACGCCTTGTTGTGCATCCTCTGATTGATGCCGCGAAAGTCCCGAATCGTATTCGTCACCTTCTGGCCCAGGGATTTTCCGACGTTCACGTTCGGGTTGTAAATCTTGATGCTCAGATTCTCGTGGGCGTCCAGATCGAGCAACTGCTGCGCGTCCGCACTCACGAGAAAGTCGTCCACGATGATCCGAACGCGAACGCCTCTTTCGGCCGCGCGCAGCAGGTAATCCGCCGCGATGCGCCCTACATTGTCGGCGGAGAAGATGAAGTACTGCACGTCGATCGTTTTCTCGGCCGCGTCTGACAACCAGGCCCGAGCGATCATCGCGTCTTCGCCACCCTCGAGTACGTAGACGCCGGTCTGAGATGCCATCCGATCGGAAAACGGGGCGAGCGCTGCGCCGAGCTTGGGGGAATCGCGGTGGACCGCCTCGCAGAAGTCCAGATCGGGCGCACCCGGGCGCGCCTCATCCTGACTGCAGCCCCCCAAGACCAGCGAGACCAGCGAGACTAGCGACACCAAGATCGGCGGCCGCCTCGGATGGCTGCGTGTGAGTGAATGGCTTCTCATGACAGGCTCTCCCCTCGAAGATAACCCGGTTGGAGAGGTGCGACCGCGCGGGATGGCAGGTCGTACGGACCCAGACGAGCGCCGGGCTCGAGAACCATCGCTGTCAGGAACGAGCCCGATCAGGCCGTCAGAACGGTTGGGTTCGGACGTCGCGGCTAGCGACTCTGGAGTGCCGCGACGCCCCCGGTGCAGTACGCCTCGATCTTTGGCCGATCTGGGCGGTGGATCTCAGTTCACGGCTAGCGCCGCCACCTGTTCGGCCAGCGCGAGGAGACGCTCGTGATCAGCGAGGCCCTTGATGAATCTTTCGGGGATGCCCTTGAGCCCCACCATCGCTCCGCTCATGCCGCCCGTCAATGCACTGCGGGCCATGTTGTTGCCGCCCCCGTTGACCGCCGAGAGCAGCGCATTCTCGAAATCATCAGAAAAACGATGACCGAAATAGTAGGTCGCAGGAAGCAGTTGTTGAATTTCGCAATGCTGCCCGTAGATCTTGGCGATGAGATGAGGAGGGTCGAGGGTGATTTCAGGATCCCATGCGACGGCCCCTGTCTCTACTTGAATATTAGAGTCCCAATAGGGGTTGTATCCCGTCATGGATCCTCGGTCGACGGAACGGAGATATTCCAACACGTCCTCGAGAGGCACGCCGTTGATCAAACCACCGACAACCAGTGCGTACGCGACCGAATGAGTGATCGCAAAGCGGTTATGGTAGAAGAGCTTCGTGTTGCGATTGCTTGCGTCCGCCAACTGTGTCGCATCTCCGGAGTACAGGGCCGCGAGTATCACGTTCATCTGTGCGGCCTCCGACGTGATCTCGTCGCTGCCTACGTCGGGTTGATCCCAACCAATACCTTCATTGCGGTGCTGCCAGGTCTCACGAACCGCCGCGTCCGTATAGAGCCCCGAGTAGCTCGTCCCGTCCAGTGTTTTGAAGAGCTCGTCCACCCTGGAGGTGAAGTCGCCCTGATCATAGGTGCCCTTCTTGGCGATGGATTCAAGCAACTGGATGATGAGTTGCCCGGTCTGGGATGGGTCACCCGCTCGGACGCCTTGGTCGTAGCGATGCTTGTGAACAGGAGTAAAACGAGAGGTCCCATCCACCTTCGGATCGCTATAGTCGGACACCCACCCGAAGTCGGTCTTGAATTCATCGAGATCGTAGTACCAGTGGCTGCCAACGCCAAGTGCGTCGCCGATGAGCACCCCCATGATGGCGCCCATGATGCGGTCTTTCTTCGCATCGGTCGATTCGTCGGCCGTGTCGATGGCCGCTGGTCTCTCGGCGGCCACGCCTTCGTGAATGGCGGCCGTGAACACGAAACTCGCGCAGAGAACGCCGATGAACAATCGAGGCATGGAGTCGCTCCTTTTTCAAGAAAACTTAAGAACAGTTGAGGCTATCACATGTGTCGTCGCGACGCCGCTCGAGGCGTCGAAGGAGTACTGGTGGCCCTACACGCCGAACGCACGGGCGGGCCAGCGAGCCATGAGTCCTATCGCGGACTGAAACGCGACATCTGGAGCAGCGGACCGTTGAGATGTTTCAGCGGAGGGGCGCTGCGACGCGGCGTTGCCTGGTCAGGGCGCGCGTCGGCGCGACGAACAGGGGCGAGGGCAGCCCGATGACTGTCCTCGCCTTGACGCGGTGTCGCCCCCGGCGGCGATGGCGTTCAGGGTCGGCGTGAGCAGGCCCGTGGGCGAAGCCGGGTTGAAGGTGGTGAGCTGGTCCTTGCCCACGTCGTCGAGAATGATGAATAGGATGTTCGGGGAAGGCATGGACTGCGTGTAGACGTGTCCTCCGACGAGTGAAGCGGCCGCCACGAGACGCGCGAGGAGCCATCTCCGAACGAGAGGCGGCGGGTGGAAACCCATGGTGTCCTCTTGTCGAGCCATCCAAGAATGCAAGACAGGAAACACGAACGGCGAACGGGGAACAAAGAACGGCAAACGACGTCTACCGCTGGCGGGCGGCGAAGGACGCGGGGCGAGATTGCACGGGCCGGAAGTTGTTCCCCATGATGCGTCGGTAGTCCTGGAACTGCTCCCAGGACATCTCCGCCACGTTGGAGAGCACGATCCACGTGACGATCTCCGAACAGGGCGGCGTCGTGAGCGATCCCGGGTACGTGTAGTAGAAGGCCGTGTTCACGAGGCCGTCAGCCAGGTTGATGCTGGCGTTCGAGTTCACGTGATCGCCGCTGTGCGTGGGCAATTTGGAGAACTGCGCGAGAAACGCATTCTTCTTGCCGATCTTGAAGAGCATTCCCACGACGGCCAGGTTTCCGGTGGCGGGGTCGCTGTGCACCGCGTGGAGTTCCATTGGGAACCGGTTGCCTCCGACGGTGTGCTCGGAGAAGGTGTGGAAATGGAACTGCAGGAGGTCGTAGACGATGCCGTTGAAGATCAGCGCACTACCTTCGTGGTACTCCTGCTCGATCGTGTGACCGTTGTTCACCAGCGCGATGGGCGTCCCACGCAGGTCGAACCGCAGCGGCTGCAACTTGGGATCTCGTGCCGCACGCGTGATGTCGATGGGCGACTGCCGTCCTCCGGCGCCACCGCATGCCTGCCACTCGCTGTTCAGATCAGTCCAGAAGTACGGACCGATGTCTCCGGAGTAGGCGAACGAGGCGCCTTCGGCCCCTCGAAGGGGTGCACCAGAAAGCGCCAGCACAACGGCCAGAACGATCGCGAGGGCGCCGGACATCAGGATCGGACGGATGGAGCGCATAGGGTGACCTCCTCATCGGACCAGCACAGGGTCGCGCATCGACACCTGCCGGTCACGGATAGACACCGATGGCCTTGCCGCGCATGCGACCTGCCTAAGCAGCGCCCAAGCACGACAATTCAGCGAGGAGAGCGGCGGTTGCGAGCGCCCTACGGAGAAGGTGGGCCTTCACCCACGAGTGGAGAATACACGGGGCGCATGGGGGTGAGGTCTACAAGCTACCACCGCTCAGGTCGGCACACAAGCTGAGCAATGGGTCTCGACCGCAATCCGCGTGCACCCCCGTCCCACCGGGGCAGGAACGACGCCGTTTCGGGCGTTCGTTTCCCAAAGAGGGAACGCGTCTGTTCGGTGACGTGATGCGGGCCAAGGCGGACTCCGGATTCGACTGGCATGACTGCGAGAAGACGACGAAAGTATGACTCCCCTTTCCAGCCGACCGGCGATTCGCTCAGCGCTGCGGCAGCTTGAGGGCCTCTCGCAGCTGACCCGCGCTCACGCGATCAGCACCGTCCGCGGATGCTGGGAGTTCTGCTCGAGACGGGTCTTCTTGACTTCCAACTCCTCGGCGGTCGGCTGCACCCGTCCGTTCACGTCCGTCATGCGCGAGACGAGCGTGTGCTCTCCCGGGGTGGCGCCGTTCCAGTCGTACGTGAAGAACTTCCACGCGTACTTCTCGCTCGTCCTGGGATCCATGGTCGCGGGCTCCCACGGCCCATCGTCCACCTTCACTTCCACCGACCGGATCGGTGTGCCGTCGTGCAGCACGATGCCGAACACCTGGTGCCGGCTGCCGTCGGACGTGACACGGGCGATCAGCGACTTCCCCTGCATGCGGGTGATCGCGGTCTCCTTCCACTTCATCTCGCCGTTCACCATCTCGCCCTTCAACGTGCGATACCAGCGGGCCTGGAACTTGCCGAGATACTGGTCCGCCTGCACGTGAATCTCCGACAGCCACTTGACCTGGGCCATGCCGTACCACCCAGGGACCAGCAGCCGAAGCGGGAAGCCTTGATGCCGAGTGAGCGGTTCCCCGTTCAGCGCGTAGACCAGGATCGGTTCCGGCGACAACGCCTTGTCGCGGGACAGGCTCCGGCCGTACTGCTGATCCACCGGGAATGACCGACCGCGGAAGTCCACTTCCTCTTCGCCGTGGTCGGCGCCGAAGAAGACGAACTCGGTTGCGTCCGATTTCACGCCGGCCCGGTCCAGCACCGTTCGCACCGGGACGCCGGTCCACCGACCGTTGCCGCAGAGACCGTTGACGGGACCGCGGTTTCCCGAGCACTCGAACCCGAAGACGAGCTCCGTGCTGGGCATGCCTCGGAGGTCATCGAGCGAGAGCGACAGCGGCTCGTTCACCAGGCCCGAGACGTCGAGACGGAACGTCGCCGCGTCGAGGATCGGATGACCGTAGTGCTGCGTCGTGGCGAACTCATCCCTCGGCGTGAATGGACCGTCGATCATGCGGATGTCGATGATGCGCCGCTCCGGACTCCGCTCCAAGACGATGGTCTCGGGCAGGTCGGTAAACGGCACGAGCGTCCCGCCTTGCGCGTAGGCCGGAAGTGCCCATTCCGGAATATTGAGGACGCTCAGGCCAGCCACCGCGAGCGTTCCCTTCAGCATGTCGCGACGCGTGCTCGTATTCATCATGATTCGGTCCTTTTTCGCAGCTCCGCCGCATTGTCACCGGTGTTCGGAGTTTCACTCGATGTTCTATCACGATTCGCTCTCAGATGAACGGCGTACCGCGTATCCCTCGTAGTCCGCGATCGATTCAATGACGATGGCGTCGAAATGGTCCACGTCCAGACCACGGAATGATCACGAAATGATCACGGAAGAGCCTGTAGAATCGCTCAAGCGCGCGGCGACGACGCCAATTTGAGCATCGTCGGGAGAGTGGAAGACATGGCAGGAAAGACCGCGTTGATGACCGGAGCCAACTCTGGTCTCGGCTTCGAGGCGGCGCGCCAGTTGGCTTCCAGAGGCGACGAGTGGGGTCGGGTCATCCTCGCGTGCCGATCGGTGGAGCGTGGCGAGGCCGCGAAGGCGAGGCTGGTCGAGCTGACCGGACGGACCGACTCGACGTTCAGTGTGCTGCAGGTGGATGTCGGTGACATGGACTCGACGCATGGCGCCTGCGATGCACTCGCTGCCGAGGGCGTCCGGATCGACGCCATGGTGTTGAACGCCGGCGGCATGGTCACGCTCGATGAGCGCACGGGCCACTTGTCGTCGACGCCAAGCGGAGTTGGAGTCGGCTTTGCCACGCACCTGCTCGGGCACGCGGTGCTCGCAGCACGGAGCATCAACGAGGGGCTCCTGGAACCTGGCGGCTCGACGATCATCCTGACCGGGAGCGAAGCGGCGCGAGGCATCCCAGTGATGCGCACGCACCCAACGGATCTACGGACGCTCGCCAGAGAGCACTACGACGGCTCCGTGCCCGACATGCTGGATGCGCTCGCACGCGGGCAGCACGTCCACTTCGGCACGTTCAACTTCATGAACGAGTACGCGAACATCAAGCTCATCGGAGCCCTGTGGGTCACGGCCGTCGCGCGAGCCCTGGGTACCGAGACGAACGTGAAGATCCTGACGGTGAGTCCAGGCAACACCTCGGGCACGAGCATTTTCGAGGGGATGTCTGGGCCGATGAGATTCGTGCTCCAGTACATCGCGCCGGTGTCCATGCGGATGTTCGGCCTGTCACACGATCTCGAGACTGGCGCAGCACGCTACCTCGAAGCTATCACCGATACCGGCGGCCGTTTCAGCAGCGGCGGATTCTACGCCAGTCCCAACATGAAACTGATAGGGCCACTCACGCGTCAGGACGGCGCGGTGCTCGACGCGTTGGAAGATCAGGGGTTACAGCAGCAGTCGGTGGAACTCCTGTCCCGGCTCACGGATGGTCGTACGGACCTTCGGATCGGCGCGTCGACGGCTCCAGCGATCTGAATTGACCCCACCGAGGACACCCATGGAACGAAGCGACTTCCCCGCCCCGAAGTAGGACGCCTGCCCACGCACTTCGTCGTCGTCTCTGACATTGCACGGTCGATCGAGTTCATCCGGACTATCATCTTTCATGGCCAGTCCCGATCCCGCTCCGCAGCAACCGGTCGAAGCCGTTCTGGTGCGCCAGCTCGGTCTGTTCGACACCACCATGGTCATCGTCGGCATCGTCATCGGATCGGGAATCTTCCTGACCACCGGTCTGATAGCCCAGAACATTCCCTCGGCGCCGCTGATCATGCTCGTCTGGCTGATCGGTGGCCTGCACGCGCTTACCGGTGCGTTGACCTACGCCGAGCTGGGGGCGGCCATGCCCCACGCCGGCGGCCAGTACGTCTATCTGCGCGAAGCCTACGGCCCGTTTGTCGGCTTTCTGTTCGGCTGGATCACCTTCTTCGCCTACATGACCGGCATCATCGCCGCCCTCGGTGTCGCCTTCGCCGAATACTTCGGCTACTTCTTTCCGGCCCTGTCGATCCAGAACGTCCTCTTCGCCACCGACCTCGAGCTGTTTGGCCGCAGCTTCGCCTACCGCCTCTCGGCCGGCCAGCTGGTGGGGCTGCTGCTGATCGGCCTGTTCTCCTATATCAACTACCGTGGCACCGCCTTCGGCAAGGCCATCCAGAACATCTCCACGGTCACGAAGATCGGCGCGCTGGCGGCGTTCGTTCTGTTCGGTCTGCTCAGCGACAGGGGCATGCCGGTGGATTGGCGCTTCAACCCGCGCGATCTCGATTTCGGCCAGCTGGCGGTCGGCATCGGTCTCTCGTTCGTGGCCGTGTCGTGGACGGTGGGGGGCTGGCAGGAGGTCACCTTCATCTCCGGCGAGATAAAGCAGCCGGAGCGCAACATTCCGCGCGCACTGGCGATCGGCACCGGCTCGATCACCCTGCTCTATCTGCTGATCAACTACGTCTATCTGCGGGCTCTACCGCTCGACGTCATGGCCGGCGTGGTGCGAGTCGGCGAGGTGGCCAGCAATGCGCTGTTCGGCGAGATGGGGGCGGCTCTGCTGTCGGTGGCGGTGATGCTGTCGGTGCTGGGGGCGATGAACGGCACGGTGCTCGTGGGACCGCGGGTCTACTACGCCATGGCGCGGGACGGGCTGTTCTTTCGGCGGGCCGGGCAGATCCATCCGCAGTACGGGACGCCGGGGCTGGCCATCGGGCTGCAGGCCATCTGGGCCGGTGTGCTGACCCTCACCGGAACCTTCGGCGATCTGATCACGTTTGTCATCTTCGCCAATGCGATGCTCTGGGTCGCCGCCGCTACAGCGGTCTTCACCCTGCGCGCAAAGCGCCCTGAGATGCCGCGACCCTATCGCGTCTGGGGCTATCCGGCGGTGCCGCTGTTCTTCGTCGTCGCCTCCAGCGGCATCATGCTCAACATGCTGCTGGAAACGCCGGTCCAGGCGCTGGCCAGCCTGATGTTCATCGCCATCGGCATCCCGGTCTACTTCCTCTGGAGCAGGCAGAATCGAGCCGACCAGGCGGGGTGAAACAGGGTCGGGGCTGGGATGCCGGCCTACTCCGATCCAGAGGTCAGCGTGACGTTCTCCAGGTGCTGCACGTCCAGCGGCTCCAGAGCGTTGCGGATCAGATGCACCTGGGTGTTGGCATAGCCGTCGCGGACTTCGGCGAAGTGGCGGCCGAGCATGCCGTGCAGATCGCCCAGGGCGAAGAAGGGCGTCGTCGGCAGCGCGTGGTGCTCGGCGTGGTAGGCCATGTTCCAGGCCAGCCAGCGCACCGGCGGCCAGGTGAGCACCGTGCGAGTGTTGCGGAGGTAGTGTTCCACCCGCGGACAGCCGGTGTGTTCGCTCATGCGGACCAGCCGCATGGCGGGCTCGCCGGCCAGTCGCGGCAGCAGCCAATAGGTCCAGAGAAACGAGCTGCCGAGCCCGAACGACAGTCCGGCCGCCGCCAGATAGATCATCCACATGATGCGCGCCTGGCGGATCACCTTGGCCTGCTCACGCTTGGGAATGAAATGCCGCTCCATGGGGTTGAGGCGCCCCAGCATGATGCGGGTCATGATGCGGCCGTTGCTGATGAAATACGGGATGGCGGTGGCGTAGAACAGATAGCCGCCCAGTCGCTCGGCCGAGGGGATCATCTGCGGGTCTTCGTCCACGTCCTGGGTATAGGAGTGATGGGCCAGATGCTCGTAGCGGAAATGATGCGGGATCAGGAACAGCACCAGACCGCTGAACCAGCCCATCGCCTTGTTCAGCCAGTCGCTGCGAAAGGCGGTACCGTGGGAGCTTTCGTGGAACGGCCCGAACAGATGAACCACGATGATGCCATGCAACACCAGAGCAGGCAGCATCCAGCCGCTGCCCAGACTGAGAAACAACAGACCGCCGCTCGTCGCTAACGTGGCCAGATGGACGGCCAGAAACAGCAGCCCCGGGCCGTTGCGCTTGCCCAACAGTTGCTGCAGTTGCTCCGCGTTGACGATGTCGGTCGGTTTGACGATGTCCCCTGCCACGCGATCCTTCCTTGCTATCTCGAGTTACGCATCGCCGGTGCTGCTTGCGTATGGCGCCCTGGCCGGTTATCGCACGGCAACGGGCGCCACCGAGGAGCCGGTAGCACCCCTGAGCTTCAGTGGTTCGACAATGAAGGCGAACTCGTGAACGCGCTTCTCCACGAGCTCATCGAGCTTGAGACTCTCGATCAAGTAGATACCATTCGCCACCAGCAGGATCTGATGGACGGGTGAGCTGAGATTCGGATCGGGATTCGGATTGACCTCGACGCAGCACGTGTCGGACCCGACGATCATCGGATTCTGTCGCGCGAGCCACTCGGCAGCTCCGATGCCGAGCCCCGGCTGCGTTCGGAAGTAACGTTCGTTATCCTGCGCCCACAGCCGGCCGAATCCCGTATTGATGATGATCGCGTCGCCAGTCTCGAGCGTCAGGTCCTGCCGCCTGAGCGCGTCTTGCAGATCCTGGGCCGTGATCTCATACCGATCGTCGAGCATCTCGACCCCGTGCAGCGCCGCCACGTCGATCAGGATGCCGCGGGTGAACAGGGCACCCGCCTTCTCGATACCGAGCCTGGAAAAGCCGGTTCTGGTGGTGACCTCGTCCATCTTGAAACAGTTATAGAGGCTGTTGCCAATCGACTGATGGCCGAAGCCGTCGATCTGTGTACCGATCTGACCGAGCTCCGCCGTCACGATCTCCTCGTTCGAGCCCCGGGTATTCGATCCAGACGGCCAGTTCGTCCTCTTCAACTGCTGGCTGTAGATGCGGTCCCCGTAGAAGGGCATCCCGTCGAACAACTCGTAGGCCAGCTCGATCACTTCACCCGTCTCGATCAGCCGCGCGGCGCGCAGGACGATCTCGGGCGTCATCAGGTTGGCCGTCCCCCGTTCGTCGTCTGGCCCCCAGTTCGACGGGCAGCGTTCAGCATCGGTCGGCGGTTGCCAGGCCTGCGCACTCGCCGACACGCTTCCAAGCCCCAGTACCGACAACGTCGCCATCGCGACAAGCAAGCGTGACATGTGCGTTCTCCTGTGTCTCTCGTGCACGTGCATGGGAATTCGAGGTGAGGGATTCGCGTCACCGTGGTTGACATCTCGGCCGAGTTCGAACCGAATTCGCACCATCGGACCCTGCGTAACGTTGTCCGGCCAGCCTACGGAACGGGCACCCGTTCGAGCAGCTCGTGAAACCAGTTGTCGACATAGATCAGACCGTTGAAGGGCTGATTGCCGGTCGACTGCGTGGCCGCAGGGGATAGGAGGAGGAAGCGGTCTCCGGCTGGCGCGAGGTCCCACAATCGTGCCTCCTCGGCGGTCAGTCCACTCTTGTAGTCGCTCAGGCTGAACAGCGGCCTGGGTGTCCCGATGCTGAAGCTCGGCTCGGCCTCGATCGGCGCCACCATCAGGTCTGTGTCGCTGCGATAGAACAGCTCGCGCCCGTCTGGCGACCAGACCGGCTGCACAATAATCGGTCCGGAACCTTGGGACACACTCCATCGCCCGTCCTCGACGTTGGGAAACGGTACGACGTCGATGGTCGCGGTCAGATCGTTTCCGAGCTCTCTGTAGAAAGCCAGCCAGCGGCCATCCGGGGACAGCGCCGGCTCACCCCCGGAGAATCCGGCGTCGAACAACATCTCGTGGGTGCGGTCGCCCTCCATCATCAGCACCCCAAGGTTGAGCGCCTCCTCGAAGATCAACCGCCCGTCCGGCGCCCAGGCGTAGGGGCGCGCGAGGCCGTCCTTGAGCCGCTCCACCTGACCGCTGCCGTCGGCCGCTTTCCAGAACAGCCCGCCGCCCTCACGCTCGGAGGTGAACGCGACCCGCCCACTATCGGGCGTCCAGAGCGGGTAGTTGTCGGCCGCGTCGTCAAACGTAAGCTGCGTCAGCGTTTCCCGCGCCAGATCCCAGACCCAGATGTCTCGGTTGTCACCGTCGACAATGTCGACCGCTATCCGTGTGCCATCCGGCGAAACGCGCGGGCGCCCATACGCTCGCGATGGAGCAGAGACCTTCTTCTCGGCGCCCTGACGGCTCACCCAGGTCATCGTGACGTCAGACGATCGCGCCGAGCCCGGAACATAGACCAGCGAGCCGGCGGCGGACACGGCGAACTGAGCCGCCCCGAAGCCACTACCGGCCTGAGCGACCCCTTCGGCGAGGGCGATCGGTTCGCCGGCAACTTGACGGGAGCCAGCGTCGAACCCCACGGCGAGCAGCACGTTGTCTCGGACGTAGACCAGATGTCCGGTGGACAGATACCGCCCGTCCCGCCCTCCCTGGATGAGCAGGGTGCGCTCGCCAGTCGACACAGACTCGGCGACGATCTCACCGTCGTTCCAGCCCCGCTCCAGCTCCTTCTGCGAAAACAGCACCCATTCGCCGCCAGGCAGCATCTGGGGTCCGTGCAGATGCTTGCCCTCATCCACCGGAACCAGGAGTTCGGGCGTCCCCCCAGCGCCAGGCACCTGCCAGATGCCGTCTGGCTGCGCATACACCACCATGTCGTCGATACCCCAACTGGCTCCCAACGCAGTCGCTCGCACGTTGGCGAGGGTCACCGGAGCCCCGCCACTCAGCGAGACCTTCTTCAACTCTCCCTCTCCACCCCCAGGGTCAGCGCCCAGAGCGCTGGTCCAGAACCCGACCGATTGCCCGTCGGCTGAGAAGAACGGCCCACGAGCCGCGCGAGCCTCGCTCCCCGACGCGGTCCCCCGCACCTGGGTAGCCTGTAACTGATCGATGGGGCGCAGCCATAGGCCGCCGTTGGCTTCGTAAACCACCTGTGAACCGTCCGGGGAGATCGCGACCAACGGGTGGCGATCGAAGCGGAAGGCCTGGTCGACGGCCAGAGGTACCGGAAAGCGGGCGACGCGCGACGGTGCGGGATGAGTGAGCGCCCACACGCCGAGGCCACCCACGACGAGCGCCACCAGCGCCGTGATCCCGATGGTCGCGGGCCGCTGCCAGACGGAGTGCCGCGCACCACGCGCGTCGGGCGGCGATTCACCCGTCGTCTCGAACGCACCGTCCATGGCCAATCCCACATCGCCAATATCACGGATGCGATGCTTCGTCTCTTTCTCGAGACATCGTCGGATTACAGTGCGGACGCGCGGCGGGACCGCTTCAGGAAGGACATCCCACTCAGGCTCGGCTCGCATCACGTCTGCGAGCGTGAGCGAGACATCTTCACTCTCGAACACCACCACGCCGAATGCCCAAATGTCCGTCTGCCGACTGACGGTCTTCCCACGAGCCTGCTCAGGCGACATGTAGGCAGCGGTGCCCATGATCATGCCCATCTTCGTAGCGGCCGCTGTCATGCTCATCGTTGGCGAGTCGGCAGGCGCTTCCCCCCTCGCCCCATTCACCCCAACGTCCAGCGCCTTCGCCAGCCCGAAGTCCAGCACCTTCACCACACCGTCCGGTGTGACTTTGATGTTGGCCGGCTTCAGATCGCGGTGGATGATGCCCTGCTCGTGTGCGGCTTCCAGGGCGTCGGCGATCTGCTTTGCGATGGGTAGAGCTTCGTCGAGTGGGATCGGGCCCTGGCTGATGCGATCTTGCAGCGTCGGGCCAGGGACGAGTTCCAGTACCAGCGCGTGCGTCTCGCCGGAATCTTCGAGTCCGTAGATCGCCGCGATGTTCGGATGGTTGAGCGACGCGAGGACTTTGGCTTCCCGCTGGAAACGAGCGAGTCGATCAGGATCGGATGCGAAGTCTTCAGGCAGGATCTTCAGGGCGACATCACGATCCAGCTTCGTGTCCGTCGCCTGGTAGACCTCGCCCATACCGCCCTTCCCAATCTGGGAGGTCACCTCGTACGGGCCGAGCCGGGAACCGGCAGTCAGGGGCATGCGTGGAAAGGACGATTATAGCTGGTCACGACCGTTCAATTCGTCGGAGTGACACGGAGATTGGCGAAGTCGCCATCGCTGTTGTTGCCCGTCCACAAGCCAATCAGTCCTCGATCGGACGTGCCGAGCTTGCGGACCTCGAGCGTGGGGGACGTGACAGATCCGACATAGATCTGGATTGTTCGGCCTGTGACAACCACCCGGAGAGGCACCCAATCGGTGGGCGAGACGGACGGGTCAACCGGGTTCTCGAATTCCTCCGGGAACTGCTCTCTGAGAAGCGGCCAGTCGTACTCTGGGACCGCGATGTACTGCACAGCGTGCTGGCGCCTGGCCGGTGCTTCAGCCCGAAAGTTGAAGGGGCGCAGGTAGACGGCGTCGTATGTCGCGTCATCCTGTCTGTGGAACGCGACGCCGACGAAGCTCTGACCCGGTACGTCACGACCACGGACGTCGACCTCGATCGTGCCTTGCGCCAGATCACTGCCCTCGATCCAGACCACGCCAGGTCCCTCCTTCGCGGTGACGTGCACGCCGCGGCGGCTTCCCGGAAGTGCTGTGACGTCGCGATTCACGGTCCTCAACGTTCCCGCGGGCAACCGCTCCGCCAAATCAATGTGCTGCAAGCCGGTGAATGCCGACGACTTGGCGGCCACGGGTATTCTCAGTGCCAGGGCCGTCAAGACCACGGCGGTTGTACACAATGTCAATCGGTGCATGTCAGACCTCCTGCACGCATGAAGAGTCGTGATGTATCGCGATACCGCGGCCGTCCGCCGACGCACTGGCCCTGCCAAGCCACCGTGCGGGCGAGCCGGATTCCGGGCTCCAGAGACATGGCTGTCAGAAGTCAGGCCAAGTATAGCTTTCGTACACGCACGCACGCACGTCAGGAGGATCTCTCGGGTAAGGACGACTCTCGGGTACGGGAAGAGAAGATCGCGCCTCAGAATGCGTCCATCCGCGTTGCGCACATTGCCCCGTCGGCACGCGGGCCTTCAGCTCCCCAAACCAGTTATCCTACGGCACCGGCACTCGCTCGTGTTATCCAGGGCAACTATCATTGGAGGTCAAAGGTAGTCGAAGCATGCAGCCCGAGAACTTGCGTCTGGCCGGGATTGGCGTCGTCTTCGCGGTGGGCGTTGCGCTGCTGAACCTCTCATGCCTGGCGCGGACCGAGCCGACCGCTGGACCAGTTCTTGATGCCGTCGCTCGTGACGGATTCGAGAGAATCACCGCCGAACGCCTCCGGGCGCATATCGCGGTCTTGGCTGATGACGCCATGGCAGGCCGGGAGACAGGAACGCCTGGCTTTGACCTTGCCGCCACATACGTCGTCGACCAGTTTCGTGAGCTCGGCCTCAGTCCAGTCGGGAACAACTACCGGCAACTGATGACGATCAGGCGCGCCCGGCCAGTCGAGGGCGAGACCACGTTGGACGTGACGATCCAGGGCCGCCGTGAGCGTTTCGTCTACGGACAGGACTTCGTCACCTATGGAGTGCCAGGCACGACGAGCGCCGCGGTCAACGGACGGATCGTATTCGTCGGAGACGGCGTCACCGTGCCTGGCGATGCCATAGACGCGTACCAGGGTCTTGAGGTGAGCGGTGCAATCGGGATCGCCCTCGCGGGCGCCCCAGCGTCGCTCACGGCAAGCGAGCGCTCATACTACGAGAGCTCACGTCAGAAAGCGGCGAACGGCGCCGCACGAGGGCTCGGCGCCCTGCTGTTGCGAGATGATGCGAATATCCCGTGGGAACTTCGGGTCCGAGCCGCTCGACGACTGGGCATCAGCGAAGCTCTCCCGACCGATAGACCGCCTACCGTGCCGGTGATCTACCTGAGCGAACCAGCGGCCAAGAGGATCTTCGGCGATCTCGAGGGCTCCACTCTCGAAGCAGGTACTGTGCTCGGGGAAGCCGAGCTGCATGTTCGACAGACATCGAGACAAGTTCGAAGCGCCAATGTGGTTGCACGGTGGCCGGCTGCTGACCAGATCAGCCCGCCGGAACACGTTGTCGTCATGGCTCACCTCGATCATGTCGGGATTGGTGCGCCCGTGGGCGGCGACGCGATTTACAACGGCGCCGTAGACAATGCCTCCGGGGTGGCCGCGCTGATCACGATCGCAGACGCATTCGTGTCGCTCCCCACCCGCCCAGCGCGGTCGATCGTGTTTCTCGCAACAACAGGCGAAGAGCAGGGTCTCGTGGGTTCAGACTACTTCGTCCGGCACCCTCCTATGCCCATCGACAGTATCGTTGCGGCTCTCAACGTCGATGGAACGTCCATACGACCCTTCGAGGAACTAGACATCAGGGGTGGCTCCAACTCATCACTGGGACTGGTAGCGGAGGCGGCGGGAAAGCGGCTAAGGTTCGGCGTGCGTCACCAACCGCTGGGGCTCGGCGGGAGCGACCATTCGCCGTTCCTGCTGGCTGGCGTGCCACCCCTATGGATCGGAGCCGCGTTGCCAGACGGTTGGATGCGGACCCACTATCACACACCGCAGGACGATCTCAGTCAGCCGCTCGATCTCGGTGCGGCGGCTCGCTACACCCAGTTCGTCTTCCTCACTTCCTATTTGACAGCTGATGCGTCTGACCGTCCCACGTGGAACTCTGGCGAGTTCTTCGGCGCTCCGCGCGTGCGCTAGCAGCCTCTGTGAGATCGCTACGATTGAACTCATAGGGGCCGAGCGAGGAGCCTGGCGTCAGTGCCATCTACTGCTCGTCCCACTCCACGTCCATCACCCAGATGTCACCCAGATCCTGCCGCCAGCGGAAGTAGATGTATTCACCGTCGGTATCCAGTTTCTCAGACATGCCGCCGTGCTTTCCCGTGAAATCGGTCAGGTAGCGCTGCGTGCGGTCATCCAACGTCAGCGCAGAAATTTGAGGCACTCCGCTTCTTGCTTCCCTTCACGTAGATTTCTTCACCAGACAACGACCAGACCGGACCCTGGAAATTGACACGCGGGTCTGCACCGGGGTAGGAGAGCAGCAGCTCTGGCTCCCCACCGGCGCTCGGGACACGCCACAACCCGCGGTCGCCGCTCTGGGTGCCTGCCGTGTAGGCCACCCAGCGCCCATCGGGTGACCAGCACGGATAATTTCCGCCCTCGACCAGCAGCCTGGCCGGACCTCCGGCTGCGTCGATCACCCACAGTGCGTTCTTGTCATCCCGGTTGGAGGCGAAGACGATGTCCGTTCCGTTTGGCGACCAGGCCGGGCGCAAGTCGCGGGCTTCATGTGTCGTCAGTTGCCGGGCCGTTCCCCCGTCAGAGGACATCACCCAGATGTCTCGATTTCCACCGCGAGTGGAGATGAACGCCACCTGATCGCCGTTCGGCGACCACGTCGGTGCAAAGTCTGTGTCCGGATCCGTGGTGAGCTGCTGCATCGGTCCCCCCGCCAGCGGTCGCAGCCAGATGTCGAAGTTGCCGGAGCGAGTCGAGTCCAGGGCGAGCCGCGTGCCGTCGCTCGACAGGCTGCTGTTCTCGATGTTCGCCTGCTCTGCCGTCACTTGCTCGGCATCGGCCCACACGGCTGGCCTGGAGTTCACAATCGGTACGCGCCAGACATTCGAGATCCTCCCGCCCTGCGTGTACGCGACCTTCGTGCCATCGGGTGACATCACGGCCGTGACCATCCCGATACCGTTGGTGAGGCGGGCTGGCTCGCCCTCCGGGCGACTGTCACGAGTCAACCGCTGTTGCCACAGGTCGCGGCTCCCCTCGCGATTCGAGACGAAGTACAGCGTGCGACCGTCAGGTGACCAGCTCGGACTGATGTTCCGCGCCTCGGCGTCCGTCACCGGGACACCTTCCCCGGTGGTCGTATCGAGAATCCACACTTGCGCGGTTGCGCTCGTGAACGTACTGCCCACCCAGTAAGCCACTCGCTGTTCGTCGGGTGACCAGCTCACCCACCAGACCTGAATCCCGTCTCCCACGCCTGGGAGCTCGAACCGGCGGGACGCGCCCGTCGTGACGTTCACAACCGTCATGGCCCCGTCGTCCAGGTGCGCGAGCTCGGCACCACCTGCGAGGAGTCGGGGAAGGCCGCCGCCCGCTCCGTCCAGGATGGTGCGAGGCGACCCGCTCAGCGTGGGGACGGACCTCACGCCGCGGCCGCCTCCCGCTTCGTAAATGATTGCACTCCCGTCGGGTGACCAGCTTGGTGTGTACAGAGGACCAGGCTCGTCGGGGGTCCGATTGATGCCAGACCCACCGTTCACCTGCATGACCCAGATCGCCCCAGCCCTTCCGCTCTCCTCGTAGGCAATCATCTGCCCGTCCGGGGACCACGCCGGATTGTCTTCAAGAGTCGTCGCAAGCGTGAGCTGCACCGGGTTCGTGAGCCGCGGGACCGCCGAACGGCTGGGGGTCAAGCCGGGCCGCCAGACGAACGCGACGAACACGATGACCGCCACCACGGCCATCAGCCCGAGCGCGAGCGCGACAGGTCTCGACGGACGAAGAGGGGGTAAGACCAGCGTCCTGTGCGGAACCGCCGTTCCCTCTGACTGAATGGCCTCCAGTGCCCCGTGCACTCCCACCACACTCGAGTACCGGCTCCCCGGCTCCTTCTGTAAGCACCGCTGAACGACGCTGCGCAACCCACTCGATACGCGACTCGGCAGGACCCCCGGCGTGTCCCTCGCAATCGCGGACACGACGTCCAGGGGCGCCTTGCCCTTGAACGGCAAGCGCCCGCTCGCCATCTCGTACAGCAGCACGCCGAGCGACCAGATGTCGCTGCGAGCCGTCGCTTCCTGGCCGTTGAGCACCTCGGGGGCCATGTACGCCAGCGTTCCGGAAGGCGCGCTGCTCGGCGACGACTCCTGCGTCCGCGTCACCGCATCCGCATCCTTCGGCTGCATTGGCACCGCAATCCCGAAGTCGATCAGCTTGACCTGCGCCTCGGGCGTGATGACGACGTTCGCACTCTTGAGATCGCGGTGCACGATCCCATGCTCGTGGGCGTGCGCCAGGCCGTCGGCGATCTGGGTGCCGTAGCGAATGACACTCTCGGGCGGCAGGCCATCGGACGGGATCAGCTCGCTGAGCGGCTTCCCCTCGACGTGCTCCATGACGATGAAGCTCTGGCCGTCGGCTTCGCCCACGTCATGGATCGTGCAGATGTGGTTGTGGTTCAGGGCCGAGGCGGCGCGGGCTTCGGCCAGGATGCGGCTGGCTGCATCCTCGGCCTCGTGCAGGACTTTGATCGCGACGGTCCGCTGGAGCTTCGGGTCGTAGGCCTTCCAAACGTCGCCCATTCCGCCGCCGCCGAGGCGGGACTGGAGGTCGTAGGGACCGAGGCGGGCGCCAGGCTCGAGTGCCATCGCTGTAAGGAAGCGATGGAATTATACCGCCACATCGGCCGCACGTTCCGACGCCTGCCCGATCGCGACCGGAAGATGCCCCGACCAGGCCCGAACGGATGCCGTGGCGCCAACGGTATACTGAGCCGGCAGACAAGCAGGTCGCCGCGGAGTGGCACTGACCTAAACGCATGGTCGTCAAATCCCGTCCGCTGTGGTCAGGAGTTGTGCTGCTCACCCTGTGGGCTGGTGCAGCGGTTCGGGCCAACGACTGGCCGTCATTTCGAGGACCCACGGGCCAGGGCCACTCGACCGAGCGCGGCCTGCCGACCGAGTGGAGCGAGGGGACCAACGTCCTCTGGAAGACACCGGTCGCCGGCCGGGGCTGGTCGTCTCCGGTCGTCGCGGATGACCGGGTCTGGCTCACCACGGCGGATGCGGGCGCGCTCCGACTGCTGGGGTTCGAGACCGACACCGGCCGTCTTGTCGTCGATGCGGAAGTCTTCCGCACCAGTGGCGGCCGAGCGCCGAATCCCAAGAACAGCCTGGCGTCACCGACACCGGTCGTCGATGCGGACCGGGGTCAGATCTACGTCCACTTCGGCGCGTACGGTACCGCCGCGCTGACGACGTCAGGTGACGTCGCCTGGACGACGCGGTTTCGGTACATCTCGCAGCACGGCAACGGCGGCTCGCCCATCTTGTATCGAGACCTCGTCATCTTCAGCTGCGACGGGTACGACCAAGCGTTCGTGGTGGCGCTCGACGCCGAGACGGGGACGGTGCGGTGGAAGACACACCGGCCACAACCGATCTCTCAGGCCTATTCGACACCGATCGTCATCACCGTCGACGGTCACGATCAGGTCGTCAGCATCGGCGCGTTTCGCACGAGCGCGTACGACCCGGAGTCGGGCGACGAGATCTGGCGGGTGCGGTATCCCGAAGGGTTCTCGAATGTGGCCGCGCCCGTCTACAGTGCGGACCACGGCCTCGTCTATATCTCGACAGGATTCCAGCAGCCGGCACTCATGGCGGTTCGAGCCGATGGGACCGGTGATGTGACCGGCAGCCACGTTGCCTGGACCTCGCGACGCGGGGCACCGCTGACGCCGTCGCCGCTCCTGGTCGGCGACGAGCTGTACTTCGTCTCGGACCCGGGCATCGCGACGTGTGTGGACGCGGCGACCGGCGAGATCCGCTGGCGCCAACGGTTGGGAGGAGGCTTCTCTGCGTCGCCCGTGTTCGCTGGCGACCGGATCTACCTCCAGAGCGAAGAGGGCGTGACGACCGTCATCGCACCTGGCCCCGAGTATCGTCAACTGGCCCGCAACGTGCTCGACGGCTCGACGTTGGCCTCGATGGCCGTGTCGGACGGCTCGATGTTCATTCGTAGTGAGAGCCATCTGTATCGCATTGCCGCCGACTGAGGCGGCACGCTGAGCTACTCCCGGACGGCGACTGGCAACTCGGTCGACTCCGAAATACACTGCACGTCAGAATTTGGTCTTTTCAGGAGGTCTTGATGCCAAGGGCAGCCACGCCGCTTTTCGCCATCTGCGCGCTCGTCTTCTTCCTCGCCAGTCCGACATCGGCGTTCGCCCAGGCCGGTCGTAGCGATGGGATCGACGGGAGTCCCGCCCGACCCACGATCGAGGACAAGACGGAGGGCATGCAGCGGATCGACGGCTTCGTGCCCTTGTACTGGGACGAGTCTGCCGGCACGATGTGGATCGAGATCGCCCTCTGGGACACCGATCTGATGCACATGGCGGGGCTCGGGGCAGGCCTGGGCTCCAATGATCTCGGCCTGGACCGGGGCTCCGGCGGCAGTTCTCGCGCCGTGCGCTTTCGCCGGGTGGGTCCGAAGGTCTTGATGGTGCAGCCCAACTATCGGTTCCGGGCATCCTCGACGAACCCCAATGAAGTCGAGGCCGTCGACGACGCCTTTGCACCTGCGACGCTCGCTGGTTTCACCGTGGCGGCCGAAACGGGTGACCGGGTGCTGGTAGATGCCACAGACTTCCTGCTGCGGGACGTTGGAAATTATGCGCGCCGCATGCGACCGGGCACATATCGGGTGGACCCGGCCCGCAGCGCCGTCTACCTGCCGATGACCATGGGTTTCCCCGAGAACACGGAGATCGAGGTCTCGCTGACGTTTGCGCTCCAGCCGGGCGGACCGGCCGCCGGTCGAGGGTTCGGAGGCGGCGCAGACGCGGACGCCTTCCAGGGTGTAGGCGACGTCGCCGCGAGTGCCGAGGCGCCAACGATCCGTGTGCATCACTCCTTCATCAAACTGCCGGAGCTCGGCACCTATCAGCCGCGGGTGTTCGACCCGCGCTCTGGATTCGGTAGCACGACCTTCGCGGACTATTCGACGCCCCTGGACGAACCGATGACGAAGCGTTTCCTTCGCCGCCATCGACTGGAGAAGCGAGACCCGTCGCAGCCTGTGAGCGAACCCGTCGAGCCCATCATCTACTACCTCGACCCGGGCACACCCGAGCCGATTCGCTCCGCTCTCATGGAAGGCGCCGGCTGGTGGAACCAGGCGTTCGAGGAGGCGGGATTCCGTAACGGATTCCGGATGGAGCTTCGACCACCCGAGGTCAGCTCACACGACATCCGCTACAACGTCATCAACTGGGTGCATCGGTCGACTCGCGGCTGGAGCTCGGGCGGATCCGTCACCGACCCGCGCACCGGCGAGATCCTCAAGGGGCGGGTGACGCTGGGTTCGCTCCGTATCCGGCAAGACTACATGATCGCCGAGGGTCTACTCGCTCCCTACGAGAGCGGCGACGAAGCTGCGCCAGAGCTCGCACAATGGGCGTTGGCTCGCATTCGGCAGCTCGGGGCCCACGAAGTGGGTCACACGCTGGGGTTGGGTCACAACTACTACAACAGCGAGGCGGGCAGAATCTCGGTGATGGACTATCCCCACCCTCTCGTGACGCTCGAGGCTGGGGGCGTCGCCTACTCGGACGTGTACGACGTCGGGATCGGCGAGTGGGATCGGGTGTCGATCGCCTACGGATACTCCGTCCACGATGACGAAGCGAAGGCCGCCCCGGCGCTGCAGACAATCCTGGACGACGCGTGGGCGAAGGACCTGCGCTATCTCTCCAATCAGGATATGCCAGCGCACGCACGCGTCGATCAATGGGCGAACGGCATGGACCCGAGCGGTGACCTCGACGCGATCATGGCGCTGCGACGACACGCGCTCGACCGGTTCGGTGAGCGCACGATCAAGAACGGCCGGCCCATGGCTACCATGGAGGAAGTCCTGGTCCCGCTCTACATGCACCACCGGTATCAGGTGACATCGACGGCGTCATCCGTAGGGGGGCTGCACTACATCTACGCGATGCGCGGTGACGGACGTACCCCCGTGGAGCACGTGTCTGGTCCTGATCAACGTGCGGCGATCCAGTCGCTCCTGGCGACGCTGGAGCCTTCGGCACTCGCCATCCCGAAGCGTGTGCTCGGTGCGTTGCCGCCGCGTCCTGCGGGATACCCTCGCACCCGAGAGCTGTTCCCGCGCTATACGGGCCTGATGTTCGATGCCATCTCTCCGGCGGTCGTGGCCTCCGACCACACGATCGGGGAGATGCTGCAGCCTGCACGGGCCGCGCGACTGGTCGAACAGCATGCGGTCGATCCATCACTTCCGGGCCTCGAGGACGTGATCCTCGGTCTGCTCGAGGCGACGGGACCAGATGCCGCGGACTCCTCCTACGAGGCCGAGATCCGGAGGGCCGTGCGCCGTGTGGCGATCGATCGAATGATGGCCCTGGCGGGCGGGGCGGCCATGCCGCAGGTCAGAGCGCTCACGACGGCCTACCTGGAGCGGGCGCGCCACCGGCTCGATGCGCGGAGCGCGCCGATGGCGAGTCTCGACGGTCCGTTCGACGCGCAGCTCGCGAGCGAGCGCTTGCTCGTCCGCGACATCGGCCGGTTCCTCGACCGGCCGGGCGAGCCCTATGGCCTGCAGGCGTCTCCGAACCCGCCGCCGGGCGCTCCGATCGGCATGCCGGCGATGGATTTCCTCGGCGGCTCCGGGTCGGGTGGCTGGCATTCGACCGAGGCCGACAGGAGCTGGAAGGCCAGCGGTCCGAGTCACCTCTCGATCGGACGCGGCTGGCTCGATGCCGCAGCGCCGTATTGCTCGCACGAGGGATGGTAGCGATGTGCTGGCGCACCCCTGGGACAGCACCGCAGAGCGCCTTCGTCTAGTGGCCGTAGCTCAGGACCCGTGTGATGCGCCAGCGCCCGTCCTTCTTCTGCCACACGTGGACGAACTCGAAGACGCCGCAGTCTTGTGTCCCGTTCTCGTCATGGCAGAACCTGTGCGTTCCCAGCTGCATGGCGCCATAGCCGGGCACCGGGAACACGCGAATGGTGCCAGGCACAATGTCACGCCGGAGGCCATTGTCGGCGGCGAACAGGCTCCTGGAGGCTTCGAGAAACTGTTCGTACGAGATTAATCCGTCCTGGTCGTGGTAGAACTCGAGATCCTCGGCAAAGAATGACATGTTTGTCTCGAGGTCGCGCGCATTGAACGCCTCGAAGAGGGCGGTGTCCTGACGAACGATCTCGTCGTAGAGCTCTGCATGCGGCTCAGGTGATTGCGCCGTGGGCGCTGCGGCGAAGGCGGTGACGCTGAGCGTCAGGACGCTCAGCGCAACTCGGTGAACGGTCATGAACAATCCTCCCAATCTCGTCAGACGATTTTCACGGAGGGAAGTTCCGATGGGGCAGTCGGTTCTACGCGGGATGAGCGAAGTCGATCGTCCTCAAGATCGGTAGCTCATCGAGGAGGATCCGTGGGAGCGATCGAACAGACGTGGCGCGCCGGCTACACGCGACGTGAGGCGCTGTGCAGCCTCGCCTCCTTCCTGGCGGCATCGCCGTTGCTCTACGCACAGCGTGACCCGAGCCCGCTCGAGCGACACCGACGATTCCTCGGCTTCGACGAAATGCAGACGACGTTCGACTTTGAGCCGATCTTCCGAGGCAACGTCCCACTCGCCATCTACGATTACACGGCGCACGGCACCGAATCCGAGTTCACGTTGCGACGCAATCGAGACGTCTTCGACTGGGTCGACCTCGTGGCCGGCGGAGGCGCACACCCGACGACCGTCGAGACGTCCACTGAACTATTTGGCGTCAGGATGGATAGCCCCATCATGCTCGCCCCGACGGCGCGCCAGCGCGACCTGCATCCCGATGGGGAGTTCGGGATGTACCGCGCCGCGACGAGCACGGCGACGACCATGATCGTGAGCAACGTCTCCAGTGTGCCGTTTCCAGAGGTGGCCCAGGCCGCTACCGGACCGCTCTGGTTCCAGTTTTATCCGAGACGTGACCTAGACCTCAGTCGCGAAACGCTCGATCGGGTCCAGACCGCCGGCTGTGGCGCCGTCGTGGTGACCATCGATCAACAGGCGTCATATTACGAGCGTGACCTGCACGACCGAAACTTGGGAGGCGCTCCGCGCGAGGCGAACCCGGGACGGCGGAACTCGGCCAACCCGTATCGCGTCCGCGAGAGTCGGTTGTGGTACGACTGGCAGTACTTCGACGACATCCGGCCGATGATCGAGGTCCCCATGGTGGCGAAGGGAATCCTGACCGGCGAGGGAGCCATCCGGTGCCTCGATCACGGGGTGGACGGTATCGTCGTATCCAACCATGGCGGCCGTGCACTCGACTACGGGCCGTCGACCCTGGAGGTACTCGAAGAGGTCGTCGAGGCGGTGGCGGGTCGGGTGCCCGTCTTGATCGATAGCGGATTTCGACGCGGCTCCGACGTGCTGAAGGCCCTGGCGCTGGGTGCAGACGCCGTCTGTCTCGGGCGTGCGTCGCGATGGGGACTCGGCGCGTTCGGTGAACTTGGCGCGCAGAAGGTGATCGAGCTGACCAACGCCGAATTGCGCCAGGCGATGGGCGCGGTGGGCCAGACGACAATCGCGGCGATCGATCGAAGTATCGTGATGACCCATTTCCCATGAGATGCCGGGACACTTGAGAGGGGAGCTGAAGGGGAACATGCAAGACTTCCTGGCGGACCGTCTCGCACCCGTCGACGAGCTGGTCAACGTCCCGGAGTTCGAGGCCATGGCCCGACTCAGGCTGGCACCCGAACGATTCGCGGATATCAGCGGTGGGGCGCGTCAGTCGTTCGAACGCATGACGCTCCGCCAACGTTTGATGATCCCCGCGACCGACCTCGACCTGACGACCGAGCTCTTCGACTACGAGATGTTTGCGCCGATCATCGTCGGCCCCGTCGCGAACCAGGGTACGCTCCACGCCGAGGGCGAGCTCGCGACCGTGCGGGGGGCCTCGGCCGCCAAGGCGGTCATGGTCGCCAGCCGCGAGTCGACTCACCCGATTGAACAGCTTGCGGCGCGGGCGACCGAACCGCTCTGGTATCAGGTCTACGTGGACGGCGACGCTGGTGCGACGCAAGACGCCGTCGCCGGCGCCGTGGATGCCGGCTGCCGGGTGCTGTGCATCACCGTGGGCGTTTCGACCACCCGCACTCCGGTGCGGATCGATTGGGAAGCCGTCGAAGCGCTGTGCCAGGTCGTGACCGTCCCGGTCGTCGTCAAGGGCCTCCTGAATGCCGATGCCGCGCGGTCGGCCCTCGAGCACGGTGCGCAGGGGGTCGTCGTCTCGAGCCACGGTGGCCTGGTGCCAGGCGGTGGCGCGCTGCCCATCGACGTGCTACCGGGAATAGCCGAGGCCGTCGCTGGTCAGGTGCCGGTGCTCGTCGACGGGAGCTTCCGGCGCGGGACCGACATTCTCAAGGGTCTGGCCCTGGGCGCGACAGCCGTCATGGTGACTCGACCGCCGATGTGGGGCCTGGCGGCCTACGGAGCCGTCGGCGTGCAGACGGTCATCGAGCTGCTCCAGACCGAGCTCGCCAGAAGCATGGCGGCGTCCGGCCGACCACGGATCGACATGATCGACAGGGCGCTGGTCCGTTTCGATTCACGCTGAGCCAGCCCGACTATAGTCGGCGAAGTAGAAGCTGATTCACGGCTACCACGCGCACGAGCGAAGGAAGCGGGATGGTCACGTCATCAACGTCATCGAAAGGCAAGAAACGGTTTGTTGTCGAGGTGATCACGCCGTCGCATTACGACGACGACGGTTATGTGATTCAGTGGGTGCGGGCTTTCGTGCCCTCGAACTCGCTGGCATGCCTGTTCGGCTTGCTCGAAGATGCCCGTAGTCGAAACGTGCTCGGTGAAGACGTTGACATCGTCCTCAATGGCTACGACGAATGCCACACGATCATTCCGGTGAAAAAGATCATCAGACGAATTCGCGCGGCGGGCAACGGCTTGGTCATGTTGGCCGGTGTGCAAACGAATCAGTTTCCGCGTGCCTTCGAGCTTGCCAAAGAATTTCGTGCAGCCGGTATCCAGGTCGCGATCGGGGGTTTTCACGTCAGCGGCTGTATTGCCATGCTGCCCGAGCTGCCGAACGATATCAGGCACATGCAGGAGATGGGTGTCAGCCTTTTCGCGGGCGAAGCGGAAGGGCGCATGGAGCAGTTGCTTCAAGCCGCCTACGAGAACAGACTCGAACCACTGTACGACTTCACGCTCGACTTGCCCGATCTGCAAGGGCAAGTCACTCCTTACTTGCCTCACAGCATTGCCAAGCGCTATCTGCACTTCACCCCGTTCGACGTCGGACGCGGCTGCCCGTTTCTGTGCAGCTTCTGCACGATCATAAACGTGCAGGGGCGCACGTCGCGCTACCGAAGCGCTGACGATGTGGAAAAGCTCGTTCGCGATTACTACGCGCGGGACGTGAATCGTTTCTTCATCACCGATGACAACATGGCGCGGAACAAGAATTGGGAAGCCATCTTTGACCGGCTGATCCAGTTGCGCGAGGCAGAGGGCATTCGTGTCAAGTTCCTGATCCAAGTCGACACGATGTGTCACACGATCCCGGGCTTCATCGAAAAGGCGGCTCACGCTGGCTGTAATCGAGTGTTTATCGGACTCGAGAACATCAACCCTGAGAATCTCGCGGCTGCCAAGAAGCCACAAAATCAAATCACCGAGTATCGATCGATGCTGCAAGCGTGGCGAAATCTCGGCGTCGTCACCTACGCCGGCTACATTCTGGGCCTGCCGGCCGATACGCCCGAATCAATCGAACGCGACATTCGCCTCATCCAAGACGAGCTGCCAATCGATATTCTCGAGTTCATGATTCTGACTCCGCTTCCCGGCTCGGCCGATCACAAACAGCTGGATGCCGCGGGGACGTGGATGGATCCGGATATGAACAAGTATGACCTCGAGCACGTGACGCAGCAGCACGGAAAGATGACAGACCACCAGTGGGCCGACATCTATGACCGGGCGTGGCACCTGTATTACAGTCCCGAGCACATCGAAACACTCTTGCGGAGGGCTCAGACCAGCGGTGCAGGCGCCAAGCGGATGTCGCTGGCAATTCTTCAGTTCTATGGCAGCTACAAGTACGACGGCGTGCATCCGCTACAAGGCGGAATCGTCCGGCGCAAAGTGAGGCATCTGCGTCGCCCGGGAATGAAGCGAGCCCATCCATTG
Organism: Vicinamibacterales bacterium; assembly: GCA_965250185.1. Classification (GTDB taxonomy): domain Bacteria; phylum Acidobacteriota; class Vicinamibacteria; order Vicinamibacterales. Next base: position 2,488,856 of record OZ252293.1, on the reverse strand, counting down.
CTATTCCACCCGGCGAGAATCTGGGAGACAGTGTCACAGCACGTCTCGCACGGCGGGTTTTTCCTGCGGCTGGACATGCTGCGAAGGCGCGTCGAACGCGAGGCCCAAGTCACGCCTTACACCGATGTGGCTCTGACCCCGGTCGGGGCGCCGACCGACGAATCGCTGGAAATCTTCAACGTCACAGACGCGGCGCGCGAAGCCGTGGCGAAAGCGAAATCGAAGAACTTCAAGAGAATCGCCGTTGCCGATTCTTGAGTCTTCGTGCGACACGGACAAGCAGGCAGTATGACGGTCGCCGTTTCCGAGCGGAGGGAGGACAGAGCGTCTACGTCGCAAACATGCTGCTGTTGGGGGTCGGGCTTCTGCACTGGCCAGAATGTGGGCGTCAAGGTGTACGCCCGGCGACCGCCATCATGGATATGCCGGCAGGCCTACGCTGATCTCGTGGTCCCCCTGAGTAGCACTCGGGTGTAAGGTTCGAAGCCATGGCACACAAAGCGATTCGCGAGTTCGATGGGAAATCCATGCTGGGCCGTCATGTGCCGACACACTTGAGCGATCGCAGCGATTTTCTTGCCCCGCAACCACTCCAGGTCCATCGAGAGTCCTCCTTCGACGAACTCGAGCAGGCTCATCCGTGGGTCACCGAGAGACGACTCGTCGCGAAACCCGACCAGCTCATCAAGCGTCCAGGCGATAATGCGCTGATCCTGCTCGATGCTTCGTGGAATGAAGTCGAACAGTGGATCGGCGAGAGAATGCACTCGATCATCAACGCTGACGGGATGAGCGCACAGCTCACGCACTTTATCGTTGAACCGTTCATACCGCACCGGGAGGAGGACGAATACTATCTCGCTATTCGCAGCACCCGGGAAGGAGCGGAAATACTGTTCCATCACCAAGGCGGTGTGGCTGTAGGCGATGTCGATGACAAAGCCAAGCGCCTGGCAGTGGGCATTCTCGAGGACATCGACGAATCGACTGCTGTTCACGCGCTCCTTTCAAATATCCCCGCAGATCGCCGGCCTGTGATTGCGCGGTTCGTCAAGGCGCTGTTTCGCGTGTACACCGACGCTTCCTTTGTCTACTTAGAAATCAATCCCCTGGCATTCGTTGAAGAAAAGGTCGCCCTGCTGGATTTGGCGGCCAAGCTTGACGATACTGCCGAGTTCGAATGCGGCGCTTTGTGGGGAGAGCTGACCTTCCCTCCCCCCTTCGGCCGGGCGGTGACCGAAGAGGAGCGATTTATCAGCCGGCTCGATGCCGACAGCGGCGCCTCGCTGAAGCTCACCATTCTTCAGCCACAAGTACGGGTGTGGACCATGGTCGCAGGAGGCGGAGCTTCAGTGATTTACGCCGATACCGTGGCGGACCTCGGCTGGGGCGAAGAGCTCGCCAATTACGGTGAATACTCAGGAAATCCATCGGAGGAGGAAACCTACGAGTACGCCCGCACGGTGCTCAGCCTGATGACCAGAGAGAAAGACCCCGCGGGACGCGATAAGGTGCTGCTTGTCGGCGGAGGAATCGCCAACTTCACGGATGTCTCAAAGACATTTGGCGGCATCTGCCGGGCGATTCGCGAATTCGCGGACGAACTAAAGCGAGTGGGAGCTCAGATATATGTGCGCCGGGGGGGACCGAACCACAAAGAAGGACTGCTCCTGATGAAGGGTCTTGGACAGGAACTCGGCATTCCGCTCCGGGTGTATGGATCGGAGACGCACATGACCAAGATCGTGACTGACGCGCCGACCGCGTAGATGAGAGGCCGCACCATGGCTACCACCCTCAGAGATCAGCCCCCTGAGGAATCGAACCCCGTGAGTAAACAACCTCCGATGCTTCCCCACTACGAGTTGTTCGGCAGAAGCACCAGAGCGATTCTGTATAATTTTCAGCCCGCGGCCATCCAACGCATGCTCGACTTCGACTACGCGTGCCGCCGAAGCACTCCCTCGATTGCCGCGATCGTGTACGCATCCCGTCCGGGGTTCCACAAATGCTTCTGGGGCGGGAAGGAGATTCTCCTGCCTATCTACCGCACGACTCACGATGCGGCCCAGCGGCACCCGGAAGCAGACGTGTTCATCAACTTCGCGTCATTTCGCTCATCGTTTGAAACATCCAAAGAGGCTCTGTTCGAGCCGAGCATTCGAACGCTGGCAATAATTGCCGAAGGCGTGCCCGAACGCCGCACCAAAGAGTTGATTGCGATTGCTCAGGGTGAACAGAAATGGATCATCGGTCCGGCAACGGTTGGAGGCATCAAGCCCGGATGCTTCAAAATCGGAAACGCCGCCGGCTCGATCGAGAACATCATCGAGCGAAAGCTCTACACCCCCGGCCGTGTCGGTTTCGTATCAAAATCCGGTGGTATGTCCAATGAGATGTACAACATCCTGTCACTCGCCTGCGGACCGACACGCGGCAAAGCCGCCTTTCATCCCGCGCTGAACGAAGGCATTTCGATCGGCGGCGACAGCTACCCCGGCTCGACACTGCTCGACCACCTGCTTCGCTTCGAGGCGAACCCGGCTATCAAGATGCTGGTCGCACTTGGTGAAGTCGGAGGTGAAGGAGAGTATCTGATTGCAGATGCGCTTCGCGCAAAGCGCATCACCAAACCCTTGGTGATCTGGACCATAGGCACCTGCACCCGGCTGTTGCCCGGAGAAGTACAGTTCGGTCACGCCGGCGCACGAGCCGATGTCGAGAGAGAAACGGCCTACGAAAAGAACCGTGAGCTTCGATCCGCCGGCGCGCTTGTTCCACAGTCCTACGACGATCTGGGAGAGATCATTCATGAGGTCTATCAAGACCTGATACGCAAGGGTCAGCTCGCTGCAATCGAGGCCCCGGAGCCGGTGCGCATCCCGCTAGACCTCAAAGACGCGGAGAAAAAGGGGCTGGTACGCCGCTCGACGAGCTTCATCTCGACGATCTCTGACGATCGCGGAGAAGAACTGACGTACAACGGGGTGAAAATATCCGACATCATCACCGAACGCCTCGGCATCGGCGGCACGATCGGGCTGCTGTGGTTCAAGAAGCAGCTGCCTCGATACGCCTGCGATTTTCTCGATATGCTGTTGGTGCTCGTCGCCGATCACGGTCCGGCCGTGTCCGGAGCGCATAACGCGATGGTCGCCGCGCGCGCCGGGAAAGACGTGGTATCCGCACTGACCTCCGGGCTGCTCACTATCGGCCCGCGTTTCGGAGGAGCGATCGACAGTTCGGCGCACTTCTTGAAAGAGGCCTGTGATCAAGGAATCCCGGCGGACAAGTTCGTGGGAGATATGAAGGGCAGGAACATGCCGATTCCGGGCATCGGTCACCGCGTCAAGTCGGTTGACAATCCTGATCGGCGGGTCGAACTCATCAAAGCCTATGCCCGGACGCATTTCGGAAGCTGCAAGTATCTGAACTATGCGCTCGAAGTCGAGAAAGTCACCACGAAGAAGAAGGGAAATCTCATTCTCAACGTGGACGGCTGCATCGCTGTGAGTTTTCTCGATATGTTGTATACCACCGAGCTGTTCGATGAAGATGAAATCGAGAATATCTTCAAACTGGGTTCGCTCAACGGCCTATTCCTGATCGGCCGCTCAATCGGCATCATCGGACATGTGATGGACCAGAAGCGTCTTTCCCAGAACCTCTATCGTCATCCCTGGGACGACATCATCTACATGAACGCGGAAGACACCTAGGCACTTCTTGTCACGACGACGGCCGCAAGCGACACCCAAGGAATCAGCCTCCACCGCAGGACTACCCGGAAATAGCCGTCATCGAACAGCACCTCCGGGTTGCCGGGTCTGAAGCTGGGGTCGGTCTCCACCGACACGACCACCAGACTGCCACGCAAGCTTCGGTAGAGCAACTCACGCCCGTCCGGCCCCCACAGCGGGTGGATACCACCGTCAGTGGACACCTGCGAGAGCCCCTCCTGCACGTCCGGGAACGGCCGGACGTAGATTTCACCCTGCCCCGATGCGTCTGACTCATACGCCAGCCACCGACCGTCCGGGGAGAGTTCCCCATTCACCTCTCGAAACCCCGTCACCAGCAACGGCCCGGGCGACCGCGTTGCCGGTGTCAGAGCCAGTCTCCCGTGTCGCCAGCACCGTGCGGTCCAGCACGTGCAGCAGGTGCCCCGTCGCCACGTATCGCGCATCGCCGCCCCCGCCTTCAATGAGCACCCGACGCTCTCCGCTGAGCAGCGACTGCACGGCCACGTCTCCACTCGGGTAGGCCGAAAACAGGCCCCCCCCCGCCAGGGAGCAGCTGCGGTTTCACGAAGCCACTCTGAGCGTCCTGAACTGACATGACCAACTCGGGTGCCGCCAACACCGGGAACCCGATACACCCCGCTGGTGTAGTCGTTGTAAAGGATGTCGTCATCGGGAGTCCAGAACGCGCCAAAGGGCATCGCGGTGACCTCGGCCAATGTCACCGGGACTCCGCCGCCCACCGATACCTTCTTGAGCCGCCCCTCCGCAAAGAAGCCCAGCCATTGCCCGTCTGGGGAGAAGATCGGTTCCGTCCCACCCTCGGTACCTCGAAGCGGCATGGCGACCATCTCGCCGAGCGCCCGAAGGTACAACTGACCATTCGCCGCGAACGCCACATGGTTCCCCTGGGGGGAGATCGCGAGTTCGGAGTGGGCCAAATCCATCACCCCCCCCAGGAGGAAGAACGATGGGAAACCGTGCCACCGGCCGGGTCAGCAGGGCTGGTCGCATGTTCCAGCCCGTGAGACCACTGCCGACGATCAAGAGCACAGCAGCAGCCACCAGAGGTACGGGGCGCTGCCAGAGCGCCAGAGCAACTGGTCCTGAGCCATCCGTCGCCACCGACCCTGCCGCTTCGAATGCACCTTCGAGCGCCAGCCGCACGTCTCCGATGGCTTGCACCCGCTGCTTCGGATCTTTCTGCAGACAACGCCGGAGATACGTGTCGAGGCCCGGCGACAGGGTGGCGGGGAGCGCAGCCCAGTCTGGTTCCCTATCGATCACTCGCGCCAAAGTCTGTGAGATGTCATCGCCGGGGAACGGCTTGGTCGCCGTCAGCATCTCGAACAGGACGGCTCCAAAGGCCCAGATGTCCGTCCGCTTATCGACGGGTTTGCCACGCGCTTGTTCTGGTGACATGTAGGCCGCAGTGCCCATGATCATGCCCATCTTCGTGGCCGCCGCCGTCATGCTCACCGTCGGCGAGTCGGCACGCGCTTCCCCACTGGCCCCATTCACCCCACTCGCCCCATTGACCCCAACGTCCAGCGCCTTCGCCAGCCCGAAGTCCAGCACCTTCACCACACCGTCCGGCGTGACCTTGATGTTGGCTGGCTTCAGATCGCGATGGATGATGCCTTGCTCGTGGGCGGCTTCTAGTGCTTCGGCGATCTGCTTCGCGATGGGCAGGGCTTCGTCGAGGGGGATCGCACCTCGAGCGATGCGATCCTCCAGCGTCGGGCCCTCGACGAGTTCTAGTACCAGCGCATGTGTCTCGCCGCTGTCTTCCAGGCCGTAGATGGCGGCGATGTTCGGGTGGTTCAGCGACGCCAGCACCTGCGCCTCGCGCTTGAACCGGGCCAGCCGCTCGGGGTCCGTGGCGAAGTCGTCGGGTAGCACCTTCAACGCCACGTCGCGGTTCAGCTTCGGGTCTCTGGCCCGATACACCTCACCCATTCCGCCCGCGCCAATCTGGGCGGTCACCTCGTACGGGCCGAGCCGGGTACCGGCTTCCAAGGACATAGCTGTCAGAAGACGCCCTAGCATAGCGCACGTACGCACCTCAGCAGGACTTCTCGGGTGGGGACGGCCGGAGGTTCGACGAGATCCACCCGAGGCCTCATGGCTGTCGGGTGCGAGGCGATTATGCTGGCGCGGCTACCGAGTCCAGCGCCTATACTTGTCTGGATTCTCGGACCGACAATACCGGACGCACCAACGCGCCGAGCGGCGCGTGAGTGACCTCAAGGAGCCAGATCGATGCCTGTCAACCGGCAGAACGAAGTGCAACCGATCGATGAGCGAGTCTACGACCTCTACGACGAGTACTGCCACGGGGAGATCGACCGGCGGGAGTTCCTCAACCGGGCCGCGGCCCTCACGGTCGTGGGCGGTGGCCTGACTATGGCCCAGGCGATGATGCCCCGCTACGTGGAGGCCCAGACCATCTCCTTCACCGACACGCGACTCAAGGGCACGTACGTCGAGTACCCGTCGCCGGGTGGCACCTCGGGCACGATGCGCGGGTATCTCGTGCAGCCGACCGGCGACGGACCGTTTCCGTCGGTCGTTGTGATTCACGAGAACCGGGGACTGAATCCGCACATCGAGGACGTCGCCCGGCGTGCCGCTGTCGCGGGATTCCTGGCGCTGGCTCCGGACGGGTTGGCGCCGGTCGGCGGCTATCCCGGCAACGACGATGACGGCCGTCAGCTGCAGCGGAGCCTCGAGCCCGCCAAGCTGGATCAGGACATGATCAACAGCGCGCGCTATCTCAAGTCACACGCGTTATCGAACGGTCGACTCGGTGCGACCGGCTACTGTTGGGGCGGGGGCATGACCAACCGACTCGCTGTGGCGCTGGGCGCCGACCTCGACGCGGGCGTGCCGTTCTACGGTGCCGCGGCCGCGACCGAGGACGTGCCGAAGATCGAGGCAGCGCTCCTGATCATCTACGCCGGGACTGACCGGCGCATCAATGCCATGTGGCCCGACTACGAGGCCGCGCTCGAGGCCAATGGCGTGACCTACGAGATGGAGCTGTTGGAGGGCACGCTGCACGGCTTCCACAACAACTCCACGCCTCGGTACAATGAAGTCGCCGCCAAGCTCGCCTGGAACCGCACGATCGGCTTCTTCCGGGAGCACCTGAGCGAGTAGCGCGCCGTGGCCATTCCGTGATCATTCCGTGATCATTCCGTGGTACTTCCGTGGCCATTCCGTGAGCGAAGCTCACGGCACCGGCACCCGATCCATCAACTCCTGGTGCCAATTCAGGACGACGTTGATCTGAGGGCGGGTTGGTTCACTGGATTCAGTCTGGCCCACCGGCAAGACCAACAGACGTCTCGGCCCGTACACGGTGACCGCCCAGATCGGCGCAGGCGGCATGGGTGAATCGTACCGGGATCTTCGGAGAGCGAATTACGTGACTCAGGCCACCGCCGCCTGCTGATAGTAGCGCGCTTCGTACTCTGCCGGCGGCACGTACCCGATCGGTTCGAGCAGCCGCTTCGTGTTGAACCAATCGCCCCACGCGAGCGTGGCGAATTCCACCGCTTCAAGACTCCGCCACGGGCCGCGTCGCCGAATCACCTCCGTCTTGAACAACCCGATCACCGTCTCGGCGAGGGCGTTGTCATACGAATCGCCCCGGCTGCCGACGGACGGCTCGATGCCCGCTTCGGCCAGGCGCTCGGTGTAACGAATCGAGAGGTATTGCGTGCCTCGATCGCTGTGGTGTACGAGGTCGCCCGTCTCGGCGTGGCTACGATCGTGGATCGCCTGCTCGAGCGCATCGAGCGCCAGGTCGGTACGCAACGACGCGGACGCGCGCCAGCCGACAATCCGTCGGGCGAACACGTCGATCACGAACGCCACATAGACAAAGCCGCGCCACGTGGCCACGTACGTAAAGTCGGAGACCCAGAGTTGATTCGGCCGCGTCGCGGTGAAGTCTCGCTCGACGAGATCGCGCGGCCGATCCGTGGCCGCGTGCCCGTGCGTGGTCGTCACCCACGCGCGGCCCCGCACAGCGCCGGCCAGCCCCATCTCGCGCATCAGTCGGTGCACCGTACAGCGCGCGACACGGACCCCTTCCCGACGGAGCTGCCGCCAGACCTTCCGCGGACCATACACCTGAAAGTTCTCGTCCCACACGCGCTGGATGGCGGGCCGCAGCTCGTCGTCCCGGTGGGCCCGGGCGCAACGACGCGTGGGATCCGCGGCCCGGGCCTTGTGCCGGAAGTACGTCGACGGGGCGATCGGCACCGTGGCGCAGATCGACTCGACCCCATAGACATCGCGATGGTCGTCGATGAAGCCGACCATCATCTCGCTCGGCGGTCGAGCTCCGCCTGGGCAAAATACGCGGACGCCTTGCGCAAGATCTCATTCACCCGCTTCAGTTCGCGATTCTCGCGCTCCAGCTCCTTGAGCCGGTGCCGCTCGTCCGTCGTCAGCCCGGCGCGCTGCCCCGCATCCCGCTCCGCCTGCCGCACCCATGTGCGCAGCGTCTCCGCCGTGCACCCCAGCTTGCTCGCGATCGACCCGATCGCGGCCCACTGCGACGCGTACTCGGCTTCGTGCTGCCGGACCATGCGAACGGCCCGCTCTCGTACCTCGGGGGCATACCGACTTGCTCGTGCCATGGAACCCATCCTCTCAAGGAATAGGCCCTCCGACAAAGCCGGTACGGTTCAAGGGGGAGGTGTATCAGGCGCGTGATATCAGTGACGAAGGCTTCGGGGAGGACCTTCGGGGCGACATCGCGATCCAGCTTCGTGTGCCGGCTTCAAGCGACATGGCTATCAGGAAAACGAAAGCCTGAGTATACCGCTGGCCGCGCACGGCTCTGCGCGACGCCGGAGGATCCATACACCCAAGCACGCAAGGCAAGCGGTCTTGACCATCGAAGCTCTCATGGCAGTCTCTCCTGGGTCATGCCCCTGGAAGCTCGCGGCACGACGTGACCAGGTGTCGCGTTCTCCGTCGGCTAGTGTGCGTGGATTGCACCCCGCGACAGCTCCTATGGGCTGACTCGCCTTTGGAAGCATTCCAGTAGGTCCAAGTTGGGGCCGCCTTGACTTTGCGTCGGCCAGTGCTACGATCGAGCCCTCTCACGTAACTTAGTCGAGCAGCGACCCCGCCCAGCAGGGCGGGGCTGGCGCCGACGCTCCTTGCACGACGGAGGCAACGATGCATGCTTGTTGTTCCACCAGTCGTCGACGGCGTGCGGTGGGCGTTCGGTATTTGGTCGTCGCAGTCGGCACGCTCTCGCTCCTCTCCACCTCGACGGCCTTCGCCCAGACCCCGGTCTCCACGTGCGGGACACTCTCCGTGCCAGGCGAGACGTATGTGCTCAGCGCTGACATCTCCACCTCAACAACGGGCGTTCACTGCATCGTCATCGATGGTGCGGACGTGACCCTTCTCGGCAACGGACACGCCATCATCGGACCGGGGGGCGCCGCCGGCTTCTGGGCCGGCATCTCGGTCGTCGCCGGCGGCGCCCGGATCGATGGAGTCACCGTGTCGGGGTTCAGCTACGGCATCTCCATCGGGGCCTCGAACGCGACCATCACGGGCAACGACGCCTCCCAGAACTACACCGTGGGTATCGCCGTCGACTCGTCGGCGGGCACGCTGATCGAGGGCAACACGACGACGGACAACGGCGTCCCGGGTAACGGAGGCCGCGGGATCGGCGTCACCCGCTCCTCCGAGATCACCGTCCATGGCAACACCGCGTAGAATAGCGGCGGAGCGGTGCAGACGCACGGCATCGTGCTGAATGCCGACGCAAGCATCGTTTCCGGCAACACGAGTAGCGGTCATCCCAGCAGCGGCATCACGGTGATCGGCGACGTGATCAGCGTGTTCGGGAACACGGTTTCCAACAACATGTTCGGCATCCGATTCGACACTGCGTCGGCGACCAGGGCCACGACCAACTCGATCGCCTACAACAACAACCTCATCGGAGGAGGCCAGGGAATCAGGGTCACCGGCGGAAGCGGCAACGCCTTCGACAATGGGCCTGCCGGATGGCGGCAACTACTGGAGCAGCTACGACGATGTGGTCGAAGGCTGCAGTGACGTCAACATCGACGGTTTCTGCGATGACGCGCTCGAGTTCCAGGCCGGCTTTGTCGACAACTACCCCCACACTGAGCAGAACGGTTGGCTCGGTGTGGCCCCGACGGCGGATGCGGGTCCCGACCAGTCAATTCGGGCGGGAGACACGGTCAACCTCGACGGCACCGCTTCGTTCGACGACGACACAGCCAGCGTGGACCTGGATTACGCCTGGGCGTTCACTCCCACCGGCCTTCCGCCACTCTCGTCTGCGGTGCTTGCCGACGCCAGTTCAGCGACGCCGAGCTTCGTGGCCGACGTCGCGGGCACGTACGAGGTCGAGCTCATCGTCACGGATGAGGGGGGCCTTGAAAGCGATGCCGACGCTGTGGTTGTGAGCAGTGCCAACATGGCGCCCACGGCCGCGGCCGGCGCGGACCAGCTCGTCATCGTCGGCACGCCGGTGTTCCTCGACGGTAGCGGCAGCACCGATCCCGAGATGGATTCGTTGACCTACGGCTGGACGTTCACGACCGTGCCGTCAGGCAGCGCTGCCACGCTGAGCGGTCCGAACACGGCGATGCCAACCTTCGTCCCGGATCTCGAAGGGCTCTACGCGGTGGACCTTGAAGTGAGTGACTTCATCGGCCCGGGAACTCCAGACGCGGTCGACGTGACTGCAACCACCGTGACGGGCTTCGCGGAGTTCCACATCGTGGCGGCTTGCGACCTCATCAGCGCGCTCTCCCCGAATCAGGTGACGACGAAGGGGAATCAGCGGGCACTCTGCAACTTCCTGGGCCAGGCGGTGCGCGCCATTCAGAAGAACAAGCTGGCCAAAGCGGTCGACAAGCTCGACAAGTCGATCATTCGCACCGATGGGTGCCCGCTTCGAGGGGCTCCGGACGGAAACGGCCCGGGCCGCGACTGGATCACGGACTGCGCCGCCCAGAACGAAATCTACGACCACCTCGTCCAGGCGCGAAATGTCTTGGCGATGCCGTAGGTGGAGGACGGCGAGCAGAAACGGGAGGTCGCGGGAACTGAAGTCCCGCGCTCAGGCAATATACGCGACGCTCCAGGTCTCGGCACGGCTGGGTGAGACCTAGCCGCTGGCTGATTGGCACCAAGAAGTTCCAGAAGGGAGATTCCGATATGCGCTTCGCACTCATCGTGACGTTGTTTCTCGGACTGGCGGTCCCTGGACTAGCCCAGGATGCAGTCGACGTCGATCCGGAGCATCACAAGGTGGAGTTCGAGAACGACCTGGTCCGCGTCGTTCGGATGACCTATCCGCCCGCCTACAAGACGCCGATGCACAGCCATCTGTCGGGCGTCAGCGTCATCCTCTCCACTGCCACCGTGCATTCCTGGACCGACGGCGGCGAGGAGTCCGAGGCGGAGACGACCGCGGGCGCCGCCGCCTGGTCAGAGGGCGGCGCGGTCCACGCCAATGAAACGCAGGGGGACGTGGCACTGGAGCTGATTCGTGTCGAGCTCAAAGGGAACGGGACCAACGCGGTGCCGGTACCGGCGAACGACGCGGTAAGCGTCGACCCGGAGCATCACAAGGTGGAGTTCGAGAACGACCAGGTCCGCGTCGTGCGGATGACCTATCCGCCCGCCTACAAGACACCGATGCACAGCCATCTGTCGGGCGTCAGCGTCATACTCTCCAGTGCCACCGTGCACTCCTGGACCGACGACGGCGAAGAAGCCGAGGCCGAGACGACCGCCGGCGCCGCAGCGTGGTCAGACGGTGGCGACGTCCATGCGAACGAAACACAGGGAGACGTACCGCTCGAGTTGATTCGTGTTGAGCTCAAGCAGAACGGAAGCTAGACGACGCCCTGCGGCGTGACCTTGATGTTCGCGGGCTTCAGATCGCGGTGAATGATAGAGTCCGCTGCGCCTCGACGACGGCTCAAGGAGCCGGCCATGCGTCGTGCCTGCCTCTCACGGCATGTCAATTGGTCGGCACCCGCGCCTTCAGCTCCTCGAATCAGCTGGCCTGGAAACCAACGCCCGTCACGGTCAGCCGGATCCGCCATACGTCCACGCCGGTGACGTAGAGCGTGGAGCCATCGTCCCCGAATGCGCAGTTCGACGTGCGGTCGGTGCTCAGGAGGCTCCCGAGGTGCGTCCCGTCCGGCGCGATGACCAGCACGCCCTTCTCGGGACCCGCGACGTACACGTTGCCGCGCCGATCGACGGCCATGCCATCGCCCCACGAGTCGAAGAACACGCGACCGCGTGCCAGGCCGCCTCCCGGCTCGACGTCGTAGGCCATGATGACCGGGGAATCGCGGGAGGAACTCGATACGTAGAGGATTCGCTGATCGGGCGAGAAGGCGATGCCGTTGGGCCGGGACAGTTCGTCCGTCAGCAACGCGACCGTGCCGTCGACGGCCACCCGATAGACACCTTGCGAGTCGAGCTCCTTCGAAGGGTCGTCGGTGCCCTGCTCCAGTCCGTAGGGCGGATCCGTGAAATAGATGTCCCCGTTCGCCCGGACGGCGATGTCATTCGGCGAGTTGAATCGCTGCCCCGCGAAGGCATCGGCCAGTGTCACGAAGCGGGACTCGGGTTCATCCCACGACGCGTCGAGTCGGGCAACGCGACGGTCCCCATGCTGAGCGAGCAGGAGCCGCCCCTCCAGGTCGAGGGCCAGGCCATTCGACCCCTTCTCTCCTCCTCGGTCGACCTCTCCCGTGTAGCCCGAGGGGCGCAGCCACACCGAGGGCGTCTCGCCCTCCCGCCATGAGTAGATGGTGTTGCTGGGGATCTCCGAGTACAGCAGGGATTCGAGAGCGGGTACCCAGACGGGCCCTTCGGTCCACTGCTCCCCGTCGGCACCTTCGGAGATGAACTCGAAAACCGCGTCGCGCGGCACGATCGCGTCCAGGGCAGGATCGAGACGCTCGATCGTTCCGATCCCGAGGCGCGTCTGATCGACGACCGGGTTGATTGGGGGTCCGTCATCAGCGCACGCCGAGAGCGTGCCGAGCGCGAATACCATTGCCGGTCGACAAACGAAACGCCGCATTGAGGCCTCCTGGTTCATTCGTCGACAGGCACGAGCCGGAGCACGGAACCCGGCGTCGAGGCGGTCAACGGCACGGTGGTGCCCTCGCCAGTGGGATCCTGCCGCGCGACGTACACGTAACCGTCCGGGCCAACCGTCACGTCACGCACGCGTCCGAGCTGGCCGAACAGGATTTCCTGATGCGTCACCTCGCGCCCGACGATCTCGAGGCGACGGAGTTGCTGGCCAGACAGGCCGCCCACGAGGAGATTGTTCGTCCAGCCAGGAAAGCGGTCCGCGTCGTAGAACGCCATCCCGGCCGGCGCCAGCGTCGGCGTGTAGTGCACGACCGGCGACTCCATGCCCTCGCGCGCGACCTCCGTGATGCCTCGCTGGATCCCGGAGGAGATCACGCCCCAGCCATAGTTGCGTCCGGGCTCGACGATGTTGATCTCGTCACCGCCCCTGGGGCCGTGCTCGGACTCCCAGAGCGCCCCGGATTCCGGACGCCAGGCGAGCCCCTCCGGGTTGCGATGGCCGTAGCTCCAAATCGATGACACGGCATCGTCATGACCGACAAACGGATTGTCCTCGGGAACCGTGCCGTCGTCGTTGACACGGTGAATCTTGCCGAGGGAATTGGCCAGGTTCTGCGCGTGCTCCATGACCCCACGTTCGCCGATCGAGAAGAAGAGGTGATCATGGGCGTCGAAGACGAGTCGCGTGCCGTAGTGCGAGTCGCTGGACGAGTACCACTCGAGCGGTGCGCGGTAGATCAGCTGCTCGTCGACCCATTCGTGGTCGTCAGTGATTCTTCCTCGGACGAACACCTGCATCGTCGGCGGACTCGGCGACCTCCTGTCTCCCTCGCCTGTGGCCGGTGTCGCCTCGGCCGCGGGCGGAGGCGAGTATCCGGGCAGGACCTCCGAGTACGAGAGATAGACCCAGCCGTTGTCCGCGTACTGCGGATGTATCTCGACGTCGAGCAGGCCGCCATCCTGGCGCGCCCAGACGTCGGGCGTGCCCGACACGGGCGCGGACAGCTCCGCGTTCGCAACAACGCGCAGGCGGCCCGGCCGCTCGGTCACCAGCATCCGGCCGTCCGGCAGGAAGACCAGCGCCCAGGGAGTCTCCAGACCGTCGACGACCGTCTCGACCCTGAACGTGTGGCGCTCCGACGTGACGACCAGCCCATCCGGGCTCGGGACGAACGCTGGCTTCTCGGTGAAACTGGCGGTGCGACCGCGGATGAACTGCACCAGCGCCCACACCTCTGCGGCATCGAGCATGCCCCCGAACGGCTCCATGTCGGTGTCCGGGACACCGCCTTCTATCGCGGCAACGATGGCGGCATCGTCGACCGAATCGAGCCAGGCCCGATCGAACAAGCCGACCGCCCGCCCGCCGGCGGGGTCGGAACCGTGACATCCCTCGCACTCCTGCTGGAACAGGGCGGCGGCCTCGTCGATGCGGCTACGTCGAGCCTGCGATCCCATGCTCGCGATCGCGACGAGTAGCGTCATCCCGAACACGATGGCTCCGCCAACGATCGCTCTTGTCGAGCTCATCGAAATCGTCTCAATCGGCTGCGCGTTCAGGTCACGCCGACGGACCTCGGATTATAGGCATGCTGGGACGTGTTTCGTGAAAATCTCGTCGGCCGCGGGTAGGATGGAACCATCATGATCCTCCGCGATATCGGTCCGGCGCTCGTGCTCTCGTTCGCGCTCGGCTCGCCCGCGATGGCACAGCCGTATACGGCCCGTCAGACCGGCGACCTGGTCCGGCTGGAGGATGGACGAAGTGGCATGGCCGTCTCGATTGCACCGGGCGTCGGGAACATCGGCGTGTCCCTGACCGTGAACGGCTCGGAGGTCGTGTGGTGGCCCTACGCGTCGGTCGACCAATTCGCGACGAACCCTGGGCTGGGTGGCATCCCGTTCCTCGGTCCGTGGGCGAACCGACTCGACGAGCAGGCCTTCCACGCGAACGGGCAGCGGTACGCGTTCGACATGGCGCTCGGAAACGTGCGTGGTGAGATGCCGATTCACGGATTCCTGACGACCGCCAGGCACTGGCGGCTCGTCGAGGCGGCCGACGACGAGACGTCGGCGTGGGCGACGAGCCGGCTCGATTTCTACCGGCAGCCGGCGTGGATGGCGCAATTCCCGTTCGCGCACACGATCGAGATGACCTACCGGCTGCGCGACGGGATGCTCGAGGTGGCCACGCGGCTGCACAACCTGTCCGACGAACCGATGCCGGTCGCGGTCGGGTTCCATCCGTACTTTCAGCTCACCGACTCGCGCCGAGACGAGTGGACAATCTCGGTGGGGGCGCGCACACACTGGTTGCTCGACGAGCAGAAGCTTCCAACAGGCGAGACGCAGCCGATCGAACGACTGTTTCCGGATCCGGGCGCGGTCGCGCTGGCGGACCACGACCTGGACGAGGTGTTCGCCGATCTCGTGCGCGACTCGGCCGGTCGCGCGACGCTGTCCGTGAAGGGCCGCCGCCAGCAGCTCGATGTCCTCTTCGGTCCCAACTGGCGTTCCGCCGTGGTCTGGGCTCCGAAGGCAGGATCACCCGCTCAGGACCGCAACTTCGTCTGCTTCGAGCCGATGGCTGGCGTGACCAACGCGCTGAACCTCGCTGCGAGGGGCGCGTACTCGGAGTTGCAGACCATCGATCCGGACGGCGTCTGGGAGGGACGTTTCTGGGTGAGACCGACTGGTTTCTTTGGTCCGTGAGCGCTCGTCGGCCCGATAGTTGGCGTCATGACCTGACGGCCTACAGTCGGCCCCGTCGAGACCCGCGCCTTCAGTTCCGCGGACCAGTGCGGGCGCGAATAGTGTGTCACCTAGCGCGACGCGTCAGAACGGCGGAAACGATGCTGACAGTCAGGGCACCAACACGACCCGACCCATCGGCGTCTGCTGTTCAACTGCCGCCAACGCGGCCTCGAATTGCGCCAGCGGAAACGTCCGATCGACAACAGGCGTGATGGCGCCGGCCGCCACCAGAGCCACCACCTCGTGCAGATCCTGCAAGGTGGATCCTACCGAGCCCATCACGCGCAATTCGCGCACGATCATCTCCACTGGATGGATCTCGAAATTCTCCGCGGTGTAGCCCACCATCACCAATCGGCCACGCCGCCGCAGCATGGCGGCCGAGCGCCGCATGGACGCCGTGGTGCCGACCAGTTCGAACACCACATCGGCCCCCTCGCCGGTAATGGCGGTCACGCGCGCCGCCACATCCGCCTCCATCGATGCGTCGATCACCGCACTGGCGCCGAGCCGGCCCGCAAGTTCCATCTTCGCCGCGCCGAGACCGACAGCGATCGTGCGCGCACCGGCGGCCGCGGCATACTGCATCAAGGCCAGCCCTACGCCGCCGAAGCCATGGATCACCACCCATTCCCCCGGTTCGATCGCGGCCATCTTGCCCGCATGCACCGCCGTCGAACCCGCGCAGCCCAGTGGTGCAACCTGCGCCAGTTCCAGCGCATCGGGCACAGGCACACAGTTCAGGGCGCGCACGACCACATACTCGGCATAGCCGCCATCGCTGGAGAAACCAGACTGGGCGTGCGGTTGCGGGCAGAGCTGCTCATCGCCGGCGCGGCAATACCGGCAATCGCCGCAACCCTCGTAGTAATACACGACCACGCGCCGGTCCAGCTGGCGCGAATCCACGCCCTCGCCCAGCGCATCGATCGTGCCAGCAATCTCATGTCCGACGGTGAAGTCGCGACGGCCGAGGTCGAGCAATCCGTCGCGCAAATGCAACTCGGTCCGGCACACGCCGCAGGCGGCGATGCGCACCCGAACCTGTCCCGGGCCGGGAGTGGGAATGGCCACGTCGCGCAGCTCGAAATTCTGCCGCGGGCCGACATATCGCACCGCGCGCATCGTGCTGTTAGTCTCGGTCAGGAGGAACCTCCGCAAGTGCTCTTGTGAATCCCGCTGTCGCTGCCTTACGGACCGCGTGAGGTACTGCACTCAGTGACATCGTCACACGGGGCGCTCGGGCTCCTCGTCGCAACACCTAAGACTCCGCGGGGAGACTCGTGTTCCAGATGTCTCGGTGCAACTTCCAGCCACCGTCTTGCTTCTTCCAAACCACGACATATTTCCCGGAATCCGCCTCGGTGTCGTCCCCAGTCAACAGCGTGTACCGCCCGATTTTCGACGGCGGTGTCACCGCAATCCTCGACCTCCAGGGTCTCCAACGTGGCCGCCGAAAGCCCCATGTCGATGACGCCTTGCCAGAACGCCAGAATCGCGGACGTCCCTGATACCACGTCGCTATTCGTCGGCAGCAGCTGCCCATCAGCCGTGTACAACGCGGCCAGCCCCGTCGCATCACCGCGGCCGAATGCCGCCACGAAGATCTTGTTCGCCGCCTCAATCTCGTGCCGCATCATCGCCTCCTTCGTGTTGCATGGAATTCTCTAATCCTCGCCAGGCACCATCCGCTGGCCGTCCATGAGATGAAATCGAGCGCGAGATGCACGGACGGAGGGCCGTTGGATTATAGCCGCGTTCGCCGGTACGGCGTCCAGGCAGCCAGGAAGGTCCGCAATCGACGCGCCTGCCTCAGAACCCACAACTGAACGGTGCGATTCGTGCGCCGGCGGAGGGCTGAGCATGGCTTCCGAACGTCTCGGCCAAGTATGCTGTGGTTATGCGCACTGCCGAGCCGAGAGGGACACTCGCCCGCCAACTTCGTCATAGTCAGGCCCATGCTGGACTCTCCGCGGCGCTCGAAGGCTTCCCAATGGAACTCGCAGGCCGACAGGTCGCGGGCCACAGCCACACGGCGTGGCAGCAAGTCGAGCACATGCGGTTGGCGGCGGAGGACCTCATCGCCTACTGCCAGGATCCCAACTATGAAGCGCGGACCTGGCCCGAAGGCTACTGGCCGGAACGTCCGGAACCACCATCGGCCGACGCGTGGTCAGTGAGCACTCGGCGCCTCCTCGAGGCCATCGAAAAGATGGCGCAGATCGTCGAGGATCCCGACCTCGACCTCTATGCGAAGGTTCCCGCCGCCGAGAAGGAGCACGATCACACGCTACGGGCAGCGCTCATATTGCTTGACCACAGCGGCTATCATGCCGGACAGCTCGTCGCCTTGCGTCGCGCCCTCAACGTCTGGGCCGCGACGTAAACATGCGCTGGCCGAGCCGCTTCGCGCCGTCATCACGTGCGCTCAGCGTTCCCGCCCTTCGCGACCGCCATGCTCGTCGCCGCGTTCACCTGACTCGTCGTGTTCCCCGCCTCGTTCGCCTGACTCATCGTGCTCGCCGTTCTCCCCGGACTCACCGCCGTGCTCCTCGTTGCCGACTTCGGCGTGCGCACTCCATCCGGAGAAGCTGGCTTCTGTCGCCTCGAGCGTGACGTCGTGCACCTGGCCGGGAGCAAGGTCCATCGGAGTCGTTGGACCGAGCTCTGTCCCATTCGATAGATGGACCTCGACTCGCACGCGATCCAACGTTGCGGCGGTCGTATTCGTCACGGTTCCGGTGAATGCGTTGGCCCCGCTGTCGTACGTGAGAACGAGCTGCGCTCCACCTCGAATCTCGTCGTACGTGTCACCAAGGGCCAGTTGAGTCCCTGACTCCTCACCACTGTCGCCGGCGTCGTCGCCTCCCGGTTCGCGACCGGAAGGTTGACTGGTCTGACTGTCAGGGGGCCGCACGTCCTGGTCGCCGGCCGCGACGTCACCGGACGTCCCGCTGCACCCGACGAGGGCTATCGCTGTGATGAAAGTCGCGACCCGCAAGGCGCGTCCGGCGTAGCCAGGGAAGTCGTCGCCTCTGGAGGCGTCGTGGGGCCCGACGAGGTCAGTGGCCGCGAGTCGATTCAGATTGGTCATCAGTGTGCTCCTATGCCCGTGCTGGGCGCTCTTCAATGTAGATTGATATCGTGGGCTCCCACGGCCTTCATGCGACGATCTGACCGAAGCCATGTCTCCTAGACGATCCCCTGTTCGGCGTACGGGGCATTGTCGAGCACGCGCTGGTACGACATTCGGTCGAGCCCGATCGTGGAAAAGTGTCCGTCCAGCATGAGTTCGGAGAGGGCACGCCCGACCGCCGGTGCGTGCATCGTGCCATGCCCGGAGAAGCCGCAGGCAACATACATATTCGAGACCGTGTCTCCGAGATGTCCCAGAATCATGTTGCCATCCAGCGTGTTCTGGGCGTAGTGGCCAGTCCAGCTCTGCTGACACTGGGCGGTGCGGAAAGACGGCACGCGGACTGCCAGGAGCGGGCGCACGACCCGTTCGAAATAGCCCTCGAAATATTGCGTCAAGTGTCCGCCATCGGGCGCGAAGCTGAAGCCGGACTGGATCTCCCAACTTGGACATCCGCCAATGAACCCTCCGCCCGACGGCCGTAGGAACAGCGCCGTCTCGTCCTTGATCAGCGGAAGCGGTTCGATGTCATCCTGGCAGGTCCAGAAGTGTTTGACGCGACACAGGGGTACGACAGGAAGTGGCGCGTCGACCATCGCTGCGATCTGCGGCGCCCAGGCGCCCGCGGTATTGACGAACATGTCCGCATGCACCGACGCGCCAGAGGCCAACGTGGCGCTCTGCACTCGCGTGCCGTCGGTCGTGAGGGCCGTCACGCGGTCTTCGAGATAGTCCACGCCGAGACTCATCGCCTTGTTCCGCACGGCGTCCAGCACGCTCGCCGTTGTCAGCGTGGCGTCGTCCGGGGAGAAACAACCGACGGTCAGATCATCAACCCCCAGTGACGGGAACTTGGATTTCAGAGCCGGCCGGTCGAGCAGCTCCGCGTTAACGCCCTCTCGCAACTGCTGCTGAACGTTCACTTCAAGCTGATGAGCGCCCGCGTCACCAGCGACGAACAGGTATCCTCGCTGATTGAAGTCGATGTCGGGGGCGACGTCGTCGATGGACATCGTCGCCGCAAAGTCCTTGTAGAACTTCAGCGAGTATTTCGACATCCGAATGTTCTCAGGCTGACTGAAGAGCTGCCGAACGCCACCAGCGCCCTTTGGTGTCGCCGCCCGCTCGTATGTCGAATCGGGCTCGATCACGACCACCGACCCCGCTGCGCCGGTGCGCGAGAGAAAATAGGCGGTGAAGGAACCCATGATGCCGCCGCCGATGATGGCGATGTCGTAGTTCATCCGGCTCGATCGCTCGAGACCTCGGGCTGGCCTGACTCGTCCGACTGGTTCCGATGGGGGCGACGATCTGGTAAGGACCAACGGAGGTGCCGATCTGCCGCGTCACGACGGTCTTCCAAGCATACGACCCGAACCGTGGATGAACGCCACATCACAACCCGACGCTGCGACGGAGATCGGCGAACCGCGGGTCCGGTCGCAGCTCGTCCATCGTCGGACTGATCGCGACGAACAGCGACAGCCAGGCCTCGTGGACGTCGACCGCGCGAGAGAGCGAGCTGAAGGCCTCATCCGGCTGGTCGAGCCCCGCCTGGATGAGTGCCATGGCAAGCGGCGGCACGTACTGGCGAGTCGCCCGATCGCGAAGGACGTCGAACTGCTGGCGCGCCTCGTCCCCACGTCCGGCTCTCGCCAGCGCGTGGCCGAGTAGACCGATCATGTACGCCGCGCCTTCTGACGAGGTGACGCCGCGCTCGAACATATCGATCGCTTCGTCCAGCCGTTCCGAGGCGACGCACGCCTGTCCGCCGAAGCACAGGGCGTACCAGGAGTCGGGCGCCAGGTCGAGCGTGGCGTACGTGTGGCGGATGGCGCCATCCCAGTCCCGCGTCGCCAGATAGCCTTGCACGAGACCGCCGCTGAAGAACGGATTCAACGGATCGAGCTCGATGGCTCGCCTGTTGGCGAGAAGCATTTCCTCGTACCGACCGGTGAAAGCCAGCGGGAACGCGTGCAGGAAGGCGACGTGGGCGGACCGGGGATTCAACGTGACGGCCTTCTGGCACCGCGACACCGCCGACTCCCAGTTCCACCCGTACAGCCCGTCGACGATCGCGCCGAGCAAGGCGTGCGCCTCGGCCAGGCCTGGCTCCAGCCTGAGGGCCGTTTCCAGGTGCGACCGCATCCTCCGTACGTCCGGTGGCCGCTCTCCTCCGATCGTGCCCAACACGCAGAGGCAATCTGCCACGCCGAAGTGCGCGAGCGCATAGTTCTCGTCGAGCTCCAGCACCTGCTCGAAGAGCTGCATGGCGGTCTGTAGGCCCTCGTTCGTCCAGCGGTACCAGGCGTGACGCGCCTTCAGGCAGAGCTGGTAGGCCTCGGGATTCTCGGTCGAATGGTTCAGGACCGCCGCCTTCTCCTCGCCGAGCAACGTCACCTTCAGGGCGTCCACGACCGCCAGGGCAATCTCGTCCTGGATCTCGAAGATGCCCTCCAGCTCGCGGTCGTACCGTTCCGACCACAGGTGGTAGCCGTCGGAGACGTTCACCAGCTCGGCAGTGATCCGCAGGCGATTCCCTGCTCGACGCACGCTGCCCTCGAGGACGACGCCGACGTCGAGCGTGCGGCCGATCGCCCGCAAGTCGCCGGTCTTGCCCTTGAACGAGAATGCGGAGGTTCGCCCCGCGACGCGCAACCGGTCGACCTTCACGAGCGCGCTCGTGATCTCCTCGGCGATGCCGTCGCAGAAGTACTCCTGCTCGGGATCCGAACTCATGTTTGCGAACGGCAGGACGGCGATCGAGGGCGCCGCGGATGAAGTGGAAACAGACGACGCGAGCGTCGCGTGCACATCGCCGGACGAAGCGAGCGCCTCCAGAGCGGCCCGCACCTCACCGCCCGTCACGTACCGGCGGCCGCACTCCTTGGCCAGGGCACGTTGCGCGATCGCCCGCAGACCCGCCGGCACCTCGACTCGCAGGCTGGCTGGCGACTCCTTCAAGATCGCCGCGGTCACGTCGGCCACACTCGCGCCGTCGAACGGCAGCCGGCCGCTCGCCATCTCGTACAGCAAGACGCCCAGCGCCCAGATGTCACTCCCGACCGTCGCCGCCTCACCTCGGAGCACTTCCGGCGCCATGTAGGCCAGCGTCCCCATCGGCGCGCTGCTGACCGGCGACTCCATCGTGCGAGTAATGGCCTCCGCATCCATTACCGGCAGCGGCACCGCGATCCCGAAGTCGATCAGCTTGACCTGCGCCTCGGGTGTGATGACGACGTTGGCGCTCTTGAGATCCCGATGCACGATGCCGTGCTCGTGCGCATGGGCCAGGGCATCCGCGATCTGGGTGCCATAGCGGATGACGCTCTCGGGGGGCAACCCGTCCGAGGGGATCAGCTCGCTGAGCGGCTTCCCCTCAACGTGGGCCATGACGATGAACCTCTGGCCGTCAGCTTCACCCACGTCGTAGATGGTGCAGATGTGGTTGTGGCTCAGCGCCGAGGCAGCGCGGGCTTCGGCCAGAGTGCGGCTGGCGGCATCCTTGATCTGGTCATTCAAGACCTTGATGGCGACCGTGCGCTGCAGCTTCGGGTCGTAGGCCTTCCAGACCTCGCCCATTCCGCCTTCACCGAGGCGGGACTGGAGGTCGTAGGGGCCGAGGCGGGTGCCGGGAGCAAGACTCATGCGTGGAGGGCACGATTATACGCTGCGACTCGTGAATCGAAATCAGAGCGTCCGTCTCATGACGTCCCGATGCGTGGCGTCGCCCCCTGTTTGAACCAGGGATGGAGGTTTTACGGACCGTATTCAGAGCACCATGGTGTGATTCGTCTTGCCTTCTGTTGGCTGCGCATGCGCCTTTGCCTTGGCACACGCACCTACCATCAGACCACCCAGGGACTGTCCGTCTTCGCATACGTCATCCTCGGCCAGCAGCCGGAAGGACTCGGGCTCATGGCTCGACCAACTTCCACCGATAGTTCGAAGAGCTTCGACTCTTGACACGAGGGCAGGGAGAACATGGGATGCAGGTGAATGAACTTCTGGAGCAGATGGTCGGCCTGGGCGGTAGCGACGCACACCTCAAGGTCGGCCAGCCGCCGGGCGTACGCGTGTCGGGAACAATCCAACCGCTCGGGACGGATGTATTGCGTCCTGAGGACACCGAGGCGCTGGGCCGCGCCATTCTCAGCGAGGCGGACTGGCAGACGTTCGAGCAGCGAAAGGACCTCGACACGTCCTACTCGCTTCCTGGTGTGGGCCGTTTCCGTGTGAACGTCATGCGACAGCGTGGCTCCGTCTCGTTGGTCCTGCGACACATCCCCGAACGCATCCCCAGCTTCGATGAGCTGGGCTTACCAGAGATGTGCCTCCAGCTGGCCGCCAAGCCGCGCGGCCTGGTCCTGGTCACGGGTCCCACCGGCTCGGGCAAGTCGACCACGCTTGCCGCCATGATCGACGTCATCAACACCACCTCCCATGGACACATCCTCACCATGGAGGATCCCATCGAGTTCCTGCACGTGGATAAGAACTGTTACATCAACCAGCGGGAAATCGGTAGCGACACCGCCGACTTCAACCAGGCCCTGCGCCGCGCGCTGCGACAAGACCCCGACGTGATCCTCATCGGCGAGATGCGGGACCTCGAGACCATCAGCCTCGCGGTCACGGCGGCCGAAACGGGGCATCTGGTGCTGGGGACGCTGCACACCACCAGTGCGGCCAAGACCATCGACCGCATGGTGAACGTGTTTCCTCCCGACCAGCAGACTCAGATTCGCATGCAGCTCGCCGGCACGTTGCAGGGCATCATCAGCCAGACGTTGGTCCCCAAGATCGGGGGAGGCCGTGTCGCGGCCCTGGAGATCCTCGTGGCCGTGGACGCCGTGCGGTCGTTGATCCGCGAGAACAAGATGGCGCAGATTCCCTCGACCATGCAGACCGGCAAGAAGTACGGAATGCAAACGTTGGAGGATCATCTCAACCAGCTGATCGCCCAGAAGACGATCCAGTACGAGGAGGCCGTGGCCAAAGCCAACTCGCCGCAATCCATCAAGACCCCACAAGCGCGAGGCCAGTAGGTGAACCGCCGCGGGTATGGCAGAGTGCTCGCCAGTGACTCACGGCTGCGGAGGGCGTGGCCGTCGATCTCGTAGGCAACATCTACGGCGCAGAAGTCGGTCCTCGCGCGCTCAAGAAGTACGTGAAGAAGCAACGCTGAACGTGAGAAGGCGCCGACACTCGTAGCGCGAAGGCTTTAGCCGAGCGGATCTCCAGACAGGGTTACGCTGGCGCTTGGCCGAAGCCGGCGCGCTACGTACGTCGTGCTGAAGCAGTCACCGCTGCTGGACGCCCGGCACGGTACCGAGGATCAGATCGAGACCCTCGGGGAACTGGGTGTTCGAGAAGACGCTGCCGCCCGGATTCTCGCAGTTCCCGTCACCGCGAGAGGTCACGCCGGCGATGACCCACTCCGTGCCTTGCATGACCAGCATCGGACCGCCGGAATCGCCACCGCACGTGTTGCTGCCCTCGCCAGTGAAGTCGATGTTGACCGTGTCCGGTGTCACGGTCGCGATTGCGTTGGCGCCCGCACGCAGCACGCCAAGCGTCCCCCCGACGTCCCGGTCGCCGCCGTAGCCAGCGAACACGATCTGCTCGCCGACGCCCGGGTCCCGGCTCGTCAGAATCGGCACGACGGGGACGCCCAAGGGACCCGCGGTGATGATGACCGCCAAATCATAGGCTTCGCCGACGTTCGGGTCATAGCTGGGGTTGGGGTGGGTCGAGGCCACAGGGACGGCAGTGGTCCCGCCCACGATCACCGTGTCCGCAGTCACGCCGCCGATGACGCAGTGCGCGGCGGTCAGGAGAGCGTTGGCCGCGATCGCGGTGCCGCTGCAAATCGAGGTGCCTTGGTTGAGCTCGATTTCCACCACCGGCGAGTTCGGGCCTGAGCAGGCCGTGCCCTGGAAGATGCGCGTGAAGCCGGGGAGCAGCACTGCGGCCGGGACCGCACCGATGACCCCGCACGGGTTGTTTCCGGGTGGAGGCGGCGCGCCGCCGACCGTGACTGCCGCCTCTCCGGATGGTCCGCTCGTACCGCCGGGCCCGATCGCCACGACCGTCAGGAAATAGGTGCCGGCCGCCACGTTCGGAACCGCGACATTCGTTCCGGCGGCAGGCAAGGTCGCCACGACCGGACCACCCGACGACAGGGCGGCGCGCACCTCATAGGAACTGACTGCGCCGCCGTTCGCAGGCGCCAGCCAGGACATAGTGACCGTGCCGCCGGCGGCCACGGCGGAGAGGTTAGTCGGGGCACCGGGCCGTGCGCCGCCCCCGCCAGGGAGCGTCACGAAAATCTCGTTCGACCGCGGCCCCGGTTGGCCCAACGCGTTCACCGCACGCACGGCGACGGCGAATGTTCCGGCCGGGCCAGGTGCTGTGAAGACGGTCGTCGCCCCGACGTCGGAGACGAGGACATCGGCCGCGCCCGAGACAGTGCCGACCTCGACCTGGTACGAGACGACCGCCTCGCCGCCAGCGGGAGGTGTCCAGGTGAGCGTCACGTTGGAACCGTTGACCGCACCGCTGAGATTGGACGGCGCATCGGGCACACGCGTCGTCCCGAACTGGGCATGCACGGCGGCCAACGCGAACACCGCGATGGCTACGGCCACTGCCACTGTCACTCGAATCTGGCTGGATCGGTCTGCGCGCAACACAGGAAACCCCTCCCCGAGGTGTCGCCAGCCTCCGGACGGGCTGAGGCGGGTGCCTGCGTCCAGTGCCATGGCTCTCTTGAAAAACGCTGAGAGTATACCTCTCCCGGCACGTGAGCTGCCCTGACGGAACTTCTCGGGTGGGGACGACGCTGGGGCGCCGGATATGGAGGTCGTAGCTCAGAATGTGTACACCCCACTCCACTTCATCCGGACTTTCATCGATCCTGGCCGTGGCGCGTACTCGACGAGGCACGAGATTCAGAACTCCAGCTGGAACCGCGAGTAGACCTGATACAGGTTGTCAGGCGCGTCCGGCGAGCCCCCTCCACGGTAGAAGTCGCCCGTGGCCAGATACGATACGCCGACGTCTACCGCCATGGCGCGCGCCACCTCCCATCGCAGCTCGGCCAGCACCTCGACACCCATGGCCGTGGCATCGTTCGGGTGGCGCTCCGCCGATCGAAGGTAGCCGGTCGCCAAGTACGCCGATGTCCGTCTGGACAGCGGACGCGTGAACGCCGCCTGGATCGTGGCGAGTCCCAGACCCCGGTTCTGCAGACCGACCCCCAGATCGATCACGTCGGAGGGCCCGCGCGGAGACGTCACGCCCAGCAAGCTCCAGTAGCCCTGGGCCCCGAAGTCATCCCGCGCGCTCTGCCCGATCGTGCGGAACTCACCGGAGCTCGTGGACGAGGAGCCGTCATCGCCGCTCGCATAGAGGGCTTGAAGCGACAGCGTGCCGCCCCCGAGGGGCGAGCTGGCGGCACCCTTGGCCGCCCAGCCAGTGTGCGTCCAGTCGGGGTTCTGCGTCCGGCCCGTGTTGAGGATGACGAAGAACGACGGCTCCACCCGGCCGATACGCATGTGGCCCCGAACGCCCGTCCAGAGATCCCAGCTCGAGTCATAGCCGGCGGTCGGACCACCGAACGTCCCGTACGAGTAGGAGCCACCGTCGTGGAGGTAGTAGAGACTCGCTCCGAGCAACGCAGAGCCGACGTCCCGATCGACGTCGCCAGTCACCAGGAACGCCGATCCGTCCCCACCAACGGTTGGTCCGTCCTGCTGCAGCAGCAAGGCGCCCAGGCCGACGTGCCAGACCCCGGCCAGTGTGTCGTCGTACGTCAGGCCCCCGACCTCGAAGTCCCAGACCGAGTTCGCGAGCACCGATTGAAACGAGTCGTAGGCGTCGACCGCCCACTGTGGATCCTCGAACGTCGGCCGCTCGCCGAACCGGTCGTGCCAGTCGAGCACGCCGACACGGACGAGTGACGTCTCCGTCGGCTTCAGCCACAGGTACCCGCGTCGAAGCTCGATCCCGACCTCGTCACCGTTCGCTCGGTGCGTCTTGGGGAACTCGAAGTCGTCACCCCACTGGGTATGTCCGATTTCGAGCTGCAGATAGGCGCCGTGCCGTCGTTCATCTCGGTCGCTGAAATTGATCCAGGGCCTGAGACGCTGATTGACCAGGCTGACAGTGGGCGCATCCGCTCCCACCGCTGGGACGTGGAACTCGAAATTCACGGCCGTCGCCACGACGCGATACTGCCCGCCGAACGACACCGAGAACGGGCCGAGCGACGACGCCTCGTCCGGAGCCGACTGGCCAGCAGGCTCCGGCTCCGGCTGAGCCATCCCCAATCGAACGCCCGGCCCAGCACAGAGGCCGAGCGTGATCAAGGTAATGCCGATGAGGTCACGACAACTCATGGCGACGCCAACCGCGGCGGTAGACGTCGCCCTTCCGCCTTAGCCACCGCCGCTCCCATCAGTTGGCCACCCTCCGAGATGAAGGACACGCAGACCTCTCGGTACGTGGACTATTGCCTCAGTCGCAACTCATGGGTGTACCGTCTTCTTCGACATAGATGCAGGAAATACGACAACACTCCCCGCCACCGCACGTATTGACATCGTAGTCCCCCGTGTCCGTGCGCCCGAACTTACAATCCACGTTTACCGTGCCTACGCAGGCGCAACTGTACGAGACGTACGAACCACCGGGGAACTTGATGACCTTATTTTCCCAAGGAAGTGCTTCGGGAGACGTGTCGAAGGAACCCGAGGCGATTGTGACCCCCAGAGAATTCCGGAACAGCCCAAACCCTGGGACGGCGACGATGTCGTTGTTTCCTCCGAGACGGATGCCGCGTCGCAGGATGGGACGCGCTCGAAGAACTTGAAACTGAGCCGGAGTCAGCCTGGCTCGCTGCACCAGCCGGAACTCGGCCGATCGACTCTGGCTTTCCGGGCTCATTCCGAACAGAAGGGCGATGGCAACGGCAAGCATGAGCCGGATTGTCATGTGGCCTCCTTCCACGAGAGAGATTGACAGACAGCCCGGGACGTCGACGGGACTCGTACCGCTTCAAGGACCATTGCTGTCAGAAGACCAGCCTAGTATAGCGTTCGTGCGCGTGCGTGCGCGTCCTGCGAGGACCTCTCGGGTGGGGACGACGCGGAGGGGAGGAAGCTGTGGTTGGAGACTGGTTCCCCTCCCCTCACGCCTTCCGCTACCTTCGCCTGCCGCGTGTCTGACGCATGACGGCAGGATCGAGGGCGTAGATCGTGTCGCCCTGTCCACCAAGCACCAATCTGACGGTGCGCTCTTGCCCGGCTCGCCTGCCCACGAGCAGCACGTGGTACTCACCGGCGTCTCTTCGCCGGTGCTCGAATTTTCCTGCCAGCCTGAAACGCCAGGTCGTCCGGCCGAACGGCACCTCGATGATCTGGTTTCCCACGACCGTGTCGTGGAGCCAGGCGCGCATTCCCGAGTTGAGTCCCGATCCCGTCGCGTTCGCGGCCGCTCTCCCGCTCGCCTGGGACGACGACTCGGGATCAGGCGTGGGATCAGGCGTGGGATCCGGCGGGGTGGGATCGGGCGGGGGAGGATCCGGCGGAGTGGGAGCTGGCGGGGCGGGAGCCGGGGCCGGTGGCGCTGGTGCGGTGGGCGTGGACGGCTTGCAGGCGTTTTCGGCGTTGACCCCCACGGGCGCCGCGCAGAGCACCTTGTGCAATAGGAGTGCAGCGCAACCTTGTGGACCGAGGCTAGTGCAGTCTCCTTCTTCCTCGCGACGGTTGATCTCTCGCGCGATCGCGGCGGCAGCGTTCGCACCGTTGCAGAGAATAGGTGACATCGGATCGCTGCAGGGCCCTCCGTCTCCTGGGTCCCAGTAGTCCTGAGCGAAGGCGGAAGTGGAGAGGCCACCGAGAAGCAAAAACAGCAGAGTGATTCTCATCGTTCCTCCTATCGAAGTGCGGGTGGTTCAACGCCGCGATGGCCGTGGCGTCGCGCTGGAAGCGTTCGCGGCCTTCGGGGTCGGCGGCGAGCTCGGCGGGCAGGACCTTGATGGCCACCTGACGGTTCAGGCGCGGGTCCTGGGTCCTGTAGACCCCACCCATCCCGCCGTAGCCGAGTTCGGCGGTGATCTCGTACGGGCCGAGCCGAGTGCCGGCTTCAAGCAGCATAGCTGTCAGATGACGCCGACCAGTATACCGTTCGGACGCGCACATACGCACGTCAGCAGGACTTCTCGGGTCGGGACGATCCAGGGCGAGCGAGCCCCGGATGGATGCTTCAGGCCAGCTTTCCTACGACGGAGTCCTGAGGCGCTGCTGGTCCTGCTTCTTTTGTTTCTCTTGTTTCTGCTGTTGCTGTTTCTTCATCTGCAGTTTCTTGCCTTTTTCCTTGTCTTTCTTGCCACCTTTGTCTCCCATGTGTGCTCCTTCCCCGTCACCATGACTCGCGACGGTACGTGAGTGTTCCGTTGACGACGGTGAGATCGACGATGGCTGACGAGACTGAATCCCGTCACCCGCTCGGCGAGCCAAGTCTTACTGCCCGGTCGGCACCCGCGCCTTCAGTTCCTCGAACCAGTTCAACACAATGTGCATCCGCGTCTGAGCAACGCTTCCCGCCGCCGTGCCCTCCTTGACCATCAGGAACCGTTGCCCATCGGCGGCGACATCGTACGCCCGGCCATTACTGCCGCCGGTCGCATACTCGGCCTCAAAGAGGAGGGCAGCGTTCCCATACGAGAACGTCGGGTCGGTCTGCACAGGTACCGCGAACATGCGCCTGATCGGTTGCTCCGCCGATTGGGAGATGTCCTCGTCTCGATCCACGCACGTCGAGGGCCACGCGTGCCCCATCGGGCGAGATTCTCGGATTCGTATACGCCCGGCCTGGCGCGGCGATGGCCTCTTCGCGGCCCTCCCGATCCACCCAGACCAGCGACCGTTGGGCACCAGCATCTGCGGTGCCACCCTCCATATAGACCAAGGTCCCCTCGCGCGACACGACCGCATTCGTCGCGCCAGTGAGAACAGCTCGACGAACCCCTTCGACGAGTGGCACTGGCCCACCCGTCACCTCCAGTCGGTCGAGATCGAACGGGACGGCCAAGAGGGTGTCCTCCAGGGCATAGACGAGATGCCCGGTGGCGAGATACTGGGCGTCGGACCCGCCGTCGATGACGACTCGCCGCTCGCCGGACGCCAGCGCGTGGACCACAATCTGGCCGTCGTCCCAGTCGCCCGTCGTCCACGTATAAAGCACATGGGTACCACCTGGCAAGACCTGCGGGCCATGCACGCGCTCGTCGTCGCCTTCGAGCGCGATGATCAACGTCGCTGCGCCACCCGTCCCTGGTACCTGAACAATGCCGTCAGCCCGGCCGAAGGTAATCGTGTCGTCGATGCCCCAGGTGGCACCAAACGGCTGCTGGACGTCGAGGAGCGTGACGGCTGCACCGCCGGAGATCGCGACCTTCTGGAGCTGCCTATCTCGGAACGAGTGGAACCCGACCCACTGCCCGTCCGGCGAGAAGAACGGGTGCGTCGGCCTGGTGGCCTCGATGCCAGAGATGACCACGGGGTCGTCGGCGTCCATCGACCGGAGGTAGAGGCGACCGTTCGCCGCGTACACGATGTGGGAGCCGCTCGGCGAGATGGCGACCATACGGCGGGCCATGCTCTCGACGGCTTGCGCGTCGGGGACGGCGACGGTGAACCGCGTGATCGACGGCAGCGCGGCTGGGCTGGAGCCAACGAGACTCCAGACGGCGAGGGCGGTTGCCGCAACGAGTGCCGCCACACCGACCACGAGCGGCACCGGGCGCTGCCAGAGGGCGGGTTGGGCGACGACCGTCGTGCCTGCGGACTCGGCAGGGTCGGCTTCTCCATCCGCGTCAGCGATGTCCAGTCTGGCGTCTGACATGTCAGCAAGCCGGTTCTTGCGATCCCGCGTGAGGCATCGCCGCAGGAGCTTGCGGACAACAGGCGGCGTCGGGGACGGCAAGTCCGCCCAGTCCATGTCTTGTCGCAGAACGGCTGCCAACGTCTCCGAGATGTCCGTGCCCCCAAACGCCTGCCGCCCAGTCAACATCTCGAACAGCACGACGCCATACGCCCAGATGTCCGTGCGCTCATCGACGGGACGACCTTTGGCCTGCTCGGGGGACATGTAGGCGGCGGTGCCCATGATCATGCCCATCTTCGTCGCCGCTGCCGTCATGCTCATCGTCGGCGAGTTCGCGGCGTCGGCTTCGGTCTGCTCCGGCTCCAACGCCTTCGCCAACCCGAAGTCCAGCACCTTCACGACACCCTCCGGCGTGACCTTGATGTTGGCCGGTTTCAGATCCCTGTGGATGATGCCTTGCTCGTGCGCGGCTTCTAACGCCTCGGCGATCTGCTTGGCGATGGGCAGGGCTTCGTCGAGTGGGATGGCGCCTTGGCTGATGCGGTCTTGCAAGGTCGGGCCTTCAACCAGCTCCAGCACCAGCGCGTGTGTCTCGCCGCTGTCTTCCAGGCCGTAGATGGCCGCGATGTTCGGGTGGTTCAGCGAGGCCAGTACCTGCGCCTCACGCTTGAACCTGGCGAGCCGCTCGGGGTCTTGGGCGAAGTCCTCCGGCAGCACCTTCAGCGCCAAGTCCCGGTTCAGCTTCGGGTCGCGGGCCCGATAGACCTCACCCATGCCGCCTTTGCCGAGTTCGGCGGTGATCTCGTACGGGCCGAGCGTAGTGCCTGGAGTCAGAGGCAACTTGGCTGTCCAGTCGAACGGAGACCGTAGTTCATTCGCACATCACAACCCTATCCGATGGCGCAGATCGGCGAATCGCGGATCCGGCCGCAGATCGTCCAGCGTCGGACAGTAGGTGAGGAGCGGCGTCAGCCAGACGTCGTGCACGTCGAGGGTGCACTCCAGCGCGGCGAACGCATCGTCCCGTTGATCCAAGCCTGCGTACACGAGAGCCGAAGCGAGTGGCGACACGTAACCCGCGGTCGCGCGCCTGTGCAACTCCTCGAGTTGGTGGCGAGCCTCGTCCAGCCGCCCGGCCTTCGCCAACGCGTTCCCCAGGAGGCCGCTCATGATGGGCGACCCCTCGGACGAGGCGACGCCCCGCTCGAACGTTGAGATCGCCTCGTCGAGAAGTCCCGATGCGACACAGGCCTGACCGGAGAAACACAGGATCAACCAGGAGTCTGGCATCAGATCCAGCGTCGTGCGCGCCTGCCGGAGAGCGCCTTCCCAGTCCCGTTTCGAGAGGAGACTCTGCAGGAGACCCCCATGTAGGAACGGATTCAAGGGATCGAGCTCGACGGCACGCCGCATCTCCGCGACGGACTCGTCACCGAGGCCGCGCGCCGCCAGCAGTAGGCCGCGCACCAATAGCGAGTGTGGCGACCGGGGATTCAAGGCGAGCGCCTTCCTACAACGTGACTCCGTTGACGGCCAGTTCCATTCGAAGAGTCCTTCGACGATCCATCCGAGCACGGCGTGCGCCTCGGCCAGGTCCGGATCGAGCCTGAGGGCCGCTTCCAGGTGCGTCCGGATCCTCGAGGGATCGGGTGGCTCGCGGCCGAGAAATTCCACCGCAGCACGGCAATCGCCCAGGCCAAAGTGCGCCACCGCGTAGCTCGAGTCCTTCTCCAGCGCCTGCTGGAACAGGCGCACGGCCGTTCTGAGCCCCTCGCCCGTCCACTGGTACCACGCGTGACTGGCTCTCATGCAGAGCTCGTACGCCTCGGGATTCTCGGTCCAGCGCTTCAGGATCGCCGCCCTCTCCTCGCCGAGCAGCGTCACCTCGAGCGCCTCGACGACGGCCAAGGCGATCTCTTCCTGGACAGCGAAGATGTCACCCATCTGGCGATCGAATCGCTCCGACCAGAGATGATAGCCGTCGGTGACGTTGACGAGCTGTGCCGTGATTCGGAGCCGGTCGCCTGCGCGACGGACGCTACCTTCCAGGACGACGCCCACGTCGAGCGTCTTGCCGATCTCGCGCAAGTCACCGCTCTTCCCCTTGAACGAAAAGGCGGACGTTCGGCCAGCCACCCGGAGCTGACCAACCCTGGCGAGCGCGCTGGTGATCTCCTCCGCGATACCGTCGCAGAAGTACTCCTGCTCCGGATCGGCGCTCATGTTGGCGAACGGTAAGACGGCGATTGACGTGCCTGCCGACGCAACCGGGCCTGGAGCACTGGAGGACGCTTCTTCGGCGGTCCCGGACTGGATCGCTTCCAACGCGGCATGGACGGCTGAGGCGTGCCCGTACCGCTGCCGCGATTCCTTCGTAAGACACCGCTGGACGATGGTTCGGAGTCCGGCCGACACCCGGGTCGGTAGCGACTCCGGGGAATCCTTCACGACGGCAGCGATGACAGCGGTCTGGGTCGTCCCGCCGAACGGCAACCGCCCACTGGCCATCTCGTAGAGCAGCACGCCCAACGCCCAGATGTCGCTCGTGGCCAAGGCGGCGTCACCTTGCAGCACTTCAGGGGCCATGTAGGCCAGCGTCCCCACCAGCGTCCCGGCATGGAGGGGCGCCGCGTGGGTCTGGGTCAGCGCCTCCGCATCCGCGTCGGGCAGTTTGTCGGCCACACCGAAGTCCAGCACCTTGGCCCGCCCATCCGGCGTGATGACGACATTGGCGCTCTTCAGATCCCGATGCACGACCCCGTGCTCGTGGGCGTGCGCGAGTGCGTCAGCGATCTGGGTGCCGTAGCGGATGACGCTCTCGGGGGGCAGGCCGTCGGAGGGGATCAACTCACTCAGCGGCTTCCCCTCGACATGCTCCATGACGATGAAGCTCTGGCCGTCAGCTTCACCGACGTCATGGATGGTGCAGATGTGGGGATGGTTCAGGGCGGAGGCTGCTCTCGCTTCCGCCAGGATGCGGCTGGCGGCATCGTCCGTTTCGTGCAGCACCTTGATCGCGACCGTCCGCTGCAGCTTCGGGTCGTAGGCTTTCCAGACCTCACCCATACCGCCGCCGCCGAGGCGTGAGTGGAGGTCGTAGGGGCCGAGGCGCGTGCCGGCAGCAAGATTCATGCGTGGAGGGCACGATTATACGCTGCGGCTCATGAATAGGCGTCAGATCGTCCGTCTCATGCCGTCACGCCCTGATGGTTACGATTTCGGTTGCAGACGGGCGCTCGCCCACGCAGCCTTACAGAGGCTGCGTGGCCAGCACTGGACGCCCCCGAGTCCTGCACGGGTAAGTCAGGTCGTCGGGACGGACTTACCGGTACTGACGCCCCGAGTCCGATCGGAGAAGGGCAATTCCACTTCACCGCCAATCTGCCCGCCACCCAGCCGGGACAACGGTCGCGGAGGAAGGCTGGATAGCCCGTGGCTGTGGGACAACTAGCCATTGGACCGAACTAAAATGCCTTTACAAGCATATACCTACTGAGGCATATTATTCCGGTGACGACCTGTACGTCGTCAGACCAATCCGGTCCATTGAGTCTGTTTATTAAGAGAGACTTTCTGCGGGCTCGCCGCCTTCGGCGGCATGTGTAGATTCTCTCGTTTCCGTTGTACCAACGTCCTCCGTTTGATCGCCTCACGCCGGGCAAGGATCGTCGACCGCCGTCCTTCATAGACGTCGGCCGGCGTCACGTTCGCCAAGGCCTCGTGGAGACGGCGGTGATTGTAGTCGTCGACGAAGCGGGCGACGGCTCGTTCCAGTTCCCAGGGGCTGTAGTACTTCTCAAGCTTGACCACGTTCTTCATCGACCGATGGTACCGTTCGATCTTGCCTTGCGTCATCGGATGATACGGCGCCCCGCGCGTGTGCGCGAGCTGATGGCTCTCCAGATAGTCCGCCAGTTCCCGCGAGACGTAGCACGGGCCGTTGTCGCTCAAGAGCCGTGGGCGATGGACGACCCGCACCCGATCGATACCGGTCTTCGCGCGGGCCAGGTCGAGCGTCTCCATCACGTCTGACGCCTGCATCGACGTCCGCAGCATCCAGGCGACGATGTAGCGTGAGTAATCATCCAGCACCGTCGACAGGTAGTACCAGCCCCAGCTGACCACGTGCAGGTAGGTGAAGTCCGTCTGCCAGAGTTCATTGGGGCAATGCGTCGGATGCTGAAACGTCTTAGCGGCCGACAGCACCACGAAGGCCGGGCTCGGAATCAAGTCGTACGCCTTGAGGATCCGATAGACGCTTGATTCCGAGAGAAAATGGCCTTCCCGGTCCGTGAACTGCCAGGCCAACTCGCGCGGCGAACGTTCCGGGTCGGCCAACGCGGCGTCGACCACCTGCTCGCGGACGCGAGGTGGGATCCGATTCCAGTACCGGCGGGCCGTGGACGACTGGGGCGCCAAGCCGGCCGGCCCGGCGATGCGGTACCGTCGATACCAGGCGTAGAACGTGGACCGATGGACGCGCAGCTCCCGCAACGTCTGCCGCACCGACAGGTCCGAGCCCTCCACGAGCCGGATGAGTTCGATCTTCTCGGCCGCCGTCCGTCTCACGTAACGTCCTCCGAGTCGGAGGCCGTCACGTTTTTTTTGAGCAGGCGGTTCTCAAGCACGATCTCGGCCACGACCTGCTTGAGTTGCGCATTCTCCTTGCGCAGATCGCTGACGTCAGTCGAGGTCGCTTCGCGCGTCGTGTCCCCGACCAGCCGCTTCTTCCCCGCCTCGAGAAACTCCTTGCTCCAGCGGTAATACAGATTCGGATTCAGCCCTTCACGACGACACAGCGTCGCGATGCTTTCCTCACCTCGCAAGCCCTCGAGGACGATCCGAATCTTCTCTTCGGCGGAAAAGCGTCGCCGGGTCTTCCGGCGGATGTCCTGAACGACCTTCTCGGCAGACTTTGCGTGGCTCATGGGGACCTCCTCCCCTGGCAGCAAAGTCTCTCTTATCTCACAGCCTCAAACGGTCCACAATGGTTTGACCCCGCACAGTGTCGCGAAGGACGACGTGCAAGCACACATGTGGTTCAATCTTGCTGCCACGGAACCCCTTCTTGAGATCTACAAGCTAATGCGCGCCAAGGTTGCAGACCGCATGACAACTGAAGAGATCGCGCAGGCACAGAAGCTCGCCCGTGAGTGGACGCCGAAGCCCGAGGGGTAACCCTATGCTGACGCGCCGCTGCCTCACCGTTCTCGGCCTGCTGCTCGTGGTGTCGGCGGGGTGCGCCCCGGACGCCGACACGGCGTACCAACGCGGGCGGCAATCGTCGCCTGCTCCGACATGAGATCGCACGGCCGTCCCATCTTGAGACGACAAGCAGTAGTACGACTGACGTAAGATCGCTGGGAGCCGCCTAGCTTCGGTCTGATCCACCAGGGTGAACGCTAGGGACCCTGCCTAGCTGGCGGCGCACTCCCACAGGGCATCGTCGAGGGAGCGATGGCAGGCTCGACGAATAACGACGCCGCGGGGCCTGGTGCTGTTTGGGGTCAGACTAACGGGGACCAAATGAGGCGGTGAAATAAGAGAGACTTGGCCACACGGGAGGAGGCGCCATGAGCCAAGCAAAGTCCCCGGAGAAAGTGGTACAGGAGATACGTCGGAAGACTCGACGGCAGTTCTCGGCGGAAGAGGAGATTCGGATTGTCCTTGAAGGCTTGCGGGGCGAAGAGAGCATTGCGGCGCTGTGTCGGCGCGAAGGCCTGAATCCGAACCTCTACTACCGGTGGAGTAAGGAGTTCCTCGAAGCCGGCAAGAAGCGGCTCGTCGGCGATACGACGCGCGAGGCAACGTCGACGGAAGTCACCGACCTGCGGCACGAGAATGGCCGGCTCAAGCACGTCGTGGCCGAGTTGGTCCTTGAAAATCGGCTGTTAAAAAAAGGGGTGACGGCAGCCTTCATCGTGCTGTCGGCGGCGAAGACGTTTCAGCATCCGACGCAGCGACCGAACGAGCTCTGGCAGACAGATTTCACCTACCTGCACGTCGTCGGCTGGGGCTGGTACTACCTGTCGACGGTATTGGAATGATTACGCGCGCTACATCATCGCCTGGATGCTACGAACGTCGATGCAGGAAGCCGACGTGATGGAGACGCTGGACCTGGCCCGGGCCAAGACGGGGATCGACCAGGTCCGGGTGGTGCATCGGCCGCGACTCCTCAGCGACAATGGGCCGTGTTACGTCTCGGGGGAGTTGGCGGACTATCTGGAGACCCACCAGATCAGGCACACGCGTGGGGCGCCGTCTCACCCCATGACCCAGGGCAAGATCGAGCGGTATCACCGCTCGATGAAGAACGTGGTGAAGCTCGAGAAATACTACAGCCCCTGGGAACTCGAACGGGCCATCGCCCGCTTCGTCGACGACTACAACCATCGGCGGTTGCACGAAGCGTTGGACAACGTGACGCCGGCCGACGTCTATGAAGGACGCCGGACCGCGATCCTGGCACGGAGGGCACAGATCAAACAGCGGACGTTGGCACCACGAAGACGAGAGAATCTACACATGCCGCACGGAGCGGTCAACCGGCCACGAGTCTCTCTTGTAAAACAGGCTCATTGGTCTCCGTTGGTTTGACGACGTACACCACGACCTCCGGCGAGAATTCGCCTCCCAGCTTCTCGAAGCTCCTGGTGTCTCGGGTCACGAAGTCAGGGATTGGCTCGGGCATGCGAACATCAGCACGACCTCCCGGTATCTGTCGCTGACCGGCGTCGGGCTGCAGAACACGCTCAAGAAATTGGAGGATGCGCGAACATCTCGCACATCGGTCGCACAAACGCCAGAATCGTCGACGGATGCGCCTCCCACTCGCACTGCATCGGAGGACGGTAAGGCGTTACACTAGAGAGTGTTACAGGAGGGAAGAATTGGTCGGGATGACTGGATTCGAACCAGCGACCCCCTGACCCCCAGTCAGGTGCGCTACCAGGCTGCGCCACATCCCGAATCGAACCCGCCGCTACCGTCGCTTGCTGGCCGGCTTGCGCCGCGAGCGTTTCGCCGTCTTCGTCGGCGCTCCTTCGCCCGTCGGCGACGCGGCATCGTTCGTCGAACCGACCTCGGTCGTGTTCGCCGCGAGGAGTGCCAGCACACCTCGCAAACCGGCCTTGACGCGCTCGACCTGCTCCTTCACCTCTGCACCCAGGACATCGGCAAGATCCGGTAGCTCGTCACCGTCCCCGTTCGGGGCAGCGCTCGGCTCACCGAGCCGGCGTTTGACGCCCGCCACCGTGAGACCCTCGGTGAACACCAGCTCCTTGATCTCGAGCACACGCTCGACATCCCGACGCCGATAGACCCTCGCCCCGCCCGGAGCCCGCGCGACGCCGAGCGTCGGAAACTCGGTCTCCCACGATCGTAAGACGTACGGCTGCAAGTCGGCGATCTGGCACACCTCGGCGGCCCGGAGCAGGGTCCGAGCCGGGATGTCGAGCTTGTCAGCCTGCGACGACGCCATGGATCCTCCGAGTATAGCATCGGCTCGCCACTGCACCGCAATCGTCGTGCCGGATGACGTCGCGCAAGATGACGCCGCGCGGCGCAGGCTCGTACTGCGCCGTCACGGACCTGTCTTCGGCTTGGCTTTTTGCTTGGTACGGGGCTTGGTCTTCGGCCTTGACCTCGTCTTCGGGTTGGTCTTCGGCCTGGCTTCTTGCTTGGTATGAATCGTACCGGGATCTTCGGAGAGCGAATTACGTGACTCAGGCCACCGCCGCCTGCTGATAGTAGCGCGCTTCGTACTCTGCCGGCGGCACGTACCCGATCGGTTCGAGCAGCCGCTTCGTGTTGAACCAATCGCCCCACGCGAGCGTGGCGAATTCCACCGCTTCAAGACTCCGCCACGGGCCGCGTCGCCGAATCACCTCCGTCTTGAACAACCCGATCACCGTCTCGGCGAGGGCGTTGTCATACGAATCGCCCCGGCTGCCGACGGACGGCTCGATGCCCGCTTCGGCCAGGCGCTCGGTGTAACGAATCGAGAGGTATTGCGTGCCTCGATCGCTGTGGTGTACGAGGTCGCCCGTCTCGGCGTGGCTACGATCGTGGATCGCCTGCTCGAGCGCATCGAGCGCCAGGTCGGTACGCAACGACGCGGACGCGCGCCAGCCGACAATCCGTCGGGCGAACACGTCGATCACGAACGCGACATAGACAAAGCCGCGCCACGTGGCCACGTACGTAAAGTCGGAGACCCAGAGTTGATTCGGCCGCGTCGCGGTGAAGTCTCGCTCGACGAGATCGCGCGGCCGATCCGTGGCCGCGTGCCCGTGCGTGGTCGTCACCCACGCGCGGCCCCGCACAGCGCCGGCCAGCCCCATCTCGCGCATCAGTCGGTGCACCGTACAGCGCGCGACACGGACCCCTTCCCGACGGAGCTGCCGCCAGACCTTCCGCGGACCATACACCTGAAAGTTCTCGTCCCACACGCGCTGGATGGCGGGCCGCAGCTCGTCGTCCCGGTGGGCCCGGGCGCAACGACGCGTGGGATCCGCGGCCCGGGCCTTGTGCCGGAAGTACGTCGACGGGGCGATCGGCACCGTGGCGCAGATCGACTCGACCCCATAGACATCGCGATGGTCGTCGATGAAGCCGACCATCATCTCGCTCGGCGGTCGAGCTCCGCCTGGGCAAAATACGCGGACGCCTTGCGCAAGATCTCATTCACCCGCTTCAGTTCGCGATTCTCGCGCTCCAGCTCCTTGAGCCGGTGCCGCTCGTCCGTCGTCAGCCCGGCGCGCTGCCCCGCATCCCGCTCCGCCTGCCGCACCCATGTGCGCAGCGTCTCCGCCGTGCACCCCAGCTTGCTCGCGATCGACCCGATCGCGGCCCACTGCGACGCGTACTCGGCTTCGTGCTGCCGGACCATGCGAACGGCCCGCTCTCGTACCTCGGGGGCATACCGACTTGCTCGTGCCATGGAACCCATCCTCTCAAGGAATAGGCCCTCCGACAAAGCCGGTACGGTTCAGTACGGGGCTTGCCCTCTTGGTTGGAACTCGGCCTGGATTTTGGCTTTGGCTTTGGCTTTGGCTTGGGCTTGGGCTTGGGCTTCGGCTTCGGCTTGGGCTTCGGCTTGGGCTTCGGCTTGGACTTCCGCTGCCTCTTGGCCTTGGCCTTGGCCTCCTCCTTCGCCCGGCGGCGGACCTGCAGCCGGATCGGTGAGCCCTCAAAGCCAAACGCTTCTCGAAGGCGATTCATCAGAAACCGTTCGTAGGAGAAATGAAACTTCGTCGCCACGTTGGTGAACAGCACGAAGGTTGGCGGAGCGACGCCCGTCTGAGCCGCATAGAGAATGCGAACCTCGCGCCGTCCTGGACTCGCCGGAGGATGCACGGCGACAACGGCCCCGACGAACTGGTTGAGCGCGCTGGTCGGCACGCGGTGACGCCTGGCCGCAGCGACCCGCGCCACCGTCTCCAGCAGCTTCGCCACCCGGTCGCCGGTCAACGCCGAGATGTGCAGCACGGGCGCGTGCGCGAGAAACGTCAGGCGGCGGTGTAGCTCGGCATCGAAGTCCTTGACCGCATCATCGCCCTTCCCCTTCATGAGATCCCACTTGTTCACGGCGACGATCAGGCCACAGCCGGCCTCGCTGGCCTCCCCGACGATGGCCGCGTCCTGATCGGTCACCCCTTCGGCCGCGTCGATCAGCAGCACCGCCACGTCCGCCCGGGCGATCGCGCGGCGAGCGACCAGGACGCTCACCGCCTCGACCTGCCCGCTGCGCGCGACGCGACCAGGTCGCCTGATGCCGGCCGTGTCGATGATTCGAAGGTCACGCTGGTGCCAGCGCATGACCGTGTCGATGGCGTCACGGGTCGTGCCGGGCACGTCGCTCACGATCACGCGCTCGTCGTGGAGGAGCCGGTTCACGAGCGACGACTTGCCCACGTTCGGCCGGCCCACGATCGCGACGGACGTCTCGAGGGCCTCCTCGTCGGCGTCCGCCTCCTCGTCGGAGACCGACGCGTGTCGTCCTCCGGCTGGCAACCGCGCCACGACCTCGTCGAGCAGCTCCCCCACGCCCTGGCCATGCTCCGCCGCGATCTCCAGCACCAGGTCGAATCCGAACTGATAGAACTCCATCGAGCGATCACGGGCGCGGCGATCGTCCACCTTGTTCACGGCCAGCACGACCGGCCGACCGGTTCGCCTGACCGCTTCGGCGACCTCGTGGTCGGCCGGCACCAGACCTTCCCGGCCGTCGACCACGAAGACAAGCACGTCT
Source organism: Vicinamibacterales bacterium (assembly GCA_965250185.1). Taxonomy (GTDB): domain Bacteria; phylum Acidobacteriota; class Vicinamibacteria; order Vicinamibacterales. The sequence goes on along the minus strand of OZ252293.1, from coordinate 2,447,938 downwards.
GCGTGGCCAATCGCACCGCGACCCTGCTCGACGACGAGCTCCTGGAGAGGGTCGCTACTGGCCCCGAACATGCCGCCGGTGTCGACGAGATCGAAGCGCCGATCGCCCCATTCGGCGCCCTGTCTGAGCACGTCTCGCGTCGTCCCTGGCACGGCCGTCACGATCGCGCGGCGGGCGCGCGTGATCCGGTTGAAGAGCGTGGACTTGCCCACATTCGGCCGCCCCACCAGCACGACGACCGGGTCGGCGGCATTGCTTTTCTGCATCATTCGAACGGTCTCGCGGCTTCAAGTTACGAAGGGTCTTGACAGCGTAAGTTCAAGAAAATATGCTATTTACAACTTCCGCGGAGCCCCTAAGCATGATCAAGGTCGATATCGTGAACGAGGTCTCGAAGGTAGCGGATATCACCAAGGTCAAGGCGGAGGTGGCGGTCGACGCCGTCTTCGATGCAATGCGGCTCTCGATGCAGCGCGGCGAGCGAATCGAGCTTCGGGGCTTCGGCGTCTTCCAGGTCAAGCCGCGCAAGCGGGGGATCGGTCGCAATCCTCGCACGGGCAAGGAAGTGCGGATCCCGCCCGGCCGCACGATTCGGTTCAAGCCCGGCAAAGACCTCCAGAACATCCAGGGCTAGATTTCAGCGGCTCGACGCTTGTCTCTCCAGCCCAGCAACCATTCTCGCCCACCGGAGCCCTGGACGCTACCGGGGCCGGAGGTGCCGACGAGCGACTCGCTCCAATCCGAGCAACCGGCGCGCCCGCGCGACCGCACCTGGCTCCATGCCCTGCTGCTGATCCTGACGGTCGGGACAACGACCGTTGTGGGGGCCGCCCACTACGCGGCCTTTCTGGGAGACTTCGGCGCGGCCGACGTCGGCATGTCCCTCGGCGCGCTGTTCCTCCGCGGCGCCTGGTACAGCGTGACGATTCTCGCGATCCTCGGTTGTCACGAGGCAGGTCACTACCTGGCCTGCCGCTACTACGGGGTGGACGCCTCCCTGCCCTACTTCCTGCCGGCGCCGCTGATCCTGACCGGCACCCTAGGCGCCTTCATCCGGATCCGCGATCCCATACCGACCAAGGCGATGCTCTTCGATATCGGCGTCGCCGGGCCCATCGCCGGCTTCGTCGTGGCGGTCCCGGCACTCTTCATCGGCCTCAGCCTGTCGAAGGTCGTCCTGCTCCCGTCCGACTTCTCGGGATTGACGCTCGGCGAGCCCTTGCTGTTCCAGTTCGCCAGCTGGCTCCTCTGGGGCTCGACGCCGGAGGGCTACTCGATCAATCTGCACCCGATGGCGTTCGCCGCCTGGTTCGGGTTGCTCGCGACGGCGCTGAACCTGTTCCCGATCGGCCAGCTGGACGGTGGACACATTTCGTATGCGGCGCTTGGCGATCGGTCCACGGTCGTCACGCTGGGCATGGTCGGGGTCGCCATCCTGCTCACAGCCGTGTCGCTGAGCTGGCTCGTCTGGACCATCCTGCTCGTCGGAATGCTGATCGCCTTCGGTCCCCGCCACCCGCGCACCCTCGACGACCACCTGCCGCTCGATCCCACTCGTCGACGAATCGCTGTGCTGGCCGCGGTCATCTTCGTCCTCTGCTTCACGCCGGCGCCGATCGAGCCGTACGATCTGGTGCAGTAGGAAAACGGTGGGTTTTTAGGGAATGTTGAATGGTGAATGGTGAATGTTGAATTGGGAATGCTGAATTGGGAATGCTGGTTGGTGGGTCACCACCCACCACCCACCACCCACCACCCACCAACCACCACACACCAATTCCCTACAACACCGACAGCGGATCGACATCGATCGTCACTCGACGCCGCACGTCCGGGTATCGCTCCAAGCTCGCCAGCAGGGCGCGCCGCATGACGCCACGATGCGCGCCCTTGAGAAAGAACTGAACCCGGTGTTCCCCGCGTAGCTTCCCGAACGGCGCCGGTGCCGGACCCAGGACGCGAAAGCCAGGCAATGGGCGCAGGTCGCGGACGACCGACGCGGCATCCTCGAACGCCACGCGGCGCTCGCGAGCGCGCACGATGACGTTGACGAGCGCGAGCGTGGGCGGATACCTCATCGCCCGCCGAAACCGGATCTCCTCCTCGAAGAATGCGCAATAGTCCTGGCGGCACGCGTGCCGGATGCTGGCGTGCTCGGGGTAGAGCGTCTGCACGATGGCCTGACCCGCCCGCGTACCCCGACCCGCGCGACCCGCCACTTGCGTCAGTAGCTGAAACGTCCGCTCGGCCGCCCGGAAATCGGCGAGGCCAAGTCCCACGTCGGCCGAGATGACGCCGACCAGCGTGACCGCCGGGAAATCATGCCCCTTGGCCACCATTTGGGTGCCGACCAGCACGTCGATCTCCTCGCGCGCGAAGCGCCTGAGAATCTCGGCAGCGGCACCCCGACGGCGTACGGTGTCGCGGTCGAGCCGCGCGATCCGGACGTCGGGAAACAGCTCTCGGACGACAGCCTCGACGCGCTCGGTCCCGAATCCGATCTGCTCGAGAAACGGTCCGCCGCACGCCGCACACTGCCGGGGCACCGCTGTCGAGTAGTTGCAGTAGTGACAGCGAGCCCGTCCAGCGGCGCGATGCACGGTCAAGGAGACGCTGCAGTTCGGACACTCGAGCAAGGCGGCGCACTGTCGGCAGAACACCGACGTCGCAAAGCCCCGACGATTGAGCAGCAGCATCGCTTGCTCCTGGCGACCGAACGTTTTCTCCAGGCAATCGACGAGCCGGCCGCTCAGGACGACCTCCGGGCCGCGCGCCGCGTACTCCGCCCGCATGTCCACCACTTCCACGGCGGCAAGCGGTCGATCGAGCACTCGCCGTTCCAGCACGATTCGCTCGTAGCGCCCGTCGAGCGTGTTCTGGTAGGTCTCGAGCGACGGCGTCGCCGACCCGAGCACGACCAGAGCACCGCGACGACGACCGCGAACGACAGCCAGGTCACGCCCGTGATAACGAGGGCTCTCATCTTGTTTGTACGAAGAGTCGTGCTCTTCGTCCACGATGATCAGCCCCAGGTTCGCCAGCGGCGCGAAGACGGCCGACCGCGTGCCGACCACGACCGACACCTCCCGCCGCCGGATGCGCTGCCATTGGTCGTGGCGCTCGCCGCTCGACAGTCCCGAGTGCTGAATGGCCACGGCATCTCCGAAGGCTCGTCGGAACCTGGAGGCGACGGCCGGCGTCAGGGCAATCTCCGGCACGAGAATCAGGACCGTTCTGGCGTGACCGACGACGGCTCGGGCGAGTCGGAGGTAGATCTCCGTTTTTCCACTCCCGGTGACCCCGTGAAGAGCCGCAACGTGGAAGCCGCCGGCATCGACCAGGCTCGTCAGACGTTCGAGCGCACTGGCCTGCTCGTCCGTCGGGACGAGGTCATCGCCGCCGACTGATTCGACGCTCGAGTCCGCTTCGTGCACCCCCAACTCGAACGGATCCCGCTCGACGCGAGTCTGGGTCACACTCGCCAGACCCCGCCGAACGAGGCGGCCAACGGTGTCACTCGAGACGCCCTGGGCACGCAGCGTGGAGCTCGGCATACCGCCGGGTGAGCCGAGCAGCATATCCAGCGCCTCGCGTTGGCGGGCACCGAGCACGACCGGCTCACTCTCCTCCGGCCCGGCGCGCGATGGTCGACGAACGACGTCGTGTCCCTGCGCCGTCACCGCCACGATTCGGACGGTCTTGTGGGCCGAAGCTCGGCCCTTGAGGACATGCTCCACGACCAGCAGACCGTCGCGAGCCAGGCGCCCGATCACGGCGTAAAGACCGCGGCGCGGCGAGCGCTTGCCCGCTACACCGGCGTCCAGCGAGGCGGTGACAGCCTTCGCCGTGAGCGTACGGTCTTCCGCCAGCAGTTGGAGCACTGCGGCCCGCACGCCGGACTCCCCTCCTTGCGCCAACGCCGCTCGGCCCCTCTCGCTGAGGCGTACACGCCGTTCGCTCTCCACCCAGGCGAACGGCGGCATCGCGGCAGCGACCGTCTCGCCAGGCCCCGCGGCGTAGTACTCGGCGGCCCACAGGGCGAGTTCCATGACCTCTTCGGGCAGGAAGGGCTCGACGTCGAGCACGTCGAGCGCGTTCTTGACCTTCGTGACGTCCTTCGCACTCTTCCCGTTCTTCAGGTTCTTGACGTCATTCAGGTCAGTAACGCCAGTGACACCATTGACGCTATGGGCGCCCGTGACCGGAGTTCGGGCGGCGCCAATGACGACACCCGTGACCGTGCGAGAGCCGAGCGGCACGAGGACTCTCATCCCGGGCTCGACCGGACCGAGCTCGTCAGGCACGCCGTACGAGAGCGCGCCGAGTCCCGGCACGGGAACGACGACTTGAATCACGGTGGGCACGGTCACAGGCCCACAACGTCCAGCGCGGGTGGGCGCGTGGAACGATCGGCGAAGAGCCAGATCGGAGCGGTCGGCCGGAACGACATCGGCCTCTACTCCTCCTGGAGCAGCGCCCGTACCTTTTTCATGTCCTCCCAGACCTCACGCTTGCTGGAAGGGTTTCTGAGGAGGTAGGCCGGATGGAAGGTGGGAATGAGTCGAGCGCCTCGGTAGTCATAGACGCGCCCGCGAAGCCGAGAGATCGGCTCGGAGCTCCGGAGCAGCGCCTGCGTCGCGAACTTCCCGAGCGACACGATCACCTTGGCCTGGATCGCGTCCACCTGGGCGAACAGAAAAGGCTCGCACTGCTCGACCTCATCCGGCTCGGGATTCCTGTTCTGCGGCGGACGGCACTTGATCACGTTGGCGATATACACGTCCTCTCGCGTCAATCCGATCGACTCGATAATCTTATTGAGCAGCTGTCCTGCGCGACCCACGAAGGGCACGCCCTGCCGGTCCTCGTCCTGGCCAGGCGCCTCGCCCACGAACAAGAGGTCGGCATCCGGGTTCCCGACGCCGAAGACGATCTGCTTCCGGCCGAGGCCGTGGAGCTTGCACCGCGTACACTCACCCAGTTCGGCCCGGACGGCCTGAACGGCCCCGCCGTTCGAGTGGCGCTCGTCCTGGGCCTCTCGTCTCGGACTTGGCTCGGGACCTTGCGCGGGACCTTGCTCAAGACCGTGGTCGCGACGTGGATCGGGACCGCGCTCGATGTCCGACGGTTCCTCCTCGGCCGCAACGACCGCCGGGGCGTCAGCCTCGTGACCCAGGCCGGACGGGCCAGGATCCTCCGGCCCGACGGATGCGTCCGTCTCCGGACGGTCGTCGTCAGCGCCGGGCCCGAGTGGATCTCCCGAACGACGACGCCAGCTCGGGTCGCGACTGGGACCGGCCACGCCGATCTCGGCCAGGAATCGGAGTTGTTCGAGGATGTCATCCCGCACGAGGAGGCTCCAACCCGGACTCAGGATCGCGATGCGTCATTCATCTCCTCGCGCCGCGTCTGGCGCAGCCGGGGCGGGGTGGCAAGCGCTCACGGCGACGCCAGGGCCGCTTCGAGGCGATCCAGAATGGCGCCCGCCATCTGGCGCTTCGGCTGACGCTCCAGCGACTCGGTGCCCGCCGCACTGACGAGCGTGGCCGCGTTCGACTCGCTCGCGAAACCGACGTCGGAGCCTGACACGTCGTTGGCCACGATCAAATCGACGGCCTTTCGCGCCAGTTTCTCCCGCGCGCGCTCGACGACGTCTTCGGTCTCCGCTGCGAAGCCGATCAGGATCGGACGCGCCGCCTCGCCGCGCCAGCGGCCCAGCTCGGCCAGGATGTCGGGCGTCCGCTCCAGGGCGAGCGACAGGCCGCCGGGGGCCTTGACGATTTTCTGGTCGCGCGGCCCACCGGCCGGGGTGTAGTCAGCGACGGCGGCCGCCATGATGATCGCGTCCGTCTCGGTCGCACGAGCCATCACCGAGGCGCGCATCTCCGAGGCCGATCGGACCCGGAGCACCTCGACGCCCGCGGGATCGGGCAGATCCGTAGGACCCGAGACGAGGATCGTCCGAGCGCCTCGGCTGGCGGCCACCTCGGCGAGCGCGTACCCCATCCGTCCGCTCGATCGATTGCCCAGGTACCGTACGGGATCTAGATCTTCGTACGTCGGCCCTCCGGTCACGAGCACCGTGCGATCGGCGAGCGACCGGGTGCGCTCGAGCACCGCCCGGGCGGCAGCCACGATGGTCTCCGGTTCGGCCAGCCGGCCCTTGCCGATCCAGCCGCATGCCAGGAATCCCTCGCCAGGTTCCACGATGTGGACGCCGCGAGACGCGAGGCGCTCGAGGTTTTGGCGCACGGCGTCATGTTCGAGCATCAGGGTGTTCATCGCCGGTGCCAGGACCACCGGCGCACGAGTCGCCAGGTAGAGAGTCGAGAGAAAGTCATCCGCCAGGCCGTTGGCAAACTTGCCGATCACGTTCGCCGTCGCCGGGGCCACCACGAGGAGTTCGATATCGGAGGCGATCGTGATGTGCTCGATGTCCGCGTTGGTACCCGCGTCGAACTGCCCGAGCACGACGCGTCGTCGCGTGATGGCCTCGAACGTCAGCGGCCCCACGAACTGCGTGGCGGCGCGAGTCATGACGGCCACGACGTCGTGGTCCAGGCGCTGCAGTCCTCGAGCGACTTCGACGGCCTTGTAGGCGCCGATGCCGCCGCTCACACCAAGGGCAATGAGGGACATATCAGGGATCAGGGGTCAGGGGTCAGGGATCGGGGACCGGGGATCGGGGCCCTGAGCCTCGGGCCCGTCCAGGTGGGCCGTCTCGTCCCGAAAGTCGCGAATGATGGTCTCAGCCGTCTCGCGCATGACCTTTCGCCGTGCGCGCGCGGCGGTCACGATCGCGCACAACTGCCGTACGCTCGGCTCGATCTCGTGGTTCACCACGACGTAGTCATAGTCGGCGTAGGCGCTGATCTCCGATCGGGCCGTGCGCAAGCGCCGCTCGATCGCGTCGTCGCTATCCTGACTTCGGCCACGCAACCGCCGTTCCAGGATCTCGAACGACGGCGGCAGGATGAAGATGCCGATGGTCTCGAGGCCTCGACTCCTGACCATCTGGGCGCCCTGGACATCGATCACGAGGACGAGGTCATGTCCGGCGCTGAGGAGTCGCTCCGTGTCCGCGGCGTGGGTGCCGTAGCGGTTGCCGAAGACGTCGGCGCACTCGAGGAATTCAGCGCGAGTGGCCATCCCGTCGAATCGTTCGCGACTGATGAAATTATAGTCCACGCCGTCCGCCTCGCCAGGCCTCGCGGGTCGCGAGGTGTACGAGCGGGACATGCACAGGTTGGGCGTCGTCTCGACCAACCCCTCGACCAGCGTCGTCTTCCCGGCACCGGATGGCGCCGAGATGACGAACAAGAGCCCCCGGTCGGGACGTTCGGCGCAGCCGCCAGGCTCACTCGACATTTTGTACCTGCTCGCGGAGCTTCTCGAGCTCCGCCTTGCCTGCCACGATCAGCTCGGACACCGCGGTCCCCTCCGCCTTGGCGCCCAGCGTGTTGACCTCGCGGTTCATCTCCTGGAGCAGGAAGTCGAGCTTTCGACCGCACGGCTCGGAGGCATCGGCGAGCGCCGTCCAGTGGGCCAGATGGCCTCGAAGTCGGACCACCTCTTCGTGGATATCTGAGCGAGCGACGAGCCTGATAACCTCCTGTGCCACGGCGGCCTCGTCGGTCTTGAGGTCAGCTGCTAGCTCAGCGACGCGATCCGCCAGTCGCTGCCGCAGATCAGCGGCACCTTCGACCGCCGCCTGCTCGACCCGGTCGACCAGTTCCGCCAGGTTGGCCAGGCGCTGCTCCAGGTCGGCCCGCAGATGGGCTCCTTCGGTGACCCGCATCGCATCGACTGCCGTCAGTGCCTGCTCGACGACACGGTCGACCTCGTCGACGAGCGCCGAGTGTTGGTCGGCATCGACCGGAACCTCGACGACCGTGAGCGCCTTGGGCAATCGAAGAACGTCGGCCGTCGCCAGCGGCCCCTCCACGATGCCCCGCGCGCGAGCGCTGTCTATCGCGCGCGACACGGCGGCAACGAGCGGCTCGTTCAGCGTGACGTCCACCGGCGCCGGGTGTCGAGGGTTCATCGTCACCGACAGCTCCACGCGCCCTCGGGAGGCGTGGCGCTGCACGAGCGCCCGGAGCCGAGATTCCTCGGGGGCCAGGCTGGGCGGCAGGCGCAGCTGCACGTCGAGATACCGGTGATTGACTGTGCGAACCGTCGCGCCAATCGTGGCGGCCTCGAGGTCGACACCGACCGACGCGAAACCCGTCATGCTCTTGATCATCGATGCCTCGGCCTCGGACTCACGATCCGGTCGGTCGGCCGGCCAACTGGTCTCCATCGGCCACGCGGAGGACCGGCGGCGCCTGTGGCTGCTCGAACAACTGCAACCCGTACAGCCTTGCGTACACGCCGCGCGGCCGCGCGAGCAGCTCCTCATGCCGTCCGTACTCGACGACGCGCCCGCGCTCCAGCACGACGATCGCGTCGGCTCGGCGCACGGTCGACAACCGATGGGCGATGACGAACGATGTCCGGTTCAGCAAGAGGCTGCTGAGCGCGTCCTGCACGAGCAGTTCGGACTCCGCATCCAGTGCCGACGTCGCTTCGTCCAGGATCAGGATCGGTGAGTTCTTCACCAACGCTCGGGCGATCGCCAGACGCTGGCGCTGACCGCCGGAAAGCCGCTGACCTCGTTCCCCGATGCGGGTCTCGTACCCGTCGGGCAGCAGGTCGATGAACTCCGCGGCGTGAGCCGTGCGCGCGGCGTCTTCGATGTCGTTGCGCGTGGCGAGCGGCGATCCGTACCCGATGTTGTTGGCGATGGAGTCGTCGAAGAGCACGGTCTCCTGAGTCACCATCCCGATTTGATCACGGAGCGACGCCAGCGTGACGTCACGCACGTCGACTCCGTCGACCAGGATGGCCCCACCCGTGACATCGTAGAAGCGCGGGATCAGATTCACCAGGGTGGTCTTGCCCGCCCCACTGAGACCAACGAGCGCGACCATCTGGCCCGCCCGCACATCGAACGACACGTCATGAAGAATGTCGCGACCGCTGGCGTCCGAGTAGGCGAAGCTCACGTCCTGGAATACGATTCGTTCCTGCAGCGGACTGATCGGCGATGCCCCGGGCCGATCGTGCACCTCGGTGTGCGTGTCGAGCATCTCGAAGATCCTTTGCGCCGCCGCGAGGCATTGCTGGAGATGCGCGTTGACGCGACTTAGCTTCTTGGCCGGACCGTACATCAGGAAGAGCGCCGCCAGAAACGACGTGAACTCACCGGGCGTCAGCTGACCGGCGCTGATCTCGCGACTGCCGTACCACAGCGCGCCGATGATCGCGATCCCTCCCAGGAACTCCATCAGCGGCGGCAGCACGGCTACGGCGCTGGTGATCTTCATGTTCGTTCGGTAGAGACGCTGTGCCGCCGCCCCGAACTTCTGCGCCTCGTGCGCCTCGCCCCGGAACGCCTTCACGATGCGATGCCCCGAGAAGGCCTCGGCGGTCAAGTGGGACAGGTTCTCCTGATCCTCCTGGCTACGGCGGGTCGTCCGACGCACTCGCTGGCCCAGACGCACCAGGGGATACAGGATGACCGGCGCCGCCGTCATGCAGAGCAATGCCAACCGGGCATCGTAGTAGAACAGCAGTACCGCGTAGCCGACGACCGACAGGCTCTCCCGCAGGAGATCGCCAATCGTTTCCGACACCGCGCGTTGGACGTGGACCACGTCACTGGTGATCCGCGACATCAGCTGACCGGTCGACCGGCGCGCGAAGAACGCGGCCGACTGGCCGAGGGTATGACCGAACAGGTGATTCCTCACGTCGCGCACGACGCGCTGCCCGACGTCCGTCATCAGGAACGTCGACACGTAAGCGCTCACACCCTTGGCAAAGTAGGCCAGGCCGATGGCCGTGGTCACGAATCCGAGGTGACGGCCCGCCGGCAGGACGTCGTCGAAGATCAGTTTGACGAGATAGGCCAGATACGCCGAGGCGGCGCCGTACAGAACCATCGCCACCAGCGCCACGGCGAGCCGGCCGCGGTGGGGGCGCACGTACCGGAGCAGTCGAAAAAATTCGGTCACTGGGCCAATCGGCGCGCTCGTGGCGGGCGCGACCGCGCTCCGTCTCCGCGCTCACCGCCTGTCATGCTGTCATCCCTGAACCGCGACCGGGCCATGCGAGCGCCCACCGGCCGCCCCGGACGACCGGATTCGGCCCGAGTTCGCCGAGGCGGCTCACGTGTCCGTCCCCCCTCGCGCGCCGTCCGCGACGTCCGCCACGTCGTCGATCTGCCCGGTAGGGGCCGAGCGGTACCCCCGAGGTCGACACTCACGCCAGCGCCACGCCGTGTCGACGATGCGGTCGAGTTCGCTGAGCGCCGGCCGCCAGCCGAGGTCGGTGCGCGCCCGATCGCTCGAGGCGAAGAGGATCGCCGGATCCCCTGGCCGTCGCTGACCCACTTCACATGGAACCGCTCGTCCGCCGACACGTTCGACGCACGACACCACCTGCCGGACAGAGGTCGGCTGCCCGCTGCCGAGGTTGTAGACCGCCCCTCCTGCCCCGCGTTCGATCGCCTCTAGCGCGAGGACGTGCGCATCGGCCAGATCCGACACGTGCACGTAGTCACGCAGGCACGTTCCATCGTCGGTCGGATAGTCGTCGCCAAAGATGCTCAGCGGCGGGCCACCCAGCGCAGCGTCGATCGCACGGGGCACGAGGTGGTATTCGGGATCGTGGTCTTCGCCCAGGGCTCCCGACGGGTCAGCCCCCGAAGCATTGAAGTACCGGAGACTCGTCGCCCGCAGCCCGTAGGCCCGCGCGAAGTGCGGAAGCGCGCGCTCGACCGTCAGCTTGGTCTCGCCGTACGCGTTGACCGGACGGGTCGGGTGATCCTCGGAGATGGGCGTCTCACGCGGCTCTCCGTACACGGCGCAGGTCGACGAGAACACGAGATGCCGGACCGACTCGCGAGCCATGGCCCGAAGGACCGACAGCGCGCCGCCGACGTTGTTGTCGTAGTAGCCGGCCGGATCCGCCACCGAGTCACCCACCGACAACCAGGCCGCGAAGTGCAGCACACCGTCCACCTGGTGCTCGCGGAGTGCCTCCTGGACGGCGCCCGTGTCACGGATGTCGCCCACGACGAGCGAGAGGGCACCCACCGCGGCCCGATGCCCAGCCGAGAGGTTATCGAAGACCACCACTCGATGGCCGGCGTCGACGAGCGCCTTCGAGGCGTGGCTGCCGATGTAGCCCGCGCCGCCGGTCACGAGCACGGTGCCCAGATTACCTCCCCATCGAAAAGTAGGTGAACCCCTGCGCCTTCATCTGCTCCACGCCGTAGATGTTCCGGCCGTCGAAGACCACCGGCGTTCGCATCAGCTTCCGCATCTGGGCGAAGTCGGGTTCCCGAAACTCGTTCCACTCGGTCACGATCGCCAGCGCGTCGGCGCCCGAGAGCGCCGCGTAGCCAGTGTCCGCCAGTGTCACGCGCCGCCCGAACAACCGTGCCGCCGTGGGCCCGGCCACCGGGTCGTACGCCCGAACCTTGGCCCCCTTCTCGAGCAGCTCGCGCACGATCGTGATGGCCGGAGCCTCGCGCATGTCGTCGGTCTTCGGCTTGAACGCCAGCCCCCACAGCGCGATCCGCTTTCCCTTCAGATCGCCGAAGTGCGCCTCCATCTTCTCGACCAGACGCCGCTTCTGCGCCGCGTTGACCGCCTCGACCGATCGGAGAATCTGGAAATCGTAGCCCCGATCGGCTGCCACCTTGGACAGCGCCTTCACATCCTTGGGGAAGCAACTGCCACCGTAGCCGATGCCGGGAAAGAGAAACGAGTGGCCGATTCGCGAGTCGGAGGCGACCGCCTTCCGCACGTGGTCGACGTTGGCGCCAAACAGCTCGCACACGTTGGCCATCTCGTTCATGAACGAGACACGAGTCGCGAGCATCGCATTGGCGGCGTACTTGCACAGCTCCGCACTCGCGCAATCCATCACCATGATCGGCGCCCCGGTGCGGGTGAACGGCGCGTAGAGATCCAGCATCAGCTCCGTCGCCCGTGGGTCCTCAGCACCAATCACGACCCGGTCGGGCTTCATGAAATCATCGATGGCCGCGCCTTGCTTCAGGAACTCCGGGTTGCTGACGACGCTGAACGGATGGGTCGTCTCGCGCCGGATGACGTCGCGCACCAGACTCGCCGTTCCGACCGGCACCGTGCTCTTGTTGACCACGACCCGGTAGCCGTCCATCGATCGGGCCAGATCGCGCGCCACGGCCAGGACGTGCCGGAGATCCGCCGACCCGTCCTCATCCGAGGGAGTGCCCACCGCGATGAAGATGACTTGCGAGCCGCGAACCGCGCGGGACAGTGACGTGCTGAACGTCAACCGCTTCTCGGTGCGATTCCGCCGGACGAGCTCCTCGAGCCCCGGTTCGTAGATCGGGACCTTGCCACGTTGCAGCCCACGAATCTTGCGCGCGTCGTTGTCGACACAGACGACCGCGTTGCCATTCTCGGCGAAGCACGCACCGACGACCAGTCCGACGTAGCCTGTTCCAATGACCGTCAGCTTCATTCGACGAGGACTCCTGTGACACGCTGCCAGGACCGCCGAGCGCTCCCTCGGCGCCCCTCAACCAGGCACGAAACTCCCAACGGTAGCATGCACCATAAATCCAGTCAAGATATTGATTCGTAAGGGGTTGTCGCCACCGGGCTTACCCCCTCGCGGGGTGTGGTACCATGCCTCGGCACCGCCTCACGCGGCACGTTACACGTCCCCGTGCACATCCTGATCGACTATCGCCCAGCACTCCGCCAGCGCTCGGGTGCGGGCGAGTTCATCCATCGGCTCGCCCTCGCGCTGATCGCCGCGGCTTCCGACCCGAGTGTCGCTCAGCCGCCGGGGGCAGGCCACGGCGTCAGCCTGTTCTCCAGCTCCTGGAAGGATCGACTCGACCGGAGCCTGTTCCCTGGGTCCACCACGCACGACCTTCGGATCCCCGTGAGCCTCCTCAATCTCGCGTGGCATCGGCTTCGCTGGCCTCCGATCGAGCGCTTGGTCTCCGAACCCATCGACGTCGTGCACTCACCGCATCCGCTGCTCACGCCGACCCGGTATGCGGCCCAGGTCGTCACGATTCACGACCTCGATTTCCTGCACCACCCCGAGCGCACACGCGGCGAGATCCGACGTGACTATCCACGGCTGGTCCAGGCGCATGCCCAGCGCGCGGACCGCATCGTCGTACCGTCGCGATTCACGGCAGGCCTCGTCGAGTCAGAGCTTGGTGTTCCCGCCGAGCGAATCGTGCGATGCGTCCCGGGCGCGCCCCCGTGGACGCCCCGGGCGCGCCGGCCGGACGACGGCTACATCTTGTTCATCGGAACGCTCGAGCCTCGAAAGAACCTCGGTGGGCTACTGACGGCCTATGAACAGCTGGTGGCTCGAGGTCCGAAGGTGCCCCAACTCGTCATCGCCGGATCGGAAACGCCCGGTTCGGCCGACGATCTTCGCCGGGTCACCAGGCCTCCCCTATCGGCGCACGCTCGTTACGTCGGTTACGTGCCGGACGCCCAAAGGCAGGCGTTATTCGAAGGCGCCGCCGCGCTCGCGATTCCATCGCTCAACGAGGGGTTCGGGCTGCCTGCGCTGGAAGCCATGACCCTCGGTGTTCCGGTCGTGGCGGCCAACCGCGGCTCGCTACCTGAAATACTCGGGGACGCCGGGCTCCTCGTCGATCCGGACGACCCCGAGGCCTTCGCCGACGCGCTGGCGGAGGCTGCGCTGGATAGCGAGCGGGCCACGACCCTTGCCGCCCGAGGCGTCGAGCGCTCGACCCGGTTCACGTGGGGTGCTTGTGCCCGGTCCGCCCTCCGCGCGTACCACGAGGCCATCGAGCGACATGCCTCACCGCACTCGCACGCGACCGGAACTGCCTGACATGCGTATCGGCATCGATGCGAGCGAGTTGTTCGGCCAGCCGGCCGGCGTCGGCCGCTATCTGGCCGAACTGCTCAATCAGTGGATTGTCGTGGGCGGCGACTCGCCGCACCAGTTCATCCTGTACTCCCCGACCGGGTGGGATGAAGGCTCGGCCGACGTTCGTCACCTCCTGGGCGCTCACCGGAGCGTGCAGCTCCGGCACCTCTCCGGGCGAGCCGGCACCTTCTGGCAGCAGTCTGCGTTGCGTCGGGCGGTCCTCGACGACCGCCCCGACGTCTTCTTCGCCCCGGCGTACTCGGCGCCCCTGGCCCTGCCCATGCCAGTGGTCGTGGCGATTCACGACGTATCGTTCGCCGCCCACCCCGAGTGGTTCAACTGGCGGAACGGGCTGAGGCTCCGCTGGCTCGCGACGCTTGCCGGGCAGTCGGCGTCGATGGTGCTGACGCTCTCGGCCTTCTCGCGTCAACAGATCGTCGAGCACCTCGGGATCCCCGCCTCGCGCATCGCGATCGTGCGGCCCGGCATCAGCAACCGCGTGCGGGCGCCCGCGCCGAGCCGTTCACGCGAGCCGCTGGTGCTCTTCGTCGGCTCGCTGTTCAACCGACGGCATGTGCCCGATCTGATCGCGGCCTTCCGGCGGATGGCGACCCGGCATCCCGAGGCGCGGCTGGCCATCGTTGGCAGGAACCAGACGGACCCGCGCGAGAATCCGGCGGCCATCGCCGAGCGCCTCGGAATCGCCAGCCAGGTGGACGTCATGAGCTACGTGCCAGACACCGTGCTGTGTGACCTCTACGGCCGTGCGCGCGCGTTTGCCTTTCTTTCATCGTACGAGGGTTTTGCCCTAACGCCGCTCGAGGCGATGTCGGCCGGGGTCCCTCCCGTGCTGCTCGATACGCCGGTGGCTCGCGAGGTCTATCGTGACGCCGCCATGTACGTGGCGCGTGAGGACATCAGCGGGGTCGCCGACGCACTGGAGAGCCTCCTGTATGATGAAGAGCCTCGGAACACGCTGCTGTCTCGGAGTGCGGCGGTGGTCGCCGAACACTCGTGGTCACGGACTGCCCGCGAGGTCATGCATACGCTGGAGCGTGCACGGCGGTGACGCGTCTCTCACTGGCCATCATCATCGTGAGCTACAACGCGCGTGAGGACCTGGAACGGTGCCTCATGAGCCTCACCCAGCATGCGCCGGCCACACCTCACGAGGTGGTCGTCACGGACAACGCCTCGACCGACGGGACGGCGGAGGCGGTTCGCTCGAAATTTCCTGCCGTGAGCCTGCGAGAGAGCGGCGCCAATCTTGGCTTCGCCGTCGCCACCAACGCGGCGATTCGCGAGACGGACAGTGACCTGATCCTGATGTTGAACGGCGACTCGATCACGCCACCAGGGGCGATCGACGCGCTGGTCGACGTGTTGAGGACGCATGACGACGTGTCGGTCGTCGGTCCCCGACTCGTCGACGGCACCGGGAAGGTCGAGCTCTCGACGGGATCGATGATTGGACCCGTGGCGGAGCTCCGGCAGAAGGTCGTCGGCTCCCTCCATCGCCGGGGTTTCGCGCCCGCCTCGTTCTGGGTGCGACGCCGCACTCGACGCGAGCACTACCCCGACTGGGTCAGCGGCGCCTGCCTCCTGGTGCGGCGACCCGACGCCGAGGCCGCGGGTCTGCTGGACGAGCGCTACTTCCTGTACAACGAGGATGTGGATTTCTGCGCCGCC
Organism: Vicinamibacterales bacterium; assembly: GCA_965250185.1. Lineage (GTDB taxonomy): Bacteria > Acidobacteriota > Vicinamibacteria > Vicinamibacterales. The sequence continues at coordinate 2,432,281 of OZ252293.1, read as the reverse complement.
ATTCGGCGGCGAGGCGGGCGGGTGCTGTTCACGCCCGACGTCGAAGTGGTCCATCTACGGGGACGTTCGGTCGCCACCGCCGGCCCGAAAGTCGCTCGGGCCTACCGGCAGAGCCAGCTGGCCTTCTACCGCAAGCACCGTCCTCGCTGGGTCCCCGTCCTGCGGCTGTACCTCTGGCTCACAGGCAGGCGGACGGCCTGATCGGAGGGGCCTCGCCGGTAGGCACATCCACGCGACCGACGTGCGGTCACCGCCCGCATGTTATGCTTCATCAAGGACTTCGGTCCCCTTGGGGTGTCCGGGTCCGGTCGCGATAGCGAGCGCGAGGCCCGCCCTCACCCTACAGTCAGTTGACGTGACGTGCGCATTGCCATTGATGCCCGTAAGCTGCACGACTTCGGCATCGGGACCTACGTGCGGAACCTGCTGCGCCAGCTGGGCCGTATCGACCCCGATACCGACTACGTCGTGTTGTGCCAGCCGGAGGATCGCGAGATCATCGCGGAGTTCGGCGGCAACATGCGACCGATCGTGGAGCCCGCTCGCCCGTACTCGGTCGCGGAACAGTTCCGGGTGCCCCTGGCGCTGAGGCGCGAGAAGATCGACCTGTTCCATGCGACGCACTACGTGCTCCCGCCGCTCACCCGCCGGCGCGCCATCGTCACCATTCACGACTGCATCCACCTGATGTTCCCGCAGTATCTGCCCAACCGCCTTGCGCACGGATACGCGAAGGCCTTTTTCTGGAGCGCCACCCAGCAGGCCGAGCGAATCCTGACCGTGTCCGAGGCGTCGAAACGCGACATCCTCAGGCTGTGTGACGTCCCACCCGAACGGGTTGCCGTCATCTACAACGCGATCGACGAACGGTTTCGGGTGACGCCGGACGAGGAGCAGGTGGCGCTCGTTCGTGAACGGTACCAGCTGGACGACGACTTCGTGCTGTACGTCGGTAACATCAAGCCTCACAAGAACGTGGAACGTCTGATCGACGCGTTCGCGCAAGTGCGTCAGGCCGGGCACGACCATCTCAAGCTGCTGGTCATCGGAGATGCGATCACACGTTACGCGACGCTTCGTCGGGCGGTGCACCGCGGCAAGCTTCACAAGCACGTCCGATTCCTTGGATTCGTACCGACCGAAACGCTGGCCATCCTCTATCGACTGGCGAGCGTGTTCGTGTTTCCGTCCCTGTACGAAGGTTTCGGCCTGCCCCCGCTCGAGGCCATGGCCTGCGGCACCCCGGTCGTGACGTCGAACATCTCGTCGCTCCCGGAGATTGCCGGTGATGCCGCGATCCTGATCGATCCGCACGATTCGACGTCGATCGCCAACGGCATCGTGCAGGCCATCACCGACACCGCCCTTCGCGAGAAGCTCCGCGCCCGTGGCCTCGAGCGGGCGCAGATGTACTCGTGGGAGCGGTCCGTCAGTCGGGTTCGGGAGATCTACGACGAGGTACTGCGGACTCGATGACACCTGCCGGAAAACGCCCCCGCCGCAAACGCGGCAGGAAGACGACGGAGAACTCCCCCGCCGTGAGGGGCGGGCAATCGCCCACGCTCCCGGCCCAGCAGCCCGAGGCCCTGGCCGAAGTCGTGGTTGAACCGCAGCCGACGCTGCTGGCTTCGGAGTCTCCGTCTATCGAGCCTTCGCCTATCGAGCCTCCGCCGGTCAGGTCGGCGGCGCCGCAGCCCGACGAGGCTGCCACCGAGGCCGATGATTCGGCTGCCGCCGCATCGCCCGAGCGTGAGGCGCCCAGCGCGCCGGCGACTCCGCCCGCGCGTCCGGCGCGCCGCCGACGCCGGACGCCGGCTCGTGTCGGTCCGCGCATCGCACTGATGCACGACTGGCTCACCGGGATGCGGGGCGGCGAGAAGGCGCTCGAAGTAATCTGTGAACAGTACCCGGACGCCGAGCTGTTCACGCTGTTCCACGTGCCGGGCCAAGTGTCTCCACAGATCGAGCGCCTCGAGCCGAGAAGCTCGGTCGTGCAGTGGCTGCCGTTCGCCCGCCGCTACTACCGCCACTACCTGCCATTGTTCCCCTTCGTGATCGAGCAGTTCGACTTCGACCCGTTCGATCTGGTGATCTCGACGAGCCACTGCGCGGCGAAATCGGTCGTGACGCCGGGTCGGACCCGGCACCTCTGCTACTGCCATAGCCCGATGCGATACGCGTGGGATCAGTACCACGCGTACTTCGGCGCCCCACGGCTCGGTGCGTTGCGGAGTCGTGCGATCCGCCCCGTCGTGGCCGCACTCGCCAGGTGGGACGCGCGCACGGCGAGCCGAGTCGACCGCTTCCTCGCAAACTCCCACCATGTTGCGGGCCGGATCAGCCGATACTATAATCGCGCGGCAACCGTCGTGTATCCGCCCGTCGACACGGCGTTCTATCAACCGGGTGACTTGGGTGTCGGAGAGTATTTCCTGATGGTGTCTGCGCTCGTTCCGTACAAGCGGATTGAGATCGCCATCCGCGCCTGCGGCATGCTTGGCGCCCCGCTGCGGATCGTCGGGCAAGGCCCCGAGCTTCGCCGACTCACGCAGATTGCCGGACCGACGGTGGAGTTCCTGGGACCGCGTCCCGATGGCGACATTCGCGATCTGTACCGCGGGGCACGCGCCCTGCTGCTCCCGGGCGAGGAGGACTTCGGGATCGCTCCGGTCGAGGCGCAGGCGTGCGGACGACCGGTCGTTGCTCTGGGCCGCGGCGGTGCGCTGGAAACCGTGCAAGACGGCGTGAGCGGAGTCCTGGTCGCTGAAACCAGCGCCGCTGCGTTCGCTGACGGCCTGGAGCGGGTGCAGCAGACCTCGTTCGACCCGACTGTGATTCGGCAGCGGGCCGAGCGTTTTTCGCGGCAGCGCTTCGCCGACGAGATGCGGACGCACGTGAAGGACGCCCTGTCCGCCCCTCCGGAGGCGGCCCGATGGTAAGACGATTCAATCGACTGCTCATCGTGTTGTTCGTCATCTCGGACGCGATCCTCGCGATGGCCGCGTTCCTGCTCGGCTACGTGATCCGCTTCAACAGCTCGCTGATCCCCGTCCCGAAGGGCCAGCCGCCGCTCGAACAATACGTCGCCGTGCTGCCATTCGTGGCGGCAGCCGTTCCGATTGCGTATTACGTCCAGGGCATCTACCGGCTCCGCCGCGGGCGCTCGAGGGTCGACGACTTTTTCGCCGTCTTCGTCGGTACGATCCTGGCGGCAGTGCTGGGGGTGGTGAGCACGCTGTACGTCCAGGCCTACTACGTGCCGGACGAGCTCAAGGACCGCGGCGCGTTCGAGGTATCGCAGCTCGTCTGGGCGCTCTTCGTTCTGCTGAACGTCGGCTTGACCTACGGGTCCCGCACGCTCGTTCGCGAGGCCCTGGAGCGACGATGGCGAGCTGGCGTCGGTCTGCGACGGGTACTCGTCGTCGGCGCTGGAGAGCTGGGTCGTCTCGTCGCCGACAAGGTGCTGGAGCACCAGGAGCTGGGCTTCCGGGTCGTCGGCTTCGTCGACGATCGCGCCGGCGGCGACGCGATCGGATACCGGGGGTTGCCGCTCCTTGGCACGCTGGCCGAAACGGCCGATGTGCTGACCGGGGAGCAGATCGATCAGCTCTACGTCGCGCTCCCGCTGGAGGAGCATTCCAAGATGCTCGATGTCATCGGGGCGGCAAGCCGAGAGTGCGTCGACGTCAAGGTCGTGCCGGACCTCCTGCAGTTCATGGCCCTGCGGGCGCAGCTCGAGGATCTCGACGGCGTCCCGATGATCAACATCAACGCCGCGCCACTCGGCGGCTTCAACGGTGCCCTCAAGCGTTGCCTCGACATCGGCCTCTCGACGGTGGCCCTCGTCGGGCTCGCCGTCCCGTTTGGCATCATCGCGCTCATCATCAAACGCACGTCGGACGGGCCAGTCTTCTACGGGCAAGAGCGGATGGGCCTGGATGGCCAGCCGTTCCTGGTGCACAAGTTCCGCTCGATGTTCCACGACGCAGAGCGAGACACCGGTCCGGTCTGGGCTCGGCAGGACGACCCGCGCCGGACGCCATTCGGCACGCTCATGCGCCGGTTCAGCCTCGACGAGCTACCCCAGCTGTGGAACGTCCTGCGGGGTGAGATGTCGCTCGTGGGTCCGCGCCCGGAGCGACCGTTCTTCGTCGATCAATTCAAGCAGAGGTTTCCGCAATACATGCTCAGACACAAGGTCAAGTCCGGCATGACCGGATGGGCTCAGGTCAACGGGTGGCGCGGCAACACGTCGATCGAGAAGCGAATCGAGTACGACCTCTATTACATCGAGAACTGGTCGCTGGCGCTGGACATGAAGATCATCTGGCTCACAGTCGTCAAGGGACTGTTCCACAAGCATGCGTATTGATTCCGACTACCGACGAACTCTGACGGCTCGGCTCGTGGCGCGCGTCGCCCGATTTGACGCCTACCCGTGTGACCGTCGTGAGGTGGGCCGGTGACGCGACGCGCCGTCATCACCGGCGTCGCCGGCTTCATTGGATCGCACCTTGCCGAGGCGCTGCTCGACCGCGGTTACGCCGTCATTGGCATCGATAATCTACTGACGGGCGATCTGGCCAACATCGCGCACCTGACGAACCGCGACTTTCTCTTCATCAAACACGACGTCACCAACTACATCTTCATCGACGGCCCGGTGGACGTCGTGCTGCACTGGGCCAGCCCCGCAAGTCCGATCGACTATCTCGAGCTCCCGATTCCAACGCTCAAGGTCGGGGCGCTCGGCACCCACAAGGCGCTCGGCCTGGCCAAGGCGAAGCAGGCGCGGTTCGTCCTCGCATCCACGTCGGAGGTCTACGGCGATCCACTGGAGCACCCCCAACGCGAGTCCTACTGGGGCAACGTTAATCCGATCGGCCCGCGCGGCGTCTACGACGAAGCGAAGCGCTTCGCCGAAGCGATCACGGTCGCCTACCACCGCTACCACGGTCTCGACACGAAGATCGTCCGGATCTTCAACACCTACGGACCACGCATGCGGATCGACGACGGACGGGCGGTGCCAACGTTCATCGCACAGGCGTTGCGGGGCGAGGACCTGACCATCTTCGGATCCGGGCAGCAGACGCGAAGCTTCTGCTACATCACCGACCTGGTCGACGGTATCCTGCGGCTGGCTGACTCGGAGCTCAACGAGCCCGTCAACATCGGCAACCCGCACGAGATGACGATCGAGGCCATTGCCCAAACGATCATCAAACTCTGCGACTCGAAGAGCCGCCTCATCGAGCGTCCCCTGCCAACCGACGACCCCAAGGTCCGCCAGCCCGACATCTCGAAGGCACGCACGCTACTGCAGTGGGAACCCCATGTGCCACTCGAGGACGGGTTGGCACGAACCATCGACTACGTCAGACGCACGCTGGGAAACTAGGGCGCGGGGCGCGGGGCTCATGGCCTTGCCCCCGGCGCCCGACGTGGGTCAGGAGGAATCCTGGTTCACGATGCGGCCGGCGTACCCGATGTAGTGGAGGCTCGAGAGGACCGTAATGCCAAACGACGCGTACACGCAGAAGTCGATCGCGCGTAGGGGGCGTCCCAGGTAGTTGCCGAACATCGTCACCAGGACCGTGACGACGTAGATGGCGGTGGCCGCCTTGCCGAAGATCGACGGTCGAAACGTCCGCGGGCCGATCGCCAGGTTCACGATCGCGACGGTCAGCAGGATGACCACGTCGCGGCTGATCACCAACACGGTCAGCCAGACCGGCAGCCGATTCGTCATCCCCATGCCTGGTAGGCTCAGGAGCACGAACGTGGTCACCAGCAGCAGCTTGTCCGCGACCGGGTCCAGCCACGCACCGAGCGTCGTCTTCTGCCCCGCCGCGCGAGCGATCAGCCCGTCGAGCGCATCGGTGAGACCGGCCACGAGGAAGGTCAGCAGCGCCCAGCCGACGTAGCCGTACACGATCAGGATGACGAACATCGGGACGAGCAGCAGGCGCAGAAGCGTCAGCTGGTTCGCGGTCGTCAGGGTCAGCATCGATGTGGTCAGGGCCGACGGCCGTCGGCCTGGGCGACGAGCGCTTCCAGTTGCTCGATCGCCGCCACGGCCTCGGGGCCCGTCACGACTTGGGTCAGCCGGAACCGGTTACCCTCGAGGCTCGAGAGCACGCCGGCCGCGACCGCCCGGGACGCGGCAGGATAGCTGAGATGGTTGGAACTCAGATCCTGGAACTGGATGCGCGTCTCGGTCCACTGGCGCGCCAGCTGCGGATCCCGGCGCGCGATGAGATCGAGGACCGCCCCAGCCACCCGCCCGAGGTCGCCCCGACGCACTGCCCGATCCGGCTGGAACGTGTGATTCGGATAGACCTCCATCACGCCCGCGTTCGCGGTCTCCATGATCCACGGCGCCGCCCAATGATCCCTCGCGTCGGTGATGAGCTCGGCACGACTGGTGGGGACCTCCGCCAGGAGGGATCCGAGCCGTACGGCCGCGAGCGCGGCGAGCGCGCCGCGTGACACGCTCGGCGCTGCCGCAATCGCCCGGTACTCCGCCGGCAGGCGCGCGTAGCTGGCGCGCGCGCGGACGCGTTCGATCGACGCCTCCAGCCGAAGCGCGGGGTCCAGCGAGACAGCGCGCTCGTACGCCTCGACGGCCGCGTCGTAGGCCCCGCCCGACTCCTCGATCTCGCCCAGCACCGCGAAGGCCTGGGCGTCCGAGGGGTCGAGCCGGATCGCCTCCTGGGACAGCTCTCGTGCGCGGATCAGGTCGCCCGTATCGCGTTCCAGCACCGCGAGCTCCCGGTGCAGGAACCCGCTCTCCGGCGATGCCCGCATGGCCCGCTCGTAGTTGCGGCGGGCGTCATCCAACTCGCCGGCCGCCGCCGCCTGGCGCGCCGCGCCGACGTACGCCTGCACGCCTCGGAACTGGAGCACGCCAATTCGCCGTTGGACGGCCACCAATGTCGGATCGACAGCCAGCGCAGCCTCGAAGCTCGCGAGGGCCTCGGGTTCCCGCCGCGACGCCAACGCCGCCTCGCCGCTACCGACGAGCGCCGGCACGTAGGTCGGCAGTCGCTCGACCGTGCGGCCGAAGCGCTCGAAGGCCGCGTCGAAATCGCGTTCCGCCAGTTCGATGTACGCGAGGCCAACATCTGACGGATAGAAGTCACGCTGGCCTCGCAGCGTGTCGTCGAAGCCGCGCCGTGCTTCGTCGAGGTCTCCGGACTGCAGGAAGAGCCACGCGCGCTGGTGGCTTACCGCCGACGGCGTGCCTTCGTACTGCGTCGGAACCGCCGGGAACACAAAATTTGGATACAGGGGTGTCGTGACGGTCGGCAGGGGCGGCGCCTTGGCCGCGCAGCCGGCGAGGCCGGCCATCAGCATGGCCAGTCCGAGACGCCGCAGGGCGCGCGAGGCCCGTCCCAGCCCTCCCAACCCTGGCTCGACAACCCTCCTCGTCATGTCGCCTCCGGGATCAACCGCCCGAGCGCCCCGTAGACTCTCGACCAGGCGTCGTGGCACGTCGGCCGAAATCTCGACGCGGCCGTGCGGTCGCTCGTGGCCCAGCAGGCGCCCGTCGGGGATAAGGGTCCTGGTCACTTCCGCTCGACCCGTCCAGTTCGACGGAGATCCGCCACGCCTCGCCCGATCGCACAGGACGCCGGATGGCGTTTCGATCGCACGAACGCTCATCATTCCAGCGATTCTAGCACGCGGCTCCACGACACGGGCCCGGCACGCCGCAGAGCAGGGCGTGGTCCGGTGAGGTCCACGATCGTTGACGCGGGCCCGCCCGCCGTGGGGCCGCCGTCCACGACAACCGCGACCTCGGCAACCACCAGGGCCGAGAGATCGGGCGCCGACGAGGGCGCGGGTGCATCAGTGCGGTTGGCGCTCGTCGATGTGATGGCCTCCCCGAGCCGGTCGGCAAGTGCCCGGGCGATCGCGTGGGCTGGTATACGAATCGCGATCGACGCTCCCGCCCCGCACACGCCGGGAGCCAGCTTTCTGGTGGACCGCACGACGAGCGTTAGCGGCCCCGGCCACCAGCGCTCGGCGAGCCGCCTGGCCGTGCCAGTCAGGCCGCCGGTAATCGCGTCGACCTGGGCCAGGTCGGCGGCGATCAGCGCGATGGCCCGGCCCACTGGTCGCCCCTTGGCCTGGAAGAGGCGGGCGATCGCCCCGTGATTCGACGGGTCCGCCGCCAGCCCGTACAGGGTGTCTGTCGGGTACGCGACCAGGTCACCACGGCGCAGGGCGCGGACAGCGCGCTCGAGCAGGTGCGACTCCGGACTCACGGCGTTGACGACGATGACTTCGGACATACAATCGACGGGGTAGCCTGCCCGCTCACAGGATCATTATGCCTTCTCGATCGGCCCGGCGCCGGCGAAGACGCCAGCGGCAGCGCAGGACCAGGCCCCGCGTCCCGCTGCCCCGTCAAACTGGCGGCGCGCACGAGGACCGGTCGAAGCGCCTGGACAGGGACCGGAAGCACAAGAAGGCACCCGAGGCCGATTGACCTCGGCTCACGCGCGTTCGTCCTCCGGCGGACGGTCGTCGCGAAGCATCAGCCGATCGTCGCCACCGAGCCTCGAGCCGATCACGAGCAGCAGAACTCCCACCGCGATCGCGTCGATGACGAACACCGCCCTCAGGCTCACGGCGCCAACGAGCCCGCTGAACAGGGGGCTCACGGCACGCCCCGCCAGCGACGCGCTCGTCAGAACACCGAAGGCCCGGCCCTCCACGCCCTTCGGAATCGCACGAGTGGCTTTCGTGTAGAGGGCGGTCATCGCGAATCCCGCTCCGGCTCCGATCAACGGTACGCCGACGAACAGCCCCCCGACACCGCTGGACATCGCCAAAACCGCGAATCCGGCCAGCGAGCCGCCAGCGCCGACGACGATCACGCGCCGCGCATCCAGATGGTCGAGCAGTCGACCGCTGAAGTGATGGCCGGCCGCCCCGGCGAACGCCATGGTGGAGAAGAGGACGCCCGCCGTCAGCGGCACCCCGGCGAGGGGCTCTCCGACGTGGGCGACGAACAGGGGAAGAATCGGACCCAGACTTCGGTCGGTGACCTGCAAGCCGAAGATCACCGCCAGGAGAAGCGGGAAGCTCTCGAATCGCAGCACGTCCCGCATCCCCAGCCCGGGCGATCCGACGGACGCCCCGGGCGCGACGACGCGGCGCGGCTCGCGATACAGCACCATGACGAGGCCCAGCGCCAACACGTACAGCAGGGTCGACACGAGAAACGCTTGCCGGAGCCCGACGAGTCGGGCGAGAAGCCCGCCCACGACCGGACCGATGGCCGGGGCCAGCCGTTGCGCGGTCTGCACCAGCCCGATCGACTTGGCCACGCGCTCGGCCGGCACCGACTCGACGACCATGGTGAGCGTCAGAGCGCCGTACCCAGCAAACAACCCCTGTGCGGCGCGCAGCGCAAGGACCTGCCACGGAGCCGTCACGAAGGCCATCGCAGCCATGACGACGATGAAACTGACCAGCGAGCGGACCAGCATCAGCTTTCGGCCGAAGCGGTCCGCCAGGGCACCCCAGACCGGGGCACAGATCGGGGTCACGCCGGGCGTGACCCCGAGGCTCACGCCAGACCAGATAGCGATCGCTCCGACGTCGGTGACGCCGAGCTCGCGAAAGTACAGCGGCAGGAACGGCATCACGAGCGTGAAGCCCATGAAGCCGATGAACCCGGCGATCGTGATGGCGAATTGGTTGCGGCGCCAGCTGATCGGAGTATCGGCAGTAGGGGGCACGGGTACGGCAGGAGCCACCAGGCCCGCGTGCGTCGGGTCGGCGGTCGAGGCTGGAGCACACCGGCCTCCTCGAGGCCGGCGTCACCGCGGTTCTAGAATCGAATACGCACGTTCGACCCAGGCGCGACCTGGATGTTGTCGACGAACCGAATCCGGTGCGGATTCGTCTGCAGGATGACCGAGCTCGTGCGGGTCCCATCGCCGAAGAAGCGAACACCCTTCATCAGGGTTCCCGGCGTCACGCCCGTCGCGGTGAAGATGATCGAATCCCCGGACGCCAGATCGCTGGCGCGGTAGATGCGCCCAAAATCCGAGATGCCCATCGCACGACATCGCTCTTCGTGCTCTGGTTTGTCGACCACCAAGCGCGCCAGGATCTCGCCGTTGAGGCACCGCATCGCCGCAGCCGCCAGGACGCCTTCCGGGGCACCACCGGTCCCCATCACCGCGTGCACGCCGCTGCCCCGGACGGCGGCGGCGATGCCTGCCGACAGATCACCATCGCCGATCAGGTGAATGCGCGCGCCGGTCGCGCGTACGTCCTCGATGAGCTTGGCATGCCGGGAACGTTCGAGCACGACCACGACGAGGTCTTGCACGCGCCGATCGAGGCAGCGAGCGATCGCCGCCAGGTTGTCGGCGACGGGCGCATCCAGGTCCACGGCGTCCTTGGAGCTGGGTCCGACGACCAGCTTCTCCATGTACAAGTCCGGCGCGTGCAGCAGGCCGCCCGCCTCCGCGGCCGCCAGAACGGCAATGGCATTGGGTGCCCCGGTCGCGCACAGGTTGGTACCCTCGAGCGGATCGACGGCAATGTCAATCTTCGGAAAGGGCCCCGGTTCACTCGCGCCACGGCCGACCTTTTCGCCGATGAACAGCATCGGCGCCTCGTCCCGCTCACCCTCGCCGATGACGATCGTGCCGTCGATCGGCAGCGTGTCCATACAGCGTCGCATCGCCTCGACGGCGACCTGATCCGAGCCGTGGCGATCACCCTGGCCCATGGTATGGGCACACGCGATCGCCGCCTCCTCGACAACCCTCAGGAAGTCGAGCGAAAGATCTCCTGCCACCGCCGCCTCCAGTCCGAAAGGCCCGTCCGAAACGGAGCGCACCCGCGCGCCACTCGTCCGACGAGCCGTCATTACACGCTGGCCGTCTCCCGGTACGCGGGCAATTCGCAGCGCAGCGGTCGATCCACGCGATAGCCAAGCAGATAGTCTGCCTGCATGAGCTTGTGAATCTCTCGCGTCCCCTCGTAGATCACCGCACCCTTGCAGTTCCGATAGTAGCGGCCCACCGGATACTCGTCCGAGTAGCCGTTGGCCCCGTGCACCTGAACCGCATCGCCCGCGGCCCGCTCGGAGGCGACGGTCGAGAACCACTTGGCCAGGCTCGTCTCGCGCGTGTTGCGGCGCCCGAGATTCTTCAGCCATCCGGCCCGAAGCCAGAGCAGGCGCGAGGCCTCGTAGTCGGACTCCATCTGGGCCAGCATCTCCTTGACCAGCTGGTGCTGTGCGATCTCCACGCCGAACGCGGTCCGCTCGGTCGCGTATCGAACGCTGGCGTCGCGGCAGGCCCGGATTAGCCCGGTCGCCCCGGCCGCCACGGTGTAGCGGCCCTGGTCGAGCGCGGACATCGCGATTTTGAAGCCCTCGCCCGGACGCCCGACGAGGTTGGCCTCCGGCACCGGAACCTCATCCATCTTGAAGTAGCCAGTATTGCCAGCCAGGATGCCCCACTTCTCCTTCAGCGAACCGCTCGAGAAGCCGTCGTACCCACCCTCGACGATGAAGGCGCTGAGCCCAGACGGGTCGCGCTGCGCCTTCTTGTCGAGGTCGGACCAGGCGAAGACCAAAAAGTTGTCAGCGACATCCGCAAGCGAGATCCACATCTTCTCGCCGCTCAACAGGTAATGGTCCCCCTGCTTGATGGCCACTGACTGGATACCCCGGACGTCGCTACCGGCTGCCGGCTCCGTCAGGCCGTAGGTAGCGATCTTCTCACCCTTGGCCTGGGGAACCAGATACCGCTGCTTCTGATCCTCCGTGCCCCAGGTGAGCAACGAGAGCACGTTGAGGCCCACGTGGACCGACAGGATCACCCGCAGCGAGGTGTCCACGTACTCCAGTTCCTCGCACGCCAGGCCGAGGCTGAGGTAGTCCATACCGGCGCCGCCGTACTCGGTCGGCACGCAGATGCCGAGCAGCCCGAGCGCAGCCATCTGCGGCAGGATGGTGGGATCGAAACGATGTTCACGGTCGAGGTCGTGGATCTGTGGCGCCACCTCACGCCCGGCCCACTCGCGTACCGACTGCTCCAGGAGTCGCTGTTCGTCGTTGAGATCGAGATCAATCATGATGAGTCCCAATGAAGTATGAGGAAAAAGGGCGCACGGGATGAACGACAGGTGCCCCAACCGGGGATCCTAACACAGGAGATCGGGGCGGGCATGCCGATACGGCGACGACGATCGGGTGCCCGCCGCGACGCCGAGGGCTCGGCGCGGCACGGCCGGCGCGTTACGTCCGCGTCACGACGACGGGTGCGCCGACGGTCAGTTCCAGCCGCTGGGCAGCGCTCGCGCCGTTGACCGAGATCTCCAGGTGGTCGGTACTGCCAAAGAGCGCGCAAACCTCGTTTAGCGCGACGTCGGCATACGTCGCGACGAGCCGCTCGATGCTGTGCTCCCCCGCCTTGATCTGAATGGAGCCGCTCTGGGCGAGGTGGTCGAACGCGTTGTGGTCGATGTTGCTGACGAGATTGCCGAAGCGATCGACCCGCAGCACCTCACCCGCGATGGCGCCCGACGTGATGGAGGCATGGGGAATCTCGATGGTCTCCCAGCTGGTCACGGGTCGCCCCAGGCCGTTGAGCTGGACGCCCTTGGCCAGCCACGCGGCGGCGGGAGCGAAGCGATCGCGTCCCTCGAAGGTACGGCTCACCGTCGGCCGTCCGTATCGCCGTTCGGTGATCTCGACGACGCGCTTCGGCGCCAGCTCCTCGAACACGGCGGTCAGCGCGCCGTTATCGGGCGCCACGAACCGGTAGTCTCCCACTTCGGCGGCCAGGCCTCGCCGCCCCGATCCCACGCCGGGGTCGACGACGACGAGAAACACTGTGCCCGTCGGGAAGTAGCGATAGCTGGCGGCCAGCTCGAGCGCCGCGGTGCGGATGTCGTGCGGTTCGATCTGGTGAGTGATGTCGACCAGTGACGCGTCCGGACAGATGCCGATCGCCACTGCCTTCATGCTGCCCACGTAGTGGTCGACAGTGCCAAAGTCACTGAGCAGAGCGATAACTGGTCGAGACATGATGTGCTCCTAGGGACGTCCTGAGACGCGCCGACCACCGAAACCCGTAGCGGTTCCGCCTTGTGGACTCCGGCGCGCGCCAGAGTCGTGGTCATCCGAGGGTTGTCAGCGTCAGATCGGGGTGCGGCTCGCCCCGAGATACGCCGGCTTGCGGAACAGGATTTCCCGTGTGGCCGTCTTGAGCAGAAACGAATCCGAGACGAGCAACCCCTCGAACATCTTGATGATGTCGCGGTTCAAGTAGACGGGCTGCCTGCCCACCGAACCCTGATACAGCCGGTGCCGCAACGTGGATTCATCAACGACCGTGTACCGCGTGTAGTGCCGTCCTGGGTCCTCGGCGGTCCGGAAGAAGCCGAGCAGCGCGCCGCCTGGCCGCAGGATCCGCGTGAGCTGGCGCGCGAGTGCGAAGGCCGCCGGGCGCTCGAGATAGTCAATCAGATCCCAGCACAGCACGCCGTCCACGGTGCCATCCGCTTGCGTGAACCGCGTCTCCAAGAAGTCGGCCGTGTCGGCAAGCGAATTCGTCGGCGCGTGGCGTTCGATATCCGAAAACAGATCCTCGACGAATATCTTGCACCCGTGCCGCTCACCGAAGAACGTGATATTGGAGCCGACGGCCTGCCCGAGATCGACGATCACGGGCGACTCGCGGGAGGCAACGGACGTGAGGTACTTACGAAACGCCTTCGTCGGACAGACGAATTCGGTATCGGGGTCGACCGTCAGGATGCTCGACGAGTCACCCCCAGGACGTCGAGCACCCCAGCGGAGGAAGCGGTCGGTAATGGTGCGGACTGACCCGTCACCAGACAACAACGCGTCTCCTTTCCGACGTAAATCGGTGCGCGCCCATGGATCGTGCCGGCGAGCCGTTCCTCGAGCGGCACGACATGAACGTGCTAACCCGCGGCCTTCGGCTTCGAGGCAGCGCCTGCCGCACTCCCCGGCGCGCCGCTGGAGCGCCGCTGCATGTCGATGCTGCCCCGGAAGTGCGCACCCTCGGCAACGGCCACACGCGGCGAAATGAGATCGCCGTCGACCGCCCCATCATCCCTGATGGCCACCTTCTCACTCGCCGTGATGTTGCCGACCACCTCACCCAGCACGACGACCTGTCGGGCGAATACGTTGGCCTTGAGCTTCCCGTTGGGACCCACGGTGAGGATGTGGTGCCGCAGTTCGACCTTGCCTTCCACCTGCCCCTCGATGAACACGTCCTCGTTGCCGTTCAGCTCGCCCTTGATGAGCACCGACTTGCCGATGTTGACCGCCTCCCGATCGCCGGAGCGGCGCGGCCCGCTGGCCGGGCCGTGGCTGGCCGTGGCCGCTGGCGCCTTCACCTGTGCGCCTGGCGTCGGAGCCGTGGCCCCAGGCTTCGGGCTCGGCGTCGTCGCGTCATCTCGTTTCCACATCGACAGTTCTCCGTGCGGCCGGGAAAGTCACCGGCCGATCGATCGCGGCGACGCGTCCGACCTGTTGGCAGCGTCGCCAGTATACGAAACGTCGTAGTGCCTGTCTAGTCCTTTCATTGCTGATGTTTAGCGGCGATGGTATCATGAACAGTTGACGCAATTGTCAACCTGCTGACACCATCTGGGCGGCCCCTCCGATCGAGCCGTCGAAGACCTCTCATGCGCATCTACTTCGACCACAACGCCACGACGCCCGTCGACCCCGCCGTCGCGGACGCCGTCTGCGCCGTCCTCGGGGGAGATTTCGGCAACCCGTCGAGCATTCATCACTTTGGACAGCGTGCCAAGTCGATTGTCGATGACGCACGCTCGGCAGTCGCCGCGCTCATCGGCGCCCAGCCGTCCGACCTGATCTTCACGTGCGGCGGAACCGAGTCGGACAACCTCGCAATTCGAGGCGCCGCCGACCTGCTGCGCGGACGCGGCCGGACCCATCTCGTCACGACGGGCATCGAGCACGAAGCGGTGCTTCACACGGTCAAGGCGCTCGCGCGCATGGGCTGGCAGACGACGGTCGTGCCGGTCGATGCTCGAGGGATCGTGGACCCTGCACGACTCGTGGAGGCGGTCACATCGGAGACAGCGCTCGTCTCGGTCATGCATGCGAACAACGAGATCGGCACCATCCAGCCGGTTGCGGAACTCGCCGCCATCGCGCACGAGCAGGGTGCCCTGTTCCACACCGATGCGGTCCAGTCGGCCGGAAAAATACCGGTGAACGTCGTCGCACTCGGTGCCGATCTGCTCACCATGTCGGGCCACAAGCTGAACGCCCCGAAGGGGATCGGGGCCCTGTGGGTTCGGCGAGGCACCCGGATGAGCCCCGTGATCACGGGCGGGCGCCAGGAGCGGGGCCGGCGCGCGGGCACGGAGAACGTACCGGGCATCGTGGGCTTCGGTGTGGCCTGCACCCGCGCCGCGGCCAAGCTCGAGACGGAGGCCCCTCGGCTTGGCGCCCTGCGTGACCGACTCGAGCAGGGCATCCTCGCGAGCGTGCCACGCACAGCGGTCAACGGCGACGCCAGCTGTCGCGTTCCCAACACGACCAACATCAGCTTCGAGGGCATCGAGGCCGAGTCGCTCTTGATCGCACTCGACCTCGAGGGCGTGGCCGTGTCGACAGGATCGGCATGCTCGTCGGGAACGCTCGAACCGTCCCACGTACTCCGAGCGATGGGCCTGTCAGCACACCGTACCCAGAACTCGATCCGCTTCAGCCTTGGTGCCGGCAACACCGGCGAGCAGGTCGACCGGGTCATCGGACTGCTCCCCCGGGTCGTCGAGAAGCTACGGTCCCTGACCCACGTCGGTGCCCGCTGAGACATCCGATGCGCATCGTCGTAGCCATGTCGGGTGGCGTGGATTCGTCGGTCGCCGCCGCCATGCTGGTGGACGCCGGGCACGAGGTGGTCGGTTTCTCGATGCAGCTCTACGATCAGCAAGACGGCCGGAGCGGCTTTGGCACCTGTTGCACACTGGACGATCTCAACGACGCGCGACGCGTGGCTGCCGCGATCGGCATCCCCCACTACATCGTCAACTTCGAGCGTCGCTTCCGAGAGCGCGTCCTCGCGGACTTCGTCCGGGAATATTCGAGCGGCCGGACCCCCATTCCGTGCGTGCACTGCAACGCGGACCTAAAATTCGCCACCCTGCTCGAGCGCGCCCGAGGGCTCGGCGCAGATCAGGTCGCCACAGGACACTACGCGCAGGTCGAGACCGACCCCAGCAGTGGTCAGCGCGTGCTGCGCCGCGGACTCGACCGCTCGCGCGACCAGTCGTATTTTCTGTTCTCGCTCGACCAGGCCCAGCTGTCCGGCGCGGTGTTCCCCGTCGGATCGATTCCGAAGTCGGAGGTCCGAGAATACGCACGGTCCAGAAGGCTCCCGATTGCCGACAAGCCCGAGAGTCGTGAACTCTGCTTCGTGCCGGACGGGGACTACAGCGGATTCATCGAGCGCATCGCGCCCGCCGTTCGCGCCGAGGGCCAGATCGAGGATCGTGACGGTCGAACGCTCGGGCAACACACGGGCGTGCATCGCTTCACGATTGGCCAGCGCCGAGGCCTCGGGCTGACCTCCCAGGTCCCGCTCTACGTGCTGCGTCTCGACGCCGAACGTCAGCGAGTCACCGTCGGGCCACGAGAAGCACTCGAACGCCCGGGCCTTTCGGCCGGCCGCGTGAACTGGATGGCCGGACGGCCCCCCGACACGCCTCGACGGCTCCAGGTGCAGATTCGCTATCAACATGCGGCAACGGCGGCGACCGTGTCCGCACTCCCGCCCGACGCGACCGGCCACGCGCGGGCTGGCGTGGAGTTCGACGAGCCGCAGTCCGCCATCACGCCCGGGCAGGCGGTCGTCTTCTACGATGATGACGTCGTCGTCGGTGGAGGGTGGATCGAGTGAGCGTGCGTCACCCTGCGACCGGAACGCTCGCCTCGCGCACCTCATCGGGAAGCCCCTCGAGGTAACGCTCGGCATCGATCGCAGCCATGCAGCCGGAGCCAGCCGCCGTGATCGCCTGGCGGTAGACGTGATCCTGCACGTCGCCGCACGCGAAAACGCCCGGCACCTTCGTCCGACTCCCCGAGGTGGTCGCGAGGTAACCCGTTTGGTCCATGTCCAGTTGGCCTTCGAACAGGCTGGTGTTTGGGGTGTGGCCGATGGCCACGAACAGACCGTCGACCGCCAGCTCACGCCGATCGCCGGTGCGCACGTCCTTGAGGACGACGGCGGTCACCTCGCCTTTCGTCGTGTCCAGGACATCCTCGACCTCCGTGTGCCACTCGAAGGAGATCTTGGGGTTGGCCTTCGCCTTGTCCTGCATGATCTTCGAGGCTCGCAGCTGATCTCGGCGATGCACGAGCGTGACGTGCGACGCGAACTTCGTGAGAAAGATGGCCTCCTCCAGCGCGGAGTCGCCGCCGCCGACGACCGCAATCGGACGATCCCGAAAGAAGTATCCGTCGCAGGTCGCGCAGGTCGACACGCCGTGACCCATCAGCGCTCGCTCCGACGGAAGCCCCAGCAGCTTGGCTGAGGCACCCGTGGCGATGATGAGGGCCCGCGCCGTGTACTCGACCTCCGACGTCGCGATGACGAACGGTCGGGTCCGCAGGTCAACGCGCGTCACGTGACCTGTCACGATCTCGGCACCGAACCGTTGCGCCTGCTGACGCAGCTCCGCAATGAGGTCTGGCCCCATGATGCCGTCCCGGTAGCCCGGCCAGTTCTCCACCATCGTCGTGAGCATCAACTGGCCGCCGGCGTCGGTACCTTCGATCATCAAGGGCTTCAAGTTCGCCCGGGCAGCATAGAGGCCGGCCGTCAGGCCTGCCGGCCCCGACCCGATAATCACCACTTCGCGTTCGTCCGTCATCGCTTCTCCGCCTCACGCGTGCTTGTCGAGCAGGCTCTTCAGCTGGTCCTTGCCGGCCAGTCCGACCACCGTCTCCACCACCTCGCCGCCCTTGAACAGCAGCAGCGTCGGAATGCCTCGAATGCTAAAGCGTCCGGCCGTGGTCGGATTGTCATCCACGTTGAGCTTGCCAACGACCACCCGGCCGTCGAAATCCTGCGCGAGCGCGTCCACGGTCGGCCCGAGCGCCTTGCAGGGCCCGCACCACTCGGCCCAGAAATCCACGAGCACCGGCGTTTGGCTCTGCATCACCGTCTCGTCGAAGTTAACGTCAGTGAGTATCTGAATCGCTTCCGTTGCCATGATGTCCTCTCGAATCAATGATCTGACGACCTACGCCGTGTCCATCAGACGTCGCCCGCCGAGCCTGACCGACCCACGCGAGATATCGTGCGAGCCCGCTCGTATACTTTGACATACTCCCGAGCCGAAGCGTTCCAGGAATGGTCCTGACGCATGCCTCGTTCCTGGAGGCCACGCCACGCCGCCTTGTCCCTGAATGCGGCGACCGCCCGCACGATGGCGGCCTCCAGGGCCCCAGCGTCGTACGGCCCGAACCTGAAGCCAGTGCCGCTGCCAGACCCTGCGCCCTCGACGTAATCCTCGACGGTATCGGCGAGCCCGCCCGTTTCCCGGACGATCGGGACGGTGCCGTACCGAAGGCTGTACATCTGGTTCAGGCCACACGGCTCGAACCGCGACGGCATGAGAAAGATGTCCGCGCCGGCCTCGACCAGGTGTGCGAGCCCCTCATCGAAGCCCAGCCGCGCGGCGATGATCGTAGGATGCCGACTCGCCAGGTCTACCCAGAACGCCTCGTGCGCCGGCTCGCCCAGACCCAGCAGCACGATCGTGGCCCCCAGGTCGGCGAGCCGATCGCCCAGCTCGGCCAGGAGATCGAATCCCTTTTGGTCGACCAGGCGCGACACCATGCCGATGACCGGGCGAGTCAGCCCGCCTGGGTCGGCGGGCAGGCGGAAGCGTCGCAACAGCTCGCGCTTGGCTGCGAGCTTCCCTCCCAGCCGCTCGGCCGAATACGGTTCGGGGATGTGCGGATCGGCTGCCGGATTCCACCGCTCGAGGTCGATGCCGTTGAGGATGCCGACCAGCTCGTCGCCGCGTTGACCGACGACACCCTCGAACCCGAAGCCGTACTCGGGCGAGAGAATCTCGCGGCTGTATCGCGGGCTCACCGTCGTGACGACGTCACTGTAGCGGACCCCGCCCTTGAGAAGGCTGATTCCACCCCAGAACTCGAGCCCGTCGGGGTGGAAAACTTCCGATGACAGCCCCAGATCGTTCAGGCAATTCGGGAACTTGCCCTGGTACGCGAGGTTGTGGATCGTGAAGACCGTCGCCACGTCGCTCCAGGCGGGATCGTCCGCGTGCGTCGTGGCCAGGTAGACCGGCACGAGGCCACCCTGCCAGTCGTGCGCGTGAACCACCGATGGCCGCCTGTCAGCAAAGCGCGCATACTCGAGCGCAGCCTGCGCCAGCAAACCGAACCGAATCGCATTGTCCGGGTAGTCGCCGTCGGCATTCCCGTACAGCCCGTCGCGATCGTAGAGCTGCGGACAGTCGACCAGCACGACGCGCAGCCGCTCCTGGATCGACTCCTCGTGAAAGCCGACGTCATAGCGATGGGGCCCGAGCCCGATCGCAAGCCGTGCCGCCAGGGTGGCCGACGCCGATACGCCGCGGTACTGCGGGATGACGACCGTCACGTCGTGCCCGAGGCGCGCGAGCTCCGCGGGCAGTGCCGCCGCCACGTCGGCCAGCCCGCCCGTCTTGGCGAACGGCGCCATCTCAGACGCGACATGCAGGATGGCGAGCGGCTCGCTGTCTGCTACGGGGTCCGCCGGCATCTCAGTCGCCTCCTCCGGACGATCGACGGTCGTCATCGACCGCGAAGTCTAGCACGTGGCCAGGCGATCAAAATCTCGGTGGCCCGGCGGCGACGGACAACGCCGGGGTAGAATCTTCGTGTGTCCGATCAACCGCCAGCACCCCCGCCGCGGCCGCGACGAAGCCAGCCGCGTGAGGTCGTCGAGCTACGCCAGCTCGGGCAGGATCGTCCGGAGCTGGCCGAGGCGGTCGACCTCCAGATCGCGCTCTTCGAACTGTGCCACCGGGTGAAGTCGCGGCTGACGCATCACGACCTCGATCTGTCCGACCAGGTCGAGCAGGCCGAGCTGGCCGCTGGGCGACCGCTGCTCGCATTCGCCAATCTCCCGATCGACTGGACCGAGGTGCGCTTGATGGTCCGACGCACCGCGGAACTGCTCCAGCGGTTCGAGGCGCTCGAGCCCGGCGACGCCGAGGCGATCGTGGAGCTTTCCAGAGAGGGTCATACGCTCGAGCCGCTGGTCGTGGACTGGTACGAGTCCACGCGAAAACTCCGAGGCATTGGCTCAGACATCGCGGCAGAGGACTCGACCATCCAGCGCCCCGCCATCGACGCCGAGGCGCTCGACCAGGTCCTCCTGCAGGCCATGCGACCATTCCTCGGCCGGTGCGCCGAAACCGTGCTCGCGCGCCTTGACACGGCCGCGTGGTCGCAGGGCTACTGCCCACTCTGCGGCGGCGAACCGGAAATGGCCGTCATCACGCGGGATGCCCGACGACGGCTGATCTGCAGCCGGTGCCTTGCCCAGTGGGACTTCGATGCGATCGCTTGCCCGCATTGCCGGAACGACGACCGGACGCGAATCACGTCGTTCGCCAGTCGCGATCGCCTGTATCGCATCGCGGCATGCGACGTGTGTCTGCGTTACATCAAGGCGTACGATGCCAGGCAATCGGAGCGTCCGCTCCTGGTCGGACTGGATGCGGTCGCGACGCTGCCGCTGGATGCGGCCGCGATGCAGAAGGGATACCGAGCCTAGCGTGCGAGAAATGACCGCTACGGCTCGTCAGTCGAGCGTGGCTGATCGATCAGGCTGGACGCCCAGTTCAGCAGGCGGCGTGCCTCGAGGAAACGTACGGCGCTCGAGCGCGCTCCCAGGACCACCACCGCCACCTGCTCCCCCTGGCCCATCTTCATGAGCGTGGCGAAGCAGTAGCCAGCCTTGCGGATGAATCCGGTCTTCCCGGCCCGCACCTCGTAGTCGCCCCCGATCAAGCGATTCGTGCTTCGAACCTTGACGCTGCGACGACGGCTGGTCGTGAACGTGTGGCGTGGCATGCCCATGATCGCGGCGAGTCGCTCGTCGGCGGCGGCCCGCACGATCAGGCGCGAAATGTCGTAGGCGGATGAGACGTTCCCGGCCTCGAGGCCTGATGGCTCGACGAACCACGTGCTCGCAAGACCGATGTCGACGGCCTTCTCGTTCATCCGTTCGATAAAGCGCGCCGCCCCCCCCGGTGAAATGCGCGCCAGCACTCGCGCCGCCGCGTTGTCCGAGCCGATCAGCAACACATGAAGGAGATCCCGGACGCGGACTCGCTCGCCCGCGCGCAAGTACGTCGTCGACGCGCGCCGCACGTCGCGCCGCGTCACCACCGCCTCGACGTCCATGTCCGGGTCGTCCTGCAGGAACACCAGCGCGGTCATCGCCTTCGTGAGGCTCGCGATGGATCGCTGGTTCAGCGAATTCGATTCCCACAGCACCTCGCCGGTCATCGGCTTGTAGACGATCGCGGCTTCGGCTCGCACCACCGGCACCAGATGGCCGGCCGCGTTGACCCGCAGGCGCGGCGCTGCCGCGGCACGGCGCCGTGTCTGGCCCGCCGACGCCTCGGGCTCGGCCGCGCCACGAGCGTTCGCCGGCAAGCCGGCCAGCAGACAACCAAGCGCTGCGAGCCCAACGACCAATCGGACGCGGCGATGAGCGCGACGACAAGAAGTCGATACTGAAGGCATCACTCGAGGGCCAGATTCTAGCAGAAACCTCCCCGGCGGCAGGTGTCTCGGATCGAGACACCGCATCTCCACCGGTACAGGCCACGTCGCTCCTCTTGTCTTGTCGGCCAACTCGAGGGCATCGACCAGTCCGACCGAGTTACGGACGTTCGGTGAGCGCGATTGCCAGCAGCAAAATGCGTTGGGTGCCCTTCCAGGCCTCCGTGGCGTCGAACGCCTCACCCAGGGCATGCGACCCCGTGCCGCGGCCGCCGCTCGCCACCGTGATGGCCGGAATCTGTCGGCTGATGGCAAAATTGGCGTCCGTCGACCCCTCGCCGAGCGAGACGGGCAGACCGAGGGCTCTCGTGACCGAGACCGCCGCCTCGACGATCGGTGAATCGCGCGGCGTCGTGCCCGGCGGCCGGTCACCGACGAGCTCGGTCAGGACCGTCAATCGACTCGCCCCATTCCACCGCGCGTTCTCCGCGTCGACCGCCTCCTCGACCGCTTGGTGAAACTGCCGATCGAGCTCTTGAAGGGCTGCGGGATCGGACGACCGCATGTCGATCTCCATCCAGGCCTCCGAGGCGATCGCGTTGATCGACGTCCCGCCGCCTATCCGCCCCACGCTGAAGGTCGTCTTGGGTCGCCCTGGCACCTCGAACCGCGCCACCTTCTCGATGACTCGCCCCAGCGCGTGAATAGGATTCGGCATGCCAAAGCTTCCGTAGCTGTGGCCGCCGCTACCCTGAACCCGGATGCGGTAGCGGTGGCTGCCGACGGCGACATGCGTGATGCCGTAGCCGGTGCCATCGATCGCCACGAACCGGTCGACTCGGTCCCCGAGCTCAGCTCCGAGCAGGTGCTTCACGCCGCGCAGGTCGCCCAGGCCCTCCTCCCCGACTGTCCCGACGAAGGTGATCGGACCGTCGGTCTCGATCGCCGCTCGATCGAGCGCGCCCGCAACGGCCAGCAGAGCGGCCAGCCCACGGCAGTTGTCCGCGATCCCGGGCCCGCGCAGGGTCGGCCCGTCACGCGTGACGCGGACCTCAGTCCCCTCGGGGAATACCGTGTCGAGATGGGCCGCGAGTACCAGTCGGGGCCCCTCGGACCGTCCGGGTCGCTCTCCGATCACATTGCCAGCCGCGTCGGTTCGCACATTGCGCAGTCCCGCGGCTTCGAACCGGGCGCGATACGCGAGGCCACGGGCCGCTTCCTGGAACGGCGGCGCCGGAATTTCGCAGAGCCCGATCTGGTGCTCGAGCGTCGCTGGCTCACCGTCCTCGACGGCCGTGAGCGCAGCCCGCACCGCCGGGTCCTGCAGCAGTCGCTCGCCGGCCGAGTCCAGCAGCGCCTGCCCGTGCGCCGTGGTGGGCGCGAGCAGGCTCGCCGCCAGTAGGCACGTCCTGATCGCCATGGCGCACACTTGTCGGCGGCGCCTGGAGTCCCCGTGCCAACGGTCCGATACACCAGGTGTGAATTGTCCGGCCATCGCGTCGCCTCGCATGAGTCCGACGCCCAATCCCGGAGGAGCATCGTGAGCCTTGTTCGTCCAGTCGGATACGTGACGCTCGCGTGCGGCTGTCGCGTCGGCCGGTATCGGGATCTGGAAGCGGGCCACGAGATCGCCTACGTCGAACTCAAGGGTCCCGCCTGTGACCGTCGTCGTCATCGTCGCAACCGTTCGATGGCGCTGGAGCCGTCTCGCCGGCCCCGGATGGGCTGGCGGCGTCGACCCGGCGCTGCCCCGACACATTCGACGACTTGACACGCGGCGGGTCGTCGGGAACAGTGACGGCCGATGCATCTCGCCGGTCTGCCACCCGCCACCCGGACGCTCCGGGGACCGACCACCCGGCTCCGCTTCTACGAGGCCGACTGCGTCGAGCTCCTGCATCGCCTGCCGCCGGCAAGCGTCGACGCGATCGTCACCTCGCCTCCGTACAACCTCGGCATACGCTACTCCACCTACCGCGACTCGCTGCCGCATGCGCAATACCTGGAGTGGACCAGCGCCTGGATCGGCGCAGCGGCGCGCGTCCTGACGCCGCAGGGATCGCTGTTCCTCAACGTCGGGGGCAAACCCACCGAGCCGTGGATAGCGTTCGACGTGGCCCAGACGGCTCGGCGACACCTGAAGCTCCAGAACGTCATCCACTGGATCAAGTCGATCGCGCTCGACCGCGAGCACGCCGGGGTCGACCTGGCGGTCGGACACTACAAGCCGATCAACAGCGGGCGCTTCGTGAACGATTGCCACGAGTACGTGTTTCACTTCACACCGACAGGCCGCACGACACTCGACCGTTTGGGCGTCGGCGTGCCGTACTCCGATGCGTCGAACGTCTCGCGGTGGCAGCACGCGGGAAGCGGCGTGCGATGTCGCGGCAACACGTGGTTTCTCCCCTACGCCACGATCCAGCGCCGTGAACGCGACCGGCCACACCCCGCGACGTTCCCCCCGCAGCTGCCGGAGCAATGCCTTCGGCTGCACGGTCTGGAGCGTCTGGGCCTCGTCGTGGACCCATTCCTCGGGCTTGGCAGCACGGCAGTCGCCTGCGCCCGCCTGGACGTCGAGTTCGCGGGCATCGAAGTCGACCCGGCGTATCTGGAGGAAGCAGTGCAGCGAGTGGAGCGGAGCCTCGCGCCGGACGCGGCTGGCCATCCCCCGACCGATTCGCCCACGCGCTGAGCCTGGCGTGAACTCAGCGACCGTCCTTGCCGAGCGTTCGCATGGTGTACGACGTTCTCGACCAGACGTCGACGCCCTCGCGCGTCGTCTCGACCTTGAGCTCGCGGGTGCGCCGCCGGGGATCGGGGTTGTTCGAGTAGTACCCGATCACGTAATAGTCGCTCGTCTCCGCGTCGATCCGCTTCAGCGCTTTGTCGAAGTTGTTCTGATTCACGACCGCGATCCCACCCGTCTCCTCGGCGAGCACTCGCAGCGTGTCTTGCGACTTGCGGATGTAGTCGAAGAATTCCGCAGGATTGACCGGCTGATCGATGTCCACGCCGCCCACCAACCCCCGCGGATCGATCGAGTACAGCGTGGCGTTGGCTCGATTCGCCGCCCGCGTCAACTCGGCCAACTCGACCTGCATGTCGGCGTCGGCGAATTGGTTCTGGCTGCCGCGCTGCTGGTAGCGAAGCCGATCGGGCTCGGCGTACGGATTCTGCGATCCGAACAGCGGATCGGTTCCGAGCCGACCCTCCGGGAACGGATCCAGGTCGTATCCGTTGCTCACGTAGATGACGGCCTTGCGGCGGTTCTTGATGTCCTCGAGGTGCCTGAGCACCTCGCGGGCCGTCGAGAACGCCACCTGCGCGCGCCACCGCACCTCGGTCGGACCATTCAAGCCTTGCGGCCTCTGGATGATGTCCTGGGGCGTCAGCGCGAAACCGCGAATCCGACTGATATTCGCGTTCAGCAGCTCCCGGTCGTACGTGAGCCCGACCTCGATCGACGACGGCCCCGTCGACACCATCGAGAACATGTCGCCCTCGTGAATGAGCGTCGATGAGATGCGCTTGAACAGCGCTCGTATCCGCGGCGTGTTGTGCACGTCGAGATGCAGGTCGTCGATGAAAATCATGAAAATGCGTCCGGCCGTGTCGGTCTGCGCACGCGGTGGCGGGAGGATGATCCCCTCCTCGGCCGGCGGCGGCGGCGGGAGCAGCTGATTGTACGCGCGGCCCCCGTGCACCAGCACCATCGATGACAACTCTTGCCGGACGCCATCCTCGAGGACCACGAACTCGTCCTTGTCGAGGTCGGTGACGAACAGACCGTTGGAATCACGCGCGATGATGTCGGTCGTGACGAGATCGACGGCCACGCGAAACGTCGGCTGGTCCTCAGCCTGCTCCGGGGCGTCGGTCGGCATTT
Source organism: Vicinamibacterales bacterium (assembly GCA_965250185.1). GTDB lineage: Bacteria > Acidobacteriota > Vicinamibacteria > Vicinamibacterales. Next base: position 2,406,587 of record OZ252293.1, on the reverse strand, counting down.
GCGCAGCGAGATGGCCCGACCAGACGAGGCCGCATGCGACCAGCGCCACCAGGGCGAGGCTCCGCGGGTTGTAGTTGCGAGTCATGCGCTGATTATACATCGGGGGCTGGCCGAGAAGAACGGCCAGCGCTGCTGCCGGCCGGGTACCTACCGGTTACCGTCAGGCTCGTCCGCATCCGACGCACTCGGCGCCTCCGCGGCATCCGCTACGGGCGCTGCTTCGGTGGGCCCGGCATCGACCGGCACGCTGGTCCCGCCACCGCCGCGGCGCCGACGGCCCAGCGTATTCCTGAATTCCGCATACCGTGCGTCGAGGGTCTCGATAGCTGCCGTGGCCTCCGCCACCGTCACCCAGCCATCGGGGTCGAGCGACTCGGCCGCCGCGCGAAGCTGATCACGCCGTGCCGGATCGGTCACCCGCTCGCTGATCCGAGCGAGCAACTCGGCAAACCGTACCTGCAGTCGGGCGTGCCCTTCCTTGCCGACAAGTTGCTCAACCGGATGCTCGCGAGAGGTGCCGACCTCGCTCAGGTCGTCAGCGGCGTCATCGCCATCGGCGCCATCGGCGACATCGGGGCCATCGGGGCCATCGGGGCGAAGGAGATCATCCTGCGGGTCAGGCAGTGGACCCGCCGCACGGTCTTCCTGCTCTGCCGCCGACGCCACGCTCTCCGCCCCGAGCGCCCCTGGATCCGGCGCCACCGGAGGAGGTGCGTTCCGCTGCCGGCCGGAGCGTTGCCGCTTCGCGGGCGCGGGCAACGCCGACGACGACTCGCCCGTTGAGGACGAGGACGAGGGCGAAGGCGCAGATCGAGACCCGCGGGTTCGCTTGGCCGAACCGTCGGCTGGGGTTCGTGCCGCACCGGTGGAGCCACCCTGGCCGCGACGCCTGGACCGGCCCGCCCGGTCGTCGGACGTCGGCGGCCGAGCCGGCATCTTCGCCTTCAGGACCTTGTCCCACTCGATGTCGATGTCCGGATTCGCTTCCTCGATCAGGCGTACGGCCTCCTCGTCGAGAACGGCGCGTCCCACCTTGACGTTGGCCGGCGTGCGGAACCAGTACAGCACGCGGGATCGGAACTTCGATCCGTGTCGGGAGTTCTGGAGCAGGAACGTGCTCTCGTAGCCCCGCTTGTCGCGGGTAAATCGGAGAAAGGCCACTACTTGCGTTTCGACGTCCGGGTGGAACCGGCTCGTGGCTTCTTCACGGCCTTGGCCCTCTTGGCCCTCTTGGCCGTTTTGGCCGTTTTGGCCGTCTTGGCCGTCTTGGCCGTCTTCCGTTTGGCGCTGACCTTCGCCGCGGTGCGTCCGGCGGTCTTCTTGGAGGTTGGTCGGCGCGACCCTGCCGTCTTTCCCGTGGTGCCCTTGCTCGTGGCGGTTGGTCGAGTGGTCTTCGTCCGGGCGGTCGTCGAAGCGGCTGCGGAACCCTTGGCCGTCGGTCTGGATCGCTTGGCCACACGCCGATGCACCATCGTGAACCGGAGCGTGTCCCCCACCGAATGATAGCTCCAGATCTCGGCGACGCTGACACCGTGAGCGATGCACAGCCGCCGTGCGACATCGGCGGCGCCGGCAGGCACGTAGAGATAAAACGGGGCGCGAACGCGGCCGAGGTGCGCCCACTGCGCCATGGCTTCCAGGTGGTTCACCGACTCGCCCGTCTCGACCTCGATGACCCCCGCGAGTCGCTTCGCGCCCTTGCTCGCGGTGAGCACCAGGTCGGGGAACACCGTCGTGCCGCCCACCCGAACGTTGGCCGTTTGGTCAGCCCCGACGTTGGCGACGACATCGAATCGGCGACGCCAGCGTCCCTGCAGCGCCTGGATGACGCGGTCATGTTCGAGTTGCTCACGAACGGGACGCAAGAGGATGGGGCTCACGATGTCTCCAGGCTGAACTCGGTACCCGGCAAGATGATCCGGCCATCTTAACACGCGAGACACGGGCGCCCACGAAGCCCGAGCGGAAGACCTTTCGCTCGGCGATTTCAGAGATCCGAGCCGCGGGAGGCCGCTTGACGAACGTGCATCGTGTTCACCAGAATAGCTACAGTCCGGCCGCGATCGGCCCTGTCGGCCGGGCGCTCGCATCCCGGCGGCATACCCTTGGACAGCAACCAGCCCGTCAACGACCGCTTTCTGCGCGCCTGCAGGCGTGAGCCCGTCGACGTGACGCCCGTGTGGTTCATGCGGCAGGCTGGGCGGTACATGGCCGAGTACCAGGCCCTGCGACAGAAGTACACCCTGCTGGAACTCTGCGGCTCGCCCGAGCTGGCGGCCGACGTCACGCTCCAGCCTGTCGACGCACTCGAGGTCGACGCCGCCATTTTGTTCTCCGACCTGCTCATCCCGCTCGCGCCCATGGGCCTACCGTTCGATTTCGTCGCCGGCGAGGGCCCGGTCATCGCGACCCCGATTCGGTCGCTGGACGCGATCGACCGCCTGCGCCTCTTCGATCCGCGCGAGGAGCTGGCGCACGTGCTGACCACGATCCGACTGGTGCGCGCTCGTCTGGAGGGCCGCGTCCCACTCATCGGATTCGCCGGCGCGCCCTTCACCCTGGCGTCCTACGCCATTGAAGGAGGCCCGTCGAGGAGTTTCGCGCACACCAAGGCGCTCATGTTCGGCCAACCGCAGGCCTGGCACCGTCTCTGTGATGCCTTCGCGACCCTCGTGGCCGACTACCTCGCCGCCCAGATCGAGGCGGGTGCCCAGGTCGTCCAACTCTTCGACTCCTGGGTCGGCGCGCTCAACGCCAGCGACTATCGAGAGTTCGTCCTGCCTCATACACGAAAGATCTTCGACGCGCTCTCCGGCCTCGGCGCACCGACCATCCACTTCGGCACTGGCACCTCGACCATCCTCGAGGCGCTGTGCGAGGCCGGCGGTGACGTCATCGGCGTCGACTGGCGCATCCCGATCGACGAGGCCTGGGCACGCATCGGGCCGGACCGGGCCGTGCAAGGCAACCTGGATCCTACGCGCCTGCTCGGGCCGATCGACCGGATGCTCGACAGTACCGACGAGATTCTCCAGCGTGTCGGCGGTCGTCCGGGACACATCTTCAACCTCGGCCACGGCATCCTGCCCGAAACCCCCGTCGAGCACGTCCAGGCCCTCGCCCAGTACGTCCACAGCCTTGGCGTCGCAGACGGCGTGAGGCACTGATCTCGGAGTGGCCACGGAATGAACACGATGGAACTCGCCCTACTCGCCCCGCTTACCTGTGCCTGACTCGTCCGTGCCTGCGCCGGTCGTCATCGTGGGCGGAGGCATGGCCGGGCTAGCGGCAGCCCATGAGCTGAACCAGAGAGCCGTACGGTTTCTGTTGATCGAGGCGAGCGGTCGCCTGGGCGGAGTCATTCGCACTGAGCGGGTCGGAGACTTCACGATCGATCTGGGACCCGATTCGCTGCTGGTACAGAAGCCCGCAGCCATCGAGCTCTGCGTCGAACTCGGGCTAGGCGATCGGCTCATCTCGACGCGCCCCCCTCGCACAGCGTTCATCCTGAAGCGTGGTCGGCTGCATCCCCTGCCGGAGGCCTCGGTCCTGGGCATACCGACTCGCATGATGCCGCTGGTCACGACCGGCTTGTTCTCGCCACTGGGCAAGGCCCGAATGGCCATGGATCTGGTCGTTCCCGCTCGGCGAGACGATCCAGAAATCGACGAGTCGATCGGCCAATTCATGCGACGCCGGTTCGGCGAGGAAGCGGTCACGTATCTCGCCGAGCCGCTGTTTGCGGGGATTCACTCGGGGGACGTCGAGCGCCTCTCGATGCGAGCCCTGTTCCCTCGCATGCTCGACGCCGAGAGACGCCATGGCAGCCTCATTCGAGCGTTCCGACGAATGCCGCGTGCGCCAGCGGGCGCAGATGGAGCCTTCCGCTCGCTGCCTGGTGGCCTCGAGGAAATCGTGCGAGCCCTGGTTGCGACGCTGCCGGCCGGGGCGCTCCGCACTGGGGCAGTGGCCACCGGCGTCGAGGGCCCGAGACCGTTCAACGTCACCCTCGAGTCGGGCGAGGCCATTCGCGCGGACCAAGTCATCATCGCGACACCCGCGTTCGTCGCTGCCACGCTCCTGGACCGGCTCGATCCTGAGCTTGCCTCACTCTGCCGCAGGATCCCGTACGCCTCGACCGCCACGGTTGCACTCGCCTACCCGCGGACCGCGGTGCGACACCCGCTCGAAGGCAGCGGCTTCGTCGTTCCGCGGGCCGAGCCCGGGCGGCGGCTACTGGCCGCCTCATGGGTGTCGTCCAAGTGGCCCGACCGAGCGCCAGCCAACTCCGCGCTGCTCCGGGTGTTCTTCGGTGGGGCTCGCGATCCACAGATCACGAACGAGAGCGACGCGACCCTAGAGCGCCTCGCCCACGACGAGTTGGCCTCGACGCTCGGTATCGACAGCGACCCAACGGTTGTCCGGCTCCAGCGCTGGCCCGCGGCGAACGCTCAATACGAGGTCGGGCATCTGCGCCTCGTCGACGCGATCGAGCGGCGACTCGCAACGCAGCCTGGCCTGCACGTCACCGGAAGCGGATTCAGGGGTGTGGGAATCCCGGATTGTGTCACCGACGGTCGGTCCGTGGCGGTGACGGCCGCGGAAGGCGAGGGTGCCAGCTAGCGGCGGACCGGATGTCGACAACGCTGCGGGAACTATCCGGCTTTCGCCTTGGTCGCCTTCTTGGCCGCCTTCTTGGTGGCGGTCTTGGCAACTTTCTTGGTGACAGTCTTCGTAGCTTTCGCCGCCGTCTTCGTAGCCTTCGCGGCGGTCTTCGCGGCGGTCTTCGCGGCGGTCTTCGCGGCGGTCTTCGCGGCGGTCTTCGCGGCGGTCTTCGTGGCGGTCTTCGCGGCCGTCTTGGTTGCCGCGTCGGTGGCCGTCTTGGCCGCCGTCTTCCGGGCCTTTCGCGCGCGTTTGGCCTTGGACCCCGGGGGCCGCGGCTCGCTGCTCGACTCGAGGCGAGCCAAGCTCGTCAGAAATTTCTTCGGGCCGTGCTCGTCGAACTCGACACGAGTGTAGGCGTCCTCGATCGACATCACCGACCCCAGCCCGTACGTTGGCTCCACAACTCGCGCGCCCACTTCGAACCGCTTCATGAAGGCTCCTCCCGCGGGCGAATGCCCTCCGGGTGTGTTTCACCAGGTGCGGATGGTAGAGTCAAAGAAATGACGCTACAGGCAAGTGTAATGCTAACATGCAGTTATCGAGGCGTCAAACGCGCCCACGTTGCCCCTGACCGGCTTGGCGCGTACCAGACAAAACTCGGCCTGAAACGAAGGGAGATGTCGGGATGACCGGGGAACCAAACCCACTCGGGCCGACGCCGCAGGAGGGGATGTGACCCTGCACCCCGTCCACATCATCGGCGTTCCACTGGACTTGGGCGCCGGCCGCCGGGGCGTCGACATGGGGCCATCCGCCCTCCGGATCGCCGGCCTCGCCGAGCGCATCGCCGAACTCGGCTTCCCGGTCGTCGATCGGGGTAACCTGGCGGCGCCGATCCCTGAGACGAAGACACCGGGTAACCAGCGTAAGAAGTTCATCAAGGACATCGCCCGGGTGTGCCAGCGGCTCCATCAGACTGCGCTGACCACGCTCGCCGACGGCGGACTGCCGGTCGTCCTCGGCGGCGACCACAGTGTCTCGGCCGGCTCGGTCGCGGCAGCTGCAGCCCACGCCAGGGCCCGGCACGACTCGCTCGGCCTGCTGTGGATCGATGCCCATGCCGACATGAACACTCCCGCGACGTCACCCAGCGGCAACGTGCATGGCATGCCGCTCGCTGCCCTCCTTGGCCCCGAGCCGGCCGAACTGTCGCGGCTCGGGGGCTTCTCGCCGAAGGTGTCTGCCGCCCAGACCGTGCTCCTGGGTATTCGCAACCTGGACGACCGAGAGAAAGAGCAGGTCCAGGCGTCGGGGGTGCGCGTGTTCACGATGAAAGACATCGACCGCGAAGGCGTCGCCGCCGTGGCCGAAAAGGCGCTTGCGATCGCCTGCCGCGGCACGACCGGCGTGCACGTGTCGTTCGATGTGGACGTGTGCGATCCGTCCATCGCCCCGGGTGTCGGTACGCCGGTCAGGGGTGGCTTGAACTACCGCGAAGCACACATGGTGATGGAAATGATCGCCGACACCGGTCGACTGTCGTCGCTCGACATCGTCGAGGTCAATCCGATCCTCGACCATGGCAATACGACAGCCACACTGGCGACCGAGCTCGTCCTGTCGGTGCTCGGGAAGAAGATCCTGTGATGGTTCAGGCGCGCATGGAGGGCGCGCGGTGCGCGGACTCGGCAGGGATGACGTAGGGCAGCGTGTCGCGGTCCGGAAGCGACTCGGCGCTCGCCAGCATCTCGTGCAGCGCCTCGATGAGGAGGATGAGCGAGCAGGGTTTGGCGACGACGCGCGTACGCGGGCGCACTCGCGCCAGCTGCCGGGTCGTCAGCGGCGTGGACGACAGCATGATGACCGGCCGGGGCAGCGGCATCGCGACCGCGACGTCGAGGCCCGGCCGCGGCGCATCGCCCAGATCGACGATGGCGGCCGCCGGTCGCTCGGAGCGAATGGTATCGATCGCGCGGGCGGCCGAGCCGGCCAGCCGGACGGCAAAGCCGCGAAGGTGGAGAAACTTCTCGAGCGGGCGGCGGACCCGATCATCCTCCACCGCCAGCATCACGACCGGCGGGTCGCCAGGGCACGCGGCGCGGGCCCCGATGTGGCCGGCACCCGGGACCGACTCCCGGATCTTGTGGTCCGGCTCGCCTGCCGAATTCCTCCGTCCGACCGTGCTATAGTGCTCGACAAAACCCATTCGAGGGTCTTATCGGAACCAGCCAATCGTCTCTTCAGATCTCGCAACCTGAAGGCTGACGAAATCGATCGTTCGCGCGGCCGGTGACGGTCGTCGCCAGCGCGGATTTTGAGGTGTCGATGCGCCGAATCGGGATCATCGCGGCCGTCTTGTTGCTGGTTGCCGGCAGCGTCGGGGTGGGGATTGCGATCCAGCGCTACGTGGCATCGCAGGAGGCGCTCCGCGTCTTCGAGACGGAGGCTGACCGTATCGCCAACATCCTGCAGTTGAGGCCGGGCGCGATCGTGGCAGAAATCTGGGCGGATGACGGCCGGTGGTCGGTCGACCTGGCGCACCGACTGGGTGTCGACGGGCACGTCTACGTGGTCGCTGGCCCCGTCGACCCGATCCGCGAGATCTACGCCAACGTCGCGGCCGCAGAACTCGACAACGTCACCGTCCTCGAAGCCACGCCAGACGCGCCGCTGGGCTGGCTGCAGGCCAACTGCTGCGACGCGTTGCTCATCCGCTACTCGTACCACGATCTTCCCGATCGGCTCGCGATCACTAAGCAGCTGTTGGACCAGATTCGCGTCGGCGGACGGCTCGCGCTCATCGACCGCGAACTCGATGCCCCCCAGGCGTCAACAGGCCATGGCATCAAGCAGGAGACGGTCATCAGCGAGGTGACCTCCGCCGGCTTCGAGATGACGCGCCACGTCCGCGACTGGACGCAGGACGACTACTGCCTCATCTTCGAAAAACCCGAGCCCCCCACACCGGCGCCGGCAGCGACGCCAGCGTCCGACGAAGCGCCGCCGCAGTAAGTTCCCCGGCACGACCCACCATTCACCACCCGCCACCCAATGTTAAGGATGCGATGCGCGTCAGCGATCGCTGGCGCGTTCACCTCGGTCCCCTCAGATCGAGTCGGTCAACGGCTGCACATCTCCCCGGAGAAACGGTCATGAGAGCACTCGTCGTTGCAGCAACTCTGCTATTGGTCTCGGCGGCGCCCGCCTTCGCGCAAGCCGGCGCGGTGACCGCCGGCTTCAACGTCGGCATTGCCTTCCCGATCACGGAGGATCTCAAAGACATCGCGAACAAGGACCTGGCGCTGGCGGGCCATGTGACTGTCGGGCTCGCCCGAGCGCTGGCTTTCAGGGGCGAGATCGGGCGTTCCCAGTTCGCGCCAAACACGGATCTCTCGGCGCTCTGCGACTTCGCAGACGTCGGGTGCACGCTACGCTTCGATCACCTCAGTGCCGGCTTGCAATGGGGCGGCTTCGGCGACCGCGGCGCGCTCGGCCTCTCGAACGCCAGCGTGCGCCCGTATGGCTTCATCGCCATCGGGGCTTACACCTTGAGCGGTGATCTTGCCGACGCGGACAATACCCGGAAGCTGGGGATCAACGGCGGCTTTGGCTTCAACATCGCGATCCAGGAGCACGTGGGCATTCAGGCCGACATCCACATCCACGCGCTGCGGCCAGATGCGGAGGAGCAGTGGAACCTCTGGGGGGTCCCGTCGATCGGCGTCTGGGTCGCCTTCTGAGGACGACTCAGGGACCAGGAACCGGCGCTCGGGGATCAAACATCGGAGATCAGGGGTCGGGCGTGCGCGACCCGAAGTACTCGTCGAAGCGCTCCTGAGCCGCATCTCCGAAGAGGACGCGACATGCTTCCATCATGCCGGGTGATTCGCGGATCACGGCCGTCCGCGCGATCTGGGCGATCTTCGAGCGCCGCCGCAAGAAATCTTCCAGCTTGACGATCATCTCGCGGCGCGCGGCCTGCTCGATCTCGCCCCGGATGTACTCGGTGCCCGCGATCAGGATCTCGGCATCTCGTGGGTCTTCCCGGATCTGCTCCAGCAGTCCCAGCGCGTTGGCCGCATAGCGACGCCAGAGCCGAGACGACAGCGGTTCGGAGGACTCGGCTGCGGTGTAGCCGTCGAGGTCCATCAGATCCGCCTGGTGGAAGAACTCGCGCTTGACCTCATCCGGCGGTTCGCCGTACCAGCGATAGTCCGGATACGAGATCGTCACGTCCAGGTCCCTGACGACTGAGCAGATCTCGTCGCCCACATTCAAGCAGTCGGTCAACTTCCCCCCGAAGATGCTCACGTGCCCGCGCGCGTGGTCCACCTCCACGACATGCTTGCGCGACAACTGCGTCCAGTCGCCCGTCGCCGTCGCATCGCCGCGCACGACGAGGGGACGGACGCCACAGCGCTCCGCGATGATGTCCGAGCGCACCAGGGGCGCCGGCAGGTCGAGGAGTGCGTTCACGTTGCCGAGAATGAAGTCCCGATCAGCGTCGGTGACCTCCGTCTCGGGATCGTCGACCCGCGTGTCCGTCGTCCCGATACAGGTCCTCGCACCCATCGGGATCACGAAGAACAATCGTCCATCGCTGGCGAAAAATGCCAGGACACGATGGTGCGGGGTCACGCGGTCGACGACCAGGTGGATGCCCTTCGAGAACACGTGGTGGCATTCGGTCCCCTGGCCGGTCATCCGGTTGTGCACGTCGACGTACGATCCTGCGGCGTTGATCAGCACCCGTGATCGGATCGTCATCTCACGCCCATCGAGGACGTTGCGCACCCGCGTCACCCAGGCGTCGTCGGCACGACGGGAGCCGAGGGATTCCACGTAGTTGGCGGCGACGCAGCCGGAGGTTACGGCGCGGCGGACGAAGTTGAAGACGAACCGGGCATCGTTGTCGTGCAGGTAGGCGTCGGAGTACTCGAACCCGCCGACGACGCCGCTGGTGTCGACCGCCGGCTCCTCAGCGCGGATGCGCGCCAGCGTCAGGTAGCGCGGCGTGCGGGTGAAGCCGTTGCCGATGAGCCAGTAGAGCCAGCCCCCGAGGTACAGCATGAGCGGATGCCACCGGAACCCACGCTGGATCGTCGTGAAGAAGCGAATCTCCTGGACCGTCGAGGGATAGGCGCGGATCAGGCGGTTGCGCGAGACGCAGAGCTTGCGCACGAGCGCCAACTCGAACGACTCCATGTACTTGATGCCGCCCCAGGCGAAGTTCGAGGATTCCTGACTGGTCCCGCCGGCAAAATCGCCCCGCTCGACGAGCGCGGTCCGAACCCCCTGGCCCGCCAGCGCTGCCGCCGACACGGCGCCGTTGATACCACCTCCAACGATCAGGACGTCGAAGTCGGTGTTCGCGAGCCTGGCGATGTTGCTGTCCCGAAGGGTGGCGTGGTTCATCAGCGTCAGGCGCGGGGCCCACCGATGGCGCTCGGATTCGTTGGTCGTCGGGAGGCGGCAACGACCGCGTGAATCATGTCACGTGGTTTTGATAATCTGAGCACGCGCGACGTCGACAGGATTCCCTGTGGCACACGCCATTGATGACCTGGTTGTTCTGGGCTCTCCAGAGAATGGAATCGGGTGCCCGTCGCCATCGGTGTCGCACACAGTGACATAGACGTGCGCCGAGCCCCCGAGCGAGACCTTGCAAGAGTCACTCGAGAGGATACTCCCTAGCTCGAGGACCGTGACCTGCGCTTCCGGCGATCGTGAGAGCCGAGTCTGATAGAGTCAACCTGCGGTCGTGCCGATTCTACAGCGACCCGAACCCACCCGGGCATTGCGCTCGCTCTCGATCGCGTGAGAGATTGTCTCAGAAACGGGAGTCGACGGGCGCGGCAGGGAGCGTTTTCAGGGACAATTCGTCGCCTCACCCGGCGGAGGGTAGCCCGAACGGATCTGACGCCGACCGTTCGTGTACAATCCCGCTCTCGGATCGGCGACCTCGGAGGTGGATGCAAGATGAGCGCAGAGAAGCGGCCGGTGTCGCCGTCGGGCGGGCCATCGATTCGGCGAAGACTCGGCCTCGCATCGGCCCATGAGCTGGCCCTCGACGATCGTCTGGAGAAACTCGAGGCTGAGGTCCAGGACATCGCGACCGGCGTACGCCATCTCACCCAGACGCTCAAGCAAGTCGATCTCAACGTGCAAGGGATCTTCCGCCAGCTGTGCCTCGACGACGAGGAGCTACCGTTTCCTCAGCGACTGACGAGCCGGCGCTTCAGGTTCCTGTCTCAGAACGGCGAGGACGGCCTCACCCTGGCGTTGTTCAAGGCGATCGGGACGACCAATCGTCGGTTCATCGAGATCGGCTCCGGTACGAACGGGGGGAACTGCGGCTTTCTCGCGCAGGAGTGCGGTTGGCGAGGGCTCATGGTCGACGCGAGTGAGGCGCGCATCGTCCACGTGAAGGCGAGATTCGGTCCGGCGGTGGATTCCGTCGCCGCGCTCGTGGCTCGCGACAACCTGAACGAGCTAATCGAGGACCATGGTCTGTCGGGTGACGTGGACCTGGTGAGTATCGACGTGGACGGCAATGATTACTGGCTCTGGGAATGCCTCTCGGTGTGCTCACCCCGCGTGGTCATCATGGAGTACAACGCATTGTTCGGCCCGTCTCGAAGCGTGACCGTGCCGTACGATCCGACGTTCGACCGTCGGGTCGTGGACCCGGCTCGCATCGGCTACTACGGCGTCTCTCTGACCGCGCTCACGCGACTCGGTGCCCGAAAGGGCTATCGTCTGGTGGCGGTCGAGCCGCGAGGATTCAACGCGTACTTCCTCAGGCATGACATCGAGCCCGAGATTCCGGCGCAGAACCCGGAGGACGTGTTCCGGGAGCCGAAGCTAGCGAAGGCCGGGGAGACGGTCTTCGCCGGCGCCGAGCGGCTCGGCCTATCGCTCGTCGAGATCGAGTAACCGGACGGCCTGGCGTATCCGACCACCCGACGCTCTGGAACGAACCGCGCCAGCTCAAAGCGCCGACGTAGGATTCTTCCTTCAGCACCATGTCGTCTGGGTGCGCGTCGATGTGCTCACCCACGCCCTAGGTTTGACTTTCGATGCGGCGTGGAGCCGTCGACTCGAACTGCGCTACCACGACCGGTCGTTCTGGGTCGTCTCGCGCCTGGTCTCAGTTGCCTCCAAGCGGGTATCGAGTCGGCCAGTGGATCTCGAGGACACTCGCCTGCTGCAACTCCAGTCCGACTCGGACGACGAACAGAGGCGCCGAACGGCAGCGCGTGTCGTTCTGGTACAATCCGCCTCGACCGGGCCGCTAGCTCAGTGGTAGAGCACGTGACTTTTAATCACGGTGTCCTGGGTTCGATCCCCAGGCGGCCCACCAATTTTTGCTGTATCTATTGCCAATGTTACTCAACGGCCTTCTCTTTTCGTGGCAACAGGGTAACACTGGGGTAACAAAATGTCGTTCCAACGGGCGCTGATTCGTAATCAGCAGGTCAGCGGTTCGAGTCCGCTCGCCGGCTCCATTCTTTTCAACAACTTAGACGATTGTTGGAGATCCGGACATCGTCACGTAGCAATCAGATAACAATCAGGATGGCGGATCCCGCACGGTGATCGCCCGCGTCGTGCGAGCGGCTACGGGCGCCCCTCTTCGCTCGTCGAGGCACGTCGGGCGACTGTACGTCGTCAGACCAATCCGGTCCATTGAGTCTGTTTATTAAGAGAGACTTTCTGCGGGCTCGCCGCCTTCGGCGGCATGTGTAGATTCTCTCGTTTCCGTTGTACCAACGTCCTCCGTTTGATCGCCTCACGCCGGGCAAGGATCGTCGACCGCCGTCCTTCATAGACGTCGGCCGGCGTCACGTTCGCCAAGGCCTCGTGGAGACGGCGGTGATTGTAGTCGTCGACGAAGCGGGCGACGGCTCGTTCCAGTTCCCAGGGGCTGTAGTACTTCTCAAGCTTGACCACGTTCTTCATCGACCGATGGTACCGTTCGATCTTGCCTTGCGTCATCGGATGATACGGCGCCCCGCGCGTGTGCGCGAGCTGATGGCTCTCCAGATAGTCCGCCAGTTCCCGCGAGACGTAGCACGGGCCGTTGTCGCTCAAGAGCCGTGGGCGATGGACGACCCGCACCCGATCGATACCGGTCTTCGCGCGGGCCAGGTCGAGCGTCTCCATCACGTCTGACGCCTGCATCGACGTCCGCAGCATCCAGGCGACGATGTAGCGTGAGTAATCATCCAGCACCGTCGACAGGTAGTACCAGCCCCAGCTGACCACGTGCAGGTAGGTGAAGTCCGTCTGCCAGAGTTCATTGGGGCAATGCGTCGGATGCTGAAACGTCTTAGCGGCCGACAGCACCACGAAGGCCGGGCTCGGAATCAAGTCGTACGCCTTGGGGATCCGATAGACGCTTGATTCCGAGAGAAAATGGCCTTCCCGGTCCGTGAACTGCCAGGCCAACTCGCGCGGCGAACGTTCCGGGTCGGCCAACGCGGCGTCGACCACCTGCTCGCGGACGCGAGGTGGGATCCGATTCCAGTACCGGCGGGCCGTGGACGACTGGGGCGCCAAGCCGGCCGGCCCGGCGATGCGGTACCGTCGATACCAGGCGTAGAACGTGGACCGATGGACGCGCAGCTCCCGCAACGTCTGCCGCACCGACAGGTCCGAGCCCTCCACGAGCCGGATGAGTTCGATCTTCTCGGCCGCCGTCCGTCTCACGTAACGTCCTCCGAGTCGGAGGCCGTCACGTTTTTTTTGAGCAGGCGGTTCTCAAGCACGATCTCGGCCACGACCTGCTTGAGTTGCGCATTCTCCTTGCGCAGATCGCTGACGTCAGTCGAGGTCGCTTCGCGCGTCGTGTCCCCGACCAGCCGCTTCTTCCCCGCCTCGAGAAACTCCTTGCTCCAGCGGTAATACAGATTCGGATTCAGCCCTTCACGACGACACAGCGTCGCGATGCTTTCCTCACCTCGCAAGCCCTCGAGGACGATCCGAATCTTCTCTTCGGCGGAAAAGCGTCGCCGGGTCTTCCGGCGGATGTCCTGAACGACCTTCTCGGCAGACTTTGCGTGGCTCATGGGGACCTCCTCCCCTGGCAGCAAAGTCTCTCTTATCTCACAGCCTCAAACGGTCCACAATGGTTTGACCCCGCACAGTGTCGTCGTTGGGACCCAAAGCAACATCCCGTTGCGGAAGAGTGATGTTCTGCACGGGCACAAGGTTGCGCGAAATTACGACGGCTCCCAGTATGGAATACCACTCGCTGGTTCTGCCGGCCGTATGACTGATTATTCTCGCGGTTACAGTGTGTTGTCCTCGTGTAATGCTCGCGGGGAACAGCAAGTTATCCAATTGGAAAGGGGCACACCCTGATGTGAAAGGACAGGTCTTTCTGATCACCTCCACATCATCTAGGAGAACGGACGCTTCATGGATGCCACACCCAGAACACCCAGCAAACCGGGGATGTCCCTCTAGCTGTTGAAATTTTGAGGCGGCGGCTCCCTCCTGGTCGTGTTATACGGCCGGTGGGACAACCTGGGGCAACGCCCCCAGAAAGGAGCCGCCATGAAGAAGCAGTCTCGCACAGCCGCTGGCCGTCGCCAACCGAAGTCTTCGGGGCAACGGCACCTCCCGTTGGTCGACATCCTCGTGGACACGCAGGCCGAGCTCCAGCAGCTGGTCGTCGCCTCGGGCTTGAAGGTACTCGAGGCGATGTTGGAAGAGGATCGGGTTGCCGTCTGTGGTCCCCGGTATGCGCACCAGCCCGAGCGCGGTGCGTATCGGGCCGGGCATTCGCCGAGCCAGGTCGTAACTGGGCGGCCGCAAGGTCGCGATCCGACGACCGCGGGTCCGGCGCGACGGCCAGGAGCTGGCCCTGCCCACGGTCCAGGCGTTCGCGGACGCGGGCCCGCTCAACCGCCGCGTCGTCGAACAGATGCTCGTCGGCGTGGCGACGCGCCAGTATGAGCGCAGTCTGGAACCGCTGGGTGCGGACGTGCGCGCCCGCGGCACGAGTAAGAGCGCCGTCAGTCGGCGCTTCGTGACGCAGACCCAGGCGCAATTGGACGCCTGGCGGGCCACGTCGCTGGAGGACCTCGACCTCGCCGCGTTGTTGATCGACGGCGTGCACGTCGGCGGACACTGCATCGTGGTCGCCCTCGGAGTCGATTTCACGGGCGCGAAACACCCGTTGGGGCTGTGGGAGGGCTCGACCGAGAACACGACGGTGTGTCAGGGCCTGCTGACCAACTTGCAGCGCCGCGGGCTCCGTACCGACCGCAGTCTGCTCGTCATCCTCGACGGCGGGCAGGCGTTACACACGGCCGTGAGCCAGACCTTCGGGCGCGCGGCGCTGGTGCAGCGCTGTCAGGTCCATAAGCGGCGGAACGTGCTCGAGCATCTCCCCGAGGTGCAACGGCCGTGGGTCCGAGCGATCCTCACCCGTGCCTATGCCAGTGCTGACGTGAAGACGGCGCGCCGACGCCTCCAGGACCTGGCCCGCCGGCTGGACAGCGATCATCCCAGCGCCGCCGCGAGCGTCCGCGAAGGGCTCGAGGAGACGCTCACGGTCCTCGAACTCGGGGTGTCCGAGCGGCTCCAGCGCTCGCTCGCCACCACCAATGCTATCGAGAGCCTGCTGAGCCGGACCCGTCACGTCAAGCGAAACGTGAAGCGCTGGCGCGGCGGCACGATGGTGCTCCGCTGGGTCGGGGCGGCCGTGCTCGAAGCCGCCAACGGGTTCCGACGCGTGAAAGAGTGCAAGGACATGCCCGCGCTGGTCGCCGCACTCCGTGCGCGCGACGCTCAGCTCGGGCTCGGAGACTCGTCGGAGATGGTAGCGTAGTCGTCACCAAGCCGCCGCTGAGTTTCAACAGCGGATGGGACATCCCCAGCAAACCCGACGGTAATCACAGCGGTGAGCGGCGACGATGGCCCGGTGGGGAAGAACCACTACCAGAATCTCCACTACACGCAGCTAACTAACGAAACGATGATCGCGGCAACGAGACCGAGTCTGCCTAAGATTGGCTTCATCGTACCTAACTCCCAGAGGGGTGCATTCCTCATTTGTTGTCAGGGGGCGTGCCAGTCTTCGTAGCGGTGTAGTCGGCGAAGACGTGAGGGAAGGTGCCGTTGTAGATGGCGCAGCGGATTCGAAGCATCGCGTTCCCGTTGCCCTCCAACCACCACGCCCCGGAGCGCTTCAGCCGGACATGGCAAATCAGCTTGTTCGCGGACTCGATCCCGCCGCTTCCTCGAGGCAACCCGCGGCGACGGAGTTCGTCGTAGCCAAAGCGCTCGGCTTGGCCGGCGAGGTACCCGGCGAGCGTGCGGATCGCCTCCGTGGCCGCCGGGCTGCGTGGGCGCATCCGTTTGAGTCCGCCGAGGGTGCGTCCCAGCTCGTTGAGCGCCAAGCGGGTCAAGACGGCCTCGGTCCACTCGTGCGCTTCCAGCGTGCCCTCGCCGAACTGCGCGTGCGCGGTCGCATGGACATGCTCGGCGCAGTGGTAGTAGTCGAGGATCTCCTCGCCGTCGGGGAAGTGCCGACGCATCACGTCCCAGGTCCACTCGGCGCCGTCGGCCACCAGGGCAAGCCGGACCTGGTCCCGGGGGATGCGTGACGCGATGATCCCGAGGGCCGTCGAGACGAGTTCCTTGTCGCCGATCTCGTGCCAGCTCGCCACGTGGATGATGCGATGGTCGCGCCCCAGGAGGTAGAGCCGGACCCCCTTGGCTTCCCGCCACGCGCCCGGCCCGCGTTTCTTCTTTCGCCCACCCGCGGGGCGCGTGGGGGCATGCGCGCCATCGCAGGCGACGACCAAGACCGGACGGCGGGGCGACCCGGCACGGGCATCCTCGATCCGACGGCCGATCTCGTCGGCCGGTGGCACGACGCGCTCCACCCGGGCGGCCTCGCCGACCGCGTTGAGCGTGCCGTGGATGAAGTGCGCGGACGCCTGCACGCCCGTGAGCCGCTGGAACTGCTCTTCGCTGAGGCCGAACGGGATCTCTGCGCCCAGCCGGGTCGATCGCTCCTGAATGTCGAACTGATGCGTGGCGGCGGCGAGCTGGAGCTGCGCATCCAACGGGTGACACCCGGTACGGCACGACCGGCAGTAGAAGTACGGCCGGTGGAGGATGATCCGCCCGTGCAGCGTGGAGAGTTCCTTCGGGTCCGACCGCCACGAACGCAGCGTTCGGCCACACGCATAGGTCCACGCCTTCTGGGTCAGCTCGGCGGCGTAGCGCTGCTTGAGCACGGTCTCCCAGGCAGGCCGCCAAGAGGGGCTGCCGCGCGATCAGGAGCCGTTCGCTGAGCGCGCGGAGGGTGTGGGGGGGCGCCGGCTCGCCTTCGGCCTCCAGGTCGTCCAGCAGCGTGTCCAGGGCGTCGTGCGCCATCTGCCGAGCCTCCGCGCCGCGGCATTCCAGCAGCCGTGCCGGGAACGCCATGTCAGCGCCCCCGCAGCCGCGCGGCGGCGTCCTTCACCAGCGGGTAGAGGAGCACCCGTTTGGGGGCCGCCCCCAGTCGCCGGCTGTGCCGGTCCATGCGTCCGCGTCCCGTCGTCTGCCCCAGCGTGATCCAATTGGCCGCACGGTAGCAGCCCCCGGCGAACCGCGTGGGATCGACCAAGGTCTCTAAGAGCACGGGGGCCACCTCGTAGGCCGCCTTCCAGTCCGCCCGGATCCGTTTCGCGAGCCGTGACAGGATCGTGCTCGCCAGATTCAGGACTCGAACCCAGGGCAGGATCAGGAAGCGGCTGTTATTGACCACCAACTGGAGATTCCGGGTCCGCCCCGCGTCGTCCCATCCCACCCACGCGTCGCGGCTCGCCATGCGCCAGGCGGGGCTCGAGCACTGCAGACACGCCACGAGCGTTCGCGTCGGCGTCGAGGCGTACACCAGATAGCGGAGCTGCGCTCCGAACGGCACCCGATACCCCAGGTAGTGATAGCGGCCCACCAACTCCCGAAACAGGCGCTGCGCGGCTGGCCCGTCGACCCGCTCGACCACGATCGGGCCGAGGTCGCCGACCATGCCCGTGACCGCACGCTGCGCGTTGCCCAGCGGCGTGATCGGGATACTGGTGGACGACCCCCGTGGACGACCCGCGCGCTTGGCCGGAAGGACCACCACCCCCGCCCGCGCCAGGCGTTCCAGGAACTCGCGGGCCTCCCGTGCCTTCAACCGCCCGTTGGGGCGACGCCAGGACAGCCACTCGCAGGCCGTGAGCGCCAACTCGCTCCGGCTGAGCCCGGGAAACCGCGCCACGACGTCCTGGATCAGCGCCCGTTCGTTCGGCTGGACTTCTCGGCCGCAGAACCTCCACGCGACATCGGCCACGGGCGCCTCCTCAGCACCTTGAGGTTACAAGGCGGCGATCGATTTGTTCAGTGGAACTTTCAACAAACTGGGAATGCTCCCAGGCCAAGCAGGGCTTTCGCGAATTTCACGCGGCTCGGCGAACGATTGAGGGATATGAGGCGCTGCACATGATCCGGAAGGGGCAGGTAAGGCGGGTGAGCGGTTCGGATGTTCGGCGGCAGATTCAGTGCATCGACAAACTGTTCGAGGTGGTTGCCTGATATGGGCGCCCGGTCGACTCGACCAAGTCGGTCTCTTGCTGCTTTTCAAAGTTGCAACACATCCCTCAGAAGGGGATCGACATTCGCACCAGCACCGCTAGATCGGCCGGGCCCATGCTGTTCTCCCGCCCCATGGCTTCCCATTCCAAGATCAATGGCAGCCCCTACTGCGAGCGTGGAGGCAGGCTCCAAGCGGTCCCCCAGGCCAGCTCCCGGCTCTGTCCGGCCCATCGCAGCCGGCTATAGGGCGTCAACAGACCCGGTAAGCCCAGCACCCTCAGGCCGCCATAGGCCACCTCGCTTTCTATCCGGCTCTGGGAACTCATTCCCATGGCATCCATTCCCACCGGGCGCGTGACCATATGAGCGTTGTTCCATAGCGTTGTTCGGCCGCCTCCATCCTGGCCCCGCGCAGAGGTCACCGACGCCCTAAACCCGCGCTGCTTCTCGCCCGGGTCCCAGCTCGCCTGCACTCCCAGTCCCCAGTCCCGGTAGTCGCTTTCATGCACCACCAGCACCCGGCCGAGCATGGCCACGTCCAGTCCACTGTTCGCATCCAGATACACCAGACGGAATCCTGTTTCCACGCCGCTGCCCCGTTCCGCATCGCCCCCGTCGAAACGCCCGCCGGCCTCCGCCTTCAGGCTCAGGGATCGCCCCGCTGACTGCTGCAGGGTGTGCACCCACTCCAGCATCAACCGCGCCCGGTGGGCCTCGCCTCGCACCTTCGCGATGTCTTCGGAGGCTTCGGTCCCCAGTTGCGCCGTGAAGGTGTCAGCCCGCAGCCCCACCTCATTGCTGCCTCGCCTCGACAGCACCGTCCTCACTCCTCCCGAGAACATCCGGAAGTCGGCCTCGAAGTTGTGACTCCTCCCAGGCTCGTTGACGTCCACTCGCCCTCGTCCCAAGCCTCCCATGCCCCACACACTCACGCGCTCCGCCGGCTGCCAGTACAGATAAGGATGAAAGGTGTTCATGCGACTCCCCAACGTCCCATCGATCCCATCGTCGCTGTAATCCATGTTCCCCCAGCTGCGCATGAACGACAGCCCGGCCAGCACCTTGTCGTTGGCATAAAGGTCCAGCCCCACATGGGCGGCCTCGAGACCTCCTCGATAGCTCATCTCGTACCGCGTCAGGTTCCCGTTGAAGTGCTGCAGGTCCCCCTGCCCCCACACCGCCGGTACCCAGCTCCTGCTCTTCTCCTTCTCTTGCTTTCCCAGCAGCATCTCGAAGGAGGCTCCCGCAAGGTTGAGTTCTCGATTCCGCCTCCCCGAGAACTTGCCCGATCCCGATCTCAGCGACCAGTCCCTGGCCCCCGAACCCTGGAATCGATTCTGACCGTAACCCGGCTGCCCTCCCAACCCGACAGTCGGGCCGGTCCCACTTGGCGCCATGCCGGAGCCGGTCGTGACGCCCGCATCGCCCTGGCTGTGGCCGAACAGGCCCGTCAATCCACCCAGCGAGACGTTCCGCAGCCACGCTCCCTGCACGTCACCTTCCCGATCTCCCGCCCCCCCACTCGATCCCATCGCTGCTGGGGCCCCGGCCGCGCCTCCAGCGCTCGGCACCACCGGACCTTCGGCTCTTCTCCTGCCGGAACCCTCGAGGCTCTCGCTGCCTATCCGCTGGGATTCTCCCGGGCTCAGAGCCGCGGCACCGTTGTCGCTTCCCGGCTGCACTGTCGGCAGCGCTCCTCCGGCTGCCCCCAGCCGACTCCACTGCCGATGCCGCTCAAAGCGACCCTGAATGGCCGTCTGCGCACTCTCCCCCATCGACCGCGCCATCACCGCCAGCGCCACCTCCAGCGTTTGCGAGAACTGCTCCGCCGTGCGCTGATGCCTGAAGTTCACTGTTGTCTGCAAGATCTCTCCTCCACTGACCGCCTCCGGCAACTCTCCAAAGCTCAGCACAACCCCCTCCCCAGGATCGTGCACTTCATCCGCCAGCACCTCCACGGAAATCGTTCCCTCACTCTCGCCTTCCTCAAACACCACCTTCGCCGGCACCCCGCTATAGTCCTCGTCAGTGGCCCCTCCTTTAGGCGCCACCAACAGCGGTACTTCCACCCGCCGGTCCGCCGTCGGCGCCACCTTCACCTCGATGTTGGCCTGCTGGCCTTCCCTAATCTGGTACTCCGCCTGCCCAAAGCTCACCTTCAGCTCCACCAGTCCTTTGTCCTCCAGCATCACTGTCGCCACGCCCGGCTCCCCTGCCAGTACGATCTCCGGCAGTTCCCCAAATCCCAGCTCCACCGTCTCGTCGTCCCCGTCCCCGTCATGGTTGGCCTCTATCGTGAAGGTCTGTTCCGTTTCCTCGGCTGGGAACGTCAGCCTGCCGGTGCCCTCCTGGGCATCCCAATCTTCCAACTCCTCGACCGTATAGTCGCCGACTTCCGTCGCCTCCGGCCGCGTCACCCGGATCGGGATCGCCAGCTCCTCGTCCCAGCCCTGGCTCAGCTTCACCGTCACCACCACCATCTCCCCACCTTCCCTCGCCGTGTAGCTCTCCTCCTGATAGCTCACCACCCGCTTCGTCTCCACTTCGAAGGCCTCCGCCGCCGAGTTGCCGTTGCCGGCCACGTCTTCGGCCACGTCCTCGGGGACCTCAACCCTCACTTCACCGATCCCTTCGGGCATGATCGTCGCCGTGTACTCCTGCGGCGAGATTTTGGTAAAGTTTGAAGCCGTTCCATTCGTGACTCGGATATCTTCAAGCTCAAAACCCTCCACAGGCTCCGAGAAGGCGATCGTCACTTCGAACGCTGCTATTCCCACCGGCTCCGTCGGCCCTTCGATCGTTACCTCCGGCCGCTCCAGATCCGCCTCGAGCACCAGAGGCGCGCCCGCTATATTGCCGTTGCCGGCCACGTCTTCGGCCACGTCCTCGGGGACCTCAACCCTCACTTCACCGATCCCTTCGGGCATGATCGTCGCCGTGTACTCCTGCGGCGAGATTTTGGTAAAGTTTGAAGCCGTTCCATTCGTGACTCGGATATCTTCAAGCTCAAAACCCTCCACAGGCTCCGAGAAGGCGATCGTCACTTCGAACGCTGCTATTCCCACCGGCTCCGTCGGCCCTTCGATCGTTACCTCCGGCCGCTCCAGATCCGCCTCGAGCACCAGAGGCGCGCCCGCTATATTGCCGTTGCCGGCCACGTCTTCGGCCACGTCCTCGGGGACCTCAACCCTCACTTCACCGATCCCTTCGGGCGTGATCGTCACCGTGTACTTCTGCGGCGAGATTTTGGTAAAGTTTGAAGCCGTTCCATTCGTGACTCGGATATCTTCAAGCTCAAAACCCTCCACAGGCTCCGAGAAGGCGATCGTCACTTCGAACGCTGCTATTCCCACCGGCTCCGTCGGCCCTTCGATCGTTACCTCCGGCCGCTCCAGATCCGCCTCGAGCACCAGAGGCGCGCCCGCTATATTGCCGTTGCCGACCCCGTATTCGACCACATTCGCCCCAACCTCCACGATCACTTCACCGCTCTTCGAGGGAGTGATCTCTGCCTTATAGGTCGGCGCCGACCCACTGAAGTCGGTCACCGAACCATTCGTCACCGCGATCTCGCTCCGCTCGAAACCCGTCACCGCCTCGCTAAAGATGATCATCACCTCGAACACGCCGCGCACCGGAGCTGACACCTCCGTCTGAATCGCGACCGTCACTACCTTTTCGTTGTCGGCCTCGGTCGCCGTGACCGGATCGACACCAATTGAGTCATAGAACTCGTCGAGGCTTGCCGTGGTGTGAGAGAAGATCGCGACGTCATCCACCTCGTCGGCGTCTTCGGCCGCCGTGACCGTCACCGTCTGCTCCGTATTCCAGTTCGAGTTCGTGAAGGCCAACGTAACCGAATCTGTATCCATATCCGAACTCACCGTCAGGTCGGTGTCACTCCTTTGGTCCCGGGTCGCCTCGACCGTGACACCGTCCGTTGGCTTGGTGCCAAGCCTCACCGTGTAGGTCGCCGAGCCGCCTTCGGGCACCGACAGTGCCGTCGGCGAGATGATCACGCCGATCGTGTCGTTGTCATCCTCGGTTGCTCTGACGCCGGGGGCCGGAAGCCCGGGATAGACGGTGCCGGGGCCGGCCGCACTATGGTTAAACGCGGCGATGCCGGGCGCGCCGTCGTCGTCGTCGGCCGCCAGGATCGTCACCGTCTGCTGCATACTCCAGTTCGAGTTCGTGAACGTCAGCGTATCCGGGCTCGCCGTCAGATCATCATCGCCCCCGGGCGACCGCGTCACCGTGATCGTGACATCATCCGTCGGCTGGGTATCGAGCACCACCGTGTAGCTGGCCGAGCCGCCCTCCGGTACTTTCAGTACCGACGGCGTGACCGTCACCCCGGGTCGGGGCCCGTCCACCGCCGGGAAGGTAATCTGCGGCCGAGTCCTGTTGCCGGCGAGGTCGGTGACCAGCACCCCCGACGTCTGCGGGCTGAGTGTGCCCGTTGTCGGCGCGCCGCTGATCTCGCCCGACGTGCCATGCAACGACAATCCCGGCGGCAGGGGATCGCCGCTAATCTCGTAGGAGAAGATATCCTCATCGTCCGTTGCCGGAACCATCGTCTCGATCGCTACGCCCACCGTGAGACTCTCCGGCGGGGTGTAGCTCACACTCGGCTGCGTCCGATCCACCGTCAGCGTCCGCGTAACCGTAACACTGGTAAACCCGGTCTTCCCGGCCGTCACCGAAAGCACCACGCTCGGTTCGGTAATGTAGTTCGCACGGGGCGGCACGGTCCCCGACCAATTCCCCTGGGTGTCCGAGAGGAGAGTGCTCAGCGTCCCCGTGCCGATGGTCACATCGACAAACACGCCGCTTTCGCTGCCCGTGTTGCCGCTGACGACGATTCCGTCCAGGTACTCCGTGTCGTTGATCGTGTCGTCGTCCGCAACGGTGTTCACGTTCAGCGTCAGCTGCTGCTGCGCGAAAGCCTCGGTCGGCCAAGCCAGCCAGGCCACACACGCGGCGACGGCGAAGACGAGCGCACGCCCCCAGCCGCGACGGCTGCACGTGAAGCGATGGGCTTGGTGAACCAGCCCCGCCGGTGGCTTGGGAGCGCGAGAATCGTCTCTCCGCGCCGCCGAGTGGGACCTCCTCGTCAGCACAGAATCTACGTTACAGCACTTGTGTGGCGTCAGCCTAATGTGGACCACGTAGGGTCGTGAAGTAAGAGACACTTTCCTGCCAGGGGAGGAGGCACCCCATGGCGAAGGCAGGATCGACGGAGAAGGTGGTTCGGGAGATTCGGCGGCACACCCGCCGGCGGTTCTCGGCCGAAGAGAAGATTCGGATCGTGCTGGAGGGGCTCCGCGGGGAAGAGAGCATCGCGGCGCTCTGCCGCCGCGAAGGCCTGGCGCCGAATCTCTATTACCGCTGGAGCAAAGAATTCCTTGAGGCCGGCAAGAAGCGGTTGCTGGGCGATACGACACGCGAAGCGACGTCGACGGAAGTCCAGGACCTGCGCCGCGAAAACAGCCAGCTCAAGCAGGTCGTGGCCGAGGCGGTCCTCGAGAATCGCGTACTCAAATGTGCGGGGTCAAACCATTGTGGACCGTTTGAGGCTGTGAGATAAGAGAGACTTTGCTGCCAGGGGAGGAGGTCCCCATGAGCCACGCAAAGTCTGCCGAGAAGGTCGTTCAGGACATCCGCCGGAAGACCCGGCGACGCTTTTCCGCCGAAGAGAAGATTCGGATCGTCCTCGAGGGCTTGCGAGGTGAGGAAAGCATCGCGACGCTGTGTCGTCGTGAAGGGCTGAATCCGAATCTGTATTACCGCTGGAGCAAGGAGTTTCTCGAGGCGGGGAAGAAGCGGCTGGTCGGGGACACTGTGCGGGGTCAAACCATTGTGGACCGTTTGAGGCTGTGAGATAAGAGAGACTTTGCTGCCAGGGGAGGAGGTCCCCATGAGCCACGCAAAGTCTGCCGAGAAGGTCGTTCAGGACATCCGCCGGAAGACCCGGCGACGCTTTTCCGCCGAAGAGAAGATTCGGATCGTCCTCGAGGGCTTGCGAGGTGAGGAAAGCATCGCGACGCTGTGTCGTCGTGAAGGGCTGAATCCGAATCTGTATTACCGCTGGAGCAAGGAGTTTCTCGAGGCGGGGAAGAAGCGGCTGGTCGGGGACACTGTACGTCGTCAGACCAATCCGGTCCATTGAGTCTGTTTATTAAGAGAGACTTTCTGCGGGCTCGCCGCCTTCGGCGGCATGTGTAGATTCTCTCGTTTCCGTTGTACCAACGTCCTCCGTTTGATCGCCTCACGCCGGGCAAGGATCGTCGACCGCCGTCCTTCATAGACGTCGGCCGGCGTCACGTTCGCCAAGGCCTCGTGGAGACGGCGGTGATTGTAGTCGTCGACGAAGCGGGCGACGGCTCGTTCCAGTTCCCAGGGGCTGTAGTACTTCTCAAGCTTGACCACGTTCTTCATCGACCGATGGTACCGTTCGATCTTGCCTTGCGTCATCGGATGATACGGCGCCCCGCGCGTGTGCGCGAGCTGATGGCTCTCCAGATAGTCCGCCAGTTCCCGCGAGACGTAGCACGGGCCGTTGTCGCTCAAGAGCCGTGGGCGATGGACGACCCGCACCCGATCGATACCGGTCTTCGCGCGGGCCAGGTCGAGCGTCTCCATCACGTCTGACGCCTGCATCGACGTCCGCAGCATCCAGGCGACGATGTAGCGTGAGTAATCATCCAGCACCGTCGACAGGTAGTACCAGCCCCAGCTGACCACGTGCAGGTAGGTGAAGTCCGTCTGCCAGAGTTCATTGGGGCAATGCGTCGGATGCTGAAACGTCTTAGCGGCCGACAGCACCACGAAGGCCGGGCTCGGAATCAAGTCGTACGCCTTGAGGATCCGATAGACGCTTGATTCCGAGAGAAAATGGCCTTCCCGGTCCGTGAACTGCCAGGCCAACTCGCGCGGCGAACGTTCCGGGTCGGCCAACGCGGCGTCGACCACCTGCTCGCGGACGCGAGGTGGGATCCGATTCCAGTACCGGCGGGCCGTGGACGACTGGGGCGCCAAGCCGGCCGGCCCGGCGATGCGGTACCGTCGATACCAGGCGTAGAACGTGGACCGATGGACGCGCAGCTCCCGCAACGTCTGCCGCACCGACAGGTCCGAGCCCTCCACGAGCCGGATGAGTTCGATCTTCTCGGCCGCCGTCCGTCTCACGTAACGTCCTCCGAGTCGGAGGCCGTCACGTTTTTTTTGAGCAGGCGGTTCTCAAGCACGATCTCGGCCACGACCTGCTTGAGTTGCGCATTCTCCTTGCGCAGATCGCTGACGTCAGTCGAGGTCGCTTCGCGCGTCGTGTCCCCGACCAGCCGCTTCTTCCCCGCCTCGAGAAACTCCTTGCTCCAGCGGTAATACAGATTCGGATTCAGCCCTTCACGACGACACAGCGTCGCGATGCTTTCCTCACCTCGCAAGCCCTCGAGGACGATCCGAATCTTCTCTTCGGCGGAAAAGCGTCGCCGGGTCTTCCGGCGGATGTCCTGAACGACCTTCTCGGCAGACTTTGCGTGGCTCATGGGGACCTCCTCCCCTGGCAGCAAAGTCTCTCTTATCTCACAGCCTCAAACGGTCCACAATGGTTTGACCCCGCACAGGTTTCAGTGGCACAAACGCGAGAACGTCGTGAGCCATCTGGCCAAGAACGAGCAGGCGGCGTGGCGTCAGCGTCTCCAACGCGCCTACAACCGTCCGGACTACGACGAGGCCCTCAGTGCGCTCGAGACGCTCCTCGGCGAGTTGGACGAGCGTAACCAGTCGGCAGCCGGCAGCCTCGCGGAAGGCCTGGACGAGACCCTGACGTTGCATCGGTTGGGGGTGTACGGGGTGTTGGGCCTGTCGCTGAAGACGACGAACTGCCTGGAGTCGGTCAATGGGCTGATCGAGGAACGGTGCGCCAAGGTAGATCGCTGGCAGACCTCGCACCAACGACACCGCTGGCTAGCGACCGCGCTCCTGGACATCGAACCGCGTCTACGGAGGGTCAGGGGGTACCGCCACCTACCCATGCTGCGTGACGCATTGAAGCGAGAACTGAAGATCGACACGACGACGTCGAAGAAGCAAGCCGCGTAAAGTCATTAGGAGCCGTCGAGAGTTCAACTAAGAATGGGCTTGACTCGAACCCGGAGTCGTTCGCTACACCCGTGAACGATAAGGCTCTCGACGGGCTCAAGTTCTCGGCCTGTTTGCCTGAGTGGTTGGCTCGGCGGATACTGTCGCAGCGCATGACCGATGTCGCCGCAATCGAATCCGTGCTCGCGGAGCGGGTCGCCCTCACGACCTTGGCATAGATGTCTTGGCAGCGCACGGCCGTCGTCAGCGCTTTCCAGCCTGCTCAACGGCGGCCCTCATCGCTCGGGCACGCTCGTCGGCTGCGCGTTTGAGCGCGTCGGGGGCGAAGTGCGCGTAGATCTCGGTCGCCTGCCGCGATCGATGGCCGACGTTCTTGCCCGCGATCTCCAGCGGCACGCCCCGCGATACATCCCAGCTCACGACGTTGTGTCTCAGGTCGTGGAGCCGGAGCGCCCCCAGGCCATCGAGGGAATCCAGCCGCGCTCGCTTGCGGATCTCCTGCCACGGCTTCGTCACCGTCGTCAGATGCTTCCGCAAAGCGCGACCCGGAAAGACGAACGGGCATCCAGCTACTCTCTCGACGCCTTCCAGTATCGGGATCACCTCGGCCGGGATCTGCCGGTACTCCTCCGGCGACGTCTTAGTGTCAAAGAGCCGCGCCACTCCTCTCTCGAGATCCAGGTTGTCCCATTCGAGGGTGAGCACCTCGCCGATCCGCCAACCCGTCCAGAAGGTCACGCGGATGGCCGCGCAAGCCGCGGAGTTGGCGCCTTTCTCCTCCTCCTCGGTGATCGCCTGCAGGAGCCTCCTCATCTGCTTGGCTGTCAGCATCACTTCCTTGAGGGCGCCGCGGCGCGGCTCGGGGTAGCGCTCGACACCCTTGGCTGGGTTCGTAGCCTGCGCTCGCCAGCCCCAGGCCTCCGCCTGATCGAAAGCGTGCTGCAGCACGGACAGCGTGCGGTTTGCCACGAACGGTGTCGCCCGCATGCGCCTGTGCAGACGTTCGAGGTCCGCCGTCGCTACCTCGCTGACCCGCTTCTTGCCGAGGGCCGACAGGACATGGCAGCGGATCAGGCTGTCGTAGCTCCGCAGGGTCGCCGCCTTGGGCGGCCGCTTCTTGTTCGGCAGGTAGTCCTCGAGAAAACGCGTCATGCAATCGGAGACGGTGACCGCATCGGACCTCCGTCGCGCGAGGGACGGGTCGGCACCCGCCTTCACGTCGAGGAGCAGGTCCGCCGCCAGCTTCCTGGCCTGGTCGGGCGTCAGCTGGCCGTGCTTCCCGAGGGTCAGGCGCTTCGGCGCGCCCATCGACTGCTGTTGTTTCGTACGATACTGGAGTACGTAGACCCTCCTTCCAGCCGGCGTGACCTTGCACCCGAACCCGGTCAGATCCGTGTCCCACAGGAAGTAGGCCCGGTCTCGCGGAATCAGGCTGTCGATGGCTCGCTTGGTGATTTTCCGTCGCATCAGATAATCACCGTATCTTCTAGCAATCAGATAGCAATCAGCTTGGCACAAATCGTGACACACAGGAGCAGACCGAATCAAGAGCAAGTCCAGCAAATAAAGCATCCTTCAGGGGCCGCCAGTTTCAAGCAGACTCGAGGTCAATGATTCGTAATCAGCAGGTCAGCGGTTCGAGTCCGCTCGCCGGCTCCAGACATCCCCCGAAGATTCGCATCGCTTCCGCCGCGCGGCGGGTCCACACGCCACCTGTTCGCAACAGAATGGCAACGCTGGGCTCAGACTCTGCGATCTGGGACTGCTGTTTCCGCCGGCGGACACCGTACGGGCCTTCACGCAAGGCGGCGACCGTGGTAAAGTTTCCGCTGCGGATACGGCCCCTTTCGCATGGCCTGCGGTCGGGGTGGAAGAAAGCGGTCGCGCGGTCAGCTGGCCTATTTTTCGTTTTCTATGGAGGGGCGTCATGCCGTTCGTTATTACCGATCCCTGTATTGGCACCAAGGACACCGCGTGCGTTGACGTGTGTCCGGTCGACTGCATCCATCCTCGGAAGGACGAGGAGGAGTTCGAGCAGGCGGCGATGCTCTACATCCACCCCGAAGAGTGCATCGACTGTGGCGCCTGTGTTCCGGCCTGCCCCGTCACGGCCATCTACGATAGTCACGATACGACGCCCGATAGCCAGAAGGACCTCATCCCGGCCAACGACATCTACCGCCTGGGCGAGCCCGACACGATGGCTGAGGCGGAGGCCATCGTCCAGGCCCACGTCGACGCGAACGGCGAGCTCATGGGCATGGATCCGGCGGATCGCCAGGCCGCTCACTAGGCCCGCCGTAGGGCCTTTCGACAGTCCTCAGGGAACGACCCGATCAGGGTCGTTTCCTCGTTGCCCTCCACACCGAACCGTTCGTTTCACACGAGCCGGACAGGGACCGCGGGTCGTCGTCCGCCGGCCGCGTCCTCCCGGTATACTTGACGCCACCAAGGGCCCGACTCGCTTCAGGGAGACGTCATGCTGATCGTCACGACCAACCAGCTCGAAGGCAAACGCATCGTCACGTATCTCGGCGTCGTCGGCGGCGAGGCCATCCTCGGCGCCAACCTCTTCCGCGACTTTTTCGCGAGCGTCCGCGACGTGGTCGGCGGACGCTCGGCCGGCTACGAGAAAGAGCTTCGGAAAGCGAAAGAGATCGCCCTCAAGGAGATGGCCGAGCAAGCGCAGGCGTTGGGGGGCAACGCCGTCGTCGGAGTCGACCTCGACTACGAAACGATCGGCAAAGGCGGCAGCATGCTGATGGTGAGCGCCAGCGGCACAGCGATCGTCGTCGACGGCTAGACGTGGTGCATCCGGGGACGCCATTACCATGAGCCCGGGCCGGGCCGGGGTCAAGCGTTCCTGCGAAGCACGACGAGCGACAGCCACAGCCGTCCGAGGTCCACGAGACCCTCGACGACCATACGCGGATTGGCGCCCAGGGCCCGGCCGGCCTCGCGCTCGCGCTGCACGATGTCGACCCGCCCGATGCGGTACCCGCGTCGCGAGGCCCGGATCACGCGCTCGGCCTCGACGAACACGCCACGCGAGGTCACGGGGATATCGTGGATCATCTCCCGACGCATGCACTTGCAGCTGCCAGGGTCATGGAGGTCGACGCCGAACAGGACGAGCGGCAGCCATCGATAGGCACGCGAGACGAGCATGCGCAGCGGCGTGTAGGTCTTGACGGTGCGATTGAAGACGACGATGTCGTACGTGCCCAGCAGAGGCACCGTCTCCACGAGCGCCTCGGGTGGATACTGACCGTCGGCAGGGATGAGCAGCACGTAGTCTTTTCGAGCGGCGCGATACGCCTCTTCGAAGCTCGCCGCGATCCCGCGGTTCTCGGCGTGGACGATCGTCCGGACGACGTCCGGATGCTGCGCCCGGATCCCCTCCATCACCTCAGCCGTCCGATCCGTGCTGCCATCGTCGAGTATGACGAGCTCGAAGTCCCTGGTGCATTGGCGGAGCGAGGCGAGACAGCGCTCGACCGTCGCCTCGATCGTCGCCTCCTCGTTGTAGGCAGGGACGACAATCGAGATCGAGGGTGCCGCGGTTTCTGGGAGCATGCAGGTGTCGGGGTGGGCCTGGCGGGCCGAGCGGCCCGGGGGACTATACCACGGGTCTCGAGAGTCCGCCGGGAGC
This sequence comes from Vicinamibacterales bacterium, assembly GCA_965250185.1. GTDB lineage: Bacteria > Acidobacteriota > Vicinamibacteria > Vicinamibacterales. The sequence continues at coordinate 2,376,646 of OZ252293.1, read as the reverse complement.
GCCAAAGTGAATTATCATAGGCGCTTACGGGATGGGCGCGCCGGTTGCGGGATGGCGTACCGCGGTTTACCCAACGGCGTATGAACCCCCGCGAGCAAGGAGCCCGAAGGCATGATCGCGCCCGATGTCGTGCTCGGCGACAATGTCAAAATCCACCAGCCGGATCTCGTCAATCTCTACGGTTGCACGATCGGTAGTGAGACGACGATCGGACCATTCGTCGAAGTGCAGTGCGACGCGATCGTCGGGCGTCGATGCAAGGTCTCCAGTCACGTTCATCTGCTCGGGCGTGCGGCTCGAGGACGAGGTCTTCGTCGGGCACGGCGTCATGTTCATCAACGACACCTATCCGCGCGCCACGAACCCCGATGGCACGCGCCAGACGGACGCGGACTGGACGACCCTGGAGACGGTCGTTCGCACGCGGGCGTCGATCGGCAGCAATGCCACGATCCTGGGCGGGGTAACGATCGGCGTCGGGGCGACCGTCGGTGCCGGTGCGGTGGTCACGCGAGACGTGCCCGATGACGCGGTGGTCGCCGGCGTGCCCGCGCGGCTCGTGCGGGACCGCCGATGAGAGCGACGACGTCCCGGACGCCGGAAAGGCACGGCCGATGATTCGGGCCGGCGTGATCGGCTACGGGTACTGGGGTCCGAATCTCGTGCGGAACCTCGCGGACGCTCCGGACTGCGAGGTGGCTGGCGTCGCTGACCTGCGGCCGGAGCGACGTGCGCTCGCACAGCGCCGCTATCCCGGCGTTCGGGTCATGGCAGAGGCCAACGAGCTGATTGCCGACCCCAAGATTGACGCCATCCTTGTCGCGACACCGCTCTCGGGTCACTACGACCTGGCGCGACGCGCGCTCGACGCTGGCAAACACGTCCTGGTCGAGAAGCCGCTGGCCGCCTCGGCCGATCAGGCGCGCCGACTCATCGACGTGGCCGAGGCGAAGGGCCTGACGCTCATGGTGGACCACACGTTCACCTACACGAGCGCGGTCGACAAAATTCACGAACTGGTCACGACGGGCAGCCTCGGCGATCTCTACTACTACGATTCTGTGCGAGTGAACCTCGGGCTCTTCCAGCACGACGTCAACGTGATCTGGGACCTGGCCGTACACGATCTCTCCATCATGGACCATGTGTTACCGTCCAGACCCCACACGGTCACAGCGACCGGCATGCGACACATCGGCTCGCACGCCAACATCGCCTACTTGACGCTCTTCTTCGACAACTCGCTCATCGCTCACGTCCACGTGAACTGGCTGGCACCGGTGAAGCTGCGTCGCACGCTGATCGGCGGGAGCCGCAAGATGATCGTCTACGACGACGTCGAACCCAGCGAGAAGCTCAAGGTGTACGACAAGGGCGTGTCGCTGGACGACTCCGAGCAGTCCGTGCACCAGATGCTCGTGAGCTACCGGATGGGCGATGTGTGGGCCCCGAGGCTGAACGTCACCGAGGCGCTCCAGACGGAGATCCGGCATTTCGTGCGATGCATCGAGGGCGTCGACACGCCGCGCACCGACGGCCACGCGGGGCTCCGGGTCATCCGGATTCTCGAGGCCGCCACCCAATCGCTGGAAGACGGCGGCAAGCCGATCGCCCTCGGTGACGCAGGCTCTCCATGATCCCTCTCGTCGACCTCAGGGCGCAGTACCGCGAGATCGGGTCCGAACTGGAGGAGGCGGTCAGGGCGGTGCTCCCCACCGGAGGCTACATCCTCGGCCCGGAGGTTGCGGCCTTCGAGCAGGAGTTCGCCGCGCACGTCGGCGCCGCGCATGGCGTCGGCGTCAACTCCGGGACAAGCGCCCTGCACCTGGCGCTGCTGGCCGCCGACGTCGGACCCGGCGACGAGGTGATCACCGCGCCGTTCACATTCGTCGCCACGGTCGCCGCCATCCGCTACGCGGGGGCGCGTCCGGTGTTCGTCGATGTCGATCCGGTGTCGTACACGCTCGACCCTGCTGGAATCGAGCGCGCCCTGACGTCACGGACCAAGGCGATCATCCCTGTTCACCTGTACGGCCAGCCGGCAGACCTCGACCCGATTCTGGCGACGGCTCGCGAGCACCACCTCACGGTCATCGAGGATGCCGCACAGGCGCACGGTGCCGAGTATCGGGGTCAACGCGTCGGGGCGCTGGGCGACTCCGGTTGTTTTAGCTTCTATCCCGGAAAAAACCTGGGCGCCTGGGGCGAGGGTGGCATCGTGGTCACCAACGATGCCGACACGGCACGCACGGTTCGGATGATGCGGGATTGGGGTCAGGAGCGAAAGTACGAACACTCGCTCCCCGGATTCAACTACCGCATGGAGGCACTGCAGGGGGCGCTGCTGCGCGTGAAGCTGCGCCACCTGGAGGCGTGGACCCTGGCGCGTCGAGCCCACGCCGCACGCTACGACGAACTCCTCCGCGACCTGCCGCTCGAACTCCCCACGGCGGTGCCCGACCGACGCCATGTCTACCACATCTACGCCATCCGAACACCGGAACGCACCGCACTTCAGGCTGCGCTGGCCGAGCGGGACATCCACTCCGGGATTCACTACCCCATCCCAGTCCATCTCCAACCAGTCTTCTCCGACCTGGGCGGAAAGCCCGGCGACTTTCCGGTTTCTGAGCGCATCGCGGCGGAGGTGCTGTCCCTTCCGATGTTCCCGGAGCTGACTCCGGAACAACTCGTCACGATCGCCGACGCCGTCACGCGCTGGGCCGGCGCCTAGTGGACTGTAACAGGGAAACGTTGCACAACTCCCGGGCGGGGCATCCCGCCTGGAGAGTGCTGTCGAAATAACGAGGACAGCCCCTAGGTCTGCGCAGGACGCGACACGCGCAGTCGCTCGTGAATCGGATTCGTCGCGGGTCCTCGGGCGGGGATCGGTCCACCATGCCGCGGCACCCTCAGTCGGGGCGCCCCGTCGTAGACCGTCATCGCGCCGCGCGCATGCTCCGCTCGGACGTGTGCGTCCACCTGAGCACCGGTCGCACACCACGGCTCGTGCGCGGCGAGGATGTAGGCCAAGCAGTCCCGAAGCGCCGCCCGCCCCGATTCCATGCCGCAGAACCAGGGGCTCGGATGCGCGTTGACAACGATGATGCCCCCCGTGGCCGCGATGTGATCGATCTTGCTTCGCCAGAACTCCGTCGTGTCGGCTCGCGACACGCCGAGTGACCACGGGAGCTCGTCGAACGGCAGGGTGCCCGGCACGACGACGAGATCGTCGACCATGTACGGGTAGTACGTCGCCGCACCCACCGTGCGATCGGCTTGCTGCATCGCATTCGTGTCTTGAACCGAGCAGTCGTACGACAATCCCGAGCGCTCGAGCCCGGCCCAGAGCGGGAGTGAAGCGTACCAGCTGGGCGAGCGAAAGCCGCGTACGTCCAACGCGTCTTGCCACTCGGCCAACCACGGACGCAAGCGGTCGCGCACGCCGTCAGCGGGAAGTAGCGCGACACGGTTGTCGTGGATCACGTCGTGCAAACCGACCTCGAACCCATCCCGTCGGAGCTCCAGGCAAAGATCACGATAGTGCGGCATGCAGCGCCCAACGAACATGAAGGTGCTGCGCAGGTTCAGCGATTGCGCCAGGTCGCGCAGCGCCCGGACCTCCTGATGCTCAAGCACGTGTCCACATCCTGCGTGAGCACCATCGCGCAACGCCGGTCGTCGGGCCAGCGCCACCGCGGGCCGTCGGCTGAGTCGACCCTGGAAGTGACGACGTCGAGACCGTGATCGGCGTAGAGGCCCGGAAACCGCGCCGCACCGGCGAGGTGAGCAACCGCGCGCGTGACCATCCGGTCGCGCAGCGCGATCCGGAGGCGGCCAGGAATCCAGTGATAGGGAAACGGCAGGCGAGTCGTGATGGACGGGGTCGTCGCGACGGGGCCGGCCAGCAGCGTATGGCGGACCCACCGGCTCGCCAGGTCAGCATCCGGGCACGGATCGATCGATGCCAGAGCGGCCAGCAGATTTGCCGGCGTCAGGCGCGAGAGGTCGGCCTGCGGCGACACTTCAGAAGCCGCACCACTGGACGGCGATGCGCTCGTAGAACTCGGCGGCCTGTTCGATTCGCTCGACGAAACAATACTCATCCGTCTGATGAGCCTGCGCCGCCTCCCCAGGCCCCAGGATGAGCGTCGGGACGCCCCCGTAGGCCTCCGACAGGATGGAGCCATCGGTGAAGTACGGCAGGGTGCGGGGCTCCGGCCGAGCGCCCAGCATCGGCGCCATGATGTCGAAGACCTGCTGTACCCAAGGATGGGTCGGCTCGGTCCACACTCCCGACACCCACCGACTCGACTGGAGGTCTACCTCGGGCCCGACGCACGACGCCAGCGCAGCCATCAGGGCGTCGTGCTCCTGGCCGGGAATCGTCCGGATATCGATGCCGATGGTACACGCGTCCGGCACGGAGTTGATGTTCAAGCCCCCATGGATGGTGCCGACGTTGAGCGACGGCGCTCCGAGATGCGGATGCGGAGTCGCCTCGAAGCGCTTCGAGCTTCGCCAGGGCCCGTCCCATCTTGTAGACCGCGTTCTCACCTTGCTCGGGCATGGCCCCATGAGCGGTGACGCCCCGGGTGACCGCCTCCAGACGCAGTGCCCCCTTGCCCGACGCAGGGATAATTCGACGTCGGCTCGGCCACGACGAGCGCGCCCGCGCGACCCAGGACGCCGGCCCGCGCTGCCAGGTCCTCCGCCCCGGTGCAGCCGGTTTCCTCGCCCGCCGTGATGACGAGGGTCATGCCGGCGGCCGGCTCGCGACGCCCGCCGAGCGCTCTGGCGGCCGTGAGGAACGCCGCCACGCCAGACTTCATGTCGCTCGATCCGCGTCCCCAGAGCTTCGCGCCCTCGATCTCACCCGCATGCGCATCGTGGGTCCAGGGTGCCACGCCGAGCGGCACGGTATCGAGATGGCCGGTGAAGCAGAGCGGCAGCTTCTCGCCGCGACCGGCGAGCGTCGCGATGAGGCTCGTGCGCTCGTCGTCGAACTCGTGATACGCCAAACGGAACCCCGCGGACTCCAGCAGCCCACCCACGTAGTGCGCGCAGGCGCGCTCGCGACCGGGCGGATTGATCGTCGGAAACCGAACAAGTTCCTGGGTCAGTGTGACGGATTCGGCCTGGGCCATGATCGCACCAGTGGATGGCGGCCGCGTCGCACGTCCAGCAAGACTCTCCGGCGCGGCGGTTGGAGGGATTCGACCGGAAACTCAGGTCGACGGCGCGGCGGCCGGATCGTGAGCGCGCCGCTTCAGGACCTCGTCGAGCACGAAGAGGTCCGTAAGCAGGGCGCGCACATGGATCGACGCATTCAGGTTGTCAATCAGCTGTGAACTGATCGAGGGCTGGGCGAGCACGAGCTGGATGCCCGCCTGTGCCTTCTTCGCATCCTCCTCGAGCACGCCGATGAAGGTCTGGAACGCCTCGGCCGGCGCCAGCCCTTCCGATGCGATCACGCGTCCGAAGGTTTCGGCGATACCAGTCAACGCGGCGTCTGTTCGCTCGAGAAACGTCCGCAGCTGACCACCCGACTTGCTCGCAGCGTCACCGTCCAGACCCTGGGCGGCATAGGCGAGCATGAACTCGTAGGTTTCTTCGATCGTGTCGCAGCGGCGTTGGAACTCGTCGCGCATGGCTGTGGCGTGCGGCCGTCAGCGTCGGTCCGTCCTACGCGTCCCGCGACGGCTCGGTGGGTGACGCCTTGGCGACGACCCACCGCTGCGGATCGTGGTGCTCGAGGTAGTCCTTGCGGCCGATCCAGCCATAGATCATGGATTTGGTCATCCACAGCTTCTCTGGCCGGATGGCAAAGTAGATGTGAGCCATCGTGAGGGTGACCAGGCCGATCGAGCACACGCCGTGAATGACGTAGACGTAGCCCCACGACTGGTCCGTCAGAAGGTACGGGTTGCGCGTCCAGAACGGCGTCTCGACGCGGAACATCATGATGACGCCCGTGATCGTGGCGCCGAGGCCGGTGATCAGGACGGCCGTGTGATACAGCCGGTTGTCCAACTTGTATTTCCCTGCCCTGGGCGGAGGATTCACGGACCCGCCGAGTTGACGCCGGAGTCGACGCATCGACTCGACGATGTCGGATGGTCCGACCCACACGGACCAGGGATCCAGGAAAAACATCGCATGGACCATGTGATAGACGATGGACAGGGTCAAGACGACGCCGGCGACCCAGTGAATGGTCACCCAGGCGAACTGGATGCCGACGATTGGTAGAAAGCCGGTAAAGAGCAGGACGAGCATCGAGGCCGCCATGATCCAGTGAAACATCCGAGCGGCGAGCGAATACTTCACCACCCGATCCGGCACCGCGGCGATATCCCCCTCGGATGCTCCCGTTGGCGCGAACGCCTCAGAGCGGGCGAACCACTGCTTCCACAGGGCATGCCCGATGACGAACGCCAGTCCGCCGTAGAACGCCGCGTACAGGAGGCTCCACGAGGCGCGTATCAGGACATCCTGTCCCCATGGATCCGTACCCCACTGAAAGAACTCCATCTACGCCTCCGCCCCACGAATCGACCGGGCCACCAGGTTGCGCATCAGCGGCACCTTGTATGTATTGTGGGTGAGCGGCCTCGCTTCCAGGATGGCCGCTTCGCCCGCGAGTCGTGCCATGTCATCACCAATCGTCTGGCCGCGCAACCCATCCTCGACTCGGCGAATGCGCAGCGGACGGGCGGCGACGCCGTTGACGACGACTCGCGCCTCGTCGATCGTCTCGCCGCTCAGCTTCATCGCGGACGCCACGCTCACGAGCGCAAAGTCCCACACCTGACGATCCCGCACCTTCTCGAAGTAGAACCGTACGCCAGCCCACGTCGACGGAATGCGAATCGCCGTCAGCAGATCACCAGGCATCAGTGCGGTCATGCGAGTGATGTCGATGTTCGGACCGACGAAGAAATCCTCAGCCGCGACGACCCGCTCGCCGCGGCGATTGCGAATCACCATCTCGGCGTCGAGCGCGACCAGCGCGCCTCCCGTGTCGGACGGATTGATGGCGACGCATCGGTCCGCCTCGAGGATCGCATGCTCGCGGTTCATGGCCGTGGGTGTGTCCGCGTAGCAGATGTTCCCACCGGCCCGGTAGCACGTCCAGCCGTCGCGGTAGTACCAGCAGCGCGTGTCCTGGGACACGTTGCCGCCGAGTGTGCCCTGGTTGCGAATCTGCGGCGAGGCCACGAGCCCGGCGGCCTCGGCGAGCAACCCGTACTGCTCGATCACATCCGGATGCGTCGCCACCTCGGTCAGCGTCGTCCCCGCGCCAATCTCGAGGCCATCGGCCGTTGCGCGGATGCCGCGAAGCTCATCGACTCCGCCGATGTCGACGACGACGGCCGGGCGCTTCACACGATCCTTCAGCCAGTCGAAGCTGTCGAGACCGCCGGCCAGCACCCAGGCCTGCTCTTTATACTCATCCAGCCGCGCCAGTGTGTCGTCGATACTGGTGGGCTGAAACAACTCAAACGCGGGCATCGTGTCGCGGATCACGGCCATGATGCAGCCTCCTCCTGATTTATTCCTGGGCCGTGAGGGCCTCGTAGGCCTGGCCAGACTGAACCGCAGTCGAGAACATGTCGGCGATCATGAGCGTCCGGCGAGGGTCGATGAGCGTCACCTCCGCCACATCAAGTCCTCTGTACGTATTCCGCCGCCGTCATCATCGAATCGAGAATCTTGTTGTAGTCAGCGCACCGGCAGAGGTTGCCCGAAATCCCATGGGCCAGTTCCGCCCGCGTCGGATTCGCGTTCGTCTTCAGGTAGCCGACCGTCGCCATCACGAAGCCCGGCATGCAGAAGGCGCACTGGAAGCCCTGGCTATCGACGACGGCCTGCTGGACCGGGTGCAGTTCGCCCGAGGCGCTCGCCAGCCCCTCGATCGTCACAACCGCGCGACCACGCACCTGATGCGTCAAGAGCGAGCAGGAATAGTGAGAGACATCGTCCACCAACACCGTGCAGGCCCCGCACTCGGAGCGGTCGCAGCCGATCTTCGGGCCAGTCAAACCGAGCTTGTAGCGCAGGGTCGTGGCGAGCGTCTCCTGCTTCATCACGTCGACCCGGCGCTCCTGGCCGTTGACGTTCAACGTGATGAGTCGCTCGACTGATCCCGAGGTCGCCGGCTGGCCCATCACCGTACCGGTCCCACGGAACAGATAGGCCGTCGAGGACACGGCGGCGCCGGAGGCAATCACGCCCTTGATGAAGTTACGTCGGGACAGTCGCTGTTGTGTGTCGTCGGTGTGTTCAACCACTTCGTTCTCAGCCATGAACGGTCACCCCTCGCTCGGGCCCGGGACCCGGGCAGCGCCGGCTGTCATGTACAACATGCACACCCGTGGACGAACTCGCGTTACCTGACGGTCGATCCATCGGCGGACCCCTCATCCTTGGGGTCGAGCGACAGATCTCTCTTGCTCGAGAATCGCGTGAACGTCATGCTTAAAAGACGCGGCCATCTTAGCAAGATTCGTCGAAGTTCGCCAGGAAGTTCGCCAGCCTTGGCAACTCGACGGCGAAATCACCGGAATTATCGCGACAGCAGTAACTTACGGGCATGATCGCCACCCTGGGCGGCCTGGTGTCCACCTCGTAGACGCACAGCCGAACCGTGAGACGGCGACTGACGCGCGGGAAACGACCTCGGCTCAAACGATTCCTGACGCGCCCGGTCCACCGCGAGCAGCACGGCTCGCCCACCTGAGGTCGCCAGGACGAACCGAATTGGCCCTCGCGTCAGTGCACCGCTGCCCGTCGGACCTCGTCCTCGGTGAACACGGCCTCCATGAACGGCAACGTCTCGAGATACCTAGCCACGTCGGCGAGCTCGTACCCCAGCGCCCCTAACCGCCCAGCATCAATGAAGATCTGGGCGTTGGCTGCATCGTCGTAGTACGTCACGATCTGCCGAGCCTCGGAATCGAACCGGTCGTGAATCAGATCGACAATGTCTTCGTTGTAGTGCGTGTGGTCGGCTCCAGGTGGCGATGGCATGCCGTGATCCGCCGTCACGGCGACGACGTAACCGTCCGGCCCGACCTTCGCATCGAGCGTCTCGAGCGCGCGCGCGATCTGCCGATCGAGCTCGGCGAGCGTCGCCAGCGTCTCCTCCGATTCGGTCCCGTACGCGTGGCTGACGTAGTCCGGCGCCTTCATGTTGACCAGGATCAGGTCGGTGATTTCGTCCGTCCCGATCGGCTCGTGCTCGATGAGGTCGACGAGCGATTCTCCCTCGAAGCGCTGAAAGAGGGCCGAATGTCGGACGGCGCTCGGGGAGTCGACCGGGTGCCCCATCCAGGAGCCACCGGCATCTTCCCAGAGCGCTCGCGTGGTACGACGGGCCAGATACTCGGGAAGGCGATAGCAGTCCGGATTCGTGACCCACCGCCCCTCGGCGGAGTTGTACGTGGCCATGATCACCGGCCGGCCGTTGACCACACACGCGCCATGGCCGGCGAGACTCGCCGCCGCGCGGACGGCGCCGCCCTGAGCCATGATGACCGCGCGCCCATCAGTCTCGAGGTTCCACAGATCGCTGATCGTCAAGGCCATCAACTCGGTGGGCGACAGGCCGTGGAACGCACCCTGTGATCGCCCGGTCACGCGATTGAACAGGTTATTCGCGGCCAATCCGTGCACTCGCGGATCGGCGCCGGTCGCGATGGTGGCGTGTCCGACGCTGGTCAGCGTCGGCAGGTAGTTCACCCGAGCGTTCGCGAACCACGCGCCTTCCCGCCGCAGACGGTCGAGCGTCGGCATCCGGTCGGCGTGGCGATCGAAGTAGTCGACGCGAGTCGCGTCCAGCACGAGCAGCAGGATGGCACGCGGGCGACCGGCGCCTGGCGCGATGACCGGCAGCGCCCGTCCGGTCATCGTGGCCGCCGGCGGCACACCCAGCAGGGCCGCGAGGGTCGGAGCCACGTCCTGCTGGTGTACCTCGTCCAGCCAGGCCCCCTGCGTGATGAACGCCGGTCCGTGGAACAGCATCGGAATCCGGACGTCATCGTCCCATGGCGACCCGTGCATGAACCCGTAGTTCGGCGTTCGCTCGGTGATCATGTCGCCTTCGCGCGGAACGACCATGATCTGGCCACTTCGACCTGGAAAATAGGCGCGAGCGAACATCTCGAGAAATCGTGCGCGATCGGTCTGCGGGCTGGCCACATCGACGGCCACGGTCGATGCTGCTGCGGGTGTCTCCGAGACCTGCGCCGCAGGTACGACCCCTGCCAGCAGGGCTCCGATCAGGGCATGAAGGAGCGTTCGCATGGGTCTTCTTTTCCTCGGAGCTACGGGCCGGATCTCGCGCCGGTGATCTGGACTCGAGTGCCCGCGTGTGATGGGGCGTGATCGTGGGATCGCCCTGCGAGACATCCGGGCACGAGCGAGCCCTGGCGATGGGTGACGAGTCGGGCGTGGGACGGGACTGGTGGGTGGTGAAGAGCGATCAGCGTCCGCACCCACCCCATTGCCCACGATTCATACCACCTCGCACTCACTCATCGCTCACCTGTAGGCTCCGCACAAAATGCACCAGGGCCCAGATTTCGTCCTCCGACATCTTTCCCTTTTGCGCCGGCATCGGGCGCTTTCCGGTCTCGATCTTGTAGAAGATCTCACCGTCGGTCATTCTGTCTCGGGCCTCGGCTGTCGTGATGTCGTGCGGGGCCGGCTTGATGGTCCGGGTCGCTGGCCCATCGCCTTTACCGGTCTCACCGTGACACATCCGGCACCGACGCTCGTAGAGGACGGCCGCATCGGCAATGACGTCCTCCCCGGCCGGAAGAGGGTTCTCTAGGGCGCGGGCCTCCTCCGGGACCTCCCAGCTGGACTCCTGCCCGGTAACGATGGAGGAGCCTATCGCCAGCATGAAGATGCCGGCGGCTGCCAGTAGCGTGAGTCTGAATCGTCCATTCATCTGTCGTTCGCCTTCCGAAGCGTGACCGTCGGTTGCCGTTCGACGGTTCGCTTCTGCTCTGACGACTATCTTAGCATCGCGAGTACCGCGCCGGAGCGGGCCGGCTAGGAGGTGGCAGCCTCGGGGGCCACCGGCGTGTCTGGAATGTGGGCAAACTGCTCGCCTTCTTTGATCTCCCAGATCGACACGAGCGGGAAGAGCTTGGCGAACACGATGTACAGCAGGGCGAAGCAAGCGAATTCGCCTGCCGTGATCGCCCACTCGACGGTCGACGGCGTGTAGACACCGTGGTCCCACGCCGACTCGACGCGCGGATAGGACGAGGAGCTGATCACGATGATGAAACGCTCCAGCCACATCCCGATGAGCACCGCGATCGATGCGATGACCGTGCCGGTCACCGTGCGGATTCTGTGGAACGAGAGGATGCCCAGCGGGATGACGAAGCAACAGGCGACCATGGTCCAGAACAACGGCGCGAACTGGCCGTACAGCCGCGAGTTCAAGACGGCCATCTCCTCGGGCTCATTCCCGTACCACACGGTCATGTGCTCAGCGAACGTGAAGTAGAACCAGAGGCAGGCCATCGTCAAGAGCAGCAGACCTAAATTGTTGAAGTGAATCGGCTGGAAGAAGGCCTCGAGCTTGAAGAGTTTTCGGAGCGCGGCCATCGCGATCATGAGCGCCGCAATGCCGCTAAAGATCGCACCAACCACGAAGTACGGACCGAAGATGGCGCTGTGCCACATCGGTTGCAGCGACATCGCGAAGACCCATGAGACGACGGTGTGGACCGAGACCGCGACGGGAATAATCGCGACCGCCATGAAACCGATGGCTTTCTCGAGCAGGCGATGTTGACGCTCGGTGCCTTGCCAGCCGAGTGCCATGGCCCGGTACATCCAGCGGAGCCGTGGACTGCGATCCCGCAGGAGCGCCATGTCGGGGATCATTGGCAAGTACAGGTACGTGATGCTGCCCATCATGTACACCGAGATGCAGGCGACATCCCAGATGAGGGGCGAGAGCGGCTGCGGATACAGCAGCGGCACGTAGATCAGCTCTGGACGACCGAGATGCCACAGGACGTTGCTCGACCCCATCAGGAGGGCGAAGACGGTAATGGCCTCGGCGGCTCGGGTAATCGGGCGACGCCACTCGGCCTGCGTCAATCGAAGGATGGCTGAGATCAGGGTGCCGGCGTGGCTAATACCGATGAAGAAGACATAGTTCGTGATGTAGAGGCCCCAGAAGACAGGCTGGTTCATACCGGCCACCCCCATCCCCTCTCGGAGCTGGCGGGACCACTGATAGCCCGCGAAGGCCATGACGGCCAACAGGCCCAGGGCCGTCAGCCAGAGGCCAGGGTTCCGGTCGAGCACCTGACGGAGCAGCGGCTCCTCAATCGCTCGATCTCGCTGGGACGGTGCCACGCCAGTCTCCCTCCTTCAGATAGAACACGCGCGGTCCGGTGCCGAGCTCTTCCATCGGGCGTTCGGCTCTCGGGCTCTCCGAGAGTCGCGATACGCGGCTCTCAGGATCTTCAAGGTCACCGAACACGATGGCTTGGGCCGGGCACGCCTGAGCGCACGCAGGCTGCACCTCGCCATCGTTGATTGCGCGCTCATCCTCCTTGGCTTCTTCCCCTGCACGTCGAATGCGCTGCACGCAGAAGGTGCACTTCTCCATAATGCCCTTCCACCGCACCGCCACATCCGGATTGATCGTTTGCTCGAGTGGCGCCTCCCACGATGGCTCGAACCAGTTGAAGCTTCGAACCGAGTATGGGCAGGCGTACGCACACGCTCTGGTGCCGATGCATCGGGGATGAATCTGCGCATTCAGGCCGTCTTCGGTCTCGTAGGTGGCCGAGACCGGACAGACCTTCACACACGGGGCCTCATCGCAGTGGACGCAGAGTACGGGCTTGTGCTGGACCCGCACGTTGGGAAACTCACCTTCGACGTTGTGCTCGACTCGGATCCACTCGGTGGCGCGACCGTAGGCCGCCGCCTCCGGCCCGGCCACCGGCACGTTGTTCTCCGTCCGGCACGCGACGACGCACGCTTCGCAGCCATCGCAACGGTCGAGGTCGATCACCATTCCCCACTTCGCCATAGTCGGCTCGCTCCTTTTCCTGGCCTCTCAGGCTCCGATCGAGATTCGGCGAAGCCGAACGGCAGTCACCAAGGCCGTCTCACCGACAGCCGGATCGACGTCAGGCGCCAGGAGTCGGTATGGACTGGCGCCTTTCCCGCTCGCGAAACGGCCGTACGCCGTATGTCCTTGGCCTGCCGCCACGGCGACGACGTCGGGTCGCAGACCAGGCGAAAGGTATGCCGCGGCTCTGAGCTCGCCATGCTCCGAGGTCAGTTCGACCATGTCGCCGGTCTCGATGTTTTGGGCCGCGGCGGTTTCAGGATTGAGCTCTACGACCGTGCCCCAGCGAGCCCCTGTCACGGGGTCGGCGAGTTCCTGAAGGAACGGCAGGTGCGCGCTTCGGCCGTCACCGAACGCAACCGAGCCATAGACCTGCAAGGTGAGGGGATACTCGCCGCTGGCGGGTGCGTCGAGCATCTCGGGCGCCGCCAGCGCGACCGTCTCGAAACGATATCGTCCATCGGAGGTCGCGAACTGGGCCGTTGGAGAGACCGCCTCATCCCACCAGCCCCCGGCGGCCAGCGCCCGGCGCCAGAACCCACCAGCCGTCGAGGCGGTCACCGAGCCCGTACCGGTGGCCTGCAGTCCGGCCCACGCGTCGCGCAGGGCGGCCTCGTACGAATCCCACGGGAAGGCCGCAGCCACATCGTCGCCCAACCCGGCCGCCACCTGGATCAAGACGTCAGGCATCGCGCGCGTGTCGTACAGCGTTCTGGAGAACACCGGCTGCGACAGGGAGGCGACCGGGACGCCAACACCAGGCGACGCGACGTCATCGTCGATCCGCTCCAGGGGGGTCGACTCCGGCAGCACCAGATCGGCGAGCATCGAGGTCTCGTCGAGGACTGTCGCGAAGGCGGCAACGAATGGGACAGCCGAAATTGCCGACGCGGCATCGAGCGCAGCCGGCATGCTGAAGACCGGGTTCGTTCCGGAGATGAGCAGCGCTCCAAGGTCGGCGCTGCTCCCCTCGTTGGTGGCAAGCCAGCTGGCAAACGAGTGGCTGTCCACCTCGATGGCTTCGGCTGCCTCCGGAAGCGCAGGCCACTCGGCGAACGGCGGCGCCGCGTCGAAGAAGACGCCACCCCTTCGGCCGTAGGCACCCAGCAGGGCGTTCAGATGTGCGACGGCCAACGACGTCGCCAGCCCCGACGGTCCGGACGCCGCCGCATCGCCGGCCACCGCCACGGTCGGACGATGGTCGGCCATCTCGTGAGCGACTCGTTCGAGCGCCTCGGCCGAGAGTCCCGCCGCGACGGCGACGGCTTGGGGTTCGAACCGGGGAGCGACCACGTCGCGAAACTCCTCGAACCCGGCGGTCCGCTCGTCGATGAATTCGGCGTCGTACAGGTCGTCGCGCAGGAGGATGTGGGCGAGAGCCAGCGCAACTGCAGCCTCCGTGCCTGGTCGAGCCGGCAGCCACTCGTCGGCGCTCGAGGCCGTCAGTGAGAGCCGTGGCTCGATGGCGACCAGCTTGCCCCGCAACCCTGGCCGGCCACGTCGCATGTGACCGATGCCACGGCCGAACCGCACCGGCGACCGCGACCCCTCGAGCAACGCCGCGCCGAATGAGACGATGTAATTCGTGTGCTCGAGATCAAGGGCAAAGAATGCCGGCACACCGGTGGCCAGACCGTGGGCGTGACGCACCGCTCGGTCACCGAACGGCTCGTGAATCCAGTGATGTGGTGACCCGTAGGCCTGAAGGAAGCGGCGAACCAGGTGTGGCCGATGGCCACGCTGATTGCCCGTCAGCACAGCGACTGACCCGGCGTTGCCCGACCGTCGTCGCGACGACAACTCGCTGACCAACCGCTCGATCGCCTGGTCCCACGAGATCGACTGCCACTCGCCGGCTCCCCGCTCACCCTGTCGCAACAGCGGCTGCTGGATTCGGTCAGGATGGTACAACGCCTGCGGCAACGCCTGGCCCCGGGCGCAGGAGCCGCCGCGAGAGATGGGATGGGCGGGATTGCCCTCGATCTTGACGATGCGGCCATCGATCTTGCGTGCCAGGAGACCGCAACCGCCAGGACACTCGAAGCAGGCGGTGGCCAGGAACTCTTCGACGCCCGGAACGAATCGCTCCTCCGGAATCAAGATCGGAATAACCTGCTCGGAACCCGCCGGTGAGCACGCCTCCAGTATCATTCCGGCGCCACCCGTGAGCACCGTGCCTTTGAGGAAGTCGCGACGCTTCATTTGTGGCACACCACGCAGTCTGTCGGTGCCTCGGTGTCCTCGTGACATGTGACGCACCAGTCCATCTCGTACGTCATGTGCCGCACCGCAAGCTGACTTTGACCGATGTCACCGTGGCATTGACTGCAATCGAGCTCGGCTCGAACATGCCACTTGTGACTGAAGTACGTGTACTTCGGAATCTCGTAGAGCCGAACCCAGGGGATCTCCTGGCCGGCGTCAGCGTATTCAAAGATCGTCTGGACGGCCGGTGACTCCTGATCCATCGCCGAGTGGCACGTGACGCAGAGATCAGTTTCTGGGATGCCGGCGGCTGCACCACTTTCGTAGTTCTCGTGGCAGAACACACAGCCGATCTCGTTGTCGGCATGGGCCTTGTGCGGGAACTCCAGCGGTTGTACCAGTGTGGCACCCGCATCGGCGCAGGCGATCCAGGTGGTTCCGGGAACCACGACGGCGGCGGCGAGCAGCGTGAATCGAATCGCGAGATCCGTTCGTGTCATCGATGACTCTCCGAGTAGATCACCAACCAACCGGCGGCCACGGAGCCCAACGGGGTGGTGGAGCGCGGGATTATATCAAACTGAGCCGGGGCCGGGGATGTTCGCTCCGGGCAACGCCGCTTACACCGAGCTGCACGCCGAACGTCACGCCCGATCGCGATGCTATGATGGGCCCGAATCGAACGAACGAGCTGGTGCCAGACCGGCGGTGACGACGTGCGTGTGGGCAGCAAACGAGCAGGAGCAACGAAGGCGATGAGCAAGGTCCCGATCGGCGTGGTGGCTCTCGTGGTGGTTCTGGGTGTGGCCGTGCTGCCCGCCGGCTCTCCGGCCGCCTACGGCCAGGAGACCACCTGGGAGGTGCCCGAGGAGGCGAGCGCTCGCGAAAACCCGATTCCGGCGAGCGATGAGGTCGTGGAGTCAGGCGCGGAGATCTACGACATTCGCTGCTTGATGTGCCATGGTGAATCAGGGAAAGGTGACGGCCCGGCAACCACCATGATCAAGCCGGCACCGCCGGACGTCTCGACAGCCGACGCTCGCGAACGGCTGACCGACGGTGAGATGTTCTACAAGATCAGCGAAGGCCGCCGGCCGATGCCTGCCCAGAAAGGGAAGATCTCCGACGAGGACATCTGGGCGCTCGTGCACTACGTCCGCAGCCTGCAGGCCACGAACTGACGACTGTGCCGCCAGGGTAGGCCAGGAGGATCCCTCCCGGCGCGCCCGCCGGGCCGGCCCGCTCGGCCGAATGTTCCAGGCACATGTCGTACGGCGGACATCTAGTCTTCGTCTAGTCTAGGGTGCCTCGGGGTTCTCGCCGTCGAGCCGGATTCGCTTGAGCGCCTCCGCATCGGTCGGCAGTTCCTCCTCCCCCGCCGGCTTGTCGCTGGACCTCAGCATGTAGGCGACCAGGTCCACGTAGGCCTGCTCACTCAGCACGCCGGGATCTGATTCCGGCATCGTGTCGCGCGAGGAAAACAGATCGAACGCCGTCGCATAGCCGGAGTCGAACTCGTCGACCTTGTGGCATGAGCCGCATTCATCCCGAAAGACGCGGCGGCCTCGCCTGGCCTGGCCCACGGTATAGACGCCCTCCCAAACCGACCGCATCTCCTCCTGGAGCCTGGCCGACGACGTCGACACCGAAGGCGTCGGCGTCGCGAGACCGAGCAGCGTCCATCCTGTGGCCATGGCGACAACGGCCATGGTCCACCACCGATATCGACAGCGGCTCGTCGCCGCTGACCCGTTGTCGTTTGGATATCTCATGGCCCCTCACACTCGTGTGGCATGGTCGACGCCCTGGAGCAGCGGATAGTTCGGGATGTTCATTCGGCGGCGTTTCGCCGTTCGAAATCACCTACGCTGCTGCCCGGTCTTCGTGTCGGTCGCGACGATGGTGCCGCCGAACGCAACTCGGGTGCCAAGACTCGAAAGCGTTGATTCTGACGGCCTTACAGGGCAGGGGCCCGAACGGTCGTGCTGAAACGCTGATTTCTCGGCGGTGAACGAGGGGATCGGGGGGCAGATCGGGGACCGGGGGTCAGGGGGCAGATCGGGGAGCGGGGGTCAGGGACCGGGGGTCAGGGAGCGGGGGTCAGGGACCGGGGGTCAGGGACCGGGGGTCAGGGACCGGGGGTCAGGGGTCGGGGGTCAGGGATCGGGGGTCAGGGATCGGGGGTCAGGGATCGGGGGTCAGGGATCGGGGGTCAGGGACCGGGGGGCAGGGACCGGGGGGCAGGGACCGGGGGGCAGGGACCGGGGGGCAGGGACCGGGGGGCAGGGACCGGGGGTCAGGGACCGGGGGTCAGGGACCGGGGGGCAGGGACCGGGGGGCAGGGAGCGGGGGTCAGGGACCGGGGGTCAGGGACCGGGGGTCAGGGACCGGGTCAGGGGCCGGAGGCCAGTTCACGATCTCGAACAGCCACACGTCCTCCTCCTGGACGAGCGGACGGAGGAAGCTCTGGTAGCGGCCGATCTTCTCCAGGACATCTTCACGGCTTCGATCGTTGTATAGCGCGAGGTGGAAGACGACGTAGCGAACGTCACGCTCGACGAGGATGTCGAACGGACGTCTCGCCGGGAATGTCTCCATGTGGGCGACCATCCAGCGGAACTCCGGCGGGATGTAGTCGCTGTAGCCGTTCAAGAGCGGCTGCCAGTGTTGGGTCGAGTTGAGCATGTAGTACGCGTGCCTCGAGAGATCGTCTCGATGCGCGAAGAAGGGAAACTCCGCGACCGCCACTCGAGGCAGAGCCGCGAGCATCTCGTAAGCGGCGAACCTGGGCGGCGCGGCGGTCCACCGGATTGGAATCGACGTCAGCTCGAGTACCGTGACGAGCGCGAGCGCGGCAACCCATCGCCGCTGGGACACGACCGGCCGGTCGCTCAGCAGGCGTTGGATAGCGACGACGGTCAGGACCGCCAGCGCGAGCGTCACGACCACGCCGAATCGACCCGAGGCTCGGATGAGCGAGAGGACGGGAACGACGTAGTACAGCGCGGTGTACAGTCCGGCGCGCGGCCCGAACGACGCCCAAAGCGCCAGCACACCGAGCAGGCCATAGAAAATCGTCGTCTCCCGCCGCACCGCGGTCCGTGCGCTGCGCAACCCCAGCCAGAGTCCGGCGATCCCGAAGCCGGTTGCGACGAACCCGGGGAAGAGCACTTCCTTCCAGCTCACGAGCCACGGAAGCATCCAGCGATGCGCGTACGTCGGGGACGCGAGGTAGGCTCGCCAATCCGCCGAAAACTGGTCGGCATTCGCCAGTACCCGCTCGAAGCCAGCGTCGCGCTGCAGCGCGAGGTACGGCATCAGGAACGGCAGAACGATCATGATCGAGACGACGCCGGCGCCGAGGCACAGCCCCCAGTACCGCGGCGTCCGCCACAGTCCCCGGCTGCCGGCGTAGAAGAGCACGCCCAGTCCGACGGCGAGACCCGCAAAGATTCCGTAATACCCGCTCGACAACGCCACGGCTCCGAGCACGAGACCGAGCACGAGGGCCCGCGCAGCAGTAGGACGCTCGACCAAACGATGAAGCGCGAGCAACGCGAACGGGATGCCTCCGGTCAGGAGCAGGTGGATGTGTGGAATCCGGGCGAAGACGTACGGACAGTAGGCGAAGGCGATCGCGGGCACGACCGAGGCGGTCGCACTGCCCGTGACGTGCCGGACGAGGTAGAACATGCCCAGGAACGACAGGACGAACGCCATCAGCAACACGGAGTTGTGGGCGACGTAGGGATTACGAGTCAGCCAGTAACCCGGCATCGCCAACACCCCCGGCCCGATGTTGTTCTCGCCGAACGCCAACGTGTTGCGATGTGGATGAAAGATGTTCGCGTCGAAGAGGTGAAGCGGATCGGTGACCAGCGTGCGAGCTACCCACGCGACGGACCAGACGCTGAACTGTCCGTCGGCACTGTCGAGCCTGGCGCCAGAGCCCATCTGCGTGACGACCGGAAACGTCAGGATGAACGCCAGCCCGATTGCGGCCGCCGTCGCGATCGCCGCCTGACGCGAGTGGCGTGTCAACACGCGCAAGACACTAGCATGGCGATCCAGAGGCGTCCACGGTTCCGGCGGCGCTGCGCGCGGGGCCGAACCACGAGATGACGAACTGAAGGCTGTGTCAGCTATCATGGGAGCACGAGCCCAGTCGCGGGTGACCCCAGACCTTCCCCGGAGCTAAATGAATGACTGTCCGTCTTGACTTCGATTACCTCTGCCACCTCGCCGCAACTGCCCTGATGGTCGCAGCGGTGGCTCTACCCTCGACGGTCACTGCCGCACAGGCGGACGGCGCCGTGCGCGGCGTCGTGCTCGACGCCTCCGGCGCACCGGTGCCCGGGGCGATCGTGCAGCTGGAGATGGATGGGGCCTCGGCTGGCGAAACGGTGACAGGTGACGACGGTCGCTTCAGTCTCGACGCGAACGCCGGCGGAGAGGGACTCGTCAGCGCGACGGCTCCGGGCTTTGCCGCGACGAGCCTGGTGCTCGCGTCCGGGAGCACCCGCGACATCAGGCTGGTCCTGCAGCCCGAAATCCTCACCGAATCGGTCACGGTGACGGCGTCTCGAGGGCGCGATCGACTCGACACGCCAGGAAGCGAAACGGTCGTCACCGCCGCTCAGCTGATCAACTCGGGCGCCGGCGCGATCGACGATGCGCTGCTCAGCACGCCGGGATTCAGCTTGTTCCGGCGTTCTTCCTCGCGGCTCGCAAATCCGACGACGCAGGGCGTGACGCTCCGCGGCGTCTCCGGATCGGGCGCGAGCCGCACGATCGTCCTGGCGGATGGCTGGTCGCTCAACGACCCGTTCGGCAACTGGGTCTACTGGAACCGGATTCCAGAAGCGGCGGTCGAGCGAGTCGAGGTCGTGCGGGGTGCGACCGGCGATCTCTACGGGGCGGATGCCCTCGGCGGGGTCATTCAGATGCTGACGTTCTCCCCACGTCGAGCCCGCCTGCGCGGGCTGTTCGAAGGCGGCGAGCACGGGACGACGCGCGGCTCGCTCTTCGCCGGCGGGCAGCGCAACGGCTGGAGCGCCACCGCCTCGGGCGAGGCCGTCCGGACCGACGGCGTCGTCATCGTGGCGCCGGCCGAGCGCGGCGACGTGGATGTCGAGGCTGGCAGCGACTACGAGACCGGCTTCGTCACGTTCGGCTACGATGCAGACGCTTGGCGACTCCAGAGTCGGGCCGCCGCCTACGCTGAGGATCGCGGCAACGGGACACCCCGGCAGGTCAACACCACCGACTGGCGCTCGTTTGGTCTCGAGGCGTCAGGTACGTCCTCGACCGGCGTCTGGCAATTCCGCGTCTCCGGCGGCAGTCAGGAGTACTTCCAGACGTTCTCGGCCGTGGCGGGCGACCGGAGCCGCGAGAACATCGTCCGGGCGCAGCGCACACCCAGCGACTTCGTGACGTTCGGCGGCCAGTGGGTGCAGGCATTCGGCAACCACAGCCTGTGGTTGGGGCCGAGGGCAAACGCATCGAGTCGACGCTCAATGAGACACGGCTCTCCTTCGCGACGGGCAACCCGGTGGGCTTCGCGACGTTCGGCGGCGAGGAGGTGACCACCTCGGGCTACGGTCGCGTCCGACTCTCCCCCCGCGATGACGTGTCACTCGTGGTCGGCGCCCGGGGCGACTACTGGAAATCCACGCCCCTGGACTCGTCCCTGCCGACGCACTCGGCCGGCTTCGTCAGTCCGCGAGCATCGATGTCTTGGCAAGCGACCGCCGGCATGGCCGTCCAGGGGTCGATCTATCGAGCCCATCGCACCCCGACCCTCAACGAGTTGCATCGCGGCTTCCGAGTCGGAAGCGTCGTCACGAACCCGAACCCGCTGCTCGAGCCGGAGGCGTTGACCGGACTGGACGGTGGTGTACTGGTGACGCGCCCCGGGATGCCGGCCCGCGTCACGGGCTTCATGAACTACCTCGATGACTCGATCGCGAACATCACCGTCTCCTCCACCGGAAACCTCATCACTCGCGAGCGCCAGAATGCTGGAAAGATTCGCGCCGCCGGCGTCGAGATCGAGGGCGACTTCCGCCCACACCCGAGCGTAACCCTGAACGCACTGGCGGTCTTCACCGCCTCGCACTTCCGGGGGTCCGACAAGCTGCCCGGCCTCGACGGCAATCGGGTTCCACAGGTACCGGCGTACCAGTTTGGTGCCGGCGTCACCTACTCCGACCCTACGATTCTCACGCTATCGGCCCAGCTCCGGATCCTCGGCGCGCAGTACGACAACGACCTCAACACGCTGGAGTTGGAGCAGTATGCGGTGCTCGACGCCTACGTCAATCGCACGCTGACGCGCGGTCTCAACGTCTTTCTGGCGATCGAAAATTTGTTCGACTCGGAGTACGCGTTCGGATTGAATCCGACGCGACTCGGCTGGCCGCGCACCGTACGCGGCGGCGTGCGCGTATTTCTGCCGTAGGAGCCAGCCGCGGGCCGGCTCCTACGGCGATACTGCCGCGGTTCGCTACGACGCGAGCGTGAACTCCACCGAGGCCCTCTGGTCGCCCCACGCGATCACCAGCTTGCCACCCTCGTCGCTCACGTCCGCGAACCCCCAGGTCAGCTGCTCGACCTGGAACGGACCTGAGACGAGCGTCATCGGCGCCCGGGCGACATCCTTCGCTTGCTCGTAACCGTAGGCGCCCCAGATGCCGTCCTCGGCCTGGAAGGTGGGCTTCGCCGCATGGCTCGAGACGACGAACGTCCAGGCGTCCTCCTTGAGCTCGATGAACAGACTGTACTCGCCAGGCTCGACGCGTGTGTCACCGATCATCAGTGGCGCCTCGGTCGACAGGCGCGTGGACACGTTGGCGCCCGCGCGCCAGATCGGCGCGCCGGCTAGCAGCGCCGTGCCGTAGTCGTCGCCGCTCCCGAAGACATCCTCGCGTCCGCGTAGAATCGGACGACCGTAGTCGATCTCGATCCACTTGCCGTTGCGGTACACCGGAAACTGTCCCGAGGTGTCCCAGGCGCCGCCCACCTGGGCGGCCGCCTGCCCGCGCGGGCTCATCGGCTTGTCCTGCTGTGCGTGCATCACCGTGATCGCCATCGCGACCATGGCGCCAACAACGGCGACGTTCCGAACTACGGCCAACTTCTTCACGTTCAGTCTCCTTGCGTACATATCGGGGTCGATTGGGGAAGGGCGCGCGTGTTGCGTGTGACTCCCAGAACCGGCCGGCGCCAGACGGCGCCGCACACGCTCCGGTCGTTCAGACGCCGCCGACGTTCCGGTGGTTCCCGAATCCTGTCACCGGGCGACCGACTCCCGGGCGCCGGCAACCAGCACGTCGAGCAGCGCGGCGACGTCGTTCGCATCATTGTAGACGTGTGGCGCGACCCGGATCACACTGCCCCTCGCCGACACACTGACCTGCCGCTCCTGCAGCCGTCGCTGGATCCCCGCCAGGTCGAGGTGTGGCGGCACGCGGATGCCGAACAGGTGAGCCCCACGCGCCCCTTCGTCATCGACCTGGAAACCGAGCTCCCGAAGTTCGTCGAACAGCGACCGAGTCAGCGCCCGGCAGTAGGTCTGAATCGCCGCCGGCGTCCACTCGAGGACGAGCTCGAGCGCCGCGGCCAGCATCGGCACCAGGATGAAGTTCGATCGTTCCCCGACGTCATATCGAAGCGCACCGGGCTGGTACTCGTCTTGATAGTTGACCAGGCCTCTGAAGTCCTCGCTGCCCAACCGACTGATCCAGTTTTCCTCCAGCGGGACTCCATCATCGTACCGAGCGCTCAGATAGGCCACGCCGATCGAGTACGGCCCCATCAGCCACTTGTAGCCAGCGCAGATCAGCGCATCCGGCCGGATGCGCTGCACGTCGAACGGCATCGCGCCGACTGACTGCGTCCCGTCCACGACCAACGCGGCACCGACCTGGCGGGCTCGGGCCCCGATGGCCTCGAGATCGAAGCGCGTGCCGTCGGCCCAGTGCACGTGAGGCAGCGCGACAATCGCCGTGTCGCCGTCGATCGCCTCGAGCAGCCGCGTGTTCCAGGCACCGCCACGATCCGTCTCGCCGTCCGGTGGCATGACAGTCCGAATCTCTGCCCCGGACTCCTGGCACACACGACGCCAGGTGTAGACGTTGCTCGGAAACTGCTCGTGGACGACGACGACGTGCTGCCCTCGAGCGATCGGCGTGTTGCGAGCCACGACCGCGAGGCCGTACGACGCAGACGGAATGATGGCGACCCGGTTCGGATCGTCCGCGTTCAGGAGGCGGGCGAACAGCGTGCGGACGCGCACGCCGTCGGTGAAGAAGTCCTCGGCCGAGATGGCACTGGGCACGCCCTTCCGGCGAACGCACTGGATCCCGACGTCCTGGACGCGCGTCGGCGTCGGTGACATGTATGCGCAGTTCAAATAGTGCAAGCCGTCCGGAAGGGAGAACTGGTGCTTCTGGTTCGCGAGCATTGGCGCGTCGTTCCTTTCGGTCTCTACTGGATGGTCACATCCGCGCCCACTCGGTCGGGCGGCCGGACGATATCGACGATCCATGTCTCACCTGCCAGCGTCAGGCTGGCTCCGCCCCGAAACGTGTGCTCGTCATCGATTCGAAGGCCCCAGTGGCGCAGGTCGACACCTCCTGCGCGGAGCGCCTGACCGACACCGGTCACGACCCATCGCCACTCGAAGCCGATGCGCCCGCCGGTGTCGTCGGGACTCAAGGTCGTGATCTCGAGCAGCTCCCGTCGGGCGACCGGCACCGCCAGCGTGCGGCCGGCCGCGCCATCCAGGAGACTCCAGCCGTACGTTCCGATTCGCGCTTGACCGGCCTCGGTGAGGCCGGCCGTCGGCACGGGCTCAACCGCAAGCACGAGGTCGCCTCGATCCACGAGCACTCGCCAGGCCGCCGCCGTCTCGCCGGACTCGTCGTCGGCCGAGCGATCCAGAGGCAGGCCGATCACGATCGGCTCGGCAAACCGCGCGTGACTGCGGAGCACCGTCGCAGCCTTGTCCGCATCCAGCGTCGGCTGCGCACAGCCGACGGTGACCAGCGCCAGCACGCCGCAGCCGAGACAGTTGCTGAGCGCGCGCGGCCGACGACCTCCCGCACGACCCCGACGTTGTTCCCGCCGGTCGGCGCCAACTCCGACGTGTCGCACCCTGACTTACCCTACGAAGTGCAGGTCCCTGAAGGCCGCCGGTACATGAAAGCTCGCCTCGCCAGGATCGGACCACGCCGCGAACATCACATCGCGAGTCGGATCGGCGGCTCCACCGGGACGTTTGATCCGGAACAGGTTGAAGCGCCAGCGATCGCCGGCGGACGGGGGCAGCGCGACACCTGCCGCCGATGGCAGCGACCCGAAACCGGACCACGGCAGCCGGGCGGTCGCAACCCACGCCTTGCGGCCGTCGACCTCGGCTGCGTGCACTCGGGTCTCGAGCCCCACCAGGTCCCACGCCAGGTCCATGAGCTTGTCGGGCGAGGGCTGCACCATCCGAACGTCGCAGACGACGTTGGCCGGGCTGATCTCGACCTCGGCGTAGTGCGTCCCGGAGCGGTCGAGATCCAGAAAAATCTCCACGACCTCCTCGTCCCAGAGCGGGTCGTCTCGCTCGGTCATGGTGAACCAGGGTGCGTCGTCCACCGCCATGAACCGGATATGAAGTGCCTCGCGAGTCCAGAGCGCCTGAAACGTCGTCGGGTACGGCTCGGGGCCCCAGCGAACCGACCTGGCGGCACGCCACGGATCCGGAGCGCCCGACAGCAGGACGTCGTCGTCGACGCTCGTCGGCATGACGTCGTAGCCGCGGGCCGGCTGCTGCCCTCCCATGCCGCTACCAGTTCCCATGATCACCACCGCGACGACCACGCTGCGCTTCATCCAGATCATGCCTGGATCCCCAGTAACCGCTCGGCATTCTCGTGGTAGACCTTCCTCAGAATGGCCTCGCTCAAACCCAGGCCGTAGATGCGCCAGCGCCCCTGTGGTGGCACCTGAGCAGGAGCGTAGTCGAAGTATTCGTCCTCAGTTTCCAGGAAGCGGTAGTAGATCCCGTACAACTCGGCGCCGAAGACCTGCTGCGGCGTCACGTTTCCAGCCGGAGCCGGTATGGCGTCGGTCCCGAAGAGGATGCGGTCCTGGTAGCGGTCGAAGAACGCCCGGGACGCGCGCGGCTGCCGGCCGAGTTCGCCGACCCGCGCGCCAATCTCGACGTGCATGTTTGGCAAGCGGTCGAGCGCGGCTCCAACGCCCGCCAGATTCTCTGCGTTGTGCCCGACGTGCAATGCCAGAAACGTGGTCGCCGGATGACGCGCGAACAGGCGGTCCCGCGCCTCGAGCAATTCCCGGTTGCTCGGAAAATCGCGGCCGTGGAACGACCAATCCGGGTGGTTGTGCAACTCTTCGTAGCGCTCGTTGTACTGGTCAATCGGCAGGAAAAAAGCCTCGGGGTCCGATACGTGTATCGCCACCGGCATTCCGAGCGACGCGCAGGTCTCCCACATCGGGTCGAAACGAGAATCGTCGACGGTCACCAGCGCACCTTCCGTGACCTGCTCACGCAGGTACAGCCCCAGCGTCTTGGTCAGCTTGAGGCCACGCGCACCGGCGGCGTGCGCCTTCTCAATCTGCTCGGCCTGGAAGGTCGGGAAATCCGATCGCGAAAACGCATTCCACGACGGCTCGTTGAAGCTGAGGAACCGGCCGGGGTGTGCCCGATCCAATCGCGCGATCGTCGCCTCGAGCCCTGGGCCGACGCCGCCGGTCAGGTTCACCAGCGTTCGGACGTTCACGGCGTCCATCGTCGGCAGGAGATCCTCGGGCGCGGCGTAGAAGGTGACTGTTTCCCCGAACGGCTCGGCGCCGAGCGGCACGGCCGACCAGGTGACGTGGCTGTGGATGTCGACCACCGGGAAGCGGGGTCGGTCCACCTGGGTCTGCGGCGCGTCGAGCATGCTCCGTGGCTCGAACGCGTCGAGGCGAAGGCCTGCCGTCTCTCCGGCTGGCGTTCGACCTACGGCGTCGCTCGGTTGGGTCGCGGGCCCCGACCCGCAAGACGCGCCCGCGAGCCATCCGCCGACCGCACCCACTCGGGTCAGCCACGTACGTCGGGTGATGTGTGTGGTCATGCGCTCCCTCGCGCCACTATAAGGGATGGCGCTCGGGACTGCACTGCGCCGCGGGCGACCTGAAACCCCTGCGCCGAACTGAGCGTCCTAATAGAATCGGCCCTCTCGGTCGAAGACGTCCACGCCACCATGCAGCACATCCGTCAGTCCCGTGTATTCGTGCTCCTCGCGACCTGGGTCGCCCTGAGCCTCACGTCGTTTGGATCCTCGGTTCTGCTGCACCCCGAGGGCGGACTGGACATGTGCACGGCGACCTTCGTCGACCACGACAGCGCCGACCATCACGTCACTGGCCAGGCTGGCCCGGGTGCACCGGGCGCGGGCCACTGCACCATCTGCCATCTGCTGCGATCGCTCCGGCCGGCGCCAGCCATGACTCGAGCCGGATACACGGCGCCCGTCAGCGCCAGTCATGCCATCGGCGTCGACACGCACGCACGCGTCGACTCCCGCGTCCGCTATCGTCTGCCCTCTCGTTCTCCCCCGGCCTAGCCACGCGCGTGGTTCGAGACTCGTCGGTCGCCCTCCGCTTTCGCGGGCCGACGACATTCCGATCATCAAGTGGCTCGACTTCGTACAGCGGCCGAGCCAGGGAAGACGATATGGCACGCCTCTTCATTGGCGGACGACGGCGACCGGTGACCGGTCGCCCACTCCGTCGCTCCATTTCAACGCTCGTGTTGTTGGCCGTGGCCGTCTTCGGGCCCACCGGGCCGGCCAACGCGCAAACGGCTGCCGGATCCCTCACGGGGCTCGTGACACTCGAGGCCAACGGCGAGCCGGTACACAGCGCCGTGGTGATCGTCGTCGGTTCTGGGCAGTTCACCTTGACCGACGACGAGGGACGATTCGAGATCGCGGCCGTCCCCGTCGGCTCGCAACAGGTCCTCGCGCAGCGCGAACACCTGACCGCCGAACGGCTCACGGTGACGATCGTCGACGGACAGACCATCGCTCAGGACTTCGTGCTGGGGCTCTCACCCGTCCACGAGGAAGTGACGGTGACAGCGGGCGCCGGCGAACAACTTACCAACTTCGAGGCGTTCAACGCCGTCACCTCGCTGGACTCGTTCGACCTCACCAAGAAGCCCGGCGCCTCGGTGGCCGAGGTGCTCGAAGACGAGGCGGGGGTCGCCAAACGGAGCTTCGGACCGGGCAGCAGTCGGCCGATCATCCGCGGCTTCGATGGCGACCGCGTCTTGATTTTGCAGGACGGGGTCCGGACGGGCGACCTGTCGAGCCAGTCCGGCGACCACGGCGTGACGATCGATCCGGGCGGTCTGGAGCGCCTCGAGGTCGTCCGAGGCCCGGCAACCTTGCTCTACGGCGCCAACGCGATCGGAGGCGTCGTCAACGCGATCACCCCGCACGACACGCTCCGCCAGTCCGTAGCGCCTGGGCTCCGCGGGCAGGTTGCGTTCGACACTGGATCGGCCAACGCACAGGTGGGCGGCAGCAGCAACGTCCAGTACGCCGACGGCCGGTGGCTAATCTGGGGCGGCGGAGGCTCGCGTCGGAGCGGCGACTACGACACGCCAATCGGCCCGATCGAAAACTCCGAAACGCAGCTGAGCAACGCACGGGCGGGCCTCGGCTACTCTGCCGAGCGCGCGTACTTCAGCCTCGGCTACCAGGTCGAGGACGGTCGCTACGGCGTGCCGTTCGCCACGCAATTCGAGGCGCATGGCGAGGAACCGGCCTCGGGCGGAGCCATGGGGAATCCCCACGACGAGCAGATCGACATCGACCAGCGACGACGGGGCGTCCGGTTCGACCTCGGCATGCGCGAGATCCCGAGTGGATTCCTCGACGGCTTCCGTGTCAGCCTCAACTACATCGACTGGGAACACCAGGAGCTCGAGTCGACCGACGAACTCGACAGCGTCGGCACCTCGTTCGAGAACGACACGTTCGTCGCCCGGGCCGAGCTCACACAACGGACGAGGGGACCGCTCGGCGGAACGCTTGGCTTCTGGACGCTTCGCCGTGACTTCCGGTCGGTGGGGGCAGAGGCGCTCGCGCCGCCCACCGTGCAGCAGGCGGTCGCCGCCTTCGCGTACGAGGAACTGGACCTCGGACGATACCGGGTCCAGTTCGGGGGGCGCCTCGAGCACAACCGTTTCGATGTCGACCCGAGGAATCCGGAGGCGGTGCACGACGACGGAGCGCCACTCACTCGCGACCGGACGTTTACCGGCGTTTCCGCCTCCGCTGGTGTGCAGGCCGACCTCGGAGAGCGGTCTGTCGTCGTGGCGAATGTGACGCGCGCATATCGGGCGCCGGCGCTCGAGGAGCTCTATAACTTCGGGCCCCACGTCGGCAACCTGACATTCGAGATCGGCGATTCCGACCTCGAGCGCGAGGCCACCGTGGGCCTCGACGTCAGCGTCCGGCACCAATCCGCCAAGGCTCGAGCCTCCTTCAACGCCTACGTGTACGAAATCGACAACTTCGTCTTTCCCGGTTTGACGGGCGCTGAGGTGGAGGGCCTACGTGTGGCGCGGTTCGAGCAGGGCGACAGCCGCTTCGTCGGCTTCGACGCCTCCGGTTCGCTTCGGCTGCCGCGACGAGTGTGGCTCACCGCCAACGGTGGATTCGTGAGTGCCCGCCTCACCGGCGAGGACGAGCCGCTGCCGCGCATCCCCCCGTTCCATGGGAGCCTGAGCCTGGACGTACCGTACCAAGGCCTGACGGTCACGCCGGAGCTGGTCTGGGCATCGGCCCAGAACGACACATTGCAGGGCGAGACGGCCACGGCCGGATACGCCACGGCCAACATCTCGGCGTCCTACGTGTGGGCTCGGGCGCACATCGCTCACATCCTGACCGTCAGCGCCTACAACATGATGGACGAGCTGTATCGAAACCACAGCTCCTTCATCAAGGACCTGGCGCCCGAAATCGGCCGGGGCGTCAAGGTCGGATACTCTCTCCGCTTCTTCTGACGGAATGAGCGCGGAATACCGCGGAAACGAAAACGGAACGAATACGGAACGTCACGGAACGATGAGCCGACTACTCGACTCGACACGTCTGCTGGGTACCGGTTTCCGGGTTCGTTCCGTGGTCGTTCCGTGGTCGTTCCGTGTCTGTTCCAGCGGTATCCTGGCCATCGCCGTCACGGCCACGCTTGCGCTGGCCGCCGCCCAAGCCCCTCGGCCGCTCGCCATTACCTTCGTCGCGAATGCCGGCATCATCCTGTCGGCCGAGGGCACGAGCGTCATTATCGACGGTCTCTTCGGTGACGGACTGCCGGACTACGGGCGGCTGGAGCCAGCGACACGGGCGCTGGCCGAATCGGGTCGCGGGCGATTCGCCGAGGTCTCGCTGATTCTGGCGACGCACTGGCACGACGACCACTTCAGCCCGCAGGCGGTCGGCCGGCATCTGGCCAGCAATCCACGCGCGCAGTTCGTCTCGTCGTCACAAGTGATCGCCCGACTCGAGTCGGAGTTCGAGGCCTTCGCCACCTTGCGCGACCGCGTCCACGCCGTGACGCCCGAGCCGGGCGCGTCGGCGGTGTGGGTAGGCGACAACGTCACCGCCACCGTTCTGCGACTGCGTCACAATCCGTCACGCCGTTTCCCCGACGAGCATCTCGCCTTCATCGTCGAGCTGGGCGGGCGACGGGTGCTGCACGTCGGAGACGCCGACCCGATGCCCGACAACTTCGATGGTGTCGAGCGTTTTCCACATGCCATCGATTTCGCGATCGTGCCGTACTGGTATGGCACGGATGAGACCGCGCGTGCCATTCTGGCCGGACAGGTCTACGCGCCACAGGTCCTGGCGATCCATGTGGAGCCTGAGCGTGCTGCCCAAGTGCGTGCGGCCGTCCATGCGGCGCGACCGGGCACGCTCGTGTTGACGCAATCGATGCAAACCTTGAGGTTCTGAGTCGAGCGACCATGCCGAAGCCGAGCGCAGGATTGCTCATGTACCGGATCGAGGCAGGTCGGTTCGAGGTCCTGCTCGCCCATCCCGGCGGTCCGTACTTTCAGCGCCGAGACGAAGGTGCCTGGACGATCCCCAAGGGCGAGATCGATCCGCACGAGGAACCCATGGAGGCGGCGCTGCGAGAGTTCGAGGAGGAAACCGGATTCCGTCCGTCCGGGCCCTTCCTGGAGCTGCAACCGATCACCCAGAAGGGTGGCAAGCGAGTCCAGGCCTGGGCCTTCCGCGGGAACTGCGACCCGGCCACATCGGTGAGCAACACCGTGACGCTCGAGTGGCCGCCCCGCTCCGGCCGCTACCAGGCGTATCCGGAGATCGATCGAGTCGAGTTCTTCTCGTTCGAAGCAGCCGCCCGCAAGATCAAGTCGACGCAACAACCTCTGCTCGACGAGCTCGCCCGAACGCTCGAGCACACCGCGCCCGACGGACCGTCGTCGACGCTTTAGCACGGCCCGCCAGCCTGGACTACGATCATCAAGATGTACACGGCATGTCTCTCGATCCTTTTAGCCCTCCAGGTGGCTGCGCCGCCGGAACCGAACGACCGGGTTCTAGCCGGGGCGGTTCAGGACTCTTCGGGCGGCGCCGTGCCGAATGCACGGGTGACGCTGAGGTGCGCTGACCAGGAGCAGCACACCCGGTCGGCGGGCCTCGATGGCACCTTCGCCTTCGATCCAGCGCCGGCCACGGGGTGTACGGTGGTGGCGGAGAGCCCCTTGTTCGAGCCGACTGCCCTGCGAGTCGACCTCACCACCTCGTCGCGCTCCGGTCTCTTACTCGTCCTGCGCGTTCAGGGCTTCGCGTCCGAGCTCGTCGTCACGCCTGGGCGTGGGGTGGAGGAAGAGACCTTCGACCTGCCGGAATCGATCAGCGTCACGACTCGCGAGGAGCTCGAGTCTCGTCCGCATCAACTGCTGCCGCAGGTCCTGAAGGAAGAGCCGGGCATTCTCTTGCAGCAGACCACGACTGCGCAGGCCTCTCCGTTCATCCGCGGCTTCAGCGCACAGCGCATCTTGTATCTGCTGGATGGCGTACGCTTCAACACGTCGACCTTCCGCACCGGAGCGACCCAGTATCTGGGCTGGATCTCGCCCCAGACCGTCGACCGGATAGAGGTCGTCCGCGGACCGGCGTCCGTGCAGTACGGCAGCGACGCCCTCGGCGGCACCGTGAACGTGATCAGCTTCACGCCGCCGTTGTCACCGGCCGGCACGAGCGTCCGTGGCACCGTGAGTGGCCTCGCCGGCTCCGCCGATCGCAGCGGCGCCGTCGATGGCACGGTGCTCATCCAGGCGCCGAGACTCGCAGTGCAGATCGGCGGCGCGGCACGGCGCGTCGACGAACTGCGCCCCGGCCGCGGCCGTGATTCCCATGCGGCCGTGACGCGCTTCCTCGGACTGCCCTCCGACGTCGTCGACACGCGGCTGCGCAATACGGGCTTCACGCAGAGCGGGATACACGTCCTCGGCCGCGCGCAGGCGGGCCGTGGCTTCGTCAGCGCCCTGTTCCTGCATGAGCAGCAAGTCGGCGTGCATCGGTACGATCGCGAGCTGGGCGGCGACGGTCGGTTCCGGGCCGAGTTCACGCCGCAGCGCCTCGACGTCGGACTGCTGCAGTACGAACGGGAGTCGGCCGGCCCGCTCGGCTCTCTGCGTCTGGGCGTCTCGTTCAACCGGCAGCAGGACGACCGGATCGATCAGCGTCGGCCGAACGAACGTATCGAGCGGGACGCGTCGCGGGTGCTCGCGCTCGGTTACCAGGCGCAAGCCACACGGCGACTGGCCGAGGGTCACCACGTCACGTTCGGTGGCGAAGTCTACGACGAGTTCATCGCGACGTCGCGCCAGTTCGAAGACCCGGCGTCCGGCGCCGTCGAAGACATTCGGCCGCGGATTCCAGACGGCACCCGATACGTCAGCGTCGGGCTCTTCGCCCAGGACTCGCTGGATCTCGTCCCCGGCCGACTGACTCTGCGTGGCGGGCTCCGGTACGGGCGCTTCACCTTTCGGACGCGCGGCGCCCCGGAGTTCGGCGTCGACGACGAGCGCGTCACGGCCGACGCCGTCACGTTCCATTCCGGAGCCGTCGTCCGGCTGACAAATTCGCTGAACGCCACCCTGACCGCCAGCCGAGGATTCCGTGCGGCGAACGCGTTCGACCTGGGCGCGATCGGCATCAGCGGCGGCGGGTTCGAGATCTCCCCACGGCAGGCTGCAGAACTCGGCGCTCGCATCGGAAGCAACGATGGAGTGGACGCCGTGGGGACCGGAGTGGCCGTCGGCGAGTTGGGGCCCGAGACCGTCCTCGCCTTTGAGGCGGGCCTCAAGCTCCAAACGGCACGGCTCAACGCCGGGATCACCGCCTTCAATCTCGGGCTCCGAGACATCATTCAGCGGCGCACCGCCATCATCGACGCACCGACCGTGGGCCGAGTCATCGGGGGGTACGAGATCGAGCGCCAGGATGATGAGGGTCGTGCCTTCGTCGCGGCCGACGCGCGTCCGATCGTCACGCGGGTGAACATCGACCGCGCGCGCGTGCGCGGCCTCGAGGCCAGCCTCACGGCGCAGGTGTCGGCCGCATGGCGAGCCGGCGGCTACGTCTCGATCGCGAACGGTCGCGAGTTGACGACGGGCATGCCGCTGCGACGCATGCCGCCGCCACTCGGCGGCGCCCACCTGCGCTTCGAGCCACCATCGCGACGCTACTGGCTCGAGGGCACGGCGCAGTTCGCTTGGCGACAGGCGCGCCTGAGTCCCGGCGACCTGGCCGATGCCCGGATTGGCGCCAGTCGGTCACGCGATTCGATAGCCGATTTCTTCGTCGGCACCGCGACCGAGCTCGGCCTGGTGCAAAACGCTCGCCTGGTCGCAACCGGCGAGACGCTGGCCGAGGTGCAGGGCCGTGTGCTGGGCACCACGGATGCGGCTCCTCTTCAGACCAGCTCTCCCGGGTTCCTCGTGCTCGGGGCGCGCGCAGGTTTCTCGTTCGCGGACCAGGCTGACGTGACGCTCCTGGCCGAGAATGTGACCGACCGCAACTACCGCTGGCACGGCTCGGGCGTGGATGGTGCGGGCGTCAACCTTCAGCTGAGGCTCCGGTATCGCTTCTAGCGGCCCGTACACGCCTGAACGAGAACTGGATTCTGGAGTGTACCGTCCGGCTGGCCAGACGCGACGGAGGATGTCGGGAGTACGTGAGGGAGCTGCCACGTCGCCCGACGGCATGTCCCGCGCGGAAGCCTGTACTGCGTCAGCTCGTAGGGGCCACGAGTCGTCGGCTGAACTGGCGCTCGGCCGACGTAACGACTACGGCAGGACCGCGAGCAATTCGATCACGAAGATCAAAGTTGCACCACCGGGGATGTCTGGCGCCTGACCGTTGTCGCCATATGCGATGGACGACGGACAGACCAGTCGGGCCGTGCCACCGACCTGCATCCGAGCCACGCCTTCGGTCCAGCATGGAATCACCGATCCCAATCCGAAGTCAGCCGGCTCACCCCGCGCGTAAGAGCTGTCGAACTCCGTGCCGTCGGCCAGCGTACCGCGATAGTGAACCGTGACCCTGTCGACCGCCGTCGGCGAAGCGCCGGCGCCAGGGCTCAGGTCGAAGTAGATCAGGCCAGAGGCAGTCTTGATCGCCCCGGGCCGAGCGGCCTGCTCGGCGATGAACGCCTCGGCCCGAGACTTCTCCTCCTCGACGCGGGCCGCCATTCGCGCTCGGGCGAACGTCTCGATCATCGGCCCGTACGTCTCCAGCTCGACCGTTGGACCGATGCCCTGCGCGGCGTCACGAACGCCGCGCAGGACCCTCTCCACCTCACCAGGTGTCAAGCCGAGCTGCGTGAGAGGTCGCCAGATGTTGAACCCGAGCGAGTACAGAATCTTGTCGTCGCGCTCGGGATCAGGCGCACTCTCCGGCTCCGCCGCGCCCAGGAGACGCTTGATGAGCTCTTCCTGAGAGTGCTGTTGGTCGGCCCGCAGCGGCGGGTGACCGGCCAGTGCCAGCAGAACGGCAATCACGAGGGTCAAACGCATCTCGGAGTCCTTTACGTGCGCGCTTGGCGCCGGTGCCCGGAATGGGCGCTAGACAAGTCAGTGGACGCGATTCCATCATAGACGGCCGCGTCCGAACTCACCAACGCCAGCTGCTATACTCGCCAGCGTAGCAATCCGACAGACGGTGCGAGATCGCACGCGTCCGAGCCGGCCATCGCCCTGCTCGACAGCCACGACCCGTCAAGGCATGAAATTCATTCGTGACATCTTCGCCGCGAAGCGAAGCGGAGGCGACCCGGTCATCTCCTTCGAATTCTTCCCCCCTCGAACCGAGGAGGGAGACCGCTACCTGATCGAGGAGACCATCCCCCGACTCAGCGAACTCCAGCCCGACTACTGCTCCGTGACCTACGGCGCCGGCGGCAGCACACGTGAGAAGACGCTGAAGATCGTCCATCGCATCCAGGACGAGCACGAGCTGACGGCCATGGCGCACCTCACGTGCGTGAGCGCCACCCAGGAGGACATCGCCAACACGCTCGAACAAGCAAGGGCGATGGGCATCCGCAACATCCTCGCGCTGCGGGGAGACCCGCCGAGCGGCGTCGATGAGTTCGTCCGGACCGACGGTGGATTCGAGCACTCATACCAGCTGATCGACTTCATCAAGGCGTTCGGCGGATTCTCGATCGGGACGGCGGGCTTTCCCGAGGGGCATGTGGATTGCGGGGGCAGCAAGTACGTCGACTGGGGACACCTCAAGGCGAAGATCGATTGTGGCGCCGACTTCGTACTCACGCAGCTCTTCTTCGACAATACCGATTTCCTGCACTTTCGCGATCACCTCGTCAGGGAGCTGGGTGTCACCGTGCCCATCGCACCCGGCATGCTGCCGATCCTCAGCACGGGCCAGATCAAGCGCTTCATCGGCCTGTGCGGGGCGAAGCTCCCAGCCGCGCTACTCGCGCGGCTGGACGAGCTTGGCGACGACAACGAAGCCGTCACCAAATATGGCATCGAGTACACGACCCGGCAGTGCGAGGAGTTGATTCGAGAGGGCGTCTCGGGATTGCACTTCTACACACTGAACAAGACCCATGCGACGATTGAGATCATGGGCAATCTGGGAATCACCGGAAACGGCCGGACGGCGCCAACCGCATGATTGGGCGACCAACGGAAGAGGGCACGCCAACGATTGCCGAAGCATTCGATCTGTCTGACGGTATCCGGATCCTGGAGCGCACGCCAGCGCTCCTGGACGTCTGGCTCCGTGGTCTGCCGACGGCCTGGACGCACGCGAACGAAGGGCCAGAGACGTGGAGCGCCTTCGATGTCGTGGGCCATCTGGTCCACGGCGAGAAGACGGACTGGATTCCACGGGCGCGCATCATTCTCGTTGACAGCGACGCCCGACCGTTCGACCCGTTCGACCGCTTCGCGCAGCTGCAACGAACCGACGAGACGCTCGACCGGCGACTCGACGAGCTCGCGTCGCTGCGACGGACCAACCTGGAGACGCTGCGGGGCTGGAATCTGAGCGGTGCTGACTTGGACCGGCTTGGCCACCATCCGACGTTGGGTCCCGTCACGCTTGCGCAACTGCTGTCCACCTGGACTGCCCACGATCTCAACCACGTCGTCCAGATCGCTCGCGTCATGGCGACGCGATATCGCGACGCGGTCGGCCCGTGGAGCGAGTTCCTGCGCGTGATGCGCTGAGCGCGCCGAGAGCCGTCTGCGGTCCGGAAGACCGCATGCGCCCACTGACCGGGCATCCCTCGTCGAACGGTCTTGACATCCACGGCGTGACGCGACAAGATGAATGCTAATTTTCTAGCATGCAATGATCAGCATGGGTGACTAGCATGGAATCGTGGATCCAAGACCTTCGCTACGGCATCAGAACCCTGCTCCGCTCCCCCGGATTCGCAGGGGTCGCCGTGCTCACGCTCGGGCTCGGCATCGGCGCGAACACGGCGGTCTTCAGCGTTGTCAACGCCGTGCTCGTCAGGCCGTTACCCTATGACGAGCCAGACCGGCTGACGCTGATCTGGACGGCGTTCGGCCCCGATCTGCCCCAGAACTGGGTGTCGCCACCAGAGTTCGTCGAGATGCAGGAATTCTCGACGCAGTTCGAGGCGATCGCCGTGGTGGCACCCTCCACGCGCAGTCTCACCGGCAGCGGCGAGCCGGAGCAGATCACGAGCGCGGGCGCCTCGGGTGACTTTTTCGACGTCGTCGGTGTGGAGGCAGCGCTGGGCCGGCTCTTCGGACCCGACGAGGACGTCGTCGGCGGCGAGCCGGTCGTTGTACTGAGCGACGGCTTCTGGCGACGCCGGTTCGCCGGTGACCCGACCATCCTGGGCCGGACCGTCCGACTCGACGATCGGCCCTACTCGGTCATCGGCGTGTTGCCATCAAACTTCGCGATCATGCATCCCGACGCCGGGTTCCCGAAGACCATCGACAGCTGGAGCCCGCTCGCACCGGCCGCCTCGGCCTTCTTCGGCGGCGTCGGCTCGTACGCCGAGATGTCGAGGGGCTCGCACTTCATGCGCGCCTTCGGTCGACTGAAACCCGGCGTCAGCCTCGAGCAAGCACAGGCCGACATGGACGGCGTCGCGGTGCGCATGCAGGAGAAGACACCCGACGCCTACGGCTTCGACGGTTGGGGGATCAACCTCGTCTCGCTACACGACGACCTCGTCGAGGACGTGCGGCCTGCGCTGCTCATCCTGCTCGGGGCCGTCGCGTTCGTGCTGCTCATCGCGTGCGTCAACGTCGCGAACCTGCTGCTCACGCGCGCCGCCGGGCGTGAGCGCGAGATCGCTCTCCGATCGGCGCTCGGCGCCGGCCGCGGCCGCGTCGTCCGCCAGCTCCTCACCGAAAGCGTCGTGCTCTCCGGCACCGGCGGTCTCCTGGGCCTCGGCCTGGCGATTGCGATGGTGCGCGCGATCGCTGGTATCGCGCCCGATACCCTGCCGCGCGGCGATCAGATCGCGATCGACGCGGGTGTCCTGGGGTTCACGTTCGGGATCTCCGTCTTCACCGGCATCCTCTTCGGTCTGGCCCCGGCGATGCACGGGGCGAGACAAAGCCTGGTCGAGTCGCTGAAGGAGGGCGGCCGCGGCTCGACGACCGGATTGCGCGGCCGGAGAATCCAGACGGTCCTCGTGATCTCGGAGGTCGCGCTCGCTCTGGTGTTGCTCGTGGGTGCGGGTCTGATGATTCAGAGCTTTTCGGAGCTCGCCCGATCGAACCCGGGCTACGATCCGGACGGCGTCATGACGCTGCGGGTCACCCTGCCGTCGGCACGGTATGACGCACCGGCGCAGACCGCCTTCTTCGACCAGTTACTGGAACGCGTCGCGGCGCTGCCGGGCGTCACAACGGCCGGCGCCATCTCGCGCCTGCCCCTGAGTGGCATCGGAGCGTCAGGGACGACGTGGGTCAATCGGAGCGACACGGTCACCGACGAGACCCAGCGCGCGATCGAGGCCGACCGGCGCTGGGTCAGCCCGGACTACTTCCGGACACTCGGCGTGCAACTGATCAAGGGGCGCTTCTTCACGCACCTCGACGGTCCGGACGCCCCGCCAGTCGCCATCGTGGACCAGGAGTTCGTCCATCGGTTCTGGCCGACGGAGGATCCGATCGGCCGGTTCATCTCGATCGACGCGAACCTTCCCGAGCCGACCTGGCGCGAAATCGTCGGCATCGTGGCGCACTCGAGGCACACGAACGTCGACACCATTGGACGCGAGCAGGCGTACTACCCCCACCGGCAGATGCCTCAGGGATCGATGTACGTCGCGGCCCACACCGACGGTGACGTGTCGGCCCTCGCAGCCATCATGCGTGCTGAAGTCTGGGCGCGCGACGCCAACCAGCCCGTGGCGGACGTCCAGACGATGTCGAGCAGAGTCGACCGATCCCTCGCCCAACCTCGCTTCACGGTGCTCCTGCTCGTCGGATTCGCGGCCGTCGCCCTGATCCTCGCCGCCGTCGGGATCTACGGCGTGCTCTCGTATGCCGTCAGTCAGCGGCGCCACGAGATCGGAGTCCGCATGGCACTCGGTGCCGGCGCGGGACAGGTGCGAGGACTCGTGCTACGTCAAGGCATGACCCTCGTGCTCACGGGCCTGGCGCTCGGCGGCGTCATCGCGCTATGGCTGACCCGCGCGCTCGCCACGCTGCTCTACAACGTGCGCCCCAGCGACCCCGCCACCTACGCGCTGGTGGCCGTCGTACTCGCCACCGTCGGCGCCGGGTCCTGCCTGATCCCAGCACTCCGCGCGACACGGGTCGAACCGGTCAGCGTCCTGCAAGCAGAGTGACGAGCAGGACGAACGGACACGGAACGTCACGGAATGAACACGGAACGATCACGGAAAAGAAACGCCTCGCCTCGAAAAAGTCGAGCATCGAACCGGGTGGTCACGGTCACCCGGAAGACCAAGTCAGGGTGGTAGTTCCGTGATCATTCCGTGCCGTTCCGTGTAAGTTTTCAAGGATGACCCTGTTCCATCCGCTCGTCCAGCGCTGGTTCTCCGGCCGGTTCGTCGCGCCGACGGAGCCGCAGCTGCGCGCCTGGCGGGAGATCCGGGCCGGGCGGAACGTACTGATCTCCGCTCCCACCGGCTCCGGCAAGACGCTGGCGGCGTTCCTGATCTGCCTCGATGAGTTGATCGCGCGCGGACTCGCCGGCCCGCTCGAGGATCGAATCGGTGTCGTCTACGTGTCCCCCCTCAAGGCACTCAGCAACGACATCCACAAGAACCTCGAGGCGCCCCTCGCCGAGATCTCGGCGCTCGCCGTCGAAAGTGGGCTCGCCCCGCCGGGTGTGAGAACCGCGGTACGTACCGGTGACACTCCGACGTCGGAACGCGAGCGGATGGTCCGCCGTCCGCCCCACATCCTGGTGACGACCCCGGAGTCGCTGTTCATTCTTTTGACGGCCGAGCGCAGCCGTCGGGCGCTGTCACACGTCCGCACGGTGATCATCGACGAGATCCATGCAGTGGTCGACGACAAGCGGGGCTCGCACCTCGCCCTGTCCGTCGCGAGGCTCGAAGATCTGGCCCGTAAGGCGGGAGGCCCCGCACTCCAGCGCATCGGCCTGTCGGCCACCGTGCGCCCGATCGAATCGGTGGCCCGGTTCCTGGTCGGCACCACACGCGGGGCTCAGGTCTCAGGGCCCAGGGCGCAGGACAGGTCACGCCGCGCCACTGCCCACCACCCGCCACCCACCACCGACCATTCCGCCGTCATCATCGACCACGGGCATCGACGCACGCTTGATCTGGCCGTCGAGGTGCCGCGGGACGAGCTGAGTGCAGTCGCCAGCCTGGAGATGTGGGGTGAGATCTACGACCGGATCGCGGAGCTGATCACCACGCACCAGACCACGCTCGTCTTCGTCAACACGCGGCGCCTGGCCGAACGGGTCGCGCACCATCTCGAGGAGAGGCTGGGGCAGGCGGCGGTCCTGGCGCACCACGGTAGTCTGTCGCCTCGCCTGCGACTCCTGGCCGAGACCCGCCTCAAGCAAGGCCAGCTTCGGGCGGTCGTCGCGACCGCGTCGCTCGAGCTCGGGATCGACATCGGGTCGGTCGACCTCGTCTGTCAGATCGGCTCACCGCGATCCATCGCGGTCGCGCTCCAGCGAGTCGGTCGATCGGGTCACAGCGTCGATCGGCCTGGAGCGACATTCATTCCGAAGGGCCGCCTCTTCCCCACCACGCGCGACGAGCTCGTCGAGTGCGCTGCGCTGGTGCATGCGGCCAGGCAGGGTGCGCTGGAGGAGCTCGGCATCCCGCAGTGGCCGCGAGACATCCTCGCCCAGCAGATCGTCGCTGCGTCGGCGTGCGAGGCGTGGAGCGAGGACGAGCTGTTCGATCTCGTGCGGAGCGCGCACCCGTACGGTGAACTGCCTCGGGCGGAGTTCGACGCCCTCATCGCCATGCTCTCTGACGGCATTGCGACCCGGCGAGGTCGGAGCGGCACCTATCTGCACAGAGACCAGGTGAACCATATCGTCCGGGGGCGCCGCAACGCCCGTCTGGCCGCGATCACGTCGGGCGGAGCAATTCCAGACAACGCGAACTACCTCGTCGTCGCGGAGCCAGAGGGCAATACCGTCGGGACGATCGACGAGGACTTCGCCATCGAGAGCATGGCCGGCGACGTCTTCCTTCTCGGCTCGACCTCCTGGCGAATCCGGCGCGTGGAAGCCGGACGCGTGCGCGTGGAGGACGCGCACGGCGCAGCGCCCTCGATCCCGTTCTGGCGCGGTGAGGCGCCCGGCCGCACCACCGAGCTGTCGAGCAGCGTATCGACGATTCGACGGACAATCATCGACCTGTCGACTCCGACGCTGTCGGCGACCGACCAGGGCCCGCAGCTGCAAAGCCGCGCGCTGGAGTTCCTGATCACGGAGTGCGGGCTCGACCGCGCAGGAGCCGAGCAGGCGGTCGCCTACGTGCGCACCGGCACGGCCGAGCTCGGCGCGATCCCGACCGATCGCACGATCGTGGCCGAGCGATTCTTCGACGAGAGCGGCGGCATGCAACTCGTCCTGCACGCCCCATTCGGGGCCCGCATCAACCGAGCCTGGGGCCTCTCACTCCGGAAGAAGTTCTGCCGCTCGTTCAACTTCGAGCTGCAAGCCGCCGCCACCGACGATGGCATCGTGATCTCGCTGAGCGACCAGCACAGTTTCCCGCTGGAATCGGTGTTCCGGTTCCTGAACACCGACACGGTCAGGCGGGTCCTGACACAGGCACAGCTCGCCTCCCCGATGTTCACCGCGCGTTGGCGCTGGAACGCCACCCGCTCACTGGCGGTCCTGCGCTTCGCCGGCGGCCGAAAGGTCCCGCCGCCCATCCTCCGGATGCGCTCCGACGACCTGCTGGCGGCCGTGTTCCCCGACCAGGTGGCGTGCGCCGAGAATCTCGACGCGGGTGACATTCCGATTCCGGATCATCCGCTGGTCAACGAGACCGTCCGCGACTGCCTCCACGAGGCGATGGACATCGGCGGCCTCGAGCGCGTGCTCGCCGCCATCGATGGCGGCGAGATCCAGACGGTCTCGATCGATACGGCCGAGCCGTCACCGTTCTCCCAGGAAATCCTGAACGCCAATCCTTACGCGTTCCTGGATGATGCCCCGCTGGAAGAGAGACGGGCACGGGCCGTCCAGATGCGTCGGAGCCTCGGTTCGAGCGTCGACGAGGTCGGCGCGCTCGACCCGGCGGCGATCGCCGAGGTCGCCAGCGAGTCGTGGCCGGTCGTCCGCGATCCCGACGAGTTGCATGACGCGTTGCTGACGCTCGTCGCCGCGCGGCCCCGCGCCGAGTGGGAACCGTTCTTCGGGACTCTCGAAGCCTCGACACGCGCGACCGTCCTGCAGGCCGGAGACGTACGGCTCTGGGTTGCGGCCGAGCGGCTGGCCATTGCCCGATGTCTCTATCCCGATGCCACGGTCTGCATCGACGTACCGACCGTGGGGCGCGTGGCGCCGGACAGCCAGGATGCCGCGGCGACCGAGGTGCTGCGTGGGTGGCTCGAGTCGATCGGACCGACGACCGCGTCAGCGCTGGCGACCAGCCTCGCCCTGTCCCGCCCGCTCGTCGACATCGGTCTCGCGCGGCTCGAATCCGAAGGGATCGTGCTGCGCGGCCAGTTCGCACCAGCGGACCATCGCCCCGACGAGATCGAGTGGTGCAATCGGCGCGTGCTCGCGCGCATCCATCGCCTCACGCTGGGCCGGCTACGTCGGGAGATCGAGCCGGTCACCTCTGCCCAGTTCATGCAGTTCCTCGTGCGCTGGCACCATCTGGCGCCGGGCACCCAGCTTCATGGCGAGGACGGGTTGCGGGCGATCCTCCAGCAGCTCCAGGGTTACGAGATCTCGGCGGCGGCCTGGGAGTCGGACGTCCTAGCCAAGCGAGTCGCACGGTACGCGCCGGAGCTGCTCGATCGGCTGTGCCTCTCCGGCGATGTCGTCTGGGGCCGCCTCTCGCCGCATCCCGCCTTCGACCTGGCCGGCCGCGACACCGAGCCGGACGCCGGCGTGCGTCGCCGTGTGCGACCGACACGCGCTGCGCCGGTGGCGATCTTCCTGCGCGAGGACAGCGGGTGGCTGGTTGACGCCACGCGACAGCAGACCGACGCCACGCGGCAGGAGACCGACCCCACGCCCAGCGAGCACCCGCTCTCACACCCGGCGCGCGAGCTGCTCGCGGCGTTCGAGCGGCGCGGGGCGTCGTTCCTTCCGGAGCTGGTGAAGATGACCGGCCGCCTCACGAGCGAGGTCGAGGACGGGTTGTGGGAGCTCGTGGCGGCCGGGCTCGTCACGGCCGACGGCTTCGACAACCTGCGGGCACTCGTCGATCCCAAGCGCCGACGCGGCGAGGGCCGATGGCGCAACAGCCGTCCGCGACACGCGGCGGGTCGATGGGCGCTGCTGCGCCCCGGGCTGGCGGACGAGGACGCGCCCGCAGACGAATCGGCCGCCGACCTCCTCCATCTCGAGCGGGTCGAGGCATTCGCCCGTCAGCTGCTGCGTCGCTGGGGTGTCGTCTTTCGTGATCTGCTGGCGCGCGAGACACTCGCACCACCGTGGCGCGAGTTGCTCTCGAGCTTGCGCCGCCTCGAAGCACGCGGCGAGATCCGCGGCGGCCGGTTCGTCGCCGGGCACGTCGGCGAGCAGTTCGCGCGACCCGAGGCAGTGGATCTCTTGCGCGCGATCCGTCGAGAGGCCGCACCGGTCGAGGTGCTACGGGTACCCGCCGCGGATCCACTCAATCTCAGCGGCATCGTGACGCCCGGGTCTCGGGTCAGCCCACTCAGTGCAGGTCTGGTCGACGTCGTCCAGGGCATCCCCGAGTCCGACGTGGCCGGCTCCCCGACCTGAGAGACCTGTCGCGCGCGACGTTCGACCGCACGACGACCCGATTCTGGCGGCAACGGACGCGCATCCGCCACGCGCCGTTCACTGTTCGCGCGCGGCCAGCAGGTCGTGCCACAGGTGCCGCACGTCCGGACGCACCTCGTCGATGTGCGCGTTCACGTCGCGAATGACGGTGTCTGCCTCATCCAGCGCGAGCAGCGCCGCGGCATCGTGCAGGTCGGTGTACCCGCCGGCCGCCAGCTTCAGCAGGATCAGATCGCTCCTTCGAGGCACCCGAA
This sequence comes from Vicinamibacterales bacterium, assembly GCA_965250185.1. GTDB lineage: Bacteria > Acidobacteriota > Vicinamibacteria > Vicinamibacterales. The sequence goes on along the minus strand of OZ252293.1, from coordinate 2,333,045 downwards.
TCAGGAGGCCACCCACCGATACGGGCTCGGCGCGCTCCACGATCCGGGCTTCCCACGACCACCTCGCCACCACCAGGTCGACGTCCGTGCTATCGGCGAGCAGGATGTGGACCACGCCGCCAAGGGGATCGTCGGCGTCGCCGCGGTGCGGCTCGACGACGGCGCCCTGCCGAACCAGTCCGGACCACGACGTCGCCTCGAGCACCCGCTCGTCGGCGGTGAGGATGTCGACATCCACGGTGAACCGCGGATAGCCACGCACCGCCATCGCATGGGCGCCGATCAAGGCGTGAGCGGCACCCAGCGCCTCGAGCACGCGCGCCACCGGCTCAATGTTCATCAGCTGCGGCAGACTCGGATCGGCGGCGCCCGAGGCGCCGTGTGCGCTTGATCTGGGCGACCGCCGTTCTGCGGTCGACGCCGTGAATCGCCATGTAGGACGCGAGCCCATCCTCACCGAGGCGCATGACCAGCTCGATCCGCTCCGAGGGCGTCATCGCCGCCAGCCGATTCGTTCTGCGCCGCGCAACGGCCTGGGCGCTCGGGCTGGACATGATGTCGAGTATACGAGAAGTTTCGCGTGCCCGACGACCCTGCTCGACTCACTCGCTCCGAAGACGGGTCGGGTCGCGCATCCGTCGTATATCCTCGGCCTCATTTGTTCGTGGACCCAACGCGTGGCTCCGCCAGCTTCACCGCCCCAGCCAGCGAGCCTCCAGCGCCTCCAGTTCCCCGCGAGCTCGCATCTGGTGCAGCCAGAGGTTCAGCCAGTTCAGGAAGGCTTGATCGTCTCGCCGCACCATGTAGCCAACGTCGTCGTTGGTGAATGGTTCGCCGGGCGCCACGGCGTGCAGCTCGGGCCGCGCACCCGCCACGAGTACGGCCTCCACGTTGTCCGTGATCATCACGTCGACCTCACCCGAGGCGACGGCGTCAGGAATGTCGAGGTTCCTCGGGATGACGACGACCTCGGCCTCCCGAATCGACGCGCGCACGAACGACTCGTTCGTGCCGCCGGGGTTCACGCCGATTCGCACATCCGGTTGGTCGATGTCGGCGAGCGTCCGGAAGCGCTCGCGATCCGACGACCGAATCAACGGACACTTTCCGAGCGACACGTACGCATCGGTCAGCCCGACCCTACCGAGACGCTCCAGCGTACGCGTGATGCCGCTCATGCCGATGTCGTACCGTCCGTTGACAAGCCCGGCGGTCAGGGTCGGCCACGTGGTCGCCACGAAGCGCACCTCGACGCCGAGCGCATCCGCCAAGAGCCGAGCCGCGTCGACGTCGAACCCCTCGTACTCGCCGCTCGACGGGTCCAGGTAGCTGAACGGGCGGTAGTCGCCGGTGGTGCCGACCACCAGATGCCCCCGCTCGCGCACGACGTCCATCGTCGACCGCTGGGCGGCGGCTGCCGTCGGGACGAGCAGCGCGACGGCGAGAGCAAGCGCCACGCGTCGGCTCCGGAAACGGCGGGACACGGCGGACAGGCGGTCGCTGGTCGTGTGAATCATCCGTGGTAATTTATCAGCTACGGCCGCCCGAACCCACTATCCAGGAGACGCATTCATGCCCCGCCGGATTCTCCCGCTGTTTACGCTCATCGGCGTTCTCCTGCTGGTCGCGCAGGCGGCGCCCGCGCGGGCCCAGGTCCAGGATCCCGAACAGTTCTTCGGCTTCCGGATCGGCTCCGACGGCCAATTGGCCCGCTACATGAAAATCGTGGAGTACTTCGAGTCTGTCGCGGATGGGTCCGACCGCGTTCGGTTCGAGGAACTGGGGAAGTCGACGCGCGGAGCGCCGTACGTCATGGCGACGATCAGCTCGCCGGCGAACCTGGCGAACCTCGATCGGATCATCGAGATCAATCGACGGCTCGCCGACCCGCGGGGATTGTCGGAAGACGACGCGATGGCCCTCGCGCGCGAGGGGCGGCCAATCTACCTGGTCTACGCGTCGATTCACGCGACGGAGGTCGGCAACACCCAGGCGCTCACGGAAGTGTTGCACCGCCTGGCGACCGAATCGAGCCCCACGATCCAGGAATTGCTCGACAACGTGGTCGTCCTGATGATCCCGTCCCAGAACCCGGACGGGCAGGTCATGGTGGTCGACCACTGGAACGACACGAAGGGCACCGGCTACAACCGGCGGTTCCCCGACCTCTATCACCCGTACGTGGGCCACGACAACAACCGCGACTGGTTCATGTTCACGCAGACGGAGACCCGGCTCGTCATCGAAAAGGTGCACAAGGTCTACAAGCCACAGCTCACGCACGACATGCACCAGATGGGATCGAGCGGCGCGCGGATCTTCGTGCCCCCGTTTCAGGATCCGCACGACCCGAACATCCACCCGATCCTCGTGCAGGAGCAGGCACAGATCGGCATGGCGATGGCGTCCGCGCTGATCAGCGAGGGCAAGGGCGGCGTGAGCTTCAACGCCCAATACGACATGTGGACCCCGGCGCGCCAGTACATGGTCTACCACGGTCAACCGCGCATCCTCACCGAGATCGCCAGCGTCAACCTCGCCGACCCGTACGTCAACCCGGCAGGTCCGGACCAGCCACTGGGTCCGCAGGATCGGCGCTGGAACTTCCCGGCGCCGTACGACTCGGGCGAATGGCGGCTGCGCCAGATCGTCGACTACGGCTCGACCGCGCTCTTTGCCGGCCTGGCTCACATGGCCAAGTACCGAGTCGACTGGCTCGAGAACTTCTACAAGGTGCACCGCGACTGGGTCGGCTACGCGGGCGGCCCCTTCGGTTTCGTCATCTCAGCCGATCAGCGCGATCCGTTCGAGACCTACGAGCTGCTCGACACGCTGCACTTCGCCGAGGTGGAGATCCACCAATCGCGGGCGCCGTTCAGCGCGGGCGGGCGCCAGTACGACACCGGCTCCTGGGTCGTGAAGCTCGCTCAACCCTACGGCGCGTTCGCCAAGACGATGCTCGAGAAGCAGGTCTATCCGGATCTGCGGCTCTTTCCAGGTGGACCGCCGCAGCCGCCGTATGACGTCACGGCCCAGACCCTCGGATTGCTGATGGGCGTGGCCGTCGATCAGATCGACGAGCCATTCGATGCCGACCTGGAGCGGCTCGAAACGATTGCGCCAAGTCCGGCCGACATGCCGAGCCGGCCCCGGTGGGCCTACGGGATAGGGCCCGAGTCGAACGCTGGGTTCATGGCGATCGCAAGGCTACAGGCCGGTGGCGTGCCGGTCTTTCGGGCTGCACGGGCCTTCGCGGCGGGCGGGCATGACTTCGCGCCTGGCACCTGGATCGTGCCGCCGACGGACGAGGCGCGCCAGGCACTCGAGACGGTCGCGCAACGGACGGGCCTGCCGGTCACGGCGCTCGACGAAGCGGTCGACGTCGAGGCGTTTCGGCTGAAACCGTCGACACGCATCGGCCTCTGGAAGGCCGCCAACAACATGCCGGCCGGCTGGATGATGTGGTTGTTCGAGCAGTACGGCTTCGCATTCGAGACGATCTCGTCCACGGACTTCGAAGGCGACCTCGCCGACAGGTACGACGTCATCGTCTTGCCGGCCGGCACGACGCGAAACACGATCGTGAACGGCCTGGACCCCACCCAGCATTCGGAGACGTGGCGCCGGGTGTTCGGGGTCGGTGAGGAGGGTTGGGCAAAGCTCGCCGACTGGGTGCGAGGCGGAGGCCACCTGGTGGCGCTGGGCAGCGCTGTCGAGACCGCCCGCGCCCTGCTCGATCTCCCCATCGAGAAAGTCCTCCCGGAGCCCGAGCGGCGGCAAGCCATGACCGGCCCTCGGCCCGGCGAGCGCCAGGTGCCGGCAAGCGAGGTGACACGCACGCTGCGTGAAGCGTTCCAGAGCCCCGCGACGCTCGCCGAGACGCTCGGCGCCCGGGTCGTGCGCAACAACTCGGTGTTCTACTGCCCGGGATCGCTGCTGGCGAACGAGTTCGACAGCACCCACCCCATCGGCTTCGGGATGCCCGCGGCCTGGCCGGTCTTCTTCCGGTTCGACCAGGCGTACCGGCTCAAGCCAAGTTTCGAGATCCTGAGCCGGGTCGTGGCGCGGTATCCTGAGAGCGGCGACCTCGTCGCCAGCGGATGGCTGCTCGGCGGCGACCTGCTCCGCGACCAGGCGAACGTCGTCGCATTCGAGGTCGACCGTGGGACCGTCGTGACGGTCGGGAGTCAAGCAGCGTTCCGTACCCAGCCGCGCGCGACGTTCAAGCTGCTGTTCAACGCGCTCTTCCACGGCCCCTCGACGAGGGTCGACAGGATCGAGTGGTGACAGGCGCTCCGTGCGTATCGGTACCGCCATAGCCAAGAGCCCATCATGTTTCAGACCAGACGTTCCATATCGCTCGTCGTCCTTCTCTCGGTCACGCTCGTTGCCTCCATGCGAGCCGACGAGGGGATGTGGCCCTTCAGCAACATTCCGAGGTCGGCGATCCAGGAGCGCTACGGCGTCTCCTTGGACGATGCCTGGCTGAGGAAGGTGCAGCGTGCGTCGGTGCGCTTCAACAACGGCGGCTCCGGGTCGTTCGTCTCGCCCGACGGGCTCGTGCTGACGAACCATCACGTCGCCCGCGACACGCTCGCCAAGCTGAGCTCGGCCGACTACGACCTGGTCGCGGAGGGCTTTCTCGCCGAGCGGCGCCAGGACGAACTGAAGGCGCCGGACCTCGAGTTGAACGTGCTCGTAAGCTACGAGGACGTGACCGAGCGCGTCGATGCTGCCGTGGCACCCGACATGTCCCCTGCCGGCGCGCTCGCCGCGCGGCGAGCCGCGATCGCCGAGATCGAGAGCGAATCCCTGTACTCGACCAAGCTGCGCAGCGACGTCGTCACGCTCTACCAGGGCCGCCAGTACCAGCTGTACCGCTACAAGCGGTACACCGACGTCCGGATCGTCTTCGCGCCCGAGGAGAGCATCGCATTCTTCGGCGGCAACATCGACAACTTCGAGTACCCGCGCTACGCGCTCGACATGACGTTGGTTCGGGTCTACGAGAACGACGAGCCGGTGCGCTCCGATGACTACGTCGCCTGGGCGCCCGACGGCGCCAAGGCGGGTGAGCCGGTGTTCGTGCCGGGCCACCCCGGTGGGACGTCCCGCCTGAGCACTCTGGCCGATCTGCAGACACGCGGGGAGTTTCGGCTCCCGTTCATGATCCGGCTGCTCGACGGCATGCGCGCCGGGCTGGCCGCATATGCCGAGCGCGGCGACGAGGCGGCCCGCCAGGCTGGACCGATGCTCACGAACCTCGAGAACAACCTGAAGGTGTTTCGAGGCCAGGTGAGGGGCCTCGCCGACGAGACCCTGATGGCGAAGAAGCGCGCCGCCGAGCAGGAGCTGCGGACCGCCGTGGCTACGTCGCCGGCGCGAGACGACGCTGGCGACGCGTGGGACACGATCGCTGCCGCGCGCAACAGCCTCGGCGAGTACTACGCGGAGATGCAGCTAATCGACCGCGGCCTCGGCTTCAACTCGCAACTGTTCGGAATCGCCCGCACGCTCGTGCGTCTGGCCGACGAATCGGAGAAGCCCGACGGCGAGCGGCTGCCCGGCTTCACCGATGCGGCTCGGCCGTCCATGGAGCTCCAGCTATTCTCGCGGGCGCCCATCCACCCGGACTACGAAATCGCATCTCTCACCCAGTCGCTCGCATTCATGCGCGACGAGCTCGGGATCGAGCATCCGGTCGTCCGGGCTGCACTGCTGGGGGCGTCGCCGGAAGCCCGCGCTCGGGAGCTCGTCCTGCGTACCCGGGTCGGCGACGTCGACGGGCGGCGCCGGCTCGCCACAGGTGGCCGGCAGGCCCTCGAGCGCTCGAACGACCCGATGATCGCCATGGCTCGGGCGGTCGAGCCTGCCGCGCGCGCGCTCCTGAAGCGCTACGAGGACGAGATCATCTCGGTCGAGCGCGCGCGGTACGCTCAGATCGCGCGCGCCGAGTTCGACAGCAAAGGGCTGACGGCATATCCGGATGCCACCTTCACGCTGCGTCTCACGTACGGTGCGGTCAAGGGCTACGAGGAAGCGGGAGCGGCCGTGCCGCCGTTCAGCCTCATCGGTGGCTTGTATGCACGCGCCGAGGAGTACGACGAGGAGCCGCCGTACTGGCTGCCGTCGAGCTGGCGTGACGCTCGCGATCGGGTCGACCCGAATACGCCGTTCAACTTCGTCTCGACCGTGGACATCATCGGCGGCAACAGCGGGTCGCCCGTCCTCAACGCCGACGGCGAGCTGGTCGGGCTCGTCTTCGATGGCAACGTCCACTCGCTCAATGGCGATTTCATTTACGACGAGGTACTGAACCGTGCCATCGCCGTCGACGTACGCGGCATGCTCGAGGCACTACGGACGGTGTACGAAGCCGACGACCTCGTCGAGGAGCTGGTCGTCCGGGCGACGGAGGGTGCGCGGTAGGCGGGCTCGGAGACCTACGGCCCCTTGCCCACCCCCCTCCATCTGATATACTTGTGCTGCCAGCCCACAACGGAAGGAGTCAACATGAGCCGCGGGTTCTTTGCTTTCAGCACGGCTCTTGCCTTGGCCTTGGTGTCACCGCATGCCGAGGCTGGGGCGCGTACCGCAGGCGAGCGGTTTGACACGACGACGTGGGTCGCCTCGAGCATCCCGACGAGCGTGGACGTCCTGGCACCACTCGCCGCCGCCGGCGCCGGTGGTGTGGCCGCCGAGCAGCAGAGACGCGGCGGGGGGCGACGTGCGGTCGCACGTGGTTCGAGTGGGCGCTCAGGAGGGGGTCGAGCAACCGCTGGACGGTCGGGCGGACGGGCGCGACCCGCGGGTCGGGCGACATCGGCCCAGCGACCGCGGTCGGGTGGCCGGGCGACATCGGCCCAGCGACCGCGATCGGGTGGCCGGGCGACCTCCGCCGGACGGCCCCAGGGTCGACCGGCAGGCCGAGCGACCTCGGCCGGACGGCCCCAGAATCGACCGGCAGGCCGGGCGACCTCCGCCGGACGGCCCCAGAATCGACCGGCAGGCCGGGCGACCTCCGCCGGACGGCCACAGGGTCGATCGGTAGGCCGGGCTCGAGCCGGACAGAGGGGTCGGGTCGTTTCGGGACGAACCGCCCAGCGTCGCGCGGTGCCGCGTGGCCGCGTCAACGGCCGCGGGGACCGAACCTTTGGATCGCGTGGCCGCACGAACGTCTACGTCAACAACCGCTACTACACACGGCCGTACCGGTCCTACTACTCCCCCGGATTTTCGGTCGGCCTGGGCTACTACTCTCCGTACTACAGCTATGGCGTCGGAAATCTCTACAGCCCGTATTACGGGTCCTACAACGATCCCTACTATGGATACGGGTACGGGAACAGCTACGGCTACTACGGAAGCGCGGGGAACGTGGCGGCGGACTACGCCGCGTCCGGGTGGCTGCGCCTCAAGGTAAGGCCGCGCCATGCTGACGTGTTCGTCGATGGCTACTATGTGGGTATCGTCGACGAATTCGACGGCGCGTTCCAACGGCTGCGCCTGGAGGCCGGACCGCATCAGGTCGAGGTCGCTGCCGACGGGTTCGCGCCGCTGACCTTCGACGTTCGCATTCTCCCCAACCGCAAGACGGTATTCGAACAGCAGTTGCTGCCGCTGCCGTAGTCGACTCGTCACTCCTCACGTCCCGGGTCCACAGCGTCCGTCCGTCGCTGGGGCCCGGGATGGTCTAGCCTTGCGGTACCTCGAACCAAGCCTGCGGTAGCTGTCGCCGTTGCGTAAGCGCGCCGCGATGCGAGCGCGGCTTCCCAAAAGACGAACATAAAACGAATATCTGCGTTATGCGTTACCGCTTGACCCTGGCAGGCAAACGTCGTTATTCTGTGGATGTTCTGTCATGTTATGACGCTGTCAGAACCATGTAGTCATTGAACGAGTCGCACCATGAGCATCTTCGGCAGTAACCCAGTCTCGGCGGGCTCGCCTGACGAAGAGCCATCGGCTCTCGAAGATGGCTTGGAGGAGCTGCGCGTCGAGCCTGATCGGGAGCCGGTCGAGCACTCCCAGGACCACCGCGAGGCACAACCGGAGATCGAGCCGCCGGCCGCGGCTCCCGAGACTGACGCCTCGGGCTGGGTGACGCTGGACGCCCCCGATCACTCGGCCCAGGCCGAAGCGGTCGAGCTCTCGGTGGATCCTGAGCCCGAGGCCGAGGGCGCAGAAGCGTCGCAGGCTCTGGACCTCCCATCTACCATCGACCGGCCTGAGGCCCCGGCAGTCACTGGCGCGGTGCCGCCCGCCAGCGACTGGGACCCGGAGACATTTTCGGCGCTGCTCCGGGACATGCTCCAGGACCTGACGTCGAGCCACGACGAGCTGATGCCCGACGTCCAGCCGGTCCTCGACGAGCGGGACGCGGTGCTGAGCGCGATAGACGACATACAGGACACAGCCGCGGTCGAGGCGTTGTTGTTTGACGAACGGTGGGAGTTCCCGCCGCACATCACATGGCTCAGGCACGCGGCGAGTGAAATCTCGCGGCTTCGCGTGGCCGAGCTCCAGTCGGATGAGTCCCTGGCGAACCTCTCGGGCCTGCGAGAGGTGCATCTGCGTGGTGGAGTCGGGAGCTGGACCTCGACCCTCGAGCCGTCGAAACGCTCCGGGAAGCGTTCGCGTGGTTCGACTGCCATCGAAGACGCCAGCAACGCTCGCTTCGGCACGATGAAGCTCGCGTCGGCGGCCGCCGAGAGGGGCCCTGCGCCGCTCGAGCGCCTGCTGCGAGGCTTTCGTCGGGGTCTGCAGCTGCGGCAGTCGGCCCGGTGGATGACACGAATCGTCTGGCTGGGCATCATCGCCGCGCTCGGTTTCGCGTGGTCCCAGGGACTGTTTCCGAACGCCGAGTATGGTGCCGGCGCCGCGGCCCTCCTGTGGATCGGCCAGGAGTTCTTCCTCAATCCGCGGCTCGATCGCCGCCACCTCGAGCGACTCCAGACACGAACCCGCGAAGCGATCGGCGATTTCTACTCGGCACGTCTCATCGCGCTGCTCGAGATGGGCGTGATCAGATCGCAGCTCGGCCGCATGGACGAGTCGTAGGTTGGTGAGTGGTGGGTGGTGGGTGGTGACGGCTGCCCGCTGAGGCGCTAACCCGGTTCCTCGGGTTCCTCCGGTTCCTCCGGCTCACGACTCGACGCCTCGTCCAGCCTCGTCACGATCCAACTCTCAGTCCGCAGCGTCCTGTGTACAGGGCACTTTTCGGCGATCGCTAGCAGGCGTTGACGCTGGTCGGCGTCCAGAGGGCCGGTCAGCTCGATGACTCGGTCGATGCGGTCGAGCCGGCCGTCCTGGGTCTCGCACGCCGAGCAGTCCTCGGCGTGCACCCTCTGGTGGGTCAGCCGCACCGAGATGCCCTCGAGCGGCCAGCCCTTCCGCTCGGCATACAGACGCAGCGTCATCGAGGTGCAGGCCCCGAGTCCCGCCAGGACGAAATCGTAGGGCGTCGGCCCCGAGTTGGCGCCGCCAGCGGCAATCGGCTCGTCGGCGATCAGCCGGTGTGATCCGACGACCACCGCATTGGCGAGGTGGCTGGTGCCCGTCTCGCGGACGAGGACGGTATCGGGCGGGCCCGCCTGTTCCTGGTCGTCAGCGACGGTGGCCGCGCCGACGGGCAGGTACCGGTCGGCCCAGGCCGCGAGCGTCGAGGCGACGTATGCGGCATCCTCTCGACGCGACAACAGATGGTCGGCCGAGTCGAGCGATACGAAGCTCTTGGGATGCTTGGCTGCATCGAAGATCTTCCTCGCGTTGTCGATCTCGACCGTGGTGTCGCCCGGCGCGTGGAACACCACAAGGCTCGATCCAGCCGTCCGATCGCCCGCCGGAGACGGACCCTCGAGATGTCCTTGAGGAACTGTCGCTTGACGCGAAATGACCGCCCGGCGATTTCGACCTCGGCCTCCCCTGTCTCGTCAATCGCGCCGACCGCCTCACCCAGATGCTTCGTCAGATGGACCGGTTCGGCCGGCGCATTGATCGTCGCGACGGCCACCACCTCGGGAATTCGCGCCGCCGCCGCGAGCACGGCGGCGCCACCCAGGCTGTGGCCCACGAGCAGGCTCGGCGCCGTATGCTCCCGGCGCAGGAAGTCGGCGGCTGCGACGAGATCGTCGACGTTCGATGAGAAGTTCGTGTTGGCGAAATCACCGCCGCTCGACCCGAGGCCAGTGAAATCGAACCGGAGCACGGCGACCCCGAGCTCGGCCAATGCCCGGCTGATGCGAGTCGCGGCGAAGACGTCCTTCGAGCAGGTAAAGCAGTGGGCGAATAGCGCGAAGGCGCGCGGCGAGCCCAGGGGCAGCTCGAGGCTGGCGGCGAGCGTGTCCCCAGCACCACCCACGAACGTGGCACGCTCCGTACGGCGAGTCATGACGATTCCTCCGCTGGCTCCTCGGTAGCACCGGCCGACTCCGACACCTGAACGCGATGCCGGCCGGCGTTCTTCGCGGCGTACAGCGCCTCATCCGCCTGGCGGATCCAGGAGGCGACGTCGGCGCAGTCCGAACGCAACATCGCAATCCCCGCGCTGAAGCTCGACCGGAACGTTCGGCCGTCGCCGACATCGTGGTCCGTCGCTGCAAACTCCTCGAGGATGCGCTCCATGAGCCGCACCGCATCGTCACGGTCCAGTCCGTCCAGCACGACGCTGAACTCCTCGCCCCCGAACCGGCCGATGATGTCCGACTGCCGGAGCCGCCGACGAAGCAGTGCCGCGAACCCGACGAGCAGCTGATCGCCCACGAGGTGCCCGTACGTGTCGTTGACCGTCTTGAAACGGTCGAGATCGATCATCACCAGCGCAACGTCGCCGGTACGCCGTCGCACCGCCCGCGCCATCAGCTCCTCGGTCCGCTCCAGGAACGCCGAGCGCAACAGGAGGCGCGTCAGGCCATCGCGAGCGAGCAGATGCTGCAAGAATCTTGCGCGCTCGACCCGGGCTGCGACCGCCGACAGCAGCAGGGCGGGGTTGACGGGCTTGGTCAGGTAGTCGTCTCCACCCGACGCAACGCTCGCGATCCGCGCGTCCACGTCGCCCTCCGAGGTCAAGAACACGATCGGCAGCGCGGCGTACCGCTCGTCCTGGCGGATCAGCCGCGCCAGGTCGTAGCCGCTGATACCCGGCAGGAACACGTCCATGAGCACGAGGTCGGGTTGGAACCTCGACAGCTCCGCCTCGAGGTCCTGGGGATCGGCGCAGAATCTTACATCGTAGCGCGCCGATTCCAGGATGTTTCGCACAAACTCCGCCTGGTCCTGGTCGTCCTCCACCGAGAGGATCCGCGCGGGGCGCTGCGCCGACTGGGTCAGGAGCGCGTGTAGCCGCCGCGAGAGGGCCCGAGCGTCGAGCGGCTTTCCGAAGTATCCGTCGGCGCCGCAGTGGATGGCCTCGACCCGGTCGAGCCAGCCGGCGCCCGAGCTGGCGATCAAGATGGGGAGGCCGTCACCGTGCGGCAGCTCCCGGACGTGCTCGACGAGCTCGTAGCCGCTCCCATCGGGTAGGGTGGCATCGACTATCAGCGCGTCGGGCAGCCGAGCGGCGACGGCAGCAGTCGCGGTGGCTCGGGTTTCGACCTAGCGACACGGAGTCCGTCCGCGATGAGTTCCTGTTGCACCGTGTCGAGGATCTCGCGGCCACCCTCGACGATCAGGATGTCCCGCACCCGCCGCTCGGCGTCGGGCGACGACTCCGGACGGCGCACGGGCGAGGCAGCGTGCGGCCCGCTCAGCTCCTGCTCGATACTCACGCCAAGCGCACGCCATTCGGCCAGTACGGACATCCCGGGTGCCACGCCCTCGCGCAGCAGGGAGCCGCATGCTGCCTCGGCCTCACGGCATCGGCCCGACACATCTCTATATCCGTAGGTTTCGGCCGTGCCGCCGAGCGAATGGATTCGTCGCATTAACTCGCGCAGTGCCGCGCCATCGTCGGCATCGCGATCGAGCCGGTCGCAGCACGATCGGATGGCGTCCGTCCGATCCGGCACCCGCCGCAGGAACTCCTGTCGCAGTGCTTCGAACGCGTCCTCCCACGAGCTCGTGGCCGTCACGTCGCCTCCACTCGACTGCCTGGTATCCCGTTCCACCGCTCGACGTGCTGCCGTATCCGCGGCGTGCAACGGGGTCATACCACCGCCGGAGTTCGGGTCGCGTCCATCGAGCGCGTCGCGACGCAGGCGCTGAATACGCCACTCAGACGTGGTGCCGGAGCATCAGCTCCGTGGGGTACGGATCGAAGTACAGCTGGCCCGCGAGGTACTCGATCCCGTGACGAACGATATTGACGCGCATGAGCGTCGTCGGCTCGACGAGCGGTAACATGCCACGACGGAAGCCGTCGATCGCCGTCCAGATCTCCTGCGTCTCTCGTGGCGCGAGCGCAGGCGTCAGGTAGCCCATCGCGTGCTGCAGGATATTCACGTGCTTCTTCCTGGTCGCTGGGGTCCGCAGAGACGTCTGCAAACCCTGCTCGTACCGAGCGAACAGCGAACGATCGTCCATTCGACCCGCACGGGTCACGAGTCGGCCAAGCCTCGCGCAACCGGCCGTGTTGTGGGCTCTGATGAGCAGCGTGTGTGCCGCGTGAAACTCCACCAACCGCCGTCGGCGCAGCCCCCGCCGCACGAGCCTGCGCCAGCGGTTGCGGCAGAAGACACGCGCTATGAAGGTCTCGCGTCGTCGGGGCTCGTTCAGCCGGCCGTCCTCTTCGATCGGCAGGCCCGGGCAGGCGTCGATCAGGGCCCGCGCGAAGAGGCCTACCCCGCGCCGATGCAGGAGGTTGCCATGCCGGTACACGGGCAGGCGCGTCATGCCGCACGAGGGCGAGTTCTTCTTCAGAACGTAGCCGTCAAGATCCAGTTTCTGCAGCGTCTTGACGCGCGTCGCCGCGTAGCGCTGCATCTTGCCAGTCACATCGGCGCCGGTCGAGGGTGTCAGAAGACAGACTCCACCGGCGTCGGTTGCCTCCACGAGTCGGATCGTCGGTCGCGGGATACCCAGCCCGATGTCGACTTCTGGGCAGACCGACACCCAGTCCACCCAGCGGCCCAGCTGATCGACGACGAATCCGTCCCGCTTGTGGCCACCGTCGAAGCGCACCTCTTCGCCAAGCAGGCAGGAGGACACGCCGAGCCGAACCCGGACGTCTGCCGCGTGCCACGCTGTCCAGCCCCCGAGGTCGGCTTCCCCCGTCGATCGTGATGTCCTGTCGCCGACCGGCCGCTCGGGTGCAGGACGAGCCCTGGAGGCCGTCAGTAGACCACCTCTCGTCGCCAGGTGGCGCGGGACTGCTGGTGGAGGTTCCAGTACTCGTCGGCGATGCGATCGGGGTCGAACCGCGTACCGGATTTCACGATGCCGGTGATCGTGACCGTGGCGACGTGGATGCCGTCCGGTTCCAGTTCCTTGGCCAGGCTCACGGTCAGATTACGGAGTCCAGCCTTTCCGATGGCCAGGGACGCGAACTGTGGCCACGGATCGAGTGCCAGTCCCCCACCGGTAAGCAGCACTGTTCCGCGTCCGGCCTGGCGCATGTCAGCCACGACCTGCTGGACGGCGACTAGCGCGCCGGCGACGTTGATCCGGAAGTCCCGGGTCAGGTCGTCGGTGTCGAGGGTGCTGGGCAGTGCCTCACGCATCACGGCCGCGTTGTACACGAGCACGGCGGGCGCCGCCATTTCGCGGCGGACCACCTCGAACGCCTGGCGCAGCGTTTCGGGTTCGGCCGCATTGGCCTGGAACGCGAGCGCGTCGAGGCCGGCATCCCGCAACGTCGATGCCTGCCCCTCGAGTACCCCCTTTCGGCGGGCCATCAGGGCGAGCCGGTAACCTTCGCGCCCGAACCGCCGGGCCACCGCCAGGCCGATGCCCGGACCGACCCCGACGATCGCACAGACACTGGCCATGTATGCTCCTCAGTCGGATGGAACACCCGCAAGACGGCGTGACTCCTCCGGTTTCGCTCCGCCAACCAGCTTATACTCGGGGGGACGGCACGTTTCCGGCGCCGGCTGACCAAGGCCGACGTCTCTATTGTACCTGTCCCGCTCCGTGACGCGCATGCTCTCCTCTTCCGACCCGCCACAGGGCTTCATCTTCGACCTCGACGGCACGCTCGTCGACAACATGGGCATCCATCGTGAGGCGTTCCAGCGCTTCTCGGAACGACGTCCTCTGCCGCGCCTCAGCGACGCGATGTGGGAGCGGCTCGACGGCAAGCGTAATCGCGACATCTTTCCAATCCTGTTCGAGCGCGATCTCTCGGACGAGGAGCTTCGGGAATTTGCGCGCGAGAAGGAGTCGCTCTACAGGACGCTCTCCGCGCATCGACTCGAGCCGCTGGCCGGTGTCGAGCGCCTGCTCGAGATCCTCGCGGCCCGCAACATCCCATTCGCGATCGCCACATCCGCCCCACTCGAGAACGTCGAGCACACGCTCTCTGCGCTGGGGCTCGAGGGCCGTTTCCCGGTCATCGTCCGCAGCGATGAGGTCGCCCGCGGCAAACCCCATCCCGACGTCTATCTGGCAGTCGCCCGGCGGCTCGACCTGGCGCCAGAGACGTGCGTCGGCTTCGAGGACGCACCGGCAGGGATCGCCGCGGTCCTGGGTGCGCGCATGACCTGCGTCGGCGTCACGACGACCATGACCGCCGACAGGCTGCGGTCTCACGGCACCGAGCCGCACCATGTCGTCAAGGACTATGAGGAGTTTCTCGAGGGACCGGGCCGGTGGCTTACGGAATGACGACGGTACGGAACGGACACGGAACATCGCCGCACGGACACGAACGTGCCTGATGTGCCCGATCCCTGTCCCCCGAGCCCTGAGCCCTGAGCCCCGCGCCCAGCCCGCTGTTCGCCGACCATGCTGAAGCTCGAACTCCACGCGCACACGTCGGACGACCCAACCGACGCCGTACGCCACACAGCGCGCGATCTCATCGATCGGGCGGCGGCGCTCGGGTATCACGGCGTCGCGATCACGCTGCACGATCGGTGGATCGACGTCGAGCCGCTTCGACCCTATGCGCGTGATCTCGGGATCGTCCTGCTGACGGGCATCGAACGCAGCATCGACGGTCAGCACGTCCTCTTGATCAACTTCTCGTCGAAGGCAGCGCGCGTCGGCTCGTTTCGCGAGCTTGCCGAGCTGCGACGACTCGAGTGTGGTCTCGTCGTCGCTCCCCATCCGTTCTACCCGCTGCCCTCGAGTCTACGCGGCATGCTGGACCAGCACGCCGAACTGTTCGACGCGGTCGAGGTGAACGCCCTCTACACCCGGTGGCTCGACTTCAACCGAGCGGCGGTTCGATGGGCGAATCGGCACGACCGGCCGCTCGTTGGCAATTCCGACGTGCACGTCCTCTCGCAGATGGGCACGACGTACTCGCTCGTCGACGCCGCTCCGGAACCGGACGCCATCTGCAGGGCAATCCGCGCCGGACGGGTCGAGGTCCGCACGCGTCCGGTGAGTTCGATCGCGGCGGCTCGGATCTTCGTTCAGATGAACGTCGCCGGCTACCGTGGCGCACGCGAGTCTGACCGACCATCCCAATGATTCCTGGTCGAGCAACACGTTTTGGCGCAGGAGTTGGCGGCCGCGCGAGGCCCCACCGCGAACCCTTGAACCCTCTTGAACTCTTGAACTCTTGAACTGCCCGATCAGTGCAGCGTGCCGCCCGCTCGGACGCCGAGGTCGAACCACACGAGGATCCGGGTCCGTTCCTCAGGATCGAGTGGCTGACTGTACTCCTCGAGTGTGGCAAGGCACTCGGCGGCGCTCAGGCCGGAGACCCGCGTCAGATAATCGAGGCAGTGGGCGATGGTGTCGAGGGTGGCGGAGTCGTGTGGCATCACGTCGGCTGCATGTCTTATCGGCAGCTCACACGGTCACGATCATGACGCACACGATAAAAACATGCACCCACCAGATGTTTCTTGGCTGATAGCGACGCCAAGTGTCCACGAACGAGGCACGCGGGGTAGAAATGACTCCCCGTCCTGAGTTCGAGGGCGCGCTACCCCGGTTTGACCTTGAGGACGCCCAGGCGGATCAGTAAGCCACTGAAATCGTAGAACCGGCGCTCGTGGACGATCTCGTGGTGCTCGATCGTGTGCACGAGCACCATCCTGAAGTCGAAGTGCGCCCCGGTGGGATCCATCCCCAGGAACTTCTCGGCATGGGTCCCGTTGAATCTGGCAATCGCGACGACACGGTTTCCCTCGACGATGACGTCCTCGACCTGGGTCTCGAGATCGGGGAAGGCCGTGAACCACGCCTGGTCGACGCGCTGAATGGCGTCGCGCCCGTTCAGGGTCCCGGCTGTCGGGCTATCGACGACCGCCGTGTCGGCGTAGAGCTCGGCGAGTGCAGCAACGTCTCGACGGTTGATCAAGTCGAACCGCTTGTCGACGACCGCGACGATTTCATCGTGGGTCACGACGGCTACCTCGAATATTGAGAAGACCTTGGGTTCCAGACGTCCGAGCCATCAACTCGCCGGCAGCCGACCGCCCACGATTCGCTTCACGCGCTGGCCAGCTTCGAAGCGCCCTCCGGCAGGCAGACCGTTGAGGATGGCCAACTCCTGGAGATCCACGCTCGACGGATGGCGCTGGGCAAATTCGTCCACCGTCATCGCGCGGTCGAGCTGGACGATCTCGACTCGCTTCGGCTGGACGTCGAGGTAGCGTCGGTCGGTCAGCCGGCGGAACGTGCCCAGCGACCGCTCCATGGCCCGACCGTTCTGTGACCATCCGCTCTCAGGCGTGTAGCCCAGGAGGGTGTACACCCGACCGCCGTAGTCGAAGAAGCCGGCAATCCCGACGATCGATGACTCCGTCGGGCTGGCGACGGTGCGGAAGTACGTGAACCCTCGCTGCCATGGCCGGCCCTGCTCGATGCCCTGTTGGCTGAAGAACGCTCGGGTCGCCGCGGCGGGCGTCTCCTCGCCGGCGAGCGACAGGACGACGATGGCGTTCTCTTCCGGGCTGATGGCTCCGACGGCCTGGCGTTGGTTGTTGATCTGCCAACCTTCCGGGAAGTCGAACTGGAACTCCAGGTCCGGTTGATAGAAGCGGCGTCCGATCGCGTAGCCCTCCCGCGGGTTCTCGCCGAACATCAGGCCCTGCAGCCGCTGCAGGTACGGGGCTCGGTTGACCGTGCCAGCCTGCAGGTCGGGCGACAGGCCGGCCACTTGCTGTGTGATCCGTTCGGCTCGGCTACCGGGGTTCGGGTGCGTGGAGAGCCAGTCCGGCAGTCGACCGCCGCCGCCCTGTGAAGCACTCACCCGCTCCAGGGTGCGAAAGACCTTGGGCATCTCGTTCGGATCGAAGCTGCCGCGCGTCATGTAACGCAAGCCGAGATCGTCGGCCTGGCGTTCGTGATCGCGGCTGAACCTGAGAAACAGCAGGCCAAGCCCGGTCTGGGCAAGGCCGGCGAACTGAGCGAAACGCTCGCTCGCAATCGAGCCGACCATCAGTCCAACCGTGGCCAGCTGGGCCCTGCTCGCTTGCTCGACGCCGTGGCGACCGGTGACGTGACCGATCTCGTGTCCCAGAACCGAACTCAACTCCGCCTCGGAGTTGAAGTGGCTGAGAATCCCGCGCGTCATGTAGATGAAGCCGCCGGGAAGAGCGAACGCGTTCACGACTGGGTCGTCGATGACCCGGAACGTCCAGGGCAAGTCGGGTCGCTCGGAGGTCGCGGCCAGCGACGATCCGATCTCCTGGATATAGGTCTGCAATCCATCGTCGGGATACAACCCCATCGACTGCTGCACGCTCTGGTCGGCTTCCTGGCCCAGCGCGACCTCCTGGCCCTCGCTCATCAGGACGAGCTGCCGCTCACCGGTCGCCGGGTTGACGGCACAGCCGCTCACCGGCACGAGCGCTGCGGCCACCACGACCCGGACCACCCATCTCATCGTGTTCGTTCTGCGCAGCATGGCTGCCTCTCTTCCATCCCCAAGGACGGCCGTGTCGACGTCACCCGCCCGACTCCGCGACCATCGACGATCGCTCCCTACGTCACAAGACACCGCGACCGTGCCATTGTCACACGCGAGGGCGATCTCGACTCGCCGCAGGTCAACCATATCACCGTCGTCGTAGGTCAGTTCGACTGATCCGGGATCGGCTCGGCACAATCGCCATCGATCGCCGACGGCAGTCCCGACACCGGCGGCATGGCCCAACCGCGGACCGTTCAATCGAAGAGCGACGGCGTCGCGTTAGGGATGCGGAACGCAGCGCTGGAGAGTATCGGGCCCCGCGCGGCGATACCCGCCCGCTCGCGAGCGACCCAGAACATGCGCGAGATCAGGTCGGCCATCGGCCCCTCGCCGCGCATCCGTGTCCCGAACCGAGAATCATTCAGCCGTCCGGCGCGCACACCGCGCACGTGCTGGAGCACCTTGGCCTTCCGGTCTGGATAGTGGCGCTCGAGCCAGGCTTCGAAGAGCGGCCCGACGCCGTGCGGCAGACGCAACGTGATGAAGCCGGCGAACCGCGCCCCTGCGTCGGCGGCCTTGCGCAGGATGGCCGGCACCTCGTGGTCGGTCAGGCCGGGGACGACCGGCGCGACCATAACGCCCGCAGGCACGCCCGCATCGTTGAGGCGCCCGTCGAGCGTGGTGACCGAGACGGCCACGCTGGCCGCGTCATCCCGCGCCAACGACGTCAGAATGTCGAGGTCGCGGCCGACCAGAGCGCTCTTGGTGATGATGCCGACAGGGTGCCGATGCGCGGCAAGCACCTCCAGGCACCGCCGCGTGATCCGCAACGAGCGCTCGACCGGCTGATAGGGGTCGGTGACGCCGCTCAGCCCGAGCGGCGTCGGCCTCCAAGACCGCCGACTCAGCTCGCGGCGGAGCAGCTCGGGGGCTTGGAGCTTGGCGAAGATGCGCGTCTCGAAGTCAAGACCAGCCGACAGCCCGAGGTACTCATGATACGGCCGGGCATAACAGTAGATGCAACCGTGCTCACACCCACGATACGGATTGACGCTGAAGTCGAAGGGCACATCCGGACTGTCGTTGCGTGTGATGATGGTACGGGTCGTGTCCTCGAAGTACTCCGTCGGCACCGTCGGTACCTCCGGGCCGGCATCCTGATCCGGATCGGGCTCGACGACTAGCCGCTCGTACCGTCCTGATGGATTGGTGGACGCGCCTCGCCCGCTCGGCGCCCTTCTCATCACGTCGAATAGAATACACTGCCAAACCATCACGGATGAGACCGGGGCCGGCTGATTCATTCAGTCAGCAAAGCGGAGTGCACGGGTATATTCGTTTCAGGCAAATCCCCAAAAACGAAGAACCTGCGGCCTGCCGGCATTCCGAGAGTTGCCGAAATTTCGTAGGTCTCTGTGCGACAATGGGGAAACTTGATACGCGAGCGAGTGGCGCAGCCTGGCACGATGCTCGCACCCCCCGATGCCATGCCGACGGCACCGCACCCCGGCCAGCGTCTGAGCTACGCGGACCTGGTACACCTGCCGGAAGATGGCAGCCGCCACGAGCTCTACCACGGCTCGCTGCTGACGGTACCGGCGCCTCCGGCCGGACACGACACGGCCGCGCATGCCGTGCTCGACCGACTCCATCAGTACACCCGGCAACATGGCGGTCGCGCCGTGGGAGCGCCGTTCGACTTGGTCCTGTCGTCCTATGACGTCATCCAGCCGGACGTCGCGTTCTACCATGCGTCGCGCTGCGCGCTCATTTTCGACGGCCCACCCTTCCGGCACCCTCCGGATCTTGTGGCCGAGGTGCTCTCGCCCGACACCGCGGCCGTCGACCGTGGCCCGAAGGCGCTGATGCTCGGCCGCTACGGCGTGCTCGAATACTGGATCGTGGATGCCGGCACGAAGACGATCGACGTGCTGGTCTTGCGAGACGGCCGCTACGAGCTGTTCGGACGGACCACCGGGAAGGATCAGGTGTGGTCGACGATTCTGATCGACCTCGAACTGACGGCGAATGCTGTGTTCCTGTGAGCCCGAGCGGTCACGGTGCCCGGAGCACGGCCCTCAGATAGGCCAACAGATCCGCTCGCTCCCTCTCGTCCGAGATGCCCCCATACGACATGTGCGATTCCCACGCATGTACCGCTTGGGATCGGCAACGAACGCGTCGATCGTCTCGAGGGTCCAGACGATTCCGCTCCGCCGCATGGCGGCAGAGTAGCGAAAGTCGTCGCGTGCGCCGGCCATGCTGCCGAGGACGCCGTCAGCCTCGACGAACGCCGCTTCGGGCGGCGTGAGGAACGTATACGCCGGGAGCGGCGCCTCCTGACTGCTCGCGGGAGTCTGGCCGGCGGGAGTGACCGACTCGACCAATCCGCCGAGCGGCGCCATCGCCGACGCGCCGCCCACGACGCCAACCTTCTTCAAGAAACGACGACGGTCGATCGAGTCGGTCATGGAACGCTCCGTGTCATGGTGCCTCGCACCGGAAGCTATCGGCGTCGTTCGGGTCGCCGGTGCCATCGTACCTCGCGATCTTCGGGTACGGGCACAGGGGCCTTGTCATCTTCAGCACGCCATCGTCGATCCGGGATGCCGTGAGGCGGTCGGGCGCGCGGCCACCCTCGACCCACTCGACCAGCGGCGTCATGGCGTCGAAGCGATCGGCGCCACGACCGCCGCGGCAGTGAAACATGCCGGGAACCATGAAGAGTCGATAGAAGTCACTGGTGTCCGGGCCGATTGTCTCGCTGACCCGCTCGTAATAGTCGATGCCCATCAGAGGGTTGAGTGCAGGGTCGGCCCAGCCGAAGTAGCTCAGGATCTTGCCGCCACGGTCACGAAACACAGCGAGAAAGTACCTGGCGTTCGACCAGGACGACCCCGACTACGACTGGCGCACCTTCGATTTCGATGAGGACCACGCGCGCTTGACCGCCATTCGCAAGACACGATCGAGTACTCGTAGCCGGTCAACGACACGAGCGATTCGCACGACCGAATCGGATGCGCCGACGGCAACTCGTAGTCAATCGATGACGCCGCAACGCCGCTGAAGCTCAGGCCGTTCTGGGCCTCGGCGGCCTCTGGCCGGAACGAGAGGAGCAGCAGGCCCACGATCACGCTGCGTGTCGCAGTACCGGTCATCGGACTCTCCCAGCGCGTGCCCCGCAACGACGTCGTCGGTGGCGGCGCCGGTCACTGGAGCCGTCGGTGCCGGCCATCATAGCACCAGGTGCGGCCCGGACGACCTCACCGGCCTACTGCCGCAACATGTGGCGCTGCCACCGGCGCTTGCCGGTCGCGTCGAGGAGCGGCGCCATGGCGAGCTTGCCGGTACGGCCGATGCTGCGCTCCAGGTATTCGAGCTCCGTGATCTTCGCGTCCGTGTCATCGTCGAGCGGCACGTCGAAGCCATTCTCGCGCGCCAGCAAGAGCCCCTTCGCGCGGAGCGACAGCTCGATGTGGAGCTTGAGGTAGCAGATCAGGTCGGCCACAACCTCGCCGCGAAACCTTCGCCGCAGGGTCTGGAGATAGCGACCGACGTTCGACTCGGAGAGCCGGCCGGATCCGATCAGCTCGAGCAACTCCGCGTCGGCGTCGAAGCCGACGTCCAGCCATACCCGCAACGCGCGCTCGCTGCGCCGGAACACGAACAGCAGTAGCGGCGGAAACAGGGCGAGGACGGCGAGCGCGCCCACGTTCGGCGAGAGAAAGAAGTGGTTGTAGGCCGAGTGCAAGCCGACCGCGAGGAGCCAGCCCGGAAGCAGCCCGAGTGGATTCCTCGGCCGGCGTTCGGTCATCGCCTGGGACAAGATGCCGAACACGCAGGTCGTGCCGCCATGCATCACGGCCGTGCCGAACCCTCGAATGACCCAGACCCCGATACCGGAGCCGGGACGCACCTGCAGGTAGTACGTGTTCTCGACGATGGCGAAGCCTGTACCGATAGCGAAACCAAGAATGGCGGCATCCACGAGGAATCCGACGCGGTTTCCGCGAATCAGATAGACCAGGAAGAGCGCCTTGACGAGCTCCTCGATCACGGGCGCGCCATAGCGCGTGTACTGCTCCGCCTCCAGCTCGAGGCGGAGCATGGCCGCATCGTTCAGGAAGAAGCTCAATCCGGCGGTCAGGCCGCCGAACACGATGCTCGCCCCGATCCAGACGGGTCGCACGAGCTTGTAGCTGTCGAGAACGATCAGGCTGACGAGGAACAGGAGGACCGGGAGCAGCCCAGCGAGGAGGCGGAGAGCGGCGTCAGTCACGGTCTCGGCAGGCCCTAGGGATCGAGCGGACGCAGGTCGGCCAGCATGGTGGGAATGAGCTCCGAGACGGTTGGGTGCGCATGCACCGCACGCTGGATGACGGTGTAGGGCGCCTTCGCGTACATCACATCCAGGATGGAGTGCACGATCTCGTCTCCGCCGATGCCCAGAATCGCTGCCCCGAGGATCAGCTTCGTCTCGGCGTCCACGATGATCTTCATGAAGCCTCGCGTCTCACCCTGCTCGACGGCCCGGCCGACACGAAACATCGGGCGCGTCGCGATGAGGGCCGGCCGACCGGCCTGACGCACCTCCGCCTCGGTGAGGCCAGCGCGACCGAGCGGCGGATCGATGAACAGCCCGTAGGTCACGATCCGATCGCTCACGCGCCTCGGATCGGCGTCGAGGAGGTTGGCAGCGACGATCTCGAAGTCGTTGTAGGACGTGTGCGTGAACGCGCCACGACCGTTGCAGTCTCCCAGGGCCCAGACGCCGTCGACATTGGTCCGGAGCTGATCGTCGACGGTGATGAAGCCACGGCTGTCGGTCTCGATGCCCGCGGCCTCCAACCCCAGATCGTCGGTGTTCGGCCGTCGCCCCATCGCGAGTAGCAGGTGCGACCCTTCGACGACCGGTGCGCCCGAGGCACAGTCCACCGTGACCGCGACACCCGCGTCCGATCGGTCGGCGCGCAGGCACGTCGCGTCGAGCCTCACCTCCACGCCCTCACCCTCGACAATCTCCCGCACCGCCACCGACACATCCTCATCATCACGTCTGATGAGCCGGGGTCCCTTCTCGACGACCGTCACACGACTCCCGAACCGGCGGTACATCTGGGCGAACTCGAGGCCGATGTAGCTGCCCCCGACGACGACGAGATGCTCGGGGACAACGTCCACGTCCATGATGCTGGCATTCGTGAGGTAGTCGACCGATTCGTAACCGCTCGACGGCACGTAGGCTCTCCCACCCACGGTGATGAAGATGCGATCCGCCTCGAGCACCGTCTCCCCGACCCGCACCTGGTGCGCGCCCTCGAACCGCGCATGGCCGACGTGGACCGCACCCCGATCGAGCGTCCGCATCCACTTCTCGACGCCCTCGTTGGACCGGCGCACGACCGCATCCTTGCGCGCCTTCACCTGCGCCATGTCGACCGTGATGTCACCGTCAATCCTGACGCCGTACTCGGCCGCACGTCTCGCCGTGTACGCCGCCCGTGCGCTGGCCACCATTGTCTTGGTCGGGATGCAGCCGGTGTTCACGCACGTGCCGCCGAACTTGTGCCGCTCGACGACGGCCACCGTCATACCCGCAGCCGCGAGCCTGGCGCTCAGCGCAGGCCCAGCCTGACCGGTTCCGATAATGATGGCGTCGTAGGCAGTGGACACGGGTAATCCTCCGGATCGGGGATCGGGGGTCGGGGCTCGGGGGTCGGGGTTCTGGGTTCTGGGCTCTCGGCTTTGGGCTCTCGGCTTGGGGCTCACGGTTCGGGGCTCACGGTTCGAGGCTCACGGTTTTCAGAC
This sequence comes from Vicinamibacterales bacterium, assembly GCA_965250185.1. GTDB lineage: Bacteria > Acidobacteriota > Vicinamibacteria > Vicinamibacterales. The sequence goes on along the minus strand of OZ252293.1, from coordinate 2,309,266 downwards.
CACGGTGCATCAGTCTGCCTGAGCTCTGAGCCCTGATCCCTGAGCCCCAATCAACTCGATGAGCTCTGAGCCATAGGTGTCCAGCTTGGCGGGTCCGATGCCGGACACGTCGGCGAGCGCATCGAGCGACGCAGGCCGCCGGCTCGCCAGTTCGTTCAGCGTCTTGTCGTGCATCACGACGTACGGCGGCACCTGACGGGTCGTCGCCACTCCGCGGCGCCAGCTCTTGAGCGCTGCCAGGAGAGCCTCATCGACCGGTGGACCGGGCGTCTCGGGCGTCCCAGCTGTCCCCGCCGGCGTGCGGCTGGCCGGTCGGGTCCGTCGGGCGCGCTGAGATGGTGCGACCGGCTCGGGCAGGGTGAGGTCCACCACCTGCTCGCGGCCTGCGAGCACGTCGCGACCAACGCGGGTCAGCGACAGCAAACGATACTTGTCGTCGGACGAGGCAAGCAACCCTGCGCCGACGGCGGCGTCGATCCAGTCGGCGATGCGGCTCGCGCTCTCCGTCTGCAGCAGTCCGGTCGTCGACAGGCCGGCCAGGGTGGCCGGCAGGTCGTCTGTCTCCCCCCTCAACATGGCCACGATCCGGCGTCGGCCCCAACGCTCGCCGCCGCGCGCCACCCCCGAGAGGATCTTGCGAAGAAACGTCAGCTGATCGGCGTCGAGCGCCGTCCGCCGCCGACAGTTGCCGCAGGACCCGCAGCGCAGCATCACCTCGAACTCGCCGAAGTAGCCGAGGAGCGTGGCTCGGTAACAGCCGGTCGAATCGGCGTACGCGATCATCCGCTGCAGCTTCTTCCGATCGAGCGCTCGCTTCCGTTCTCGCTGCGATGGATCCAGTGGCTCGACCGTGGCACGCGCGCCGAACGAGCCGGACGAGTCGTCATCATCCTTCTCGATGAAAAACTCGCGGGTGCGAACGTCGACATAGTTCCACAGGAGCGTGACGTCGGACGCGCGACCATCGCGGCCTGCACGGCCGATCTCCTGGTAGTACGCCTCCAGCGAACCCGGAATCTCCAGATGAACGACGACCTCCACGTCGGGACGGTCGATCCCCATCCCGAACGCGTTGGTCGCACAGACGACGCGGATTCGGCCGGCCGCGAAGCCCTCCTGCACGCGCGATCGCTCGCCGTCGGCGAGCCCTGCGTGGTAGGGCCACGCCTCGATCCCGGCGGCTGTGAGCGTCTCGGCGGCGCCCTCGGCACTCTTGCGCGTCGAGGCGTACACGAGGGCCCGACGCTCCCTGATCAGTCCCGGCAGGAGCTTGCGCTTCTCGATCGGGCCCGACACCCGCCGCACGTCGAGGAACAGGTTCGGCCGGTCGAACCCCGCCACGAAGACCGCCGGCTCCCGCAGTCCCAGCAGGTCGACGATGTCGTCGCGCACCTCGGGCGTGGCCGTGGCGGTCATGGCGACGATCGGCGGTCGCCCCGGCTGACCGTCCGCCCTACCGCAGCGCGCGGCGGCCGCCTGTAGCCGTCGATAATCCGGCCGAAAATCGTGGCCCCAGTCCGACACGCAGTGCGCCTCGTCGACGGCGAATCTCGCGATCGGCAACTGCTCCAGCAGGTTCTCGAACCGCCGAGAGCCGAAGCGCTCGGGTGCCACGTAGAGCAAGCGCAAGGCACCGGCGCGCGCGGCTATCATCACGTTGTTGACGGCATCGAACGACAGCATGGAGTGGATCGCCGCCGACGCGATCTCTTTCCGGTTCAGCTCGTCGACTTGGTCTTTCATCAGCGAGATGAGTGGCGAGACCACCAGCGTGAGGCCCGGCAGCAGGAGCGCAGGCAACTGGTAACCGATGGACTTGCCGGAACCGGTCGGCATGACCGCCAGCACGTCGTGACCGTCCAGGACGGCACGAACGACCGCTTCCTGACCGGGCCTGAACGATGTGTGGCCGAACCAGCGTCTGAGCTCGGCAGCGGGATCGGCGTTCACGTGACACCCATTCAATCAGCCTCGGTCGTCCGGATGCAACCGTCCGGCCAGCGCGAGCGACCTCTGGTGGACAGTGCGTGCTGGGCCCGCCGGCTTGCGTGACACCGGCAAGGCGTTAGAAACTGCAACCAGCTGTGCTCATCACGGGGTCGAAACGGCGCCACTATTCGATCGGCCCAACCGCCGACGTCTGGCACGGCGCGCCGGCCGGCACGTTCTTCCTGACGAGCACGAGCGTCCAGTGAGCCAGGGCACGCGATGGACCAGGTCGACCTCGAGCCACACCACACGGCGCTGCTGAACCGCTTGTACGGTCGCGCCGGTGCCGAACGCTGGGGCGTCGACCGCGCCACGTTCGTCGACGCCATGGGGCGCAGCGCCGCCAACCGCTTTCGCGACGGGAATCCGACCGCCGCGGCGGTCGCCAGCTATCTCGAGTCTCTGCACGTCGACGATCTCGCTCTCGCCCGTGCCTGCGCTGCCGGCCAGGACGTCGCGTGGGAGCACTTCATCGGCGAGCAGCGACCGGGCCTGTACAGGGCCGCGACCGCAATCGCCCGCGCCGACGGCCGAGAACTGGCCGATTCGCTGTATGCCGACCTGTTCGGACTCACCGAGCGCGACGGCCAACGCCGATCGCTGCTCGACTACTTCCACGGCCGCAGCTCGCTGGCGACGTGGCTTCGGGCGGTGCTGGCGCAGCGACACGTGGATGCAGTGCGAGCGGCGCGGCGCGTCGAGCCGTTCGACGAAGGCACGGCGAGACCGACGCCCCAGGCGACGACCGACCCCCGTGACCTCGATCATGCCCGTTTGACTCGCGCGCTGCACGGGGCCTTCGCCTCGGCGGTCGGGGCCCTGGACCCGGGCGAGGCCCTGCGCCTCGCGTGCTACTACCGCGAGCAGCTCACCCTCGCCCAGATTGGTCGACTGCTCGGCGAGCATGAAGCGACCGTCTCGCGCAAGCTGGCACGCGCCCGCAAGCGGCTGCGTCGCGACATCGAGGCGCGGCTGAGGAACGAATACGAGCTTTCCGACATCGAGATCGATCGCTGCGTCGAGTTAACTGCCGAGCCGTGGCACTACGACGAAACGCGTGGCCTGGGCAAGGTGCCGGCCGAGCACGCCACGGACGCCAGTGCAAGCGATCGCGATTCATCCGTTCAACGGGAGAAGGGCTCCCGCGGACGACTGACGTGAGGATCCAGTTGTGACCTGGCGAAACAACCGAGACGACGCCCTCGAGCACCTGATGCGAACCGGGCCCGAGCTCGCGGGGCGCGAGCCAATCGGCCCCTGCCCGGACGCCGAGCTGATGGCGGCGTTCGTCGAGCGCGCGCTTCCGCCGGGCGAAGCCTCGGAGCTCGAGGGACATGCTGCATCGTGCAGCCGCTGCCAGGCGCAGCTTGCCGCACTCGCGCGTAGCGAGCCGGAGGCAGGAACGCGCGGGGCGACCGCGTGGCTGGTGCCATGGCGGTGGCTCGTGCCGGCGACTGCCGCCGCAGCCGCAGGCCTCCTGCTGTGGGTTGCAGTGGATCCCACCGACCGCCCCTTTCAACCCGAGCTGGCTCTCGAGGAGCGAATCGCCGCCCCGGCTGATCGTGCCGAGACCGCCGCCAACCCGCCATCCCCGAGCGCCGCTTCGGCACCCGGCTCTCCCGACGGCGCCCTCACTCCCAAGGTCGACACGGAGGCCGAGCGCTCACGGGTGCAGCCAGACCAGGCCCCGGTCGCACGTGGGGCCCAGGCCGACGCGGCGCTTGCGGCGCCCGGACCGAACACGCCAGGGCTCGGCGACGTCGGGGCGCCGGCGGCAACCGAATTCGCACCACCGGCCGAACCGCGAGCTAGCCGGGCCGTACGACCCACGCCGAGCGAGCCCGCGGTCGTTCGTCAGTTACAGGTGGCGCCCCCTGGCGTGGCCGTGACGGATTCTGCGGCCCCCGGCGCTGGTCCAGTCGAGGTCGTCAGCCCGACCGATCCGACCGTACGCTGGGCGATCGGCCCCGGAGCCGCGATCGCCAGAACGACAGACGCCGGGGCGTCATGGCAATCTCAGGACAGTGGCGTCACGGCCGAGCTGCTCGCCGGCGCGTCACCTGGATCGACGGTCTGCTGGGTCGTGGGCCGTGGGGGCACCATCTCGCGGAGCACCGACGGCACGTCCTGGACATCGGTTCCCTCCCCGACCGAGGCCGATCTGATCGACGTCCAGGCGACCGACGCCGACGCCGCGGTCGTGTCGACCATGTCGGGCGAGCGATTCCGCACGCGCAACGGCGGGATCGACTGGGAGCGCGTGCCGTAGACATCGGTGTCACAACCCTGACAGCCGTCAGTCGCGCCTGTGCGTACGTAGCGCGCCGGCTTGAGATCCGCTCGGCTGAAGCCTTCGCGCTACACATTTCCTTATGACCGTCATCCCTTCGCGTGCAAGAGATCCGGTCCCCTCCGTTCTACCAACAGATACTGCCTGCACGAGGCCACTGGAGGGAACGATGAGAACGGGATTCGTCTACTCGACGTTGATCGGATTGGGAGTCGTGGCAACGGTGATAGGCGTGGGCACCAACCGACCGGAGGCCGCATCCTCGCTGGCGGCGCAGGATGCGTCCGGCATCCTCGCCACGACCCTGGAGGACCAGGAGGACCTGGCCGTGACGGTGTACAACTCGAGCATCGCACTGGTGCGGGACGTGCGGCACGTGCGGGTGCCTCGCGGAACGTTCGATCTTCGTTTCATGGACATCGCCGCGTCCGTGAATCCAGCCACGGTACACTTCCGGTCACTCACCGAGCCCGACCTGCTGCGGGTGCTGGAGCAGAACTACGAGTACGACCTACTCGATCCCGAAAAGCTGCTCAGGAAATACGTCGGCCGCGACGTGACCCTCGTGCGTACACGTCAGGAGGCCGGCAGCACGCGCACCGACGAGGTCTCGGCTCGCCTGCTCGCGTACAACAGCGGCCCGGTGTGGCAGATAGGCGACGAGATCGTCACCGGCCTGGAAGCTGATCACATGCGGTTCCCGTCGTTGCCGGAGAACCTCTACAGCCGCCCCACACTCGTCTGGACGCTTGGCAACGACGGGGCCGCGGACCATCGGGTCGAAGCTTCGTACCTCGCGGGCAACATGTCGTGGAGCGCTGACTACGTATTGACGATCGGACGCGACGCTGACGCATCCGACCTCGACGGGTGGGTCACGCTGACGAACGAGAGCGGCACGGCATTCCTGAACGCGTCGCTACAACTGGTCGCGGGTGAACTCAACCGCGTGCAGCCGCGGTACGAGCGCCGACTGGAGATGGCGGATGTCACCCGCGCGACGGCTCAGCCGACCTTCGAGCAGGAAGCGTTCGCGGAGTATCACCTGTACAGTCTGGGCCGCCGAACCTCGGTCAAGAACCACGAGACGAAGCAATTGAGCCTGCTGACCGGCACCGACATTCCGACGGACAAGCGCTTCGTCGTCGACGGCCAGAACATGTACTACCGTAACCGTCGGCATCCGGGCACCCCGCTCACGGACTCGGTGAAGGTGTACTACCGGTTCCATAACGACGACGCATCAGGACTCGGGAATCCGATGCCGGCCGGCGTGGTGCGGGTGTATCAGGCCGACTCGAAGGGCCGCGTGCAGTTTGCCGGCGAGGATCGCATCGGCCACACGCCGAAGGGCGAGTCACTCGATCTACACGTCGGCAACGCGTTCGACGTGGTCTGCGAGCGGGTGCAGACCGATTTCGAGAAGATCGGCGAGACGACCTACGAGCTGGCGTTCACCGTCACGCTGAGGAACCACAAGGCGACGCCGATCGTCGTCGAGGTCAACGAACCGTTCGGAGGCACCTGGCAGATTATCGAGTCGTCGCACGAAGCGATGAAGACCTCGGCATGGGCGGCTCGGTTCGACGTCCCGGTCGAGGCCGATGGCGAATCGGTCCTGCGATACCGGGCGCTGGTTCGCTGGTAGGCGGAGCCGGGGGCGACGTGGCCGCCCCCGGATACCCGATGGTGGCTACTTGTCGTACTCGGCGAGGAAGCCGATGAACTCCCGCCGGTGACTCTCTTCGTCAGCCAGTAGCTTGATGCACAGATCCTGGGTCACGTAGTCGACCCCGTCGCACAGCTTGATGATCTTGTTGTACTGGCCGATGGCCTCTTCCTCGGCCGTGATGACACCGCGAATGACTGCGCCGACGTCGGATGGATCGGGGCCAGGTTGCAACGCCGTCTGGCGCGCCTTGAAGTCCATGCTGCCGGGCACGGTGCCGCCCAGCACGTGAATGCGCTGCGCCAGCTCCTGCGCGTGACCGAACTCTCCCGTCACGTCGCCAGCCAGCGACTTCTTGATCTCTTCGGCACGCACGGTGATGAGATTGATCGAGTTCGACACGTAGTTCTGCATCGTCTCGATCTCCATCCAGTACGCGACCGTCAACTCCGCGATGATGTCATCGTTGGTGCTCACGGATCAGCTCCTTCGAGAATGATGGCCGGTGAACCAAACGAACATGATATCAGAAGAGCGTTTGGGGGTTGGAGGAAACCACGAGCTCGAGGACTCATCGCGCACGTCATTCAACGGTCTTTGCGTAGACCCTCGTAAAGCTTCGCTCGCCCCGCGGCGTCCTCACGGTCGTCTTGACCGTCATCGCGACGCCATCCTCGCTGAGCGAGCGAATCTCTTCCGTCTCGATCGTCATCTCGCCCCGGGGCGTCGACATCTCGACGCGACCGGTCGTGAAGAGGGCGACGCCTTCCCATCGCGACGTGGTCACGACGTCGCCTCGCGGTCCACCGTTCGCGCTCTCGGCACCGTCGAGGCGCAGCTCGACTCGCCGGTCTCCCATCAGGAGAATCAGTTCGATCTCGGTCTGCTCGATGACCACCGTGTCGGCGAGTTCCATCAATCCGCCCATCGGGCCTCCCGCGCCAGGTCCCCGACGCCCGCCACCGCCGCCGCCTCCGCGACCGCCTCCGCCCATGCGCGGAGGGTCGTCGCTCCGGTCCCGATCGATGGTCCAGGTGCCGGAGAAGTCAGGGACGGTCTGGGCGAGGGGGACCATGGTGACCATGGTGACCATGGTGACCATGATGACCGGGGCCATGGCCGTCAGGATTGCGAGAACACGTTGCATGTCGAACTCCTCGAAGATGGATTCAATGATCAGCGATCAAATGCTCACTGCAGAAAGAGAATGACGAGGCCATCCGAGCCGTCGATGTCGACGTTCCATATTTCGCCAGGCGCACCTCGATACGCCAGCGGCTTCAGGACACCGGGCGAGACCAGGTCGATGACACCGCCCTCGAGGGCCATCGGAGGGCGCAGCGTCACGCTCGCCCCGGGGGCGGGTCGAGCGAGGACCAGGAACAGTCGGTCGGCCGCCTCCAGGGTGCGGGTCCCCGCGGCGCCGTACACGGCCCTCACCATACTCGGATTGGGTTCTCGATCCGACGGCGGCTCGAGCTCCCACCAGGCAAGGTTCTCGAGCACGGCGCCAACGGTCGGTTCGGCCGATCGGGGCCACACGCGATCGCTCGACGGTTCGAAAAAGTGATACTCCCGACGATCGACTGGCTTGAACGCATATCGCTCGCCGGATCGATTCGCGTAGCAGGCGGCCCCAGGCTCGAGACACTCGTCGGGGACCGACTCCGGTGCGCATGGCACTGGCCACATACCGCGCTCGGCGGAGCCGATCAGCAGTACCTTCTCGCACGTCGGCAGCCCGATCGGAGCGGTCACGGCCTCGCCGTGCGCCACCCGCTCGGCGAAGATCTCGGGGATCGGATTGTTGACCTGCGGAAACCGGGTCCACAGCCACTCGGCGGCCGCGGTCGGCTGCAGGTACCGAGAAAAGACACTCGGTCGAAAGATCGCGACCGAGGACACTGCCGACACGATGGCGACGACGCCCGCCCATCGTACCAGCCGGAGGCCGAACACGGCATGCGCATGGCCAAGCACAGGAATCGCGAGCGGGATGAGCCAGAGACCGTACCGGGACATGCTCAGCGTGGCGCCCGAATTGATGTTCGGCGCCTGCGAGAACGCCAGGAGGAACAGGGCCGCCAGGCCGAGCGACAGGAGCACCACGGGTTCGCCCAGCCGCATCGGCTCCCTGATCAGGAGGGCGATGACGACCGTGACGACCACCAGCACGAAGAGCGGGAAGGCCACGAGCAGGCCGAGGTTCGGGTCCCAGAGTACCGCCCCGAGCTCCTGGGCGCTCGGAAGTACGCCGCGCGTACCGAGCGCCGTCGGGCTGCCGATGGTCAGGATGTAGTACAGGGGGTGCAGAAACGCCAGGAGCATCCCGATGGCCGCGCCACCCCAGACGGTTCGGTCCCCCAGCCGTCGCCACTGCCCGCGCGTGGCTGCCAGCGCAATGAGCGGAATCGCCAATGCAATCGGCGGGTTCTGTGTCGCGGCGGCACCCGCGCAGATCATCGCGATGCCTGGCCGAGCCGATGCCAGCGTCATCGCGATCGCGAGCAGCGAGAACGTGAACACCTCCGTGTGCGCCTTGTCGATCCACCACACAATCGGGCTGACGAGCACCAGCAGCGCGACGGTCCAGTGCTGCCGCCGGAACAGCACCCAGGCGGCCCCACCGAGGAGCACCAGATTCAGCAGCGTGAAACCGTAGACGGGGTGCAGGGCGAGCGCCCGCGTGAGCGCAACGCCAGGAACGGCGAGGAGCGGGTAGAACCAGAAGTGTGGGAAGTAGTAGAACCCGCTCGCGGGTACGGTCGCCCGGAACGGGATGGTGATGAACGGCTCCAGCTCCGCTCGAATCGAGTCGATCTCTGGCGGTGTCAGCGCCGGTCCCTCCATGCTGGCCATCTGGAGCGCCATCGCGACGTACTCGTGGGAATCGCCCTCCTCGCGCGGGGCGGATCCGAGAATCAACGTCACCAGCAGCACGACATACGCCAGCGTCTGCCAGGCGGCTCGCGCCGGGTCCGTCCCGCCGTCGCTGATCGACGTGACCGGGCGCATCACCAGAACACCACGTACAGCACCAGCGTCACCACCACGACGACGGCGCCGAGTGAGGTCGCCAGGGGATCTGGCGTCAGGTCGACATCGCTGCGCCGCTCGAATGTGCATGGTTCCGCAAGTGGCGCGACGACGGTGATAGCCGCCATGATCGTCACCAGGACACAAAACGTCACGGCCATGTGATTCAGGAACGCCACCCCCGGCAATCCCCACAGCAAGAGCCCGTAGATCGGGACGCCGAGCAGGAGCGCGGCCGTCGCCGCGCTCGTCGGTGCGCGTTTGACAACGAGACCGAACACGAACACCGCGACGACGGACGGCGAAATGAAGCCCCAGATCATCTGGATGTACTCGAAGACGCCCTCGAAATTCGCCGGCAGGGGCGCCATGAGACATCCGATCAGGACGAAGGCGGCCGTGCTCAACCGACCGACACGGACGAGATCGCGCGGCGCGGCGGCGCGCGCCACGAACCGCCGGTAGATGTCGATGGTGAAGATCGTCGAAGCGGAGTTGAGCATCGAGTCGAGGCTACTCATCACTGCGCCGAACAGCGCCGCGAACATCAGGCCGCGCAGCCCGACCGGCACCACGTTGCGGATCAGGATGGGGTACGCCTGGTCACCATTGGTGATCTGTTCAGCGTAGAGCTGGAACGCCATGATGCCTGGAAAGACGATGATGAATGGGATCACGAGCTTCAACAGCGCGGCGAACATGATGCCACGTTGACCGGCCGCCAGGCTGCGCGCCGCCAGCGTCCGCTGCGTGATGAACTGATTGAAGCCCCAGTAGAAGATGTTCGGGATCCAGATCCCCAACAGCAGGGCGGTCCAGGGCAGATCGGGATGATCCGCCGGCAAGACCATGTGGAGCTTGTCGCGATTCTGCGCGAGAAACGCGCCCAAGCCGCCGACCCGGGTGAGCGCGATGCCCGTCACGATCGCGCCTCCCACGAGGAGCGCCGACCCCTGCATCAGATCGGACCACACGACAGCCTTGAGCCCCCCGTAGATCGTGTAGGCGCCGGCGATCAACCCGATGAGCCAGATGCCGAGGAAGAGGTCGAGGCCGAAGATCGCCTGCAAACCAATCGCCCCCGAATAGAGCACGGCCGCGATCGCCACCGCGACGTAGGCGACCATCATGTAGACCGCCATGATCGTCCGGGGCACCGGTCCGTACCGGTGCTCCAGAAATTCCGGCATGGTGTAGATGCCGAGGCGCAGGAACACCGGCAGGAAGACGAGCGCCACCCCCACCAGCGTGACGGCCGCCACCCACTCGTAGCTGGCGACGGCCAGACCGATCGCGCCGAAGCCCGAACCCGCCATCCCGACGAAGTGCTCCGTCGAGATGTTGGACGCAATGAGCGAGAAGCCGATGAGCCACCAACTCAGACCCCGACCGGCCAGGAAGTAGTCCTCGCCGCTCTCCTCTTTCCGAGAGGCGTACAGCGACACCGCCACCACGGTGACGAGGAAGGCGACGAAGGCAAAGATGTCGAGAACGCTCCAGGGCACTGCAGTTGTCAGTAGCTTGACGATTGACGATGAATCAGGCGCGGAATGCGACGAGGGACGACCGACGCGTCGTCAGGCCGACGGCACGTGCTCGAGCAATGCGGCCTCGATCTCCTTGGCGGTCACGTGGAAGTGCGACGCCTGCCAGACCGCCTCGCCGTCGCGTACCAGAATGACCTGCGGGGTTTCGTGCCGAACGCTCAATCGACTCACGATCGCGTTTGACACGTCTCGATTGGTCTGCACGGTGACGAGGCCGTAGCACACCGGAAACGGTCGTTCCGCCAGGTGCGACCGCATCTCGTCGAACGCCATGGCACTGATGCCGCAGGTATCGCTGTGCTTGAACAGCAGGACGGGTCGCGTCCGGGACTCTTCGATCGCCGCCTCGAGCTCCTCGAGGCTGCCCATCGGTGTCAACTCCATCGTCGCTCCTCGTCGCGGCCGGGCGGCGTCACCGGTCGACCGACGGAATGTAGCAGCCGATCGCCTGGGTCCGAGGCTCCGCCACGGGCCGGCCAGCCAGGATGTCCTCGAGCGCGGCATCCAAATCACGGGTGGTCGGTCGACGTCGCACCTTGCCGAAAGCGACGTAGCGGTTGTCGATCCGGCCTCGATACAGCAACTCGCGATCCGGACTGAACACCACGGTCTCAGGAGTGACGGTCGCCCCGGTCATCTGCACGAGCGACTGGCCAGGGTCACGCAGCCCGGGCATGGGGTGGCCGTACGCGTCCAGGTGCGTACGAATCATCTCGGCCGAATCGCGTGCGTCCGGATAGACCAGCCAGAAGCGTATTCCCCGGGCCGAGAAGGTCTCGTGAATCCTGCGAACCTCCGGTGCGTATCGATTCGAGATCGGGCACTGGGTGCCGGTGAAGATGAAGACCACGGCGCGGGCAGACTCCGCCGCCCACGGATCCACGACCTCACCCGACAGATTCTCCAATGCCTGCTGACCGCCGGCCTCGTCAGCGATGCCCGCGGACCCGCCGAGCGTGAGCAACAGCACGACCACTGCGGGCCTGATACCCAGTGCGCTCTGCACGCCACGATTATAGACGTGCGCGTCCGGCTCGGCCACCAGAAGAGCCCCACGGCCGTGGTATGCTGCGGCCACCGGGACTCATCTGCGCAGCGCTCGCCATGGCCGATCCTCAGCTTCGTCGTCAGCTCGGGTTCGCCGCGGCGGCAGCCCTGGTGGCGGGCGACATGCTCGGGTCCGGAATCTTCTTCACCCCGGGCGAGCTGGCAGCGGTCGCCCAGGCGAACTGGCAGGTCTACTTCTTCTGGGCGCTGTGCGGCGGCATCACACTCTGTGGCGCGCTCACGCTCGCCGAGCTCGGGAGCCTGCTGCCCCGATCGGGCGCGTCGATCCACATCATCCACGAGGGCTTCGGAGCGTTCTGGGCTTTCCTCAAGGTCTGGATGGAGATCTGGGTGAGCGGACCCGGCTCGGTGGCCGGTGTCGCCATCGTCTTCGGCGAGTTCGCCGCGCTGTTTCTCGGGAGCGCCTCGACGTGGCCGCCCGCGGCGTGGGGCACGCTCGCGATCGTGTTCTTCGGGATCGTGAACCTTGCCGGCGTCCGCTGGGGGGGCCGGACCCAGGTCGCGCTGACGAGCGTCAAGATCGTCGGAATTCTCGGGTTGGTGATGGGTGCCCTGTTCTTCGCGGAGCCGGCGGCACCAGGAGTCGGATCCGCGGGCAGCGAGGCCAGCCTGCTCGGCTTCATCCGGCTCGTCGGCCTGGGCGTGGCAGCTGTACTGTTCACCTACGACGGATGGGCCGACATCTCGCACGTGGCTGGCGAAGTCGAGCAGCCAAAGCGAAACCTGCCGCGCGGACTCGGCTTCGGGGTTGGCGGCATCATCGTCGTGTACCTGATGGTCAATTACGCGTTCCTTCGGGTGGTTCCGCTCGAGCAGATGCGCGAGGCGCCAACGACGATCGCGGCGAGCGTGGCGACGGCGGCATTCGGGGAGACGGGCGGCGACCTGTTGAACGCGCTGATCATGATCTCGATCTTCGGAGGCCTCGGCGGCCTCGTCATGGCCCTGCCTCGCTTCTACTACGCCACCGGCGAGCGCTATCGAGACGCGGCCCGCCAGCCGTGGCTGCGGGGCTTCTTCACGATCCTGGCGCGCGTCTCTCCGCGCACGGCCGTTCCGATCGGGGCGATCGCGACATGCTCGGTCGTCTCCGTGATGGCGCTGCTCTTCTTTGGATCCTTCTCACGCCTCGTCAACTTCTTCGTCGTGCCCATGCACATGTCGAACATCCTGATGGTGGCTTCGGTGTTCAAGCTCCGGCCCCGGACGCTGGCCAGCCCCGACCACTACAGGACACCCGGGTATCCCATCTTGCCCCTCGTCTACATCGGCGTGCTGGCGTTCTTCCTGATCAGCGCAATTGCCTATCAGCCTGGCGACACACTGATCGGGCTCGCGTTGACGGCTACTGGCATTCCTGTGTATTTCTTGATCGGCCGGCGCGATGCACGCGAATGACCGGGCCGCGTGGCGTCCGATTCGATGACCGCCGGCCCCCGCCGTCCTGACAGCATGGCGAGCTTTGGCACCTCGAGCCGCTTCGGCGATCTCCGTCGTGTGCTGATGCACCGGCCAGGTGTCGAGCTCGACGTGGTGACGCCGGCGACGCTGCGCGAGTTCAACTTCGATCGGCCGGTGGACCGTACCCGATTCATCGCGGACTACGATGCCATGCTCGGGCTGTTCCAGCGGCACGGCGTCGAGACGCTTCTACTCACGGACGTGCTGTCGGACGACCAGGATGCGCTCGGGTACATCGCTCACCGCCCCAACATGACCTATACGCGGGACCTCGCGGCCGTGTTTCGCCGCGGCGCCGTGCTGATGGGCCCGCATTTGCGAGGTCGCTGGGGAGACCAGGCGATGATGGCGCGTGCGTTCCGTCGCCTCGGCATCCCGATCATCGGCGCGATCGAGCCACCCGGCTTCCTCGAGGGCGGTGGCGTCACGATCGTGGGCGACGACGTCGCAGTGGCCAGCTTGTGCGATCGGGCGAACGAGGCAGGCACCCGCGCACTCAGGCAGATCGTGCTCGGCCACGACGTGTCGGGCTTCCTCGAAGTCCCGCTCCCCTACGGCCACATCCACATCGACGGCTTGTTCATGGTCATGGACGCCGACCTGTGCCTGATTCACGAGCCGAGCGTGTCGGTGTTCCCGTGCCGCCTCTACGAGGCTGGACGGCCGGAGCCTCGCCACGTGATGTTCCGCGAGTTTCTCGACGAGCGGGCGATTCGATGTATTCCGATCACTGACGAGGTGTGGCGAGGAGGACACCTCAACATGGTCGTGACGCGCCGGGGGCGTCAGGCGATCGGCTTCGATCAGGCGGAACGCCTACGCACGGAACTCGCACGGCACGGATGGACGGTCGACACGTTCCCGTCCGAGGAGCTGTTCATCGGAAACGGCGGCGCCCACTGCATGACCTGCCCGGTCGCGATCGATTGATGTGGGGCTAGGAGGGCGAGTAGGGCAAGGGCGACGAGTGGGGCGAGTGGGGCGAGTAGGGCAAGGGCGACGAGTGGGGCGAGTGGGGCGAGTGGGGCGGCACCGTGACACGCGGGTTCACTCTCCCCACTTGCCCTACTCGCCCTCCTAGCCCTCCTTGCCCTACTCGTTACGCGTCCGACGCTGCCGGTTTCCGCAGGACGGTCGTCGCGCGGCGCACGGCACGCGCCGCCTTGGCCACGACCCACGCCGCACCGATGAGGGCGAGGGCGACGACCGCGAACGCCAGCGTCGGGTCCGAGAGGATCATCCAGGCCCCCACGCCCGAGGTCACGTCTTCCGCGGTCGAGACCATCGCGTTTCCGACCCCGCCATGGACTGGAACCAGTGCGGTCGTCTTCGCTCGAACAATCGACTTACCGGAGTGGACGAGCATCGAGGAGGCCCCACCGGCAATGAGACCCAGGATTGCCGCGGCAAGCGGATCCAGGTCGATGAGCACGGCCGATGCCATGAGGGCCCCGACGGCCGGACGCGCGATTGTCCCTATGGCGTCGAGTATATGGTCAACGCCGACCAGCTTGTCTCCCAGTACCTCGAGCACGGTCGCGATGGCGAGGATCACGATGGTGTCCTCTCGCGCGAGGAACTCGAAGTTGCCGCCGAGCGTCAGATAGCCTCCCTTGGCCATCACGCTCACGAGCAGCAGCGGCAGCCAGGCCCGCAGACCGGCACAGGCCGCCAGTCCGATTCCCAACATGAGCTGCGTGGCAAGATCCATGGGGGCTCCTGAATGTCGTTCAAAAGTTCAAGGGTTCAACGGTTCAAGGGTTCGCGGAGGCGCTCGCAGTCGCTCGCGCAACTTCACTTACCCTCTGGCCGTCGAACCCTCGGGTGCTCAGGCGCTGGCATCGCCTCTTCTTTGATTTTACCCCCGAATAATAGAAGATGCCCGCCATTCTTCCCCACCGGCCACCTCGAACTCTTGAAACGCTTGAACAATTGAACCTTGAACGGATCCTCTCAAAACCCTCCGACCATCTGGACGACCTTGGCCGCCTGTCGGCTCCCGGCATCCAGACCCTGGACCACGTCGCGGGATTCCATGTAGCTCGCGAGAAAGCCTGCCGCGAAGGCGTCGCCGGCGCCGGTCGTGTCCACGACCGGCTCCACATGGTGCGCCGGGCAGCGCACGCGCGTCGACCCACCGAGCGCAAGGCTTCCGCCAGGACCGAGCGTGACGATGAAGAGCTTGCCGTGCGACCGCGCCAGCCGCTCCAGCGCGTCGATTCGGACGTCGGCGTCGGACGCCAGCCCGAACAGACCGATATCGAATCGCTCGATGTAGCGCTCGACGAAAGCCGCGCCATCCGTATAGTCAGACAGGTCGAGGAAGTCGACGAAACGAAGACCGCGCGACGGGATCTCGATCAGTTCGTCGAAGAAACGCTCGACCTGCCGGTAGACATTCGTCACCAGGAGGTCGCTCTCCTGAACCAGCCGGCGCGCCCTAGCGTCGAGCCGGTACGTCACCAGCACACCCTCGTCGTAGCGCACGAAGCGCTTCTCACCGGATGGCTCCTGATCGATGTACTGAACCGGTGTCCGACCCTCGATCCGGGTCAGGCAGCTGGGAATCCCGAACCGCTCGATCGCCTCGAGCACCAGCTGCGCCTCGTCGTCCAGACCGAGCGCCGTCACGATCGTGACCACGTCCGTCCCCGGCAAACAGTCCCGCGCATGGATCGCGAAATTCAACGTGATGCCCCCCGGGCGGTCCAGTCCGAGGTTCACGTAGCGATCGACGCCGCAGTCACCGACGCAGACAACGTGCATATTTGGGGGCTAGTAGGGCGAGTAGGGCAGGTGGGGCGAGTGGGGCGAGTGGGGCGAGTGGGGCGAGTGGGGCGAGTGGGGCGAGTGGGGCGAGTAGGGCGAGTAGGGCGAGTGGGGCTAGTGGGGCGAGTGGGGCTAGTGGGGCGAGTGGGGCCAGGAGGGCAAGTGGGGCTAGTGGGGCGAGTGGGGCGACACCGCGACACCCGGGCTCGCTCTCCCTACTGGCCCTATTCACCCCACTCGCCCCACTTGCCCTCCTGGCCCTACTCGCCCCACTAAGCCCTACTAGCCCTTCAAGAGTTCACGCACCTTGTGCGCATCGACCCCATCCGGGCCCTGGAGGCTGGTCCCGACGATGGCACCGTCGGCGGCCTCGAGGAGTTGGGCGGCGTTGGTGGCATCGAGGCCGCTGTCGATCAGCACTGGCAGCCCGCCGGCGCCGGCGCGCGCGGCCGCGAGCTCCTCGTGCCGTGGCGGCTCTCCCGTCACCGAACCGGTCACGACGATTGCGTCGGCCCCGCATGCTTCTGCCGCGCGCGCCGACTCGGTGAGGGGCCGCGGCTCGAGCATCGTGGCGTACTTGACCTGGATGTCGGCCAGGATCAAGACGTCGACGGCGCCGATCGCGTGGCGATGGGCGAGCAACCCGGCAGGGTCGATCTCCATCTCGCCGCCGTACTCGGGGCGAGTCATCCGGTCGACGAAGTAATCGGTCCTGACGAACCGGGCCCCGGTCATGCTCGCAACCGACACGGACGCCTTCGGATCGTTCAGCAGAATCTCGACGCCAATGACCGCGGCTCGAGCTGCGCGCACGACCTCGTCGGTCACGCGCGTCATGGCCGCGACCGTGCGGGCGCTGGCGCACACCTCGTGCGGCCGGTCGTGCTCGTTCTCGACGAGCACCGCCTCGATTCCGCCGGCTTCCAGGGCGGCCAGGTCAGCGAGCGCCCGGGCGATGACGCCATCGATTCCGGGCGACCCGGGCCACCCCGGCAGCGGCGGCAGGTGGATCACCCCGATGATGGGCTTCGGAATCGGGAACAACTGTGAATAGGGCAAGTGGGGAGAGCGAGCACGGGTATCGCGGTGTGTCCCCACTCGCCTCCCTCGCCTTACTCGCCCCACTTGCCCCACTTGCCCCACTCGCCCTCCCTAGAACCGGAAGAGTTTCGTGTACTTGACGACGACGCCTCGATTCTCGAGGCCCGGTCTGCCGGGTCCCAGGGTATCTCGGCCCTCCGAGTAGACAACGAAGAGGTCGCTGCCTGGCTCGTATTCCCAGCGGAGACGAATGTTCGAAGTGAGCGAGTCGCTGCTCGAGTTGAACTGGATGAGGGCGCCGACGAACATCCGGGTCGAGACCGTGTACGTGGTCCTGGCGCTCACCAGCTTCGCCACGAAGCTGCCCTCGGGCAGGTCGACCCAGTTGATCGAGACGCGCGGTTCGATCGAGAGCTGAGGCGACAGCTCGACACGCCCGAAGTAGCCAGCGGAACTCTGGTGCCCGGACCAGAAGCTTCCGTACGCCACACTGGCGCCACCGGTGATCTTTCGCTGAGGGCCGAGCGTGTAGGTGGCTCGGGCGTTCTGGAAGCCGTACCCCCCGACAGGCAGTACAACGTCATCGGCAATCTCGAATGGCTCCTCGAGCAATTCGAAGTCCCTGTTGTACTCGACGTTCATCTGGTCGCCGCCAGCGAACTCGATTCGCGAGTCGATCGATTGACGTCGAGACTCGAGCGCTCCCGAACCGTTCGCGATGCGGTCGACGTTACCGGAGAGGCCGATCTTCCGGATGGACGCGATCGACGCGGGGCGACGACTGATTCGGCCCCCGAGGTAATTCCGCCTGAAGTCATCGCGTCGCAGAAAGCCGATCTCCGGGTTGAAGTCGACGCCGACCTTGAGGTGCTCGTACTGCAGCGCATACAGATCGGCGTTGTAGTTGAACGCGGCACGATAGCTGGAGTCGTCGCCAGTGCGCCCAGTCGTCTTCGTGCGCGCGTAGTAGGCCTGGATCTCGAGGTCCTGATGGAGCGACAGATTCCCGTCGACCCCGTACACCTGGTTCGATCCGATGCCCTCGAGCATCTTGGACCGATTCGTCATGATGACGCCGATGCTGCTGCGCTGCAGGATGTCGCGCCGGACGCGCACGACGGTGAAGTTGGTGGCCAGGGCGCCAGCGGAGGCCCGCGACTCGGCGCCGATGTTCAGCAGACCGACCAGGTACGGACCGACGCGCCCGGTGACTCGGCCGCCGGCCTGAATGGGAATCGTGTCGCCATCCTGGAGGCCGATGCGCCGACTAAAGAACAGGACCGGTGTCTGGGTGGGCGGACCGAACCCGCCCCCGCCTCCGCCCCCGCCGCCCCGCCGACCGGATCGAGCACCTCCAAACTCGAAGATGCCCTGTCCCTCGAGAAAAAACTCCCGCTTCTCCGGGAAGAACAGGCTGAAACGGGTCAGGTTGACTTGCTGGTCGTCATCCTCGACCTGGGCGAAGTCGGTGTTGTATGTGAAATCGAAGGTCAGACTCTTCGTGATGCCGTACTTCGCATCGAATCCGAAATCGCCGCCCAGGTCGTTCGACCGCACCGGGTCGACCGTGACATCGGTCGTGACATCGGAAATCGCGTAGGGCTTCAGCTCCAGGTTGCGCGAGCTGGAGGGTGGCTGGATACCGACCATCGTCGCGGCCGACGAGAACTTCGAGATGCCGCGGCCGCCCCAGGACGCCGGAATCTGGCTCAGGTAGGACAGCTCGTTCTTCCAGCGCACGACCCGGCGGAAGTTCACGCCCCACACCTGGTCGCGACTCGCCTGCCATCGGAGCGACTTGAACGGGATCGAGATCTCGGTGACCCAACCCTGCTCGAATCGCCCGCTGGCCACGTCCCAGACCGTGTTCCAGTCGTAGCTGATGTTGCCCTCGGTGACGACCAGTCCCTCGCGCAGGCCGCCCAGGGCGTTCGTCTGAAAGAAAAAACCCGTGCGCTGATCGTAGAAGGTGTCGAACGCGACGCCGAAGCTGTCGTTCTGGAAGATGCCGCGGTTGTCGCGTCTCATCTCGTTCGCGACGATGCGTTCGGGATGACTGTCCCACATGCGTGCCGACACGTACACGTTGCGCTCGTCGAAGAAGACCCAGACCTCCGTCTTCTCCGTGGCCGGGTCACCTTCGACCGGTTCCTGCTGAACGAAGCCGCTCACGGCGGGGACGGTCTGGTAGGCGAGCTCGTCGAGCCGCCCATCGAGCACGAGTCCCTCGGGCAGCCGCGTCGCCCGCATCGTGACGCGCCCTGCGGCGTCGCGAGCCACGATCGCCGGAAGGGCGGGCGGACTCGGTCCACGTATGACGCGACCGACATTAGGATCATCGGGCGCCTGGCCGCAGACCACGGCCGGCGATCCGGCTGCGAGGGTGAACAGTGCGGTGAGCGCGGACGCGATGCGAAACGGCGACGTCGGTGTCATTGGCGGTGGGGCCCGGGGGGACGGCAGTTCGATCGTCATTCTAGCCCACACCTGCGGTATCCTGTCTTGATGAGACGAATCGCTTTGGCCCTCCTGATCGCTACGGGTCTCGTGTCGACCGTGAAGGCCCAAGCACCCGCTCCACCGTCGCTCGTCGTCGTCCTCGTCGTCGATCAGCTGCGTGCCGACTACCTCACGCGCTTCCGCCACCAGTGGAGCCAGGGCCTTGCCCGCCTCATGGACGAGGGCGCGTGGTTCCGGCAGGCCGCGTATCCATACTTCGCGACCGTGACATGCGCTGGACACGCCACCATCGTGACCGGCACGCTGCCGCCGACGCACGGACAACTGATGAACGAGTGGTACGACCGCGACCGCGCCGCGCTCGTCAACTGCACGGATGATGAACGAGCCCGGACATTGAGCTACGGAGAACCGCGGACCGGCGGACACAGTGCGCGCAAGCTCCGGGTTCCGACGATATCGGACGAGATGCGAATCCAGCTGCCCGTGCCTCCCAAGATTGTGAGCCTGTCGCTCAAGGTGCGCTCGGCGGTCATGCTCGCCGGGCACGAGGCGGATTCGGTGACCTGGTTCGAGGGCCGCAGCCTCGCAACAAGCTCGGCCTATGGTGACGGCCTCAGCCCGTTCATCGAGCGGTTCCTGGCGAATCGTCCAATCGAGCGTGAGTTCGGGACGGTGTGGGATCGCGTGCAACCGGAGTCGGCGTACAGGTATCCGACCTCGACTCCGGAGTCGGACTCGGAGGCTGACTGGGGCGACGAGTTCCCCCACACGCTGGGCGGCGAAGCGACCATGCCGGATCGCTGGTTCTACCGGGGCTGGAGCCGAAGCCCGTTCTCGGATCGGTATCTCGCCGACCTGGCCGTCGCGGCAGTCGACGAGTTCGAGCTGGGTCAAGGGGATCGGACCGACTACCTCGCGATCAGCTTCTCCGCCCTGGATCGAGTGGGACACGACTACGGGTCCCGCAGCCACGAGCTCCAGGACACGCTGATGAGGCTCGACCAGACGCTCGGCGCGCTGATCGCTCATCTGGATGAGGTGGTCGGCAGCGACCGGTACGTGCTGGCACTGACTGCTGACCACGGCGTCTCGCCGATTCCGGAACAGCTGGCGGGGATGGGATTCGACGCGGGGCGACTCGACGTCAAGCTCGTGAGGTCGCGCGTCGACGAGGCCCTGCGCCCCCATCTCGGGCCGGGCCCACATGTCGCGCGCATCAATCACACCGAGCTGTATTTCGAGCCTGGGGTGTACGAGAGGCTGGACCGAGCGCCATTGGCGCTGCGCGCGGCCATCGAGGCCATCGAGGCCGTCCCGGGTGTGCAGACCGTGTATCGAGCCGAAGACGTGCCCGGGCTGCGCGACTCGTCGCGGCCCGTCGAGCGAGCAATCGCCCTCAGCCACGTGCCGGACCGTAGCGGCGACCTGACCGTGATCCCGAAGATCTACTGGACGACCTCGGGAAACGCGGCCGGGCACGGCACGGGTTACGACTACGACACGCGCGTGCCGATCCTCTTCCACGGCGCGGGCATTCGCCCCGGCCAGTACGACGCGGCCGCGAGCCCCGCCGACATCGCGCCGACCCTCGCGTTCCTGACGGGAGTCACGCTGGCCAGGCCGGACGGGCGCGTGCTCAGCGAAGCCCTGGGCGAGGCGGACGTAACGCCGCCGACCGTCTCCGGCCCGGCGGATAACACCACGCAGCGCTGAACGGGACGCCAGCGCAGCCCGCCGCGAGGGCGCCAGAGGAGTACACATGAGTCGCTCGGCCCTGCTCACGTTGTTCGCCCTGGCCTTCTTCGCCACCGCCATCCCCGGCCAGGAGCCACCCGGCGACGAACTAACCCGATGGTACAAGGGCAACACGCACACCCACACGCTGAATAGCGATGGCGACAGTACGCCTGACGAGGTCGTGCGCTGGTATCGCGAGCAGGGGTATGACTTCCTCGTGCTCACCGATCACAACTTCCTGACGAGCGTGGACGGCCTCAACGCGCTCTACGGGGCCGACGAGCAGTTCCTGGTCATCCCGGGCGAGGAGGTGACGTCGCCTCACGCCGCCAAGCCGATCCACATCAACGGTCTCGACGTGAAACGGTTCGTCGAGGCGCAGGACGGCCGCACGGTCGTCGAGGCGATTCAACGTAACGTGGACGCGATCCGCGCCGCCGACGGAGTCCCCCACATCAACCATCCCAACTTCCGCTGGGCCATCACGACCGACGAGCTGGCCCAGGTTCGCAATAACCGTCTGCTCGAGATCTACAACGGTCACCCCGCCGTGAACAATGCCGGCGGAGGCGGCATACCCGGGCTGGAGGAGATCTGGGACGACATCCTCTCTCGGGGCATCCTGCTCTACGGTATCGCCGTCGACGATGCGCACGTCTTCAAGCAGCCGTGGAACCCGAACGCGCCGCGCCCGGGCCGAGGGTGGGTCTCGGTCAAGGCCGAACGGCTCGCCGCCGACGCCATCATGGCCGCGCTCGAGCGCGGCGACTTCTACGCTTCGACCGGCGTCGAGCTAGACGAGTACGAGGTTTCCGAAAGCCGAATGAGCCTCGCAGTCACGCCGAACAGCGACGCGAAGTATCGAGTCCAGTTCATCGGCGAGGGCGGTGCCGTGTTGAAAGAAGTCGCCACCCCCAGCGCGAGCTACGACTTCACCGGTCGCGAGCGCTACGTGCGAACGAAGATCCTCGACTCGAACGGCCTCCTCGCGTGGACACAGCCTGTGATGGAGCCGGGGAGATAGGTGAATGGAGAATGTCGAATGGAGAATGTCGAATGGGGAATGTCGAATGGGAATGTCGAATGGGAATGTCGAATGGTGGATCGTTTGAAAGATCACGTAGCGCGAGGCTTCAGCCGAGCGGATCTCGAACCCGCGTGACGCTGGCGCTTGGTTAGAGCCGGCGCGCTACGTACGCAACAGGCACGAACACCTATGTCTCCGACCCGGCGCGATTTTCTGACGTCGATGGCGCTCGGCCTCGGCGCTGGGCTGACTGGTCAGACGTCGCTCTCGGGCGCCGGCACGCCGATCGACGTCTACCCCGAGCTCGAGCGTCGGCTGCGCGACGATGCGGACCGACGGGCCGTGTCGGTGCGACCCGGATCGCGAGTGCGCCTCGACGGTTCTTCCGCCGCGCTCGCGTCCGGTCTCACCAACGCAGAGGTCGAAGCCGCCCGGTCCTCCGGTGCGAGTATCACACCAGATGGTCTCGCAGTGTTCGCGGTCGACGTGGCGCAGGCAACGTACGTCACCGGCCAGATCGAGCTCGAGGCGCCTCCCGACCTGAGACCGGGCCTCCGGGTCTCGGTACTCTCGGACACAACGCTCGTCAGCGCGCCGATGGTCTCGGCTCCGGAGTGGGGCATCGACGAGGTGACCGACCCGGCGCCGGTGGTGACGGGCGGCGAACCGCCCCGGACAGTCGCGCTCGGCGAGTGGCTGCTGCCCGAGGGGCGCCACTACCTGACCGTCGCGGGACCCCACTTTCGCACTGGTGGCCGTCTCGTTTCCCTCACGCTCGAAGCCAGCGAGCGATCCGTCGAATCTCCACTGTACCGGTTCGCGCTGATCGGAGACACCCATCTGCGCTTCGAAGGCCGCGAGGACTGGATGAATCGGAAGATGGGCGCCGCCACGGCTCCGGAATTCGCGCGGACGCTGCACGCGCTGGCGGCCGAGGGCATCGATTTCGTCATGCACGCGGGGGACATGACCGAGCGAGCGCTCAGGGAAGAGTTCGCCCTGATGGCTGGCGTCCTGAAGTCGCAGCCGCTCCCGGTCTACGGTTGCATCGGCAACCATGATCGCTATCTCGTGACCTCACGACCGGATGCCCGCGAACTACTCGCCGACCACTTCCCCGGTGGCCAGCTGGACTACAGCTTCATGAAGCCGCCACTGCGGTTCGTCGTGCTCGACGTCGAGATCGAGGAACCGGTGATGCAGCCGCACAAGCGGGCCTGGTTGCGCGAGACGCTCGCGGCCGATACCACGACGCCGACCGTGGTCGTCTGGCACTACGCCCCGTACAACCGGGGTGCCGTCTCGACGTGGAGCGAACTCGGCAAGGAGGCCGTGCTCGACATCGTGCGTGCGGCCCCCAACGTCTTCGCCACCCTCAACGGCCACGACCACTGGGACGAAGTCAACGTCGTCGACGGTCTTACCCATATCCAGAACGCCGCATTCGTCGAGTGGCCGAACTCGTATCGAATCTTCCGCGTCTATCGCGACCGGATGGAGTGGGAGGTTCGGCAGGTCGCGAACCGTGGATTCATTCGCGAGTCGTTCCTGCCGTCCAAGGCCGTCTCGTGGATGATTGCCACCGGAGAGCACGACCTCACCGGATCGGTCGCCTTCGGCAGGGTTTAGACTTCCCTCGAATCCGTAGCGCGCGGCTTCAGCCAAGCGCCAGAGTCACACTGGTGCGAGATCCACTCGGCTGAAGCCATCGCGCTACGTACGACGGTGACCGTCGCGCTACGTACGACGGTCACCGTCGCGCTACGTACGACGCACTGTCCCCGTCGCGCTACGTACGACGCGTGTCATCCGTCGCGCGACGTAAGAAGCGGTGCCATTCATCGTGCACCGCCCTGCAAAAACCGCACACCGCTGCACGAATCTGCGTACTGATTTTCGATTTTCGTTGCTCGACGCGACTCTCGCTCGTCCCGCGCTAGCCGCGCGTGCCTCGTTCCGCCGCCCCGTGTCCCACGATGAGGCACCGGCTGATTCCCTGAATCTCTCCACAATCCGCGCCCCGCGCGTGGCCCGGGCCAGCAGGTGCCCAGCAACGAGGCACATCGCGACGAGCCAGGCCCGATCAGCGGCACTGCGAATTCCGGTAAGTGGTCTCATATCAATGCCTTATGAGATATCGACCCATCTGGCATCCCTCGTGCTCTACGGCAGGCGACGGGTGAAGCGACTATCACCCGACCGTAATTCGCGGCCAGACATGAACGGGTCCGGTCGCGAAGTAGAGAGGGAAACGAGAGATGTACCAACTGATTCGACACGTCGTCGTCGTCGGACTGATGACCGGCCTGGTGGGCCTGCCCGCCGAGGCCAAGAAAAAGAAGGCCAAGGCGCCGGCTCGCCCCGCCACCGAGGCTTCGGCCCCGGTCGTCGAGCGTGACCTGACGAAGCTCGACACGCGGCTACGGGCCAAGGTCGCCAACCACGAGACGCAGGCCCAGCGCGTGATCATCACGACCAAGTCGGGTCGGCGCCAGGCCTTGAAGACCGAGCTCGAGGCGCACGGCAATGTGGTCAAGGGCAACCATGCATCGATCGGCGCCCTGAGCGCCGTCGTTCACGGTGACGACCTGGCCGGGCTGGCCGCGCATCCCGACGTGATGCGCGTCTCGGCCGATGCGATCGTCCGGGCCGCCGGCCAGAGCAAGGGCAAAGCCAAGGGCAAGAACAAGAACACGGACACCACGCCCTCCGGCACCATCAACAACAACGACGGGACCAACCTCGGGGCGCCATTTGCTCCGGAGCCGAGCCCCGACGCAATCGACTTCGCGAGCCTCGGGATCGTCGACTCGAACCTGATGCTGACCGCCCTCGGGCTCGACGATGAGCTCGCCATGTTCGATGGGCAGGGCAACATCCGGGTGGCGGTGATCGACTCGGGGCTCGAGTTCGACAAGCAGGACCTCCGGCGGGTCCATGGCTTCTACGACTTCACGCAGGGCGACACCCCGGTGGCGACCGCCCCCTACGATGACTACGGGCACGGGACGCACGTCGCGGCCCTGATCGCCAACGCGGCCCGCTCGTCGATGGGCGAGTTCCGCGGCGTGGCGCCGGACGTGAAGCTGTACGGCTTCAAGGTCCTGGACGCCCACGGCGAAGGCCGCACGAGCGATGTCATCCGGGCCATCGAGTTCGCCGTGGCGAACAAGGACCACTTCGACCTCGACATTCTCAACCTCTCGCTGGGGCATCCGATCATGGAGCCGGCGGCGACCGACCCACTCGTGCAGGCCGTCGAGGCGGCCGTGCGGGCCGGGCTGGTGGTGGTGGTCTCGGCCGGCAACATCGGCCAGAACCCGGACACCGACGAGGTCGGCTATGCCGGCATCACGTCGCCGGGCAATGCGCCGTCGGCCATCACGGTCGGGGCGGTGGACATCATGGGCACGGCCAGCCGGAGCGACGACGTCGTGCCGGCGTTCAGCTCGCGGGGGCCGACCTGGTATGACGCCTACGCCAAGCCGGACGTGGTGGCGCCCGGGACGCAGCTCTATGCCCTGAAGCGAGGCGAGCTCGCTGTTTCTGCAGAACCCGAACCTGCAACTCGACGTCATGTTCGGCTTGGGGAACCAGCAGTATCTGAAGTTGAGCGGGACGAGCATGGCGGCGGCGGTGACGAGCGGGGTGGTGGCCCTGATCCTCGACGCCAATGCCCAGGCCTTCGGCGTCGAGGTGGACAAGCAGTACCGGGTGGACCCGCCGCTGTCACCCAACGCCGTCAAGGCGATCCTGCAGTACACGGCGACCGAGTTGCCGGGCTACGACGAGCTGACGCAGGGTGCCGGGGCCGTCAATGCCGACGGGGCGATCGCCCTGGCGATGACGCTCGACCCACGCGTGCCCGAGGGCGAGGTGTGGCGCACCGAGATGACGCTCGAGACGAGCGTGATCGGCGGCGAGGTGCAGGCCTGGGCGCGGCGCCTCGTGTGGGGCGACCGGCTGGTCTGGGGCGACCAGATCTACGTCAACGACCCGGCGTTCGACCAGCGGGTCATCTGGGGCGACCGCCTCGTGTGGGGCGACCGGATCATGTGGGGCGAGAGCCTCGTGATGAGCAACCGGCTGGTCTGGGGCGACCGCATCGTCTGGGGCAGCAGCCTGGTCGGCTACGTGGACGGCGATCGCGTGATCTGGGGTGACCGGCTCGTGTGGGGCGAGGTCACGGATGCGGACCGATTGGTGTGGGGCGAGCTGAGTGGTGACGCCGGCGCGACTCACGTCCAGTACTAGGAGGCCGTCATGACATCCAACATAAACGACATGACGACGAAGCCAAGTTTGAACGCGACGGAGCGAACAATGACGAAGGGACTGGACAGGATGACTCCCAACTGGCGACGCGGCCTGGCCGCGCTCCTGACGATTGGTCTGCTGCTGACCCCGACGGTCGGGGAAGCGAAGAAGAAGAAGAAGGAGAAGAAGGGCACGTCGACCCAGACGACCCAGACGACGACGACTCAGCCGACGGTGTCCGACTTGAATGCTACCCAGTTGGCGAAGCTGGACGAAGCCCTGGTGACAGAGCTCGCGCAGACGACCGCGACGCGCCGGTCGGTGAAGGTGATCATCCAGGCCTCCGAGGCCAACATGGCCGGCGTCGTCGATGCAGTGGCGGCCCGGGACGGCGTGGTGCAGACGGAGCACGCGCTGCTCGATGCCGTCACGGTGAACGTCCACGCGGACGACCTGGCGGCGCTGGCGGCAGATCCGAACATCGAGTCGATGTCCATCGACGCCAAGGTCACGGCCGCGCGGAAGAAGAAGCGCGGCGGCTCGTCGTCTGGCTCGACATCGACGAGCTCGAGTGACCTGCGGCTGCGGGAGATCTTCGGGCTGACGTCGGCGATGGGCAGTGGCCAGGGGATCGGGGTCGCGGTGATCGACTCTGGCATCGTGGGAGATTCGTCAGCCTTCAACCTGACACATGCCTACGACTTCACGGTGCCGGGCGGGCCGGTGGCCGTGAGCCCGAGCGACGCCTACGGCCACGGGACGCACGTGGCTGGTCTGATCGCAGGCAGCGGCGACCACTCGCGAGGCAAGTATCGCGGGATGGCCGAGGACGCACGGCTGATCAGCCTGCGGGTGCTCAAGGAGAACGGGTCGGGCCGGACGAGCGACGTGATCGCGGCGGTCGAGTTCGCGGTCGAGAATCGAGCCGCACTCGGGATCGACGTCATCAACCTGTCCCTGGGGCATCCGATCTTCGAGCCGGCGGCATCGGACCCACTGGTGCAGGCGGTCGAGGCGGCTGTGCGGGCGGGGATCGTCGTGGTGGCCTCGGCGGGGAACATCGGTCAGAACCCGGAGACGGGCGAGGTCGGCTACGCCGGCCTGACGTCGCCGGGCAACGCGCCGTCGGCGATCACGGTGGGCTCGGTCGACACGAAGGGGACGACCCAGCTGACCGACGACCATGTGGCGGCATACAGCTCGCGCGGGCCGACATGGTACGACGGGTTCGCGAAGCCGGATCTCGTGGCGCCTGGCCATCGGCTGCCGTCCGAGACGCAGGAGTCGAGCTACCTGGCGGGAATCGCGACCAGTGTGAAGGGCACGGGCGGGCACGACTACCTGGTGCTGAGTGGGTCGAGCATGGCCACGGGCGTGACGAGCGGCGCGGTGGCGCTGCTGCTCGAAGCTAACCGCAATCTGACGCCGAACGCGGTCAAGGCGATCCTGCAGTTCAGCGCCATTCCGCTGTCCGACGCGCAGGGTGTGCCGCACGACGCGCTGACGCAGGGCACGGGGACGCTCAATCCGGTTGGCGCGATCGAGCTGGCACGCGCCATCGACCCGTCGGCGCCGGCCGACCAGTGGTGGCTGACTGGGCCGGTGAACCCGAGCACGGCGCTCAACGGCCAGACGTACACCTGGGCGCAGCACATCGTGTGGGGCGACCACATCGTGTGGGGCGACACGGTCTACCAGAACATCGATGCGTGGGCAAACCACATCGTCTGGGGTGACGCACGCAACATCGTCTGGGGGAACCTGTTCGAGGTCGGCGAGAAGCTGGCGACCGCGAACGTGCTGATTCAGTAGTCGACGAGACAAAGGAGGGACGGTCGAACGGGCCGGGCGCCGCGGGGGATATCTCTCCGGGAGCCCGGCCCGTCGTTTGTACGGGAGAGCCGCTCGGCTGAAAGCCTCGCGCTACGCGACCCCACGGACGAACCGCTCGGCTGAAGCTCGTGCCCTACGTCCTGTCGCGTACACATCCGTAGGGCTGGACCACGCGACGGGGCCCCGACCCCCGGCCGACCAGCCCCGATCCCCGGTCCCCGGCCCCGGGCCCCTGGCCCCCGCCCGTCTTACCGTATCCGGATGCTGCCCGAGCCGGTGGACAGGTCCAGGAGCACGCCGCCACCACGTACGCTGCCCGCCAACGTGCGGCGACCCATGCGACCCTGCACGGTGATCGGATGATCGGAGTCGATCCCGCCGGAGTTCGTCCTGGCACGCAGATCGAACGCCGTGTCGTCCGGAATGTCGACTGTCAGAGTGCCGGAGCCAGCACGCAGCGACCATTCGCGGACGGGCACCCCCTCGACGGTGATGCTGCCGCTTCCGGTTCGGGCGTCCAGGCCGCCTGTGAGGCCGTCGATCCGGATCGAGCCGGAACCGGTGCGTGCCTCGACGTCGCCCTCGACCCCGTCGATCGTCACGGTCCCGGAGCCGGCGTTGGCTTCGACGTCGCCTCCGATGTCCGTGAGCTCCAGGCTGCCGGACCCAGCGCCGGCGTCGAGCGGGCCGGCGATGCCGGCGATTGTCTGGCTGCCGGCTCCGGTGTGCGACTCGGCGCGGGTCTGGGTCGGAACCGTGATCTCGTAGCTGATCCGAAGCCCCTCGCGACGGTCCCGGTCGTCGATGTGGCCGACCCGAATCGTGTTGCCCGTCTGCTCGATCGGCGGGTCCTGCTCGAGGGCGCGGATGGTCTCCGCGACCTGCTCGGTGTCCCGGCGCCAGTCGGAGCTAGGGCGCATCCGACCCGTGATCTGCACCTCACCGTCACCGCCGGCTCGAATCGTGATGTCCCCTGAGCCAGTGGCGACGTCCAGGTCCACCGGCCCGTCCACCTGGAGCGTGCGCTCGAAGGAGCCCTCGGTCTGTGCCATCGCCGCCGCCGGCAGCATCGCCGGGATCAGGCCGAGAATCGCCGCTCCGACGACGACCCGGCTAATCGAGTGCCGCAACATGTTCCTGTTCATGACTCATCCCCCCGTACTCATCCCTCCGTCTCGGCCGCGGACACGCGGGTCGTCCGAGGCCGAGCGCGTCCCAGTCGAATGTCTGAGTGATTGGACGAGAGCGCCGCCCCGAAAGTTGATCTAGGGTGCCACTACCGGGCGCGTGTGACCTTCGTCTACCCGCTCGGGTCCACATACACCAGCCGCCGGCGTCGTGACTGGACCCGCACGACGGGGAGGGTTGCGCGCGGAGATGCGGCTCACAAGGATAATGGCCTCATGGGATCACTCGCCCGTTTCGCCGTCCTGTCGGTTCTTTCGTTCGGTGGTCTGGTGGAACCCGCCCTCGCCCAGGAGGCCCCGGCCGAAGCGACGCCGCTCTGGCAGGGGAAGGTCGGCGCCGGACTTGCACTGACCAGCGGAAACGCCGACACCAGCAACTTCAATCTGGGGTTCGAGCTGGTTCGGGACCCCTCCACGAAGAACATCATCAGGGCCGATGGACTCTACCTGCGGGGCTCGAATGACGGTGAGACGATCGTCAACCGTTCGGCGTTCGCCTTTCGGGACGAGTACTCCTACTCCGAACGCACGTTCTTCTTCGGGCAGATCGACTACCTACGCGACACCTTCAAGTCGATCGACTACCTCCTCGCCCCGACGGCAGGGGTCGGCCACAAGCTCTACATGACCGACGTCGCGCTGCTGTCGGTGGACGGCGGCGTCGGCGTCGTGTGGGAGAGGAATCCGGGGTTCGAACTGCTCACGAGCGGTGCCGTGACGGCCGGCGAGCGGTTCGATCTGCAGCTGTCCGAGACGTCCTCGGTCACGCAATCGGTCTCGGCGCTGTGGAAGATGAACGACTTCAACGACGGACTCTATACCTTCAGGGCGGGGCTCGTGACGGCCATCACGGCGCGCAGCCAGCTCAGCATCGAGTTCCTCGACAGCTTCAAAAACGCGCCGCCAACGCCGGACATCAAGAAGAACGACATCGCGATCGTGATGGCCATCTCGTACGTTTTCTGAGGGCTACTCGCGCTCGAAGCGTCGGCCGGTCGAGTAGTGCACGTAGGCGGAGAAGAAGAAGATGAGGCTGGCGGGCAGCAGCACCCACGAGAAACCGCGCCAGTCGAGGACGCCGCCGAACAGGAAGCCGCCGCCGACGAGGGCATAGAACGAGGCGACCCGTCTGTAGGCGCCGCTGGTCTTCTCGTACGCGGTCTTGTTTCGTGCGATCACGCGGTTGAGCGAGCGCACCTCCTCCTCGCACCGATCGCGGCAGGCGATGCCGGGATCGACCTCGACGGCGCAGGACGGGCAGAGGCCGCGACCGCAACTCTTGCAGACGGCCACGGCCTCGATGTCGTGATGGGTGAAGCAGCGCATCGGCGTGGGGCCCCCGGGGCAGTGATCGTGGCCCGGAGGTCGCCGCAGTGTATCGCAGTGGACCTCAGTCCACCCAGACCGGCGCCCTGTGGGGCTCACCCGATCGCGACGCCAGGCGTCGGCCCCGGCCTCCGCTCTCCGCTCCTTCCCCGCCACTGACCAGGCGTCGGCTCGACGAGGACCGTGCCGCAGCCGCCACGAGACGCAGGGCGCCGAGCGCGGCCCGGTGTCGCGCCACCTCCATCCGGTAGCACCGGTAGCACAGCACATCCGCATCGTCGGCCTGGACGATGCCGCGATACCGGTGTCGAGCCTGACCCTGCCGGCAGGCCGCGCACCGCGTCGTCACACCAGCCACGCCGGGCACGCCGGGTAGGCTGGGCACTCCGGGAGGGTCGAACCGGGTCCGTCGGGTGGTATCGCACCGTGACGTGGCGGGGACGTGGCCTCTCCGAGCCGGACGGCCCGAGACGACCAGACCCAGCCGTCCCAGGTCCAGCCGGGCCTGCACTGGCCCCGTCGGCTCCGCCGATTGCTTGGATGGTTGCTCCAGAGCCGACAGTTCAGGCCCTTGACCACGCTCGATCGACTGCATCCCCCCACATCCTTCCCGCTGACAGCCATCTGCCAGCCATCTGCCGAGGCCCACCCGGGCGACCCCGCTACGCGGTAGGCCGCGCCCCGCCGGACGACGCCCCGGCCTCAGGACAGGGTAGGCGAGCGGGGTGACAGGCTAGGTCACGCGTGATCGGCCTAATAGAGGAGACCGATCCGGCCGATAAGGCTAGACGGGTGCGTGGGTCCGTGCCCAGTGACATCTGACGGCGGGCGCCGGTCGTTCCCGGCCGCCAGCCGCTCGACGATCAACCGGGGAGATTCAATGGCAACGAAGTATCGGCTCATCACTCGCAGCGACATGGACGGCCTCGTCTGCGCGGTCATTTTGAAGAATCTCGATCTCATCGACGACGTCACCTTCGTGCATCCGAAGGATGTCCAGGATGGCAAGGTCGACATCGGACCCGGCGACATCACGACCAATCTGCCGTTCGTCGAGACGGCACACCTCGCGTTCGACCATCACCACAGCGAGATGCTCCGGGTCGCGAATTCGCATCCGAATCACATCATCGATCCCGACGCCGACTCCGCGAGTCGCGTGCTCTACCGCTACTTCGGAGGGCGGGAGCGCCTACCAAACGTGTCCCAGGCCATGCTCGCGGCCGTCGATAAGGCCGACTCGGCGCGGTACACGCTGGAGGACGTCCTCCTGCCGTCAGGCTGGGAACTGTTGAGCTTCCTGATGGACGCGCGCACCGGACTGGGTCGCTTTCGCGACTTCAGGATCTCGAACTACGACCTGATGATGCGGCTGATCGACCACTGCCGAAACCATCCGATCGAGGAGATCCTCCAGCTGCCGGACATCGACGAGCGGGTCGAGCTCTACTTCGAGCACCACGACCAGTTCATCGGGCAGCTCAGCCGCTGCACCACACGCTACGGCAACGTCGGGGTGGTCGACCTGCGCCAGGAAACCACGATCTTCGCCGGTAACCGCTTCATGGTCTACGCCCTGCAGCCCCAGGTAAACATCTCGATCCACGCGATCTGGGGTCGCGAGCGCCTGAACACGGTGTTCGCGGTCGGACGGTCCATCTTCAACCGGTCGTCGACGATCGACATCGGTCGACGCATGCTGGCCCGAGGCGGTGGCGGCCATCAGGCGGCCGGCACCTGTCAGATCGCCAACGAAGAGGCGGCGAGCGTTCTGGACGCACTGATCGGCGAACTCCGCGACACGCCGCCCGCACAACGCAAAGCGAGCTGAGCAGAGCCGAGGTCGCTGGGATCAGGGATCAGGGCTTAGGGCTTGACGGGATCACGCAGTCAGCCGGACTCGCCGTCCGAACGCTGAGCCCTGAGCCCCGAGCCCCGAGTTCCTGAGGCTCCTGCGCCGCGCCGTCCCCCCTCTACTCGGCGCCTCCACTCGGCGCCCCCGAGCTCGACCCCGAACCGCTCGAGCAGGATCTGTCGGTACTCTCCATCCGAGCCGATTGGCGTCTCGCGCCGCTCGTCGCCGACGGTCTCGATCAGCGTCATTCCCGCCAGGGTCACGCGGCCCCCGGTCGACTCGATCGAACAAACACGCTGTTGGGTGAACGACGAGTCTGGCGACTCCTGGTGGTGTCGGCACATGTCGCTGAATTCTGCGAGCGTGCTCGCGGTGAGGCTGAACCGGTAGAGCGTCGCCCACGGCTCGTCGCCGCGCCGCCCGGTCAGCCACACGCCCTGCTTCGTCTGGACCAAACGATAGCGGTCGTCGCCCTGCATCTGGTCGATGCCATCGACGAGCCGCAGCGGATCGCGGAACGACTGTCCGAACCCCACGTCGACCAACCAGCGTTCGTCGAGCTGGACCAGCAGCGCCAGGTGATCGAACTCGGGCCCGACGCGACCGTCCGTCATCACGCCGGCCGAGTGTCGGCTGACCTCGAAGCCCAGCTGCTCCAGCAGCCAGGCGAAGAGGCCGTTGAGCTCATAGCAGAATCCCCCGCGCCGGCGTGTCACGATCTTGTCGAACATCGACGGCGCATCCAAGCCGATCGAGCGACCGAGATGAATGTCGAGATTCTCGAACGGGATGTGGGTGAGGTGGTCGCGGTGGAGGCGGCGAAGCGTCCGCAGGGACGGCGCGGGGTCCGCGTCGTAGCCGATGCGTGCGAGATAGGCGGTTGGGTCCACGGGAGCGTCCGTAGACGCAGGTCGAGGGCGTTCAGTCGCTCTTCAGATCCTTCGGAATCTCGTCCTCATCGTAGTAATCGACCTTGTACACCGGCATAACGACACTCGACAGCACGTTGAGCAGGTGACCGTTGATCCGCTTGTAGTAGCGGGCACCGAGGACGAGAGCGGCCGTCGTGCTGGCGTCGTACTCGGATCGACTGACCCTCGACACGAGGGCGTCGCACCGCTGTGCCGTGCCGCGGCACTTCTCGATCAACGCGAGCGCGCGCTCATGGTCGGACGTGATGAACGTATCGGCAACCGCGGCGAAGGCGACCTCGACCTGCTCGCGGATGTCGCGCATCTCGCGGCCGTTGTCATCATCGGGGATCACCCCGCTCTGGATCTCGGCGGTCTCCGACAGATTCTTGGCATAGTCTCCGACGCGCTCCACATCCTTGACCAGGCTCATCAGGAGTAGCGAATGCGCCGCGTCGCTCGTGTTGCCCGGGATCGACAGATGCGCCACGATGCGTTTCCGGATGTCGCGCTCGAGCTTGTTGACCTGCACATCGAACTCGTAGACCTGGAGGCGGCTCGGCTCGGACGTCTCCTCGCCCATGAAGATCTGCCCCGCCGAGGTCGTCATGTTCTCGGCGAGCTTGAGCATCCGTACGAAGTCCTCGCCCAGCGTGTGCATGGGATCGCCGCTACGAAAGATGCTGAGCAGTTGACGGAACATAGGCGCCTCCCAGGGCCCTCAATCACGGGAACAAGAATCGGTCCACGAACACGAGCAACGCCGGCACGCCATAGAACAGCCCGATCACGTAGCCGACCGCGAGCGCAGGCGACCTCGTCGCGGCCGCGGCCAGTGCTTGTGCGGCGGTGATCGGAAGGTTTCGGATCGGCGTGAACGGATAGACCATGAGTGTTCCGGCGAGGTTGAACAGCAGATGAACGAGCGCGATCTGGATGCCCGCAATGGCGTTCGGGCCGGACACGGCGAGCGAGGCCAGTGACGCCGTCACGGTGGTGCCGACGTTGGCTCCGAGCGTGATCGGAAATGCCTGGCGGAGCGTAATGACGCCTGCTCCCGCCAGCGGAACGAGCAACGATGTCGTGATGGAACTCGATTGTACCATGACGGTTGCGACGGCGCCAACGACCATGGAGATGATCGCGCTCGAGCCCAGGACGCCCGTGATGAAGCGCTCGACGCGGCTCTGCATGGCGGACCGCATCACCCGGACGAGCAAGTAGAGCGCCCCGAAGATCAGCAGCGCGCTCACGACGATCACGAATCCGGCGCGACCGATGCCCTGGGCGAACAGCCACCCGCCCGCAGCGTCGATCGGTGCCATGCCGAGTTGGAGCGCCGACTTCAAGGGGCTCTCGTACTTGTAGCCGCCCAGGCCCTCGAGCGACGACGCCAGCGTGACGGCCGTGGTCCGGAGCATGCCGGTGGCAAGCTCCAGCGGCAACAGGAACACCACGACGAAGTAGTTGAAGAAGTCGTGACACGTGGCAGCGGCAAACGCGCGCCGGAACTCGTCGGGACGACCGATGTGTCCCAGCGCCACCAGCGAGTTGGTCACCGTCGTGCCAATGTTGGCCCCCATGATCATCGGGACCGCGTTGGCCAGCGGCAGTGGGCTCTCCGGCGCAGCCACGAGACCGACGATCATCGATGTCGTGACCGACGAACTCTGCACGAGCGTCGTCGCGAGAATACCGACGATGAGACCGATGAACGGGTTGGCGGTGGCGCTGAAGAACGCGTCGAGGAGATCCGAGCCGAGGAGCTTGAAGCCATCACCAAGTCCCCGGACGCCCAGCAGAAAGATGAACAGCAAGCAGGCGACCGCGAGGACGCGGCCGAGGCTACTCGCTGGCTGTACGGGTTCTGCCCGAAACGAATCCTGATCGCTCATGCGGGGTGCGCTCGAGCCTTGAGCCAGCCGGACCCAACTCGCCAGCTCAGAGCAAGGCGTGAAGAATATCACGACCCTGCGACCGCCGTCCCCCGCGCCAGGTCACGCCGCTAGGTCCGTCACGTCAGGTCCGTCACGTCGGGGGCGGTCGCCGCCCCGTGCTATCCTGACGACTCGAGCCCCACTGATGCGCTGCCCACCTGCAACTGCTCCGCGCGTCTCCCGATCGACAGGGGCGGTCGTTGCCGCCCTGGCTCTCACGACCGTCCTCGGATCGCGACCGCTCGCGCAGCCCGCAGTCGACGATCGGATACGCGCGTGCCTCTGGTCGGAGGACGCGGCGGCCAGGACCACCGCCTGCCGTTCGCTCCAGAACGACACGACGTTGGCGGCCGTCACGCGCATGGCCTTTCACGAGACCGAGGCGGTCCTGCGCGCAGGGCGCAGGTTCGAAGACCGGGAGAGTCCGGCGCTCAGGGAAGAACTCGACATCACACTGCCCGAGGACGGCAACTGCTCATGATCGTCGAGTTGCCGTCGCGGTATCACGACGAGACGAGCTGGCCGCTGCTCATCGCGATGCACGGCGGCCCACCAGGCAACGCCGACCAGGCGCGCCAGGGAGCCGAGCGCATGCTGCAGGCCTGGAGCCAGGCGGCCGACGCGGCCGGCTGGATCGTCGCCGCCCCGGTCATGACGAGCGTCGTCGCGGTCGCCCCGCGAACCGAGGATCGGCTGCCATACGAAGTGCTGCGCCCCGAGGATGTCCTGACCGCCATCGCCGGGATTTGCACGCGGTACCGCGTCGACCCAAATCGCGTCGTCTCCACGGGCATCTCGCTCGGCTCGAACTTCTCGATCGCCTACGCGGCCGCCATGCCGGATCGGCTAGCAGCCATCGTGCCCGTGTCGACCGAGGGCGAGTCGCGCGAGCACCTGCTCCGAAACCTGACGCATGTGCCCACCTACGTGCTCGAGGGGGAGCGCGATCAGAACATCCGCGCGATCGACGGACCGCGCGCGCTGAACGCCATCCTCACGACGTTCGGCTACGACGTCACCTATCGCGAGTTCGGTGAGCGTTCACACGAGGGCTTCGAGGAGCACTACCCCGACGTCCTCCGTTGGCTGGCCGACCGACCGCGGGCCGTCTATCCCCGGACCGTGCTGCGCGTACCCCATCACGGCATCGTGGCCCCGGCGCGGAGGTTCTACTGGATCGAGCCAGACACTCGGCAAGCCGTCGTGCGAGCATCGGTCGTACCGGCCGAGAACCAGATCGACGTGACAGTCCGGTGGGCACGACGCATCCGCCTGTTCCTGCACGATCGCCTGGTCGACCTCGACCGTCCGGTGCAGGTCAGAATCAATGGCATCCAGGTGGAGGATCGTCGCGTCGATCGCTCGGTCTGGGTCGCCGTCGACCAGGCGAAGCGCCTCGGAGACACCGGCAGGATATTCTCGGCGGTGCTCGACGTCGAAATCCCGCAGTGGGAGACGTCGATCGCCGAGGGCCAGCGCCTCTGGACGACGCTGACACCTCGGCACGACGAAGGCACGCTCTCGTTCTGGGAGATGTACGCGGTTCGAGCGCTCGAGGAGCGCTTCCCGTCCCTGGGCCTCGAGGGCACCCTGACCACCGAGG
Source organism: Vicinamibacterales bacterium (assembly GCA_965250185.1). Lineage (GTDB taxonomy): Bacteria > Acidobacteriota > Vicinamibacteria > Vicinamibacterales. The sequence goes on along the minus strand of OZ252293.1, from coordinate 2,272,260 downwards.
TCGACGACGTGACCCTACCGGGGGAGCGCGCCGCGGTACGCATCGACGCGGTGGACGATCAGTCCCCGTTCGCCGCGTCCAACCTCCAGCCGGGCGACCTCCTGCTCGAGGTGGACGACGAGCCGTTCTTCGTGGGTCGAGGCCTCGACGTCCTGCATGGCTGGCTCCTGAGGGAGCTCACCGGCACTCCGCGCGACTACGCCCTGCTCGTGAGCCGAAACGGCCGGGAGCTGACCCTCACGGCCACCCTGCAGCTTGGTGCATATGCGGAACCCTGACCGGCGGCGTCGGTCGAGTCGAGCCGGGATCCTCATCGTGGTCGCGACGGTGGCCGGCTGGACGATCGCGGGACGCGGACAATCGACCGACGCGTCGATCGGTTTCGACCGGTATCACACGTATCCCGAAATTCTCAGCGTCCTCCAACAACTGACCGCAGCCCACGATCGACTGTCCACCCTGATCGAGATCGGTCGAAGCCGGGAGGGTCGTCCGATCTACGCGGTCGAGATCAACAATCCCGAGACCGGGCCGAGCGCGGACAAGCCGGGGTTCTACATCGACGGCAACATTCATGGCGGCGAGCTGCTTGGCGGGGAGGCCGCCCTGTACATGATCGACCTCCTGCTCCGTCGCTATGAAACGGATCCCGCCGTCCGCGAGCTCATGGACACCCGGACATTCTTCATCGTGCCTGTCGTCAATCCCGACGGCCGCGTGATCTCGACCGCGACGCCGGAGAACCATCGCTGGAACGCCCGCCCCACGGACGAGGACGACGACGGACGGGTCGATGAGGACCCACCGGAGGACCTGGACCAGGACGGCCGAATCCTGCGAATGCGCGTGCCCGATCCCGATGGTCCGTGGGTCATCTCGACAGACGAGCCACGACTGATGGTGCGACGATCACCTTCCGCGGCCGCGGGTCCGTCCTACCGCGTGGAGACCGAGGGCATCGACAACGACGGCGACGGTCGGTTCAACGAAGACCGAGTGGGCGGCGTGGACCTCAACCGGAACTTCCCGTCGAACTGGAGTGCCGCGCAGTTCGCATCGGGGCCGTTTCCGTTGTCGGAGCCGGAAACGCACGCACTCGTGTCCTACATCACGTCGCGTCCGACGATCGCGGCCGTGCACACGTTCCACACGAGCGGTGGCCTCCTCCTCAGATTTCCGACCCTGTCCGGTCAGGCGTGGGGTTTCCCACAGGCCGATCTCGACGACTACGATGCCATCGCTCGTCGAGGGATCGAGCTCACCGGCTACGACCACTACGCGTTCGAGAAACAGCCGATCGTCGACCTGATGAGCCCCGGCCACGGTGTCTTCAACGACTGGGCGTCCAACGTCTTCGGCGTCCTGGCGATGACGACCGAGATGTGGAAGCATCCCATGCAACGGGGCGGCACCGCGCTCTTTGCCTGGGATGCCGAGACGCTCGGCGGCCAGGGATTCATCGACTGGTATCGATTCGACCACCCGCAGCTCGGGGAAGTCGAGCTGGGCGGTTGGGACCGCTGGTCGGTCTCGAACCCACCCGAGCGCCTGATCGAAGAAGAACTCGAGCGCAACGCGCGCTGGGTCCTGTCGTTCGCCGAGCGGCTTCCCCGGCTGGTGATCGTCGACGCACGTGCCGAGCCCACGGTGGACGGCGTCACGGTCGAGGCCACGGCGGGCAATGTAGGCTGGATGTCGACGGCGACGGCGCACGCCCGCTTCGTGCTAGAGACCGCGCGACCGCCCGAGTTACGCCTCGAGCTCGACAACGCGGAGCTGGTGACTGGCGACAGCCGGCGCACACTCGACTTCCTGCCGGGCGCCCGGGACGGCCGAGCGGCAACGGCTCCGCCCGTACGGTGGACCGTGCGGCCGGTGGATCCGAGCGCCCCGGCCACCGCGACCGTGGTGGCATGGTCGGAGAAGGCTGGAGTTGTCCGTCGCTCCTTGGACCTGCGGACGAGCCGGTGATCGGATGTGAGCGCCGTCATGACCGACATGCGGATCCTTCAGGCCGCGTCCCTCCTCGGGACGCTCGCGGTTGCGCTCGCCGTCGCGTCTCCCCTCGCGGGGCAGATCGACGAGTCGCCACCAATCATCTTCGTTCACGGAAACGGCGATAGCGCCGCGTTGTGGATCACGACGTTGTGGCGGTTCGAATCCAACGGCTATGACCCCCGCCGACTGTTCGCGATCGACATGCGCCATCCGGCCGCCCCGGCGCGGGACACGGTGTCCGAGGACAATCGGAGTAGCACCGCGGACCAGATGGCACAGCTGGCGGAGGCGGTCGACCGCGTCCTCCTCGAAACCGGTCAGAACTCCGTCGTGCTGGTCGGGAATTCCCGTGGCGGCAACACGATTCGGAACTACATCAAGAATGCGGGCGGCCACGCCCAGACCGCGATCGCCATCCTCTGCGGCACGCCGAATCATGGCATCGTCGTCTCGGACGGCGAGCCCGACAGCGAATGGAACGGTCACGGCCGCTTTCTGCGCGATCTCAACGACGGATCCGAGGTCCACCCGGACGTCCGGTTCGTCACGATTCGCAGTGACACCAACGACAAGTACGCGCAGCCCGGCCAAGCGTCACGTACCGGCGTGACCGGCGGAGGCTACGACAGTCCGGCGCTGGACGGGGCCGAGAACATCGTGCTGGACGGACTCGACCATCGGGAGGTCGCGTACCATCCGCGCGCGTTCCGCGAAATGTACCGGGTCATCACCGGACGGGAGCCGACCACGGTCGACCCCGTGCCGGAGGCGCGGCCGGAGCTGGACGGCGTCGTGAGCGGCTTCGCGAACGGGGACGCGACGAACCTGCCCTTGGCCGGTGCCACGGTGGCGGTCTACGAGGTCGACCCGAACAGCGGGAGCCGCCTCGGGACGCCGGTCCATCAAGGCGAGATCGGCGACAGCGGCCAGTGGGGGCCGTTCGCCGCGAACCCCACGGCCTTCTACGAGCTGGTGGCGGCTGCAGAGGGCTACCCCACCCTCCACGTCTACCACTCGCCATTCCCGCGGTCGACCCGGCACGTCAATCTTCGACTCCAGCCGGTCAACGAGCCGGAACGAGACGCCGAGTCGTTCGTCGCCATGAGTCGTCCGCGCGGCTACTTCGGACACGGGCGCGACCGCTTCACGATCGACGGCACAGTGCCAGAGGGAGTCGTCGAGGGCGTCCCCACCACGTCATGGATCACCCGCCGCTTCCCGGCAGGACCAAGCCGCCCGGTGCGGCTGCGATTCAACGACGAGACGATCACGGTGCGCACGTTTCCGCTGGCCGACGGGCACCTGGTCATCGGGGAGTTTCATAACTAGGAATGTCGAATGTTGAATGTCGAGTGTTGAATGTTGAATGCTGCATGCTGAATGTCGAATGCTGAGTGTTGAATGGTTCTTGGGGAAGTGTGAGGCGGATCCATGACGTACACGATGACAGCGGCGGCTGCGAGAGGAGTCCGGCGGCGAATCATTCTGGCAGCTCTCGTGGCCGGCGCCGCGCTGACGGCCGTGCCGCTGGCGATTGGGCCCGCGACGGATGCGGACGAGGCATGGTCCGCATTCCAAGCCTTCTACCACCAGTTGGTCGACGAGCATCACATCGTCGGCAGCAGCGTCACGGTCGTGCACGACAACCACGTCGTGCGACGGGAGATGACCGGGTTCCAGAACCTGCACGGCGAGGTCCCGGTCGACGAGGACACGATCTTCCATTGGGCCTCGATCACGAAGACCTTCACCGGCATTGCCATCATGCAGCTTCGCGATCGGGGTCTGCTTGATCTGGACGATCCGATCGAGCGCTACGTGCCAGAGTTTCGCGCGGTTTACAACCCATTCGGGGACGCGACGCAGATCACGATCCGGCACCTCATGACCCACAGCTCCGGTCTGCGCGGCGGCACCTGGCCGTGGGGCGGTGACCAGCCGTGGCACCCATTCGAACCGCCCGGCTACGACCAGCTCGTCGCGATGCTGCCCTACACGCAGATCGAGTTCGATCCCGGGAGCCGGTACCGCTACTCCAACCCCGGAATCATCTTTCTGGGCATGACGATCGAGCGCCTGGCGGACGAGCCGTTCGAGACCTACATCGACAAGCACATCCTGAAGCCGCTCGAGATGCACCGCAGCTACTTCGACACGTCACCGAGACACCTGAGGCCGCATCGCTCGCACAGCTACCGGCATGGCGAGAGCGGTCTCGAGGAGGCACGGTTCGACTTCAATACGGGTGTGACCGTGTCGAACGGTGGCCTGAACGCTCCGATGCCCGATATGGTGCGCTACGTCAACTTTCTGATGGGCCAGCCGGGGAGAGCGCGCGAGCATGCGCACGTGCTCACTCGCGGATCGCTCGACGAGATGTTCGCCCCGCAGATCGGTCGCTCAGCACAGAGTCCCGACCTCCGCAGCGGGCTCATCTTCTTCCTGGAGCGGTTCGAAGGCCGGGAACTGGCGGGCCACACGGGCAGCCAGAACGGTTTCTACTCGAACCTCTGGATCGATCTCGCCTCACGGACGGCCTCGATCGTGGTCTGCAACACACCAGCCACGACGGAGAACGACGGGCATTTCGTCGACCGTGAACTGCGCCACCATCTCGTCAGGGAGGTGTATCCGACGCTCGGGGCTGGCTCGTGACGGGTGATGGGATCATGCCGGGTGCCCGACCATGCCACTAGTCGCCGTCGGCATCCTGATATTCGACGACGTCGAGGTACTCGATTTCGCCGGGCCCTTCGAGGTGTTTTCACGGACGCGTACGGTACCCGGAGCTGCGTCCCGACGAACCGAGGCTTCGGCGCCGTTCGATGTCTTCACCGTGGGCCGCACCTTGGCGCCGGTCAGCGCCACGGGGGGCTTGGTGGTCACGCCCAATACCGGGGGTCGGGGATCAGGGATCAGGGCCCGAGGGCTCAGGGCGTGAAAGACTGAAGACTGAAGACTGAAGACTGCAAACCGAAAGCCGAGCCCAGAGTCCGAGCGAGCGGCTCGAGCCCGTGTCAGTTCGCGAGCAGGACACGCGGCTTCGACTCGATGCGCGCATCGGCGTAGTAGAAGCGGACGATCTCGTCGGTGCTGCGACCCCGGCGTGCCTGTGAAAGGGCGCCGGCCTGGCACAGCCCGACACCGTGCCCGAAGCCTGCGCCGGCGAACACGAACGTTCCGCCGCGTCGTCGCACCTCGAGCCGAGTGCTCTTGATCGTCCGAACGCCGAACGCACTGGTGAGCGCCGACCGAAGATCCTCGCCACGTACCTCGATGGTGCGATTGCCCTTGATCCGGACGCGCTGGGCGCGACCACCCGCATCTCGCGCAATGACCTTGATTTCCTTGACCGTGCCACCCACCTTCGTGGCCCGACGGCGATTCAACGCGTCACTGAGCCGCTTCCGGTCGATCTCGAACTGCCAGTGCGCGTGAGCCTCCCGCGTGCAAAAGGCATCCTTGACCGGCCGCAGGTTCGAGGCACCGGTGCCACCCCAGACGGTCTCGGCGCCGCTGGTGTGGCCGCCACAGCTCGCGTGGAAGAGAGTCTGAATTGGCCGTCCATTGTGACGGTCGACGATGAGCCGCCCGGCAGTCTCGATGACCGCCACGCGCGCGATCTCCGTCACCGCCGTTCGCTTCGTCGGCGGTCGATAGAGCTGGCAGTGGGTCGTCGAGCAGAGATGGAAGCCTTCCTTCGCGTGCCGACGCAAGTTCGAGATCGCGTAGGTGCGCGCCAGCAGCGCCTGGAGCTTCAGCATCCGCTTCTGCACGGCCGGCGTCTCCTTGGGGACCCAGGACTCGCCCATGACGACGCCGTAGACGTATTCCTCGAGCCGGACCCGAACGACCTTGTCGTTCTTGCTGTTGCCCAGCCGGATCTTCAGGGTGATGTCGGAAGCTGGAGCGGTCTGGACCCGCGTTCGACTCGGAGCACACCCGACGGCCATAGGCAGCAGGCCGGCGAGCAAGAAGAGCGTCGAAATGGTTCGTCCACGGTTACCCATCGGCCTTCTCTTAGGCAAGTTCGCTACCAGATCAGCGGCGCATCTGAGGCGCGGCCAGAACGCGCTGCATCTGTTGCCTTTAGAGAAACGTGCCCAGTTTTCGGTCACGGGTGGACATGCGCAGATTGGGGTACTTCGTCCTCGCCTGGGCACACCAAGGGGGCACAATATGGGCGCCCGTCTACAGAATTGTCATCGCCCACGCTCGACCGGATGGGCCCGCGCCTGCTACCCTGGCGTCATTCCAGGAGGTTCGATGCACCGACTGCTGCTCGTGGCGATGGTGGCGATGGTGGCGATGGTGGCGTTCGCTCCGGCCGTCGCGATGGCCCAATCCACCGCAACCGACTCGGTGGAAAGTCCCGAGGGTTACGTGCTCTGGAGCGCCACCCGGGTCGAAGCGGCCGCCGACCGGCTCGAGGAGCGGCTGGGCGACCAGGCGATGATCTACGAGACGATCGGCACCTACGAGGGCCACTCGATCTACCTCGTGCTCCGCGGACAGACCGGGACCGCGGAGTTCCACGAGACGGAGTCAGACCTCTACATCGCCACGCGGGGCCGGGCCACGTTCGTAATTGGTGGCGAGCTCGTGGAGCCGCAGCACCTGCCACGCAAGCAGCGCCGAGGCTCGGCCATCCGCGGGGGCCGCAGCCAGACGCTCGACCCGGGCGACATCGTCCACGTGCCCGAGGCCGTCTCGCACCACCTGGTCATCGATCCGTCCGAGCCGTTCATGTACATCCTGATCAAGTTCGACGAAGAGCCTCTCGAGTCCACGAGGTGAGGCAATCGCTCGGACCACCGGTGAAGCCCGGCAGACCATAGTTCCCGCTGGAGACGATCATGACGACAGGCGCACGAGCAATCGCGACCGCAGTAGGGATCTGGCTGGCCGCCGGATCGGTGGAGACACGGGGGGTCCAGCCGCGAAACGGCGGGACCGAGGACGTCACCCTCGAGGTCACGTTGTCCCCGACGCCGGGGCGAATGGCGAGCGGCGATCGGATCGTGCTGACCTCGTCGATGGACATCGACCTCGACGACGTCGAGCGACTGGAGGATCGCCTCCTGTTCGACCGCCGGGGATCGGCGATCGAACGGCTGCGCTTCGAGATCCTGGGCGACCTCGCACCGTTGCTGGGTGCCAACGGAGCGGGTCGGACGACCACGATGACCTTGCTGATATCGGAGATTGGAGCAGCCTCAGGGACGCCGCTCGGAACCGCAACCGACGTGCGGCTGGACGCCTCGGGTCGGGTATCCCTGACCCCTGACCCGGAAGGCTCGAGCCGTCTGCTCGATCTCATCATCGCCAGACGCGCGGATCGACTCACGCTGGCCAGTCGCATCGAGATCCGCATGGCAGAGAGAGACGCGGAGGATCCCGACGTCCGCCGCCGGATAGTCGAAGCGTTCGAGGCAGGCGTGATGGCCGAGATCGTGATGAGGCTGCGCCGGCAATGACGGACGCGAGACCGGAGGCTTGAACGCGCCGCGACAACGGCGCGAGGGTCGAACGCCTACGATGAGCGGTCGGGTGGGTCGCCTTCGGCGGGATGCGCCTCGCCATCGACGATCCTGAGTTCCGGATCGAAATCCGCTGGCGCCGGTGGATCCGCGGGTGGTCCGATCTGAGCCGAAGGCGTCGTGGGCGCCGGTGGCGCCCCGCCACCCATCGGATCACTCGGCCCGGGCGGCAGCGGTCGAGCAGAATACCGTTTGCCGCTGAAACCCGCCAGTGCCACCGCCCCCATCCCCACGGTCCAGACGGCATACTCGATGAGGAAGGCGCACGCTAGCACGATCGCCGCGAAGAAACTGAAGAGCCCGCCGCCCAGCGCGACACCGCGACCGACGAGCGCGAAGGCCACGACCGCGACGACGCCCAGCAACGCCATCCCGAACATGTTGCCCGCGTCGGTGCCGCCACGAGACCTGATCCATCGGCCGACCTCGAACGCTACACCGCTGAAGCCGATGACCAAGGCGACGAAGAGGCCGAGGATGACGAACGGAATCAGCAGGAGGAATGGGATTCCGATGATCGAGATCGCCAGCAGGACCGTCACCACCACGAGGACGGGTACGAACAGGATCTGGATGCCGAACCCCAGGAGCCCAGCCTTCAAGGGCGCAGCGGCGGCGTGGCCGGCTACCCGCCGCACGGTCGCGGGCGCGACGAAGACCACGGCGGCAACCAGGATCGCGAGAAACAGCAGGCGGAACACCGTCCACGCAATGCCCGCGCCTTCGGGAAAGCCGAGCCGGAATCTCGGGACGTCGCCCCAATCGAATAAGTCACGACCGAGCCGGCCGAAACCGACCTCCGTGAAGTCTCCTGTAACCCGCGCGCCGGGACTCCGCCTCACCTCGCCGGCTACAACGGTCACGTCATCCACGCGCGAGTTGGGGCCCAGGAACAGGTTCCCCAGCACGACCACGACCTCACCGGTCACCTGCCCATTGACCCGCGCCGACCCCAGCACCGACACGAGATCGCCCATGACGACCTCGTCTTCGTCCACCGACACGCCTGAGCCGATTCTGACCTTGTCCCCACTCCGCACGACGCGATCCCGGTCGCGGTCGCCTTGCGCGAAGACGTCGAAGATCGAGGTCGCGCCCGCGGGTACGACGGCCACGCCGAACGTGAGCCAGGCGGTCGCGACCATCAGCGCCAGCGGTCTGATAGGCCGGATGTGGGTCCGTGTCAGCATCGAGTGGTCTCCCAGGGGCGAGAGAGGCGCCCGTTCCTACACGTACTTACGAGGCATACGGTCACGATGTTCGACACGATGAAGGCACATCCGGTGCCGACGCTACCTCGTCAGCTTCCGATACTTGATCCGATGCGGCTGGTCGGCGTCAGTCCCGAGGCGGCGACGACGGTCCTGCTCGTAGTCCTGATAGTTCCCCTCGAACCAGACACCCTGGCTGTCGCCCTCGAAGGCGAGGATATGGGTCGCGATCCGGTCGAGAAACCAGCGGTCGTGACTGATCACCACGGCGCATCCGGCGAAGTTGAGCAGTGCATCCTCGAGCGCCCGGAGCGTGTCGACGTCGAGGTCGTTGGTGGGCTCGTCGAGCAAGAGCAGGTTGGACCCGGCACGCAGTAACTTGGCCAGATGGAGGCGGTTCCGCTCGCCGCCGGACAACGTCCCGACTGTCCGTTGCTGGTCGCTTCCCTTGAAGTTGAACCACGACACGTAGGCGCGGGATGCGACGGTGCGCTTGCCCACCTGCAGCTCGTCCTCGCCGCCAGAGATCTCCTCCCAGACCGTCCGCTCCGCCTTCAGCGCATCGCGTGACTGGTCCACGTAGCCGAGCTGCACGGTCTCACCGATTCGAAGCGTCCCCTCGTCGGGCTGCTCAGCACCCGTGATCATCCTGAACAGGGTCGTCTTGCCGGCACCGTTCGGCCCGACCACGCCGACGATTCCGCCGCGCGGCAGCGTGAACGTCACGTCCTCCATGAGCAGCTGATCGGCGTACGCCTTGCGGACCCCGCGGGCCTCGACCACGACATCGCCGAGCCGAGGACCCGGCGGAATGTAGATCTCGACCGAGTCCAGCTTGTCTTTCGTCTCCTCGCCGAGCATCGCCTCGTAGGCGTTGAGCCGCGCCTTGCCCTTGGCCTGGCGGGCGCGGGGCGACATCCGGATCCATTCCAGCTCGCGCGCCAGCGTGCGACGACGCTTCGATTCCTGCTTCTCCTCCTTGGCGAGCCGCTGCTGTTTCTGATCGAGCCAGGACGAGTAGTTCCCTTCCCACGGAATACCCGTGCCTCGGTCGAGCTCGAGGATCCATCCCGCCACGTTGTCCAGGAAATACCGATCGTGTGTCACCGCCACGACCGTGCCCGGATAGTCCTTGAGAAAGCGTTCGAGCCAGGCGATCGACTCGGCGTCGAGATGGTTCGTCGGCTCGTCCAGTAGCAGGAGGTCCGGCGATTGCAGCAGCAGTCGGCACAGCGCGACCCGCCGCCGCTCGCCACCCGACAGCTGGTCCACGACGGTCTCACCCGGCGGGAGCCGCAGCGCGTCCATGGCCAGGTCCAGCTTCGAGTCGAGCTCCCAGGCGCCGACGGCGTCGATCCGTTCCTGGATCGTGCCTTGCTCCTGCAGCACCTTGTCCATCTCTTCCGGCGACAGCTCCTCGCCGAAGCGCGCATTGATCGCGTCGTACCGATCGAGCAGCGCACGCGTCTCGGCGACACCCTCCTCGACGATTTCACGCACCGTCTGGCCGGCTTGCAGGGCCGGTTCCTGGTGGAGGATGCCGACGGAGATGCCGGCGGCCGGAAACGCCTCACCGATGATGTCGGTGTCCTCGCCGGCCATGATCTTGAGGAGGCTGCTCTTGCCGGACCCGTTCAGCCCAAGGACACCGATCTTGGCACCGGGGAGAAACGACAGCCAGATGTCGTGCAGCACTTGCTTGCTGGGCGGATGCACCTTGCCCAGACCTTTCATGGTGAAGATGTATTGCATGAATACCGTTCAAGGGTTCAAGGGTTCAAAGGTTCTGGGAGAGCACGATCCACGCTCCCCAGCAGATGAGCATGACGCCGAACGCGCGGCCGAGGGCGTCGCCGGCTGGCGCGATCTTCTCGACACACAGCGTGAAGGTCAAGGCCGCCATCCACAGCACGTTCATCACGCCCAGCGCGAACGACAACAGCATCAGGGCCCAGCAGCAGCCGAGACAGTACAGGCCGTGGGTCGCGCCCATCCGCCACGCGCCCACCGGACCGTCCTGCCAGCGTGACAGGAAGAAGCCGATCGGGCTCCGGCAATGTCGCAGGCAGGCGGCCTTGAGCGGCGTCAGCTGGAACGCGCCCGCAGCCGCGAGCAGACCCCCCGCGAGGGGCCTGTCCAGCGCGCCCGCGCCAGCAGGCAGTACGGTCAACTCCTGCAGCGCCAGCTGCACCGCGGCGGCCATGACGCAGAACGCCAGCCAGACGCTGAAGTAGCCAGCCACGAAGACCGTCGTCTCGCCGAATGGCCGGCCGGCGTCTCGACGCCGGCGCGTGGAGGCGAAGAGCGTGATCCACGGCATGACCGGCGGCAGCATCATCGCCACCATCATGATCATCCACATCGTGAATGCGGCCGCGAACGGCCACACGCCCCAGCCGATGCCGACACCCCCATGACCGAGCGCGAGTATCAACCACGAGATGGCCACCAGGCAGCCCACCGCCGACAGCACGATCGCCCGATCGCGCCGGATGAGGATCTCGACGGCGTTGGTCATGGGTGATTGGTGGGTGGTGGATGGTGGGTGGTGGATGGTGGGTGGTGATTGGTGGTTCCTCGACCTCCTAGCCGCCGGTCCCCGATCCCTGATCCTCGGCCCCCGATCCTACCTTCCACTCGAAGCTGGAATACAGCCCATGCGAGCCCTGGTTGGCGAACACGATCTCTCCATCATCGTATGTGGCATTACCCTGGGCGATCACCTGTGACGTGGCGTGAATCTGGTTGAACATGTTCTCGAACGTCACTGTCTTCGAGCGGTCTCGCCCTCGAATGGCCTCGATCGTCGAGTCGAGCAACCCCTCGATCGTCACGCGCTTCCGACGGTCGCTGTCCTGAATCACGATCGGCCGGTAGCGGGTCTCGAGTCGCCTCCCCACGAAGCGCGCAAGCACGGTCCAGGGACCGCCGGTCTCGCCTCGCAGAATCGCCTCGACGACGCGGCGCTGGTCCGACGACGCCGATTCGTCGATCACGAGGGTCTGGATCCAGTCGCCGTCGATCATGTGGCGCGGACAGTCGTAGACGACCACGGCGCGCACGCCCTCGAGCCCGATGCCGTCGCATTCGCCTTCGTCGAACCGGAGGGCCCAGTAGCCAACGCAGCGGTCGTACGTGCAGAGCTGGTCGAAGTGCACGTGCCCCGGGCAGACCGACTGGCAGCTGCAATTCTCGAAGAGCAACCCACGCGCCCACCAGCCGGCGGGGGTCACCGGGCACCGCCGGAACGAACACGGAACGGACACGGAACGGACACGGAACGATCACGGAACACCACGGAACGGACACGGGACGGGACGGATGGCCTGCCTGCAGGAGCCTTGGCCTGGGTGGGCCACCGCGAATCGCTGAACCGTTGAACCCTTGAACGCCTGAACGGCCCCACTTCTCCACCGCCGTGTAGCGCCCGTGCATGCACAACCATGTCGCCCACCATGCCCGCCTCCCGGAAGAAGCGTACCAGAACTCGGCCTACCGGCGGGCTTCTGTTAAGCTGCTCCTGAGGTATCTGGAAGGGGATTCATGCAATGAGCAACGACAACATCATCGACATCAGTAACTTGCGCGTGCCGCCGGCCTCGGGCCGAACGATCATGCTGGGCGTCGTGGGCGTGCTGGCGGTCATGCTGGTCTTCAACACGCTGTATCAGATCGATCCGGAAGAGGTGGGCGTCGTCCTGCGGATGGGACGGTACACCCGGACGGCCGAACCGGGCCTGAGGGCCAAGATGCCGTTCGTCGAAACGGTGACCAAGGTCCCGGTCCAGCGGCAACTGAAGCAGGAGTTCGGGTTCCGGACCGTCGAAGCCGGTGTTCGGAGCCGGTTCGAAAGCGCTGCGTTCGGGGACGAGGCCGTGATGCTCACGGGCGACCTCAACGTGGCGGTCGTGGAGTGGATCGTGCAGTTCCGAGTGTCCGATCCCTACGACTTCCTGTTCAAGGTCAGGAACCTGACCGATACGTTCCGGGCCATGAACGAAGCGGTCATGCGGGAGGTCGTAGGCGACCGAACGGTCACCGAGGTTCTGACGGTCGGTCGTCAGGAGATCGAGAGCCGCGTCGAGGAGCGGCTGCAGGCCCTCGTGGGACAGTACGAGATGGGCATCTCGATCGAGCAGGTGGTACTCCAGGACGTGAACCCGCCCGACCCGGTCAAACCGTCGTGGGACGAGGTGAACCAGGCCCAGCAGCAGCGAGACCGGATGATCAACGAAGCGCGAGCCCTGTACAACCAGATCATACCGAGGGCTCGAGGCGAAGCCCTGCAGACCATCCTGCAGGCCGAGGGCTACTCACTCAACCGAGTCAACCGGGCGGAGGGCGAGAGCACGCGGTTCAAGGCGCTGTATGACGCCTACCGACGCGCGCCGGAGGTCACGCGGCAGCGGCTGTATCTCGAGACCATCGAGCGCGTGCTGCCGCGGGTGGGCCGCAAGGTCTTCCTCGACAAGGACGCGAAAGGCATCTTGCCGCTCCTTCCGTTCGAGAGCATCCGCGCATCGACCACGTCGCCGGTTCCGTTACCCGCACCCGCCGTTGGAGGTGGACAATGAACGCCAGTCGCATCACACTCATCGTGATCGCCGTCGCCGGCCTGATGGTGTTTTCGAGCGCCGCCTATCAGGTCCCGGAGGGCGAGCAGGTCATCATCACGCAGTTCGGCGACCCGATCGGCGACGCCATCACGGAGCCGGGCCTGCACTTCAAGGTCCCGTTCATCCAGTCGACCAACTACTTCCAGAAGCGTTTCCTCGAGTGGGACGGCAACCCCAACCAGGTGCCGACCAGGGACAAGCGCTTCATCTGGGTCGACACTTACGCTCGATGGCGCATCGTCGATCCGCTGCGCTTCTTCCAGCGGTTGCGTGACGAGCGGGGCGCACAGTCACGGCTCGACGACATCCTCGACGGCGAGACGCGAAACGCCGTGGCGAGCTACGACCTGATCGAGCTCGTTCGGAGCACGAACCGGAATCCGGAGGACGTCCCGGTCGAGTCGGAGGAGGAGGAAGCCATCCTCGAGCCGATCGAGAAGGGCCGCCAGGAGATCGCGCAGGAGATCCTCGCGCGTGCGTCCGGCCCCACGGCCGACCTCGGCATCGAGTTGCTCGACCTCCGGTTCAAGCGAATCAACTACGTCGAGGAAGTGCAGCAGGACGTGTTTGCTCGCATGATCGCCGAGCGCCAACGCATCGCCGAGCTGTACCGCTCGGAAGGTGCCGGCGAGGCGGCGAGGATCAGCGGCGAGCGCGAGCGTGAGCTGCAGCGGATCACATCCGAAGCATTCCGCACGGCCGAAGAGCTGCGGGGCACCGCCGATGCGGAAGCGACCGAGACCTACGCCGAGGCGTACAACCGCGACGCGGACTTCTACGCCTTCACCCGATCGCTCGAGTCGTACGAGAAGACGATGGACCCGAGCACGATATTCATCCTCGCAACCGACAGCGAGTTCTTGACATATCTCGAGAAGTCCCGATAGGCCTTCGTCGCGGACCACACGGTGACCCGCGCGCGTGACCCCGACCGCTTCATGCGATCGGGGTCACGCGATGTTTACACGATGTTCACGCCTCACCCCCTGGGCCCCTGTGCCCTTGCACCCTCCAATCTCAATTCCCCATGATGTCCTGGAGCGCCGCGCCGAGTTCCGTGTGCTCGAACGCGTAACCGGTGCGCTGCGCGACGGCCGGGACGGCCCGCTGGGACGCGAGCAGAATCTCTGACATCTCGCCGAGCAGCAGGCGCAGGGCGAACGCCGGGACGTGGGCGATGGCGGGGCGGTGGACGGCGTGAGCCAGGAGACGCGTGAAGTCGACGTTGCGCACGGGATTCGGCCCCACGACGTTCATCGGTCCTCGTACCTCGTCGTGCCCGGCCGCGTGCAGCAGCACACCGACCTCGTCGTCCAGATGGATCCAGGGCATCCACTGCTGGCCATCTCCCAGTCGCCCCCCGAGAGCGAAACGGAATGCCATCGCCATCGGCTTGAGGGCACCACCGGTCCGTCCGAGCACCAGACCGGTTCGGGCCATCACGGTCCGAACCCCGAGCGTTTCTGCCTCGGCCGCCTCGTGCTCCCACGCCTGGCAGACCTCCGCCAGGAAGCCCTCGGCCGGTTTCGCATCCTCCTCGAGCAGGTCGTCACCGCGCGAGCCGTAGTAGCCCACCGCGGACGCCGACACGAGCACGGCCGGCTTTCGCTCCAGAGCACGCATGCCCTCGACGAGGTTTCGGGTGCCGGTGACACGGCTCTCGCGGATGCGTTCCTTGCGCCCCACGGTCCAGCGGCCGCCCGCCACCGGCTCCCCCGCCAGGTGGAACACGGCATCGACGCCCTCGAACGCCTCGGCCGGCGCCGGCCCCCGTCGTGGATCCCACGCGAAAACTGTCGCACCCGGCAGCACGCGGCGAGCCGCATCGGCGTCACGACTCAGTACCAGCGTCCCTGCACCCAGCCGCTCGACCAGCCGGCTTCCCACGAATCCTGTCGCTCCGGTCACCAATGCCTTCATCCGCGGACCCTCCTTGAAACTCTCGAGCACCGCCCGAGTAATTGTAGTCTCCCATGGCGTGTGGGAAGCCCGGGACCCGAATCGAGTAGACTACCGCCCACACGCACCCCAGGAGTCGCATCGAGGGTACACTCGGGCTACTCGCGAAGGAGGCCCTAGAGGCATGCAGCGTCGGGAGATCCGCGAGCTACTGGCCGAGTTCCTCGGCACCTTCACCCTCATCATCTTCGGCGTCGGGGTGGTCGCCCAGGTCGTCCTCAGCGGCCAGACCGCCGGGACGTATCTGTCGATCAACATCGGCTGGGGCCTGGCCGTGACGATGGGAGTGTACGTGGCAGGGAGCGTGTCTGGCGCGCACCTGAATCCGGCCGTCACCCTCGCACTCGCCGTGCACCGGAACTTCCCGTGGTCGAAGGTGCTGCCGTACTGTGCAGCCCAGTTCGCCGGAGCGTTCGCGGCATCGGTCGCGGTCTTCGTCACGTACAGGGAGGCGCTCAGCCATTTCGACGGCGGCATTCGCCGCGTGACCGGCGAGCTGGCGACGGCGGGGATCTGGGCGACGTACCCCCAGCCGTACCTGAGCAACGTCCCGGGCGGCCTGATCGACCAGATCGTGGGTACGGCTCTACTGGTGGGGTGCATCTTCGCGCTCACCGACGAGCGGAACAACGCCCCCGACCCCCGAGTCACTCCCGTCCTGGTCGGCGCGGTCGTGCTGCTCATCGGCATGACGTTCGGGTACAACGCGGGCTACGCCATCAACCCGGCGCGCGATTTCGGTCCCCGACTCTTCACGGCGCTGGCGGGTTGGGGTGGGGACGTGTTTCGAGCCGCCAACCACTGGTGGTGGGTCCCGATCGTGGGTCCGACCATCGGCGGAGTACTCGGCGGATACGCATACCATTACTTCATTGGGCGACGGCATCCATCGCTGCCCCAGGACCATACGCCTGAAGCCGCGCAGTGAAAAGCACGTGGGCGTCTCGATCCGGATCGCCCGAGGGCCCAAAACTCGTTCGAGTTTGATAACATTATCGGTTCTGCGAGCCGGTGTCTCAAGGCCCGCCACTGCAAGAGAGGAGAGCATTGTCAGTCCGACTGTTCGTGGGGAACCTGCCGTATGACGCAACGGAAGCCGACATCAAAGCGCACTTCGCGCCGACCGGCGTAGCCTCGCGGGTCGCGATTCCGCTCGACCGGATGACCAGCCGGCCACGAGGCTTTGCCTTCGTGGACTTCGAAGATCCGGAGGTCGCCAAGGCGGTGGTCCGAGCCTTCGACTCCCAGCCGTTCAGGAGTCGCCCCCTCGCCGTTCGGGAGGCCCGTCCCCGCGAGGAACGGCCACCCATGGGCGGGCGTCCGCCGGACGGCGGTTCGGGCCCGCGTGGCCCCGACAGGAGCCCTGGCGACGGACCGCGGCGCATGCGAGCCCCACCCCCGCCAGCACGCCGGGGTGGCAAGGCCGAACGGGCCGCACCGAAGGGGCCGATTAAGGTCCGGACCACGGGTCGATTCTACGCAGACGAGGACCAGGACGCCACGGACGTCGAACTCGACTTCGATAACTTCGCCACGAGCGCGCCCGAGACCGACGACGACGAGGTCGCCGAAAACGAGGTCGACACGGGTGGCACTGGCGACGTGGATAAGCCTGTCGACACGGCCGCCGCTGGTGACAAGAGCGGCACGGACGACGACAGCGCATGATCGGCCTCGAGCCGGTCGAAAGGAGCCTGCCGAATGGCAAATCGAGCACGACCCACGCTGCAGAAGCGGCAGCGTGAGCGAGAACGTCAGCAGCGTCAAAAGGACAAGACCGTCCGTCGGGAGGAATCCAAGGTTCGGCGGGAGAATGCGCCGCCTGGGGCCGCCGGAGTCGATCGCGATATCGCGGACGTCGTCGCGGGGCCGCAACCGCTGGCAGACTGGCAGATCGAGATGAAGGAAGAAGAAGAGCGACGAGCCAAGGAGGAGGCGGAGGCCGCGGTCGAAGAGTGAGCGCGTTCTGGTCGGCGCCAGCCGGCCTCACCCGAGCGCGAGTGCCGCGTCGAGATCGTCCTGCAAGTCCTCCACGTCCTCGATTCCGACCGCGTACCGTATCAAGCCTTCCGGAATCCCGGCCGCCGCTCGCTCGGCCGGCGTGAGTTCCACATGGCTAGTGAGCGCGGGCGGGCCGGCGACGGTCTCGACCTGCCCGAGGTTGGCGGCGAGGCAGGCATAGCGAAGGCGAGGCAGCATGCGTGCGACCGCATCGAGGCCGCCGTCCAACTCAAAGCTGAGAACTCCGCCGAACCCCGTCATCTGGCGGCACGCAACCGCATGCCCAGGGTGGCTCGCGAGTCCAGGGTAGAACACCCGCGATACGCCCGGCCGCCCTTCGAGGTGTCGCGCGAGCACCAGAGCGTTCGCGTTCTGCCGCTCGATTCGCAGCCCCAGCGTCTTGAGGCTCCGAACCAGCAGGTGCGCGGCGTGGGGATCGAGCGACGGCCCAATCAGCTCGCGAAACCGATAGACCCTGTCGACGAGATCCTGCCGACCACACACCACCCCGCCCATGGCGTCCCCGTGTCCACCGAGGAACTTCGTGGCACTGTGGATGACGAGATCGGCGCCGAGCGCGACCGGCGTCTGGTTGATTGGCGTGGCGAACGTATTGTCGACGACCGCGATCGCCCCGGCGTCGTGCGCGGCGGCGATCATGCGCGCCAGGTCGGTGACGGCAAGCGTCGGATTCGTCGGCGACTCCAGGTAGACCAGGTCCGCCCCGGCACGAATCTCACGCTCGAAGCCATCCGGGTCGGCCGTGTCGCACACCTGGCAGCCGATGCCGAAGCGAGGCAGAATCTCGGTGAACAGCAAGTACGTCGCGCCGTACGCGTCCCGAATCGTCACCGCCCGATGTGAGGGATCCAGCAATGCCAGGAGCGTCGTGCTGATGGCGGCCATCCCGGTCGCGAAGCTCGTGGCCGCCTCCGCGCCCTCGAGCGCGGCGACCTTCTGTTCGAAGAGGCGCGTCGTAGGGTTCGAGTTCCGGCTGTAGATGTCGCCAGCTGTCTCGCCCTGGGCGACCGCCCGCCAGCTCTCGAGATCCGGAAACCCGAACGCCACGTTGTCGACCAGCGGCGAGACGATCGACCGCGTCGCCGGATCGATCGTGCGACCCAGATGGACCGAGCGCGTCGACGGGCCGGGAGAGCGGGGCATGGGATGGTGAATGGTGAATGGTGAATGGTGAATGGTGAATGGTGGGTCGTGAGTGGTGGGTGGTCGTTTTGGGCGTTTGGCGCTGACCCCTGTGCGTGTGCCCTGTGTCAGCGGATCGTGGCCGGAGCCACCTGGCCTTCGGGAATCAGCGTGACGTACTCAAGCGGTTCGCGGATCGCCTCGAAGTCGGCGCGGGCCCGTTCGACGAGGTCTGTCGACTCCATCAGGTCGACGACCGTGCCAGCCAGTGCCTTGGCCGCCACCATCATGCCCTTCTCCCCGATCGTGCCACCCGTACATGCCACGACCTGCCAACTGTGCCCGGGGGCTCCGAACGTGTAGCTCGCCGCGCGCAACTGGCTCGTGGGAAGAAACCAGCTGATGTCGCCGATGTCTGTCGAGGCCGCGCCCTGGCTCGGCTCGTCCGGCAGCGGCTCGATGGCCTCTGAGAGTGCGCGATCGAGCGTCCGTCCGAGCGGCCCCTGCGTCGTGCGGGCGAATGCCTTCTCCTCGTCGGTGAACTCCGGCGGACCGACCATCTCGAGATTGCGATGGATCGCCTCCGACAGCGCGCGATTCGGCAGCACCTCGTGCATGTCAGCATCGACCTGCACGCTCGACAGCGTCGTTCGGGACATGGCCGCCGCGGCGCGAGCGATCTCGTTCACCCACGCGTAGTATTCCTCGACGTCCGCGTGCTTGTCAGCTCGAATGTAGTACCAGACCTCGGTCTCCGGCGGCACGACGTTCGGCTGCCCTCCGCCGTTCGTGACGACGTAGTGGATGCGCGCGTCCTCCTTGATGTGCTCGCGCATATAGTTCACCCCGACGCTCATCAACTCGACGGCATCCAGCGCGCTCCGGCCGTCGTGTGGTGACGTGGACGCGTGGGCCGGCAGGCCCGCAAAGCGGAATTTCACGGAGACGTTGGCCTTGGAGTAACTGAACGCCGCGGCTGTCCGGTCGCTCGCGTGCCAGGCAAGGATGATGTCGCAGTCCTCGAACAACCCGGCGCGCAGCATGTAGGTCTTGCCGATGCCGGTCTCCTCGGCGGGCGTGCCGTAGAGCCGAATCGTGCCGGATGTCGCCCCGGACTCGATGGCCTGCTTCACACCGATCGCGGCGGCCGTGCTGGCGGTTCCGAAAATGCTGTGGCCGCACCCATGTCCCGCATCCACGTCCGGACGCTCCTGGCGCACGGGCACGGCATCCTGCGAAAGGCCGGGTAGCGCGTCGTACTCGGCGAGGATGCCGACCACGGGCGCGCCCGAGCCATAGGACGCCACGAAGGCGGTGGGCATACCGGCGACGCCCGCCTCGACGGTGAAGCCGTGCGCCTCCAGCAGGTCCATCAACTCCTGGGCTGACCTCGTCTCCTCGAGCCCAGGCTCCGCGTAGGACCAGATGTTCCGATTGATGCGACGGAGCGTGTCGGCCTGAGAATCGATCCACTCGAGGGCCGCAGTCTTGGCCGGACCCAGAGCGGTCGACTGCGCCTCGGCACGCCCGGTCACCGAGAGACCGACGATCAGACAGGCGGCAAGGCAGCGGCTAAGGACTCTCGTGACTATCACTCCCCACCAACGCATCCCCACCAACGCACTCCCCTCGAGCACCACCCACCAAACGGCTCTCACCCTCCCAACAGCATCCCCTTCAGCAACTGCAAACCGAACAGCAGGATCATCGGAGAGAAATCCAGCCCGCCGATCGGTGGCACGACCTGTCGAAGGGGCCGCAGCACGGGGTCGGTCAGGGTGCTCACGACGCGAGTCACGGGGTGATCGGGCGCCAGCTGCATCCAGGAGGCCACGACAGCCACGAGGACGACGAGGGAGTAGAGGTCGATGATTTGGATCAGGAGCATGGGGCTAGTCCACTAGTGGCCCGTCTTGCGTCGCGCGCCGGCCAACCACAGAACCAGCATGGTGCCACCGAGGTGCAGAACGGCCAGAAAGACGAGTGAAGCGATCATCGCGATCCACGGGTTCATTCAATCACCTCCGATTCAGGATGCCAGATTGTATCAGGCGCGGGCCAGGAACGCTCCTGAGCCGGGTCGCGGCCGGGTCGCGACGACAACGCGAACCACCGGATTCCCGTCACGGCGCGACGCGCCGCTCGGGCCTCGACAGGTACTCGAATGGCCCTTGGTTGCCGGGAATCGGGGATTCATACGATCGTCCCCCGGTCGCCGTCTCGAACTCCTGCCGGACCAGGGCCAGCTCGGTCGGGTTGGTCAGGAGCTCCATCGCCGTCGCGATCAACGTTCGGGCCGCGCGCAGCATGCCCGCATGCGCGATGCTGGAGGTCCCCAGCGCGGTCCACTGCCACGTATGGGAGGCGATGCCGGCGGGATACGACGCCACGAGGAACCCGCCACGCGGCGCGACCCAGCTCGCTTCTGCCGTGTCGTCGCTGATCGGCACCGAGTCATCGTCCACGGTCAGCGGAATCACACCCTCGACGAACGGATCGAGCCCGGGCCGGTCGAAACTCCGCTGCATTCGGCGCGCCGTCTCCAGCTCCAGTGCCGAACGGTTCGCCGGCTCGCCGGACGCCAGGAATCGATGCAGTAGCTCTGTGAGCCGCTCGTTGATCAACCAGTGCCGCGTTCCGGACAGGAACTGTACGTCGAGCGTCGCACCGGTCGACGTCGCGGCACGGCGGGCCGCTTCCTCGATGCGTTGTTCGATCGCGTCCACCTGGTCGCGGTCTGGCGCATGCACGAAGTACCACGCCTCTGCCGTTTCCGGAACGACCGACGGCACCCGTCCGCCGCGTGTCACGACGTGATTGACCACGGCATCATCGGGGAGTCGCATCTGCGCGACGTCGTGAACGAGGCGTTCCGTGCTGGTGAGGGCGTTGATGCCGAGGGGGGCCGCATCCGTGGCGTCTGACGGCCGGCCGGTGAACCGGTACCGCACCGAGGTCATGGCGAGGCCACTCTGTCCGATCGCCAGCGTCACCGCCGAGGGGTGCCAGAACAGCACGGCGTCCATATCGTCGAAGACGCCGGCCCTCACCATGTAGACACCGCCGTGATAGATCTCCTCGGCCGGCGCACCGACGAGCACGATCGTGCCTGGCAGCGATCGTCCTCGAAGCTCCCGCTGGATCGCCATCGCGGCGCCGACGTCGGCCGCGCAGATCAAATGGTGCCCACAACCGTGGCCCGCTGCCCCGTCCACGACGGGCTCTCGCACGTCGGACATCGCGGCTTGCGACAGTCCGGGTAGCGCGTCGAGCAGCGCCACGATCCCGATGACGGGTCGCCCCGAACCGTACGACGCCACGAAACTCGTCGGCAAATCGGCGAGGCCGCGATCGACCTCGAAGCCGGCGCGCTCGAGCTCGGTCACGAGCAAATCGGACGTGGCGTACTCATGATGCGCCGACTCGGGACGGTCCCAGAGCGCGTCGGCAACCTGAGTGACGTAGTCCCCGTTCGCTGCAAGCCAGTCGAGTCCGGAGGTTCCGGTGTCGATGGGCGGCGCGAGATCGGAGAGAGCCTCAGGGGATTGATCGGTCGCAGGCGGCGGCGCCGGCGGTTGGCCAGCGCATCCGGCGGCCAGCAAGGAGACGACGACCATTACGCATCGCGCGGGTCTCATGACGAGTGCATCATTGTAGTCATGAATGGTCGCCGAACGCTGCCCTCCACCACCAATCTCCTCGGTATCGACATGCCGTTTTTCCAGTATGTCAATGAAGCTTCTCCATGACGTGTAGCTACCTTCCCGCGCGACCGGCGTCGACCCGATGAAAGCGCTCAGATACGAGTCGTGTGTGGCCGTTGATTTCGTGGTCCCACCATCCACCCATTGCCAGCCATTCCTGCTACACTCGTACTCGACCACCCCCCTGGGAGATCAGGCATGAGATTCGTGCCGACGCCGAGTCGAACAGCGATCACGGCGATCCTGGCGACCGCCTGCGCGACCACGCTGGGGGCCATGTTGGCCGCACCAGTTCACGCCCAGAGCCAGCGCATCCCGCTGGCCGTCGCCATTCCGGATGACGCCTCGGCGGGGGCGGCCCTGTTCAGGGACAAGAGCTGCGCCCGGTGTCATGCGGTGGGTCGTGGCGGCTCCGGAATTGGACCCAACCTTGGCGCTCTCCGGCTCGAGGGGTCGGTGCTCGACCTGGCGGGCGCGATGTGGAATCACGCCCCAACGATGGCCGAGCGCATGCTCGAGCTCGGCATCGAGCGCCCCTCCATGGCACGCGGCGAGATGGCGAACCTGGTCGCCTGGCTGACTGCATTCCAGCGTTACAGCCGGCAGCTCAGCGAGCGGTCCAACCCCGCGCTGGGTCGGAACGTGTTCGTCTCGAAAGGCTGCGCGGCGTGCCACGAGGGCCCCGAGGCGTCGACCACGCCGGGCCCCGACCTCCAAGCGCTCCGTGGCCAGTCGCCGGAGGCATTCGCGCAGTCGATGTGGAATCACTCGCCGGAAATGGCAGCCGCCATGGACGCTCGAGATGTCCCGTGGCCGATGTTCGCCGACCGGGAGATGACCGACCTGACGGCGTACCTGCAGGTCGGGCTCTCGCTCGCCGGCCCGGATCCGTCCGGCTTCGAGCCGGGGAGCCCGAGCGAGGGCGAGGCGCTGTTCGCCACGAAAGGATGCATCGCCTGTCACACGGTCGCGGGTCGCGGCGGAACGGGTGGCCCGGATCTGGCGGAGCCGCTGGTACGCGTACGCTCCGTCGCCGAAATCGCTGGGAGCCTGTGGAATCACACCGCCGGCATGAGGCCCGAGTTCGACCGCCGCAACCTCTCCCACCCGACGTTCCGAAACAGCGAACTGACAGACCTGCTCGCCTACCTCTACTTGATCAGCTATACCAGCGTCGAGGGCGATCCGGTGCGCGGCGCCGTGCTGTTCGTCGAGAAGTGCTCCGCCTGCCATGCGATGGGACGCGTCGAGGTGGGGCCAGACCTGACCTCGGTCGCCAATCTGGACGACCCGATCGCCATCGTGGCCGACATGTGGAACCACGCGGCCACCATGCAAGCAACAGCACGCGAGCGCAACACAGCGCTGCCGCAGTTCGAGCCAGGCGAGGTCGCTGACCTCCTATCGTTCTTGCTCGAGCGACGCGCGCGGTAGTTCGTCGACGCCGATCGGCGTCCCGGACGCCGCCGCCAGGAGGGGTCATGCGAAGACGCCCGTGGGTCATCCGGCTTCTCGTTGGCGGCACGCTGGCAGGCGTGGCGGCCTGCGGCGGCGAACCGAGAAACGACGCCCCCCCGCCCGGACCGTCCGCGACGACCCCGTCCACGAGTGCCGGCCTCCTGGCCGCGCTGGGATCCGGCGCAGCCACCCGACTCGTCGACCTGACCCATCCGTTGAGTCCCGACAGCCTCTACTGGCCGACGGGTGAGCCGTTCGCGCACGAGCGACTGTCCTGGGGCGTCGGCGACGGCGGCTACTGGTACGCCTCGGGCGCGTTCAGCACGCCCGAGCACCTCGGCACGCATCTCGATGCGCCGATCCACTTTGCCGAGCACGGCTGGACGGCCGCCGACATCCCCGTCGAGCGGCTGGTCGGTCCGGGCATGGTGATCGACATCTCGGTGCGAGCCGCCGACGACCCCGATGCCGTGCTCCTGACAGACGACGTCACCGCCTGGGAAGCTGCGCACGGCACGACCCCGCAATCGGCCATGTCATCGTCCGGACCGGCTGGTCCGCGCGCTGGCCCGACTGGGAGCGGTACTACGGGAGCGAGACACCGATGGACGTCGACACGCTGCGCTTCCCCGGCGTCTCGCCGGACGCCGCGAGCCTGCTCGTCGAGCGCGGCGTTGCCGGCGTCGGGATCGATACGGCCAGCATCGATCCAGGCTTCGACACGGCCTTTCGAACCCACCAGGTGCTGGGGGCCGCGAACGTCTTCAATCTGGAGAACCTGACAACCGTGACCGATCTGCCGGCCATCGGTTTCGTCGTCGTCGCCTTGCCGATGAAGATCTCCGGCGGGACGGGTGGGCCCGCGCGCGTCGTCGCAATCGTCGAGCGTCCGTAGCGCCGCTTGGAGCCCTGCGTCTCCTATCCCGATGACGCGGCTTGGATCCTGAAGATCGTGTCGAGGGCGGAGTACCGGAAGATGTCGTGGATGTGCCGGCTGACGTTCACGAGCTCCAGGCCGCCGCCGGATGTGAGCGCCCGCTTGTGGGTCCGCAGGAGCACGCCGAGACCGGCGCTCGAGATGTACTCGAGGTGGGCGCAATCGATGATCCGCGGGGCCACGACCCCGTCAAGAAACTCCTGGGCTCGGTCCGCCTGGGCGGCGTCGAGTCGACCCGACAGCACGATCTGGCCGGCAGACCCCAGCTTGATCTCCAGCATCTCTCACCTCAGACGCACGGTGAGCGTCGTCGTGCTCGTGCGGTTCTCGTAGCGGTACTCGATCCGATCCATCAGCCGTCGGACGAGGTGGATGCCGCGCCCACCAGGCTGGCGTACCGATACCGGCTCATCGAGCCGCGGAGCCGGTGCCTGCCGGATGTCGAACGGATCGACGTCGAAGTCGGTCAGCGTGATCGTCATCTCGTCGCCATCGACCGCGAGTGCGACGGACATCTCGGACGCCCCGTCCGGCGCGTACTTCACCATGTTCGTGAAGAGCTCCTCGATGGCCAAGCGCGCGTCGAGCACATGGGCTCGGTCGATGGCATGTGCCGTACAGACCTCCTCGACGTAGTCGAAGATCGCCTGGAGTGCGACCACGGTGCGCTTGAAATGCCGCTCGGTGCGCTTCCGGTACTTCCCCGGTCGCTCGACGTCGTCCTTCACCGCCCGTCACCAGCCAAGGCTGCGAGTCGACTGGCGGTCGTCGTTGAAATCGGTGTCCAAGGCGTCATGGGGATGGCTTGCCGCCGGCACGTCGACCGGAGTCACGGACAACTCGCCCCCGACAGTTCGTGACTACGGCGTGTTGGCGAGATCGTAGATCCGGCGGAAGCGGTCGACCTCGTCGGTCGACAGCTCGAAGTTGAAGTCCCCTCCGGCCCGAAACTCCAGCCCCAGGCTGTCGTTCCGCGCGTCGATCGTGGCGACGTCCTTGAACCACACGTTGAAGGCGTGGTCGCCGCTCGTCACGTAGGCAACCGAGAGGTCGGTCATGGTGAGCGACCCGCTGCAACTGCCGATCAGATGGTCGTGCTTGGCCGGTGCGCTGAAGGGAGCCAGCTCGGCGAGCTCGAGCCTCGCGGCGAGTCGCCCGACACGGTCCGCCAAGTCTGCGTCGTCGAAGTCCGGATGGCCACCGAGCTCCACAGCCTTCTGCATCTGGGTGAGGGCGTTCTCGAATCGCCCGGCGCTCTCGAGGGCGATCCCGAGATGGATGTGGTACAGCGGGCTCTTGTCCTGAAGCGACGTCGCCTGCGTGAGATTCGTGATGGCTTGCTCGGTATCGTCGGTGAGCGCGTAGCTCCGCCCGAGATAGTAGAACGAGTCGGCATCGCGCGGGGCCAGTCGCGTCAGCGTCCTGTACTGCTCGATCGCGTCGGCATAGGTGCCGGCATCGAATGCCGCGCGCGCCGCACGCCGAACGCTCTCGGCCGATGGCCCAGATCGCACCGGTGCCGCAGGCCGAGGCGCCGCCGCGGCCGGAGCGCTACTCGCCGCTTCGGCTGCGTCACTCGCCGATGCGCCCTCGCCGGACACGTCACCGGCAAGCTCGGCCGAGCCATCCGGGTCGCTCGCCTCCTCGACCGATGACATCGCACCGGCAAGGTCGCCCTCCAAACGGCCGAAGTCGAGCCCGGTCAGAGCCAGCACACCTGCCGCGACGATCAGGAGCACCACCGCTGCGGCACCCCACTTCATCCAGGATCCCGACGCCGACGGCGACAGTCGAGCCTTGGCGCCCTGCATAGACTTCGCGGCGGCGCCAGACGCCTGCGGCTTCAGCCACGGCAGCTGGATGGCAAAGACCTTCACTGGTAGCTCGATGTTCTTGAGCTGCGCCGAGCCGAGCTCGGTGACCGGGAAGGCGATCTTGTTGCGAATCTGTCGCGCCACGTCTTCCGAGACGCAGATGCCGCCCGGCTGGGCCAGCGGCTCGATCCGCGAGGCGATGTTCACACCGTCGCCGAACACGTCCTTGTCGCGCAGGATGACATCGCCGACGTGAATCCCGATGCGCACCACCAGCTGTCGCTGCGACGACTCGGCCGAGTTGCGGTCGGCGAGTGTCTGCTGCATCTCGATCGCGGAACTCACCGCGTTCACGACGCTCGGGAACTCGACCATGAAGGAGTCACCGATGGTCTTGACCTCGATCCCTCCGTGCCGCACGAAGACCGGTCGTAGCAGCTCATGGTGCTCCCGAAGGAGCTCCATCGCCAGCATCTCGTCGCGCCCGGTCAAGGCGCTGTAGCCGACGATGTCGGTAAACATGATGGCCGCGAGTCGGCGTTCCACGTCGTTCATCTCTGAGTGTCCTCCGGTCGTGGGAGTGCTCTGGAGATTATAGGGCGAGTAGGGTGAATGGGGCGAGTGGGGCCTGTGGGGTGAATGGGGTGAATGGGGTGAATGGGGCTAGTGGGTGGCTGGGGCGAGTGGGAGGCAGCTCGACTCGCTCTCCTACTCGCCCTACTCGCCCTACTTGCCCTACTTGCCCTGCTGCCCTAGCCGGGAGCCAGGTCGCCGACGCCGTCGGGAACGATGTGGAGTGTCGGAGGCGCCCCGGGCAGCATGATGAGGAACCGCTGCCCGTCGGGCGCGACATCGAAGTGCCTGCCTCGGACTCCAGATGCAGAAAGCCGATCGGTCGCGAAGAGCGGCGTCGGCGGTCCAGACTCGATGTCGTCGCCGGCCCGTATGGCAACCGACATCACCCGCCCGTCGGCGGTCACGTAGACGAGCTCTCGCCCATCCGATGCCCACTCAGGGATCACGCCGCCGCCGGGGGACACTTCCCAGCTCCCGCCCTCGACGTCCGGGAAAGGCCGCACGTACACGTGCCACCACCCCTTGACGAAGTGCTGGTAGGCCAGCCATCGACCGTCGGGTGACAACGTAGGATTGACCTGGTTGCCCGGCTCGGCCACGAGCACGCGCACCGCCTTGTCGGCAATCGACACCGCCGCGATGTCCCACCCCGTGTCCGGGGACTGCTGAGCGAAGACCGCC
Source organism: Vicinamibacterales bacterium (assembly GCA_965250185.1). Lineage (GTDB taxonomy): Bacteria > Acidobacteriota > Vicinamibacteria > Vicinamibacterales. Next base: position 2,244,622 of record OZ252293.1, on the reverse strand, counting down.
TGCCCCGTCTCGGACGTCGCCATAGGGAACTGATTCACGGCGCCCGATGTGAGGCGCTCGACGTTACCGGAGCCGTCGACTGCCGTGACGAACAGGTTGAACGACCCGTCGCCGCGATTCGAAGCGAACACGACACGCCGACCGTCCTGCGTCCAGACGGGCACCTGGTCGCTCGCCGAACCGTCGGTCAGCTGCGTGAACGACTCCTCGTCGATGTCGTAGATCCAGATATCGGCACCCTCGGATGTCTCGACCGACAGCGCCAGCTGCGTGCCATCGGGTGAGAGTTTCGGTGCGTAGTAGGCCCGCTCGGGCACGCCGAGCGGCTCCTCCGTACCGGACCGGTCGAGCCAGGCTAGCGTCCGACCGGGCGGCCCATCGGTGGCGTTCCCGAGCACGTAGACCAAGGGACCCGCTCCGGAAACTCCAAAGTCGGCGGCTCCCGTCCCCTTCGTCGCCACGTTGTCTACAACGGTCACAGCGGTCGTCGTCGTACGGAGTGTCTCCACGTCGAAGCCAATCGCCTTGACCTCGTTCCCTGCACTGTAGACGAGGTGGCCAGACGGCAGGTACTTCGGGAACGTCGCACTTTCGACGACCGGCGTGGTTGCGCCCGTCGCGAGCGTGACGACGGCGATCTGCGAGGATGCGATGGGTCCGCTCGACACGCTGGTAAAGAGGATGGCCTTGCCGTCCGGCAAGAACTCCGGCCACCAGTGGCCACGCTCGTCGCGCTCGGCACTCGGCGTCGTCAAGGGTTCGGGCTGTCCCCCCTGACTCGACACTCGCCACAACCCCGTCTGCGGGGCGGAGGTGGCAAAGACGACCGAGTCGTCGGGACCCCACGTCGCGCCGCGAAGGAAGCCAGCCACCGCACACAGGGCGACCGGCCCGCCGCCGCCAACCGCCACCTTCCGCAGCTCGTTCGCCTCGGCCAGATAGCCGATCCACTCGCCGTCGGGCGAGAAGAACGGAGCCCTCGGGTCGGTACCCAGACCGGCAAGCGGCGCCGACCCCGTCTTGCCGACGGTCTTCAGGCGAAGCTCTCGCGCGCCGCCCGCGGCCGTGGCTCCGAAGACGACCCGAGTGCCATCTGGTGACACGGCGAGCGCCGGCTGGCTGGCATCGACGAAGACGGCATCCTGCGGATCCGATCCGGGCGATCGTGGGGACTGTTCGGAAGTTGCGGCCGCCCCGGGCTCAGCGAACCACGCGCCGGCACCGACACCGGCGAAGACGAGAACGAGCGACGCTCCGACCGCAATCTGTGCGCGCCTGGCGTTCATCTCGATTCCTCCACTCCGAGCCCTTGCCGGAGCTCTGACACCGCCCTAGAATCGACTTCACAACCCTTGACCGACACTCTCGCACCTGTGCGTACGTAGCGCGCCGGCTTGATCCTCCCGAGCGAAGCCGAGGGGCAGCCAAGCGCCAGCGTCACACTGGTTCGAGAGCCGCTCGGCTGAAGCCTTCGCGCTACGTCACTGCCTACTCTTTCAGCGTCTCTCGCACCCACGCGAACAACCTGTCGCGATTCTCGGCCGAGATCCGACCGTGACCGCCCTCGGTCCAGAGAATCGTCTTCGGCTCGCCGGCCAGCGCGAACATCGGATCGACCGACGCGATCTTGTCGAAATCGGCATCGAACGTCCCGTTCGCCATCAGGAGCGGTCGCGGACTGATCCGTCCGATGTAGTTGGCCGGACAGGCGGCTGCCAGGTGCCGGCGCTCCAGGCCATCGAAGTGACCGCCGTACGAGAGGGCCACGGCGGCGATGCGTCGTTCGACCGCCGCCGCGATGATCCCGACGACGGCACCGCGACTTAAACCCCAGAGACCGATGCGCGTCTCGTCGGCGCCGCGCTCGACCAGGAGATCGAATGCTCGCCCCACATCCTTCACGGTCTGGGCGACCCACTCCAGGTACAGCGAGGGCTGGTTGTAGAGGCTGGCGTGCTTGTCGGGCTCGGTGAAGGTCGTCATCAGACCCGCTTCGCGCTCGCCGAAGTACTTCATGTCGATCGCGAGCACACTGAAGCCGCTTCGCGCGAAGTCGGTTCCATATCGAACGATGCCGAGGCCGTCCTTCCCCCTGCGCCCCCCTCCATGCAGGAGAATCATGCCCGGCTTGCTACCGGTTCCGGTCGCCGGCACCTCGTAGTAATTCGCGAACGCGCGCTCGCCGGGTGTGCTCTGGAACGAGAGCTGCTCCTTGACAATGCCTTCCTGCTCTTCCCGATCGAGCACCTCGACGTCGAGTGGAAGCGCCGCCTCGTACGTGAAGAAGCTCGAGTAGGCCTCGAACGTACTGTCGTCGACCGGCTGGTTGAGCCACTCGTCGCGAGACCGCTCGTACTGCGCCAGAGCCGTCGAGCCCATGAGGAACACGGTTGCGAGCACGACCCCGAACCGCACCGCTTGCTGCATGATCTGCCCCTCGCCTTTCGCTGGCACTACTCCAGCGCCCGTCGGACCCACGCGTGCATCGCATCGAGGTTGGACTCCGACGCCCGGCCGTGGCCACCCTCGGTCCAGAGGATCGTCTTCGGATCACGGGCCAGGTCGAACATCGGGTTCACCGATGCCGCCTGGTCGAAGTCGGCGTCGAACGTCCCGTTCAGCATCAGCAGCGGCCGCGGGCTGATCCGGCCGATGTAGTTGGCCGGGCACGCCGCCGCCAGGTGTTCGCGCTCCAGCCCGTCGAAGTGGCCGCCGTAGTGGAGCACGACGGCGGCGAATCGCTCGTCCACGGCGGAGGCGATCGTTGCGGCCACGGCGCCCCGGCTGCTTCCGTAGAGGCCAATTCGTCGTGCATCCACCCCGCTGTCGACGAGAAGGTCGAACGCACGGCCGGCGTCCTTGACGGTCTGCTCGACCCAGCGCATGTAGACGTCGGGCGCATTGTAGAGATTCTCATGTTTCTCCGCCTCGGTGAACGTCGTGAGCAGGCTGGTATTGCGCTCACCGAAATGCTTCATGTCGATCGCCAGGGTGGCGATGCCGTCTCGCGCAAAACGCGTCGCGGTCCTAGCCTGGCCGTCCTTACCCTCGGCGCCACCTCCATGCAGGAGGACTAATCCCGGGCGGGGCCTGGAGTCAGCCGTCGTCGACTCCACGTAGAAGGCGGTCACGCGCTCGCCCGGCGTACTCTGAAACGACAGGTGCTCGCGGACGACACCGTCCTCCTCGTGACGATCCAGCACCTCCACTTCGAGCGGTAGCTCGTGGTCGTAGACGAAGCCGCTCGAAAAGCCGTCTAACGTCGCGTCATCGACCGGCTGACTGAGCCACTCGTCGCGAGGCCGCTCGCGCTGCGCCCCGGCGACCGAACTCATTGCGGCCACGAGCAGGACCACCACTGCATAGCGAACCGCATGCGTCATGCCTGCACCTCGACTTGCCGTGTCCTCACTCAATGGAGCGTCTCCCGCACCCAGGCGACCATTGCCTCGCGATTCTCTTCCGAGGCCCGGCCATGTCCGCCCTCGGTCCAGAGGATCGTCTTCGGCTCGCCCGCCAGGGCAATCATCGGATCGACGGAGGCGACCTTGTCGAAATCGGCATCAAACGTGCCGTTCAGCATCAGGAGAGGTCGCGGGCTGATCCGGCCGATGTAGTTGGCCGGGCACGCCGCCGCGAGGTGCGTGCGCTCGAGCGCATCGAAGTGCCCTCCGTAGCTGAGAACGACCGCCGCGATGCGTTTCTCGGCAGCCGTCGCGATCATTCCGACGACCGCGCCGCGGCTGATCCCGTACAGGCCGATTCGTTGCTCGTCGGCTCCGCGCTCCACGAGCAGATCGAACGCTCGGCCGACGTCCTTCACGTTCTGGGCCATCCACTCGAGGTACAACGACGGCTGGTTGTAGAGCTTCACGTGCTTCTCGGCGTTCGTGAAGGTCGCCAGCAATCCGGTGTTTCGCTCACCGTAATACTTCATGTCGATCGCCAGAACGTTGAGCCCCTCCCGCGCGAATCGTTCGGCCCACCGACCCATCGCGTCCTTGCCTCGGCCTCCGCCTCCGTGCAGCAGGATCAAGCCGGGTTTGCTGACGCTCCCTGGAGCGACCACCTCGTAGTAGTTCGCGAACACCCGCTCGCCCGGCGTGCTCTGGAACGTCAAGTGTTCCTTGACGATCCCTTCCTGCTCGTCACGGTCCAGCACCTCGACGTCGAACGGCAGCGCCGAGTCGTAGGTGAAGAAGCCGAGGTAGGCCTCGAAGGCTTGATCGTCGACCGGCTGGCTGAGCCATTGATCCCGGGCTCGCTCGTGCTGCGCCCAAGCCGATCCAGTCGAGACGACCACAAGGATGGTCAGGGCCACGTATCGAAGCCGATGTGTCATCGTCTGCGTCATTCCCATCCTCCAGGCCCCATCCTCACGGCGCGGGCGAGTCGATCGTCACGCACCGAAACCCCAGAGCGTCGCTTGCGAACGCGGGGTCGAACGACTCCGCATGATCGCGCTCGAACATGTACGTCGGATCCTGCCAGGCGCCTCCGGCGGCGGCGCGTCGTTCGGTCCCCGGCAGTACGTCGACCAGCCATTCGCGAACGTTGCCTGCCATGTCCGTACAGCCGAACGGACTGACGCCGGCCGGGTACGAGCCGACGCTCGCGGTGCTCGGTAAATCGAAATTCGCCCGGAACTCGATCGTGGCGACATCGTCGCCCCACGGGTAGACCGTCAGACTGTCACCGAGCGCCGCCCGGTACCATTGATCAAGCGTCGGGAGGTCCACCCCGCGCCATGCGGCATAGGCCAACGCCTCGTACCAGGACACGCCCACCACCGGGTGGTCACTCATGCCTTCCGGATAGGTGCCGCCCGACCAGTACCGCGGACCGGGGAGTCCAGTTCGATCGACGAACGTGTCTCCCGATGACGCCGAAGGCACCGGCGTGCCCCGCGCCACCATGTCATCAGGCCAGTACGACGCCTCCTGGTAGCCGCCGGCCGAGACGAAGCGCAGGAATTCTTCGTTCGTCACCTCGTGCCGGTCGATCAAGAATCCCGGCACGGCCACGTCCGGCGAGAGTGGCGACGGGCCGTCCGGGACGGCGACCATGCCCCCGCGCCCCCTTCCGTCCGCCGACACGAGCCGGTACGTCGCGTCCGCCTCGCCACCTTGGTCGACCTCGATTCGATGCACGACCGGCTCCACGGTCGTCGTCGAGAGGCGCACGAGGTACTCGCCAGCGATGACGGTTCGACTGAACGGCGTTCGCCCAGCCTCCGTGAACGCTCGATTCGCGATGCCGGCGATAGGGCTGACTCGCTTCAGCTCGACGAGCGCATCCCCAGGCTCGCTCTCGACGACCAGCGTGCCGCCGACCCGTTCGGCGAGCGCGGCGAACGCGGGGTCCTCCAGATCGACGCCGGCTCCTGCGATGCGCTCGGCGACAGCGTCCAGGTCGCCCGCCTCGAGCGGTTCCTCCAAGGCAACCAGAAGATCGGTGACCGCGGGGTCCGGAGCGGTCCCCCCGAAGTAGAAGCCCGCCGCGGCGACGAGAGCCAACCCACCGCCGATCAGCGCCGCGGTCGATCTGAATCGTCTCGACAGGACCGCCGGGATCGATCCGGAACGACTCGCAGGCTGGACCTGACCCGAGTCCAGCTGACGCTTCAGCGCGACCAGGTCGTCGTGTAGCTCGTCGGCAGTCTGATAGCGTTGCGCCCGCCCCTTGTGCAGCAGCCTGGAGATGACCCGACCGAGCTCGTCGGGCAACGATGGATCGACCGCCGACACGGACGCCGGTGTCTTGTCCAGAATCTCCTTGAACACGAGCGCGGGCGTGGCGCCCACGAATGGTAGTGTGCCGGTCGCCATCTCGTAGAGCAGGACTCCGAACGAAAAAAGATCGCTGCGAGCATCCAACGCCTCGCCGCGCGCCTGCTCGGGCGACATGTGGGCGACGGTGCCGACGACCACGCCTCGCGAGGTGATGCTGGAGTGGTCCGAATCCGCCGCCGCAGTCGTGCTATCGCCCACGACACCGTCGTGACTCGAGTCGGTCGTCAGCTTGGCCAGCCCGAAGTCGAGGATCTTCACGTGGTGCCCGTCGCTCACGAACACGTTTGGGGGCTTGATATCCCGATGGATGATCCCCTTGCCATGAGCCGCGCGAAGCCCATCGGCCATCTGAATCGCCATGTCGAGCAGTTCGGCGAGCGGCACCGCCGAGCCACGGATCCGGTGCTTCAGCGTCTGACCCTCGAGGAGTTCCATGACGATGAACGGCCGACCGTCGTCCCTCGCCGATGTCGTAGATCGTGCAGATGTTGGGGTGATTCAGCGCCGACGCGGTACGTGCCTCGCGCTGGAAGCGCTGGAGGGCCTGGTCGTCTTTGGCGAGATTCTCGGGAAGGAACTTCAGGGCGACGGGGCGATCGAGCCGAGTGTCGAGCGCCCGGAAGACCTCGCCCATACCGCCGCCACCGAGCCGCTCGGTGACACGGTAGTGCCCGATCGTTGCGCCCGGTTCCACCCGTTGCGGCATCGAACCTCCATCGCGCGCGGTGTGCGGAGACCGCACAATCGATGGACCTCGTGGCGAACTCAGAGACCCGAAAACTTCGAACGTTGACCCGGATTATGGCACGTATACCCCTGAGGTGTCATCCGAGGCACGTACCCGTCTCGATGCCGTGGACCGTGGGCATGATGAGCTCGCCAGAGGCGTGAATCCGGGCAGTTGGCCCTTCACTCGCCCCCACTCGCCCTACTGGCCCTCCTCGCCCCACTTGCCCTACTTGCCCTCCTGGTCACACTGGATGTCGGCGCCATACATGACATCATGAATGATGACCGCCAGGCTGGTGGACAGAACCGATGCAACATCCAACCGAGAGGGGACGGCGATGAAGAGACGTGAGTGGCTCGTGTGCGCGGTGCTGATGTGTGTCGCCGTGTGGAGTAATCCCGCTGCGGCGCAGTCCGGATCGGCCGGGTCCATGGGGACCATGGGGCCCGTCTGGCCGCAGCTGTCGGCAGCCGAGCGCGACGAAGTGATGGAGTTCGGCGAGGACTTCAAGGGCTTCATGGGACGAGCCAAGAGCGAACTGTTCTTCGTGCGCGAGGCTCGCCAGTTTGCCGAGACCAACGGCTTCCAGGCCTGGACCCCCGACGTCTCGAGGTCGGAGCTGCGACCCGGCTCGCGCTGGTACGCGATCAACCGCGACCGGACGATCGCGCTGCTGGTGATAGGCAATCGCCCCGCCGTGAGTGGCGTCCGGATCGTGAACTCGCACATCGATGCCGTCCGGATCGAGCTGAAGACCAAACCCTTTCGTTCGAGCATGGATATCGCCCTGCTCGACACCCAGGTGCACGGCGGCCTGAAGAACTACCAGTGGGTGAATCGACCGCTCGCACTGATCGGGCGGATCGACAAGACCGACGGTACGACGGTCTGGGTCGACATCGGACACGATCCCGGCGACCCGGTGCTCCTCGTGCCAGATATCGCGCCGCACGTCGATGCCGACTACCGCGATCGGCGCAATCGCGACGTCGTTCGGACCGAGGAGCTGGACCCGATACTCGGGATGGCGATGGATGCGGCACTCGAGGCGCTCACGACAAAGTACGACGTCACGCCGACCGATTTCCTCTCGGCCGAACTCCAGCTCGTGCCGGCTCAGATGCCGGTCGACATCGGCCTGGATCGTCAGCTCACCGGTGCATACGGGCACGACGACCGATCGAACGGATACGCGAGCCTCCGCGCCATCGCCGAGGTCGACACGCCGGACCGCACGGCGATCGCGTACGCCGTCAACAACGAGGAGGTGCGGTCCTGGACGACCGGCGTCGAGTCGGAATGGTTCCGGACACTCGTGGCCGAGGTCATCGCGGCGCAATCCGAAGAGCCGTACACCGAACTCATGCTGCGACACGCACTCGCGGCCTCCCAGGTCCTGGTGTCCGATTGCACGACAGCCGTCAACCCACTGTTCCCTGGCATGCAAATTCGTGACGCGGCCGCCCGGCTTGGCTGGGGCCTGGTCTTCAAGGAGTACGGCGCCGGCCGCGAGGCCGATTCCGAGTACATGGCCGAGATTCGTCGCGTGTTCGACGACGCCGGGGTGCGGTGGCAGACGCACTCGTATCAGGCGGGCTACGGCGGCGGCACGATCGCACAGTGGTTCGCGAACGCGAACATCGATGCCATCGACGTCGGGATCGGCATTCTCAGCATGCACTCGCCGTTCGACGTGTCGGCCAAGGTGGACGTGTGGGAACTGTATCGCGGATTCCGAGCGTTCTTGAACGCGAGCGACCAGTAGGGCAACACTTGCAAGGAGGTGCGTGTGCTCATCACACACGTTGGCGCAGCCCCCACCATCGATCCCACCGCCTACGTCGCCCCCAGTGCCGTCGTCTGTGGCAATGTCACGGTCGGCCCAGGCTGCCGAATCATGCACGGAGCGCAAGTGATCGCCGAGGGTGGGTCCATCTCGATCGGTCGCGAGTGCATCATCATGGAGAACGCCGTCCTTCGGGGTACCACCCGACATCCGTTGAGCATCGGTGACAACTGTCTCGTTGGTCCGAATGCGCATGTCGTCGGATGCACCCTGGAAGACGAGGTCTTCATCGCGACGGGCGCCGCGGTGTTCCATGCCGCATGGATCGGCAAGGGCTGCGAAGTGCGAATCAACGGGGTCGTGCACGTCAAGAGTCACCTCGGAACAGGGGACACGGTGCCCATCGGGTGGGTAGCCGTCGGCAATCCGGCCCAGGTGCTGCCACCAGGCGAGCACGACCGCATCTGGACGATCCAAGAGCCGCTGGACTTCCCGCTCGCCGTGTACGGCGTCGAGCGCTCCAGGGCGACGATGAAGACGATCACGCGTGGCCTCTCCGAAACGCTGGCTTCCCATGCATCCGATGAAGTACATAACTGAACCGTCCGACCGGAGCTGACGCGCGCTCCGATGCCACGGATGGTGGACCGAACCATCGAGTCTCTTGCGAGGATGCGGTGACCCAAACGGTCGAAAATGCGCTAGGCTGAGCTGTCCATGCAGATCATCCGGACTCCGAAGGTCTACGACGTGTGCATCGTCGGATCGGGCGCCGGCGGCGGGATGGCTGCCAAGGTCCTGACCGAGGCGGGCGCCGAGGTCGTGATGCTCGAAGCCGGCCCGATGTGGGACACGGTCCGGGACTCGGCCATGTACGCGTGGCCGTACGACTCCCTCCGTCGGGGCGCGGGCACCGACCGGCCGTTCGGCGAGTTCGACGCGTGTCTGGGCGGTTGGGAGCTCGAGGGCGAGCCATACACCCGGGCCGAGGGGCAGCAATTCGAGTGGTTCCGCGCCAGGATGCTCGGTGGCCGCACGAACCACTGGGGCCGGATCTCGCTCCGCTTCGGCCCGGACGATTTCCGCCGCCGGAGCCTGGACGGGCTGGGCGACGACTGGCCGATCGGCTACGACGATCTGAAGCCGTATTACGACAAGCTCGATCGGCTCGTCGGCATCATCGGCTCGATCGAGGGGCTGCCGAACGAGCCGGATGGCATCTTCCTGCCGCCGCCGAAGCCGCGATGCTACGAGCTGCTGGTCAAGGACGCCTGCGACCGCCTCGACATCACCTGCATCCCCTCACGGATGTCGATCATCACGCGCGACCACAACGGCCGGCCGGCCTGCCACTACTGCGGTCAGTGCGGACGCGGGTGCACGACCCACTCGAACTTCTCCTCCCCCACGGTCCTGCTTCCGCCCGCCCTCGAGACGGGACGGCTCACGCTCATCACCGACGCCATGGCTCGCGAGGTGACGTCGGACGACGAGGGCCTGGCCACCGGCGTGTCCTACGTCGACACGAACGATCTTGCCGAACACCACGTCCGGGCGCGGATCGTTGTCCTGGCGGCCAGTGCATGCGAGTCGGCGCGCTTGCTGCTCAACTCGAAGTCGGCACGCTTCCCCGACGGGCTGGCAAACGGCTCCGGCGTGGTCGGCAAGTACCTCACCGACTCGACCGGCACGGACGCCTCCGGCTTCATTCCCCGGATGATGGACGGGGTGCCGCACAACGAGGACGGCATCGGCGGCATGCACCTGTACATGCCGTGGTGGCTCGACAATCGCGCACTCGACTTCCCGCGCGGCTACCACATCGAGTTCGGTGGCGGTCGTCGCATGCCGCGGTTCGGGTTCATGAGCCAGATCGAGCGCTACCCTGCCGGCGGCGGCTACGGCCTGCAACTCAAGGACGATTACCGGCGGTACTACGGCGCGACGGTCGGCTTCTCGGGCCGTGGCGAGATGATCCCGAATCGTGACAGCTACTGCGAGATCGACCCCGATGTCGTCGACCGCTACGGCATTCCGGTGCTGCGCTTCCACTTCAAGTGGAGCGAGCACGAGCACCGCCAGGTCCTGCACATGCACGAGACCTTCCGGGGCATCATCGACGAGCTCGGTGGTACGCCCCTGACGCCGATGCCAACGGAGGAGGACGGTTACGGGATCCACCCGGGTGGCCTGATCATCCACGAGGCGGGAACGGTCCGCATGGGCCACTCGCCGCGCAGCTCGGCGCTCGACGAGCACTGTCAGGCCCACGAAGTGAAGAACCTCTTCGTCGCCGACGGCGGACCGTTCACCGCGCAGGCGGACAAGAATCTGACGTGGACGATCATGGCGCTGGCGATGCGGACGAGTGAATTCATCGCGGAAGAGAGGCGACAGGGGAATTTGTGAAGAAGGGTTCCAGGGTGCCAGGGTCCCAAGGTCCCAGGGTTCGCGTGGCCCGGCGGGCTCATCGTGACGAGCACCAACCTGGTTTCCGTCGCGCACGCAGAACGCGCCGTACATACTGGCCCTACTGGCCCCACCCGCCTTTTCACACTGAGGCTCACACATGACCGAGATCACACGACGTGACGCGCTCAAGGCGCTCGCGGCGTCACCGATCGCCGCGGGGCTGTCATGGACTCGCGTCGACGCCTACGAGGCGCGACGCCGTATGGCGGCCGCGCAAGACGCGCCGTACGAGCCGCAGTTCTTCACGGCGCGCGAGTTCGCCACGGTGACCCTGCTGGCCGACACGATCATCCCGGCCGACGAGCGCTCGGGCAGCGCCAGTGACGCTGGCGTGCCGGAGTTCATGGATTTCATGATGGTGGACCAGCCGGACCGACAGCTGGCCATGCGGGGCGGGCTGGCCTGGCTCGATCGCGAGCACGTCCGGCGCTTCGACCGGCCGGTCGTCGACTGCACCGACGCCCAGCGCCGAGAGGTACTCGACGCCATCGCGTGGCCGAACCGATCCGACCCGGCGCTCAGTCACGGCGTCGAGTTCTTCTCGCGGTTCAGGGATCTCACGGCCACCGGCTTCTGGACGAGCCGGATCGGCATCGAGGACCTCGACTACCAGGGCAACGTCCCGCTCCTCGAGTGGACAGGCTGTCCGGACGAGGCCTTGCGCAGGCTCGGCGTTCGATACGACGACGCGTGACGCGGCGGATACTCGGTTTCCGTGGAGGTGTGGCATGACCCCGATCAACTGGAGCAAGGTGCTCACAGGCGGTCTCGTCGCCGGTCTGATCATGAACATCAGCGAGTACATCCTGAACGAGCCGGTCATGGGTGCTCAGCTGGCCGAGTCGATGGCCTCCCTGAACCTGCCGCCCGTGTCGGGCAGCGCGATCGCCGTCTTCGTGCCGATGACGTTCGCGCTCGGGATCTTCACGATCTGGCTCTACGCCGCCATCCGTCCGCGCTACGGCGCAGGCGCGAAGACGGCGATCTGCGCCGGACTCGCCGTCTGGTTCGCGGCCTACCTCTCGCCGTTGATCGTCATGGTGACCCTCGGTTTCACACCGATGTACTTCGGCGTCATCGGTGGCGTCTGGGGCGCGGTCGAGCTGATCGTCGCCGCGCTTGCCGGCGGCTACCTGTACCAGGAATAACCAGGTCGCGACCGCTGCGATGCCTCAGGGACCACGACGCTCGCCGTTCCGACGCCTGCTGGCTCCTGCGACGATCGCGGTGGTCCTGATCGGCGGCGGCTGTGCGAACGAGGCGGATCCCGGGCGTTCAGATGCGGAGGCTCGAACCGTCGTCCCACCGGTTCGATTCCTGGCCGGCACGGCACTCGATCCGGACAGGCTGTTCGAGGGCACGCGCATCGGCGGGCTGTCGAGCCTCTCCTACGATGCCGAGCGCGCCGAGCTGCTGGCACTGTCCGACATCGGGCTGGACAGCCGGCTCTATGTGTTCGATCTCACAGTCGACGAGGCCTCGATCGAAGTCGTGCCGCGAGCGGTCGTGCGCCTGCTCGGGCCCGAGGGTCGTCCGCTCGATACCGATCTGGATTCCGAGGGTATGGCCCTCTCCACCTCGGACACGATTCTGATCGCGTCGGAGGGCGGGCGGGACGCGCAGCGAGAGCTCTCCCCCGCCGTGTACGAGTTCACGAGAGACGGGCGACTGGTCGGCGCACTCTCACTACCCGAAAAGTTCCGGCTCTTCCCGACAGGGGCCGACGCGCGCGGCGTTCGCTTCAACCGAGCATTCGAGAGCCTCACCCTGGCGCCCAGCGGGAACCGGCTCTTCACCGCCACGGAAAGCGCCTTGCTCCAGGACACGCCTTCGCCGGCGGCTCAGGACGGTATGCTCTGCCGGATCCTCGAATACGAGCGTCGCAGCGAGAGATTCGAGCCGACACGGGAATGGGCGTATCGCATCGAGCCACCTGCTGTGCCGGACGACTTCGAGGCGAGCACCGGAGAGAACGGCCTGGTGGAGCTACTGGCCCTGAGCGACACGGAGCTGCTCGCGCTCGAGCGTAGCTTCGTCGTCGAGGCGGGCGTGGACAGCCCACGGCCGTACCAGCGGATCCGTCTCTACCGCATCTCGACCGACGACGCGACCAACGTCAGCGGACGGAACTCCCTGCTCGACCCCGATACGATGGCGCCGGTCGACAAGACGCTCATGCTGGATTTCGGAGACGACACGGCCCGCCCAACGGACCTGATCGTCGACAACTACGAGGGTCTGGCGTTCGGACCGGTGCTGGAGGACGGATCGCGCACGATCATCCTGGTCAGCGACGACAACTTCAGCGAAAGGCAACAAACGGTGTTTCTGCTGTTCGGGTTGGAGGAGTAGAGCCGTTCAATCGTTCCAGGTTCAAGGGGTTCAAGGGTTCGCGGTGGCGCTTCGCGCATCCTCTTCGGCATGATTCGCGCGCGAGAGAAGCATGCTGCGAGGCCACCGGGACCCGCACCTCTAGCCTTCACGCACCGCACCTACCCTTTCAGGTACTGATCTTCCCCCTGCCGCCAGTCCTCGCGTCGCGGGGCAAAAAAGTCGAGCAGCACGGCATCCTCGAGCACCCAGGCCTCGTGCTCCGCCTCCGGGGGGATGACGAGCATGTCACCCGATCTCAGCACGAACACCTCGTCACCGATGCGTAGCTTCAACTCGCCCTCCATGACGCACGTGAATTGCTCGGCCGGATGGCTGTGCGTCGACACGTGCGCGCCTTTCGCGATCGAGAACCGCGTCAGGTTGGCTTGCGTCCCCCACACGACCTGACGCGTGACGGCGTCGGTGAGAGGCTCGGCGGCCACGGTTTCCCAGCGAACTGTCTGCATGCGATGTCTCCTCTAGCGAGAAAAGCTGAGCGCGAAGGCCTCAGCCAAGCACGTCCGAACCGCGCAGCGCGCGGGGCGGGCACACCTCTCGTGTCGCGCGCGACACGATCACGATCGTCGCCAAGGCGGCCAGCATAGTCAGGGTACGGAACGGCACCAGGGGCGATCCGTCCAGCGCCGACGCTGGCAACGATATCAGGCTCGGCAAGCCGAGCAACTGCTCGCCGCACGCGAGACGAAGCAGGACCGAGACGACGAAGCCAGCGAGCGACCCGTAGCGGTTCGCCCGCGGATCGAACAGCGCCGTGAATAACTGCGGGAACAGGACGCAGTACACGAGGTCGCTGCTGAGAAACCACAGGGCGTAGACGCTCTGGACTCGCAGCGCCAGCAGCGTCGCCACGATGCCCACGATCAGGACGCAACGCTGGATGACACGTTTCAGCTCCCGCGAGTCGGCCGACGGGCGCACGAACGGCCGGTAGACGTTCCAGGTCGCCATCGACGAGGCGGACAGAATCGACGAGTCCACCGATGACATGACCGCGGCCGCCAGGGCGCCGAGCCCGATCGTGGCGACCACCGGGCCGGTGAGATACCGGAGGACCGTCGGCAGCACGAGCGCGGGTTCCGGGGCGACGATCCCAAGCGACGCCCAGTCGACACCGCGCGCGATGATCCCGATCAGGATCGGCGGGATCGCCGCCACCATGCAAAGGACGCCGGCGGACACGGAAAGCCAGCGCGCGGTCCAGACGTCACGGGCGGCGAGCACGCGCTGGAAGTAGACGTGCCACGGTATGCCGCCGAACACCAGCAGGAGCGCGGAGTCCCACCAGGCCCACCAGTTGATGGCCACCGATTGCGTTGCCGTCTCGCCTCGATAGCTGTCCAGCGCCGCAGACAATCCGCCCGCGTGCTCCGCGGCACCGGGGATGACCAGCCAGAGCCCGACCACCAGGATCGTGAACTGGACGACGTCCGTGACGGCGACGGCCCAGAGTCCGCCGACGATCGTGTAACCGATGGCAATGGCGGCGGAGAGCACGATCGAAGTCGACACGTCGAGCTGGAGGATGGTCCCGAACGTCGTGCCGAGTGCGGTGAGAATCGCTGCCGTCCAGAAGAGCTCGCCCGTCAGGGCCGGCATGTACAGCAACGCCGCGGACCCACGCCCGAACCGGTCTTCCATGGGATCGAGCATCGTCGTGAACCGATGCCGGCGCATGATCGGCGCAAACCAGAGCCCGCCGACGATAAGGCTGAGGCCGTAGCCCCACGGCGCCTGGGCGTGGATCAGGCCCGACCCGTACGCGGCCTCGGCCGTGCCGTTGACATACCCACCGCCGACCCACGTGGCCGTCATGGTGAAGATGCCGAGACCGAGCGGGATGCCTCGGCCTGCGAGGACCAGGTCGGCGAAGCTCCCCTCCCGCTGCCGGCGGGCCGCCCGGATCCCGATGTAATAGATGATGGCGTAGAAGACCGCCATCGAGACGAGACCGCCCCAGTGCACGGTTCGACCGCTCGGTTATTCCCGGCCAGCGACCGCCGCCGGCGCAGGCTCCTGGTGCCGGAAGGACAGCGCGAACAGCAACAGGACGCCTGCTGCGCCGCAGGCGGGCACGAGCCAGATGCTCTGCCAGTCGTGGACCAGCTCGCCTGCCACAGTCTCGGTGTAGAGCTCGACCACCAGACCCGAGAGCCACGACCCGAGGAACATCCCAGCCCCCAGGGTCACGAAGGCGATGAGTCCCTGCGCGGCCGCTCGCAGGTGCACGGGCGCCTTCTCGTCCACGTAGATCTGGCCGGTCACGAAGAAGAAATCGTAGCAGACGCCATGGAGCAGAATGCCGCCGTAGAGCATCCAGACGAGCGTGCCATTGTCCCCGACGGCGAACAACACGTAGCGCGCCACCCAGGCGGCCATCCCCACGAGCAGCATCCGCTTGACACCCAGTCGCGCGAAGCAGAGCGGCATCACGAGCATGAAGCCCATCTCCGAGAACTGCCCGAGCGTCATCTTCCCTGCCGCATTCACCATCCCGATCTCGTTCAGGAAGGGATTCGCGAAGGCGTAATAGAACTGGAGCGGGATGCAGACGAGGAACGAACCCAGGACGAAGACCGCGAACGCCGGCTCGCGGAGCAGCTGCAGCGCGTCGAGCCCGAGCACGTCGCGCGCGGTCACGCGGCTGGCCTTCCGCTGCGGCGGCGTGTGCGGAAGCGTCAGGCTATAGATCGCCAGGACGACCGACGCGCCTGCGGCGATGCGGAGCGGCACCGCGGTGCTCTCGAGGCGCAGGAAACCGACGCACAAGCCGGCCACGATCCACCCGATCGTCCCGAGCACCCTGATCAAGGGGAACTCCTTGCCAGGGTCCGTCATCTGATGGAACGACAACGAGTTGGTGAGCGCCAGGGTCGGCATGTACGTCAGGGTGTACATGAGCAAGACGACGTAGAAGCCTGCGAACGACGTCATCGTCGACGCCACGAACAGCACGCCTCCGCCAAGCACGTAGAGCGTGGTAAGGATCCGCTCCGTCGCGAAGAATCGATCGGCCACCATGCCGACGAAGAACGGCGAGATCATCGCGGCCAGCGCCGTCGTCCCGTACGCCAGGCCGATCTGCTGGCCGGAGAAGTGCAGCGTCTGCCCCAGATACGTGCCCAGCGTCACGTACCACGCCCCCCAGACGAAGTACTGGAGGAACATCATCCCGGAGAGTTTGAGGCGGATGGCCCAGGGCATCAGTCGAGCCGCCGGACCCTGATGTTCCGGAAACCCACGCGGTCGCCGTGGTCCTGGAGCGCGAAGTGCCCGCGCGGGGACTGGCCGTACGGGAACTCGGCGAACTTGCTGGCCGCGACCAGGGCCTGCCACTCCGGCGTGCCTAGCTCGTAGTCCACGACCTCGACGCCGTTCAGCCAGTGCTCGACGTGCGAGCCCTGGACGACCAGGCGCAGCGTGTTCCACTCGCCTATCGGCCTGGCGGCATTCCGGGTGGGCGCGTTGATGGCGTAATTCGAGCCAGCCGACGTTACCGGTGTCCGCCCATCGTCATGCGCAGCATCGTCGAGGAGCTGCACCTCCGGAGCCGTATGCCAGACGACTTCGGCGTCCTCCGAGACACGAAAGAAGATACCGCTGTTGCCACCTGACTCGAGCCGCCAGTCGACCTTCAGATCGAAGTCGCCGTACTCCTCGCGGGAGACGATGTCCCCGCCGTCGCCCGTGCGGACGATCGCTCCGTCTTCGACGGACCAGCCATCACGAAGACCATCCTGCTTGAAGCCGCGCCAGGCGTCGATCGTGGTGCCGTCGAAGAGGAGCTCCCAGCCGTCGGCCCGCTCGCGATCGGTCAGGGTGTTCGGCGATGGCTCGTTGTCGACGGCCCCGATCGCCCACCGGATGCCCTCGATCACATGCGTGCCAAAGCGCGCGTCGTTCCAGACGTCCGGCTCGTGGCCGAGCGCCGTGTAGAACACGCGGCCCTGTCCGTACGGGCGCGTCCAGGCCAGCGCGAAATCCCCGTCGTCACGATGCACGCGCTCGTCCTCCAGGTCGAGCGAGGAGGTGTCCACGCTCAGGAGCACGTGCACGTCCGACCGCGACCAGTCCTTGACTTGATAGATTTCGTCGTTCAGCGTGAACGACGCCCCGAGATGACGCGTCGCGGGGTGGTTCTGATCATCGACCTTGATGGTGATCTCCTGGTGCCACGGATGATCGTCGAAGTACCCGCCGATCAGCTGACCGTATTCCGGCCACTCGTAGAACGTGTCGGTGGCGCTGTGGATGCCGACGAAGCCCTTGCCGCCGGCCACGAAGTCGAGCAGCGCCGACTTCTGGCTAGCGTCCATCGGCAGTTCGCCGGTGGTGTAGAAGACGACGGCATCGTACTGGGCCAGGTTGTCGGCCGTGAGCAGCGCCGGATCTTCGGTCACGACCACGTCGAACGCACCCGACTCCTCCGCCAGCTGCCGCATCACGTCGTGGCTCGCTTCGAGGACGCCGTGCCGAAACGCCGCGGTGTGGGTCACGTAGAGGATGTGCGCCTGCTCGTCTCCCGCGACCGGTTCGGGCGCACCGGCCGGAACGGGCGCCGTACAGCCGACAACCAACAGGCAGAACGACACGAAAAAGAGACAGGACTGTCGCGAAGCCACCTCGAACCCTGGAACCCCGGAACCCTGGAACCCTTGAACGGCGGTCTTCATCCCCGTTCCTCCATTCTCTCCGCGTCCCACAGTATCGGCCGCGACTCCGCCTGGCTCACATTCGAGAGCACCGCCGGACCCGCGGCGCGGAGGCCGAATGCCGCGTCCTCGATGACCGGCTTCCGGGTTCGGACCGACTCGAAGAAGTTCCGGAAGTGATCAAGCGAGTCGCTGTAGCCGCGCGGCGCTCTGAACATCTGCTGCTGCTCGGGCCTCAGCTCGTGGTCGAGGTCCGGGTAACGATCGCGGTACTCCGAGAGAATCTGGTCCTGCATCGCCTCGGGGAACGTCTGGACCGTGTGGCCAGGCGCCTCCGGGCGCGGCCGCCTGTCGATCCCGACGTCGTTGCCGACCGTGATCACACCCTCGGACCCGATGAACCGGAAGCCCGATCCGCCGCCGGACCCGTCGGCGAAGTTCACCCGCAGGAACAGGTTGAACGCCGGGTAGGCGTCCGTCGCCGGGTAATCGTAGATTCCGAGCAGCACATCGGGCACGTCTCGGCCATCGTGCCAGTGACGCAGGCCGCCAGAGGCGTAGATCCGGGTGGGTCCGGTCGCGCCGAGGATGTGGTGCATGCCGGAGAACAGATGCACGAAGAGGTCGCCGGCGACGCCGGTTCCGTAGTCGCGATAGTTCCGCCAGCGGAACAACCGGATCGGCTCGAACGGGCGGCTGGGAGCACTCCCGAGGAATCGATCCCAGTCGATGGTCTCGGGCGATGCGTCAGGCGGAATCGTGTACTGCCAGGCGCCGATCGCCGAGTTGCGATCCCACCACGCCTCGACGAGATTCAGGTCGCCGATCGATCCTTCTGCCATGAGCTGGCGAGCCTTCTCGTAGAGGATCGAGCTCACCCGCTGGCTGCCCACCTGGAGGATCCGGCCTGTCTGGCGCTCGGCGTCGACCAGCTCGCGACCGTCAGCAGGCGACCGGACCATCGGCTTCTCGACGTAGACGTCCTTTCCCGCAACCATCGCCTCGGTGGCAATCGGTAAGTGCCAATGATCGGGCGTCGCGATAAGGACGGCATCGACGTCGGGACGCTCGATGACCGCACGATAATCACGGGTGGTCACGACGTCGCTCCCGAATAGCTCGTTCGTGCGATCGAGCCGCCCCTGGTACACGTCGGCCACGGCCACGAGCTCGACGCCGGGGATTTGCAGGGCCGTGCGGGTGTCGTTGAGACCCTGGATACCCATCCCGATCGTCGCGAGGCGCACGCGATCGGCACCCGAGACCGCTGTCGACTGCGGTCCTGGGCTCTCGGCACGCAGGATTGTCGACGCGCCGGCAGCAAGGCTCGCACTGGTTGCGACGGACAGGAACTCTCGTCTCGACGGCTTCAATCGATCCACGGCGGTCCTCCTCGGTAGCAAGCCCAAATACTACCTTGCCAAGCTGGCGGGCGCACGCGCTTTCCTTCGTGGAATGCTGCAAGGACGGATGCATCATATGAATGCAGCATATTGAATGCAGAATGTTGAATGCGGAATGTTGAATGCACAGTGTTGAATGCACAGTGTTGAATGAAGAATGTTGAATGAACCATTTCGGGCGGGGCCTCGTCTGTGAAGACAACGCCCATGACCAACCTCAAGCTCGCATTCCGAACGCTCGCCAAGACGCCGTTCGTCACCGCCGTGGCCATCACGTCACTGGCCCTCGGGATCGGCGCCAATACGGCCATCTTCTCGCTCTTCAATCAAGTGCTGCTGCGGCCGCTGCCGGTCCATGAACCGGAGCGGCTCGTGAACCTCGCAGCACCTGGCCCGAAGCCCGGGAGCGACAGCTGCAACGTGGCCGGGGGGTGCGATGAGGTCTTCAGCTATCCGATGTTCCGGGATCTCCAGCAGGACCAGACGATGTTCACCGACATGGCGGCTCACCGCCAGTTCGGCGTCAACGTGGCGTATCGGGGCCAGACCATCAACGGGGATGGCATGCAGGTGTCGGGGTCGTACTTCCCCATGCTGGGTCTGGCGCCGTCGCTTGGCCGTCTGCTCGGTCCGGAGGTCGACACACCGGTCAGCGGGCATCCGGTAGTCGTCCTCAGTCACGAATTCTGGCGGAATCGTCTGGATGCCGACCCTTCCGTTCTCGACGACACGATGATCGTCAACGGCATTGCGATGACGATCGTCGGCGTCGTGCCAGCCGGATTCCGCGGCACGACCCTCGGGTCCCGACCGATGATCTTCGCGCCGATCACGATGCGCGGGCGACTCACGTCGGCGTTCGACCCGAGTGTCATGAGCCTGTTCGAAAACCGACGGAGCTACTGGGTCTACGTGTTCGCCCGCCTGAACCCCGGCATCTCGCTCGGGCAGGCTCACGCCGGCCTCGAGCCGCTCTACCGCGCGCACCTCGCCGAGGAGGCGTCGCTCCAGGAGAACATGAGGAGCAGACGATGGCGCGCTTCCTGGCCAAGCCGATTCCCCTGGAGGATGGACGACGGGGTCAGAGCCGGGTGAGCGAGGAGGCGGGCGGGCCGCTGTTGCTCCTGTTCGGCGTCACCGCGATCGTGCTTCTGATCGCCTGCGCGAACATCGCCAACCTGTTACTCGCCCGCTCGGCGGCCCGGGCGTCGGAGATGGCCGTGCGGCTCTCGATCGGCGCGTCACGGCGTCACCTGCTCACGCAGTTGCTGACCGAGTCCTGTCTGCTCGCGCTCGTCGGCGGGCTGGTCGGCCTCGCGGTCGGCCGCTGGACGCTGACGCTGATCGGCTCGCTGTTGCCGCCCGACGCGCTGCAAACGGTCGATCTGGTGATCGAGCCGTCGGCGGCGATCTTCACGATGGTGGTTGCGCTCGGCACGGGGATCCTGTTCGGGATCTTCCCATCACTTCACGCGACGCGCGCCGAGCTGGTCACGACCCTCAAGAGCCAGGCCGGCCAGCCATCGGGCGCGCGCGCGGCCGCCCGGTTTCGCACCGGGCTCGTCACCGCTCAAATCGCTCTCTCGATGGCTCTGCTCATTATCGCGGGCCTCTTCATCCAGAGCCTGACGAACGTGAGTCGCGTGGAGCTCGGCGTCGAAGCCGAGAACCTTGTCACGTTTCGCCTGTCGCCGTCTCTCAACGGCTACGAGTCACCGCAAACGCGGAACCTGTTCGAGCGCGTCGAGGGGGCACTGGCCGCACAGCCTGGCGTGACCGGTGTGTCGGCCGCCGCCGTGGCCGTGTTCGCCGGCAGCAGCTGGGGCAACAATGTGATGGTCCAGGGCTACGAGGCGGGTCCGGATACCGACAGGAACTCACGAGTCAACATGGTGGGCACAGATTACTTCCGGACCCTGGGGATCCCGTTGCTGGCCGGCCGGGACTTCGTGGAGAGCGATGGGTTGGAGACGTCGAAGGTCGCGATCGTGAACGAGGCCTTCGCCCGCAAGTTTGGCCTGGGCCGGGAGGTGGTCGGTACGCGCATGGGGCGAGGTGACCTCGACGTGGAGCTGGACATCGAGATCGTGGGGCTGGTCCGTGACGCGAAGTACAACGAAGTCAAGCGCGCCGTGCCGCCGCTGTTCTACACGCCGTACCGACAGGACGAACGCCTGGATAGCCTCACGTTCTACGCCCGTACCACCGGCACGCCAGACAGCCTCCTCACGGCCACACCACGGATCGTGGCGGACCTCGACCCGAATCTGCCGGTCACCGAGCTCAAGACCCTGCCCCAGCAGATACGGGACAACGTCTTCCTCGACCGGATGATCGGCATCCTCTCGGCCGCCTTCGCGATCCTTGCGACGCTGCTGGCGGCCGTTGGGCTGTACGGGGTCCTCGCCTACACGGTGGCACAGCGGACGCGGGAGATCGGACTCCGTATGGCACTCGGCGCCAACGCCGGCCGTCTACGCGGCATGATCCTGCGGCAAGTTGGACGCATGACACTGGTCGGCGGTGTCATCGGGATCGGCGCGGCCGTCGGGCTCGAGCGCGTCTCGCGCTCGCTGCTGTTCGAGATCGAAGGCGCGGACCCAACGGTGATGGCGCTCGCGATCGTCGCGCTGTCGATCGTTGCGCTCGCCGCGGGTCTCGTGCCCGCACACCGCGCGGCGAGCCTCGAGCCGATGCGCGCTCTGCGATACGAGTAAGGGTCACCCCGCCATCCCACTCGGGCGATCCGGACCGTGCACCCCTCTTGCATTGGCTCGGATTTCGTGGCACCGTGCGCCTCGTAATCCAATTCCGATTTGGAGGAGGTCTTGCCCGTGCATCCACCCGCCATGAATCGACGTCAGGCGATCCGAGCGCTGGCGATGGGCAGTGTCGCCACCGCCGCGATCCCGGCGTGGGTGACGGTGCTTGGCGATGTCGCCGCGGCGCATGCCCAGCAGGCTGGTGGCAGCGTCCCCGCCGACGGCTGGTCGCCAACCGTGCTCAGCCCGCGCCAGAACGAGGCGGTCACGACCCTGGCCGAGCTGATCATCCCGAAGACCGACACGGCCGGTGCCAGCGACGCCAACGTCAATCAGTTCATCGACACGGTGCTCGAGGATGCGCCGGACGCCGAGCGCGAGCAGTTCCTCGGCGGGCTCCGATGGCTCGACGATCGCAGTCAGCAGGTCTTCGGCGCCGATTTCGCGAGTGCCACATCGGCACAGCAGACCGCCCTCCTCACGATCCTTGCCGCGCCGGAGAACGAGTCGCCGGGCGATCGGACGGGTGTCGAGTTCTTCCAGGCGATGAAGCAGCTCACCGTGACGGGGTACTACACCTCGAGGATCGGCATGGCCGAGGAGCTGGATGACGATGGTCGGATGACGTTCACCGACGATGAGGGCTGCGTACATCCGGAGCACCAGGGATAGAAGAGCCGGGCGCCTGGGACCCCGAGCCCTGAATCTGTGAGGAACATCGATGCAGCCGAACCAACCATACGATGCGGTCGTTGTCGGCTCGGGTGCCACCGGGGGCTGGGTCGCGAAGGAGCTCACCGAGGCCGGCTTCAGGGTCGCGGTGCTCGAGGCCGGACGGACGCTCGATCCCAAAGCGGATTTCACAGAGCACAAGCGCCCATTCGACATGCCGTTTCGAGGGCGACGGCTGGGTAGCGAGACGACTCAGGCTCGCCAACCGGTCCAGAAGCTCTGCTACCAGTGCGACGAGTACACGAATCACCTCTTCGTCGACGACGGTGAGAATCCCTACACGACACCGAAGGATCGACCGTTCGCCTGGATTCGCGGCCGCCACGTCGGCGGCAAGTCGATCATGTGGGCGCGGCAGAGCTACCGGCTCAGCGATCACGATATGAAGGCGGCGTCGAAGGACGGATACGGGATCGACTGGCCGCTCGGCTACGCCGATCTGGCCCCCTACTACGATCGGGTCGAGGACTTCATCGGCGTCAGCGGGCAGACCGAGGGCCTCGAGCAGTTGCCCGACGGGAAATTCCTACCGCCGATGAACCTGACGTGCGGCGAGCACCTCCTTCGCACCGCCCTCAAGGATCGGTTCGGACGCACGCTCACGATCGGGCGGACAGCCGTGCTCACGCAGGCGCATCGGGGACGTCCGAAGTGTCACTACTGCGGCCCGTGCTCTCGGGGCTGCGTCACGGGCTCCTACTACAGCAGCCCGTCGAGCTCGCTCCCGGCGGCCGAGGCGACGGGCCGGCTCACACTGATTCCGAACGCCGTCGTCAGCCACGTGACCGTCGACGACAGCGGGAAGGCCAAGGGCGTCTACTACATCGACCGCCTCTCGCGGAACCATCGGGAAATCGACGCCAAGATCGTGATCCTGTGCGCGTCCACGCTTGAGTCCGCGCGGATCATGCTGAACTCGAGTTCGAGTCGCTATCCGAACGGCATCGCCAACTCGAGCGGCGTGCTCGGCCACTATCTAATGGACCACGTGATGGGCGGCGGGGCGAGCGGCGTGCTTCCCGTGCTGAAGGGCGTGCCGGACACCCGGGGCAACCGGCCCAATGGCGTCTACATCATCCGCTACCGGAACATCACGGACCAGCATCCCGACTTCCTACGCGGGTACGGCTACCAGGGCTCGGCCCAGGAAGTGAAGTGGGGCCACGCGATGGACGTTCCGGGCTTCGGCGCAGAGTTCAAGCAGGCGGTGCGCGAGGAACGGCCCTGGCAGATCTCGATCGGCGGCTTCGGCGAGAACTTGCCGCGCTACGAGAACTACTGCGAGCTCGACAAGAACATCGTCGACGCCTGGGGCATCCCGGTGCTGCACATCTCCGCGGCCTACGGAGACAACGAGCGCCGGATGGTGCGCGACATGGGCGAGCAAGCGGCCGAGATGCTCGAAGCCACCGGCGCCGAGGACATCGTCATGCGCAACGAGATCTCCATTCCAGGCCTGGCGATCCACGAGGTCGGAACCGCCCGCATGGGCAGCGACGCAAAGACGTCGGTGCTGAACCAGTACGGGCAGGCCCACGATGTGAACAACTTGTTCGTCATGGACGGATCGGCCTACCCGTCATCGGCGTGCCAGAACCCGACGATCACGTTCATGGCCCTGGCCAGCCGATCGTGCGACTACCTGACGGAGGAATACCGCGCTGGGAGAATCTGAGCGCGGAACTTACACGGAATTTTCACGGAACGAACACGGAACTGACATCACACGGATGGTCGAGCTGCGCGAAGACGTTCACGCGCCACCTCGAACGCCTGAACAGTTGAACCCTTGAACCTTGAACGGCCTTGCTCACACATCACACAACGCCACCGCCTCGCGAAGCGAGGTCAGCGGATCGCGGGTCGGGACGAACTCGTGTGCGACGTAACCGGTGAAGCCGGTGTCGAGAATGGCCTGGCAGACCGTGCGCCAGTTCAGCTCCTGGGTGTCATCGAGTTCGTGACGGCCGGGCACGCCCCCGGTGTGGTAGTGCGCGATGTGCTCCTGATTCTCCCGAATCGTCCGGATGACGTCGCCCTCCATGATCTGCATGTGGTAGATGTCGTAGAGCAGCTTCACCCTCGGTGAGCCCACCTGGCTCACGACCTCGACGCCGAACGGCGTCCGATCACCCTGGTAGTCCTCGTGATCGACCTTGCTGTTCAGGAGCTCGACACAGATCGTGACGCCGTGTTCCTCGGCGATGGGCTTGAGGCGATTGAGTCCGGCGACGCAGTTTCGGATGGCGTCGGCGTCGCTCATGCCGCGACGATTGCCGAAGAACGTGATCACGTTCGGTACGCCGTGCTGCTTCGCCAGCGGGATACTCGTCGTGAAGTTGGCGACGATCTCATCGTGGTTGGCCGTCACGTTCAGCGCATCGGGGATTGTCCCGCCGCCCCCGTAGCCCATCGAGCAGGTCAGCCCGTACTCGGCCACGATCGGCCACTCCTCCGGCTGCAGAAGGTCGATGGCCGGCAGCCCCATGTCGGCCACCGCCTGACAGAACTCGCGGAACGGGATGGACTCGTAGCACCACCGCGAGACCGACTGCTTCAATCGGCCCTCGGTCACGACGCGCTGACGCGCTTCGGCATTTCCGAGCTTGCCCTCCATGGCCACTCCCAGGCCCGCACTGCCCAGCGCCGTGATCGCCTGACGACGAGAGATGCTGTCCATAGATCGCTCAATCCTGCGCCCGCAAAACGCAATCGCCGCCTCGAACCCGTGAACGATTGAACGCTTGAACGATTGAACCGCTCTTCACGTCCACCACGCCTCGGCGGGCGGCTCACCGAGAATCAGTGGCTTGAGAAACTGAATCGCGCCATCGAGTCCTTCGTCGATCGACGTCAGCGCGTCCTCGTGCTCGATCGACACGACGTGGTCGTAGCCGGCGACTCGTAACGCGCTCATGATCTCCTTCCACACGAGCGCGTCGTGTCCCCAGCCGACCGTCCGGAACAACCACGAGCGATCGGCGATCTGCGTGTAGGACTTGGCGTCGAGGACGCCATTCACGCGCACGTTGTGACGATCGAGAGCGGAATCCTTCGCGTGAAAGTGGAAGATGGCCTTCCCCAGGGTGCGGATCGCCGCCGGCACATCGACGCCCTGCCAGAAGAGGTGGCTCGGATCGAAGTTGACACCGATCGTCTCTGAGACGGCGGCCCGGAGCCTGAGCGCCGTCTCGGTGCTGTAGACCACGAAGCCAGGATGGGGTTCGAGGGCAACCTTGACGCCATGGTCTGCCGCGAAGTCAGCCGCGGCCGTCCAGTACGGCACAACTTTCTTGTCCCATTGCCAGTCGAGCAACTCCTGGAAATCTGGCGGCCACGGGCAGGTCACCCAGTTGGGGTGCGTCGCCGAATCGGAATCACCTGGACATCCCGAGAACGTGACGACGACCTGCACCTTCAGACGCTGGGCCAATTTCACGGTGTTTCGGAATATCTCGTCGTGGTCCGACGCGATGGCCTCGTTCGGGTGGAGTGGGTTTCCGTGACAGGACAGGGCGCTGATCGTGAGGCCTCGGTCCTCGATCTTCTGGCGAAACACATCGGCCTTGGCCGCATCGTCGAGCAGCGCCTGGACGTCGACGTGGTCGCTGCCGGGATAGGCGCCGGTGCCAAGCTCGATCGCCTCGAGCCCGGCGTCCGCGACACGACTGAGCATGTCCTCGAATGACAGCTTGGCGAGAAGAACCGTGAACACGCCGAGTTTCATGAGTGCACCTTGCCCCTTTGATATTTGGCCGTCCAACCTTAAACTTTCACCCTCGAAGTTTCAACCTGGCCCGGAGGGGCCACAGGAGGGCGCGTGGCGACACGACGGATCGGGATGGGCCTCGTGGGAGCCGGCTTCGTCGGGCCACAGCATGTCGAGGCCGTCCGACGACTCGGCTTCGTTGATGTGGTGGCGGTGGCCGGCAGCAGCGAGGCGACGGCCGCCGCCAAGGCGGAGCAACTCGGGATCCCCCGCGCGTACGGCAGCTACGAGGCACTCATCGACGACCCGGCCGTGCAGGTCGTCCACAACGCGACGCCGAACCACCTGCACGCG
Source organism: Vicinamibacterales bacterium (assembly GCA_965250185.1). GTDB lineage: Bacteria > Acidobacteriota > Vicinamibacteria > Vicinamibacterales. Next base: position 2,217,839 of record OZ252293.1, on the reverse strand, counting down.
CCGGTCTGCGAAGCCGCCATCGCGCGCGGAAAGGCCATCGTGTCGGACAAGCCGCTGGCGATGACGGCCGCGGACGCGAAACGGCTCCTGGAGGCGGCCAGGGCGGCCGGTGTGGTGCACGCGGTCACGTTCAACTACCGCGGTAACCCGATGGTCCAGCAGGCTCGGGTGATGGTCCAGCGCGGCACGATCGGGCGGCCCCACTTCATCCATGGCCACTACCTGCAGGACTGGCTACTCAAGGAGACCGACTTCTCGTGGCGGCTCGAGCCCGACAAGGGTGGCGCCTCGTCCGCCATGGGCGACATCGGTTCGCACTGGTGCGATCTGGTCCAGCACGTGAGTGGGCGACGCATCCAGAGCGTCCTCGCCGACCTGACCACGGTCGTGAAGAGTCGGCGCCGGCCGACCGGCTCGCGCGAAGCGTTCGCGGCCGGCGGCTCCGACGAGGGCACAGACGCGTTCACGGTGACGGTGGAAGACCTCGGTTCGGTGCTGCTTCGTTTCGACGATGGCTGCAAGGGCACGTTCTCGGTCGGCCAGGTGTGCGCCGGCCACAAGAACGACTTCGTGTTCGAAATCAACGGATCGCTGAGCTCACTCGGCTGGCGACAGGAGCATCAGAACGAGCTCTTGATCGGCCACCGAGACGAGGGCAACGTCGTCATGATGAAGGATACGGCTCTGCTCGACGAGTCAGTGCGCCAGTACGCCCACTTGCCACCGGGCCACCAGGAAGGCTGGGCGGATGCGTTCCGCAACGTGATGGCGGACATCTACGGCTTCATCGCCGCCGGCCGAGGGCCGTCGGATCCGCACCCGTCGGCCTTCGCGACATTCGAGGACGGATATCGATCGAATTGCGTCATCGACGCGATACTCGAGAGTGCAGCGGCGGGAGGGGTGTGGATCGAAGTCAGCGAATAAACTCGGCTCACGGGTTCCAGGGTTCAACAGTTCAACGGTTCAAGGGTTCGCGGTGGCGCTCCGCGCGATATCACTTGGTTGGACCGAGCTGAGTACCAGACTGACGTAGCGCGAAGGCTTCAGCCGAGCGGATCTCGAACGGCGGGACGCTGGTACTTCATTCGAGGATGTCGCGCGAAGCGCCACCGCGAACCGTTGAACCCTGGAACCTGGAACCCTTGAACTGATCTGAACCATGTTCCTCGGCATCGACATCGGTACCGGCGGCAGCCGGGCGCTCCTGATCGACGACACGGGCAAGGTTCGGGCCTCGGCCGTCGAAGATCACGAGCCGTTCCAATCGCCTCGGACGGGATGGGCCGAGCAGCAGCCGGACGACTGGTGGCGCGCGGCGATCACGGCGATCAGGGCTGTCCTGGCGCAGAACGTGTGTGCGCCCGGGGCAATCGGCGCCGTCGGACTGTCCGGCCAGATGCACGGCGCGGTCCTGCTGGACGCGAGTGACCGCGTACTCCGGCCGGCGATCATCTGGTGCGATCAGCGGACCGACGCACAGTGTCGCTGGCTCACCGAAACCGTAGGCGCGTCACGCCTGATCGCCCTGACCTGTAACCCGGCCCTGACCGGGTTCACGCTCCCCAAGCTGCTGTGGGTGCGACAGCACGAGATGGATGTCTGGGGCAGAATCCGGCGCGTCCTTCTCCCGAAGGACTACATCCGGCTCAAGCTGACGGGGTCGTACGCCACCGACGTCGCCGATGCGTCGGGTACGCTGCTGTTCAACGTCGCCGAGCGACGCTGGTCGAGCGAGATGCTGTTCGCGTCGGAGATCGACCGGAGCTGGCTTCCGAAGACCTACGAAGGCCCGGAAATCACGGGCCGGCTGCTGCCGGAGGCCGCCGCCGCCACTGGCCTTACGCCAGGCACGCCCGTGGTGGCGGGTGGTGGCGACCAGTCGGCCGGGGCGGTCGGCATGGGCATCGTGCGTCCCGGTGCCGTCAGCGTCACGATCGGCACGTCGGGCGTCGTGTTCGCCGCAACCGATCGCCCGGCGCTCGATCCGGGCGGCCGGGTGCACACCTTCTGTCACGCGGTACCCGGCCGGTGGCACGTGATGGGCGTCACGCAGGCAGCCGGCCTTTCGCTCCGCTGGTTCCGCGACCACCTCGACCTCGACGCAGACGCTGAGACCGACGACGAGCGCGACCCCTACGACCGGCTCACTCAGGAGGCGCTGCGGGCGCCACCGGGTGCCGACGGCGTGCTGTGGGCCCCCTACCTGATGGGCGAGCGCACACCCCATCTCGACGCGCACGCCCGGGCTGCCCTGGTCGGCTTGTCGGCCTCGCACACGCGCGCCCATCTCATCCGGGCCATTCTCGAGGGTGTCGCATTCAGCCTCAGGGACAGTCTCACGATCCTCGAGGAGATGCGAGTGCCCGTGGAGACGATCCGCCTCGGTGGGGGCGGTGCGCGCTCCGGCCTCTGGCAGCAGATCCAGGCGGACATCTACGGTCGCCAGGTGGAGCTTCTGTCGGCCGAGGAGGGTGCCGCCTACGGCGCCGCGCTGCTGGCTGGCGTCGGTGCTGGGGCCTGGGAGTCGGTGGACGCAGCGTGCCAGCAGGCGATCGCCGTGGCCAGCCGAGTGGACCCGGAGCCGGACCTCGTCGCCCGGATGGACACGCAGTACGCGAAGTTCCGCCGTATCTATCCCGCGCTCAAGGGCATCCTCGAGGAATGAACCTCGAATCGCCGGACGCGCGCATCACGAAACGATCCCATGCCTGATCTCTACACGCCGCTGCCCTCCCACAAGTTTTCGTTCGGCCTGTGGACCGTGGGCAACCCTGGACGCGATCCGTTCGGCGAGCCGGTGCGACCGCGACGATCGCCCGTCGAGCTGGTACAACTCATCGGCGAGGTCGGCGCCTGGGGCGTCAACCTTCACGACAACGACCTCGTGCCGATCGACGCATCGGACGCCGATCGGAACCGGATCGTTCGCGAGTTCAAGGCCGCCTGCGAACGTCATGGCGTCGTCGTCCCGATGGCGACCGCCAACCTGTTCAGCGACCCGATTTTTCGCGACGGCGCGTTCACCGCGAACGATCCCGCCGTGCGAGCGTACGCGCGTCAGAAGACGCTGCGTGCGATGGATCTTGGCGCCGAGCTCGGTGCGACGACCTACGTGGTGTGGGGCGGCCGGGAAGGCACGGAGACCGATGCGTGCCGGCGCCCGGACGAGGCGGTCAAGCGACTGCGGGAGGCGATCGACTATCTCTGCGAGTACTCGATTGCGCAGGGCTACGGATATCGCCTTGCGCTGGAAGCGAAGCCGAACGAGCCGCGCGGCGACATCTACATGCCGACGACCGGCGCGTACCTCGGGTTCATCGCGACGCTCGCCCGTCCCGAGATGGTCGGGGTCAACCCCGAGGTCGCCCACGAACAGATGGCCGGGCTGAACTTCCTGCATGCCGTGGCGCAGGCGTGGGAGGCCGGCAAGCTGTTTCACATCGACCTGAACGACCAGGCGTTCGGCCGCTACGACCAGGACTTCCGCTTCGGATCGGCGAATCCCAAGTCGGCGTTCTTCCTCGTGAAGTTTCTCGAGGATGTCGGCTACGACGGCCCACGCCACTTCGACGCGCACGCCTACCGGACGGAGGACGCTGACGGCGTGAAGGACTTCGCTCGTGGGTGCATGCGGACCTACCTGATCCTCAAGGAGAAGGCGGCGCAGTGGAACGCCGATGCCGAGATCCAGGCGATCGTGGCCGAGCTCGAGCGAGACACACCCGGCGTCCCCGATCTCGGGCCGTACTGCCAGGCGAACGTGGCGGCGCTACTGGGCCACTCGTTCGACCGGGCCGAGATCGCAACGCACCGCCTGCCGTACGAGCGACTCGACCAGCTGACGATAGAGGTGCTGCTGGGGGGGAGGTAGCCTCGGGGCTCGGGGCTCGGGGCTCGGGGCTCGGGGCCCGGGGCTCGGGGCTCGGGGCTCGGGGCCCGGGGCTCGGGGCCCGGGGTCCACGCCGCCCGGTTTCAGAAAACAGATGTTTGATGAGACAGGCCGGGCGCCCCAGACTGCCCTGTAAACATGGGGCGAAAGTCGCCCCTTGCTCCGGGGGTTCTATGAAACACGCGGACGGCGAGCTCCTGCACACTTGATCCGGCCATTCGCGCCGGGAATCCCGTCCGTCACGCTATACTCCAGTGTTTCCACCCGAACTGATGACGCTGGACGCCGGCACCCGCCTCGGCCCCTATGACCTCCAGTCCCGCCTCGGCGGCGGGGGCATGGGCGAGGTCTGGAAAGCCTACGACCCGAAGCTGCAGCGCACGGTCGCGATCAAGGTCCTGCACGAGACCGACGATGCCGCGAGCCGGATCCTGGCCGAAGCCCGTGCGGCCTCCGCGTTGAACCATCCCCATATTTGCACGATCCACGAAGTCGGCGAGTCAGACGGCACCAGCTTCATCGTCATGGAGCACGTCGAGGGGAAGCCGCTCAGCGAGTTGATCCCGTCGGACGGCTTACCACCCGAGTCTGTCATCCGGTACGGCACGCAGATCGCCGATGCCCTGGCCCATGCGCATGAGCACGGGATCGTGCATCGGGATCTCAAGAGCGCGAACGTCGTCATCACGCCCGAAGCGCAGGTCAAGCTGATCGACTTTAGCATTGCGGTGCCGCTGTCGGTCGCCGATGCGGACGCGGTGACGAAGACGATGGAGTCGCCGGTGAGCAGTGCCCCGATGGGGACACTCGCCTACATGGCCCCAGAGGTGCTGAACGGTCAGGCCGCGACCGCCCGCAGCGACATCTGGTCGCTGGGGGTGTTGCTCTATGAGATGGCGAGCGGGCGGTTGCCGTTCGAGGGTGAGACCGCAACTGAGGTTGTTGCGGGCATTCTCAAGGAGCCGCCAGGCTCTCTCTCGCGGGGCGTTCCATCTGGCCTACGCTCCATCGTCGAGCGTTGTCTAAGTAAAGAGTCAGGTCGGCGCTACGCAAGCGGCGGAGCCGCGCAGGCCGCGCTGGAGACGGTGCAGGCCAGCGAGCCCACCGTGACCGCTTCACCCCCGGAGCCACCGCCCGATCATCGCCGGTGGAGGCTCACGGTGGCCGTCGTCGCCCTGGCCGCGGTTAGCGCCGTGGGGTCCTTCTGGTTTCGTTCGCCTCCTGGTGACGCGATGACTACACTGGTTCCGCAGCTCGCCAATCCCGTCCAAGTTACGAACGCCCTTGGTGTCGAGGATTACCCCAGTTGGTCACCCGATGGGCAGTTTCTGGCCTTCGCAGCAACGACCAGCGGACACATCCTGGGTGGAGATTGGGATGTGTTCGTGGTCCAACCAGGCTCGGGCCCTCCTGTTAATCGGACACCGGACAGCAATGGTTGGGACTCGTATCCGAGTTGGTCGCCGGATGGGCGGCAGATCGCATTCTGGTCGAGTCGCGACGGCGGCGGGTGCTTCGTGATGCCAGCGCTTGGAGGGGTGCCGCGCCAACTGATGGAATCGGCCGTCCCGTTCCCGACGAATCCGGCCTGGTCGTCTAGCGGTGACGAGTTGGCGTGTGTCACGTCCGACGCGGAGATCGAGGTCGTGTCGCTCAGCACGGGCGAGCGGCGGCGACAGGCACTCGGGGGTGGTGAGACCGGAGGCCGCTTTGGCCTCGCCTGGTCGCATGACGGCGAGACCATGGCCTACTCGCATCTGGTCCCCATGCTGTCGCAGGCCAACCGCGTCTGGGCGCAGCGCCTTGGCGGTGCCCTCCATGGCGTGACCGGCGAGATCGGAAACAGCTGGTCGCCATCTTGGTCACCCGACGACCGACTGCTGTTCTTCGCGTCGACGCGGGGCGGCATACCCGACCTGTGGGCCCAATCGATGATCGGCGGCGTTCCCTCCGACCGACTCCCAGCTGCAGTATCGAATGGCCTCGAGATCCGACAAGCTGTGTTGTCGTCGGATGGTCGGCGCCTCGCCTACGCGAAGGGACGCAGGGTCGCGAACGTGTGGCGGGTGCCCGTGCTCGATGAGCGACCGGCCACGTGGACCGATGCCGAGCAAACCACGTTCGACCACGCGTTCGTCGAACACGTGGCGTTGTCTCGGGACGGCGAGCGGCTCCTGGTGAGTTCTGATCGGAGCGGCAATCCGGACATCTGGCTCCTGCCGAGTGGAGGCGGCGAGCCCCAGCAAGTGACACAAGACCCAGCACCCGACTGGGCGCCGGCCTGGTCACCGATTGATGACCGCGTCGCGTTCTACACCTACCGCGAGGGTAATCGAGATCTGTGGTTGACCACCGCCCATGGTGGACCCGCGTCACCGCTCACCACGACCGAAGGTGCCGACGTGTTTCCCGTGTGGTCACCAGACGGGACCCAGCTGGCGTTTCAACAGGGCATGGGGCTGAGCGGAGCACTCTGGATCATGCCCTCGAGCGGCGGCAGCCCTCGTCGCCTCACGCGCGACGGCACCGGGCTCAGCTCTGCCGACTGGTCGCCAGACGGCGCATTCATTGCCTACGCGAGAGAGCCTCCGGATTCAGTTGGGATCTTTCGCGTAGCTGTCGAGACCGGCGAAGAACAGAGTCTGGCCGAATTCGGCGTCACACCGCGCTGGCGAACCGATGATCAAGTTGTTTTTGTGGGATCTGGCGAGCACCAAGGGCAACTGTTCATGGTGGACCTGTCCGAGAACGTGGTCCGCGCCATCACAGAGTTCGAGGGCAAGCGTGGGGCACTCGGACCGCAGGCCTTGGCGACCGACGGCGACTATGTCTATTTCACCTGGGAAGAAGACCTCGGCGACATCTGGGTGATGGACGTGGAGTGGGACGAGGAGTAGATGACACTCTCCCCAGGCACCTCACTCGGCCCGTACGAGATCGTCGCCCCCATCGGCCAGGGCGGCATGGGCGAGGTCTACTCCGCCACCGACACCCGCCTCGACCGCACGGTGGCGATCAAGGTGCTGCCTGCCGAACTCGCGTCCGACCCCGACCGCCGCGAACGCTTCGAGCGCGAGGCCAAGGCCATCGCGGCCCTGAACCACCCGCACATCTGCACGCTGCATGACGTGGGCCACGAGGACGGCACCGACTTCCTCGTCATGGAGCACCTGGAAGGCGAGAATCTGCAGGACCGGTTGACGAAGGGCGCGGTGCCGCTCGACCAAGCGTTGCAGATCGCCATCCAGATCGCCGACGCGCTGGACAAGGCGCACCGGCAGGGGATCACGCATCGGGATCTGAAGCCGGGGAACATCTTCCTGACCAAGTCTGGGGCCAAGTTGCTCGACTTCGGGCTGGCGAAGCTCACAGAGAAGACAACGCCTGGCGAGGACTCGACGAAGCTGGCCGACAACCTGACAGCGCAGGGCACCATCCTTGGCTCGTTCCACTACATGGCCCCGGAGCAACTGGAAGGCCAGGAGGCGGATGCCCGGTCGGACATCTGGGCATTCGGGTGTGTCGTCCACGAGATGGTCACGGGCCAGAAAGCTTTCGAGGGCAAGAGTCAGGCGAGCTTGATCAGCGCGATCATGAAGGATGCCGCGCCGACCTTGGCCTCTGCCGCTCAGGTGACGCCACCCTTGTTGGATTGGCTGGTGCAGCGATGTCTTCGGAAAGAGCCAGATGATCGGTGGCAGAGCGCGTCTGACCTGCGCGACTGAATCGTACCGGGATCTTCGGAGAGCGAATTACGTGACTCAGGCCACCGCCGCCTGCTGATAGTAGCGCGCTTCGTACTCTGCCGGCGGCACGTACCCGATCGATTCGAGCAGCCGCTTCGTGTTGAACCAATCGCCCCACGCGAGCGTGGCGAATTCCACCGCTTCAAGACTCCGCCACGGGCCGCGTCGCCGAATCACCTCCGTCTTGAACAACCCGATCACCGTCTCGGCGAGGGCGTTGTCATACGAATCGCCCCGGCTGCCGACGGACGGCTCGATGCCCGCTTCGGCCAGGCGCTCGGTGTAACGAATCGAGAGGTATTGCGTGCCTCGATCGCTGTGGTGTACGAGGTCGCCCGTCTCGGCGTGGCTACGATCGTGGATCGCCTGCTCGAGCGCATCGAGCGCCAGGTCGGTACGCAACGACGCGGACGCGCGCCAGCCGACAATCCGTCGGGCGAACACGTCGATCACGAACGCCACATAGACAAAGCCGCGCCACGTGGCCACGTACGTAAAGTCGGAGACCCAGAGTTGATTCGGCCGCGTCGCGGTGAAGTCTCGCTCGACGAGATCGCGCGGCCGATCCGTGGCCGCGTGCCCGTGCGTGGTCGTCACCCACGCGCGGCCCCGCACAGCGCCGGCCAGCCCCATCTCGCGCATCAGTCGGTGCACCGTACAGCGCGCGACACGGACCCCTTCCCGACGGAGCTGCCGCCAGACCTTCCGCGGACCATACACCTGAAAGTTCTCGTCCCACACGCGCTGGATGGCGGGCCGCAGCTCGTCGTCCCGGTGGGCCCGGGCGCAACGACGCGTGGGATCCGCGGCCCGGGCCTTGTGCCGGAAGTACGTCGACGGGGCGATCGGCACCGTGGCGCAGATCGACTCGACCCCATAGACATCGCGATGGTCGTCGATGAAGCCGACCATCATCTCGCTCGGCGGTCGAGCTCCGCCTGGGCAAAATACGCGGACGCCTTGCGCAAGATCTCATTCACCCGCTTCAGTTCGCGATTCTCGCGCTCCAGCTCCTTGAGCCGGTGCCGCTCGTCCGTCGTCAGCCCGGCGCGCTGCCCCGCATCCCGCTCCGCCTGCCGCACCCATGTGCGCAGCGTCTCGGCCGTGCATCCCAGCTTGCTCGCGATCGACCCGATCGCGGCCCACTGCGACGCGTACTCGGCTTCGTGCTGCCGGACCATGCGAACGGCCCGCTCTCGTACCTCGGGGGCATACCGACTTGCTCGTGCCATGGAACCCATCCTCTCAAGGAATAGGCCCTCCGACAAAGCCGGTACGGTTCACGACACGCTTGGTCAGGTCCTGGACACGGCGCTGGAGGGTGCGTTCGAGTCGGCGTTACCAACGGCGCCGGGGGAGCCGACATCGGTCTCCCCCAGATGGCAACGCCTGAACCTGGGGATCGCGGGTCTCCTCGTTGGTGGCCTTGCGGCGGCGCTGGTGACAGCGGCTGTCGTCACGAGACCGAATGCTCCGCGCCAGGTTCAGCAGTTTGAGGTGTTCCCACCGGAAGGCGCGACGTTAAGTCCTGGCGAGGTGCCTGCCCTCTCCCCGGATGGCCGGCGTCTGGCCTTTGTCGCGACGGCGCCATCAGGGTCCACGTTGTTATGGGTGCGGCCGCTCGGGTCGCGGGAGGTCCGCTCACTTGCCGACACCGAGGGCGCGACGTTTCCGTTCTGGTCACCCGACGGGCGCTCACTGGCCTTCTTCGCCCACGGACAGTTGAAGAAGATCGCGGTCAACGGAGGCCCGGCGGATCGCCTCGCCACCGCGACGCCGTATCCCAGAGGCGGTGCGTGGAGCTCGCACGGTGTGCTGCTCTTCAGTCCCGGACTCGACACGCCCCTGTATCAGGTCTCGGAGGAAGGAGGACCCTCAACGTCCGTGACGACCATCGATATCTCGCGAAGCGAGGTCTCTCACCGCCTGCCAACCTTCTTGCCAGACGGCCGCAGGTTTCTCTTTGTCATTCAATCCGGCGACCGTGAGGTGACGGGCCTTCATTGGGGCTCCCTGGATTCGCCGAATGTCGAGCGAGTTGGTGACATCCAGTCAAAAGCGTACTACGCCGACTCGGGCCATCTCGTCTACGCGCGCGAGCAGACCCTCGTCGCACGGGGTTTCGAACCTGACCGACTCGAACTCATAGGCGAGCCGCACGTGCTGGCCAATGACGTCGCGGGGCGGGTTGGCATCTACGCGGAACGAGCCTTCTCAGTGTCCACGAACGGCATACTCGCACACTGGAGTGGCGGTGCCGCGCAGACCGAGATGGCATGGTTCGACCGGAGCGGTGTGAGGCTCGAATCCGTAAGCGGACCGGGTCTGTACGACAGTGTCAGCCTGTCCCCGGATGGGACACGGCTCGCCTATGAACGTTGGGACGTAGGGGGCTTCCTCGGCTTATGGGTTTACGATATCGTTCGCGGTGTCAGTTCACCTTTCTCCCAGCGCAGCGACTGCTGTCCTGTCTGGTCACCCGACGGGCAGCGAATCGCGTATGGCTCCCTCCGAGGCGGAGCATCCGATATCTACTGGCGAAGCACTCTCGGCGCAGAGGATGAGGAGATGCTCCTCGACGTCGAGGCATTCGTCGCTCCAAGTGATTGGTCACCCGACGGCCGCTTCATCGTCTACCTCGATGGTTCCGCCTCGGATGTTGGGTTGCTACCGGTCGGTGATGGCGAGGAGCGACGGCCACGGTGGATTCTCGAGAGTGCAGCGGCAGAGAAAGACGCCCGCCTGTCGCCAGATGATCTCTGGCTCGCGTATACATCCAACGAATCGAGTACATGGGAGGTCTGGCTGCGGTCCTTTCCCGAACCCGAGACCAAGATCCAGGTGTCCAGACGGGGGGGTCCCATCCCGAATGGCGGCGCGACGGGAAGGAGCTGTTCTATCTTGGACTGGACCGCAGTCTGATGTCAGTCGAGCTCCCGGGCGATGACGTTCTGCAGCCGGGAACGCCGCGGACGCTGTTCTCCTCGCACGCTCTCGGACATGTGGGTAAGAAGAACTACGACGTGTCCCTGGACGGACAGAGATTCTTGATGATCGTCCCGGTCGGCGAGGCGGGGTCATCGCCAATCACCGTTACGCTCAACTGGGACGTGGAGTCTCGATGAGGCGGTGAGGGCACCGAACGAGCGCTGACCTGCTTCCGGCAGAATGAGTTTCAGAAATACCTGATGGCTCTACGACCCGGCACGCGCCTCGGCGTCTACGAGATCAGCGCCCCGATCGGCGCGGGCGGCATGGGCGAGGTGTATCGCGCCCGCGATCCGAAGCTGAACCGGGACGTGGCGCTGAAGGTGCTGCCAGACGACTTCGCCACGGACCCCGAGCGACTGGCCCGTTTCAAGCGAGAGGCGCAGGTGCTCGCGTCACTCAACCACCCGAACATCGCGGCCATCTACGGCCTGGAAGACAGCGGCGAGACACACGCGCTCGTGCTGGAACTCGTCGAAGGCCCGACGCTTCAGGACCGCATCGCCCAAGGTGCCATCCCCCTCGACGAGGCGCTGCCCATCGCCAAGCAGATCGCGCAAGCCTTAGAAGCTGCGCACGAGCACGGCATCATCCATCGCGATCTGAAACCAGCCAACATCAAGGTGACGTCTGACGGTGTGGTGAAGGTGCTGGACTTCGGGTTGGCGAAGGCCTTGGAGCCGGAGCAGTCCGCGGAGGACATTGCCAACTCGCCCACGATGTCGATGACGGCAGCGGCTACGAAGATGGGCATGATCATGGGCACCGCCGCCTACATGAGCCCTGAGCAGGCGAAGGGCAAGCCCGTCGATAAGCGCACAGACATCTGGGCGTTCGGCGTCGTGTTGTTCGAGATGCTCACGGGGCGGCAGGCGTTCGGCGGGACGGACATTTCCGAAACGCTGGCGTCGGTGCTCAAGACGGACTTGAACTTCGACGCGCTGCCTGCTGACGTACCGCGTGGGCTACGGCGGGTGCTGAGCCGCTGTTTGCAGAAGGACCGCGCCGACCGCTCACGCGACATCGGCGACGTGAGGCTCGATCTGGCCGAGGCAATCACAGCGCCAGCCGGGGAAGAGGCCGCAGTCACGACTGCAGTGAGCGCCCCGCCCGCCTTCTGGCAACGCCCGGCCGCCGTCGCGGCCGCCGCGCTCCTACTCGGCGCCGCCATCGCCGGCGTGACCGTTTGGAGCCTGCTCCCGGAAGCGGAGCGACGGGTGTCGAGGTTCACCCTGACTTTGCCGGTGGGTGCCGAGGTTACGCTGAGTGGTTCGCAGCGCGATCTCGCCGTCTCGCCCGACGGTACCCGGGTCGTGTACTCGTCGGGCGGCGCTGACCCGACCGAACGACTCCTGTTCGTCCGGGAGGTCGGGGAGCTCGGGGCCGCGCCGCTCCGGGGCGGTGAAGCTGGCGCGAACCCGTTCTTTTCAGCGGACGGTGAGTGGGTCGGTTTCCGAGACGCACGCGACAACCGACTGAAGCGGGTGCCGGTGGCGGGTGGACCGGCCGTAACGGTCTGCGACTGCACGGCGACCGTCATGCGCGGCGCGACCTGGGGTCGGGACGACACGATCGTCTTCGCGACGGTCGACAGTCCAGGGCTGATGGCCGTTTCGGCGGCGGGTGGCGCCGCGACGGAGCTAACGAACGCCGAACCGGGGACGGAGCACATCTGGCCGGCCTACCTTCCGGACGGACGCGACGTCTTGTTCACGATCTGGTCGGGCAGCGACGAATCGGCCCAGGTCGCCATGATTTCATCGGCGAGCGGAGAGGTGACCGTCCTGCTGACAGGCGGCAGCAGTCCCCAGTACCTGTCGTCAGGGCACATCGTCTACGGTGTCGGCGGGACGCTCAGGTCGGTGGGATTCGACGCGGACCGCCTCGAATTGACGAGTGCCACGCCTGTTCCGGTCGTTGAGGACGTCGGCACGAAGCCCAGCGGCGCCGGTAACTTCGCCCTGTCGTCGACCGGAACCCTCATCTACGTCAAGGGCGGGGGGATCCTTGGCCGAAACGTGACGCCGGCCTGGATCGATCGCAGCGGTCAGCCCGAGCCGATCGTGAACGTTCCCCCCGGGAACTACGGGGCGTTTTCCTTATCGCCCGACGGTGGGCGCCTCGCCATACAGCACAGCGTGCTGGGAGCCACCCCCGACATATGGACCCTCGATCTGCTTCGTACGACGTTGACGCGCGTCACGACCGACCCGGCTCCCGACGGGGCCCCGCTCTGGACGCCGGACGGCCAGCGGATCGTCTTTTCGTCGATTCGAGGTGACGGTGGGCGAGCCGGTTTGTACTCGAAGGCCGCGGACGGCACCGGTGAGGCTGAGGTCGTCCTCCCGCCGGGCGACTACAGTGTCAACTTGGTACCGAGCTCGTGGTCGCCCGACGGCACGCGGCTCCTCTTCTCGCACGCTGAACGGGGTGCCTTCGACATCTCGATGCTGTCGATCGCCGACGGTTCGGTGGAGCCGCTCATCATCACCGACTTCGCCGAGGACCAGGCCGTCGTCGCACCTGACGGTGGGTGGCTCGCCTATGCGTCGTCGCTATCCGGTCGCTCCGAAATATATCTCCAACGCTTTCCGGAGTTGGGTGATCGGATTCAGGTGTCGACCTCGGGCGGCTGGGAGCCGGTGTGGTCGCCCGACGGCCGACAGCTGTACTATCGCGATACGGGCACGGAGATTTGGGTGGTTTCGATCGACGTAGGTTCGCCGTTGGCGGTCGGCGCCCCACAACGGCTGTTCAACGGGCCTTACCTGTCTATCGGAGGGCGTTCCACGTACGCGATCTCACCAGACGGTGAACGGTTCCTGATGCTCGGACTGTCCTCGGCTACGGGCCTCGAGGGCGGTGCAGGTCCGGAGCTCGTGCTCGTCCAGAACTGGGACGAGGAGCTGAAGGCGCGGGTGCCCACACCGTGAGCTGCGCTCACGGAACGATCACGGAACGGACAGGGAACGATTACGGAACGATCACGAAGCCGCAGCGAACAAGGGGATGACCGGCGGCAGGGCGAACCCGCCCACCGCGAACCCTGGCACCCTGGGACCTTCGGACCCTGGGACTTCACGACTCGCTGCCTACCAGGTGTTTCAGAAAACCTTCTCGGCACCGCCCAGGGGAGTCCGTCGAATCCTAAGAGAAATCGCCCCAGCGTCGGGCGAGGGGTTCATGGCTGGCACCGAAGCGTAGCAGCAGCGCGACGTGACACGACTGGCCCACTGGTCATTCAATGGTCCTCCGCGAGCATCCCAGCGGGTGTCCAACTCGTCGTCCGGGTCACGTCCGAACCCGAATTATCTAAAAACACACTTTCTCGGAAATATTCGCCGGCGACGTTCGTCTACCAGAGTAGATGAACGCTTTGTTCAACGACGCCTTGGTGGGCCGGCAAAATCTCGAGATCGACGAGACGGTTCGCAAGTACCGCGACCGTCTGCTTCGCTTCATCCGGACGCGAGTACGGAGCGAAGACGACGCCCAGGACATCCTGCAGGACGTCTTTGGGGAGCTGATCGAGGCCTACCGAGGGATGGAGACCATCGAGCGCGTCACTTCCTGGTTGTTTCAGGTGGCACGCAACAAGATTGTGGACAGATACCGGAGGAAGAAGCGCGAAGCCCCACTCCGAGCCACGGCGGAGCGGGACGACGGAACGGACGTCAGCCTCGACGACATCCTTCCGGATCTCTCCGACGGCCCCGAGGCACTGCACCTGCGAGATGTCATCTGGCAGGGAATCGAAGGCGCCTTGGAGGAACTGCCGTCGTCGCAACGCCAGGCGTTTGTCTGGCACGAACTGGAAGGTATGAGCTTCAGAGAGATGTCTGAACGAACTGGCGAAACGGAAAACGCACTCCGCCTGCGGAAGCACTATGCGATCCGCGCACTTCGCATCCGACTCGAATCCCTGTATCACGGAATCTGACACGGAGAAGACCCATGAAACGATATTGGATGTTCAGGACCTTGAAGATGTTGCCTCTCTTCGCGGTGTTCATCGTGCTAGCCGGAGTCGTCGTGATGCTTCTCTGGAATGCGTTGGTCCCTGCGATCTTTGGCTTTACACAGATCACCTGGCTACAGGCATTGGGTCTGATGATTCTGGCGCGCATCCTCGTCGGTGGCCGGAGTCACATCGGGGGCTTGGGTGGGCGCGGCCGCTGGCGTGAGCGCTGGGAAGCAAAGTTGGCGAGCATGAGTCCAGATGAGCGGAAGAAGTGGCAACAGGAGTTTGGTCGCTCTTGTTGGGGGCACACCTCCCCTGGGGGCGAAGAATCGACGGAACAGGGCAGCCCTCTTGAGGCCAAGACGGGAGCATAGGCGTCGGACACGGCCAGCTCCCTTTCGTGGCACTGACGGGAACATCGGCGACAACAACGCTTCGCCTGGCCAAGGCCCTCGCCGTTCGATGATCGAGCGAAACAGCAGGCCGTGCCAGCAGCCAGCGCGGATCCAGGCCATCCGTGGCTCAATCTGCTTGCGTGGCGCGCTGAGCACCGCGATCCGCGCCCCTCGACGAGAAGATCGACCGACTGGACGATCGTGCCCCAGTCGGGCGAGAACCGAGGCTAGCTCTCGAACGACATGCCGCCGACGATCTGCGTCGCCTCACCTCCAGCGATGGGCCGCGGATGATAGTCCGCACTAAGTAGAGTGGGTTAACCGAATGCCCCTTCTCAGATCCCGTGCGGCGTCCGAGCGACGCCAAATGCCTCTCCAACAGCAACGCCCCGACGAGATCGAGGTGCTCCTTCAAAATTCGAAGCAGATGCGCGCTTCTCCTCCTGGAGCCCACCTTCGTCAGGTGATAGGGCGTGTCGAAGAACTGGTCGGTCGGATAGGACACGCCGAACGGATCGTCCAGGACGGGCACCGTCGACCGGTGACGCAGCGCGTCCTGCAATCGATGCACGGTGGCCAGCGATTGCTCGAGGAGTTCCCGCGGAAACGGTGGGTACGAGATGAAGACTCGGGCGCCCTTGGCCCGACCGGTCGCATCGAACTGGTTGATCCTGCGAATGGCGCGGTCGAGGTGTTCGTCGGAGATGTCAGGTAGCGGCACCCCCATAAACCCTGGCGCCGTCGCGATCTCGTGATGCCCGATCATGTCACCGTACCGATTGAATGCGTCCCGGAAGTAGATCGTCTTCTCCTCGTCTGTGGATCGCGTGAGCCGTCTCCGGGCTCGGCTCACCCAGCGATGTGCCACCCACATCCAGTCGTCTTCCGTCGCATCTCCGACATCGCCATCGGGCGGAGGCAGGTAACGGGCGGCCTCCGGCCACTGCTCGATCAGTTCATCGATGATCGCCCGGTTGCCCTCCATGGCCTCCGACATGAGCAGGCTGTATTCCGGTGAGAGCACGACGACATCGCCGGGTCGGATCGCGCCCTCGACCATGCGAAGCATGAACTCCAGGCCTACGCCGGCATGCAGACCAAGATTGATCGGGGTCAGCGGGAGCGACCGCTCGAACACTGCGCTGTCGATCCCGAAGGCCACGCTGGAGCCGCCGACGAAGATGAGTCGCGCCGCACCGTCCCGCGCGAGCAGCTCGCGCTTGTCGTGAATCGCCGAGATGTACCCCTCTCCGAGTCTCGGCGCCCCTCGAGACAGGACGACCATGGCGATCACCAGCTGGATGACACAGAAGCCGGCGAGCCGCACGCAGAACCGCCTCATGCCACCTCAGAACTCGAAGTAGATGAACTCGTGCCCACCGGACTGAGGCATCAGATCCAGCGTCAGCCAGATGAGCGTCGTGTACGTGGCCCACCGAACCGCCAGGGGCCAGCGGGAGATCTCAAGCGGACACGGCAGCCGGCGTTGGACCCATTCGATCGCGACGAAGACGACCAGCACGATGACCGTGGTCTCCATGAAACTATCGCGATCGATTCGGTCGATCAGCGCGAGGTACGTGCGGCCGGACAGCGCATCCTCGGCGATGCGTGACACGATCAGGAAGGCGTCGTTCATCGTCTGGGCACGAAACAACACCCAGGCCAGACAGGTGACACCGAAGGTCACGGCGATCCGGACCAGCGTCCGGGGGTCGGGTACGAGCCGCTCGCCCCCCGGTACCGAGTCGGGTGTCAGTCGAGCCGCTGCGGATCGACCGCGCGCTAACCCCGCGCCGGCCACAGCGGCGCCGTGGCCCGCCCCCCACCACACGAATTGCCAGGCGGCGCCGTGCCAGAGGCCGCTCAGGAGAAAGGTGGCGAGTACGTTGAACGCCCGCCTCGACCGACCGGTGCGGCTGCCACCCAGCGGGATGAACACGTAGTCGCGGAACCAGGTCGACAACGAGATGTGCCAGCGCCGCCAGAACTCGCCGAGGCTCTGAGAGGAGTACGGATACGCGAAGTTGCGAGTCAGCTCGATCGAGAACAGCTTCGCCGTGCCGATCGCAATGTCGGAATAGGCCGAGAAATCAGCGTATATCTGGAACGCAAAGCAGGCCGTCACGAAGGCCAACTCGGTCCCCGACAGGACCCCGGGGTTCGCATAGGCTCGGTCCACCAGGACTGCCAGCCTGTCGGCCACGACGATCTTCTTGACGAAGCCCCAGAGGATGTACCGGCATCCCGCGCACGCTCCCTCGAAATCGAACGCTCGTCGCCGTGCGAACTGCGGCAAGAGCCGGCTGGCACGCTCTATCGGCCCGGCCACGAGCTGCGGAAAGAAGGATACGAACGCCAGGTAGTCGGAGAGGCTGGCCGTCGGAGTCAGCCGTCCTCGGAACACGTCGATCGTGTAGCCGAGCGTCTGAAACGTGTAGAAGCTGATGCCGAGCGGCAACACGAACTGCAGCGTTGAATCCGACACGCTCCAGCCCACGCCGTGCGCCAGCGCGCGAAAATTGTCAGCGAAAAAATCGAGGTACTTGAAGGCCCCGAGCACCCCGAGGTTCGCCACCAGGCTGCATCCGAGCAACGCCTGGCGCGTCGAGGCACGCGTGGTCGCGCGAAGCCGGAGACCAATCGTGAAATCGACCAGGCTCGAGGCGAGGATCAGGACACAGAAGCGATAGTCCCACCAGCTGTAGAACACATAGCTCGCCGCGATGACGAGCGCGTTCTGCTGCTCACGCGAACGGGCCAGCCAGTACACCGAGAACACGAGCGGCACGAACACGACGAATGCCGTCGACGCGAAGCTCATTCATCCTCGCTCGGCGTCTGATCGCGTGCGACGGATTCCACCTACCCGCTCAGACCCCGCCCGAGCACTGTCAAGTCGATAAGCGTGGCGCATGATAGTGCGCGCGAGACGACATGGCGCCGCGTTCAACAGGCACACGTCACCTCATCCCAGAGGCGGCACGACCGAGCTCCCAACAGTATGATAGTCCGCACTACGTTGGAGTGGGTTAACCGAAATGTCCCTTCTCAAACCCGTGGTGACGAATGAGGTCCACTCACGCCTCGCACGATGACCGTCGCCTCGCCCCAAGCGACAGCACACACACCAACCCGATGGTTCCGGCCGACAGCAGAAAGACGCTCGAACCGAGCGTGTCGTACAGCAGCCCGCCGACGACGAGCCCGACGATGCTGGCAACCGCTCCGCTGCTGCTGGCGAATCCCTGCACGGCGCCCTGGTGCACGGATCCGGCCGCCTTCGACAGGCTCGACATCACTGACGGCCACATGAGCCCGTTGCCGAGCGCCAGCAGCGCGGCGCCGGCGTAGATCACCGGCTTCGCCTCCGCGACGAACATCACGAAGCTCGCGGCCAGAATGAGGCTGCCCGCCAGTGCTAGCCCGCGATCCGACCAGCGCTTCGACGCGCGCGCAAGCACTGGCCCCTGCACGACGGCCATGCACAAGCTCATGACCGAGAAGAACGCGCCGGTGTCGGCGATGGTCCAGGCGAGACGCTTCACGGCATGCACGGGAAACGAGATATAGAAGAAGTTGAAGCCCAGCATCACGAGAAAGTACACCGCCAGCAGGCGTGGCACGTCCGCGATGCCAAGAATCATCCGGATCGACGGCCGCGACTCGCCCATCTCGAAGCACGGGCTCTGCTCCTGACCGAACACCTTGCGGACGTTGACCTGCTCGGGATCGCTGTCGATCGCGCACGGACGCGACTCCGGCAGCATGACGGCGATCATGACGCTGGCGACCGCCGAGATGGTCAGCGCCGCGACGACGGGCAGCAGCTCGCCGTAAGCGGTCGACCCGAGCAGGCCGGCGATCGCCGGTCCCAGGATGAAGCCGAGGTTGGCCGCCACGGCCATCTTCCCGAAATTCTCGCTCCTGCGATCCTCCGAACTGATGTCCGCCAGGTACGCGTGCGCGACAGAGACATTGCCGCCCGTGATCCCGTCCATCACCCGAGCGACGAACATCACGACCAGGGGCAGGGTGAGGGTGAACTGCCCCAGCGTCGTCGAGTCGACGGCGAGCAGCGTGCGGACCGGCACGAGCATCGCAATCAGGAAGATCGCCCACGAGATCAGCGTGCCAATCTGGCTGAGCAACAGGATCCGACGCCGCCCATAGGTGTCCGACCATCGTCCGAGGATGGGCGCCCCGATCAGCTGGAACGCGGAGTACGTCGCCCCCATCAGTCCGTAGACGAGCGCATTGCCGCCCCAGCGCGTGACCAGGAACACGAGAAACGGCAGGACGATGCTGAAGCCGAGCGTGCCGACGAAGTTGACCGAGAGAATCGGGAGGACGGGGATCGGGGGTCGGGGATCAGGGATCGAAGGGTCGGCGATCGACGCGGGGACCGGGTGGTCGGTCACGAGCTGCCGCCCAACTCGTCCTGCAGGCAGCCGAAGCACTTGCCGATCATCTTCACCGTCACCTCCGTCGTCGATTGCCGAATTACGGCGGACTGCTCAGAGGTTCGAAGGGTTCTCCCTCACCAACCTCACCAGCTCCGCCACGCGCCGCCCGTCAGTCGTCGTCGTCGCGAACTCCGCCGGTCGCAGCTCGCCGCCCATGAAGCAGTTGGGGTTGCGGTAGCGCATGGGGCTCTCGGTTACTCGGGTCGCCGCCACGTGCACCTCGCGAGCTCCGCTTTCGCGCAGAACCCGCTCGACGTTGCGCTCATGAATGCCTCCACCCGGCATGACGATGATCCGATCGCCGGCCTGCTCGACGAGCGCCCGCAGGAGGTCGAGCCCCTCGAGCGCCGACGACTCCTGGCCCGACGTCAGCACGCGGTCGACGCCCAACTCGATCAGTTCTTCGAGCGCGCCCGTCGGATCCTGGGCCATGTCGAACGCGCGATGGAAGGTGATACTCATCGGCCGCGCCCGGTCGATCAGCGCGCGCGCCCGCTCCACATCCACATCGCCGTCGGGGGTCAAGACCCCGAACACGACACCGTCCGCCTCCTCTCGCTTCGCCAGATCGATATCGTGCCGCATGACGTCCACCTCGGCGTCCGAGTAGCAGAAGTCCGCGCCACGGGGCCGGATCATGACCTGCAGCCCGATCGTCAGGCGACGCCTCGCCTCGGTGATCGTGCCGCCGCTCGGCGTCAGGCCGCCCTCGAGTAGCGCCGAGCACAGCTCGACGCGATCGGCACCGCCTTCCTGCGCGGCCACGGCGCTCTCGACGGAATCGACGCAGGCTTCGAGGCGAACGGAGGCATCGCGCATTGCTGGTCTCATGGGAACCTCCGAAGGAATTCTACGGCGAAGTGGCCGCGTGCGGACATATTGGCACGAATGAGAGCTCAGCCTTCACGACCTACGACCGGCCGCATGGGCCGACCCAACCAGCCTATGGTAGTCTCGTGCCGCCGGGCATCCAGCCCGTCTGCCGTGACCGCATCCGTTCGACTCGCTCCCATCTCGCTCCCCCACTTCGGCACCGAGGGGGACCTCCCGGCCATTCCGATCGACGAGTACCGCTCCCGCCTCGACCGCACGACCGACCGGATGCGAGCGTCGGACCTCGACGTGCTCGTCGTCTACGCGGACCGCGAACATTCGGCGAATCTCTGTTTCTTGACCGGTTTCGATCCCCGCTTCGAAGAGGCACTGCTCCTGTTGGACGTGCGCGGGCATCGCCTGCTGCTCGTCGGCAACGAGTGCCTGGGCTATCTGCCGAACGCCGCGCTCGACCTCGACGTCGAGCTGTTCCAGGAGTTCAGTTTGCTCGGCCAACAGCGCGACGCGTCGCGCCCGCTCCGGGCCATCTGCAGCGACTTTGGCATCCGCCGAGGCATCTGTGTGGGATGCGTGGGCTGGAAGTATTTCGAGGGGGTACTCGTCGGCGAGCCCGACCTCGCCCTGGAGCTTCCCGCCTACATCGTCGACGTGCTGCGAGACCTGACCGGCGAGCGCCGACGGGTCCGGAACGTCGGTGCGATGTTCATGGACCCAGCCGACGGCCTGCGCGTGCACAACTCCGTCGACCAGATCGCTCGATTCGAGTACGCGTCGATCCGGACGTCCGAGGGCATCAAGGCGCTCGTGCACGGGCTGCGCGAGGGTATCGCCGAGGTCGACCTCGAGTCCTGCTACCGTCCTGGCGGCCTCCCGCTGTCGTGTCATACGATGATCAGCTTCGGCGAGAAGGCGAAGCGGGGCCTGTCGAGCGCGTCCGGGAATCGGGCCACGCTCGGTGATCCGTTCACCGCGGCATTCGGCGTGGAGGGTGCGTTGACCTGTCGCGCGGGCATGATCGCGCGTGGCCCGGAGGACCTTCCCGCCGATCGGCGCGAGTTCTTCGCGGCGTTCGCCCACAGCTACTTCGACATCGTCGCGACCTGGTATGAGCATGTCCGGGTCGGCGCCATCGCAGGCGACGTCTTCTCCCACGTCGAGGGTCGCCGTGACGACCGTCTGATGCGCTTTGCCGTCAACCCCGGCCACGTCATCCACCTGGACGAGTGGGTCCACTCGCCGTTCGCTCGTGACAACGCCACCGTCCTCGCGTCCGGCATGGCCCTCCAGATGGACATCATTCCGGTCTCCGCGGGTCCGTTCTGCTGCCTCAACGGCGAGGATGGCATCGTGCTGGCCGATGCGGCTCTTCGCGACACCCTGGCGGTCCGCTACCCGGCCACGTGGGCACGGATCGAAAGCCGTCGCGCCTTCATGAGGGACTCGATCGGCCTCCCTCTCGACCCGAGCGTTCTGCCGCTGTCGAATATCCCCGCCTGGCTGCCCCCGTACGGGCTCGAGCCCGGCCAGGCTCTGGCGCGGCGCTGAGCCGCCACAACGCCTCGCCTCCGGCCCCGGAGACCTGCTATCATCGGAGCATGTTTGGAACCCTGGGAATGCCGGAGCTGCTCATCATCCTGTTCATCATCGTGATGATCTTCGGCGCGAACCGTCTGGCCGGCATCGGACGCGGCATGGGCAAGGCGATTCGCGGCTTCAAGGAAGAGACGAAGACGATGCGCGAAGGGGATGATGACGAAGGGCAGGACCGGGCGGAAAGCCCGTCGGCCGATTGACCGTACCCGCGGCCCCAGCCGGCGACGGCCTCCACCCACCCTTCGGTTGTGCCGCACAGGATCGCGGAGGGGCCCATGATCCGTTCAGGAATCGGGTTCGTCGCCGCACTCTCAATCATCGGCGTGGCCAGCCCGGGCGCACAGCGTCCGACACCCCCCCGGCCTTCCGCCCTCACACACGCTAACGTACTCGACGTTCGAGCCGGTGACATTGCCCGTGACGTGACGATCGTCGTCCGGGACGGAACGATCGCGTCGATCGGCACCGACCCGGTACCGTCGGGCTACGAGGTCGTGGATCTCGATGGCGCCTACGTCGTGCCGGGCCTGGTCGATGCCCACGTGCACATTCGGTCGCTCGACGCGGCACGGCGTGCCCTGGAGTCCGGCGTGACGACGGTCAGGATGGCTGGAGTCTCGTACTTCACGGACGTCGCGATGCGCGAGCTCGTCCGATCGGGTGCGATGGTCGGTCCAGATGTCGTGCCATCGGGCCTGTTCGTCCGGCACGCCCCGCCCCCCGATGCCATCCTGTCGGAACCCTCCCTGGCCGAGCTGAACCCCGACGGGGATCGCGCGGCCAACCTGCGTCGCGTCGTGCGGGCCAACCTCGAGCGCAACGTCGGCGTGATCAAGATCGCCTCGACCGAGCGCGCCGGGCTCCCCGGCACCGATCCTCGGAAGCAGACGTATACCGAGGCGGAAATTCGGGCCGTCGTGGAAGAAGCCGCCTCGCGGGGTGTGCCCGTCGAGGCGCACGCGCACGGCGATGCGGGCGCCATGGCCGCGGTCAGGGCTGGCGTCCGGAGCATCGAACACGGCACGTATCTGTCGGACGAGACACTGACGCTGATGCGGGAGAACGGCGTGTTCCTCGTGCCGACCTACACGATCGTGACCGATCTGGCCGGGCCTGGCGGCGACTACGACGACCCGGGACTCATCGTACGGTCGAAGCACATGATCCCGAGGCTCCGCCAGACGATCCAGCATGCCCACCAGATCGGCGTGCGACTCGTGACCGGCACCGACACCGGCTACGGACCAAACAGCCTCGCGCGCATCTCCCACGAGATCCAGCATTTCGTCGAGCTGGGCCTGACGCCGCTCGAAGCCACCAGGCCGCCACGATCACCGCAGCCGAGCTGCTCGGGATGGACGCGCGAATCGGTGCCGTGGAGCCAGGCTTCGACGCCGACCTGCTCGTCGTCGAGGGCAATCCGCTGGAGAACCCGGTCGCGCTGCAGGATCCGCTCATGGTCCTGAGCAACGGCCGCGTCGCCGTCGACCGTCTGAATGGCGCCGTGCGCTGAGGTTAGCGGGGTGCCGGGTCCCAGAGAGGGTCCCAGGGTGCCAGAGTCTCAGAGCAGGTCCCAGGCCGCCAGGGGACGTGGCTTCGTAACATCACTCAATTGATCCTCGTTCGGACCCGAGAAGTTCGTGCCGACCTGCGTCGAGGGACCCGGAGCGTCCCATGGCGAGGACGCCTGAGCCGCCCGGTTCGAGCAGGCCGTCCGGTTCCTGCTCACACGGCGTCGCGGAAACGCGATCTGGTGAGCGCCAACGGCTACGGCATCGACGTCTCGCGGTGCGGCTTCGCCTCCCCCTCGGGCGGCGTCTCCCACACGTACGGACGCTCGGTGACGTACCGCTCGAACCAGTCCAGCTCGACGTTGATCTTGAACAGCTGGTGCCGCAGTTCCCGCCACCCGTGAGGCTCACGCGGCGCGATGTAGAGGTGTGTGGGTACCCCGTTGCTCTTGAGCGCACGGTGCATCTCGACCGACTGCGGCGGCGGCACACGTTCGTCCCGCTCACCCACCAAGAACAGGGTCGGCGTCGTGACGTTTGCGACATGCCGCAGCGGCGACTGCTCCCAGTACACATCGGTTGGCGCATCCGCCTGCCACGGCGTGCCGCCGAACCACGGGGTGCGCTGGCTGCGCGTATCGCTCTGGGCGTACATGGAGATCCAGTTGGCCGCGCCGGCGCCAGACGCCGCCGCCTTGAAGCGATCGGTGAAGGTGATGATCTTGTTCGTCATGTGGCCACCGCCCGACCATCCCATCTTGGCCATGCGGTCGCCATCGACGAGGCCGGTCGCGATCAGATGGTCCACGCCGGTCATGACGTCCAGGTGAGCGTTCTGGAAGTAGTGCCCGACCATGTCGCGCAGGAACGGATCACCGTAGCCCGTGCTGCCTCGATAGTTGGGCTTCAGCACCACGTAGCCTTTGGCCGTGAGCACCTGCACGTATGAACCCCACCGGCCGAAGCCGAATTGGTCGGCCGACTGGGGACCGCCGTGGGTCTGGACCACCAGCGGGTATCGCTGGCCTTCCTGATAGCCCAGCGGATAGTAGAGCACGCCTTCGACGGTGACACCGTCGGCACCGGTCCAGGTCGCCTTCTCCTGACGCGGTAGCTCGAACTGCTGTGCAAGATGCTCGAAGACGTGGGTCACGCGCGTCGGCGTCGCGTCGGCGTCCGTCGACATCAGCCAGACGTCGCCGGGGTTGGTCGGCTCGTCGATCGTGAGCACGTGCCGCTCGGCCCCGGTCGCCAGCGACCATGCGCCGACGGAATGCTGTCCCTCGGTGAGCTGGCGCACATCGCCTGACGTCACCTCCACGGCGAACAGCTCGTCGTGCACCCCCATGTTCGCGACGAAAAAGACCGTTTGCCCGTCGGAGGACCACGTCGCGCGGTCGATCCCATAGCCCATCTCCGGTACCAACTCCCTGGCCGCGCCACCTTCGGCGGGAATCAGGAAGATGTTGCTGTTGTAGTACTTCTCGAACTCGAGACTGGCCCGCGCTCGCACCAAGACGTGGCTGCCGTCTGGCGATAGCTCGCCGCCGCTCTCCGCAATCCCGTTGTCGGTGAGCCGCAAGGCGTCCTGGCCATCGGCGTCCATGATCCACACCTCGGTGTCATCGCCGACTTCGAGAATGGGGGCGGGGGCACGGCGTAGAACAATCTTCGTGCCGTCTCTCGACAAGCGGTAACCTCGGACGGAGAAGTCGCCTTGCGTGATGCGCGATGCCTCGCCATCGCTCACCGACACCTTCCAGAGATGCACCGGCTCGTAGTTTTCTTCGAACGCGTAGACATCATCCTCGGCCTCCAGGCGGGCCTGACGCTCATCGGTCTTCTCGTCGGGTGCGAGGAAATAGATCGTGTCCCCATCGGGTGCCCATTCGATGCCCGACACCGCCGTGGCGTGATCGAACACCCGCCTGGCCTCGCCGCCGCCGTTCTGCAGGAGGTACAACTGCTTGGTCGTGTCATCACCACGCGTTGTCAGGAAGGCAATGCGGCTTCCGTCCGGCGCCCATCGTGGGGCACGCGCGCTCTCAGTCCGGTGGGTCAGCTGAATCGTGTTGGTCCCGTCCGCATCGATCCGCCAGATCTGGGAGATCCGCTCGTTGGCGTCCCAGTCGGCCTCCGCCAGCACGTACAGCAGCTGGGCGCCGTCAGCGGACAACTGAGGGTCGCTGAGCCGCGGCACGTTCAGCAAGTCGACAGCGGTCATGGCGCGGCTCGTCTGCGCGGCACCAGCGACCGCGACCGACACGAGGAGTCCTATCGCGAGCATGACCGACCGACAATGAATCAGCATGGCTACCTCCTGTCTCGAGACCCCGCCGAGGAGCGATCCGGTACGGTCGAGCGAGCCGACACGCGATCGGATCGCGACTGGCGTCGATTATGGCACCATGACGCGGCTCGCCGAAGCGCAGGCCGCAAACCCGCCTGAATCTGTATAATCAGGCGCCGCATCCCAGGAACCCAGCACCCGCACGACCCGACCGATTCACGAGTCGCGCAGGAGGAGCCATGAGATCGAAAACCTTGGTTGCCGTTGCCCTGGCGTCGACGATTGGCTTGCTGGCCGCCCAGGAGCGGAGGCTCCTCACGGTCGACGATCTGTTCGCCGTGCGCACGGTCGGCGATCCTCAGGTGAGCCCGGATGGGGCCTGGGTCGCCTACACGGTGTCAATCCTCGACGCGAAGCGTGACCGGTCGAACACCGACATCCACATGGTCCCGTTCGCTGGAGGCGACTCGCTCCAGCTGACCTTCACGCCGGACTCGGAGTCGTCGCCGCGATGGAGCCCTGACGGCCGCTACCTGGCGTTCCGGTCATCTCGCGATGACGACCACTCGCAGGTCTGGCTACTCGACCGGCGAGGCGGCGAGGCATTCCAGCTGACAGAGCTCGGGGCCAGCGTGTCCTCGGTTGCCTGGTCGCCGGACGGCTCACGACTGGCGATGATCGTCACGGACGAGGAGCCGAGCGACGATGACACGACCGATGCGTCAACGGATCGACCGAAGCCCATCGTGGTCAATCGACTGCAGTTCAAGCGGGACGGTCAAGGCTACCTCGGCGATAGCCGACGCCACCTGCACCGGTTCGAGTTGAAAACCAAGCAGGCAGTTCAGCTCACCGACGGCCCGTACGACGACGGCAGCCCGGTCTGGTCCCCGGACGGCACCCGGATCGCATTCGTGAGCAACCGCAGTGACGAGCCGGACGCCAACGCCAACACCGACATCTTCGTGGTCGAGGCCACGGCGGGCGCGCAGCCGCGCGCGGTGACGACCTCGGAGCGCGCCGACAGCTCACCTGCCTTCAGCCCTGACGGCACCCGAATCGCGTACGTCGAGGGCGGCGAGCCGTCCGACATCTGGTACGGCGTTCGGAGCCTGGCGCTCGTGCCGGCCGAGGGCGGGCCCTCGCGAAGACTGACGGCCACCCTGGACCGGAACGTCTCGAACCCGCGATTCTCAGCAGACGGTCGCACCGTGATGTTCCTGCTCGAGGATGCGGGGAATCGGCATCTGGCTAGAGTCTCGGTGGAGGGCGGCACGATCGAGCGGATCGTGGACGGCGAGCGCGACATCCGCGCGTTTGACGTGAATCCCAACGGCGCGGTGGCCATCCTCGACGGCCGGCTGGACCAGCCGACCGAGGTGGCGCGAATCGAGGCGGATGGGCGCGTCACAAGGCTGAGCCACGCCAACGACGCGCTCGTGGCTGACGTACGCCTGGGCCCCGTCGAGCGCTTCACGGCTCGAAGTGCTGACGGGACGATGGTCGACGCGTTTCTGACCCTCCCCCCCGATGCGCCTCAGGACGGTCGGCTGCCCACCGTGCTTCGTATCCACGGTGGGCCCGTGAGCCAGTTTTCCACCCGCTTCAGCTTCGAATGGCAGTTACTGGCGGCGCATGGCTACGCCGTCGTGGCCGCCAATCCGAGAGGATCGTCCGGCTACGGGCGCGACTTCAGCTACGCCATCTGGGCCGACTGGGGGAACAAGGACTTCCAGGACGTGATGGCGGCGGTCGATCACGTCGTCGAGATGGGCGTAGCCGATCCGACGCGTCTCGGCGTCGGGGGCTGGAGTTATGGCGGAATCCTCACGAACTACGTCATCACGCAGACCGATCGCTTCAAGGCCGCCATCTCCGGCGCCAGTGAGGTCAACTACCTGTCCAACTACGGGACCGACCACTACCAGCGACAATGGGAAGCAGAGCTGGGCCTTCCGTGGGCCGCGACCGATCTCTGGATCCGGATGTCGCCGTTCTTCAAGGTCGACCGCGTCGTGACACCAACGCTCGTCATGGGCGGCCAGGACGACATGAACGTGCCGCTGCTGAACTCGGAGCAACTCTACCAGGCGCTCCGGCGCCTCGGCGTCGACACCGAGCTCGTGATCTACCCGGGCCAGCGTCACGGCATCCGACGGCCGAGCTTCCAGAAGGATCGGTACGAGCGCTATCTTGCCTGGTACGATCGGCACCTCGTCGCCGCTCAGCCTGCCACTGCCGGCGACTTCTAAGCGCTCACGAATGTCAGGTGCCAACACAGTGATCCATCAAGGCGCGCTTATACCCGTTCAACTGGCAATCACGCGGGCGGGCTCGTAGAGTAGTGGCACACCGGCCGGTCGACCGGTCACGACACTCGACCGAAGGGAGTTCAGCATGGCACTCAATCGCAGGCAGTTCCTGGCCACGGCGGGCGCGGCCGCGGCGGCCACCGCGCTTCCGACCCTCGGCTCGCCGCGTCGAACGTACGCGGCCCCCTCCGGCATCGCAGACGCCGGCGACATCGCGTCACTTCGGGCGCAGTATCCCCGGGCCGTCGAGCAGGTCTACATCGACGGCGCCGCGCACTGCCCGCTCAGCACGCACGCGCGCGCCGGCATGGACCGCTACATGGACTTCCACATGCACGGCCCCGGCGACGGCCGGGGTGAGTACGTCAGTGAGGCCATGGGCGCGGTCAAGACGCAGTTCGGACGAATGATCAACGCGAAGCCGTCCGAGATCGCGTTCGTCCAGAACACCAAGGAGGGTGAGAACCTCGTCCTCGCCGGCCTCGATATCCAGGCGTCCGGCGGCAATCTCGTCACCAACGACCTCCACTATGCCGGGTCGATCCACAGCTACATGGGCCGGAAGAAGGCCGGCATGGACGTCCGGATCGTCAAGGCGAAGGACTGGGTCGTCGACCCGGCGGACATGGAGGCAGCCATTGATGGCCAGACCACGCTCGTGGCCATCACACTGCTCTCGAACGTGAATGGAGCCATCGAGGATGCGAGGGCGATCGCCGAGATGGCGCACGCCCACGGCGCCTACGTGTACGCCGACATCATCCAGGCGGTCGGAGCGATCCCGGTCGACATCAAGGCGCTCGACATCGACTTCGCCGCCTGCTCGAACTACAAGTGGCTCCAGGGCTGCCGTGGATCCGGCTTCCTCTACGTCCGGGAGAATCTGCAGGGCGAGGTCGTGAAGGACACGCTGTATCCGGGCTACGTCCGGTTCAACTACCCGCCGTGGGTGGATCCAGCCGATCCTGATCAAACCGAGTTCCCGTACGTGGCGCCGAGTGACGCGTCACGCTACGAGGCCGGCAACTCGAGCCGTGAGGGCTACTGCGCGCAGTACGAGGCGTTCAAGGTTCTCGAGTCGGTCGGTGTCGATCGCATGGTGGCCCACACGATGCCTCTCGTCGACCGCCTCCGCGCGGAACTGCCCGAGGACAAGTATCAGTGCATCACGCCAGAGGGCACGCGCGGTCCGGTGATCGTCTTCGTGCCGGCCGACTACGACGGCACGCACGCCAAACTCACGGGTGCCAACATCCAGGCCACGATGACCGGCAACCGTCTGCGCATCTCGCCGTCGTTCTACAACAACGGGCAGGATATCGACGCACTACTCGACGCGCTGGTGTAGCCGACACGAGGACGTATCCTTCGGGGTACGTCCTCGATCGGGCGGCGGCGTCGTTACATGTCCTCGGTCTCGCGAACGTGCCGGCCGCGCCCACCGGTCGGAAGCTCCCGGGACGCAGCAGGATCTCGGTCCCGTTTCCAGCTGAAATCCGTCACGTAGTCGGCACTCGAGAATTGCTGTAGTACCTCAGCCTGTGCGTTCGTAAAATCAATATATGTAGCGCGAAGGCTTCAGCTGAGCGGATCTCGAACCAGCGCGACGCTGGCGCTTGGCTGCCCCTCGGCTTCGCTCGGGAGGATCAAGCCGGCGCGCTACGTACGCACAGGCGCGCAGGATGTTGGTCAAGGGCTGTGAAATCGCTTCTAGTCAATCCAGCGACCCAGGTCGGAGATTTCAACGCCCGGTGTGACTTTGGAGGGGGTGCCTCGGTCTATAATGCCCCGAAGGCCAAGCTTTCTTGGCAGCGCAGCAGAAAGGGGTAGGGAATGAACGATGCAATGAATTCGCTGACGGAGTTTCTCGGTCCGATTGGGTCCGGTGCTTTGGGCCATGCCCTGATCGGGCTGTTGATCCTTGTCGTCGGACTGATCGCCGTCAAGTTCTTGGCCGGTATCGTGGGGCGCGCGCTGAAGCGCGTTGGGGTTCTGAACCGTGTGAACGCGGACGGCTCGGCAACCGACCTCGTGTCACCCTTGAAATCACTGATCAAGGCGGTGCTGACGGTTTTTGTCTTGATGGCCGTGCTTCAGCACTTTGGCCTGACAGATGTCTTGACGCCACTGCGAGATATGGTGAACGAGTTCACGTCGGCCGTGCCTAACGTCATCGGAGCGGGCGTGATTGGCTATGCCGGCTGGATCATCGCAAAAATCGTGTCTGATCTGGTGGCGATCGCGCTGACAAGGGTCGACGATCAGATCGGGGAGCGCACGGGCAATCGCGACATCAAGTTGTCGCCGTTCGGTAGTGCTCTTGTCTTCGGTGCCATTCTCCTGCCGATCGCCGTGGCCGCGCTGGGCGTGCTGAACATTCCGGCTATTTCCGATCCGGCGTCAGCCATGATTCAGAAACTCATGGCGGCGGTACCCAATGTCATCGGTGCCGGCATCATTCTCCTGGTGACGTACTTCGTGGCGAAATTCGTCATCTTCATGCTGACAGGTCTATTGCAGGGCATGAACATCGACGCTTTGCCCGCAAAGCTCGGCATCGAGGGCTTGTTTAGCGCATCCTTCACAGCCACACAGTTGATCAGCGGAGCCGTGATGTTCTTTTCGATGCTCGGCGCCGGCACGGCTGCCGTCAACCTGCTGGGCATCGACATCGTGTCCGCAATCTTCGCTCGAGTGCTCGACTTCGGTGGCGGTCTGTTGGTCGGTGGCGTGATCCTGATCATCGGCAACTTCCTCAGCACGCTCGCGCATGACAAACTGTCGGCCGACGGGAGCCAGGGGCTGGCGAACATCGCGCGAATCGCGATTCTCGGCCTGGTGCTGGCGATGGGCCTGAAGTCGATGGGCCTCGCCGACAACATCGTCAACATGGCGTTCGGATTCACGATCGGCAGTGTAGCCGTTGCCGCGGCTTTGGCGTTCGGCCTGGGCGCGAGGGATGCGGCCAAGGCAGTAGCCGATTCGTGGGCGACAAGCATTACGCGGAACTAAGCCCGCGGCGAATCGAGTGCGGCCGGCAGGTTGGTGACCGCCGGGCTGTCGGCCGCATGCTCTCAGCGCCTTCGAGCGTCGCTTCAGAGCCAGATGCTAGATGAGACGCACGACGGCGCTCGGTTACTTGATGGATTGAACGTTCAACCGGGAGCCTCGGATGCCAACGTTGATATCGTGCCCTTCTAGGCCCTATTCTTCCTCCAGACGCTATTCCGGGACGATGCTATAGATTGCAGATCTTCCGAGCGCCATGACCGGCGATCCGGACGGATTACGACGGGAGGAGATGGACGATGGGTTGGTATCATCGCGTGGCGGCGCTGCTGCTCGTGTGTGGCTTCGGAGTGCTGCTCTCGGCCCAGCAGCCGGGTCCCAAGGACATGCCCCAGGAGATGGTCTGGGTCGACCGTTCGGGTGAGGTCATGGGTCGTGTGGGCGCGGTCCAGAATTCCATGTTCTTCCCGGAGATCTCGCCAGACGGGCGCTCGATCGCCGTCTCGGCGCGCGATGGCGAGGTGAACGATCGCGACGTGTGGATCCACGACGTCGCCGCCGGCACGAAGCGCCGCATCATGGAGGTCCAGGGGAACGACAACTTCCCGTTCTGGTCGCCCGACGGCACCGAGATCGCGTTCACGAGCAGCCGGACCCGCAACTACGAGCTGTACCGCCGCAGCCTCGCCGACGGCGGCGAGGACGTCAACATCCTGCTGGGTGAGACACCGGAGTACCCACGGGACTGGTCGCCCGACGGCAAGTACCTCGCATTCGCCCGAGCCTACGACGACCGGCGCGGGCTCGAGCTGCTGCGCATGGATACGGGCGGCTACGAGGTACAGGCTTTCCTTCCCGCCGAGCCAGGCGTCTGGAATGACGGTGGCCGCTTCTCCCCGAACAGCCGGTACTACGCCTTCTCCTCGAACGTCGACGGACGGTGGGAGGTCTTCGTCGTGGACGTCGAGGACCCCGCTCGACGGTGGAAGATCTCTCGTCCGCTCGAGCGCGGGTGGGCGGGTGGCGGCTGGCACCCACGCTGGCGCGCCGACGGTCAGGAGCTCTTCTACCTGCTCGACAGCGAGACGATGGTATCTCTGGAGGTCACGACCGAAGGCGAGTTCACGCACGGCGAACCGGCGAAGCTGTTCACCGTGCGCGGCATGCGCGGCAACTTCCCCGACGAGTCGCCGTGGCTCCACCGCTACGACGTCACGGACGACGGTGAGCGCTTCGTGTTCGTGCGGCAGGTCGGCACCGGCACGTCGCCCTGACCGGGACCTTCACCCCAGTCGCCGCCATCGTCACGCCGGTCGCTCGATTAGTGGCCCGTACCCGTCATTTCGACAGCGCTCTCCAGGCGGGGCATCCCGTCTGGCGGTGTTGCTCCTCGGTCACATACTCCAGTATTCTCCCTCGTCGCGCCTTGCCAGCCTGGCGCCGCGCGCTGGAGCCCACTATCGAAATGACGGGTACGGACCACTAGGACAGAACCTCCAGGATCCGATCGACGTCCGCATCATCGTTGTAGACCGACACCGAGAACCGGACCTGACTGCCGCCACGTCCCACCGTCAGCGCCGAGTTCGGGCCGGTGATCGAGATGCGAGAGCGACCGTCCGCGTTGGCACGCTCGATCGCGGCGCGCACCGCGTCGGTGTTCGGGTGCAGGAACGTCAGGATGCCCGACTCGCTTCCCTCTGGCGTGATGGGCGTGAATCCCAGCGGACGGAGCTCGCGTCGCAGACGGTCGAGGATCGGCCGTGCGTGCGCCCGGATATTCGCCAGCCCAATCGCCTCCATGAACCGGAACGACTCGTGCTGGCCGGCGAGATTGATGACGCTGACCGCGCGCGCCGAGCACGACGGTCGATGCCGAGGCCAGGCTGGCGGTGAGCCAGTCCCTGCGACTGATCGACATGAATCATCTCCTCGCTTGCGACTCGGAGTCAGCCGGTCGCTTCTGCCACGGAATCACCGCGCTCCCGCCGGATCCGGCCGAATACCCGTCCGCCATGTCAGGTAATGGGCCGATTATTCGGTCGGCGGCAAAGGCTGTCAAGGATGACCGCGAGCGACGGCAACCGCGGGCGCCGGACGGCTGTATAATCAGCCTCCAGTTTCACTCTGGTCGTGTCGCTGACCCTGAGACGGAGAGGACCGACGTGGATTACCAGATCCGAGCCTACCCCCTGCAGGAAGGTGCGCTGGAGGTGCAGTACATCGAGGAGTTCTTCAGCGAGTACCCGCGACGCAAGACCGCCGGGGAAATCGTGGAGCGACTCGGCGACCGCCATCACTCGATCCTCATGGCCGAGGCGGCGTTACCGGATGAGCCCGCCACTATCGCGCCGGTCTCTTACAAGATTGGCCACGAACTCAAGGCCCACGAATCGGATCCTACACTCGCCGACCTGGTCGCGCGCCTGGAGGGTGCGGTCGATCTCGTCCAGCGACGAGTGCTCTATCAGTGGATCGGCGGGACGCGCCGGGACTGGCGCGGCCAGGGGCACTTCCGCGCCCTCACCGAGGAGCAGGAGGCCTGGGCGCTGGATGCCGGCTTCGACGAGATCGTCGTGAAGACGAAGAACAAGTTCTACGAGATGCGCAGCGCGCTCGACCACTTGCGGTTCGAGGTCGTCAAGCTGGAGCCACATCGATCGGACAGCGCCGAATCGAAGATCTACCTCCGCAAGCGCCTCGGCCAGCAGGTCATCGACGCCCATCGGAGCCGGCGCAGGGTCGTCCCGGTCGAGGGCTGAAGTCTCGCCCCGCTCAGCCCGCCATCGCCTCCACCAGCCGGTCGATGTCGTGATCGGTATTGAAGACGCTCGGCGAGATCCGGATCCGTGCGCCCCGCTGGATCACCGTTGTCGCGATCCCGGCCGTCCGCAGGTCGGCCGCGGTCTTGGCCGCGTCCTCGAGTCGAAACACGACGATCGGGCTCTCGTTCGGTTGCGGCGTGAGCGCCTCGTAACCCATCGCTGGTAGCTCACGATGGAGCCGATCCGTCAGCGGGCGAACGTGACTCCTGATGTTCTCGACGCCAAGGTTGAGGATGTACCGGAGCGACTCGTAGACGCACGCGGCACCGACGTTCGAAACGTTTCCGGTCTCGTAGCGTGCCGCGCCCTGCTCCAGCTCCCAGCTATTGGCATCCATGTCGAAGCGCGTCACCTGGCGATGGCCGTACCGGGTGGTCTTGACGACGCTGCCTTGCAGATCCTCCCGAACGTACAGGAAGCCGAAGCCGCGGCTGCCCATGAGCCACTTGTAGGAGGAGCAGGCACAGAGGTCGAGCCCGATTGCCTTCACGTCGATCGGGGTGTTACCCGCGGCCTGGATCACGTCCGCATACACGTAGGCCCCGTGCGCGTGGGCGAGATCGCTGATGGCCTTGACGTCGTGCAGGTAGCCGTTCACGTTGGAGATCAGCGCCATGGACACCAGCCGTGTGTTGGCGTCGACGACCCGCTCCATGTCAGCGATATCTATGACACCGTCACGGCTCTTCACGAGCCTGACCTCGAGATCCGTCTCTTTCTCCAGCCGTCGGTACATGTAGACGGCCGACGCGTAGTGCAGGTCGTCCACGACGACGTTGCCACCTCTGCGCGCGAGATCCATCCCGGCGACGACAACGCTCTCGCCGTCTGAAGTGCTCTGGACGAAGGCGACCTCCGTCGGCTTGGCGTTGATGAGGCGGCCGAACAATTCCTTCACGGCCGCCTGCTTCGGCCCACCCGTCCCTCGTCCGCTTGCACCCACATCGTCGAGGCCGACCGGCGAGCCCGAGAGGCGGTAACCAATGTATTCCTGCATGGCTCGCGCGGAGTGAATGGAGATCGGATGGTAGGCCGCCGAGTTCAGATACACCTCGCGGGTGGCCCAGGGGAAATCGGCCCGGACCGTGGGAGGCAGCGGAGCGCCCTCCGCCAACGGTGGGGGAAACGGGCTGGCGGTCGATGCGGCGGGGTGCAGGCTGGCTGCCACGGCGGCGGCGCCCGCCAGAAACTCGCGTCGGTTGACGGTCATCGTGAGTGCCTCGATAGGGGGCAACGGGAATCGAGATCAGGGTAGCCCGAGCGAGCCTCGCCGTCCAGCCCGCGACGAGCGACGGAAGATGCCGCGAGTGGCACTTCTACGGCAGGCTCTCGAGGCCGGGTCCCGGGCTCCGGTTCTGCGAGGCTGTAATCGCCGACACGCACTGTCCGACGCCAGTGGCGCCAGAGGTATTCCGCCAGGTGTACATCAGCGTGGCAATGGACCCCGAGTACCACACGCCTTCCGTGCAGGGGCTTGAGGTCGGGTAGTCCCGGTACCAGTACCATCGGCCTGCCGCGAAATCGACGAAGCCGAGCAACTGCGCCTTCTGGAGACAGCCGTTGGTCGTAGCGGTGCCGACGATCTCGCTGCCGATCACATTGAAGGTATGGGTCGTCTGACCCTCAGAGCAGACCAGCGTGAACTGAGCAGAGGCGGTGCTCGAGAAGAGTAGACACATGGCGAGAGCGCCGATCAGATGTCTGAGCTTCATGCGTCCTCCCGTGTCGTGGTGGGTTGTTGCGCGGCCGACACGTGATCGCCGAGGGGGGCGGGAACGGCGACGATCCGAGACGAGCGCGCGGCTGAGCCGAGCGGGCTCAATCTAGCATGCGTCGGCGTGGCGTTCAACCCGCGGGGGTCTCCGCAGCGGGTTGCCGATTGCGTCGAGTTGGTGGTACCTTCGCCAACACTCGCCGCCACGGTCGCAGCCGATCTCAGCGAGGCGTGGCTGAATCGCGAAATGGAGGCAACGATGGGGTACTTGCGCGTACATTCGGTCGGGTTGGCCCTGGTCGCCATGGCGGCGATGCTGACGGTAGCCTGCAGCAAGGACGCCGCGGTCACCGAGGACCTGGACGCCGTCGAGGCGTTCGCGAAGGAGTTGGTGAGTACTGCCACCTCAGGAGAGACGCCTGCCGCGGGGATCGAAGCCGCGCAAGCCTACCTCGACGAGAACCAGGCCGACGTCTCGGCACGCATGCAACGCATCGGGGGGGTTCGAGGCTTTCAGATCGACGAAGAGACGAAGGCCCGCCTGGCATCGACGATCGGAAGCTCGGTGATGGAGGTCAACACCCTCAAGATCACCTTCATGCGAGAAACCATGGGCGACGAGTCGCTCGATGCCGCCCTCAACAAGCTCGTCGACGATTTCAACAACGTGCTAAAGACCTCGGAGGAATAACGGCATGATCCGGACGCAACCGTCGCGCGCACGAACTCGTATCTCAGAAGGCCTCGCCCTGCCGCTCCTGCTCTCGCTCGGCGTGGTCGCTGGGGCGATTGCCGCCCAGCCGGCCTCGGAGCTAAGCCTCGGCGAGGTCACGACGATGACCGTCACCGGCGATCAGCCAACGGTCCTGTCGTTCGATGCCGCCACCGCAGGCTTTCTCACTGTCATTGTCAGGGGGAGCGGCGACGCCGACCTATCGGTCGCCGTCACCGACGACCTCGGTCAGGTCGTGCCCGAGGGCCGCGTGGACCGGGACCTCGGAGGCAACATGGGCGCGGAGCAGATCACCGTGACCCTGTCGCACCCGGCGGAGTACCACGTTCGTGTGGCCTCGCGGTCGGAGCGTTCCGAGTTCAAGATGGCCGCCACGTGGGTCCCGTTTCCGGACGCGCAAACGGAGCCGGATTCCGACGGCCGCCCGACAGCCGCCACGTCCCTCGCCCCGGGGACACGGATCGAAAGCTCGCTCGATCCCTCGGTCGGGGATCATTGGGACTGGTACGCTGTCGACACCGGTCCCGATAGCGTCGTGACCGTGCTGACGGACGCGCAGGGTGACCTCGTGCTCGAGTCCTTCGCGGAGTCCGATTTCGGCCAGCCGACGGACCGGTCAGATCAGGACATGGGCGGCGTCTCGGGCAACGAATCACTGGCGATCCCTAATGCCACCGGTGGAACGGTCTACCTGCGGGTGTCCAATCTCCGCACGTCCGGCGGAGCAGTGCCGTACACGATCCGGGCCGGCGTCATGTAGGACACTATGCGTACGCCGCGCCGACCATAACGTCGCGAATCCGACAGGTGGGTGCGCCGTGCGACGGGTGGTTGATCTGAACCGGCTGGCCCTTGGCATCGCCGGTCGTCCCGTGCATCTCCCAGGACTCTCGGCCGGATAGCGCGTCGAGGTTGCCCCAGAACTCGCTCGTGATGGCGTTGTAGGTCACGTCCGAGAGCATCCCGACGATTGCGCCGTTCTTCACCTCGAAGAACGCGTCTCCGCCGAACTGGCCGTTGTAGCGCTGCTGATCGATCGAATAGCTGCCCCGGCCATCAATCAGGATGCCGTCCTTCGTGTCGGCGATGATCTCTTCGGGGGTCGGAGACCCGGGCGGGCCGGGCTCGACATGGACGTTGGGCATGCGGAGGAATGGGAAGTTGCGCCACGACGTCGCGAAGGTACAACCGGTCGAGTGGTCTGCGCCCATCAGATGCGCCGTCTCCCGGTTGGTCTGGAGACCGACCAGTGTCCCCTCGCGGACGAGGGGCCAGGACGTGGTCTTCACGCCGTCATCGTCATACCCGACCGTGCACATCCCGCCCGGCATGGTGCGATCGGCCGTCACGTTGAAGAGTGACGACCCCATGCGCAGCTTCCCGACGTCGGCCAGCGTGATGAAGCTGGTACCAGCGTAGTTCGCTTCGTAGCCGACGACGCGGTCGAGTTCGGTCGGATGCGCGACGATCTCGTGAATCGTGAGCATGGCGTGCGACGGCGTGAGAATGAGATCCTTGCGGCCCGTGCCGACCGATCGTGCCGTGCAGTGCGCGACGGCCTCCTCGGCGATCCGGTGAGCGTTCTCGAGCATGCGTCCCTGCTCGACCACCTCGTAGCCCGCCGTCTTTGGTGGCACGACGAAGGTGCGGGACTTGACTCGGCCGTTCTTGCGCGCAATGGCCGTAAAGCGTGGCGCGGTCCGCCAAATTTCCTGCTCGAGGTAGGAGCCTTCGGACGTGGCCAGGTACTTCCACTCGAAGTCGAACGACATGCTGGCCCGCGCCCGGAAGACGTCCTTGTTCTCCAGGATCTCCTCGTTGACCTCGAGGAGAAACGCGATCTTCTGGTCGAGTGGTACCTCGAACGGGTCCTTCTCGATCGCCGCCGACCAGTAGTCGATGTAGGGTGCGACCGGCGTCAGCTTGACGTCCGTCGACTTGGCGATTCCGCTCGCGCGCGCCACCTCCGCGGCCAGCCGAGTGGTCTCCCGGATGTCGTCCTCCGACACGGACGGGCTACTCGCGAATCCCCAGACGCCGCCGTGAATCACCCTGACGCCGAATCCTGCGCTCTCGTTCCGGCCTCGCCCCCCGAACCCGAAGCTATCGGTGACGATACGGTCCCGCACCGCCACACTGTCGCGAACGTTGCGCGTGAACCGAATGTCGGCATAGCTGCAGCCAAGCCGCTTCGCCTCGTCGAGCGCAATGTCGGCCAGCCCCTTGAACCTCGACTCGAGCACGCGCCCTCGGGGCGTTTGCGCGATGAGGTGGGCGACGACATCACTGGAGGCCAGCGCGAGCGTCGAGGCGCTCAGACTGCGGACAAAGTGTCGGCGACTGATGGACATGTGGATGGTCTCAGGCGAAGGTCGCAGAGTTCCAGGGTTCGCGGAGGCGCGCAGCAACGTCGACGCGGGTCATGCGCTCAGAGACGACCGTCGTTCAGGCTGCATCCGTCTCGCGCTCACACAGCCGGCGATATCGACGTCAGCGTAAAATCCTCGATCTTCATCGGCGGCACGAGGGCGGTGCCCTGTCGATCGTAGGCCTCGCCCATGTGCATCGGCTCGGACGGCCCGAGCATTGAAATGTTGTTGAACGCGTGCGCGGCCGATTCGTTCCATCGAAAATTCTGGACCGGCGCCACGATCTCGCCATCCTCGATCAAGTACAGACCGTCTCGGGTCATGCCGGTGCTGAGGAGCTGCATCGCGTCGACCGAACGGATGTACCAGAAGAACGTGACCAGGAGACCACGCTTGGTCGAACGAATCATGTCGTCGACCGTCGCCTCGCCCCCTTCCATCACGATGCTCATGTTCGAGCGCGTCGGCGTCGGCGGACGTCCCCGACGAGTCGCCCAGTAGCGATCGAAGTACAGACTCCGGAGCACGCCATCCTCGACCCACGTGACGTCGGTGGCGGCCAGGCCGTCCTGGCCGAGAGGCGTCTGGCGCAACAGCGGGTGACCGATATCGCTCCGGATCGTGACATTCTCGCCGAACACCGATTCGCCGAGCCGCGACTCGCCGCGCTCGTCGGCGCTCATGAAGCTTCGACCTTCCTCGGCCGCACGCGCGTCGAGCGAACCGAGCACGATGGACAACAGCCGCGCCGCCGGGCGAGATTCGAGCACCACGGTGTAGTCGCCAGGCTCGATTGGCTGGGGGTTCCTCGATTGCAGCGCCTTGTCGGCCGCGACCTCGGTGAGGTGCACCGGGTCGATCTGGTCGAGGTCCCGGACGCCCGTGATGCCGGCCCAGCCGGAGCCGGTCTGGTCGGGTGTCCGACAGGTCAGGATGAAACTCGCGTCGGCGTACTGGTGGTAGCCGAACAGCCCCTTCGAATTCGCGATGGCCTCGGTCCAGTGAAGCCTCGGCACATAGCCGGCACCGAGCACGCCCTTCTTCTCGCAGATGTCGATGCTCTGCTTCACCATCCGGGCCCGCTCGGCAGGTCCGAAGTTCACGACCGACGGGAGCGCCGCCTCCACCTCGATGTATGTCTGAGGAGGCTCGACGGGTGCCATCAACTCCGGATTGTCAGGTTTCCGTCGCGCCAGAGCCTGCACCTCGCGCAAGGCGACGCGAATCGACTCGTCGTCGGTCTGGTGCGTCGACGTCGTTGCGGTCTTCAGTCCGTAGAAGACGGTGATCTGCAGGGTTCGGTCGCGCTCGACCAGATTGGCGGTGATGTTGGAGTTCGCGTAGCGGCAGGCCGCTCGCTCGCCACCCGAGAACGACACTTCGACGCTGTCTGCGTCGGCCATGTCGATCACCCGGTCGGTGAGCGCCTTCACCTCGTCGCGGGAATAGCTCATCGTCTCGGGCTTGCGTGACGCCGGCCCGGGACCCCGGGGGTCAGGCCTCGGCCCGCCCCGCGAGTCGCCGGCTGGAGCCTAAAAGAACCCGCGTTTGCGGGCCCGCATGTTCCGTCGGCTACCCTTCGGCTTGGCGCCGCGCGGGGCGCCGCGGGGATCGGAGAACGGATCGGCCTGGAACCCCGGACTGCGCGTTCGCTCGGCCGCCTCGCTGACGCGGCAGTTCCGGCCGTTCATCGAGTGACCGTCGAATTTCTCGATCGCCGTGGCGGCGGACCCGTCGGCCTCGAACTCGACGAATGCAAAGCCGCGGGGTCGCCCGGTCGCCCGGTCGACCGGCAGGAAGACTTCCTTGATGGGTCCGGCCTCGGAGAAGAGTGTCTGAAGCTCGTCTTGGGTCGTGTCGTAACTCAGGTTTCCCACGAAAATTCTGGCGCCGATGATGGCCTCCTCGCGACTCGATGGTCGACTGCGCCTGCACCCCGCGGCGAGGCGATGACGCGTTTCGCGTGCGTACGCCGAAATTCGACGCCTTCGCGTCTCATCAGTCTATCACGCCCGGCGTCGCACCCGGTGTCGGCCGACGCCCCGGGCTACTGCCCCAGTTCC
This sequence comes from Vicinamibacterales bacterium, assembly GCA_965250185.1. Taxonomy (GTDB): domain Bacteria; phylum Acidobacteriota; class Vicinamibacteria; order Vicinamibacterales. Next base: position 2,177,138 of record OZ252293.1, on the reverse strand, counting down.
TGATAGATCTTCGCCACGTTCGCTTCGGCGCTCGTCAGGTCGCCGCGCCTCATCGAGTAGTTCGCGTAGCGCGCGGGCAGGTCGAGCGATGCGGCCGTCGCCTCGGCCGACTTGCCCTCCGCAATACCCTGCCGGACGGCCGCCAGGAAGTCCCGGTTGAACTCGCCGAACTCCCGCAGGTCCGCCCAGGTCATGAGCGGGGAATGGCCAGGAATGACCGTGTCGACGCCCTCGATGCCGTCGGCCGCGCCAAGTACCGTGTCGGGATAGGCGACGCCGCTGCCGCCGTTGTCCATGTCGATGTAAGGCGTCCCCTTCCACGCGAACAGGTCACCCGTGTGTGCGACCCGCAACGCCCGGAAGACGATGATGGCGTCGCCGTTCGTGTGCCCCGGACCGAAGTGATACAGATCGATCGCGTCGTCACCGTCGAGCACCGTCAGCTTGTCTTCGAAGGTCCGGCTGGGGAGAAACGCCTTGGCCGCGGCGGGCGCGAACTGTTCCATGCGTTCCATGTTCGCCTTCGTGTTGGCGTGCGCCACGACGGTGACCGGCTGGGCGAACTCCGCGTTGCTGCCCACATGGTCGCCGTGCGTGTGAGTGTTCAGGATCATGCTGACCGGCTGGTCGGTGACGGTCCGGATCTTGTCGAGAATGGCGTCTCCCCAGTTGGCCAGCTTCGTGTCGACAACGATGACCCCGTCGTCGGTCACGAAGGCCGCCGTGTTTCCACCGCCGCCGGTGATCATGTACAGGTTGTCTTTCACCTGCTCGATCCCGGCGACGTTCTCCTGAGCCACCGGACGACTCACGATCGCGACCATCGCCACTCCAACCAGCACGCCAAGCAGCACGATTCTTCTCATCAGACTCCTCCGTTCAAGAACACCCGCTCCACGAACCACACGGTACCGGCCGCGATCACGACGACCGACCCGACGAACACGATACGACGATCGAGCGTCGCACTGCGCCGACGGATGGCCAGGAGAATCGAGGCGACGATCACGACGATGCAGGCCTGACCGATCTCCACGCCGACGTTGAACGAGAACAACGACCACCCCAGCGCCTGGCGCGGAAGCTCCAGCTCCTTGAGCACGCTCGCGAAGCCAAAGCCATGGATCAGCCCGAAGCCCAGCGCGATCCACACCCGAACGTCTCGTCCGCCTTTCGCCACGAGCAGGTTGTCGGCGCCGACGTACACGATGCTCAGCGCGATGGCCGGCTCGACGAGCTGAGCCGATGGCGTGACCATGTCGAGCGCCGCCAGCGTGAGCGTCACGCTGTGTGCGACCGTGAACGCTGTGACGATCGCGAGCAGCGGCCAGACGCCGCCGCCAAGCAAGAGTAACCCGACCAGAAACAGAATGTGATCCGGCCGATGACGATGTGCTGAATACCGGACGCAACGAACCGACCAATCACGGCCATCACGCCCTGACGTGTACCCGTAAAGTGTTCGGCGGTCGTGCGGTCGACGTTCAGGATGGCCTGATGCACCAGGTGCCCTGCCTCGTAGATATTCACGAACGTCTGGTGGTTCGAATCGTACGGGAACAGGTGGCCGGACACCTCCACCGTGGCCGGATCGCCAGGCGGGGCAAAGGCGAAGTCGAGCCGGAGCGCCTGGCGCTCTGGCAGTGCACGCACACCGCGCAGCGAAGCCTCCCGGGAGACGCCGTCGAGGCGCACCTCGAACCGGTCCGCGATCAGAGCGAAGATTCGATTCCGCTGACTCGAGGCAAACTCCTCGTCGAGCACTGCCTCGGGCGACTCGATACCGAGCGCGTGCGCCACGTCGATCGCGTGCACCGTGAGCGAGCCGGTGAGGGCGCGCTCGTCCAGACGGAGATCCAGATAACTGAACGGCGCCGGGTGTGCACCGGCCGCCGTGGCACTCGCCAGAAGCATGAAGGCCGAGATCAGGTATCGGATCATCAGGGATCAGAGATCAGGGATCAGGGGTCGGGGATCAGGGCTCGGGGATCAGGATCGGGGATCGGGGCCCAACCCAAGTTCCCAGGGTTCGAGTTTGCTCGGCTGACCGGGACCGAGCGACGTTTCTCGGGAGGTTACGTGTTCGCTCCGTGCCCATTCCGTGTTCATTCCGTGAAACTTCCGTGTTCGTTCCGTAATATACTCCCCTCCTCATGGACATTGCCGCGATTTCCCTGGGCGCTCTCCTGGTCGCGATCGTCATCAGCTGCACATCGAGAATCCACGTCGGCTTCCTCGCGATCGCGCTCGCCTGGGTGGTCGGCGTGTACGGCGCGGGCATGAGCGCGAACGAGGTCATGGCCGGGTTCCCGACGCGCCTGTTCCTGACGCTGACGGGCGTGACGCTCCTGTTCTCGCAGGCGCAGGCGAACGGGACACTCGACCTCGTGGCGCATCGCGCGGTGCGGTACTGCCGCGGTAACGTCGGGATCATGCCAATGATGTTCTTCCTGCTGGCGTTCGTTCTCGCGTCGATCGGACCTGGCAACATCGCGTCGACCGCGCTCGTGGCGCCGATGGCGATGGCGGTGGCGGGACAGGTGGGCGTTCCGGCGTTCCTCATGGCCATCATGGTCGGTAACGGCGCCAACGCCGGGTCGCTCTCGCCGGTGGCTCCAACCGGCGTCATCGTGAACGGCATCATGGCGGACGTGGGCCTCGGCGGACACGAGTGGGCGACGTATCTCAACAACATGGCCGCCCACACGGTGATCGTCTTCGCGGCCTACTTCTTGTTCGGCGGCTGGCGGCTGCTCGGCAAGTATCACGCTGGCGCCGTCGTGGTTCCGACGAGCGGCGCGTCGACGGACCCCATCGACACGGACACCGGGTTTCGCCGCGAGCACATCGTGACGCTGGTGGTCATCGCCGCCCTGATCACCGGCGTGATCGCCTTCGGCGTGAACGTCGGCCTGGCGGCGTTCGGCGGCGCGATGGTGCTGACGCTGCTTCGCGTGGGCGACGAGCTGGAGGCTGTGAAGATCATGCCGTGGCGCGTGATCATGATGGTCTGCGGCGTCACGGTTCTCATCTCGCTGCTGGACAAGACGGGCGGGCTCGACCTGTTCACGCGGATGCTCGCCAGCCTGTCGACGAAGGACACGGTCACCGCCGTGGTCGCCGCCTCGACTGGCTTCATCTCGATCTACAGCAGCACGTCGGGTGTGGTCCTCCCGGCGATGCTCCCGACGGTTCCCGGTCTGGTGGAACAGCTGGGCGGCGGCGATGCGCTGGCGATCGCATCCTCCATGAACGTCGGCGGCCACCTCGTGGACGTCTCGCCGCTCTCGACGCTCGGTGCGTTGTGCATGGCGGCCGCGGCAGTGGGCACGGACACGCGGCAACTCTTCAACCAGCTCATGGCGTGGGGCCTGTCGATGACGGTGGTGGGCGGAATCGTGTGTTATCTGATGTTTGGGTAGGGCCGTTCAAACGTTCAAGGGTTCAAAGTTCAAAGGTTCAACCCGTTCACGGGTGCAAAACCGCTCAAGGGTTCGAGGTCACTCCCGCCGTGCTCGTTCCGTGATCATTCCGTGCTCGTTCCGTGCCCGTGCCCTACTTGTTCATGAGCGGGCTCACGTCCATCAGATAAATCGCCATACGGCGGCTGCCGGCCTCGGCGCCTCGGGTCGACGAGAAGCCGACGGTCTTGCCATCCGGCGAGAAGGCCGGAAAACCGTCGAACGCGTCGTTGTGGGTGAGACGCGTCTGGGTCCCGGTCTCCATGTTCATCATGAAGACCTCGAAGTTGCCGCGGCCGAGCATCTTGACGTACACGAAGTGCTTGCCATCGGGCGCGGGGTGCGGCGCCCAGTTCATGCCGGGCTCGTGCGTGATCTGTCGAGTGTCGGTGCCGTCGTGCTTGATCGTGTAGACCGTCATCGGCGTGCCACGCTGCCCCTCGTCCGATCGCTTCCACGCCCTGTAGATGATGTGCTCGCTGTCGGGCATGTAGAACGCGCCGCCCTCCTGCAGCTCCGGCGTGTCCGTGATCTGGAACTCCTCCGTCCCGTCCGGCCGCATGCGCCAGAGCTCCATCCGGCCATCGATCAACCGGCCGAACAGCAGCCATTGCCCATCGGGAGAAACGGACACCTCCGCTTCGTACAGCTCGTTGTTCGTGATCCGGGTCACATTCGAGCCATCCGGGTCGGACGAGTACAGCTCGGCGCCCGTCGGATAGTTCGCGATGTCGGAAAAATTGCCCGTCGGCAGATGCAGGTTGTCTTTCGTGCTCGTGTAGACGACGCGGCTGCTATCCGGGAAGAAGTACGAGCAGGCGTCGGCTCCCTCACCGTTGACCTGCGTGATGTCGGTGCCATCGAGGTTGGTGGTGTAGACGTGGTAGTCGGTCTCGTCTTCCGTCAACCGAGCGTTCAGGATCATCTCTTGGCCATCGGGCGAGAAGTAGGCCTCCGCCATCGAGTAGAAGCCCGGGATCATCTCGACCGGCAGCTCCTGGCTGGTATCCGTGGGCTCGGCCGCTGGCTGCGCCAGTACGACGCCGGCCAAGCCAAGAGATGCGACGAGCGAAACCAGACACGTGAGGCGATGCGTGGACAGCGTCATGCCGGAACTCCTTTCGGAAGCGCTGGCGAGCGCTCCACTACCTTCTGGCGCACGTTGTAGCGATAGCCGACGTAGATCATGACGAGACCGACGAGCTCGGTCACGTAGAGCACCTCGGTGTAGCCAAAACGCGTGAACGACCCGCCGATCGCGGGCAGCACCGCACCGATCGCGATGAGGACGTTGCCGACGAACCGATGGTACGTGACCGGATTCTTCTTGAACCGGTACGCTGACAGCATCGCGCCACCGGCCAGGTAGATCAGGGCGTACGTATTGATGAAGGGACTGAACAGCCGCACCCAGTACCAGGCCAGCACATCACCCGAGAGCCGATACGGCTCCATCTGCGACAAGTCGAGTGGAGACGCCATGACGCACAGCGCAGCGACCACGATGGTCGGCACCAGGATCATCGTGAGAATGTTGGCCGTCCGGCGGCGCAGCAGCAGGTAGACGGTGCCCTGCGCCATCGGGGCACCACCCAGGAGCGCCCCGGAGATGTACCAGGCGCGGAAGATGCCCGCGTTCCAGCCGAACAAGGTGACGAAACCCTCGGTGAACGTGCCAACCGCGAACGTCATGATACCGGCCGACCACCACGCGAGATGAATCCCGCCGCGCTGGCGGTATCGGTTCCACACCTTCCACGAGAATACGAGCGCCACGACGGCCGTGACGAGGGGCACGTATGAAATAATTCCAGGCATCAGGGGCACCCTTGGTTTCGGTTTGGCTCGGCATGATTCGACGAAGCGAGCCCAGCGAGAAAGTATACCGTGATCGTGCCGTGTCGTTTCGTCGCCCGCGGACTCGCTCCGATCTCGGCTCGTCCGCCATTCATCTCGAGCCTGGCGAGGTGAGCACGCGGCGAGGCTGAGGCGCCGTCCCAGGACGTGATGCGCGTCTCAGGACCAGGACCACTTTACCTACGTCACGATCGGGTGCACGACCCGGCCGTGGACGTCGGTCAGCCGGAAATCTCGGCCCTGGAACCGATAGGTCAGCCGCTCGTGGTCGATCCCGAGCAGCGACAGGAGTGTCGCGTGCAGATCGTGCACGTGCACGGGGTTGTCGACGACGTTGTAGCCGAGGTCATCCGTGCGTCCGTACGTGAAGCCGGGCCGGATGCCGCCTCCCGCCATCCAGATCGAGAAGGCCCGGATGTGATGGTCTCGCCCATCGCCCTGAGCCATCGGCGTGCGGCCAAACTCCCCGCCCCAGACGACCAGCGTCTCCTCGAGCATGCCGCGTTGCTTCAGGTCGAGCACGAGCGCCGCCGATGCACGATCGACCAGCGCCGACGTCGTCTCCATGCCCAATCGGACGCGCTCGTGATGGTCCCAGCCGCGATGGTAGAGCTGGATGAAGCGCACGCCGCGCTCCGCCATCCGGCGCGCCAGCAGGCAGTTGGCCGCAAACGAGCCGTCGATCGCCTGCACGCCGTACAGATCCAAGACGTGCCTCGGCTCGTCCGACAGGTCCATCAACTCCGGCACGCTCGTCTGCATCCGGAACGCCATCTCGTACTGGCCGATGCGCGTCGCGATCTCCCGGTCGTCCACGACCTCGTCTCGGAGACGGTTGAGCGCCGACACCGTGTCGATGACGCCGCGCTGCTTGTCGGCGTCGACCCCTGGCGGGGCGCTGACGTAGTGCACCGGATCGCCGCTCGAGTGAAACTGGACACCCTGGAACCGACTCGGCAGGAAGCCACTCGACCACTGCCGAACTGAGATCGGCTGGTCCTGACCGCCGCCGGCGGACACCATCACGACGAAGCCCGGCAGATCCCGGCTCTCGCTGCCGAGCCCGTACAGCAACCAGGAGCCCATCGACGGACGCCCCGAGATGGCCGTCCCGGTGTTCATGAACGTGTGTGCCGGGTCGTGGTTGATCTGCTCGGTCTGCATTGACCGCACGATGCAGATATCGTCCGCGATCGAGGCGATGCCCGGGAAGATCGCACTGACCTCCTGGCCGGACCGACCGTGCCGCGCAAACTCGAATCGTGGCCCCAGGATGCGTAGCCGCTTGCCCTGCAGCTGCGCGATCGGCTGTCCGGCGGTCACCGACTCGGGCATCGGTTCGCCGTCCAGCCGAGTCAGCTCCGGCTTGTGGTCGAACGATTCGAGATGCGACGGCCCTCCTGCCATCGAGAGATAGATCACCCGTTTGGCACGAGGCACGATATGCGGCGGCGCCACGAGGCCCCGCCATCGATCCGATTGCGCGAAGGCCGGCGGGTCGAGCAGCGAGGCGAGCGCGACCGAGCCGATGCCGGTGGCGGTGCGGCCGAGGAACGCCCGGCGCGTCATGGCGCGGGCGCGCTCGACGAACGCTCGGGAGCGTGGGACTGTCACGTCATCGCCTCCGGGAACACGTCACGATCGCGTGATGGTCTCGTGCAAGTTCAGGATCGCGCGCGCGACGGAGGTCCAGGCCGCAAGCGGCACCGGCTCGACGTCACCCGGTGCGCCCGTCAGCCCGACATCCAGCAACCGCGCAGCCGCGGCCGGGTCGCTCGCGAAGCCCTCGTGGTGCTCCGCATACAGATTCACGAGAAGCGTCGACTCCTCGGCGGTCGGCTCGCGCGACACGGCCTGTCGGAACGCCCACCGAACGCGTTCACTCGTCGTCTCGCCCCCCTCCGACCAGATCCGGTACGCGAACACACGCGCTGCCTCGACGAACGTGGGATCGTTCAGGAGTGTCAGCGCCTGTTGAGGCGTGTTCGAGATGGGCCGCTCGGCGACGCATTCCTCGCGCGACGGCGCGTCGAACGCCGCCAGGCTCGGATGGAGAAACGACCGTTGCCAGTGCGTATACAGCCCGCGCCGATACTGCGCCTCACCGGCGTCCGCCTGGTAGATGCGCTTGGGGAAGTTGAGGTTGGCCCAGTAGTCCGCCGGCTGGTACGGCTTGACCGAGCGGCCGCCGATGCGATCCGACAGCAGCCCCGCCAGGGACAGGGCCGTGTCCCGAACCATCTCGGCCTGGAGGCGGAACCGCGACTGCCGGGCGATAAGACGATTGTACGGATCGATCTCGCGGAGGCCATCGGTCTCGGTCGAGTTTTGCCGATAGGCGGCAGAGGTGACCATCAGGCGCACCATGTGCTTGACGTCCCAGCCACTGTCGACGAACTCCACCGCCAGCCAGTCGAGCAAATCCGGATGACTGGGCCACTCACCCTGCGCGCCGAGGTCGTCGAGCACGATCGACAGACCGGCTCCGAAGAACAGCTTCCACAGACGATTCACGATCACCCGGGCCGTCAGCGGATGATCCGGCGCCACGAGCCAATTCGCCAGGTCGAGCCGTGTCGGGCGGCGGCCGTCGACGTCGAGTGGTGGCAATGAGGCAGGGACGGCCGGCTGAACCACCTCGCCCGACTCGTCCATCCAGTCGCCGCGCGGCAGGAGCCGGGTCACACGAGGCTCGCCCGCCACCGAGATGAGGCAGCGGTCGATGCTGTAAACCAAGCGGTCCATGGCTCGATGCGACTCGTCGAGCCGCCGTCGGGTGTCGGCGAGACTGGGCGCGAGCGTCCGGAAATACGCGGCGGCCGCCGCGCGCTCCGCCTCGGACAGCTTCAGCGGATCCTCGAGCTTCCTGAGCACGATCTCGGGTATCCCGACGGGCCCGGCGAGTGGCGCCGCCTCGTCCGTCGTGAGGGACAGACGAAACCGGCCGATCGCCGTGTGTCCGGCCACCATCGCGAGGCCGAGGTGTCGCATTCGCACCGTCAGCGCGGCTCCTGGTCCGCCTTCGACCGGTCGAGCGAACCGAAGGACGGCCTTGACCGTCGGCGCGTACTTCTCGTTGGACGCGACGCTCCAGGAGGTCAGCTCGTCCCCATCGACGAGGCTCTCGCTCGATCCCTCGTCGGCGGCCGTCGTCGAGACGACCACCCGACGCGTCACACCATCTGCCGATCGCGCGTCGATCTCCAGTTCGTGGAGCGCGAAGAAGAGGTTCTCGCGCGTGTAGCCCTTTCGGAAACTGGCATCGCTCATCACCTCGATCCGCAGCCCCGTGATGCGCTCGAGCGTCGTGGGAATCCGGACGATGAAGGTGTCCTCCGGAGGATTGGGGCCAGAGGTAAGGATGGAGAGATCCTGCTCGAGCTCGAGCACCGTGCCGTCGGTCGACTCGAGCGCGCTCGCTCGCGCCGGCATCCAGCCGCCCGCGTGGGTCGCGAGGCGTTGCCGAATGGTGGCCTCCCACTCCGACTGTTCCCGCTCGAGCTCGGTCGCTGCCGTCCCGAGCCTGGTCTCGAGCCGTTCAATGCTCGCCTCCACTCGCGCGAGGTCCGCCGCCTCCTCGTCGGTCGGGAGCAGCAGGAACGGATCCCACTCGGCAAGCCCGATGTAGACATCCTCCTCCTGGAGGTCGGCGAAGAATGCCCCGAGTCCGTAGAACTCCCTCGACGTGAACGGATCGAACTTGTGGTCGTGGCACTCGGCGCAGCCGAGCGTGGCGCCCATCCAGACCGAGGCGACGGTCCGGACACGATCCGCGTCGTATTTCGCCCGGTACTCCTTCGGTTGCGCACCACCCTCCGCCGTGATCTGGTTGAGTCGATTGAACGCGGATGCGACCCGCTGGCGGCGCGTCGGACTCGGGAGCAGGTCGCCGGCCAGTTGCTCGCGCGTGAACTGGTCAAAGGGAAGGTTCTCGTTGAACGCCCCGATGACGTAGTCGCGGTATGGATAGACGGGGCGGTCCTCGTCCGAGTGGTAGCCGTTCGTGTCGGCGTACCGGACCTGGTCGAGCCAGTCGAGCGCCATGCGCTCACCGTAGCGAGGTGACGTGAGCAGGCGGTCGACGTACCGCTCGTAGGCATCGGCCGCCGCGTCGGAGACGAACGCGTCGACCTCGTCTGGCGTCGGCGGCAGGCCGGTGACGTCGAAGCTGAGGCGGCGCGCAAGTGTCACACGACCTGCGTCTGGCGACGGCTCGAGCCCCTCCTGTTCGAGGCGCGCCAGGACGAAGCCGTCGATCGGGTTGCGCACCCAGTCCTCACGATCGCCCGCCGGCGGATCGGCGCGGCTCGGCGACACGAACGACCAGTGCGGCTCGTACTCGGCACCCTGCTCGACCCACCGCTCCAGCAGGGCCCGGCCACGATCATCGATCCTGCGTTCCGAGTCGATGGGCGGCATTCGTTCTGCCGGGTCGGTGTGATAGATCCTCTGGACGAGGGCGCTGCCAGACGGGTTGCCTGGCGCAATGGCAGGTAGTCCATCACGGGCAGCGATGGCCGCCTCCCGAACGTCCAGCCGGAGCTCTCCCTGCCGGGCACCTCCGTCGGGCCCGTGGCACGGGTAGCAGCTGTTCGAGAGGATCGGCCTGATGTGCCGGTTGAACTCGACGCGGTCGGGAAGATCGCTGTCGGTTCCCGTGGCACAGCCGGCCATCACGGCCGCCGTCGTCAGGATGGCGCAACGGGCGGCGAGACCGAAGGGGGACGTCGACCTCAAGGCTCACTCCAGGACGGTGTCGAGGAATCGAGATGAATCCTAGCAGAGGGCAGCGACGCGGCCAACCGCGCTGCCCCGTCTGGCGTCACCTGTGTGCCCCACACGTAGAGCGTCTCGAGATCGGCCAAGCCGGCCAGATGCTCCAGCCCTTTGTCGGTGATGCCGGTGCCGTGGAGATTGAGGTACTCGAGGTGCGACAGGGTTCCCACCGTGGCAAGGTGCCGGTCCTCGACGTTCGTGCGTTCCAGGTGCAAGCGGGTCAGCCGCTCGTACCGCCCGAGCGTCGACCATCCGGCCTCGGTCAGTGTCCGGCGTGCCAGATTCAACCAGGCAATCTGGGGCGCGATGTCGCCCAGGCGCGGGACGAGCTCGTCGTGCTCGTCATGCTCACCTTGCTCACCGCTGGTCGCCTGGCGCGCGTGCTCCAGGCTCACGCTCAGAAGCACGTGCTGCTCACTCAGGCGCCGGACGTCGATGTCGAGGGCACGCAGATCGTCGAGCAGGGCGTTCGGCGCCGGCTCAATCCCCTGCTCGAGCCCGGTGAGCGCGTCGCCCAGCGGCGCGCCGTCGTTGATCCAGGCGATCAGCGCCAGGATCTCCTCGGCACTCGGGCGCGAGTGGCCTTCCGGCGGCATCGCCTCATCGTGGCTCCGCGCGAGCGTCAGGCGGCGGACCATCTCGCTCGCCATGGCATCGCCGGGAACGGCTGCCGGCTTGCCGCTCTCGCCGCCTTCCAGAATCGACGCCCGCTCGTCGAGGCGTAGTCCATGCTCTTGCTTCTCGGGCCCGTGGCATTCGAGGCAGTGGGTCTCGAACACGGGCTGCACTGTCAAGGCGAAGGGATCGTCGGAACCCAGCGGCGTGCCAGCGCCCGGCACGTCGGAGCTACCGAACGGAGCATAGCGCGTGAGGAAGCCGGCACCATGCGTGAGCGTGCCGCCGTTGTGCCCGCCGGCGATCAGCGTGACGAGGCATGTCGCCAACACCGTCTGGTACAGCCGGGTCGTCTGGGGAATGGCGCCTCGCCCAACCTCGAATTTCAGGGCCACCAGCCCGACCGAGAGCACGGCCGTCGTGACGCCGAGCCACTTATGCCGGAACAGGATATCGGGGTCATAGCTGCCTCCCCAGGACAGGAAGATACCCAACGCGACCGTCGCGATCGCGCTCGCGGAGCCGAGTATCGCGAGCAGCCAGGCGAGGGACGCAGTGTCGGACGTGCGTTGCCACGCCGCATATGCCTCGACCAGGGCGAGTGCGATCAGCGTCCCGATGGGGACGTGCAGGACGACGAGATGAAAGCGCCCCAGGAACTGGGCGAGCTGGTCGAGCATGGCTTCTGGAGAATCTTACCGCGGAGACGCGGCTGCGGTCGTGGTGATGCCTGGATGGTTCAGGCCGGACGCCGCACGCGCTGTCCCGAGTCGTCGCGCTCGCATCGCCTCGTCATCGGCGGCCAGGAGGAAGACTCGCGCTGCTTTCGTCTACTTGGGTCTTCTGACGTCGGGTACTCCTCTACTCGTAGACGACATCCGCAATCCAGATGTCGCCCGTATTTCCCCAGAACCCAGAGTACAGATAGCGGCCGTCGGTGCTGAGGGTTCCCGAAAGCGCCCAAGGCCGGTCGGGATTCTGAGCTCGCTCCTCTGAGGAGCCACGGCGATACACGGTGCGTTCCGATAGATCGTCGACCGAGATGGCCACCAAGTTCATCCGTCGGGTTCGGGCATAGATCGTCCGGCCGTCAGGAGCCCACTGCACAGTGGACCGCCCTGTTTCTGCTAGCTGTTCGGGTTCCCCACCAGCAGCAGGAATGCGCCACAGGCCCTGGCCTCGACGCGAGTACGCAATCCACTCGCCGTCCGGCGACCACGACGCCGCGACGAAAGCGGCTTCTGCAAGAAACCGCTCCTCGCGAGTTTCCACGTTCACGGTCCAGAGTCCGCGAACACCGTCGCGCTCGGAGAGAAAGACGAGTTGCGTGCCGTCCGGAGACCAGTTCGAATAGTTGTCGCGCCCGCCATCAGATGTCACCTGGCGAGCCTCGCCGCCCGCGGCCGACATCACCCAGATGTCGCTGCCCTCCCGATCGAGTTGGGTGTACGAGACGCGCTGGCCGTCGGCAGACCAGCGCGGAAGCTCGAGGACGGCCGTCCCGAAGGTCAACTGCTGCATTTCGCCTCCGCCTGCAGGGAGGGTCCACAGGTTGTACCGACCACGTCGATTCGAAGCCACCACGAGCCGCGTTCCGTCGGGGGAGACGTCAGGCTCCTCGGTGGCCGCCAGGTCGAAGGTCACCTGCTCGAAGTCGCTGTCCTTCGCCACACGGTCGTCCAGGATCGGAACGCGCCAGACATTCTCGACGCGACCGCCCTGGGTGTACGCGAGCTTGGAGCCATCCGGAGAGAACGCCGCGTCAGCCATCCCGATCCCGACCGAGATCCGCTGCGGCTCGTCCACAGGCCGCCCATCGTCCGCGATCCGCTGCTGCCAGAGGTCGCGGGCGCCACCCCGATCGGAGATGAAGTACAGCAGCTGGCCGTCCGACGACCAGCCGATACTCTTGTTCCAGAACTCCCCATCGGTAATCTCGATCGTCTCGCCATCCTCGACTCGCAGAACGGCGACCGGCGCGTTATCGATCTGAAAGTTGCCTCCGGGGCCGTACGCCAGAAAGCGCCGATCCGGCGACCATGCCAACCCGAATGGGCTGACGCCGAGCGAACCTGGCAGGATGTGCCGCTCGCCTCCGGCGAGCGGCACGATCGCGATCCCGCGTTGGCGACCGCCACCGAAGGTCCCGTCCATGCCGAGTCCGCCGACCGGATAGGCGAGCGCGGTCCCTCCTTCCACGTACTGCGGGGGCTCGAAAGCAATCAACCATGGCCCCGCGACCTTCCGGGCCGCGCCCGCCAAGGCCGGCATGACGTAGACGCCGCCGGCGCTGCCATCGCCACTGGGAAAACCCCGAAACGCGATCTCTCGTCCGTCAGGCGACCAGACAGGTCCGATTGAGACCCGCGACATGGAGCCGCGGTCGATCGCCTGGCCACCATCGATCTGCTTGACCCAGATGGCCCCTCCGTCCCCGTAGGCGAGCATCTGACCGTCTGGGGACCATGCCGCATTGGTCTCCGCTCCCTGGTTGCTCGCAAACTGGACGGGGTTCGCGAGGCGTGGAACCGTGAACCCGGGCCCGAGCGAGGAGGACGGGCTGAAGTACCCGAGACCACCCGCGATCAGGGCTGCGGCGACGGCCAGCCCCCCAGCCGCTACGGCGAGTCGCCACCGTGTCACCGCTCCAGTCGGCGAGTCGATTGGGACGGGGCTCGTGACGCGGCTGTCCGAGTGAATCGCCTCGAGTGCAGCCTCCACCGCGCCGGCATCAGCGTACCGCTGCTCCGGTTCCTTGTTCAGGCATCGCTCGACAACCACCCGAATGCCTGCGCCCACGCGCGGTGGTAGCGGGTCGGGCTGGTCTCGGAGGATCGCCGCCCGCAGATCGACGTCCGTCGTACCGCGGAACGGAGGCGTGCCGCACGCCATCTCGTACAGCAGCACGCCCAGGCCCCACAGGTCGCTCCGAGCTGTTGCATCCTCGCCCCGCAGCATCTCCGGGGCCGAGTGGGCGAGGGCGGAGCTTGCGGCATGTGGGTCTTGGTCCAGTCCGAAGTCCCGCACCTTCGCGCGGCCTTCCGTGGTCACGACCACGCTGTGCGGCGTGAGCGCTCCATGCACGATGCCCTGCTCGTGCGCGTGGGCCAGTGCGCCGGCCACATGGCTGCCGTAGCGGACCACGCTGTCGCGTGGCATACCCCCGGCAGGGGTCAGGTCGGCGAGCGTCTTGCCGTCCACGAACTCCGCCGCGACGAAGGACGTGTCGTCGATCTGTCCGACCTCGTAGATGGTGCAGATGTTGGGATGGTTGAGAACGGACGCCGCGCGCGCCTCGCCGAGCCACCGCGATTCAGTCTGAGCGTCCTCGGCGTCTACGATCGTGATCGAGACGGGCCGCTGGAGCACGGTGTCGTGGGCGCGATAGACATCTCCGATGCTGCCGGCACCGAGCCGGGCTTCGATCTCGTACTGGCCGAGGCGGGTTCCCGGAGAGAGGATGCTTGGCATGGTCTCGTCGCTCGGCTGAAGCCTCGCGCTCCGAAAGCTTTTAGGTCAGCGTTCCTCGTACAGCACGTCCATCACCCAGATGTCGCCGAGGTTGGCGCTCCACGGGAAGTAGATGTACTGCCCATCGGTACTCATGGACCCCTCGAAACCGCCGCGGCGGTCTCCGCCCAGGTCGGTCAGCCGACGTTCGGTCCCGTCGTCGAGCGAGAGTCTCCAGATGTTCGAGAGGTGTCGATAGTAGATCATCTGGCCGTCGAATGCCCACTGGGGACGCTCACCCAGCGTCGCCGTGAGCTGCTCGGGCGTACCGCCTTCCGGTGACACGCGCCACAGGCCATCATCGTTCTGGTACACGATCCACCGACCGTCGGGAGACCAGGCCGGATACTCGGCGTTCTCCACGAGCTCCCGCTCGACACCCGTCTCGACGTTCACGATCCATATGCCGCTCTGACCCTGCCGCGCCGTCATGAACGCGATCTCGGTGCCGCTGGGCGACCACTCCGGCTCGACATCTCGTGCGGGGTCGGTCGTCAGCTGGCGCGCCACACCTCCAGCCACAGGCTTGACCCAGATGTCGTCACCTCCGCCGCGGGTGCTCTCGAACGCGACGAACTCCCCATCGGGGGACCATCGCGGTGACGCGTCGTTCGCCAGGTCGAGGCTCACCTGCTGCTGCTGCCCGCCAATTCCGCCCGACTTCAGCTGCCGACCTTCCAGCGAGAGCATCCAGATGTCGGAGTTCCCTCCCCGGTTGGAACCGAGCAGCAGGTGGGCGCCATCGCGCGAGACATCCACGTCTTCTGTCGACGCCTGATCGAAGGTCAACTGCTCCGCATCTTCCCAGGTCGCGAACTCGTCGTCCGGGATCGGAACGCGCCAAGCGTTCGTGATCCTGAGGCCCTGCGAGTAGGCGAGCTTCGTACCATCGGGCGAGACGGCAGCGTACGACATCCCGATCCCGACCGACACGCTCTCCGGGTCACCCTCCGGCCGGCCGTCCTCGGAAAGCCGCTGCTGCCACAGGTCGCGGGCGCCAACGCGGTCGGAGACGAAGTACAGCGTGCGACCGTCGGGCGCCCAGCTCGGGTAGGCGTTCCAGGTCGACGCATCCGTGATTTCGATCCCTTCGCCGTCAGCGACACGAACGATCCGGAGTGGAGTGGTCGAGGTCGTCGTGGCGCCCAGGCTGTAGGCGAGGAATCGCCGGTCGGGCGACCAGCTGAGCCCGAACGCACCCCGACCTTCGGTCCCGGGCAACAGTAGCGTCCGGGTCTCGCCGCTGGCGATCGAAACGATCTCGACCGCTGTCGGTAGATCATCGTCGCCGGCCGCCCGACGGGCGGTCGTTCGCATCCGATACGCGAGCGAGCTTCCAGAGTCCACAAACTGCGGTGCGTCCCCCGTGGTCATGTCGTTCGACGACGACACACGACGGGCCGAACCGGCGAGCGCGGGCATGACGAAGACGCTACCGGAGTCGCCGCCCCGAACCGACGCGAACGCGATCTCCCTGCCGGTGGGAGACCAGCTCGCTCCAACGTCTGCTTGGTTGTTGTCGGCGGTGCGATTGATTGCAGGGCCGCCGCCAACCTGCGCCACCCAGATATCCGGGTTCCCGGCCTCATCCGACACGTACGCCAGAATCTGGCTGTCCGGCGACCAGGCGGGATAGCTCTCCCAGCCGACGGCCGTCGTGATCTGGATCGGGTTTGCGAGACGCGCCACGGTGGTATCGGTTGGGCTGGGTAGCAAGCCTCGGGCGAGATACGCGAGGCCCGCCAGGAGCACCACGAGCAGCGCCCCGGCGGACCCGACCGCCACGAGCCGCCAGTTGATGTTGATCGGCAACCGGCGCGGTTCCTCGACCCAGGTCGGTTCGGCCACTGCGCTGTCGGAGTGAATCGCCTCGAGGGCGGCTTCGATGGCGCTCGCATGGGCGTAGCGCTGCGCCGGCTCACGATTCAGGCATCGTTGGATGATCGATCTGAGACCGGACGACACGTGCGTGGGCAGCGGCTCCGGCGTATCCCGAAGAATTGAAGAGACGGTGTCCGCCCGGGTCGACCCATCGAACGGCCGCCGTCCGGACGCCATCTCGTACAGCATGACGCCCAACGCCCAGAGATCACTTCGAGTCGTCGCCTCCTCGGCGCGAAGCACTTCAGGCGCCATGTACGGGAACGTCCCGGCAACGGTTCCCACATCGGCTTCGGTCCCGGCCGTCATGGTGAGCCCATCGGGGTCCGCCTCGACCAGCCGCTTGGCCAGCCCGAAGTCGAGCACCTTCACTCGGCCCTGCGGAGTCACCTGGACGTTGAGCGGTTTCAGGTCACGGTGCACGATGCTCTGCCCGTGCGCATGCGCGAGCGCGTCGGCGATCTGGCTGCCATATGAAATGAGGCTCTGGCGAGGCAACCCCCCGGCCGGGATCAGCTCGTCGAGCGATCTTCCCTCGACGTGCTCCATGGCGATGAACGAGGTCTCTCCGTCTTGCCCGACCTCGTAGATGGTGCAAATATTGGGATGATTCAACGCAGAGGCCGCCCGTGCTTCACGGAGGAGTCGCACCCGGGACCGTTCGTCAGCTTCGGTCAAAATCTTGATCGCCACCGTCCTCCGCAACGTCGTGTCGCGCGCCCGATAGACCTCGCCCATGCCGCCCGCTCCGAGGGGCGCCTCGATCTCATATTGCCCCAGGCGAGACCCGGGCGACATCGGCATCCCGGCCACCGCCGGATGCTCGAGAAAGCTGTCGGCGGAATCGTGCTTCAGGAAGCCCTCGACCTCCAGACACAGCTCGGAATCCTTCGCCCGCAGCTCGGCGAGCGATGCCGCGCGCTCCCCGGGAGTGCACCGCTCGAGGCTCGCTATGCTCTCCTTGATTTGCTGCCAGCGTTCAGGAGTCACGCCGGGCTCAGCTCTTTCCTGAGCCACATTTTCGCGGTGCTCCATTCGCGGCTGACGGTGGCGGGTGAGATCTTCAGGACGTGCGCCGCTTCCTTGATGTTCAAGCCGCCGAAGAATCTCAAGACGACCAGCTCACTCTGGCGAGGGTCCACGGCCGCCAGGGTGTCGAGGGCCAGATCGAGCGCAAGGACGTCGATGTCGCGCTGCTCGGCCGCGGCCAAGGCCTCGTCCAGCGTGACCATGGTAGCCCCCGCGCCCCGCTTTCCGGCTCGGTGTTTCCGAGCGTGATCGACAAGAATGCGCCGCATGATCTCCGAGGCGGCTCCAAAGAAGTGTGCCCGGTCCCGCCAGCTGACCTTCCGCTGATCGACCATGCGGAGGTAGGCCTCGTTGACCAGGGCGGTCGTCTGCAGCGTGTGCCCGGGCCGCTCGTGACGCAGCGCCGACCGGGCCAGACGCCGAAGTTCCGAATACACGGCTGGTACCAGCTCGTCCAGCGCTTCGCGGCTGCCGTCATTCCACGCTTTGAGCAGCCGGGTGACGTCTTCGCCTGGAGGACCCATTCTGCGCAACTCAGGGCTCGTTCGCGTTAGTTTTTGAGTCTCTGACTCTTTGAATGCTAGTGAGGCGATTCTCACCGATCTTGCGCCTCTAATACTAGAGGCGGGGATGCGGTGCCCGTGCTCGACGATCCACTCGGCGACCCGAAGGAGGAGCGCGTGAAGGAATTGGTGCATCTCGTGGTCACGGCCCTGCTGCTCGCGGGCTCCGGCGTCGGCGCCGCCGGCCAGCAATTCACTGGCGGAATCCGAGGCTCGGTTCGGGACGCCACTGGAGTGATCCCCGGGGTCGCGGTCGGGCTGATCAACGAGGGCACCAACGCGTCGCGCCAGACGTTCACCAACGCAGTCGGCGAGTACGCGTTCCCAGCGGTGCCCCCGGCCATCTACACGATTCGCGCGACGATCGCTGGCTTCAAGACGTTCGAGCGGCGCGGCCTGGTCATTGGAACGCAGGAGTTCCTGACCCTCGACCTGCCACTGGAGGTCGGAGACGTCGCGGAAGCGATCACCGTCACGGCCGACGCATCGGTCCTTGAACGAACGAACGCGTCCCAGGGCGCCGACCTCGATCGCGAAACCCTGGACGCGCTACCCAGCCGCGGGCGTAACGCCTTCCTCATGGCGGTCACGATCCCGACGGTCGTCGCGCTCAACCAGCCGCATTTCGACCGGCAGCAGGACCAGAGCAACGCGTCGCTCATCTCGCTCGGCGGCGGCGGCATCCGGGCCAACAACTACCTGCTCGACGGCGTGCCCATCAGCGAGCTCAGCGGGCGGTCCGTCGTGAACCCGACGATCGAGGCACTCGGCGACATGAAGGTCCAGATCCACACCTACGACGCCGAAATGGGACGAACGGGAGGGGGCGTGTTCAACGCGACGGCCCGCTCGGGCAGCAACCAGTTTCACGGCAGCGGTTTCTTCCAGACGCGTCCGGTCTGGGGCCAGTCGCTCGACTACTTCAGCGACGTCGCAGGGCTCACAAAGGAAGACGTAGATCTGGACGGCAGCCGGTGGCGGGGTTACGGAAGCGGTGTCGGCGGGCCTCTCGTACGCAACCGCACGTTCTTCTGGATGGCCACGGAGGGCTATCGCGAGCAGTTCGTTTTCCAAGACGAGGGGCTCTGGCCCACCGCCCGTCAGAAGCTCGGAGACTTCTCCACGACGACCAACGGCGGATCCCCGGTCCGAATCTTCAACCCGTTCTGCCGTGACGGCGTCGCGAGCCCTCAGTGCCCCGCCGCCGGACCGAGCGGCACCTTGGCGAATCCCGAGTTCGCCAGCGCGATCATTCCGGACTTCGCCCTCAATCCTGTCGCACGCAACATGCTCGACTTCTGGCCGCTGCCGTCGCAAGGCAACGAGGACACCGAGGACAACGCGATCGGCACTGGGTCGGGTCTTGACCGCGGCGACATGATCACGATCAAGATCGACCACAAGCTCACCGACACCTGGTCGGCGAGCGGGTTCTACCTGTACAACGCGACGGACGAACCATTCGCGGGTTTGTTCCAGGGCGCCACAGCCGACGCGCTCGGCGGGGCACGAACGCTCAGGCGTCGACCGCACGTGTTCGTGTTCAACAACACGAACATCCTGAACGACTCGACGGTCCTGACACTCCGGTATGGGTGGACGTTGTGGGGAGAGAACTGGAATCCAGGGTTCTTCGAGGGCGGACCGGCTGCGCTCGGCTTCAGCCCGACCTACACCAGCGCGCTCGACCCTGATGGCCAGACACTGTTCCCACAGCTCAGATTCGACAACTACCAAGGCGTTGGTCAGGGTGCGAACAGCGTCAATCGTTGGCACCAGCCGTACTCGACGAACGTCGCGCTGACGAAGCTCGTCGGAAACCACACGATCAAGATCGGCGGCGACCTGCGCCGGCTCGGGTTGACGACGCTCAGCGACAACCGGATGGCTGGCAGATTCACCTTCAACGACAACTTCACGCAGGGCCCGAACGGCGAGGGTGGCTACGACCTGGCGAGCCTGCTCGTCGGCGCACCGAGCAGCGGCTTCGTGCCGTTCAACCGAGGGCACCAGGAGGTGTTCACTCGGTACTACGCGGCGTACATCCAGGACGACTGGCGAGCCAGCTCGAAGCTCACGCTCAACTACGGGCTGCGATTCGAGCGCGAGGACGGCCTCCAGGAAGTGAACAACCGCTTCACGGTCGCGTTCGACGAGTCCGCGGTGAACCCGTTGGACGCGCTCGTGCCAGATTCGGCGCGAGTGGGCACGCCTCTCGAAGGTCGCACGATCATGGGCGGGCTCGTGTACGCGGGCGTTGATGGCGCCCCAACTCATCAGGGCGATCCGCCGGCGGTCAAGCTGTCACCACGCGTCGGCTTGACGTACGCGCTCGGGGACAGGACCGTCGTCCGGGGCGGATATAGTCTGTTCTGGGCGCCCTGGAACTACAGCGCCAGGCAATTCGGCCAGGTCGGCTTCACGCGCGACACGGAGCTCATTCAAGGATCCGATACGCGGGAGGCGCCGTTCGTCACCCTCGACAACCCCTTTCCGAACGGGCTGCAGACACCGATCGGCAGCTCGTTGGGCCTGCTGACCGGCGCCGGCGGCTCTATCGGCTTCATCGATCAGACGAAGGGTGCCGGACACGTGCAGCAGTACTCGGTGGATCTACAGCGCGAGCTGCCTGGCGAGATGGCGGTCACGATCGGGTATGCGGGGGCGGCAGGAGATGACATCGGCTACGGTGGCACAACCAACGCCGCAATCAACATCAACCAGATACCATCGGAGCAGGCCCTCGCCGCGGCTCCGGCGGCCGGCGGCGGTTGGGACCCCACGTTCCTGCGCCGGTCGATTGTGAACCCCTTCTTCGGTATTCCCGCAGCGGGTGAGTTCAGCGAGAACCCGACCATCCTCCGCGGGCAACTCATGCGACCGTTTCCCCAGTTTGGGAACGTCAACAAGTTCCAGACCACGGACGGCGGCAAACGCCGGTACCACGCGCTGATCGTCAAGCTCACCAAGCGGAGCACCGGGTGGTGGGGCGGACGCATCAGCTACACGCTGAGCAACACCGAGGACAACCAGTTCGGCCAGGGCAGCGCCTTCGCGAGCCGCCTTTCCATACCTCAGGACAACTACGACCTCGATGCCGAGTACGGAACCAGCATCTTCGACGCACCGCACAACCTCGTCTTTGCGCCCATCGTACGGATCCCTGGACCGGCCGATACAGGCAGTCTCGCGCACGCCCTGCTCGGCGGCTGGACGGCATCAGCGATTGTCAGGTTCGTGAGCGGCGCGCCAGCCTCCGCGTATCTCAGCGGAGGAACATCCGAGAGAAATCTCGGACTCTTCGGCGGCCGCCAGCGGCCCAATCCGACCGGCGAGCCACTTGCCACCCCGGGAAGCGATTTCGATCGCGTCGCGTCGACCGACCACCCAGGGGCACGCTGGTTCGACGCCGCAGCCTTCGAGAACCCGGGCCCGGGTCAGTTCGGCACGAACCCTCGGACTGACACCCGCGACCGGCATCAGTTCCGCAAGAACCTGGACTTGGTGTTCATGAAGAACGTCCGCGCGGGCAGCGGTCTGACCGCCCAGGTACGATTCGAGGTCCTCAACGCGACCAACACTCCGCAGTTCCGTGGCGCGTCGAATGCGATCAATTTCTCGAGTTTCGGACGGATCAACGGCCAGCGGGGCCACTCACGGGTCTGGCAGTTCACGTTCCGGCTGTCGTTCTGAGGTTTGCGATCTCGAATAGAAGGACGAATCGAGCCTACGCCAGAAGCTTCTCCACGACCCGGCCCGACACATCGGTCAGTCGGAAGTCCCGCCCCTGGAAGCGATGCGTCAGGCGCGTGTGGTCCATCCCCATTAAGTGGAGGATGGTCGCGTGCAGGTCGTGCACCTCGATCGGATCTTCGACGATGTTGTAGCCGAAGTCGTCGGTTCGCCCGACCGAGACGCCAGGCTTGATCCCGCCCCCGGCCATCCAGAGGCTGAACGCTCGCGGATGGTGGTCGCGCCCAATGAACTTCGAGGCATTCCGACCCTCGTTCATCGGCGTGCGGCCGAACTCGCCGCCCCAGACGACGATCGTGTCGTCCAGTAGGCCGCGTTGCTTGAGATCCTTGATGAGCGCCGCAGAGGCTCGGTCAGTCTCCCGGCAGCGGCGCGGGAGTGCGGTCACGAGATCGTCGGCGCTGCCAGTCCCGTGCGTATCCCAGCCCCAATGGAACAGCTGCACGAACCGGACACCGCGCTCGACGAGCCGCCGGGCGAGCAGGCAGTTATTGGCGAACGATGCCTGGCCCGGCTCGGTCCCGTACATCTCGTGGACCGACGCCGGCTCCTGCGAGATATCCATCAGCTCGGGAACGCTGGTCTGCATCCGGTAGGCCATCTCGTACGACGCGATCCGCGTATCGATCTCCGGATCGCCGCTGACCTGCCGGTGCGCCCGATTGAGGTCACCGATGACGTCGAGCGATTCGCGACGCAGGTCGGCCGCCACGCCACCGGGATTCGTTAGAAACAGGACCGGGTCACCTGCTGACCGGAACTCGACGCCCTGATAGACCGTCGGAAGAAAGCCGCTTGCCCAGCACGTCTTGCCGCCGTCCGGATCGTTGTCGCCCGACAGCAGCACGACGAACCCTGGCAGATCCTCGCTCTCGCTGCCCAACCCGTAGGTCATCCAGGCTCCCATGCTCGGGCGGCCGACGATCTGGTGGCCGGTGTTCATGAAGATCTGGGCGGGCGCATGGTTGAACTGGGTCGTGTGCACCGACTTGACCACCGCGATGTCGTCGACGATCTCGGCCAAGTGCGGCAACAGCTCCGAGATCTCAGCGCCCGACTGTCCGTACTGCTTGAAGCGGTATGGCGAGCCGAGCAACTTCGGGACGCCTTCGATGAAGGCGAACCGCTCGCCGGTGAGCATCTCGTCCGGACAGTCCTGACCGTCCATGCGCTGGATCAGCGGCTTGTGGTCGAACAGGTCGAGGTGCGAGGGAGCGCCCGCCTGGAATAAATAAATAATTCGCTTGGCCCGTGCTGGGAAATGTACTCTCGGAACAGGCGGCACGGTCGCCCCGTCCGCGCTCGCCTGGGCGGCGAGCGGCGCCTCCCCGCCCAGCAACCTCCAGAGCGCCGCCGACCCGACCCCGAGGCCCGCCTGCTCGAAAAAATGCCGCCGGGTCATCGTCCGGAGACGCCGGTCCACCTGGCTCAGCGGGAGGTCTTTCACCAGCTACTCCTTCGTGATCGTCTCGTCCAGGTTCAACAGCACATTCGACACCATCGTCCAGGCCGCGAGATCCGAGACGCTCGCGCCTTCGGCGCTCATGTCGCCGACGACGTCGCGCGCGGCAGCCGAATCCGATTCGAAACGCTCCAGCAAGCTGGCGCGGAACCGGGCGACGGTCTCGATCTCGTCGGCCCGGGGCCGTCGCGAAAGCACCAGCCGGAAGGCGTGCTCGATCCGAGCGGCGACTCCTGCGTCCACCTCCTCGACGACGCGCCTTGCCAGGTGCTGCGCCGCCTCGAAGTACACCGGGTCGTTCAGGACCGTCAGGGCCTGCAACGGTGTGTTCGTGCGGATGCGCCTCACGATCGCCAGCTCGCGGCTGGGTGCATCGAACGTCAAGAGGCTGGGATACGGCGCCGTACGACGAAGATACGTGTAGATCCCCCGCCGGTACCGTCCATCGCCGCCGCTCGCGATCCACTGCTGATCGCTGTACGGACGATTCCAGATGCCGTCAGGCTGATACGGAAACACGCTGGGCCCGCCGATCGTGTGGCTCAGCAGCCCGCTGGTCGCGAGTGCGATGTCCCGGACCATCTCTGCCTCGACGCGGAAGCGCGGTCCGCGGCCGAACAGCACGTTGTACTGATCTCGTTCGAGGAGCTCATCCGACGCCGCAGAAGACTGCCGGTAGGTCGCCGACGTCACGATGGTCCGCAGCAGGGCCTTCATGCTCCAGCCCTGGGCCGCTCCCTGGGCTGTTCCCTGGGCCATGAACTCGACCGCGAGCCAGTCGAGCAACTTCGGATGACTGGGCCGTGATCCCTGCGACCCGAAGTCCTCGGCCGTCTCGACCAGTCCGCGGCCGAACACCTGCTCCCAGAATCGATTCACGGTCACGCGCGCGACGAGCGGATTCTCCTCGTCGGTCAGCCAATGCGCGAGGCCCAGCCGATTCGGCATCTGGTCGTCGGGAAACGGGTGCAGCGCATCGGGAACCGCCGAATGGATTCGATCGCCGGGACTCATGAAGGTGCCGCGGTTGCGGAACAGCGTCGACGGCCGCCCGTGCGAGTCTCGCTCGCGAATCACCAGCGTCGACGCAATGCCGACGTCGGTCAGTTCCCGCTCGAGAGCAGACACGCGGTCGCGGGCCGGTTGAAGCAGCGGTGTGACCGAGCGATGTACCTGGGCCAGGGCCCGGGCCTGCTCGACGGTGCGATCCGCTTCCGGAAGATCCAGCACGGGCCGGAGGCGTGCCGGGACTCGGACGATGGCCTCCGGGTCGTCCATCGAGGTCACCGATAGACGGAACCGTCCGATGTTGCGCGCCGCTCGCGGCATGTCGTGTCGGAGCCGCACGGTCAGGCGGGCATCGGCTCCCACGCGGACAGGCAGATCGGGAACGAACACAGCCTGGCGAATGCGCAGCGCATCCGGCGACGTGGCATCGATCGCCCAGCCTCCATCCTCGGGGGTCGCGTCGAGCGCACGATGAATCTCGTAGCCGGGCTGCCAGTCGTCAGCGACCGCCGAGTCGAAAGCCACCGGGCCGCCGGCCGATGACGCGTCCGCCGACGCCACCTCGACCTCGAACCGGGACAGAAAGAAATTGCCATCCGGGTCTCGTCCCGGACCGCCGCCAGGCAGCGAGAGATCCTCGAGCACCTCGAGCCGAATGCCAGTGATCAGGCCCGGCTCGGCGACGCTGCCGATCTCGTAGCTGTCGGCATCCGGGTTGTCACCCCCGGCGAGCAGCGACCCGTCATCCAGCAGCTCCAGGCTGGCACCCTCTGCCGACGAGTACCGGTCAGGCCGCAGCGTGTGCCACTGGGTCTCGACCCGGCGCATCGCATCCTCCCAGGCGACCCGGTCAGCCTCGAGTTCGGGCGTCGGCGTCTCGAGGGTCGTCCGCAGCGCCGCGATCTGGGACTCGAGCCTGTTCGCCTGCGCCTCCTGCTCAGGTGTCGGGAGCGCGAGCGTCGGCTCGACGACCCAGGACTCGCCCTGGCCGAGCCTCACGATCTCGTACTCGGCGTTGTCGAAAAACGCCATGAACCGATAGTAGTCGCGCTGGGTGAACGGGTCGAACTTGTGGTTGTGACACTGGGCACATCCGAGCGTCGAACCGAGCCACACCGTAGCAGTGGTGTTGACGCGATCGACCAGGGTGTCGAACCGCGCCTCTTCGTCGTCCACGCCTCCTTCCTGGTTCAGCAGGGTGTTGCGATGGAAGCCGGTGGCGATCTGCTGATCGAGGGTCGACTCAGGCAGCATGTCTCCAGCGATCTGATCGATCGTGAACTGACGGAACGACATGTCGGCGTTGAGGGCGCTGATGACCCAGTCGCGGTACTTCCAGATCGAGCGCGGATTGTCCTTCTCGTAGCCCTGGGTGTCGGCGTAGCGGGCCAGATCGAGCCACGGGCGCGCCCAGCGCTCGCCGTACCGGTCGGAGGCGAGCAGGCGGTCCACCAGCCGTTCGTAGGCGTCCGGACGCGCGTCGGCCAGGAAGTCGTCGAGTTCCGCGATCGTTGGGGGCAAGCCGATGAGATCGAGGCTCAGGCGGCGAATCAGCGTCGTCTTGCCCGCTTCGGGCGATGGCTCGAAGCCCTCGGATTCCAGCCGCGCCAGGACGAACCGATCGATGGCGTTGTGGGCCCAGTCGGTGCGACGCACGACGGGAAGGTCGGGGCGGCTTGGCGGTACATAGGCCCAATGCGTCCCCGCGGCTCCCGACAACGCATCGCTAGCGGCAAACTGGAACTCGGCCGTTTCGATCCACCGGCGAACGAGTGCGACCTCCTCGTCGGGCAACGGGTCGCCGCCGAAGGGCATCAGCGGCTCGTCCATGCCGAGCAGTCGACGCATGAGCGGGCTGGCGTCGGCGTCGCCCGGAATGACAGCGTGTCCCGCCAAGCCGCCCCGCCAGATCGCCTCGGCCGAATCCAGACGCAGGCGGCTCTCCTGTAAGGTCGGACCGTGGCAGGCGGTGCACTTGGCCTCGAAGATAGGTAGGATGTCGCGTGCGAACTCGACCCGAGGGGTCGAATCGAGCTGTCGGGGCGCTGCGTGCGGTCGTCCGACCGGCATCGCCACGCAGGCTAGGCCGAGCGTGGCGAGCGCGACTAGCCACCTGCCTGTCTGGCGATCGAGGGGCCAACGGGGGCCGTCCATAGGAATGTCTGAGATTCTAGGCGTACGGCGGTCCGTCGGCAACCGCAGAGTGTGGCCGATGTCGACGCGCCGTCCGTTGCACGCTCGTGGCTCGAGGTGGTGACGCCACCATGATGCTGTCAGAGACCATCGACCGCCAGAGGGCGTACCTCGTCGACACCCACGGTGTGGCGGCCGACTCAATCCGTACGGTCATCTCGCCGTATCGTATCTGCCCGATCGGCGCGCACAGCGACCACCAGGGCGGTCCGACGCTTGGCATGGCGGTCACGGCCTACAGCAGTCTCGCCTTCGTGCCGGGCACGTCGCGCGACGTCGTGCTCACGAGCGAGAACTTTCCGGAGGCGATGCAGTTCGATGTCACGAGACCGGGGTCGCCGACGGCGGGACACCGGGACTGGGGCGACTACCCCCGTGGGGTCGCCTGGGCGCTGCGCGACAGGCTCCCTCGCACGCCTCGAGGTGTGGTCGGGCGGATCGCGGGAAGCCTCCCGGGCGGCGGTCTGAGCTCGTCCGCATCGGTGACGCTCGCCTACCTGCTGGCGCTCGCCGCGGCCAACGAGATCGAGATCGATCAGCGCGAGCAAGTCGAGCTAGCCCTGGCGGCCGAGCGCGACTACGTCGGCGTCCACGTGGGCATTCTGGATCCCGCGACGATCGTCGGGGCGCGCCGCGGACACCTGCTGGCGATCGACAGCGGTGAGATGCGGTGGACGGCCCACGCACCAGGCGACCCGGCGCCTGACTGGCGCGTGCTCGTCGTGTTCGCCGGTGTGGCACGGCGACTACTGGACACGCCATTCAACGAGCGCGTCGAGGAGTGCTTGCGTGCCGCCCGCCGGCTCTCGGCCCACGTCGGCCGCCGGGACGTCATGGGCCTGTCGGAGATTCCGGAACGCGTGTTCGTGGAGCATGCCGCGGAGCTGCCTGAGAACGAGGCGCGCCGTGCCCGGCACTTCTATAGCGAGCGATCGCGCGTGCAGCGCGGGGCAGCGCTCTGGCGGGCTGGCGATCTCGAGGGCTTCGGACGCCTCATGAACGAGTCCTGCGAGAGCTCGATCGTGAACTGGGAGTCCGGATCGGAGGAGCTGATCGCCGTGCAACGAATCCTCGTCGGTACCCCCGGAATCTTCGGCGCCCGATTCAGCGGCGCCGGATTCGGCGGCTGCTGCGTCGCACTCGTCGACGCCGCGCAGGCCGAGTCGGCGCGCGAGACGATTCAAGAAGCCATGCGATCGCGGCTGCCGCAGCTCGATATCGACCGCGTAGTGCTCCTGCTCGACAGCGAGGACGGCGTCCGCCTGTCATGACCATCGTCGTGCTCTGCGCCGGCTTCGGCACCCGCCTCTACCCGCTCACTCGTACGACGGCCAAGCCGCTGCTTCCTGTGGCGGGCAAACCGATTCTCGAGCATCTCGTGGATCAGCTGGTCTCGACCGGCCGATTCGACGAGATCGTCATCGTCTCCAATGGGCGTTTCGTCGCGCAGTTTCGCGACTGGTGCGACGCGGCATCCGACCGCTTGCGCGTGCCCGTGACCCTGCTGAACGACGAGGCGATGGACAACGACCAGCGACTCGGAGCCGTTCGGGATCTCTCCTTCGCCGTCACCCGTCGAGCCCTCGGTGACGAGTCGCTGCTCGTCGCCGCGGGTGACAACCTCTACCGCTTCCCTCTCGAGGACTTCCTGTCCGATCACGCCGCCGCGCCGAGGAACCTGATTCTCAGGCATCGCGAAACCGACCTCGTGCGACTTCGACGCACGGGAGTCGTCGACATCGATACCGTCGGCCGGGTCGTACGCCTCACCGAGAAGCCCGATGTGCCGTCGAGCCAGTGGGCCGTCCCGGCGCTCTACTTCCTGGAACCCTCGGCACTCGCCTTGCTGGATGGGTTCGTCGCGGACCATCCGACCGTAGACGCGATCGGCAGCTTCATCGGGTGGCTGGCGGAGCAAGAAGCCGTGTTCACTCACGAGATGCGCGGGAGCCGGATCGACGTCGGCGATCCGGAGAGCTACCGTGCGGCCGAGGCCTGGCTCGCCGCCGCCGAGGGTGCCTGATGCGGCCTCAACAGCCCGCGCCTGCCACGTGTCGCTGGCTCCTCGTGTCCTCGATCGGGATCGGTCTCGTCGCGACGGTAGCCTGCGGCGACGCCGACAGCGTCCGTGTCATCAAGCTCGCCCACGGGCTGTCGCCGTCCCACCCTGTCCACCAGGCGATGACGTTCTTCGCCGACCGGGTGGCCGCGCGCTCTGGTGGCGCGATTCGGGTCGACGTGCACCCCAGCGAGCAGCTCGGCACCGAGCGCGAAGCTCTCGAGCTGCTGCAGATCGGCGCCGTTGGCATGACGAAGGTCTCGGCCAGCGTGCTCGAGAACTTCGTGCCCGACTACGCGGTGTTCGGCTTGCCCTACCTGTTCCGCGACGAGGCGCATCGACAGCGTGTCTTCCACGGGCCGATCGGCAAGCGGATCCTCCTGTCCGGCGAGGATCAGGGACTGCGTGGCCTGACCTACTACGACGCCGGCAGCCGGAGCTTCTACTCGAAGGATCGGCCCATCAACACACCGGACGATCTCGCCGGTCTGAAGATCCGTACGCAGGAGAGCTCACTGGCGGTTCGGATGGTCCAAGCGCTGGGCGGCGCCGCGACACCGATCGCCTGGGGCGAGCTCTACACGGCTCTGCAGCAGGGCGTCGTCGACGGCGCCGAAAACAACCCCCCCTCGTTCTACCTGTCGCGACACTACGAGGTCTGCCAGTACTACTCGCTCGACGAACACACCGCGACACCCGATGTCCTCCTCATGAGCGCGGCCCTGTGGCGCGATCTCGACCCCGACGAGCAGCGCCTCGTCGATGAGGCGGCCAACGCGTCGGCCGAGCTGCAGCTCCGGCTGTGGCGGCAGGCGACCCGGGAGGCACTCGATGCCGTCCGGGCCGCGGGCGTCGAGGTCCTGCATCCCGACAAACGACCGTTCGCCGAAGCGGTCGCGTCCGTCTACGACGACTACGCCGACCGCCCGGCGTTGGTCGCGCTAGCTCGCCACGTCCGGGCGGTCCAATGACGGTGGCTACGCTCCGGCAGGGGCTCGACCGCGCGCTGGAGTTGATCCTGGCCGTCCTCATGGGCGGCATGGCGCTGGCGGTGCTCTGGCAGGTCGTGACCCGCCTCATCCTTCGCGATCCCAGCTCGACGATGGAGGAGCTCGTCCGATTCGGCCTGGTGTGGGTCGGGCTGCTCGGCGCCGCGTACGGGTTCGGTCAGCGGTCGCACCTGGCCATAGACCTCCTGACGCGCCGACTCGACGGTAGGAGCCGGGTCGCCCTGAACCTGGTCGTTCAGGCCGCGGTCGCCGGCTTCGCCCTGCTCGTGCTCGTGCTCGGTGGTGCGCAGC
Source organism: Vicinamibacterales bacterium (assembly GCA_965250185.1). Taxonomy (GTDB): domain Bacteria; phylum Acidobacteriota; class Vicinamibacteria; order Vicinamibacterales. The sequence goes on along the minus strand of OZ252293.1, from coordinate 2,147,670 downwards.
TGGTCGGCCTGACGCTAGCGCTCGGGCAGACGTCGGCAGCACTCCAGATCGCGCGAGGCTACGTCTACGTCGCCCTCCCGCTGTCCGGTCTCGTGATCCTCGTCTATGCCGCGATGGACGTCGTGGTCGGGGCGGCCCAGCTCAGGAACGACTGACGTGGATCCTGTGCATGCGGCCGTCCTGCTCGGCGTCTTCGTGGTCCTCCTCGTGCTGGGCGTCCCGATCGCCGTCGGGATCGGGCTGGCGTCGCTGAGCGCTCTGCTGCTCGCCATGGACCCGGCCACGGCGTTCACGACCGTGGCCCAGCGGATGGCAACCGGTCTCGACCGTTTCACGCTGCTCGCCATCCCGTTCTTCATTCTGTCTGGACTCCTGATGAATCGCGGCGGGATCGCGAGACGCCTGATCGACCTGGCGCGCGCGATGGTCGGCATGCTGCCGGGCGGGCTAGCCTACGTGAACATCGTGGCAGGCATGCTGTTCGGCGCCATCTCCGGGTCGGCCGCGGCGGCGGTGGCAGCAGTCGGGGGCTTCATGATTCCTCGGATGCGCGAGCAGGGGTACGACCGCAGCTTCAGCGCCGCGGTCAACGTGAGTTCGGCGACGACCAGCCTCGTGATCCCGCCGAGCAATGTTCTGATCGTCTACTCGCTGGCAAGCGGTGGCGTGTCGATCGCGGCGCTCTTCGTGGCGGGCTACCTGCCCGGGCTGCTGATCGGGCTGCTCCTGATGGCCGTGGCTGGGACCATCGCGCGACGCCGGGACTACCCGGTGGACGAGCGGGTTGGGTTGGCCGAGGCCGGACGACGCCTCGTCGCGGCGTTGCCGAGTCTGTTCATGATCGTCATCGTGATGGGCGGAATCGTAGCGGGCTCCTTCACCGCGACCGAGGGTGGAGCGATCGCGGTGCTCTACAGCTTCGTGCTTGCCGTCGTGGTCTACCGGGAGGTTCGACTCTCCGAGGTGCCGCGCCTCCTGGTAGACGCCGCCACGACAACGTCGATCGTCCTGCTCCTCGTGGCTACGTCCATGGCCTTCTCCTGGGTCCTGGCGTTCGAGCGAGTTCCTGAGGCGGTCCAGCAGCTGTTCGCGACCCTCGGCAGCGGACGCGTCGCGACCTTGCTTGCGATCAATGTGCTCTTGCTGATCGCCGGGACGGTCCTCGACATGACGCCGGCCGTGCTGATCTTCGCCCCGATGCTCCTGCCGATCGTGCAGCCGCTTGGCGTCGACCCGATCCACTTTGGCATCGTCATGGTGCTGAACCTGTGCATCGGGTTGTGCACACCGCCCGTCGGCAGCGTGCTCTTTCTCGGCTGCACCGTGTCGGGCGCCCCGATCACGGCCGTGAGCCGGGCGCTCGTGCCGCTGTACATCGCGATGATCGTCGGCCTGGCACTCGTGACGTTCGTCCCGAACATCTCCCTGACGCTTCCGCGCTGGCTCGGCATGCTGTGAGCGATGCCGGGGCCGCCGCCATGTGCTAAGGTCTGGCGCATGCGCTGCTGGCGTGCGTCCCTCGTGCTCGTGGCGATGACCGCGTGTGCATCCCAGCCGGACGTCCCCCCCTCCGGTGCGGTCGGGTCCGGCGAGCCCGCCGTCGCGCCCCCCAACCTGCTCAACATGCTGACCGAGGCAGAACGAGCCGAGGGCTGGACGCTGCTGTTCGACGGGCGGAGCTTCGCGGGGTGGCGCGGCCTCGGGCGGAAGGTCGTCCCGGCCGAGCACTGGACGATCGAGGACGGCGCGATCCGGAAGATCGCGAGCGGTGACGTGCCGACCGCGCCGGACGGACAGCCGATCGATGGCGGCGACATCATAACAGTCGAGGCGTACGATCGCTTCGAGCTGCGCTTCGACTGGCGTGTCGCGCCGGGGGCGAACAGCGGCATCAAGTACAACGTGTCCGAGGCAATGTCCACGGTTGCACCTCCGGTGTACGCCGCGCTCGGCTTCGAGTATCAGATTCTGGACGACGACCTGCACCCGGACGCCAAGCTCCGGCCGCCTCTCCGCCGTGCCGCCGGCCTGTACGATCTGCTCGGCTCGTACGAGACCGATCTCCGGCCGGTCGGGGAGTTCAATGAAGGCCGGATCGTCTTCGACGGCCACCACGGCGAGCACTGGGTCAACGGAGGCAAGGTCGTCGAGTACGACCTCGAAACCGATCGGTTCCGCGACACGTTCGCCGTGAGCAAATACGCTCCGATTCTAGGCTTCGCCGACGTTCGCCCGGGCCACATCGTGCTGCAGGATCACGGCGACGACGTCTGGTTTCGGAATCTCGCGATTCGAAGGTTGCCATGACGCCAATGACGCCAATGACGCCACTGATGCCAACGCCACTCGACCGACGAACGTTCATCAAGACAGCCGCGGCTACGGGGCTCAGTTTCGGTTGGGCATCCCAAGTCGCCGGCTTCAGGACACAGTCACCCAGCGACAAGATCGTCGTGGGCATCATGGGTGTCAACGGGCGCGGGAGCGTCCTGGCCGACACGTTCGCGCTCGCGGCGAATACCGAGGTCGCGTACGTGTGCGACGTGGACGAGCGAGCCAGAGACAAGGTGGCCCAAGCCGTCGCGATGGCCACCCCCTCGGCCACCGGCACCCCCCGGACCGTGGCCGACTTCCGCCGGGTCCTGGACGACCCGGCCGTCGACGCGATCGTCATCGCGGCCCCCGATCACTGGCATGCGCCGGCGACCATCCTCGCGCTCCAGGCCGGCAAGCACGTCTACGGGGAGAAGCCGGGATCCCATAACGCCCGCGAGGGTGAGCTGGTCGCAGACGCGCAACGCAGGTACGGCCGCATCGTCCAGATGGGCAATCAGCAGCGCTCCGGCCCGAGGTCGATGCAGATCATCCAGGAGATTCACGAAGGCGTGATCGGCCGCCCGTACTTTGGCCGCGCATGGTACGCCAACACGCGAGAGGGCATCGGTCACGGCAAGCCGGCTCCGGTGCCCGCGTGGCTCGACTACGAGTTGTGGCAGGGTCCGGCGCCTCGCACGCCGTACCGCGACAACGTCGTGCACTACAACTGGCACTGGTTCTGGCGCTGGGGCACGGGCGAGATCTGCAACAACGCCACGCACGAGATCGACGTCTGCCGCTGGGCCTTGCAGGTGGACTTTCCGACCCGCGTGACGTCATCTGGTGGGCGCTTCCACTTCGTCGACGATTGGGAGATGTACGACACGCAGATCGCCTCGTACGAATTCGAGAACGGCACGAACATCACCTGGGAAGGTCGGAGCTGCAACGGTCGCCCGGTCGAGGGACGCAGCCGGGGCGCTGCGATACATGGAGAGCAGGGCACGGTCATCCTGGACCGCAGCGGCTACGAGGTGTACGACAACGACAACCGTCTGCTGCGTCGCGATATCCAGCAAGGCGGCGGATCCGCGCTCGACACACGCGGTGGAGGCCGCCTGACCGTCGCACACATCGACAATTTCCTGAACAGCATTCGTGGGCTCGACGAGCCGCACTCACCCGTCGGCGATGCTCGCAAGAGTTCGCTGTTGTGCCACCTGGGCAACATCGCCCAGCGGACCGACGGCGCCATCGATTGTGATCCGAAGACCGGCCGCATCGTCGACGACGACGCCATGAAGCACTGGAGTCGCGAGTACGAGCCAGGTTGGGAACCGGCGGTGTAGGAGAGTGGTGGGCGGTGAATAGTGGAGATTTCGAGTCAGACGTCTCGGCGTGATTTTCTTCGGCTGGCGGGCGCGGCCGGCGCTGCGAGCCTGGTGCCGGGTACACGGATTGCCGCCGCGGCCACCGGACGCGCGGCGGCGGATCCAGCCGTCACGCTGGGTGTCGCCAGCTACTCGCTTCGCCGCTGGCCGCGCGAGCGGGCCATCGCCGCGATCCAGACGCTCGGGACGCCGAACGTCAACATCAAGTCGTTTCACCTCCCGTACGAGGCGTCGCCGGCTGAGCTCGCCACTGGCCGACATGCCTTCGAGTCGGCAGGCCTCCGGATCGTAGGTGGCGGTACAGTCACGCTGGACAAAGATGATGACGACGACATCCGAGGATACTTCGAGTACGCGAAGCTGTCCGGCATGCCGTTGATGGTCATCGCCCCCACTCCGACCACCCTCCCGCGCATCGAGCGGTTCGTGAAGGAGTACGACATCCGCGTCGCGGTGCACAATCACGGGCCCGAGGAGCCGTACTTTCCCGGCCCACAGGACGTCCTGCCGCACATCGAGAGCATGGATCCCCGTGTCGGTGTCTGCCTTGACGCCGGACACACCGCCCGGACGGGCATCGACGTCGTCGAGGCGATCGCCCTGTCGGGCGGCCGGCTGCTCGACATTCACATGAAGGACTTGCGCGACCTCGCCGTCAAGGAGAGCCAGTGCATCGTCGGCGAGGGCGAGATGCCGGTGGCGGCCATGTTCCGACAGCTGCAGGCCCAGGGCTACGCAGGCTACGTGAACCTCGAGTACGAGATCGATGCCGATGATCCGCTACAGGGCATGCAGCAGTCGTTCGCATTCATGCGCGGGGTCCTGGCCGGGATGGCCTGAGAGCGAGGGCTCCGGGCTCTGGGCGCAGGGCGACCTCCATTCCGTGCCCGTTCCGTGTCCGTTCCGTGTAAGTTCCGTGTAAGTTCCGGCCGGCCCGTAAGCGTTCCGGCCGGCGGCTCCGTCTAATGAACAAGGGCATCGCCGCTCAAGCGATGCACGTGATTCTGGAGCCGGACGATGCGTAACGCAGGAACCGACAGCGAGGGACGGCGGCGAGGCGGCTCGTGGGAAGCGGTCGCCCACCTGGCCCGCGACCTGCGAATCGCGCTCCGGCGACTCGGCCGGGCGCCGCTCTTCGGTGCGGTCGTGGTCCTGACGCTGGCGGTTGGCATCGGCGCGAACACGGCCATCTTCAGCCTCGTCAAAGGCATCCTCCTCGACCCGCTTCCGTACCCCGAACCCGAGCGTCTCGTGTCGGTGCTTGCCTCCGCCCCCGGTCAGGGTCAAGACGAGCTTCGGCAGTCTGCGGCACTGCATCTCGCCTACGAAGACGAGGCCGAGCTCGTCGAGCGGATCGGCCTGTGGCGGCAGAGCAGCGTGACCATGCTCGGTTTCGACGAGCCCATGCAGCTGTCCGCCATGCTCGTCACCGACGGTACGCTGCCCGCCCTGCGGGTCCGGCCCGCCCTCGGACGGCTGTTTCGACACGAGGATGACATACCGGAGGCCCCGGCCACCGCGGTCGTCAGCCACGCGTACTGGCAGAGCCAGTTCGGCGGCGAACAGGACATCGTGCGCGGCTCGATGGCGCGCACCGCGTTCGCACTGGCGATGCTGAGCCTGGCGGCAGCCATCGCTCTGCTGCTCGCCACGGTCGGAGTCTACGGAGTCCTGTCGCACGCCGTGATGCAGCGGACGCGGGAGATCGGAGTCCGCATCGCCCTCGGCGCGAAGTCGAGTACCGTGATCGGCATGGTGTTGAGGCAGGGACTGCTGATGTCGACTATCGGCGTGACGTCGGGGCTGATCGCCGCGTTCTGGCTCACGCGCCTGATGAGCGGGCTGCTCGTCGATGTCGGCCCCATGGATGTCGCCACCTACGCGGTCGTCTCCGCGTGTCTGATGGCCGTCGCTCTGGCGGCCAGCTACCTGCCAGCACGACGCGCGTCACGCGTCGATCCGATCGAGGCGTTACGGGCTGAATAGACGGCCTCCTACGTTGCCGCGTCGTCCTCCACGCTCGCGTCGGTGCACGTCGGAACGATGCTATGATTCCGGAGGTCACCGTCCCGCCCCGGCTCCCTGTGCGCCCCGTGCCTGCATCCACCACCACCACCACCACCGCTCGCGTGCTCGTCGTCGGCGGCGGCGTCATCGGTGTGTCCTGTGCCTACGCGCTCGCGCGCTCCGGCGTCGACGTGATTCTGCTCGAGCGCGACGCGATCGGGCAGGGTGCGTCGTACGGAAACGCTGGCACGATCGCCTGCGGCCATCCGCCGATGAACAAGCCGGGCCGCGTGGTGGGCGCGCTGAAGACGATGCTCGATCCGACGACGCCTCTCTACATCGCACCTCGGTGGGATCCGGCGCTGACGCGGTGGCTCTGGCGCTTCAGCACCAACTGTACGAGCGAGCGGCTGGAGACCAACATGCGGACGCTGGGTCCCATGGGACATGCGTCATTCGAGCAGTTCAATCGATTGGTCGATGAGGAATCGCTCGCGTGCGGCTACCGGGCGGACGGGTACTACGAGGTGTGTCGAACGGAGTCGGGTCTCGAGGCGTCCCGCCGCGAGGCGGTACTGATGCGCGACCACGGCTTTGCGACCGAGGAGCTATCCGGAGACGAGTTACGGGGACGCGTGCCGGCGCTGGCCGAGGGGACGCTCGGCGGCGCCCACTTTCCCGAGGCCGCCACATGCAACCCGTACCAGTTCGTGCTCGAGATGGCGGAGCGAGTGCGCCGCCACGGAGGATCGGTCCGACCCGGTCAACCGGTCGACGCCGTCGAGACCGCTTCTGTTCGTGCCGTCGGTGTGCGCACCCGCGGCGGCGACCTCATCGAGGGCGACGCCTTGGTGCTCGCGACGGGTGCCTACAGCCTCGAGCTCACGCGGTCGCTCGGCTGCCCCCTACCGATCCAGCCGGGCAAGGGCTATCACCGCGACCTCGCGATCGGTCCTGGCAGTGCGCCGCCAATGAACGCCGCATGCGTCCTCGCCGAGTCGTCGGTGTTCTGCACACCCATGAATGGCGTCCTGCGCCTGGCGGGCACGATGGAGTTCTCCGGGCTCAACCACCAGATGCGCCGGCCACGGCTCGAGCAACTGACGACGGTGGCCGGCCGCTACATTCAAGGGATCGGAACCACCGACGTGCGATCCGAGTGGTGCGGCCTGCGTCCCTGCACGGCGGACGGGCTGCCCGTCATCGGGCGGGTACCGGGCCACGACCACGTGTTCGTCGCCACCGGGCACGCGATGTCCGGGCTCACCCTCGGTCCGGTCACGGGCTCGATGATCGCCGATCTCATCATCGGCCGGACGCCGCCGATCGACGTCGCCGCACTCAGCGCGGACCGATTCTCCTGACGCCCGGGGAGCCCCAGCGTCACGCTGGTTCGAGATCCGCTCGGCTGCCCCTCGGCTTCGCTCGGGAGAATCAAGCCTTCGCGCTACGTAGTTGCCTGAAGTCTTCGTCTAGAGGGTTGGGACCGTCCAGGGTGTCCGGTAGCTCGCGTCCAGGCGATCGTTGGCGGCCTGGTTGTCCCGGAACCGCTGACCGGCGGCGTCCCAGTGCACCTTGGTCCCCGTCCGAAAGGCGATGTTGCCGAGGTGCGCGTTGACCGCGGCCAGGCTGCCGACCGCCGGGTTGCACACTGGTTGCGCGCGGCTCTTCATGCACTCGATGAAGTTCCGCGTGTGCAGGTCGAGCCCGCTCTCGCCGGGCCGCGCCTCGACCCGAGGTCGAGCCGTCATCCGGTACCCCTCGGGCCGGCCGTCCTCCAGCCGCTCCTCGGGATGGAGTTCCCACCCGTCCCGGTCGACGACGAGCGTGCCGTCGTTGCCGACGAACGCGATCCCGTGGCTGCGCTGGAACGGACCGAGCTCGATGCCCACGGCGTGCTCCCAGATCATCGAGAACTGATCGAACTCGTAGAGCGCCTGCAGTGTGTCTGGCGTCTCCTCCGCGTCGTCCGGATAGGCGAACTTGCCGCCGATCGCCGCAATCGACTTGGGGGCCTCGGCCTGCATGCCCCAGAGCACGACGTCGATCAAGTGGACGCCCCAGTCTGTCATCAGGCCGCCGGCGTAATCCCAGTACCAGCGGAAGTTGAAGTGGAAGCGATTCCGGTTGAAGGGACGCGCCGGTGCGGGTCCGAGCCACATGTCGTAGTCGACGCCGTCCGGGGCCGGCTCGTCCGGCACGTTCGGCACCTCGGGCAACCAGTTCATGTAGGCCCAGGCCCGAACCGTCCGGATACGGCCCAGCTTGCCCGAGTGCACGAAATCCATGGCCTCGGTCCAGTGCGGTCCGCTGCGCTGCCACTGCCCCACCTGAACGACCCGATCGTAGTGGGCCGCCGCTCGCACCATGAGCTCGCACTCCTGGATCGAGTTGGCGAGTGGTTTCTCGACGTAGACATCCTTGCCGGCCGCGCAGGCGTCGACCATGATCAGGGTGTGCCAGTGGTCCGGCGTGCCGATCACGACCGCGTCGATGTTCGGGTCGTCCAGCAGCTCGCGGTAATCGCGGTAGGTCTTCGGCCGCGCGGAGGTCATCGCCTCGACCTCGGCGGCGCGCCGTTCGAGGACGCTCGCGTCGACGTCGCACAGGGCGCCACAGGCGACCTCGTCCAACTTGAGCAGCGACTCCAGGTCGGCAAAGCCCATCCCGTTGCAGCCGATCACACCGATCGTGATGCGGTCGCTCGCCGGCACCTGCGCACGAGCGGCTGTCGACGCGACGGTCACCGCTGGCAAGCCCCCGATGGCGAGCGCGCCGTGTTGCATGAAACGACGCCGGTTCATTCTCATGGCATGCCCTCTCGCCCTGCGTAGTCCTCGTCGGTGACCCTGTCGAGCCAGGTGAAGCCGCGGCCGAATCCGACATTGACCTCGACGTGCCGCCTGGCGACCGTCAGATCCGTCGTCTCTGCCATCACTTCATTGGCGAGAAATCGGTGGCCTCCATGAACACCGACACGACGTTGCTCACGAGCGGGCCATCGACACGAGATGCCTCACGCGCGCTCTGCCACGCCGGATCATCCCTGAAGTCCGCCCAGCTCTTGGTCGCCGCATCGCGATCGCGATGCGCGATGACGTAGATCAGCGTGTTGCTCGAGGCCGGCGCGTCCCGGGGTGTCCAGTATGCAACGTTCGTGATGCCGTGCTTCTCGAACAGCGCCATGGTGTGATCGCGGAAGCGGGCGTGCAGCCGATCGAGCTTGCCCTCGGGCGCGGTGTACGTTCGGAGCTCGAAGACCTGCGCATCGGCCTGCGCCTGAACCGTGGATCCGGGCCACACGGCCCCGCCAAGCGACACGCCCACAACGAATGCCACGATGATCGCTCCGAACAGGAAACGGATGGGGACTCGCATGATCACTCCTTGGTTCAGCGGCCACCGGACGCGGCCGCCGCCATCGGTGTGGCATGGGTCGCGCCGCGGAACACCGCGTTGAGGAACAGGACGTTGAGGCCGTCCATGAACGCCTGAAAATTCGGATCGGCCGTGAAGCCGATGACGAAACCCCGACGGCGGGGCTGCACGATGACGAACGGCTTGTAGGCGAGCTGCTGTCGGTTCTCCTCCCAGAGAAGTCCGCTGGCGTGCAACTCGTCGGGGCCGAGAAACGTCGCCGCGTTCACGCCCTTGTCGAGCGTGATGGGTGTGAAGACCGCACGACCATTGACCAGTACGTGGAGCGTGTCCGGTAGCCCAGCCGTGATCCAGTGGTCGGGGTCGATCGTCGCCCTGACGAGCACACCCGCGACGTCATCGGGAAGCGCATCGTCCGCTTGGATCGCGTCGAGATAGTCCTCGCGCGACTCCAGGAGCCGACCCGCCACCCGGCCGCTCTCCACCTCCTCGCGCCCGGCATCGCCCGAGTCCTCGATCTCATCGCGGGCGACACTCTCCTGCCGGACATCGATCAGGGCCACGTCCTTATGGGCCAGATACGTCATCGCACTGTCGAGCCCGATCAGCGTGCCGCCCGCCTCGACCCAAGCTTTCAACCGGGCGGTGCCCTCGGTGCCGAGGGCCTCGCGATAGGCCCCGCCGCGCGGCAGGATCAGCACGTGGAACCGGCTGAGGTCGGCCGTGGCGAGCTGGCGCGTCCGGATGGGGGTCACGGGATAGCCGAACTGCCGCTCGAGGACGAATCTGGTCGCGCCGGCCGAGTTCGCCGATGTCGGGCGGTCCCAGGCCAGCGCGATGCGCGGCCGGCGTATGGGCAAGACGGGGCGGCTCCCGAAGTTCACCCCGTCCTCGACCCAGCTCGTATCCGTCGCGACAACGCCGGCCCCCGTCTCGGTCGCCAGCCGCTGCAGTGTCGCCTGCAGCCCGGGTACGTTGTCCGCGACCTTGACGATCAGCGTACCGCGCGGGTACTCCCGGCCGTCCTGAACGAAGCTCTTGTCGGAGCCGAGGAGGCGCAGGTCGGCTTGCAGAGCCGCGGTCAGGAATCGACCCGCGGCGGCGGTGCCCCAGGGAACGAGAAACGCCACGTCCGCGTCGGCCGTCGGGCCGGCACCTGGATCGATCCGCTCCGGCCCGACCACCTCGAAGTCGCCGATCGAGGCTGACTCGCAGCCCACGCGCTCCACGTTGTAGAGCATGGGGAGCGACCAGGCCATGATGTAGTACATCTCGTCCGGAAGATTCTTGCTCCGACGCCGCTCCTGCTCCTCGACGAACGCCGCCTCGAGTGGGTTGTCCGGGTCCAGCAGCGTTCGGATCAGGCGGTTCGACGGCTGCGCGAGGGCGATGCTGAAGGATCCGGCGGGATACTCCTGCCCGCACGCCTCCAACGTGCCCGTCGCCCGGCGCACGTCGATGCCCTGCTCCACCAGCAGACCCGCCAATTTACGCACGGCCGACGTGTCGCCGCGAAGCGGCAGGATGTACTCCTGTATCTCCTGGTTTCGCCCCTCGTCGATGCCCGCCCTCCGGACGTCGTACAGGTCGCGCAGGAGCTTGGCACGATTGCGCGCCGCTGTCTGGGCAGTCGCGATCGACGCCACGAAATGGTGGTGGACGCCATCACGGAACAACAGGTTCGTGCCGTCGTTGCGACGGACGATCAGGCCACGTGCCGACGCCTGCTCGTAGGTCATGCCAGCCGCCCCGAGAAACACCGGCCAGCTGTCGCCGTAGCCAGGGAAGAACGCGTCGTAGACCTCGCGCGTGAAGTAGTCGAAACCGAACCGGTCGAACCAGCTGGCGTTGTTCCGGCCGAACAACTCGAGGTTGGCCTTCTGCTGCTCCGCCATGTGCGGGTTGTACGGATCGGCGGCCGGCGCGAAGTAGTAGGTCGAGTTCGCCCCCATCTCGTGGAGATCGACATGCACCACCGGGAAGTGCTCGAGCAGGTTCTTCGCCCGGCCTCTGGACTCCGGCTGCGTGAGCGCGAACCAGTCGCGGTTGAGATCGAAGTAGTAGTGATTCGTCCGACCGCCGGGCCACGCCTCGGAGTGCTCGGCGGCTGCCGGGCTCGCTGACGGCTCGAGGCCCTCGTTCATGCGGTAGTGGTGCACGAACCGATCGCGTCCGTCCGGGTTCTGTGTCGGGTCGATCGCAACGATCGCGCCGGCGAGAATCTCTTCAACGACCGGGTCGCCCTGTGCCGCGAGCAGATGGTACGCCGTCAGGAGCGCGGCGTCGGGAGACGAGATCTCGCTCCCGTGCACGCCGTACGACAGCCAGACGATCGCCGGCAGATCCTCGATCAGCGCTTCGGCCTCCGCCTCGGTCGTCTCGCGCGGGTCGCCGAGCTTCTGCATCCCCGACCGGAGCTCGTCGAGCCGAGCCATGTTCCGCGCCGAGCCGATCAGGACGTACACCAGCCGGCGCCCCTCCCAGCTCTCGGCATACTCGAAGAGCGTGATCCGGTCGGGCGCCGCCTCGACCAGGGCCTCCAGGTACCGGTTCAGCTCGGCATGCGACGTGATCCGCTCACCCGGCGCATGCCCGAGGACGTGATCGATCGACGGGACCGCCACGTCGTACCGAGCCCCGGGCCAGAACTCGAACGGCGCCTGCCCCTGGACAGCGACACCAACGACACCAACGACACCAAGAAGCAGAGCAAGCAGGCCGACGAACTCGGGGCGACACTTCGGTTTGGATGTCATGGGAGCGGCTTCAAAGGTCAAGGTGGTGAGATGTCCTCCTGGTCCGGGACGTTGGAGCAACCATTCCGGTGTTCATTCCGTGGACATTCCGTGACGTTCCGTGGAAATTCCGTTCATTCCGTGTCCGTTCCGTAATCGTTCCGTGCAAGTTCCGTGTCCGTTCGGCGGCGTCAGCCGCCGCCCGCCGTCTCCCCGAATACCCGCGCGTAGTTCCCGCCAAGAATTTTCTCGATCCGTCGGGAGCCGTAGCCTTTGGCGTGCATCGCCGTCGCAAGATGCAGGAAGCGCTTCGGATGGCTCAGCTCCGCCACCCGCATGTGCCGGACCCGCCAGGTCAGCTGCGGGTACTCGGCCCGGCGTCGGTCGAATGTCGCCTGGTGTCGCTCCACTTCGTCGGGCCGCATCGCGGTCATGTCGACGGCGTCCTGATCGGTCCCGACGCCAACGTGATCCTCGCCGACCAGGTCGATGACGTGCTCGATGTGCGCCAGGTAGTGGTCGATCGAGATCGTCGGGTCCGAGGTCAGCCAGCCGGACTGGTTGTAGACGCAGAACAGGCCGCCACGATCGGCCATCGCCCGGATGTTGCGATCGCTGACGTTGCGCGGGTGCGGGCACAGCGCGTAGCAGCCGGAATGCGAGAAGATGACCGGCTTCCGCGAGGCGCCGATCGCGTCGAGTGCGGATTGCTCGCCGACGTGCGAGAGGTCGACGATCACGCCACGCTCGTTCATCGCCTGCACCGCCTCGTGCCCGAACGCACTCAACCCGGCGTTTGCCTTCTCCCAGCACGAATCGACCAGATAGTTGCGCCGGCCATCGACCAGCTGGATCTGGCGAACGCCCATGTCGGCGTACGTCGCCAGCTTGTCGAGATCCCAGCCGAACGGTGCGCTCATCTGAAAGCAGTAGATGAAGCCGACGTGCCCCGATCGCTTGGTCGCTGCGAGGTCGGCCGGTGTGATGACCTTGCGCAACACATCGCCATGCGCAGCGACGAACCGATCCCAGGTCTCTATCCGCGCCCTTACCGCCTCGAACAGGCTGCTCTCCAGGCTGAGCTCGGCGTAATTCGCCGTCATGTTCATCGCCAGCGCGGTGATTCCCGAGCTCTGCAGTGCGGCGATTTTTTCGCCGGTCAGGTACTGGACGTAGGTGCGCGGCGGCGCCGCCGCGAAGCACTGCGCGTCGATCGAGAGGGCGCGCGCATAGATGGCCTCCGGCGACTCATCGTCTGGGGATTGCGCCCCGAGGACGCGCGGTCCGGCAGCCACGAAGGACGCCGCGAGGGTTGCCAGGAAGTGGCGCCGATCGCAGAGAGGGTCCCAGGGGCCGAGGGTCCCAGGGTGCCAGGGGTCGAGGTGGCGCGGTGTTTGGCGGACGCGCGGCATTGGCTCAGTTCGAACCCGTGATCGTTCCGTGACCGTTCCGTGATCGTTCCGTGGTCGTCCCGTGGTCGTCCCGTGTTGGTTCCGGACGTGCGTTCGTCTGTTTGCCGGAGTATAGCAGGCTCAGATGGAACAGAGATGCAGGGTTCCAGGTCGTCTGGTCCGGGGTCGGCGGGTCAGGGGTTCACCGTGCCGCGGTCACATCCGTGCGCGCGGCGTCTGCGTGCTTCCTTTGTGCGTTCCGTGAAAATTCCGTAGTCATTCCGTGGTCATTCCGTGAAAGTGCCCTTCCGTTCCGTCGTATGATCCCCCGCATGCCTACCGACAACGAGATCGCTGAGTCGGTCACGCCCAGCCCGATCGTCGACATCGCAGACCAGCTCGGTGTGCCCGCCGCCGACCTGCGGTCGTACGGCACCGAGATGGCCAAGGTGAACCCCGAGGTCCTGCGACGGGTGCGGCGACGCGAGAAGCCGGCCCACCTCGTGCTCGTGTCCGCGATCACGCCGACGAAGGCCGGCGAGGGCAAGACGACCACCAGCATCGGACTGGCCCAGGGACTGGCCCAGGGACTGGCCCAGTGACTGGCTCGGATCGGCGAGTCGGCCTGCCTGGCGTTGCGCGAGCCATCGTTGGGCCCATCGTTCGGCATGAAGGGCGGGGCCACGGGCGGCGGGCGTAGCCAGGTCATCCCCGGGAGCGCATCAACCTGCACTTCACGGGCGATTTCCATGCGATCACCTCGGCCCATAATCTGCTGGCAGCGTTGCTCGACAACCACATGTACTTCGGGAACCAGCTCCGGATCGAATCCGCGGCGCGTGCTCTAGCGTCGGGTCATGGACATGAACGACCGCGCCCTGCGCAACACCTTCGTCGGACTGGGTGGGCACAAGCAGGGCGTGCCGCGGGAGACGGGCTTCGATATCACGGCAGCCTCGGAAGTGATGGCCATGCTCTGCCTGGCGGAGAACGAGCGCGACCTGCGAACGCGGATCGACAGGCTGCTCGTGGCGTTCGACTACGGAGGCGAGCCGATCACCGCCGAGAAGCTGTCGGCCTCTGGCTCGATGCTGGTGCTGCTGCGGGACGCGCTCTGGCCGAACCTCGTCCAGACGCTGGAGGGCGTGCCGGCCTTCGTGCACGGCGGCCCGTTCGCCAACATCGCGCACGGCTGCAACAGCGTCATCGCGACCCGTATGGCGATGCACCTGGCGGACTGGACGGTCACCGAAGCCGGCTTCGGCTTCGACCTGGGGGCCGAGAAGTTCTTCGACATCAAGTGTCGGCAGGCGGACCTGGATGCCTCGGTCGTCGTGCTGGTCGCGACCGTCCGTGCGCTCAAGCTGCACGGCGGCGCCGAGCAAGATGCGCTGACACGCCCGGATCCGGCTCACGTCACGGGGGGCCTCCCGAACCTCGAGAAGCACATCGAGAACATTCAGCACTTCGGCAAGAAGCCGGTGATCGCCCTGAACCGCTTCGGCGACGACACCGCCGAGGAGATCGACGTCGTCCGGCGCCGATGCGCCGAGCTGGGGGTGCTGTTCGCAGTCTCCGATCACCACGCGAACGGGCATCCAGATCAACGCCGGAGCCGGATTCCTGGTCGTCCTGACGGGCGACATTATGCGGATGCCGGGCCTCCCGAAGCGGCCGCTCGCCGAGCGCATCGACCTGCGCGATGGAGGGATCGTCGGGATGTCGTAGGGTCGCGGCGCCCGCTGACGCTGGCCGCGTGGGCCTTACGGAACCGGGACGGGTTCAGGTTTCGGGAGCGATTCCACGAAGCCGGCCATGCGCTCCTTCAGCAACGATCCTTCGGGTTCGAGCTCGGCCGCACGCTGCAGGTAGTCCACCATCCCAAGCCCCACGGCGCGGTCCAGATCGAATCGTACGCCTCGGTGGATGGCGTAGGGCGTGCCGTCCTCGATCTCGAGGCTGGCTGCAGGCCCACGATAGGCCGCGGAGATGCCCACATCGACGCCAATCACCTTGCCGCCGAAGCGCGGTGCGATAACGAGCAGGGTGATGGTGTGGGCGACGACGATGCGCGTTGCCTCGTGGCGTGCGAGCATGGCATCGACGTGCGGCTCGAGGATGTGCTCGGGCTCCAGCATGAGGCCGCGATACCAGAGTGGGCCCTCGGGGTCCCCCATCACGCTCTCGGCCACGGCCTTGGTATCAAGGGTATCGTCCGCGATTTCCCTTCGAACCGCCTTGTTGATCGCGCTGATCGCCATCGAGGCGTACTTCGGCCCGATCCCCCCATGGACGAACAGCACGTCGTTAATCTTGACGATGGCGTTGAGTTCTCGGAGCCATTTGCCGTACGTGCCCGACGCGGCGAACGCCCGGCGATGTTCCACGTAACCCAGCGGATACTGGGCCTCGAACCGTTCGCGTAATCCTGGGTCGATGGCGAGCAGTCGGCCGGTGTCGAGCGGAATCCCGTTACGCTCGGCGAACCGCGTGTAGAAGCTCTCCCTGAGTTCATCCGACCCTTCGTCGCGAAACGCCGCGTACTCGCCCTCCGACACGTAACGGAGATCGCCGTACACGTTCATAGCTTCATGGTTGCCGAGCAGCACGTGAACCCGACCGCCGGCTCGCTCGGCCTCGCCCTCGAGCCGCATCAGCATGTCCATGATCTTGCGAGAGTCCGCCCCACGGTCGAGGAAATCGCCGATCTGCACCAGGTGCGTCTCGCCGCCGACCCACCGGTCGTCCTCGTCGATCACGGCGGCATCGCGCAGCACGGTCACGAATTGGCCGAAGTCGCCGTGGACGTCTCCAAGCGCTACCACCCGGTCGACGCCCGTCCACACGTCCTTGGTTGCCCCGGATGCGCTCCCGACAAGCAGGAGGACAACAAAGACGCTCGCGACACCCAACGCTCGACGCACTCGAACCCCCCAATGTATCGGTCGTGTGACAGCGATCCGGCCCGCTTGACAACCCTCTGACCGCGGTTCAGGATAGGACCCTCAGTATTATTGTACGACGCTCGCGCACTCATGCCTAGACGTTCGGCGACGAAACGCGGCTACGACGGCCCCGCGGCTTCGTGTTGGTCGGTCGGGGTCATCGAAAGGAGTGTGTGTGATGTGCGGACGCCGGTTCTCGGAGATTCCTGGCGCACTGGTCATTGGCGCAACGATTCTGGGCCTCCTCGCCGTGACGGCCCCAGTGGAGGTGTCCGCACAGCCGGCCGCTACCTCCGAACAATCGACGCTGACCAATGAGGAGATCGCTCATTTCCTGGAGAACGCGGAGATCTTGAGCGGCAAGGAGGTCGGGAGCGGCGTCACCCGTCCGTGGCGGCTCACGCTGAGTGACGGTACCCTCACCCACGATGCCGCCTTGAATGTCCGGACGTTCGGAAGCCCATCGAGACGTTCGAAGACGGTACGATCCAGATAGGCTTCGTCGATTCGTACCGATACAACATCGCGGCCTACCGACTGTCCAAGCTGCTCGGGATGACGGACGCGATCCCCGTCACCATCGAGCGGGAATGGAACGGCAAGATCGGGTCGCTGAGTTGGTGGCTCGACGACACGATTACCGAATTGGAGCGCATCAGACAAGAGCTGTCGCCTCCGAGACCCCTGGACTGGAGCCGTGAGATCTTCCGGGTGCGGGTGTTTAACAACCTGGTCTACGACACCGATCGCAACCTGACCAACATGCTAATCGCCGACTGGCACTGCTGGATGATCGACTTCACTCGGGCCTTCCGTCGATGGGACAAACTACCAGCGCAGTCGGATCTCCAGCAGATCGATCGCGTGCTGCTCGCCTCACTCCGAGTCCTCACTCTCGAATCCGTCGCCGACGCTACCTCGCCGCACCTCCTCGGCAGCGAGATCGACGCCCTCATGGTGCGTCGCGACTTGATCGTCGCC
This sequence comes from Vicinamibacterales bacterium, assembly GCA_965250185.1. Taxonomy (GTDB): domain Bacteria; phylum Acidobacteriota; class Vicinamibacteria; order Vicinamibacterales. Next base: position 2,130,526 of record OZ252293.1, on the reverse strand, counting down.
CACTTCGACCAGCTGATCGCCGAGCGCGGGGAGGGCGCGGTGGTGCACACCGGGCCGTGGGACCAGTAGGGCCAGTCGCGTCACGCGGCGACGTACTGCCTGGCGAAATGCGTTGCCACCAGCGGCCCGCCGGTGGCGCGACGGGTGTGTTCCGCCCACGGATACGTGTTGCCAGGCGCGAAGATCTGCTCCCGTAGGAACCGGCCGGCTGCCGACTGGCCATGAAAGCAGCTCGTTCGAGGATCACCTCGCCCGACGACGTGCGCCGAGATGTGATGCTGAACCTGTGACGAGAACAGGTCGCCCATCATGTAGCCGTGGTAGTACACGGGGAACAATGCCACGTGGATCTTCGCGGCATAGTCCGGACGGTCGGTCGCGCCCGGCGGGTGCTGGAGCTGGTACTGCCGCTTCAAGTTCCACCAGAGCACGCCCAGGTCCTGCGCGGGATCGGCGTAGAGCGCACGCTCGAATCGAACCATGACCTGGGCCCAGCGACTGAATGTGAGCTTTTCGGCTCGCAGCGCGTGGCGTGCCGACCGCCCCAGCGCCTTGGCCTCAGCCGCGGGCACGTGGAGCACACGCGCGAGAAACTCCTCCTTCTTCGCCATCGCTCCCATCATCATCGCGATCCCCTCCGTCGTCACGGTGTTCGAGGCCTCACGAAGTAGCAGGGGCAAGTGCCGATCGATGTTCGCGTCGTAGACAGCATGCCCCAGCTCGTGCAGCAGCGTGTCCATCCAGCGGGCGCTCGGATGCAGATTGCACAGGATCCGGACGTCACCCTCGCGATCGATGTCTGTCGCGAAGGCGTGAGGGCTCTTGCCGGGCCTCTCGTAGAGATCGCTCCGTCCAAGAATGCCGCGCACGTCCATCCCAAGACCATCGTAGTAGTCAGTCCCGAGCGCCAGCATGTCGCGGTCCGCGAAGAGGTGGTCGAGGTTCAGCTCCTCGAGCGCTGGGGCTTCCTGGAAGAAGGGGTCGCCGAAGTGCCACGGTCGTAAGTCACAGGGATCCACACGAAACCGCGCGGCCATGGCCGCGTCGATCTCGGCCTTCAGCACAGCGAACGGATCATGCGTCAGCGCCGCGAGCTCGTCGAACAGTCGCAGGAGCTCGTCCGGGTCGATCTCCTGCAGCTCGAGCTGCATCTGGTAGTAGTCCGGGTTGCCGAGCCCGTGAGCCAGCTCGTTCCGGAGCGATACGACTTCACGGAACCGTGCCTCGACCGTCGACCCGACCTGCATGTAGGCCCGCCACGCCTGCTCGACGACGCGTGATTCCGTGGAGGTCACGAGCAGGTCACGTACGGCGTTCTCGGTGAGCGCCTGGCCGTCGATGCGGCTGCGGTGTGTGTTGAAGGCTTGCTCGAGGTCGTTCTCGAGAGCGACGATTCGCTTCTGGAGGCTGGGATCGGCCTGACCCGGCACGAACGTTCGATACATGACGTCCAGTTGCCGGCACAGCATGGGCCCGCTGACCGCGTCGGTCCGGCGCAGCCGCTCGAGCTCGGCAAACGTCTCGCCGTCGCTGTGAAGCTCGACCATGGCTTCCTCCGCGGCCTGCTTCCGCGCAAAGGCCTCGTCCGACCCCCCGTCGTGGCCTCCCACCAGGCGAGATTGGCGTTCACGAGCAGGGGCCGGAGCCGTGCGGCGTACGGCTCGTAGAGATCACTGAAGTCTCGGTTCGACATCGTCAGCGTTCGATTCCTTGTTTCCGTCTCCCAGGCTCACGTCTGAAGGCTGGCTGCACTCTATCCTGCGGACCATGTGTGGCCCAGAGGAATCGAGGCTCCGTTGGAATATACTGAATCGCTCTGGCAACCCATCGCGCAAGGAGGCACCTCGCATGACCAGGAAGATGAACCGTCGTGACTTCGTTCGGACCAGCGCCGCCGCGGGCTTGGCGGCTGCCGCGCCGACGACCCTGTTCGCCCAGACCCCGACGATGATGACTCCGTCGAGTGTGAAGCCGGTTGTCATCGCGTCCGGCAACGGCAACCGTGGCAAAAATGGGGGCGACGTGGTCTGCGTCGAGAAGGCCTATCAGATGATCACGGCGGGCGACGACGTGCTCGACGCGCTGATTGCCGGTGTGACGATCGTCGAGCTCGATCCCGAGGAGTCGGGAGTCGGCTACGGCGGCATCCCGAACGCCGACGGTGTCGTCCAGCTGGACTCCTGCTGCATGCACGGTCCGACGAAGCGCGCCGGCGGCGTCGCCGCACTCGAGGGCGTCCGTACGCCCGCACTCGTGGCCCAGGCGGTCATGCAGCACACCGATCACCACTTGCTGGTCGGTGCAGGCGCACAGACCTTCGCTCGGAACATGGGCTTCGAGATCGAGGCTGACCTCAACACCGACTACTCGCGCAGCCGATGGCTCGAGTGGAAACGTCGCATCGACCCCGGACACTACCTCGATCCCGATGAGCGAGCCCGGGCGGGGTACGACATCGGCCTGCAGATGGCGCGCGAGGGGTTGATCGACCTCGAGCACTACTGGGGCACGATCAACTGCGACGGGATCAGCGCGACGGGCGAGATCTGCGGCGTGACCACCACCAGTGGCCTCGCCTACAAGATTCCTGGTCGGGCTGGCGACTCGCCGATCCTCGGGGCGGGTCTGTATGTGGACGGCGACGTCGGAGCCGCCGGGTCGACCGGCCGCGGCGAGGCCAACCTCTACAACCTCACGTCGTACCTGATTGTCGAGAACCTCAGACGCGGCATGCACCCGAAGGACGCCGGCATGGACGGGCTGAAGCGCATCAAGCAGAACACCGTCGAGAAGCGGCTCCTGAAGCCAAATGGCGACCCGGCGTTCGGGATCAGCTTCTACGTGCTCAATGCCAAGGGCGAGTACGCGGGCCTCACGATGTACGCGACGGAGAATTCGACCTACGCCGTCTGCACCGAGAACGGCCCCGAGTCGCTACCGCTCGAGGGTCTGCTGGAGGGCACACCCAGCGAGTGAGCAAATTCGCCAACCAGCGGCTCGCTGAACCGAGCCTCCGCCGGGCCGACGTACGGCTGCGTCGGTCCCGGCCACCCTCCCCGTCGGCCCGTCTTCTGCGCCCATGACCGCCAAGGCCCGCTTCGCCCCTGACTCCGTCGCGATCGACTCGCCCGACGCCTACCTGAATCGCGAGCTCAGCTTTCTCAGCTTCGCACGGCGGGTGCTGTCGCTCGCACAGCGGGACGACCTTCCACTGCTCGAGCGGGTGAAGTTCGCGGGTATCATCGGAATTCTGCACGACGAGTTCTTCATGAAGCGCATCGGTGGCATCAAGCGCCAGATTCGGGACGGCCGCGAACGCGTTTCGGTCGACGGGCGGACACCCCAGCAGGAGCTCGAGGTCTGCCGCAAGGCCGTGCTGGCCCAGGTCGCCCTGCTCTCCAAGATTGTCCGCCGTGGCATCCGGCCGGCGCTCGAGGCGGAGGGCATCCCGATCGTCGACTACCACGCGGTCAGCAAGAGCGACCGGCGGCATCTGCGAGAGTACTTTCGCACCGCCGTCATGCCGATCCTGACTCCATTGGCGGCCGACGCCGAACACCCGTTCCCGTTTGTCAGCAACCTTGGGCTCAACCTCGCCATCTACGTACCGGGACGACGGTCCCCCTCGCGATTCGTTCGCGTGAAGATGCCCAGTAATCGGCCCCGATGGGTGCCGTTGCCGGACGGACGCGGCTGGGTGCCACTCGAGCAGATCATCGCGGCCAACCTCGACCTGTTCCTGCGCCGGGCCGGCCACCTGACGACGCACGCGTTCCGGGTGACGCGTGGCGCCGACGGCGACGTTGGCCCCTACAACACCGAGGACGATCCGAATGCCGAGCTGACCCCGGGCTCGATCATCCGCCAGGTGTCGAGTGAGCTGAAGGCGCGCAAGTTCGCGGGCGCCGTGCGACTGCAAGTCGAGTCGGCCATGCCGCGGTCGATGCAGCGATGGCTGGTCAAGCAGCTGGGCGCAGACGTCGTGGACGTGTACCCCACGAACAATCTACTAGGCGTCGCCGATCTGCTGAGCTTCGACGTGGAGGGGGCTGCGCACCTTCGAGCCATACCCCACCGAGCCGTGACCCATCCGCGACTGCGTGGCCTGAATCCCGAGGACCCGGGCGCCATCTTCGACGAGATCCGGCGCGGGGACATCCTGCTGCACCACCCGTACCACGACTTCGACACGTCGGTCGTGACGTTCCTGGAGTCCGCAGCCACCGACCCGAAGGTCCTGGCGATCAAGCTGACGATCTACCGGACCAACAGCCAGTCGCCCATCGTCCAGGCACTGACAGAGGCGGCGCGTCGGGGGAAAGAAGTCGCCGTGGTCGTCGAGATCACCGCTCGGTTCGACGAGGCGCCCAACATCGCGTGGGGACAGAGGCTCGAGAAGGAAGGCGTGCACGTGTCGTACGGCGTGCGCAAGCTGAAGACGCACGTCAAGCTTGCCCTCGTCGTGCGCGAGGAGCAGGGCGTCATCCGCCGATACGTCCACGTCGGCACCGGAAACTATCACTCCGGCACCGCACGGCTATACGAGGATCTGGGCGTCCTCACCTGCGGAAGCGAGCGTCTCAGCGACGACGTCACAACCGTCTTCAATCAGCTCACCGGTGCCGCACCTCGGGGCAAGTACCACGAACTGGTCGTCGCGCCCGTGCACATGCGCAAGCACTTCGTGAGCCTGATCCGACGCGAGACGAAACACGCCAAGGCGGACAAGCCCAGCGGCATCTACGCGAAGATGAACCAGCTCGAGGACGTGGAGATCATCCGAGAGCTGTATCGTGCGAGCCAGGCCGGCGTCCCCATCACACTGAACGTTCGTGGCGTCTGTCGCCTCCGGCCACGCGTGCGTGGCCTGTCGGAGACGATCCGAGTCTACGGGGTCGTCAGCCGGTTCCTCGAGCACAGCCGCATCTACAAGTTCGAGAATGCTGGCGACCCGGAGTATTTCATCGGATCGCTGGATTGGATGCGCCGTAATCTCGATTCGCGGGTCGAGACCCTGCTCCCAATTTCGGACGAGGCAGTCAAACACGAACTGGAGGAGATCCTGCAGGCGTACGAACGCGACAACGACTCGGTCTGGGACTGCCGGCCGAGCGGCTCGTACCGGCGACGCCGGCCGGCGCCCGACGAGAAGCGCTGGGCGGCCCAGGAGATCTTTATCAGCCGAGCCAACGGGACGTAGGGTGGAAGGGAGGGATGCTGAATGTCGAATGCTGAATGTCGAATGTCGAATGCTGAATGGGGGCTCAGGGATCGCGCGTCTGCTGTCCATCCAGATGGCGCTCGATCACATCCAGTGAGAGACGCGACTCGAGCACGAGCATGATGCTCGCGCACACGACGGCACCGACGGAGATGCCCGTGAGCGCCAGCGATACCCAGCGAGCCATGGTGCCGACGACCACGGCCACCCCACCGAACAGTCCGGCCAGCGCCAGCAGGCCGACGCCGACGTAGAGACTGACCAGCACGGCTCGAAACAGGCGGGCCCGCCGAAGCAGACGCTCCACGCTGCCACGGGAGGCGGTCGCGTGTCCCTGGCCGAGCTCGTGGACTTCGTCGTGCAGCCGGTTGTAACGGATCGACGTCGACAGGAGCAGCATCGCCACCCCGGGAATCAGCAGAAGCGGCGTGACCCAGTATCCAACGTCTTCCATGCCCGTCCAGCCTCCGGCTTCGCCCGATCGAGTCTGCCGATCTACTGCACCAACCGCGTCATCAGATCGCCGACGAAGGGCGCGGCGACATCGTGGCAATACCGCACGATCGGGCCGGACGGAATCTCCGATGACACGTGCAGGTACGGCTTCTCACGGCCAGGGTTCACATCGTCCTCGTGCATCTCGATCCGTACGGGTAGCTCCTCGCAGGTGAGCCATTCGGGCGATGTCACGAAGGCCACGGCAAGCGCGTCGAACGGATTGAAGCCCTCGGCGTCGAAGGTGCGAGCCCAGAGATCGAGCCAGTCCTTCAGGGGCGGCGCGAGCCATCGGGCCGCGTCTCCACCAGATTCCAGCTGCTGGACGTCGGCCGCCGTCAGCCAGACCTTCGACGAGATCTCGAACGGCGCGAGAACGATCGGTACCTCGGAATCCAGGAGCACCTGGAAGCCCTCGGAATCCAGCTCGAAATTGAGATCACGAAGCGGATCGCCCTCGGGTCCCACGCGAAAGCTGTGACCCGGCCTGCGTCCGGCAACCGCCACGATCGCCTCGATCCGTGCGCGCAGGTCGGGATGCGTCATGAGCAGCGTCGCCACGTTGGTAACCGGTCCGAGCGCCAGGATGGTCAGGCGGGACTCGGAGAGCGCCGCCGCCATCGCACGGGTGGCATCTGTCTCCTCCCCGAGCCGCGCGGCACCATCGGCACCCGACTGGACAACGAGCCCATCCGGCCCGAACTGCGCAACGATCTCCTGCGCGATCGGAAACGCCGTCGCAAGCTGGGCGTTACCGAAGACGGCGCTCACCCCGAGAATGTCCAGCTCCGGCGAATGGAACGCCTGCACGAGGGCGATCCCATCGTCGACCTCGTGCCCGCCCGGTCTCACGGACGGGTCGGTGTCGATCCAGACACGCGTCTGCGATGTGCTCGCGTCCGACGAGGTGTCCTCGGGAGGCGCGGGCGGCGACCCTCCAGCACAGGACGCGCCGACCGAGATGAGCATCGTGAGCATGGTGAGCAAAGTGAGCAAAGTGAGCACGGCCCGCGGCATGAGTTGGTCTCCTGTACGTGATGTGGGCTCTGGGCTCTAGCCGATAGCCGCCTTCAGTTCGTTCGCACCCGTGCGACCGCTTCCATCCAGCCACGGTAGAGGTCATCCCGATCGGCGCTGGCCATGGTCGGCTCGAAGAGCCGCTCCCGTCGTCTCACGTGGCGGAGTTCGTCTGGGCCGCTCCAGAAGCCCACGGCCAGGCCAGCGAGGAAGGCGGCCCCCGTGGCGGTCGTCTCGATGACCGCTGGCCGGTCGACGGGCACGCCGAGCATGTCGGCTTGAAATTGCATCAGGAAGTCGTTGGCCGCGGCCCCGCCGTCCACACGCAGCTCGGAGATGGGGACCTGGCAGTCGCCGTTCATCGCATCGACGACGTCGCGTGTCTGGTACGCGAGGCTCTCGAGCGCTGCCCGAACGATGTGCGCTCGATTGGCACCGCGGGTCAACCCGACGACGGCGCCCCGAGCAGCCATGTCCCAGTAGGGGGCGCCGAGACCCGCGAACGCCGGCACGAGGTATACACCGTTGGTGTCGGCAACGCTCGCGGCGATCGCCTCGGTGTCGGCGGCCCGCTCGATGAGCCCCAATTCGTCCCGAAGCCACTGAATGGCGGCACCGGCCACGAAGATCGACCCCTCGAGCGCGTAGGCGGGCTGTCCGCTCTCGTCACAGCAGATCGTGGTGAGAAGGCCACGTTCGCTGATCGGGTCGTCACGTCCCATGTTCATGACAACGAAACAGCCCGTACCATACGTGTTCTTTGCCTGCCCGGGCGTCCAACATCCCTGTCCGTAGAGTGCCGCCTGCTGGTCGCCCGCGATGCCCGCCACTGGAATGCCATCCGCCACGCCCTCGATACCCAGCGTCTGTCCGAACACGCTGCAACTCGGTTTCACGTCCGGCAGCATGGCGGCCGGGACCTCCAGCAGATCCAGCAGTTCGGGATCCCATCGGCGCTCGTGGATGTCGAACAGGAGCGTCCGGGAGGCGTTGGTCGGATCGGTGACGTGGGCGGAGCCGCCGGTCAGATTCCAGACGAGCCAGCTGTCGATCGTGCCGAATAACGCCTGACCGTCCTGAGCCTTGGCGCGTACCTCCGGATACCGCTCGAGAATCCACTTGACCTTGGTCCCGGAAAAGTACGCATCGATCACGAGCCCGGTCCTCGACCGGACCAGGTCGGCATGACCGTCGCGCTGGAGTTGCTCGCAGATTTCGGCGGTCTGGCGGCTCTGCCAGACGATCGCCCGATGACACGGTCGCCCCGTCGCTCGGTCCCACACGACGGTCGTCTCGCGCTGGTTCGTGATGCCGATCGCTCGCAGGTCACCTGGCGGCAGCCGGGCCGCCTCCAGCGCCTGGCGCATCACACGATGGCTGACGCGCCAGATCTCCTCGGCATCGTGCTCGACCCATCCGGGATGTGGATAGTGCTGCGTGAACTCGGAGTATGCCCGTCCGACGATGGAACCATCGTGAGCGAACACGAGCGCCGTGGTGCCTGTGGTTCCCTGATCGAGGGCGAGGATGGACATGGGGATCCGTTCAAGGGTTCAAACGTTCAAGGGTTCAAGGTTCAAACGTTTGAAGGGTTCAAGGGTTCAAGGGTTCCTGGTGGCGGCGCAGCATCCTCTCGCGACCGAAGGCCGACAGACCTCTCACGGTGCCCGTGTCAGTACCTCGATGCCCTCGAAGACGTGTCGAACCACACCGTCGCGAACAGGTCGCGTCTCGCTGCGGCCAGTGCGAATGGCTTCGAACGCGCGAGCGAAGCGGCCGAGAATCTCCGCATCGACCTTGGCCTCGTTATGGCCGGGAAAGACGAGGTCGATCTGCGCCTCGAGCGCCCCCAGGCGCTGGGCGGTCGCATGATAGTCATCGAAGTTGGCGTCACGTGTGTGCGCGTACAGCGATGCAGGATACAGCGTATCTCCCGTGAAGAGCAGGCGGTTCGCCCGATCGACCAGGCACAGGCTGGCGGGTGTGTGCCCCGGGGTGAACAGCACCTCCAGCGTCCGCCCGCCGAGATCGATCGTGTCTCCCTCGGTGAGGAGCCGCGTCGGTACGATCGGACCGGTTCGATACGTCTCGGGATCGAAGCCGTCGGGCAGATCCTTCCAGACCGACTCGGCAGTGATCAGACGGGTGAGCGATCCGGTTCCTGCCGACAATCGATCCTTGGCGAACTCGCTGTCGTACACCGCCACCTCGGCGAACTGGTGGTCGCCTCCGATGTGGTCGGGATGGGTGTGGGAGTTGACGACCATGACGTCCAAGGTCGTCAGTCGATCGACGACCGCCTTGATGTCGCCGATCCCGAGCAGCGTGTCGAACAGGACGGCTCGGTCGGTACCCTCGATCAGGTAGGCGATCGCTTCCTCGAAATGGCCGGGCTCATAGATCGCGGTGACCTCCGGAACCACCCGGTAGACCTCGAACCAATCGTCGGCGATCTCGACTCGTTCCAGCCCCCCGTAGACGAGCCGTGGCAGCGACTCCCACCACGGCGACTCTTGTTGTGCGGCCGACGGCATCACGAACAGATCCAGCATCGGTCTAGGCTCTGGGTTTTCGGCTCCGGCGCGTAGTCCGGCTCCGGTCAAGGCCAGAGCCAAGAGTGCAGCGCCGACTGCCTCCCTCAATACGTCCACCACGGTGTCGTCGTACCGTTCGGCATGTGGCGCATGATGTGCTGCGCCATCTCCTTCAGACGCTCGGCAGTCGTGACCGGCCCGCTCCAGCAGTGCCCCTTGCCGTCCCCGTAGAGGAAGAAGCCCGGATAGTGAGGATTCGTCGTGGTCTTCATCCAGGCCTCGAGTTCCCGCGTGGAGTTGTTCAGATAGTAGTTGTCCATCGTGCCGGTGTAGACCCGGATCTTGTCGACCAGCTTCGGCCCCACGACCGACCAGTTGCGCTGCAGGTAGTGCAGCAAATCGAAGTTGTCCTTCCAGTACTGCGCGACCTCCGGATCGATGACGCCGGTGTACTTGTCGAACAGGGGCTTGAAGTAGCCGTCGTCTCCGAGAGGGCCGTGGACCGCCGACCAGATGTCGAGCTGCTGGCCCGACCGGCCTTTGGTGCCGCTGACCAGCTCGAAGTAGTTGCGCTGGCGAGAGGTCAGTCGGACCTCTCCATCGATCTCCCGGGTGTTCGCGGTCGGCACGCGGCGCCACTCGTGCTGCTTGTAGAATGCGTTCTCGTCCCGATAGATGTCGATGCCCTCGACATTGGAGAACGTCACGGGGTCAGGGCAGTACGACCACGTGCCACCGAAAAAATCCGGATGGAAGATCTGGAGCGCCAACGACTCCCAGCCGCCGGTCGATCCGCCCGACAGCACCCGCGCCCACGGCTCGGCAATGACCCGGAACCGCTTTTCGACCTCCGGAATCAGTTCCTGGAGGAGGGCGTCACCGTAGGGACCGAGATTCACGGAGTTCACTGCATACGAATCGTCGAAGTAGGGAGTAGGATGCTGAAACGTGACCGCGAGCATGCGCGGAAAGTCGTCGGCGACCCATTCGCGATGGAGTTGGCTCCCCTCCTCGAACCGCAGCGGCGCCCTGAGCGAGAAGTGACCCTGCACGTAGTTCACGGGATAGGCGATCGTCTCGCGGTCGTAGTCGCGCGGCAGCAGAACCGTGGCGCCGAGGTAGATCGGCCGACCCCAGAACTCCGTCAGCATGGGACTCTGGACCTTGAACCGTCTGACCCACTGCGTGTCGGGCGGAATCGCGATCGGCGGAATGACGTTCGTCGCGTTCAGCGACACGACACCACCCGCGGCGGGATCGAGCCGGACCCGCTGAACGTCGCTGTAGAGATTGCCCGGCGACCGATTCCAGTGCTGCCCCTCCCACTGGTCGTCGTGCATCCAGACGACGTGGCCGTCGGCGCGACGGAATTCGGAGTAGACGTTGACGAATCCCTGCACGAAGTACTCGCCCGCGGGGAGGTCGGCGAGCCGCTCGACGGGCGCGCCGAGGTCCGTGCCGTCGATGATGGCCGCCTGCCCGGAGGCCAGGCCTTCGACATCTCGCCCGAAGAACGGTATCCCGGTCCGGCCGATCTGCAGCCGGGGCTCGACCGCATCGGTCCGCGCGATCATGACGTAGACACGACCGGTCAGCGGCTCCGCATGGGCCGATGCGGGAAACGAGATCTCGAACCGGAGCGCCGTCTCCTCGGCCTGGAGGAGGCCACCGGCCAGTGGCCCGGCAGCCATCCCGACGGCCAGCAAGAGCGCCCCGGCCACGCGGTTCGCACGCACAGATCGACTCATCAGGCTCATCGGCTCACTCCCTCTACCCATATTGTAAAAAGACTAGCATACCGGCGCGCGCTCCCCCAGGCACTGCGAACGGACCCCTGCTTCTCCTATTTGCCCTAATCGCCAGGCTCAAGAGTGCTGCGGCGTCGACCGATGAGTGGGTCGATGGGCAAGGCTTCGAGACGAACCCGCCGCCTCCAGCGCAAGGCGGAGCCGACTGTCCCGATCCCCGTGCCACCCCGTCCAGACCGACGCCTTGAGCTGGCTGTCGGTCTCGGGTTGGGTTTCGTGGCGATCGTTGCGTACCTGGCTACCCTCCAGCGGACGGTGCCAGGCGGCGACAGCGGCGAGCTCATCGCAGTGGCCTACACGATGGGCGCGGCCCACCCTCCCGGCTATCCGCTGTATACGCTGCTCGCCAAGCTGTTCACGGTCGTGCCGTTCGGCTCGCTTGCGTGGCGGGTGAACCTGCTCTCGGCCGTGCTGGATGCGGCGGCTGCGGTCGTGCTCTTCGCGGCGGTCTCCCGTTGGGCGAGGAATCCGTGGGCCGGCCTGGTCGCGGGTGGGCTGTTTGCCTTCTCGCCGCTCGTGTGGAGCTACGCGGTAGTGGCCGAGGTCTTCGCTCTCAACAATCTGTTCGTCGCGCTGTTGATCTGGCTAGGCGTCCGCTACCAGGAGCGGCCAGACGTACGAACGGCCGGCTGGGCGGCCTTGACGCTCGGCTTGGCGTCATCGAACCACCACACGATCGTGCTGCTGGGCGCGCCCTTCGGGCTGTGGCTGCTGCTTCGAGGGCCCTCATCGACGCGCAGCCCTGCACAGCTCCTGCGGCTCGCGGGGCTCTTCGGCATTGGACTGCTGCCGTACGCCTACCTGCCACTCGCGGCATCGGGGCTCCCGCTGATGACCTGGGGCGACTTCTCATCTGTCGGTGGGTTCCTGGACCACTTCCTGCGACGAGATTACGGGACCTTTCAGCTGGGCGCAGGCGAGGCGCGCTCCGGTCAACTCCTCAACGGGATCGTCAGCTTCGCTCGCGAGGCGCCAGGTGAGTTGCTGATCATCGGCCCTGCGCTCGCGCTGTGGGGTCTCGTCGCGACGCTGCGCCGGGAAGGGGTTGGAGGCCTAGGTGCCGTCACCGGCGGCGCGCTGGCCGCCTATCTGCTCGTCTTCGGAACACTCGCCAATCTCGCCTACGACAACGCCTTGCTCTATGGCGTCATCGCACGCTTCTGGCAGCAACCGAACATTCTCCTCTGCGCGTGGGCCGGCCTCGGCTTCGCGGCCGGTGTGGCGGCGCTCAGCCGGATTGAACGGTGTCGCGTCCCCGCCGTCGCCACGTTCGGGCCAGCCGTGCTTGCCGTCGCGCTCGTCGGACTTCAGCTCGGCTGGCACTATGGCGATCAGGATCAGCGCGACAACACCGTCGTGTCGGACTACGGCCGCGCGATCCTCGAGTCGCTCCCGGCTGACGCGCTACTCGTGTCGCTCGGCGACCTCGACACGAACTCCATTCGCTACCTCCAACTCTGCGAAGGCGTGCGTCCCGACGTCCGGGTCGTGGACCGCGCGATGTTGCGCTACCCCTGGACGCATCCGGTCATCGAGGCACGCATCCCGGACGTCTCGCTACCCTCGGGGCCCTTCTCACGACGGGACGATGGCAATCCGGCGACGGCTGGACTGACGGAGTTGATCGACCGGAACGCTGAACGCTTCCCGATCTTCCTGTCCCGTCTGAACGATGACGAGGACCAGGCATGGCGGGATCGCTACGACACGTGGCCATACGGGCCGGTCGAGTGGGTCGCGCCGCATGGCACGGTGATCGATCTCGACGACTACGCCAAGGTGAGCGACCGGGCGCGCATGGCCCTCCAGTCTGACGCTCGCCAGGTCTGGCCCGACACGACCTGGGAGCACTACGTGTGGTCCCGGTACCGGGATTCCGAGTTCAGCCGAGGACTCGCGCTGCTGTATCACGGGATCGAACATCCAGACGACCGCCGCGCGTTCGAGCTCGCGCGATCGGTCTTCGAGGATCTCGCCGAAACACACCCCGACCCGCCGGCCGCTCTGTTCAAGAACACGGGCCTCGTCTACCAGCACCTCGCCGGCTTCGACGCAACGTATGGTCAGGGGATGATCGACTGGTGGGCTCGTTACCTGCGGGTCGCTCCATCGTCCGACACCGAGGTCGCCGCGATCAGACAGATCGTCGAGAAGGCCGCGTCGGGCAATTGAGTCTTGGGGCCGTCGTCTGGCCCTGAGCCTTTTCTATTTCCAGCCAGAACGGACGTTCCGACACCGAACAGCAGGACGCGAGCCTACGCCCGCTTGCGACTGGTCACGCTCGCCGACCAGCCGGCTTGCGAGAGTCAGGGGCCTCCGCCTTGGCCGCGTTGTCCTGGGCGAGTGCTGCGCGCAACTCACGACTGCGCGCCCGACGGAGCATCTTGCGCTTTCGATTCCGCTGAAATCTGGCCTTGTCGCCATTTCGTTCAGACACGTGACCCTCCATGGAAAGTGGACTCACGTCGACCACTGAGTGATCTGCGCACGCGGTGCGTGCGGCGGATCAGTCGGTCTCTTCCTCAGGTATGGGCAGCTGCACCACTTGGCCTTCCGCCACTTCGATCCGCGCGATGACGGTAGGTTTGTGCACGCCCTCATCAACTCTGGCGAGACAACCACGCATCAACTGCGCGGCTCGCAGTGTGGAGAGTACGGCATATTGAAAGGCGCCGATGTCTGTCGGGCGCTGAATCACAGGGAACCTCCCGAGAAACGGGGTTCAGACGAGTCGCACAGTACGGATGATCCCGCCGAAAGCGGACGGCAGGCGGATTTCGTCTCGTAGCTAGGCTGAACTATCAGGAGGAGCGAGTCAGGCGAGGCTCGTTACGCCCGAAGGCGGCACAGCTCATGGCAAGATCCGAACGACAGATGATATCACGAATGCGGTCGGAAACGACCGCGGCGCCCGCACACGTCGGCGGGCGCTGTCGCTCCGACCGCCCGATCACTACTTCTTTCCGAGGAAACCGCCGAGCAATCCGCCACCCATCTTGAGCAGGTCGTCGGCCACGGAACCATCGCCGTCAGCGTCCAGCAACTGACCGACCATGCCCGCCATGCCCGGCGCTTGACGTTCGATCTGCTCACGCTCGCCGCCGAGCATCGACGCCAGACCGCCGACGTCGAGACCGCCTTGCTTCTGCTTCTTGCCGAGCATGCCCAACACCATCGGCGCGAGGATCGGCAACAGTCGCGTGACCGACGCCATGTCGAGACCCGAGGTCTTGCTCACCGCCGACTCGACGCGGCCCGGCTGACCGCCCAGCATGTGTCCGAGAATGCCGCCGCCATCGGCACCTCGCCCGGACACCTGCCCTCCGAGCAATCCACCGAGGTTGTCGAGAATGCTGCCGTCGTGGTCACGCGAGAGGGCGCCGGCCAACGCTTCCGCGCCTCCAGGGCTCGAGGCATTTCGGGCGAGCGCCGAGACGAGCACGGGGAGCGCAGCCGACACGGCCGCGCCAGTCTGCTCCTGATTGCCACCAATTTGACTTGCGATCTGGCCGAGCGCCTGGCCGCCAAGCTGCTGCGTGAGTTCTTCAATCAAAGTTGCCATGACATCTCCGTATTCGAGGGGGCCGGGCGATGGATATCCGGTTCCACCGGATCGTCCGATCGTAACACGAGAGGCCGACCGGTCAGGGTCGCAACGCTTCGACGGTCCGCCCGACGAACCGGCCCCCGATGAGCCCGCCCTCAGGCATCCCGCGGTCGATTCGCTGGCCCGAGTCGACGTAGTCGTGGAAGAAGAACGGAATGCCTTCGCCGACCTGGAACTCGAGGATGTCCTGGAGGTGGAGGTGCACGTGGGGCTCGCTACTGTTACCCGAGTTGCCGGCGCGTCCGATGACCTGGCCCACTTCGACGACCTCGCCGGGCGCGACACGGACGGAGCCGGGCCGCAGATGCGCCACGACCAGGAACGCTCCGTCAGCCACCTCGATCACGGCATGGTTGCCGGCCGCGATCCGACCGCCCACCGGCTCGTCGATGCCGCGATCGGGCTCGCCGTCCCTGACCATCCGCACGGTTCCGTCGGCAGGCGCCAGCACGGGGCGGTCGTAGTAAAAGTAGTCCTCGAGCCGGGTTCCGTCGGCGGAGTGGCTTCGGCCGTCGCGCGTCACGAGGAGATCGTACGCCCAGCGCTGGTCGGCAAGCACGGCATGGTAGTTCACCTGGAGTGACTCACCGCCCCAGACGACGGTCACCGGACCCTCGAGCGGCAGTCGAAAACGGACGGTGCTCGGGCGATCGTCGTACGAGGACGGATAACTCTCGAAGAGCGGCAGCGTCACCGCGATGGCGAGGAGTCCAGAGTAGCCTAGCAAGCGCCACCGCGTCCAGGAATCGCGTCGTCGGATCGAGGAGAGCAACGCCGCCACGAGCAGACCGGCGATCAGCACGATGAGCAAGGGCGGCCCCACCGACCACAGCACGACGCCGATCCGTCCCAGGCGCGCCTCGAGCGCTACGAGAATCGCGACGTGCAGCACACCGACGATCGGCACGCACCAGATCCACCAATCGACCCCTGGTCGAGGGTCGCGCGGAGGTTCGGCCCCGACATGAGCCACGGCTTGCGCGGCGGCCCGCTCGGGGTCGCCGGTTGGCGGCCGAGCGGTCACGGACTCGCTCCGAGGCATCCGACAGCGAGTCCGACCAGGGCGACGCGCGACGGTCCACGCGCGACACCCATGACGGTCACAGCGATCCGGCTCGTCCGACTCATCCACCTCCTCCCGCGCCCATATCGTACCGACTCCACACGGCATCGGTCCAACGGATCGGTCGCGGTCACGGTAGAATGGCGCGCGATGGCGCCCGCACGCTTCACAGAGATCTCGAATCGACACGCGGCGCTGCTCACGGCGCCAGCGCTGGGCCTGTTCGCGATCCTGCTCGTCGCGCCCCTCGTGTTCCTGGTCCGAGTCAGCCTACTCCCCTCCTCGCCCGCCGCGCCCCTGACGGGCCCAACGACGTTGGCCACGTATGCGGAGCTCGCCGATCCTTACATCGGCGGCATCTTGCTGCGCACCCTGCGAGTCGCTGGGCTGACGACAATCTGCTGCCTGGTCCTGGGCTATCCGGTGGCCCTGTCGGTCGCACGGGCCCGCGGCCTCTGGCGCACGGTCCAGATGGTCATGGTCATCTCCCCGCTGTTCGTCTCGGTCGTCGTTCGAGCCTACGGGTGGATCCTGGTGCTGGGCAACCAGGGTCTGGTGAATGGCGCGCTCACCAGGCTCGGCATACTCGATCGACCCATACGGCTGCTGAACACCGAAACGGCGGTGGTGATCGGACTCGTCGAGGCGCTGCTCCCGTTCATGGTGCTCTCGCTGGCTGCGATCCTGGAGCGTCAGGACCCGGCGCTCGAAGAGGCCGCGCGAGGCCTGGGTGACTCGGCGGTCGGCACGTTCCTCAGGGTGACGCTCCCCCTGTCGCTGCCTGGCGCGCTCGCGGGGTCACTACTGGTCTTCATGGTCACGATGGGAAGCTTCGCCACGCCGGCGCTGCTGGGTGGCAGCCAGGTGCGTCTGATGGTGACCGAGATCTATACCCAGGTGACGTCAGTCTTCAACTGGCCGCTCGGCGCGGCGCTCTCGGTGGCGCTGCTGAGCGTCTCGCTCTCCGTCATCGTCCTCGCGACTCGCGCCGTGGGCGGAACCCGCGTGTCGGGTGCGGTATGACCACGTCGAGCTCGGCCGCGACCCGTCGGCGAGTAGGCCCGCTCGTGTTCCAGTCGGTCGTCGTCTCGATCTACGCGTTCCTGCTGATCGCCCCGGTGGTCGTGATCTACTACTCGTTCAGCCCGACGGTCGTTCTCGAGATGCCGCCGGCGGGATTCACCCTGCGCTGGTACGAGAACTTTCTGGCCCAGCCGCGCCTGGTGGCCGGCGTGTGGAACAGCCTGGTCATCGCGCTTTTCGCGACCGTGGCCGCGCTGGCGATCGGCGTGCCGGCGGCGTTCGCGTTGACGCGGAGTCAACTTCCGGGACGGCCGGTGCTGATGGCGTTGCTGCTGTCTCCGCTGACGCTGCCGGGCCTCGTGCTCGCGATCGGAATTCTGATGGTCATGGTGGTCATCGTGCAGCCGCTGACGCAGCTTCGACTGGTGGGTGCGTTGCCGCCCCTGCTGGCGGCCCATCTCATCGTCACGATCCCGTGGGTGATCCGAACGGTGGCCGCGAGTCTCGAGACGACCGACCGGGCGACCGAGGAAGCGGCGCGCGGTCTTGGGGCCTCGGCCACGGAGACGTTCTTCCTCGTCACGCTACCCATGATCAAGCCAGGGATCGTGGCGGGAGGAATCTTTGCGTTCATCGTGTCGTTCGGAAACTTTGCGCTCTCGCTTTTCTTTACGAGCGGAACCGTGACGACGTTGCCGGTGGCTGTCTTTCAGTACATCGATCAGTTCCAGGATCCGACCGTCGCCGCGGCGAGCAGTGTGGTCATCATCCTCACGACGATCGTGGTATTGCTGGCCGACCGCGTCGCACATTTCACGGAGCGCACGGGACGCCCGACACCGGAGAGGAGATCGACATGACGTATCCGCGCCACGGCGTCCACTCGAGGACCCGGTGGAACCACATCGTCGTGGGCATCGTCTGCGGCTTCGCGCTGGCGTGCGGCGCGCCGGGGCCGGAGCCCTCGACGCTGACCGTCGGCATGGCGCCAGGACGAATCGACGACTTCAACCGTGTCATCGGACAGGCGTTCGAACGCGAGCACGGAATCGCGGTGAATCCGATCGGGCTCCGGTCGGCCGACCAGGTCGCCCGCGTACGAATCGAACGCGACCGACCGACCATCGACGTGCTCTGGATCGACGTCGCGGAGGCGCAGCTGCTCGCCGGAGAGCAGCTGATCGCGCGAGTCTCGGAGGCAGAGATCCCGAACATTGCGCACGTGCGAGACGAGGCCCGGAGTGCGCTGGGCGTCGCGCCCATCGCCTTCTCGTCGGCGCTGGGCTTCCTCTACAACACCGAGCTCGCCGATCCGCCCCCCACGTCCTGGGCGCATCTGTGGGACCCCCGGTTCGCGGGACAGCTGGCACTCTTCGACTTCGGAAGCACGATCGGGCCCTTGATGTTGGTGGTCGCCGCGCGCCTGGACGGGGGGGACGAGTCGAACGTGGAGGCTGGGTTCAAGAAGTTGGCTGAGCTCAAGCCGAACGCGGCCGGATACCGAACGAGCGGTCCAGAGAACAACAACCTCGTCGCTCAGGGCGAGGCCGCCGTGACGTTCGGGCTCGCCAACCAGACCCGGGACCTCAAGGCGAATGGCGCGCCGGTCGAATGGCTCGTGCCGGAAGAGGGAGCACTCGCCCTGCCCCAAAGCTTCCAGGTCGTCGCCAACGCGCCCCATCCCGACCTCGCGCTGCGCCTGGTCGATTTCGTCCTGAGCGGGGAGGTGCAGTCCCGGCTCGCCAATGAACTCCTGCTCGTGGTGACCAACCGCGACGTGACACTCGATCCTGACGTCGCGCCGCTCGTCCCGATCGACAACGTGCAGTATTTCGATCTCACCATCATCGGGGCCAAGCGGGGCGAGTGGACGAACCGATTCAATCGCGAGATTCTCGGCGGATGACGCCGTTCTTCGCTCTCGTCGGTCGCGCCGTCTCGCGGATGACCTGGGACGATCTCTTCACCGACGCACGGACCCGTCTCGCGCTCGTGGTGCTCGACACGCTGGGCTGTGCGCTCGCCGGGCGACGCGTGGGCCCACACCGGGGGCTCGCCGACACCGTGGCCGCCCTCGGCGGTCCGGGCGACGCGACGCTCTGGTTCGAGCGGCAGCGGCTCCCCGCTCCGCACGCCGCCCTCCTGAACGGCACGATCGCCCACCACATCGAGATGGACGATGGCCATCCGCTCGCGAGCCTGCACGGCGGCGTGACGATCCTACCCGCCGCGATTGCCGCGGCGGAGTTGACCGGATGCAGCGGCCGACGGCTGCTGACCGCCGTCGCGGCCGGCTATTCGGCTGCGGTCGCATGCGGCCGCCCGATGCTCGACGGCATCGTGGCGCATCGACTCCATCCGCCGGGCATCGTCGGCTGCTTCGGCGCCGCCGCGGCCTCGGCACATGCGCTTGGTCTGACCGACGAGCAAACCACCGGCGCCCTGTCGCTGGCCGGCAGCCTGCTACCGGTGGCCCCGTTCGAGCCGTTCACGAAGGGCGCGCCGGTGAAGGATCTCTATGGTGGCTGGCCAGCGTACGTCGGCGTGCTTGCCGCGTTGATGGCGAGAGATGGCGTGTTCGGTCCGGCCGACGCGTTCGAGGCGCCGAATGATGGGGTGGCGCACGGTGTGCTGCACGGCCCGCCGGCGGACTGCATCGGACCCGATCCGAACGAGATCCTGAACACCCATTTCAAGGCTTACGCCACATGCCGATCCGTCCAGCCGACTCTGACCGCGCTGGAACGCACGCTGCCGCTCGAGCCATCTCGAATCGAATCCATCGTCGTCGAGACATATCCGTTCGCCGTCGAACTGAGCGAGGATGCGGATGCGGCAACGGCCATCGGGGCAAAGACATCGATTCCGTACTGCGTGGCGGCGTTGCTCGAGCAGGGGCATGTCGGACCGGAGTCGTTTGGCACGATGGCGCTCGCAGACGAGAGTCGACGCCGACTGGCGGACAGGGTCACGGTGGGAATCGCGGAAGAGATGGTCGCGCCGGTGGTGCGCGGGGCGAGGGTCAGCGTTCGATTCGTTGATGGGACGGAAAGACGCAACGAGGTCACCGCCACGAAATGGAGCAAGGATGACCCGGCGACCAACGAGGAGATAAGACGCAAGTTTCGGGAACTTGCGGGATCGGGGGCGGAGCGAATCGAGGCTTGGGTGGATGGGCTGGATGGGGCACGAGCGGTGTCTTGCGGAGAGTTGGAGTGAAGGTCCGAGGGTTCGGAGCGTCTCAGTGACGTCCCTGTTGTCCTCCATCGCCGACTCGTCCCTCGCCCGCCAACCCGTCGCGTCCCGCCTCGCCGCACGCCGTCTCCTCGTCGATCAGCTCGGCATCAGCTGCGCCGGCCGCACGTACGTTGGCACGCACCCGACGCTGGCGCTCGCAGCTCGCATGACCGGCTCACCGAAGGCCACCATTTGGAGTGATGGATCGACGGCACTCGCGCCGTACGCCGCGCTTGCCAACCGGGCTGTCGGAGACGAGCTGGAGCTCTGTGCCGGCCCCGAGTGCGTGGCAGCGGCAGTTGCGGCGGCCGAGACGGTAGACGCGAACCTCGGTGAGCTGCTCGATGCGTTGACGGTCGGTGCCGACATCGACGACTACGTGCGTGGGTGGCTGGGTGAGGCGGTCGAGCGGCATGGTCTTCACCCGCCCGCGCTGTTCGGAGCCCTCGCGTCGGCGGCGGCGGCTGGGCGCCTACTCGGCCTGTCCAGCGATCAGCTAGCCGGCGCGCTCGGCGCCGCCGCCTCTCTCGCGCCGCAGTCTTCGTACGCGGCTTTCTCGCACGGTGCGTCAGGAAAGACGCTGTATGGCGCGTGGAGCCAGATGCTTGGTCTCTGGATGGCGATGTGGGCGAAATCCGGTACATCGGGCCCACGTTCGACCCTGGACGGAGCGCGAGGCGTCGCGCAGGCGATGCACGACGCTGGCGGCATTGTCGCGCCGCCGCCGTTCGAGCCCGACGGCACCGCCATCACGCGAGTCGCGTTCAAGCCCTATCCGTGCAACCGAGCCTGCCACGCGGCCCTGACGGCCCTCGAACGCCTGCCCTCGCTCGTCGAGCCGGACGACATCAGGAGCATCGATGTCCTGACGTACCCGTACGCCGTCGACCTCGATCGACGCAGCCACGGCAACTCTCCGATCGGCGCACAGCTCAGCATCGGCACGACCGTCGCCCTCTGGCTGGTACTCGGATCGCTGGAGCCTGGACGAGCGTTCACGGCGGCGAATCTCGCCGACCCTCGAATCGCTTCGCTCGCTCGCCGGACGACGGTTGGCGTCCTGCCGGGATCGAACCGAAGCGGCGCGCGTGTACGCATCGCACGCGTCACGCTGACGCTGGGTAACGGTACGTCGATCGACTCGGACGCCGAAGCGAAGTGGAGCGTCAGCCAGCCCGCGACCGACGAGGAGCTCCGGACGCGATACGATAGGTTCACCTCCGGCACTCGCAGCATCGATCTCTGGCAGGCCGACGACGCGAGCCCAGTTCGACACCTCGTCGCCCGGAGCCCGGAGGCCTGACCAGCCCTGCGCAAAACGCCGACAGCCACAATGGCCGACCTCCAGCTCGTTCGACTCACCAAACACTACGGCTCGACCGTCGCGGTCGCCGATCTCGATCTGGTGGTCGCCGACCGTGAGTTCGTGACGTTGCTCGGTCCGAGCGGCTCGGGCAAGACGACGGTCCTTCGGATGATTGCCGGGTATGTTCCGCCGACCGCTGGGACCATCACAGTGTCGGGACAGGAGATTCAGGATCGCCCGCCCGAGAAGCGCGACATCGGCATGGTATTCCAGAGCTACGCGCTGTTCCCGCATTTGACCGTTCACCAGAACGTGGCGTTCGGTCTGCGGCGCCGCGGGGTCGCCAGGCGAGACATCGCGCGCCGCGCCGGTGAGGCGCTCACGCTCGTGCGGTTAGCCGGGCTCGACCACCGCTATCCTCGCGAGCTCTCGGGCGGACAGCAGCAGCGTGTGGCACTCGCACGCGCACTCGTCATCGAGCCGACGTTGCTCCTGCTCGATGAACCTCTCTCCAACCTCGATGCGCGGCTGCGGGACGAGGTCCGGCCGGAGATTCGCCGCCTCCAGCGCGAGCTGGGGATCACGACCATCCTCGTCACGCACGACCAAGAGGAAGCACTGACCGTCTCGGATCGTGTCGCGGTGATCACGGAGGGTCGACTCCAGCAGGTCGCTACGCCTGTCGATCTGTACGAGCGACCGGCGAATCGCTTCGTGGCCGAGTTCGTCGGACGGATGAACCTGATCCCTGCCGATCGCGAGGAAGTCCGCGAGCGACACGCGAAGTACAAGATCGCCAACACGGCCCGCTTGTGGGCCCCGGCTGGCCCGGAGCACGCGCTCCTGGCCGTTCGCCCCGAGGCGATCGCGATCGGCACGCCGGGCGTGTCGTCCGCGATCAACCAGGTGACCGGAACGGTGACGCACCGCGCGTATCTCGGCGAGCTCGTCGAGCTTCGCGTCGCGGTCACTGACGCACTCGAGCTGGTCGTCCGAGGCGTGGGCCTCGACGACCCTTCGGCCGTGCCGGGCGAGCGGCTCAATCTGTGGTGGCCCGTCGACCGAACGCGCGTGCTGGAGGACTGAGGCGCCGGCCCCCAGGCATCTCACCTTCGTGCTACGCTGGAGCGCATCGGCATTCGGGAGGATCCATGGAGGAGCAGTCAGGCACTGACACGGTATTCACGCTTGCCATCGATGTCGGTGGCAGCGGCCTCAAAGCCTCCGTGCTGGACGCCGCGGGCCAGATGATCGCCGACCGCGTGCGTGTGCAGACGCCGCAGCCCAGCCCGCCCCAGGCGGTCGTCCCAGCGCTCGTCGCGCTCGCGAAGCAGCTGCCGGCGTTCGACCGCGTCTCGATGGGATTTCCGGGCGTCGTCCGCAACGGCCGGGTCCTCACGGCGCCGAACCTCGGCACCGACGACTGGGCAGGATTCGACCTTGCGGCCGCGCTCCAGGAACAGCTCGGCAAGGACGTCCGGATCGTCAACGACGCCGACATGCAGGGCCTGGCCGCAATCGAGGGAGACGGGCTCGAAATGGTGGTAACGCTCGGAACGGGCTTCGGCACGGCGCTGTACCGAGACGGGTGCCTGATGCCCCATCTCGAACTCGGACAGCATCCCGTCAGAAGGAACATGAGCTATGACGAGTACGTCGGCGAACGAGCCCGCAAGAAGGTCGGGGCCAAGAAGTGGAACCGACGGATCGAGCGGGTCATCGAGACACTCCGAACGCTCGTGAATTTCGATACGCTGCACATCGGCGGAGGCAACGCCAAACGGCTCGGGTTCACACTGCCGGCAGACGTCCGACTCGTGGACAACAAGGCCGGCATTCTTGGCGGCATCGCCCTCTGGGAGCCGGGGCGCGTGTATCGGTTCTGAGTGCCGTTCATGGTTCCGCCGTCACACATACAACGGTCGCGGTCGCGCTTCGCGCATCATCACTTTGAGGCTCGCGACGTCTCGTCCCCCTGGAGGGCAATCATGACCATCGGTCGACTCCTGACCTGCGTGGCAGCACCCGTGGCCTTTGCTGCGCTGGGCGTCACACTGGCGGCACAGACGGCGCTGACGTACGAATCGCCGGACGGGTGGATCGCCTCCGAACCCTCTTCCTCGATGCGAGTCGCGGAGTTTACCCTGCCGCGAACCGCCAGCGATCCGGAAGATGGCGAGGCCGTCATCTACTACTTCCAGGGTGCCGGAGGCAGCATCCAGGCCAACCTCGATCGCTGGACGGCCCAGATGCAGCAGCCCGACGAACGACCGTCGAGTGACGTCGCCGAGACGACGGTGTTCGAGGTCGAAGGCATGCGGGTCACCCTGCTCGACGTCAGCGGAACTTACGTGGCCGAGATGACGCCGGGCGAGGCGGGACGATACGACAAACCCGACTATCGCCTCACGGCCGCAGTGATCGAGACGACCGGCGGCCCGTTCTTCCTCAAGGTCACCGGCCCCCAGGCGACGATGGCGACGTGGAGCCAGAGCATCCGAACGTTCGTCGAATCGATGAGGTTTGAGTAGGGCGGTTCAGGGTTCAAGGGTTCAAATGGTTCAAGGGTTCGAGGTGGCGCTGCGCGCGTCCTTCATTTTCCTCTGCCGGCGTTCTGCTTTGCCTCGGGGCTTTGCAGGTAGCGGATCAGGCTCGTGACGGCGGCGCCAACGTGGGCTGAGAGTTCGCATGCGGCCTTGACCTCGCTTCGAGGCAGGAGTTCTGCAGCTTGAATGTGGTCCAGGTACGATTGGGTCTCGGCGAGCGAACCGCGAGCGTACCGAAGGAAACGGGCGAACTCGACTGGGCTGAAGCGCGCAGATCCTTCGGCGATGTTGGCAGGAACCGATCGAGCCGCGGCACGGAGTTGATCGCAGAATCTGAAATCGCGTCGAATCGGCTGACAGTTCGTTAGCCGAACGACCTCGATCGCCAGGCGATTTGCGAGCTGCCAGACGATGAGGTCCTCGTGGCGGTTGATGCCCATGCTGCCAACCCGAGCACGATCCGCGCCAGTATCGATCGACCAGATGAATGCAGCGCGAAGCGCCACCTCGAACGCTTGAACGTTTGAACGTTTGAACCCTTGAACGGATCCCATGCCCTATCTCTTCGTCATCTTGCTCTTGCTGTTTCCATCTTCCGCTTTTGCCCAATCCCAGCTCACGCTCGACTGGCCGGTCGTGGCTCGGAAGGTCGTCGAACGTCTGGACCCGCAACCAGGGGAGAACATCCTCATCGTCGCGCATCCGGGTATGTTCGAGGACTTCATCCCGCACCTGCGCTACGCGATCGTCGAGCGAGACGCGGTGGATGTAGGCGTCGTCGACGTGATGCCGGAGCCGGTGCCGGACGGCTGGGACCTCGGCGTGCTATCGCGTGGTCGGGGGCCATCGCGTGAAGCCTACCGCCACATGTTCGCGGACGTCGACGGCGCGATCATGCTGCCAGGCGCCGTGCCAGCGCATCCAGCCTACGGTGCACTGCAGGATCTGCTCAACGAGGGACGGGGACGAACGATTCACTTCCACTGGGTCGAGAACGGCAGCGCCTACACACTACCCGGTCAGCCACTTCCCGCCCGGCACGTCCTGGACGACGTGTACCAGCGGTCGCTGATCGAGACGGACTACGGGCGGCTTGCCGCAATCCAGCGTCGGTTCGAAGCGGCGATGCGCGGTGCCGAAGTTCATGTCACCTCGCCGATCGGTACGGATCTCCGGTTCCGGATCGGGGACCGGCCGGTCAACCGACAAGACGGGGACGCCTCAAAGGCGCGAACGGATCGGGGGGTCATCCTGATCGATCGGGAGATCGAACTGCCGGCCGGCGCCGTTCGTGTCGCACCGCTGGAGGAGTCGGTCGAAGGCACCGTGTCGTTCCCGCCGTCGCAGTGGGACGGGCGAGCCGTGGAGGGGCTCCGGTTACGCTTCGAGCGGGGCCGGGTCGTGGAGGTCGTCGCCGACTCGGGTCGTGAAGCCGCCGAGTCCGAGCTTGCATCGGCACCCGAGGCGGCCCGCAGCTTCCGGGAGTTCGCGCTGGGATTCAACCCGACCCTCGTGGTTCCGGAACGGTCGCCGTGGATCCCGTACTACGGCTACGGCGCCGGAGTGGTTCGACTGTCGCTCGGCGACAACTCGGAGCTCGGTGGCACCGTGACCGGCGGCTACGTGCGCTGGAACTTCTTCACCGATCTCACGGTCACCGTCGGCGACGAGGTCTGGGTGCAAGACGGCCGGCTCGTCATCGACTGAAGCGTGACGATGTCGTGGCTGACGCGCTGCCGTTTCTCGCCTCTGGACTCCTGCTCGGCCTGAGTGGCGGGCTCACGCCCGGCCCGATCACCACCCTCGTGATCACCCACACGCTGCGCCACAACTTCGGCGAAGGCGTGAAGATCGCGATTGCCCCGCTCCTGACCGACCTGCCGGTCATCCTGCTGACCCTGTTCGTCTTCAGCCGGCTCGCCGAGATTGACGTCGTGCTCGGCATCATCGCACTCGTCGGGGCCGGCTATCTCTTCTTCCTGGCGCGCGCGACGTTCGCGGCCCCGCCGCTCGACGAGACGTCGAAGGTCGAGGAGCCCCGCTCGATCCGTGTCGGCCTCATCGCGAACCTGCTGAACCCGAATCCCTATCTGTTCTGGAGCTTGGTCGGTGCGCCCACGCTGTACCGGGCGCTCGAGACGAGCCTGCTGGCCACGACCCTCTTCATGGTCGGGATGTACACGTGCCTCGTGGGCGGGAAGATCGCGGTCGCCGCCGTGGCCGCACGCGGCCGAGCCTACCTCAGAGGAAGCGGTTTCCGACGCACGCTCCAGCTACTCGGCGTGGCACTCGGCCTGTTCGGTCTGGTGTTCCTGTGGAATGGACTGGGATACCTGGGGGTGGCTGGGTGGTGAGTGGTGGGTCGTGAGTGGTGGGTGGTGGTATGGTGTATGGTGGGTGGTGGGTCGTGGGTCGAAGCGCACAGGCTGCACCCGTCTCTACTCACTACTCACCACTCACTACTCACCAGCCACCATCCCCCACTCACCGCCTCATCGACTCGCCAGCCCGCCAGCCAGCTCTCCCCCGTCGATGACGTACGCCTGGCCGGTGATGTACGCGGCATCGTCCGAGGCGAGAAACGCGAACATCGCGGCGATCTCCTCCGGCCGGGCATGGCGCCCGAGGGGAATCTTGGCGTCGAGCGCGTCGACCATCTCGGGCGTGTACTCGGCGGCCTGCATCGGGGTCATGACGTATCCGGGGCAGACGGCGTTGACCCGGATCGTGGGGGCGAGCTCCAGGGCCATCGAGCGCACGAGCTCGATGACTCCGGCTTTCGAGGCGTTGTAGTCGGCGTAGAGCGGGTAGCCCATGAGGCCGTTGGTCGAGGCCGTATGTAGCAGCACGCCCCCGTCGCCGGCGAGCATGCGGCGTGCCGCGTGCTGCGACACGTAGAACAGGCCGTTGAGGTTCACGTCCATCACGCGGCGCCACTCGGCCGGCGTGATGTCCACGAACGCGTGTCGCAGGCTGATTCCGGCGTTGTTGATGAGGACATCGAGTCCCCCGCAGAGCGACTGGAGCGTGTCGAACGCACGCGCCACCGCGTCCGGATCGGCGACGTCCGCGGCGATCGTCCCGACGAGGCCAGGATGCTCGCGCCGGATCGCCTTGTTCGCCGCCTCGTCGCGATCGAGCACAACGACTCGCGCTCCCTCGTCGAGGAAGCGGGCGACGGTGGCCGCTCCGATCCCACTCGCTCCGCCTGTCACCAATACGCGTTTGTCAGTCAGGCCTTTCATGATCGCGAATCCTGGAACGGCCGCGCCGGCCTCACCCGGCCAATCCCCCGCCATCCACGACCATCACCGTTCCCGTCACCCACGCCGCCGCGTCGCTCGCGAGATACAACGCCGCCTGAGCGATATCCTCCGGCGTGCCAACGCGCGAAATGGGCCGATGAGCGGCCTCGGCAAGAAACCGATCGGTCGGTTCACCGAGCTGGGCTGCCTCGTCGCGGAGCAACGGTGTATCCGTGTCACCGGGGCAGATGCAGTTGACTCGAATGTTCTGCGGACCGTGATCGATGGCCATGGCCTTCGTCAACTGGACGACGGCGCCCTTGGAGGCGCAGTAGGACGCGGCGCGTGGGCCGCCGACAATCCCCCAACCTGAGCCAATATTGATGATCGCACCACCGTCGCGCGCGGCCATTTCCGGCACGGCGAATCGCGACAGCAGGTAGACCGACTTGACGTTGACCGCCATGACGCGGTCCCACGTCGCCTCGTCGATCTCGGTGACGCTGGCGCGACGGATGATGCCGGCGCAGTTGACGAGCACATCCAGGCTCCCGAGGTCGTTCACGGCAATCCGGATGGCTCGCTCACAGTCATCGGCGACGCTCACGTCACCCGCGAGTGCCAGCGCTCGACCACCCGCCGCAGCGATCCCGTCGGCCGCGCGCTGGCCGCCAGATGCGTCGGCGTCCATCAGGCAGACCGTGGCACCCTCGCGCGCGAACAGCCCAGCCGTCGCCCGACCGATGCCGGATGCGGCACCCGTCACCAGAGCGACCTGCCCCTTCAGCCGAGACCCGGTCGTTGCGCGAGCGGCATCGGCCATCGTCTACTCGGTGAGCGCCCGGCGCGCAGCGGCGATCGTAAAGTCGACGTGCTCGTCCGTGTGAGCGATCGACGCGACCGAGTGCAAGGCGGCCGAGGGCGTCATGTACACGCCATGGGTGAACAGCGCCCGGACGAACTCGCGGTACTTCAACCGGTCGACGTGCGCGCAGAACTCCCGGTACGAGGTGATCGCATCGCGCTCGGTGAACATGATCTGCAGCATCGGTCCAACCGACTGGACGATCGCGGGCGTGCCGGTCTCGCTGAACACCGTCCGGAGGCCGTCCACCAGACGCTGGCCGATGTGCCACGTGTGCCGAAACGCCTCGCCGTCATTCGCCATCAGAAGCGCGAGGCTCGCGCGCGCGGCGAACAACCCTACCCGCGAGGAGTTCTGTGTGCCGTAGTGCAGGACACCACCCCACTCGAGCGCCTGCATGACGTCGGCGCGCCCGACGAACCCCGCCACCGGCAAGCCGGCGCCCAGCGCCTTGCCGAATGTCGTGATATCGGGTTTCAAGCCGTAGTGCGCCTGGCAGCCGCCGGGTGCGATCCGAAAGCCCGTGACGGTCTCGTCGAGGATGAACAAAATGTCGCTGGCCTGCGCGATCTCTTGCAGACGCCACAGATACCCCTCGTGCGGTGGGATGACTCCCATGTTGGACATGATCCCCTCGGTAATGATCGCGGCGATCTGACCAGGATGCGCCGCGACCGCTCGCTCGACGGCCGAGAAGTCGTTCCACGGCACGACGATCGTGTCGTCGAGCGCGTGACGGTTGAGACCTGAGCTGTCGGGAATCTTGATCGGATCGTGCGCGTGACCGAGCGACGCGACCGGCTGCGGATGCGAGCTGACCAGGAAGTCGTCGTACCAGCCGTGGTAGTGACCTTCGAACTTGATGAACTTCGGCCGGCCGGTATACCCGCGCGCGAGGCGAATAGCTGCCATGGTCGCCTCGGTGCCGGTGTTGGCAAACCGGACCCGTTCGGCGCTCGGCACCGTCCGCTGGATCAGCTCGGCCACCTCGACCTCGATGTCCGTCGCCGCGGCGAACATCGTCCCGGTCGTCGCCGCCTGGGTGATCGCCTCGACGATCGCCGGATGCGCATGCCCCAGCGGCAACGCTCCGTAGCCCATCATCCAGTCGAGGTACTCGTTGTCGTCGACATCGTACAGACGCGCACCCTCACCCCGCGCCATCACGGGTGGCACATCGCCGAAGTTCGCCGGACCGCGCGACGGCGAGCTGCCGCCCTCGATCATCACTTTCATGGCGCGATCGAATGTGGCGCGGGAACGGGAGGTCGAATAGGTGGTGGAGGTTGTCGGCATGGTGGATGGCTCTGAAAAAGATGTCTGTGTTCAAGAGGGTCGGAGGTCCGGACCTCGGGAGATCGTCGTCAGACCGTCCCCTTCGCATACTCCCTGAACTTGGAGAGCAACTCGTGGGCTCGGTCGGTGATGTCGGCGGGCGCCAGTCGATCGCAATCATACCCGAGCGTCTCGGCCAGCACATCCGCGGACTCTCGCCGGAAGAGGACGGTGCCGTCCGGCTCGATACGCTCGATGCCGTCGAAGCGGTTCGACCGCTCGTTGATCGCGACCGCCTCGTCGTGCGACAGGCCTGGGATCGGAGAGAGACGGACACCGGCCTGGCTGGCCAAGACCGGATAGCCGCCGGGCAGGCCGTGGGGTCCGGGGACGTGGAGAAACGTCTCATCCTCCTGCATCAGCGCGCGGATGAGCCGAACGGTCGAACCGGCAGTGAGAAAGTGGGTCTCCGGGCCGTCGCCGACCGGAAAGGCGCCAATCAGCAGCGCGTCGGCATCCACCTCGCTGGTCACGTCGCGTCCGTCGTGCTCGACTCGCACGAAGTAGGGCGGCAGCTCCCGCCCCTCGCCCGCCTCGATCTCGGTGGCGTCACGAAACGACTCGCGCTCGAAGGCGTGGTGCGCGACGAGATACACCCGCAGCGCCTCGACGTCGGCACCGAGTCGATCGGCGGCCAGGAGACGGACCTTGGGAACGATCTCGTCGAGGTTGCCGACTCCGCACGTGGGTGCCAGCCCGAGACGGCCAAGGACACAGTTGGCGACGTCAGGAAACGGTGCCGTGATCACGTGCCCGGCGTAGTCGGCCTGCCGAAGCAGCTCCATGAGCGTACGCGTCAGGGCCAGGTGCACGGGTAGCCAGACGCCGAATCCGGCGCGCGCAATGGCCTCGGCCCGTGGACGCGGAAGACGACTCGGCAGCCACCACGTCTGCATCGTGACGCTGGTGTAGATGATGTCTGGACGCTCGCGGCGCACGGTCTCGACCACCGCGGCCGGGTCGTCGAGGTCGAGTTGGGCAAACTCGACTCGTGGCGTTCGCCCCTGGGCCATGGCGCCCAGGGTCACCCGGTTGCAGGTCATCCCGCCGCGCCGGGCGTCCCGTGCCGTCGCGACGATACGGCCGACGCCGGGCTCGCGGGCGAGCAACTCCAACGTGACGCTGCCGAGGCCGCCGAGGCCGACCAGCATGATGGTGGGAGTCACGTCAGGGACACCTCAGGGGTCGATGCATCGCGGAGTATACTGACAGGTTCATGTCCGAGCGAGAATCGCTCTTCAGCGCCCGCTTCTTCGTCATGTGCGGGTTCACGTTCAGCGTGTTCTTCTCGGCGCTGGCGCTGTTCCCGACAGCGCCGTTCCACATCCAGGAGCTCGGCGGCTCCACGTTTGCCGCCGGCCTGTTCCTCGGCTTGCTGACCTACGCGTCGGCGTTCTCGGCGCCGCTCACCGGGGCGCTGGGCGATCGCGTTGGGAAGCGGCCGGTGATGCTCGTGGCGAGCCTCGCCGTCGTCGGGATCACGGTCGGGTACGCGTCGGTCACGAGCTACCCTGTGCTGCTCGGTCTCGCGTTCATCCATGGCATCTTCTGGTCCAGCCTCCTGTCGAACTCGTCAGCGTACCTGGTCGACATCCTCCCGGAGAGTCGTCGCGCCGAGGGGCTCGCGTACTGGGGACTGGCCACCGTCCTCGCCCTGGCGCTCGCGCCCCCGGCTGGTTTCTGGCTGTACGAGCGAAGCTGGGCCTGGGTCTGTGGCCTCGGCGTAGTGTTGAATCTGATCACCGCGGTGATCGCGTTCCTCCTGCCAGCCGAGGCGACCCACAGGGCGCCAGATGTTCGGCCGGAGCCAGTCTCGCTGTCCACGGTCATCGAGTGGCGGGTACTCCTGATTGCCGTCTCGCTGTTTCTCTGCACCTTCGGGTACGGCGGCGTCGCCAGCTTCTCGTCCGTCTACGCGGACGTGCAGGGCATCGAGCCCAAGAGCATCTACCTCACGACCCTCGCCCTGATCGTCCTCGTGACTCGCCCATTCGTCGGCCGACTGGCCGACCGCGTCGGTTACGCTCAGGTGCTGGTGCCGACGTTCGGCTTCGTCGCGATCGGGCTGGGGCTCCTGGCGTTCGCCGAAACCCGCACACTATTCGTGATCTCGGCATTGATCTTCGGGCTCGGCTTCGGCACGGCGTATCCCGTGTTCACCGCGTACA
Organism: Vicinamibacterales bacterium; assembly: GCA_965250185.1. Classification (GTDB taxonomy): domain Bacteria; phylum Acidobacteriota; class Vicinamibacteria; order Vicinamibacterales. Next base: position 2,099,056 of record OZ252293.1, on the reverse strand, counting down.
TCTTCCAGCACGTGCCGCCCGACCGACGGGGAGCGGCGTTCGGCAGCGTCATCACCGCGTTCGACATCGGGATCGGCACCGGCTCGACCACCATCGGCTGGCTGATACAGCACTTCGGTTTCTTCTCCGCATTCGGCCTGGGCGCGCTGGTGTCCGGCTTCGCGCTCCCGTACTTCTGGCTGCTGGATTGGCGGATGTTCCGACACGCCTCCCCGAGCGACCGTCCGACGCCCTGAGCGTCGGCGGAAGGCCGTGGGTCAGCGGGAGTCCTCGGCGTCCAGCTCGAGCAGATGCTCGTCGAAGAACTCGATCACCCGGTGCTCGAACTCCTCCGGCCGCTCGATGTGAAACACCGCGTGGCCCAGTGACGGCTCGAACCACAGATCCCGAGGGTCGTGCGCCGCGTCGAACAACAGCTGTCCACTGTTGGGCGAGATCCGACGATCAGCGCCCCCTTGCATCAGCAGCACGGGACGCGGCCCGATGTCATCGATCCAATCGGTGAAGTCGACGACGGACGCATCGAAGCCCCACTCACGCTCCACCCAGAACCTGATCAGCGGCGCGAACGGAAAGGGCGGCAGGCCCGTGAACGAACGGATGCTCGTGTCGACCGTGTCGAGCAGCGACGAGAAGGCGCTATGGGCGACGACCGCGCGGACCGCCGGCGTGAGAGCGGCGAACTGGATGGCCAGCGACCCGCCCATCGAGTTTCCGAGGAAACCGAGTGGACGGTCGCGTGTCTCCGGCGCATCCTGGAGGTAATCGTGCCACGCCTTCAGATCCGCCATCTCGTAGCGCCCGAAGGTGATCAGCTCGCCGTCGCTGAGATCGTGCGCCCGAACGCTCGTCAACAGCACGCCATAGCCGTGTCGCTGCAGGATGGCGGCGATGTCCAAGGTCCGCCAGCCGCGATTAACTTTGTAGCCGTGCTGGAGCATCACGGTGGCACCGTTCATCGACGGCACGTGCCACCCCGCCAGCGACAGGCCGTCCGCCGACATGACGCGGACATCCACGTAGGGCAGGCCGAGGTCTGCGGGCGTGCGCTCCAGCGGCCTGCGCGTGTCGCGCGGACTCGTGATCAGCGTGATCGCCTGATCGCGCGAGAAGGCCAGCAATCCCACCACGCCGACGACCAGGGCGACGAGCGCGGTCCACCCAACGATTCTGAGCGGCCGGGTCATGATGCGAAACGGCGAGCCATCAGTCGCGGACGAGGAACGTCGACTCGATCTCCACCGGGATGTTGAACGGGAGCGACCCCATGCCCACCGCGCTGCGCGCGCCCTTCCCTGCCTCCTCGCCGAAGACTTCGACCATGAGATCGCTGAAGCCGTTCACGACCTGCGGCTGCTCGGTGAAATCCGGGACCGCATTGACCATGCCATGCACCTTCACGACGCGCACGACTCGGTCGAGGCTCCCGAGCGCGTCGCGCACGGCACTCAGGACGTTGAGCCCGACGTCGCGCGCCGCTCGGTTGGCCTCCTCGATCGACAGCCCCCCCCCGACCTTACCCTGTACGTAGCCACCTTCCGGCAACCGAGGTCCGGTCCCCGACACGTAGAGCATGTTGTCGACGCGTACAGTCGGCACGTAGGTTGCGACCGGCGTCGGCGCCGGCGGCAGCTCGATGCCCAGCTCCGCCAGTCGTTGCTCAGGCGTCGCCGCTTGCGCGGCAGGACGACCGAACGCCCGGATGCCCCGGGCAGAAGTCAGCAGCGTTCCAACGGCCCCGAGGCCGGTGAGGAGGAATCGGCGGCGGTACGATCGCATGGTCGTCTCCTTTTCATGTCTTGCCCTTTGCCCCGGCGTCCGGGTCGGCTCGCAGGGTTCGCGCTCATCGTACGACACTTCGCTGGGGCGCGCGATGAGCGCCCAGCCGGAGAGTCAGCGCCGACGATATCCCTTACCGGCAACGGAACGGTGTAGGATGGGTCCACGCTGCGCGGCGTTCGAGTGGACGGCGCCAGCGGCTGTCAGGACTGGAACGTGGCCAGCAAGAAGAAACCGTCACCGGTCGGAGACGCGCTCGGCCTCATCGAGACCCGCGGCTTCGTGGGCCTGGCCGAAGCGACGGACGTGATGCTGAAGACAGCCGCCGTCGAGTTCGTCCGGTGGGAGCGGGTGGACGCGGGCCTGGTGACGGCCATCGTGCGGGGCGACGTCGCGTCCGTCAAGGCTGCGACCGATGCCGGCGCCGCGGCGGCGCGGCGGGTCGGCGAACTGGTGAGCGTCCACGTCATCCCTCGTCCCGCCGACGGTCTCGAGGACGTGCTACCGATCCGCTGAACGCTCACCGCCCGGCCCCACCCGTGGTCCTGCGCGCTAGACCCGGTAGCTGTCAGTGCGCCAGTTCTTCACCTCTTGCTTGATCGCATTCTCGCTCAGGCTCTGGTCGGCAGCCCGCTGCGCCAGTGCCACGAACTCGTCATCCGACGCGAACCGCAACCCGACGATCTGCCGCACGGTCAGTCGCGAGTCGAGTAGCTTGCCGGTCATGGCGAAGTGGCGAAGCTGCTCCTCCGCACGGATCGCGCGATCCTGCGCCCTGAGCGCGAAGACTCGGCCGAAGAGCCCCGCCAGCAGAAGCGCGAACGACACGAAGACCAGTAGCGACGCGCTGTAGAGGCGCTGATGGTCTCCCAGCGACTGATAGAGATTCACACAGCTCCCTATCAACGTCAGCAGCACGATGGGAGCGAGGACGTAGTGGAACATCGGGACGAACTGGGCATGATTCGCGTAGTTTTGGCCTGAATCAGACATGGGACACCTCGTCGGGGATAGGGGACCTGGGTGTTTGGCTTGGGGCTTTGGGCTCTGGGCTTTCGGCTTCGGGACCTCGTCCTGATCCCTGAGCAGTGTAGAGCCTCCGGCCGGGTCATGGCCACCCACTTCGGCCCACCCCCCGAGACCCACCCCCCGAGACCACCCCTCCGACCCGCGGCGGCACCCCCGGACACCGATGGTATGATCCGCGCCAGGTCGACTGACGCTGCGACTGACGCACTCCCGCCCAGCCAAGAGACGCACGATGCCCAAGAAGCCCATGATGCTGGACGCGCTGGGTGAGATCCGGCTCACCCACCCGATGGAGTTGATCGACGAGATCCTGGACAGCGGAACCAACAGCATCGCCGTCACCCTCACCGACCCCAAGCTCTACGGCGAGGGCGCGTTTCAAGCGGCGCTCGACGATCTGTTCGCCTACGATCATCACATCGAGGCATGCGCCGACCGCTTCCTCAAGGCGACCAGCGTGGCCGACATTGGCCGCGCGATCGACACCGGCCGACTGGCGATCTTCTACCAGCTCCAGAACTCGACACCGATCCAGAAAGTGCTCGACCGACTCGATGTGTTCCACCGTCTGGGCCTCCGAAGCGTTCAGCTGACGTACAACTACCAGAACTACGTGGGCTCGGGCTGCCGGGAGCGATGCGACGGCGGTCTCACGGTGTTCGGCCTGGAGCTCATCGAGCGCATGAACGCCCTCGGCATGCTCGTCGACACATCACATGCCGCCATGACGACCATGGCAGATGCCATCGCGGCATCCACCGCGCCGATCACCGTGTCGCACACCTGCTGCCAGACGGTGCACGAGCACCGACGGAATACGACGGACGAGAACCTGCGCGCTCTCGCCGAGAAGGGCGGGGTCGTCGGGATCTGCCAGATTCGCACGTTCGTCACGGATCAGCGCGGGGACAACCTGCACCGCTACTTCGACCACATCGATCACGCCGTCAAGGTGGCTGGCATCGACCACGTCTGCATCGGAAGCGACAGGGACCACCGGGTCATTCCGGATAGCGACGAGGAGATCGCCATCCTCATCGAGGAGGAGGGCTCTCAGTTCAATCCGGCCGAATGGCCTCTCTACCTCACCGGCATGAACGGCCCTCGCCGCATGGAGGTCGTGTGGGACGGGCTCGTCAAACGCGGCTACCCGGAAGGAGACGTCGACAAAATCCTGAGCCGGAATCTCCATCGCCTGTACAGCGACGTAATCGGGTAGAGGACATGGGTACGGGCCAGCGTCGGCTCGCGCGCTACGTACGCTTCGACCACTCGTCCTGGAGCATGCCGTAGATCAGCGTGTCCCTCCAGACGCCGTCCTTGAGCGAATCGCGGCGCAGGAGCCCCTCCCGCTGAAAGCCCAGCGTCTCCAGCACACGACCTGACCCCGGATTCTCCCCGTCGACGAGACCGAAGATGCGATGGGCGTCGAGCGTCGAGAAGCCGAACGCTGCGAGCGCCCGAGTCGCCTCGGTTGCGATGCCGCAGCCCCACACGGATTTCCTGAGACAGTAGCCCATCTCGTATTCGCGATACTGCGGACGCCGGCACAGGAGCCCGCATCCGCCAACCACTTCGCCACGCGCTGAGTCGATGATGACCAGCTCGACATCCGTGCCGGCCGGATCAGCAGCCCGCTCGATGGCGCCGGCAACGAACTCACGAGTCTCGGCGACCGTGTTCGGTCCCCACGATAGATAGCGGGTCACCTCGGGGTCGGAGGCGTAGCGATGAACCTCGTTACAATCCGTCATGGCAAACGGTCGCAGCCGCAGCCGTGCGGTCACGATCGGCAGTGTCGCGCTTCGCACCGGGGCGACGCCCGAATCATCACTCCCGGTCGACCTCGCGGGCTGCTCCTCACTCATCGTGGGATCCTGAATCTCGGTCATGCGTCGATGGTGACGACGGCGAGCCAGTGGCGTGCGTCAACCATGCAGCCCTCCCCGCACCTAGAACTCGGCGGGGACCGCACGTCTCGATTGATGTCGTCGGCCGTCACCCTTTCGCCAGACGGCTCGCCATGGCGTCGAGACGACGCACGGTCTCGTCGACATCCGCCTCGGTTGTCCGTGGATTGATTGGGCACATCCGCAAGACGACCCGGCCTCGGAGCACCGTTGAGCTCACCATCGCGAAGCCGTCCTGCATCATGGCTTCGACGAGCGAGCGATTCACCCCGTCCTGGGCATCCGGCGTCAAGCCGTCGGGGACAGCCCGGAACGCCACGACGCCCAGCGTCGCCGGAGCCGCTACCTCCCACTGCGGGAGGCGCCGGATGACCGCCTCGGCGTGGCGCGCCATGGCCAAGCCTCGCTCCACGGCCTCCGCGAACGCCTGGCGACCGAACACCTGCAGCGACATCCAGAGCTTCAACGCACGGAAGCTGCGGGTCAGCTGGATGCCGCGAAACGAGAAGTTGACCTCGTCGGCATCACCCATCGCGTCCGCGAGGTACTCGGGCACCAGCTCGAACGTCTCCCGCAGCCAGCCGGCGTCCCGGACCAGCAGACATCCTGTCTCGTAGGGCTGGAACATCCACTTGTGCGGATCGAGCGACAGCGAGTCCACCTCGCCAAGTCCCTCGAGCCGAGCGCGGCCTTCGGGGCACAGCATCGCCGCCGCACCGTATGCACCGTCGGCGTGCAACCACAGCCGCTCGCGCCGACAGAACGCTGCCAGCTCCCGGAGGGGATCGACGGCACCGGTGTTCGTCGTCCCGGCGTTTGCCACGACGCAGAACGGAATCCGCCCGGCCTGACGATCAGATTCCACGGTCGCCGCCAACTCGTGCATGTCGAGGCGACAGTCGGCATCAGCCGGTAGACGACGAAGCTGGTCGGGCCTGAACCCGAGCACTCGTAGACCACGCTCGATCGACGAGTGCGTTTGATCGGAACAGTAAACGGCAGCCTCATCAGATGGACCGCCCAGCGTGACGTGGCGGGCGACGGCCAGCGCGGTGATATTCGCCATCGAGGCGCCGCTGACGAAGAGGCCACCGGCCGACTCCGGCAACCCACAGAGCGTGCGTAGCCAGTCGATCGTCACGACCTCGACAGCCGCGGCGCCTGCTCCCTCGATCCAGCTGCCGGCATACACGTTGAATCCCGCGACGAGCGCCTCCGCCATGGCGCTCACGTAGTTGCTCGGGCTCGGCACGAACGCGAAGAAGCGAGGGTGGTCGACGTGCATCACGCGGCTGAACACCTCGTCGTCCAGCCGTGCCAGAACCTCTTCGACTGGGCGACCCTGCTCGGGGATCGGCTCGCGGAGCGCCGCGTTCAGCTCGGTTGGCGTACCACCGCGCGTGACCGGCTTGTTCGCCAGCGTCTCGAAATGCTCGACGAGAAGGTCGACGACGCGGTGGCCCAGCGCGCGCATCTCGTCCACCGACAGGGTCAAGTCAGCCCGAGACGTCTCGCTCGTGGGAGGTCGCGGATCGGTCATGGCAGCCGCATACTTCGGGACTCGCGGTCGAGGACTGAAGTCGTCACCTCTCCCCCGCAATGCGACTGGATCAGCGTGGCCAACGCATCCAGCGCATCCTTCACGGTCGATTGCGGCACGGGCGGTAGTGCCTCGATCACGAGGATCACATTCGTCGTCTCGGGCGTGAGCTTCGTGCGGTCAGCTTCCTTCCAGTTCCAGCGACGGCAAATCGCGCCGACGTCGTCCTTGTAGATGATCTCGCCAGCGCCGGGCGCGCACGCCTCGGGTTCCCCGAGGAGACGCACCGGCGACTCGTCATCCCCGGCCACCGCGAGAACGATGTCGCCGCAGATGGCATCGAGATCCTCGCCGCCCACCGGAACCAGGAACCTCATCGATACGGTGTTGTAGAGGTCGACGATCGGGTTGATCCGGCGGAGCGGTTCGCCCTGCCTGACGCGTCGCACCAGGTTCTCGATCGACGACTGATACTTCTTCGGCTTCGACCCGAAGCGCCGGTAGGCCTCTCTCCACGGCGCTATGTGTAGATGCTCCGTCAGTGGCGCGTCACCGATACGCTGGCGCAGGGCATCCTCCTCGCGGGCCAGCTCATCGCCAATGGCCCGATCGGTACGCCGGTTGTCGACACCCCTGGCGACAGCGATGCCCACGCTGGTCTCGGGGAAGAGACCGAGGACCGAGTCAGTGATCGAGACGTTCATGGGATCGTGAAGAGCCGGCGATCGTCACACGCCTCGTGAACGGGCGTGCAGGCGCACGTCGCATTCTAGCAGCTTCGCCCTGTTGCGCCGACCGCGCCTTCTTGCCTTCACCCGGCGGGTAACGGACAACGCGAGCCAGGCCGCCGCCGACCTGACGATCGTGCGAGTGCTCGAGGGACTCGGGTGCGAAAACCCAGGCCTGGCGTCCTACTCGCCCGCGGCGTCTCGAGCCTGGCGCTCGAACCAGTTGTCCGCATAGGCATGCCCGCCACGCAGTGCGGCCCAGCAACTGGCGAGAACATACGCAGGTACGAACACCGGACCCCAGCGTTCACACTGTCGCACATGCACGAGTTCGTGCGCCCGGCAGCAGTCGAGGCCGTACGGCGTCCGGCCGAGCACGACGTGGCCCAGCGTCATCGCCTCGGCCCCCCCGGCGATAGGGACGGCGCGCGTGAGCAGCCACCGAACGACCCCGCCGTGAACCTCGAGGACACCGTGTCGGGCCAGGACACGTCCACCGGTCACTGCGGCGGCCAGAGCCAGCACGAGTCCGATAGCCGTCGTCGGCCCGGCCCACAGGTAGCGAAACGTGAGGAGGGCGGCGCGCATGGGTCAGGCCGCCGACGGGCGCTGCAGCGCGAACACGTCCGGTGCCGCGCGCTCCAGGCGACACGCCAGCATGTCGGCGAGGTGGCGAAAAGTCGCCGGCGAGTAGAACCCGAGGTGCGTCCGGTCTCGACGATACCGCCAGGTCGTGAAGGCGTCGCGGCCGGGGAGCAGCTGCGTCATGATGACGAGCCAGGCGCCGGGATGGAGGCGATCGACGAGTCGACCCAACACCCGTGCAGGGTCCTGCAGGTGCTCGATGACCTCGGTGCAGGTGATGAAGTCATACTGGAGATCCAGCGCCGAGGCGTCGGGAGCGTACAACGGATCGTACGTCGTCATCTCGTAGCCGGCCTCCTCGAGCATGACCGACAGGGTGGGCCCCGGGCCAGAGCCGAAGTCGAGACCGGCCGCCGGCGCCGACACGCGGGCCCGCACGGCCTCGAACGGTCGAGAGAGAAACGCCCGGTAACCGGCGTCGCCCGGATCGTTCCGATGCTGGTCGTATCGCGCGCGCGCTTCCGCCTCGGTCGGCCAGTACGGCTCCGGCACGAAGACCAGCGCGCAGCGAGCACAGAGGAGGTACTGCCGCCAGACGTCCTCGAAGTACGGGCTCGACTCCGCGGCCTCGCAGAGCGGACAGATCATTCACACCTCATCGGCCGAGCCGAACACCTTCTTCGAGCCGATCGAGGTATCCCGGCCCCCCGAGCAGACGGACCTGCTCGGTGACGTCTTCGGCGCGACCCTGGACATACTCGGAAGGCTCGGCAGCCTTGAGGCGGATCGGATTGGGCAGGACGGCAGCGAGGAGCGCCGCTTCGCCCGGCTCGATCGCGGACGCCGGCTTCGAGAAGTAGCGCTCGCTCGCCGCGCCAGCGCCGTACAGTCCGGGACCGAACTGCGCGACGTTCAGGTACACCTCGAGGATTCGGCGCTTCGACCACGTCAGCTCGATCAGGACGGTGATCGCCGCCTCTAGCCCCTTCCGGACGTAGCTCTGGTCAGGCCACAGAAACAGGTTCTTGGCAACCTGCTGGGAAATCGTGCTGGCCCCTCGGGGTCGCCCTCTCTCCTGATTCTCCTCGAGGGCCGAGCGGATCGACTCGAGATCGAAGCCCCGATGCTCCAGGAAGCGCTGATCCTCCGCCGCCACGACCGCGATTGGAAGATGACGCGAGAGGTCGACCCAGTCGACCCAGTCGTACTGCACCGCGGGCGACGGATCCCTGAGCATGAAGGCCGTCACCGGCGGGTCGACCCAGCGGAACGACGCCACGAACAGCACGATGGCGGTCGCGACGCCGAGCAGAACCAGCAGGGCGACCCGAACGACCTTCGCACGAGACGGCCATGTCCTGGCCCTGCGCCGAACGCGTGAACGTCGGACGGGAGTCACATGTCATCTTGCCAGAAGCGACGCGGAAAAGCAGCCGCGCGATCGTGCGCGGAGAACGGCCGCGGCGCGCGCGGTATAATCGGTAGCGCCTGCCCTTCCTGCGTGAGCGCGATTGCCGGCTGTGGAGGATTCGAGACCATGAGACAACGAGGCGCTGCGACGAAGGTCGTGGGCGCGGGGCTCCTCCTCGCCGCGTGCGCGATGATGACGCTGGCCGCTCCCCGGGTGTTCACCAGCTCGCAGTCCAACGCCCAGGGCGTCCGCATGGTGCCACCCGACGGCGACGGCCACCGCTACTGGTCGCGGTGGCGCGGCCCCTCGGGCCAGGGCGTCGTGCCGGATGGAGACTACCCCGACTCGTGGTCGGACACAGAGAACGTTCTGTGGAAGGCGGCGGTGCCGGGGCGGGGGGCCTCCTCGCCGATCGCCTGGGCCGACCGCATCTTCGTCACGACGGCCTACCCGGACGGACGCGCGGCGGTGCTGGCCTATCGCCGGTCTGATGGAACCCAGCTGTGGGAGTCGACCGTGCCGGATCGAACAGCCGAGCGCATCCATCAGAAAAACACGCATGCCTCGGCGACGCCGAGTACCGATGGCGAGCGCATCTACGGCTCCTTCGGAAACAAGGGGCTGCTCGCCGTCGATTTCGACGGCGAGATCGTCTGGCACCGGCAGCTCGGGTCGATCGCCAACTACCATGGGACCGCCGGCTCGCCGCTCTTGTACAAGGATCGGGTCATCCTCTATCAAGACCAGCAAGGCGGCGGCGCGTTCATCGCCGCTTTCGACAGCCGAACCGGCGAGACGCTGTGGCGGACGGCCCGTGAGGGGACGGTGGGCTGGGGCACCCCGATCGCCGCACAGGTCGGCGACCACGACGAGATCATCGTCAGCAGCCAGCGAAAAGTGACCGCCTACGACCCGGACTCGGGGCGCGAGCTGTGGTCGTGCGGCGGCAACACGTTCGAGGTCATTCCGACCCCGGTCGTCGGGCTCGGCCTTGTGTTCTGCTCGTCCGGGCGCGCAGGCCCCACGCTTGCGATCCGACCGGGCGGGCGGGGAGACGTGACCGATACCCATCTCGTCTGGAGGAGCATCAAGGGATCACCGTTCGTGCCCTCGCCACTTCTCTACGGCGACTACCTGTACATGGTCAACGACATGGCGAGCATCGCCACCATGTACGCCGCGGCGACGGGCACCGTTGTCTGGCAGGGACGCCTGGGCGACAGCCATCGGGAGGGCTTCTCGGCCTCACCGATCGGCGTGAACGGCAAGGTGTTCTTCACGAATGACTTCGGGGAAACGTTCGTCCTGAAGGCCGGTCCCGAGTTCGAGCTTCTGCACGTCAATCGGCTGAACGCTCGAACCCTGGCCTCGCCCGCCTTGGTCGACGGCACGTGGTATGTCAGGACGGACCGCGAGCTGATCGCGATCGGACAGCAGTAAATCTGGCTTTGGGCTTTCGGCTCTCGGCGTCAGCCACCAAGCAACGTGGCCTCGAACCGCCCGTTGGTCACCTTGACCGCCGCTTCGGTATCGAGATCTTTTCCGTCGAACTCGAAACGTCCCGAGGCCGCCGATCCGCTGAGCGATTCGATCGTCAGCGATCCGGTCACCGGCGTCACGTACCGATCGTCGTCCGTCTTCAGGCCGCCGTCCTCGTCGAGCTCGAACTCGAAGGTTCCGACCTTGGCGTTCGAGATCTGAATCTGAACCGAGTTGCTCAGACTCGACAGGATGAGCTTGCCTTCGTCCATCATCGCGATGGTGACGGTAGACGAGAAGGGCTCCCCGTCGATCAGAGCGGTGACCTTCCCTGAACTCAGTCCGGGAAACTGCGTGCCCTCAGTCGAGCGAGGCATGACCACGTCGAGGAGAACGACCATCGATGCATGATGCGTTGAGAGATCTGGGAATCGAAGCCATCAACCTGGGCGGCTTCGACGGTGAATGGATCGGAACCGGACCCGAACTCGAGGTGCGCACGCCGGTCGACGGGACGACGCTTGCCTCGGTCCGGCAGGTGACCGAGCACGAATACGACCACATCGTGGGTCGCGCCCAGACGGCATTCCGGACCTGGCGAACGCTCCCGCCCCCGCGGCGCGGCGAGATCGTCCGCCAGCTCGGAAACCGGCTCCGGGACCGGAAGGTGGCGCTGGGCGCACTGGTCACGCTGGAGATGGGCAAGATCGGTGTCGAGGGACAGGGCGAGGTCCAGGAGATGATCGACATCTGCGACTTCGCGTGCGGACTGTCGCGCCAGCTCTACGGCCTGACCATGGCGTCGGAGCGACCCGACCATCGGATGTACGAGCAGTGGCATCCGCTCGGTCTGGTCGGTGCGGTCACGGCGTTCAATTTTCCGGTCGCCGTCTGGAGCTGGAATGCCACGATCGCCGGCGTGTGTGGCGATGCTACGATCTGGAAACCGGCGAGCAAGACGCCGCTGACCGCGATCGCGGTCACCAGGCTGGCCGCGCAGGTCTGTCGCGAGAACGACGTTGACCCGGCGATCTTCTCGCTGACGGTCGGGCCCGGCAAGACCGTCGGCGAGAAGCTGTTGCACGACCGGCGTGTGGCGCTCGTGTCGGCAACCGGCAGCTGCGCCGTCGGCCATCGCGTCGCCGAGGTGGTCGGGAAACGCCTGGGTCGGACGATTCTCGAGCTCGGCGGGAACAACGCCATCCTCGTCACGCCGCATGCCAATCTCGATCTCGCGCTACCGGCCATCCTGTTCGGGGCTGTTGGTACGGCGGGGCAGCGATGCACCAGCACGCGACGGATTATCTGTCACGCGTCGGTGCGCGAGGAGCTCGTGCGTCGGCTGACGAAGGCCTACGAAGGCGTTCGAATTGGGAATCCTCGTAAGCCGGAGACGCTGATGGGGCCGCTCGTGAGCCATGAGGCGGTCGCGGACATGCAGGGCGCCATCCAGAAGCTGCGCACCGAGGGCGGCGAAGTGCTGTACGGCGGTGCGCCGCTCGACGGACCCGAGTACCCCGGAGGGCACTACGTGACGCCCTGCATCGCCAGCGCACGGAACGACTTCCAGATTGTGCAGGACGAAACGTTCGCGCCGATTCTGTACATCATCGAGTACGGTCGGACCGGCGCGTCGCCCCGAGAGTCGGTCGCCGAGATCGAGCAAGCCGTGGCGATTCACAACGACGTCCCGCAGGGCCTGTCGTCGGCGATCTTCACCGAGCACGTCCGCGAGGCGGAGTACTTTCTCTCGAATCGAGGCAGCGACTGTGGCATCGCCAACGTGAACATCGGAACGAGCGGTGCCGAGATTGGCGGCGCCTTCGGCGGCGAAAAGGAGACCGGCGGCGGTCGAGAGTCCGGATCCGACGCATGGAAGGCCTACATGCGCCGCCAGACGAACACGATCAACTGGAGCACCGAGCTGCCGCTGGCCCAAGGCGTGACGTTTGGCGGCTGACGCATCCCGACGGAGCGACCATGCCCCACCTCATCGCGCAACCGACCGTCGTGCCGCCCGCCGGGCACCCCCCGAAACGCATCGAGGAGTACGCCGGCCTGGTCAACACCGGCCATGAGGGCTTCAGCCTGGCTCGCATGAAGTCGCCCGAGGGCTGGAGCGAGCCAGGACAGCGACCCGAGTTCGAAGAGATCACGCTCGTGCTGACCGGCATGATGCGGGTCGAGTTCGAGGGCGGCGAACTCGAGGTCCGTGCCGGCCAGGCCGTCGTGACGAACCCGGGCGAGTGGATCCGGTACAGTAGCCCCGAGCCCGGGGGCGCCGAGTACGTGGCCGTGTGCGTGCCGGCGTTCTCGCCCGAGACCGTACACCGCGACAGCGCGTAGATTCTTCGGATGGCCGGGCTCTGACCCAGCCAACCGCTTACAGGAGGACCATGATCGTGCCCCGTCGACCATTCGGCCCCGTCGTCATCGCGCTCGCCAGCATCGCCGTCATGGCCGGCCTCGGGCCCCTGGCTCCGGCGGTCGCTGACGAAGCCTTCGCGCCCGGCGGTGGGACATCCGGGAATCAGCGGGTTCGCAGCTGCTCCAACAACGCCTCGTTGTCCGGATGCTCGACGAACGTGTCGAACTCCAGAAAATAGTGCTCCGGATCGTACCCCACGAAGACGTTGACGCGATCGCTCTCCGAGAGCAGCTCGTCGGTCCGCAACTCGAACGCCGAGCTGTCACGCACGTACCCGAACCACCCGTCGATATCGTCGGTCAGGAACGAGACGGTGACCGCCTTGTCCGGGGTGGCCTCGTGCATGCCACGCGCGCCGTCCACAAGACCGAAGTAGCCCGACGGCGAGGTCTGGTAGATCTTCGCCCAGCCCTGATCCACGATCAGCTCGAAGCCCAACTTCTCCTCGTAGAAACGCTGGATCGCCTCCATGTCGTTGTAGTAGGTCCAGAGGATCGTCGCCTTGAAGCCGAGCCCCTCCGGGACGCCCTGGGCCGACACGGCAAGCGACGCGGTGGTGTCGAGGACGGGCATCAAACGCTCGTTCTCGGCATGCGGGTTGAACCGCTCGAACTCGAGGTAGTACCCCTCCGGATCGTACGCGACGAACCCGTCGTGCGGCCGGCCCTCTGTCGGCTCGAACGGCCCACGCATCTCGACCCCGGCGCTCGAGAGATACGCGTACCACTCGTCCAGTTGATCGGTGACCAGAGCGATCGCGACGCTCTTGGGCTCGTCGGTCGAATGCATTCCCTCCGCGGCATCGACCAGGGTGATGTACGACGTCGGGGCGACGCGGAGAATCTTGGCGAACCCGTAGTCGGCTGCCACCTGCAGCCCAAGCGTCTCGGTATAGAACTCGGTCGCCTGTTCGACGTCGTCGTAGTAGAAGAAAACGTTGTTCGCGGTGATGCCGAACTCCCGCAGCGGATTCACCGTGGCGGGCTCCAGCTCCGGCTCGGGCGGCGGGTCGTTCGCTGGCCCGCACGCGGCAAGCGCCCCCGCCAGAAGGCCGGCGCATCCCAGGATGCCGAGACGTTTCATGGTTCCTCCAGAGACATGGCGATCGTCGCGCCGTACACTAACACTGTTCGAAGCTGGGCAGTGGGTCATGTCACCGGCGATCGGGCCCCCTTTCGCCACACGAACTTGAGGCCCGACCAGTCGGCGTCGACAGCGCACACCTTGAAGTCAACGAGACCGTGGGCCAGGCCGACCCGTCTGACGTCTTTCTCGGTGAAATCGGGCGCCAGCGGGGATGCCTGTTTGGGCCAGAGAATCCACAGTCCACCCGCACCCAGACGACGTGCGACACTCGCGATCCGTCGCTCGAGATCTCGACGACGACGGACGAACCAGAGCGTCAGTTCGCGGGCTCCGGCGTCGCGACGCCGCACGGTCGCGTTGGATGGAAGCGCGCCCAACGTCCGCTCGAACCCATCCGGAGCGCCCACGAGCACGACGATTGAATCCGGCTTGATCCCGAGCTTCTTCGGTAGCGGGGTCCCCGAATACCCAGCCATCACCGAAGCCGGCACCACCGGATCGATGACCGGAGTCGCCAGCGCCCGCCCCAGGGCGCCACGAATTCTACTCCACGGCGTGTAGATCGCATCGGGCAGTTGCTGTCGAGTCCTCTTTACCTTTTCCGGGGTGCCGCCAACGAAGAGCAGAGGCACCTGCCGGGTCGACTTCCAGGTCCGTAGCAAGATTCCCACGTCGCGACCCTGCGCCGGAAGCCTTGTGAGGTCCACCACGACGGCCGCCGGCACCCGCGTCCGCAGCACTCTCAATCCTGCGATGTCGGCCGGAGCGCCCCAGGATACCTGGTAGCCGGCGTCTCGCAGGCTCGCCGCGCGGGTGCGGGCTTCGCGAGCGTTCCAGTGAATCAGGCGCAGTCGAGGGCGGGCTGGGCTCATGGTGCAAAGTCGGCCAGTCCCGCCGTCACGAATGCCTGCACGTCGGCGAAATCTGAGGTGACACGAACCTCGGAGGGCAAGTCGGGTATCTCGTCTCGCGACCGCAGGTAGCCGATAACGGGACGACCGTAGCGTACCGCCAATCGGACCTCGCTCGCGGTGCCGGCCCCGCCCGGCAAGGCGACGATGACGGTCGAGGTGAGGATGTTGATCGGATTGCGCGAGCGCGGATCGGCGCCAGCGCTACCGGTCCGGTCGAGATGCGTGGTGATGGGAACCTCGATCCACGCGTTCGGGTAGCCGGGCGGTGGTCCGGCTCCATCGGCGCCTGACGGCAGGATGCCCAGGCTGAGACCGCGCCGACCGGGCTCGCCGGCAAACGCGCGGCTCACGGCAATCATCACACCTCCCCCGCCGCCTGTCAGGAGATGCGCCGGTTGCCGCGCCAGCCAGCGCCCGAGGGGCTCGGCCCGGTCGCCATGCTCCTCGACGCCCGAGCCCATCACACCCACGATCGGCAGTCTGCGGGCGACCTGCATGCCGGGGTCCCTCCTCATACGTCCACCGCGTCAATCATCGAACGCTCGTCCAATGATGGAGCGCGATGGCGGCCGCGGCTGACACGTTGAGCGAGTCGACGTCGGCGGCCATCGGAATCCGCACCCGCACATCTGCCATCGCGGCAGCGGCTTCGCCCAGCCCGGGTCCCTCCGACCCGAGGAGTAAGGCCACGCGGGCGTCCGGCGGCGGTACGAATGCGCCAATGTCGGTCGCGGCGGGGTCGGGAGTCAAGGCTGCGATGGTGAACCCCAGGGACCGGAACCGGTCGAGCCCGGCCGGCCAGTCGTCGACGGTCCCGAACGGCACCCGCAACGTCGCGCCGATGGACACTCGGATCGCCTTGCGATACAGCGGGTCGCCGCAATGCGGGCTCAGGAGCACCGCGCCTGCGCCGAACGCCGCGGCGTTGCGGAAGATGCCGCCGATGTTGTCCGGGTTTCCGATGTCTTCCAGGATCACGACGAGCGCGGCCTGCATCAACTGTGGCAGCGGCAGCCCACTCGTGGACTCGGGACGCCGCCCGAGCGCCAGGCAGCCGCGATGCACGTCGAAGCCGACCACGCGCTCCATGAGCTGATGGCTCGCGACGTAGACGGGAAGTTCATCGAGTCGCCCGGCGAATCCTTGGCGCAAGCTGTCGAGCGCGGCCGGCGTCACGAGTACCGAGCACGTCTCGAATCGTCGACTGGCCAGCAACTCTCGCACGACCAGACGACTCTCCGCAACGAACAGCCCGTGACGCTTGATCTGCGCCGGCTGAGCCGCCAGGCGGTACTCGGCGATCGCCGGGTCGTTGAAGTCGTCGATCGTGATGATCGGCATTACGGTCGCGAAGGTGCGAGCTCCGTCGGTCGCCGCCACCCATCAACCAAGAGCCCGTCCAGTAGGGATGCGACGGCTCGGATGCCGGCCGTCGTGGCGTTGCAGGTGTCGGCCGTCAGGCTTCGGACTTCCGGTTCGGCGAGTCTGGCCCTGGCTGCGGCGATTCGGTCGACGGGGAGTCCGCCATCGGCGCGCCGTCCATGGACGACGCGGGACTTGCCGGAGCCGACTCTGCCTCCAGCTCACGGACCACGCCAACGTCCGTGGCAAGGTCACCGTCTGGCTCCTCGGGCTGCGTCTCCGGCATCGGCTCCGGCGTCGGCGGAGGGATCCGCCAGCCGAGCGCGGCGAGTCTGGCGAGGGCGTCCTCTCGCTCGAGCGAGTGGATCGCCACGGTCGCGATGTCGCCCTTCCGTGGCTCGAAACGCATGAACATCGGCCGTACCATGTCCCCTCGCCTGACGGTCAGGGTCACGTAGGCATCCTGGTTCATCGCCGCCAGGGCGGCCGGCGTCGCGGTCGCGGGCGTAGCCGCGCCGGCGGCCTCCGGCTCCGGCGCCACCCCGTCGGCGGCCAGTTCGTCCGTCTCGTCCGGTCGCTCGACCGGCTCGAACGTCATCCGCTCGAGCTTCACGTAGCCGTGTCGTATTCGAACGTCCCAGCACTCCTGTTCGTGCGGGCCGTCGAAGAGCACGCGACCCTCGTACATCTGCACGTGCTCGGGCGGCTTGACACCCTCGAGCGACTCGACCGAGACGTACCCATTTGGCACGCCGAACAGCTTACGCGCCTGACCGACGAACAGGCTATTCAGATGGTCGTTGAAGGTCAGGCCGACGACCGTGCCCACGAGCTCGATACGCGCCCTCAGGAGCGTGCTCTCCGTCAAGGCGTCGCCGAACACGACCGGGTACCCCGCCTCCTCGGCCTGCCGGCACCGCCGCGGGTCGGAGTCGAGGAAGACGACGGTTCGCCCCGCTTCTCGAAGCTCGTTCGCCAGCGCCAGCCCGAGGCCCTGCGCCCCGAGTATGGCCACCCGATCGCGCCCGGGCAGGCGAAGCCGAAGCAGTGAGGCCACAGGTGCCGCCGTCAGACCCGCGAGCACGACGGTCCCCGCGATGGTAAGAAAGACGAGCGCCCTGACTTCTGCGCCGCCGGCGATACCCTGGCTCTCGAGGCCGACGGCGGTCAGCGACGCCACGCCGGCCGCGACGATCCCGCGCGGCGCGAGCCACCCGATGAAGATCTTCTCCTTCGTCGACAGGCCCGATCCGCGTGTCGAGATCCAAGCATTCAGGGG
This sequence comes from Vicinamibacterales bacterium, assembly GCA_965250185.1. Classification (GTDB taxonomy): domain Bacteria; phylum Acidobacteriota; class Vicinamibacteria; order Vicinamibacterales. Next base: position 2,081,526 of record OZ252293.1, on the reverse strand, counting down.
TCGGACGACCAGAATCAGCAGCGCCACGACGGCCGCACCACGCCAACCGAGCGACCGCATGTCGGCGATGGCAATGTCGGCCGCCAACAGGATGAACAGCAACCCGACAAGCATGATCGTGAGCTGGTCCTTGAACTCGCGAAGCTCGCGCCCAACGGGCGTGTCGAGGTTACCGACGATCACGCCCGCGACCGTGACCGCGAGGATGCCGCTGTAGGCCACCATGTGGTCGGCGCCGTGGAACAGCAGGATGACGGACGCGAGCGCGAAGATGTTCTCGAAGCCTGCCGGGATCAGCGACCGGCGCTGGAGCAACCACCCGAGCATGGAGCCGCCGATCACGCCGGCGCCGACGCCGAATCCCATCCGCAGCACGAACTCGGACAGACCAATGGCGAGGGTCTGGGTGGCCGGCACGAGCGCCAACTGCAGCGCCAAGACCGCGAGGATCGCTCCGATCGGGTCGATGAGCACGCCCTCGGCCTCGAGCACGGTCGTCAGGCGAGGCCGAAGCCGAAGCTCTCGGAGCAGGGGCGTGACGACGGTCGGGCCGGTGACCACGATCAGGCTGCCGAAGAGCAGGCAGAGCTCCCAGGGCCAGCGCAGCAGGACACCGACCGCGAATGATCCGCCCGCGATCGTGACCAGCGCGCCCACGGTGATGAGCTGACGAATCACCAACTCCTGGCGTTTGAGCCGGTGCAACTCGAGGTTCAGCCCACCCTCGAACAGCACTACCGCGACCGCGAAATCGACGATGCCGAACAGCGCCGGCCCGAGCGACTCGGGCTCGACCCACGCGAGTCCCTCGGGCCCGAGGACGGCGCCGAGCCCGAGGAGCAGGACGATGCCAGGAATGCGGAGCTGACGGGCAACGCTTTGCCCGAGGACTCCCGCCGCCAGGGCCACCGCGATCGTGAGGCCGGCGTGAGTTTCAGGCACGGCGCGGCACCTGCGACGGGCGGCGCGCCCTCATGCTTGCCGAGGCGCCTCGGGCCTCGGCGTTCGAGGCAACGTCGGCGGGTTGGCCCCGAGCATCACTCCGACCCATCGCAGATCCTCGGTGTTTTCGAGCGCGATCTTGACGACCATCGTGAGCGGGACGGACAGCAGCATCCCCACAGGCCCCCAGACCCAGCCCCAGAACACGAGCGAGAGAAACACGACCAGCGTGGAGAGACCGAGCCGGCGGCCCATCAGATTGGGCTCGATGAAGTTCGCCAGCACGATGTTGATGACGAGGTACCCGATGCCTGCCACCGCCGCTCGCCCGGGTCCGAACTGCACGAGCGCGAGCGCCACGGGCGGCACGGCTGCCAGGATCGACCCGAGGTTCGGGATGAAGTTGAACAGAAACGCCACCAGCCCCCACAGGAGGGGAAAGCCGAGGCCAAGGACCGAGACCCAGACACCCACGAGGATGCCGGTCACCAGGCTGACCAGGGTCTTGATGGCGAGATACCGCTGCACCTGACGCGTCACCGAGCCCAGGCGATCGATCTCGGTGACCCGGTCGCCGAACGCGGCCACCAGTTTTCCGGAAAAGCCGGCGGCCTCGAACAAGATGAAGATCATCGTGAGCAGCACGAGGAATGTGTTCGACAGGAAGGTGGTGATGCTCCGCAGCGTGCCCCCGAGCAGATCGAGTAGGGAGCCCGGGTTGATGAACTCGAACGAGGACCATTCGGCCGTCGGGACGCCCATCCGCTCGAGCCAGTTGAGGGACACCGTCGCCAGTTCCTGGAAGCGCTCCTGGTACCGTGGCGCGGCGGTCGTGAACTCGTTGAACGACCGGCCCACCACGAAGAACAGCGCCGCCAGGACGGCGGCGTCCGCCAGGACCGTGCAGAGGACCGCCACGGGGGTCGGCACCCGCATGCGCTGCAGCCAGAGCATCAACGGCAGGCTGATGATCGCGAGGAACAGCGACACGAGAAACGGAAGGAGTAGCGGGGCCGCAGCGCGTAGGCCGGCGACCACGATGACGAGGCTCGCGACGATCACGAGGAAGCGAGCCCCACGGCCTTGCAAGCCGATGTCGTCGGCCGTCATCGCCTCGTAGAACCGGGGCTTGAAGTGTCCATGGGTTGGCGTCGCGTCCGGGCCGGCAACTCCGGATGCGTCGATTATACCCCGCCGGGCCAGGTAGAACCGCGAGGCTTGGATCGTCCGCTGCAGTATCCGAAGAGCGTCTACTCGGTTAATATTAAAGGAGGTGAGTGTTCGCACCCCCATCTACGCTGTCTTGCTGGCGGTCAGTCTCGGCGTCGTCTGGAGCGCTCGCGGCGCGTCCGAGGAGACACCGGCGACGGAAGCGCCGGTCGCCGACGCCAAGCATCGCGGGATGTCCTACGCCCACTCGGGCGGCCGACGCGGTCCCGACCGCGGGTATGGATCCGACGCATCCGCCAACTCCCTTCGCCTGCTGGAAGCCAACGGCGTCAACTGGATCTCGGTCATGCCGTATGCCTATCAGGCGGCGCCAACCGACACCGACATCCGCTGGGGCACCAGCCGCGACGGCACCGATCCGGACGAGCGGTTCCGACGCGTGACGCGTCAGGCGCACGACCTCGGTATCAAGGTCATGATGAAGCCGCACGTCTGGCTTCGACGACCGGCCTGGGTGGGCTTGATCGAGCAACAGACGGAGGCAGACTGGGCGACGTGGTTCGACGCCTACGGCGCCCTCACGCTCCACTACGCCCGTCTCGCGCAGGAGACCGGCGCCGACGCGTTCTGCATCGGGAACGAGCTCGAGAAGACGACTGTCCGGGAAGCGCAGTGGCGGGCGCTCATCGCCGAGATCCGCGAGGTCTACGACGGCCCTCTGACGTACGGCGCGGGGTTCGAGGGCGTCTACGACGTCCCATTTTGGGACGCGCTCGACTTCATCGGACTCAGCGCCTACTTCCGGCTCGTCGACGGACGGTCGCCCGATCGCCAGGCCCTCGTCGAGGCGTGGCAGCCCATGGTCTCCCGGCTCGGCGCGCTCGCGCGCCAGTGGGACCGCACGGTCGTGTTCACGGAGCTCGGCTATCGAAGCGCCGACTTCGCCACGGAACACCCGTGGCTGGTCGACCGCGAGGCGCCGGTCAACCTCGACCTCCAGGTCGAAGCCTACGAGGCGTTCTTCGAGGCGGTGTGGCCTCAGCCGTGGCTCGGCGGTGTGTACTGGTGGAAGTGGTTCACGCATCTCGACCACGGCGGTCTGGACGACAACGACTATTCGCCTCACCTCAAGCCGGCCGAGCGCGTTCTGCGCGACCACTACCTCGAGGACGCGACGAACTGAAGCGCCGCGGGCGCCAGTGCCGCTCGCGTCTCGTCAATTGCTACAATGACGCCTGCCGACCGACGGCCGCTGTGGACGCCGGACACCGGACCGTATGCTCGAGCAAATTCTGAATCGTCGACGCGAGGAACTACTGGCCGAAGAGCGCCTGTGGCTCAGCCGCCTCCAGGTGGCGCTGGCGCAGTTCGACATCGCGGCCGAGGACCAGGCGATCCTCAGCCGCTCGATCCGTCAACTCGACCAGCTGTTCCTCCTGGTCATCGTCGGTGAATTCAACGCGGGCAAGAGCGCTTTCATCAACGCCCTGCTGGGACAGGCGGTGCTGACGGAGGGGGTCACCCCGACGACCTCGCGCGTGCAGATCCTGACGCATGGGGACGAGTCGGAGATCACAGCGACGGAGGCGATGGTCGATGTGATCACGGCACCCGTGGAACTGCTCCGCGAGATCAACATCGTCGACACGCCCGGCACGAACGCCATCTACCGCGAGCACGAGGCGATCACGAGCGAGTTCGTGCCGCGCTCGGACCTCGTACTGTTCGTGACGTCTGCCGACCGGCCGTTCACCGAGAGCGAGCGCACCTTCCTCGAATCCATTCGCGAGTGGGGAAAGAAGGTGGTGGTCGTCATCAACAAGATCGACATCCTGGAATCGACCGAAGAGGTCGAGCGCGTCCAGGCGTTCGTTGCCGACAGCGCTCGAGCGTTGCTCGGCGCCACTCCGGACGTCTTCACGGTCTCGGCGCGCCTGGCCATTCGGAGGAAGCTGGCGGCCGAGCCAGAAGCCGCCCCGGCCGGCGACCGCTTCGACGAGCTTGAGCAATTCGTGGCCGGAACGCTGAACCAGGAGGAGCGCGTCCGTCTGAAGCTGCAGAATCCGCTGGGCGTCGGCCTGCGTCTCATCGAGTCGACGCTGGCCGTCACGGCGTCACGCCTCGAGGTCCTGCGCGAGGACGTGGCGACCATCGACGACATCGACAACCAGCTCGCGACGTATCGCGACGACCTGCGGCGCGAATTCCGGTTCCGCCTGTCGCAGGTCGACAACGTGCTGCATGAGTTCGAGCATCGTGGCATCGAGTTCTTCGACGAGACCCTGCAGCTCAGCCGCGCCCTGGACCTGCTGAACAAGGCGAAGCTCAAGGCGGACTTCGAACGGAAGGTCGTCGGCGACACCCCCCAGGCCATCGAACGCAACGTCAGCGACGCCATCGATTGGTTAGTCGCCAGCGACCTGCGCCAATGGCAGGGGGTCATGGACCGACTGCAGACGCGCCGAACGGCTCACGCCGATCGGATCGTGGGCGAGGTCGGTGGCACGTTCAACTACGATCGCGCGCACCTCATCGACACGGTCGGGCGATCCGCCCAGCAGGCGATCGAGAGCTACGACCAGGGCAAGGAGGCCAGCCAGATGGCGGAATCGGTCGGGATGGCCGTGGCCGGCACGGCGCTGGCCGAGGCGGGGGCGATCGGCCTCGGTGCCGTGGTTTCGATGCTCGCCTCGACCACCGTTGCGGACGTGACCGGCATTCTCGCTGCCGGCACGGTGGCAGTCCTCGGCCTGTTCGTCATCCCCCTGCGTCGCCAGCAAGCCAAGCGGACGCTCCGACAGAAGATCGGCGCGATGCGTGAACAACTGATGGAGCCCCTGTCGAAGCAATTCGATCGCGAGGTGCGGCGCAATCAGGATCGCATCCAGGACGCCATCGCGCCGTACACGCGTTTCGTTCGCGGGGAACGCGAGCGTCTGGAGAAGGTCGACGACGAGCTGCACGTCGTGCAGGACGGCCTCGGAGCGGTCAAGACGAAGATCGAACGATCATGACCAGCTGCCGAGAAGACGTCATCAGATTCGTGGCCTCGTGGGCCGTCGGCGTGTTGCTCCTCTGTACACCCGTCACCGGGTGGGCCCAGGCCCCGATCGTGGGTGTCGTCGTTGTCCTGGTCGGCCCGTGGGAGCGGAACGCGGAGCTGATGAACATCTTCAGCAGCGAGATTCGCGATCTGATTCGAGGCGAGTTCGACCTGCAGTTTCCAGATGACAAGCGGATCGAATCGAATTTCACGCTCGCCGGTGTGAGTCGCGCCGTCGATGCCCTGCTGGCCGACCCGGACGTCGACTTCGTACTCACGCTCGGACCGGTGGCCTCCGCACACGTCTGCCGACTCGGACCGCTCGACAAGCCGGTGGTGGCCGCGTTCGTCCTCGATCCCGAGGTGGAGGGCAGTCCCGATCCTGTATTCGCTGATGTTTCGCATAGGTTTTCGTCCATCCGCGTCCTAACGTCGGGGCGGCTAGAGCCGAAACACTGGTCGCCTATTGAACCCGCGTCGTCGCACACCAGAGGGAGAATCCAGTGAGGCTCAGCATCGGCAGCGTTCGTCGCCTCGGCATATTTCTGGTCAGCGCCATGCTGTGTGGACCGGCGGTCCAGCTCGTAGCCTCCACGCTGACTAGCCCACATGGCGTCACCAGTGACGCCTCGAGGGTCGTCCTGGAAGCCACGCAGCAGCCGGCGGCCGGGTCCCCCGAGGACGACGCGACGCAGCCGGAACCTGGGGCTGCCGCGCCGGCCGAGGAACCTGCAGACGAGGCGCACGAGGCGGGCGGACACACGGACCCCTTCTCGACCATCATGCTCGAGCTGGCGCTCATCATGCTGGCCGCGGCCATCGGCCGATGGGGAGCGATCAAGCTCGGACAGCCATCGGTACTCGGCGAGCTGCTGATCGGCGTGCTCGTCGGGAACATCGCCTACGCCATGGGGTCACCGCTGTTCACGCTCATCATGCATCTCGGCGATGCCCAGCCGATGTTCGCCGAGATGTGGAGCAACGGGTTTTCGCTCGACGCCGCCGCCGCGCAGGTATTCTCCGCTGTCGAGCTGGCGCCGGGCGGCGTGGGGCGGCGCCTGATCGACGTGGTCACCGGCCCGGACGGCGCCACCCTCGTGCTCATGGGCTTCGCGCTCTGGCTGTTCTCGAATCTTGGCGTCATCCTGCTGCTCTTCATGGTCGGGCTCGAATCGAGCGTCGAGGAGATGCTTCGAGTCGGACCTCGCGCGACGATCGTGGCCATCATCGGCATCGTGGCGCCATTCGGGCTCAGCCTCGTGGCCACACTGTGGCTGTTGCCCGACGTCGGGATGCCGGTGCACATCTTCATCGCCGCGACGCTCTGCGCCACGAGCGTCGGGATCACAGCGCGGGTCTTCAAGGACCTGAAGAAGCTCCAGACGGAAGAAGCCAAGACCATCCTCGGAGCCGCGGTCATCGACGACATCCTGGGCCTCATCATCCTGGCGGTCGTCGTGGGGATCGTCGCCACGGGTGAGGTGCAGCTGAGCGAAGTGGGACGGATCTCCCTGATGTCGATCCTGTTCCTGGGCACCGTGGTCATCTTCGGCGAACGGTTCGTGGGCTGGGCGGTCGGCATCGTTCGGCGAATTGAGCCGGAGCGCGGCAAGCTGCTGTTCCCGCTGGCACTCGCCTTCCTGATGAGCTGGATGGCGAACATGATCGAGCTTGCGACAATCGTCGGCGCATTCGCCGCCGGACTCATTCTGAGCGAGGAGCATTTCGCCGACCACTACGAGGACCACTTCACGATGGAGAACCTCATTGGTCCGCTCGAGGCGATCTTCGCGCCGGTCTTCTTCGTGCTGATGGGGCTCCAGGTCAACCTGGGCGCGTTCATGGAAGGCGACACGATCGCCCTCGCCGGCGCCATCACCGTCATGGCCATCATCGGCAAACTGGTCTCCGGCCTCGGAGCCGGCGCCGGTATGGACCGCCTGTCGGTGGGGCTGGGCATGATTCCACGCGGCGAGGTCGGCCTGATCTTCGCCAGTATCGGCAAGGGCCTCGGCGTGGTCACCGATGGACTGTTCTCAGCCGTCGTCCTCATGGTCATCGTCACGACCCTGATCACGCCGCTGGCGCTTCGCTGGTCGCTGTTCAGGGGCCCCTCGCCGGTCGGCGTGCCCGAAGGGGTCTAGTGGCCCGTCCGATGGGGCGCCGCCGCCCGGCGGTGCCTCGCGCTTCCAGACCCCGCCTTTGGTAGGATGGGTCACAGCTTCAACACGTATGATCAGTCGACCGGACAGTGGCACCAGACCTGGCTCGACAGCTGGGCTTGCTGCTGCAACTCGAGGGCTCACTCGAGGGTGACACCATGACGCTGACCGGTATGACGACCGGACCGCGAGGGCGTCGCGATGCTCCAGCGGAGCAGCTGGCAGCTTCGACTGGATGGATCGGTGCGCCAGCACTGGCTGTCGTCGAAGGATGGCGGCCAGACCTGGAGCACGGTATTCGACGGCATGTACGTGCCAAAAGGGCGGTAGCCAACCAATTGACGCCGCCTCGCCGCCCCTGATGACCGATCCTGCGATCGATCCGAAACCAACGCCGCCCAGCGAGCCGCCCCCGCGGGCCTGGCGCAAGCGACAGCGCCAGGCGGTCGCCGGGGCCGGCGCCGCACTCGACAAGGCCAGCGGTCCAGTGCCCGCTCTGGTGGCCGCGTGGGTCGCTGCCGTTCTGCTCGCCGGCCTGCAGTCGACGCAATTCGCCGCGCTCATCGGGCTGGGGTTCGCCGGCGCCTTCATCGCGGGACTGGTTGGGATCGGCGGGGCGATCGTGATGATCCCGCTGCTCCTGTACGTCCCTCCGCTGCTCGACGTTCCGGCGCTCGGCATCCACGTCGTCGCCGGCATCACGTTGGTGCAGGTGATGGCGGCCGGAATCACGGGGATGCTCGCCCACCGCCAGGAGGACAACGTGGAATCGAGCCTCGTGATGACGCTCGGGCTGGGCACGATGCTCGCCTCGTTGGCCGGCGGCATGGTCTCGGGATTCGTTTCCGCCTCCGCGTTAATGGGGTTGTTCGCGTCGCTTGCGGTGCTCGCTGCCCTCATCATGCTCGGGGGCGCCCGACGACGGCTCGGTGAGGCGAGCGTCGGCGATCTGCACTTCAATCGCGTGACGGCCGTCGCACTCGGGGGTGTGACCGGATTCCTTGTCGGCATGGTGGGAGCCGGAGGCGGGTTCCTGCTCGTCCCGATGATGATCTACCTCTTGAACGTCCCTGTACGGATTGCGCTTGGCACGTCGCTGGCGATCGTCGCGCTTGGAGGCACCGCCGGTACGCTCGGGAAGGCAGTGACCGGTCAGGTCGAATGGATGCTCGCGCTGGCGCTCGTGACCGGCGCGTTGCCCGGAGCGCGCATCGGGGCCATTGTCAGCCGACGGATCTCGGCGACCGCCCTCGCTCGGTTGCTCGGACTCGTGATCGGGCTGATCGCCGCGAAGATGTGGTGGGACATCATCGGGGGATAGAGAGACCTCGCTGAGCTGGCGCGGTAGGGCTCCGAATCCGACGACGAGATCGTGCGGCGGCAATTCGTTTATGGCGCAGTGTCAGAGGGAAACAGGGATCTGGCCAGCATCCCGTGGACACCCTTCGTGCCGTCGACGAGTTGCGTGATGCGAAGGTCGAGAGCGACGGAACACAGCACGTAGGCGTCAGCCGGATCCATGTCGCGGTCCCGAACGAGAAAATCGATCATCTCTTGAGTCGCGAGCCGGGCAGCTTCATCGAGATCGGGATCCAGTCCCATCGACACGTAGTGGGTGGGCGTTTCCGCCCGAGGCCACCGTAGGGTACGGTCCGCATGCAGGATGACCTGCACCGTGCCGCCCAGCGACGTCTCGATGGCGGTTCCACTCACTTCGCCGTCCCCTTGTGCGGCATGTCCGTCTCCGATCGACAGCAGAGCTCCAGGCGTGTGGACCGGAACGAAGAGCGTGGTGCCAGCAACCAGTTCCTTGTTGTCGAGGTTCCCGACGTGCGCACCTGGCGCCGTGCTCGAAATGCGACCCTGGCCCGGCGGCGGGGCCACGCCGATCGAGCCGAAGAAGGGCCGCAGCGGTATGGTCGCAACGCTCCCCATGCGCGCGACGCCCGCCGCTGCATCGAGCTCGAAGAGCCTCAGTCCACTGCCCTCGAAAGAGTTCGGGAGAGCTCCCCCACCTTGTCGAAAGGCCGACACGCCGGACGGCATCAGGAGCTCGGTCTCGAGAATCCGGACCTCCAGCACGTCACCCGGTTCAGCTCCGTCCACGTAAATCGGTCCCGTGAGCGGATGAGCACCCGGGCCCCGCTCCGTGACCGTACGCTCCACCTCGAGCATCGCCGGGCTGAAGTCACTCTCCGGGGCGCCGGCATCTCGCATCCGCCCGAGTCCTCGTGCAACGAGTGACTCCACCCGAACCCGGTCCCCCGAGCGGATCCTCAGGACGGGCGGCAGGCTCGCGTCGTAGTGTCCCCAGTGAACGTTGGAGGGCGTCAGGGGCAGGGTGTGCATCGCACCGCGCTGGCCCTGGAGGATGGCCGGAGACAGCACCAGCAGCAGCGGAATCCAGGCGGGAATCAGATCGGCAGTCTTCACGATGAGGATCATGTCGCTCGGCGGGCACCGGTGCAAACGCGCGGGAACGGGTCGCTAGAATCTCGAGTCGATGACGATCGACCCAATGACCGCATCCTCCCGATATTCGGTCGTCTGCCGATAGCTGGACGTGTCGGACTCGCCATACACACCGGCAAACCGAGCAGCACCCGCCCACACCTCCGGCTGGATCCAATAGTTCGCCCAAGGAAAGTTCTCGAACTGCAGCCCCTCTCGGGATTCCGCCTCAACGTTGTATCCCAGCGTCGCCGGGCCATAGACCTCTTCCGCAGCGGCAATCGTCGACCCCGCGCCAATCCCCTCCGGCGTCACGACGCGTGGGTTATCTGTCGCGAGATATTCAATAGCGTCGTCGTCCTGCATTGGCGATCCGCTGCCATACATGATGTAGAACAACACCTGGTCCCCATCCAGTACCGGAATCGCATCGAAATCCACCCGGAACGGCCCTGGCTCGCCTAGCGTCAATCGATTCCCGAGCGCTTGCCGAAGCTCTCCCAGGGTCATACCCAGCTTCGCGGGACCGATCGAATCAGAGGCAATCGAGTATTCGGGGGCTTCCGCTTCACCCTCTACCTCCGGTGGCTCCACGGCGCCTGCGACGGGGCCGGGGGAATCATCTGCGGTGGAGTTGCCTCCACCGGCCGGAGGCTCCACAGATCCACACCCGGCTATTGCCAACACTCCCAACAACATCCACTTGTGCATGACGTATTTGGTCCTCGTGTCACAGAGTCTATCTGTTTCCGAGTCACTCGGCATCCCTGTGGCCGTGAGGCCGAGTGCCGAAGATGTACAATCCGGAGCCATGTGGGCTGCACTGTTTCTTGGACTTGCACAGGCACAGCCGGGGCCCTCGTACGAGACATCGTAGTCAGGAGCCATGATGACGATTACCTTCTCTCGCCGCGCAGCCTACGGCGCCCCGATCGCCGCACTTCTGACGATGGTCGCGTGTGTGAACGAGCCCTCGGCTTCGCCAGCCACACGAACGGCGGCAGCATCCTCGCCGCTCGCGCAACCTGTCCCGCCTGGTGGGGACGGGCCGACGATGACTCGCGGCTTCGCGCAGAACGTCTTCGAGTGCGGGTCTCAGCCTTCCTGTCCTGGCCCGGCGCCCCGCTTCGTCGAAGCGATGTGTGGCACCGTGGCCGACGACTCCGGTCGACTCTGGACCGTGCCCGCCTCGATCAACGCCTCGGGTCCCACCTGCGTCGATCTGTACAACGACTGCGCCGGCACCGGCGACAACCCTGACTACGAGACGGAGCTGTCGACGCATGTCATCGACGAGGGCGGTGACGAGATCACCGGCTGGCTGTTCGGCGACAACTTCTTCGAGCTCTACGTGAACGGCGAGTACGTCTGTCGGGATTCGATCGGCTTCACGCCGTTCAACTCGAGCGTCGTCCGGTTCCAGGCCGAGTACCCCCTGACCGTGGCCGTTCAGCTCGTCGATTGGGGCACGCATCTCGGCGTCGGCATGGAGTACGACAGCTACAACGTCGGAGACGGCGGGTTCATCGCCAGGTTCAGCGACGGCACCATCACCAATGCCGACTGGTCGTGTCAGGTGTTCTACGTGGCGCCGGTCGACGCAGCGAGCTGCGTCGGCGACGGGCGAGACACCAGCGGATGCCCCGTTGAGCCCGACTGCCTCGCGCACCCGGAACAATGCGCGGCGCTGCACTACGAGGTGCCAGCAGACTGGATGGAGCCGGGATTCGATGCGACGTCGTGGCAATCGGCGGCGACGTACCCTGCCGACGCCGTCACCGGCAGCACGGCCTATGTAGAGTACGCCTCGCTCTTCGGCGACGCCGAGTTCGTCTGGACGAAGAGCCTCAAGCTCGACAACCGCGTGCTCTGCCGCGTCACCATCGATGGGCCCGAAACCGGGGAGCGGTAAGCAGGTTGGGCGGGTTGATCCTTGAACCGGGTCAGAGGAGCAGCAAGAGAATCGCCAGATTGATCGCGTGCGCCGCGAAACAGAGGACGCACCGGACTCGGAGCCGGAACAGCAGCGAGTAGCTCAGATATACGGCGAGCGCCACGGTCAGGAGGCTGGCGGTCACCGCCAGCCAGTAGACCGGCGCCGTCGACAGCCAGCCGCCAATTCCACCGACGATCAGTGCCAGGTAATACACCTGACCCAGCACCGAGTTGGGCAGGCCGAATACCCGTGCCTGGGAGGTAAAAACCACCTGGGCACACGTGTCCGGCCCAAGCCGGCACACGGGCGGCACCCATCGGGCATCGGGTTGAATCCAGCGGTACGCGACCGCAGTGAAGTAGCTCGAGATCGCCAGGCCGACGAGGGCAAGCGGCACCACCACGGACGCGAGTCGAGTGGCGAGGTCAGGCACGGTGTGTCGCTATCTTACTCCCGACCCCACCCCTCCAGCGCCTCCATCGCCGCGCCGACGCCGGCGCCGAGCTGCACGGGATGACCGAGATCGGCGAGCGCCCGCTCGAGCACGGCGAGCTGGGCCGCCAGGTAGGTCGGATGCGCGGCCGGTCCCATGTGGCCCAGTCGGAAGAGTTTGCCGGCGAGATCTCCGTATCCGCCGGAGATCATCACCCCGTATCGATCGCGCATCAGGCCGCGCAACGCCTCGTCCTCGATGCCCTCCGGCATCGCCACGCCGGTGACGCACGGAGCGGCGATCTCCTCGCGCGCAGCCCAGAGCTTCAGGCCAAGGGCCCGAACGCCCGCTCGGCACGCTCGCGCGATCGTCTGGTGGCGGGCGGCATGTCGCTCGATCCCCTCTTCGAGCACCTGCGTGAGCACCGACTCGAGCGCGTAGATGGTGCTGACTGATGGCGTGTAGGGAAACCGGCCATGATCGATCCAGCTGTCCTTCCAATCGAGGATCGACAGGTAGCTGCCGCGCAGCGGTGCCTCTCGTCGCTCCATCGCCTCCCAGGCCGCCGGGCTGACAGCCATCAGGGTCAACCCGGGAGGTCCACCGAGACACTTCTGCGGTCCGGCGATCGCCACATCCATGCCCCACGATTCGGGGCTGAGCAGCTCGCCTCCCAGCCCGGACACGGTGTCGACGATCGTCAACACGCCGCGCTCACGCGCGATCGGGCCGATCGCTTCCATGGGATTGACGGTCGCCGACGGCGTCTCCGAGTGGACGACGGAAAGGAACCTGATGTCCGGCTGCGCGTCCAGGACCCGCCGCACGTCGTCCGGATCGATCGCCTCGTCGTAGGGGACGGCAAGCTCCACGGTCGTGCCGCCGTATTTCTCGATGTAGTACTCGTAGCCCTTCCCGAACACCCCGGAGACGAGGTTGAGCACCTTGTCACCAGGTGACAGCAGGCAAGCCGCCGCGGCCTCCAGCCCGAGCAGCGCCTCACCCTGCATGATCACGACGTCGTACTTCGTGCGATAGACCTGCTGGAGCAAGTCGCAGGTATGAGCGAACAGCTCCTTGAACGCCGGGTCGTTGTGATACAGCACCGGGCGTGACTGATCGCGCAGCGTGCGATCGGTCACCTGAACGGGGCCGCCGGCGAGCGTCAGGACGGGCCACGTGGTCATCGGAATACTCCAGGGATCAGGGGTCAGGGATCAGGGATCAGGGATCGGGGACACGAGATCAGGTCAACCTCGCGACGAAGCGCCCCATCGCGCGTCGGAACTCGTCGGTCCACTCGTGACCGCCGTCGAAGACGACCGTCTCGGCCCGCACGCCGCGGCGGGCGAGGCAGGTGACATCGTGCTCGAGCGTTTCTTGCGTGTACAGATCGTCACGATGCCCGCGGCCGATCAGAACCGGCAACCGCATCGCGGTGTCATCCTCGCCGACCTCGGGTGGAATGTCGCCGCCGAGGAGTACGAGACCATCCGCGTGATGTCCCGCGTACGCGGTGGCTCGACAGGCCATCGCTGTCCCCTGCGAGAAGCCGACGTACACGAGACGCGACGGCACGCCCTCCGCCTGGATGACGCAGGCGACGACGTCCCTCACGTAGGCGATGTTGTCGACGATGGCCAGCTCGCGGTCCTGGCTGGTCATCCAGCTGGCGACCACGGATCCGCGACGCGTGTAGAAACGATGCAGAGCCTGGATCGCCACGACGATCCAGTCGCGTGTTTCTGGCAGCTGCCGAAGCTCGGCGAGATGATCTTCGGCGCTCTCGCCGTACCCATGAAACCCGACGAGCAGGCCCGCCGGCGCTTCGGCTGGCCGGGCAACGAGATAGCGGCCGTGAATGGTCGTGGGGATCGTCCGGACGGAGGCGTCGACCGTAGCACGCGGGACGTCCGGCTCGCTCACGCACTCCCCCATCGAATCCGGCGGGTCCGGCCGTGGTCGGCTCCACGCCGGACGGCCAGATCCGGTTGGAAGCACGAGGGCCGCGCGTGCGGGCCCTCGTGACATGTTCCGCCGGCCGACTCAGGCCAACGCGTCGGCCGAGCTGGCCCCGTAGATCTGAAACCAGGGTGTCGCCGGCTCAATGCCTTTGTTGACGTTGTTGATGTTCACGACGCCCTCGCCCGACAGCCACGCCCGGAAGGCCGCATCGCCCTCCTTGCCGTAGACGGGGATGCCATCCTTCCAGGTCGCACGGCCACACAACACGCCGGAGAACTTCGCGCCAGATTCGGCCGCCAGTTCGAGCGCCTCGGTGAACTCTCCGTTGCTCACGCCTGCCGAGAGGTAGATGAAAGGCTTCGTCGCAACCGCAGCGGCGTCCAGGAAGAGTTGCTTGGCCTGATCGCGCGTGTAGGCAACCGGCCCCACGAACGATCTCGCGCCCTCGACATATTTCATGTTGACGGGCACCTCGACCTTCATCACGTCGACGCCATAGCGGTCCTTCGTGAACTCGGCCATGCTCCCCTTGACGACCTCGGGCTTGACTTTGGCGAACTCGGCGCCCTTCTCGTCGCCGCCCGCCGGGTCGTAGCCGACGAACTCGAGGAAGAACGGTAGGTCGTTCGCTCGGCATTCGTCGCCGATCCGCTCGACCCAGGCATGCTTCTCCTCGTTCACGGCGTCATCCTCGAACGGCGTGTAGTACAGCAGGATCTTGAGGCAGTTCGCGCCAGCCTCCTTCAGCCGACGGACCGACCAGTCGGGCAGCAGATCCGGCCGACGGCCTGGGCGCGTATTGTCATACCCGCTCTCCTCGTACGCCAGCAGCAGCCCCGCGTTGGAGGCGCGTCGCTTCGAGGCCTCGAGGCCCCACTGCGGGTCCAGAAGGATCGCGCTCGCGTGCGGCGTCAGGACCTCGGTCACGGCCGCCTTGAACTCGCCCATCATGGCGTCCGAGACGTCGCCGCCCCTCTCCTTGGCCAGCGCTTTCTTGAGCGAGCCGCGCTGATCCATCGCGGCGGCCGCGATCACGCCGCGCGCGTTCGAGACGGCCTTCATGCCCGCCAGCTTGCCAGGTGTCATCTTCACGGTGGTGCTCCTCTCTCACAAGGATAAAGGCTATGGAACGAATGAAAGAGCGTCGGGCATGCCGCGCCGGCCTGGAACCGAGAGCGCTGCAGGGGGCCAGTTACGGCCGAACCAACCACGTATTGTAGCGGTCCTGGACGGAATTGTCTCGCGCTCGGTGGGACGCGGGGAAGCGGGCGTCGGGGACCACGGATCGGGGCTCAGCGAGCAGTGGTCACGGCTCTGGGCTTCGGGCTGGCAGGTGCTCGATCGGGATCGCCGGGAGGGTGTCGGCCGGCTCGAATCCGAGAACGCGTCCATAGAAGTACAGTGCCGCCTCGAGTGATCGCCGAATGGTGTCGGCGCGCCGAAATCCGTGCTGCTCACCTTCGAACGTCAAGCAGGCAACCGGCACCTGACGGTCACTCAGCGCCTGAACCATCAGCGCCGTCTGATTCGGCGGCACGACTCGATCCTCCAGCCCCTGGAAGAAGATGACGGGACTCGACAAGCCCTCGACGTGGTGAATCGGCGATCGCTCGCGATAGAGGTCAGTGCGCTGGGGATATGGGCCCACCAGGCGATCGAGGTAACGCGACTCGAACTTGTGCGTGTCGCGCGCGAGCACCTCGAGATCGCTGACACCGAAATAACACGCACCGAGCTGGAAGACGTCGTGAAAGGCCAGAGCGCAGAGGGTCGTGAAGCCGCTCGCACTGCCCCCCTCGATGGCCAGCCGGGCGCCATCGACCTCGCCGCGATCCACCAGGTGCCGCGCACCGTTGATGCAGTCATCCACGTCCACGATGCCCCATGACCCGTTCAACCGCTCCCGGTACGGACGCCCGTAGCCGGAGCTCCCGCCATAGTCGACGTCGAGCACGGCGATCCCCCGGCTCGTCCAGAACTGAATCGTCAGCTGAAGCGCTCGGGAAGCAGCATCCGTCGGGCCACCGTGGCTAATCACGCGCAGCGGTGGACGCTCGCCAGCCGGGCTGACGTAGTCCTGGTTCCGGGGCGCGTAGAACAGTCCGTAGGCGGTCCGCCCGCCGGTCGTCAGAAATTCGATGGACGACGGACTCGACAGGTAGCCGGGCTCGATGTCGACTCGTGCGCTCCGCGTGACGACGGACGACGCGCCGGAAGCGAGATCGAGCACGACCACGGACGTGGTCTCACCGGGCGAGCCGCCGAGGAAGGCCGCCTCGCGCTCGCTCACCTGCACCTGCTCGATGTGCGTGTACGGGAGGTCGAACGCCTCGAGGCGGCGTGTTCTGGTATCAAGGTTCGCGAGATGCCAGCCCTCACGCGTCACGTACGAGCAGATAATGCGATCGGCCGCGGCAAACCCGTAGGTTGGGTTCGCAAACGTCCAGTGCGGACGCCCGAACTCGGCCTCGCCATTCGTCAGCGCCTCGACGCGGCCATCGCGCCAACGGTACAGATGCCAGAAACCGGTCCGGTCCGACACGAAGTGGAGTACCCCAGCCGGCGACCACATGGGCTGCACCACGGACTCGACGGGTCCGCCGGCCACGCGAGTGTGCTCGGCGAGGGTTCCGTCCCGATTGAAGCAGGCGACCCAGAGCTCCGCTCCATCCCATGGCATGTTGGGATGGTTCCACGCAGTCCACGCGAGCCTCGACCCATCCGGACTGATCCTCGGACCGGCGTAGAAGTCCATGCCCGATTCCAGAACGACCGGTCCGCCATCGCCATCCAACCAGATGGCGCTCAGGGCGTTGACGGGCTCGACATCGCGCCGGCGATGATCCTCGGAGACGAGTATGAGGCGCTGCCGGAGCCTGTCGAACGCGGGGTCGGCGAAACGAACACCCGGCGCGGAGCTCACGCTCCTGATGGCGCCGGCCGGTTGCCGCTCGTAGACCTGTTGGTCGAGGTCGTGTACGAAGTAGACGCGCTGTCCCTCCACGAGGAAGGCGCCGCCGCCGTACTCGTGGACCCGGCTTCGTACGTCGTAGGGCTGGTCGACGAGGTCGATGGTCCGGTCGTCCGGCCCTCGGCGGACCAGCACATTTCGGCCGGCCTCCCACGGCCGGCCTTCGGTCCAGAGAACCGTTCCCGGTTCGCCGGCGATGAGCGAGACGCCGCCCAGCCGGACGCTCACTCCAGCGACGACCCCGGCGGTTATCGGCGACGTCCAGGTTCCGTATGGGCTTTGGTCAGTCACAGAATTCTCTGTTCCCTACCTGACCCTACATGATGGACGAGTGTCGACGCGTTCATCCCGACCGGACACGAACGGGGTGCACCACTTGACCATCGGCGTCGCGGATTGGATGGCGCCCTACGGGCGCCGAAGGGCCGTCGCCGCCGTTGCCAGACGGACGCCCAGCAGGCGCGCGTCCTCGAGTTCAGACTCGCTCACACCGGGGTCACTGCCACCCGTGATCGCCAGCGATCCGACCGAGCCCCGTCCCTGGGCAGTCACGCCCCCGACGATGACGTAACGCATGGCGAGCAGAGCCGAAATGATCGACAGCCGCGTGAGCTCGTTGCCATTGGCCGGGCTTCCGCTGGTGACGAACACACCGGCCACCCGGGCGGCTTCTGGTGACGCAGCGTCGGCTGTGCCGGCGAGCCCGCCAAGGCGATCGACGAGCTGCTTCGCCTCCACCGACATGTTGCCGAAGTGCACGGGCGTCCCGATCGCGATGCCCGCGGCGTTCACGATATCGTCGTCGGTCACCGCAGCGGATTCACGCAGCAGGGCCGTCACGCCGTCGACCGAGTCGACTCCCGCGTGGACCGCCTTCGCAAGCGCTTCGGTCTGGCCGGTTCGCGAGCTGTAGACGACGAGAACGCTGGTCGCCTCCTGCGCCGAGGCAGGCGCCGCTTGGAGCGGTGTCAGCAGGAGCAGTGGAAGCAGCAGCCAGCGCATGTGAAGGACCTCGCGCGGAGCATATCACCGGGAGCGTGTTGGGGGCGGCCGCCTGGCCCCTCTGGCCTACCGACCCCCGGGGTTTTGAATTCCGCCCGCCGACGAGGTGACGAACTCGCCGTTCCGCCCTCTTACAGCGCGCCGATGAGTTGCCAGTAGACAACGCCGATCCACAGCGACACGATTGTCACGGCGAAGAACGTCGTGGCCAGGCGCACCCGGTCGCGATCGGTGTAGGCACTGTGTTTCGAGATGCCCTCGGTCATGACGACCCAGATGTTTTGATAGTTGAACCAGAAAATGTGTACCGGGAGCAGGACCATACCGGTCAAGACGACCGGCGTGATGCCGCGTTCGCCCACGAACCCCACCAGTGTCAGGAAGAAGGCGGCAACGGTGAGAAACCCGATGGGATCGACGAAGCGCATCGCCGCCACGGCCACGCTCAGCACCACCACGAGGACGAAGGGTGCATCGACGAACGGCTGCACGGCCGGGACGATGTAGCTGCCCAACCAGTCGTTGATGCCGTAAGTCGTCATGACGGTCGTGAGGCTCAACATGCCGCCGACGAAGATGGCCAGCGCCCACGGGATGCCCGTCCCGATCTCGTCAGGCGTCAACACCTTGGTCGCGAAGAGTGCCGCCAGGGCCACCATACCTATGGCCTCCGGTGGGATGCCGTGCCAGGGCTGCGCGGCCCACGAAGCGATCGCCACCGCGACGATGCCCGCCGTCAGCATCTCGGGTGGTCGCATGCGACCGAGCTCCTGCATGGCGGCGCGAACGACCTCGCGGTTCATGCCCTCGGCCGGCGGCGGCCGCATGATCGCCAGGTTCGCGGCCACGACGAGGCCGCACCAGATGATGGTCGGCAGCGCCATCACCCTCGCATAGTCGAGCCACGTCACGTCGACGCCGGCATTGGCATAGAGGCCGGTGATAAACGGGCCCCAAAGCGACCCCGTGAGGATGGCGCAACCCGGCAGCACCGCCATCTCGAACGTCCCGAGCACGATCAGCGCCGCCCCTTGGCTGGGGAGCGCGAGGCCGACCGCCTGCACGAGCGCGAATGCAATGGGCACCATGATCGCCGTCCTGACGGTCATGGACGGCACGCCCAACGTGAGGACGAAGCCGATCAGCATGAACGCGACGAGGATGCCGGCGTACGTCGGCGGAAACGTCAGCAGAATCCGATACGAGATGCGTCGCGCCAGACCCGTCCTGTCCATGGCGGTGCCGAAGAAGAGCACGCACACGAGAATCCAGAAGGCTCCGGAGGCAAAGCCGCCCAGCGCGACACCGGACGGCACGCCCGCGATGACGAGTAACCCGATGGCGAGGAGTGCCGTGATGCCCGTGTTGAGGACGTTGGTCACCCAGAACACGACCGCCAGCGCGATGATGGCCAGCGCCGATTGCCCGGTCGCATCCAGGTCGCCGATCCGGGGCTGCAACCGAATGACGGCGGCGAGGAGCACGCCCACCGTGATCCCGACCGATTGGATAGACATGAGGTCAGATTGTAGCCCGGACCGTCGCTTGACACGACGTGGGGTCGAAGGCACACTCGTGTCGAAACTTCACATCGTGCTCCGCGCCTGGCCCGGATGAGGTGCGAGGGGGACCGCATGAGTGCCACGCGACGCGACGCATTGCGACACTTCACCAAATTTCTGGCCCAGTCGCCGTTCATGGCGGCGGAGATGCAGGCCCAGAGCACCGACCGCGACGACTACTATCCGCCGACATACGGGGCCGATATCATGGAGCCGATCAACCTCCATGAGTTCGAGGACGTCGCGAAGCGCAAGATCAACCAGATGGCGTACGACTACATCGCTGCTGGCGCCGCCGACGATCTGACGCTCCAGGCGAACCGTGAGGCGTTCAGCCGCTACTGGTTCCGGCGCCGGGTCATGATCGACGTGACCGAGGTCGACACGTCAGTCGAGTTGCTCGGCCAGACACTCGAGCATCCGATCATGCTCGCGCCATTCGGCGCCAAGGCGCTGTTGCATCCCGACGGCGACAATCTGTCGGCCAAGGCGGCGAAGCACACCGGCGCCATCTACGTCGGCGGGTCACCGGGCAACATGGACGCCCTGGCAGCCACCAACGAGGCGCCCACCTGGTGGGCGACGACGCTGGGGCACGAGGACCGTGAGTCGACGCAGGAATACGCACGGCGCATCAACGACACGAGCGCATCGGCCATCGCGGTCAGTGTCGACTATCAATACACCCCCGCCCGTGACCGGCCGAGCCGGGACCAGTGGCATCCCGACTGGATCTCGTCAGGCAACTACTCGACCTCCGAGGAGCGGGTGCAGTTCCAGCCCGGCATGATCCAGCCCTACGCACCCGGCATGACCTGGCAGTGGATGGAGTGGATCAAGGCCGCGACCGATCTGCCCATCGTCGTCAAGGGCATCGTCACCGGCGAGGACGCCGCGCTGGCCGTCGAGCACGGCGCGGACGTGATCGGTGTGTCCAACCACGGCGGACGCACGCTGGACGGCATGGGCGGCACCCTCGACGCGCTGCCCGAAGTCGCCGAAGCGGTCGGCGGCCGCGTACCGGTGCTGATGGATGGAGGCGTGAGACGCGGGGGCGACGTGCTCAAGGCGTTGAGCCTCGGCGCAACCGCCATCCTGATCGGACGTCCCTACATGTGGGCTCTTGGCGCGTTCGGCCAGGAGGGCGTCCAGCGGGTCGTCGAGCTGCTCTGGGGCGAGTTCGGGTGCGCCATGGGTTTGGCGGGTATGCCCAGCATACAAGCCGTCGACGGGAAACTGATCCGGCGCGCCTGGAAGGCGTCGTGAGGAGCACCATGCCCCCCCCCAACGCCTTCGACCCTGGTCGCGTCGTCCTGGATGCGTTGCGGCGCTTCGAGCCGCAGGGCCGGCGAGGTCGACGTGAGTTCCTCGCCAGCCTGGCGATGTTTGCCGGCAGCGCCCCGCTGGCGTTCGCCCAGCAACGGCCGATCACGTTTTCGCCGCAGCACAGCCCACGGGTGATGGGCCCCGTGAACGTGCGGGAGTTCCAGGAAGCGGCACAGCGAACCGTGACGCTGTCTGTCTACGACTACATCGCCGGCGGCAGCGAGGACGAATACACCCTGCGCGCGAACGTCGAAGCCTACAAGAAGGTCTGGCTACGTCGACGGGTGATGGTGGACGTGAGCGACATCGACATGTCGGTCGAGCTGCTCGGACAGCGACTTGCCTTCCCCATCCTGCTGGATCCGACCACGAAAAACGGCGTGATACCCAACGGTGATCGCGTCGCGGCGATCGGTGCGCACGACGCCAACGCGACGTACTGCATGTACACCGAATCGTTCATCGACGACTTGACTCGGGCCAACCAGGTCCCCAACTGGTGGGCGATCACGCTGGGGCATCCGATCAGGAACGTAGCGCGGGCCTGGGCTCGTCGCAGCGAAGGCATGGGGGCCAAGGCACTCATCATCACGGTCGACCATCAGTACACGCCCAACCGTGACCGGAACATACGCAGCGGCTTCGGCAAC
This sequence comes from Vicinamibacterales bacterium, assembly GCA_965250185.1. GTDB lineage: Bacteria > Acidobacteriota > Vicinamibacteria > Vicinamibacterales. The sequence continues at coordinate 2,059,913 of OZ252293.1, read as the reverse complement.
TATGTCGCCGGCGGCCGGAGGCCCGCCGTGACGGCCCCCCTGACCTGGGACTATCTGGAGTGGCTCCGCAGCGGCTCGAGCCTGCCGATCGTCGTCAAGGGCATCTTGACGCCCGAGGACGCCGAGCTGGCCGTCGAGCACGGCGCCGATGCCGTCATCGTGTCGAATCACGGCGGTCGCGCCCTGGACGGCGCCATGCCCACGCTGATGGCGCTGCCCGACGTGGTCGATGCCGTGGGCGATCGGATCCCGGTGTTAATCGACGGCGGCGTCCGCCGAGGAGGTGACGCGCTCAAGGCGCTCGCACTCGGCGCCACGGCCGTTCTCATCGGACGGCCCTACGTGTGGGGCCTGGCGGCGTTCGGTAACGTGGGGGTGCAGCGGGTCGTGGAGATGCTGTCTCACGAACTGCGGGTCGCCATGGGGCTGGCGGCCATGCCCCATCTGGCCGCCATTGACCGCAGCCTGGTGACGCTACCCTGGGAGCAGTAGAAACCGTCCGGCCGCCTAGACCGGATCGTAGTAGTGCAGCTCCAGGAGCAGGCACCCTCCGTCCGACCTGAACGGCCCGTGGAAGGCGCCCGGTGGCCGGCACGCGTAGCTGTGCGGCGCGAACACCGTGCCGCCCTGCCCTTCGGCATCGTTGCCGACGACCAGGTCGCCGCTGATCAGGTAGACCTCTTCCCAGTATTCGTGCACGAATGGCGCCGTGGTGAACACGCCAGGCAAGAAACGGAGCAGCCGCGTGCGGCTCCCGCTTCGCTTGTCCTCATCCAGGGCTCCCGACAGGATCTTCTGCTCGATGCCAGTCGGGTACCCCGGTGGCACGGCCCAGCCGGCATCGAGATCGACCGCGTGAAATTCATCGTGCGCCTTGGTGATGGGCATCGTGGGCTCCTCCGGTCGTCCTCTGGCGGTCCTCTCGGCGATCGCCGTCGTCTATGGTGGTGTTCGAGTTCCTAGCCGTCGGTTTCGGCCTTGAGCCTGGCTAGCTCCTCGTCGAGATCGTACGAGTCGAGAAAGTGGTCGACCATCCGGGCCGCGGCGTCCCAGTCGTAAGTGCGGAACGAGTGGGCCTTTCCGACGAACTGCGCTCCGGCATAGAACATCTCGTACTGCGCGTGGCGCGACGCGAACTCGGATCCCACCACGTCCCACGCAAGCCGATAGAACTTCACCTTGGACCTGGCGTCTGCCGCCGGTGACTGCTGCGTCTTGGCGATCAGCTCTGCCAGCTCGGGATTGCCGAAGTCGCGCACACTGGATGGCAGCATGATCATGCCGCCGCCCGCAAGCTCGCGCAAGGTCGAGAGGACCTTGCCATACAGCTGCTGGGTGTAGACCAGGGCGGCGTAAAGGGTGTGTCGGTCTGGCACGAAGTACTTGCCCCACTGGCAGCCCTTGGCCTCCATGGCCGTGACCATGCCGCTGACGATGCCGGCCTCGGCGGCGAGTTGGCCAAGGGTCTCGCGCACCTGGGGAAAGCCTGTGATGCCGTTGACCTCGGCGATTCGGCGGGCGATTCCCGTCAGGAACTTCACCTTGACGCTGAAACGTACCTGCGCCTGGTAGTTCTGATACACGTGGGCCGGCGTCGCGTGGAACTGCTGCTGGCACATGGCCAGGTCGCGGTCGATGAATATCCGGTCCCACGGCACCTTCACGTCGTCGAAGTAGAGCAAGGCGTCGTTCTCGTCGAACCGGGCGGAAAACGGGTTGTCGAACGCGTTGTCGGCCGATGCCTCGTAGGACTTCCTCGAGAGAATCTTGAGTCCCTTGGCGTTCATCGGAATGACGAACGACATGGCATACCGCTCGTCGCCGGGCCGCAGCGGTTGGATGCACGTGACGAACACCTCATTCGCCATGATGCCGCTCGTCGCGAGCATCTTCGCGCCCCGGATGGTCACACCGAGCGAATCCTCGTCCACCACGCCGGCCGTCAGCTCCTCGCTGGACTGCTCGCTCGCCGCCTTCGACCGATCGGCCTGCGGGTTGATGATGACGTAGGTCAGGAACAGGTCGCGATCCCGGGCGTAGGCGTAGTAGTCGGCTAGCGCCCCGGCGCGCGTCCGATCGTACGCCTCGAATACTTCCAGGCCCATGTACATGCCTGCGATGCACGAGGCCACGTGGTCCGGCGAACGCCCCATGAAGCCGGCGTGGAGGCCCGCCCAGGACTCGAGGGCCCGTCGGCGGTCCACGAGTTCCTCGAGACTCTCCGGAAGCTGCCAGATCCGACACATCGGCGTTCCGTCCGTCGACCCGGTAGTCATGAGGTCCGCATTCGCGGGAGCGCTCGCGAAGTCGTACAGGTCGCACACCGATTGCACGCTGTGTCGATACGCTCGGTGGACCGTGACGTCACCGACGATCTCGCCGTTCAGATAGACTTGTCGACCGTCGCGTAGGGACTCGCGGTGCTGAGCGCCGTTCTTGATCATGATGTACCGCCTGGGGGACTGGCGTCGGGATCGAGGCAGGCGTACCGTCCGCCGTAGAAGACGAGCGGATGCCTGTCTTCCCGGCACGCGAAGGCAACTACCCGGCAGACGAAGATGAGGTGGTCGCCCCCGTCGTAGGTCGCCCAGGGCGCGCACTCGAAGTGGGCGAGGGTGTCCTCGAGCAGCGGTGCACCCTTGTAGCCGCGCGTGAAGCCAAGCCCGTTCCACTTGTCACCCGACGGACGCGCAAAGCAGCTCGACAGCGGTTCCTGGTCCTCGCACAGCACGTTCACGGCGTATCCCTGCGCCCGTCTGAACGCCTCGAGGCCGAAGGCATCCTTGCTCACGCTGAACAGCACAAGCGGTGGGTCGAGCGACACACTGCTGAACGAATTCATGGTCATGCCCACCGGCTCGCCGCTCTCGGACTCGAGCGTGACGATCGCCACGCCCGTCGTGAAGCGGCCGAGTGCGGCACGCAACGGACGGCTAGTCTCGGTCATGGTTACCCGTGAGATACGTCGTGAGATTGACGGCGGCGTCCGCGCTGCGGACGAGCTCGGCGAACGCCTCGTTCAGCTGAGCGAATCGAGCGGTGTCGAGCGGCGTGAACAGCATGTCATTGACCTGCTGCTGGACCGGCGCGAGCCGTGAGAGTAGCGTCGTCCCCGCCTCGGTGACCGTGAGCCTGACGCGCCGACGGTCGTCAGGATTGGTCTCCTTGTAGACCAGGTCCCGGCCGACGAGCTGACCAACCACGAGCGTGGCGAACGATCCACTGAGGCTCAAGTGGTCGGCGATCTCCTTGACGCCGACTGGCTGGTCACGGCCGAGATGAGCAATCGAGATAAGAGCCGAATACTGAATGCCGGACAGACCCACGTGTGCGCCAAACCCCGCCCGAATCGTTTCCAGTCGCGTCGAGAAGGCGAGCAGCCGATGCACAAATTGGCGAAAGGCGCGGTCGGAGCCGCTGGACAATAATGCGGGGCGAGTAACCGTGGGCGGCAGTCGCTGGAGAGCCCGCCGGCTGGCCGACGCCGGGCGCGCGGGCGCCGCAACCGCCGAGGTTCTGGATGGCTTCATGTTTCCTCGTTAAAGAAGCTTTGTAAATTAGCTCTGCAATATCCTAGATCAGTCGGCAGTTTGTCAATGGTGGGCATGATGGGCAAGGCATCGTTCCGCCGTACGATGTACGCGGGCGAGATGACGGAGGATTGCTGCGTATGCCTGGAATTCGCTTGAGCTTCGAGACGGTCGACGCAATTGGAGCCAACACCCGGGAGATCGAGCTCGACGAGCTCGTGATAGCGGGCTGGACGGGACGCAATCGAGCGGCGATGGCGGCTCACATCGAGGAGCTTGCAAAGCTGGGTGTACCCCGGCCGGCAGCGACCCCGATGTTCTACCGGGTCGGCGTCTCCCTGCTGACCACCGACGCCAGCCTGCAAGTCATGGGCGCCGCCAGTAGCGGTGAGGTGGAGCCGGTACTCGTCGCGTCGAACGAGGGACTGTGGGTCGGCGTCGGATCGGATCACACCGATCGCGCCGCCGAGACGCAAGGCATCACGCTCGCCAAGCAGCTGTGCCCCAAGCCGCTGGCGCCCAGGCTCTGGCGGTTCGATGAGGTCGCAGACCACTGGGACGATCTGATTCTGCGTTCCTACGCTGTGGTCGACGGTACCCGGCGGCTCTACCAGCAGGGCACGGCATCCGTGATGCTGCCTCCCGGCGATCTGATGACGCGTTACTGCGGGCCCGGTCGCTCGCTGCCCTCTGGCACGGCGATGTTCTGCGGCACGATGGCCGTCGAGGACGACATCGCGCCGGCAGATTCATTCGAGGTCGTGCTCGAGGATCCAGTGCTGCAGAGGGCGATCACGCACGCGTATGCGATTCACGTCTTGCCGGTGATGGGATAAGGGTCCGGCATGGTGCACGCACGGCCGTCGTGCGCACTACTCCACGATCTCGACCGACTCGGCCCAGCGGTCAACGGTCAGCGACAGCAGCCAATATCGCTTCCGCAGCTCGATGATTCGATCCGAATACTCACTCAGAGGAAACTCGCCAGCCCGGACGGCGCGACGGTGCCGTCGGATCTCGTGAAGGTACAGGTCGTTCACCTGCTCCCGGGCCCGCTCGGGCTCGGTCGTGGCCCGGGGGCGGATGCCATGCATGACCAGCTGACGCTCGACTGCGAGATGATACCGGTAGTGCCGCGACGGCATGGCGGCCTCTGGTGACAGTGGTGGCGAAAGTGCGGCGCGCAAGGCGGCTACGCCTTGCGGAGCAGGGCAATCTGTCCAGCGTGATACAGGTCGTGCTGGACGCTGCCGTGCACCGTCTCGTAGACGTTCCAGGGCGTGCCGTCAGCGTCGCCGGCACAATCGTCGAGGCGTCCCTCCGAGAGCCGCTCGACACGGTCGCGAAGTTCGCCATGCGCCACCCCGAGCGACGCGATGGTCGCCTGCCAGGTCGTCTCGTCCTGGACACCGGCGGATGGAAAATTCTCCTCGGCCGGAAGGTTGCGCGCCTCGAGCCCGTCGAGACGCCGGGTCACCTCCTGCTTCCAGGCCCTGATGTGCTGCACCAGCTCCCAGATGGTGTGACCGTCCGGAATGTGACGCGTCGACGCCTGAGTGGCGGTGACGCCAGATAGGAGCCGCATCACAGACGGACCGTGCCACGCTTCACCACTGAACGCCCGGTCGAGCTGGCCCACGATGCGATCGATCTCGGACATGAAAGCGCCTCCTGTGGCGGCTCAGCGCTCCGGCTCGGAGCTCCCGACGGCCGGAGTCGACACCTCCCGCCCATAGAGTTCGCGGCCAAGGATTCCGTTCCAGGTCGGGATCGCGATGGAGACAGCCCCGAACGCCTGCGACTGACACGCCAGCCGAATGATGGGTTTGGGCTCATTCGCGACCGTGTAGCCGAAGTCCCGGATGCGTCGACGCTCCAAATCGGTCACCGCCGACAGCCTGTCGGCTCCCCCGAGCACCCCCACCCAGCAGGTCCCGCAGAACGCCGACCGGCACTGAACCGGAATCGGCCCCTCGTGGCACCGAGGGTCACGCGACCGGTAATCGCGGGTGTCGCTGGCCGCCGCGGTCGTGAGCTCCTGTGAATTGATCAGCGAGAAGCGCGCCGACGGGTCGTGCTCATCGAAGGTGACGGTCCATACCTTCCGGTCGCCCTTCAAGAATCCGAACAACCCTTGACCGTCATTTCGGGCGCGACGCAGAAGTAGCTGCTTGGGCGACGGCCCGGAGGCAGCGACCCCCGGATCGACGCTCTCCGATGCGGCGGCAAACGCGTCGAGCCCAACCTGCTGCAACGTCATCATGGCAACCGCCGTGATGGCCACGACCAGCCCGGCGTCGACCCCACGCGAGGCTCCCACACGCTCCGCCGAGTCCAGAATCAGCCTGTCCAGATCCACGCTGTCAGGATTCGACCGTGCTATCGCGACGACCGCGGCCTTGACCTCGGGCCAGTATCGGTGGCCGAACAGAAAGCGATGCGACCGATCGATCTGCTCCTCGAGCCGGTACGAACCCTGGAGCCAGAGACGGCGCTCGAGCTCTGCCGGGTCCTCGGCCGCCTGCACCGCCCGGGCGAGGTCCAAGGGATGAAAGGCGAACCAGATCCGAACCGCGTCACGATCGACGTCGTGGATCGCCGGGGCCAGCCGTTCGACAACCTCCGACCAGGCACGCTGATCGTGCTGGCCGAGGAAAGCTTCGAAGAGCCCACCGGAGTCACTATTCATGGTCGGTTCCCGCACGGCTCGCACCGCGGACGCAACTCCGGGCGGGCGTCGCGAGCACGCCCGCCGGGCCTGACGGCGAGCATCAGCGAATGGCGATGAAATCGATCTCGACCCTGGCGCCACGGGGCAACGCCGCGACCGCCACGGTCGACCGGGCAGGCCGGACATCGACCGTCTCGAAGAACTCGGCGTACACCTCGTTCAGGGCGCCATAGTCATCGATGTCAGCAAGGTAGACCGTCGCGCGCACGACGTTGGCAGGGCCGAGACCGGCGTCACTCAGGAGCATCGACAGACTCTCGAGCGCCTTCTTGGCCTCCGCCGCCACGCCTCCCTCGACCATCGCGCCGGTGTCTGCATCGAGCCCGATCTGTCCCGACAGGAAGACCATGTCACCCGCCTGCACGCCGGGCGAGTACGGACCGATAGGCTTCGGGGCGCCCCCGTACACTCCGGTGTGGCCAGCCGACTGGGCCGAGCCCTGTATGCCAAAACCAGCGGTTGCCAGGACGCCAGTCACAACGGCCGCCAGCGTAATTCCCATCCAGCGCGTCATCGCTCACCTCGATGTCAGTAGAAACGGAGACCATCGACACGGATGCCCCACGGCGTCCGCGTCGAGTGTCGAATGTCGAGCCAGGAACGGTAGCAGAGATGCCAGGCGTCTGTCACTGGAGCCGACGGGGACGCTGATCGACGCATGCCCGAGACGACCGGACCGTCACAGCCCAGTCACGTTGAGCGGGAAGAGCCCGACCACCCCCTCGAGGAACGCGCTGATCTCGGCGGTGCCGTTCCCCACCGCGAGCACGACACCTGTGGCGTTGACCGACGCGACCGCGCCGTTCGACGAGGCCCAGATCACTTGCGTGGTCACGTCCTGTATCGAATCATCCGAGAACTGCGCGAACGCCGTCAACTGGATCATCGAGCCATCGATCTGGTTCCCGATGATGTTGATGGACAGGATGACCGGCGAGGTGACGACCTCGGGCTTGATAGGGTTCTCGACCGGATCGTCGCAGGCCGCTCCGACCGTTGCACAGAGCAGCGCCACGATCAGCCCGAGACGGCGGACGCCGGCTGACGGCCGGCGCCGGTGGCGACGGAACCAGCCGGAACCGGCCCGCGCCGGTGTGCCGACGGTCCAACGAGCGAGCGATCCAGTCATTGAACCAGTCATCGTCTCATCTGAGGTCGGGCATCGCGCGAACGACGCCTCGAAAGGTCAGGACAGGACAGGACAGGCGACCAACCCATCGTATGTCAGTCCGCCGACTCACGCAACGAGCGCCCAGTGGGCGCGCGTCACGGCGTCAGCTCGAACTCGACTGCTCCGAGCGTCGAAAACACCACGCGCGCCTTCTGACCCGCGGTGATGGGCGGGGGCGTGACCACAGTGCCGGTCACACGAAGTCGCCCGCCTCGAGATGCCGACCGTATTTCGGTAGCTCGTTGGCGAGCCACAGCAGGGCCTCGACGGGATCCCGGCCCATGATGTTGCGGGTCATGCCTTGCGTCACGGGCTCGCCGGCAACTTCCACGTGTGCCTCCTCGATGGTGAAGTCAACCGAGGAAACGTCGGGCCGTGCGGCGCCGAGGATCACGCCAGCGTGATACACGTTGTCCGCCACGGCATGCTCGCGGGGGTGCGGGCTGGGCACTCGAGCCGAGACGAGTTCAATCGCCGGCGCGACCCGATCGATTGCGGCTTCGAGCGCCCCGCGCGTGACCATGGGACCCGCGAGATCCCGGTCGACCCAGAACACCACCTCGGCCTCGACACCGGCAGACCCGGCGACGAACCGGTCGGCCGGAATCGAATCGCCCGTGTCGTAGACGTCCGACTGGAGCACGTAGCCGAACACGGGATCTACCGGCGTTCGAGGATCGACGACACGCGACCAACCGATCTTCCAGCCGACGCGCGCGCGCCGGGCTTCGTCTCGCACCAGCTGCGCCAGCTGGATCTCGTAGGCGCGCTCTCGATTCATGTCGGGAAAGTGCCGCTCCAGCGCCCGCGTGCTCACACGACGCTCGCGGGCGGTCAGCATATGGTCGACGATGTCATCGAGGCTGGCATCGGCAGGCAGCGCGTCCGTCATCTCCTCGGCCGGCGAGTCGCCAGCCGTATCGGCCACGCCGGAGGCGTGCCGGCTCGGGGGCACTGCCACAGCCGAAGGCCAACCCCACGAGCAGGATGAGGGTCGACACACCGATGCGAGGACGCGTGCGCTGCATGCTGATACTCCTTCGCAGCCGATTACATCCTTGGGTCCTTGTGGGCGGTGGGTGGTGATTGGTGGGCGGTGATTGGTGGGTGGTGACTGGAGGGTTGTGATTGGTATCATCAGGCCATGAACCAAGGAGATCGTCCCCCGGTGCGGTTGAGCGGATGGCGGCGGCCGCTCGGACGGCTGGGCGCCGTGCTGCTGCTTGCCGCAGGTGGGGCGCCGATTTCGGCTCAAGAAGCCCTCACGCTGCCGGGCCCGAGCCGTCCCGCCATCGTCGCCCTGCTCTCAGAGGGGAAGTCCGCCGAGGGACTCGCGGCCCTTGACATCGAGTTCGCCGACCGGGCGCCTGACGCGTGGCCCGTCGACGCGGTCGCATTGCGGGCCATCCTGCTCCGGGCGTCGAACCGAGGGGGCGAGGCGGCAACGATCTGGACGGCTGTCGCCGCGCTGGAGCCTGCCCTGGCCGAGTTTGCCGGCCGGTCGGCCGTCGAGAGTCTCCTCGCCGCCGGTCAGCCAGCGCGGGCAGAGGCACGGCTCTCCCGCCTTGCTGCAGGCCGTCCCGCACGCGCACACCCTGACCTCGTAACCCGGGTGGCCAACACGTACCGGGAGGCTGGCGAGCCCCGCAAGGCAGCCGCACTCTATCGACAGGTCATCTCTGCCGAGCCGAAGCGCAGTGCTCGTGCCGACGCCGCCCGCATCGGCCTGGGCGCGGCCCTCGAGGCCACAGGTGACACGAACGGCGCGATCGACGAGTTTCACCGCGCGCAAGTCGAACATCACGCCTCTTCGACCTTCATTGCCGCGCGCGCGGAAGAGCGACGGCTCGCTCAACTCGGGGGACGGCGGCCGCAGGCGTTCACCGTGGCGGAGTACCGAACCCTGACGGCCCGACTCGGTGACGCGTCGCGCTTCGAAGAGGCCGTGGAACTGCTCGAGGAGTGGCTTGGATCCGGCTCCAGCGCGAGGGCGGAGATCGAGGAATCGATCGTCACCATGCTGTACCGAGGGCGCCAGAACGACGCGGCCATGGCGCGGGCCGAAGCCTTCGTGCGACGCTTCCCGACCAGCCGCCGCATTCCTGCGGTCAAGCTCGTCCAGTTTCGGCTCGACGTCCGAGAGGGCCGCACCGAGCAGGTTCGAACGCGCGGCTACGAATTCTGGCGAGGACGCGTCCGCGGCGCCAGCCGGAGCCAACGTCGGAGCGCTGGCCTCCTGCTTGGTGCCTACCTCGTGAGCGTCGGAGAGGTGAAGTCTGGCCTCGCGGTCTACCGTGAGGTCTACCAGGCCAGCACGACCAGCAACCAGCGGCGCGACATGCTGTGGCGAGCGGGCGTGGCGGCGATTCGCGACGGGCAGATTGAGCGCGCGGCGACAAACCTACGCGCCCTCATGCGGCTCAGACCAAGCGGTCAGCTCCGCTTCGTCGGGAGCTACTGGCTCGGTGTGGCCGAGGCGCGCCTGGGCAATCGGCGTGCGGCCACCGATGCCTGGCTCGACCTGATCGAGCGGGCACCGTACAACTATTACGCCATCAAGGCAGCGGCGGCCTACGGCCGACTCATCGGATCATCCGGCACGCCTGACGCGGTCGCGCGACGGCTCCGTCCGAACCAGACGTTTCCGACGTTGTCACTGCGGGCGGCGGTGAAGGCCGACGGGCGGTACCGGGCGGCGGTTGCGCTCTCGAGGGCTGGCCTGCCCGAGCCGGCCGCTGCCGCCTCCCGCGAGCTGTCCGCGGCGTTCCGCCGCGACAAGGCGGTCGGGCTCTTGGCGGCTCGCGCGAGCGCGATGGCAGGCGAGCATCATCAGGCGGTCCGTCTCGCCGATCGGCACTTCCGACCGTTTCTCGATCACCCTTCCCTCAGCGTTCCACCTGACGTCGAAACGCTCGCCTACCCGCGCGCGTACTGGGACGAGGTCGAGACCGCGGCATCCCGCGACGGAGTCGATCCGCTGCTCCTGCTCTCGATCATGCGCCAGGAGTCTCGCTACGAGGCCCCCGTTCGCTCGGCGGCTGGGGCGGTCGGGTTGTTCCAGCTGATGTCCTACACCGCCGAGGCGTTGGCGCCCTCGCTCGGCATGGAGGCGCCCGACGAGGAAGCGCTCAAGCAGCCGGCCATCAGTGCGGCCTTCGGGGCGCGCCTGGTCGGCAACCTGCTGAGGATGTTCGACGGTGCAGCGGCTCCGACGGTGGCGTCGTACAACGCGGGGGAGGACCGAGCCGAGATCTGGTGGCGTGCCACCGCCGGTCTGCGCGAGGAGATGTTCGTCGACTCGATCCCGTACAGCGAGACGCGCAACTACGTGCGGCTCGTCCTGGCGAACTACTACACCTATCAACGCTTGTACGGCACGCGTGAGTGAGCGACGCGACCAGACGCCAGGCCGCCACCCTTGCAGTTTTTCCACAACTTTGCGCTCACGGCCGCCGTCTAAGCCTGCATGAGATGGTGGGCGAGGGCTCCGGCCGCGGTCACGCTCCTGCTGGCGGTCGCGGCCGGGCAGGCCACGACTGCCAGGGGTGCGGAATCGGCGCAGATCGAGGCGGTCGAAATCTCGGAAGCGAGCGCCATCTCAGACGACGGTCGCCTCCTTGACGCTATCTGGGAGTCCGCCCCAGTCATCGACGCGTTCGTGCAGCGCACGCCGCATGAGGGCGCGGCGCCGTCATTTCCCACGCAGGCCCGTGTCGCCTACGACGCAACCAATCTGTACGTCTCGGTCCGCGCCTTCGATCCGGAGCCTGAGGCGATTGTCGGGATCTTGACCCGGCGCGACGAGAACTCGCCCTCGGACTGGCTCCGCATCGCCATCGACTCCTACCACGACCGTCGGACCGCCTACGAGTTCGCGGTGAACCCGGTCGGCGTGAAGCAGGACACGTACCGATTCAACGACAACGCCGAGGATGTGAGCTGGGACGCGGTCTGGGACGTCGTCGTGAAACGTGACGCGGAAGGCTGGGAGGCAGAGTTTCACATCCCGTTTTCCCAGCTCAGATTCGACCCGGAAACCGATGGCACGTTCGGTTTCGCGGTGGCCCGGCAAGTTGGACGCCTGAACGAGATGTCGACATGGCCGCTGCTCGCGCGAAGCGCCAGCGGTATGGTGTCGTCGTTCGGCGACCTGATTGGCCTGAAGGTCCCGTCGTCTGGACGACGACTCGAGCTCGTGCCGTACATGGTTTCGACCGCCGTCACGCAGCCGGCCGAGCCTGGCAATCCGCTGGTCGACCCGACCGACTTCGGCGCCGATCCTGGCCTGGATCTGAAGTTCGCCGTCACGCCGGCGCTCACCCTCACCGGCACCGTCAATCCTGACTTCGGGCAGGGCGAGGCGGATCCCGCCGAGGTCAACCTCAGCGCGTTCGAGACATTCTTCTCCGAGCGTCGGCCGTTCTTCGTCGAAGGTGCCGGGGTGTTCAAGTTCGACGTCGACTGCAACGACGGAAACTGCACGGGCCTGTTTTACTCGCGGCGCATCGGGCGGGCGCCACAAGGAAATGCCGACACACCGGACGACGGCTATTCCGTGGCGCCGTCGCAGACGACGATCCTTGGAGCGTCCAAGCTGACCGGACGAATCGGGAGCTTCTCGATCGGGGCGCTCCATGCGGTGACGTCGAGCCAGCACGCGACCATCTCACATGGCGCATCCCGCCTCAGTCAGGACGTCGAGCCGTTCACCAGTTACTCCGTCGTCCGGCTTCGGCGCGAGTTTGCCAACCAGTCGTCGCTGGGCTTCATGACGACGGCCACGAGCCGTCGCCTCGAGGATGACACGCGCTTCCTGCCCGGTCAGGCCTACACCGGCGGCCTCGACTGGGACTGGCGGCTCGGCAACCGATTCGGCATGAACGGCTTCTGGGCCGGCAGCACGGTCCGCGGGAGCGCGACGGCCATCGACAAGCTGCAGCAGAACAACCGCCACAGTTTTCAGCGACCGGACACCGACCACGTCACGCTGGATCCCACGCGGACGGCACTCGATGGACACGCCGGTTTGCTCGCCTTCAGCAAGATTGCGGGTGAGAAGATCCGCTTCAACGTCAACGTCGGATTCAAGAGCCCTGGATTCGAGATCAACGACGTCGGGTTCATGCGCCGCGCCGACGAGCGGAGTCAGTGGCTCCAGTGGCGGCACAACACGCCGTCGACCTACCTCCGCAGCTTCATGATCAACTTCAATCACTGGCGCGCCTGGAACTATGCCGGCGATCGGCTGTGGGCCGGCGGCAACGTCAACGCGCACGCGGTCTTCACCAACAACTGGCGAGCCGGCTTCGGCTACAACATCAACGGCGAGGGATTCGATGACCGCCTGACGCGCGGCGGCCCCGGTGGCCGCACCACGGCTCGCCGCAACGTCTGGCACTACGTCGGGGGTGACAATCGACAGCCCGTCTTCGTTGGGTACAACATGAACTGGATGCGTGACGCCCAGGCGTCATCGCGGTTCGGGTTCAACCCGAACGTCACCATCCGACCGACCTCGAATCTGTCGCTGACCGCTGGCCTGCGCTACAACCGCAACATCGACGACTACCATTGGGTGGAGAAGGTCGAGCGCGATCAAGACCACTACACGCTGGCGCACCTGGATCAAACGACGGTGTCGATGACCACTCGCCTCAACTACACGGTCACACCCAACCTCTCGATCCAGATCTACGCCGAGCCGTTCGTCTCGACCGGCGATTACACGGACTTCAAGGAGCTGGTGGACGGTCGGGCCGATCGATACGACGATCGCTTCGCGTCGTTCGACTTCCAGGATGATCCGAATTTCAACTTCCGTTCGTTCCGGACGACGAACGTGCTGCGCTGGGAGTACCGCCCCGGATCGACGCTGTTCGTGGTGTGGCAGCAGGCGCGGGAAGACCGACTGGAGGGTGCCGATCGGTTCGGCACCCATCGCGACCTGCGGGACGTCTTCGACGTCCCCGCGACGAACATCCTGCTCGTCAAGATGGCGTACTGGCTGAATTTCTAGGGACCGTTCAACGTTCCAGGTTTCAGGGTTGGCGTCCTGGTTCAGCGTTCCAACGATTCAGTCACGGAGTGACCTCGGCGACGAGCCTCGCGAATCGCTCCCACTCTTCGTCATTCGACCCGACGTGTTGATGCACCACGGTGCCGGACGGATCCAGCAAGTAGGTGGCCGGCATCCCCGGCGGCGCGTAGTGCTCGGCAATGGCGTAGCGTGCGTCCCACAGAACGGGCAAGCTCAGATCGAGCGCTGCCACCAATCGGTCCCGACCACGCTCCTCATCGTCCACCGAGACCACGAGCACCCGCAGGTGCGGGTGTTTGGCGGCAAGCCCTTGCAACTTTGGCAGGGACTTCCAGCACGGTGCGCACCAGGACGCCGCGAAATCGATGACCGTGTATCCATCACTCGAGCCCTTCCAGGCGTGAGCCTGGCCATGCTGATCGGTCTCGAGCCCCTGCTGCGTCGCCACCGCGCCGGCCGCGAGCGTCACGCCGGCCGCCAGCAGACACGTCGTTAGAATCGCCAGCCAAGCGCCACCGACGCGGCCACCGCCCGGAGTCCATCGCTCCTCGAATAGTAGGTGACGCGTGTTTCGATCTGTCGCATCTTCGGAACCCATTTCCATCCTCCCGCCGATAGCGTCGTTTTCCAGCCGACACCCATCTTGTGGCTCGTGAACTGGCCAAGCTCGCCATCCGCCGTTATGAACGGCTCCGAGCCGTCGAACGTACGCGGCAAGGCGAAGTGGTCGCTCGCCGTCTGGGTATGGAAGCGATAGATGGGAAAGACCCACGCATCGGCCGTGGTCTGCAGGCGCAGATGGGGTTCCAGCTCGATGGTGTGGCCCGTGATTCCCCAGGTGTCGGTATACCAGCGATAGTACACGCGCTGGACGAATTGCTTCGAGAACGCGTGATTGAGTCGGAATCCGAGCGCGCGCCGAGACCTGGAGTCGGGCAATCGCTCGGCGACTCGCTGGCCCTCCAACGCCACGGCCGTTGGGGCGAGAATTACCTCGTGGAAAGGCGTCGAGAGGAATCCCCGCTGCTCGATCAGCGACAATTCGGCGGACCCCACCGTCTGTGGCCCGAGCACCTGGCTCACCGCGAACGAGACATCACTGGTTGATCGGCGGTCCGTGCCACGCTGGACGCCGTCGATGCCGTAGAGCCCGACGGTGTCCTGGAAGTGCTGGAAGCCGGCCGCGACTGTCGTATTCTGCTGTCGAAAATCACGTGACCAATTGAACCCAGTCCGCAATGACTGGTAGTCGTACTCGTTCGAGAAGCCGACCGACCCGCCAACCCGCTGGTCGCCAAGAATGCGGGTGACGCCGACCGTCGTGTAGGCGCGTTGATCGAGCCGGGACGCGCTGCTGATCTCGAGCTCGTTCAGATCCATGTTGTCGGTCGACGCGGAGGTGATGGCGTCCAGTCCGACCTCAGACCGCAGCACCCAGCGCGCGCTCTTCTTCGTGACGAGAACGACAGGCGAGCCGACCCGAAGCTGTTCCGTGCCGATGCCTCCGGTGACGGGCGAATGCTCGCCGTCCTGGTCGTAGTAACTGAAGAGAAAGTCGACGTCGGTGCCGTCGGTCGGATCCGGCGGCGGCTCCTGGGCCATCACCGTCGACCCGCAGAGCCCGAGCAGCGCGACCCACCCGAGGGAGCGCCTCAGGTGCATCCGCAGCCCCCGCCAGACTTGCCGCCGTTCGCACCGGCGACGCCCTCGCGATACACCTCGACGCTCAGCTCGAACCGATGACACGGCGTCGCGTCGAGACTCATCTCAGGCAACGCGAGATGGTCGCGCTGCCACGGCCGGACCGTGGCGCACCCGCTACCGATGACGCTCACGAGCAGCAACATCCCGATGGCTCTGATCATGGTGATTCCCCTGGCTTGACGAGACGCGACGCGAGTTGATCCGAGGCCGTGACAACACCATCCTCGTCCACGATCAATGCGTCGATTCCGCGGAGGCGGTTCACGAGACGGAGGCCGTCCGTTGGCCCCATGACGAACACAGCCGTCGCCAGCGCGTCAGCGAGCTCGGCATCCTGACACAGCACCGTGACGCTGCGGGTACCTCGGACCGGATGACCGGTTCGAGGATCGAGAATGTGGGCATACCGCACCCCATCGACCTCGACGAAGCTCTCGTAGTCGCCGGACGTCACCACCGCCTGGTCGGTGATCGGCAAGTACGCGAACAGCTGATCGCGACTGAGCGGGTCGGCCACCGCCACCCGCCAATCGGATCCATCCTCCTGCCGCCCGAAGGCCACGAGGTCACCACCCGCATTGACGACCCCGCTCGAAATTCCGCGCTGCTTCATCAGGAGCACGGCACGGTTTGCGGCAAATCCCTTGCCGATCGCACCGAACCCCAGCCGCATGCCGGGGCGCTCCAGCCGGATGGTCCGGGCCTGCTCATCCAGATGCACGAACTGATGGCCCACGTTCACGAGCGCCGCCTCGATCGCCGCCGCTGTCGGTATCGTCGCCAGAGGGTCGTTGAAGTTCCAGAGTTGGCCCGCTCCAGCGAATGTGATGTCGAAGGCACCACCCGTGAGGGCCGAGACCTTGAGGGCCCGCCGCACTAAATTGAAGAACTCCTGCGAGACGACGACGGCCTGACCGGCGTTCCGGTTGACCCGGCTCGTCTCGGACGTGTCGCGCCAGCTCGAGATGAGAGCCTCGAGTCGGTCGATCTCCGCGTAGGCTGCCTCGACCGCCTCGCGCGCGACCTGCTCGCTGGCATGAACGGCGGTGATCTCGAAGCGAGATCCCATCTTCTTCCGCACATCCTTGACGCTTTCGGCGGACGAGTTCGAAGCAGCGAGGAGTGCGATCGCGAACGTGACCACCGTGAACGACGCGCGCCAGGAACCCATCAACTAATAATTTAGGTGATAAACAATACACCGTCAACTAATTTCTTCGTAATTCGACGCCAGGGGCCGATCCAGGTAAGGGGTTCGCCTGGACAGTGCACCATCCAGAGCTCGTTTCCGGGTCCCCGTGCTAGCCTGACCGCGCCTGTGACCAGAACCGCGTCGGAGCCGACTCGCCCCTCGGACTACCTCCGTGTCGTCCTACCCTCGTGCTTCGGCGTGGCCATGATGCTCGTCCCCATACGCATGGGCGACTCGGTCAACATCGGTATGGGCATCGCGGCCGACCTGTTGCAAGAGCAAGCGGGAGCCCTCCTCCCCGGCCTGGCGACCCTGCTCATCGTGCTCTCCGCGGTCGCCACTCTCGTAATGACGGACTTGCGGTGGCGCGGCTCGCTCGCGCTCTCGGAGCCCGGCGCGTGGAAAGCGTCACACCCGCTTCTGGCGTTGTTCGTCGTCGGCCGCTCCACGGCAATCGCTCGAGTGGCTGGCGCCATCGCTGCCGGCCTCGTTCTCCTGCAGCGTGGCCCCACCTGGCTGATCTCCGACGCCACGGGTGGCGTCATGCTCAACGATCTGCTCCCGGTGCTGGTCACGATCTTCCTGGTCGCGCCGCTGCTCCTCCCCTTCCTGACCGAGTTCGGTCTGATGGAATTGGTCGGGACGCTGCTCAGGTCCGTGTTCAGGCCGCTCTTCACAATGCCCGGGCGTTCGTCGATCGACGCGCTGGCGTCCTGGATGGGATCGGCGCCGGTGGGCGTGCTGATCACGGCTCAGCAGTACGAGAGCGGCTTCTACACCGAGCGGGAGGCGGCCACGATCGCCACGACATTCTCCGTCGTGTCCGTCGCGTTCGCCTTCGTCATCATCGATTTCCTCGGTCTCGGCGCGCTGTTCGTTCCGTACTACGGGGCCATCGTGCTGTCGGGCACGATCGCCGCCGTCATCATGCCGCGCATCCCGCCGCTCTCACGCAAGCGAGATGAGTACTACGGGCCGGCGGGCAAGCAGATCGCTGAAGAGCGGCCCGACGGCGAAGGCCTCTGGGCCTGGGGCATGGATCTCGCCGTGCAAAAGGCTCGGCGCGCACCCGGCGTCGGCGTGCTCGGGCAACGGGCCGCATACAACATCTGCGAGATCTGGTTCGGGCTCCTGCCGCTCGTCATGAGCATCGGGTGCGCGGCGCTGGTGCTGGTGGAGTACACGCCGGTCTTCACGTGGCTCTCGGCGCCGCTCGTGCCGATCCTGGCACTCCTCGGCGTCCCGGAAGCGGCCGCTGCGGCTCCAGCGCTTCTCGTCGGGTTCGCGGATCAGTTCCTGCCGGCCGTGCTCGGTCAGTCGATCGAGAGTCCGCACACACGGTTCGTGATCGCCTGCACCTCGGTCAGCCAGCTGGTCTACATGTCGGAGATGGGCGCACTGATCCTGCAGTCGAAGCTTCCGGTCACCCTCGCCGAACTGTTCGTGATCTTCGTGATGCGCACCGCGATCACGGTCCCGGTGATCGCAGGCGTGGCTAGCTGGCTGTTCTAGGGGCTCCGTCCGACCCGTCCCCATTCAGCGATCGAGCAGCTCGTGCGCCGCTTCCACGACCATCGGCCAGGTCGAGGAGCTCGGAACCACCATCTCGAAATGGCCGGACTCTGGCGCCAGCCGGAGCTCGACGGAGTCTCGTGCCTGTCGGGCCGCCTCGTAATACGCTTCTCCGTTCGGGCGCCACGTCGCGTCGTGTCGACCCACGATGAGGATCTGCGGAACGCCGATCGGGACCATCTCGGCGGGCGAGACATCACGATAGCGCTCGGGGAACGCGTCAGGCGCCCCGCCGATCAGTCGATCCACCGCCTCGTCGCACGTGCCCTCCGCATGCAGCATGGCGAGATGGGCCGCCGGCGCCAGCGCAAGTACACCGGCCACCGTCAGGGGGTCGGGCACGTGCAGCTCACTCTGCGGGATGAGTCTCGGGCGGCCGGCCAACCAGATGGCGAGCTGCCCACCCGCCGAGTGTCCGACGGTGACGACGCGACCGAGGTCCAGTGTGTGAGGTGTCGCCAGGGAGCGCAGGTGATCGGCGCCACGCGCCACGTCCTGGAACGTCCCTGGCCATCCACCCCCGGAATGCCCGACCCGCCGATACTCCAGCGACCAGGTGGCGATACCTTCCGAGGTCAGCGCCTCTGCCAGGCTCCCGAAGTAGTCGAGGCCATACTCGGCCAGCCAGCACCCGCCGTGCAGCAGGATCGCGACCGGATACGGGCCGGGCCCTTTCGGCAGCCTCAAGTCGCCGAACTGTGAGGAATCGTCGCCGTAGGTTATCCGCGCGTCGGCATGGGACCCCGTGAGCCCCTGAAGATCGTCTGCGGTCAGAATTCCAAGCTCGTCGGGCATCGTCGCTCGGCTGAAGTCGTCGCGTGAGGGGTACGATCGGGTCGGCCGGGCGCGCTACGTTTGTCGCGCGATGCCGCGCCCGACCGAGAAGAAGTCGTACCAGGTCGAGTCGGCACCCCCCCAGGCTCGCCGGATCCGCACGTCGAGCATGTAGGGTCGACCGCTGGCCGTGGCAGCGAAACAACGCCGCAGGGCCGCGCCGAGCTCGTCGGGGTCGTCGACGCGCTCGGCCTCGATGCTGTAGGCCTTTCCCAGCGCCACGTAGTCGATCTCCGGCGAGTCGAGCGAGCAGCCGACGTACTTGCCAGTCTCGGCCGCGCGCCCACCGTAGAGGTGCAGGAATTTTCGGTTCGCCTGGTAGGCGTTGTTGTTCCAGTTGATGATCGCGACCGGGACCTCGTACCGGGAGGCCGTCCAGAGTGCCTGCACGCCGAACTGCAAGCTGCCGTCACCGATGAGCGCCACGACCTGTTTCTCGGGCCGTCCGATCTTCGCGCCGATCGCTGCCCCGAGACCCCAGCCAAGGCAGCCGCCGCTCGTCGTCAGCATGCGACGTCCGCCCCCGTCTGGATTCAGACCGAGATACGCCCCGGCCATCTGCTCCTCAGTGATTAACTCGGTAACGAGAATGGCGTCCGGATCCAATTGCCGGTTCAGTTCCATGCACAACCGCTGGTTCGAGATGGGCCGGCTCCCCCACGCCTCTTCGGCGGCCCGCTCGAGCTTCTGCCGCCTCGCGGAGGTGTAGGCCTCGACCGACCGCCGCCGGTCGGCAATCACCAGCGACGGCAAACTGCGGCTCCTCAGTTCCCCGAGCACCTGGTCCAACACCAGGCGGGGGTTGGCCATGACCGCGACGTCGACCGGATAGTTGCGGCCTAGCTCCGTGGCATCGATCGCGGTGTGCACGACCTGCGTCGACCGGGGTACGACCGGTGCCTTCGGGGGCGCTCCAACGCCGAACATCGTGCCGCCGACGCTCCAGAACAGGTCGTACCCGATTGGATAAGTCGGGTCCTCCGCGAAGAAGCCGCCGTACAGCGGATGGGTCGTCTGGAAAGTGATCGGACTGTGGCTGGCGAACAGATCCGAGAACACTGGCGCGGCGATCAGCTCGGCAATCTCTCGGACGACGTCGCCGCCGCCGTACCGGTTGAGCTCTCGGCCCGCCACCAGCACCGGTAGCTGGGCCACCAGCAACCGATCGACGATGTCAGAGACCTGAGCCGGGTCGGGCCGCAACGTTGACTCGACCGTTGATCGTGACCGGGGGACGATCTCAGCACGCGGCACGCGATGCTCGAACAGGTTCTTCGAGACCGTCAGGAACGTCGGGCCGCCCGGCGGCACGTGCGCCAGCAGAAACGCCCGCCGCATGACCTCCGGAATGGTCTCGGGCGCCAGCAGATCCCACGTCCAGCGTGTGTAGTCCTGTGGCAACTTGTCGAGGTTGACGGCCTCGAGAAACGCGTTGTGACCGCGGATCCGCGTATCCTGGCGGCCGGCGGCAATCACGACCGGGATCCGGTCCTTGAACGCGTTGACCATCGGGCCCAGGGCGTGAGCCGTGCCCGCCACGGAATGAACGTTCATGAACGCCGTGCGGCCCGACGCTCGAGCGTATCCGTCCGCCATCGACATGACCGATGCCTCATGCAATCCCTGCACGTACTGGAGTGCCACACGGTCGACGAGAGCATCGAGGAAACCCACCTCCTCGGAGCCACCGAGGCCGAACACGTACGGCACGTCCCACTCGAGGAGGAACTCCGCCATGATCTCGCCGCCGGTCATGTCTCGAACCTCGCGTCCAGGTGCGACCGGGCCGTCGACCGACGATTGGGCCGACAGCGTGCCGGCCAGCTGTGCCGCTGCACCCGATGCCACCCCCATCTGGGCGACGGTCGAGACGAACGAACGGCGAGTCATCGTGCGATCGAGGAAGCGTTTGGCTGGATGCTGCATGACAGGCCTCACCTCAGAACGAAGGGTCCGGCGGTGCGGAGGTCGTGGTGCTCCCCCGATAGGCGTCAGAATAGCATGGCAAAAAAAGAGGGGGTCACGACACGCGTGACCCCCTCGAGGATGTTCGATGACCGACGAACCGCTTACACGTGCGCGTCGAGATTGATCCGCCACGAGCCATCGAGGGCACTGATGATCATATCGGGCGTTATGGGCAAGCGTCGGAAGTGATCGTCGCCGACGGCGTCGGCTATCGCGTTGAGGACCGCCCCGGCGCCAGCGCCGATCGCCGGCTCGCCGATGCCCTTGGCACCCACCGGTGACTCGGGGTCTGGCTCATTCACGGCATCCCACGTCATCTTCAACGGCACATCGAGTATCGTCGGCGGCTTGTTCGAGTAGAACCGCTTCGCGACGGGCAGGCCGTATTGCTGATCGAAGACCCACTTCTGGCTCAGGGCGTGCCCGATGCCTTGAACGGCCCCGCCGTGCAGCTGGGCGGCTAGACCGCGCGGATTCACGACGGTGCCGACATCGGCCGCCACGGAGTATTCCTTGATGTGCACGTGGCCGGTTTCCTCGTCGACTTCGACTTCGGCAAGGCCGATCGCAAAGGAGTAGGTGTCGCCGTCGCGGCCGAAGTTGTCCTTTGCGACACCCATCAAGCCGAGCCCACTCATCGCCGTGGCCGATGCGACCGTCATCGGGTTGATGTCCTCGGGCAGTTCGTGGCCGTCGTAGGTGCCCCCGAGCTGGATGGCACGCCGCGCCGCCTGCGCATAGCTGAGCCGCCGGGAGGGATTGCCTCGACGAAAGACTCCCAGTGGGCCCACGTCGTAGTCGTCGGGCGACCCACCGAGATCGCGTGCCGCGATCTCCTGAAGCTTACGCTTCGCATCGAGCCCAGCCGCGTGGTTCGCGCGCGTGTGGGCATGGGTCGTCTGGCTTCCCGATTGGCTCGAGCTCCAGGGCAAATTACGCGCCGTGCTCCCCCACGCGACCTCGACGTTCTCCCACGGGAAGGACAACACGTCGCACGCGGCGCGGGCGGTGTCGAAGACCGAGTGGGTGCCGAGGTTGCCGATACCCTGCTGGACGTACATCTTCCCGTCCGGCCGGATCGTGAACAGCCCGTCATAGCCCATGCTGCCCGCCACGTACGGGCTCACGCACACGCCGATACCCGTGAGCTTGCTTCCGTTGCGCTGGCCACTGCGGGGCTTCCGCTCATCCCAGCCGAAGACTTCTTTGCCTTTGTCCAACGCCTCGCTCACGAACGCGCTGGTCACGTGCCGACGGGTTCCGTCCTCGCCGGCCGGGCCGTACTCCGCCTTGCCGGAGGGGGCGTTGATACGCCGCATCTCGACCTGGTCGATGCCCAACTGCTTGGCCGCCTTGTGCAGGAGCGGCTCGAGGACGGCCACGATCTGTAGCCCCCCGGGAGCCCGCTGGGCCGTCCGCGGCGGCGTGTTCGTGATCACCGTGAGGCCGCGGAACCTCATGTTCTCCGGCTGGCAGGCCAGCGACGCGATCCGGCCGCTGCTCAGGAAATCGCCCTGACGGCCGTACGGCCCATTGTCTTGCACCAGGCACATGTCCAAGGCGGTCATGCGGCCGTCACTGCGGAATCCAATCTTGAACCGGCCCTGGAACCCCGGACGCGCGCGCCCGATGTAGTTTTCCTCTTGTCGGGTGATCCGCATCATGACGGGCCGGCCCGTCATCTGGGACAGGAAGGCCGGGATGCGAACGAAGATGTACCCGCCGATCTTGCTGCCGAAGCCGCCGCCGCAGTACTCACTGATCACGACGACGTCTTCAGGCTCGAGCCCCATCCATCGGGCGACGGACTGGCGGGTACGCGCCACGCTCTGGGTGGAGCAGTGCATGTACAGCTTGCCGTTCTGCCAGTAGGCCATCGCACTGCGCGTCTCGAGCGGCTGGTGCGACGTCGACTGGGCGAGCGATGTCTCGTCGAGGATTAGATCCGCCTCGGCGAACCCGGCGTCGACGTCTCCCAGGCTCCACTCTTCGCCGAACTCGCCCGTGGTGGGGATTCGGCCAGCCTCGATCTCACGGAACTCCTCGTCCGTCCACTTGATCGTGGCCACATCGCGCCCGACGAACACGTTCCCATCGAGGCGAGCGTTCGGGCTACCCGGTCGCAGGCTCTGCAGCGGCTCGACCGCGAACGGCAGCGGCTCGAAGTCCACGCGGATCTTCTCGATAGCGTCTGCGGCAATCGTCTCGTCAGTCGCCGCGACGGCCAGGACGGGCTCGCCTTCGTACAGCGGCTCCATCGTCAGGCCTCGCTCCTGACCAGGCTCGCCCGAAGGTAAGTCGTCAGCCGTCAGCACGGCCTCGACACCCTCCATGGCCAGGGCCGCGCTCGCGTCGATGTTCGTGACGCGGGCGTGAGGCATCGGGCTCAGCAGCAGCTTGGCGAACAGCATGCCTTCGGCCCGGAAATCCTCCGCGTAGCGCGCCTTGCCGGTGACCTTCGCGATCAGGTCCGGCGTGATGTAGTTTTGGCCGATCAAGCGGTCCGCCATCTCATTCCTCCGAGCACGGCCCGGGCGCTCCCGGGCGGTGGGCCGACATGTCGCACGGCTGGCCTCAGGCAGAGGCCCAGCCCGACAGATTAGCTATGGGCAGAGTGTAGCACGGGAGGGACCGAAGGGCACGCCGATCGGAGCCCAGGAAGCCCGGCGCCAACACGCCGGCCCGAGCGTCCCGCCATGGCGGGCGCCAGGGGGCCGCATGGGGCGACATCCACCCGAGAACCGGGCCCGCCGCTCCGTCGTGTCGGATTCTGGGTAGGCGTCGTCCCCTGCCGCTGCGCCATGCTACTCTCGGCACATGGGACGCCTCGAGCAGATCTGGATCAAGCGCTTCCACAAGGGCCCCATGGACCCACAGCCCCGGGCCACCGCTCAAGCGGGTCGAGGCCTCACGGGAAACGCCGACCAGGGGGGGCTCCGGCAGGTCACCATCCTGACGCAAGAACGCTGGCGCGACATCACGGAGGCCGTCGGCGCCACGCTCGAGCCGGCAGCGCGCCGGGCGAATCTTCTCGTGTCGGGCATCGAGCTCGACAATACACGGGGCCGCGTGCTGCGGATCGGGCTGTGCCGCCTGCGGGTCGCCGGCGAGACACGACCGTGCAACCTGATGGAGGAAACCCAGGCGGGGCTTCGGTCGGCCATGGCCAACCGCTGGGGTGGTGGCGTGTTCGCCGAGGTCATCACCGATGGCGACATCGCGATCGGCGACGTCATCGACTGGGACGACGCCGACCCGCCGGATCACCGGCCCTGACGGCCCCGGACGGTGCGGTCCCCGATCGCGTCGTGGAAGGACGGCAGGCATGAACGACGAGCGTCGCAACCTCGCAGTAGGCAAGCTCCCCAGCGGTCAGCTGCGTCGCTTGCTCTCCAAGGTCGAACCCGACCCGAGCGTCGTGATCGGTCCGCGTATCGGAGAAGATGCGGCCGTTCTCGATCTGGGCGACCGGTACCTCGTCGCGGCGACGGACCCTGTCACGTTCGCCGCCGACCGGATCGGGTGGTACGTCGTTCATATCAATGCGAATGACGTGGCCGTGATGGGAGGTGAGCCGCGCTGGTTCTTCGTGGTCGTTCTGCTCCCCGAGGAGCACGCAACGACCGACATGATCGGCGACATCATGACCGACATCCGTGGCACCTGCGCGGTCGTCGGTGCGACATTGGCCGGCGGACACAGCGAGATCACGTCCAACCTCACTCGGCCGATCGTGGTGGGTCAGATGCTGGGCGAGGCAACGACCTCGAGGCTCGTGAACAAACGCCAGGTCGCCGTGGGCGACCGGATTCTCCTGACCGAGGGTGTCGCGATCGAAGGCACCGCGATCCTGGCGCGGGAGAAGACGGCCATGCTCCGCGGACTCGTCGACGCGCCCACCCTCGACCGGGCTGAGCGTCTCCTGTTCAAGCCGGGCATCAGCGTGCTGCGCGCGGCCCGGACGGCGCTGGACGCCGGGACGGTGCATGGCATGCACGACCCCACGGAGGGCGGACTCGCCACGGGGCTGGCCGAGTTAGTGGAGCCGGCCGGGCTGGGGCTGCACGTCGTGCGCGACCGCATCCCCATCTTCCCCGAAACGGCGCGCGTCTGCGAGGCGCTGGGACTCGATCCTTTGGGGCTCATCGCCTCAGGCGCGCTGCTCATCGCCACGCCACCCGACGATGCGGCCACCATCCAGAAGGCTCTCGAGGACCAGCTCATCACGGTCTCGACGATCGGCGAAGTGATGCCGCAGGATGCCGGCTTGAGCATCGAGGTCGACGGCGTCGTCCGGCCGCTGGTCCCGCCAGACAGGGACGAGATCGCGCGCGTCTTCGAATCCGGAGCCTAGCGATCGAGCCCGAGGGATAGCTCAGGCGCGCCAAATCGGCGATCGAACACGTCCGTCGTGTCGATTCGCAACGACTCACGGCCTCGAGGAGTCGGCACCACTTCGAGAAAGGCGGCCGCCACACCTCGAGCATTAGCCCAGGCCACCCCGGCCACGGGACCCATCACGTAGAGCGCCGTCGACAGCACGTCGGCAGCCATCGCGTCCGCGTGCCAGACGACAAGCGATCCGCCGAAGGGCGCGGGACGACCCGTCCGCGGGTCGAGCACATGACCGATCCGCCGGCCAGCGTCGACGAGATCGCGCTCCGAACCGCCGCTGACGGCGATCGACCCGTGCGTCAGGGCGAGCGTGAGCGCGCGCTCGTGGCGCCTCGCCGGATGTGCGATTCCTACCGCCCAGCCGTCGCGCCGCGGGGGATGTCCGCCCACCGCGATCTGACCGCCCAGGTCAATGAGCCACGGCGCGTCACTCTGCTCGACCGCTGCGCGGGCCCGGTCCAGCGCATCACCCTTTCCGAACGCCCCCGCGTCGATCGTCACGCCGGTCGTTCTGGCGATGGTGCACCCATCGGCGTCGAAGGCCAACCGGTCGAATCCGGACGCGGCGCGTGCCGCTGCGAGGCGCGCGTCGGACGGCCATGCCCCGTTGCCCCGCAGGCCCCACACCTCGATCAACGCGCCCACGGCCGGGTCGAACGCACCCGCCGTTTCTCGTCGCCAATACGCGATGCTCCGGAAGGTCGTGCACAACGCCGTGCCGAGCGACAGGGTGTGGTTCGACGGCAGGCGATTGAGACGAGAAAGTTCGCTGTGGGGCAACCACGTGCTGAGCTGCCGGTCGGTCGTCTCGATCTCGCCGAGCATGACCTCGAGGCGTTCCAGTCCCGTCCGACGCGTGGTGGCGTATGTGAGGAACCGCGCGCGTGTGCCCATGACGTAGGCCTCACGCGTGACCTCGACGGGAGTGACGTCCTCGGCGATTCCGACGGTGCTCAGTAGACCGACAAGAATCGAAGTCCCGGCTGCGAAGCGTCGGGCGGTTCCACCGTGCCCAACGCAACGGGACCAGGGCCTCAAGCGGCCGCCTGCCGGATCACGGCGCCAGCCGTCCGACGCTTGACCGCCAGCAATCGAATGCCAACGACGAGGTGTACCAGGAAGATGACGAGGAAGAGCGTGGCACTGACGAGGTGAACCCAGAACGTCAGGCGCGCGACCGCTGGGCCTGTGACCACCTGCAACAGGTATCCGCTCATCGTCATGACCAGAAAGGCGACGAGCGCCACGAAACCGGACCGGCGGTTCGATCGCCCGTTCGAGAGCTTCGGTACGATATGCGAGCGGACCGTCATGCCGACTACCAGCACCAGGAGCGGCGCGGCCACGATGTGCAGCGCCAGCACCACGGACTGCCACGGGTGATTGACGACGTCGAACGGATCCGCCGGCGACATCAGGTACTTCATGGCGCCGTACGCCAGGCCCGTCAAACCGACGACCAGGGTGAGCACGTGCAGCGACCACCGTTCAAAGGCGCTCATCTCGGCCCCCTGGCATCGGTGTCGGCGAGCACCTCGTCGATGGCTAGCACCCGTCGCACTGCGCTGTTCGTCGCTCGTGCCGTCAGCGTCGCGCCAGCGATGGGTCGGATGGCCCGACGGAGATCCAGCTCGGCGGTCAGGGTGCGCTGATGGTACTGATACATCCAGGGCTCTGGTGCCTCGTACTCTCGCGGCTCGAGAAACGCCGTCACGTCGATGCGCAGAACCGCGCCGACGGCGTCGAGTGAAATCAGCAGGCTCTCCTTCTTCGTGCGCACGACATGGGTATCGAGGTAGGCCCGTCCGACGACGGTCCCGTCGTGCGTTGCCACATAGCGCGCCACCAGGCCGCTTGACATCGTCTCGCCGGACCGCGCCTCGATCGCACGGGTCTGGTCGGCCGTCAGGAAGATACGCTCGGCGGTGATTTCGGCGGCCGGGAAGGCCAAGGCGAGGGCTTCCTCACGACTGATGGCCGCGCCCGACGACGGTGCGACCGAACCCGCGACCAGGCAGGCGCACATCCCCAGGCGGACGCCGTGCTGGACCATGGCGAGGAATCGCCGACTAGAAGGCATAGCCCATCGCGATGTTGAACTGGTTGCGGCCGCTACCGGCACCGTTGCGGAGCCATTGGTAGTCGGCCTTGACCACGACGTTGTAGATTGGTTGCAGCTCGAGGCCAACTGTGTGGATCGTGACATCGCGCACCGGATCGCGAGCGAATCCCGGCGCCACGTCAGCCTGGGTGTCGACCGCCTCGAACCGGTAGTACGGCGTCAGGCCGATCGGGCTCGGATGGCGCGACAGCACGTCGTATCCGACCTGCAGGTAGCCTCCCTGCATCGCTTCGCCGATTCCCCGGGTGCCCGACAAGTCGAGCGCGTCGTTCAACCCGGACACGTCGCCCAGAGAGGCCCGAGCGAACAGGCCACGCACGTCGACCCCGCGGAGTTGTAGCTGGCCGTGTACCTCGGCAACCGTGGTCGACACGTCGAGCACCTCACCGTCGGCCGTCAGCTGGCCCTGGTCCGACCCGCCCGCATAGAGGCCAGCGCCAACGATTGCGCCAGGGATCGGCGAGAAGTCGAGACGTCCTGCGAATGCCAGATCGGCCGCCTTCGCCTTGCTCCCTTTCTGCCGGCCTCCCCGGAGGCCGCTCGCTGAAAAGCCGCTCGCGTCCATCCCGTTGACCAGGTAGGCGCGATAGCTGAACCGCCCGACCGCCCCCAGCACGCCGCCGCCGTTCTCTCGCCAGGTGGTTGGAATGATGACGCGCTCCGTCTCCGGACGCCGCGCGCCGAGGAACACGTTCGGCTCGTGCAACTCATTGACGAAGCCTAGCGGGATCAGGAGCATGCCGCCCCGGACGGTGACGGCATCGTTGACCCGAAAATCGAGATACGCGAACTCGACTGATGCTTCATTGGCGTGCTCGATCTCGATCTCCGAGTTGAAGATGAAGCGGTCGTTGAATCGGTAGCCGGCGTACAGGATGGCCCGGAGGAAATCCAGCTGTGAGCCCCCGGCCACCGGGTCGCCCGCCTGGTTCTCGTCCGCCGGGTTCTCGAACAGCATCTCCCCGTATCCCGCGAACGAGATGCCACGCGTCCGATACACGGCGGCGGCCGACGGTGCGAGCCCCAGGGCTCGGCGACGCTCTTCGCTCAGCTCGATCGCCGGTTCCTCGCCGCTGCGCAGCTGTTCGAGCTCGGCGGCCAAGATGTCGATCCGACGGCGGAGCTCCTCGAGGTCGGGATCCGTCGGACGCTGCTCTTCGCCGGTCGTCGTGTCGCCCGCGTCGGCCTCGGCCGACTCCACGACGGGCGACGGAGACGACGCTCCTTCGCCGGCGGTTTGGGCGAACAGCGGCGCCGCCAGCCAGCCCGTGAGGAGCATGGGGAGCCAGAGGCGATGGCATACGGGAATCACGGATGTTGCCTCGTCGTTTGCGCGACCACTAGAATGAGCCCGGGGACGCGCCGAGGGCGGTGCCTCTGACCGGGTCAAAACGGACATAAATGAGACTGAGTCTCATTCTCGAAACTAATCTATTTCCTTCCGGTCCCTCGGGTCAAGCCGGAAGGCGCCGCAACATGAAACGGCCCACCACTTCTCGGAGACAACGCTGAACCTCGAGACCGCCCGAACCCCAGACATGGCTCCCACCTACGACACCATCGTCACCGGCGGTCGGCTCGTCTCGAGCCACGGCATCACCTCCGCAACGCTCGCCCTCGCCGAGGGACGCGTCGCCGCCGTCCTCGAGCCCTCGGCTCGACCATCTGCCGCCAAGACCCTCGACACCACCGGCCTGCACATCCTCCCTGGCATCATCGATACTCACGTCCATACCCGGCACCCCGGAGTGGTAACCCGTGAGGACTTCGAATCCGGCACCCGCGCCGCGGCAGCGGGCGGCATCACCACGCTGCTCGAGATGCCGATCGCCACGCTGCCAGTCAACGACGCGCAATCGCTTGGCCGTCGATCGGAGTTGCTCCGATCGACGGCGCTGATCGATTTCGGCCTGTATGGCGGCGCGGGTCACCAGAACGTCGACGCGATCGCCGAGCAGGCCACTGCGGGGAGCGTTGCCTTCAAGACGTTTCTGCAGGCTCCGCCAGCCGGCCGAGAGCGCGAATTCGACGGTCTCTGGTGTACCGACGCCGCGGCTCTACGTGATGTGATGTCCGCTGTCGCTCGCACCGGGCGACCGCACGCCTTTCATTGCGAGGACGCGCCCCTGGTCGCAGGCCTTCAGGCGCGCCTCCGCGCCGCGGGTCGACTCGATGGCCCGGCTCACGCCGAGAGCCGGCCCGCCATTGTCGAGGACACGTCCGTGGCAACCGTCCTCGCGTTGGCCGAGGAGGCCGGAGGACCGGTCCACGTCGTGCACCTCTCGAGCCCGCGCGCCGCCCGTCTGGTCCGGGACGCCCGCCGGCGAGGCGTAGCCGCCACCGCCGAGACGTGTCCGCACTATCTGTGGCTGACAATCGATGCGCTGGCACGCCACGGGCCGTTCGCCAAGTGCAACCCGGCCCTGCGCAGTGCCGACGATGTCGCCGAACTCTGGACGTACGTGGTGGACGGCACGATCGACGTCATCGGAAGCGACCATTCGCCCTTCATGCTCGAAGAGAAACGCGCCGGCCTCGAGGACGTCTTCCTCGCGCCACCCGGATTCCCGGGTCTCGAGGTGCTGTTGCCGCTGATGCTCACAGCGGTGAACGAAGGACGCCTCACGCTGCCCCAGCTGGTCCGGCTCATGGCCGAGCGAGCGGCCGACCTGTTTCGTCTCCCGGGAAAGGGACGACTCGTCGAGGGCTACGACGCCGACCTGGTGCTCGTCGACCTGGCGTCGACCTGGATGTTCGATCCGCGGGCGTGTCAGAGCAAGTCGCGGGAGACGATGAAGGTGTACGAGGGATGGGCGATGCAGGGGCGCGTCGTGGCGACCGTCGTGCGAGGCGAGCCGGTGTATCGCGACGGCGACGTCGTTGGTCGTCCCGGGTACGGACGATTCGTCCGGCCGCCGTTCGCGGCCGACGTGCCTGCTCCGCTGGCCGGGCAGCTGGCGTGAGCCTCGACCTGGGTCTCGTGACGATCGGTCAGTCCCCACGACCCGATCTGGAGGCGATCTTTCGGGCGCAGGCGCCGGCGGCCACGATCGAGTCACGGGGGGCCCTCGATGGTCTCGACCGTGCCCAGATCGCCGACCTCGCGCGCATCGGCGGCCGCTATCCCCTGCTCGTGCGATTGTCGGATGCGAGCGTGACCGACATCGATCGCGCCGTGCTCCTCCCGCGCGTGGTCAGATGCGCCGCCGAACTGGCGGGCGATGGAGCACGACTCGTGGTCCTGATCTGCGCCGGCGACTTCCCGAGGTTCGACTGTCCGTCGCCTGTGCTCCTACCAGGCATCCTGCTCCCGGCGTTGGTCGGCGCGGTGAGTCGCACGCGACGGATAGGCATCGTGACCCCGATCGCCGGACAGGTCGACGCCGCGCGTACGAAGTGGACGGCAGACGGCTTCGACGTAACGGTGACGTCGGCGGCGCCAGCGAACGACGATGAGATGTCCGCCGCGGCAACGACGCTTCGGCGCGCGACGCTGGATCTGGTGCTGCTGGACTGCATGGGCCACGGACCGGTGGACCGGCGCGCGTTGGCGACGCGTATCCGCTACCCGGTGCTCCTGGCGCAGACGCTCGTCGCGCAGGTCGCCGCCGAGTTGGTGGGTTGACGGACACACACGGCTCGGCACGAGACTATGATCACGACTCGAGCGGATCGCCGCCGAGTCACCACGAACACTGGGCCCCGGGCGCCGGCACCATCGGAGGACAGCTCTCGAATGACGGATTTCGGCTATCTCACCGGTGTGTTCAACATCACCCCGACGCCCTTCCAGTCGGACGGGTCGCTGGATGTCGACTCCTTGGCGACCCTCACAAACTTCCTCATCGACAAGGAGGTCGATGGGCTGACGATCCTCGGCGTACTGGGCGAGGTCGACAAGGTGTCGGAGGCCGAGCGCGGACGGATCATTGCCGGCGTGCTCGAGGCGACTGACGGGCGCGTCCCGATCTGCGTGGGTTGCTCTCATCATGCGTCCACCGATCGTGCTGTCGCGTTCAGCCGCGAGGCGGAGCGGCTCGGCGCTCGGTCCGTGATGGTCGCCCCGCCGAAGCTGGCTCGTGCCACCGAAGCCACCCTACGACGCCACTACCTCGAGATCGCATCGGCGGTGACCATTCCCGTCGTGATCCAGGATCATCCGTCCAGCAGCGGCGTCTTCATGAGTGTCGATCTGCTTGGCGCGATCGGCGAGGAGGCGACCCACTGCCAGTTCGTGAAGCTCGAGGACGAGCCGTCGCCCCCGAAGATCAGCCAGCTCCTGCAGCGGAACCCCGACGTACGCATCTTCGGCGGACTCGGCGGCATCATGTGCCTCGAGGAGCTGAGACACGGAGCGACCGGAATCATGACGGGCTTCGCGTATCCGGAGGTCCTCGTCGACATCTATCGTCGACACCAGCGCGGCGATCGGGATGGCGCGGCCGAGGTGTTCTACCGCTATTGCCCCCTGATTCGCTTCGAAACCCAACCGCGGATCAACTTGCCGCTCCGGAAGCACGTGTACCAGCGCCGCGGCGCGATCGCTTCGGCTCACGCGCGCTTTCCCGTCCCTGCGCTCGACGGGACCACGATCGCCGATCTCGACGATCTCCTGAGGCGGCTACAACTCGAGAAGGAGGACTGACGTGGAATTTGGACTCAAGGGGAAGCGAGCCCTCGTGCTCGCTTCCAGCCGAGGGCTCGGCTATGCCTGCGCGCTCGGACTGGCCCGCGAGGGGTGCGACGTGGTGGTCTGCAGCCGAAGCCGCGAACGCATCGACCGGGCCGCCGATCAGATCAGGAACGAGACCGGCGCTCGCGTGCACGCCGTCGTGACGGATGTCACCGCACCCGAGGCACTGTCGGAGGTCGCCTCGGCCTGCGTACGGGAGTTCGGGGGCATCGAGATCGCCGTGCACAACGCGGGCGGGCCACCCGCTGGCACGATGTCGACGCTGACCGACGACCAGTGGCTACTCGCGTTCAACGCCAACCTGATGAGCTTCGTGCGCCTCGTGCGGACCGTGACGCCCGAGATGCGAAAAGCCGGATACGGCCGTCTCATCGCCCTCGCGTCATCGTCCATCCGCCAGCCCATACCGAATCTCATGCTATCGAATGCCATGCGGACCGGCGTCCTGGGCATCGCGAAGACGCTCTCGAAGGAGCTGGCGCCGGACGGCATTCTCGTCAACGTCGTGGCCCCCGGCCGCATCGGCACTGAGCGGCTCGATGAACTGGACCAGGCCAACGCGGAGCGGACCGGCAAGAGCGCGGCCGAGATTCGTCAGGCGACCATCGCGAACATACCGCTGGGCCGCCTCGGCGAACCGCGGGAACTGGCGAACCTGGTGGTGTTCCTCGCCTCCGGAGCGGCGAGCTACATCACCGGCTCGGCGATCATGGTCGATGGGGGAATGATCAGCACGATGTAGCACGCAGGCTTCGGACGAGCGGCTACGACAACCTTGGAGCATCTATGTCAGGAACATTCAAGCATCTCGAGACGAAGGCCGTCCACGCCGGCGAACCTCGACCGCGCTTCGGCGGAGCGGTCTGCATGCCAATCTTCCAGTCGGCAAATTTCGAGTACGGGGGCGAGACGAGCTACAACGATCTCAAGTACCTGCGCCTGAACAATACGCCAAGCCAGACGGCGCTTCACGAGAAGCTCGCGGCGCTCGAGGGAGGCGAGGCCGCGCTCGTGACGGCGAGCGGCATGGCGGCCATTTCGACCGCGCTCCTGAGCGTTCTGTTGCCGGGCGGCCACCTGCTCGTCCAGGCCAACCTCTACGGCGGCACGCACGACTTCGTCACACGCGACTTCGCGGACTTCGGGCTGTCCTACGACTTCATCGATGCCGACGACGCCGACTCATGGTCCGCGAAGGTGACGCCGGCGACCCGCGCCATCTACGTCGAGACGATGACCAACCCGCTCTTGCAGGTCGCCGACCTCGGCCGGGTGGCGGCCTTCGCCAAGGCGAACAGCCTCATCTCGTTGATCGACAACACCTTTGCAAGCCCCGTGAACTTTCGGCCAATCGAGCACGGTTTCGATCTGGCGTTGCACAGCGCCACCAAGTACCTGAACGGCCACTCCGACATCGTGGCGGGCGCCGTCGTCGGGTCGGCGACGTTGGTGGAATCGATCACTCACCGGCTGAATCACCTGGGCGGATCACTCGATCCTCATGCCTGCTTCCTGCTCCACCGGGGCATCAAGACCCTGCCGGTCCGGATGCGACACCACAACGAGAGCGCGTTGCAGATCGCCCGGTGCCTGGAGGACCATCCCGAGGTGGCGCGCGTCAACTATCCAGGTCTGGCGAGCCATCCTCGGCACGAGCGAGCGCAGAGCTTGTTCGATGGATGCAGCGGCATGCTGAGCTTCGAGCTCAAAGGCGGCGTCGAGGCCGCCCAGCGCTTCATCGCCGCAACGACACTCCCAGTCGAAGCACCGAGTCTGGGCGGCGTGGAAACGCTCGTGACCCGGCCCGCCACCACGTCACACGCTGGCATGAACCCGGATGTGAGACGCCGCCTCGGGATCGGCGACGGCCTGATTCGGATGTCCGTCGGCCTGGAGTCCACCGACGAGCTCATCGCGGATTTCGAGCAGGCGCTGGCCGCCGTCGTGCCGGCCGGCGCGTAGGACCGAGCCAGGCCGGCACGACGGCGGAACGGACACGGAACGATTGCGGAACGATCACGGAACGGGCACGGAAGTTGTAAGAGCTCGACGCGATGGCGGACGGGCCAAGGGACATCGAGCAGCGGGCGTTTGCGCTGGCAGTCGATATCGTCGCGCTGAGCGTCTACTCGATCGGGAGCCTGGGCTACGTCCTTTAGGGCGCCAACTCATCCGGTCGGGCACCTCGATAGGAGCCAATCTCGAAGAGGCCGTTGCGGCTCACTCCAAAGCGGACTTCCTGAACAAGTGCTCGATTGGGCTCAAGGAGGCCCGCGAAACGCGCTACTGGCTCCGACTCCTTGCCGCCTCGTCGTCGATCCTCAGGGCTCGCCTCGGCCCCATCGCAACAGAAACCACCGAACTCATCGCAATCCTCTCGACCATCGTCCGAAAGGCTCGTCGGTCGGCACCGGATGGTTGAACTTCTTGCCACGATTCCTGAAGCCACCCCGTTGTCGCCTCTCCACCCCCGTGATCGTTCCGTGATCGTTCCGTGTCCGTTCCGTGTAAGTTCCGCGCGTCACTAATTCGCACGAAGCGCGGCCACCGGATTCAGTCGAATGGCGCGGCGGGCCGGGAGGTAACAGGCCACGGCGGCCACGCCGATCAGCAACAGCGCGACGACGATGAACGTCGGCGGGTCGAGCGGACCGACACCGTAGAGCAAGCTTGCCAGGATTCCAGTGACGGCCATCGCGCCGGCGCTACCCGCGGCGACACCGATGGCTCCGAGCAACAGACCGTGTCGCATGACCAGGCCGAGCACGTCCTTCGTCGTTGCGCCCAGCGCTATCCGAACGCCAATCTCGTGAGTGCGCTGCGAGACGCCGTGTCCGATGACGCCGTACAGACCGACGGCTGCGAGCAACATCGCCACCCCGGCAAACACCGCGAGCAACGTGGTGTTGAATTGCCGCAGCTCCGTCGATCGGTCGACCAGTTCGGTCATCGTCGTCACGCCGTAGAGCGGCAGGTCGGGATCGATGCCGCGCACGACGCGG
Organism: Vicinamibacterales bacterium; assembly: GCA_965250185.1. Taxonomy (GTDB): domain Bacteria; phylum Acidobacteriota; class Vicinamibacteria; order Vicinamibacterales. The sequence continues at coordinate 2,024,962 of OZ252293.1, read as the reverse complement.
CGCACGGCCGGTGTCAGGGCAGCCGACTGGTCGCCGCGGACGACCAACTCCATCCTCCGGAGCGCGACCGACATGAACGGCTCCGGAATCTGCCGGTACGGCATGTAGAACTGGAACGGTACCGCCGGGTCGCCATCCAGGCTGTAGTGCTTCACGTTCGGGACGACACCGACGATCTCCAGGGGCGGTGTCTCTGGGCCAAGTAGCATCCGTTTCCCGACCGCATCCTCACCTAGAAAGAACTGCGCCGCGAGCCGCTCGTCGACGATGCAGACGGCGGGCGAGTCACTCGTATCCCGGTCGCTAAAGTCACGTCCACGGAGCAGGGGAATCCGAAGCGTCCCGAGATATCCTGGACTCACGCTGTAGAAGACACCGAGCACGAACTCGTCCGAGTTTGGCGGCGGTCGGTCGGCGGGCCAGATCCAGTTCTCGGAGCCCGATCGCAAGGGAAGCCCAGACGAGATGGCGGCTGTCGTCACGCCGGGCAGCGTTCGGACCCGCTCGACTAGCTCATCGTAGAAACCCGCGATGCGACTCCCATCGGCATAGCGGGCGTCCGGCAGGGCGATCCGTGCGGCGAGAACGTCCCGCGGATCGAAGCCTGGGTCGAGCCCGGACACTCGAGCAAAACTCCTCAGCATCAGGCCAGCGCCGACGAGTAGCACCAGCGCCAGCGAAACCTCGGCGACGACGAGCAGGTTGCGCACAGTCGGTGTCCCGACCGCGGTCGTGCGTCCGCCACCTTCCTTGAGCGTGTCGGCTACGTTGGAGCGCGAGGCCTGGAACGCTGGAACCATCCCGAACATCACGCCCGTCGCGACCGAGAGCGCCAGGGTGAAGCCGAGCGCCATCAGATCGATTCGCACCTCCGCCGACCGCGGGATCGTCTCTGGGACGAGGGTCAGGAGCAGGTCGAGTCCCCATGCGGCCAGCAAGATGCCCACAGCACCACCCAGAATCGCCAGCAGGACGCTCTCGCTCAGGAGCTGGCGCACCAGCTGCCAGCGCCCGGCTCCCAATGCAGCACGCAGCGCCATCTCCCGTTGTCGCGTCGTCGCCCGCGTCAGACAGAGGTTCGCAACGTTGACGCACGCAATCAGCAGGACGAACGCCACGGCACCGAAGATCACCAAGAGGGCCGGTCGCACACTCGCCACCAGGTCATCCTCGAGCAATGTCACCCGGGCGGTGACACCCTCGTTCGTGGGGAACTCCTGACCGAGTCGACGCGTCACCGCGTCCATGTCGGCAATCGCTTGCGCGAGCGTGACGCCAGGCCTGAGGCGCGCGATACCCCACAGACCGGGGTGCATGCCGCGCTCCTCCTCTCGCCCCGACATCCACGGACCAATCGCCACGAGCAGGTCGACCTGGCCGAACAACCGGAACGACTCCGGCATCACGCCGACGACGGTATGTGGCTGGGCGCCGAGCGTGAGGGTGCGCCCGATGATACCGGCATCTCCACCGAACCGACGCTGCCAGAAGCCATGCGACAGCATCGTCACGGCGGCGGCCCCGGGAGCGTCGTCGTCGAGCGAGAAACCCCGACCGAGCTGTGGCGCGATGCCCAGGGTCGAGAGCAAGTTGGCCGACACCATGCGGCCCGACAAACGTTCCGGCTCGCCCGCACCGGTGAGGTTGAAGCTCTCGCCGCGGTGCACGGACATCTGCGCGAAGACCTGATTCTGGTCGCGCCACGCCAGGAAGTCAGGCACCGATAGCGACATGACGTCGATGGCTGGCGAGCGCTCGCGAAGCATCACGAGCTCCTCGGCTGCCGCGTACGGCAGGGGACGCAGCAGCACCGCATTCACGACGCTGAAGATCGCCGTGTTCGCCCCGATGCCGAGCGCAAGCGTCAGAATCGCGATGCCCGCGAAGGCTGGGCTGTGCCAGAGGGCACGCGCGGCGTGGCGAACGTCTTGCTGTAGACCATTCATGAAAACCCTCGTCGGGAAAGGGAACGGCATCTCGATCGACTGACACCCGTGCGAAGGTCGTGCCGGAACACGACGGAAGCCAGAAACAGTCGACAACACCGATTTTCAGGCTGAAAAATTCCGCCGAATCATGAGCGGCCGTCCGATTCCGAACAGCCGCAGTTCGCTGATGAACAACCCTGACGAGCGCCGCGGCTGGTGGCCCGTACACGCTGAACGAGTACGGGCCACTAGGTGACGGTCGGACGCGTGTCCGAGTACTGCTCGAAGATGCGGTCGGTCACCACACGGGCCAGCCGATCGACGGCGGTCTCGAGCTCGGAGAACGTGGTGTACATCGGTGACACGCCGAGGCGGATGCTGTCGGGCGCACGGAAGTCTGGAATGACTTTCATCTCGCCGATCAGCGCCTGGTCGATGCGGAGCCCGTCCGCATGTCCCAGCGAAACGTGAGAGCCGCGGCGGGCCGGATCGCGCGGCGAGCGCAGCCGGTAGCCGAGCGGTTCGAGGACACGCGCCCAGAGGTCCACGAGGAACTCCGTCTGCCGCACGGACTTCGTTCGGACCCGATCGATCCCCGCCTCGAGCAACAGGTCGACCCCCGGCTCGATCAACGCGGTGGACAGCATCGCCGGGCTCCCGGTCAGGAGGTGACGGATGCCTGGCTCCGGCTCATAGCTCAAACCGAAGCCGAACATGTCCCGGCGTCCCATCCATCCGGCGATCGGATTGGCGAGTCGCTCCTGCAGGTCTCGTCGCACGTACATGAACGCGGGCGAACCAGGCCCACCGTTGAGGTACTTGTAGGTGCAGCCGACGGCGAGGTCGACGCCCGCGCCACCGACGTCGATCGGCAGCGCGCCGACCGAATGACTCAGGTCCCAGAGCACGAGGGCACCACAGGCGTGGGCCACCTCGGTCACCTTCGTCATGTCGTACACGTACCCGCTCTTGAACACCACGTGGGACAAAGTGAGCAGCGCGGTGTCCACGTCGAGCCGGCGGACGAGACCGTCCACGGGTCCGTCGACACCGTCGACCGACGGCACGACCTCCAGATCGTGTCGACCGAGCAAGTCCAGGGCACTCCGCAACACGTACAGATCGGACGGAAAGTTCAGGTCATCGGTCACGACCCGGCGACGACCGGAATGTATCTTCAACGCCGCGACCGCCAGCCTGAACAGGTTGACCGACGTTGAATCGGCAACGACGACCTCGTCGGGCTGCGCCCCGATCAGCTGCGCGATCTTGGCGCCAATCCGACTCGGCGCCTCCAACCAGCCTTCACCCCAGCTGCGGATCAGCCTGTCGCCCCACTGCCGCTCGATGACATCCCGAGCCACGTCGACCGAGGCCTTCGGCAGACGCCCCAGCGAGTTGCCATCCAGATAGATCAGGTCGGGATCGGAGATGACGAACCGGTCACGAAAGCTCGCGAGTGGGTCGGAAGCGTCGAGTGCTCGGGCGTCGGGAGGGTCTGGGAGAGAAGGCATGGTAATGAATGGGGAGAATGCTGAATGCTGAAGGTCGAATGCTGAATGTTGAGATGAACTGGGGGGTTGTGGGGGTCCGCCGCTACTGGCATGAATCATGGTTCCTATGAGCCTCCATGACCAAGCCTCGTCGCGATATCCAGGCTCGAGCCTTCGACTTCGCCGCGCGAGTCGTCATGCTGTGCAAGGCGGCCAGGCAGTCCGAATCGGGCCTGGCGCCGCTCACCGGGCAGCTCCTGAAATCGGCCACTTCGATCGGGGCAAACCTCGAAGAGGCGACCGCGGGTCAGAGCAAGGCTGACTTCATTGCCAAGTGCTCCGTCTCGCTGAAGGAAGCTCGTGAAACCCTCTACTGGCTTCGCCTGATCGGTCGCTGCTATTCGTCTGCGGTCGGCGACATCGGGTCCCTCACCGACGAGGCCGATCAACTCGTGGCAATCCTGACCACAATCGTCAGAAACGCCAAAGCTTCGAACAGCCGAGGCGCCAAGTCCTGAGCGCGCACCGTTCTCGCTTTCGCATGGCGGATCCTGCCACTCAATCCATCAATTCCGTGAGCCAGTATTCGCCATTCCCCATTCAACACTCATTCAGCATTCAGCATTCAGCATTCAGCATTCAACATTCAACATTCAACATTCCGTGCCCATTCCGTGATAATTCCGCGGTCATTCCGCCCGCAGCGTCTCCATGGGGTCCAGCTCCATCGCCCGACGAGCAGGGACGTAGCAGGCGAACAGCGCGACGGCGGCCAGTACAGCCGAGGCCGTGAGGAACGAGAACGGGTCGGTGACGGTGACACCGAACAGGAGGCTCGACAGGAGTCGACCGAGCAGGGCCGCACCCGCCAACCCGAGGAGCAAGCCGACGGTCGTGACCCCGATCCCCTGGCCGAGCACCATCCGGAGAATGTCGCGCCGCTCCGCCCCGAGGGCAAGCCGGAGGCCGATCTCGTGGGCTCGCTGACTGACCGAGTACGCGATCACGCCGTAGACCCCGAGCGCGGCCAGCAGGAGGGCCACGATCCCGAAGGCTCCCAGCAACGCCGCATAGAAACGAGGCTGCGAGACCGAGTCCGAGACGATGGCGCTCAGCCGACGCACGCGAGACACGGGCTGGTTCGGATCGATCGACTGGATGACCTGACGCACCGCGGGAGCAATCGCGATCGGGTCTCCCGCGACGTCGATCGTCAGCATGCGAGGCGCCGCGAACGTCGGGTGTGACTGGCTGGCAGGCACGTACATCGCCGGAACTGGCTCGTCTCGAAGTTCGGACTGTCGGACGTCCCCGGCAACGCCGACGACCTCCTTCCAAGGCGTCTCCGGGCTGCGTCCGAGCTTGAAACGTCGCCCGAGGGGATCTTCGCCGGGCCAGTACGTGCGTGCCATGGCTTCGCTGATGACCGCCACGCCTGGCACGGCGTCCGTATCGCGCTCCGAGACGTCGCGTCCGCGCACGAGCGGAATGCCCATCGACTCGAAATAGCCGGGCATCACCACGCGGAAGCTCGAGAAGCTCATGTCTCGTGGGCTCTGATCGTCGCCGGCCACCGCCGCCCCCTCGATCGTGATCCCGAGTGTGATGCCATCGCCACCCAGCGGCAGCATGGTCACCATGCCGGATCGCTGCACGCCGGGGAGCGCATCGACCCGCTGGAGGAGGTCGCGATAGAACGCGAGGCGCTGCGCACCGCTCGAGTACCGCTCACCCGCCAGATCGACGCGCAGAGTCAGCACCGACGCTGGATCGAACCCGGGGTCGATGCGTTGCAGACGCACGAAGCTGTTGATCATCAGCGTCGCACCCACGAGCAGGACCACGGCAAGGGCGATCTCGACCGTGGTCAGTACGGTGCGCAGCCGTGAGCTCGACGTTCCCACCGAGCCGCGGCCACCCTCCCGCAGTCCCCTCGTGACATCGTTGGACGTGAGCTGAAGTGCCGGTAGCAGTCCGAAGAGCACACCCGTCCCGAGCGACACGACGGCCGTGAACAGCAGCACGCGCCCATCGATGACGGTGTCGTCCAGTCGGGCGATGTCGTCCGGGCGGAGCGCGAGGAGCGCGTCGAGTCCCCAGACGGCCATCAGGACGCCGGCCGCGCCCCCGAGGAACGCGAGGGCGGTACTCTCCACGAGCAGCTGCCGCACGACGCGGCGCCGTCCGGCACCCAACGCACGGCGAACGGCAAGCTCTCGCTCTCGGAGGGTCGCCCTGGCGAGCAGCATATTTGCCAGATTCGTGCAGGCAATCAAGAGGACGAACCCGACCGCGCCCAGCAAGACCAGCAGGGTCGGCCGAATCCCACCCACGACCGACTCGTGCAGCGGCATGACCGTCGCGCCGAGCCCGGTGTTGAACCGTGGGTAGGCCTCCTCGAGACGCGCGGCAATCGTGGCCATCTCGGCCCGGGCGGCGCCGAGCGTCGAGGTCCTGGCCAACCGTCCAATGACCGAGATGAAATGCGCGCCGCGCTGCGTGCGCTCGAAGTCGGAAAACGCCATCGGCAACCAGACCTCGACCGTTCGGTCCCTGAAGAAGAATCCTCGAGGCATCACCCCGAGCACGGTGTGTGGGGTACCGTCGAGCATCATCGTGTTTCCCACCAGCGCCGGATCGGCGCCGTAGCGGCGCGTCCACAATCCGTTGGACAGCACGACGACCGGCGGTTCGCCCTCACGATCCTCGCTGGCTCCGAACGTCCGTCCGAGCAGCGGCGGCACGCCGAGCACATCGAAGAACTCGGCCGTTACGCGAAGGCCATCCAGCCGCTCCGGATCGCCTCGACCGGAGAGGTTGACGCTCCGCGTGGCGAGCGCCGTCAACCCGTCGAACACCGTGCTCTGCTCGCGCCAGTCGATGAAGTTGGGCGGCGCCACGGAGTCGGCTGCGCCGCTTCCCGTGAGACCAGCCTCCCACACCGCGACAAGACGCGTGGGCTCAGGGTAAGGCAGCGGCCGCAGCAGCACCGCATCGATGACGCTGAAGATCGCCGTGTTCGCACCGATCCCGAGACCGAGCGTCAGCACCGCGATCGCGGTGAAGCCCGGGTTCTTCGCGAGCAGCCGGACGGCGTATCGCACGTCAGACAGGAGGTTAGTCATCGATCGTATCTCTGCTTCATCTGTTCGTTCCGTGTCAATTCGGTGTTCGTTCCGTGTCCGTTCCGCGCTGCGACCTACTCGCGCAGCGCGGCAATCGGGTCAATCCGGAGGGCCCGGCGCGCCGGCACGTAGCACGCCAGCGCCGCGACGGCCAGTACCACGGTCGACGTCACCACAAAAGTCAGTGGGTCTGCGGGGTCGACTCGAAACAGCAGGCTCTCCAGAAACCGCGACATGGTCAGCGCTCCGAGCACGCCCGCCGCCACGCCACCGGTGGCGAGGGCCAATCCACGGCCAACGATGAGGCCCAGGATGTGCGAGCGCTCCGCCCCGAGGGCCAGCCGCAAGCCGATCTCGTGGGTGCGCTGGCCCACCAGGAATGACACCACGCCGTAGATGCCGATCAGCGCGAGGCCGAGTGCCAATGCGGCGAAGACGCCGACGAGCGTGGCATTGAGCCGCTCGTGCCGCACGGCGCCTGCAAGCAGTTGCTCGACCGATCGAATCCGCAGGACGGGGAGTGACGGGTCCAGAGCCTGTATCTCCGACCGAATCGATTCGGCGAGCGCCAGCGGCTCGCCGCGCGTCTGCACCACGAGGGTGATATCCGGAAACCAGGTGTCCGGATTCTGCGGGTATGGAAAGTACATCTGGTCGACGACGTCGTCGGTCAGCGTCTGCTGGCGAACGTCACCCACGACGCCGACCACCGTCGCCCACGACCCCGCCTGTTCTGGACCTCCCCGCCGAAGCCGCTTGCCGACGGCCTCCTCACCCGGCCACATGCGCTGCGCCAAACGTCGGTTCACGATGACACGGCCCGGGTCGTCTGGACCATCATCGGCGTCGAAGTCTCTGCCCCGCAGGATCGGAATCCCCATCGTCCCGAAGTAGTCGGGCGTGACGACGCGGTACGTGACCACCGGCCGGGCCTCAGGAGGCGGAGCCGGCCGGCCGTCGATAGTGACCGGCGTTCGCCACACGTCGCCCGCGAACGGCAAGTGATTCACGAGCCCGGCGTGTTCGACGCCGGCGACACCTCGCACTCGAGCGAGCAGCTCATCGTGAAACAGGAGCTGCTGCGTGGGCGCCGTCCGGTCCGAGCCGCTGAGCGCGATCGTCATCGTGAGCGTACGCTCGACTCGAAATCCGGGGTCCACGCGCTGGGCACCAAGGAAGCTGCGGAGCATGAGACCCGCGCCAACGAGCAGCATCACGGCAAGCGCGATCTCCGCGACGACCAGCGCGCCGTGTGCCCGCGACTGCCCGCGGCCCGCCGGCTGGCGGCCAGCATTCCTCAGGCCGTCACCCGGTGAGCCCGGCGACGTCACCGCTGGGACCAGGCCGCACAGCACGCCGGTCAGCAGTGAGATACCGAGCGAAATCCACAGCATGCTGCCGTCGATGGCGAGCGCCTCCAGGCGAGGAATGTTCGATCCGGCCAGCCCACGCACGATGTCGAAGCTCCAGGTCGAGACCAGGAGCCCGGCCGCGCCACCCATGAGCGCGAGCGCGAGGCTCTCGACGAAGAGGAGCCTGGCAATACGGCCACGCGTCGCCCCAATCGCTCGGCGAATCGCGATCTCGCGCTGGCGCACCGCTCCCCGGGCGAGGAGCAGGTTGGCCACGTTCGCGCAGGCGACGAGCAGCACGAACCCGACGGCCGCGGCCAGAAGTACCAGGGCGGGCCTGACCGGTCCTACCACCGACTCGTGCAACGACTCCACCGTCGCGCCGACCCCAGCGTTCGACTCCGGGTGCGCCTCCTCGAGGGCCTGCGCCTGCGCCTCGACCTCGGCTCGAGCCGCTTCGACCGACACCCCGGGCCTCAGACGGCCGAAGGCCCGCAGGTAGCGAGCGCGACGCTCCGTGGCCACACTGGATGAGAGATCCAGCGGTGCCCAGAACTCGGCACCCGTGGCCCAGAAGGGTGGGAACTCGAAGCCGGCCGGCATCACGCCCACGACCGTGTACAGTTCGCGCTCGAGTGTGATGACTTCGCCCACGGCCCCTGGTACGCCCCCAAACTCACGGAGCCAGAGCCCGTGGCTCAAGACGACGACCCGATCACCGACGTCCTCGCGGTCACCCGGTGCGAACGTCCGCCCGAGGGCGGGTGCGACGCCCAGCAGGTCGAACAGGCCGGCCGAGGCCTTCAGCCCCTGGATCTGGGCCGCCGAGCCACGACCGGTCATCACCGGCGACCAGGGCACGGCAGCCGTCTGAAGATCGATGCTCGAGCTGCTCGCCCGGAGATCGAGAAAATCGGCAGGCGACATCGGGTTCCGCTGCTCACCACGCACACGCTCCGTCGCGAATATCGCGACGAGCTCCTCCGGCTGCCCATAATTCAACGGTCGTAGGAGCACGCCATTCACGATGCTGAAGATCGTGATGTTGGCGCCGATCCCGACGGCGAGCGTCAGCACGGCGACGCTGGTGAAGACCGGAGTCGATCGCAGCGAGCGCAGCGCATACCGGAGGTCCATCATCGATCGAGTCTCCACGTCATTCTGGAATTCCGTGTGGCCATCCCGTGTCCGTTCCGTGATCGTTCCGTGTCCGTTCCGTGTAAGTTCCGGAGCGCTCCGCCCGCCCTATTCACGCAGCGCGGCGATCGGATCAATCCGCACCGCCCGCCGAGCCGGCAGATAGCTGGCGACGAGCGAGACGACGACGAGGACGACGGCCACTATCCCGAGCGTCGGCGCATCACCGGGGGTCACGCCAAAGAGCAGGGCGGTCAGCAACCGACTCGCGACCGTAGCGCCAGCCAGACCGCACGCCACGCCGATCGTCGTGAGGCCCGCGGCCTGCCACAGCACGAGCCGCAGTACGTCGGTCGGCTCGGCACCCAGCGCGATGCGCAGCCCGAGTTCCTTGACACGGCTCGTCACGAGCCGCGACACGACCCCGGCGATTCCGATGGCCGCCACGATGACCGCCAGCAGCGCGAAGAGCCCCAGCGCCCCCATGACGAATCGAGCGCGCCCCGTCTGCTCCCGCAGCAACTCGGTCATCGTCGCCTGCCGAAACACCGGAATGTCGGCGTCCACGCCAGCGATGGCGCGGCGGACCGGATCCATCGCAGCCGCCGGCTCGCCAACCGCTCGCACGACGAGTCCCAGTGTGGCGCCAACGGGCGCCTGTTGCATCGGTGTGTACACCTGCGGCAGCTCGCCGTCGGTCGTCCAGGTCATGCGAGCCGTGACGTCGCCGACGACGCCCACGACCTCGAGCCAGGCGCGCTCGGAGGCGCTCGGGTCGAAGGCAATGCGCCGACCCACGGCGCGTCCAGCGGGCCACAGACGCGCCAGCGACTCGCTCACCAGTGCGACCGGCGGCGTATCCGCCCGGTCGCGGGCGTCTAGCACCCGCCCGCGAATCAGCGGCACGCCGAGCGTCTCCATGTACCCTGGCCCGATGAACTGTCGGTGGACCGCCCAGCCCTCGACGTCTCCGGGCTCCCCATCCTCGGACACGAGGCGCGTGGTGAGGTAGCCGCCGCCGAAGTACACGTGCGAGGAGAAGGCCGCCGACTCGACGGTCGGTTCCATCTCGAGCCGTCGGAGCAACTCGCGCCTCAATGGCACTGCCCGATCGTCCGGATACTTCCCTGCTGGTATCGAGACACGCATGGTCGCCAGCCGGGCGGACTCGAAACCGGGCTCGAACGCCTGCATCCGGACCACGCTGCGGACCATCAGGCCGGCTCCCGCCGCAAGCGACAGGGCGAGGGCAATCTGCACGACCACGAACAGCGCCTGCCCGGAGAGACCGCGATGCCCCGGAGCAGTCGCCGGTGCCCCACCGAGGGACGCGAGCGGATCACGTCGCGCCACACCCACGGCCGGCACCAATCCGAACAGAACCGTCGTAACGGTCGCCGCCAGCAGCGTGAACCCGATCGCACGCCGGTCCAGTTCCACCAAGATGAAGCTGGGAACCCCAATCACGTTCAGGCCGCTCACCGCGTCGAGCGTCCAGGCGGCGAGGGCGAGGCCGACGCCGGCCGCACACAGACCGAGGACCACGCTCTCGGACAGCAGCTGGCGCACGATCTGGCCGGGTCCGGCCCCCAGCGACACGCGCACCGCGAACTCGCGAGCCCGAATCGAGCCCTGCGCCAGCAGGAGGGTGGCAATGTTCGCGCACGCGACGAGGAGCAGGAGGCCGGCTGCGCCGAGCACAACGAGCAGCGGCTCGCGCAGATCGCCAACCAGGGCCTGTCGGGCCGACACGACTCGCACGCCCTTGCCCGCATTGGATTCAGGATGGGCCCGCGCCGACCGGCCGGCCACGATGTCCAGCGCCGACCGGGCGTCGGAAATCGACTGCCCGTCCGTGAGCCGCCCGACCACCGATAGCCAGCGGGTGTTGCGGCCACCGAGGATGTCGTACTGGCGCAGGCTCGGGCTCACCGTGTCGAACATACCCAAGGGCACCCAGAGGTCGGCGTCACCCGTGTAGCCGTGAAAGCCACTCGGCGCAATGCCCACGACGTCGTACGGCACGTCGTTCAGGACCAGCGCCGAGCCGACGACCCGCGGGTCGGCTCCGAAGCGCGCTCGCCACAGACGATCGCTCACCACGACCACCGCGCCGCTGCCTGGCGTGTCCTCCGAGTCGACGAAGGTTCGTCCAGCCTCGGGCTCCACGCCCAGCGTGCGGAAGTAGTTCGCCGAGACCAGCTCGGCGGCGATCTGGGAGGCCGGCCCGGATCCGGTCAGCGTGAGCGCCTGTGCACCCACGGCCGCCACCTCGTCGAGCGCGCCTGGCTCGCGTCGCCAGTCGAGTACGTCGGGATACGACACGGAGAGTTCACGCCCGGTTTCCAGCTCGACCGTCGCGACCTGGACGAGTCGCGACGCGAATTCGTACGGCAGCGGACGCAGCAGCACCGCATTGACCACGCCGAATATCGCCGTGTTGGCCCCGAGCCCTAGCCCGAGAGTCAGAACCGCGGCCAGCGAGAACCCCGGGGCCCGGCGCACGATCCGAGCGGCGTCGCGAAGGTCGTGAAGAAACATGGAACGTACGAAAACGGACACGGAACGATCAGGAGTCGCTGCGACTCCTCGTGAGAGCGAAGACCGTGCCGGCCACGAAGAACGACCAGACCGCGAGAAATCAGGCTCATTCGGTCATCGACATCGATTCGACGCCTGGGTGGGCGTCCAGAATCGGTCATCTCAGATCGATTTCGAACAGTTCCAGCGCGTCGCCCCGTGCCCGTTCGGTCTAAATTCCGTGTTCATTCCGTGGAAGTTCCGTGAAAATTCCCTGAGTAGAAAGCGCTGCATGATCCATCCTTGACGAGGTGTTTTTCGCCTCGGCTGTGCCATAATTCACGGATCGACCCGAGCGGCCTGGGGGCCCCAGGGCCCTCCGTGAGACGCGCATGATCCTGATTCTGACCCCGAACCTGGACCGAAACGGCGAAGACTACCGCCATCTGCGGAGCCATCTGGACCGGCTGCCTGGCGTCGAGGCTCGCGAGCACGAGGTGGTCGGGAGCCAGAATGTCTTGACCGAGTTCTATCTCATCGGGAACACGGCGTGTCTGACCATCGACGAAATGCAGCAACTCCCGTGCGTTGAACGCGTGGTCCGAATTTCCGACGCCTACCGCGTTCTCGGGCGTCACAAAGACGAGCATCGGCCGAGCCGGTTCGAGTACAACGGGGTGCAGTTCGGTCAGGACACCCTCCACGTCTTCGCAGGGCTGTGTGCGGTCGACACCCGCGAGCACGTCGAGCAGATGCTCAAGGCTCTCCAGGCGCACGGGCAGGTCTGTACGCGCATGGGAGCGTACAAGCCGCGGACCAACCCGTACTCGTTTCAAGGCCACGGCAGCAATTGCCTCCCCTTCGTGTTCGAGCTGGCCGGTAAGTACGGGATCCGGGTTGTGGCGATGGAGGTCACGCACGAGAACCACATCGACGAGATCGACGCCGCGCTGGAGGCCACCGGTCGGCCGACGGGCGTGATGCTCCAGATCGGGACCCGCAACACGCAGAACTTCGAGCTGCTCAAGGCCGTCGGACGACAGAATCGCTATCCGGTTCTCATGAAGCGCGGCTTCGGCATCACGCTGGAGGAGTCGCTGAACGCCGCCGAATACCTGGCCACCGAGGGCAACGCTCGCGTCGTCTTCGGTCTGCGGGGCATGAAGACCCAGATGGGTGAGCCCCACCGAAACCTCGTCGACTTTGCTCACGTCTCCGTCGTCCAGCGGCTTACTCGAATGCCGGTGTGCATCGATCCCTCACACTCGGTCGGCAGCCGGAACTCGGGACCGCACGGCATCCTCGACGTCATGCACGTCACCGCGCAAGGCGTCGTGTCCGGCGCCAACATGATCCTCGCCGATTTCCACCCCGATCCGGAGCGAGCGCTGGTCGATGGCCCGCAGGCGCTGCTCCTCGAAGAGCTTCCTCACTTCCTCGAGGACATCCAGATCGCGCGCCAGGCGTACGAGAAGCGGGTCGAGTTGGCGCGACGGGTCCAGGCCCAGACGACCCCCGTCTGACTCGACCGCGCGCTGCCATGCGGCGCCGTCGCTGGCGCGTATCCCGACACCCCGACAGAGCGAACGGCTTCCCGATGGCAACGACGAAACAGACCTCACGACGTGCGAGCCGCGTCTCGATTCTCGGCGGCGGCAACATCGGCCAGGCCCTGGCACGCGGGCTGCTCCGCTCAGGCCGATTCTCGAAACCCTCGGTCATCGTGACCAGGCGCCAGCCGCACCTGGTCGAACAGTTGGCTCGCAACGGCTTCACGGCCACCACCGACAACCCGTCGGCCGTCTCACGCGCACGACTCGTCGTGCTTGCGGTTCGTCCGCAGCAGCTCGACAGCCTCCTGCACGAGATTCGCGACGCGATCGACCCTAGGCAGCACGTGCTGGTGTCGGTGGCCTCCGGTGTCAGCATCGACGCCATCGTCGAGCAGGTCGGAAAGCGCGTCCCGGTCATCCGAGCCATGCCGAACATGGCGGTGGCCATCGGGGAATCGATGACCTGCCTGGCCGCCAAGGACGGTGCGGGCCAGGCGCTGTCGCGGACGCGCGCACTGTTCGACCGGGTGGGAAAGACGATCGTGATCGAGGAAGAGCTGATGGTGCCCGCGACGGCGCTGTGCGCCTGCGGTGTGGCGTTCTTCCTGCGAGCCGTCCGGGCAGCGTCCCAGGGAGGAATCGAGATCGGGTTCCACTCGAACGAAGCGCTGCTCATGGCGGCCCAGACGGCCAAGGGCGCGGCCGCGCTGATGCTGAGCTCCGAGCATCACCCGGAGTCGGAGATCGACAAGGTGACAACGCCTCGCGGGTGCACGATCGCGGGGCTCAATCAGATGGAGCACCAGGGGTTCAGCTCGGCGATGATCAAGGGCATCATCACGTCGGCCGAAAGTGCGGGTCAGCTGTATTCAGGAAAGTGAGTCGAGGGGTTCACGGGCTTCAAGGTTCCAGCGGCTCAAGAGTCTCGGGGTGGCCCACCACCGTGTAAGTTCCGTTGCGTTCCGTGGCCGTGTTCGTTCCGTGTAAGTTCCGTGTAAGTTCCGCCACACATCACCGCTCGTGGCGGTACTTCGGATCCAGCGCATCCCTCAACCCGTCGCCGACGACGCTGAACGACAGCACGACGAGCGTGATCGCCATCCCGGGTGCAATCGCGACGATCGGAGTCGTTCGCATCAACTCCCGCCCCTTGCTCAGCATCGCTCCCCACTCCGGGTTCGGCGGCTGCACGCCCAGGCCGAGGAACGAGAGGCCTGAGGCGATCAGGATCGCGGTGCCGAGCATCAGCGTCGCCTGGACGATGAGCTGCGATGAGGCGTTCGGCATCACGTGCCCCAGGATGATCCTCGGCGCGGACGCGCCCACCGCCCGGCAGGCCTCCACGTACTCCAGCTCGAGCACGGCCAGCACCGACCCGCGAACGACGCGAGCGAAGGTCGGGATCGAGAAGATGACAACGGCGATGATGGTGTTCAGGATGCCCTTCCCGAGCACCGCAATGATGGCGATGGCCAGGAGGATGCCAGGCAGGGCGTAGAGGATGTCGACGAAGCGCATGATGACCGCGTCGGTCCATCCCCCGACGTAGGCTGCCACGAGCCCGAGCAACACCCCGATCAGCAGTCCGCCCGTGACGCCCACCAGGCTAATGGAGAGCGAGATTCGTGCACCGTAGAGCAGCCGGCTGAGCACGTCCCGCCCGAGATCGTCCGTCCCCAGCCAATGCGCCGCGCTCATGGATTGGTAATTGTCCCGTAGCTGCTGCGCGAGGGGATCGTAGGGCGCCAACCAAGGGCCGAAGAGCCCCAACAGCGCGAACAGTCCGATGACCACGCCGCCCACGATGGCCGCGCGATTCAGGGCGAAGCGCGTCCAGGCCGTGTCGGTCGTCACGCTTGCGCGCCTCTCCGCATCCTTCGCCCAGCCCTCATGCCGTCATGCACCCACGCGGACGCGCGGGTCCGCCACGCCGTACAGGACGTCGACGAGCATGTTGGTCAGGATCACGACCGTGGCAAGAAACAGCACGGCGCCCTGGATCATGGGATAGTCCCGCACGAGCACGGCATCGACCACCAACCGACCGATCCCTGGAATCGCGAACACGCTCTCGACCAGGACCGTCCCGGCCAGCAGCCCGCCAAAGCGCAGGCCGACGATGGTGATGACCGGAATCAGCGCATTCCGCAGCGCATGCTTGAGAATCACCGGCAGCTCACCGAGCCCCTTGGACCGCGCGGTGCGGATGTAATCTTGCCGCAGGACGTCGAGCATCGCCGATCGGGTCATGCGAGCGATGATGCCCGCCGACTGCGCGCCAAGGGTCACGATGGGCAGGATGAGATGCGCCGGAGAGCCGACGCCGATCGCCGGCAGCAGCCCCAGGTACAGCGAGAAGACGAGCATCAGCATCAGGGCCAGCCAGTACGACGGCGTCGACACGGCCAGCAGCGTCATCACCATGATGAGGTTGTCCCAGATGCGGTTGTGCCAGACGGCCGCCAGGATGCCAGTGAGCATGCCCAGCAAGGTCGCGAGCAGAGTCGCGCCGACGGCCAGGCGCAGCGTGTGTGGAAACCGGTCGGCGATCTCCTCGATGACGGGCGCACCGGTCCGCAACGACGTCCCGAAATCGCCTTGCACCGCGCCGGTGAGGAATCGCCAGAACTGCACGTAGAGCGGCTGGTCGAGCCCAAGGTCCGCCCGAATCCGCTCGACGATCTCCGGCGAAGACTCGAGGCCGGCCATCAAGACGGCCGGGTCCCCAGGAATCATGTGGATCATGAGGAACACCAGGACGGTGATCCCCAGCAGCGTGGGAACGACCTGAACCCCTTGTCGCAGAATCGTACGGAGCATCGGGACCCGTCAGTGGGCGCCGCTAGGACCCTGGATCGACGACGGCGCGCTCGAAGGTCACGACGCCCAGCGGCGACACGGTGGCATCGCGCACCTCACGCCGGGACGCAACGATGTACAAACGGTCGAAGAGCCACACCGCGCCAGGGTCCTCGAAGTAGACGATCTCCTGGGCGCGCGTGTACAGGGCCTGGCGCTTCTCCGAATCCGTCTCACGCATGGCCGCCTGGATGACCTGGTCGAACTCGGCGTTGGAGTAGTAGCCGTAGTTGTTCTCGTTGGTCGGGGCCGTCATGAAGATCGGCCGCAGGCCCCAGTCTGCGTCGCCAGTCGACGCACCGGCGCCCATGATGAAGATCTCCTGCGGGTTCTCCTCAGGCGTCAGGCCGCTCCAGAGCTGGACCATCGTGCTCCACTCGACGACGTCGATCGTCGCGCGGATCCCGACTTCCGCCAACTGGGCCGCCACCACCTCTGCGAGCTCCACCCCCTGGTGGTAGCGCGGCGTCGTCGAGATGGTGATGTCGAAGCCGTCCGCGTAGTGGGCTTGATCCAGTTTGGTGGACGGATTAGTTAAGCTGCTGAGCCATTCATCTGTCGCTCGAACGCCGCCGGACTGAGCTGACCGAGCGTCGAGTGACGACGCTGTTGGTTATAGAACACTTCAATGTAGTCGAAGAGCTCCATCTTGGCTTCCCCGTGGCTCGCAAACTGCTCGCCGAGTTCACTCTTCACACTCGAGAAGAAACTCTCCATCACGGCGTTGTCCCAGCAGTTGCCGCGGCGGCTCATGCTGCAGACGATGCCGCGTGCGTCGAGGCGGGCCTGATAGGCCTCACTCGCGTACGTACAGCCCTGATCGGAATGATGCAGTAACCCGACGTCCGGGCAGCGGCGCTTGACAGCCATCTCGAGGGCCTTCAGGGTGAGATGGCGGTCGTTCACGGCACTCACGGCCCATCCGACAATGAACCGCGAGAACAAATCCAAGATCGCCGCCAGATACAACTTCCCGCTGCTGCCGATGACGAACTCGGTGGTGTCGCCGACCCACCGCTGGTTCGGCGCCGCCGCGTCGAACTGACGGGCGAGCAGGTTGTCGGCCACCGGCTGATCGTGCGCACTCATCGTCGTGACGGTGTACCGCTTCCGCACGCGCGCTTGCAGGCCCTCCTCCTGCATTAATCGCACGACCCGCTTGCGGCTGACGCGCTCGTCGTGGTCGATGAGGTCTTCGTGAATCCGTGGGCTGCCGTACCGATGCTTGCTCTGCTCGAACGCCGCGCGCACCAGCACCGTCAACCGGCGGTCCTCACGCGCATGCGCCGACTCCGGTCGCACGCACCACGCGTAAAACCCACTCCGCGTCACCTGCACGCATCGACACAGAATCGTGACCGTGTGCGAGGCCTTCTCCACCGCAATGAACCGGAATCTTACCGGCTCTGCTTCGCGAAGAAGGCCGTCGCTTTTTTTAGGATGTCACGCTCCTCTTGGAGAATACGATTCTCTTTCCGCAGGCGGGCCAACTCCTCCCGCTCCGCGGTGGTCAGGCCCGTCCTGCCGTGCGTGCGATCCGCCCGCGCCTGCTCGACCCAATTCCGGAGCGACGACTCCGTCAGGCCCAGGTCGCGCGCGGCGCTCGCGACGGTCTGTTCTTGGTCGAGGACCAACCGCACCGCACTCGCCTTGAAGTCGTCCGTGAAGCTCCGGCGCGGACGTCGGGATTGTGTGTCTGCCATGGTCGACATCGTATTCCCCTTTCGGAAGATGTCCACCAAAGCGGATCAAGCCCATAGCCCGCCTCGGCGAGCAAGCGTTTCGCCTTCGCGGGATCGTACGGCATCTCCCCGAGGTCGACGTAGCCCCGCATGATCGAGGTCAGCGCGCTGGTCGAAGGCAGCGCGAGCCCCATCACGAGGTTGTCGAGGATGGTCCGGCGATCGATGGCGTACGAGATGGCCTGGCAGACCCGCGGGTCGTCGAGTGGAGGCTTGGTGTGGTTGAAGCGAAACTGTTGAGCTCCGTTGCTCGCCTTCTTGATGACGCGGATGTCGGGTAGCGCCTCGAGGCGCCGCAGATCGGCGGCAGGAATGTGCGTAATGACGTCAACGTCACCCGTCTCGAGCGCCACGATCCGAGCGGAGGCTTCCGGAATCGGCCGATAGATGATTCGCCGGGTCCTGCCCTGCTCGCCAAAGTAGTCGTCGTTCCGCTCGAGCACCAGCTCGAGGTCCTTGCGCCATTCGACGACCTTGTACGGACCGGTGCCACTCGTCGTCTCGACGTTGCTTCCGAAACCCTTGCCATGCTGGTTCGCCACCGCCGGGTTCACGATCGCCGCCGACACGTGCGCCATGGTCGGCTCGAACGCGCCAAACGGGTACTCGGTCGTGATCGCCACCGTGTGGTCGTCCATCACCTCGACCGATTCGATCATGTTGAACAGCGGCAGTCGGTCGTGATTCTGCTCGGGATCCAGCACTCGCTCGAAACTCAGCTTGACGGACTCGGCGGTGAACGGCGTGCCGTCGTGAAACCGCACACCCTCGCGCAGCCCGAACGTCCATGTGCGTCCGTCCTCCGACACATCCCACTCGGTCGCCAGGTCGCCGACGATGTTCATCTCCTCGTCGAACCGGATGAGGCTGTTGTAGACCATCCAGACGACTTGATCCGACTGGCTGTCTGTCGTGTTGTGGGGGTCAAGGGTCGTGGCGTCGGCAGTGGTCGAAAAGATGAGCTCGTCCCGCGGACCATCGTCGGCCGGTGCACTGCCACCGCACGCACCGCCAAGCAGCGCCCCGAGGAGCACCAGCGCGAGACTCCACCGCGTCGATCCGGATCGCATCGATGATCGTGGGGCCATGGAGGGGACTCTATCGCTGGCCGTCGCCAGGATCAATGGATGCTCGTCTCGTGACCTGCCGGGGCCGCGCCCGACACAGCCTTCCCATCGCCCGTCCAAGGACCCCAACTCGCCATCTCGCCCCGCCGGCTCGAGGCCGCGCCATGGTCCAACGGGGCTCGCACGGGAACGGCCGTTGGGCGCGTTCGGCCAACTTCGAGATCCTGCGAGGGGAAATGCGCGTCTGAAGGGGTATCCGGACGCCAGTCGGCGACGAGTCGGCTTCGCGAGCGCGTCAAAGTGCGTTACCCTGAAGTGTTGTTCGCCCTCGACCAACAGGAGGAGACGACACCGCGTACCCCGTGCTGAGAGGAGTTTAACGTTGACTGTGACCCGAATGGTGACGGTGGCCTTAGTCGCCGTCTGGATGCTGCCTGCGTCGGCGTGCGCGGAGGCGCCGGCCAGCCAGATCACAACCGGTACGGCCGTCGAGCCGACGGACTCTCCGGTCGTCGCCGAGGTCGGCGACCGGCGAATCACCTTGGCCGAGGTCGACGAGACGGCGCTGATGGCGGACGTGGCGGCCTTCGGCGGCCTGAAGCTGAATCAGGCCATGTACGAGTCGAGAAGCCGCACCCTTGACGGGCTGGTGGCTGATTACCTGATCGAGTTCGAATCTACCGAGCGAGGAATTTCGACGGACGAATTGATCAAGATCGAGATAGCCGACACGATCGAGCCCGTCCAGGATGCCGAGGTCGAGGCGTGGTTCAACGCCAATCGGGGCCGCGTTGGAGCCCGGACTCTCGACCAGGTCCGTGAGCCCATCCGTGGCCTCCTCGGCGAGCAGCGCCAGCAGGCCGCGCTCGAGGCCTTCGTCAGCAGCATGCGCGAGAAGGTGTCCGTCCGAATCACGCTCGACCCGCCGCGAGTCAACATCCAGATCGCCGCCAACGATCCGTCGTACGGCCCCGAGGACGCGCCGGTACAGATCGTCGAGTTCTCCGACTTTCAATGACCGTTCTGTGGGAGGGTCGGTCCGACCCTCACGAGAGTCAAGGAAACCTACGGCGACAAGATCCGGCTCGTCTTCCGCGACCTTCCGCTCAACACGCACGCCCAGGCATTCAAGGCGGCCGAGGCGGCGCAGTGCGCCAAGGAGCAAGGCAAGTTCTGGGAGTATCACGATAAACTGTTCGAGAATCAGTCACAGCTCGCGGTGGACAAGCTCAAGGAGTACGCCGGCGAGCTGGATCTCGACACGGTCGACTTCGCGGCTTGCCTCGACGAGGGACGCTTCGCCGCGGAAGTACAGCGTGACCTGGACGAGGCTCAGCGCTACGGCGTCAATGCGACGCCAGCCTTCTTCGTCAACGGTCGACTCCTGTCAGGAGCGCAGCCGTTCGAGGAATTCCAGCGAATAATCGATGACGAGCTGGCGAAGGTGAACGCGCGGTAGGCGGCGCTACGTTGTTACGGCTCTGGGCATGGGGCTGTTGGCTCGAGCCCAGAGCCGTCGTCACCGGCGCGTGTGCTCGATCGCCAGACCGCGGCGGCGGAGCGCCTCGATGAACTGCTCGCCTCGGATCCCGCTGAACACCTGCTCGGGAAAACGAACTCCACACTCGGGAATCCTGCCTGTGGCGATCATCCGTGCCGCGAGGGCGGCCGGGAATCCGGTGGTCCGGCCCATGGCCGTGTCACGAGTGGTCGGATCGTACGAATCGATCAGCTCGAACGTGTGACTGTCCGCCCGACCGGCCGTCGTGCCGGAGACGACGACGCGCATGACGAGCAGGTCGCCTTCAGGCCCCAGCTGCAGCTTCGGGCCGAGCTGCGTCAGCAGCACGTCGAGCGGAGCCACCTCGAGCGGACCGACCCGCACCGGGGAGCGCTCGAGCAACCCGCACGCGCGCAGCAGCGACACGCGCTCCGCGAACCCTGGATAGCGGAGGGTCTTCTCGACCAGGCGCCCGCTGATGCGGCCAGCCAGCGTGATGATCAACGATCCGAGCCCATCCGTGTGGAACGCCTCCAGCGAACCGATCGGACCGGTGAACTCGAGCCGCTCCAGTCCGGAGAGTGCCTCGACCTCCACCTCTCGACCGTGCTCGATCACGCGCGCCGGCCGGACGCACGCGCCGAAGACGCTCTCCAGGGCGTAGACGGTCTGATACTCGAGGGGTGGCGTCTCGGACCTGGTCCAGGCGCTCCACTCCTTGGCCCACGAACACGTTGCTGAGGCCGGGTGCGACTCCGCAGCCCGGAATGATGACGATGCCCGCCTCGCGCGCACGCTCGTCGAGGGCGACCCGCGTCTCCGGCGCCTCCCCGACCAGATCCACCATCGACAGTCGTCCTCGAAGGGCGGTCTCGAGACCCACGAGGCTGAGGCGATGCGGCAGCGCACTCACTGCAACGTCGTGTCCCACGAGCGCGCGCGACGCCAGGTCGACGTCGCGCAGGTCGACCTCGGCGGTCGTCAGTCGCGGGCTGTTGATGTCCTCCACCGCTCGGCGGAGCAAGGCGTCGTCCCGGTCGAGGAGCGTGACCACGTCGTCGGGCTCCGTCTCCAGTAGTTCCTTGGCAATGGCCCGACCCATCGGGCCGGCGCCGAGCACGGCGAACGTCGACATCGTGGCTCCTTCGTGGGGGCGGGGAGACAGGCGGGCGGGGCGCGGAGGCGTCCTACGCCACCATCGTCCCGACGACGAGGTACAGGACCAGCGCGACCAGCCCCACTGCTACGGCGTACGGGAGCTGCGTACGGGTGTGGTCAATGTGGTCGGAGGCGCTGCCGAGCGACGACAACACGGTGGTGTCCGACAGTGGCGAGCAATGGTCGCCGAAGACACCGCCACCGGCGACGGCCGCGAACGACACGAGCACGAGCGACCCGAACGGTTCTCCGCTGAATTGCGCGGCGAGCGGCAGCGCAATCGGAATCATGATCGCGTAGGTGCCCCACGACGTGCCCGTTGAGAAGCTGATGAACGCACTGATCACGAACGCCAGGGCCGGTATGGCCGTCGGCGACATCCACGATTCCGTCGCGTTGACGACGAACGCCGCCGTCTGCAGGTCCTTGCTGAGGGTGTTGATGCAATACGCGAGCGACAGGATGATCACAGCCGGCATCACGCCCTTGATGCCAGCCATGGCGGACTGCATGATGCCCTGGAGGGTGTCGAGGCGCTGCAGCCACATCACGCAGCCGAGGAACAGGCAGGCGACCATCAGGCTATCCAGAACGCTCGCCGATCCGGTCATCACAAACGTCGCCACGTTCGTGCCGATGATGAGCGCCACCGGGAAAATGAAGTTCAGCCAGATGCTGGCATTGGGCGAGGCCGAGGCCTCGAGATCCGTGAGTTCCCGCCCCATCATCGGATTTGCGCCATCCCGCAGCACCTTCCCCGTCTGGCGTGCGCGATCCTCCGCCGCCCGCATGGGACCGAAATCGGGAAGCCACTCGGAGGCAATGGCTCCCACCATCACGATGGTCAGGAACGCGTAGAAGTTATACGGCAGGCTGGTCAGGAACAGCCGCATGCCGGCGTCGGCACCCTCGAGCTCGAGCGCAACGACCGCGAGCCCACTGAGGTACACGGCCCAGGCCGAGATCGGAATCATGACGGAGACGCAGGCCGAGGTCGAGTCGCAGATGTACGCGAGCTTCTCGCGCGAGATCCGGTACGAGTCGGTGATGTTGCGCATCACCGCTCCCACGAAGAGCGGGCTAAAGTAGTCGCTGAAGAACACGAACAGGCCGAGAGCCCAGCCCAGTAACCCCACCTGCCTCCGGCTGCTGACCCAGCGCGAGACCCGCTGGCGAAACAGCTCGATGGCACCCGAGCGTTACCGGAACGCCACCAGCACCCCGATGAACACCTCGACGGCCGCAATCCAGATAAAATCCTCGGTTCCCAGGGCGCGCGTGATCAGGTCCGGAAACCCTTGCGGGCCTTGCCCGAGGAGCAGTACGCCAGCCAGGCACGCGACCACGAGGCTCACGATCGCGTCGCGCGTCGCGAACGCCAGCACGACGGCGAGCACGGGCGGGACAACGGACGTCCAGTTAGGCTCCATCGGTTCGGCCGCGATTATACTCCGACGGTAAGCGGGGACCGACGCTCGGTCTCTGCGATACGGTAAGGAGAATCATCATGAAAGCACGCCACATCATCATCGTCGTCGCCCTGGTGGGCACGGCGGTCACCGCGCAGCAGTCCACGCCGCCCCGCCCCGACGTCGCGGCACCGGAAGGGTTCAGGACGAACCGGACGACGTATTCCAGCCTCATGGACGTCCTGGCCCCCACTCGCGTCCGCGTGACAGACGAGCAGCTGGAGCGCCTCGCCGCTCTACAGCTCGAGAGCATCTGGGTCGCGCTCGGCGACTACCGCTGGAACTACGTCCAGGGCTTTCGAAGCACTCAGCCCGGTGATCGGCTGGTGGGCCGCGCGGTCACCATGCGGTTCTTGCCGCCACGGCCGGACGTCGTGGGCGCCCTCGACGTGCTAGCGGCAGAAGGCGACTGGGACCGGCGATACTACGCGCGGGCGGCAGAGGAGGCGGGACCCGGCGACGTGATCGTCGTCGATCTGGGTGGCACCGACGGCAACCAGCTATTCGGTGACATGGGCGCCCTGGGCATCAAGCTCACCGGAGCGAATGGCGTCATCATCGACGGCGGCACGCGCGACCTCGCCGAGCTCCAAGGCGACCAGTTCGACGGCTTCCCGGTGTTCGCCCGCTTCTTCGACATCCAGGTGTCGCGCTGGTTCGGGGTGGACTACAACGCGCCCATCAGCGTCGGCAACGCCATCGTGCTGCCCGGCGACGTGGTGGTAGCCGACGAGGGGGGCATCATCTTCTTCCCGCCAGAGATCGTCGACGATGTGCTCGAGGCGGCCGCAAACAACGTAGCGCTCGAGGACCACGAGCGCGAGTTGCTCCACGGCGGCGAACATCGGTTTCGCGACGTCTATCCCTTGTCGCCCGAGCTGCGCGAGGAATTCGAGCGGAGCCGACGCCCCCCGGAGCAATAGCAACCCCGGCGATCGGCTCTTCGTGCTGAGCCCTGCGAGTGCGCCGAGCGGATAAATAGACGCCTTGGGGGAAGGCCACGCGTCGGTGCAGACACCAGAGCGCCCGGGGCGCCTGCGGTTACTCGATCTCGTGTGATTGGAGCGGCGGCTCCACTGGATCGGGCATCGGCGACACCGAGCCGAGCGCAGGCATTGGCGGCACCGACGGGCGGGTCGTAGGTTCGGGCGGGTCGTAGGTTCGGGCGGCGCGGAGGGCATCGGCGGCACCGTCGATGACGCGGGCGTCGGGTCGAGGGGGCGTACGGTCAGGGCCGGCGGCTCGACGAGTCTCGGCAACTCCGCCGCTGGGGGTGCCTCGATGTCGGCACCGCTCCACTGGCTCGTTTCGCGGGTCCGATTGTGATGACGCAGGAACTCGACCGCTCCGTCGAGTCGAATTGGGTCCAGCCCGAGCGCGGCGACCGGGATCGCCATCTCCGCCGACCACCCGAAATCACCGTGAGCGGTCGCCGTGCGCCAGTCGCGCTCGCCAACGGCCGGCGCCAACTGGACGCCGATCGCGTTCACCGAGAACGAGAGTCGGCCGATCGCCGGGTCATCGGCCGCGACCTCGACGGTGACGTGGTCGTCGGCACGGAACGCGGCCAGACTGGGTCGCTGCTTCGCCACAATGCGCCACGCTTGCGAATCGCCGCACACGAAGGCCACGTACAGGAACTCACCGTCGCTCATCACGCGGACCTCGGTGAACTCGCGCGCCAGACGCGTGGACCCCGACACGCGGAAGCCTCGGCCGATCGCCGCCCCCGACCATTCCGTCGCCAGGACCTTCCCGTCGACGGTCGGCGCGACGCTGGTCGTCGGCATCGCGATCGACGGCCCCGCTCCGGCACCCGAGGGGCCAGCGAACATGAGCCCAATCAGGACGGCGCCCGAGACCGCCGCACCTTGCAAGCGCATGCGGTCAGTATAGCGTCGCCGCCTACGGCGCGGGCCTTCGGCGGTCGTCGGAGTTTCACAGATCTGCATCGAAATATCCTAAGTGCCTCGAAACGAGGCACGAGTAGGCCGCTGGCCGACCTGCGCGCTGGCCTCAGCCAAGCGCCAGCATCACGCTGGTTCGGAATCCGCTCGGCTGCCCCTCGGCTTCGCTCGGGAAGATCAAGCCTTCGCGCTACACACATGCCCAGTGTCTTGCGTACGCCTTAGCTGCCCTCACCGAGGGTGACGAAGGCGCCCGCCTGGGTAGGCGAGACGAGCGAGGGATATCGGGAGTAGGTGAGGGAGAACGAACGCCGCCAGAGGGGATGCCCCGCCCGGAAGTCGGTACTTGTTCAGCGTGTACGGGCCACTAGCGGTCCGGCCGATGCTCGACGACCGGGCGCTCGAAGTCTCGCCAACCGTCGACGTCGGTGTAGAAGAGCGCTCCGGCGTCTCGACCGCTCGCGCGCGAATGGCGGAACACGTCGCCGAGCGGTCCAGGCAGGCGGTCGAACCGGCTGACCGCCCACACCGTGATGGCCAGCAGGGCGGCGGCCAGCACCATGCGAGCGCACTTGCTGTGTGTGGTCCACGCCGGTGACCGAACGTCGCCCGGCCCTGACATCACACGGGCCGGTCGAAGAGGACACCGCCGAACGCCAGGTAGGCGGCGACGAGCGTGAGAACAACGTTGAACGCTTGGCCAAGCACGTAGAGTTGGATGGAGCGCTCTTGTGCGGCTCGCCTGAGCAGATCCCGCAAGTGCGCGTCCAGCCCGATGGCCACGAAACCGAGGCAGAAGAGCCAGGTCCGCAATCTTGACGTGAGTCGGAGGATTTCGGCGACGCGCTCGTCACCGAGCGTGGGCGTCAAGACGAACGAGAACAGGAGGGAGGCTCCGATGAAGCCCAGGATGAATTTCGGTAACCGGGACCAGATCTCCGCCGCGCCAGGGCGCGTCCCCGTGGCTGCGCCTTCGACCCGCGACGCCCAGTAGATCGCGATAGCCAAGGCGACGACGCCGATCAGCATGTTCTGAATCATCTTGACGATGGCGGCAACCTGCTCGGCGCGCTCACCGAGCATCCCTGCAGCGGCGATCACCGCGCCCGTGGCATCCACCGTGCCTCCGATCAGCGCGCCCGCGACGATCGGATCGATCTGCAGGCTCCGGAGCGCCAGGGGCATCCCGACCATCATGGCGACGGTGAACACGACCGTCAGTCCGACGGCCACCATGAGCTCTTCCTTCTTGGCCCGCGCGGCGCTCGCGGCCGCCACGGCGGCCGAGATGCCACAGATCGACGTTGCCGCAGCGATCACGACGACGAGCGCCGGGCTACGCATCTTGAGTACGCGCGTCCCGAGCCAGAACATGAACGCGAGCACGATGGGCGTCACACCCCACGCGACAAGAAATCCCGGTCCGCCAAGCGTGAGAATCTTTCCGAACAGCAGCTCGGCTCCCAGGAGTACCAGCCCGATCCGGATGAAGAACTCGCCCCGAAGCGCCGGGCGCAGCCATCCGGGCGTGCCGAGAGTGTTGGCGATGAGGAGGCCGATGACGGGTGCCCAAAACGCGTATCCCAGTCCGCTCGCTCTCACCCCGACCTGCTGGGCGATCGCGAAGGCGGCCAGCGCCACAGCGAACACGCCGGCGAACGCGACCTGGTAGGCGACCAGACTGCCACCGACACTGATCGCTTTCAATCCGGTCAGGAGCGAGAGGCCGAGTGCCAGGAGAGCAAGTCCGAATCCGCGGGTGGCGAAGGCCTCCCTCGGATCACCGACCCAGCCACCCACGGTGGGCACCGCTGGCAACACCTGAAACGCCACGATGAGGACCAGGATACCGGCGGCCCAGATTGCCCACCAGTCCTCGGACGTCAGGAGCTCCGATCGCTGCCCGCGGGTCATCGACACCGTCGGCCCGTTCTTTGCCAATCGAGCGAAAAACCGCTAAAAGGGTCTCGGCGCTGCCGTCGACGTTGAAGAGGAGCCGTCATGAGAACACTGATCCTTGACGGGCGACTCTATCATCACCGGCAGGCTCTCGGTTCACCAGGAGCCAACAACCATTCGCCACGCTGATCGAGATGCGGGGCGGCACCGGTGTCATCGACCGACGCTAGGGGACCGAAGCCCCCGGGCCATGGGCCCAGATACGAGGGATTTTTCATGCGCACTCGACATCATTCTGTTCGACATCTACAGCGACGGCTCTTCGCGGCGACGGCGGCGGTCGCGCTCGGCCTCTCGCTCACGACCTCGGCGCAGCAGTCGGCGACCCCACAGCCGATGGACGAGGACTTCGCGCGGCTCGTCCAGGAATGGACAACGAAGCCGGAATTCATCAGTCCCCTCGTCGACCACCTGCCGGTAGCCGAGGGCATCCCGTCGCCGCAGGACGTGCTCGGGTATCACATCGGGACGCCGCGCAAGCTCACGTACTACGCCGACGCCTTGCGGTACTACCGGGCACTCGCCGAGGTCTCCCCGCGCGTGGCGGTTGTCTCGATCGGCACGACCGATGAACTGCGGGACTACGTCGTCGTGGTCGTGGGCTCCGAGGAGTCGATCGCGAATATCGATACGTATCGAGGATACCTGGCCCAACTCGCCGATCCGCGAGGCCTGGACGAGGCGGGCGCGAGAGAGATCATCGCCAAAGCCAAGCCCATCTACCACTTCATGACCGGGCTGCACAGCGGCGAGACTGGACCGTCCGAGATGGTGATGGAGTTGGCGTATCGGTTGGCGGTCGAGGACTCGCCGCTCATCAACGACATTCGGGAGAACGTCATCGTGACGATCACACCGGTGGCCGATCCCGACGGGCGCGACCGATACGTCGACTGGTACTATCGGCACCTGATCGATATCGACGACGATCGCGACCGTATCACGGGGCCGCCGTACTGGGGTCGATACGTCTTTCACGACAACAACCGCGACATCAACTACTCACAGGTGACGATGCGGGCGCTGCTCGACTGGTACCTCGAGTGGCATCCGCCCATCATGCACGACCTACACGAGTCAGTACCATTCCTGTACACCTTCAGCGGACAGGCGCCGCAGAATCCGCGTCTGGATCCCATCCTGTACGGCGAGCTGCCGTGGTTCTCGAACTTCGAAATGTCGCAACTGACGAAGTACGGTATGCCGGGTGTGTGGACCCACGCGTTCGTCGACATGTGGTCACCCGGTTACCTCGGCTTCATGTCGTCGAACCACAACGGCATGCTCCGCATGTACGAAACGTTCGGGAACGGTGGGGCAACGCCGATGACTCGCCACATCGCACCGGAGAACCAGTTTGGTGGCAGCCGCGAGGGACAGACGAGCCGCGAGTGGTATCGACCCACGCCTCCCTACACGGAGGTCCTCTGGTCGATGCGCAACAACACGAACTACATGCAGACGGCGGTCCTGACGGCCCTGCAGCTGACCTCGAACTTCCCGAAGGTCATCCTCGAGAACTTCTATCGCAAGAGTCAGAACTCGGTCGATGCGGGCCTGAACGAGGCGCCGCACGCATTCGTCATTCCCGCCGATCAGCCGGACATGACGCGCGTCGCGCTGCTGGTCAACCTGATCCGCACCCAGGGCATCGAGGTGGGCCGGACGTCCGCGGACGCCACAGTGGGTAGCGACACGATCCCCGCCGGTTCCTACCTCGTCAAGGGCGGCCAGCCGTACTGGCGCCTGGCGGCCACGTTGCTCACGAAGCAGGAGTACCCGGATCCGAGCCTGCGCACGTATGACGATGCGGCCTGGACGCTCGGGCTCGCGACGCACACGGAGGTCCAGGCGATCGACGACGAGGCCATCCTCCAGGTGCCGACCGACCTCATCGACGAGGCCGTGGTCGAAGGGTCGGTCTCGGGTGGCCAAGCGGCCGGCGCCTACGTCATCGCGCATCACGGCTCGAACAACTTCGTGACACTGCGCTATCGCCTGAAGGACCACGTCGTGCTCGCCGCGAACGCGGCCTTCTCGGCCGATGGCACGGAATTCCCTGCAGGCTCGTTCGTGGTGCCCGTCGGTGGGGCGGACGGCGTTCACCTGGCCGTGACCGAATCCGTGACGGCACTGGGCTTGACCGCCGTCGCTTTGGCGGAGCGACCCGCGGTGGAGACGCACGAGGTGGATCTGCCGCGCCTGGCGATCTACAGCACCTGGGGCAACACGCAGGAAGTGGGCTGGGTCCGACACGCGTTCGATCAGTTCGAGATTCCCTTCGATCTGATCTACAAGGAGCGGGTTCGCGAGGGCTCCTTGCGTACCATGTACGACGTGATCGTGATCCCGAACCAGGGTCGCGGCAGTGCGAAGAACCTGGTGTTCGATGTGCGGCCCGTCGGGCGGCCGCTCGCCTACACGAAGACCGAGGAATTCGAGTTCCTCGGCGAGTACGGAGAATCCGAGGACATCACAGGCGGCATGGGGCTCGAGGGAGCAGCCGAGTTCCAGAGGTTCGTGAACGAGGGCGGGTTGCTGATCACGCTGGGCGGATCGAGCGCGTTTCCGCCAGAGTTCGGGATCACGCGCGACATCGACACGTCACGCCGCTCCAGCCAGTTCTACGCTCCGGGCCCCATCGTCGAGGCGGAGATCACGCAACCGGACCACCCAATCTTCTACGGCTACTCGGAGGCCAAGGTGCCGGTCCGGTGGGCGAACGGCCCCCAACTCGACACCCGATCGCGCGACCGGGAAGCTCAGACCCTGATGCGGTTCACCGGCGGGAGCGCCGGCGTGCTGAGCGGCCTGATGCGCAACCCCAATGAGATCAGGCAACGCCCGGCCATCATGGACGTGCCGACTGGACAGGGGCGCGTGATCCTGTTCGCCACGAATCCGTGTTACCGGTGGATCAACCACGGGGAGTTCGGGATGTTGTTCAACGCGGTGTTGAACTTCAACGATATGGGGGGGGAGTAGGGCCAGGAGGGGGCGAGTGGGGCAAGGAGGGTCATTGGGGCGAGTGGGGACCAACTGCAGTCACGTTGGGGGTGTCCCTACTTGCCCTCCTTGCCCTCCTTGCCCTCCTTGCCCCACTCGCCCCCTCCTGGCCCTCCTCGCCCCACCCCACTTACTCCGTCCGCAACGCCATCGCCGGATCGATTCGACTCGCCCGCCTCGCAGGGACGTAGGCCGCCACGAGGGCGGCGAGAACCAGAACGACCGGCACCGCGACGAATGTCAGCGGGTCGAACTGCCCCACGCCGAACAGCAGGCTGCTGAGGGCGCGATTGGCCGCGACGGCGAGAAGCATGCCCAGCGCGCCACCGATGAGCACGAGTCTGACGCCGCTGCCCATCAGCATCCGCACGACCGCCGCGCCGTCGGCGCCTAGCGACATCCGGATGCCCACCTCGCGCGTGCGCTGGGCCACGCTGTAGCTGACGATGCCGTAGAGCCCCACGCACGCCAGCAACAGAGCCAGTGTCGCGAACGCGGTCAGGATCACCGCCGAGAGTCGTGCGGGCAACATCTGGATGCCCAGGTGCCGGTCCATCGTGCTCGTCTCCCAGAACCAGAGATCCGGGTCCATCTCGCGCGCGGTCGACATCAGTTGCAACGACGCCCGCTCGGCATCGCCGGACGTCTTGGCAATGACGGTCGTGAAGGCCGTGTAGGACTGACTGTACGGCCGGTAGATCATCGCGCGCGGATCTTCGCCGAGCGAGCGGACCTTGGCGTCACTGGCGACACCGACGACCATCACGTCCCCATCGTTCGCCGGCCGACGGATCATGCTGCCAACCGCGTCGCCCTCCGGCCAGAACCGCGTCGCCATCGCCTCGCTGATGATGGCCGCCTCCGGGTTGCCCGGCACGTCGAGCGTGTCGTCGAAGGCGCGGCCCCCGACGATCCGGATGCCCACCGCGTCGAAGAACGTCGAGCTGACCGTCGCACGATCGGCCAGGTGCCACTCGCGGTCTTGCGGCGGCTCCACGCCGTCGACATTGAACGCTGAGTTCTGCGTGTTGAGCGCGTTCAAATGCAGGTTGTCGGTCGTGGCGACCACGTCGACGCCGGGCAACTGCGCGTAGCGGTCCAGGAGCCGCCGCATGAACGCGCGGCCGCTGACCTCGTCGTACTTCGGCGACGGCACGATCATCCGGAGGAGGCCGGCCGGTTCGTAGCCGAAGCCCGGGTCGACGGTCTGGATACCCTGGAAGCTGCGAAGGAACAGCCCGGCGCCGACCAGGAGCACGAGCGAGGCGGTCACCTGCAGCACGACCAGGGCGTTGCGAAGCCTGAGCTTACCGGGCCGACCCGCCCCAGCGCTCTCGTCCTTGAGGGTCGGCGCGACATCCGGGTTCGTGCTCTGCAGGGCTGGGACGAGGCCCAGCGCCAGTCCGGCAACGACCGAGACGAGCAGGCTGAAGGCTAGGACCCGACCGTCCAGGTTGGGGTCCAGCGTGGTCGGAACCGGGATCGGTAGGTCGGCGTTCAGGAGAGCTCGCAGCAGCCCGAGCGCCACGACGATGCCGGCGACCCCGCCCAGCAGTCCGAGCACCATCGTCTCGGTCAGGAGCTGGCCGATCAACGAACGCCGGCTGGCTCCGAGCGACAGCCGAATCGCGATCTCCTTCCGCCGATCCACTGCTCGCGCCAGGAGGAAGCTGGCCAGATTCATACAGGCCAACAGGAGCACGAGCCCGACCACGACCATCAAGAGCCAGGCCGCCGCCCTGATGAAACGGTCGATGGGCGGGAACATCAGCACGCTGGTGGTCGGAACCATCGTGAACGTCGTATCGGAATCCCAGTCCTCGGGTTCCTCGCCCGTGATGCGCGCCGTGATGCCGTCGAGCGTCGCCTTTGCCTGCACGGTCGTGGCCCCGGGCTTCAGTCGCCCACGCACGAACAGCGAGTGGTTTCCGCGCGCCTCCAGATCGTTTACCTGACCCGGCATCAGCTGGTTGATCATCATGACCGGCGCGTACAGCGCCGGCACGACTCCGCGGAAGAGTCCCTGGTACTCTTCGCTCACCACCCCGACGATGGTGTACGAGTGCCCGCTCAGCCGAATCGATCGACCGACCACGTTCGGATCGCCGCCGAACGTACTCTGCCAGTAGGCGTGCCCCAGGACGACGACCGGATGGCCACCCGGAGCCACGTCGTCTTCCGGGAGGAACGTCCGGCCAACGGCAGCCGGAATCCCCGGCAGCGAGAAGTAGTTGCCCGTGACCGCCTCGGCCCCCACCGTGGCGATCTGGCCGTCGATGTCAACCTGGGCGAGAACGAGTCGCGACGCTGCGACGCCCGTGAAGACCGCGCCGGTGGCATCATTCCTCGGGCCGCTCGAACGGCATCTCCCGGAGGATGAGCTGGTTGACGAGGCTGAAGATCGCCGTGTTGGCACCGATCCCGATCGCGAGGGACAGGACCGCGCTCACGGTGAAGCCAGGGCTCTGGCCGAGCCGTCTGACGGCGTAGCGGAGGTTTCGAGTCAGTGTCTGCAGCATCAGTCGATCGGACGAGTCGGAGTCGGATCTTGTTCCCCGACTCTGCTCGCGCGACCGTCGCAGACAACGCCCGATGCTGCGGCTCAGCTAGGGTGTGATGCCATGGCTGTGACGAAAGGTGTGGCGAGTTGCTCGAATAGCCGCCGCTCCCTCGCCTCGTGGTAGACCGCCCGGGCGCGTTCGTGCAGCGCGTCGAGATCGCCCTTGGACGTACCCGTGACCGCGAGGGCGCGACCGACTGCCGGCCGGCGCTTCGGTTCGACCCCGGACTTGCGCAACGCTCGCGCCAGGCCCTCGATCGCCTGGCCAATGTCCTTCAGGTACCCGAGCTCGGCGATGTACTTCGTATTCGCGATGTACAGCGTCCGCGACAACGCCACCGGATGTGGCTCCTCGGCGCACCCGGCGAGCCGTGCGTACGCAGATGCGGCGATGGGGTCGTCGAGAAGGGAGGCGTATTCCGGGATGGGATGGAGCTGATCGTCTAGCCGCGCGAAGCCGTCCAGCGCCGTGCAGTAGATCGGAAACCACCGAAGCTCCCGGCGATACTCGTGCAGACCAGCCTCGAGCTTGTCCATGTCGTACTCGTCGTGCTGGAGTTCAGTGAGGCCGCTGGCGATCTCCCCGCACAGGTACGTCCGGTCGGTAGCCTCGTCATCCCACTCGAGGTCGACGAGACGCCGTACGAGCTTCGACACGCCTCGCACGGCACCCTCGTCGTCGGCCAGCCATCGCTTCCGCACGCGCTTCGCGAGGGCGGCCGTCGCGTGGCCGACGCGTCGTTCGAGGTAGCGGACACCTCGCTTCGGGAACTCGACCTGGCGGGCAGCCTGGAGCATGGCCGCCTCGTAGTCGACTGCTCCGATCCCGTCCTCCATCGCTTTCACGCGCTCGAGCACTTTCTTCATCGAGGGGCCGAATCGCGTGCGATAGAGGCGACACAGCCCCTCGAGCATGAAGAAGGAGCGCCGGAGATCCACCCGCAAGACCTCGGCCACCAGTGTCTCATCCGGGCCGTCGTGAGGCAGAGCCGACGCCATAGCATCGAGCTCCGTGCACCATCGGAGGAACCGCGCGACGGGTCGAGCGGGCGACGCTGGTGCGCCGTACGCCTGCAGCCGATCAGGCCTCACATCCATTTCTCGTCGGGACTCGAGCACGCGCTGCGACAGCGTGCGCTCCTCGTCTCCAAGCCCACGGTCACGAGCCACGCCCTACGGCCGCCACGGCATCGGGCCACTAGGCAACGGCTCCAGGAACTTCGCGTTCACCTCGGCGTACCAGGCGTGGAGGCGCTCGCGAAGGTCGCGGACGCGATCCGGCATGGTGGCCGTGAGATCGCGCGTCTCGCCGATGTCTTCCTCGAGATCGTAGAGATGCACGCGACCGTCCTCGAAGCGCTCGATGAGCTTGTAGCGGCCATCTCGGATCGCACCGCCCGGGAAGCCGCCCTGATTGCTGTAGTGCGGGTAGTGCCACATCAGCGGACGCGACTCGATGGTTGGGCTGCCACGTAGGAGCGGCACAAGGCTCACGCCGTCCAGCGGCATGCCAGCGACCGCCCCAAGGCCGGCCGTCTCGAGCAGCGTCGGGAAGTAATCGACACTGATCACCGGCGTGTCGTTCGACGAGCCGGGCCGCGTCACGCCGGGCCACTTGATGATGAGCGGCGCCCGGACCCCCCCTTCGTAGAGCCAGCCCTTGCCGCCGCGAAGCGGCAGATTCGAGGTGGGCGATCCCTCCGCCGTCGACAGCCCGCCGTTGTCTGACGTGAAGAGCACGACGGTCTCATCGTCGATCCCAACCTCAGTCAGTTTCGCGATGAGACGACCGACCTCGCGGTCCACGCCCTCGACCATCGCGGCGTAGGTCGCGTGGCTCTGGTGCGTGCGGACGCGTCGCAGATCGTCCGTCGGCCACACCTGCTCCTCGCTGGCGAACTCGTCGGGCACCGGCGCCAGCGCCGCCGCCTTCCGCTCGTACTTCGCCACGAGGTCCGGCGGTGCCTGCAGGGGCACGTGGACGGAGTAGAAGGACACGAACAGCAGGAACGGATCGTCACCGAACGAGTCGATGAGGCCGAGCGCGTCATCGACGATCCGCGTGGTCAGATACTCGCCTTGCGGTCCGTCGGGCAGCTCCGGGTTGTCGTAGGGTGAGAAGTAGCTGCGCGGCTGCCCATGCGCGTTGCCACCGACATTGACGTCGAACCCCTGCGCCAGAGGCCAGAACTCCTCCGTCGGGCCCAGGTGCCACTTGCCGAGGAACGCGGTGCGATAACCAGCATCCCTGAGCGCCTCGGCGATGGTGATCTCGGACTCCGGCATGCGGTCGTTCAGCAGCGCAGGCGCGAAGCGACCCGTTCGCTCGCCGGCGAACCAATCGGTCGCGTCCACACGCGACGGATATCGGCCCGTCATGATGCTGAATCGAGTAGGGCTGCAGACCGGGTTGGCGGCGTAGGCATTGCTGAATCGCATGCCATCCATGGCCAATCGGTTGAGATGCGGTGTCTCGTAGAACGTACGCTCGTTGTTCGGCGCGATGTCGGCGTAGCCGAGGTCATCCACGACGATGACGACGAAGTTTGGACGGGGGGACTGGGCGAATGAGGGGGTGGCCGTCACGAGGAGCAAGGCGCCCGTCAGGACAGCGCATACCGTTCGGAGGTCAGGACGCCTTGCGGTCCGAGAGTTCGCGGCCGCTCGATGCGACCCTCCCTCGCGGCATTTCATGCTCGCCTTCATGCTGTGTCTCCTCCCAGAGCCGCCGATGCGGCGCTCGGCGCAACGTCCTCGTCGTTCATTGAATGCGCAGTACCCGCGGACCCTCGGCTCGCGACACGCTCACCACCCGCCCGTCGATCTCAAGTTCCACTGGAGATCGATCATCGTCGAAATCGGTTCGGAGCACCAGCACGCGATCGCCGAGCCGGAGGCCCGAAACGATGGGGCCGGGACGTGCGGGAACGGCAAAGGTCACCGGCCGCCCGTCCTGCAGGAAGCGGCCGTACCGATGGGAGGCGGCGTAGACCTGGTGCAGCGCGACCGTCTCCTCGACTGCCTCTTCCGGCCGACTCCAGGAAAACAGGGCGTCGTGCCCCCTCAGCAGCAGGTGCCACAGCAGCGCCTGATAGCGCGCGAGCCTTAGGCCCCGAGCGGCCGGCTCGGGGTCGGCGGGTGCCTCCACCGGTGCCCAGTGCACGAAGCTCACGATCGGCACATCGGCCGGGGTCGATCGTCCGACGTTGGAACCCACCAGCAGCATGTTGTAGAACCAGCGGTAGTCGGGCACGTCGAAGTCGTACCAACCGAAGATCTCGTGCCAGGGATAGACGGTAGCCATTGCGAACGTGTAGCCGGTCAGCGGGAACTCGTCGAACCATCGCCGGTAGCGGGCGCGCGCGTCGAGCCGGTGCGGCGCACCCTCCACGAATGTCTCGAAGTAGTCGAACCAGTAGCGGAATCCGTCGTGGGGGTACACCCCATAGTTGCCGACCAGCGCGTCGGGAAACGCCTCGAGAACCGGTTCCGCCAGCATGGCCTTCTGGAGCTGGGCGCGCTTCGTACGAAGCGCCGCCTGGAACGACCCGAAGTCGTCGATCGACGGAACATGGCGGCGGCAACGCGCGCAGCGCTTCGACGCGTCCCACGCACCGTTCCACTCGATCGGGCCGTCAACCTCCCAGTCGGCGTACACGAACTGGATATCGAGCCCCGCCTCGCGGTACGCCGCAACGGGATCGGCAATGCGGCGCCGCATCTCCGAGATGCGGAAATCGATCGCGAAGGGGCAGCCCATCTGTCGGCTGGTGCCGAACGAGTCGTCGAAGAACGGACGACCGTCGCGTGTGATGTGGGCGGTTCGACCGTCGCCGTCGAAGAAAGCGTAGGTCGCCGACGTGGCGCTGATCGAGACGGGCAGCCCGAGCCGGTCCTGGATCCGGGCAATCGTCAGCGCTCGCTCGAGGGCACCGGGGTCGTCCGGATTCCAGACTCCGAACACCGCCATCCCACGGGCGTCGAGCGCCCGGATCAGCCGCTCCACTTCGGACGACTCGTCCGTCCCGAGGCGGTGGGCCGGCCAGACGTAGAGTGGCAGGCGATCGCCACGCGGGGCCGAGAGTGGCTCCGTCCTTCGAATGATCGCCTCGATGATGTCGAGGTCGGAGGCGGAGCGCTGGGCCAAGTGTGGCGAGTAGGCCGAGAGCGAAGCCACACACAGGACGAGGCCCCCGACAAGGCGCGTCGCCCGCATCACCCGTCGATGTTCGTCGTGATCCGGAACAGCTCCCCGTCGGCCGGATCGATCACGAAGGTGAAGCCGACGAACGACGTGCTGCTCACGGTGACCCAGTCACCCGTGGCCTTGTCCAGCTTCTCGACGCCGTAGCTGTACTGCTTCTTCTCGTGCCACGGCGCGATACCCAGCCACTTTGACTGCAGCCGAACCGTCACGCTCCGCGACTGCCGGTAATCGCGATTCACCACCATCACGTGGTCGACGCCGTCATCACCTTCGAACATCCCCAGGACCAACCCGTTCGCGTCCGCCTCGCCGATGAGACGCACCCAGTGCTCCTTCGGCGCAGAGCGCGTGCCGTCAGGAAAGGGGGGCGTGTGGTAGACGTCCAGAGAGCGCAGCCCCACCAGCGCCGGACCGATGCGTCTCAATTCCGCGTTGAGTGCCGCCACGTCACGGCCTGACCTCGTCAACTCCAGCGTACCCGGCTCGAACAGCCGACCAGCCGAGAACCATTCGACCATCTTCACTCCGTAGGCCAGGTTCGTGTAGACGCTCTGACGCAGCTTCAGTGCGTTGTCCGGCAGGTAGGTCGTGTCGCCCCGCTCGATCGCCGGGTTCGCGGTCGTCTCGA
This sequence comes from Vicinamibacterales bacterium, assembly GCA_965250185.1. GTDB lineage: Bacteria > Acidobacteriota > Vicinamibacteria > Vicinamibacterales. The sequence continues at coordinate 1,987,791 of OZ252293.1, read as the reverse complement.
TGCAGCTGCCCAGCGGAACGCCGCTCTGCACGGCCTGATCGCGGAACTGCTCGAGCTTCTCGAAGTACCGGTCGCTTCCCCACGTCCACTGGTAGTAGTCGAAGCTCAGCAGCTGCGGGCGGACGACGTCCATGTAGGTGCGAAGAAACTCGCCCGTCGTCGAGAGCATATTGACGAACGACGGGTGGTCCGGATCGACACGCTCGATCGCTCGCATGCGCTCGGCTATCGGTGGGAACTCGCGCTCGGGGTACGGCTCGTCGACCAAATGGCATCCCAGAGCGCCGGATGGTCCTTGAGGCGTACGGCCAGCTCCGGCGTCGGGTCGTGCACCATCGCCTTCAGGCCGTGCGGCGTGAGCAGATCGAGCTGGTCGGGATTCCAATCCACCACGGTAAAACCGGCGTCGGCCAGCGGGCCTTCTCCTCGGGCGTTCCCGCTTGCGGTTGGTTCCAGAGATAGATGACGAACTCCGACATCTCCCAGGCTGCGCGAACAGGCGTGGCGAGTATGAAGATCGCCGCCGCCAGAATCGCGCAGAGAGAGAGCGAACTCGGACTTCCGGTCAGCCGGCTGGACATCGCGCCTCCTCATGAGGGCTCCAGGGTTCGAGGTAGCGAAGTGGGCACCGAACTCAAAGCGACGCCGCGCTGCCGAGCACGCGCCAACCTGGAACCCTGGAACCCTGGAACGGCCCTCATCACATCGTCGTGTCGGTCGCCTTCACGTGCGTCCTGAACCAGTCCATGATGTAGAGCTGCGTGCGCATGAAATTAGACGGCATCGAGCCGGTTCCGTGGTACTCCTTCTTGAATCGCAGCATGACCGTCTCGACGCCGAGCGCCCGCAGGGCCTGATAGTACTCCTCCGTTTGCGCCATCGGCGTGCGCAGGTCGAGCTCGCCAGTCATCAGCAGCGTCGGCGTCTTCACCTTTCCGACGTGCATGATCGGTGAGTGCTCCAGCCACTTTGCCGGGTTGTCCCACGGATAGCCGTCGAACCGGTAGTACCCCCAAACGGTGATGTCGGTATTACCTGCAAAGCTGATCCAGTTCACCACCGGACAGCGAACAGCCGCCGCGGCAAATCGGTCGGTCTGACCGATGGCCCAGCTGGACAGGACGCCGCCGCCGCTGCAGCCGGTCACGTGCAGTTGATTCGCGTCGACGTAGCCACGGTCCAGGATGCTGTCGACCCCCGCCATCAGATCCTCGTGATCGACGCTCGGGTACCCGTTGTCGATGGCGTTGCCGAACTCCGTGCCGTACCCGGTGCTTCCCCGCGGGTTGGTGTACAGCACGACGAAATCGTTGGCGGCGAAATGCTGGAACGAGCTATTGAACCCGACGTTGTACATCCCGTGCGGACCGCCATGAATCTGCAAGATCAGCGGATACCGCCGCTCGGGGTCGAAGTCCGGCGGCTTGACGACCCAGCCTTGTACCCTGGTGTCGTCGCTCGACTCGTACCAGATCTCCTCGACGTCGGCCAGCGACACATCGGCCAGGACGTCGTCGTTCACGTGTGTCAGCCGGAGGGTCTCCGTCCCCTCGGCCACATCGAAGCGCACGACATCCGGTGGCGCCTGGAACGAGGTCGCCACGCCGACCGCCGTCCCGTTGCGCGCGATGGAGGACAGGCTGAGCATCTGCACACCATCGGTCACGGCGCGCACCCGCCCATCGAGGGTCGCGAGATGCACGTTGCGCGAGCCGCGATCGTCGGTATGGAAGTAGATGCCGGAACCGTCGGGTGCCCAGATCGGATTGCGCGGATCACGATCGAGGATCGCCGTGAGACTGCGCATGCCGGTGCCATCCACGCCGATGACATAGAGCTCGTCGGCTCGGTATGTCTGCGACGTCCAGTCGTAGCCCGTGAAGGCAATCGACTGCCCATCGGGTGACACGGTGGGGCGCGACCAGGGTCCTCGGCGAGCCGTGATCTGGCGAATCTCGCCGCTCGCCACGTCGAGCCCATAGACATGGGACTCGCGGTACTTTCGATCGGCATCGTCGTCACGAAGCCCGTCGAACACGATGGTTCGTCCATCCGGCGTCCAGGAGAGCCGGGCGCCGCCGTCGAGACCGCTTCCACGAGCACCCACGTGCCAGCTGCCATCGGTGAGCGCCCGGGGCGCGCCGCCGTCGGAAGGGAGCATGAACACGTGCCGGTAGCCATCCTGCATGAACCCCTGCCGGTCTTGCCGGTAGTGCGTGCGTCGCACGACGCGAGGTGCGTCCGTCCACGTCGCCCCCTTGGGCGGCGGCGGCACGTCGATGTCCCACGTCTCAAGCGCCGGCACGATCATCGTGAACGCGATCGATGTGCCGTCGGGCGCCCAGGCGAGCCCGCCTGGCTTCTCCGTCAGGCGGCTGATCTGCGACGCGGCACCCTCTGCGTCCATCCAGCGGACGAAGATCTGCTGGCCGTCCGGTTCACCGTCGGCGACGTACGCGATCCGGCTTCCGTCGGGCGACCAGCGGGCGTTCGAGCCCTTGACGAGGAATCGATGCCGCGAACCATCGATATCGAGAATCCACAGCTCGGACTCCCAGCGATCTTTCATCCGGTTCACCATGGACCGGGTGTAGACGAGCTGGGAGCCATCGGGCGCGACCTGGGGGTCGGCCACACGCTCCCAGTCCAGGATATGGTCGACCGTCAGGCGTTCGTCGGCCCGCAGGTCTTGACTGCCGAGTCCGAGACATACAACGACCATCGCCGACGTTGCGAGGCGTGCGGTCCGCATGGGCCCTCCAGCTGGATGGTCCACCTCTCGGTGGTCCGGGTGCTCGGGGAATCCGTGGAGCGACTGTCGGGAAGCCCCACGTGGCCGATTATACTGATTCGGTCACACGGCGCGTCGCGCACGGTTCGCGCGTCCACCATGAGACGAGGAGAGACCGCCACATGGAGAAAGCCACGTTCGGAGCGGGCTGCTTCTGGGGTGTCGAGATCACCTTCGCCAACGTCGAGGGCGTCACGGCAACGGCCGTCGGCTACGCCGGCGGGACCCTGGAGAATCCGACCTATGAGGACGTCTGCAGCGGTACCACCGGCCACGCCGAGGTGATCCAGGTCGAGTACGACCCTGCGCAAGTCAGCTACGACCAACTGCTGGACGTCTTCTGGAACAACCACGACGCGACAACGCTGAATCGGCAGGGGCCGGATGTCGGCACCCAGTACCGGTCAGCCATCTTCTTTCACACGCCCGAACAGGAGGCATTGGCTACCGCGTCGAAGGCCAGGCTGGAGGCGAGCGGCCGCCAGGCGCGGCCGATCGTCACAGACATCTCGCCGGCGTCAACCTTCTACCGCGCGGAGGAGTACCACCAGCGGTACCTCGAAAAACGCGGGCTGGCCACCTGCCGAATTCCCGGATGACACGTGTCTGCGTCTTCTGTGGATCGAGCCCGGGGCTCAGGCCGGCGTACCAGGAGGCCGCCCAGCGGCTCGGCGCCCTGCTCGCGCACCGGGGGCTCCAGCTGGTCTACGGTGGAGCGAGCATCGGCCTGATGCGTGCCCTCGCCGACGCCTGCCTGGCGGCTGGGGGACACGTCATCGGGGTCATCCCCCAGAATCTCGTGGACCGGGAGATCGCGCACGACCGCTTGTCAGAGCTGCGAATCGTGGGCTCCATGCACGAGCGAAAGGCTCTGATGGCAGAGCTCGCCGACGCGTTCATCGTACTGCCGGGCGGCATGGGCACCCTTGAGGAAGCGTGCGAGAGCCTGACCTGGGGTCAGCTCGGCCTCCACGCCAAGCCATGTGGCTTCGTCAACGTGGTCGGCTTCTTCGACCACCTCATGGCGTTCCTGGATCACGCCGCCGACGAGCGATTCCTGAAGCGGGAGCATCGCTCGATGGTCATCGTCGAGCGGGAGCCAGCCTCCCTCCTCGCCCGCCTCGAACACTGCACGGCGTCCAGCGCGTCCAACCCTGCCATCAGCCTCAGGGCGATCGACCGGCGCACTACCTGAGTGGCGTCGCCTCAGAATAGGGTCACCGACAGCCGCTCGCGCTCCAGCGACGCTGACAGCACCCCGTCAGTCGTGTACAGCCGCGCTCCGAGGGTTTGAGCGGTCGCTGCCGCGAACCGATCGGCGATCGATACATCGGGCCAGGAGGCCAGATCGGCCGCCCGACGCGCCACCTCCGTGTCCGGTCGATGGATCGCCACCGAGAATGCGTGCAGCAGCGCTACCGGGTCGACGCCAGTCGCCTGGCGGTACCGATGCGCGTGCTGCAGCACCTCGGCGAGATTCACCACCGACATCTGCAGCGTGCGCCCATTGTCGGCAGCGCCGTCGAGCAGCTCGCACACGTCACCGTGCGCGGGATGACGACGGTCGAGGCGGACGAGCACGACGCCCGCGTCAAGAACGCCGATGCTCCTTCTCGCGAAGCCTCGCCTGCCGCCGCGCTTCATGGAACGCCTCCAGTGGGTCGTCGCCCGTCTGCTCCAGCCACTCGTAGCCCTGTTCGATCCGTTCGTCGATCTCGCGCATCGTTGCCCCCCGCAACACGATCGTCCGTTGGCCCGGTGGGCCCAGCTCCACCGTCAGGACCTCGCCGACCGCCAGGCCCAGGGCCTCGCGCACGGAGGCTGGAATGACTACCTGCCCCTTGGAGCTGAGCCGAGTGGTGAAGGAACCCATGAAGGTAAGATATTGTTCCTTACCAAAGAAGTCAAGCACTTCAGGCCGCGAGACCCCGGCATCGAGATCGCCGATGTTGGTCACCCGCGTCACGCGCATGTCCAAACGTCTCGCAATACGGCGGCCATGCCATGATCGGCCGCCAGCAGGCCCGCATCGGCGCCGGGCTCGCCGATCAGTGCAAGATCAGCTGCGCCGACACGTCGAGAACGATGGCAGAAATTGTGGTGTCCGGGAGAGCTCTCGTGGCGTGACCGACGAGGTCAGCGAGCGGCCACGCCGCCGTCGAGCCGTCGGTGGTCGGATCCGCCTTCGAGGATGTCGTCGTCGGCGCGATAGATGATGACCTGCGCCGCCCCGATGGCAGCTGTCGCGGCGAGCGCGTGCCCTCGCTCCCGCAACATTCCGAGTGTGTCGGCCGAGAAGGTATGCTGCTCGTGCTGGATGCGATCCGGGAGCCACTGATGATGCAGGCGCCCGGCGTCGATCACCTCCTGGGCGTTCATCCCGTAGTCGATGGCGTTGATGATCGTCTGCAGGACGGTGTTGATGATCGTGCGGCCGCCCGGGCTTCCGGTCACCATGAACAATCGGCCGTCCTTCGCGACGATCGTTGGGCTCATGCTCGAGAGCGGACGCTTCCCTGGCGCCGCGAGGTTGGGCGGCGTGCCGATGAGGCCGCTCTCGGTCGTCACACCAGGTTCGGCGTTGAAATCGCCGAGCTCGCTGTTGAGCAAGAAACCGGCGCCTGTCACCGCCATGTTGGGACGCTCGATCGTGTAGGTGACGGACACGGCGTTCCGGTCTTCATCGACTACCGAGAAGTGGGTCGTCTCCAGGCTCTCGGCTGGCCACTCGAAGGTCGATGGCGACGACACGGACGCACGGTCTCGATCGATCGTGCGCCTGAGCTCCATGGCGTAGCCCACGGACGCGAGGCGCTCGGTCGGCATGTCGGGATTGAAGTCGGCGTCTCCGAGATACCTGGCGCGGTCCGCGAATGCCCGACGCATCGTTTCCGCGAGCACATGAAGCGTGTCGGCCGACTGGAATCCGCTGGCCGCCAGATCCTCTGGCTCCAGCATGTTGAGCATCTGGACGAGTGCGACGCCGCCCGAACTCGGCGGCGGCATCGAGATGATGTCGTACCCTCGGTACGTGCCTCGAATGGGCGTCCGACGCTTGGCCCGGTAGCTCTTCAGGTCGTCCAGCGTGATGATCCCGTCGACACGCTGCATCTCATCGACGAACAGCCGCGCCGTTTCTCCTTCGTAGAAGCCCGCCGGACCATGCGCCGCGATCCGCTCGAGCGACTCGGCGAGATCGGGCTGCCTGAAGATCTCTCCGGCGATGTACGGCTCGCCGTCCTTCGTGAACGTCGCGACGGTGCCCGGATAATCCTTCCACCCCGGGAGCATCTGCTGCAGCGAACGCTCCAGGTCATCGGTCACGACGATGCCATCGCGTGCCAGGCGAATGGCCGGCTCGACGAGTCGCCGCCACGGGAGTCGCCCCTGGTCCTCCCAGGCCATGTGCAGCCCGGCCACGGTTCCTGGAATGCCCACGGCGCGCCCGCTCGCGTGATGCAGCTCCCGCGAGTACACGCCGTCGACCAGCCACATATCAGGCGAGGCGGCGGCCGGCGCGGCCTCTCGAAAGTCATACGCAACGGGCTCGCCCGCACGTGGTCGGAACACCATGAAACCACCGCCGCCGATATTTCCGGCGCGCGGGAGCGTGACGGCGAGTGCAAACGCCGTCGCAACCGCGGCGTCGACCGCCGTGCCACCGTCGCCGAGCACGCCCAGCCCCGCCTCGGAGGCCAGCATCTTCTGGGATGCCACCATCCCGCGGCGAGCGCGGACCGGTTCCGATCCGGCGCCCAGCAGCGTGACTGCCAGGAGTGGGAGCACCAGGGCGGCAACAGCGCGTCTCATGAGACCTCCTCGAGCGACCGGTCGTGAGTGACAGTCGTCGGCTCGCCCATCCTACAGCCCGGCGACTGGCCGAGCAAACCGTCGTCAAAAGTGTCAGCTCCTGACCGCCGCGCGCACCTCGTCCATCTCGGCGTCGGCACCCGCGGGAGGCTGGGTGCACAGGCTCACGCCGATCGTGGCCATGAAGCCGGCCGCGAAGCCGGGCAACATTTCGTAGAGATCGTAGACGCTCGCCTTCACCAGGACGACCCACAATACGGCCGCGAGGAATCCGGCCAACATCCCGGCGACGACCCCGGCCCGCGTGGTGCGCTTCCAAAAGAGCGAGCACAGCACGACCGGGGTGAAGGCCGACGCCAGTCCGGACCATGCGAAGAGTACGAACCAGAAGATGACGCGAACCTCGCCCAGCGCAAACACCAGCGCCACGCCGCCAATCACCACGGTCGTGATCTTGCCGTAGAGCGAGAGTCGACGCTCGTCGAGTTCAGGGTTGAGGACCTTCTGCACCACGTCCCGCACCAGGGCCGACGCTGCGAGGAAGCAGCAGGGAATCGACGGTCGACATGATCGCGGCCAGCACGATGACGAGGAACACGCCTGTCAGCACCGGCGGCAGCAGCTCGCCGGTCATCGTCGGTAGGATCGTCTCCGGATCGGCCAGGCCGGGAAAGAGTACGCGACCCGACATCCCGCCAAGCACAGCGCCCACATCGAACACGATGACGCACACGACGGCAATCATGCCGCCATCCACGATCGACTGGCGCTCGCGTGCCGCCATGAAACGGGTCAGCAACTGGGGCGCTCCAAGGAACGCAAGGCCGATCCCCATGAAGCTCACCGCGCTCACAACCCCGGGGACGGACAACCCGTGCACCCCCATTGGCGCGAGCAGCGCCGGATCGGCGGCTCGGAGCGCCTCCATGACGGCCATCCAACCACCCGCGGCGCTGACCCCGACGAAGGGCAGCACGAGCAACCCCAAGAACATCAGGACGCCTTGCAGCAGGTCGCTGTAGGCCACGGCCTTGAAGCCACCGACGGTCGTGTAATACAGGATGACGACGGCGCCAATCAGCACGCCCGCCGTGTAGCTCGTGCCCAGAAATGAGGCGAACGCCTTGCCGGAGGCCGTCAACTGCGCGGCGGTGTACGCGCTCACCATCGTGAAGATGATGATCGCGCTGAGGATGCGAATGACGTGTCCCGGGTCGCCGACACGGGCCTCGAGATAGTCCGGCACCGTGATGGAATCGTACCGGTCGGTGTACTCCTTGAAGGGCACGGCGACGAACGCCCACGCGATGGCCACACCGAGCACCTCACCCAGCACGACCCACAACGCGTGGATCCCGACCATGTAGCCCATACCAGTCAGACCGAGGAGCAGCCAGGCGCTCTCACCCGTCGCGTTCGAACTGAAAGCGACGACCCACGCCGGAAGCTTCTTCCCCCCGACGAAGTAACCCTTGATCGTTCCCGATTCTCGGCGGCTCCAGGCGCCGAGCACGAGCAGGACGACCAGATAGAGAACCAGCACCAAAATGATGGGGGTCGACGTCATGGGCGCCGACTCCCGGCAGACTTCAGCCCCTGATGCCTCCGCCGGCGGTGTCGGAGGAAGACGCTGATCTCTAGCGCCAGGCCGGGTGCCACGGCAAGCACGAACAGGAGCCAGGCGGTCCAGTCGAGGCCGGCAATCATCGTGGAGCCACGGAGCGCTGCATGGCGACTGGTTGGCTTCTCGAATGGCAGACGACAGGGACTGTCATGATGGGTTCCCTATCATACCGATGGATGCCCCGGCCTGCCAGGGACGCACTCGCTGGAGTTGCATCCGGCACGGTGTCGCGATAGGCTGGCACGTCCCCCAACCCGGAGGCCGTATGGTCCCCTCTACGTGAGACCGCCGGCCCAAAACGACTGGGTCGGCTATATCGCCGACCGTGGGACCGAGGTATCTGATCATGAGCGCGCTGCGAGCCGGTTGGACACGGCGACCTGATGAGACGGTCGTGGCCGATCTCGAGCGTCTGCTCGCGCTGGGCGAAGCCCAGAAGGCCGACCTCCAGGCGCAGCAGACTGGTCTGACGGCCGACCTGGAGACGCTGAAGCGCGAGCGGACGGCGTTTGAGGCCGAGCGAGTCAGCGCGCAGCAGACCAGGTTCGACCTGGACGCCTCGAACGGCCGGATCCAGGCACTGACGACCCAGCTCTCGCAAGCGCAGTCCACGCTCGCGTCCATGAAACGTGAATCTGACGGCCTGGCGGCCCAGCTGCGCGAGGCTCACACGCTTGGTCGCGAGGCCGTGGAGGCGACGGCGGACATCAAGCGCTACGTGTCCGACATCTCGGGCCTCGACGAACTCGCGCGTCAGGGCGAACAGCGGATGAACGCGATGAACGCCCTGGGCGAACGCATCTCGCAAAAGGCCAGGTCGCTCGAACACCAGCAGCAGACCGTCGATCGGGCCGCCGCCAATGCCGCGCAGGTCCGTGAGCTGGTGGCGAACATGGATGCCGAGATCGCGCGTCTGCGGGCGGGGATGGTCCACGCGGAGCAAGCGGAAACGACGCTGGACCGTCTCGAGCAGACAGCCGTCACGGCCACCGAGCGGCTCGAACAAGGCCTGGCGAGGCAGACCGAGCTCGAACGAGACCTCGCGCGGCTGGAACGTGGAGCCTCGACGCTCCATGAAATCGAGCGCATGCGAGAGGAGCGCCGATCGGTCGAGCAGGCGGAGATCGAGGCGGTCAGTCAGCGTCTCGACGCGCTCCACGAAGCCACCGTACGACTCGAGAGTCAGTCTGGCGCGATCGCGTCCCGCCAGACACAGATCGGTCCCATTGGCAAGAGCGTGGTCGATCTCGAGAGCCGCGTCGACGATCTGGGGACCCGCATGCGAGGGCTCGAGGAGTTCAGGCCCCGTCTCGAGGACCTCGCTCAGCGCTTCGGGAAGATCGAGGCGATGTCGACCGAGACCGATTCCCGGGTCCAGGGGCTCGAGCAGAACCGGCAGCGACTCGAAGCCATCCGCCACGAGGTCAGCGAGCTCCACACGTCCTACGCGGTCGTGGGTGAGCTTCAGGACAAGCTCTCCAGCGATCGCGCAACGATGACCGCCTTCCTGGAACGCCTGGACTCATTCCGCCACGACATGCCCAGACTGGAGGGACGGCTTCAGGAGCTGGACTCCAAGCTCATGCTGGTCGAGAAACACGAACAGCGAGCCGGCCAACTGGTCACGACGGTCGATCAACTCGAGCGGCAGACGGCGCGCGTTGCCAGGCATCAGCAGGTCGCCGAACGGGTCGAGGAGCGTCTCGGTACGCTCGATCAGATCGCGCGACAGGTCCAGCAGAAGCTCGAGGAGCAGCTCACCAAGCAGGCGGACATGGAAGCGCTGGCCGCGCTGTGCGATCAAGTCGACCTTCGAGTCACAGACCTGCAGACCAGGCTCGAGGGGATCACCGCGGCCCAGACGAAGCTGGTGCCGGTGGCGACCGAGGTCGACGGACTCCGGACCGAGGTGGCCAGGATCGCCGTGCAGTTCCGGGACGCACAGCACGACGAGGCCTCACTCAACGAACAGGAGGAACGACTCTCGAAGCTTGTCGCCGAGAGCCGGTCGCTGGGGGCGGAACTCGGAGGACGGACGATCGTCCTGCGTGCGCTGAACGACGAGTTGAGCCGGGCCCTCGAGGTCAAACGCGAGCTCGTGGCCGACCTGACCCAGGTGCGACAGCGCCAGGACGACGTGACCAGTGTGCTGGGTCAAATCGACGAGCAGAAGCGCCAGCTGGAACAGACGCTCGCCGACATCAAGGAGCGGGCCGAGCAGGCCATCTTCACCGAGCAGCGGGTCGCGACGGTCCACGGCCGCTTCGGGCAGCTCGAACGGCTCATCGAAGATCTCGATGAACGGATTCAGACTGTCGGCCAGAAGACGAAGGTCGTCGACAGCGTCAAGAAGGAAATCGCGGCCATCCACCAGATCGCGGACCGGGCGAAGCACGACCTCGCTGACATCGCCGGACAGCATGCCGAAGTCGTGTCGCTGAGGCAAGGCGTCGACGCCCTGCTCGCTCGGATCGATGACGTCCACAGCGGACTCGGCCAGATCGACGCGCGAAAGCAACAAATCGACGAGGTGTTCCGCCGAACGGAAGGCATCGATCGGATCGTCGACGACGTGCGGATCAAGCTGGACATCGTCAGCGAGCAGCGGGCGATCGTCGACCATGCCATTCAGGAACTCGCCGGGCTCGATGCGCTCATTCACGAGGCCAAGGCCGCGGAGCGCTCACTCCAGCGGGAACGTCAGCTGGCCGAGCGCATCAAAACGCGACACCAGCACACGGGAGCAGCCCCGCGCCGACGAGGACGAGGAGAGCCTGACCGCGTGACCGGCACCGATGGTCGAGCCTGACGACGTGCCACGCGGTCTCTTGGCCCTGTTCGTCGCCTCACTCCTGCTTGCGGCCTGCACGGCCCAGCCCACGCCGGACGTCGGCACGCGACCCGACTGGGAGAATCCGGCAGTCTTCCAGCGCAATCGGGAACCCCCGCACGCCACGTACATTCCCTTCGCCGACCGGAGCACCGCGCTCGCCCGCGACCCGACCGCCTCGCCTTTCTACCAGTCCCTGAGCGGCACCTGGAAGTTCCACTGGTCGGCGACGCCCGAGGATCGACCCGCGCGTTTCTTCGAGGCGGACTTCGACACGGGCGGGTGGGACGACCTGCCGGTCCCCTCCAACTGGCAGCTCCACGGCTACGGCGTGCCGATCTATGTCGACGCTGGGCTGCCATTTCGGGACGCGACCGAGCCACCGCGCATTCCGCACACCGAGAATCCCGTGGGGTCGTACCGGCGGACGTTCACCCTGCCGACCGACTGGCAGGATCGCCGGGTGTTCCTGCACTTCGCCGGCGTTAGCTCCGCGATGAACGTCTGGGTCAACGGCCAGGCCGTCGGGTACAGCGAGGGCAGCAAGACGCCCGCGGAGTTCGACGTGACGACCCTCGTTCACCCGGGCGAGAACGCCGTGGCGGTCGAGGTCTACCGATGGAGCGACGGGAGCTACCTGGAGGACGTCGACTTCTGGCGCCTGAGCGGCATCGAGCGCGACGTCTTCCTGTTCTCGACGCCGCAGGTCATGATCCGGGATTTTCGTATCGTGGCGAGCCTCGACGACCGCTTCGAGCACGGGTGGCTGGATGTGACGGTCGCCGTCGCCCATGACGGCGCGGTGACGCCGGCGCCCCACCTCCTCGAACTCGAACTGCTCACCCCATCCGGCCGGTCGGCGCTTTCGTCACCGCTCGTGCGGAACGTGTCCCCCGTCTCCGGTGAGACGACCATTCGATTCGAGCAGCGAATCGACTCGCCGGACAGGTGGACGGCCGAAACGCCGAACCTCTACACGTTGGTGCTGACGCTACGCGACGAGGACGGCCAGACGACCGAAGTCATCGCTCGCGACGTCGGCTTCCGTCGTGTCGAGATCGACGAGGGGCTCCTGAAGGTGAATGGCGTACCGGTGATCCTCAGGGGTGTCAACCGGCACGAGCACGATCCCTCCACGGGCCGCGTGGTGTCGGAGGCCTCGATGGTCGAGGACATCCGGCTGATGCAGCAATTCAACATCAACGCCGTCCGCGCGAGCCACTATCCCAACGCGACTCGCTGGTACGAACTCTGCGACCGGTACGGGCTGTACGTCGTGGATGAGGCCAACGTCGAATCGAACGGTGTGTCGTTCCATCCCGACATCACGCTCGCGAACCAGCCGGAGTGGCAGGCGGCGCATCTGGATCGGACGATCCGGATGGTCGAGCGCGACAAGAATCATCCGTCGATCATCATCTGGTCGCTCGGCAACGAGGCCGGAGACGGGATCAACTTCGAGGCGACATCGGCCTGGGTCCATGCGCGCGACCCGTCGCGGCCGGTCCAGTACGAGATGGCCGGCACGAAATCCCACACGGACATCTTTGCCCCGATGTACGCACGCCTGCACGTCCTGGAGGCCTGGGTCGCCGAGCCTCGGCGGCAGCCGCTCATCCTCTGCGAGTACGCCCATGCGATGGGCAACAGCGTCGGCAATCTCCAGGACTACTGGGACCTCATCTACGCGCACGATCAGCTCCAGGGCGGCTTCATCTGGGACTGGGTCGACCAAGGTCTCTGGAAGAGCGGACCGAATGGCGAGCGCTACTGGGCCTACGGCGGGGACTTCGGTCCGCCGGGCACGGCGAGCGCCGGCAACTTCTGTATCAACGGTCTCGTCTTTCCCGATCGGACGCCGCACCCGAGCCTGTGGGAGGTCAAGAAGGTTTATCAGCCGGTGTCGGTCCGTCCGGTCGATCTCGCGTCTGGTCGGATCGAGGTCATCAACCGTCATGACTTCCTCGATCTGCGCCACCTCGACCTGCACTGGTCGACGACGGCGAACGGCGAGCCGCTGGCCTCTGGGGTCGAGTCCAGTCTTGCCGTCGCGCCCCATGAGTCGGCCGTCGTGACGCTGCCACTGCCGTCGATCATTCCGGACCCGGGCGTGGAGTACCACGTGACCGCAAGCTTTCGGCAGCGCGACGCCACCGACCTCGTGCCTGCTGGACACGAAGTCGCGTGGGACCAGATGGCGCTTCCGTACCGAGTGCCCGAGCAGGCCGTCGACGCCAGCCGCGTCGCGAAGCTCTGGCCAACTCAGACCGATGACACGTATCGGGTGGACGGCGACACGTTCGGCGTGACGTTCAGCCGATCGCGGGGCGACATCGTCTCACTGACGCACGGCGGCACCGAGCTGATCCGCACGGGACCGGCACCGCACTTCTGGCGGGCGCCAACCGACAACGACTTTGGCAACGACATGCCGACGCGGCTCGGTATCTGGCGCGACGCCGGGCGCGACCGACGGATCGACAGGGTGTCGATCCGCCAGAACTCGGACCGCGACGTCATCGTCGAGGTCGAGGCGACGCTCCCCGCCGGGGACTCGAAGTTCTTCACCACGTACCAGGTGTTCGGGAGCGGCGACATCCTGGTCTCGAACCGCTTCGTACCCGGCCAGCTCGGCTTGCCAGATCTACCTCGGCTCGGGATGCGCATGTCCCTGCCAGCCGAGTTCGAGCGCATCAGATGGTTCGGGCGCGGGCCGCACGAGACCTACTGGGACCGAAAGACGGGTGCGGCCGTCGGGCTCTACGAAGGCACCGTCATCGATCAGTTCCACCCGTACATCCGCCCGCAGGAGAACGGCAACAAGACCGACGTGCGCTGGGTCGCCCTGACCAACGCGGAGGGCATTGGCCTGCTCGTCGAAGGCATGGAGCCACTCAACGTCAATGCCCAGCATTTCGCGATGGAGGACTTCGACCCGGGCGGACCCGCGAAGGCTCAGCGCCACACCATCGACGTGCGCCGGCGCGATCGGGTCACGCTCGACATCGATCATCGGCACATGGGCGTCGGAGGCGACACGAGCTGGGGGGCTGTCGTGCACGAGCAGTACAGGATTCCCGCACGAGAGTACTCCTACACGTTTCGGCTGCGTGCGTTCTCGTCGTCCACCGATTCGGTTGCCAGGCTGGCGGCGGAACGCTTCTGGCCGATTCGGTTCTAGTCGACCGCTGAGCTAAGCTGTGCGCACGGCCCCTCCGTAACCCGCACGAGGTACGAGTCCCGGAGCCGCGAGGAGCGTCTGCGATGACATCCGAGAATCCCGCCCGACGGCGAGTTCTGCTCGGTTTCGCCGTGGCACTGCTGCTGATCCCGACCACCCCGGTCGAGGCGGACCGGGCGCCTACCGTTCACGAGGTCCGCAGCCTCCTCGAGGGGACCTGGGAGTTGGTCGAGTGGCACGTGGGCGACTCGATCGTGAAGCCGCCGCAGGCGGTCGGCCTGTGGTCCCTCCACGATGGCGTGGCGCTGCTCTCGGCGCGCCGCGAGCAGGACGGCGCCATCGTCTGGCTGGACGGACGCGGCACCTACACGGTCGACGATCGTGGATTCCGGTACGGCTACGATCCACTCGTGACCATCACGGCCGTGCCTGGCGTTCCGGCCACCACGAGCGAGCGGACACAGCCGGATGTCAGCGCGTTCGCGGTCCGTCGGGAGCCCGGCATGCTCGTGCTCGACAACGAGGACGGGCGCACGGCCATCGTTGTGACAGCGGACTCGCTCACGTACGAGGCTGATCAGCAGATCGTCCGATCCTACCGACGCGTTGGCCTCCGGATGGCCCGAACGGCTCCAGACCCGCTACCGTACGGCAGCGGCGCCGTCGAGGAGCGCGGCGTGCTTGAACTCACCGTCGGGGGTGAGCCCGCCGTCAAGCGCTACACATTGCGCTACCCAGCCACGCCGGACGCGTGGAATGGCATGCTTGTCGTCGGTGTCCACGGCGGCACAGGCGGCGAGGCCCTCAGCGTCGACGGCACGGTCACCGGCACGGACGAACTCTCGCTCGATGACGTCATCGGGGAGCACGCGATGAACCAGGGCTTCGCATACGCCAGCGTGGACCGAGACGGCGTCGGGTCGTCGAAGGCCGGCGTCGAGATCGTCGCACGTTTCACGAACCGCATGCGTGACCGGCTCGAGGCCGTCGCCGGACGACGGGTTGGACGCACGTATCTCGTGGGACTGTCGATGGGAGGCGGGATCACCCGGCTGGCGGCCGAAGATTCCGCGAGCTCCTACGACGGCGTCGTCATCATCGCGGGCAGCGCCGGCGACCTGCCGACACGACTCGAGCGCAGCGCCAAGAGCGCCGCACTGTGGGACGAGGTCGATCCGCGGATCGACGCCCCGCTGCCGGACGACGACCCCAAGGTGCAAGCCTACTCCGCCATCGTCGGGACCCCTCCGGGCGGACGGGTCTTCTGGCCGTTCACCGGGCGCTCGGCTAATTTTCAGAATCTCCGACGCACGCTCGAGGGGTACGGCCTCACCGGCCTCTCCGAGGACGACCTCCGATCATTCACCGTCGAGGACCACCTCGCGAACGAGACCTTCGCCAACCGCATCCACTCCGAGAACACGACCGGCCGAGTGAGGATTCCCACGATCGAGGTCGTCGGAACGCACGACGACCTCGTCATCCGCGAGATCCGGGCCTACCGCGACAAAGTCGAAGGCGTATCTGCAACTGAGCCCTCCCCCACGCCAGCCGACCAGCACCGGCTCTATCAAGTCGAGGGCGTCTGGCACATCTCGGGCGACGACGACGCAACCGAGTCGTTCCAGTTCATCGCGGGACGTATGCAGCTCGGGTCGGCAATCCAGCAGGCCATGGCGGCTAGTCCCTCGTACCTCCCGGCTGTTCGGGACGCGCTGGCCCTGCTCGATCGGTGGGTCAGCGAGGGCGTCGCCCCGCCCCCAAACCATACGGTCGCAGCCGACGCCGGCCTCGCACGCTAAGGAGTTGCGGCGCCAAGGTTCTCCGTTCTCCGTTCTCACTTCGTCCGTCGTCTTCTTCTCCCCCCGTGCTTCGTATTCTTTTCCCGAGTAGAGCAACGTCTCGGGTGCGAACGGGAACACGAAAAAGAGAACGGAGAACGGAGGACGGAGGAGGAGGACGGAGAACTGGGAGCGAAATGCAATACCATCGTCGTAAGTTTCCAGAGGTCATGGCATGCTCCGAATCGAGGTAACACGCATGAGTCGGGTCCCTGGCTAGCGCTGCTCGGCATGATCGCGCCTACACGATGCGGTCCCAAGCGTTGCTCGCCAGGCTCTATCTCGACAGCGGACAGGAGGCGCGAGCCGTGGAGCCGTACCGACTCGTCCTTGCTGGCTCCGAGGTGATCCGCCTTCTCGTAAGGCCATCCACCCGACAACGAGCGCCCGTAGTCGAGCTATAATCTGGCGACTTTTCAGTCAGGATCTACCGCGGAGGCTTCGGCCCGTGGCGCCGCAGGGAGATTCTGCCAGCCGGGGGACAGATTCGGATGGTCGGAGCGCCCACAGGCAGCCGGCGTGCACTCGTGCTCGGGACGATCGTCTGCTTCGGCGCGCTGGCGCTGCTCGTTCGGGCGTCGACCCTGCAGGAAGCCACGGTCGCGCCACCTGCCGGGTCGAACTACGAGGGACGCGCCTTCACGTTCCACGAGATCGCCCCAGACGTCTACCAGGCGGTGGGTACCGGTGCACTCAGCGTCGGGTGCAATGCCGCGATCATCATCAACGAGACCGACGTGCTGGTGGTCGACACCCATATCTCCCCGGCAGCCGGATGGGCCCTACTCGAGGAGATCAGGACCCTCACCCCCAAACCGGTTCGCTACGTCGTCAACACGCACTTCCACTTCGATCACGCTCACGGCAATCAGGTGTTCCCCTCCGGTGTCGAGATCATCGGCCATGAGTTCACGCGCGACGTGATCGCGGCCGGCGACTCGATGCGCGGCCGCTCGTACGAGTCGTTCGTCGGCGGCCTGCCTGACCGCATCGGAGAGATGCAGGAGCGGATCGTCGAGACGAGCGGCGACGAACGAGCGGACCTCGAGCGCCAGATCGCCATCCAGGAGCGCCATCTCGCCGCGACCCACGCCGTCGAGCCAGTGCCCCCGACGGTCACTCTGCAGCAGTCCATGACCATCTATCGCGGCGGCCGCGAGATTCGATTGCTGCATCTCGGCAAGGGCCACACCGGGGGTGACGTGGTGGTGCACCTGCCCGCCGAGCGGGTGCTGGTCACTGGGGACCTGCTGACAGCTGGACTGGCGTACCTGGGCGACAGCTATCCGGAGGAGTGGGTCGACACGCTCGAGCGCTTGAAGGCGCTCGAATTCGACGTCGTGATTCCAGGACACGGTGCGGCGTTCACGGATCGAAAGCGCATCGACAGCTTCCAGGCATATCTGCGCGACTTCTGGTCGCAGGTGACGGCGTTTCATCGAAGCGGCGTGCCGGCGACTGAGACGACCTGGCGGATCGACATGCGGCGCCACGCCTCGACGTACTCGAACATCCGGGACGTCGGGATCAGCAGTCACAGCGTGGACAGGGCCTACGGGCTCCTGAACGGTACTGAACACTGACCACTGAGGATGAGCCCGAACGGACACGGAACGGTCACGGACCGATCACGGGCGGTCACGGATATGACGATGAAGCTTGACCTGCACACACACTATTACCCTGAGAGCTACTTTGAGCTGATGAAGGATTCGTCGGCGGATTTCTCGTACGACACTGATCCGACTGGGCGGACGATCATCAAACACAAGGGTGCGCGGTTCTTCGGGATCACGCCGCCGATGACGGATCCCGAGAAGCGGATCGAAGCGATGGATCGCGTGGGCATCGACATCGAGGTCGTCTCCCTGTCGACGCCGAACGTCCTGTTCACGGATCCGCCGCGTCAGACGGAAATCGCGCGCCAGATGAACGACGCGTACGCGGCTCTGGTCGCGAAGTACCCGACGCGCTTCAAGGCGTTCGCCTCGATCCCGATGGAGGATCCTGAGGGGTCCATCTCGGAACTGCACCGTGCGATCGACGAGCTGAAGTTGAACGGCGCGATCATGCTCAGCAACATCCGGGGCAAGCCGCTCACGGCTCCGGAGTTCCGGCCGTTCTTCGAAGAGGCGAACCGGATGCAGCTGTGCATCTTCCTGCATCCGATGCTGCCGGCGAACAGCGAGCCCTTCAACGAGTTCGTCCTGGGTCCGCTGGTCGGGTTCCCATTCGATACGACGCTGACGGTCGCGCGCATGTGCTTCGCGGGACTGTTGCGCGACTTGCCGGACATCCGCTGGGTCGTGGGCCACCTCGGTGGCACGATCCCGTACCTGATGGAGCGGCTCGACTCGGGCTTCCGCGACTTTGCGGAGTGCCAGCAGCATATCGATGAGCTGCCGAGCACATACCTGAAGCGGCTCTACTACGACACGGTGTCGTTCAGTCCGTACAGCCTGCGGCTGGCGCGTGACCTGGTTGGCACGGACCACATGGTGATGGGGAGCGACTTTCCGCACATGCTCAGCTCGATCGACAAGGCGGTGTCGTCGATCGAAGGGCTGACGATTCCGGCACAGGAGAAGGCGCAGGTGTTCGGCGGTACGGCATTGCGAATCCTGAACAACGTGTAGCCGGAGAAACCCTATGTCGACGGCGAACCGATTCCGCCGGCTCATGCGCATCCTCGGGCCTGGCATGATCATGATGGCCACGGTCGTGGGGGCCAGCCATGTGATCCTGAGCCCCGTCGCCGGCGCCCGGTTTGGCTACGGCCTGCTCTGGCTCGTGCTGTTCTCCCATCTGTTCAAGTACCCGGCATTCGACTACGGCGCACGCTTCGCCGTGGCACGCGGCTTCTCCTTGATCCGCGGCTACCAGCTGGTTCCGGGGCCCAAGAACTGGGCCCTCTGGGTCTTCCTCGTCACCACCACGCTGCAAGGCCTTGCCGTCACGACCGGCATCATGTCGGTGACCGCGTCGATCGTGCTCGTCAACGTGGGCCTGCTGCCCTTCCCTGTCTGGATCGTGGTGCTGAGCCTGTTCATCATCGTGATACACCGGTTCGGCAAGTACAGCGCGTTGCAGTGGGTCAGCAAGGTCATGATGTTCGTCCTCGCGGCGATCACGCTCATGGCGTTCTCGGTCTCGCAGTGGTCGCCCGGCGACCTCTTGCAGATCTTCGTGCCATCGGTACCCGAGGGCTCCACACCGCTGGCCTCCTCCATCATCGGCCTGATGCCAGCGGGTATCAATGTGGCGGTCTGGCACTCGCTCTGGGCGGTCGCGCACCTGCCGTACTGGGAGAAGGAGTCCACCGACAAGCGGGAGTTGCTCAAAATGAGCTTGCTCGACCTCCGCGTGAGCTACGTGCTATCAGCGCTGTTGGCCGTGATGTTCATGTCGCTCGGCGCCACCCTGCTGCTCCCGCGAGGTCTGACGCCCGCGGGCCTGGACGTGGCCATCACGATCTCGACGATCTACACCGAGCTGCTCGGCGCCTGGATGTATCCAGTGTTCATGGTCGCAGTCTTCGCGGCGATGTTCTCCACGGCCTACACGGTCATGGACGGCTTCCCACGGGCCTTCTCGACGATCGCGAAGGATCTGTACCCACAGAGCAGCCTGTTGCGCCGACCCGGCGACCCGGCGTACTGGCTCTTCATGATTGTTATCTTCGGGTTCATCGTCGTCACCAACACCCTCGTGCCGAACCCCGTCCTGCTCGTGAGCCTCACCGGCCTGCTGAGTCTGCTCGTTGCGCCGTTGCTCTACGTCCTCAACTACTACTGCGTGACGCGCCTCATCGACGACCCGGAGCTGCGGCCATCGCGACTCAATCGCATCTGGGGACTGGCTGGCATCGCGACGATGACACTGTCGGTGGTGTTCTTCCTGTATAACCAGTATGGATAGGAATGGTGCGTGGTGGGTGGTGACTGGCGCGTGACCACCCCGAAGCGACGGCGTGCGAGCGACGCGAGCACCACCGCGACCCCTTGAACACTTGAACTCTTGAACGGCTCTCCGAATGAACAAGATCGAAGCTGACGTCGTGATCGTCGGTGGCGGCCTCGCGGGCCTCAACTCCGCGCTGGGTGCGGCCGAGGCTGGCGCTCGGGTCGTGGTGATGGACAAGGCGAAGATCGAACGGAGTGGCGCGATCGCGGGCGGCGTCGACCACTGCCTCGCCTACCTCAACCAGGGCGAGGGGTGGGACACCCGCGAGGTCTACCTGGACTTCGTCAAGCAGGCGGCATTCGGGGCCGTGGATCTCGACGTCCACGAGCGCGTGTTCTGCGACGAGCTCGAGGCCGCCATTGCACGCATGACACGCATCGGCTGCCCGCTGCACGATCCCGTCAACGGTGAGTACTACCGCACTCGGTCCTTCGGCCAACCGGGCCCGTACTGGGTGAATTTCAACGGCAAGAACTTGAAGCCGATGCTCGCCACGGCCGTGCGCGAGGCCGGCTGCCAGGTGTTGGACTTCGTCACCACGACGAAATTTTTCGTGAAGAACGGACACGTGCAAGGCGTGGCGGGCGTCAATATTCGCGACGGAGGCCACTGGGTCGTCGAGGCGCCGGCCGTCGTGGCGGCCACGGGCAATACGAATCGGCTCTACGAGACGCCGTCTGGCCTGCCGTTCAACACCTGGCTGTGTCCGTACGACACCGGGCAGCCCAGTCGATGGCCTACAAGGCCGGCGCGTCGCTCGCCAACATGGAATACGTCCGGATGACCTTGGTGCCGAGGGGCTTCAGTGCCCCCGGTCTCAACGCGTTCGCTGGCGAGGGTGCCACGTTCATCAACGGGCTAGGCGAGAGCTACATGACGAAGTACCACAAGCTCGGCGACAAGGCGCCGCGCAACGTCATGGTCTACGCCGCGCTCATGGAGGTCAGGGAAGGCCGCGGCCCCCTATTCCTCGACTGCACTCGGATTCCGGCGGAGAACATCGCCGTCCTGAAGGGTACGCTCGGGACCGACAAGGACACGCTGCCGGATTTCTTCCGGCAGAAAGGCATCGACATCGGCGTCGACCCCTTCGAGGTGGAGGTGTCCGAAGGCATGCAGACGGGCCCGCTGGAGATTGTCGGGTCCGGAGTCAAGATCGACATGAACTGCATGTCGACGATCGAGGGACTGTTTGCGTCGGGCGACTGCGCCGACCAGATGAAGGTCGTGCACATGGCGTTGACTGGCGGATATGCGGCCGGACGCCGAGCTGCCGAATTCGCGCAGACCAACGGCGTCGACCCGCTGACGGACGCGCCCATCTACGCCGAGCAATCGCGCCTGGTCGCACCGCTCCAGCGCGCCGAGGGCTGGCACTACAGCGAGGTCGAGACGGTGCTACGGAAGATCATGAAGGAGTACGTCGGCCCGATGCGCTCTGAGATCGGGCTCCAGACAGCCCAACGCAAGCTCGCGTCGCTCCGCGAGGAGTTGCCGAAGCTGAAGGCGGAGAATCCCCACGAACTCATGCGCTGCCTCGAGACGGAGGAGCTCGTGACCGTCGGAGAAATCATGGCGGCCGCAGCCCTGGCCAGAAAGGAGAGCCGGTTCATCCCCTATCACTACCGGCTCGACTACCCCGAGCCAGACGACGAGAACTGGGGCGGCCAGATCGTGGTGTCGCAGAAGGACGGCGCGATTGCGACCGAATTCTGCCCGCTCAATGGAGACCGGTCGTGAGCGTGACCCACGCGAAGGAAGGCCCGCAAATCCTCAACGGCTGCATCGGCTGCGTCATCTGTGTCGACATGTGTCCCGGCGACGTCCTCAAGATGGACCCCGCCACCAATAAGGCCGTGGTCGCCTATCTGGACGAGTGCTGGTACTGCGGCGTGTGCCGCATGGACTGCCCGGTAGACGTGGTGACGTTCGAGTTCCCGGTGACGATGACGAAGCTGTAGCGTGGCCATCGGCCTCGCAGGGCTCAGGGCGCGCACCCTTGAACTCTTGAACCCCGACCTCTTGAACCCTAGAACCGCCCCTAGACAACGTTCCCCTCCCCCGCCAACTGCCCTCCCTCGAACCTCTCGAAACTAAAGGGCGTCAAGTCGATCTCACCGGGGTCCTGTTGCGTGATGAGATCCGCCAAGATCCGGCCGGCGGCCGGGGAGTGCTGGAAACCGTGGCCGCTGAAGCCGGTAATGAGGAAGAAGCCGGAGAGACGGGATGTGGGCCCGATGATGGGCATGGCGTCCGGCGTCATCTCGTAGAGTCCGGCCCAGGCCGTGCTGATGCCGGCGTCGGCCAGCGCGGGGAGCCGCCGGGTCGCCACCGGCGTCACGCGCTCCAGGAAGTCCCAGTTCACGCTCTGGTCATAGCCCGGCTCCTGGTCCGGGTCGCCCATGCCGAACAGGATCCCGGTGCTCTCGCGGTGGAGGTAGAACGACGTCTCGAAGTCGATCACGAGCGTTCGGGTCGAGGGAGAGCGACGCGCGTCTCGGGCGAGGCCGTCGGCGTCTCGCGGCACATCGGCAATGAAGATGTGACGGCGAAGCGGTTGGACGGGAACCTCGAGATCGACCATCGCGCCGATCCGCCTCGCCCAGGGTCCGGACGCGTTCACGACGACCGGCGTCGCGATGGAACCTCGGTTCGTTTCGACACCCACGATCCGATCGGCGTGGACGGACAAGCCGGTGACCTCGGTCTCCCGAACGATCTCCGCGCCGAGTCTCTGCGCGGCCTTCGCGAAACCCATCGTCACGCCGTTCGGATCGGCGATGCCGTCGCGAGCGCAATACGTGGCGGCGAGCACGCCGTCCATCACGACGCCCGGCGCCAGGCGGCTCGCGGAGTCCGGATCGAGCCACTCGACCGGAACGCCGTGCCGTTTCTGGAGCTCGACGTTGCGCCGGAAGGCCTGCACGCTGTCCGGGGACGACAGCAGGAACAGGTAACCGTCCTGGTGAAAGTCGATCGGCTGGCCCACCTCGTCCTCGAACCGCTCGAGTACGTCGATCGATTCGAGTGACAGCCGGATGTTCGCCTCGTGGGAGAACTGCAGCCGGGCGCCGCCCGCGCAGCGTCCCGTCGCGCCCGCGCCCAGCACCTGCTCACGTTCGACCAGCACGACGTGGCGCACACCGCGCTTCGCCAGGTGGTAGGCCGTGCTGGCCCCCATGCACCCACCTCCAACGATGACGATGTCCGCGGTG
Organism: Vicinamibacterales bacterium; assembly: GCA_965250185.1. GTDB lineage: Bacteria > Acidobacteriota > Vicinamibacteria > Vicinamibacterales. Next base: position 1,964,536 of record OZ252293.1, on the reverse strand, counting down.
CTCGTCATGCGCGGCCTCGACCCTGACAGCACGATCGGCCAGAGCCCGGATCACTTCATCTCGACGACGACGACGACGATCGGATCGTCGCCCTCGTTCACGTCGCCGTGCCGCGTCCCTGGCTCGTCCGCCTCGAGCCAGTACGCATGGCCCGTCTCCCAGGTGACCTGCTCGCGCTCGCCCGACTCTTGAACGATCGTCAAGGTGCCACCCTCGATCGCGACGACCGACCGGGGATGCTCGTGCCGGTGCATCGCGAGTGGCTGGTTCGGCAGGATCACCGTGCGCCACACCGTGACGTGCTCGTTTTCGAACTGCGGAAATCTTGTCGTCTGCGCCTCCTGGGCGAGGGCGGCCGTCGACAGCGTCGAGCCCAAGAACAGCGCGAGGGTAAGTGTCTTCATCGTCTCTCCTAAAACCTGGGTCACGTCGACGCCGATCTTACCCCGTTTGCGATCCCGAGGGCCCCACACTACGATGGGCCCGCTGGAGCAGGGCCTCCGTCACACGGGACGCCACCATTCGCCATTCATCATTCCCCATTCATCATTCTCCATTCCCCATTCCCCATTCCCCATTCCCCATTCCCCATTCTCCATTCCCCATTCACCATTCATAAGCCACCCGCCCCTCACAGAGGCCTCATGGGCAACATCGTTCGATTGCCGGTCGACAGTACAGCGATAGACGGCTACCTGGCGCTGCCGGGCGGCGCCGGCCCTGGCGTGATCGTGCTCCAGGAGTGGTGGGGTCTCGTACCGCACATCAAGAGCGTCGCGGATCGATTCGCGGCGGAGGGCTTCGTCGCCCTGGCGCCAGACCTGTTCCACGGCCGGACGGCGACGTCGGCGGACGAAGCGGGCAAGCTGATGATGGCGCTCGAAATCGACGAGGCGGAGCGGGACATGCGCGGCGCGATCCACTACCTGCGCGAACGTCCGGAGGTCACCGGCAACCGCGTGGGGAGCGTGGGATTTTGCATGGGCGGCGCCCTGTCGCTGTTCGCCGCCTCCACGAACCTCGACGTCGGCGCCTGTGTCGTGTTCTACGGTGGCCATCCCAACGTGAAGCCGGATCTCCCGAAGCTGCAGGCGCCCGTGCTGGGCCTGTACGCCGAGCAGGACGGCTTCGTCACGCCGGCCGTCGTGCGCGAACTGGAGATGCAGTTGACGACGCTGGGTAAGCGCCACGAGATCCACACGTACCCGGGCGTCGACCACGCGTTCTTCAACGATCAGCGCCTGGAGGTGTACAACGGGGAGGCCTCGCAGGATGCGTGGCGGAGGACGATCGGTTTCCTCAAGGCGGAATTGGGAAGCACATAGCTTCGCTCGAGTCTGTCGACCCTCTCCACGACCGTCTCGACCGTGTGCCTCGAATGGAGCATCGGAAAGTACTTCCGTCGTGCCCGGAACTGAAGTTGCTGCGCGAGCTGCCGCCACGAAACTCCGCACCTTCCGGACCCCCGGACACTTCCCAGCGGCCTCCCGAAGTATGATCCACCCCGTTGCCGATGGCCAATACACCATACGATCTCGCCCTGGTCTTGAGCGGTGGCGGGGCCCGCGCTGCCTACCAAGCCGGCTTCCTGCGCTACCTGGCCGGTCAGTTCCCGAACCTCACTCCTGCCATCATCACGGGCGTCTCGGCCGGCGCGGTCAACGCCGCCTACCTGGCCGCTCACGAGGGGCACTTCCACGACAAGGTGCACGACCTCTCGGAGCTGTGGGCGGACCTTCGGGTCGACAACGTCTTCAGTGCCGACGCCTCGGCGCTCGCCCGCAATGTGTTCCGCTGGGCGATCCGCTTGGTGTCGGGCGGCAGGCACACCGCTCTCGTCTCCAGGAGTCTCGTCGACACCGACCCGCTACGTGTGTTGCTGCGGAATGTCCTGAACGCGGACGATGGGCGACTCCCGGGCATTGCGCGCAACCTGGCCAAGGGTACGCTGAAGGCCGTCGCCCTGACGGCCTCCAGCTACACGACTGGCCAGTCGATCACGTGGGTGCAGGGCCGCCAGATCGAGACGTGGGAGCGGGCGCAGCGGAAGGCCGTGAAGGAAGACCTCTCGGTCGAGCACGTCATGGCCTCCTCGGCGCTGCCACTCTTCTTTCCCGCCATCAAGGTCGAGGATGCTTGGTACGGCGACGGCGGCATCCGCCTGACTGCTCCACTGTCGCCCGCCGTTCACCTGGGCGCCGACCGGATCCTGGCGATCTCGACCCGATACGGCCGCAGCGAGATTGAGGCCGATCGCCCCGCGATCACCGGATACCCACCACCGGCGCAAGTCGCGGGCGTGCTACTGAACGCGGTCTTCCTCGATCTCTTCGACGGCGACGCGCTGCGGCTCGAGCACATCAATACGCTGGCTCGGCAGCTGCCGCCCGATAAACGATCCGGGATGCGCCCGGTCGACCTCCTGGTGCTTCGCCCCTCGGAGGATCTCGGTCTCTTGGCCAACGACTTCGAGACCGACTTGCCTCCCGCCCTCCGCTTCATGACCCGCGGCCTCGGCACGAAGGAGACGCGGTCGAACGACCTGCTCAGCCTGGTCATGTTCCAGCCGGACTACCTCCATCACTTGCTCGCCCTTGGCGAACGGGACGCCGCCGCAAGGGCGACGGAGATACGGGAGTTCCTCGAACACTGAAGGACGCCGAGGCTGAACCATTGCCGTTCAGACTCGAGCGACGCGCCCTTGGCATCCGGTCCATCCGTCCCCTATACTTTCGTCTAACTTTCGATGATTCGGCGCATCCTCCACGTGGATATGGATGCTTTCTACGCATCCGTCGAGCAACGGGACGACCCGTCGCTTCGAGGCAGACCCGTGGCAGTGGGCGGACAACCGGACAAACGAGGCGTGGTCGCGGCGGCGAGCTACGAGGCACGCCCGTACGGCGTTCGCTCGGCCATCCCGATGGCACGCGCGGTGCGCCTGTGCCCGGACCTTATCATCGTGCCGCCCGATTTCACCCGCTACCGCGGGGTGTCGAAGCAGATCTTCGAGATCTTCCGTTCCGTCACCCCACTCGTGGAGGCATTGTCGCTGGACGAGGCCTATCTCGACGTCACCGAAAACTCCTGGGGCGAGGCCCTCGGCACGACCGTCGCCAGGCGTCTCAAGTCGGTCATTCGCGAGACGACCGGCCTGACGGCATCCGCCGGCGTCGCGCCAAACAAGTTCCTGGCCAAGATCGCGTCGGATTGGGAGAAGCCGGACGGGCTGACGGTGATCTCACCGAGACGGGTCGAACCGTTTCTTCATCAGCTGCCAATCGACGCCTTGTGGGGCGTGGGGCCGGTCACGGCGAAGAAGCTGCGCGCGCAGGGCATCGACAAGCTCATCGACATCCGGACCGCGGACCCCAGCCTGCTGCGCGAGACAGTCGGCAGTCAGGCCGAGTGGCTACGAAGGCTCGCCGATGGCCACGACGACCGACCCGTCGTGCCACACCGAGCGTCGAAGTCCTCGGGAAGCGAGACCACCTACGCACGCGACCTCATCGACGTAGATCGGATGCGCACCGAGCTGGCGGCGATGGCACGAGGGCAGGTGGGCTGGCTCGAGCGTCGCGATCTGTACGCGCGCACCGTCACCATCAAGGTTCGCTACAATGACTTCACGACGGTGACCCGCAGCGCGACCCGTCGACCGGCGACGCGCCAGGAGGAGGACATCGTCAGCCGAGCGATCGGCCTTCTCGACCGCACGGAAGCAAGCCAGCGGCCGGTGCGGCTGCTCGGCGTGAGCGTGCACGGCCTGTGTGACGAGGCCGAGCGGCTCCGCGACGGGGGGGCACGCCCAACGCTGCCGTTTACGGGATAATGGGTCGATTGGGCCAGTGCGGACACTGCGCCCCGGAGCCCGAACGGCCAGATCGATCGTCCACGGTTCGGTAATGCCAGTCGCGATTTCTACGCTCCTCGACGAACGAATCTGGGTCCGTCCCCACGAGGCTGTTTCGCTGGCTCGTCGCTTGTGGACGGTCCTGCCAGACGACGAGTCGCTGGTGCTGCTCCTCGAGTCGTTTGAGCACCCCGTTGACATCCTGAAGCGGCTCAATCTCGACGCCACCGGGCTCTTGAGCCTGACCGCGCCCAGCGTCGACGACGCGCCTGTGGCGCCGCCTGGAACGAGGGTCCCATGGGGCGCTCGGCCGACCAACGTCGTGCGTCTGCTCGGGCGGATACTCGACCGGGTGCTCCCGCTCCAGGACGCTCCGCCCTCGTACCGCGTGCCGGACCGGCTCCGTGCGCTGGTGCATCGCGCGATCGAGGTCCACCCGCCGCCCTCCGACTCGACCGGCCCGGATTCGGATGACCGACGGCAGTTTCGGACGGTCGAGGAGTTTCTCGGGATGCTGCGACCATTCGAGACGGGCGACGGGCAATTGGCCCTGGCGGATCTCTACGCTCGGTGGGAGGCGTGTCATGCGCTCCGCCTGGCGGGGGCCACCACGCCGCAGGACGACGGTAGCCTCTTTGCCAAATTCACCACCGCCGGCTCTGGGGCGGACTCCGACCTGAACGTGTTCGCCGCCATCAGCCGCGTCCGAGAGACGGTCGGCGTCTCGGTCAGCGAAATCGCGGAGCGCTCCAAGATACCGATCGAGCTGATCGAGGCGTTCGAGAAGGGCGAGCTCACGGACTGGCCGAAGGGCCTGTTCGGCCGGCAGTACGTGCGCGAGTATGCCAGAGAAGCCGGCCTCGATCCGGACGCGTTGCTCCGGCTGATCACGCCCAAGCTGACGCCGGATGAGTCGATCGACTTCATACGGAAGACGTGGAGGTCAGCCGCGGACAAGGGTCAGCCACCGACCGTCCATGATCCCTTGAAGGAAGGAGGGCGGTACTACCCGGAGCCGACACTCGACGGACAGACCGCAGGCGCTCCCCGCGCCGTGCTTCTGAGCTCGAAGACCGGCGCGGGCAACGCCAGGACCACGCCACCGCCTGGGCTGCTCTTCGGCGCGGCCTCGACCGCGGACGACGAGGGCGTCAATGACGAGCGCCCACGCCGGCGCCTGGGTCGCGTGGCAACGATCGGCTTCCTGCTGCTGGTCGTCACCGTCTTCGTCGCGTTGCTGATTCTGGAACCGTAGAAGACGGGCTTCGGGCGGTCCGGCTGTCGGTCCGCAGCCTTTCCGTCTTCGGTCTTGCTCGCCGTGTCGCGAGCGTCTATGCGAAGCAAGGCTGAAAAGACCCCAGACCGAAAGACCGACTACCCCCCTGCGGCCAACCGCTCCCGCACGATGTTCACGGCCTCCTGGAAGAGGAAGAGCGCGTCGGCGTTGTCGCCGGAGAAGTTGTAGGCGCGCCCGCCACGCGGCTCGAACCGGAGCGTCTTGTCGAGGTAGTCGATCTCGAGTATCTCGATCTCCTGCAGCGTGACGGTGAACCCGTCCTTGTGGTCCGTGACGTAGCGGATGCCAGCGGGTGTCGCAACCAGCCGCCCCTGACACGATCCGAACCGGTGCTTGTGCACGACGTCGATCGCCTCGTCGAGCCGGACGGTCGTGAGGCTGACGACGATGTCAGCGCTCCCCGGCACGACCTCGATCGTCTCGGCATAGCCGTCGTGCCCGTCTGCTGACACGTTCAGCATGTGGGTGCCGGGTGCCACGTCACGTGCGGTGACGGGCGAGATCCCGAGATAGACGCGGTCGAGAAACACCGACGCGCCGGGAACGTCCGCGACGATTCGGATCTCCGCCGTGGTCACGGGCTCGGGTTCGAGTTCCGGTTCGGGCACCGGCTCGGCTGCCGTGCGACGTCTGGGGGCGGGGCGCTCGGCTTCTGGCTCCGGCTCGGGCTCCGGTGCCGGTGCGGGTGCCTCCGGGACCTCGACGGGTACGGAGTCAGCCACGGTCGGCGCCGGCTCTGGCGCGGGCGAGCCGTAATACAGCAGTACCCCGAGGAGTACGGCGAGCACGACGGCCACCACCGCGATCGGACCCACTCGCAACCCCGACTCGGGCGTCGGATCCTCGGAATCGTTCAGCACGCTCATGAGTGAAATCGTAGCACGGAGATCGGGGGCTTTGGGCTAGCGGCTCGCGGCCAGCACGATTGGTCGACGACAGTCCCGAAGCCGGACGCGCAGCGCCAGGCCCGCCCATCACTCCGCCTCCACCGTCACGTCGATATCTCGACGCGCGGTCGCGACATTCCCTGCGTGGTCGGCCGCGATGATGCGGAGGATGTAGTCGCCTGGCGCCAGCTCCGACGTATCCCAGGTCCCCGGCCGCGCGGTTCCGCCACGGACAATGTTGGTGACGATGTACCGAAACCGCGTGATGGGATTCCCATAGACCGTGATCCCACTGCCTGCCGCGAACGCGAGATGCGGTGCGCCCCGCTCGCTCGGTAGTCGGTCGAACTCGATCGTGATTCTTGGCTCCTCGAAGCCTGGCGCCGGCAGCCCGTCGGGATGGAGCACCTGGTAGCCGAGTCGGTAGAGCCCGAGCCGGCGACGCGCAAGGTTCCCGTCGACCTGGTCGTATGCGTCCACAACGACCCGCACCGGTCCCCGAACGACGAGCCGCCTCTCCACCCGTCGGCTGAGCCGGCGTCCGTCGCGATCGAACAGGCGAACGCCATTGCGACGAATGGTGGGCGGCACGTGGTCGGTGAAGCCGATCATGGAGACCGACAGCGGGTTGATCTCGACGCCCGGAGGCCCGAGCTCGAGATGGGTATGGTACGCGCGATTGATGGTCCCGAGCGGGTCGCCCGCCGCGATCGGGGTACCCCGCGGGATCCGCACCCTCGTCGGTTGGTTGCGCTCGTCACGGAGCAGTGTGAACCGCGAGTCGGCGAGCGGCCGGCCGCGATGGTCTCGGCCCACCCGCAGATGGACGTATCGCAGAAGCCCCACCGACGCGGACTCAGCCAGCCGGCCGACGTCTGCGACACTCAGGACCTCGGTGACCACCTCGTCTCGAACGGCACGCACGATGGCGCCGTAATCGCCGCGCACATCGAGCCCTGCATGAAAGCGTGCCCGGCCGTCGCCTCCGGAGCCGGCTCGAGCCTCGCCCAGCGTGCCGGTCACCTCCTGCCAGGTATCTTGGGGATCGATGGGCCAGAGAAGCGCATCACCTCCGAGAGCCTCGCGCGTGATGCGCGGAAGCGGCTCGCCGATCTCGGTCTCAGCTGGCTCGTCAACCTGCGAGGCCCCAGCCTCCCCGCCGTCCTCCAGTGGGGCCAGACGCCGGATCAGGTAGTTCGCGGCGTCCGCGATGCGCAGACCACCGTCCAGATCGAACGCGATGCCCGTCGGATTGTTGAAGCGGGCGATCGATCCGGCGCCGTTAGCGAACCCGAGGCCAGCACCCGCCAGCGTCCGCATCCCGCCATCCGGCGTGACCTGAACGATGTAGCCACGTCGATCGGTGACGTACAGGAAGTCGTCGTGGGTGATCGCCAGGCTGACGGGCCGGTAGAGCATCGGGTACCGGGCGTGGCCGATTGCGGGGAATCCAAACGTGGAGACGGAGCCGTCTCGACCGAGCCGGCGAAGAGCATTGTTGCCCGCATCCGCCACGAACAGTTCGCCGTTCGTCGACACCGCGACATCGGTCGGCGTATCGAACCGAGCGCGCCAGCCCGGCCCATCGATGAGGTCCGGGCCATCGCCGCCGGCCATGGTCGAAACGTGGCCGTCGGGCGAGATCACCCGGATCCGATCGTTGTACGTGTCCGCCACATACACGACTCCCGACGAATCAACCGCCACGCCCATCGGGCTGCTGAACCTGGCGCGGTCGGCCGGTCCGTCCCGGTAGCCGGCGACGCCATCCCCGGCGAGCGTCGTGACCTCGCCGTCAGGGGCCACGCGGCGAATGGCGTGATTTCCGGTGTCCGCCACGTAGAGCCGGCCGTCACGGTCGATCGATAGCCCTGATGGCGTTCGAAACCGTGCCACGGCGCCGGGACCATCGACGAAGCCCGGACCCGCTCCCGCGACGGTCGTGACCATCCCTTCTCGGCGCACCCGCCGGACACGATCGCTCCCTCCAGCATCCGACACGTACACGTTGCCCGCCAGGTCGACCGCCACGTCGAACGGATCGCCGAAACGGGCCTCCGCCGCCACACCGTCACGGAATCCAGGCGAACCATCTCCGGCCACGGTCGTCGCCGTGGCGCGCCATCCGACCTGCGTCGCGGGTGGACGAAGCGACCGCACGTACAACTCCGCGGCAAGGTAGGCGCTTGCCAGGAGCGCCACGGCCGTCGCGAGCTTCAGGATCATCCGTCGGACAGTGGACCACATGCTGGGAGGCCGGACGTCCCGATGGGACGCCGGCCGCCGCGGGTCGGCGGGTCGCATCGAGCGGGGCTGACCTCGATCGTCCAAATCCAGTATCAGATATTAGAGCGGGCGGTCGGCCCCAGGCTCCGCCGCAGCGGCGGGCGGAGGCAACTCGGTGAAGTCCTCGCCCGGGTTGATGAATCGGTTTGACTCGATCTCGTACTGGCGGTCGTGCAGCTCACGGTAGCGACCGCCAATCGCCATCAGATCGGCGTGCGTTCCCCGCTCGATGATCTGCCCCTCCTCGAGCACGAGGATCTGGTCGGCGCTGCGGATCGTCGACAGGCGGTGGGCGATCACGAGCGTCGTGCGACCGCGCCTGAGCGATCGCAGACCATCCTGGATGAGCGCCTCACTTTCGCTGTCGAGACTGGACGTCGCCTCGTCGAGGATCAGAATTTTCGGATCGGCCAGGATGGCGCGGGCGATCGCGACCCGCTGCCGTTGTCCCCCCGACAACCGTACGCCGCGCTCACCCACGACGGTGTCGTACCCATCGTCGAATCCGCTGACGAACTCGTCGCAGTGCGCGATCCGGCTCACGCGAAGAATCGCCTCACGGCTCTCCTTCGGATTGCCGTAGCTGATGTTGTGGGCGATGGTTCCGTCGAACAGGAAGTTGTCCTGCAGGACAACGCCGAGATGCGACCGGTAGTCTCGGAGGCGCACGTCCCCGAGATCGAAGCCGTCCACTCGCACGTTACCCGACACCGGCCGGTTGAACGCCATCACGAGACTGATCAGCGTGCTCTTGCCCGAGCCGCTCGATCCCACGAGAGCCGTCGTCGATCCGGCGCGCGCCTCGAACGACACACCCTTCAAGACCGGCGTGCCCGGGGTGTACTCGAAGTTCACGTCCTCGAAGGCGAGGTCGCCACGCACCTCGGGCAACGGTCGACGTGCCTCGTCCTCCTCGTCCTCCGTGGCCATCTGCTCGAGCTCGCGAATCCGATCGAGCCCCGCGAACGCCTCGCTCACCTGGGTACCGACCGCGGCAATTTGGATCACGGGCGCCGCCACGAGGCCGGTGAAGAACACGTACATCACGAAATCCCCGAGGGTCATGCTGCCGGCCAGGATCGACCGGCCACCCACCACGATCATCAGGATTCCGACCACACCGATGATCAGCGTCGAGAACGCGGTCACGGCCGAAACTCCCGTCATGGTCTGCGCCACGTTGCGGAACAGCCGGTGCGCGCCGCGTGCGAACACGAGCTCCTCGCGCTTCTCGGCGACATAGGTCTTTACGATCCGGATGCCGCCGAGCGATTCAGTGAGCCGGCCGCTGACCTCTGCGTAGATCTCTCGGCGCTGGCGAAACAGCGGTCGCAGCCGCATGAAAGCCGCGGCCATGCCACTGCCGAACACCGCGAGGATCAGGATGATGAACGTGGTCAGCTGCCAGTTGAGATAGAACAGCACGCCCAGCGCCAGCGCGGCCGTCGTCACGCCCCCGACAAGCTGCACGAGACCCGTGCCCACCAGGTTGCGGATCCCTTCGGCGTCGGTCATCACGCGCGAGACCAGAGCGCCGCTCTGCGTGGAATCGAAGTAACTGACCGGCAAGTGCAGGACGTGCGCCTCGACTCGCTTGCGCAGGTCCGTGATGGCCCGCTGCGCGGCGACGCCGAGAATGAGGGTCAGGCCGAACGACGTGCTAGCTTGCACGAGGGTCGCACCGCCTGCCGCGATCGCCAGGAGCGGCAGCAACTCGGTGCGCTGGTTGGCGATCACATCGTCGATGAGGTACTTGGACGTGGCCGGCAGGACCAGGCTCGCCAGGCGGTTCACCAGCATGATGACGAGGCCGAAGGATAACCGGCGCCGATGCGCCCAGACCAGTACCCGTGCCTCCCGCCACGCAGTCGACATCGACGCTCGTTTCTTCTGCTCGGCCAATCGATCATCCCTTCCTGGACGTGGGATCGCGCATCCTCACGTACACTATAGGTCAGACGACGCGACCAGCCGAACGGTCCCGACCGGTACGCTCGATGGTGCACGAAGAGACCCAACCTCCGGCGGCACGTGATGTACCCCAGCCGTACTGGGCCGACTATCCCGACGAACGGTTACTCGACCTCAGGCTCTGCGATCTGGGCCTGACCTTGAAGGGCAGCGTCCTGGAGGGGCGCGTCGATCAGCTCACCCGAGAGTTGAAGAGTCGACGACTGCGCTTCCGACCGCACGTCTGGCTCTCCAGCGAATGGTTCACGCCGGACGGAGTCCCGGGCATCGCCATACCATTCTATCTGGCGCATCCGAGACTGGCGCGTCTCGAACAGAGTCAGATGCTCGAGGTCGAGGGCGGCACGCTCGAGTCGTGTCTGCGGATCCTGCGCCATGAAGCCGGCCACGCGATCGATAATGCGTTCGGCCTCAGACGTCGGCGACAGCGCCAGAAGATCTTCGGTCGGTCTTCGACCCCCTACCCCGAATATTACACGCCGAGGCCGTACAGCCGCAGTTTCGTGCTGCATCTCGACTCGTGGTACGCGCAAAGTCATCCGGACGAGGACTTCGCCGAAACGTTCGCTGTGTGGCTCACTCCGGACTCGCTCTGGCGGCACCGCTACGTCGACTGGCCGGCGCTGAAGAAGCTCGAATACATCGATGGACTCATGGGAGATCTCGTCGACCGCGATCCGGGGCGCCTCGCTCGCCGCCGGGTCGAACCGCTGACCCAGCTCCCACGAACGCTCCGGGACCACTATCGCGCCAAGCGCGAACACTACGGGTTCAACCACCCCAACTTCTACGACCGCGATCTCCGTCGACTCTTCTCCGACGCGCCGGAGTTCGCGACGAACATGAGCGCCGTGCGTTTCCTCGCTCGGATCCGCAAACCCGTACGGCGTCGCGTCGCCGCGTGGACCGGCGCCTATCAGTACACCATCGACCAGGTGCTGGCGGATATCATCACCAAGAGTCGCGCCTTGAATCTACGGCTCGCGGTGCCTGAGGAGAGCGCCGTGGCCGATTTCACGGTGCTGCTCACGGTCCAGACGATGAACTATCTACACAGCGGGCGGCATCGGGTGGCCCTGTGAAGAAGCTCCGCGTGCTGTCGCTGATGCACAGCTACCTCGTCCCGCCTGACGACGTCAGCGGTCACGACTTGCTCGAAGTCAAGTGGAAGACCGAGTACGACGTCGTCGCCACGCTCGAGGACATGGGGCACGACATCCTGAAGCTCGGCGTGGCGGACGACCTCGGCGTCATCCGCAAGGCGGTCACAGAGTGGACGCCGCACATCGCCTTCAACCTCATGGAGTCCTTCGACGAGGTCGGGACGTTCGATCAGAACGTCGTGAGCTATCTCGAGCTCCTGCGCCTGCCCTACACCGGCTGCAACCCACGCGGCCTCGTCCTGAGTCGAGACAAAGCGCTATCGAAGAAGCTGCTGGCCTACCATCGCATTCCGGTCCCGGATTTCTTCGTCGTCCGACGCGGCCGAACCGTGCGGGTGCCGAAGCGCATGGCGTTTCCTCTGATCGTCAAGTCCCTGACTCAAGAGGCCTCGATCGGCATCTCCCAGGCCTCGATCGTCGACACGCTGGAGAAGCTTCACGACCGGGTGGCATTCATCCATGCGAGCATCGAGACCGACGCGATCGTCGAGCAATACATCGAAGGACGGGAACTCTACGTCGGACTGCTGGGCCACGACCGGCTCGAGGTCTTCCCCGTCTGGGAGTTGCTGTTCAAGAAGATGCCTGAGGACGTGCACCGCATCGCCACCGAGCGCGTCAAGTGGAGCCGCAAGTATCAGAAGAAGCACGGAATCGCCACCGGCGTCGCTAGCCTGCCGAACGGAATGTCGTCCAAGGTGCAGCACCTCTGCAAGCGCGTGTACCGAGCCCTGGAGCTCAGCGGGTACGCCCGCATCGACCTTCGGCTCGACGCCAACGGCCGCATCTTCGTCCTCGAGGCCAACCCGAATCCCCAGATCGCGTTCGGCGAGGACTTCGCCGAATCCGCCGAGCACGCCGGCATGACATACGAGGCGCTGCTGCAGCGCATTCTCAATCTGGGCCTACGCTGGCAACCGAGGAAGCCAGGGTAGGCCGCGACGGTGCCGGCCTGCCGTCGCGGAACGGTCACGGAACGGTCACGGAACGATCACGGCGAACACTGGTACCCTCACGCACCACATGATCACGCTCGCACGAGCCGAAACTCAACTGCGCGCGGCCATCGATGGTCGTCTGCCCGGGGTAGAGGCGCAGTGCGCCATGGCACCCCGCCCTCGGCCAGGGTGGGTACCCGGAGAGCTGCCAACGGCGACGCGGCCGGCCGCCGCCTTGCTCCTGCTGATTCCCGGCGAGCGCGCGGGGCTTGCGCACGTGGTCCTGACCGTTCGCGCCGGCGGCCTGCGCCACGGCGGTCAGGTCTCGCTGCCAGGGGGCGGCGTCGAGCGTGGAGAGACGATCGAGGCGGCAGCGCTCCGGGAGGCGAACGAGGAGATCGGCCTATCGCCACAGGTCGTCGAGGTCCTGGGGCCCCTGACCCCGCTACACGTCATGGTGAGCGGCTTCGAGCTCCATCCCGTGGCCGGCATCTGCCACGACCGTCCGGTGCTGCGACCGGCACCGGATGAGGTGGAGCGCATCCTGGAGATTCCGCTGGAAGATCTCACACGACCGACGGACATAGGCCACATGCCGATGGACCACCATGGCTTGCGCACCCGTGCGCCCTACTTCGCCGTCCGGGGTGAGCGCGTGTGGGGCGCCACGGCAATGATCCTGTCGGAACTTCTGTGGGTCGTTGGCCGAGAGGTCGATCCGTGGCGATGACGGAGCACTGCCACGGAACTTACACGGAACGGACACGGAATTTACACGGAACGATCACGCGGCGCTTACGGATAGCACGGGAATGATCGTTCCGTGTCCGTTCCGTCTAAATTCCGTCTAAATTCCGTGTAAGTTCCACTCCGTCAAAGAGCCAGGTCGCGGCCTATGGCGCCACGAGTCGGATGCGCGTGAGCTCGACGCGGTCGGTCGGCGTCTCGCCGTCGAGTTCGACCTGACTGATCCGCTCCACCACCTCCATCCCGCTGATCACACGGCCGAACACGGTGTAGAGGCGATCCAAGGCGGTGGCGTCTCCCGTGACGATGAAGAATGACGATGCCGGCTGCGTAGGGTCTTCGCCGCGCGCCATCGAAACAATCCCCTGGATGTGTGGCGTTTCGCTCGGCTCCATCTCGAGCGCCCGCACGTGTGACTGTTGTTTCTCGTCGAGCGGTTCGGTACGGGTCGGGATGTGGCCGGTCTGCACAATGAAGCCGGGGACGACGCGGTGAAACGCCATGTCGTCATAGACACCCAGGCTGGCGAGGCGCAGGAAGTAGCGAACATGCTCCGGTGCGATTGCCGGCATCACCTCCACCACGATCTCACCGAAGCTCGTCTCGAGCACCGCCCGGTATCCTGCCAACTCGGCTGCAGTCTCGGTCACGAAGGGCGTCGGATCCGGGGGTGGCCTGTCCCGGATGACGACCGAGCGCATCTCGATCCGGGCGACGGCCTTCCCTTCGTCGTCGACCGCGCCCTCGGAAATCGTCTGGACGACGTTGATGCCCTCGACGACCCGGGCAAACACCGTGTACTGCCCGTCGAGGGCCGGCTGGTCCGTCACGCAGATGAAGAACTGAGCGCCCGCGCTATCACGGTCGCCCGGAACCTGCACGGCAGCCACCGCACCGCGGGTGTGCGCTTCGTCTCCAATCTCGGCCCGAAGATGTTCGAGGCCACCGGTGCCGTACTCGTCCCGTTTCTCGGGATCGGTCGACAGCGGATCGCCTCCCTGGATGATCCCGTACCTGATGAGACGGTGGAACGTCGTGCCATCGAACGTCCCTTCGCTCGCGAGCTTCATGAAGTACGCGACGTGATTCGGCGCCACCTCGGGCAACAGGTCGAGCACGATGGTGCCTTCGCTCGTCTCGATGACCGCCTGCTTGTTTTGCAGCTCCTCCAGCGGACGATCTGCGGTGAAGAACGCCCGCTCCGAAGCCGCCTGGCCGACGGCGAGCGCCAGCGCAACGAGTAATGTCCCCACGGCGTGCCTCCGCCGGCATTATAGCGGACGCACGGAACGAACACGGGACGGCACCGAACGGGCACGCGGGCCCGGGTGTAGAATGCGTACGCTTCGATCGGACCTCCAGCCACGATGGCCAAGACAACTCACCTCGGAGGTGTTCCGTGCGTACGACCCTCATCGCCCTGACGACGATCCTGACGCTCGGCGGCACGGCCGCCGCTCAGTCTCGCGGCCTGATGCCGGCTGATTTCTACAACGAGGTCGCAGTCGGCGACGTCGCCATCTCGCCCACCGGTGATCTCGTCGCATTCACGGTCACAACCATCGACGAGCAGGAGAACTCGCGCCATCGCGAGATCTGGATGCATCGACTATCGGCCGGCGCTCCGGAGGGCGAGTCATTTCGATTCACGACGCCCACCGAGAGCTCGAGTGGACCTCGATGGTCCCCGGACGGAGCGGTCGTGAGCTTCACCTCGAGGCGCGAAGGCGACTCGAACGACGTGTGGTTCGCTCGCGTGAGGGCTCCAGGCGGCGAGGCGTATCACGTGGAGGGCGTGCGCGGAGCACCGATCTGGTCGCCGGACGGACGCTGGGTCGCGTTCGTGGCCGAGCCCGACGTGCCTGACGATGACAACGCCCCGGAGGACGCCGACGACAGGCGCGAAGGCTGGATCGCTCCCGATGCGATCACGACGACGCTGGACGCCGATCGATTCGACGGACGCGTGCTCACCTTCCTTCGGTACAAGCGAGACGGTACCCAGCGCCTTCTGGCACACCGCTCCTCACGCGACACGACGCAGCTGTTCGTCGTCTCGGCAGACGGCGGCGACGCCCGGCAACTCACTCGCCTGCCGTTCGACGTCGGCGAGGTGACCTGGTCGCCCGACGGCTCGACGCTGCTCTTCACCGGAGACGAGCGGCAGCACGACGAGCTGAACGCCGAGCCGACCTACGACATGTACGCCATCGGCCGTGACGGCGGTGAGCCGCGCCGTCTCACCCGGAACCCCGGATCCGAGCGGGCGCCGACATGGTCCCGGGACGGGCAACGTGTGGCGTTTCTCTCGACACCGGCGCGCGGTGCGGAAACCGATCTGCTCGTCGTCGAGGTCGCGCCGAACGCGACGTTCCGGGGCGAGACTCGCAATCTGACCGAGCGCTGGGACCTCCGACCAGGCACCCCCGAATGGACGGCCGGGGGCAACATTCGATTCCGGGCCGGCATCCGCGGTAACGCCCACGTCTTCGAGATCTCGCCCAGCGATGGCGAGGTGCGCCCGGTGACGAGCGGGTCGCGCCAGCTGAGCGCAATCTCCTCGAGCCGCGACGGGACGACCATGGCGTACGCGGCCACCGACGCGACGACACCGGCCGAGGTGTTCGTCGCGGCGGGCGATGATTCCGGCGCACAGCGCGTCACATCGTTCAACGACGCCTGGCTGGCCGACGTGAGTCGAATGCCGGCCGAGCCGCTGACGTGGCGGGTCGCGGACGGGACCGAAATCGAGGGCTGGGTCATCAAGCCCGTCGGGTACGAGCCGGGTCGCTCATATCCGCTCGTTCTCAAGATCCACGGTGGCCCGCACGGCGCCTACGGAAACACGTTCTTTCGTACCTTTCACGTGCTCTCGGCATCCGGATTCTTCGTGCTCTATCCCAACCCGCGGGGCTCGAGCAACTACGGTCACGACTTCATGTACGCCACGCGGGGCCGTTGGGGGGAGCTGGATCAGGAGGACTACCTGACCGGTGTCGACGCGGCGCTGGCCACGTATCCGGACATCGATCCGGCGCGTATCGGTGTGTCGGGCGGGAGCTACGGGGGCTACATGACCAACTGGCTGACCGCGACGACCGACCGCTTCGCGGCCGCCGTCACCAGCCGATCGATCGTCAACTGGGAGAGTTGGTACGGCGACTCGGACGCGCAGGGGCTCACCGACTACGAGTTCTTCGGACCGCCCTGGGAGCAGCGTGAGCTGTACCGCCGACTCTCGCCCATCTCGTACGTCGAGGGCGTAACCGCCCCGACGCTGATCATCCACAGCGAGAACGATTACCGAACGCCCATCGGCGACGGCGAGCAGTGGTTCACGGCGCTGATGAAACGCGGGATCCCGACCGAACTCGTCCGCTACCCCCGCTCATCCCACGGTCTGTCCCGGTCGGGCGAGCCCTGGCTGCTCGTGGACCGTCTCGAGCGGCTTCGTAGCTGGTTGACGCACTGGCTGATAGCCGTACCCGAGGAATCGACGACGGCACGGAATGACGGACGGAATGACCACGGCCCTGAGACGGAAGGGCGGACGGAACGGGCGCGGAACTAGCGGAACAGGCGCTCGTCTGACTCGCGTCGACCTCGACCCTGGGTCCGTGGCCCTCTGAGGGCCTCACGGCTCCGTCGCGGCTCTCAGGAGGCGCCAGAGCGTCGCGAGTGCCGCGAACTGGAACGCCACGATCGACACTACCGCGGCCCGCACGACGTTCCACTCCTGCGTCAGGTCCGGCTCGCCGTGCGCGATGTCTGTGAGGGCCAGGTGGCTCACACCCACGGCCACCAGCGACACCACGCCGAGCATGAGCGAGACCCTTTGGCCGAGGAGCAGTCGTCGTCCGACGCACTCCGACCGCGACATCAGCGTTCCTCGACGTACGGCTCGTGCAGCTGCACGGGCGTACGCACCCGTCGGACCCGAAGGTTGATGGCCTCGACGAACACCGAGAAGCCCATCGCGAAGTAGATGTACCCCTTCGGGATGTGCTGATCGAAGCTCTCGGCGACCAGGGAGAAGCCGATGAGGAGCAGAAAGCTGAGGGCGAGCATCTTGACCGTCGGGTGCCCGTTGACGAATCGGCTGATCGCCTCTGCCGACACCAGCATGACGCCAACGGCGATCATGACGGCCGCGACCATGACACCGATTTCGTCCGCCATCCCGACCGCGGTGATAACCGAGTCGAGCGAGAACACGATGTCGAGCAGAAGGATTTGCACGATGACTCCGAGGAAAGACACCGACGCCTTGGCCGAGGCGGCGCCCTCCTCTCCCTCGAGCCGCTGATGGATCTCATGGGTCGCCTTGGCCAGCAAGAACAGGCCGCCCAGCAGCAAGAGCAGATCACGTCCCGAGATCGCCTGGCCGAGTACCTCGACGAGCGGTGCGGTCAGCCCGATCACCCAGGCCAGGGAGAACAGCAGCCCGATGCGAGTGAACATCGCCAGCAGCAGCCCGAGTCGACGAGCCGCGGGCTGCTGAGGTGCCGGTAGTCTGCCTGCGAGGATCGAGATGAACACAACGTTGTCGATCCCGAGGACGATCTCCAGCACGGTGAGCGTGAGCAGCGCGATCCAGCCTTCAGGGCTCGCTAGCCAGCTCGGCGCCACGTCTATCCAGGACATCGGTGCTCCTTTCCAGGGTCGCCCGCGTGGCCCCCGCTACCGGTCGCCGCTCGCGCTGAGCCGGCTCACCCGTACGATCTCGACGGGCGGATCGAGCCGCTGGGCGTCGGCCGGTTGCGTCTGGATCACGCGTACCACGTCCATGCCGGACACGACACGCCCGAATGCGGCGAACCCCTGTCCGTCAGCATTCCGGGCCCCGCCGAAGTCCAGCGACGGCTGGTCGCCGATGCAGATGAAGAAGCTCGACGTCGCCGTGTCAGCTCCAGAGCGCGCCATCGAGATGGCCCCGTCGGCGTGCGCAAGACCCGTCAACGTCGTGCGTTCGAGCTCGATTGCCGGCCGCTGTTCCTCCTGGTGCGCCGCATCGATGCTGGCCTGGATCACCTCGATCCTCACGTCGTTGTCCGGCTGATTCGCCATCGTCACGGTCCGGTGGAACTGCCCACCGTCGTAGAAACCATCGTCAACATAGCTGAGGAAGTTGGCGCTCGTCCGAGGAGCCCGGGCGACGTCGACCTCGACCTCGATCGTGCCGTGCTCCGTCTCGATCGCAACCCGCACGCTCGGCGCCTCCTGGGCGCTGGCGAGAGCTACGCCGAACGAGACGAACCAGACGGTCGCGGTCAGCACATCACGGCGTGTCATGAGACCTCCCTGCCGGCACACCCACGGCTCGGCGACGCCCATTCTATCGCTACGAGCGTCCGAACGCCCGCGCGCGTCGGACGCCCTCGTCATTTGCGACGCTCGCCCGTGCAGTCGCGACTTGCCCAGCCGCGCGCACCTCAGCTATAAATAGGGTTTGCGCGAACGACAAGGAGGATCACTACATGGCCATCAGACTCGGTGATGAAGCACCAGATTTCAGCGCGGACACGACCGCAGGCCCCATCAACTTCCACGAGTGGAAAGCCGGCTCGTGGGCCGTCCTGTTCTCACATCCGAAGGATTTCACTCCCGTCTGCACGACCGAGCTTGGCCGCGTCGCCGGCCTCAAGAGCGAGTTCGACAAGCGGAACACCAAGGTCGTCGGGCTCAGCGTCGACGGGGTGAGCGATCACGAACGATGGAAGCAGGACATCAAGGACGTCACCGGCAACGAGCTGAACTTCCCGCTCATCGGCGATCCCGATCGCACGGTCGCCGACCTCTACGACATGATTCACGCGAATGCGAGCGATACCGCGACGGTCCGGTCGGTGTTCGTGATCGGCCCAGACAACAAGGTCAAGCTCACGCTGACCTACCCCGCGAGCACGGGCCGCAACTTCGACGAAGTGCTCCGCGTGATTGACTCGCTCCAGCTCACGGCGAACCACCAGGTCGCCACCCCCGCCGACTGGAAGGATGGCGACGATGTCATCATCGTACCGGCAGTGTCGGATGAGGACGCGCGCAGCAAGTTCCCGAAGGGTTTCAGCGCCAAGAAGCCGTACCTCCGCGTGACGCCGCAGCCGAACAAGTAGCCAGGCGCACGGAGGGCAAGCAGGGCGAGTAGGGCGAGTAGGGCGAGTAGGGCAGAGCGCAGCCGTGCAGCAGCCCTTCCTCACTTGCCTCCCTTGCCCTACTTGCCTCACTCGCCCTGCTCGCCCTACGCACCCCATTCGCACTCCGTTCTCAGCGCCTCGGCGAGCAGACGCATGTACCGGCCTCTGGGAACGTCGACCGCGCCGAACCGAGCCAGGTGCGGCGTCACCCACTGGACGTCGAGCAGCCCGTATCCCCGCGAGCGCAGGCGATCAACGAGGTCGACCAGCGCGACCTTCGATGCGTCGACCTCGCGGCTGAACATCGACTCACCGAAGAACACGCCCCGCAGAGCCACGCCATACAGCCCGCCGACCAGTGTCTCGCCGAGACGAACCTCGACCGAGTGCGCGAACCCGTTCCGGTGGAGGGCTTCGTAGGTGTCGCAGATCGCGGGCGTGATCCATGTGCCGTCCGCGCCGGGACGAGCGCACGCGCGGATGACCTCGCCGAAGGCCTGGTCGATCGAGACCGCGAAACGCCCCTGTCGCACGACGCGCGCGAGGCGTCTGGGGACGTGGAAGCCATCGAGCGGGATGATGCCGCGGGGGTCCGGCGAAAACCATCCCACCGAACCGTCCTCCATCCCCATCGGGAAGAAGCCCGCCTGATACGCTCGTAGGACGAGGTCGAGAGGGATCATCGAAGCGTCAGCATTGGGCAGCGCCCCGACTCAGGCGCGCGCGGCCGCAATCCGGGCGCGGCCTTGCGTGGCCGCCACCTCGGTAGACATCTTGATTTGAAAGGGCAAGTAGGGAAAGGAAGGCGAGTCGGGCAAGTGGGTGGTGGTGACAGCCGGGCCAGCGAGTTCAGACTGCAGAGCGGCGGGACCTCCCCACTTTGCCGACTCGCCCCGCCTGCCCTACTCGCCCCACTTGCCCCGCTCGCCCTCCCTGTCGTGCTCACACCCCAAAACGCTCCGGGTCCCATGCCAGCCCGAGATCGTCGGGCGGCGCCACGTAGCCGAGCAGCGCCGAGGACGCGACGACCGCCGGATTGGCCAGATAGCCCTCGCCGCCCAGGCCCATCCGATTCTGCCAGTTCCGGTTGAAGGTCGTGATGGCGCGCTGGCCCGGGGTCAGGGCATCCGGGCCCTGACCGAAGCAGGGGCCACACCACGAATCGCGAATCTGACCTCCGACGGACCGGAAGACATCGCCAATGGACTCACCGTCGAGCCGGGAATCAGGCTGCTCGATCTGACGCTTCACGCCGCCGGAGCCAGGAAACACGACGAGTTTCCGGGCCACGTGCACGCCGCCGCCTCCACCTCTGGCAGCCTGCAGGACGAGCGCCGCCTGCAACAGGTCGTCATAACTCCCGTTCGTGCAGGAACCGATCAGGGCCTTGTCGAACGCGATGCGCTCGCGCGCAACTTCGCTGGCCGGGAACGCATTCCCGGGGCTGAACGGCTTGGCGACCATCGGAACGACTTCGGTCAAGGTCAGCGTCTCGTCCAGCTCGTACGTTGCCTCCTCCCCCGGCGCAATCGTGGGGTACAGCAGGTCGCTCGCGCCCCCCATGCCCTTGTCGCGGTACCACGCGTACGTCAGCTCGTCTGGCGCGAAGACTCCGTTGAGTGCCTCCGCCTCGGCCATCATGTTCGCGATGGTGTTGCGATACGGCATCGGCAGCTGACGTTCGAGATCGACGAACTCGACCGACATACCCCGCGACTGCTCGACGCCCCAGCGTCGCAGCAGTTCCAGCACGATGTCTTTGCCGGCCACCCACGGCTGCAGGGCGCCCGAGAGGATGACCCGCCGCTGGCGCGCGAGCGTGAAGTAGATGTAGCCCGTCGCCCACCCGAATCCGAGCGTGGTCGAACCGACGCCGATCCCAACCGCCCCGTACGCGCCGTAGGCGCGGCTGTGCGAGTCTGCACCTGGAATAAGCTGGCCGGGCATCACCAGCCCTTGCTCGGGAAAGTAGAAGTGGAAGATGCCGTCGCCTGGTGTCGCGTAGTACGGCTTGCCGATCGCGTGGCGAGACGCGAACTCGCGCCCGATGCTCGTCTGCCGATCGTCCGACGCTTTGCCGGTGAAGACGAAATGATCATTGGCGACCGCGGCCTGCCTTGGATCGATCGTCGGGCGCATATCGGCGTCGCTAGTGATCTGGCGGAACGTGTGGATGGCGAACGGCGCCGTGCCGTCGGATGCGGGGAGCAGATCGGCGTAGACGCGCAGCGTGGTGCCTGGCACGAGCTGCTCGGGTCGCAGCGTCTTGTCGACGCGATGAGCCCAGGCGATCTGCTCCGTTGTCGTCATGCGTGTCGCGGCGTCCGCGTCCGGCCAGTCGACGACCGGGGTCGTTGCGACCGATCGCCGAAACTCGCGTCGTCCGACGGCGAAGATCCCGCCACTCTGTCGGATTTCGTTCTCCTTGGACGAGAGCGGAACTGGCTCGTAGCGTTTGTCCCGCGTCTCGTTGACGAGCTGGCGGGACACCACCTCGAACCGCAGCTCGTCCCCGTCCTGCGCATCCGCAACGGCGTCAGGGCACTGCACGACGTGAAGCCCGAGGTTGAAGGCGTTGCGCCGAAAGATGTCGCCCATGTTGTCGCCGCAAACCACGACCAGCTCGAGCCCGACCTCCTCGGCCACGCCCTTCAGCCCGGCTGGACTCATCTCGCGCGACGACCCGATGGCGAACCGGTCACCGGCAACGAGAAAGGTCTGACCGCCATGCACGCGCTCGCGGAAGTCCGGCATCAAGTAGCGGAATGAGCCGATCTTCCAGCGCTCGTCAAGCGTCTCGAGACTCTCCGATACACAGTCGGCGGCCGGCGTGATCTGATCCGTGTCGATAGCGTCGAGCTTCTTGCCCGGAACGCTGGGATCCCAGAACACGAGGGCACGCCCGGCGACCCAACGAGACTCCGGCGCGCCTGGCTCGGGATCTGACGGCCAGGGTCCGGGCAGTGACTCCATCGAGACACCTGGGCGCAACGTCGCCGGTCGAATCGTGTGCATGCCAGACGATCTTAGCATCGGTGCCGAGACCCTTCGACGATTGGTTACACTGTGCCAACCACGAGCACCCTCCATGCCTTCCCCGCCCGAGCCCTCCCGCGCGTCACGCCCAGCCCTGATCGCCGCATTCGCCGCCGTCTACTTGATCTGGGGTTCGACATATTTGGCGATCCGCTTCGGGCTCGACTCGATCCCACCGCTCCTCCTGGCAGGCGTACGGTCCATCATCGGGGGCGGAGTCCTCTACGGGTGGGGGCGCTGGCGTGGCGGGCCGCGGCTCTCGAGCGCGGAGTGGGGGACCGCTGCGATGATTGGCGGGCTCATGTTCGGGATTGGCCACGGCAGCGTCTTTTGGGCCATTCAGCGCGTCCCGTCCGGCGTCGCCGCGCTCTTCATCGCGACGACCCCGCTCTGGATGGCCGTGGCGCAGAGCATCACCGGCGGCCGTGCCGCCATCCGCCCTCGCATGGTCTTCGGCCTGCTCGGCGGCCTCGGCGGCATCGCCATGCTCGTTGGTCCACGCGGTCTCGTGAGCGGCGAGCCGGTCGATCCGCTCGGCGCCGTCGTTCTGCTGATCGCCGCGGTGGCATGGGCCGCCGGCTCAGCCGTGGCTCGACGCGCCCGGACCTCGTCGGTCCTGGTCGGTACCGGCTCATCCCTGCTGGCCGGCGGCCTGCTCCTGTTGCTCGGTGCCCTCGCTGCCGGTGAGCCTGCACGGCTCCAGACGATGACGATCGAACCCCGATCGCTGCTCGCCCTCGTCTACCTGATTGCGTTCGGCTCGATCGTCGCCTTGGGCGCCTACAACTGGCTCTTGCGACACACGTCGCTGGTCGCGCTCTCGACCTACGCCTACGTCAACCCTGTCGTCGCCCTGATTCTCGGCTGGCTGATCGGCGGTGAACCCCTCGGTCTCCGCGTCATCGCGGCAGGTTGCCTGATCTTGCTCTCCGTCGGCATCATCATGGGGGGGCCGCGACGCTGAACTCTACCGTCGCGAACGGACACGGAACGGTCACGGAACTCACAGGGAACCTACGCGGGACGAGCGCGGAGAGATGCGGGGCGCCATTGGAACGCCACAGCGAACCTTGAACCCTTGAACCCTTGAACCCTTGACCCCTTGAACCATATCTATCTTCCTTCGTCCATCAACCGTGCCTGCATCGCGTCCGCCTCTGCCGTCCAGACACCTCGGTCTCGGAAGAAGGCGATCGCGGCTGGGTGATACGGATTGATCGACCGCAGCGACACGGCCCGCTCGAGCGTCATGTCCTCGAGCGACGGGTGCGACGAGGCGAACTCGTCGAAGTGGTCGTAGATAGCCTCGAGGACGCCGTAGACGACCTCGTCCTCCAGATCGGCGCGCGCCTGTAGGGCCGTGCTGGCGGCCAGCACGGGGACGTCACGCGTGACGATCCCGCCGTTGTAGCCGCGGGGACACACGGCCGGATACAGCGCCGGGAACCGCTCATTCACCCACTCGGCCGTGTCGAGCGGAATGTCGAGCATGCGCATCCCGACGGAGCTGTTGATGATCTCCATGGCCTGGAACTGCGTGGAGCAGGCGTAGGCATCGACGCGACCGGTCTTCAGCGCCTCGGCACGCTCGGCGGGTGCAGGCGACGGGATCGAGATCACCTCGTCCAGCATGCCATAGCGGTCGAGGACGTGCTTCGCCGCCCAGTAGAAGACGCCGGACGTCTGCGTTTCCCACATGACCTTTCGCCCGGCCAGGTCCTCGATGCGCTCGATCCCCGAATCGGGCGACGTGAAGAAGCTGAACATGATCTCCGCCCCGGCCGCCACGACTCGCATCGGCGTCCGACCGACCGCCTCGTAGTACTCGGCGCCACGGTTGGCGAGGTACATCTCCGACTGGCTGACGAAGATGAAGTCGAGCTGGTGCTCCTGAAACAGCGGCATCGCCGCCACGTGCGACTTGGTCGGCTCGGCAAAGCCGCGCCACGGCGTGTACTTTTCGATGATCGACGCGATGGCCGCCGCCTGCACGAATTCGGTACCGCCCAGCGACGAGTTGACGACCACGTCCTGGCGGACCGTCGGGTCGACCGGTGCACAGCCCATCCCAACGAGGGCGCCCAGGAGCAGCGCGCGGCGCATCCGGCGTGGTCGTCGATGCATCATGTCGTTCACCTGTTCTGTGGCGTAGCCTACCGTCATCCCACCGAATTCCCACGAAACGAACGCACAGCCGACGAACCAAGATGCCGCGCCTCGGCGAGGGCGGAGCCTCCGCGAACCCTGGGACCCTGGGACCTTGGGACGCTGGGACCCCCCGACGAATCACCAACCCAATTTGCCAGGCCGACGCGATTGGCTATGATCGGGCACTCGTATCCTGGAGGATTCGCCAATGGACCGCAATCTGTCAATCGCACTGGCTTTCCTGATGGGCGTTGTGCTGGTCGCCCAGGAACGCGCGCCGGAGAACGACTCCATCACCAAAGCCGACATGCAGGCCGACCTGTACTTCCTGGCTTCGGACGCGATGCAGGGTCGGCTGGTCGGAACACCCGAAAACCGGCTCGCGGCCGAATTCATCAAGTCCCGATTCGAGCGCGCCGGTCTCGAGCCGGCGGCGAACGGGTCGTTCTTTCAGCCCTTCAACCTCGCCACGGCAACGCTGGGCGAGACGAACACGCTCGAGGTCCACGACGGCACTGCCACCGTCCTGGTGCGACGGCCGAGCCAGGACTATTACCCGCTGCGCTTCAGCGCGAGCGGCCGGACGTCGGGCCAGGTCGTGTTCACAGGGTTCGGGATCGCCTCGTCCGAGCGCGAGCATGACGACTTCGACGACTCCGTCGCAGGCAAGATCGTGCTCATCCTGAACCACGAGCCAGGCGAGCGCGACCCGGATAGCCCGTTCGACGGCCTCGTGACGTCCGAAGCGTCGCGCGACGTGCGGAAGATGCTCTACGCGCAGGAGCGCGGCGCACTGGCCGTGCTGTTCGTGTCCGACGTTCACAATCATCAGCCGCAGGGCAGCTTCGAGGCGCAGGCCGACGGCTACTGGCCGGCCCAGCCGCGACGAGTCGAACGGTTCACGCTGGCCACCTGGATGGACCGCGTCCGCATCCCGGCCGCCATGATCTCGACGACCCTCGCGGAGCGCCTCGTGGCCGGGACCCAGCAATCGCTGGAGGCGCTGGCGCGGTCGGCTGAAGCACTTGGGGGCCTGACACCCGTGCCGCTACCAGGGGTCGAGGTGTCGCTCGAGGTCGATGTCCGCCGTCATATCCATCCCGATCGGAACGTCGTTGCGATGATCGCGGGCTCGGACGACGCGCTGCGGGACGAGTGGGTGATCATCAGTGCTCACTACGATCACGAAGGCGCCGACGGCAACCGGATCTTCAACGGCGCCGACGACAACGGTTCAGGCTCGGTCGCGCTCATTGACATCGCGGAGGCCTATGCCCTGGCGGCAGCTCAAGGCCTGCGGCCGCGGCGATCGGTACTGTTCGCAGACTGGAATGCCGAGGAGCGAGGCTTGCTCGGAGCCTGGGCCTACACGGAGTCGCCCCTCGCGCCCCTGGACCAGACGGTCGCGGTGCTGAACATGGACATGATCGGTCGCAACGAGGAAGTGCGTGTGGGAGGCGGTCGACGATTCCGCGGCCTCGAGCTCCAGACGGCCGAGGAAAACGACGCCTCCGTGAACATCATGGGCTATACGTTCAGCCCCGAGCTGGCCACCGCCATCGAGGCAGCCAACGCCGCCTTCGGCCTGCGCCTGAAGATGGAATACGACAACAATCCGTCGAACCTCCTCCGGCGCAGCGACCAGTGGCCGTTCCTCCAGAACGGCGTGCCGGCCGTGTTCGTCCACACGGGTCTGCACCCCGACTACCACACGCGGTTCGACCGACCGGAGAAGATCAACTACGAGAAGATGGAGACGATCGCTCGGCTCATCCACCAGGTGAGCTGGACTCTGGCAAACCAGGAGGGGCGGCCGCGGGCTCTCGGGCCCGCGGAACGGACACGGAACTGACACGGAACGAACACGAAACGCATAGCGCCGATGAACAAATCGCGGCGCGTCGGCGCGAGTGGGGCGCCTCCGCGCACCTTGGGACCCTCGAACCCTACGGTCTGTACACCACGTCGCCGCCAACGATCGTGTAGAGCACGTCCGCCGTCAGGATCTCTTCTTCGGCGATGGTCATGATGTCCGCCGACAGAACCACCATGTCGGCCAGCTTCCCGACCGTGAGCGAACCCTTGACGTCTTCCTGGAACGCGGCATAGGCGGCGTCCAGAGTGTAGGAGCGAAGCGCCTCCTCGCGCGTCATGCGCTGCCCGGGATGGAAGGCGGAGCCGTCGGGCAGCTGGCGGGTGACCGAGGCGTGGAACGTGGGAATGGGGTTGACGTCCTCGACCGGCGCGTCAGTACCGTTGGCAATGACGGCGCCGGAGTCCAGAAGTCGGCGCCACACGTACGATCCCGCCTCGGTTCGGGCATGGCCCAGTCGATCCCGAATCCACGGGCCGTCCGATCGGGCGTGCACACCCTGCATCGAGGCAATCACACCCAGCTCGCTGAAGCGCGGGATGTCTGCCGGGTCCAGCTGCTGCGCATGCTCGATCCGCCACCGCAGATCGCGATCCGGATTATCTCGGATGATCCGCTCGTACAGATCCAGTACCTCCCGGTTCGCGCGGTCGCCGATCGCGTGCACGCACATCTGATAGCCGTGCTCGAACGCCAGCCGGGCGGTCTCGGCGATCTCGTCCATCGACGTCGTGTTCAGCCCGCTGGAGTCCGGCTGATCGGTGTACGGCTCCAGCAGCCACGCGCCACGCGAGCCCATGGCGCCGTCGGCGAACTTCTTGATGCCACCGACGGTCAACCGACCGCTTCCCTCCCCCAGTGCCCGGTAACGTGCCAGCCCCTGCGCCAACCGCTCGTTCGGCTCCTGCACCATGACCCAGAGCCGCACCGGGAGCGCCTGCTCGTCGAGCAACTGCGCGTAGACGTCGAGCTCGGCGAACGAGACGCCGACATCGTGCACGCTCGTGACGCCCTTGGACAGCAACTCCTCCGCCGCCAGCGCCATCTTCCGACGTGTGAGCGCCTCGTCGGCCGCCGGAGGCACGATGAGCGTCTGGGCGGTCTCCAGGAGCATACCGGTCGGGGCGCCGCGATCGTCTTTCAGGATCTCGCCGCCGTCGGGGTCGGGCGTGTCCCGGTCGACACCCATGAGTTCCAACGCCTTGGCGTTCGCGAACACGCCATGCTCGCTGGCGTGATTGAGCACGATGGGGTTGTCGGGTGAGACGCTGCTGAGGGACGCGTGCGTGGGGAAACCTTCGACGGCCCGCTCGGGCGGCATGTCCCATTTCTCCTGGTGCCAGCCTCGACCCCGGATCCACTCGCCAGGTTGCGCCCTCTCGACCGCCATCGCCACGAGTTCAACGGTCTCCTCCCAGCTTCGCAAGTCGTCGAGGCGAAGCTGCATGCGCGCATCGCCGACCCACAGGACGTGCGCGTGGCTCTCGATGAACCCGGGGACGACCAGCCGCCCATCGAGCACGATCACGTCGGTCTCGGGCCCGACGTAGGCGTCGATCTCGTCGTCGGAACCAACGGCGACGATCGCGTCGCCACGCACGGCGATCGCCTGCGCCTCGGGCACGGCCTCATCGACTGTCACGATCGTGCCTCCGCGGAGCACGAGGTCGGCTGGTTCGACGCGCGGTCCGCACGCGATCGTGAGTGCGATCCCCAGGGTCGTCACCACGGGTATGGCTCGACTGGCTGTCGTGAGCATGCGGTCGACTCCTGTCGCGTTGGGCATGGCGCGTGCGCCGTTCGAAAGCTCCGCCGGTGGGATCGTGGCCGGCTGGGGCGGATTATAGCGCGCCGTCCGTCACCGAGCCGACACCGAGGCCCGAGCCCAACCTCAGTGCGTCATCGCATACACGACATAGTTGACGCCAAGCTTGTAGGCCTCGTTCGTGACGTCGATCGGCAGCCAACCGGTATCCGACCACTCCCAGTACTCGGCAATGTCGTTGTTGTAGTTGATGATGCCGAGCATCCGAGACCTGGGATCGTTGTTCTCGAACAGCCCGAAGTAGCTCGGCATGACGTTCACGAGTGGATGCGGGAAGTCGATCGACTCCATGTCGAAGAACACGTGGAAGATCGGGTGTGTGACGTCGATCTCGACCGGTCGATACTCCGGCAACGCGAGAGCTAGCTGGTCCTCGAGGTTGGTCCACTGCTCGCGCTCGAAGTCGTCGAAAATCAGGAAGCCCCCCTTCAGCGCGTATTCGCGGAGCCTGTGAACCTGCTCCTCGGTCATGGTCCAGAACCCCGGCTCGGAGACATAGATCACGGGATGGCGGAACAAGTCGGGATCGTCGAGCTCGAGGACGGAGGTCCCGTCGAGCCCGACCTGCATGGTTGTCAACTCTCCGAGCAGTCGGGAGAGATGCCGATCGGCACGGGGGTAGTCGTGGCTCCACCGCGATCCCGCGCGGCCCTCGAACCGGTTCGAGCCGTACCGGATTCTGGTGAAGACGAAGCGGTCGGTGTACTCAGGATTCTCGACGGTCGACCAGCGATCCCGCGCGGCCCCTGGGTGGCGCCGACGAGCAGTGCGGAAAGTCCGATCGCAGCCAGCGTGTGGCTCGCACACCCCGTGCGCCCCATGCCCACCTTCGCCCCGCGAGGCCTCGCTGAAGAGCAAAGACCGGCTCGACCGAGAGGTCGAGTTGGCCCTTTCCGGCAGAACGCAGTCTTCGCTACTGGGCCGACGTCATCTCCTGTGCCCGCTGGTAGACGATCTTCCCGCCCACGATCGTGTAGACGATCTCGGTCGATGGGATCTCGTCCTCTGGGACGGTCAGAATGTCTTTCGAGAGAATGACGAGATCCGCCAACTTGCCGACCTCGAGGGAACCCTTGAGCTCCTCCTCGAAGGCGGCGTACGCCGCGTTCCAGGTATAGGACTTCAGCGCTTCCTCCCGGCTCATCCGCTGATCGGGATAGAACACCGCGCCGTCCGTTGCCTTCCGCGAGACCGTGGCGTAATAGCTGGCGATCGGATCGACGTCCTCGACCGGTGCATCCGTACCGTTCGAGACGATGGCGCCAGACTGCATCAGCTTTTGCCACACGTAGGCGCCCTCTTCGGCACGTTGTTCGCCGAGGCGCGCGACAACGTACGGCGCGTCCGAGGTGCAGTGGATCCCCTCCATCGAGGCGATCACGCCGAGCTCACCGAACCGTGGGATGTCATCAGGATGCAGGTGCTGCGCGTGCTCGATCCGGAAACGAAGATCGGTCTCCGGATGCTCCGCGTACACCGCCTCGAAGATGTCGAGCGACTCGCGATTGCCCCGGTCGCCGATCGCATGCACGCACAGCTGGTAGCCGTGCGCGGCCGCCAGTGCGGCCGTTTCGGCGATCGTTTCGACAGGCGTGGTGTTGAGACCGCTGGTCTCGGACATGTCGGAGTACGGTTCCAGCATCCACGCACCGCGTGATCCGAGCGCGCCATCGATCGAGTGCTTGATGGCTCGGACCGTCAAATGGTTATTCGCCGCGCCGACCATCCGGTAGGCGTCGAGCTTCTCCCGGAAGTCGTCGTTCGAGCCCCGCAGCATGATCCAGAGCCTCACCGGCAGCTCGCCCGCCTCGGCCATCTCCTTCAACAGGTCAACCGTGTCAAAACCGGAGCCGGCATCCTGGAAGCTCGTGATGCCCTTCGAGATGGCTTCCTGGGCAGCCAGCGTCGCCTGACGCCGCATGAGGTCGGGATCATTGCCGCGCGGCGACTTGACCAGCCGCTGGGCGGTTTCGTTGAGCAGGCCAGTGGGATTCCCCGTGGCGTCCTTGAGGATCTCGCCGCCATCGGGATCGGGCGTGTCGCGCGTGATTTCGGACAACTCGAGTGCCTTCGCGTTGACGAAGCGCGCGTGCCCGCTGGCGTGCCCCAAGGACACCGGATTGTCGGGCGACACCGCGCTCAGCGCCTGGTGCACCGGAAAGCCGGCCACGCTAGCCTCCGGGACCGACGTCCACTTCTCTTGGTGCCAGCCGCGTCCGAAGATCCACTCGCCCGGCTCGGCGTTCTCCGCGGCCTCGGCCACCAAGCCGACGATCTCGTCCCAGCTCTGGGTGTTCATCAATCGCAACTGCATGGCTGCGTTCCCGATACCCATGAAGTGACCGTGCCCCTCGATGAAGCCCGGGGTCGCGAGCTGGCCGTCGAGATCGATGACCTCCGTGTCGGGCCCGACGTAGGCGGCGATTTGGTCGTTCGTCCCAACCGCCACGATGCTGTCGCCTCGGACCGCCACCGCCTGAGCCTCAGGGTTGTCGTCATCGACCGTCACGACCTTGCCGTTCTGCA
Source organism: Vicinamibacterales bacterium (assembly GCA_965250185.1). Taxonomy (GTDB): domain Bacteria; phylum Acidobacteriota; class Vicinamibacteria; order Vicinamibacterales. The sequence goes on along the minus strand of OZ252293.1, from coordinate 1,933,852 downwards.
GCACCAGGTCGGCCGGATCGACCATCGGACCGCAGGCGACGACCACGCCGAGCGCGAGAGCCGCGAGGCCGACGACAATCTGTCTGTTCGCTGAATCCGGCATGCTGCCTCCTGGAGGGAACGGATGTATCCGTCGGGGGAACGGGTGAAGGGTACTACCAGGCTGATTCCATGATCAAGGTGCAATACGGATGGCTCTCAATCCGACGCCCGACGTGATGCGACGCGAGCCTCCACTCGCGCCAGGCCGAGCCCTCGAACCGCTGCACGCGTTCGCCCTGGAACCGCTACTGTACCTCGAGTAATTCGACGTCGAAGATCAGCGTCGCTCCGGGCGGAATCACGCCGCCCGCTCCGCGATCGCCGTAGCCGTACTCCGCCGGAAGGATCAGCGTGCGATTGCCCCCGGGCTGCATGCCGGCGACACCCTCATCCCAACCCCGGATGACCTGCCCCTGTCCCAACCCGAAGGAGAAGGGCTCGCCGCGGTCGCGGGAGCTGTCGAACTTCGTACCTTTGCCGTCGGCCTGTGACGGATCGTAGAGCCAACCGGTGTAGTGCACGACGACCGTACGCCCTGCGACCGCTTCCCCCCCGACCCGACATTGCCGTCCTGGATCACCAGTTCCCGAACCTCAGCAGGCATCGCCTCTCCTCCTCCGCCGCCGCCACCGGCGCTGCCTCCCGGTTCGCCCGATGAACAGCCAGCCACCAGAGCGAGCATGCCGGTAAGGATGAGCCGCGTGAGACGAACCGATCGATATGGTGTCATGGAAACCTCGAGTGGAGTCGCAGCGCATCGCGACAATTCGCTGGAGATTGTAGTATGAACCGTCGGTTTCGTGCCCGAGGCATCGCTCGTCGGGTCGCAGATCACGTAGACAGAACGTCTCCATGAGGTGGCCCAGACGCGGCATGTCGTCTCCCTCCAAGCGGTTCGTCGGACCCGCCGTCGTCGTGGCGTTCGTGGCCCTTGCGACGATCGCCTACGTCGCTCGCGTGCAGCACGAGATGCGTGACTACGAGGTCTACTGGCAAGCCAGCCAGCGCGCCCTCGGGGCCGAGCCCCTCTATCGCGGAACCGACGGTCACTACCAGTTCAAGTATCTACCAGCCTTCGCGCTCGTGTCGGCGCCACTCGCGGCACTTCCGCTGCCGACCGCCAAGGCCGTTTGGTTCGTGATCTCGGTCGCGTTGCTCGGCGTGGTGCTGTTCGGGAGCGGCCACCTCCTGCCGCGGCGAAGACGACCGGTGTGGCTGCTCGTACTGGGCGCGCTGATTGCGCTCGGGAAGTTCTACGGGCATGAACTCGTACTCGGGCAAACCAACCTGTTGATGACCGCGCTGGTCCTGGGCGCCATGTCACTCCTTGCGCGCGGTCGAGATCGCGCCGCCGGACTGACGATCGGGGCGGCCGTGCTCGCCAAGCCGTATGCCATCCTGCTGCTGCCGTACCTGATCGCCGTTCGCCGGTACCGTGCCGCCGTGGGCGTGCTGGCGGTCATGGTCGCAGGCGTTCTCCTGACGGTAGTGCGGTACGGTGTGGTCGGCGGCATCGAACTGCACTGGCGCTGGCTCGAGACGATCGTGGGCAGCAGTCCCTCGACGATCGCGACGCAGGACAACGTGTCGCTCTTTGCGATGTACGCGAAGTGGCTAGGAGAGGGCACGCCGGCCACGACACTGGCCGTCGGGTCGATCGCGCTGGTGGTCGGCGTCGTGGCGTGGGTCCTGGTGCGTCGCCCGGTCGTCGACGGCGAGTATCTCGAGATCGGCCTGATCCTCACAGTGCTCCCGCTCGTCTCGCCTCAGGGCTGGGACTACGTGCTGCTCACCGCCACCCCGGGCGTCATGCTGACGCTCGACTCGCTCGATCGCCTGCCGCGCGGGCGGGCGGTTCTGATCGGCGTGGCGCTCGTCACGATGGGACTGAGTCTGTTCGATGTCATGGGGCAGCTGACGTACGCCGCGTTCATGCGCTGGTCCATCGTGACCCTGGCTGCGCTCGTGCTGGTCGCCGCGCTGACCGAGCTGCGCCTGAGGCACCTCGCGTGACGCCAACGGTTCGGCCATCGTTGCAGATCGGTCGGTGGCTGGGACATCATCTCTATCGCTGACGGAGGTTCATGATGAAAGCGATTGTCGTACGGGCGTTCGGGGGACCGGACGTGCTGAAGCTGGAGGACCTGCCGGACCCTCGGCCCGGAGCGGGACAAGTGCTCGTTCGGACGGGCGCCATCGGGGTGAATCCGGTCGATACGTACATTCGCTCCGGGACCTACACGCGTGTGCCGGACTTGCCATTCTCTCCGGGTTCCGACGCCGCGGGCACGATCGAGGCGGTCGGCGACGGCGTCACGGGGCTCTCGCCTGGCCACCGGGTCTACGCGCTGGGCACGGCCAGTAGCTTCCTGGTCGGCGCCTACGCCGAGCTGATCGTCTGCAACCCGCACCACGTCTATTCGCTGCCCGACGGTGTGTCGTTCGCCCAGGGGGCGGCGCTCGGCGTCCCGTACGCCACGGCCTATCGTGCGCTGTTTCAGCGGGCTCGAGCGATCGCTGGCGAGACCGTGCTCGTCCACGGGGCCAGTGGCGCCGTTGGCGTCGCCGCTGTCCAGCTGGCCCTCGCCCACGGCATGACTGTCATCGGCACGGCCGGATCAGAGCGAGGCCGCCAGCTGGTGGCCGACCAGGGCGTGGAGCACGTACTCGACCACTCCAACGTTGCGCATTTCGACGAGTTGCGATCGATCGTGGGCGATCGGGGAATCGATGTCATCGTCGAGATGGCGGCGCATATCAACCTCGCCAGGGACTTGCCGGTCTTGGGCCAGAAGGGTCGGGTCGTCGTCGTCGGGAACCGAGGCACGGTCGAGATCAACCCGCGAGACACCATGGCCAAGGACGCCGCGATTCTCGGGATGGCGCTGTGGACGGCGACCGACACTGATCTCGCGAGCATCCATGCTGGCCTCGGGGCAGGCCTCACGCTCGGCACCCTGAGGCCTGTCGTCGGCCAGGAGTTCCCAATCGCCGACGCGCCGAAGGCGCACGAGGCCGTCCTCGCCTCCGGCGCGTACGGCAAGATCGTGCTCGTACCCTGACGAACACGCGCCGACCGACGTAACAGACCGCACTCATCCACGCCGATCATGACGACATGACGACCGGGTTCACATTCAAGAGGAGCAACCGTATGCCACGCCTTCTGATCGCCCTGCTGCTCGCCCTGCCGCTCGCGGGGACGACGTTCCTCGTCGCCCAGGAGCGAATCGACGACGAGATGAACTGGAAGATCAGAAAGGAAGCGACGAACAACTCGCAGATCCTCCGTACACTGCACTTCCTGTCGGACGTGTACGGACCCCGGCTCACCGGTTCGCCGAATCTCAAGAACGCTGGCGAGTGGGCGATCACGCAGATGACGGAGTGGGGCCTCCAGAACGGCCACCTCGAAGCCTGGGACTTCGGTCATCCCGGCTGGCTCAACGAGAGGCTCTCCGTCCACATCGTCTCGCCCGTGAAGGACCACCTCACCGCCGAGGTGCTGGCCTGGACACCCGGCACGGACGGTGTCATGACGGCGCCGACGTACCACCTGCGGGACATTCCTGGAGGTCCATCCGCATCGGAGCTTGCGGCGTTCCTCGAAACACATCGTTCGGCAGTCGCTGGCAAAGTGGTCTTGGTGGGGAATCAGGTAGACGTGCCCGTGTCGTTCTTCCCACCCGCGCTACGACGGAACGAGGGTGCGGCCCGGGCCGCGTTCGATCCTGACCGTCCGGCTGCAGGCAACGTCGGCCGCCCAGCGGCGCCTCGACGCCAGATGCGCGGCGACGAGCCGGTTCTGAACGGTCGCGCCATCAGTCAGCAGATCGACGCGTTTCTACTCGAGGCGGGCGCGGCGGTTCGCATCAACGATGCCGGCCGCGACCATGGACAAATCCGAGCGTTCAGCAACCGGACGTACGACCCGGCCGCCGTCGTGCCGACGCTCGTCATGCGAAACGAGGACTACGGCCGAATCGCACGCATTCTGGCTGATGGCACCCCCGTCGAACTCGAGGTGGACATCGTCAACCAGATGTACCCCGAGGGCACGACCGTCCACAACGCGATTGCCGAGATTCCCGGCACCGACAAGGCCAACGAGGTCATCATGCTCGGTGGACACCTCGACTCGTGGCACGCCGCCACAGGAGCCACCGACAACGGCATCGGATCGGCGGTCATGATGGAAGCGGCGCGCATCCTGGCGGCCGTCGGGGCGCGGCCGCGTCGGACGATTCGCGTCGCGCTCTGGGGCGGCGAGGAGCAGGGCCTGCTTGGGTCGCGCGCCTACGTCGCAGAGCACTTCGGATCGGCCGAGTCACCGAAGCCCGAGTTCTACACGTTTGGAGGCTACTTCAACATCGACTCCGGCACCGGTCAGGCGAGGGGCGCGACGGTGTTCGGTCCGGCTGAGGCCGCCGACGTCCTGCGAGCGGCCCTGAAGCCGTTCGAGGACATCAACATCGAAGGCTCCGTCACCACGCGCAGCCGCCGGCGCGGTGGCTCCGATCACACCTCGTTCAACAACGCCGGACTGCCAGGTATCAGCATGGGTCAGGATCCAGTCGAGTATCGAACCTACACCTGGCACACGAACCTGGATACGTACGAGCGGATCGTCGTGACCGATGCTCAGAAGTCCGCGATTGCGATCGCCGCGGCCGTGTATCACCTGGCCAACCGGGATGAGCTCCTGCCGCGCTTCGGAGATGAGGACATGCCGGAGAAGCCGAGGTCGCCGCCGACGCAATGAGGGTGACCGGGCACGTGACGCTGCCTTCTTGCCATCCGTTCCATCGCGCATGGGTGGAGCGTGCCCCTGCACGCCCCCGCGCACGCACCGCTACGTCAGCTTCTTCTCGGTGATCAGATACTCAGAGACGACCTTGCCACCGATCAAATGCTCCCGGATGATTCGCTCGAGGACGGGCGGATCGCAGGCGGCGTACCAGGCCCCTTCGGGGTAGACGACGGCGATCGGCCCACCGGCGCAGATACGCAGACAGTTGGCCTTGGTCCTGAAGATTCCTCCGAACTCGGACAGCTCGAGCTCGCCGAGCCGCTGCTTGAGGTACTTCCACGCCTTCAGCGAGCGGGCCTTGCTGCAACACTTCGGCTTCGTCTGATCGCAGCAGAGGAAGATATGGCGGCGGATCACGGGAACGCCGAGCTTGTCGGCCTCCTTCCGCAGCGACCGTAATTTCTTGAGTGATGGTGGGACCATGCCGATCAACCTCCCGCGAAAACGAATCGAACAGCGACGACAACGAGCGCCATGTGCACCGCCGCCAGGGCACTGCGCTCGACGCCGCCGCCGATGGCGTTGCGCGTGACCACGGCCATCGACACGCCCGGTGACAGGACGAGCAGAGCTGCAGCACCGGCACAGACGATGAACCGAGATTCGATCAGAGCCTCCTTGGGCCCGAACGCGGGCGGGCCAACAGGCCATTCTAGATCGAGGGGCATCGGGCGCGATCCGACGCGTGGCCAACACGAGCGACGAAGAGCCCGGACGGGGCCCGGGGCATACTCGGTGTGGTACGATTCGCGCGCCATTTCCATCGATCGTCCGAGCCTCGATCCACGCGAACCACGGAGGTTGACCCATGCGTCGCCGGCTAATATCTCATGTCTCGGGGAACCTGCTCACTCTCGTCGCGACGTGCATCATCAGTGGCCTCGGATGTGCGCCCACCGAACCGGGCGACGCGGCCGCCGACCTCCTCGTCACGAACGGTAACGTTTACACGCTGTCCTGGGACGAGCCAGACCGCGACGGCAGTCTTTCTCCTGCGGCCCCCGGAGCTGGCGGAGCGTGGCACGGCGACGCCGAAGCCGTCGCCGTCCGCGACGGCGAGATCGTATTCGTCGGATCGAACGCCGATGCTGCAGCCTATCGGGGCGACTCCACCCGCGTGATCGACGTCGACGGCGCCACCGTGCTGCCGGGACTCACCGACTCGCACACCCACGTCGTCAACCTCGGGGCCTTTCTTGAACGTGTGAGCCTGGTGGACGTCGAGACCGAGGAGGAAGCAGTCGCGCTGGTTGCCCAGCGCGCCCAGGAGGTGGCCGAGGGCCAGTGGATCATCGGTCAGGGCTGGGACGAAGGTGCCTGGGCGAACCGCTACCCCACCATGGAGCTGCTGACCGAGCAGGTACCGAATCATCCGGTATTCATGCGCAGCCTCCACAGCTTCGCGGCATGGGGCAACCGGATGGCATTCGAGCGAGCCGGCATCACCGGCGAGACCGAGGCACCCAGCGGCGGTGAGATCCGAAAAGGGTCCGATGGCCTGCCGAACGGCCTCCTGCTGAACCGCGCCACGGCGTTGCTCGAGGACGCCATCCCGGCGCCGACTCGAGAGCAGCTCAAGACCCGCATCCTCACCGCCCTGAGCCGGATGGCCGAGGACGGCTTCGTCGCTGTGCACGAGGCCGGGGTCGACGGCGAGATGATGGCCGCATTCGAGGAGTTGGATACCGCAGGCCGACTGCCCATCCGCGTCTACGTCATGCTGTCGGCTCGTGACGTCGAGCTATCCCGGGCATGGCTCGCGAAGGGGCCAGACCCCGAGGCTGCTGGCATGCTGGTCACGCGGTCAGTCAAGGCGTTCTACGACGGTGCCCTGGGGTCACGCGGCGCTCGGCTGCTGGAGGACTATTCGGATCAGCCCGGCCACACCGGCGTGAGCGGCGGCGAGTACGGATTCGATGAGGAGCTCGTCGCAGACATGATGAAGGCCGGTTTTCAGGTCGGGATCCACGCGATTGGCGACGCCGGTAATCGCGAGACACTGGATTTCATCGAACGCGTGACCGGGGAGGACTCCAACGTCCGAAACGGCCGGCACCGAATCGAGCACGCGCAGGTGGTCCACCCGGACGACATCCCTCGTTTCGGTGCGTTGGGCGTCATCGCGTCCATGGAGCCGGCGCACGCCGTCGAGGACAAGACCTGGGCCGAGGAGCGGGTTGGACCGGCGCGGATCAAGGGGGCCTACGCCTGGCGGAGCCTCCGCGAGGCTGGGGCACGCCTGGCGTTCAACTCCGACAACCCAGGCTCGGACCACAACATTTTCTATGGTCTCCACGCCGCCATCACCCGCCGCGACAAGCAACGTGAGCCCGCCGACGGCTGGTATCCGGAACAGGCAATGACCGCGGACGAGGCCGTGCGAGGCTACACGACATGGGCGGCGTACGCCGGGTTCGTTGAGGAGCGCACCGGCGTGTTGGCGCCTGGCCGCTGGGCAGACATTACGGTCATGAGCGTCGACCCGTTCGCGCTCGCCAATTCCGATCCGGGCGCGATCCTCGACGGATCCATCGTGCTGACCGTGGCGGACGGGAAGGTGATATACGAGCGCTGAGCTCGGGACTCGCAGGGCTCGGCTCAGCCTCCATGCCCGGTCCTAGAGAAATGGGTTCGTGATCTCTATCTGCCGGAACCGGCGTAGATCCTCGTCGAACGTCAGGATCTCGTGGACGCCGTGTTCGAGCGCCAGGGCGACTAGATGCGCATCGTGGACCAGGTTGCCTCGCGCGCTCGTCTCGCCGAGCACGCCCCGGAGAATCGTACCGTGGCCCGGCGTCTCCCCCAGCACCCGCACCGCCGGCGGCTCGGTGAACGACTCGAGCGCCGCGAACGCCTCGGCGAGCGTGGACGGAGGGTCGAAGACCCGGTGATGAGTGACGACCCGGAGAAACTCGTACAGGCTAGGCCAGAACAGCGCGTACGGAGTCGGCCCCTCGGCAAACCGCCGGACCAACTCGTACGCCTCGTGATGATGGCTCGTCCCCTCCCGGTGGGCGTACACGAGGATGTTCGTGTCGAGACCGATCACGGATCTACTGGCTCTCCATCACGTCGAATAACTTGTCACGATCAGTTAGGTCAACTGCCGGAAGAACACGCCCCTTCACGGTCTGGAGCCTGAATGTGTACGGCTCTCCGCGCTCCTTGCCGACGCTCAGACCGAGCCTCAGCGCATCGTTGATCACATCCTTCAGCGGACGCTCCAGCTCCGTCGCACGCTGCCGCGCCATCCTCAGGACGTCGTCCTCAAGCGTCAACGTGGTGCGCATGGGCATCTTGATGTCTCCACTTCCCGCATCGGATCACTCATCACGATGCATCGCCGAGATGGCGAGCGTGGGCATCATGATGCCATCCGCAAGCACTGGACGCAACAGTTCATTATGGCGAATGTTCAAAGGGTGGAACTACGACTTCCCCGCATGACCCGAACACCTTCCCTAGGCCTCGGTCGTTGCGGCATCGATGAAATGCAGCAGGTCGATGCGTGTGAGGATGGCCATGGGCCGCCGCTCGTCGTCGACGACGACGACCGCATTGCTGCGGCGAAGCGACTCCTGCAACGCCGACAGCGGCGACTGCTGTCCGACGACCGCCACCTGCCGGTTCATGCACTCGGACACGAGCGAGGCGCCGTCGCCACCCCCTGAGCCGAGGAACTCCATCAAGTCACCCTCCGAAACAATCCCGACCAGGATCCCCTCGCCGGTCACGGGGAGCTGGGAGATGCCCTTGTCCCGCATGGTCTCGATGACCGTGTGGACGGTCTGGGTGTCCCCGGCCACCACGAGCGGCTGTCGGCCTTCCCGGGCAATCAGCTCCCTGACGTGTCCAGGCAGCGACATCGGTTGGAAGTAGCCGTTGTCGCGCATCCAGCCGTCGTCGAGGAACTTGCTCATGTAGTTCCTGACTCCGTCAGCCAGGACCACGACGCAATTCTGGCCGACTCCCAGGCTCGGAGCCTTCTGAAGGGCGGCAAACATGGTCGAGCCGCTCGAGCCACCGACGAGCAGACCCTCCTCCCGGATGAGCCGACGCGCCAGCAGAAAGGACGGCTGATCGGTCGTCTTGACCCATTGCTGCACCAAGTTTCGGTCAAGCACCCTAGGAATGAAGTCGTAGCCGATCCCTTCGACCTTGTACGTCCCCACCTCGGTACCTCCCGCCAGGATCGATCCCACCGGGTCCGCGCCGACGACGACACAGCTGGGACACGCCTCGAGGAGCCGCTTAGCTACCCCGGTGATCGACCCTCCGGTCCCAGCAGACATCACGACCATGTCGACCTTGCCATCGAGGTCGTCGAGGATCTCCTGCGCCGTCTCCTCGTAGTGGACACGCGGATTGTTGGGGTTCGAGTACTGGTCGAGGATGTGTGCGTTGGGCAGCTCTGACTGGAGCCGATTGGCAACGCTGATGTGGCTCTCGGGCGAGTCGTGCGCTGCCTCGGTTGGCGTGCGGATGATCTCGGCTCCGAGGGCCTGGAGCACGACCTGCTTCTCCCGGCTCATCTTCTCCGGCATCGTGATGATCACCCGGTAGCCCTTGACCGTGGCGGCCAGGGCGATTCCGATGCCAGTGTTGCCGCTCGTCGGCTCGATCAGGGTATCGCCGGGTCGTATGCGGCCTTCGCGCTCGGCTGCCTCGACCATCGATTTTCCGATACGATCCTTCAGCGAGCCGCCCGGGTTCAGGAACTCGCATTTCGCGTAGAGGTTGCACTTGAGCTGTGCCCCGATCCGGTTCAGCTTGACGAGGGGGGTCCGGCCAATGGCGTGAAGGATGTCGTCGAGCAGCATGTCGTCTCCTGTTTGAACGCCGCGTCCCGACATTCTACGCCAGCCGCCGACGACGGCTCACGTGTCCGGGGCGGTCACGAGACCACGCGCGGTGTTCGAGCGTCCAATCCTGAGACGATCCTCACGCATCTGGTAGATTCGAGGTGAGCTATGGGCCTTGGAAGTTTGTTCGGCCGGCGCGCTCCAGAGGGGGACGTTGAAAACGTCGTGGACGAGCGGACGGGGTTCAGCCGCGTCCCCGTCAGCCGGCCTCGGCCGGACGACGGGGAGCTGCTCGATGCGTACTCGCAAGCGGTCGTCGAAGCCGTCGAGCGGGTCAGTCCGTCAGTCGTGAAGATCGAGGTTGGTGGAGAGGCACAGCCGGGCCCCTCGGGCTCCGGTTCCGGCTTCATCTTCACCCCAGACGGCTTCGTCCTCACCAACAGCCACGTCGTCCGGGGCAACGCCCGCCTGGTGGTGACACTGCAGGACGGCCGCCAGTCGCGTGCCGAGGTCATCGGCGAGGATCCCGACACCGATCTGGCTGTGCTCCGGATTCACGGAACGGACCTGGTGCCCGCCCCCCTCGGGAACTCGCAGACGGTGCGCGTCGGGCAGGTGGCCATCGCCATCGGCAATCCCTATGGCTTCGAGTGCTCCGTGGCCGCCGGCGTCGTGAGCGCGCTCGGCCGTTCGCTCCGGGCACAGACCGGCCGGCTGATGGACGACATCCTCCAGACTGACGCCGCGCTGAACCCGGGCAACTCCGGCGGGCCACTCGTGACGTCGCGAGGGGAAGTCATTGGTGTCAACACCGCCGTCATCCTTCCCGCGCAGGGACTGTGCTTCGCGATCGCCAGCAACACCGCGCGTTACGTCGCCGGCCGGTTGATCCGGGATGGCCGAATCCGTCGAAGCTACATCGGGGTAGGCGCCCAGAACGTGGTAGTCCCGCGCGCCGTCAGCCGACGGCTGGGCCTCGCGAACAACCGCGCGATTCTCGTCATCACCGTCCAGGACGGCGGTGCCGCCTCCCGTGCGGGCCTCCGCGATGGTGACCTAATCGTCGGTTTTGACGGGCAAGCCGTTGGTGGCATCGACGACCTGCATCGCCATTTGACCGAGGAGCGCATCGGCCGAAAAACGCCCCTGTCCATCATCCGGAATGGCGAGACACGGGCACTCGAGGTCGTGCCTGGCGAAACACCGTAGCCCACCCGCCTCGCCCGACCAGCCTGACTCGCCCCACTGGCCCGATTGGCCCCACAGGTGGCCTCACCGCTGCCGGTCTCTTGACGCCTCGCCTGAACCGGTGTCAAAATAGGTAATTCGGCCGGTCACGATAGCTGATTGCCATGACGCTCCGACATGCGGCGCCCGACCAGACACGATGGGCACGGATCTATCCGCTGACCCGCTCGTTTCTCGTCACGACCACTGCCATTACCAGCCTTGCCGGCCTCATGGGGCCGGGCGAAACTGGATGATGTAACCCAGCAGCAGCAAGACACCAAGGGCCATCATCCGGACGCGAATGATGGTCTTTTTTTTTGTCCCGAGGCCGCGAGGACGGATCCATGAGCACCACCGCACGATTTACCTGGCTGGACGGAACGGTGATGACGTCCGATGAGGCGACCCTGCCGGTCATGACCGCCGGACTGCACTACGGGGTAGCCGTGTTCGAGGGCATTCGCTGTTACTCCACCGCCTCAGGTCCGGCCATCTTCCGACTGCGCGATCACATGGAACGGCTCATCGCGTCAGCCCACATCCTGGGCTTTCGCGACCTGCCGTATGACGTCGATTCGCTCGTCGCCGCGGCCAAGGCCGTCGTACGCGCCAACGAGCTGTCGGCGTGTTATATCCGACCGGTCATCTACCTCGGAGACGGTGGCTGGAACTTGACCGTTGACTCGGGCGTGGCGCACACGGCGATTGGCGCCTGGCCCTGGGACGATTTCATGTCGGAGGATGCCGTGGCGCGTGGCGTGCGCGCCAACGTCTCTTCGTTCACCCGACATCATCCCAACGTCACGATGACCAAGGCCAAGATCGCAGGCAACTACGCCAACTCGGTGCTCGCCAAGACCGAGTCGCTGCGCCTCGGCTTCGACGAGTCCATCATGCTCGACCCGCAGGGCTTCGTCGCAGAATGTACCGGTGAGAACCTGTTCCTCGTGCGGCACGGAGCGCTGCTGACGCCGCCCGCCGCCACGATCCTCGAGGGCATTACGCGTGATTCACTGATCTCGCTCGCCAGCCGTCTCGGCCTGGCCGCCCACGAGCGGCCGATCACCCGGGACCAGCTCTACGTGGCCGACGAGGTCCTCATGTGCGGCACCGCCGCAGAAGTCGTCGCCGTGAGGGAGATCGACCATCGAACCATCGCGAACGGCGTGGCCGGACCGGTCACCAATGAGCTCCGCCGTGAGTTCCGGAGCGTCGTCAGTGGGCGCCACGCCCTGTCGGCGGGCTGGCTCGAGCCGGTCGAGGGCGGACGGCCCGCGCTGATGGGCCACGACCATCACGCCGAGCTCGGCTACGGGCATGGAGTTTAGAGACGGGGGCCAGCAGCAGAAGATTCGAGGTCGGGGACCACGAGTGCGATTGTCGGGACGAACGCCCGCCCCTGGCCTTCCGCCCCAGGCCCCTGGCGTGACGTCATGACGCACTCCGTGGCAATTCTTGGATTCGGGACGGTCGGCAGCTCGGTCGCAAAAATCCTGCGTGACCGGGTCGACGTCCCGGTCCGGTTGACGCACGTGTTCAACCGCGACGTGGCGCGGAAGCGCGTCGACTGGATGCCGGACGATGTCGTCTGGACCGAACGCATCGATGACGTCCTCGACTCGGACGTCGACATCATTGTCGAGCTGCTGGGTGGGACCGATCCGGCCGGCGGCTGGGTGCGCCGCGCGCTCGCGTCGGGCAAGTCGGTCGTGACCGCCAACAAACCACTCGTCGCCGGCTCGGGTCCGGCGCTGCTGGACGTCGCGCGCCAAGCAGGTACGCAGCTGGCCTTCGAGGCTGCGGTTGGCGGCGGCATCCCGGTGCTGGCCGGCGTCCTGGATGGTCTGTCGGCCGATCGGCTCGTCCAGGTCACGGGAATCTTGAACGGCACCTGCAACTACGTCCTCACACGCATGGAATCCGCGGGCCTCCCGTTCGGAGCGGCGCTCCGTGAAGCCCAGGACCTCGGCTTCGCCGAGGCGGATCCGACCGACGACGTCGACGGTTACGACGCGCGGGACAAGCTCGTCATCCTGTCGTGGCTCGGCCTCAGTCGGGCCGTCGATCGCAAGGCGGTGCCGTGCGGTTCGATCTCGGGGATCGAGCCAGTCGATTTCGAGATCGCTCGTCGACTCGAATGCTCCATCCGGCAGGTCTCGCGGGCCCAGCTCGGACGACGGCCGAACCACTTATCCGCGTCCGTTCGTCCAGTGCTGGTTCCGACCGAGTCGCCGCTCGCCAGCATCCGCGGATCCGAGAATCTGGTTCGGACGACCGGCACGTTCGGCGGCACGGCGTCGTTCGGCGGTCTCGGAGCGGGCGGCGACGCGACGGCCGTGGCCGTCACCTCCGATATCATCGCCATCGCCCGCGGTCGGCGCGCCGCCGCGGCGTGGGCGGCACCCGTCACGTCGATCGACCACGTCGATGACGACTTCGAGACGAAGCACTGCGTGCGGGTCACGCTCGCCGAGGGCGGGACCTCCGAGACGATCGTCGACGGTCTGGCCATCGAGGGCATTCGGGTAGAGCGGACGGTCGGCGCGCCGACGACCACCGATGGCGCCCGGGTAGCGGGGCTGGAGATCGCGGCATGCGAGACCGATTCGCTCAGCCGCGCGCTCGGTAGATTGAGCGCGGGTCCGGACGTCATCGGCGCCCCTGTCGTCCTGCCCCTGCTCGAGGCATGAGGGACCGATGACGCGATCACTGGAGCTTCAGGTGCCGGCGTCCATCGGGAACATGGGCTCGGGTTTCGACGCTCTGTCGGTGGCGGTCCGTCTGTACCTTCGACTCCGCGTTCGTGTCCACGCCGACGGCGACGGGACACGCACGTGGGACTTCGGCGATCTCAGGCTCGACGGCGAGAACCTCATCGAGCGGGCGTTCCGCACGATCGCAGCCAGACACGCTGCGGTCGTGCCGTCGATGACGATCGAGGTACGGAGCGACATTCCACTCCGTGCCGGCCTGGGCAGCAGCGCCGCCGCGACGGTCGGCGGACTCAGACTCTACGAAGCCGTGACCGCACCGCTTGCGGCCGGCGAACTGCTGACGGTGGCGACAGAGATCGAGGGACATCCCGACAACGCGGCGGCCGCGTTACTGGGCGGACTCGTGGGCAGCTGCGAGCGAGAGGATGGCTCGGTGACGGCGCTCACCTCTCGGTGGCCCGAGTCGATCCGCTTCGTCATTCTCACGCCGGAGGTTCAGCTGAGCACCGCCAGCGCCCGCACGGTGTTACCCGACCGTATCTCGCGAGCGGATGCGGTATATAACCTACAGCGCGTGGTGCTCGTGCTCCAGGCGCTCGACACCGGTCGTCGTGATCTCCTGCGCGAGGCGCTGCGCGACCGTTGGCACCAGCCGTACAGGCAGCCGCTCGTCCCGGGACTCGAGGCCGCGCTTGCCCTCGACCACCCCGATCTGCTGGGCATCTGCCTCAGCGGCTCGGGGCCATCGATCGTCGCCCTCGCCGAGCATGACGTGCCGGCGGTCGAGGCTCTGCTGGCCACGTCGTACGAACCACTCGGGATCCCCTTCCAGATCCGGACCCTGGGCGTGCACCAGGAGGCCAGGGAACAGGGGCCAGAGATCGGGGGCCAGGACCCCCATACTGCGCGTATCGCTGATCCGCGCTCCCCGGTCGCTGCTCCCCGGCCCCCGGTCCCCGACACCCGATCCCCGATCCCTGATCCGTGACCCCCGATCCCTGATCCGAGGCTCCCATGACGTTCCTGACCGGTCTGAAATGTCACGTCTGCGGCACGAGGTTTCCCGCCGAGGCGCTGTTCGTGTGCGACCAGTGTTTCGGGCCGCTCGAGGCGGACTACGATTACGCCGCCATCGGCAAGGCGGTCGGTCCGAAGGTGATCAGCCAGCGGGCGCCCAACGTCTGGCGCTACCGCGAGTTGCTGCCCATCTCCGGCGAGCCGCTGACGGGTTTCAACTCCGGCTTCACGCCGCTGGTCCGCGCCGAGCGACTGGCGAAGGCGTGGGGCGTCAGCGAGCTGTATATCAAGGATGACTCGGCTAACCATCCGACATTCTCCTACAAGGATCGCGTCGTCTCGGTGGCGGCCACGCGCGCGGTAGAGCTTGGATTCGAGGTCTTCGGCTGTGCGTCCACGGGCAACCTCGGCAACAGCGTGGCCTCGCACGCGGCGCGGCTCGGACTCCCCTGCTACGTCTTCATTCCCGACGACCTCGAGCCGGCCAAGGTTGCGGGATCGGCGATCTACGGCCCTCGACTCATGGCGATCCGCGGCACCTACGACGACGTCAATCGTCTCTGCACCCAGATCGCGGACAAGCGGCCATGGGGCTTCGCGAACATCAACCTCCGCTCGTACTACGCCGAGGGCGCGAAAACCATGGGCTTCGAGATCGTCGAACAACTAGGCTGGACGTTCCCGCGGCACGTCGTGTCACCGGTGGCAGGCGGCACGCTGCTCCCCCGCATCGGCCGCGCTTTCGACGAGGTGCGCCGCCTGGGATGGGTCAACGGCGAGCTGCCGAAGATCCACGCGGCGCAAGCGGCCGGTTGTGCGCCGGTCGTCAAGGCCCTCCACGCAGGCCTCGACCATCCGGATCCGGTCAGGCCGAACACCATCGCCAAGGCGATCGCGATCGGCAATCCCGCCGACGGCTTTCACGTCCTCGAGACGGTGCGCGGCTCCGGCGGTACGGGCGACACGGCCACCGACGACGAAATCCTGGACGGCATCCAGACGCTGGCGCGAACCGAAGGCATCTTCACCGAGCCCGCCGGCGGCACGACGGTCGCGGTGACCCGCAAGCTGATCGAACAGGGCGCCATCCCTCGTGATGAATCGATCGTCGTCTGCATCACCGGAAACGGCTACAAATCCACCGATGTCATCGTCGATCGCGCCGTGCAACCGGTCCACCTCGGCCGATCGCTGCAGGAGTTCGAGGATTACATGGCCGGCCAGAACGCCGGCGTGCCAGCGGCCGAGGTGGACTGATGTCAGCCGACCGACCACTGCCAGCCAGCGACAGCCGCCCCCTCCCGCCGGAACCTGAGCGCCCGAGCTTCTCGGAAGTCGTCGAGGCCGAGGGCCACCTCATCGACTCGATGCTGCTGACCTCCGTGTTCGACAAGGTCCTGGAATACGACGGCCGCTACGAGGTGCTCCACTTCGACATCGGCCGAACGAACGATGACGTCTCACGGATCAAGCTGCGCGTCTCGGCCGGAGATGACGGTCAGCTGACGGAGCTGGTCGAGCGGCTCACCGCCCTGGGGTGCCACCCGGTCGTGGAGCGCAACGTCTCGGCCAAGCCCGCCGGCCGGGATCGGTGCGTTCCGGAGGATTTCTACTCCACGACCAATCACCGGACGTACGTCAGGCACGAGGACCGGTGGCTCGAGGTTCAGCACCAGCGGATGGATGCCATCGTGGTGCTCGAGGATGGCCACGCGACATGTCGCAAGCTTCGGGACGTGAAGGCCGAGGACCAGGTCGTTTGCGGGGTCGACGGCATTCGGGTCGTGCCGGAGTTCCGCGAGCGGAATCGACTCGACTTCGCATTCATGAGCAACGAGATTTCGTCGGAGCGGCGCGTGGAGGTGAGCGTCGCCAAGATCGCAGACATGATGCGCGCCGTCAAGCGGGAGGGGGGCCGGATTGCGGTCGTCGCCGGGCCGGTTGTCGTCCACACCGGCGGGAGCGGATACTTCGGCTCGCTCATCCGGCGCGGCCTCGTCGACAAATTGCTCAGCGGCAATGCGCTGGCGGTGCACGACATCGAGCACGCGCTGTACGGCACGTCGCTCGGCGTCGACCTCGACGCGGGTCGCCTCGTCGACGGTGGGCACAAGAACCACATGCGGGCGATCAACGCCATCAACCGGGTAGGCGGCATCCGGGCGGCGGTCGAGCAGGGCACCTTGACGAGCGGCATCATGTACGAGTGCGTGACGGCCGGCGTCGACTACGTTCTCGCGGGCAGCATTCGGGACGATGGTCCGCTGCCCGACACGATCATGGACCTCGTCGAGGCGCAGGACCAGTACGCCGAGGCGGTTGCGGACGTGAAGATGGTCTTGATGCTCTCATCGATGCTGCACAGCATCGGGGTCGGCAACATGCTCCCGTCCTGGGTCCGCGTCGTCTGCGTCGACATCAACCCAACGGTCGTCACGAAGCTCGTCGACCGAGGGTCACACCAAACTATCGGCATCGTGACCGACGTCGGGCTCTTCCTACAGCAACTGGACGCACACCTCCAGACGGCATCGTGATCGCCGAGAACACCCCATGACCGACGCAACCAGCCCCCACGACTCCCACGAGGTCGGCTCGCCCGCCCGGGTCGTCGTCCAGAAGTACGGCGGCACGTCGGTCGGTACGCCCGAGAAGCTCTGCGCGGTCGCTGACCGGATCAAGGCGTGCCGGGCAGAGGCCTCTCGGCTCGTCGTGGCGGTGTCGGCCATGGGCAAGACCACAGACGAGCTCGTCGCCATGGCCCACAAGGTGTCGCCGACGCCCA
Source organism: Vicinamibacterales bacterium (assembly GCA_965250185.1). Classification (GTDB taxonomy): domain Bacteria; phylum Acidobacteriota; class Vicinamibacteria; order Vicinamibacterales. Next base: position 1,916,452 of record OZ252293.1, on the reverse strand, counting down.
GCGGGCGGGAGATGGACCTGCTCCTCGCCTCGGGCGAGCAGATCGCGGTGTCGATGCTGGGCTTGGCTCTGCAGGCTCGAGGCATTCCGGCGATCTCGTTCACCGCAGCGCAGTGCGGTATTCGGACGTCCGGGCCGTTCAATCGCGCGCGCATTCGAAGTATCGACACGGGGCGCATCGAGTCGGAGCTGGACGCGGGCAAGGTCGTCATCGTCACCGGGTTTCAGGGCATCACCGACGAGAACGAGATCACCACGCTGGGACGCGGCGGCAGTGACATCACCGGGGCGGCACTCGCCGTGGCGCTGAATGCGGCGGTCTGCGAGATCTGTACCGACGTCGATGGGGTGTACTCGGCCGATCCCTCGGTCGTCCCCGAGGCGCGCCTGCTCACGAAGATCAGCTTCGAGGAGGCCATCGAGTTGGCGGCCAGCGGAGCCAAGGTCATCCACCCCAGGGCCGCCGAGATCTGCCTGCGGTTTCAGATTCCCATTCACGTCCGGTCCAGCTTCCACACGCGGCCGGGTACCTGGATCAGCGGAGGAGTCACCACGATGGAAGAAGCAGGAGTCGTCGGGGTCAGCACCGATCGCAAGATCGCGAAGGTCACATTGCTCGACGTGCCAGACCGGCCCGGCATCGCGGCCACGCTGTTCCAGCATCTGGCCGAGGCCGACATCAATATCCGACTCATCATCCAGGGCGCGTCATCGCATGACCGGGCCCGAATCACCTTCGTCATGGACGAGGAGTTCCTCGACACCGCACCGCCGTTATTCGAACGCTGGAGGCAGGAGGGCTTCGCGCGCGAAGTGCAGGTCGACCGTGACATGGCGAAAATCTCGATCATCGGATCGCGACTCGCCGCCACGCCAGGCCTCGCGGCCAGGATGTTCACGGCGCTGGCCGATGAAGGCATCAACATCGACTGCATCAGCTCGACCGAGATGAAGATCAGCTGCGTGATTGCGGCTCGGCACCTCGACCGCGCACTGCGCGCCGTGCACCGCGAGTTCGTCGACACGGCGCCCGAGGCGGCGCCCGACACGCACGAGGCCGTGCCGACAGGAGGACCACAGCCATGACGCGACGAGTCGAAGTCGGCGTCCTGGGCGCCACCGGCATGGTCGGCCAGCAGTTCATCGCCCTGCTCGAGGGCCATCCGTGGTTCGACCTCGTGTGGCTCGGCGCCAGCGAGCGCTCGGCAGGGCGGCCATACCGGGACGCCGCCAACTGGAAGCTATCGACGACGATGCCTGAGTCGATCGCCGATCGTTGCGTCGAAGCGTCGGCGCCGGGCAAGGCGCCCCGGCTCGTGTTCTCGGCGCTCGATGCCTCCGTCGCCGGCGAGATCGAACAGGCGTTCGCATCCTCTGACCATGTCATCGTGAGCAACTCGAGAAATCACCGGATGGATGCGACCGTCCCGCTGCTCATCCCGGAGGTGAACGCGGACCACCTCGGATTGCTCGGCGAACAGGCTGCCCAGAAGAGCTGGAGCGGGGCGATCGTGACCAACCCGAACTGCTCGACCGTCGTCATGGCCATGGTCCTGGCCCCGCTGCGCGCGTTCGACCTCCTCGACGTCATCGTGGTCACCGAGCAGGCCGTCTCCGGCGCCGGCTATCCGGGCGTCCCGTCGATGGACATCCTGGGCAACGTCGTGCCGTTCATCGGCGGCGAGGAGGAGAAGATGGAAACCGAGCCGAAGAAGATTCTCGGCGCGCTGCGTGACGGTCGGGTGTCGCCGCACAAGGTGTGCGTCAGCGCGCATACCACGCGAGTACCTGTCGTCGACGGCCACACCGAGATGCTCTCGGTTCGTCTCGGCGACGATCCCGAGCCGGAAGCCATCATCGACGTCCTCGCGCGATTCTCGGGCCGTCCCCAGGAACTCGGGTTACCCAGCGCGCCGCGGCAGCCGATCGTGCCACTGGCAGAGCCAGACCGCCCGCAGCCGCGACTCGATGTGTATCGCGATCGAGGGATGAGCGTGACCGTCGGGCGCGTCCGACGCTGTCCGGTCCTCGGTCACAAACTCGTCGCGCTCGGCCACAACACCGTGCGCGGCGCGGCGGGCGGCGCGATCCTGAACGCTGAGCTGATGGTCGCCGAGGGACACGTGTGACGCGTCCCCGACGTCCCACATGTCCCACAGGCCCGAAACATCCCGGACATGACGCGCGGTGCCCCATGGCGAGCCCCCGAGACTCCGCGGCTCGCGTTGCTCAGTCTCGGCCCGAGAGCCATGTCGCTGCCCAGAGGATTCCCGTGACACGACACACGCAAACCGTCGGGCGCCTCGCGGCGACGACCGCCACGCTTCTGCTCATCGCCGGATCGCTTTCGAGCGATCAGACCGGCGCGACCTTTGCCGGCCGGACGGACGCGCGCACCGCGCAGGCCACCGGGTCGACACACTCCACCAACTGGCTCGACGATTACCGCGACCAGGCCAACCGGCTGATCGGCGAGGCGCTCGGCAACCACTTCGCCTGGACACGATTGGCCGAGCTGACCGACCGCTTCGGGCACAGGCTCAGCGGTTCGCCCCAGCTCGACGCCGCCATCCAGTGGGCGGCAGAGGAGATGCGACGCGACGGCCTGGAGGCGGTTCGGACGGAGACGGTCATGGTGCCCCGGTGGGTCCGTGGCCAAGAGCGCCTGATGATTGTCGAGCCGGCGCACCACGAGATCTCGATGCTCGGTCTTGGCGGCAGCGTCGGGACCGGGCCGGACGGAATTGACGCGCCGCTCGTCGTCGTCAACGACTTCGATGAGCTCGAGGCGCGGAAGACGGAGCTGGCTGGCACGATCGTCCTGTACAACGTGGAGTATTCGACGTATCGGGAGACGGTCGCGTATCGGTCATCTGGCGCCTCGCGCGCCGCCCGATACGGGGCCGTGGCGGCGCTCGTGCGCTCGGTCGGGCCCGATGGCCTCAGGACACCCCACACGGGCGGGATGCGGTATCAGGACGACGCGCCGCGGATCCCGACTGCGGCCATCGCCTCGGAGGACGCGGATCGCCTCCAGCGGCTGGTCGACCGCCGGCAGCGGGTCTCCGTTCGCCTCGAAATGGAGGCTGACACGCTACCGGACGTCGAGTCGGCCAACGTGATCGCCGAGCTACGGGGACGCGAGAGGCCCGACGAGATCGTCGTCGTCGGCGGCCACATCGACTCGTGGGACGTGGGCGCCGGCGCGAGCGATGACGGCGGCGGCTGCATCGTGACCTGGGAGGCCCTGCGGCTCATGAAGAAGCTCGGTCTGCGACCTCGTCGCACGGTTCGCCTGGTCCTGTTCACCAACGAGGAGAACGGCACCCGCGGCGGGATCGCGTACCGCGACGCGTACCGGAGCGAGCTGGAGAATCACATTCTGATGCTGGAGTCGGACTCCGGTCTCTTCGATGCCAGCGGCTTCGGCTTCAGCGGCAGCCCGACCGCGCGCGCGACCGTCCAGCAGATCGCCTCGCTCCTGCATGGCATCAAGATGCATGACGTCGGCCCGACTGGCGGCGGCGCCGACATCGGTCCGAGCGTCACGGAAGGCGGCATTCCGGCCATGTCACTCTCGGCCGATCCCGAACAGTACTTCCTGATTCACCATACGCCCGCCGACACGGTCGACAAGATCGATCCGTTCGACGTCGCGCGATCCGCGGCAGCCATCGCGGTCATGGCATACGTGATCGCCGACATGCCGACGCGACTCGGCCGGACGTCCACGAACGGAGGCCGCGAATAGCGCAGTGGACCGCAAGGCCGCGTGTTCTAGCGCGTCGGCACCTCACACCGCCCGCCGCCCTGCCGACAGACGCGCAAACCGAATACGGCAATACCAAGCGCCCGGGAGCTAGGGGTCGAGCCGGGCTCGCCAGACGACTCGAGATCGCGAGTGGTGATCGCGATCTGCAACGTCCCGTCGGAAGGCACGATCTCGGCTGGAATCACGACCGTGCGTGTGTGGGGCGACATCGGGCCGTCGAACTCCCAGGTGTCGAGGGTTCGTCCGTTGACCCGAAGGTCCGCTCGACTCACCGACTCGCTGTTCCTGATGCGCGCCGCGAACACGAGATCATCGTCGCCCGGATCCTCGACTGTGAGGCTCACGTAGGCCGAGGGTGCCACGCTCCACATGCCCCGGGCGTTTGGCGACGACCAACCACCGCCGAAGAACTCGCTGCCCGACGGGATGACATCATCGATACGGTAGGCTGGCGCGTGCGCTGGCGAGGCGACGACGCCGCGGGCACGGTCGGCGTCCATTTGGTCTCGGAGGAAATCGTACAGGATCTGGACGTACGCGTGGCGATTCTCGTCACCCGCCCGGCACGACTGAAAGCTGCCGCCGCAGAACTCTCGGTACGCCGAGCTCATATCGAAAAACTCTCCGCCATCCAATCCAGCGGAGTCAAGGACGAGCGACGCGAGAAAGCTCACATCGACGTTCCTCTCGACGGATTCGGCATGCCCGACGTTGCTCCGAACGAAGTACGGTGTCTCGTTCAGGGGGTTGCCCCAGAACAGCTTGTCGTCTCTGAACCCGATCGCATCGAACAGGTCGAACATGGCCGGCAGATGATCGCCGAACAGGCTGAAGACGAACGGTCGGTCCTGGGCGTCGAGAGACTGCACCAGGGTCGTCGCGAGGGCCTCGATCTTCGGTAACCGGTGGACGTAGTCCGTGAGCACGTCGAGGTGCTCGGGGCTCATCACACCGTCGACATCGTACCGACGCGGCTCCTCCGAATCCCAGAACGACCACGGCCCGTGCGTCTCCATGGTCAGGGCCCAGACAAAGACCGGCTCATCAGATTCACGGACGACCTGGAGGACCTTCCTAGCGATCGCGGCATCCGTGACGTAGCGCCGCCCAACATCCCGCTCGGGATCGAAGTCAGTGCTATCGATGAGCTCGTCGAACCCCAGGAACTCGTAGGCGGTCCGGGCGTTGAACAACGAGCTGGAGACCGGATAGATCGCGACAGTTCGGTAGCCCAAGGATCCGAGATGGCGGGCAAGTGACCACGTCGAGCCGCTGACGAGCGAGTAGAAGGGCCACTGCCCTCCCTGGCCCAGAAGACTCGTCGGAATGCCAGTCAGCACCGAGTACTCCGCACGCACGGTCCCACCGCCAACGGTGTGCACTTTGAAGACGCCGTGATAGTCCGCATCGCGTGAGAGCTCATCCAGCGTCGCGAGTGGCGCCGGATCGATTGACACGTTAAGGCGACGCGGATCGAAGAGCGATTCCCCGAGGACGACGACGATATCCGGCAGTGGACCGGTCGCGGGATCCGGGGGCGGCACTGAATGGAAGTAGTCCAGGAACAGGGCGGCATCACCGTACTGCGTCGGGAGATCCGGAAAGAACTCCGGCGCCGCGACGAGCAAGTGCGCGAACAACCCCAGCTCCACGACGGAGTCATTCGGCCGATTACCATCGAAGGCTGCGCCCGCCGCCCTGTAGAGGCGTTGAACTGGAGCGTTCCGAGACGTCACCGGATAGAACAACCAGAGGATGGCGGTCAGTCCCACAACCCTGATCAACAGCGAGCGACGCGACCAGTCGAGCACCGGAGCCTCCCGTGCCAACCCGACGCCAGCCAGGCCCACCAGCACGAGCAGCCCCGCGACCTCCGCAAGGTGGTATCCGATGTAGCCGAAGAACGTTCCGAGGTCGTACATCACGCCGATGGCGGCGAAGACGTCGACCGGAAGCGCGGCGACGCCCGGTACTGCTGCTTGAGGTTGCTGGTCACGATGACGGCCGCCGCCAAGAGCCCAAGGAGGCCCGACGCACTCAGGACGCGGCCGGTGAGGAATACGATCCCCCCCAGAGTAGGAGCTGACAGACCGTGTTCAGCGCGAGGAACCGGAGATAGGTGTCGTCAACCTGCGGAGCCGGCTGAACCAGCCATGCGGTCGCGATCAGAAAAATCGCAAGCGTCAGGCCGGCGACGACGACGCGGGCCGCGATTCCGGACGGAACCCTCGACGCGAGCGTGTGGAGCCACCTGGTCGCCGCCGTCAGACGTCGGCCATCCTGGGTCGTCATGATGGACGAGGCTTCGATGACATCCAGCCGACGCCACCCGAAACCAGCGCGCCAATGTTACACGACATGGGCAAAGCACGATCACGGCCCTGCTCGCCGATCATCTCGGCATCGGTGCTCGGGGGACGAGCTGCATGAGTGCACGCGGTTGGCGATGTTCCTACTCGACGCGACGGAAGATGAATCGCCCGAACGGCGGCACCTGACCCCCCACCGCGACCGGCGGCCCTTCGAGTAACGTGATGACGCCTCGCGGCGCGGTCGCCTCGTCGCCCGACGTGAACGTCACACCGCTGTCGGTACCGGCATCCCACGGGAACAACTCCACGACGATCTCGTCCTGCCAGTCACGCTTCAGCATGGACAGGTTCCGGACGCCGACGAACCAGTCCGGGCTTGGCGCGATCATCGAGACGAGCGTGACCAGCGGGTAGTCCTGACCGATCTCGAACTCCACCGCCTCGACGCCAGGCGACGGGTCGAGTCCGCCCCCGATGAACAGGTTCTCGGCCAGTCCGGCGGTCTGTGCCTGAGCGATCTCCGCGTCGAACGGAGACGTGTTCCCCAGTTCGGCGACGCTCTGGATACCAGGCGTCGCCGGAGCGCCGGGCTCCCAGAACATGACATCCGAACCGTGAGTGGCCCCGATCATCCGAGAGAAGTGAGGGTTGGACGGAAAATCGTTCGGGTGCGTCTGTGCGCTCCAGTCCGCTTCGAACGAAACCCGATAGCGCGCGTCCGGCAGTCGCGGAGGCGGCGCAAGCGCCTCGAGCTCGACGTTCTCCGTCAGGTTCGCCCGGATGTCCACTCCGCGGTTGGCGAGTCGGTACCCATCCTTGGAAAACTGCACGGTGAAGCCGCCGCCCACGAGATTGGTCAGCTGGTAGAAACCGTCCGCGTCGGTCATCGCCGTCACACCCCTGAGGCGCGCGCGCGTCTGCGTGGATATACCGGCATTGGGGCCATCGAGAATCGTGACCGTCACCGCCTCCACGCCCACACTCCCGCCCGGTGTGATCTCGGACACCGTGCCGGACAACGTGAATCACTGGGCGTCCGCAACGACCGGCGCCGCCGTGGGCGTGGTCGGGGCCGTGGTCCCGCTCTCGCCGCCCGTACAGGAGGCGAGACCGACCGAAAGGGCGCAGACTGCAACGAGACGGACCCAAGCGGGCAGGAGGCTGTGGCTGATCATGAGAGACCTTCCGGATGTACGCATTCCGATTGTCGCATTCATGCGTGGCTGATTCGATGGACTCACTATACCGGGTTATTCCATCGCCATTGCAACCGCAAGGGGTTCTCGACTCATGACGGCCGTCGTTCACGTGGCTTGCAGTCCGCCCTCACGTTTCGTCGTCGATCGCATGCATCCAGCCGACGATCGCGTCCTGGATCGCTCCGTACGTCTGCTCGCGGCTCTTGCCGATACGCGCAGGGACCTTGAACGAGTGATCGCCTGCGGCGACGACCTGAATCGTCGCTCGTTCCACCCCCTCGAGCGCGCGCTCGAGCTCGTCCGGTCGGCCGAACGTGTCGCGATCGCCCTGGACGAACAGCATCGGGACGCCCACCTCACCCAGATGACTGGAACGCAGACGCTCCGGCTTGCCAGGCGGGTGCAGCGGATAGCCCAGGAGGACGACCCCACGGATGTCGGCCCGGGCCCGTTGGGTCATGCCAGCCAGCAAGTGAGTGGCCATGCGACCGCCCATTGATTTCCCGCCAACGAAGAGGGTTCGACCGTCCAGGCTCGGCAGATCGCAGACCGTTCGGACGACTGCTGCATAGCACGCCTCGAGCCGATCGCGGCGATCCGGAACGCGTCGTCCCTGCTCCATGTAGGGGAAGTTGAACGTCACCACGTCGACGCCCCGGTCGTTGAGGCCATGTGCGAAGTCGACCATGAACGGATGCATCTGCCCCGCGCCAGCACCGTGCGCTAAGACGAGCACCCGGTTCGTCCGATGATCTGCTTGTGGGCGGTACACGACCGCTGTGACCGACTGGCTCGATTGCCATTCGATTGCGAAGGTCTCGGTCATTTGGCCAAGTTCGAAACCCCAAGTGCGCTTCGTGCGGGCTTGGGAGAAGAGCCGAAGCGTTGTATAATCATTGAAGCCGCGTTGCTCTTGCGGAGTCAATCGCCGACAGCGTGAACCCGTCGGCACATCAATCTCGACAACGTCGTAAGTCACTCGGACGGTGCCGTGCACTGGCGCCGAGGATTCCGACAGTTCCCGATAGCTCGATGGATACGCGCGGTCGCCTCAGTGGGCCCGCACGTATGAGCGAGGCTCAATATGCTGCACACACACCGACCCTCCACCGATTCGACCACTCGGCGCGTCGCGAGCCGGGGCGCCATCTTCATGGTCAGCGTCTCGCTCCTGCTCGGCGCCGTCGTGACCACCGAGGACGGGCCGACCATTGCCGCACCGGCCCAGGAGACACCAGCGGTCGCCCCGGGCACGCGACTCGCGTTCGAGGCCACCGCCTATTGCCGCACGCGCCGCACCAGCCTCGGCACCAAGTCCCGTGCGGGCATGGCGGCCGCCGATGCGGACCTGCTGCCGATGGGCACCGTCCTCCGGATCGCGCGCAGCGGCGGCTACGACGGGATCTACACGGTCATGCACGACCGCCCGTCGCTTCAGGGGCGAGCCATCGATCTCTATCTGAGGGACTGCGATGAGGCAGAGGATTTCGGTCGCCAGGATGTTCGGCTCGAGATCTTGCGCTTCGGCTGGCACCCGCGCCTCGGCTCCTGAGCCTGACTCGCCGGCGCAGGCTCTCGCAGCGTCAGTGAACCCCGTGACTCATCTGGAGCAGCGCCGGGTCCGCACCGAGTCGCCGGATGGCTGACTCCCACATGACGGACGCTTCCGTCTCGAAGATCAGGTCGGCCTCGATCTCGCTCGTCAGCCACGCAGACGCCGCCAGCTCGGCGTCGAGCTGCCCGGGGCCCCAACCAGCGTAGCCGTTCAGCAGCCGAGCACGGCGACTCGTCGGCCCCTCGAGCAGCCGCCTCAGGAGCACCGGCGAGGTCGACAGGTAGACACCGTCACAGACCTCGAGCGACTCGGCGTGCTCCGGCGCTTCTCCCATGAGGATCCACCCCCGGTGGGGCTCCACCGGGCCGCCGGCCCAGAGCGGCATTTCACTCACGGCCAATATCGGCGGTTCGAGCTGCACCGCGGAGGCGGCCGGCGTGTCGGTCGGCCGATTCAGCACCAATCCGAACGCGCCCTCCGGACTGTGCTCGCACAGGAGCACGACCGTTTGCTTGAAATTTGGATCGTGCAGTTGGGGCATCGACATGAGCAGTGTCGGAGCCAGCGAGTCGAGGGTCGCCTCGTCATCTGCCATAAGGACATCATAGAGCGCCGAGCCCGCCTTTTCCACCCTGCTTGCTCAGCGTGGACAGGCCACGAGCGAATCGTCGGTCGCCGGCTGCGTCCGAGCGGGCCCTCAGACGTCGAGCTTGTGCGCCGCCCACTCCACGTGCTCGACGACCCGCGGATCGCCGAGCGACGGAGCCCCGGCTCCGGCGAATCGGTCGCCACCGATCGCCCGCCGGGCGGACTCTCCCCCGCTGTTGCCCAGCGCCACTGCCAGGTTGCGGCGCAGCCGTGTGACACCGGCGCGCTTCATGGCGCTGCCGCGCAGGATCCTGGACAGATCCACATCCGATCGGCCCCACAACGTTGACAGCATCGGCCGATCCAGATCGCGGCGCGGCAGCCACGCCGCATCCGTCGATTGCGGTGGTGTCGCGTTCCACGGACACACGTCCTGGCAGATGTCGCACCCGAAGACGTGCGAGCCCAGCGAATCGCGAGCATCCGGTGGGATGCTGCCCTTCAACTCGATCGTCAGGTACGACAGGCAGCGCGTCGCGTCGAGCACCCACGGCTCGACGATCGCGTCAGTCGGACACGCCTCGAGGCACAGCGTGCAGGTGCCGCACTGATCCAGCCCCGGAGCGTCCGGCTCGAGGGGAAGACTCGTGAGGATGGCCGACAGGAACAGCCACGAGCCGAGCTCCGGGTTGATCAGACAGGTGTTCTTGCCGATCCAGCCAAGCCCCCCGTGTTGTGCGTACACTCGCTCCTGCACCGGGCCTGTGTCCACGTAAGCTCTCGCCTCGAACGCTGACTCGCTCACCCCGCGCATCCATCCGAGTAGCGCATCCATTCGGCGCTGCAGCACGACGTGGTAGTCGTCACCCCAGCTGTAGCGCGCGAGCTTCGCGACTTCAGGCTCGCCGATCTCCGTGGAGTACTCGCGGTCGACGTTGTAGACCGTCGCCAGGACGATGACCGACCGGACCGACGGCATGACCGACCGCACATCCGCGCGACGCTCCGCCGTGCGTGACAGATAGGACATCTCGCCCGAGTAGCCGCGCGCGATCCAGTCGGCCAGGAACCCCAGCTCCGGATGATCGGCTGGCGGAGCCACGCCGCAAAGGTCGAAGCCCTCGCTCCGCGCACGGGATGCGATCGACGCCGGCGTCAGCACGCGACACCGGCGAGGTGACGCGGATGTGAAGCTGGCACGGCTCTTGTAATCATGTCTGGTCGCGAGGCCGTCTCAGAGAGTCAGCGACCTGTTACGAGGACTTACACAATGCTCGAAACCTACACGCACGCACGCGACATGGCAGCCTACGATGCCATCGACTCCATCACCGCCGGGGAAACCGATACGGCGTTTCTACACGCGCGGGACGCTGCGCGCTACGCGCGGCTCATGCAGCGACTCGAGCGCGTGGTCCGATCGTCGGCCCACTGACACTTGGCGACATGACTCAGATGGCGACCGTCACGCCGAGAACACGGGCCTGAATCGGGATTCGGTTCACGGCCGACGGTCAGCCGACACTCCCCGCCGTCGAATCAGCCTTCGCCTTCGGTCTCGAGGAGCTGCCGCAGCACATATGGCAGGATGCCGCCGTGTCGGAACGCGGCCAGCTCTTCTGGTGTGTCGATCCGGACGGTGACCGTAAAACGAGTCACGACGTCCTCGGGACCGAACACCGTGACCTCGACCCCCGCCCTCGGCGCCAACCCGTCCGCAATACCCTGGAGCCGGTAGGTCTCGTGCCCGGTGAGGCCAAGGCTCGCGGCGCTCTGGCCCTCGGCGAACTGCAGCGGCAACACGCCCATGTTCACGAGATTGCTGCGGTGAATGCGCTCGTAGCTCTCGGCAATCACCGCGCGGATCCCGAGCAGCTTCGTTCCCTTGGCCGCCCAGTCGCGTGACGACCCGGAACCGTACTCCTTGCCGGCCAGCACGATGAGCGGCACGCCCCGGTCGCGGTACTGCATCGCAGCGTCATAGATGCTCGTGACGGTACCGTCTGGAAGCAGCGTCGTCCACCCACCCTCGGTTCCCGGCGCGAGTTGATTGCGTAGCCTGATGTTCGCGAAGGTGCCTCGTACCATCACCTCGTGGTTCCCGCGACGCGCACCGAAGGAGTTGAAGTCGGGCGGCTGCACGCCGTGCTCGATCAGGTACCTGCCCGCCGGCCCATCGGCCGGGATGGCGCCCGCCGGAGAGATATGATCTGTCGTCACACTGTCGCCAAGCATCGCGAGGACCAGTGCGCCCTCGACGTCCTCAGGCGGAGTGGGCGTCCGCTCGATACCCTCGAAGAACGGCGGATTTCGGATGTAGGTAGAGTCGACCTCCCAGGTAAACCGGTCACCCTCGGGCACCTCGAGCGACTGCCACGGCTCGTCACCGTCGAACACATGCGCGTACTCGCGCTCGAACATCTCGCGCCGGACGGCGCTGGTCATCGCCGCCTGGATTTCCCGCTGCGTAGGCCAGATATCCCGTAGGAACACCGGATCGCCCTTCGAATCGAGGCCGAGCGGATCGCTCGTCAAATCGATGGTCATGCGACCGGCCAGGGCGTATGCCACGACCAGCGGCGGCGAGGCGAGGTAGTTGGCGCGCACGAGCGGCTGGATTCGGCCCTCGAAGTTTCGGTTGCCGCTCAGGACCGACGCGACGACCAGATCGCGCTCCGTGATCGCTCGAGCGACCGTCTCGGGCAGCGGTCCAGAGTTCCCGATGCACGTGGTGCACCCATAGCCCACGAGGTCGAAGCCGAGAGCCGCGAGCGGCTCGAGCAGGTCAGCTTGCTCGAGGTAGGCGGTCACGACCTTCGAGCCAGGCGCCAAACTCGTCTTGACCCACGGCTGCCGGGTCAGGCCGCGCGCCACCGCCTTGCGGGCCAGCAGGCCAGCCCCGATCATCACGCTCGGATTCGACGTATTCGTGCAGCTCGTGATCGCCGCCACGACCACCGCCCCGTGATCGATCTCGGACGCTGGGTCGTCAGCCACCGCCACGCTGCCCGCCTCGGCGCGCACGGCCGCCTGGCTTCCGGACGTCCCGGACGCGCCGGATGTGCCCTCGCCCTGGATCATCTCGAGCGCGTCCCCGAACGCTTCCCTCGCGCCCGCCAGCGTCACCCGATCCTGTGGACGCCGCGGACCCGCCAGGCTCGGCTCGACAGTCGTCAAGTCGAACTCGAGCGTCGCGCCGTACGTCGCATCGACGTGGTCCGATCGGAACAAGCCCTGAGCCTTGGTGTAGCGCTCCACGAGATCCACCTGCTTCTCGTCGCGCCCGCTCAGCCTCAGGTAGTCCAGCGTCATCTCGTCGATCGGAAAGATGGCGACGGTGGATCCGTACTCCGGCGACATGTTGCCCAGCGTGGCACGATCGGCGATCGTCAGGTGCGCGAGCCCCGGTCCGAAGAACTCGACGAACTTGCCCACGACTCCGTGCTGACGCAATCGCTCGGTGATCATGAGCACGAGATCCGTCGCGGTCGCGCCTTCGGGCAGCGCGCCGACGAGCCGGAACCCGACGACGTCTGGAATCAACATCGAGATCGGCTGACCCAGCATGGCCGCCTCCGCCTCGATGCCCCCAACGCCCCAGCCAACCACGCCGAGTCCGTTGATCATCGTCGTGTGCGAGTCAGTGCCGACGAGCGTGTCCGGGTACGCCACGGTGCCGTTCCCGGCCGGGTCTCGGCAGACAACGCGCGCCAGGTACTCGAGGTTGACCTGATGCACGATGCCGGTATCGGGTGGCACCACCCGGAAGTTCTCGAAGGCGTTCTGGCCCCAGCGAAGAAATGCATACCGCTCCCTGTTCCGCGAAAACTCCAGTTCCGCGTTCAGCCGCAGCGCGTCCGGAACCCCGAAGTGGTCGACCTGCACAGAGTGATCGATGACCAACTCCGCAGGCTGGAGGGGGTTGACGCGGCTGGGGTCGCCCCCGAGTCGCACCATGCCGTCGCGCATCGCCGCTAGATCGACGACGGCCGGAACCCCGGTGAAGTCCTGCAGCAGAACCCGGGCCGGCCGGAACGCGATCTCCTTCGTCGTCGGCGCCGATGCATCCCAACTCGCGAGCGCCTTGATGTCATCAGCGGTCACCGCGCTCCCGTCTTCGCCGCGGAGCAGGTTCTCGAGCAGGATCTTCAGTGAGTACGGCAGACGCGCGACGTGGGGGAAGCCGCTCCGCTCGAGCGCGGGAAGGCTGCAGATGTCGACCGCCTCGCCTCCGACGTCGATCGTCGTACGCGTACCGAACGAATCGTGAATCATGAGCGTCACTTACCCTTTATTGAAAGCGCCTCGCAACGGATGGGTGCCTAGCCCAGGAGGCGCGTGTGAGTCGCCGACGCTATGGATCTTCGCCTACCACCCAGTCACGCGCAAGCCGCTCGCGCCGCTCGCCATGTCACCTCGGGGCTGGACCCCGGCGGCCATCGGAGACTGGTCATCGCGGGTGGAGTCGAGATGTCCAGACAGCCGTTCGCATCAACCGAACGGACGCGCTCAGAGCACGACCAGAAGGCCGACAGATGCGGTCGCGAACCTCCGCCCCGATTGCCCAAGCTCGATGCCGCCGTCCCGGAACTGAATGCGCAGGTCGGTGCGAACCCCAATGCCCCTGATGAGGCGCCCGCCCCGACGCTCCAACAACATCAGCTTGACCCCACCGCCCACGTGATAGAGCCGGCCGGTCTCCAGCCCCAGGCCCGACCCGTAGAGCTCTCGGAGATACCCGACACCCCCAAGGACGAACGGTACGCCGTGGCCGTTCAGGAACGTCAAGCGCTCCACGTGCAGCACCGCGCTGCCGCCGAGGACGTACCGGGTGAGGCGGTCATCGGCCGTCGCGCCGGCCGAGAGCTCGGCGTCATCGGACACGCGCGTCCGGAGTGTCGGATGGCCGCGACCGAAGTACCCCTCGACCGCCAGGAGCGGGGTCAACGGATAGCTGACCGACAGATCAACGGAGGCGGTCGGGCGGATCTCCGACGATGCGGTGAACAGCGGAAAAGCCGAGCCTCGCGGCACCTCGTTGCGCCGGATCTCGGCCGTCGTCTGACCAAGGTCGAAGCCGTCTGCCCACCCCGCTCCGATCATCACCTCGAGCCGCCCGATCCATGGCGCTCCAGCCTGCGCATCGGCCGCGGCCGGCGCGAGCAATGCCCAGGCGAACACGAGCGTCGCGGCAACCGACCGATGGCGTGTTTCGAGACTCACTTCGCGACCACCTGGACGTCGATGTTGACGACGCCGCCCGCGCGCGGCACGACGGCCAATCTATTCGCGTAGGCCACCCGAAACTCGACGTCGACATCGGCCTCGGACTCGAGGAAGCTACCCACATCCGCATCGTCCAGGGGCTCGACCCGCACCAGATGCGGTCCCGGCTCGAGCCCGGCAATCGCATATCGACCCGAATCTCCGAGCGTGAAGTTACCGACGAGCGCTCCGGTCTGGAGATGATATGCGACGACGTGGGCGCCCCGAATACCCACGCCGTTCTTCGTGACGCGCCCCGAGATGGTGCCGGTGCGAGTGGAAAAATCCCCGTCTGGGTACAGATCCGACGCGCCCGCGACGTCGTCCGGCTGGAGCGCGCGAAACTCGATGCTCCCCGGCGCGAAGGCGATCGGAAACATCACCGCCCCCGAGGCCGTGACGCGTCGCCGGCCAGTCGGCAGAAGCTCGGTCTCGCCGATCGCCGAATGGCTCAGGCCCAGGATGTGGCCAAGCTCGTGCAACGCGATCGATTCCAGGTCGAAGCGACCCGCCTCGCCGTCCGGGCGGACGGACCAGGCCACCCCCGTGTTGAAGAAGATGTCCGCCTCGACGATTTCGCCGGTGACCTCGTCAATCAGCAACTCCGTGGTCGCCAGCGTGCGCTCCAGATCCGGCCGGTCGAGAAAACCCACGGTGGTCAGGCCGTCCTCGTCGCCAGGCAGTGCCGAGGTGAAGCCCACGAACTCGAAGGCGGCGCCTGACGTCTCGACCGCCTGCCACGTTGCAGCCGCGCGACTGACCGCACCCTGGAGATCGTCGGGTGGCAGCCCGCCATCGGGCCGGTCGGTCACGAAATACCGGATGGGCTGCGACGCCCAGTGTGCGACCCGGATCGTGGTGCCGTCACTGAACCCGATCTTGAGGTAACCGTCCGTTGGGACACTGGTCAGCAGCACGAGCCCGATCGCCCCGACCAGCCGAGCCATCCATGTCATGGCCGCTCTCCCGCAGCCAACGGCACCTCCGAGAGCACCCGTACGACGAGCGCCCCGAACTCGTCGACCGTCGCGAGCCGTCTGGCCGGATCGCCCCTCACCACGCGCTCGGTGCCGGCCCCTGCACCGAGCAACGGCGGGGCTGACACCATTCGCCGGCCAGTCCTCGGATCCAGGACGATGCGGAACAGGCCCTGACTCAGCCCGAGCACGTGCGGCAAGCCCGGCGGGCGGCCACCGAGGAACAGCACCAACTCGTCGCCCGGTGACAGAACCGGCGCCCCCACCACGACGGTGCGATATCTCCCGATGCGTCCACCCGGCACCTGAAACGTCACTGTGGTCCCGAGGTCACCCTTCAGATACTCCGACGCGGAGAACGTGACCAGGCTCTCGACGCGCCTTGACCCGGCGAGTTGACGCGCCCGGACGTCAATCACGCGCCCCCGAACGATGACGAGGGCCTGCTTCGACAGCTCTCGCAGATCGCCGGGCAGGACGACGCTGGCATCCAGCGGCGCCACCGCGCCGACAAGTGCCACCAGGCAGGCCGAGACGATGTGTCGTCGTGTCATTTGAAGGAACTCCGCGTCAGCGTGGGTCGGACGTCGGACTATTCTACGTGACCCGCTCGGCTGCCGAGCCGGCGCGGCGTGCGTCCGCGGTTTCGAGTATCGCCGCGGCCGCCCGGCGGCTGGCACCCGCTCCTCCGAGCCGCTCGACGACCAGGCGAAGCCCGGCGCGCGCGCGCTCCAGCCTTGCGTCGTTCGTCAGGAGAGCCACGGCTTCGGCCGCGACGGAGTCCGGCGTGAAGTCATCCTGGATGAGCTCGGGCACGACCCGTTCGCCGGCAATGAGGTTCACCATCCCGTAGGTGTCGAGTGGGACGAACGGCTTGCCGAGTCGGTACGTCAGCGAGCCGAGCTTGTAGACGATCACCATCGGCCGTTCGTGCAGTGCCGCTTGCACGGTCGCCGTACCCGAGGCCGTCAGCACCAGATCGCAGGCGGCGAGCACCTCGTCCGTGCGGGACTCGACGACCGCCGGTCGCGTGCCGGACCACGCGCCGCTCACGATCTCGTCGAACAGGGTGTCGTCCAGCCCTGGCGCGCGCGCGACCACGAAGTGGACGCCATCGACCTTCTGGGCAATCAGCCGAGCGGCGCCAAGCAAGCCCGGCAGGATTGCCCGAATCTCGTTCGGTCGGCTGCCCGGCAGGAGCGCGACGACCGGACCTGCGCCGCTCACACCCATGGCGGCACCTGACGACCTGGTCGTCGGCTCGACATGCGTCAGATCGACGAGCGGGTGCCCCACGAAATCGACCGGGATGCCGGCGTCGCGATAGATCGCCTCCTCGAACGGGAAGATCACGAGCACGCGATCGACGAAGCGTTTCATGGCGCCGAGTCGTCCAGGGCGCCACGCCCACAGCTGCGGCGAGATGTAGTAGACGATGGGCACGCCGAAGCGACGGAGCGCTGCGGCGAGACGAAAATTAAAATCGGGATAGTCGATGGCGACGAAGACGTCGGGGCGATGCGCTCGCGCCCAGGCGACGAGCCGCCGATACATCAGCCATGATCTGGGCAGCATGGCGAGCACCTCGAAGAGGCCCGTCGCAGTCAGACCGCGGTAGTCCCCGATCAGGTCGGCACCCGCGCCCCGGAGACGATCCCCTCCAAACCCCGAGACTCGAACGCCAGGCGACGCGCGCTGGAGTTCGTGCGCGAGGGCGCCAGCGTAGAGGTCGCCGGACGCTTCCCCGCAGGAGATCATGACGTGCATTGGAGAAACGGGGCCGTGCGCGCCCGCGTCAATTCGCGGGCCGCTCGACGAGCGCACGGTCGATCGGGGTGTTGAATCGGAATGCCCTGACAATGCGTTCGACGACCGTCTCGGCGCGGTTGCGGACGGCAGGTCGTGGAGCTTGGGGCCTTGCGATCGTCGTCCCGGTTGCCGCCAGGGTACGGACCGAACGCAGCGCATCGGCTCCGCCAATGGCGGCGTTAGCGTCATCGACCGTCGAATCGACATGCGACGACGGGCCTCGAGCCTCGGGCTGCCCCGTCGCCTTGGCGCCAGGCCCCCCGAGGTCGGCCGCGGCCAGATCGAGATCGGCCAGCGGGATCAGCTCGTACGTGTCGAAGCCGAGCTTCGGCAGTTCGTCGATGAAGGAGCTCGCGTTTCCGACCATCACGATCGACAAGCGATCGGGCTTGAGATACTGGCGCGCGACGCGCTGGATGTCATCGACGTCGACCGCGTTGACCCGTTCGCGGAACGTGTCGAGCTCTGCGAGGTCGAGCCCGTAGAAGAGCACGTTGAGGATCTGCTGGGCGATGGCCGTCGGCGTCTCGATGGTCAATGGAAAATGCCCTGTCTGGTACGCCTGGGCATCGGCCAGTTCTCGTGGATTGACCCGCTCGCGCTGGAGGCGCCAGAACTCGTCCACCATCAGGCGGAGCGCCTCGGTGCTCGTCTCGGAACGCGTGTCCGTCTCGGCCTCGATGTCGCCGCCGAAGCGGAGGGTCACCATGTCGGCCGCGGCCCCGTACGTGAGCGCGCGCTCGGACCGCAGCACGCGGTGCAGTCGGTTGGCGCCCTCACCTCCCAGGATCTTCACGGCGAGGTTCAGCGCCATGTAGTCGGGGTGTCGTCTCGGAATGCCGATATGGCCGGCCCGGATCGCCGTCTGAACCGCATCCGGCTTGTCGATGACGACGAGGCGCAGCGTCGGCTCCGGCGGCTCCGGCGACTCCCGCGCGGGCAACTCGCGAGCCTCCCATGCGCCGAACACTCGCTCGGCCGCCTCGAAGGCTTCCTCCGTCGTCACATCGCCCACCACGCCGATGATCGCGTTGTTGGGCACGAAGTAGGTCTCGTGGAATCGCACCAGATCGTCCCGGGTGATCGTCGCCACCGACTCCGGGGTCCCAGACTCCGGCACACTGTACGAACTGAAGCCGTAGACGAGACGATCGAACACCGCCTCCGCCACGTACCCCGGATCGTTGAGGTTGACTTGAAACCCCGAGAGGGCCTGCTGACGCTGACGGTCGATCTCCGCGGCGGCCAGGGCCGGATGGCGCACGATGTCGCCCATGAGATCCATGGCCACGCCGAAGCTATCCTTCATGACCACCGCGCCGACCGACGACAGATCACTTGACGCGCCGGTGTTCAGGCCGCCACCGATCGAATCGATCGCGGTCGCGATCGCCCGGGCGCTCTTGGTCGTCGTGCCCTGGTCGAGCAGCGCGGCCAGCAAGCGCGCCACGCCTCCCTTGCCGCCTGGATCATTCGCCGCCCCGGCCTTGACGAGCATCCGGACGCTCACGGCCGGCTGCTCGTGATGCGGCACCGCCATGACCTGGAGGCCGTTCGCCAGCGTGCGCACCTCGTAGGCCGGGAAGCGCACGTCGGGCGCCGGCATCGCCTGCGGAGGACGATCCGTGGGCCAGTCCACGGTACGCGTCTGAGCCATCGCCACGCCCGAACCGGCGAGTTGGATCAGCACGGCGACGACCAGGACCGGCGCTCGGTAGCCGGTCGGGCGTGGCCCCTTGACCTCCGTGAATGGCTCCCGCCTCACTTCGATCCCTCCGGCCCCGGCGGCAGGATCGTCAGGACGAGCCGATTCTCGGGCGTGAAGTAGGTGCGCGCCACGCGACGTACATCGTCACGCGTGATGTTCATGAAGATGTCGAACTCGCCATCGGCGGTGGTCACGTCGCCGTGGATGACCGCCGCGTGCGCCAGCTGCGACGCCTTCTGCTGGTTGGACTCTCGCCCGATGATGTAGTCGCGCGCGAACTGGTTCTTGGCCTGCTGCAACTCGCCGTCGCTGACGAGCGCTTCGGTGAGTCCGTCGAGTTCAGCGATCAGCGCCCGCTCCGCCTCCTCTGGCGTGCGTCCCGGCTGTACGATCGCCACGGCGAAGAAAAGATTCGGGTGCTCGATGATGTTGCCGCCGCCGAAGGCGGCCAGTGCGATCTGCTGGTCGTACACCAGGCTCTGATAGACGCGCGAACTCTGCCCGTCCGAGAGGATCTTCGACGCGATGTGCAGCGGATACGAATCCGGATGCCCGTCGTACGTGATGTGGTGCGCGACCACGACGACCGGCAACGGGAACGGCTCGCGCAGCACGACCCGCCGCTCCTCGGTCTGGCGCGGCTCCGGCGCAATGTCGCGCGGCACCCGACCCTCGGCCTTCGGAACACGACCGAGATTCTGGGCCACCAGCGTGAGCACCTGATCGGCATCGAAGTCGCCGATCACGGTCAGCACGGCGTTCTCCGGGACGTAATACGTCTCGTAGAACGTTCGGACGTCGTCGACCGTGGCCGCGTCGAGATCGCTCATGTAGCCGATCGTCGGGTGCTTGTACGGGTGCACCGTGTAGGCCTGGTCGTAGATGATCTCCGAGAGTCGACCGAACGGCTGGTTGTCGACCCGCATCCGCCGCTCTTCCTTGACCACCGCCCGCTCGTTGGTAAACGTGTCCGCATCGATCCGGAGACTCGCCATCCGATCCGCCTCGAGCCACAGGGCGAGCGGCAGATACTGGGACGGCACGGTCTCCCAGAAAACGGTCATGTCCTCGGTCGTGTAGGCATTGCTGAGACCGCCGACACTGGCGATGATCGACGTGTGCTGCTCGGGTCGAACGTTCTTCGAGCCCTTGAACATGAGATGCTCGAAGAGGTGGGCGAAGCCCGTGCGGCCGGGCCGCTCGTTCTTCGAGCCCACGTGATACCAGAGCTGCACATGCGCGATCGGCGTGGAGTGATCCTCGCCAATGATCACCGTCAGGCCGTTCGGCAGGGTCGTGATGAGGTAGTCGAGCTTGGGCGGCCGCGTCGCCCCCTCGCCCGGCGCGATCCCGAGCCACAGGCCCATCATGAGGCACGCCACGGACCTCCCGATACATCGACGAACGCGAAATGTCATGCAAATCGATTATGGCACAGGGCCTGGACAGGGCGCGAGTGGCGATGTCGTCGCGCAATCACTGGCTCAGAAGCCGGAAGCCGACCAGACCCCAGTTTCTGGTCGTCAAGTCGAACGGGCTGGCGTCGATCCGCCGCTCGAAGGCGACGAAGAACTCGAGCGCCGCCGCTGATCCGTCGATCCGGACGCCGCCTTCCAGCGAAGCGCCGGTCTGCCTCCCCCGACCGAACACGGTCGAGTCCACCGGCACGAGTGTCACCCCGGCCGACCCGATCACGGACACGTTCGGACGCACGGTGTGTCGCAGACGAACGTCGCCACCGTACTCGGCCCGGTAATCGACGAACGAGCGCTTCACCGTCCAGAGCGCTCGGCCGTGCACCTCGACGGCAGTCGGCCCGATCGCGAGTGGCCGCACGACCTCACGCCAACCATGTTCCAGTCGATCGCAAAGCTCTTGCGGCGATCGCTGAGGTGCCTCGAGATGTGGTGGAATACGCCGATGAGGTCGAGGTCGGCGACGCGCACCGATCCCGAGATATCGAGCGTGTAGTTGCCCTGGTTGACATCGAAACGACGAAGCTGCTCGCCCACCATCGCCTCGTAGTTGGCCAGGAAGTTCACCCGGCCGACGCCGTAGTCGAGCACATCGACATCGCCACCGTAGTTGCCGTCCCAGACGAACTGCTCGTCGTCGCTGCCCAGGTGCGCGATCGCCAGATGGAAGTCGAAGTCAGTAAAGAGCTGGAGGCGGCGTGGCTCTTCGACAGCCGGGTCCTCCTGGGCGCGGACCGGCGCGGCCCAGCCGAGCCACACGTAGGCGACGGCCAATCCAAGCGATCCGATCCGACGCCGGGTCCGACTCACGTTCGGTCCCGCGCTTCCGCCCGCTCCAGCGCCGCGAGGCGTCGCTCAAGCAACGTCAGGCGCTTCTTCAGCGTCGGCAACTGGCGGAACACGGCAGACGACTTGAGCCAGTCGCGATTGGGAATTGCCGGGTAGCCCGAGATGAAGACCCCAGGCTCGACCGAGTTGGGAATACCGGACTGGGCAGAGACCGACGTGCCCTTGCCGATCGTCAGGTGGCCCGCGACCCCGACCTGCCCCGCGAGCACGACGTCGTCCTCGATCGTCGTGCTGCCGGCGATGCCGACCTGACCGGCGAGCAGCACGTTGCGCCCGACCGTGACGCCGTGTCCAACCTGGACCAGATTGTCGATTTTCGTGCCGGCCTGAATCCGGGTCTCTCCGATCGCCGGGCGATCGATTGTCGCGTTGGCCCCGATCTCCACGTCATCCTCGATGATCACCCGGCCGACCTGTGGAATCTTCTGATGCGTGCCGTCGGGCCGGCGCGCGAAGCCGTATCCGTCGGCGCCGATGACGACGCCGTTCTGGATGATGACCCGATGTCCGATGACGACCCGTTCGCGGATGGCCGCCTGCGAGTGCACCAGGCACGCCTCGCCGATCTCGACCTCGGGGCCGATCGTCACGTTGGCGTGGATCACGGTGCCTGCGCCGATCGACACGCCGGATCCAATCGACGCGAACGGTCCGACCGCCACACCCTCGCCGAGGCGAACGTCGGCTGCAATCGATGCGTGCGGGTCGATACCCTCGGGGCGCGGCACCGGCGCGGCGAACAACTCGACGGCGTGTGCGACCGCGAGATAGGGCTGGGCGGATTCGAGCGTCGCACACGGGGCGGGCGGCGCGTCGGCGCCCACGATGACTGCCGAGGCGTGGGTCGTACCAAGGGCGTCGCCGTACCGGCGGTTGACGAAAAAGGAGAGATCCCCGGGCCGGGCACGAGCCAGGGTCTCGACGCGGTGCACGTCGAGGCTACCGTCACCGTCGAGCCGGCAATCAAGTCGCTCGGCAAGCTCGCTCAGCTTCAAAATGCGGACGAGTATATCACGCGCTCCGCAGTGCCACGCGCTCCACGAACGCTGCCAGATGCCGCAGATCCAGTTGCTCGCACAACTCGCGCAGTCGACTCGCGCGGCCCGCTGACGCCAGAGAAACCGCCGCGCGCAGCTCGGCCAGCGGCCCACTGGCACGCGTCTGCCATTGCACGCGATCGAGCCCTTGCCGAGCACCACGCAGCGAGAAGTAGTGGCCGACGAGCCGGAACGCGAAGTAGTAGGCGATCAGGTTCGGCCCGGGGATGAGGGCCAGCAGACCCGAGGCAACGAAGGCGACCAGATCGACGACCAGCCAGAGGCGATGCTTCTCCGCGTCGCGGCGCAGCGAGGTGCGAAGCACCACCAGGGCCTGGGCCTCGGACAGATCGTTGGGATGAACCAGGACGGCGACGGTCTGTCTTCTGAGGTTCCAGAGAAGTCGCTGCTCGGCGATCGCCTCGGCGACCGCGCCGATCACCCGATCGCGCACCCGCTGCGACCAGCCCCTCGTGCCGGCGTCGCTCGAGCCTGTCGCGTCGCCGCGGCGCTCGGCCTCCGCCACCGCGATCATGGCGCGGAACCGTCGCCGGAGCCCTGAGAACCAACCGGCGCGGACGGTGCCATCAATCGTCTCCGGTTCCGGCGGCTCGTCCGCGACCTCACAGTACAGCTCGTGACGATCGGGCCCCAGGGGCACGAGGTACACCTCCATCGCTGCCGGCGCCGCCGGCGCCGCCGGCGCGGCATCGACGACGCCTCGTCGCGCGTCCTGCGGCTCATCGGGATCGAGATGCATCTGTCACGTTCTACGATAGCATCGGGCACCGCGCCGGCCGAACGTACAGGTATGTCACACTCAGGATACGAGAATGGTTGACATGATCGCTCCGACCTGGGCTCTCCTCGCCGTGCTCATCCCAGGCCTGCTCGCCCAGCCCGCGACGCCTGGCCCTGACACCTCGCCGGTCGATCTGCTGATCCGGGTCTTCGATGGGGCCGAGGAAGTCACCAGCCAGACGCACGTGACGGTGTACCGCGCCGGCTCGCGGAACGCGCCGGTCACGACCGGTACGCCGACCAGCGAAGCCGTCGTGTTCACCGTCCCGACGGGCTTGTACGATGCCCAGGTGGTGCAGGAGCGTGACGGCCGGGTGGTCAACCTCCGATGGGCCGAGCGTCTGACCGTTCAGCGGTACCCGGGTGAAGGCGGTCGACACCTCGAGACGATCAACTTCGTGTCGTCATATGGCGCGCTGCAGATCAGCCGCCCAGACGACCCGGCAGTTCGGCCCGGCACGTGGGAAGCCTTCGCGTTCCATCCGAGTGACCACGCGGCGGTGGTGGGCGGCGCGTCACGAGGCCATGCGTACGCCCTGCTCGTGCTCGAGGCTGGCACCTATGACGTGGCCATCCGGGAAGCCGGCACCCTGAGGTGGTACCCGAGCGTCGAGATTCCGCGCGGCCGAACCGGCGTGCTCCGGATCGACTGACACGGGTCCTGGACTCAGTGCCGGCCGGCGGGCCCGGCGCCCGCAGCCGGACCGAGTCGTGGCCGACCTGCCTCGATCCACGCGCCGGTCACCGCGGCCGCGACGGCGCCGATGGCCTCGCCGAGCCGCGCCTCGAGTATCACTCGCGCCGATCCCATGAACCGTTCGAAGTACACGTCGTCGTAGCCTGGCCGGCCCTCGCGTGCACGGCGATCCGCCTCCAGCAAGCGCGGCACCAGACGCGTCCCTGAACGGAGCACATCGAACACGAACGGAACCGGCGCGACGATCGGTGGCAGGCTCGGCACCTGGATTTTCAAGCGACCGCGAAACCGACCGAACAATGCCGTCTCGAAGCGCGCGTGGATCCCCTGCTGGTTCGTGAGCTGACCGTCGTAGTTCACGACGGCGTGAAACGGCACCAGCGCGTCGGCCACGTAGTGTGTGAGGACCGCCCCGAAAAACTTGATGTCCTCCCGGGCGTAGCGGGGATTCGACTGCCCGCTACGTCGGAACGAGCCGACCAACGACTCGTAGATCTCACGCGTGCGCCAAGGAAGCGTGCCGTTCTCGACGATGCGCGCCTCCCCGAATCTCTTCACAGCTTCATCGAAGTCCTGCGGCAGCGTCGTGAACGGATAGTCGCCGTACGCGTCCAGATCGAGATAGTGACGCGGGGGCTCCTCCTCGAACCCCGCGGTCCGCCACAGGTCCGGATCGATTGAGTGCTCGACGAGAAAGGTGCGATGCAAATCGAAGAACGGCCGAATCTCGTCGGGTAGCCGGTCGATCGCGCGACCCGTGATGAAGCGATGCACGTCGAACCCCCAGGCCGCCACGGGGGCCGGGGTCCCGAGGAACAGGACGAGCGTGACACCCACGACGGACGCCAGCGGCAGAATTCGCATCTCGGGCTATAGTACCCGACCGCAACCGGTTCCCTCATGACACTCCTCGGGGCGCACATGTCGATCGCCGGCGGCCTGCCAACGGCCATCGAACGGGCCATGGCTACCGGCTGCCACGCCCTCCAGATCTTCACGAAGTCGGTCGGACAGTGGCGGGCTCGGCCTTTGGCGCCCGAGGAAGTTCGGGAGTTTCGCCGGCGCGTGCGCGAGAGTGAGCTCGCAGCGGTCGTGGCGCACGCCAGCTACCTGATCAACCTCGCGTCGGTGAATCCCGCGCTCCGACAACGCTCGACCGAGGCCCTCGGAGAGGAGCTCGAACGGGCCGAGTCGCTCGGCCTCGACGCTCTGATCGTGCACCCCGGCTCGCACACGACCGGGGAGGTAGACGAATGTCTCACGCTCGTGTCGGACGCCGTGCGGACCATCCTGGCCTCGCGGCGACGCGGCCGCACCCGATTGCTGCTCGAGAATACCGCCGGCCAGGGCACCAACCTCGGTCATCGATTCGAGCAGCTCGGCACCATCCTCCACCGCGTTGGCCGCACGCGCCGGGTCGGTGTGTGTCTCGACACATGTCACCTTGTCGCGGCCGGCTACGAGCTCGCGTCACCTGAGGGATACCGGCGCACGTTCGACCAGTTCGACGCTACAGTCGGGATCGATCGACTCGGGGCCCTGCACCTGAACGACTCGAAACGGCCGCGGGGCAGTCGCGTCGATCGCCACGAGCACATCGGTGGCGGATACGTCGGCCTCGCCGGATTCCGCCGACTGGTCAACGATGGCAGGTTCGACGCGCTGCCGATGATCCTAGAGACACCGAAGGTGGCCGGGCGCCAGCACCGTGCCAGCGGCATCACCGCCGACCCGTGCGACGTGAAGAACCTGGACGTACTGCGGCGACTGGCGCGGCCACGGAGGAAGGGCGAGTAGGGCGAACAGGGCAAGTAGGGCAAGTCAGGCAAGTAGGGCAAGTGGGTCAGGCCTTGTTGTCAGGCTGCGGCCCCCCACTCGCCCCACTTGCCCTACTTGCCTGACTTGCCCCACTCGCCCCACGCGCCCTACTCACCCTTACGCTACTCCCCGAACACCTCGGCCTCGAAGCGAAAGACGCGTGCACCGGTGCGCCAGGCATCCGGCGCCAGGCCGGCCTTCTGGCAGGTCTGACCGAGGAAGGCCTCTGCGTCCCACCCCCACTCCTCGGCTACCTGCGGTAGCAGCAGTCCCTGGTCACGGCCCTGCTCGACGACCAGCCCATGGCGGCCGGTCTCGATCTCATGGGGGCCGGTGATCGGCTCGAGGGCCCCGAGTACGGAGATCTCGAAGGCCATGTCCGAGAGTTCGTGCGATTCGATCGGTGGGAAACGCGGGTCGCTTGTGGCGCTGGCGACCGCACAGCCGGCCACGGTCTCGACCAGCGGTCGTGTGTCGGTCATCGATCCGATGCACCCGCGAAGCTGGTCGCCGCGTCGCAGCGTGACGAATGCCGCCGCCGGAGCCAGCAGGGCACCCTCGAGTCCGCCGAGCGAGGGCGCCGGCTGGCCGGCCAGGTGCGCGGCAACCGCCGTGCGGGCCACCTCCAGGAGGCGACGGCGCTCGACCTCGGTCAGCATGTGCCTCGGTCCCCGGGCGATGATGAAAACGCCCCAAGCACCGCGGCCAGGTATCCGACAACCGACTGCCGATCGCCGGACACGTCGCCGGAGTCCGCATGTCGAAGGACCCTCGCGTCGGTCGCACCGAGGGCAAGGGCGGCCCGCATGACCGCGACCGTCGGTCCGCCGCCGCACGCGACAAAGCGTCCACGCTCGTGCTCCGGGTACTGCTCCAGCGCGTCCATGAACCCATCGGGATCGAACCGATCGACACACTCGATGACGCGCGCGTCGAGGCGCGCCGCGGTGTCGGTGTCGAAGAAGTGCGACAGGTCGGTACTGGCCACTAGCAGCACGTCGCGCCCGCCGACCGTCGCGACAAGCGCTCGGGCGAGCTCGTCGACGGTCGACCGCGTTTGAGCGCCCATGAGCATCGGCAGAATCGGGACGTCGGGGAGAACGCGCTGCAGGAACGGCAGCTGCATCTCGAGCGAGTGCTCGCGTCGATGCACACTCGCATTTGCACGGATGATCGCTGAGGCACCGATGAGCGCTCGCGCATCCGGCGACGACACGACGAGCGTACCCAGCGGTGTCTCGTAGGTATCGCGATCGTCGACCGCGATTCCCTCGAAGGTCGCATAGTGCGACGGGCCGACCAGGACCACGAGCTCGATCCGACGGTCGACGAGCAGCCGGTAGGACCACGCAGCGACCGGACCCGAGTACACCAGGCCGGCGTGGGGCGCGATAATCGCCGTCACGGTGCCGCGCGGCAGGTCGCCGACCCGCGACAGGTACTCGTCGACCTGCCGGGCCAAGGCGTCGGGTTCTGCCGGGTACCAGCTCCCGGCCACGGCGGGGCTGCGGACGCTCCTCACCGGTTGGCGCTCCCTTCGTGCCCGATGGTAGCATCAAGCGTGGCCGCTGACCTGACTCGGAGCGACGTCGAGCGCATCGCCGCGCTCGCGCACGTCGAACTTACGGAGGACGAGAAAGATCGCATCGCCCGGCAGCTCGACGAGATCCTCAGCTACGCCAAGCAGGTCCGCGACATCGACACGACCGGCGTCACCGCCACCGCGCAGGTGCTCGAGCGTCCGCCGGCGGCTCGGCCTGACGAGGTTCAACCGTCACTCGACCGAGACGAGGCGCTCGCCAGTGCGCCTGACGCCGACCGAGCGGCCGGTTTGTTTCGGGTGCCCCGGGTGATCGGTTGATGGACCCGAGTGCGTCCGCGGTCGACATCCGGCAGGCCATCGTCGAGGGACGAACGAGTGCCGAGGCGGTGTGCCAGGCCAGTCTCGCGACGGTCGCCGACCAGAACGACTCGCTGAACGCCTTCATCCTGGTCGATGCAGCGCGTGCGCTCGAGCGAGCCAGGGCGGTCGACGCCATCGGGACATCCGACGCCGGCCCCCTCCACGGAGTCCCGATCGCACTCAAGGACAACCTCTGCACGCGCGGCATGCGCACGACGGCCGCCTCCCGGGTCCTCGAAGGCTTCGTGCCACCCTACAATGCGACCGTGGTCGATCGGCTCGAGCGAGCGGGCGCCGTCGTCATCGGCAAGACGAACTGCGATGAGTTCGCGATGGGTTCGTCGACGGAGTACTCGGCCTTCGGTCCCACACGCAACCCCTGGGCGACCGATCGGATCGCCGGTGGATCCAGTGGCGGGTCGGCTGCCGCCGTCGCCTCGCGGATGGTTCCGGTGGCGCTGGGATCCGACACGGGCGGCTCGGTTCGCCAACCGGCGGCGCTGTGTGGCGTGGTCGGCCTCAAGCCGACCTACGGGCGCGTGTCGCGGTACGGCCTGATCGCGTTCGCCTCGTCGCTCGATCAAATCGGGCCGTTCGCCCGCACCGTGCGCGATGCGGCTGCGCTGCTGCGTGTCATCGCCGGCAGCGACCCGCGCGATGCCACGTCGAGCGCACAGCCCGTTCCCGACTACGCCGATGGCCTGACCGGTGACATCCGAGGGAGCCGGGTCGGTGTGCCCCGTCGACTCGTGGACATCGGCGTGGACCCTGGCGTGTCCCAACGGTTCCTCGAGACGCTCGATCAATTCGAGGCGTTGGGCGCCTCGATCGTCGACATCGATCTGCCGCACGCAGATGCCGCCGTTCCGGTCTACTACCTGATTGCCACGGCGGAGGCGAGCTCCAACCTGGCACGGTACGACGGCGTGCGCTACGGGCATCGCGCAGCGCTCGGGTCAGACGAGCCGACGCTCGAGCGGATGTATCGACGAACCCGCGACGAGGGCTTCGGCCCTGAGGTCAAGCGCCGCATCGTGCTCGGCACCTACGTGCTGAGCTCGGGATACTACGACGCCTACTACCTCAAGGCGCAGCAGGTTCGGACCCTCATCCGGCAGGACTACGAGCGAGCCTTCGAGACCGTCGATGCCGTGGCGGTCCCGACGAGTCCGGTGCCGGCGTTTGCGCTCGGTGAGCGCACGCAGGACCCGCTCCAGATGTATCTCGCGGATAACTTCACCGTCGGCGCGTCGTTGGCCGGGTTGCCAGCGATCAGCCTGCCCTGCGGCGCCACCACCGAGCGCCTGCCGGTCGGGATCCAGCTCACCGGCCGGCTCTTCGACGAGGCGACCCTCTTCCGCCTCGGCGACGCGTACGAGCGACACGTGGGCGGTTGGACCGAAGCACCGTCTGCGGCGCCTCCGCCACCGACCACGGGACCCTAGCCGTCAGGGCGCCGCGGGCAGAGCCGGAGGCGCCTTCCGCCCGAATAGCCAGACGAGTCCGACGATCAGCAGAATCGGGATCAGGGGTAGGGCCAGCATGGTCAGCGTCAGGCCGAGCATGACCAGCCCGCCGATGGCTACGACCGGCAAGGCCACGACCCCGAGCGCGAGCCCGACAGTCGCCTGCGCAGCGATGACGATGGGAATCAGGAGTATGCCGAGGAGCAATCGGAGCGGGAACAGCAGCAGCCAGACCAACTTCGCCACCAGGAACGCGACCCCGATCACACTGCCCACCAAGGCCGCGGCGACGGCGAGCATCCCCACGACCAGGCCGACGACCAGTAGCTCCAGCATCGCGACTCTCCCCGTGAACCTTGCCCGCGTTCTGGCGGCGCTGTGCGGCGCTCCTAGCGGCCCGTACACGCGAAACGATACCGGTACCGCTAGTTCTCTTTACGAGCCGCCGCCTCGGTCAGTTCCGGAGTGTGCAGCTGGTCCATCAGGCCGCGGGGCACGTCGGGCGGCAGGAACGTCACCGGCTTGCCGACGAGTTCATCCAGGCCTCGAACCGTACGGGTCTGACGCCCGCTCGGCCGCAGCTTCAACAAGCCGACGACGACGCAGAAGCCGATGAACAGTGCAAGGACGAAGACCGTCGTGGTGGCCAGGCCCTGAAGGGCACCAACGATCACGAGGTTGATCTCCTCGGGGGTCACGACGTCTCCCCTCTCCCTGCCGACGGAGCGGACAAATCCCACGTCACCAGGCCGAGTACGACCTCCTCCATCGCCACACGCTCGAGCTTGCGGGGCGGGTCGGTCGTCACAGGAGTGATCGTCTCGGCAACGGCGGACGTGGAGGCCGGGGCAGCGAGGTCGACATCGACGTCGACGTAGACGTCCGCGGGCGCGGCGGCCGCTTCGGTCGTGTCTGCCTCATCGCCCGCCGGCGCGCCATCGAGCCGCGGGATCGATCCACGCCAGAGTTGCTTGGCTCGAAGGGCCGCCACGTCGACGAAGAGGAAGCGATTGACAATCGGAGGGACTGGCTCTGCGAGCGGCTCCGACTTGGCAGTCTCGCCGAGATCCTCGGCGGCGTCACGCTCGGTCATGGTGGTAAGAGTAACCGAAATCGAGGTCGAAATTGAAGCCCTCGGCAAGCACGCGGCAGACATCCGACCGCGCGTCCGCCGACGGTGGGACGGGCGTCATCCCGTCCCACCCCGCGCGGGGACCGATGCGGTCAGCTCCCGATCGCGATCTGAATCTGCTTCGGCTTCTGGTCCTCTCGGATCGGCATCGAGACGAGGACGCCGTCTTTGAACTCCGCACGAACCGTCGACGAGTCGACAGTTTCCGGGAGCGAGAACGACCGGCTGAACGCCCCGTACGCCCGCTCGACCCGATGATACTGCTCCTCCTTGACCTCGCTGGAGAGCGTCCGCTCACCCCGAAGCGTCAAGGTGTTGTTCTCGATCCCCAGATCGATGTCGTCCTTCGCCATTCCAGGAAGCTCGGCCTGCAGGACGATATCGCCGCCCGTCGATCGATAGATGTCGACGGCCGGGACCCAGGAACCGCCCGTCATCACGCCATCGTCCGTACGAGTCCCGCCCAGGTCGTTGAACATCCGGTTCATCCGATCCTGGAGGACGGTAAACTCACGATTGGGCTCCCATCGAGTAATCCTCATCGGTCTCTCCTCCTTCGCACCTTCGCGCAATTCATGGTCGTCTACCAGCGTCAAGCCGCCGACTCGACCGGAATCTGACGGGGCCGGGCATTCGACTTCACCGGAAGCGTGATCGTGAGCACGCCGTCTGCATACTCCGCCTTCGCCTCCGCACCGTCGACATGGGCTGGCAAGGCGAACGCCCGCTCGAATGCGCCGGCGCGCCGCTCGACCCGCCGGTAGGTCCGGCCATCCTGAGCGCCATCGACCGTACGCGCGCCACGCAGCGTCAGCTTGCCCTCCTCCATCCTGACCTCGATGTCGTCGCGACTCAGACCCGGTAGCTCTGCCTCGATGACCAGATCGTGGCCATCCGCTCCGAATACATCACAACGCGGCATCCAACCCCCACGCCCAGAGCCGTTCCCGCGAACGATTGCCATTCGAACCTCCATAGTCTCAGCTAGCCAATCTCGGTCACCCAGGTATGATAACTCTTTATATTAGTAATTACAACGCATAATATCTTAGCTTATACAACTCATATAATACTCGATAAACCGCCGAGGCCAGAGCCCACGACGCGACATGAGACGGCACCGCGCCCGTTCGTATTCCCCCCTCCCCCCTCGGTATGCCATCATGTGTCCAGTGCTCGATCCTCTGCTCGAGTTGACCGACGTTGGCGACCTCGCCGACGACGTCAGACGGTTGTTCGACGAGCTCGAGCGATCGCGACCGGAGTGTCGCGGGATGACGGGGGAGTGTGCGCCCGAGGTGGACGTGGTCGAGACGCCCGGGGCGTTCGAGATCAGCGTCGATCTCCCGGGTGTGGGGATCGACGCGGTTCGGGTGTGCTTCAAGCGAGGCGCCTTCATCATCGCCGGCCAGAAGATGCCGCCCCTCGCGCCCCACCTCGCGACGGCCACGTTCCATCGCATCGAGAGAGGCTTTGGGCGATTCGCCCGCGCGATCCGGTTGCCTGGCGCCATCGATGCTTCCCGCGCTCGCGCAACGCTTCGGGCGGGCGAGCTTCGACTGGTCATCCCGAAGATCCAGGATCGGCGCGAACGAGAGATAAGCATTCCCATCGAGTGACCCGGTGTCCGACGGCGGCCCGCTGCGCATGAAAATCCTCTTCATTGGCGACATTGTCGGCAAACCTGGCCGCGTCATCCTGCGGACGGGGCTCGCGTCGATCGTCGCGCGACACGGCATCGACCTCGTGGTGGCGAACGTCGAGAATGCTGCGGGCGGGTTTGGCATCACACGCGAGATCGGTGACGAGATCCGTTCTTACGGCGTCGACGTGATGACCACCGGAAATCACGTATGGGACAAGAAGGAGGCGCTCGACTATCTGCCCAACGAGCCGCGCGTGATCCGCCCGGCAAACCTCCCGGCGGGCGCGCCGGGCCGGGGCCGGTACGTCGCCCGCACCCCGGCCGGCGATCATGTGGGCGTGATCAACGTCATGGGCCGGGTCTTCATGACGCCGATCGACGATCCCTTCGTCGTCTCCCTGGCCGAGATTGAGGTTGTTCGGGCGGAGGCCCGGATCATCATGGTCGACATGCATGCCGAGGCAACGTCCGAGAAGCAGGCGATGGGCTGGCACCTCGACGGCAGGGTCACGGCGGTGTTCGGCACCCACACTCACGTGCAGACCGCCGACGAGCGAATTCTTCCGGGCGGCACCGCCTACATCACGGACGTCGGGATGACAGGACCGCACGACTCGATCATCGGGGTCGAGAAGGAGGCGGCGCTCCGACGCTTCCGGCAGGCACTGCCGGCTCGCTTCGCAACGGCGACCGGCGACCCGCGACTACACGCCGTGATCGTGACCGCCGACACTCGCACCGGGCTCGCCACTGCGATCGAGCGACTGAGCCTGTCGGCCGATGATGTCGAGGCGATGGCGCGCGAGACTACGACGCCATGACGACGTCGTTCGATCTACCGTTCGAGGACCCCGAGCCGATCAACGAGGAGGCCCACGCACCGGCCGGAGAAGCCTCGACGCGGCGGCGTGTCCTCAGGGTGGCAGAGCTCAACGCCTCGGTGCGCGCACTCCTCGAGGATCAGTTCGTCGACCTCTGGGTCGACGGCGAGATTTCCAATTTCCGGCCGTGGCGCACCGGGCACCTGTACTTCACACTCAAGGACGACCAGGCCCAGATACGAGCCGTCATGTTCCGTTCGGCGGTTCGATACCTGAAGTTCGCCCCGGAAGACGGACTCCGTGTCGTGGTCCGCGGGCGGCTGACCGTCTACGAGCCCAAGGGTGAGTACCAGATCGTCTGCGAGCACATGGAGCCCTGCGGGCTCGGCGCCCTGCAGCTGGCGTTCGACCAGCGTCGCCAGCAGCTGCAGCGTGAGGGACTGTTCGACGCGGCCCGCAAGCGTCCGTTGCCGCTGCTTCCTCGGAAGATCGGCGTCGTCACCTCGATGCAGGGCGCCGCGCTCCACGACATCATCCAGATCCTCAGGCGCCGCTACGCTAACGTGCACCTCGTCATTCGGCCCGCCCGGGTCCAGGGCGAGGGCGCCGCGGAAGACATCACGCGGGGTCTGCAGGCGATCGGTCGCGTCCCAGGGGTCGACGTGGTGATCGTCGGGCGTGGCGGTGGATCGATTGAAGACCTGTGGGCCTTCAACGAGGAGTCGGTGGCCCGTGCGATCGCCGCTTCTCCGGTCCCGGTGATCGCGGCCGTGGGGCACGAGAGCGACGTGACCATCGCCGACTTCGTGGCCGACCTGCGAGCGGCAACCCCATCTGCCGCGGCCGAGCTGGTCGTCGCCCGCAAGGACGAGTTCGGCGGTCGAATCGACCAGCTCCGCGAGCGCGCAGCGGCCGCGGTGCGTGCCCGGATCCAGCGACGCCGAACCGCCGTGCACGGGCTCGCGACCCGACCCGCGCTCGCCGGATTCCCGGCGCACGTCGCCGTCCGCGGACGCCACGTCGCGGAGCTGACGCACGACCTGCGTCACGCGATGCGGGCGAAGGCCAGCGGTCGTGCGCGGCACCATCATGATCTCCAGCGTCGACTCGAGCGATGCCATCCCGGCCGCCGATTCGCGACGCTCGGTGGCCGACTCAACCAGGCGAACGGAGCGCTTGCCGCGGCGATGCTGGCGACACGCCAGCGGCGCGATGCGCAGCTCCGGACGCTCGCCGCGCGGCTGGAGAATCTCAGTCCGCTGGCCGTGCTCGGGCGAGGCTATGCCGTCTGCTGGGACGAGTCCCGCGCCACGATCATTCGAGATGCCGACACGGTCGCGAGCGGTGCGACGGTCCGGGTCACCCTGGCCCGCGGCGAGCTGACCTGCTCGGTCACCGACCGGACCGCTCGATCCACAGGAGACGCGCCATGACCGACACGACGATCAAGGACTTCGAATCGGCCATCGCCGAGCTCGAGTCCATCGTGAAGCAGCTGGAAGAGGGCGACCTGTCGCTCGAGAAATCGCTCGGCCTGTTCGAGCGCGGCGTCACACTCTCGCGCTTCTGTCATTCGCGCCTCGAGGCAGCCGAGCGACGCATCGAAGTGCTCGACGAGCGCGGCAACCTGGGGCCAGCGCCCACCTCCCTGGGCGCGGCCGATGCTGACATGACGGAAGGCGAGCCGTCTCGGTGACCGACGAGCGCTCGCTGCGCGACTACCTGCGCGCACGACGCGCCTCCATCGACACAGCGCTCGAGGCGGCACTGCCGACCCCGCCAGCCTGTCCCGCCATCATTGCGGAGGCGATGCGCTACAGCCTCTTCGCCGGTGGCAAGCGGTTGCGTCCCGTCCTGACGATAGCAGCCGCAGAAGCGGTCGCCGAGGTGGTCGCCTCCCGCGACCCGTCAACAACGACTCAGGATGCCATCGCGCGCGCGATGCCCGCCGCCTGCGCGATCGAAATGATTCACACGTACTCGCTCGTCCACGACGACCTGCCCGCCATGGACGACGACGACCTGCGGCGTGGTCACCCGACGGCTCACGTCACGTTTGGCGAGGGCATCGCGATCCTGGCAGGCGACGGGCTGCTGACCGAAGCCTTCCGGGTCCTGGCCGCACCATCGTCAGGCGGCCATGCACCGGCGGACCACCGGCTACGGGCGCTGCTCGTCGTCGCCGCGGCTGCGGGTGCCGAAGGCATGGTCGGTGGTCAGGCCATCGATCTCCAGGCCAGCGGTCAGCTTCCCCCCCGAACCCGGCCCCGGACCGAAGCGCCATGCTCGCACCCGGATGCCGAGGGCCTCGACGCCCAGGCGTTGCGCGCGATGCACGCCAGGAAGACCGGAGCCATCATCCGCGCGGCGGCGGTGTCGGGAGCAATCCTCGCCGGAGCGTCGGACTCGCTCATCGAGGCGGTCGATGGCTACGCGTCGGAACTCGGACTGGCCTTTCAGATCGTGGACGACATCCTGGACGTCGAAGGGTCGGCTGAGGAGATCGGCAAGACCGCTAGCAAGGACGCCGCCGCCGGGAAGCCAACCTACCCCGGGCTCTACGGTGTCGAGGAGTCGCGTCGCTTGGCAGAGCGATGCATCGCCCGGGCGGGTGAGCACCTGCATGAGGCCGGGCTGTCGGGCTGGCTGCCGACCCTCGCCGAGTGGGTGACGTCGCGGAACAATTGAGGTGCGCGTGACGGAACAGCGGCGAATCCGGCTCGACACGCTGCTCGTCGAGCGGGGTCTGGCCCCGTCGCGCGAGCGTGCGCGGGCGCTGATCCTTGCCGGTCGCGTGCGCGTCGACGACGGACTGCCCACGAAGGCGGGAACGCTGGTGCCGGCTGCGGCTGAGCTCCACCTATCGGTGCCCGATCATCCCTACGTCGGGCGGGGCGGCGTCAAGCTGGCCCATGCGCTGCACGAGTTCGGAGTGGTTGCCGAGGGGCGCGTCGCGCTCGACCTCGGGGCCTCCACGGGCGGCTTCACTGACGTCCTGCTGCGAAGTGGGGCCGTCATCGTCGTGGCACTCGATGTCGGCCACGGCCAGCTCGACTGGACGCTACGCACCGATCCGCGTGTCGTCGTGATCGAGCGATTCAACGCTCGTCGTCTCACGCCTGACGATCTGCCGGTCGACCGTCGCCACTTCGATGTCGTGACCATCGACGTCGCGTTCATCTCGCTCAGGCACATCCTGCCAGTCGTGCCGGCGCTGCTGTGTCCCGAGGCGGACGTCATCGCACTCGTGAAGCCGCAGTTCGAGGCCGGCAGGAGGGAAGTCGGCCGAGGCGGTATCGTGCGCGACGCGGCGGTCCAGTCGCGGGTGGTCGACGAGATCTGCGCTGCCGCCGATGCGCTAGGATTGGTCACGACGGCAGCGATCGAGTCGCCGATTGCCGGGGCCGACGGCAACCGAGAGTTCTTCGTGCACCTCCGGGAGATGGCGGTGACCGACGACCCAGCGCGACCGCTGGCCGACACCCCCGATGACTCACTCGCGGACGCGGCCGACCGCGACCGGTGACCTGGAGCCGTCCATGCGTCCTGATAGCCCTAAGCCCCCGTCGCCGTCCCGACGCACGCGCGTCGGGCTCGTGGCCAAGGCCCGACTCCACGAGGCCGCCCCGCACCTGGTCGACATCGCGCGCTGGCTCGAGGCGCGTGACGCGCAGGCGGTCTTCGAACGTGAGACCGCGACCCTCGCCGGCGTCACCGACGAGGCCTTGATCGCCGACCGCGACGTGCTGGCGACGCGCGTCGACCTGATGCTCATCCTGGGCGGCGACGGCACGCTGCTGGGCATGGCCGACCGGATCGCCGCCGCCCAACTGCAGATCCCGATTCTGGGTGTCAACTTCGGCAGCCTCGGTTTCCTCACCGAGATCACGCTGCCCGAGCTATACCCGTCGCTCGAATCGGCGCTGGCAGGAACCGCCGACATCGACGACCGGCTGATGCTGCAATCCGCCACGATTCGGGGCGACCGGACGGTGACGGACCAGATCGTCCTCAACGACGTGGTGATCACGAAGGGCGCGCTGGCCAGGATCATCGAGCTGTCCATCTGGGTGGACGAGAATTTCGTGACCGACTTTCGCGCCGACGGCCTCATCGTGGCGAGCGCCACGGGATCGACCGCCTACAACCTGGCAGCCGGAGGCCCGATCATGCACCCGGCCGTCGATGCGCTCGTCCTGACGCCGATCGCACCACACACGCTGACCAACCGACCGGTCGTCATCCCCGGAGGATCGACCGTCAGGATCCAGCCGAAGATCGACCACGAGACCGACGAGGTCTACGTGACGTTCGACGGCCAGATCGGATTCCCGCTGCAGGCCAACGACGTGGTCAGGGTACGGCGGCATGCCGTGCCCCTGCAGCTGATTCGGGCCTCGACGCGCACCTACTTCCAGATCCTGCGACAGAAGCTGAAGTGGGGAATCCGGTAGAGCGGTGGGAGGGGCTCGTGAGTCGTGTCCGTAGGAACGATCGAGAGAGCTCGAAGCCGGAGCCCGAAGCCCAGAGCCCTCAGGGCGAAGCTCACTGGCGCGCGCGCCGCCGACGTTCCCTGAAATACCGGACCTGGTACTCCTGCACGTTCCGGTTGTGCTCGCGCAGCGTCCGGGCGAACGCGTGCGAACCGTCGTTTCGGCTCACGAAATACAGGTAGTCGACGTCGGCCGGCGCCAGGGCGGCCTCGAGCGACGCCTTGCCTGGCGACGCGATCGGCCCCGGCGGGAGCCCGGCGTACCGGTAGGTGTTGTAGGGCGAGTCGAAGGCCAGGTCGGCCCGGGTGAGATTGCCGTCGTACTGGCCGGCTTGCTTCAAGGCATAGATGACCGTCGGATCGCACTGCAACCCCATGCGGAGCGCCAGGCGATTCGTGTACACCGCTGCGACCACCGTGCGTTCCTCCGCCCGGGCCGTCTCCTTCTCCACCAACGACGCCAGGGCGACGACCTCGCGGACGGTGTAGCCGGAGGCCTCGGCCGCGGCCCGGAGCCCGGGATTGAGCGCCTGCTTGAACCCGCGAACCATCGCCGCAACGATGTCGGCGGCCGTGGCCGTGCGGGGTACGTGATAGGTGTCCGGAAACAGGTAGCCCTCGAGGTCCGTCGCCTCGGCGTCGAGGTCGACAATGAGGACCGCGTCGGCGGCAAGCCGACGAAACTCCTCGGCCGTCCCGAAGCCCGACCGGCCAAAGATCGCGGCCATCTCTTCGATGTCGAGCCCCTCGGGGAACGTGATCGCCAGCAGGTGCACCTCGCCGCGGACGAGCTTGTCGATGACGTCCGCCGCCGTCATCGGGGAGTCGAATCGGTATTCACCGGCCTGCAGCGTGCGCCCGTCGCCACCCAGCCACATCGCCAGTCGGAACGTGAGGGCATCCTCCACGATGCCGGCCGCAACCAGGCGCTCACCGATCGCCCGAACCGACAGGCCACGAGACACCTCGACGAACTGTTCGGAAGCGTCGTAGCCAGCGAACGGCGCCTCCAGGCGGCCATAAACCCTGCCGGCCGCGGCACCCACGACCACCAGCAACACGACGAGGAGGCCAAGCCCCAGCCAGAGCCAGCGTTTCATGCTGTGCACCTCACGAGCAGCGGCTCCCACTCGAGCGGCGATCCCCTGGCCGCTCGTCGAGATAATCCTGAAGGATGACGGCCGCGGCCGCCGCGTCGAGACGTTGCTTGCGTCGGCGCCAGTCCGGATCGGTCTCGGCCAAGCGCGACTCCGCCTCGTGGCTCGTGAGCCGCTCGTCCTGGAGCTCCACCGGGAGTCCGGCCGCGACACCGAGCGCCTGGGCGAACGCACGCGATCGTTCGGTCATCGCTCCCGGGCTACCATCCAGCCGAGTCGGCAGGCCGACCACGATGAGCGCCAGGCCGTCGCCCTCGGCGAGCAGCTCGCGAATCGCCGGCAAGACGACGCGAACCGCCTGGGCAGTCGAGCCGGACGCGGCCACCGTACGGAACGGCCGAGCCAACGTCCCGGAGACGTCCGACACTGCGAGACCGATTCGCCGCAGACCAAGATCAATTCCTATGACACGCACGTCGTGGATCTCCGGATGACGGGACCGTACGCCCATCGACCGTAGGGTAGCTGGCTTGGCGAGCGCGGCGCAACGCGTGCTATGATCGGGCTCCATTCCTCGTCACCATGCTCGTGCCACTGCTGCATGCTGTGCCGTGCCGTTCGCGCGACCGATTCCGGTTGCATTCCGCAGTCCGCGGACACGCCTGGTCCTGGCGAATGGTGCGCTGCGTCTTGGCCGGCGTCGGGGTCGTCGTCATGCTCGACGTCTCGGTCGCGCCGCGCGACCTCTGGGCCCAGCCTGACGAGCGCTCGCGTGCGCTCTCAATGGATCGCGAGGCGTCGGACCGCATCGAGGTATTGCGGCGTGAATCGGCGACCCTCGCGGCCCAGGCCGACTCGCTGCTCGCCCAGCTCCGGAGGTTCGAGGTCGAGCGTGAGCTCAAGACCGAGGAACTCGCGCAGGTCGATCGGCAGCTGGCCCGCACGACGCGCGTCCTCGAGGAGACCGGCCAGCAGATCGCCGACCTCGAGACCACGCTCGACGCCCAGCGCCCGAGGCTCCGCGCACGGTTGGTCGAGACGTACAAGCTTGGCCAGGCGCGCTACGCGCGGCTCCTGCTGAGCGTGAACGACCTGCGGTCGCTTGGGCGAACCTACCGGATGATCACCGAGCTCGCTCGGCTGGATCGCCGCCGCGCCGACGAGTACCGCGCCACGCTGGATGCGCTCGGCTCGACCGTGGCGGCGCTCGAGCAGCAACAGATCGAGGACCAGCGGGTGCGCGCCCAGGCACGGACCGCCCGGCGGAACCTCGACGAGTCGATCACCGCCCAGTCCGAGCTACTGGCGCGCATCGGCGAGCGCCGCGACTTGAACGATCAGTTCACCGCGGAGCTGGAACGATCGCGCCAGATGCTGCAGGCGATGCTCGCCGCCATGTCTGCCGAGGCCCCCTCGGGCCGGGTGCCCCCCACACTACCGCTCCAGCCGTTCCGCGGGGCGCTCCCCTGGCCCTTGACCGGTATCGTCACCAGCGCCCGCAACGCACCGGGGCCGGAGGAGGACACCGTGATCGTGCGAGATGGCATCGAGATTGCGGCGCGCCAAGGCCTCGCCGTCCGCGCCATCCACCAGGGCCGGGTCGCCTTCGCCGACTCCTTCACCGGTTTCGGCAGCATGGTCATCCTCGACCATGGGAACGAGACCTACTCCGTGTACGGCTACCTCTCGGTCATCGCGGTACGCCGAGGCGCCTTCGTCGATCGCGATCAGATTCTCGGGTCGGTGGGGCGATCTCCGACGAGCACGCCGGCTCTGTATTTCGAGCTCCGGATCGACGGAACGACCGTGGATCCGTTACAATGGCTGGAAGAATCGACGCCTGCGACACCGTGAACCTGCGCATCACGCTTCGGATTCTCGACTTTTGCCCATGAGTTCTCGCATACGTCTCGCCGTGCTGTTCGTCTCGACGCCGGTGCTCGCATTCGCGTTGATTGGTGGCTTCTTCGGTCGGGCGACCGCTGGGGAGGACACCTACCAGCACCTGCGCATCTTCGAGGATGTCGTCTCCCTCATCACGAGCAATTACGTGGAGGAAATCGACCTCTCGCGGGTCATGATGGGAGCGATGCGG
The DNA here is from genome assembly GCA_965250185.1 of Vicinamibacterales bacterium. Classification (GTDB taxonomy): domain Bacteria; phylum Acidobacteriota; class Vicinamibacteria; order Vicinamibacterales. The sequence goes on along the minus strand of OZ252293.1, from coordinate 1,875,940 downwards.
GGCCTGGCCGACGGCCTGGACCCTGAGAGTTCGCACCTGTCTCGCGACGAGGTACGGGCCGTCGAGAGTTCGGAGGCGGCCGACGAAGGTCAGGTTGGCATCGCAGTGACCCGGCAGTACTACCTGCGGGTCGTGGCCGCGCGCGACGGCTCTCCGGCTGAGCGAGCCGGCATTCGCACGGGCGATTTCATCCGCGGGATCGACAGCGCACCAAGCCGCGACCTCTCGCTGTTCCGCGGGCGGCGGCTCCTGCGGGGCCAGCCCGGCTCGACGGTGTCGCTCACCGTCATCCGAGGCAGTGCGGCCGAACCGCATGTGGTCGAGCTCGTGCGGGAGGTGTCGCCGCCCGTCGAGCTCACATCGCGGATCGTCGCGCCCGGCCTTGGCTACATCCGGATTCCCGCATTCGACGCCAGCGTGCGGACGCAGCTCGAGACTCACGCTGCGGAGCTCGAGCGAGGCGGCGTGGATCGGCTGATCATCGACGTTCGAAACAACGCTGAGGGCCCGACCGCCTCGGGCATCGAGGCGGCTCGTCCCTTCGTGGCCGAGGGTTCCCTGGCTCGCCGCGAGGCGAGGGGCCAAATAATCGAGACGATGACGGCACAGTCCGGCGACGGCGCGGTCACGATGCCGCTCGCCTTGCTCGTCGATCGTGGCACGGCCGGCGCCGCCGAGACATTCGCTGCCGCCCTCGCCGGCAACGACCGCGCAGAGATGTTCGGGGAGCGCTCGCTCGGACAGACGGCCGAGCAGCGACTGGTCAAGCTGCCCGACGGCAGCGGCCTCTGGATGTCCTGGGCCATGCTCGAGGGCCCAGGCGAACTCGAGGTCAATAGCGTTGGGCTCCGACCCGACGTCGAGGTCGACGAGCCGGACGTCGAGTTCGGTCAGCCGTCGCCTACCGATGACCGCACGCTCGATGCGGCCATCGAGCACATGGCGCTGCGACCTGCCGCCTAACCCCCACTGGCCCTACGCGCCCCACTGCCTTTAATTGACGACGAGCCAAGGTGATTGCTATAATTCCTGTTCCTGTAGGGCCCGTTATTTCAAGCACGTAGGCGCGTAGCTCAGTGGTTAGAGCGCCTGCTTGACACGCAGGAGGTCGGCGGTTCGAGTCCGCCCGTGCCTACCAGTTCCCAGAGATCGAGAGCAGGCCAGACGCCACCGCAGGACCGCCCGCCATTCGACACTCCAGTTCCCACGCCTTCCGGCTGACATCCGTATGAGCCAGGTCATCGTCACGCTCCCGGATGGGTCCAATCGGTCCGTGCCTGCCGGCACGTCGGCGGCCGACGTGGCCGGCGACATCTCGCCCCGCCTCCGTAAACAGGCACTGGCGGCGATCGTCGACGACCGCCTGGTCGATCTGTCCTACCCGCTCGAATCGGACTCGACGCTACGGGTGGTGACGCCCCAGAGCCCCGAGGCGCTGGCGCTGTACCGTCACAGCACGGCCCACCTACTGGCGGCGGCCGTCACGAACCTGTTCCCCGAGGCCAAGTGCGGCATCGGACCAGCGACCGAGGACGGCTTCTTTTACGACTTCATCGTCGACCGACCGTTCGTGCCCGAGGACCTCGAGGCGATCGAGGCCAAGATGCGCGAACTGGCGGCCGAGGACCGGGCCTACGTGCGCGCGGAGACATCGAAGGCGCAGGCCAAGCAAGACTTCGCCGACAAGGATGAGCCGCTCAAGGTCCAGCTGATCGAAGAGAAGGGTGGAGATCACGTCTCGTGCTACGCGATCGAGGGCGCGTTCGTGGACTTCTGCCTCGGCCCGCACGTGCCCTCCACCGGTCGCCTGAAGGCGTTCAAGCTGTTGACGACGTCGAACGCCTACTGGAAGGGTGATGCGCAGAATCAGCCAATGCAGCGCATCTACGGGACGGCATTCTTCAAGCAATCGGAGCTCGACCAGTACCTGGAGCGACTCGAGGAAGCCAAGAAGCGCGACCATCGCAAACTCGGACGCGACCTGGGCCTCTTCATGTTCCATCCCTGGGCACCCGGGGCGCCGTTCTGGCTCCCGAAGGGCACGCGCCTCTACAACCAGCTGGCCGACTACATGCGGTCCGTTTTGGTGCCGGAGGGCTACGTCGAGCTGAGAACGCCGCTGGTCTACAACCGCCAGCTCTGGGCCACATCCGGCCACTGGGACGTGTACCAGCAGAACATGTTCCGGGTCGAATCGGAGGGCGAACCGTTCGGTCTCAAGCCGATGAACTGTCCAGGCCACATGCTGGTGTTTGGAAGCGAGCTTCGAAGCTATCGCGACCTGCCGCTGCGCTACCACGATCAGGGCGTGCTCCATCGCAACGAGGCGTCGGGTGTGCTGTCCGGCCTGACGCGCGTGCGCCAGTTCAGTCAGGATGACGCGCACTGCTTCATCACCGAGGATCAGATCGCCTCCGAGGTCGAGCAACTACTTCTGCTCGTCCGGCGCGTGTACGGCGACTTCGACCTCGCGTACACGGTCAACCTCTCGACGCGGCCGGACGATTTTCTCGGCGAGATCGCCACCTGGGATCACGCCGAGGCGGAGCTCAAGGCAGCGTTGGAGGCGGCGGACCAGGACTACGCGCTGAACGCGGGCGACGGCGCGTTCTACGGTCCGAAGATCGACTTCGACGTGACCGACGCCATCGGCCGGAAATGGCAGTGCGCGACGATCCAGCTCGACTACCAGATGCCGCAACGCTTCGGCCTGAAGTACATCGGGCCGGACAATGCCGAGCACTGTCCGGTGGTGATCCATCGAGCCATTCTCGGAAGCTTCGAGCGGTTCATCGCCCTGCTGATCGAGAACTACGCGGGGGCCTTCCCGCTCTGGCTGGCGCCCGTCCAGGCGGTCCTGCTTCCGATCGCCGACCGGCATCTGGACTACGCCGAAGGTGTGCGTCGGCAGCTGGCGGACGGCGGGCTCCGAGCCGAAGTCGATGGCCGCCAGGAGAAGATCGGGTATAAGATTCGAGAGGCACAGCTCCAGAAGGTCCCCTACATGCTGGTCATCGGCGATCGGGAAGCCGGCGACGGCACGGTGGCGGTCAGGAGCCGGTCGGCAGGCGATCTCGGGCCGACGCCGGTCGCGCAGTTTCTCCAATCGGCGCTCGAGGAAATCGAGCGCAAGAAAATCGACTGATGCTCCATGACACCGTGAGCCCCGATCAAAAGGAGGCCGCTCATCGCTTTTGACAGAAACTCGCGCCGCCAACAGCGCGCGCGCGTCAACGAACGCATCAGAGTCCGCGAGATTCGTGTCATCGACGATGCCGGCGAGCAGCTCGGCATCATGGCGCCCGGCCAGGCGCTCGCGATCGCCCGGGAGAAAGGCCTCGACCTGGTCGAGATTTCGCCGACCGCGGTGCCGCCGGTCTGCCGGATCATGGACTTCGGCCGCTATCAATATCTGGAGCAGAAACGCGCCAAGGAGGCCAAGAAGCACCAGAAGGTCATCGAGGTCAAAGAGATCAAGTTTCGGCCGAAGGTCGATCAGCACGACTACGACTTCAAGAAGAAGCACATCGAGCGGTTCCTCGCCGAAGGCGACAAGGTCAAGGCCACCATCTTCTTTCGCGGTCGCGAGATGGCGCATCCGGAGATCGGTCGCCGGATCCTGGAGCGGCTGGTCGAGGAGCTGTCCGACGTAGCAGTGGCCGAAACGATTCCCCGGATGGAGGGCAACACGATGCACACCATCCTGGGTGGCCGCAAGAACCCGGGGAAGAAGGCAGGCGGCGCCCAGCAGCGCCCAGCTTCGCCGGACGCACCGGAAAGTGAGTGACGACATGCCCAAGATGAAGACGCATCGCGGCGCTGCCAAGCGCTTCAACAAGACCGGCACCGGGAAATTCACCCGGAGCAAGGCGTACAAGCAGCACATTCTGACGTCCAAGTCGACGAAGCGGAAACGTGGATTGCGTGGCACCACGACCGTCTCGGACGTCGATGCGCCGCGTCTCGCCAGGATGCTGCCCACCAAATGAGTCACGCCGAGTCGACCGCGGGCCAGGGGGCCGGCGCCGGCGACCCGACCGTGAGGAGCACGACATGCCGAGAGTAAAACGAGGAACCGTACGACGCGCGAAGCGGCGGAAGCTGCTCGCGAGGGCCAAGGGCTTCTACGCCAACAAGAGCAAGCTGTATCGCGCGGCCAAGGAGTCAGTCGATACCGCGCTGCAGTACGCCTATATTGGCCGGCGCCTGAAGAAGCGAGACTTCCGGCGGCTGTGGATCATCCGGATCAACGCGGCGGCTCGGGAGCACGGCCTGACCTACGGACGGCTCATGTTCGGCCTCAAGAAGGCCGGCGTCGCGCTCGACCGCAAGAGCCTCGCCGACCTGGCGGTTCGCCAGCCGCAGGCCTTCGCCCACGTCGTCGAGCAGGCCCGGTCGGCCCAGGACGCGTCCGGAGGCGCCGCCTGAACCCACCGTTGAACTCGCAGCCAGCTCGGACCGGCCGCAGCATGCGCCCCATGCGCAGCATGGCGTGACGGCCGCCCGGCCGGTCCTGCCTCCGACCGCGGATACCCCGCGGCGCAACCCAGCACGATGGCCATGAGCGACTCCTCGTCGGCTTCTTCTTCCTCCTCCATCGACGATCTGCGCGCGCGGTTTCTCGAGGAGCTGGCCGCGGTCGACACCGAGGCTGGCGTGCGTGCCATGCGCGACCGCTACCTCGGTCGCAAGGGCGGCGCGGTCGCCGTCCTGATGAAGATCGTCGCAAAGGCATCGCCGGAGGAGCGCCCGACGCTCGGCCGTCTCACCAACGCCCTCAAGGGCGACATCGAGTCGAGCCTCGAGACACGCCGGGCGCAGGTGCAAGCGATTCGGCCACCGGCCACGGCCGTGGATGTCACGCTGCCTGGCCGTCCGACGCCGCTCGGCCACCCGCATCCCCTCAGCCTCACCCGAGATCGAGTCGAAGCGATCTTCACGAGGATGGGCTACCAGGTGCTCGAAGGGCCGGAGGTCGAGGACGAGTATCACAATTTCGAGGCCCTCAACATGCCGGAGGAGCACCCGGCGAGGGACATGCAGGACACCCTGTACGTGGCCGACCCGCTACCGGCCGGTCCGGCGATCGCCTCGGCGGGCGGCGCGTCGACGCCACGACCGCTGACGCTGCTTCGCACCCACACCTCCGGGATGCAGATCCGGCATATGGAACGGCATGATCCGCCGGTTCGCCTCATCGCACCGGGCCGTGTGTACCGGCGGGATAACCTGGACCTGACCCACAGCCCGATGTTTCAGCAGGTGGAAGGGCTCGTCGTCGGCGAGGCGATCGCGCTGGCCGATCTCAAGGGGACGCTCATCGCCTTCCTGCACGAGTTGTTCGAGCCCGGGACACCCGTCAGGTTCCGCCCCAGCTTCTTCCCGTACACGGAGCCGAGTGCCGAGGTGGACATCGGCTGCCTGTTCTGCGGCGGATCCGGCTGCGCGGTCTGCAAGCGGACCGGCTGGCTCGAGATCCTCGGCAGCGGCATGGTGCACCCGGCCGTCTTCGAGGCGGTGGGGTACGACTCCGAACGGTACACTGGCTTCGCGTTCGGGATGGGAATCGAGCGGGTCGCGATGCTGAAGTATCGCGTCGAGGACATCCGACTGTTCTACGACAACGATCTTCGTTTCTTGGAGCAGTTCACGGCATGAGAATCCTTGTGTCGTGGCTTCGGGATTTCGTCGACGTGCCGGACGGCGCCGACGAACTGGGAGCGCTTCTCTCGATGCGAGGGTTCGCACTCGAGGGCGTCGAGGCGGCACCGCCGGGCAGTCCGGACGGCGACGTGGTGCTGGACGTCGAGGTGACGGCCAATCGCCCCGACTGCCTCAGCGTGACGGGTATCGCGCGCGAGGTGGCGACGGCCTACGACCGGCCGCTGCGCCTCCCGGGTCCAGGCATCGCCGCGCCGCTGCAGGTGCGCCCGCTCGCGCCGGGCACCGATCCGGATCTCTCGGTCGAGATCGACGATCCTGAACTGTGCCCACGCTATGCGGCGGCGGTGGTCGACGTGACGGTCGCGCCCTCGCCTGAGTGGCTGACAGCCCGGCTGATGGCCACCGGCGTCCGACCGATCAACAACGTCGTCGACGTGACGAATTACGTGCTGATCGAGCTGGGTCACCCGATGCACGCGTTCGACATGGATCGGCTGGCGGACCGATCGATCCGGGTCCGTCGAGCCCGCGAGGGCGAAACGATACGCACCCTCGACGACGAGCTCCGGCGCCCCTCCACGGACATGCTCGTGATCGCGGATGCCGCGCGCGCCCAGGCTGTCGGCGGCGTCATGGGCGGTGCCGACTCGGAAGTCAGCGACACGACGCGTGTCATTGCGCTGGAGAGCGCCTATTTCAAGCCGACGTCCGTCCGGAGCACGAGCAAGCGCTTGGCGCTCAAGACCGAGGCGTCAGCACGATTCGAGCGCGGCGCCGACATCGCCGCACCGGTTGCGGCGCTCGAACGCGCCTGCGCCCTGCTGGAGCAGATCGGCGCGGGGCACGCGCGCGGGACCGTCGTGGACCGCTACCCGGCACCGCGCTCGTCGATTCAGCTCACGCTGCGACGGGACCGCATCACGAGGGTCGTCGGCCAGACGATCGACGACGACGTCATCGTCCGGATTCTCACTGGGCTGGGCTTCGCGATCTTGCCGACGGATTCGCCGGGCACGTGGCGTGTCGACGTACCAACACGGCGTGTGGACGTGTCGCGCGAGGTCGATCTCATCGAGGAGGTCGCCCGGCACCACGGCTTCGACCACGTGCCAGCGACATTCCCCGTCCTCGCCGACGTACCCGCCGTGTCGGACCCGCGCATCGCGCGTGATCGCGGCCTGCGTGAGTTGTTGCGCGCCGCGGGATTCTCCGAGGCCATGACGTTCACGTTCATCGAGCGTCTGGCCGCCGAGGCCGTCAAGCCGGATGAGGTGCCGGTCCCGGTGGCCAACCCGCTCTCGGAGACCTTCGCCGTCCTGCGACCGTCACTGTGGCCAGGCCTGCTCGACTCGATCGCGCGCAATCGGCGTCGCACTCGTCGGGACGTCTGCCTGTTCGAGATCGGCAGCCGCTTCTCGAGTCGGTCCGGGGAGTCTCGAGCCGTCGCGTTCGCCGGCACCGGCGCCTCCACGCTCGAGCACTGGAGTGGCGGCGCTCGGCCCATGGACTTCTTCGACGCCAAGGGTCTCGCCGAGCGACTGTGCGCCGCGCTCGGCGTCTCGGTGACGTTTGTGCCTGTCGAACGACCGGAGCTGGTGGCAGGCCGCGCCGCGCGCATTCGCACGGAGGCCGGGGACGACGACGTGCTCGACGTCGGCCTCGTCGGGCAGCTCAGCCCGGCGGTCGCCGGCGCGCGCGACCTGCCGGCCGACGACGACGTCTACGTTGGAGAATTGGACCTCGACGCGTTGGCGCGCAGCGCCTGCCCCACGCTCGACCGGCCCGTCCGACCCCTGCCCCGCTTCCCGTCAATCGTGCGCGACCTCTCGATGCTCGTCGACGACACCTTGCCTGCCGCCTCGCTTCGTGACACGATCCACGCGACAGCGCCCGCGACGCTGGTCAGCGTGCAGGAGTTCGACCGGTATCAGGGACAGGGCATACCCGAACACTCGGTGAGTCTGTCGTTCCGTTTGACGTTCCGGTCGCCGGAGCGCACGCTGACGGACGACGAGGTGCAGCAGGCCATGACGGCCATCGTGGACGCCGTCCAGCGTCTGCACGGTGCCACGCTGCGGTAGGTTTCGTCGTCGACCTAAATCGATTCGCAGAGCGAGGAGCGAGGATGGCCAAGACATCCAGTGCAGTCGATCTTGAACCCATAGACCGGCTCGAGGAGAAAATCCGATTGCTCGTCGCCGCAGTGGACCGGATGCGGGCCGAGCAGGCACGCGCGACGGAGGAGAATCTCCGGCTCTCGCGCGAACTCGAGGGCATGCGTGGGCGCTTGAACCAGACGGACAGCCTGACCGCCGAGATGTCCGGCCTCCGCGAGGAGCGAGACGTCGTCCGGACTCGGGTCACCGAGATGCTCGATCAACTCGAAGCGCTCAACCTCTAGCGGGACACGAGAGAGCCCGCGTGACCGATACCACTCGGGTGGTCGCCGTCGAGATCCAGGGGCAGCGGTACTCCATCCGCAGCAGCCTCGACGCAGGCTACATCGCCGACCTCGCCGCCTACGTCGAGCGCAAGCTCCAGGCCGCCACCGACGCCACCCCCACCGGCGACTCGATCAAGATCGCCGTCCTCGCCGCCCTCAACATCGCAGACGAGTACTTCCGCGCCCTCGACTCCGACCAGGTCCAAGCCGACCGGATCCTCGAACGTACCGAGGAACTCGAACGCTTGCTCGATGGGGCCCTGGACAAGGTGCAGCGGTAGGGGGATCGACGGTGAGGTCGCTCGCGCCGATCGGACCGAGCGCCTTGCTTCCATTCGCCGTCCCATGAACATTCCGTGACCATTCCGTAGTCATTCCGTGAACATTCCGTGAGCAGTTCATGATCATTCCGTGGCCATTCCGTGGTCATGCCCTCGTCATTCCGTGACCATTCCGTCGTCCCTTGCTCCCCCGCTACCCTTCGCACTACAATCGAGCCACGGACTTGGACCGATGACCAGTTCCCTGCTTTGTGCGTGATGCGTTCGGAGTGTCGCTTGAGCCATTGTTTCACTTAAGAGAACCGCGACGCCGCGTGGTGTGCATGCCTCTGTCAGAGGAAGCCTGAAGCGCGGTCGAACAAGAGCGGTTCCACCTGCTTACAGCAGGTTCATGCGAGCTCCCCACACGGCAGAGCGGGGTCTCTTTTTTTCCCCTCGCACATCGACGGCCGAGCACGGGGTGTGTGCACGTTGTGGCCAGTCGACCACACCTCGCGCGGCCGTCGCCAGGGGTTCCGCATGGGCGACGTCTATCTGATTTACCTCTTCGGCTTTCTGGCCGTGCTGGTGTCTGCCGGCGGGGTCCTCGCCTACTGGATCGCGAACCGGAAACGCATCGCCGTGGAGACGATCGAGCCGGCCAATCGGCAGGCGCTCCAGATTCTCCACGAAGCCGAGCGTGAGGCCGATTCCACGAAGAAGGAAGCGCAGCTCGAAGCCAAGCAGCAGGCATACGAACTCACCCTGGAGGCCGAGCGGCAGCTCCAGGGTCGCCGCGACGAGCTCGCCCTCACCGAGCAGACACTGGACGACCGGACCCGCGCGCTGGCTCAGGAACGCGAAGACGCCAACCGCCACGAGACTCGCCTCACCGAGCGAGAGGGCAAGGTGGAGCAGAGCGAGCAGGCGGTGGCCGACGCCGCCACGCGATACGACTCGCTGCTGGCGAAGCACCAGCAGGAGTTGCAGCGCGTATCCGGCATGACGCACGAGGAGGCGCGGGACACGCTCCTTCGCCAGATCGAGACCGACGTTCGTCGTGAGGCGGCTAACCTGGTCAAGCGGCTCGAGGCCGAGGCCCGCGAAAGCGCCAACGATCGCGCCCGTCACATCATTACCGAAGCCATCCAGCGGAGCGCCGCCGACCATGCCATCGAGACCACCGTCTCGGTCGTCGACCTGCCGAGCGACGACCTCAAGGGCCGCATTATCGGACGCGAGGGCCGCAACATCCGCGCCCTGGAGGTCGCAACGGGCGTCGAGCTGATCGTCGACGACACACCCGGCGCGATCATCCTGTCGAGCTTCGACCCGTTCCGCCGTGAGGTGGCTCGTATCTCCATCGAGCGCCTCGTCGCCGACGGCCGCATCCACCCGGCCCGGATCGAAGAAGTCGTCCAGAAGGTCACAGCCGAGATGGACACCCAGGTGCACAAGGACGGCGAGGCTGCCGCCTTCGAACTCGGGCTATTCGACCTCGACCCGGAGATCGTGCGCCTGATGGGGCGCCTCAAGTACCGGACGAGCTACGGCCAGAACGTCCTCAACCACTCGAAGGAGGTCGCCTTCCTCGCCGGCGTCATGGCGCGCGAACTCGGCCTGTCAGCCGACGTCGCGGTGCGCGCCGCGTTCCTGCACGACGTCGGCAAGGCCATGAATCGCGACCTGCAGGGCACGCATCTCGAGCTTGGCGTCGCGTTCCTCCGCAAGCACGGCGAGTCGGAGGCGGTCGTCGACGCGGTCGCCGCGCACCACATGGACATCGACTGGCCGTCGCTCGAGGCGATGATCGTCCAGTCCGCCGACGCGATTTCCGCTGCGCGACCCGGCGCCAGGCGCGATATCCTCGAGTCATACGTCAAGCGGCTCGAGAAACTCGAGAACATCGCCGATTCGTTCTCGGGCGTCTCGAAGGCGTTCGCCTTGCAGGCCGGGCGCGAGATCCGCATCCTGGTCCAGAGCGAGAAGATCGACGACGAGGAGGCGGTCTGGCTGTCGAAGGACATCGCGCGCCGCATCGAGGACGAACTCGAATACCCCGGCCAGATCAAGGTCACCGTGATTCGCGAGACCCGGGCCGTCGACTACGCGCGCTGAGGCGCTCGACTGCCGTTCAGCCGCTACCGATCGGAGCGACCTGCCCGTGATGATCGAGGCGAACGCCGCCCCCGACAGCCACCAGACGATCGCCGATCTGGGCGAGCGGGCGATCATCGCGCGCATCCAGGCGCTCACCCCGCAACCGCCGGCCTGGGTGTCGGTCGGCATCGGCGACGATGCCGCCGTGGTCGAGCCGACCCGCAATACGCTCGACGTCGTCACCACTGACGCGCTCGTCGAGGGTGTGCACTTCGACCGGCGAATCGTCTCGCTCGCCGACGTCGGCTTCAAGCTGCTGGCCGTCAGCCTCAGCGATCTCGCCGCCATGGGCGCGACTCCGCGATCCGCCGTCCTGTCGCTCGCGCTCCCGCCCACGCTCCTCGTCACCGACCTCGACGACCTCGTCGGCTCGCTCGTCAAGGTCGCCGGCACGCATGGCGTGGCGCTCGTGGGCGGCAACCTCACGCGGTCGCCTGGTCCGCTCTTCGCCGAGGTCACGGCCCTTGGATCGGTGCGGCGCCGACGCGTGCTGCGGCGGGACGGCGTGCAGCCGGGGGACGAGCTCTACGTCAGCGGCACCGTCGGCGCCGCCGCCGGCGGATTGGCGTGGCTCCAGCACTGCCTCGATGCGGAGCCTACCGCCGGCAAGGAGTCGCCGCTGGCCGCGGCCGTCGCACGCTTTCGGCGTCCCGAGCCGCGCGTCCGGCTTGGCGTGCTGCTCGGGCGCAACCGGGCGGCAAGCGCCTGCATCGATCTCAGCGACGGCCTGGGCGCAGCGCTCCACCAGCTGGCCGAATCGAGTGGCGTGGGGTTCCGTCTCGAGGCCGATGCGCTGCCGCTCGATCCCGGCGTGCGCGCGTGGCTGGACGCTCGATCCGGCGATGCCGTCCAGGCTGCGCTCGTCGGCGGCGAGGACTACGAGCTGGCATTCACCGTGCCCCGCAAGCGCCGAGGACGGTTCAGGCACGCGCGATCGATGGCCGGCGGCCTGCCGCTCACCAGGATCGGCCGCGCCACACGCGACGGCCGCATCGTCATCGATCGGAACGGGCGAGAGGAGCCCGTCCCTGGCGGCTTCGCCCACTTCTGATCGATCGACGTGCGCGCCTCCCAACCAGCTTCACCGCCCGCGGCCTGGCTCCTCTCGGCCGTCACGGTCCTGCTCACCGTCCTGCTGGTGGCGCTGCTCCCTCTCAGGCTCGAGGAGATTCCGCCACCCGGCGAGGACCGGGAGCTGCCGGCGCAAGTCACGTCCGCACCCATGTCGTTCATCGCGACGGCATACTGCAAGGGCACCGTCACGAGGTCCGGCGTCGAGGTGCGCAGTGGCATCGCGGCGGCCGACCCTGATCTCCTGCCAGTCGGATCGGTGATCGACGTGAGCCGCATGGGCGAGCCGTACGACGGGATCTACACCGTCATGGACACCGGCCCGGCCGTCCGCGGCCATCACATCGACGTCTACATGTGGAGTTGCTACGAGGCGCTCGACTTCGGGCTGCGCGACGTGGGCGTCACCGTCTTGCGACTCGGCTGGAGCCCCGACGGCAGCGACCCCCAGGCGATCGCGGAAGAGATCGCCAGGCGCCGACGTGAGCTCCCGGCAAAAATCCGGGCGCGCCCCCTCGTCGCTCGCCAGCCCCGTTTCCTCTACGGCGCCCGCGCGCCGACCGTACCCTGAGAGGAACTAGGGCGCAGGCCTCAGGCCTTGAGTCCTGCGCCTTGAGGCCTGAGCGCCTCCGTGAGCGCCTCCCCGCCTGCGCCCTGCCCCTCGTACTGGAGCCGGTAGAGCCTGTAGTAGATACCGCGCTGGGCCAGCAGTTCCTGGTGGCTGCCCATCTCGCGGAGTTCTCCCTTGTGCAGCACCAGAATCTTGTCCGTATCCTGGATCGTCGAGAGTCGGTGAGCGATGGCGATCGTGGTGCGGCCAGACATCAGGACGTGGAGGGCGTCCTGGATCAGTAGCTCCGTCTCGGTATCCACGCTCGACGTGGCCTCGTCCAGGATCAACACCTGCGGGTCGAAGGCGAGCGCGCGGGCAAAGGAGAGGAGCTGCTTCTGGCCCACCGAGAGGTTCGCGCCGCGCTCCCCCACCTCGGCCGCCAGCCCGCCGGCCATGCGGTCGATGAACCGGTCGGCGTGCACCGCCTCGGCCGCCCGCCGCACGTCGTCGTCTCCGATCGTCGTCTCGCCGAGTCGAATGTTGCTCGCGATGGTGCCGGAGAAGAGCTGGACGTCCTGGAGCACGAGGCCGAAGCGACGTCGCAGCGCCTGCAGATTCATCTCCCGCACGTCCGTGCCATCGATGAGAATGCGACCGCTCGATACGTCGTAGAAGCGGAGCAAGAGGTTGATGAGGGTCGACTTGCCCGCACCCGTCGCCCCGACGACTCCAACGCGTTCGCCAGGCGCCACTTCGAACGACACGTGCCGCAGCACATCGTTCTCGCCTTCGTACGCGAACGAGACGTCGTCGAACACGATCCGACCCGCGCCGGCGGTTCCGGCGATGGACGGTCGCGCCGGGCTCTCGATGCTGACCGGGGTATCGAGCAGGGCGAAGATTCGCTCCGACGACGCCATCGCCGCCTGGAGCACGTTGAACTTCTCGGACATGTCGCTGATCGGCCGGAAGAACCGCTGCGAATACAGCAGGAAGGCCACGAGCGACCCGAGCGTCAGGCTGTCGGCCAGCACCCATCCGCCGCCGAACCAAATGATCAGCGACGCCGCAAGTGCCGCCACGACCTCGATCGCGGGATAGAAGACGGCGTAGTACAGGATCGAGTCGACGTTGGCATCACGATGGGTCGCGTTGATCGAGTTGAAATGCTCGAGCGTGCGAGACTGTTGGCCGAACAGCTGCACGGTCGACATGCCGGTGATGTGCTCCTGGAGGAACGCGTTGATGCGGGCGATCCAAATTCGCACGTTCCGGTACGTCTCCCTGACGTGACGCCGGAACCACTGCGTGATCAGGACGATGAGTGGAAGGACGGAGAAGGCGATCAGTGCGAGCCGCCAATCCATCAGCAGCAGCACGATCATGATGCCCAGCAAGGTGAACACGTCGCCGAAGACCGCCACCACCCCGCCAGTGAACATGTCGTTCAGGACGTCGACATCCGTCGTCACCCGCGTCATCAACCGTCCAACCGGATTGCGATCGAAAAAACGTAGATCGAGTCGTTGCAGATGCCCGTAAATCTGCATCCGCAAGTCGAACATGATCCGCTGTCCCGTCATTTGCATCGTGTACGTCTGGACGGCGGTCAGCACGAAGCCGCCAACCAGTACCCCGAGGTACACGAACGCGATGCGGTCGAGTCCGTCGAAATCCGCGCGTGCGATGTATTCGTCGATCGCCAGCTTGGTCAGGTAGGGCTGCGCCAGCTGCAACATCGATCCGACGATGATGGCCGCGAGCGACAGGGCCACCTGCCACCAGTACGGGGTGAGATACCCCAGCAGCCGCCGCATCAGCGTGCTGTCGTAGGCCTTGCCGAGGATTTCTTCGTCGTGAACGGACATGGGGCGGAAGAGATGTCAAGTTCCAGGGTTCAAGCGTTCCAGGGTTCAAGCGTTCAATGGTTCAGGGTTCAAGGGTTCGCGGTGGCGCTACGCGCAGCTGTTTCCTGGACCCAAGACATGAAGCGCCGTGCGGAGCGAGGCGCCACCGCGAACCCTTGAACCATTGAACGCTTGAACCGTGAACCGCACCTATACCCTCTCCAGTTCTTCTTCCAACAGCTGCTTCTGATACAACTCCGCATACATGCCCCCGTGCGCGACGAGATCCGCGTGCTGGCCGCGCTCGACGATCCGACCGTCGGCGAGCACCAGGATCAGGTCCGCGTCGCGCACGGTGGAGATTCGGTGCGACACGATGAGGGACGTGCGTTGGCGCAGCACCTCGCGCAGCCGATTCAGGATGATCTCCTCCGTATACGTGTCCACTGCCGACAGCGCATCGTCGAGGATCAGGATGCGCGGGTCGCTTATCAGCGCGCGGGCCAGCGCCGTGCGTTGCTTCTGGCCGCCCGACAGCGTGATGCCGCGCTCGCCGACGCGCGTGTCGTACCGATCGGGTAGCGCCTGCACGTCTCGGTCGAGGTGGGCGACCGTCGCCGCCTCGGCAACCGCCGTTCGGTTGCTCGGCGAGCCGTCCGGGCGCGCCCGCGCCTCGCCGAATGCGATGTTGCCGGCCACCGTATCCGAGAACAGGAATGGCTCCTGCGGCACCATGCCGATCGCCCCACGCACGCGGCTCAGCGGCATCGACCGCACGTCGACGCCATCGATGAAGACCGTGCCCGGCGGCGGATCGAAGAGGCGTGGCAGCAGGCTGATCAACGTGGACTTGCCCGCACCGGTCGGACCGACGATCGCCACGGTCTGTCCAGGTGTGATCGTCGCCGACACGTCGTGGAGCACACGTCGATCGCCATACCCGAACGTCAGGTTTCTGAACTCGATCCGGCCCTCGACCGGGGCATCGGTCGTCACGGAGACCGCGGTCGGATCGACAATCGTCGGCGTGGTGTCCAGGACGTCGAGCATGCGTTTCCAGGAGGCCAGACCGCGCTGAAGCAGGTTCGTCACCCAGCCGAACGCGATCATCGGCCAGGCCAGCATTGCCAGGTAGGCGTTGAACGCCACGAACTCGCCCAGCGTGATGCGGCCGTCGATGACGGCGCGAGACCCGAGCCACAGCACCAGCAACGACCCGAACCCGAGAAGCAACGCCATCGTCGGATAGAAGAACGCTTGCAGGCCGATCAGCGCCTGGTTGCGCTCGAGGTAATCGAGGTTCGCGGCGCGGAATCGCGCGACCTCCGGCTCCTCCTGGCCGTACGCGCGCACGACGCGGACGCCGGCGAGCGCCTCCTGGATCACCGCGCTCAACTCGGCCAGCCGGTCCTGGATCCGCTCGAACCGCCGGTGGATCGCGCCGCCGAAGAACTTCACCGAAACCGAGACGAACGGGAGCGGGATGAGCGCGATGGCCGTCAGACGAGGATCGATCGACAGCATGAGGATGATGGCGATCACGAACACCAGGCCGGTGCTGACCGAGTACATCACGGCCGGCCCGATCATCATGCGCACCGCGCTCAAGTCGTTGGTGGCGCGCGACATCAAATCACCGGTACGGCGCGCCTGAAAATACGCCAGCGGCATGCGCTGCAAGTGCTCGAAGAAGTCGTTCCGGAGGTCGTACTCGATGCCACGCGACGCGCCCACAATGACGCGGCGCATCGAGAATCGAAAAAAGCCGCCGAGGATCGCGAGTCCCAGGAGCGCCGCGCCGTAGAAGCCGAGCTTGGCCCGGGTCACATCCTGCCCCAGATCGTCGATCGCGTACCTGAGCACCCACGGTCCCATCAGCTGCATCGTCGTCGCGGCGACGATGCAGCCAAAGCCGATCGCAAATCGGCGCCGGTATCGGTCGGCGTAAGGCAACAGGCGTGCAAAGGTGCCGTCCATGTGGGCGTCGTCTCTCGGAAGTCGGGCAGGCGGACGAACTGGTCGCCGTCCACGAGGCGCCGTGCGAGCGCCTCCGTCCGAAGACCAGCCTTCTACGATATCAGGATCGCTCGCGCCTGTGGTATCCTGCCGGAAGCCTCATCCCAGCAGGCTAGCGGACCGACCGTCACACAACGATTCGGGGCAGAACGGCAGGTGTTCGAAACTCATGCGTTGGAGACGGATGCCCCTTGTCTTGATCTGCCTGACGCTGCTCCTGGTCACGAGTGCCGTCGACGCGCAGTACATCTACCAACCCGGACAGACCGGTGACCCCGCCACCGGCGAGGTCTACTACGTCGAGTTCGGCGTCAACCTCTGGTCCCCAACGCCCGAGATCCTCGTGTCGAGCGAGGCGTTCGGCATCGTCGGTACCCCGATCGATCTCATCGCCGATCTCTCGATCGAGAAAAAGCGTCTCCCGGAGTTCCGGCTGACGCTGCGCCCTTCGCCTCAGCACAAGTTCCGGCTCCACTACATCCCGATCGAATACACGACGCAGACCGTGCTGGAGACCACCGTCCTCTTCAACGGTATTCGCTACGACGTCGGTGTACCCGTCGACGCCCGACTGACGTGGAACGCGTGGCGGTTCGGCTACGAATACGATATGTTGGTTCGCGACCGGGGATTCTTCGGCGTGATCGTCGAGGCGAAGTACACCGACGTCGAGACCAACATCGACGCGACGTTCGGCCAGGAGTTCTCGCGTGCCCGCGCACCCATCCCGACCCTGGGAGCCATTGGACGCGTCTACGTCGTACCCAACATCGCCATCACCGCCGAGTTCACGGGCATCGCGCTGCCAAAGTTCAACCAGAGTTACGAGGGGCACTTCTACGACTTCGACATCTACGGCACGGTGAACTTCACCAACGAGCTCGGCGTGCAGATCGGGTACCGTTCGATGGACGTCGAGTACCGGATCGACCAGGACACGGGTGACTTCCTGCTGAAGGGGTTCTACTTCGGCGGCGTCGTCCGGTTCTGACGTCGACGCGAGCGCCCGCCCCACGAGAGCAGCCGTGCATGGTCACGCACCTCGCAGATCCGGCACGCGTCTCAGGCCAACCTGGGCGTGGCCGCTTCTCTTCCTCGCGCTCGCACTCCTCCACACCTGGCCGCTCGTCACCGACCTGGGTGGGCTGTCGCGCAACGACAACGCCGACGCCGAGCTGAACGAGTGGATCATCGCCTGGGTCGCGCACCAGCTCCCCCGCGACCCGCTCCACCTGTTCGACGCCAACATCTTCTACCCCGAGCCTCGCACGCTGGCGTTCTCCGAACATCTTCTGCTGCCCTCGCTCATGGTCGCGCCGCTGCTCTGGCTTGGCGCCTCACCGGTCGTTGCCTACAACGTCCTGGTGATCCTCGGCTTCGTCCTCACCGGCTGGGCGACGGCGCTCGTTGTCACGCGCTGGACGACCGACCAGTGGGCCGGGCTCCTGGCCGGATGTCTCGCCGCCTTCAACGCCCACACGTTGACTCGACTACCGCACGTCCAGGCGATCCACGCCGAGTTCCTGCCTCTCACCCTCCTGGCTCTCGACGGTCTGCTGGCACGGCCCGGCCTGAGGGAGGCCGGGCGACTCGCCGGCTGGTTCGTGATGCAGGCCCTGTCGTCAACCTATCTCATGGTCTTCACCGCCGCATCGTGTGGCGTCGCCTTGACCGTGCGTCCAGCCGAGTGGCTCGGACGGAGGGCGCGGCTCGTGCTTCCACTCGTACTGGCGGCGGCGGTCGCGGCGACGATAGGACTCGCCTTCGTCCTGGTCCCGTACTATCTGGCTAGCCGCGACCAGGGGCTCACCCGCAGTCTCGACGAGGTGGCGCTGTACTCGGCCGTCCCAGGCGACTACCTCTCGACCGCCGGTCGGATCCACTTCGCCACCTGGAGCCACCGGTTCTACGACGCGGGGTCGAGCTCGCTCTTTCCAGGCATCGCCGGTCTGGCGCTCGCCGCCGTGGCCATCCTCTCGGGCCTGGCGTTCCGCGACCGACGCGCCCGCATGCTGCTTGCCGTGGCCGGTGCGGGCTTCGTGCTGTCGTTCGGGCCGGTGGTGCCGCTCTACGGCTGGATCTATCACGCGTTCCCGCTCCTGCAAGGCGTCAGGAACGCCAGCCGGTTCGGGTTCCTCGTGCTGTTCGGTGTGGCTGGGCTCGCCGGCTTCGGTCTGGCGTGGCTACGAGCGACGACCGACACCCCAACGCGACGACGGCGACGCATGCTGACCGCCCTCAGCGTCGCGAGCATCGTCGTCGTCACCGCCGAGGCCGGCAGGATCCCGATGCCTTACAGTGCGTTCGATGGCATCTCACCGATCTACGACCGCGTGGCGACGATCCCGGGCGCCGTCATCGTCGAGATGCCTTTTCCGTCAGCCGCGCGCATCGCCGCCAACGGAGCGTACGTACTCGCCTCGACGCGGCACTGGAAGCCGCTGGTCAACGGTTACAGCGGCTTCACGCCGAGCAGCTACCTGACCCACGCGCCCGTGCTTGGCCGGTTTCCCGACGCCGCATCCGTGCGGCTCCTGAGAGAGCTCGGCGTCACGCACGTCGTGACGCACGGCCGCGCGCTCCGCGACGCAATCTCCGGATCCGAGTTCACCGCAACACTCGAACTCGTGGCAGCCGTCGAGGACGACAGGCTGTGGGCCCTCGAAACAACCCGCCCGTAGGACACGCCGTACGTACAGTACAAGTACGTGGGGACCGCGTACGCACGGATTGTTTCTAGGAAGTACGTAGCGCGAAGGCTTCAGCCGAGCGGATCTCGACCCAGCGTGACGCTGGCGCTTGGCTGAAGCCGGCGCGCTACGTACGCACAGGCGCGCGGATGTCGGTCAGGAGTTGTGAATCCGTTCTAGGAAGTACGTCGCGCGGATGACGTCAGTCGCTCGAGCCGTCGATCCGCCTCAGCCAGCGTGTCGTCCTTCTTGCAGAAGCAGAAGCGGAGCTTCGTTCGCCCAGTGGCCGGGTCGTGGTAGAAGCTGCTGCCCGGCACAGCGGCCACCCCGACCTCTTTGACGAGATGCGTCGCGAACGCGACATCGTCCGGAAAGCCAAAGTCCGCGATGTCCGTCATGATGTAGTACGCACCGCTCGGAGCGTAGCAGGTGAACCCGTGTCGCTCGAGAATGCTCAGCAGGACATCCCGACGGCGCATGTAGTCGGCGGCGACGTCGAGATAATAGCTCTCCGGCAACGCGAGGGCGACGGCGCCCGCCTCCTGGAGTGGCGCGGCTGCTCCCACGGTGAGGAAGTCGTGCACCTTGCGGATCGCCGAGGTCAAGGTCGGCGGTGCGATCGCCCACCCGACTCGCCAGCCGGTCACGCTGAACGTCTTCGACAGGCTATTGATCGTGACCGTCCGGTCGGCCATGCCGTCGATTGCCGCCATCGGGACGTGCCGATGGCCATCGTAGATGATGTGCTCGTAGATTTCGTCCGTGATAGCAATCGCGTCCCACTGCTGGCATAGCCGCGCGATGGTGGCGAGCTCGTCGCGACCGAACACTTTGCCAGTCGGGTTGTTCGGGCTGTTGATGATGATCGCGCGCGTCCGATCGTTGAACGCCGCTGCCAGCTCGTCCGGATCGAACGACCAATCCGGCTCGTGCAGCGTGACGTAGCGCGGCACCGCATCGGAGAGAATCGCGTCCGGGCCGTAGTTCTCGTAGAACGGCTCGAAGACGATCACCTCATCTCCCGGATCAACGACCGCCAGCATCGTCGTCATCATCGCTTCGGTCGACCCGCAGCAGACCGTGACCCGTTCGTCCGCATCGATCTCCACGCCGTGGCGCCGCGTGAAATCGCGCGCAACCGCCTCACGGAGTGTCTGGGCGCCCCAGGTCACGGCATACTGGTTGATGTCGGCACGGATGGCCGCGCACGCCGCCTCTTTGATCGCATCGGGCGCGGGAAAGTCCGGGAACCCCTGCGACAGGTTCACGGCACCGTGCAGGTGCGACAGCCGAGTCATCTCACGGATCACCGACTCGGTGAACCGGGCGGCCTTCTTCGAACCGGACAGCTTGGTCATGGGGCGCTCGCGGAGGCAGTGGATGTCGTGCCGCCATACAGCCGGCGGTAGTTCTCCGCCGTGCCGAGGACGCGCTTTACGTAGTTCTGGGTTTCCGGGAACGGAATGTCGTCGATGAACTCGTCCTGATCGAGCCCTCGGCGCTCCGGCAGCCATCGACGCACCCGGGCGTCGCCTGCATTGTAGCCCGCCAGCGCCAGGTGCACGTCGCCCAGCAGATCGATCAGCCGGCTGAAAGACGCCGTGCCGAGTCGGATGTTCGTCTCCGGATCGATCAGGCCCCGCCGCGAATATCGCACGCCGGCCGCACGCGCGTAGCGCCGACCCGTCGACGGCACCACCTGCATCAAGCCATACGCGTTGGCCGAGGACCGCGCCGTCGGGTCGAACGTGGACTCTTGGCCGATCAGGGCCGCGATGAGGTAGGGGTCGAGGTTCCGCGCCTCGGAGTACTTGCGGATCAGGTCCCAGTACTCGGCCGGGAACAGCACCTCGAGGATCTCGCGCGGAAGCCGCTCTCCCACCGCCGCCAGATACTGGGGGTACGCCCGCTTCATCTCGTTGATCGCAGGCCGGAGCTCGCCGCGAAGGTGGTGGACCAGAGCCCGGGTCGCCCGGAGCACGGGAGAATCGCCCCACCTCAGCGTGGCGTACTCGATCTCGTTCAGCGCGGCGTCATGATGACCGATTCCGATCAGCAGCCGGATCAGCTCCGCCGTCGGAGGCAAGGCACGACCCGGCGGTTCGCTCGCACGGGTCACCTCGGTTTCAGTCGAGGTGCCTGACACAACCGCGTCCGCTCCGGTCGCCGCCGGAAGGCGCGCAAGGCGATCCGCTGCCATCCGACCGTAGTACGAGTTGCCGTAGTCGACTACCGACAGCCGGTAGCGGTCGCGGGCGACATCGACGGCACCGACGGCCTCGTGAGACCGCCCCGACCAGTAGAGAAACCAGGGCCGGTAGTTCGATCGCGGGTGGAGCGAGGCCGCTCCATCGAAGTACACCGCAGCGTCACGATGCCTGTCGTGCCGGTATTCCCACCAACCCGCCTTCCATGCCGCCCGGTCACCGTAACGACCGGACGGGTAGCGAGTGAACAACTCGCGGAACGTCGCCGCCGCCCGGTCGTCCCGATCCTCGACGATGTAGTGGGTGCCGAGCGTGTCGAGTGCTGCCTCGGCCCACGCCGTCTCGGGGAAGCGTGCGACGAGCTGCCTCGTGCGGGTCTCGTAGTCCGTGTGGCGACCCTGCCGGCGACGCGCGCGAAGGTCCCAGTATTGCGCCTCGGCCTGCCTGGAGCCGCTCGTCAGGTACGGGGCGACTCGCTCGCGCACCGCCGCGTAGTTGCGCAGCTCGAACTCCGTCACACCCACCCGGATGTCGATCAGCTCGAGGTCGTCACCGGAGGCATTCCCGCGCAGGCTCAGGTATGCCGCGCGCGCGTCGCGGTGGCGTCGTGCCGAGAACAGCCGTGCGGCTCGCGCCATCTCGCGCTCGAGCAGCTCGTCCGGCCCCAGCGGCAGCGCATCCTGAAGGCGCTCGAGATCCCGATCCGCCTCGGCAGCCAGCTCACGCAGCGGATACCGATAGCGAAGCGTCCGAAACGCATCGGCCGCCGCGGCGACGTTCCCGCCCGCCTGAGCCGCTCGACCCAGTCGGAGGAGCAACCAGTCCGGCGTGACGGTCGGTCGCTGGGTCAGCGGAAGGTACAGCGCGACGGCGCCCGCGTAGTCCTCGAGCGCTTCGGCGGCCTCCGCCTCCGCCAGCGCTGCCGCCTCCGCCAGGTAGCCGTCCGGGCTGCCGGCACGAAGCTCGGCGAACGTCGTGCGCGCCTCCCCCGGGCGCTGCAGGCCGATCAGGGCCAGTCCGCGGTAGTACCTGGCGTAGCCCGCCAGCTGCGTCGCCGGCGTCGCACTCGAATCCAGCGCCGTGAGCGTCTCGGCGAACTTCCCTGCGTGGTACGCCTCGACGGCACGGGTGAAACTTGCCACACCTTCCGGAACCTCGCCGGAGGTCGGACGCGGGGCCAGCCACATCAGGAACGGATCGTCCGGGATCGGCGGATGCCGGGTCGAGGTGAGACGAAGTGGCGTGGCGGGCGCGGGAGTCGACCCGGTCGTCTGGGCGCCCGCCGGAGCAGCGGTCAGCAGCAAGCCGAGCGTGAGCGGCGCAAGAATGATGACCGTGCGCCGCCGCCCGGACTGGACGCGCAGTGACAACCGGATCACCGGACGCCACCGGCCACCGCCGGGGCCGCCGCGCGCCGTGCCGTCAGGGACTCGAGGCAGCGGCCTGCATGTCGGACCAGCACCTCGACCACCGCCGGCCAGCTCCCCTCCACGGGCCCGACATCTCCGACGTCGTCGGCGTAAACGACCGCGGCGATCCGGCCGCCGACCATCAGGGGCACCGCGAGCGCGCTGTGCCCGGACGGCACCTCGGCGAACGCCAGCCCCGTGGCGAGCGGCTCCGCGCCGCGCTCGGAGTGGTCGAAGCTCACGTCGGCGTTGACCACAGCGCGACCGATGACCCCGCGCGTCGACCCGTCGATCGCCTGGACCGCCCGATCGTGTCCAGCTGGAAAACCGGACGGCTGCCACGCCTGCGCGTGCGTGCCTTTCATGAGCAGGATGACCGTACGCGGTGCCTCGTCTCGCAGGGCATCGGCGAGCGTGTCGAGTACTTCCGTCAGGGAGCGTGCGTCGTCCAGGCGACGGATGGACCGGGCCAGCCGGGCTGTCTCCAGGACGAGGGGCGACTCGTGGATATCTGCCTCCATGTTCCCGTCCGCCAGCCGGTCGCGGGCGCGCGCCAGCTCAGCCTCCGAGGCGGCCAGCTCGTTCCGCAGTCGCTCGAGCTCGCCGGTGAGATCGTCGTCGACCGCCAGTACCGGAACTGGTGCAGCGGCCAGCGCGCGCTCCGCCTCCTCGCGTGCGCTAGCCTCGGCTGCCGCACACGCTTCTGCCAGCTCCGCCGCCGCCGTGGCGCGCAGCTCTTCGATGGCTGCCTCGCGCTCCTGCTCGGAGGCGCTCCACAGTTCGTCCAACAGCGAGCGCAGCTGTTCGTCGACCGAGGCGCCAAAGCGCTGAATGCCCGCCTCGATCGCTTCGCGGACGCGCTCGGGGTCCGGTGGCATGGATGTCGATTCCTATCGGTGTGATGACGTGATTGGCCCAGATGACAGCTTGGTTCATTATGAGAGTCGAGGATCCGTTCCGTCAAGGCCTGGACGACCGCCGAAGTCCAATACCTAGAGTGATTTGACCGACCTCCCGGAGCACCGTACAATGATTAGTGACGTTTCGAAGGATCCACCATTCCGGTGGGCCACCTGGGGGGCGACCAGGCTTCGACGGAGGTAATGAGCCGCGGGAGGCATGCCGAGCACCATCGACTCGTAAATCCGATGGAAAAAACCATAACTGCGAACTCGCAGCTCGCTCTCGCTGCTTAGGCAGTGAGCGTCCACCTCGTTGTGGCCCATGACGATGGGGCTGGACGTCATCAAAATGGGCTGGTTCCCGCTGGCGGTTCCGACTGGCGGGGATGAGATTTTTCGGAGCTAGCGACGGTCGGTTCTGGCCTCTTCTACACGACCGCCGCGAAATTATAGAAGAGGACACGCATGTAGAGTCCCACGGTAATGTACTTTCGGACGCGGGTTCGACTCCCGCCGCCTCCACCACTTAACTCCTGTTACGTCAACACGTTACCGCTTTGTCCTTTCCAGCTCGACGTATCCTCGCCACCAACTTGATCGCGAAACGGCTCATCGAGGAGCCGAATCGCACTGTCCTTCGCCGCCGGACTCAGGTGCATATATCGCTGCGTGGTACTTAGGTCCTGGTGCCCCGCCAGCTCCTGAATCGCCCGCACCGGAGCCCCCTTCATCGAGAGATGCGAGCAGAAGGTGTGTCGGAGGATGTGCACCCCCGCATCCACCTGCGTTCGCCGCGCCGCCCATCGCACCCGGTCTTGCACCATCTTCTGGGTGAACGACTGTCCCTCCGTGGTCATCAGGACCCGCTGCCCACGCAGATGTCGATGCTGGCGAAGCGCCTCGGCCAATCGGCGGGTCAGCGGCACGTGCCGGATGCGCCCGCCCTTGGGCTCGGTGACATGGCCCTTCCACTCCGAGTGACGCACCCGAAGCTGGCCCTGGCCCACGTCGACATCGGACCACCCCAAGGCCATCATCTCCCCACACCGAAGGCCCGCCTCCCCACCGAGTAGCACGATGAGGTAGGCGTTGACGTCAATCGCCTTCGCCGCCTCGACGAGCTGTTCGTAGGCCGGGAAATCGTGAAAGGCCATCGCGGGACGGGGCGCCTTGAGCAGTTGGATGGTGCACGGCATCTCGGTGATCACACCCCACTCGACTGCGACTCTGAGCAGTGTGTTCAAGGTGGCGAGCACATTGTTCACCGTCTTCGGTGCCTTCGTGCGCAACGCACTCTTGAGACGCTGGACTTCCTCGGTGGTGATGGCATCCAGCGGCTTCCCGCCCATGCGGGGAATCAGATGGACGCGAAGGATCGTCTCCTTCGCCGCGATGCCGCTGGGCTTGTGTCGGTTCGCCCTCGCATGACCATCAACGAATCTCGGGGCGAATGTTTCGAATGTCGGCACCTCCTTTTTGCGCGTCGGGATTCCTTCCACGAGCAGCTTGCGTTCGTGGGCACGTCCCCACCCGAGGGCCGCTGACTTGGACGACACCAATACCCGTCGCCGAACGCGGTGTCTCCGGCCATTTGGAAGGACGACGTGGAGATCCACTTCCCAACTCCCGCTGTGGACTCGTCTGGCTGTGACGCTCATCGCTGCCTACTCCTCCAGCGACGGCGTGCGCTTCTGGTCGAGCCAGTGTACCAGGTCGTCTCGGCGGATGAGGAGCCGTCGACCGATCCGAGTAGCTCCGGCTAGTTGGGCCCGCGCGGCCATGGCGTAGATGGCCTTCTGGGTCGTCCGCAACAAAGCCGCCGTCTCGCTGACCGTCAGCAACATCGGCATAGCCCGAGGGCATTCGGCCAAAGCCTGGGAACATGGTGAACGTGGTGAACGTGGTGAACCTGTTTCCGCGTGACCCGAACTAGGTGTGGGATTCTCCGGGCCTCTACTCATGTCGCCTCGCGTCCCTGGTCGTCGACTCGGGTTCGAGGGACTCTGCGACGACTTCGGCGGGATCATGTTCACCACGTTCACCATGTTCACCAATGATGGGCTGTTCATCGAGCCGCCATTGCTGGGCTCGGCGACTCGAGCCCGCACTGACGATGCGATACGCCCCGAACATCCTGTCGCGTCGTTCGCTCAGCAGCCTTCCGAGCCTCGTTTTCTGGCTGCGTTCGCTCCCGTTACCCAGCGGTAGAGGGATGAACTCTCTCTCGTCCTTGGAATCCACCAGGGGCCACAACCCGCTAACGCCGACCGGCTCGGCACCGAATCGGTCCCACCACATTGCGATGAAGCGTCGCCAGCTATCACTCTCATCGTCGGACTCGTCGTAGAAGGCATCAACATTGCCGAGGAACCCGTCAATGCCAGCGACTTGGAGTACGCCGCCAAGGCACTTGGCCCACCCTTCGAACATCCCCAGCGTCTTTGTGCAGCTGGGCGTGCCCGCCGCGAACCACGCACGACCGAGAGTCAGCGCCGCCCAGATCAGTTCCGCTCGATGGACGCGCGTCCAGCCACGCAGGTCTTGATGTGTGAACTCGTCGCGTTGCCAGGGTCGGTCTGTACGCGCATCAAGCCGGATGCGGACCGTCCGCCGGGCGAGCTCGTTGGACAGTCGGGGGTTGTTGCCGGTGGCCACCCACGCACACGAGACCGGGGCCCGGACGATCTCGGTGTGACCCAGCCGCGGAGGACGTTACGTGAGACGGACGGCGGCCGAGAAGATCGAACTCATCCGGCTCGTGGAGGGCTCGGACCTGTCGGTGCGGCAGACGTTGCGGGAGCTGCGCGTCCATCGGTCCACGTTCTACGCCTGGTATCGACGGTACCGCATCGCCGGGCCGGCCGGCTTGGCGCCCCAGTCGTCCACGGCCCGCCGGTACTGGAATCGGATCCCACCTCGCGTCCGCGAGCAGGTGGTCGACGCCGCGTTGGCCGACCCGGAACGTTCGCCGCGCGAGTTGGCCTGGCAGTTCACGGACCGGGAAGGCCATTTTCTCTCGGAATCAAGCGTCTATCGGATCCTCAAGGCGTACGACTTGATTCCGAGCCCGGCCTTCGTGGTGCTGTCGGCCGCTAAGACGTTTCAGCATCCGACGCATTGCCCCAATGAACTCTGGCAGACGGACTTCACCTACCTGCACGTGGTCAGCTGGGGCTGGTACTACCTGTCGACGGTGCTGGATGATTACTCACGCTACATCGTCGCCTGGATGCTGCGGACGTCGATGCAGGCGTCAGACGTGATGGAGACGCTCGACCTGGCCCGCGCGAAGACCGGTATCGATCGGGTGCGGGTCGTCCATCGCCCACGGCTCTTGAGCGACAACGGCCCGTGCTACGTCTCGCGGGAACTGGCGGACTATCTGGAGAGCCATCAGCTCGCGCACACGCGCGGGGCGCCGTATCATCCGATGACGCAAGGCAAGATCGAACGGTACCATCGGTCGATGAAGAACGTGGTCAAGCTTGAGAAGTACTACAGCCCCTGGGAACTGGAACGAGCCGTCGCCCGCTTCGTCGACGACTACAATCACCGCCGTCTCCACGAGGCCTTGGCGAACGTGACGCCGGCCGACGTCTATGAAGGACGGCGGTCGACGATCCTTGCCCGGCGTGAGGCGATCAAACGGAGGACGTTGGTACAACGGAAACGAGAGAATCTACACATGCCGCCGAAGGCGGCGAGCCCGCAGAAAGTCTCTCTTAATAAACAGACTCAATGGACCGGATTGGTCTGACGACGTACAGGGGCGGCCGATATCTACCGACGAAGCACATTGGGTGCGGAGGATGAGGAGCTTCTTCTCGAATCCGAGGCATTCGTCATTCCGGTTGATTGGTCGCTCGACGGCCGTTTCATCGTCTACATGGACACGTCCGCCACGGACGTCGGGGTGCTGCCGGTCGGTGATGGCGACGAGCGAACGCCTCGGCCGATACTCGAGAGTGCAGCGGCGGAAATCAACCTACGCCTGTCACCTGATGATCACTGGCTCGCATATGAGTCCAACGAGTCTGGCACCTGGGAGGTCTGGCTGCAGTCCTTTCCCGAACTCGAGACCAAGATCCAGGTGTCCAGAGGGGGCGGCTCCCATCCCGAATGGCGGCGCGACGGGAAGGAGCTGTTCTATCTTGCGCCGGATCGCAGCCTGATGGCTGTCGAGCTCACGGGCGATGACGACCTGCAGCCGGGCACGCCCCAGGCGCTGTTCTCCTCACGCGCGCTGGGACATGTGGGCAAGCAGAATTACGACCTGTCTCCTGACGGACAGCGATTCTTGATGATCGTCGCGGTTGGCGAGGCGGCGTCATCGCCAATCACGGTCAACTCAACTGGGACGCGGAGCTGCAGGCGCGGGTGACAACGGGGCAGTAGTCCCGTCAGGCAGCGCACGCGCCGGGAGCGGTATACTCTCAGCGTCTTTCCTCACAGTCATGGCACTGGACGCAGGCACCCGCCTCGGCCCCTATGAGATCACCGCCCAGATCGGCGCAGGCGGCATGGGCGAGGTGTATCGGGCCCATGATCCAAAGCTGAACCGGGACGTGGCGCTGAAGGTGCTGCCCGAGGACTTCGCCCAAGACCCCGAACGACTGGCTCGGTTCAAGCGCGAGGCGCAGGTGCTGGCGTCGCTCAACCATCCCAACATCGCCGCGATCTACGGCCTGGAAGATAGCGGTGAGACGCACGCGCTGGTGCTGGAACTGGTCGAAGGCCCCACGTTGCAAGACCGTATCAGCCAGGGCGCCATCCCCCTCGACGAAGCCCTGCCCATCGCCAAACAGATCGCTGAAGCGTTAGAAGCTGCGCATGAGCAAGGCATCATCCACCGCGATCTGAAACCGGCCAACATCAAGGTCACCCCCGAGGGCGTGGTGAAGGTGCTGGACTTTGGGCTGGCGAAGGCGTTGGAGCCGGAGCAGACGGAAGCTGAAGCCGCGAACTCACCGACCATGACCGCAGCGGCCACGAAGATGGGCGTGCTGATGGGAACGGCGGCGTACATGAGCCCGGAGCAGGCACGCGGGAAGACCGTGGATAGACGCACCGACATCTGGGCGTTCGGTGTGGTCCTCTTCGAGATGCTAACGGGGCGGCGGTTGTTCGAAGGTGCGACGGTCTCGGACACGTTGGCGGCCGTGCTGCGCGCGGACCCGATCTGGGAGGACCTTCCGTCGACCAGTCCTCCAGGCGTACGCCGATTGCTCCGTCGGTGCCTGGAACGCAGGCGGAGGCACCGAACTCCGGACATCGCGGTTGCGCGTATCGAGATCGAGGAGGCTCTTGCGACGCCGGGCGATGCCACGGCTGAGACGAGCCCGCCCGTGCAGTCGGCTCTCTGGCAGCGTCCGGTTGGCATCGTCGCGACCGCTGTGGTCACCCTTGTCCTCGGTGGCCTTGGCGTCTGGAGCCTCACGCGCCCTGCGCCGGGTCCGCCCGCACCGGTCACCCGCACATCGATCGTGTTGCCGGAGACACAACTACGTTACGTGTTCCGGGGTGTGGCCATCTCGCCGACCGGCACCCATGTCGCCTACTTGGCGAACGACCGGATCTATCTGCGCGCCCTGGACGAGTTCGAGGCCCAGCCGCTCGCCGGCACCGAAGGGAGTGTTCCCAGGACGCCCTTCTTCTCGCCCGACGGTCAGTGGATCGGGTTCTTTTCGATGTCCGAGCGCGCAGTCAAGAAGGTGGCTCTTTCGGGCGGTGCGCCGGTGACGTTGGCTCGGGGGGCGACTGCCCCCTCTGGCGGCAGTTGGGGGGTTGAATCGTACCGGGATCTTCGGAGAGCGAATTACGTGACTCAGGCCACCGCCGCCTGCTGATAGTAGCGCGCTTCGTACTCTGCCGGCGGCACGTACCCGATCGGTTCGAGCAGCCGCTTCGTGTTGAACCAATCGCCCCACGCGAGCGTGGCGAATTCCACCGCTTCAAGACTCCGCCACGGGCCGCGTCGCCGAATCACCTCCGTCTTGAACAACCCGATCACCGTCTCGGCGAGGGCGTTGTCATACGAATCGCCCCGGCTGCCGACGGACGGCTCGATGCCCGCTTCGGCCAGGCGCTCGGTGTAACGAATCGAGAGGTATTGCGTGCCTCGATCGCTGTGGTGTACGAGGTCGCCCGTCTCGGCGTGGCTACGATCGTGGATCGCCTGCTCGAGCGCATCGAGCGCCAGGTCGGTACGCAACGACGCGGACGCGCGCCAGCCGACAATCCGTCGGGCGAACACGTCGATCACGAACGCCACATAGACAAAGCCGCGCCACGTGGCCACGTACGTAAAGTCGGAGACCCAGAGTTGATTCGGCCGCGTCGCGGTGAAGTCTCGCTCGACGAGATCGCGCGGCCGATCCGTGGCCGCGTGCCCGTGCGTGGTCGTCACCCACGCGCGGCCCCGCACAGCGCCGGCCAGCCCCATCTCGCGCATCAGTCGGTGCACCGTACAGCGCGCGACACGGACCCCTTCCCGACGGAGCTGCCGCCAGACCTTCCGCGGACCATACACCTGAAAGTTCTCGTCCCACACGCGCTGGATGGCGGGCCGCAGCTCGTCGTCCCGGTGGGCCCGGGCGCAACGACGCGTGGGATCCGCGGCCCGGGCCTTGTGCCGGAAGTACGTCGACGGGGCGATCGGCACCGTGGCGCAGATCGACTCGACCCCATAGACATCGCGATGGTCGTCGATGAAGCCGACCATCATCTCGCTCGGCGGTCGAGCTCCGCCTGGGCAAAATACGCGGACGCCTTGCGCAAGATCTCATTCACCCGCTTCAGTTCGCGATTCTCGCGCTCCAGCTCCTTGAGCCGGTGCCGCTCGTCCGTCGTCAGCCCGGCGCGCTGCCCCGCATCCCGCTCCGCCTGCCGCACCCATGTGCGCAGCGTCTCGGCCGTGCATCCCAGCTTGCTCGCGATCGACCCGATCGCGGCCCACTGCGACGCGTACTCGGCTTCGTGCTGCCGGACCATGCGAACGGCCCGCTCTCGTACCTCGGGGGCATACCGACTTGCTCGTGCCATGGAACCCATCCTCTCAAGGAATAGGCCCTCCGACAAAGCCGGTACGGTTCACTGAGCCCATTTCCTACTCGCTGTGCGAGGAGTTTCTCGAGGCGTTGGCACCCTATGGCCTGAAAAGGCACGTCATGTGTCCGGCGTACGGTCTCGCGGAAGCGACGCTCGCGGTCTCCATGCCGCAGGTCGGAGATGAGCCCTCGAGAATCATCGTGGACCGGCACTCATTGCGTGTCGGTGAGAGGTATCAGACGGTCGAGCCGGGCGACGATGATGCGGTCAGCTTCGTCAAGGTCGGGCGCGCCGTTCGTGACGTCGAGATTCGGATCGTCGACGATTCCGACCGAGTGCTCGCAGCCGACACACTCGGTCACATTCAGCTCCTGGGCGACAGCGTCACGAAGCGAATCTACGGGGCCCCAGCGGCAACCGACTCGCTCTTTACCGCCGACGGTTGGCTGCGAACAGGTGATTGCGGTGTCTTCGTTGATGATGACCTGGTCATCATCGGTCGATCGAAGGACCTCATCATCGTCAATGGGCAGAATTATTATCCCCATGACCTCGAAGAGATAGCCGCAGAGGTCGAGGGGCTTGATCTGGGTAGGGTGGTCGTTGGAGGAACACGAACGCACGGAAGCCAGACGGAGGAGCTCGTGGTGTTCGCGCTGTTTCGCCGTGACATGGATACCTTCAGGCTCCTGGCCGAGAAGGTCCGGCTGAAGATCGGCGAGCGGACCGGCCTCGAAGTGGACCGGGGCATTCCCGTCCGGCAGATCAAGAAAACCACCAGCGGCAAGGTGCAGCGCGCCGCCTTGCTCGACGCCTACCTGGACGGCGAGTTCGATGATGTGCTTGAACAGGTGGCGCGGTCTGTATCCGCAGACAGTACGGACGATGATCCGCTTGTCGCTGAACTCGAGCTCATTTGCCGCGAATTGTCGAGAGAACGCCTGATCGGCCCGGATGACAATCTGCTCGAGGTCGGCATCAGTTCAGTCACATTGGTCGCGATTGCACTCGCCGTCGATGAACGGTATCCTGGCAAAGTCGATATCAGTGACATCTTCGACCATCCCACCCTGCGCGAGATTGCAGATCGTCTGCGCCGCTAAACCGGCAAGAGATCGATCCATGACGCATTCGCGAATCGCGGGTACAGGCGGCTGCCACCATGGCTAAGTCCATCTACCTGATCAACCCCGCGGCAGATTGTCCGACGTACTACGGTGCAGAAGTGTTCGAGGCCATCGGCTTTGCGCCGACGGCTTACATCGCGGACCTTGCCTTGACTACGATTGCGGCGATGGTGCCGAGAGAGTGGCGGATTCGGCTGTGCGAAGAGAGCGTGGCTCGGGTCGACTTCAACATGGATGCGGACTTCATCGGTATTACGGGCAAGGTGTCGCAATGGAGCCGGATGAAGGCCATCGCAGGGGAGTTTCGACGCCGGGGAAAGACGGTAATCATCGGTGGTCCGATCGCGTCCCTGTCTCCGGATTTGGTGCGCGACCATTGCGACATTCCTCGTACGGGGAGAGGTCGAAGACATCGCCGCGGGCTTGTTTGCACATCTCGACGATGGCCACTGGCAGGATGAGTATGTTGGCACCAAGCCCGATCTGAAGGACTCACCCATTCCACGGTGGGATCTATTTCCCAACGATCGCGCCTTGACGGTAACCGTCCAGACGTCGCGCGGGTGTCCATTCGAGTGCGAATTCTGCGACGTCATTCAGTACCTCGGGCGTAAGCAGAGGCACAAACCCATCGGACAGGTGCTCCAAGAGCTTGACCTGGTCTACGACCTTGGCTATCGGAGCGTCTTCTTCGCCGACGACAATTTCACCGTCTTCCGGTCTCGCTGCAAGGAGCTGCTGGCAGCCATCCGGCACTGGAACGCCCAGCGGGAGTACGGCCCCGTGTCGTTTTTCACACAGTCCTCCATCGATGCGGCGAAGGATCCCGAGCTTCTGCAGATGTGTGCCGACGCTGGGCTTCATTCCGTGTTCATCGGGATCGAGTCGCCCAACCCGGAGAGCTTGAAGGAAACGAAGAAGCGTCAGAACACCAAGATCGATCTGCTGGAGCAGGTCGGTGCCTACGTGGATCACGGCATCACCGTCACGGGTGGCTTGATCGTGGGATTCGATGCGGATGACCTCGACATCTTCGACCGCCAGTATGAGTTCGCGATGGCAGCGCCGGTTCCCATCTTCACGCTGGGTGCTCTCGTTGCGCCGCCTGCTACCCCCCTTCACGCACGCATGAAAGATGCGAACCGCTTGGTCGACTTCGGTGACGCGCAGACACCGACCGCGGCGCCGTGGGACACGAACATCGTCCCGGCTCAGATGTCGCGCGAGCAACTCCTTGCAGGTGTTCGGTCGCTGTTTAGAAAGACGTACGACCCGGAGGCGTTCGAAGCGCGCATGGTGACCATGCTGGATCGGCTCGGTGCTCGAAATGTGCCTGAACGGACGCACGCATCGCTTTCGCGGCTCCGTGATGTCGCTGTCGAGACGTTGACAGTCGGACAGAACGTTCGAACACTCGGCCCGAAAGAAGCATCGCTCTACTCACATATGTTGAGGCGTCTCCAGTCGCAACCACAATTCACGCCCGACGTGTTTTCCGCGTTAGTGCACTACCTGGGCTTGATCCGCTTTGGTGGACATCTTCCGAAAGGGGAATACGATGTCGACCATGGCAGACACACAATCCCGACGTCCGCGCCGGAGCTTCACGGACGACTTCAAGGCGAGTGCGGTGCGGTTGGTCCTCGACCAAGAACAGACCGTCGCGAGCGCCGCGCGCGACCTGGGCCTGACGGAGTCGTCGCTCCGGAATTGGGTCGAGCAGGCGCGGGCGGATCGCACGCACGGCAGGACGGGCCTGACCACCGCGGAGCGGGAGGAGTTGGCCCGCCTGCGGAAAGAGAATCGTATTCTCCAAGAGGAGCGTGACATCCTAAAAAAAGCGACGGCCTTCTTCGCGAAGCAGAGCCGGTAAGATTCCGGTTCATTGCGGTGGAGAAGGCCTCGCACACGGTCACGATTCTGTGTCGATGCGTGCAGGTGACGCGGAGTGGGTTTTACGCGTGGTGCGTGCGACCGGAGTCGGCGCATGCGCGTGAGGACCGCCGGTTGACGGTGCTGGTGCGCGCGGCGTTCGAGCAGAGCAAGCATCGGTACGGCAGCCCACGGATTCACGAAGACCTCATCGACCACGACGAGCGCGTCAGCCGCAAGCGGGTCGTGCGATTAATGCAGGAGGAGGGCCTGCAAGCGCGCGTGCGGAAGCGGTACACCGTCACGACGATGAGTGCGCACGATCAGCCGGTGGCCGACAACCTGCTCGCCCGTCAGTTCGACGCGGCGGCGCCGAACCAGCGGTGGGTCGGCGACACCACCGAGTTCGTCATCGGCAGCAGCGGGAAGTTGTATCTGGCGGCGATCTTGGATTTGTTCTCGCGGTTCATTGTCGGATGGGCCGTGAGTGCCGTGAACGACCGCCATCTCACCCTGAAGGCCCTCGAGATGGCTGTCAAGCGCCGCTGCCCGGACGTCGGGTTACTGCATCATTCCGATCAGGGCTGTACGTACGCGAGTGAGGCCTATCAGGCCCGCCTCGACGCACGCGGCATCGTCTGCAGCATGAGCCGCCGCGGCAACTGCTGGGACAACGCCGTGATGGAGAGTTTCTTCTCGAGTGTGAAGAGTGAACTCGGCGAGCAGTTTGCGAGCCACGGGGAAGCCAAGATGGAGCTCTTCGACTACATTGAAGTGTTCTATAACCAACAGCGTCGTCACTCGACGCTCGGTCAGCTCAGTCCGGCGGCGTTCGAGCGACAGATGAATGGCTCAGCAGCTTAACTAATCCGTCCACCAAACTGGATCAAGCCCAACCGGCAAGTTCGCCACATGTACGACGTGGGGCAGGTCTACGAGCCCTTCCAATCGACGATGCCGGATGCGACCGACGCCGGTCGTACGATCGCTGCCGAGGTGATTCAGATCGGGAAGGCGAAAAGCCGGCCCGCCTGACGGCACTTTCGATAGTGGCGGTCCGGATCGAGCTTACTCGGATGCGTTGCCCGCCGACGAAGCGAAGCGATGGTTCTGCATACACCGCCTTACCCAGAGTCCGGCGATCGTCCGCCTCGGGTATCGAGGCAGACTCTGCCGACCACGGACCTCCGAGGAGCGGGCAGTGAGATCGGACCTCGAAGCGGATTCTCTGGCTCGACCTCGGCAAGCGACGGTGGAGCTGGCAGTGGCGACGATCCTGCTGACCACCTATCTGTGGCCCTGGCGACACTCGTTCCCAGGTGATCTCGGGGTATGCGTCGTCGTCTTCTTCGTTGTTGCGATTCGGGGTCACCTGCGACGGAAGGAGGGTTGGCGGTCGATCGGTGCACGACAGGACACGTTCCGGCGGGCCAGCTTTCTGGCGCTCGTATTCTTCGGCCCGTTTCTCGTGCTCTCCCTGCTTCCCGTACTCTGGCTGAGAGAGTGGCACGGGACCGAAGACCCCTGGTGGTTCACGATCGCTGGGCACGTCGCAGTCGGCCTGGTGCAGCAGTACGCGCTCCAGGGTTTTTTCTACCGGCGCCTCCGCGAGGCGATCGGGGGGACCTGGAGGCCGATCGTCGGGGCGGCGTCGATCTTCGCCCTACTCCACCTCCCCAATCCCTTTCTCGCGCCGGCCACTCTGCTGCTTGGCGGAATCGCCTGTTGGATCTACTCGCGGGCTCCGAACCTCTGGGTCCTGGGTCTCGCGCACGCCGCCATGACATTCGCTTTCACTCGTGCCTTGCCCTATTCCGTCACTTTCCATCTGAAGGTAGGACCGGGGTTCTGGCGGGCGTGGGAGGCGGTTCAGGCCGGATCCTGAGTGCCCGCGACGAGGTGAGGAGAGAGGGAGCTCCACCGCCTGACAGGTTGACCCCAATTCAGCTCCGAGATCCGACCCTGAACACGCGCTCGGCCGAGGCTCAGTGATATCTTCGATTACCAAACCGTGCGCGAGATTGCCGATCGTCTGCGCTGCTGAACGGGCAAGAGACCGACCCATGACCCATCCGGGAATCGCCGGTACAGGCAGCTACCACCGTGGCTAAATCCATCTACCCGATCAACCCCGGCGCAGATGTTCCGACGCACTACGGCGCAGAAAAGCCGGCCCTGACCGCACGGTCGAGAGTTTCGGTCCGGATCGAGCTTACTCGGATAGGTTGCCCGCCGACGAAGCGACGCGATGGTTCTGCATGCACCGCCTTGCCTATTATCTGATCCTCTCATTCGTGCTCATGGTGTCCGCGCTGCCTTTCAGGCTCCTGTATTGGGTATCTGACTGCTTCTACGTCCTCGTCTTCCATGTCGTGCGCTACCGCAGGACGGTCGTCACCCACAACCTCGAGCGCTCCTTTCCGGACAAGTCTCGAGAGGAGATCGATGAGCTGGCCAGGGCGTTCTACGCCTACTTCTATGACTTCTGGCTCGAGGCCTTCAAGATACTCGGGATGAGCGAGGAGCAGATACGAGCACGGTGTGTCATCAGGAATCCGGACCTGTTCAAGGACCTGTTCGAGCAGAAGCGGAGCATCATCGTGGTGTTGGGCCATTACGGCAACTGGGAATGGACTGGGGCAAGTCTTGGTCTCGCGATTCCCGGCACGCTGGGGATCGTGTATCAGCCACTGTCCGACACACCCTTCGATCGTCTGGCACGTCGCATCAGGACGCGTTTCGGTGCGCGCCTCATTTCCGTCGGTGATGCATATAAGGACATGGCAAGGAACAGACATGCCCCGACTGTCACCGCCTTCGCTGCCGACCAGGCGCCTCTTACCCAGCATGCGTACTGGACACAGTTCTTGAATCAGGATACGCCGGTGTCTTGGAGCGTAGAGAGAATCGCACGCAAACTGAACTGCACCGTGATTTTTCTGAGCACAAACAGACTACGACGCGGTTTCTATGAGGTGGTACCCGAAGTTCTAGCTCACGACCCCGGAGCCACCGAGAAGGGCTGCATCACCGAGGCCTTTGCTCGACGTCTGGAGCGACAGATCATCACGTACCCTGCCACGTGGCTGTGGTCCCACCGAAGATGGAAGCACACACGAACTCACAGGCCTGCGCCGCCGACCTCCGGCGTCGGGTGACGCACACCGGGACGAGCGGGGGTACTCGCGCCTGGGCTCCTTGCGACGAGTAAGGCGCCGGTCTCCGAATTACGATCGGGGGCGGGGAACGCGATATGTTGGTCTTTACCCGCCGCCGCTTCTTCTTCAGCAGGCCGAAGAGCCGTTTCGATCCAATCGCCATCCTAACAACTCCACACAGGGGCATCCGGTGAACGATCGCGAGGACTTCTACCACGTCTTTCTATGCACCCAACGCGGTGGCGGTCGACTGCGAGAATCTTGACCACTGTGCGCGACCCGTTTGATGCTAGCCGGTCCACTATACTGCGCCGCAATGATAGAATGACCCGTTCGCAAGATCTCGGTCGCCGACCGTCCCCAGAGACTCCTGGTGCCAAACCGACTCGACGAGCCCCTCGAACCCGATTGCGCCGTACCACGCGACCGGACGATGTCGAGGCCTTGCTGTCCCGCCCGGTCTGCCGACCGCTCGACGCCATGCATGCGACGTTAGCTGAGCTCGCGAAGAGCTTCGGCTGTGAGCTACACGGACAGCCAGATGTCGTCGTCGAGACCGTTGGCACCCTGTCCGGGGCAGGGACGAATGCGGTCAGTTTCGTGGCGAATCCTCACTACCGTTCGGCGCTGGGACGCACTCACGCCGCAGCCGTGATCCTCGAGGGCGAGCTCCAGTCGGACTGCCCGGTGGCCGCATTGGTCACGCCGAACCCGTATGCGACGTACGCTCGAATCGCCGCGTTCCTGCACCCCTCCCCAACGATGAGTCCTGGAATTCATCCAACCGCCATCATCGCATCGAGCGCTGTCGTACCGCCGTCAGCGCAGACCGGTCCGCATGTGATCATAGGGGATGATACGGAGTTGGGCGAGTCCGTGGTCGTGGGGCCAGGTTCTGTGGTTGGAGCCAACGTTCGCGTCGGCGCAGCAACGCGGCTCGTCGCCCGCGTGACCGTCATGGACGACATCCGCATTGGCGCGCGCTGCGTGCTGCACCCTGGCGCGGTAATCGGCGCAGGCGGTTTTGGCTTCGCCCGGGATCACAGTGCCTGGGTCAAGGTGCCGCAGCTGGGGAGCGTCGAGATTGGCAACGATGTCGAGATCGGAGCGAATACCGCGATCGATCGCGGTACCATCGAGGACACCGTCGTCGAGGACGGCGTCAAGCTAGACAATCTCTGCCAGATAGGCCACAACGTGCACGTCGGAGCGCACACGGTGATGGCGGCACTGTGTGGTGTGT
The DNA here is from genome assembly GCA_965250185.1 of Vicinamibacterales bacterium. GTDB lineage: Bacteria > Acidobacteriota > Vicinamibacteria > Vicinamibacterales. Next base: position 1,838,271 of record OZ252293.1, on the reverse strand, counting down.
CGGGCAGCACACGCATCGGAAAACGATGCGTCTTCGCGGCCGGCACCGGACTGGTCGGCCATATCAACATCTGCGACGACGTGCGCGTCACCTTTCACAGTACCGTGACACGGTCGATACGGGTTGCGGGCAAGTACTCCGGCACGTTACCCGCCGACGAAGCGAATCGCTGGCGACGCAATGCGGCCCGGTTCAAGAAGCTGGATAAACTCGCCGTCCAGCGGCGGGATGTTGCGGACGCGTCGGTCGACGAGTCCGGCGGACCGACAGGCAAGGCCGACATCGAGGAGTGAGCGCTCCTCGTCAACTCCCGGCCGTCATCCTCATCCTCTTCGCCATGCACCGCCAGTTCATGCTGGTCGTCACGACGTACGGTGCGGAGCGCTCACCTCGCTGGGGTCAGGCAAGGTCGAAGCGATCAAGATTCATCACCTTGTCCCACGCAGCCACAAAGTCCCTCACAAACGCCTGTTGCGAGTCGTCACAGGCGTAGACTTCCGCGCTGGCTCGGAGCTGGGAGTTCGAACCGAAGACGAGGTCGACGGCGGTGCCGGTCCACTTGAGATCGCCCGTCCCGTGATCGCGTCCCTCGAACACGTGCTCGGATGCGGAGGACGCCTGCCAGTTGGTGTTCATGTCGAGCAGGTTCACGAAGAAATCATTGGTCAACATCTCCGGCCGCGTGGTGAAGACCCCGCGTTCGGACTGCCCGACGTTTGCATGCAGGACGCGCATGCCGCCGACGAGCACCGTCATCTCAGGAGCGGTCAGCGTCAGCATGTGCGCACGGTCCACCAGCAACTCCTCTGCCGCTCTCTGGTGTCCGTGTGCAAGGTAGTTGCGGAACCCGTCGGCGGTCGGTTCGAGCACGGCAAATGAGTCCACGTCGGTTTGCTCCTGCGACGCGTCCGTTCGCCCCGGCGAGAAGGGAACCTGCACGTCGTGCCCGGCGTTCTTCGCAGCGTCCTCGACGGCTGCGCACCCGCCTAGAACGATCACGTCAGCGAGCGAGACCATCTTCCCGTTGGACTGCGAGCTGTTGAATGCCGTTTGAATCTCCTCCAGGGTCTGCAGCACCTTCCCCAGTTCGGCCGGCTGGTTGACTGCCCAATCCTTCTGCGGCGCGAGGCGCATGCGCGCCCCATTCGCCCCACCGCGCTTGTCAGTGCCGCGGAACGTTGCCGCCGATGCCCAGGCGGTCGAGACCAATTGCGACACGGACAGTCCTGACGCGAGGATCGTGCCCTTGAGGGCAGCGATGTCTTGCGCCCCGATCAACTCATGCGTGACATCGGGGACGGGGTCTTGCCATAACTGCGGCGCCGCAGGAACCAACGGGCCGAGACACCGCGTGCGGGGCCCCATGTCGCGGTGCGTCAGCTTGTACCACGCCTTGGCGAAGGCGTCTGCGAACTCCTCCGGGTGCTCGTGGAAGCGCTTCGAGATCGGCGCATAGATCGGGTCCACCTTCAGTGCGAGGTCCGTCGTGAACGCAATCGGGGCGTGCCTCTTCGACGGATCGTGAGCATCCGGCACGGTGCCTTCTGCAGATGCATCCGTTGGAGTCCACTGCGTCGCACCGGCAGGACTCTGCACCTGCTTCCACTCGTATCCGAACAGGTTGTCGAAGAAGTTGTTGTCCCACTTCACCGGCTCGGTGGTCCATGCGCCCTCCAGGCCACTGGAGATCGAATCGCCCGCTCTGCCGCTGCCAAAGCCGCTCTTCCAGCCAAGACCTTGCTCCTCGAGACCGGCACCCTCGGGTTCGGGACCGACGTACTTGTCCGCATCGGCAGCACCGTGGGCTTTGCCGAACGTGTGTCCGCCGGCAATGAGCGCCACCGTTTCCTCGTCATTCATCGCCATGCGGCCGAACGTCTCTCGAATGTCCTTGGCTGCCGCGAGCGGATCCGAGTTGCCGTTCGGCCCCTCCGGATTCACGTAGATCAGGCCCATCTGCACGGCGCCGAGATGCCCCTCGAGTTCCCTGTCGCCGCGGTAGCGCTCGTCTCCAAGCCACGTGGTCTCAGACCCCCAGTAAATGTCCTCTTCCGGCTCCCAGACGTCCTCGCGGCCGCCGGCGAAACCGAGCGTCTTGAATCCCATCGACTCCAGGGCACAGTTCCCGGTGAAGATCATCAGGTCGGCCCACGAGACTTTCCGGCCATACTTCTGCTTGATCGGCCAGAGCAACCGGCGCGCCTTGTCGAGGTTCACGTTGTCAGGCCAACTGTTGAGGGGCGCAAAACGTAGGGTGCCGGAGGATGCGCCGCCGCGGCCGTCGCCGATACGATACGTGCCTGCGCTGTGCCACGCCATTCGAATGAAGAGCGGCCCATAGTGACCGTAGTCGGCCGGCCACCAATCCTGCGACGTTGTCATCACCGCCTCGATGTCCTTCTTCAGTGCATCCAGGTCAAGTGCCTTGAACTCCTCAGCGTAGTTGAACTCCTTGCCCATAGGATCGGACAGGGAAGAGTTCTGGTGGAGCACCTTCAGGTTCAACTGATTCGGCCACCAGTGTTGGTTCGAGGTGGTCCCGACCGCCGTGTGTCTGTGAGGTCCGCCCAACACCGGGCACTTGCCTTCGCTCTCCATATGCTCTCCAGTCGTGTCCTGCATGTTTTGCCAACCTGTTCTGTATACACGGTCTGTATACACGGATCATAAATACTTGGAGCGTGATGATGTGGACGCCGTACGTTCCCCGAATAATGTCGACTCGACCTCGACAGTCGCACGCAAATGGTAATGGAATTCTTCAATTCTGATGCATATCAGCCAATGATATACCCTGCAATCGTCCGCACACTGGACGATTCTCCGAACGTGAGCCACGTGACGCGCGAATTTCGAGGCTGCAGTCGGTCCGTGCTGCTGCCCCCCTCCCGCACAGCAGGCCGCGGTTCGGTGACGTGGCCCTTCCCCATGGAAGGGCTGCGGTCAGAGTGAGGCCGGACGATCGCTTTTCCAGACGAAAGGTCGGCGAGGCCAGCGTGATCTCGAGTCTGTCGAGCGTCACGGCCGGCGCGGCCGGCGACGAAACTCCTGCCCGTCCAGCTCGAAGCAGTAGCGGCCCGCGGGATGCGCCCAGAACTCGTTAGGCCGCCGCCGGGAGCGCTCGGCGTCGAACTGGCCGCACAGCTCGAAGGTGGTGTCTCCGGTCGCGGCATATTCGTAGAGGGTTCCACGTGCCGGATCGGTGATGCGGATCGGCGGCAGCGGCGATGCCCGCAACGCCTCCAAGGACGTGGGCAGGGTTCCCTCACGCGTCAAGTACAAGTCGACGTTGTCGGCGATACGACGAAGGTCCTCCACTCGTCGCTCGTCGAACCGGCGGCTGCGCTCCTCACTCGGGGAACCGAGCCGCACGAGCCCGACGACGACCGCGGCGGCGACCACGACGATGGCAACCACTCCGACAACGGTTCTGCTGGGTGGGCTGCTGGTCATGACCGAGCCTCCCGCTCGTCCCGCCGGAGATCGGACAGGTAGTACCAGAACGCCGTGCCGGCAATACCACCAACGGTAAGCGCCTTGAGAAGGAACCGAGCGGTCAGCTCGCCACCCAGCACGTTGTAGACGAGAGTTGTCACGTCGCCAATCAGGATGCTCGCCGCCACGAACAGCGTGACGTACGTCAACCAGCGCCGCACCTTTGACCCACGCTTGGATGGATCCGCCGACAGATCTCGGGCGATCAACCGCGCCATGCCCAGGAAGACGGGGAACGCCACAATCAAGGCGGCCACGGGCCAGCGAATCGCCTGCCGCATGTACTCCGCCGAGAACCCGGACGCCGCTGGATCCGGAAATGCCTGGTCGATGAACTGGAATATCAGTTGGCCCAGGCTGAACGCGCTCACATACAGCGTCATGAACAGCAGCAGATACATGAACGCGTCGCGGGCGGAAAGATTGGGCTGCGGGCGTGGTACGGGAATCGGAAACGCAATTTCCGCAAAGCTCCTGAGAGCGCCACCGACGTCATCGAGGGCCCAGCCCGCTCGAGTCAACACGTCCTGGAGCTCGTTCCGCGACATGCCCTGCTCGAGTCCGTTCCTGACGAAACTGCGAAGCTCTTCGTTGACTGCCATGGTGTGTCCTTCCTACGAAGTCGTGTCCAGCCGGTCGATGACCTCGCGAATGACCGACACGGTCTTCTCGAGGTCACGGGCATCCATCCCCTCCGCCATCGACTCCGACCATTTCGCGCCCCGATTCCCGAGCGTACGCTCGAGGTGTCGGCCCTTTGGCGTGAGCGTGAGGAACGGTGACCGGACGTGGTCTGGATTGCGCTCGAACGTCACGATGCCCTCGTCCGCCAACAGGTCGGCAACCCGCTGCACACCCTGGCGTGACATGCCCATCCGACGTGCGACCTGAGGCACCGTCCGGTTGGCCTCGGCCACGGCGCCGATGACCTGCCATCGCGCTTGGGTCTGCCCGACCGGCGCCGTCAACGTGGCGCCGTGCCGCAGAAGTGCCCCGTTCAGGCGGAATACTTCCAGCATCAGATCCCGGAGCGCCGCGGCTTGCCTTGTGTCTGTCATACACCGCTCTCCCGCCTGGGGCGACGGGGCCTCGTCATGTTCCGCCCCCTCCCATACGACAATATGCTGTCATTATGACTCTACGTTGTCAATATAAATTTCGGCACCGAAAAACAAGAGCCCATCCGGCGAGGCGACCCTGTCCTCACGGCGCGTCGCGTTCAAGAGCCGACGCGAGGAAATGATCCGAACCGGTGGGAAGCGTTTCGGGAGCTACCGCCGCGCGTCTGGCGCATCCTGATCCGGCAACCATGACGCGAGGCGACGCTTGATGTCGGCGGAGGCGGACTGTGATGCCAGGTTGGTCCACTCGTGTGGGTCACGCTCGTGGTCGTAGAGTTCCTCGGACCCATCCGCATATCGGATGTAGCGATATCGGCCGTCCCTGACGGCGTGGTTCCGGTACCCGTAGGTGGTAACCGCTGCATGCTCCCACGGGGCATCCGGGTTCTCGAGCAGCGGCACGAGGCTCGTCCCTTCGGTGTGCGCGGGCATCTCGAGACCGGCAAGCGCAGTCAGGGTCGGATAGAGATCGAGTAGTGACACGGGACGTGCCGTGCGGGAGCCCGGTGCCGTGACACCTGGCGCGACGATGATCATCGGGACGCGCGTCGCCTCCTCCCACAGGGTCGACTTGCGCCACCGCTGCTTCTGCCCGAGATGCCAGCCATGATCGAACCACAGCACGATGATCGTCTCGTCGACGCGACCACTCCGATCGAGCGCATCGAGGAGTCGACCGACCATGGCGTCGGCGAAGCTGATGCTCGCAAGATACGCCCGCACACCCTCGGCCCAGCGATCCTCGCCGACAATCCAGTCGTGCAGGTCCATCGCCGGCAGAAACCCGCTGCGCGCGTCACGCAGCGCAGCCTCCGGGACATCGTCGAGGTCATCGGCCAGCGTCAGCGGCAGCTCGATGTCCTCCAGCGGATACCGGTCGAAGTACGACCGGGGAACGTACCACGGGAGATGCGGACGATAGATGCCTACCCCCAAGAAGCGAGGGCCGTCAGTCGCGGTCGCCAGCTGCCGCTCCGCCCATGACACCACCTGTCCGTCGCCCATGGCGGAGTCGTCGGCGCTGAGACCGGACCAGTCGAAGAACTCGCCAATCGGATTGCCATTGCTGGGTCGGCGGAAGGGACGCCTCTCGTCCGGGAGCTGTCGGTCGATCGATGGATAGAAGGCGTCCCAGGCATCCGGATCGTTGAAGCCACGAAAACCGGCGTCCGAATACGTGTGCGCGTGAAACAACTTGCCGGCGCCGAGCGTTCGATACCCGCGGTCCCGAAAATATCGGGGTAGGGTGGGCACGCCTGAGAGGCGGTCGACGGTGCGCCAATCCGGAGCGTTGACATACACACCGGTCGTGGAGGGCCGAAGCCCCGTCAAGATAGCAGTCCGCGACGGGTTGCACAGCGTCGACGGTGCGTGGGCGTTCGTAAAGAGCGTCCCACGCGCGGCCAGTCGATCGATGTTCGGTGTCGAGGCTTGGGGGTGCCCGTTCAACACACCCACCCAATCGTTGAGGTCGTCGATGGCGATGAAGATGACGTCCGGCGGGTCGGCAGGTTGCGCCCGCATCGTGCCGAGTGGCGACATCGCGGCAAGCAGCGCGACCAGCGCGACCAGCGCCACGGGGGCGACGCCTCGTGCTGCGCCGTGTCGCACCGTCACCCAGGGGCGTCCGCCTCCGTGGACCTTCATCGCCTGTTGTCTCCCACCCGAGAGGACCCGATGCCTTCCCATGCCCGCGGCGTAAAGATGTGGGCGCACAATACGAGCGGCGGGCCGTCGCGTGTCAGCGCCGACGGAGAAACACGACCAGCTGCGCGATCAGGTAGAGGACGAGACCACCGCCAAACGCCATGATCGGGAGAAAGAGGAACAGAAATCCGGATGTGGACGAGCCGGTCGCGGTGCCGTCCCAATCGAAGAGCCACGCGGCGTGCGCGAAGACGGTGATGCCGACGGCACCCACGCCGAACGCGATGGCCGGGATCGGACTCCAGTTCCGGCGTCGGACGAGGGCAAGGAGCCCAGCGGTCGCACCGAGCGGTAGTGCGTTCCAGATCCAGAAGGGCTGGAGGGGACCCTCGACGAAGATGACGAATACGAGCGAGGCGAAAAGAATGGCGTATCCAACCATGCCTGACCGTGAGAATACCCGATCGGCGGGCGATGTCTCTCGTTATTCCGGAACAGCAGGTTCCGGCTGCATCCGGCGCTGCCGCAGAACACCGGCGTCCAACCGTCTGGACGACCACCTCTTCACTCCCGTGCGCATGTCCACGATACGGTGATTTCACAGTCCGCGAGCCAGCGTCATCGGGTCGCTAGAACTTCCTGTATAGTCACCTCACAGGCGTGAGCCAGATGTCGAGCGAGGAGGAACGCCGCCAGGCGGGATGCCGCGCCGGCCGAATGGACAGTGAGGTCACACTCGGGACACTAGGACCTGCCTCATGAAACCGCCTCGTCTACTGTCTCCGATCGCTGCCACGGCGGCCGTCATGACGGCCACGACCGTCATGGCCGTCATGACATCGGCCGGATGGCTGTCGCCGCGCGAGGCGGAGGCTCAGCAGACATCACCCTCCGTCGACGGCGCTCACCGAGGCTACCTGGCTGTGCGGCCGGGCGGCGGCGACCACGAGGTGATCGCGGCATTGAACGCCGACCGACTCTTCGTGCCGGCGTCGGTCCTCAAGGTCGTCACGGTCGCAGCGGCGCTCGAGCACCTGGGGGCGGATTACCGCTGGCTCACTCGCCTCACCTCACCCGCAGCAATCACCGGCGCTGTCCTCGAAGGCGACCTGATCATCGAACCGGGCGGCGATCCAACATGGGGTAAGGCGTTCGGCGACACCGGCGCCACCGCACCTCTGGCGGCGTTGGCGCAGCAGGTTCGCGCTCGTGGCGTCACGCGGATCCGCGGCGACCTGGTGGTCGACGCGAGTCGTTTCCCCGGCCGTCCGCACCCGACCGATCGTTCCTTCGGCGATCTGCCGTATCGCCACGGCACGCCGACCGCGGCCCTGGCCGTCGATGAAGCCACGATCACGGTTCGTGTGGCACCGGGGGCTTCGGTCGGAGAGCCTGGACTGGTCAGGGCTCCTGCCGGCGTGGAGGTGATCAACCACACGATGACCGTCGGCCGAGAGCGCCACGGCGCCGGCACCCTCGACTTCGTGCCGCTGTGGGGTACCGACATGCTCCTGCTGCGCGGTGAGTACCCGATCAGCGAAGCCCCGTTCGTGGTCTCCGCCAGCGACCCGGCGCCGGAGCGTCGCGCCGCGCGCCGGCTGTGGGAGGCGCTCGAGGAAGCCGGCGTGACGGTCGAGGGTGCCGTGCGGCTGCAGCAGCGGGCGGTCGCCGGCGGCGACCAGAATTCGGTGCTGGCCGCGCTTCGGTCGCGCCCCCTCAAAGACGTCGTCCTCGAGCGGATCCTCACGGAGAGCCACAACTGGTACGCCGACATGCTGACACGGACGCTGGCCCTGGAGGTCGCGGGCACGGGTCGCTTCGAGGATGGTGTCGAGGTCATCTCCGACTTCGTGACCGGCCTGCGACACGAAGAAGCAGAGTCTCAGACGAGTCTATGGATCCAGGACGGCTCTGGCCTCTCGTCGTCGAACCTGGTGACACCCGCGACCATCGTACGGGTGCTCACGCAGGTCCTCGAGCAACCGTGGGGCAGGACGTTGCTCGATGGCCTGGCCCGGCCCGGCGAAGGCACCCTGGCGGCGTGGCCTCGCCTGCCCCCGGTCGCGGCCAAGACCGGCACGCTGCGGCACACGGTCGCGCTCGCCGGGATCCTCGATCCTGGATCCACCGCGCCGGTGATTTTCTGCTACTTCGTCAACCATCATCCGGAGCGACCCCGGGCGGCACGCCGCGAGATCGTGTCGGCGCTCGAGCGATGGCGAGCCGTCCGCGCCTCGCGCTGAGCGACACCACACACCATGGCCTAGTTGGCCTCAGTGGACTGTCGAATTGATTGAAGGAGGTTCCATGCGTCACCCCACCCTGATCGCGGCCACCCGCCTCGTCGTCGTCATCGCCGCCATCGCCCTCGTCGCGACGGTGCGCCCGGACGTTGTGTCGGGGCAGGGCCACATCGTGGTCGAGCAGGATGTCGTCTACGGTCACGCCGCGGGCTCGGCGCTGATGGCCGACGTGGCATATCCGATCTCCGAGGATCCGAGTCCCGCCATCATCTATGTGCACGGCGGACGCTGGCGAGCGGGTGAGCGAGCCGGTCGGGAACGGCTCGATGTCTACGAGTGGGCCACCCGGGGCTTCTTCTCGATGACGATCGACTACCGGCTCGTGCCGGCGTCACCGGCGCCCGCGCCGTATCAGGATCTCCTGTGCGCCATTCGGTGGGTACACGCCCATGCGAAGGAGTACGGTGTCGATCCGGATCGGGTCTACCTGATCGGGAATTCCGCCGGCGGTCACCTCGTCTCGCTGGTGGCGACCCTTGGCGACGGCCCGTACGAGAAGGTCGGCGGCTGGGAGGATGCGCGGAGCGACGTCCGCGCGGTGATCAGCGCGGCCGCGCCGTACGAACTGAACACCCTGTCGTGGGGCAACCTCTGGACGCCCATCAACGGCGACATCGACACGCAGCGGAGGATCGCGTCGCCGATCCACCAGATCAACGCCAACACCAAGCCGATTCTGATCATCCACTCCGACGACGACCGGTCCGTCCCTGTCCAGCAGGCCCACGACATGGTGGCAGCGATGGAGACCGCCAACGCGGCGCATCGGTTCGTACACTATGCCGACCGTGGGCACATGCGAGTCACCGACGAGGTCATCGCCGAAACGCTGGCCTTCATCAAGGAGGTCGAGGAGCGCTAGTATCCTGACCACGACTCCGACGACTGCGCCGCCCGGCTCCGGGTGGAGAACGAGGAAACCATCATGAGGAAGATCGCGTCGCTTGCCCTCGCGGTACTCATCGGTGTCGGCGCCGCATCGCTGGCGACCGCACAGACACTGCCGATCGTCACCAACGTCGAGCCGCAGCCGTTCATCGCGCAGGTCGCCCGGCTGCTGGAGGCGCTCGAATTCCTCGGTAGCGAGCTGCCGGAAGCCGAGGCACGCCGGATGTCCGAGCTGCGCGACGCAGCGCCGACGCCGGCCGTCGTCGAGGAGATCCAGCGGATTCTCGACCGATACGCGCTGGCCATGGTTCAGATCAATCCGGAGGCCCGGGTCAGCGTCGTGCGCGGTCCGGCGCCAGCCGAGATCGCGCAGCACGGCTGGAAAGCGACGCTCGTCAAGGTGCACAACCAGGGGGCCGTGCGGGGCCGGCTCGAGGTGGAGAGCCCCAACGCCGAGCCGGCGCTGTACCGGTCGACCGGCGCGCCGCGGGCAGGCGACGATACGCGCATCACGCCCGGCCAACGCGCCAACCGCTTTCTCGAGCTGGTGATGTACCGCCGGCGGCCGATGCTGCCGAGCCTGTCGGGGGTGACACTCGAATACGCCATCCTGCAGATCAACTCGACGACGGCCGGGCAGCGTGAGGGCCGCATCGGCTTTCACGTCGGCCAGGGCACGCAGGACCTCGGATTCAGAAACGCGATCGACGTCCTGTTCGACTGCCAGCCGTCGGTGCAGGTGGTGCTCCGCGTCGCGGATCACGACGGTTCGCCGACGATGGCGTCGTTCGTCATCACGGACGGCGTGGAGCGCGTGCACGATGACCCGACGACGTGGCCCGAGGACTACCGGGTCACACTGGCCCGGCGGCGCGCGTTCGAGGAGGGCGGGCCCGTCGCGGACCCGGCGGCTCGAGCCGGTGACTCGTCGCCTGGTCCCGGCCGGCTCGTGGGCGTCTATCCACTGCCTTCGCGCCGTTCCGCGATGATCGACACGTTTCCCGACTTCTATTTCCACGCCCAGGTATATCGTGCTGACGGCGAGTACGTCTCCCTGCCACCGGGCACCTACGATGTCACCTACACCCGCGGCCCGGAGTACCTCCCGCAGACGAGGCAGATCACGATACCCGAGGGTGTCGAGACGGTCGAGGAATCGTTCCGGCTCAGGCGATGGACCGACCTGTCGAGCTTCGGCTGGCAGAGCGGCGACCATCATGTGCACGCCGCCGGCTGCAGCCACTACGAAAGCCCTGAAGAAGGGGTCGATCCGGAGCACATGTGGCGGCAGGCGCTCGGCGAAGACCTCAACGTGGCCTGTGTGCTCAATTGGGGACCGAGCTGGTACCACCAGAAACAATTCTTCGACGGCGAGGTGCACGACCTCTCCACCGACCAGAACGTGATGCGGTACGACGTCGAGGTGTCCGGTTTCCCGTCGTCGCACGCCGGCCACCTGGTCTTGCTCCGGCTGGATGAGGACGACTACCCGAACACCTCCACGATCGAGGAGTGGCCCAGCTGGACACTGCCGGTTCTGCAGTGGGGGCAATCGCAGGATGGCGTCGTCGGCTACGCCCACTCGGGCTGGGGCCTGCAGCCGGTGGAGCCCACCAGCGAGCTGCCGAACTACACGATGGCGAGGTTCGATGGCATCGGCGCCAACGAGTACATCATGTCCGTCACGCACGACGCCGTCGACTTCATCTCGGCGGGCGACACGCCGATCCCGTGGGAGCTCAACATCTGGTACCACACGCTGAACACCGGCTTCCGGACGCGCATCAGCGGTGAGACTGACTTTCCCTGCATCTACGACGACCGGGGCGGCATGACCCGGACCTACGCGAAGATCGACGGTCCGCTCGACTTCACGACGTTCGCCGAGGCTACGAAGAACGGTCGGAGCTACGTCTCGGAAGGCCGTTCGCACCTGATGGACTTCGCCGTCAATGGCCTCGACGTCGGCACGAACGACAGTGAGGTGCGGCTCTCCAGTGCCGGTGTCGCCACGGTCACGGCCAAGGTGACGGCCTATCTGCCGCCCGAGCAGGACGAGGTGGGCGCGGCAATGGCCGCGCGGTCGCTCATTCAGCCGCCCTACTGGCACATCGAGCGCGCGCGGATCGGCACCAGCCGGCGGGTCCCGGTCGAGCTGATCATCAACGGCCAGGTGGTGGAGCGCACGGAGGTCGTGGCCGACGGTCAATGGAACGATGTCACGTTCGAGGCGCCGATCGATCAGTCCAGCTGGGTTGCCCTGCGCGTGATGGGCAGCTCGCACACGAACCCAGTATTCGTGCTCGTCGAGGACGAACCGATTCGCGCCTCGCGCCGGAGCGCAGAGTGGTGCCGGCTGGCTGTGGATCAGTGCTGGACTGTGCGGGGTCAAACCATTGTGGACCGTTTGAGGCTGTGAGATAAGAGAGACTTTGCTGCCAGGGGAGGAGGTCCCCATGAGCCACGCAAAGTCTGCCGAGAAGGTCGTTCAGGACATCCGCCGGAAGACCCGGCGACGCTTTTCCGCCGAAGAGAAGATTCGGATCGTCCTCGAGGGCTTGCGAGGTGAGGAAAGCATCGCGACGCTGTGTCGTCGTGAAGGGCTGAATCCGAATCTGTATTACCGCTGGAGCAAGGAGTTTCTCGAGGCGGGGAAGAAGCGGCTGGTCGGGGACACGACGCGCGAAGCGACCTCGACTGACGTCAGCGATCTGCGCAAGGAGAATGCGCAACTCAAGCAGGTCGTGGCCGAGATCGTGCTTGAGAACCGCCTGCTCAAAAAAAACGTGACGGCCTCCGACTCGGAGGACGTTACGTGAGACGGACGGCGGCCGAGAAGATCGAACTCATCCGGCTCGTGGAGGGCTCGGACCTGTCGGTGCGGCAGACGTTGCGGGAGCTGCGCGTCCATCGGTCCACGTTCTACGCCTGGTATCGACGGTACCGCATCGCCGGGCCGGCCGGCTTGGCGCCCCAGTCGTCCACGGCCCGCCGGTACTGGAATCGGATCCCACCTCGCGTCCGCGAGCAGGTGGTCGACGCCGCGTTGGCCGACCCGGAACGTTCGCCGCGCGAGTTGGCCTGGCAGTTCACGGACCGGGAAGGCCATTTTCTCTCGGAATCAAGCGTCTATCGGATCCTCAAGGCGTACGACTTGATTCCGAGCCCGGCCTTCGTGGTGCTGTCGGCCGCTAAGACGTTTCAGCATCCGACGCATTGCCCCAATGAACTCTGGCAGACGGACTTCACCTACCTGCACGTGGTCAGCTGGGGCTGGTACTACCTGTCGACGGTGCTGGATGATTACTCACGCTACATCGTCGCCTGGATGCTGCGGACGTCGATGCAGGCGTCAGACGTGATGGAGACGCTCGACCTGGCCCGCGCGAAGACCGGTATCGATCGGGTGCGGGTCGTCCATCGCCCACGGCTCTTGAGCGACAACGGCCCGTGCTACGTCTCGCGGGAACTGGCGGACTATCTGGAGAGCCATCAGCTCGCGCACACGCGCGGGGCGCCGTATCATCCGATGACGCAAGGCAAGATCGAACGGTACCATCGGTCGATGAAGAACGTGGTCAAGCTTGAGAAGTACTACAGCCCCTGGGAACTGGAACGAGCCGTCGCCCGCTTCGTCGACGACTACAATCACCGCCGTCTCCACGAGGCCTTGGCGAACGTGACGCCGGCCGACGTCTATGAAGGACGGCGGTCGACGATCCTTGCCCGGCGTGAGGCGATCAAACGGAGGACGTTGGTACAACGGAAACGAGAGAATCTACACATGCCGCCGAAGGCGGCGAGCCCGCAGAAAGTCTCTCTTAATAAACAGACTCAATGGACCGGATTGGTCTGACGACGTACACTCCGCTTCGCCCTGCTCTCGAGTGCCGAGCCCGCTCGAGCCGTGGAAGCCACCGCCAGAGTTCCCGCCGAGGCCGCGACCCCGGCCGCCGCCGCTCCAGCGAAGTCGGACGAACTGGTCGTCACGTTTCGGGACGTGGACCGGTCCTGTCCCTTCAAGAAAGGCCAGTCCATCTGCGAGATTGCCGAGGCGAACGGCATCAAGCTGTCGGCGGACTGCCATGCTGGCATCTGCGGCAGCGACCCGGTGCGGATCGTCGAGGGCGCCGACAGGCTCAACCCGATGAGCGACGCGGAGCGAGGGACGCTCGAGGATATCTGCTGCGTCGAGCCGAAGGGTCACCGTCTGGCGTGTGTTTCGCGTCCAACGGGATCGGTCGTCGTCGAATTCGTTCAGTCCTGACGCAGGCTGGGCGTGGCGCGTTCGCCGCAACGCGAGTGTATCCGCTCGGCTAAAGCCTTCGCGCTACGTACGAGGCTGAAGCGATGCCGTGTCCGTTCCGTGTCCTGCCCTACACTAGCCGGATCATCAGCTCGCCCACCTCGAGCCGCATGCCTGGCTCGACGAGGACCTCGGCGACCTCGCCGTCCCGCTCGGCTTGCACGGTCGTTTCCATCTTCATCGACTCCAGCGACACGAGCTTCTGGCCCTGCGCCACGCGATCGCCGACCTCCACACCGATCCGGGTCACGACGCCAGGGAGCGGAGCCCCGACCTGCTTCGGGTCGGCCGAATCGGCCCGCACACGCTTCGGGCCGACGTCGCCGACCTGACGGTCGGCGATCTCCACATGACGCGGCTGGCCGTTGAGCTCGAAGAACACCGTCCGCGTGCCGTCAGGCTTGACGTCACCGATGCCGACCAGCCTGACGATCAGCGTCTTGCCCTGCTCGATCTCGACCGACACCTCCTCGTCGGGCTCCAGTCCGTACAGAAATGCCGACGTGGGCAACGGGCTGACATCGTCGTACTGGTCCCGGTGCTCGCTGAACTCCGCAAACACCCTGGGGAACATCAGATGCGAGAGCAGATCGATCGTCGTGGCATCTCGCCCGATCTGGACCGAGAGCGCCGTTCGAATCGCGCCGAGATCGGCCGCCGGTAACCGATGTCCGGGACGGCCAGGCTCCGGCTGGCGGCCAGCCAGCAGCCGGTTCCGCACCTTGCGGGGGAACCCGCCGGGCGGCTGGCCGAGGCCGCCGGCCACGAGCGCGATGACCGACTCCGGAAGCGCGAGGTCTCGCGTCGTCGTCAGGATGTCGCTGGCGGACAGGTTGTTCGCCACGAGGAACAGGGCGAGGTCGCCGATGGCCTTCGAGCTCGGCGTGACCTTGACGATGTCTCCGACGAGGTGGTTGGCATCCTCGTAGGCCCGGCAGATGTCGCGCCACCGGCCCGCCAGGCCGAGCGACGCTGCCTGCTGGCGCAGGTTCGTGGACTGGCCGCCCGGCATCTCGTGCCTGTACACCTCGGCAGAACTCGCCTTCACGCCGCTCTCGAACGGTGCGTAGAGGTCGCGTGTGGCCTCCCAGTAGCTGGCGATATCCCGCAGGGCGTCCGGATCGAGTCCAGTGTCTCGCGGCGTGAAGCGCAACGCTTCTACTAAGGATTCCAGAATCGGCTGCGACGTCATGCCCGACAGTGGACCGGAGGCGACGTCGACGATGTCGACCCCCGCTTCGGCCGCTTTGATGAGGGCGGCCGACTGCACGCCGGCGGCGTCGTGCGTATGAAAGTGTACGGGCAGGCCGGTCTCTTCCTTGAGGCCGCGAACCAGGCGCTCGGCCGCGTATGGTTTGCACAGGCCCGCCATGTCCTTGATGCACAGCAGGTGGGCCCCCATCCGCTTGAGCTCGCGCGCCAGCTTCACGTAGTACGCCATGCTGTACTTCGTGCGTGACGGATCGAGAATGTCCCCCGTGTAGCAGATGGCCGCCTCGCAGACGGCACCCGAGCGTCGGATCGCCTCCATGCCCACCTTCATGTTCGGCAGGTAGTTGAGCGCGTCGAAGACGCGAAACAGCTCGATCCCCCGCGCCGCGGCCTCGGTCACGAATGCCCTGACGACGTTGTCCGGATAACTCGAATAGCCGACGGCGTTCGAGCCACGGAAGAGCATCTGGAACACGATGTTCGGAATGCGTTCACGCAGCGTCGTCAGACGCTCCCACGGACACTCCTTCAGAAAGCGCATCGCGCTGTCGAACGTGGCGCCGCCCCACATCTCGATCGAAAAGAGATTCGGCGTGAGGTGCGCATAGGCGCTCGCCACCGCCAGCATGTCGTACGTGCGGATACGGGTCGCGAGCAGCGACTGGTGTGCGTCGCGAAACGTCGTGTCGGTCAGGAGCAGGGGGCGCTGCTCGAGGATCCACTCGCAGAAGCGCTCGGGCCCCAGTTCCTGCAGCCGCTGACGGGAGCCCGCGGCGGGAGCCACAGCCGCGTCGTACGCCGGAATCGGCGCCTGATCGCGTCGTCGCGCAGTCGGCCGCTCGGGCACGAGCGGGTGTCCGTTGACGACGACGTCGGCCAGGTACGCGCAGAGCTTCGTCGCGCGATCTCTACGAGCGACGAACTCCAGCAACTCGGGCGTCTCGTCGATGAACCGCGTCGTGCACTGGCCGTCCAGGAACGTCGGGTGCAGGACGAGGTTGATCAGGAACGGCAGGTTCGTCTTCAGGCCGCGAATGCGAAACTCCTGAAGGCAGCGCTCCATCCCTCGGGCGGCATCCTGAAACTGGATGCCCGACGTGACGACCTTGACCAGCAGAGAATCGTAGAACGGCGTGACGATGGCGCCTGAGAACGCGGCGCCGGCATCGAGACGCACGCCCATGCCGCCCGGTGACCGGTAGTGCGAGATGCGCCCGTAGTCGGGCGCGAAGTTGTTGTCGGGTGACTCCGCGGTCACGCGGCACTGAATGGCGTGGCCGCGCAGGCCGACACGATCCTGCGACTCGAGGCCGATGCGCGAGTCGGTGAGCGGGACACCCTGCGCGATCAGGAGCTGCGCCTTCACCAGATCGACGCCGGTGACGACCTCCGTGACGGTGTGCTCGACCTGGATACGCGGATTGACCTCGATGAAGTAGAACTCGCCAGTGTCGGAGTCCATCAGGAACTCCACCGTCCCCGCGTTGTCGTATCCGGCTGCGCGGCCGAGGGCCAGGGCGAAGTCGCAGACCAGCTGGCGGGCCTCCGCCGGCAGCAGGCTCGGGGCAAACTCGACGACCTTCTGATGACGACGCTGCACCGAGCAGTCGCGCTCGAAGAGATGCACCAGGTTGCCGTGCTGATCCCCCAGCAGCTGCACCTCGATGTGTCGCGGCCGGCGGATGAACTTCTCGAGAAAGATGTCGGGGCTGCCGAACGCGGCCAACGACTCGCGCCTTGCCTCTTCGAAGCTCGCGGCCAGGCCGGCCTTCCGCTGGACGACGCGCATGCCTCGTCCGCCACCGCCCTTGGCGGCCTTCAGCAGTACTGGATAGCCCAGCGTGTCCGCCAGCCGCCTCGCGCCGGCGGCGTCCTCGAGCGGCGCCTTGCTCCCGGGCAGCACCGGTACGCCCGCACGTTTCGCCAGCGCGCGTGCCTTCAGCTTGTCGCCCAGCTGCTCCAGCAGATCGGGGCGCGGTCCGACGAACGTGATCCCGGCCGAGTCGCAGGCGCGTGCGAAGTCCGGATTCTCGGACACGAAGCCGTACCCGGGATGAATCGCGTCGATCGCGTGCTGGCGGGCCAGCGAGATGATTTGTTCGATGTCGAGATAGGACCGAATGGGCTCGCCCGGCTGCCCGACCGCGTACGCCTCGTCGGCCTTGAACCGGTGCAGCGCGTAGCGATCCTCGTGCGAGTACATCGCCACCGTCCGGATCCCGAGCTCATGGGCGGCTCGAAAAACCCGGATGGCGATCTCACTACGGTTCGCAACGAGGAGGCGGCTAATGTTCGGATGCCGGGGCCGGTCCGGCGCGGTCGTCGGGACGCGTGCACGGGTGCCCTTGCGCCCGCCCATCAGCGCGCGCGCACCGAGTCCACCCACCGGGGTCGGACCCGCAGGAGCGCGGACAGGAGCGGCGCCGTCAATGCGATTTTCAGCAGGTCGGCGCCGATGAACGGCAAGACGCCGAGCTGGAACGCCGACGACCAGGCGGCAGACGGCGGCGCGGCGATGATCAGGCTGATCGTGCCGCCGGCGTAGATCACGAGCAGCCCGATGGCCATCGCAACGACCCGAGACACGTGGCTACGCCCGAGCCCGCGCTCGATCAGGAACCCGACCACCCACGCCGCGATCGGGTAGCAGAGCAAGTAGCCACCGGTCGGTCCGAACAGCCGTCCGAGGCCCGGGAACAGCGCCGGCGACCAGGCGAAGATCGGGGCGCCCAGCGCGCCGAGGGCCAGATAGCTGATCTGACTCGCCGCACCGGCGCGCGCACCCAGCGCGACTCCAGCGAGCAAAACGAGCGTCGGCTGCAGAGTCAGCGGCACCGGCGTGAAGGGCAGCGGGACGCTGAACTGGGCGGCTATCGCCGTCAGGAGCGCAGCGACACCAATCGCGAAGGTGCGCGTCGCACGAGTTGGGGCCGCGTGCCCCGTCGCATATCGGAGCCGCAGCGGATGAGACGCCACGGCGTCGGAGTCATAAGAGTTGGGCATGGAGCCATTCTATGGATCTCCCAGCCCGTAGACAACGTCCGGGAGGTCGAGGCCTGCGGGTCGGCGCTGGACAGGCCCCTCACGGCCTCGGGTCGGCCATCCGCCATCCCATCTGCTACCACGACACCCACCACTCAGCATGCCGACATCTCGCGGTCTCGGGTAACAGGCGAGCGCGCGACGCGCGTGGCCGTCCAGTCAGGCACTCTCCCCGTCGCGATCCACTGGTCCAGCGTCCTCCGACGACGTAGACTGTCAAGGCCTCGTTCGATCCGTCAGTGCCACACCGACTGACTGCCCGCGTGTTCGGTACCGCGTGCCCACGGGCACTGCCAGGAGAAGTTGGATGCAGGAGTCACAGAGTGCCACGCCCCGGTCGTGGCAGCTTTTGGCGGGCGTGTTCCTGACGGCCGTTTTGGCCGTTGCGCCGCTGGCCGCGGCGCAGGAGGTTCCTCAACTCACCGTCGGGCACCTGACCGGCGAGGATCGCCCCACGATCGACGGACAGGTCGAGGCTGGGGAATGGTCCCTCACCGAGCCCTACAGCACCTTCACCCAACAGGAGCCTGACGAGGGCCAACCGGCGACGGAGCGGACCGAGATCTGGTTTCTCATGGACCGGACGAACCTCTACGTCGCGGTCGTCTGCCATGACTCGCAGCCCGACAATCTGGTCGTGACCCAGAGCCGTCGCGACGCGAACCTCAGCAACACCGATTCGGTCCAGATCCTCCTGGACACGTTCAACGACGGACAGAACGCGTTCGTCTTCGGGACCAATCCATTCGGCATCGAGTACGACGGCCAGGTCATGGGCGAAGGTCAGACCGGCGGCGGGGGTGGCGGCGGAGGCGGCGGATCGCAGCGCGGGCAACTCCGGGGATTCAACACCAACTGGGACGCAGACTGGACAGTGCGTGCGCGCCCAAGTGAGCGCGGCTGGGAGGCCGAGTTCGCGATCCCACTCAAGACGCTTCGCTACGCGCCGGGCGAGGATCGCGTCTGGGGCCTCAACGTCATGCGTAACATCCGGCGGAAGAACGAGCAGGTCTTCCTGGCACCCGTACCGCGCGGGTATTCGTTCAGCCGCGTCTCGGTCGCGGGCAAGCTGAACGGTCTCGACCTGCCGACCCGACGCGATGTGAAGGTCACGCCGTACGTGGCCTCGTCGGTCAACGACAACCAGACGCTCGCGACCGACACGGTCGATCGCACCGGCGACGTCGGCCTCGACATCAAGTGGGGCGTTCGCAGCGACCTGACGCTCGATCTGACGGTCAACACCGACTTCGCCCAGGTGGAGGCCGACGAGGAGCAAGTCAACCTGACGCGCTTCGCGCTGTTCTTCCCCGAGAAGCGACCGTTCTTCCTCGAGAACGCCCAGATCTTCCAGCTGGGCCGCCCCCAATCCATCGATCTGTTTTTCTCGCGGCGCATTGGCCTGGCGTCTGGGCAGCCAGTAGACATCCTCGCGGGCGGTCGGCTCAGCGGCAAGATCGGCGGCAACAACGTCGGGATGCTCAATATGCAGACCCGGGAGACCGTCGATCGTCGGAGCGGGGAGACGATTTCACAGGCAAACAACTTCACCGTGTTCCGCCTCCAGCGCGAGGTCGGCCGGTCCAACTTCGGCGCGATGTTCGTCAATCGCCAGGGTGTCGGCGACCTCTCACCGGCCGACGATTTCAACCGGGCCTATGGACTCGACCTCGCGTGGCAAGCGACGGAGAACGGCAAGCTGTTCGCCTTCATCGCGCGCACCGACTCGCCGGAGAGCAAGGGCGGATCGGACTACGCCGGTCGCCTGTTCTATTCCTACGCGAACAACGTGCAGAGCGGCTCCCTCGGCTACTCGCAGGTCGGCGAGAACTTCAATCCCGAAGTCGGGTTTCTCCCACGGCAGGGCTACAGGCGATTCGACGGCGGCTACAACCTGAGCTACCAGCCGGTCCAGTGGCCATGGATCCGCCGGATCTCGCCGCACGTGCGCACCAGCGCCTTCATGGATCTGGAGAACAAGCTGGAGAGCTCCAGCGGCCACTGGCACTTCTTCGACATCCGCACGCGCCAAGGCGCGCGTTTCGGGTATCTGGTCGAGACGAACCAGGACCGCCCCCGGGAGGCGTTCACGGTGTACGAGGACGTCACGGGACGCGAGGTCGTGATTCCGGCTGGCGAGTACTCCTGGGTGAGGTGGGCGTTCGAGGGAAACACCGACCCGAGCGCGCCGGTCCACGTCCGACTGATCCAGCGGGTCGGAAATTTCTATGATGGTGACTACTTCGGATGGGACCTGACCGTCGGTCTGCGCGCCGGCGCGCGACTCCTGGGGGAAATCGGATGGAACCGCGACGACATCACGCTGCCGGGCGGAAGCTTCACGAACGATCTGATTCCCGTCAAGGTCGCCTACTCGTTCACGAGCCTGGCCAACCTGCAGGGGCTGATTCAGTACAACCGGCAGCGCTCGACCTTCTCGTCGAACATCCGTCTGGCGCTGCTCGATCGCAGCGGCACGGGCCTGTTCATCGTCTACAACGACCGGCGAGACACGTCGCGCTTCACGCCCGACCAGGTTCTTGGCCGCTCATTCATCGTCAAGTACACCAGGTTGTTCGATTTCTAGAGTGGAGTCCGACCCATGTCTGCAAACACGTGCCTCACGATTCTTTGTGTCGCCGGGCTGACCCTCGGCTGCGGCTCACCACCGTCCACCGGCACCGATCAACCCGCGGCGCAGGACTCGGAACAAAGGCAGGACGCCCGGCGGCTCCGGCTGGCCGCCGTCAACCTCGGGCTCAACGCCAACCAGCCCGACGTGAGAGAACGGCAGGACCTGTACCTGTCGACCAAGCCTGGCACGGACCACTCGTTCCTAGTGGACGCTACCCAGGACTTCGACATCATGTGCACGAACGAGATGTATACCTGGAGCCGCGAAGATTCCTACGTGGCTCTGGTCGAGGACCTGAGCTCCGCGTTCCCGTATCAGATGAAAGGCGCGCCGTCGAGCGACCTCTCCGGCTGCGCCTGCGACGCGGAGGCCTGGGCCGACTACGTCGAGCCGTTCAGGGCGTGCGTGCGCGAGGATCCGCAGCGTGACCTGCTGACCTGCTTCAACGCGCCGATCACGCAGATGGGCCGCGGCGACGAACAATGGAGCCCGTGGCGTTGCACTCGGTGCCTCACGGCTACGGTGCTGCAGACGTACATCGACTACACGTTGCCGCTCGAGGAACAGCAGGCGCAGGTCGACGCGATCGACTTCTCGTCCTGCCAGGGCGATCCGGCACCCATCCAGTGCCCCAACTGCGAAGGCAAGTCAGGTGTGGCGATTCACTCGAAGTACGAGATCGTCGAAGAGGACGCGATGACGTTCCCGTTCGCCTGGAGCTCGACCCGAGGCGTCCTGTACGCCAAGATCGAGCATCCGAACGGGCCGATACACGCCTTCTGCTCGCACATTGCCGAGTCCGGCACCGCCAAGTTCTCGTACCCAGGCTTCGAGGCCATCACCGGGAGCGAGGACGAGAACCTCCAGCACATCCGCTGGACCATGGAGTACATGGACTCGAAGGGGATCCCGGCGGATGAGACCATCCTGCTCATGGGCGACGTCAACATCGGCCCGGACGGCGGCGACCGATACGTCGCCGATTTTCCTGACAATTTCGCCGCGCTCACGGATGCCGGCTACGTCTCCCTCGTGCACGAAGATGGCGGGCCTTGTACGGAGTGTCCGGACAATCCACTGTTCGTCGCACAGAACGCACAGTGGGGCAATCCGGCCATTCCCAACCAGTCGACCCACATCCTCATGCAAGGCGGGCCGTGGCAGATCGTGCCGGGGTCATCCGGCAACTTCCTCACCGAGGATGTCACGCTCAGGGATGGCGAGGTGACCAAGTGGTCGGACAAGTACGGCATGCGGATCGATCTGGAGCCGGCCGGCGGCCAGGAGTAGATGCAGCAACGCGAGGACTGACGCAAGTGTCGCGCGCGTTGTAGGATCGCAAGCGATTGGAGGACGGCATGCTCGTATCGAGACGCGACTTGTTGAGCGCTCGGCGTGCTCGGCAAACCGGACCCGGCGAGATGTCTCCGCTGGCCGCGCTGGTGGCTGCCCGCGGCCTGGAGGCGGCCATCGCCGAGGCCCCTGCAGGCGCGGTTCCCGTCCTGCAGCTCCCGGCCCCAGGGGAGATTCGCATCGGCGGCAACGAGAATCCCCTCGGTCCGGGTCCCACGGCGCTCGAAGCGCTGCTCGCCGAGCTCGACCAGTCGGGACGCTATCCGTTCAACAGCCGCGTAAGCAGCGGAGACCTCGTCGACACGCTGGCAGGGACGTGCGGGGCCACGCCGGCGCACATCACCATCGGGGCCGGGTCGAGCGAGATCCTGCGTAACGCGGTGCGCCTGTACGCCAGCGCGGATCGACCAGTCGTCACGGGTGGGCTGTCCTACGGGTCCCCGATCACGGCGAGCAAGCGCTATGGCTACCCGTGGCAGGCTGTCCCACTCGACAACGAGCTCAGGCTCGACTTGACGGCGATGGCGCAGGCGGCACGGGGTGCCGGCATGGTCTACGTGTGCAACCCGAACAACCCCACCGCGACCCTGCACCCGGCCTCGGCCATCGAGCGATTCATCGGCCAGGTGCACGATGCGTCACCCGAGACACTGATACTCGTCGATGAGGCGTACCACGAGTACGCCACGGACCCGGCCCACCAGACGATGATCCCGGTCGCGATCGAGCGGCGGAACGTCGTGGTGGCGCGGACGTTCTCCAAGGCCTACGGGATGGCCGGGCTTCGGCTCGGATACGGCGTCGGACATCCGGAGACAATCGAGCTGCTGCGCCGCCATGAGCTGTCGGCGAATGCGAACGTTCTGGCGATCGCCGCAGCGGTGGCCTCGCTTCGGGACCCTGGGCACATCGAGCGCGAGCGCGCGCGCAACGCCGAGGTCAGGCGTTTCACTACCGACTTCTTCGCCGACGCGGGATTCGCCTCGACGGAGTCGCAGACCAACTTCATGTTCGTCGAACTCGGGCGGCCGGCCGCGGCGTTCCGCGAAGCCTGCGCCGCGCGGGATGTGTTCGTCGCTCGCGACTTTCCGCCCATGGAGAAGACGCACTGCCGGATCTCCTTCGGGACCATGGACGAGATGCGCCGAGCGTGCGAGGTCTTTGCCGAGGTGCTCGGCGCCGCCGTTCCCACCGCGGCTGCGGTCTGAACATCAGGAGGTCGCGAATGTCGGTTTCACGACGAAGCTTCGTCAGGAACGTGAGCGTCGGTGCGGCGGCCTACATTGCCGCGCGTGGGCACGAGGCCTGGGCCAGCGCACTGCTCGACGGGCGCACGACGGCGCCGTTCGCCGTCGCCGAGACGAACGACATCATCCTCAGCAGCAACGAGAACCCGCTGGGGCCGGGCCAGCACGTCCTCGATGCCATGCAGGGCATCATCGGGCCGGACGGGGCCGGCGCGGGACGATACCTGTTCGCGCAGCAGAACGAGACCGAGGAGGCGATCGCCAGAGCACATGGCGTCGCGAAGGAGAACGTCCTCGTGGGAGGGGGTTCGTCGGAGATTCTGCGCGTGGCAGCCGACGTGTTCACTGCCATCGACCGGCCGGTCATCAGCCCGGATCCCACGTTCGGGGCGGCCGCATCCTACGCCGCGCGGCTCGGCCGCCCGGTCAAGAAGGTCCCGCTGGACGCGAGCCTTCGAGTCGACCTCGACGCAATGGTCGATGCCAGCGACGGTGCGGGGCTCGTGTTCTACTGCAACCCCAACAACCCCACCGCGACGGTGCACTCGTTTACGAGCACGCGCATGTTCCTCGACCGCCTGCACGAACGCTCTCCCGAGGCGACCATCCTCGTCGACGAGGCCTATCACCACTACGTGACCGATCCGGACCACGCGAGCGCCATTCCGCTTGCGATTGCGGACCCTCGGGTCATCGTGGCCCGGACGTTCTCGAAGGCCTATGGCATGGCCGGCCTTCGTGTCGGCTTCGCCGTAGCGCACCGCGACACCATCCGGAAGCTGGCTGAGTGGCGAGGCATGGACATGTCCACGAATCTGCCGGCACGGGTTGCGGTCGTGGCCTCGCTCGAGCGAGGCCGCGGGCCCGTCGACGCGGAACAGGCTCGCAACGCTTCGGTCCGTGCCTTCACGCGAACGTTCTTTCACGACCTCGGCTACGAGGATACGGACTCCGAGACCAACTTCATCCTGGTCGATATTCGACGGTCGGCGGCGGAGTTTCGAAGCGCGTGTCGTGAACGAGGCGTTCGCATCGGTGGTGGTTCAGCCCTGCTCCCGAACCACACGCGTATCTCCATGGGAACGCAGGAGGAGATGGAACGGGCAACCACGGTGTTCGCCGAGGTGCTCGGGTCTGGGATCTGAACAGGCTTTGGGCTTGGGCCCTCGTCACTGCGGCGGCGGTAGCACCTCGCCGAGCCGCGTGATCCGGTCACTGACGCCCTCGTGGAGCACTTGCATGAAGCGACGAGTCTCCTCATCGCCCGCCTGAACCTCCTCACGGACGGCTGAAAACTCCATCCGTAGCTCGTCCCGGAACAGCGAAATCTTCGTCTCGAGCGATGCGACCGCATCGTAGAAGGCTGGGATCCAACGATGGTGCTAGGATCGGCCTACCGTGACAGCTCGACCGGCCGAGAGGAGTGCGACATGAGGATGGCGACGTGGAGGTATCCCGCAGTGACGCTCGTCACCGCAAGCGTTGTCCTGGCGTCGGCATCGGCGTGCCAACTGCCGCAGAGCTCATCTTCATCAGGGATCGAGCTAGACGACGATGACATCGGCGGTGTGGTCACGAGCGAGAATGGGCCGGAAGGCGGCGTCTGGGTGATTGCCGAGACGAGCGCCTTCGAGACCCGATTCGCCAGGATCGTCGTGACGGACGATGAGGGCCGTTACCTGGTGCCCGACCTGCCCGAGGCGGCGTACCGCGTCTGGGTGCGCGGCTACGGGCTGGTCGACTCGGACAAGACGGACGCCTCCCCTGGCGACGTCATGGATCTCACGGCGGTCGTGGCTCCGGATCCCGCGACGGCGGCCAAGGTCTATCCGGCCGCGCATTGGTATTCCATGATGGGTCTACCGGACGACAGCGAGGTGGCCGATCTCCCGGGTGGTCAGAACGAGTACCTCACCTGGATGAAGAACATGGGCTGCATCGGGTGTCACCAGCTGGGTCAGGAATCCACCCGCACGATTCCCGCGGCGCTGGGCGAGTTCGAATCCTCCGAGGATGCGTGGCTGCGCCGCATTCAGTCCGGGCAAGCCGGCCGGCAGATGGATTCGCAGGTCACCCGGCGGCTCGGCGGCGTGCCCTTGAAGTATCTGGCCGACTGGACGGACCGGGTCGCCGCGGGCGAGCTCCCGTCGACGCAGCCCGAGCGTCCTGCTGGCCTGGAGCGCAATGTCGTGGCAACGGTCAGGGACTGGGCGACGCCATCCGTGTACATGCACGACTTGATCTCGACCGACCGGCGCGATCCGACGGTCAATCCGCACGGACGGATCTATGGCGCGCCGGAGCTGAGTACCGATGACTTCCCGATCCTCGACCCGATGACCAACGTCGCGACGAGCTTCAAGGCGCTCGTGCTCGATCCGGACACACCCACGACGGCCGACACCCCACCGCTCGCGCCGTCTCCCTACTGGGGCGACGAGACGATCTGGGACAGCCAAGCGAATGCGCACAACCCGATGATCGATCACGAGGGTCGTGTCTGGTACACGTCACGGGTTCGCGGACCGGAGACTCCCGCGTTCTGTCAAGCAGGTTCGGACCATCCGTCCGCGCAAGCGTTCCCCACGACCCGATCCGGACGGCAGCTGGCCGTCTACGACCCGGAGACCGGAATCTACACACCCATCGACACCTGTTTTGGCACCCATCATCTGCAATTTGCCGAGGACGAGAACCACACGCTGTGGACCAGCGGCGGGGGCGCCGTCGTCGGCTGGCTGAACACCCGGATGTACGACGAGACGGGCGATGCAGCGGCGTCTCAAGGGTGGACCGCGTTCGTGCTCGACACCAACGGCAACGGCCGGCGCGACGAATATGTGGAGCCGGATCAGCCGGTGAACCCCGAGCTCGACAAGCGCATCAATGCGAGCTTCTACGCCGTGATGCCGAATCCCGTCGACGGCTCGATCTGGGGCTCGAACGCCTTCCGCTATCCAGGCTCCATCGTGCGTCTGGACCCGGGTCCCAACCCGGCAGAAACGGCGCTCGGGGAGATTTACAACGTGCCCCTGCCTGGCTTCGCGATCCGGGGTGCAGACATCGACCGGAACGGCGTCGTCTGGGCGTCGCTCGGTAGCGGCCACCTCGGCGCATTCGACCGCAGCAAATGTGAGGGACCGTTGAACGGTCCCGAGGCGACGGGCGATCACTGTCCGGAGGGCTGGACGTTCCACCGGTTGCCCGGACCGGGCTTCGACGATCTGCCCGAGTTCAGTGTCGAGTCGAGCTACTACACCTGGGTCGACCAGCACAACACATCGGGACTCGGGGCCAACGTTCCGATCGCGACCGGCAATCTCTTCGACGGCGTTCACGCCCTGGTGGACGACGAGTTCGTGACGCTTCGGATTCCGTATCCGATGGGCTTCTACTCCAAAGGCTTCGACGGCCGCATCGACGACCCCGATGCCGGCTGGAAGGGCCGTGGGTTGTGGGTCTCGGAGGGCGACCGGACGCCGTGGCTCATGGAAGGCGGCAAGGAAAACAAGCCACTGGTGGTTCATTTCCAGGTTCGCCCGGATCCCTTGGCGAGATAGCGGTCCCTGCCCAGGGTACGCAGTACGTGGGCTGCGAGTATCGGGCACGAGCTTCAGCTCGTGCCGGACCGGTGCCGGACCGGGCAGAAGCCCAGACTCCGCGTGCTCACCGACCGACGTAATGCCGCAGGACCATCACTCCGTACGTCTGCCCCTCGCTGCGTTGACAGGTCCGAGGCTCGAGCGTAGCATGCCGCCATGCTGTCAACATTCCTCGTGAGTCTGTCGCTGGCCCTGGCGTCGGCGGGTACTTCGATCGACGTGCCGCTCACCGGCGAGCCTCTTGCCCCCTCGGCTCTCGCGGCACTCGACGCGCTTCCAGGTGTCGACACGGTCATCGTCGACGGTCATCGACTGGAGTTGACCGTGCTGGCCGATGCGGAGGTCTCACTTCGTGAGGTCGAAGCCCTCGTCGAGCGCCACTCGTCCGGCACGCGCGTCGATACGGGACAGCTCCTGATCGGCGCCCACACGATCTTCCAACTCGATGCCGGCGTGTGCTTCCGCTGCGCCGAGGAGCCGATCGGTCAGACGCTCGCCCGTCGCCCCTTCGTACGCGACTGGACGGTCGTCGACTATCAGGCACGCGGCCGCCTGCGATTTCGCGTCGAGCCGACAGACGACGAGCTACGCGCCGAGGCGATGGACGTCGAGTCGTTCGAAGATGTGATTCTGACCGGGCGGTACGACGGGCTCGGAGCGCCCGATCTGTACTGGTCGACCGGTGGTGGCGTGGCCTGGCGACCCGACGAGCAGACGGCTCGGCGCGAGGCGACGAGCTCGAAGAAGCCGCTGATGATCTTTCCGACCGCTGGCACCTGAGAGGGTGGACTCTTCATGAGAACGGGTCCGTTCTCCGATCCAGTCGTCATCTCGCTGATCAACCGCTACTTCGTGCCCGTGCACCTCGACAACGTCACCGGGGCCGGCATCCGCTACGACATGCCGCCGGGACACGAG
The DNA here is from genome assembly GCA_965250185.1 of Vicinamibacterales bacterium. GTDB lineage: Bacteria > Acidobacteriota > Vicinamibacteria > Vicinamibacterales. Next base: position 1,810,502 of record OZ252293.1, on the reverse strand, counting down.
GACGCCTACATCATCCTCGAGACGCCCGAACTGCTCCGGGGACCGCAGATCGAATTCAAGGTCCTGGGCCGCATTGACGGCCTGCGAGGGCCGGAAGCAGCGCTCGAAACCCATGTGCTCGAGCCCGCGCACATCACACTCGAGCTCCAGACGTTTCTGACCGACCACCCCGAGCTCTATCATCCGTGGCCCGAGCTCGAGCAGCTCGAGGAACGGACCGATCCCGAGGGTCGCCTGCGCCGGGCGGAGCTCCTGCTCGACGAAGGCCGTGTGGACGAGGCGGCGGCCATCCTGGCCGACCTCGAGCCAGAGCGCGACGACCTGCGGATCCTGGCGGCGCGGGCGGCACGCCTGCACGGCGAGTGGGCCGCCGCGGCCTCGACGATCGAGGCGGCCGCCAGCTCGCCGGCCCGCGACATCGAGCGAATTCGGATCGCGTGGGCGCAAGGCGACATGGATCGAGCGCAGCGCTGGCTCGACGACTTCCTGGCACACCGGGCCGAATCGCCGGAAGGCGCCGAAGCCTACTACCTGCGCGGCATCCTGCAGCATCGAGCGGGCGATGATGACGCGGCGATCGAGACATGGAAGCGTGGGATCGCCCAGCATCCACCCACCGAATCGCTTTTTGGTCAGAAGATGCATCTGACGCACATCCGTCAGAACTTCGAGCTGGCCGGCGTGGTGGCGACCCAGATCCATTGACCATTCGTCAGCCGGCTCCTCCAGCGTCGCGACAGGCTGGCCACTGGGTACTCTCCCCGCCTCGGAGGACAATCGTGACGAACCCACTGACCCGCCTCACGCTGACCGCAGCCATCGCCGTCGGGTTGGCCTGGGCCCCCAACGTCGCGGCGCAGGAGGTGGCCTACACGGTGTCGATGCCGCACCTGACGTCCGGCCTGTTGCACGTCACCGTGGCGATTGGCAATGCACCAGACGACACGATCGATGTCGCCATGCCGGCGTGGTCCCCAGGGTTCTACGCGCTGCAATGGCCATCGAAGAACGTGCAGGAAGTGTGGGCGGAAGACGGAGACGGACGGGCGCTCGAAGCGATCCAGGTGGACACGAGCCGATGGCGCATCCGGCCGGTCGCGTCGATGGTGCGCGTGCACTACAAGGTGTTCGTCGGCCAGCGTGCGATGGATGACTCGCATGCGACCATCGCCGGCACGCGATCACTGATGTACGTGGTCGGGACACCCCCGTACCCGGTGGGCGGCCCGGTGACGATCACCGTCGAGGCGCCCGTGGGGTGGACGTTCGCGACGGGTCTCGAGGCCGTGGGTCCGGGAATCTTCACCGCGCCCGACTACGACACCCTCGTCGACTCGCCGATCGACGTCGCCGCGCGCATGGACCTGCTGTCGTTCGACGACCACGGCGCTCGCTACGAGGTGGCGATCCGTAATCCGCACGGCTACGACCGAGACATGCTGCGCGACGAGATCCAGGCCATCGTGGCGGAGCAGGCGGAGATGATGGGCGGCGTGCCGTTCGACCGCTACGTCTTCCTGCTCACCGGGCAGAATCGGCGAGGCGGCGGACTCGAGCATCTGAACTCGACGACGATCAGCTTCAAGCGCTATGACAGCCTGACCTCGGCCGACTACCACCGTCTGCAATTCCTCATCGCCCACGAATTCTTCCATCTCTGGAACGTGAAGCGCATTCGACCCGAGATTCTCGGGCCGTTCGAGTACTCGGGCCCACAGCACACTCGCCATCTGTACGTCTCCGAGGGCATCACCGATTACTACGCCTACCTCTCGGTGACCCGAGCCGGCCTGTGGTCCCGGCCGGACTTCTACGCGGAGCTGGCCACCGTCATCCAGACGCTGCAGCGTGCGCCTGGACGCCTGGTCACGTCGGTCGAGGCGTCGAGCTGGAATACGTGGACGCGATCGGACAACGCGGCACACACCGGGATCTCCTACTACATCAAGGGCAGCCTCATCGGTCTGCTGATCGATCTGGAGTTGCGCGAGCGCACGAACGGTCGCAAGAGCCTCGACGATGTGCTGCGGTACTTGCTGGCCGAGCACGGCCTGCCAAAGCCCGGATTCTCCGAAGCGGATGGGTTTCGCACGGCCGTCGAGAGGATCGCGTCTGACGGGGGCGGCGACGCTGACTTCTCCGATTTCTTCCGCCGATACGTCTCGGGTGTGGAGGAGCTCGACTACAACGCGGCCTTGCGTCACGTCGGACTTCGACTCGAGACCGACGAGGGGCCGCCGACGCGATCGCTCGGCGTCACGACGTCGATCGATGCCGATCGACTCGTCGTGGCCGCGATGCCTCCGAGCGGCGCGGGTTACGAAGCAGGGCTGATGACCGGCGACATCCTCCTGATGCTCGAGGGCGACCGTGCGGTCCCATCGACGTTCGAGGCACGCCTGCAATCGAAAGCCGCCGGCGACATGGTGGAGCTGCTGGTGGTTCGAGGCGACCGGCTCGTCACCGTTCCGGTGCCACTCCAAGAGGACCGGGAGACGACGTTCCGGATCGAGGAGTTGCTTGACGCGCCGGCGCGGGCCATCACGCTGCGTGACGCCTGGCTCCAACCCTACGAGGTGCACGGCCGCCCAATGGCACCTCCCCGTCACTGACGCCACTCCATGGACCGACGCTCCTTTCTGAAGCGCGGTGTCGGCGCGACGGCCGGCCTCGTGTTCGCGTCGCGGGCCGCCGGAGCCCAACCGTCGCCGACCGTCCGCCGTCGGTCGTTCGACGTCGCAGTCGTCGGCGCCGGCCTGTTCGGCTCGGCAGCGGCTCGATACCTCTCGACGCATCTCGAGGGCGTCGCCTTGATCGGTCCGGCCGAGCCGCCCGATCGACGTGAGCACCAGGGCGTGTTCGCCAGCCACCACGATGCCAGCCGGCTCGTGCGCATCGTCGACCCGGATCTGGTGTGGGGCACGTTGGCCAAGCGGTCCATCGGCAACTTCGAAGCCCTCGAGCAGGCGACCGGTGTGCCGTTCTTTCGGGAATGCGGCTACATGATGGTGACGCCTGGCGGTCTCGGGACCGACTGGTTCGACTTCCCGGCCATGCGGACGGTCGGTGCGGATCTCGGTGTCGACCTCGAAGCACTCGACGATCGAGATCTGGCACGGCGTTTTCCGGATCTGCAATTCACACCCGGTTCTGGCGCCCTCGCCCAGGCTCGCCAGGCGGGCTACATCGATCCGCGTGGGCTGCTGATGGCTCAGCAGGCTGTCGCCAGGACTCAAGGCACGACGCGAATTGCAGAGGAGGTCGTCGAGATCCGCCGCTCAGGCAGCCAGCTGGAGATTCGTACCCGATCGGGCGATGCCCTCACCGCGAACCGTGTGCTGGTGGCCACCGGCGCATCGACCAACGCGTGCGCCCTACTTGGCCGGCGCCTCGACACGTCGATCCGTGCCGCCATGACCATGCTGGCCCGGGTGCCCGAGTCGACGCAGCTCGAGATTCCCGCGACGCTGTACGTCAAGACCGACGGCGCGGAGCCCTTCTGGGGGCTGCTCATGCCGCCGGTGGTCTATCCTGATGGTCTGACGTACGTGAAGACGATGGACGACCACTACGGCGCGGCGCCTCTCCAGACGTACGACGAACTCGGCGACTGGTGCCGCGGCGAGGGTCATCGCGACCATCATCAAGTACTGCGGCGCGCGTTACGCGAGATGGCGCCGACGCTGGACGTGGTCGAGACGCGACTGGTGCCGTGCCTCATTGCGGACACGGCTACGTCGTATCCGTACGTCGACATGATCGACGATCGAATCGCGGTGGCGGTCGGAGGCAATGGAAAGGCCGCCAAGTCGTCGGACGAGATCGGGCGCCTCGCGGCCGAATTGATACGCACCGGCAACTGGTCGGGATCGCTGCAGCCATCGCTGTTCGCGGCACAATTTGTCGAACAGGATGGAACGGACACGGAACGGTCACGAAACTGACACGGAACGATCACGGACAGCCAGGCGCGCTGTGTCACGCCGGTTCGAGATCCGCTCGGCTGAAGCCTTCGCGCTACGTACGTCCTGGAGCCGTCCCCCGGAGGATCTCATGACGCCTACGGTCCGCTGGATGCTCGGTCTCGCGCTTGCCGGAGCGTGCGGCCTGGGTGCGGCGTGTCAGCAGGCCCCACCGGCGAGCGAGCCGCAGCGACTCTTCGCTGACAGTCCGACCACCTGGGTACCTCCGCTCCCCCAGCTTCGCGTTGCATCAGACGAGACGCTCGCCGTATTTGGACAGGGCCAGTGGCTGCAGCTGGTCGACCTCGAGACGGGGCGGCAAGATGACGACCTGAAGATCGGTGATCTGGATGCCGTGTCGGACGTGGCCTTTCGACACGATGGCACGATCGTTCGGCGGGGCACGAAGGCTGGCGCGACGGGTTGGTTCCTCGACGCGGCGACCTCCCCGCTCTCCGGGCTCCCGCCAGACGCAAACGTCCGATGGTCGCCGACGAATGGCGAGGTCGCGTTGTATCGGACCACCGAGCGTCGGGTCGCCAGGCTCGGACCGATTGCCGATCTCCGCCGTGTGCAGCTCGAGCAGGACATCCAGTCGATCGAATGGAGCCACGACGGGCGCGCGGTCGTGGCCCTGGTGACGGACGAGCATGGGAGCGCCTCCCTCCTCCGGATCGATCGATTCGACGCGGGCGTCGAGACGATCGCCAGCGACCTGGACGCCCCGCTGCGCGCGGCCTCGCTCGAGCTGAGGCCGGACGACCGAGCCGTGTACCTCCCGCTGGCGAGCGATGGTGCGCTCGACGTGCTGGCGCGCCACGATCCGGATGCCGATCGCAACCTGGACATTTACGAGCTGGAGCTGGCAACCGGGACACGCTCGGCCCGAGTCGTGAACCCGATGGACGACCTCTCGCCCAGGGTAGCGGGCGAGCACCTGTACTGGACTCGCGTCGAATATCACCAGTCCATCGTCGCGATCCCGTCAGCCGGGGGTGACGCCCACCTCGTGGCCGAGGCGGGACAGATCCCGTACTGGAGTCACGACGGCCGACTCGTGGGCTATACGGTGGGCTTGCCGCGGGCGTCCGACGCACCGCTCAACATGGACGTGGACGTCATCGAGGTCGACGCAGATGCCCGGCCGGTCGCCGAACCCAGGCGGCTCGTCGATGGCTTCCACGAGGACTTCACGCCGGCCTGGTCACCCGACGGAAGGTGGCTCGCCGTGCACTCGCATCGGTCGCAGACACCCGTCCCCTTCTACCACGGCGAGGGCGTGACCGATGACATGTATCTGCGTCGCGCCGACGCCTCGACGTCCGAAGAGATTCGCTTGACCGACTTCGGCTGGGAGATGGGCATGGGGGACTGGTCCCCAGACGGCCGGCAGCTGGTGTTCGCCGGGTGGGAGCAGGGTGGAACAGCTGGCATCGGCGTGCCCTGGATCGTCACCATCGACCCTGAGTCGGGCCAGGCCATCAGCACCGAGCGGCTGGAGCTACCCGAGCCGCTGAGGTCGGCAACGCTCGTCTCGTGGTCACCCGTCGCGAACGAGATCGCCATCGAGAACGACGAGGGTGACGAGCGGCACTCGATCTGGATTCTCGACCTCGAGGATGGATCGGCAGAACAGGTAGTCGAGTACGACTGCGACACGTACGGCGGACTCGACTGGACCCCCAATGGACAGACCATCGTCTACGCCGCGCGCGCGGACGGCCGATATCAGCTGTTTGCCGTTCCGAGGTCGGGTGGCATCCCGAGCAAGCTCAGCGAAGATGGCGGCAACCTCATGCAACCGCAGGTGTCACCCGATGGGAGATGGATCGCCGCCACGCGCGTCGAATTCACGCGCGAACTGTGGAGGGGCGCGCGCCAGGAGTGAGCGCGCGCGAACGGACACGGAACTTACACGGAACGGGCACGGAAAGTGCGGAAAGTGATGATGGGGGCCGGAATCGAGTGCCCACCTTGGCCCTTGGGACCCCGGCCCCTGGCACCCTCGGTTCTTGACACGCCTCACGCAGCCGGAATAATGGACGCATGCGTGCCCGCCGTCGAACGTGGTGCGCCCAACTTCGAACGGAGGACATGATGCGCACCCTGCTCGCCTGCTCGAGATTCGCCCTGCCGCTAACCGCTCTGACATTCGGGTTCGGTGCCGTCGCCTCGGCCCAGCTGCCCCAGACGGACGCCGGCCCCATCCACCACGAGATCACCGGGTTCACGCAGCGGCTGGCCATTCCGGCCGACTGGACGATCGAGCAGTTCGCGAACATCGCCGCGGATACACCACCACCCGAGGGACATATCTGGTACATTCTGCAGGGCAACGCGACGAACAACGGTGACGAGGCTCGATCGATCGACGGCAACACCTACACGATTCACGACGCCGCCGGCACCGAGTACCGGATCGTGCCCCAGCCGAAGTACACGCCGAGGGCATGGCGCCAAGCTACATCGACCTGCCCCCGGGTGCGACGGCGGAGTGGTTCGCCTTCTACGCGATCCCCCTCGACGCCGAAGGGCTGCGGCTTCGATTGACGGATCTGAAGTTCGTGCCGGACGAGGTCAAGTCGGTGCGTATACCAGGACCCAAGCCGCCCACGGCGGCGGCCGCGCCCGCCGAGTCGTCGGCGCCGAGCATCGTCGGAACCTGGGCGCTGGACGAGGCCCGATCGAGCGCGGCGGCCGACGGCAATACGGCCGGCCTCATGGCGAAGCTCGAGATCAAGGCGGACGGGACGTTCGAGGCGCTCTACGGCACGCAGGGCACGTACACGTTCGAGGGTGGAGAACTCGTTGCCGTCTACTCCCACTCGCCGGGGCTGGAGAAGAAGGGCGGGAGCGTCGACGGGGAGCACCTGAGGTTTCCAGCGCCGGCGGGACTCGGGAAGTACTGCTACCTGAGGCGGGTCGAGTAGACAGGGGAATCGGGCTACGGGCGGCGGGTCTTGCTACAATGCTCGCGTCCGTTCCGTGTCCGTTCCGTCAGACCGCGTCGGGTCGCGCGTGGCGCGGCTGATAGACACCGAGCAGGCCGCCGCCCGGGAGCGTGAGCCGAGCGAGCAGGCCCCAGCCTTCGTCCCTCACCGGGCTGCAGGCAATGCCGTGCGTTCCCAGCTCGGCGATGAACTGCTCGATGTCGTCGCACATCAGATAGAGTTCGTGGACGTCGTTGCGCTCGGACGGATGCACGGCCACCTCCGACGGCGGCAATCCGAAGATCAGCCATCCGTCACCCACGTCGACGTTCGGCAGCTGCAGGACGTCGCGCAAGAACGCCCGGTCGGCCTCGGGTTTCGTGCTGTAGATGATCGAATGTAAGCCATTGATCATGGGGACCTCCTGACGACGGGCTCTGGGCTCTCGTCGACCATGATATTGCGACCGAATCGGTTCCGGGAAGGGGTGCTCATTCGTCGGCCATGACATCCGAGAACAGCGATGAAGCTGCTTCTTCTCTCCGTGGGCCTGCTGATGGCCCTGGGCACTCAGGCTGATCAGCCGACCGGGCACGATCGCCGCGCTGCCCTCGTCGCTGGACCGGCCCTGCCAGATGCGCGTTCCTGTCCCATGACGAAGAGCGGCTGGCGGCGGCTTCAGGATCCGGCCACGGCGTGGACTTCCGACATCCGCCAATGACGCTACCGCCCGCTGACCAGAGCGCTCCCGACCAGGACATCCTCGCATACCACGAGGCGACCAAGCATCACCCCCACCGATACGCGGCCGGGCCTGGGTATCTCGACTGGGACACGCAACCGGATCCGTTTCGCCGCTACGCAGGTGCCAAGCTTCTCCCGCTCGACAAGGTTGCGCCGACGGACGACCCGCCGTACGACGCCACGTTCGCGCCCGGTCGAATCGATTCGGCGCCGTTGAACCACCGAAGCATCTCGCAGCTGTTCTTCGACAGCCTGGCGATCTCGGCGTGGAAGAGCGTGGGCGGGACGCGCTGGGCACTGCGAGTCAATCCGTCGAGCGGCAACCTGCATCCCACCGAGGGCTACCTGCTGAGCGGACCGGTCGAGGGACTGTGCGACCGACCGATAGTCTGTCACTACGCTCCGAAGGAGCACGGCCTGGAGATCCGAGCCGAACTCGACTTGCACCTGTGGCGAGATCTGACGACGGACTACACGCCCGGAACCGTCTTCATCGGACTCACCTCGATCCTGTGGCGTGAGGCTTGGAAGTACGGCCAGCGTGCGTACCGGTATTGCCAGCACGACGCCGGTCATGCCATTGGGGCCCTCAGCATCGCAGCCGCCGGACTCGGGTGGCAGACACGGCTGGTCGACGACCTGAGCACGGATCAGCTGGCGCGGCTGCTCGGGACCGTGCGCAACCATGACGCCGAGCCGGAGCATCCGGACGTGCTCGTGGCGGTGTGTCGGGACGGGACTCCACCAGGCTCGAGCGGTCTCCCAGCCGAGGCCGTTCAGCGATTCGCATCGCTCGACTGGCAGGGCGTTCCGAATCGGCTCAGCCCCGATCATCTGGACTGGGGTGTGGATGAAGCCGCCGATGCCACACGGAGACCGGTCGGCGTATCTTCGGCGGACGTCGCGCGCGGCCAATCGTCACCGCCGGCACTGGTGACTCGTCCGGTCGCACTGCGTCAGATGGTCCGCCAGCGCCGGAGCGCGGTCGCCATGGACGGCCAGACGAGCATCAGCCGGGATACGTTCTACCGCATGCTGCTCAGGACGGTGCCCGTTGTGAACGCCGCGCCCTTCGGCGCCCTGCCGTGGACACCTCGCGTACACTTGGCGATTTTCGTCCACCGCATCGACGACCTGCCCACCGGCCTCTACCTCCTCGTGCGCGACGCCGCCCAGCGGTCCGCCCTCAAGGCGGCGATCCAGCGCGCAGATGAGTGGCGTCGACCAGCGGACTGCCCAGAGGGTCTCGACCTGCACTATCTGATCGAGGCCGACACCCGCCACACGGCGCGGCAGATCTCCTGCGGACAGGACATCGCGAGCGACGGCTGCTTCAGTCTTGGCATGATCGCCGAGTTCGCCGGACCGCTGGAGCGCCACGGCGCGTGGATCTACCCACGCCTGTTCTGGGAAACAGGCGTCATCGGCCAGGTGCTCTACCTGGAGGCCGAAGCGGCGGGTATTCGCAGCACGGGCATCGGCTGCTACTTCGACGACTCGATGCACAAGGCCCTCGGTCTCGAAGACCGAACCTACCAGGACCTGTATCACTTCACGGTAGGTGGTCCGGTCGAAGATACGCGGCTGACGACGTTGGCGGCGTACTGAACGGGCCGTTCGGAAGTTCAACGTTCAAGAGGTTCAAGAGTTCGCGGTGGCCCGCCTCCGCCGGGGCTTCGGGGGGCAGCATTCGCGACTTCTCTTGGCCGATGATGCACTCGTCCTCGTACCCCGGCACCCAGCCCCTGGCCCCTGGCCCCCGACCTCTAGTACCCTCGCCTCGGATCGCACACGTGCCCGAGAGGCTGTCCGGTGACGTACCGCCGCAAGTTGTCGCAGAACAGCTCGACCATCCGATCGCCAATGTAGGGCGACGAGTGGCTGTCGTGGGGAACCAGCAAGACGTCGTCGAGGTCCCAGAGTGGGCTCTCGTCGGGTAACGGCTCCTCGGTGAAAGCGTCGAGGTAGGCGCCGCCGATCCGTCCCTCCTTCAGCGCAACGACCATCGCGTCCTCGTCTACAACGGCGCCCCGACCGACATTGATGAAATACGCTGACGGCTTCATCTCCTGAAACTCGCGATCGCCCAGCATGCCCGTCGTCTCGGGCGTGTGCGGCACGGCGAGCACGATGTAGTCGGCTGACGGAAGACGGCCGCGCAACTCGTTCGGCGGAAAGACCTCGTCGACGTGGTCGACTGAGCCCGGCGATCGCTTCGTGCCCAGGACGCGCATGCCGAGGCTCGTGCACAGGCTGGCCACGCGCTGGCCAATCCGCCCGAGGCCGACGATCAAGACGACACGGCCGAACAGCTCGTCGTTCGGTAGCTGTCTCCACACGCGATCCCGCTGATCCTGTCGTCGCTGCTTCAGCCGCTTCGCATGGTCCAGCATGGCCGCCAGCGCGCTCTCGGCGATCGGGATCGTGTGGAGGCCCGGCGCATTGGTCAACGACACCGTCCCGTCCAGCACCTGCGGCGTGATGTTGTCGCTGAATCCGGTGCTGCAGATCTGCACCCACCGCAGGCTGGGCGTGAAGAAGCGCTCGTAGTCCGTCCGGTCCAGCTCGCCCGGGTAGTGCGTCCGGTTCCCACCCTCGGCGAGCAGCACGTCGACGCCTTCGGCGCCGACATCGTTCACGGCGTGCGCAGGAATCTCGCGAATCTCGATGTCCGGCGAGACGACGCGGATCGTCTGCCGGTGCGCCTCAGTGAGCCAGTTGCCGTCCTCGCGCGGAAACTGGTAGCCGCGAGGAATGCCGCTGACAGCGAGGTGGAGGGAGGTGAGCATGCCGTTCACGTGCGGTTCAAGGTGTGATATCCGGGCATCACGTAGCGCGAAGGCTTCAGCCGAGCGAATCTCGAGCCAGGAAGACGCCGGCGCTTGGCTGTCCCTCGTCTTCGCTCGGGACGATCAAGCCGGCGCGCTTCGCACTGACCCTACTCGCCCCACTCGCCCTACATCACCGCCGCGGCCACCAGGTACAACACGGCGGCCACCCCCGCCGCCGCCAGCGCGTACGGCAGCTGCGTGTTCACGTGATCGATGTGATCGGAACCCGAGGCCAGTGACGCCACGATCGTCGTGTCGGAGATCGGAGAGCAATGGTCGCCGAAAATGGCGCCGCCGAGCACGGCCCCGACGGTCAGGTTCAGGTCGAGGCCAAGCGTCGCCGCCATGGGAATACCGATCGGCAGCATGATCGCGAACGTACCCCATGACGTTCCAGTCGAGAACGCCATGACCCCGGACATCACGAACAGCAGGGTCGGCAGCCAGATCGGATTGAGCACGCCCTCGGTCAGGCTGGCGAGGTACTGGCCGGTCTGCAGGTCGCGCGACGTGGCGCCGAGCGCGAACGCCAGCACGATCAGCACGACGACCGACACGAGACCGCCCATGCCGCGCATGGTCAGATCCATGACCTCGTGCATGCTGAAGATGCCCTGCGCCAGGTACATCGCGCCCGCGACGACGAGCGAGAGGCTCATGCCCCAGAAGATGGCCGTCGAGCCATCTCCCGACAGAATGTCACCGTCGCCCGTGATGTACAGACCGAGCGTCACCATCACCAGCAAGACCGCCGTGGGTACGAGCATGTTCCGCGCCCGCAGTGGCACCCCGTCTTTCGTCGGCAGGCTCAGGACCTCGTCGGAGACGAGCGGCTCCGCCCCCTCCCGCAGCACCTGACCCGTCTCGCGCGCGCGCGTCTCGGCACGGGCCATCGGACCCCAGTCATGACCCGACCAGGCGACGAAGAACACCTGCGCGATGGCGAGGAGCGCGTAGAAGTTGAACGGAATCGACGCGATCAGCAGGCCAAGCGGCTGGTCGACCTCCTGGCTGGCCAGGATCCCGAGGATCACCGCTCCCCAGGCATTGAACGGGAACAGGACACACACGGGCGCAGCGGTGGAGTCACACAGGTAGGCGAGCTTTTCGCGCGAGAGCCGGAATCGATCGAACAGCGGCCGCGCAACCGCCGCGCTGATGAGACAGGTCAGGTTCGACTCGAGAAACAGCGCCATGCCGATCATGGTCGGCAGCAGCTGCGCTCCCCGCTTCGATCGCACGTACCCGCGGTCCGTGATCCACGCCACGAAGCCCTCGACGCCACCCGACCGCTGGGTCAGGGCAATGAAGGCGCCGATCTGCGCGCTGAAGATGAGGATCAGGGTGTTGCCGCGGTCGGCGAACACCGCGACCATGGATTCCAGCGCATCGCGCAAGCCGACGATCGGCTGGCCCGCATCGAGGATGATCCAGCCGAGCCAGATGCCGGCAAACAGCGAGATGAAGACCTGCTTCGTGAGCAGCGCCGTCGCGATGGCGACGAAGGCCGGCAGCAAGCTCAGCCAGCTGGGCTGGTCCATGGGCGCCAATCTACCATACCGGCCGGTTGTATCTGATGATTACGTAGGGCGCGAGCTTCCGCTCGCGCCGGACCGATCGGGACCGGGCTGAAGCCCGGTCCCTGGGTACGCCCCGGTGCCCCGACGGCCTTTCGTTGACATCATCTTTTGGGCAGGACTATCCTCGCAAGTCGCACTTTGCCCTTCGTTCACCCACTCGCCCGAGAGACACGTCCATGACTGTTCGGGTCGACCCCATTCGCGAGGCCGTCAGCGCGCCGCTGACGATCGTCGAGCAGGCGGTCGCGCCGACCGGCACCGTCACGAAAGGCCGATTCGGATACGTCCTGGACGGCCGGTTGAACGACAGCTTCAGGGCGGTGAACCGGCTGCTCGCCGAGAACGTGACGGTCCGCAGGGCCGACGCTCCAGCACCTGGTCTCGGCGCTGGCGACTTCATCGTCTCGGCCGACGCACCGGATGATCTGGTCGCGTCGACCGCGCGCGAGACGGGTGTCGACTTCACGGCACTCGCCACAGAACCGTCGGCAGCGAGCCATGCGATGGCCGCAGGTCGCATCGGGATGTACCAGCGCTACTTCGGCGGCAACATGGACGAGGGGCTGGACCCGCTGGCTGCTCGAGCGCTTCGAGTTCCCTTACACGTCGATCTTCGACGCCGACATTACCGCCGGAACCTTGCGCGACCGATTCGACACGATCGTGCTGCCCGCCGACAGCGTCGACAGGATGACCGGCGAGTACGACGAGCCTGGACGAGCCGGCAGCCGACCCGAGGACTACCCGGAGGCGTACCGGAGCGGGTTCGGGCAGAGCGGAGTCGATGCGCTCGAGGCGTTCGTCGAACGCGGCGGTACGCTTGTGACATTCGCCCAGGCGGGCGACCTGGCGATCGACGAGTTCGGGCTGCCGGTCCGAAACGTCGTGGCAGGCATACCGTCGACGGAATTCTGGTCGCCCGGATCGACCCTGAGGGTGCGGGTCGACACCACGAACCCACTCGCTTACGGCATGCCGGCCGAGAGCCTGGCGACGTTCCTTGGCGGCAATCAGGCGTACGAGGTCGTCGCGACGCCTCGCAACGAGCGCGTGGAGCGGATCGTGACGTTCGTCGACCGCGACATCCTGCAGAGCGGCTGGCTGCTGGGCGAAGACCTGATCTCCAGTAAAGCCGCGATGGTGTCGGTAGGTCACGGCGAGGGCCGTGTGGTCCTGATCGGCTTCCGGGCGCAGCATCGCGCCCAGACGCACGGCACGTTCAAGCTCCTGTTCAACGCACTGCTCGGGGGCGCACCGGCCCAGGCAGACGCCATGTCGGCCGGCGGCGGCGGGCGGTAGGGCTGCATTCGGCGCCCGGTTCGCCGCTCACATGTCGCCCATCGGGCGGCTCGATATCACGCGTCGGGTGTCACGAGTTCAACGCGTCGCCGCATTCCAGGCGCGCGCGCCAGGCGAGCGTCGCACGTCAGAAGAACCGCACCGAGCACCTCGGCAGCGCCACGTAGACAGCGTCGTATGCAGTGAGATTGTTCCGCAGCGCCCACACGCGTCCAAGCAGCGGCTCGTGCGCATGGCGTTGCAGATCGAGCTCGCGCAGATCCTCCAGCGCGCGGGCTGCGTCCGCAGAACCGAGGAGGCCGTCCCTCGCGTAGCGCCGGAGGGCTTGTGCGACCTCCACATCTGCCAGGTGAGGCACGTGGAGCGACAGGCCTGGGTCTGCCACGCGTGTTGCGACAACCCGACCCGCGCGCGTCCAGAGCAGCAGCTCGACCAGCACCGACGCGTCGAGAACGATCACCGCACCTCGCGCTCGGCGCGAATGACATCTGCAGCGCTCGGCGTCACCTGCCGGACGGGGCGGGCGCGAAGACGGTCAAGGACTTCGGCACGGGTTGGACGGTCGAGTGCCTTACCAACTTCTCGCAAGATGTAGTCGGACATCGACATCCCTTCGATCGCGGCTCGCGCCTTCAATCGTCGGTGAAACTCTTGCGGTACGTTGCGGATCTGCACCATCGGGGACATGAAATAAGGATATTTTCATCTGATTATCATGTCAAGTCACGAGGTACCCTGACCCTCACTCCCTCGGGGACAGCCTCAGGATCTGCCCTTCTTCCTCGGACGTGAGCAAGTAGAGCGCGCCGTCGTCTGGCCCCTGTCGGACGTCCCGGATGCGAAGCTCGAGATCCTCGAGCAGCCGTTCCTCGTGGGTCACGCGCGTACCGTCGAGCACGAGGCGCACGAGGTGCTTGCCGGCCATCGCACCAACAAACAGGTTGCCCCGCCACTCCGGAAAGAGATCACCGTCGTAGAACAGCAGACCTGACGGAGCGATCGACGGGTTCCAGAAGTAGACCGGCTGCTCCATACCGTCCCTGGCGCTGAGCCCCTCGCCGACCGGGCCACCGGTGTACTCACGCCCGTAGGTGATGATCGGGTAGCCGTAGTTCCGGCCGGCCTCGATCGCATTGAGCTCGTCGCCGCCGCGCGGTCCGTGCTCGACCGTCCAGAGCTGCCCGGTGTCCGGATGAATCACCGCGCCCTCGGCGTCGCGGAATCCGCGTGCGAAGATCTCAGGACGCGCATCGTCTCGATCGGCCCATGGGTTGTCGGACGGGACGGACCCGTCGGACTTGATGCGCACGATCTTGCCACCCATCAGGTCCAGCTGCTGCGGCTCCTCGTACCCGGTCTCAGGCTTCCCGGGGAACGCCGAATGCGCCCATGTCGTGACGAACAACGTGCCATCGGGCGCGAACCGCAACCGCCGCGCACCCGAGTCGAGCAGAACCTCGAGGTTCTCGAGTCGCGTGGCGTCATCGGACAGTCGAGCCCGTGCGACGCGCCGAAAGCCGATCGGATTCGCCTCTCGCTCGGTTGGCGATCGCGCGGCCCATGCATCGTAGGCGTCGCTGGTCATCGGACCGCCAGGCTCGCCCGGGGGCGGTGCGAAATAGCTGATGTACAGGAATCGATTGTCAGAAAAGCCCGGGTCGAGCGCAAGGCCGGCGAGCCCTCGGCCGCGCACGTCCCGTATCGCCGGCACACCGCCCAGCGGCTCGGAGAGCAGGCCATCCCGCGCGACGATCCGCATGCGACCGGGTCGCTCGGTCACGAGCATCCGACCGTCGGGCAGGAAGGCGAGCGCCCACGGCTGCACGAGGCCGATCGCGATCACCTCGACGTCGTAGCTCGAGCGCTCGCTCGGCCGGGGTGCCCTGGTCTGCATGTCGAAGGCAGGCGAGAGCGGCGGCAGTTGCTGAGCCGCATCGGTCTGTGCACTTGCCGACGCGACACTCGATGCCAAACAGGTCAGGACGAAACCGAGCACGACGACGTCATTGAAACGGTTAGGTGAGCGCATCGAAGCTCCTGAGACGTTCGATCGTTCGAATCGTTGGTAATGACGATTTGTGTATCGAGCGATCCGTTTTGTCACCTCTGTGTGACAATGCTGTCACAACGGACCCGTCGGCGTCGCAGTCTCGAGGGGTGGGCCTTCTTGGAATCGATCCCCCGACACCCCAGACGTGATGACGACATGTCGTTCATGCGCGTTCTTCGGGAGATCGGCACCTTTATGCATTGCGAAAGGGAAATCGTTACATGGCACGCGAGTTGCTCTGATCTGATTGCAGAACACAAACTGTCTGCCTGACCGACCGCGCGACAACTGAGGAGGCGTCATGGACCCTCGCCCTGAGCTACTCGCGACCGATCACCGGCACGTGCTGGAGTTCTTCTGTCGGCCTGCAGGACGTGTCCGAACCAGACGTCGAGCAGCAGCAACTGTTGTATAACGCCAGCGTCCTGGCGCACTACGCGCAGGTATCCACGCAGAGCGCCGACGAGTGGCCCGCGCCCAGGAACCTCAGCGCAGTCTTCGACTACTTCGTGGCGGACAACAGCTCGCTGCACGACGGCCAGATGATGGAAACGGCTGGCGCGCAATGTCTGCTGTTGGCGGGGTTCTTCGAGGATCAGATGCAACGACGGCACAGCATCTCGTGGTACTCCCAGCTTGGCGCGAGCTTCTTCCGTCGGGCGGCCGCCTGCGAGCGGGCAAGGCGCAAGGCCGATCTCCTCGGTGCGATTGCCCGAACCTTCGAAGCGTGGCGACGGCGCCACGCCAGGCTCAGCCGGGAGCTGCGTGCGCAGCGCTACCTGCTGACGCCGACCGACCCGCCCGGGACGATGTGAGGCACGCCCTCGTGCGCCTGGCGCTCGGCGGGCGCCAGGCCTCTCAGGTCACGAAGGCCGTGCAACGCGGACCGGCCCGCCGTCAGGGTGTCGCCACGACTTCGACCGTCGCGGTGTAGCGGCTCAATCGGCCCTGGCTCCGGATATTGCGGTCGGCGATCACCAGGTGGAGCTGCTCGGCCGATCGACGCAGGGTTACCTCGATGACGGCCGAGCCGAGCGTCCGGCTCGACTCCGGTCGTCCGACGATCCGACCGTCCTGGTCGACGAGCGTCATCCGCAGCGCGAACTCGGGGTCGTCGGCCGCCACGCGAATGGCGATCCGAGCTCCAGCCATCAGCGGGCGGTCGATCACGAAGCGGTCTTCGGCATCGCCGAGACCGAGGTATCCGGAGAAGGGCGATTCAGGCATCACGGCGCCACGCTCCTCCGGCACGTCGCGTCCGAAGTCGGCGTCGAAGCGATCGACCACGGCGATCTCGAAACGCGAGTCCTCGTGGGTCGGGTTGTACTCGGCGCCAACGCCGAGGACCACGACCCGATCCTCGAGCGTCATGAGCTTGGCGCTCGCTGTCTGGCCGAGATCGCCGACGTTGCCAAGCCGCTGGTTCCGGATCTCGTTGCCGTCCGCGTCGAACGGCACAACGTAGATGGACGCCGGGTTCGACGTGCCACGCACGAACGCGCTCACCTCGGTGGCATAGGTCAACAGCTGCCCGGATCGCAGCGGAATCCGGAAATAGGCGTATTCCCCACGTGGGAGTTCCTGGTCGAGCGTGTACCAACCGGGCCCGATCGAGACCGCCTCGCCGACCGACGCGCCGCCCGCGATCGGGTTCCGTGGCTTGTCCGCCTCGACTCGCGCGCTGGCCCTCTCTACTTCCTCGGTCACGCTCGCGACACTCTCCGCGAGCGCCTCGTAGTCCCGAGCCGACAAATACCGTCCACCCGTCGCTGACGCGATCGCCCGCAACTGCCGCTCCGCGTCATCGTCAACGTCGAAGCCGACGGTGTGGATCACGACGGCGATGCCCTCAGATCGTAGGCGACTCGCCGTGGCGACCGGGTCGCCGCCACAGGTCTCGAGACCGTCGCTCAGCAGCAGCATGAAGTGCTGGAAGCCTGGGCGCGCGCGCAGATCCTCGGCGGCGCGCTCGAGGCTCAAGGCGATCGGCGTCTGACCCGTCGGCGCGAGCCGTTCGGCGCGCGCGCCGACCTCTGCGTGGTTCGCGAGCGCGAAGGGTTCGATCAGCTCGGTGTCGAGACAGGAGGCCGCCTCGTCTTCGCGTGGCACGCGATGTCCGTAGGCGCGGAACGCGATCATGACCCGATCGGCAGGCAACCGCTGCAGCGCCTGACCGAGAGCCCGCCGGGCGAGATCGATCTTGCGCTCGTCGGCGATTCGGCCGGCCATCGATCCGGAGACGTCCAGGATGACCTCCAGATCGACGGCAAGCGCGCGACTCGCCGGAACCGGGGGAATCAGCACCGACGGGGTCGACTCGGCGGCAGGATCTGCCGCGGGTCCCAATGGCGCCGATGCGGCCGATGAGGCCGACGGGGACGATGGGGCCGATGGGGCCGATGGGGCCGATGGGGCCGATGGGGCCGATGGGGCCGATGGGGCCGATGGGGCCGATGGGGCCGATGGGGCCGATGGGGCCGATGGGGCCGATGGGGCCGATGGGGCCGATGGGGCCGACGTCGATGGGCCAACTATCGGTCCCGTCGTGGCCGCCGGTCCTGGGGCCGACCCCGCCGGGGCTCCAAGTGCGCCGCCGGGCGAGCCGGAGCCGTCGGCGAGCGGCGCCGGGGCCTCGGCCGGCGGCTGGAACAGTTGTCCAAGCGCGTCGTTCATCAGCGCCGCCGATCGGGCCTGCGCGTACGACCCGCCGCTGGCCGCCGCGATTGCTTCGAACTGCTCGACGCGGCGCTGCGCGCCGATACCAATCACATCGACCTTCACGCCAAGGCTGCCCAGCTCCCGAGCCGCGGCGACCGGATCGCCGCCGCACGTCTCCACGCCGTCAGTCAAGAGCACCACCCGACGACTCCCAACGAGACCTGCGAGGTCGTCTTTCACCGCGACGAGCGCAGCGGCCAGTGGCGTCTCCGTCCCCCGGGGGGTCAGCTCGGCAGCGCGACTCGAGACCCGCGCCGCGGCGCCGGACTCGGGCGGGATGGCGAGCTCGGTGACGGCGCAGGGATCGAGTGCCTCGCGGTGCGCGAGCAGCCGGAGGCCGACGCGCGTCGCCGGCTCGATGCGACGCTCGATCACCTCGAGCAGCCCGTCCTTCGCGATGTCGATCTTGCGATGATCGTAGAGGTAATGACGCATCGAGTACGACGCGTCGAAGAGCACCAGGATGGTCTCCTGCGCTGCCGCCGCACCCGGAATCACCAGCAGGCTCGCCATGACCATGCCGACAACGAGGCCGGGCGAGCGACCGGCGCAGGTCCGTCGGCCCCGGATGACGCTCTGGTCCTCACTCATAGACCGGCTCGAAGAAGGCACGGATGTTCCCCTCGATCTCGACCCGAAGGGTCGGCTGGCCAGTGGACGGCCGTTCGAGCAACATCTCGAGCGGCGCGCTGCCGGCGGGCGGCACCATCAGAGTCATGACGGCGATCATCACATTCGAGAGCTCGCTCGCGAAACTGTCCGGCGGGTAGTCGCGGGTATTGAGATCGGTGAACACCCGGGCGACCACGGCCGCGACCGCCGGACCGCCCACGCTGGCCGCCAGTTGCTCCCGAACGAAGCTGCAGGCGAAGTGGGTCGGATTGGTGTAGAACGCGCCCCGCTCGACACGCGTCGTACGCCACTCGTATCGCGCCCCAGGCGCGGCCTGATCATACGCGGCCTTCTCGTCGGACCGCTGCATCTTGACGAAGCCCTTCATGCGGCAGCGGCGATTGATCCAGGTGTACGCGAGACGCGACTGCCCGACGAAGTGCGATTCCGGCATGACGATCCACCACCCCTGGCTGCGCACGAGCGTGCCGCCGTTGCTGCCGAACTCCAGCGTCAGCTCGCCGCGCGTGGGCGCGATCGTGTCCTGACTGACCTGGACCTTCGTGATGCGCCAGGTGGGCGCGAGTCCGGCCGCCACCAGTCCCTTGATCTCGTGCGTCGCGTCGAGGCTGCTGTTGCCGAGAAAGAGCCACAGGTCCGACACCTGCTCCTTCGGCTCGCCCTTGCACACGCCCTCGTCTTTCAAGCAGAAGCGGTAATGCGTTTGTCCCGTCCAGTCCTCGTACTGGTACGTGGTGTCCCCGCGCTCCCGACGAAACGTGTGGACGAACAGGTCAGGATGCTCCGCTAGCTCGTCCAGGTACACCGAGACGTCCGGGTCGTCGACTTCCTCGAACCCGACGACGCGGTAGACGTAGAAGGAGAGCGGCGGAAGCTCGACCTCGAGCGGGATGCTGTCCGCATCACCCAGCTCCAGCACCTTCCGCTGCGGCCGGTCGGCGGTGAAGCCCGTCTCGCCGATCCGCCACACGGCCGGCTGGGCCGGGCCGTTCCACATGCCTTTGACGAACTCTCGAAACTTGTCGTCGAGACCCAGTAGCCTGGCCGCCTCGCGGTCGTCACCCGTCGCCTGATACGTCTCGAGCATCCCCTGGATGAAGTTCTGCGATACCTCGTGGTGCAGGTAGTAGAGGAACAGCTGGGCATGGTGCCCGGCATCGAAGATCGATTGATGGTGCCGCTCGTCGATGTACAGGTAGTTCTCCATCCGGATCAGCTTGTGCGCCTTGGCCGGCCAGACGAGATGCTCCGCCATGTCGCTCGCGCCTCCCTGCATCCACTCGGCCACGCTCGGGTCAAAGCCGGACCGAAGCAGGAACGCGTGAAACAGCTCGTGCGCGGCCGTTCCCTCGAGGTTCTGCGCCGGTGCGTCGGGGTTGATCTCGATCCGCAGACCGTCCGGATAGGTGTAGCCCCACGCCTCTCCCTCGGCCGACTCCAGGCCTGGATTCAGCGTCACCTTTACGGGCGCCTGCGATGACAGGCCCAGCGGCGTGAAGAATGCGACGAGCACCGGCCACGCCTGATCGATCGCGGCCGAAATGGTCGCGGCTTCCCCGGGACGACCGTCGTGCGTCACGCGGTTGTTCGTGCCGACGACAACCGACTGGCCGAAGGCGGGCCACGGCCCACAAACCAGCGCCAGCAGAACGAACACTCTCACGCCTCGCTCTCGGATCGTCATCGCAGGCTCCCCTCTCAAGCGCATCCCAGGGCCGCGAGCGGCCTGGACACCACCCACCAATCCCCACCCACCACCGTCTGCCGTCCTACTGCGTATTCCGCAGATCGTCCTTGTGGACGAACATCGCGAGCGACACGCCTTCCCAGCGTCCGTCGCCACTCGGGCTGCCATCCGCCTCGGTCCCGAGCGGCATCGTCCCGGTGAGATCGACGCGACGCCGATACTTGTCCACGAGGTAGTCGCGCACGGCGATGGCACGATCCTCGGACGTGAGGAAGGGGCTCGGCGCCACGGCGCCGGCGTAGCCCTCGACGACAAGGGGACTGTCGCGCGGGAAGCGCAGGAGATCGGCCATGGCCGAGTCGAGGCGCTTGCGGCCGTCGTCCGACAGGACTTCGACGCCATCCGCCGATTGCACGAACAGCACGTCGGCACTGATCCAGATTCCCATCGGCATCCGATCGCGCCGCGCGAGGGTACCGGCTCGATACTCGGCGGCGGTCAGGGAGTCGAGATCGTAGAAGCCGCGATCCTGGAAGAAGCCGCGAAGAGGCCAGCTACGCTTCAGGGCCTCCGTGCTCTCGGCAAGATCTGACATGACCTCACGGGTCTGCGACAGCGTCACGCCCAGATCCGCCGCGAGGCCGGTGCCGTCTCCGCCGGGGGCCGTGAAGTCATCGACCGCCTGCTTGGCGCGCGCGGTCGTCTCGCGCAGATTGCTCATGGTTTGGCCGGCATCCTCGGCCATCGCACTCACGCGGTCCGCCAGGGCGTCGTCGGTCAACAGACGCCCGAGAGAACCCTCTCCCTCGCCGACTCTCTGGACGATACCCCGCACGTCGGTCAGCATCGCGCGCGCCTCGTCGGCGACGCCCACGCTCGCCTCTGCCATTGACCGGAGCTCGACGCTCGAATCGTCCAGGAGACCGTCGGCCGACTCGACGGTCCGCGTCAAGGCGACGAACGCGTCTTCGACCTCCGCCCGCAGCTCACCGATCTCGGTGTTCACTGTGCGAAACGTGTTGCGGCCTTCCGCGATCAGGTCCGAGAACTCGATCGGGTCGTTGCCCGCGATCGTCGCGCCTGAACTCACCGCGGAGGCCGTGTCGGACCCGCGGCTAATCTGAATGAACGACGATCCGACGATGCCGTCGGTCTGTATGCTGCAAATCGAGTCGCTCCGGATCAGCTGACGCAGATCCTCGCGCACCCGCATCGTGACGACGAACTGCTCGGATGGTCGAGCGGGGATCTCGATCTCGAGCACCTCGCCGGCGTCGAGGCCGGCAAGCCGCACCTTGGTGCCGGCCTGCAACCCCGTGATCTTGCCGAACTCGGCGTGGAGCCTGAACTGGTCGGCGAACAGCAGGCGCCGGTCGCCGATCATGAACAGTCCGATGGCGAACAGCAAGAGTCCGCCCGTGACGAACGCCCCGACGATGGCTAGCTTCGACTGACTCATGTCACTACCCCTTCCCTGCCGGGCGACTCTATCGCCCGGGTTCAGGCTCAGCCCGATCCTTCCGATCGCATGAACTCGCGCACCAGCGGCTCATCGAGGCGGTCGAGCTCGTCCGCCGGTCCGCGGGCCAGCACACGGCCCTCGTGAAGAAACAGCAACTCGTCCCCAACCGTCCGTGCGCTCGGTATATTGTGCGTCACGACGATCAACGTCGTGTCCGATCGCTCTCGGAGATCCACGAGCAACGCGTCGATCTCGGCCGACGTGATCGGGTCGAGGCCCGCGCTCGGTTCGTCGGCCAAGAGGATCGACGGATCGAGCGCCATGGCTCGCGCGAGCCCGGCGCGCTTGCGCATGCCGCCCGACAGGTCGGCCGGCATCTTGTCGACGTCGCGCTCCAGCCCGACCTGGGCCAGCTTCTCATGGACACGCTGCCGGATCTCGGCATCCGGCAGATCCGTGTGCCGCCGCAGCGGAAACGCCACGTTCTCGCCGACGGAGATTGAATCGAACAGCGCAGCGTTCTGGAACAGGAAACCGATCCTTCGGCGCACGGGCGACAGCTCGCGGCTCGACAGATTCGTGATGTCCGTCCCCTCGACAATGACCCGGCCATCGTCAGGCTTCAGGAGCCCGACGATGTGTTTCAGGGCGACGCTCTTGCCGGTGCCGCTCCGGCCGAGGATACAGACACCCGCGCCACGAAGCACGTCGATCGTTACCTCCTCGAGCACTCGGAAGTCCCCGAATGCTTTGGAGACCCGCTCGAGCCGGACCGCATAGGGCGTGGCGTCGGTCATGTCAGTCATGCCATTCGAGGAAACATGAAGAAAATGACGCGCACCAGCACGACGTTCGCGACGATCAGCAGAATCGACGAGTAGACCACGGCGCGCGTGGAGGCCTGACCGACGCCCTCGGTGCCGCGCGACGTGTTGACGCCCAGGTACGACGCGACGGTCGCGATGATGAAACCAAAGACGGTCGTCTTCAGAGTCGCCGGTATGAGATCGCTGAACTCGATCAGCGAGAAGGCGTTCTGAAAGTAGAGGCTCAACGTCGTACCAGTCACCGCGCGCTCGGCGGTGAAGCCACCGAGCATGCCGGTGAAGTTCATCACAGTCGTGAGCACCGGCAGCGCGATCACGCAGGCGATGACTCGCGTGACGACCAGATATTTGAACGAATCGACCGCCGCCGCCTCGAGCGCGTCGATTTGCTGGGTCACCTTCATGGCGCCCAGCTCGGCGCCAATCCCGGCCCCGATCCGGCCGGACAACAGCAAGCCTGCCGTGAGCGGCCCGGTCTCCCGGACCAATGCGATTGCCAAGCCGGCCGGAATCAACGCTTCCGCACCGAATCGCTCCAGCGAGGCGCGGGTGTGCATGGAGAGTACGACCCCCACGGCGAATCCAGACGCCGAGATCAGCGGCACCGACCGCCAGCCAAGCTCGTACAGCTGGTGCAGCGTCTCCTGGAACTCGAACGGCGGCCGCACCGACTCGCGAATTGCGCGGCCCGCGAACACCGCGGCGTCCCCGGCTACGGCCAGGAGCCTAACGACAGACGCAGGAAGCCAGGCCATCAGAACGGCCAGTACACCAGGCTGAACCGCAGTTGCAGGGCGTCCGCCTTCACCGAGGATGAGGTGATGCCGTCCGGGCCGATGAAGCGGACATCGGGGCGCGTGACGACGTAGCCGACGATGCCATCGAGGCTGATACGCGGCGAGACGAAGTAGCCAACCCGGACACCCGGACGCCAGGCGAAGCTGCGATCGACGGCAATAGCGCGAACCTCGGCATCGGCCAATTCCGATGGCGATATCGCGTTGAACGACAGTCCCGCGACCAGCGACGCCGTCACCCACGCAGGCCCGCGAAGGGCCGAGTACCCGACGCCGCCCATCACCGGCCGCACGCGGAGCGTGCCGGCCGGTCCGTCGCCGAGCCCGGGGCCCGCGAGATCGGACGGGAACCAGCCCAGACCGATCGCCGGTCCGAATCCAGCCGTGGGCCGGAACAGGAAAGCCGGGCGTACGGTGATGGTTCGATCGAGGGACTCGTCGGTCGGCGAATGCAGATCCACGGCGCCGCCAATTCCGAACAGCGGCAGGCCACGCTCTCCACGTTCGGCGGCGCCACCCGTCCGAGCTCGCGACCCGGAGCGTCGACGCCGCGTGGTCTCCGTCGCGACCGAAGCCGTGTCGAGCGTCGACTGCACCTCGCGTACGCCTTCAACCGCAGCCGCCAGCGTGACGGCACGCTCGGCCAAGTCCGGCGACCCGACCGCGCCCGACAGCCGCACGACCCCGCCGGATGCCTCGACCTCGATGGGCTCTGTCCCGACACGCCTGTCGTTGACCAAGGCAGTCTTCACGCGAACGGTCAACTGAGCATCCTCGAAATTGCGATCGACGTGCCGGCTGCATCCGAGACCAAGAGGCAATAGCACACAGATAGCGAGAGCAGCGAGACGGCGAGGGTCGCGCAGTCGCGACGCGAGGGTACGGTGTGGCATGGCAACGGAGAAGACCGGCGGACGGGAGCCGCGCACGGACGGCTCACGTCCGCCGCGACAACCGGGTCGTTCGGCGGATGACAGAGCCTCCCAGCTTATCACTCGGGCCCCGCACAAAGGCGTCGGCTGACAAGAGGCTTGTCTCGAAGCTCACGCCCGGATAGTGTGCTGTCGGTAGGGTGAATCGTCTCCCCCAGTTGCCAGGTCGTGAACTCCAGGAGGCTCCGGTGAACAGACGAGCGATGATGAAGACTGGCGGGATGGCCATGCTGGGTCTTGGACTCGGCGGATGCGCCCCGCGTACGAGTCGAGTCGTGACGCCCACCGCGTCTCCGTATCGAGACCTGCCGCCGGTCCACGCGGCGTGGGACCGCGTGATCCGGACCACGGTCGGGCTGCGCCCGCATCGTCGCAGTGGGTTCGTCGTCAGGGCCGAGCGGCTGGATGACAAGACGCTCGTCCACAACTACGGCCACGGCGGGGCGGGCATGTCAACGTCGTGGGGCACGGCGTACCAGGCCGCCGAGCTCGCGATGCAGGATGACGCCCGGCGGGTGGCGGTCCTCGGCTGCGGCGTCGTCGGCCTCACAACGGCCCGGCAGCTCCAGCGTCGGGGCTTCGACGTGACGATCTACGCCAAGTCGGTGCCGCCGAACACGACCTCGAACATGTCCTGGGCCGGGTTCACGCCGACCTCGGGTCTGCTCGGCCCCGGGGGCCGCACGCCGGCATGGACGCTCCAATTCCAGCAGGCAGCCGACATCGGCTACAAGCAGCTGCAAGTCCTCGTCGGCCCTCGCTACGGCGTCGCCTGGATCAACAGATACAGTGGCATGAACGAGGTGCGTGAGCCCAACCCGGCGCGCGCGCGCGAGGACGGGACTTCAGGTCTGCTCCCGGCGGATCTCCAGACCGGGCGCGTGATTCTCCAGCCTGGCGAACATCCGTTTCCGACACGCTACGCGAGCTGTCAGCCCTGGCTCCGCATCGAGCCGTCCATCTACTTGGACGCCTTGGTCAGCGATGTCTTGATGTTCGGTGGGCGTATCGTCATCCGGACGTTCGACACGCAACGCGATCTCATGGCACTGGGGGAGCCCATCGTCGTCAACTGTACCGGCCTCGGAGCCCGCGACATCTTCGACGACGACGAACTGCTTCCGCTCAAGGGGCAGCTCACACACTTCGTCCCGCAGCCCGAGGTCGACTACGGTGCAGCGGCCCCTGCGACGATTGGGCCGGACGGGGAGCGTCAGCGCGGCGTGAGTACCAACCCACGAAGCGACGGGATCGCGCCGGCAGCACGTCGGAGCGAAACGTGTGGTCGCTGGAAGTCAACGAGGAGGCGCGGCGGCGCGTCGTCGAAGGCGCCATTGCGTTGTTCGCCTCGTGGGGTGGCGGCCCTCGCGACATTCGCACGACGAAGAGAATCGCCCTGCCGACCGCTCCGCTGGCAATTCCGCGGGTGGAGGCGTTCTTCGGCGAAGAGTCATAGGGGGAAAACAAGGGGGCTCTGGGGCTGGGCTCGGGCTCGGGCTGGGCTCCACGCCTCCCTGACTGCCGACCCCCGATCCCTGAGCGCCAGCCTCAACCCCCGATCCCAATTTTCCAGGAGACCTCCTCATGCAAACGAGTCGACGAGCCTTCTTGTCCAGCACGGTGGCGCTCGGTGCCCTAGCCGTGGGCAGGCGATCTGGCGCTAGCCGTGCTGACTCCACCATCCATCAGGCATCCCCCACGGCTCGAGGCGTACCGACACCCGAGGAGTTCCATGCCTCGCTCCGCGCGCGCCGTAACTGGGGTCGCTGGGGCGCCGACGACGAGATCGGGGCGATCAACTTGATCACGCCCGAGAAGCGCCGCGTAGCAGCTGGGCTGGTGCGCTCCGGCCGAACCGTTTCGCTGAGCCGGCCGTTCAACCCGGCGCAGCAATTCGTGCGCGCCGATCCACAGGAGGGCCAGCGGGGCGCCGCCATGGATTACCTCGGCTTCATCTTTCACGGCTACAGCTCCACGCACATCGACGGACTGAGTCACATGTGGGGCGCAGATGGCATGTGGAACGGCCGCAACCCGGGCGACATGGTCAAGTCCACTGGCGCGAAGTTCGGACAGGTCGACGCCTGGAAAGACGGCATCGTCACGAAGGGTGTCCTGCTGGACGTGCCGCGGCACCGCGGGACACCGCACGTGACGCTGGAGACGCCCGTACACGGATGGGAACTGGATGAGATCGCCAGTGCGCAGGGTGCGAGCGTCGAGGCGGGCGACGCGCTGCTCGTGTACTCCGGACGAGAGACCTGGGAGCGCGGCGGCGGCAACCTGGCGAGCGCGCCACGACCCGGACTGCATCCGTCCTGTGCGGACTACGTGCGGGACCACGATGTCGCGGTCCTCGGCTGGGACATGATGGACGCAACCGCTCCCGAGTACGGGCGCAACGCCATGCACGGCGTCCTATTCAACTACGGTGTCCCGCTGCTCGACAATGCGTCGTTCGAAGGCCTGTCGGCGGCGTGCGCCGACGAAGACCGCTACGAGGTCATGTTCATGGCGCTGCCGCTCCGGATTGAAGGCGGCACCGGGAGCCCGGCGAACCCGGTGGCGATGCTGTAGGGGGACAGGGGATCGGGGATCGGGGATCGGGGACCGGAGATCGGGGACCGGAGCTCGGGGACCGGTCCGGGAGCGGTGGTCCGCCGGTGTCGCGCTATCCCGCGCGAAGAGCGGACGCCGGATCGATTCGGGTCGCCTTGCGCGCCGGCAAATAGCAGGCGACGAGGGCGACGCCGACGAGCACGATCGGCGTTGCCACGAACGTCACGGCGTCGTAGCTGCCCACGCCGAACAGGAGTCCCGCGAGCAGCCGGCTCAGAGCCAGCGCGCCCGCCATGCCGATCGCGACGCCAGCGAGGGCAGGCCGCATCCCCTGAGTCAAGATAAGCCCAATCACCTGTCGGCGACTCGCGCCGAGAGCCACTCGGACCCCGAGCTCGCGGGTTCGCCGCGTCACGCCGTACGACATCACGCCGTACACCCCGACGGCCACCAGCACGAGCCCCAGCAGCCCGAAGGCCCCGAAGAGAAAGGCGTTGAGCCGGCGCACGGACGTCGAGGTCTCGACGACCTGAGCCATCGACCGCACGTTGGCAAGCGGCACGTCAGCGTCGAGGCTTGAGACGATCCGCCGCACGGAGGCAACCAGCGAGGTCGGATCGCCGGCGGCCCGAAGGACGAGCGTCATGGCGCCGACCGGGAAATCCTGAGTGGCGGGGAACTGGCCGTGCGGCAGATAGAAATGCGGGCGAGCCTCCACGTCGAGTCCACCGTGCCTCACGTCCGCCACGATCCCGACGATCGTTCGGTAGACGACATCGATGTCCGAGCTCATCTTGAACCGCTTGCCGAGCGCGTCACCGTTCGGCCAGTAGCGGCCCGAAAGCGTCTCATCGACGAGCACGACCGGTGGGGCGTCGGCGGTATCGCTCAGTGTGAATGACCGCCCTTCGTCGATCTCGATTCCCATCGCCTCGAAGTATCCGTCGGTCGTCACGACCCAGTCGGCCCACGGTAGGCGCCCGCTCGCGAGGCGTTCCTCCTCACGCCCCTCGATTCGGATGCCCCAGTCGCCCAGGTCGCTGCTCAGCGGCAAGTTGTTCACAGCTCCGACCGACTCGACACCGGGCAGCTCGACGATGCGATCGAGGACTTGTCGATAGAACGCGCGAACCGACGCCTTGTCTGGGTACCGCCCCGACGGGAGCGACGCGCGCAGCGTGAGCGTCTGTCGATCGTTGAATCCCGGATCGACGTCCTGAAGCTGCTGGAAGCTCCGGACGAGCAAGCCGCCAGCCACGGCCAGCATCACCGCCAGGGCCATCTCGCCAACGATCAGGATCTGCCGGAACCGGCCACCCCGGCGAGTCGCCGAACGGCCCCCATCCCGCAGCGCGCTTTGCAGCTCATTGTCGTCCACACTCAGCGCCGGTACCACGCCGAACACGAGCGTCGTCAGCAGCGAGACGCCGCATGCGAAGAGCAAGACCCGCGCGTCGAGGCCAAGCTCGTCGATGCGGGGGAGGTTCGGCTGGCTCAGCCGGACCAGCAACTGCAGCGCGAGGAACGCGAACGCCACACCGATCGTACCGGCCACGAGCGCCAGCGTCACGCTCTCGGTGAGCAACTCACGAACGAGCCGCCCGCGACCGGCGCCCAGCGCCGAGCGAATGGACGTGTCCATCAGGCGATCCTCGGAGCGCGTCAGAAAGAGATTGGCGACATTGACGGACGCGATCAGAAGCAACAGCCCGACCGCCCCGAGCAGCATGGGTCAGAGCGCTATGCCATCCGAACACCGACAGACGACGGATCGATCCGGATCGCGCAACGTGCCAGGCACGACATCATTGCAGATCATGGCAGCAGGGCGAACGCGTTGAGCGGCGACGCCGTCGCGCCGCGAATCCGCAGCGGGTTGAGCACGAGCACGAACTGGCCGGTCCCGCGCTCGGTCAACTCGCGCGCAAGCACCTCGAGGTTCAAATTCTCGACGATGTAGATGCCGTGCTCGGCGAGCAGCGTCCGGTGAGCCGGGAATACACTGCCTGCCTCGGGTACCACGTCGAACGTAAGCGTGTCGGTACCGCTGAGAAAAATCCCTTTCCCCGCGAGCCACGCCGCTCCGGCCTCGCCGATGCCTGGCCGGAAACCCATGTACGTATCCTTGTTCCCCTCGAAGAACTGGCCGTAGCCCGTGCGGATGAGCACCGAGTCGCCCTCGGCGATCTCGACGCCCTGACGCTCAGCCGCACCCTCGAGATCGGCAGGCATGATCTCGTAGCCTGCCTCCAGCGCCTCCACGTCCTTGTACCGTGCGACGTCCAGGAGGATGCCTCGATTCACGAGCTTCTCGGTCGGATAGTGCTCGATACCAAGCGCGGTCAATCCCGTCGGCGAGCTGCTCGCCGCACCGTCCACCCCGCCGTAGAGCGCGCCGTCGTTCGAGAAATGGCCCAGAGCGTCGATCGTCGGGGAGCCGTGCTGACCGCTGAACTCCATCACATCGTCGGCGAAGGTGATACCAGGGATCATGCCGGCCGAGCTCTCGTGCGTGGATCGCAGGGCGAGGCTGAACGGCGGGTTCAGACCGAGGAGTGGCGAGTCGTTGTCCCAGACGAAGTTGAGCTCGACGACACGTGCCGACGTGACCCGGGCCAGAAACTCCTGGCTGGGGCTGCTCTGCTGCGCCACGAGCGCCCCGGTGACGATGCAGGTAATGAGGCCGGCGGAAAGAATCGCTCGTTTCATCTGGTCGCCCTCCGTCGATGGCATGGATCGGGAACGCGCCAGACTATCATGAGCGCGCGAACGGGAACAACGCGCGCGCGGCGATCACGAACGGCCGGCCTCTGGCTTGACTCGTGGGATCCAGCGGCATAAGCTGCGGACACTTTCCCAGCGTCCAGCGCTCGAGGCGGTGCGGTGTCGGCATCTTCTACCCGGCGATTCTCCATCGGCGTCGACTTCGGAACGAATAGCGTTCGCGCGCTCGTCGTGGACGTCGCCGACGGCTCAGAAATCGCCACCTCGTCCTTTTCATATCCGACCGGCGACGACGGCGTCCTGCTCGATCCGCGGGATCCCAACCTCGCGCGCCAGCATCCCGGGGACTACATCGCCGGGTTCTATCGCTCGGTGCGTGGTGCCGTACGCGCCGCGGCCCGACGACGCGGATTCGATCCGTCATGCGTCATCGGCATCGGAATCGACACGACCGGATCGACGCCCATCCCGGTCGACCGCGACGGGGTGCCACTCGCCTTGTATCCCCGCTTCCGAACCACGCGTGCGGCGCAGGCCTGGCTCTGGAAGGACCACACGGCGCACGCCGAAGCGGCCGAGATCACCGAGAAGGCCGCCGGGCACCGCGCGGGCTATCTCGATACGTGCGGCGGCACCTACTCCAGCGAATGGTACTGGTCGAAAATCCTGCACTGCCGGCGGAGCGCCCCGACCGTGTTCGACGCCGCCTACGGCTGGGTTGAACTGGCCGACTTCATGCCGGGTTTCGTCACCGGCCACACCGATCCCGACACGATGCCGCGCGGCATCTGCGCGGCTGGCCACAAGGCGATGTACCACGAGGCGTGGGGCGGTCTACCGGACGAGCGACTGCTAGCGTCGCTCGATCCGGGCCTCACGCCGCTGCGCCGCCGGTTCGCAACTCCAGCACTGGCCGCCGACCGACCCGCCGGCACCCTCACGCCGGATGTCGCCCGCCGCGTCGGCCTTCCGGCCGCCATCCCGGTCGCGGTCGGAGCGCTCGACGCGCACATGGGCGCGGTCGGCTCTGGGATCAGGCCGGGTACGCTCACAAAGATCATCGGAACCAGCACGTGCGACATGATGGTCGCACCGCTCGACCAGCCCTTGCCCACCATTCCAGGACTGTGCGGCATCGTGCCCGAATCGATCGTGCCGGGCATGTACGGGCTCGAGGCCGGACAGTCGGCCGTGGGTGACATCTTCAACTGGTTCGCCAGCAGCCTGGCCCCGGCACGCTACGCAGCGCGGGGTGACGCGCATGCGAACCTCACCCGTGACGCCGCCCGGCTGCTGCCTGGCGAGAGCGGTCTCCTGGCGCTCGACTGGAACAACGGCAACCGTACGGTGCTCGTCGATCCGCTCCTCACCGGCCTCATCGTCGGCCAGACGCTCCAGACAACTGCACCGGAGATGTACCGAGCGCTGGTGGAAGCAACTGCATTCGGCGCCCTGACGATCATCAACCGCCTGGAGGAATACGGCGTCACCGTCAAGGAGATCGTCAATTGCGGAGGCATCGCCGAGAAGAACCCCTTCGTAATGCAGGTGTATGCGGACGTCTGCAACCGCCCGATGACCATCAGCCGATCCGCCCAGACCCCGGCGTTGGGCTCGGCGATTTTCGGCGCCATCGTGGGTGGCGCCTATCGACGTGTCGAGCGCGCCCAGCGCCGCATGACGGGCGTCAAGTCGATGGTCTACCGTCCCCGAAAAGCCGCCGCCGCGACGTATGCGGAGATCTATCCTTTATATATGGCGATGCACGATGCGTTCGGAAGGGGCGACCAAGGCGGTGCCGTCGGGCGCGTGATGAAGGGGCTGATTCAAACTCGGGAGAAAGTGCGGAGGAGAAAGTAGAAAACTAACCCTGAAACCCAGGAACCGACTGGCTATTATCCCAATGCACCCCCTCGACTGGCTCGTCATCGGCGGCTACTTCATCGGCCTTCTCGGCCTGGCCTGGTGGGTCATCCGGCAGAACCGGGACACGGCGGACGACTACTTCCTCGCCGGTCGCAATCTGAGTTGGTGGATCGTCGGCGCCTCGATCTTCGCCTCGAATATCGGTTCCGAGCATCTCGTGGGCCTGGCGGGCTCGGGGGCGACCGACGGCGTCGCCATGGCGCACTACGAACTGCACGCCTGGTGCCTTCTGGTGCTGGGCTGGCTGCTCGTGCCGTTCTACATGCGCTCGCGCGTGTTCACGATGCCCGAGTTCCTGGAGCGGCGGTTCAGCCCGATCAATCGATGGGTGCTCTCGGTGATCTCGCTGTTCGCGTACGTCCTGACGAAGATCGCCGTCGGGATCTTCGCCGGCGGGATCGTGTTCTCGGTGCTGCTGCCGGACATGCGGATCGGGCCGCTCGACAGCTTCTGGATCGGCTCGATCCTGGTGATCCTCCTGACCGGCCTGTACACGATCCTCGGAGGGCTCCGGGCGGTGGCCTACACCGAGGCGGTCCAAACGCTCATCCTCATCGTGGGATCGGTCCTCGTCACGATCTTCGGGCTCCAGGCGCTGGGCGGCTGGGGCGCGCTGCGCGAAATCGCCGGCACCGAGATGTTCAACCTCTGGAAGCCGCTGGTGCCCGAAGGCGTCGTCGGCACCTGGGCTCCGGTGATGGACCTCGACACCTCAGGCCGAGTCGTTCGACAGGCCTGGTACTTCAACGACAACTACCCCTGGTTGAGCATGCTGTTCTGCGCCCCGGTGATTGGCCTCTGGTACTGGTGCACCGACCAGTACATCGTCCAGCGGGCACTTGGAGCGCCGGGCGAGCGGGAGGCGCGGCGCGGGACAATCCTCGCCGCATTCCTGAAGTTGCTGCCCGTGTTCATCTTCATCATCCCCGGCATGATCGGCTTCGCCCTCGCGACGACTGGCGCAGCGCCGGGCATGGAGGTTCTGCTCGACGCTGACGGCAACATCATCCGCGACGAAGCTCAGAAAGCGTTCCCGTTGCTCGTCGCGACGGTTCTGCCGACGGGCGTGCGTGGCCTCGTCGTAGCAGGGTTGCTGGCGGCGCTGATGAGCTCGCTCGCCGGCGTGTTCAACGCCTCGGCAACGCTGTTCACGATGGACTTCTACCTGAAGCTACACCCGGGCGTGTCGCAGCATCGACTGGTCTGGATCGGCCGGTTCGCGACGACGATCATGGTGCTCGTCGGGTTGCTATGGATCCCGGTCATCCAGGGTGGCCGCGGCCTCTACGACTATCTGCAAGGCGTGCAGGCGTACCTCGCCCCGCCGATCGCGGCGGTCTTCTTCCTGGGCGTCTTCTTCAAACGCCTCAACGGCCAGGGCTGCCTGGCGGCCCTGATCGTCGGCTTCCTGATGGGCCTGTTCCGCCTGGTCGTCGATACGCCGGTCAAGCTCGGATTGGCGGGGTTCGAGGCTGGCTATCCGGCAGGGTCGTTTCTCTGGATCGTCAACAACACGTTCTTCCAGTACTACAGCATCCTGATCCTGCTGGTCTGCATGGCCGTCATGACCGCAGTGAGCCACCTGACCCCGCCGCCCGACTACGAGGCCATCAGCGGACTCACATTCGGGACGCTCACCGATGACCACCGACGAGAGTCTCGCGAAAGCTGGGGCTCGGGCGAGGTAGTCGCGTCAGGGATCGTCCTGTTGGCGATCCTGGCAGCGTACCTGTATTTCACGGGGTGATCTGGGGCCGGGGACCAAAGGCCAGGGGTCGGGAACCACTCACCACCCATTCACAATTCAAGATTCAACATTCCGCATTCAGTCGCCACCCACCATCGCCATCCATAATTCACCATTCAGCATTCAACATGCTGCATTCAGTCTTACTGACCAAGTACGCCTATAATCGCGAGACGTTCGGACGACTGGCATTCGGCTCCGGCCGAGGAGGACGCATGACGCGCACTATCGGGATACTGCTGCACGCTCTCCTGCTCGTCACAACAGCCGCCTCGGCGGAGGTCGTCCGCATCGACATCGACTCCCGTGCAGAGGTGGCGAACGGACGGACGTTCGGGCTAGCTGGCTCGTACGAGAAGCTGGCTGGGACCATCCACTTCGCGATCGATCCCGCGAATCCGGCCAATCGCATCATCACCGACATCGCCTTCGCCCCGCGGAATGCCGACGGCAAGGTCGAGTTCCGCGCCGACTTTTTCCTGATGAAGCCTACGGACGCGTCGCGCGGAAACGGCACGCTGCTCTACGAGGTGTCCAATCGAGGCGGCAAGGGCATGCTCGGAACCTTCAGCAACGCCGCCCGCGCCATCGACCCGATGACCGACGAGGAGATGGGCGACGGATTCCTGATGCGGCAGGGGTTCATGCTGCTCTGGCTCGGATGGCAGTTCGACGTCCCGAACCGGGATGGCCTCGTGCGCGTCTATCCGCCGACCGCAACCAGTGCCGATGGTCCGATCACCGGCCTGGTACGCAGCGAGGTCGTCGTGCGCGAACCCACCGACGACCGCTCCCTCGCCGACCGGAATCACCTGGCCTACGCCGTCACCGACCCGAACGATCCGGCGAACATCCTGACCGTACGCGACACGGTCGACGGACCGCGTCGGGTCATCCCGCGAAGCCAGTGGCGGTTCGCGCGCCGTACGGAGACGGGCGAGGTCGTGTCCGACCCGACGCACGTCTACCTGGAGGGGAGCTTTCAGCCCCACAAGCTCTACGACGTCGTCTATGTGTCCGCGAACCCGCCGGTCGTCGGCGTTGGTCCAGCGGCCGTGCGGGATATGGTGTCGCGGCTCAAGTACGGCACGGCTCCGGAGCTCTCCATCCCCGAGGGCACCGTCGACCGCGCCATCGCCTGGGGCGTATCCCAGAGCGGCCGGTTTCTGCGGACGTTCATGTTCTACGGCTTCAACGAGGACGAGGAGAGCCGCAAGGCGTTCGACGGCATCATGGCGCACGTCGCTGGAGCGGGGCGTGGGAGTTTCAACCACCGGTTCGCGCAGCCGTCCAGGGACGGGCATCCCTTTCTGAACAAGCTCTATCCGACGGACATCTTCCCGTTCACCGACGTCTCTCAGAGCGATCCGGATATCGAGATGTCCGGTGGGCTGCTCGACTCCATCGACGCCGCCCACATGCCGAAGATCTTCTACACCAACTCGTCCTACGAGTACTGGGGTCGAGCCGCGTCGCTCATCCACACGAGCCTCGATGGCTCGGAGGACGCAGCGGTGATGGACAACGTGCGTATCTATTCGTTCGCCGGAGGTCAACACGGTCCCGGTCGGTTCCCACCCGTCCAGTCGATCGGCCAGCAACCGAGCAATCCGAATGACTACTCATGGTTCTTGCGTAGCCTGTTGCTCGCGATGAACGGTTGGGCCACCGACGGTACGTTGCCGCCGGACAGCGTGTATCCGCGCATCGACGCCGGCGACCTCGTCCTGCCTCACGATCTCCGCTTCCCGAACATCCCCGGCGTCGGTCAGCCGGCCGAGCCACACCTCGCGTACCGGGTCGATTACGGTCCCGAGTTCCGCACGAAGGGCATCGTGACCCAGGAACCGCCCGACGTGATCTCCGCGTTTCCCGTGATGGTCCCGCAGGTTGATTCCGACGGAAACGAGACCGCCGGGTTGATGATGCCAGAGGTCGCAGTGCCGCTCGCGACGTACACCGGCTGGAATCTGTTCCGTCCCGAGGCCGGTCCACCGACGGTGCTCTCGAGTATGCAGGGCTCGTACATCCCGTTCGCACGCACGCGGGCGGACCGCGAGCGCTCCGGCGATCCGCGTCCCTCCATCGAGGAGCGCCACGAGAATCGGCAGGAGTACCTTGGCCTCGTCGCGGAGGCGACGCTCGATCTCGTTGACGCTGGTTACCTTCTGCCCGAGGACGTGTCGCCCATAATCGCCCAGGCAGCTCGTCACTGGGAGTACGCGGCCACGAGCGTGGCCGCCCCTTCGGATCGGTCGCGGGATGACTCCCAGGCCGATCGGCGTATCGAACGATGAATGGCTGCAGTATGACAACTCACGTGTCCAGCCGCGTCTCCGCGCGACGCATGCGCCTCACTCGTCTCGTTCGTGGCGTATCCGTTCCGCTCCTGCTCGTGATGCTCCAGGCCGGACTTCCGGCCCAGAACGGGCCGCAAAGCACTGACTGGCCGACCTACGGTGGTGACTTGGCCAGTACGCGATACCAGCCGCTGGACCAGGTCGACGCGAGCAATTTCAAGGATCTGGAAATTGCGTGGCGCTTCTCGACGGCAAACTTCGGTCCGTATGCGGAATCGAACCTGCAGTCGACGCCGCTGAAGGTCGGTGACAGGCTCTACAGCACCGTCGGGTCGAGGCGTGCCGCGGTCGCCCTGAACGCAGCGACAGGCGAGTTGCTGTGGGTGCAGCGCGTCGATGAGGGTGAGCGGGGCGAGGCGGCACCGCGCAAGCTGTCGGGCCGCGGGCTCGCCTACTGGGACGATGGCGGAGTCGGGCGCATCTTCTACGTGACGCCCGGCTATCAGCTCGTGGGCCTCGATGCCGAAACCGGACTGCCCATTCGGGACTTCGGCACCAACGGCATCGTGGACCTCAAACAGGACCTCGACCAGGAGATCGATCTGGTCACGGGCGAAATCGGTCTTCACGCCGCTCCCATCGTGGCCGACGGGATCATCGTCATCGGCGCTGCCCATCTGCCCGGCGGCGCGCCGAAAACCATCGAGAACGTCAAGGGGTACGTCCGAGGCTACGACGCCCGGACCGGCACGCGGAAGTGGATCTTTCACACGTTGCCACAGGCCGGCGAATTCGGAAACGAGACCTGGCTCAACGACTCCTGGCGGTACACCGGCAATACCGGCGTTTGGTCACAAGCGAGCGTGGACCCGGAGCTCGGCCTCCTCTATTTGCCCCTCGAGATGCCGACCAACGACTACTTCGGCGGACATCGACACGGCGACAACCTGTTCGCCGACAGCGTGCTCGCACTCGATCTGCAGACCGGGACGCGCGTCTGGCACTACCAGACCATCCACCACGACGTCTGGGACTGGGACCTGCCCTGCGCGCCCATCCTGGCGGACATCACCGTCGACGGGCGGCCGATCAAGGCGATCGCGCAACCCACGAAGCAGGGCTGGCTGTTCGTGCTCGACCGCGAGACCGGCGAACCGGTCTGGCCGATCGAGGAACGGCGGGTACCGGCCTCGGACGTGCCGGGCGAGCTGCTGGCGGTCACCCAGCCGTACCCGACGAAGCCGCCGGCGTTCGACCGGCAAGGCGTGTCGCTGGACGACCTGATCGACTTCACGCCAGAGCTGAAAGCCGAGGCGGTGGAGATCGCCTCGCGTTACCGGCTGGGCCCGCTCTTCACCCCGCCATCATTGGCGTCCGCCGACGGCACGCTCGGCACGCTGATGACGCCAGCGGCGACCGGCGGCGCGAACTGGCCGGGCGGTTCACTCGATCCCGAGACGGGGATGCTCTACATCTACTCCAAGACGCAGGTGACCGCGCTCGGCCTGATCAACGATCCAGAGCGATCGACCCAAGACTTCATCCGGGGGCGGCCGCCAGACGTCGATCGCGAACTCACCATCAGAACCGTTCAGGGCCTGCCGCTGATCAAGCCGCCGTGGGGGCGCATCACGGCGATCGACCTCAACGCGGGCGACATTGCCTGGCAAGTCGCGCACGGCGAGACACCGGACAACGTGAAGAACCATCCCGCCCTTGAGGGCATGGCCATCCCACGCACGGGTCGGGCCGGTGTGATCGGCACGTTGGTGACCAGGACGCTGGTGATCGCCGGCGAGGCGGGCGTGTTCACGACGCCGAGCGGTGAAGAGGGCGCGATGTTACGGGCCTACACCAAGGACACCGGCGTCGAGACGGGTGCCGTCTACATGCCGGCACCGCAGCGTGGCTCGCCCATGACGTACATGGCTGGCGGCAAGCAGTTCATCGTCGTGGCCGTCGGCAGTACCGACCACGGCGCCGAGTTGCTGGCATTCTCGCTGCCGTAGTTCGACCCACGTCGTGCGACACAGCCCAACGCGTCAGCCCCACTTGCGTCGCGCGAGCAATTCCGTAGCACGAAAAACTCCGTAGCGCGAAGGCTTGATCCTCCCGAGCGAAGCCGAGGGGCAGCCGAGCGGATCTCGAACCAGCGCGACGCTGGCGCTTGGCTAAAGCTGGCGCGCTACGTACGCGGGGGCGCACTAGTCCCTCGGCCGCGTTTCCGCGAGATCGTCGAGGAGATCGTACAGCGCCGCGAGCCGACGTCTTCCGAGCTGTGTCTCGATCTCCGCGTAGCACAGCTCCGACTCTCGTCCGACGGTGACGACCAGCCTCGACCCGGC
The DNA here is from genome assembly GCA_965250185.1 of Vicinamibacterales bacterium. Lineage (GTDB taxonomy): Bacteria > Acidobacteriota > Vicinamibacteria > Vicinamibacterales. Next base: position 1,772,449 of record OZ252293.1, on the reverse strand, counting down.
GCGCGACATCGAGATCCAGGTATTTCGCAGATCAGAAGGCCTGACGCGGCGACGCACGAGCGACCGTTGCTCGAGGCCGCGCAGGATCCGAGACAGACTCGGCAGGCTCAGGCACGTCGCCTCGGCAATCTCGCTGGCCCTCGCCTCGTCCACCGTGTCCAGCGCGCGAAGAACCCGCCACTGCTGCTCCGTGACCCCGTGACGCCGAAGGAGCGGGCGGAAACGAGCCATCACCGCCTCCCGGGCGCGCATCAGGCTCATGGGCAACGAGCGCGAAAAATCGCGCAGCTCACCCGATCGTCGGCCCACCGTGGTCATGACGATGCGTGCTTCACGACCACGCCCTGCTGACTGGCTCGTCGATCACGTCGTTGACGAGCGCACCGACGCCAGAAACCTCGACTTCGACTCGGTCGCCAGGCACGAGAAAGCACGGCGGCTCCTGCCGGATCCCGGCACCGGTCGGCGTTCCTGTCGCGATGATGTCGCCGGGTGCAAGCTCGGCAAATGTCGAGAGATACGCGATGATGTGGCGAAATGAGAAGAGCAGGTTCGCGGTGGTGTCCTGCTGCCGCTGCTCGCCGTTGACCCGCGTCGTGACCGTCAGGTCCTGGAAGCTCGGCACCTCGTCGGCGGTCACGAGCCACGGCCCGATAGCGCCCGTCCGCTCGAAGTTCTTCCCCTGCGTCACGTTGAACTTGCCGTGGCGCGTCCAGTCTCGGATGGTGCCCTCGTTCATGCAGGTCACGCCGGCCATGTATCCCTCGGCTTCCGCTTCCTGGATCCGGCGTCCGCGCGTACCGATGACGATGGCGATCTCGCCTTCGTAGTCGAGCTTGGCCGATTCGGGAGGCCGGACGATCGGCTCCCGATGACCGACGAGGGACCCCGGCGTGCGCATGAAGACGCTCGGATACTTCGGCAGAGCCGAGTCGTCTCGATACTCCTCGTTGCGATTCACGTAGTTGACCCCGACGCAGAAGATCTTCTCCGGGGCGAGCACCGGCCTCAGCCAGCCAATCTCGGCCAGCGAGTAATCCGGCGCGGTGGTGGCGGCGATCTCCCGTGCTCTATCCAGCGCATCCGCCTCGAGCGCAGCTCGCACCGACCCGATGCCAGGCCCCAGCCGCGTACCCAGATCGACCACCCCGTCATCGACGACGGCGCCGAATGTCGTCCTCGAGCCAACGGTAAAGCTTGCGAGCTTCATCGGCGCTCTCCGTCCCCATCCACCCCACGAGCCACATTCACCCCTTTCATCAGTCGCCCTACTCGCCCTACTCGCCCCGCTCGCCCACTCGCCCCACTCGTCCTACTCCCACATGCTCTCGAGCACTGCGTCGAGACGGCGTTCCAGCTCGGGTCCTGCGGGCGCCATGGGCAGCCGGTGCTCATTCGACGGAATCAGACCAAGCCGCTTCATCATGTACTTGATGGGGATCGGATTGGTTTCGAAGAAGACCGCCTGGTTTACCTCGAGCAGCCGGTCGTGTAGTGCACGAGCGGCGGCCAGGTCGTTGCGCCAGACGGCTTCGCACATCTCGGCCAGAGGCTTTGGCCGTAGGTTGCCGACGGCGTTCATCAGCCCGCAGGCTCCGACGGCCAGACCGGGGAAGCTCAGTTCCTCGAGCCCTACGAACACGCGGAAGTCTGGACCGCGGGCGGCGAGGCACTGGCTCACGAAACCGAGATCGTTCACGGCGTGCTTCATCCCCACGAAGTTGCCCGACTCGTCGGCGATTGCGGCGAGCGTGTCCAGCGTCACCGACACGCCGGCTCGGCCGGGAATGTGATAGATCATCCACGGCACGTCGTGCCCCTTGGCCAACTCCAGGAAATACCGGACGAGGCCGCGCTGCGGTGGTCGAATGTAGTACGGCGTGACGATCAGGAGGGCGTCTGCTCCAGCCGCGACGGCGTGATCGGTGAGCGTGCGGGTCTCGGCGAGCGACTGGGACCCCGTCGCGGCCACGACGGGGACGCGCCCACCAGCCACCTCGACAGCGATCGACACGAGTCGGTTTCGCTCGTCCACGGTCAACGATGAGGGCTCGGCCGTCGTCCCATTGACGAGCACGCCGTGGGAGCCCTGCGTGATCTGGAATTCGACGAGGCTCGCAAACACCTCCTCGTCGACGAGATCGCCACGAAATGGCGTGACGATGGGAGGAAGCGATCCGCGGAGGCGACTCGATGGGGTCATGGACATCTCGTTAGGGCCTGTAGGGCGAGAGTCGGGCAAGTGGGGCGAGTGGGGCAAGGAGGGCAAGGAGGGACGACCCCGTCACACTGTCGCAGACCCCACTGGCCCCACTGGCCCCACTAGCCCCACTCGCCCTGCTAGCCCCACTCGCCCCACTCGCCCCACACAGAATCTCCACCCCTGACATTGATCCACTATACTTAACATCGCAAGTATTTTTCCATCATGCCCCATCTGACCATCGAGTACTCTGCCAACCTCGGGCCTCTACTCGACCCCCAGCGGCTCGTCGATCGGTGCCACGACGCCGCGCTCGCCACCGGCCTGTTCCGCGTGGGCGCCATCCGCACCCGGGCAGTTGCCAGGGACTGGTATCGGATCGCCGACGGGCATCCGGACAACGGGTTCGTGGCCGCCGTCCTGCGGATCGCGCCGGGCCGGGACGCCGGCGCGAAGCGAGAGGCAGGCGAGACCATCTTTGCCGCGCTGTGCGCCGAGCTGGGGCCGATCTTCGACACGGCACCGCTCGGGATCTCGTTCGAAATCCAGGAGATCGATCCGGATTTCAATTTCAAACGCAACAACTTGCACGAGATCGTCGCGCGTCGCACCGCTCGGACCGAGGAGTCTTCGTCATGACCGACGGCCTTGACACGAACATCGAGAAGGCTCGGCAGTTCGTTGAGCGCTTCCGCGAATCGCCACTCCCCCACGTCATCGACGGCGCGCCGGCCGAGGGAGGTATCGAGCCCTTCGACAATCTCACACCGGTCGACAACTCCGTGCTCAACCAGGTCATGGCCGGGGATGCGGAGGTGATCGATCGGGCTGCGTCGGCGGCCCGCGACGCCTTCCCTGCCTGGCGCGCGATGCCCGGTCCGGATCGCAAGCGATTGCTGCACCAGGTCGCCGACGTGATCGAGGCGCGCGGCGAGGAGATCGCGCTCGTCGAGAGCCTCGACACGGGCCAGCCGATCCGCTTCATGAGCAAGGCGGCGTCTCGGGCGGCAGCGAACTTCCGATTCTTCGCCGATCGGGCACCAGACGCCCGTGACGGCCGGGCGCTCCCGACCGACCGGCACCTGAACTACACCCTCCGGCAGCCCATCGGCCCGGTCGGGGTAATCACACCCTGGAATACGCCGTTCATGCTCTCGACCTGGAAGATCGCTCCGGCACTCGCGGCCGGCTGTACGGTCGTACACAAGCCGGCCGAGTGGAGCCCGCTGACCGCCACCCTCCTGGCCGAAATCATCCACGAGGCGGGAGTCCCGGCGGGCGTGTCCAACCTGGTGCACGGTCTGGGCGACACGGCGGGCAAGGCGCTCACGGAGCATCCTGCCATCAAGGCGATCGCATTCGTCGGTGAGTCGATCACCGGCAGCCGGATCATGTCGCAGGGCGCCGCGACGCTGAAACGGGTACACTTCGAACTCGGGGGCAAGAACCCGGTGGTGGTGTTCGCGGACGCGAATCTCGACCGCGCGCTCGACGCCGCGGTCTTCATGATCTACAGCCTGAACGGCGAACGATGCACCTCCAGCAGTCGGCTCCTGATCGAGCGCTCGGTCCATGATCGATTCATCGATCGCCTCACCGAGCGACTCGAACGGATCATCGTGGGTCACCCGCTCGATCCCGCCACCGAGATCGGTCCGCTGATCCATCCGCGGCATCACGAGAAGGTGCGATCGTACGTCCAGCTGGCCGAGGCCGATGGGGTCGACGTGCGCTCGGGTCGGCTCGGCGGCGATCCGGCGGGCAACTTCATCGCCCCGACGCTCTTCGCCAATGCGCGCAGCGACATGCGGGTTGCTCGCGAGGAGATCTTCGGACCGGTCCTCACGGTCATCCCGTTCGACACCGACGACGAGGCCCTCGAGATGGCGAACGACACGCCGTACGGGCTCGCCGGCTACATCTGGACGTCGAACGTCTCCCGCGCCCATCAGTTCGCCCGCGATCTGGACGTCGGGATGGTCTGGGTGAACTCGGAGAACGTCCGGCATCTCCCGGCACCGTTTGGCGGTGTGAAGGCGAGCGGCATCGGACGCGACGGCGGTGATTACAGCTTCGACTTCTACATGGAGACGAAGAACGTCTGCGTAGCGATGGGAGAACATCCGATTCCGACGCTCGGCGGAACCGAACGCTAGACGGCAATTCCGCCGAGCCACGGGCTCGCTTGGGCTCCGAAGGAGACCATACATGGGTGACATCGTCCTGGCGGCCAAGATCACGCACGTGCCGTCGATCTGGCTGTCCGAGCACACCGAGAAGTTCAAGGGAATCCGCCAGAACGCCATCGACGGCCTGGTTGAAATCGGCCGACTGGCGCGCGAGCGGCGAGTCGACACGTTTGTCATCTTCGACGTCCACTGGCTCGTGAATCAGGGTTTCCATCTGAATGCCAACGCGCAGCTGGACGGGACGTTCACGAGCCACGAGCTACCCCATTTTCTCGACGGCATGGAGTACCACTATCGTGGTGACCCGGAACTCGCTTCGCTCATCGCCGACGTGGGCAACGCGCGGACGCTCGGCGTTCGTGCGCATCTCGTACCAGGCCTCGGGTTCGAGTACGGCACGCTGATCCCGATGCATCACATGAACCGCGACGGCTTCGCCCGCGTCCTGAGCGTGGCGACCAACCAGTATGCGAGCATCGACGAGGGGCGCCAGTTCGGCGAGGCGGTGGCCGAGGCGATCCGGCAGTCGGATCGCCGTGTCGCGCTGCTGGCGAGCGGATCGCTCTCGCACCAGTTCTGGCCGAACCACCTATCGACGGCCGGGATCAACGAGGTCAACACCGAGTTCAACCGCCAGGTCGACCTGCGCGTGCTCGAGCTCTGGCAGACGGGTCGCGTGAAGGAGTTTCTCGCGATGTTGCCAGACTACGTGGATCGCTGCCACGGCGAGGGCGGCATGATCGACACGGCACACCTCTTCGGCGCCCTCGGCTGGGATCGCTACGCAGGCACAGGCGAGGTGCTCGGTGAGTACTTCGGGAGCTCCGGCACGGGACAGGTCAACGTGGTGTTCGATCTTCCGGACGGACAAGACTGATGACGCCGACGCCGTCACCTCGGGTCGAGCTGCACGACGACCTCCGCCGATTCCTGGCCACCCCGGACCGGCGGATGCTCGTCGGAGGCGAATGGGTCGCCGCCGTCTCGGGCGCGACGCTCGCGGTGCACGATCCGGCGACCGAAACGGCGATCGCGACGGTGCCGGCGGCCGGGACCGAGGACGTCGACCGCGCGGTCCGCTCGGCCTCGTCGGCGTTCGTCGAGCGGCGGTGGTCGGGACTCGTCGCCTCGGAGCGCGAACGACGCCTGCTGCGGCTGGCCGACCTGCTCGAGACGCACGCCGTCGAGCTCACGCAGCTCCTGGTACTCGAGAACGGCAAGCTGTTGGCCGCCGCGCGGCGCGAGGTCGAGGGAAGCGTCCGATTTACCCGGTACGCGGCCGGCTGGGCCACCAAAATCACCGGCGACACGCTGGACGTCTCGCTGGCGGCGCCCGAGACGCGGTTCTTCGCCTACACACGGCGAGAGCCGATCGGCGTGGTCGGCGCGATCATCCCGTGGAACATGCCGCTGTCGATGGCGGTCTGGAAGGTCGTGCCAGCCCTGGCGTGCGGCTGTACGGTCGTTCTCAAGCCGTCAGAGGAGACACCGCTGGCGTGCCTCCGCTTCGCCGAGCTCGCCCTCGAGGCGGGTGTGCCACACGGCGTCCTCAACGTCGTGACGGGCGACGGCGCGACGACCGGAGCGGCACTCGTCGCGCATCCGCTGGTGCGCAAGATCACGTTCACCGGATCCACTGCCGTTGGCACGGCAATCGGCCGGGCGGGAATCGGCCGCATGGCACGAGTCTCCCTCGAGCTCGGCGGCAAGTCTCCGGTCATCGTCCTCGAAGATGCGGACCTGGCGACCGTGCCGGTCGACGTGGCCAAGGGGATCTTCTACAACCAGGGGCAAGTGTGTGCTGCCGGCTCGCGCCTCTACGTCCATCGCAGTCGGTTCGACGAGGTGCTCGAGCGGGTGAGCGACCTGACGAGTCGGATGACCCTCGGCTCCGGCTTCGAGCCGGACGTCCAGCTGGGACCGCTCGTGTCGGGAGCGCAGCGGCAGCGTGTGCTCGGCCTGATCGATGCAGGCCTCGCCGACGGCGCCACGGCGGTCGTGGGCGGACGGGCGCCGGAGCGAGCGGGCTACTTCGTCGAGCCCACGATCCTGACCGGCACCACACCCGCCATGCGAGTCGTCCGGGAAGAGGTCTTCGGCCCGGTGCTCGTCGCCACCCCGTTCGACGATCTGGATGAGGTGGTCGCGCAGGCGAACGATTCGGACTACGGACTGTCGGCCAGCGTGTACTCGAAGGATCTATCAACGGTGCACCGTCTGATTCCGAGGCTGGAAGCCGGCACGGTCTTCGTGAACGCACCGGTGCGCACCGACCCGAACCTGCCGTTCGGCGGTTTCAAGCACTCCGGCCTTGGACGCGAGCACGGCCACTCGATGATCGATCTCTACACCGAGCTGAAATCGGTCGTGATCGCGCACTGACCCTCCTCTGTCTCAAGGCGAGACGATAATTCCTGGACGTGATGCCGACCACCACATGACCATCAGGCCCGAGTACATCGGTGGACCCTCTATCGACGACGTCAAGGACCGCGTCAAGGCGGCGAGGATTCACAAACTCTCGTCCAACGAGAATCCGTTGGGGCCCTCGCCTCGGGTGCTCGAGCTCGTACGTGAGGCCGGCGCCTCGATGCACCTGTATCCGCCCCGCGGCGACGAGCGCCTGCGCGCCGCCCTCACGCGTCACCACGCTCGCGGTCTCACGCCGGAGCACATCGTCACGGCGAACAGCGGCTACGAGATCATCGATCTGATCGGCCGCGCGTTCCTGCGACCGGGGGACGAGGCGATCATCAGCTCGCCGACGTATCGCGCGTACGGATGGACCACGGAGCGTCAGGAAGCAACGACGGTGGATGTCCGGCTCCGGCCGGAGGATTTCGGACTCGACCTCGACGCTGTGCTCGAGAGACTCGGCGAGCGCACGCGACTCGTGTGCCTGTGCAATCCGAACAATCCGACCGGCGCAATCATCGCCGCGCAGGAGCTCGACCGACTGCTCGATCGCCTACCGGACCGGGCGATCGTCGTCGCCGACGAGGTGTACAGTCACTATGTCGACCACCCCGACTACCCCGACTCGATCCGACATGTCCTGGACGGGCGTGCGGTCATCATCGTGCAGAGCTTCTCGAAGGCGCACGGCCTGGCGGGGCTCCGCGTCGGCTACGGGATCGCGCGACCGGATCTCGCCGAGCGCGTGGCCACCTACCGCCGGCCGTTCCACATGAGCGCGCTGGCGCTCCTCGCAAGCGAGGCGGCCATCGGCGACACGGCCCACCTCGATCGGTCCGTCGCGCTGGCCCGCGAGGGGCGGACCTACCTGCGCGCGCAGCTCGAGCGACTGGGCGTGCCCAGCTGGCCGAGCGAAGGAAACTTCGTCTTGTTCCGGCCGATCGCGCCGGCAGACGGAGTGTTCGAGCAGTTGATCGCGCGTGGCATCATGGTGCGGCCGACCGGCAGCAACGGCTTGCCCGGCTACCTGCGCGTGAGCACGGGCCTGGCCGAGGCCAACGAGGCATTCATCGAGGCGCTCACCGAGGTCATGCAGGAGGACTCATCATGCCGCGCATGACAGGCGGCGAGGCGGTCGTGCACGCGTTGATCGGTCAGGGCGTCGACACGATCTTCGGCTTGCCGGGCATCCAGAACGACTGGCTCTACAACGCGCTGTACGACGCGCGCGACCGCATCCGGGTGATTCACACCCGCCACGAGCAGGGGACGGCGTACATGGCGCTCGGCTATGCGATGGCGCGTGGCGACATCGGCGTCTACAACGTCGTGCCGGGTCCGGGTCTCCTGAACACGACGGCCGCGCTGGCGACGGCCTACGGCCTCAACGCCCAGGTGCTCTGCCTGACCGGGCAGATCCCGTCGCACGCGATCGGCAAGGGCACCGGTCTGCTGCACGAGATTCCTGATCAGTTCGGCGTCCTGCAGTCGCTGACCAAGTGGGCGGCACGCATCAACGACCCGGCAGAGGCGCCAAGCCTGGTGGCCGAAGCGTTCCGACAACTTCGCTCGGGCCGCCCGCGCCCGGTAGGGCTCGAGGTCCCCATGGACGTCCTCGCGCGGCAGGGCGACGTCGACACCTCACCGACGCCGTGCCCCCCCTACCACCCGCCAGTCGATCCTGATCTGCTCGATCGAGCGGCCAAGCTGCTCGGCGAGTCCGAGCGCCCCATGATCTTCGTGGGCAGCGGGGCGCAGGGCGTCGCGCCGGAGGTTCGCGCGCTGGCCGACGCGCTCGAGGCCCCGGTCGTCGGTTATCGAACGGGCCGAGGCGTCCTCGATAGCCGGCATCACCTCAGCCTCACGCTCATCCCCTCCCACGAGCTGTGGAAGACGACGGACGTCGTGCTGGGCGTCGGGACGCATCTGCGGATCCCGACCGAGAACTGGGGCATGGACGATGGGCTCAAGGTGATCCGGATCGACGTGGACCCGACGTCGCATGCGCGGATCCGGCGACCCGACGTCGGCCTGACGGCCCGGGCCGAGGAAGCGCTACCGGCGCTCATCGATCGGATCGCCCGCTACAACCGGCCCCGACCGTCACGTCGCGACGAACTGCTGGCGGTGAAGGAGGACTGGGCGCGACGGGTGAGCGACCTCGAGCCGCAGATGACCTACCTCGGCATCATCCGGGAGGCTCTGGGCGAGGACGGTATTTTCGTCGACGAGCTGACGGCGGTTGGCTGGACCGCCCGGATCGCGATGCCGGTCTACCACCCGCGCACGTTCATCTGCTCCGGCCAGCAGGGCACGCTGGGCTACGGCTTTGCGACGGCGCTCGGCGTCAAGGTCGCCATGCCGGATGTCCGCGTGGTCTCGGTCACGGGCGACGGCGGCTTCATGTTCAACGTCCAGGAGTTGGCCACCGCCGTGCAACATCGCATCGGCCTGGTGACACTGCTGTTCAACAACAACCGGTTCGGCAACGTGCAGAACCTGCAGAAGCACGCGTACGGCAACCGTGTCATCGCCTCGGATCTGCACAATCCCGACTTCGTCCGGATGGCCGAGTCGTTCGGCGCGCAGGCCTTCCGCGTCGACACGCCAGATCGGCTGCGCGAGGCCTTGAATGCCGGCTTCTCGACTGATCTCCCGACCTTGATCGAGATTCCGATCGGGGAGATGATCAGCGTCGACCGATTTCGCAACCTCCCCCGCGTCCGTCCACCACGACCAGAGTGAGCCGATGCCAAAGAGCCACGAGTGCCTGTGGGAGCACGCGCTGCCGTACCTCGACGTGCGCAGCAACGACATCCACACGATGTACAGCTACAACTTTGCCCGGCGGCTTACGCGACTGTACCCCGACGCGAACCCGGAGATCGTGCTGCCGGCCATCATCCTGCACGACATCGGGTGGAGCACGGTGCCGGAAGACAAGGTGCTGGAGGCATTCGGCCCGAAGATGCGCTATCCGAAGCTTCGGCGCCAGCATGAGGTCGATGGCGCGCGCATGGCACGTGCGATCCTCGAGAGCTGCGACCACGACGCGGCGCTGATCGACGACATCGTCGGGATCATCGACGGGCACGACACGCGAAAAGAGTCGCGGTCGATCGACGACTCGGTCGTCCGCGACGCCGACAAGCTGTGGCGCTACACGATGTTCGGGTTGGAAACGAATCGCGAATGGTTTGGCCACACGACGCGGGAGCAGCTCGCGCTGCTCGACGAGTGGCTCGGCACGCGTTTCCACACCGACGCCGGACGTCACATGGCCGAGGGTCTCATCGCGGCGCTCGAGCTGAGCGTGAGCGCCGAGGACGACTGATGGTCGGCCGTGTGGTCGTGCCGCGCGGCACCCCGTTGCACGATACCCTCTCGCAGACGGCGGCCGACCAGCGGATCGCCTTCCTCGCGGGCCTCTCGGGCGTCGGGAAGAGCTTCCTGCTCCAGCAACTGGCGATCCTCGCCCACCAGGCCGGACGGACCGTCCACGTGCTGCAATGGGACGTCAGCCGCTCGGCGTTCGAGACGCCCGAGATCCTCCGCCGGTATCCGGAGGTCGACGGCGCCACCCACATGACCATCCGCACGGCGGTCGGTCTCTGGGTGCGAGACGGCGTTCGGCAGTGGCACGAGGCGCACCCGGACCGGGCTCACATGCTCATCGGCGAGCCGCCACTCGCCGGCCATCGGCTGATTGAGCTCGCGCAACAGAAGGATGACGAGGCCGAGGCGCTGCTGTCCGGCCCCGAGTCGCGGTTCCTCGTGCCGGTGCCGTCGCGCGAGGTGCGCGCCGCGATCGAGGCGGCACGCGGACGCAGCATCGCCAACCCGCGCCACGATCGTGAGTCCGCCGATGCACCGCCCAACGTCATGCAGGACGACTGGCGTGAGATCTGGCTCCGCAGCCAGCAGATCCGCCGGGTGCAGGCATCCGGTGACGCGCCCTCGTTCGACCCGGAGGTCTACGCCGACGTCTACCGCCACCTCCTACGCCACCGGCGCACCACATTCGTCCCCGTCGACCTCGTCCTGACACCCACGGGATCGGTGTACGACCTGCACGTCGTCGCCAGCGAGCTCGCCGCAAGCCCCACCGAGGTTCAGCGCTGCATGGAGCAGGCGGAGTCGCACGAGGGCGAGGAGGGCAAGTAGGGCAAGGGGGGCGAGGAGGGCGAGGAGGGACGACCCGTCACACTGTCGCAGGCCCCGCTCGCCCCGCTCGCCCCACTCGCCCTACTCGCCCCACTCGCCCTACTCGCCCCACTCGCCCCACTCGCCCCACTCGCCCCACTCGCCCTACTCGCCCTCCTTGCCCCACGCTTCACTGCCCTTCCTCGAGCCGTCGTCGCTGCGTATCGAAAATCCGTCGCGAGTCACTCCGGAGGCGCCTCTCGAGGAGGAACCGGCGCACGCGGGTCATGAACCCGTCCAGGATGTCGACGGACGCACGGTTCACGTAGGTGAGAAAACGCGGAGCCGGGTCGCCGTCGCCTCTCGTCAACATCGTCAGCGAAACTGCACCGTCCAGGTAGTGCGTGGCGAACAGCTGCGTTCCGGCGATCCAGACGTCAGGCTCTCCCGGACCGGCGGCTCGGCGCAGCACGTGCTCCTGCCAAACCGTGATGATCGTCTTCGGAGCGTACGTCTCGATCGACCAGTAGAGGAACGCCTCCACGCCTGCGTGGGGCACTCGGGGGAACTCGTCCAGGTAGCGAGCGAATTCCGGCTCGCGCACGTGCAGGAAATCGAACCCCCCGAGCAGTGCGGAAAAGATGACATCAGGCGCTACCGGCACGTCCTTGTCGTGGTAGTGCGGCAGCGCCCGGCGCCCACCGGTCAGGTACGTGTTGACCCGCTCGAGCACGATGCGCCTGAACTCCTCTTGCACCGACGTCTCCCGCTCGTCGCCCGCCGCAGCGGCTGCGCGTTGGAGCCGCTCGATCTCGACGGCAGCGAGCTTGAGGTCGCAATCTCCCGGCCGGCAGTTTTCGAGCCCGTCGAGGTCCTTCGCGTCCAGGACCAGCTCGCGGAGATCCTCGATCACGGGAGGGTCAGAGAACCGGCGGACGGTCGGCACGATCCGACTCGTGCGCAGAGCCTCGATGTTCCGGATCTTCCGAATCAGTTGTTCGGGACCAGTATCGATCGCGCTCGCCACGAACACCGCCACCTCACGTCCGGTCGCGTCGAGCGTCTTGGACACGACCTTGCGCTCGACCATGTCGCGTCGATCGCGCCGGTCGACTCGCACGTAGGACCCAAGGAAGCCGAAGGGATCGACGCCGGACGGCGTCTGCGCCGCCGGATGGATCGCGACGGCCACGAGAGCCGCCACGCCGACGACGATACGGGCCGCGGGCGTCATGTCACGGAAGACCAGCGGCGCCCGATGAGCGCCGCCAAGGTCAGGAGCGTGCAGGCCAGAGCCGCAGCGAGGGTCCAGCACCACGGCTTGCTCGGCCAGACGTAGACGCGGTCCAGTCCGACCGGACTCTCCCAGTCGCCCGGGCCGCCGGAGGCGCCTTCCCGCGCGACCTCGTCTCGACGCTCGGGCGCCCACCGGTGCACCTCACCGCTGCTGAACGACCGGGTATCGAGGACGGGATCGTAGTAACGCTCCAGTAGCGTCTGCTCGAGCCACGCATCGCGGAACCGACCCTGCGCGTAGAAGGCGTTTCTGTGCAGGACGTGCGAGCCGGCCTCGATCAGGTAGTGGTCCTGGATCGCGAGCGGCGACAGTCCCTCCGGTGGGTCGTCACGCCATCGTTCCGCTCGCTCGGCAGACATGGCTGCGAGCTGCGGGATCGTGAAGAACGATCGAAACCGCCCGACCGCTGGATCCTCGTGCTGGTACCCAAGATGGGCACTATGAAAGAAGCCGGCAAAGCTCAGGACCACGACGGCCGCCAGACGCAGCACCGTGCGCCACTGGGTCGGCGACAGACGCCACCTGACCGGCGACCCGGGCGGGTACATCCCGCTGGCGAACAGCAAACCGCAGCCGAGGGCGTAGCTGTTCAGGAGCACGTCGCGCACGTCCCCCACGCGCGTCGGCACCAGCCACTGCAGCCATTCCTCACCGATGCCCACGAGCGTTCCGCCGAGCAGCGTCAGCCACACGGCCGGCCCGAGTCCATCGGTGACCAGCGCGCGATAGAACAGGGTCGCCACCAGGCCGTACTCGACGAAGTGGATCCGCTCGACGGCATCGACGTCCGGAATCCCGGTACCCATCACCACGGCGTACAGGACGAACAGCCCGGCCGCGAGTCCCATCAATCCGTAGCGCAGGAGTCGTCGTTCCCGGACGCGCCTGGCGGCCCAGATTAGCGTCGAGGCCACGACGAGCAGGAGGGAGGCGCCGACGACCGGCACGAAGGTCGTGCCCAGGATGGCCTTGACCCAGTCGCGGAGCTGACCGATGAACGGCGACCAGGCGATGAACAGCAGGGAGACGCCGATCGGCAGCCGCAACCGTCTCATGAGCGCCTCCGGCTTGGCCGAAGGGCCACCGGTCGATACAATGTCCGCGTCATGAAGATCGAACGTAACGCGCCGTGTCCCTGCGGTAGTGGCAAGAAGTACAAGCGCTGCTGCGCCCTCAAGAAAGGCGCAGCCATGAGCCAGACGACCATGCTCCTCCTGGCCGTGGCGGTGGTCGGGGGTGCGCTGGCTCTGTTTGCCATGATCAACACCGACGCGAGCAGTTCGACGCCGCGGCGCGTCTGGGATGCCGACCACGGGCACTATCACGACGTGCCCTGAGCCGTCCCGTCAGGCGTCCAGGCCGAGCGCCGCGATCGCCGCGACGTCGATCAAGTCGACGTCGCGAGCCACCCGCCGCTTGTAATCGATCAGCGCACCGAGCGGCATGACCGGGACGTCCAGCCCGAAGATCTTCTGCGTCACGGACGCATCGAAATCAACTTCCGCTCGCCGCCAGCGACCCGAGGCAGCGTCCAGATACTGCGTGTCGTCCGCATCGCCGAGCTCGATCAGTTGTTCGGCGTACCGAAGCTTCATCAACATCAGATCCCACTGCGGGCCGCGATGCCGTTCCGGTCCGAAGGTGACGAACGCGTGGGCATCGGCCAGCACCTGCTCGAAACGGACACCGGGGACGTACAGATCGATGTCGGCCAGCGGTCGGGTTGATCCGTAGGCGCGCGCGGCGAGCCCACCCGCGACCTGGAACGGGATATTTCTCGATCGGAGCAGGCCGACGATCCAGTGGAGCGCGCGTGCGGGATCGGCGGGCGCACGGGTCGCCCCAGGCTCATGCGAGCCGTCACCGTCAGTGCGCGTCTCGTCGGGCTTCAACCCCAGGCTCCGCACCCGTACGTTATCATGAGCGTATTGTGAATTCCCGCATCCTGACGGCCGAATCGCCCGTGGTCGGCCTGGTGTTCGGTCTGGCATTCGGGCTGGTGTTCTCGACGATCACGCTGGGCGGCCAGGACGCGGCACCGAGTGACGACGAGGGTCTGACGCTGCTCTCGCGCAGTGGCCAGCGGATCATCCCGACGACCCGCGTGGCCGGCCGCGAGATGGTCTCGCTAGCGGTCCTCGCCGAGATGTTCGAGCTCACGATTCACGAGGACGCGCTGGCGGGTGGCCTGACGGTCACACATGGCGATGGGACGATCGTCATGGCGCCGGGCCAGAATCTTGCGTCCGTCGGCGGGCGTCTCGTCTCGCTTCCAGCGCCGGCTGCCCAGGGACCGGACGGTTGGCTGGTCCCGATCGAGTTCATCAGCCGTGCGCTCGCACTCGTCCACAGCACACCACTCGAGCTCCGGGCGGCGTCGCGACTCGTCATCGCCGGCGACCTGCGAGTACCGCGTGTGACCGTCCGGCACCAGGTGTCTGGCGATCGGGCCCGAATCACCGTGCAGGCCACGCCTCGGACGGCAACCTCGGTGCAGCAGGAACCAGGACGCCTCGTGGTGAGTTTCGAATCGGACCGACTCGACGCCAGTCTGCCCCTCATCGAGCCGGGCGAGCTGGTGCAGGGGATCGGGCTCGCCGATCGGCCGACGACCCTGGCCATCTTGCTCGGCCCAGGCTTCGGCTCGTATGAGGTAGAAGACGCGTCAGGCGTCACCGGTTCCACGCGGCTGACCATCGACATCAGGCCCACGAGCCTCGAGACGGCAACCGGACCGGAGACCATCACCCTGGATCGTGCGGCGCCGAGCCCGCTCTTCGAGGGGCGGTCGCGACCAGCGCTCCAGACAGTGGTCATCGACGCTGGCCACGGCGGGGACGAGTCGGGATCCCGCGGACCATCGGGCACGCAGGAGAAGACCGTGACGCTCGGGGTCGCCCGCCGCCTGGCAGCGATGATCGAGAGTCGGCTCGGACTTCGGGTGCTGCTCACCCGGGACAGCGACCGCACGGTCCGTCTGGACGAGCGGGCCGCCCTCGCGAACAACAACAAGGCCGACCTCTTCATCAGCCTGCACGCGAACGCGTCGCCACGCCCCTTTGTGACCGGCGCCGAGGTCTTCTTTCTGAGCTTCGGCGAGTACGGCGAGGCGGCAGCGAGCCTCGCGTCGACTCCCGCGCCGGTGCTCCCGGTCTACGGCGGCGGGCGTCGGTCGATCGACGTCGTGCAGTGGGACCTGGCGCAGCTGGCGCATCTCGACGCCTCCACGGTACTGGCCCGCACGGTCGCGGATCGGCTCGGCGAGCGCGTGCCGATGAGTGAGCGCCCCCTGCAGGAGGCGCCGTTCCGCGTGCTGGCGGGCGCGAACATGCCGGCGGTCCTCGTGGAGATGGGCTTCATCACCAATGCCGACCAAGAGGCCGCGCTCTCGTCCGGCGAGTTCCAGAACAACGTGGCTCAGGCACTCTTCGAGTCCGTGGTCAGCTTCCGCGGCTACCTGCAGAACCGTCAGCGCGCCGGCGCGCGGCTCGAGATGCCAGCCAGCGTGACACCCGCGCCCGAGGGCGCGGTGCGCGGAGCCGAGGCCCGGCCGTGACGCAGTTCCCGCAATTGCCGCAGCTCCCGCCACTCCCCCCGATCGATCCGTTCGACCGTACCTGGCAGGTGCGCATCGGGATCGGCGCGGCCGCGCTGCTCGGCGCGTGGTTCCTCTTCGTGGCCTTGCCTAGTTGGTACACCGATGTGCCGGAGGAGCCGTCCGAGCAGACCGTGGATCAGCCGGCGGGAGAACCCCGCGCCGATGGATCGACGAACACGATTAAGGCCACGGTGTTCCACGGATCGCAGGATGGCATGCGACTCGTGGGTCTCGATCGCGAGGTCCCATTCGAATCCGACCCGGTCGAGCAAGCGAGGCGCATCGTCGAGGCCCAGCTCGAGCCGGCCACCTCGCCCTACGTGTCGGTGGTGCCGGCCGGGACGACCCTGCGCGCGCTGTACGTGACGGATCGCGGCGATGCCTTCGTGGATCTGAGCCGCGAGGTCAGCAGCGCGCACCCTGGCGGATCGCTCAGCGAGCTGTACACGGTGTATGCCATCGTGAATGCCCTCACCGTGAATCTTCCGGCCGTGTCGGGCGTGCAGATCCTCGTCGAGGGGCACGAAGTCGACACACTCGCGGGCCACGTGGACCTCCGCCATCCGTTACGGAAGAGTATGAAGTGGGTCGGCGAGCCGTCGGTTCAGTCGGCTCGGCGCCAGACCGATCCCTGAACCTCGTGCGCACCAAGAGACTCGCCCATCGCACGCCTCGAACCGATCGACAGCCATGACGCGACCATCCAAACCCTTCAACGACGCACTGGCCTCGAAGTTGAGCCAGGAGCGCAAGCCGAACGAACGACTCGACGGACGCCCGCCCGACGAACTGCGCACGACGACGATCACGCCGCACTACCTCATGCACCCCGAGGGGTCGGTGTTGATCGAGGCAGGGCACACGAAGGTCATCTGCACCGCCAGCGTCGAGGACCGGGTGCCGCCCT
The DNA here is from genome assembly GCA_965250185.1 of Vicinamibacterales bacterium. Taxonomy (GTDB): domain Bacteria; phylum Acidobacteriota; class Vicinamibacteria; order Vicinamibacterales. Next base: position 1,755,697 of record OZ252293.1, on the reverse strand, counting down.
TCCGACGGGGTACGGGACACGGCTGGGTCACGGCGGAGTACGGCATGCTGCCCCGTGCGACCGGCACCCGGACGACGCGCGAGTCATCGGCCGGTCGCGTCGGCGGCCGCACGCAGGAGATCCAGCGACTCATCGGACGCTCGCTCCGCGCCGTGACACAGCTCGAACAACTCGGCGAGCGGACGGTGTGGATCGATTGCGACGTCATCCAGGCCGACGGTGGCACGCGCACCACGGCGATCACGGGAGCCTTCGTGGCGCTCGTGCTTGCCCTGCAACGCCTGAAGGAGAAGCGGATCGTCCCCGAGTTGCCGATCATCGACCACGTGGCGGCCACCAGCGTGGGCATCGTCGCCGGCGTCCCGATGCTCGACCTCGCCTACGATGAGGATTCCCGCGCCGACGTCGACATGAACGTGATCAAGACAGGCGACGGTCGGTTCATCGAAGTGCAGGGGACGGCGGAAGGCTCGCCGTTCGCCCAGGCCGCGCTCGACAGCCTGCTCGAGCTGGCCAGCGGCGGCATCGCGCAGCTGGTCGAGAAGCAGCGGGCGGTCATTGGCGGATACCTGAAGAAAGCGTGAGCGCGCTACCGCTCCTGCTGGCCACCACGAACCTCGAAAAGATCGCCGAGATCCGACGCATCCTCGCCGGACTGCCGATCCCACTCCAGACGCTAGCGGATCATCCGAGCATCGATCCACCTGAGGAGACCGGTGCGACCTTTGCCGAGAACGCAAGACAGAAGGCGCTGTACTATGCAGCGGCCACGGGCCTGGACTCGATCGCCGACGACTCCGGGATCGAGATCGCGGCACTTGGCGGAGCGCCCGGGGTCCACTCGGCCCGTTTTCAAGGATCCGACGCGAGCTATCCCGAGCGATTCGCGGCCATCGAACGGATGCTGGATGAGCGACACGCCACCGACCGATCGGCTCGATTCGTCGCGGCCGTTGCGCTCGTCGAGGCCGGCGCCGTCGTCTTCGAAACGGAGGGCAGCGTGGAGGGTCTCATCTCGGCTGTGCCTCAGGGCGGCGAAGGCTTCGGTTACGATCCGATCTTCTACATCCCGTCGATCCGCTGCACGCTGGCGGAGGTGCCGCGTGAACGAAAGTCGGCCGTGAGCCATCGCGGCCACGCGTTCAGAACGTTGCGAGCGTTCCTCGAAGCACGGGTGTCATCGTCCGGAGCCGAGGATCGGATAGAGTAGGAAGGCACGCCCCCTCCTCGAGACGAGTCCGGCGGCGCGCGCCGTCGGACTCGGAGCCCAACACATGCACTATCGCGCCGTCTTTCGTTGTATTGCCGGCTGCCCCGGCGACCATCCTCTCGATCAGCCGATCTATCGCTGCCCGACGTGCAGCAACCTGCTCGAGGTCGTGCACGATCTCGAGGCGCTCCGGCACCGCGGCTCGGGTGCGTGGATGCGGCTCTTCGACGAACGCTACAAGCGAACCACCTGGCCGTATGGCTCGGCCGTTTGGGGCAAGAAGGAATGGGTGTGCCCGAACGTGCGGGACGAACAGGTCGTCTCGATGGACGAGGGCGGGACGAACCTGTTCTGGGCCGAGCGATACGGACGCGAGCTCGGACTCGACGACCTCTGGGTGAAGCTGTGCGGTAACTCGCACACCGGATCGTTCAAGGACCTCGGCATGACCGTGCTGGTCTCCGTCGTGCGTCAGATGATCGCCGACGGCAAGCCGGTGCGGGCCGTGGCGTGCGCGTCGACGGGCGACACCTCGGCGTCGCTGGCCGCCTACGCCGCGGCCGCCGCCATTCCGGCCATCGTCCTCCTCCCCCGCGGCAAGGTATCCACGGCGCAGCTCGTGCAACCGATCGCAAACGGCGCGCTCGTGCTGTCACTCGACACCGACTTCGACGGCTGCATGGCCATCGTCCAACGGCTGTCGCAGGAGGAGGGGATCTATCTCGCAAACTCGATGAACAGCCTGAGGCTCGAAGGCCAGAAGACTGTCGGAATCGAGATCGTCCAGCAACTCGACTGGGAGGTGCCGGACGTCGTCATCATTCCCGGCGGCAACCTGGGCAACGTGAGCGCACTCGGCGCCGGGTTCGACATGATGCTGAATCTGGGCCTCGTCAACAAGCGGCCCCGGATCGTCGTGGCCCAGGCGGCCGCGGCGAATCCGCTCTACCTGGCCTACAAACGCGACTGGGCATTCGAGCCGGTGCAGGCCAATCCGACCGCCGCCTCCGCGATCCAGATCGGCAACCCGGTCTCGATCCAGAAGGCCATCCGCACGCTCCAGCGCTTCGACGGCGTCGTCGAGCAGGCGACCGAGAACGAGCTGGCCGACGCGGCCGCCAGGGCGGACCGCACGGGCATGTTCAACTGCCCACACACCGGTGTCGCCCTGGCCGTCCTCGAGAAGCTGCTCGCTCGTCACGAGATCGACGCCGCCGATCGCATCGTCGTGATCTCGACCGCCAACGGCCTCAAGTTCACCGATTTCAAGGTGGGGTACCACGAGGGTCGACTGGCCACGGTCGTCTCGAACATGGCCAACACGCCCGTCGAGCTCCCGCACGACTACGACGCGGTGCGCCGAGCGATCGATAGCGCGGCGTGAAACAGGCCCTCGGCCTGTTCTGAAGGAGTCACGATGCCAGTGCCACGCTTGCTCGGAGTCGCGTTGTCGACCGTCATCGCGCTGGCGGCGCTCGATCTCGGCTCGCCGCCCGCCGCCGCACTCCAAACCACCTCTGAGTCCTACGCATCCGACCTGTTCGACGAATTGCGTTGGCGGATGATCGGGCCGTTTCGCGGCGGGCGGACCAAGGCGGCGGCCGGGATTCCGAGCCAGCCGAACGTCTTCTACATCGGGGTAGTCAACGGTGGCGTGTGGAAGACGACCGACTTCGGGCACACGTGGAATCCGATCTTCGACGACCAGCCGACCGGGTCCATAGGAGCGATCGCGGTGGCGCCGTCCGATCCGAGCATCATCTACGTCGGCAGCGGCGAGGGACTGCAGCGCCCCGACCTGTCCACAGGGGACGGCATCTACAAGTCGACCGATGCCGGAGAGACATGGGTCCACCTCGGCCTCCGGGACGGCCAGCAGATTCCGCAGATCATCGTCGACCCGGTCGATCCTGATCGACTGTTCGTGGCCGTCCTCGGGCACCCGTACGGCCCGAACGAGCAGCGCGGAATCTTCCGGTCGACCGACGGCGGACGCAGCTTCGAGAAGGTCCTGTACACGGACGAAGACACCGGCGGGATCGACCTCGTCTTTGAACCGACGAACCCACGGATGATCTACGCCGTCATGTGGGAGGCTCGGCAGGCCCCGTGGGAGAACGGCGTGTTCGACGGGCCGGGCAGCGGCATCTTCAAGTCGGCTGACGGCGGCGACACCTGGCGCCCGCTCACCGACGGGCTGCCCACCTTCGACGACGACGGGCTCGGGCGCATCGGGATAGCGATCGCCCCGAGCGACCCGTCGCGGATGTTCGCGACCGTGGACGCGCGCCAGAACCGCGGCCTCTATCGGTCGGACGATGCCGGCGAGAGCTGGTCTCTGATCAACGAGGACCCGCGCGTCACCCAGCGAGGGTCGGATTTCGCCGAAGTCAAGGTTCACCCGACGAACCCGGACATCGTCTTCACTGGCAGCATCGTCGTGTGGAAGTCGACCGACGGCGGCCGCACCTTCACGACACCGCGCGGCGCACCCGGCGGCGACGACCTACCACCGCATCTGGATCAACCCCGAACACCCGGAGATCATGCTGATCGCCACCGACCAGGGTGCGATCGTGACGGTGAACGACGGCGAGACCTGGAGCTCCTGGTACAACCAGCCGACCGCGCAGATGTACCACGTGACCGCCGACAATGCGTTCCCGTACCGCGTGTGTAGCGGACAGCAGGAGAGCGGCTCCGCCTGTGTCCAGAGCCGAAGCGACTACGGCGCCATCACCTACCGGGACTGGACCCCGGTCGGGGTGACGGAGTACGGCTACGTGGCACCCGATCCGCTCGATCCCGATATCGTCTACGGCGGTCGGGTAACGCGCTGGGACCGACGGACGAATCAGCGCCAGGACATCACTCCGAAGGCCTTACGTGATGAGAGCTACCGCGTGGTGCGGACGATGCCGATCCTGTTCTCGCCGGTCGATCCACGCACGCTCTACTACGCGTCCAACACGCTCTGGAAGACGAGAAACGGCGGGCAAAGTTGGGACCGGATCAGCCCGGACCTCTCGCGTGAGACCTGGGAGGCTCCGCAGGTGGTCGGCAAGTATCGCGGAACGCCCGCAGCCGAGCCGTCGCGGCGGGGCGTCATTTACACGATTGCACCGTCGCACGTCGACATCGACACGATCTGGGTCGGCACCGACGACGGGCTAATTCACGTGACCCGGGATGGCGGCGTCTCCTGGACCAACGTCACGCCACCGGAGCTCGGCCCCTGGGCCAAGGTGTCGTTGATGGACGCGTCACACACCGACGTCGACACGGCGTACGCGGCAATCAACACGCTTCGCCTCGACGATCTTCGGCCGCACATCTATCGGACGCGTGACGGCGGCGCCACCTGGACCCACATCACCGACGGCATTCCGGACGGTGGCTCGGTCAACGTCGTACGCGAAGATCCCGAGCGACCCGGGCTCCTCTTCGCCGGCACCGAGCAGACCGTCTACGTGTCGTTCGACGACGGTGACCGCTGGCAGTCACTGCGCCTCAACTCGCCGGCGACGTCGATTCGCGATCTGATCATCAAGGGCGACGACGTCGTGCTGGGCACGCACGGCCGCGGCTTCTGGATCCTCGACGACATCACGCCGTTGCGGCAGGTGACGCCGGACGTCACCTCCAGCGCGCTCCACGTGTTCGAGCCGCAGCAGGCCTGGCGCTTCCGCTGGAACACGTACACCGACACACCACCGCCACCCGAGTGTACGTCGTCAGACCAATCCGGTCCATTGAGTCTGTTTATTAAGAGAGACTTTCTGCGGGCTCGCCGCCTTCGGCGGCATGTGTAGATTCTCTCGTTTCCGTTGTACCAACGTCCTCCGTTTGATCGCCTCACGCCGGGCAAGGATCGTCGACCGCCGTCCTTCATAGACGTCGGCCGGCGTCACGTTCGCCAAGGCCTCGTGGAGACGGCGGTGATTGTAGTCGTCGACGAAGCGGGCGACGGCTCGTTCCAGTTCCCAGGGGCTGTAGTACTTCTCAAGCTTGACCACGTTCTTCATCGACCGATGGTACCGTTCGATCTTGCCTTGCGTCATCGGATGATACGGCGCCCCGCGCGTGTGCGCGAGCTGATGGCTCTCCAGATAGTCCGCCAGTTCCCGCGAGACGTAGCACGGGCCGTTGTCGCTCAAGAGCCGTGGGCGATGGACGACCCGCACCCGATCGATACCGGTCTTCGCGCGGGCCAGGTCGAGCGTCTCCATCACGTCTGACGCCTGCATCGACGTCCGCAGCATCCAGGCGACGATGTAGCGTGAGTAATCATCCAGCACCGTCGACAGGTAGTACCAGCCCCAGCTGACCACGTGCAGGTAGGTGAAGTCCGTCTGCCAGAGTTCATTGGGGCAATGCGTCGGATGCTGAAACGTCTTAGCGGCCGACAGCACCACGAAGGCCGGGCTCGGAATCAAGTCGTACGCCTTGGGGATCCGATAGACGCTTGATTCCGAGAGAAAATGGCCTTCCCGGTCCGTGAACTGCCAGGCCAACTCGCGCGGCGAACGTTCCGGGTCGGCCAACGCGGCGTCGACCACCTGCTCGCGGACGCGAGGTGGGATCCGATTCCAGTACCGGCGGGCCGTGGACGACTGGGGCGCCAAGCCGGCCGGCCCGGCGATGCGGTACCGTCGATACCAGGCGTAGAACGTGGACCGATGGACGCGCAGCTCCCGCAACGTCTGCCGCACCGACAGGTCCGAGCCCTCCACGAGCCGGATGAGTTCGATCTTCTCGGCCGCCGTCCGTCTCACGTAACGTCCTCCGAGTCGGAGGCCGTCACGTTTTTTGTGAGCAGGCGGTTCTCAAGCACGATCTCGGCCACGACCTGCTTGAGTTGCGCATTCTCCTTGCGCAGATCGCTGACGTCAGTCGAGGTCGCTTCGCGCGTCGTGTCCCCGACCAGCCGCTTCTTCCCCGCCTCGAGAAACTCCTTGCTCCAGCGGTAATACAGATTCGGATTCAGCCCTTCACGACGACACAGCGTCGCGATGCTTTCCTCACCTCGCAAGCCCTCGAGGACGATCCGAATCTTCTCTTCGGCGGAAAAGCGTCGCCGGGTCTTCCGGCGGATGTCCTGAACGACCTTCTCGGCAGACTTTGCGTGGCTCATGGGGACCTCCTCCCCTGGCAGCAAAGTCTCTCTTATCTCACAGCCTCAAACGGTCCACAATGGTTTGACCCCGCACACGTCGAGCACGCAGACGAGATGGGGTCGGTGCTCGCCGCAAAACGTGAGAGCAAGCCGTACATGTTCGCCAAAGCCACGACGTCGGTCACGGGGCCTGGCGCCACCGTGTACCTACCGCCAGAATCCAAGAAGGTCGACTGGGAGGTCGAGCTGGGCGTGGTCATCGGACGTCGCGGTCGTCGGATCTCGCCCGACGCCGCACTGGACCATGTCGCGGGATACACGGTCGTCAACGACGTGTCTGCACGCGACCTCACCCGGCGCACCGATGTCCCGTTCACATTCGACTGGCTCCAAGGCAAGTGCTTCGACACGTTCGCACCGATCGGCCCCTGGATCGTCCCGGCCCGGTGCATCGACGATCCGCAGCAGCTTGGGCTCAGGCTGACGCTCAACGAGGAGGTCATGCAGGACGCGAGCACGTCCGGGATGATCTTCGATGTCCGAGAGCAGATTGCGTTTCTCTCCGGTTTCCTCACGCTGGAGCCTGGCGACATCATCGCCACCGGAACGCCCACAGGGGTCGGGATGGCGCGCAGCCTGTTTCTCAAGCCAGGAGATGTGATGGTGGCCAGCGTGGACCAGATCGGCGCACTCCGAAACCCCGTCGCGGCGGAGTCCATCAATAAAGAGGAGCAGCGATGACCACCAACCGCGTGACGTTCGCCATCGTCCTGGCCCTCGTGGCCGGGGCGTGCTCGAGTGCCGAGCGACCCGCGAACGCCGTCACGTTCAACATGGCGTGGCTGCCGCAAGGCAGCATGAGCGGGGTGATCGTGGCCATCGACCAGGGCTTCTACGCAGACGTCGGACTCGAGGTCGAAGCCGTTCGCGGGTACGGCGGCATTCGCACGGTGAACGAGATCGACCAGGGCATGTTCGACTTCGGCTACGCCGATCCCCTGGCGGTCGTCCTCAACCGTACGAACGGTGGCATGACCAAACTGGTCGGTGCCATCAACGACCGCTGGCCGTCGGGATTGTGCTTCGTCGAGGAACGCCATCAGATCCAGGCGCCGGCGGACCTGAGGGGCCTCACGCTTGGCGGCGGACAGAGCTCGCCCATGCAGGTGCTCGTGCCGGTGTGGTTGGAACGCAACGGCGTGAGCCGGACCGATGTCGAGCTGCTGCAGCTGCAGCCGTCCGTGGTCGCCACGTCGCTCATCGAAGGCGCCATCGATGCGGGCGAATGCTGGCTTGGCAACAGCATGGCGGTCTTCGAGAAGCGTGCGCGGGAGGCTGACCTCACCCTCGGCTGGATTGAGTACGGCAAGTTCGGTCTCGACATTTACGGCAATGGCATCGTCACATCGGAACGCATGCTCGCAGAACGACCGGACGTCGTGCGTGGTTTCGTGCAGGCGACGTACCGGGGCTACGCCTTCGCCATGGCGCAGCCCGAGGCTGCGGCCGACATCGTCACGCGCCACTATCCGGTCCTCGACCCTGAGCTCACCCTGCAGCAAGTGCGAGAAATCGGTGAGCTGCTCCGAGGCCCGAATACCCTCGGCTGGATCGAGGAGGCCAAGATCGTGAGGACACTGGAGTTCCTGGCCGAGGGGTACGAGATCGACGAGTCGCTCACACCTCGCGATATCTTCACGACGGAGTTCATCGACTCGCCGTAGGCGTCGCTCGCGGAGGGAGTCAGCGTCATGTACAGACCGCGTCCACAGAAGCTCGGCCACGTCGTCCTCAAGGTTCGCGACATCCAGGCGTCGGCCCGGTTCTACACCCAGGTTGTGGGGCTGACGATCTCTGACTGGATCGAAGAGCGTATGGTGTTCATGCGCTGCGGAACCGACCATCACGATCTGGCGCTGGCTCAACTCCCGCCAGGTGCTCCCGACCCGCAGCCTGGGGGTCCCGGGCTCGAACACCTGTCGTACAAGCTCGAGAACCTGGAGGAAATCGAGCAGGTCCTCGAGATGCTGAAGGAACGAGGTCTCGAAATCGATCGCGGCATCGGCAAGCACGGAGCCGGCGAGAACGTGTTTCTCGTCTTCAAGGATCCCGATGGCCACAACGTCGAGTTCTACTGCGACATGCTCCAGATCACCGAGGAGGCACCCTACGAGGCCACGGTGTGGAAGAACGCCGTCGACACGTTCGATCAGTGGCGCTTCCGAAAGTTCGCCGTAAAACCGCCGGCCTTCTTCCTCGACGAACACGGCAATCCCAAGGACTAGAGCCAGCGGGAATCGCCATGACCGCGGCCCCCACAGATTCGACGCGTCGCGTCGGTGCCACTCGTGCAGTCCTCGAGACGGCGCTCTTCTTCCTCACCCTCGGTCTGCTGTGGGAGGCTGCGGTTCGCGTCTTCGACGTGCGGGCCTACCTGCTCCCAACGCCGAGCGACGTCGCTCGCGCGGCCTGGGATGCACGCATCCTGCTGATGTCCCACGGCTTGGTCACGCTCGAGGAGGTCATCTGGGGATTCCTGTCGGCGGCCGTGCTTGGCGTCGCTACGGCGGTGACGATTTTCTTCGTGCCGGTGGCCAGGCGAACGCTGTACCCCCTGGTGGTAGGGCTCCAGAGCGTTCCCAAGATCGCCCTGGCACCGATGCTTGTCGTTTGGCTGGGCTACGGTCTGACCTCAAAGGTTGCGATGGCCTTTCTGTTCGCCTTCTTCCCTATCGTCATCGCCACGCTCGGCGGGTTTGAAGGCACCCCCACGCATCTCGAGGAGCACTTCCGGGCCCTTCGAGCCTCGGCGTGGGTCACGTTCACCAAGCTTCGGATGCCGGCCGCGCTACCGAGTTTTGTGGACGGTTGCAAGGTCGCGATGCCACTGGCGGTCATCGGCGCCATCGTCGGAGAATTCGTCGGCTCGAACGAGGGTCTTGGAAATCTGATTCTCCTCGCGACGGGATCCTCCCGTCCGGCACTCACCTTCGCGGCACTCGGCGCGGTCACCGCCCTCTCGGTCGCCCTCTTCTTCGTCATCGAGGCGTGCGGTAGGCTCGTTTGGTGGAGGTCCCAGTGACCCCGGATGGCGTAGCGATTGCGCTCGAGAACGTCTCGAAGACGTTCGGTGGCGCGCCAGGCGTGAAGGCGCTCGAGGGCGTCAGTTGTGAAATTCGAGATCGGGAGTTCGTGGCGATCCTCGGTGCGAGTGGATGTGGCAAGAGCACACTGCTGCGGATCATCGCAGGGCTGATCCCTCACGACGGCGACCGGGTCACGATCCTCGGACGTCCCGTGGTCGGTCCGTCGGGCGATGTCGACATCGTCTTTCAGACGTCGAACCTGTTGCCGTGGCGAACCGTGCTCGGCAACTTGCGCCTGGGCGTAGAGATACACCACGGCGCACGCGAGCTGGAGCCGGATCGCCTCGGCGCCATGGTCGAGATGATGGGCCTCGGGGGGTTCGAGGAGCGGTACCCGCACGAGCTGTCGGGTGGCATGCAGCAGCGTGTGGCCATCGGGCAGGCCCTGATGCGCGACCCACAGGTCCTCCTCATGGACGAGCCGTTCGGCGCGCTGGACGCCCTGACACGCGACCGGCTGAACGTCGAACTCTTGCGGATCTGGCAAGCCAAGCGGAAGACCGTGGTGTTGGTGACCCACAGCATTCCCGAGGCTATCTTCTTGTCGGACCGTGTCATGGTGATGTCACCTCGACCGGGTCGGCTCATTGAAGACGTGCCGATCAATCTTTCCAGACCGCGCGACCCACGCGTCACCCGCCAGGATCCAGCGTTCGGCGAGTACGTCGTTCGTTTGAGTGAACTGATGGGCGTCATCTAAACACCGTCTCGTATGCACTCGAAGGAGCATGACATGAAGGCACAACTCAAGCACATCGGCATCGCAAGTCGCGATCCCGACGCCTCAGCCAAGTTCTTCACCGACGTGTTCGGCATGACCGTGGCCGGCACGATCGACAGTCGAAACGCGACGGGATACTACCTGACCGACGGACACATCAATATTGCGTTGCTGAAGTTCAAGAACGCGCCAGCGGCCGGGAGCGAGTTCGGAACCGACTACGAGGGCCTCCATCATCTGGGATTCCAGGTGGACAGCCTGACCACCACGTCCGAGAGATTCGCGACGACGGAGTACGAGCCCAGGCACGATGTGAACATCGCCCAAGGACTGGGTGCGAACCCGACAAAGGACAACGCGGAGTTCAAGTACGGCGGCCCCGACGGCGTCATGCTGGACGTGTCCGAGCGGGGATGGGTCGGGACCTCGCCTCTCGATGTGGACTGACGAGCGCGCGAATCATGCCGACCGCTCCCCTGAACGGAATCGACCTGTTCTACGACATCCACGGTGAGGGCCTCGACGTCGTGCTCGCCCACGGCGTCGGAGGCAATCATGCGATCTGGTATCACCAGGTGGCCGTCCTGGCACAGTCCTACCGCGTCGTGACCTTCGATCATCGTGGCTTCGGACACTCGACCGATCCGGACGGGTCAGGACGATCGGGCTTCGTGGACGATCTCGAGGCGCTCCTGGATTACCTCGGACTGGAGAAGGTGATCCTGGTGGGTCAATCGATGGGCGGCGGAACGTGCCTCGGTCTCACGTGTCGAAGGCCGGAGCGCGTCAGCGCACTCGTCCTGGCGGACACGATCCAGGGGCTCGACGAACCGGACGACGTGCGCGACATCATGATGCGCGCACGGGCCGAGACGGCGTCCTCCAGCCAGATCGAACGGGTGATGGGTCAGACGACGCTGCACGAGGCCCCGCACAGGGCGGTGCTGTACGAAGGCATCAGCAGCTTCAACGCCACCGATCGCCACACGCTGCGTGGCGCGTTCGGGGATCTCCGGACGCCGGGGGAGCTGGCCGCGACCAAGGTGCCTATCCTGTTCATCGTCGGTCTCGAGGACGTGCTGTGCCCACCGGATGCCGTGCGCGCGCTCCAGGCACACGTACCAGGATCGTTCCTCGTCGAGATCGCCGGCGCAGGGCACTCCGCCTACCTCGAGCGCCCGACCGAGTTCAACGATAGCGTGCTCACCTTTCTCGCGGCCATGGGTCTGAACGCCACCGGCCGGAGTGCGCACAGCAACGCGGTCGGGGACACGGCCCGTTCACGTACCGCACATGACTGATCGCACCGACCGGGCCACACTCGACCGCCTCTTCCTGACGGCTCGCAGTCACAATGGATGGCTCGATCGCCCGGTGATCGACGACCAACTCGAGCGTCTCTACGACATCGCCAGGATGGGACCGACGAGCATGAACTGCTCGCCCGCCCGCTTCGTGTTCGTCCGGAGCGCCGAGGGCAAACGGCGGCTCGAGCCGGCCATCAGTCCGGGCAACCTCGACAAGGCGATGACCGCGCCGGTCGTGGCGATCATCGGATACGACCTCGATTTCCACGAACACCTGCCTCGATTGTTCCCTCACCGCGAGGTACGTCCACTCTTCGAAGACAACGCCGAGCTCGCCTCGACGACCGCGTTTCGAAACGGTACCCTGCAGGGCGCATATGTGCTCCTCGCGGCTCGGGCACTCGGTCTCGACTGTGCGCCGATGTCTGGCTTCACCCACGCGGTCGTCGACGAGGCTTTCTTCGCGGGCACCCGCATCAGGTCCAATTTCCTGTGTGGTCTCGGCTACGGAGACCCCGGCAAGCTGTTCCCCCGTCACCCACGATTCGCGTTCGACGACGTGTGTCGCCTGGCCTAGCGGTCGTCTGGAGATGGTGCAGTGACGACGTTGAACGTTGGAGTCGCGGGTTTGGGAACGATCGGCCGAGTGGTCGCTGCGGCCCTCGACGATGGCATCAAGGGCTTGCGCCTGCACGCCATCACGACGCGCAGCGGAGAGAAGGCTGCCAGCACGCTGGAGGCCTTCGCACGACCGGTGCCGCTCGTATCGCCTGAGGCACTCGCCGACGGTTGCGACATCATCGCCGAATGCGTCCCGAAGACGGCCTTCGCCGACATCGCGAGACCCGCGATTCACCACGGTCGCGTGCTCGTCACCGTGAGCGGCGGTGCACTCCTGGAGTACCAGGAGTTGATCGACCTTGCCGCGCAGCGAGGCGCGACGATCGTCCTGGCTAGCGGAGCGATCCTCGGGTTGGATGCGCTCAAGGCCGCAGCGGAGGGTACGATCCACTCCGTCACGATGGTCACTCGAAAGCCACCGGCGGCGCTCGACGGGGCGCCGTACCTCGAAGCGACCGGAGTGAATCTGGACAATCTTGACGCTCCGATGAAACTGTTCGAGGGGAGCGCTCGAGAGGGCGTGCGTGGCTTTCCCGCGAATGTCAACGTGGCGGCAGCGGTCGGCTTGGCCGGGGTGGGGGTCGACGCGACGCGACTAGAGATCTGGGCCGATCCCGGTCTCACGCGCAACACGCACACGATCACGGTCGAGGCGGACAGCGCACGTTTCGAGTTGCACATCGAGAACGTGCCATCGGAGAGCAATCCCGGCACGGGGCGAATCACGGCGCTCAGCGTGATCGCGGCCCTGCGCAACCTGGTCGCTCCCGTCCGTGTCGGAAGCTAGGGATCGCTGATACCGCAGAACTTCTTCAGCAGGCGCAAAAACTGAACGCGCTCCTTGGCATTCAAAACTTCCATGGTGTCGACCATCGACTGCCTGTGCAGTGGTTCGACCCGCTCGACAAGCCGACGTCCTTTGCCGGAGACGCACAGCGTCATCTTCCTCGCGTCCGCAGGATCCTTCGTGGCCGTGACGAGCCCGCGCTCGACGAGCCGATCGACGAGGCGATGGATGTTCGCTCGCTCCATCGCCACCAGCCGTCCCAGTTCGTTCTGCGATGCCTGTTCAACCTCCATGAGCTTGAGCAGCGTCGCCAGCTGCGGTGGCGTGAGATCGGCGTCGCGAATGTAGGTCGCCGTCACCGCGCTGCTGATGAGATGGGCCCTCCGCAGGAGATGCCCGACGTAGTCATCGAGCCGAAGCGGCTGCCGTGAACCCACGGTCCGGCTAGTCGATGTTCTTGGCATCGCGGTACATGACCTTGTGCCGCTGGTTCTGAATCCAGTCCTCGACCTGCTCCAGCGTGGGGCAATGCTCCGGCTGCAGACGGTCCCAGTTGATGATCTCGTGTAACGGCTTCTTCCACCGTTTGTAGGTCTCCTTCTTGGGCGGGCCGAAGCACATGATGTCGAGCACCGAGAGATCGTCCGGAATGCCGAGCAGCGGTTTCATCGCGTGTTGGGCCGCCTCTTGCCCGATGGCCGTCACCCACCACACGTTGTAGCCCAGAGCCGCCGCCGCCAGGTGCGCCGACATGGTCGAGGCAGCCACGCTCTGCAGCAGGATCCGTTCGGCGTTCTGCACGTACATGTCGTTGAGATCGGACTGGACGAGACTCGAATCCTCGTTCTTCAGGACCGGAAAGGCTCGCACGTACCGGAAGTCTGTCGCCACGACGATGAATCCTGGGGCCGTGGACAATCCCCGATAGTTCGGCGTGGGGAACTTCATCTTTTGCTCGATGCGATGCCCCTGCTCACCGACAAAATACTCAGCGATCCGGTCCTTGATCGCCTGTTGGGTCACCACGATGTAGTGCCATGGCTGCGCATTCGCACCGGATGGCGCGTGTCGCGCCGCATCCAGGACAAGCTCGACATGCTCTCGGGGCATCTCGTAGGTCGAGTCGAACTCACGCGTGGTGATGCGGTTGACCGCGATGTCCATGAGCGCATCGTAGCGCGCGCGGTTGACGACACGGTCTGTCGGATCGAGGGTTCGAACGGTTGCAGATTGAGGCATGGTGACTCCTCCGTGGCCGACCCGGTCGGCGTCACGTGGCGGTTCGTTATGTCTATAACGTTATGATGCCAACGTCTTCGTGTCAACCACCACGGCCCCTGGTTGCCGCTGGTTGCCGACGGGCGACGCGACACCCGGTCAGCGGAGCACGGACGCCGTCACATCAACGGCGGGTGCTCCGGCCAGATTCGCGCCGTTCTTGAGGCCACCGCTGATCAGAAGGCGCCCCGCGGCGTCCGACCGACCTATTGGCCGAGTCGAATGAACTCGAGAATCTCCCGTCCGAGCGCCTCGTCGGCCGTGTTGAACGAGGCCACGGTCGACATGTGATTGTGACCGAGCAGCCGCGTGAAGCGCGGGCAGCGCTCGCGTACGGCGCACATACGGCTGAACAGATCAGCGCCGTACGTATCGAGGAACGGGTTGTCGAACTCGGCGATGACGATGAACGTCGGGAGCGTCGAAGCCGCGCCGTGGGTCAGCGGCGAGCGTGCCTCGTACAGCGACGTGTCGGTGCCGAAGTACGCCTCGACGCCGGCAGCGTTCGGGTCGTCGGGTCGATTGTCCGCCTTGAGGCGACCGTTCAGCAGCACGACCCCCGCGACACCTGGGCCCGCCGCGCCGTGAATCGTCCGATCGTAGGCCCAGCTGGCGACATGCGTTCCGCCGGACGAGTGGCCGACCAGGAAGATGCGGTCCGGATCGCCGCCGTACTCCGCGGCGTGCGACTTGGCCCACGCCACCACACCGCCAATGTCCTCGGCAGCGGCGGGAAAGACATGCTGCGGCGCCAATCGATAGTTCGCGTTGATGCCCACGAGGCCGTGACGCGCGAAAAAGTAGAGAACGTTGCCGTACACGCCAGGGCGGCCGTTCTTGTCGCCCCGTGTGAGCGCGCCCCCATGGACGAACACCACGATCGGAGCATCGGTCACGTCCTCCGGTCGGTACACATCGAGCCGCTGCTTCGGATCCTCGCCGAACGCAAGGTCGGAGGTCACGGTCACGCCATCGGTCGGAGCCTCGGCGAGCAGCGGTCCGAACAACTCGAACGTCCTCGGAATGAACGTCCGAATATCCGACTGCCAACGCGGCCCCATCTCGGCCAGTTCCTCCTGAACCTGCGCGGGCAGGCGTGCGATCTGCGCATGCGTCGTCACGCCCGTGGAGACCACGAGAATCGCGAGGACGGTCCATACGCCGAGGGCCTTGAACACGTGGCTACTCCTTTGGCAACAGTGCGAGGAACGCTCCGCCGCCGGGCACCTCGCGCTCGAACGCATCGATCGTCGGCTGCTGCATCGCCTCGATCCAGGCACGGCGTTCCGCGTCGGTCTGGACATGCAGCGAGACGCCGCGCGCCCTCAGGACGTCGACTGACGCCGCGGCTCGCGCCTCGGTGATCGTGACGGTCGTCGAGACGAGGTCTGCTGCGGCCTTCTCGATGGCCGCGCGATGCCGCGGTGCGAGATCGTCCAACCACGCCGGGCTGACAAACAGGTGGTAGAACGCAGAAAAATATGGCGCCAACGTCGCGGCCTTGTGGACCTCATCCAACCTCAAGCCGACTGAGGAGGACACGTCGGTCATGACCGCATCGAGATCACCAGCCTCGATCGCTGCATACACCCGTCCCGCACCCAGTGGCCCAGGAATCGCCGACACCTCGGCAAACGGAACCCCGGAAAAGTCGTTCAGGGTGCGGATGCGGAGGCCCTCGAGATCGGCGGGCTCACGAATCGGCCGCTCGGCCGAGGTGATCACCGTGGTCCGTGTCACGTGCATCCAGGCCAGCGTCCGAACCTCCAGCTCGTTCAGCTTGCGTTCGAGAAACTCGGCGGCCGGAGACGTCGGGAAGGCCTCGATCTGCGCCAAATCGGTGGACAGGTACGGAATCACGGAGAAGTTCATCTCCGGAATAACCGTGGTCCACTGAAAGTTCGGCATCGCGGCGGCCTCGATGGTGCCCTCGGTCAGCGCCGTCACGAACTGGCTCGACGGGATCACCGGCCGCGGCCTCGTGACGACGTCGACGTCGATCTCGCCGTTCGAGCGAGCCTCGACGTCCTGGGCAAACGCATGCAACGCCAGAGTGATCTGATGCACGAGCGGCGCCGAGTGATGGAGCCGCATCGTGACCGTCTGGACCTGTGCGGAGCTGCCGACGGTCAGCGCCCCGACGATCAGCGCCGCGCTCGCCAGCGTCCACCGCATCATCCGGTTCATCGACCGGTCCTCTGCGGTGAGGATTCTTGGCACACGAAGCTCTCCGCCCAACGTGGGTCGCCGTCGCCGGCGTACGTCGCGACTTGGGGGTGAGGACACACGCGGCGCGTGCGCACGACGCTGCCCTCTTCGCTACGTTCTGCGATGAGCTCGCCGGGTGCGTTGCCGTGCTCGACCCAGTCGACGAGCGCCTCGAACCATGGAATGGTGGTCGCGCCCACCCCTGGCGCTCCATGAAAACCACCTGGAACCAGGTAGAACTTGTAAAAATCGTCCACTGTCCCCATCGTCTCGGTCACCTCGTCGAAGTAGTCGATCGAGTTGATCGGGGGCACGGCCGTGTCCGCCCAATGGTGATAGTGGATCATCTTGCCGCCACTCGCTCGCAAGGCGGACGGATTGGGGTCCACCGCATCGACGATCTCCGCCATGGCCGCCATCCGCCCGGGATCGCTGTCGAAGTCGAACGTCGTCCAGTCGTAGTCCGGGTCGTCCACGTCGAACGCCGTGTACTTCATGAACGCTTCGGCAAGGTCGAGGTATCGAGCGCGCGTCCCTTCCGGATACACGACCCAGTCCAGCCATCCGCTCTTGGGCCCCTCCATGGCCATCCAGGGCGGCTGCTCCCCTTCGATCTCCGCGCCAGGCGATTGCCCGGGAAAGAGCTGCTCACCCGACGAGTCGCGGACGCCGCCGTAGATCCTCTGCAGCGCCGCGATCTGCGGAGTCGTGAAACAATCCATGCCCTGGCTCGACTCGCACCGCGCGAGATGCTGCTCGGGATCGAAATCGCAATCGAGCGGATTGTCGATCACCCCGTCGCTCACGCCGTCGATCGGGTCGCACCGACCGTAGACGGCCGCTGCCAGCGCGGGCATCTGGTCGGGGCTGATGTAGCCCGTCCCGGACATCGCCTGCGCCTTCCACAGGCCCCACATTTGAATCTTGGAGATATTCAACGTGGGCGCCGAGATCAGGAGCCCATCGAAGTCGTCCGGAAATCGTTGCGCCTCCATCATGCCCTGACGCCCGCCGGCCGACCCGCCAACGAAATACGAGTAGGCTGGCGGCTCGCCGTAGAACGTCTCGACGATGCCCTTCACGGCTTCGGTCGTCACGTGCACCGACCGAAAGCCGAAGTCGATCTCCTTCTGGCGATTGTTGTAGCCGTAGCGACTGTCGCCCTCGGTCGCATAGTCGTAGCCTTGATCCGTCGAGGCCGACGCATAGCCCATCCGACGCGCATCCGCCATCCGCCGGGCATTGATGCGCCCGCCGGACCCCGCGTTGTCGACCATGTAGAATCGTCCGTTCCACTCCAGCGGTAGCTGGGCCTCGAAGCCCACGTCAGGCAGAATCGTCCCTCGCACTCGACAGAACTCGGAGCCCTGCTGGCGCCCCTCGCTACGGCCCGCCGCGATAAGCGTCACCGTCGGCTGCGAGAACGCGTGGAGGATCTGCTTGCAGGACATGGCCGGTTCGGCATTCGCTTCGCCGGCGGCCACCATGGCGAGGCCAACCATCGCGAGACACGCGTTGCGTGAGCTGATCATCTCATGTCACCTCGGCTGGGTTCACTCTAGGAGTTACCGTGTCGCGAAGACCTCAGTCGATTCGAATCTCGCACCAGCGCGACTGGCACCGGGCCGAGGCCGACGCGCTGCGTGCGCGCAGGCGCGAACAAACCTCCGTCCGGGTCACGCGACGACATCTAGACGAAACCCAGGACCGGCTGAAGCATCAACATCAGGATCGTGATCCAGACGACCCACACGACGCTCACGATCGTGCCGGGTAGCAGCATGTCAGTCATCCGATAGTAACCCTTGGAGAACGTGATGAGCGACACGGCATCGAGGGGAAGCAGGAATGCGCACGAGGCGGTGAATGCCACCGGCAAGGCGTACAGCGCTGGGTTCGCGCCGTTCGATATCGCCAGCAGTGCGATCGGCGGAATGACCACCGCGTTGACGACCGGTCCGATCGGGAGGGCCAGGTGAATCACCACCGTGAATGCGCTGATCGCGGCGAGAATGCCGACGATCGACCAGCTCTGCATCCCACCCAGCAGGACGTTGACCAGCCAGCCGGCGAGACCCGTCTCGACCGACGCCGCGCCCAGTGACGTCACGCCGCCGATCATGACGAGCGTGTCCCAGGAGATACCGCGTTCGGCCTCCTTCCAGGTGAGGAGGTTCACGCCCGGCAGGAACATCGCGATGGCGCCCGCCAGCGCGACGAGCGCCACGTCCAGGATCGGAATCCAGCTCCCGAGGATCCACAGAACGACCATGACGATCAGGAGCCCGACAGTCTTCAGCTCGGGGACGGTCATGCGGTCGGTCGTGTGACGGCTCTGATCGTCCGAATCGATCCCCACGGTGGGAAACTCCGGCGGAAACACCCGGAGCACGGTCCAGCAGGCGACGGGGATGAGGACGAGGACCATCGGGACTCCGATCATCATCCACTGGACGAAGGGGACGCGGACCTGTCCGTATTCCTCGATGAAGTGAAGCCCAAGGATGTTGACCGAACTGCCGGCTGGGGTCGCGACACCGCCGATGAACGCCGCGATCGGAATCCCGACCATGACGGCCTTCCCGAAGGAAGACGCCCCGGGCGTGACACCGGTCCGGGACAGAATGCCGAGGCCAATCGTCATGAAGATCGCGCAGGCCGGCACGTCGGACATGATCGTGGAAGTTGCGGCCGTCCCGACCATCAGGGCCACCACCACCCGACGTGAATCGGTGCCCGCCCATCGCATGAGCGAAGCCGCAAAGCGCGTCGCGAGGCCCGTGTTCGTGAACGCGACGGCGAGACAGAACATTGCCAGGACGAAGAAGAACACTGGGCTGACGAACGCGTTGAACGCCGAGCGCAGGTCGCCGACGCGGAAGAGCGGCTGGAGAATGATGGCTAGCAGCGCCGTGACGGCGATCGGGATGGCTTCCGTCACCCACAGGATGATCGCCAACGCGAAGACGGCGGCCATTCTCCGGCCTTCCGGCGGTAGTCCCGACGCGTCCGGGAGCAGGAGCAGAATGGCCGCCGCGGCCAGGCCCACCACCAGCCCAATGATCGCCGTCCGTCTCGATGCATCGACGATGGGCGCGCTCATCGGGAACGCCTCCACGCGCTGATGCCGTAGCGGTCCGCGTCGGCCTGCCAGTACCCGTAGAGGCACGCGGCCAGGAAGATGAGATTGTTGGCGGTCGTCCCGATCCGCCCACCCAGCGTCGTACCGAAGCCGAGCAGGATCAGCAGACACGCCATCACGAGAAACACGCGACGCGTCTGCCAGCCGACCAGCAGGGCGAGGCCACCGATGGTCTCGAGAAACGGCAACGAGTACGAGAAGGCGTACAGGAACGGCAGGAACGCCGCCGTGCCGAGAATCGTCTCCGCCTGGTCGTTCACCATGCCCGAGGCACCCCCCGGAAAGCCGGCGAGCTTGCCCAGACCGAGCGGCACGAACAGGGCGAGGCCCAGGTACCACCGGAGCAGCAGCACGATCACGCCCTGGTCCGCGGTCATCGACACATCTTCATTCCTCCGCGTGATGGCTCACGGCACGTCGGGCGATCGGCACGAAAAATTCTCGGCCACCCAGTTCGCACGGTCGGCCGACCCGCCGGCCGGACCGGTGTACACAGCTCGCTCGGGCTCTGGACAAATCTTGCGCTCGTTGTCGACCACCCCGTCGGTCAGATGGGTGGCCACGAGAAAGTCGGGGGCGCGCCCCTGCTCGACCCACTCGACGAGCGGCTGGAGACGATCCCAGGTGTTCGGCCCAGGCCCCCCGTCGCAGTGCCCCATGCCGGGCGCCATGAACAGACGGGCCGCCTCCCGCGCGGCGGAGATGTCACCGTCGAACGTCGCCTCGACGACCGAGCCGTAGTAGTCGAACGTGGGCTCCGGGTGCGCCGTGGCGTCCGCCCAGCCGTGATACAGCAGGAGCTTGCCGTTCTTGTCCTTCAGGAATCGAGTCAGATCTGGATCCGTCGAATCGGTGATGGCTCGCATCACGTCGGCTTTTCCAGCCGTGAAGTCGTCGATATCGAACTCCCACCACGCAAACTCAGGGGGCACGACGTTCGTGTTCGGCGTATACGACGTGTCAGTCAGGCGCGCTGGCGGGACCCCCGGATCGACGTCGTAGAACAGATAGTTCATGTGGTCGCCGAATGTGCGCATGCGGTTCGGCTGCAGGTGGTTTGCGGCATGTGGAATCAGTTCCGTCCGCCATCCGGGCTCGGAACCCAACGCTTGGCCCTTGAACACCAGCGTGCCCGTCGAGTCGTGCGCACCGGCGTAAATGTCTTCGACCATCGAGACTTGCCCTGACGTCAGGCAGTCATCGGCATCCACGTCGCCCTCGCACCTCAGCGAGGCCAGATCGGCCTCCGGGTCGAAGTCGCACGCCAAGGGGTCGTCGATCACGCCATCCCGGATACCGTCCACGTCGTCGCACGCGTCCATCACTGCCTGGCCAACGAGGTCCAGCTTGGTCAAGCTGTCGGGCACGTCGTCTGCGTTCGAGTCGAATGCCAGATTATTGGCGAAGTCCCGTTCGAACAGCCGCTGCACGATCCAGGCGTGCGTTGCGTTGATCGCCTGGTACTGATTCACCGGGGCGCCCGCGACGATCCCATCGAAGTCCTGCGGGAAGCGCTGCGCCTCCATCAGGGCCTGTCGTCCCCCTTGCGAGCAGCCTTCGAAGTAGGAGAATCGGGGCGGTTCGCCATAATACGCCCGAGAGACGGTCTTGGCAGTCGTGGCGAGGAGATGCACGGCCCGGTAGCCGAAGTCGACCTCGGCCTGCCGGTTGTTGAACGCGAACGACGCGCGCGGCTCGGATCCGTTGTCATGCCCGGTATTGCTGTTCGCGACCACGTAGCCCTGCTCGACACGGTCGTCAAAGAAGTCCAGGTCCCCGTCCTTACCCCCATCCCCGCGCTGCACAAACCGACCGTTCCAGGCACCGGGGAGCGGAAGCTGCACGTGATATCGGATCGCTGGCGAGATCGTGCCTCGGACATAGCAGTGCGGGGTCGACCCGGCCAGGCGAATCTCGGCCACCGACACGTTCAGGTTCCGGATGTCCAGCAGGCTTCGGCAGGCGGCTTCGTCTGTCGCGGTCGTCGCCAGGCCTTGCGCGAGACTGGGGCGCAACCCGCCGGCGATCGCCAGGAGCGTCGCCGCGAGGAGCCCAGACGCAGTTAGCGTCAACGTCAACGAGGCTGAGAGGCTGGTGCCCGGCATCGATGTTCTCACGATCGCTGGTGAGACTCGCGTCTGTGCCGGGCACCGTGATGGAGACCCGCGCTACTGATTCTCACTGCCGTTCAGAAACGCGCTCGCCTCGTCGACGCCGGGCAGGTCCGACTCGTGCCCGGGCGTATCGATTAGCGCCTGGTAATACTTGCGTGCCGCCTTCGGCTCCCCGCTGCCGGCGGCCGCCCGGGCGGCACCGAGCAACAGCTTCGGTCGGCGAGGCATCCGAAGGAGCCCAGCCTCGAAGGCCTCTGCCGCCGCCTCGGGCCGATCCAGACGTAGCAGCGTCTCGCCATACAACTCATGCGCCGGCTTCGCCGGGCCGTCCTCCAGCGATTCTCCCGGAGGCCCTGACGGCGCCACCATGCTGTCAGCGATCTCCACCGCCTCCTCGAGCAGGCGTAGTCCGGCCTCGTGATCATTCTTGGCGACGCGGATCAGCCCGGCGATCTCCTTGTGCACGATGCCGAGATGCTTCGCACCGCCACGGCCGTCGGGAGAGGCGGCGCGTGCGAGCAGGGCCTGCAGCGCCTCCTCGATACCCTCGGCCGTCGCCAGATCACCCGTGGCCACGGCCCCCAGGCCAGCCGCCAGCAAGACGGCCGCCGTCCCCTTGGTGTCGACGTTCGCCGGGTCCCGCGTGGTCTGTGCGACGAGGTCCTCGAGTCCGGGCGTCGCCTCCCACCGCTCGGTCACGATCATCTGCCGGGCCTTCATCGTCAGATGCTGGCCCTTGATGTATCGCGACGCATCGCTGCGAGCCGCCACTGCGGCGACCTGGTCGATGCACCACTGCGCCTTGTCGAGCCGGCCCTGCTGGAGATATGCGTAGTGGAGCCAGTAGAGCGCGTGGTACGAATAGCGCGTCGGCGGAAGGCCCTTGCGCGTAGCGCGATCGACCGATGCCTGGAACGACGCCTCGTTCGAGGCGGCGAGCCTGTCCCACATGCCGAGCTGGACGAACATGTGCGACGGCATGTGCAGCGCATGAACGGCCGCCGGAGCGATCTCCGCGTACTTCAGCGCGGCGTACAGTCCGATGGGCGCATGGATCGGGTCGTCGTATGCGTGAATGACGTAGTGAGCGGCTCCCGGATGATCCGGATTCTCCCGGAAGATCCGTTGCGCGATGGCCCCTGCCTGCATGTCCTGACGGACACTCTCGGGGCCGCGTCGCACGCTGCGCATCAACGAGAGCGCGTAGAGCGTGGCGGCTTCCCGGTCGTCCGGGAACTGCGCCGCCAGTTGCTCCATGCGTTCCGCATAGGCGATCGCTCGCTCGCGACCGTCGCCCGCGCCGTACAGCAGTTCCACGGCCTCGAGGTAGCCACGTTCACGCTCGGTAGCCGCCTTCGACAGGCGCTCCGACCTGTTCGCTCCGAGTTTCGACAAAACCGAGCGGGCGGCCGAGACATCCTGCTCGGACGAGAAGTGATGGCCGCCAGTGTGACTCAAGGCCTCGCCCCAGTACGCCATCACGAAGGCAGGATCGACGGCCTGGGCCTCCAGGTACGCCTCGGCAGCGTCTTCCCACTCGAAGCTGTGAAGCAACATCGTGCCGCGAATGAAGTGGGCTTGAGCCTCATCCGAGGTCGTGGACGTCGGGAAATCGATGGTCCCCAGGCTGGCTGGCTGTGCTGATGCCGGCGCCACCACGGCGAGACTCAGCGCGGCGACGATGAGACGTACCATTACATGTTGCATGTGCTTCTCCTCAGAAGGGATGGCCACATCGTACATGATGCGACATCCTAAGAGAAATCTGACTCAGAATCTCCAGAGGCGGGTCATCTTGATCGCCAGGCCTCGGTTTTGCAATCCCGCCGATCGATGCGGGTCCGCGAACGTCTCGGTGTCCCGCCCTTCGCTGTAGACGACGAAGAAATCACTGCCCGGTTCGTACTCCCAGCGCAGCCTCACGTTCGTGCTCACGGTCTGGCTGCTGGAGTTGTACTGCACGAGCGCCCCGACGAAGGTGCGAGGGGAGACCGTGTAGGTCACGCGCGACCCCAGCAGCGTGCTCGTGAAGCTGCCGAACGGCAGATCCACCCAGTTGAACGCCACGCGCGGCTCGAGCGAGAACCGGGACGACAGCTCCACTCGCCCGCGGTAGCCAACCTGGGTGCGGGTGCCATCGTAGAAGCTCCCGTGCCCGAGCTCCAGCCAGCCGGAGACCGGGCGCTGCTGGCCGAGCTGATACGACGTCCGAACGTTCTGGAACTCGTACGCGCCAACCGGCACCGTGATGTCGGAGGCGATCCAGAACGGCCGATCGAGAAACTCGTAGGTATTGGTGTACTCGACGTTCCAGTCGTCACCGGTCTCGAACTCGACGCCGAATCGTCCCTCGATCTCGCGCGTCTCCAGCACACCGTCACCGTTGGTGAACCGGTCAACGTTGAGCCCGTACTGAACTTCCGGACGGCGTCGGTGAAGTTGGGACGCGGTGTGAAGTCCAGACCGACATGATTGAGGCGAAAATCCCGTCGCCGGAGAAACCCGATCTCGGGGTTGAAGTTCTCGCCGACCACCAGATGCTCGTACTCGAATCCGTACCGGTCACCCTGGTTCGCAATGCGTCCCCGGTAGCTCGTGTTGGCACCAGACCGTCCGGGCGTACGGCTCTCGGCGTAGTACGCGTCGACCGCGAGATTCTGGTAGAAGGCGAAGTTCGCGTCGGCACCAAAGACCTGGTTCGAGCCGAGGCCGTCGAGTGACACGGAGCGATGCGCGCCGATGATGCCCACCGTGCTCCGACGCAGGATGTCGCGACGAAGTCGGACGACGGAAAAGTTCGTGGACGGGGCCAGAGCCGACTCAGACTCGCCGGTCTGAATATTGAGCAGCCCGACCGTGTACTTGCCAACCCTCCCGGTCATCCGAGCCCCAGCCCGAAGAGGGACGATCTGACCGTCGTCGATACCAATACGCCGGCTGTAGAACATGATGGGCGTGTCGCCGCCAGGGCCCCACGCACTGGCCTGGCGGCCGCCGAAGGTGAAGATGCCCTGGCCCTCCAGGAAGAACTCGCGCTTCTCGGGGAAGAACAGGCTGAACCGCGTCAGGTTGACCTGCTCTTCGTCCGCTTCGACCTGCGCGAAGTCTGTGTTCACGGTGAAGTCCGTGGTCAGGCCTCGAGTCAGCCCGTACTTCACGTCGAACCCAAGGTCACCCGCCGCGTCATTCGACACCACGGGGGTGGCACGTCGGTCGGTCGACACGGTGGAGATCGCGTACGGCTTGAACTCGAGATTCTTGGAACTGGCGGGCGCCTGGATGCCCAGCAGTGTCGCGGCATACGAGAACCGGTTGATACCCCCGAACGTGAATGCGGCCGGGACCGGGCTGAGAAACGAGCGCTCGTTCTTCCAGCGTACGTTCCGCTGAAGATTGACACCCCAGACCTGGTCGGCGCCTTGCTGGTACCGAAGCGACTTGAAGGGAATCGCCATCTCGACGGTCCATCCGTGCGCGAAGCGGGCGCTCTTCGTGTGCCAGACGGTGTTCCAGTCGTCGTTCTCGTTGCGCTCGTCGGTCACCTGCGCGTCCCGTAAGGCGCCGAGCGGATTCGTCTGAAAAATAAACCCGTTCCGTCGATCGTGGAAGGTGTCGAGCGCCACCGTGAAGCTCGCGCCGCGTCCGACGTTCCAGTTGTCGCGCCGCATCTCCGTTGCGATGATCCGCTCCGGCGCACTGTCCCACAACCTCGCCGACACGTAGAGGTTGCGGTCATCGAAGAAGATCCAGGCATCGGTCGCCTCGGTGGCCGGCTCGCCTTCGCGCGGCTCTTGTTGAATGAAGGCTCCCATGGCGGGCACGCGTTCGTAGATGGGCTCATCGAGATGTCCGTCGATGACCAGACCCTCGACCAGCCGAGTGGCTCGGACCGACGCCGGCCGTCCTGCGCCCATGCCTCCGGCGTGAACGTCACTCCGGCCACCAACGTCAGTACAATCCCGGCCGCTTTCAGCGTCATCGTCGCCTCTCCTTTCGCATGTAAAGAGAGACGGTAATCATGACCCGGAGTTTCCCGATTTCCAAGGATTCTCGACGAACGGCGCTCCGCGGTAGGTCGGTGGTCCGTCGCCGCCGATGAACGGTCGGTGGGAGCTGGATGTCAACGGATTCTCGTTGGCTTTCCCGAGTTCGGGTCACGTACACTGCTACAAGGTCGAGACTCAACCGATGCCCACGATTGACACGAGCGTGTTCTTGCACGTGGTGAGCTACGTGCAAGGCGTAGCGATCTACGCGATGCTCCTGGCCATGGTCTGGCCGTCGGCGAAGCAGAGTCGGCTCATCCTGGCAACCGCCGTGCTGGGGCTGATCTGGAACATCGCGAACCTCGCAGAGGCGGTCGCTGAGAACTCGCCGCTCGTAGAGCCTGGACCGTGGACCGACGCCGCAGCCTACGCCGCGCTCGGATTTCTTCCCGCGGTCGTGGTGCACTCCGTCTTGCGACCGCAGCTCGCCAGGCGACAGCGTGGAGCGGTCCTCTTGACAGCGCTGGTGTATTCGATGAGTGGGATCGCGGCGGCCTCGCACGTCGTCAACGTCGTCGCGCAAGGCTTTGCGCCATCTCCGACCGCCGAGCATCTGCTCGGCCCCGCGTTCGGACTCGTCATCATTCCGCTCGCGGTGTTCACGCGCGGCCAGCGAGTCTGGCGACGGGCCCTCTGGGTGGTGGCGCTCTCGGTGGTCGCCGTGGCCGGGAGTAGCCTGGCCTACCACTCGAACGGCACGTGGTGGTTCGAGATTCTCGGCCACCAGGCGTCGCTCCTCCTGGCCTTCGCCATTCTGTATCAGGACTACCGGTTCGCCCTGGCCGACCTGTTTCTCAAACGGGTCCTGGTGCTCGTGGGCCTCGTCGGCCTCGTGTTCGGTGGGCATTCCGCGGCACAGGCCGCCGGATGGCTCGCGGTCTTGCCGTTCGCTGACCCGCGTCTGCAGGGAATCGTTCTCGGTCTCGGCACTGCCCTCGCCTACCCGGCCCTGCGCCGCGCGGTGGGTTGGTTCGTCGATACGTGGGTTGCACGACGTGAGCCTCACGGCCGGCTGGTGGCAGACATCGAACGCTTGATCGGCGAGGCTCAGACGCCGACCGACGCGCTGACGCTCACCTGTGAACGTCTGAAGGTCACCCTGCAGGCGGGCACTGTCGAGTGGGCGACGATCTCCGAAGGCGCAGACCCCGCAACGGGTGCGGCGCTCCGCGTTCCGACGAGCGAAGCGCCGCACTACCGGTTGAGCATCACCGGCGGGTCAGGCGGGCGACGCCTGTCACAACATGACCTCACGTTGCTCGAGCCCATCGCGATGATGCTCGCGCGACGCATCGACCAGCTCCGGATCGTGCACGAGCGATACGAGCAGCAGCTCACGCAACAGGAGATTGCGAAGCTCGCCACCGAGGCCGAGCTCAAGGCCCTTCGCGCACAGCGCGATCCCCATTTCCTGTTCAACGCCTTGAACACCGTCGGACATCTCATCCAGACTGCACCGGACCGAGCACTCGAGACACTGCTCCACCTCACCGACCTGTTGCGACGTGTGCTGCGCTCGGAGGGAGAGTTCACGACGCTCGGCCGAGAGATGGAGTTAATCGAGGCCTACCTGGAGATCGAACGGGCACGGTTCGAAGAGCGTCTGCAGGTGTGCATCGACGTCACCCCGGACCTGCGCACTATGCAGCTTCCACCGCTGCTCATCCTGCCCCTGGTGGAGAACGCGATCAAGCACGGCATCGCCAGAAACCTGGCAGGTGGAACCGTCACCGTCACCGCAGAACGCGTTGACTCTTCCGTCGGGACCATGCCGGAGCTGCACATCCGAGTGATTAATACGGCTGCCGACCCTGGCGCCGAGCAACTCGGGCGGCAGATTCGCCTCGGCGTCGGCCTGAAGAACCTCGAGCGGCGGCTCCAGATGTACTACGGCCCCGACGGATCGGTGAGCCTCGACGACGACCACGGGTCGCGCACGACGGTGGAGGTGACGATACCCGCCGAACGCGGGCAGTCCAGCGGGTGGACCGATCGACACATCGGCCAGGAATCAATTCGATGACGCTACGCGTCGTCCTCGCCGACGATGAGCGACCGGCCCGCGCGTATCTCACCTCGCTCCTTCGAGACCTGGAGGATGTCGAGATGGTCGGCGAAGCTGCGTCCGGTCAGGACGCCGTCACGCTGATCGAAGCGACGACGCCAGATCTCGCCCTGCTCGACATTCGAATGCCAGACCTCGATGGTTTCGAGGTCGTGCGCATCCTGCGCAAGGACCGCACGCCATCGATCGTGTTCGTGACCGCCCACGACGAGTACGCGGTCCGTGCGTTCGAGCTGAACGCCGTTGATTACCTGTTGAAGCCCGTGCGCCGCGAGCGCCTGTGCAGCGCGCTGGACAGGGTTCGCGCGCGCCGCGAGCACACCGCCCTTCAGGCCGACGACGCCGCGCGCGTGCACGCCGCCGCGTCGCAGTACGCCGCCGATGCCGAGCCGTATCTGGACCGGATCCCGGTGCGCCGGCGCGACGAAATCACGATCGTCCCGGTACCGCGCATCGCATCGGTCGTCGCGGACGGCGAGCTGCTGCACCTCACGACCGATCGGAGCGAGCGGCACGTGATCTCCTACACCTTTCGGGAGCTCGAAGCGCGGTTGGACCCGGCGAGCTTCGTTCGGCTCAGCAGAGGAACCTTGGTCAGGATCGACCAGATCGACAAGGTGACGCTCATGCCTGGCGGCACGCAGGTCGTGAAGCTCTACAACGGGCAGGAACTCCAGGTCAGCCGCACGCAGGCGCGCGTCGTGCGGACGCAGCTACTCAAGCTCTAGCGCGCTCTGGTCACGCAGGCGAAGCGCCAGGGCATGGGCGAGCCAGGGCGGAGCCATCATCAGCTCCTCGGTGACCGCGGATCGAAGGCCCAGTGGTACTCGAGCTCGAACGCGAGCGAGCGGGCGAGTCCATCGAGGCCGGGAAACAGCGTCGCCCGAGTAATGTTCGCCCGGTAGAGCTCGCGGAGGGTCTCGAGGCGCATCCCCTGCGTCAGCGTGAGCTTCATCACACCAGCACCGTTCGTTCGTTGGCTCGCCAGCGTCTCGATCGGGACGTCCAGCAGGCCGGGCATCGCGAACGTCCCTGACTGCGCGATGAGGCGAGCGGCCATCTCATGCGGTTCGCCGATGACCAGAATGGCCTCCGTGTTGGGCAAGAAGTACTCCTCGTAGTGCCCTTGCACCCACGGGCCCAGGTCAGCCGGGTCGAATCGCGGGCTGCCACCCGGCGGTCGTGCCTCCCCCATGATGAGCTCCGGGTTCAATGCCCAGACCGCCGCATCGACCGTGGCGCTCTCCAGCGCGAAGAACGCTCCGACGTAGGGTGACCATGTCAGGTCGAGGAGTCGCGTCGGCGCCCCGTAGTGCTGCATCAGGCTCAGCCACTGGAACGAATCGTCCTGGACGGGAACGTGCTGGAGAAAATGGTGCGCTTTTCGCCTGAAGATTCGCAGCGAGCGCTCCTCCAGTTGCCGCCAGTACTGCTGATTGATACTTCGCCGCATCAGGTGACGCGAGAGTGACGTGAGCAGCTGCCAGCTTGCGTCGGCCTGCCCCCGAAACGCCCAGTCGCGATAGGCCGGTTCCTCGACGAGATCGCGGAATTCCTTCCAGCTCGACAGCGTGCGGTGTTCGAACGTCATGCTGGGCTCTTCCAAGACAGGACGCCTACTGCGGCGGATCCGTGCAAGGGACACGTCGTCTCACGTCAATCACCTTCGCTGTCATGACCGAGCCTCCACATTCCGAGCGCCTGCATCGGGGCTCGATCCTGGCCTGTGCTCGAAGTCCTCGTCGAAGGCGTGTTCGCCAAGAGTGGTGCGTTGTTCAGGTCGTGCTCGTCTGTTGCTGTCTTCCGACACGGCCAGGGTCACTACTCGATGCGACGGAAGATGAAGCGTCCGAACGGCGGCACCTGACCCCCAACCGCGACCGGCGGCCCTTGAAGCAGCGAGATGATACCTCGAGGCACCGTCGGCGCATTGGCCGAATTGAAGCTCACACCGCTGTCGGTGCCGGCATCCCACGGAGGCAACTCCACGACGATCTCCGCGTGCCAGTCGCCGTTCAGCATGGGCAGATCCCGGACTCCGACGAACCAGTCGGGGCTGGGAGCGATCATCGTGACGAGCGTGACCAGCGGGTAGGCCTGACTGATCGCGAACTCCGTCGAGACGACGCCGGGTGAAGAGAAGAATCCGCCCCCGATGAATAGGTTCTCGGCCGTTCCGGCAGCCTGTGCCTGACCGATCTCCGCGTCGAACGGAGACGTGCTCCCCAGCTCGGCGACATTCTGAATGCCTGTCGACGCCGCAGCACCAGGCTGCCAGAACCTGACACCCGGACCGTGCGTGGCGCCGATCAGTCGGGAAAAGTGAGGGTTGGATGGGAAGTCGTCGGGGTGCGTCTGGACGCTCCAATCGGCCTCGAACGACACCCGATAGCGGGCGTTCGGCGGAGGACCAACCAGCCCGACCACCACCTCGTTCGAATCCGGGCCCACCTCGCCTGACAACCCAGGGGCGGCGACTCGTGCGTGGTACATGCCCGCCGCCAGTGGCGGCGGCGTGAACGTGGTGGGAGCGGGCGGAAGGGTGACCTTCGCGAGATTGCTCAGGCCGGCTTGGTCTCCGACCTGAAAACGGAACCCCGTGATTTCGGCGCGGTTCTTCGGCGTGGTCCACGTGAACGTCGCGACGCTGCCCTGCAGGGTGAAGGAGAGAACGGGGGGCCCCAGAGGTGCGCCCGGCGGCGCGAGAATCGTGAAGCTCACTTCGTTGGACGCAGCGCTGTCGTCGCTGCCGCTGCGAGCGAGCACGCGCACGAAATACAGACCCGGCGGCAGCGGCGGCGACGTGAAGCTCGTCTGCAGATCCCCCGTCGGAAAGTTGGCGAGATCAATCCCACCAGTCATCGTGCCGCCCTGGAGCACATACGTCGTGGGAGGATCGCCGCCCGCCGGTCCGGTCCAACTGAGCGTGACCGTATTGCCCGTCACCACGGCCGTCAGCCCCGTCGGTGGCTGCGGCTCCGCGCGCCCGTCCAGCGCGGTGAGGTCAGTCGGAGGGCCGGGCTGAAAGCACGATGGGGCCACGCTTCCGGCCAGGCACTCCCCCAGGAGCGCCTCGACGGAGTGGGCCGCATCACGCCCGAGGGGAGCACTGCTGAAGCTCTCGGCCGCGGACCCGGCCGTCGAAGGAGCAAGCCCGGTCGCCGAAGGCGACGTCGGCGGCAGCGCGCCTCGACCGCATGTCGATGCGAGCAAGGCCGCACCGACGATGACGATGAGATTAGATCGTTTCCCGGCAGGGCCACTCATGAACGCCATGGTTTCCTTCTGCCGACGCGGACCGACGTGCTCGTGTGGCGACGCCACCTCGTGGCCCACGAGTTCGGCCGTTCGGATGTCTTACGAAATTTCAGCGTAACGCCGACCACCACGGCAGTCAAGAACGCCTGCACCATTGCTGGAGGCAACGAGAGACGTGGCTCCGACTGCACCCGACCGCGACGCTACCCCAATGCCTCGCGCACGGCGGCCTCCGACCGGGCGGCCTCAACGAGGCTACCCGCTTATGCGATACTTACGGTTGGATTGTCCCCTTCCGTCGGGGCGTGGCGCAGCCTGGTAGCGCGCCTGCTTTGGGAGCAGGAAGTCCTCGGTTCAAATCCGGGCGCCCCGACCATCTTCCCGTTCGATCACCCGCCAGATCTCGCACACCACGCGCAGAGCCGTGGGAAATGCTGCACGCCTGCGCCGCCTCTCATCGGATCGAGAAATCCCCGAACGTGACACCGACGCCGCCATACAGTCGATCGTCGAAGAAGCGGCGATTCAGGCTGCGGGAATACGCCATGAAGGGCTCGACCGACAAGCGCGGAATCGGTGTCGGGACAGATAAGCTCAGGCCCACGACGGCGTCGCTGAATGTCGACTCCGAGATGAACAAGCGATCGTTGTAGCCGATGCCGAACGAGGGCGTCACCTGCACGCGTGCAGCCAGATCGATCGTCTCGCTGACCCCGAGATGCACGTACCGGCCGGAACCGGCCTGCACGTCCTGATAGAGGTGCGCGGTCGGATTCAACAGACCTGCCCGACCGACCCCGACGTAGAACTCGTTCGACGTCGCGTCCACGCTCATCTGCGGAAAGGCGTAGTTGATCCAGCCGGCGGAGAATACGTACGAGCCACGCGTCGCGGTGTAGTCAACCGTCAGGTCGTGCTCGGTCAGACGCGACGGCCGCGCCGTCACGTTGCTCCACGACGACACGGTCACGTTCCCGGCGCTGAGTGTGAACGTGGGTTGAACGACCGTGGGTCGCTCCACCACGAAGCCACGCCAAACATAGTCGCTCGCCACGACGGTCTGCTGGGACACGGTCGCCTCGACGCGCCCGAGTGACAATCGATCGGGCGAGCCGATGTCCGCCCCTCCTCCCTGCGTACCGAGTCGTGCCGTCCCGAGTACCCACTGGCTCGTCTCGCCCGTTCGTGCGTGATATCGCGTGGCCCCGACGCGCCGGCTCAGACTGCCGGGTCGGCCGCCGATGGCCGCCAGCGGAATCGCGATCTCGGTCGACCAGCCGAAGTCGCCCGTGATCGACGCACGCAGCCACTGGTCGTCGGCGAGCCCAGTGCTGACTGCCGCGCCCGCGGGGTTGACGGCAAAGGCCGCGAGCTGGCGAGGGTCGGACATCGAGGCGAACTCGACGCTCACGTGGTCGCTGCTCCAGAACTCGGCTGGACTCGGTCGCCTTTCGGACAGGATGCGATCCGTGAACGCCTCGCGGCAGACGATCGCCACGTACAGATACTCCCGGTCCGTGAGCAGGCGAACCTCGGTGTTCTCGGCAGCAGGGCGACTCAATCCGACCAACCGAAAGCCTCGGGCCGGCGTCGCCCGGGACCAGACGCGTTCGGCCGGCCGGCCGTCGATCAACGGAGGCACCGAGACGACCGGGATGACTGCGAACGCGCCAATGGGAGGTACGACATCACGGGCGTCCACAGGTAGGGCCACGCAGAGCGACGCGAGCAGAACCGACATCGGCACGAGACTCGACACCCGAGGCGCGAGGCGCGACGACCCGAACCGGAGACGCATCACGCCAGTGTAGCCGCCGACGGCCGCGCGTGGCCGCCAGGACACCGGCGAATTGCACGGTCTTGCACGAGAAATCCGCCAGCGCTCGTGGTCGCGCGGCCCAAGCTCGAGGATCGGTGTAGAAAAGTATCCCCGATCTCCGGGGACGGGCTGGCACTCTGCTAGCGAGCGTCCTGGCGGAGCTCGCGGAGCATACGGCGCACCTCGAGCGCACGCTCGGCGATCATGCGCGCTCGCTCATCAGAGGCCACGCCCGCCGCGAGCGTGCCGCCCGCGAACCGCTCGGCATGCGCTCGCACGTTGTCGACCAGGAACGAGGTCCAGCTGGCGTGTGCGGTATCGAACGCCGCGAGCACATCACCTTCGATCTCCGACCGAAGTAACTCGACCGATTCGGTCAGCACGTCCTCCCATGCGCTGATGGCGCGCCAGCCGCACGCTCGCTGAGAAGCCATCGTCGACGCGGCTTCATTCTCAGCACGGCCTGCACATAGATCCCGAACGGCGGCGAGACAGCGCCGCTCGCCTCCAGCGTCTGACTGGCCCAGACACGCGCGGATCCCTGTAACATCCTCCTCCAGATGCGTGGTGTCCATTCGCCAGACTGGCGTCGGCGTCTGAACAGCCGGCAGCATCCAGAACGCCACGACGCAGAGCACAGAGATTCGCACATCGACCTCCCTTTTGGTGCACGTCTGGCAGATCACACCATTGGCGTCTGACGAGAACCGGAGCGTCGGGGACATGGGCCGACCGGCTCGCGGTGCTCGCGGATTCGTTCGGTCAGGACGCCACGGCCAGGAGGACGAATGAATCGCTCAGCCCGTCGGGCCATGCGATGGGCCTGAGCCAGGCTGGAGGGGCGCCCGCCAGCAGCCTGGCACGGGTGCGAACGAGCCACTTGGCGGCGTCCTGAACTGCGACGCACCAGTCGACCACCACCGGCAGCTCCACATAGGGTGGGCCGAGCGAGTCCGACCTGCCGGAATTCCGGCAGCGCTCTCGAATCCTCTCGGGTCACGACGAAACACCGTTGGTCGCGATGGCTTGTCGCCTGACCCAAGCCACTCAAAACAAACCGCTTAGACAGGATGCGCGCTGTGGCCCGTCTGGATGGCCTCAGTATTGCTGAGCTTGTGCGCATAGGCAGCCCCGATACCGACAGAACCTAACGAGCAGCAGTCAGAACTGAGGGGGAGATTTGATGAAGAGGCTTCAAACTGCGGCGTTCAGCATCTTGTCGGTAGCGTTCCTGGTCGCCTGCTCCGGCGAGTCCAATCCTACGACAGAGCCCGCCGCCGCACCCGGGGGACCGGGGTTCTGCAGGGCCGAGTGGCGTTCTCGGGTGAGGCGCCGGCGCCACGACAGATCCAGGTAAACAAGGATGCCGAGTATTGCGGCGTTGCGGCGGGTGGAGTTCAAGACGTCGTCGTGTCGGGTGACGGATCGTTGGCGGATGCGGTGATCGAAATCGAAGGGGTCCAAGCCTCGACCGAGGCAGCATCGGCTGGCGCGATGGAGATCCACCAGGAAGGCTGTATGTTCAGTCCCCGACTGCTGCTCGTTCCCGAGGGTACGGAGGTGACGATGTACAACGAGGACCCGGTCCTCCACAACATCAACACCGGCCAATGGAACATCGCCCAGATTCCAGACAGCCCGCCGATCGGTCAGCAGATCGAGTTCCAGGGGCGATCGCTCATTCGTGTGAACTGCAACGTGCACAGCTGGATGGAATCGTTCATCTACGTGGCGAGATCCTCCTACGTCGCGGTGACGGGCGCCGACGGCAGGTACCGGATCGGAGAGGTGCCGCCCGGCGAGTACCGAGTAACCGCGACCCATCCAACACTCGGAACCGAGCGCTTCGACATCGCGGTCGGCGGGGATCAAACCGTCGAGCACGACGTCACGTTCCAGTAGCGCGACAGACAGAAGGACCCGACCATGGACCGGCCCAACAGACGTTCGCACCGAAGCATCCGCAAGGTATGTGCTGCTGCCGTCGGGGGACTCTTCGTCGTGCTGACGGGGGTGCAGCTCGGCGGCCGTGGAGCGCCTGCACGCATGCCTGCTGCTCAGACGCCAGTACCGCGTGTTGCGTCGACACAAGCGGAGCTGGGCAAGCTGCTCTTCTTCGACGTCCGGCTGTCAGGAGATGGCTCGACGAGCTGCGCCACCTGTCACGATCCGGCAAAGAGCTGGACCGACGGCCTGCCGCTCGCGGCGGGCTATCCGGGTGCGTTGTACTTCCGCAACACGCCGACCGTTCTGAACGCCGTCGACGGAGAGTACTTCTACTGGGACGGCCGCCTCACGGCGAGTGACATCCCCACTGGTCAGAGACCACATCGCAGAAGCGCACTTCATGCAGGCCGACGGTCGGCTGGTGGTCGAGCAGCTTCGGCAGGTGCCCGCCTACGAGTCGGCGTTCGGAGAGGTGTTCGGCGGCGAACCGACCTACGGTCGGATCTTGAACGCGGTATCCGCCTATCTGCGTACACTGCGCTCGGTCAACGTTCCGTACGACCGGTATCGCCGCGGCGACACCGCGGCGATTTCGGCGTCGGCTCGTCGTGGGCTGTCGCTGTTCGAGGGCAAGGCGACCTGCACCCGCTGTCACGATGGTCCACGGCTGTCCGACGCCGACTTCCACAACCTGGGCCTCGCGACGAATCCCGACATTTTCCTGACGCCCGAGCGACACATCGTGTTCCGGCGGTTCTTCAAGATGCTCGGAATCTCGCGTTATGCGAACCTGCGCGAAGACGTCGGCTTATACGCGGTCACGAAGCAAACGGGCGACAGGGGTCGATTCCGGACGCCGTCACTTCGGGAAGTCTCGAATACCGCTCCGTACATGCACGATGGCTCGCTCGCTACGCTCGCTGACGTTGTCGAGTTCTTTGACCGGGGCGGGGGGGCAGGCAGCGAGAAAGACTCGTTGCTCGAGCCGCTCGGCCTCACAGACAGCGAGAAGCAGGACCTCATAGCATTTTTCGAGACGCTCGCGGGAGATCCGATTCCGGTGGAACCCGTCGAGTTGCCGCCGTACGCGCTTCGCGGTCCAGGGGAGAACTAGCCATGAGCCTGCGCATTGACCGCATCCGGCGATACGGGCTCGACCTCGGCGCGGTGGGACTGCTCGGTCTCCTGCTGGCAGGGATCGGGGTTGCCGGCTGCGGACCATCGACGGCGCCGCCGCCGAGCGAGACGGAGTTCCCGCCGCTTGCCGCGTTACCCGAGCCCCCGGTACCACCCGACAACCCCATCACGCCCGCCAAGGTGGAACTGGGCCGCTTACTCTTCTTCGACGATCGCACCTCAGGCGATGTCTCCACGAGCTGCGCGTCGTGCCACGACCCGCGATTCGGCTGGGGAGATGGCAACGCCGTGTCGCGCGGCTATCCTGGATCACAGCACTGGCGAAATTCCCAGACGATCGTGAATAGCGCGTACCTCGCGAAGCTCTTCTGGGCTGGGGAGAGCACGAGCCTCGAAACCCAGGCCAACAGTGCGATCACTGGCAACCTCGCGGGAAACGGCGACCCGATCATGATCGAGGAGCGGCTCGCCCAGATTCCGGAGTACGTCGAGCTCTTCAAGGACGCGTTCGGGGTCAGCCGTCCGACCTACCACCTGGCGCTCCGAGCCATTGCGACGTTCGAGCGTGCGGAGACCATCTCCGATGACAGCGACTTCGATCGGTTCATGAACGGTGATCGTTCGGCCATGTCGGACGAGGCCCAGCGCGGGATGGAACTCTTTCAGGCCAAGGCGGGATGCCTCCAGTGCCACAACGGGCCGCTCCTGACTGACGAGAACTACCACAACCTCGGCGTGCCCCAGAACCCCGTGTTCGCCAGTGACCCGCTCCGACAGGTGGCTCTGAGGTATCAGCATTTCGCCCGAGGGGTGCCGGAAGAAACCTACCGGGATGCCGACCGCGACCACGGCCTCTACTACACGACCAAGCGCGTCGCCGACAAGGGGAAGTTCCGCACGCCGCCACTGCGGTACCTGGAATACTCCGCACCCTACATGCACAACGGTGTGCTCTACACGCTCGAGGATGTCGTGGACTTCTACGATGGGGGTGGCGGCGACGGTCCGAACAAGAGCCCGCTGCTCGAGCCGCTGGGGTTGTCCGACCAGGAGAAAGACGACCTCGTGGCATTCCTGCGAAGCCTCAGCGGCAGCGAGCTGCGCGTGGACCTGCCCACGCTTCCTGCCTACGCGGTTCTGGAACCGGTGATAGACGAGGTGTCCCAATGACGTCGCCCGAGAAGCCGACACTCGAATCGTCGGAGGTACCGCCCTGCGTCAGCCGCCGGGGGTTCCTCCTCGCGAGCGGCGCCGGCGCGGTCACGATGCTTCTCGGAGACCTGTTCCCTGGCCGCGTGCTCGCGCAAGACGAGGGGCGAATGGTCCAGTTCGCGGGCTACCCGAGGAAGCGGATCGCGAGCTTGTCTCGTATGGTGGACGACACGCCCGTCGAGTTCCTGTACCCGGACGAAGGGCCGCATTCGATTTCGATGCTGCTCAAGCTGGGTCGACCGGCGGGAGGCGGGCTCGGGCCCGGTCAGGACCTCGTGGCGTTCAACGCGCTGTGTACCCATCAGGGCGGCTTGTTGCGGAATGCCTACAACGCCGAGCACAAGGCGGCCGGACCGTGCCCGATTCACCTGACGACATTCGATCTGTCCCGGCATGGCATGGTCATCGCCGGACACGCCACACAGGAGTTGCCGCAGGTCGTGCTCGACCTGGATGGCGACGACGTTTTCGCCGTGGGAATCATCGGCTTGATCTACGGGTACCCGAGCAACCTGGCATTCGTGAAGGAGACGTAGGAGCATGGCAGACTACGAACGCACGGACCACGTTCCTCTCCCACCGGCCAACGCCAAGGTTGTCACGACGGCCTGCGACTACTGCATCGTCGCCTGCGGGTACAAGGCCTACACCTGGCCCGATGGCGAGGAAGGCGGCATACGGGCCGATCAGAATGCCCTCGGGATCGACTTTCCTGCCGCGCCGCTCTCGGGACGATCCGTCAGTCCGAATCAGCACAACTATTGTGTGGTCGACGGCAGAAAGCACCACGTCCTCGTGCTGCCGGACGGCGACGCGACGGTGGTGAACCGCGGGGGCAATCATTCCATCCGTGGCGGCTGCCTCGCGCTCAAGACCTACAACCCTGAGGGGCCGACGCAGGATCGCTTGAAGACCCCGCAGCTTCGGGTCAACGGCGAGTTGGTCCCTGTCTCCTGGGATGTGGCGCTCGACATCATGGCGGGTGTCAGCCGGCACGTCATCGACACGCACGGCGAGGCTGCCTGGGGCATGAAGACGTTCTCGTACGAGTTCTTCGAGAACACCTACGCCATCTCGAAGCTGGCGTTCGAGTCCATCCAGACGCCGGCCTATGCACCGCACGACAAGCCGGGTCCCGGCAACGACACGGCCGGGGTGGATGACTCGGGGATCGTGACCTTCAGCGCGTCCAACGAGGACTGGTCGTTGGCTGACGTGATCATGATCTCGGGCACCGACCCGTTCGAGACCAAGACGGTCCTGTTCACCGATTGGATGATGAAGGGCCATCCGAACAAGATCATCATGGTGCTCCCACGCAAGACCACCGGCGCCGCGTACGCCGAGAAGAACGGCGGCCTATTTCTGCAGGTCACGCCGGGCACGGATACGCTGCTCCACCTGGCCATGGCCCGGATCATCCTGGAGAACGGCTGGGCCGATGACGAGTTCATCGAGACCTGGATCGCGAACCGCTGGGAGATCGATTCAGGCTTTGGCCGTGGCACACGCAACACGCCGTGGCAGTGGCGCACGACCTGGGGCACGCTCGGCGCCTCATTCGAGGAGTACCGGACGTGGCTGCTGTCGAATCCCGACGCGGAGGTCGACCGCGCCGCCGAGGTCACCGGTGTGCCTGCCGAGAAAATCCGAGCGGCGGCCGAGATGGTCGCGAGGCCGATCGACGGCCAGCGGCCGAAGACGTCATTCGGATTCGAGAAGGGCAACTACTGGAGCAACAACTACCTCAACACGGCGTCCTATGCCGCGCTCGGCTTGATCTGCGGCTCCGGGAACCGGCCGGGCCGCGTGGTCTCACGGATGGGCGGTCATCAGCGAGGCTGGTATGGTGCGGCGTCGTATCCCCGCGGCCTGTCGCCCCAGAAGTTTCCCGGTCGCCGAAAGCTCGAGATCGATCTCGACCGATGGGTCGAGGCTGGGCACCTGCGGTTTGCCTACGTCATCGGGACCACGTGGTGTCAGGCGATGGCCGGCAGCGCCGAGTTGCTCGGCACGTTCCGGCGTCTGACGCGCGAGAGCCCGCATCAGATCACGTCGGCCGACGTCGACGGGGCCATCGAGACACTGAAGCGTCGCGTCGACGCGGGCGGGATGGTCGTCGTCAACCAGGACATCTACCTGGTCGAGCCAATGGGATCGGAGTTCGCCGACCTCGTGCTGCCGGCCTCGGGATGGGGCGAGAGCGACTTCAGCCGATGCAGCGGCGAGCGGCGTCTACGGCTCTACTCGAAGTTCTGTGATGCTCCGGGTGAGGCCAGACCCGACTGGTGGATCATCTCGCGGTTCGCGCAGAAGATGGGGTTCAAGGACTACGACTGGAACGACGCCAACGACGTGTTCGAGCAGGCCGCGCGCTTCGGTCGCAAGGGCGTGCTCAACTACCACCCGCTGGTCGCCTACGCGAAGCAGATCGGAATGCGCGGCCACGAACTGCTGCGCTCGCTGGGTACCCGCGGCATCCAGACGCCGATTCGGTACCGCGCCGAGTTCACCGAGGACCAGGAGTACCTGGAGTACGCCGGCTACCACAAGGCTCCCGGCGCTCGTGGCGGGATCGTCGGGACGAAGCGAATCCACGCGCCGGAGATGGACTTCGGCGAACCCGAGGGACCGACGGTACACGCGAAATGGCTGAGCGCCTTCAGCACCCACTCCGGCAAGGCGCTGTTGCACAAGACGCCGTGGAACCTGTTTTCGGATTTCTTCGATCGGATCAAGCCAAAGGAAGGCGAGTTCTGGGTCACCAACGGCCGGATCAACGAGATCTGGCAGAGCGCGTACGACGATAAGCGCCGACCGTACATCATGCAGCGGTGGCCCGAGCAGTGGATCGAGATCCATCCCGAGGACGCGACACGGCTGGACATCGAGAACGGTGACCGGCTGCGCATCGAGAACGACGATGTGCTGATCCAGACCGGAGGGTTCGTCGGGGTCCAGAACGACGACCTGACGTTCACGAAGCTCCAGGAGAAGGGGCTCATCAGGAGAGGCCGTGGGGCGTGCGAGGGCATCGCGATCATCACCGATGCCGTGCGGCCGGGGCTCCTGTTCACCAACTTTCTCGATGTCGGCTCCCCCGCCAACAGCTTGGTGCACCGGGTCCCCGATCCGATGACGAATCGATACCGCTTCAAGCTCGGCAAGGGTCGCCTCCAGAAGATCGGCGAGTCCGAGTACAAGACCGCATTCGACAAGATGACCTTCGCACCCAGAACCATCGTCTGAGAAGCGGCGACATCGACATGACTGTTCGCAGCAGGAGATACACGATGCGCTCACGAACCTCGATACTCGTCGCTGGGCTGATGGCCATGGCCTTGGTCGCGGCCGGATGTGGAGCATCGCCAGGCGACTGGCAGGACGCGACACCAGGCCATCTGCAGTGGGACGCGGTCGAGGTCCCGGAGAGCAACGCGATTCCTCAGGCGACACCCGAGCTCATCGCCCAGGGCAAGCGACTCTACAATGTTCGCTGCGCGGTCTGCCACGGACACGACCTCGATGGCCAAGGGCCGGCGGCTCAGTTCATGGGCGTCAGGCCTCGAGACTTTACGAGAGGACTATTCAAGTTCCGGAGCCTGGCGACGAGTGGGCTGCCCTCCGATGAAGACCTGTTCCGTACGATCACGGTCGGCTTCCCGTCGCATGGGATGCCGTCGTTCTCGTATCTATCGGCAGCCGATCGATGGTCGCTGGTGCACTTCACCAAGACGGCATCCGAGCGATTCGCGCAAGATGTGCCTCGCGATCCGGTCGACCCCGGCCCTGCGCCCGAGCCGAGCGAGGCGCTGCTGGTGGATGGCCGCCAGGCGTTCGAGAAGGCCCAGTGCGGGATGTGCCACGGTGTGGATGGGCGAGGCTTCGGGCCGTCGGCCGCCGAGCTCAAGGACAGCTGGGGCGATCCCATCGCCACCCTCGATCTGGCGAGCCCGGCGATCTACTACAAGCGTGGGGCACAGGCGGACGACGTCATGGACACCCTGGTCTCTGGAATCGGCGGCACGCCGATGCCCTCGTACCTGGACTCGGGTCTCACGCTCGACGAGCTCTGGAGCCTGGCCCGCTACGTGGAATCGCTCGTCGGTACACGCGACCTCCAGCCTGGAGACTAGCTCGCATGTACTTCTCACCCAGCCGTGTCGGTGCCGTCGCACTGGTGGCTCTCGCGCTCTCGATCCCCTCGTCGGTCGAGGCCCAAGCGGCCTCCGATGACAAGCTCCGCCTCTACGGCGACGTGCGGCTGCGGGTCGAGAGCGACGGGATTCCAGGCAATCCGACGGGTCACTCCGGAGTGACCGCGACCGGTTTCGGGCACGTCTCAGGTTCGGGTTCGAATACAAGCCGAATGCGTACCTCGCGTTTGGCGGGCGCGTGCGGACCGGATCTCGGTTGTCGCAGCAATCGCCGCACGTCACCTTCGGGCGCGACTTTCAACCGAAGGAGTTAAACCTCGACCGGATATACATCCGGGCGAACCGGGGTGCGTTCTCGATCTCGGGCGGAAAGAACTCGTTTCCATTCTGGAAGCAGAACGAGCTGTTCTGGGACGATGACGTGACGCCAGAGGGAATCTCAGCGACCTACACGCGCGAGCTCGAGTCGGCGGGGAGCCTAGGGCTGCGGGGTGGATATTTTCTTCTCGACGACCCGCTGTCCGGGGACCGGCTTTCGAATCAGGCGCATCTCGTCGCCGGCCAGATCGTGTACTCGCCGAAGCTCGCCGGAGCGGGTCTCGACCTCGCCCTTGGCTTCTTCGACTTCGGCGAGAATCCCGACCAACCCAACCCCGCGCTCGAGGATCTCGACTACGGCATCCTCACGCTCTCGGCACGAGCGTCCGTTCACGATCTTCCGAAGCCATTCGTCCTCGGGTTCGACTGGATGGAGAACCTGGAGGACTATCCGGCCGATCTGTTCAACCGTGACCAGACGACGGGATACGTGGCCTCCGCGCAGTATGGTGGCCTCGGCGAGCGAGGCGACTGGCTCGCGGGCTACTACTACGCGCACATCGAACGCTATGCGGTGGTCTCGTTTTTCGCTCAGGATGACTGGGTGCGATGGGGGTCCGCGACGCAGACGCGCTCCAGCAATTTCGAGGGCCACGAGTTGCGCGGCGCGTACGCGTTTCTCTCGACCTTCAATCTCGTCGCCCGCCTCTATCTGGTCGACGGCATCACGGGGCGGACCACATCGGCTCTCACCGCCGAGGATGGCAAGCGCTTCCGAGTCGACCTCAACATCCGGTTCTAACCGGACAGCGTCGTGAGGCACTGTCAAGTGCTCCAGGCCTGGCGACACCCCGACGGATGAGACGCGGCAAGGTGTGAGCCGCGACGAGTGACGCTTCGCGGGTATCGGGACTCGTAGTGACGGGTGTGCTTCTGCTCGCTGCCGCGCTCGGCGTGACCGGCCTGGCGCTGTCGATCACGCGGGCTCGTC
Source organism: Vicinamibacterales bacterium (assembly GCA_965250185.1). Lineage (GTDB taxonomy): Bacteria > Acidobacteriota > Vicinamibacteria > Vicinamibacterales. The sequence goes on along the minus strand of OZ252293.1, from coordinate 1,713,097 downwards.
GGTCAGGGCGCCACGGCCAGGAGGATGAATGAGTCGCCCAGCCCGTCGGGCCTCGGGATCGTCCTAAGCCAGGCTGGAGGGGCGCCCGCCAGCAGTCTGGCCAGGAAGACATCGGCGCCGTCACGAAGGTAACGTCTCGCCTCGGGCGCATGGCGGCACAGCACGACGTAGTCCACGTCGCGCGCCATCAGAATCTCCCTCGCCCGGTCGTCATCGGCTGCCCTCAGGACATCGCGGGAATGCAGCAACGCGCGAGCGTTTCGATGATACGGCGCACCCACGACCCGGAAGCCGGTCCGGTACACCATCTCCGGCCCCTGGTGCGGCAACGTGAACATGATCGGATCATCGCCATCGGCGGTCTCCAGATCCCGTAGCACTGCCGTGATAGCGCCCCAGTCGCATCCACGTATCTCCTGCCGGTACGCGTCATTCGACGCCACGAGTACCGCCGCTGCGGCTACGTGCGTGCACAGCATCGCCCCGAGCAGCACCGCGCGCAGACGCGTGCGACCGAGCCACATGGCGGCGTCCTGAGCCGCGACACACCAGGCGATCACCATCGGCAGCTCCACGTAGGGTGCCAACCGGGAATCGTCGAGCGCGAAAGGCACGAAGCCGATCATCGCGGTCAGCAGCACCAGCCACACGGGTCCGCCGGGCTCACGGCGGAAACGGAACGCGACAGTGGCGAAGGGAAGCGCGACTAGCAGGGGGCCGAAGGCGTAGACCCAGTGGGCCGAGCGGGCCCGACCGGGGCCGATCAGCCATGGGAACTCGTTGATGGGCAACAACCAACCGAGACCCATGGCCGGATCCACGTCCACGAAGGGGCCGAGGAAGAACCGCGGGAACACCAGCGCCATCACCACGGCGACGGCAGCCGTCGCCGTAACGCCGATCCAGAGACGAGCGCTCCACGATCGGATGGTCGGCGACCAGGCGACGATGGCGACCCAGACGCACGCCATGCCGCCAAACAGGGAGAGGTGCACGATGGACAACCGGTCGTACTCCACGGCCAGCATGCCGGCCCAGCTGCGCTCGAGCGGAAGGGCGACCAGGAGGCCAACCGAGATCGCGCCCAGGAAATCGGCGAGGCGGCTCTGCCACGGGTCGCCGTACGCGACGTAGAACAGGCCGAGCAGAACGCAGACCCACGCAATCGGCAGGAGGGCCTCTGGGCTCACCCACAGCGCGAGGCTCGTGGCGATCCCGAGGGCGCCGGCCAGACCGCGTCGCTTCGGTCGGGCGGCCAGGTTCAGGAGAAGCGAGACGACGACCGCGAACAGGAACAGCTGGAGGCTGTGGTGATCGGGCCGCGCCGGCAGGTAGTAGTTCCTGGAGAACAACTGTACGCCGAACAGTGCCGCCATCAGCACGTACGCGGAACCCGACAGCAGGCGGCGTGTCCCCCAGTAGAGCACGACGACGCTCATGATCTGGAGCAGCGGGCTGACGACGACTCCGGCCCAGAAGAGTGCGTCGCGAGGTGTCGCGATGAGCGACAGGGGCCAGGCGCCGACGATCAGTAGGACGTCGAGCGGCCGGGTCCAGTGCAGGACATCGCCGCCAAACGGAGCGTTCGTCGAGGGCGAGCTGGCGCCGTACCAGACTCCGGTGTCCCAGAGCCGCTCGACTCGCAGCAGCCGCATGTAGGAGTCGGGATCGACCAGGTCGCGGTGTCGGCCGAGCAGCGGTGGCAGGCCAAGCGCGAGGAACAGGGCCTGCAGCGCGCCGACCACCAGGCAGGCACTCCACACGGGGTGCCGATGCACAAGGTCGCGGAGGCGCCGCGCCTGGACATCGAGCGACGTCAGCACTCGATCACGTTCACAGCCAACCCGCCGCGCGACGTCTCCTTGTAGATCGCCTTCATGTCCGCGCCAGTCTGGCGCATCGTTTCGATGACCTTGTCGAGCGACACACGGTGCTGGCCGTCGCCTCGCAGCGCGAGACGCGAGGCGTTGATGGCCTTCACGGCGCCCATGGCGTTGCGCTCGATGCAGGGAACCTGCACGAGCCCGCCGACCGGATCGCAGGTCAGGCCGAGGTTGTGCTCCATGCCGATCTCGGCCGCGTTCTCCACCTGTTCGATCGAGCCGCCGAGCACCTCGGTCAAGCCAGCCGCCGCCATCGAGCAGGCGACGCCGACCTCTCCCTGGCACCCGACTTCCGCACCAGAGATCGACGCGTTCTCCTTGTACAGCACGCCGATCGCGCCGGCGGCGAGCAGAAACCGCGCGATGCTCTCGGAACTCGCCGTCGGGTAGAACCGCTCGTAGTACGTCATGACGGCGGGGATCACCCCGGCCGCGCCATTCGTCGGAGCGGTGACGACCCGGCGGCCCGCCGCGTTTTCTTCGTTGACAGCCAGGGCACTGAGGTTGACCCAGTCGAGGGCATTCGACGGATCGTGCGCCAGCTGCGTGGTTCCGGCTAGCAGCTCGCGATGAAGCCCAAGCGCGCGGCGCCGTAGCCCGAGCCCGCCGGGCAACTCTCCCTCGGCTTGACACCCGCGCTCGATGCAGGCTCGCATGACGTCCCAGATAGCAACGAGCCGGTCGACCACCTCGGCCTCGGGCCGCTGGGTCATCTCGTTGGCCATCATCATCTGGCCGATCGACTGCCCACTCTCCTGTCCCATGCGCAGCAGCTCGTCCCCACTGCGGAACCGAAACGGCACCTCCGGCCCGGCGACTTCGGCCTCGTCGTTCCCGACGTCGTGCGGCACGACGAAGCCTCCTCCGACCGAGTAGTAGATCCGTTCGTCGACGATTCGCCCGGCAGCGTTCGAGGCACGAAACAGCATGCCGTTCGGGTGACGCGGAAGGCTCTTCGACTTGTGGAAAATCAGGTCGCGCCGTTCATCGAACGTGACCGAACGTCCGCCCGGCAGCACGACCGCCTTGCACTCGCGGATGCCTGCAACAGCCTCGGCGATGTGATCGGGATCGATCCGGTCGGGCTCCTCGCCCTGCAGTCCAAGGAGAATCGCCCGGTCGCTTCCATGCCCCTTGCCGGTCAGGCCGAGCGACCCGTACAGCTCGACGTGCAGCGCGTGGACCGAGGACACGAGTCCCTGGTCCGCGAGCCGGCCGACGAAGCGGAAGGCGGCCTTCATCGGCCCCACGGTGTGGGAACTGGACGGGCCGAGGCCGACGGAGAACAGATCGAAGACGCTCAGCATGCGGCAGGGGCGTCCGCGGCCTATCGCCCGATCGCGGGGTTCACGTAACCCGCCGGCAACACGTTGACCGGGTCGGGCCGCACGTTCAGGTGGGTGACGAGTCGCTCACGCATGGAGATCCTCCTGAGCGCCAATCCTACACCACGGAACCGAACGGACACGGAACGTCACGGAATGATCCCGGAATGATCACGGAATCGTTCGAAGGTCCGTGACGTTCCGGGATCATTCCGTGACAATTCCGTGATCATTCCCTGATCGTTTCGCGAAACCGGGGCTCAGGGCACGGGGCAGAAGCTTGTCGTGAACCCGCGTGCCCGCTCGCGCCGGGTCATCGCACCCGACAGCCCGGGCCCGGCCGGCAGGATCCCGAGACTGATGAGCTGAGGCCGGTACTCGTACCGGAGGTCGATCGAGGTTGCTGGTGCATCCTCCAGGTTCAGGAAGACCTCGCGCACGGCGTGGCCGGTTCGACGTCCGAAGCCGGTTGCCGCCAACTCCTTCGACTCGACCTGGGGCGACGATTCTGGCCGACGGATTTCGGAAGCCTCTCGGTCGGGAGCGGCCTCCTGGCGCGATGCACCTGCGGCTGAATCCTGGCTCGGTGCGGCGGGCGGCTTGACTCTGGTGATCGGCCGCGGCGCTTGCTCGCGAAAGAAGACCGCGCTGATGACACCGAGGTTCTCTCGCTCGCCGAGCGCCCCCGCGTACGAGCGCTCCTCGGAGGTAAAGTGGAAGCGTCGAGCATGGGTCAGGCTGGTCTGCCAGCCGCTTATGGTGACGGTGCCGCGTGGTCCGATCACCCACTTGCGCGCCGACGCGGCAGTCGTGTGGCGAGCGTCGATCGTGTTGAGACCATCCACTGAGAGGGCCACGGCCACCCGCACCGGCAATGGGTTGTGCAGCCGGATCTCGTATTCACGATTCTTCAGGGCTTCGATGTAGAGCGTCCCGTCGGCCGGATACTGCTGCAGCGGCCGCCCGTCCACCAGGACGTCAATGGTGAAGCCAGGATGGGGGCCGGATGGAGCGGCCTCCGACATCTGGCTCGAGGTCAAGATGGCAAAGATGAGAAGTGTGAGACACGGTGCGATTCGACTGTTCATATCGTCCTCCTTGTTCTGAGAACGAAGAACGCCGAAAACCTTGCAGGCGCCGGCTCAAGGCAAGCTCTGAGTCCGGGCCCCCTGGATCTCCGTGCCCGCTGGCCTGTCCTCAACCCTCGCCCGGTACAGATCCTCGCACTGGAGGCAGAGACCGTCGGCTGGCCGCCAGGAAGGACGGTCCACGCGGATGCGACCAACCAGTGCTTCGGACAGGCGACCGGCGTCCACGTCCGTCCGCGCCGTCGGAAAGCGGCAGACGGGACAGCGGCCGGCGTCCGCCCCGGCGGCCGAACCGCCGCCGGGTCGAAGGACGAAATCGACGATAGCCTCGTGGGTTGGGTGAGGCTCGTCGAACCAACGAGCGAAGCGCTCCTGTAGATCGTCCTGACGCCCCGGCAGCACCCTGGCGAAGTCGGCGCAGCGTCGCTCCCGAACCCCACGCGACGCCAGTCCATTGGCGGCCAGACGCCCGTCGATGGTGGCGTCCCAGACGGTTCGATACCGATCGCGCAGGACGCGCTCGTACGCCGGCCCGAGGTCGGAGGTCGGGAGGGTCCGGCGATACCCGAACGCCGGATCGACCATGTCGGCGAGATGGCGGAACTCGTGCCGCAGGATCTGCAAGAGGCGGTCGACGTCGACGAAGGACTCCGGCCGAAGCCGTACCAGCGCCACGAGGGCGGGAGACGGGGCTCCAGTCTCGAGCGTCAGCTCGCGAGTGACCGGCGCTGCGGGAGTGCCCCGATCGAACAGATCTGCCTGTTCCTGCGCCCGGGTTGCAGCCGGTGCGATCCGGCACTCGGCGACCCGACTCGTGAGCAGGGGCAGCTCCCGGAGCGCCCGCTCGACCGGCTGGGCCAGACCGAGACTCACGAACCAGGCACGGTGCAGCCGGTCGAACGCCGCGTCCCGATCTTCGGGTCCGCATACGTCGTACGCCGCGTCCCGCTCTCGATGGAACCGCTGCTGGACATCGAGTGCCAGGGCATCGCTCACCGCAAGCACCGCCTTCTCCACGAGGGACGAATCCCAGATCATCGAAATCTTGGACATCGTGAAGCTACCAGACCACGCGGTCACCGTTCCACAGTGAGCGGTTTCATCACCCCTGACCGAGGTCATTCGAACCCGGACGAGCCGGGTCGGCACGTCGTTGAATCTGCAGCAGATCGGGGGCCGTTTCGCACCCGGTCATCGCCTCCGGATCTTCGGCCTCACGCAGCTCCAGGCTGACCGGACCCGGTGCGACCTCGAGGCGGGCGCACTCAAAACGGATGACGCCAGCCAGCAGTGCGCCGACCGCGCCGAAGAAACCTGCCGGATCCTCCCGCTCTAGCTGGGTCGCAAACGCCAGGCCAAAGCGGGCGAGATGGTCCGTCAGGAACGACCGCGCGGCGCCCTGGGTCACCTCGAGGGTCTCGCGTGTCGCGCCGCCCACGTTCGCCGCCGTTGCCTGCACGCCGTAGGCCTCCTTGACGGCGAGGAAGCCCATGAACTCCGTTTCACAGCCGACGTGGTCGACGCGCTCGTCCAGCGACGGTCGTGGCTGCAATCCGAACGCCCGGTAGGTCCCGGCGATGTCTGCCAGTGCATGCGGCTGCTGGAACGGGGCGGCCGCCCCGTACTCGGTCTCGTACGGACACACCACGCCACGCGCCGTGTGGCCGAACAGCCGCGCGTACGCCCGCTCGGCAGCATCCAGGCTCAGGGTCGTCGCCGAGGCGAATCGCTCGGCGGCTGGCTCCAGCGTGTCGCCACCGCGCGCGCAGTCATCCAGCTCTCGGGTGGCCGCCCGGAGCGTAGCGCGGCCGTCCGGAGATTGCAGCGACGCGATCGTCTCGTCAGTCGGATGACGCAGCGCTCCGGCCAGTACACGGTAGAGCACGCCCCGGGCCAGGGCCAGGTCGACCGCGCGATCGGTGTCCTGGCTCGGTGCGTCGCTCGAGGGAGGTCCATCATCATCGTTGGGCAGGACCTGGGGCACGGCCTGGTGCACGGGCTGCGGCACGGGCGTCACCTTCTCAGATGGAGTTCGCGTGGATGGCCGGTCGCACGTAGACCGGCTCCTCGATCGTCGTGCGGAACAGCTCCTGCCCTTCCCGCCCGAACGCGATCACGGTGTCGTTGTAGAGCGTGACCGGCCGGCCGTGCAGTGTCCCCTCGTACACGAGCGGACCCTCTTCGATTTCGTAGCGGAAGATGATCCGGTTGGACCGCCGGAAGAGCTGGAGCACGGCGAGCAGCTCGCGGTCCGGATTGGCGTAGCGGTCAATGGCTGCGTCCACGCCGGGCCCGAACATTTGCCGGAGATACGGCCGCGGCACCCACCGGGGCGGAATGTAGTACCCGTTGGGCTGGGTGCCGAGCTGCGGATAGAGCGGCAGCGCCACCTTGGCGACGTGGACCATGTAATAGAGGGGATTCTGCCGATCCTCGGCCCAGGTCCCATCGTCGTCGAGCGCCACCAGGCCCTGCATGCGGATCTGCCCGATGCAGGCCGCCATGCAGCGCGTCTCCATCGGGTCGCCGCCGCTCTCGGGATCCGTACCCTCGACGCGCGGATAGCAGCCGATGCACTTCTCGCTGACCCGCGTGTTCCCGCGATACATCGCCTTCTTGTACGGGCAGGCCTCGACGCACTTGCGATACCCGCGACACTCCGCCTGGTCGATCAGCACGATGCCATCTTCCGGCCGCTTGTAGATGGCTTTGCGGGGACAGGCGGCAAGGCAGGCCGGATACGAGCAGTGGTTGCAGATCCGCGCCAGGTAGAAGAACCAGGTCTCGTGGGTCGGCAACTGCTCGCCCGTCTCGTGCAGCCGGTTCGGCACGCCAGGCTTACCGACCGGGTTGTCCTCGTAGATGTTCGGCGAGTTCCACTCCTCATCCGTCGGCAGGTACCCGAGCACCCGAGCGCTGTCGGGCGTCAGACTGCGCTGGGCGGCCTCGAAGATCGTCATCCCGTCGTAGGTGCCGTTCGACGTGGTCGCGTTATCCGTCCCGGGCGCCTCGGGCGTCCAGACCTGTCCGCCTGGATTCGCCGCTTCGAGCTTCTCGAGGATCTTCATGTCCCAGAACTGCGGGTAGCCGCCGTACGGCTTGGTCTCGACGTTCGCCCACCACATGTGCTCCTGCCCTTTCGAGAACGTCCAGGTGGACTTGCACGCCATCGTGCAGGTCTGGCAGGCAATACAGCGATTGATGTTGAACACGAAGGCGAATTGCCGACCGGGGTACTTCGCCTCGTACGGGTAGCTCATGTCGCGGCCGAGCTGCCAGTTCTTGACCTCAGGCATCGCCATCTCCAGTCGGTGGTGGAATCAGCCGAAGCCGCCCGTCGGCCTGCATCAGGTCCGTGTCGGTCGGATCCTGCGGGCGATCCTGAACCGCCACCCGGAACCGGCCCCAGACTGCGAGGCTCTCGTCGACGATCGTTTCGATCGCGTCCGACCCGAGCGTCCGAAACGCATCATGGGCGCCGCGGTAGAACGGATCATGGAAGAGCCCGAGGATCTCGTCCCGGCCGAGGCCGATCTGCACGAACTCGTCGGCGAACGCCTCGGCCATCTCTCGGGTGGACGCGAGATCGCCCGGCAGCGCAACGCCAACAAGCACGTTCGGATCGGTCGGATCGGGATCGCCGTGTGGCATGTCAGCCTTGTCTCCGTACGCTCGTCAAATCGCCGGCCAGGTACCGCAGCATGAACTCGCTCTCTCCGGCCGGCGTGTAGCCGGTCGTGGCCGGGGCCCAGATTCCCGTGCCGCCCATGCCCCCGTCCTCGGCCTTGATGACGCGCACGAGCGTCTCCTTCGGGACGGTGTTGATGGCGTGATTGTCCGCCTCCCCTCCAAAGATGAACTGCATGTAGACCTTCGCCTTGTGGAACAGCGAGTCGGTCTGGTGCATCGGCATGTGCCAGTTGCGGGTGATCGACTGCTGCGATCCGTAGCGGAGGTTCGCCTGGTACCCGGTATTTGCCGACAGCGCCCGTCCGTCGGGTCGCGTCTCGTGCGCCTTGACACTCTTCTCGGTCGCGATGAACGGCGCATGCTTCATCATGATGATGTTGTACGGATACGCGTGGTTGTATTTCACACGCAGCATGCACCGCGACACCCGATAGAACGGATCGTCGGGCCGCGCCCCAATGTAGGGGCGGTCGGCAGGATTCGCATCCACGTACACGTAGTCACCGTCGTTGATCTCGAGATCCTGCGCCGCCTTGGGATTCATGTGGAGCTGGTGCTCGCCGACCGACGGTGCCCGCCTGTCGAGCCGATAGGGATCGCCGAAGTTCGAGTCGAACAGCATGTGCCAGTCCACGTTGGACCAACCGCTGTGGACGCGGTGGCGAGTCTTCGGGGTCAGGCAGTAGAACTGAAATCCCCGCTCCCACAGGAAGTTCTTCGTGTCCTTGACATCCGACCACGGCAGCTTCACGTTTCGGATCGTTCGGTCGTCCCAGTGCTCCGCGGCGCGAGAGATGCCGTAGTCGTCCGGTCGAACGAACGGATTGGTGCTGACGATCACGTTCGGCAAGTAGGGCGTCGCCTCCGGTCCCTCGCGATGCACGATGAAGTTCTCGCCGTACTCGATGGCTTCAGGAATGTCGGAGTACGCGTGCAGCCGGCCGGTGTCCGTGTGGAACGGTTCGTTGTCGTGCACCTGCTCGTAGAACGGGATCCGGGGATAGGTCCGGAAGTTCATCAGCGCGCCGCCGGACGGACCGTGTCTGCCCGCCATGATGTCGCTGAGCTGATACCCCGACGTGGTCGTACTCGTGTCCAGCAGTCGCTGTAAGTACACGGACCGCTTGCCTTCGTGCTCGAACTTGAACATGTCGACGAAACGCTGGTCTCCGGTCACCTCGCCGAGCGCCCGAGCGATGCCAGCGAGAATCGTCAGGTCGTCTTTGCTGTCGAAGACGGGTGGGATGCCGCCCTTCCAGATCTGCAGGAACGGATTCGAACAGCTCCCCGTCACCTCCAGGTCCTCGAACTCGAGCCACGAGTTCGCCGGCAGCGCGAGGTCGGCGTACTCGATGGACGCGGTCATCTGGATGTCCATCGAGACGATGAGCTCGATGTTGGGGTTGACGTTCTTGATCATCTCGTAGGCCCACTTGGCGTTGTTGATCAGATTCACATTGTTGAAGATCAACGCCTTGGTCGGCGTGGGCATGTGGGTGTCGCCGGTGAAGTTCTTCCGACCGTACTTCGGGGTGTCGACGATGAGCGCCTTGTCGCCGTGGTTCCAGTACGCCGGCTCCTCGTCTCTCGCGTAGCCGACATAGGACACCTCTTTGCCGGACGCCTGCTCGTCGAGATTGAGCGCGAACGGATCCTCCGCGATCCAGCCCTTGAACCCTGGGCCAGTCCGGGCCGATCCCTGGAACAGCGCGGCCTTGTAGTTGCCGGCCCACGTCTGACAGCCCGCACCGGGCTGCCCGATGTTTCCGGTCAACATCAACGGGAGATAGGCGGCTCGATTCATCTCGGTCGCGTGGAACCAGTGGTTGATGCCCTCCCCCTGGTGGATCGCCGCCGGCTTGAGCGTCGCAAGGTCCTCGGTCAGCTGCTCGATGAGCCGCTTGGGGGCCTGCGTCATCTCGACGACGGAGTCGAGATCGTAGTCGAGCAGGTGCGTCTGGTAGAGGTTCCAGAGAGTGGCACACTCGACGGTGCGACCGTCGACGAGCCGGATCGGATAACGCCCATCCAGTGCGGGCGACAAGCCGTTCCCGGTCATCGTCCCACCGACATCGTCGCGGGTCAGTGCCCTGGGACCGTTCTCTCGCTCGTCCCAGATGACGTAATCGCCGAGCCGCGCGTGCTGCTCGGCGGTCAGGCCTTGAATCGTGAACGATGGCCCGTCCGGGGACAGGGTGCTCTGATAGCCGTCGATGACGTCATGCGCGCGGAGTCGCTGCAACGTGTCGGTTCGGACGAGCAGCGGAAAGTCCGTGAACTGCTTCACGAACGCTTCGTCGAAGTGCCCGCGTTCCATCATGAGACGTGTGATCCCCAAGAACAACGCCGTGTCGGTCTGCGGCCGGATGGGGATCCAGTAGTCGGCCTTGGTCGATGGTGGCCCGTACTCAGGGGCGATCACGACGATCTTGCCGCCACGTTCCATGCACTCGATGAACCAGTGCGAATCTGGTAACTTGTTCTCGACCAGATTCTTGCCGTCCATGATGATCAGCTTCGAGAATCGGAGATCGTTGAAGTCGCAGTCCGAGGTCTGCAGGCCGTGGACCCAGGGGTGGCCCGGAGCCTGGTCGCCGTGCCACGTGTAGTTGGAGAAGTTTCGTCCGCCCTTCGCCTCGTCTGGACCGACGCCCCGTACGTATGCGTCGAGCAGTGCCGTCGAGTTGTTGAGCCGGTACATGCCGTACTTCCCGAGCACGCCGAGCAGTCCCATGCCGCCGCGCATCTTGAACGTGCGCGTCCCGGCGCCATCCATGACGTCCACCATCTCGGGTTGATAACCTTGGGCGCGTAGGCGCTCGGCCCCTTCTTCTCCGCTGTACCGGCGGGCTATCGCCTCCAACGCGCGGGCGATGAAACGAAAGGCCTCCTCCCACGAAAGCTGGACGAACTCGTCCTGCCCGCGCGCGTCGAACAGATACTGGCTCTTGACCTCCGGTGTCAGCTCCGGAAAACCGGCCTCGGCCCAGGCACGCCAGCCACGTCGAACGATCGGGTGTCGGAGTCGGTAGGGACCGTAGAGCACGCGGTGAAACGTGTAGCCCTTCGCGCACTGACGCGGATTCCAGTTAATGGAGGAGTGGTTGCCGTACAGGTCACTATAGTCCTGATAATCGTAGGTGGAACCGCTCCGAACCACGATGCCATTGCGCACGTACGCCCGAATCCGGCAAGCGTGGGTGTCGTTGGGCGAGCAGACCCAATCGAACCACGAGTCGTAGCGATATTGGTCGTGGTAGATCCGTTCCCAGTCTCGCGACACGCTGCGCCCGAGCGGGTTGCCGTCGTCGGTCGGCTCGAGGAACGTGCACGCCACGTCGAGTCCCAGGACCGATGCCGTGGCGCCGGCGCCCAGCCATTGCAGAAACTGGCGCCGGGGCACCTCGGCCGCATGCTGGCGACTCGATTCGTCGGGCCCGTGTGATTGGCGATGTGACGCCACGGCGGCCTCCTTCTCTGTTCGGCGCCGGCGCCGGATACGGGCCGCCGGAAACCAGCACATGACCCGTCAGGCTACGGCTCGATCAGCAACTCCTGCCAGATCGTCACCGACTTCTTGCCGTCACGGTCGCCGGCGCTACCGTTCCAGACCGCGAACGACACGGGTGTCCGGCTCCCCGGCTCGAGGCTCACGGCTCCGTCGTCACTCGCGTCGAGCGGTCGCGAGAACTGCACGCGATAGGTGCTGGTCTCGTACCGGCCCGTGGCTTCGACGGTCTGGTCGATGGGCGGTCGTGCCCGGAGCGTTCCGAAACCCTGCGCCGTCAGATCCTCGGCGGCGCTCCGCCGCGTCGGGTCGGACACGATGTTGCCCGCGCCCCAGCCCGTCACGAACGTCGGATCCGATTCGAGTGTCAGGGCGTTCCGGGTCGGCTGTTCGAGCGGCGAACGCAGAAGGTTCGGGTACGAATCGATGCCGATGTTCGGGTAGATCTTGTCCAGATCCTGGAAGGCCACCTCGAGATCGGCCTGCCGTTCGGATTTCCACATCCAGATGTTGACCGCGTGAGCCGTTTCTCCCATGGCAAAGAACGGCGGGTCCTCCTCCAGCGCGAACTGCACGGCCGTGGCGTCTCGGAAATCCTGCGGGCGCATCGCCGTGGCGTCGTTCGTCATGTCGGGCCAACTCATGAGCAACGCGATCTGCGTCCCATCGTGGACGGCCTGCACGGTGATCTCCTCGGGACGCTCGGCCCGCCACCACAGCGGCATCAAGTGCAGATCCACGGCTTCGGTCTCGCGCCAGATGCCCGAGTCGGGATGGGAAGGGATCGCCTCGACGCGTCTCGCCACGATCCGGAACCGCTTCATCTCGACCTTCTCCCGCTGCTCGTCGCTCGAGAGCGCGCGCACGAAGTGCGTGAGGTGCCAGCCGTCGGCGCCGTTCAGGTAGCCGCTCTGAGGCATCGGGGATCCGGGCAAACCGGCGACGATGCGTCGATAGACCTGCTCGGGTGACGGGTCACCCTTGTAGACGCCAAGGGTCAGGTCGCGCGGCCGGGTCGGAAACCCCTTCGAGTCCACCTGCGCCTGGGCACCATCGCCGCGTCCCGTCGCCCCGTGGCACGGTTCGCAACCCTGTGTGTACAGCTCCTGAGCGCGCGCCTGGGCCGCCTCGTCGTACGCCGCCTCGGGCGGCACGGCGAGCGCTCCAGCTCCACCGTTGCCGAAGCTGTCAGGCTCTTCCGCCGGCCGAATGGCGAACTCCCGAGTCGAGAAGCTCTTGATGTAGTGCAGAAGTCCCCAGCGGGCCTCCTCGGGCAGGTGGGCCCAGGATGGCATGGCCGAGCCCGGCATGCCACGCGAGATCGCGCGATAGAGATCGTCGTCGGTGGGGAGCCCATCCCAGGTGGAGATGAGCCGATACCTGCCGCTGGTGAAGTCACGAGGCCGCGGATACAGGAGGTAGGCCGCCTCGCCCTCGCCATCGCCCGCGAGCCCGTGGCAGGCGATGCACTTCCGTTCATAGGTCTGCCGACCGAGCGCGATGAGTTCGGGCGAGCTCGCCATCGACTCCGTCGGCTCCAAGGCGTGGGCGATCAGCCCTGGCTCCGTCGCGCCCGGGTCGCTTCCCCCACACGACACCGCAAACAACACTCCGGCGGTAACGAACAACACGCCGACACCGACTCTCGAAGGCTGCATCTCGACCCCCGCAGTCTGGCCCGAGTTGATCTGGCCTATTACTGCTCCAACTGAGGGCCGGATGGTATGACGCGCATCATATCTGCGAGCACTTTCAGAACCTCGCCGCCGCGATCACGGTATACTGCCTGACACTCCATGCCTCATCTGCGGTCGGTATGGCTGCCGTGCGCCCTGCTGTCGGCCATTTCCACCATTCTGCCGGCCGGGTCGCCCGCCCAGACCATCGCGCCCGGGCGACGATCGACGGCCCGACGCTCACACCGCCCGACGTCGTAGCACGCGACCATCAGGGCCGCGTGACGCTGCGTGCGACTCGACTCGACCAGCCGCTCGTGCTCGACGGCCGCCTCGACGAGGGGATCTACGCGCAGACGCCGCACGCCGGCGACTTCATCCAGACCGACCAGGCCGCGAACAGATCTGGGGCTTCAACGTGGCACGCGTCATCCGCCGCCTGACGGCGTGACGCGCGGCCTGACGGCCGATTTCACCTACAACACCGACTTCGCCCAGGTCGAGGAGGACGAGCAGCAGGTCAACCTCACGCGCTTCAGCCTGTTCTTTCCGGAAAAGCGGGAGTTCTTTCTCGAGGGGCAGGGCATCTTCGACTTCGGCGGCGTCGGCCGGCGGCGATCCGCGTCGGCTCAGGCGTCACCCGACGTGCCGATCCTCTTCTTCAGCCGCCGCATCGGCTTGAGCGAAGGGCAGGCCGTGCCGATCGTGACCGGGGCGCGGCTGACGGGCCGGGCCCTACTCGATAGGCGCCCTCAACATACAGACGTCGGCCTCCGAGGCAGTCGGCGCCGTGTCGACGAACTTCACCACCCTGCGGCTCCGGCGCGACATCCTGCGCCGCAGCATGATCGGCATGCTCGGGACGCTACGCACGCCATCAGCCGACGGGACGGGGAGCAACGTCGCCGGAGGCGTGGATGCCAGCCTGGCCTTCTTCCAGGATCTTGCAGTGAACGCCTACTACGCGAAGAGCTCGACGCCAGGCCGCTCGGGCGACGAGACGAGCTATCGGGCACAGCTCGACTACCAGGCCGACCGCTACGGTCTACAGGTCGAGCACCTGAAGGTCGGGGCAGACTTCAATCCCGAAGTCGGTTTCCTGCGTCGCGACGACTTCCGTCGAAACTTCGTGGAAGCGCGCTTCAGCCCGCGGCCCTCGCGCATCCCGGCTGTCCGAAAGCTGGTGTACCAGGGTGCGTGGGAGTACCGGCCCGGCAGTGACCTCTTCATCGTCTACAACGAGGGACGCGACACGCTGGCTCACGGGTCGCCTGGACTCAAGAATCGAAGCGTCGCCGCGAAGTTCACACGGTTGATGCGGTATTAGTTCAGGGCTACCGGGTTTGGGCTGTGCGCTCAGACGGACGGCTCAGGGCCCATCAGGACTCAGGGCCGCCACCCACCCGCGTGACAGCAAACGAAAGCTTCGGCCAGCGGTGCAAGCCCTGAGCCCTGAGCCCCGTGTGCTGAGCGCTGGGTGTTGAGCCCTGAGCCGTTATATTTCACACCCACAGCCGCGCGACGGCGCCGATGATCGCATCGGCGTCGAGGCCGTACTCCCGGTACAGATCGGGAATGTCGCCCGACTGGCCGAAGCGGTCGACGCCGAGGGGCATCACACGATTCCGCCTCACGCCTCCGAGCCACGACAGAGTCGCCGGATGCCCGTCGACGACGGTGACGAGCCCGGCTGTCTCGGGGACCGCGCGAAGCAGCCGCTCGACGTGCGGCTCCCGACGGGCGCCGTCGAGCGAGACTCCCCGGGAGTCCTGGACCCAGCCGCGATGGAGCCGGGCCGGGGAGGTCACCACCAGAAGCCCCGCCTCGGGGATATCCTCCTGGATAGCCTCCAAGGCCTCGAGCGCCTCGGGCACGACGGCACCCGACGCTACGATGGCGATCTCCGCCCGAGGACCGGGCTCGACCAGCCAGTAGCCGCCATCGACAACCTGCGCACGAAGCTCCGGCGAGAGCACCCGGTCCCTCTGCGCGATCGGTCGAGTCGAGAGTCGGAGGTACACCGCTTCACCGTCGTCGGCCTGGATGTGGTCGAGACTCCAGCGCAGGATCTCGCTCAGCTCGTCCACGTACGTCGGCTCGAACGCGGTCAGTCCCGGCTGCCCGATCCCGACGAGCGGCGTCACGACGGATTGGTGCGCGCCGCCCTCAGGCGCCAGGCTCACGCCGGACGGCGTGGCGACGACGATGAAGCGAGCGTCCTGGTAGCAGGCGTAGTTCAACGCATCGAGGCCGCGGCTGATGAACGGATCGTAGAGCGTGCCAATCGGAAGCAGGCGCGCGCCGAACAGCGGCCCGGACAAGCCCAGAGCGGCCAGCAGGATGAACAGGTTGTTCTCGGCGATACCCAGCTCGATGTGCTGGCCGCCGGGCCCCATCGACCAGTCCTGCGCCGACAGCGCGCGGCCCTCGTGAAACGTGTCGACTCGATCGCGAGCATCGTAGACGCCCCGCCTGTTGACCCAGCCGCCGAGGTTGGTCGACACGGTGACGTCGGGCGAGGTCGTCACGATGCGGTCGGCCAACTCCGGGTGCTGCCGCGCGATTTCGGTGAGCAGCCGGCCGAAGCCCTGCTGCGTCGAGAGGGTGGCGCCCTGCGGCGACGCCAGCGCTGCCGGCACGGGCACCCGCGGGACTGCGTGCCGACGCTCGGCCGGTTGGTTGAAGGGTACGGCGCGCAGGTAGGGTTCCAGGTCGTCGGCGGGAACATCGACGCCGGCGAAGGGCTCCCACTCGTCACCGTCCGAGATCCCCATCGTGCGCTTGAAAGCCTGCACCTGCTCCGGCGTGAGCATCCCGGCGTGATTGTCTTTGTGGCCAGCCAGCGGCAGGCCGAAGCCCTTGATCGTGTACGCGATGAGGCAGGTCGGCACCTCGTCCTGCATCGAGTCGAGCGCCCCCAGCACGGACTCCAGATCGTGGCCTGCCAGGTTGGTCATCAGCTCCTGCAGCCGGCCATCGTCGTGCGTGTCGAGCAGCTCCGAGACGCCCGAGGTGTCACCCAGATCGCGCGTCAGCTGGCGCCGCCACGCCGCACCGCCCTGGTACGCAAGGGCCGAGTAGAGCGAGTTGGGGCACGCGTCGATCCAGAGGCGCAGGGCCTCGCCGCCCCTCCCTGCGAACGCACGCTGGAGCAGCGTGCCGTACTTGAGCGTGACGACGCGCCACTCCATGTCATGGAAGATGCCGTCCAGCCGCTGGCACATGCGGTCCTCGGAGATCGCGTCGAGGCTCTGGCGGTTGTAGTCGATGATCCACCAGACGTTGGAGACGCGATGCTTCCAGGCCTCGAGCAGCGCCTCGAAGACGTTGCCCTCGTCGAACTCTGCATCGCCCGCCAGGGCAATCATCCGACCTGGCGACTCGTCGGCGGCGACAAAGGCCTTGAGCCGAACGTACTCTTGGACGAGTGCGGCGAAACTCGTCATCGCGACGCCAAGCCCCACCGATCCGGTCGAGAAGTCGACGTCATCGGTGTCCTTCGTGCGCGACGGATAGGACTGCGCTCCGCCCAGGGCGCGAAAGGCCTGGAGTTGGTCGAGCGTCTGGCGGCCGAGCAGGTACTGGATGGCGTGATAGACGGGGCTTCCGTGCGGCTTGACGGCGATCCGGTCTCGAGGCCGCGCGACGGCGAAGTAGAGCGCCGTCATGAGCGTGACCATCGAGGCCGAGGAGGCCTGATGGCCGCCGACCTTCAGACCGTCACGCCGGGGCCGCAGGTGGTTGGCATGGTGGATCGTCCAGACGGCAAGCCACAGCACCTTGCGCTCGAGGGCCTTCAGGCAGTCGAGCCGCCGGGTCGTCGCGGTGGCCGGGTCGACTCTCGCCACCTACCATCGCCCCGGATCTGCCGCGCGCCAGGCGTCGCGCCAGCCCTCGGGAACGTCGGCGTCCCGAAGGAGCTGCCCGGGCTCGAGCGACTCGTACAGCTCGCTGAAGCTCTGGACACGCAGGTCCGTGACGCGCCGGAAGATGTGGTGCGGCCGTAGGTCGCTCGGATCGTGCAGCCCCATGGCGGCCATCAGCTCGAGAAAGGCGGCGACCGTGGCAGCGTGGAATCGCTCGACCCGCGTGGCCTTGACGTCAACGTCCAGACCGTACACCAGTGCTGGATTGTGGGTCGTGATGCCGGTCGGACAGTGCCCGGAGTTGCACCTGAGCGCCTGGATGCACCCGAGGGACAACATCATGCCACGCGCCGACATGCAGACGTCGGCTCCGAGCGCCAGAGCGCGCGCCATGTGGAAACCGGTGAGGATCTTGCCCGACGCCAGGATGCGCGTCCGGTGCCGCACGCCAGCGCCCGTGAGGGCGTTGTTCACGAAGATCCAGCCGTCCCGCGCGGGCATGCCCACCGCGTTCAGGAACTCGAGCGGAGCGGCGCCCGTGCCACCCTCGCCGCCGTCGACGGTGATGAAGTCGGGCACGATGCCGGTGGCGTGCATCGCCTTGCAGAGGGCCAGGAACTCGTCGTGCCGGCCGACGCACAGCTTGAAACCGACCGGCTTGCCGCCGGCGTCCTCCCGAAGCCTGACCAGGAACTCGAGCAGCCCGATCGGCGTCGAGAACGCGCGATGGCCCGGCGGCGAGAAGACGGTCTCCCCAGGCTTCACGCCGCGGATGGCGGCGATCTCCTCGGTGACCTTCGCCCCCGGCAGGATGCCCCCGTGGCCGGGCTTGGCGCCCTGCGAGAGCTTGAGCTCGATCATCCGGACCGTCTCGCGGCCGGCCTGCTCGGCGTACCGGCCGGGGTCGAATCCGCCATCGGCCGCTCGGCAGCCGAAATAGCCCGTGCCGACCTGCCAGATCAGGTCGCCGCCCGGCTCGAGATGGTAGGGCGAGATGCCGCCCTCGCCCGTGTTGTGAGCAAACCCGCCGGCCTTGGCTCCGCGGTTGAGCGCAAGCACGGCGTTGCGGGAGAGTGCCCCGAAGCTCATCGCCGAGACGTTCAGTAGCGAGGCAGCGTACGGCTTGGGGCACTCGGGGCCGCCAATCGTTATTCGCGGCGCCGGTCCATCCCCCGTGTGCAGGTCGACCGGGGCGATCGAGTGTCCGACCCACTGGTACCCGACCCGGTAGACGTCACGATGCGTCCCGAACGGCCTGGTCTCGAGTTCATCCTTCGCACGCTGGTATACGAGGCTCCGGTACTCGCGCTCGATCGGGAAGGCGTCGATCCCGGACTCGATGAGGTACTGCTGCATCTCCGGGCGAATCAGCTCGAACAGGTAGCGAATGCGCCCGAGCAGCGGAAAATTTCTGAGGATCGTATGGCCGCGTTGCACCGAATCGTACAGGCCAAGGGCGATGACGGGAGCCAGGATGACGAGCGCCCACACAGCCGCCGGCCATATGCTGGCCACGACCACCACGACCGCGAGTGCGCCGACCGAGGCCAGGTAAAACCAGCGTCGGAACATACCTAGTGGCCCGCCGTCACGACGGCCTGCTTTGGAATCACGACGATGCCATTGTCGGTGACCGTGAAGCGCGCCCGATCCGCCTCGAGGTCCTCGCCGATCACGCACCCGTCCCCGATCCGCACCTCCTTGTCGACGATCGCGCGGGTCACGCGTGCGCGCCGAGCGACGTCGACGCCGTCCATGAGGATGCTGTCGGCCACCTTGGCGTACGAATGGATGCGCACACCGGGTGAGAGGATCGAACGCTCCACACGGGCGCCGCTGACGATTACGCCATCCGAGAGCAGCGAGTCGACCGCCACGCCGTATCGACCCCCGTCCCAGTCCTCCGCGAAAACCAGCTTCGCCGGTGGAAACTGGCGCGCGTGCGTGCGCACGGGCCAGTCCTGGTCGTACAGGTTGAACACCGGATTGACGGCGACCAGGTCCATGCTGGCCTCGTAGTACGCATCCAGGGTTCCGATATCCCGCCAGTACCGCTGCGTCTTCTTGTTCTCGTCGATGAACGGATAGGCGTACACGCGCTCCTGCTCGGCGAGGCGCGGGAGAATGTCGTGGCCGAAGTCGTGTCGCGAATCGTCCCGGAGCGCATCTTCCTCGAGCGCCTGGACCAGCGTCTCGGTCTCGAACACGTAGACGCCCATGTTGACCAGCGCCGACCCCGGCTTGTCCGGCAGCGACGGCGGATCCTCCGGCTTCTCGATGAACGCCCGGATCCGGTACTCAGCGTCGACCTCGAGGTTACCGAAGGCTCGAGCCTGGTCGACGGGCACCTGCACCGCCCCGGCCGTTGCCAAGGCGCCTTTCGTGTCGTGGTACTCCAGCAAGCGCCCGTAGTCCATCTTGTAGATGTGATCGCCCGACAACACGACCACGCGGCGGGGCCTCTCATCCCGGAACAGGTGGAGGTTCTGCCACACCGCATCCGCCGTGCCCTCGTACCACCGCTGGCCGACGTGCAACTGTGGCGGGACCGAGAAGACCCATTCGCCCAGCTCGGCCGAAAACAGCCTGTCCCATCCGAGCTGGATGTGCCGCTCCACGCTGCCGGACTTGTACTGCGTGAGCACGTAGATCCGCCGGAGACCGGAGTTGAGGCAGTTGCTGAGCGTGAAGTCGATGATGCGGAACAGACCGCCGAACGGGACGGCAGGCTTGCTGCGATGGGTGGTCAGAGGCGAGAGCCGCTCGCCCTGGCCGCCGGCGAGCACGACCACCAGCGTGTCGGTCGAGATGTCATAGCGACGTGAGAGTTGCATCGCCATGCAAGGATATCATCGGTGGTTCTGTACGGAGGGTTGGTCCCTATCCATCGCGATATAATCTCCGCATGGCCACGCCTCGTCGCTTCATCTCCTCACTCTTCCTCCTCCTGCTCCCTACCGCCGCTGGCGCGCAGTCCGTCGACGAGCTGGTCGCTGCAGGACACCGGACGATGACCGCCGCGCAGCTCCAGACCGAGGAGCGGATCGTCCTCGACGGCATCCTGGACGAAGACGTCTGGGATCGGGCGGTGCCAGCCACGGATTTCACCCAGCAGGATCCGAATCTGGGCGGTACGCCGACCGAGCGGACCGAGGTTCGGATCGTGTTCGATCAGGATCATCTGTACATGGGAGTGACCAATTACGACTCCGAGCCGGACAAGCTGCTCGGCAACACGATGAAGCGGGACGAGTTCCTTCGCGGGGACGACCGGTTCATGTGGACGATCGACACGTTCCTGGATCAGCGCAGCGGCTACTTCTTCGAGATGAACCCGTCCGGCCTGATGGCCGATTCACTCATGGGCGCCGGCGGCTCGAACAGCCGCGAGTGGGACGGCATCTGGAACGCCGAGGTACGACGAAGCGAGATCGGCTGGGTCATCGAGATCGACATCCCGTTCCGCACGGTGAACTTCGACCCGAACGCCCCGGCCTGGGGCATCAATTTTCAGCGCACGATCCGTCGCAAGAACGAGGAGAACCTCTGGATGGGGCACCTGCGCAACCAGGGGCTGCGCCGGATGTCGAACGCGGGGCTGCTGCTCGGGATCACCGACGCGAGCCAGGGCAAGGGCCTCGACATCAAGCCGTACGCGGCGACCAGCGTCAGGGATTCGCCCGGCGCCGAGGACCCGCAACCGGCGACGGGCACCGGCGACGTCGGGATCGACCTCTTCTACAACCTGACGCCCAGCCTGCGCGCCAACCTCACGGTCAACACCGACTTCGCCGAGACGGAGGTGGACCAGCGGCTGGTCAACCTGACGCGCTTCCCGCTGTTCTTCCCCGAGAAGCGGGACTTCTTCCTCGACGGCGCCACGTTCTTCGACTTCTATCTGGCGCGCTCGTTCCGGAACCGCGACGCGCCGGTGCAGCCGTTCTTCAGCCGTCGGATCGGGCTCGCCGACGGCCAGCAGCAGAAGATCGACGTCGGCACCAAGCTCACCGGACAGGCCGGCGCCAACGACGTCGGTGTCATGTACGTCCGAACGGCGGAGGAGGGCGAGCTGGCCGGGGAGGACTTCGCGGTCGTCCGACTGAAGCGACGCATCCTCCGCGAGTCATACGTCGGTGGGATGTACACGTCCCGCCGCACGCGCGAGTCGACGTTCGACCCGACGAGCGAGACGCGCCAGACCGCCGGGCTCGACTTCCGACTCGCGACGTCGACGTTCCGCGACACGAGCAACCTGGAGCTCGAGGGGTTCTTTCTCTGGAACACGGACGAGGTCGGGAACGGCGACAACAAGGCATACGGGTTCCGACTCAATTATCCGAATGACATCTGGACCGCCCGCTTCGGATTCAACGAGGTTCAGGAGGACCACGGCCCGGCGCTCGGCTTTACGCCGCGGACCGGCTACCGGCAGTACAACCCGTTCATTCGCTGGGGACCACGACCTGACGGTCACGCCTGGATCCGACAGCTCGGATTCGGCGGCAGTGTCGATCTCCGGACCGACATGCACAACCAGTGGCTCACGCGCGAGGTCGACTTCACGCTGCTCCGAGCGGACATGCACTCGCAGGACAACTTCGAGATCAGCCTCGTGTCGACCTACGAGCGCCTGGAGCAGGATTTCGAGATCAGCGACGGCATCGTCCTGCCGTTCGGCTCGGAGTACGATTTCACGCGGTTCCGGGTGTTGGCCAACACGGCAAACCGCCGAGTCGTGGCGGCGCAGGCCCGCGTCGAGACCGGCAGCTTCTTCTCGGGCAAGCGTCAACTCGTGGGCGCCGGGCTCGGTCTCCGGCCGCGCCCCGGCGTGACGCTCAACCTGAACGTCGAGTGGAATCGCGTGGAACTGGCCGAGGGCCGCTTCGAGACCCGGCTGTACCGGCTCGTCGCGGATACGCAGTTCAGCCCGTGGATGTACCTCGTGAACAACGTGCAATACGACTCGGTCAGCGGCATCCTCGGCTGGCAGTCGCGCTTCCGCTGGATCCTCACGCCCGGCAACGATCTCTTCGTCGTCTACACCCACAACTGGATCGACCGTCTCGACCTGGAGCCGAACCGCGGGGGGTTCCTGACACAGGACCGCCGTGCGGCCATGAAGTTCGTCTACACGCATCGGCTGTAACAGCGGTGGTGGTGGGCCTGCCGGCCGTAGCCTTGGCGAAGGCGGGTGGTGAGTGGTGGGCGAACGCTTCGAGACGTACGTAGGAGTCGGGCTTTCCCATCCCGAGCGAAGCCGAAGGGCAGCCCGACCCGGCACGGCTTAAGCCCGTGCCCTCCGTACGACAGGCCTATGTACGATTCCCGCCTTACCAATTCATCCGCTCGACGAACGTCCTCGGCTCGAGAGGGCGACCGGCCGGAAACAGCCGCGCCTCGCGGCGCGCGCTCAAGAGCAGTGCGGGTCCGAGCGCCCGGGTCACGACCTTCGACAGCGTGCCGAGTTCGCGCTCGAGCTGGAGCCGTAGCGTGCGAATCTCGTTGCTGATCCGTTCGTTCGACCCGCGCAGGTATTTCTCCATCGCCCAAAGGGCCGCACCGTAGCCTTTCTTGAGCTGACGTGCGTCACGCGCGTATCGCTCCCGCACCCTGGGATCAACGTCGTGTTTGTACCGCCGCCAGCCGTCGAGCATGGTCCGGACCATCCGGTAGAGACTTGGACCGTTGCGCTCGAAGTCCAGCCGGAACGCACCGTCGAGCAGGCTCTTCGACTCGTCCCGACCGATCGCCTCGTGCCGGAAGTTGAACTTGTACTGCCCGTGGATATCAGCCAGGTCCACACCTTCGAGGAGCCGTCCCTCTTCGCCGATCTGCCGATGCAGCGGCGTCCCTGGCATGGGCGTATAGAGCATGAACTGGTGGCAGTCGGTGTCGTGCCCCACGGCATGGTCGACGTCGTCGGCGATGTTCTCGGGGGTGTGGTGCTCGAGCCCGATGATCGATGAGCCGTGAATCCGGATGCCGTGGCTCTGGAGCATCTTCGTGAGCGTCTGGGTGTCGACGTTCTTCAGCTTCTCATACTGGCTCTCGGCCGACTCGAGGCCCAGCCAGATCCAGGACACGCCCAGCTCGACGAGCTGACGGGGCTCGTACTTCGCGATCGCATTGGCCGACGAGAACACGTACATCGACCAGGACTTGTCGTGGGCCTTCATGCACTCGAGTAGCTCGAGGGCGCGCCTCTTGTACAGGAGGAAGTTCTCGTCCAGGACGAAGAAACAACTCACGCGCAGCTTGCGCTCGATCTCGCACATGACCTCGAACAGCTCCGAACCGCGTTCGTAGAAATTCACGAACTTGCCCTTCCCGCCGAAGAACGACGAGGTCGTGCAGAAGGTGCAGCCCATGGGACAGCCGACCGAGGGAATGATCGTGGCCGCCGGGTCGCCGCCGCCGCGTAGTGCCGGAAGCCCCATGAGGCGAAAGTCGAACGACGAAGGAATCATCGGATGCACGATGGGCTGGCCTCTCGGCTCCCCGAGGAACTTGCGAAACCAGGCCACGCCTTCGCCCATGACGATGTGGTCGGCATCGATCATCTCCTCGACGCCGGGGATCGCCGCCACGTGACCGCCCACGACGATCGTGGAGTGTGGCGAGTGCTCCCGAACGAGCCGGCACATCTCGCGGACCTTGCCAATGTTCACGATGATGCCCGAGATGCCTATGACATCGTAGCGACTCTCCGTGATCTCACGGATGAACTTCTCGCGGGTCGGAAAGTCGAGCACGGTGCATGGCGCGGTGATGTTGTGCTGGATCAGCATGATGCCCCACGAGCGATGGAACATCCGGAGCGAGAACGGCCCCTGCTCACGCGTGACCTGGTTGTGATACAGCTCAATCGGATTGATCGCCCGGCTCCCGAACTCGTCGTCGCGGGAGAACGGGCCGAAGACAGAGGAGAGCAGGACACGGGTTCGACCGTTTGGCGCTCGGTCAGGAGCGGAGACGGCCGCTTGCGGCCGGTCGAGCGATCGCGACATGTGGACCTCGAACAACGGGGGCCGATCGTTTGGATGGCTGGGCACGCGCACCGGCAGAGGGCAGCTACATCAAGCCGGGGAGCCGAGGGGGTAGGGGGGAATTCGATTCCGCTCGGCGACCGCAAGGTAGCCGAGGGCGAGCGGTGTTGTCAAATGGGGGCCAGGGGGGCGAGTAAGAGTTCGTCCCGGCTTGCCCCACTCGCCCCACTCGCCCCACTTGCCCTACCCGGGCCCTACAGGAGCGCGACCACCGCGCCCACGATGATGCTGGCGATGGCAATGGGAGCGACGTAGCGGATCAGCGCACCCCAGAGCTTTGGCACGGGGAACCAGGCGTGCTCCGCGACGAGCTCCTCCATCGCGCGATCGATCCGCCAGACGTATCCGACGAAGACGGCCAGGAGCAGGCCGCCGATTGGCAGCGAGAAATTGTTCCAGATCGTGGCCATGAAGCCGAGGAAGTTGCCGCCGAGCGGGGCCGGCACGAAGTCGGTCAGGAACCCGACGGCGCCGTTCCCGAGCGCCGAGGGGACCGCCAGTACGTACACGACCGCCGCCATGAAGAGCACCGCCTTCCGCCGCGGCCAACCGTGCTGATCGATGAGATGGGACGTCGGGACCTCGAGGAGAGAGATAGCGGACGTCAGGGCCGCGACGCCCAGCAGCAGAAAGAACGCGGTCCCGAACAGGCCGCCACCGGGCAGCGTGGCGAACAGCTGCGGCAACACGTTGAAGATCAGACCGGGTCCGGACGAGGAGGGATCGAACCCGGCGATGGAGAATCCGGCTGGAAAGATGATGAGGCCGGCCAGTAGCGCGATGCAAGTGTCGAGAGCCACGACCCACAGCACCGATTGGCCGATGCTCTCGGAGCGGCTCAAGTAGCTGCCGTAGGTGATCATGATCCCCATCCCCAGGCTCAGCGAGAAGAACGCCTGGCCGAGCGCGGCTCCGAACACGGATGCGTCGAGCGCCTTGCTGAAGTCGGGAGCGAGATAGTAGGCAAGGCCCTCGGCGGCACCGGGCAGCGTGACCGCGCGCGCGCTCAGCACGACAAGCAGCAGGAACAGCAGTGGCATGAGCGTCTTTGCTACCCGCTCGATCCCGGCGCGGACACCGCCGATGTTCGACGCGGCGGTCAGGCCGACGAACAGCAACGTGCAGAGCACGCCGGCCGTCCCGTTTGCGGTGAAGTCCGTGAACAGGCTCCCGGACGCGTCGGCATCGCCGACGAGCGACCCGGTCGCGGAGAACCAGACGTAGGCGAGCGTCCAGCCACCAATGACGACGTAGAAGGACAGGATGCCGACGCAGGTCAGTACTGCCAGGGCACCGGCGGCCCCCCAGCCCGACCCGGGCCTCACGTGAAGGAACGCACCCACCGGAGCACGTCGAGACGTCCGGCCGAGCGCGATCTCCGCAATGACGAGCGGCGCGCAGATCACCGCGACGCACACCAGGTAGACGAGAACGAACGCGGCGCCACCACCGCGTCCCACTTGGGTCGGGAAGCCCCAGATGTTGCCGAGCCCGACGGCCGATCCCACCGCGGCCAGGATGAAACCCAGCCGCGAACCCCACATGCCTCGATCAGTGCTCATGGGTCACTCCGTCCCCACCAACGACTCAGGGCTCAAGGCTCCAGGCAGCGACAGCGTGAGACGACCGGTGCCGTAAGCCCTGAGTCTTGGGCCCTGACCCTCACCGCCGTGGGTCAGAGCACCGCCGCCACGGCGCCGATGATGATGCCGGCGATGGCGACCGGTGCAACGTATCGGAGCAGGGCGCCCCAGACCTTTGGCATCGGGAACCAGGCATTCTCGGCGGTCAGTTCTTCGACCGCGCCGCCGATGCCCCACACATAGCCGACGAAGATCGCGATCAGGAATCCGCCGACCGGCAGACCGAAGTTATTCCAGATCGTCACCATGAACCCGAGGTAATTCCCACCCCAGACGGCGGGCACCATGTCGGTCAGGAACCCGACCGCGCCGTTGCCCAGGGCCGCCGGGATCGCCAGCACCAGCACCGTGACGCCGAGCGTGAGCACGGCCTTCGGACGCGGCCAGCCGCGATCGACAAGATTCGACACGGGGACCTCGAGCAGAGCAATCGACGACGTCAGGGCGGCCATGACCAGCAGAACGAAGAACGCGGTTCCGAACAACACGCCGCCCGGCAGGGTGCCGAAGAGCTGGGGCAGCACATTGAAAATGAGTCCTGGGCCGGAGGTCCCTGGGTCGAAGCCGGGCAGCGAGAAGCCCGCGGGAAAGATGATGAGTCCGGCCAAGAGGGCAATTCCGGTATCCAGGACCACCACCCACAGCACTGACTTGGCGAGGCCCTCCGACCGGCTCAGGTAGCTGCCGTAGGTGAGCATGCAGCCGTTGCCCAGGCTGAGCGAGAAGAACGCTTGGCCCAGGGCGGCCCCCACGATCGTCATATTCAGGGCCTTCGACAGGTCAGGACGAAGGTAGTACGCCAGCCCCTCGCTCGCACCAGGCAATGTGAGTGCCCGGGCAGCCAGCAGGAATAGCAGCGCGAGGAGCAGCGGCATCAGCGTCAACGTGATTCGCTCGATGCCGGCCCGCACACCTCCGATGTTCGATCCCACGGTCAGGCCGATGAAGAGTGCCGTGCAGAAGATCGTCGTGGCGCCGTCACCGGTGAAGCGGGTGAACAGATCACCGACCGCCGTCGCATCACCGACGAGCGCGCCAGAGGCTGCGAACCAGACGTAGGCGATGGTCCAGCCGCCGATCACCGTATAGAACGTCAGGACACCGATGCAACTCACGACGTCCAGCACCCCGGCCAGCCACCAGCGCGAGCCGGGCGGGCTAAAGTGCGTGAACGCCCCGACCGGCGATTGCCGCGAGCCTCGCCCCAGCACGGTCTCGGCGATCAGGAGCGGTGCACAAATGGCGGCGACACAGACGAGATAAACCAGCACGAAGGCGGCGCCGCCGCCGCGGCCCACCTGCGTCGGAAACGCCCAGATGTTGCCGAGCCCGATAGCCGAGCCGGCCGCGGCCATGATGAACCCCAGGCGCGAGCCCCACATGCCTCGCTGCGGCGTCGTTGTCATATCGCGATCTCCAGGTCACTCGGTCTCAGCGCTCCGGCCACGGCTCCAACGGCGGGCCGAGCCGAGGCTCGCCGAGCACGGGCGTCGACAGCGCGTACATCCCGTGATTGGTGAAGAGCCAAACGAGGTTGCGGTCATACTCCACGTAGATGCCGTGCGCAAGATTTCCGCGAGCATACTCGGGTACCGTCTCGGTGTCGAATCGCGGGACGAAGGACGCCGCGATCGTCGGATTCGACGCATCGGAGACGTCGAAGATCTGGACACCAGCGTTGTAGAACGCGTATGGGACGATACCTGGTCTCGAGACACCAGGCTGCGTGTAGTACCCGGTACGCTTCGGTCCGAAGCTGCCGCGGCGCTGGCAATAGTCGGTGAACGGCGCGCCTTCCGGCGGCGTCGGTCGAGGCAGCGTCCCCACGATCGTCGGATTCGCCGGATCGCTCACGTCGATCATGAACACGTCCTTGTACGGCTCGTAGCAGTCCTCGCCGAGCGGGTAGCCGCTGTAGTACACGATGCCCGTTTCCTCCACCTGCGAGACGTCGATGTTGTCGCCCTCCGTCCCGGCAACGCTCGGCGGCATGTCGAGCTGCCCGACGATGGCGATGCTCGACGGGTCCGAGAGGTCGAGCACGTAGAAGCCGAGGCCGCCCATGGCGGCGTAGCCGTATCGCCCGCCATCTTCTACCGGGGTCGGCGTGAAGACCGACATGCGCGCACCGAACCACGACGTCCGGTTCCCGCACCGCGGGTTGGCCGCGTACACCGCCTCCTCGCCGATCCGTTGGCCGGGCACGCTGAACTGGCTCAGGAGCAGGGGGTTGGCCGGGTCGGACATGTCCCACGCCTGGTAGCCGGATGAGTAGAGATCGGTCGGGTACTCGGTGAGGGCGTAGCTCGCGTCTGGCGCCGCCGCGACGAACATGTACTGCCCGCCGAAGTACGTCGGGATGTCTCGCACGCCCGAACCCCGCTGCTCTCCGATTGGCGCATCCGGATGCTCGTAGTCCGTGGTTATCTCGGCCAGCAGCGTCCACGCCTCTGGCAGCGGCCCGTCCATCTGATAGACCTTGAAACCCTTCAGATGATCCGCGCTCCGATGCCGCTCGACGTTCTCCGGCTCGGTGCGCTTGTCGTTGATGACCCCGAACCGTTGGATCTCGAACGCCTGGACCATGATGTACGCCTGCCGCTCCGCGTTCCACTGGATCGACGCGGCGCCGAACATGTCTCCAGGCGCATACGGATTCACTTCATCCCCCGGCCCATCACCGCCCCACGGATGACCTTTGGCGTAGACCTCCGTCACCGCCTTCGGATCGGTGATGTCGAAGATCTTCATGTCGCGACGGACGTACTGATACATGTAGCGCCGCCCGTCGAAGTCGACGATATTCTGCCACGTATGGAAGGGTTCGACCTGGTACGGATAGTACGCCTCGACGGTCATGTTGTCGGCGTACTCCTCGGTGTCCCAGTAGTCGAGCTGTCCCTCGAATGGCTTGCCCTCCTCCTGGTGAGGCGTCATCTCGGGATGGATGAAGCGTCCGGTGGCGGGGTCCATCCCGTAGCTCGATGGATCGACGTCGGTTGGCACGTTGGCCTCGCAGATGGCATCGGAGGCCAGGATGAACTCGTCGACGATGTTCGAGGCCGCAGCGCGCCCGGGATCTCCCGTCTCCTCGGTGGCGCGCTCGGCGCACGCCCCCATCGCCACCAGACCGACGAGGGCCAGTCGGCCGCCCGCGAGCCTCGCCGCACGCCCTCGCGCCGATCGGTGACCGGTTGCTTCTCTACCCATGTCGCTCTCCCTCGCGTCACGCATCTCACGCATCGACCAACACACCTTTCAGGATCTCCACGAATCGATGCACGTCCTCGAATCGGTTGTACAGCGGAACCGGCGCCGCCCGGATGACATCCGGCTCGCGCCAATCGCACACGACCCCGTGCAACTCGAGCGCCTCGAACACGCCGTGCGCCCGCTCACGTGTGCCGCGTACGCGAAGCGAGAGCTGGCAGCCGCGCCATTCCGGATCGGCCGGCGTGAGCACATCGACGCGATCACCGAGTTCGGCACTGAGCAACATCTCGAGATAGCCGGTCAGCGCGATCGACTTCGTCCGCAGCGCCGCCATGCCGGCCTCCTCGAAGATCTCGAGGGAGGCGACGACGGGTGCGAGCGAGAGAATCGGCGGGTTGCTGAGCTGCCAGCCCTCGGCGCCCCGTATCGGGACGAAGTCGGGTCCCATCTCGAAGCGCGAGGCCTTGTCGTGACCCCACCAGCCGTGAAAACGCGGCAGCCCAGCCGCGTCGGCGTGCCGCTCGTGCACAAAAGCACCTGCCACCGCGCCTGGGCCGGCGTTGAGATACTTGTAGGCGCACCACACCGCGAAGTCCACGTCCCAGTCGTGCAGGCGCGCCTGGACATTGCCGATACCGTGGGCCAGATCGAGTCCGACGACGCAGCCCTTCGCGCGACCGAGCCTCGCGATGCGCTCGAAGTCGAAAATCTGCCCACTGTAGTAGTTCACACCCGGCAACAGAATGAGGGCGATTGACTCTCCGTCGCGATCGAGGACCGCCTCGATGTCGCGCATGTCGATCGTCGCCCCATCGTCGCGCGGCCCGACATCGATCAGGCTCGTCACCGGGTCGTAGCCGTGGAACTGGATCTGCGACGCGGCGCCGTACCGATCCGATGGAAACGTCGGCCGCTCCACGAGGATCTTGTGGCGCTCGGGCGTCGGACGATAGAAGCTGACCATCATCAGGTGGAGGTCAACCGTGAGCGTGTTCATGTTCACGACTTCGATCGGGTCGGCGCCCAGGAGCGACGCCGTCCCTCGCGCCGCATACTCGTGATACGCCAGCCACGGTCGTTCGCCTGCCATGTGGCCGCCGACGGCGCGCGTACGCCAGGCGTCGAGCTCCTCGGTCACGAACCGAGCGGCCGACTTCGGCTGCAAGCCGAGGGAGTTGCCGCAGAAATACGTGACGTCGGTGCCGTCTGGACGCTGTGGAATGTGAAAGCGATCGCGGAATGCCGCCAGCGGATCGGCCGCGTCGCGTGCGCGGGCGGCAGCCAGGCTGGTATCCAGATTGGCATCGCGATTGGTGTCGACGGGGTTCACGGTTCCTCCTGTCGGGCCGAGAGCCCGACCCCTACGGACCAGGCTGTGCAAAGCGCTCAAGGTCCAACCCGAGCCACTCCAGCGCCGTCCCGCTCATCAGCCGCTCGGACACGCCATCATCCAGCGACATGGACTCGATCAGCGATCCGGGCACGGCCTCGCCGAGGGGGAACGGGTAGTCGCTGCCAAGCGCGACCGACTCATGCCCCATCAGATCGATCAGAAATCGCAACAGACCGGCGTCGTGCACGAGCGAATCCACGTAGAAACGGCCGAGCAGGTCCCGCGGGTTCGTCTGGGTTCGAACGGCGCAGAGATCGGGCCGAACCTTGAATCCATGCTCGATACGGCCGATGCTCCCCGGGAATCCGCCGCCGCCGTGCGCGAAGGCCACTCGCAGCCGCGGCAGCCGGTCGAACACGCCGCCGAAGATCATCGAGCAGATCGCCAGCGAAGTCTCGGCCGGCATCCCGACGAGCCACGGGAGCCAGTAGTCCGGCATCCGTTCCTTCGCCATCATGTCCCATGGGTGCACGAACACCGCGGCGCCCAGGTCCTGCGCGGCTTCGAACACCGGGAACAGCCGGTCGTCGTCCAGATTTAGGTCGTTGACGTGCGACCCGATCTGGATACCCGACAGGCCGAGCTCGCCGACGCACCGCTCGAGCTCTGCGACGGCCAGGTCAGGATCCTGCAGCGGCACCGTGCCCAGACCGACGAAGCGCGCCGGATTCTCCGAGACGACGCCGGCGAGGTGATCGTTCAGGAACCGCGACAGGTCGAGCGCATCGGCGGGCTTCGCCCAGTAGCTGAACATCACCGGTACGGTCGAGAGCACCTGCACATCGACGCCGTGTGCGTCGCACTCACGGAGCCGAACGCCGGGATCCCAGCAATTCGCACGAACCTCACGGAACGCGGCCCCGTCGATCATCATCCGGGCGCAGCCCGGCCCGTGATGCTCCATCTGGACGAAGCCGGCGTACCCGTAGCGCTCGGCGAGATCCGGCCAGCGCTCGGGGACGATGTGGGTGTGGATGTCGATCTTCAAAACCGGGAACCTCGGGGCGCAGCGGGACGGCTCAGGGCACGGGGCTCAGGACGCGGGGCTCAGGACGCGGGGCTCAGGGCTCAGGGCTCTGGGCTCAAGGACGACGGGACAGCGTGACAGCGGGACACAACGAAAGCCATGTGCCCAAAGCCGTATGCCCTGCGCCTTTGCGCTGAGCCATGAAGCGACCCCTGTCGACTACGGCCGCTCCATCACCGTGCCGCACGCTCCACACGTTCGGTGCTCCACCGAACCGTAGAAGCGCTCGAACACCGGCGGCATCTGGGTCTCGATGTTCTCCAGGTGAAAGTACTCCTCGTACAGCTTCTGGTTGCACTGCTGGCAGAACCACAGCAGCCCATCCTTCTGGTCCTGCGCTCGCTGCTTCTCGATCACCAGCCCGACGGTGTTGGCGCCGCGCTGCGGTGAGTGAGGCACGGACGGCGGCAGCAGAAAGATATCGCCCTCACGAATCGGGACGTCGACCGACTGTCCGCCCTGCATGACCTTGAGCACGATGTCGCCTTCCAGCTGATAGAAGAACTCCTCGCTTTCGTTGTAGTGATAGTCGGTCCGGGAATTCGGCCCGCCCACGACCATCACGATGAAGTCGGTATCCGGAAAGACCCGCTTGTTGCCAACGGGCGGCTTGAGCGCATCCCGGTGATCGTCGATCCATTGCTTGAAGTTGAAGGCTTTCATCTCAGGCATGCTCAGGCGTCCTCCGGGGCATCGCCGGCCGTCGCCACGCACTTCAACTCGATGGCAATTCGGGTCGGCAGGGCGGTCACCTCCACGGTCGTTCGTGTGGGCCGATTCGCTGTGAAGTACTCGGCGTAGACCTTGTTGAAGCGATCGAAGTCCTCATCCATGTGCGTCAGGAACACCGTCACGTCCACGAGCCGGTTCCAACTCGACCCGGCCGCCTCGAGGACGGCCCTGACGTTGCGAAACACCGAGTGGCACTGCACCTCGATGTCGTGGGCAATCACCCGGCCCTCGTCGTCGAGCGTGACGCCAGGGATTTCCGTCTGACCCTTCACGCGCGGACCGATGCCGGAGAGGAAAAGCAAATGGCCGACGCGTCTGGCGTGCGGGTAGGCGCCCACCGGATCCGGGGCGCCGGGTGCATGCGTCTCCGCCGAGGCGTCACTCACGTCCGGCTCCGATGCATACGTTCTTCGGCTCGGTAAAGAAGCGCATCGCCTCGAGCCCGCCCTCGCGGCCGACGCCGGACTGCTTGACGCCTCCGATCGGCGTCCGGAGATCTCGGACCATCCAGCAGTTCACCCAGACGACCCCCGACTCGAGGCGTGCGGCCACGCGGTGACAGCGCGAGACGTCCTGACTCCACACGGAGGCAGCGAGGCCGTAGGTGGTGTCGTTCGCCTTCGCGATCGCATCGTCCTCGTCATCGAAGGGGATGAGCGTCGCGACCGGTCCGAAAATCTCCTGCTGGTTGGTGCGGCAGGACATGCCGAGACCCTCGATGACGGTCGGCTCCATGAACCAGCCGTCCGCACAGCGCGGCGCCTCGACCGTGGCGCGCCTGCCGCCACAGAGGACCGTCCCGCCCTCCTGGGTCGCGAGCTCGATGCACCCCAGCACCTTGTCGAGATGCGCCCGCGACACGACCGCGCCCTGCTGGGTCCCGTCGTCCAGCGGGTCGCCGAGCGTGAGGCTGCGCGCACGCTCGACGAACTCGGCTCGGAATCGATCGTAGACCTCCGCCTGAACGAGCACCCGCGACCCGCACAGGCAGATCTGCCCCTGGTTGGCGAATGCGGCGCGTACCGTATTCGCCATCATGGCGTCCCAGTCGCAGTCGGCGAAGATGATGTTCGGATTCTTGCCGCCAAGCTCGAGCGCGATCTTCTTGAACATCGGCGCCGCGGTCGCTGCCACAGCGCGACCCGTCACCGTGCCGCCCGTGAAGGAGACGGCTGGCACGTCAGGGTGCTCCACCAGCGCCTGCCCGATCCCCGAGCCCGAGCCGTGCAGGATGCTCAGCACGCCCGGCGGAAGCCCCGCCTCGACACACAGCTCGGCAAGCATGGTTGCGGTCGTGGGCGTGAGCTCCGAAGGCTTCGCGATGACACAGTTGCCCGCCGCGAGCGCCGGCGCGATCTTCCATGTCAGGAGGTACAGCGGCAGGTTCCAGGGCGAAATGCAGGCGACCACACCGTGTGGCTGGCGCAGCGTGTAGTTGATGGCGCCGTCGGCCATCGAGTGCGCCTCGGTGGAGAACTGCGTGGCGGCCGCCGCGAAGAACCGCAGGTTGACAGATGACCGCGGGATGTCGAGACCGCGCGCGAGGACGATCGGCTTACCTGTATCGATCGACTCCGCCCGCGCGAACGCCTCCCGCCGCTCGTCGATCAGGTCGGCGATCCGGAACAGGAACGCTGCCCTCTCGGCCGGCGAGAGCCGGCTCCAGTGCGGGAAAGCCGCCTTCGCAGCCGCCACCGCCGAATCCAGGTCGACGGCGCCGGAATCTGGCACCTGCGAGCAGACCGCACCCGTGGCCGGCTCGAAGTTGTCCAGGTAGCTTCCGGAGACAGGCGGCACGAGCTCGCCGGCGATGTAGTTGGAGAGGGACATTGGTGATTGGTGGAGACCGGCGCGCCGCGACGTACGTAGCGCGCCGGCTCCAGCCAAGCGTCAGCGTCACGCTGCAGCGTTTGGAGATTCGCTCAGCTGAAGCCTTCGCGCTACGGCAGATCAGCTCCCCGGATACGCCTCGATCGGCGTCTCGAGCGTGCCGATGCCCTCGATCTCGATCGTCACAACGTCTCCGGCCTTGAGATACACCGCGGGATCGTGCTCGCGTGCTGTGCCGGCCGGCGTGCCGGTAGCGATGACGTCGCCCGGATAGAGCTGGAGGATGCTGGTCGTGTAGGCGATCAGGTTCGCCTCGTTCCAGATCAGATCGGCCGTCGTCTGATCCTGCTTCACCACGCCGTTCACCTTCGTGACGACACGAAGATTTTCATGATTGGGCAGGAACTCCTTCGGCACGATGAACGGGCCGAACGGTGCCCCACGGTTCGTGCTCTTGCCGTCGAACCAGTTCGCACCGGGGAACATCGAGATCTCACGCGTGCGGCCGCCCCGGTCGCTCACGTCGTACAGGATGCTGTAGCCGAAGACGTAGTCGTGGGCGTTCGCTCGGTCGACGAGATAGGAGTCCTGGCCCATGATGATTGCCAACTCACCCTCCCAGTCGATCCGGTCGCGTCCAGGCGGGATGTAGTACGGCTCGCCTGTGCCGATGATGCAGGAGCGCGGGGACTTCGCGAACATCACGGGTGCGTCCCGCTCCGGCACGATGTCGTCGATCATCGAGGGGTCGAAGCCACCCCGCCGCTGCGGCTGCGCCTCCTCCTCTTCCTCCTCGCCCGCCATTCCTTGCGCGTGCGCCTTGTAGTTCGCAGCGGCAGAGACCACGTTCCACGGATACTCGATCGGCGCCCTGATCTTCACCGCTCCGACGTCGTACGCGAAGGCCATGTCGGCCGTCCCGTTCTCGCCGAAGTAGTTGGCCATCTGGTACAGGCGCGGCGACACGGTGGCGTACTCCTCGATGAGCGTCCGCATGTCGCCCGGCATCGCCATCGCGTCCACGCCGGCCTCTGCGACGAGGTGATCGTTGGCGCCGGCGATATCGACGACGCGCTCGCCCAGCACCAGGCCGACGTGCATGGCACCGTCCGTCTCGATCGTCGCGAGCTTGAACGCCGTGTCCGGGCTGTCCGAGAGCTGCGCCGACGGTGACGCGCAGGCGCCTGTCAGGAACGCGACCGTGACCGCGACCGCCAGCCCCGAAAGAATCGATGTGGTTCTCTGCATGTTTCGCGTCTCCTCGACGTCCGGCGGCAAGTGGCTAGCCGCCTCGTTTCAGTCCGTTCAACCCTACAACTCTAGACGAAAACGGCCTCGGGGTGTTTCTCCAGGGGCGGCACTTTCTGACGAACGGATTGCCAGCCGGGTTCAACGGTCGAATTCCAACGTCGGACGGCGCCGGGGGACCGGGTTGACGCCCGGTTCCCCCGTACCCTAGCTGGGCCAGAGCCAGCCGAACGCGCCGGCCGTAACCAGTCCGTAGACGAGGCCGTCGACGACGAATCTCGCGGTGGTGCCCCAGTTCCGCTTGTACCAGATCGACATGGCTGGATGGGCCCCAGCGTATCCGATGAACGCGACCGTCCCGGCGACCCGGAAGACGGTCATGTAGTCCGCCCCCGACCCCAGCGTCCGCCCGGTCACGTACGCAGCCAGCAGGCTGATGACGATGCAGTAGGCAAACCACTGGCTCAGCTGCCCGCCCATCTTGGGCATACCACTCGGCATGATCGTCATGAAGCCGAGCGGTCCACGCTCGATCTTCTTGACCATGTCGGGCGCCTGCATCTCCTTGGGGCTCGCGGCGTACGGTATCAGATAGTCACCAGGCGGAACACCGGCCTTGTGCATCGCCTCGAGGACATCGTCCTCATTGGGCATCTTGCGATAGTCGCGCTTGTGGAACGGCAGCGCCGCGTGGACGAGGCTGCTGGCGATGAAGACGAGGACGGCCGAGACGAGAATGGGCAGCCAAAGCTCGGAAAGAAACACCATGGGATCCTCCTTGGTCTGTCGTCCTGCTGCAGTCTGTCATCCGTTCGCGTCGATGGCCGAGGCGTCGACGACGGACGCGCGAGAGAGAGCCGATGCTTCCGCAT
Organism: Vicinamibacterales bacterium; assembly: GCA_965250185.1. GTDB lineage: Bacteria > Acidobacteriota > Vicinamibacteria > Vicinamibacterales. The sequence continues at coordinate 1,677,057 of OZ252293.1, read as the reverse complement.
AGACCCGCGCGGGCACCGGAGTCACGTCCCACGCGATGCCCAGCCGTGACATCACCCAGATGACGTAGTAGGTGAGGTCGACCTCCCACCAGTAGAAGCCATTTCGAGCCGCACGCTGATATCGGTGGTGGTTGTTGTGCCAGCCCTCGCCCACGGCAAAGAGCGCCGTGACCGGGTTGTTCGTCGACTCGTCTGCCGTGGCGAAACGCCGAGTTCCGAACAGGTGATTCACGGTGTTGATCGAGAACGTCGCATGCGCCAGCGTGACCGTCGGGAGACAAAAGCCCCAGGCGAGCCATGACCAGCCGCCCGCCAGATAGAGCCCGAACGCCAGCAGGGCTGGCGGCAGCAAGTAGTAATCCTCGAGTAGTCGGACCTCCGAATATTGCGAGAAGTCCCGGACCACCGGGTTCGACGGGGGCAGCTGCTCCGTCGCCTGGTCGAGGAACCATCCTACGTGAGCGTAGTAGAAGCCGCTGATCCGAGGGCTGTGCGGATCACCCTCGCGATCGGAAAAGCGATGGTGATCGACGTGATGCCCGGCCCACCAGAGCGGCCCCTTCTGCATCGCGGCGCAGCCGAGGAGCGTCCAGAAGAACCGAACGAGACGATTCATCTGGAACGCTCGGTGAGCGAAATAGCGGTGGTAGGCAAGCGTCAGGCCAAGGGCTCTGCTGAAATGAGACAACGCCCAGAGTCCCGCCAAGGACCACGTGAACGGCACGAACAGGACGCTGATGGCCGATGCCTGGACGAGCCAGAAACCCATCAGCGTCGCGCGGGAGGCAGTCATTCGGGGCGCATCATATCAGGACAACCCGTTCGAGAATGCATCACGAGCGCCACCTCGAACCCTGGCGTGACGAGCCTGACCTATAATCCTCACTCGTCCGATGTCAGCCACACCCCGCCATTCCGCTCGCGGCTTCTGGGCCCTCTTCTTCACCATCGTCTTCCTCGCCTCGATGTGGCCCCATCTACCCGGTGTTCAGCCGGATCGAGCCCATGCTGCTCGGCATCCCCTTCTCGCTCGTCTACCTCGCCGGCCTCGGTGCGCTGTCGTTCGGCGGCATGCTGGTCATGTATCTCCGGGACACTCACGACGACGCCTGACCGACTGACCTCCCATGGCCAGCTGGCAGATCGTCTTCATCGTCACGGTCGGGTATCTGCTCCTGACGCTCGGGATCGGCCTGGCGTCTGGGCGGAAGGCGTCGGCCACATCGGAGGGCTACGTCGCCGGGGATCGGACCCTCGGATTCCTGGTGCTCTACTTCATTATGGGCGCCTCGATCTTCAGCGCGTTCGCCTTCCTCGGCGGACCAGGCTGGGCGTACTCGCGCGGTGCCGCCGCGTTCTACATCGTGTCCTACACGAGCGTCGGGCTCGTGCCGTGGTACTTCTTCGGCCCGACCGTCGCCAGGCTCGGCCGCCGGTTCGGTTACGTGACGCAGGCACAGCTCTTCGGTCACCGGTATGACAGCCGGTTCATCCCGGCACTCCTGGCACTCATCAGCCTGGTGGCGTTCATCCCCTACCTGACGATTCAGATGCAGGGCGCGGGCTACGTCTTCTCGGTCGTGACCGAGGGCCGGATGCCCGTATGGGCCGGAGCGGCGGTGGCCTACGGCGTGGTGCTCCTCTACGTGTACAAGAGTGGTGTGATGGGGGTGGCGTGGACGAACACGTTCCAGGGCATCCTGATGATGGCGCTCGCCTGGGGCCTGGGCCTCTACCTGCCGTACGCGCTGCATGGCGGCGTCGGGCCGATGTTCGCCACACTGGCAGACGAGGCGCCGGCGATGCTCACCGCCCCGGGGCTGAATGCCGGCGGGCAGCCGTGGTCGTGGGGCGGCTACTCGAGCTCGATCGCAATCTCCGTGTTCGGGTTCAGCGTCTGGCCGCACTACTTCATGAAGATCTACACGGCGCGCAGCATCCGGACGCTGAAGCAGACCGTTGTCTTCTACCCGACGTTCCAGTTCTTCCTGCTGCCGATCCTCTTCATCGGCTTCTCGGGCATCCTGGCGTTTCCCGACGTTACGCCAGCCGACGCGATCCTGCCAACCATCGTCACCTCGATGGGACTGCCGGCGCTCGTCGTCGGCCTCTTCTGCGCCGGCGCCCTGGCCGCGTCGATGTCATCAGGCGACGCGATCGTGCACGCCGCTGGGTCAATCCTGGTGAAGGACTTCTATCAGGTGCTGGCGGCGACGCCGCTGGACGATCGCCGCGAGACCCGAGCCATCAAGATCCTCGTGATCGTGATTGGCGCAGTGTCGTACTACTTCGCCGTCTACTCGGAAGCGTCGCTGGTCTTCCTGCTCCTGCTCTCCTACGGAGCGATCGCCCAGATCTTCCCGCCGTTGATCGCCGCGCTCTACTGGTCGCGTTCCACCGGCAGCGGCGTTCTGTCCGGCCTGCTCGCCGGCTGCTTCGTCACGCTGCTCTGGAACCTGTATCCTGGCCTGCAATGGCAGCAGATCCATCCAGGCATCTGGGGCCTTGCGGCGAACACGCTGGTGATGATGGGGGTGTCCGGGGTGACCGCGGCCGCGCCCGAGGACCGTATCCGCGCCTTCGCCGCGGAACGATCACGGAACTGACACGGAACGAACACGGAATGGCCACGGAGCCACTCACCCCACCCCACTCGTCCAACTCGAACCCTCGCCGTACTCACCCCACACGTCGCCGGAGCGACGGAATCCCGTCGGACGTCCCGAAGAGGTGAGCGTCGTCGCCGGCGATCCGTCGGAAAACTGGCCAGTTTTCTGACCGAACGGAGGCCGGCATCGCTCATGCACAGACGAGCATGAGCATATTTCTACAACCATATGATCGTCGTCATGTCCCCCGTGCCAGATGGTCCATATCTTGACTAAGCCAACGTGCTTCCGGCCTCGCACGCGTCTCAGTGCGTGCCTCCGGGGCGGGGAGAGGACGATGAGCGGCTCAACGAGATTCACGGTGACGGCACGGGCACCGCCGCTGCCGTGACCGCCGCGCGGGAGGGCTCGGGGGAAAGGGGGCCCTTGGGTTCTCCCGCCGGCAATTCTCCAAGACCGGTGGGGCGAGTTAGGCAACTAGGGCAAGCCGGTTGAAGGATCAGTCCCACTCGTCCTACTCGCCCTACTCGCCCTGCTCGCCCCACTCGCCCCACTCGCCCTACTCGCCCTACTCGCCCTACCACCCCCTTGGCCGGCGCGGCGCGTCGGTATCAGGTTATACTTCTGGCTTCTCGTCACGAAAACCGCTGTCGATTCGCCAGGAAGGTCGACATGGAAGACCAGACGGTCTCGCACTACCGGGTGCACCAGAAGCTCGGCGGCGGCGGCATGGGCGTCGTCTACAAGGCGACCGACACCCGGCTGAAACGCACGGTCGCGCTGAAATTCCTGCCTCCTGAGCTCACACGAGACGAGGACGCGAAGCGTCGCTTCATGCATGAGGCGGAGGCAGCCTCGGCGCTCGACCACCCCAACATCTGCACGATTTTCGAGATCGATGAAACTCCGGACGGCCAGCTGTTCCTGGTCATGGCGTACTACGACGGCGAGACGCTGAAGAAACGCATCGAGCGTGGTCCGCTCCCGATGGACGAGGCGGTCGACATCGCGGATCGAGCGGCCCAGGGTCTCGCCAAGGCGCACGCGTCGGGCATGGTGCATCGGGACATCAAGCCGGCTAACGTGATGATGCCGAAGGACGGCCAAGTGAAAATCGTCGACTTTGGGCTCGCGAAGCTCATGGGTCAGACCGACCTGACGCGCACCGGCACGACGCTCGGGACCGTGGCCTACATGTCGCCGGAGCAGGTGGCCGGAGGTCAAGCCGACCAGCGCTCGGATGTCTGGGCGCTCGGCGTCATGCTGTACGAGCTGCTGGCCGGCCAGCTGCCGTTTCGCGGGGATCACCACCTCGTGATGATGAAGGCCATCCAGTACGACGCGCCTCAACCTCTGCTCGACCGCAGGTCCGACGTCCCCGAGGACGTTCAGGCCATCGTCGCGAAGGCGCTCGAGAAGGACCCTGATGATCGCTTCGGTTCGGCGGCCGAGCTCCACAACGCGCTCGCTGCGTTTCAGCGCTCGTCTGCCGTTTCGTTGGACACGCCATCCAATGCGGCACGAGCTTGGCGGTTGCTTCTTCGACCGAAGGTGGCAGCCGCGGTTCTCGTCGTCTTGGCCGCGATTGGTATCGGCGTCATGACGTGGCTCGACCGCGGCGCCGACGCCCGGTGGGCGCGAGAGGACGCGATGCCGGAGATCATCCGACTCCGTGACGCGAACGACTACGTGGCAGCCTTGGCCATGGCGGAAAACGCCGAGCAGCACATCCCTGAGGACGAACTCCTGATCGATCTCTTGAACGAGCTGTCCGTCCACACCACGATTACATCGGCACCGTCCGGTGCCGATGTGTACGTCCGCGAGTACTCGGCGGTAGGAGCAGACCGTCGGCACCTGGGTCAGACGCCACTCGACGTCAGGTTGCCGCGTGCGACGCATCGTTGGGAGCTGGAGAAGGATGGCTTCCGGACACTCGAGTTCGCTCGAAGGACCGGAGCCGCGTCGATGCATTACGACTTGGACGAGACCGGGAGCATTCCGGATGGGTCGGTGCGGGTCGCCGCCGTCAACCTGACACTCGAGCTGACCGGATTCAACTACCAGGAACGGTTTCCCGCGCCTTCGTTCCTCATCGACCGCTACGAAGTGACGAATCAGGAGTACCAAGAGTTCGTCGAAGCCGGCGGCTACAGTGATCCGACGTACTGGACCCACGAGTTCGTGAAGGATGGTCAGACGCTCTCCTGGCAGGAGGCGATGTCCGAATTCCGGGATGTCACGGGAAGGCCGGGGCCTTCGATCTGGGAAGGCGGAACCTACCCGACTGGCCAGGATGATCACCCAGTCGGAGGCGTGAGCTGGTACGAAGCCGCCGCCTTCGCGGAGTTTCACGGCAAGAGTCTTCCGTCCGTGTACCACTGGCTGCGGGGAGCACGGACGCGATTCGCGGCCGAGCTCACGCCCCTATCCAACTTCGAAAGCGGCGCTCCGGAGCCGGTCGGCAGTCGCGAGGCGATGAGCCTCTCCGGCGCCCACGACATGGCGGGCAACGTCAAGGAGTGGTGCTTCAACGTGGCCGGGGATCGTCGTTACATTTTGGGAGGCGGCTGGGATGAGCCAGCCTACCGCTTCACGTACCCGGAAGCGCGGCCACCGTTCGATCGCTCCGCTCAAAACGGGTTTCGATGCGTCGACTACCTCGGCGAAGAGCTAACCGAACGGTTCACGGGCCCAATCCCGCTGCCGGCCCGCGACTACGAGCGCCAGCCACCGGCCAATGACGAGGTCTTCAGCTACTTCCAGGCCCAGTACGATTACGACCAAACGCCGCTCGAGTCGAAAATGGACGAGCAGGGCGAGCTGGCCGACCACTGGACGAGGGAACGGGTCTCGTTCGACGCGGCGTACGGCAACGAGCGAGTCTTGGCGAACATCTACGTTCCGACGAACGTCGACCCACCGTATCAGGCGGTGATTTACTTCCCAGGAACGGGTGCGATCCGCAACCCGTCGCTTCCGAATCGACCCAATCGTTCCTACGATTTCATCATACAGAGCGGGCGAGCGCTGGTCTTTCCCGTCTACAAGTCCACCTACGAGCGCCAGGATGGACTCCTCGAGACCTGGCCCGACACGACGCGATCGTTCACCGAGCATGTGATCCAGTGGGTCAATGACACGAGACGAACGGTCGACTACTTGGAGACGCGTGACGATATCGACACGCAGAAGCTCGCCTTCTACGGACTGAGCTGGGGCGGCCGAATGGGTGCCATCGTGCCGGCGCTCGAGCCGCGGCTCAAGGCCGTCGTCCTTGTGGCCGGTGCGCTGTCGCTTCGCGAAGCCCGACCGGAGGCCAACCAGGTAAACTTCGCGCCGCGGGTCACGGCCCCGGTTCTCATGCTCAACGGCCGACACGATTTTCTCGAGCCCGTGGACACCGCCCAGCGCCCGCTGTTCGAGTTGTTCGGCACACCCGAGGCCGACAAGAAGCACGTCATCTTCGAGGAAGCCGGCCACACCGCGAACCTGCCACGCACCCGCATGATCACCGAGATCCTCGGCTGGCTCGACCGCTACCTGGGACCGGTCTAGCAGGCCGCTCAAGAACGCCGTCTGCCGTCTCAGATCTCGAGTCTCGAGCCGCCTCAGATTCTAGACACCTCGCGAGTCCTGTACCTCGCGTCGGGGTAGCCCATCGCGCCGCATTTTCTGCACACCGGACTGCCCCGAGAGACCCCACGATTTCGAACACTCAGGGCTCCAGGCTTCGGGTTCCCTGACGTTTCTGCCGGCACGCACCTTGCTCCCCATGGGATGACGGCATGGACGATGTACAATCATCTTGTGAACCATCAGGATGCGATCAGGCCCACACAGCCTGGCTGCAAGCTCACGTACGCGGACTTCCTGCTGTTCCCGGACGACGGGAAGCGTCACGAACTGATTGACGGCGCACACTACGTGACCCCGTCGCCCAAGCTGAAGCACCAGGCGATCGTCGGGAACCTGTATTGGCTGATCCGCTCGTTTCTGACCGATCATCCGATCGGCAACGCCTACCTGTCCCCGCTCGACGTCGTACTCTCCGACATCGACGTCGTCGAGCCCGACCTCCTGTTCGTTGCGAGTGAGCAACTGGACATTCTGACCGAGCGGAACGTCTCCGGTCCCCCGACGCTCGTCGTCGAGGTGCTCTCCGAGAGCACGCGTCGTCGCGACGAGACGCTCAAGATGAAGTTGTACGAGCGGATGGGCGTGCGAGAGTACTGGATGGTCGATCCTGAAGCGGAAACCGTGAACGTCTATCGCGCGGCGGCCGAACGATTCGAGCGCGTCTGCGCGCTGTCGGTCGAGACGAACGACTCGCTCACGACACCCGCGCTGCCAGGCCGCTCGCTCGCTCTCGCCGCAATATTCGCAGACTGACTCGGGACGGCCTCGTCACCCACTACGCGGTGTGGCGAGGACGGAGTCCATCGCCGTCAGCCTCGAGATGGAAGCATCGGGCATCGAGTGACGCCACGAAAGCGCGCTGGTCCTCGGGAGACACGTGATACGCCCAGGCCGACCCCTCGACCTCGATGAGCAACACGTCTCGCGAGAGGGCGAAGTTCACGCCCCAGAGCCGCCGCGACCGAGACACGCGCTGAATACGACCTAACGGCAGCTCCTTGTGGAACGGCCCGCTATGCAGGTGCAGCGACGTGTCCGAGAGCCTGTACCGGGTCGTCAGCCAGAACCAGAGAACCGCCAAACCACTGAGCAGACCCACGATGACTGCCGTCGCCCGCTCGGCGCCGGGGACCGTCTGCCAGGAGACGATGAGCGTTCCGGATAAACTGGCGATCGCCACACCCCAGATGATCGCGGTGATCCACCAGTCGTGCTTCGAACGGAAGACCTCGACCCGAGAGCTCATCGCGCTAGCCTGAGGTCCCGCCCAGCAACCGACGTAGGTCGACCTCGAGGCCTTCGAGACCGGCCGGCGACACGGCGGCGGCAACAAAACGGTCTGGCCTGACCAACAGGACCTCGCCCCGGTGCTCCTTCAGGACCTCGTCGAACCGCCGATCCCTCACAATGATCGCGTGCACCTCGGCGCGGGACGCGTCGCTCGCGATCGAGACCCCATGCACATTCAGCCCTTGCCACAACCCTCGCCGAACGATGGCCTGCAGGTCGATGCCAGGGCAATCGAGCCCCACCAAGGCGAAGCCCGACCCCAGGACCGTATCCAAGAGCACGTCCGCGCCGTCGGTCGTACCGACGACCGGCTGCGGCAGCATGCGCCCGACCACCGATCGCGAGGATCGGGCGGAGCTCGGCATCACGACGCCCTCGCGAAGTACCGCCCGCGGAATGTAGCGCATGCCGGTGATGTAGGGACCGGTCAGCGGAGCGCGTGACAGTACCCAGAATACGACGTCACGGAGATACGCCAACCAGGTCGTGGTGAGGTTGACGATGCGTCCGATCCGGACCGAGATATCGATAGTGGCTTGCACGTGCTCGCGTCGCTCGAGGTCGTATGTCTCGAGAATCGATGGCGCGGCGTGGCCCTTCAGAACCGCCGCAACTTTCCAGCACAGGTTCGTCGCGTCACGATTGCCCGAGTTCATGCCCGATGCCCCGAACGGCGGCATGAGGTGCGCGGCGTCCCCCAGGAGAAAGACACGGCCGACTTGCATGGTGCGGACGAACAACGAATGAAACGTGTACACGGCCTTGCGAAAAATCTTGACGCGGTCGAAGTCTCGGTAGCCTTCGAATAGCGTCCGCAGCGACTCGTCCTCGACCATCACCTCGGGATCCTCGCCCGGCAGGAGCATGAACTCGAATCGCCGGCCTCCGCGGGGACCTGGGATGCTGTCGGTCGGGCGCTGCGGGTGGACGAAGTACTTCGAGAACGGACTCGAATCGGTATCGTCGAGCATATCGAGCACGATCCACGGCTGCTCGTAGGACCGGCCGTCCATCGGCAGGCCGAGCAGCTTGCGGACCGTGCTGCGACCGCCATCGCAACCGAGCACGTAGTCCGCCACGATCTCGTGACGCGCGCCCTCGGCGTCGACGATGCCCGCGGTCACCGTGTCGTCGCCCTCTGTGAGGTCCACGAGAGTTCGCTGGAAGCGTAGGGAGACCGAGCGCCATCGCGCGGCGCCGTCGGCCAGCATCTGCTCGAACTCCGGCTGCCAGATCGCCGACCGGTTGCCGTAGCCGTTGGACGTGACCTGCCCTCGGATCGCAGCCACGCGAAACCCGAGCCTCGAGAAGTACGTGACCCCGGCCGCCGGCACACAGTTCTGCTGCACCCGTTCCGCCAGCCCGACACTATCCAGCGTTCGCAGGAACTCGTCGTCGATGTAGATGCCCTTCGGGATGCTCGACGTCCCCGGGTCGCACTCCACGACGACCGCGTCGATACCGTACAGACCGAGCAGGTTGGCGGCCGCCAGACCGGTGGGCCCGGCCCCGACGATCAGCACCTGGGTGGCGTCAGCGTCTGGACGTGTCATCCGGGATTGGCGGTGGCGTCAGGAGGATTCCGCCTCGAGAAACGCCTGCAGACCGTCGACGAGCGCGGCGTTCTCATGGTCCAGACCCACCGTGATCCGCACGAAGTCCTGGAGACCGGCCGGCGCCAGCGGCCGAACCAGGATGTTCCGTGCGGCCAGAAAATCGACGGCGCGCTGGCCCGCTCCGGATCCGGGCGGACCGAATCGACAGGTATTGAAGTTCGCCACGCTGGGCAGCAGATCGAGTCCGAGTCCAGTGAGGCGCTCCTTCACCCAGGCCAGCGCCCGAGCATTGTGGGCCACGATCCGATCGAGGTGCACTCGATCCCGAAGCGCGGCGACCCCGGAGGCCTGCGCCGGACCGCTGACCGGATACGGCAACCGCGCGCGCTCGTACGCATCGACGATGCGTGCGGAGCCGTACGCCCAGCCGAGCCGCAGACCGGCCAGGCCGTACGCCTTCGAGAACGTCCGGGTCGTCGCCACGTTGTCGGCGTTGCGGACGAACTCGATGCCGTCCGAATAATCGTCCGCCGTCACATACTCGGCGTACGCGGAATCCAGGATCAGGAGCACCCCGTCGGGCAGGTCCTCGACCAAACGCTCGACTTCCGACCGAGGGATGTAGGTGCCGGTTGGATTGTTCGGATTGGCGAGGAGGACGACCTTGGTCCGGTCGGTGACCGCTGCCAGGATGGCGTCCACCGATGCGGTGTGGTGCGTCTCCTTGGCAGCGACCGGCGTGGCGCCGCATACCCGGACGCTGAGGGTGTTTCGAAAGAAGCCGTACTCGGTGACGACCACCTCGTCTCCCAGCCCGGCGTAGGCGCCGAGCAAGAGGTAGATGATGTGATCCGAGCCGTTCGATCCGAAGATCCGCTCAGGCTCGATGCCATGCACGTCGGCCAGGGCACGCCTCAGCTCGTCGCCTCCAGCCTCCGGATATCGATTCAGGGATGGTGCGAGCTCTCTGTACACGCGCACGGCCTCAGGGCTCGGCCCCAACGCAGACTCGTTGGACGACAGCTTGACGACGGTTTGCGTGCCGGTCCCCTCGGACGCTCCGGTCTGATACAGCGGAAGCGCGGAGATGTGCGGCTTGGCTTCAGGTCCGGGCACTGGGCGTCCTCCGCAGTTGGGGGTTGTGGGGAGCGTCTATTCCCCATTCAGCATTCAGCATTCACCGCTCCCGACGCTTCAACATCGCATAGGCCGTTTCGTGAAACGGCACGTCCACGTCGAGCTCGCGGCCCAGCCGCAAGATCGCTCCGCTCAGCGACTCGAGCTCCAGCCGACGGCCGGCGCGGAGATCGAGCAGCATCGATGGGACTGAATCAGCCGCCATCGAGTCGGCGATGCCCATCGACCGCGTCACAACGTCCGAGTCGAGGCGAATGCCTTTTGCCCTCGCGACGTCCGCGGTCTCGTGCATGCCGCGCTCGAGGATCGCGCGCGAATCGGGATCCTCGCGCAATTCGCCGGTCGAACGATCGCTGAGACAGCAGGCAGCGCTCATCACCGAGAACAGGACGAACTTCGTCCAGAGCGCAGCATCGATGTCATCCACGGCCTCGGCGTCGATCCCCGCGGCCTGACACGCCACGGCAAACGCCTCCGCGCGCTCCTGAGCCGCCGCGTCTCGTCCCCCCAGGCGGAGCCGCGCGAGCGTCCCGAGATGCGTCACCCGTCCCGGTCCGACGCGGACGGTGTTGCCGTAGACGACCGCACCGAGGACGTGCCCGGTCGCCACGAACGGTCGGAGTCGATCCATCGCGTCCACGCCATTCTGGGCACACAGGACAGCCGTGTCCGCACGGAATAACGGCTCCAGCGTCGCGCCAACGGTCTCGAGGTCGTACGCCTTCACGGCCAGGAACACCGCGTCGACCGGCCCGATGTCCTCGACACGATCGGTGGCGTGCGGCTGGGTCAAGTGCATGTCGCCGAGGGCGCTCTCGATCCGGAGGCCGGACGTTCGCAAGGCGGCCAGACTCTCGCCACGAGCCACGAACGACACGTCGTGGCCGGCGGCTGCCAGCCGCCCGCCGTAGTACCCGCCGACTCCGCCGGCGCCGATGACAGCGATTCGCATGGGGAAAAGAAAGAAAATGTCGAATGTCGAATGTCGAATGGTGAATGCGGAATGCGGAAACGGGCGCTACTCAGCCGCCGATCTTCTTCCGCATCTCGGCTTCGAACTCCTCCCGCGGCATGAAGCCGGGATCGTTCTGGACGGCCTCGAATGTCGTGCGCATGATCTCCTCGTTGGACAGCTCCAGGTCGAGATTGTCGCCGTGAGGCTGCGGCACATGCCATGGAGAGTCGAGGTAGACCTCCACGCGGTTGCCTTCGGGATCGAGAAAATACATGGACCACGCATTGCCATGATTGATCTGCACGAGGTCGGCCACGCCTTCTGCCGTGACACGCCGCGACATCTCCCGCAGCTCGTCCAGCGACCGGACCTGGAACGACATCTGGTTCACGACGCTGTAGGTCGCCTCCGGCGGGCGGCCCGATGCCAACGCCAGCTGATGGTGCATCCCCGGCTCGCTGCTCATGAACACGAGATCGATCGGAAACCGGAACGCCTTGCCCCGGTCGGTCACCACGAGACCCATGACGCGAGTGTAGAAATCTTCCATGTTCGCCATGTCATGGACGTAGATGCCCATGTGGCTCAGGACGGGGCGAATGGTCGTGCTGCTCATGTGTTCACTCCTGGTAGGGCAAGTGGGGCGAGTGGGGCGAGTGGGGGTTGTCGCGCTGCGAAAGAATGGTGCCGGCCCCCACTCGCCCCACTTGCCCTACGTGCCCTACTGCCCCACCGTATGCCGCAACGTCCCCACCTTCTCGATCTCGACCTCCACCGTGTCGCCAACCTTCATGAACATCGGCGGCGTACGTTTGAAGCCCACGCCACCCGGCGTCCCGGTGACGATGACATCGCCGGGAACGAGCGTGGTCCAGGTCGAGCAGTACTCGATGAGCTGGGCGACCGAGAACACCATCTGGCCCGTGTTGCAGTGCTGCTCCACCTTGCCGTTGAGCCGGGTCGTCAGCTCGAGCTTCTGGGGATCCGGGATCTCGTCGGCCGTGACCATCCATGGCCCGAAGCCGCCGGTCGAGTCGAAGTTCTTGCCGGCGGTGATCTGGCGGGTGTGTCGTTGCCAGTCGCGAATGCTGCCGTCGAAGTAGCACGAGTAGCCGCACACGTGGTCCAGGGCCGACGCGGCCGGGATGGCACGGCCGCCCGTCCCGATGATCGCGGCCAGCTCGCCTTCGAAATCAAAATTATCCGACACGGTCGGCATGATCAGCGGCTGGCGGTGGCCAACCTGCGAGGGTGGAACCCGGATAAACCACGCCGGGTTCTCGGTCTTGGGGCGCCCGGTTTCCGCAATGTGGTCGTCGTAGTTCAGCGCCACGACGAGGATTTTCTCCGGATACGGAATGACCGGCAAGCACACCACGTCGTCCAGCCCGTAGTCGCCTGGCTGACCATCGGCCGCCTGACGCGCCTGGTCGAGTGCCCCGGCGGCGATCACATCCCGCAACGTTGCGTACTCGGCCGGCAGGCGCTTCCGCAGATCCACAATGCGGTCGTCGGTGACGACCCCGAAGCTCTCCGCGCCGCCGATCGTGTACGAGGCAATCTTCATCTACAGATTCTCCTTGGTTTGGTCTATGGTTAGCGCAATCCGTCTTCGCCGGTGATGTCCGACGCCGCCAGGCCGCCGATGCGCGCATGCACGCGGGGCCCGGTGGCCATGACCAGGGCGTAGAGGATCTCGTCCGGTCTGGGCCCGTCGTGGACGCCGACGTCGGTCGCGCTCATGTGGCTCCTGACGTACGAGGCGTTCACGTGACCCAGCGGTATCATGAGCCTGGCGCCGACGGCCCCGAGCATCTTCGACGACGGCACGACCGCCTTCGTGCCGCCCAGGATCTCACGCATGCCCCATCCGCCAGGCTCGTGCCATAGTGCGCCATGCTCGAGCTCGCCGTTGACCCCGACGATGGCGCCCTTGCCGTACGCCTCGATAGTCGAGGGGGCGTTCCCGAGCGCCACCACCAGGTCGCTCGCCAACTGCTTCCCGAGCGCCTTCAGCTCGCCCATCATGGGGAGGAGGTCCGGCTCGAACCGGCCAGCATACGGATTCCGGACCACGGCCAGAGCGGTACCCACGCGCAGGGGCGGGTTGAGCGGCGGCCCACCCTCGTGCAGAGCTGTCTCCATCGTCACCACGGTCTTGCGAATATGCACAAGCGACATACACTCTCCTCCCGGCGCCGACCGGCCAAGCCCCATAGGATACACCTCTTCGTGCCTTTGACGAGCGTCCTCGGCCGCGTGGCGCGGCGCGCTGCCTGGGCGATCGGCCTCTGCACCCTCTCGTGGCAACCCGTGCTCTCACTCCAGCCGGGGCCGGCCGCGACCGAACTGCTCGTCAACAGCTTCTGGCCACCATCCCACCTCATGCGCGCCCAGGTGTTCGACCGCTGGGCCAGCGAGGTCAGTCGCGTCACCGAGGGTCGAGTCGTCTGTCGGTTCCCGAGCAGCACGCTGGCCCCTCCGGGGCGCCAGTGGCACATGGTGACCTCCGGGATCGCCGACGTGGGGATCGTGTTCAACGGCTTCGAGCGCAATCGGCTGCACCTCCCGACCGTCTCGGAACTGCCGTTCGGCACACCGAGCGCCGAAGCGGCTTCGGTGGCGCTCTGGCGAACCTACGAGCGCTACTTCGAGGCGGCGAACGAATTCGAGGACGTCACGCTGTTGGGCATGATGACGCACTCGGGGGGCGATCTGTTCAGCCGCCAGAAGGACGTGCGCCGCGTCGCCGATCTGGCCGGGATGAAGATCCGGACAACCGACGGCAGTTCCTCGACCGCGATGGAGACGCTCGGCGGCGTCGCCGTGCCCTCCTCCGGGATCGGAGCCTACCAGCTCGTCTCTCGAGGCATCGTGGACGGCCTGATCATGCCGACCGGGGACATGCGCACGTTCAACATGCTGCAGTACACCGGCTTCGCCGTCGCCATTCCCGGGAAGATCTACAACGGTAGCTTCTCGTTGTTCATGAACTCCGGGAAGTGGCGCGGCCTGGCGGCGCCCGACCGGGCCGCCATCCGGAGCGTCTCGGGTGAAGCGTTCGCGCGTCTGGCTCGAGCCTGGGACGAATCCGATCAGCGCGCGATCGAGAGCATGGCCGGGCGCGGCGTCCAGAGAACGATGGCAAGTGACGCGTTCATGGCGGAGCTTCGAACCCAGCTCGCCTTCATCGATCGCGCCTGGGTCGATGAAGCCAACCGGCGTGGCGTTGACGGCGACGCCGCGTTGGCGTTCTTCCGCAGCGAAGCGCGGCGCGTCGCGCGCGCGACGTCCTCCCCGGCCGTCGGAGCCGCTCGATGACGTCCACCCAGGAGCGTTCGCGCTCCCCGCTCGACCGTGTCCTGCTCGGCCTGGCCGGCCTCGTGATGTTTCTCATGATGGCCTTGACGTTCATCGACGTCGTCGGCCGATATCTCGTCCGGTCGCCGGTACCTGGCACGTTCGAGATGATCCAGTTCCTTCTTCCCTGGTTGATCTTCTCGGTGCTCCCTGTCATCACCAAGGAGGAGACGCACATCACCGTGACGGTGCTGGACGGCGTGGTCTCGGAGCGGGTGCGGTGGATCCAAGGTCTCGTGATCCAGATCGTGAGCGGGGCCGTCATCGGCCTGGTGAGCGTCGCGCTCTGGCGACAGGGCACCGCGTTGACCGCTGGTGGCTACATCAGCGGCTACCTGGAATGGCCCCTCGGGCCGGTGGCGTACGCGCTGTCAGCGCTCTGCTTCCTCACCTTGCTCGTGCAGCTGGGCAAGATCGGCACGGCATTGATGACATGGCAGAAGCGCTGATCGGTCTCGCCGCCGTCCTGGCACTCGCGCTCCTGCGCGTCCCCCTGGGCTTTGCGATGGGGGCGGTCGGGTTCGTCGGGTTCTCGATCGTCCGGGGCCCGACAGCCGCCGTCGAGACGGTCGGTCAGCTCATTCTCGATTTCTCCATGAGCTACACCTTCGCGATCCTCCCGATGTTCGTCTTGATGGGCGCGTTCGTGCATCGCTCTGGACTCTCCGAGGATCTCTACGACGCGTCGAACGCCTGGGTCGGGCACCTGCGCGGCGGCCTCTCGATGGCCACGGTGGCTGCCTCGGCCGGCTTCGGGGCGGTATGCGGAAGCTCGGTCGCCACCGCCGCGACGATGGGGCGCGTGGCGTTTCCGTCGATGACCCGCTACGGGTACGACCGCGGACTCGCCGCCGGAACCATCGTCGCGGGAGGCACCCTTGGAATTCTCATACCTCCCAGCATGAGCCTGGTCGTGTACGGGTTCCTCACGCAGCAGGACATCGGCAGGCTGTTCATCGCCGGACTCGCCCCCGGACTCCTGACCGTCGCCCTGTACTTCGGGGTGATCGCCGTCGTGACGCGGATGCGACCGGGGCTTGGCCCGCCCGGCCCACCGACGTCCTGGCCCGACAGGCTCCGCTCGACGAACCGGGTGCTTGGCGTGCTCGTGCTATTCGTCGTCGTGCTGGGCGGCATCTACGTGGGGGCGTTCACGCCGAACGAGGCTGGGGGCATCGGGGCAGTCGGCGCCTGCCTCTTCGCGCTGCTCCGCCGGAAACTGAACTGGCGAACGTTCGCGGCGTCCCTGATCGAGGCGGCCGAGACGACCAGCATGGTATTCAGCGTCGCGTTCGGAGCCATCATCCTGTCGAACTTCGTCAACGTGGCGGGTCTCCCGGAAACGCTCTCCGCCGGCATCATCGCGCTCGAGCTTCCTGGCCTCGGCGTCATCTTCGTCATCTGCTTGGTCTACGTCCTGCTCGGGTGCGTGTTCGATGGGCTCGCGCTCCTGTTCCTGACGGTCCCGGTGTTCGCCCCGATCGTGCAGGCGCTCGGCTACGACCTCATCTGGTTCGGGATCGTCGTGATCATCGTGTCCGAGATCGCGTTGATCACGCCGCCAATCGGCATGAACGTCTTCGTTCTGAAATCGATGAATCCCGACCTGCCGCTGAGAACGATCTTCAGCGGTATCATTCCGTTCTTGATCGCCGACGCCATTCGCCTGTCGCTCGTCGTCCTGCTTCCGGGATTCGTACTGTTTCTCCCGCAATTGATGTCGTAGCGAGACCAACCATGGCACGAAACGTCCTGTTCGTCATGTCCGACCAGCTGCGGGCGGATTACCTCTCATGCGCCGGCCACCCGACCCTCCAGACGCCTCACCTCGACCGGCTCGCATCTCGCGGGGTTCGATTCACCGACGCGTACTGCCAGGCACCCATTTGCGGGCCGTCCAGGATGTCCTTCTACACGGGCCGGTACATGTCCACGCACGGCTCGGTCTGGAACTGGGTGCCGCTGCCGGTCGGCGAGCGCACGCTGGGTGACTACCTCCGACCACACGGCTACCGCGTGGCGGTCTCGGGCAAGACACACGTGGCGGCCGACCTGGATGGGATGAGGCGCCTGGGGATCGATCCGGCGTCGAAGGCTGGCTTCCTTCTGACGCAGGGTGGGTTCGAGCCGGCGCCACGACACGACGGGGTGCACGCGACCCCACGGACCGCCAAGGGACTCGCCTACAACGAGTTTCTCCGCGCCCAGGGATACGAGTCCGACAATCCGTGGCAGGACTATGCCAACTCCGTCACAGCAACTGACGGAACGATACTGAGCGGTTGGCACCTCCGGAACGCGGACAAGCCTTCACGCGTCGCGGACGAGCACTCCGAGACGGCCTTCGTCACCGACCGCGCGATGGATTTCATTCGCGAGCAGGGTGACGATCCGTGGTGCCTGCACCTGTCGTACATCAAGCCGCACTGGCCGTACATCGCGGCACGTCCGTACCACAATATGTTCGGCCCCGACGACTGTCTCGCACCGGTGCGAGCCGAGCAGGAACGGGCCGACCCGCACGCGGTCTATCGCGCGTTCATGAACCAGGAGGTCTCTCGTTCGTTCTCGCGAGACGAGGTCCGGCGCCTCGTCGTGCCGACCTACATGGGCCTGGTGAAGCAGATCGACGATCACGTCGGTCGGCTCCTCGCGTTCCTCGAAGAGACCGGCCGTCTGCACGATACGTTCATCGTCTTCACGAGCGACCACGGCGACTATCTCGGCGACCACTTCCTGGGTGAAAAGGAGATGTTTCACGATTGCTCGTCCCGCATCCCGCTGATCGCCTATGATCCCGACCCCGCCGCCGATCGAACGCGCGGCACCACGGACGCAACCCTCGTCGAAGCGATCGATCTATTGCCGACGCTTTTGGAGGCGGTGGCACTCGACCCGCCTGGCCACATCCTGGAGGGCCAGTCATTGCTACCGCTGCTGCGTGGCCAGCCCGGCGACCGAGTGCACGACGACGTGTTCAGCGAGCTGGATCACGCGTACTACGAGACCCGCAAGGAGCTCGACCTTGGACCGAGCGAAGCACGCAGTTACATGATCAGGACACGCGAGTGGAAGTATGTCGACCACCGACACTTCAGGCCCCAGCTCTTCGACCTGACGAACGACCCGGATGAGCTCGTGGATCTCGGAGCCGACGACGGGTATCGGTCGACCCGGGACGAGCTGCAGGGGCGACTGTTCAACCGACTCGAGCGGTCGAAGCGCCGCGTCACCGAGAGCGATCGGGTCGTCGAAGAACGGACGGGCGGCGTGAGCGCCCGGGGAATCTATATCGGACGTTGGTAGGGGCCTAGCTCCATTCTGCGTTCAGCATTCAGCATTCGGCATTCGGCATTCAGCATTCGGCATTCGGCATTCGGCATTCAGCATTCAGCATTCTTCTTCTCCGTTCGCTTTTCGCAGTCCAACTCAACGCCTGAGACGGCTAGCCGTCCCCGGGGTCGGCTCACGCGAGGTGGCTGCCCACGAAGCAAGAACGGAGAACGGAGAACGGAGAACGCAAAATGCCGAATGCAGAACGAAGAATGCAGAACGAAAAACGCCGCCCTCCAGCCGGTTCACCCCCCGGTGCGCCGCCAGCGATTTCGGATGCGCAGCATCTCCGGGTCATCAGGGGTCGACAGCTCGAACGCTTCGACGAGTTCGTCCTGACCGACCAGCTCAAGCGTCAGTCGCCCTTCGAGACCTTCGGGACCATTCTCGGAGCTCTCGAGGACGAACACGACGCGGGTCGGCGTATCGGCCGAGGCCTCCTGCACGAAGTGATTGACGAAGCCTTCGCTGTTGAACTGGCGCAGGACGAAGGCGTCTCGATCCGAGTCGTAGCTGAACAGTGACCAGTCGTTGTGGACGTCGCCCTCCGGGAGCGTTGGCTGGGGAGGAAAGCGAGACTCGTTTCGGCCCAGGAGGTATCGGTTCTGGAGCACGAACTCGTAGGTGCGGGTGCCCTTCCCGCTCCCGAAGTTCGAGGATTCGTCGCCCGTCCACGAGCCGACGAAGGCCTGGAACCGCTTCCAGTGATCGTCTGTCGGCTGGGCGAGGCCGTGCGCCGCTGACGTCGTGATCAGCAGCACGAGGCTGACGGCAGCGACCCGTCGCGGCGTTGGTCGCATGGGCGACATGTGCACCATCTGCACCATCTGAACCATGCGCGATATTCGCACTATCGGATTCGGCATGCAGCGATCATACATTCGACGTCTCCAGCCAGATTGGACAAATCCGACAGTCAGTCGATGGTCAACGCCGCCACGTCATCGGCCAAGCGATACTCACGCGGTGTCATTCTTCCGAGCGCCTGGAACTCCCGGATGAAGTGCGACTGATCGTAGAACCCGGCGGCGTGGGCAAGCTGGGTGAGGGAACGGTCCGGGCGATGGCGCAGCAGGTGACAGCTGTGCAGGAAGCGCGCCAGGCGAGCGAAGTGCTTCGGCGAGACGCCGACTTCTCGGAGGAATATGCGCTCGAGTTGACGCTCGCTGACACCAACCGTGCGCCCGATCGTCGCGATCCTCGCTTGCCCGCGGTTCTGCCAGACAGCGCGAACGAGCGGCGCGACGTCGCGTCGCCGCTTGAGCTGCAGGAGCAAGAACTGCTCGACCAATCGCACGCGGGTCGCCGTCGTCGCCGCGTCGGCCAGCCGCTCTTCGAGACGCACGCCGTCTCGCCCCCAGAGCTGCGGCCCAGGAATGGCCGCATCGCAAAACGCTGACGGCGGGCGATCAAAGAAGTGGCTGGCGCCCCACGGCTGAAATCTGACCGAGACGAACGAACTCTGCGCCGCCGGCCGGAGTTCGATGAAACGGTGCGTCTGGAAGATGGCGAAACTCTGGGGTTGGCGCGCGAACGACGCGTCGGCGAACCGCATGCTCCATGGTGCGCCGGCGTGAAACACCGCTTCCACGATCCCGTCCGGAAGCACGCGCTCCGGCCGGGCATCGCTACCAACGTCGCCCGCCTCGAGCGTCCATATCAGGCGAACGTACGGCGCAAGCCGAGGGTGGATGGCGTGGGTCCGGATCCGCATCGAGAGTGCTTCCGCAGTCGTTCCGTGGTAATTCCGTGTCCGTTCGGGCGATCGCGATCTCCGGCCGCGTCAGCGAGCGCCCACGAGGCGCTCGAGGACGCGGGTGAGAATCGCGATCGCCCGCCGGTATTCGTCAACCGAGACGTGCTCGTTCGGCGCGTGATCCAGATGCGAGTCTCCGGGACCATACGCGACGATCGGGCAGCCCCACGCCGGGCCGACGACGTTCATGTCGGAGGTGCCAGTCTTCAGCGTGAACCGTGGTTCGAGGTCCTGGGCGCGAATGGCCGTCAGGAACGCCCGGACGAGCACGTTGCGCTTGTCGCTCCGAAACGCCGGCGTGAAGTCGTGTAGCTCGCACGTGCCCCACTCGCCGGCGTAGTCGTTCAGCGAACCCTCGAGATCATCGACAGAGAAATCGATCGGCAGGCGGAAGCTCCCTCGCAGGTCAACGCGGTCCTCGAAGCCATCGGTGACGGTATTGAAGCTGCTCAGATGAGGATCGATCCTCGCAAAGATCGATTGGTCGTCATTGAACCGCTCGCAGTACAACTCCGTCTTCGCCCAGAAATTGACGGCCTCGCTGGCGATGCTCCGAGCCGCGGCTGCGGAGTGGGCATGCGCTCGAGCGCCCCGCAGCCTCAGGCTGATCCGTCCCTTGTACCCCAGCGTGATCGCGCTGACGCCACTCGGTTCACCGATGACGGCGACCGCGGGCGAGTACTGGTCGACGACGAAGTGAGCGCCTTTCGAGGTCGGGGCCTCCTCCTCGACCGCGCCGATGACGACGATTCTGGCGCCCTCGACGCTCACCACCCGCGACGCGGCCGCCAGGAAGGTCGCGAGCGGCCCCTTCGCGTCCACCGCACCCCGGCCGTACAGGACGCCGTCGTCGATTCGTGGCGATATGAATCCGTCGACCGTGTCGATGTGGCCCAGCAGGACGATGACTCGTTCGCCCGTGCCCCGCTCCGCGATGAAGTTTCCGGCATCGTCGACGAACGCGTGCATGCCGGCCACGGTTGCCTGCTCGACCATGAACCGGACCGCGGCGGACTCATCCGTCGACACCGACGCTATCCGGCACAGATCGAGCAGCAGCTCGATGGCCGGTTCATCGTGGATCACGCCAGCACCCGACCGAGCCGGTCGACGACGAAATCGATATCCTGTCGATCGATGATCAGCGGTGGCAGGAGCCGAATCACCGTGCGCCCTGCCAGCAGCACGAGGACTCCATCGTGCATCAAGCGTTCGACGTACGGCCCGGCCGGCTCCTTCAGCTCGATCCCGATCATCAGGCCGAGACCCCGGACCTCGCGGATCTTCTTGCTCTCGAGCCTGCCGACAGCATCCCGGAGATGGCGTCCCATATCGGCCGCGTGGCGTGCCAGCTTCTCCGCGATCATGAAGTCGATGACCGCCCGCGCCACGGCACACGACAGCGGATTGCCGCCGAACGTCGAGGTGTGGCTCTGCGTCGGGAGCGTCCCGACCGCCGGACCGAAGGCGGTGATCCCGATCGGGAGACCCCCGGCGGCCGCCTTCGCCATGGTCACCAGGTCTGGCTCGAGGCCATAGTGCTCGTACGCGAACATCTTGCCGGTACGACCGAATCCGGTCTGCACCTCGTCGACGATCAACAGCGCCCCGCGCTCGGTGCAGAGCCGGCGGAGCTCGGCAAGAAACTCTGGGCTCGCCGGGCGCACGCCGCCTTCGCCCTGCACGACCTCCACGATGACGGCGGCCGTGTCATCGGAGATACCCACCGCTGCGCCATCCGCGTCGTCGTACCTGATGAACGAGAAGCCGGGCACCAGGGGCTCGAACGGCTCGCGGAACCTGCGCTCCCAGGTCGCGCTGAGCGACCCCATCGACTTCCCGTGATACCCGCGCATGGTCGCCACGATCCCTGTGCGCCCTGTCGAGACACGGGCGAACTTGAGCGCGGCCTCGTTCGCCTCGGTCCCGGAGTTGCTCAGGAAGAATCGGTCCAGCGACGGCGGCGTGATCGAATCGAGCAAGGCGAGCAATCGGGCGCGCTCGTCGTTGTAGAACAGCTCCTGGCACGTGATCAGTCGCTGGGACTGGGCCGAGAGTGCTTCAACGATGACCGGATGGGCGTGGCCGAGCGCGGCGACCCCGATGCCGGCGGTGCAGTCGACATATTCCCGGTCCTGGTCATCCCAGACGCGCACACCCGCGCCGCGGGTCAGGACGATCGGGCGCTTGGCATACGTGCCTGGCGTGTGGCGGTCTTCAAGAGGACGCGTGCTCACGGGCAGCAATCACCGTGCCTTTCCCGGCCAGGGCGGCCTTGACGGGCATCTCGATGCGGGCGTCACCGAGTACGACCTGCCGTACGCCGGCGGCCAGCGCCTCCTTGGCCGCAAGCATCTTTCGCTTCATGCGTCCGAGCGCCAGCTCCATGAACTCGTCGAGGCGCGACGCCTCGATCGCAGTGACGAGGGATCCGGGATCGGCCAGGTCGCGTAACAGCCCCGGCACGTTGGAGAGAATCACGAGGTGCTCGGCGCCCAGCGCGCCGGCGATCCGGGCGGCCGCACGGTCACCGTCCACATTGACCGCGACGTGCTCGTGGCTGATGGCCGGCGGTGTAATGACCGGCAGGTAGCCGGCGTCGAGCAACAGGCTGAGCAACGACACGTTGACCGCCTCGATCCTACCGGTGTGGTCGCCTCTCAGGACGCGCTTTCGACCATTCTCGACGATCGTGATCGTCTCCTTGCGCTTCGCCTGAAGCAGGCGCCCGTCGACGCCCGATAGCCCGATCGCCTGGACGCCCAGGCTCTGGAACTGCTCCACGAGGCCTTTGTTGATCTTGCCGCAGTAGACCATCTCGAAGATCTCGAGCGTCTCGCGATCGGTGAACCGACTCTCGTGGCCGGATGGCGACGTCACGAAACGCGGTGGCTTGCCGAGCCTCTCCGACAGCACGTTCGTCTCATGCGACCCGCCGTGCACGAGAACGACGCGGTCGCCGGCTCGGTGCAACTCGGCGACATCGGCCGCCATCGTGTCGTAGCGGATACCCTGCCCGCCGCCAATCTTGATCACCAGCATCAGACCGGGTGCAGCCCTGGGAAATCGAGGCCAGCGCGCTCGTCCCATCCGGCCATGACATTCATCGCCTGGACGCCGTTGCCTGAGGCGCCTTTCATGAGATTGTCGATCGCCGACATCACGACGACCCGATCCCCATCCGGGTCCCGCTCGAACCCGACATCGCAGTAGTTCGACCCGATCAAGATCTTGGGCTCGGGATACCGGAAGATGCCGCGGGTCTCCTTGACGATCCGGACGAACGGCTCGTCCGGGTAGAAGCTCCGATAGATGCGCCAGAGATCCCTGGTCTCGAGCGGCTCCGCGAGTCGGACGTGCGCCGTCACGAGGACGCCCCGTACCGCCTCGATCGCGGTCGCGCTGAAGTGCACGTGCGGCGCGCCCTTCAGCTCCTGCACGATCTCTCCGGTGTGACGATGGCCGGTCGGCTGGAAGGAGCGCAACGCCCCACTGCGCTCGGGATGATGGGAACTCGGGCTCTCGCGATTGCCGGCTGCCGAGGACCCGACCTTCGCCTCGATGAACACCTCGTTCTCCCGGACGACGCCGGCGTCGAAGATCGGCGCCAGGCCAAGGATGGCCGTCGTGGCCAGGCAGCCAGCGCCCGTCGCGTACGTCGCGTCGCGCAGTTCGGCTCGATGCAGCTCGACCAGCCCGTAGACGAATCCTGACAGAGCGGTCGGGTCGTCGTGATCGTGCCCGTACCAGCGGCGGTACGCCTCGGGCGACCGCAACCGGAAGTCGGCGCTGAGGTCGATGATTCTCGGGGCAACCGCCTTGAGCTCCGAGAACCGCTTCATGAAACTGCCATGCGGCAGCGCTGCGAACACGAGATCGCAGGGCGAGAGATCCTCGAGACGGCAGAACTTGAGGGCGGTTCGGCCGCGAAGGTTCGGGTGCACGCCGGTCACGTACTTGCCGGCGAACCGTTCGGACGTGACCTGCCGGAGATCCACCTCGGGATGGCCGAGCAGCAAACGCACCAGTTCGCCACCGACGTACCCGGACGCTCCGAGGATGCCGACCTTCATCAGGCCGGGGCTCCGGCGCCCGACCCCACCTGCACGACGTAATCGACGATGCGCTCGTGGATGGGGACCCCGGTCACGTCGATGCTGTTGCGGAACTCCATCGTGTAGTTGACCTCGTTCACGAGCAAGCCCGCGGGCGTCTCGAAGAGGTCGATGGCTACCACGCCGCCGCCGACGGCCTGCGCCGCCCGGATGCACACGTCCTGCAGCTCATCGGTCACCGGACAGTTCGTCGTCTTGCCGCCTCTCGCGGTGTTCGTGATCCAGTGCGCGGAGTGCCGGTAGATGGCCGCCACCATCGCGTCTCCGACGACGAACGCCCGGATGTCTCGATCGGGTTTGTCGACGTATTCCTGAATGTAGAACGTCGAGTGATGGTACGAGCCGAGAATCTCCTTGTGCTCGAGCAACGCTTCAGCGGCATACCGATCGTTGACGCGCGCGAGCAGTCGTCCCCAGGAACCGACCGCCGGCTTGAGCACCACCGGGTATCCGAGCCGATCGATCGCGTCGAGCGCGGACTCGGGCGTGTAGGCCACCAGCGTTCGCGGCGTCGGCACCCCGTGCACGACGAGCGCATTGGTCGTGAGCAGCTTGTCGCCGCACGTGTTGGCGACGTCCCAGGTGTTGACCGTCCGAACGCCCCGATCGTTCAGGACCTTCAGCGTGTGCAGCGCTCGCGAGTGGTTGATGGCCCGCTCCAGCACGACGTCGCAGGAAAAGCCGCGCTCGTCCATCTCCAGGATCAGGCGCCGGTCGTCGATCCTCTCGAACGCCAGCCCGCGGTCGCGGAGCGCCGCGAAGATCAGCTTCTCCTCGACACGCACGAGCGAGCACAGGACACCAAGCTTCATTCGCCCCAGTCCTCTTCTTCCTTCGGCGCCGGCGCAAGTTCCGCCGGATTGACGGAGGTCACCTCGAACTCCGTTCCGCAATCCCGACACTCGACGATCTCCCCCGCTTCGACATCGGCGGCGAGATCGACCTCGGCATCACACTCCAGGCACTTGGGCATCGAGGCCCTCCTTCATGCAGCGAGTCTACGACCTGCACGCCTACGACCCGTCGAGCGCCGGCACGGTCGCCGGCGCCACCCGATGATTCGTACCCTGCTCATACGAGTACGCGATCTCGATCAGTTTCGGCTCGGACCAGGCATCGCCGAGGATCTGCAGGCCGACGGGGAGACCGTTACCCACGAAGCCCATCGGCACGGTCACGGCCGGAAAACCGGTCGGCGGCGACAGCTGCCACGAGTTGTTCCCGTGCGGCGAGTTCAGGTCACCGATGAGCCGTGGCGGATTATCCCAGGTTGGGTACACGAGCGCATCCAGCTCGTCCTCTGCGAGGGCGGCACGGACGCGCTCGCGAAGCCGCTCGTCCCGTTCGGCGCGCGCCTGACAGCCCGGCTGCACGTGCGCCGGCAGTTCCGTCTCCAGTGCCCGCCCGAGGCGTTCCTCGATGGACGGATGGAAGCGCTCCGAGTCCAGAATCTCCTGCACGTTCTTGACCGGCGCCTCGTCGCCGAGGGTCGCCAGGTAGGCGCTCATCTGGAACGCGAACGGGCTGCACCGCGGGTCGTCGGGACCGGGCGGATCGTCATCCGGTCCGATCGCGACCGGATCGACGATCGTCGCCCCGAGCGTTCGCATGACCTCGAGCGCCTCGTCGAGCCGGGCAATCACCTCGGGGTCGGCGGTCTCGTCCGACATCTCCCGCAGGACCCCGATACGCGCGCCGGTGAGACCGTCGAGCCGCAGGGAGTCGGCGTACCGCGCGGCCCTCAGGTCGCGACTCTGCGCCGTCACTGGGTCCGCGGGATCCTCGCCAGCGATCACGTCGAACACGGCCACGGCGTCGGCGACCGTGCGGGCCATCGGGCCGCCGATATCACGCCCGAGGCTGAGCGGCACGATACCGTCACGACTGGTGAGCCCCATGGTCGACCGAATGCCGACGAGACTCTGATGCGACGAAGGTCCGCGAATCGAGTTGCCCGTGTCCGTCCCGAGCCCGGCGACGCCGAAGCTCGCCGCCACGGCCGCGGCCGTTCCTCCACTCGACCCGGCGGTCACGCGATTCAACGCGTACGGGTTACGCGTGTAACCAGGCAACGCCGACCCGACGGTCTCGTATGGCGAGAACGCGAACTCGGCCATGTTCGACTTGGCCACCACGATCGCGCCGGCCTCTCGTAGCTTCTGAACCTGGAACGCATCATCCGGAGGGATGGATCCCTCCAGGGACAGCGATCCGGCGGTCGTCGGCAGGTCGGCGGTGTCGTAGTTGTCCTTGACGATCATCGGGATGCCGTGGAGCGGCCCGGTCAGGCCACCGGAGGCAAACGCCGCGTCCAGTTCCGCGGCCCGCTCGCGCGCGTCCGGGTTGACGACGACGATCGCGTTGAGGGCGGGGCCGGACTTGTCGTACGCCTCGATCCGGGCCAGCGACGCGTCGACCAGCTCACGCGCAGTGACACGGCCCTCCCGCATGGCGGCGTGGATCTCCGCGATCGTGGCCTCGACGATCTCGAAGGCTGGTGGCTCCGCAGGCGCTTCCAGGAATGCACACCCCGACGTCACGAGCGCCGTTGGCACTGCGAGGGTCGCGACCAACGCGAGGGCCCTTCTCATCGGAGCAATACCTCGAGCGACTGACCGCCAGCCGCGAAGAACTGGAGCTCGGTCTCGACCGCCTCACCATCGCTCGACAGGAGGAACATCTGAGTCGACGCGCCGTCTCCGTCGGTGAACGGGAAGACGGCGGGACCGACGGGCTGGCCTCCGGTCAGCGCCATGACCGGCAGTTCGGTCAAAATCTCGTCGCCGACGACGTTGACCGTGACCTGGCGCGCCGACACGGCCACCGGTACGTCGGAGACGAGGGTCAACGACCCGGCGAACCTCGCACGATCGAACAGGCTGGCGAGCGTGAAGTCGCTCTGGCTCTCGGGCAGAATCAGCTGCTCGGCGCGACCGACCTCTCGTCCCTCCAGATCACGCAAGATCATCCGGATCGCTGCGCCGTGTGCGCCGGGATTCGCGATCACAAGATCGAGCGACGTCCGCCGCCCGTGGCGAATGAGATCGGGCATCGTATTGACGGGCAGGGACCCGCGCTCGACATCGACGGCGACCGGCGAGCTCGTCATCGTGATCAATCCTGCGTCCTCACGTCGCACGATCGTGGCCATCGCTGGCTGCATGCTGGACGTCGGTCGAACGCGAACATAACCGGACCGCGGGACGAGGCCGGTGGTCGGTGGCTGCCAGACCAGGGCCGCGCCAGGCTCGACGACATACAGCTGGTGTTCGAGCTCCTTGCCGGCGTGGTCGAACAGGGCGACGAAGCCTCGCGCCGGCTCGGACTCCGGGTTCATCAGCACGATGTCGGTCTGGAATCCACCACCGTACATCACGTTGGCGACCGCCATCGACCGCGGGGCGTCCTCGGCGGCCGTCGGCAGGGTCGTCTCGACGATCTCGCCGCGCCGATTCTCGACCGAGGTCCACGCGGCAACCGCGACGGCCACGTCGCTCGTGACGGTGAACGCAGCGGTGGCGAAGTCATGCTCCATGAGCGCGGACAGGTCAGCCCTGAGGCTCTCTCCGGCCGAGAGCACATGGCTCGCCGACGTAGTCGTGCCATCCTGATCTCGGAGACGAATATCCAGACGCGCCGTCGCGGAACTCGGATTGACCACCGAGACCCAGCTCGTCGTGCCCCCTCGACCGTCGGCGAACCCATACGTGCGTCGGGTCGGAGATCGCATCGTCGCAGCCGACTGACTGACCAGCACACGGCTCTGCTGCTCGGTCAGCGGATCCATATCGAAGCGCGTCCGCGTCTGCATATAGACGCCCCGTGCGACACGCGCGTCGCCCAGCCGGCCGTATCCGGCCTGGCCCGTCCAGGGACTCAGAACCATCATGGGATCGAGCGAGCTGAAGCGCTGGAAACCGCCGGGCGCGAGCTTCGCCGGGTGGGACGAGTCGGCGGCGGTGAAGATCATGAGCCGAGCCCAGTGGGAATCAGTCACATACAACTGCTGGTTCACCGAGTCGAACGCCAGCCCGCGAGGGTCGTACAACTGGTCCTGCGCCGACAGGTCACTCTCGACCTGGTCCGACGTGGTCCGAGCATCCCGCTGGCCGTAGACCTCGGTGGCCGGCAGGTTGTTGCGCATTCGAGCCGCCTCGACGTCGAACGTGAGCACGCGATTGCTGCCCTGGTCCGACACGAAGAGGCGTTGACGGATCCGGTCGTATGCGACGCCGTTAGGGGAGATCAAGGTCGTCTCCGAGACGACCTTACCCGCTCCGCGCAATCGCTCCGGAGGCGTCGTGGTCGAGAGATCAGGCTGACCCAGTACGAATCGAGCGTCCTTGCCAGCACGGAGCGCCTCGAGCGCGACGTCGAATACCAGGACCCGGTGGTGCCGGTTGTCGACCGCAAACAGTCGGTTGCCATCGGGATCGAACGCGAGATGTCCCGGCGCGTTGAGGCCACCGGGACCGAGGCGCGCTTCCGACGAGGTGAAATCCGGCTGACCGATGACGTCCAGTGCCTCGGCGCCACTTCGCAGACGATCCTTGTGGATGTCGAACACGAGGATGCGGTTGTTCCCGCCGTCCGAGACGAAGGCTCGTCGGCCCTTCGGGTCGATCGCCATGCCGACCGGCAGCATGTTGGACGCGATCCCACGACCGAGGTCCACCGCGAAGTCGAACCGGTCTCGCTCGGTCCGCGGGTCCTGAGTCTCGAAATCCGCCTGCCCCAACACGACGGACGCTCGCTGGTCTCCGCCCGGCCGTAGGTGTGCCGGATCGACGTCATAGATCAGAACCCGATCGTTCCAGCCGTCCCCGACGTAGAGCCGCTTGTCCCTGTGGTCGTAGGCGACCGCCAGGGGAATCTTCAAGCCGGTGGCCGATCGTGCGGCTGTCGCGCTCCGGAAGTCCTTCTGGCCGAAGACCCAGCGGGCCTCGAGCTCGAGCAGCCGATTGTGACTGTCGAGCTGAAAGCCGAGCACGCGATTGTTGTACTCGTCAGCCACCCAGAGGCGATGGTCGACCTCGTCGAGAGCGACCGCACGGATCATGGTCCCGGTGCGCGCGTCGAGCCGGTCGTTGGCCATCCGGCGATCGAAATCGTCCTCGCCCTGATCGTCGACGTGACCGATCACGTCGACGGCCGGCGCACCGTTGCGCAGATGCTCGGGTCGGATGTCGAAGGCCACGACACGGTTGCCGCCCGGAAACCCTTCGGAGACGTACAGAATCTGCTTGTCCGGATCCACGGACGGGTCCTTCGGGAAGGCGAAGTTCGTCCGCGACACGTTTGGATCGAAGGTCGTGAAGTCGGGCTGCCCCAGCACCGCGATGGCCTCGGGGTCGTGCTGCATCTGGCCGGGCGCGGCGTCGAATACGAGGATTCGGTTGTCGACGAGCTGGCTCACGAACAGTCGGTGGTACACCGGGTCGTAGTCGAGGCCGCCGGGCGTCATCGCGCGGGTTCCCCGTCGCTCTTCCGGTGGAGCGGCGGCTCCCACGAACCGACGGATCGTGGTGTCGAAATCCGGCTGACCGAGCACGGCGATCGCATCAGGTTCGTTCTCGAGCCGATCAGGATGGACGTCGAACACCAGTATCCGATTGTTGTTCTGATCCGACACGAACAGCCGCTGCTCGTCTGGATCGAACGCCAGGCCGTGCGCCCTCGACAGACGGTTCGGGCCGACCCCGCGCAGGCGGCTCTCGAAGTCTGGCTGGCCGATGACGACCTGGGCCTCGGGATAGTCGGTGAGTCGATCGGGATGAATGTCGAAGACAACAATCCGCTCGCCATCCTCCACGAAGAGCCGTTGATGCTCGTCGTCGACGATCAGCTCGCTCCCACGAAACTTGCGTCGGCTCGTCCCGGGGACCAGGGTTTCGAAATCCGGCTGGCCGATGACATGGGTCGCCGCCGGGTAGTCCTCCAGTTCGTCGGGCTGGATGTCGAACGTCAGGACACGATTGCGGTCGCGTACGAATAAGCGCTGGTGCACATTGTCCACGGCCAGGCCCGTCTCCGCCCCACCCGCGCCATCGTTACGATTGACCTCCGACTGACGCCGACGACCCAGCAGGCTGCGATGGCCGACCACGTGGTCGGCGGTATGCCGCACGTGGCGACCCTGCTCGTCCAGCTGATAGACGAGCACCCGGATGTTGCCCGGCTCGGGCACGAACATTCGATGATTGACGCGATCCAGCGCCACCGATCCCGGTCACCACACCGAGTGCGAATTCGGACCGTTGTTCGTGACACCTCCCCGCGGTGTCGGGTTGCCCCAGATGTCGAACTGCATCAACACGTCGCTGGCCGGCTGACCCGCCTGCTGGCCAGCCGCCGGGGCCGCGAGCATCGCGACGGCGGTCATCGCGAGCGAAAGCATCCCTGCTGGTCTGATCACGCTGCTACCTCCAAGTCCACGTAAATGGGCCCCATTGTAGCTCCATCATCCGGACCACGCCTCATGAAGGCATGAAGGATTGATATGATGCTCGCACACGAGGACACCGAGTCGGAGGCAAGTGGCTCGGGTCCGACACCCGTGGAGGGAACGTCGTGCAGCCCAACGCACCGCGCAGCAGCAAAGGGTGGACCTGGACGCTCGCGTCCTGCGGCGTCGCGCTCTTGGCAGTAACCACCGGTGCGGCGGCGCAGCGACCGCTGCCGACGCCCGAGGACGCCTTCGGCTTCCCGGTGGGCGCCGACCGCCAGCTGGTGGACTGGGATCAGGTCACCGGCTACCTCGACGATCTGGCTGACGCGTCCGACCGGGCCCAGGTCATCGACATCGGTCAGACGACGATGGGCAGGCGATTCGTCGGGCTGGTGGTGTCATCCCCCGAGAATATCGCGGAACTCGATCGGTACCAGGACATCGTCCGCCAGCTATCGGATCCGAGACGCACGGACGACGCCACGGCGGCCGCTCTGGCCCGCGACGGTAAGGTCATCGTCGCGATCGGTGCCAGCATCCACGCCACCGAGGTCGGGGCGGCGCAGATGGCGCCCGAGCTCGTCCATTTCCTCGCCACGGACGACTCGATCCGAACGCGGCGAATCCTCGACAACGTCATCTTCCTGCTGATGCCGTCGCTCAACCCCGACGGCATGGACCTGGTGGTCGACTGGTACCGGTCGACACTCGACCAGCCGTGGGAAGGAACGGGCATGCCGTGGCTCTATAACAAGTACGTGGGCCACGACATCAATCGCGACTTCTTCATGCTGAACCAGCAAGAGAATCGTCTGCTGGCGAAGGTGTTCTACGAGGACTGGCGGCCGCAAGTCTTCCTCACCATGCACCAGATGGGCCCCAGGGGCCCACGGATGTTCGTGCCGCCGAACTACGAGCCCATCGATCCCAATTACGAACCGCTGATCTGGCGACAGGCCGGACTCCTCGGGCACGCGATGGCGACCGAGCTCGAGGCGCAGGGCCTCCCGGGCGTCATCACGAACGCCATGTACGACTATTACTTCCCCGGCTACGAGGACTCCGGTCCGCTCGGTCACAACACCGTCTGTCTCCTGACCGAAGTGGCGAGCGTCCGGCTGGCGACACCCATAACCGTGGCGCGCGACGAGCTTCGGGGGACAGCGAAGGGCCTGGCCGAGTACGGCATCCAGCAGAACTTCCCCAATCCGTGGGACGGCGGCAGCTGGCGGCTGCGGGACATCGTCGACTACGACTTCCACGCGGCGGTGGCGCTGCTGGACGCGGCCGCCAAGTTTCGCGAGGAGCTGCTGCACAATTTCTACCGGATGGGGCGTAACCAGGTGCACAAGGGCCGGACCGAGCCACCCTTCGCCTTCGTGATCCCGGCCGAGCAGCGCGACCCACTGACGGCCGCGAAGATGGTCGACATCCTCCGACTCGGAGGCGTCGAGATCTCGCGGGCACGTCGGCCGTTCGAAGCCGATGGACGCCGGTACGCCGCCGGCTCCCATGTCATTTCGATGGCACAGCCGTATCGCGCGTACGCGAAAACTCTCCTCGAGTCGCAGAGCTACCCGGCCCGGCGGCTGTATCCCGGCGGACCGCTCGAGCGCCCGTACGACGTCTCCGGCTGGACGCTCCCGCTCCAGATGGGGGTCGCGACGGTCCCGGTCCAGCGCACGTTCGAGTTCGACGGCACCGCCGTCGTCTCCGCGACGCGAGAGCCCACCCGCCTTCCGACCGACGGCGCGGTAGCCCTCGCGTTGCCCGCATCGGTCAACGATTCGTTCCTCGCGGTCAACCGGATCCTGGCGAACGGCGGAACCGTGCAACGAACGACGGCACCGACGTCAGTGGAGAGCGCCGCAATTCCGACCGGCGCCTTCATCGTCTCGCTCGACTCGGACGGGCGCGGGGACCTGGTCGACACGATCGAGCAGCTGGGCGTACCGGCACTCTCGCTGCGTCAGCTGCCGGACGCCGGACTGCTGACCGACCTTCGCACACCCCGAGTCGGCCTGTACAAACCGTGGACCGCCTCCATGGACGAGGGCTGGACCCGATGGCTCTTTGAACAACATGAAATTCCGTTCGTGACGCTGACCGACGCAGAGCTGCGTGCGGGCGATCTCGCCCAGCGTCTCGACGTCATCGTCCTGCCATCGATCAGAAACGCGGCCGAGAGCATCGTGGAGGGCAACGAGCCGGGCTCGACGGCACCCGAGTACGCCGGGGGGATCGGGCTCGACGGCGTCACGCATCTCAGAGAGTTCGTCGAGCGTGGCGGCACGCTGGTGGCACTCGGCGCCTCCACGATCTTCGCGATCGATCGCCTCGACCTGCCCGTACGGAACGTGCTCGCCGATCTGCCGCCCGAGGAGTTCTTCTGTCCCGGCTCGATCCTGCGTACGCGGGTCGACACGGAACACCCGGTGGCTTACGGCATGCCGGACCAGTCGATCGCCGTCTTCCAGTCGAGCCCGGCGTTCGACGTCGAGGCGCAGCTCGGCGCAAACCAGCCGCGCATCGTCGCGACGTACGCCGAGTCGTCGATTCTGCTGAGTGGCTGGATCGAGGGCGAGGAGCATCTGGCCGGCAAGGCCGCCGTCGTGGACGTGCCGGTCGGGGAGGGTCGCGTCATCCTCTTCGGGTTCGGCGTTCAACAGCGAGCCCAGCCGCATGCGACCTTCAAGATGCTGTTCAACACCTTGCATTACAGCGTCCTGACGGACGCGCCGTCGAGCGACGAGGAGAGCGAACGCACCACGGTTCCCGTGCGATAATTCCATCCGACATGACGACATGACGACGTGACACGTGACGGCATGACTCAATCTGCTGCCCCCGCTGTCGCCCGACGCTTCCGGTCACGGCGCCTGGCCTGGCTGCTGGCGGCCGGGTGCGTGGCCCTGGCCGGCGCCTTCACGACAGCCCAGATTCGGGGTCCGGGCCTGACCGTCACGGTGTCGCCCAATGCGCCCGCCCGCTTCAGCTGGGACGCTCCCTCGCTGCGTCATCCGGCCGGGCCGCGAGAGTTCTACTTCACGCGTGCCGTCTACAGTAGCGCCGGCCGCCGCTTCAGGCGGCCGCGCTGGGCCACGGACTATCCGAAGGCCGACCGGCAGTTCCTGACCGTCCTGACGAGACTCATCGACATCGACGCGTACGAGATGGAGAACGCCGTACGGCTCGACGACCCGGCACTGCGTCGCTTTCCGTTCCTCTACGCTCTGGAGGTCGGCGACATGGCGATGACCGAGGCCGAGATCGAGGGGCTGCGCAGCTACCTGGAGGCCGGCGGGTTCCTCATGATCGACGACTTCTGGGGATCGTGGCAGTGGTCGAACTTCGAACAAGAGATGCAGCGGCTACTGCCCGGCCGACCCATCGTCGACCTCCCGCTCGACCACCCGATCTTCCACATGGTCTACGACATCCAGGAGATCGTGCAGGTCCCGGAGGTCAATCGAGGCGTCTACGGCGGCCCGACCCACGAACAGGACGGCTACACCGCCGCGGCCCGCGGCATCTTCGACGACTCCGGACGCCTGATGGTCGGGATCAACTGGAACACCGACCTGGGTGACGCCTGGGAATGGGCCGACCACCCCTACTACCCCCTCAAGTACTCGACGTTCGCCTTCGAGCTCGGCGTCAACTTCATCGTGTACGCGATGAGCCATTGAGAGTGGTGGGTGGTGATTGGTGGGTCCGGCACGGGCTGAGGCCCCAGCCCTACGTACGATCTGCGACCAGCGTGCAATCCCTGCGCCCTGCGCCCCGCGCCCCGCGCCCTGCGCCCTGCGCCCTGAGCCCTGAGCCCCCCTCACACTGCCTCGTCCTGCAACGACGTCGTGCTGAACGCGGGCGCCGCGGCGGTGCCCTTCTCCACCTCAGGTTCCGGCTGCGGCCGGGCGGTCGCCAGATCCCAGAGCCGCGCGGCGGCATGTTTGAAGTCCTCGGCGATCAGGTAGAGCGACGGCACGATCATCAGGGTGATGAACGTCGAGAACACGACGCCGAAGGCCAGCGACACTGCCATCGGAATGAGGAACTGCGCCTGGCGGCTCGTCTCCATGATCAACGGGAACAAGCCGAAGAACGTCGTGAGGGAGGTCAGCAGGATCGCACGGAATCGGTCGGTTCCAGCCTTGCCGACGGCCTCGAGGACCGTGCCACCCTCGGCCCGGTGACGGTTGATGAAGTCCACCAGCACGAGACTGTCGTTGACCACGACCCCGGTGAGGGCCACGAGTCCGAACATCGACAGCAGGCTGAGGTCGAGCCCCATGACCACGTGGCCCCACGTCGCGCCAACGAACCCGAACGGGATCGCCGACATGATCACGAACGGCTGGATGTAGGACTTCAACGGCACGGCCAGCAGCGCGTAAATGACGAGCATCGCAATCGCGAACCCCAGGTACAGCCCGCCCATCGCATCCCGCTGCTCCGACTGCTCGCCCTCGAACGAGTACAGCACGCCGGGGTGACTCGCCAGGATCTCCGGTAGCACGTTCGTCTCGAGATCGGCGATCACCTGGCCGGCCGTCGTCTGGCTGGCGTCGAGGTCGGCGGTGACGCTGACCTCGCGGCGTCGGTCGACCCGCTTGATGGACGCGAACCCGCGGCCAGGCTCGACCACGGCCACCTGGGAGAAGGGCACCTCCTGGCCGTCCGGCGTCCGGATTCGCATGCCTTCGAGGTCGCCCAGCGAGCGTCTGGCAGATTCCGGATACCGGACCATGACGCGCACGTCGTCGCGGCCGCGCTGGATGCGCTGGGCCTCTTCGCCGTAGAAGGCCTGCCGGACCTGGCGCGCCAGGTCCTGCAGCGACAGGCCGAGCGTCTCGGCCGCCGGCTTGATCCCGAGCTTAAGTTCCTGCTTGCCTTCACGGAACGAGTCGGTGATGTCGTAGACCCCGGCATACTGCGCCAGTCGCTCCTTGAGCGTCGTGGCGGCGTTCCGCAGTTCGTCGATGTCGGTGCCCGTCAGCTGCACGTAGATCGGATCGCCCGCGCTGAAGAGCGACGAGTTGAACTTCACCTCCACGGCGTCGGGAATCGCGCCGATCGCTTCACGCCAGCGGTTCGCCAGCTCGGTGCTGCCGACCGGTCGCTGCTCGGCGCCGGACAACTCGATGAACACGCCACCCAGGTTCGAGGCGCTCGCTGACTGGCCACCGCCGCCGGGTCCCCCGCCACCCACACCACTGGGCGTCTTGCCGACCGTCGCGTAGACGTAGTTGACGACGTCCTGGCCCGTCGCTTCCTCGACCTCGGCGCGCACACGCTCGGCGGCCATCTCGATCTGCCGGACGGCGCTCGACGTCACGTCGACCGGCGTTCCCTGCGGCATGGTGAGCGAGACCGAGATGGCATCGGCCTCGACCGGCGGCATGAAGACGAAACGCACCCAACCGCCACCCACGAGCCCCGCCGTGACGATCAGCGACGCCACGCCGACCGCGATCGTCAGGTAGCGCCAGCGGAGACCGAACTCGAGGCCGGGCCGGTACACGTGGTGGATGAACCAGTGCAGCCCGTCGCCGATGCGATCCAGGATCCGGCCGCCAAACCCGGGTTCCGCGTCGTCCGGATCGTGTGCGGTGTGCGAGAGGTGCGTGGGCAGAATGAGCTGGGACTCGATGACCGAGAACAGCAGCACGGGAATCACCACGAGCGGGATCACCGCCATGATCTTCCCGAAGATCCCTTCGACCAGCATCATCGGCGCAAACGCCGCCACCGTCGTCAGGACCGCAAAGACGACCGGCACGGCAACCTCCTGCGTACCCTCGACGGCGGCCCGCACACCGTTGCCGTGCCTCTCCTGATGCGCGTACACGTTCTCGCCCACGATGATGGCGTCGTCGACCACGATCCCGAGCACGACGATGAACGCGAAGAGCGACATCATGTTGATCGTGACGTCGAAGACAGGGAGCATCCAGATCGCGCCAAGGAAGGAGATCGGAATCCCGAGACTCACCCAGAATGCGAGCTTGAAGTGCAGGAACAGCGCCAGGACGATGAAGACCAGAACGAAGCCGGTGATGCCGTTCCGGACGAGCAAGTCCAGGCGGTCCCGCAAGATGAGCGACGAGTCGTTCCAGGTCGTCAGCGAGACGCCCGCCGGCATCCTCGGCCTCGCCTCCTCGACGTAGTCGGTCACGAGCCGAGCAACGTCGAGCGCACCCTGGTCCCCGGTCCGAAACACCTCGATGATGAGCGCCGGCTCGTTCTGAAACCTCGAAAACTGGTCGGTTTCGGCGAAGCCATCGACGACACGCGCAATGTCGCCGAGGCGCACGTGCGTGCCTTCAGGGCTCGTCAGCAGGACAAGCTGCTCGAACTCTTCACCTCGGTAGGCCTGCCCCTTCGTTCGCAGCAGAAACTCTCCGCCAACCGTCTTGACCGATCCGCCGGGCAGATCGAGTGACGACCGGCGCACGGCGTTGGCCACCTGGTCGAACGTCAGGCCATGCCGGCGCATTTAGCTCTCGGAGATCTCGATCGAGATCTCGTAGGGGCGGGCGTTGGCAACCTCGACCTGTGTGATCCCGGGAATGGCGGAGATCTCGTCGCGCGTCCGCTCAGCCAGCGCCTTCAAGGTACGCTCGTCGACCTGCCCGTGAAGGGCCAGATTGATCACCTGACGGCGATTGGTGACCTCCTGGACCAGCGGCTTCTCGGTCTCCACGGGGAAGGTCTCGATCGCATCCACACGCGCCTTGACGTCGTCGACCACCTTGCTGAGATCGGCGCCCGTCTCCAGCTCGATCGACACCGTGCCGCTGCCTTCGGAAGCCGTCGACGTGATCTGCTCGATCCCGTCGATGCCCTGGATGGCCTCCTCGATCCGAACGTTGACCGCCTCCTCGACCTCCTCGGGCGCCGCCCCGAGATACGAGACCGACACCGTGATCATGTCGAGCGAGAACTCGGGGAAGACTTCCGGCTTGGCGCGCATCGTGGTCAGGAACCCGCCGAAGAGGATCACGACCATCAGGAGGTTGGCGGCGACCGGGTTCCTGGCGAACCAGGCGATGGGGCCCTTCATGACGCATCCTCCGTCGTCGCG
Source organism: Vicinamibacterales bacterium (assembly GCA_965250185.1). GTDB lineage: Bacteria > Acidobacteriota > Vicinamibacteria > Vicinamibacterales. Next base: position 1,639,772 of record OZ252293.1, on the reverse strand, counting down.
CCGACCACCCTTACCTGCATCCCGTCCGTCGCCGTCTCGAGCGGCGAGAGGCACACGCGCTCACCCGACTCGAGGCCACCCCGCACGAGGATCGACTCACTCGTGGCGCGCAGCAGGTCCACCGTGCGGAACTGGAGCTGATCCGATGCGTCGACGACGATCACCTGGTCACGTCCCCGGAGCGCCGCGCGTGGCAGCTCGGCGATGCCCTCGGCCACGCGGCCAACGATCTCGGCCTCGACGTACGTGCCGACCGCCAGTGGCGGCCGGTCGGGGTCCTTGCCACGACCATACGGATTCCGCACTTCGGCAACGACGTGCACCATCCGGGTCGCGGGATCGATCTCACCCTCGGTCCGCACGATGCGTCCCTCCCACTCGAAGAGGCGGCCAGCGAAGCTCGCGCGAATCGTCACCGCCGGCCCGGACCCGGAACGGCGCACGCCACGGTAGTCGAGCGGCAGATCCAGGTACGCCAGTTCCTCGTCCGGAAGGGGAAGCCTGATCTCGGCGACGTCGACCGAGTAGACCGTGGCGATCGGCGTCCCGGTCGAGACGAACTGGCCAATGTCGACCTGCTTCTGGCGGACACGACCCGCGTACGGCGCCCGCACCTGCGTCCTCTCGAGGTTGCGCGCGGCCGTCTCCAGGTTGGCCTCTGCCGCCGCGAGCGCGGCGCGTGCGTCGGCCAGCTGCGGCTCGCGCAGGGTCAGCGACGTCGGGTCGCCCTTGCCGAGTTCGTCCCACTCCCTGCTCGCGACCTTGGCCTCCGCCGTCTCCTGGGCCAGGCGCAGCCGCGCCGTGGCCACGTCGCCCTCGGCCCGCACGATGGCCTGCTCGTAATCGTGAGTGTCGATCCGCACGAGAGCCTCACCCGCCTCGAAGAAACCTCCGGACACGAGCGACGGCGACACCCAGATCACGCGGCCGGCGACCTCGGGGACCAGCTGGCTCTCGTTCCGGGGCGTCACCGTCCCCTGGCTGGTCACGGTCAGCCGCAGGTCGGCCGGCTGGACATCCACGACGCGGACCTGCGGCAAGGACACCTCGGGGACGAGCGTCTCGGCCTCGGGCCGGAGCGCGATCATCGAGCTGGCCGTCAGGGCCGCCACGACGATGACACCGACGGGAAGGGCTACACGCAGCACGTTCAGGACACGGGGATTCATCGATCGCTCGCTTTCGTATCTGACGCCGCTCGCTCCGGCGGTGGGGTGGTGGTGTCGGACTCGTGCCTCGGGTCATCACCCGAGCTGGACCGTGGATCAGCCGGCGCCTCGGTCTCGAAACCGCCGCCGAGCGCCAGGTGCAAGTCGACGCGGTTGTCGAGACGCTGGCGTCGAGCGGCGATCAGGGCTGACTGCGAATTGACGGCCTGGCGCTGGGACTCGAGCACGCTGATGTAGTCGCTCAGGCCGGCGATGTATCGGTCGTCGGCGAGACGCGCGGCGGCCGTCGACTGCTCGGCAGCCTCGGTGAGGTGGCGCTCCTGCGACTCGAGCAGCGACTCGGCGGCAAGCGTCGTCTCGACCTCGGCGTAGGCCTGGAGCGCGACGCCCGCGTAGTTCGCCAGCGATTCGTCGGTCCGCGCCTTCGCCTGGTCGACGGCGCCCCGAAGCCGACCGCCCTGGAACAGCGGCTGGGTCAGGTTGCCCACGAGACTCCAGACGCCGAAGTCACCGTTGAGCAGATCCGTCAAGCTCCGGGTCGAGGTGCCGCCGGACGCGGTCAGGCTGAGCCGCGGGTACAGGTCGGCGCGCGCCACCTTCAGGCGCTCCAGATCGGCCGCCACGAATCGTTCGGCCGCGACGACGTCCGGCCGACGTCCGACGAGCTCGGCCGGTAAGCCCGCCGGCACCGGCGCCGGTGTGTCGGGCAGCGTCCGGGCGACCTCGGCGTGCTTGTCGGCGAACTCCCCGAGCAAGACCTCGAGCTGGCGGGTCGTGGCATCGGTCTGCTGCTCACGCAGCGCGACGTTCGCCTCGGCGGTCGACAGGCTCGAGAGGGCCAGGCGGAGATCGAGCGCGGGACGAAGCCCCTGTTCGAAGCGTCCCTGCACCTGGGCGGCGCTGGCGGCGAAGCTATCCACCGTGCGCTGCGCAAGCTCCAACTGCTCGTGCGCCTCGCCGACCGCAAACCAAGCCTTGACCGTCTGGCCGGCAATCGACTGCCGGGCGCTGCGCAGATCGGCGGCCGAGCGCTGAACATCTGCCAGGGCAGCGCGGGCGCCGGCCCGTAGCCGGCCCCAGAGATCCGCTTCCCAGCTGGTGTTGAGCGATACACCCCAGCTCGTCGAGAACGAGCTCAGCACGGCGCGCTCCCCGCCCGGAATCGGGAACCCGATGAAATTCTGACGCCGGCGGGCGCCGTTCAGCCCCGCATCGACCGTCGGCTGGAGGGGCGCCCCCGCGATTCGCGCGCCGGCCGCCGCGTCCTCGAGCCGAGCGGCCGCCGCCAGAAGATCGTAGTTCTGCCGAAGAGCCGTGCGAACCGCCTCGGACAGCTGCGGATCGCCGAACGCTGGCCACCAGTCGCCGACCACCTCGCCCTCCACGGTCGCGCGCCCAGTCCAGCCGGTCGGCAGCGAGACGTCCAGGTCGATCGGCGCGGGAGCCACGGTCGCACAGCCGATGGCCGTGATGGCCATGACCAGAAGCCCGATCCAGAACGTGTGGGAATGGGTTCGTCGAGGCATCTCTAATGGTCCTTACGAATGAGCTGTGGCGCGCGCGTGAAGCCGATGTGAAGATTTCGTGACACCCCCTGCGACAGATGCCGACCCGCCGGCGCGCATCCCGGCGACGGCGAAGCGTGCCAGTGCCTCGAGCAGATCGTCGTGGTCCTGCGCCGGTGGGGCCATGACGCCATCACAGCACTGCCCCCAGACCATCGTGTGCGCCAGGAACCGATGAGGAAGTGGAGACGCCATGTGACCTCCTCCGGAGCGACCTCCGGCAGCGCGCGGGCGAGCGCCGCCGTGAACCGCTGGGCAACCTCGGCGAAGAGGCTGAAGAACGCCTTACGAAACTGCTCGTTGGTCTCCGAGTGCATGCGGCCCACGAGCTGCATGAACTTCGGCTCTGGCAGCCCAGACTCCGCACCCGTCTGGAATGCCGGCACGAGGCAGGCGCGCACGACCGGCTCGGCGTCGAGCGGACCCTTGCCAGCCTCCGCCTCGACGAGGTCGAGCAAGCGGAGGCGCTCGTCGTTGACCGGCACGACGCGCCGCTCGAAAACGGCAGCCAGGAGCGCTTCCTTGGAACCGAAGTGGTAGTTGACCGCGGCCAGGTTGACACCCGCCTCGGCCGTGATGTCTCTGAGCGACGTCGCCGAATAACCGCGCTCGGCGAACAGCACCTCGGCGGTATCCAGGATCCGGGTCTTCGTGTCTGCGCTCATGGTGTCTCCGCGTCGGGCGCTGGGCTCACAGACAGCGGCCGGCGCATTCATACGTTCGTTTTAATTTGACGTTTTGATGACTCGGAAAGGTTTCATGGCAAAAAAACCTCACGATCAGGCGCCCAACGCCCCCCCGGCGAGGGGCGAGACCTGATAGCATGAGGTGTTTCCCGCCCTGCTGGCCGAGCGCGTGTCCCGGCCGGACGAACGGAGCGCATCACCGACTGCGTCGGTGATCGTGACGGCGAGGCGGAAACTTTCCGCAGCGTCGGGCCGTCTGAAGAGGGACATCGCCCGGCGTGGCATGGCGTCACGACTCGGCTCCCGACGGACGGCCCTCGAGACCCACGGTGTTCGAACGCCTCTTCGAATTCCTGTTCAAGTACCGACCGCTGCTCTTCGAGCAGGGCGACATCGCCTTCACGGCGCCCTCGAGCGTGTACCTGGTCGGCGCCGCGCTCGCCGTCGCGGCGGTGGCCGCCGCGATCACCTACGCACGCGTCCGCTCCAAGACCCGACCCGCCGATCGTCTCCTCTTGACGGCCCTGCGACTCGCGACGCTGGGCGTAATCCTCGTGTGCCTGTTCCGCCCGGTACTCGTGCTATCGACGGTCGTCCCGCAACAGAATTTTCTGGGCGTACTGATCGACGACTCGCTGAGCATGCAGGTGGCAGACCGCGACGGTGCGGCGCGGCGCGACTTCGTCGTCGAGCAGTTGGGCGGGCCGGACAGCCCACTGTTGGCCGGTCTTGCGGAGCGCTTCGTCCTCCGCTTCTTCCGCTTCTCGTCATCGACGTCCCGCATCGACGGCGTCGGTAACCTCGCGTTCGACGGTACGCGCAGCCATCTGGGCCAAGCGCTGGACGTGGCGCGAGAGGAGCTGACCGGGGTGCCGCTGGCGGGCCTGGTGATGGTGACCGACGGTGCGGACAATGCCCAGGAGTCGTTGACCGATTCGCTTCTGCCGCTCCAGGCAGCGTCGGTGCCGGTCTTCACGGTCGGGCTCGGCCGTGAAGCCTTCGAACGGGACATCCAGCTCAGCCGAATAGACACACCGCGGTCGGTGCTCAAGGGCGCCGCGCTCGTCGTGGATGTGGTGATCACGCAGACAGGCTACGCGGGCCAGACAGTGCCCCTGCTGGTCGAGGACGACGGTCGGATCGTCAGTTCGCAGGATGTCGAGCTGGCGCCGGACGGACAGCCCGCGACCGTCCGAGTCCGCTTCAGCGCCGCCGATGACGGCCCCCGCATCTTCAGCTTCCGCGTGCCGGCGCAGACCAATGAGATGGTCACGCAGAACAACGTGCGCGACGCACTGGTCATGGTCGAGGATCGGCGCGAGAAGATCCTGTATTTCGAAGGCGAGCCACGGTTCGAGGTCAAGTTCATCCGGCGGGCCGTCGAGGAGGACGAGAACCTCCAGCTCGTCGTGCTCCAGCGCACGGCGGGGAACAAGTTCCTGCGGCTCCACGTCGACAAGCCGGACGACCTGCTGGGCGGATTCCCGAAGACGCGGGAAGAACTCTTCACCTACGACGGCATCATCCTGGGAAGCGTCGAGGCGAGCCACTTCACGGCGGACCAGCTACGGATGATCGTCGACTTCGTGAATCAACGAGGTGGCGGGTTCCTCATGCTTGGCAGCCGGAACTCCTTCGCCGAAGGCGGCTACGCCGGCACGCCGGTTGCCGACATGCTGCCGGTCGTGCTCGATCCGGACGCGACCAGCGAGGAGCCGGACTTTGTCGAGCTGAGAGTGCAGCCGACCCGTGCCGGCGCGACCCACGCGTCCACCCAGATCGCCGACACCGAACAGGAGTCGGTCGACCGCTGGAAGGACGTGCCGGCAGTTTCGAGCCTCAACCCCATCACGCGCCTCAAGCCGGGTGCGACGGCGCTGCTTGAGGGTCTCTCGGACGAAGGCGAAACGCGCGTGGTGCTGGCCTACGAGCGCTACGGACGCGGCAAGACGCTGGCGTTCCCGATCCAGGACTCGTGGATGTGGCAAATGCATGCCGACGTGCCACTCGAGGATGTCACCCACGAGAACTTCTGGCGGCGATTGCTGCGGTGGCTCGTCGATGGCGTGCCGGACCCGGTCGAGGCGACGGTGTCCCGCGACCAGATCGAGCCGGACGAATCGGTCGAGATCCTCGCTGACGTGCAGGACCCGTCGTACCTGGGCCTCAACAACGGCGACGTGGTCGCGACCGTCACCTCTCCCTCGGGCGCGCTCGTCGACATCCCGATGGACTGGACGGTCGAGCGCGACGGCGAATATCGCGCCAGCTTCGCGCCGAGCGAGGAAGGGCTGCACGAGATCCGTGTCGAGGCATCGCGTGACGGCGAGCTGACCGGCAGCAGCGTCACGTACGTGCGGGCGGCGAGCAGCGATAGCGAGTACTACGACGCGGCCATGCGCGCCCCGACACTGCGTCGCATCGCGGAGGACACGGGCGGCCGGTTCTACACGGCGGAGACGGCCGGGACGCTCCCCGAGGACATCACCTACGTCGGCGGCGGCGTAACGGTCGTCGAGGATCGGGACCTGTGGGACATGCCGATCCTGCTCCTGCTCCTGCTCGGGCTCATCGGTGGCGAATGGGCGTATCGGCGCGTCCGGGGGCTGGCATGAGCATGAGCATGATGCCGGGCATCGCGGGCACAGCGGGCCTACCGCGCGCGCCGAGGCCTCCATACCTCGCCATCGCGATCGGCCTCGCCGTGATCGGGCCACTGCTTGGGCCACAGGTCTCGGCGGCCCAGGAGGCCCACCTCGCCGTGATCGTCGGCATCGGCGGCGACGCCGAACATCGCGATCGCTTCCACGAGTGGGCGGTGCAGCTCGTCGATAACGCCATCGAGCGGGCGGGCCTGCCCGCGGCCAACGTGCACTACCTCGGAGAGAAGCCGGATCGCGACACCGACCGGATCGATGCACGATCGACGCGTGAGAACGTTGAAGCGACGCTCGACGAGGTTGCAGCGGCCGCCCGTCCGAACGACAAGGTGTTCATCGTCTTGATCGGCCACGGCACCTCGAACGGCGGCGACGCGCGATTCAATCTCCCGGGCCCCGATCTCGCCGCGGCCGATTTCGCCACGCTGCTCGTGCGCTTTCCCACGCAACGGGTGGTGTTCGCCAACCTGGCCACCGCGAGCGGGGAGTTCGTGGCGGCGCTGTCGGGCCCCCGCCGCACCATCATCACGGCCACCAAGACGGGGCGCGAACGGAATGACGCGATCTTCGGCGGCTTCTTCACCGAGGCGTTCAGCGGCGAGAGCGAGCCGGACCTCGACAAGGACGGCCACGTATCGATGCTGGAAGCCTACACCTACGCGCGGCGCCAGGTGGCTCAGACCTACGAGAACGACGGCCTCCTCCTGACCGAACACGCGCTGCTGGACGACAACGGCGACGGTGAGGGCAGCCACGAGCCCGACCCGGAGACGGCCGACGGTGCGGTCGCTCGAACCCTGTTCCTCGCACCCCGAGCCAGCGAGGCGGCCGCCGACGTGGCGCCAGACGCGTCGCCCGAGTTGCAGGCGCTCTACACCGAGCGCCAGGTGCTCGAGGAGCGGATCGACGTACTCCGCGCCTCGAAGCCCGATCGCGATCCGGCGCGCTACAGCGAGGAGCTGGAAGCGTTGATCATCGAGCTGGCTCGCAAGGGGCGGGCGATTCGCGAAATGGAAGGACGGACGCCATGAGGCCACGCACTCGCTCCCATGCGCTGCTCTGGGTCGCTGCCGCGCTGGTCATGGCCGTCGCCGCATCGACGCTCGTCGAGACGCAGCGGGGTCGGCGCGGGCGCGGGCGCGGACGTCAGCAGGGTCCGGCGCCCAGCGTCGCCCGGAATGTCCCGTACGACGGCATCTTCACCTTCATCCGACTCGAGTACCCCACTGGGTCGTTCGGCGGCGGTGGCTTCGGTCGAGGCGGAGGGGCGCCCTGGGCCCACGACTACCCGCGGGCCGAGCGCAACCTCGTGAGCATCCTGGAAGAGATCACGTCGCTGCGCGCCTACCGGGGAGGCAGCAACATTCTCTCCCTCGGCGACGACGAGGTGTTCAAGTATCCGCTCGCCTACATGTCGGAGCCCGGCTTCTGGACCCAGACGGACGAGGAGGCCGCGAAGGCTCGAAGCTACCTGCTGAAAGGCGGCTTCCTGATCTTCGACGACTTTCGCGGGAGTCACTGGTACAACTTCGAGGAGCAGCTGCTCCGGGTCCTGCCGGAGGCACAGCTCGTCGAACTGGACGTTTCGCATCCGATCTTCCATTCGTTCTTCGAGATCGAGTCGCTAGACTTCGTCCAGTTCTACGGCCGCGGCGGCCGCCCAACGTTCTACGGCGTGTACGAGGACAACGACCAGTCCAAGCGCCTGCTCCTGATCGCCAACTACAACAACGACATCGGCGAGTACTGGGAGTATTCGGACAGCGGCTTCACGCCGATTGAGCTCTCGAACGAAGCCTACAAGTTGGGCGTGAACTACATCGTGTATGCGTTGACGCACTAGATTGTGATTGGTGGTTGGTGATTGGTGGTTGTGAACCAACGACCGGCGGCCAAGGGACCCACGACCAAGACCAAAAACCAAAGACGCAGAGGCCAAGGAACAATGACCATGGAATCGACCGAGCAAGAAGCCACCTCGGGGCAACCGGCCGACGACCTGCGGTTGAAGGAGGCTCCCGTCGGAGAGCCGGCCGAAGACCTCGAGTCGCCGGATGACATCGCGCTCGCCGACAAGCTCAGGGCCAGCCGCGGCCGCATCATCGAAGAGCTGAAGAAATCGATCGTCGGGCAGGACGAAGTCATCGAGCAAGTGTTGCTGACGCTGTTCGTCGGCGGGAACAGCCTGATCGTCGGCGTGCCAGGCCTGGCCAAGACGCTGCTGATTCGAACGATGGCGGAGGTCCTCGACCTCAAGTTCTCGCGCATCCAGTTCACGCCGGATCTGATGCCGTCCGACATCACCGGCACCGACATCATCCAGGACGACGCCGAGACAGGCCGGCGGAAGATGGTGTTCGCGCCTGGGCCAGTCTTCACGAACGTACTCCTGGCCGACGAGATCAACCGCACGCCGCCGAAGACGCAGTCGGCGCTGCTCGAGGCCATGCAGGAGCACCGGGTCACGATCCAGGGCCGGACCTACGAGCTCGAGGAGCCCTTCTTCGTCTTCGCGACGCAGAACCCGATCGAGCTGGAAGGCACGTACCCGCTGCCGGAAGCCCAGCTGGACCGCTTCATGTTCCACATCGTCATCAAGCATCCCCCCGAAGACGAAGAGCTCGAGGTCGTCCGCTCGACCACGGCGATCCAGGATCCACGGTTCGAGCACACGGTCACTGGCCCGGAGCTGGTCGCGTTCCAACAACTGATCCGGAAGGTGCCGGTGTCCGAGCCGGTCATGCGTTACGCGCTCAGCCTCGCGCGCACGAGCCGGAGCGAGGCACCGGACGCACCCGATTTCATCAAGAAATGGGTCGCGTTCGGGGCCAGCGTCCGGGCCGCGCAGTACATGGTCCTGGGCAGCAAGGCGCGGGCCCTGACGCGGGGGCGCTACCACGTGGGTTTCGAGGACATCCGAGCGCTGGCCCATCCGGTCCTGCGCCACCGCGTTCTCACGAACTTCCACGCCGAATCCGAGGGCGTGACGGCCGACCAGATCGTGGATCAGCTGCTCGAGGCGGTACCGATGCCGCGCTCCGGGATGTAACGATGTCTCGCAACCGTGCGCAAACGCTGATCCCGGGGGCGAGCTTCGTCGATCCGAAAGTGCTGGCCCGGATCGACAATCTCGAGCTGCTGGCCCGGACGGTCGTCGATGGGTTCATCAACGGCCTGCACCGGTCGCCGTACCTGGGGCTGTCGCTCGACTTCGCTGAACACCGCGGCTACATGCCGGGTGACGACATCCGGCGAATCGACTGGCGTTTGTTCGCGCGCACCGATCGGTTCTACGTGAAGCAGTTCGAGGCCGACTCGAACGCGAACTTCTCGGTACTGTTCGACGTGTCGCGGTCGATGAGCTTCGGTAGCCATGGCGTCTCGAAGCTCGACTATGGGCGCTACCTCGCCGCGTCGCTGACCTATTTCTCGCACAAGCAGCGCGACCGGGTCGGGATCATCACGTTCGACGACGACATCGTCGATCACGTGCCGCCGTCAGCGAAGCACCTGGACGTCGTGCTTCACACGCTCGACCGAATGAAGCCCGGGCACCCGGGCTCGCTGGACCGACCGCTCCTGAAGATCACCGAGCATCTGAGCCGACGAGGCATCCTGGTGCTGATCTCCGACCTCTACGACGAGCCGGATGCGGTGCTGGACGCGGTGAAGCGCCTCAGGTACCGCGGTCACGACGTGATCGTCTTTCACCTCCTGGATCCAGCGGAGATCGAGTTCCCGTACGACGATGCCTCGAGCTTCCGGGACCTGGAAAGCGGCGAGCAGATCCCGGTCGTACCGGAGAAAATGCGCGAGCAGTACCGGACGATGATTCAGGAACACATTGCGGCGCTCTCCCAGAGGTTCACGGATCATCGCATCGACTACGCGCTGCTCGACACGTCGAAGCCGCTGGATCTGGCCCTGTTCAGCTACCTGTCCACCCGTGAGCGTCTGAGCCGGGTCCGCTGATGGCGTTTCTGGCTCCCCTGCTCCTGCTCGGCCTGGCGGCGATCGCTGTCCCGATCGCGGTGCACCTCATCCAGCGCGAGCGGGCCGACGTGATCGAGTTTCCATCGCTCATGTTCCTCGAACGGATCCCGTATCCTTCGATGCGACGCCGCCGGATCCGGAACTGGCTGCTGCTCCTGCTGCGTTGCGCCGCGCTGGCGCTCCTCGTGGCTGCGTTCGCCCGCCCGTTCTTCAGCTCCGCCGCGCTTGCGATCGACGCCATCGGAGGCGCGCGCGAGGTCGTCATCCTGCTCGACCAGTCCTACAGCATGGGCTACGGGGATCGCTGGGACCGCGCCACGACAGCCGCCCGCCAGGCGATCGACGAAATGGGCCCGGAAGACCGGGCGACGCTGGTCCTGTTCTCGCGGGGCGCCCAGGCACGACCTCGATCGACCACGGACCGCGCGAGCCTGACGGCCGCACTCGAGTCGGCGGCTCTATCGTCAGGCGTGACGCGCTATGCGACGGCCCTCAAGCTGGCGCAAGGGGTGTTCGACCAGACGGAACTGCCGAACCGCGAGGCCGTACTGATCACCGACTTCCAGCGATCGGGTTGGGATGGCACCGAAACACTGGCCTTGCCGGAGGGCGTGGTCCTGACGCCGGTCGACGTCTCGGAGTCGGAAACGTCCAACGTCGCCGTCGTGAACGCCACCTTCGAGCGTGGCCAATTCTCGGGACGCGAGCGAGTCACCATCACGGCCCGCCTTCTCAATCGGGGATCGGCGCCGGTGAACAGCCGCGCCGTGACGCTCGAGGTCGACGGGGCGGACATCGAGTCGCAGGACGCCACCCTGGAGCCGAACGGCACGACGACCGTGACGTTCGCACCCTTCACGCTCACCGAGCCCTTCACTCGTGGGGTGGTCCGGAGCGCTCCGGATCGACTCCCGGCGGACGACGCGTTTCACTTCGTGCTGTCTCCAGACGAGGCAGTCTCCGTGCTCATCCTCGAGGACTCGAGGCCCGCCCGCGACGCCAGCCTGTACCTCCAGCGCGCGTTCGCCATCAGGACGACCCCAGCGTTTCGGACGGACGTTCGGCGCATCAACCAGGTGACCCCGGCCGACTTCGACGGTCGTGCGGTCGTGATTCTCAATGATGCGGCGCTCCCGGGTGGCGCGGTCCGACGCCGACTCGTGGAACACGTCGAGGGCGGCGGCGGGCTGCTCGTCGTCCTCGGCGAGCGGAGCCGCTGGCCGACGGACGGCCCCGACCTGCTGCCGGGTACGTTCGGGGCCCCAACCGATCGAGTCGGCGCGCGCGGCGGCGCGCTCGGGTTCGTGGACTACAGCCATCCTGTCTTCGAAGTGTTCGGGACGCCCCGGAGCGGCGACATGGGATCGGCTCGGTTCTTCCGACATCGTCCGCTGACGGTCGCTGACGCAGGCCAGGTCGTGGCCCAGTTCGACGACGGAAGCGTGGCCCTCGCCGAGCGGCTGGTTGGCAGCGGGCGCGTGCTGGTCTGGACGTCGACGCTCGACGCCTTCTGGAACGACCTGGCTCTCAAACCGGTCTTCCTGCCGTTCGTGCACAAGCTGGCCCAGTATCTCGGCGGGTTCACACCGTCGGCGCCGTGGTTCACCGTCGCGCAGGTGCTGCGTCTGAGCACGGAGGGGACCGATGCCGGCGACGAGTCCGCTCCGCCCCTCGCGCTCGCGGAGAGCGTCGACCGCGTGGCGCTCTCGCCGTCGGGCCAGACGGTCGAGGTGGCCGGCGGCGATCGAGGCGGCCTGCTCGAGTTGACCGAGCAAGGCTTCTACGAGATCCGCAGGCAGGGGGTGGAGGAGCCGCGCCCTCGCGCGATCGCGGCCAACCTCGAGATCCAGGAGTCGAATCTCACGTCGCTCGACCCGCAGGAGCTGGCAGGAGCGGCGGTCGGGCGGGCGGATGTCGCCAGACCGGCAGTGGCGGCCGCCGAGCTGAGCCCCGAGGAGCGGGAGCGCCGCCAGTCGGTGTGGTGGTATCTACTGATTGCCGCGGGCGTGCTCTTGGCCGTCGAGACGGTTCTCTCGAATCGCCTTCCGGGCGTGAGGGTCTAAGGATTACGTAGCGCGAAGGCTTGATCCTCCCGAGCGCAGCCGAGGGGCAGCCGAATGGATCTCGAACGAGCGGGACACACGAGCGGCGGCGACCGGACGATTCGCGGTTCGGCTTTCGTCGGAAGCAGGTTACACTTGAGGATACATACTGCCAGCGAATAAGGTCATCGCCATGTTCAATCGAGACGAGTCTCTGCTGTCCGATCGGAACGAGTTGCTCCGCGTCATCCGGCAGGTGCGCAACCGATGGCGTCTGCGGGTAGCGCTTCGCGGCGTCGCCATCGTGATCGGAGCGGGCATCGCGGCCTTCGCTCTGTCACTGTTCGGGCTGGAGTACTTCCGCTTCACCCCCACGGCCGTCGTCGCATTCCGGGTGCTCACCTACGCCTCACTGATCGGCCTGGCGATCTACTGCCTGGCCCTGCCGCTGTCGAGGCGCGTCAGCGACCAGCAAGTTGCGCTGTACCTGGAGGAGCACGAGTCGACACTCGATGCATCCGTCCTGAGCGCGCTGGAGCATCACGATCGGGACGGCGGGCTCGACCACTCGCCCGGCCTGGTGCGGCGTCTCGTCGAGACCGCGATGGAGAAGTGCCGGACCGTCGACTTCGGTCGGGCGGTCGAGGCGCAGAGTCTGCAGCGGTCGTCTGGAGCCCTGGCAGTCGTTGGCCTGGCCACCGTGATGCTGTTCATGTTCGGCCCCGCCTACCTGCGCTACGGGGTCTCCGCGCTGCTCTTCCCCACCAGCAGCGTCGAAGCCGCCAGCCCGTACAGCATCGAGGTGCTGCCCGGCGATGCCACGATCGCTCGAGGCTCCGACCAGACGGTTGCGGCGCGGCTGATCGGCTTTCAGTCCGAGCGGGTCGAGCTCTTCCGCCGGACGAGCACTGACACACCGTTCGAGCCGCTGCCGCTGATTCCGGCGACGGATGGCGACGCGTACGAGGTCATGCTCTTCGACATCGAGGAGCCGACCTCGTACTTCGTGCAATCCACGGGTGTCCGATCGGATGTGTTCACGCTCGACGTCGTGGACCTGCCCTACGTCGAGCGCCTCGAACTGGAGTACCACTTCCCGGCATACACCGGCCTGCCGATCCAGAAGATCGAGGACGGCGGTGACATCGCGGCACTCCGGGGTACGGAAGTGCGGCTGCGGATCCTGCCGACGATGGGCACTCCGCGTGGTCTCATCCTCGTCGACGACGACCCGATCGAACTGACGGGAGCACCGGACGGCACGCTCACGGGCACGCTGCAGGTGGCAGCCGACGGCTTCTACCGTATCGAGCTCGAAGCCCCGAACGGCGACATGGTGACGGCGTCGCCGCAGTACACGATCGACGTCCTCAACGATCAGCCCCCGGCCGTGTCCTTCGTCAAGCCCGGACGGGACTCGACCGCGAGCCCGGTCGAGGAAGTCTTCCTCGAAGCGCGGGCAGACGACGACTTCGGTATTCGCCGACTCGACCTGATCTACTCCGTCAACGGGAACGAGGAGCAGTCGGTGCGCCTGTACGGCAGCCGAGACGCGGGTCGGAAGAACGTCTCGGCCGGACACACGCTCTTCCTCGAGGAGCTCGAGCTCGAGCCGGGTGACTTCGTGTCCTACTACGCCCGCGCCACGGACAACGGCGGGGAGGACTCCAAGACCGTCTCGAGCGATCTGTACTTCGTGCAGATTCGTCCGTTCGGCAAGGATTTTCGTGCGGCCGAATCGCAGGCCGGCGGTGGCGGAGGCGGGGGTGGAGGTGGAGGCGACGCGCGGGGCCTGTCCGAGCAGCAACGGCAGATCATCTCGGCCACGTTCAACGTGCTCCGCGACCGCGACCAGAGCACGGCCGACGAGTATCGCGAGAACGTGGTGTTCCTGGCGCTGTCACAGGGCAAGCTGCGCGAGCAGGTCGAGACCCTGGTCTCGCGTCTCAACAGCCGCATGGTCCAGACGGACGAGGAGTTCCTGACGATCGCCGAGATGCTCCCGAAGGCGGTCGAGGCGATGCAGGAAGCCGAGGGCCAGCTCCAGGAACAGAGCGCCAAGAACGCGCTGCCGCCGGAGCAGCGGGCGCTCCAGTTCCTGCAGCGCGCCGAGGAGGTCTATGACGAGGTGCGTGTCTCGATGGGCCAGCAGGGCGGGGGCGGGGGCGGGGGCGGCGGGAACCAGGCGTCCGAAGAACTCGCCGACCTCTTCGAGCTCGAGCTCGACAAGCTGCAGAACCAGTACGAAACCATGGAGCGTGGCCAGCAGCAGGCCTTCGATAACCAGCTCGACGAGACGCTGGAGCGGCTGAAGGAGCTCGCCCGCCGCCAGGAGCAGGAAGCCGAACGGCAGCGGCGTCGAGCCGGTGGGCAGCAGTCGGCGCCGGGCGGCGGTGCCAGCCAGCGAGCGCTCGCCGACGAGGCGGAGGAAGCCGCGCGTCGCCTCGAGCGCCTCGCGAGGGAAGAACCGACGCCGCAGCGCCAGGAGGCCGCACGCCGGCTCCGGGAGGCCGCTGACGCCATGCGCCGGGCCGCCGCCAACGGCGGCAACCAGGGCCTGGCCGACGCGAACCAGGCGCTCGCGCGCCTCCGTGAGGCGCGCGAGCGGCTACAGCAAGACCAGTCCAGCCGCCTCGAGCGTGACATCCAGGATGCGATCCAGCGTGCCGACGAACTCGCAGCCCAGCAGAGCGAGCTGGCCGACGACGTCTCGGAACTCGGCGAGTTGGGCGAACGCAACCAGGAGCGCGTCCAGCAGCTCATGGAGCGCAAGGACGGCATGTCGGGAGAGGTCGCCGACCTCGAGCGCCAGATCGACACGACGGCCGGTGACTTCAACCGCGAGCAGCGGGCCGCGTCACGCAAGCTGCAGGAGGCAGCCAACTCGATCCGCAAGAACAAGCTCAAGGAGAAGATCCTCTACTCGAAGAACCTGCTGCTCGGACGGTCCGACGACTACATCGACACGTTCGAGGATCAGATCGGCGCCGACATCGACGACCTCCGCGAGCGTCTGCGAGAAGCCGCCGCCGCCGTCGGCAAGAGCGAACAGGACGCCCTGGCAGAGGCACTCGAGAAGGCACGAGACCTGATGCGCGGTATCGAGTCACTGGACGACCGTCTCCGGCAGGGGCAGCAGGCCGCAAACCAGCAGGGCCAGCAAGGTCAGCAAGGTCAGCAGGGCCAGCAAGGTCAGCAGGGCCAGCAAGGCCAGGGCGGCGAGCAGGGCCAGGGCGGCGAGCAAGGCCAGGGCGGCCAGCAGGGCCAAGGCGGTCAGCAGGATCAGCAGGGTCAGGGCGGTGGCGACCGCTTCGGCGCACCCAACGGCGGTGGCGGCTTCGGCCAGCGTCGGCCGGCGCCATTCAGCACCGACGAGGTCCGCCAGTTCCGCCGGGAGTTTCAGGCTCGCGAGGTCGATGCGCGGGAGCTTCGCCAGCAGCTCAACGCCGAGGGCGTCAATGCTCAGGACCTCGACGCCATCATCCGCGCCATGCGGGAGCTGGATGATCAACGCGTCTACGCCGACGCCGCCGAACTCGAGCGCCTCCAGACGTTCGTCCTCGAAGGCCTGAAACGCTTCGAGTACCAGCTCCGTCGCCAACTGACGGAGGACGACGGTCAGCTGTTCCTCTCAGGATCGGACGAGGTACCGGCCGGTTTCCGAGAGTACATCGAGGAGTACTACCGGTCGCTGTCGAAGGAAGAGCAGTAGACGGGGGCCAGGCCGCAGGGGCAAGGGCCCTGCGGCACTCAGCATTCGGCATTCGACATTCAACATTCGGCATTCAACATTCGGTCGTGCCCCTACACCCGAATTCACGACGTGTCGCCGGATGGGTTCTGGCAGTCATCATCTGCGTCTCCGGCGGGACGCTGCTCGCTCAGTGGGGTGGCTGGGGTTTTCGCCGCATGCCGCCGAAGTTTCCCGAGCCCGATCGCACCGACAGATCCTTCACGTTTTGCCGCGTCCTCTACGAGAGTGTGCGTCGTGAGTACCTCGGCCACGGATGGGACACGGACTACCCGACCTCGGACATCAACCTGATGGTCCGGCTCTCTGAGCTCACGACGACCACCATCAGCCAGGACAGACACGGCGAGCCGGACCATGTCGTCGTTCGGCTGACCGACCCCGAACTCTTCGAGTACCCGTTCATCTTCATGTCCGACGTGGGCACAGCCTCATTCGAGGCCGACGAGGTGCCGCGGCTGCGGAGCTACCTCCAGCGCGGTGGGTTCCTCTGGGTGGACGACTTCTGGGGCGACCGCGCGTGGGCCAACTGGTCCGACGAGATCGGCAAGGTGCTCCCGTCATCGGTCTACCCGATCCTGGACGTGCCACTCGATCATCCGCTCTACCACGGACTGTTCCAGATCGACCAGGTGCCGCAGATTCCATCCATCCAGTTCTGGCGACGCAGCGGCGGCTCGAGCACCTCGGAGCAGGGCGCCTCCTCGGCCGTGCCGCACTTCCGCGGCATCTCCGACGAGGGCGGCCGCCTGATGGTCTTCATGTCGCACAATACCGACATCGCCGACGGCTGGGAGCGCGAGGGCGAAGACCAGGAGTTCTTTCATCGGTTCTCGATCGACGCGTACGCCGTGGGCATCAACGTGCTGGTATACGCGATGACGCATTGAGAACACCGTCCACTGGACGTACGTAGTGCGCACAGGAGCGCATGATGTTGGTCACGGGTTGTGAAACCGCTTCTAGTCAATGGTGGTGCAGAGTGCGTGCTGACCGGTGGATCAGGAGAACGCTGACGATAACGCTGGCGGTCGTCACCTGGAGCGGCGGGCTGGCGACGGGTCAGGAGCTAGCAGCAGGTCAGGAGATCGCGGCTCGGACGGTGGCGATCGCCGGGGCCGACCTCCACCTGCTCGAGGCGGGGCCGGCCGATGGACGGCCGGTGCTGCTGCTGCACGGGGCTCGCTTCAGCTCCCAGACGTGGCGCGAGCTCGGGACAATCGATCATCTGACTGCGGCGGGCTATCGCGTCGTCGCGATCGACCTCCCGGGATACGGGCGGTCCGGCTCGACAGACGTGAAGCCAAAAGACTTTCTGGCCCAGGTGATCCCGGAGCTCGAGATCGAACGGCCCGTGATCGTGTCGCCATCGATGAGCGGCGGATTCAGCCTGCCGCTGGTCGCCAGACATCCCGACATGGTCGGTGGCTTCGTAGCGGTGGCGCCGGGCGGAATCGATGCGCACGTGGGCGCACTCCGCCCGGTCCAGGTCGCGACGCTCATCGTCTGGGGGGAGAACGACCAGATCATTCCCGTCTCGCAAGCACAGGTGCTGGCCGACGCGCTCGAAGGCAGCCGCACCCACATCATGAAGGGCGCCAGCCACCCCAGCTACCTCGACGCCCCGGACGAATTCCACCGCGAGCTGGTGGCGTTTCTCGAGGAGCTCGACTCGACCACAGCGCCGTAGCCGCAGTCCCTGGTATGTCCATCGGGTATAGGCTAGAGATCCGTGCCCGACCGGATCCCCTACGCCGCGACGCAGCTTGCCCGACCGTACGACGCGCTCCGACGCCTGCCCGTCTCGGTCGTGCTCGATGACGTCCGCAGCCTGTACAACGTGGGCGCGTTCTTCCGCACGGCCGACGCCGTGGGGCTCGAGCGGCTCCACCTGACCGGCGTCACCGGCCATCCACCCCATCGCCAGCTCGCCAAGACAGCGCTCGGCGCCGAAGAGGTGGTGCCGTGGACGCACCACGCGAGCGCGGTCGAGCTGGCGGACGAGCTGCGAGCCAGCGGCCGTCAGCTCGCGGCGATCGAGACCGAGTCGCGGGCTGAGGACCTCTACGACTGGCACCCGATCTTTCCTGTGTGCGTGCTCTTCGGCCACGAGGTCGACGGGCTGTCACGGGTCGTGGTCGACCGGTGCGACGTCCGGATACGCATCCCGATGCTGGGCGTCAAGCACTCGCTGAACGTCGCGACGGCTGGAGGTGTGGTCCTGTACGAACTGTTGAGAAAGTATAAAATGCTGCACGGTTAGATTAAATACAAGTTATTTTAAGTTAAAAACATGTTTCATTGGCTTAATTCTGACGTTATACTCTCTCCTTCACCGAATACCAGTGGCGCCCCGTTTCGAGAAAGGGAGACAAATCGTGAACCGTTCACCGTTACGTGATTTCCTGGAGATTCCCTACGACCAGCTCGAGGAGATGAACCTCGAGGCGAAGCAGCAGCGATTCGATCGCGTGGCGCCCGACAAGGTTCGCGAGATTCGCGAGAAGTACCTGATGGACGAGAGGCGCATCAAGGCCGTCACTGTCCTCTTCTCCGATCTCGAAGGTCGCCGGCACACGCTGGACTACGACAAGAAGTTCCTGGTCAAGTCGGCCGAGAACCTAACGTTCGATGGCTCGTCGATCCGAGGCTTTTCGGATCAGGCCGAATCAGATCTGCGCCTGCACATCGACTGGCCAGCGTTCTACTGGCTCCCGGCGGACATGTTTGGCCCGGGTAAGGTCCTGGTCTTCGGCGAGGTCAGCGAGCGCGACGGCTCGCCGTATCCTGGCGACACACGGTCGGCGCTCAAGCGGTTCACCCAGACGATCTACGAGCGGGATGGCCTTACCGCCAACGTGTCGAACGAGATCGAGGGCTTCCTGTTCAAGGGCCTCGAAGCGGAGCGTCGGTATCACGAGACACGCCAGTTCGATTTCATCTCGACGGGCGGCTACTACCACTCGCTGCCGGGCGACAGCCTGCGGCAATTCATCGATGCCGCGGCGGAGGTGCAGCGGGCCATGGGGTTCGCGAACGAGAAGGATCACCCGGAGGTGGCACCGTCACAGTTCGAGATGAACTACAGCCACACCGAAGCCTGCATCGCTGCCGATCAGGTCGAGCTCTACAAGCTGCTGTGTCGCCAGGTAGCCCAGAAGTACGACTTGACCGCGTCGTTCCTGCCCAAGCCGGTCACCGGGGTCAACGGCAGCGGCATGCACACGAACGTCTCGCTCTCGCGAGACGGGAAGAACTTGTTTTTCGAGGCGGATGGGCAGGATGGTCTGTCCACGCTGGGCTGGCAATTCGTCGATCGCATCCTGCACAGCGCGAGCGACCTCTGCCTGATCCTGAACGCGAGCGTCAATTCGTATCGTCGCCTCGATCCGCACTTCGAGGCACCGAACCAGATCAAGGCCTCCGCGATCGACCGAGGATCGATGATCCGCATCCCGCTCGGCAACGAGCGGTCGGCCCGAGTCGAGGTCCGCTCGATTGCTCCGGACGCCAACCCGTACATGGCCATCTACGCCGTCCTGAAGACCGGGCTCGAGGGACCCGCGCCGGAGAAGAGCGACGACACCAAGCGCGCTCGCACCCGTTGCCTGCCGGACAACATCCACGACGCGATCCGGATCTTCAAGTCCAGCCGCTACGCCTCGGAACTGCTGGGTCCCGAGGTCCACGGTAAGTACGTCGAGCTCAAGCAGATCGCCGCCGACCGCTGTCCGAAGGCCCTGGGCTCGGTGATCAAGACGGGCGAGGTGCAGTTCCATCACGAGGTGACGAACCAGTACCTGTGGGGGATGTTCTGAGGAATGTTGGAAGGGTGAATGTTGAATGCTGAATGCCGAATGTCGAATGCTGACGCCGCAGACTGGACACCGAGGACTGACCGACCGCTATTGAAATGCCGGGTACGGGCCACTAGCATGGCGGTGGCATGTCCACGCCTGTTGACGTGACACGAACGGCGGGCCTGCGGGATCGCTTCGGGGCCTTCGTGGCCGAGCGCTTCCCGTTCGCGCTCGAGGTCGCGCTGGCGGCCTACGACGTCGCTGCCGAGACGACGCCAACGGACCTCGGCCCGGACGGGCTTCGGTCCCCTCTCGCCGAGCGGCTGGCCGACCGGCTACGATCGCTCTCCCCCAGCGACTTGTCCGAGACGACGCCTCGCGTCCCCGTAGAAGCGCGGCTGGCCGCGGCTCATGCGGAGCTGGTCGAGGCGTGCGCCGGCTTCCTGCGTCGCGAGGCCATCGCGGCGTCGCTCACGCCGGGTGAGCGGCGCGAGATCCTTCGCGGCATGCTCCTGACGCGTGCCACGGACAACCAGCTGAAAGCGTTCTTCTCGGGCGGACAGATTCGATTCCAGGGCGCGGGCTTCCAGGGCAAGGGTTTCCGATCGCTCGGCCAGGAAGCGATCTACGCGGCCGCCGTGCGCCTGCGCCGTGGTGCGGCGCATCGCGATCCGAGCGGCGCGTGGCGCGGCGACGTCGTGGCCCCGGTCATCCGCGACCTGGGCGTCGCCCTCGCCATGCGACCGCATCCCGACACGGTGCGCATGGTGCTCTCGGCTCAGATGGCCAAGGCCGGGCCGCCGATGGAGGGCAAAGACCTCCACCTCGGCGACATGGCCTGGGGCGTGCTGCCGGCCACGGCGCCACTGACAATCGGGACTCTCACGATCGCCGGCATGGCGCTGGCGTTTCAGCGCGAGGGCTCGGACCGCGTGGCGGTGTCGTTCATCGGCGAGGGCGGCTCGTCGCTCGGGGAATGGCATGAGGCGATCAACCTGTGCGCCGCGCGTCGACTGCCGGCGATCTTCTGTCTTCAGAACAACCAGACGGCCCTCTCGACACCGATAGCCGATCAGTCGGCGGTCCGGGTGTTCGCCGACAAGGCCGCAGGCTACGGTATCCCAGGCATCACGATCGATGGCACCGACCCGGACGCCATCGCGGCCGCCTTCGCCTGGGCGGCCGAGCGGGCGCGCGCCGGCCTGGGTCCCTCCCTGATCGAGCTCGTGGCCATGCGGATGTGTGGACACGCGCATCATGACGACATGCTGTACCTGGGGCGGGATCCCCAATCGTCCTGGGTGTACCCGCCGCTCACCGGTGAGGGCTACATCGACGCCGCGCGGTACGACTACTGGGCCACGCGCGATCCAATCGCCACCTACGCTCGCCGGCTCGAGCAAGCCGGGCTCATCGAGCCAGGCGATCTGGCTCGGCTCCAGCAAGAGGCCGAACGCATCGTCGACGCCGAATCGCGGCGGGTGATCGCGGCGGACTGGCCCGAGCCATCCCTCGCGGGCGTCGGCGTCCACGCCAACGAACCGCCCAGGCGACGCATCGAGGTCCTGCACGAGGACGTACGGCTGAGCGTCGACCCTGATCCGCTGCTGCCCGACGTCATCGCTGGACTCCCATTCGATCACGCCGGGCGCACGTTCCTCGACGCGATCATGCTGGGACTGCGGGATGCCCTTCGCGCCGATCCGCGGGTGTTCATCTACGGCCAGGACGTCGGTGGCCGTTACGGCAACGCCTTCCTGCTCTTGCGTCCGCTCCTGGATGAATTTGGTGACCGGCTCATCAACTCGCCGCTCGCCGAGGGCGCCGTGCTGGGAGGATGCGTGGGGGCTGCGCTGGCGGGCCAGCGACCGATCGGCGAGATCCAGTTCAACGATTTCGTGGCGACTGGCTTCAATCAGCTCGTCAACAATGCCGCCAAGATCCGGTACCGCTGGGGCGGATCGGTCCCCATGGTCGTCCGGATGCCATGGGGCGGCCTGCGCCACGCGGGCCCCTACCATTCCCAGAACACCGAGCCATGGTTCTACCGGACGCCCGGCCTGAAGATTGTTGCGCCGTCGACGCCGGAGGACGCGCGGGCCCTGTTGGCGTCGGCGGTGGCCGACCCCGATCCAGTGCTCTTCTACGAGCACATCGCGCTCTACCGAGAGCCTCGCATCAAGCAAGTGCTGCCCGAAAAGCCTCCGATGCCGATTCCACTTGGGTCGGCGGCGCTCCGGCGTCACGGCGACGACCTCGCGATCGTCTCCTACGGCGCCTACGTCCACATCGCCATGGAGGTGGCGAGCGCCCTCGCCGCGGACGGCATCGAGGCGGCAGTGCTCGACCTTCGGAGCCTCGCACCGCTCGACCGAGCGTCCGTGCTGGCCGTCGCGCGCCACTGCACGCGTGTTCTGATCGTCCACGAGGATTCACGCACCGGAGGCATCGGCGAGAGCCTCGCCGCGATCATCCAGGAAGAGGCGTTCGAGTCGCTCGATGCCCCGGTCCGCGTGATGGGCGCCCTCGACACGCCCGTGCCGTACTCGCCACCGCTCGAGGATCACTTCCTGCCCGGCGCCGAGGAGATCGAGCGGAACGCGCGCCAACTCCTCGCCTACTGAGTTACATCTCGGTCCTGTGCTACGCTACAGCTAGCAGTCGGCGTCTTCACGTTCTCGATTCCGGAGTCATGGGGATCGCCCCAGCAAGCGATCCACCCCCTGCCACGGCTCTCCTGGAGGGCGACCATGACCGCGATCTCATCTACGTTCCGTCGGTGGCACCTCGCCCTGGGTGGGGTGGTCGTCGGTGCCGGGCTCCTGCTGGCAGCGAGCGCCACGAGCTCCGCACAGCAGGGCTCGGTGCTGCTCTCTATCGACCTGCCCGATCGGCCGACGGCTGGCGTGCGGCTGTTCTCGTCCAAGCGCTGCATTCGGTGTCACTCGATCGGCACTGGGCTCAATCCCGCCGGCCCCGATCTCGGCCACGTGCTGCTCGAGTCGTCGGTGTTCGACGTGGCCGGCGCGCTCTGGAGCCACTCGCCGGGCATGGGCGAGCGCATGACCGAACTCGGCGTGGCGCGACCCGTGATCAGTTCCGCGGAGATGACCGAGTTGTTGACGTTCCTGGCGTCGTACCGCTACGAGGCGACCCAGATGGACCGGGAGGCGGATGCGACGCGCGGCCGCCGTGTCTTCGTCGACAGGGGATGTGCCGGCTGCCACGAAGGCGAAGGGGCCATGGGCCGTCTCGGCCCGAGCCTCCAGAAGTACCGAGGCAGCGCATCGGCCGTCTATCTCGCCCAGGCCATGTGGAACCACGCATCACAGATGGCCCAGGCGATGCGGGTCCAACGAGTGACCTGGCCTCGCCTCAGCGCTCGGGAGATGGGCGACCTGGCCGCCTACGTGCGGGCCGACCCTGGTGCCCAGGCGGACGTGACCAGCCACCGGCCCGGCCGCCCGTCACGGGGGAAGACGCTGTTCTCCTTGAGGAACTGTGATGCCTGTCACGCCGTCAACGGGGTTGGCGGCACGACCGGCCCGGATCTCGGCTCCGGTTCGATCGCCCGAAGCACCGTGCCGGGGATCGCCGCGGCGATGTGGAACCACAGCCAGGGTATGCAGACGGAATTCCAGCGCCAGCGAATTCCCGAGATCCAGTTCACGGGCCAGGAGATGGCCGACGTGATCGCCTACCTCTACTTCGTGAGGTCGTCGCACGTGCGCGCTCTGCCCGCGCGCGGCTCCAACATCTTCGCAAGCAAGTGCGCAACGTGCCACGCCGTCGGCGCGGGCACACGCGTGGGACCGGATCTGGCCACCGTGGCCGACGATCTCGACTCCCCGATCGACGTCATCGCCGCGATGTGGAATCACGGCGCCGCCATGGAGGCAGCCCTCGACGGCCAGAATCTCGAGTGGCCCGAACTGGCACCCGGCGAGGCGGAGCACCTCGTCGCATTCATCCTCGCGAACCGGAGTACAGCTGGACGCTAGCGGTCCCCACGACCCGCCCGCCGCGCCGCGTCCGCGTCCGATCACCTCCACGGTGCTCACGCGCGGACTGCGACGACGCTGCCCGCACTGCGGTGAGGGGCCACTCTTCCGGAAGTGGTTCACGCTCTACGAGTGCTGCCGCGTCTGCGGCTTGGTCTATCTGCGCAATCAAGGCGACCTCTGGGGCTTCTGGATCATTGGCGACAGAATCCCGGTCGCCTTCGGGGTCATCGTCCTGTACTTCGGATTCCGTGCAACCGAATGGTGGATCCTCGCGAGCTTCTTCGCCGCGATGGTCGTGCCACTCATCGCAACGATGGAGTATCGACAGGGAGTGGCGGTTGCCTTGAACTACCTGTCACGGGTGTATCTCCCGGACCCGTCGGACGAAATGCCGGAGTAGGGCCGTCCAAGCGTTCAAAAATTCAAGGCGTTCCAGGGTGCGGGGATGCGGCATCCGCGCTGAGTCTCGCGCACTGATCACTCTAGAAACTCCATGAGCGCGAGCGATCCTCCGCGTCCGCGGTCAAGCCCAGCGGAAGCGTTTGAGGGCGACGATGAAGGCGGCGGCTCCCCACAGCGCCACCACGAGCAGCCCGCCGCCGTGACCGGCAAGGCCGGCGCGGCGCCATCGTTGAAGACCGCCCGGAGCGCCTTCAGGTATGGCGAGAGCGGCAGCACCTGGACCGCGCTCTGGAGCCAGCGCGGCGCCGCGTCGAGGGTGAAATAGACTCCCGAGAGAAACATCATCGGCAGGAGCACCAGGTTAGCCAGTGGAGAGTACGCCTCGGTGGTGTCGGCAAAGCTCGAGAGAGCGAAGCCGAGGGCCATGAAGGCCGCCGTGCCGACCAGCAGGATGGCGATGAGCAACAGATACGAGCCGCGGTTGGCGATGCCGAACTCGCCCCAGCCAACCAGCAGGATGGCCGTCGCCTGTGCCACGGTCAACGTGACGCGGTGACAGATCTGACCCGACAAGAAGATCCACTTCGGCAACGGCGTGACCGCTAGGCGCCGAAACTTGCCCTTTTCGCGGTACGCGACGTTCACCATCCCGACGCTGAACAGTCCCATCGTCAGCAGGTTCAACCCGAGCAGCCCGGGGAGCAGAAACTCGGCGTAGTTGCCGGTCCGTGATCGGCCCGGGCTCTCGACCGTGACCGGCATCCGCGCCGGCTCTGGAGCGCCGCTGAGGCGCGCCTGGGAGACGAGATAAGCGATGTCGACCGCCTGCGCCGTCGCCTGACCCTGGACCAGGAGATAGCTATTGAGGCGCATGTGCAGGTCGTCGCCGTCGCGGCTCAATTCTGCCGCTGTGTCGCCGCGGCGCCATCGCTCGCCGGCCTCATCGGCGGTCAGCGTCACCACCTCGAGCCGGGTGTCGACAAGCGCCGCGAGAAGCGCATCGTCGCGGTGATCGACGACGACCGGCGGCACCCATATCAGCGTCAGGCGCGGCGATTCGCCGGAGCTAAACACCGTGCCGAGACCGACCAACAGCGCGATCGGAAACATGAAGCCCCAGAACATCGCGTGTCGGTCGCGCGCATACAACTTCCACTCGATGACGAACTGGCGCCACAGCAGTACCGCCGGATTCAGGTGTCTCTCCTGCATCGTTTCACTCCCGTAGGCTGCACCCGGTCAAGTGCAGAAACACATCCTCGAGGCTCGCCCGGCGGATGTGGACCTGTTCGTATGGCAGCGCTTCGCGCTCGGCGATGTCGAGGAGCCGCCCGAGCAAACCCTTCGGGTCCCGAGTCGGGATCTCCCAGCGCTCGCCGCGCGGCTCGATATCGATCCCGAGCCTGGCGCCGAATCCGGCCGGCTCCGGCGCCTCGCCGGTAAAGGTCAGCTCGATGACACTCGGGATGGCGAGTCCGGCGATGAGCTCAGGGGGTGTGCCGCCGGTCAGCACTGTGCCGTGGTCCATGATCGCCAGCCGGTCGCACAGCGCCTCGGCCTCGTCCATGTAGTGTGTCGTCAGCACGACCGTCCGGCCTTCCGCCTGCATTTGCTGAACCAACTCCCACAACGACCGCCTCCCCTGCGGGTCGAGCCCGGTCGTCGGCTCGTCGAGGAACACCAACTCCGGATCGTTGACGAGGGCCAGGGCCAGGGCCAGGCGCTGCATCTGCCCGCCCGACAGCGTCGCGTGGTAGGCGTCGGCCTTCTCCTCGAGGGCGACCAAGCGCAACAGGTCGTCGGTTGGGCGGCAGCGCGGATAGTAGCCGGCGAACAGATCGAGGGCTTCGCGCACGGTGATTTTATTGAACAGGCTGGTCGCTTGCAGCTGGACGCCGATGCGTGACCGAATCGCGCGGCCGTCGCGTTCCCAGGTCAGACCGAGGATCTCGATATCGCCGTCGTCGCGCGCAGTCAGGCCCTCGATCATCTCCAGGGTCGTGGTCTTGCCGGCGCCGTTCGGACCGAGCAGGCCGAAGACCTCGCCACGGCGCACCTCGAGGTCGACGCCGGCGACCGCCAGTACCCCCGGGTACTGCTTGCGGATGCCACGGACAGACAGAGCGAGTTCAGAGATAGGATGACCCCGTCGATGCCAATCTAGGAGGGCGTCGCAGCGCCCCGGACCCCCTGCGACACTCGGTGACCAATCCGCCCACCGACCCGTTCACATTCCGTGTCGTTCCGTTTTCGTTCCGTGCAAGTTCCGTGTTCGTTCCGCGCCGCCCCTAATAACGCCAGCTTCTCGTATCCGCTCCGGCCGGCGCGGTGGAGAGTATCCGCTCTTGCATGAGCGGCAACACCCGATGATGTGAGGTCTGGCCAGGAAACTCGGGCGTCCCGGAGTAGCAGTGCGGCTGGCGCGCGCCGATGTCGAACGTGCCGTCGTAGTACGGCTCGGTCGTGCTCTCCAGGAACTCCTGCATGAGGAACGTCGCTTCCTCCAGGAAATACGTGTCCATGTCGCCCATGTAGATGTGTAGCTTGCCGACGAGCTTCGGCCCGAGCGTCTCCCAGTCGCGCTGGAGGATGTGATTGAGGTCGTAGTTCTCGCGCCAGTACTCGACGACGGCCTTGTCGATCTCACCCGTCCACTTGTCGTACAGCAGCTTCGGGTATCCATCGTCACCGACCGGGCCGTATACGGACATGAAGATGTCCATCTGGTCGCCCGATCGCCCCTTCGTCCCGAGCACCGCCTCGAAGTGGCTCGCGTCGCGCTGGTTCATGGTTACCCGGTCGTCCGTGCCGCGTTGCCACGGCCGGATCGCGCTCGTCTTCCACTCGCTGTTCGGGTAGAACGCGTTATCGTCCTCGTAGATGTTCACCATCTGGAAGTAGTTGAAGTCCACCGGGTCGGGGCAGAACGTCCAGGTGCCGTTGAACATGTCGGGATAGAAGATTTGCCAGGCGAGCGACTCCCAGCCGCCGGTCGACCCACCGTAGACCGTGCGAGCCCACGGCTCGCCGATGGCGCGGAACTGCTCCTCGACTCTCGGAATGAACTCCTGCGTGAGCGCATCGCCGTAGGGACCGTTGTTCTCCGAGTTCACCGCGTATGAGTCGTCGTAGAACGGCGTCGGGTGCTGGATCAGGACGATCAGCGACTTGGGCAACCGGCCCGAGGTCCAGTCCTGATAGAAGCGATACGCGCCCTCGGCGCGCGCACGGGCGCGACCCTCGAGATCATCGCCGGGCGGATCCTCGCGAAAGCCGGTGAACGTCCGCGGAAAGTGCCCCTGGAGGTACGCCACCGGGTAGCGCGCGTCGGGATGATCGTCGAAGCCCGGTGGCAAGACGACCACCGCGCCCAGCTGGATGTCATGGCCCCACCAGTCGCTCAAGATGTCGCTCCGGAACGTGATGTGCTTGACGAACTCCGTATCCTCCGGTGGGTCGATCGGTGGAATCTCGGATGAGAGATCGATAGAGACCGTGCCGCCCGCTGCCGGATCGATGGTGACCGTCGTCGGTTCGCTGAGCAGATTTCCGGGCGAGCGATTCCACTTCTGCCCTTCCCACTGATCCATGTGGGCCTTGATCGTGTGGCCGTCGGCGCGTTCGAATGTCGTGTAGCGGTTCAGGACGGCCTGCACGAAGTAGTCGCCCGCCGGCAGCTCGTCGAGCGATTCGACCGGATAGCCGCGGACGCTGCCGTCGAGCACCGCCGGCTGGCCAGGCGCCAGGCCGTCGACGTCGATGCCGAAGATGGGTTGCGTGCCGAGGCCACGCCTCGCCTGGAACCTCGGCTCGTCATCGTCGTTCGTCGACAGGACGACGATGACGCGGCCGTCGAGTGGTTCCGACTCGAGGGATTCAGGGAAGGAGACTTCGATCCTGAAGGCTGAGTCGGCACCGCCGTTGCAGGCGCTCAGCGCTACGGCGACGATCAGGGCAAAGGCAAACGCTCGAGTCAGCCGTCGGGCTGGGGAAACGGTCATGGAGATCCTCATGGGGAACGCTGTCGGTCCCGGGGTCCAAGGGTGCCAGGATCCCAGGGTTCGTGGTGGCCCACCTTCGCCCACCGCTACGGTGGGCGGGCATTCGTGCCAACTCCGAGTTTGATGCGACCGGGCGATTATAGCGTCCTCGGTAGGAGGGTGTCGCAGGGCGCGGCTTCGACCAGAACCTCGAGCAGCGTCAAGGCAGAGGTCACTGCCATGCGCCGGTCTGCGTCGATCTGCTCGAACAGCGGCTTGACGATCGGAAGGTGGTCCAGGTGTTCCTCTGTGAAGTAGATGAAGTCGGACGTATCGACCGCGACCAGTCCCGATCCCAGGTCGTCGATCAGTCCCAAGAACGCCGCTCCGCCTCGACGTGCATCGCGGCGTCGACGGTCCATCCGGACGTCCTTGCCGAGCCCCTGTAGATCGAGGATCGAGAGAGGCTCAGGCTGCTCCACGGCCTCGGCCAGGATGGTGGTCACCTCCTGGGCAACTGACCGATGGTGCTTCTTCGCGCGCTTCTGGAGCTTGCGGTAGAGTGCGTCAGAGAGATTCTTGATGTTGAGGGTCGCCACGGTTCCTCCCCAGATCCTCCATTTTGAGGGACAAAACCTCCTGTCAACGAAGACGATGACGACGATGTCGTCGCCTGCGGCTACATGCCGAGCGTGGCTTCATGCCCGCTCGACCATCTCACTCACGATCCTACATTCGTGTCGAGAGAGCAACGGACGGTCATGAATCTCGTCGCGATTGGCACGTGATACGTGTTCTAAGGCCGTCGCATCTACGCACGGCGGAAGTGACAGTAGCAGAAGGCCTGGGTCGTGCCGAACGGTGTCGGGTGGGCCTCGTTGAGCGTCTCTTCCAGCCCGAACCCTGGCCCGAGCTCGGCTGCGAGCGTGTCGGCCGAGTAGCGGACGACCGGCAGGCCACTGCACTTCTCGGGACCGTCGAGGGCGAACGTCGCCAAGATGACGTGGCCCCGCGGCTCGACGATTCGGCGAAGATGCGTGAGATAGCTGGCACGGGCCCCGGCCTCCGTCAGGAAGTGGAACACCGCCCGGTCGTGCCAGAGACCCGCGGACGCGCTCTGCCACGCTTCGGTGACGTCGGCTTCGATCCAGGTGACGCGATGCTGCGCAGCCCCGAGCCGTGCCTTCGCCCGGGCAAGCGCCGCGCCGGAGATGTCGAGCACGGAGACACGGTCGAATCCGCGGGCGAGCAGGTGATCGACGAAGCGGGAGTCCCCGCCCCCGATGTCGATGACACCGGCATCCGGCGGCAACGCGAGCCCGTCGATCAGCCGCAGCGAGACCGTCGGCTCGGTCTGGTACCAGCTGACCTCGTCAGATTGCTTCGTCGAGTAGATGTGGTTCCAGTGAGGCTCGAGAGACATGGGCGCAGGGCCGTTCAAGAGTTCGCAGGGGCTTCACGACATCGTTCAGTTCCGTGAACATTCCGCGACAATTCAACATTCGGCATTCAACATTCAACATTCCGCGGCATGCCGCGGTCGCCCTCACCACACCCCCATCACGGGCCCGTGGTCGCTGGTGCCGACGTCCCTCAGGACCGGGCACTCGGTCGCGCGGCGGCCGAGCTCGGCATTCGCGAGCAGGTAGTCCAAGCGCCAGCCGATGTTCTTCTGGCGCATGTTGCGCCACGGCGCCCACCAGCTGAACATCTCGTCGTTGTCCGGGTCGAGCGATCGACCGACGTCCACGAGTCCGTGGGACAGCATGCGCTCGAGCCAGGCGCGCTCCTCCGGGAGCTGACCGATCGCCTTCGGCTTGCGTTCTTTCGGATGCACATCCATCTCGCTGCGCGTGACGTTGAGGTCGCCGCAGATGACAAGATCACCGGCAGCCGACAGCCTCTGCACGGCGAACGTCTCGAGGTCGTCGAAGAACCGCAGCTTTGCCGTGAAGTCCTTTCCGCCGTTCGGCACGTACACCGAGGCTACGGTCAAATCGTCGAGCGTCGCCACGAGAATGCGGGTTTCGAAGTCGAACGAGGGCACCGCGAACTCCGGCTCCTTCTCATGGAAGGCCCTGCGGACGAGAACCGCGACGCCCGAGTACCCCTTCATGCCGTGCCAGCGCACCCAGTAATCGTCGACGTCGCACAGGCCGAACAACTGATCCGGCGCCGCCTTGATTTCTTGAAGACACACGATGTCCGGTTGGTCCCGCGCAAGCCACGCCTGCAGCTGCGCGCAGCGGGCTCGAATCCCGTTCACGTTCCAGGTGGCGACCTTCATGTGATACAGACGGCTCAGGACAGAGGACGCGGGGCCCTCATTGAACTCGGGCCGGTACCCTCACCATACCACCCTCACCAGCCGCGACTTCCTGATCTCCGTGTCGCGCGTGACTAGCGGAAGATCGAGGCTCCGGGCTGCGGCACAGATCAGGGCATCGAACGGGTCGCAGTTGGGTTGCCATTCGTCCGCCAGCAGCACCTGCTCGGGTGTGAGATCGAGCGGCTGATACGCTGGGTTGCTGAACAGATCGTCGAAGAACGCCCGTACGGACTGGCCGAGAATCACCCGACCGATCCGGACGAGCAAGCTGCATTCCCACATCACGATGGCGGGCACGTAGAGGAGGGCCTGTTGCTGCTCGCACGCGGCGAAGTGCCGGGCGGCGCGCCTTCCGAGCCGGTGCCCACCAGCCGCGTGGAAGATGAGCGCGTGCGTGTCGGTGACGGCGGCCGGGAGATCAGCCACGGCCACGCTTCTCCGCCACACGATTCGCGCTCAGCACGTCACCGGCCTCGACTTCGGCTTCGCCGTGTGGCCGGGCCAGCGACCGGGAAAACAGATCGCGGACGACGGCGTCTGCCGTCGAGAGATCCGGATCCCGCTCGTCGATCGTGACGCTGCCGGCGACCGACCGTACCTCGGCGAGCCGACCGTCCTGTCCGCTGCGCGCCTGGCGCACGAGACGATCGAGCGTCTCACTGATGCTGCGATTCTGCTCCACGAGCGTCCGCGCCCGGAGCCAGACCAGGTTGTCGGGGGACAGCGTCACGGAGATGGCCTTCTTGTTCATACGATAATCATACGATACATTGATTGATAGTGCGTGGTTCCAAGCGTCTTGACCCCGGCCCACCAATCACCACCCACCATCCCTTCGCATATCCTCTACACAGTGTCCGTGCGCTGTCTGAGCATCCACGCGAACTATCGCTGCGCTCACTCCGGCACCTGCTGCCGTACCGGCTGGCATCTGCCGGTCGCGCCGGATGCGCTCGTGTTTCTCACGAACGCGCTCGAGTCAGGCGCCCTGCGAACGAGTCGGCCGACCGACGACGACGGACCGTTTCTGGCTCCGAACCGTGCACCGCGAGACGTCGCCGCGGTCGTAGTCGCTGACTCGAGCGGCGCCTGCGTCTTCCTCGACGCCGACACCCGCTGCGCCATTCATCGCCAGCTGGGCATCGGGCGGTTGCCGGTGCAGTGTCAGCAGTTCCCACGAGTGAGCGTTCTGGGGCCCGACCACACGTCGGTGACCCTT
The DNA here is from genome assembly GCA_965250185.1 of Vicinamibacterales bacterium. Lineage (GTDB taxonomy): Bacteria > Acidobacteriota > Vicinamibacteria > Vicinamibacterales. The sequence goes on along the minus strand of OZ252293.1, from coordinate 1,608,172 downwards.
TCGCACTACTGCCCCACTGCCGCTCGGATGCTGGTAGACTCCCCGGCCGACTTGCGCATCGTGCGGGCGCCAGCCAGTCTGCTCACCGCAGGGTCTCTCGACGGCCTCGACGTGCGCGATGCGATTCCGCCACTCCTGCGACCGGGCACACTCATGGGCTGGCCAGAGTACGAACGCTGGGAGCATCACCTCGTCCAAACCCTGAACCGTGACGAGCTGACACCCGAACAGGCCGTGCGAGCGCTCGTGGATGACGCCGAGGCCGTCCGTGGCTGGGCGGCCGACGTCGCGAGTCTCGGCGAACACCTCGAAGACATCTGCGAGCGCCGCGTCGCCTGGATGCCAGAGACCTCCGAGGGCACCGTCGACCTCGAGCGCGCCCGCTCGTTGCACACCCTCGCCCGAGGCGCCGTGCCAGAAGAGTTGCCGAGCCACGTGCCGATCGCGATCCCATCGGAGATGCCGGCACTGCACGCGGCGTGGGCCCGATGGGTCGAACCGAGCTGGGGCGAGATGAGCCGACCCGTTCGCCGCTTCCTTGCGGCGCGAAGCTTCGCCAGCTGGTACGCCCATCAGGGCGACGGCTTGCGGACGACGATGGTCGCCGTGGAGATGGCGCTGGGGGTGCTGGTCGTGGAAGCTTGCCGGGTGGCTGCACGGGCCGCGCGACCGGTCGATGCCGACGTGCTGATCGAGGCCTTGCAGGCTGCGGACCTGCTGCTCGTGCACCTCGCGGCGCCGGTCGAGCTCGCAACCCGGCTCAGCGCCGTGGAAACGGACGCCCGGACGGGCGGCCGATCTCTCCGATTCGCGGTCAACCCACCGCGGCACGCAGCGCACTGACCGGCGAGACGTCCGGATCGGCTTCGGCCGCGCGTGCCAGAAAGCCGCTCACGTTGGCCACGGCGAAGCTGACGCCATGCAGGTTGCGATCTACCGACACACCCGGGATGGGCCGCGGATACCCCGAAGCGAGGAACGACGGCTCGCCGTTCTTCCACGACACCATGCGAATCGCGTCGCGCGGGCAGTCCCAGTCTACGTCCACTGGCACGACGCCCGGCACGACGCCAGGCAGCCAGCGCGGCCCGTTCTCCTGCCGCACCGTCACGATGACCGTACCCGCGCGGCACGCACGCTCGACAGCCTCGCGCAGGGCGGTCTCGGACTCGACGCTCGTGGTCCCGAGACTGAGATTGACGAGTGGGACCTGCCGTTCAGATGCCCAGTCGATCGCGCGTACCAGCACGTCCGACCGGGTCGACAGCTCACGGTCGAAGATCTTCACGGCGACGAGCTGCACCCCGGGCGCCTTCTCCCGGATCGCGGCAGCGACCGCGGTACCGTGGCCCAGGCGATCGACCCAGTCGTCGTGCTCGACGAGGTCGCGATCGATCGCGACCCCAGCGTCCACGGCGCCCACGTGTGGATGGGACGCGTGCACGCCGCTGTCGATCACCGCGACCCGAATACCACGGCCGGAAAGGCCGGCGAGCCGCGGATCATCCAGGCGAATGAGCTCGGTGGCAGCCGCGCGTCGAGACGGACACATGGCGGTCTACGGTGTGACGGTCTCGCTTCGACCGAAGAGTCGGGCGAAGGCCCCGCCGGCCGCCTGCAGATCCGCCGCCGAGCCTTCCTCGACGAGCTTCGCATCGTCGAGGACGATGACACGGTCGGCCTGGAGTGCAAGGCCGACACGATGGGAGATGACGATCGTCGTGCGATCGCGCATCAGAGCCTCGTAGCCCCGCACGACCTGCCGCTCGGCGATCGGGTCGAGCGACGCTGTCGGCTCATCCAATATCAGGACCGCCGGATCGGCCAGAAAGGCACGCGCCACGGCGATGCGCTGACGCTCGCCCGACGAGAGCGCCAGGCCTCGCTCGCCCACCTGGGTAGCGAGACCCTCCGGTAAACCGTCAACGAAATCGGCCAGACCCGCGGCCCGAACCGCATCCCCCAGCTGCTCGTCCGTCGCGTTCGGTCGAGCGTACCGAAGGTTCTCCCCGATCGACGTGTTGAAGACGAACGGCTCCTGATCGACCGGCACGACGTATCGCCGGATATCGTCGAGCCGCACGGCTCGCAGGTCGTGGCCGTCGATCCGCACGCGACCGTCATCCGGGTCCATGAGACGGAGCAGCAGGTCCACGATGGTCGACTTGCCGGCTCCGCTCGGCCCGACGATCGCCAGGGTCTCTCCGCCGCGCACGGTGAAGCTCACATCGTCCAGGACCTTGATGCCGCGGTCGAGCGTGAGCGAGACGCTATCGAACTCGACGTCGCCACGCATCCCGTCGAGCGACACCGGATCGGCCCCCTCGTGGACGTCCGGTGCAACGTCCAGGATCTGATGCACGCGCCGCAGCGACACGCGGGCGGTCGCCAGGCTGGCGTAGAGCCCCATCAGCGCCTGGATCGGCTGGAGCAGTCGCGTCTGGTAGGCCATGAACGCCACGAACGTGCCCAGCGTGATGGCTCCAGCAATCACCCGCTGGCCGCCGTACAGGAACACGACCGCGGTGCTGCCGGAGAGAATCAGCCCCGGTAGCCCACCCGCCAGGTACGTGAGCCACTGCATCGACATCAGGGCCGCGATGAACGAATCGTTCTTCGCCCGAAACCGATCGGTCTCGCGCTCCTGCGCGTTGGACGTGACCGTGAGGCGCATGCCCTGCAGCGTCTCGATCAGGAAGCTCCCGATGTCGGCGCTTCGTTCGCGCAGCACCGTGACCCTGCCCTCGAGGCGTCGGCGGTAGTGCACCAGCGCCCAGAGGCCAGGCGGCACGAACAGGACGCTCACGAGAAACAGCCGCACGTCGAGCCAGACGAGCATCGCGACGGTTCCAACGAGAAACAGGACGTTGCCGACCCAGGCCAGCGCTGCCTCCGCGGCCACACGCTGGATCTCACCGATGTCGGTATTGATCCGCGAAACGATGTCGCCGAGCTTCGTGCGGGCGTAGAACCTGGGTGAGAGGCGTTGCAGATGGCGGTACAGCGCCAGCCGCATGTCGAACAAGATCTCCGCCGACACGCGCGTGTACCGAAGGCCGCTGACGACGTTCAGCCCGAAGCTGAGGAGCGTGATGCCGCCGAACAGCGCCACGATCCGGACCAGGGCCCGCATGTCTCGCCCCAGTAGCGCCTCGTCGACCAGCCCCTTGGAGAGATACGGGAGATACAGCGACAGGGCCGTGCCGAACAGGCTCAGACCGAGCACCAGGGCCAAACGTCGCCAGTAGGGAACGATATAGGCGAACGCGCGGCGGAGTTCGGCGGGACGGGGATCAGGGACCGGGGATCGGGGATCGGGGATCACGGAATCGGGGATCAGGGATCTGGGATCAGCGCGCGCTTGGGGATCAGGGTTCCCCGATTCCTGGGCCCTGGCCCACGGCCCCCGGCTCTTTCGGCACGACGAACAGGTCCGTCGTCAGGTCAGCGTCGAGCGTGATCGTGCGGAGATACGCCTTCGTCTCGGCGTCGTACAGATCGATCGTGTTACCGGCCTGGTACACGTACAGCAGCTCACCGTTCGTGCTGGTCGTCAGCGCCATCCGGGGCCGTCCGCGGAACGGCGTGCGGTCGGTGACGCGTCGCTGTTCGAGATCGATCGTCCAGAATTCGTAGCGATGAATCTGCTGCAACAATCCGTAGGCCGTCTGCCGGTCCGGAGCAAGTGCGAAGCCGATCGCCTCGGAGGGTCCGAGCGTGAAGAAATCAAGGTCGCGTTCGGCGAGGTTGACGCGAGCCACGCCCATCATGCGACGGCCCTGGACCGGGTCCGAGGTTCGGAACAGGCCGGTGAAGAAACCCGGGTCCTCTCTGAAGTCGTCTCGGGCGCCAAGGCTGATCGCGCCCAGGCCGGACTCGAGCGGTGCCGACAGCTCCCAGCGGTCGACCTCGGTGAAGCCGTCCGTCTCGTAGACGATGATGTCGTCGCCCATGAAGTAGAGGAAGTCGCCATCCGGCGAGAAGACCATCGAGATGCGGTCTCGCTCCTTGCCGTCCGGCCACGGAATCGTCTGCGTGATCTCGTGGGTCCCGAGATCGACCTGGACCAGAGTGGCCGGCTCGATCTCGAACCGGTCGATGTGCAGCGTCGCCGGTCGGATTAGCAAGATCACGTAGCGATCGAGCGGGTCGACCGCCACGCCGCGAATCCGGACTTTCCGGCTCCCCTCGCTCAGGGTGAACGAGTCGAGCGTCGTGCGCGATGCGATGTCGACCGTCTCGAACGCCTCGAGCATCGTGTTGAGCGAATAGAATTTCGTCCGATCCTTCGACAGCACCAGCGAGCGCGACATCCCGGTCTGCAGCGGAATCTCACCGGCGACCTGCTCCGTCGCCTCATCGATGATGATGATCGAGTTCCCGTAGCCCCCGACGTAGATGGTGCCGTCACCTCCACCCTGACGCACCTGCGCCTCGACAGCCGCAGGCGAGCCGAGGACGAACGCGAGCATCAGGCCGATAAGAAAAAGCGATGACCCGAGCCTCAGCCGCATAGGCGAGCTACCTCGAACTCTGGAACCCTGGAACCCTTGAACCATTTGAACCGCTCTACGGAAAAATAAGGTCGATTTTCCGCCAATCCTTCTGCGCTGCCGCACACGTGCTCGTCCAGTCCGGTGCATGATTCAGCTGATCCGGTACCTGCGCCGGCCAGTAGCAACCGAGGTGACAGTCGAACAGATCCCGCTCCACCGGCTGGCACAGTCCAGCCGTCCCGCCCGTGCTGTCCGCCTCCCAGCCTGGTGAAAACACGAACGTGCAACCGAGCGGAATGTGCGGCTTGGGCGTCTGCGGCGGGCCACTCTGCAGCGCCACGACATCGTCTGCCTGGGGCTCGCTACGCTGCGCGGCGTCAGCCGGCTGCAGGTACTGCTCGACCCGCTTCGCTTTCTGATTGACTGGCGCGAGGTGTCTCATGATTCACCTGATCGTCGAATTGCTGCAGGTAGCGAGGATTCCGCACCGACAGCTCCCCGTAAACCCGGAGGCAGGTCGCGGTCCAGCCCCGGATCCAGTCGCAATAGTGAAGGTTCGGACCTTCCGTCGTCCCGTACCGCGTGTGCGCCTCGTGATAACAGCCGCCCGAGCAAAGCGGCCGCGCCCAGCACGAGTGGCAATCGGTCTTGTTCGCGAGGTGGTGCTTCTCGAGAAATGCCGACTGCACGTCGCGGTCGATCCCATCGGCGACCGTGCCGAGCCGATGCTCGTCGGAGCCGGCAAACCGATGGCACAGCGCGACGTCGCCGTCCGTCGCCACGCCCATCAGCCCGAGACCGGCGCCGCACGGGTACGCCTTGCTCACGCCTTTGTGGATTTCCTGCAGCGTCTCTCGAACGTTCGAGAAGCCGTGATGTCGGTCGTCGGCCGCCGCCTCGAGGAAATCCTCGGCCAGGGCCTGGAACTGCCCGAGCATGCCGTCGAATCCGTCGTGCTCAATGGCATAGTCGCGCCCGGGCGCGGTCGTGACCGGGGCGAACCCCACCTCCCAGAAGCCGACCTCCTCGGTGAGATGGTCGTAGATCCGTTTGATGTCGAGCACCTCGGACGTCAAGGTGACGCGGGCGCCGATCGGCTTGCTCCGATGCCGACGTAGCAGCGCTTTGATCTTCGGCAGGACGACGTCGTAGCTGCCAGCGCCGTTGTGAAAGACGCGGAACTTGTCCTGCATCTCCCGCGGTCCGTCGATCGAGATGGTCACGCCGACGTCGTTGTCGGCCAGGAACTCGATGACGTCCGCCTTGAGCAGCGTCGCGTTCGTCGTCAGGTTGAACTCGACCCGTTTACCCACCGCGGCCGCCCGCTCGCGCGCGTACGCAATGCTCGACTTCAGGACCGGCAGATTCAGCAGCGTCTCTCCCCCGAAGAACGTCAGGTGAGCGACCGGATTGTCGCCCGACTCCTTCAGCATGAAATCCACGCTCTGGCGCGCCGTCTCCTCGCTCATGAACTTCGGCTGTGACCCGTTCGCCGTGTCCACGAGTTTGTCCTCGCCGTACTCGTAGCAGTACGTGCACGCCAGATTGCACTGGTTCGTGACGTTCAGGACCATCGTCGTGAGCGGGAACGGCGCCAGCGGCAGGATCTTCGGCATCGGCTCCGGTGCCGCCGCCATCTCGCCGATGGCGCGGACGGCGAGCAGCTCACCGATGGTCCCGATCACCGCCTCTTTGTCAAAACGGTCGACCAGTGCGCCGACCAGATCCGTCGCCGACCTCGGGCCTTCATCGAGCGCCTCGACGATGGCGTGGGCCGGCCCGTCGAGCTGAAACACGGCCGCGCTCGGGACGAGGTAGACGAACGGTTGGCCGGCTGCCTCGAACCGATGCATCTCGCGAAGCGCCAGGCGCGGAGTCGCAGTCATGGCGCGCTCGGCCTCGGCTCCCAGCGCATGTAGAGCGGCACGGTGACCAGCAGGTGTGCACGAGCACGCAGCGACCTGGCCGATGCGGTCGTGCCCTCGGGCGTGTAGGAGGCCACGACCCAGACGTCCCCGACATTGTTTCGCGCGTTCGATCCGTTGGGATCCATGCGCTCCAGATTCACACCATCCGCCGCCGGCGTGAACAGTCCGCTCGCGTCAATCGCCCCGACGAAGTCGACATCGTCGTCAACGAACGTCGCCGAGTACTCCTCGACGCTCCACGTCGCCTCCACCGGGCCCAGTGGCAGGTCGTCTTCCGTGTTCGACTCCCCGTCGGGACCATCGTGGTACGCAAGAGCCTCGAACTGCTGGTACTGCTTCGGAAACACGACGCCGCCGACGCGCGCCATCCCCGACGCCGGCGCGACGCGGAGCGTTCCGACCCGATCGTAGACGGTCAGGGCACTCGGATGCACGACGCTGCCGACGAGGAGATCGCGCGCACCCACCGGTGCGTCGTCGGCCACGTCGAGCGTGACGGTGACGCCGTTCGGACTCGGATCGCGCACCGCCGTGATCGAGACGCCCGGACCCAGGTCGATGTCGACTGCGGTCACCGCGGCCAGGTTCGCGCCGTGGATGCGGATCTCGTGGCTGCCGATGGATGTGCGAACCGACGCCGGATATACACCCGCGATTGCTGGCGCTCCCGAATCGCGCCGCAGCGTCACGTCCACGCCCGTCTCATCATGGGCGCCCTGGAACCACCGACCGGACGCGCCCTGGCCGTCCCGATCCACGAACAAGACTTCACGCCAGGCGGCATTCTCTTCGAGCGCATCCGAGGGGCTCGTCGTGCGCCCGCGCCACTGGAATCCGGTGTAGACGATGACGCGGCCGCTTCGGCTCACTGAGCTGCCGTCTCGTCCGTGCACGTACGTGACCTGGCTCTCGAACTCACCGTCCGCGTCCGGAACGGCCGTCAGCGTGACCTGACCGAACAGCGCACCCTTCCCGGCCTGATGTCCTGACAGCACCCAGGTGCCTTCCAGCCGCGCGGCGCGCATGGTGGCGGACCAGGCGGTCCACTCGGGCGTGTGCAGCGGAAACGTCTCTGAAAGATGCTCGATGACGCGGTCGACCGTGTGCATGCCGTCATCCGCGTCGGGGACATCCGAACGCTCGAGCGAGTCGGGGGTACCGGGTGGCACCGGACGGCGAAAGACCTGCGAGTCGACCAGCGGGTAGTAACCGCGGTGCATCGCGATCAGCAGCTCCCACTCGGCATTCGTCCGGCGCTGGTTGATCACCCGACCGATGGAGTGGCAGGCGGTGCAGGTCTGCTCGGTCTCGCGGTCGGCGGCATAGGTGTAGTCGTCCGGACGGCGCTCGACGTGGAACGCCCCGGCGCGCGCTTCCTCCGGCGCAAGGCCTAGCTCATTCGACAACACCTTGAGGACGGCACGAGCCTCGTCCGGCGTGACCGCCAACCCATGCAGGGCCGCCATGCGCCTGATCGTCCGCTGCCAGCCCTCCGGCGTGTCACGGCGCTCCGAGATCCGCGTCAGCCGGCCTTCAGCATCCGGCTCGTGGCAGACGCCACAGGCGTCGTTCACTCGTTGGTCGTGAACCGGGAAGCCCTGTTCGGCCGGAGACGTCTCAGACTCCGGCGTCTGGGCGGCGAGGGGAGACGCCCAGAGGGCGAGGGAGACGAGGACGGCTGGCGGCACGACCGTTTTCGAGAGCATGAGCGTCTGGATGGGTTGGTTGTAGCACAGCACGCGAGCGGACACAAACCTGTCCACGGGATCGCTCGGTAGCCTTCCGCTGGCGCTTGGCTGAAGCCGGCGCGCTACGTACGAATAACGTGCAACCCGTCCGGAGCGTCGCGAACACCCGGGCGTACGTAGCGCGCCGGCTTTAGCCAAGCGTCAGCGGCAGGCTCGTTCGTCACCCCGAAGGCTTCATCCGCGCAACCCCATCGCGTTTTCCACGAACCCCTTCCCCAGCAGCACGGAGAGCGCCCCCAGGAAATCCGGCAGGGGTACCGGATTGCAATCACGGCTGTACGCCTCGAATAGATCCGGAACCTGTGAGTGGTCGCTCGCCATCCCGACAAGCATCGGCAAGTCAACGCCGCGAAGGTAGCGCACCCCGTCCGGTGCGCCCGGCAACTGGGGCGAGACGATCCGCTGCTCCAAGACGACCTCGTTGCCCTGAATGGTTGGACGCTGGTCGGTGCGCAGGACGTCAGTCGGCCGGAGCCGGATGGCTGGCGCAGCCTTCAGCGCCTCGAACGCCGCCACGACCTCCGCGTCCTCTCGCAGCTCGACGACGTCAACCGTGTCGTCGCCGATGGCATCCAGCGCCGTCACGTCGGCGTCGGTGAAGCGGCCAGCCCAGAACGGGTGCGCGTGCGTCTCGGACGCCTCGTGAAAGAACCGTGCCGACTGTCGCTGATAGCTCGCGTGGACGCGCCGTTCACGCGCGTCGAAGAACTCGAGCGCGGTCTCTGACACCTCCGGCTTCGTGAGGCACGTGTGCACCACGACGGCGGCGGCCCACGCGGAGGCGAGCGCCTTCTTGACGCCGAACGACGACAGGGGCTCGATAAAGGATCCGGCATCACCCACCAGGAGGAACCCTGGCCCGGCAAACCGCTGGGCGCCATAGAGCGATGCATCGAGCGACCACACCGGCGCCAGGCGATTCGCCTGAGCGACGAGCGACGAAAGATGCCGCGTCTTCCGCAGCTCGCCGTCGTACGCGGCGGTCAGCCGAGAACCGCGTTCGAGATCCGTCACGCCCGGCGTCACCATGACTGTCACATATCGATCCGTCGCCGAGACCGGCACCGACCAGGCCCAGCCGTCGCCATACGTCTCGACGAGGGTGTGGCTCTCGTCGGGCAGACCCCAGCCGGCGTCGCTGCGCCAGACACCGACGATGGCTACAGTTCGCTGGCGCCGTTGCTGCACGCGAAACCCTTGGTTGGCGATCACGCCGGCCCGACCCGAGCAATCCAGCACGAACCGGGCTGACAGCTCCTGGCGCGCACCGTCGACCGACTCGCAGACGACCATCGCCGGCGTCTCGAGCGAGACCCTACGGGCCGTGTGGTCGCGCACCACACGCGCGCCACTTGCCTCCGCCGCTTGCAGCAGCACCGCCTCCAGCGCGGTCCGCCGTACCTGGTAGCCGAAGGCTCCGTCCGGAAACGCCTCCGACCGTGCCTCCGCCGCTCCCCACCAGACCGTGTTGCCGTGTGTCCGCATGAAGCCCGCCGCATCGACCGCCTCGAGCAGGCCGAGTCGCTCGATCAGCCGCAGGCAACTCGGCGGTAAAGACTCCGCCAGGTCGAGCTCGGTCCGAGGAGCCCGATGGATCACCGAGACCGAGTGCCCCCACCGCGCCAGCAGATGCGCCGCCGTACTGCCCGCCGGCCCGCCGCCGATGACGATCGCATCGTCCACGTCCGTATTGTGACCCAGCCGGCTCGCGTAAGGCTTCGCGCTGTTTCGAGATCCGCTCGGCTGAAGCCGGCGCGCTACGTACGCAAGGAGTGAGACGTGCGATCCGGGCGTGAGACGCGCGGGGCATTCGAAAGTGATGCGCCTGCCAAGGCGCCTCCGTGAACTCTGGAACCTAGGCACCCTTGAACCCTTGAACGGCCCCAGCCTCGCACTCCTGCACACATCTGCGTACTAATTTTCGTTCTTCGTCTGACGCTGACCAGACGAGTCGTGAATCGCTGCTCACGGTGTCTCATTGCTCGACCCGGGTGCCTCATTCCGAGGGAGACGAGATCTCGAGTTTTGCTCCAGAATCGGCGTCCCTGCGCGTCCCGCCTCAGGGCGTGACTGGAAACTCAGGTACTTCGGGCGAAACCCCGCTCCGCACCCACACGTTCAAGATCCACGTAAGACCTTCCTACTCGGAGACTTACATGAAATCAACCTACTCGGCACGCCCGTTGCTATGTCGAGGATGTCGGGCACGGCACCGCCCGAATGGTCGCGGCGACGACGGGTAGCGCCGGCGCAAACTGAAGAGACTGACAGAAGGAACCGCATATGCGATTGACTTGACCCGTTAGATCCGCTCAGTGTCCAGCCACCCGCTGGTTGGTGATTGCCGTCATCTGTTCGATGCTTCCGGTCGGGGCCGCGCTGGCCGCGCCTGGCCCGAAGCATCGCCCGCACAAGAAACTCGACGACGCGTTGAGCGCCAGCCTCGAGCGCGGGGACCGAGGCCCGCGACGAGTCATCGTTCAAACGAAACCGGGCAAGGGCCGGGCCGTTCGGCAGATGCTCGAGGCTCGGGGCGAGGCCGTCACCGGTGAACATGCCGCGATCGGGTCCCTCTCGGTGGCCGTCGACGCCGAAGATCTGGCCGCGCTGGCGAATGACCCGTCGGTCGAGCATGTGTCGAGCGACGCGGTGGTCAGCGCGTTCAAGAAGAAGAAGTCCAAGAAGTCTAAGAAGCCGCCGAAGCCACCCAGTGGCAACGACGGCACACTCGCGGTCGGTCGGGCGTTGCTGCTCACGACGCTCGGCGTCACGAAGAAGGATAGCGACGGATCGAAGGACGACAACAAGGCCGACAAGGTCGTGCGGGTCGCCGTGATCGATTCCGGCATCGCCGAGTCGAAGGAGCTGAAGGCGAAGCGTATCCATGCGTTCTTCGACTTCACGCAGGGTGACCAACCGGTCGCGACCGCGCCGTACGACGACTACGGCCATGGGACGCACGTGGCAGGCGTGATCAGCAACGATGGCAAGGTGTCGGGTGGTATCGCCAAACGGATAGAGCTGGTCGGCCTCAAGGTCCTCGACGAGAACGGACAGGGTCGCACGAGCGACGTCCTTCGGGCGATCCAATTCGCCATCGAGCAGCGGGACGCCATGCGAATCCGGGTGATCAATCTCTCACTCGGTCATCCAATTCTGGAGCCGGCGGCGACCGACCCCTTGGTCCAGGCCGTCGAGGCCGCCGTGCGGGCCGGCATCGTCGTCGTCGTGTCCGCCGGCAACTCAGGCGAGAATCCCGACACGGGCCAGGTAGGCTATGCGGGAATCACGTCGCCTGGCAACGCGCCGTCTGCCATCACGGTCGGGGCGCTCGACACGGGTCAGACGAGCGCGCGAGGCGATGACATCGTGCCGGCCTTCAGTTCCCGTGGTCCGACGTGGTTCGACGGCTACGCGAAACCGGACCTGGTAGCCCCGGGCACGCACCTGCTGGGCAACTCGACGAAGACCAGCTTGCTGTTCACCGAGAATCCCACCCTGCAGATCGAAGCGAAGGTTGGCAAGACGCTGGACAGCTTCCTGAGGCTGAGCGGAACCAGTATGGCGACCGCCGTGACGAGCGGCGTGGTCGCCCTGGTAATCCAGGCGAATCAGCGGGAATTCTGCAAGGGGAAAAACTGCGGTGGCTCCTTGGGGCTGACGCCCAACTCGGTGAAGGCCATCCTGCAGTACACGGCGCTTCCCCTGGATGGATACGACGCGCTCACACAGGGAGCCGGCGGGTTGAACGCCGCTGGGGCCCTGGTACTCGCCATAATGCTCGACCCATTGGTTCCAGAAGGCGAGATCCGGCGAACCACGATGCCCACCGAAACAACGTTGATCGACGGTCAAGAGCTGCCGTGGGCGAAGCGGCTCGTCTGGGGCGACCGCGTGATCTGGGGCGACCAGATTTACGTGAACGATCCGGCCTGGGATCTCCGCATTGTCTGGGGTGAGCGGCTCGTGTGGGGCGACCGGATGGTGTGGGGCGAGAGTCTCGTCTGGAGCGACGTCACGGGCGACCGTCTCGTGTGGGGAGACCTGGACGATGGCGCGGCCGGCCTGACGACGGTGCGGTAGTCGGGGGGGGGGGAGATGAGGCGACCGGCGAGGGGGGGAATCTAGAACAGGAGGTGCGGTATCGAACAGTCGAACCTCGAGAACACACGCCACGCAGGGGCCGGGTCGCGAATCGCCGCCCGGCCCTTGCGGTGTACGTCCGTAGCGCCGGCTGGCGTGTCGTACGTAGCGCGAAGGCTTGAGCCGAGCGCCAGCGGAAGGCTGTTTGACAGTCTGCTCGAACACTGGGTCGAGATCCCGCTCGGCTGAAGCCTCGCGCTACGAAGGCGCCAAGGGTCTGTGATCGCCGGATGTCGTAGCGCGAGGCTTCAGCGTTGCCACCCGGTGACGTACGTAGCGCGAGGCTTCAGCCGAGCGGATCGTGGCTCATATCGTGGCTCATGGATTGCACCCCACCTCACGTGCCTCGCCGCCCCCCGCGCCTCGCACCCGTCTGCTACACGGGCCGTCGTCGCTACTTCTTGACGATGTGCACCGCCAGACGCACGCGGCACTTCACGAACGCGGAAGCAGTAGAACTCGTGAGATCGCAGCTCGTTCGCGCGTGCCGAAACTTCGAGATCGCACTTCCCGCGTACTGCTTCATGCCCAATCACCTGCACATCCTCATCGAGGGCACGCACGCGCGCTCCGATGCGAAGCTGTTCTGCACAAGGCTCCGTCAGCGAAGCGGATTCGCGTGGCGCCGTCCCGGTGTGGCTCGCTCTGGCAGGAGGGTTATCACGACCGCGTGCTGCGCGATGAGGAGGCGACGACCACCGTGGTGCGCTACATGTTGGAGAACCCCGTCCGAGCCGGTCTGGTCGATCGCCCGGAACTCTACCCGTTCTGGGGCTCGCTTGTCTGGTCACGTCGCGAGTTGCTCGAGTTGGTGCAGTTCGGAAACCCGCTCGGCTGAAGCCTCGCGCTACGTCCACCTCACGAGTCGCTCGGCGGAAGCCTCGCGCTACGTACTTTATTCTCCGTGCAATGCAACTACATCTCAGTATCGCCAGCTGGTCACATCTGCTCCGGCCGGCGCACTGGTGTCGATGCGCGCCAGGATCTTGTCCACGTACATCTGGTGATAACGCAGGCGCGAGAGGGCGTTCGACCGCGTCTGGTCGCCGTTCCAGCAGTGCTCAGCGCGGTCGCCGTAGTCCACCTCGCCGCCGTAGTAAGGATTCGTCGTGCTTTCGAGAAACTGCTCGGTCAGGTAGACGGCATTGTTCAGGTAGTAGTTGTCCATGTCGCCGACGTAGATGTGCACCTTGCCCTCGAGCTTCGGCCCGAGCGTCGCCCAGTCGCGCTCCATGATGTACCGCAGGTCGTAGTTCTCGCGCCAGTACTCGGCCACCTCCCGATCGATCTCACCCGTCCGCTTGTCCCAGATCCGCTTCGGGTAGCCGTCGTCTCCCACGGGCGAGTAGACCGCTTCCCAGATGTCCCACTGCTGGCCCGAGCGGCTCTTCGTCCCCAGCACGAGCTCCTTGCGGCTCTGATCCGCGACCGTGGAGTCGACATGGCCGAGGTAGTCGCGATGCCCGGGCCGCGGCGTCTGCTTCCAGACGCCGTCCATGAGGTGCGCGTTCGTGTCTTCGTAGAGGTTGATGGTCGTGTAGGCGCGGAAGTCGATGGGATCCGGACAGGCGGCGAAGCAGCCGTTGTAATCGTCCGGGTACATCACCTGCACGCCGAGCGCCTCCCAGCCGCCGGTGGACCCGCCGTAGAGGAAGCGCGCCCACCCCTCGCCGATGCCGCGATACTTCTCCTCGAGGTACGGGATCAGCTCGTGGGTGATCGCGTCGCCGTACGGGCCGAGGTTGGCTGAGTTCACGGCGTAGGAATCGTCGTAGAACGGGTTGGCGTGCTGGATCTCGACGATCAGGAAGCGCGGGAAGTCCGCCGCGGTCCACTCCTGGTAGAAGTCGTGCGCAGCCTGCTGCTGGATCCGGTTGTAGCCCTCGAGGTCGAACCGGGCGCTGTAGTCAGGCTCGAGATCCGGGTCGGGCGGCTCCTCGCGGAACCCACCGAAGTCGTACGGAAAGTGCCCGTGATTGATGATCAGCGGATACCGTGCGTCCGGATGCTCGTCGAACCCCTCGGGCAGCAGGACGTGCGCCCCGAGATGCATCGGCCGGCCCCAGAACTCGGTCAGTAACTTGCTCTCGATCCGCTCGTGCTTGATGTACTTCGTCTCCGGCGGATCGGCGATCGTCGGGATCTCCTGGTCGAGCCCGATCGCGATCGTCTCGCTGCTGGCCGGGTCGATCGTGATCGGCGCCGGTGCGCTGTAGAGATTGCCTGGCGCCCGGTTCCAATGCTGCCCCTCGCCCCGATCCATCGGCATCTTCACCGTGTGGCCGTCGGCGCGATTGAACGTCTCGTACCGGTGCAGCAACGCCTGGACCTGATAGTCGCCGGCGGTAATGTCCCCGATGCTGTCGAGCGGGTAGCCGAGCACCGAGGCATCGATCACGGCCTCCTCGCCAGGCGCCAACCCGTCGACGTCGACGCCGAAGACGAGCTGCGTCGACGGACCGTCGTTGATCTGGAACCTCGGCTCGGCGCTGTCGTCGGTCGAGATGAGCAGCAGCAGTCGCCCGTCAATCGGCTCGGCACTTCGCTCGGCGGGAAAGCTGACGGTGAACTGGAGCCGACTCGCGTCGCCTCCGGCCGCGCTGCAACCCGCCACGTTGACGGCGAGCGCAGCGGCCAGCAAGACACCACAGGCGTGGTTCAGCGAACATCTCGGCATGATCGTCACTCCTCGAGGGGCAGGGCTCAGGCTCAGGGCTCTCGTATCGTACGACGAGGGTACAACGTAAAGCGAGCCCACGCCTATCTCACTCTTCTCTCAGAAACTGTCGACACTCGCGTCGAAGCACGAAGCTCACGCTTACCAGCGCGGCGAGACCGCCGCACGCCGCGTAGACCAGCGGCACGTTCCGGCCGGTCAGGTCGCCGACGATGCCCCCGACGGCGAGTCCGAGGGGGGTGAGTCCGCCGGCGAGGGTCGCGAGCAGGCCGAGCACTCGGCCGCGCAGCTCGGGAGGAGTCGCCACCTGGAGGAGTGTCATGACGTACACGTTGATCATCCCCGACATGGCACCGATCGCGAGGCCAACGCCCAGGGCCGCCAGTGGCGTCGTGGTCGAGCCGAGCGCAGCGACGGCAAGGGGCGTCGTGACGTAGAGCACCATGATCAGCCTGGCCCGCCCGGCCGTGCCGAGCGACAGAGTCCCGGCCAGCACGAGCCCGACGACGACCCCACCACTGATCGACGCGAGCAGAAAACCGTACCACTCGACGGTCGCCATCAGATAGTCCTGGACGAGGAACGGGAGCAGCACCAGGACCGGCATCATGATGAAGTTGAAGACCGCGGCGGTCAGCATGAAGTTACGCATCCCGCGGCGGTCCCACACGTACCGAAGTCCTTCACGCGTGGCCGCGAGAAACGCAGCGACGCTCGCGTCTGGCGCCTCGGTCTCGGGTCCGCGGCTCGGCAGCCGGATGAACATCTCGGTCACTCCCGAGACGAGATAGCTCACACCGTCCAGCAGGAAGAGCATCGGGGCGCCGATGACTCGATACAGCACGCCGCCCACCGCCTGGCCGACGAGCGAAGCCACCTGCGCGGACGTCTGGTGCAGCGAGTTCGCCGCCGTGAGGCGTTCGGCGGGGACGAGATCAGGAATCGCCGCCGAGATCGCCGGTGTGAAGACCGATCCGACGATCCCGGTGAGCAGCGCGATGCTGAACAGGATCGCGAGCTGCACGTCACGCGACAACAGCGGCGTCCACATCGCCGCCGCCAGCACGAGTACGGCCACCCCGCGCAGCAGGTCGGCGATCACGATGATGCGCACGCGCGAGTGCCGGTCGGCGAAGGTGCCCCCGAACGGCCCGAGCACCGCTCCCGGTAAGTGCGACGTGGCCAGCAGAAAACCCATCACACTCGCCGACCCGGTCGCTTCCATCGTCCAGAACATCATCGCGACCAGAAACGCCTGGTTCCCGAACTGGCTGACCAGCTGGCCCTGCCAGAGGAGGACGAAGTCGCGATTGAGGAGGCGGGTCGTGTGCATCACCGACGGCTTTGGGGCTGTGGGCTTGGTCACCTTCTCATACTTGGCCCGCCGCATGACGCCCTGAGCACTGAATCCAGGCTAGCATGTTTGCCGCGGCCCGGCTGCCCTGCGTACGATCCACCGATGGCCCTCAAAGGCGCGCAGCTCGTCCGGCATCGCCTGCGGAACACGCTGCACACATTGATCCTCGTCGCGGGGCTCATTCTCCTGTGCGCGACGATGGGGTGGCTGATCTGGGGATGGCAGGGCTTTCTGATCCTCGGGGCGATCACGCTGGTGTTCGTGTTCTTCGGGCCACAGGTATCGCCTCGGTTGATCCTTCGGATGTACCGGGCGCGCCCTCTGACCGATGAGTCCGCACCGCAGTTGCTGGCAGTCGCGCGCGAGCTCGCACGGCGAGCGGAGCTGCCGCGCGTCCCGCAGCTCTACTACATTCCGAGCGCGATGGTGAACGCGTTCGCCGTGGGGACGCGCCGCAACGCGGCGATCGGATTGACCGACGGGATTCTGCGGGGTCTCTCGTTGCGGGAGCTCACGGGTGTCGTCGCGCACGAGATCAGCCACGTGAGCCACAACGACGGGTTCGTCATGAGCCTGGCAGACTTCGTGAGCCGGATCGTCAACAGCTTCTCCTGGATCGGTCAGCTCCTGCTGTTCGTGAACCTGCCGCTCGTCCTGTCCGGGCGCGCGGCGGTGCCGTGGCTCCTCGTCCTCCTCCTGATCTTCGCGCCGACGCTCAGCGCCCTGCTCCAGCTGGCGCTGTCGCGATCACGCGAGTATGACGCGGATGTCGGCGCCGCGAAGCTGACCGGTGACCCGCGCGGACTGGCATCCGGCCTGGCCAAGCTCGAGCGACTCCAGGGCGGCTTCTTCGAGCGCGTCATGTTGCCCGGTCGGCGGATCCCGGAACCATCTCTGCTCCGCACGCACCCGAGCACTCAGGAACGCATCAACCGGCTTCTGCAGCTGGAAGGCGAGGCCACACCGCCGACGCGGACTCGGGAGGATCAACTCCGCCAGGAGCTGGGGCGGTTGATGACCGCGCCATCCAGAGTTCCGAAGTGGCATATGTCGGGGCTGTGGTACTGAGATCCGTTCCCGGTTCCAGGGGTTCAAGAGTTCAAGGTTCTCGGTGGCGCCATTGCCTCGCCTTGGCGCGACATGTTCCTGTCCGCGATCATTCCGTGACCATTCCGTGGTCATTCCGTGGTCATTCCGTGTCCGTTCCACGGCCCCCCGAGGCGCGGCCGTGGTATACAGCCTCATGACCTCGAGTTCCATCGTCTCTCCAGACGATCAGCGCGTCACGTTCGTAGAGCTATTCTTCGACCTGGTGTTCGTCTTCTCGGTGACTCAGATCGTCGGCCTGCTTCACGCCGGTATCACCTGGGGGGCCGTCGGCCGTGGTGTGCTCGTGTTCTGGCTGGTCTGGTGGGCCTGGACGCAGTTCACGTGGGCTCTCAACGCAGCGAACACGGACCATCCCCGCGTACAGCTGTCCACGCTGCTCGCGACGGCCATCGCGTTCTTCATGGCAGTCGCCGTCCCGGAGGCCTTCGCCGGCGGCCCGCTCTGGTTTGCCCTGCCGTACGTCCTCGTCAGAACACTCGGCCTCGGGCTGTACATCGGGGCGGCGGCCGATACGGCGCATCGAGCTGCGATCACCCGCTTCGCGTTGCTCTCGGTCAGCGGTCTTGCGGCGGTGCTGGCTGGAGCCGGGGCCGGTGGCGCCGCCCAGATGTGGCTCTGGGGACTGGCGATCTTGCTGGATCTGGTGGCGGCGGGCATCGCGGGGCGGTTCGAGGACTGGCGCCTGCACCCGGCCCACTTCGTCGAACGCCACGGCCTCATCGTCATCATCGCGCTCGGCGAGTCGCTCATCGTGGCCGCCGCGGCGCTGGTCGGCGCGACTCGCACGCCGGAGCTCATGGCAGTCGCGGTGCTGGCCGTCGGCACGACCTGTGGGCTCTGGTGGAGCTACTTCCCGCAGGTCAAGCCGGCGCTCGAGGAGGCGTTGGAGCGGCGGGGCAACGCCGGGCAGTCGGCGTTCGCGCGAGATGTGTTCTCCCTCGCCCACTTTCCGATGCTGTGCGGGATCATCGGGATCGCGGCGACGGTCGAGGAAGCGGTCGCGCATGCGGACCATCCCCTCCCGATCGAGGGGCGCGCGGCGCTCGCGGCGGGCTTGGCGCTGTTCCTGGCTGGCACGGCGATCGCCAAGTGGCGAGCAACCTGTCTGATGCCGTGGGTGAGGATCGGGGTGGTGGCGCTGACGGCCGGCGCGGTCTTGGCCGTCGCCGCGGTTCCGCCGTGGGTGAGCCTGGCGCTCGGGCTCCTCGGGATCACGGTCGTCGTCGTCGCCGAGCATGCGGCCGAGACAACGGGTTGAGTCGACCGATCGTCAGTCGCCGCAGTCGTCGCAACCGTGACACGACGACTCGTCCTTCTTCGGCTGGGTCGCGAACGTTCCGCGGAACCGCCGTATCAGCATGAGGAGTGCGCCGGACACGATTAGGGCGACGACGGCCTCCTGCCAGGTCACGCGATCCCCCATCCCAGCGCCGATCCGACCTGGTAGACGAACAAGGACGCCAGGTAGGCCATGGCCGACATGTAGCCGAACATGAACGCCGGCCAGCCCCAGCTGCCCGACTCCTTGCGGACGATCACGACCGTGCTCATGCACTGGCAGGCTAGCACGAAGAACACCATCAGGGACACACCGGTGAGCGGCGTCATGAGCGGCGAGCCATCGGCCCGCCGAGCGTTCTGCAGCGAAGACCGGAGCGAGGCACTCTCCTCGTCCGCCTCCTGGATCCCGAACACGATACCCATCGTCGACACGAACACCTCGCGAGCCGCGAAGGCGCCCAGGATGCCGATGCTGATCCGCCAGTCGAACCCGAGCGGCTCCAGCGCCGGCTCGATCGCCCGGCCGAGGCGGCCGGCGATGCTGAACTGCATCTGCTCGGACGCCTCCTGGCCGTCGATGGCGGCCACCCTGTCAGCCCGATCGGCGGCGCCCGCAGTCGACGACGAGACTTGGGTACGTGCCACGTCGAAGCGACTCTCGATCTCCGGGCTTTGCGGGAACGACAGCAGCGCCCAGAGCACGATCGTCATGGCCAGGATGATCGTTCCCGCGTCGACCAGGAACTTGCGCACTCGCTGCCAGGTGACGATCAGGACGTTGCTCAAGACAGGGACGCGGTACGGGGGCAATTCGAGGACGAGCGGCAGCCGCGGCCCTCGGAGCACGGTCCGGCGCAGCACGGCGGCAGCGCCAAGCGTCGCAAGCACCGAGAGCGTGTACATCGTGAACAGCACCGCGGCGCCGACGCTCAGGAAGCCGAAGATGCGCTCGTTCGCCGCGAAGACGACGGCGGTCACGAGTGCGTAGACCGGCAGCCTGGCGCTGCAGGACATCAGCGGCAGCGTCAGCATGGTGATCAGCCGGTCGCGCCGGCTCTCGATCGTGCGCGTCGCCATCACCGCCGGGACCGCGCAGGCGAAGCCGGAGAGCATCGGGACGAACGCCTTGCCGTGAAGCCCGACCCGCCCCATCACCCGATCGATCACGAACGCGACACGCGCCAGGTAACCGACGTCCTCGAGCACGGCGATGAAGAGGAAGAGCATCGAGATCTGCGGGACGAAGACGAGCACGTTGCCGACACCCGCGATGACGCCATCGATCATCAGGTCCTGGAGTAAGCCGGCCGGCAACACCGACGCCACGGCCCCCTGAAGCCATACAGTCAGCTGCTCGATGCCGCCGATCATCGGCTCGGACCATGTGAACAGGGCCTCGAACAGTCCGGCCATCACGACGGCGAACACGAGCAGACCATAGACCCGCTGGGTCAGGATGGCGTCCAGCCGGTCGGTCCACTTGCGGGTGTCCGCGCGTCGGACAACGCGGACGTCGCGGAGGAGCTGCTCGACCCAGCGGTAGCGCGCTGCCACGATCTCCAGATCGAGACTTCGCCCCTCAGCCGCCGCGGCCGACTGCACCTGCTCGATCGCCAGGGTCGTCGCCGCGGGCAGATGGCGCTCCACCCCCTCCTCGGGATCGAGCGAGAGGAGTCCCCAGAGCGCCCAGGATCGGCGCGCCGCAACCGTCGTCGACAGCGCGGTTCCCTCGAGCGACCGCTCCACGATCTCGACATCGCGCTCGGTGGCCGTGGGGAGACCCTGCCAGGTGGCATCGCCGCGCCACGCCAGCTGCACCGTGTCGGCCAGCGCCTGGACGAGCTCGTCGAGCCCCTGCCCCTTCGACGCCACGGTGGGAACCACCGGGACCCCGAGCCACGCCGACAGCCGCGCGATGTCGAAGTCCACTCCCGAAGACGTTGCCTCGTCCATCATGTTGAGAGCAACGACGACCGGGACACCCGTTTCGAGGATCTGAAGCACCAGGTACAGGCCGCGATCGAGCGCGCCGGCGTCCACGACGGCGAGCACCGCGTCGGGCCGATCGCCGCGGCGACCCAGGACCGCATCGGCGGCCACCGCCTCCTCGGGAGAGTGCGCGCTCAGGCTGTAGGTGCCGGGCAGGTCAGACAGCTCCGCACGCGAGCCATCGGGAAAATCGATCTGTCGTCTGCTCCGGGTGACGGTGACGCCCGGGTAGTTGCTGACCTGCGAGCGAGCGCCCGTGAGGCCGTTGTAGATCGTCGTCTTGCCCGAGTTCGCATTCCCGGCCACGAGGATACGGGGCAGCCGTCCGACTGGCGCCTCGCGGTCGGCATGCACCGAGAATTGGTACGCGTCGACCGCTGGACCATCGATCGGGCTCGCCGACGAGTCGCCGTCCAGTTCGATGTGGACCGCGTCGACCCGCCGCAACGACAGGAGAAAGCCCCGCAGCCGGATCTTGAGCGGGTCCCCGAGCGGCGCCCTCCGGATCATCTCGACCGGCGTGCCAGGAACGACACCCATCTCGAGGAGACGCCGGGCGATGCGACGCTTGCCGCCAACGCGCCGCACGACCGCACGCGCCCCGATGGGCAAGTCGGCCAGCGACCGCGAACTCGCGGCGCCCACCGGCACCCGTGGGAACTCGACGACGGCGGTCGAACTCACCGCACGCATGGGCCGGACGCCTTGATTTTGAGACTGAGTCTCAATTTCACTCACGGAGTGTACTCCCGACGCCGCGAAATGATCAAGGAGGGGTGTCAGGATCGGGCTTCTGCCCGATCCTGACGTTTTACGTTCTCCGTTCTACGTTCTACGTTCGCTCTTGGTACGTTCTACTCCGCGACTTAGAACGGTGCACATGGATCCACGAAAAGCGAACGGAGAACGGAGAACGGAGAACGTTGTGAGCGGGGAACGGCGACCATTCTCCGCTCAAAAGAACAGGAGCACGTCCTCTTCGACTTCGCCGATCTCGACGGCGGTCTCGGTGACACGCGTGACCCTGAACCGATAGAGGCCGCGTGGCGCCGGGCCGCTCAGCCGCACACCGTCCGTCATCGTGAACGCACTGTCGTGGCACGGGCACAAGTAGACGGGCTCCCCGATCGGCCCGATCTCGGCCGTGACGTACTCGCTGAGCTCGCCGGGGTCCGCGACGAAATCAACGTCGCACTGCTCGTGCGGACAAACGGTGCAGACAGCCTTGAATCGATCCGGCCCGTCGTCATCGGCGCTCGTCCGAACCACCATGCCGTTCACGCGAATCGCTCGGTTCGGTGCTGCAGCGCTCGGGAGTGACGTGGCCCGGACCTGAAATCGCCGCGCTCGGCCTGGCGTCGCGAGGTTCGAGAGCGGGACCAGCACGGGTTGGGCGAGCGGATGATACCGAAGGAATCGCGGGCTCTGCGCCCGCAACCGTCTGCTGAGACTCGAGAGTGCGAGCAGCAGTCCCCCGAGAAACTTGCGCCGCGGAACGCGGGACGCCCGATCGGTGCTCACGACGGAATGGGACAGTGGGTCCTACCTCGACGACTGGCCACGGACCCACATCGCGAGCGCCTGCCACTCCTGATCGCTCTGCGACGTCCAGTGCTTCCCGCCCGCATGCCAGTGGCTCCCGCCAGCGTCCTCGGCGAGCGGGTTGACGAGGAGCACGCTCTCGAGCGGCGCGCCCGGCACTACCAGGCGCTGGATCCGCTCGAAATTTCGAAACGACTGCTCCTCGCTATACGTCGTGCTGCCCACGGAGAGCGGCTCGAGAAAACTGTTGCCACCCCCGCGCGAATGACACACGACACAGCGGGCGTTGCCGCTCCGCGGGCTCACCAGGATCGGCTCCACGCGGGTCCTGTACAACCGGAAGTCGAGGGCGATCCTGGTCGCGCGGACCCACTCGGCCAGGACCTGCCACTCCTGATCGCTCTGTGATGTCCAGTGCTTGCCGCCCGCATGCCAGTGGCTCCCGCCGGCGTCTTCGGCGAGCGGGTTGACGAGCAGCGCGCTCTCGAGCGGCGCGCCGGCCACCACCAGGCGCTGGATCCGTTCGAAGTTCCGGAACGACTGCTCCTCCGTGTACGTCGTACTGCCGGCAGAGAGCGGCTCGAGGAAGCTGTTGCCACCCCCGCGCGAATGACAGACGACGCAGCGGGCATTGCCGGCGCGCGGGCTCAGCAGGATCGGCTCGACGCGCGCCCGATAGGCATCGAAGTCGAGGCCGAGATTCGTCTCCGCGACACCATCGGCCTGCTGCGCGAGCGGGGCCGCTGGCGCCGCCCCGGACGGTCCGGATGGCTGGGCGAGCACTGGCGGAACCTCGAGGAGCGCGGCGAAGGCGACGAATGCGATGAATCGAGCAACGTGTGCCATGGAGGTCCAGCCCTTCACCGAGCGGTCATCGAGCCGTCATCGAGCCGTCGTAGTTCCGTCATGGAGCGGTGGGCAGTGCGGGCAGAACCGCCGTGATGTTCCGCTTCGGCACCTGGCCAACCTCGATCACGGCCACCTCGGTGCGAGCCGAAACATCGACGACCGACACGGTGTTCGAGTGGGCGTTGGCGACGTAGAGGAACTTGCCGTCCGGAGTGAACGTCAGCCAGTCCGGCACGGTCCCCACACGCACGCCGCCAAGATACTCGAGGTCGGGCAGCGAGTACGCGTAGACATGGCCGTTGATCTTGCTGGTCGACCAGATCGTCGTCTCGTCAGGAGATGCTTTGATGCCGTGTGCCGGGGCCCCCTGTATGCCGTAGGTGTTCCGCTCGGCCACCGGGATGTCCGGCTGCGTGATCCGGCGCACCTCGATCCGCTTCTCGAAGTCGACCACGGCGAAACCATGCAGGTTGGTCACCTGCACGTACATGTGCTTCGTCGAACCGTCCGCGTTCGTGTCGAAGGTGAGCGGTCGCACGCCGCCCTCGAAGTGGATGGACCACACCGGTCGCTCGAGCGTGGTGTCGATGACCGTCGCCGTCGCCCCGCCCGTCGATCCGGCGACGACGAACTTGCTGTCGGGGGTGATGAACGTGTTGTGGACGCCGCGCAGGATCCGGATGAACTTGACGTGCTCCTCCGCGACGGCGTCGATGACATCAACGCCTCCGCCGGTTCCCTGGATGGCGACGTAGATCCGCGTGCCGTCACCATGAATCGCGACATTGTTCGGGTGCCCGCTCAGAGGAATCTGCTTCACGACCTCGAGGGTGCTCGTGTCGACGATGTCGAGCGTTTCGGTCGATTCGTTGCTGAGGTACAGCCGGCTGCCATCCGGAGCCGCGGCGACGCCGTGAACGACCTCGACTCCTGACACTTCCGCCACGATCGTGTTCGTCGCCGGGTCGATCAGCTGCACGCTGTCGCCGGCTGCGTTGGTCTGGACAATGATGACATTGTCGACGCTGACGACGTTGTGGGCGTTGTTGGCGCCAACCACCGTCGACAGCCCGAGCGAGGCGCTCAGCGCGAGGACGCCGACCCCGAGAAGCGGTCTGCAACCGCGCGGCCGGCCGGTACGTGCACGAGATGCTGTCATGGAGAGTCTCCTCACTGATGGACTGTAGCGAGGCTGCGCCGGGCCGTCAACTTGGACGTAGGGCCGAAGAGGGAGGGCTCGGAGTTCGGAGTTCGGAGTTCGGAGTTCGGAGTTCAGAGTGCAGGGCTCAGAGCTCAGGGCTCTACGTTCTACGTTCTACGTTCTACGTTCTGCTTTCTGCATTCTGCATTCTGCATTCTACAGTCAACATTCGATCGCGCTACCGCGCGATCGGATCCGGCTTCACGATCCGTCCCGGGTGCGCACCAGTGTGCTCGCCGTCGCGCACGACGACCTGGCCGGCCACCAGGACGTGTGGGATACCGATCGGATACTGGTGCGGATCCTCGAACGTTGCGCGGTCGGCCACGGTATCCGGATCGAACGCGACGAGATCGGCGAACGCCCCGGGGACGACGAGTCCCCGGTCGCGGAAGTGGAGCCGTCGGGCCGGCATGGCGGTCAGCTTGTGGATGGCCGTCTCGAGCCGCATGATGCGTCGGTCGCGGCAGTAGTGGCCGAGGATGCGCGGGAACGTGCCGTAGCTGCGGGGGTGCGGCGACCCCTCGGAGAGCGGCCCGTACGGCGCGCGGGCTCCGCCGTCCGAGCAGACCATCCCCATCGGGTGCGCGAGCAGGCGCTCGGTATTCTCCTCACTCATCCCGAACCCGACCATCCCGGTTCCGCTGCGATCCTCCAGCATGAGCTGCTTGAGGAGCAGGTACGGCTCCTGGCCCCGCTCGTCGGCCAGCTGGCCGAGCCGCCGTCCGCGGGCCCATGTCAGGGCCTCGGAGCGCGTCCCGGTGATCTGCACCGAGTTCCAATCGCCCAGCTGGTCGATCTTCGCGCGGACCGCCTGCTCCATTCGAGCCTCGAGACTCGAGTCAGCGAGCCGCTCGAGAAACGCGTCGGTGCCTCCGTTGCGCGACCAGAGCGGAAACAGGTTCGAGAGGCCGGTGCTGTACGCCACGTACGGGTACCGGTCGAACGCGACGTCGACGCCGTCGGCGACGTTGCGCTCCAGCAGGTCGAGCACGACCCCCGCCTTCCACCAGTTGCGTTGGCCCTGGGCCTTGAGGTGCGCGACCTGGACCGGCACGCCGGCCAAGCGACCGACGTTGAGTGCCTCCTCGACGGCGGCCAGCAGCCGATCGTCCTCGTTCCGCATGTGGCTCGCGTACGGGAGGCGCGCCGCTTTCAGCGGTTCGGACAGCGCCACGAGCTCGTCGAGATCGGCAAATCCACTCGGCACGTACTCCAGGCCGCTGGATAATCCGCAGGCACCGGCCGCCAACCCGTCGCGCACGAGTTGCGTCATCCGGGCCAGCTCGTCCGGCGTCGCTCGACGGTCGACGTCTCCGACGACCGCACCTCGTACGGTGCCGGCGCCGACCATGCTGGCCAGATTCACCGACGCCGGCTCGCGCGCGAGCCTCGCGAAGAAGCCTGGCAAGTCACGGAAGTCGATCTCGACGTCGTAGCGCGCCCGGTAGCTGTCGCGCGTCCGCTCGAGGTCCGCGTCGGTCCACGGCCCAATCGAGCTGCCGTCCTGCCCCACCACCTCGGTCGTACACCCCTGGCGGATCTTGCTTTCGGCGTTCGCGTTGACGAGCAGGACCAGATCGGTGTGCGAGTGGATGTCGATGAAGCCTGGCGCGAGCGCCAGTCCCTGGAGATCGATCACCTCCGCACCCACACTCGCCAGGCTCGGTCCGATGGCCGCGATCCGGTCGCCCCGGATCGCCACGTCGGCCGCGAACGGCGCCCCGCCGGTGCCGTCGTACAGAATCCCGCCGCGAAGAATCAGGTCGGTCTCGGCGGAGGACTGCGCCCAGATGGTCTCGCGCGCCCACAGCGGGTACGAGGCGACGAGGGCAGCATGACGAAGGAACTCACGGCGGTTCATGGATCGTCTCCCGGGGTCTGGGAACGAGGATCGGGGGCCTGGGAGCCCTGAGCCGTGCAAAGCATACCATCCGGGTTATAGTAGAGAGCATCGGCCCTCAAGGAGGAACCACCATGGACACCAGCCGGTTCACGTGGCGCACGACCGCTCTGGTCACGGCCGCGATCGGTGTAACGTTGGCGACCGGCGTGATCGCAGGCCGCTTCCTCGAAAGCTACGACGCGAACGTGTGGTTCGAGATCGAGGCCGACCGAATCGCCGAGGTGCTACAGGTGGGCCCCGGCACGGCCGTCGCCGATGTGCGCGCTGGGACAGGACGCTGGTCGGTGAATCTGGCGGCTCGCGTAGGCCCCGAGGGTATCATCTACGCCACGGCTGGCCCGACCCCGGCTCACGTGCTGTTCCAGACGGTGGCCGACGCCGACGTCGACAACGTCTCGGTCATCACCCGCGCGCCTGGCGATAACAGCCGGCTCCCGCCGGGTTGCTGCGACGCCGTCCTGCTGCGCCACGTGTACCGCAACTTCGCAGACCGTGCCAGGCTCCTTGAGACCCTGCTCCAGAGCGCGCGCCCAGGCGCCCGCTTGGCGATCATCGAGTTCCTCGACTCGGGCCAGACGTCGCCCGGGCTGCAGACGAACCGTGTCGCGCCGGCACTGATCATCGAGGAGGTGAGGGCGGCCGGCTTCGAGATGGTCGAGATGATCGACGACTGGAGCGCCAACACCTTCTGCGTCGTGTTCAGGCGCCCCACCGCAACGCCGAGCGCGTCCTTCTGATCGCCAGCCCGACCACCTACACCAATCGCTGCTCCGTCCACCACCCGATCGCATCCTCCTCCGTCCACGCAGGGTCGATGTCGCACGTCTCCAGGCGCCGATGTATCTCGAGGGCCGACGCCGGCCGCTCGTCGGGGCGCTTCTCGAGACACTGCATGACGATCGACTCGAGCGAGGCAGGCACGCGCCGGCCTCCCCGTACCGAGGGCGGCTCGGCTGCCGCGTTCACGTGGGCCATGATGACCTTCATGGCGGTGTCCTCGGGGAACACCTCGGCGCCGGTGATCAGCCAGTAGGCGACGCATCCAAGCGAGTAGAGATCCGCGCGCCCGACGGCCGTCTCGCCCGGCGCGATCTCGAGCGTAAGAAATGACGCCGCGAAGGCCAGCGAGAAGGCACCAAGCCGACCGACGGCCTGCTCCTGGATGTCGAGCGGGAGCTCGAAAGTGCCGGTCCGACTGCCGGATCCAGAGCCGACCCGGCGGGTGCCCACCGGACTGCCGGCCGCCGGCGCTCCGTACGGTCCGGGCTCCAGCCGCGGGCTCGATACCGGATTCGATTCCGGGTGAGACCGTCACTTCCTCGCCCGAGGGGTCAGGGTCGTCTCGCGCCGCTCGCCGTCTCGGATGTACACCACGGTGAGCGCCTCGTCGATCTTCACCGCGTCGAGCGCGTAGGTGTAGTCGTAGATGTTGGTGATCGTCTGGCTGCCGAACTGCACGATGACGTCGCCGCCGGCCAGCCCCGCCTCGTCGGCCGGTCCGCCCTCGATGACGCCAGAGAGCAGCAGACCCTCGATATCGCTCGTGTAGTCAGGAATGGTGCCCGTGAACACCCGCAACGTATCGCGATCGCCACCCTCGCTCGAGCGTGCCACGCGGATGAACTCGGGTGGCTCCTCCATGTTCACGACGCGTCTCGCGATCGCTGCGCCGAACTCGACGATCCGGTCCAGATCCTCGTAATTGATGATCTCCGCGTCGTCGCTGGGACGGTGATAGTCCGAGTGGCTGCCGGTGAAGAAGTTGAGGCTCGGCACGCTCGCCTGGTTGAGGCTGGAGACGTCGGTCGGCAGGTATGGGTCGTCCTGGATCTGCAGATCGAACCCGGCCGGCACGTTGGCCTGCTCGATGAGCCGAGGCCAGACCGAACTCGAGCCGGCCGCCTGCACGACCAGCGTGTTGTCCTGCATCCGTCCGACCATGTCGAAGTTCAGATACGCCGCGACCTCGTCGAGCGGGACGGGGGCGGTCTTCACGAAATCCGAGGAGCCGAGCACGCCGAGCTCCTCGCCCGACCAGAACGCCAGCACGACGCCTCGGGCGCGCGGCGACTCGGACAGGCTCTTCGCTGCCACGAGCACGGCGGCGACGCCGGAGGCATTGTCGTCGGCGCCGTTGTGAATCGTGCCGGCCTCGTCCTTCCGCGCCAGCGAGTTGCCGTGTCCACCGCGCCCCAGATGGTCGTAGTGGGCACCGACCAGCACGTACGGCTTCGCCACCGCGTCGGTCGTCGGCGAGAGATAGCCGACGATGTTGTGTGCCTCGCGCCGCTCGCGGGCCACCTCCGCCTGAACGGTCAGCTCGAGACCAGGAATCTCGAATCCTGTGACGTGCGGGTTGGCCGTGTCGAGCGACGCCTGCGCCTGCTCGATCGTCTTGTCGGACGCGTGGCTGAAGATCGCGTCGGCGACCTCCCCGCTGATGCTCGCGGCCACGATGCCGGAACCGGAGATCGCCGTGTCGAACGTCATCGGAATCGTCTCGCCGGCATTCGGAGACCGGGGACCGGTCACGACGAGCAGAGCCTTGGCGCCACGCTCGCGGGCCGCCAGCGCCTTGTACCGCAGCCCGGCGTACCGGGAGAGAATCGCGCGTGTCTCCTGATCGGCATCCTCAGGCACGTAGCGCAGCACCAGGACGATCTTGTCGGTCACGTCGAGCGTCGCGTAGCTGTCGTACGAGAAACCGCCGCTCTCGGGAACGTCGAGACCGTAGCCGGCGAAGACCACGGGCGCCGTCACCGACCCGTTGTCGGAGAACGACAGCGCTTGCACCTCGTCTCGAACCGACCATCGGACGGCTGGGCCGCCAGCCGCCACCGACAGACTCGATCCGGCGTCGTCGACTCCGGCCGTGAAGCCGAACGCCAGCCGGAAGCCGGTCTTGCCCGGCAACGGGGTCGCGCCCAGCTTCTCGAGCTCGGAGATGAGGTAGTCGCCGGCGAGCCGTTCGCCCTCGGAGCCGGTCAGCCGACCCTCCAGCCGGTCGGCTGCCAGGGCCTCGACGTGCGGCCGACTGCGCCACTCCTGGGCGAGACCGGGCGATGCGCCGGCAAAGAGAAGCGTCAGCACAACGAATGGCGAGAGGAAGAGAGTTCTTCGGGTCATGGAGATAGCCCTAACTCGGGTTCATGGTTCAACGTTCAAGGTTCAATTGTTCAAGGTGCAATCGTTCAAAGGTTCGTGGTGTCCCGCCTTCGCTACCGACCGACGCCGTGTGGCTTCGGCGCGCGGCTTCTCTCTCGGCCGGGACATCTCCCGAGCCCCCGATGTCCCATTCTATCAATCTCTCCGGGCTCGTCTTGACTCCACATCGGATCGGAGGACACAATGGTCGCCGCACGGCCCTCGCATGCGTGCGGACGGTGCCCTGCACATTGCACCGCCGCACAACCGATTCTCGACAAGGAGCTCATCGATGGCACAAGGTCACACGCGGACGGCACTCGCAGGCGGGCGCATGCTCAGCATGATCAGCCTGATCGCCATGCTCGGCATGATCACCATGATCACGGCGTGCTCCGAGCCGGCCGCACCGCCGGCCGACCAGCCGGGCGCCGAGACCGGTGGCGAGCCCGTGAGCCCCGCCAGGGCGCTGCACGACCAGGTGCCGCTGTTCGACGGGCACAACGACCTGCCCTGGGAGATGCGCGGTTCGGCCGGCTACGACTTCGCGGCGCGGGACATCGGCCAGCGCCTCGACAACGGACACACCGACATCCCGCGGCTACGCGACGGTGGCGTCGGGGCGCAGTTCTGGTCGGTCTACGTCCCGGCGAGTCTCCAGGGCCAAACGGCAGTCACGGCCACGCTCGAGCAAGTCGCGGCGGTCCACGAAATGGTACGCCTGTACCCGGACGTCTTCGAGATCGCCGAGACGGCCGACGACGTCGAGCGCATCTTCGGCGAGGGCCAGATCGCGTCCATGATGGGCATGGAGGGCGGCCATTCGATCGACTCGTCGCTCCCCACGCTCCGGATGTTCGAGGCGCTCGGCGTGCGGTACATGACGCTCACACATGGGTCGAACGTCCCGTGGGCCGACTCGGCCACCGACGAGCCGGAGCACGACGGCCTGACGGCGTTCGGAGAGGAGGTCGTGCGCGAGATGAACTGGCTCGGCCTGCTGGTCGATCTCAGCCACGTCTCGCCCGACACGATGAAGGACGCGCTGGCGGTGACCGCGGTGCCGGTCATCTTCTCGCACTCATCGGCCCGGGCGCTCTGCGACGTACCGCGCAACGTCCCGGACGACGTCCTGGCGATGCTGCCGGAGAACGGTGGCGTGATCATGATCAGCTTCGTGCCAGGGTTCACATCGCAGGAGGTCGCGACGCATTCGGCAGGGGCGGACGCGGAAGCCGATCGGCTCGAGGCGCTGCACGGAGACGATGAGGCGACGCGTGCCGCCGAGATGGCAGCGTGGCGCGAGGCCAATCCAGCGCCGCGGGCCACGGTCGCACAGGTCGCCGACCACATCGACCACGTCCGGGACGTCGCCGGCATCGACCACATCGGGATCGGAGCCGACTTCGACGGCATCACGATCGTCATCGAAGGCCTGGAGGACGTGTCGACCTACCCCGCCCTGACGGCCGAGCTCCTCGAGCGGGGATACTCCGAGGAGGATATCAAGAAGATTCTCGGACTCAACGTCCTGCGGGTCCTGCGGGCCGCCGAGCAGGCGGCCGCAAGGCTGCAAGCCGAGCGTCCGGCATCCACGGCGACGATCGCGGAGATGGATGGGGAATGAAGAGTGGTGGGTGGTGAGCGGCCGTACTAAAATGTTGAATGCCGAATGTTGAATGCCGAATGTTGAATGTCGAATGTCGAATGCCGAATGCCGAATGCCGAATGCCGAATGCCGAATGCCGAATGAAGAATGGCGGGACCACCACCCACCGACCACCAACGCCCGACCTTCTTACTCCCCCCGATCCAGCAACGAGTACACCGCGGGAATGATCAGCAGGGTCAGCGCCGTCGACGTGATGAGCCCGCCGATGACCGTGATGGCCATCGGGGCACGAAGTTCGCTCCCCTCACCCAGGCCGATCGCCATGGGCAGCAGACCGAGCACGGTCGTGGAGGTGGTCATGAGGATCGGGCGGAGCCGAACCTGGCCGGCCTGGCGGAGCGCCTCGATCTTCTTCATGCCCTCACGCCTGAGTCGATTGGTGTAGTCGACGAGAATGATGGCGTTGTTCACGACGATGCCGGCCAGCATGATCGCGCCGATCAAGACGACGATGCTGACGGTGACGTCGAAGACGTAGAGGGTCGCCAGCACGCCGATCAGCGAGAATGGCACGCTGAACAGGATCACGAACGGGTGCAGCAGCGACTCGAACTGTGACGCCATCACGAGGTAGACCATGAAGATGGCGAGCCCGATCGCCATCTGCATGCTCTGGAACGACGTCTCCATCTCCTGCCGCTGGCCGCCTATCCGGTAGTCGAAGCCGGTCGGGAACGCCATCGACTCGACCGCCTGCAGGATGTCCTCGGATGCCGATCCGAGGTCGCGTCCGACGAGGTTGGCCGTGATGAGCGCCGTCCGCTCGCCGTCGGAGCGCCGAATCTCGGCCGGGCCCTCCAGCTCGATCACCTCCGCCACGGACGAGAGCGGAATGGAGATCGTGCCGGTCTGGGCGATGTTCAGGTTGCCGAGATCACTTGCGCTGTCGCGGAACTGCTCGTCGGCCCGAAGCCGAATATCGATCGTTCGGTCCTCACGCGTCAGGTCGGTCGCCACGTCGCCGAGCACCTTGGACCGCACGAGGTTGGCCACCTCGGTCACGGTGTAGCCCAGGGAGGTCAGGCGCTCGCGGTTGAACCTGATCTGCAACTCGGGGTTCCCGCCCTCGGTCGACGACTTCACGTCGGCCAACCCGGGGATCTCGTTCATACGGCCCACGAGATCATCCGCCAGTCGCGCCAGCAGACTCAGGTTATAGCCGCGAATCTCGACCTCGATCGGCGTCCGGAAGCTGAAGTACGAAGGGCGGGCGAACCGGTACTCGAGGGCGCCGCCCCGGTCGAGCGCTGGACGCAGCTCATTCATGAGCGCGTCCTCACGTTCCCTTGAGATGGGCGGCAACATGGTCACGGTCAGCTCGGCGATGTTCTCGCGCTGCTCGCCGGCGATTCCACCTTGCTCGCTCGATGTACCAATGACCGCGTAGACGGTCTGTACTCCGTCGAGCCCCTGAGCGACCGCCTCGATATCGTCGATTCGATTCGACGTGACCTGGAGATGCGTCCCGGGTGACAGCTCCGCGGCGACGTTGAACTGGCCCTGGATGAGCTCGGGCATGAGCTCCTGGCCCAGGCTGGCGAACAGCGTCAGGCTGGCGGCGAGCAGCGCAACAGTCGCGGTTAGGACCAGCAGGCGGTGCTTCAACACGACGTCGAGCGTGGGCGGATACGCCCGCGAGATCCCGCCGAAGACGAAGTCGAACGCCTTGTGCGGCACGTAGAGAATGCCCCGCACCAGCATCCCGAGCCCGAGAGCCACGTACTTGACGACTCGCGCGACAACCAGCCAGACAGCGAACGACGCCCGTCCGAGATACTGCAGGACGACATTCGGGCGGCCCAAGGCCTCGGGCCGCTCGGCCTCGGCGCCACGCAAGAACTCGCGCGACGCGAGCATCGGGATCAACGTCAGGGCCACGATGAGCGAGACGGTCAGCGAGAACGTGACGGTCAGCGCCTGATCACCGAACAGCTGGCCGGCCACGCCCTCCACGAACACGATCGGGACGAACACGCAGACCGTCGTCATGGTACTGGCGATCACCGCCTGGCCGACCTCGCCCGCCCCGACGGTCGCGGCCTCGACGACACCGAGGCCTTCCTCCCGTTTACGCTGGATCGACTCCAGCACGACGATCGAGTTGTCGACGAGGAGGCCGATGCCGAGCGTCAGGCCGCCGAGCGACATGATGTTCAGCGAGATCCCCCAGACGTACATCAGGAAGAACGTGGCGACCACGGAGATCGGAATCGAGATCCCGATGATCACGGTCGGCTTGATGTTGCCCAGGAACAGGAGCAGGACGAGGATGGCCAGGCTTCCGCCGATCGCCGCCGTCTGGAGCACGTCGTTGATCGACTGGCGGATGTAGCGGGCCTGGTCGGTGATCACCGTCAGCTGCATGCTGGCGCCGAGGCTCTCGAGCTTCTCCTGCACCGAGGCGATCTGAATGTTGACGGCGTCCACGACGGTCACGGAATTCGTGCCGCCCTCCTTGTAAATCGCGATCTCGACGCTCTCGTTCCCGTTGATCCGGGTGATCGCCTCGCGCTCCTTGTGGCCGCGAACGATCCGCGCGATGTCCGCCAGCCGCACGATCGAGCCGGTGGAGTTATCGATCACGACGTCGCGCATGTCGGCCGGGCGCTCGAACTCGTTGATGGTCCGGACGAGATACTCCGTCTGGCCCTCCTGCAGCCGGCCGCCGGTCAGGTTGATGTTCTCCTGCGCGAGCCGCTGGCTGACGAGTCCGATGCTCAGGCCGAGGCTCGCGAGGCGTCGCTCGTCGAGCTCGATCTGGATCTCCTCCTCGAGGCCACCGCTGACGACGACCGCCGCCACGCCTTCGACTCTCTCGAGCGCCCGTTCGACCTCGCGTTCGGCCGTGAGGCGTAGCTGGATGAGATCGTCGTCTCCTGACAGGCCGAGCCGCATGACCGGATCCAGCGACGGGTCGTACCGCAGCAGGATGGGGCTGGCAACGTCTTCAGGCAACTGCACCAGATCGAGGCGCTCGCGGACGTCGAGCGCGGCCATGTCCATGTCGGTGCCCCAGCCGAACTCGAGCGTCACCTCGCTGGTGTCCGCCCGGGAGCTCGACGACACCTTGACGACGTTGTTGACGACACCGACGGCGTTCTCGACCGGCCGGGTCACGAGACTCTCGATCTCGGCCGGCGCGACGCCTTCGTAGCCGGTGCGCACGGTCAACGACGGATACGTGATCTCGGGAAGGAGGTCGACGGCCAGATCGCGGAAGGCCACGACGCCGAAGACGACCGCCGCCATCGTGAACACGATGACGCTGACCGGCCGTCGGGTAGAGAAATCGATAATCGTCATGTCGAGCGCTCGTGGGCTGGATGTGCGGCGGAGTGCCGCGTGAGCACGGCTCGGCCGGGGTCTACCGGTTGGGCGGCGCGCCTCCCTGCTGGCGGCGCTCCTGCATCTGGCGTAGCCGTTCCTCGATCTGCTCGTCGCTCATGCCGCGGGCCTTCATACGCTCGCGCAGTTGCTCCGGGTCCATTCCGGCACGCCCGGCGCGACCGCCAGGACCGGCTGCTCCGCCAGGGCGCCGCCCTTGCCCTTCGGCAGGGCTCGCGGCCGGAGCCGTCATTGGGGCGTCGCTCGAACCGGCACTTCGTCCGGGTCGCCCACCGGCCTGAGCCGAGGCATCAGCGGCCGGAGGCCCACCCCCGCCCGCGCGCGCGGCGGGTGCGCTTCCACGGCCACCCGACAGCACGTTGATCGGCGTACCATCGCTGAGACCATCCTGCCCGACCACGATCACCTGCTCGCCCTCTGCGAGGCCGGCCGTCACCTCGACGACATCGGCCTCCTCGAAGCCCAGGCTCACGTCGCGGCGCACGGCGAGGCCGTCGCCAGCGATGTAGACGGTGTCGGCGAGGCTCTCGAGCGAGAGCGCCTGCTTCGGAATAACGATGGCGTTCTCGTGTGTGTCGATCACGAGGAACACGCTCGCGAACATGCCAGGGCGCAGCTTCCCCTGTCCGTTGACTTGCAGCGTGACCTTGATCGTTCCGCTCGTCGCATCGATGATCGGGCTGATCCGGAGCACCCGCGACGTGAAGCGCTGGTCCGGCCACGCCTCCACGACGACGTAGCCCGGCTGCCCCACGCGAAGGTTGGACAGCTCTTTCTCGGGCACCTGAATCGGACACAGCAACGGCGTGAAATCGGAGATCCGGAAGATGCGTTGGTTGGCGGTGAGGTTCTCCGCGCCCTTGACGGCGCGTTCCACGATGATGCCATCGAACGGCGCCGTGATGGTCGTGAAATCGAGCTGGATCTGACGCTCGGCCAGCACCGCCTCGGCCGACTCCATGGTGGCCAGCGCCTGGTCGTAGACCTCCTCGCTGATCAGCTCCTCCTTGCGCGACGCCTCCGCCCGCTCGTGCGCCCGCCGTGCCTCGGCCAGCGCGACCTCGGCCGTCGAGACCTGGGCCTTGAGCTCGCGGTCGTCGATGCGGGCCAGCACCTGTCCCTCGCGAACCTGCATGCCCTCCTCGGCCGATAGCTCGACGATCGGGCCGGCCGCTCGGGTCACGATGTCGACTTCGTACTCTGCCTCGAGCGTGCCGTTGGTCTCGAGAAACGCGGACACTGCGCGCCGCTCGACCGTCGCGATCTCGACCGGGACTGCAGCCGCGCTGCCACCGCCTGGTCCGCCGCCCGCTCGACCGCCTGGTCCGCCTGGTCCGCCGCCCGCCCGACCGCCGGCCGCGCCGCCCGGTCGACCAGCGGGGGCCTCCTCAGCCGCGTCTCCGCCGCACGCCACGAGGCCGAAGGCCAGGGGCACCACGAGGGCGCAGGTTGCCATCCACCGTCTGAACTGCATTCCGTACTCCAGCCTCTCGAGAGGTATCTGTGTGGCGACGCCGCGTGACGATGCGCTATGCCGTGCGAGCCACGCGTCGAAAGAAGCCCGACATCTCGTCGACGAGCGAGTAAATCGTCGGTACGATCATCAGCGTCAAGAACGTCGACGTCGTCAGGCCTGCTAGTATGACGAGCCCAACCGGCGCCCAGTTTCCAGCACGCCCCTCGATGTTGCCCAGCAAGCCAGGCAAGAAGAGCGGCGCGACCATCGGCAGCAGGCCGAGCATGGTCGTGAGCGCGGTCATGACGATCGGGCGGAATCGGTGGCGTCCCCCGAGCACGATCGCCTCGTCCCGGCTCATCCCCTGCTGGCGGAGGTGGTTGATGTGGTGGATCAGGACGATCGCGTTGTTGACCACCACACCGATGAGAATGATGAGGCCGAGGTTGCTCATGTTATCGAGCGGCTGATTCGTCAGGCGAAGGACGAGGCCGACGCCAATGAAGGCGAACGGGATCGAGAACATGATCGTGAACGGCTGGACGAAGCTCTCGAAGAGCGCCGCCATGACCAGGTAGATCAGCAGCGCGGCGAACAGCAGGGCGAAGCCGGCGCCGGCCATGTCCTGTTGGGCGAATCGCGCCCTCCGCCCGAACGTCCACTCGTAGCCCGGCGGAAGGCTCATGCCCTCCATGATCCCCCGCAGCTGGCCGGTCATGCGCGCTGACGTGCCCTGGGTCGTCGTGTTCGCCGTGATCGTCATACGCGGCTGACGGTCCTCCCGCGTGATCGCGCGCGGCCCGGCGACCGTCCGGAAATCGGCCAGCGCGGAGATCGGCAGCGACGTGTCGGCCGTGAACACCGGGAGGTTCTTCAGCTGGTCGAGCGTCTGGCGGTCCTCCTCGCGGTACTGCATGACGAGATCGACCTCGCGCTCGGGCGTCTTGATCCGGCTCACCGGCCGGGACGACAGGGCGTTGTTGACCGTCTGCGCGACCGCCTGGGTCGACAGGCCGGCCTGGAGCGCGCGCTCGCGGTTGACCTCGACGTAGACCTCCTCGTCGCCGCTCTCGAGCGACGTGTCGAGATCCCGGATCCAGGGTATCTGGGCCAGCTCACCCATCACGTTGTCTGCGATGAGCTCGAGCACCTGCATGTCGTCGCCGGCCAGCTGGACCTGCACGCCGAAGCTGCCGCCGCCGCCGTGGCCACGGCTCTGGCTGATGCGAAAGTCGACACCCGCCTTGACCGGCAGCAGCTCGCGGATCTCGTCGCGGATCTCACGCACGCTCAGCGTCGCGCTCTCCTCGTCGGCGAGGTAGATCTCGATGCGCTTCCCTCGACCGCCGCCGCCCATCATGCCGCTCGACCGGGTCCGACCGCCACCGAGACTGTAGCGATGGGATACGTCGCTGATGCTGAGGCGCTCGCGGTTGGCCTCGAGCGTGCCCATGACGTCGTCGAAGAGCGACTTCGTCTGCTCGACCGAGTAGCGTCGCGGCGTGTCCACGTTGATCGAAACCTGCCGCTCCATCGTCCTCGGCGAGGAGGTTCGCTCGATCGTGCCAAAGAGCACCCACGAGCCATAGAGCATCCCCACGATGCTCAGGAAGAAGGCGAAGCGGTGGTGCAACGTGAAGGCCACCGTGCGGCCGTAGAAATCCGTCACCGCGTTCATGAGCGGAGCCGGCTTCGGCGCCTCGCCCCGCAACAGCACCGCGGCGGCCATCGGAACGACGGTCAGGGCCACGAGCAGGGACGACACCATCACGACGCAGATCGTGATGCCGATCCCGAGGAAGAAGCGCATGAAGCCGCCGCCGGTCGTCGCCAGGAAGATCACCGGGAGAAACACGCAGATCGTCGTGATGGTCGACGTGATGATCGGCAGCGCCACTTCGCTGGTGCCGCGGAGCGCGGCGGTCTTGGCATCCTCGCCGAGCTCCTCGTGATGCCGGAAGATCGACTCGATGACGACGATCGAGTTATCGACGAGCATCCCGACCGCGAGCATCAGTCCCATCAAACTGACAATGTTGATCGTGATGTCGGACATGCCGGCCTGGCGGAGGAAGAACATGATCACGAACGTCAACACGATCGAGATCGGAATCGCGATCGCGACCAGGACCGTCGTGCGAAACCGGCGGAGGAAGAGGAACAGGAAGGCGATGGCGAACACGCCGCCGACGATCCCGGCGTTACGCAGCTGCCCGAGCCCTCGACGGACATCGACCGAGGAATCCATCAGGTAGCGGATCGTCAGGCCGGCGGCCTGGGGGTGCTCCTTGATTCCCTCGAGCTCCACTTTGACCCGGTCGACGACGCCCAGCAGATTCGCCGTCGACGCCTTGTAGATCCCGATCGTCAGCGCCTCGCGACTGTTCAGATAGTTGAACGACGTCTGTCTCGGATAGTCGTAGTCGACCTCCGCGACGTCCTGCAGCCGCAGCCCCTGGCCGTTCAGCGGGAGCTCCATGATCTCGCGGGTCGCCTCGAACTCGCCGACCACGCGGACCAGCAGCTTCCGCGACCCCTCAGTGATGTAGCCACCCGACAGATTGAAGTTGTTGGCGCGAAGCGCCGTCGCCAGCTGCCGCACGTCCACGCCGCGCGCCCGCATCACATCGGGATTGAGATTCACCTGCAACTGGCGCGTGCGCAGCCCCGAGACGTCCACCTGCGCCACGCCGTCGAGCCGCTCCAGCCTTCGCTGCAGGACGTTCTCGATGAAGTTGTACATCGCGTCGCGGTCATCCTCGTCCGTCGTGACGTGGAACCGCAGGACCGGAATGTCCGTGCTCTGGAACCGGCGGATCGTAACGCGCTCGAGATCGTCGGGCAGCAGGTGCCGAACCCGGTCGATCCGGTCGCGCACCTCCACGGCCGCCATGTCCATGTCGGTGTTGTCCTCGAAGTTGAGGCTGATGCTGCCGGAGTTGGCCGAGGCGTTCGCGGTCAGCGAATCGACTCCGGTGATCGTGGCCAGCGAATCTTCGAGCGGCCGGACGATGAGACGCTCGACCTCGTCGGGCGAAGAGGAGTCGTAATTGGCCTGGACCCGAATGTTCGAGGAGGAGAACGTGGGCATGAACTCGAGCGGGAGCCGGGTCAGGGAGATCCACCCGAGCACCATGACGCCCAGGACCGCCATCCACATCGTGACCCGCCGCTCGACGGCAAACCGCGCTAGGGGGTTGATCCGCATCGACACGAACCGTCCTTTCAATCCGCGGTTCGCGAGCAGGACATCGCCCCCCGCGACCCGCGACGGCCTTCGGCCTACCGCCTGTCCCGTCTCCGCTGCTGCCGCCGTTCCTCGTCGCGTGCCAGCATCTGATTGAAACGCTCACTCTGGTCGTCGGTCAGCACGGCGCGGATCGCGTCCCGGAACTCCTCACGCAACGCCCGGTACCCACCGCGCGACTCTTTCCAGAACGAGTCGGCCCGCTCCCGATTGTTCGCGAGCACCGTCTCCACCTCGGCCTGCTGTTCCGTCGTGAGCTCGAGCTCCCGGGCCAACCGCGTCAACAACCGTTCGCGATGGCGGCCACCATCCGCATTCTCGCTTCGGTCGTTCCCGCGAGCATCGCTGGCCTCCGGGTCGGCCGCCACGTGCGCTTCCGGGGTTGTCAGAACGAAGCGGTCCAGCGCAACACCCAGGCTCACGCCGACGACCAACGTCAGGCCGAGCGCCGCCCCCATCCAGCCGCGAGATGCCGACTCGATCACGGTAAACCTCCGGGGAACGGCTCCATGGCGATGTGGAGCACGGGCCGAGCCATCAGCTCTTCATCGGCCATCGCCTGATCGGAGCCCCATTCTCGACTCTCGAGCTCATACCACGCCGTCCGCTCGACGATGGGCTCCGACGGGGTCGACAGCCAGAAGCCGGCAGTGACGCCGATGACCGCGGCCGTGGCCAGCGGAGCGAGCCTCAGCGCCAGACGTCGCCACGGCAACCACGCCATGGACTCCTCCATCGCCTGGTCGCGGCGCGCCCGGAACCGCACGATGAAGCCCGGGTCCGGCTCGAGCCGAGCGGCCAGCAGCTTCGACAGGTGCTCGAGGGATTCGAGCTCGGCCCGACAGCCGTCGCACGAATCGACGTGCTGCCGGACGGCTCGAGCGGCCGGTGCCTCGAGCGCATCGTCGAGCAGTCCCGAGAGATCCTGACGCACCGTCTCGCAGGTCATGTCGTTTCCCCCTCGCGCATCGCCGTCAACAAGGCTCGCAACTCCCGGCGGCCCCGGTAAATCCGCGTCTTGACCGTCCCGACAGGCCACCCCAGCGTTGTGGCGATCTCGTCGTACGGCAGCCCCTCGACCTCGCGCAGCATGAGGGGTGTTCGATACTCATCTCGGATGGCGGCGAGGGCTCGAGCCAGGTGTCGCCCGATCTCGCGCGACTCGGCGTGCCGCTCGACCATCCCGACCTCGGATGCCGCGACCCCGGTCGGATCGGCGTCCTCCCAGGTGCTCTCCCGCCGCCGGCGAATCTGGCGTAGCTCGTCGCGCGCCCGGTTCGCCACGATCCGGTAGAGCCAGCCGCGGACCGTTCCGCCTCCGCGGTAACGGGGCGCGGCTCGATAGGCCCGCATGAAGGCGTCCTGAGCAATGTCCTCGGCAAGTCCTGAATCCCTGACGAAACCGAATGCCAAGCTGCGGGCTCGTGATTCATACCGTACGACCAGGTCCTCGAACGCCCGTTCGTCGCCTTTCACGAAACGCTGGAGCAACTCCTCGTCCGAGTCCATGTGCCCATCTGGGCGCCGTCACCGGGCGAGCGCCGGAGAATCACCCGCGTTCTAAGGACGTGCGCCAGAACCGACTAGTTTCAGCCCATTCGTGCCAATACCGACGGGATCACCCCGCCGACATGAGTCTCTCGCGGAGTATTCTCTTCGACACCGGAACGGGGCGACCCGGGAAGCTCTTTACTATATGCGGGATTCGACGGTCGGTGGGCACGGAAGGCGAGGAGGGGCCGGACGCCGCGCGCCCTCGGTCCAGCTGGCCTCCGGCGAGAGCCGCCCTATTGAGGATACCGACAGGGCGAGACCAGGTGGATCGTGGATCGATACGGTCGGCCACATCGAGGGCGAACCGACCGCGGTGGGACACTGAGGATGTCGATCGCAGCGACCCTCGCCGGACAACCAGGACAAACTTGGAAGCCTGCCCGTGTGACGCGTGCCGACACGAAGCGGCAGAACCACCTCGAACCCAGCCGCTCGAATCACTCGGGACAGCCCACCAATCGTGAAGCAAGCCGAGTGCCAAATCGTGAAGGGCCAGTTTCAGCGCAAGATGCACCTGCGCAGGCTCCAAGCCCGTCCGTAGACGCTGCCCGCCCACGGAAATCCGTCACAGGGCGGCAGCGCCAAGACGCCCGCCGGAATCGGCGAACCCTGAACCTTGAACCCTCAACCTTGAACTTTTGAACTTTTGAACCGTGTCTCTGATGCACGTCGCCGTCATCATCAACCCCATCGCGGGACAGGGCGCCAGGCCAGACGGCGCGCGCTCGAGGGCCTCCCGCGCGCGTGCCTGCTTCGAAGCGCACGGCGTCGAGGCCGACATCCTCGTCACCGAGCGTTCCGGCCAGGCGGCCGATCTGGCTCGGCTCGCCGTCGCGAAGGACCCGGCGATGCTCTTCGCCTGGGGTGGCGACGGGACGGTCAACGAGGTCGCGTCGGTCCTGGCGTTCTCGGAGATCCCGCTGGCCGTCGTGCCGACCGGGTCAGGCAATGGGCTGGCGAGATCGCTCGGCATCGCCAGCCGCCCGGAGGTGGCGATCCGCCAGGCGCTCGAGGGGTCGGAGCGACGCATCGACGTCGGGGAGCTCGGCGGACGACTGTTCTTCAACGTGGCCGGTGTCGGCTTCGACGCGCACGTCGCGCGGCTCTTCGACGAGAAGGCGGCCAGCCGCCGCGGCTTCCTCACCTACCTCGGTATCGCGCTCCGAGAACACCGTAGGTACAAAGCACTCGAGTACGCGGTCACGCTGGACGGTCAGAGCCTGGAGCGCCGAGCCGATGTCGTGGTGCTGTCCAACGGCCCGGAATACGGCAACGGCGCGCGTATCGCGCCACGAGCCCGCGCCGACGATGGCTGGCTGGATATCGTGATCGCCGAGCCACGACCGCTCGTCGCCAATCTCCGACGTGCTGTCCGCTTGATGACGGGCACGTTCGACCGCGCGTCAGGAGTCACGAGCCACACCGTGCGCCGAGTCACGATCGCCGGTCAGATGCCGCTGCTGTTTCACGTGGACGGCGAACCAGTGGCCGGAGCCGCAGTACTCGAAGGACGACTGCACGCCGGAGCGCTGCGCGTGAGGGGCGAATAGGGCAAGTGGGGCGAGGGGGGCAAGGGGGGCAAGAGGGGCCGGCAGCGTGACAAGAGGTCGTCCCTACTTGCCCTACTCGCCCTACTCGCCCTACTTGCCCTACTTGCCCTACTCGCCCTCCTCGCCCCACTAAGCCCTACCTGCCCCTATCTCGCTCCCAGAGCAACCACCACGCTCTCGCCGAGTGGATGGGTCGCGGCGGGGTCGGCCGGACGAGGCCGGGCGCGGTAGGTCGCCCACCAGTTCGCGGCGGCCTTCGCAGTCCAGGCCCCGGCGTCGGCGCAGGACCGCAGGCGCGCGGCCATGACCCGGGCGCTGGCAGGCCGGTCACTGGGCGCCTTGGCGAGGCACGCGACGACGAGCGACTCGAGATCGGTGGGTAGCTGGCGACCGAGCCTGGCCGAGGGCGGCGTGGGGGCAACCTGAAGATGCTGGCTGCAGATCTCGACGAACGTGTTGCCGTCGAAGACGGCCTCACCGGTCAACAAGAAGTATCCAACGGCTCCGACAGCGTAGAGGTCGCTCCGGGCATCCACCTCATCCGGCGCCCGAATCGCCTCGGGTGACATGTACAGCGGGCTGCCGATGAGCAGATTCTGCGCGGCCGTCACGGTGACATCCTCGCCGCCCGTGTCCACATGCTTGACGAGGCCGAAGTCGACGACCTTCACGACGTCCGGCTCGCCGCCGCGCGCCGTGAGGATGATGTTGGCCGGCTTGATGTCGCGATGGATGTGATACACCTCGTGTGCCTCGCTCAGGGCCCCGCAGACCTGCGTCAGGATATGGATCACGCGGTCGGGTGCCTGCGGGCCATCGTCGCGAACGAGATTCTCGAGATCGACCCCGTCGAGAAACTTCATCGCGTAGTAGAAGACGCCGTCCGGCGTCCGCCCGTAGTCGTAGATCGACACGGTGTTCGGGTGGCTGAGCAGAGCCGTCAGCTGGACCTCGCGCTCGAAGCGCCGAACACTCTCCTCCCCGCCTTCTCCGGCGGCAGAAGCTTGATGGCCGTGGGTCGGCGCAGCATCATGTGACTCGCCCGGTACACCGTGCCCATGCCACCTTCGCCGATCTTCGCCTCGAGCGTGTACTGCCCCAGCTGCCGCGCCTCTCTGACATCGCGACGCAGCCCGAACAGCACCTGGGAGGCCACCGTCGCGACGCCGGTCGCCACAGCACACCAAGTCACCGTCGACACAACGAAGGCAGCGGCACGCGCGGACGGGTACGCCGGGAAGGTCGTCAGATAGATCGTGGCAACCACGACGGGAACGAAGGCCACCACACTGATCCAGACCGTACGAGCCGCTGTGTTGGGCACGACGATGGACCGGAACACGACCGTGTGGGTCGCGGCCAGCAACGCGACGAACGTGGCGATGATCGGTTCGTGCGGCATCGCCGCACCCATCAAGGCGAAGAACGCGCAGGTGA
This sequence comes from Vicinamibacterales bacterium, assembly GCA_965250185.1. Lineage (GTDB taxonomy): Bacteria > Acidobacteriota > Vicinamibacteria > Vicinamibacterales. The sequence goes on along the minus strand of OZ252293.1, from coordinate 1,564,540 downwards.
GAATCACCGAACCGGCATCGAGGAGCCGGAGCACCCCGAGCGACATGGTCGTCGCTCGGCAGAGCCACCAGACGATTCCCACCAACCCGATGCGTTCCTGGAGGAAGGCGCGGCCCTCCTCGGTCGCCGAGTATGCCGAGCCGTGCCCGATCGCGGCGGCGACCTGATCAGGAGCCGAAGAAGACATCAATCAGCAGTATAGTCGCGGCACCTGTGGCCATCAGGTGAGCCCCTGATCGTTGACGTACGAAAAAAAACCGGCCCCCGCTGGGGGGCCGGCTGCAACACTTGGGGAGGGTTGCAATGGCTTCAGTCGAGATTCAAGCATGTACTGTGCCGAATCCTGGCGCCTGCGCCCCGTGAGAAAGATGCCTTGTTTCTGACGTTTCTGCACCCCTCCCGGTTTCCAGCGCGGTCGGACGGTCAAGGGGTGCCCTACTCGGAGGTCATCCGTTGCCGACAAGGCGACACCGGGAGCCGGATCCTCGGCAATCATTGACGAAGGCACAGACCAGCGTCCCTGAGTCCTGAGCCGTGAGCCTTCGTATCTCCATCCCTTCGACCTTCGACTTCGCGGAGATCGCCGCGTTCCTCGGCCCGCGGGCGGTTTCGTCGCTCGAGCTCGTGTCCGACGCTTCATATGCTCGGAGCGTGCGCGTGGAGGACCGGCCGGTCATGCTGTCGGTAGCACTGGCCAGGGCCGGCTCGGGCCGGGCCAAGCTCGCGATCCGTACGGCGCCCTCCCTCGAGGATCGCGTCGCGCGTCGCCTCGTCCGCGATCTGTTCGACCTCGACACGAACCTCGTCGCCTTCCGCGCGCACGTCGCCGGGGACAGCATCCTGGCACCACTCGTGGCCGCGAGGCCGAACGTCAGGATTCCACGATACGTCGATCCGTTCGAGGGCATCGTCCGGGCGATCCTCGGCCAACAAGTGAGCCTGGCGGCGGCGCGGACGATGACCGACAGGCTCGTCCGGCTCACGAATGTGACCGCACCGTCCCTGGACGATCTCGAATGCCTCGCGTTCCCGTCCGCCCAGGAGTTGCTCGATCTCGGCGAGACACGGTTGCGCGGCATCGGCCTCACCGGCGCCAAGACACGCGCGCTGCGAGCCACGGCCGAGGCGGTCCTGAACGGCGCGCTGGACTGGGAATGGTTGGCGCAGGCCGATCCAGACGAGGCGCAGGCCCGCCTCGAAACGGTCCGCGGCATCGGCCCGTGGACCGCCGCGTACGTGCGCATGCGAGCGCTCGGCGATCGCGATGCGTTCCCCGCCACCGACATGGGCGTGATCAAGGCCTTCGCGCGCAGGGCGCAGCGCCCAGCGCGGGGCTCAGGGCTCAGGGACCAGGGCTCGGGGCAAGGGGCTCAGGGCTCAGGGACCAGCTCCGGGACCAGGCAGATCGTCGAGCGAGCCGAGCGATGGCGACCCTGGCGCGCGTACGCCACGATGCAATTGTGGTGTTCACTGGAGTGAAGGATTGCAGGCGTGAGGGCTTTCGGCTCAGGGCTCAGGCTTGGTCGCACTGGACGGCTCCGATCCCCGATCCCCGACCTCGGGTCCCCGGTTCCCCTCCGGTCCCTGTTGCAGGATCTCCCGTTCCATCGCGAACAGGGCGAGCTCGAGGCGATTGGCGAGTCCGAGCTTTCCGAAGATGCTCGACAGGTGGTTCTTGACCGTCTGCTCGCGCAGGCCGAGCTTGGCAGCGATGACCTTGTTGGTCGAGCCTTCGAGAACGGCCGCGACCACGGAGCGTTCGCGGGGAGTGAGGGGAGCGGCGCGGCGGGCGGCTCTCGGCTCTGGGCTTTCGGCTTTCGGCTCTGGGCTTTTGGCTCTCGGCATGACGCTCGGGCGCGCTGAAGACCGAAGGCTGAAGACGGTAGACCGCCACGGCCCGGGTCCCTGACCCCTGACCCCCGGCCCTAGTACTGTCGCTTCTGTTGCCGCACGATGTCGAAGGTCGCCGTGTCGGCCACCGCCATCACAGCCATGACGCCGGCCTGCACCGGGTCGGTGATGACCAGGTCGGCGGCATCCGGGACGCTTCCGGCCATGTTGAGGGAAATCACGATCAGGCCCTGGCCACGCACCTCCTGGACCGCCTTGGTGATGTCGCCCCCCATGAGCGACCCGGCCAGCACGAGCAGTCGCACTCGCGGGAGACGCACGACCGACCGCACGGCGGCAGCCAGGGCCTTCTCGCCCACGAGCGGGATCGTGTCGACCGAGATCCGCTCACCCCGGATGTTGTGGCGGTCGGCCTCGGCAATAGCGCCCATGGCCACCTGGCCGACCTGCGCACCGCCCCCCATGATCACGATGCGCTTGCCGTAAATCTTGGAGAACGGAGGAATCGATTCGACCGCGAGGACGAGCGGCACTTTCCGCAGTTCGGCGATGACGTCGTCCAGCGCCTCGACACCCGTGACCTCGAAGTAGACCTGCGCCGTCCCCTCCTCCCAGCGGACGATCTCGATGTCGTCTATGTTCGCCTGGTGGCCGGCGAGCACCTGGCTGAGCGTGAACAGCAAGCCGGGCCGATCGGTGACCGTGACGAGGATGGCAGATTCCATGGTGGCCTTGATGGCGGTGGCTCTCGACCGCCGCATTGTAGCAAGGTGGGACGGTGAGGGTGGGTGTTATAGTTCGCTCCGACTCCGCAACGGCTCACGGCTCTGGGCTCAGGCGACGCGCGGTTTTCGGCAATAGGCTCTAGAGGCTCTCGCTGAAGCCGTTACGCTCAAAGCGCAGAAGCCTGGAGCCCGGCCCCTGAACCCGGTCCCTGAACCCTGAGCCTCCCATGAACTACACCAACCTCGGATCGACCGGCTTGAAGGTGTCCCGGCTCTGCCTGGGGACGATGACCTACGGGACCTCCGCGTGGCGCGATTGGGTGCTGAACGAGGAGCAGGGTCGACCGTTCATCAAGCGAGCGCTCGAGCACGGCATCAATTTCTTCGACACGGCCGACATGTACTCGCGCGGCGTCAGCGAGGAGGTGCTCGGACGAGCGCTCAAGGACTACGCCCAGCGCGACCAGGTCGTCATCGCGACGAAGGTCTTCTATCCGATGAGCGACGACCCGAACGACCGGGGTCTGTCACGCAAGCACATCATGGACTCGATCGACGCGTCGCTCCGCCGCCTGGGCGTCGACCACGTCGACCTGTACCAGATCCACCGATGGGATCCGGACACACCGATCGACGAGACGCTCGAGGCGCTCGACGACATCGTCCGGGCGGGCAAGGCGCGCTATCTGGGTGCGTCGAGCATGGCGTCCTGGCAGTTCACGAAGTCGTTGTACCTCGCCGACGCGTGCGGCTGGTCCCGGTTCGTCTCCATGCAGAACCACTACAACCTCGTGTATCGCGAAGAGGAGCGCGAGATGCTCCCGCTGTGCGATGAAGAGGGTATCGGGGTCATCCCGTGGAGCCCGCTGGCCCGCGGGTTCCTGGCAGGCAACCGGAAGCGTGAAGGATTCGGCGACACGTCCCGCGCGAAGACGGACGAGTTCGCGCACACGCTCTACTACGCTGACTCGGATTTCCAGATCGTCGATCGCGTCGTCGAACTCGCCGGCCGTCGCGGCGTCGCCCCCGCCCAGATCGCGCTGGCCTGGGTCCTGCACCAGCCCGGTGTCACCTCACCCATCGTCGGAGCCTCCAAGATGGAACACCTCGACCAGGCGGTCGCGGCACTCGAGATCGAGTTGAGCGACGAGGAGTGCACGTACCTCGAGGGACCCTACGTGCCGCATCGGGTGCTGGGACACGTGTAGGGCTACCGTGCAAGGGTTCAACGGTTCAAAAGTTCAAGGGTTCGTGGGGGCGCGGCGAACCATTACGCGCAGCAACCTTCCGAGAGCACAGAGATTGGATTCGATTCGGCGGCGCCTGGCTATGACCGTAGCCTGGAGAACCCCTTTGCTCGTACCGCACTCTTTTCCGCCCCATCGGTCATCGCTCGCCTGACCCCGAAGCAGCGAGGCGTTCCCTTCGACCCGGTGAAGGTTTCGATCGATCGCGTCGCCGAAGGTCAACTGCGATCACCCTACGGCATCCGCAAGCGAAGCAAGGTTGGCGGGCCGTCATTCCTGGGAATCACCACGAACACGCTGTCGTACTCTGCATCGCCGATGATGATTGGCTCCTGAACGCCGAGGGCCTGCAGGATGGTCGGCAGGGTGTCCGAGTGTCCAACGACGAACGCGACATCGTCAGCGTGACGACTGTGGAGCGTCTCGACGAGCCGGTCGGTGCCAGCGCGCGGGATGGCGCCGATCTCGAGGCCGAGCCGATCGGCGAGCGGTTGTGCAGTCTGGATCGTTCGCTGCCGCTCGGTGCCGAAGATTGCGGCGACACCCACATCGGACAGCATCCCCACCAGTCGAGCCGCCCTTCGGTAGCCCTCGGTCGACAACGGCGGGTCGTCGGAGTTGTCCAGCTTTTCCGCGTGACGAACGATAAAGATCGCCTGCTGCGCGACCGCGTCGGTTGCCAGGCAGGTCAGGGTGGCGAGGGCAATGAGGGTGATGATGATCGGACGAAGCTGTTTGGTCATGGTCTCTCGCTTGGCTAAAGCCTGCGCGCTACGTGCTCGAGGAATGCCGCGAAGCCACCGCGAACCGTTGAACTCTTGAACATTGAACCCTTGAACGGATCTATTTGTACTTCTTCATGAATCCCCTATCGATCCAATCCTTCAGCCACCACGCCCAGCGCGAGTGGCTGACGATTCCCTTCCACCGCATCAACGCCTTGGCGTCGGCGGTGTTCAGCAGCGCCAGGAAACTCTCCTGCGGGTCGTAGCGCGTGGGTGATCCGTTCGACAGCCAGGCTCTGATGTTGCCATCGACGATCGGGGACTCGCGTACGGCGTACACGCCCGCCTTCGCCAACGGCGGCAGGCCTTCGATTCCCGATGCAATCTCCGGCGCCCCAGATCGGCTCGCCGTCGGCTGACCGTAGTGTCGCGTCGACCATGAAGAAGCCCTGCGCATCCGTCGGGAGCGCTGAGCGCTGGAGGATCGCGGGCGGCGCCGCGCCGGTGAGCCACACGGTCAGGTCCGAGCCAGTGCGCTCGCCGGCCGAGTCGACGACGGCGTCGGCCTCGACCTGCTCGACCCGCCGACCCGTCGCGACGCCGATGCCTCGCTGGTGCAGGATCCGGTCGGCCCGCTCGCGCAGTGCATCGGTGTAGTCGGGCAGGATCGAATCACCCGCGTTGAACAGCGTCACGCGCGGCGTTCGCCCCGCACGCCGGGTACGCTCCTCGAGCGCCAGCGCCACTTCGACGCCGGCTGCACCCGCCCCGACGACACACATCGCGAGCGGTCCGTCCGCTCGCTGCTGCAGCAGGACATCGAGCCGCTCGCGCAACGCCGCCACCCGCGTCATCGGCCGCAGCGTCCAGGCATGGTCGCGAGCGCCCGGAACGTCGAGATGCGCGGCTTCGGACCCCACATCGACGGACGCGAGGTCGAACGAGAGACGCTCCGACCCCACCTCGACCACGTGGTTCGGTCCGTCAATGACGTCCGCGTACGCCTGGATGAACCGCGCGTTCGACGCCCGGCAGATCGTCGGCAGATCGATGGTCAGGTCGTCGTCTGTGTACGCGCCGCGGAGATAGCCCGGCACCATGCCGGAATAGTGATGGCGCTCGAAGGGCGACACCAGGGTGATCTCGAGATCGGGAACCGGCCGACGCGCGAAGCTGTCGAGCACGTAGACGTGGGCGTGTCCGCCGCCGATGAGAACGAAGCGTTGCATCTAGGGATCAGGGCTCACTCAGGGCGCAGGGCTCGGGCCCGGGGCTCACGGCTCACTCGGGGCCAGGGCTCAAGTTTTGAGTCCTGAGCCAACGAATTCACCTACGGCACTACCCGCCCTAGCGCCACGGTGGCCTCGTCCAGCTGTGCAGCCAAGCGTTCGATGGCGGCCACGATGACCGGCACGTACGTGTCCACCTCGTCCCACGCTTCCTGCTCGACGCCCTCGCGGATGCCGGGCAGCGTCTTGACGCCGTACCCGGTGTAGAAGCCTGGCGCGTACACGAGGTGCTTGTACCACTCGCGCTTCGGGTGCCCGGCCTCGTGGCGGAACGCTCGCTCTGATTGATAGACGAGGCGATTGAGAGCCTCGAGATCGTCACTGCGGTCCACCAGCGAGCTCGGATCGGTCGAGCCTAGCCTGCCCAGGCTCCGCTCGTAGGCACGAGCCGCGCCTCCCAGCTCGTCGAGCGCCGCGCGCACGGCCGCCAGATCCAGCGCCGGCGCATCCTCTACCTCGGCGTGCGTCTGCTCGATCTCGTCGACGTAGGTGCGCAGCGTCTCCTCGTAGTCCACGAACTGGAACGGCAGGACGGTCGCGTCCGCTAGCCGCATAATCAAGGACCCGATCGTCTGGGACAGGCCGCGTCCGTGGGTGAAGTCCTTGTCGGCGAACGTCGTGTACGACTCGAAGGTGTCGTACTTCGAATGGTAGAAGCCGTCACGCTGCTCGCCTCCGAAGCCCAGGTTGAGCGAGGCGACGGTGAGGTGATCGAGAAACACTGTGTAGTCCGACCCGGAGCCGAGCGCGCCGATCGTCAGGTCGGCTCGCGACTCGATCGCCTCGCGCGCCGCGTCGCTCGAGGCCTGATCCAATCGCCGCTCGCGGGCCTCGCTGTACACGCTGTCCCCGCCGCGCGGGCCGGGCACCTCGCGCGCCACTTCGCTGACGAGCGCCTGCAGCGAATGCGAGCCACTGGCCGACAGCCAGCCGTTCGAGCTGCTATCACTGTTGATGTACACGACGCCCTTGTCGCGTAGCTCGTCGGCGTGCTTCTCGGCCCACTCCGTCGATCCGAGCAGGCCCCATTCCTCACCGTCCCACGAGGCGATGATGATCGTTCGCTTCGGTGACCAGCCCTGTTTGACCATCTCGGCCAGGCCGCGCGCAGTCTCCATCAGGGCGACATTGCCGCTCGTCGGATCGTCGGCGCCGTTGACCCAGGCGTCGTGATGGTTGCCGTGCAAGACCCACTGGTCGGGAAACTGGAGCCCGTCGATGCGGGCGATGACGTTGTAGAGCGTCCGATTCGCCCAGTCGAACTCCAGCTTGATCCGGACGCGTGCCGGACCCGGACCGATGTGGTACGTCAGCCCCAGCGCGCCGCGGAAGTCCTCCGGCGCCACCGGTCCGCCGAGCTGTCGCAGCAGCGGCTCCGCGTCGCCGTACGACATCGGCAGGACCGGAATCGTCACCAGCGTCGAGACCTCCGACTGCTCGAGCTTGCGGCCACCCGCCTCGCTGCCCCACCCCGGCGTCAGCGGATCGCCCGGATACGTCGGCATGTCCATGACGCTACCGCGCTGCGCGCCGGTTGCCGGCCGGAACGGTCCCGCGGGGTACGTGTCTCCCTGGTAGAACCCATCGTCTTCGGGATCGGAGTAGATGAGGCAGCCGATGGCGCCGCGCTCGGCCGCCATCTTCGGCTTGATGCCGCGCCAGCTGCGACCGTAACGCGCGATCACGATCTTCCCCGCCACGTCGATGCCCAGCTCGTCCAGCACCGCATAGTCTTCCGGCGTCCCGTAGTTCACGTAGACCAGGTCGCCGGTTACGTCGCCGTCCGCCGAGTACGCGTTGTAGACCGGCAGGCCGTCGTCTCCGGAGTCGGGGTCCTCCGGGATCTCCGGCTCCTCGAGCCGGGCGCGGTACCGCTCGGGCGCGACCATCTCGACGATCCGCTCGGTCGGAAACGGCATCAGCGCCTCGTGCTCCTCGATCCAGGCATTCAGGCCCCACGACGTGAACTTCGAGAGCACGTAGTCGGCGACCTTCTTGCTGCCCGGCCCACCGGCATGATGCGGCTCGGCCGAAATGACCTTCATGTAATCACGCAGGTTCGCCGGATCCGGAACCGCACGGAACTTCGTCTCCCACTCGCGCTGGGTCGCGGTCTCGCCCTGCGTGTAACCACGCATGGGTGACTCCTGGGAGAGCACGACTGGCGCCGGGGCCAGCACGACCAGAGCGATCAACGACATCAGGACGCGGGAACGAGCTACGGACATGAAGCCTCCTTCAAGGATGAGGACATCTTAGATCGGGGATCGGGGAATAGTGAACGGTCAGTGCGGACGGATGGCGCGGGGGGACTCGCGGGATCCGTGCTGGCGCTGTGGCTGCTGGCGCCGTGGAGCACAGGCTCGACCGGCATCCCCCGGCGGCCCATCAGCTCAGGACGTCACGGGAGGCGTCACGCCGCCGACGGTGACGAACGATCCGAGCGGTGCCTCCCGGTCGGTCAGAGCGGCGCACTCCTGATCCAGCGCATCGTACTCGACGCCGTAGCGAGCCTTGAACGCGTCGTAGGCGTCGGGCGTCGTCCAGCGATCGATGACAACGTAGCGCCGTGGAAGGATGACGTCGCGATGGACGCTGAGGCCGAGAAAGCCGTCGGACCGCCGGAAGAGGCCGGCCCAGTCACCCTCCGTTCCGTAGGTGCGCTCGAACGCGGTCTCCTTGCCGCTCTTCGCCAGGAACTCCCAGATGACGCAGTACATGCCCGGCCCCCTCGAATCGCCCGTCGTTTTACGTCCTACATTCCACGTTCTACGTCCTACGTCCTACGTCCTACGTTCTGCGTTCCACGTTCCACGTTCTCCATTCTACGTTCTCACTCCGTCCGCGACAGCCTCGCGTGCGCCGACCCGTTCCGAGGCGACATCGTACGACAGGTTCGGCGAGAGCCAGCGCTCGATCTCCTCGATCGCGACACCCTTTCGACGCGCGTACGACTCCACCTGGTCCCGACCGATCCGTCCGACGCTGAAGTAGCGCGACTCGGGATGGCTGAAGTAGATGCCGCTGACGCTCGCGGCCGGCAGCATCGCGCCCGTCTCGGTCAGAGTCATTCCGACCGCCGGCGCCTCCAGCAGGTCGAAGAGCTTGACCTTCTCGCTGTGATCCGGACAGGCCGGATAACCAAACGCCGGTCTGATGCCGCGGTACCGCTCGGCGATCAGAGCGTCGAGCGACAGGGCCTCGTCGTCGTAGCCCCAGTCCTTCCTCGCATGCGCGTGCAGGTACTCGGCGAAGGCCTCGGCCAGTCGATCCGCGACGGCCTTCACCATGATGGCGTGATAGTCGTCGTGATCCGCCTCGTATTCGCGAACGAGCGCGTCGGCCCCGATGCCGGCGGTGACGGCGAACGCACCCAGATAGTCGGCGACGCCCGAGTCGCGCGGGGCGACGAGATCAGCCAGCGATAGATTCGGCCGGCGGTCCGGTTGCACCTCCTGCTGGCGCAACATCTGGAAGCGCATGCGCTCGTCGCTCCGGGTCTCGTCGCGATACAGCACGATGTCGTCACCGTCCGTGTTCGCCGGCCAGAACCCGTAGACTCCCCGAGCCGTCAGCTGTCGCTCCTTTCGGATGCGGAGGAGCAGCTCCAGCGCATGGGTGTGAAGGTCGCGGGCGGTATCCCCGTATCTGGGATGATCGAGGATCTCTGGATACCGACCCTTCAGCTCCCACACGGCGAAGAACAGCGTCCAGTCGATGTAGGGCACGATCGCATCCAGATCCACGTCGTCCAGCACGCGCCGCCCGGTGAAGCTCGGGGTGGGCACGTCCGCGGCCTGCCAGTCGAACGTCCGTCGATTCGCGTGCGCGGCCTCGTAACCGAGCAACGGTCGCTGCCGACGAGAGGCGTGCTGTTCGCGCAGCTGCGCCTGCGTCCGCCGATTCTCTTCATCGAAGCCGGCGCGGTCGTTCTCGTTCAGCAGGCTCGACACGACACCGACGGCGCGCGACGCATCGACGACGTGCACCGTGCTCCTGCTGTAGGCAGGGGCGATCTTCACGGCCGTGTGCTGCTTGCTGGTCGTGGCGCCCCCGATGAGCAACGGCAGCGTCATGCCGCGGCGCTCCATCTCCTTGGCCACCGCGACCATCTCGTCGAGCGACGGCGTGATCAGACCGCTGAGGCCGATGAGGTTCGCCTTCTCCTCGACGGCCGTCTCCAGGATCTTCGCGGCCGGCACCATCACGCCGAGATCGATGATCTTGTAGTTGTTGCACGCCAGCACGACGCCGACGATGTTCTTGCCGATGTCGTGCACGTCGCCCTTGACCGTCGCCATCACGATGCGACCCTGAGGCGCCGCCTCCTCGCCCGACAAGCGCGACTCCTCTTCCATGAACGGCGTGAGATAGGCGACCGCCTTCTTCATGGCGCGAGCGCTCTTGACGACCTGTGGGAGGAACATCTTTCCGGCGCCGAAGAGATCGCCCACGATCGTCATGCCGTCCATGAGCGGGCCCTCGATCACGTTGATCGGCCGGCCGAGCGTGCGCCGGGCCTCCTCGGTGTCCTCCTCGATGAAGTCGATCACCCCGTGCACGAGGGCGTGGGAGATCCGCTTTCCGACCGGCTGCTCGCGCCAGCTCAGATCGACCGTTCGCTGCGTCCCGCTGCCCTTGACCGTCTCGGCGAACTGGATGAGGCGGTCGGTCGCGTCGGGACGCCGGTTGAAGATGATGTCCTCGACCAGAACCAGCAGGTCCTGGGGAATGTCCTCGTAGAGCACCAGCTGCCCGGCGTTGACGATGCCGATGTCCATGCCAGCCTCGATCGCATGGAGCAGGAACGCCGAGTGAATCGCCTCGCGGACGACGTTGTTGCCGCGAAACGAGAACGAGAGGTTGCTCACGCCGCCGCTCACCAGGGCGCCCGGGCAGGTCGCCTTGATGATCCGGGTCGCCTCGATGAAATTGACGGCGTACTCGTTGTGCTCTTCCATCCCGGTGGCGATGGCCAGGATGTTCGGATCGAAGATGATGTCGTGCGGGTCGCATCCGACGGTCTCGGTCAGAATCCGGTACGCGCGCTGACAGATCTCGACCTTGCGGGCGACCGTATCCGCCTGGCCGACCTCGTCGAACGCCATGACGACCTGGCCCGCGCCGTAGCGCTTCACGAGCTTGGCCTTCGCGACGAAGTCCTCCTCACCCTCCTTCAAGCTGATCGAGTTGACGATCGACTTGCCCTGGACGCATTTGAGGCCCGCCTCGAGCACCGACCACTTCGAGCTGTCGATCATCACGGGGATCCGAGCCACTTCAGGCTCGCAGGCGATCAGATTCAGGAACGTCGTCATCGCCTGCTCGGAGTCGAGCATGCCCTCGTCCATGTTGACGTCGAGGATGTTGGCGCCGCCCCGCACCTGCTCGACGGCCACCTCGACGGCGTCGGTGAAGTTGTCCTCCCGGATCAGACGGGCGAAGCGCGCCGACCCGGCGACATTCGTCCGCTCCCCGACCAGCTGGAAGTTACTCTCCGGCCGGATCGTCAGCAACTCGAGGCCCGCAAACCGGCTATGCCGTCCCTGCGTGGCGACCGGCATCGCAGCGGGTCGGACCCGCGGCGGCAAGCCCTCGACCGCCTGGGCGATCGCCCGGATGTGGTCCGGTGTCGTGCCGCAGCAGCCACCCACGAGATTGACAGTCCCGACAGTGGCGAAGTCGCGCAGCAGCCCTGCCGTCTCGTCCGGCTGCTCGTCGTACTCGCCGAAAGCGTTCGGCAGGCCGGCGTTCGGATAGCAGCTGACGTGCGTGCTCGCGATCGCGGCGAGATTGGCCAGGTACGGCCCCATCTGCTCGGCGCCGAGCGCACAGTTGATCCCGACAGCGATCGGCGCCGCGTGGGCCACCGACACCCAGAACGCCTCGATCGTCTGACCGGACAGCGTGCGCCCGCTCCGATCCGTGATCGTGCCGGAGATGATGAGCGGAAGGTCGACACCCTTCTCCTCGAACACGCTCTGCACCGCCACGATCGCCGCCTTGGCGTTCAGCGTGTCGAAGATCGTCTCGATCATCAGGATGTCGCAGCCCCCGTCGACCAGCCCGCGCGCCTGCTCGGCGTAGGCATCGCGCAAGGCATCGAACGTGATCGCCCGGAAGGACGGGTCGTTGACATCAGGCGAGAGCGACAGCGTGCGATTCGTCGGCCCGAGCGCGCCCGCGACGAATCGCGGCCGATCCGGCGTCCGCTTGGTCCACTCACTCGCCGCCTGGCGTGCGATCTGGGCGGCCGCGTGGTTCAGCTCGTAGACGATCGACTCGAGACCGTAGTCGGCCTGCGAGACGGACGTGCCGTTGAACGTGGTCGTCTCGATGATGTCTGAGCCCGCCTCGAGATACTCGCCGTGGATGTCGAGGATCACGTCGGGCCGCGTCAGCACGAGGAGATCGTTGTCGCCACGCAGGTCGTGCGAATGGTCGGCGAACCGAGCGCCGCGGAAGTCTGCCTCGGACAGTTCGCGCCGCTGGATCATCGTGCCCATCGCACCGTCGAGCACGAGAATACGTCGGGTCAGGAGATCGGTCAGGGTGTCGTGAATCAAAGACATGATGGCTCTTGGCTATGCTTTCGGCTCTGGGCTCTTGGCTTATGGCTTATGGCGTTCGACGCTGTCCGTGCGTCGGGCCCAGAGTTTAGAGCCCACGTGTCCCACTGCCGACGAGTACGGTGAACGGATCGCCCGTGAGTCGAGCGCCCACTCGAACGTCGACGCCCTCCAACCCGGCCTGCGCCAGCATGCGACCCAGCGCCGCATCCTCGAATCCCAGCCAACGGTCGCCGAATCGATCCGTGACCCAGGACTGGTCGTGCGTCCGCAGGTCGAGTACGAGGACTCGGCCGCCCGGCACGAGGACCCGAACCGCCTCGGCCAGCGCCAGTTCGGGGGACTCGGCGTGATGCAGCGCCTGGGACAGTAGCACGACATCGGCGGAGGCGGCTCGCAGGGGCAACCGCTCGATTTCGCCGCGCTGCCACACGATGTTCGTGATACGTCGCCGGCGTGCCAGCTGACGGCCCCGAGTCAAGGCATGTTCCGAGCGATCGATCGCCACGACCCGCCGCGCCCAGTGCGCCGCCTCGGTCGTCAGGTAACCCTCGCCGCAGCCCGCGTCGACCAGCGCCACCGGCGGCACCAGATAGCCCAGCGCCCGCGACCAGGCAGCCCAGCTGCGGCCAGGCACGATCTGCCAGCGCTCCGAGCCGTGCGCCTCGAAGTTCTCCTTGCGTACGCGCAGCACCTCCTGGAGGCGCGCGGCATCTGCACGGATCACCGGATCGACCGGCGCCTCGGCGAACCGCGCCAGGAGCACCGACCAGATCGAGCCGGGCTTCGGCTCGTCGGGGACGGCCGCCCGGTAATAGGTGAAGCCACCTTCGCGCGCCTCGGCGACCAACCCACCGTCCCTCAGCAGACCCAGGTGACGGGATACTCCGGACTGCGCAATCCCGACCACGCCGGTGAGCTCGGTTCCATTCAGTCGCTCTACCGAGAGCACTCGCAGGATCCGGAGGCGGACGTCGTCTCCGAGGAGCTTGAACATCGCGCTCACGTCCTGCATATCTATTAATCTACATGATTAGATGCCATATCGACAACCGTATTTTGGCGATCGACCAATTAACGCCCGTCCGGATCGCAGCCGATATTCTCAACGCAGACGTCATGGCGCGACAAGTCACAGAGACACGAGAATCCAGCTACCGAGGGCGCCCGTGCCTGAAAGTGCGCCTTACACACGGGGCGCGCGTCCGTCACTTCGAGATAGGCGCGGTGCCCAAGGCCCACGCGTGGCAGAGCTGGGTGGAGCGCGACGGACCGCCGGCGCTCGCGCTCTTCTTCACGCTGTCCCAGGCGCTCCAGGCGCGGTCGGTCTACGAGCAAGAGATCGAGAGTTGCCTGAGCGACGGGTGGAAGATCCACGCTGAACAGCCGTCGTGAGCGTCATGCACGAATCGATGAGTCTCGCAGCCTCGTCCACCGACACGCCGGTCCGCTTCGCGGCCCTGGTGGCCCTGACGCCGGAGGCGCGCGACGTGTTGCGCCAAGGGTATCTGGTCATCGACCGGCTCCCGTTCCGCGTCGGCCGGGAGTGCCGCGTCAAGACGTCGGTCGTCGCGCCCTCGACGGAGCGCCGACACGAGGCGTCAGGTCAGCTCAACGACCTCTACATCTCCGAGAGCGCTACCGACTGCATCGCGCGTCGGCACTTTCAGATCGACCAGGTCGACGAGGGCTTCGTCATCGTCGACCGGGGAAGCCGAACCGGGACGACGGTGGGGGGACGCTGCGTGGCGGCCCACGGGGGGCGCGTGCCGATTCGCGACCACGACCTGATCATCGTCGGACCCACGGACTCCCCGTTCGTCTTTCGGTTCCGCTGCGACTAGTGGCCCGCACACCCTGAAACAAGTACCGGCTTCCGGGCGGGGCACGAGATTTCCCACCGCGCGACTCACGATTCCACCCTGGCTAGACCGGAGGTTGCACCCCGTCGCCCGACGGCTTAGGATGGGGGCATCTCGATTCAGTGAGCGCCATGCAACGGCGAGAGACTGCGACGGTGAAGGAGCCGACCCGGCCACGCGTCTGCGTCCGCGGACGGCCCAGGGTCCGTTGGCTCGTTGGTCTGGCCGGTTGGGTGATTGTGCTCGGCCCGTCACTCGACGGGCAGGCGGCTCGAACCGGCCCGATCGTCGAATCGCCGGCGACGCAGTCGGGGGGCCAGCCGACCTACAAGGGCGGCGTCGACATGGTGGCTCTCGATGTCTGCGTCAAGACGCGTGACGGGGGATTCGTGTCGGCACTCGGGCCGGCCGATTTTTTGATCCTCGAGGACCGACAACCGCAGACGCTCGAACTCTTCCTCCCCGATGGTCGGCTTCCGCTGTCGGTCGTCCTGCTCGTCGATCGCAGCACGAGCATGTCGGGCGCGAAGCTCGAGCAAGCCAAGCACGCCGCCTTGGCCTTCCTCGACCAGCTGGATCCGAACGATCGGGTAGAAATCCTGGCGTTCAACGAGTTGGCCGACCGACGGCTCCCGCTGAGTACGGTGCGAGACGCCCGGGCGGCGGCCGCGCGGGCCATCGCGGGCGTCCAGGCGCGAGGCCGGACGGGGCTGTACGAGGCGCTGCTCGCGGGTCTTCGCGACCTCCAGCAGTCACAAGCGGAACAGACGGAGGAGCGACGCAGCGTCCTGCTGGTGCTGTCGGACGGCGAGGATACGAGCTCTCGCCCCTCGTTCGACCACGTGCTCGAGGAGGTCAGGCGCAGCGGCGTCCTCGTCTACGGGATCTCGCTTCACGCCGACCCGAACGAGCGTCGCCTTCCGCCATCCCGGCAACTGGTCCAGCTCGCGCATGACAGCGGCGGACGGGCGGTCGCGGTGCAGGACATCAACAGGCTGACCGAGGTCTACAAGGAGATCGCCATCGAGCTCCGGCATTTGTACCGGATCGGCTACATCCCTGCCGACCAGATCGGCGACGGCGGCTGGCGACACATCGCGATCCAGCTCGAAAACAAGGACCTCCGCGCCCGCACCCGCGCCGGGTACTACGCCGCCCGACGACGGCCGCGGTAGGGCAAGTGGGCGAGTAGGGCAAGTAGGGCGAGGGGGTCAGCGAGACAGGAGCTTGTCCCTACTTGCCCTACTTGGCCCCCTTGGCCCCCTTGCCCCACTAGCCCTACCTCAGTACCGAAATAGCCGCGTGTATTTGACGACGAAGCCTCGGTTCTCGAGGGCGGGGAACCCGGTGAGCTCGGTGTTCCGTCCTTCCGAGTACACGATGAAGAAGTCGCTGCCCGGCTGGTACTCCCACTTGAGCCGGATGTTCGTGTTCACCGCGTCGCTGGCGGAGTTGTACTGCGCGAGCGCGCCCACGAACATGCGAGGGGTCAGCGTGAAGTTGGCGCGGCTCGAGAGCAGCGTGGTCGTGAAACTGCCCTGGGCCAGGTCGATCCAGTTGACCGAGACCCGCGGCTCCAGCGACAGCTTCGGCGTGACCTCGACGCGTCCGAAGTAGGACAACTGCGTCCGGTTGCCGTTGAAGAAGCCGCCGCGGCTCATCGAGACCCGTCCGGTGAACCTGCGCTGGGGCCCCATGAAGTAGTTGACGCGCGTCTCCTGGAAGCCGTACCCGCCGGTCGGCAACACGATGTCGTCGGCGATGTCGAACTCTTCTTCCAGGAACTCGAACTGCCGGCTGTACTGCACGCCGAACCGATCGCCGTTGTGCATCTCGAGGCCGAAGTCGAGTTGCGCTTCGCGCGTCTCGAGGCGCCCGCCCGTGTCCGTGACGTAGTCGAAGCTCGCGTCGGTGCTGACCTTGCGAATCAGCTTATTGTTCTTCGGCCGCGGGCTGAACCGGACGCTCGCGAAGTTGCGTCGGAAGTCGCTTCGACGCCGGAAGCCCACCTCCGGATTAAAATTCTCGCCGACGGTCAGGTGCTCGTAGGCAAACCCGTATCGGTCGGCGGCGTAGTCGACCGAGCCGAGGTAGCTCGCCTCCTGTCCGGCGAGATCCGGGGTACGGGTCCGCGCGTAGTAACTCGTCACGCGCAGATTCTGATAGAAGGCCAGGTTGGCATCGAGACCGAACGTCTGGCTCGCGCCCAGGCTATCGAGCGCCACGGACCGGTTGGTACCGATGATGCCGATGTTGCTGCGCCGCAAGATGTCGCGCCGGAGGCGGACGACGCTGAAGTTGGTGGCCGCCGTCGTTGACCTGCTCCTCGTCGTCCTCGACCTGTGCGAAATCGGTATTCACCGTGAAGTCCGCGATCAGACTCTGGGTCAGTCCGTACTTCGCGTCGAAGCCGATGTCGCCGGCGAAGTCGTTCGACAGCGCGGGATTCGAGTTGGTATTGGTCGTCAGCGACGAGATCGCGAAGGGCTTGACCTCGATGTTGCGCGAGCCGGTCGGCGCCTGAATCCCCACCAGCGTTGCGGCCGAAGAAAACTTGTAGATCCCGAAGAAGCTGTAGGAGGCGGGGATCGGCGTGAGGAACGAGGTCTCGTTCTTCCACCGGATGCTTCGGCGCACGTTGATGCCCCAGACCTGCTCGCGCCCCTCCTTGTATCGCAGCGACTTGAACGGGATGACCATCTCGACCATCCAGCCCTCATCGAACCGGGCGGTCTTGACGTCCCACACCGTGTTCCAGTCGTTGTTCGGATTCCGCTCGTCGGTGACCGCCTGATCCCGCAGCGCTCCCAGAGGATTGGTCTGGAAGAAGAAGCGGGAGCCTTCAGCGGGCTCCTTGACCTGAAAACTGTCCCGGCCCCCTCGCCAACACGCGTCCAGGTAAGGCGGCGCCAAAGCGCCCCTGGTCCACGACGAGCACACCGTTGACCAGGACGTAGTCCACGCCCCCGGCCAGCTGATGGGGATCCGGGTAGGTTCCGGCCTCGTCGACGGCCTCCGGATCGAAGACGGCGACGTCGGCCCAGGCTCCCTCCCTGAGGACTCCCCGGTCGGCGAGCCTGAACACGGCGGCCGGCAGGCTGGTCATCGACCGGATGGCGAAGGCGAGCCCGACCGTGCCGCGCTCGCCGACGTAGCGCTCGAGCTTCCGAGCGAACGCGCCGTAGTTCCGCGGATGCGGCCGCCCCTCGGTCGCGAACATCAGGCCGCCGTCGCTACACGTCATGGTGTAGGGCTGGCGCATGATGTGCTCGATGTCGTCCTCGGACATGTTGAACGAGACGATCGATACGCGTCCCGCGGCGATCATTGCCAGCGCCGCCTCCTCCGCAATCTGTCCGCGACGTGCGGCAATCTGCTCGAGTGATTCGCCCTCCAGGGTGCGTTCGGGCTGGTACTGAGCGATCACCAGAGTTGCCGGGCCGCCGCGGCGCCGGATGTTCTCCTTCACCTCGGCGAGTACCCTCGGTCGCGTCTCCTCGGAGGCGATTCGCGCGAGCATCGCGTCACGCCCGCCCACCTGCACCCAGCGCGGCACGAGCGCGCCGGTCAGGCTGGTCGACGAGGCGCTGTAGGGATATTGGTCGGCGAAGACCTCGACGCCCCGGGCGCGGGCCGCATCGATCCGGTCGGTCAGCTCGCTCGCCAACCCCCAGTTGTCGGGGCCCAAGACCTTCATATGGCTCACGATGCCGCGCAGGCCGGCCTCGTCTGCGATGCGCACGACCTCCTCGACGGCGGCCTCCACGCCCACGGTGTAGTCGCTCTCGTCCCGGATGTGGCTCGTGTACACGCCCCCGAACTCCGCGGCCACCGACGCCAGGGCGATGACCTCCTCGGTCGTGGCATAGCTGCCAGGTGCGTAGAACAGGCCGCTCGACAGACCGAAGGCGCCCTGCTCCATCGCGTCACGAACAAGGCCTTGCATGCGCTCGAGCTCGGGCGGCGACGGCTCGCGGTCGTCCATTCCGAGCACCTCGCGCCTCACCGTGGCGTGTCCGATCAGCGGCACCACATTGACCCCGATGCCGCGCCCCTCGAGCTCCGCACGCTGCGCGGGCAGGTCGATCGGACCGCCGCCGTCTGGATTGACGATGACCGTCGTCACCCCCTGCGCGAGCATCGGCTGGCCCTGCTGCAGTCCCGGCCGCGCCAAACCGTCGGCGCCATGGGAGTGCACGTCGATGAAACCTGGAGTCACGTAGCGGTCGTTCGCATCGATCGTGCGACTGGCCGGGAATTCGGCGAGTCGACCGATCGCGGCGACGCGCCCGTCTCGGATGCCGACGTCGGCGCGCACCCAGGGATTCCCGGTGCCGTCCAGCAGCCGACCGCCGGTGACCAGGATGTCAAAGGGGACGGTCGACGGCTCTTGGGTGGGGCCAGCACGTAGCGAGAGTACGACGACCCCGAGGGCCACGACGATGGGAAGCGACACGAACAGAATGCGGCGCATGCGGAAAGTGTATCAGGGCGGTGGGTGGTGGGTAGAGGATGGTGGGTGGTGGATGGTGGGTAGTGCGTGGTGGGTCAATCGTCCATTTCAGCACTCCCCGCTGGGCATTCCCCATTCCCCCATTCCGCATTCCGCATTCGACATGCCGCATTCGACATTCGACATTCCGCCTCACCAATCCCCATCCACCGCAGTGTTAACATGTTGGGTTGCCTTCCTCGCCCTCTCCCGGTGACTTGATCCTCCATTACCGCGTCGGCGACCGCCTCGGTGCCGGCGGCATGGGGCAGGTGTATCTCGCCACCGACACGCGGCTGGGCCGGCAGGTCGCTCTGAAATTCCTGGCGGCGTCGCAGGCCGACGACCCGGAGAGCCGCAGTCGGCTCGTGAAGGAGGCGCGAGCCGCGGCGCTCTTGCGGTCGCCGCACGTTGCCGTCACCTATGACATCGGCGAGCACGACGGCACCTTGTTCATCGTGATGGAGTACGTCGAGGGCACGCTGGTCTCAGACAAGCTGCAGGAGACGCCCCTGCCGGTTGCCGAAGCGCTCGACCTCGCGATGCAGATTGCCGACGCCCTCGAAGAGGCCCATTCGTACGGCGTCGTGCATCGCGACATCAAGAGCGCCAACGTCATGGTGACGCCGCGCGGACTCGCCAAGGTGCTGGACTTCGGCCTGGCGAAATTCATGCTCGGCGCGCCGACCGAGCCGACCGACGCCACGCGCCTCCAGGAAACCTCGCCCGGCATGATCCTGGGCACGATTTCCTACATGTCGCCGGAGCAGGTGCTGGCTCGAACTGTCGACCACCGGTCCGACCTCTTCTCGCTCGGGGTCGTGGTGTTCGAGATGGTCACAGGGCGATTGCCGTTCCAGGGTGAGTCGGTCACCGAGGTCGCCGACGCCATCGTCCACCAGGAGCCGCCGGCGGTCGCCCGCTTCAACTACGACGCGCCGGTCGAGCTCGACGCGGTTCTGCGCAAGGCCCTCCACAAGGACCCGGAGTACCGCTACCAGTCGGCCCGAGAGCTGTACATCGACCTCCGCTCCATCGTGCAGGTGCACGAGTCGGGCGAGCGGCCCGCCGGCGCGAACGAGGGGTCGTCGACCGAGGCCGAGGCGTCCGACACACCTCGTGATCCTTCGATAGCCGTGATGGCGTTCTCGAACATCACCGGCGAGCGCACCGACGATTGGATCGGCTCGGGCATCGCCGAGACCGTGACGACGGACCTGAAGGCGGTGCAAGGGCTGCAGGTGATCAGCCGGGCCCAGATCATCGACATCCTGAAGCACCTGTCTCGAGACGACGGCAGCGCATACGACGACCGGCTCGCGATCGACATCGGCCGCAGGCTGGGGGCGACCTGGACCGTCGGCGGCGGCTACCAGCGCATCGCGGAGCAGATTCGCATCACCGCCCACCTGGTCGAGATCGCGACCGGCGCCCTCGTACGCACGGTGAAGATAGACGGACGAATCGAGGACATCTTCGCGCTGCAGGACAAGCTCGTGTACGACCTCAGCCAGAGCCTGGATCTGACACTCGACAAGGCGGAAGTGGCCCTGATCGAGCAGGCGGAAACCGAGTCGGTCGAGGCCTACGAGGCGTACTCGCGCGGCCTGGACAACCTGCGCCTGGGCGACCTCATGTCGCTCGACCGCGCGATCTACCTGCTGGAGCAGGCGACCGAGCACGACCCGGCGTACGCCGCCGCCTGGTCCGTGCTGGGGAACGCGTACGACCTGAAGGCCGGATTCCTGAGCCTGCCGCAACTCGCCGAGAAGGCCGTTCAGCTCGAGCAGCGGGCGATCGAGCTGGACCCGACCTCGGCGAACGCCTACCGGTGGCTCGGCAGCGCCTATGTGACGCTCTCCCGGTACGACGAGGCGATTGAGGCCCTCACCGAGGCACTCCGTCTCGATCCGAACCATGCAAACGCCCATGCCGGGCTGGCGCGGGCGAAATGGATGGGTCAGGGAAAGATCCGGGAGGCCATCCGACTCTTCACGCGCGCCCTCCAGATCAATCCCGAGCAGGGCTACTCGTACCTGCAGCTGGCGTTCCTCTACGCGATCAACGGGGAGTACGAGAAGGGCATGCAGGTCGCGCGGGACGCGATCGGCCTGCAGGAGCGGTCCTCTTCGGGGCGCGAGGGGCTCCAGGTCGTCGGAGCCCACAACCGCCTTGGCTATCTGTACTACCGGCAAGGTCGCCACGACGAGGCGATCGCCGAGTACGAGCGGGAGCTGGCCTTCCTATCATCCCGCGACCACGTGCTGGCCGACCGGACCAGCATCGAGCTCTACCAGAAGCTTGCCGCCGCCTACATCGCGAAGGGTCTGCGCGACGACGCTGGACGGTACGTCGAGCTGGCCGTGAAAGGCTTCGAGCGACGGATCGCCAAGGGCGCCGACGATCCGTTCACGAAGTACTACATCGCGGCGCTCTACGCGCTCGAGGGCGACCGCGACAAGGCGCTGCGCTATCTGGAGGAATCATCCCAGCAGCTGCTCGCGATCAACCGCGTCCGCGCCAAGACCGATCCCGATTTCGAGAGCGTCAGGGACGAGCCGAGGTTTCTCGCGATCATCGGCGCGCCGGTTTGATCCTCCCGAGCGAACCCGAGGGGCAGCCAAGCGCCAGCGTCACGCTGGTTCACGATCCGCTCGGCTGAAGCCTTCGCGCTACGTAATCCCTAGCAATCATTGCACCTGATCTCGGTGAAGATCGTGTCGTGCTGCGCCTCGTTCTCGCGTGCGTAGTCGATGAGGCAACGGAGGGCCTTGGCAGCATCCGGCAGGTCGTACTTCTTGGCCATGCTGTCGAGGAACTGCGACTTGGCCGACTCGAGCGATATGGTCACCGGTGTGGAATCCTTCATCTCTGGCTGCTCCTTGAGTGCGTAGGGCGTCGTCCGTGCTCGACCTCGCCCCGGGCCCCCGGTCCGCAGGTAGGATCGAGCGATTCGCCCCTATCGTATCAAGGAGACACCAACGATGGCCGCACTCGTGGAACTAGGGGGCAAGTGGGGCAAGTGGGGCAAGTGGGGCAAGTGGGGATAGGCTACTGTCACGCCGCCGCGCTCGCCCTACCAGCCCCATTGCCCCCCACTCGCCTTACTCGCCCTCCTTGCCCTCCTCGCCCTACTCGCCCTACTCGCCTCACTCGCCCCACTTGCCCAACTCGCCCTCCTTGCCCTATTCGTCCGACCAGAGAGAGTCATACACCGCCCGCCGCACGTCACGGTGATCGTCGCTCACGACGTTGGTGAGCAGGATGAGCGTCGTATCGTTCTCGTCGGTGCTGTAGGTGCAATTCGCGAGAAAGCCGTTCGTGCTGCCGGTGTGGTCCACGACGACCGTGCCGTCCGGCTGGGTCGTCACACGCCAGCCGAGACCGTAGGGTCCGGATGTTCCGTCCGCCAGCGTCGCGGCCCGGAAGGCGCGGGCCAGGGTCGCAGAAGACAGCACCCTCCCGGCCTTGAGCGCCTGCCCGAACGCGAACAGATCGTCGACCGTCGAGAAGACCTCGTCATCCCCGTAGGTCAAGCCGAACACCGATGGGCGCTCGGGCGTGGGCACGGGCACGTCGACGACGAGCTCGCGGCCATCGCTTCGCCGGTAGCCGATCGCGTGATTGGGAATCGTGGGATTGTCCATCAGGCTGTACACGAACGTCCTCTCGAGACCGACAGGGTCGAAGATGTTCGCGGCGAGGAACTCGTCGAACGGCTGACCGGAGACTTGCTCGACGATGAGCGCGAGCAGCAGGTAGGCCGTGTTGCTGTAACTGTACCCGGTGCCGGGATGGCTCAGGAGATCAGGCGTCGCCTGCTCCAGGAAGGCCAGGTAGTCGCCGTTCGAGTACGGCGGGTCATACCTGTTGTAGAAAGCGTCGAACGAGGGACGAAGCTCAGGCTGGCAGCAGACGTCGAAGAGGCCCGACGTGTGGCTCAGCATCCGCTCGATCGTCACCTCGTCGTAGGGAAGGGCCGGGAAGTACTTCGTGAGGGAATCCTCGAGGCTCAGCTGCCCCCGCTCGGCCAGTTGCAGCACCGCGGTCGCCGTGAACGGCTTCGACACCGAGCCGACCTCGAACGTCGTGTCGAGATCGATCGGCTCGCCCGTCGAGATGTCCTTCACGCCGAACGCCTTCCGCAGCGTGACCTCGTCCCGCTCGGCCAGAAGCACGACACCGTTGAATTGGCCCTCGTCGTGAAAGTCGGTCAGGAGCTCGTCGAGCCGGCTGGCAAGCGCAGACGGTGAAGGCGCCGAGGTTGTTGAATCGGTCGGGCCCGCGTCGGCGCCGGGGTCCGTCTGCGGGGCCTCCCCGCACCCGACCGCGCACGCGGCCATACAGGCGACCAGGGCGATCCGCAGTCGGGTCCTGAGCGTTATCCTCACCATCCTCACGACGGCACTATACGCCGATCGGGCCACACACACGCGCGTGCGCACCATGAGGGCTCCAGCCAACCGTCTCCGTGGAGACGCTCAGGACGTGGGACCGTCCTGGGGCGAGGCCGCCGGGCGTTTGACACGCCGCCACAGAAGGGCGATCGCGACGAAGACCACGTAGGCGACGCCCAGCAAGGCCGCCAGGGGGAGCGTCACGAGTGCAAGCCAGCCCGTGACGCCCATCGCATACAGGGTGTCCCCGAAGTCGATGCCACCGATGACACACGGGTTCGCGAACCCCTCGTGAAGCTCGCACCCGTTCGCGGAGGCCACGGTGCTCGCGATCACGACGCTGAGAACAGGGGCAATCCCGATGAGGACGATGACCGCGACGACGATCGCATGCATCCGCCACTTGCTCACTGTCGATCTCCGAGAAAGGGGTCCCCTCCGTTTTGCGACCGCGACAGGCCATGTTAGCCCAGCTCGATTGAGGTCGCGACCTTCGGCCGTTCGAACCGATGACCTTCGGCTGCAAGAGCGGGTACGATCGTCAGAGCGACCCAACCCGACTTGGACCCAACATGGATTCAACGATGACAAGAGCCTGGATCGCGACCGTGATCCTCGCCGGATTGACCTGCGGTTGCACAGCCACCCAGAACGAGCAGGGGACCGCTACGCCGACGGAGCCTCGGGACGCTACGGACTGGGAACTGCTGGACATCGGATCGAGGGTGAGCATGCGGGGCCTCTCCGTGGCGAGTGAATCGGTGGTCTGGCTCTCTGGCCGTGAGGGGCGGTTCTTCAGGACCGTGGACGGCGGAGAGACCTGGCAACGCGGTCAGGTGCCCGGCATGGCCGAGGTCGACTTCCGCGACGTGGAAGG
The DNA here is from genome assembly GCA_965250185.1 of Vicinamibacterales bacterium. GTDB lineage: Bacteria > Acidobacteriota > Vicinamibacteria > Vicinamibacterales. Next base: position 1,540,506 of record OZ252293.1, on the reverse strand, counting down.
GGTCGACGCGGGCACCGCGTACCTGCTCAGCGCCGGAGCGCAGGCTCGAATTTACAGGACGACCGACGGAGGCCAGAACTGGGTCGAGCAGTATGCGAACGATGCCCCTGGGGTCTTCTTCGACGGGATGGCGTTCTGGGATCCAGGCCACGCCATCGCCTTCAGCGATCCGGTCGACGGGCGCTTCCTGATCCTGACGACGGAGGATGGTGGAGACCACTGGGAGCCGCTGCCACCAGACCGCGTCCCAACCCCGCTCGACGCGGAGGCCGGTTTCGCGGCCAGTGGGACCAACGTGTCGGTCCACGGTGAGCACGTCTGGATAGGAACGGGCGTCGGGGCCGCCCGCGTCCTTCACTCCGCCGACCGAGGTCAGACCTGGACGGCTCAGGACACCCCGATGGCGAGTGGACCGGGTACCGGCATCTTCTCGCTCGCCTTCTGGGACGAGCGACACGGCGTCGCGGTCGGCGGCAACTTCCAGAGCCCCGACGAAACTGACGGGAACATCGCCCTGACGATCGATGGCGGGCTCACCTGGACACCCGCCGAGACACCTCCTCGCGGATATCGCTCCTGCGTCACGGTCGTGCCCGGCACGAACGGTCCCACGCTGGTGGCCGTCGGGCCAACCGGCACCGACTTTTCGATGGACGGCGGGCGCCGCTGGCAGCCACTCAGCGACGAAGGCTTTCACTCGGTGGCATTCGCCGGAACCACGCTCGGCTGGGCGGCCGGCGACGACGGTCGGGTCGGACGCCTGACGGGGTACGCATTTCAGCCGGTGCCGTGACGCGGTGTCCGTCACGGCCCAGCAGACGTCGAACAGCCAGGACGTGTGGCTCAGCATGCGCTCGATCGTGACCGCCTCGTAGGGGAGCGACGGAAGTACGTCGTAAGAGGATCATCGAGGCTGAGGAGTCCGCTCGGCCAACAGCAGCACGACCGGCCGTCGTCATGAGAGCCAGTCAGGAGGGCGTCGAGCCGGCTCGCGGAACTCATGTCCTGGGGAGCGTCGGTCGTATCCTGCACAGCCCGGGTCGTACGTAGCGCGCCGGCTTGAGCCAAGCGCCAGCGCGACACCGCCCGCTCGCTTTCTGGGTGAGGCCCACTCTGCAGCCGTCAGGCCAAGACGTTGAGGCGCGTCCCGACCGTCCCGTCGGGCGGGGCGGCCTGCTGCGGCGTCTTGGTCGCCGACTCGGGCCGCGCCCGTTTCTTGCGCTTCGGGTAAGGGGATGCGTCCCGCTGGGCGCGGTCCTTGACCGGCGGGGTCTCGATGCCGCCAACTAACGGTGCGGAGAGGCCGATGTTCGGTCCGTCCACCATCAGAAAGCCTCCTTATTAATGTAATCGGCGATTGCCCCGTACGCCATGAGCCTCAGCGTGGCCAGCTGGCACCACGCTCGGCCCGGACTCGAATGCTTGAGAGCACCCGGGTGGGGGTGCACGACTAAGGAGCAGTAGGAGGCAATCGGCTGCCGATTATGTATTGCGTGGCGGACCAGCGCAGGCGAACCGCCCGGACGCATCTGACGATCAATCAGGCTATAGTGGTGTCCTTGACCGGCGACGACCCGGGCATTCGAGGTACATGACGATGACCATTCGTCGAGTTCTTGCCCTGTCGGTGCTCTTCTTCGCGAGCACACCCCATGCGATCGGCCAGGTATCCGACGGCGCTCCGGCCGTCGATTTCCAGCGCGACGTGCGCCCAATCCTGTCCGACAATTGCTTCCAGTGCCACGGGCCGGATCAGGAGGCGCGGCAGGCCAATCTGCGCCTCGACACGGAGGCTGGTGCCTTTTCGGAGCGCCGCAGTGGACCGACGATCGCACCGAGTGACGCTGCCGCGAGCCTGGTCTTTCAGCGCATCACTCACGAGAACGACCGCCGCCGGATGCCCCCGGCCGCCACCAACAAGACGCTGACCGCCGAGCAAATCGACATCCTGCGTCGCTGGATCGATCAAGGCGCCACGTGGGATCAGCACTGGTCGTTCGAGCCAGTCGAGCGGACATCGACTCCGGCGGTCGCCGACGATACCTGGGGCGCCAACCCGGTCGATCGATTCGTGCTTGCGCGCCTCGCGGCGAAGGGCCTCACGCCGTCGACCCAGGCTGCCAAGCGTACGCGCGCGCGCCGCGTCGCTTTGGACCTGACCGGCTTACCGCCGGATCCGGGTACCCTCGCGAGCTATCTGGAGGATGAATCGGACCAGGCCTACGAGACGCTCGTCGACAAGTTGCTCGCGTCGAGGCATTGGGGCGAGCATCGGGCACGTTACTGGCTCGACGCGGCTCGATACGGCGACACCCACGGGATCCACATCGACAACTATCGCGAGATGTATGCCTATCGCGACTGGGTGATCCAGGCGTTCAACGAGAACAAGCCGTTCGATGAGTTCACGGTCGAGCAGATCGCCGGCGACTTGTTGCCCGACCCAAGCCTGGATCAGCTGATCGCGACCGGCTTCCACCGGAACAACATCACCACGAACGAAGGCGGAGCCATTCCCGAGGAGTTCGAGGCCATCTACGCGAAGGACCGCGCCGAAACGACGGCCAGCGTGTTCTTGAGCCTGACGGTCGGGTGCGCCACCTGCCACGATCACAAGTTCGACCCCATCGCGCAACGGGACTTCTACGCGCTCACGGCCTTCTTCAGGAACACGACGCAGTACGTGATGGACGGCAACATCTCCGACCCGCCTCCAACGGTCGTCGTTCCCAGCGACGCTGACCGCAGCCGGTGGGCGGAACTGCGAGCGATCGCGGCCGAGAACGACGTGAGCCTCGAGTCGCGCGTCAGGTCGGTCGATGAGGCGTTCGAGGCGTGGCTGGCCGGAGGCGAGTACCGGTCGATCGCGACACCGCTCGAGGCGTCTGCCTCGCTGATGACGCTCGAGCTCGATGGCGCGCCATCCGCCGTTCTTGAGGGCGAGGCGACACCCGTCGCGCTGCACGACGGGGCGGCGGTCGGGTCAGGACCGCACGGCCAGCCTGCGTTACGATTCCCCGGCCTGGGATGGGCCGAGCTACCCCCGCTACCGGTAGACACCGACACTCCCTTTTCCCTGGCCATGTGGCTGTACCAGCCCGAGGGTGAAGGGAACTTCGTGGTCGCGGGTCAGTACGACCCCGAAGACGACTCCCGCGGTTGGGCGATGGCTATCATCGATCGGTACATGAACTTCCGACTGACCGGCGACGCGCCGGGCGGTGGTGGCGCGGCCAGCATCGTGGTGTCGCCAATCACGACGAAGCGGTTCCCCTCTGGTGAGTGGACTCATGTGGTGGTGACGCACGACGGAACCGGCGAGAGGGCGGGTCTCGAGGTGTATCGAGACGGCGAGGTCGTCGAGCAGGAAGGCAGCGAGTTCTTCGCCGCAGTCGCGGGCAGCATCCGGACCGATACGCCGTTCTTGCTAGGCCGCGGAGTCACCAAGGATTTCGACACCGATGTGATTCGTGATTTCGCCGGTGGCGGGATAGCCGATCTCCGCGCCTTTGATCGAGCGATCACAGCCCAGGAGGCCAAGGTCGTCTCTCTGTGGCCGGTGCTCCAGCGCGTGCGGGAGCGGACGGCCGACGCGCTCGACCCCGAGGAGCGAGACGCGCTGCGACAGTACTATCTCGCGCTCGAGGACTCGGAGTTCCGCGAACTCCAGGCTCGCCGGAGTGAGATCGACGTGGAGTGGCGCGAGATCCGGCGCCGCGGCTCCATTACCCACGTGATGCACGAGCGACCCGACACGGAGCCGCAGGCACACGTCCTGTTCCGCGGTCTGTACGACCAGCCCCGCGAGCGTGTCGCCGCCGCCACACCAGGCGTCCTGCCCCCCATGGACGACGCGTGGCCGCGTAACCGGTTGGGGCTCGCCCGCTGGCTCGTCGCCGACTCGAACCCGCTCACGAGCCGGGTCACGGTGAATCGATTCTGGCAGCAGCTGTTCGGCACCGGCCTGGTGCGGACCAGCGAGGATTTCGGAGCCCAGGGCGAGCCGCCGTCGCACCCGAACTGCTCGATTGGCTCGCGGCCGAGTACCGCGAGTCGGGTTGGGACACGAAGGCGTTCTTCAGGATGCTGGTGACCTCTGCCGCGTACCGTCAATCGGCCGAGCTGACTCCGGAAAAGCTCGAGCGCGATCGTGAGAACCGATTGATCTCGCGCGGGCCGCGCTTCCGGATGGATGCCGAGATGATCCGTGACTATGCGCTGGCGGCGAGCGGTCTGCTCGTACGACGAATCGGTGGCCCGAGCGTCAAGCCGTACCAGCCGTCGGGCGTCTGGGAGACGGTCGCCATGCCGTCAAGCAACACAAAGACCTACGAGCAGGACTCGGGCGAGAATCTGTACCGGCGGAGCATGTACACGTTCTGGAAGCGCTCGGCGCCGCCCGCCTCGATGGACATCTTCAACGCGCCGACACGCGAGCACACGACCGTTCGGCGCGAGCGCACGAACACGCCCCTGCAGGCGCTGGTCACGATGAATGATCCGCAGTTCATCGAAGCCTCGCGCGTTCTTGCCCAGAAGGCGATGCGCGAGACGGGGGATGATTTCGATCGGCGGCTCGATTACGTGACAACTCGCCTGCTGGCTCGCGAGTTCAGTGCGCCGGAGCGCGCGGTCGTCAGCCGAACGTATGACGTGTTCCTCGAGTCGTACCGAGCCGATCCGACCGAGGCACGCGCGCTGCTCGACGTCGGCGAGTCGCCCGCGGACGAGGCATTGCCTCTGGACGAGTCCGCAGCCTGGGCGATGTTGACGAGCCAGCTCATGAACCTGGACGAGGTCTTGAACAAATAGGGGCTATCCATGGATCCACGCCTTCTATACAAGGACGCGCTACTGACCGCTACTCGGCGCGAATTCTTCGGCAAGATGGCCAAGGGGATCGGCGGCCTCGCGCTGGCCAGCCTCTTGGCGGAAGACGGCGTCGCGATGCCTGGCGCCACGCAGGACGCGGAGCGCGTCGGCGGGCTACCGTCATTGCCGCACTTCGCCCCGAAGGCGAAGCGCTGCATCTACCTCCACATGATGGGCGCCCCGCCCCAGATGGACCTCCTCGATTACAAGCCCGACATGAAGGACTGGTATGACATGGATCTGCCGGCTTCGATCCGCCAGGGCCAGCGCTTGACGACCATGACCTCCGGGCAATCGCGCTTCCCGATCGCACCATCGGTGTTCGAGTTCTCGCAGCACGGCCAGAGCGGCGCCTGGATGTCCGAGCTACTGCCGTACACCTCGCAGATGGTCGACGACATCGCCATCATCCGGTCGATGCGTACCGAAGCCATCAACCACGAACCGGCGATCACGTTTATCCAGACGGGCCAGGAGATCCCGGGCCGACCGTGCATCGGCTCCTGGAATTGCCTACGGACTCGGGAGTACGAACCGTGACCTGCCCACGTTCGTGGTGATGAACGCGAGGCCGAGTCATCCGAAAGCCAACTTGCAAGCCATCTCTGCCAAGCTGTGGAGCGCCGGGTTCCTGTCGCCGGAGTATGCCGGCGTCGGCCTGCGCACCGCCGCCGATCCCGTCCTGTACCTCCGCAACCCGGAGGGTGTCACCCGCGACGTGCGGCGCAGCATGCTCGATGGTCTGGGCGAGCTGAACGAGATCCAGCACGAGCAGATCGGGAGCCCCGAGACGCTGGCTCGGATCGAGCAGTACGAGATGGCATTTCGGATGCAAGCGTCGGTGCCCGAGATGGCGGACCTGTCGAGCGAGCCGGAGAGCACGTTCGAGCGCTGGGGCGAGGAAGCCAAGCAACCCAATACGTTCCAGAACGCCGCGCTCATGGCCCGGCGGCTCGTGGAGCGGGGCGTGCGCTTCGTCCAGATCTACCATCGCGGGTGGGACGTCCATCAGAACGCACCCGAGGTACTTCCGGGGCAAGCAGGCGACGTCGACCGGGCGAGCTGGGCCCTGATCCAGGATCTCAAGGAGCGCGGCCTGTTCGAGGACACGCTCGTGATCTGGGGCGGTGAGTTCGGTCGTACCATATACTCTCAAGGCAGGTTGACCCCAACCGACTACGGTCGCGACCACCATCCGCGCTGCTACAGCCTCTGGATGGCAGGCGGTGGCGTCAAGGGCGGCATCGTGCATGGGACCACCGATGAGTTCTCCTACAACATCGTCGAGAACCCGGTACACATCCGGGATTTCCAGGCGACGATCCTGCACCTATTCGGGATCGACCACGAGCGCTTCACCCATAGGTTCCAGGGGCTGGACGCGAAGCTGACCGGAGTGGAGCCAGCTCACGTCGTGAACGAATTGTTAGCCTAGCCCATCCTGAAACGCTGTCGAGGCGGGTGCCATGGAAGGCGCGCATCGGAACATCAGCCCCAGTTCCAAGCTGCCCCACTCTATCCCTTGCTGTACCGACTCTGGAGTGCCCCCGGTTTCCCGGACAGGTTAGGTAGTGTCGGCTAGCGCGGATTCGTACTCAGCCGGACTTCGCCGACTGAGCAAGGAGTGCTGTCGCTGCCGATTGTAGAAGACCTCGATGGAGGAGAAGAGGTCCTCACGAACTACAACCGACCGATAGACGCTCGCGGCCGTGCCGGCGAGGTTAAAGCTCGCGGTCGGAGAGGGGGACAAGTTCATCGTGAAGCAGCGAAATGTGGCAGTGCCGTGTGGCAGTACGAGGCCGACCCTTGTAAGATCAACAAAATAAAGGATGCGCCCGTAGCTCAGTTGGATAGAGCATCGGCCTTCTAAGCCGAGGGTCGCAGGTTCGAGTCCTGCCGGGCGCGCCAATTCTTTCCAGAATTCGCGAGTTTCCGCGTTCGAGTTGCCGAGAGCCCCGACATTCCACTGGCTCGAAACGACCGGTCGGGAGTCTAGATTAGCTGACTGAAGTACGCCGCGCGCCATTCGTCTTGCCATGTTCCGCCAACTGATGGCACTGTGACGTGCCGTGGCAAGGACCCTCCGCGAGTGTCGGGAAATGCTGGAGTTGTCGCAGTCAGTGTTCGCCGCCGAGCTTCGTGTCTCGCCGGAAACCTACCGAGTGTGGGATTCCGGACGCCGGCTACCTCCCGCGCGGATCCTCGACCGGGCGCGCGCGCTCGTCACGTATCGGGACGACCAAGAACTCCTCCCTCTCAGTGTCCTCGCCATCTTGATCGATGTGCACGTCCGCACCCTCCGCAACGCAGCCCGAGACGGACGGCTTCCTGTGACCTACGACACACGAACGACGTTCCCCGATCGTTGGCGCCCCCATTCACATTAGCGGAGCTGTCACGATTGACGGGAGGGCGATCAGTGGCGGCGATCGATCCCAGCCTGTTGGGCTCCATCTATCGGCACATCGGTGACGAGCTCCGATCGCTGTATCGGATCGGTTACACGTCCAGCAACGCTGCCCCCGACGGTGGATGGCGCTCACTCTCCGTCCGGGTCTGGCCGAATGGCGCGACCGCCAGGAGCCGCGCTGGTTACTACGCGTTCCGTGCCGAGAGGAGGTACCGCGCACCACGATGATGGAACGGCTGCAGTTGGAGCGTTGTGTTGTTCGGCGATCCGAGAACACGACTCGTGAAGATGCATCAACAGAAACAGGAGGCTCACGAGGCCCGACTGAACGTGATTTCAATCCGTTGGTCGAGCTTTCCAGCATCGCTGGGCATGGCCTCGACCATCGCGACGACCGCAACGACGAACGTGGCCGCGGTCGCAATTTCGAGTACGCGTCTCGGGCCTCGGGCTCGCCACCACCAGCAGACACCCGCCAGAGACCGCTCGCTGGCCGAGTACCAAAGATAATGGTGTCATCGACCGACCAACTCGCACCGTCTAGGTCAGAGTCAACCTCACAGAGCACAATCGCGGGTCCACCGTGGATGGAGACCTTGTTCAGGGTGACGGTGTCAAAGTCTAAGTAACCCACCCATTCACCGTCGGGCGAAAAGAAAGGGTTGAAGCTTCGAGGTGCAACCGTGGCGTCGAGCGGCACCCCGACCAACTGGTCAACCGCGCGTACCGTGAGTGACGACATCTCGTTGGATTGCCCCGCCATGTAGACGACCGTGGTGCCATCGGGTGATAGCGCCACGTCTGGCTGGGCTGCGCTCCGGGTCACTGGCTCGTTCCCCTGATCCGTCAGGATGAAGCGGCCCACCCGTGGAGGTGCCTGCTCAGTGCGCGTCAGGGTCCAGACGGCGAGGCCCGTGAGCAACGCCGCACCGAGGACCGCGAGTAACGCTGGCACCGGGCGCTGCCACATCGCAGGCTGTGCAACTGGTCTAGCATCCGTCGTTCCCGACCCAGCCGACTCGAACGCGCCCTCCATCGCCAATCGGACGTCGCCAATGGCCTGCACGCGCTGCCGTGGCTCTTTCTCCAAACATCGACGCAGGACGGTCAAGATTGTCTGAGGGATCGCGTCTGGAAGCGAATCCCAGGCTGGCTCGGCCCGCATCACATCCGCGAGCGTGAGCGAGATATCGTCGCTCGCAAACAGCGGCCGACCCGCCAGCATCTCGTAGAGGACGACACCGAATGCCCAGATGTCGGCGCGGCGGTCCACCGGCTTCCCTCGCGCTTGCTCCGGCGACATGTACGCCGCCGTCCCCATCAGGACACCCATCTTCGTGGCTGCTGCCGTCATCGTCGGCGAGTTCGCTGCCTCAGCTTCCGTCTGCTCCGGCTCCAGCGCCTTCGCCAACCCGAAGTCCAGCACCTTCACGACACCCTCTGGCGTCACCTTGATGTTGGCGGGCTTCAGATCGCGATGGATGATGCCCTGCTCATGTGCGGCTTCCAGGGCCTCGGCGATCTGCTTGGCAATGGGTAATGCTTCGTCGAGGGGGATCGCTCCTTGTGCGATGCGGTCCTGCAGCGTCGGGCCTTCGACGAGTTCCAGCACAAGCGCGTGCGTCTCGCCCGAGTCTTCCAGGCCGTAGATCGCGGCGATGTTGGGGTGGTTCAGCGACGCCAGTACCTGTGCTTCACGTTTGAACCGCGCCAGCCGTTCGGGATCGTCAGCGAAGTCGTCTGGCAGCACCTTCAGCGCCACGTCCCGGTTCAGCTTCGGGTCGCGGGCGCGATACACCTCGCCCATGCCGCCCTTGCCGATCTGGGCGGTCACCTCGTACGGGCCGAGTCGAGTACCGGGTTGGAGGGGCATCTCAGTTGACCGGGACGCGGGCCTTCAACTCCTCCAGCCAGTTCTCGACGAAGACCAGGTCTGCCCTCTCGGCGATTGGACCCTTGTCGTCAGCGAGACCGAGCATCAGGAATCGCTGGCCATCTGGGGCGATGTCGTAATCGAGGTCGCCCGATGCCAGGTACGGCCTCTCGAAGAGCGCCTCGGGCGCGGAGATCACGACGGAGGGGTCCGTCCGGATCCCGACCATCGAGACCTGGGTGCCGTCGAGGCTACGGTAGAAGAGTTCACGACCGTCGGGTCCCCATCGAGGGAGCCGGCCTCCTTCGGTCGAGACCTGCCATCGTCCCGATTCGACGTCCGGAAATGGTCTCAGGTAGATCTCGCTCTGGCCTGTCTCGTCCGAGCGATACGCCATCCACCCACCGTCAGGTGAGATGTCGGGGCTGCTCACGTTGAACGTCCCGCCAACGAGCGGCTCCGCAACGGCCGCGCCCGCAAGCGACACGCGCGAGAGATTGACCGTGGGGGAGCCGCTGCGCTCCTCGACGACCAGCCATCGACCATCCGGCGTGATGGCTTTCGGGACCTGGTGTTTCGGGCTGTCCGTGAGCCGCTGGGTTGAGCCGGTGCCGTCGGCCGACTTGACGTAGATGTTGCCTTGCCCTCCTCGATGGGATTCGAACAGCAGCCGTCCTCCGTCAGGACTCCAGAGTGGAAGGCCATCGTTGCCCGGGTCGAAGGTCAATCGATTCATCGCCTTGACAGCCACGTCCCAGACCCACACGTCCGACGTCCCCCGATCATCGAGGGCCACGCGGCGTCCGTCCGGCGAGATCTCCAGCCCTCGATAGTTGCCAGGCTCCGCCCCCAACGCCGTCTCGTGTCCCTGCCGGTCCACCCACACAAGCCGCAGGCGCCGAGCACTCGTCTCCAGGAATCCACCAGGGAGGTAGATCAGGGATCCGTCTGCGTGAATCGTGAACAGTCCAGTCAACACGCTGCTCCCGGAGGAGCCCACTCCGTCCAGCACACGGACCGGTTGGCCCAGGGCTTCCAGTCGATCCGGGTCGAACGGCAAGGCCCAGAGTGACCCGTCACGATGAAAGACGACATGACCGGTCGAGACGTAGTGTGGCGACGTTCCGACTGCGAGGATCTTCGACGTGTCCGAGCCGCGCGAGGCGACCGTAATTTCCATGTTGGCCGCGCTGCCCGTTCTTGCCGCGACAAAGAGCACCCCCTTGCCCCCTGGCAACAGCTGTGGCTGCATGTGGCTGGAGGCCGAGGCCGGCTCGAACGTGGTCAGGTCCTCAACCTCTCCGCCCGCAGCGGACACGCGCAGTATCCCGCTCGACGTCCGGCTGAAGATGATCGTGCCGTCGGCGCTCCAGGTGGCCTGGCGAGTCGGCCCTTCATAGAGGATGACCGCTGGCCCTCCGCCGAGCGGCACCTTCTTGAGTTCTTGATCGGTGGCGACGCCGAGCCATGCACCATCCGGCGAGAAGAAGATCGACGTCGCTCCCTCGGTGCCCGGAATCGGTTCCGCGGCGAGTGCATCCAGTGACCGGCGATAGGCGAGCCGGTTTGGCCCCAGGCTGCAGGGCCCGGTGCAGGCCACGACAGCGAGCGTTCGACCATCCGGCGACAAGGCGGCAGGAGTCGCATGCAACCTAACGCCCGGGATGGGCACCGTGAAGCGCCGCGTTCGGGCGACCGGGCGCACGGCGTCCTGGGAACGCATCACGCTCCAGACGGACAGGCCCGTGAGCACGGCGATGGCAAGGCCGGCGAGCAACGCGATGGCCGGGCGCGGCCACACGGCGAGTGGCGGCGGGACGCCGGTCTGTTCCACGCCGATAGCAACGCTACCTCCCGGCGCGACACGCTTCAGCTCTCTCAGGAGATCTCGCGCGGTCTGCCATCGGTCATCCGGTGATTTCTCCAGGCACGCTGTGACGACGTAGTCGAGTCCTGTGGGTGACAGCGGTTCCACCGAAGACAACGTGGCAGGTTCCCGCTCGATGATGGCGGCGATCAGGCTCGCCTGACTCTTGCCCTCGAACGCCTTCTGCCCGGTCACCATCTCGTAGACGACACACCCGAACGCCCAGATGTCCGACCGGGCATCGGCCTCGCCGCCTTCGAGCTGCTCGGGGGCCATGTAGTGAAACGTGCCGAGTATCGTGCCCTGCGCCGTCAACCCGTCAGCCAGCTTCGTGGACTGATTACCGACCGCCCCCACGTCCTTCAGCTTCGCCAGCCCGAAGTCGAGCAGCTTGGCCCCACTCTTCGTCAGGAAGATGTTCCCCGGCTTCAAGTCCCGGTGCGTGATCCCCTGCCGGTGTGCCTTGTCCAGCGCGTCGGCGATCTGGATGGCGATCTGGAGCGCCTGTTCGAGCGGCACCGCGCCCTTCGTCAGCCGGTCCTGGAGACTCTCACCCTCCAGGTGCTCCATGACGAGGAAGTCGGTGCCGTCCTCGTGCCCCACGTCATGCAGCGTGCAGATGTGCGGGTGGTTCAGCGCGGCGATGGCCTTGGCCTCGCGCTCGAAGCGTTCGCGGCGGTCGGGATCAGAAGCGAGTTCGGCGGGCAGCACCTTGATCGCCACTGTGCGGTCGAGGCGGGTGTCGGTGGCCGAGTAGACCTCGCCCATGCCGCCCTGGCCGATGGGGGCAACGATTTCGTACGGGCCGAGTGCGGTGCCTGGAGTGAGGGCCATCTACTCCTCGTCCTGGACGACATCCATCACCCAGATGTCGCCCACCGAATCCTCCTGCCATACGAAGTAGAGGTGCTCGCCGTCGGTGGACAGTCCGACCCCGTTTACGGAGCCGCTGCGCCCCGTCAGGTCGGTGAGCTGCTGTTCTTCCCCGGTGCTCACGGAGGAGGACCAGAGGTCGCCCCATCGACGTTGGTCGACCAGGAACTCCGCGAAGTACAGGAAGCGGCCGTCAGATGACCAGACGTGCCCGGATGGAGCCGAACCGTCACGCATCGCAGACGCTGCGGGACGCACCAACTCGGAGGCCTCACCGCCGGTGGCTCGCACCCGCCACAAGGAGTTGATTTCCGATGGGTCGTGGTCGGTGCGCCCGGTAAACGAAAGCCATTGCCCGTCGGGCGACCAGACGGCTCCCAGGTTCGCGCCACGAACATCATGGGTGACTTGTGTCGGTTCACCGCCATCGACCGGCACGGTCCAGAACTCGTTGCCGCCCGTCCGATTCGACTTGAACGCGATGCGTCGTCCGTCAGGTGACCACGACGGATACCAGTCACTCCCTTCATGGGATGTCAGCCGACGCGCCGGACCACCCTGCGCCGGGATCACCCAGACGTCGCGGCTCCCCGAGCGATGCGAATCGAACACGAGCATCGTGCCGTCCGGTGACCATTGCGGCTGCCCGTCCGGTGCCGCATGCGTCGTGACCTGCTGCGGGTCGCCGCCCGCGGCCGGCTGAACCCATAGGTCCCAGTTTCCGCCACGATTGCTATTGATGACGAGCCGCTCGCCGTTGGGCGATGCCTCGGCATGGTCGATGAACGCCTGGTCGAAGGTGATCTGTTGAGCGTCAGTCCAGGTAGCCGGCCGGTCGGTCAGGATCGGGACCCGCCAGACGTTCGCCACCCGACCGCCGCGAGAGCACGCCAGACGTGAGCCATCCGGTGCCAGCGCCGCGTGGAAGAGCCCGAGGCCTGCTGTGACCGCCTGAGCCGATCCGTCGGGCCGCCCCTCCGCATCGAGGGCCTGTTGCCACAGGTCCCGCTCCCCATTCCGGTCGGACACGAAATACAGCGTGCGGCTGTCGGGCGACCACGTCGGACTCCAGTTGAGTCCCTGGACGTCCGTGATCGGAATCACTTCGCCATCGGCGAGGCGCACCACTCTTACCTGGGTCACGAAATTCGTATGGTTGCCACGCACGGAGGCCACGAATCGACCGTCGGGCGACCAGGCGAAGTCCATGCCCGCGAAACCAGTCACGTCAGTGGATTCGCCAGACGCGAGCGAGACGATGGCGAGCCCGGTCCGTCGGCGATACACCAGTTCCCCACCGTTCGGTGACCATTCCAGATCGGTGCCGGGCGTCGCGTCGCGCACAATTTGGCGAGCTGGCCCAGCAAGCACGGGCATCACATACAGACTACCGTTCGCCCCGCCATCTCGGCCCGAGAGAAAGGCGATCTGAGACCCGTCCGGTGACCAGCTCGGATGTCGGTCGTACAGCTCGCTGTCCGATGTTCGATTGAGAGGCTGGCCACCTCCGAGTTGCGACACCCAGATGTTCCAGTCTCCTCCGTCATTCGATTCGTACACCAGGCTTTGTCCATCCGGTGACCAGCTCGGGTAGTCTTCAATGCCAGTCGCTCTCGTGACCTGCACAGGATTGCCAAGGCGGGGGACGGTTGCACGAGACCTCGTGGGCTCGTTGGACCTCGCGAGGTAGACGATGACGGCCGCCAGAGCCACGGTACCGACCATCGTGGCGACCCGCCACCCCCATCGACTACTGGGTCCGGTGATGACGCCAGACCGCGCAACCGACATGTCCGAGTGGATCGCGTCCAGCGCGGCCTGGATGGCACTCGGGTGCGGATAGCGCCGCGCTGGCTCCTTGATCAGGCAGTGCTCGATGACGTTGCGTAGCCCCGGCGATACCTTCGCGGGCAGAGGCGCAGGCGACTCCTTCATTACCGCAGCGACCACGTCGGTCTGGGTGGTCCCAGTGAACGGCTGCGCCCCGCTCGCCATCTCATACAGGAGAACACCCAGCGCCCAGATGTCGCTCCGAGTCGTGGCCGCTTCACCCTGTAAAACTTCAGGGGCCATGTACCCAAGCGTCCCGACAAGCATCCGTGACTGCGCAGTCGCCGCGAGGGTTCTCGTCACGTCTTCCGCATCCCCGGCTGACAACGGCACCGCGATCCCAAAGTCGATCAGCTTGACCTGTGCCTCGGGCGTGATGACGACGTTGGCGCTCTTGAGATCGCGGTGGACGATCCCGTGCTCGTGGGCGTGCGCTAAGGCATCGGCGATCTGCGTGCCGTACCGGATGACACTCTCGGGGGGTAGGCCGTCCGAGGGGATCAATTCACTGAGCGGCTTGCCCTCGACACGCTCCATGACGATGAAGCTCTGGCCGTCGGCTTCACCTACGTCGTGGACGGTACAGATATGGTTGTGATTCAGGGCTGACGCCGCTCGCGCTTCGGCGAGGATGCGGGTGGCGGCATCGTCATCCTGATCCTTGAGGACCTTGATGGCGACGGTGCGCTGGAGCTTGGGGTCGTAGGCTTTCCAGACCTCACCCATCCCCCCGCCGCCGAGGCGGGACTGGAGGTCGTATGGGCCGAGGCGGGTGCCGGGTTCAAAGGACATACTACTCAGCGACCGCTCAACTCGTCGAGAAAACTCTGCACCGCCGTCGCGAACTCGGGGCTACTCGACGTTGTGCCGTGGCTGTGTGAACCGTACCGGCTTTGTCGGAGGGCCTATTCCTTGAGAGGATGGGTTCCATGGCACGAGCAAGTCGGTATGCCCCCGAGGTACGAGAGCGGGCCGTTCGCATGGTCCGGCAGCACGAAGCCGAGTACGCGTCGCAGTGGGCCGCGATCGGGTCGATCGCGAGCAAGCTGGGGTGCACGGCGGAGACGCTGCGCACATGGGTGCGGCAGGCGGAGCGGGATGCGGGGCAGCGCGCCGGGCTGACGACGGACGAGCGGCACCGGCTCAAGGAGCTGGAGCGCGAGAATCGCGAACTGAAGCGGGTGAATGAGATCTTGCGCAAGGCGTCCGCGTATTTTGCCCAGGCGGAGCTCGACCGCCGAGCGAGATGATGGTCGGCTTCATCGACGACCATCGCGATGTCTATGGGGTCGAGTCGATCTGCGCCACGGTGCCGATCGCCCCGTCGACGTACTTCCGGCACAAGGCCCGGGCCGCGGATCCCACGCGTCGTTGCGCCCGGGCCCACCGGGACGACGAGCTGCGGCCCGCCATCCAGCGCGTGTGGGACGAGAACTTTCAGGTGTATGGTCCGCGGAAGGTCTGGCGGCAGCTCCGTCGGGAAGGGGTCCGTGTCGCGCGCTGTACGGTGCACCGACTGATGCGCGAGATGGGGCTGGCCGGCGCTGTGCGGGGCCGCGCGTGGGTGACGACCACGCACGGGCACGCGGCCACGGATCGGCCGCGCGATCTCGTCGAGCGAGACTTCACCGCGACGCGGCCGAATCAACTCTGGGTCTCCGACTTTACGTACGTGGCCACGTGGCGCGGCTTTGTCTATGTCGCGTTCGTGATCGACGTGTTCGCCCGACGGATTGTCGGCTGGCGCGCGTCCGCGTCGTTGCGTACCGACCTGGCGCTCGATGCGCTCGAGCAGGCGATCCACGATCGTAGCCACGCCGAGACGGGCGACCTCGTACACCACAGCGATCGAGGCACGCAATACCTCTCGATTCGTTACACCGAGCGCCTGGCCGAAGCGGGCATCGAGCCGTCCGTCGGCAGCCGGGGCGATTCGTATGACAACGCCCTCGCCGAGACGGTGATCGGGTTGTTCAAGACGGAGGTGATTCGGCGACGCGGCCCGTGGCGGAGTCTTGAAGCGGTGGAATTCGCCACGCTCGCGTGGGGCGATTGGTTCAACACGAAGCGGCTGCTCGAACCGATCGGGTACGTGCCGCCGGCAGAGTACGAAGCGCGCTACTATCAGCAGGCGGCGGTGGCCTGAGTCACGTAATTCGCTCTCCGAAGATCCCGGTACGATTCAGTGTCCCGGAAGGACTGTCACCTGCGTCGCGGGGCGGAGGTCTGCCAGTCGTTCGACGTTAGCTAGAAACGGGTCATCTCCGCCCACAATAGCGGCGATTGGGACCAACGTCTTTGGCGTGACATACATGTCGCCGGACGTCCTCCTGAGGGCGGCGAGAGCTTCGATGTCGTTCCTTGCGGCGATCTCCGAGAACAGGGCCCGCCCAGCACTGTCAACGAGGAACGCTTCGAGTGCCTCAGCCGAAGCCGCCCCGTCCACACGGGCTGCAACCTCACTCGGCAGGAGAACACCGAATCCCCCGATCACCACGGAGAGCGCCCGGTCCTGATGCTCTCGGAGGAATGCCAGGATCATCCCTCCTCCCATCGAATACCCGACCAGGTGCGCTTGCGGGAGTTCGAGATGGTCCAGGAGGGCCACGACATCGTCGAGGGTCTTAGTGCCATACGAAGCGGAGTCGTGCGGCTTCCCGCTTCTGCCATGGCCACGGACGTCCAGTGAGACGACGCGGTAGCCGGAGGTCGCGAGCCTCGGCGCGAGTCCCGTTCGTTCCAAGCGCTCAAGGGAACTGGTGAAGCCATGAATGAGGACGACCGGCTCACCTGCCCCCTGATCCGTGTAGTGGATCTGAACGCCGTCCGAGTCGAAGAACTGGCTGTCGGGCTGAGCTTCGGCCACAGATGTGACCAGGGCGAACGCCAGGCACAGGGGGAAAACCCGTCGCATAGACACCTCTGCTCGGAACCGAATTCGGAAGGCTTGATTATACTGCCCCGACTGAACCATTCCGACATGGAGGTGCCTGATGGGACTGCTCGTCCTCGGTGAGGCGGAAATCAAGCCCGACGCGCTTGAGGAAATGAAAGCGTACCTGCGCGAGATCCTACCCGACACCCGAGCCTTCGAGGGCAACGAAGGCATCGGTGTCTACACGGACCGCGAGAATCCGACCTCGATGCTCTACGTCGAGCACTGGCGGACCAGGGAGGACTTCGACCGCTACGTGGCGTGGCGCACCGAGACAGGCGCCATCGAGAAGCAGCTTGGGATGATGGCTCGTCCCTTCACGCTGCGGATGTTCGAGAACATCGAGGACTGATCGGCCATGGTGCCATTCGCATGCCATGGCCTGTCGATGCTCGGCCCTGCTTGACGTGCCAGCCATGCCACCACCCCGTAGGGGTGGCATAGTAGGCACAAGGGTGGCAGTCGACTGGCGAGCGTGGGGAGGAAGCGGTGGTCGGGGTGTCCCAAAACCAGTTCCTTCTGGGTCACCGAGGCCGTGGCTGTAAGTTACTGACTGGCTTGGGTCGGGATCGTCGGATTTCGGGGAGCCTTCTGGGACACTCGCCAGCGTTGCACTACCGACCGGGACACTCTAAGCCGCCGAGCAGCTTCTCGGACAGACAGCGAGGCGACCCGCTGGAAGGCTGACGACGGCACCGCCGCTGCTGGACGCCCGACGTGGGTGCC
This sequence comes from Vicinamibacterales bacterium, assembly GCA_965250185.1. Lineage (GTDB taxonomy): Bacteria > Acidobacteriota > Vicinamibacteria > Vicinamibacterales. The sequence goes on along the minus strand of OZ252293.1, from coordinate 1,523,120 downwards.
GTTGGCTTTGGCCCGAGCCATCCCGAGCTTCACGCGCTCCGCGATCCTGGCGCGTTCAAATTCGGCGATAGCAGCCAAGATATGTAGCTGCAACTTCCCCGCTGGCGTCGTGGCGTCGATGCCCTCCGCCAGGGAGACGAACGCCACGCCCATCGCCTGGAGATCGTCGAGGAGGAGGATGAGATGGCGGAGGCTGCGGCCGAGGCGATCCAATCTCCAGACGACGAGGACATCCACCTTCCTCCGCTTGGCGTCCGTGACGAGGCGGTCCAGGGCGGGGCGACGATCCTTGGCGCCGGAGACGCCGTGATCGACATACTCCTCCCCTGCCCAGCCTCGGGCCGACACGTATCGACGGAGTTCCTGCAGTTGGTTCTCTGGGTCCTGGTCGAGGGTGCTGACGCGGGCGTAGATGGCGGCTCGCATGGTGACCTCCTGGGGCCTCTGCAAGCCGTCGGGGGATAGAATCCCGGCAGGTGCAGCGGCCAGCCTCGAACTGGTTGCTGTGCTCAGGGGCGCTTGCGGGTTGCAGCCCGCTTGCGTCCCGACTCACGAACGCTTGGTCTTCCTCTTCCCCGCTTTCTTCTTCAGGACGCCTTGCTCCGTCAGCCATGCGCGGATGGCGCGGCGGATCTGCTCGGACTCCGGTACGCCGTCCCGCTCCTTGACGGCCTTGAGGCCCGTGACGAGGTCAGGGTCGTTCATGAAGGAGACGAGCTTGCGATCCGAGGGCATATGATGCCAGTTTATATAATCTGATATTAATTGGCAAGGTGCAGCGACGGCCCCCTACCCCACCTCCCCTTTCGCGGGCACCCCTCCCGGGGGGGTGGAAATACGGCTCTGAAATTTTGGGCAGATTTTTCCGAAGTGAGGCCGAGTCATACGAGGCGGGCCAGCAGCTCTAACTTATCCGTTGGATGGCCGTTGGATGGCCGTTGGATGACCACCTCCGTGTGTGTGCAAATTTGTGCAAACTATTCCGTGAAACGGCACCATGATCGACTACGAACGGCCACGAGGTGGGACAACCGACCCCAATTTTCCGGGGTCGGCTGTGATTGGCTTCGATCCTTCCCGGCCTTCTAAGCCGAGGGTCGCAGGTTCGAGTCCTGCCGGGCGCGCCAATTCTTTCCAGAACTCGCGAGTTTCGCCGTCGTATCGCCGACATCCGCGGCATTCGCGAAGCTTCGAAACGACCGGTCGATCCGGAAGATCGGCTGAACGCACCGCGGTAGCTCGGGCTTGAGCGCGAGAAGCGCGCTGTCCTCCGCAACTTGACAGTGCCCACAGGACGACTCTGGCGCGTTCTTCGACGGCATGGCCTTTTGGGATCCCGACCATGCGATCGCCTTCAGCGATCCCGTCGATGGCATTTTTCTCGTGTTGAGCACAGATGTCCACTGATGATGCGGTGATGATTATGAAGCGATCCATGTGGGTGTTGATCACACCGGTGTGGTCGTCGCTCACGTGCTCACGGACGCGACAGTCGATGACGCGACGACGGGCGTCGAGCTGATCGAGGCCGTCAACGACGACATCACGAAGTCACCGCGGACGCGGCCTACGACACGGTCGCCTTCTACGATGCGGCCGGTGCACGCGGAGCGACCGTCGTGGTCGGTACAAGTCGATCATCGGCGATGATCTTCGAGCCAGGACACCCACTGGCCGAAGGGTCGAATCGCAACTCGCGTGCAACATACTGAACGCGATGACCGCCATGGGCCGCCCAGCTTCGTACACCATCGGTCGATGAAGCATCGGTGGTCGGGACCGTGGCGGGCCAGTTTCGATTCGTGCACCAACGCCGCGATCATGTGCCATGCCCTTCAACTTGACAGTGCCGTGCAGAGGGATCGCCTATCGGGCTCGCAGCGCCACCACAGGGTCCACTCCCGCCGCCCGTCGGGCCGGCACGTAGGTCGCCAGGGTTGCCACCGAGGCGAGCAGGACAGCGGCGATTGCGAAGCTCGTCAAATCGAACGCGGCCACCTGATACAGCGCCGGCTGTAACGCCGGTGTGACCAAGAGCGCTAGACCCGTCCCCACGGTTAGCCCGACACCGACCGTAGCCAGCATCTCACGCATGACCAGACGGATGAGCTGGGAACGCTCACCACCCAGCGCGATCCGGATACCCATCTCCGGAGCTCGGCGGGCCACGACGAACGAGACGACCGCGTAGATGCCCAGGCTGGCGAGGATCACCGCGAGCAGCGAGAAGGTGCCGAGCAGACTTGCCGCGATTCGATGCGCGGCAAGGGAGCTTTCGAGACGAGCTTCCAAGGTGCCGAGCGTCGCGAGTGGAAGCTCGCTACCGGCGTCACGCAGCGCACTCCGGAGCGGGGACAGGAGCGCGGCCGGGTCGCCCTCGGTGCTGACCATTACGTAACCGGACGCCGGGCTCGCACCAATGGGGTAGTACAGCATCGGTGTCGGAGGCTCGTCCAGGCTCGACACTTTCGAATCTGCTACCACGCCCACCACCGGTATCCAGCTATCGGCGGACGCCTGCGGACGGAGACGCCAACCTGCCGGAATCGTATCTCCCCAGAACCGGCGTGCCGCGGTCTCGTTCACGACCGCCACTCGGTTCTCGTCGGTGTCATCCCGGGTGAAGCCCCGTCCGGCCACGATACGAAGACCCACGGCCCGGAAATAGTTCTCGTCAACCAGCGCGAGCGGTAACTCGACCGAGTCGGTGCCGGCCGGCGGTTCGTACCCATCGATCACCGTCGTGGTACTCGAACCACGCGCTAACGGCAGACGGGACGTGACCGCAACCGCCGTGACACCCGGGAGCGCCGCCGCGCGGCTCAGCAGTTCGTCCATCCGAGCCGACCTCGCGGCAGCCGACGCACTCTCTTCCCCGAAGGTCGTGGCCACGAACGCGAGTCGGTCCGCATCGATTCCGGGCTCGACCCCCTGGACATTCACCACGCTCCGAGCCAGGAGCGTGGCACCCACCAGGAGTACGACGGAGACCGCCACCTGGATCACCACGAGACTGTTTCTCAGCAGAGCCGCTCGTCGACCCGGGCTGGTGGAGTTCCCTTCCTCGCGGAGCACCCCTGCCAGGCCGGCGCGAGCCGATCGGAGTGCCGGGGCAAGGCCGAACAAGACTCCGGTCACCATGGTCAACGCGCCGGCGTAGGACAGCACCCGCATGTCCATGGGTACGTCGAGCTCCCCAGCCCCGCCGACAACCGCGGCAAACGTTCCGGTAATCACGGGCACGAAACTCAGAGCCCAACGGGCCACCAACAGTCCAATGCCACCGCCCAGGAGCGCCAGGAGGACCGATTCGGTCAGGAAGAGTCGCGCCACACGGCCCCGCCCAGCACCGAGCGCGCGGCGAATGGCCACTTCCTGGCCACGAGAGAATCCTCGTACGATCAGGAGGTTGGCCAAGTTCGCACACGCGAGCACGAGGACCAGGCCGACGATCCCCAGCAGCACGAACGCCGCCGGGAACAGCATGCCGTCGACTTCCGGGTGCACCCGCACCTCGCCCGCACCGAAGACGGTGATGCCACGCCCGCGGTTCAGATCCGGAAACTCGCTGGCCAAGCGATTCGCCAGCGTATCCACAACGGCCTGTGCCTGGGCGACAGTGACGCCCGGGGCGAGCCTGGCGTGGACGTCATACCAGTGGTCCTCGCGGCGCTCGAGATTCGCGATTCGGAACGCGCCTCCGACTCCAACCGACGAGATCGACAGCCAGAAGTCGGTGACGAGAGCACCGCCGCTCCCGTTGAATCCTTCAGGACCGACTCCAACGACCGTGACCGGCTGGCCACCCATGCGAAGCGTGCGACCGACGACGCCGGCGTCGGCGCCAAACTGCGACCGCCATGTTCGGTGGCTCAACACGGCGTAGTTCCCGGCGCCGACATGGTCGACGGCTGGCTCGAACCAGCGGCCGAGGCTCGGCTCGAGTCCGAGGACGGGAAAGTAGCTGGCGGTCACGTACTCGACCAGCCCCTGACGAGGGCCATCGTCGGCCTCCCAGGTCAGAGACGAAGAGGACATGGCCGCGACGCCAGAGAAGACGTTCGTGAGGTCCGCCATGTCGCGCGCGGCCGGGAACGAACTGGCACTCGGGTCGCCGCCGTCCGAATCCTGATAGACCGAGACCACGCTCACCGGATCGGCAAAGGGCGGTGGTTTGAAGAGGAACGCGTTCACGACGGAGAAGACGGCGGTGTTCGCCCCGATTCCCAATGCCACGATCAGACTCGCCGCCACGGTGAAGCCCGGGCTACGCGCCAGGGACCGAGCGGCGTACCCCACGTCCTGCCTCCACTCGTGCATGGTGTCTCCTGTCGATCCGTATACGAGCGGACGGCAGGTAGGGTTCCGACGGTGGGAGAAAGAGAAGATCGAGACCTTACTGGCGGATCTGAGCCGGGCGATCTGTCACGGCGGCATTGTCAGGTTGAGGTCAAGGTAGCAGAGTACGGGATGAACAGTCCCGTGCCGAGCTACCGCGGATATCGATTCCCGTCGGAGATCATTGCCCACGCCGTCTGGCTCTACTTTCGGTTCAGCCTGAGTTTCCGGGATGTCGAAGACCTCCTCGCCCAGCGAGGCGTCACGGTCACCTACGAGACGATTCGACAATGGTGTCGAACGTTCGGTCGCGCGTACGCCCGACGTCTCCGCCAACGGCGCGGTCGACTCGGCGATACCTGGCATCTCGACGAGGTGTTCGTGGCCATCAACGGTCGCCAGCAGTACCTGTGGCGCGCCGTCGACGAGGACGGCGACGTGCTCGACATCCTGGTTCAGTCGCGACGGAATCGCCGCGCCGCGGTCCGGTTCTTTCGGAAATTGCTCAAGAAACAGGGCCGTCTCCCCCGCCGACTGATCACCGACTGTGCGGGTGTGCGGGGTCAAACCATTGTGGACCGTTTGAGGCTGTGAGATAAGAGAGACTTTGCTGCCAGGGGAGGAGGTCCCCATGAGCCACGCAAAGTCTGCCGAGAAGGTCGTTCAGGACATCCGCCGGAAGACCCGGCGACGCTTTTCCGCCGAAGAGAAGATTCGGATCGTCCTCGAGGGCTTGCGAGGTGAGGAAAGCATCGCGACGCTGTGTCGTCGTGAAGGGCTGAATCCGAATCTGTATTACCGCTGGAGCAAGGAGTTTCTCGAGGCGGGGAAGAAGCGGCTGGTCGGGGACACGACGCGCGAAGCGACCTCGACTGACGTCAGCGATCTGCGCAAGGAGAATGCGCAACTCAAGCAGGTCGTGGCCGAGATCGTGCTTGAGAACCGCCTGCTCAAAAAAAACGTGACGGCCTCCGACTCGGAGGACGTTACGTGAGACGGACGGCGGCCGAGAAGATCGAACTCATCCGGCTCGTGGAGGGCTCGGACCTGTCGGTGCGGCAGACGTTGCGGGAGCTGCGCGTCCATCGGTCCACGTTCTACGCCTGGTATCGACGGTACCGCATCGCCGGGCCGGCCGGCTTGGCGCCCCAGTCGTCCACGGCCCGCCGGTACTGGAATCGGATCCCACCTCGCGTCCGCGAGCAGGTGGTCGACGCCGCGTTGGCCGACCCGGAACGTTCGCCGCGCGAGTTGGCCTGGCAGTTCACGGACCGGGAAGGCCATTTTCTCTCGGAATCAAGCGTCTATCGGATCCTCAAGGCGTACGACTTGATTCCGAGCCCGGCCTTCGTGGTGCTGTCGGCCGCTAAGACGTTTCAGCATCCGACGCATTGCCCCAATGAACTCTGGCAGACGGACTTCACCTACCTGCACGTGGTCAGCTGGGGCTGGTACTACCTGTCGACGGTGCTGGATGATTACTCACGCTACATCGTCGCCTGGATGCTGCGGACGTCGATGCAGGCGTCAGACGTGATGGAGACGCTCGACCTGGCCCGCGCGAAGACCGGTATCGATCGGGTGCGGGTCGTCCATCGCCCACGGCTCTTGAGCGACAACGGCCCGTGCTACGTCTCGCGGGAACTGGCGGACTATCTGGAGAGCCATCAGCTCGCGCACACGCGCGGGGCGCCGTATCATCCGATGACGCAAGGCAAGATCGAACGGTACCATCGGTCGATGAAGAACGTGGTCAAGCTTGAGAAGTACTACAGCCCCTGGGAACTGGAACGAGCCGTCGCCCGCTTCGTCGACGACTACAATCACCGCCGTCTCCACGAGGCCTTGGCGAACGTGACGCCGGCCGACGTCTATGAAGGACGGCGGTCGACGATCCTTGCCCGGCGTGAGGCGATCAAACGGAGGACGTTGGTACAACGGAAACGAGAGAATCTACACATGCCGCCGAAGGCGGCGAGCCCGCAGAAAGTCTCTCTTAATAAACAGACTCAATGGACCGGATTGGTCTGACGACGTACACGTGTCGCGCGCTGTACGGTGCACCGACTGATGCGCGAGATGGGGCTGGCCGGCGCTGTGCGGGGCCGCGCGTGGGTGACGACCACGCACGGGCACGCGGCCACGGATCGGCCGCGCGATCTCGTCGAGCGAGACTTCACCGCGACGCGGCCGAATCAACTCTGGGTCTCCGACTTTACGTACGTGGCCACGTGGCGCGGCTTTGTCTATGTCGCGTTCGTGATCGACGTGTTCGCCCGACGGATTGTCGGCTGGCGCGCGTCCGCGTCGTTGCGTACCGACCTGGCGCTCGATGCGCTCGAGCAGGCGATCCACGATCGTAGCCACGCCGAGACGGGCGACCTCGTACACCACAGCGATCGAGGCACGCAATACCTCTCGATTCGTTACACCGAGCGCCTGGCCGAAGCGGGCATCGAGCCGTCCGTCGGCAGCCGGGGCGATTCGTATGACAACGCCCTCGCCGAGACGGTGATCGGGTTGTTCAAGACGGAGGTGATTCGGCGACGCGGCCCGTGGCGGAGTCTTGAAGCGGTGGAATTCGCCACGCTCGCGTGGGGCGATTGGTTCAACACGCGGCGGCTGCTCGAACCGATCGGGTACGTGCCGCCGGCAGAGTACGAAGCGCGCTACTATCAGCAGGCGGCGGTGGCCTGAGTCACGTAATTCGCTCTCCGAAGATCCCGGTACGATTCAGGTCGTTCTCATCAGTTGGCCGACGCCCCATCGCCCACTGGAACTGGCGCAGCAGCAGTCGCGGCTTGTAGTACGCAAAGGTTGCCACGGCTTGCAGCGGATGTATACGCAGCACCTCGAAGAACATCTCTCGCACAACCAGATCGTACTTCGCCCAGTTGAGCCCCTCGGCACCGCCTTCCCGGTACTCAGCCTCGAACACGTCCTCCCATTGCGACCGGTCGTCACCCCTGATCAGGTAGCGCTCGGCGGCCTCGTAAACTACGGAGTCACTCACGATCGGAAGACGATACTGCTGGGACAGTTCCGGATGCACGGTAAAGCCCATGAACACGTTATGCCACATGACGCGACGATCAGGATAGGGCCCAGACTCGAAATAGGCCGGATGATACGTCGCCTGCTTGTACAGACCCAAGGCAACCAATCCGCCGAACAACACGACGGCTGGCCAGGCACGGTTTCGCGCCACACGACGAAGCTTCGCCAGCCCGCTCTCCGAGCTTCTGGTGGTGAGATCGGTCACGATCAGCAGCCCGCTGACTGCGAAAGCGCACATGATGAGCCACTGCGCGGAACTCCGAGCATGCAACACGACGACGATCAGAGCCACTTGACCCGCCACACACAGCGCCGACCGGATCGTGAGCCGGTTGTTCAACGTGGCCACGATCACATGCAGCAGCGGCACAAGCGCAAGCACCCCGAAGAATCTCGGATCGTGAATGTTGTTCAGCTGGTCGGACAACGGAATGATGAAGACCGTCGCATACAGCGCCAGGGTGAAGAGCTGCACGAGGAGCAGGGCCCCCGAGTCAGCATGGTGGTCGATGACGTAGATCAAGAGCCCAAGGGACAGCAACACGAACCACAACTCGAGAAGGCTTCGATTATTCATCCCGAACAGCTGATACGCCCAACGGACGAAATCGACGACCCCCTTGTCGTTGGTTTCGAACCGCATGTCATCTTCGTACCCAGACAGCTGCCCCAGCTGGACTCGCCACTCCTCCACTTCAGACGCCGACAGTTCCATCGGGACACGATTGATGGCCGCGTATCCCGTGTAATCTCGAGGCGCGTCCATCAAGAGCTGGGACTTCACAATTTCGGACGCGGGGGCGTACTTGAAGCTAGTCCCGTCATTCAAGGCATCGTTGCGGGTCCACATCAGAACGAGGGTCAACGCAACCAGAGCCACGAGTGCGCCATGCTGCCAGCGAGGGGGAACGTCACTCGGCGACCAGGACCGACTGACCCTGCCGGCGATCGCGGTCGCAAGCAGGCTCGCGCTCAACAGGCAACCGAGGAGGCTGACATAGAGCAGGTAGGGATTGCGGAGCCCTGGCCATCGATCGACGACCCAGTAGGGCGCACTCCGAGGCTCGTCGAGGACGAAGGCCCCTCGATCGATGAAGGCCGTGTCGTCGATGAAGGGATTGGCCACGATCGCTCGGAGCCCCGCCGAGGAATCGTCGAGTACGAAGTATGTCCACGTTGGAGGTTCCCGGGGCTCGAAGGGCACGAGGTCGAGATCCCGCTCGATTGCTGCGCGCTGGCCCGTCGAAAGGTCGGGCGCCCAACGCACGTTCACCAAGGGCACTTGCTGGGAGGTCGCGACCCAGAGGAGAACCACAACGAGCGGCCACGCAGCAGACACGATGAACCCGATGAGTCCCACCAGGACGAGGCGCGGACATCGGCGAATCGCCTCGAGCGTCGAGAACGTCATGCCGTGACCCACCGTATATGCCCACCTTGCGGACACCCTCTTCAGCCCCACCCTCGTCACTCTTCGGAAGCCCGGGCGAGGTCCGTTGGCATTGAGGCTTTCATCACTGGGCTCACACGATACTATTGTACGGTGCGCGTTGCGTCCTTCGCCGTTGAACTCCTGGTCTTCGCGATCGTCGCTCACTGGCTCATCTGGCGAATTCGACTGCCTGCCCATCAGACACGTGCCCTATTGGTGTGGCTCCTGGGCGGTGCACCGATCTGCTTCGTGGCCGGGCTGTACGCCGTCACGGGGACGTCCGTCTGGCCGCGCTCGATAGCGGAGGTGTTCCAGGTGGCACTGTTCCACCTCTCGATGAGCCTCTCCTACATCGTCACCTACTCGGCGCTCGAGGAAGAGAGCCCAACTCTGGCCATCGTCAAATACGTGGCCGCCGCCCGAACCACAGGGCGCTCCCGAGAAGATCTGAGCCAGATCATCAACGACGATACCGTGGTCGGATCACGCATTGCTGCCGCTGTTCGGGATGGACTGGTGTCCGAACGTGAGCGCGCGCTAGAGCTGACAGACAAGGGGCGGCGTGTCGCGCGGATGTTTGGCTTGTATCGGGGCGTCCTTGGTACCGAGAAGGGTCGCTAGCGCCGTATGACCCAAGAGACGCTCTTCGTCCTCTTGCCCCTGCTCGCTTTGGCGGTCAATGTTCTCGTGCATGTCGCTGGCATCCGGCTGACCAGGCAGCGGTGGCCGCATCTCGTTCTACTTGCCGGGTTCATGGTCGGTGGGGCCGGCTGCGCGATCGCGTCACTACTACTGCCGCGCCTGCAGGGAGTGGCCAATGCACCGACGGCTGATGTGTGGGCCGTGGCACTGCTGAATCTGACCACGTACGCGGCGCTGAGCTACGGGTACTTCGCGTTCGCGAACCTGACGATCACGTCACTCCGGATCCGCTTACTGCAAGATCTCGACGAGTGCGAAGGTCCGCTTCCGGTGTCAGCGCTGTTGGAGTCCTACAATGCGAGCGCGGTGCTGGATGCACGACTTCAGCGTCTGACGGCGGCGCAGCAGATTCAGGAATCGGACGGGCGATACGTCGCAGGAAACTCCACGTTCCTCTCGCTCGCATTCGTGTTGGATAGCCTGAGGATGCTTGTCTTCGGTAGATCCCGTCGGACCGACACGGACCTGAATCAAGGCTAGGAAACACGTAGCGCGATGGCTGCAGCCGAGCGGATCTCGGATCCGCGTGACGCTAGCGCTTGGCTGTCCCTCGTCTTCGCTCGGGAGGATCAAGCCGGCGCGCTACGTACGCCCGGGCGCGAAATGACTCCCTCATGGTCGGGAAACCGCTGCTCGCAATCATGTAGCGCGAAGGCTTTAGCCGAGCGAATCTCGATCCGGTGTGACGCTCTCGGGCGCGGATGACCCCCTCATCCTCGTACTAGCGGGGGGGCGCTTCGGCAAAACAGGGGAGATTCCCATACGCGCTCGTCCGGACCGGCCGTTTCCGCCGATTGGCGTACACGATGGCACCGTCAAAGACGCCAACCTCCACGAATTCGCTTTCGATGTAGTCGGCCAGGAGCGGCCAGAAGCCTGCAAACATCGAGTCTCCGGGTCGAGCGAACACGAGCGGGATCGACTGCCCCTGAATCTGGCGCACGACCCGTCGCTGCTCCTCGGTCGAGTTCTGATAGTTGACGTAGACCCACTGATTCCCGGCGAAGCGTCGATTCGCTCCAAAGTAGATCTCCGGCGCGAACCACGTGACGAGCAGATGGTCGCTAGGCTTCGTGCACTCACTCGCGTAACGAGCGACCTCCCGATGGATGGCGATCACATCTCTCGGGGGAGAGGCCACGAAGTTGTCGTATATGGCCCCCGAGTCCCGCCGAGCCCTCTGATACGCGGAGACGACGCCGAGAGGCCCACCGTGGATCAGGGTTGCCGGAACCAGCAGCAGTACGACTACCCCGACGCTGGTCGCCCCGCGTAGCCAGAATCCGATCCGGCGGTGCCCCCCGGTCATGGCCACCAACACACTTCCGTCGCGGAGCGGGCCAGACATCGTGGCGACGATCCCCGCGGCCAGAATCGCGAGAATCGGTCCGACGTCGGGGAACCGAGCGATGAAGATGTCACGAACGAGCATCGGAGCTGCGATCGCCCACACGGCGACAGTGGCTAGTAATTGCAGGGACAGCACTCCCAGGGAACCGGAAACTCGAACCTCCTGCACCATCCTCCAGGCCAGGGCGCCGATCGCCACGACCGTGAGGACGACGTATGAATCATGTATCCAGGCCGCGGCAACTTGAGCCCCCGTCGCTCCTGGAGCGAGCCCGAGCACGTGGAGGCCAAACCAGTCGCTCTGAGCGAGCGCGCGACCGCCGAACTCGAAGATCGTCACGAAATGATGGACGATGCCGCCACTGAATGCGAGATACACCAGAAACGGAACGAGCCCAGCCACGAACCAACGCATCAGGAGACCGACGGACCGAAGCGCTTGTGACCGAGAGTCGAACAGGTGCCGAAGCGCGACAATCATCGCGGCCGCGGAAAGCACGACGACCCCGTGATCGACGCGAACCATCAAGGCAATTGCCGACGCGAGACCCAGGACAGCAAGGTTCCTGGAAGAGACGTGGCGCACGTAGCGCCACATCAGGTAGATGGCGATCGGATAGATCGCGATCTTGGGGTACGAGTACGGTCGGGCGGCTGTCAGCACGCAACTCAACGTCAGCAGGAAACCTACGACGTTCGACCTCGCCAACGACGAAGTGAGACGGTACGTAAAGCAATAGCCCAGGGCGATCATGCCGTAGCACAACAGCATCTCGGCGAGCATGCGATGTCCGAACGCCCACTGAAGCGCGGCGGACACGAGCACGTGCAGGAACGTCCCATGGTCGAGGAAATCCCGAATCGGAAGACCGCCAAGAACGACTTGACGAGCCATGGCCAGGTAGCCCGCGTGGTCGTTCATGAGGAACCCGTGATACGCCAGTTGCACGCCGAATGTGAGGGCGGCCAGCACGAGATAGACGCAGAGAGACGCGACCCACGGCCATGCGCTACGATCGCGCGCTTTGAACGACAACCATGTCAGGCTGGCGTGCGAGCGCGAACGGTCTCGAACGATCCGATCCGTGTCTTCCATTGCTGGGTGGCCGACGATGGCGCGGGTGACACGAGCATCCAACACAGTCTCGGCAGTCGCGATGAGGCTTCAGAACTCCTTCCGCTGGAAGAGTGCCCGCAGCCACGCCGGATCGCCTCGAGGATCGACCAGTTCTCGTTCGAGCGCTTGTCGTCTCAACGTCTCCGGAAGAACTTCGAGGGTCGGGTCGTCATAACGCGATTCCGGTGGTCTCAAGCGATCGTAGTTCGCCCACTCGTCTCTCGCCGCCCACGCCTCATCACGCGCCCAGACGATCGTGCCGGCCGCCCTGACGCCCCACCCAATCGTCAAGACGATCAGCACACTGGCCATCAGTCGGCTGCGCGTCTGCGTATGCGTCAATCGGTGCTCCCAGAGTGACACGATCGCCATGCCGAGCAGCAGGGCGTACATTGTTCCGCCCACGAACTGGATACGGTCGCGCGTGTACAGGTACCCGAACACGCTGTTCACTATGATCACAACCACTGCCAATACGATCGTCCGTCGCTCTTCGAGGCTTCGCCTCCGCCACTGCACGATCCAGATCAGGATGAGTTCGGTCGACAAGAGCGACGTCGTCCAATTGACCAGTTGCCACGGTCGGGTCGGTGCGTCGTTGAAGAGCGAGTCAAGGGCGAAGTACACACCCCCTCTGGGCTCCGAGAACAAGAGACCGAGGAACGTCGCCATCACGTTGTACGCATGAAACATCCACGCTTGGCCGGCGAAGATGTCGCGTAGTTCGTTCACGGAGACGCCTTCAGTGAAGAACAGCCCGGTTTCCGTATAGAACGGCCCAGGCACTGGGTGCGTGTTCGTGGACACCCGCAATGCGACGTACAGTCCGATCGCCGTCAGGGTCAGGATCACGCCTCGCCGACTCGCACTACCCAGCCGTAATACGCCCGCCACCAACCAGATGAGTCCAACGAGAATGCCGTACTCGACGAGGAACACGGCCGCCAGCGAGAGCAGGCCCGCCGCGATGTCAACACCAAGACTCGGCGGTCGACGGAGAAGCAAGAATGTGCCGAGCACAATCGCCACGACGAAGGGTCCGAAATAGACCGGCAAGCTGAACGTGAGGTTGTTCACCGACGTGTGCAGTCCAACGAAGCAGGCAAGCGCGGCGACGAACCCCAGGGCTGTCGACGGCGAACGTGGAGTGATCAGCCAGTAGTAGAACATGCAGCACAGGAGAAGCACGGCGACCTGTGCGGTTCGAAAGACGGCGACCGAGGGACCGCCCGCAACATCGTACGTAGCCCTCACGATGACGTAGTACAGAGGACGAAACTCCTCGGTCCCCGACACAAACTGCTCCCAGAGTAATTCGCCCCAGGAACGGCGGGTCGCGCGCTCGAACACCAGCACGGAGTCAGTCAGCGAGAACTCGGTCTGAAACAACCAGAACGCGAGCGGGACCAAGAGCGTGCCGCCGGCACCAAGGGCGATCAGCTTCCACCGGCGATCACCGGGCTGCATCATGATTTGTCTTCTCGCAACGCAGTCTCTTCATGATTGAACAGCACCCAAAGCGTGAGAGTGGCACCAACCAGGAGGCCAAGCAGGAGAGCCCTAGATGCCGAGCGGACCGCATGAGCCCAGAGACTGGAGTCAGTCTCGAGTCGTGCGCTGGCGCGTTCAATTCCTGCGGTGTCGCTGACGTCAGGATGCGCAACGAGTGCTCGCAGGTTGCCGCGAGAGGTGTCTGATATCGAGTACGTCAAGGTCTGCGGGTCGTCCTCGTGCAGCCTCGGGCTCGACAGGGTGAAACGTTCCTCGAGTTCTGTTCGAGCCAACAACGTCACATCGTCTAGCCATCGAACTGACACGATCGGTGGATGCCGGGCCTGTGAGATGGCCGCCAGCCCCAGGAGAGCGACCGCAAAGGCCGAGAACGACGTCAGCATGATCCTCTGAACCATATCTTCGGGTGCCTCCCCACGAAGGAATGTCCGCTCGGGCTGGTCGCGTCAGCCAGTCACTGGCGCGTTCGGGGTCACGGAACGTCGACCGGAGTCGCCGGCGTGAAGCATGGGAGTCCTGTCACGGCATCCGCACGAAACGTCTCCTTCCGACGATCCGCGTAGACGAGCGCGTCCCCGAAGATGCCCACCATGTGGTACTCACGCTCGATGTGGTCGGTCAGCAATGGCCAGAACCCAGCGAACGGCGAGTCGTTCTGCCGTTCGAAGACCAGGGGCACGGACTGCTGCCCCAACAGCCGTAACACCTCCTGCTGCTGCTCGACCGAATTGTGATAATCGACGTATACCCACTGATTGCCGGCAAATCGTCGGTTCGAGGCGAAGTAGATCTCGGGAGCGTACCAGGTCACCAGGAGACGATCCTCTGGCTCGGTGCACGCATCGACGTATCGGACGATCTGCCGGAGATTCTCGCTCAGGATTTGCCACGGCGGAGACTCCGCGTAGACGCGAACCGTCGTCGAGAACTTGCCCATGGCGTCCCGGTGCACCGCGATCACTCGAGACGGCCCGCCGTGCAGGCTCACATTGGGGACGAGCAGCATCCCGACGACGATCACGCTCGTGACGACTCGAGCAAGTCGCCGGATTCGCGCGTGACCAGTCCCGGCACCATCTGTCCCGCCGATCTCCAGGGGTTCGGCCACAGTTGCGATGAGACCCGCGCCGAGGATCGCGACGATCGGCGCCACGTCTGCAAAGCGCGCCACGAACGCGTCCCGGATCAACATCGGTGCCGCAACCAGCCAGACAGCGAGGGCGGTCGCGAGGCGGAGCGTCAACTCCCCCGGACGGCCCGTGGCCCGTGTCTCCAGAAACGCCCTCCACCCAACCCCACCGATCGCGGCGACGGTGATGACGAGGTACGAGTCGTGAATGACGGCGACGACCGCCTGTGGGCCGGTCGCCTCGGCGCCCAGCAACAGGACGTGGGACCGAAACGCATTCGTCTCGGTCATCGCGCGCCGACCGAACTCGAGAATCATCGCAAGGTACTCGATGACACCCACAGTCAACGCGATGTACACGAGGAGTGGAGCAAGCCCGATGCAAAACCAGCCCAGGAGCGTTCCCACCGACCGGGCAGCCCGCTCTCGATCGTCGAACACGTGGCGGAGCAGCACCAGAGCCGTGGCTGCCGAGATCAGGACCACCCCGTGGTCGACTCGCATCATGAACGAGAGCCCGGCCGTGAGGCCAAGGATGACGAGACCTCTCGATGACGGTCGTCGCAGGTAGGACCAGATGAGCCAGATCGCCAGGGGATAGATGAACACCTTCGGATACGAGTAAGGTCGCGGTATCGTCAGGGCACAACTCAGAGCCAAGAGGAACCCGGTCAGATTCGAACGGGACAGGGTGGATGCCAGGACGAACGTTATGCAGTATCCGAGCGCTATGAGCCCGGTGCTCAGGACCATCTCGGCAAGCAGGCGATGGCCAAACATCCACTGCAGGCCGGACGACACGAGAGAGTGCAAGAACGTCCCATGGTCCAGGAAATCTCGAATCGGCAGCTCCCCCAGCAGGATCTGCCTCGCCATCGCCAAATAGCCCGAGTGGTCATTGCTGAGCTGCGTGAACGTCGCGAACTGAAGCCCCACGGTCGAGACGACAAGTAGGGCACAGAGATAGCCCGAAGCCCACCAATGCCACCGACGCGAATTGGTCCTCTCGCCGGGCTCCGCCTGCGCAGAACCGAGGGCATCAAGCGATCGCCGACCCGGGATTAGCGATACAACGAACGTACTGCACACCAGAGCCAGGAAGAGGGACAGTCCGGCGTGAGCCAGGCGGCTTGGGGGTCCGCGCTCGAGGTTGAACACCCGCCGATCGATCCCGGCCGTATCCTCCACGGCCGGGTGCTCGACGATGAGCCGCAGGTCGGCAGACGTCCAGGTTCTGAGCCGGTACCCGAATGTGCGGCGATTCCCTCCGCGCTGCCCAATCTCCACGAGGCCGACTTGAGCCTCGAACTGGGCGCGCTGCGCACTCGACGCCTCATCCGACCATCGGATGGAGATCTCGGGTCGGTGCGTGCCCCATCGCGCAAGCACGATCACGATCAAAATCGTCGTGAACAATATAAGGGGCCACGCTGCACGCCAGCGTGCATCGTCCGAGGCTTCCCGATCTTTCATCGCCTCCGCCATTGTCATACACTGGGCTCATCCAAGCGAGTCCTCAGTCGAACCGCACCCGAACGTACATGCCCCTGGAAACCGCCCACGTCCTCCTGTACCGAGAGCGTATCCAGATCGCGCTGCGTCGAAGCTCGCCGCACGGACTCGTCGTTCTGCTGTTCGCGAGTCTGCTCCTTCCCTACTCGTTCGAAGCTGTCGCCGCCAAGGTCGGCTACGAGCCGCACCTCGTATCCTTCCTGATAGGCCCAGCGCTTTATGCCTTCGGTGATGGACTCGTTCCAGGCCTCGATTACTTCACTCAGTACAGCGTCGGCCTTGGCTGGGTATTCTCGTTCTTCCTGGCGTCGACGGCCACGCTGACCCTCATCAACTACGTGGGGTTCATCGCCGTTTCCATGCTGCTATTCTACGTTGGCTCGTTTTATCTCCTGCAGTGCCGACGGACGTCGACACGCTGTTTCTGGACGGGCACGGACTGACGGATGACCACACGAGGGAAGTGAAAGGCTTCTTCTATCGTCCCTGGCGCTGGGAAGCGGTCGCCCTCCTGGGCGTCGGCTTGCTCGTGTCGCACCGGCGGCTCCGCGGCATGCTCGTACCGATGCTTTTCATCTCGGGGCTTGCACTGTCGTTCAGTCTTCTCCCAGTCATGTTGGCCTACCCGGTGATCCACGTCATGGGCGACGTCTTCGTGGCCGGCGCGCTCTTCTTCTACACCTCGTGCGCCTGGGGCATCGTCGCCGTCTCCGAGCGAGTAGGTGGCTGAGCGACGATCACAGCGCTGGGGGTTTCCTCGCGCCATAATGGAGCGCGCACTCTACAATACGAACGTGCCGACGAACTCCAAGTTCATGCCCGAGGCGCCCGGCCTGGCGACGTTCATCCGTTCGGCCTTCGGCGCAGCACTGGGTACCCTGGTCGCGCTTGGGCTCACGATCACGCTGATTCCGGACGCCGACCTACCCGCGCGGGCTCCGGATGGCGGCATGATCGTGAGGGCGGATCGGGAGATTCCTGACTTCCTGCTGCCTCAGGAGGCGGCCATGTACGCGCCGGAGCCCCGGGAGAAATCGTTCATCCTGCTGGCGTGGGTGTTCGGCGCGGCGGTCGCGTACCTGGTCGCTCGGCACGGAGCGAAGGCGGCAGGGTCGCCCGTCGTGTTGCTGGCGGCACTGGTGGCGTTCGTGCCTGGGCTGACCGCCCTCGCCTCGATGGCGTTGCCTGCAGACCGTGCTGTCGGAGTGGCTCTGGTCTCGGCTGCGACCGTTCTCCTGCTTGGCATCCTTCCGAGCCGATCGCGCGGTGCGTTGGCCTTGAACGTAAGCTCCATTGCGCTGGCGCTCTGCTATATCGTGACTGTCACGCCCGCTCCGGTCGTCCACGTCCGCTGGCACCCAGAGCTCTCCGCTTCTCGCCGCGG
This sequence comes from Vicinamibacterales bacterium, assembly GCA_965250185.1. Classification (GTDB taxonomy): domain Bacteria; phylum Acidobacteriota; class Vicinamibacteria; order Vicinamibacterales. The sequence goes on along the minus strand of OZ252293.1, from coordinate 1,505,587 downwards.
GCAGCTCGAGCGCGAGTTTTCGCTCGCGTCACCGACATTTCGTCGGGGCACGACGTGGGCATACGAGCTACACGAGAGTTCGCCAGGAAACCTCCGAGCGCTGGTCGCCTCCCCCGAGGTTGATGACACGAACGACATCGATCGCGTGACCTTCGTTGTGAGTCCCTCCGCTGACCCGGGCCGCAGTCGCTTGTGGCTCCTCGGGCCCGTGCCAGGGCTGGGGCGCGGCGAGTGGCTCTTCTCGTCGCTGGCTCTCATTCAGGTCGGACTGTTCGTGGGAAGGCTCCGTCAGTCGAACACCTGATGCGCTGACGAGATTCGTCTCCGCCAGGCGGCCAGGTTGTCGCCCTCGGCCTCGAGTACGAAATGCTCGCGGACCTCCGAAACCAGCGCCTCCCGCAACGCGAGGTTCAGGATGCCGAAGTTCTCTCCCGAGTTACGCGGAAGAAAGACCAAGTCGATTCCGGCAACCGATTCCGCCACCTGGTCGTGAGTGAACAGGTACTGGCTTGGCACGAACGTGAACTTCGGCGCTCGCCTGGCTTCGATGAGGTAGGTCCAGTCCAACCCCTCGATGAGCGCGACTCGTTCGGTTGAATCGGTGCGTTCGGTGATCAGGTCGACGTCCGCTCGCACCCGATAGCCTAGGCAGTCGAGGTCAGGACAGGGGCGGCCTTTGACGCCGAAGCTCGCGTTCAAGAGGCTGGGGTAGAGCGCGTAAGCCCGCAGGCCGTAGACGCTCGGGTTGCGAGCGTCCCCGGCCGTGAGCAGACCGGCTAGGGCCGTCGCCAGCACGACGGTGCGCGCTGCAGCCACGAACCATCGCCGAGCGACCTCCCCGGAGAAGAGCTGCTGCTGCAGGATCTGCAGCGATGATCTGGCCCACCAGGCCATCACCGCCACGAAGCCGTACGCATTGACGTGCCACACGCCGACGATCGACTGGTTCGCGTACTTCGCTGACATGGCCAGGCCGAGCAGGCTCAGCATGAGGATCGCGGACAGTCGGCCTCGATCCGAGGCGCGGTCCTCGTGCGCCCGGACTGTGACCCACGCGATCGTGGCGACCGCAACGCCTGGTGCAATCACGTTGTAGACGTGGTGCCAGCCGCCAGACCATTCGATCGGCCAGGCATTGAAGCCGCCACCGTAGATGATCAGCGGCTCGAAAAGGCGCCAGAGGTACTCCGGGTCGAGCACGCCGGGTCCGAACGCCACCAGGCTGAGACCCCAGAACGTCGCCAGTGACAAGCCACCGAGCCGGAAGAGGGCGAGCACATTCCGGGCCAGGCGTTCTCCGAGCAGCAGGGTCGAGATGGACGCGGCGCCTGCCATGTAGACGCCCGTTTCGGTATTGAGGAAGAGCGACGTGCCGAGGGCGACACCCAGGGCAACTTCGAATCGGCGAGATGAGGGGCTCACCATGAGTCGAGCGAACAGCCCGATCACGACCAGGAGCAACGGGTAGCGAAGAATGTAGCTGGACGGATCCATGAAGGTCCGTTCGAGGTGGAACTGCAGGAACATGATCGTGAGGGTGACGCCGAGCCCCCAGCACCACGACCGGAAGAGCCCCCCATCGTCCAGAGCATCTGGCGAAGCATGAGTCGTGGCTTCGACACAAGATGAGCTTCCAGCGCCTCGAGCGGGTGCGTCTTCAGGACCTCCATGTACAGATCGCGCACGACCTTGTCATACGCCGTCCAGTTGATGTTCTCGAACCCGCCGATGTTGTAGGCGCCACCGAACGCCGCGTCCCACCGCGGTTGGTCATCGTTGACGATCAAGTATCGCTGTGCCGCCTTCATCACGACCTCGTCGGATATCACCGGTAGCTTGTACTCGCGCGAGAGCTCCGGATGCACGGCGTAGCCCATGAAGGCGCTGTGCCAGACGACGTGATCTTCGAGGTAGGTGCCGAAATACGCAGGGTGGTAGGTGATGTGCTTGTAGCCATTCAACGCACCGAGGCCAAGAACAAGGATGAGAGCTGGCCAGGCGCGACGGGCCACCACCGCGCGAATCCTTCGAAACAACGGCCCCTGGCGCTGGATCGGTCGCCACAGATCAATCACGCACCACAAGCCAGCAGCGGCGACTATGCACAAGATCTGCCACTGAGCCGACGACCGTGCGTGATAGACGAACAGAATGATCAGCGTCTGCAGCGTGACGCACGCAACAGAAAGCGGGCTAACGCTACTCCGAAACACCGACGCCACGAGATGGAACATCGGGATCATCGACAACACGGCAAACAGCCGAGGATCGTGGAGGTTGTCCAGCTGGTCCGAGATGGGAATGACGAAGATGGTGACGTAGACGGCCGAGAGGAACGCCAACGTGAGGAACACATGTGAGACGTCCGAACCGTGATCCACGAGAAACACCAGGAGTCCGACAGCCAAAACGACGAAGAACATACTCAGCAGGCTTCGATCGTGGATTCCGAAGAGCTGATAGGCGAATCGGGCGTAGTCGACGATGCCCTTGCCTTCGAACTCCTGATAATAGATGTGTGCCCTGAAGTCAGGATCGCGCGACAATTCCTGCTGAACGAACGGCATCTCACTGGCGTCGAGCTCTGTTGGGATGCGGCGTGCGGCATCGTAGCCCGTGTAATCCCTGGGTGAGTCGAGCACGATCTGCGACCGCGCAATCACAGCCGGCACGCGGTACCTGAAGCTCGTGCCCCGGCTCAATGTGTCGTTCCGGTGCCACACCATGGCGAAGGCCACGACGATCAGACACAAGAGCAGCGCATGCCGCCAGTGCGTGGCAATCCCGTTCCACACAACTCTCCAGCGCAGTAGAGCGACTCCAATCAGACACGCCACGAGACTGAGCGCGATCGGGCCTTCGCCTCGCAGGATCGGCCAGCGCTCGGCGAGCCAGAAGGAAGCCCGTGGGGGATCATCGAGCATGAACGTGGCTCGATCGATGAACGCGGTATCTTCGACGAAAGGATTGGTGACGATGGCTCGCAGATTCGACGGATCGTCCGCGAGGACGAAGTAGCTCCACGTGGACTCGCGCTGGCGGGGATAGCGCGCGAGTGACAGGACGTGTTCCGTCTCGCCACGCTGCGACTCGGTCGTGCCCTCCGCCCAGCGCACGTTGACCAGGGGCACGGTTCGAGCCGTCGACAGCCACGCGAGCGCTACGAACGCGAGCCAGGCGGAACCGATCGCCAGCAAGGCGAGGCCAAGGACCTTCGACGGGCCGCCATCGGGACTCAACACCTCACGGAATCGCATTCTAGTGTCTAGGAACTTACGTAGCGCGAAGGCTTCAGCCGAGCGGATCTGGAAGCACTGTGCCGCTGGCGCTTGGCTAAAGCCGGCGCGCTACGTACTAGTGTCTTAGGAACTACGTAGCGCGAAGGCTTCAGCCGAGCGGATCTCGAAGCAGTGTGCCGCTGGCGCTTGGCTGCCCCTCGGCTTCGCTCGGGAGGATCAAGCCGGCGCGCTACGTACTCACGGGCGCGCAGGATATCGGGCAAGGGTCGTGAAACCGCTTTCTAGGAATTCGGAGCTTCACCCGGGACGGCCCGTATCACTCTGGCGACGGTACCTGGTCAGTAGCTCGGGGTGATGGCGCAAGAAACTCACCATCGCCTCGAAACCTTCCTCGAACGTGAACCTGGGCTTCCAACCGAGGCGGGCCTGAATCTCACGATTATCAGCCACCCAGACGTGGCTATCCCACACACGATTCGGCATCGAGCCCCACTCCGGTTCCGACGCGATGCCCAAAGACGTCCTGGCGATCTCGACGACGTCGCCCAGAGACGTCTGGACGCCGGTCCCAACGTTGTACACCGGTCCGCGGTCATCCGACGGCGGAGTCGCGGCCAGCAGGAAGGCGTCGACCACATCGTCGACGTACACGTAATCTCGAGCGACGTTTTTGTCCACCAGAGGCGGCAGCCTTCCCTGAAGGCCATGCGTGATGAGCGTCGGCAGAAGGCGACGCGGGTCCTCATAGGGACCGTAGACCGAGTATAAGCGAAGCGTGAGCATGCGAACGTCCCGATTCTGCGCCTCGAATCGGCATAGCTGCGCGCCGAAGGCCTTCGTGACGGCGTAGTGACTGTTCGGATCGAGCCACTCTCGCTCCGCCGGGGCGTGGTCCTTGAAACCGTACTCGGATGACGACCCCGCGTTGACGAATGCCTCGACGCCAACCTTCAGACAGGCCTGCACCAAGGCCGTCGTTCCCAGCACATTCGTCCTGACGATCTGCGTGACATCGGTCTGCCAGGAGTACGCACCATATGCGGCGAGGTGAAACACCCAGTCCGGCCGAAGCTCGTCCAGCAACGAGCCGACTCGTTGCTCATCCGTCAGATCGACCTCGTGACGCTGACAATCGCCCAGCAGGTCGACGAGTCGCCAGGGGTCGTGCTGGCGCCTGACGAGCAGGTGCACGTCGTGCCCGTCACGGACCAACCGCCGCGCGAGCGCCGCACCAACGAATCCGGTTCCGCCAGTCACGAGGGTCCGTTTCACATCGACCTCACCTGCCGGGGCGGAGTCGGGCTCCGGGCTTCGGGCTTCTGGCAGCTGGGCTTTTGGGCAACGGCGTACATGTTGCCCAGTGGCACCCGAACGCGGATCCGTCCTGCTCGGCTACGCTCGAGCAGACTCAGGACGGCCGTCTTGGCTCCGGCGGGCGCGGGCAATAACCTCGTCAAGTAACCCACCGAGTAGTCGTTGGTGGCCGAACCGACGTCTCGCATCTCGAAGCCGTGTAGCTCCAGCATTCTCGTCATCGTTGCCGGACTGTAGAGATACGGATGTTCGATGTCGACGATCGGGCTGCGCTCGCCGAGCAGTCGCATGCTGAATGACTCGACGTTGTGATGCAGGCTCAGCAGAAGGCCACCCGGCGCAAGAATTCGACGGCACTCGTCGAGGAGCTCCCCGGGCAACGTCAGGTGGTCGAACACCTGAAAGAGGCAGACGACATCAAAGGCATCGGGCTCGAATAGGCCGGGCCGCATCATGTCGCAGACAACGTGCTGCCGAATGCGGTCGTTGGACCGGTTCACTGCATCGAGGCTGGGCTCGACACCCTGGACGCGGCGATAACCCCGCGAGAGGGCTTCCTCGAGGAAGAAGCCGCTCCCGCATCCTATCTCGAGCAACGCGCCTTTCGAAGCTCCGAACGCATCCAGCGACGACAGGTAGCGGCCGTAGGTGCGTCTGAGATTCGACACTTCCGCGCCGTAGTCGAACGTGCTCGCCTTGTACAGGTCCGAGAGCAGCAAGGGATCGACGGTCGGGTCGGCGCGCACGAGGCCGCAGTCATCGCACCTGACCATCCGACCGTGAATTCGATCGGGCTCACGGCGCGCGGAGAAGAGCGCTGGCGTCAGCGCCTGCTCGTCACGGCTGGCAGCGAAGAGCTCCGTCGTGCTCGGGCCAGGCCCACAGATCGCGCACTGGCTCAGCCGAACGCTAGGCGCGCTCGTCGGGCTCACGCTTCGAACCATCCGCCGTGACCGGTGGGTTGAGCACTGAATCCACGATGTATGGAGGGCGTCTCTTCACCTCGTCGTAGATGTGGCTGAGATAGGCGCCGACGATGCTGAGACACAGCAACTGGACTCCACCCATGAACAGGATCAGCACGATTATCGTCGTGAACCCACTCGGCGTCTGCGCGGGCGCGAAGATCCTCAGACCCACCTGGTACAGAATGGCGACGAACGATGCGGCCACGACCGAGATGCCGATGCCGGTGATCAGGTCGAGCGGTGCATAGGAGAACGACAGGATCGCCTTCCGAGCCCAGGCCAGGTTCTTCACGAACGAGTTCGTCGACCGACCGAACATGCGCTCGGGACGGGTGTAGGGCACGCCGACTTGGCGGAAGCCCACCCATGCCCTCAGCCCCCGGATGAAACGGTTGTTCTCGGGTAGCGCGTTGAGCGCGTCGACGACCCGGCGGTCGAGCAAGGAAAAATCTCCTGCATCAACCGGCACCGGGAGGTAGGCCGCCGCGCGGAACACCCGATAGAAAGCCTTGTAGGCAACCCGCAACAGCAAAGACGCCTCGCGCGCAACCCGTTCCCCGTACACGACCTCGAAGCCCTCCCGCCACTTCTCGTAGAAGGTCTCGATCAACTCGGGAGGATCTTGTAAGTCGCCGTCGAGCAGGACCACGGCATCGCCAGTCGCAATCTGCATCCCACTCGTGAACGCGCTCTGTGAGCCGAACGCACGCGTATGGGTAATGACGCAGACCTTCTCATCGCGCTCGGCGAGCGCTCGCAGCACCTCTCCGGCATCGTCAGGACTCCGGTCGTTGACGAAAATGATTTCGTAGTCCACCTCGAGCTTGCGAAACACCTGCGTGAGCCGCTCGTGCATGACGGGCACCGCCTGGGCATCGCGATAGCAGGCAACGACGGCTGTCAAGCGGGTCGGCATTCGTAGATCTCAGCGAGCGTCGCTCGGAGGGTCGCGCAACTCTCGGAGTACGGTGGCCACGAGCGCGTCTCGTGAAATACCGTGCATATCGTAGAGGTACTGTTGCCCGCCGGTCTCGCCCGTCGCTCCCTGACACCGCAGCGCACGAGCCGGCATGGAAGTCCGTGCTCGGCGATGACTTCTGCGACCAGGGATCCGACACCCCCGGTCACGTAGTGCGCCTCGACCGACACGACGAGGGCGTGCTCGGACAGCGCGTCGGCCAAATCGGACGTTGGAGCGGGATTGAACGACGACACCACGACGAGGGTACAGGCGACCCCTTGTCCCCTCAGCGTCTCAAGCGCGGCGGACGCCTCGACGGCGACACTGCCCATCGCTACGATCAGGACCCGGCGACCGTCGCCGATCACCTGGGTCCGACCAAGCTCGAACCGGCCCTGCAAGTTCGGCACGACCGTTCGATCGTCCTTGCTCAAACGGTAGTAGACCGGCCGGGGCAGCTCCCACGTCTCCTGGAGGGCGGAAGCGGCCTGTTCGTGATCGGCTGGCGCGACGACCGTCAATCCGGCCTGCAGCCGCATCGCTCCGACGTCCTCGATCCCGAAGTGGGAGATGCCATCATGAACGTACTCGAGCCCTCCCCCAACGCCGACGATTCGCACTGGTAGACGATGATGGACCGGACCGTTTCGGATGAACTCGTAGGGTCTCAGCACGGCGAATGCCACGATGGAGTAGACGAATGGAATGAAGCCGGCCTCGGCCAGTCCGGTCGCCAGGCCGACCATGTTCTGCTCGGCCACACCCACGTTCACGAATCGGTCAGGGAACGCCTCGGCGAACGGCTCGAGGACGGAGTAGCCCAGGTCGCCCGTCAACAAGACGATGCGCTCGTCCTTCGTGGCCAGGCGACCGAGCGCACCGAAGAAGCTCTTCCTCAATTCGCTTCGCGGACCTCGCGAACGGCTTGAGCGTACTCATCATCCGACATCGGCCAGTAGTGCCACTTCACCTGACCTTCCATGTACGACACACCCTTGCCGGACGTCGTGTGCGCAATCAGGACGGTGGGTCGGCTGGTCGCCGGCTGGGAGCCGATCAGCGCATCTGACAGACCCTGGCGTCGTGGCCGTCGATCTCGTGAGCGTCCCATCCGAAAGCGCGCCAGCGATCGACGAGCGGAGAGAGGTCGAGGACGTCGCGCGCGCGCCCGAATGCCTGCTGGTCGTTGGCCGCGACGACCGCGACGAGATTGGCGAGCCGGTGATGGGCAGCGAACATGGCTGCCTCCCAGGTCGATCCCTCGTTGCACTCGCCGTCGCTGAGCAAGACGAAGACTCGTCGCTGCGAGCGCTGGAGGCGAGCCGCGAGCGCCGCGCCGGCGCCAATCGACAGTCCCTGTCCGAGCGATCCCGAGGAAAAATCGATTCCTCTCACGGCGTGCTCGGGATGAGTGCCGAGCAAACTACCATCCCCGCAGTAGCCTTCCAGCTCGGATTCAGTCACCCAGCCATTCAGAGAAAGAGCCGCGTAGAGTGCGAGCGAGGCGTGTCCCATGGAGAGGATGAATCGGTCGCGATCGTGGTCTTCAGGATCGGCGATGCGAAGAGCTCCACTGTACAGCGCGGCGAGAATGTCAGCGATGCAGAGCGCGGAACCTATGTGCCCCACATGTGCCCGGTACGCTCGATCAAGAACGATGGATCTGATGTCTCCCGCGCGCACGAGTCACCCTTTCAACCTACAAGGCATGGCCACGGCAATCGCTCTACCGCATCACGTCGACCACGTACCGGACGCCCGTCACGTGTCTCGCGAGCAGGACGGCGAGCTCCCGCTCGTCCTCGGTCGTGTCGTGAGTCGACCGCAACGAGACGACCCCATCGTTTGTCTCCACCTCGATTTGCAAGGGAGCCAGATACGGGTTCGCCTCCAGTCGAGTCTTGACCAGACGCGACACCTCGGTGTCCGTCCGCACGATCGTCGGACGTGAGGCTGAGGGGTTCTGATCGGCAGAGCGAGTCGTCTCGTTTCCGCACGCAGGAGCAGTCACCAAAAGCAGCGCCAGGATCGTCGCGTGAACCCTGCTTGGCATCAGTTCTCGATCCACGAGAACGCCCGACCTTCGACCGGCCGGAAGGTCATGCCAATGGGCTGGCTCGCCGCAGCCAGCGGGCGGCTCGCGCTCCGGCGTCATCACGAGGCATTGTAGAGGATGAGGTCGGTAAACGTGCGGGTTCCCTGTCCAAGCAGATAGGCAAGTGCCGAGCGGATCTCCTCGACGGGCGCTACGCGGGGCCCACCAGCTGCACCCTTCGTATCGATGAAATGAGAGAACGACTTCGCGATCTGGTCCAGCAGCTCGTCAGTACTCCGGCCAGAGCGGTCCAACAAGTCCGGTGCAAATTCAATGATCCAGGCGATGTGTTTGTGAGTCAACAGCCTGGGTGCTCCGGCGAGCACGTGCGACTCCCAGCCCTGGGTGTCAACTTTCACGACACCGATCGATTGAGGCTCGATGCCCAACCGGTCAAGCCACGTGTCCACCGTAAGAGACGGCACCCTGATGCGCCGAACTCCTTTTTCATCGGGCTGCTGTGACGGGTCGGCAAGCAGCACATGGTTGCTCATCGATTTTGACCGGCGCAGCACGATCTCGCCGTCATGATCCGAGATGGCCGCCTGTTCGGGCATCACGAGCCCTCGCAGATTGTTCTCTACGACGTTCCTCACCAGACAGGCGTAGTTCAAGGGCTCCGGCTCAGCGGCATAGATGCGCTGCACGTCGCCCGCAATCACCCTCGGAATGGCCGTCATGCCGATATTGGCACCGATGTCCAGCATGACGTTACCAACGCCGAGCTCACGCTGGGCGAGAATCTCCCGAAACGGCAACCATCCTCGGCGAAGACGGGCACCATAGGCACCGTACGCATCTTGAGGTATCCAGAACGCGAGTCCGTGAACGCTGACCCGCTCGGCCCTTCCCGAATGTGCAAGATCGTCAGAATCATCGAGGGCGGCCGCGTAACTCGGCGATCGCCGGCGGAACTCATCCTCGATTGAGACCGAGCGAACCTTGGCGGCCGCACTCGTGAGTGCCGCGTGTCGAGCGCTGAGCGTCTGGTAAAGCGGCTCGGTGACCAGCAGTTTTCGTCGAGTCGTCTGAATGGTGGCCTTCAGGCGTCGCACGCGTTCGTCGGAGTGTGCAAGGCTGCGCTGCAGACGCGCGATCCGCGCGTTCGCTTTCTCGAGCCGCCGCGACATCTGCGCCAAGCGGTAGCCGTAGCGACGAAGTCCCGGAAGACCGAGGACCCAACTCGAGTCCCTGATGCGCTCCGATTGCTTCATGGGGCCAGATTTCTCAGCCAGTGGGAGCTGCGGCGCGGTCTGTGACGAGATGCAGCAGGATCGAGTGACCAAGCTCGACGTGGCCGTACTCGGAAGCCGGCACATAGAAGTTGATGGCACCCAGGCTGCGCAGCGGGTTGTCGGGTGAGAAGCCCGAGAACGTGATGACGGTGTTGCCATGGGCCTTCGCGGCTCGTACACCACGCAGGATGTTCTCGGATCTCCCGCCGCTGCTGATTGCGACCAAGACATCACCAGGCGCTGCCCAGAGTTCGATCTGCTGCTCGAAGATGGTCTCGTAACCATCGTCGTTGGCCAGCGCCATCATGAGCGGCGGTTCGCTCACGACCAACGCGCGGACGCCGACCGTCTTGCAGAGGTCGTTCTGGACGTGGCTCGCGATCGCCGCGCTGCCCCCGTTCCCGATGAGCATCACCTTGCCGCCGGCTTGCTTCACCGAATCAATCGTTCGCTCGGTCTCCGCGAGGCCATCCTCCAGCGCGGCGGCCGAGCCGCTGCCGAGCGTCACCTCGGTTCGCTTCAAGACGTCGAACAACCTGCTCAGATAGCTCTCGGCAGTCACGCTCATGATCCTGTTACCGCAGCAGCGATTCGATGTGCTTGAACAGGCTGGCTCGCTCCATGAACCGCTCGTTCCCCTTGATGGACACGGCTTCGGTGCCAGCGGTGTTTCCGATGAAGCCGACGACCTCCATGGGCGTAGGCTGAGAGGCGACGAGGGAGGCGATGGCGAACACGGCGTCGCCAGCCCCAACTCGGTCGACCGTTCGAATCGCGAATCCAGGCACCTCCACGAAACCTTCGTTGGCGTCGTAGCACAAACTGCCTTTGGCGCCTCGTGTGATCAGAATCCGCCGACACGACAGTCGCTCGGATGTTCGCTGGACGATGTCCTCCAGACGACCGCTGGTGTCGCGAGCCTCGAGCCTGATCTCACGCTCGGAGACGGAGATGAAATCGGCCCGTCGGTACTTCGAGACGGTGTTGAAACCGTGATTGCCGGCATTGAGCTGCGTATTGATCGCGAGAAACTTGGCCCGGTCACAGAGGACGTCGATCGCTGCCGGTCCGACGGCGCCATGACCGTAGTCGCCCACGACGACGACGTCGTAGTTCGGCGCATGCTCGTTCAGTAACTCGCACACCTGGTCCGACTGCGTGGCAGCACCCTCCTCGTCCATCACGTAGAGTTCGAAGAGCTTCTGGAACGGATACGTCTCGATGAATCGCTGCTTGACGATGGTCGGTCCGTGCTCCATGTGGACGAACGTGGGATCAACCGTGGGGTTCAGCTTGGATCGAATGAACTCCTCCTGGGAGTTCTTCTGACCCAGCAGGGTGAGCAGCTTGACCTCGGCGCAGAACGGCGCGACGTGATTGGCCACGGCGAGAATGCCACCGGCGTAGCTTTCACTTCGTCGATAGAGGGCCGCCAGAATCGGCTCCTTGCCGGACTTTCCCAACGTCTCGCAGTAGTGATACTCGTCGATGATCGCATCGCCCACCACGAGAACCTTCAACTCAGCCACGGCGTCGAGGTACTCCAGGATCTCCCTCGGACCGTATCGCTGCGACAGGTCGTTGAGGTAGGTTCGGACGTCCTCTGGGAAGACCGACAGATGGCGATTGATCAGGGCGGACGAGCTGAAGACAAGATCGTCGGTGAACGCGAGCGCGCCACCCACGGACTCGATCGCCTCACGCTCAAGCGTGATCCCGCCGGTATGATCCTGCTCGGCCTCTCGATAGTCCGAACCCTTGGCGTAGAAATCTGGCCGGAGGAGCCGGATGGTCTCCACGGCCATGGGCCAGCGGTTGATCGCCACGTAGTCGACGCAGGCGAGCGCCCCGACGGCCTCGGCCCTGAGCTCCTCTGGAAAGACCGGCCGATGGGGTCCCTTGTTGACGAACCGGTCGGGTGTGATAGTCACGACCAGTAGATCGCCGTGCTTGCGGGCCTCCTCGAAGTGCCGGATGTGCCCGAGGTGCAGGAGATCGAACGTGCCGTGGCAGTGCACAACCTTGTGGCCGGCAGGCCGCTCAGCCAGGATGCCAGCGAGGTCGTCGAGCGACTTGACCTTGTCGGACGCGCTCACGCCTTGCTCTCATCTGGCGTCAGGAACCGGAACCAATCCTTGGTGGCCTCGGCAATGCTGCCTTCATCCCAGACGGGCGCCGCACGCCAGTCTTCGATCCGTTCGATGACACGGCCCACGCCCTCTTCGAACGACACCTTCGGGCTCCATCCGAGATGCGCACCGATCTTCGTGATGTCCGCATGCGTGCAGTCGGGCTCACCGGGTCGCTTGGGGATGTGGACGACCTCGTCGCCTATCAGCTTGGCCAAGCTGTTGACGCTGTAGGTGCCGGCGCTGCCGACGTTGAAGATCTCACCGTCGACATCCGACGCGGCCGCCGTTGCGAAGGCGTTCGCCACGTCGGTGACAAACGTGAAATCCCTGGTCTGCGTTCCGTCGCCGACGATGGTGAGCGGTTTGCCGTGCAGCTTCTGGGCGAGGAAGACTCCGAACACGGCGCCGTACGTGCCCGACGTCCTGGAGCGGGGGCCGTATACGTTGAAGAGACGAAGTGACACCAGCGGTAGCTTGTAAACCTGGTTCCAATGCAGAGCGCACTGCTCGCCGAGGTATTTGGTCAGGGCGTAGGGATACTGGGGTCGGATCTCGGCGGTCTCGGCGGTCGGGAAGACGGCGGGAATGCCGTAGCACGACGACGATGCGGCGTATACGAAGCGCTTGACGCCTGCCAGACGCGCGGCCTCGAGCACGGATGCGGTGCCCGTGGCGTTCGCGCGATAGTACACGAGTGGATCCTGAATCGACGGAACGATGTCGGCCAGGGCGGCCAAGTGGAACACCCAGTCGACGCCCGAGAAGTGCGGGGCGATCCCGTCATGCTCCGCCACGTCGACGCGGCGAACCGTCAAGCCCGGGTGATCCTTCAGATGGGCGAGGTTCGCCAAGCGGCCGGTGCTCAAGTTGTCCAGGACGGTGACTCGGTGCCCGTCCCCGAGCAGATGCTGGACGAGGTGACTCCCGATGAAGCCCGCACCGCCGGTGACAATGGTCGATCGAGGAACGCTATGCATGGTGGTTACGCAGGCCCGATGATGGCGTCAACAAAGCTCGTGAATCCGCCGAACTGGCAGGAGAATATCATATCGATTCGGCCTGGCAGCTGGAGCGAGCCTCAGCGTCTGCCAGCCGAGGCCAGCCATCGCTTGACAGTGGCCTTCGGCGTGGAAGGGGCCAGGCGCTCGATGGCCTCGACCAAGACAGAGGTCGCGGGCCGCTCCAGTCCGTCAGGCCTGATGAACCTCTTGACGAACTCTCGTATTCTCTCGGCATCGTAGCGCCCGGCCACGGCCTCGGCCAGCTGGCGCCGGTGCTCGTCGAAATCCTTGGCGACCTCGACAAACCCTCCCTCCTCGCGCAGCAAGTAGCGGAAATGCGGCGTGCCCTGCTGGCCTCGCTCGAACTCGGGCGCGAGGATGGTGAAGACAGGTTTTCCCAGAATGCCAGCCTCGAGCTGGGCACTGGTGTTCAAGCCGACCACGGCCTCGCTGTTCGCGAGCGTGTTGTACAGCACGCGATCGGCGTTCAGCTTGGGAGAGGTGACGAGCGCGGCGTTCCCCCACCCGCTGACGTCAACATCCTTCCACTGGCGAATGGTTCGGGGGTGGGGTCGGATCAGCACGCTGCAGGAAGCCAGCGTAGGCTCACGACGGATTTCCTCGAGCCATCGCGGCACGAAGTCCACCTCACGCTCGGCGATGAACGGCGACGAGCACAAGTAGGTGATGATCGGGCGCTCCGGGTCCAAATCGAGCCCCTTGCACAACTTCTCGCGTGCCGCAGCGGGTGCCAAATCGAAGAACGCATCGAAGCGAGGCGCGCCAGTGATGTCAATGTGCTCGGCCGGAATGTCGTGATACTCGATGGCCTCCTGCTTCTGCACCTCATTCCACACGAACACGCGGTCGGGCTGCACGCGAACGATGCCCTTCGTCGTCAGATTGTCCCAGCTGAACACTGGGAATCCTACGGGAATGCCCAGCGCCCTGGCACTCTTCACCCAGTCGGCCTGGTCGTCTTCGAGACCGACGAGCGGGGTGACCAAGATGACGTCCGGACGCTCGGCTTTCAGATATGCCTCCCGGCCGGGGTCGCTGGGAATCGAACCCTCGATCAGATGCATCAACTCTCGCATGTTTTCCAAGCCAGCATCCCCGAAGGCCAGGAGCATCTTCCCCAGCTGATCGTCGGCGATCTTGGACCCACACGTTGGACAGTTGCCGACCGCGTGACGCAGTTGGTTGTCGGTCACGAATCGCAGAAACGTCTTGAAGGCGCGCTGGCGGAGCTTCTCGGCGTCAGACAACGGGCCGTCCAGAAACCTCGTGTAGTCGACAAGCAAACGAAAATTCTTCGCCGCGGTCTTCCAGGCATCCGATCGTTCCTCGGGACAGATGCCGGTCGAAATGCGCGGGTGCTTGACCAACACGTCCGGCCACTGCAAGTGATCGTGACCAGCTGGCGTCACGAGTCGAATCGTGTGACCGCGATCGGCCAGCGCCACGAGGACACTCTCGATGTGCCTGACGAGGCTCTTCAGAGGCAGGACGAGCAGGAGGCGCATGCGGGCTTATGAGACAGGACCTCGCGTCCAACGATCAACCGACGGCTGGACCACATCGAGATCGCGTCGGTCGAGGACGACGAATCCACCGGGCGTGAGCTTCGCGAACACGCGCTGGGCAACGTCCAGGTGATAGCTATCGAATCGGCTGCGGTCCGAAAAGAACGACAGCGACCGCACACCGTAGAACGGCGCGAGGTATGAGAAGCCGCCGTAGGTTCCGATGAAACAGCGCGCTCCTCGAATCAAACGAGACTGATGCTCGAGGTTGGTCGATGGATTCGTGAACGGGTCGACGACGAAGATGCCCGAGCCCGACGAGAGGCCGTAGTCCCGATGATCGTCGACCCGCACGTCGGTACTCAACAACACGACGGCGATCTCTCGGCTGACACGGGCCAATAGATCGGCGACGAACGCTCGGTTCTCGCTACTGTCGGGAAAACACTTGCTGAAGTAGAACTTCGCGACGACGTAGTCGTCTGGCACGCCGGCGATCTCGAGCGGCTCGACGGGCTCGAACGGCTTGAACGTCGTGAACGAATCGATGTGGTTCGCCGAGGCGTCCTTCCGCCAGAGATCGGAGAACAGGCGATACATCAGCGCCGGGTGCAACGCCTCGACGTCGCCCAGCTGTCGGCTCACTCGGACCTGCTCGACGAGCTCCCGATCGAAATCGCCCCGACGGTCACTCTCCTTCTTCTTGCCAGTCGTGCGCTCGCGGAACTCGTCGGGTGACACCATGTCCAGAATGTCGACGTACTGGCGGGTGATATGGCGGTACCAAGGTGCCGTGCCTCCACGCGAGACGACGGTGAGCTGGTCCGCCCTGAGCTCGGCGCGCTTCTTGAGCCAGGCGACGAACGGGATCCAGTACATCAACTCGAACCCGACCTCGCCTTTCCAGGGACCCACGACGACGGGCTTGTCGGTCGCGACGGCGCCGAGCACCTTGTGCAGCGCTCGCTCCTCCGCCGCTTGCTCGGGGTCGATCCAACCGGCGCGGCTGAGTGCTTCGGTGGTCAGGTCGGCCTGGTGGTGCAGGAGGCCGCTCAGTTCCTTTAACTCACGCCAGCTCCGGGTGATGCTCTTTTCCAGGCGGTGGATGTCGTTAGGAATGCCATCCAGACTGGAACTCTGCTCGGCGACGAGGCGCTCGAGCCTGGCGAGCCGGTCAAGATCGAGCCGGCCCGTCGGCGCCTCGGACGACGAGTCTGACGTTGGTTCGGAAAGAGCCGGCCCCTCTCCGGCAGACTTCGGCTCAGACTTCTTCTGATGAGTGAATAGCTTCATCTCCGAGTCCCCGAACAGTTCATTTATCGGGCGCGGCAATCATAGCTCGATAGCCGAGAAGCGCAATGATGGAGAAGCTGTCCTCTATTTCACCCGAGGAGATCATCTCAACGCATCGAGACACGGGAACCCATTCGCAGCGCTCGATCTCACCCGAGTGCTCCGGGCCTCGAGCTCCGTCGACAACGGCATGAGAGTAGAAGAGGTGCGTCGGGTTGTAGCAGATATCGAGGGCCAGCTGGTAGGTCAGGATCGGCTTCGGATCCAGGCACCGGATCCCTGTTTCCTCGACACACTCGCGGACGGCGGCATCGATGGGGTCCTCGCCGTGATCAACGGCTCCACCTGGAATCTCCCAGGAGGTGCTGTCGACGAGCAGCCGGTATTGCCGCACGAGCAGGACCTGGTCGTCGACAACGGCGACAAGCCCCGCCCTGGGACCCAGATCGTTGACGACATACTCCTTCGAGAACGAGTCGAAGTCAGCCGTGACCCGATAGAGCTTCGTGAACGGGCTCTGGAAGACGACCTCGCGCTCGCGAATCCTGGGGCGGCGGTCGTCGTCTCGGTCGGGGACGAGCTCAGACCAGGAGCGTCTTGGTCTCGGCTTGCGCCTCACCGCCTTCTCCGTAGCAGGTAGTCGGCTGTCCGAGAATCCTTCTTGGCAAACCGCTGATCTAGCTCAAAGCCAAGCGTGCGCAGCCAAGCGAGTAGCTCATCCAAACCCCCGGGAGCGAACGTCCGGCCATCGAGCTCGACGAGGATTTCGCGTACGCCGTCGCCGCCCAGCGTCCGCGCGGCACCGCGGAGTACCGCTTCCGGCATTCTGGGAACATCGATTTTCAAGTGCGTTGGCGCTGGCACCTCGAAAGTACTTACGAAATCGTCAATGGAGAAACACAGCATCGTCTAATGCGCATCGAAGCGCCTCGAGCCCTTCTGGTCGCGAACGTGAAAGGACGCTCCCGGGTGTAGCTGCGATGCGGCGAGATCCTGCACATGCGTGTGATCATCAAATCCGACGCAAAACGTTGCCACGCGTCGATCGAGGCCGTTCAACTCTGCCGACAGCGCAACCAGATAGTGGTTCACCGCGCCCGGTTCGAAGGCCAGCACACGAACGTCCGAATTGAGTGCCGCGTACAGGGAGAACACTCCAGTGTTCGCACCCACGTCCCAAAACACAGCGTCCGGATCGAAGCTATCGACCCACCGGATGGTCTCCGGCTCCTTCTCGAGCAATCGATTCGCTCGACGACGGGTCTTCCCGCCCTGGATCGCGAATGTGAGCGTGCCTCGTGGCGTCAGCACGTCCATCGTGTTCGTCAACATGCGGTCTGCCTGCTCGACCGGGCGCGCACACGTCGATCGGCCCTCGAAGACGCCTAGCGGCCCATCTTCACGAGCACACGGCCGGCTTCTCCGCCTTTCACTGTCTGGATCGCTTCGTTGATCTGATCCAAAGCAAACTCGTGAGTGACAAGGCCGTCGAGCCTGAGCTTTCCAGCTTCGTGCAGCCGGATGCAGCGTGGGATGTCGATGTGCGGCCGCGCGCTGCCGCCGTGAGACCCGGTCAGGACCTTCTCGAAATGCAGGGGCAACGAGTAGATCGAGATGTTGTCGCCAGCCCTGGGGACACCCACGAGGATGGTCTTGCCCGCCGCATGCGTGAGGCGGTACGCCTGCTCGATGACCTTGGATTGACCGGTCGTGTCGACGACGACGTCGGCTCCTTGCGGGCCGACGATCGCTCGAATCTCCGCGTCGAGATCGCTGCTGGTCCTTGCGTTCAACGCGGCGGTCGCGCCGAAATCTCGGGCCATGTCTAGCTTTGAGTCGACGAGGTCGATTCCGACGATTGGATGGGCCGAGACCATGGCGGCCATCTGAACGATGTTGAGACCAACGCCGCCAACGCCGAACACGACGACGGACTGTCCGATCTCGACCCTGGCGTCATGATTGACAACGCCAACGGCAGTCGTGACGGCGCAGCCAAACAACGGGGCGAGGCGCAGGTCGAAGTCCGGCGGGATGACGGTCACGCGGTTCTCGGACACAATCGCCCGATCGTTGAACGTGGTCACCCAACCGGCGTTGACGGTTCGACCGTTCCAGCTGTACTTGGGTGGCTCCGACTGCAGGCCATCGCTCGGGCGCCAGTGCATCACGACGTGATCGCCGGGCTTGACGGTCTTGACTCCTGCGCCGACCTCGAGGACAGTCCCCGACCCTTCATGGCCTAGGAGGTGTGGCAGGTACTTGTCTGGGCCTTTGGCGCCTTCGATCTCGTTGATCTGGGCGCCGCAGATGCCGCTGTAGTGGACGTCAACGAGGACCTGGCCGAAGGTGAGGTCGCTTGGGAGGTCCAGGTCAGCCACCAGGAGAGGTTGATTGAGTTCTTCTAGGATTGCGGCTTTCAACGGTGTGATCCTTTATGGCTCGGCTGAAGCCTTCGCCCTACGTACGAGGAGTGTCGCCCTACGTACAACACGCGCGATAGGCCCACGGTCCTCATTCGAAGTAAATGAATTCGTAGTCGCCGGTGTAGCCGGCGTTTCGGTAGAGCCAGATCCATTCGCTGGTGTCGAAGAAGGCTTCGCACGTCAGGGCCCAGCACTGCAGATTGAACAGCTCGGCATCGTTTCGATAGCTCTCGAGCATCACGTACTTCTGACGACCGACGCGCTCGATCTCGGACAGGGCGCGATAGAGCTCGTACAACCGGAGATTGTGCAGGCAACCCAGCGAGATGACGAGATCGAAGTAGTCATCGCCCCACGGGTACGGATCCTGCGCGCGGTAGTTAAACAAAGACCCGCGAATCTCTTCGGGGGCATCGGCCAAACCGTGCTTCGACACGTCGAACCCGACGATCTCTGCCTCGGGTAGGAGCTTCTTCAGCTCGAGCGCCAGGTGCGCCTTGCCACAGCCGACGTCGAGAATTCGGCACTTCCCTGCCAGGCCGTAGATCTCGATGAGCTGCTCGGCGACGACTTTCCAGCGGCCGTCGTACGTGTAGCCGCCATAGCCGTACCGGCGATCCCCGTCCCAGTAGTCGAACTCGTACTCCCGGGCCTTCTGCATGCAATGGATCTTCTCGTCCATCATGCGGCCGATGTAGTCGCGGGCGGTGCGCTTGTGGAGGGGGGTCACGATGTTCAGCAGTTGGTTCATGAATTGTCTCGCTTCGCTCGATTTAAGAGAAGTCGCACGGCTTATGAAAGCTCTTGGATCAACGCTGCGACGTGGTCGGCGGTGATGTCGTACCTGGCCATCATGCTGGCTTGAGAGCCATAGCCTTCGGGGAACACGTCCGGGAAGCCGACTCGCCTGAAGCGCTTCGCTCCCACGAGGTCGGACTCGGCGAGGAGTTCCGCGACTGCCGAACCCAGACCGCCAATGATGGAGTGCTCCTCGACGACCACGATCGCTCTGGCTTCGGCGGCACGCTCCAGTATTGCGTCGGTATCGAGGGGCTTGACGGTGTGGACGTGGAGGACACTGGCCTCGAAGCCCTGCTTCGAGAGCTCGGACGCTGCCTCGAGACCAATCTTCAACGTGATTCCGGTGGTGACGATGAGGGCATCACTGCCCCGTCTCATCGAGATGGCCTTGCCGATCGAGAACTCGTGCTCGTCGGACGAGACGATGGGATCGCCACCCTTGCCTAGCCTGATGTAGAGCGGTCCCTCATGTTCGAGGGTCTGAGGCACGAGACGCGTCATCTCGTCGGCATCGGCCGGCGCGACGATGGTCATGTTGGGGATGGCTCGAAAGATGGCGAGGTCGTCGATCGCAAGATGAGTCGGACCGAGCGGCGCGTACACGACGCCACCACCGTTTCCGATCAGTCGCACGTTGACGTGGTGCAGACACAGATCGAGGACGACCTGCTCGTAGCAACGCCGCGTGATGAACGTTCCGATGGTATTGACATAGGGAATCTTGCCGTCAAGAGCCATGCCGGCAGCGACGCCGATGAGGTTCGCCTCGCTGACGCCCTCCATGAGAAACCGCTCCGGCATCTCGGCCTTGAACTGGTCGAGCGTGCCGGCGCCCAGGTCGGAGCCGATGAAGAAGACGCGCTCGTCCTGCTTCGCCAGCTCGTAGACGAGCTCAAGACACGTCCGGCGCACGCCCTGCCTCCAATACTGCGATCAGCCCTTCGATCTCCTCGCTCGAGATGCGGCTCTTGTGGTGCCACGCCATGTTGTTCTCGGCGTACGGAATGCCCTTGCCCTTGACGGTATGGCAAATGACGGCGGTGGGCTTGTCGGGATCGACGGGCACGGCTCCCAGCGCGGATCGCAGCGCGTCGGCGTCATGGCCGTCGACCTCGGCAACACCGAAGCCGAAGCTTCGCCACTTGTCTCCCAGGGGTTCCAGGTCCTGAACGATCTTCGTGCTGGCGTAGGACTGATGCTTGTTGTAGTCGACGAGCACGGTCAGGTTGGCGAGGCGGTGCTTGCCAGCACACATGGCTGCCTCCCACACGGAGCCTTCATCGGATTCCCCGTCACCGACGACGACGAACACTCGATGGGACGCGTCGTCATACCGGGCGCTCAACGCGAATCCGACGCCAATGGACAGGCCGTGGCCAAGACTACCGGTGGAGGCCTCGACACCAGGAATCGTGTGCTCAGGATGGCCACCCAGCAACGCGCCATCCTTGCAGAACTCCCACAGGTCCGACTCGGGGATGAAGCCCTTGTCCGCCAGGAGCACATACAGGGCAATGCAGCCGTGGCCCTTGCTGAGAATGAAGCGATCACGTTCGGGCCAGCGCGAATTCGCAGGATCGAACGTCAGCACATCGTCGTACAGGACGCGCAGGATCTCGACGAGCGACAGCGCAGCGCCCAGGTGACCGCGCTGGCCGGCCTCGAGGACGCGAATGATGGTCTTGCGCAGAGCGATCGAGCGCTCGTCGAGCGCAGGAGTTACGGACTGGGGCATTCGGATACGGTCTCTTGACGACATCGCAAACCCAACAGGGTAGCGCTCATTGGCGCGCTCGTGCAAGGCGTTGGGCGCTTGTCGGGCTCTGGGCTCTGGGCTCTGGGCCGCTCACCCTGTCACAGGTACGGGTTGTCCCGATAGCCGTCCTGCACCTTGGCCAGCATGGTCTTGGACTTCTCCAGTTGGCTCTCGCGGCTCGGCTGAAGCCTTCGCCCTACGTACTCGCCGCTGGCCTTCGCAAAGCTGCGTCTCGCCTCATCGTCTGGGACGAACTCGTTCAGGAGAATCAGACACCACTTGAGACCGAACAAGGGATAGAGGATTCGACCTCGAGCCTCCAGCTGGCCGCGGCCGGCGAAGGCCTCCAGCGTTCGCGACGCGAAACGGCGCTTCAGGTCCTCGGCGACAGTCATTCCGGGGTGAAGGAGCCAGTCTGACAGCGTCTTCGCGGGGTCGTCCCAGCCGAAGTACTCGAAGTCGACGAACGCCAACTCGCCCGTCGGACGGCGGATGGCATTGTGAAAGCCGAAGTCGGAAGGGCTGAGTGTGCGCTCGGACTCGGCTAGGACGTCGGACGCCGTGCCGCCATCCTTCGCGATGCGCTCATGGCACCACGCCCAAATCTCGCCGAGTGCGGGCTCGAGCGCATCAGCCAGAAAGGCCTGCAGGCGCTCGTCCTTGCACGGGCGGAGGCGGTCGAGGCGACGGCGCAGACTGTTCAGTAGCTCCTCAGTGGAGAAGCACGCCTCGGAGGCGACGGCTAGGCGTCGACTCTCTGGCAACTCCGAAAGCTTCGCCAACTCCGCCAGGAACGCGACTGACTGGTCGACGGCGTGTTCGTCGACATCGTCAGGCACCATGGGCGTGCCGGCGATGTGCTCGTAGATCCCGAGGTTGAGTGCCGGATCGGTCGCGATGGGCTCCGGCACGCGACGAGCGTCGTGGTCCCACAGGAACCGAAATGCCCCGAACTCCGTCGCGAGCCGGTCGCGATCGTCACCCGGATGACGTACGTAGTGCTTCAGAACGTAGGTAGCCTGCTGCGTCGATGCATCGAGAGACGCACACGTCAGCCGGTAGACACGACTGTTCCGGCCTCCGCCAATCCGCTCGACATCGCTCACCTCTCGGTGGAGCAAGCGTTTGCAGGCGGTCTCGATCTCGAGCGACCAGCCCTCACTCGCCGAGGAGATAGTCACTGATCGCTTCCCAACTGGCCAGAACGACGACATCCGCGATCGGGTCGTTCGGTTCCGTCTGGGTAAACAGGATTCGGCGGACGTTCGGCGGAAAGGACGCCTCCAGAAAGACCTCCTCAAGGTCATCGATGAAATGGGTGCAGCCGAGCTTCTGGATCCGCTGAATCTTCATCTCCCGTGTGTCGGCGAAGAACACGCGGTCTGGATCCAGCCCAAGGCCATCGACCTCGAAGAACCGATGATCAGTCATCCATCCGAGAGCGGCACCCCGAAGGCTTGTCTGCGTCTCGTCGTAGTTCGCGAACTCGGTCTTGTGGCTGACGACGAAGATGGGGATGTTTCGAGAACGGAGCTGCGCGAGGCATTCGAGGGCACCGGCGACTGGCCTGGCCCGCGCCATCTCGGGCCCGTAGACGAGCGCCTGGAGACGTTGCCACTCGATCTCTCCTCGGCCGTCCTTCTGCTGACGGATGCAATCTCGGACGCTGCGCTTGGTCTTTTCGATATTCGGCTCGATCAGGCATCGCTCGAGCGCGGCTTCGTAGATCAGCTCGTCGTAGCTCACGAGCGTGTTGTCGAAGTCGACTCCGACGATGAGTTCGCTCACCGCAGATTCGCCGCCTGCATGGTCTTGATGTTGTAGTACCGGATGTCATCCATTGAGTTCGGGATGCGGCCGGCCTTGAACGCTTGAAGCAAATCCTTCGCCGCTGCCTCGATCGACCTCTTGGGCTCGTAGCCGAGCTCGCGGCGGATCTTCTCGGAGGAGATGTGGTACGAGCGGTTATCGGGCGTGGGCTCGGTGACGATCTTCGTCTCGCCGACTACACGGCCGACCATCTCGGCAATCTCCGTGACCGTGTAGTTCTCGTAGCCGGCGTTGAAGACCTCTCCCGCGATCCGCTCTTTGGCCTCGGACAGGAGCTGCACGTACAACTCGGCCATGTCTTCGACGTGAATGTTCGGGCGCTTCTGCGCACCGCCAAAGACGACGATCTGACCCTTGTTGACGGCGAAGTTGGTCAGGATGTTGACCGTGAGATCGAGGCGCAGTCGAGGCGAGTAGCCGCACACGGTGGCCGGGCGAACGACGACGGTGGTGAAGCCCGGAGCCTGGGCCTTCAGGAGGACGTCTTCGCACAGCGCCTTGTACTTCGAGTAGTCGGTCAGGGGCTCGAGCGGGAGTTCTTCGGAGACGTCGGGGTCGGACTTGATGCCGTAGACGCTGGATGACGAGGCGAAGATGAAGCGGGAGACGCCGCTATCCTTCGCGACGTCGAGGAGGTCGAAGAAGGCGTCGTAGTTGATCGATCGACCGAGATCGGGATTCAGCTCGAAGCTGGGGTCGTTCGAGATGCAGGCGAGGTGGATGACGGCGTCGCAGCCGGGCAGTGTTTTCTCGAGGAGTGCCCGGTCGCGGATGTCGCCCTGCACCTGCTCGAGGCCGGCATGGTCAGCGACCTCATCGAGCACATGGCGGCCATAGAGATAGAGGTCCAGCACCCGAACCTGGTAGCCGGCTTCGAGGAGCTTGGGAACGAGCACGGCACCGACGTATCCGGCTCCGCCTGTTACGAGCACACGCTTGATCGGTGTCATTCGGGTTCACCTGTTGCACGCGTCGCTGTCGCGCTGTCAGCCTAAGTGCCAGGATCACGCTGGTTCGGGATCCGCTCGGCTACCCCTCGGCTTCGCTCGGGAGGATCAAGCCTTCGCGCTACAAAAGTTTTAGAATCGGTTTCACAACGCTTGACCAAAATCGTCCGCGCCTGTGCGTACGTAGCGCGCCGGCTTTAGCCAAGCGCCAGCGTCACGCTGGTTCAAGATCCGCTCGGCTGCCCCTCGGCTTGTCGGGAGGATCAAGCCTTCGCGCTACGCAATTTCTCTAAGATGATCTCACGATCTGGGCGATCTCGACGAGCAATCTCGCGATCGTTCGAGACACGCTGAGAATGTTACGCACTCGAAGAGCGCTCGATTGGTTCTTGCGCTCGACGGCATCTACGCCCACCTGCTCGTAGGTGCAGCCGCGCTTGATTAGCTTGACGAGGATCTCGGCCTGGAACCCAAAACCGTTGCTCTTGATCTCGATCGAGTGCAGCCGATCGAGGCGATGGACGGGCAAACCGTTGAAATAGTGAAGATTGAGACCGGACACGAGATTCAGTATGCCGGTGTAGGTTCGCGACAGCAGATACCGAGACGGCGTCTTCAGGTCCCTCAGGTTCTTGATGTAGGGAATGATGATGTCAGCCTGGCCGACGCGGTCGAAGATGGTTGGCAGGGCGCTGCCGGGCATGGCGCCATCGCCACACAGCAACATCACGTAGGTACAGCGCGCGGCGTCAACACCGCGCTTGTACGACGCTCCCAGCCCCAGGTTGCGCTCGTTCGGCAAGGCCCGCACTTTCTCATGCTTCCGGGCCAGCTCCTCCATGATCTCCCCGGTCCGGTCGGTGCTCCCATCGTCGATCAGGATCACCTCGTGGTCGTCGAAAGGTGCCGCCACGACCTCGAGGGCCTCCTCAACGGTGGGCCCTATCGCGGCTTCCTCGTTCAGCGCGGGGATGATCAGGGTGATGCTACGATCCGACACGGTTCTCAATGCTCGGCTCGATCGGCTTGACGAAGCTCAGGTAGTGATACGGCGCGCCCCAAAGTCGCCTGACCCACGCGGAACCATGATACGCGTCGATCACGTCGTCGACGTCACTACCTCGAAGCGCCACGAAGATTCTCTCGAGATCCCGTCCGAACTCTACGTACAAGGGGTCGCCAGTCCCGGCCAGGAAGTCGCGCAGCCCGTCCGGGAATTGTAGAGTGTCGACCGCACTGTCCGCCCCATAGACGGCCATGGCCGACGCGCAGCCGGCGACCGCGTCGACAACGTCGGATCCCACGGGCGTTGCCTCTCCGCCCCTCGGCGGCGAGCCTGTCAGGAAGTAGGGAAACACTCGCGACCATCGCGCCATGAGACGGTCGTGGCGATCGTCGGCCGCCGGGACACGCTTGTACCAGGCTAAATTATCGACGTCGGCCCAGGCTGGCGACGACCCCTGGAACTCGCAGCCGGCGTCTCGAACGAGCGACAGGAGATCCTGATAGCTCCACATCCGAGGAATTAGGGGATTGACGAGCGTGTCCTTCCACCAGGCCTCGAACGGCCGAGTGGCGTTGAGAGCAGCGAAGTCGTCCGCATAGAGACGTCGGGCGAGTGCGAGCGCGTCGGGCTGTTCCACGTCGCGCACGCCCGAGAGTTGATACACACGCCAAAGGATCGCGCGTCGCACCATCTCGAGCAACATCCCGTAGCAATCGTTGAACGAGATCACGCCGATGCCTCCAGGCGCCAGCCATCCGGCCATCTTGCCGACGATCTCGTCTCGGTTGGGCAACGTGTACAGAAAGCCTTCGGCGAGAATCAGGTCGTACTGGCCCTCCCACACAAAGTCATCCACGCCCTGGTTCAACACCGCTGTGAGCCGGTCTTCGAGGCCGAACTGACGAAACAGCGACTGCATCCGAGGGATGACCTGGTCGTTCGGCTCGACGAGGGTCAGGTTCGCCCCCATGGACGCAAGCACGAGGGCGTTCTCGCCGGCGTTGGGTCCGAACTCCAGGACGGACCGACCGCGCAGCCAACCTACGGGGACATGCAAGTGTCGCTGATAGAGATTGCTTCGTCGTTCGACGTGCTGCTGCCAGGCTTCGGGCGTTTCGACGGCGATGGGGACGGGGTTGAAGTGCTCTTGTTGGTAGTAGGCAAGCAACGACTGGCCAGACGGAGATTCGTGGTGGCGTTGCGGCATTTGAAGAAGTCGGTCCCAGGGTCCCAAGGTGCCAGGATTCGATGTGGCTTCGCGTCTGTTCTCTAGCTACGTCGTCGTCGCGTCTCTAGCTCCGTCGTCGTCGCGCTGTGACAGGGCTGATTCTACGGATTCCCACACAGGGGGTGGGGTCACGCCTAGCTCGGCTCTTAGACGGTCGTCATTCAATGTCGTGTGAGCGGCCAGAGCCTCTATCTCAACGTCCGAATCGCGTGCTCGTCGCGGCTGTACGAGAGTCTCGGGTGCGCCGCAGTGTCGGGCTACGTATCTGGCCACGTCGGCGTACGTCACATCCTCCTGGCCGGACACTTGCACAACGCCAGACAAGGCTCTGAGGCCGACCCGACAGAGCACCTCGGTCACGAATTCTACTGGAAGTGGAGCGATCACCATGTCCGAGAATGGATGAACGGGTTCTCCGATACGAAGGGAACTGCGCCAATTCACCAGGATGCTCGCCCCGGGGGCCCACACCTTAGTGAGCCGGACAACGGTTGCGCTCGGCCCGAGCCCAAGAATCAATTCCTCGGCCCTGGCCTTCTGTCTCCCGTACTCGGTCAGCGGGCATGTCGGTGCGTCGGCTTTCTGGAAGGGTGTCGTTCCGTCGAAGACGGCGCTGGTCGACAAAAAAACCACCTGAGCGCCTTGCCGCGCCAGTATCTCAGCCAGGGCAAACGCATGGGTGACATTGACGGTCGCAGTACCCTGCGGATCGGCTCGACAGGCTTGAAGCGATGTCGCGGCCGCGGACAGGTAGCCAACGGACACATCGCTCGGGACGACCCAGCGGCTCGGATCATGGCGCAAATCGAGAAATGCATGCTCTACATGGCCGTTGGAGACGCCGTCGCGCTTGCGGGTCGTCGCAACAACGGGGGTGTCGTTGCGGCGAAGGCGAGCGACGAGCGATCGGCCGATGGCTCCGTCACCGCCTACAACAAGGGTTGTCACGACTGGTGGCCCTGAACCTCACACGGCTCGCTTCGAGCAACACAACGCGATGAGATAGTGCGCCATGGGGGCATAGCCGGTGTGCACCATCTCGTCGTTCATGGAGAAGACGAACACATTTTCAAAGAACCGAGACATCAGGAGCCTCAAGCTGTCGGCAGTCTTGCAGTTCACGTGCCCAGCCTTGCTCGGAGGCGACGCGTGCGCCTGCGATTCGAGCGATGGGGTACCGATCAACAGCACGCCGTTCTCGGTGAGGGAGCCGACAATGTTGCCGACGAACCGGTCCTCCTTGGACTCCTCGATGTGCTCGATGACGTCCAGCGCATAGGCGCCATCGAACGAGCCGCTCACGGGCCCTTCGAGCATGTCGTGCACGTGACAGTCGAACGGCCACTTCGGGTCCATCCGCTGCTTGGCATCCTCGATGAAGACGGCGTCGAAGTCGACGGCGGTCAATCGCTCCACCTCCTGGATGACGAGGCGCGTCCCGAACGCATCGGCGCAGCCAACCTCGAGGACATGCTGTCGGCCGGTCAGCATCTTGGCGATGAACTTGTACCGGGAGAGCAGAAAGACGAGGTGCCTGGGATCGTGCTGCCAAGTGTAGCTCGCCATGAGGCCAAGCGGCGCCAAGCCGGACTCGTCGCGGGCGTCGAGGCACACTTGATACTGCGGCTCCTTGGTCTTGTCAGATGCCATCACAACTTCCTCGGCGCGTCACTCGGCGTGTTCGTGCGCTCCTCAAGTGGGCCGTACAGCGTGAAGTGAGTGTGCGCGCCGCGCAAGCGCTCACCAACGCTTGAAGCGATCTGGTCCGGAAGCACGAGCAGGACGTGGGCGCCGTGCGGCACCTCACGGGGATGGTAGATGGGCAGGCCCAGGTGCGTCGCTCCTCCGCGGGCGGGATCCTCGTCGACG
This sequence comes from Vicinamibacterales bacterium, assembly GCA_965250185.1. Taxonomy (GTDB): domain Bacteria; phylum Acidobacteriota; class Vicinamibacteria; order Vicinamibacterales. The sequence goes on along the minus strand of OZ252293.1, from coordinate 1,477,960 downwards.
AAGAACGACACCTGACCTTCGAGCTCGGTCGCTAGCCAGGTTGCGGCGATGGAGCTGCCGAACAAACCGAAGGACTCCGTCGCCGCCGTTCGAGCCACCTCGACACCCCGCTCGATCGTCGCCTGGAGCCAACGAAGGTTCTTGGCGCAGCCTTCCAGGCCGGCAACGGCCTCGGTCGCGCTGGCCGCGTCGGCCCCGCTGTCGCGGCGCCGGGCCACCAGGCTGATCTCCTTGGGGACCCAGTCGGTTGCTACGCGCGTGACCTCGAAACCACTTCGCTCCATCAGTCCCTGGAGGGTCGCCGCCGAAAAGTGCGTCGCGTGGTCCGCGATCAGGATCTCGAACGGATTCTGTGTCCTGTCAGGCACCTCGATGATGAGAGAGGCTCCAGTGCCCAGCTTCGTTCGCAGAGTGCCGAGCAGGTCGGTCGGCGATGCAACGTGCTCGAGGACGTGAATCATCACGATCACATCGAACGGACCATCGACGTCCTCGATGCGACCGACGTGTAGCGACTCGACACGAGGGATGGCCTCGACGGCGGCTCGGTTACGATCGTTGACCTCCGACCCCACGAGCGACCAGCCAGGCTTCTTCTCCGAAAACGCACGCAAGAAGGCGCCGTTGCCGCAGCCGACGTCCCCTAACCGGCCGCACTCGGGCACGGACCCGGTCGCCAGCAGATGCCGGACCAGCCGAGCCGACCGGTGGGTCGCCTCTCCTGTCGCTCGATCGAACACGGCCTGCTCAGCGCCCGCAGACTGGTGGTAGATCGAGTAGCCCGCGTAGATGGCGTCGGCATCCGCGCGCCACGTCTCGTCAATGACGGCCTGGTCGCAGCCGCACGCCCGGCACGACGCCAGCTGCCCACCCGCCGGCCAGGGCTTGCAGTCAGACGTCACGCGGCGCAGCTGGCCGTACCCCGGTGCGATGTCCAAGGCGTGAGCGCCGCAGAGATGGCAAGGACGGTTCACAGGCGGTAGATCGAACTCGAGCGGCGGCCCTTGAGCGCATTCCGAGTGTCGACGATCAGTGGCAGCCCATCGACCATCGCTTGATAGTCGAACACCGAATGGTCGGTGCAGATGACAGTGCAGTCTGGCCGGCTGGCCACGACCTCTGCCTCGGGCACGGATTCGAGGTCCAGCGACCCATGGCGGAGCACAGGGATGAAGGGGTCGGTATAGCTGAGCGTCGCACCACGGCCGGCCAACGAATCCAGGATGTCCAGCGCCGGGGATTCTCGCAGGTCACCAACGTCCCGCTTGTACGACACGCCGAAGAGGTGGATCCGGGACCCGTTGATGGCCATGCGGGCCGAGTTCAATGCGTCGGATACGCGCTCGACGACATACGCTGGCATGGAGGCATTGACGTAACTCGCCAGCTCGATGAAGCGAGCCTCGAAGCCGTTCTGTCGCGCTTTCCAGGAGAGGTAGTGCGGGTCGACCGGAATGCAGTGGCCGCCGAGGCCGGGGCCGGGGTAGAACGGCATGAACCCGAACGGCTTGGTCTTCGCGGCGTCGATGACTTCCCAGACGTCAATGTCCAGATTTCGGCACATCAGTGCCATCTCGTTGGCCAGGCCGATATTGACGGCGCGAAACGTGTTTTCGAGGAGCTTTACCATCTCGGCGACGCGCGTCGATGAGACCGGGACGACGACGTCGACGAAGCACCCGTAGAAGACACACGCCAACTCGGTGCTCGGCTCGTCGGACCCGCCAACGACCTTCGGGATGTTGTGCGTGGTGAACTCCGAATTCGCCGGGTCAACCCGTTCCGGGGAGAACGCCAGGAAGACGTCGACGCCAACCTCCAAGCCGCCGGCCTCGAGCTTGGGTCGCACGACCTCTTCCGTCGTCCCGGGATACGTCGTCGACTCTAGGATGACGAGCTGACCCTGGCGCAAGCATCGCGCGACCTCATCTATCGCCCCGACGACGTAGGAGAGGTCAGGGTCTCGTGTCTTTCTCAGGGGGGTGGGGACGCAAATGTCGATGACGTCGACGTCGGCCAGCATTGACGGATCTGTCGTTGCGGTGAGCCGGCCAGCACTCACGAGTGCGGCGAGCCGCTCGGACTTCACGTCCGAGATGTAGCTCGCGCCAGCGTTGAGCTGGTCGACACGACTGGCATCTACATCGAGGCCGATGACGGTGAAGCCTGCGTCGGCCAATTCCACGGCGAGGGGGAGGCCGACGTAACCTAGGCCGATGACGGCGACTCGGGCTTCGCGTTGATCGATTAGTTCGCGGAGGCTCACAGGGCGGTTCCTTCTTATCGGTCAGGAGGTGCGGAGGTCAGGGGTCCGGCGGTTCGTCGCTTTTCCGGGCTTCGCTCGGGAGGATCAAGCCTTCGCGCTACGGGTGTCGCGCTGCTCGCGCCGTGTGCCTTAAGCCTTCCCTTCTTCAGATCGCCCTGGCGGGCCGGGTCGACTCGGCGGCGACACGCTCGACGTCGGCGTCGACCATCATGCCGACGAGGGTCTTGAAATCGACCGTCGGCCCCCAGCCGAGATCGGCACGGCCCTTGGCGGAGTCGCCGATGAGATGATCGACTTCCGCTGGGCGGAGCAGGTCGGGGTCGAGGCGGACGTGATCCTCCCAGTTCAGGCCGGCGTGACCGAACGCGAACTCGACGAGCTCGCGAACAGAATGGCTCACGCCAGTGGCGATCACGTAGTCGTCCGGCTCGTCCTGCTGAAGCATGAGCCACATGGCGCGGACGTAATCGCCGGCGAAACCCCAGTCGCGATGGGCGTCGAGGTTGCCGAGATTCAAATGCTCCTGGCGCCCGAGTTTGATGCGCGCGACACCGTCGCTCACTTTCCGGGTCACGAACTCGAGCCCACGGCGCGGAGATTCGTGATTGAACAGGATCCCGGAGCAGGCGAACAGGTCGTAGCTCTCGCGATAGTTCACGGTGATGAAGTGGGCAAAGACCTTCGACACGCCGTACGGGCTGCGCGGATGGAACGGGGTCAGCTCGGTCTGAGGAATCTCCCGGACCTTCCCGTACATCTCACTCGACGAGGCCTGGTAGAAGCGAATGCCCGAGTCGACCTGCCGGATGGCCTCGAGCACGCGGGTCACGCCCTGCGAGTTGAACTCGCCGGTCAGCAGCGGCTGATCCCAGGATGCCGGCACGAACGACATGGCGGCCAGATTGTAGAACTCGGTCGGCTTCACGTCGGCGATCAGCCGAATGAGCGACAGCTGATCCAGAAGGTCAGCCGGCCGTAGGGTCACCTTATCGAGGAGGTGCTCGATCCGGCTGACGTTGGGGGTACTGGTTCGCCTGACGACCCCGGTGACCTCGTACCCTTCGTCTAGCAGTAGCTCGGCCAGGTACGAGCCGTCCTGACCGGTAATCCCGGTAATGATTGCGCGCTTGGTCATGGTGTCTTCTGATGTCTCGAACCTCGAGATGTCCTCGAGGCCCCTGGATTCTATGGGCACTGTAAACTGACGGTCAAGGCTGAGGCCGTACACAGCTCCGCTCTCCCAGGCACAGGATGATTTCGAGCCCTGGGCTTGGCCATACGATACCTCGCCCCCGCTGACGGGCGTCGCCAACGCCATTCGAGTGTGCTACCGTAGCACGTTAATAGGTCAAACGACAGAGCATAGAGGAACAGTAGCGTCACTTGACGTCAGGTCCCGAAAGCGTGCAATATTCCGCCCCAGCAATACATTGACGCGCCCACGCCTGAGCCCGTTGACCGCCCGAACGAAGGTAGGTTTCATGTCACCAGTCAGCTCCGTCACACGTCACGGCTTCGCCCGCCGGCTGCTCGTAGGGCTCGCCCTGGTCGGTATGGTGGTCCTCTCGCCGGCCGCCGCCTCTCAGGCGATGGCGCAGCCGCACGAGCAAATCACGTACCTCCTGCCGCACTGGTTCAAGTACCTGTCGGTCAGCGATGGGGAGTTCGCCAACGAGGTCGCGCAGCTGCGCAGCCGCCTGGGGCGAAGGCACGTTCGTGAAGGTCGGTTTCACGGTGTTCATCTTCGTGCAAATGAACGTCTACAACATCAACACCGGCGACACGGCCGCCATCCAGGCGCAACTGGCGGCCACGATTCAAGAGATCGACCAGGTCATTGCCCGAGCGCGCGCCAACAACATCCCGGTCTGCATCTCGTTCCTGACCGAGATTCGGCGAAGCACCGATGGACTGCAGGAGCAGGCGGTGGCCGAGGACCGTCGCAACGAGCAGTGGGTCTCGGACCAGGGCCGAGCGCCCGGCTGGATCACGCAAGTGCGCTACGCACGGAAGCTCCGTACGGCGCGTGAAGCCTACGTCCGAGAGCTGGGCAAAATCATGGCGAACCGGATGGCCCAGTTCCCCGAAACGCTCGTCGCGACGAGCGGCGATGGCGAAGTCGAGCTCTCGTTCGACGAGACCCTCATTTTCGATCCGACGATTTCGGAAGCGGCGTCGAAGCTGGCCGACTTCACTCCGTTCGCCATCGCGGAGTTCCGTGACTGGCTCATGAACGCTGGTCTGTACGCCCCTGGGCAGCCGTTCGCCGGCGAGGGCTACTTGCTGGCCGGCCGCTACCAGGGCGATGCGTCACCGGCAATCGACAGCAACGGCGACGGCCACACGCTCAACGGCGACTTTGGCACGGCGTTCACGTCGTGGGCCCTGCGGTTCTTCGACTGGAGCCTCGCTGACGATCCATTCGCCGACCCGAACGCCATCCCGGCGACTGTCTACAACGCGCCGGGTTTCAATCCGTCTCCCGACGCGGGCGCCGGGTTCTTCGATCCGCCCCGCACGCACGTGAATGGCGACCCGTGGTGGGAGCTCTGGAATCTCTTCCGCCAGGTCATCATCTGGCGACACAACAGGGATTGGGCCCGGTGGATGACCTCGTCCGTCGATCCGGCGACGGGCATGACGATCCCGATCAACAGGTTCTACTCCGACCAGGTTCCGGCCAACTACCTGTTCGGCTCGTCGCCGGCGAACCCCAACTTCCGGCTCATCACGTCCGGCAGCCCGCACTGGACGGCCGACGTCGCACCGTTCGGCTCGCTGGGCATCACGTCGTTCAACATCGTCTCCGGCGCCACGGTCCTGTCGACGTTTCAAAACGTCGCGCCGCACATCACGGCGCTAGGCCAGCGCTGGGGTCTGTTCGAGTACAACGCGGCAGTCGGCGGCACGGCACCCGCTACGTTCTACGCCTCGGAGCTCGCAACCCTCATACAGAGCCGGCCGAGCCTCGTCATTCCGGTTTTTTGGGACACAGACGTGCCGCCGTTCTTCATCAAGGACACGCCATTCGAGACGATGCTGCGGGATTTCGTGAACGCGATCAAGGACTCACCGCAGCCCGCTCCGGGGACGCCACCGAACATACCAACGTCGGGGCAACCCCCTGTCGTGGGCAACGTCACGATCGCGCTCAGCGGTTTCACGGGGACGCTCAACTGGAACGCCGCAAAGGAATTCCTGCCCTCAGAGGGTCGGTTGGCCGCAACGTCATACATGATCGAAGTCGGCACGGCCTCTGGCCAAGCGGATCTGGTTACGATTCCCGTCGGCAACGTCACGACGTTCTCGGGATCGGGTCCTGCACTCACGTATTTCCTGGCGGTGAGGGCCGTCACCGGATTCCTGCAAGGGCCACGCTCGAATGAGCTGATGTTCTCGTTGCCCGGGAGTGGCTCTGGCGGAACCTGCACGGTGGCACCGACGGCGCCCGCCGGTCTGAGCTTCACGGTGAATGGCAACACGGTATCGCTGGCATGGGGTGCCTCCGGCGGCTGCGCCGCGACGTCGTACATCCTCGAAGCAGGCTCCTTTGCGGGAGGCACCGACGTCGCGGTGTTCGACACGGGCAGCGCCGCAGCCGGCCATATAGAGCAGAACGTGCTGAGCGGAACCTACTTCGTCCGCGTCAAGGGGAAGAACAACGCACCGGGCACGAGTGGGCCGTCGAACGAAGTCATCATCGTAGTGCCATAGAGAGAGCCGTCTGCGATCACGCTGAATGGAAACCGTCGACGCCTGCGTGATCGGAGGAGGCGTCGTCGGTCTCGCCTCCGCCCTGTGCATGGCCCGCGCTGGCCGGTCGGTTTGCCTGCTCGAGCGACACCCGCGCCTCGGGACCGAGACCAGCACCCACAACAGCGGCGTCATTCACGCTGGCATCTACTACCCGCCAGGCTCGCTCAAGGCGAGCCTCTGTGTCGAAGGCAACCGGCTCCTCTACGAGTTCTGCGCTCGACACAAGGTTCCGTATCGGCGAACGGGCAAGCTGATCGTCGCGGCCGAGACTGACGATGTCGGCACACTGGAGTCGCTGCTCCGCCGCGGTCACGCCAACGGCGTGGACGACCTGACGCTGGTCGAGCCCGACTTCATCCGCCAGCGCGAGCCGAACATCGCGGCCCATGCGGCCCTCTTCTCCCCCTCGACGGGCATCGTCGAATCGGAGGCTCTGGTTCGTACGCTGCACGAACTGTGTGTCGACACCGAGGTCTCCCTGCTGCCGGGGACGACTGTCGTAGGAGCCGACGAACTGGCGCATGGTCAAGGCGCGACGCTTCGCACGGAGCGCGAGGTGTTCCAGGCGCTCGCCGTCGTGAACGCAGCGGGCCTCCATGCCGATGCGGTCTCCGAGATCCTCGGAGGCGATCCGTTCACCATTTATCCCTGCCGCGGCGAGTACGCGGAGCTGGCAACTAGTCGCAGCCATCTGGTCAACGGTCCGGTCTATCCGGTTCCCGATCCCTCCGGGCACGGCCTCGGGGTCCACGTGACGAAGACGACCTGGGGCAACGTGACGCTGGGGCCGACGATCCGCTACCAGGAACACAAGGACGACTACGAGACCGACCGGCTCCCGCTCAAGTACTTCTGGGAGCACTCACGTCGTCTCCTACCGTCCCTGAGGCTCGAGGACCTGCGCCTCGGGGCGAGTGGGATCCGGGCGAAGATCCATCCTCCGGAAGAAGCGTTCGCGGACTTTCTCGTTGCGCGGGATGGTCGGCGACCGTGGTTGGTCCAGGCGGCGGGGATCGATTCGCCGGGATTGACGGCGTGTTTGGCGATTGGAGAACGGGTGGCGAGGTTGGTGGAGGAGAGCCTCGAGTGAGAAGGCTCTCCGGCTCAGGGCCAGGGCTCTGGGCTTCGGGTTGGCGGGGGTGAGGCGTATTCCTAGAAGCGGATTCACAACCCTTGAGCGACATCCTGCGCACCTGGGCGTACGTAGCGCGCCGGCTTGATCCTCCCGAGCGAAGCCGAGGGGCAGCCAAGCGCCAGCGTCACGCTGGGCGGAGATCCGCTCGGCTGAAGCCTTCGCGCTACGTACCGCTTAGGAACGGCTTCGGGCTTCGGGCGGGCGGGGCCGACGCGTATGCCTACTCACGGGTCTGGCGGACCTTCAGGTACCGGGCCAGGGCATCCTGCCACGTTGGCATCGGCACGCCGGCGGCGGCCAGCTTCTGGTTCGACAAGGCACAGTACTTCGGGCGTGGGGGTCTGAGCGGGACGTCGGCCACTTTCACGGGTACAAGATTCGCGGGCCGATTGATGAGGCGAGCGATCTCCTCGGCCAGGCCGAACCAGGTGGTCAGGCCAGAATTGACGCAATGGTAGAGGCCAGTCGGCGCTTCCAGCTCCAGCAACCGCTCGGTGGCCACGGCAACGTCAGTCACGTAACTCGGTGACACGACGCGGTCGACGAAGACACGGGCCTCGCGATCGTCGATCAGCGAATCGATGATCCGGTCGATGCTGCTCTTGGCTCGCGCACCTCCAAAGAGACTCTCAACCCGCAGGACGTAGGCCTTGGGCACCTCGAGCGCGAACCATTCGCCCATCAATTTGGACGCGGCGTATACACCCTGCGGACCGGTCGCGTCTCCCTCGACGTAGGGGCGATCGCTGAGACCGTCGAAGACGAAGTCGGTACCGTAGTGCACGAACGTCGCGTCGATCTCGCCAACCGCTCTGGCGAGCGAGCGAACCGCGAACGCATTCCCGGCCAACGCATCGAGTGCAGCATCCTCGGCGCCATCGACGTTGTTGTACGCGGCGCAGTTGATGACGACGTCCGGTCGCACCTCACGAACGACCGACTGAACCGCAGCATGGTCGATCAGATCGAGGTCGGACCGTGTCAGGGCGACCACCTCGTGGTCGTGCTGGAACTGTTCGGCGGTCGCGATACCCAGCTGGCCGGCGGCGCCGGAGATCAGTACCTTCATGAGGCTCAGGGCTCGGGACGCAGGGCTCTCGGTCCGTATGTCACGCCGACACCTTCTCTGCCACGATGACATCCTGGGCGGTCAGCAGCTTCTTCCTACCCGACCAACTGCCGTAGTAGACGGGGTCGATTGCCCGCAGTCCGGACGCGTTGAGCCAGGTCGTCACGTCGCTCTCGGGCAACGCAACAGCGGCTTCGGGCACCTGGGAATCGATCACACGGTGCGTGCCATGGTCGTACACGAAGTCGAACTTGCTGGTTCGCTGATCGATGCCGTGCAACGAGTGTTCGTTCAGCAGGAAGAACGTCATGAATGCTCGGCCGCCGGGGCGCAAGACGCGGGCAATCTCCGAGAGATAGTTGCGCGCGCCGGCTGGCAGCAGATGTGTGAACACGGACGTCGCGATCGCGAAATCGAAAGACGCGTCCTGATAAGGAAAACGGTACGTCGCACTGTCGATCGCTCCGGCCCGACGATAGGCTCGGTTTTGCACGTCGGCGACATCGAACACGAAGTTCGGATGGTATCGCGCAATCCGCCGCCGGCACCACCGAATCGCCCGTTCGTCAACGTCGAATCCACGGTATTGCCCCTGGTCCTGGTCGGGTCCCTGGTCCAGGAACGTGGCCAAGGGAATGGCCATCCGACCGAGGCCACAGCCAACATCCAGCACATGGTCGCTCGCCCGGAGGCGACCGATGTCGGCGAAGTAACGGAGGTAGCGCTGCCCGATGGCCTGAAAGTCGCCGGCGCCGACGAGCGGTAACCAGCGCGGCGGTCCAGTGGCCTCGCCGGAAATCCAGCCGTGTGCCCCGAGCACCAGGTAGGCACAGCGCCTGACCAGCGCTCGCAGCTGGACCGGAAGCCCGCCGCCGAATGGGCGGCTCCGTCGGCTGGCGACCCGGCGGGCATCCGTCTGGAGCGGGCCCGGCATCACTTGCGGAGCACGAAGTTGCCGATCACCAGCATGTCCAGGCCCGTTCCGTAAAAGACTCTGACGGCATCGCGCGGCGAGCAGACGATCGGTTCGTGCCTACTGTTGAACGACGTGTTGACGAGCACCGGGAGGCCGCTCGCCTCGCCGAACGCCGAGAGAAGACCTCTCAGAGCCGGCGGATCGGAGCCGACGATCTGCACGCGCGCGTGGCTAATGTTCGACGGCGACACCTGCACGAAGCGCTCGGGATCCTTCACCTCGAACTCGCACTCCATGTAGGGCGATGATGCCGGTCCGGTGAACAGATCGGGCACGTTCTCCGAGCACACGGCCAGGCCGTACGCTCGGTAGGCCTTTCGATCCTTCAGGAATCTATTAAGGTTCTCGAGCACGTAGGGTGCCTGCGGGTTCGCGAAGATGCTGCGGTTGCCGAGCGCACGGGTTCCCCATTCGAGTCGACCGTGGAACCAGCCGACCAGCTCGCCGCGCATCAGCGCCTCAACGGCTCGGGCAATCGCGGTGGATTGCTCGACGAAGTCGTACGTCAGCTTGCAGTTGTCGAGCACGGCCTTGATGGCCTCGTTGGAGTACTCGGGTCCCATGAACGGAGAAATCGGCGTCGCCGGTCTGACCGGCTGACGCGCCTCCATGTCGCCCGCCAGGGCGCAGCCAGCGGACATGCCGGAGTTGCCTGGATTGACGGGGACGAACACATCGTCGAACACACCGCTCTGCCGAACGATCGTGTTGAGATGCGTGTTGAAGAACAGGCCGCCGCCAACGCACAGGCTCGTCGCACCGGTGACACGTCGCACATCGGCGAGGTACTCCACAAGGAGCTCACCCAAGCGGCTCTGGACGGCAAAGGCGACGGCGCCTCTACCCTCGGGCGTAGGGTTGTGCGAGGCGTCTCGTACGTAGTCGGCGAAACCTGCCGCCACGTGGATCGTCCCATCCTCGTAGCGCAGTAGCTCGGCGGCCCGGCTGGCCCCGCCCTGTCGACCGACTCGTGCGAGGGCCTCGACGGCGTACTCGTCACGGCCTGGCACGAAGCCTAGCCACTCGGTCACCTGCGAGTACAGCTGCGCGAAGCCGGGGCCGCGCCACGCCATGTCAACTGGCGACAGGGTCGTTCCGGTCCCGCGCCACGCAGACACGCCTGGGTCCTCACCGGTGTCGCAGACGACGATGGCCGCATCGGCGAAGGAAGAGGTGAGAAACGCGGTCGCCGCGTGGGCGAAGTGATGGGAGACGGTCTCGAGGTCAAACGGGCAGACGCCCTCGAGGCCAGGCTCGGCGACAACGTATGCGTCCGGCTCTCGACCGTCGCGGCCGGCCGTCTCGAGGGCCGCAGCGAGCGCCGCCGACGGGAAGCCGCCCGCACGCATGCCGACGTTCCGGACACGCTGGACGCGCCCCTCCTCGCACACGGCAGCGAGCTGGCCGTGCACGGCAACCGACACCGCGGCGTTGCGCTTGACGCCGCCTAATCCTACGACTGTGGGCATGAGTGCTCGGCTCTGGGCTCTGGGACGTCTCTATTTTTCCGGGACGTACGTAGCGCGCCGGCTTCAGCCAAGCGCCAGCGTCGCGGTGTTTCGAGATCCGCTCGGCTGAAGCCTTCGCGCTACGTACGACTCTCGAACTCGTCGATACATTTCACCACATACGCTTGCTGCTCTTCCTCGAGTTCGGGGTAAATCGGCAACGCCAGGGTCTCATTCGCTGCACGCTCGGCTTCCGGAAAGCTGCCAGGACGGTAGCCCAGGGACTCGAAACAGGGCTGCAGATGAAACGGCAATGGATAGTACACCCCCGTGCCGATTCCCCGCGCCCGAAGGTGCTCACGGAGGGTGTCACGCCGGTTCACTCGGATGACGAACTGGTTGTATATGTGAAACGCGTCGTCGGGCGCACTGGGAAGCCCCACCGTACTATCCAGTCCAGCCTCAGCGAACATCCGACGGTAGCGCTCGGCGTTCCTGCGCCGGCCTTCGGTCCAACCGGCCAGATACTTCGCCTTCACGCGCAGCACGGCCGCCTGGATCTCGTCGAGCCTGAAGTTGCCGCCGACCTCGACGTGCCGGTACATCCCAGCCTGGCCGTGGTGTCGAAGTCTCCGAACGCTCGCGGCGAGTTCACCATCGTTCGTCGTCACCAGGCCAGCGTCGCCGAAGGCGCCGAGGTTCTTGCTCGGGAAGAACGAGAAGCAACCGACGGCGCCGACGCCACCGACCGGACGCCCGCCACGCGTTGCCCCGATTGCCTGGCAGGCGTCCTCGATCACGGGAACTCCATGCTCGGAGGCGGCGTTGTTGACTCGGTCCATGTCGACCGGTAGGCCGAAGAGGTGCACGGGAATGATCGCCTTGGTCTTCTCGGTCAGAGCAGCAGGCAGGGCATCGAGATCGAGATTGTAGGTGTCGGGGTCGATGTCGACGAGGACCGGCCTCGCACCGAGTCGGGAGATGCAGCCGGCGGTCGCAAAGAACGAGTAGCTAGTCGTGACCACCTCGTCACCCGCGCCGACACCGCACGCCATGAGGGCCACGAGCACAGCATCGGTTCCGGAAGAGACACCGATCGCGTGCGCGACGCCGAGGCGATCGGCAAGCTCGTGCTCGAGCGCGTCGATCTCCGGGCCGAGGATGAACCGCTGTGAATCGCAGACCCGTGTCACCGCGGCGAGCAACTCGTCCCGGATCGGAGCGTACTGCGCCTTCAGATCGAGCAGCGGAACGTTCATGGCAGTCGCTTCATGACTTCTCGGGATGCTTCACGATGGGCCCTTCCCACTGCATGCTACACTCCGGCCGTGCTGCAGCGGCTGCACCAGTTATGGATCCGGCGCGAGTTGATCGCGACCCTGGCGGTGCGCGATCTGCACTCGCGCTACAAAGGGTCGTTCCTGGGCGTGCTCTGGGCGGTGTTCCAACCGTTGGTCCTGGCGGTGGTCTACACGGTCGCTTTCCAGTACGTGATCCGGATCGCCATTCCGAACTATGCCCTACACCTCATCGCCGGCCTGATCCCGTGGCTCTTCCTCTCGACGGCACTGAGCGCCGCGACTCTCTCGGTCACGGGGCAGGCCCAGCTGGTCAAGAAGGTCGCCTTCCCCCGCGAAGTACTGCCAATCGCTACCGTCGCCGCACAGTTCGCGCTGTTCGGCCTCGCCTATCTGATCGTCGTGCCCGCGATCGCCGCCGTCCAGGTAGGGCTCGGGCCCGTGGCATTGCTCCTCCCGGCTGTGATGGCGCTGCTGGGCATGTTCGTCTGCGGACTGGGCCTGATCCTGGCCTCGGCCCAGGTGTATCTACGCGCTACGCGGCACTTGCTCGACGTGATTCTTCAGATCTGGTTCTGGTTGACGCCGATCGTTTATTCGTTCGACTTCATTCCCGAGCGTTTTCGACCGTACTTTCTGTTCAATCCGATGACATCGTTCGTCGGTGTTCACCGATCGTTGGTGGTGGACGCCACGCTCCCGGACGTCACGACCGTGCTCATGCTGGCCGCCTGGTCGGTCGCCTCGCTGTGGATAGGCTACGTCATCTTCGTGCGGGCGCAGCGACGGTTCGCGGAATACGTCTGACGGGACAAAACGAATACGGAAATGATCATGGAATTTACACGGAATGATCACGGAGTTTCGCGGAATGATGGTTCAACGACAATCTGCGGCTCGGCCCAGACCGCCCAGTCGAATCGTGAATCGACGCTGCCGTCGAGGCCGGGATCGGTCCCCAGCATGACATCGAGCTCTTGCCCGGCGAACGGCGACAGGTCGACGCGCATCGGAATCCAGGCACGATCGGCGGAGTCGCCACGCGGATCGACGTAGCGACTGGCCAGCACCTCGATCGTCTCCCCACGGGCCACGCCAACGCGAAACAGCACCCCATCACCTTCCAGGCCCCAGGCACCGGGCTTGAGGGCTACGCTCGTGCGAAGCCAGGCATCCTCGGGAATCCGCACCCGCCACGAGAGCCGGCTGACCGGATGGGCGCCGATCACGCGGCGGCTCCGATCGTCGATCGCGAGCTCGGCGACCTCGAACGCTCGCTCGAGGGTGAGGTTCGATGTCTTCGTCGCGTCATCGAACCGATCGATGAGGTCGATCGTGGTCGTGGGCGGTTCCACGGTCCGATAGCGAAGGGCCAGCGCGACGACGACCAGCGTGACGATCCCGACCATCACCGCCGGACGTTTGAGCATTGTCGACACCTCTCCGACGGTGTCGGACCACCCGAATTCGCGTGGTCCCACGAGACCGACCCAGAAGAACGCGAGTGCGCACGCATGCACGAGCAGCAGCGCCAGGAGCACAGCCGGCTGGCGGAGCGCGCGGGGGACACTGCGTGGCGTGGTCGACAGGACTCCAGCGAGCGTGGCCGATCTCGTCCGGAAGACCAGGTCTCCCCACCGCTCGAGGCCGTCGATGACGAGAAAGCCCGGGCGCAGGACATCGTCGGTTCGGGCCTCGAGCGACACGCCCCCCAAGGGCCGTGGGAGCCGCAGCTCGAAGTGAAACCGCCGGCCAGCCGAGCGCACCACAGAGGGGAAGCGAAACGTGTGCGAGGTTCGATCTTCGAGGTGAATCGTGTTGACCCAGCTGTAGATCGGCACCAGGCCCCCGTCCGAGACGGACAGCAGCGTACAACGAATCTCGGTGTCGACCGGATGCTCTGCACGGAAGGCCACCGTAATCGCGTTGAGGTGATCGGAGAGGGGAACGAACTCCTGTCCGACCGGGACGCCAGTGGAAAACTCCGAGACGTCAATGGTCGCAACCGTCGGACCGCCCTCGACGACAAGCGCTGGGCCCGTGGACTGAACGAAGGCAGCATACACGGCGAGCGCTAGCGCCAGCAGCACGAACAGGCCGAGGCGCCACGACCATCGCCCCGCGCCGCGCTGCGTCGAGTCGAGCGTCGGGCGCAGCCGGGCCAGCCAGCTACGTACGTCGACTCGTGAAGGTCCCGTTCCACTGCGCAAACGGCGTATGGTACCATGGCGCTCGAACGCCCCGCAATCTTGGAGTGCCTTGCCTGAATGACCGCGATCTCGGTCGATCACGTCGGAAAGACGTTCCGACTCCATCACCTCGAGCCAACAGGCCTCCGCGACCGTCTCCGATCGCGCTTCACGCGGACTCGGGCCACGGACGAGGCGTTTTGGGCACTGCGGGACGTCTCGTTCGACGTGCCGTACGGCGAGATGTTCGGCCTGATCGGCGCGAACGGATCGGGCAAGAGCACGCTCCTCCAGGTGGTGGCCGGCATTCACGCGCCCGACGCCGGTTCGGTGGCGGTGACCGGCCGGCTTCGCGCGCTTCTCGAGCTCGGGACAGGCTTCAACAACGAACTCACGGGCCGACAGAACGTCTTTCTCAATGCGAGCTTGCACGGCTTCAGCCGAGCCGAAGTCCTGCGGCGGTTCGACGAGATCGTCGGGTTCGCGGAGCTCGAGCGGTTCATCGACATGCCCCTGAAGACCTACTCGTCGGGCATGCAGGTTCGACTCGGCTTCTCGACGGTCGCCCATCTCGACCCTGAGGTCCTGCTGCTCGACGAGGTCCTGGCGGTTGGCGACGCGAGCTTTCAACGCAAGTGCCTGCAACGGATCCGCGAGATCCGCCGCGGCGGGGCGGCCATTCTGTTCATCTCGCACGACCTTGTCTCGGTGGAGCAGCTATGCGACCGAGCAGGCCTCCTCGACCACGGGACGCTCACTGGAGTAGGAACGCCGACCGCGATCGTGAGCCAGTACCGAGCGTCTCTGACCGATCTCTCGCGCCGATCCGCCGACGGGGCTCAGCAGTCGGCCGGCGTGCGATGGGGCTCGGGGGAGGCCACGATCCAACGCGTGTCGCTACACGGCGCCGACGGCGTTCAACATGCGTTCCGAACGCACGAACCGCTGACGATCACCGTCGAGTTCGCCACGCAGCAGCCGCTGCGAGAGCCGGCGTTCGGCCTGGCGATCCGGACAGATGATGGAACCCTCGTGAGTGGGCCAAACTCGAAGATGGGTGGCTTCCAGATCGACTCACTCGATGGCCACGGTCGGGTCGAGTACCGCATCCCACACCTGCCGCTGCTGCCCGGAGGGTACGTCGTGTCGGCATCCATCTACGACACCGACCTCGTCCAGGCGTACGACCACTGGCAGGACTGCGCCGACTTCGTCGTCCTGGAGGACGGCACGCCGGAGCGCTTCGGCGTGATCGCGATGGCCTCGCTCGGAGCCGAGTGGCATCTGCACCGCGACGCCGATGGCCCCGGTGCCGGGGCGACGCAGGAGCTGCGGGAGCCGCGACCATGACGGACGGCGTGGCGAGCCCACCGAGCCGGGTCATGCCGTTCGATCAGCGGCAGCGCTACGACGTGGTGGCCACGCTAGCCACACTGGCGACGGCCGGCACACTCAGCAAGAGCGAGTCGCCCGTCGCCCTGGACGCCGGCGGGTACTTCGAATCGCCGGACGGCCGCCCGGTTCTGCCGATCCGCGAGATTCTTCCGCCACCGTGGCGAACCGTGACAGCCGACTGCCACCCCGTCGCAGTCACGCAAGGCGCCGACGGCACTCTCGGCGCCACGACATGCGCCCTACCCGGTTACGCGCTCGGCGACGCCACGCGACTTCCCATCGGCGACGATCGTATCGATCTCGTCTCGTGCCTCGACGTACTCGAGCACGTCCCTTCCGGTCAACGTCGGTCAGTGGTTGCAGAGCTGGTTCGCGTTTCGCGAGGCTACATCGCGATCTCGGTACCGGTCGCAGACGATGGTGCGGCTCGACGAGAACGAGAGCTGGCCGGATTCATTCAGGAAGCGCTGGGCACCGACCACAGGTTTCTCGAAGAGCACGATGCGTTTGGCCTTCCCACCCATGACGAAATGCTGACGATCCTGCCCGCCGGCACCCAGTCGTTCGGCTTCGGAAACCTCGACCGGTGGTTCGCCATGATGCTGGCGAAGCACTACATGCTGGCGTTGCCGTACGCACGCGACGCCTCCTCCCGACTCGACGCGGCGTATCTCGAGCTCGGCCGGGATCCCGATTGCCATCCGCCGTTCTACCGGCGGTTCTATCTGACGGCGGCCCGACACGGCGCGTCGACCGAGCCCATCATGCGAACAGTCGACGCGTTTGGCTCGGCAACGGACCGCGAGCCGCCATCGATCGACGCGTTTCTCGCATGGATCTTCCGGATGCTGTTCCGCTCGGACCACGAGCGCTTCACGCAGGCAAACACCCAGGTACTCAAGGAGCACGACCAGGCGACGGCGCTTCTGCGCGATGTCGAGGCGTCTGGTGTCTACAAGCTCTACCGCATGGCGCGCGCCCTGCGCCCCGGAGACGGCCGGTCGTGACGCGGGTCGTCATCATCACACACGAGCCGATCGCGCCACTCATGGCCGGTCCAGCGATCCGCGCTCTGGAAATGGCGCGCGCCCTCGCCGACTCCGTCGAGCCCACCATTGCGACGCCGTATCCGGTCGCACGGGAGCTCCCGGCGGGCGTCTCGGCGGCGACGTACGCGTTTGGGGACGAACGATCGCTCGGAAAGATTCTCGCCGACGGTGAGACCGTGATCATCCAGGGTTTCACGCTCGAAAAATTTCCGTGGCTGGCCGAGATCGACATCCCGATCGTCGTGGATCTGTACTGCCCATTCCAGTTCGAGAATCTCGAGCGCATGCGCTGCGTCGCGACAGCGAGCGGTGATGCCGAGGCTGCCGTCACGATGGACCTCGAAGTCCTGACGGCCCAGCTGCAACGGGGCGACTTCTTCATCTGCGCAAGCGACCGACAGCGAGACATGTGGCTCGGCATGCTGTATGGCGTTGGCCGCCTGGGCATGGACGCCTACAGCGCCGACCCGACGGCCCGCGATCTCATCGACGCCGTGCCGTTTGGCGTGCCCGAGGATCCGCCACAGCGAACGAAGCCGACGTTCCGAGGCGGCATCGAGGGCATCGGACCGATGGACCGCCTGGTCGTGTGGGGAGGGTCGGTGCTGGAATGGCAAGACCCGATGACCGCGGTAGATGCGATCGGGCAGGTTGCCTCACAGGACGCCTCGGTCCGATTCGTGCTGCCAGGAGACGACCATCCCGACCCTGAGGTCCCGCCGATGCCGGTGCTCGCTCGATTGCGGAAACACGCGGAGCAGGCTGGGCTGCTCGGGCGGCACGTTTTCTTCGCTCCCTGGATCCCGTACGACGAACGCGGGAGCTACCTCGTGGAAGCGGACATCGGGGTCAGCGCACATCGCCTGACGTTGGAGACACGCTTCGCCTGGCGGACGCGCATGCTCGATTACGTCTGGGCTTCGCTTCCAATCGTTTGTTCGTCCGGCGACTCCTTCGGCGACATCGTCGCGTCCCGGGGTCTCGGCGTCGCCGTGCCGCCGGGCGATAGCACCGCGATGGCCAACGCAATGCTCGATCTGATGCAAAATCCCGGCCTCGCGGTTTCGTGCCGTACGCGGCTTGCCGAGCTACGGAGCGAGCTGAGCTGGCGCAAGGCCGTCGAGCCGCTGCGTCGATTTCTCGATCATCCGACGCGCCGGGCGTATGCGCCGGTCGGCTCCGGGGTGTCGACGTCGGTTCGCGCGAAGCGCTGGGCGCGGTGGATCGCCAGGCGCTGAGCATGAGCGACCCCTTCGTCTCCGTCCTCGTCGTCACTCTCAACGGCCGCGAACATCTCGAGACCTGCCTCCCATCGCTCCTCGCGCAAGACTATCCCCGTGACCGATACGAGATTCTCGTGGTCGACAACGGGTCGACCGACGGCTCGGCGGAGCTTGTTCGGCAACAGTTCTCCAGTGTCGGCATCGTCGCTCATCATCGAAATCTCGGCTTCGCCGGCGCGTACCATGCTGCGATCCCGACCGCGCGGGGCGAACTCCTCGCGTTCCTGAACAACGACACGCGAGTCGAGCCGTCGTGGCTGAGCGAGCTGGTCCGCGCGATACGAGATCGAGGCGCGGCGGCGGCGGGATCGAAGATGCTCGGCTGGGACGGGTCGACCATCGACTTCTGCGGCGGCGTCGTGTCCCTGCTGGGACACGCGTGGCAGGATCAGCATGGCCACCCCGCGTCGGGCGGCGGAAGCGCCACGAAGAAACTGCTGTTCGCCTGCGGTGGTGCGATGCTCGTGGATCGTGCGGCGTACGACGACGCCGGCGGCTTCGACCCTGAGTACTTCGCGTACTTCGAGGACGTCGACCTCGGATGGCGCATGGCACTTCGGGGACACACGACCGTGCTCGCGCCGACGTCCATCGTCTACCACCGGGTACACGGAACGTCTGGACGCCACGCCTACGCCCCTCGCCTCAGGTTGTACGAGCGGAATGCACTACGCACTATCTACAAGTGCCTCGGTCCGGACCTGCTCGAGCGGACGCTCCCCGTGGCCGTCGCCTTGACCGTCGCGCGAGGTCTCCGACAGGCGGGTCCGGCCGCCGATCGATTTCATATCGGAGCGAAGCCGCCTGACGTGAACCCGGTGTCCCGAAGCGCGATCGCCACGCTGCTCGCCCTGGAGGACTTTGCCCTTCAGCTGGACGAGTTGGACGCGAAGCGCCGGGCCGTTCAATCGCGGCGGATCGTCTCAGACGAAACGTTGCTGCCGCTGCTCGTGGACCCGCTGCGGCTCCACGACCTGGGCGAGGACTACGAGCGCCTGGCCGGTGAACTGTTCGCTGAATTCGGGTTGGACGGATTGGCTCGCGCGGAGGCGATCGGGGCGAAGTCTGGCCCTACGAATAGCACGGGTGCCGCTAGGAACGGCCTCGGGGACGGCAGAGACGCCCGGATGGCCGGAGGGGACGTCCGCGGCATCCGGGTCGAGGCCGACCAGACCCGACCGGTCGTCTCGATCGTGATTCTCACGGCGCTCGGGCCAACTCATCTCCCAGAGTGCCTGGACTCGCTGGCGGCCTTGCGATATCCGGCCGAACGACTCGAGGTCATCGTGGTGGACAACGGCTCACAGGTGGACCCTGAGCCCACCATCAGGGCCCACTACCCCGCCGCCCACCTCGTGCGACTGGAGAGCAACGTCGGCTTCTGTCGAGGCAACGCGGAGGGTGCCCGTGTCGCTCGGGGTGACTGGCTCGCCTTCCTGAACGACGACACGCGCGTGGACCCGGACTGGATCACCGAGATGCTTGCGACCGCCGAGCGGCACGACACGCCATGCGTCGGCGCCCGCATCCTGGATTGGTACGGTGAGAGGATCGATTTCGCCGGGGCCTCGCTCAACTTCGAAGGTAAAGGCTTCCAGGTCGGGTTCGCGTCGAAGGATCTGGAACGCTGGAGCGATGAGCAGCCTTCGCTGTTCGCGTGCGGCGCTGCCATGATCGTGCGGCGCGATCTGTTCCTGGAGACCGGCGGCTTCGACGAAGCGCTGTTCGCCTACTACGAGGACCTGGCGTTCGGTTGGCAGCTCTGGGTCCGAGGCCACGAAGTATGGCTCAGTCCCCGAGCCACCGTGTATCACCGGCACCACGGCACCTCGGGGAAGTGGATGGAGGCGCCGCGCGTCAGACTCTACGAGCGCAACTCGCTGCGCAACGTCTTCGTCGGCTGCGAGCGGGGGTACGTCGGCCGCGTGCTGACGGCAGCGCTGCTCCTCTCCTGCGAACGGGCCCTCGTGTCGGCTGGCCTTGCGGCTGGCGAGCCGGACGATGAGGATCGCCCGTGGCTGGGCATGCGCCGGCTCGGTTGGCGCCTCCGGCCGAGCATCCTGTGGCAGCACGCCCGAACGGTGCTCATCTCGCAGGGGGCAGGACGAGCACTCGGGGTCGTCGGCAGCCTGCGGCGACTCGGCGTGGCCGGTCTTCTGCATACGCTGAGGTCAGCCGCGCGCTTCGCGTTGCGAGGGCGGCAGATCACCCGGGCGGGGCGCTCGACCTATCTGATCGAGCGAGGCCTCCAAGCCCGGGACTTCGACGAGACGCTCGACTTCGTCGATGCCGAGACCGCCGCGCGCATCGTCGCACTGAACGAGTGGCTGGCAACGTTCGGCGAGCAACGTCGACGCCGAGCGGTCCTGCAACACGCGCGGCGTCGCAGCGATCGCGACATCGTCGCGCAATTCGGATCGCACTGGACCAAGCCAGTGAGCGTGGTCGAGCGGACGAGCTACGTGCAGTTACACGAGCGGCTGGTCAGCGTGTTCGATCTGGAGTCGATGTACGGAGACGATCCCCACGGGCAGCCCTAGCGCCAGTGGCGCTCTGGACGTCGCAGCGCAAAAGGGCATGCTGGCCGTCGTAGCGCGACGGGCATTGTGGACTTCGTGGCGCGAATCGTCGTAGCGCGAAGGCTTTAGCCGAGCGGATCTCGTTGCGGCGTCACGCCGGCGCCGTGTCCTCACGGTCTCGACAACACGCACACGGACTGCCCGAGGTAGCCCATCGTCTCGAACACCTGGCCGCTGTCCTGGACGACGGGCTCCGGTAGTGGAATGTGCGGCTTGTTGCCGTCCTCGATGGCTTCGATTCGCAGATCCAGGTGAGCGGCCCACGCCTCGATGGCATCCCGGCTCAGGAACATGTTGAGCGGTTTCGAGCCGCCGATGTCCGCGATGTTCGAATCGAAGACGTCCCAGTGATTGGGGATCGAGAACTCCAGGAACGAGAAGACGATCCTGCCGCCGGGCTTGAGCACGCGCCTGGCGTCGCGCAGGTACACGTACGACTGCTCGTGGAGCAAGTGGGTGAAGACGGAAAAGAAGCACACCACGTCGGCGACCTGGTCGCGCTCCGGTATGGCGAGGCCATCGACCACCTCGAATTTCCAGTCGGGGCGATTCGTGAGCGAGCGGGCGTAATCGACGAAACCCGGCACGACGTCGATCCCGAGATACCGGCCACGGAGGTATGTCGACAGCGGCTTCGCGAGCCGGCCCGACCCACAGCCCACATCGATGACGTAGCCATCGGGTTGCAGCCCGTGCTGGATCAAGAGCTCGCGCTCGAGGATCCCGAAGGCCTCGAACTCACCGCCGATCGCCTGCTCCATTGCGGTGCGCCGCGCCGCGCCGCGTCTCCAGACGCGCAACCATCGAGTGTAGGTCTGCTTGAAATCGAGCTTGTTCACGGAAAAGCCTCGTTGGGCGGGGCCGTCGGCCGAAGAGAGGGCCGCCCGGCTCGAGTGGGCGAACGGTACTACGGCGATCCCGTCCGCGCAACACCGGACCGGGCACGTGCCGGGGGCGCCGTCAACCTTGTGCCGCGCCAAGGCGTGCGGCATGATATCTGGGACCGGACGCGTGCCCACCCGTGCAAAGCCTCGTTTCCATCGGAATCGTCACCTGGAACTCGGCCTCGGACCTCGAGCCGTGCCTTGACGCGGTGCGCCGGCTGACCTACGCCCGAACCGAACTGATCGTGGTCGACAACGGCTCGACGGACGGAACCCGCGATCTGGTCGCGTCGGCCACGACCGACGGCGAGCGCTGCCTGCTCGATCGGAACGTGGGCTTCTCGGCTGCCCACAACCTGGCGATAGCCCGGATGTCAGGGGACCACTACCTGGCGCTGAATCCAGACGTTCGACCCGATCCGGGCTTCCTGTCGGCGCTAGTCAACGCCATCGATTCCGCACCCCGATGCGGATCGGCCAGCGGCAAGCTGCTCCGAACCGATGAGCCGGGACACATCGACTCGGCGGGCATCCTGATGCGGCGCACGCAGCGACATCTGGACCGGGGAGCCGGAGCGCGTGACCTCGGCCAGTACGATCGGCGCGAACTCGTGTTCGGGGTCACCGGCGCTGCTGGCTTGTATCGACGGGCGATGCTGCAGGACGTGGCCGTCGAGGGCGAGGTTTTCGACGAGGATTTCTTCGCCTATCGGGAGGACGCCGACCTCGCCTGGCGCGCCCAGTTACTCGGGTGGCGATGCGTCTACGAGCCGACCGCCGTTGCGCATCACGTGCGTCGCGTCACGCCTGAACGCCGCAACCAACTTCCAGCTTCGATCAACCGTATGTCTGTGAGGAATCGGTTTCTCCTTCGGCTCAAGAACCAAACCGCCAGCCAGATGGTCCGATTTCTCATCCCGACGCTCTGGCGTGACGCGCAGGTTCTCGGCTACGTGTTGCTGCGCGAGCACAGCTCGCTACCCGCATTCATGGAGGTTGCCCGTCTGGTGCCCGCCATGCTGCGTAAGCGGCGGAGCATCATGAGCCGGCGAAGGGCAACGGTCGCCGACCTGAACGATTGGTTCAGTCGACCGGCCCGTCCGATTGGGTCACCGATGGCGTCCCTATGATGGCGGCGCCGACGCTCCAGCGGATGCGAAGCAGCTCGCGTCGCCTGCTCGAAAGGCCGCCACTCACGCTCGTCGCCGCCGCCGCGGTCCTGCCCCTACTCCACCTGATTCGCCTCGTTGCGCTTCATGGCGTCGATGTACCGTTCTGGGATCAGTGGGAGCTGGTGCCACTACTCAGCGCGTTGGACGGGGGCACGTTGACGTTCGACGAGCTGTGGGCGCCACACAATGAGCATCGAATCCTGATCCCGCAACTCGTGATGCTCGGCCTCGCCAGCGTCAGCCAGTGGAACACGTGGCTCGAACGAATCGCTAGCCTCGTCATGGCATCTGGCATGGTCCTCGTGATCGCGGTCCATCTGCGCGAACCCATCCGCCGAGGCACCCGAGTAGCCTGGGCGCTTCCCATCATCTCGCTGATGGTTTTTTCAGGAATGCAGTGGGAGAACTGGCTGTGGGGTTGGCAGTTACAGATCGTGATGAATGTTCTCTGTGTCGTGATCATGGTGGCACTGCTCGTGCGTGCGGACATGCAGGTCCGGCACTTTGCGGGCGCGATGGCGATGGCCACATTGGCAACGCTCTCGTTCGCGACCGGACTCCTGGCCTGGGCCGTCGGAGTCGTCGGGTTGTGGCTCCGACGCGACCCGCTCAGGAACCGACAGCTGGCGATCTGGAGTTGCGCTCTCCGGGTCGTAGCGGCGTTGTACTTCGTCGACTTCGCCCCGGGCAGCCGCCCGTCCACGCTGAGCATGCCGCCCCTGACAGCCGACCGCTTCTACGACCTCTCTCTGTATCTCCTGAAGTACCTGGGAGCGGCGATCAGCGGGACGCCCACCACGGCGGCTATGCTGGGGTTCGTGGCGATCATCGGCTTCACGGCTCTGGCATGGCAGGAATTCCGACGGGACGGCGACGACAACGGCGACCCCGCTCCCCTGTTGCTGGGTCTGTACACCGTGGCGGCCGGCCTCATGACCGGCCTCGGCCGGGTCGGCCTCGGAACGGATCAGGCCATGAGCTCACGATACGTTACGATCTCGACGTTGCTCTGGGTCGCCCTGGCGATCCTTCTAGCCCGCGGGTGGAGCGACACGCCCCGAGGACGGGCATCCGTCGCCGGCGTCCTCCGCTTCACCGGACTCGTCGTGCTGGGTCTTGCGATCGGGCGCAGCTCCTATCGGGCCGAGCATGCCTTCGAGCAGTGGCATGTACGCATGGAGGAAGGTCGCGCGGCGCTCATCGCCGGGCGCGGCGAGGCGCTGGGCATCCTGTATCCGGATCCGGTCGCACTTCGAAGCCGACGATTGACACTCGAAGCGCTTGGGCTGTCGGTCTTCCGTGACGACGCGCGTGAGGCGAGTCGGGTCGAGCCGATCGCGCCTTGAGGCCCACCTGGGCGGCAGGCCCGAGTCCATGGACGTAACGGAGTCAGGTCGACTGGAGACGATGTGTCGCGCACAATCCTCGTGACCGGCGGTGCGGGCTTCGTGGGCTCGAGTGTCGCCCTGCAGGTGAAGACCCTCCATCCTGACGACCGGGTCGTCGCGTTCGACAGCCTCCACCGGCGAGGCTCCGAGTTGAACGTTCCCCGGCTGCGTCGCGGCGACGTCGAGCTCGTCCATGGCGACGTTCGAATCGTCGACGATCTTGCCGGGTTCTCCGAGCGGGTCGACGTGATCCTCGAGTGCTCGGCAGAGCCATCGGTCTTGGCAGGTCACACGACCTCGCCGCGCTACGCGATCGACTCGAATCTGGTCGGATGCATCAACTGTCTCGAGCTCGCGCGCGCGCTCCGGAGCCACGTTCGTCTTCGTGTCGACGAGCCGTGTCTATCCGACCGAGTCCTTGCGCAACCTCGCGTACGCGATCGAGGATCAGCGATTTCGACTGGTCGACGACCAGTCGACAACCGGCGCCAGTGCTCGGGGCATCTCCGAAGACTTCCCCCTGCAGGGCGCGCGGAGCCTTTACGGTGCTACGAAGCTGGCGGCAGAGCTGCTCATCGCCGAATACGTCGACATGTTCGGCCTACGCGCTGTCATCAACCGCTGCGGCGTCATCTCGGGGCCGTGGCAGATGGGCCACTCGGAGCAGGGCGTCTTCGCTCACTGGATGATGGCTCATGTGCTCGGTCGACCCCTCACCTACATCGGGTTCGGTGGCACGGGGCAACAAGTCCGGGACGTCCTGCACGTCGCCGATCTTGGCGAGCTGATCGATCGACAACTCGCGGATCCCGACACCCTCGACGGTCGCGTCTACAACGTCGGAGGGGGACTCGCCAACAGCGTGTCGCTCGCCGAGTTCAGCACTGTCTGCGCCAACGTCACCGACCAATCCTTACCCATCGGGTCTCTCGACGACACGAGGCCCGGCGACATCCCGATCTACATCACCGACAATGGCAGGGTGACTGCCCAGTACAGCTGGAGGCCGCGCCGGAGCGTTACTGACATCGCGGGCGACCTCCACACATGGATCGTGGACAATCGCGATGCCCTGGAGGCCACCCTCGCGTGATGGGCGCTGAGACGCTCGATGGCGCAGCGGCTCCAGCCGACACGCCGCTCCTCTCGATCGTCATGCCTGCCCGCGATGAGGCGGAATCGATCGGCCCGGTGCTCGAACAACTGCAGTCCGTTCTCTCCGCGCACCAGATTCCCCACGAAATCGTCGTCGTCGACGACCACAGCGTCGATGACACGCGTGGCGCCGTCGAGGCGCTGCAACTACCGGACGTCCGATGCGTGGAGAGCGCGAACCCGCTTGGCTTCGGCTACACCGTCCGGGCCGGACTCGACGCGTATCACGGTGATGCGGTCGCGATCGTCATGGCCGACGGCTCGGACTCACCTGAAGACGTTGTGCGCTGCTATCAGCAACTGTGCGAAGGGTACGATTGCGTGTTCGGCTCGCGCTTCATGGAAGGGAGCGAGGTCATCGACTACCCCTGGCCGAAGCTCGCCATCAACCGGCTCGCCAACCTGTTCATTCGGCTGCTCTTTCGGATTCAGCTGAACGATACGACCAATGCGTTCAAGTGCTACCGGCGAGAGGTAATCGACGGAGTGCGGCCGCTGCTCTCGAACCATTTCAACCTCACGGTCGAGCTGCCGCTCAAGGCGATCGTGCGCGGCTTCACGTACTCGGTGATCCCGATAGGCTGGCGCAACCGTACGCACGGCGTCTCGAAGCTCCGGCTGAAGGAGATGGGGAGCCGCTACCTGTTCATCGTGCTCTACGTGCTCCTGGAGCGCGCGCTCGCACGCGGCGACTACCATCGTCCCACCGGCGCCGGCCGGATCGCGTCCGACCCGCCGGCGAGCATTCGCCCGCCCGGCTCAATGCCTCCTCGAGCGCCGTAAGGTCGTGTAAGATAAGGTCTTCGATGATTCGTCGGCTCCAACGCCCAGCCATTCTCCTGGCCGTCGCGCTCCTGTTCGCCGCCCCCGTCTCGGCGTCTGACGACGGGCATGGATCGCTCCAGCTGGACACGTCGCCGTCGGGTGATCTCCTCGTCTACCACAAGGACTCCGGCCGCTGGTTCAATGCGATGTTCGACCAGACCGCAGAAGGTGGCTTCGGTCTCCTCGCGGGCGAGTGGGAGGCCGGCTGGACGGTCTTGCCCGCCCAGTTCGATGGCGACACGCTCACCGATGCGTTCTTGTACAACGCCTCGACCGGCGCCTACGCGTGGGCGGTCGACACAGGGGACGGTTATCACCTCATCGAAGGCGTCTGGCCGCCAGGCTGGAGCCTGTACACGGCCGACTTCAATCTTGACGAGCGTCACGACATCTTTCGCTACGACGTCGCGACCGGTGAATGGTCGCAATGCAACAGCAACGACTCGGGCGGCTTCGACTGTTTCTCCGGCTCCGGGGCGCCGGGACGGTCAATCGTCACGGCTGACCTCGATGGTGACGGCCGCACGGATGTCCTGACCTACGATGCGGTGACCGGCCAGTTCGACCGGTATCTCACGTCGTCCACGGGCATCGGACTCGAGTCCGCCGGCTCCGGAGCTCTGGAGCCGGGTTGGAGCATCCTCACCGCGAATTTCAATGGCGATCAGGTCGCCGACCTCCTCCTGTATAACGTCGCGACCGGTCGTTGGCGGCTGGTCGTGTCGACGCCCGACGTCGGAGTCTTCACGGCTCAGGGTGGCAGTTGGTCTCCGGGATGGGAGATCTTTCCCGCCGATCTCGACGGCAACAGCCGAAGCGATCTCTTCCTGTACGACTCGGCGAGTGGCCGCTGGTTCGAGTGCCTGATCGAAGCGGACGGCACCGGTTTCCGTGCGTTCCGCGAGGGCCGATGGTCGGCTGGCTGGGACGTCCATCTGACCGATTTGAATGGCGACCAACGCGCGGACGTCTTTCTGTACGACGTCATCGACGGCACATACTTCCAGGGCCTGAACCGTGGTACCGGGGCGTTCGATTACACGCGAGGTCGCTGGTCGGCGGGCTGGTCGGTCGCGAGCAGGGTCGACAATCCGGTCGCCGGCGCGGACATCGTCGAGCATCCGTCGAACCTGACGCTGTCGACGCCAAAGATCTTGATGTTCGGCGACAGCATCACGTTCGGCTCCCATTCGAAGTTCACTCTCCCGACCGATCGCAATCACGCGAGTTACCCGTCCCTGCTGACGTCGCTGCTCGCTGCGCGCTACCCGCAGCAGACCATCAGCGGATCGAATTTCGGCGTGCCTGGCGAGTTCGCCGACGACGGGCGACTGCGGCTACCCGATGTGCTCGACACCGTCCAACCGGATCTGCTCCTGCTGCTCGAAGGCATCAACGACACCAACGCTGGGCTGGACCCGATCACGGTCACCGCTGACCTGGAGTCGATGATCGGCACGGCTGTGTCCCGGGGGGTCAAGGTTCTGATCGCCAAACTCACGCCGGTCGGTGACTCCGCCGACCCTGATGGGACGGTTACCACCGAGGTCCTTCAAATCAACAAGCGAATCGACGACCTCGTCACGCTCTTCGGGCTGGCGCCGGCTGTCGATTTGTACGGCGCGATGGTGGGTAACGCGTCGCTCCTCGGCGCGGACGGCCTACATCCGACGGATCGCCGTCATGGCGAACACGTTCTTCGAAGCTATCGTCCGCACGTTCGAGATCCTGACCCGCCAGACGGCACCAACGCTGAGCGCGGCACGCGATTGACGACGATGTGGCGGCCGACACCGTGATTCACGCACGGTCCCTGCGCATAGCGATTCTGGGCACTCGCGGCATCCCGGCGAACTACGGCGGGTTCGAGACGTTCGCGGAAGAGCTCAGCGTGCGCCTTGCGAGGAACGGGCACCAGGTGACGGTGTACGGACGCTCCCACCACATCCCCAACGACGTGTTGACGCATCGAGGCGTCGCGCTCGTCGTGCTGCCGACGATTCGCCACAAGTACCTCGACACGGTGATCCACACATTGGTGTCGACGCTGCACGCGCTGCCGCGCCGTTACGACATCGTGCTGCTGTGCAACGCGGCGAACGCGATCTTTGCCGGGCTGCCCAGACTTCTCGGCACGCCGGTCGTTCTGAACGTCGACGGCATCGAGCGGCGACGGCGCAAGTGGAACGTGTTCGGCCGTGGCTGGTACCGCGTGTCTGAGCGCCTGGCGACGCTGTTGCCGAACGCAGTGGTCACGGATGCTCGCTCCATCCAGCAGTACTACCGCCATCAATACGGCGCGGATTCGACCTTCATCCCCTACGGTTCCAACCTCGAGCGAACGACGAATCACACCACACTCGATGCGCACGGTCTCGAGCCGGGTCGGTACTTTCTGTACGTGAGCCGGCTCGAGCCAGAGAATAATGCCGACGTCGTCATCGCCGCCTACAATGCCGGCCGCTTCTCGCGCGCACTTGCCATCGTCGGGGACGCGCCCTATTCTCGTCAGTACATCGAGTCGCTGAAGGCGACGGCCGGTCCGGGGGTGACGTTCGCCGGCGCCATCTACGGCGAGGGCTACCGTGAGCTGCAGAGCCATGCCGGTTTGTACATCCACGCCACCGAGGTCGGCGGTACACATCCGGCTCTCGTGGAGGCCATGGGATTCGGCAACTGCGTGGTCGTGAACGACGTGCCTGAGAATCGAGAGGTCGCCGGCGACGCGGCGGTTTACTTCGACGCGAGCGACCCGGCGACGCTCACGACCGCCCTCGAAGCCATCGAGGCCGACCCGACACGAGCCGAGCGACTCGGAGCTCAGGCTGCCGTGCGCGCGAGAGACTGCTTTTCCTGGGACGCCATCACGAGCCAGTACGAACAGCTCTTCGAACTCGTCCTCGACGACACGGCGCAGCCCACACCGAAGGGAAACGCGTGATCGCTGAACGGGCCCGCGTCGTCGCCACGTCGTACGCCGTGACCGACATGGTGATGACGTCCGCGGCGTTGCTCGCCGCCCACACCATTCGAGGCATCCTCGGAACGAGCCTGTCGGTCGCCTGGCTTGGGCCTGTTTATCCCGTCGAGCGATACCTGCCGCTGTTGCTCTTCATCCTACCCACGTGGTGGATCGTGTTCTCGGCCGTCGGTCTGTACAAACGCCGGGCGGCACGACCCGCGCGCACGGAAGTCTCGCGGCTCATCAAGGCACTGGCGATCTGCGCGTTGTTGCTCGCGTTCATGATCTTCGCGCTTCGCCTCGTCTTCGTCAGTCGTCCGCTGATTCTCGTGTTCCTGCTGCTCGATGGACCGCTGATCGAGCTCGGACGAGGCATCGTGCGACGATTCGTGCTCGACACGTCACCCCGTCGCCACGTGCTGGTTGCCGGGGGCCGAGACGACGTGCTCGAGGCGGTCTCGAACCTCGAGACGCACCGAGATTGGGGCATCGAGGTCGTGGGACTGGTCAGTGATGGCACGTGGCAAGAGACTGGAGCGTCCGGTCACGAGGTGCTCGGGCAGTTGACGGACATCCCCGCCATCGTGCAACAACGTGTCGTCGACGAGGTGATCGTGGTGCCGTCGCAGTCTCGACTCGACCAACTACAGGAGCTCGAGCCGATCTTCCTGCAACTCGAAGAACTCGGCATCGTGTTCCGGGTGCTCGTCAATTTCTTGCCAGGGTCGGTGTCGGATATTTCATTCGACGCTGTCGGACCGATGCCGATGTTGACGTTCAGCACCGCGCCTCGGGACGAAGTTCTGCTCGTCGTGCGACGCGGCTTCGACGTCGTGCTGGCAGTCGTGGCGCTCGTGTTGCTGAGCCCGCTGTTCATCGTGATCGCCGTGGGAATCAGGTTGACCTCGCCCGGTTTGGTGCTCTTCCGGCAGACGCGATGTGGCCTGAACGGTCGGCCGTTCGTGTTCCTCAAGTTCCGATCGATGCGGATCGACGCCGACGAGCTCAAGGCCAGCCTGGCCCCCTACAACGAGATGGATGGCCCGGCCTTCAAGATGAAGCGGGACCCGCGGGTCACACCACTTGGCCGCATCCTGAGGCGAACGAGCTTCGATGAGCTCCCCCAACTCTGGAACATCCTGAAAGGCGACATGAGCTTCGTGGGACCGCGGCCGGCAGTCGTCGGGGAAGTCGAGCGCTACGAGCCGTGGCAGCGAAGACGCCTGTCGATGAAGCCTGGCTTGACGTGCCTGTGGCAGGTGAGCGGCCGAAACGAGCTGACATTCGACGAGTGGATGCGACTCGATCTGCAGTACATCGACAACTGGTCGCTGTGGCTAGACCTCAAGATCGCGCTCAAGACGATCCCGGCGGTGCTGCTGGGACGGGGAGCAAGGTGAACTCGGGCTGAAGACTGGCAAGCCGACAGACCGTGATCACCGGCCTCGCTCTTTGATCGCGGCTCGTGTTTCCCTCTCGGCTTCCCGGCGACGGATCGTCTCGCGCTTGTCCCGAACGTGCTTGCCCTTGGCCAAGCTCACGGCCACCTTCACCCGCCCGTTCTTGAAGTACATACGCACCGGCACCAGTGTCATTCCTCGCTCGACGGTCTTGCCGACGAGCTTGCGGATCTCCTGGCGATGAAGCAGCAGCTTGCGGCGACGAGTCGGCTCGTGATCGGCTGAGCCCCGATGGCTATAGGGACTGATGTGCACGTTGTACGCGAACACTTCGCCATCCTCGACCCGGCCGTAGCTGTCTCGCAGGTTGACGCGTCCCTCTCGGATGGCCTTGACCTCGGTGCCGAGGAGCGCAATACCCGCCTCGAAGGTCTCGTGGAGATGGTAGTCGTGGTACGCCTTCCGGTTCTCGGCGATCAGCCGCTCCCTGGCCTTGCGCTCGGACTGATCAGCCATCGTGACGCCCCGCCGGCGATCGAACACCCGAGCGCTCGGACGTCTGCGCTCGCGAGGCGTCCACCGTCGCCAGTCGCGCGGCAAGACGGATGGCTTCCACCAGACTCGAATGGTCGGCCACACCACGGCCGGCAATGTCGAACGCCGTGCCATGATCGACCGACGTCCGGATGATCGGCAGGCCGAGCGTCACGTTGACTGCCAGTCCGAAGGCGACGAGCTTCACGGGTATCAACCCCTGATCGTGGTAGCAGGCGATCACGGCATCGAACTCGCCTCGCGTCGCGCTGACGAACACGGTGTCCGCAGGCAGCGGCCCGACGATGTCGATTCCTCGGCCACGGGCTGCCTTGACGGCCGGAACCAGGACGTCGTGGTCTTCCGTGCCAATCACACCATGCTCGCCGGCATGCGGATTCAGGCCGGCAAGGGCCAGGCGAGGCCGGTCGACGCCGAATCTTGGTAGCTCGCTGGCCGTCAACTCGATGACTTCAGTCACGCGCGACGGCGTCAAGTGCCTGGAGACCTCGGCCAGTGGCACGTGGACCGTCAGCAGAATCACACGCAGCTTCTCGGAATCGAACATCATCGCGACGTGGTCGGCGCCGGTGAGTTCGGCCAGCATCTCCGTGTGCCCTCGCCAGGGTAAGTCTGCGAGCGCGAAGGCCTCCTTGTTGATCGGCGCCGTCGTGAGCCCGGCAATGCGGCTTGCTTGCGCGTCTCGAACGGCCGCCACGATGGCGTCGTGCGCGGCTCGAGCCGAGCTGGCGCTCAACTGACCCGTCGGAAACGTTACGAGCGCCTCGGACGACGGACCGTAGACGATCGGCTCACAGACGCTACGGACGCGCTCATCGCCCAGAGCCTTCTGGACGATCTCTGGACCGATGCCGCTCGGGTCGCCGAGGGTAACTCCGATTTTTGGGAGCATGCTTCGCATGGCGCGGGCAGAGGGCTCAGGGTTGCTTTTCGAACATCGACGGACAAGTGACAGGCCCGAAGCCCTGAGTCATGAGCCCTGAGCCTGTCGCGAGCGGGAACCTCTTCACCCCCGCGACCACCCCTCACAGCCGCCGTTGCCGCACTGCTCGGACGAGCAGCCGGTGCAGCCGTCGGCCATGGAACCTTCGCCGTGGGCGCAGCCGCCTCGTGTGACCCCTTGGCCGTTGGGTAGCTCAAAGCGCAGACAGCACTTCAGGCGCCCGCACTGGCCTGAGAGCTTGGAGGGATTAAGACTCAGACTCTGGCGCTTGGCCATCTTGATCGTGACCGGCTCGAACGATCGCAGCTAGGTCGTGCAGCAAAGGGGGCGGCCGCAGGAGCCGTAGCCACCGAGCATCTTGGCCTCGTCGCGCGGACCGATCTGACGCATCTCGATCCGGGTTCGGAAGTGCGAAGCGAGTTCGCGCACGAGTTCCCGAAAATCGACTCGGCCGTCCGCCGTGAAGTAGAAAATCAGCTTCGGATCATCGAAGAGTTGCTCCACCCGGGACAGCTTCATCGGGAGCCCGCGCTCGCGGATTTTCATGGTGCACACGCGGTACGCGTCCTGCTCGCGACGCTCCTGCTTCAAGCGATTCGCGATGTCCTCCCGAGTCGCCAACCTCACGACGTGGTCGGGCGACTGCGCGGACGGCTGGCGTCGCTCCTGCAGAACCGGAATGCTTCGGGTAACTCGGCCGAGCGCCTTGCCACGGTTGGTGCGGACGACGACCTGCTCACCTGGCGCGGCCGTCGAGCCCGTGCCAAGTTCGTCGAGCAGAAAGCTCTGGACTCGCCCGACGCTCGAGAACTTCACGCTGACGAACGATGATGGTTCGGTCATGGCGGTATCGGACAAGCGCCCCTCGCGGAGCGCGGATGTGTCACAGCTGAAACACGAGCCAGTCGGCGACGACCTTCGGGCTTGCGTTGCGGTCCACGGCGCCGATCGCCCGAGTCACAGCAGCGAACGCTCCGGCGAGGCGGCGATGATCGAATGCGACCGTCAATCCCCGCAATGCGGCGATGTCCTGGTTGACCACGAGCCCATCGCGTGCCCCCGATGAGTACACCTGGAGGTCACGAAGTAGCGAAGCCATCACCTTGAGCCGAAGCGTCAGCGCATCTCGCGCTGCCCCGCCGCTTGCTTTCGGGCCCTTGACGAACTCAGCGGCGCCCGTGAGCATCGGACGCGGCCCGGCGTTCGTTGCGGCCACGCCGAGCAGTCGCTGTGCGGCGTCTCTGGCGGCCCGGTACGGTTCCGAGGCCTCCTGCAGCGCCTTGCCCAGACTGCCCCCCGAGGCGGCCGCCACGGCCCGGGCATCCGCTTCAGAATAACCGTGCGCGCGCGTCAGCACAGCGCAGATCTCTTCGGCCGTCAGCCGACCGAACCGCAGTTGTGGGCATCGCGACCTGACCGTCGGCAAGAGAGCATCGGGCCGCGACGTCACGAGTACGAACAGCGACGTGTCCGGAGGCTCCTCCAGAGTCTTGAGGAATGCACTCTGAGCGTCGGCGCCGAGCGCATCGGCCTCGTCGATCAGCACGACTCGCTTGCGTCCCTCGAAGGGCCGATACGCGACGCGATCGACCGCCTCGCGAACAGCGTCGATCTTGATCGCGCCGGTGTCACCAGGCGAGAGCGTCATGACGTCCGGATGCATGCCGCGTGCGATGCGGGTGCAGGCTGCGCACTGGCCACAGGCATCACCAGCGGACTCGGCCGCGCCTGGGGTTGCCGGACTTTGAGATGCCGGAGCCTCGAGGCAGTTCAGAGCCTGAGCGAGTGCCACACCGGTCGTGTACTTGCCAACGCCGGCGGGACCGGAGAACAGGAGGCTCGGCGGAAGCGAATCTCTCAGGATCGCCCGAGACAGCAGGGAGGAGATGTGCCGATGACCGGCGATCTGACCAAGAGGCATCCCGAATACCAGTGTGGCGTCATCGTATCACACGGCTCAGGCGGCCAAATTAGCCACAGATGCAGATCGGAGGCCAACGACGAGGTGTGGACCGTCCCCCTCGTCGATGGCCGCGAGCGTGGAGAGTGGCGGGGCCGACGAGACTCGAACTCGCGACCTCCGGCGTGACAGGCCGGCGTTCTAACCAGCTGAACTACGACCCCGCAAGATCGTTGGGTGCATCGAACGGCTTCGAACCATTGTACCCGGCACCGTCGTGACACGCGATGTCGTTGGTGGGCGGTACAGGATTCGAACCTGTGACAGCCGGCGTGTAAAGCCGGTGCTCTACCACTGAGCTAACCGCCCCTTCACGTCACCGACTGCCCGGCCCATGATTATAGGCGATCTGGTTCCTTCGCAACCAGGATCAAATCCAGGATCAAATCGAGGATCAAATCAGGCATCAAAACTCGACCAGCCACATCTTGAGCGCCAGCAGACCGACGCCGACGCAAAGCCCCACGATGCCTCGATGCTCGCGATTGGTCGTCAGGGCCCGCTCGAGGCTGAAGGCCCGCGGCACGGGTGCGGCGACGCCGTCCCGATAGCGCTGATACTCGTCGCCGAATCGGCGGTCGAGCCTGGCCTCCTCGACGTGCGCGGCCGCCGTCATGGTCGCGCCAAGATAGACCACGACGATGCCAGCGACGACAGGCTGGGCCGAGGCAACCGCCAGGCCGGCGCCCAGGATGGCCGACCCCACGTACAGCGGATGCCGGAACCACCGGTATGGCCCGGACCGCGTCACCTCGCTGTCTTTCTCGAGATGACCCGCGGCCCAGAGGCGCATCGCTTCGCCGACGACGGCGACAACACCGCCCATGGCGAGTGTCCACCACGTGGGCCGCGCCAGCCATAGGGCGACACCGCCCAAGATGAACCCGATCGTCACGCGTCGTCGCGCCAGAAAACCGGCGCCCCCCCCGGGGGGCTGGCCGTCGCGACTCGTCTCCGCGTTCGCCACGGTGGTATCGATGCTTTCAGTCAACGCTCTGGTCTATCTCCCGAGCTATCGAGCCAGTGTTCACGTCATCCGTCGTATCCGCTCCCCGAGCCAGTCGCTGGTCGACGGCCTTCACGACCTCAGCGACCTCGACATCCTCCAGGCACCACCGCTCACCGACGCACCGGCGTTTGTGGTAGCACACGCACACGTCGCTTCGCGACACGACGACGTCCCGTGGCGACCACGGTCCGTTGCGACCGGGATCCGTCGGGCCAAAGATCGCGACCACCGGCGTCCCAACAGCAGCCGCGATGTGCAACGGTCCCGTGTCACCCGACACCATGAGCTCGGCCGCCTTGGTCAAGGTCACGAGATCACCCAAGGACGTCTCCGGCACCAGGTGGGCCGCACCGCTGGACGACTCGACGACACGATGAGCGATCTCCTGCTCGCCGGGTCCCCAGACGACGAGCGACGCCAGCCGATGCCGCTCCTGCAGGTGCGCAGCGAGGCGACCGAACCGCTCGGGCGGCCACCGCTTGTTCGGCCACGCCGCACCTGGGTTCAGCAGCGCGAACGCCCGCTCGCCGATGCCAGCCGAGACACGCCCCGCCTCGACGATCCCTGACGAAGGCGCCTCGATGGGAAAACGGCGACTCGTCGCCGTCGCGCCCACGACACGAGCCAGCGCGAGATTCTTGTCGACCACGTGGGCCGAGTCCTCGGGATGGCCGACCTCTCGGTAGAACGCGCAGGCGGCTGGCTCACGCAGGTGAGCCCGGGCGAACCCAACCACCCGGACAGCGCCCGACGCGCGAGCCAGAATCGCCGACTTCAGGAGACCCTGGAGATCGACGGCAGCATCGTAGCGGGCGGCGCGGAGACGCCGCAGGACACTCCACGCTGTCCGCCAGCCGCTTCGACGCGGGTCACACCATTCGATACCCTCGTCGACGACGGGAACGAATCGCAGAAATTCAGTGTACTGCGCATCGACGAGCCAGTCGATCCTCGCCTCGGGGTACGCCTCACGGAGGGCTGCCACCGCCGGCAGCGCGTGAACGATATCACCGAGCGATCCGAGCCTGACGATAAGGATACGGTGCATCGGGCTTCGCTGGTGGTTTGGTGGGCGGTGACTAGCGGTTCGCTCGGGTCGGTGCGCTTAACAACGACCACAGACCAAGGGCTAAGGACCGGGCTCTTCGGCGACACGCGCCAGGAGATCCCGTGTCGAGTGATCCTTCGGGTCGCCGACAATAGCCGTGCGGCCGCCGTACTCCAGCACGACCTCACGCTCGGGGACGCCGTCGACCGTGTAGTCGGTCCCCTTGCAATGCACGTCGGGTCGCAGGCGTCTCAGGACCTCCGCCACCGTATCGCCCGTGAACACCACGACGTAGTCCACGCAACGGAGCGCTGCGACGAGCTCGGCGCGTTCCGCCGCCGTGAGGATCGGTCGACCGGGGCCTTTGAGCGTCCGCACCGAGCGGTCCTCGTTGATGGCGACGACGAGCCGGTCGGCCTCTTGGGCGGCGCCTTCCAGATACCGGACGTGCCCGACGTGCAGGACATCGAAGCAGCCGTTGGCCAGGGCCAGCGTGTGGCCAGCGGCCCGTTCGGAGCGTGCCAGGTCGAGGAGCGAACTCTCGGCGACGACCATTCCCACGTCAGCTCCTCTGGCGACGACACCCCGGCGGGTTGACGCGCCCGTCAGTCGGACTCTACGGCATGTCGCAGCTCGTCGAGGGTGACGACCGCCGTCCCGCGCTTCATCACGACGAGCCCACCCGCGTAGTTCGCGATGCTTGCGGCCTCGCTGGGCAACGCGCCGGCCGCCAGTGCCATGCTCATGGCGGCGATCACGGTGTCTCCCGCCCCGGTAACGTCGGCGATTTGGTCCGATCCGTAGATCGGGATGTGCACCGTCGGCCGCCGCGGCTCGAACAGTGCCATTCCACGGCCGCCGCGAGTGATCAGGGCCGACTTCATTCGCGTGCGCGACAGCAGCGACCGGCCGGCGCGCTCCAAGGCCTTCAGGTCGTCGTCGATCTTCACACCCAGGAACTGTTCGACTTCCGACTCGTTCGGGGTGCAGGTCGTGAGGCTGCGGTATCCGAGCAGGCCGTACCGGGAGTCGACGAGAATCGGAGCCGGCGTCGCGCCGGCAATTGCGGCCTTGATGCGTCCGGCCAGCGCGGGAGCGATCAGGCCGGACCCGTAGTCGGATAGCACCACCGCATCCGCCGCCGTGGCCGCGGCCTCGGCCTGCCGCACCAGGGCCGCCCGGTCATCGGCCTCACCGGCTCCATCGACGTCGCGGTCGATCCGGACGACCTGCTGCTTGGCGGAGTGAATACCTCCGGCGAGAATCCGAGTCTTCGTCGGCGTGCGGAAGCTCTGGCTTCGCACCAGGCCACCCTTGTCGACGCGGCGGTGCAAGCTCGCCGTCAGACGCCGCCCGGACTCGTCGCGCCCGACGAGCCCCACAAGGTAGACGCGCCCACCCAGCGCGGCGACGTTGTTGGCGGCGTTGCCCGCGCCGCCCGGGACGATCTCGGTGGAGTCGTACTCCAGGATGAGCACCGGCGCCTCCCGCGAGACGCGAGCGACGCGGCCGTAGATGAACTCGTCCGCGATGAGATCGCCGACCACGGCGACCGTTCGCGACGGAAACCGATCGAGCAACTCGAGCAAACGAGTCTTCATGCGGGTTGCCGGAGAATCCAGCTCACGGCCTCCATGAGGTTCGAGGTAACCGCCGCCGCGTCAACGCCGTCCATGGGCTCCGCCTCTTGCGCCGAACCGTATCCCGTGCGGACCAGCAACCCGGTCGCGCCGACGGCCTGGGCCAGGGCGACGTCGAGCCAACGGTCGCCCACAACGAACGACCGAGGGAGGTCGATCGACAACTCACGGGCCGCCCGGTGCAGCATGCCCGGACTCGGCTTCCGACAGTCGCAGACCTTCCGATACTCGGTCACCGTGCCTTCTGGATGGTGCGGGCAGTAGAACCAGGCGTTAATGCTCGCCTGCCCTTCAGCCAGGCGCCGATCGACCTCTCGATTCGCACGCACCACGAACTCCTCGTCCACGTAGCCACGTGCCACGCCGGATTGATTGGTGACCACGACCACCGCGAAGCCCGCACGCGACAGGAGCCGCACGGCCTCGATGCTCCAGGCGTACAACTCGATCCGGTCCAGCCGATCGAGATAGCCAACCTCCTCGATCAGCGTACCGTCGCGGTCGAGGAACACGGCACGGCGTGGCGGCGTCTGGCTGGCTCGATCATCCGACACGAACGTAATCCTGCACGGCGTTGAACACCATCTCGACCGTGACTCCTTTCATGCACCGATGATCGATCGGGCACTCACGCAGCAAGCACGGGCGGCATCGCACGGAATGCTGCAGCAGGCGGTGTTCACCTAGCGGCGCCGTCACTCGTTCGTCGGTCGGTCCGAAGATCGCCACGACGGGTCTGCCGATCGCCGATGCCAGATGCATCGCTCCGGAGTCGTTCGACACAACGGCACGACAGTGCCAGAGCAGGCCCATGAGCAGGCCGAGATCGGTCTTGCCGACGAAATCGAGCGTGCGTACGGGGCTCGCCGGATCGATATCGCGACGCGACGATCCGGTCGTCAGGGCAGCTTCGACGGCCCGCGCGGTAGGTCGATCGCCCTCACTCCCGAGGAACAAGCATACGACATCCTCGGATTCGCCCAGGCGGCGGACCAGCTGGGCGACCCGCTCCGGGGGCCACCGTTTCGCCCCACCGTAGGCCGCCCCCGGCGCGAGCCCGACGATCCTGTGCTCCCTCGGATCGACTCCCGCCTCCCGGAGCGCCTGATTCGCTCGCGAACGGGCCACCTCCGGGACCGGGAGCTCCGCCCCGAGCCCTGCTGTCTGAATGGCCAGGGCCCGGGCCAGTTCGAGATAGTACTGCGCCTGGTGAAGCGGTCGGGACGACATCCCTCGGGGAGGTCGCACCGCGCGGGTCAACAGCCAGCCCCGCCAATTCGCCCTGTAGCCCCAGCGCTCAGGCACCTTCGCGCGTCGAAGCACCCAGGCACTCCCAAAGGAGTTCGGGAGCAGCACGCCGAGGTCGAACCGCTCGCGGGCGAGCACCTGGGCATCGTGCTCCCGTCGTTGCCAGGCACCGCCGTGACGGGTGCCGCCGAGCGTCACCACCGCGTCGACACCAGGAACCGATTCGTAGAACGTCGTCAGGGAGGCGGGCGCCGCGACGGCCAAGAAGGATGAGGCGAAGTGACGCCGCAGATCGCGTAGGAGCGGCAATGCCATCACGGCGTCGCCGAGCCAGTTCGGCGAGCGCACGACGATCCGCGCCGGACGGCCCGTCACTCCCGGGCTCCGACCCGGCTGACGTCCTTCGAGCGCTCGTCACCGATCGTCCGAGGCGGCGAGTCGCGCCAGCGACGATGCATCCAGAGCCAGAGCTCCGGGTAGCGTCGAACGTACATCTCGAGCACATCCGTGCAGCGTTGCATGAACACTGGAATGGCATCAGGTTGTTCGGCGTCCGGCGGGTCGACGGCGCTCTCGTACACCAGCTTGTAGCGTCCGCCTGCGAGCGGGAGGGTGAAGACGGGAACGACGGGCGCCCCGGTCCGAAGGGCAAGAGCCGCCAGGGCCGAAGTCGTCGCGGCCTGGCGATCGAAGAAGTTGACCAGCACGGCGTCGGCTCCGTGAATGTGCTGGTCGATCAGGAACCCAACGGAGTGATTGGCGGCAAGCGCTCGCATCGCACGACGAAGTCCACCACGTCGCTGGATGACGGAGGTACCGGTCACGCCGCGAGCACGGACTAGCAGGTTGGCGAGGTGGGGGTTGTCGAGCGGGCGAGCCATGACCGACATCGGACCGATGACCAGGCTGTGCCCGAGCGCATGCATCTCCCAGAATCCGAAGTGACCCGCGAGAATCAAGACGCCCTTGCCGCGAGCCAGGGCCTGCCTGATGCGATCCTCTCCCTCGATCTCGATCAACGCCCGCATCTTGTCTGGCGACAGCGTCCCGAACTTCAGGAACCCCATCAGCAGGCGGCCCAGGTGGACGAAGACGGAGAACGTGATGCGCCGACGCTCCGAGGCCGTTTTGGATGGGAACGCCATCGCCAAGTTTCGATCCGCGACCCTACGGTGGCGTCGATCGAGTATGTAGACGAGCGCTCCAAGTGCCGAGCCGAAGGCCAGCGCTACTCGATTGGGCACGAAGCGGGTCGCCCCCCTGACAGCGAGTGCCACAGAGTACTCGAGGCGGTGTCGGACGGAACGTGTGATCGTCACGCGGGTCTCGAGCGTGGCAGGGCGAGCGCCTCAGCCCGAGCCTGGGTCCGGTCGACGCGTCGTGCCGCCGTGAGCCGCTGGTGGAGCCACTCGCGAAAGGCCACGCGCGGCTGGACCGCCACCTGGAGCGGCAACCACGCCACCGCAATCGGGAAGGGTCGGAATTGCCGAAGGCGCACGGCATCCTTTTCTGTGGTCAGAATCAATTCGGCGCGCACCTGCTTGGCGCCATCGAGGATGCGCTCGATGTCCGATCGCGAGAACCGATGATGATCCCGAAACGCCAGCTGACCGGCAACCGTCCACCCTTGAGCGCGTACGTCGGCGAAGAAGCGATCCGGGCGGGCAACGCCGGCAAGCGCCAGCGCTCGCGTCGACGGGGTCGCAGGCACCTGGCGCCCCATCGGCTCGAGCAGGCGTGCATCCTCGAGCATCCGTACAGCCGAGAACGCTCGCGGGACCGCGAGCAACTCGGCGAGCTGCTCCACGCCCTCCCGGTCATCGTCGAACACGATGAGAGCGTCAGCGTTGCGGGCGACATCGGTAGGCTCCCGCAGGCGTCCGGCGGGCAGAGGCAGTCCAGTCCGTAGGTCCGCGGCGTGGCCCACGAGGAGATCGACGCTGCGGTCAAGCTCGAGGTGCTGGAACCCATCGTCGAGGACGTGCACCGTGCATCCGAAGCGCCGTTCAGCGACACGACCCGCAAGGTAACGGCTCGAAGACACCAGCACGGTGACGCCATCGAGCGCCCGGGCCAACATCAGTGGCTCGTCGCCCGCCCGCGCGAGATCCGCGTGGATGCGCTCTGGATCACGCACCGTGACGACGCCATCGGCCGCGTCGCGACGCCCGTATCCCCGGCTCAGAACCGACGGGCGCTCACCCATCTCGAGCAGGATCCGACAGACGTGGGCGACGACGGGCGTCTTGCCGCTCCCGCCCAGCGTGAGGTTCCCGACGCTGACGACCGGACAGTCGAGCCGGCGGCGAGCCCCAGGATGGCGCTGGTACCAGGCGCGCCGCTGTCGAGCGACGGCTCCGTAGAGGCGGCTCAGGAGCTGCCAGTGGGTTCGGGCGATGGTAGCCGGACGCCCGGTGTCGTCACTCTTGGCGCCAGGCGCCTCGGGCTCGCGGCTGTCTAGGTCTCCGAACATTTCGTGGAGGTGATTGGTGAGTGGTGGGTGGTGAGTAGTGAATGGTGATTGGTGGGTGGTGATTGGTGGGTAGTTCTCAGTCCTGGGACCTCAGTCCCTGAACCTTGAGTCCTGAGCCCTGCCTCACTGTATCCTTCTCAGCGATCCGGCCGCGCCGGCCGGTGATGTCGTCGCGGCAGGAAGCAGCTGATCGATCACGCCGAGGGTCTTCTGAATCGCGCCGCGGCTCGACTCGACGAGAGCCTTGGCGGCCGCGCCGAGGCTCGCGCGGCGAACTGGGTCGGTGAGTAGCCGAAGCAATGCGTCCTCGAGCTCGCCCGCCGAGTCGACCTGCCAGGCGGCATCGTGCGAGACGAAGGCCTCGGCGATCTCGGCGAAGTTCTGCATGTGCGGGCCGAAGACGATCGGCTTGCCGAACACGGCCGGCTCGAGGATGTTGTGGCCACCCCAATCGACCAGGCTGCCGCCGACGAACACAACCGTCGCCACGCGATAGAGCCGCGTTAATTCGCCGATTGAATCCAGAATCACGACGTCGGCGCGCGGCTCGGCGTCGATTCGCAGCTCGCTTCGTCGAGCGACCGAGAACCCCATGCGTTCAGCTTGCTGCGCGACCTCGCCGAACCGCTCCGGATGTCGCGGGGCCACGATCAAGAGGCTCGTGGGTGACGTCGTTCGCACCCGCGCGAAGGCCCGCAGGACCGGCTCCTCCTCGCCCCGCCTGGTGCTGGCGGCCATGATGACCGAGCGGGTGTCAGGAAGGCGGAAATAGCGCAAGACCGGATCACGCACGGTCGCGCTCGCCGCGGTGCCGGGCGACTCCACGGCATCGAACTTCAGGCTGCCCGTCACGGTCACGCGGCTCGGCTCGGCACCGAGCCCGATCAGCCGGCGAGCCGATTCCTCGTCTTGGACGCAGCACTGGTCGATGTTGGCGAGCACCCGTCGAAATAATGGACGGACCAGCCGGTACCGCGGGAATGACCGTGCGGAGATTCGGCCGTTTACCAAGCACGTCGGCACACCGCGCTCGTGGCAGGCCTTGAGCACGTTGGGCCAGATCTCGTTTTCGACCATGAGAAACAGCCGGGGTCTCACCACCTCCAGGGTCCGGCTCACGATCCACGGTAGGTCGAACGGGAAGTAGCACACGTCCACGTCCGGATAGTGCCGCCGTCCGACATCCTGACCAGTGATTGTCGTCGTCGAGAGGACAAGGCGCAGCTCCGGATGGCGAAGACCGAGTTCGGCGAGGAGCGGCCTAGCGGACAGGACCTCGCCGACGGAGACAGCGTGCACCCAGACGGAGTCTCGTCGCTCCGGGTTGAACGAGCTCGGGAGGTAACCCAGCCGCTGGGCGAAGCTGCCAACGTGCTTCCGGTGCCGAACTGCCTGGTAGAGAAAGTATGGCGAGGCCAGCAGAAACGCGAGGACCGTCAGGAAGCTATAGGCAATGTACATGGGGGTCGGCCCATGGCGGGTCGAAGATGGCCGTATGACCGCCGGAGTATAGAACGCGGTCCGAGTCGGTGCAAGCGTTGCCACCCCGGGGGTTTAGCCGTTTGACCAGCCGAAAGCCGTTGGCTAAGATTATACATTTGGCGTCTCGGTGAAACGCGTCTTCATACTCTTGGCACGCTAGCCCTGCACGGCGGAGGATTTCATGGCGATCAAGGTCGGTATCAACGGGTTCGGACGGATCGGCCGCAACATCTTGCGGGCGGCGATGGCGAAGGGTGGGGTCGACGTGGTGGCCGTCAACGACCTGACGGACGCCGACACGCTCGCGCATCTCCTGAAGTACGACTCGATCCTGGGCAACCTCGACGGCCCAATCCACGCCGCCGATGGCCACATCGTCGTTGGCGCCGATCGGTTCAGGGTACTGTCCGAGCGAGATCCGGCCAAGCTGCCGTGGGGCGAACTGGGCGCGGACGTGGTGTTCGAGTCCACCGGGTTCTTCACGAAGCGTGACGATGCGGCCAAGCACCTTGCCGGAGGGGCCAAGAAGGTGATCGTCACCGCGCCGGCCAAGGGCCCCGACGTGACTGTCGTGCTGGGCGTGAACGAGTCGGACTACGACCCGTCCGCTCACCAGATCATCTCGAACGCTTCCTGCACCACCAACTGCCTGGCACCGGTCGCCAAGGTGCTTCATGCCAACTTCGGCATCGTGCGAGGCTGGATGACGACAGTCCACGCCTACACCAACGACCAGCAACTGCTCGACTTCCCACACAAGGATTTGCGCCGCGCGCGCGCCGCAGCGCTGTCGATCATCCCCACCACGACGGGTGCGGCCATCGCGGTAGGAGAGGTGCTGCCGGAGCTGAAGGGTCGCCTCGACGGCAGCTCGATGCGTGTGCCGACGCCGAACGTCTCGGTCGTCGATCTGACCGCCGTCGTGGAGCGCAAGGCCACCACCGATTCGGTCAACGCGGTCCTGAAGACGGCAGCAGACGGCGAGCTGACCGGCATCCTTCAGTACTGCGAGGAGCCGCTCGTCTCGATCGACTTCAAGGGCAATCCGCACTCGTCGATCGTCGATGCGATCAGCACGCGGGTCATGGGTGATGACTTCGTCAAGGTGCTGTCGTGGTACGACAACGAGTGGGGCTACTCGAACCGCTGCGTCGATCTGCTGCAGTACATCGCCTCGCAAGGGCTGTAGCACACCTTGGGAAAGCGGACGATCGCGGACATGCGCCTCGACGGGCGCACGGTCCTCATTCGCGTTGACTTCAATGTCCCGCTGAAGGACGGCGTGGTTCAGGATGACACCCGGATCCGCGCCGCCCTCCCGACGATTCGGTATGCTCTCGACCGGGGCGCCACGGTCGTGCTGGCCTCTCATCTGGGGCGGCCGAAGGGTACGGCGCGACCGGAGCTCAGCCTGTCACCGGTGGCGACGCGGCTGGCGGGGTTGCTCGGGCGGCCAGTCGTGATGGCCAAGGATTCGATCGGCGAAGCAGCAGTCACCGCGATCCAGCAGGCCGGACCGGGCGGCGTCACGCTGCTAGAGAACCTGCGGTTCCATGCGGCCGAGGAGCGGAACGACGGAGAGTTCGGGAAGGCGCTTGCCGGGCTGACAGAGGTCTACGTCAACGATGCGTTCGGCGCCGCGCATCGGGCGCACGCCTCGACCGAAGCCATCGTTCGGTTCACGAGCGATGCGGCGGCTGGTCTATTGATGGCTCAGGAGCTGGACTACCTCGGTCGTGCGCTGTCGACTCCTGCGCGGCCATTCGTCGCCGTGCTGGGCGGCGCGAAGGTGTCGGACAAGATCGAGGTCGTGACGAACCTGCTGAGCCGCGTGGACTCGCTGATCATCGGAGGCGCGATGGCCTACACGTTCCTCAAGTCACGAGGCCTGCCTATCGGCCGGTCGCTCGTCGAGGACGACCGGATCGACGCCGCCCGCGAGATCGAACGCACGGCGGCCGAGCGCGGTGTGCATCTGCAGTTGCCCGAAGACCATATCGTAGTGGAGCGACTCGAAACGGGCCTGCCGCACGAGACCTTGGCGACGGACGACCCGACGATCGGCAACAGGCTCGGGGTCGATATCGGGGCGAAGACCGCCGCGCGGTACAGCGACAGCGTCCGAGGCGCGAAGACCGTGGTGTGGAACGGTCCGATGGGTGTCTTCGAG
This sequence comes from Vicinamibacterales bacterium, assembly GCA_965250185.1. Classification (GTDB taxonomy): domain Bacteria; phylum Acidobacteriota; class Vicinamibacteria; order Vicinamibacterales. The sequence continues at coordinate 1,433,203 of OZ252293.1, read as the reverse complement.
ATCGATGAGTTCGCGGCCGGCACCAACGCCGTCGCGCGTGCCGTGGCCCAGGTCGACGGCACGACCATCGTGGGAGGCGGCGACTCGATCGCGGCCCTGTCGAGGTCAGGGGTCGCAGACCAGATCAGCCACATCTCGACGGGAGGCGGCGCGTCGCTCGAGTTCCTGGGCGGTCGGTCGCTGCCGGGCGTCGAGGTGCTCCCGGACGCGACGTAACCCTCGCACGAGGCACGATCATGCGCAAACCATTCGTTGCGGCCAATTGGAAGATGTTCAAGAGCGTGCAGGAAGCGGTCGTCTTCGCCAAGCAGTTCAAGGGCCTGGTGATCGACATCGAGGATGTCGAAATCGTCGTGGCTCCGCCGTTCACGGCGCTGCACGGCGTGTGTGAGGCGGTGCGAAACACCAACGTCGGGGTCGCCGGACAGAACCTGTACTGGGAGAACGAGGGCGCATTCACCGGGGAAATCAGCGGGCCGATGCTGGCCGAGGCTGGCGCCGACTACGTCGTCATCGGGCACTCGGAGCGCCGCACGCTCTTCGGAGAGCTCGACGAAGGGGTCAGTCGTAAGATCCGAGCGGCGCTCGCAGCGGAGCTCACGCCCATCGTGTGCGTTGGGGAAACGCTCGAGGAGCGAGAGGCCAACCGGACCCTCGAAGTGCTCGATCGTCAGTTGCGGCAAGGCCTGGACGGTCTCGAGGCCCGATCGGCGTCTGATCTGGTGATCGCGTACGAGCCCGTCTGGGCGATCGGCACGGGCCGAGTCGCGACCGCCGCTCAAGCGGGCGAGGCGCACGCGCACATCCGCACCAGGCTGAGCGAGTCATTCGGGACCGAGGCCGCCGAGGCGATACGAATCATCTACGGCGGCAGCGTCAAGCCGGCGAACATCGAAGAGCTGATCGCGAAGCCGGAAATCGACGGCGCGCTCGTCGGCGGGGCGAGCCTCGACGTGCAGAGCTTCCACGACATCGTGGTCAAGAGCCAACCCCCGGCGGTATAATCGGAGTCAAGATGGTCTACTACGTCATGAACGGTGTGTACGTGCTGGTGTGCCTCTTGCTGCTATTGGTGGTGCTGCTGCAGCAGGGCAAGGGCGGTGATATCGCCAGCGCATTCGGCGGCGGCGGCAGCCAGACGGCGTTTGGCGCACGAGGCAGCGCAACCGTGCTATCACGGGCCTCGGCCGTGTTCGGAGCGCTGTTCATGCTCGGAGCACTTGCACTCGCCATCGTCGGACAACAGGGTCCTGGATCGGTGTTGAGCGGCGTTCCAGGCGCGCCCGTCGACGAGATAGAAGAGCCAGCAGCGACGACAGCCGCGCCTGCAACGGAGCCGCTTGCGACGGAGTCGAGCGAGCCGGCAGCGGCCGAGCCTTCGGATGCCGGGGACTCCGAGACACCCGAGCCGGCAGCAACACCGCCGGACCAGCCGGACTAACGTCCGGCCCGCAGTCGAGACAATGCCGCGGAAGTGGCGGAACTGGCAGACGCACCAGCTTGAGGGGCTGGCGGTGGCAACATCGTAGGGGTTCGAATCCCCTCTTCCGCACCAGCTTTAACTGCGAAGCAACAAACGGCCTGGTTAGCCTGACCAGACCCTGGCAGCTGTGCGCGACATTGAACTGGCCAGGCGAAGCTGCGGCGCATCCGCTTCCACGATTTCCGTCAGACATCGATCTTCGTCACACCTACGCCTCGCTCCTGCTTCAATTAAGGGGGGCCTCGCCTACCTGCAGGAACTGCTTGGGCAGCCGTCCATCAGCGTCACCGTGTTTGGAGACAGGCGCCTCGTTCCTGGAGGGAATCGGACAGCCGTGGACGACTGCACGATCTCGAACGAGAGACGATCACCATGTGTGCAACCAGAGGCAAGGTCATGCTCCGCGACCCGACGACGCTCTGACGTACGGCGTCGACACTTTCCCTGGCGGCGCCGGCTGGTCCGCCCGACCATCAGACTGCGGGCAAGGTCAACAGCAGCAGATTGGTGTATCGGGGCTCGCCCGGCTGACCGAGCTCAGCCATGGTTGCCTGCAGGTCGCTCGTGGGACGGATGGTGTCGTGCTGACTCCTCAAGTCCGTGAAGTGCGTGAAATGCCGCTCGAGCTGAGCGCAAAACTCCTTGGGGTCGCAGTCCGCTCGAGTCAGCAACCGAGGGCTGAACTCGATCTCCCACACGATATGCTCACGTTCGAGAACCTCCTCCGCCCCACCCAGAACGAACGGTTCCCATCCTTGCGTGTCTGACTTCACGAAGGCAACACGATCGAGATCGACACCCATCGACTTCACCCAGGCGTCCAGGGTGAGACATGGAACCGGGAAGAGCCCCGGCAGATCATCAGGTGCCGTTGGAAGCAGCCTGGGAGTGCCGATCCGATTCGCACCCCTCATCAACGCTTCGCCGTTCGAGTTGGAGATTGCCACCTGGTCTGGCAGTACACGTCCGCCCAGACCGTTCTTCAGCACGTTCTGGACGAGGCACGCGTAGTTCGTCGGGTGCGGTTCGGCGGCGTAGACACGCTGGAAGTCCCCGAGGATCACGCGGGGAACGGCAGTCGTGCCAATGTTGGCGCCGATATCCAACATGGTGTGGCCCACGGTGAGCTGCCGCGTTCCAGCGATGTCCATCAGCGGCAGCCACCGCGCGCGAAGGATGCGATCTGCGAGCTGGCCCTCTCTCCGCTCATCGCGCGGGACCCACCACGTCAGGTCGCCCATCCGTACTGAATCAGTCTCGGACCCCTCGAGCAGCTTGTCGCCGCAGGCGACCGCCTTGCGGTAACTCCCGGATCGCTCAACGAAACCCGCCTCGATGTCGGTCATCCCTGCCTTGCCGGAGGACTTCAACAGAGATCGATACCGCACGTTCAGCATGGCTTCGAACGCCTTGGCCTGTTGACGCCGGGCGTCGCGATGCTCCCGGACCGTGTCCTGCAGCCCAGAGACCCGCTGCCGGGCAGAGCGGACCCTGGCTTTCAGCGCGTTCACCTCGTTTCGCCGCCGCTGTTTCAAGGCCTTGAGCTCTGCCCTGAGCTCCTTCGACTCTCGGCTGATGGAGCTGAGGCGTTCGTCGACCTCGGAGGAGCGTCGCAGGTTGGCCTGAAGGCGTCGCAGTGACCGGTAGATGCTCGTGCGAAAACGACCAGATAGCCGATCGAGCCAGCTCAGAGGTGCGGAATGCCGCAACTATCTCATCATCGTGTGCCCGACTTCGGTGCTGTCGGATGTCCGGCCAGGATCGGCCTGAACGACTCAGATGGTCGGCGCCGGCAACGCGTGTTCGAGTGCAAATCCTATACGATTCCTAATCGATAGAAGGCCAAGATCGGGCAAATAACCGAATGGATGGGGGCCCAGCCAAGATTCCAGAGAGAACGGCGCTCGTGTGGCGGGCCGACGAAGCACGTTAGAATGGGTTCACAGGAGAGTCACATGAGAATTCTGTCGGCCGTCTACACAGCGCTCGCCCTGTCGTTCGGGATGTTCCACCTCGGCGGCAGCCCGGTGCGGGCCCAGCAACCGGACGCGACCCCGTCGCTCGCCAAGGCGACGTTCGCCGGGGGCTGCTTCTGGTGCATGGAACCGCCTTACGACAAGCTGGACGGCGTCATCTCGACAACTTCCGGCTACTCGGGCGGCCAGCGGGAGAACCCCACCTACGAGGAGGTCTCAGCCGGCATCACGGGCCACACGGAGGCCGTCGAGATCGTCTATGACCCGTCGAAGATCACGTTCGAAGAACTGCTCGCGGTCTTCTGGCGCAACATCGATCCGACAACGCCGAACCGCCAGTTCTGCGATCGGGGCTCCCAGTACCGGAGCGCCATTTTCTACCACGACGAGGCGCAAAAGAAGGCGGTCGAAGCATCGCTCACCAAGCTCGAACAGAGCAAGCCGTTCAGCGAGCCCATCGTGACCGAGATCGGGGCAGCCCAGCAGTTCTGGCCCGCCGAGGAGTACCACCAGGATTACTACACGAAGAACCCACTCCGGTACAAGCTGTATCGCTTCGGGTGCGGGCGCGACCAGCGACTGAACGAGTTATGGGGCGAGTGAGGCCAGTAGGGCAAGGAGGGCAAGTAGGGCAAGGAGGGAGAGCACGCGAGTGAGCCGGGTTCCCCCACTGGCGCTACTCGCCCCGCTGGCCCCGCTGGCCCCACTCGCCCCACTGGCCCCACTCGCCCTACTCGCCCTACTCGCCCCACTCGCCCTACTCGCCCTACTCGCCCCACTCGCCCTACTCGCCCTACTCGCCCCACTCGCCCTACTCGCCCTACTCGCCCTACTCGCCCCACTCGCCTCACTCGCCTCACTCGCCCCATTCGCCCCACTCGCCCCATTCGCCCTACTCGCCCTACAATGCACCGATGCGAGGATCGCTGGTCCGTATCGCCGGGCTCGTCTGCGTCGCCGCTTGCGGCCTCTTCATCCTGTGGCTCTACGGCCAGCAGCCGCGAACGATCTCCGAGGTTACGGGCGGATTGCAGGCCGAGATCGGAGCCTATCGCATCGATGAGGCGGCGCTCGACGAGGCGCTCGGCTACTTCCGGTCCGACCGATTTCCGGAGGCTCGAGTCACGTTCGAGCGAGCCGACCCGGCCCGGCGCGATCCCACCATCCAGTTCTACATCGCCTACAGCTACTATCGCGAAGGCTGGGGTCGGCTGTACCACGACGACGAGCTGTACCAAGCGGGCCTCGAGGCGGTGGATCGCTCGGCACGTCTGTCTGGTACAGGCATCGTCGAGGTGTCAGACCCGAACCTGATGATGCACACGGGCGCGGAGTTGCGAGCCGAACTCGAACGGGGCATCGTCAAGGATGCCGACGACCTCAACCCGCTCAAGCTGTTCCGAACGCGAAAATGAACGAGACGAGCCGCCGCCAGGACTCGAGCGACGACACGGCCGTCCGCGAGGGCTTTGTGCTGCCGCTGATCTTCCTGACGGTCGCGATGGTTGGAGGCTTGCGCATCGCTCCGGACGATTCCGGTTTTCGGCTGGTACCGCCACCGTTGATCTCACTCGTGCTCGCGATGCTACTCGTGAGCGTCCTCGTGCGAGGCCGACGGCTGGTTCCTCAGCGGCTCATGAACGGCGACAGGTCGACCGTCGAGAATCTCTCCGGAGCCATCGTGCTCCTGACGCTGTACGGTGCCAGCGCCCAGATCTTCAACTCGATCGCTCCGGAGACCGGACTGCTCCACCTGATCTTCAACACGTTCTTCGTGCTGCTTCTCTGGAACACGCTGGCCGCCGCTCCCGAAGCGGGTCGACTGCTTCATAGCCTGCTCGTGCTGCTAGGGTCGGCCTTCGTGCTCAAGCACATCGTGCTCGCGTCGCTCTATGCCCCGGACGGTGGCATGACGAAGCGCGTGGTAACGACCCTGCTCGAGGGCTTCACGCTGGGCACCCTCGAGTTCGAGCCGCAGGCACCGTCGGCCGGTTACATCGCTTTCGGAGGCCTCGTGCTGTACCTGATCGGGCTCGTGCTCCTCCCGGCCGGGCCTCAGTCGGCGCAGATGGCTCGGTCGGCCATGTCGGCAACGCCGTCCGGGGTCGGCCACAGGGGCGCTGATTGGGACTCGGGCAACGACATCGTCGCTGACGTGGAAATCGCCGAGCGGAGCGTCGAGGCAGCGCGACTGCCGTCAGCGGAGGAGTGACCACCGTGACCGGATTCCGAATGCGCGAAGTTGGAACCCTGGAGGATCGATGCCTCTGACGCTCGGCATCGATCGGCTGCTCACATCCGGGAGCTCCAGGCTCGAGGGGCGCCGCATCGGAGTCGTCTCGAATCCGACATCGGTCGACCGCGCGTTTCGCCATTCCGTCGATCGTCTCGCGAGCCATCCGAACGCTCAGGTCACAGCACTGTTCGGGCCTCAGCACGGCTTTCACTCCGACGCGCAGGAAAACATGATCGAGACCCCGCACGCGCAGGACGTGCGCCACGGGGTCCCCGTGTATTCGTTGTACTCCGAAACGAGAGAGCCCACGGCGGAGATGCTTGCCGATGTCGACGTGCTCGTCGTCGACCTGCAAGATGTCGGGACACGCGTCTACACGTACATCTACACGATGGCCAACTGCCTCGTCTCGGCCGCCCGCCACGGTGTCGACGTCATCGTCTGCGACCGGCCGAACCCGATCGGCGGCACGGCAGTCGAGGGGCCAAGGCTCGTTCCCGCGTTCCGGTCGTTCGTCGGCCAGTTTCCGATCCCACTGCGACATGGAATGACTATCGGCGAGCTCGCCCGCCTGTTCAACGAAGAGTACGGACTGGGCGCATCGCTCGAGGTCGTTTCGATGGACGGCTGGGACCGGTCGATGTACCACGATGAGACCGGGCTCCCCTGGGTCATTCCATCGCCCAACATCCCAACGCTCGACTCGGCGATCGTCTATCCGGGTGGGGTGCTGTTCGAGGGCACGAACGTCTCGGAGGGTCGAGGCACCACGCGGCCGTTCGAGCTGATCGGAGCGCCCTGGATCGACCCCTACCGCCTCACGGCCGAATTCGAACGTGCAGGGCTACCGGGCGTGCATGTTCGACCCGTATGGTTCGAGCCGACGTTCCACAAGCACGCGGGCACGTCGTGCGGGGGATGCCAGCTGCACGTGCTGGATCGCGGTGTGTTCAGGCCGGTCGCGACCGCGGTGGCACTGATGCAATTGATGCGGGCGCAGGCGAGGGACCGATTCTCGTGGCGCGAACCCCCGTACGAATACGAGCACGAGAAGACGCCGATCGACATTCTGGCCGGATCGGATCGACTGCGGCAGCACATCGAGGCTGATGCTCCGCTCGCCGCCATCGTCGAGGACTGGGACGCCGACCGAACGGCCTTTCTCGAACTCCGCGCACAATACCTTCTCTACTGAGATCCGCTCGGATGAGGCGGCGCGCGACGCAATCCCGAACACACGTGGTCAGCGTCCCAGCGTGGTGGCCAGCCTCGGACCACCCTCCCGTTCGACCTCGGTCGTGGCCAGGTGCTGTTCCACGAGATAGTCCCGAACGTACTCGAAGGCCGAGGTCGGGTCATCGACCCGGTGCAACAGGTCAATGTCAGTTTCGGAGATGGCACCCCACTCGGCCATCGGCTCGAAATTGAGCACCTGTTCCCAGTATTCCTGTCCGTAGAGTACGACCGGAATTCGCTTGGAGAGCTTCTGCGTCTGTGCAAGCGTCAAGAACTCGAAAAGCTCGTCCAGCGTGCCGAATCCACCAGGGAACACGATCAGCGCCTCTGCCAGGTACGCGAACCAGAACTTGCGCATGAAGAAGTAGCGGAACTCGAAATGCAGTCCTTCCGTGATGTATGGATTCGGGCCCTGCTCGAACGGCAGCTGGATATTGAGGCCAATCGCCTTGCCGCCGGCCTCACATGCGCCACGGTTGGCCGCCTCCATGATGCCAGGCCCACCGCCCGAGCAGACCACGAACCGATGGCGCTCGGACTCGAGCGCCAGGCTCCAGGCCGTCACGAGCCGGGCCACCTCCCTGGCATCCTCGTAGAAGCGCGACCACTCGACCGCTTTCTTCGCGCGACGCAGCTTCTCGTCGTCGCGTGTTGAGCGCTTGCGTCGCGTGCTCGCCTTCGCTCGCGTGAGTGCACTCTGGGTTCGTCGTCGACTGTGCACGCGGGCCGAGCCGAAGAAGACCACCGTCTCCTGGATGTTCTGCTCACGGAACCGCTTGAGAGGCTCGAGATACTCGGCCAGAATGCGAAGGCCGCGTGCATCGTCGCTCTCGAGGAACGTGGGATCGATAGGCGAGCGGCTGTGTGTCCATGACGATCGACTGTATCACCCCGAGGTGACGCAGCTTGGGGTTTTGACGCGCTTCGTGCGGGTCGATAGTATCGGCCGAGATGAACTTCGACCATTCGCTGCTGATTGCGGCGCCACCGCCGGTCGTCCTGGCGGCGTTCTTCGACGCCAAGGCTCTGACGCTCTGGTGGAATACCGAGAACTCAGTGACCACGCCCCGCCCGCTGGGCGTCTATGCCGTGGAATGGCCGGCCACGAAGGTCCGCGACGATCTGCTCGGTCCGCTCGGGGGCGTCTTCCACGGTGCCGTGATGGAGTATCGATCCGATCGCGAGTTCTTCGTGGCCGACGCCTACTGGGTTCCGCCCGAGGGCGACCCCATCGGGCCCATGGGGCTCGAGGTCACCTGCACCGTCGAGGGGCCCGTCTCGCGGCTGCGGGTCGTCCAGAACGGCCACGAAGAGACCCTTAAGTGGAATCGGTACTACTCGGTCATCACGCCAGGCTGGAAGTCATCGCTACGGTGGCTGAAACGCTACATCGAAGAGGGTCCCGAAGCGGTCATTGCCGAGCGTGAAGTACAGACCTCTGGCAAGAAGGGCCGCCCCTCGAAGGGTACGACCCGAACGTCGCGATGTCGATGAGCCCGAGTTCGACGTCTCGCCGACCGGGGGAGTTCATCGCGGCGCTCGGGCTGCGCGACGTCGTCTTGATGAACCTCGTCGCGGTGGTCGGGCTTCGCTGGATCACTCGGGGCGCCCGAGCCGGCGCGCCGTCGGTCACGCTGTGGGCGCTTGCCTGCCTCACGTTCTTCATACCCCTGGCAGCCGTCCTGATGGAGCTAGCCAGCCGACATCCCGACCAGGGCGGCCTATATGCGTGGACGCGGCGCGCGCTGGGTCCGGTCCATGGATTCGTGTGTGGATGGTGCCTGTGGGTGAACAATCTGTTCTATTTCCCGGCGCTGTTGCTGTTTGCCGCCGCGAACGCGCTGCTGGTCTTCGGCGATCGGTTTGCGGCACTGGCTGAAAGCCCCGTCTATTCGGTGGCATTCGTACTCGCCGGGCTCTGGTTCTGCGTCGGCATCAACATCTTGGGCCTGAAAACGGCCAAATGGCTCCAGAACGTCGGCAGCATCGGAACGTGGATTCCGGCGACGCTGCTGATCGTGGCCGGGGCCGTCGCTTTCGCGACCTTCGGGTCCGCGACGTCGTTCGCACCGACGGAACTCTGGCCGGACGGGGACTACTTCTCGACGCTGAGCCTCTGGTCGGCCATGTGCTTCGCGTTCGCCGGCTTCGAGATCACGTCTTTCGTCGGACAGGAGGTGAAGGATCCCAAGCGAACCATCCCCAGGGGCATTCTCATCGCCGGCATCGCGACAACGGTCATCTACATGCTGGGGTCGGCATCCGTCCTGGTCGCCGTTCCGTCGACGGCCCTGGCCGAGCGAAGCGGTATCGCCGACGCCATCGAGATCGTCTCGCAGCGCGTCGGCCTCGCGGGCCTGGGAGGACTCACGGGCGCCCTCATCGCGCTCGGTGCGCTGGCGGGCAACAGCTCCTGGACGGCAGGTGCGGCGCGGGTCCCGTTCGCGGCCGGTGTCGACCGCGTGATGCCGTCGGCGTTCGCGCGCATGCACCCGAAGTACCGAACACCTCACGTAGCGCTGATCACGCAAGGGATCATCTCGTCGGCAGTCTTCCTCAGCAGCCTCTTCCTTTCGGCCACCGGAAGCCAGACCTCGATCCAGGAATCGTACGACATCCTCGTGAACCTGACGATCCTGATCTACTTCATTCCATATCTCTACCTGTTTGTCTCGGCGATTCTTTTGCGGCCCGCGACATCCGAGGGCCCCAGCGTGCACCGGATTCCGGGCGGCAGACTCGGTCTGTGGCTGGTGGCCGGCGTGGGGTTTCTTGCGACCGCTTTGGCGGTGGGCTTGACGTTCGTACCACCGTCCGGCACGGTGAACGTCCTGAACTACGAGGCGAACCTGGTCCTTCAAGCGGTCTTGATCATCCTGATCGGCGGCGTGCTCTACTGGACCAGTGGCCGGCGGTCGAAGTAGCACGCGACCGTAACGACGGAATGACCGCGAACGCGCGCACTGGTGCGTACGGAGGGGCGGGGCTGAAGCCCGCGCCCTACGGTCGAGGTTGTGAAGGCGATTTTCTAACCTTAGAGCTTGGACTCCTCTCGCCCCCAGCGACGCCACACCAGGAAGAGCAGAATGCCGACGATGACGGCAAGCATGACGACCCAGGTCGCGTACTCGAGCGCCTGTTCGAGGTCTCCGATTCGATCGCCAAGCGCGCTGCCGATCGCGAGCACGATGGGCACCCAGAGGACGTTTGCCAGCGAGTCCAGCGCGACGAAGCGTCCTGGTGGCACGTCGCGGAGCCCGGCCGTCACGAACACGATCGCGCGACTGCCGGGAACGAATCGCGCGGCGAAAATGGCCGGAGATCCGAGTCGATCAAACCACGCGGTGGCCGTCCGGATCCGCTCCGGGCGAAGCAAACGCTCGAGCTTCGTACCCTCGATAGATTCGTGTCGAAGCCGACGCCCAGCGGCATACAGGAAGCCATCGCTCGCCATGAGCCCGGCGACGCCAAGCGCCCAGGCTGCCGGCCACCCGAAGATGTCCACCGAGATGAGGTAGCCGCCTGCAAGGAGCAGCAGGTCCTCGGGGATCGGGAAACCGAACCCTGTCGCCGCGAGGCTGCCCACAAACGCCGGATAGCCCCAGGTGGCCAGCAGCTCCGTGGCATCCGTCGCATTCATGGTGTCGGAGAGCCGATGGAATCAGTCGCCCAGGCGACCCAGCTTGAGGAAATTCGATCCGTCGGCACCGATATCCGCAGAGACGTTGACGAAGACGACCACCGAGCCTGGCGCAAGCAACTCTCGGGCGAGCAGCAACCGCTCGACCCGAGTGCGCGCTTCGTCGATGTCCGAGCCCAGAGTCGTGACGATCGGCACCACACCCCAGGGCAGCGTCAGCCATCGTGCCATCGGCTCACTGTCGGTGGCCGCGAAGATCGGGACACTCGGACGCAGCCGCGACAGCATGCGGGCCGTTTGGCCGCCTCTCGTGACCGCGACGATCGCGTCGGCCTCACCCCCGGCGGCGAGCGTGACGGCGGCTTCGCAGAGGGACGGCCCGTGCCACGCCTCAGGCAGGGCCTGAGTCGGCGCGTTTCCAGCAGCGCGCAGGTCGGACTCGGCATCGCGTGCGACGCGATCGAGGGTCTCGATTGCCTGAATTGGAAACGCGCCAACCGCTGTCTCACCCGCCAGCATGATCGCGTCGACGCCATCGACGACGGCGTTGGCCGCATCGCTCACCTCGGCTCGGGTCGGACGCGGCAGGTGGACCATTGACTCGAGGACCTGGGTCGCCACGATGACCGGCACGCCAACCCGCCGAGCCCGGCGGGTGATGCGCTTCTGCACGCTGGGTACCCGCTCGAGCGGAAGCTCGAGACCCAGATCGCCTCGAGCCACCATGACGCCGTCGCTGACATCCAAGATCTCGTCGATCCTGTCGACGGCTTGGGGACGCTCGATCTTCGCGATGAGCGGCACCACGCGCCCCAGCGACTGCATCGCGTCGCGAGCACGTTGGAGGTCGGCTGCCGACTGGACGAAGCTCACGGCCACCAGGTCGACCCCGAGCTCCATGCCAAACCCCAAGTCGTCCAGGTCCTTCTCGGTCACAGCGCTCGTCGGCAACGTGACGTTGGGGACCGTGATTCCCTTGTGCTCTCCGAGCAGGCCACCGTCGACGATTCGGGTAGCGATCTCGTCCCCATTGGTGCCGGTGACCTCCAGCTGCAGGCGCCCGTCGTCGAGGAGCAGACGATGTCCCGGCTGGACCGCCTGCGACAGCGATGTGAAGCTGGTCGACACGCGAGTCGCATCACCGAGGAAGTCACCGACCCCTATCGTCAGAACCTCACCAGCGACGAGCTTCACCGGGCCCCCGCCGGCAAGTGGTCCGGTGCGGATTTTCGGCCCGCTGAGATCCTGCATCAGACTCACGACCCGGCCGGAGCGAGCGGCGGCTTCGCGTACGAGCGTCACAGCGGCCCTGTGACCCTCTCGAGTCCCGTGCGAGAAGTTCAAGCGAAAGATGTCGACGCCGGCATCGACCATCACATCGAGCACGTGAGGGCTGCTGCTGGCGGGTCCGAGCGTAGCAACGATCTTCGTATGGCGCATCCGCTTACGAGCCTACTATCTGCGGAAACGATGGACCAGATCATTCGGCCGACGCATTCGTGCGGTATGATCCGGCGAGCAGATCGAGCATCCATTCGACGCTGACGCACCATGCAAATAGATGCCTGGCTCGAAGCAGCCATCGCCGACGCCGCACGCCACGGGCTGGCCGAGCTGAAGCCGCTGCTCGAGGGTCTCGCCCGAGCGACGCGCGTTCTCCGGGCCGCCGACTGGAACGACGACGCAGCCGGTCGCGCCGCCCCATGACCACGCCGATTCACTCGCTCACCATCGCAGCCCTGGCCCCACTGCTCGCCTCGGGCAAGCTCACCAGCAGCACGCTGGTCGAGGCGTGCCTCGGTCAGATAGAGCAGCGCCAAGCCCAGCTCAACGCCTTCATCACGGTGACGGCCGATGCCGCACGCGAGCAGGCCATAGCGCTCGATGCCGAGGTTGCGGAGGGTCGCTACCGAGGCCCGCTGCACGGTATACCGATCTCGCTCAAGGACCTGATCGACGTGCGGGGCGTGCCGACGACCGCTGCCTCGCGCGTGCGCGCCAACTACGTCGCTCGGACGGACGCGACCGTCGTGCGGCGGCTGCGCGCAGCCGGGGCGGTGCTGATCGGCAAATGCAACCTCCACGAGTTCGCGTTCGGGACGACGAACGAGGACTCAGCCTACGGTCCCGCCCGAAACCCCCACGATCCGAGCCGCTCTCCTGGAGGGTCGAGCGGCGGGTCGGCCGCCTCGATCGTCTCAGGCATGAGCGTTGCGTCAGTGGGCACCGACACGGGCGGGTCGATACGGATTCCGTCGGCGGCCTGCGGCACGGTCGGACTCAAGCCAACCTACGCCGAACTCCCGTGCGACGGCATCGTGCCCCTGAGCCGGTCCCTCGATCACGTCGGGCCGCTGGCGCGGAGCGTCGGCGATGCCTGGATCCTGTATCAGACCATGAGTGGCGTACCCCGGCCGGCACCGCTGTCAGTCGGCCACGTCGCGCGACCGGAACGCTTCCGGGTCGGTGTGCCGGCGCCCTACTTCCTCGAGTCCCTGGACGACGATGTGAGGTCGAGGTTCGACTGGGCCGTCGATCGGCTGTTGGAATCTGGTGTACGAGTCGAGGATGTGGCGCTGCAACACGCCGAACAAACTGCCGCCATCTACCTGCACGTCGTGCTACCAGAGGCCGCCGCGTACCACGCCGCGACCCTGGACACGCAGCCGATGGATTACACGGAGCCGGTCCGGAGCCGGTTGCAGATGGCGCGTTACATCCTCGCAGAGGACTACCTACGAGCCATGCAGGGCCGTGAAATCCTCCGCCGGGACGTGGATGCGGCGCTGGAGGGACGAGACGTCCTCATGCTGCCGACACTCGCGATTCCCGCACCGCCACTGGGCGCGTCTACGGTGAAGGTCGGACGCCTTCAGGAGTCGGTCCGCAGTGTGACACTGCGGCTGACGCAGCTCTTTAATCTCACCGGCCATCCGGCCGTGTCCATTCCCATCGGCATGACACCGCAGGGGCTGCCCGTCGGGCTGCAACTCGCCGGACGCCGTGGCGAGACCGAGGCGCTGCTCAGAACGGCGCTGTCATGCGAACGGCGGCTCGCATGGACGTAGTCGGCCGGCGCGACACGGGGCCGTCCGACTGGCTCAAGACTAAGGCTCAGGGCTCACGACTCAAGGCATGACGGCACAAACGAGTCTCCAGCAACTCGAGGCCGAGAGTATTGAACCGTACCGGCTTTGTCGGAGGGCCTATTCCTTGAGAGGATGGGTTCCATGGCACGAGCAAGTCGGTATTCCCCCGAGGTACGAGAGCGGGCCGTTCGCATGGTCCGGCAGCACGAAGCCGAGTACGCGTCGCAGTGGGCCACCATCGAGTCGATCGCGGGCAAGCTGGGATGCACGGCCGAGACGCTGCGCACATGGGTGCGGCAGGCGGAGCGGGATGCGGGGCAGCGCGCCGGGCTGACGACGGACGAGCGGCACCGGCTCAAGGAGCTGGAGCGCGAGAATCGCGAACTGAAGCGGGTGAATGAGATCTTGCGTAAGGCGTCCGCGTATTTTGCCCAGGCGGAGCTCGACCGCCGAGCGAGGTAATGGTCAACTTCATCGACGACCATCGCGAGGTCTATGGGGTCGAGTCGATCTGCGCCGTCGTGCCGATCGCCCCGTCGACATACTTCCGGCACAAGGCCCGGGCCGCGGATCCCACGCGTCGGTCCGCCCGCGCCCACCGGGACGACGAGCTGCGGCCCGCCATCCAGCGCGTGTGGGACGAGAACTTTCAGGTGTATGGCCCGCGGAAGGTCTGGCGGCAACTCCGCCGCGAAGGGATGCGCGTCGCGCGTTGTACGGTGCGTCGACTGATGCGCGACATGGGGTTGGCCGGCGCCGTGCGCGGCCGCGCGTGGGTGACGACCACGCAGGGCGCCTCAGCGACGGATCGGCCGCGCGATCTCGTCGAGCGGAACTTCACCGCGACGCGGCCCAATCAACTCTGGGTCTCGGACTTTACGTACGTCGCCACGTGGTGCGGCTTTGTCTATGTGGCGTTCGTGATCGACGTGTTCGCCCGGCGGATTGTCGGCTGGCGCGCCTCGGCGTCGTTGCGCACGGACCTCGCGCTCGATGCGCTTGAGCAGGCGATCCACGATCGCGGTCACGACGAGACGCGCGACCTCGTGCACCACAGCGATCGGGGTACGCAGTACCTGTCGATTCGCTACACCGAGCGCTTGGCGGAGGCGGGCATCGAGCCGTCCGTCGGCAGTCGTGGTGATTCGTATGACAACGCCCTCGCCGAGACGGTGATTGGCTTATTCAAGACGGAGGTCATTCGGCGACAGGGCCCGTGGCGGAGTCTTGAAGCGGTGGAATTCGCCACGCTCGCGTGGGTCGATTGGTTCAACACGCGGCGGCTGCTCGAACCGATCGGGTACATGCCGCCGGCGGAGTACGAAGCGCGCTACTATCAGCAGGCCGCGGTGGCCTGAGTCAACTAATTCGCCCTCCGGAGATCCCGGTACGATTCAGTATCCATATCTTTCGCGAGGTCGTCGCTCAGTGCGAGCGCCCGGTCATGTTGTATTCGATCGGGAAGGATTCCTCCACGATCCTGCATCTCGCACGCAAGGCATTCTTCCCTGGCAAGATTCCGTTCCCGCTCCTGCACGTCGATACGACCTGGAAGTTCCGGGACATGATCACTTTCCGGGAACGCATGGCTCGCGAGATGGGCTTCGAGCTCATCGTTCACGCGAACGCCGAAGGCGTGGCCCAGAACATCAATCCGTTCGATCACGGCTCGAAGAACTACACCGACGTGATGAAGACCGTCGCGCTGAAGCAGGCTCTCGAGGCTGGAGGCTTCGACGCCGCATTCGGTGGCGCCCGGCGCGATGAGGAGAAATCGAGGGCCAAGGAGCGCGTATTCTCGTTCAGAGACCGGCACCACCGATGGGACCCGAAGAACCAGCGCCCTGAGCTGTGGAACCTATACAACGGCCGTTCACACCCAGGTGAGAGCCTACGCGTGTTTCCCATCAGCAACTGGACGGAACTGGACGTCTGGCTGTACGTGCATCGAGAGGAAATACCCATCGTACCCTTGTACTTCTCGGCGCCTCGCCCCGTCGTCCGTCGCGGAGACAATCTGATCATGGTCGACGACGAACGGTTTCGATTCGAACCTGGCGAGCAGGTCGAGACCCGATCAGTGCGGTTCCGCACGCTCGGCTGCTACCCACTATCAGGAGCCGTCGAATCGAGTGCCACGACCCTCCCGGAGGTCATCCAGGAGATGCTCCTGGCCCGTCGCTCGGAGCGCGAAGGACGCGTGATCGACTACGACCAGGCGGGCTCTATGGAGGAGAAGAAGCGGGAGGGGTATTTTTAGAATGATGAATGGTGAGTGGTGAATGCTGAGTCGTGAATATTGAGTGGTGGTCGTCGCGCTCAGGCTCAAGCCCGTCACAGTCACCACCCCACCAACCACCAAATAACCACCACCCACTACCCACCATCCACCAACCACCATTTCCCCATGTCTCACAGCTCCGATCTGATTCGCACGGATATCGATGGCTACCTTCGGCAGCACGAGGAGAAGGACCTGCTTCGTGTGCTGACGTGCGGGAGCGTGGACGATGGGAAGTCGACGCTGATTGGCCGACTGCTCCACGACTCGAACTTGATCTACGAGGACCAGCTGGCAGCTCTTCAGCGGGACTCCGGGCAAGGTGAGCATCGTGAGCACCATGGGCAGCATGAATCAACGAACCACGAAGTCAAGCTCGCCTGGCTGCTCGACGGCCTCAAGGCGGAGCGCGAGCAGGGCATCACGATCGACGTCGCGTACCGCTACTTCTCGACGGCGAGGCGCAAGTTCATCGTCGCGGATTCACCGGGCCACGAGCAGTACACGCGGAATATGGTGACGGGCGCCTCGACCTGCGATTTCGCGATCATCCTCATCGACGCGCGCAGCGGCGTGCTGCCCCAGACCAGGCGCCACAGCTTCCTGGTCTCGCTGCTCGGGATCCGGGGGGTCGCGGTAGTCGTGAACAAGATGGACTTGGTGGATTGGTCGCAAGGCCGTTTCGATGAGATCCGGGAGCAGTACCAGGCGCTTCAGCAAACGCTCCCCCGGCCGGTGGAGGCGTGGTTCGCGCCGATCAGTGCGCTGACAGGAGACGGCGTCGTGCAGATGGGCACGACGATGCCGTGGTTCGAGGGTCCCGCGCTGCTGGAGCACCTGGAAACGGTATCGGTCTCGGGGTCCTCGACGGCATCAGAGCTTCGGTTTCCCGTCCAGCTCGTATCGCGCCCAAGCCATGACTTTCGCGGCTACCAGGGCACGCTCGCTGGCGGGACGATCCGGCGGGGCGATCGCGTCATGGCGCTCCCGTCTGGCACGGTCACGACGGTGGATCGTATCGTGACATTCGACGGCGATCTCGAGTCGGCCGAGACAGGCCAGGCAGTCACGATCACGGTCGCCGACGAGATCGACGTGTCGCGCGGTGACCTCCTCGTGCATCCGGACAGCTTGCCGAAGCGAGGTCATGACATCGACGCGATGCTCGTATGGATGAGCGATGAGCGCATGGTCCCGGGCAAGCAATATTTTCTCCAACAGGTGACTCGCAGCGTGCCTGGGTCGATCTCGAGCCTGCACCACCGAATCGACATCGACACGCTCGGCCCGGAGCCGGCGCCGGCGCTCGAGCTCAACGAGATCGGTCGCGTGACCATCAGTAGCGTGCAGGAGTTGTGGTTCGACCCCTACACCCACAATCGCGCCACGGGCGCCTTCATCATCGTCGACAGGCTGTCGAACGCCACGCTCGGGGCCGGTACGGTCCTCGAACCCTCGAGTTGGGACACCTCGGCCGACGAGCATCTCAGCCCGCATCTGGGTCAGATCAGCGCAGTCGAGCGCGGGGCCCGATACGGACAGCGACCGTGCACGGTGCTGTTGACCGGCCTATCGGGCGCGGGAAAATCAACCATCGCCACCGCGCTCGAGCGCCGCCTGTTCGACCGAGGACGCGCAGTCGTACGTCTCGACGGCGAGGACGTTCGGCTCGGAATGAGCCGAGATCTCGGGTTCTCGGCACCGGATCGCTCCGAAAACCTACGTCGATCTGCCGAGATTGCCCGGCTCGCCAACGAGGCCGGCCTTATCGTCGTCGCCGCATTCGCCGCGCCCGAAGCCCGCGTGCGACAGCGCGTCCGTGAACTCGTCGGGTCGGACAGATTCGTCGAGATTCATTGCGACGCGCCGCTCGAGGTCTGTCGCCGAAGAGATCAGCACCACCTCTACGAGGCGGCGGACCGGGGCGAGATCACGCACTTCCCGGGCGTGTCGTCCCGCTACGACGTCCCGATCGCACCCGATCTCAGGCTCGACACGGAGGCGAACGACGTCACGACGTGTGTCGAACGTATCGTGGACCTACTCGCGAATCGTGGATTCCTGTCACCCCCTCGCCCGGACGATCGCGACGACGGCCGCGACCCCGACGCAGGCTGAGGGCAACCACGGACCTGGGAATGAAGCCTCCTCGCAATACCAACGTGGTCTGGACCGAGGGTCATCTTTCGCCCGAAGCACGCGCGGCGGAGTTCGGACACCAGCCTGCCACCGTGTGGCTCACCGGACTCTCCGGTTCTGGCAAGTCAACAGTCGCGTTCGCGGTCGAGTCGTGGCTGATGACACGCGGTGTCCATGCCTGCGTGCTCGATGGGGACAACGTGCGTCACGGTCTCAACGCCGACCTCGGATTCTCTCCGGAGGATCGGGAGGAGAACATCCGCCGAGTCGGCCATGTGGCTCGCTTGCTCTACGACGCCGGCCTCGTGGTCATCACCGCGTTCATCTCGCCGTACCGACGCGACCGGGAGCGGGTCCGCGCGTTGCATCCGTCCGGTGGCTTCGTGGAAGTCCATCTCGACACGCCGATCGGCGTGTGCGAGCAGCGTGACGTGAAAGGTCTGTATAGGCGCGCTCGAGCGGGCGAGATTCCGGACTTCTCGGGAGTCAGCGCACCGTACGAGCCGCCCGAACATCCGGAGGTTCGGATCGACACCTCCAACATCAGCGTCGAGGCCTGCGTCGCCCGAATCGTCCGCGCACTCGACGTCGTGGGCACGGAACGATCCGGCGACGAAGGCTCGACACGCTGATGCTCCGCCGCCTGTTTCACGCATGGGAGCGCAGGCTCGTTGCCGTCACGACGGACCGGGTCGTCCGGCCGTTCGACTGGGGATTGGACTGGATTCCGTCGAACGGTGAGGTCGCTGAGATTCCACCCTCGCAGCAGCTAACCCGCTGGGTGGACGCCGTCATGGCGGATTCGGACCGGTTCTACGCCGTACCCCGGATCGACGACTACCACCTGCGTGACGGCGTCCTGGCGTTTCCGAGCGCTCACACGACACCCCACCCGGAGAACAACACCGTCTACGCACGTTACTTCCCAGCGCACACCAGATCTCGAAACCGTGGACCGCGTCGCGCGGTTCTCGTGCTGCCGCAATGGAACGCCGATGCTGACGGTCACGTCGGTCTCTGCCGCCTCATCGCCCGCACGGGCGTCAGCGCCCTACGACTGAGCCTGCCGTACCACGATCGCCGGATGCCACCCGAGCTCAATCGGGCGGATTACATCGTGAGCGCGAACGTCGGCCGGACGATCCAGGTTTGCCGGCAGGCGGTCCTCGACGCGCGCCGGGCGATCGCGTGGTTGTCACGAACCGGCTACGAGCGCATCGGGATACTCGGGTCGAGCCTCGGCTCATGCCTCGCGCTGCTCACGGCGGCACACGAACCACTCATTAAAGCCGCGGCGTTGAACCACATCTCCCCGTTTTTCGCCGATGTCGTCTGGAAGGGACTGTCGACCGCGCACGTCCGAGCTGGACTCGAAGGCCACATCGACCTCGAGCTACTTCGACGACTCTGGATGCCGATCAGTCCGCAACCGTTCCTAGACCGAGTCCACGGCGTGCGCGTGCTTCTCGTCTACGCGCGATACGACCTCACATTCCCCGTGGACCTATCGAAGCAGCTCGTCGAAGACTTCCGGCTGCACGGGATCGACCACAGGGTCACCGTGCTCCCCTGCGGACACTACAGCACCGGCGTCGCTCCGTTCAGCTGGCTGGATGGATTCGCGCTGACGCGCTTCCTCGCCCGGGAGCTGTGAGAGATCGGAGGGGGGTGGTGGGTGGTGAGTGGTGAGTGGTGAGTGGTGGATAGTGGATGGTAAGTGGTGATCTGGAACTGGTCTCAAGGGCCTTTGCCAACCATCCTCGCCCATACACGAGCTACCGCTTTACAAATACTTCAGCAGGCCGCGCAACGCATCGATCAGAACGCCGGCGAGTGCTTGGGCGAATGGGGACACTTCGCCGTCGCTCACGGCATCGGCAACGGTCACGGGATCGGTGAGCAGCAGCCACACGGCCGCCAGCGTCACCGTCGTGCCGACGATGAACATGAAACCGAAGACGCCCAGACTCAGGCGCGCAGTACCCATGGAGTCCCAGTGACCGAGCATCGGAATGCTCGGCGGTTCACAGCCTCTCTTGAAACTACGGGGCCCACTGCCTCGCGGTTCCAGCCACGCGAGCCACGATGTCGGTTCATGTGCCGTCCAGCTCGATCGGATCCCCGAGCTCCAGCTCGTGCAGCGAGGGCCCAAGGCGGTCTCGGTCGCCGACGATCACCACTGAAAGCCGCTCGGGTGTCAGGTGCTGCTGCGCTGCTCGGCACACGTCGTCGATGCCGACGCGTTGCACGTCTGATGCGAACTGGCTGAAGTAGTCGTCAGGTAGATCATAGAGCACCAGCTGGCCGACGCCCCGCGACACCTGCTCGGCGGTCTCGAACCCGCGCGGAAAGCCTCTCGTCAGCCCGGCCTTCGCGAGGTCCAGCTCGCCCTCGGCCGGCGGACGGGTCGAGCGGATGGCCTGGATCTCGGATACGACCTCGGCGGTCGCCTCGGTTGTCGCGTCGGTCTGGACGCTGGTCTGGACCACGAAGGGTCCCGGGTGGCGTCGAAACTCGAACGCGCTGCGGACGCCGTAGGTGAAGCCCTTGTCCTCGCGTAGATTCAGATTGAGGCGACTGACGAACTGGCCGCCCAGCAACGCGTTCAGGACGAGGAGCGGATGGAAGTCGGGTGTATCCCGGGCCACCGCCACGTGACCGACGCGCAACTCCGACTGGGTCGCTCCGGGTCGATGTACGACGAACAGGCGCCCTCGTGGCACACCACCCATCTCGGGGACCCCTTCCGGGGCAATGGCTGATGAGTCGCCCTGTGGCGTACTCGACAGGCTGCCCTGCCAGCCTTCGAAGACCGCGCCGGCACTGGCCACCATCTCCTCGTGGCTGGCATCCCCCACGATGATCAGCGTCGCGCCGGAGGGCACGTACTGACGGTGGTGGAACGAAGCCACCTCGTCGCGCGTCACCTGCTGCAGTGACGCCTCCGTGCCGATTGCCAGGTGACCGTACGGGTGATCGCCGTACAGGACCTTCACAAACGCTCTCTCGGCAGCCGCCCCGGGCTGATCCCGAAGCTGGAGCAATCGGTGCAAACGCAGCTCGCGTACTCGCGCGACGTCCTCGTCCCTCAGACCGGGCCGAGCGACCATGTCGGCCACAAGAGCCAGACCTCGCTCCCTGAAGCGCGCCAGCGTCGTCAGGTTCACGAGCGTGGCATCGCTGCCGATCTCGACGTCGCAGTGTGCCCCTATACCGTCCAGCGCCCGATGCACCTCCAGCGTTGAGCGCCCGCCGCTCGACTCGTCGAGCAGGTCCGCCGTGAGGGCTGCCAAGCCGGGCCGCGCGGGCGGATCGGCCGACGCTCCGACGGGAAACAGGAGCGAGCACGCGACCACAGGTACGTCCCGGTGCTCCACCGTGCGAATCAAGAGACCGTTAGGCAAGCGCGCGCGCCGTACCTCGGGGAAGGCAAAGGACGGGCTTGGCAGCAGGGGCGGCAGCTGCGTGCGGTCGACGACGCTCATGACACCGTCGACGGTGACGACCCGGCAAGGGCCATCTCCGGCCGTCCATGTGGCACGACGCTGACGGCCACCCGATTCGCCCGCTTCAGCCAAACCTCGACCATCGTCCGGAGTTCCTCGGCCGTGACAGACGCGAACCGGACCGCGTCGCGCTCGAAGTAGTCCGGATCGTTGACGAAGACGTTGTAGGCGTTCAGCTGGTCCGACTTACCTCCGAAGCCTCCGACCGTCTGGAGTCGGTAGACGAACTGTGCCTCGGCCTGCGCCTTCACGCGCTCGAGCTCGGCGCTATCCGGGCCCTGCCGGGCCATGCCGTCGATCTCGGATTGGATCGCGCGCTCGAGTTCATCAAGTGTGTGTCCCGGGGCAGCGGTCGCACCTATCTGGAAGAAGCTGCTCAACTCGCGAGACACCTGCGTAGCGCCGAGCTCTGTCGCCACCCGTCGCTCGTACACCAGCGAACGGTAGAGTCGTGACGACTTACCATTCGCCAGGACCTCCGCAAACAGGTCGAGCGCCGCATCGCCAGGACGATACAGGGCGGGGGTGTGCCATGCCAGGTAGAGGCGGGGCAGCTCGATGCGATCCTCGATCAGGCGGCGCGGTTCCGGCTGCGACACCGTTGGCTCGGCCGGTGGCGTGAAGGCTTGCGGCGTCCTGGACTCGATGGTGCCGAAGTAGTCTTCGACGAGCGTCAGCGCGCGCGCGGTGTCCACGTCGCCGGCGAGCGCTACGGACGCGTTCGCCGGACCGTAGTGCGCCGTGAAGAACTCGTGCGCCTCCTCTAGCCGCGTCGCACGGAGATCGTCGGCCGAGCCAATCGTCGGCCACCGGTACGGGTGGTCGCCTGGGTAGAGCGCGTCCAGCAGCGCCATCGTCGCGAGACCATACGGCCGGTTCTCATAGCTCTGTCTGCGCTCGTTCAAGACGACGTCCCGCTGATTCTCGAACTTCTCCAGTGTCAGAGCTGGCAGCAGAAACGCCATGCGATCCGACTCCATCCACAGCGCCAGCTCGAGCGCGTTCGTCGGCACGGTCTCCCAGTAGTTCGTCCGATCACTGTTGGTCGACCCGTTGACTGCCGCGCCAGCCTCCTGGAGCGGACGAAAGTAGCCCTGATCGTAGTGCTGGGACCCCTCGAACATCAGGTGCTCGAACAAATGCGCGAGGCCGGTCCTGCCCCGGCGTTCGTTCTTCGAACCTACGTGGTACCAGACGCTGACACCCACGATCGGGCAGTCGTGATCCTCGTGAACGATCACGTCGAGCCCGTTGGGAAGCGTCGTGTGAGTATGGGGGACGATCATAGGACCAGGGTGCGGTGGGTGGTGGTTGGTGGCCCTGAGCCCTGAGCCTTCAGGCCGACGTCACCGGCAGCGTCGTCGGCTTCTCGAAGCTCGCGATCGACAACTGCGCCGCCACCTGCTCGGCGGCCTGGTCGATCGCTCGGCCTGCTGGCGAGTCCGGCTCGGAGATCGCGATGGGTGTCCCGGTGTCGCCGCCGACGCGAATCGGCTCGTAGATGGGGATGCGAGCGAGAAACGGCACGTTCATATCCTTGGCCGCGCTCTCGGCACCGCCTTTTCCGAAGATATCGCTCTCGTGCTCGCACGACGGGCAGACGAAATGGCTCATGTTCTCGATGAGCCCGAGCGTCGTGATGTTGAGCTTCCGATACATGGCGACCGCCCGGCGCGTGTCGGCCAGCGATACGATCTGTGGCGTCGTGACCACGACGGCCCCGGCCACGGGGACCGTCTGACTCAGACTGAGGGCGACATCACCTGTGCCCGGCGGCAGATCGACGATCAGGTAGTCGAGTTCACCCCATTCGACCTCCCGAAAGAACTGCTGGATGACGCCGTGGAGCATTGGCCCCCGCCAGATCACTGGGGCATCGTCACCGGTCAGAAAGCCCATCGACACCACCTTGATTCCATGGCGCTCGGCGGGGACGATCTTCTTACCGTCGGTCGTCAACTGCGTGTCGATTCCCAGCATGATCGGGACGTTTGGACCGTAAATGTCCCCGTCGATCATCGCGACTCGGCTGCCGTACCGGGCCAAGGCGACGGCCAGATTGACCGCGACCGTGGTCTTGCCCACGCCGCCCTTGCCGGCGCCAACGGCGAGGATGTTCTTCACGCCGGGAATCTGGGTGCGACCGGCTTCGGGACCGGACGCCGACCGGACGCTCGCCGTCATGTCGATGTCGACCTGCGTCACGCCGTCAAGCGCCATCACGACCGCGCGGGCCTGATCGTGAAGCTGGTCCTTCACAGGACAAGCCGGCGTCGTCAACTCAATCGTAAAGCCCACGCGACCACCCTCGGCGGTCAGGTTCTTGACGAATCCAAGGCTGACGATATCGCGATGGAGGTCGGGGTCGTTCACGACCTTCAAGGCCTCGAGAATCACGGCTTCCGTCGGTGATGCCATCAACGCGTCCGTTTCGATGAGAGTCGGCTCGCCGCGGGCGTCGGCGAGCCCAGCTGCGGGAAGCCGCGAGGTCGCACGCGGCCTTCGGCTAGCTTATCGACACACCTGCCGACGTGTCTACGCTTTCTCCTCCGCGATGTCCCCAATTACCGGCAACTTGAACTTCTCGTGCTGATAGGCCTTGACCATGAGGACGATCCACAGGATCAGCGTCACGGGCATCAACATCAGATTGATCAACCATCCGAACAATGGCAGCTGCCACATGACGATGCTCACGACCCAGATCCCGACGAACAGGATCGTGGACTGCATGGCGTGAAAGCGAACGAACGCGCTGTCCTTCTCGATCACCAAGAACACGATGCCCGTGATGAAACCGAGGAGGTAGGTGAGCGCGCCCGCCAGATTCTCCTCCAGGCCACTGCTCGACTTCGACGACGGCGTAACCGCTTCGGTCATGTTCTCCTCCTCACGGTGAGTCGCAAATCGGCCGATGGACGGTAGCTATTCAACCGCATCGGTCGAATCGAAGGAGACTTCGGACGGCCAGATGCCATCGAACTCCCACATGCCAACGGATACGAGAATTCTCGCGACCGCGTTCCGCACCGAGGGAAAGTCAACCACGACATCGTCCGCGAAGAACTCCATGCCGGCCGCGGTCGAGTCGTCTCGCTCCCGCGCCGCGATCTCTTCCGCCTGGACCGCCCCGCGCCCGAGCGCCTGCGGACCGTCCGCCAACGCGCGGGCGTGAGATGGTGAGTCGGCGAGCCGCCGGATGACGTAGTAGTCGCACATACCTGCGTCCGCCCCGTACGATAGGAGTGCCTGCCGAAGGTTGTCAAGGTGAGATCGCGGTGCTAGGATACCGGTCCCCCGACATACACGCGCGAGGGTTGTCATGAGCGAGTCCGCCACGAGCCTGCTGACCTGTCCCGACTGCGGCGGTATTCTCGAGCCGACACGGCCCGCGTGGGCAACGACCATCGAATACGTCGTCGCCGCGGAGCCTACAGCAACAGAGTCCGCTCAGTGGAACTGTCTACTGTGCGGCTATCGCGCCGACGTCCCGGCCGGCACGAAGCCTCCTTCGACCGAATCGTAACGCGCGCCACCCGCAGCGCGAGCTGGTACGCCGAGCCCGGGAACCGGACGGATCACCCAGGGCCAGGGCCGGATGACGGGGGTGCGTCGGCTTTTGAAAAGAGGCGGGGGCGACAAGTGGCGGGATCAGAGGTCGGGCAGACCGTGCCAGAGGATCACCGGGCACCCAGCGTCAGCACCATCTCGCGGCGCAGTGGCTCGTCGAGATCATCTACCGAGAGCTCCGTCTCGCACTCGTCACAGAGCACTTCAAAGATCGCCGGACGGCTCTCCTCGTCGACCTCGACACGCGAGTCTTCCAGATGCACCACGTGAATCTGCAGGGTCTTGACCAGGAAGTTCCGGTCGTTTCCGCAGCTTGAACAGGTCACCAAACACTCCTTTGGGGCGTCGTCTTGCCCGAATCGCCTCGGTGAATCACCTCGAACCGTTCGATTCTACGGAATGGTTCAGCCGGGCGCAATGAGAAACGGACGCCCAGACCGCACCTGATGTAGCATCTCAGCATCGGATTTCCCCGAAGGGAGACACAGGATGTCGAACGGATTCGCCTCGAATGATCGCTCCATCGACGTGCAGAGCGAAGCGCGAGGCTCTCACTGGGTCGCGTGGGTTCCGCGAAACGAGGACGGCAAGCCGCTCCATGCGGTGTTGCTGATCGGACCCACGCGAAAAGAGGCCGAGGAACGCGCGCGACGCTGGGGCGCCCGGCTTAGGCGCTGTCAATAAACAAACTTCACACATTGGCGCGCGGCCTAATCACGTAGTTCCATTCACCGTGGAAGGGTTGCGGCGTGAGGTTGAGCGTGGTCATCTCCTGGTCAGAGACCTTGCGGCCGACGGGATAGCGCCGCCGGTCGAGTCGACAGGTGACGGTGAGGCCTTTGGCGGTCGTCGTTTTCGCAATGAGCCGAACGATGGTCTCGTAATCGCGCAGGGGTTCCCCGCGCCAGTTCGAGGAAATGAACGAGAACAACCGATGCTCGACCTTGTTCCACTTGCTGGTGCCAGGGGGAAAGTGGCAGACCACGAGGGCGAGCCCCGCGCCGTCCGCTAAGCGTTGCAACTCCACCTTCCACTGGCGCAGCCGGTAGCCGTTACTGCCGCCACCGTCCGCGGTGATCAGGAGTCGGCGGGCGTTCGGGTAGAGCCGCCGCCCCTGGGCCCGCCACCAACCACGAATGGAGGCGACGGCGAAGGCCCCGGTGTCATGATCCGTCCCCACATTGACGAAGCCGGTGTTGCGCCCCACGTCGTAGATGCCGTACGGATACGCCCGCGGTACGGAAGGCGCCGGAAAGTCGTGCACCTGTACCCTCGGCGGAGCCTTCGCGGGTCGCCATTGCCGCCCGGCGTTGTGGTAGTTGCCCAGGAGTTCCTTCTTCTTAGTGTCGACCGAGATGACGGGGCGTTGCGCCCGGAGCGCCCGGCGCACGTGGTCATTGATGTACGCAAACTGCGCATCGCGGTCGGGATGGTCCGCCCCTTCCTCCATCTTGCGCGTGCCCTGC
This sequence comes from Vicinamibacterales bacterium, assembly GCA_965250185.1. Taxonomy (GTDB): domain Bacteria; phylum Acidobacteriota; class Vicinamibacteria; order Vicinamibacterales. The sequence continues at coordinate 1,406,581 of OZ252293.1, read as the reverse complement.
AGGCTGTAGTCGAGCGCCCGCAGCAGCTGGGCCACCTTTTCGTGACTCACCGGATGATGCTGGGCGGTGAGTGTGGCCGCCAAGGTCCGCGTGCTCTTGCTCGTCCACCGCAACGGCGACTCCGGGTCGCCCCGGGTCAGCGGCTCGACCAGCGCCTCCAACCGCGCGGGCAAATCGGGATCGCGCACCACGAGGGCCGGCCGGCCGCCCCCCGGCCGCCGCACCCGCCCCGTCGGCAGTGGAGGTGCGTCCAGTTCCTGCAACCCTTTCGTGATCGTGACACGCGACAACCCACAGGCGCGACTCATGAGGGCCACGCCGCCATGGCCGAGTTGCCGGGCTTCACTGGCCGCAAACAACCGACGCGAGCGTTCGTCCAGATGCGGCCACAGCCGCGCCACCTTCTGCTTCAGCGCACGCAGGTCGGACACAGCAGGCAGTCTACGCCGACCGGGTCATAATGTAAATCTTGTTTATTGACGAAGCCTTACGTAGGGCAAGTGGGGCGAGTGGGGCGAGGGGTGGGCTTGATCCAGTTTGGTGGACGGATTAGTTAAGCTGCTGAGCCATTCATCTGTCGCTCGAACGCCGCCGGACTGAGCTGACCGAGCGTCGAGTGACGACGCTGTTGGTTATAGAACACTTCAATGTAGTCGAAGAGCTCCATCTTGGCTTCCCCGTGGCTCGCAAACTGCTCGCCGAGTTCACTCTTCACACTCGAGAAGAAACTCTCCATCACGGCGTTGTCCCAGCAGTTGCCGCGGCGGCTCATGCTGCAGACGATGCCGCGTGCGTCGAGGCGGGCCTGATAGGCCTCACTCGCGTACGTACAGCCCTGATCGGAATGATGCAGTAACCCGACGTCCGGGCAGCGGCGCTTGACAGCCATCTCGAGGGCCTTCAGGGTGAGATGGCGGTCGTTCACGGCACTCACGGCCCATCCGACAATGAACCGCGAGAACAAATCCAAGATCGCCGCCAGATACAACTTCCCGCTGCTGCCGATGACGAACTCGGTGGTGTCGCCGACCCACCGCTGGTTCGGCGCCGCCGCGTCGAACTGACGGGCGAGCAGGTTGTCGGCCACCGGCTGATCGTGCGCACTCATCGTCGTGACGGTGTACCGCTTCCGCACGCGCGCTTGCAGGCCCTCCTCCTGCATTAATCGCACGACCCGCTTGCGGCTGACGCGCTCGTCGTGGTCGATGAGGTCTTCGTGAATCCGTGGGCTGCCGTACCGATGCTTGCTCTGCTCGAACGCCGCGCGCACCAGCACCGTCAACCGGCGGTCCTCACGCGCATGCGCCGACTCCGGTCGCACGCACCACGCGTAAAACCCACTCCGCGTCACCTGCACGCATCGACACAGAATCGTGACCGTGTGCGAGGCCTTCTCCACCGCAATGAACCGGAATCTTACCGGCTCTGCTTCGCGAAGAAGGCCGTCGCTTTTTTTAGGATGTCACGCTCCTCTTGGAGAATACGATTCTCTTTCCGCAGGCGGGCCAACTCCTCCCGCTCCGCGGTGGTCAGGCCCGTCCTGCCGTGCGTGCGATCCGCCCGCGCCTGCTCGACCCAATTCCGGAGCGACGACTCCGTCAGGCCCAGGTCGCGCGCGGCGCTCGCGACGGTCTGTTCTTGGTCGAGGACCAACCGCACCGCACTCGCCTTGAAGTCGTCCGTGAAGCTCCGGCGCGGACGTCGGGATTGTGTGTCTGCCATGGTCGACATCGTATTCCCCTTTCGGAAGATGTCCACCAAAGCGGATCAAGCCCATCTGCTACTGGTTTCCTAGAAGCGGCTTCACAACCCTTGACCAACATCCTGCGCGCCTGTGCGTCCGTAGCGCGCCGGCTTCAGTCAAGCGCCAGCGTTACGCCGGTTCGAGATCCGCTCGGCTGAAGCCTTCGCGCTACGAAATCGTCTAACGACTAATGACCAATGACCAATGAATCACTGACCAGAACCGACCTGGGCGTCCGTAGCGCGCCGGCTTCAGCCAAGCGCCAGCGTCACGCCGGTTCGAGATCCGCTCGGCTGAAGCCTTCGTGTCTACGTAGTTGCCTGGCAGGCCGTCACGTCATGCTGCAGAATTCGCCGCGGCTCGGGACCTCGGCGAACGCAGGATCTGGGACAGCCGGCACACCCCCGGGAGAATCGGACCGCTGCTTGCCGCCGCGTCAGTCACCACTAGTCAAGACGGAGACAGCGTCCGGCGAGTCGGCACCGTAGATCAACGCACCGGTCACCGTCGCCCGCGGGAAGAGCTCCCGAGCGGCGGCGACATACAGATTCAACTGTACCCGGTGGGACGAATGTGGCCGGCCGGTCTTCACCTCAACGACAGTCACCCCCCCGTCCGGCCCGTGCACGAGGCAGTCAATGGTGCCCCGTAGCACGACTAATTCTGGCTGGAACGCTGACAGATCTCTGTTCGCGTCGTCAGGAGGGTCTCGACGAACTGAGAACGCGACCTCGTGCCACCGGTCTCCACCGTCCAATAGACGACTCGCGTCCTGGTGCTGTCGAATCGACCGGTACATCTGGACCGCTCGAGCAACCACCTTCTCTCGATCGGCCTCGTGCATCGTCGACCCCAGCGCCGCCGCACGGTCGCGCACCTGGATCGGATCCTCGGCTGGGCCGGACTCGTACTGCAGGAGCCGGTGAACGAGTGTTCCCACGGTGGCGTCGGATGGAGGCTCACGGTCCAGAGCCAGTGGGGTAATCACAGGCTCGCTGGACGTGGCCTCGGCCGACGCGGTGACCGTCGTGCGGGTCGCGTCGCGTCGCGATACCAGGGCGGCAAAATCGTCCGCAGTCCGAGGTCGGTCGAGATCCGTCGTGGAGCCGACTCGCAGCGGCTCGGCCGACGCTCGGCAGATGCGGAACGAGTGCTGCACCTCTGCACCGTCGATCCAGTCTACTCGGCCCTGGCTATCGGGCACCCGAGCGGCGGCCTCGAACACGGACCACAGCGTCGCTGGCACAATGTCGCCGAGGCTGCCGCGCGCCGGCTTGTTGGCCGCGGCTCGAATCACGCTCGAGAGATACAGACGATCACGCGCCCGAGTCACCGCCACGTACAGCAGCCGCTTCGTCTCCTCTCGGTCTCGAAGCGGCTCATCCTCGTCACCGGACGAGTGAAACCCACCGACGGAAATCGAGGGCTCGGCGTTCCCGGGGTCGGTCGACAGACGAACCGGCGCGGTGGGACGACCGGTACCGCGTCCGAGGCCGACCAGAAACACGATGGGATACTCCAGCCCTTTCGAGGCATGGATCGTGAGCAGGTTGACAGCGTCCACCGCATCAATGACAGCGTTGGCTTCGTCGCCAGTCGACAACCGATCGATGTGAGCGGCGATGCGCGCCATGGTGGCGTAGCCGCGATTCTGCAGGCGACGAACGAGCTCGCGGAGCTTCTTCAAGTTCTCTCGGGCCTGGTCTCGACGAGGCCCCCGGATCTCGAACGCGTACGCCGAAGTCGAAAGCACCAGGTCGACGAGCTCGGCTGGCGGAAGACGATCGACCAAGCGCAACCAATCCGAAATCGCTTGTCGGGCGAGGCTAACGATCGCCCGGTCGGCATCGGACAAGCGGTCCAGCGCCGAGGGCGAGATCTCGGATGTCAAGCTCGACGCGATCTCGGGCGCCAGTGCGGCAATCCCCTCGTCAGACACACGGACAATCCGTGACCGCAGCAACGCGGCGGCCCGCAGATTCGAATCGGGCGCGGCGAGGTATTGTAATAAGGCGAGCGTGTCTTTGATCTCGGGGGCATCGAAGAAGCCCAGCCCCTTGTACACGTACGTCGGAATCCCGCGGGTCTGGAGCGCATCTTCAAACACCCGGTGACTCTCGCGCGTCCGAAAGAGGATGGCGATGTCACCTGCACGAGCCGGCCGCGCGAGACCCGTCTCCGGGTCGCGCACCGATGCCTCGTCCAGCAACCTGGCCACCTCGTCGGCGACGGCCGCGGCGCAACCGCCGGGTTGGTCGGCGACCGCGATGCCCAGCGGCTCGAGATCTCCGGCCGGCGCCGGCGAAACCCCGGAGAGCACGGGGAAGGCGTCGGCCCCATCGTACCGAAACGCGTCGGGCCGATCGGGCTCCTTGGCGACTCGCTCGAACAGATGGTTGACGAACGTGAGGAGCCCGGGCACGGCACGGAAGCTCGTCGAGATCGACCGCCGGGCAGCAGAGCCCGGGCGAAGCGCATCGATCGTGCGGCCGGCCTCGTCGAGTACCGCCACCTCGGCATCCCGAAAGCGATAGATCGACTGCTTTCGATCGCCGACCACAAAGATGGATGGCGGCAGGGGCGCGTCGTGCACGAGCCCGAGCCCCTCGCCCCAGGACTGGATGAGCAGGGACACGAGCTGCCACTGGGCGCGGCTGGTGTCCTGGAACTCATCGACGAGCACGTGGTGGTAGCGTGACTCGAGGCGGTAGCGGCTCTGGGCGAACTCGTCCATCTGTCGGAGAAGACCAAGGGCTCGGAGAAGCGTGTCGGAAAAATCTATCGCGCCATGTGCCGCGAGCTCGGCTCGGTACTCCGTCACCGCAATGGCCAGCATCCGTCGCACACCGCGGGCCAGCACGAGGTTCACGTCCCTGTCCAGCCTCGCCAGGATCGCTGCGACCTCGGGGGCGACCGAGGCCACGAGGGTACGATGTCGCTTCCAGGCCGCAGGAGACTGGCAGTGCACCGCCCGATAGCCCGTCAGCCGCGTTCGCGGGGCACCTTCGCGTGTCAGGAAATACGCACGCACCTGGTCGAGGGTTCGTCGCATCGTGGGCACGTCATCCTCATGGACCCGGTTCAGTAGTGCCAGGTCATCCCCGAGCGCTTCGAACACCGGGTGTCCTTGCGGCCCATCGGCGCGAAAGCGGTCGAGTGTGCCGACACGACGTTCAAGCGTGTCCCGCAAGCGCTCCATGGCATCGCGGCAGGCAGTCACCCCGGACAAGCCATCGGGCACAACCCGGAGATATCGCTCGAGTGCCGCCGAGGCCACCAGTCGACGCTCGAGCAAATGCGCCAGGCCGGTCCTGAGTTGGCGGGGCTGGAGCTGGGTGAAGACGAGCGCGACATCCTCGTCGGTCTCGGCAAGGCTGCGACCGATCCGGACCGCCCGGTCGAGCGCATGATCGACGAGCCTCGGAACCTCAGTCTCGTCGATCATCGAGAAGCCAGGGTCAAGGTCCGCCTCGAGGGGGAACTCGCGAAGCAACGACAAGCAAAAGGCGTCGATCGTGCCGATCGCGATGTCCCCCAAGCGTTCTCCAACGTCGCGCCACAAGGCCAGGTCGATCTCCGACCGACCCGCCGCCGCCCGCAGCTCCCGCACGATCCGGTCACGCATCTCGGTAGCTGCCTTTCGGGTAAAGGTCAGTGCCAGGATGTTGAATGGTGCAACCCCAGAGCGCAGCAGGTTAATGTAACGACTGACGAGCACCGATGTCTTTCCGGTCCCGGCCGAGGCCTCCAACACAACGTTCTGGCGTGGATCGACAGCCTGCGCGCGAGCGACGGCATCCGGCAACGCCGTCGCGGCCGACTCGGTGCGACGCGAATCTGGCGCCTGATGGTCGTCATGGTCGAAGAGCGGGAGCTCGCGCTCAGACATCGTCGACGAACTCCTTCCGACAAACGGCCTGGTAGGGACAGGTGGCGCACAGGGTGGATTCGGCTGGACGGGGCGGGAACCGACCGGCCTCTATCCCGTCGACCGCACGCAGGAGTCGAGCCTGACCTTCTTGAAGTCGCGCGGGGACATCGGCTGGCCGACGCTCCATGGGCACGAGCGGCTGCCGACCGCCCAGCGGCACGTAGGCGGCGCCAGCGACGCGCCAGGTCCGGTCGCGGTGGCCGTTCAAGCGTTGCTCGGCACACACCGCGTAGATGGGCAGCTGGACGGCTCGGCCCCGATCGGGCGCCTGACCCGACTTGTAGTCCAGCACCCACAGCCTTCCGTCCGCCATGAGATCGATCCGGTCGGCCGTGCCGCGAACGCCGAGGCGACGCTCACCCCGGTCTTCATCAGCCACGAACAGCCACTCACCATCGAGGGAGTACTCGACAAGCCGCTCGACGACCTCGCCCGGCCGCTCGAGCTCGAGTCGCAGCACGCGTTCGCCAAGCCCACCGGCCGCCGCGGAGCCCAACAAGCGCCGGCGCTCGACCGCACGGTCCGGTCCCGGCACGCTCGACAACGATGCGTCGATGACCCGCGTGAGCTCGGCCCGTGCCTGGTCGATATTCGCAGGCGTGATGGCGCCGTGGCCAGCGGACTGCCAGTTGGTGAAGAAGGCGCCGAAGACGTCGTGAATGAAGCGGCCTCGCTCCAGCGGTGAGAGCTGAGGGTCGTCCGAAGGATCCTCTTCGAGACCGAGCACCCGTCGCGAGAAGTACTTGAAAGGACAATCGATGTACTGCTCGATGGAGGTCACGCTGTACGACGTGCGGGGCTTCGGGGAGGTCGACCCACGATACGGCGGTGCATCACCCGGGGGTGCAGCTAGACGCGACATCAGCCATTCCCGCGCCGTCCCGGCGACAGCCTCGAGCACGACCGGGCTGAGGGACATGGCATCGTCCGTAAGGATTCGGACGGGGACATGCGGATCGTCGGCGACCACGGCGAGATCTCCCTCGAGCGGCGACTCCAGCATTGGAGACGGGCTCACAAGGCGATCGCCGTCGAGGGAGAAGGTTGAGAGTGAAATGGTTCGGACGGGCAGGTGCAGCAAATCGTGGAGTTCGGCCCGGGCGTGACCAAGTCGATCGGCGTCCCCGGGCCAGCCGAGCTGGACCAACAGAGCCGGCGGATAGAAGATGTTTCGATGAGAACGCTCTGGCCAGTCATCGGCGGTCAGGCCGACGATCCGGATTTCATCGAAGTCGCCGTAGCGGGCGGCCCGAACGTCGACGAGCTGCACCCCGTCGGCTCCGTGCCTGGGCGCGAACGTCTGGCCCTCGATCCATCGCCTGATCTGCGCCGCCAGTTCCACCCGGCCACACTCGACATCACCGAACCGACGGTAGGCGTCTCGAAGGTCCGTCAACGCACCCACGATGGCCGCGTGCGCCCGGAGGTGCCGGTCCGGATGCGGATCGTGGGTTACGGGGGACGCATGATCCCGGAGGAACTCGAGCAACCGATCGAGCAGCGTCGAGGCCACCTCCAATTCCCGCATCGGCTCGAGCGTCGCCACGAGGTCCAGAGCTGCCAGGATCGCCACGCGCAGCCGAGCACGGTCGGCCGGCGCAATCCAGCGTTGCGGCGGCGACACATCGAGCAATCGTTCCAAACTCGCGCGACCTCCCGGCCCCCGCTGATGGCGAAGCGCCCGGTCGAGTAGGAACGCGTCCCGTCGGGTAACGCGCTCGCCGTCGACGATGAAAGACAGGAGTGGACTGCCAAGCAGCCCGACGAGGGCGCGCCGGGCAACGCTCGTTTCCAGGGCTTCGAAGACCAGGTCCAGAGCTGCCGCGAAGGGTTCGGCTGCGAGCGGCAGCGCATCGACAACCTGATACGGGATACGCGCACCGTCGAGCACCGTACGAGCCAGGTAGAGGTATGGCAGGGGTCGTTGGAACACGACAGCGACGCGGTCAGAGACCTGAGGACGGCCGGCAGCGTCGCCATCGTCGCGCTCGCTCCCGTGCTTCAGGTACCGGGCGAAGTCAACGAGTTCCTCCTCGCGGTCCCGAGCCACGAAATACAGCTCTTCCCGATCGGAGGAAGGCTGCAGCAACGTGGGTCGAGTCGGAGCCGGGGCTGCACGTAGCCCGTCTTCGATGCCCGGAAGCAGATCGTCCAGACGTTCACGAAATCCCGCGTCGAGCACGGCGTCGGTTGCCACCACATCGACCCGGGTCAGGCCGGGAAGGCGCGCGAGTAGATCGAAATCCGCTGGCCAGAGGCCCTGTGCGCGGTCGACCACGATGTCGGGAATCGTCACGACGACGCGGCTGAACGTGACACGTGATCGCTCCGCCCGCAGCCGGTCGCGAAGTCGCTCCTCGTCAAGGGCGTCGGCATCGGCAAGGAGGCGTTCGTAGCTTCGGAAGGCCGCGACGAGGAAGTGGGTTTGTCGCAGCAATCGCTCGGCGCCCCTGTCGACGTCTCGACTCGGTTCGAGCTCACCGACGAGCAACCGCTCGAACGTATCGACCGTGCGGAGATTACGACGAAGAGCTGCGTACAGCGCCAGCATTTCGTCCACGAGGCCTGGCGCAATCCTGAACGGGGGCTTCAGGCCACCGTCAATCGCCTCACGAGCAGCCCGCTGAAACAGGACGGTTCGCTCGAGATCAGAGAGCCACGGCTGTGTCGACCCGAGGCGCGCGTGCATCTCCGCATACCACTGATCCCGCGTCAGCAACCGAGGCAGAGCAACCGCCCTCGGCCCATCCGCGTGCGCCACCAGCAGGATGTTCTCGAGTGTGGAACGAAGCTGAGCACCACCTGCCCGGCTCGAGACGAGCACTGCGCACGCTCGGCAGCCGGACGACTGCTCGGCCATCGCCACCGAGGCGACGGTTCGATGCATCGATCTGAGATCGGGAACTCGGAGGAGTGTGGTCTGGCGTGAGCTAATCACCGAAGCTCGGGCATTCCGAGACGCTGATCGAGTCGCTCCTGCGCCTGGAGCTGGAGCATCACGGCGGCCGCGGCCGCCGAGGACGCGTCCCAGGCCGTTCGCATGTCGCCAGACGCAATCGCCTGTCGACGTTTTCGAACGGCGCTGTCGGCGAACTGATACGCGGTCGTCAAGAGCCCGTGGATGGCCTGCAACCCCGGAGGCGCAACCACGGTGCTGAGCGTGCGCGTCGCAGGTGCCAGGCGGCGCTCGAGTCTCTCGAGGCCGTCTTGGTTGGGACCAGCCAGAATCTTGATGTCATCGAGCAAGGGCTCGACCTCAGCCAGGCGATCGAGAGGCTCACGTGTGGCCTTGGCGTAACGGGCGTAAGCCTTCCGCCGCGAGCGCCATTGATCGCGGGCCAGGCGAAGCTCTCGCGCAGCCGCCAGCTGTTGCTCCACGGCGAGGCGGAGCGAGGTCATCGTCGAGGGCCGGCTGCTCCCGAGCAATTGGTCCTCCTCGAGAACGTCGCGGAGGATCCTCTGGACACCTCGAACGTCGGCCTCGCGGGCTCGGGCCTCTGCACGCTCAAGCGTGGTCGCGACCAGCTCGGCGTACGCACGCTCCCGGCGCGTTTCCTCGGCCACGATCGCCTCGGCTCGCATACGGTGATGCTCACTCCATTCGGGCGGCAGGACGCCACCGGACCGGTCGACCACCGCCACGACCAGCTGCAGAAGGGAGATCCGCTCGGCCGGCACGTCGGTCAGACGGGCGGCAACCAGCGCCTGATCCAAGGTCTCCCGGAGACTGGGGGTGGACCGGAGACGCTCGTATGGCTGCTCGACGCTCGCGATGAGGCTCAGGTCGAACTGATCTCCTCCGACGGACACGCGTAGCTCGGAGACGATCTCATCCAGCAGACCGACGTACTGCCGGATGTCAGCGGCTCGGTATCCGAAATGCGTGCGCGGCCACTCGATCAGCGTGTGGCGCGCCTCTTCGGCAACGCGAAGACGAAGCGCCTGGTCGTCGGACAACGCGATCTGATTCAGCGCCTCGGCCACCTCGGTGCTCATGACACCGAAGTCATCTTCGGCCCGCGTCGCGATGTACTTGTAGTACCGAGCCGACTGCGCGTAGCGCTCTGTCGCCGGCCAGTTCACGACGTCTGCGGGAATGGTGACGAGCTGGAGCGTGGGCTCCGCGTTCAAGTCGCCGATCGGGAGCGAGAACACGACCTGATCGCCAAGCCGCGCGAACTCCCCGTAGCTGACGAGGCTGTCCTGCGGCCCCGGGTTGGTGAGGAAAATGCGGTACAGCTCCGGCGTCGCCGGCTCGGCTTTGGCGCCCGGCACGATGCCGGCGGCCATCGCAACAGCCGTCACGAACCCACGCCAGAGGATGCGGCGCATGTTTATTCGTTCGAATAACTCGATCGCCGAACTGCTCGATCGCCAAACCGTTTGGGATCGCGCTGCGATCGCACGAACCGAACGTCGATCGCCTGGAACGGAAACGACGTGAGCGGCAGAGCCGCCGACTGAACGTACTGACGCGAACAACACTCGACCGGCCTGCCAACCTGGGAAAATCAGCAAACCTTCCGCCTTCAGACTAGTGTGCCTTCCATCATCCGTCAAGAACGTGCGAAACGCGCCTCATGGGGGCGCGCCGTCGACAACCTGTGGAAAAGATGTGGAAGACTCGTGCATCGGTTGTTGACGTGCAATCCGTGAAGAAATATTTCGTGCGACATGGCCGTCGCGATCTCACGAATCGGCGTCCGCCGCACGGGCCTTCGTTCCTCCCTTCGCTTGATTGAACCGTTGGGACTACTACAATACGAGCTTTGCACCCCGCTCGGTCGGTGGCTAGTCGTGAGCGTTCAGCGCTTCAAAGAACACATCAACGGTCGTGACTACATCATCGAAGTCGCGATGGTGTCCGTGGACAAGTGGCGAGCCCAGCTCGTTCGCCTGCACGGAGGCCCAACCGCACTCATGCCCTTCTACGGACCCACCGCAGACGAGGCTGCCGGCCAACTCACACGCTGGCTGAGCCTGGCGCACCGGCACGTCACAAATTCTGTATAGTGGCGGGCATGCTGCCGCCAGCCCTCCGGCGAACGACATCCCGGACTCTTTTCTCGAGCGACACATCCTCATCGAGGCGGCCACGTGTCGCGTGGCTCGTGGTCCTCGTCAGTCTGGCCGGGGTCGGCGCCGAGGTCACCGAAGCCGCCGACCCACCTCTCGTCCGACTCGTCGCCACTGGAGGCACGATCTCCAATCGCCCGGGAGAGCGCCTCACGGCCGACGAGTTGGTCGAGTCGATTCCGCGTCTGGATGAGCACGCCACCGTCGAGACGGAGCAGTTCGCCAATGTCGCTAGCACGGCCCTGAGCCTGCCCGACTGGCTGCGGCTCGCGCGTCGAATCAACGAACTGTTCTCGGACCGCTCGGATCTGGCCGGGATCGTCGTGACGAGCGGCACCGACACCCTCGAGGAGACCGCCTTCTTTCTCCACCTCACTGTCCGGACCGAGCGCCCCGTCGTCGTCGTCGGCGCGATGCGCAACCCCTCGCTCGTCGGCTACGACGGCGCGGCCAATTTGCTCCAGGCGTTTCGGGTGGCCGCGGATCCAGGATCTCGAGGCAAGGGTGTGTTGGTCGTACTCAATGGGCACATCGACTCGGCGAGAGACGTCACGAAGAGTGACACTCGAGGCCTCGACACGTTCACGGCACGAGCGCGAGGCGTGCTCGGATTGGTGGATCGCGATCGGGTCGTGTACTACCGGAGGCTGGTATCACGACACACGTTCGGGAGCGAGTTCGACGTCACCAACGTCTTGGAGCTGCCGCGTGTCGACATCATCATGGTCTACCAAGGAGCGCCCGGGGACCTCATCACCTCGGCTGCGGCCGCCGGCGCGCAGGGCATCGTGGTCGCATCGGCGGGCGCCGGCGCGACGACACGCGACCAGCGCGACGCGTTGGCTGAAGTCGCGGAGCAGGGTCCGGTCGTCGTGGTCAGCAGCCGAACGGGCGGCGGTCGCATCTCCCCCTCGCCCAACACCTCGGCTGCATCGTCCACGTCGAGGCCGCGGAGATTTCCGCGCGTCTACGGTGAAGACCTGAGCCCGATCAAGGCTCGAATCCTCCTCATGTTGGCGCTGACCAAGACCAAGGACCTCCACGAGATTCAGCGGATGTTCAGGGAGTACTGAGAACCCGTTCAAGGGTTCCAGAGGTTCAAGAGTTCAAGTTGGCGCGGTGAGGTTCTCGCGCGCGCTGTCTTCAGAGCACCACGCGGCGCTGCGCGCTCAGGCTAGGCGGTGGGCTTGGAGAGCGCGAGGTGGTGGACCAGACGGGGTTCGAACCCGTGACCTCGTGAATGCCATTCACGCGCGCTCCCAGCTGCGCCACTGGCCCCTCGGACGCTCACTCTTCACGACATTCTAGCCCACGGGTTTGCACCGGTCAAAAGCGTCTCCCCATCACGCGCTCGTAGTCCTCGGGCGTGTCGATGTCGAGGAAGGCGCCGTCGTCGGCGACCTCGACGTCGAGGATCTCTCCCTGGTGAGCTCGCACGACGACCTTCGCGCCACGCGACCGCTCGGCCTGCCTGAGCTCGCCGAACAACGATCGGTCGAAGACGACCGGATGCCCGTGACGCTCGCCGTGCGCGGGCCGCACGATCGGCGCGCGGTTGACTCGGTACGCTTCCAGGACCGCCGCAACGGTCGTGACCGACACGAGCGGCTGGTCCACGATGGCGACCAGGATCGCTTGGACTCCCGGTCGGTCAACGGCGGTCAGGCCGGTCACGAGCGATGACAGCTGCCCCTGGTCGGGGTCGCGGTTCTCGATGCAGCGCGGTGGCAGAACGTCAGCGCCGAAGGCTTGCTCGAGCGAGAGTCCAGGGCGGACGACCACGACCACATCATCGGCCCCGCCACGGCGGAGCGTACTGACAAGCCGGCCGACGAACGTCTCTCCCGGCACCCCGGTCGGCAGGAGTGCCTTCGGTCGCCCCATTCGGGTCGATGCGCCCGCCGCCAGAACTATCGCGGGAACCAAGACCGAGCGCCCAGGTTCGCCCACTCTCCGTGTTAGTATCTGCGTCATGAACGACTTCGGCATCAGCATCAGGTGCCAGCGTTGCGGCGCCCAGATGGAATTGCACGACCCGGAGCCCGGTCAGGGTTGGGCGCCCCAGCAGTTCTGGATTTGCGCAACCTGCGGCCGGCACTTCTGGACGACCTACCCACCTCCCAAGCCGGCAGACACAGCCACCAAGCCTCCCGAATCCAGCGCAAAGGCCACCTAGCGGCCCGTTCGGATCCGACCCCGTCGGACCGGGCCGTCCGACGAACCGGAACAACCCCTGTCAATCCAGGGTTGACTTCTCGGCTGAGACTCTCTATACTTTATTTGACCTCTCAGCCATAACCCATACGGATTTCTACCAAGCCGTGGGGGCTGGTTGGGTGGCGTTCGCTGTGAACACCGACTCCCTGCCGGTCAAGCGCTCGACTTCCCTGGAAGTCGTCAGACTCTCAGCAGGAAGTTCGGCTCGTTCAACCGGGTCGACGTGGGCTCCATCGGAGGAGCGCGACCACGATCCCGGGTTGCATGGCCTGAGGCCGTGCGCGGAGAATTCGGACGCTCGTCGGCACTTGTTTTTCGCCGTGTTGCGACCCCATCCTTTCGCTTCCACGCCTCAATCCAGACCAATGAAACACCCGGGGAGTTCGGGGTCGTTTCGCTAACGGAGGATAAGTGTATGGCAACCGGTACAATCGCGCGACTGCTCATCGACAAGGGCTTCGGATTCATTCGTGATGAGGGTGGAGTCGAGCATTTCTTTCATCGCAGTGCGGTTCGCGGAGCCGTCTTCGAGTTGCTTCGAGAAGGCCAGCGCGTCGAGTTCACGACCGAGGATTCTGGGAAGGGTCCGCGGGCTGGCGACGTGCAGCTACTCGAAAGTTAGCGGCACCAGCGCCGCACCGTGATCGCTGGGCGACCTGCCCGGCCTCACGAAACACCAACGCCGTTGTCAGGCTGGCGTACCCGGCCGGCCTGACAGCGATACGACTTTCAATCGACCATCGTCCGTGCCGCCGACCAGTTGGCCTGTCGTGCCCGTTCGCCCGAACAGTTGGGGGATAATGGGCGGACGGAAGCGAACGGGGCCCGGTGGCCCTCCCGGTCTTCAAAACCGGTCGCTCCCCGCTCACGCGGGGGGGCTGGGTTCGACTCCCAGGCGCTTCCGCCACTAACTCCTTCTCTCCATTGTACTTCCCGATCAGCGATCGGCCGTCTCCACGATGTCTCCATGTTTGACATCAGGAGACGGGTGATCCAAGAGCCGTATGGCCGCCTCAATCGCAGCCGGACTGAGGTGCCTGAATCGTACCGGGATCTTCGGAGAGCGAATTACGTGACTCAGGCCACCGCCGCCTGCTGATAGTAGCGCGCTTCGTACTCTGCCGGCGGCACGTACCCGATCGGTTCGAGCAGCCGCTTCGTGTTGAACCAATCGCCCCACGCGAGCGTGGCGAATTCCACCGCTTCAAGACTCCGCCACGGGCCGCGTCGCCGAATCACCTCCGTCTTGAACAACCCGATCACCGTCTCGGCGAGGGCGTTGTCATACGAATCGCCCCGGCTGCCGACGGACGGCTCGATGCCCGCTTCGGCCAGGCGCTCGGTGTAACGAATCGAGAGGTATTGCGTGCCTCGATCGCTGTGGTGTACGAGGTCGCCCGTCTCGGCGTGGCTACGATCGTGGATCGCCTGCTCGAGCGCATCGAGCGCCAGGTCGGTACGCAACGACGCGGACGCGCGCCAGCCGACAATCCGTCGGGCGAACACGTCGATCACGAACGCCACATAGACAAAGCCGCGCCACGTGGCCACGTACGTAAAGTCGGAGACCCAGAGTTGATTCGGCCGCGTCGCGGTGAAGTCTCGCTCGACGAGATCGCGCGGCCGATCCGTGGCCGCGTGCCCGTGCGTGGTCGTCACCCACGCGCGGCCCCGCACAGCGCCGGCCAGCCCCATCTCGCGCATCAGTCGGTGCACCGTACAGCGCGCGACACGGACCCCTTCCCGACGGAGCTGCCGCCAGACCTTCCGCGGACCATACACCTGAAAGTTCTCGTCCCACACGCGCTGGATGGCGGGCCGCAGCTCGTCGTCCCGGTGGGCCCGGGCGCAACGACGCGTGGGATCCGCGGCCCGGGCCTTGTGCCGGAAGTACGTCGACGGGGCGATCGGCACCGTGGCGCAGATCGACTCGACCCCATAGACATCGCGATGGTCGTCGATGAAGCCGACCATCATCTCGCTCGGCGGTCGAGCTCCGCCTGGGCAAAATACGCGGACGCCTTGCGCAAGATCTCATTCACCCGCTTCAGTTCGCGATTCTCGCGCTCCAGCTCCTTGAGCCGGTGCCGCTCGTCCGTCGTCAGCCCGGCGCGCTGCCCCGCATCCCGCTCCGCCTGCCGCACCCATGTGCGCAGCGTCTCCGCCGTGCACCCCAGCTTGCTCGCGATCGACCCGATCGCGGCCCACTGCGACGCGTACTCGGCTTCGTGCTGCCGGACCATGCGAACGGCCCGCTCTCGTACCTCGGGGGCATACCGACTTGCTCGTGCCATGGAACCCATCCTCTCAAGGAATAGGCCCTCCGACAAAGCCGGTACGGTTCAACCGAGTCACGTTCAGCTGGACTGCGTCAATAGGCGCCACGGCCTACGAATTCAGGTTCGGCACCACCACCGGGGTATACGGGGCTCCGGCAACGTTTGCCGGAAATATCCTCCAGATCACGGGCACTCTCCAGCCGAACATCACGGTCGTCGCCGTGGTCCGTGGAAGCAATGTGTTTGGCCCGGGCCCCGCCTCGAATGAGGTGAGCGTACGCGCAGATCCATGAGCAGACGGCCCGAGGGTCGCTCACGTGTTTGGGCCGAGAGGCAATCCGACGCGCTCCCGGGTCGCCAGCAACTGCCACCTTCGTCCACCCGGTCGCTGTGCACCAACTGCCACCCTCGCAGGCCCAGAGCCACAACTCCCCGCCACTGACCCTGGCCCAGCCCCCGCACTGTACTATTTGCCCGTGCTAGCATGGCTAGTAATCAACGTAGTTCACTCTGTCGCCCGGCTCGCCCGATGCAGCGGTAAATTCGTTCTGGGAGTAACCTCATGCGATCAATCGCGTCCATCGTCTGGTTCACGCTGCTCTTGTGTGCCCTCATCGCGCCAAAGAGTGCGCAGGCGCAGACGAGTCGCGTCTTCGTGACCAGCACGGATCATCCGGCCGATTTCACGATGTTCGACCCAGGAGGGTTGGCAGTGGCCGACATCGAGTGCGCCTTCCTGGCGACGCGCGGCGGTCTGGATCCCAGCGGCCGGTGGGTTGCCTGGATCTCGACAAGCACGGTCAACGCGAAAGACCGCCTGACCCCGGGGAGCGGGCCTTTCGTCAACACCAAGAGACCGACCTCCGAGATGATCGCCAACGACATTGCCGATCTCACGGACGGAACGCTGGATTCGATGATTCTCTACGATGAATCTGGGGCAGCACCGGCGGCGGGATTTCCCAGCCGTCATCCCTGGACGGGGACGCGAGCAGACGGGATGTTGAGTCTCAACCGCACGTGCGACAACTGGACGGACATCTTTGGGCCAAGTGGGTTAACAGGACACACTTCTACAAAGGACAGCCGTTGGACAGAAAACGAACTCTCCAGTTGTATCGCCAGGAGGCCGTTCTATTGCTTCGAGGCCCCCCCGTCTACTCGGCCGGGGCCGCCGGTGCTCATGGCGACCGTCGACGACGACGATGTCACGCTCAATTGGACTGCGTCGAAGGATGCGCTCTGGCAGTCGGAACGCGCACCCGCCGCGTCGTATCTTCTCAGATATGGCTTCTCGCCTGGGGTGCTGCCGGCCCGCGTGCCTCTCCCGAACGTCCTGACATTTACCAGGAACGATGTACCGGCGGGCACCTACTACGCCGTGGTTCACGGTGAGGACGCAGCGGGTCAGCCGGGGCCCGCGTCGAACGAAGTCGAAATTGTGGTTGGGACCCCGATGTTACCGGGGCCGACGACTCTGTTTGCCACGGTCAATGGCAACAGAGTCACCTACTCTTGGACTCCGTCCAAGAACGCCACAGCCTACGGATTCAAGTTCGGCACCGCTTCGGGCCAATACGGGAACCCAACATTGCTTCCTGATCAGCTCGCGATCTCGGGCACTCTCGTGCCGGGATTCAGCGTCTACGCCGTCGTCCATGGAGTGAATTCGTTTGGCCCGGGACCCGACTCGAACGAGGTGCGCGTAACGGCCGAACCATAAATGGTAGCCCGTGGTTCGTTCGCGCTTCAGGCGCGCAGCATGCAGTAAGAGTGGCGCGCACGACGAAATCAAGATCCAACTGACCCGATATCTGGGAGTTCCTGCTCCGACAACCACGCGCAGCCGGTTGCGCATAGGTTGCAGCACGGTGCCGTGCGTTGCGGCATTCTGCCACCCTGATCGCCGAGAACGCTCAGAACGTTGAGCTATTTCGCCTTCGGTTTGCGTCTCTTAATCTGCGGGTTTGGGGTTCGAGTCCCCGGCGGCTCACCACTTTACTTTTTAGGAACGACTGCAACGGCGGGCCGAGACAGGCGAGCGACCCTCATTGCGACACCAACCGACACCCCGCTCATCTTCCTACACCGGGTACCGCATTCATACCAGCAGCCGCCATGACTTCGTAGCACTCCCTCGACGTGTCACGTCACGGGACGCATCAGTCGGTCCGCAGTCTCGTCCATCCGTCGGCCTCGACCCAACAGCCGAGGTTGCGATGGTCCGGGTCCTCGGGATCGAGTTCGGCGGGCACGAAACCGGTCGAGGTCTCGAAGGTCACAGAGGCTCGGTTGGCCGGCGCCGGAATCGTGACGTCGAACCAGCCCTCACCCGGCACGTAGCGCACACGCTCGTCGACCTGGCCGCTGGTAATCCGCACATCGTTCGACACCGGTCCGCAGTGTGAATGGATCCGGAACGTCGCCGACGGGTCCGGTGCGCCCGTCATCGTGACGACGAACCTGGCCGTACGGCCGCCCGGGATCCAGAAGCCACCCCGCTCGTCGAACACGTTGCTGTCGAGGAAGAACACGGAGCCCTCGGCATCAGCGCGCGCGCTGATGACCGGCCCGTGCACGACGCGATCGCTCGCGTCCACGATTGCGAGGGGCACGACGCGAACACGCGGACCGGCCTGCTCGAGCTCGGACGACGCCAGGAAGCCGGCATACCTGACGTCGGTCCCGAGGTCGAACTCGCGGGACCACGGGCCCGCAGTGCGTGTGACCTGCCACTCGTGCACCGGCGCGCCGATGCGCCCGAGCTGAAGCGACAGCGTGCCCCCGACCGCGTCGGGCCGATCGGCCTCGAGCTCGACGCGATACCGCCCCGCCGGCAGCACGAGTCGTCGGCCGTGGAGCAGCAGGGGGCCCGTCGGGTCGGGAGGCAGCGCCGGCGGCTCGACCCTGTAGCTGAAACGCGAGATGAGCTCGGCTGGTGGCGCGACACTCGCCGGCGCATACACCACGCCCACCGGGCGGCGGCCAACATCGAACTGCTCGAGCAAGCCGAACTCCGCGCGCATGCTCGAGTCGAACGGCCGCGGGCCGACGACGCGCGGCGCGAGGGTCGAGCCGACGATGATGACGCCGGCCGCCATCACGGTGACGACCAACACCGAGCGACCCGCACTTACTGGCCTCCGTCGTCGCAGCCAGACGACGCCCACCGCGACGAGACCCGACCACAGCACCACGACCGCCACCGCCAACAAGGGCGGCAGCACGATGAAGCTCGGCGCCATGTTCGTCAGCGGCCACAGCGGTGACAGGTGCGCGAACAACCTCGACACGCCGTCGCGGGCGCCGATGATCAGGAGACCCTCCTGCAGGAACATCAGCAGGAGGGTCGTCCCGAGGCTCCAGAGCAGGAGGAGCTCGTAGGCCGCCGTCCGGAGTGGTCGGGTGCGATCCTGTCCCAGCAGCCAGGCGATCGGGACGGCCAGAAGTGCGAGGCCCGACACGACGGGGCGCCCGGGCGGGCTCGTGCCGCCCCACCAGATGTGAAAGGCCCCGACGGTCAAGAGGAGGGCGGCGAACACCAGGCCGATCTCCACGGCAAGCCGCCGGTCCGCCGCACCCGAGCGCCACATGCGCGCCAGACCGACAAGGCTCAACAGTAAGACCGGCGCGTACGGCAGGATGCCGAACTCCTGGTCGAAGAAGAGACCGGGCACGCCGGCCGCCAGGTACTCCAGGGTCATGCCGGGCGCGGCGCCGTAGGGCGCACTCGGCGACAACCTGCCCCAGTAGATCCAGAAGAAGCTCAGCCAGGCGACGCCGCCGACACCGAACGGCGCAAGCAGGGCCACACTCGCACGCAAGGACTCGCGTCGACCAGCCGGGGACCCGTACCAAATGCGACCCAGGGCGACGAGCATCGCGACAACCGCCATCGGCGCGTACTTCGTGCTCAGCCACGGCAACAGGGCGGCGGTCAGTCCGACGAGGACCCAGCGGCCAGCGACGCCGGAGCCGGCCGTCGCCAGGGCGAGAGACAACGCCACGGCGAGCCCGGCGGTCGACTCCGGGTAGACGGCAAAGGAGTGGAACAGGAACGGCGTGCTCGTGCCGACGGCCAGCCATGCCAGCGCCGAGGCCACCCCGGCCAGGCGGAGACGGCGCATCCACCAGAGCAACGTGCCACCGGACGCCGCGGCGATGCCGATCAGGACCGCAAGCACACCAACGTATCCCGCGGCGCCGTACACCGGCGCGAGCAAGAGCGGGAGCCCGACTGGATGCACCGAGTAGATCTCGCCGTCGACACCGCGTGTCAGGTAATGCGGTCGCAGCTCCGAGTGCGCGAAGTATTCGAGATAGTCGCCCCGCACATGGTTGTTCTCGATCCGGAGGTCACCGTCGCGCCACAGGCTCTGGGCCATGATCAGATAGTGCGGCTCGTCGCCGGTCGGGTAGAGGATGGTGCCTGCCAGACGGGATGCCGCGACGACCGAGCCACAGACGCAGGCCGCGATGACGAGCGCCGCGAGCCGCGGGCCCCCGCCGTGGCGGCTCGCGGCGAACAGCGACGAGACACCACACGCCACGCGCGGCCTGGGCCACGACGACCAACCAGACGAGCCAGCGCAGGGTGCCGGTCAGCGCGAGCAGGACCGGCAGCACGTCCGGAAGCCACGGCAGATACGGGAGCAGCAGCAGGCCCGACGCGGCGAGCGGCCGCAGCGCGTCGACCACGTCTTCGGGAGCCAGCGCCTGACCTCGCCTCGCGGCCGAGCGGGTCAGGAGACCAACGAGCCCGATCAGCGCCCCGGTGGTCGCGACCGCCAGCGCGACGAGCAGCCACCACGACGGCAGCATCGCCACCCGAACCGGCGCGTTCGGTGGACCGGCCACGTCCAGCACGCCGAGCGAGGCCCACAGCGCCGCGCCGCAGAGCAGGCCAAGACCGACGGTCAAGCGACCGTCCGGTCCCAAGCGTTCGGCCGGCAGCATCCGCCACCGCATCATCCGGGCGCGCATACGGCGACTATAATCCATGGCCCTCCTGCCAGCCACGACGCCATCAGGCCTCTCGGTCAGCGGTTGGTCTCCTGGTCCGGGAAGCGCGGGCTTGGGCCCTCCCGCCAGGCGTCGGCCAGCACTCGGCGTCAGGGTAGGCGCAGATGATTATCGACGACCGAGTATTGATCGGCGGGTTGGGGTTCGAGTCCCCAGGTGGCTGACGCCGCCGCTCCGCCGTGGAGGAGGATGAGGCCTCTCGTCAGGCAGCGACGATCAGAGAGGTGGCAGCAACGAGGACCGAGGCCGGGCCGACGCTTGGCTCACGGTCTGCGAATGCATGCGAGGCGTCCGGCTGCGACGACAGGCTGGGCCACAGGCTGGGCGACAGAGGCCTAAAGCAGCGCGAGCCCCCGAAGGGGCTCGCGATGGTCGGACCGATGTTCCGAATACCTAGGGCATCTCCATCGTGGGAATGATCTCGATCGTCCCGTCCAACATGCTCAGGTGAGGACACGTCTTCGACAGAGTTTGGATGGCCTTCATGCTCTTGGCCTCCATCACACAATACCCACCAACGTAAGTCGCCTTGCTCCCGGACCGTTTGTTCTTGATCGCTTTGGCTTTCCCCGCGATCTGAGTAGCGCCAGAGCTCTGCAAGGGCGCACCATCTCTCAGGACACCAGCCTTGGCGAGCTTCTCCATGTGCTGGCCCCATTTCTTCATCAGGGATTCGTATTGCTTGGGCGATAGCTGCGTGGCGTCTCCGCCACGGTACAGAACGAGAAACTTCGACATGCTCAATCTCCTCCAAGGTTCATTGTCGCGTGAGTATACGTCATCGATCGATCGCGCTTCGGAGCGCGGCCTGACCGGAAACTCGTCCGGCAGCTGCCACGCCGGATTGAGGCGTCCCCCTCGGCAGGGGCTATAATCTCTCTCATGGCATGGCGACGAGAACGTGGACTCCATGAACTGTACCGCGAGGACGCGGAACGTGCGGATGCCCTCCTGCTGGGCACGGACGTCACCCAGCAACGGCGGCGCTTCCTGAAGACCCTGGCCTCGGCGATAGGCCTTTCATCAATCGCCGCGCCCTTCTGGCAGCATCGTCCTGGCGGACTGATACCGGCCGTGCTGGCGGCACAGCCGGCTCCTTTTGCCATCGAGGGCAAGGAAGGGCTCGTCATCCTGAACGACCGGCCGGTCAACGCTGAAACGCCGGTCGGCCTCCTGGACGACGCACTCACCTCGAACGCGCACCACTTCATTCGCAACAATGGGCTGGTACCCGATCGGGCGCGGAGCCAGAGCGCCGAGGGCTGGAGCCTGGCGGTGGACGGGGAGGTCGAGCGACCGCTCGATCTGACCCTCGATCAGCTGAAGAGCCGCTACGCGAACCGACGCGAGGCACTGGTGATCGAATGTGGCGGAAACGGGCGCGCCGGTTTCACTCCGCCGGCGTCCGGCAATCAGTGGACGCTCGGTGCCGTCGGCTGCGCGCTGTACACCGGTGTACGACTCAAGGACGTGCTCGAGGACGCCGGCGTGCGATCGTCGGCGGTCTACGTCGCCTACTACGGTGAGGATCCGCACCTGAGCGGCGACGCCGACACGGTCGTCATCTCGCGGGGCATGAGCCTCGAGAAGGCGCTGGACGACCAGACGCTCCTGGCCTGGGAGATGAACGGCGAGCCGCTGCCCGCGCAGCACGGCTTTCCGCTGCGCCTCGTCGTCTCCGGGTGGCCCGCGTCCGCGTCGGGTAAGTGGCTCCGCCGGCTGTGGGTCCGCGATCGGGTTCACGACGGCCCCAAGATGACCGGTTTCTCGTACCGGGTGCCGAGGTACCCGGTCGCGCCTGGCACGCCAGTGCCGGAGTCGGACATGACCATCATTGAAGCCATGCCGGTGAAGTCGTTCATCACACGCCCGGCAACGGGCGTCAGCCACGTCGTCGGATCGCCACTCACCCTGCGTGGGCATGCGTGGTGTGGTGACGGGCGTGTCGACGCGATGCACGTGAGCGTGGACTTCGGGGTCACCTGGACGGCCGCGCGTCTAGCCGAGCCGCGCAATCCGTTCGCCTGGCAGCAGTGGGAAGCCGCGATCTCGTTCCCCACGACGGGTCACTACGAGGTCTGGGCACGAGCGACCGACCATAGGGCCCGCATGCAGCCGATGATCGTCCCCGGATGGAACCCACGGGGATACCTCAACAACGCGATGCATCGGATCGCGGTCGACGTCAGGTGAGCACCCAATGACCACGCGGTTTGTCGTGTCGCTCGCGCTACTCGCGGTCGTCGCCACTGCCTTGCCCGTCACTTCGGACCAACGCGACCAGGTGCCATCCGGTGCGGCCGGCGAGGACGTCGTCGATGGACTGAGGGCTGGGACGGGACGCGATCAAGTGCTCGAGAACTGCGTCTTGTGTCACTCGACGTCGATCATCCTCTCGAACCACATGAACCGTGAGCGTTGGGACGAGACGATCTCCTTGATGCAGGACGTGCACGATCTGTGGCCGCTGACACCCAATGACCGCGGCCTCATCCTGGACTATCTCGAGTCCACGCAAGGCGAATCAGCAGTCGACGCCCACGGGCTCGACCCCCGTTCGAGCCCGTGGGCGCAGCCGCTCTACCGGCCGAATCCGATCTGGTAGCACCTCTGAGTCCGGACTCGGGTTCCGGAGCCCGATGCCTCCCGAGGAGGGCAACGTGTTGAGAGCGGGATGCGCGCGACGACCCTACCTGTGGCTCTGCCTAGTCGCTCTGGGGGTGGCTGCGCAGCCCTCGGGCGCATGGGTCCCGGCACCCGAGTCGGGCTCCCACCTCGTGGCCGCCCAGCACACGACGGCCATCGGATCCAGCATCCCAGACGACGTCGCTCGTCTCGCCCAGCAGTTCGTCGACCTGCACGAGATGGATCCCTTTCCGCACGAGCTGCGGGTTCCCGAGGCCTACCGGTGGCAGGACGAGTTTGCCGAGCAACTCGGACCCTTGTTCGGTGGGATCGTCGGCTACAAGACGGGCGGGCACGACTCGGGTCCGAGCAACCCGTACTTTCCGCCCGGTGGGATCCGCGGGATCCTGCTCGAGGGGATGATCAAGCCAAGCGGTTTCACCGTCAGACCGGACGACACGGTCTGGGGATTCCTGGAAGCCGACCTGGCCTTCCGGGTCGGCGACGAGTCCATCAACGCAGCCGAGACCGATCTCGAGATCCTGGCCGGGCTGGACGCGGTCGTGCCGTTCCTGGAGATTCCCGATCCGGCGTTCGTCGACAACGGGCGAAGCCAGACGGGCACCATCGTGACGAACATGGCCAGCCGGTATGCCTTCGTGGGCGACCCGGTGCCTCTGGAGGCCACCGAGGAGTGGGAGGAGAAGCTCGCCACGTTCACATTCGCTGTGCACGATGAACGAGAGCGCGAGATCGGCGCGGGGACGATGGAGGGCCATTATCGACCCCTGACGGTTGTGGCGTGGCTACGGGATCAGCTACGAGAGTCTGGCAAGCGATTGCGCCCCGGCGATCTGCTATCGCTCGGCAATATCGGGATCACCAGCCCGCTGAAGGCCGACTCCCCGCGAGGCGGTCCGGCCTACGCGAGCGACCGGTTCACGCTGAGCTACTACGGCCTGTCGGACGACGGCCCTGCCACAGTCACCATCAACATCGCCCGCTGAGGTCGACCCCTGGGGCACGGGATACGAAGCGAATATGAGTATCGAGACTCGTCTGGACGATGTGCCGTTCCTGACGTCGGCGCAGATGGTCGAGGTGGATCGACTGATGATCGAGGACTTCCGGATCGAGCTGATCCAGATGATGGAGAATGCCGGCCGGAACCTCGCGTATCTCGCGCGCCGCCGTTTCCTGGACGGGGATCCGGTTGGTCGACGGGTCACCGTACTCGCGGGGACGGGCGGCAACGGCGGCGGCGCGCTCGTAGCGGCCCGACGTCTGCACAACTGGGGCGCCGCCGTCCGCGTGTGTCTCAGCCGCGGTCCGGAGCAGTTCACGCAGGTGCCGCGTCACCAACTGGATGTTCTGACGCGGTCCCGCTCGACGACGAGCCATCGCCCTCAATCATCCTCGACGGGCTCATCGGCTACAGCCTACGGGGTGCCCCCCGTGGCTTGGCGGCCGACCTGATCGGGTGGGCGAACCGGAGCGCCGCTCCCACACTGGCCCTCGATGCACCATCGGGCATCGACGCCACGAGCGGCACGGTGCACAAGCCGACCATCCGAGCGACGGCAACGATGACGCTCGCACTCCCCAAGGTCGGGCTGCGCGCCGCAGAGGTCGCTGGCCGGGTCGGCGAACTCTACCTGGCCGACATCAGCGTGCCGCCGGCCCTGTATGCGGCACCCGGCCTCGACCTCCACGTCGGCCCGCTGTTCTCGCAGACGACGTCGTTCGGCTCCGCTGAGGCAAACCGCCGCGAGACGTGGGAGCCGATCTCACGAACGTCGCGAGGCGCCGGAGTAGCCACCGCCATCGGCATGGCCACGAGCACCACGGCGAAGCAACCGACTCGCAGCACGAATTCCCGATTCTCCTCCTCGATCACACGAAATCTGGCCCCCCGACCTCGGTAATCTCGATCCTGTGGTAGGCCGCGGTCGATCGTGGCGTGACCGCCAACTGACGGGGAGTATGACGGCCATCATACGATCGCCGAGCGAACCCAACGACACTCTGTGTGTCGCTGTTCGGCCGGCCCAGCGTGAGTATTTCTACATCTGGTGCGACAGCGGCCAAGTCCTGGCGCGAGCGAGTCCCCAACGCCGCAGGTTTTCAAGAAAGGCATGGTCGACGAATGAGACACGCACTGACCGTTCTCCTCCTGGCCGCGATGGCCGGACTGCTGTCGGCGCCGAGGGCTCTGGCGCAGGACGTCGAGCGCGGCAATGCCGTCTACGACTCTCGATGCGTCATCTGCCATGGCGACCAGGGTGACGGCAAGGGCCTGGTCGGCATCGTGCATCGGGCACAAACGAACGGCCTCGTGACGGCGATCTACCCGCGAGACTTCACGGCGGGCGTCTTCAAGTTCCGCAGCACGCCAACCGGCATCCTGCCCACGGACGAGGACCTCATGCGAATCGTGACCGATGGCATCAGTCGATCTGGCATGCCGTCGCACACCGACCTGTCCGAGGCCGATCGGGGACACGTCATCGCCTTCATCAAGACGTTCTCCCCCCGCTGGGAGCAGGACTCGCAGGGCGAGCCGATCCCGATCAGCATGCCGTCATACGTCGGGACGCTGGCGTCGACCGAGCGAGGCGCGGCCATGTACGAGAAGATGCAGTGTCATCAGTGTCACGGAGCGCAGGGCACGGGCGACGGACCGGCGTCGGCGACCCTTCAGGACAGCTGGGGCGACAAGATCGTCGCGTTCGACTTCACGTCGGGCCCCCTGAAGGCAGGCTCCTCCCCCGAGGTCATCTACCGGACATTCATTACCGGGCTCGACGGCACGCCGATGCCGTCGTACGAGGAAGCCATGCCCGAAGAGCAGGACCGCTGGGATCTGGTGTCGTTCTGTCTGGATCTGATGAAGGGCTCACAGGCGGGCCAGTAGGCGCGGCGGCAGCGTCAGCATCACCAACGAGCATGCACGGCAACCTGAAGGAGACGAACTCATGATTTCACCGCGATTCTTGATGACCTCGATCGCGGCCGCCGCGATGTGCCTCTCCCTGGGCTGCGGCGGCGGGTCGCAGGAGGGCGAGCAAGGCACGGCGAGCGACGCCGCCGATCACGAGGTCCTGCCGGGAGAGCTGGACGACTACTACGGCTTCTTCAGCGGTGGCCACTCCGGAGAGATCCGGGTGCTGGGCCTTCCGTCGATGCGTGTCGTGAAACGCGTCCCGGTCTGGAACATCGACCCCGGCAGCGGCTACGGCATCACCGACGAGACCAAGCCCTTTCTCGGCGGCCTGGTCGCGGGTGACACGCACCACGTCCACGGGTCGTACGTCGACGGGACGTACGACGGGAAGTGGCTGTTCGTGAACGACAAGGCGAACAACCGGCTAGCGCGGATCCGGGTCGACATCCTCGAGGTCGACGCCACGATCAACATCCCCCATACGCAGGGCACGCACGGCATCTTCCCGCAGCGCGTACCCACCACCGAATGGGTGATCCTCAACAGCGAGTTCCGTACGCCGGTCAACAACGACGGGCGCGGCGACACGCTCGACGCCTCCACTTACGGCGGCGTCCACACGATCGTCGATGCGGCGGGCATGGAGATCGTGGCCCAGGTGACGACACCCACGAACCTCGACCTGGCAGCGACCGACTACACCGGCAAGTACTCCTTCGCCACGTCCTACAACACTGAGGGTGGCGCCACGATCTCCGAGATGCTGGCAAGCGACCGGGACGCTCTCGTGGTGTTCAACTGGGAGGCTATCAAGGCGGCGCTGGCGAACAACGACTACGAGACGGTCGACGGCATCAAGGTGCTCGACGGCTCGGCTGGCAGTGGGCTCACAGCCTACATCCCGGTCCCCAAGAATCCTCACGGGGTCAACATCAGCCCCGACGGGAACTTCGCCGTGGTCTGCGGCAAGGTCTCGCCCACGACCTCGGTGATCGACCTTCGCATGCTGGATGACGTCTTCGCCGGCACCATCGAGCCACGCGATACGGTGGTGGCCGAGCCCGAGGTCGGTCTGGGGCCGCTCCACACGACGTTCGACGGCCGCGGCAACGCCTACACGTCGCTGTTCATCGACAGCCAGATAGTCAAGTGGAACATCCAGACGGCGATCGACCTCTACGCAAATCCACAGGAGGGTGAGACAGCCGTGCTCGATCGGCTCGACATCCACTACCAGGCTGGCCACACGATGGCGTCGATGGCCGAGACGAAGGAGGCCGACGGCAGGTATCTGGTCTCGCTCGACAAGATCTCGAAGGATCGCTTCATCAACGTCGGGCCGCTCAAGCCGGAGAACGATCAGCTGATCGACATCTCGGGCGAGCAGATGGTGCTGCTCAAGGACGAGCCGGCCTACATCGAGCCGCACGACTGCATCATCGTCCGGCGCGATCTCATCGAGGACAAGATCGTCGATCGGGTGGTGCTCGAGGAGCATCCGGACGCCGTCACCCAGAGCTCCGTCGAACGTGACGGGAACCGGGTGATCGCGCGAGTGACCGCCACGGCTCCGGTGTACGGACTCCAGGAGGTCGTCGTGAACGAGGGCGACCTGGTGACCTTCATCGTCACCAACAACGACGAGATCCCGGATCTGGCGCATGGGTTCGCGATCTCGAACTACGGCGTCCAGTTCGCGATCGGTCCGTTCCAGACGAAGTCTGTGACCTTCCGGGCGGACAAGCCGGGTGTGCACTGGATCTACTGCACGAACTTCTGTCACGCCCTCCATCTGGAGATGCGGATGAGACTGGTCGTGCAAGCTCGGGGCACGTAAGCGCCAGGCGCGTCCCCCACACGGTGCCCAATGACGACCTGGATGTTCCGGACCCTCGTGTTCTTCGTCTGCCTCGGGGCGGCTCTCGCCCCGGGGCCGGCGGGAGCACAGCTGCCCTTCGGCGAGCAGCTCTACGAATACGAGCTCTCCGACGTCCTCCCCAGCGCCTCCGCCTTCGACCGGATCGAGACCCACTGGCGAGGATTCGCGTCCGACGCTCGTGACGAGCTCGTCGGCTACGTTTCCTGACAGACGACCTCGTCGACATTCCGGGCTACTCCGGCGAGACGATGAACACCCTCGTGGGGATGAACACCGAAGGGACGATCACCGGCATCAAGATCGTGCGGCACTCGGAGCCCATCGTGCTCATCGGCATCGACGAAGCGACGATCCACGAGTTCACCGCCCAGTACGCGGGCAAGCAGATCACCGACCGGATCCTCATCAGCGACGACGCCAAGCCGGGGTACGTCGTGGTCGACGCCATCTCGGGCGCCACGGTGACGGCCGTGGCGGAGAACGCGACCATCCTCGAGGCGGGACGCCTCGTCGGCCGGACCGAGGGCATCGTGACCGCGGCCCAGGTGCGGACGCGTCGGCCGTCGACGGAGTTCCAAGCCCTGTCGTGGAACCGGCTCGTCTCGATCGACGCCATCGGGTCGATCGTCGTCTCGCCAGAAGAGCTCGGCATGAGCGGAGACGACGCGTCAGTGGATCTCCGCTTCGCCGTCGTCGACGCGCCTGGCGTCGGTCGCAATCTCCTCGGAGGCCGGTTCTACGATATCGTGCGGAAACGTCTGGCTCGGGACGGCGGCAGCGCCATCTACATCGGCGGACTGGGCGATCTCTCGTTCAAGGGTCCAGGCTTCGCACGAGGCGGCATCTTCGATCGCTTCGTGGTCGAGCAGGCCGGAGACCTCTTCGTCTTCAAGGATCTCGACTACATGGCCCATCCGGCAGTCGAGCTGCCAGGTGCCCCGCACTTTCGCGAAGGCGGTGTCTTCTTCACGGACGACACGTTCGATCCGACCGAGCCGTTTTCGTTTCGGCTGACTGTTCCGTATCGCATTCGAGACGCGCGGAGCTACGCGACGTTCATCGCCGACCACCAGCTTCCGGAACGATTCATCGAATCGGATATGCCGTTCTGGCTCTCCCGATGGCAAGATTCGTGGGCGTCGGTACTCTTCACGGTGCTCCTGCTCGGCACGATCACCATGGCGTTCGCACTCCGGCAGCGACTGCTCCGACACCGCAAGCTCCTGCACCGGTCGACTGCCGTGCTCGCGGCGATCGTGCTGGGACTGATGCTCAAGGCGCAGCCGAGCACGACGCAGATCCTGACGCTGGCCGGTTCGCTCCGGCGCACCGAGTTCCCGAGCGAGATCTTCCTGTCAGAGCCACTCATCTTCATGCTGTGGGTCGCGACCGCCATCACGCTCGTCGTCTGGGGACGCGGCTTCTTTTGCGGCTGGGTCTGCCCGTACGGTGCCCTGCTGGAGGCGCTGATCGGCCTGTGGGAGAAGGTAGCACCGCGGTCGGTCATCACGTGGTGCGCCGACAGGGAGCCCCCGTCGTATTTTCGGTACGGCAAGTTCCTGACGTTCGGCATCATTCTCGCCGTCTCGTTCGTGAGCCTGCCGCTGGCGGAGGCGATGGACGAGGTCGAGCCGTTCAAGACCTTCGTGCTGCGCCTCGTCCGCCCATCAGCCTTCGTGCTGTACTTCGTCGTCATCACGCTCGTGTCCGTCGTCATCCACCGCTTCTTCTGCCGCTTTCTCTGCCCGCTCGGCGGCGCCCTGGCCCTCCCGGGGCTGAAGGCTCCGTTTCTGCCGCTCTACCGCTACCAGTCGTGCACCAATTGCAAGATCTGCGCGAAGGGATGTGAGCCGAAGGCGATTTCATTCGACACGGGTCGGATCGACTACCAGGAGTGCCTGCAATGCTGGGATTGCCAGGCCACGGGTAAGGACGAGGCGGTCTGTCCGGAACTCATCGTCGCGAAGAGAGAAAGCCGGCCGGTGCGATTCATCGCCGCCAGCCTGCTCGTGACGCTGTTGATGTGGCCGACCGGCGCGGCGGCCGAAACGCGACGCGTCCGACCGGACACGCTGGGTGACGCCCTGCGGACCGCTCGGCCGGGCGACGTGCTCGTCATGGAACCGGGTATCTACAAGGGTCCGGTCCTCGTCGGCGAGTCGATCTCGCTGCGTGGCACCGATGGTGCGATCGTCGACGCCGGAGGCATCGGGCATGGCGTCATCGTCGCCGCGCCCGGCGCGACTGTCGAGAACTTGACCATCCGAAACTGCCGCATCACCGAAGAGTTCAGCGACGCGGGCGTCTGGATCGAGCAGACGGCCGTCCGCGCGCGCATCACGGGAAACACGGTCGAGAGCTGCCGTTTCGGCGTCTGGGTCAACGGCACGCCGGAGGCAGACGTCTCGCACAATCGGATCTTCGGGATCGAGGAGCTCACGCACAACGAGCGCGGCGACTGTATCCATCTGTGGGACGCCGATGGTACCCGGGTGACCGACAACACCGTCACCGACTGCCGCGACGGCATCTATCTGGAACTCACGAGCGCCGCCGTGGTCGAACGTAACGAGGTCTCCGATTCCCGCTACGCCATCCACACGATGTGGTGCGATCGCAGCGGGTATAGAGAGAACTACGCTCACCAAAACCTCGTGGGGCTCGCGCTCATGTTCTCGACTCACATCGAGGCGGTGGGTAATGTTCTCCAGAACAACAGTACGCACGGCCTGCTCTGGGTCCAGGTAACCCGCGGCACCGCCGAGGGCAACATCATTATCGGCAACACCAAGGGACTCTTCGTCTACAACTCCCTGTTCAACACCATCCGTGGCAATCTCGTGGCGCGCAACAATCTCGGTGGCCACTACTGGGGCGGGTCGCAGGACAACCTGATGGAGGCGAACGCCTTCATCGAGAACGAGATCCAGGTAAAGTTCGTGGCGGCCCGGGATCAAACCTGGGGCAGCAACTACTGGAGCGACTACGGGGGATGGGATTCCGACGCGGATGGCCAAGGTGAGGTGCCGTACCACTCGAACTCACTGGTCGACGGGCTGCTCTGGGACTACCCACTCTCGAAGCTGCTGCTGACCAGCCCGGCGTTTCAGATCCTGGCGATGGCCGAGCGGGAGTTCCCCGTCATCACGGTGCCGAAGGTGATCGACCCGACACCGCTGATGTCGCCAGCGATGGCGGACTGGGCGTCGATACTCGAGCGCTACCCTGCCTATCCACAGCAGTACTATATGGAGATGGAGAAGCTTCCTCATCTGCCGGGTGAGCGCCGATGATCCGGCTCGAGGGCGTCTCCAAGCGATTCGGCGCCGTCGAGGCGCTCGGACACCTCGACCTCGAGGTCGCCGAAGGCGAGTGGCTTGGCATCTTCGGACGAAACGGCTCCGGGAAGTCGTCGCTCCTGCGGATCCTCGTCGGCCTCTCCCGGCCGTCGACGGGTCGCGTGCTGCTCGACGGCAAGACGCCGTCCGGAGAGGACTGGCGGGCGATGCGCCGGCGGCTCGGCTACATGCCGGAGCGCGTCTCGCTGTTCGAGAATCTCACCGGTGAGAAAACACTCCGCTACTTCGCCAGGCTGAAGGGTGTCTCCACGGACGAGGTCGATCCACTGCTCGAGCAGGTGGGCCTGGCGCAGGCCGCGCGACGTCGCCTCGGCGGCTACTCGAAGGGCATGCTGCAGCGGCTCAACTTCGCGCAGGCGCTGCTGGGCGACCCGCGGGTGCTGGTGGTCGACGAGCCGATCGAAGGGCTCGACGCACACGGAGTCCGCGACTTCTTCGAGATCCTGAAGGGCTCGGAGGGCCGAACCGTCATCATCTCGTCGCATCGGATGCCGCTGATCGCACGCCACGTCGATCGGATGTGCGTGCTAAGCCAGGGCAAGGTGACGGCGCTCGGGACCGAGGACGAGTTGCACCGAGAGTTGGACCTCCCGGCGCGGATCATTCTCCACCCGGTGGCCGGGGCCAGGGACAGGCTGCTGGCCGAGCTCGAGCGCTTCGAGGCCGTCTCGGTCCTGAGCCGGAACGGTCGCGTGGTCGTGAACCTGCCGCAGCGGGAAAAGATTCACTTCCTCGCCGGTCTCCGGAGCCTCGAAGACTCCATTCACGACATCCGCATCGAGGAGCCATCGCTCGAGGAGGTGTTACTTGAGAAGAGCTGACGCCATTCGAACGATCGCCCTGAAAGAGCTGTCGGACCGGCTCCGCAACCGGTGGATCTGGACCGTTACCGGCCTGCTCCTGGTGACGACGCTCGCGATCGGGTTTCTCGGGGCGGCGCCCGTCGGCGTCGTCGGCGTCCAGGGCCCGGGTGCGATCACGGCCAGCCTCATGAACCTGTCGGTCTACCTGGTACCGCTACTCGCGCTCGTGATGGGCGCCGGGGTGATCATCGAGGAGAAACGGCGCGGCATCCTCGATCTGATCCTCGTCTACCCGGTCTCGTCCGGCGAATACTTCCTCGGCACGTTCCTTGGCTACGCCACCGCGCTGTCCCTCGCGCTGGTGGCAAGCTTCGTGCCCACAGGCATCGTGCTGGCCGTCACGACCGGAATCGCGGTTCGCGAGTACGCACTGCTCCTGCTGCTGGTGCTAGCGCTGGGCACGGTGTTCCTCGCCCTGTCATTCCTCATCTCGATCCTCTCGCGCGACCACGCGCGGGGCGTGGCGTCGTCGGTGCTGGTCTGGATTCTTTCCGTGTTCGTGTTCGACCTGATGCTCGTGGGAGGCCTCGTGCTCTACCCCGGCACGGTCCCGACTGCCGTGTTCGGGTTCGCGTTGCTGCTGAACCCCGCCGACGTCTATCGTCTCCTGGCGTTCTCGTGGGTAGGCAGCGCGGCGTCGCCGTTAGGCCTGGCGACCGTGGCCCCGCCCTTTCCCGTTGCGGTGCTTGCGGCCGTACTCCTGCTCTGGGCCATCGTGCCACTCTGGCTGAGTCACCGACTGTTTCAAGAACGTGTAGCCACGGACAAATTACTATGACCAATCATAAGAGTCTCCAGGCGCTACCTGTCGCGGTCATCATGCTTCTCCTCGGCTCCGGAACGATCCGGGGCGCAGAGCTCAAGGGTCGAGTCGCGTTACCGAGCGGCGCGACTCCGGCGATCGTCTTCCTGCAGGGCGTGTCAGGCGAGACGCAGCCGGACCTCGACACCGTGATCACGCACCTCGATGGCGGAGCCTTCGAGCCCGCCGTGAGCATCGGATTCGTGGGCAACGAGTTCGTGTTCAAGAACGAGGACGACCGCCTACACACGACCCATCTGAACCTTCACCTGGCGTACCAGGCGAAGGTGTCGGGTCGGCCGCTGAAGAACGGTGCGACGCTCTACAACATCGCCCTTCCACTCAAGGGCATGGAAGTACGCCGGCCGATCAAGGCGTACCACGAGTTCACTGCCGACACCGGCTACATCGCCGTGCGGTGCAACCCGCACAGGCGGGAGGAGGCGGCGCTGCTCGTCTTCGACCACCCGTACGCTGCCGTCTCGGGCGCCGACGGCTCGTTCAGTATTCCGAATGTCCCGGCCGGCACCCACGACGTCTGGGTCTGGCACGCCGGCGAGGCGTCGAAGTGGCGGTCGGTCGCGGTCTCCGGCAGCGGACCGACGGAGATCACGGTGGAGGTCGCGGCCCGGTAGGCCGGGGTGAAGACGATGCAGACGGCACAGTCGCGCTCGTTCCTGGCGTTGGCGACCACCGCGCTGATTCTCACGCAGATGCCGCTTCGGGCGCAGGAGCCGCCGGCCTTTCCGCCGCTCACGCTCGTGAACTACGACGGCCGCCCGATCACGAACGCGTCCTTCCTGGGCAAGACGACGATCGTTCTGCCCACGTACGCGAAGTGCATATTCGCGTGTCCGGTCGTCACGTTCTTCCTGGCAGAGCTCGACGCCGAACTCGGCGCACCCGAGCGGATCCAGTACCTTCATGTCTCCGTCCAGCCAGACGACGACACCGCAGAGGAGGTCCTGGGCCACTTCGACAAGCACGAGATAGACGCCACCCGCGACGGTCGATGGCTGTTCGCGAACGGGACGACGGCCGGCATTCAGGACTTCCTGACGGATCTCGGCATCGAGGTCACGCGCACGCCAGTGACGGATGGATTCGTCATCGAACATACGATCCGCGTCTACGTCGTGGGGCCGGATGGCTCGATGCGGGCGAACTTCGATACATACTTTTGGGATGAGGAGGACATGCGACATGCGTTGGAGCCTTCCCTCGAGTGACCTCGATCGGCGTGACTTCCTCCGTCTGGCGGGTCTCGGAAGCGCTGCGGCGCTGACGCGAGGACTCGGCGTGTCCCTGAACGCTGCCGCCACGTACGACCCGGCGGCCTGTTCATTGATGGAGTTCGACGTCAGCTACCGCACGCAGATCCGGAGTCTGCCCAGCGACGCCGAGGACGTCCAGATCTGGATCCCCCTGCCACCCTCCGACGCGGCGCAGCAGATCTCGAACTTCGAGATCGACAGCGCGGTGCCGGTTCAGACGATGTCCGACACGACGTTCGGTACGAGAATGCTCCACGCGGCAACCCGGGAACTACTGGAGCCGTTCGGTGTGGAAGTCCGCTATCGCGTGACGCGGACGCGCGGTGGCATTCGGGCCGCGACGCTGGGCGAGGCCGAGTCCCAGAAATACCTGCAGCTCACGCAGCGGGTGCGGGTGACCGACGATGTCGAAGCGTTCGCGCGGGAGTTCATCGGGGATGCAACCGACCCGTTCGAGGTGGGACGTCGCGTCTTCGATGGCATTGGTGAGATTCTGTTCTACGACTCGTCGATTCCAGGCTGCGGCACCGGCGACACGGCCTGGATCATGCGTCACCGTCGAGGCAAGTGCGACGACTACCACGCGCTCTTCATGGCCGTGATGATCTCCCGCGGCATTCCGGTTCGCTGGGAGCAGGGCTTTCCACTGGCGTTCCCGGAAAACGGCATCTCGACGAGCGGTCAGCTCGAGGGCGATTGCACCGGCTCGCACTGCTGGCTCAGCTTTTACACGCCGTCGAAGGGATGGGTGCCGGTCGACGTCTCGGAGGCCGACAAGGCGGAGCACAACGGCGAGTTCTTCTTCGGCCGACTGTCACCAAACCGCTTCCAGGTATCCGTGGGCCGCTCGGTCACGCTGAACCCGACGCAGGGCGGAGATCCTCTGTCGACCTTCGCCTTCGCCTACGCCGAATCCGACGGCATTCCGCTGATTTACGCGATGAACTACGAGAACATCATCAAATACACGATTACACGCGTTGAGATGTCGTGAGGCGAGTCGTCATGCGACTACATGTGCTCATCGCAATCCTCCTGGCCGCGACCGCGCTGGCGTCTCGGGCCCCGGTCAGGGCTCAGGCGGCTCAGAAGGCCCCGGAGGCCGACACGATTGCCACGGTGGGTCAGCCGCCCCCACTCTTCGCCCTACCGGACGAGGACGGTGAGGTGCATGCGCTCGAGGATGTGTTGGGCAAGCCGGTCATCCTCTACTTCACGCACAACATGTGCCACTACTGCACGCAGGTCATCGCGTTTCTCAAGCGAGCCCACGCCCAGTACGAGGGCACCGACCTGACGATCATCACGCTGAATGTCTGGGCGAAGGACGGCGATTTCATTCGCCGCTACAAGGAGGCCTACGGCCTGCCATTCGACATGCTGGCGGGAAAAGACCTGGGGCTCCTCCGCGCCTACGAGGTGAACTACGTCCCGATCATCGTCTTCATCGGGCGTGACGGAACCATTCGCCACCTGTACCACCACTACGTCCTGCAGACGGACTTCGAGGCGAGTACGGCCGAGATCGTCGAGGGCTCGTAGACGGCCAACGTCGCGGCCGCTCGGAATTAACGTAGCACGAAGGCTTGATCCTCCCGAGCGAAGCCGAGGGGCAGCCGAGCGGATCTCGAACTCGCGTGACGCTGGCGCTTGGCATCCGTGTCGACGTAGCGCGAAGGCTTTAGCCGAGCGGATCTCCCAACACTAGCGCTCGACGACGACGTCGACCGCGAGGTCCTGGCGACGATACAGGCACGTGCCGTCGACGTCCTCACAGACGTAGTACAGCGCGTAGCCCCGAACGGTCGTGGAACCCGGCGTCAGCGTCGGGCTCGCCTTCAACTCCAGTTGCACCTGCCGCGCCTCCGAGCTCACCAACTCGGGCGGGCTCGGCGCGGTGAGTCGGTGGCGCTCGAGCGTCCAGCCTGTAGGCTCGTCGATCCACACCTCCAGCGGATCCACCTCGTTGTTCCAGTGTGCCTTGATCTCGGTAACCGGCCTGAACACCAGGTGGACGCGCGTCACGCCATCCGGCGCGACGATCGGCGGCACGGCCGCCGACTCGACCGTGATGAAGCGGCCCGGGTCGCGGTAGATCCGTCCATCGGGATCCGGCTCGGGCGCGTCGCCGCCGACCACCTCGAACGCGTCGGCCGGCTGAGCGATCTCTGCACCCGCTGGCTCCACGATCAGCGGCGCGGGCGTGTCGCCGCGAGCGACGATACTCGCCCGAGCCTCGTCGACCCAGTCGTAGAACGGGTACGGCTTGTCCAGTCTGGGACCGTACTGCTGGATCCGCCGGCGCCAGATGTACTGGTTCGGATTGATGTCCAGGGCACGCGCCCAGCCCTCGGTCGCCAGCCGAAAATCATCGGGGTGCCGCGCCTCGCTCTCGTACCGTCTGCGGTGGGCCGTGCCAAGCCGAAAGTACGTTGCTCCGACGTCGGGGGCCAGCTCGGTCGCGCGTCGATACGCGTCGATCGCATCATTCAGGCGGTCCGCTCCGCCCCACATGAAGAGCGCGTCGCCGTACGTCGTCCAGTCCGAGGCACTCGCGTGCGCTGCTATGTCCAGCTGGCCCAGCGCGGCCACGACGGTCGATCCTGGCACCGCGCCGCTCGGGGCGGGATAGTCCGTGGCCATGAAGGTCGCGAACTCCTCTCGACCCGGCCGAACGTATCGAACGATCCCATGCTCGTCGATCGCATACGTGAGAGGCACCACATCGATGCCGGTCAGGTTCAAGGAGTCCACCAGGATCGGCCAGCTCATCTGCTTCCATTGCATGAAAAGCCGGCAGCGATCGGGGTGCTGCTCCTGAATGATGCCGAGCACCTGCAGCGCGCCGTCGGCCGCGAGCGCCTTCGTATCCTCGTGCCAGCCTGGCACGTGCACGCGGCAGCCCGCTCACCAGGAGGCGAACTGGTGCAGGAGAACCTTGGTGCCTCGGTATCGTCCGACCGAGGACGGCTGTCCGTCGGCCAGTCCAGGCAGCGACCACGTCGGGAAGGCCTGGCCCACGTCGGTGCCGACCGCGACGGTCGCCTGGCCCTCGAGCCCGAGAACGAGCACCGATGCCAGGAGCAGCACGGAGCCGACACGCAGCATGGCAAGCATGGGAGGCATCGGAGGCATGTTCCGCATGGACCGGATGATACGACGGAATCCGACGACTCGCCAGTCGGCTGCTACCAGCGAGCCTCGAGAAGGTAGCGGGCCATCAGGTTGTACAGATGGAGGGTCGTGCCGGCACCCTCCCGGATGGCGTGAGTACGATTCGGGTAGACCATCAGGTCGAACGGCTTGCCGAGTTCGACTAGCCGGTTCACGAGCCGCTCGGAGCCCTGATAGTGGACGTTGTCGTCGCCGGTCCCGTGCACGAGCAGCAGCCGGCCCTCCAACCCTTCGGCGAAGTTGATCGGGGAACCGAGCCGATAGCCGGCCGCATTGTCCTTCGGCAGCCCCATGTAGCGCTCCTGATAGATGGTGTCGTAGAGCGTCTGGTCGGGCACCGGGGCCACGGCGATCCCGACCTTGAAGACATCCGGAAAGCGAAACAGGCAGTTCAGGGTGGTCGACCCACCGCCGCTCCATCCCCACACCGCCACCCGATCGGCATCGATGAACGGACGACTGGCGACCAGCGCCCGGACCGCCGCCGCCTGCTCTTTCGACGACAGGTCACCGATCGCACCGTAGACCACCTTCCGCCACGCCGCGCCCTTGGGGGCGGGGGTACCGCGGTTGTCAACGCTCGCCACGATGAACCCGGCGTCGGCCAGGGCCCGGTGATACAGCATCTGCGCGCCACCCCAGCGGTCGAGAACGGTCTGGCCGGCGGGCTCGCCGTACACGAACATCAGCAGCGGATAGCGCCGGGCCGGATCGAAATCGCGCGGCGTCATCATCCAGCCGTCGAGGACCACACCGTCGTCGACCTCCACCTCGAAGAGTTCGGCGGCCGGCGACAGCCACGGCGCCACCTTCGTGGCCAGCTCCGCGTTGTCCTCCAGCACCCGAATCGTCCGATGCTCGGGGAGCCGGATCAGCTCGATACGGGGCGGCATCTCGAGACGAGAATAGGTATGGAACGCCCACTGGCGATCGGCCGAGAGGGAGTAGCTGTGGCTCCCCGGCTGATCGCCGGGCGTCACGCGCATCGGCGGCCCGCTGCCGTCGAGCGCAGCGCGATAGAGATATCGTTGCGTGGCGTTGCGGGGTGACGCGATAAAAAACAGCCACCGCTCCGCGACGTCCATCCCCAGGACCTGCGTGACGTCGGCGTCGAAGTTCGTGATCCGTCGAGCGGCGCCGCTCGTCCGACTCACCCGGTAGGCGTGTCGCCATCCACTTTGCTCGCTCAGCCAGAGGAACTCGCCACCTTCGTCGAGCCACTCGAGGTCGTCGACCAGGTCGACCCAGGTCTCCGACCGGTCCCGATGCATGCGCCGGACGTTGCCAGTGCCGGCGTCGGCGAGCAGGACGTCGTTCGTGTTCTGCAGTCGATTCAGGTGCTGCAGCACGAGGGAGTCCGAGTCGTCGGCCCACTCCATCCGAGCGATGTACCCGTCCCGCGGGTCTCCGGGCACCCGCATCCACCGGGGCGCCCCGCCGACGGCGGGCACGACGCCGATGCGAACGGCGGAGTTCGTCGTACCCACCTTGGGGTACGGGATCTCGGTAATCGTGGGGTACAGCGTGTCGGTGTTGTTGATCAGCGAGAAGGCTTCGATGCCGCTCGAATCGAAGTTCCAGAAGGCGATGCGTCGGCTGTCCGGACTCCAGCGAAAGCCGTCACGAACGCCGAGTTCCTCCTCATAGACCCAATCTGAGGTGCCGTTGATGATCGTGCTCGAGCCCGAGTCGGTGAGCCTCACGATCGCCGCCGTCTCGAGATCCTCTACGTACAAGTCGTTGGCCCGCACGTACGCGACGCGAGACGCATCTGGCGAGAACTTCGCGAACATCAGCGTCGCGGCGGGTGCGTCGCCACCGATCGGCCGAAGCTCGCCTCCGGCCTCGACGTCGAGGACCCAGTAGTCTCCACGCGTGTTGCGCCGCCAGACGCGCCGCGTGTTCGTGAAGATCAGCAACCGACCTCTGTCCTCCGACCACGCATAGTCGGCAATCGCCAGGGCGTCGGTTTGTCCGTTCGGTACGAGCCGGTCGGCGTCGACCAACACCTCCCGACGACCCGATGCGGCCGCGTAGCGCACGATATCCCTGGCGCCGTCCGTCGACTGCGACGGCTCGAGTGTGGTGTAGGCGCCGTCCTCGCCGATCCACCGCGCCGGCCCGAACGACTTGGGCTCGTAGGCCCGGGACCCGAAGACGGCCTCGAGGCGTTCCTCGAGTTCCACCTCCGCCTCGACGGTCGGCCGGGCCGCGACCTGCCCCGACAGGGTCGCCGCGCCGAGCGCGAGGCCCACGATCGCCGCCCAGATACTGATCCCCGCCGCCTTCGAGCCGCCCTGCATCGATTCGGTCCCTTCGTACGGGGTTCGCGCCGCGATCATCGTTCAGCCTCGGGCCGACGTCCGGGTCATCACCCCACCACAACCTCGGCTCGAGCAGCTTCGCCTCCGGCCACGGGACACCCCGATGGTTGGTCGGTCATCAGCGGCTCCTGCGAGGATCGGAATCGAGCGATCATATCCCCGGATCGGCACCAGACCAAAACTCGGACGACCGCCGTCCGAGACTGGTATCCTCGATGATCCGTGGTGCCCGAGACCGGCCTGTCGGGTCGGTCGTCCCCGTCGCGAGAGACACGTCATCCATGCCGAAACCGCTGCGCTTGGCCTTTCTCGGATGCGGCTTCATCACGGGCGTGCACAGCCGCGCTCTGCGGTCGCTCGGGTCCGAGATCGTCTGCAGCTACGCGAGTCGGGACGCGGCGAAGGCGGACAGGTACCGACGTCAATATCGCGGCGTCGCCAGCTACGGCGACTACCGGGCTGCCATCGAGGACGTCAGAACGGACGCGGTGCTGATTGCGGTGCCACCCCGCTACCACCTGGACCTCACGGTCCAGGCGCTCGACGCCGGCAAGCATGTCATCGTCGAAAAGCCAGCGTATCCACGGCTGGAGGACTACCGCACGGCCGTACAGGCGAGGGATCGCGCTGGCCGGGTCGTGCTCGTCGGCGAGAACGATCACTACAAGCCGCTGGCGGTCTGCCTGCGTCGGCTGCTCGCGGAAGACGTCATCGGTGAGATGGTCTTCGGTTCGTTCAACAGCATCGTCAAACGGCTGAAGACTCAGGATGACTGGCGCAACGACGAGACGATCGCGGGTGGCGACGCCTTCTTCGAGGAGGGCATCCACTGGCTGCACCTGGCGGCCAGCCTCGGCCCTCGAATCACCTCAGTGCACGGGTTCCGGCCGTCCTTGTCGCGCATCGGTCCGGACCGGCGCGCCAAGAGCATGATGGTGGCCTTCGAGTACGACAACCACGCCGTCGGTTCCCTGTACTATTCTCGGGAGATCCCGTCGCTCCTCCGGGGGCTCAGGCTCTCGAAGCTCTTCGGTCGGGATGGGATCATCACGTTCGAGTCGAACGGGTTGTTCGTTCTCGCCAGAGGTCAGGGACTCCCGCGGCTCCTCTTCCCCGGCTTCCGAGACATCCGCGGGTATCGCGCGATGTTCCACGATTTTCTGCGTGCCGTGCGTGACGATGCGGCGCCCGAGATGAGCCTGGAGCGGGCGATCGAGGACCAGCAGCTCATGGACCAGATATATGCGAGCGTCGAGCGCCGGAGCCAGCCGGCCGCCGATTCCGGAGGGGTCGGCCCGGCCCGATGACGCGCGAGCGCTACGACGTCGTGATCATCGGCACGGGCGCCGGCGGAGGGACGGTCGCTCACGCCTTGAGCCAGACGTCGGCTCGCATCCTGATCGTGGAGCGCGGCGATTTCGTCCCGCAGGAGGACGACAACTGGAATCCGCGAGCCGTCTGGAAGGACCTGCGCTATCGGGCGCGCGAGCAGTGGCTGGATGGTCGGGGCGAGAAATTCGTCCCGTACACGCACTACTGCGTTGGCGGAAACACCAAGTTCTGGGGCAGCGTGCTCTATCGCTTGCGCAAGGGGGACTTCGAGGCCACCGAGCACATCGACGGCATCTCGCCTGGGTGGCCGATCGACTACGCAACGCTGGAGCCGTATTACGACCAGGCCGAGCGCCTCTATCACGTGCACGGGCGTCACGGGGTGGACCCGACGGAACCGTCACGGGCGCCGTTTCCGTACGAGGCCGTTCCGCACGGTCCGGGCATGGAGAAGATCGTCCAGCGGCTGCGACGCCTGGGTCTGCATCCGTCAACGCTGCCCTTGGGCCTGATGCGCCCGGGCGAGCCTGACGGCTGCATCCTGTGCGACACCTGTAACTCGTTTCCGTGCAAGATTCATCGCAAGAGTGACACCGAAGTGTTGTGTGTCGAGCAAGCCGTTCGGCGTCCCAACGTCACGTTGTGGACGAACACGCGAGTCCGACGCCTGCTGACGGATCCGTCGGGACGCAGGGTCGAATCTGCCGACGTGGAGCGCGACGGGGAGGTGCTTCGGGTCGAGGGTGCGCGCTTCGTGGTGTCGTGTGGTGCCGTGAACTCGGCTGCGCTGCTGCTGGCTTCGGCGAACGATGCCCATCCGGCGGGGCTCGGGAACTCGTCCGGCCTGGTCGGCCGGCGATACATGGCGCATCTGGCCACGATGATGGAGGGCTTCCACCCGCTGCGGAAGAACACGACCGTCTTTCAGAAGACCGTGGCGATCAACGACTTCTACTTCCGAGGCCGGGACACCGACTATCCGCTGGGCCACATCCAGTCGCAGGGCCGAACGCACGGCGTCATGGCGCAGACCGTCGTACCCTGGATTCCGCTTCGTCCGTACGAGTGGTTCGTGGCCCGCGGCGTCGATTGGCTGGCGATGTCCGAGGACCTCCCCGACCCGGAGAACCGCGTGACAATCGATGCGGATGGGCACATTCGGCTGGAGTACCGGCCGAATAACGTCCAGGCACACGAACGGCTCGTTCAGGAGACCCGGCGCATCCTGCGACGCCTCGGTTTCTGGATCGTGATCGCGCATTCCCACAGGGGGAAGAACACGACTCACCAGTGCGGTACGCTTTGCTTCGGAACCGACTCACGCACATCGGTGCTGGACCCCTACTGCCGATCCCACGATGTCGAGAACCTCTTCGTCGTCGATGCGTCGTTCTTCCCCTCATCCGCCGCCGTGAATCCCGGCTTGACCATTGCCGCCCAGGCCCTCCGGGTCGCCGAACACATGATCGCCACGGATCTGTCATGAACACAGCGAAGACAACAGGAGCAGCAGCGTGAGAGCACGATCCTTCAGCCACGTCGGCATCACCGTGTCCGACTTCAACACGGCGGTCCAGTTCTACTGGGACGTGTTCGGGTGTCCACTGGTCGGAGTCGCCGACACGCCCCCGGATCGTGTGCGATCGTTCTTCGGGATCGACGCCGAACAGCCGAGCTGCAAGATCGGTTGGATCCGGGTGCCCGGTGGTGCCACGCTCGAGATCTTCGAGTTCCAGCCCCAGCAGCCTCCCATCAAGGTCCCGTGGAATCGCGTCGGACTGACACACATCTGCTTCGAGGTACGGAACACGCGCAGGTGGCATGACTACCTGAAGCGAAAGGGCGTGGAGTGCGTGACGGAACCGGAGCGATCACCCCGCGGACACACGTTCTTCTTCGCCAAGGACTTCGACGGCAACCTGATCGAGCTGATCGACCTCGGCTACATGTATTACGTGCTCAAGTGGCTCGGGCCGCTTGGCGGGTGGATCTTCCGGCGAGGGATGTACAAGCAGTACTACGAGGAGGCGTCGAGCCGAACGGTGGCGACCTGATGGAAATCTCGCGCGGTCTCTCTCGGTGCCGCTTCGTGATCGTTCCGTAAAATCGTTCCGTGTCTTCGGTGAGCTGGAGGTTTCCGTGAATTTGACGACGGCTCGTTTCTTCATGATCCTCGCGATGGCGGTTGGGTTCGGCTTGACGCTGGCCGGGACGACGACGCTCGGGGCACTTCAGGGCCAGTCGTACACGCCGGTCACGAGCGAGCGGTTGCTCGACCCCGAGCCGCACAACTGGCTCATGTATCGCCGCACCTACGACGGCTGGGGCTACAGTCCACTCGATCAGATCACGTCACAAAACGTCGCCAACCTCGAGCCGGTGTGGTCGTTCTCGACTGGAGTGCAGCAAGGTCACGAGGCGCCGCCGATCGTCAACGACGGAACCATGTTCGTGACGACGCCGCAGAATCAGGTATTCGCACTCGATGCCGCCACTGGCGACTTGCTCTGGCGCTACACACGAGAACTCCCGGAGGATCTCGTTCAACTCCACCAGACGAATCGCGGCGTCGCACTGTTCGACGACACGATCTATTTCGGGACGGTTGATGCATTCGTCGTCGCGCTCGACGCGCGATCGGGCGACGTCGTGTGGGAGCGTGCGGTCGAGGACTATCGGACCGGCTACTACATAACGATGGCGCCGCTCGTCGCCGACGGCAAGGTGATGGTTGGTACATCGGGCGGCGAACGAGGTATCCGTGGATTCGTGGCGGCGCTCGACGCTGACAGTGGCGCCGAAGTGTGGAGGACGCACACGATACCAGCCCCCGGTGAGCCCGGCAGCGACACGTGGCCGGGTGATTCGTGGCGCACCGGCGGCGCGCCAGTCTGGGTGACCGGAACGTACGATCCTGAGCTGAATCTCACGTACTGGGGTACCGGAAACCCCGGCCCATGGATCGGCGATGCCCGCCCAGGCGACAACCTCTACACGAACTCGGTGCTCGCGATCGACGCGACGACCGGCGAGCTGAAGGGCCATCACCAGTATCACCACAATGGCTCGTGGGACTGGGACGAGATCGATTCGCCGCTGCTGATCGACATCGAACGGAACGGCCGAACGATTCCGTCGCTCGTTCACCCCGGCCGCAACGGCTATCTCTGGGTACTCGAGCGGTTCGCGGACCGCATCGGATTCGTCAATGCGGAGCCCTTCGTCTATCAGAACGCCTTCGCGGCCATCGACGCTCGGACCGGGCGCC
This sequence comes from Vicinamibacterales bacterium, assembly GCA_965250185.1. Classification (GTDB taxonomy): domain Bacteria; phylum Acidobacteriota; class Vicinamibacteria; order Vicinamibacterales. The sequence goes on along the minus strand of OZ252293.1, from coordinate 1,362,468 downwards.
CGACGTACGACCCTGCACACGTACCGGGCACGGGCAAACGCGTCCTCTACTGTCCCTCCCTCTCGGGTGGCAAGAACTGGCCGCCCGCCGCGTTCAATCCGCAAACCCGGTTGCTGTACATCCCGGCCAACGAGAACCTCTGCACGTCCATGGAGGGCCTCGAGGTGGAGTACGTTCCAGGTCGATCGTTCACCGGCGCCAGCTCGCAGCTCACCCTTCGGGAGGGAGCAGAGCATATCGGTGAACTGCAGGCGTGGAACCTGGATAGCGGGGAAAAAGTCTGGAGCCAGACGTTCGAATCGCAGAACTGGGGCCCCGTACTGACGACCGCTGGCAACCTGGTGTTCATGGGCGGGACCAACGACCGCTATTTCCGGGCGTTTGACGCCTCGACCGGATCGCGGCTCTGGGAGATCCGCACCAACTCCGGCATCATCGGCGTACCGTCATCCTTTGCCGTCGACGGCAAGCAGTACGTCGCCGTCCAGTCGGGCTGGGGCGTCGACGCACACCGCATGCAGAACGGGCTCGATCGTTTCCGACAGGAGCGGACGCACATTCCACAGGGTGGGGTGATCTGGGTCTTCGCTTTGAACGATGACCGCTGAACTCTGACCGCACATCCTGTGTGCGGGAGGGGTCGTAAGTCCGAGGGCCGGGGAGGGACCGGCGTCAGCAACGTGTCCGGACGGGACGGTGTCCCGCCCGGACACGTGCGAGGCAGCGGGGCTGCCGCTACGGAAGAGCCAACGCCACCAGCGAGCCGGTCATGCCGCGAGCGCCGACCGCGAAGATGACGTACTGCGTTCCGTCGTGCATGTAGGTCATCGGCGCGGTGTTGCTCGAACCAGGAATCTGGACCGTCCCCAGACGCTGGCCGGTCGTCTTGTCGACCGCGTGGACCTGTGGTTTCCCGCCGCGCCCCTCGGCGTACATCAGGAGCGTCTTGGTCACCAGCGTGTTCGCGTGCGTGCCGGAGCCGGTACCTGGAGCCGCGGCCAGTTCACCGAACGTCATGTTCTCGACGCCCAGCCCCGCGAGCGCCTGGTTGTCCTTCACCCGGTCCGGCGTGTCGCCGGCCGGAATCCACCAGAGCGTCTCGCCAGTGTTCATGTCGATTGCGGTGATCCGGCTGTAGGGCGGCTTGAAGAACGGCAGGCCCTCGATGCGCAGGCGACGGAAGCCGCCGCCGCCACTCTGCGGGCTTACAAACGCCATCACCGTCTTGCCGATCGGGTTCGGTTCCCGAACGTCCACCTCGGGCCCCGGCACGAGTGACACCGGGCTGCAGCTCTTCGTCGACACGGTGTAGAGGATGCCGGTCTCCAGATCGACGGACGTCCCGCCCGGAATGTTCGTGCCGCCATTACCACCCGGGCAGACGAGCGACGCCTGAAAGCCCTGATCGTTGTCCCGATGGAGCGGCGGATTGAACAGCGGCCCCATCTTGTAGTCCTTCATGATCTCCATCGCCTGCGCGCGTAGCTCGGGCGTGAAGTCGATCAGGTCATCCTCGGTGATGCCCTGCATCTCGTACGCCGCCGGCTTCGTCGGGAACGGCTGCGTGGGCGATAGCTGCTCACCCGGGATCCCGTCCGTCGGGACCGGTCGCTCCTCGATCGGCCAGACCGGCTCACCCGTCTCCCGGTTCAGCACGTAGGCGAAACTCTGCTTCGTGGTCTGGACGAGCGCCGGAACCTCCTGACCGTCGACCGTGATGTCCATCAGCATCGGCGCCCACGGGTTGTCGTAGTTCCAGATGTCATGGTGCACGACCTGGAAGTGCCACTTGCGCTGGCCGGTCTTGACGTCAACGGCCACGATGCTGGTGGCAAACAGATTATTCCCGGGGTGGAAGCCGCCGTAGTAGTCGTTGGTCGGCGGGTCGGTGGAGAAGTAGACGAGCCCGCGTTCAGGGTCGGCCGAGAGGGGCGCCCACGAGGACACGTTCCCGGTGTACGACCAGGCGTCGCTCTCCCACGTGTCGTGCCCGAATTCGCCGGGCTGCGGAATGACGTTGAACTTCCACAGGTGGTCGCCGGTCTTCGCGTCGTAGGCCAGGATGTGGCCAGGCACATTCTCGCGTCGCGTCTGGTTGTAGCCCTGCTCGTGCGCGTTCCCGACGACGACGACGTCGTTGACGACGATGGGCGGCGACGAGTTCGTGATGTAGCCCGTGTCGGCGGGCAATCCCTCGGTCGGGTGGTAGTCGTAACCCAGGTCGGCGAGCAAGTCGACGGTCCCCTTGTCACCGAAGCCCTCGACCTTGTTCCCGGTGTCCGGATCCAGCGCGTGCAGCATGAAGGCGGGCGTCACGACGAAGATTCGCCCGTCGCCGTCCACCTCACTGTAGGCCACGCCCTTGCCGTAGTTCTTCCGCATCGAGTCCTCCCACCTCTTGGTGGGGGGCTCCCGGAACGTCCAGAGCGTTTCGCCGGTTGCCGGGTCGATCGCGATGACGGTGCGCCGCTGCCCGGCCACGCTGTACAGTCGGCCGTTGACGTAGATCGGAGTCGAGCGGAGGATGTTGTCGGCCGAGGGTCCAAAATTGTCGCCCTTCCATACCCAGGCGACCTCGAGCTCCTCGAAGTTGGACGCGTCGATCTGGTCGAGCGCCGAGTAGTGCGAACTCCAGGCGTCACCGCCCCAGTAGCGCCACTCACCGTTCTCCGTGCCGGGTTGCTGCGCGCCAAGCGTCGCGACACCACAGAGCCCGACCGACACCAGACACAGCGTCAGCAGCCACGGCTTGTGCCGTGTCAATCGAAACATGCTCATACACATCTCTCCGTCTTCCTCGAGGAGCGTCACGTCCTCCGCGGCGGGGTTACGCCCCTAGTCCAATAAAAAAAGCCCTTCGAAATCAGGGAATAAACAGCTATCGAGTATAGCAGGATGGTAGGCTGGACGGCGAACCTCCGCATGCTCGCACCCGGGAACCCTTGAACGATTGCACCTATGAACGATCCACCGTTTCTACCTAGACTTGTGTCGATGCTCGACGCCGGAGGTCATCGCTGAATCTCGCACACGCCGAGGAGCTGGCGTGGAGCCTGATGCGGCACCACGGCCTGCTGAAACCTCGCCGATGGGGCCGAAAGGCCTCCGGGCCCTGGGCCTTCCAGTGGTCACGCAGCATCAACGCGTTCGGACAGTGCATCCCGTCCGATCGGCGCATCCGGCTCTCCCGCGTGCTCGTGGAGCGCAACCCGCCCTGGGAGGTCCTCGACTGCATCCTGCACGAAATTGCACACGCGCTGACACCCGGGGCGAGCCACGGACCTGTCTGGCGGGCGGTGGCGCAGCGACTCGGATGCGACGCGCAGCGCTGCTACGCGAGCGATCAGGTCGTCGGCGTGCGGAGGCGCTACGTGTATTCCTGCGCCTGCGGCCGGACCTGGCCGCGCCATCGACGCACACTCGAGCGCCATCGGTGCACGCGGTGTCGTGGACGACTGATCTGTACGGACGTCGGCGCCGAGCATCCACTCGGAGTCGCGGCCGCGTCCCGATGACAGGCGCAGCCGGCACTCGTCGACAGCTCCCCTTGGCCCGCGCCGCGGCTGGCCGAGCCGAGTCCGGGCCGACGCCCTGGCGACCGACCTCGATGATGGCCTGCGGCGGCGGCATCAGCCGACAGGTTCCTGTCTCGTGAAACTCACCGTCGTCATTCCCGTTTACAACGAGCGTCACACTGTCGAGGAGTTGATCCGGCGGGTGCAAGCCGTCGATCTCGACAAGGAGATCATCGTCGTCGACGACTGCTCGACCGACGGCACGCGGGAGATCCTCCAGCGTCTCGCTCCGACGCTCGACGTCGCGATCTTTCTAGACACGAATCAGGGCAAAGGCGCCGCCATGCGAAGCGGTATCCAGCGAGCCACGGGCGACTACGTGGTCATTCAAGACGCCGATCTCGAGTACGACCCCGAGGACTTCCACGCGCTGCTCCGTCCCGTCCTGAAAGGCAACGCGGAGGTCGTCTACGGCTCTCGCTTCACGGGCGAGCGCCGCAACATGTTCTTCCACCACTGGGTCGGCAACCGGCTCCTGACGCTCGTGACGAACGTGCTGTACAACACCACGCTGAGCGACATGGAAACCTGCTACAAGCTATTCAGGACCGATATCATCCAGGGCATCGAGATCGCGTCGAAAGGCTTCACGGTCGAGCCCGAGATCACGGCAAAGCTCTTGCGGAAGCGGTATCCTGATCTACGAAGTGCCCATCTCGTACGCTGGGCGCAACTACACCGAGGGCAAGAAGATCACCTGGCGGGATGGAATCTGGGCACTGCTGACGCTGATCCGATACCGAATCGTTCGCTGACCTCCCACCCGCCCGTCGTGCCCTGCGGGCCCCACTCTCCTGACTTGCCGGCGCGGAGTGAAGCTCCGCCCCTGCGTTCTCGAACTACTTGCACGGCAGGAACCGAACAGTCGTCTCCATCTCGTCGAGGACGCGGTCGAGAGCCGCCAGCGTCCGGTCGATCTCCGCGTCGGTCGTGGCGTGCGACAGCGACAGGCGAATCGAGCAGTGGGCCTCCTCCTCACTCCGGCCCATGGCGAGCAGGACGTGGGTCGGCTCGGGTGAACCGGACTTGCAGGCGGAACCAGAGGAGAGCGAGATGCCCTGTTGATCGAGCGAGGTCACGAGCGACTCGCCGCGTAGGGACGGCAGGGAGAGGTTGAGCGTGTTGGGCAGCCGGCGCTCAGGATGACCGTTCACCCGCGCTCCGGGTACTCGCGACAGGATGCCGGCGGCGAGCCGATCGCGCAGCCCCTGTAGCCTGGCGCCGTCCTCGAGGGACCGCCGCGCGATCTCCGCCGCCTTGCCCATCCCGACGATGGCCGGCACGTTCTCGGTGCCGGCACGTAGCCCCGCTTCCTGGTTGCCCCCGTGAACCAGCGGTGCCAGTTCGATGCCACGACGGATGTACAGCGCCCCGACGCCCTTCGGGCCGTTGAACTTGTGACCCGACAGGCTCAGGAGATCGACGTCCAGCGCTTCGATATCCACCGGAATCTTGCCGATGGCCTGGACGGCGTCCGTGTGAAAGAGCACGTCGTGTCGATGAGCCGCCGCGGCCAGTTCCTTGATGGGCTGAATGGTTCCGACCTCGTTGTTCGCCATCATGATCGAGACGAGGATCGCCTGATCGTCAAGGACAGCCTCGAGGACGTCCGGCGTGATCAGACCATCTTCGTCCACCGGGAGATACGTGACCCGGTAGTCCAGTTGCTCGAGGAATCGGCAGCTGGCCAGGACAGCTGGGTGCTCGATGGCCGACGTGATGATGTGGTTGCCACGCGACCGACGGGCGAAAGCGACGCCCTTGAGCGCCAGGTTGTCCGCTTCCGAGCCGCTGCCGGTGAAGATCAGGCACCGCGGCCGGCAATGCAGCAATCGCGACAGCCCTCGGCGCGCCGTCTCCAGGCCCTCACGAGCCTTCCGACCGACCCCGTGAATACTGGACGGATTGCCGAGGGTGTCGCCGAGGAACGGCAGCATGGCCTCGCGCACCTCATCGGCCACCCGGGTCGTGGCGTTGTTGTCCAGATAGACCCGCTCACGAGTCGAGGCGGCCGCCTGGCCGGCCGGTGCCGCAACGTTCGGAACGGTTCGCCGGCCACGTTGAACGGAAGCCTTCGACTCCGAGGTGGCGGCCTCGACCCGCTCGACCTCGCACAGCAACGCCTTGTAGACCGGGAAGCCCGAGATCGCATCGGCGTTCGCGAGATCCGTCAGCTCGTTGACGTTCGCGTTCTGCCACGCCGGTGGACCGACTGGTCCACCGCCGCCCATGTTGCACTCGATTGCGCCCGGCACGATATCGGTGGTGACCCGGGCACGGAAGGTCACGGATCCGCGAGGCGATCGCACGCGGACGAGATCGCCCGACTCGATCCCGCGGGCCTTTGCATCGAGCTGGTTGAGCTCGACGGTCGGCTCCGGATTGTCGCGGACGAGTCCCTCGATGCCATGATGCTGGGATCGGAAGTCGGTGTGCGGTCGCGCGCCGGAGTTGAACACCAGCGGGTACTCGACGGCCACTTCGGGGCTGCCAATCGGTCCCTCGGTCGGCTCGACGTACTTGGGCAGCGGCTCGTAGCCGTAGTCCTCGAGTGTGGTCGAGTGAATCTCGAACTTGCCCGTCGGTGTCTCGAACCCGGGTTGGCCGTCAGCCCGGAGCCCACCCTTCTCCCACTTGCGGTACTCCATCATCCCGGTCGGCAGCTTGACGCTCCCGCCAGCCTCACGGACCTGCTCGAGCGTGAAGCCCGTGTCCTCGAGCTGGCGCCGAATCATCGCCTCCTCGGTCTGTGGATACAGGTGTCCGTAGCCCAGCCGGTCAGCGAGCTCGGCCATGATCAAGTAGTCGTTGCGAGCCTCCCCGATCGGCTCGACGAGCTTCTCTCGCAGTCGGAAGATCGGTCCGTAGGTCATGTAGGACTCGATCTCGAACATGGTCGTCGCCGGCAACACCACGTCGGCGTACGCCGCGTCGGCTGTCAGCTGCCGATCGATGCAGACCATGAAGTCGAGCTTCGACAGCGTCTCGCGCCAGATGTCGGTCTGTGGCCAGGAAGTGAGCAGCGACGCGCCGTGAACGATCACGCCGCGGATCGGGTACGGCCGACCCTCGAGCACCGACGCGACGAGGCCGGTCGCGTGAGACTCACCGCGGTACTGGCTGTACAACGGAAAGGTGTCTCGAGCCACGGCCCGATCGAGCTTCGGATTGGCCACGTTGCCCTGGTGATTGACCGTGAACTGCGCGTCCCGCATGGCCAGTCCGATTCCGCCGGGCACATCCAGATGGCCTGCCAGTGCGAACAACGTGTGGACCGCACGGATGGCCTGGATGCCGCTGTTCGAGTACTCCAGGCCCGTGTACATCACCGGGCACGCGGCCGTGGCATGAGCAATCGTCCGCGCCACCTCTCGGATGGTCTCGGCTGGGACTCCTGTGATCGACTCGACCTGCTCGGGTCGGAAATGCTGGACATACGTGACGAGGTCGTCGAAGCCATGACACCAGTTCTGCGCGAACTGATCGTCGTGCAGATCCTCCTCGATCATCACCTCGATCAGGCTGAGCGCCAGGGCACAGTCGGTCCCCGGTCGGATCGGGATCCATCGGCCCCCGGTCCGCTTGGCCGTCTCGGTGTGGCGAGGATCGATCACCAGGATCTCGGCGCCGCGGCGAGCCGCGGCTTCGAGCCGGTGCATGTCGAGCGGCGGCGAGTCGGTCGCCGGATTGGCGCCCCACACGACCAGCGTCTCGGCGTTCTCGATGTCGGTGAACATGTTCACCAGCATCCGTCCCATCGTCACATGGGGCGCGATCATGGCGAACGAGACGTAGCAGAGCGCACCGACACCCATCGAGTTCGGCGAACCGAAGGGAAACAGCACGCTCGAGGCCGATGACACGGCAACGCCCTTGGGTTGGAACACATCGCAGAGCGACAACTCGAACGCGCCGCGCCCGGTATAGATGGAGACGGCCTCGGGGCCTGACTCACGCTTGATCCGCTCCAGGTTGTCGACAATGAGATCGTAGGCGGCATCCCAGCTGATCGGCTCGAACTCGTGCGTGCCCTTCGCTCCCACCCGACGCATGGGATGACGGAGACGATGTTCGGAGTAAATCATCTCGGCCGCGTGCTCGCCCCGACGGCAGATCATGCCGAGAGGATGCGACGCATCGGCGCGAATGTCGGTAAGACGCCCTTCGTCAAGCTGAACCTCCACCCAGCAGCCGGCCGGGCAGATCCCGCAAATGCCGGACTTCCACTCTCCTGATGTGCGCTCGAGCATTGGGGGCTCCGCTCTCCTCGCGTCCACGGTCCGATGAGCCGACGATTGCATCACTTGGTCGTCGGGAGGTCAAGATGCCAGACGACTCGATCGAAGACGCAGTGTGTCATGGCGACGGGTCGGGAACCACCCGCACCGCGGTGGTGAGCGCGCGGTCGCCGACGACCAGGCGCGCGACGTACTCGCCAGGCGGCACGGCAACGCCGAGCGGGGGCGCCAAAATCCGTCGGGTCACGCCCTGGTTGCGTTGGAGAGGCCTCGCGAAGGTCCCAGACGACTCGATGCAGCCCTGCCTCGCCAGGCCCTGACAGCTCTCGGACGAGACGACCCGTTGCGTCGATGATCTCGATTCGCACGCCGGCATCCGGCGCCTGCGCGCCCAGCAGGTAACTGATGTACGTGCCGTCGGGTGGGTTCGTCGCTCTGAACATCGACGTACCGCCGCCGTGCGTGGCCCGGATGTCCCTCTGCCACAGCACCCCAGGGCGTACGTCGAACAGGTGCACCTCGGCGGCCAGGACGTCTGGCGTGAGCTGCTGAAGGGGCGTGACGTCGTCGAGGATGTAGATGCTCCGTCCGTGTGTACCGAGCACCAGGTCCTGTTCGCGCGGGTGGATGACCAGGTCATCGCTGGCCACTGCCGGCAGCCCGTTCATGAATCGCGTCCACCGCACACCCGCATCGAGCGACACGTAGAAGCCGTTCTCCGTGCCGACGTAGAGCAGCCTCGGATTCCTCGGATCCTCGCGAACGACGTTCACGTGTCCCATCGGCGGCAGGTTCGCCCCGAGGCTGGCCCACGTGTCCCCGTAATCGTCCGTCCGAAACAGATGCGGTCGGAAGTCACCGCTGCGGTGGCCGTCGAATGCCACGTGGGCGCGGCCAGGCTCGATCAGCGCGTACATGATTCGGGGATCCGCACGGTGAATGGTGAGACCGGTTCGCCCCCACTGCCCGGTCGGGGGCAAGCCGCCGGTTACAGGCTGCCAGGTGCGGCCGGCATCCGCCGTTCGCCAGAGCCCGCTGCCCGGTCCGCCGCCGTTGAACCCGAAGGGCGCGCGACGACGCTGGTAGGACGCGGCGAACAGGATCCGCGGGTCGGTCGGATCCATCAGGACATCGATGAAGCCGGTGTCATCATCGATCACATGGCTGCGGATCCACGTCTGCCCGCCATCGGTCGTCTTGAACAGCCCGCGCTCGGGATGCGGCTTGAAGAGATCGCCGGCGGCCGCGACGTAGCCGACGTTCGGATCGTTCGGGTCGATGACGATCCGGCCGATGGCGCCGCTGGCCTCGAGTCCCATCAAGGTCCAGGTGACGCCCGCATCGGTCGAGCGGTAGACGCCGGCACCGTAGGAGGAACTCTGGCGACTGTTCGCCTCGCCGGTTCCCACCCAGACGGTATCGGGCGCGGACGGCGCGATGGCGATGTCGCCGATCGACAGGTTGGGCTGATCGTCGAAGATGGGGGCCCAGGTCGTGCCATTGTTCGTCGTCTTCCAGACGCCGCCTCCTGCGGTTCCGACGTAGACAATCCTCGGCCTCTGCTCGACTGCCTCGATGTCGGTGATCCGTCCGGCCATGTTCACCGGTCCAATGGATCGCCACACGAACGCGTCCAGGGACGGCACGTCGGACGGCGAGGTCTGGGCGTTCGCCCCTCCCGCCAGACATGCCTCAAGGATCAGGACACCGCCGACGACTGACCACCAACGAGGTCGCGTTCGGATCATGTCTGCACTCCCTCCACTCCCGTCGCCACTATAGCGGAACACGATCAAGGATCCGGATTCGGGGATCGAGATCCGGGGATCGGGGGCCGGGGGACGGGGGACGGGGATCAGGCGGGGACCGGGGCGGAGGGGTCAGGGACTCAGGACAAAAGTGCTAAGCTCCGGCCACAGGTAGCGACCCATGGCCGTCCGCCCGATCCCACCCCACGCAACGTCCTGGCGGTTCCGACTGCATCAGATCGTGTTCGAGGCCGACACGCCGGCCGGCAAGACGTTCGACGTCATTCTAATCGCCGCCATCCTGGTGAGCGTCCTGGTCGTGATGCTGGACAGCGTCGCCGACATCCATGCGACGCACGGCGATCTCCTGTTGCGACTCGAGTGGATGTTCACGATCCTCTTCACGGTCGAGTACATCGTGCGCCTGATCTGCGTGGGCTCGCCGGCCCATTACGCCCGCAGCTTCTTCGGGATCGTGGACCTGCTGTCGATCATCCCGACCTACCTCAGCGTGTTCGTCACGGGGGCGCAGTCGCTGCTGGTGATCCGGGCGCTTCGGCTGATCAGGATCTTCCGGGTGCTGAAGCTTCGTTACCACCTGAGCGAGATGGAGGTGCTGTCGGAGGCGTTGCTGGCGAGCCGTCACAAGATCGTGGTCTTCCTGACCGTGGTGCTATCGATCTCCGTCGTGGTCGGAGCGAATGCTCTATCTGATCGAGGGTGAGGCGAGCGGATTCACGAGCATCCCCCGCGCCATGTACTGGGCCATCGTGACGATGACGACGGTGGGCTACGGCGACATCACGCCCCAAACGGTGCCGGGCCAGATCGCGGCCACCGGCCTCATGATCCTGGGCTACGCGATCCTGGCGGTGCCAACAGGCATCGTCTCGGTCGAGCTGGCTCAGGCGACATGGCACCACCGCGTGTCGACGCAGGCGTGCCTGCACTGCGGCGCCGAGGGTCATGACTTCGATGCCAGCCACTGCAAGTACTGTGGCACGGCGCTGGAGCCGGAGTCACACACTTCAGCCCAGCGCGCCCGACCCGGCGCGGGCTGAAGCCCGCGCCCTGCGCACACAGGTAGCTTGGTGTGACCGTGGTTGGCCTCAGGCGGTCACGATCCCGAGCGCCGGATACTCCCGCCACCGACCGCGCGTGAAGTCCGGGAATTCGGCTGGGCGACTGCGATCGGCAACGGACCGTTCGGTGAGTTCGGACACCGCGCTCAACGCCGCCGCGTCGTAGACGTTCATGTCGGTCGGCAACCCGTTCCGAAGGCACGCGATCAGGCGATAGTCCTCCATGTAGTCCATGCCACCGTGCCCCGCTCCCGTGGCCACGTCCGCGAGGTCGCGCCACAGCGGATGTTCGTACTGGCTCGCGTACGCCTCTGCTGGCTCCCACTCGTGCTCCGGACTCTGCCCTTCGAGATAGATGCGGTCCGGGTAACCCTCGAAGATGCCGCGCGTTCCCTGAACGAGATTGATCCTGCTATAGGGTCTCGGCAAGTTGGTGTCGTGACTGAGGAAGATCGTCCGACCCTGCGCGGTGTGGATCAAGCTGACGTTGACGTCGCCCAGCGTGTACTGTTCGCGGCGCATGGGTGAATCATCGCCAAAGTGCTCCCGGGCATAGAGCTGCAACCCGCGCGACGTGCTGCTCATCGAGACGAGATACTCGAACCGATCGCCCCGGTTGATATCCATGCAGTTGGCCACCGGACCGAGGCCGTGCGTGGGATACAGGTTGCCGTTCCGAGTCATCGCGTGCTGCCGGCGCCACAGGCCCTCGTTCTCGGACGAGAACTTCACCTCGCGGAGGTCGTGCAGGTACCCGCACTCGCCATGCATGACCTCGCCGAGCAGACCCTGGCGCACCATGTTCAGGACCATCAGCTCGACGCGTCCGTAGTTGACGTTCTCCATCATGACGCAGTGCCTCTGGGTCGACTCGGCCGTCTCGACCAGCTCCCAGCACTCGTCGATCGTGACAGCGGCCGGCACCTCGGTTGCCGCATGCTTGCCGTTCCGCATCGCCACCACGCAGACGGGCACGTGCCACCGCCAGGGCGTGGCGGTGTAGACGAGGTCGAGGTCCTCCTCCTCGCACATGCGCTCGAAGTCGCGCTCGCCACGGTCGTAACCCGCGGGGCGCGGCTGCCCCGCCGCCTCCACCCAGTCCTGGATGCGGCTGACTCGTTCGGAGACGATGTCGCAGACGGCCGTGACTCGCGCACCGTCGATGCCGAGGAGGTTTCGGATGTGGGCCGACCCCTGCAGGCCGACGCCCACGAATCCGATGCGCACCGTGTCCATCGGAGGCGCCGCAAACGGCTGGGCGGGGGCAGGGCTGGTGACGTTTCGCTGCGCGGCCCCCCTCGCCGCTCCCAATAGCGATGTGGACTGCGACAGCAGCGCACCCCAGCCGGCCATCGCGGCCCCCAGCGTCATGAAGCCGCGGCGGTGCAACTGCCTGTCTTTCCGTGTCTGATCGTCACTCAGGTTCACCATGGTCACCCCTCGGTCGTTCCCGGCTTCGCCTCCCTGGTCATGTTCCCATGGCTGCCATGGTCACCATGTTCACGATGGCCATGCCCGCGCGGTCGTCACGTGCGCGCGTTGGTCGCCACGGCGATGCCCCCCACGATGGCCAGGGCTCCTACGATGGCCCGGGGCTCGAGCCGCTCACCAAGGATCAGGAATCCGAGGGCGACCGCGACCACCGGAAACGTGTACGAGATGAGCGCCAACAGGCTGACCGCCACCTGTTTCATGAGCGTGTACAGCATGATGAACGCAGCAACCGACGCGAAGATCGACAGGTACAGGATGGACGCCACGGCCGTCGGCGTCCAGGTCACCCGCGAGAGATCCTCGGTCGCAAGCGACGCGAAGGCGAGCAAAATCGCCGCGTATCCCATCGGAAAAGCCGTCAGATTGTAAGGGTCGATGTGATGGCCCCAGCGCTTGATCGCGACGTTGCTGCCGGCCGCAGCGATCGGCGAGAGCAGCGTCACCGCCGCGCCCGTCACACCGAGCGGATGCGTGAACTGGAGGTCTGTCTGGAAGATGAGCACGACGCCGACGAAGCTGACGATCGCGCCAAGCGCCTTGCGTGGCGTCACTGGCTCGTCGTGGATCACGACGTGGGCGATCGCCATCACGAACAGCGGGTGCGTCGAGAACAGCACGGCGCTCAGACCCGAAGGGATGTACTGTTCGCCCCAGTAGACGGCGCCGTACGACACCCCGATGCCGAACACCCCGAGCCAGAAGAGGAAGAAATGTGTTCCGAAGGTCCGCGGCATCCGGACACCCCGGAACAGGGCCAGTCCAAACAAGATGGCCGATGCCGAGCCGAACCGTAACGCGGCGCTCAGGAACGGCGGCAACACCTCGAGACCGATCTTGATGACGACCCAGGTGGAGCCCCAGATGAGGCCCAGCGAAGCCATCATCAAGGCCCGCCGCGTGGCGGTCATGATCGCGGGACAGAAACTGTGGTATACATCAGCAACATCATTACTACCACGGTAGCTGCCGAGCGAGAGCCAGGGCATGGACATTTCGAGGCGCACGTTCCTGAAGGTCTCGGTGGGTGGCGCGGGCCTGAGTGTCCTCGGTTTCGACCTCGCTCCGGCCCACGCTGCGGTCCAGCAGCTGAAGATCGAGCACGCTCGCGAGTACAAGACGGTCTGTCCGTACTGCGCCGTCGGCTGCGGCACGATCGCGTACGTACACGGCAGCGGCGGCCTCAACACGACCCCCACGGTCATCCATGTCGAGGGCGATCCGGACAATCCGATCAACGGAGGCACGCTCTGCCCCAAGGGTGCCTCCCAGATGCAGCTGGCGATCAGTCCGCGACTCCGCAAGTCGCCGATGTTCCGGGATGCGCGCTCGGCCGAATGGCGTGAGGTCACGTGGGACTTCGCGATGGACTGGTTCGCCCGGCGCTTCAAGGCGGCGCGCGACGCCACCTTCACGGAGCGAGACGACCAGAATCGCGTCGTCAATCGCTGCGAGGGGATCGCCTGGGTCGGCAGCGCGACGGTCGCGAACGAGGACGCCTACCTCATCACGAAGACGATGCGAGCGATGGGGCTCGTATACATCGACCATCAGGCACGCATATGACACAGCCCCACGGTGGCCAGTCTGGCCGCCACGTTCGGTCGCGGCGCCATGACGAATCACTGGAAGGACATCAAGAACGCCGATGTCGTCCTGGTGATGGGCGCCAACCCGGCGGAGAACCATCCGTGCGGCTTCAAGTGGGCGCTCGAAGCGCGTGACGAGCGCGGCGCCAAGCTCGTCACGATCGATCCCCGGTTCACCCGCACGTCGGCCGTTGCGGATCGACACATGCAGATCCGGCCGGGGTCGGATATCGCGATCCTGGGCGGGCTCGTGCACCACATCTTGGAGCACGATCTCCAGCACGACGACTACGTCCGCGCGCACACCAACGCGTCGTTCATCGTGTCCGAGGCGTTCGGGTTCGATGAGGGGCTGTTCTCGGGGTTCGACGAGGCGACGAGCTCCTACGACCGCTCGAGCTGGCAGTACGAGCGTGGACCGGACGGCTACGTGCGGCGCGATCCGACGCTCGAGCATCCGCGTTGCGTGTTTCAGCTCCTGAAGCACCATTACAACCGCTACACGCCCGACACCGTCGCCCGGATCGCGGGCTGTTCGTCCGAGGCGTTTCTCGAGATCGCCGAGATCCTCTGCTCGACCGGATCGGCCGATCGGGTCGGCACGATCATGTATGCGGTCGGCTGGACGATGCACACCGTCGGGAGTCAAATCATCCGCACGGCAGCAATCTTCCAGCTGCTGCTTGGCAACATCGGCCGCCCGGGCGGCGGGATCAACGCGCTGCGTGGCCACGCCAACGTCCAGGGCGCCACCGACCACGCGATCGTCGCGGGCATCTTGCCGGGATACCTGAAAGTGCCGACGCCGGATCAGGCGGATCTGGCGGACCATCTTCGAGACTCGACGCCGCGCGCCGTGGTGCCGGACACGGTGAACTACTGGGGTAACTATCCCAAGTTCCTGGTCTCGCAACTGAAAGCCTGGTTCGGGGCCAATGCCCGCGCGGACAACGACTTCGCCTACGACTACCTCGGCAAGACGGACGCCGATGCCACCTGGCTGTCGATGTGGGACGAGGCCCGGCACGGGCGGCTCGAGGGGTTCATCGCCCTCGGCTTCAACCCGCTACTGGCCGGACCGGATGTGCCGCGGCTCCTCGAGGCGATGTCTCGGCTCAAGTGGAAGGTCGTCATCGATCCGTTCATGCTCGACAGCGCGGAGTTCTGGAAGGCGCCCGGTATGGACCCCGCGTCGATCGACACCGAGGTGCTCTACCTGCCCACGACGCACTGGATCGAACGTGACGGGTCGTTCACGAATAGCGGACGGTGGGCGCAGTGGAAGGAAAAGGCGATCGATCCGCCGATCGGCGTCCGATCGGACACCTGGATCCTCTCGGAGCTGTTCTGGCGGGTGAAGGAGCTGTACGAGGAAGAGGGCGGCGCATATCACGACCCGATCCGCGACCTGACATGGGACTACCTGAATCCGCGCGAGCCCACGCTGCCGGAGCTCGCCGAGGAAATCAACGGCCGCGATCTCGCGACCGGCCAGCTACTCCCATCGTTCGGCAGCCTGACAGACGACGGCACGACCAGCTCCGGGAACTGGCTGTACTGCGGTAGCTTCACCGAGGACGGTAACCAGATGGCCCGACGCGGCACCGCTGACCCGACCGGACTGGGCATGCACCACGACTGGGCCTGGAGCTGGCCGCTCAATCGTCGCGTGCTCTACAACCGCGCGTCGTCTGACACGGAGGGCCGCCCATGGGACTCGGCACGTTCCGGCATCGCGTGGACAGGACGGGAGTGGATCGGCGACGTGCCCGACTACGGACGCACGACGCCGCCGGACGCGGTGGGCGCCTTCATCATGAACGAGGAGGGCGTGGCGCGGCTCTTCAGCCCACACCTCAACGACGGCCCGATCCCGGAGCACTACGAACCGGTCGAGAGCCCGACGGTGAACGTCCTACACGAACGCGTCAGCACCAATCCGGCCATCCGGTGGTACGACGGCGTCCGCGAGTCGCTGGCGCAGGATGCGACCGAGTTTCCGTACGCCTGCACGGTGTACCGAGTCGTCGAGCGCGAGCACTTCGTGACGAGCAACGTCCCGTATCTCGTGGAGCTGATGCCCGACTTCTTCGTCGAGGTCCCGGAAGGACTCGCGCGCGAGAAAGGCATCGAGAACGGCGGCCGCGTCAGGGTCTGGTCGAAGCGCGGCGAGGTGGAGGGCACGGCTATCGTCACACGCCGTATTCAACCGCTGACGGTGAACGGCCAGACCGTCTGGACGGTCGGCATTCCCGTGCACTGGGGCTTCGTCGGGATCACGCAAGGTTCGATGGCCAACCTGCTGACGCCGTTCGTCGGCGACGCGAATACGAGCTGCCCCGAGTTCAAGGCGTTCCTCGTGAACATCGAGAAGGCTCAGGGCTCAGGGCTTACGCCCGCCTGAAGACTGAAAGACTGAATGCTCGCCATCAAGCGCATCTCCGCCTCGCCCGCACCGGCGCCCGGCATCCGCTCGGGGCCGGAGTTCGCGAAGCTCGTCGACATTTCCCGCTGCATCGGGTGCAAGGGGTGCGAGGTCGCCTGCAAGGAATGGAACGAGCTGGGCGTGGAGCCGACGGTCAACTTCGGGAGCTACCAGAGCCATCAGGATCTGTCGCCCCACACATGGCTCTTGATGCGGTTCAACGAGATCGAGGTCGACGGGAACCTGCAGTGGCTGATCAAGAAGGATGCGTGCCTGCACTGCGAGGACCCCGGCTGCTTGAACGCCTGCCCGGCGCCTGGCGCGATCGTCCAGTACCAGAACGGCATCGTCGACTTCAACCAGGAGCACTGCATCGGCTGCCAGTACTGCGTGTCGGGCTGCCCATTCGACATTCCGCGATTCAACTCCGCGACCCGCAAGGTCTACAAGTGCAACATGTGCGTGGATCGGGTGGATGCCGGTCTCGAGCCGGCGTGCGTCAAGACCTGCCCGACGAACGCCATCGCGTGGGGCAGCAAGGACGACATGCATTCGCTGGCGGCACACAAGGTCGACCTCATGAAATCGCGCGGATACGAGAAGGCCGCCGTGTACGACCCGGCCAGCGTCGGCGGCACCCACATGATGTATGTGCTGCCGCACGGCGACCGGCTGGCCGACTACGCGTTGCCGGCGAATCCGATCGCGAGCCCGGGCCCACTCGCCGCCCTGAACGTCGTCAAACGCGTCGGGTCGTACCTCTTCGGACTCGGCATCCTGTCGACTGCACTGCACTTCCTGGCGTTCGGACCGGAGGAGCCGGAAGAAGAAAATAGTGGCTCAGGGCGCAGGGCGCAGGGCTCAGGGACAGACTCGGACGCCACGGGTACTCGTAGCGCGAAGGCTTCAGCCGAGCGGGCCGGCGGAGAGACGCCGTGACGAACGCGACGATTCGACGCTTCAGCTACGGGGAGCGGATCGTGCACTGGGTCGTCGGCACCTCCTTCGTCGCCTTGCTGCTGACCGGACTGGCGTTCTCCTACCCTTCACTGTTCTGGATCACGAGCCTCGTAGGCGGCGGGCCCGCCGCACGGATTCTGCATCCCTGGATCGGCCTCGCCTTTGGCATCGGCCTGGTCGCGATGTTCGCGATCTGGGTGCAGGATATGTTTCTCGATCCGGACGACCGGCGATGGCTCCGGGCGATCAAGCATTACGCCGTGCACGAGCGAGACAGGGTGCCGCCTGCGGGCAAGTACAACGCAGGCCAGAAGGCGTTCTTCTGGCTCCAGACCGCGTTCGGCGTTCTCCTCGTGATCACCGGTCTGCCGATCTGGCTCCCCGACGGCGTCCTCGGTGTTGGCGCCCTCGGCCCCGGTCTTCTCACGACCATGCGGCTCTTGCATTACATGAGCGCGCTGGGTGGCGGCCTGCTGCTCATCGTCCACATTTATCTCGGAACCGTCGCATACCCTGGTACCGCGCGAGGGATGATCGACGGCAAGGTGACGAACCGCTGGGCCCGATATCACCACCCGAAGTGGGAACAAGGCGAGTAGGGCGAGTGAGGCGAGTAGGGCGAGTGAGGCGAGTGGGGCGAGTGGGGCGAGTGGGGACAATCGTGCTGGCACGCGGCTACGTACGGGTCCACCTGCCATGCTGCCGCTTGGCTGAAGCCGGCGCGCTACGTACGTCGCGGCGATCGGCGCGCTACGCAGTGCGGGATTCGCAGCGTGAAGAATTTTCATCGTATTCGTAGCGGGAACGCATTCATCGTATTCGTAGCGCGAAGGCTTCAGCCGAGCGGACATGTCTCAATGGGACCATCGACGCCGACGAGCAGGGCAGCTCGCCGAGCGACAGCCACACGCATCAGCACTCCTCACCTTCTATGCCGACCTCGTCACACTCCAGGAGCAGCTCTTCGAAACAGCCTCACGCGCCGGCTGGATCGGGCGGATGGTCTCTGAGCCGACTGACCGGCCGGGTCCGACGCTGAGACTGGATCGGCTGCCCACGCCCGAGCTCGACACAGCCTGCATGGATCTGCTCAACGGGCTCGAGTCCTCGGAAGCAGCGACCGACGTCATCCGCGAGGCGTGCCGGACAATGGCCGCCCGCGACGAAGCGGTGAGAACCCGACTGCTTCACACCGTCGTCAGCCGGAAGCCACTCGAGGATCTCGCGTCGGAGACCGGTTGCCCGGAACCAGCACTCGTGCTGCTCGGCCGTGGTTGCGTGCAGCCTATCGCCGAAGCCCTCGCGCACCACACGACCGGCGAGCTCGAGGATGGAGGCATGCACTGCTCGATCTGCGGCTGGCCGCCGCAGGTCGCCGAGACGCGCGACGCCGGCGACGTGAGGGGCGCCCGTTTCCTCGTGTGCGGACTGTGTGGCGCACCATGGACGTTCTCGCGCGGGATATGTCCGTCATGCCGGGAAGCGAAGCCCGACCAGATCGACCTGCACGTGGCCGAGTCGCTGCCGCAGATCCGGGTCGAGTCCTGCCGGACGTGCAGCACCTACGTCAAGGCGATCGACCTGCGGGTCGACGGCTTCGCCGTGGCCCAGGTCGACGACGTCGCATCGGTCGAGCTGGATCTCTGGGCGAACGAGCAAGGGCTGCGGAAGCTTCTGCCGAACGTACTGGGAATGTGAGAGCGAAGGGCAAACGGATAGCGCGGCGTGGAGGTGTGGACGCTGCGTCGGCCCACACCCCCACTCGCGTCAGGAATGCCTCAGTTCCCTTTCGTGTGAATGACGATGCTCCCCTGGTCGAGTTCCTGCGGGTTGGCGTCGTAGATGAAGCTCGGCGCGCCCGGCACGTTGTCGTAGAAGATCGCGCCGGTGCCACGATCCCAGATCGCGATCCGGAACCGGTCGACATCGCCCGCCTCCGGCGTCAGCTTCGCGTCGTGCACCGTGATCTGGAAGCCGTAGTCGCCCGACCCGTTGACCGTGCCGTAGCCCTGGAACTGCGCGATCGGCCCGACGACCACCAGCCAGTCATACGCGTCGATGTGGAAGTTCACATCGCCCGCCTGGAACTGGAACTCCGTCTGACCGGTCGGGACGGTGCCGTTCTTCTTGTACTTCGCCACGAAGCCGAAGTTCGCCGTCCCGGTCAGGCTGGGATCGGCTGCGTAGCTGCCGGCCGCCGAAGTGATCCAGCCGCCGCCGGTCACGAATCCGCCGGTCGGGTCGTAGACGACCATCAGGTCCAGCTCGTCCGTCGCCGAGCCGCCATCGTCGTCGGTGACCGTCACGGTGGCTACATAGACGCCCGAGGCGATGTACGGATACGTCGCCGTGCAGGAGCCGGTGCCACCCGCCTCGGTGACCTCACCAGGCATCGCCGGCTGCCCGTCGTCCCAGTTCACTGAGCAGGTGTGCGTGTCGAGCACGCCCGCGTCCGTGAAGTGCGCCGTCACGGTGGCGGGTTCGCCCAGCGCGATCGGGTCGAGCGGCTGCTCGACCGACGTCACCTCCGGCGGCGCATTCTGGACCGCGACCGGGAGGGTCACGACCGCCGACACACCCTGGTCGTCCGTCGCGCTGACGATCACCGCGCCGGGTCCCGGATCGTCGGCCACTGGCAGCGACCACGACCACGTGCCGCCGCCACCCACCACCGTACCGGCGCTCGCCGAGAGCGTCACGATGTCACCCGGGTCGAGATCGCCCACCGTGCCGCTCGCCGTCACCGTGCCACCCTCGGTCACGTTGAGGAGCCCGGCGGCGAGCCCCATCTCAGGCGCTCGATTCACGACCGTCACCGTCGTCGTCGCGGTCGCCGTGTTGCCCGCCCCGTCGGTGGCCACGAACGTCACCAGGGTGACCCCGACCGGGCAGATCACGGGCAGGTCGCTCGCGACGGCGACGGTTCCATTAACCGCGTCGGTGGCCGTCGCGGTCAACGACACCGTGGCACCGCCCGGCACGTTGCGATTCACCGTCAGTGGGGCCGGGACGCTCAGGCTCGGCGCTGTCGTGTCGTGCACGATCACCGTCGTGGTGGCCGTGGCCGTGTTGCCCGCCGCATCGCTGGCCGTGAAGGTCACCAGCGTCGTGCCGGGCCCGCAGTGACACGGCAGTATCACGTCGCTCGCCACCGAGACCGGACCATCCACGAGGTCCGTCGCTGAAGGCGCGACCAGCTCCACGATGGCGCCGTCCGGCCCGGTCGCCTCCACCGTCATCCCGGCCGGCACACCCGTGAACGATGGTGCCGTGCCGTCGGCGACCGTCACGATCGTCGACGCCGTGGCCGCGTTGCCCGATGCGTCGGTCGCCGTGTAGGTCACGGTTGTCGAGCCGAGCGGAAACACGCCACCCGCCGGCGCGTCGTTTGTGATCACCACATTCGCGTCCACCGCGTCGTTGGCCGCTGCAGCCGCCAGCACGACCGTCGCACCACTCGGTCCCGTCGCCTCGGCCGTCACGTCGCCCGGCACGCTCGTGAACACCGGCGCCGTTCGGTCGAGCACCGTCACGAGCGTCGTGGCCGTAGTCGAGTTGCCCGCCGCATCGGTCGCCGTGAAGGTCACCAGCGTCTCACCAGGCCCACAGTGGCACGGCAGCGCCGGGTTGCTCGTCACCACGACCGAGCCATCCACGAGGTCCGTCGCCGACGGCGCGACCAACTCCACGAGGGCGCCCTCAGAACCGGTGGCCTCCACCGTCATCGCGGGCGGCACGCCGGTGAGTTCCGGACCGGTGCGGTCCAGCACCGTCACCGACGTCGTCGCGGTGGCCGTATTGCCGGCCGCATCGGTTGCGGTGAACGTCACCACCGTCACCCCGGGAGCACATATCGGCGGCAGGTCGTTCGTCACGGCGACCGGCTCGCTGACCAGATCGCTCGCGACCGCATTCCCCAACATCTCCAGCGTGACGACCGTGCCATCCGCGCCGGCCGCCTCGACCGTCAGGGCCGGCGGCACGCTCGTGAAGGTCGGCGGCGTCGCGTCCCCGACAGTCACGGTCATCGTCGCCGTGGAAGTGTTGCCCGCTGGATCCGTCGCCGTGAACGTCACCACGATCGCGCCCAACGGGAACACGCCGTCCACCGGCGCGTCACTGGTGATCACGACGGTCCCGCCGCCATCATCTTGCGCGGTCGCCGCCGGCAGCATCACCACGGCGCCTGCGGGCCCCGTGGCTTCGACGCTCATCGCGGGCGGCACGCTCGTGAACACCGGCGCCGTCCCGTCCACGACGGTCACCGTCGCGGTCGTCGTGACCGTGTTGCCCGAGCCATCGGTCGCGGTGAACGTCACGATCGTGTCGCCAGGCCCGCAGACCGCGGGCAGATCGTTCGTGATCACGACGGCGTCATCGACCGTGTCCGTCGCAGCCACCGGGCCGAGGGCTTCGAGCGGCACGACCGCCCCGCCGCCCGGTTCCGTCGCCGGTACCGTGATGTCCACCGGCACGCTCGTGAACGCCGGTGCCGTCGTGTCGACCACGGTGACCGTCGTCGTCTTGGTTGCTGTGTTCCCGAGCGAGTCCGACGCCGTGAACGTCACGACCGTCGGCGTGCCCAACGGAAAGAAGTCATCCGCCGGCGCATCGCTCGTCACCGCCACGTCGCCGTCCACCAAGTCGGAGGCCAGCGGACTGAAGGCGTGCACGGCGCCACCCTGGGCGTTCCCTTCCTGGGTCAGCGTCGCGTCGACGCCACTGATGAGCGGCTCCGTCGTATCCGTCACCGTGACGCTCACGACGTCGGTCCCAGTCACCGCCGAGCCGTCCGTGACCGTCAGCGTGATCTCGTGGGTCCCGACCGGCAAAGTCACGGTCGGCGACACGCCCGCTACCGTACCCTCGCCCTCGGGGAACGGTCCGCTCCACGAGAACTCGAGCGGCGCCTCACCCGTCGACAGCGAGCCGTCCAGTGCCACCGGGGTCGACGGCGCCGTTGCCTCCCGTGTCAGGTCCTCACCCGCATGCGCCTCGGGGGCCGAACCCTCGCCCCCGGCGCCGACGGCCTCGATTCCGATAGCAATCGAACCGGGCCGATTGAGAAAGGTGTGCGAGCCAGCGATCAGCTGAACCACATTCGAGTTGGAAATGGTCTCGGGAGCGAGATTCGTGTTGGCACGCACGCCGATGCCAAAGTTGTAGTCACCGATGTAGGTTCGGGTGCCGTCAGGATGCACGGCCACGTCGACGCCGCCGATGCCGAGCGTCTGCTCCCAGAAGTACGGTCCGCTCAGGGCGAAATACATGTCGAACCAGGTGTAGCCACCCGACGCGTAGGCGTGCCATCCATCCGGGGAGAACGCCACGGACCACGGCTGCAGGCCCACCTTCCAGAACTCGCGAACCACGCGAATATCGTCCGCGTCCGGCGTGTTCTCCACGATAGACATCTTCCCGACTCCCGGGAGGGCAACCCATACGAACTGGCCGGACGGGCTAATCGCCAGCTTCCACGGCTGCGCCTGTAGGAGTTGCTGACTCAGTAGCGGCAACGGTGAAACTCCCGGAATCTCGGATCGGGCGATCGCATCAATGATCGTCAGCTTGCCAGCCTCGGTCAGGGTCACGAACGCGCGGCCACCGTCCGGTGTCACCTCGATGCTGTGCGGTCTGCCCACCGAGACCGGAATCTGCTCGAGCTCGACGTTGGCGACGGTGTCGACGACCGACACCGTTCGCGTCGCCGGATCCTCGTTCCCGCGGTTCGCGACGTACGCCAGATGCCGGACATCGTCGAGTGCAATGCCCAGCGGGATCACGCCAACCGGAATGGTGTCGACGATGACCATCGGAGACGACGTAGCATCGATGACCGCGACGCTGTTGCACGAGGGATGTGATTGGGTGACGTACACTCGTGCGCCATCGGCGCTGACGGCAAGGTCCGAAGGACGACCAATGTACCCGGTGGCGCAGGGCACGGTGATCTTGTCGTGCAACACGCCGTTGGCGGCTGTTCCCCAGGGGAACACTCCAGGCTCCAGGTTTGCCGTGTCGAACCGCGTGAGCAGCCCGCCTCCCAGCGAGTAGAGGAACACCCGGGGTTCGGGTGGCTCCTCCGCTTGACCGGCGGTCAGCATGACCGAGGTCGGACCAGCGACGAGCCACGTCATCATCGTCACGAGCGCGCCGACCACGATGATCGATCTCGATCTCGATCTCATTCCTCACCTCCCCCGATAGTCCCGCAGAAGCGTTCGGGTCTCAGCTGAGGCTACGGGGAGTTCCGGACCCGCACAATCACGAGAACTCGCCATTTTTCGTCGCGAACAGATCCGCTCGGGTGCAGTCCGATGCTCCGAACGACCAGCGTCACGCGCCTCGTATGATCGCGGTCATGCGGAACTCGGACTCACGGATGGTGATAACCTCGACCTCGGGAAGCACCTGAGGTTCGCGGCATGGAGCGCACGAGGCGCCGCACCGATCAGTGGGAGGCACGCACGCGATCGAGCGTGCGACCAGTCGGGGCACGACGACCTCGATCAAATGGCGAGTTCTCGGGATGGCATCTCGACGTGAGCTGGATGTAGGCTAGGGCGTGATGACCGAGACTGCCGAGCGACGCGAACCGTCAGCCGAGCCATCGACGGTCTGGCTGGTCGAGGACAACGATCTCTACCGCACGACTTTGTCCACGCTGATCGGCGAGCAGGCGCACCTGCAATGCCCGGTGAGCGTGGCCAGCTGCGAGGAGGCGTTGAACCGGATCGGCGACGGCCCGGTGCCCGACGTCGTCCTGATGGACATCGGGCTGCCAGGCATCGACGGCATCGAGGGCGCGCGCCGAATCGCCGCCTCGAGCCCGCAGACGCGCGTCATCATGCTGACGGTCCACGAGGAGGCAGACACGGTGTTCCACGCGATCGCGTCGGGTGCGTCAGGCTACCTGCTCAAATCGTCATCCGCCGCCGAGATCGTGGCGGCTCTCGACGACGTTCTTCGCGGCTCGGCACCGATCAACGCCTCGATCGCTCGCAAGGTGCTCGACATGTTCGCCCGCCTCACGTCACCGCATGCCGACTACGGCCTCACTCACCGTGAGACCGAGATCCTGCAGCTCATGGTCGACGGCCTGACGATGCGCGCGATCGCCGAGCGGCTGTTCGTCAGCTACCACACCATCGACACGCACATCCGCAACATCTACGAGAAGTTGCACGTCCACTCGCGCAGTGGCGCCGTCGCCAAGGCGCTCAAAGAACACCTGATTTCGTAAGGTCGTCGCAGGTCGGAGACGGGGTGCTCACGCGGGCATCTCGAAGAACGCGTCGGTGCCTCGACCCGGCGTGCTCTCGATGCACAGCTCGCCGCCAACGCGGGCGGCCCGCGCGTGAAGGCTCTTGAGACCGTGACCCGACGATGCCACAGACGGATCGAACCCCTGGCCGTCGTCGGTGACGCGTAGCAGGATCCGACCATCACGCTGGCTCAACCGAATCGACACGTGTTCGGCCTCGGCGTGGCGCGCCACGTTGTGCAGCAGCTCCTTGTAGATCAGCAGCAGCTCGCGGCGCTGGAGCATGCCGATAGGCGCCAGGGCGCCGGCGACATCCGCCTGGAACGTGGAGCGCCCGGCCAGCAGGGTCTCGGCCGTCGCTCGCATCTTCTCGACGGTGTCGGCCGCACTGTCGCGCGCGGGATCGACGAGCCAGACGAGGTCGCGCAGGTCACGAAGCATTCGCCGGGACGTCGCCGTGATGGTGTCCACGGCGTCGCGCGCCTGCCCCTCCAGAGCCGGGTCCCGCGTCATCTGCTCGCCGAGCAGGGCGATGCCGCTGAGGTGTGAGCTGAGATCGTCGTGGAGGTCGTCGGCGATCCGTAGTCGGATTCTCTCCAACTCGATCAGATGGTCGGTGCGGACCCGGTATCCGATGACCAGGAGTCCGACCAGCGTCGTCACCGCCAGGCTGCTGAACCACCAGGTCTGCCAGAATGCCGGGGTCACCGAGACCGCGACCTGCGTGGCGGCCAGCACGCCCCCGTCGTCGGACACGGCCTGCACGTCGAAGCGGTACGATCCCGGGGGGACGCTTGCGTAGTTGGCAAGACGCCGGTCGCCCGGGTCGACCCAGTCGGGCTCCAGCCCCCTCAGGCGGTACCGGAGCCGAGGCGCACGACTGGACGTGAGGTCGATGCGCGAGAACTCGAAACCGAAGCTCTCGTCGTGGTCGACCTCCACCCGGCGGCGGCCGTAGCCGAGGAGTTCTCGTCTCCCCTCGCGGCCGCTCGTCTCGACTCGAGTCACCAGGACCTGCAGCGCCGACCGCGGTCCGTCGGCGTCGACGGCGGGTGCATCGTCGGCACCCACTGCCGGCCGCATCCTGAACACACCTCTCGCGGTGCCGAGCACCCAGGTGCCAGAGGCGAGCCGGTGCAAGCTCCTGACGGTGTCCCACGGACCAGGCGGGGCCGCCCCACCACCGACGCGCAGCAGCGTCGCGATCGCGTCGCTCGACCGCTGCCGGAACACGCCGGCGTGCGTCGCGATCCAGACCGTTCCGCCCGGATCTTCAGCCGCGGCCCAGTGGAGCACGTAGGCAGGCGTAGTCGATGGACGCACCGTCGTGTCGCGAGCAGGGTCGAAATCGGCGGGTGCCGGGGCCTTCAGCCAGAACCGGTCACGACTGTCGACGAGCAACGGCCCCACCTGACCCCAGTCGGCTGATAGCGGGAATCGCTCGACGCGTGTGCCCTCGACGCGATACAGCGACGCGTGGTTTTGCCTGAGGTGCTTGATCAGCACCCACAGCGCGCCGGCACTGTCCTGCTGAATGCCGCTGACATACGTCTCGTCGAGCACTTCGGGCTGGCCGTCGAAGGCCGTGTGCTCGACGAACCGATCCTCCTCCTCGTCGTACCGGAACAGGCGACCGTTGCTCCCGGTCCAGATAGCGCCGTCACGATCCTCGAGGACGGCGACGACGGGCTCTGCGGTCACCGAGTCACCACCGAGCCGGTAGTGGGCAAAACGATCCTCCGCGCGATCGAACCGGTCGAGTCCGCTCTCCGTGCCAATCCAGCACCGCCCGCGCCGGTCCACGCGAAGCGTCAGCACGCTGCCGGAGGCGATCGAGTCTGGATCGTCGGGATCGTGACGGTAGACACGGGAGCCTTCCCCGTCGAACACGACGAGATCGCCGCCGACGGTCCCGAGCAATAGATAGCCCTCGGGATCCTCCACCAGCGCGTTGACCTCCGCGTTCTCGACCTCCGAGACCGCCAGCGCCTCGAAGGAGGGCATTCCGAGATCGGGCTCGGGGGTCACCTCATAGACGTAGGCGGCACCAACATCGCCCGCAGTGCCCGGCGCTCCGACGACGAGCGTGGTACCCTCGAGCGCCAGAGAGTAGCCGAACTCGTCATCGCCACGCAGCGACGGAACCGCGAGCCGCACGACGACACGTGGCGATTGGACGGCGCGAAACAAGTGCACGGCTCCAGAGCCCTCACCCATCACGTTCTCGCCAGGGGCGCCGACGGCGAGCACGTCGCCGTCCAGTGACACGGCGTAGCCGAAGTGACCTCCAGGCGCCGGCGAGGTCGATGTGATCTCGGCGACCAGTTGCCATCCACTCGGCAGCTCTCGCGCCGATCGAAACACGTAGACGCGACCGGCGCTCTCGAGCCCATCGACGTTGGCTCCCGGCGCGCCCACCGCCAGGACGCGATCGTCGTGGGCCACGCTGGCGCCGAAGTCGTCCCCGAAGTGGCCGCCTGGGGCGACGAGGTGGGGGTTCCGCTGCCCCGGTGGCAAGCCGTCCAGCAGGTCGAACACGTAGACGGCCCCGCCGCCCCCGGCCCGCGGGGCACCCACAACGGCCGAGACCGCGGTCAACGACACGGCGAGGCCGAAGGCATCACCACCGAGCCCATCTAGGGCCAAGGCGTGCAACCTCTCGCCAGTCGCGCACGCCTCGCTCGTACACGATCGCCAACCCAGTGGCACGGCCTTCGTATTCCGCCCCCTGTGCACCGACGATGGCGCGCCCGGCCGCCAGCGCCACGCTTCCGCCAAGACCTGCCGTGATCGCGCCGCCGCCCAGGCTGAGGACTCGTCGCGAAGATCGTGAATCGCCGCGCGCGTCGAAGACGTGGACCTCACCCGTGTACCGCTGGGCGCCGGAGGCCAGGGGCACGCCGACCAGGACGTCCGGCGAGCCGATGGCGACCGAGCGGCCCAGGTTCCTGGTACCGGGCGCACGAAGCCGAGCGACGCGTTCGGTCGACTTGTAAATGCCGTTGCCGATGGAGACATTGCTCCGGATGAACGTCTCGCCGGTGCCGGCCCAGATGACGTTGGGGTTGACCGGGTCGATCGCGAGGGCGCCGATGGAGGCGGCGGGCTGATCGTCGAACACGGGCTCCCAGTGCACGCCTCCATCGACCGACTTGAAGATCCCGCCGGAGGCCGCCCCGACGTAATAGATGTTGGGATCGCCCGGCACGCCGACCACGGCGCTCACGCGGTTGCCCACTGGCCCGATGTGCCGGTAGACGAGCTGCTCGAGAAGCTGCGGTTCCAGCTCGGCGACCCCGGCTGGCTGGGCGAGCGTCCCGGCAACGAGCAGGACCGCGCCGACGAGCGTCGCGGCGAGGCGGCTGAGTCCGGATCCACCAATCGAGTCACGCATCATCTGTCTCCTGTCCGTCTCCCTCCGGTCCGTCGCTCCTCCGGGCGGCGCTCACTGCGTCCCTGGCGGATTCGAGCGCGCCGATGAGCACCCCGACATCATCCGGCCCGGTTCGGTAATTCGTGATGCAGGCTCGCAGCGCGTCGGCCGTGCCACCCAGCCGGACGGTCGAGATCCAGGCCAGGCCCGACCGATTCACGGAATCGGCCACCGCTCGCAGGTACGGGCCCGTGGCCCCGTCGGGGTGCGCAGCATCCACGAAACAGGTGACCGGCAATACGGAGTCGGTGACCGCCCGCCATCCCGCCGCCGCGAGCGCCTTGCGCAGCACCTGGCCCAGGCGAATCATTCGGGTGACGGCCGACCGGTAGCCGCCCCAGCCGGCCACCGCCAGCGACATGTATAGCTTCAGGCCAATGAATCTCCGGGTCCATTGCATCGACCTCGCGTACGGGTCACCCGCGGCCCACAGCGTCTCCGAGCTCGGCATGTAGCCGGTTTCCACGCGGAATGTCTGCTCGAGGATGTCTCGATGACGCGTCAGGAAGATCCCGGCGGCCATGGACACCGAGAGCCACTTGTGCGCGTCGACGGTCACCGAGTCTGCGCGGTCGATCGGGCCGATGGCCGGGCGCATCTCGGGAACGAAGATCGCCGGGGCTCCGCCCCAGGCCGCGTCGACGTGTAACCACAGCGATTCCTGTTCGGCCACCGTCGCGAGGCGCTCTATCGAATCGATCGTACCTGCCGCGGTGCTGCCGACGGTGGCGACGACGAGGACGGGGACGTACCCGTCGGCCCGATCGCGTGCAACCGTTGTCTGGAGCGACTCGGGGTCCAGTTGCCCGCGGGAGGTCGCGGCGACGTGGCGGACCGCGTCGGTGCCCAGACCCGACATGCGCGCCGCCTTCACGAACGAGTGATGACTCTCCGATGAGACGTAGATCGTGGGCAACCCTGGAAGGGCCCGGGCACCACCGCGACCGAAGTCGGGAAACCTGCGGGTGAGCGCGGTGAGCAGCGCCGTGTGGTTGGCCTCCGCCCCACCCGACGTGAACGTGCCGTCCAGGTGTTCGCGGTCATAGCCAAGACGCGTGCCGAACTCCTGGATCACGAAATGCTCGACCTCCGCCGCGAACGGGCTGTGACTCGCGGCCGCGAGTTGCGGGTTGAAACCCGCAACCATCGCGTCGGCCACGATCGACATCGTCGTCGGGGCGGGGTTGAACAGGCCAAAGTACCGCGGGTGCGGCGTGTGTACCTGGCCGCGCCAGAGACCGTCGGCCACGAACGTGAGCACGTCGAGTGGATCGACACCGTCCAGGCCGACGCGCTCGATCGAGTCGCGAATCTGGGTCGACGTCAATCCTGGGTCGGGGGTGACCCTCGCCTCGGTGACACGCTCGACGTAGTCGTGCAGGATCTCACCGGACCGTGCCCAGACGCGCCGGCGATTCTCGGCGCCGAGCAGCAGATCGTCGGCCGGCGGCACGGGCACCTCCGTCACCACCCAGATCGCTCGCGCAGCGCCGTGACATGAGCGACATGGTGCCGGCCGTGCCAGGCGTAAAGCCCGAGGTTCGTCCCAAGCCCGATCACGCCCATCTCGGGGTGCCGGAACGTCCGGTCGAAATCCGCCGGAGTCAGTGACCCGAGCAGCGCCACCCAGCGCTCGTGCAAGGCGTCCAGGAGAAGCAGCGACGTCTCCATCGGCGCCAGGTCGACATCCGCCAGCGCGGCCCAGCGATCCTGATCGTAGGGTTTGATGGTCGGGGCTTCCTCCGTCAGGGCGAGCTTGAAGCGTACGTACGCGTTGAGGTGGCTGTCGGCGACGTGGTGCACGAGCTGCCGGACCGTCCAGCCGCCTGGGCGGTACGGTGTCGCGGTCTGCGCGGGCGACAAGTCCGCGACCGCCTGGCGTAGACAGGACGGTGCCGCAGCGATCTGCGCGATCCAATCGGTGATCTGCTCCGGGCTCGGGTCGGCCACCAACTCGAGCGGGCCAATGGGGTAACGCAAGTCGGACATCGCAACTCCTCGGGGCTTCGGGGAACGGCGCGCCGATCATAGTCGAACCTGGGCAGTCGCAAAAGATGACCAATGGGGGAAAGACGTTGATGTCGGGTTCCCACGGACCTATCATGCGGGGGATCGTACGTCACGATCCGAGTCGTGGCGGCGCGGTGGAAGGAGATCCCCATGAGATCGCCCAAGAGCGCGATTGGCCTTCTTGTCCTGGTTGTTTCGGTTGCGTCACTGGCAACGGCGGTGGCCATGCAGCCGGCGGACCAGATGATTCCCGCTCCGGCTCGAGGAGATCAGGGCGACGGTCCATTCGATCGGCTCATCCTTCGGGGCGCGACGGTCATCGACGGCACCGGCGCGCCACCGACCGGACCGGTCGACATCGTGATCGAAGGCAATCGCATCCAGGCGGTCACCGGCGTCGGGACCCCCGGGGTCCCGATCGACGAGTCTCGCCGGCCCAAGAATGCGACGAAGGAGCTCGACGTGGAGGGCATGTACGTCATGCCCGGCTTCATCGACCTCCACACGCACATCGGCGGGGTCCCCAAGGCGCCGGAGGCGGAGTACACCTTCAAGCTGTGGATGGGCCATGGCGTGACAACGGTTCGTGACGCCGGCGCCGGAGCGCGCGACTGGGTCCTCAGCGAGAAGGCGCGGAGCGCACGCAACGAGATCGTCGCTCCACGCATCTGGGCGTACGCGCGACCTGGAAGCGGTGAAGGCTGGGACGGCGGGCCCATCACATCTCCCGAGCCAGCTCGCCAGTGGGTGCAGTGGGCGGCGGCGAAGGGTGTGGACGGGCTCAAGCTCGGCTCCTACGACCCGCCGATCATGGCGGCGCTCATCGACGAAGCCAAGGCCAACGGGCTCGGAACGATGGCGCACCTCGGCCAGAACGGCGTCGCCCGCATGAACGCACGCGATTCGGCTCGCCTCGGTCTGGGCACCCTCACCCACTTCTACGGACTGTTCGAATCGCTCCTCAAGGACCACTACGTCCAGGATTGGCCCGCTGAACAGAATCAGAGCAACGAGCAGCACCGCTTCGGTCAGGTGGCCCGGCTCTGGAACCAGATCCACCCTCGCGGCAGCGACACATGGAACGCCCTCATCGACGAGTTCATCGACCTCGGTCTGACGATCGATCCGACGATGACGATTTACGAGGCGGGCCGCGACGTCATGCGCGCACGACGCGCCGACTGGCACGACGCCTACACGCTACCCTCGCAGTGGGCGTTCTACGAGCCGAGTCGCGAGAGCCATGGCGCGTACTGGTACGACTGGACCACCCATGACGAGGTGGCGTGGCGCAACTTCTACCGCGTATGGATGTCGTTCCTCAACGACTTCAAGAACAAAGGCGGACGGGTAACGACCGGCTCGGACGCCGGATTCATCTACAAGCTCTACGGCTTCGCCTACATCCGGGAGTTCGAGCTGCTGCAGGAAGCCGGCTTCCATCCGCTCGAAGTCATCCGGTCGGCCACGCTCAACGGGGCCGAGACGCTACACGAGCCGGGAGGTACGCCGGTCGAGGAGGGCATCATCCGGCCTGGACGCCTCGCCGATCTCGTCGTCGTCGACCAGAACCCGCTGGCGAACTTCAAGGTGCTGTACGGCACGGGCGCCCTCCGGCTCAACGACGAGACCGGCCGGTCCGAGCGCGTGGGGGGCGTCACGTACACCATCAAGGACGGGATCGTGTACGACGCCAAGGCGCTGCTCGCCGATGTGGCCCGGATGGTGCGCGACGCGAAACAACAGCCGGCAAGCCCGACGTCTGCCTCGAGGTAGGGACCGACGGTGCGGCTGGTCGGGCCGCGACGGCATCGTCTACACTGATGACGTCGCGACTCCGATCGTGTGGTTGATCCTCCGTCTCCCGGACCATACCAATGTACGAACGGCGTTCGCCGACGCGCGCGCAGTGAGAGCATGCGATACATCCTGATCGACCGCCTACTCGAGCTCGAGCCCGGAGTACGCGTCGTGGCGGAGCGTCGCTTCCCTCGCGACGACGAGATCTTCGACGATCACTTTCCTGGTTGGCCGATCGTTCCGGGAGCCTTGCTGGCGGAATCGATGGGCCAGGCCGGTGGGTGGCTGGTCGCGGCCACGCTCGACTTCGAGCGGTGGCCTCTCCTGACGATGATCGACGACGCCAAGTTCCGGACGCCGGTCGCTCCCGGCGAGCACATCCTTGTGGAGGCGACCCTGCGCTCCACGCGCGGAGACGATTTCGAAGTGATGTCCACGGCCACGGTCAACGGGCGGCGAGTAGCCGGAGCCCGACTGCTGTACCACGTGTTCGACAGCTCGAGCAGGCCTGGGTCACACGGGTTCGACACGTGGGCTCGTGAGACCTTCAGTGCGCTCGGCGGCGACAGCCTGCTGCCTGGCCGAGCAGAAACCGACGCGACGCCATGAGTCCTCGAGCCGTCACCTGGCTCCTCGTTCCCATCACCTATGTCCTCGTTCGCCTGCTGTCGAGTCGCTCAATCTCGGGTGCCTGGGAACTCGGGGCAGAGGCACTCACCTTGATCGTCGTCGTACCACTCGCCCAGCTCGTGGTGCTCGACTTCGTGCGCTGGCTTCGAGGGCGCGGCATCTGAGCGGGCACGTGAGAGTTTTCTTCAGTACGGGTGAAGTCTCTGGCGACATCGCGGCCGCGCGGCTGCTGACCGCACTCCGACGACTCGTGCCCGATGTGGCGGCGACGGGCGTCGGCGGCACGCGACTCGAAGCGGCAGGGGCAATCCTCAGCGCACAGACCTTGACGCTCGGGGCGGTGGGCGTCGTCGAGTCGCTCGGCGCCGTGCCGGACGCGGTCCGGACCTTCCGCACGGTCCGCCGCCACCTCCGTGACTCGCCGCCAGATCTTGCCGTGCTCGTCGGCAACGACCTCTTCAACATGCTTCTCGCCAGATGGTTGAGGGGTCAGGGCATTCGGACCGTTTCCTACTTTCCGCCTCAACCATGGATCTGGCGCTCGTTGGCTGGGCCGATCGCCAGGAGTTACGACGTGATCCTGGCGTGTTTCCCGATCGAACAGACGGTGTACGCCGCGTGCGGTGGTCCGACGACGGTTACGTATGTCGGGCACTACTTGGCGGACGACCTGACGCCTGTATCTGATCACGCGCGCATCGAGGCGAAGCGTCGACACGGCTTCGATGCGTCGACAACGGTCGTTGGACTGCTGCCAGGAAGCCGGGTCCAGGAACTCCAGCGGCTGGCATCCCGACTCATCGACACGGCGGCCCACCTTCATGGGGATGACCCTGCTCTACGCTTCGTGCTTCCTGTGGCCGTCGCGGATCAGCGCGAGTTCGTCGGCCGCGAGATTACGCGAGCGGGCCTCGATCGGGTCGTGCGCGTCACCGACGACAGCCACGACGCCATGCGCGCCTCTGACGTCCTCGCCCTGGCGTCCGGCACGGCCTCTCTGGAGGCGGCGCTCCTGGAAGTCCCGATGGTCCTGGTGTATCGGGTGGCTCCTCTGACCCACGTCGTGATCAGGGCTCTCCTCCGTGCTGGACTTCTGGACTCGTATGCCTTCGGGCTGCCCAACCTGGTCCTGGGTCGTCCCGTGGTACCCGAGTTGGGACAGCGTCAGGCCACGGCCGAACGGATCGCACGCCAGGTCCGGCGCCTTCTTGATGATGCACCGGGCAGAGCCCTGATGCGACGCGAACTGGCGGCGGTGCGGCGGCTGTTGTCGACCGGCGACAGCGTGGGCATCGCCGCTTCCACGCTGGTCAAGATTGAGGGGTGGACAGGCGCTATGCGAGTGCCCGGGGCCGAGCGGCGTGCCTCGTCTGCCCCTCGGCCGGCCGACGTCCTTCCGCCGGAGCCCGGACTCGGCCGACCGGAAGCCTCGTGATGCGCCGCGTCGTCGTGTCGGGGATGGGCGCCGTGACAGCGCTCGGCTGTAGCCTACAGGCGACCGTCGCGGCCCTACGGCGCGGCGATACTGGTGTCGCGCCGTCGACGAACATCGAGGTGAGCGGCTTCGGGACGCACCCGGTGGCCGAGGTCAATGGCTTCGAACCGCGCGCCCTCTTCCGTATCCCGAAGGCCCTGAAGCTCACGAACCGTCCCACGCAGTTTGCCGTCGCCGCCGCCACCATGGCACTCCAGGACGCCTGCTGGCCGCGAGATTCCTCGAGCCTCACGGAGCTGGGCGTGGTCGTCGGCACGAGCGGCTGCGACCCGCAGGCTGCAGAGCTCGCCCGCGCTGTGGGCCGGGACCCCGAGCGTCGCACGCTGACCGACATGCCGTTCTTCGCCGAGCGAATCTTGACGAACCTCAACCCGCTCTGGCTGCTTATCGGGCTGCCGAACATGACCAGCTCTCACGTGGCCATCCAGCTGCAGGCGCAAGGACCGAACAGTTCGATCACGAATGACTGGGTGGCTGGCCTGCAGGCGATCGGTGAAGGGAGCGATTGGATCAGGCACGGTGAGGCGACGGCCGTGCTGGCCGGCGGGGCCGACTCGGCTATCTTTCCGCACGCGTACGCCAGCTACAGCCAGGGCGGACTGCTTGACGCACCCAGCGGACTCCGGAGGTCCCGCGGGTTCATTCCTGGCGAGGGCGCTGCGGTGGTGCTCCTCGAGGAGCGCGACCACGCCCTTCGACGCCATGCCCCCATTCATGGTGAGGTCTGCGGCTACGGCGCCGCGAGTTCGGCGCCCGGGGTGTGCGATACTTCCACGGTCGCGGGCCTAGATGTGACCCTAGAGGCCGCCCTGCGCGAGGCAGGTTGGGCGGCATCATCCGTCGACGAGATCGGTTCGAGTGTCGTCCCGTCCGACCGCCTGACCGGTATGCACGAGGCAGCGCTGCAGCGCGCCTTCGGTCACGATGCCGACAGTATTCCTCGTCGAACCCATTTCGATAGACTCGGTCACTCCCTCGCGGCCGGTGGTGCGATCGAAGCCGCCCTGCTGCTGGCCCTGCACGAGGCGCCGGCCCCGCGGCGGCTCCTGATGAATGCGTTGGGCTACAGCGGGCAGGCCATCACACTCGCGCTGGCGGGCCCGGATGCGGCGACGGGTGACGGAGGAGCTCGATGACTGACCGAGCGGCGACCAGGCAGCGCGTCGTGGAAATCGTGGCCGACGCACTGGATGTGAACCGCGCCGACGTGCTTCCGCACGCGTCGCTGATCGACGACCTGGGCGCCGAGTCGATCGACTTTCTCGACATCTTGTTCCGGCTCGAAACCGCCTTTGGCGTCACGATTCCAGAGAACGAAATCTGGAAGGGGTCCATCGACCCCGACAACCAGGAGTCGATCGACCGCGGCGTGCAGCAGCTGAGACAGCGGATGCCGAATTTCGCCGGGAGCAAGCTCCCCGATCCCGTGACCCGCAACGAGCTACCTCGATTGATCACGGTCCAGACCGTCGTCGATTACCTCGAGAGCCGTCTCTCGGCGAGGTGAGGCTGGACGAGGCATGACTCCCCACCAGCGTCGCGTGGTCGTGACCGGCATGGGTATCGTGTGCGCCGGTGGCTGCGACGTCGAATCGGTCTGGACCCATCTCATTGCCGGTGTGCCGTCAGTCGCTCCGATTCGTCGCTTCGACGCCTCCGGGTATCCCTCTCGCATCGCGGCAGAAATTATCGACGGAGATTTTCGACGGTCCGTCGACCTTCCGCCGGAATGGGCACTTCGCGGTCGCATCGCGCAGTACATGGTAGCCGCCGCTCAGCAAGCGATTGAAGCCGCAGGGCTTCTCGAGGCCGGCGACCGGCGTCGCATTGGTGTGTCACTCGCGTCGGGCTCCGCCGGCATCGACCATGATGAGCTGTTCGCGGCGTGCTGTGCCTCGCGTGGGTCGTCGGATGACACCGATTGGCACGTGTTCGCCGAGACGTTGCAACGGACCTTGAAGCCGCGCTCCGCGGAGCGACGCACGCCGGGATCGGTCGCCGCCCTGATCGCCGCACAGTACGCGGTGTCCGGGCCGGTGCTCTGCACCATGAATGCGTGCGCCGGCGGGACCCAGGCAATCGGCGATGCCCTCCGCTGGATCCAACGAGGCCGTGCCGACGCGGTGATCGCAGGAGGGGCCGACTCCGAGCTCGACCCCCTCGGGCTCGCCTCCTTTTGCCTGCTCGGGGCCCTCTCCACGCGCAATCACGACCCGGGCGCCGCCAGCCGACCGTTTGACCGGGCCCGCGATGGCTTCGTGCTAGGCGAGGGTGCGGGCGTCCTCGTGCTGGAGGAGCGCGAGTCCGCCTTGGCGCGCCGAGCGCCCGTCATCGCCGAGGTTGCTGGTTTCGGATCGGCGTGCGACGCCTACCGGGCGACAGACCCACATCCGGAAGGCGTCGGTGCCGCCCTGGCGATGCAGCGTGCCCTTGGCTCGGCTGGTCTCGACACCGAGCAGGTCGACTACATCAACGCGCACGGTACATCGACGCCCGCGAACGACCGCATCGAGACCCTCGCGACAAACGCGTGTTCGGGGACCGGGCCACCCGCATCCCGATCAGCTCGACCAACGTCCGCGCGCGTGCCGTAGCGCTGCTCGACCATCCGGGCGCGGACGCCATCAATGGACCGGCCCACCAGGCCCGGACGCTGGCGGCTGCGCTGCTCGTTCCCGTCCTCGCCTGGGTGATGATTCGGATCGGTCGGCACATCCGATACTGGCGGGGGCTGGCGCAAACGGACGTCGGCCGCCTCGGCGCCACCCTCACGGAGCAGCTGCACGGATTCACAACCATCAAGGGATACAAGGCCGAAACGTTCGAGCATCAGCGATTTGCCGATGTCAACGCTCGAGTGCGACGTCAGATCCTGCAGTCGGAGGCCTGGTTCGGTCTCCTCACATCAACCATGTTTCTCCTGACCGGCATGGGTATGCTTGCCGTGCTGGCCTACGCCACGGGCCTGCGCGGTCAGGGCAGTGACTACAGCACGTTGCTCGCCTTCTGCCTCTACGGCGGCCAGCTGATTCAGCCGCTGCGACGATTCGGCGAGGTGCAGGGCCTCACTCAGCAGATGGCTGTCTCAGCCGCTCGGGTCTTCGCGATCATCGACCAGCCACTACCCGTCGTCCGAGGCGAGTATCGGCTAGTCCAGCCCGTCCGAGGCCGCATCGTGTTCGACCGGATCGCCTTTGCGTACGACGCCGAGACGCTCGTGCTGAACGAGTTCACCTTGTCGATCGAGCCGGGGGAACGGATCGGCCTGGTGGGAGCCACGGGGAGCGGTAAGAGCACCGTGGCCAACCTGCTGCTCCGGCACATCCATCCGACGGCCGGCACGATCACCCTCGACGATCAGGTCCTGGCCGACGTTCGCCTGGACGATCTGCGCGGCGCCATCGCGGTCGTCGAGCAAGAACCCTTTCTGTTCAACGGCTCCGTGCTCGACAACATCAGGTACGGCACCTGGAACGCCTCGGGCGACGCGGTCGACAGAGGCGTCAGGATGAGTGGTCTCGACGGCCTCATCTCGCGCCTACGGCTTGGCCTGCACACGAGCGTGGCAGAGGCCGGGAGCCAGCTCTCGGGCGGCGAGAAGCAGCGGATCGCACTGGCACGCGCCATCGACAGCGAGCTGGAGGCCGAGATGTTCGCCCAACTCGACGACTGGCTGGCCGAGCGAACCGTCATCGTCATCGCCCACCGGTATTCGACCGTGCGACGATGTCCGCGGATTGCCATCCTCGAGGGCGGTCGGGTACTTGACGACGGGTCGGCGACTCAGCTCGTGCGCAACTGCCCACGTTTCGTGGCGATGTTCGCCGACCAGCTACCACCAGACGCCCTGCCCGCGAACCCGGACCTCGTCGGCGTCAGCCGGAACTCGTCAGCCTGACCTGTGCCGCGACCGACGGGTGCCATCCAGGGTCACTCCGCTTCGCCCGGTACCCGGTGGCGGGGCGGGCGAGCCAAGCGCCCGGCGCACAGCCCGCGCTCAGACCGCTCGATAAACTGCAGGACCCGCTCGACGTCGGGTGTCGGCTCGAGCTGTTTCAGGTGGCTCGTCGCCTGGGAGACATTCAATCCAGATCGATACAGGATGCGATACATCTCCTTCACGACCCGCCGTCGGTCAGTCGTCACGCGATGGCGTCGCAAACCCACCACGTTCACGCCGTAGACCCGCGATCTCCCCGCCACGAGCAGGTAGGGCGGGACATCCTTGCGCACGGTTGCGTGGCCAACCACCATGCTCAGCATGCCCACGCGGACGTGCTGGTGCACGCCGACGTTGCCGGAGATGAACGCATGAGACTCGATCGTCACGTGTCCGGCGATGAGCGTGCCGTTGGCGATCGTCACCCCGTCGGCGATCTGACAGTCATGGGCCACGTGGCACTGCGCCATGAGGTACGCATCGACGCCGACGGTCGTGCTGGCCGACGGCGACTTGGCGGCGTGGATCGTGACCTGCTCGCGGATCACGGAGCCCGCGCCGATGCGGACGAAGCCGCCGCGGTCCCTGGTCTTGCGCGTCTGGGCCGCGTGTCCCAGGATAGCCCCGGTGTAGATCTCGCAGTCCGGGCCGATCTGACAATCGTCGTCAATCAGCACGTACGCCATGACGCGCGTCCGGTCGCCAATGGTCACACCGCGACCCACGATGGCGTACGGCCCGATTGTCACGTCGGCACCCAGCCGCGCGCTGGGATCGACAAGGGCTGTTGGATGGATCGAGGACATGTCGAAGTCGAATGCGTCTAGTCGGCCGTATCGCTCGCGGCCAGACGCGACTGACGGGCGGTCATGAACTCCGCCGCGATCCGTTCCGCATAGGTCCGCGCCACGCCTTGTCGACCACCAGCATAGCGGCGCGCCGCGTCAGCCATCCGCCGTCGTCGATCCGGGTCGCGGAGTAGCGCGCCGAGGCCGTCGCGCAGGTGCCGGGCCGACCGATCATCGAGGGACACGCGAAGGATCGCATCGGCGTCCACCAGATCGGCCACGGTGCCTCGGATGCTATCGACGTGCGGCCCGACCAGAATCGCGCGACCGCAGGCCGCAGCTTCCAGCACATTGTGTCCACCGTGCCCGCTCAGTGATCCGCCCACGACCGCAACCTCCGCAAACTCGTAGAGCGCCCGCAGCGGGCCGAACCGATCGAGGACAAGGATATCCCAGCTCGCGCAGTCGCGTGGCCCCTCGGACCAGGCGCGAACACGGAACCCTCGCCTGATCGCGAGCCGTCGTATCCGCGACGCGCGATGCACGTGGCGGGGGGCGACGAGGAGTCGCAGCTCTGGAAATTCTCGGCGCAACGCCACGAAGGCGTCTATCAGCAGGCGCTCCTCCGGTGCGTGCGTGCTGCCGGCGACGACCATCGGGCCACAGCGCTCCAGCGACGTACGCCACTCGGGGGGCACCGGCTCGAGTGTCGGAACGCCGTCGACTTTCAGGTCGCCCAGAACGAGCGTCCGATCGGGCGGCGAGCCGATCCGCACGAAGGCCGCGCGCTGCTCGGCATCCTGGACGCCGATCCAGCGCGCCGTGCGCAGCACCGAGCGGAAGAACGGGCGGATCAGCCCGTACTGCCAGATGTCGCTGGTTTGCAATCGACCGCTGACGAGGACAAGCGGTATCGCCAGGTCCTGACACGCCCAGAAGAGACCCGGCCAGATTTCCGTCTCGACGATCACCACCCCGTCCACGCGCATGCGCGTGAGCCAGGACCGAAGCGCTCCCGGCCGGTCCCACGGCGCCATGACGCACGTCTCGACGACGGGAAGGCCTCGCCGCAAGCTGTCTGCAACGCAACGACCAGCGCGCGTACCAGTCGACAGCACGATCGAGCACGCTGGCCAGAGGGCCTGTAACTCGGTCGCGAGCGCCCCGGCGGCATGCATCTCGCCAGCCGACACGCCGTGGATGACCATTCGCTGCCTGGAGCGCCGTGGCTCGTCGCCAGCGACCCGGCCGCATCGCTCGGCGAGGTCGGACCAGGAACTGTGTCCGAGGACCAGACGACAGAGTGCGATCGGAACCACACCTCCCCAGACCACGACGCCAACACCGAACCCATAGAGCAGGCGTGCCAGCTGTCCTGGACGACACGGAGCTGCCGTCACAGGGAAGCCCAGCGAATCGGGCAGCGGTCGCGTCTCGCTGGAGCCAACGGGGGGACATACGCTACGCACTCGGCTATTTTGCGACCCGTCTCGGCGGACCGCAACGCTGCCAGGCCGTGGAGAGACGCGCCGCGCCGTCGCGCCGTCGCACCGTAAGAATGAGTCACATCTGGGGGGGAATAGGGCGGCGCGCAATCTTGACTTGCTCAGGCTCAGACCGATCCAAATATACTAGACTAGGCTACTAGGTCGGGACTGTATCGAAAGTTGGAGTGAACGATGATTCGTGCGCCAAAGACCGCTGAACCGTACCGGCTTTGTCGGAGGGCCTATTCCTTGAGAGGATGGGTTCCATGGCACGAGCAAGTCGGTATGCCCCCGAGGTACGAGAGCGGGCCGTTCGCATGGTCCGGCAGCACGAAGCCGAGTACGCGTCGCAGTGGGCCGCGATCGGGTCGATCGCGAGCAAGCTGGGGTGCACGGCGGAGACGCTGCGCACATGGGTGCGGCAGGCGGAGCGGGATGCGGGGCAGCGCGCCGGGCTGACGACGGACGAGCGGCACCGGCTCAAGGAGCTGGAGCGCGAGAATCGCGAACTGAAGCGGGTGAATGAGATCTTGCGCAAGGCGTCCGCGTATTTTGCCCAGGCGGAGCTCGACCGCCGAGCGAGATGATGGTCGGCTTCATCGACGACCATCGCGATGTCTATGGGGTCGAGTCGATCTGCGCCACGGTGCCGATCGCCCCGTCGACGTACTTCCGGCACAAGGCCCGGGCCGCGGATCCCACGCGTCGTTGCGCCCGGGCCCACCGGGACGACGAGCTGCGGCCCGCCATCCAGCGCGTGTGGGACGAGAACTTTCAGGTGTATGGTCCGCGGAAGGTCTGGCGGCAGCTCCGTCGGGAAGGGGTCCGTGTCGCGCGCTGTACGGTGCACCGACTGATGCGCGAGATGGGGCTGGCCGGCGCTGTGCGGGGCCGCGCGTGGGTGACGACCACGCACGGGCACGCGGCCACGGATCGGCCGCGCGATCTCGTCGAGCGAGACTTCACCGCGACGCGGCCGAATCAACTCTGGGTCTCCGACTTTACGTACGTGGCCACGTGGCGCGGCTTTGTCTATGTCGCGTTCGTGATCGACGTGTTCGCCCGACGGATTGTCGGCTGGCGCGCGTCCGCGTCGTTGCGTACCGACCTGGCGCTCGATGCGCTCGAGCAGGCGATCCACGATCGTAGCCACGCCGAGACGGGCGACCTCGTACACCACAGCGATCGAGGCACGCAATACCTCTCGATTCGTTACACCGAGCGCCTGGCCGAAGCGGGCATCGAGCCGTCCGTCGGCAGCCGGGGCGATTCGTATGACAACGCCCTCGCCGAGACGGTGATCGGGTTGTTCAAGACGGAGGTGATTCGGCGACGCGGCCCGTGGCGGAGTCTTGAAGCGGTGGAATTCGCCACGCTCGCGTGGGGCGATTGGTTCAACACGAAGCGGCTGCTCGAACCGATCGGGTACGTGCCGCCGGCAGAGTACGAAGCGCGCTACTATCAGCAGGCGGCGGTGGCCTGAGTCACGTAATTCGCTCTCCGAAGATCCCGGTACGATTCACCGCCTTCACCCTGATGTTGCTCGTGCCGCTCCTGTGGGTCGTCGCGACCTCGGCCCCCCTCGTGGAGCCGCTAACAGCCCAAGCCACGCCCATCCCGTTGTTTATTCTGGACTCCAACGGAAACGGGCGGCCGGAGGTCGCCGGCGCCTCCTTACAGTTCAGGGCGGGCTCAGATGGCATGGCTGGTCTCACGTTCGACCCGACAACAGAAAAAGTGGGTTTCGTGACCCCGTTTGACAGCTGCCACGTAGACTCCACCGGGACCGGGAGGACAAGCGACTGGGACCCTGTCGAGTTCTCCGGCTCCAGAACCTACCTGACCGCCAGGGGCGCCCGTGTGGGGTTCACGACGGCGACGCGAGCAAACTTCATCACCGGAGAGCTATTTACCCTCACGGAGATCCTAGACCCCCTTGCACCCAATGGTGTCGTCTATGGCTACAACC
The DNA here is from genome assembly GCA_965250185.1 of Vicinamibacterales bacterium. Classification (GTDB taxonomy): domain Bacteria; phylum Acidobacteriota; class Vicinamibacteria; order Vicinamibacterales. The sequence goes on along the minus strand of OZ252293.1, from coordinate 1,320,544 downwards.
TCACGCGGTTGGTGAACATGGGTCTCGCGATGGCCGGGACCGGCGATGGGTACTACAAGAAGAACGCCAATGGCGATGTCACCGGCATTTTTATCACTGGCCAAATCGGTCGAGCGGGCAGAGCGACACCATACGAATTGGACACGGATCTCGTCACCACATGTCCAGGCCTGGCCGATGGCTCGTGCTATCAAAGCATCCCGTTCGCTCCTTTCGCCGCGGCAGGCGGCGGAGTCACGAACGACAGCCCCTGCGCAGCGGGGCTCGGGAGCATGTCGCAGGTCTTCATCAACACCCATCCCGACAAGGGGATCGAGTGGCGAGACGTGAACGGCGCGCCGATCGACAACGTCTTCGCGCCCCAGCCTCTTACGAACAATGGAAGCACCACAGTACCGGTTTCGTTCGGACTCATAGGGGACGGCTCGGGAACGGTGACGGGAACCTTCGCCGGTAATCCCAACGCGATCAACTGCGGCTCCCAGTGCACCAACAACACCAGCCGATTCGGGGAAAGCTGGACATTCAATGCAATTCCGAATCCGGGTTCGGTGTTCGCCGGCTATTCAGATGGCTCTGGTATCGGCAGAAACCCTGAATGCGAACACGCAAACTCTAACTTTGCCCTTGACCTTCTGGGCGAAACGAAGTGCTTCGCGAAGTTCAACGAAGGGACCACACCGCCGGGCGGTGGCGGGGGCGTGCCTCAGAACTTCATGGCCACGGGCCAGGGGAACTACAAGATTTTGCTCATGTGGACCCCAGACCCCCAGAACCTGGCGACGGAGGTCAGGTACCACGACACAGATATTGCGGCGGTGGCCAACCTCCCGTTCCCCGGCGGTCCCAGGATCTTGCTCACTGTCGGGCAGGCGCAAGCCGGCAAGCTGGAGCTGTTCGTTCCGCTAGTACATCAGCCGTTTGCCGCGAGCCATGGCACGCCGCCGGGCACCTGGATTTTCGCCGCATTCAACAGCAACGGTCTCTCGGCGCCCGACACAGCCACGACGGGTCTGGCCGCGGACCCGAACCCGATCGTGGGGATGGTCACGACTCAGTGAACATCGCGTCCCGCGCTGAGTCGGCCGCCGCCGCACGAGCGTATGGCGCGGTCGATCAGACGGCGGGCGCCACGTCCTGACGGCCAGCCGGGACGAGCGTCGCCAGACACTCGTTCCGGTTGGCCTTTTTTCTCGAGGCGTCGTCATTCATCGCGCCAGCACGCACGGCTCGATGTCGTCGCCGTCCAGCTGCAGGCCATTCGCGGCAAGCACCCTGACGTTAGCGAAAAGCCGCTCGCCCGGAGCGACCTGGCGTGCGCCGACTCTCGCGGCTGAGTGTCGCAGGCACGTCGTTGAGTGCGAACGAGAGAACGGACGAACAATCGCCTCCGGATGTCATTTCGTCACGACCACGAGATCAACGACGCGTCCTCTCGTGTAGTCGAGTCCGGAAGCCGACGCCAACTCGACGAGCGACGACGGCTCCGCTGTGGACGTCAGACGGTCGAGCGCTGCCCGATGGATGACGAGCGCTCCCGGAACGTCCTGACGCAGCCAGCGCCGCACCTCGCCGTCACTGGTCAATCGGCGGATCGTCGGCCGATCGACGTAGAAATCCAGCGATGGCGCGCCGATCCCGTACGCCGACACCTGGACGTCGCGTGGCACGCGCTCTTGAATGACCCGCGCCAGGTGCGGTACAGGCTTGGCCGCCTCCAGAGCGGGCAGCACCCATCCGCCGATCAGCAGATGCCCGCTCAGCACGCCGCCAAGCAGCCACGCGCCGCCGAGCCGGACACGTCGCCGACGAATGGCCACCACGGAGGCTCCCGACACCACCAAAGCCGCGATGGCGATCGCGACGAGTGGCACCCTGAGGCCCTCGAGTGGCACGACCGCGGCAGCCACGAGCAACGCGACGCAGAGCGTCGAGCCGATGACGCCGTACACGCCGGCGGCCGCCGCGAGCCACATGTGGTCTTGGTCGGACAGATCGTCCGTGCGGACGGCATCAAGGGCGGCGCCCACTGCCAATCCGAGCGCGGGCCACACCGGAAGGATGTAGTGGGGCAGCTTCGTGGCCACCAGCGTGAACAGGACGAGCGGCGCGAAGATCCACGCAAACACCAGGGCTCGCAGCTCCGGACCGTGCATTCCCCTGCCGACCCGGCGCAACGCCACGGGAAGGGCGAGACTCCATGGCAGGAAGCCCAGCAGCATCATGAACGGGTAGTACGGCAGATAGGACAGCACGGGCCCGCCGTGTCCCTCCATGGGCGCGAACGCTCGACCGACGTTGTCGCGCCAGATCCCGACCGACAGAAACGCTCCAGAGGTCGCGACTGTCGCCGGCACCAGCCAGGCGGCGTAGGCGATGACGCTGACGGTTGACCCGATGGCGACCCGACACAGGACGGCGCGGCGATTCGCGGGCCATCCGAGACCCACGCAGGCCCCCATGACCGCGAGCGGGACCACGAGGCCGACCGGACCCTTGGTCAACAGGGCGACACTCAGGCTGCCGGCGAGAGCCACGGTCATGCGCCACGTCGGTTGATGAGCCAGGCCTACGAAAGCCGCAATCGCCGCCGTCGTCGACGCCAGGAGCACCGCATCGGTCGTCGCGAGGCTCCCCTCGACTATCGCGAGCGGGCTGAACGCCATGACGCTCATCGCGGCGAGGGCGCCTGGGCCCGACAGGAATCGACGTCCAATCGCAAAGGTGCACAGGGCCGCGAGGGCGATGCCGACCGGCGACCACAGCCGGAACGCGGTCTCGGTCGGTCCAAGCGCCGTGACGGAGAGGGCCATCAGCCAGTACACGAGGATGGGCTTCTGCGCCCGCACCTCGCCGTTGAACGTAGGGTACAGGAGCCGGTGTGCGCCGAGCATCTCGAGCGTGGCCCGAGCGAACCGTGGCTCGTCCCGGTCCCAGAGGGTCGACCGGCCGGCGGGGGCGAGCAGCACGAGCACGATGACCGCCGCGATGCCGATCGCACCCAACCTCACCGGCACCCGCCTCGTGAGGCCGGCGCGGTTCAGAGGAAGGGCCGATGCCGGCGGCGTCATGTCGACTCGAGTGCGGTTCTGCGGGATGGCACGACAGGTCATTCCCGCCTCTGCGTGCGTAGCGGGCCGGCGTCAGCCCTGGGGGGAACCACCGACGAAGTACCCCGCGCGGGTCCTGGCGAATGCGTTGGGTCGGGTCAGGATCTGGACTCGCAGCGTGCGGAACGATCCATCCTGTTGCAATCGGGCCAAGAATAACCCAGGTTGGGTCACGGCGCCCGTCCCTTGAAAGGGATCGGGCGCGACCGTGCCCTCGTAGCCCGTAGGCCGCGCCGCGCATCACAGCGACAGAGTCGGCGGCGAATCCACGCACGAGCCGCACATTCGCGAGAGTCCTCGCCGGGTCCTCACCGGATTCCGGCGGGTGTCACCGGACGGCCTGGAGTCGTCCCGGATCCTTGAGGCGAATGCTGCGCCGGTCGGCCTCGACCAGACCGTCCTGCCGAAAGCCCCGGAACACGGCGTTGATCGTCTCACGGGTGAGCCCCACGAGATTGGCCAGGTCGCGCTGGGTGAGCCGAAGCGGAATGACGATGCCATCGGCATCTCGTACAGCGTGCTCGCTGGCCAGATCGAGCAACGTGTGCGCCACGCGTTCCTGCGCGCTCTTGCACAGCAACTCCTCGACGCGCGTTCGGAACACCTTGAGCCGAAAGCCCATCAGCTTCGTCACGCGGTATCCAAGCTCAGGCGACTGCCGGATCAGATCGAGGAGCAGGTCTCGGCTTATTGCAGACCACGGCATCCTCGTGCGCCTCGGCCACGTGATCGCGAGGCGCATCGTCGACGACGGCCAGCTCCCCGAACACGTCCCCTGGATACAGGAACGCCAGGATGCTGCGCTGTCGGCCACCCGTCGCCGCCAGGATCTTCACGACGCCAACCTTGAGCAGAAAGATTCGATCGCTTGGATCACCGGGGAGGTAGATGGGCGTTCCGCGCTTGACCTCGGACATCGTGGTGCGCCCACCAGGTCCATCTGGGACGGGCTCAGCGCGGCCAGCAGGCGAAATTTCTGCAGGTACCAGAGCTTGCTGTGATGTGACGAGGCATCGAGGATCCCGGAATGACGTCTGACAGTTCTTTCGACGTCGCGGGTGGGGGTCAGGATCCCATGACCTCCCGCGGTCGGCGCCAGCCTCTCGTCCGGGTTGCCTTCGCCGCACTCAGCCTCCTTCCGGCCCGAGTACTCCCATCGCTCCCACCACGCCCGCCACGGCGACGCCCGCGCACACCGGCTCAACGAGCGCTGCGACCTGCGGGGCCTCGAGGCGGTAGGGGTCGAGTTCGGCTTCCATCAGCTCACCCGGCGAGAAGGCCTCGCGCATCAACCCGGACTCGGTGTGGTCCGTCGTCGCGAACAGGTAGTGCCCTATTAGGCTAGGCTAGCGACGATTTGATGGGCCTGCCTGAGGTTATTCCCGGGGTGCGTAGGGACCGGCCTGTAGCCCGTGCTGGGTACTGCGCCGCTCACCTCGACGGCTCGGCGCTGACCCCCGACCCGCCTGAAGGGTCCACGAAGTAACCGGCGCGCGTCTTGGCGAATGCGTTGGGTCGGGTCAGGATCTGGACTCGGAGCGTGCGGAACGCTCCGTCCTGTTGCGGGGCGCTCGAGGCGTAGCCGACGACGTATAGGTTGGACAATTCCTCGGCGATGAGCGAGTAGACATCCGACAGATCGCTCAGCTTCGACGGGAAGAAAGAGCGAGCGCCACTGTCGCGGGCGAGCGCCGCCATCGCCTGGTCGGCCTCCGACGTGTACTGGTGACCGCCGTATGTCCGCGCGTCCTCCGCTTGCGACCGCGAGACCAGCGTGACGGTGTAGATCCGGACCCTGGCGCGCCGCGCCTGCTCGATCACCTGGTCGGCGCCAACCACGCTCGCCGTGTCGTCACCGTCAGAGAGCACGACGATCGCCTGGCGTCTGACCTGGTCCCCCTCGAGCGGCAGCTTGCCGAACTCCCTGAGCGTGACGTAGAGCGCATTGTAGAGCGCCGTCCTACCCTTGGCCGACGTGCTGCGAATCGCCGCCTCGAGATCGTCGCGCGAGCGCGTGAAGCCGCTCAGGAATCGAGCCGAGTTGTTGAACTCCACGACCGCACCGCGGTCCTCCGGCTGCAGCGTACGCGCGAACCCGGCGGCCGCATCCTGCACGAGGGACAGCTTGTCCCGCATGCTCGAGCTGGCGTCGATCAAGATGGCAAGGTCGAGCGGCACGCCGGTCGCCGAGAAGAACTCGATCGATTGGCGCACACCGTCTTCGTAGACCGCGAAATCGTCCCCGGCGAGGCCGGTGACGAATCGATCGTCGCCGTCGACGACGCCGACCATGAGCGAGACGAGGTTGACGCCGGCTCGAAACAGGACCGGCTCGGAGGATGGGTCCGCCTGCTGCTCCAGGAGAAGACCGACCGCCCCACGCGAAACAGCCGGCGGGATCAGCAGGAGCAGCAAGCCGATCCCGACGAGGGTCGCTCGCGCGCGCATTAGCATGTCACTCGCAAAATCCGGTCAAGAATAACCCAGGACGGGTCACGTCGCACGTCTTGTGAAACGGATCACACCCGAGCCGTGCCCTGGCAACGCGTCGCTCGCGCCACGCGCCACAGCGGTAGAGTCGGCGGTAAATCCACGCGCGAACCGTATTCCTGCGCGAGTCCTCGCCGGTCGCGGCCAGCGTCACTGGACGGCCTGGAGTCGTCCTGGATCCTCGAGCCGGATGCTGCCCCGGTCGGCCTCGATCAGACCGTCCCGCCGAAAACTTCTGGAACATGGAACATGGCGTTGATCGCCTCACGGGTGAGCCCCACGAGATTCGCCATGTCGGGCATCGCTGTCAGCGGTTGACGTCGACCACGACTCGACCTCGAACCTTGCCTCTGAGAATCGCCTCGCTCTCCTGCCGCACATCGGCCAGGTCGATCCGTCGGGTCATGGCCGCCAGCCGATCGGTGGGCAGTTCGCTCGCCAGTCGGCGCCATGCCTCCTCCCGTCGAGCGGATGGGCAGTACACCGAGCTGATGCCGAGCAGCGCCACGCCGCGGAGAATGAACGGAAGGACCGTCGTGTGGAGCGTCATCCCACCGACAAGCCCGCACGCGGCCACGGCTGTCCCGTAGCGCATCTGGCTCAGCACCGTGGCAAGCGTCTGAGCGCCCACCGAGTCGATGGCGCCGGCCCAGCCTTCCGACTCGAGCGGTCGCGCGTCTCGCGCCAGTTGCCCACGCTCGACGATCTCCGCGGCACCGAGTGCCGTGAGATACTCCGCCAGCTCGTCAGGCCGTCCGGTGGATGCGATGACGCGATATCCGGCCTGCTTCAGCAACGCGATGGCGATGCTGCCCACGCCCCCGCCGGCGCCTGTCACGAGGACCGGGCCGTGGCGTTCGAGACCGTGCGCCTCGAGCGCCATGACACTGAGCATCGCCGTGAAGCCGGCCGTCCCGATGGCCATGGCCTGCTCCAGGTCGAGGGCCGGGGGCACGCGCGTCAGCCAGTCGGCTTTCACGGAGGCCTTTTCGGCGAATCCGCCCCAGTGATCCTCCCCGAGCCCCCACCCGTTCACGAGCACGCGGTCGCCCGGCTGAAACGCCGGCACGGTGGACGCTTCGACCTCGCCGGCGAGATCGATCCCGGGCACCATCGGGAAGTGCCGCACGACCTTGCCCTTGCCGGTCACGGCGAGACCGTCCTTGTAGTTGAGGCTCGAGTAGGCCACGGCCACGCGCACGTCACCGCCGGGCAACCGGTCGAGCGGCAACCGTTCGATGGTATGACTCGTGCCCGAGTCTCCTTCGGTGAGCACGAGGGCCCTGAATGTAGATGGCATCGTCACTCGACGTTGAAGGCCGTCAAGGCAAACTTGGCATCCGCATCGGTCCACTGGGACCGGCAAGAGAATCCGACGCTCGCCGCCAGGTCAACGACCTGCCGAGCCGTGAACTTGTACGAGCTCTCGGTCCAGATCCACTCGCCAGCCCTGAAGGACACGGTGGCATCGGCCTCCTGGATGCGCACGTCCTGATCGCGCAGGCTGACCAGTCGCATCTCGATTCGCGATTCATCGGGATTCCAGACCGCGCGATGCTCGAACGCCGTCAGATCGAAGTCACCACCGAGCTCCGTGTTGATGCGGACGAGAACGTTCTTGTTGAAGGCGGCGGTGACGCCGAGCGGGTCATGGTAGGCCGCCAGCAGCTCCGCCTCCGGCTTGATCAGGTCGGCGCCCAGCAGGAGGCCGTCGCCCGGCCGGAGGGCCTCCTTGATCTCGAGGAGAAACTCGTGGGCCGCCGGCGGATCGGAGTTGCCCAGGTTGGACCCGAGCAGCAGGACCAGCCGGGCTCCCGAATCCTCCCGGTCCGACATCGCTCGCCGCAGACCCTCTTCGTACGTGGTTCGGTGGCCCACGATCTCGCCAACCTCTTCCATGCCCGTGAGGGCCCGCTCCGACAGCTCGATCGCGGCCGGGGAGATGTCGATCAGATGGACGTTGAACTGCCGTCTCGTTCGAGACGCCGCGAGGAGCACCGACAGCTTCTCGCCACTGCCGCTGCCGAGCTCGACGATGTCGAGGGGCTCGGCCCAACCGGAAAGGATGGCGGCGCCATGTCGCTTGAGCAGCCGGTTCTCCCCACGCGTGATGCGGTACCAGGGCAGTCGACAGATGGCCTCGAAGAGCATCGAGCCAAGGTCGTTGTACAGATACTTGGATTGAAGTTGCTTGGGTTCGAGCGCGAGGTCACGTCTGACCTCGTCGGCGAATCGCACTCGCTCTGTCGCATTCTGGCTCACGTGTAGAGTCTCCTCGCGCGCGCTCGACGCCTCACCGGTCGGGTGGTGTCTGGCGACGCTTCTGCTCGTATTCCTCACGCAGGGTCGGCGACATCGGGTAGACGTCGCGCACCCGGTACTGCTTGGACTTCATCAGGTCGCGCTCGTAGTCCTCGACGTGTTGCCGCGCGCGCGCCGCCTCGAGGACCTGGGGCACGATCTCGGGCGGGAAGAACAGCACGGCCTCGGCCTCGGCGACCACCACGTCGCCCGGCAGGACGGTGGCGCGGCCGACCCGGATGGGAACGTTCCACTCGGTGTCGAGCCACTCGGGCCCGCGGGGATCGAAAAATCGCGCGAACACCGGGAAGCCCTCGAACATGTCGCTGTCGAGCTCGTCCTGGTCACGGGTGGCGCCATCGATGATCACACCCTTGATGCCGCGCAGCTTCATGCCCAGGGCCGTCACGTCCCCGAAGAACACATCCCCATCGCCGCCGCCGCGCTCGGCCACGACGATATCGCCCGGACGGCCTTCCTCGCCGGCGCGCACGTAGGCCCGTCGATCCCAGTTGCCCTCGGCAGCCAGCAGGTCGACGGCACGAGCCAGATCGGGCCGGTGTGGCAGTGCCCGCATCGTGAGCGCGCGCCCGACGATGCGCTGTCCGCCTTGTGTGTGGAGGAAGCCGCGCACGTAGTTCTCCTGGTACTCACCGACCCCCGACCAGATGTTCTCGATCTGATACGTGGCCAACTCCTCCAGCTGGGCATCGGTCACCTCCGGCCGCTCCGGAGTGAGGACGTCCATGACCGCGGAGTACGACGTGCGATTGGTGCGCAGCTTTGCGGGCGGGTCGACGTCTGGGGCGAACGACTGGTCCCAGGGCACCTGGGCCACGACGGGCAGCCCGAGCAGGGTGACCCCAAGCAAAACCTTCGATAGTGTCATCTGTAGCCCTCCTCCATTCATCACGATCACCGAAGTGTGTCGCCGGTCGGATCGAGCACGAGCCGCTTCGACCGTTCCAGCAGGGCGGCTTTCTCGTCGAGCCCGACGGCCAGTGGAACCCGCGCGACGCCGATGAGCCGTCGCATGATCTCGACGCCCGCAAACTGTAACGACCGACGCGTCGCCGCCTCGTCCACGGCCGCCTCACGCGAGTAGCCCTCTATCAGACGATCGATCAGCCGAGCGGGCTGCTGGGCCATGACGAGATGGGCGATGAACACGCCGACATCGAAGCACGGGTCGCCCAGGAAACAGAACTCGGGATCGATGACCTTGATCCCGCGGTCGGTTCTGAGCCAGCTTCCGGGAAAATAGTCGCCATGTAGCAGGACCGGCCCGTCGGCGAGATACCGGTCGCCGAGCTCGGCGACGGCTTCCACGTACCCGTCGTCTTTGCGCAGGACGTCCGCGGCGCCGGCCAGACCCGGCGTGATCGCCTCGAGGTCGACCGGGCTGTCGGGCGCCAGGGGAAGCCGAAAGATGTACTCGTGGTTGAGTGCACGCATGTCGCGGTTGGCAAAGTCTCCGACCGCGGCCGCCGGAATCGACACGCGGTGCAGCGCACCGATGTACGTGACAAGCTCATCGAGCTCGACGCCCGACAGTGTGTCGTTGCCGTACAGTGACGTCAGGTCTCGACTCTCTCCCAGATCGTCGAGCACCAGCACCCGCGCATCACGGTCGACGCCAAGCAGACGCGGCATGCGCTGCTGGACCGACGGCACCCGCGCGATGCAGTCGTAGAAACGAGCCTCGACGAGCGCTCGGTCCCACGGAGCCGGAATCTGGTCGTACTTTTCCACCCACGGCCGCGCCTGCTTGACGATGAAGCTCCGACTCGTCGTCTCGACACGTAGCGTGCAGTTCATGTTGCCGTCTCCCGGCTTGCTCGCCGAGACGACCCGCTCGTCGGCCGCCAGCCAATCCTGCTCACGCAGGTACGCGGTCATGCCGCCCAGGTCGTCGGCATCGAGGAGATGGACGCCCGGGTGGAGGACGCGAAACTCCCCTCTCAGGCTGGAATCAGGCACGGCCCTATTCTCCCGTACCCAGCGTCGAACATGTATGCGCGGCGGCAGACATGACGCCGCCCCAGGCGTCGCGGTATCATTGAGACCGTGCGTGGCGTGCTGCGGGTTGAAACCCGCGCCGCGCGGCGGTTACTACAGAGGTAGGACACGAACCTATGCCAATGTTCGAATACGAGTGCCGGCACTGCGGCCGAGAGTTCGAAACCCTGGTCACGGCCAGCCGGCAGCCCGAATGCCCCGACTGCCATGGTCGTGAGCTCGAGAAGCTCGTGTCCGTCTTCGGCGTGGGATCGAGCACCGGTGACTCCGGCGGCGCGTCCTTCGCGTCCGGAGCCACGTGAGGCATCGGACGCGGGCCGGGCGCCTGCTGACCTCGCGGTTCGGGATCGCAAGTTCCACCGTTCTCGGTTCACCGTTTTACGTTCTACGTTCCTCTTTTCGTAATCCCACTCAGCACCCGAGACGCCCAGCCACCCAGGGCCGCTGTTCGCACCTGGTCACTGAGGACCAAGTGAGAACGGAGAACGGAGAACGAAAGCCGGCTGCCTGAGAAGCCCAGCCGTTCATCACACCTCGGCGCTCACCTGGAGCCTCCGGCCCCGACCCTGGTACAGTGAAGGTCCATGGTCTCGGTCCTGCAGTCGCCCTCGGCGGCCGAGCGGCTCGCCGCGGCTCGCCGGTTCCTGACCTCTGCACCGCTCGGACACGAAACGCTCATCATCGGAGCGACTCGGGAAGCGGCCGATGATCTCGCACGCGAGGTCACCGCGACGCTCGGCGCGACGTTCGGAATCCACCGCGTCAGCCTCCGCCAGCTAGCCCACCGGTTGGCCGCGGGCACCCTGACCGACGCGGGGCTTTCGCCAACGACGGCCTTGGGCATCGAGGCCGTCGCCGCCCGGGCCGTCTTCGAGGTCGAGCAGCGTCTGGAGCTGTCGTACTTTCGACCGGTGAGCACCTGCCCAGGATTCGCCCGGTCGGTCGCGTCAACGCTGACCGAGCTGCGACTCGCGGGTGTCGGCCCCGACGACGTGCGGCCGATCGCCCCGGTTGGCGCGGATCTCGCGGCGCTTCTCGAGGAGTTCCAGGATCAGCTCGACCGGGCAGCGCTGGCGGACGATGCGGCCCTGTATCGAGCGGCGCTCGACGCAGTGAGGGCCAGGCGTCCCGACCCGATCGTGACCGTCCGTCTGCTGCTGCTGGATGTTCCGGTCCGTTCGGTCGCGGAGCGCGACCTCATCAGGGCGCTCGCTCAGGTATCACCCGAGTCGCTGGCGACGGTGCCCGCCGGAGACGAGTCGGGCCTCGACGCGGTGACGGAGACCGCCTCCGCCTCGCGCCTGGCGGCCACGCCATGTCAGACGTCGTCCGCGCTGGACCGACTCAAGCATCACCTGTTCGCGTCCGACGCACCGCCGGCCGGTGAGCCCGACGACGAGGTGCACTTCTTCTCGGCGCCCGGGGAAGCACGCGAGTGCGTCGAGGTCGCACGCCGGGTTCTCGACGAGGCGCGCGCGGGTGTTGCGTTCGACCGCATCGGGATCCTCGTGCGCGTTCCGAGTCTGTACACGAGTCCGCTGGAGACGGCGCTTCGGAGGGCAGGAGTGCCCGCCTACTTCGCACGCGGAACGAGCCGACCCGACCCGTCGGGTCGAGCGCTGCTCTCGCTGCTGGCCTGCGCGTCCGAGCGCCTCTCGGCCAGACGCTTCGCAGAATATCTATCGCTCGGCCAGGTCCCGGATCTCCCGGACGACGGCGGACCGCCGATGGACCGTGAGCAGTGGGAGCCGCCCAGGCTCGATGCTCTCGCCGACTCGCCCCCCGTCGCCACAGAGGGGTCGCCCGTGCAGGGCAGCCTGCCGTTCGGCGCGGAGCGCGCGTCGGAGCCCACGTCCGGGCATGCCGACGACGCCAACGTCGCTGAAGTCGTGGCCGACGCTGACGCTCCGGTCATCGCAGGCACCCTGCGCACGCCCTGGAGATGGGAGGAGCTCCTGGTCGAGGCCGCCGTCATCGGAGGGCGCGACCGCTGGGCACGACGCCTCGAGGGGCTCGAGGCCGAGGTGCGCCTCAAGGTTACCGAGATCCGAAACGACGAACCGGACTCGCCGCGGATTCCGGCCCTCGAGCGGGAACTGGTTCACCTGGCTCACCTTCGCCGATTCGCCCTTCCGCTCATCGAGATACTCGACGGCTTGCCGGAGCAAGCGACCTGGGGCGATTGGCTCGAGCGCCTGAACCGGCTGGCCTCGATGGCGCTCGACAAGCCGACGCGCGTGCTGGCCGTCCTGGCGGAGCTTCAGCCGATGTCCGTGGTCGGACCGGTCGGTCTCGATGAGGTGCGGGACGTGCTGCTCGAACGGCTCGCGAACCTGGAGGTCGAGCCGCACGACAGGCGGTTCGGCTGTGTCTTCGTGGCGACGCCGGAGCAGGCACGGGGTCGGCGCTTCGACGTCGTGTTCGTTCCCGGTCTCGCGGAACGGGTGTTCCCCCAGAAGGCCCGGGAGGACCCGCTGCTCCTCGACCAGGCGCGCGAGCTGGTGGGCGCGACGGTGCTACGCACGCAGCGGCACCGCGCCCCGGACGAACGCTTGCTGCTACGTCTCGCCGTCGGATCGGCCGAACGACGCGTGCATCTGTCGTATCCGCGCATGGGCACCGAACTGGGCGAGCCTCGACCTCGAGTGCCTTCGTTCTACGGCCTCGACGTCGACCGCGCCACCACCGGGCGCCTACCCGACATCGACATCCTGGCGCGACGGGCGGCCGACGCATCGCAGGCGCGACTCGCATGGCCGGCACCGCCCCAGGCGGAGCGGGCCATCGACGAGATCGAGCACGACCTGTCGATTCTGGGCACCCTGCTTCGTCCCGCGCCGCCGGGTGCGGCGCGCGGCCGCGCACGCTACTTGCTGGATCTCAACGAACATCTCGCCAGGTCGTTGCGCACGCGGTGGGGACGCTGGGAGGAACCACGGTGGTCACGATTCGACGGCTTGACGCGCTCGACTCCGACGACTCGCACAGCCCTCGCACCGCATCGGCCGACCACTCGTGCCTACTCGGTGACGGCTCTCCAGCACTACGCGGCGTGTCCCTATCGGTTCGTGCTGTCGGGTATCTACCGGCTGGAACCCCGCGAGGAGGTCGTCCCGATCCAGCACATGGACCCGCTCACGCGTGGCAGCATCTTCCACCAGGTGCAGGCGGAATTTCTTCGAGCGATGGAGCGGACTGACGCGCTCCCGGTATCTGGCGACACGCTCAGGGCAGCCGTGCGGGTGCTCGACGCGACGCTGGGCCGTGTGGCCGAGGAGCGTCGCGAGGAGTTGGCACCGGCGATTCCACGGGTCTGGGAGGACGACATCACGAGCATGCGCGCAGATCTTCGCTCGTGGGTGCATCTGATGGCGGCGGACACCGACTGGCTGCCTATCCGATTCGAGTTCGGCTTCGGGATGCCGGTGGATGGCAGCCGTGATCCCAGGAGCGTCCCGGCGCCTGCAGTGCTCGAGGGAGGCTTCAAGCTGCACGGCATCGTCGACCTCATCGAGCGCCGCACCACCACGTCGAACGTGCGCGTGACCGATCACAAGACCGGCGTCGACCGCACCAGCCCCGGTCTCGTCACTGGCGGCGGAGAGGTGCTCCAACCCGTGCTCTACGGTCTGGCGATCGAGGCGGCGACCGGCGAGACCGTCGAGAGCGCCCGGCTCTTCTTCTGCACGCGGCGCGGCGGATTCGGCGAGCGCCCGGTCGCGATGGACCCACTGGCGCGTGAGCGCGGACTCGAGGTGCTCCGGCAGATCGACACTGCCATGGATGAGGGCTTCCTCCCGCCGGCGCCGCGGGAGGGTGCATGTCGGTTCTGTGACTTCGTCGGGGTCTGCGGTCCACACGAGGAGACGCGAGTCCACCGCAAAGACCAGCGTCCCCTCCGAGCGCTGACGGCGTTGAGGCAGCAGCCGTGACGCCGCTGATCGATGCGGACGCCCGACGCGACATCGTCGAGCGACTCGACGTGAACGTGATCGTCGAGGCAGCCGCAGGCACGGGCAAGACCAGCGAGCTGGTCCGGCGAATCGTCGCGGTCCTGGCCGGTGGACACGCGCAGGTCGATCGGATCGTCGCGGTCACGTTCACCGAGAAGGCCGCCGGTGAGCTCAAGCTGCGGCTGCGCACCGGGCTCGAGAATGCCAGACGCCACTCGGACGACTCGAGCCAGCAGGCGAACCTCGAGCATGCCCTCGCCCATCTCGAGGATGCGCGCGTGAGCACCATCCACGGGTTCTGCGCCGACCTGCTGCGTGAGCGCCCCGTCGAGGCCAGCACGGACCCCCTGTTCGAGGTTCTCACCGAGGCGGGTTCGCGCCAGCTGTACGACGAGGCGTTCTCGCTGTGGCTCCAGGAAACGCTCGACGATCCACCGGAAGGCGTGCGACGCTCCCTCCGGCGCCAGGCCGGGTGGCGAGACGACGACGCGCCGGCCGAACGCCTCCGTCACGCAGGCTCGACGTTGATGGAGTGGCGCGATCTCCCGACCGCCTGGCGACGCGAGTCGTTCATGCGCGAGGAGGCAATCGATACGCTGGTGGATGGGGTCCAGTCGTTCGCCGATCTCACCGATCGATGCTCCAACCTCCGCGATGGGTTGTATCAGGACACGTGGCCCGCCCGCCGACTGCGCGACGACCTGCGCACGAGCGAACGCGTGCGCGACCGAGACTACGATGGTCTCGAGTCGGCCCTCGTGAACCTGGTCGGGCCGGACGCTGGCTGGAAGTTCAAGAACCCCCGAAAGGGTTTCGACTCGAACTGGCACGATGGCGTGAGCCGAGCCGAAGTTCAGGATGCACATGGCCGACTCGTGGATGCGCTCCACCATTTCAAGCGCGCCGCCGACGCCGACCTGGCAGCGCTCCTCCAGGGCGAACTGACGGAGACGATCGTCCGGTACGAGCGCCTGAAGCGGACCGCCGGGCGTCTCGACTTCCTCGACCTGCTTCTTCGAGCCCGAGACCTCGTCCGGGATCGGGATGACGTGCGCGCCGATTTTCAGCAGCGCTTCACACACGTGTTCGTGGATGAGTTCCAGGATACGGACCCGGTCCAGGCGGAGATCCTGCTGCTCCTCTCGGCCAGCGATCCGACGGGCGCGAACTGGCGCGAGGTGACGCCAGCTCCCGGGAAGCTGTTCATCGTGGGCGATCCCAAGCAGTCGATCTATCGCTTTCGCCGCGCGGACGTCGGCACCTATCACGAGGTGCGAGATCGACTCGTCGCAGGAGGCGCGCTCCCCCTGCACCTGACAACCAGCTTCAGGACGGGGCCGACGATCCAGCGGACGGTCAACGCCGCGTTCGAACCGCTGATGGATGGCGACTCGGCGTCGCTGCAGGCACGGTACGTCGGCCTGTCGCCGTATCGCGCGGACCCGCCTGGTCAGCCTGCGGTCGTCGCCCTCCCGGTCCCGAGACCGTACGGCTTTCGAAACGTGACGATGGGCGCGATCGAGGAGTCGTTGCCGGACGCGGTAGGGGCCTTCGTCCAGTGGTTGATCCGCGAAAGTGGGTGGACCGTCACGGAGCGGGATGACCCGGACACGAGGGTGCCGGTGGCGGCCCGGCACGTGTGTGTCCTGTTCCGCCGCTTCCACAATTTCTTCAAGGGCGACATGACGCGCCCCTACGTGGCCGCGCTGGAGGCCCGCGACCTTCCTCATCTCATGGTCGGCGGACGCTCGTTCCACGCACGGGAGGAGGTGGCAACCGTGCGAGCCGCACTGTCGGCCATCGAGTGGCCAGACGCCGAGCTGTCGGTCTTTGCCACACTGCGGGGGTCGCTGTTCGGCATCGGTGACGAAGAGTTGCTGGCGTACCGGTCGACGTTCCGGCGTCTGCATCCGTTCCGCCTGCCACACGAGGCGGTTCCGGAGACGCTCGCCCCGATCGTCGACGCCCTCGGTCTCCTGCGGTCGCTGCACCTCGCACGGAACCGGCGACCGGTGGCAGAGACGATCAACTCGCTGTTGCAGTTCACGCGAGCGCATGCGGGATTTGCCCTGCGCCCTTCGGGTGAACAAGCGCTGGCCAACGTGCTGCACATCGCGGAGCTCGCGCGCACCTACGAGGCCGGCGGCGGCATCTCGTTCCGGGGCTTCGTGTCGCAGCTCGAGACGGGTGCCGAACATGCCCAGACGGCGGACGCTCCGATCCTGGAGGAGGGCAGCGACGGCGTCCGTATCATGACCGTGCACAAGGCCAAGGGCCTGGAGTTTCCAGTCGTGATCCTGGCTGACATGAGCTGCGCGCTCGCGCCGGCCGAGGCCAGCCGGTATCTCGAGAGCGAGCGAGGGCTCTGCGCGATCCGGATCGCCGGCTGCTCGCCGGCTGACCTGCTCGATCATGGCCGGCTCGAGCTATCGCGCGAACGGGCGGAGGCCGTGCGGGTCGCCTACGTCGCCGCGACGCGGGCCCGCGACCTGCTGGTCGTCCCGGCCGTCGGTGACGAGCCGTACCGCAAGGGTTGGCTCGCCCCGCTCAACGACGCGATCTATCCGCCCGCGGGCCGCCGCCGTCAGTCGGGAGAGGCGCCTGGCTGCCCGTCGTTCGGGCTCGACACCACGGTGGTACGACCGCTCGAGGGCACCCCCGACGACAGCGTCCAGCCGGGGCTGCACCGGTTGGAGGCCGCCGGCGGCTACGGCGTCGTCTGGTGGGATCCGACGACACTCCCGCTCGGCGCCACCTCATCCTTCGGGCTTCGCCGTCAGGAGTTGCTCGACAAGGACGTTGATCCGGCCATCGTCGAGGCGGACGTCGGCGGACACGCCAGCTGGATGTCCAGCCGCGTGGACGTCTTGGCCAACGGCGAGCGCCCGAGCCTCGTCGTCCGGGCCGTCCGGGAGTACGCGGCGGAGATCGTGGAGGGCCGTTTTCCGGGCGCGGGCTCGGATCTCGCCGTGGAGATTGCCCCCATCCCCGTCGCGAGCGAGGCGCTGACGCCAGAACCCGGACGACCGACGGGTCGGCGCTTCGGCGCACTGGTCCACGCCATGCTGGCCATCGTGCCGCTCGACGCCACGCAGGCGATGGTGGAGCGAGTCGCCACACAGCGAGGCCGTCTCCTCGGCGCGTCCGCCGACGAGGTCGAAGCCGCAGCGGTCACGGTCACGGCGACACTGGGGCTCCCGGTAATGCGGCGAGCCCAGGAGGCCGAGCAGCACGGTGGCTGTCGCCGCGAGATCCCGGTCTCGATCACGGACCGAGCCGGAACGGTCGTGGACGGCGTCGTGGATCTCGCGTTTCACGAGCACGACCAGTGGTTCGTCGTCGATTTCAAGACGGACCTGGAGCTCGAGGATCGCGTCGAGCACTATCGCCACCAAGTGCGCCTCTACGCCTGCGCCATCGCCCGTGCCACCGGCCTCACGACTTCGGGTATCCTGGTCCATGTTTGACTCACGTCTGATCGATGTCGGACTCGGGTCTGAACCGGCCCAGGCGTGTTCACGCGCTCGCGTCATCTCCCATCATCTAGCATCACTCGCATCACTCGCATCATCAGAACCCTAAGCAGCCATCGGAGCCAGCGGCCATGAGCGAATCACGACAGCATCGCCTGATCCAGAGCCAGGGACTTCCTGCACCCGTCGGCCCGTACTCGCCCGGCATCGGCTTCGAGCGACTCATCATCGTGTCCGGGCAGGGGGCCACCGACCCGGCAACCGGTCAGCTCGTCGGTCCCGATGTCGAGCGCCAGACAGAGCAGGTCTTCAGGAATCTCACGACGATCCTGGAGGCAGGCGGATCGGGCTTGCAGCACGTCCTCAGATGCGGCGTGTTCCTCGTCGACATCACCGAATTCACGCTGATGAATGGCGTGTACGCGAGGATGTTCGGCGATCACCGACCAGCGCGCACGACGGTACAGGTCGCGGCGTTACCCGAACCCGGTCTGCGGGTGGAGATCGACGCGATCGCATATCGGCCGTAGGGTTTGCGTGCCGCTGGCGCGTGACGTAGGGCACGAGCTTCAACACGCGCCGGACCGGGCTGAAGCCCGGTCCCTGCGTACGCCCTCATCGTTCGAAGCCGACCGGATCGGTGACGCGCGGCTAGGGTTCCGCGGTGAGTTCGTCGTACGCGACACCAAGCGTCCCGCCGAGCGTCAGTCGTGGCGGGTTGCTCGCGTAGTCCTCGAAACCCGTCAGCGTCTCGAGCGCAACGATCTCATCGCGCGAACTGCCGGCCGCCACGCCTTGCTCGACGTGCTGGAGCACGGCGCTGAAGTAATCGCGCATGTGCTCGAGGTCCGGGCTCGACCCCGTGACCGGCAGCCCTTCCTTGGCGTGACCGAAGATGTAGGTGGTGTCGGCATCGTGCGCGGCGAGGACCTGCTCGAGGAACGTGACCCATCCCCGAATCGACGCTCCCGCCGCCCGGTCCACGAACGGATGGCGGTGGTGGAACATCAGATCGCCCATGTGCACGATGTTGGCGTTCTCGAAGAAGACGGCGATGTCGCCGCCGGTGTGACCCGGTCCGTGATGGACCGCGGACACCGTCTCACCACCCATTTCCATGCTCCACGTCTCGTCGAACGTCGTGTCGGGATACGCCTGATCCGCCTCCGTGCCCGCCCGCTCGGCGGCTCCCCGCTGAAGTCCGGGAACGTTGGCGTGCGCGACGATCGCCCCGACCGCCGGCTTGAAGACGGCGTTGCCGCCGGTGTGATCGCCGTGGTGGTGCGTGTTGATGAGCGCGTCGATCCCTCGTGCTGACCGCGTCTTCATGCCGGCGAGGCAATCTGCCGCCGTATCGGGGAACTGCGTGTCGATCACGACCGTCGCATCGTCCGTCGCAAGCCAGCCGATCGTGCCGCCGCGGCCGATGAAGATGCCCACACCGCCTCGAAGCGGCTCGAACCGCGTGACCGTCGGTTCTTGAGCAAACAGCCGGACGCGATCGAACGCGCCACTGGCGACGACCAGTGAGGACGAGACAACGAACTGGCGGCGTGTCAACTTCATGAGATCTCTCCTTCGTGACGGACAGGGATCGGTGGCGATCCTAGCACGCAGCCGGCTACTCGTAGCCGCCGCTACTGCCGAAGCCGCCTCGCGACTGGCCATGCAAGCGTTCGACTTCCTCCCACTCGACCTGCTCTACCGGGAGGAAGATGCCCTGGGCGATCCGATCGCCCTTCGCGATCGCGACCGCCTGGTCGGTGACGTTCAGGAGCTCGATCCTGATTTCGTCCTCGGGGCCCGAGTAGTCGGCGTCGACGATGCCGACGCCGTTCCCCAGCGTCAGACCCTTCTTGAGCGGCAGGCTGCTCCGAACGAATAGCGCCAGAAAGTATCCGGCTGGAGCCGCGATGACGAGCCCGGTACGGACGAGCCGTACCTCACCCGGCTCCACCACGGCCGACTCGGCGGCCGGGATATCGAAGCCCGCCGAGGCCGGCGTCTGGTAGGCCGGGAGCGTCACCGCAAGGTCGAGCCGCCGGATTCGCACCTTCATCATGGGTAGTTGGGCATCATGGGCATCATCGCCATCATGGACACGCCCCGCCGGGACCAGATCTCGGTGAGTCTATCTCCTTCCCGGCAGGAGATCTGGCAAGACTTCCGCGAACGAGCGCACCCGCCGGATTGCTCGCCGACAAAACGCCGTGCTACGCTTGTGAATCGGGCGGCGGCGGCCGCGCGGGCGTCCGTCCGGGGAGCCATCCGCACGACCCTTCGGGCCTCCGACACCCTCGGGGCGAAAGTGGCGGAATTGGCAGACGCGCCGGATTTAGGATCCGGTGGCCGCAAGGTCATGGGGGTTCGAGTCCCCCCTTTCGCACCACGCCGAGCCAGCCGGCAGTCGACCGAGGTCGGGTGGCGTACCGCGCCGACCTGGCAGGATGACGGACCGGCCGATTATCTCCCATGAAGACAGAGCTGAAGGACATCACGGCGACCCGAAAGGACCTCGAGGTCGAGATCCCGAGCGACATCGTCACCGACGCGGTGACGCGCGTGACGGCGGCGTACGGCCGACGGGCTCGCGTACCTGGATTTCGGCCGGGCAAGGTGCCGTCGACCGTGGTTCGGAGCCGATTCCTGGAGCAGATCCTTCAGGACGTGGCGCAAGAGCTGATTCCCCGGACCGTCGCCGAGGCGCTCGAGGAGCTCGGCGTGCAGCCCCTCGACAGCCCCTCGATCCGGGACGTCTCGATCAAGGAGGGCGAGCCCCTGACGTTTCTGGCCTCCTTCGAGACCCTCCCCGAGATCGACCCGGGCGACTACTCGTCGATCACGCTGCGTCGGCGCCCGGCGGCGGTCGAGCCGAACGCGCTCGAGACCGCGCTGGAGCACCTTCGGAGCGGTGCAGCCCGATTCGAGCCGGTCGACGATCGTCCGAGCCAGCATGGGGACGTCTTGACGGCCGACGTCACTCGCAGGCCGACCGACGCGTCGGGAAAGGGCGCCCAGGCCTCGTCGCACGAGAACGTGGCCATCGAGATCGGATCGTCGGCCAACCCGCCGGGCTTGGACGCGCCGCTCATCGGGCTGAGCCCGGGAGCGAGCAAGCAGTTCACGTTGACGTATCCGAACGACTACGAGCACGAGGATATGGCCGGCCAGTCGGTTGAATTGGAGGTAACGGTCAAAGCCGTGCGGCTGAAAGTGCTGCCGGACCTCGATGACGAGCTCGCCAAGGACCTCGGTGATTTCGAGTCGCTCGACCAGTTGAAAGCACGGGTCACCGACGATCTTCAGCAGCGCGCCGAGCGAGATCGGGACCGCGAGATGCGCACGGATCTGCTGAAGCAGCTGGCCGGGCGCGTCTCGGTCGAGATTCCCGAGGTGCTGGTAGGACGGGAGATCGATCGGCGCGTCGAGGAGTTCGTCAGCCGCCTGGTCGAGCAACGCGTCGACCCGGCCAAGGCCAAGATCGATTGGGAACAGTTCCGGGAGAGCCAGCGGGAGTCGTCCACCGAGTCGGTCCGGAGCACGCTGGCACTCGACGAGATCGGCCGCCGGGAGGAGCTGGAAGTCTCGAGCGAGGACGTCGAGCGGGAACTCGCCCAGTACGCCGAGCGCATCGGCCGAACGCCTACCGCGATCCGAGCCCAGCTGGAGAAGGATGACGGCCTGGCCCGGGTCCGGGAGGGCCTGCTGCGAGAGAAGGCCATCGACTTCCTCCTGGCCCATGCGACGCTCGTCGAGGCCTGAGTTCCTGCCTCCGCATTCCCCTCGTCGCCACCCAACGAGTACAATTGGCCTGTTCCGGGGCCAATCGACCGATAAGGTTCCTGACGGTGGAAGTCTGAACGAATATCACGTGCCTTCGACGCATCATGACTGATTCCAGAGCGCAGCTGATTCCGATGGTGGTCGAGCAGACCAACCGGGGCGAGCGCGCGTACGACATCTTCTCCCGGCTGCTCAAGGACAGCATCATCTTCGTCGGGACGCCGATCGACGACGGAATCGCCAACCTGGTGATCGCCCAATTGCTGTTCCTGGAGGCAGAGGATCCCGACCGGGACATCCTCTTGTACATCAACAGCCCTGGGGGGTCGATCACGGCCGGACTCGCGATCTACGACACGATGCAGTTCATCAAGCCGGCGGTCCAGACCTACTGCATCGGGCAGGCGGCCTCGATGGCCGCCGTGCTGCTGGGGGCGGGCGCAGCCGGGAAGCGCTTCTCGCTGCCGAACTCTCGAATCGTCATCCATCAGCCCCTGATGTCCGGACTGGCCGGGCAGGCGAGCGACATCGACATCCACGCGCGTGAGATTCTGCGGATGCGAGATCGACTCAACGAGATCCTGGTCGAACACACCGGGCAATCGATGAAGCGTATCCAGATGGATACGGAGCGCGACTACATCATGTCCGCGGACCAGGGGAAGGAATACGGTATCATTGACGATGTCATCAGGCAGCGCGCGTAACGGCTGAGCCAGGCGGGGATGGCCCTGCCGGCTCTTGCGTGCTTGTCTCGAGGCAATCAGGGCGCACTATGGCCAAGAAAAACAGCGACGCCGAGATTCTCCGCTGCTCGTTCTGCAACAAGGATCAGAACGACGTCCGCAAGCTCATTGCGGGGCCGACCGTGTTCATCTGCGACGAGTGCGTCGAGGTCTGCAACGACATCATCGCCGATGACAACAAGTTCGAGACCAAGGGGACACGCTCCTCGCTGCCGGTACCCCAGGAGATCCGAAAGTTCCTCGACGAGTACGTGATCGGGCAGGAGATCACGAAGAAGAAGCTCGCGGTGGCCGTCTACAACCACTACAAGCGGATCGAGATTCAGAAGCAGGCGCGCAACCGGAACGACATCGAGCTGACCAAGGCCAACATCCTGATGATCGGCCCGACGGGCTCCGGGAAGACGCTGCTGGCCCAGACCCTGGCCAAGCTGCTGGCGGTGCCGTTCACGATCGTCGACGCCACGACGCTCACCGAGGCGGGCTACGTGGGTGAGGACGTCGAGAACATCATCCTCAAGCTCCTCCAGGCCGCTGGTGGCGACATCGAGAAGTGCCAGCAGGGCATCATCTACGTCGACGAGGTCGACAAGATTTGTCGCAAGGACGAGAACCCGTCGATCACCCGTGACGTGTCGGGCGAAGGGGTGCAGCAGGCGCTGCTGAAGATTCTCGAGGGCACGGTGGCCAACGTTCCGCCGCAGGGCGGCCGCAAGCACCCGCACCAGGAGTTCTTCCAGGTCGACACGACGAACATCCTGTTCATCTGCGGCGGTGCCTTCGTCGGGCTCGACAAGATCATCGAGCGTCGGCTCGGACGGAAGACCATGGGCTTCAAGGCAGACGTGAAGTCCCTTCGTCATCGGGACGTCGGCGCGTTGCTGGGCCAGGTCGAGCCACAGGACCTCATCAAATACGGGCTGATTCCGGAATTTGTCGGCCGACTGCCGGTCAACGGCACGCTGCACGAGCTGGACAAGGCGGCCCTCGTCCAAATTCTCACGCAACCTCGCAACGCGATCACGCGTCAGTACCAGAAGCTGTTCGAGTACGAGAACGTGAAGCTCCGCTTCACCGACGACGCGCTGGAGGCGATCGCCGAGTTGGCGCTCAAGCGTAAGATCGGTGCACGCGGCTTGCGCATGATCATCGAAGATCTGATGCTCGACCTGATGTACACGTTGCCAGGCCAAAAGAAGGTCCGCGAGTGCGTCGTCACGCGCGAGGTGGTGGAAGCGAGAGACAAGCCCATCACCCTGATCGAGAAGGCTGGGTAGCGGACGTTTCCCGGATCATCAACGCCGACCCACGCCACCGTCGCCGGCGATTCAGGGTGGCCTCACGAGAAAGCATTCGAATGGAAGTCTACGAAACGCTGCCGGTCGTTCCCCTTCGAGACGTCGTCGTCTTTCCGCACATGATGATGCCGTTCGTCATCGGACGTCCCTCGTCGACCCGGGCGCTCGAGCATGCGCTGATGAAGGACAACCGGATCTTCCTGGCCGCGCAGCACGACGCGACGGTGGATGACCCGAAGCCGAGCGACATCTACACCATGGGCTGCGTCGCGAACATCGTGCAGAGTCTCAAGCTGCCGGACAGCAACATCAAGGTGCTGGTCGAAGGCGTCGACCGCGCACGGGCGATCGAGTGGAAGGAAGACAAGGGCTTCTACCGCGTCGACGTGAAGATGATCCCCCGCCAGACCGAGGCGGAAACCGATATCGAGTCGACAATGAGCCGCGTCGTGTCGCTGTTCGAGCAGTACGTCAAGCTGTCGAACAACATGCACTACGACGCCATGATCGCCGCGGTGCGCGTGGACGACCCGTCCAAGCTTGCCGATACGATCGCCGCCCACCTCGTCATCGGCGTCGACGAGAAACAGAACCTGCTCGAGACCCTGTCGTCGCTCGAGCGGCTCAATCGCGTCGCCACGATCCTCGAGCTCGAGGTCGACAAGCTCCAGGTCGATCGCCGGATCCAGTCACGCGTGAAGAAGCAGATGGAGAAGGCGCAGAAGGAGTACTACCTCAACGAGAAGATGCGCGCCATCCAGAAGGAACTGGGCCGCAAGGACGAAAAGGGCAACGAGGTCGACGACCTTCGCCGCAAGATCGAAGAGTCCAAGATGCCCAAGGATGTCGAGGAGAAGGCCGTCCAGGAGCTCAAGCGCCTCGACTCCATGCCGCCCATGTCGGCTGAGGCCACGGTCTCGCGAAACTACCTCGACTGGCTGATCGCCGTGCCCTGGCACAAGCGCAGCCGCGAGAGCCGGGACCTGAAGCGAGCCGAGACCATCCTCAACGAGGACCACTACGCCCTCGAGAAGATCAAGGACCGGATCCTGGAGTTCCTCGCGGTACGCTCGCTCGTCAAGAAGCCGAAGGGCACGATCCTGACGTTCTCCGGCCCTCCGGGAGTCGGCAAGACCTCCCTGGCCAAGTCAATCGCTCGAGCCACGAACCGCAAGTTCGTCCGGCTCTCGCTCGGCGGCGTCCGCGACGAAGCGGAGATCCGGGGACACCGCCGGACCTACATCGGCGCCTTTCCAGGGCAGCTGATTCAGATGATGAAGAAGGCCGGCACGCTCAACCCGGTCTTCCTCCTCGACGAGGTCGACAAGATGTCGATGGACTTCCGCGGCGACCCGTCGGCCGCACTGCTCGAAGTCCTCGATCCGGAACAGAACCACTCATTTCTCGATCACTACCTCGACGTCGAATTCGACCTCTCGAACGTCATGTTCATCTGCACGGCGAACGTGCTGCACACCGTGCCGCAGGCACTGCGCGACCGGATGGAGGTGCTGCAACTGGCGGGGTACACGGAGCCTGAAAAAGTCGAGATCGCCAAGCGCTTCCTCGTGACGAAGGCCGTCGCGGCGACCGGTCTCAAGCCGACCAACGTCCAGTTCGGCGACGATGCCCTGCAGACGATCATCCAGCGCTACACGCGCGAGGCCGGGGTACGGAGCCTCGAACGAGAAATCTCGTCCATCTGCCGGAAGATCGCCCGCAAGGTGGTCGTCGAGGGTAAGCAGTTCTCCCAGGCGCTCGGCAGCGAACAGGTCACGGAGTACCTGGGTGTGCCCAAGTACCGGCCGTCGATGGCCGAGGAGAAGAACGAAATCGGCATCGCGACCGGTCTGGCCTGGACCGAAGCCGGCGGCGAGATCCTGGTAACCGAGGCCACGCTCATGCCGGGTCGAGGTCAGCTGAGGCTGACCGGGAAACTGGGTGACGTAATGCAGGAGTCGGCCCACGCCGCGATGAGCTGGGTCCGCGCCAACGCGGTCGAGTTCGGCCTGCCCAAGGACTTCCACCGCAAGCAGGACGTGCACATCCACGTCCCCGAGGGGGCCATTCCGAAGGATGGACCGTCGGCCGGCATCACCCTGGCCACGGCGCTCATCTCCGCGCTTGGCAGGATCCCGGTTCGGAAGGATGTCGCCATGACGGGCGAGATCACTCTGCGGGGCAAGGTCCTCCCGATCGGCGGAGTGAAGGAGAAGGTTCTGGCTGCCCATCGGGCCGGCCTGAAGACGATCATTCTCCCCAAGGACAACGAAAAGGATCTCGCCGACATCCCGAAGAACGTCCTGGACGCGCTCAACCTCTACACCGTCGAGGGCATGGACGAAGTCCTGAAGGTGGCGTTGGCCGGCCCCCTGCAGGGTGTGCTGCCCGACGCGAGCACCGGCGACGTCCCTTCCACCGACGACCGGGTCACCCACTAGTGGCCAGTACCAGCTGAACGAGTAATGGATTCCGGAGTGAGGCGCCCGGTTGGCAAGGCGCGCCGACCGAGAATATCTGGAGTATTTGAGGGAGAAGCAACGCCGCCAGGCGGAATGCCCCGCCCGGAAGCCGGTACGTGTTCAGCGCGTACGGGCCACTAAGGCTTCGTCAATAAACAAGATTTACATTATGACCCGGTCGGCGTAGACTGCCTGCTGTGTCCGACCTGCGTGCGCTGAAGCAGAAGGTGGCGCGGCTGTGGCCGCATCTGGACGAACGCTCGCGTCGGTTGTTTGCGGCCAGTGAAGCCCGGCAACTCGGCCATGGCGGCGTGGCCCTCATGAGTCGCGCCTGTGGGTTGTCGCGTGTCACGATCACGAAAGGGTTGCAGGAACTGGACGCACCTCCACTGCCGACGGGGCGGGTGCGGCGGCCGGGGGGCGGCCGGCCGGCCCTCGTGGTGCGCGATCCCGATTTGCCCGCGCGGTTGGAGGCGCTGGTCGAGCCGCTGACCCGGGGCGACCCGGAGTCGCCGTTGCGGTGGACGAGCAAGAGCACGCGGACCTTGGCGGCCACACTCACCGCCCAGCATCATCCGGTGAGTCACGAAAAGGTGGCCCAGCTGCTGCGGGCGCTCGACTACAGCCTGCAGGGCACGCGCAAGATGGAGGAAGGGGCGGACCATCCCGACCGCGATGCGCAGTTTGCGTACATCAATGACCACGTGCGCCGGGCGCTCCGGGCGCAACGCCCCGTCATCTCGGTCGACACTAAGAAGAAGGAACTCCTGGGCAACTACCACAACGCCGGGCGGCAATGGCGACCCGCGAAGGCTCCGCCGAGGGTACAGGTGCACGACTTTCCGGCGCCTTCCGTACCGCGGGCGTATCCGTACGGCATCTACGACGTGGGGCGCAACACCGGCTTCGTCAATGTGGGGACGGATCATGACACCGGGGCCTTCGCCGTCGCCTCCATTCGTGGTTGGTGGCGGGCCCAGGGGCGGCGGCTCTACCCGAACGCCCGCCGACTCCTGATCACCGCGGACGGTGGCGGCAGTAACGGCTACCGGCTGCGCCAGTGGAAGGTGGAGTTGCAACGCTTAGCGGACGGCGCGGGGCTCGCCCTCGTGGTCTGCCACTTTCCCCCTGGCACCAGCAAGTGGAACAAGGTCGAGCATCGGTTGTTCTCGTTCATTTCCTCGAACTGGCGCGGGGAACCCCTGCGCGATTACGAGACCATCGTTCGGCTCATTGCGAAAACGACGACCGCCAAAGGCCTCACCGTCACCTGTCGACTCGACCGGCGGCGCTATCCCGTCGGCCGCAAGGTCTCTGACCAGGAGATGACCACGCTCAACCTCACGCCGCAACCCTTCCACGGTGAATGGAACTACGTGATTAGGCCGCGCGCCAATGTGTGAAGTTTGTTTATTGACAGCGCCTAACCGTCGGCCGCGAGGGCCCGAGCGTCTCCGGTCGTATCCCGGCGTGGAGGCCGCGAGGCGCTTCGTCAGGCTCCCGTGAAGATTCTGTCAGCCGAGTTCGTCACGAGCGCGACGGACGTCTCGGGCATCCCGCGCGACGCTCACGCCCAGGTGGCCTTCGTCGGCCGATCGAACGTCGGCAAATCGACCCTGATCAACGCGCTCGTGCGCTCCAAGATCGCTCGGACGAGCGCAGCCCCCGGCAAGACCACGTTCCTGAATCTCTACCGGATCCGGCTGTCGGGTGTCCCAGCTCCATCACCCGAAGGCTCGGCGTCGAGACCGGGCGGCACCACAAGCCGCACGCTCCATCTGGTCGACCTGCCGGGATACGGCTACGCACGAGGCGGGGCGCGAACGGCGCGCGCATTCGACACGCTGACGCGCCAGTACTTCGGGAGCCTGGACGGCCCGGGGGCCGACCGGTCGACCGCCTCTGCCGCGATCCTCGCCGTGGATGCTCGACACCCGGGACTCACACGGGATCTCGACGCGCATACCTGGCTCGCCGAAATCGGTTTGCCGCTGAGCGTCGTGGCGACCAAGGCCGACCGGGTCGCGAGCGGCCGGCGCCACGCGACGCTGCGAGATTTCGACAAGGCCCTCGGCCGGGCGGTTCTGCCCGTGTCGGCCGTCTCCGGCGAGGGCATCCGGCAACTGTGGCAAACGATTCTCCGGCTGATCCGGGCCGCCGAGCGTCGTGAACCGTCGTGAACAATCCGAACCGTTGCCGCGCTGACGTCGATCCGGACCCGTGCTACAATATTCGTTTTGACCAAGGCCGGAAGGAGCAGACAGTGAAGGAAGGCATTCATCCCGAGTACTACGAGATCGAGGCACGGTGTGCCTGCGGCGCCACGTGGAAGACGCGGTCGACCAAGCCCGAGCTGCATCTGGAGATCTGCTCGAGCTGCCACCCCTTCTTCACCGGCCGCCAGAAGCTCATCGACACCGAGGGCCGCGTGGAGCGCTTCACCAAGAAGTATGGCGCCCAGACGGTCGAAGGCTTGAAGAAGGCCAAGGCGGCGCGGAAGCAGAAGCTGCCGGCCAAGGACGAGACTCCGGCTCAGCCTTCAACCTGAGTCGAACGGACGTGGAATCAGCGGGGCGGTCGAGCCATCGGCCGCCCCGTCATCGTGTACGGGGTCCGGTCGGGCCGGTCGGGCCGGTCGGGCGGTTCTGGCGGGTCGTCGAGCGGAAGCGGCGACGGCACGGAGCGCCATCCCAGCTTGCGATCCAGCCGAGCGAGTCGATACCTGAGCAGGTCTTGGGCCCTGGGCTCCCGGCGATCAGCGAGCGCTCGAGCGGCGAGCTCGCGAGCCGCGCTCAAGTTCCGCGTCCGGTGCTCGTGATGCACCGCGAGCGCCTCGATCGCCTCGAGCCGGGCTGCCTGACTCGGCCCGCCGGTCTCGACGAGTCGCTCCCACGCCTCGGCGGCTTCGGAGAAGCGTCGCGAGCGTCGAAGGCCGCGCGCCAGCCGGCAGAGCGCCTCGGACTCGACGTCCCGGTCGTCACGGCTCTCGGCAGTTCGCCAGACGAGGCGGCCCGGCGGCGCCGAGGCCACGTGCTCGACCCCGGCGGCACGCGCGAAGCACCGCAGGGCCTGGTCGTGTCGTCCCGACCGCTCGTAGATCCGGCCGAGGCCGAGGCAGACGCCTGGTGTCTCGGCGACATCAGGTCCGTCTCGAACCAACCTGACCGCCCGTGATGTCAAGCCGGCCAGCGAGAGCAGGTCCAGCCGATTGTGCTCGAGCACCGGCTCCAGGCGATCCGGAGCGCCGGTCCGAACGTAGTCGAAGTAGATCGATGGAATCTCGAAGCCCTCCGGATCGCCGACGCGCGTGACTCCGAGTACCTCGTGCTCCAGCGCGCCCAGCGTGCAGCGCCGCGTGGCGTCCAACGGGCCGCCGACATCCGGCCAGGCTCCGCCTGGTCCCGCAGTCGCCGCGCGCCTCGAGCCTCGCCACAGCCGTCGAGACACATGCAGCATGTCGAGATGATGCACGTCCTCGAGGGTCGCCGTCATCCGGTGGAACGCCCACCGGTTCTCCATCATCGGGGCATCGAACGACTTGCCGTTGAAGCTCACGACGGTGTCGGCTTCGGTGAGGCAGCGCGCAGCTTCCGTCAGCATCGCGCGCTCGTGTGACAAGCTCGTCAGGAAGAACTGCCTCGTCTGAAAACCGCCGCGCGCGAACTCGCCGCAACCCACCAGAAACGCGCAGGTGCCCGCGCCGCCGCCGAGCCCGGTCGTCTCGAGGTCGAAGAAGACGAGACGATCCGCCGGCGGCCGCGCGTCGTCCTCCCGGGCCCGTCCGCTCAGCAGCCGAAGCGATGCCGAATCGGCCACTCGATAGTCGATCACACGGTCGCGCCCGTGCGACCCGTCTGGCCCGTAGAATCGCTCGACCACCACGCACGGTCCGAGTGTCGACTCGATCGGCCGTCCGCCGAGCGTCGCGGCTATCCGCCCGAGATCCAGCGCAGGCGCTTCGGTTCCGCGTGCCGGGTGGACGCCCGGCGGCCCGGACGCTGGACCCTCCCGGAGGATGTCGCGGAGTCGCGCGGATAGATCGTTCATGGGATCCAGGACGCTGGAATCGTGGTGCTCAGGACGACCTGTCGAGCAGCAGATCCAGGATGCGCGTGGCCACCACCTTGGCGAGCGGACCGGTGTGTCCGGCTGGACCGACGCACGACGGGCACCCGGAGTCACACGGACAGCCGTTAATCAGCTCGCGCGTTTTCTGTACCAGCTCGGTGTGCATGGCGAACAGGGGCGGGCTGAATCCAATGCCGCCGGGATAATTGTCGTACACGAACACGTTGGGCTCCGCCGACAGTGCGGGCTCCTCGCGTCCCTGGCCTCCGGCACGACCCGCACGCTCGAGGCTTCCACCGTCGACGGAGATCCCGATGTCGCCGCGATCGCACATCAGCAGAAGCTGCGCCACGTTCCGCATCGCCAGCGCCAGCCCGACGACCCCGTCGCGGCGGTCGTCGGCGGCATGAGGCAGGCGAGCCATCACGCCGCTAGGAATCGTGAGCCAGTACGAGGTGGTGTGCATCTGCTGTTCGGGAAGCGACAGCTCACCGGCTCCAACATTCTCGTTCGTATAGAACTTGATCTTCTTGAAACCGACGACCCGGGACACGACATGCACCTCGCCGTGGCTCCGGACACCCTCGTCCGCAACATCTGCCGGCGCCCTGGCCTCGACCGAGTCCTCGCCCGCCAGCCGTCGGCCGGTCGACTCGACGTCAGCGGGCGCAGCCGCGGGCTCGAAGGTATCGAGGATGGTGACCTTGGTGTAGGTGATCGCGTCGGTGTAGTAGTCGGAGTCGACCTGGGTCACGAAGGCCTTCCGATTCTCGAAGTCGAGTCGCTCCACCTGGTGCGTGCGGCCCTCGAGGATGTAGATGGCCTTCTCGTGCAGGGTCGATGGCGCGCTCGTGAAATCGACCTCACCGATCACCGTCGGCTCACGGGTCGTGTCGATCACGACGAAGTTGTCCGACGAGAAGGACCGAAGGCTCACGGCGTCGGCCGGATACGACTCCTGCGTCCAGTGCCACTGGCCGTCCACCCGATGGACGAAGCCTTCCTCGGCCAGGATCGCGAGCACCTGCTGGACGTCCTCTTGCCCGAAGCGCTCCGTCTCCGAGAACGGGAGCTCGAACGCCGCGCACTTGACGTGGTCCACCAGGATCTGCAGATTGTCCGGGTTGATCAGCGCATGCTCCGGCGAGGCGTCGAAGAAGTACGACGGGTTGCGCGCGACGAACTGATCGATCGGTGCGCTGCTGGCGACCATGACGGCCGCCGAGCGACCGGTCCGCCGGCCGGCCCGGCCTGCGCGCTGCCAGGTCGCCGCAATCGTCCCCGGATAACCTGCCAGGACGCTCACGTCGAGCGCACCGATGTCGATGCCGAGCTCGAGCGCATTGGTCGAAACGACGGCGCGAACCTTGCCGTCACGGAGCCCCTTCTCGATCTCGCGCCGCCGGAGCGGCAGGTAGCCGCCGCGATACCCTCGTACGGCGCCTTCCTCCCCTGGACCCTGACCCGTCGCGTCCTTGAGGTAGGTCGTGAGGAGCTCGGTCGCGAGACGGCTCTGGGCGAACAGAATGAGTTGCTGATCGCGCTTCAGGAACTCGAGTGCCACGCGTCGCGCCTCGGCCAGGTACGAGCGTCGAATGCCAAGCTCTGCATTCACGACCGGTGGATTGACGAACAGGAAGAACTTCTCGCCGCGCGGCGCGCCGCTCCGCTCGACGATCGAGAACGGCTGCTCAGTGAGACGCTCACCCAGGTCGCGCGGGTTGGCAATCGTCGCCGAGGTCGCGATGAATGTCGGATCCGATCCGTAGTGCTGGCAGACGCGGCGCAGACGGCGGAGGATGTTGGCCAGGTGGCTGCCGAACACGCCCCGGTACGCGTGCAGCTCGTCGATGACGACGTACCGCAAGTTCTCGAACAGCTTCGCCCACCGCGGGTGGTGCGGCAGGATGCCGCTGTGCAGCATGTCCGGATTGCTGAGGACGATGGTCGCCTTGTTGCGAATCGCCTTGCGCGCATCCTGCGGCGTGTCACCATCGTAGGTGTAGACCCCGATCTCCAGATCCGAGGCCGCACCGATACGACCGCCGAGCTCGTGCAGTTCCGCGAGCTGATCCTGTGCGAGCGCCTTCGTCGGAAACAGATACAGGGCTCGCGTCGCAGAGTCCTTGACGACCGCATCGAGGACCGGGACGTTGTAGCAGAGCGTCTTGCCCGACGCCGTCGGAGTCACGACGACGACGTTGCGACCTGCCAGGACGTGCTGGATCGCTTCCGCCTGATGGCTGAACAGTCGCCCCATCCCGCGATCGGCCAACGCCTGCTGTACGCGCGCATCCACGCCATCGGGAAACGGGGCAAACTCCGCGTCGGCCGACGGCAGTCGCCGGAACGCGGTGACGATCTGGCCGCCGAGCGGCTCGGCGGATGGTGCCTCGCTCTCGGGTCGAGCCGCGGGAGGCAGCGGCGACGCGGCGAGTCGCGTGACCGCCTCCTCGAGCAGTTGGTCTTTATTTCTGAGGGCCGGCAGCGCCGATGACTGGCTCATGCGGAGTCCGGAAGGAAGCGCTTATGGTACCAGCTGAGCCGGCACCGATCAAGAGGCGAAAGTCATAGGCACCCCGTCGCGCGCGGCCGCGGCTGTCGAACCGGTGTTCAGATCAACGACCTCGACTGACCGCCGTCGACCGTGATGGAGGCACCGGTGATCCAGCTCGCCTTCGGCGACGCCAGGAACGCGACCAGTGCACCGACCTCCTCGGCGCGCCCGAAGCGGCCCGAGGGAATCTCACGCGCCACGAATGCCTTCATCCCTTCGGGATCGGCTTGCTGCCTCGTGTGCCACGATCCCCCGGGAAACGAGATCGAGCCAGGTGCGACGCTATTGACCCGAATCGCTTCCGCGGCGTACTGCTGGGCCATGGCCTTCGCGAGGCTGATCTCGGCCGCCTTGACGGCGTTGTAGGTCATGCGGCCGCCGGACTCCCGTCCCCAGATGGATGCGATCATGATGATGGACCCACCGCCGCGCGCTCGCATGAGGGGCACGGCCTGACGCGATGCTCGAATCGCCGGAAACAGGGTCTGATCGAAGGCGGCTTGCCATTCCTCGTCCGACGTTTCCTCCACGTTGCCGCCACGTGCCAGCCCGACGCTGTTGACGAGCACGTCGAGTCCCCCGAACTTCTCGACCGTGCGATCGAGCACCGACGCCACACCGTTCGTCGTCGTGAGGTCCGCCCTGACGGCCATGACGGCCTCGGGAGACGACACGGCGGCCACCTCGGCCTCCGCTTCGGCCAAGCGCGCTTCGCCTCGCGCGCAGATGCACACGCGACAACCCTCGGCCGCCAGCGCGAGTGCGCTGGCGAGCCCTAGCCCTCGGCTCGAACCGGTGACGATAGCGGTGCGGTCACGAAGCTGCAGATCCATGCGCCGACAAGTGGCTAGTCGATTCGGCCGCCGGAAAGATCGTTCAGGCGCCAATCGAAGCTGCTGAAGGTGACGGTGAAGTCGTTGCGTTCCACCATCGAGCGCTCCATCGGCAGGAGATGGAGCCCGACGAGGTGCAGGATGGCTCGCTCGATGGGGCTGCGTGCCTCATACCGGCCGTTGGTCCCGGCGCCCAGCTCACCGTAGGCCGCCACGAACTCCGCCTCCCGCCAACCCACGATGGGGCTCACGCGGATGGTGTTGGCGACCTCGTCGATGTCGAGCAACCGGCGCCGCGTGACCAGCTCAGCCGCTACGGCCGCGAGCTGCTCCTCCAGACGGGCGCCGACGAAGGCTTCACTGCGGAGCCGGCCGCTGCCGACCGCCCCGCGCCCGAGCGCCAGGAAGAGCCGCGGGTCGCCGAAGGCCGGCAGCACCGACGTCTCGATCTCGTCCAAGGTCAACGTGCGACCGGCCGCTCGATGCGTACGGGTAGCGAACGCCCCAGGGATCTGTCGAATGCTGATCGTCGGGTACTCGGCCGAGACTCCGCGAATCGGGTAATGATCGATGACGGTACGGAGCACGAACGCGTTGTACGCATTCAACCAGAACGCGATCTGTTCGGACGGCGCCCAGGCGTCATAGGTCGCGGACGAGACATCGAGGGATGCGACGTACCGATCGAGCTTCGTTCGCTCGATCTGGAGCGCGCGGTAGTACACCTGCCCGTCGCGCACGTAGAGGTCGAGTATCTCGCCGAACCGGGCATGAGCGCTCGCCATCTGAGGCGCCGACGCGGCAGTCGCTACGCCCAGGCCCCCCAACCAGACGAGACCAGCCGCCAGTGCCGCTCGAGCGACCCCACCTGGCGATGTCAGTCGCCGAGCCGCCTGCAACCAAATCGGGCGCCTCTGGACTCTGCCTCGCATGCGGGCCATGATACATCACCCGTTCGATCCAGCCCGCGTCGGTGGCGGATTCGACGGCTCTCACGGCATGCTGACCGTCGCGACACTCGGGCTGGCGGGGTACGGCGCGTACTCGATAGGTGCGGGGGCGTGGGACCTGCTCTTCGCTCGGCAGCTCGAGTTGCCGGCCGTCGCAGCACTCATCGTGCTGGGCGCCGTGCTCCTTCTCGCGGCCGCCTTCGTCCGGGCGGGCGTCCCGGGCGGCCTCGAGCTTGCGACCGCCATGGTGCTCGCCCTGCAGGCCCTGGCGCTGCATAACGCGTCCCAGGCGCGGCTCGGCATCGAGTTCGGGCCGCAGCTCATCCGAGGGCTGTACGCGGGAGCGGCTCTCGCCATCGGCTACGCCTACGGCTGGCGAGGCCGAGGCGGGTAACCTCGTCGAGCCGGCTATTTCTTCGGTGTGATTCCGTCTTGCAGGACGGCGAGGCGATCCCGGAAGGCCGAGCGGGCCTTGATGAAGTCGGCGTGCTCGATCCGCAACTCCAGTGTGATTCGGCGAATCTCATTGTCCTCGATCGTCAGGACCGTCTGGTCGGCGCTCGACACGGAGAACAGGCAGTGCAGCAGCGCCAGCTTGTCGTCTCGCGTGGCGATACGGTCGAACTCTCGGGTGACCAGGAAATCGTCGGTACCACTGAAGACGAGGCTCTGCGTTCGCGCCATCTGGACCACCATCACGGCCTGCTCTTCCGGCAGCTGCCCGTGCTCCATGATGATCCGCTCCATCTCTCGCGTCTCCTCATCGGAGACGTCGAGATCGACGTTGGCGACGCGACTCAGGATGTACGCGAAGGTGGCCAGATACCGCGCGCGGTCGGGCTCGAGTCGGTTGAGTGACGCCGCGATGTGCCTGACGGCCTGGGTCTCGGATGCCGACGAGGGCTGCGAATCCTCGGCGATACCAAGCAGCTTCCAGATGGACACGATCTCTTTATACCATCCGTCCCTGCTCCGGGCCACGCCGCCGATCGGATAGGGCTCGTGCTCGTGGCCCGTCTTCGCTGAACGAGGACGGGACCACTAGTGGACTGTAACGGTGAATCGTTGCGTGAATCCCGGAGCGCGGCGCCCGGCTGGCAAGGCGCGACGAGTGAGAATACCGGGACTATGTGAGCGAGAAGCAACGCCGCCAGCGGGGATGCCCCGCCCGGGAGTTGTGCACCGATTCACTGTTACAGTCCACTAGGCGCAGCCGCTGGTGCTGCCACAATTGGTGCACTTGTAGCAGCTCCCGCTCCGGACCATGATGGATCCACACGTCGAGCAGGGCGGCGCGTCCTCCTGGTTCTGAATGGCCGCGAACGCCCCCTCGGCGATTGGCTCCGGACCGCTCTCGGCGACGCGCGACAAGGCCGATTCAACGGCGGCGACTGTCTGCCCGTCGACGACCTCACGCTGGTTGACGCCCGCCACGAACTGCGCCTCGGGTGAGAAGAACTTGGCGGCCATCCATCGGAAGATGTAGTCAACGATCGACTTGGCGAACCGAACCTCGGGATTCTTGGTGAGGCCAGACGGCTCGAATCGCGCGTGGCTGAACTTGTCTACCAGGGCCTGCAACGGTACGCCGTATTGGAGGGCGTAGGAGATCGCCTGCGCGAAGGCGTCAGCGAATCCAGAGATCGTCGACCCCTCTTTCGCCATCACGAGGAAGATCTCACCAGGCGTCCCATCCTCGAACAGGCCGACGGTGATATAGCCCTCGTGACCGGCGATGTCGAACTTGTGGGTGATGGCGCGACGCTCGTCTGGCAGCTTGCGGCGAACCGGCAGGCTGGACTCGGCGACCGAGTTCGACGCCGAGGTCACCGTGTTCGACGTATTGAGCGGCTGGGTGCGCTTGCTGCCATCCCGGTAGATCGAGACCGCCTTGGTTCCGAGGCGCCACGCCTCGACGTAGGCCTGGGTCACGTCCTCGACCGTCGCATCCTTGGGCACGTTGACCGTCTTGGAGATCGCGCCGGAGACGAACGGCTGCGTAGCGCCAATCATCCGGATGTGGCCCATGTATTGAATCGATCGCTCACCGCGAGCCGGTTTGAACGCGCAGTCGAACACCGGCAGGTCGCGTTCGCGAAGGTGCGGCGCACCTTCGATGGTCTCGCGCTCGTCAATGTGCTCGACGATGTCGTCGATCTCCGTCTGCGGGTAGCCCAGATGCGCGAGTGCCATTGGCACGGTGCCGTTGACAATCTTCATCAGCCCGCCGCCGACCAGCTTCTTGTACTTGACGAGGGCGATGTCCGGCTCCACGCCGGTGGTGTCGCAATCCATCATGAAGCCGATGGTGCCGGTCGGTGCCAGGACCGTTGCCTGCGCGTTGCGAAACCCGTGCTCCTCGCCGATCTCCACCGCGTCGTTCCACGCGTGCTTGGCCGCCTCGTACAGGTCACGCGGTACACGGGTCGAATCGACGTCGCGCAGCGCGGCGCGGTGCTTGCGCATGACGCGGAGGAAGGGGTCACGATTCTCCGGGTAGCCCGCGAACGGCCCGCCATGATCGCGTGAGATGCGGGCCGACTGCGCGTAGGCTTCACCCGTCATCAGCGCCGTGACGCTCGCCGCAAAGTCTCGGCCTGCGTCGCTGTCGTACGGCACACCTCGCGACATCAACAACGCCCCGATGTTGGCATACCCAAGGCCGAGCGGCCGGTAGTCGAGACTGTTCTTCTCGATGGCCTTCGTCGGATAGCTCGCGTTGGCCACGATGATCTCCTGGGCCGTGATCAGCGTGTCAATCGCCGCCGTGAAGGACCCGACGTCGAACTCCCCCTTGTCGTCGAGAAACCTCATGAGGTTCAGCGACGCCAGGTTGCAGGCGGAGTCGTCCAGGAACATGTACTCGGAGCACGGATTGGACGCGTTGATCCGGGCCGTGTTCGGAGTGGTGTGCCAATCGTTGATCGTCGTGTCGAATTGCATCCCGGGATCGCCGCAGACATGCGTCGCGTCGGCGATCATCTGCATCAGCTCCCGAGCCTTGTGGGTGTCCATAACGGCGCCCGTCGACACCGCGTGGGTCTGCCAGTCGGCATCGTCCAGCACCGCCCGCATGAACTCATCCGTCACCCTGACGCTGTTGTTCGAGTTCTGGAAAAAGACCGATGCGTACGCCGGCCCGGTGAACGACCCATCGTAGCCAGCGTCGATGAGCGCCCACGCCTTGCGCTCCTCGTCCACCTTGCAATTGATGAAGTCGACCACATCGGGGTGATCCGCGTTCAGGATCACCATCTTGGCGGCGCGGCGAGTCTTCCCGCCAGACTTGATCACCCCCGCAAACGCGTCGTACCCCTTCATGAAGGACACGGGCCCGGACGCCGTGCCGCCCCCGGCGAGCGGCTCGCGAGACGACCGCAGCGTCGACAGATTGCTGCCCGTCCCCGACCCGAACTTGAACAGCATGCCCTCCGTCCGGGCGAGCGTCAGGATCGAATCCATCGTGTCCTGAACCGAATTGATGAAACAGGCGGAGCATTGCGGCGCCTTCTCGAACCCGCAGTTGAACCACACCGGGCTGTTGAAGGCCGCCTTCTGAAAGACCAACAGATGCTTGAGGTCACCGGCGAACGCCTGGAGATCGCCCTCGCTGGCGAAGTACCGCTGCGCGCGCGCCCAGCCTTCGATCGTGTCCACGACACGACCGATCAACTGCTTCACGCTGTGCTCGCGCTCGGGCGTCCCGAGCTGGCCACGAAAATACTTCGAGACCACAATGTTGGTCGCTTGCTGCGACCAGGAGCTCGGAATCTCCACGTCGTGCTGCTCGAACACCGCCTCGCCATGCTCGTTCGCGATCACGGCCGACCGCTGCTCCCACTCAATCTCGTCGAAGAGATCGGTGCCTTCGTGGCTGAACACCCGCGGAAACGTCAGGCCCGGCGCGCCGAGGGGTGAGTCGATCGTCGCTGGTGAGGTGGTCGTGTCGACCTGCTGGGCAGCACCCGTTTGCATGAACTCTTCCCCTGTCCGAAGCACGCTACCTCCGCCCCGCAGGCCGCGCTCCACGAGCTATCTGTAGAAAAAACCCTACCCTTGGGCCGAGCGAAACAGCCACCCGGTCACGACCAACGCGCCTGCAGGGGCCGGGACGACCCTACACAGCTGAACCCGTTGGGGGAGTCACAATATGCAGCCGGGCCATCGATTTTGTCAAGCGCCAAAACACCACATATTGTGCCACTGGATTAGGTCAGACGCAAAATGTGACGCCATCTCCCCATACGGACCGGCTTCCCTCCGCAATTGTCCGGATGGTACAGTCTCCGGCGTGTTACTGGACGAGGCACCTTCCGACGACCACGCAGCCAATGTCTCGGCGAACGAGCCACCCGACGCTCCCCTCGAGGCCGCCGGCGGCGCCGTGGGAGACCGGATGCCAAGCCGCCTGGCAGCCATCGTCGAGGTCATGCTCTGCTCCGGCTTCGCCACCCAGCTTCTTTTGATCCAGGTTCTCGCCCTCCTTGGACTTCATCCCTTGGGCCCGGACGGTCGCCTCTCGATCGGGTACGTCTGGACGCTGTCGATGCTCGACGCCGCTCTCTTGATCGGCCTCATGCTGTTCTTCCTTCGAGTGCATGGCGAGTCACCCCGAGCGCTCTTCCTGGGTGACCGCGCCGGCCTCTCGGAAGGTGTCGTGGGCCTGGCCGTGACGCCGGCAATTTTTCTGCTCGCGATGGGCTCGATGGCATCGATTCGCCAGTACGCCCCCGACCTTCACAATGTCGCGGTCAATCCGTTGGCCGATCTCATCCGTACTCCAACCGACGCGTGGCTGTTCGCGACGGTCGCCATCGTCGCGGGCGGCATCCGGGAGGAGATGCAGCGGGCGTTCATCCTCCGCCGCTTTGAACAGCATCTGGGTGGCGCGATGGTCGGACTCGTACTCTTCAGCGTCGTCTTCGGAGCCGGACACCTACTGCAGGGGTGGGACACGGCGGTCGTGACCGGGCTGCTCGGTGCGGCCTGGGGACTCCTCTACCTGCGTCGCCGGTCCATCATTGCTCCAGCCGTGAGCCACTCGGTCTTCAACGTGAGCCAGATCCTCGGCTACATCGCGTCGTCATGACCGCTGCCTCGAATCGCCAGACACCGTTGCCGTGACGGCTGCTCAGGGCGCGGCGGAGCCGCGCGCGCTCCACTGATGGCGGCCGACCATCACGGCGATTTCTCGGCCGTCGCCCGGAACGATCACCGGTGAGTCCACGCGAAGCTCGATCCGGTGGAACCGACCGCGATCGTCCCCCTCCGACATGACGTAGTGCAGCACCCGCCAACTGTTGTCGTCGAGCACGACGCGGTCGGCGGTTCGCCCGTCGATCGTCACGGTCACGACCGACGGCCAGGGTGCGACCGCTCTTCGGACCGGAACCGTCACGTCGCGCGCGGCGCCGGGCACATGAAAGGCTGACCACCTGGCTGTCCAGCGGAACGGTTGCCCCTCGGAATCGATCTCCAGGCCGTAGAATCCCCAGTCGACTCTGTCGAGCGGGAACCGCTGGGCCGCGCCAGCGGCTCTGACCGGCCAGGTCAGGACGAGGATCGCGCACAGCGCCACGACGGCGCGACGGACCCGTGCAGCCCACCAGAACGCACCTGGTGCCAGGAGGGCCGCTATCGCCGCCATGGCGCCGAACATGGCCGGGTCCTCGCGGAGGATGGTGCGATCGCCAGTCAGCATCGTGGCGCCGTACGCGGCGAGCCCAGCCGCCAGGCCGATTCGAATCCAGGCGATTGATCGAGTCTCGTCCGGGTCACGTCGGAAGGCCGTGGCGTAGATCATCGCCAGGAGCGCGAGCCATGCCGCGAGGCCCGCCAAGCCGGTCTCGGCCGCGACGTTCAGGAACGTGTTGTGCGCGCTCAGGCTCAGGCCGGCGCCGGCGCCCCCGACGAGCGCGCTGTAGGCGGGATACGAGTCGAACACTCGTCCGATCCCGATCCCGAAGACCGGCGCGTCACCGACCATCAGCAAGGCGGTGCGCCAGAACGTCAGCCGCCCCTTGAGCTTCTCGTCGAGGGGCTGGCGCAGGTTGAGCGTGTACAGCGCCGTGTCGAGATACGAGTTCTGGTCGGCGTGGCGCATGTCGCGCGCCGTGCCAATGACGCTCAGTCCCACGGCGACGGCGGCGACTGCGAGTCCAAGTGCGACGACTCCGCGGCGGAATCCTCGGCGGACGGGCGCCCATGGATCCCTGGCTTCGAGATGGCGCCGAACGGCCTCGACACTCAGGATGGCGAGGCCGATCAGCGCCGCACCAACAGCCATCCGACCGGCGGTCAAAATCAGCGCGATGCCGAGCAGCGTCCCACCAGCGAGCCACGCCCACCGTTGGCGGCTCCGCTCAGCGGCACCCGCCAGTCCGATCGACACCGGAAGCATCATCGCCAGGTAGGCGCCCAGCGCATTGGGGTCCGAGTACGTGGAGTTGATTCGACGGATGCCGGCGTCGTACTGGACCCACATTGGGTGCAATGCCGTCCCGGTGAACGCCTGGACGATGCCCAGACCGGACACGACGATGGCGGCTCCTACGGCCACGTAGAGCGTACGGTGGACCGACGGCCGACCGACGGTCGTGCGCACAATCAGATAGGCGAGCAGACCATCGGCGAACGTCGAGAACGCGATCAGGCCGTTCGGAAAGTGCGGGCCCGGCTGGGCGAAGACATACTCGCCGAACAACCGCCGGACGTCGCCGATGGCCGCGGCGGGCACTGGGGACGCGACGTAGTACGCGGCGAGGCCAGTCGCCAGTGACGCGAACCCGATGGCCACGACCAGCAGGAAGGCTGGTGCGACCACGTCGGCCGCTGGCACCCCGCGACCGCGGACCAACCTGCCCAGGACAGGTAGCGCCAGGCCGACGACGACGAGGTGCACGACACCGTGCGGCACGGCGGGACCGAGGTGCGGCAGGGCCGGCAGAAAGGGCACGAGACCTACCAGCAGCCAGGCGCCCAGGGCGGGCCGCACCCAGCCGGCGCCAATGCACACGACCCACACGATCTTGATGGCGATCGGCGATTCGGGACTGGCCAGAAACACTCGTGCGGGATAGGCCACGATCAGCAGCATCGTCGCCAGCGCGGCGGCACGCACGATCCGGTCCGCGACGGTCACGCCGCACTCCGCGCACACGCGGTCATCATGTCCCCCATGCGTGTTAATCCACTCGCCCGAGCGCGTTCACCGCTGCGCGCGGCCAGGCAAGATGATCGTGGCTCGGCGCCTGAGATCGAGGGTCCACTCGGCGATGAGCGCCCGGCGCTGCTCGGCTTCCACCCGACCTCGGATCAGCGACTCCGCCTCGGCCAAGGGCACGATCTCGTCGCTCCGGACGAACTCGGCCCGGTTGTCCCGGTAGTACTGGAGAATGGCCTCGTCGGTTGGCCGCGCCGTCGAGCCGAATCGCTGATTCAGGTACGCCTCGATCCGCAGGTCGTCGCGGATACGGTTCCGAAGTTGGGTCTCACCGAGGCCCAGGCGTTCCAGTACGGTCTCGAAATCCTCTGTCGACCCGTACCGGTCGCGCACTGTCTGAAATCTGTCCTCGACGATGCCGGGCATGGCGGCGGCGCGCACGTACCGCTCGACCTCGGCGAGAACCAACTCGCGGTCGATCAGTCGCTGGAGTACCGCCGCCCCTGGGTCGTCCACATCGTCCGTCCGCTCGAGTTCGAGCTCGAGCACCGCCGCGAGATCGGACAGCAGGATGGCGCGCCCTTCGACGATCGCCAAGATCCGATCGAGAATCTCGGCCTGGCCGGCTTCGGCGCCGCGCGGGACACCGAGAACGACGCCCGCCCCGATCGCCAGCCACCACCCCAGCAACCACCATCGAGCGCGAGGGGCCGCGCGCGCCACGCTTCGTCCCTCAGGCATGCGTTCCGGCCTGGCCACTCGGATGAGCTCCGGAGGCCACGATCAGCACCTCGCCACAGTGTTGTCTCAGCGCGGGCCAGAGGTCGAGCAGGGTGCGGTCGATCGCCTCGGCCGCCCGGACGACGCCTCGCACGGCCGGGAACGAGAAATGACCCCGGAAGATCCGCTTGATCATCGCCACCAGGTTGAACGGCGTGAGGTCGA
This sequence comes from Vicinamibacterales bacterium, assembly GCA_965250185.1. Taxonomy (GTDB): domain Bacteria; phylum Acidobacteriota; class Vicinamibacteria; order Vicinamibacterales. The sequence goes on along the minus strand of OZ252293.1, from coordinate 1,278,394 downwards.
CGCGGTCGAAATGCGGTCGGAGCATCGCGATATGGTGGCGCGACAGCAAGATGTCTTCCCCGGCCTCGGCCGGTTCGCCCGCCAGTCGCCACCTGAGCCTCCGCATCAGATTCAGGAGGCGGTTGTTGCCGAAGGTCTCGACGAGGAGCAGCGTACCACCCGGCCTCAGGACCCGGATCACCTCGCTGACGACCGCGGGGTACTTCAGCGTGTGATGCAGGGCGGCCGAGGCAAAAATGAGGTCGAACCCATCGTCATCGAAGCATCCCAGATCGCTGGCGTCCCGCGCCACGCCCGTGACTCGCTCGGCCACGCCGTTCACTCGAGCCCGACGAAGTCCCGCCTCGATCGCGACCGGCGACAGGTCCAGCAGATCGACCCGAGCACCCTCGGTGGCCATCAGGACACCCCAATCGCCAGACCCGCAGCCGTAGTCCAGGACGTGCAGATCGCCAAGGGGCAGCGACTCGAGATAGTCCAGCGCGGCTCCGTACAAGCGCCGACGCTCGTAGTACCCGGACGCCGGGTCGTCCAGGATCTGTCGCATGCGGGGCACGTCGCATGCGAGCGCCTCGTCCGGCTGCTCTCGAATGGCTGCGTACACGGCGTCGTAGAAGCGTCGCTCGTCGTCACTCGAGATCGTCATCAGTCGAAGTCCCGTATCGAACTGCCGTGCGTTCAGAACGCCTGTCCGATGCTGACGTGGAGCGCCGTCCGCGGCTCCCGCACGTCGTTGGCGAAGCGTCGCCGGTCGAGCTTGAACCCGAGGTCGACACGGATCGGCCCCACCGGCGAGCGATATCGTACGCCGAAGCCAACGCTTCCCCGGATCTCACCCACGTCGAATCTGCTCAATCGCGCGAAGACGTTGCCGGCGTCCAGGAAGATGACCGCGCCAACGTCCCGCCAGACGGGCATCCGGAGTTCGGCGTTCACAATGATGAGGGCATTGCCACCCTTCGGAAAGCCATCGCTGTCTATCGTCTCGGTCGTGCCCAGCCGGTCGAGCGCGAAGCCCCGGACCGTGCTATCGCCACCCGCGAAGAAGCGCTCGCTGGCGGGCAGGTCGTCGACCTCGTCGACGAGCGGTTGGCCGAACGAGTCGACCAGTGGGTTGCCGGACTCATCCTGCCGCGCCACGTTGCGAGGGAAGCCGACGGCCAACCCGACCCGCGCGCCAATCGCGAGGACAGTCCGGCCCGGCGGCAGCTGTCGATACAGGAATCCCTGGAACAGCGCCTTCGCAAAGCCGACCTCCGACCCGATGCCACGCCCGGCGAGTTCGGCATCGACACTAAGCAAGTTCCCGTTCCGCGGGTCGAGCGGGTCGGCGCGCGTGTCCCGGACGAGTGCGGTCGACACCTTGGAGAGCCGGACCTTGGGAAAGAGGCGGTCGATCAGCAACTCGTCTGCCGGATTGATCCGCTCGTCGAACAGGCGGGTTCGGTCGAAGGAATAGCGAGCGCTGAGGTTGAATTCGGGCGTCAGGCGTCGGACGATCTCGGTATTCACACCTCGCCGGTTGAAATTGAAGCTGGAGCGAATGGCCTGCTCGAAGAACGCGCTGGTCAGAAACTCGGCGTTCCAGCCGAACGGCCGCGGCTCGCGAAAGGTGCCGACAACCCGATATTCGTTGAAACCGAAGCCGGCAGACTGGTCCGCCGTCTGCTGCACGTCGTCACCACGACGTACGCTCACCCGCGTGAACAGATCGACCGATCGATTCTTGCCCCAGAGGTTGCGACGTCCGATCTCGAAGAATCCTCGTGGCGCAAACTCCAGCTCCTCGTTGGCACTGCCATCCGCTCGCCGCCGGAGTCGCCGGCCGGCCTCGAGGCCTCCACCGTAGCCGATGCTGGTCGCCGGCGACTCCTCGACGGTCACCAGGAGATCCCGGGAGTTGCTCTGGGTGCCGGTGATCTCCGTGATCTGCACGCTCCGGAAGACGCCGAGCGCACGCAGTCGGCGCTGGCTCTCGATCAGGTCATCGAGCGCCAGCGGATCTCCGCTGCTCAGCAGGAGCTCTCGGCGAATGGTGTCGCTTCCGATTCGCTCGTTGCCAACGATGAGCACGTGGTCGATCCGGATCTCGGCACCCTCATTCACCGAGAACACGACATCGCACAGCGCCCGGTCGACTCGAAACTCCGCCCTCGCCGCCACGGTGGCACTCTGATACCCGCGATTCAGGTAGTGCAGCAGAATGAGATCGCGGCTCACGACGATATCCGGCGCGTAGAACGGCACACCCTCGCGGACGCCGAGTTGTGCCGCGAGATCGGTGGCCGATGCTGACTCGTTCCCCTCGAACCTCAACGACGCCACTCTCGTCCGGACGCCCTCATCAATCGCGATCCGCGCGATCACGGTCGGGCCGGCCGTGGCCGACGGTGTCTCCTCGACCGACCCCTGAATCGAGGCGTCCGAAAACCCGAGCCGTCGGTAGTGCCCGGTGAGTGTCACGATGGCGTCATCGAGCCAAGATTGCACGAACGGCACGCCGGATTGGAGGTCGACGAGCGCGAGGAGGTCGGAGGTGGCGACCGAGTCGGCCCCCGTGGTCTCGACCGCAGCGATCCGGTACAAGTCGCCGCGTGAGACATCGAAGATCACTTCGAGCAGCCCGTCCTCCTCGCGACGCCGAAAGTCGGCCGACGCTCCCCAGTAGCCCTGGTCCGTGAGGTAGGCCACGATTCGCCGGGCGGAATCCTCGAGCAGATCCTCGTCGATCGACCCCTCACGCCTAATTTCCACCAGTGTCGCCCGCTGATCGGCGGGCAGCGGGTCGCCCACGAACGTCACGACGACACGGGGGCCTTGATCCACCGTGATGGTCAGGTCGACTGACTCCCCGCGGATGCCCACGCGTGCGGCGTGCTCCACCGTGGCCACGTAGAACCCACGGTCCCGGAGCTCGGACGCGTACTCCTCCAGGCGACGCTCGAGACCGACGCGGTCGTACGGTCGACCGCGCAGGAGCCCGAGGCGCGTCGCGAGGCGACCATTCGATCCGCCAGAAGACCCCACGATCTCGAACGCTCCGATCCGCGCCCGGCTACCGGCGTCCACATCGAAGGTCAGGACGGTCTGCTCATTCACGTGATCGATCTCGGCGCGCGCGGTGAGCGTGGGACTCATGAAGCCGCTGTTTCGCAGCACCTCTTCGACCGTGCGCACCATGTCATCGAGCCGCGTCGCGTCCGGGGTGCGACCGTGCCGGTCCGTCACGGCGCCACGCAGGGCACGCGCGGAGAGCCCGAGCTCACCGCGAAACTCGACGGCTCCGACCGGGTGAACCGGCACCAGCTGGAATCGCAGATCGACGCCGGCCGCGCTGGCAACCGCGTCGACCACCACGTCCTCGTATCGGCCCAGACTGAACAGGTGCAAGATGCTCTCTCGCACGGCCGCCATCGTGAGCGGCGCGCTCACGTGCGTCTCGACGAGCGCCAGGAGCGCCTCGTCCTGGACGGCCCGTCCCTCGACGCCGAGGTGCACCGCGGTCACGGGACGACCCAGAAATCGGGACACGTCGGTCACCTGCGCCGTTGCACTTGCGCTGCCGCCAATGAGCATCGACAGGGCCAGCGCCCAGGGGGAGCAACCCGGCGATCGGGCGACGCGTGCTCGGCTCCGCACCCGCGGACTCATCAGAAGATGTGACGTACCCGGAAGTCGAGCGCGTAGCTTCGGTCTTCGTTCTGAGACACGATCCACGCCACCCGATCGCTCTGATCGTATTCGAGCAGGATGATCTGGTCGGTCGTCGAGGCGGCAAGCGCTCGCGAGAACGTCAGGTAGACGCGGTCGGAGACGCGCTTCCCGATCGTCAGGCGGGCGGAGGGGTTGAGGCTGGACGACTGCTGCGATGTCGGATCGGACAACGACGGCGAGATCTGCACGCTGTCCACGCCGAACGCCTCCTCGACCACCCGGCCGACGCCGGCCGAGATCGGACTGGCCAGCAACCGCGCCGCGCGCGCCTGCAGCAGCTCCTGCTCGGCCAGGTCTGGCGATCGCAGCGCCCGGAGATCGGCGTTCCGCGGATCACGCGGGTCACCGAACAGCAACGCCAGGACATCGACCGTCGGCAGCGGTGGATCGGATGTCAGATCGGGAATGAATCGGTCGGCGGTCCCGACGGCTCGGAAGACCACGCGGTACGTCTCCCCGGGGACGCGCACCCGGGTCTCCGCCTCGACGTCGAAGAACGGCTCGATCTTCGTCGGGTTCGAGAAGTCGATGCTGCCGCGCGTCACGAAGTACCGATGTCCCTCGAACAGCACCTCCCCGCGATCGATCTCGGCACGACCAAACAGGAGCGGCCGGGCGTACGTTCCACGCAATGTCAGCTCGGCACTGGAGACGATCCGGGCCGTGTTGTTCTCGATCCGCAGCGTCGAGGGCGCCAGAATCCGCACGTCGAAGCGAACCGGCGGCACCGCCCCCTCCTCAGCGCCGACCGGATTCGTGGTTGCCGCTTCACCCAGGCCGAACAGGGCGGCCCCGTCCGCGTCGAAGCGTTGGGACCAGAGCGCGCTCCGAACCCGCACCTCGCCGCTCACGAGCGGATCCGACAGCGGCCCTCGGATCGCAAACTCGGCGTCCACGACCGACCGCACACTCTCGGGGTACCGCAGGCGCATGCCCCGGCCCGTGGCTGTCAGGCTCAGATTGCCCGGCACATAGCCGTCGAGGCCGATCCATCCACCGAACGCCACCTCCCCGCCGGCCAAGCGGCCGCTCAGCTCGTCCATCCGAATGCCGTTCTCGTCGAACGCCACGCGGCCGTTGATGCCCTCGAGTGAGTGGGGCAAGCCGAAGTGCCGAATGCGCCCATCGGTGACGGTCGCACTGCCTGCCAGGAGCGGTGCCGAGGGCGAGCCGCGGATCTCGGCCGCCAGCGTGGCCTCGCCGGAACTGCGGAGGTCGGGAAAGAAGCCCTGCAGGATCCCGAGGCTGGCGTCTCCCGTGGCTTGTACGCTCATTGTCTCGCGGTCGAGGTCGATGTCGCCTGACAGCTGCAGCTGCGTGCCCTCACCCTTCAGCTTGAGCTGCGTGAGCCGGATGATCCCCTGGTCGGCCCGGAGCGTGATCGGGCCATCGTTGCGGACGCGATAGTCGAACAGATCCAGATCGAGCTGCTCGACGTTGCCTTCGATGGTCACGTGTCGCAGATCGCTCAGCGAGCCGAACGCCCGAAGCGTGCCACTCGCGACCGCCGTCGTGAACGGGGAGAGGTCGGGACGGAAGGCTCGGACGTACGGGTCCAGTGACGTGTCGCTGAATCGGAACGACAGCTCGGCGTCGGCCTCCGGTGACAGGGCGACGCGGCCCGAGCCGGTCACGGCGAGGCGGGGCGAGGCGGCGTTGATCTCGAAGGTCATGAGGTCGGCCCGCACGGTCGTGAAACCGCTCACCTGGCCGATGCCCTCGTCGGCGACGAAGAGATCATCGATGCTGCCGCGCACGTCGTAGCGCGGCGAGTCGAACTCCCCGCTCCCGGACGCCGTGAACTGCAGGATGCCAGAGAGCGGCGCATCGGGGTAGTCGGCCGCGGCGATGGTCTCCAGCGGAATTCGGCGGCCGTCGGCGTTGAACGAATAGGTGCCGTCGAATCCGACGAAGGCGGCGCCAGTGATCGCCCCCGTCCCCTTGCGGATCTCGACGGCGTCGAACCGCACACCTTCGCCCTCGATCCGCAGGCCGGCACTCGCGTACTCGAGCGGCTCGCCGTACGCCACCGCGTCCACGACGGTCATCGTACCGAAACCGAACGGCTGCTCGTAGTGACCGTACACGTGATAGTCACCGACCACCGTACCCTCGACCGGGTACACGTCCAGCCCGAATGCGTGTCGCAGATCCGCAAGCGGCCGATCGACGACCCGGATGCGCGCGTCGATCTCGTCGCCGCCATCCTGGCGCGGATAGCCGATCGCGAAACGCCCGTCCACGGCGATGTCGGAGCCTCCGCTCGTGATACGAACGTTTCGGACATCGGCGTACGCGTCCTCGATCAGGACATCGCCCGTGGTCGCCCCCCAATCGACGTCCCACGCGAACATCCGCTGGCCGGTGAAGCGCCCCTCGACCCGGGGACGCCTGAACTCGCCGGTCATCACGCCCTCGAACTCGCCGTAGCCACCGATCCGGATCGGACGCGTGGGCGAGCCGAACGTCGTGATGATTCCCGCCAGCAGCCGATCGCTCTCCTGCCAATCGAGGCTCGTGACGTGAAACGGGATCTCGGACATCGAACCGTACGCCGTACGACCCTGGAACTCGACGTGCGTTCGGGGTGTCGCGAACCAGCCGGGCTCGAGGTCGACCCACTCGGGTCCGAAGCCGTAGGAGAGGTCGCCCTCGAAGATCAGATCGTCCAGCGTCTCGACCGACCGGAACGGTCCGCCGGGCGCGCCGATGCTCTCGCTCGCCAGTCGACGGGCGGGTGTCAGACCTGACGACCGCAGGATGTCGGCGCCCTCCGAACCGACGCGGATGCGTCCTCGACCGCTGTGCTCGGACCAACGTCCTAAGGGCCACTCGAGTAGGTTGTGGCCGGTGGCTCGGCCCCGCACGTGGGGCATGTCGACCACCTCGCTGAGTGCCTGGAGATCGACGTCGTCGTAGGTCGCCCCGAACCGAGCGATCGCGGGCTCGTCGGCGCCGATTGGCGCGATCTCGTACCGGAGTTCGGTCGACCCGCCGTAGTAGCCGGCCGTGGCCCTGGTGACCTCGAACCGGTCGCGCAGCCAGATCAAGGAGCCGCGCAGCCTGGGGAACCGGTACTGGTTGAGCCCCGCCACATCGCTCGAGAAATCACCCTCGAGATCTCGACCGCCATCGTAGATGTGAAACGAGCCGGTGAACTCCCCTTCACCAGACAGATCGAAGTCGTCGTCGGCAAAGAAAATCTCCCGCATGGTCGGGAACTGCACCTGGGAGCGCAGTTCGTATCTCTGCTCCGGCCAGCGCGACACGTCGACGTCGCCTACCAGCTCGGTGTGGGCGCCGTCAGTCTCGAGCTCGATCCAGTCGAGGTGAATATTCGGACCATCGATCGTGAACCCGGTCTTCAACGCCGACGTCATCGGCTCGAACGATCGGATCTGCACCGTGCCGTCGTGGAACGATGCCTCGCCCCGATAGTCGGGAGCCTTCACGACGGTCACGTCGAGATTGCGAGCCACGGTGCTCCAGGGTGCGCCGTGATCCAGATACGTGAACTCGCCCCGGTGCGCGCGGACGCGCGCGACGGTCGTGACCCACCGATTGGGATCGGTGGAGCGTGGCGCGGTGGACGTGAGTCGCGGAAAGGTGTGGCGACCGCCGGCAAAGGCCTCGACCACCATGGCCCAATCGGTCATCTCGACCGCCTCGACGTACACCTCGCGTCGAACCAATGCGCCCCAGGCCATGGAGACCGTGATCCGCTCGGCCGTGAAGAACGGCGGGGCCGACGGTTCGGGACCTCCGATCTCGAGGTCCTCCACGACAACCGATCCAGTGCCCAAGCGAATCGACAGCGACCCGATCGTGAGCGGCCGCTGGATTCGCTTCGAGCCCTCGCGCTCGGCCAGCTCGCGCACCCACGGACCGAGATCGACCACCAACACGGCCACGACGACGATGCCGAGAATCAGCATCAAGCCGTAGAGCACCCGCTTGAGGGGCCGCCGCACGATCGCCACCCACTGCATCAAAATCATCGTGACACGCTTGATCCGCCGACTCAACCCATCGGCCGTCTCCGGGCGACCGGAACGGGCGACTTCCTACTCCAGCACGACGAGCGTCCGACCCGCTTCGACCGACGCGCCCTCCTGGGCGAGGACCTCCCGGATTCGCCCGGACCGCGGCGCGCGCAACTCGTTCTCCATCTTCATCGCTTCGACGACGACGACTCCCTGGCCCTCTGTGACCTCGTCACCGGGCGCCACGAGCAGCCGGACGACCCGCCCCGGCATCGGCGCGATCACGCGCTGCTCCACATCCTTGGCCACGCGCCCCTTCCCGAGTCGATGGCGGTCGCGCCCGCCGTCGATGACGGCCTGGAACGTGGCGTGCTCGACCCGCACGCTCAGCGTGCCCGGAGCCTCGCCAGGCGCGACAACGAGATCGTGGCTCGACGCGTCTGGTGCGACCTGTACGAGCGAGTACCGGCCGTCGGAGATCTCCTCGCAGTCGATGTCCTGCGTCCGGCCGTCCACGCTGACTCTGTAGCGCTTCGGGCCATGCGGCGAGCGCTCGACGCTCACCTCTCGTGTTCGCCCGTTTACCTCGATCTCGAGCCTCATGGCTGGTTCACCGCTGCTCCCGAACCGATCCCCGACCGAAGGGACTCGGTCCTGGCAGCACGTCGCCATGTCGACGATTCGGTCGCCCCACCAACGATCATCCGGTGTCCGGCGAGCGATCGCCGGAGGTAGCGATGGATGGCGACCGCGGCGACGGTGACATCTTCCAGGTGCGCCGCATCAGGCGCGAAGGACTCGTCCGTCCTCGACGTCAGCAACCGATCGAGATAGGTGGTATCGAATCGACCCGCGCGGAACTCCTCCTGCCGCATGAGCCACCGGAAGAATGGAATCGTGGTGGCAATGCCGGATACCTCGTACTCGTCGAGTGCTCTCGCCATGCGTCTGATCGCCTGGTCACGGTCGATGCCCCAGGCCACGAGCTTCGACACGAGCGGGTCGTAGAAGATCGGCACTTCGAACCCGGCGGCCACCCCGCTGTCGTCCCGCACTCCGGGTCCGGACGGCACCCGCAGGGTGGTGATCCGGCCGGGCGACGGCAGGAAGCCTCGATCGGGATCCTCGGCGTAGACGCGGCACTCGATCGCATGCCCCCGCGGTTCGAGCAGCGGCTCCGGATCGAGGTCGAGCGGCTCGCCGCGCGCGATCCGGATCTGCCAGTGGACGAGATCGACACCGGTGACGGCCTCGGTAATCGCGTGCTCGACCTGCAGGCGCGTGTTCATCTCGAGGAAGAAGAACCGGCCGTTCTCGTCGAGCAGGAACTCGACGGTGCCTGCGCCCGTGTACCGCACCTGCTGCGCCAACGCCGTGGCGGCCGAGGCCAGAGCTCGCCGCTGGTCGGCGCTCACGGCGAGCGACGGCGACTCCTCGACAACCTTCTGGTGTCGTCGCTGGATCGAGCACTCGCGCTCGGCGAACGACACGGCATGTCCCTGGCCATCCCCGAGCACCTGGACCTCGATATGACGAGGTCGCCGGAGTTGACGCTCGAGGTAGATGGCCGGGTCACCGAATGACGAACGTGCCTCGGATCGCGAGGCCCGCACCGCAGATGACAGCTCGTCCGGACCCGACGCGATGCGCATCCCCTTACCGCCTCCGCCTGCGACAGCCTTGACGATCACCGGATATCCGACGACAGTCGCGGCCGCCGCAATCTCCGCGTGTCCGGCAGATTCGGCGATCGGTCGATCGGTGCCGGGCACGACCGGCAGACCGGCATCGGCTGCGGTCTGCCGTGCCGTGGTCTTCGTGCCCATGCGCTCGATGACGTCGGGCGACGGCCCGATGAACGTCACACCGGCATCCCCACACGCCCGCGCGAAGGCGGCATTCTCGGCGAGGAATCCGTATCCCGGGTGGACAGCATCGGCCGACGCGCGCGTCGCGACATCGATCAGCTTGTCGATCGCCAGGTAGCTCTCGCCAGGCTCGCTGGATCCCAGGCTGTAGGCCTCGTCGGCGTATCCCACGTGCGGGGCACGCCGGTCGGCCTCCGAATACACGGCCACGGTGGCGAGTCCGAGCTCGCGGCACGCGCGCATGATCCGAACGGCGATCTCGCCGCGATTGGCGACCAGCACCTTCATAGTCGTGTGCGAGTTGACGATGGACGGCTCCAGGCAGGACGTCGAGCCATCCGCAATCGATTGTACCACTTACCGGCGCTGACCGCGGAACCTGGAGATACGCCGGGCGCCGACTACAGAGGGATGTTGCCGTGCTTCTTTGGGGGATTGCGGTCGCGCTTGGATTCGAGGCGCGCGAGGGCCGCGATCAGTTTCCTGCGGGTCGTCCGGGGCTGGATGATCTCGTCGACGAATCCACGGGACGCGGCGACGAGCGGATTGGCGAACTTCTCGCGAAACTCGGCGACCTTCTCGGCCCGCGCGGCCGCCGGATCCGCCGCCTCGTCGAGCTCGCGCTTGTAGAGGATGTTGACGGCGCCCTCGGGTCCCATCACGGCAATCTCGGCACTCGGCCACGCATAGTTCACATCGGTACGAATGTGCTTGCTGGCCATCACGCAGTAGGCACCACCGTATGCCTTCCGGGTGATGACGGTGACCTTCGGCACCGTGGCCTCGGCGAACGCAAAGAGCAGCTTGGCGCCATGCCGGATGATGCCGGCGTGCTCCTGCGCGGTCCCGGGTAGAAACCCCGGGACGTCCTCGAAGGTCACAATCGGAATGCCGAACGCGTCGCAGAATCGGACGAACCGCGCCGCCTTCGTCGAGGCGTCGATGTCGAGCGTGCCAGCCAGGTCCGCGGGCTGGTTCGCCACGATGCCGGCGGAATGGCCGCCGAGGCGACCGAAGCCCGTGATGATGTTGGTCGCGAAGTGCCGATGCACCTCGAGGAAGCCTCCGTCGTCGACGACGGACGTGATCAGCTGCACCATGTCATAGGGCTGGCTGGGTGAATCGGGCACCAGGCGGTCCAGCGCGTCGTCCTCGCGATCGACCGGATCGTCGGTCGGTACACATGGGGGGTCGTCGAGGTTGTTGCTGGGGAGGAACGACAGCAACTCGCGGATGAGCGCGAGACACTCGCGGTCGTCACCGACGGCGAAATGCGCCACCCCGCTCCTGGCGTTGTGCGTCATCGCGCCCCCGAGGTCCTCCTTGGTCACCTCCTCGTGCGTCACAGTCCGGATGACATCCGGACCGGTGACGAACATGTAGCTCGTGCCCTCCACCATCACGATGAAGTCGGTGATGGCGGGCGAATACACGGCGCCGCCCGCACATGGGCCCATGATCGCGGAGATCTGAGGAATGACACCGGAGGCCAGCGTGTTGCGAAGAAAGATGTCCGCGTATCCTCCCAGCGACAGGACGCCTTCCTGGATCCGGGCACCGCCGGAGTCGTTCAAGCCGATCATCGGCGTGCCGAGCTTCACGGCCAGATCCATGATCTTGACGATCTTGGCGGCGTTGGTCTCGGACAGCGATCCACCAACGACCGTGAAGTCCTGGGCGAACGCATGCACCGGGCGGCCGTCCACCCGTCCCACCCCGGTCACGACGCCGTCGCCCGGAATGACCTGGTCGTCCATCCCGAAGTCACGGCACCGGTGGGTGACGAGCTTGTCAATCTCCTCGAAGGTGCCGGCGTCGAACAGCCCCTCCATTCGCTCCCGCGCCGTCAGCTTGCCCGCCGCGTGCTGGCGGCGGACGCGCGACTCGCCACCGCCCTGTTCGGCTCGACCCTCGAGGTCCCGCAGCGTCTCGTCGATGCTCACGTCTTAGGCCTTGGCGGTCGCTGCCTGGGAGCGCTCCCAGTCCTGCAGGAACTTCGCGAGTCCGATGTCGGTCAGCGGATGATTGAACATCGCATCGATGACGGCCGGCGGGCACGTGCACACGTCGGCGCCGAGTCGCGCGGCCTCGACCACGTGGACCGGCCCGCGGACGCTCGCCACCAGCACCTCGGTCGGAAACTCGAAGTTGTCGAAGATGTCGACGATCTGTTCGATCAGATCGAGGCCGGGTGTCGCGATGTCGTCGAGCCGCCCGATGAACGGGCTGACGTAGGCCGCACCGACCTTGGCGGCCAAGAGCGCCTGGGTGGCCGAGAAGATGAGCGTCACGTTGACGCGCTTCCCCTCGGTCGCCAGCGTCCGACACGCCTCAACGCCGGGCTTCCCGAATGGCACTTTCACGACGATGTGGTCGTCGATTCCGGCCAGTTCGCGGCCCTCCCGCACCATCCCCTCGACATCGGTCGCCACGACCTCGGCGCTCACGGGCCCCTGAACCACCCGGCAGATCTGCTTCAGCAGCTCGCGTGAATCGCCGGCTTCCTTGGCGAGCAATGAAGGGTTCGTGGTCACGCCGTCGATGATGCCGAGCGGCACGAGTTTCTCGATATGGCTCACGTGGCCGGAGTCAATGAACAGCTTCATCGATACTTCCCCTTCCGTAACGCGCGTATTCGACGCGCTACCGCGCCGTTTCCTCGACGCGGTTCGATTCCAGGCTCATGTTCGGTGGCGTCGCGTCATCGACGGCGACCACCGTATAGACGTAGCTGACTCCCGGTACCGCCGTCGTGTCGCGATAGGTGGACTCCGCGATCGGCGTCGGCGTCAAGGGCTGCAACTCTTCGGCCTCCGCCTCGCCGCGCATCACCACATAGCCCACGACGTCCGGCTCCGCGTTGGACTCCCACAACAGGCTGATGGTGCCCTCGCTGCCCACTGCCACCAGGCGGGTCGGCGCCACCGGCCGGAACGTGTCCACGGGCGTCACGCAGATCGTATCGGAGGGCTCGCTCTCGGTGCTGATCGTACCAAACGTGTCGACCGTGTGGATAACGTAACACCGCTCGACGCCGAACGTCACCCGAGGGTCGCTGAATGTGGCCAGGGTGAGCGGTGCGGGGTTGATCGGCGCGACAAGTCCGTCCGCGTTCGGGATGGCCTTGGGGTCGAACAAGTTGTAACGGTAAAGCGTCCGCTGCTCGATGATCGGCGTCGCGGACAAGGGCAGTGGCGGCGGCGGACCGGTCACCCCTGCCACCGCGACGGCCGCCGTCGGCGGCTCCTGGATGAGCTTCGGGGCTACGTCCGGCTCCCGCCACGTGAGCCCGATGTTGGCGTCGCTGTAATGCAGGACGACGGAGTCCGGCGCCGGGGGCGGCGGATCGAGCGGAATCCTGATGCGCGTCGACGCGGCGCTCGCCTGGTTCTTCCGGTTTCTGGCGACCGCTACGTAGTATCTCGTCAGCTCGGCGTCGATCGACGGCCAGAACGCCGGCAGGACGACGACCGGCGCGTCGTCATCGTCGTCGTCGTCGCGGCTCCGCGACTCGATCTCGACCGGCTCCATCGCCTCCGGCGTGAGTGTTTCGGTAAACGTGAGCAGTGCGCCTTGCACCGGACGCTCGTCCGGTGCGGCGTCCGTCGGCGTCGGCTGTCTGTCCGGCTCGTCCCCTTCCTCGGCCGGTTCGGGCGGCGGCTGTACCTCGACGCTCCCGATGAGCGTCGCATACTCGAGCAGGTCTTCGTCATCGAGCGGAGTACCCGGCGGGTCGAACGGCTCTCCTGTGAGTGCGTACACCTCGACCTGCTCGACGTCCGCCGGACCGTCGCCGATGACGTTGCGCTGGGGGACCGTGAACTGCAGGTAGACCGTCGAGCCGAGGCGCCGCGCCGTGAGATCGGTAATGGCAGTCGAGACGATCTGGATGGGCGCCAGCGGAGGCCCCTTCTTGCCACATCCAAGCGCGAGCGTCACGAGCACGGCAACGATGGCGAGTCGGAGTGGCGGGAGGTGCATCACAAGATGTAGCGCGACAGGTCGTCGTCCTTGACGATCTCGACGAGCATCCGGTCGACGTACGCCTCGTCGATCGTCACGGACGACTCGTGCATGTCGGGCGCCTCGAACGAGATCTCGTCGAGCAGTTTCTCCATGACGGTGTGCAGCCGTCGCGCGCCGATGTTCTCTGTCCGCTCGTTCACGAGCATGGCGAGTGCCGCGATGCGTCGAATGGCCTCGTCGGTGAAGTCGAGGCGCAGCCCTTCGGTCTCGAGCAGGGCGACGTATTGCTTGAGGAGGGCGTTCCGCGGCTCGGTCAGGATCCGGACGAACTCGTCGGCACCGAGTGGCTCGAGTTCGACCCGGATTGGGAAGCGCCCCTGCAGTTCCGGGATCAGATCGGACGGCTTGGACACATGGAACGCGCCGGCAGCAATGAAGAGGATGTGATCGGTTCGAACCATGCCGTACTTCGTGTTCACGGTCGTGCCTTCGATGATCGGCAAGATGTCGCGCTGAACGCCTTCGCGGCTCACCTCCGGTCCGTGCGAGCCCTCGCGGCCCGAGATCTTGTCGATCTCGTCCACGAAGATGATGCCGGCCTGCTCGACTCGGTCGACGGCGGCGCTCGCGACGGTCTCCATGTCGACGAGCTTCTGCTCCTCCTCCAGCGTGAGGTGCTCGACGGCCTCCGGCACCTTCAGGCGTCGCCGCTTCGCCCGACCCTGAAACAAGCCCGGCAGCATGTCCTTCAGGTTGATGTCGATCTCCTCGACCGACGATCCGCTGACGATCTCGAGTGACGGAAAGGACCGGTCGCGAACCTCGACCTCGACGGTGCGGTCATCGAGGCGCCCCAACCGCAGCTGATCGCGAAATTTCTCCCTGGTGCGCTGGGCCTGTAAACGAGCCTCCGTCGCGTCGGCGTCGGGTGGGGTGGGGCCCGGCGGCAGGAGCAAATCCAGCAACCGCTCCTCGGCGTTGAGCCGGGCTTTCTCGCGGACTTCGCCGAGGCGCTCCTCCCGGACCATCCCGACGGCCAACTCGACGACGTCTCGCACCATCGACTCGACATCGCGGCCGACGTAACCGACCTCGGTGAACTTCGACGCCTCCACCTTCAGGAACGGCGACTGCGCCAGTCGGGCGAGACGGCGCGCGATCTCGGTCTTCCCGACACCGGTCGGCCCGATCATCAAGATGTTCTTGGGCGCCACCTCTTCGGCGAGTTCGGCGGACAGCTTCTGCCGGCGCATGCGGCTCCGCAGGGCGACGGCGACAGCTCGCTTCGCCTTCGCTTGCCCCACGACGTAGCGATCGAGCTCTGCGACGATCTGACGCGGCGTCAGGGATTCGACGGTCGTCGCGGTCGTTTGCGGTAGGTGGATGGGCATCGGCTGGTCCGCCGTCGAGAAACGTGACGACACGGCGACGCGCCGTGGCACGCGGCGTCGACAGCCATCGACATCACGTCAAAGTTCTTCGAGCGTGATCGTGTCGTTCGTGTATATGCAAATGCTGGCGGCGATCGTCATGGCATGCGTCGCGATGTCCGACGCCTCCAACGACGTGTGGCGCGCCAACGCCCTGGCAGCTGCCTGCGCGTAGCCGCCTCCCGAGCCGATCGCAATGATGCCGTCGTCCGGCTCGATGAGATCGCCCGTGCCCGACAACAGGAACGACGACTCGCGATCCACGACGATGAGCATCGCCTCGAGGCGACGAAGCAGGCGATCGGTCCGCCAGTCCTTCGCCAGCTCGACGGCCGAGCGTTCGAGGTTGCCGCGGTACTGCTCCAGTTTGGACTCGAAACGCGAGAACAGCGCGAAGGAATCCGCCGCCGATCCCGCAAACCCGGCCAGTACGTGATCGTTGTAGAGGCGCCGAATCTTGCGAGCCCCCTGCTTGACGACGGTGTCCCCGAGGGTCACTTGCCCGTCGCCTGCCATGACGGCACGCCCGTTGTGTCTGACGGCCAGGACGGTTGTGCTGTGAAACATCGAAAGGGAGGGCTCGCTCACACGAACCGCCACGTGATTCGCGCGTCGCGCCGCCAGTCTATCGAATGCTCGAAAACGGTGTCAAGAAACCGAAACTCGGAACCGAGTCAAGACCCCGGCCCAGCCCCATGCCGGCGATGGTCGCGGGCGTGATGCATATGCCGCTGCCGATAACGGTGGAGACGATGGTCGCCGAGGCGCTGGTCGCGCGAAGCTGAGGCGCGAGCGACGCAGCGGGCAGCTCGTCGGAGGCGACCCGGGGCACGCGCCCGTCGTCGTCGGGCTCGGCGTCGGGCTACTGCGTCAGCAGCTGGCGGTCCACCGGATACTCGCCAAGCTTCTCCCACTGCGCGGATCCCCGCTTGCCGAACACCTCGACGCGAGCATCGGTGAACTGGCTGTGCTGCAGCATCTGATGCCTCGGCTGCTCACCCGTGTAGCCGAGCTGCGACCGGAGCACCTGGGCCCTGGTGGTCTCGCCTGGAGCCAGACCCTCGGACGAGATCGCCCGGGCGTAAGCGGTACCCCACTCCATCTCCGGATCATCCACGAGTCGGAACACGGCATTCAGCTGGACCGTGCTAATCGAATCGTCGGTGACATTGCGGAGCTGGAGCGAGATCGTCGGGACGAGCTTGTTCTTCCCATCTTCGAGGATACCGATGTCGAACCAGCCGGTCGTGATGTCCAGGACCTCCACCTGCTCGGAGAGCGGGAGGCTCGGCCCAGAGCAACCGGCCAACGTCACCACCAGCGCCGCCGTCAGCGCGAGCCCGATCACGCGTGCATGTACAGAGACCATACGGTTCGCATTGTAGCTCAGAACTCCCGGCTATCAACCCGGCTTGCGGCCTCCTCGCGAGTGAGGCGCCCGGCACGGAATTCGCGCAGATCGTCCCCGCTAAGGCGGAGCACCAGCGTCACCACGTCGTACAGATCCGTCGGGCCGAGGCTCTCCTGGCTGTCGCGAGCGGCCACCGTCAGCCACTCGTCATCGGCGAGGACAATCGGGCCACTGTGATCGAGCATCGCGTCAATCAAAGCGACCTTGACCTGACGCGTGTACCCGTCGCCGGGGTCCGCCGGCGACTGCCCGCCGCCCGTCTCGCCAGGCGATCCGCCGACCATGGCGCCTGCGGTCGACTGGACGCCAGGTGGCGTCGGCGGACCGACCTGAAGCTCGATGCGCTCCAACGCGTCCTCGAGCGCGTCGCGGGCAGGCTGATCCGAGACCGAGGCGACGTGGGTGCGGAGCGACTCGAGCGCACGGTCGATCCCGAGGCCCTGCTGGTCCAACGTCTGGAAGCTCCACGCAAGGCTGCGTCTCAGGGCGGGCACCTCGACGTCGAAGAACAGGCCGTATCCTTCGAGCCGGAAGCCCCGAGCACGGACCGGCCCGGTAAAGAGCCAGAAATTCGGAGCGAAGGATGACATCTGCCGGCTGGTCAGCTGGGCGCCGTGCTGAACGGCCTGCTCTAGAACACGCTCCATGACCCCGATCTGGTAGCGAAGCTGCAGCTGCGAATCGGAGCTGGCGACCAGTGGCGACGTGGGCGCCGGCGACTGCGCCAGGGCGGGAACCCCGAGCACGAACATCCCGAGAATGACTGTGCCTCTCACGATCCAAACCTCCAGGCTGTGGCGAGCAGACTCACGCCGGCTAGCGTCGCTGCGACACCCTCACGAGATAGTTGAGCAGCTCGCGCTGCTGGGCTGCCTCGGCACCCGCCGTGCCTTCGAGCTGGCCGAGACCCCGCCCGATCCGACCCAAGTCCCCGCGCCGCTGGGTCTCGATCTCTCGCGTCAACTGGGCCACGCGCAGTGCCAGCTCGCGCTGCTGCTTCGCCTCGCTCTCCTCGACCAGGCGGCGCAGCGCGCGCAGCCGACGGTCGAGCTCCTCCGAGTTCATCGAGCCGGCGCTGGCGTTCACCGTACCGGCGGCGCGAAAAGCTGCCCGCTGCCGGGCGTCCAGATCCGCCCGAAGCCGCCCCTCCGCCGCGGCGAGCTCGGTTCGCCACGGCTCGCTTGAGACGGCCGCCGCCGGCGCCGGCGCAGGGGCAAACGCAGGCGTCGACCACCCGGTACGAATGACGAGTTGCCCCTGCCCCACCCGCACCTCCACGTTGGCCAAGGCGGCCCCGACCGCGAGGAGGATGACGGCGGCGGCGGCCAGTCCCCAGGTCGGCATCCAGCGACTCGGCCCCCTGGCGTGGGGAGCCGGCACGACCGCAAGATCGATCCCGTCGGCCGGAGGGCTCCAGACCAGCAGCTGGTTTCGCACCTCGTGGAGCTCTTCGAGCTCACGCCGGCACGGCTCGCAACTCGCCAGGTGTTGCTCGACGCGTTCCCGTTCCTCAGGACTCTCATCGTCGTACAACACGCCGACGAGCCGCTCCCTTTCGGGACATTCTCGTGACTCGTTCATCGTTCTTCTCCGGGAGGGCTCGGCGACTCCCGTCTCGTCCGATCCGCTGCGTCTGGCACAGGGATGCCGGCGACCCGCAGATCGCGGCGCAAGACCGAGAGCCCCTGGTACAACCGCGTCTTCACGGTGCTCAGCGGGCAGCCGAGCAAGTCGGCGATCTCCTGAAACGTGAGTCCGTGATACTCCTTCAGGACAATCGCCGAACGCTGCTCTTCCGGCAGCTGCGCCATCACGGCCGCGACGCGGCGCCCGAGATCGCGCTGCGCGGCCCAATCCTCCACCGAACGCCCTCGCGTCTCACTCTTCGGCTCCGGCACGTCGGCCACGAGCGTCACCGGGGTTCGCCGCTCACGGCGCATCCAGTCGCGGCAGAGATTGAGGGTGATCCGATAGATCCACGACGAGAACTTCGCCTGTCCGCGAAAGTTCTTGATGGCGCGAAACGCCCTGAGGAACGCCTCCTGGGCGACGTCGCGAGCATCCTCGTCGCGGCCGATGACCCGATACGCCAACGCGTACACGGGACGCTGCCACCGCACCACCAGCTCGTTGAAGCTGTCGCGGTCGCCCTCGACACAACGGGCCACTAGCTCTTCGTCCGTCCTGGTCATCGAATCACCCGGGCAGGCGCCGTGCTCTTGTGAATCCAGCCAAAACGTGAAACCGGGGCACTGCTATTGAGTATTAGACGCCAGGGGGCCGCTCACGGACTTCGCGGAGCGAAGCGAGGACTGAAGGTGTCCGGTAAGTTCTTCCTTGTCAACACTTACAGGCATTCTGGAAAGCACCATCGGATCGACCGTGGGGCTCCGAGGCGTGGCGAGCAAGAGCTGGAGGTCACCGACTGACGACGGGACATGACGATCCGAGCGCGCCTGGCGTATGATGCCGCTCCAGACACTCGACACGGCTGTCGAGCGTCGCCGAACGAGTCAACGTGACAGGACCGCCCGAGTCGGCCACGAACAGCCAGCGGCACACCCTGCCGAAGCTCGATGCGGAGCTTCGCGCCGACGCGCTGCTCGAAGGCTTCGGCGGCGACGCTGGTGCCGCACCCGACGTCGACTCCGGCCTGCGGGTCTTCTGCGAGCGCGCCAACCGACTCCTCGCCGCCGGCCGGACGTCAGTGTGGCTGTACGACCGCCGCGCGAAGGAGCTCGTGTTGTGTTCGTCGTCCGATCGGGCACATCGGGAGGTCGAGAGGCGCATCCCGATCGCGGCCGGCGACCACCAGGCTGCACGACTCCTCCGCGACACCGAGGCGCAACGGGTGCGGCTGGATCCACCCCTCGGCGGCGACGGCGCCATCGCCGTGCCATTGCACGGCCGGCGCCGGGCGCTTGGATCCCTGATCATCGAGGCGGTCGGCGCCACGGCGACCGCCGAGTCGGACCTCCTGGACCTGGTCGGCTGGCTCGCGCGCCAGCTTGCTGGCGCGGTAGAGAACGCCCAGCTATTTGCCGGCGTCCTCCAATCTCGACGCGAACTCGAGCACACCTTCAATTCGATTGCGGATCTGGTGGCCGTCTTCGATCGCCAACTCTCGGTGGTGGAGGTCAATCAAGCCCTCGCGGCTCGGCTGGGGAGCACGCTCGCGGATCTACGCGAACGCCCCCTGCGCGAAGTCGTCGGCTCGCAAACCCATGCCTGGATTGCCGGGCTGGCGGACTTGGCGCAGCCATCAGATGCCTCGGCATCGACCCGTCAGCTCGAGGACGACCGCTGGAACGGCATGTTCTCCGTCGCCGTCTCGAACCGGCTCAACCACCAGGGCGAGACCATCGGCTGCGTCCTGGTCGCGCGCGACATCACGGAGGACGCGCGTCTGGAGGCGGAGCGCGACTCGTTGCGCGAGCGCCTCACGCAGGCGGAGAAGCTCGCAGCCCTCGGCCAGTTCGTCGCCGGCATCGCGCACGAGCTCAACAACCCACTCCAGGGCGTCATGGGACACATAGAGCTCGTACAACGCACCAAGGAGCTGTCGAAACCGTCCGCCAAGGACCTCCGTACCGCCTTCCGGGAGGCCGATCGGGCGGCGAAGATCGTTCGAAACCTCCTGGCGTTCGCGGCGTCCCAGCGGACTCCGTGGCGGCGTGTCTCGGTCAATGCCGTGATCGCCCGGGCCCTGGCCCAGCGACATCCGGCCCTGAAGGCCGCCGGAGTCGACGTCGTGCGCCAACTCGACCCCAAACTACCGCGGGTGCGCGGCGACGCCCTGCTGCTCCATCAGGCCTTCTTGAACCTCATCACCAACGCAGAACACGCCATGGAGTCGAGGGACCGGCGCAGGCTGGAGATCCGGACCGCTGTGAGCGAATCTCGAACGGAGGTCGTGGCCTCGGTCCACGATACCGGCCCCGGTATTCCTGCCGACGTCCTGCCGAGGATATTCGAGCCGTTCTATACGACGAAGGAGGTCGGGAAGGGCACCGGACTCGGCCTCGCGATAGCCTACGGCATCGTCCAGGACCACGGCGGTCAGATCTCCGCCGAGAGTGGTGAACATGGCGCCTCCTTTACGGTCCGAATACCGGCTAACAACTCGGAGCTTGCTATTGATCCAAGAGGTCATTAAAGTTACCTCGACGGAGCAATCTGTATGATCGACGAAGCGTTTCTGACAACTGAAGAGGTCCTCGAGTACCTTCAAGTCAACTTACGTACCGTATATCGGCTTATCAAGGCAGGGAAGATTCCGGCGGTTCGAGTCGGTCGGCAATGGCGGTTCCGCAAGCGGGACATCGATGCCTGGCTGGAAAGTCAGCGACCGCGAACGGCCAGGGGCCCAGTCGAACCGGACGCCGGCCCGACCCGCAGCCGTCCGTCAGAGCGGCCTCGGGTGCTCGTGGTCGACGATGAGGCCAGCATCCGGGACCTGCTGTCCAAGACCCTGACGCTGGCTGAATATGACGTGGACGTCGCCCAGGACGGCACAGCAGCCCTGGAACGGATGCGGATGTTCTCCTACGATCTCCTGGTCACGGACCTGAAGATGCCCGGGGTGGACGGGATGAACGTCATCAAGGAGGCCAAGCGCTACCGGTCGAACATGCCGGTCCTCATCGTGACGGGTTACCCGTCCGAAGAGACGGCGATAGACGCCGTCAACATGGGCGTCTCGGGCTACCTCACCAAGCCATTCCGCGTCCCCAAAGTCCTCTCGGCCGCGGCCAAGGCACTCGGCGAATAGCATCGAGCCCTGCCGCCCCCCACACCCTGATCCGGTCGGAATCAACGTCCGGGACCGTCATCCCCTCGGCTGCTGCCCCAGCGGCGAAACCCATCCGGCACGGATGCTAAGATAGCAGGTTCGGAACGTCGCCCGCCGCCAGCCAGCGGCCCCTGCGAGGCCGCTCGTCCACCACTCATGATTCAGCTGTCCCGACTGTCGAAGGCCTTTGGCGAGCGCACGCTCCTGCGGGGGGTGACGTGGCAGATCTCGGACCGCGAGCGCGTCGGTCTATCCGGGCCCAACGGCGCCGGAAAGACCACGCTGCTGCGGATGCTCGCAGGCGAGGATCAGCCGGACGAGGGCGTCATCACCAGGCCCTCGGGCCTCACGGTCGGGTACCTCCCCCAGGACGGCCTCAGCCTGACTGGCCGCACGCTGTTCGCGGAGGCGAGCACGGCGCTCCAGGCCGTGCTCGATCTCAAGATCGAGCTGCAGACGCTGGAAGAGCGACTGGCCGACCCGACGGTACCGGAGGCGGCGCACGGGCAGATGCTCGATCGCTACAGCGAGGCCCAGGACGCGTTCAGGCATCTCGACGGGTACAGCCTCGACCTGAAAGTCGCGCAGGTGCTACAGGGCCTGGGATTCCACCGCGAGGACTTCGACAAACCGACCGAGACCTTCTCCGGCGGCTGGCAGATGCGAATCGCCCTGGCAAAGCTGCTCCTTGGACGGCCGGGCCTGCTCCTGCTGGACGAGCCGACCAACCATCTCGACCTCGACGCGCGGAACTGGCTCGAGACGTATCTCACGGGTTACCCGCATGCCGTCATCCTCGTGTCACACGACCGTTTCTTCCTCGACTCGGTCGTGACGCGGATCACAGAGATCTCCCTGAGCACGCTGACGGACTACACCGGCACGTACAGCGCGTACCTGACGGCGCGGGAGGAGCGGATCGCGCGGATCCGCGCCGCGAAGAAAAAGCAGGACGACGAGATCGCCCGTATCCAGCTGTTCATCGACCGGTTCCGCTATCAGGCCACGAAGGCGTCGCAGGTACAGAGCCGCGTCAAAGCGCTGGACAAGATCGTGCCGATCGAGGTGCCCCTCGCCCGCAAACGTGTCCATTTCACGTTTCCGGCCTGCGCGGGCAGCGGCAGGGTCGTCCTGGAGCTTCGCCGCGCGAGCAAGTGCTACGGAGACAAGGTCGTCTTGCGCGACGTCGACCTCCATATCGTGCGCGGTGACCGTATCGCGCTCGTCGGTCCCAACGGCGTGGGCAAGTCGACGCTCATGCGGATGCTCGTGGGCGAAGAGGCCCCCGACACGGGAGAGCGTGTCGAAGGATATCGGCTGGTCACGCAGTACTTCGCCCAGGACCAGGCGACGCGCCTCGACCCCGGCCTGACGGTCTACGAGACATTGGCGGCCGACTCTCCCCACGGCATGATCCCCGCCATCCGCAACATCCTGGGAGGCTTCCTCTTCTCGGGCGACGATGTCTACAAGCGTGCCGCCGTGTTGTCCGGCGGAGAGAGGACCCGCCTCGCAGTCGCCCGCATGCTCTTGCGCCCGGCAAACACGTTGCTGCTCGACGAGCCGACGAATCATCTGGACATCGACTCGAAGGACGTCCTCCTGGACGCGCTGGCCGACTTCGGAGGCACCCTGATCTTCGTCTCGCACGACCGCTACTTCGTCGATCGACTCGCCACGAAAATCGTCGAAATCGCCGACGGTGGCGTCACCATCTACCCTGGGACCTACGAGGAGTTCCGCTGGAAGAAGGACCATCCGGAAATCACGGCCCCGGCAGCCACGGCGGATCCCGACGCTCGGCGCCCGCGCAGTTCGCGCGCCCGGCCGTCGGGAAAGAGATCGTCACCCACGAGCCCTCGGGTAGCCAACGACCAGCGGAAGCAACGACAGTCCGACGCGCGAAAGCAGCGACGCTCGGCAGAGGCTCTACGCGGTCGTCTTGCAGACCTCGAGCGTCGCATCACGGAGCACGAGGACGCGATCAAGGAGTTGGAGACGGCCATGTCTGCCGAGGGCTTCTATGATGACCGCAAGGCCGCGCAGCCGATCATCAGCCGACACCAAGCCCTCATGTGGGACGTCGGCGAGCTCCTGCAGGAGTGGGAGGGGCTGCAGGAAACGACCGACCGCACCACGGCTCAGCCAAGCGGCCGCTGAGCCCGGCCCGATTACAAAATCGTAAGCGGCTGACACTTTTCGTCATCACGCAGCCCTCGGCTGCGCCCCGTCACTCCACTCCCCGCGGCGACACGGCCGCGTTTCCCAGAGAATCTCGCTGTCTGCGCCCACGGCACCCTGGACGGCGACCCGGCATGCCCCTTGCCATAGCCTTCCCTGGTCCCGGTAGCGCTCGGTCTCGACGCCGGCTCCAGAGGCTCGGATCCATGCGTAAGTCGAAGCTGTCAAAGCACTTGCCATCGTCCGATACATAGATTGCCGGGCCAGGTGGCCCTAGACGGAGAAGAATGCACGAATCCGCCGCACCGACGATCGACCGGTTCGACACGGGCCTGACCGAGGCCACGCCGGAACCGGTGCGCTCTCGAGCACGTCGGCCCGCCATGCCGAAGGCGGCCGAGGCGGTGGATGCGACGTTCTTCCGTGATCTCATCTGGAACATGCAGAACGGCGTCATCGCGATCGACCGCGACCGACGCCTGGTCGCCATGAGCGCCGTGGCCTACCGGATACTCCACCTGGAGTTCGATGCGCGGGACGTTGGGCGACGGATCGCCTCCGTCCTGAGCGCCCATCAGGAACTGGCCGACATCCTGAGCGGAGCCTTCGACGTCGCCGAGCTCCCGAATCGAGCCGAACTCCGGCTGGAGCCGGTGGACCAGGTGCTCGGCTACACGTTGTCGCTCGTCCGGAATCCCGGCGGCTCTGTGATCGGGGCCGCCCTGATGTTCAAGGATCTCACGGTCGTCGAGCAGCTCGAGGAACGAGAGCGACTCAGAGATCGCCTCGCTGCTCTTGGCGAGATGGCGGCGGCCATCGCGCACGAGGTCAAGAATCCTCTCGCGGGGATCGAAGTCGCAGCCGGCATGCTTCGTCGCCAGCTCGTCGAGCGACCGGACGCCCAGGCGGCGCTGGCGGAGATCATTCGCGAAGCGGAATCGGCAAACCTGATCGTCGTCAAGGTGCTCGAATTCGTGCGACCGGTTCGGCTGCAGCCCGAGCCGGTGCCGATCGGGCTGCTGCTCGAAGACGCCGTCTCAAGCGCCGGTCATCAGTCGGCTCGCGGCAGTACCGTCGTGCGGTTTGACATCGACGCTGGCGTGCCGGACCTGCCGGGCGACGCCCAGCTCCTCCATCAGCTATTCACCAACCTGATCATGAATGCGTTCGAGGCGCTGGATGGTCAGGGTCACGTGACGATCCGGGCGGCGCGAGTCGTCGACGATGGGCGTCAAGGCGCACGGATCCGAACTTCGAGATCGCGGGACCTCGTGGCGATTGACATCGCCGACGATGGCCCCGGTATCGAGCCAGACATCCTGGAGCGGATCTTCAGTCCCTTCTTCACCACGAAGGCCAAGGGCTCTGGTCTGGGGCTCGCGCTCGTGCGCAAGATCGTCGATGCCCACGGAGGGCGTGTCGAGGTGACCGCGCCCGCCGAAGGCGGAACGCGGTTTCGCGTCTTGCTGACCCTGACCCCAGACCCGACCGTGCACTCCGTTCTCGAGGCATAAAGACCATGGGCCGTATTCTCCTAGCAGACGATCATGATTTCCTTCGGAAGGGTCTCGCCCGCGCGCTGACCGAGGCCGGCCACGAGGTCGAGGAGGCGGCCACCGGGACCGTCGCAATCGAGCGGCTACACGAAGGTCCGTTCGACCTCGTCCTGACCGACGTGAAGATGGCTGGCGCGGACGGGTTCGATGTGTTGCGCACGTGCAAGGCGATGCACCCTGGCACGAGCGTGATCATGATGACGGCATTCGGGTCGGTGCACTCGGCCGTCGAGGCCATGAAGATCGGTGCCTTCGACTTCGTCCTCAAGCCGTTCGAGATCGAGGAGATGGAGGTACGGATCGGCAAGGCGCTCGAGAACCTGCGCCTGCGGCACGAGGTCGACTACCTCCGACACACACAGCCCGAGATATACGCGTTCGACGACATCGTCGGCGCGAGTGGCTCCCTCCAGCGCGTCCTCGACATCGTCCGCAAAGTGGCGATCAGCACCACGACGGTGCTCGTGCGCGGTGAAACGGGCACGGGCAAGGAGTTGATCGCCGGCGCGGTCCATCACAACTCGCCCCGGGCCGCGCGTAGCTTCATCAAGGTCAACTGCGCGGCCCTGCAGGAGAACCTGCTCGAGTCCGAACTGTTCGGCCACGAGAAGGGTGCGTTCACCAGCGCCGACAAGCAGCGAATCGGGCGATTCGAGCAGGCCGATGGCGGCACGCTGTTCCTCGACGAGATCGGGGACATGAGCCCCAGCACTCAGGCCAAGATCTTGCGCGTTCTCCAGGAGCACGAGTTCGAGCGGCTCGGCGGGACTCGAACGCTCAAGGTCGATGTGCGGATCATCGCAGCGACGAACCGCAACCTCGCCGTGATGGTAGCCGGCGGGCAGTTCAGGGAGGATCTCTTCTACCGGCTCAACGTGGTCTCGGTCGAAATGCCGCCGCTGCGCGACCGCAAGGAAGACATCGTCGCGCTCGCCAACACGTTCACGCGCCGGTTCGCCGGAGAGCTCAAGAAGCACGTCGACGGTCTGCAGGTCGACGCCATGAAGCTGCTTCTGCGGTACAACTGGCCGGGCAATATCCGCGAACTCGAGAACGCGATCGAGCGAGCCGTGCTGCTGGCCGAAGGGCCCCTCATCGGCACGCAGGACCTCCACCTGGGCGAACTCTCGATGTCGCGTGACCCGTCCGAGCCACCCGAAGCCGTCACGATCCCGCCGACGGGTATCCCGCTCGAGGAGCTTGAGCGGCAAGCGGTTACCGAGGCGCTCAAGATGTCGAACTGGGTCCAGAAGGATGCTGCGGAATTGCTGTCGATCAGTCCGCGGGTCATGAACTACAAGATCAAGACGCTCGGAATCGAGCTGCCGCGCGGACGCCGCACGCTGGTCGGAGTCGGCGACTGAGATCGCCCCCGGCCTCCGGCGGGCCTCGCCGACCCGCCGCAATTCTCCTCTATTTCACGTCCGAGACTCGCGTGGCGCGCGGATGCGCCCGGCGGTACACACCGAGCAACTGGGCCGCATTCACGTGCGTGTAGCGCTGTGTCGTGCTCAGACGCGCATGTCCGAGCAACTCCTGGATCGACCGCAGGTCGGCGCCCCGTTCGAGCAGGTGGGTCGCGAAGGAATGTCGCAGCGCATGGGGACTGATCCCGAGTCGCGTGCTGCAGGACGTCACGTGCTGACCCACGAGCCGGTGCACCGAACGCGATGACAGCCGCTCGCCGCGATAATTGACGAAGAGTGGGTCCTCCGGTTCCCCCGGCGCCGAGGGCGGCCGTCCCACGGCGCGCTGGCGAAGCGTCAGGCGGTCGTCCAGATACGCTCGGATCGCACGAGTCGTCGGCCGATTGAACGGCACGATCCGCTCTTTTCCGCCCTTACCCAGGACCCGGACGAGCCGTCCGCTCAGATTGACATCCCCGAGATCGAGCCCCACCAGTTCGCCGAGCCGAAGACCCGACGCGTAGAACAGTTCCAGCATGGCCCGATCACGTCGCCCGAGCGGCGTGGATGCATCGGGTGTGTCGAGCAACTGCGCCATCTCGTCGATGGTCAGATGCGCCGGCACCTTCTGCTCGGCGCGCGGCGATCCGACTGTCGCCGTCGGATCGGCGATCTCGACGCCTTCCCGGCGAAGGTAGCGCGTGAACACCCGGAAGACCGTCAGCTTGCGCGCAGTCGACCGGCGCGAGACACCGCGCCGATGCAGATCCGCCAGGAAGGCATGGAGGCCGGCTGAGTCGAGATCGGCAGCAGTCAGCGTCGAGGGATCGACAGCGCGACGGGCCGCCAAGAAGCGGACCCACTGACCCAAGTCGCTCTCGTACGCTCGAACCGTGTGGCGCGAGGCGTTTCGGTTGAGCCGGATGTATTCCAGAAACGACCTGAGCTGCCCGGTGACCGCCGCCCCCACCGCGGGCGTGTTCCTCACCGGACAGCCGCTCCCGCATCGTCCACGTCGGCGGTACGCAGCCAGCGGTCGAGGTCGGCGAGCGCCCGCTCGGCTGTCGCCTGCCGGCGGGCGAGCCGCTTTCGCGGTGGGCGTTCGAGCGGTGGCATGATGCCGAACGAGATATTCGTTGGCTGGTAATTCGACGGAGACGCGTGTGACACGTAGTGCCCCAGCGCGCCAATGGCGGTCGTGCGAGGCGCCAGCTGCGGCTCGCGTCCGGCGCACAAGGCCGCCGCATGACGTGCGGACAGCAGCTCCGAGGCGGCGGACTCGACGTAGCCTTCGACGCCCGACAACTGTCCGGCGAGGAAGAGATCCGGGCGGGACCGGACCTGCCACGTCGGCTCGAGGACGGTCGGGGCGTTGATGTAGGTATTCCGGTGCACCATGCCGAACCGGACGAACTCGGCGTGCTCCAGGCCTGGAATCATCCGCAGCACCCGGTCCTGCTCGCCCCACTTCAGCTGCGTCTGGAATCCCACGAGGCTGTAGTGATCCCCTGCCAGATTGTCCTGTCGGAGTTGGACGACGGCGTGCGCCCCGCGACCCGTGCGCGGGTCGGAGAGACCGACCGGCTTCATCGGCCTGAACCGCAACGTGTCGCGGTCGCGATGCGCCATGACCTCGATCGGCAGGCAGCCTTCGAAGAACGTGGCCGTGTCGAAATCGTGCACGGTGGCCGACTCGGCGCCAAGCACCGCATCGACGAATGCCTCGTACTCGCTCGACGTCATCGGGCAGTTCAGGTAGTCCCCGTCATCGCCGGGCTCGGCGGTCAGGCTGCGGCCCCATCGCGACGCGCGGAACACCCGTGCGGTGTCGATGGTTTCCGCCAGCACAATCGGGCTAATCGCGTCGTAAAAATAGAGGTGAGCCGCGCCGATGAGAGTGGCAATGTCGGCAGACAGCGACTCGGAGGTCAGTGGACCCGTTGCGATGATGCACGGCGTGAGCGAACTTCCGAGCGGCGGCACCCTCTCCTGCTCCTCGCGCCGGATAGTCACGAGCGGATGCTGCTCGAGCGCCGTCGTGATCTCGGCGGCGAAACGTTCTCGATCGACGGCCAGCGCGGCGCCGGCGGGCACTCGGCTTGCGGTTGCGGCGCGCATGACGAGCGAGCCGAGCCGACGCATCTCCTCCTTGAGGAGTCCGACGGCGTTGTCCAGCTTGTCGGCGCGAAACGAGTTGCTACAGACCAGCTCCGCCAGCCGATCGGTCCGGTGGACGGCCGTGCGCCGCACCGGTCGCATCTCGTGGATCTCGACGGGGATGCCAAGCGAGCCGATCTGCCAGGCGGCCTCGCTGCCTGCGAGCCCGCCGCCGATCACGTGAATCATGACGTCCTAGGCGGGCGCCAGTTCCTCGGTCCGGGCGTAGTCGCACTCGTCGGAGTGGCACAGCACCTGTCGCCCGGATCGCTTCGTGATCTTCTCGACGAGGTAGGGCGCTCCGCACGAGGGACAGACTTCCTTGAGTGGACGATTCCAGAGGGTGAAATCACAGTCCGGGTACTTGTCGCAGCCGTAGAACACGCGGCCTCGGCGCGACTTGCGCTCGACGATGTCCCCGCCGTCCTTCGGGCAGGCGACGCCCGTGCTCTTGAGCTTGACGAACTTGCAGGCCGGGTAGCTGCTGCAGGCGGTGAACTCGCCGAACCGCCCCTGCTTGATGACGAGGTTCGCACCGCACTGCGGACACCGCTCGTCGAGCGGCTGGTCGGGCTTGGCCGCCGCCAGACCTTGCTTGGTCGAAATTAGCTTGCGCGTCGTCTTGCAATCCGGATAGCCCGAGCAGGCGAGAAACTGGCCGAACCGGCCGCGCTTGACGACCATCGGCTTCCCGCAATTCTCGCATGCCTCCTCGACATCCTCCGCGCCCGCCTCGGTCTCTTCGATCTCCCGCGTGTTCTTGCATTCGGGGTAGGCGCTGCAGGCGAGAAACGCGCCAAATTGCCCGACCTTGATCACCATCGCAGCGCCACACTTCTCACAGACGATGTCGGTCGGTTTGCCCTCGACCTTCACGTTCTGCATCTCGGCATGTGCGCGCTCGAGATCGACCTCGAACTTCTTGTAGAACGCCCCGAGCGTGCCAGCGTAGTCGGCCCGTCCCTCACCGATCTGGTCGAGCTGCTCCTCCATCTTGGCCGTGTACTCGGTGTCGAGAATGTCGTCGAAGCTACGAACCAGCAGCTCCGTGACCAGCCGCCCCAGCGGGGTCGGCTTGAACCGCCCCTCGATTTTCTTGGCGTAGTCGCGATCCTGGAGGGTGCCCAGGATCGAGGCGTACGTGCTGGGCCGGCCGATCCCGTTCTCCTCCAGTTCCTTGACGAGCGTCGCTTCGCTGAACCGAGGCGGCGGCTGCGTGAACTTCTGCTCCGGTCGCAGCGCGCGCACCTCGAGCGAATCGCCCTCGGCCATCGCCGGCAGCACGGCGGCGGCGCTCTCGTCTGATCCAGAAGCCGGGCCGTCGGCCGGCGTCGCGGCGGCGTCGGCCTCGCTCCCCGATCGACTGTCGACCTCCATCCAGCCGCTGAACTTGGGCACCGACCCCTTCACGCGAAAGACGTACGCCTGCGCCGCGATGTCGACCGTCGTGTCATCGAACGTCGCCGGCGGCATCTGGGATGCCACGAAGCGATTCCAGATGAGCCGGTAGAGTGAGTACTGGTCGCGGGTGAGATGTGCTTTGACGCGCTCCGGATCGTAGGCCAGCGACGTCGGCCGGATGGCCTCGTGGGCATCCTGCGCCCCCGACTTGGACCGGAAGGTGTTCGGCTTCTTCGGCACGAACGCCTCGCCGTAGGTCTGGGCGATGTGGTCACGAACCTCGCCGACCGCCTGGTCGGACACGCGAGTCGAGTCCGTCCGCATGTAGGTGATGAGACCAACGCTGCCCTCGCCTGGCAGCTCGATGCCCTCATAGAGCTGCTGGGCCACGACCATCGTCTTCTTGACGGGGAATCTCGACGCCTGCTGCAACTTGCTGGTGATGAGCGGCGCCAGCGCCTGCTTCTTGCGTTCCTTCGTCGTCACCGACCGCACGACGAACGAGGCACCCTCCAGATCCGCCAGGATGCCCTTGACCTGAGCCTCGTTCTCGAGCTTGACCGCATCGCGGCCCTTCTTGACGAGCTTGGCATCGAACTCGGGCGGGGCCCCGGCCGCCAGCTTCGCAAATAGATGCCAGTACTCCTCCGACACGAACGCCTCGATCTCCGCCTCCCGGTCGCACACCACCTTCAGCGCGACCGACTGCACGCGCCCGGCGCTCAAGCCGCGCCGGACCCTGTCCCACAGCAGTGGGCTGATTTTGTAGCCGACCAGGCGATCCAGCACACGCCGCGCGCGTTGCGCCTCGACCATGCGGGTGTTGATCTCGATCGGGTTCTCGAGTGCCGCCAGGATCGCGGGGCGAGTGATCTCGTTGAACATCAGTCGATGGATCGTGCGCTTCTTGCCCGAAAGCTCGTTCGCCACATCCCACCCGATCGCCTCACCCTCCCGATCGGGGTCCGTCGCGACGTAGATGTCCGTGGTCCCCTTGGCCGCGTCCCTCAGCTCCTTGAGCACCTTTTTTCTTGCCGGGATTGTCTCGTAGACGGGATCGAACCCTCCCTCGACGTCAACACCCAGCTTGCTCTTGGGCAGATCGCGGATGTGGCCCATCGAGGCCACGACCTTGTAGTCCTTGCCGAGATACTTGTTGATCGTCTTCGCCTTGGCCGGCGATTCGACAACGACGAGTGCTTTTGCCATCTCTAGGGTCACTCCGATACGGGCTAAGTTACCACTTTCCTGCGAGATCGGACGAATCGCCCACCGGCGAGCCGCGAAATCCAACCGTCGAGCTCCAGCGACAGGAGCCTCGGGAGCAGTTGGCTGGCGGTCATACCCGATGCGTCGATTAACTCATCTAGGTCATATGCCTGACCTTCATCGAGCGCCCTCACGAGAGAATCGCCAGGTCGACTGTCGCATCGCCTGCCCCGTGGGGCGCCGATCGGGGCGAGCGGCAGCTCGTCCAGAATATCGTCCACATCCTCCACGAGCTTTGCCCCATCCTTGATCAGAGCGTGCGCACCCCGGTTCCGCCCCGAGAGCACGAGACCAGGGACTGCCATCACCTCGCGTCCTTGCTCGAGCGCCTGACGCGCCGTGATCAACGATCCGCTCCGCTCGGACGCCTCTATCACGACGACAGCCAGCGACAGTCCCGCGATGAGTCGGTTCCGCTTCGGAAAGTGGGGCCGCCGCGGCTGAGTCCCAGGCACGAGCTCCGAGAGCACGGCGCCGGATACCTGCACGGACGACGCCAGGTCGGAGTGCTCCGGGGGGTAAATCACATCTACCCCCGACCCGAGGAGTGCGATCGTCCGCCCGCCGGCCTCGAGTGCCCCGCGGTGCGCGGCTGCGTCGGCGCCACGGGCCAGGCCGCTGACGACGGCCACACCTCGTGTCGCGAGGTCGCCGGCCAATTGCGCCGCAACGGCCAGACCGTGCGACGAGGCGCGTCGCGAGCCGACGATAGCGATTGAGACGCTGGCCAGCGCGTCGAGGTTTCCGCGAACCCAGAGGGCCGGCGGCGGGTCTGCTATCTGACGGAGCGAGGTCGGGTACCTTGGATCGCTCCACGTGACGAGTTCGATCTGGCCCAGGCTAGCGCGTCTGGCGACCGCCTCGACGTCGGCCGTGCTGATGCCGAGAGCGGACGCACGGAGTCGCGGATTGAGCCTACGAGCCAGCTGGGCGAGTGGCGGTTCGGGCCGACCTCGGCTGGAGTGTTCCAGCAGCCCGCTCCGGTCCAGATCTCGCCAGATCTCCACAGATTCCGGCCGAGTCGAACCTTGCCAGAGCGACAGCCCGATGGCGGTACGATGGTCCATGGCCTGATTCCGGACGCTCACGACCAGAGGCCATCGGGACGAACCGGCCGGGCAAAGCAAAAGGCCGGACCCTCTGACCGCTGCACGGAGCAACAGCCGAAGTGCCCGACCCTGGCTGGTCTGATTGTAGGACAGCGGTGCGCAGGGCGCAACGGGTCGAGCTCGAGCCGACCGCCGCCGCATGGCCCATGGAGTGAGTCATTGGCCTTGAAACCGCTTGCGCCGGAGGCGTGTCCCTCGTTATAGTGGATTGATTCAGCCAGCGTATTTCGTCAAGAGTTTTCATGGGTTTTCGAGCATTCATCGTTGCCGGCCTTCTCGTAGCGGTGAGCGGCGGGACCGCCCTCGCGGATGCGCGGTCCGACGCCGAAGCTCAGGTAGAGTTCGGCATCGCTGTCGCACGTCGCAACCTGTGGAACGAGGCGACCTATCGCTGGGAGCGGGCGACCGAGATCGACCCGACCTACGCGGCCGCCTACAACAACCTCGCGATCGCCTACGAGCGTGCCGGCGAGTTCGACAAGGCGCGGCAGGCGTACGACCGCGCGATCGAGCTCGCACCCGACAACCTGATGATCGAACAGAACTACGACCTATTCAGAGAAATCAATGATCGCACTGCCGCATCGAATAGTCGCTAGCCTCGGAGTCACGGCGCTCCTGATCGCCGGCTGTGGACCCTCGTACTTCGAGGTGCCGATCGAGACGCCGCTCAAGGCGAAGCTGGACATCTCGGCATTCCAGCGCGTCCTGGTCGCAGGCTTCGTGACGGGGGGCAGCAACGACGTCGACGCGAACCTGGAGACGGTTCGCTTGCTGCGCAGCCAGCTGCGGTCGAAATCAAATCTTCGCGTCGTCGAAGCCGACGTGCTGGAACTCAGTGAGATCGCCGCCAATCAGGACGTGGCCATCGCGGTCCACACTGAACCGGAGCCGGAGGCCGAAGCCGACGAGGCGGAAGAGGACCAGCAAATCAACACCGAGGCAGAACTCGAGCAGTACGAGCACATTTTCGCCGACATCGATTACTGGAAGTCGCTCGGCGAGGAGTACCAGAACCCGCTCATCGTCACGGGCTCGGTGCTGTTCACACCCCATCAACGCGCGGGCTTCGTGACCAGAGAGCAGGAGGTGTACGACTCGTTCGGTCGGCGCCGGGTGACGCCGGTTCGCACGTACACCGAGCGTCGCGGGTTCATCCTCCGCCCCAAGTTCGTTTTCATCGATGGACGAACCGGCACGACGTTGTATTCGGAGTCGTTTCGCGAGGAAATCCTCTACAACGCGCAGCAGAATACCCCGGCGCTGTCCTCGTACTTCGAGCTGATGGACCGACTCCTGCCCAGCTTCCTCACGACGCTGAGCAGCCAAACGATCCGAGGCAGCCGAACTCTGCTCAGGTAGATACGCCCCCCGCTCTAACCATTTACAGCTGAAGGGCTTCGGTGATAAGCTGAGGCTTTGTCGCGAGGCCGATTTAGCCAACCGACTGAAGCCAGGAGATTAAACGGTGTACGCGATCATACGCAGCGGCGGAAGGCAGGTCCGTGTCGCACCGGGCGATGTCGTGACGGTCGACCACCGTGCGGCCCTGCAGGATGGCGAAGAGCTCAGCCTCGAGGAGGTCCTCCTCGTCGAGCAGGACAATGGGTCGATCGTCGCGGGCGCGCCCTACGTGTCCAACGCGCGGGTCGTGGCGATCCACGAGGGCGCGGTCAAGGGACCGAAGATTCGCGTCTTCCGGAAGAAGCGCCGCAAGGGCATGCGCCGGACCACCGGGCATCGCAGCGTCCTCACCCGACTCAGAATCAAGGACATCGTCCTCTAGCGCGCCGCCCGACAGAGCAGGTCAATTCATGGCACACAAAAAGGGACAGGGCAGCTCCCGGAACGGCCGCGACAGCCAGTCGCAGCGGCTGGGCGTCAAGCGGTTCGACGGGAACTACGTGACCGGCGGATCGATCCTGGTCAGGCAGCGAGGCCAACGCTTCCGGCCAGGCACCAACGTCGGCCTCGGGAAGGACGACACGCTCTTTGCGAAGATCACGGGCCGCGTGCAGTTCGAGGACCACGGCCGCCGCGGTCGCGTCATCAGCGTCCTACCAACCGACGACGCCTCCGGCTAGTCAGCGCTCGACTCGACCCATCCACGCCCGCCCCGCCGGGTACCCTCACCCATGTTCGTCGACGAAGTCGACATCCGACTCGCAGCCGGCCACGGTGGTCGGGGATGTCTGAGCTTCAGGCGCGAGAAGTTCGTGCCGCGAGGCGGACCCGACGGCGGCGACGGCGGGGCTGGTGGATCGATCTTCCTGGTCGCGAGTCCTCACCTCAATACGCTCGTTCGATACCGCTTTCATCCTGAGTATCACGCCGGTGGTGGCGCCCACGGCCAAGGAGCCCGAAGGACCGGCAAGAGCGGCAAGCATCTTCGGCTCGAGGTGCCGATCGGAACCGTGGTCATCGAGCAGACCGACGATGGACCGCGCGAGATAGGTGATCTCACGCACGAGGGCGAGCAGTTGCTCGTCGCCCGCGGCGGGCGCGGCGGACGAGGCAACACACGCTTCTCATCGCCGACCAATCGGGCCCCGCGCCGAACGGAGCCCGGCGAGCCGGGCGAGGAGAAGCGTCTCCACCTTCGCCTCAAGCTCCTGGCCGACGTCGGCCTCGTCGGCTTCCCCAATGTCGGCAAGTCCACGCTGATCGCCCGGATCTCCGCCGCCCGACCGAAGATTGCCGACTACGCTTTCACCACCCTGACGCCGAATCTCGGGGTCGTGAGCCTGGACGATGAACGGAGCTTCGTGGTCGCCGACGTCCCGGGGCTCATCGAGGGCGCCCACACGGGTCATGGCCTGGGCGATCGCTTTCTCGGCCACGTCGAGCGGACGAGGGTGCTGGTGCACGTGGTCGACGTGTCGGAAGCCTCCGGCCGAGAGCCGGTCGATGATCTCCTGACCATCCGGCGTGAGCTCGAGTGCTACGCCCCGGACCGAGGAATCGACGAGGCGCCCGTGCACTTGGCCGGAAAGCGACAGCTCGTCGCGGCCAACAAGATCGACGTGATGTTCGACCACGACCGTCTCTCTCGAGTCGCCGCCCGTTGCCAGCGCCTGGGCCTCCAACTGCACGAGGTCTCGGCAGTCACGGGCTCGGGTGTGGCGGATCTGCTCGAAGCGCTCTGGGCGGCGCTCCAGGCCGACGAGCCGGTTGACACGGCCGACTCGATCGTTGTGCAGGAATGACCCTACAGCGCCGAATCGGCATCCTGGGGGGAACGTTCGACCCGATTCACAGCGGCCACCTCGAGGTGGCCGTGGCCGCAACGCGAATCCTGGAATTGAGCGAGGTACTCCTGATGCCTTGCTGCGAGCCGCCGCATCGGCGACCGCCGGCAGCCTCCGCACACCACCGCTTCGCGATGGCGGCGATCGCGGGCCTTCGATACGAACGTCTCCGCGTTTCGGATCTCGAGGTTCGCACCGCGGGACCGTCCTACACGAGCGATACGCTGGACCGTTTGTTGGCACTGGGCTACGACCGCTCGCAACTGATATTCATCACGGGAGCCGATGCATTCGCAGAAATTGCTACCTGGAAGGACTACCCAGCGTTGCTGGATCGCAGTCACTTCGCGGTGGTGTCGCGCCCGGGGCAGCCCGCCGCCTCCCTGCGCGAGCGTTTGCCCGACCTGTCGTCGCGCATGATTGCGATCAGGCCGGAGTCGGCCTCAGGCGTGCTGGGCGCAGCCAGGAGTTCGATTTTCCTCGTCGACGCGGCCACATCCAACGTGTCGTCGACGAGCGTTCGGCATCGGATCCGTACAGGCGAGCCAATCGACGGGCTGGTGCCCGACGATGTCGCCCGCTACATCGCGCGCCACGGCCTCTACCGATCGGGCGCGTCGGCAAACGAGTTGCATGACTGAATCAGAGTCACGAACGGTCGCCGCGGCCTCATCGGGGGCCCTGCCGCATGAACTCACCGAGGCTATCCGGGCCGCCCAATCCAAGAAAGCGACCAACGTTGTCGTCCTCGACCTGCGCGGTGCCGGCGCCTTCACCGACTTCTTCGTCATCTGCTCGGGCCGTCATCCCCGGCAGACCAAAGCGATCGCCGACGCCATCGACGAGGCACTCCGGAGGGTGGGCAACCGTCGCCTCCAGGTCGAGGGCTACAGCCGGGCCGAATGGATCCTGCTCGACTTCTTCGACTTCGTTGTGCACGTCTTCACGCCGGAGATGCGGTCCTTCTACGACCTGGAGCGTCTTTGGGGGAACGCCGTGCGCACGGAGATCCCCGACGAGAGGCCGCGTCTGGACTCGAAGCCATCATCCTGACGAGGCGCCGTGACGCCAGCGGATGGGCGTCGTCCAGGCGACCGGCGCTGGTGGGTCGAGTGGCCTGGCACGTTGGTCGATGGCCTGCTGGCCGTCATCGTCGCCCCACGGTGCAGCGCGTGCGCGTGCCTCCTGGACCGACCGACGCAGGGCCCTGTCTGCGCCAGGTGCTGGTGTGCCATCAGGCCGCTGACTCCGCCGCTCTGCGGCCTTTGCGGCGCCGCCCTGCCATCGTGGCGACCCGACAGCCGAATGGCGATGCGCTGCAGGCGCTGCCGCTTACCTCGAAGCGTCGCACGAGCCCGCTCGGTCGGCGAATACGACGGCGCTCTCCGCACGATCCTTCACGCGCTCAAATACGGTCGACAGCGATCGCTCGCGCCCGCGCTGGCCGGACTCATGCGCCGTCACGCCGAGTCGCTCATGCATGGCGTCGACTACACGGTGCCCGTTCCGCTGCATCGATCGCGACGGCGTGCACGAGGATTCAACCAGGCGGCCGATCTGGCGGCGGGACTCGGACCACCCGTCCTGCACGCGCTGCGGCGCGTTCGGCGAACGATGCCCCAGGTCGAACTCCCCGCGGCGCGGCGTCACGCCAACGTGCGCGGCGCCTTCGCTCTCCGTCGACTGGGTGGGCGTCGAGTCGAAAGCCGCGTCATCTTGCTGGTTGACGACATCTGGACCACGGGGGCCACGCTGGAGGCGTGTGCGCGCGTGTTGAGGCGCGCGGGGCGCGCGAAATCCGGGCAATCACGGCCGCCCGAGCAACTGGTCGGCTGCCGCCATGACGTCGGCCGCCACCTCCGTCTTCGGGCGTTCACCGTCGATCAAGAGCCATCCCGGCTGACTCGCCTGGCGTCGGTAGCTCTCGCGTACTCGCGCCAGCAACCCGAGGTCGCGCTCGTATCGATCGCGGTCGACGCTCTTGCGTCGAAGCGCTGTATCGGGCGCGATGTCCAACACCAGTGTGAGATCGGGCGGCGGCAGGAAGCGCTGGAGCTGGGCGAGCCACTCCGTGTCCAGGCCCTGCGCCTCGCCGTAGGCGATGGTCGACGCAACGTATCGGTCGCAGACCAGCACCAGCCCGCCCCCGATCCATCGTTCGATATCGGCCCGTCGCTCGTACCGGTTGGCCACGTAGAGCAGCTGCATGACGGTGGCGTCGTAATCGCGCTCGCCCTGCAGCGCCCGCGCCAGCTCCTCGCCGATCGAGGTGCCGTAGTCGGGAAACGAGAGGAGACGCGCGCGGTGACCCTCCTCGCGCAGCCAGTCGCGCAGCTGGGAAGCCTGGGTCTCCTTCCCGCTCTGATCGAGTCCCTCGAGCGCAATCAGGTAGCCAGAGTCGGTCGGCGCACTCGAGTCGTCGTCGGTCTGCACGGTCGTGCTCCTGGCTCGCGGCTACGGCTCGCAGGCGAGCATGTCGTTGATGGTCTGGCGCCGCCTGACGACGTGCCAGCCGTCATCGTCGACGAGCACCTCGGCCGGCATCGGTCGACGGTTGTAGTTGGACGCCATCGCCGAACCGTAGGCGCCGACGTCCAGAATCACCATGAGATCCCCGGGGTCCGGACGAGGCAGCCGGCGCTCGGCACCCAGTGTGTCGCTCGTCTCGCACACGGGCCCCACGATATCGCAGGAGACGACAGGATGTCGCCCTGGGGCGACCGGCTCGATGCGATGGTAGGCGCTGTACAGCGCAGGGCGTAGCAGTTCGGTCATGCCCGAGTCCATCACGACGCACCATCGCTCGGCGCCACGAGGCTTGACGTCGACGACTCGTGTGAGCAGAAGCCCGGCCGGTCCAACCAGCGAGCGCCCAGGCTCGACGACGAGGTGCAGACCCGAGGGGGCGACGATGTCGAGCAGTGCGGCAGCGTACTGCTCGAGTGACGGCACGGGCGTGCCATCGTACGAGATACCCAGCCCGCCACCCACGTCTATCGTGCCAATCGCGACTCCATCACTCCGGAGCTCAGCCGCGAGATCGACCACGATCTGCGTCGCCCGCCGCAAGGGCTCGAGGATCGTCACCTGGGAGCCGACGTGCACGTGGAGTCCCACGAGTTCCAGGCCCGGCCGGTCCGCGACGGAGGCACATAGCTCTCGCGTCTCTTCGAGCGCCACGCCGAACTTACTGACACTCAAGCCAGTCGAAATGTGAGGATGGCTCCTGGCGTCGACGTCGGGATTGACCCGGACCGCCACCCGCGCCCGGCATCCCTGGGCCCTCGCGATCTGGTCGATGCGCGTCAACTCGCCGGCCGACTCCGCGTTGATCGTGCCGATCTGGAGCGTCACGGCGCGCGCCAACTCGTCGTCCGTCTTGCCCACGCCCGTGAAGACGATCTCGGACGGGGCACAGCCGGCGCGCAGGGCGACCTCGATCTCGCCGCCAGAATTCGCGTCGACGGCGCAGCCTGCCTCCCTGAGCAGCCGCACGATCGCCAGCGTGGAGTTTGCCTTGAGCGCGTAGTGCACCGCGTGCGGGTACGACCCGAGCGCGGCGTCGAGCGACCGCACACGTCGACGGATGCGATCCGCCGCATAGATGTAGGTGGGAGTGCCGACGGCACCGGCAATCGCTTCGACCGGAACGTCGAGCCAGGGCCAGCACTCAGGGTCGACTTCGTCTCTTCTCACCATGGCTCACAACGATTGGCGCCACCGGCTGGGCGCTCGGGCGCGCCGATCCTACAGCACTGTCGCCGACATCGGTCGTTTGACAGGCAAAAAAACGCTCTGCTATGATCCGCTCGTTTCCCCCACCTCCGTGCCCACACCATGCCACACGACCCGTCAGTCGCTAGAACGGCGGCCCTCGACCTTCTCATCGAGCAGTGCCTCGCGGGTGATCAGGGCGCCTGGGAACAGATCGTCCGGCTGCACTGGCGGCGTGTCTTCAACGTCGCCTACAAGTTCGTGGGGAAGCATGACGAAGCCGAAGACCTGACGCAGGATGTCTTCCTTAAGCTCTTTAAATCGCTGGGCACATTCGACCGGCGCGCGAATTTCCAGACCTGGCTCATCAGCGTGAGTCGAAACCTCTGCATCGATCACTACCGAAGCGTCCGGAAGGAACGGGAAACCATCGACCGCTCGGTGGACGCAGGCGATCTGACGCCCGCCTCGAGCGACCTCGGACCACTGCGCCAGCTCGAGCGTAGCGACCGGCGGGCGATGCTGCACACGGCGCTCCAGAAGCTTCCGCCCACCCTGCGCACGGCTGTGTTGCTGCGGGACATCCACGAGCTGACCTACCAAGAGATCGCAAAACAGCTCGAACTTCCCGAAGGCACGGTAAAATCGAGGATCAACCGCGGGCGGACCGAACTGGCGCGCCAGATCCGGCGCACGCGCGAGCACGACCTGCGCGCCGGACCGCGGACGCGGTCAGGCGCGATCGTGGCGCCTCGGGGCCAATCTGGAGTGATTGAATGAATCTCACGACCGAACATCTGGCAGACGTCGCCGTCGTCCGTGTGGGTGAGACACGTCTGATGCACCCGCTCCTCTCGGAGTTCTCCGACATGATCACCGGGCTGATCGGTGCGGGCCATACCAAGGTGGTGGTCGACCTGACCCCGGTGGTCTACGTCGACAGCGCCACGATCGGCTGCATGATGGACCTCTACCGCCAGGCATCGGCCGCGGGTGGCTCGCTGAAGATTGCGGGCATCCAGAAGCGTGTCGAGACCATGCTCACGATGACCGGTGCTCAGAACTTCATCGAGCTCCACGAGAGCGAGGCGAACGCGATCAAGAGCTTCGAGGGATGACGATGCGCACGATCCAGACCACGGCGGGCCAGGACATCGCGCTCGATGGCGACCTGCTGGCGATGCTCGAGAACGTCTACAAGGAGGTCACCGCCAAACATGGCCTCGAGCGTTCGTTCGAGGATATGATGCGTGAGATCACGCATCTCATCGACCAGATGACGCCGGACGACCGACGCACTTACTTGCTGGAGAGCCTCTTTCTGAACACGGTCACGTACGAGAACGAGCGCCTCAGCGCCTACATGAAGAGGCTCCCGGACTCGGACGGGTAGGCGCGCCGCCCCGCGTCGGCCGAGATTCCTTCAACCGTCACTCATGTCACTCAATCATCTCGCCACCCGCTTCACCTGCACGTGGCCTCAAACCACGCTGGTCATGCTGTGCGATGGTCGCATCGTCTGCGGCTGCGCCGACCCGTATGCGAATCGAGTCCTCGGAGACGCCCGGCACCAGTCAATCGCCGACATATGGAGCGGGCCGACCATCACCACGCTCCGGGGCGACCTGAACGCCGGCGGATCCGCCTTCTGCGGCGACTGCCCCCTGAAGCTCCCGTTGGAGCCGGGCGACGTCGTCCCCCAACGAACGACCCAACCGTCGCCACTGCCGAACCGGCTCTACGTCGAGTGCACCGCGGCCTGCAATCTGTCCTGTCACCAGGCCTGCTGCGCGCCGGAGACCGGCATCACGAAGACCCGCGAAGCCGGCATGCTGGACGTCGCCCTGTTCGAGCGGGTGCTCGAGGAGACCGGGCCGAGCCTGATCCGGATCGATTTCTTCAACTACGGTGAGGCGTTTCTCCACAAGCAGGCGATCGACATGTGCGAGCGGGTGAAGGCGCGCTTCCCGCACATCTACCTGTACACGAGCACCAACGGCCTGGCCTTCACCGCCGACCAGGCGCGACGGCTGGTGCACTCCGGGATCGACGAGGTGACGTTCTCACTCGACGGCGCCACCCAGGAGTCCTACGCGAAGTACCGTCGCCGCGGCGACCTGGCGCGGGCACTCGACAACATGCGGGCCATGGTCGAGGAGAAGCATGGCGCCGGTCGCGACGTCCCGTTCATCAACTGGCGCTACATCCTGTTCAAGTGGAACGACAGCAACGACGAGATGAACCTCGCGCGCGAGCTGGCGGCCGACATCGGCGTCGATCGGCTCTGCTTGGGAGCTTACCGACCACCCGGAGGACAGCTTCTCGCAGCGATTCGCGCCGGGCACCGCCGACCTCGAGCGCATCCGACGCGAGGTCTGGGATGACAACGGGCTCGGCAACGCGATTCCGGGCGCGACTCCGAAGGCGCACATCCGGCTCGACTCGCCGCTCGGACGCCTCCCGATCTGGAGCCGACCCGGACACGTGCTCGAGTGTCGGACGATGATCCGGAATCTGTCCGAGCGCACGTTCCCCGCTCAGTCCAGCTACGGACGTCGCCTGGTCCGTCTCGGTGCGCAGCTGTGCTCGGCCGACGGCACTCTACTCGATCGGGACTTCGCTCGAGCCTGGCTGCCCGGCAACCTCGAGCCGGGCGCCGAGGCGCGGGTTCCGATCGAGTTCAACGCCCCTGCGACTCCCGGACGCTATCGCCTCAAGTTCGACCTCGTGAGCGAGGGCATTGACTGGTTTGAGGCCTGCGGCTCACCCACGACGACCAAAACCCTGCTCGTTCGCTAGCCACCTCAAGCAGGCGGTACACACCAAGGGCGGTCAGGGGCGCGTTCCGGAGGCGCGTGCAGTCGCCGAGGGGCACGCCCGGCGATCGAGCGGCGAGTGGCGGTCAGTTGGCGAGGCGGGCGGAACCCTTGATGGGCAGCGCGACGGGCAGGTCGGAGACGGATGGGTCGACGACCGGCGCGACGAGGCGCCAGGCGTCGGTCTCATCGAGCAGCATGGCCGCGAACTCCGTGTGGAGCCCGTGCCCGCCACGGTGGATCACCAGGTGGCCCACGAGTGGATGCCCGACGAGCGCGAGATCGCCGAGGGCGTCCAGCATCTTGTGCCGCACGAACTCGTCGTCAAACCTCAGCGCGTTGTTGAGCACGCCCGTTTCACCCAACACCACGGCGTTGTCGAGCGATCCGCCGAGGGCCAGGCCCTTCTGACGCAGCATCTCCACTTCCTTCAGGAAGCCGAACGTGCGCGCCGGAGCGATGTCCTCGATGAACGACTCCTCGGTAATCCGAAGCGTTCTCGTTTGATGGCGGAGGAGCGGATGGTCGAAACTGATGCTATAGGTGACCTTGAGATGATCCGACGGATAGAGCGCGATCCGCTTGTCTCCGCGCGAGAGCGCGATCGGACGAACGACCTTCAGGTAGCGGCGCGGTTCCGACAAATGCTTCACGCCGGCCTCGTGAATCAGATAGACGAACGGCGCCGCGCTGCCGTCCATGATCGGCACTTCGCAGTGATCGAGCCCGACCACGACGTTGTCGATGCCCAGCGTCATGAGCGCGGCGAGCAAATGCTCCACCGTCGCGACCGATCCCTCGTCGCGAGCCAGGCCCGTCGCATACTCGATCCCATCGAGATGCCGGACCGTGGCGGGTATCTCGAATCCGCCCAGGTCGGTTCGGTGGAACCGGATGCCATGGTTGGCGGGAGCCGGTTGCAGCGACAGACTCACCTTGCTGCCGGAATGCAGCCCGATGCCCGTGCAGGTGATCGCGCGCTTGAGCGTCCGCTGTGCGTTCATGAGTTCCGAGTCCGAATGTCGTCACCTACCCGTGTGCGGTCGATAACCATAGCAAGAACATGGCCACAGCGACGTTTATTTGTCCAATAAAGATAACGTCCTAATAATCAACAAGTTAGAAAGTCTTCGGCTCGTGCAAGTCCACGTTGTCGGAGGCTGTCTGTGGGGTAAAAGCCACACCTAGGAGCTTCCAGGCGTGTCGATCATGCCACTGATAGGGCGTTCGAGCGAATCTGAGCGATTCGCCGACTCGGACAAGAAACGAGCGAGAAACTGTCCCGTGTGGGATTCGGGCTCACGCGCCACCTCCTCCGGGCTGCCCTGGGCGACGATTCGACCGCCGGCGCCGCCCCCCTCCGGGCCCAGGTCGATGATGTGGTCGGCTGACTTGATGACATCGAGGTTGTGCTCGATGATGACGACGGTGTTGCCC
The DNA here is from genome assembly GCA_965250185.1 of Vicinamibacterales bacterium. GTDB lineage: Bacteria > Acidobacteriota > Vicinamibacteria > Vicinamibacterales. The sequence continues at coordinate 1,234,936 of OZ252293.1, read as the reverse complement.
TGGTCGACGAGCCGGTCGGTGACATCGAGCAGCTTCTTTGTATCCTCGAAGTGCAGGCCCGTCGTCGGCTCGTCGAGGATGTAGAGGGTCCGGCCAGTGCTGCGACGTGACAGTTCTTTGGCCAGCTTGACCCGTTGCGCCTCACCACCACTCAACGTTGTGGCCGACTGCCCAAGCTTGATGTAGCCGAGTCCGACATCCTGCAAGGTTCGAAGCTTGTTCGCGATCGGTGGAACATTCTCGAGCAGCGGCAACGCCTGGTCAACGGTGAGATCGAGCACGTCGGCGATCGACTTGCCTCGGTACCGTATCTCCAGTGTCTCGCGATTGTAGCGACGGCCCTTGCACTGCTCACACGTCACATAGACATCGGGCAGGAAGTGCATCTCGATCGCGATCACTCCGTCGCCCTGGCAGGCTTCGCAGCGTCCCCCCTTGACGTTGAACGAGAACCGACCCGGCTTGAAGCCTCTGGCGCGTGCATCGGGCAGCATCGCGAAGAGATCGCGCACGAAGGTGAAGAGTCCGGTGTAGGTTGCTGGATTCGAGCGCGGCGTCCGGCCGATAGGCGACTGGTCGATCTGGATGACCTTGTCGATGAGATCGACGCCGTCGATGCGATCGTGCGGGCCGGGCTCGTCGGCGGCACGGTAGAAGGTTCGAGCCAGGGCTCGGTAGAGAATATCGTTGACCAGGGTGGACTTGCCCGAACCGCTGACGCCGGTCACCGCCGTCAGCAGCCCGAGCGGAATCGCGACATCGATCCGCTTCAGGTTGTTCGCACTGGCGCCTTTCACGACGATCTCTCCGCGGAGTCTCGGGCGGCGCGCGGTGGGTGTGGGGATGGCGCGCAGGCCGCGAAGATACTCGCCAGTGAGCGACCCCGAGCCGTTCTGGAGCATGCGCTCCGGTGGCCCCTGAAAGATGAGGCGGCCGCCGTGTTCGCCGGCGCCAGGGCCGAGATCCACGACGTAGTCGGCACTCCGGATCGTTTCCTCGTCGTGTTCCACCACGATCACGGTATTGCCCAGATCGCGCAGACGGGCGAGGGTGTCGAGTAGCCGGCAGTTGTCGCGCTGATGGAGCCCGATCGACGGCTCGTCCAGCACGTACACGACGCCAGTGAGGTTGGATCCGATCTGCGTCGCGAGCCGAATGCGCTGACCCTCGCCGCCCGAGAGGGAGTTCGCGCTGCGGCCAAGCGTGAGATAGTCGACTCCCACGTCGCAGAGGAATCGTAGCCGCTCTCGAATCTCCCGCAGCACGCGCCCGCCGATCAGCGTCTCCCGCTCGTCGAGTTCCATCGTCTCGAATTCTCTGAGACAGGCAGCCAGAGGGAGGCTCACGTAGTCGGCCATCGTACGGCCCTGCACCCGCACGGCTCGCATCTCCGGTCGGAGCCGCTCCCCGTCACACCCCGGACAGGTGCGGAGCGCCCGGTACGCCTCGAGCGCCTCACGCTGCGACCAGTTGTCTTCGTACCGCCGACGGAGGTTGGGGATGACACCTTCGAAGTCGGCTCCAAACGGCGCGCGCGCCGCTCGCGTGCCGGCAGCACGCGTTCGGGTCGAACGGCGTGGCGTCGTGCGTGCGCCGTAGAGCACGACGTCGCGGTGCTTCTTCGACAGCCGAGCGAACGGCACGTCGGACGCAATCCCGAACGTCTTCCTGAGCCCATTCAGCGCGGCGCGGATGAGCTTCCGATCGCCTCGTCCCCACGGTGCGATGGCGCCGTCGTCGAGCGGCTTGGAGCCATCCGGCACCACCCGGACCGGATCGAAATCGTACACCGCGCCCAGGCCCTGGCAGACCGAGCAGGACCCGTGCGGCGAATTGAAGGAGAACGATCGGGGGCTCAGCTCGGGCACGCTGACGCCGCAGGTCGCACACGCCAGTCGTCTCGAGAACAGGCGATCGCCGCGTGCATCCGTGTTCACGATCACCACGTCCTCGGCGAGCTCGAGCGCCACGCTGAGCGAGTCGGTCAGTCGCCGCTCCGCGCCAGCCTTGACGACGAGGCGATCGACCACGACGTCGATGAAGTGATTGCGCCGTCGCTCGAGCACGATCTCGCCGTCCAGGGACCTGACCTCACCGTCGACGCGAAGCTTCGTGAAGCCCTTGGCGCGCAGGCCGGCCATCTCCTTCTTGAATTCGCCCTTGCGCCCTCGCACGATGGGTGCAAGCACGTTGAGGCGCTCGTCGGACGGGTACTCCATCACCATCTGGACGATGCGCTCGAGCGGCTGGGAGGAGATCTCGAGTCCACAGGTATGACAGTGCGGCACGCCGAGATTCGCGAACAGGAGTCGCAGGTAGTCGTAGATCTCGGTCACGGTTCCCACGGTCGACCGCGGATTCGATCCCGTCGTCTTCTGCTCGATCGAGATCGCCGGCGAAAGCCCCTCGATGAGGTCGACATCCGGCTTCTCCATCTGCTCCAGGAACTGTCGCGCGTACGCCGACAGTGATTCGACGTACCGCCGCTGCCCTTCGGCGTAGATGGTGTCGAATGCGAGCGAGGACTTCCCAGAACCCGACAGACCCGTCACCACGACTAGCTTGTTGCGGGGAAGATCAACGTCGATGTTCTTGAGATTGTGAACTCTGGCGCCCCGGATCGTGATCCAGTCGTTTGTCATACCGTCGGGTGGGATTTCCTAGTGGCCCCAAACAGACCATCGTAGCATGGGCGCTGGCGACCCGATCCGCTGGGCCTTGGAGGAGCCGAAGATCCGGATCCGTGGCGATCTCAGGAAGGAGGCGGACCGGCGAGGGCGCCGGACGCCCATTCGCGCGCGACCCCGCGCAACGGGACGTCCAACCGATAGATCGTGTCGCTCGACGCCACGACCAGGCCGCCAGTGGGGTCCAGGGCGACCCCGACGAGGTGGGCTCCCGCCACCGCAAGCTCGCGCCGCTCGCCCTGCCGCGCGCGATACACGCCACTGGCGCCGGCCAAGGCCTCGACCACGAACAGCTGGCCCTGCGCGTCGAAGGCCAGCCCCTGGGGTCGACCGAACGCCGAACCGGTGGCCTCCACCCGGCCGTCGGGATCAACGCGGTACACGACATCGCGTGGCGACAGCGTCGGTGCAGTCACGTAGAGGTGGCCGTCCGGTCCGAGCGCCAGGTGGAACGCAGCCACGCTCGCCGGCAGCGAGGCGAAGGCCTCGACATGCCGCGACGGACTGACTCGAAACACCGTGCCCGCGCGGTCGCCGACGAACAGCATGTCCTCATCGTCGACCGCCAGACCGCACGGCACCCCGAGCTCGGACGCAACGGGCACCGCGGTTCCATCCGGGTCGAGCCGGTACACGGTCCCCTCGAACCGGCTGGACACATACACGCGGTCGTAACGATCGACGGCCAAGGACGTGGGGTTGGCAACGGAGGCGAAGGGCTCGGCCACGCCGCCACGCGGTATCCGGTAGATCGAGATCGGCGCCTGCTGATCGCGAGACCCGCTGTATGTGACGTACAACGTCCCATCGCTCCCAAATACCGGGCTGTCCACCTGGTGAAGGCCGGTGGCGATCGGCACGCCGATATCGACGAACGCCGTCGCCCCGGCGAGCCCTTCGATCCGAATCGGCTGGCGCCCACCCTCCACCTCGGCCGACACGAGCACGTCCAAGTCAGTCGCCGACGCACGAACGACGCGGGCGGGCACGCCGCCGATCCGGACCTCCGGCAACCGTGGCCCGTTGATCGGGAACGACTCTCCCGAGATCGACAGGCGGCCGCCTCGAACGGCCCAAGGGGGTCGAACGGCAGTGATGCAAGGATCGGGGAGGCTAGAGCCGGGCATGGCGGCAACCGACCCCGGCGGCGGCCGCCGCCGCACCACACGGAAAGGCCACTAGGAATCGTCCAGCTCGATGTTCCAGTACAGATAGTCGCGCCAGCTGTCCGGCGTGTCGCGCAACCCGACCGAGATTCGGATGGCCGGCACTCGTTCCGGACGCTTCGGAACCCGGATCAGCCGAATTCCCGCCTCGGTCGGCGTGCGACCCCCCTTCCGGCGATTGCAGGTGATGCAACAGGTCACAATGTTGCCCCAGTCCTTGCGGCCCCCTTGGGCCACGGGCACCACATGATCGAAGGTGAGCTCCGCGGTCGGAAAGGGCTCGCCGCAGTACTGGCACCGATGATCGTCACGAGCATAGATATTGGCACGCGAGAATGGAACGGAATCGAAGCGGCGCTTGATCTTGATATACCGCAGCAGCCGGATGACGGACGGGAGCCGGAAGGTCAGCGAGACGGAATGCACCTCCCGGTCGTAGACGGAGATCACCTCCACCTTGCCCTGACACCACAGGGTGATCGCCTTCCGCCAGTCGACGACCTTCAAGGGCTCGTAGGTCGCGTTCAGCAGGAGCGTCTGCTCCATAGTCCTCGCATTCTGACTGATGCCATGAACGCTGTCAAGGTCAAAACAGACGTAAACTCCATTTATACAGCTAGTTACGACCGTCAGAGCCTTCGGCTCGGCATGCGATCGATGACCGGGCGCGGCTACTCGCTGTTCCTGGATCGACCGATAACTCCCGAGATGCGAGTACTCGCCACGCTCACGCGGCTGGTCGTGGCCGGACTGATCGCGGGCTGCGCCTCGGGCGGTCGACCCGTGCCTGACCCCTTTCCCCGCGCGGGCGGGCGCTCGACGCCCATCGACTCGGCCAGGGCGTCACTGGTCGACGGTGATGCCGTTGCCCGGACGGCGCTCGACCTGCTGGGCACGCCGTACCAGTTCGGTGGGGGCGACCGTTCGGGACTCGACTGCAGCGGTCTCGTCCAGTTCGCCTACCGCCAGCACGGCGTCGCGCTGCCTCGCGAGGTAGCCGCGCAGTACCGGGTCGGCGTTTCTCTCGATCCACGTAGGGTGCGGCCGGGCGACCTGCTCTTCTTCTCGACCGTGGCACGCGGCGCGTCGCACGTGGCCATCTCCCTCGGTGGTCAACGCTTCATTCACGCTCCGAGCACGGGCGGACGCGTGCGCATCGAGGATCTCGGAGTCGACTACTGGGCGCGACGCCTGATCGGCGCCCGGCGGATTGCCGCCGATTAAGGGAGGGGCCTCGGTCGCGAGTCTGATCCGGCCGCAGGCCGCAGGCAGAGGTTCTCGACGTAGGCGCATCACGGCGTGGCCGAGGCGCGAGCGTTCTCGAGGGCGGCCCCGGTCCCGGCTCCCGGCGTCAGGTCGTACCCCGGCGCGACGAGGGCATCCTCGAGCGCGGCGAGAAACAGCAAGACGAGTTGACTGGTCGCGCCCGAGCCCCATGAAACCGACCCTCCAGATCTGGCCCGCCAGCGGCCCGAGGCCCGCGCCGATCTCGATGTCGTAGCGTTCCAACAAGTGTCGCCGGACTTGCGCCTCGTCGATTGCCTCCGGCACCCGGATCGCGTTCACGGACCACAGCCGTTCAGGCTCGGGCGGCAGCAGCGTGAGACCCATCGCGCCGAGGCCCGCCACCAGCATCCGGTGCCGCGCTGCATGGCGCGCCCATCTCGCCTCGAGGCCCTCATCCTCTATCTCCTTCAGCGCCTCATGGAGAGCATTCACCAGCGGCGCCGAGATGGTGTGGTGATACTTGCGTGACACCCAGTAGGCCTGCAGCAGACCGACGTCCAGGTAGAAGCTCCTCGGGTCGACCCGACGCTCCATCGCCGTCTTCGAGAACGTGAGCGGAGCCATGCCCGACGGCGCGCCGATCCCCTTCTGGCTGCAGCTGTAGCAGGCGTCGATTCCCCAGGCGCCGACCTCGATCGGATGGGCGGCCAGGGACGTCACGGCATCCACGATCGTGAGCGCGCCATGCTCCCGAGCGATGGAGGCGATCTCCGCCACGGGGTGGAGCACACCGGTCGAGGTCTCGGCATGCACGGCCGCGACGACGTCGGCACCCTGCTGGGCCACGGTTCGCCGCACCGCAGCCGGGTCGGAGGCTCGCCCCCACTCGCCCTCCACACGCGTCACGACGCCGCCGCGACGTTCGCACACCGTGGCCAGTCGCTCGCCGAAATACCCGGAGACCACCGCCACGACCCGCGTGCCGGGTTCGACCAGATTCGCGACCGCCGCCTCCAGGCCGGCGCTACCGGTTCCCGATACCGCGAACGTGAATCCGTCGTCGGCCACCCTGAACACGCGCTCCAGCCGACTTCGGAGATCGTCGAGCACGCGGACGAAGACCGGATCGAGGTGGCCGAGCGTCGGTGTGGCCATGGCCGCCATGACCCTCGGCGAGACTGGGCTGGGTCCAGGCCCAAGCAGGTAGCGACTCGTCATGTTCGTCATGCCAGCTCCAATCCGGACAATCGTCCGATCTCCGTCCGCATCTCTTCGACCGCGGTCGCCGGGATGCGCCGCAGTGGCGGCCGCGGGTCGCCACCCACGAACCCGGCCACATCCATCGCCGCCTTGAGCCCTGGGACGCCGAACCGCGATCCGACCAGCCGGGCAAGGGGTGTGAGCTGACGCTGGAGCAGCCGGGCCTTTGGATGCAGGCCGGCCGCCACGAGCCGAAACAGCTGGAGACACGCCTCGGGCACCACACAAGCGAGGGCAAGTATCCCCCCGGCAGCCCCTACGCACAGACTGGGGTAGAACGACGGCGCCGCACCGACGACGACGCGAAAGTCGTCCGGGGTCGAATTGATCAGGGCTGCGATCTGCGCCACGTCGCCACCGGACTCCTTGATGCCTGCGATGTTCGGATGGTTGGACAACTCTGCGACGGTAGACGGCAGGAGGTTCACCCCTGTCACGCTCGGGTAGTTGTAGAGCAGCACCGGTACCGGCGACGCGTCGGCGACGGCCCGATAGTGATCGACCAGGACCGTGCTGGTCATGTCGCTCTTGAAATAGGAGGGCGTCCGCACCAGCACCGCGTCGACACCGATGGCCGCGGCGCGGCGCGTCGCGCCGATCGTGCCCGTCGTCGACTCGCGCGCCGTACCGGCGATCAGCAGGCGCTCTCGAGGCGTGTGGTCTCGGACGATCCCGACCACCCGATCCGCCTCGTCATCGTTGAGCAGCGCGGCCTCACCATTCGTGCCAAGCACGACGAGACCCGACACTCCAGCCTGCAGCCAGCGCTCCACGTTGCGCCGAAGTGCCTCGCCGTCGATCGCGTCGTCAAGGAAGGGTGTCGTGATGGGAGGCAGTACGCCGCTGAGATCCATGGCCCATTCTCAGAGCCCGTCCGCGACCTGTCAAGAAGCTAGGCGGCCGTACGATCGAGATGATCGCAGGCCGTATCAGGCGCGGGCTGCCGACTCGCCGGGGCGGCACGTCGATTCGGGCCGCTCGCGGCAGGACGCACGGTCGCCGACGGTCTGCCGAGGATCGGGCCGGCTCCGCTCGTCGACCGGGTCAGCATGTTGACGCCCATCACGAACGTCACGATGGCGACGGCGGGAGCCAGAAGCCACGGGAAATCGGCCATGGCCCGTACGTTGGCCGTGTCGCGGAGCATCGCTCCCCAGCTGGGCGTCGGCTCCGGAAATCCGAGCCCGACGTACGACAGCGTCGCTTCGGCGAGCACGAAGGCAGGAAGCAGCAGCGTCGCCTGTACGATCAGGAAGCCGCGCGACGCAGGGAGCAGATGGTACATCAGCAGCCTTACGTGTCCCGCCCCGAGCGACCGCGCCGCCGCCGCGTACTCGAGGCCCGCTTCGCTTGCCACGATCGATCGCACGCCCCGCGCAACCCACGGCCAGCCGACCAGAGACAGGAGTACACCGATGAGTGCGAAGACCACCCCGGCCGACAGCACCAGTGGCATCAGGGCCCTCAGGGCCAGCACGACGTAGATGGTGGGGAGCACGACCACGAAGTCGGCGCCACGCATCAGAATCTCGTCGACCAAGCCGCCGGCGTAACCGGCGATGCCGCCGATCAGCCCGCCAATGAGTAGAGCGCCCAGTACCGCGACCGCCGCGACGCCCAGCGACCACCGAGTCCCGTCGACCAGCCGGGAGAATATGTCGCGTCCCAGGCTGTCCCCGCCCAGCAGCAGGAGCGGCTGGGATCCTGCCAGGCGAACGAGTCTGCGACCGGAGAACCACTCCAGGGTCAGACGTGCCGACGGATCCTCCTCGTATCGGCGCTCCAGCCGATCCTGCAGGCGCATCGCGTGGACGTAAGGCGCGTGCCACCCACCCTCGGCGTCGACGACATGGATTCGCATCGGAGGCGCAAATACGAAGTCTCGGTGCTGGTGGCCCGTGTCGTTCGGCTCGATCGCTGGACCGAGGACCGCCGCCAGCAGCACGGACCCGACGAGCACCGCGCCAACCGATCGCATCGGACCGAACCGCCGCACACACGGCGGGATCACGCAGCCGCCTCGCGTGCCCGCGGGTCCGCGACCCACGCGACGACGTCGGAGCCGAGTACGCCGGCGGTCACGAACAGCGCGCCGGCAGCCGCGCAGCCGGCCACGAGGTGCACGTCGCGAGCCAGCAGCGCGTCGTACGTGAGTCGGCCGAGGCCCGGCCAGGCCATGACGATCTCCACGGCGAACGAGCCGCTCAGGAGGCTGCCCACGATGATCCCGTAGACCGCCAGCACCGGTCGACTGGACGCGCGCAGAGCGTGCCGCCAGATCAGCCGCGATCGGGGCAACCCGCGGCTAGCGGCACAACGCATGAACGGCTCGCCCAGCACCTCCTCCATCGCCTGCGATTGAATGCGCTCGAGGGTCGCCGCCAACGGGAGTGCGAGGGCGACGGACGGCAGGACGAGGTGCCAGAGCACGTCGAACGCTCGACTGGCCGCCCCGCTCTCGGCCGCGCTGGCCGCGATCATTCCGCCCACGGGAAACCAGCCCGTCCGTACCGCCAGGAACGCCAGCCCCAGCGACAGCAGTAACGGCGGGAGCGAGATGCTCACCGTGGACGCGTTGCCGATCAGCGCGGCGAGGCGCGTGCCGCGCCGGCTGCCGGACACGACGCCGAGGGGAACGCCAACGAGAGTGGCGAGGATGAGCGCGCTGGCCGCCAGGATCGCCGTGTTGGCCGCCCGCTCTCCGACGAGCTCACCAACCGGCCGGCCGTATCGAAGCGAGGTGCCCAGATCGAGACGGGCCGCGCGACCCAGCCACTCGCGATAGTGCTCGAGAACAGACTGGTCCAGTCCGTAGCGAGCCCGCTCAGCCTCGAGCGTCGCCTCGCTGAGCCCCCGGCCGAGCAGCTCCGAGGTGGCATCCCCGGGAGCCAGTCGTGCCAGCAGCATCGCGCTGGAGGCCAGCACGTACACCAACACGATCGCGAACGCGACGCGTCTCGTGAGCCACCGGATCAGGTCGACTCGCATTTCAAATTACCCGAACACACCTCACGTCGCGCGTCAGTTGGACGCCACCGATCCGGTCGCGGTAAGGCGCTCGGCATCCCACAACACCTGGGGCCGCAGTACGACCGCCGTCGCATTCGCGACGCGGTTGCTCATCGCCACGAACACCCGGGGCGCCACGAAGTAGATCGCGGGAAGTTCACGAGCGAAAATCATCTGGACCTCCTCGAAGAGACGCTGACGCTCGGGCCGATCGACGGTCGCCGCCTGCTCCAGCATCAGCTCGTCGATCCGGCGCTCCCACTCGGTCGCCGGAGCCTCCTGGCCCGGATGCCAGACGTGGAACGACCCCGAGCTCAGCCAGAAGTCGAGGTTGACGGCCGGGTCAGTATCGCTGGCCAGCATGCCGAAGTAGATGGCGTCGTAGTCGGCCCGCACGTAGCGATCGAACAGCGCGCCAGGCTCGAGTGCCACGATGTCGACCTGGATGCCGAGCGCGCCCAGATCCTGCTGCAACACGGCCGCGCCTCGCTCGCGTGCCGTGTGCCCCTTCTGAGTGAGCAGAGAGAACCGAACCGGACTCCCGGACCCGTCCTCGAGCGCGCCGTCCCGATCGCGATCCTCGAGCCCCACGTGCCGCAGCAGTGAACGGGCACGCGCCGGGTCGAACCGATCGATCGGCACGGACGAGGAGAACCACTGACGATTGGCGGGCGTGATCGGTCCGAACACTGGCACGCCGGCGCCGAGGAACACCGTGTCGGCGAACGACGCCCGGTCGACGGCGGCCGAGATCGCGCGGCGCAGCTCGCGCGACTGGAGCCAGGATCGTCGCGGGTCGGTCGCCTTGCTGTCCGGATCCAGGTTGAACCACAACAGGCTGGGATCGAGCCCCACCCCGAGATCGACGAGCCGCAGCCGACCGTCTTCCGCCGCTCGATTCACAGCGAGATAATCCTCCGCTCGGATCTCGCTCGCGATCAAGTCGACGTCGCCAGACTCGAGCCGAAGGATCTCGGCATTCTGCTCCGGCACGATCTCCAGGACGAGGCGAGCGAGATACGGCAGCGCCCGGCCCGACTCGTCGCGTCGCCAGTAGTTCGGGTTACGCCCGAACACGATTCGCTGCCCCGCCGCGTATTCGGTCAGGACGAACGGTCCGAGCCCCGCCAGCTCCGACGGCGCCGTCGTCAGGCTCCACGCCGACCGGAACTCACCCGCCTCCAGCGCCGACTCGAGCAGGTGCCTCGGCAGGATCGGTAGGTTGTCGAGAAGACGCGGCCCCGGTCCAGAACGGGTCGGAAAGCGAATGATCACCGTGTGTGCGTCCGGGGCCGTCACCGTGAGCGGCTGACCGTCGATTCGAAGCGTGTCCGCCAGCGGGCTGCCCGTCTCCGCGTCGTACACGGCCCGGAACGAGAACAGGACGTCGGCCGAGGTCATCGGCGTACCGTCCGAGAACGTCACGTCCTCGCGTAGCGCCAGGGTGTACATCAGCCCATCGGGCGAGGCGTCCACCCGCTCCGCCAGCCAGGGTTCCCATTCCTGGGTCTGCTTGTTGATCCTGATCAACTTGCCGTGCGTGAGCAGACTCACCAGTTCCGAGGTGGAGTCGTGGGCAACGTAGCGGTTGAAGCTTCGCGGCTCCGCGCGGACTGACGCCGTCAACGTCCCGCCATGGTCGATCGTGGATGCCGATGGTCGCTCGGTGGTGATCGGCGACGCCCACGGGTGCCAGACCGCGAAGCCGGTAAACGCGAGAATCGCGATAACCCCCAAAGCAATCAGATACTTACGAAGCTCAGACAAAATATCACCCACCGGCCAACGCTTTGGCCTTTGCAAGGAATCGTCCCTGAGTCGGCGCCGAAGACCGCCCAGCGACGTCTTGATGCGCGCCCGGCCGAAAACCGGCCAATCGGCTGGCCTCCCCTCGCGAGCCGCGAGACGTTGTCAAGCTCCTCGTCCGAGCAGATCGGCGTCCTGGTGTCATGACGTGGCACTTCCTGCACTCATTCTGCACACGCTCAGTTGCAGGAAATGCGATGGCACCGCTCATGCCTATGTGTCGGTCGAATCAACGTTTCGGTGCAGTTCTCGGGCTGGCAGGAGGCTCGACCGGCACGCGGTTCTTCGTCGGCCAGGAAGGCCAGAGGAGTCAAAGAAAATGTCGCGATCACCAATCGGCGCACGCTCGATGTCACGCGTGATCCGGACCATCGGGACGGCCGTAGCGCTCGCCGTCTCCTCGCCCCACCGCTCGACGGCAAACCACGTCGAGCGCGCATGTCGGAGGATCTGCGCCAGAAGATCGAAGCGCGCTCCGACGCGACCAGCCGGTTGATCGTTCACGGCAGTCCCGATCGAATCCAGGCACTCGCCAGGCGCCACGGGGCGACGATCAAACGGCTGCTTCGAAACGGCGCCGTGCTCGAGGCGGACAGCCTGGCGCTCGAAGGCCTCGCCGACGACCCGACGAACGATCACCTGTCGACCGACCTCATCGTGCAAGCCTCGCTGGACACGACGATCGGTGCGATCGGGGCCGAGCCGATCTGGAACGGCCTCGGCGACCTCGGCCGGACCACCGGGCGCGGGGTCGGAATCGCCGTGATCGACTCGGGCATCGGTCAGCATCGCGACCTGAAGGGCCGGGTCGTGGCCTACGTCGACTCGAGCGGCCGCCCGGCCGGACGCCACGACGGCTTCGGGCACGGGACGCACGTGGCCGGCATCGTGGCAGCCACCGCGCCGGGTGCCCACCTGGTCAGCATCCGTGTCCTCGACGCCGACGGCGTGGGTCACATGAGTGAAGCCATCGACTGGGTGATCGAGAACGGCGGACGATACGGCGTCCGGGTCATCAATATCTCTCTCGGCGCCCCGGTACTGCAGTCGTTCCGCGACGACCCACTGTGCGAGGCCGTCGAGCGCGCCGTCTCCGCCGGCCTCGTGGTCGTCGCCTCGGCCGGCAATAACGGCAAGGACGCCGAAGGGCGCCCGGTCGTCGGCGGCATCGACTCGCCCGGCAACTCACCGGCCGCCATCACGGTGGGCGCCAGTAACTCCAAAGAGACGGCAGCGCGCTCCGACGACGTCATCACGTCGTACAGCTCGGTCGGGCCGACCTGGATCGACGGACTGCTCAAGCCCGACCTGCTCGCGCCGGGCAACAAGGTCACCTCGGCGGAGGCGCCAGGCTCGACGATCGCGAAGGAGTACCCCCAACTGCACGTCTCCGGGCAAGGCCAACACGCCTACATCCAGATGAGCGGCACGAGCATGTCGACCGGCGTGGTCTCAGGCATCGCCGCCCTGATGCTGGAGGCGAACCCGTCGCTCACGCCGGCACAGGTCAAGGCAGCGCTCCAGCTGAGCGCCTCGCCGATTCCGGGCGTGGGTCTGCTCGAGGGAGGCGCGGGGTTGGCCAACGCGATCGCCGCCGTCACCGTCGCGCTGAACGGTCCCACCATGGCACCGCCGGAGACCGAGATCGCCGGCGAGATCGTCACCCCCGGCCGCATCGTCTTCGGCTCGTCTCAGGATTCCGACCCGACCAGCATCCTTCGGGCCGATCGGATCGTCTGGGGCGACATCGAGCTCGAGGGGAACACTATTCTCTGGGGCGACGCGATGATTTGGGGCGACGCAAACATCTGGGGCGACCGGATCATCTGGGGCGACCGAATCGTCTGGGGTGACCGGATCATCTGGGGCGACCAGATCGTCTCGGGCGACTCGAACATCTGGGGCGACCGGATCGTCTGGGGTGACCGGATCGTCTGGGGTGACCGGATCGTCTGGGGTGACCGGATCGTCTGGGGCGACCGGATCGTCTGGGGTGACCGGATCGTCTGGGGCGACCGGATCGTCTGGGGCGACCGGATCGTCTGGGGCGACCGGATTGTCTGGGGCGACCGAATCGTCTGGGGCGACTAGCCTCGCGGCCTCCCGGGCATCTCCACTCCCCGCCCGGGGGGCCATCTTCAAGCCCCCGCAGACAGAAGCTGGCTCCACGAGGACCCCGGAGCATGCTTCTTGCGTCCACCGCCCTGGCTGGTGCACGAAGACGTCACCCGAACCGAAAGACAGAGAGATCGCCGGACAACCTCCGGGCCCCTGCTGCTACGCGACCGGCGATAGTTCGGCCGCGAGAGTCGGCGAAACAAGGCGTATTCCTTCGGAGACGTAGATGCCGACACACCTACTCGGCCCGATTCTAGCGGACGCGCAGGCCGGGCGATTCTCCGCGGCGCTGAAACGGATTGAAGAGGTGGAGGCCGGAATCAGCAACTCTGAACTCGATCTCTATCGGGTCCTCAAGGCAGAGATGCTCCGCAATGTCGGCGACGATCCGCACGCCGAAGAGGTGGCGGAGAAGACACTCCAAACACGCAGTCTCTCGAAGGCCCTTCGTGCTCGCTGCCACGTCATCCTCGGCGGTCTCAATCAAGAGCGAGGACAGCTGGGTGATGCGCTGCAGCACCTACAGCGCGCTCTGCGGTTCGCTGAAGAATCGGGGAATCTCGAGCAAACCTGCTGGACGCAGTTGAGTCTGATTGCGACGCTTGCGGACGTGTCCGCTCTTGAAACAGTCGCTGCACTTGCCAGAGAAACCAAAAGAAATGCAGCCCGATGCGGCGACCCAAGGATAGCCGCTAGCCTTCACATCTGCATTGGAAGACTGGAGGCGAAACGGGGGTCGATTCAGACCGCGACGCATCATGTGCATCTCGCGGCATCACTCCTTCGTCGTCATCCCAACGTCTGGCTGCAGGGGATCCTTCAACTGGACGTGTGCGGCATCGACCAAATCGCGAACAAGTTCGAGAGCGTTGTAGAGGCAGCGGAACTAGCGCTCGCTTGCGCGGAGGAATCTGGTCACCGAAGAACGCTACTGGGAGCACTCGCGAACTTGGGACAAGCCAAGCTCTACCTAGGAGAGTTTAGTGACGCGCACCGCTTTCTGACCGAGGCGCTTGCCACTGCGGCTACCAATACCAAGGCGCGCGTCTCCCTGCTCGACAGCTACGCCCAGCTCAAGCTGACGCAAGGCCAACTGGACGAGTGTCAGGAACTTCTCGAGGAAATCGACCGGCTCAATCCGGCACGGGATCAGTATCAGCCGTCGTGGCTCGATCTCTGGATTCACCAGACGAAGATCCGGCTGCTGCTGCGCCGCGAGCGGTGGACGGAGGCAGCGGACCTGGCCTCGACGGCGATCGAGATCGCCGCGGCGCGCGAGGACCGTCTCCTCGGAGGGCTCTTCAGGGTCTTGAAGGCCGATGCACTCGCACACTTCGATCGCCACGTCGAGGCCGGCCAGTTGCTGGCCGACGCGTCGGCGACCTGCGACTCGACCTCGCTCGATACCTCGGCCGAGATCGAGCGGGTCCGAGGCGTCGTACTGGCGCGCCAGGGGCAGACGCACGCTGCGGCGAGGCGTTTCGATCGAGCGCACCGCGTTGCCGACAGCATCGGCAACGCCTGCCTCCGGATGCGCATCGGGGCGGACCGGCGCTCCAATCTGCCCGAGGACGTGGCACCCGCGCGCGTCACCACGGTCCGGCGCGATCACGAACCACCAAATGATTGGCGACCGGGCGGACTCGAAGGCGTGACGCTCTTGCTCGAGCTCGCCAGCCGGCCCGACCTCATGGGCCGAGAGTTACTGCATCTCCTGGACCGTGAAGGCTACGACGGGCCGTGTCGCCTCGCGCGCCGCAACGAGGACGGTTCGCTCGAGCCGATCGACGCAGGCTCGCCGGACGCGATCGAGATCCCGCTCGACGGCGACGGTGTCGTGCTGCTGGTCGAGCCTCCGAGGTCCTTCGAGGCCACCGAGACGCTGGCAGCCGTCCGGAAGCTCGTCCAGCAGGCGCGAGAGCTGGAGCGCGCGGCGCAGCAGAAAAGGCGACGGGCATCGTTCTGGGACACGGAGCCGGCAGCCGCCAGCCTGGGCGGTGGCGTGTTCGTTTCCAAGAACATGCTGGACATCCTGGCAACGGCCCGTCAGGCCGCTCCGACCGACATCCCGATTCTGCTGACGGGCGAGACCGGGACCGGGAAGGAACTGCTCGCCCGCGCGATCCACGACAGCTCCTCGCGAGCCGGCCGGACGTTCCTGCCGTTCGACTGCAACTCCGTGCCCAGGGACCTGCTCGACAGCCAGCTGTTCGGGCATCGCCGCGGTGCCTTCACCGGTGCAACGGAGCAATTTCCTGGCGTGATTCGCGCGGCGCAGGGAGGCACGCTCTTCCTGGACGAGATCGGCGAGCTGAGTCCGGATGTGCAGCCGAAGCTGCTCCGCTTCCTCGAGACGCACTACGTACATCCCCTCGGCGCGTCCAGCCCGGTCCCGGTGGATGTTCGGATCGTCGCCGCCACGAACGCCGACCTGGATCGCCTCGTCAGCGAGGGCACGTTTCGGGAGGACCTGTACTACCGGCTCAACGTGATCCGTCTGCCGCTTCCGCCACTACGAGAGCGCCGCGAGGAGATCCCGCCGCTGGCGCAGCACTTTCTGGAGCTGCACGCCGAGGAGCAGGGCCGCGCGCCGGCCCGGCTCTCCGACGAAGCACTCGAGTTCGTGCTACTCCACCGCTGGCCGGGCAACGTCCGGGAGCTTGGAAACGAGATGCGGCGCCTAGTGGCGTTCGCCGAGCCGGGCTCGATCATCGGTCCGGAACTGCTATCGCCCCACATCCGCGCCAGCCGACGCACGGTTCCGGCGGAGGCCGATCGGTCGACCGAGGCGGTACAGCTGTCGCTGCGCCAGCCCATGGCTTCGGCGACCGACGAGCTGGAGCGAGCGCTGATCGGGCACGCCCTCACACGAACCGGCGGCCGGCTCGAGCCAGCCGCCCGGCTCCTCGGCCTGTCGCGCAAGGGTCTGTATCTAAAGCGGCAGCGGCTTCAGCTGGACGGCTGAGCACGGCTTTGGGCGCCGGGCTCTGTGCGTACGTAATTGCCTAGAGTTTCCCGCCAAAGAACGACGGGATCGGCAGGTCGCGCATGGTGTGGAATCCGGCGGAGGCGGCCAGCACCTTCGGAATCGAGTTCACCACCATCGAGGCCGTGGCCACGTCGCCATGCACTCCGCCGGCGATCTTCATCGACAGCGCCGGCGACCCGTCGATCCTAACCGCATCGTACGACTCGGGCGCGCCGAGGTACGCCTGCATGTGGAGCGTGATGACCGGTCGACCGTCGCGGTACCCGATGCCGTCCTGTACGAGGCCGCAGACATAGCCAGGATCGACGGTCAGGAACGGGCTTGCGATCCGCTTCTCGGCAACCTTCGGCCCGATGTCGTCGGTGATGCGATCGAGCTTCCAGCCCATCGCACCGGCGATCATCGAGACCGACTCAGCGAGGCCCACGTGCCGGACGCTGCCGGCGTCGACACGCGCCTGGAACTCCTCGGTGGTCAGCCCGGCACCGATCTTCTGCTGGAACGGCAGCCGCCGCACGCTCGCATCCTGCACGCGGTCCACGAACACGGCGTCGACGCGCTCACACACGCCGGTCAGCGTGATCGGCAAGGCGTCCATCGTGAACCCGGGATTCACGCCGGTGCCCAGGACGCCGACCTTGAAGCGCTTGGCCAGTTCGTCGATCCGCCGAGCGAGCCGGCGGTTCCCGCCCACCGGATAGGCCATCTCCTCGGTGGTCGAGACAATCGGGACCCTGGCTTTGAGCACGGTCTCGATCTGTGGCACGACCTTCTTGAGCGACGAGCTCGTGCACAGCACGACCACGTCTGGCTTGGCGGCCTTCAGCGCCGCACGGGCGTCGCTCGACACCTTGGCGCGCAATCGTCGGCCGAGCCCTGCGACGTCACCAAGATCGCGGTCGACCTTGTCCTCGGCGATGTCGATCCCGCCGACGCTCCTGAATCCCTTCCGTTCGGCCAGTTGTTTGACGACGGCGAGTCCAATGGGGCCGAGGCCGTAGTGCATGACGCGTATAGGCATGAGATGAGTCCTGGGGCATGAGAACGAAAGGCGACCGGTCCAAAAACGATGGATTATAACATCTGCGCGGGAGCGCACCGACGGACAGCATGCTCGATTCTCGGCCGATTGGTATAGCATTTCCCTCCGGAATGGAGGTTTCGCCATGCGTCGCGTACTCGTAGCCGTTCTGACGGGAACGATCCTGTTCGCCGTGTGGCTCGATCCGGCTCTCGACGCCAGGGGCTCCGCATTCCAGGGCGCTGCCACCCAGGAACCATCCGAGGCCGTCGAGACGGACGCCGACAGCGAAGAGCCTGCACCGCTGGACACTCCGCTGCCTGGTGCGCGATCCCCGCGTAACGCGAGCTACACGATCGACGTGCGGCTCGATCCCGAGAGCCGAACGCTGACGGGCCGCGAGATCCTCACCTGGCGCAACATCTCGTCGACCGAGACCTCGGAGCTTCGCTTCCACCTCTACTACAACGCGTGGCGTAACTCGGAGTCCACGTGGCTGCGCGAGCGCGCGCTCGCGGGCGATCGGCGGCTGGCGACTCGGCCCGCGGAGGACTGGGGTTGGATCGACGTGACTCGCGTCCGACTGCTGGGTGCGGGCGCACCTCTGGACCTCACGGATCGCATTCAGTACATCGCGCCCGATGACGGGAATGAGGCAGATCGAACGGTGATGCGGGTCCCGCTCGCCGCGCCGATCGACCCGGGGGATTCGCTCAACATCGAACTCGAGTGGACGTCGCACATCCCGCGCACGTTCGCTCGGACGGGCGCGATCGGGAACTACTTCTTCATCGCGCAGTGGTTCCCGAAGATCGGCGTGCTCGAGGACGACGGCTGGAACTGCCACCAGTTTCACAGCGGCACCGAGTTCTACGCCGACTACGGCGTGTACGACGTGCGTCTCACGATCCCGATGGCGTGGGTGATCGGTGCCACCGGCCTCGAGCGCGAGCGACGCGACAACACCAACGGGACGACCACGCACCGTTTCTACCAGGAGGACGTCCACGACTTCGTCTGGACGACGAGCCCGGATTTCGTCGAACGCACCGCCAACTTCGAGCACCCGACCTTGCCCGACGTCGGGATTCGCCTTCTCCTCCAGCCGGAACACGTCGCGCAGGCGGATCGGCACTTCGCCGCCACCCGCGCGACGCTCAAGTACTATGGCGAGTGGTTCGGTCCGTATCCCTACGGGCACATCACGGTCGTCGACCCGGCCTGGCGGAGTGGCACGGGCGGCATGGAGTACCCGACGTTGTTCACGGCAGGCAGTCGGTGGTGGGTACCAGCCGACGTGACCCAGCCCGAGGGCGTCACGATTCATGAGGCAGGCCACCAGTTTTGGTACGGCATCATCGGCAACAACGAGTTCGAGCACGCCTGGATGGATGAAGGGATCAACACCTTCGCCACCGCCCGCGTGATCGCTCAAGACTTCGAGCCGAACTACGTCGTGAACCGATACTTCGGCGGCTTCGTGCCGTGGGTGCTGCGTGACTTACCCCGGTCGCGCGCCACCGACGGCAACCGGCTCAGCGGCTACCGCAGTGCGGCCGAGAGCGATGTCCCGGCGACCCCGTCATATCGGTACTGGCCGGGTACCGGCGGGCGCATCACGTACAACAAGACGGCGCTGTGGCTGCACACGCTCGAGCGCCACCTCGGCTGGCCGACCCTCCGGCAAGTCCTCGCGACGTTCTTCGATCGGTGGAAGTTCCGACACCCAGGTCCGGACGACCTCTTCGCCGCGCTCAATGACGTGGCGGGCCGCGATCTGACCTGGTTCATCAACCAGGCCCACCGCTCCTCCAACGTGTTCGACTACGGCATCGCGGAGCTGACGAGCGAGCCGGCCAGTGGGCGAGGCTACTTCGAGACGTCGGATTCCCCCGGGTTCCAGGCGCAGACCGAGACCCAGGGCCAGTTCAGAACGACCGTCGTGGTGCGGCGTTACGGCGAGGCCACGTTCCCGGTCGACGTTCTCGTGCTCTTCGCCGACGGCGAGGAGCAGCGCGAGTCGTGGGACGGCGTCGCCCGATGGAAGATGTACACATTCGAGGGGCAGTCGCAGGCCGTGCAGGCTCACGTCGATCCGGATCGGGTCTTGCTCCTGGACGTCGACTACACGAACAACAGCAAATCACTGGAGCCGCGAGGACCGGAGGCGGCCACGCGGTGGGCGCTGACGTGGATGACCTGGCTTCACGACCTGCTGCTGACTCATGCCTTCTTCGTGTGAGTGCACCCGGGGCCTCGCAGGCGGCCGGAGGAGAACGCCCGGTACCGATGTCCATGCTGCTGCGCGCATTCGCTGACGGCGCCCGACGCGTCGCTCACGCGCCGGTCATCCTCGGCGGCGTCTACGTGGTCACGCTGTTGGTCAGCGTCCCGCTCGTGCTCACCATGCAGAGCGCGATCGCGTCCGACCTCGGGGACAGCGCGATCGCCGACCGTGTAGCCGACGGCACGAGCTACGACTGGTGGCAGGAGTACGCCGAGCGCGCCGACGGGCTCGCCGCGACGTTCCGCCCCACGATCATCGGGTTCGCGGCGCCGCTGGACAATCTCAGCACCCTGTTGGACCACGGCTCCAGGCAGGTGGGTCTCCTCGGAGCGATTGCGGCGTACATCACCCTCTGGACGTTCCTGGTGGGTGGCATCCTCGACCGGTACGCGCGACGGCGCGCAACCCGCCCGGAGGGCTTCTTCCCGGCGTGCGGCGTCCACTTCGTCAGGTTCCTGCGGTTGGCCATCATCGCCGGCCTCGCGTACTACATCCTGTTCGGCTACGTGCACGGCTGGCTGCTCGACGATCTGTACGGCGCGCTCACGCTGGACACGACGGTCGAGCGCACCGGCTTCTTCATCCGTCTTGCGCTCTATCTGGTCTTCGGGGCGCTGCTCGTGTCGGTCAACCTGATCCTGGACTACGCGAAGATTCGGGTCGTCGTGGAAGACCGACGAAGCATGGTTGGCGCGTGCCTCGCGGGCTGGCGGTTCGTGAAGCGACGACCGGTTGCCACGGCCGGCCTGTATCTGTTGAACGGACTCGTCTTCGTGATCCTGCTCGCCCTCTACGGCCTCCTGGTGCCTAGCGCCACCGGGGGCGCGCTGGCTGCGTGGGGCGCCATCCTGGTCGGTCAGGTCTACATCGTCGCTCGACTGGCGGCGAAGCTGCAGTTCTACGCCTCGCAAACGGCCTACTTCCAGCAGGAACTGGCCCACGCCCAGTACACGGCTTCACCGACTCCGGTCTGGCCGGATTCACCGGCGGCAGAGGCGATCGGCAACGATACCAAGTAGCTGGCGATGGCGCATCGCTCGCTTGCCGCGGATCCGAGGCAGCGCTATAGTCGACCGATGACCGTCCCGGCACCTGCCAACACGATCGCGAGCACGATCGCCACATGGATGCGGCAGCACGTCGAGCAGTCGGGCGCGAGTGGCCTCACCGTCGGCCTCAGCGGTGGAATCGATTCGGCAGTCGTGCTCGGGCTCGCCTCGCTGGCGACGCCGGACGCCGTCGTCGGGGTCGTGATGCCGTGCCACAGCGCACCGGAGGACGAGGTCGACGCCCGGGCGGTAGCCGACCACTTCGGCGTGCCGGTCGCTCGAGTCGATCTGGCACGCGCCTACGACACCTTGACGAGCGATTTGCAAACTTGCCACGAGTCGCTGGCAGGTGGCGCCGCTACGAATCAGGACATGCGATCGCCGCTTCCTCTGGCCAACGTCAAGCCGCGGCTACGCATGACAACGCTGTATTACATGGCGAACGTGCTCGGGTACCTCGTCGCTGGCACCGGGAATCGCAGCGAACTCGCGATCGGCTACTACACCAAGTACGGCGACGGCGGTGTCGACCTGCTCCCACTCGGGCGACTGCTGAAGAGCCAGGTGCGATCGGTGGCCCGGGACCTCGGCGTCCCGACGGCGGTCATCGACAAGTCGCCCAGCGCCGGGCTGTGGCCGGGTCAAACCGACGAGAAGGAGATGGGTTTCGGATACGACGAACTCGAGGTCTACCTGACCGAGGGACCCGGGACGCTGTCGTCGGCGACCGCCGAACGGATCCGCGTACTGATCGAGCAGAGTGGGCACAAGCGAGCGATGGCGCCAATGCCCGACCTGGCCGAGTGACCCGGCTGGACGCTCAACCTACGCCCATCGATTCAGCAGCCTCGACGGTGCCCTCCGCATCACTCACCTCGAGGAGCGTCTCCGCCTCTCTCGCTTCGGCGAGCCGCTCCCTGGCGAGCCGCGCCGTTTCTCGCACGTCGCGATCCTCGTCGCCGAGGCTCACCTCGAGCGCGTCGTCGAGGTCGTGGAGGCCGAGTGCACCGATGGCGTGCACGGCCGCCGCCCGTAGCCAAGGGACGTCGCTACGCAGCAGCGCGTCCACGGCCTGCTCTCGCGTGTCCACGGACGCGCCCACCAGCTGATTCGCCAGCTGGACCCGCTCGGCCATGCTCACCTGCCGGTCCAGCAGCGGCAGCAGCAGATCACGCAACCGCGGGCTCAGAATATGGTCGAGCAGCTCGAGCGCGTTGGCTCGAAGCTCGGGGCTCTTCGACTGGAGGCCGAAGTACGCGGTATGAAAGTCCTGTTCAGGATAGAGCAGACCTAGCAATCGGAAGATCCGCTCCACCTCCTGGTCCAACGACAGATTCAGCGTGGCTCCGATGGTGCTGCCCTTCGCCAGTGCCGCATCGAGGGTCCCGATGATCTGGTAGGAGCGGTAGTGCCCCAGGATCTCGGCCGCAAGGATCATTTCGATCGTCTGACGATCGAGCACGAGTTCCGAGTGGTCGCGCTGCAGCTTGTTGAGCGCAGCGATGATCCGGAACCGGAGCGAGGTATCCGCCTGCAGCATGCTCTCCATCAGCGCCTGCTGTGATTTTTGCGTGGCGATCTGCATCAGGACGACGGGAATCTTCCGCCGGATCTTGAGCGACAGGGCTGCGTCGAGGAGCGCGTCGCGGAGCGCGCCGACGCTCTTGTCGCCGAAGCTCGCGAGCGTGCGCGTCGCTTCCGCGGACAGCGGCACCGACTCCAGGAGCGCGAGCACGTCCGGGATCATCTCGTGATTCCGGTGCCGCCCCACGGCGCGGAGCGCGAAACGGACGACGTGGGCGTCCGGGTCGCTCAGCAGCCGCTTGGCCTGGGCGCCGAACTCGTCCGGCAGGGTCTCCAGCAGCCGTGCGGCCTCCAACCGGGCCGGCCCGCCCTGTGGGCCAACTTCGCCCACCATCGCGTCGAGCAGCACGGCAGCCGCGTCGAGATTCTGGCTCGGACCCCGCCTGGCCAGAAACGACACGATGCCCGCCCGGATCGAAAAGTCCGGAAAATCTCCGAGTTCCGTGATCCGCTCCAGCGGGTCGATCGCGACGTGCCGGGAGAGGTACAGCAGTGCCTCGGTTCTCGTCTCGAGATCCGGGTCCTCCAACAGTCGCTCGACCTGGGGAAGGACCGCCTGGTCGCCAGCCGTCCGCAGAATCGACATGGCACGCCGCCGGATCTCGTTCGACGGATGATGCAGCAACAAGTGGACCGCTTCATCCGGGATGTACCGTTGCTGGGTCTCGAGCAGACTCAGCGCGTACAAGATCTCCTCCGGATTCTCGTCCTTGAGCCGAGCGTTCAGCACCTCCGCGATGCTGCGATCGAACAACGCCGCGGCCGATCGCTCCGCATCGAGGCGATGCTGCCGGATGCTCTCGCGGATGGTCTCGACGTAGCCGCGCCGCAACGCGAGGGCGACGACCACCCAGACCCCGACGAGCAGGATGTTCATGGCCGCCACCCCGCGCAGGCCGAATCCGGCGCCGGGCAGCGTCACGACATAGAGGCTGAACCCCTGCGTGGCGAGGCCGAGCAGGATGCCACCGACGCCGTCCGCGAGGCGACTGATGATCATGTCGATTGTGCTCTTGACCCTCGCGCGCACACTCGTATCGAGCGGCAGGTACAGGAGCTCGAACGACGCCTTGTCCACCGACCATCGAAGGCCCTGGTCCAGCCCGCTGGTCAGGAGCACGGCCCACATGAGCGGGAACAGCACGACGAGCGACGAGCCGAGCAGCAGTGCGATCGGCAGCACCAGGAGCGTCACACCAATCCCGAAGCGACGAAGCGCCGGTCCGGTTGCCAGGAGCTGGATGGCCAGCGCCACCAACCCCAGGTAGAAGTTGAACTCGCCGAAGAAGGCGGTCAGCCGATCTGCGTCGCCCGCAAATCGCTCGGTGACGACCAGGCTGAACTGGAACTGCGTCCACTGGGTGACGATCGACACCAGCGCGAGCAGCCCCGCGATCAGCCTCATGTAGTGGCTCTGCGCGATCTCGACGAGCATCCGGCGAAACGGCGCACGGAGACGGCGCTCGGACGTGGCTACCCGTGCGGCGGCGGGGCGCCCCGGGAGGACCACGACGATGGCGCCGGCCGCGATGAGCGCCGCGAGCACGAGCATCAAGTTGACCGTGCCGCCCACCGGGCCGACGAGCACGCTCGCGAGCAGGCCGCCCGCCAGTGCCCCCGCGCTCGCGCCGCTGGCCACCAGACCGAACAACCGACGCGCCTGGCGCGTGTCGAACAGGCTGTGCACGAACGTCCACGCCTGGACGGGCGCAATCACGCCGTAGCAATTCACCCAGATGTAGAACACGGCCGGCAGGATCGCCACCTCGTGGAACGTGAAGAGGTACCAGAAGATCAACACGTTGCTGACGAAGAAGAGCTGCGTGACGAGGATCACGTACTGCTGGCTGCGGTTCGCCGCGAGCCGCGTGTAGATCGGCACGAAGGCCATGAGGACGAGAGGCACGCCGACGTACACGTAGACGAGCTTGTATGCGCCGAATTGATTCAGGAACAGGCCATTGCGGATCGGCTTGGCGAGCAGAAACGACGCGACGACCAGCGAGACGGACACGAAGGCCAGCGTCAAGGGACGCACCTCGTCCGGCCGGACGTTGAAGAACCCCAGCAGCCGGGCCTTCATCCGCGCCCCGCGCCCGCCGCGGGCGGCCGAGCTCGGCGGCGTATTGGCGGCATGACGCCCAGTGTAGTGGATCCACGTGCAGTCCAGGGCCGGGATGCACTAAGCTAGCCGGGTTCAGTTACATGGCCGGCGGGTCGGACCCTCGTGCCATCCCCGGCGTTTGCCATCGTCACCCAGGCTCCCCGGTTAACGCGATGAGCACTTCACTCGGTCAGCGCATCCTCGCCCCCATCGCCGAGTTCAGGAAAGAGGAGGTCTTCACGGGCCTCCTGATGTTCAGCTATTCCTTTCTGGCGATGTCTTCGTACAACATCGTCAAGCCGATCACGCGCTCGAGGTTCATCTCCGATCTCGGCGCAGACAACCTGCCGTACGTGCTGCTGGCCGTCGGGCTGCTGATCGGGGTGGTCATGGCGGGCTACGCCTGGATCACGAGCCACTTGCCCCGGCGATGGGGCCTGCCGGTGACGCAGGCCGCCATGGTGGTGATCCTGCTGGTGTTCTGGGTGCTGTTCCAGACGCCACGCAGCTGGGTGTCGATCGCTTTCTTCTTCACAGGCAAGATCCTCGGCCTGCTGCTGATCAGCCAATTCTGGACGCTGGCCAACCTCGTCTACGACCCCCGGCAGGCCAAACGACTGTTCGGCTTCATCGGCGGTGGCGCGCCGCTCGGCGGCATCGCCGGATCCGCCCTGCTGACCGGCTATGCCACCGAGATCGGCACGACCAACCTCCTGCTCTACAGCGCAGGGCTCCTGACGCTGTGCGTGTTTGTCGTCATGGCGATCATCGCGCGGGAGCAACCCCGAGAGACCGCCGATGCGTCGACCCCGAAGACGAAGGAGGGAGTCGGAGCGCTCGAGGCGCTGCGGATGCTGCGCGAGTCCAAGCACCTCCAGATCATCGCGATGGTGATCAGCTTCGCGGCGATCGGCGCGTCGATCATCGAACAGCAGCTCAACATGGCCGCGGCCGCGTCGAAGGGCGCCCAGGCCACCGACGCCATTACGGCGTTCTTGGGCCAGGTGCAGCTGTTCATGTCGACCATCGGCTTCATCATTCAGGTGTGGCTGACCAGCCGTATTCATCGACTGCTCGGGATCGGTTTCGCGCTGCTGGTGTTGCCTGTGACGCTCGGCTCGACCGCGTTGTTCATGCTGCTCAACGCCGCCCTGTGGGTACCGGGACTCGCCCGCGTGGCCGACCAGTCGCTGCGCTACACGGTGGACAAGACGACCCGCGAGATCCTGTTTCTCCCGTTGACGGCCGACCTCAAGTACAAGGCCAAGTCCTTCGTCGACGTCACGGTGGATCGGGTCGCCCAGGGCGTGGCCGCGATCGTCTTGCTCGTCCTGATCAAGCCCTGGGGGCTGGCGCTGGACTGGCAACGACTCGGGCTCGCGAGTCTGACGATCACCGTGCTCTGGATCGCGCTCTCGGTTCGAGCTCGCCGCGGCTACCTCTCGGCGTTCCGCCAGAGCATCGCCGAGCAGCAGATTCAGCCGGCCGAGATGCGGCTCAGCGTCGCTGATCTCTCGACGGTCGAGACATTGATGGAAGAGCTGGCCAGCGCCGACGAGCGGCGCGTCTTGTATGCGATCGACGTGTTGGAGTCGCTCGAGAAACGCAACCTGGTCACGCCGCTGCTGCTGCATCACGAGTCGAAGGCGGTGCGGACGCGTGCGCTCGTCGCGCTGGGCGCAGCCAAGCCTGATATCGCACGCCAGTGGATCCCCAACATCCAGCGCATGCTCAAGGACGACGACCGGGACGTGCGCGCCGCTGCGCTCGGGGCGCTGGCGGGCATTCAGGGCCGCGAGGCCACCGACCTGGTTCGACCGTATCTCGACGCGGAAGATCCCCAAACCGTCGCCACGGCCGCGACGGTCCTGGCAAAGACGGGCGCGCCCGAAGACGTCGAGGCGGCCGAACGCGTGCTCACACGGCTCGCTCAGGATTCGCGCGAATCGGCTGCGCCGGCTCGCCGGGAGGTCGCTGCTGCCGTCCGCCAAGTGCCCGACGGCCGACTCCAGCACCTGCTGATACCGCTCCTCTACGACGCCAACCCGGCCGTGGCCGCCGAGGCGATGCGAAGCGTCCAGGCCTCAGGCACGTCCGACTTCATCTTCGTGCCCGCGCTCGTTTCGCTGCTGAGGCATCGCGTGCTCAAGGCGAGCGCTCGGGACGTGCTCGTGAGCTACGGCGAACCAGTACTCGACACGCTGGAGCACTTCCTGAACGATCCGCACGAGGACGCGTGGGTCCGGCGCCACCTGCCGGCGACCGTTGCCCGGATCCCGTCACAGCGCGCGATGGACATCTTGATCGCGGCGCTGGCCGACCCCGACGGTTTCCTCCGCTACAAGGTCATCGCCGCGCTCGGCAAGCTGCACCGCGAGCACCCGGAGCTGTCCTTCGACCGTGCACCACTGGAGAAGCGCGCGCTGAGGGACGCCTCCGAGCACTACAACAGCCTCAGCCTGCATCACAACCTGTTCGTCCTCGCGAACCTGTCGACCGACACGCTGCTCGCGCGGGCCCTCGAGGAGAAGGCGGAGCGTACACGCGACCGTCTCTATCGCCTCCTCGGGCTGCTGTATCCCTCGAAGGACATCACCGACGCCCGCTGGGCCCTCGAGCACGGTGACGCCCGTGCGAACTCGAGCGCGGCCGAGCTGCTCGACAACATCTTGACCGGAGAGATCCGGAAGCGCGTCATGCCGATCCTCGAGGACATGCCGCTCGACGCGCGCGTTCGGAAGGGCAACGTCTTTCTGCGGACCCGGCCCCGCGATGTCGAGGAGACACTACTCCAGTTGATCAACGACGATGATCCAGTCGTCGCCGCCGCGGCCATCAACCTCGTGCGGACCCAGCGCATCTGGAGCCTCGTCGACGACATCGAGTACATCCTCGCCCACCGTTCCGCGGAGGACTGGCACGTGTTCGAAGCGGCGTCCCTAGCGCTCGCCGACCACCGCATGCCGGAGGAGCGGCGACGCGCCCTGTGGCTCGAACCGCTGCCCGCCATCGAACTCGCGGACCGCATCCGGCAACTACCGCTGTTCGAGGCGGTGTGGGTCGACGAGCTGGTCCGGATCGCCGAGGCAGGCTCCCAGATCCGTCACGAGGCCAATCGCTCGCTCTACCACGAGGGGGCGGTGCCGGAGTCGTTGGAGTTCCTGCTCGACGGCCGGATGACCGCCCACCAGGCCACGGGCGATGCGGAACCGATCGAGCCACCCGCCCCCATCGCCTTCGAGGAAGTGCTCGAGGGTAGCCCGATGACCCGGACGATCCGGACGGACACGGCATGCGTCAGCCTGGCGATCCAGACGGAAGTCTGCCGGACGCTCCTGGCGGATAATCCGTCCCTCGTGGAGGGCCTGTTCAGGCTGCTCGTCGAGCGCTCGACCGACTCGCAGGCCCGGCTCGTCCAGCCTGGTGGCGACTCGGCGGCACTCGCACCGCTGGCCCAGGGGAATCTCTCGCCGGTCCAGAAGGTCATGGTCCTGCAACGTGTCCACCCCTTCTCGAGCGTCGGGAGCGACGAACTGCTCCACCTCGCCGCCATCGCTCGGCAGGTAGAGGCCAAGGCCGACGCCCAGCTGTTCGGGCCCTCCGATCCTCTGGCACTGTGGGTCGTCGTGGCGGGTGCGCTCTCGCTGGAGTCCTCGACCGAGCCGCCGGCGTCGGCGCGGGCGGGCGACGCGATCGGAATCTACGAGGCGCTCGCGGGTCTCCCGATGGGCCGCGAGGCTCACGTCATCCGACCGGGCATCGCGCTTCGGATCGAGCGCGAGGAGCTTTTCGATCTGCTCGGCCAGCGGAGCGATCTGTTGCGACAGCTCTTCGCCGCAATGTTCGAGGTGCGACCGGTCGACGCGGGGTGACGCCGAGCGTCAACGGCGGCGGTTCACGACCTCTCGTACGGCCTCGACGATGCGCCCGGCTGAGATGCCGAAACGCTCGAGCAACTCCTTCGAGCCGCCGCTGCGCGGAACCTCACGGACCGCCAGCCGATGGACGCTTATCCCGTGCGACGCGACCGCCTCGGAGACCGCGTCCCCCAGCCCACCACTGGGGTAGTGGTCCTCGACTGTGATGATCGTGCCGTGCGTCTCGGTTCCCGCCTGCACCAGCGCAGCCGCATCGATCGGCTGCACGCAGTACGCGTCGACGACCCGGATAGCCGTGCCTTCGGCGGCCAGCCGATCGTGGGCGTCGAGTGCTTCGAAGACCGTGACGCCCGCCCCCACGACCGTGACCGCGTCGTCAGGACTCTGTCGCAGGACCTTGGAACCGCCGATCGTGAACCGCTCGTCCGCCGAGTAGATCACGGGAGTCTTGGGACGGCTCGTCCTGATGTAGGTGAGCCCGTCCGTATAAGTCGCGAGGGTCGTCAGGCGCTCGGCGCTGACGGCGTCGCACGGGTACAGCACCGCGCACCCGGGCACGGCGCGCATCATGGCCAGATCCTCGAGCGCCATCTGTGACGGCCCGTCCTCGCCGATCGACACGCCGGCGTGGGAGCCAGCCAGCTTGAGGTTGAGCCCGCTGATGCCCGCCATCCGGATGAAATCGTAGGCACGCGACAGGAAGCACGCGAAGGTCGAAGCGTGCGGGATCGCGCCCTGGCTCGCCAGCCCCATGGCAGCCCCGACCATGACCTGCTCGGCAATGAACAACTGATAGAACCGGTCCGGCTTGGACTGCTCGAACAGTGAACTGAACGTCGAATTCCCCACGTCCGCGTCCAGGACGACCACGCTCGACTCGATGTCGCCAAGACGGGCGAGCGCGCGGCCATAGGCCTCGCGCGTCGCCACCGTGTCACCCATCGGGTAGCTGGGCGGCGGCATATCGTCGGCGCCGGCCGACCGTGCGTTCCCCGAACGAGCCGAGCGTGTCGGCGGCGGTATGACGGGGTCGGTGGATGCTGTGCCCACGAACTGCGACTCGAGTTCCGCCAGCGCGGCGTCCGCCTGCTCGCCCTTCGCAAACGGCTTGCCGTGCCAGCCGTCCTTACCTTCGGCCAGCGACACCCCCTTGCCCTTCAGGGTTCGGGCCAGGATGACGGTCGGTCGTCCCGAGGTCTCACGCGCCGTGGCCAGAGCGTCCATGATCGCCTGCACGTCGTGGCCATCGACGACGAGGGCGAGCCACCCGAATCCCGTCCAGTGGCTCGCCAACCGGTCGACATCGTGCTGCCACAGTGTCGCGCGACTTTGTCCCAGCGCGTTCACGTCGGTGATCGCGCACAGGTTGTCGAGTCCGTGATGCACCGCGGCGTGCGCTGCCTCCCAGACCGATCCCTCCGCTGACTCGCCGTCTCCGAGAAGGACGTACGTCCGATACGCCGATCCGATCCGTCGGGCGTTCAGCCCGAGGCCGACCGCAGCGCACATGCCCTGCCCGAGCGACCCGGTGGCGACGTCCACGAACGGCAGGCGAGGCGTCGGATGCCCCTCGAGGTCCGAGTCGATCCGACGCAACTGCAGCAGGTCGGCGCGCGGGAAGGCCCCGGCTGCGGCCCAGGCAGCGTACAGCAACGGCGCGGCGTGCCCCTTGGACAGGACGAAGCGATCGTTCTCGGGATCGCGGGGCTTGGCGGGGTCGAAGCGCATCTCGCCGAAGAACAGCGTGGCGACGATGTCGGCGGCAGAGCAGCAACTCGTCGGATGCCCGCTGCCGGCCTCGGTCGTGGCGCGCACGGAATCGATGCGAAGCTGGGTCGCCAGGTTTCGAATGGTCGGAACGAGCGAGGACGGATCGGGCGTCAAGGGCACCTCCGGCTGGGGAGTGTACCACAGCGACTTCGACGCACCGGGACACTCGCGGTCAGGTCGTCGGCCCGGCGAGACCCGGCTCGGTCGCCTCGACGACTGCCAGGACGTACGGCGCGGCGCCGAGACCGTGCGAACGATACGTACCCTCGCACGACGCGAGGGTATCGGTGGCGTGCACCGAAAAATCTTGCCGCCCGGTGATTCGCGAGAGTCGAACCAGGGCTCGCGCTGCTGCGCCGTTGAGGTCGATCGGCTTCAACGGATCGCGCAGAAGCCCGATATCCGTGCCATCGTCAGCCGGTGCGCGATCGAAGAATCCGCCTCGAGCCTCGTCCCACATCGTCCGAAGGCTATACAGCATGAGCTCCTGGCTCAGGTCGAGATAGGCATCGTCGCCGGATGCCTCGAAGGCATCCAGCGTCGCGTGACAGGTCCAGACCTGGTCCCCGAGCTGCCCCCATACGGACGGCGCCGCCTCGACGACGTGTGCGACGCCGTGGCCGGGGCGATAGGCAGGCAGCAGCAGCCGCTCGAGCACCGCGAGTGCCCGCTCGCCGACCGCCGCGTCCCGCGTGGCCTCGGCCAGCATGAGCAACGCGCTCACCATCCGAGCATTCGCTCCAACGTACACCGTTCGATCGACGGGCGGCGAGTCGACCTGGTGTCGGGCCTCGACCGATGCGACACCGTAGTACGCCGCATCGGCTCGCTGGCTCGCGAAGAACGCCACCTCGGTCGCGTCCCAGAGCGTGGCACCCAGAAAGCCAAGAACCGCCTCGACTGTCTCGCGATCACGTGAGCGGCCGAACGTCGCCCAGGCATCGAGGTACAGACTCAGGCAGTCCGCATTGACCTCCAGAAGCTTCTCGGAGTGCACCGACGACCAGTCCGCCGAGTCCGCGTATCGGAAGAAGCCGCCCTCGACAGCGTCGAACAAGCCCCCGTCCACCATCGCGTCGAGCGACGCCGAGACGCGATCACGGATGTCGATCTGGCCCGTCTCGCGATACCGACGCAGCCACAACCGGAGTACGCCTGTGTGGGGCCACTTGGGCCGGTCGCCGAACCCGCCGTGCCGCGCATCGAACGCGTCGCGCGCGAGGGTGTCGAGCCAGGCCGGAGCAGCATCGACGAACTCCGGCGCTGGCTCCAAAGGAGCGCGCCGGGCGTCGGCTCTTTGTTCGACAGCTGCGCGAGCGCGGGCGAAAATCTCATCCGGCCGCGTCTGACACGCATCGTTCACGTCGACGAGCATCGATGTGAGGCCCGGCACATCGAGCAGGACCCCGCCGGCGAGCAGCTCGCCCTGCGGTGTGAGGCAGGCCGTGGTCGGCCAGCCGCCAACGGTATAGCGCTCCGCGATGTCCGGACGACGGTCCGCGTCGACCCGGATCGGGATGAATCGATTCCGGATGAGCCCAGAAACTTCCGGATCGGCATACACCGTCCGGTCCATCCGGGCACACCCCTCGCACCAGGCGGGACCGAGCGCGAGGACGATGGGCGTGTCTGTCGCCGCGGCGTGGGCGATCGTCGAGGCGGTCCAGCTCTTCCACGCGATCGGCTCGTGCGAGCTGTGCGGCAAGGAGGTCATGTTCCGCGGTCAATTATAATGATTGGATGATGCTCCTTCGCTACGTCTACGTTCTCACCCTCAGCGTGTGGCTCGGAGGCATGGTCACACTCGGGGCAATCGCCGCGCCCGCGACGTTCGCGCTGCTCCAAGCGAGGGCTCCCGTGGAGGGACGGGCGCTGGCTGGCGCGGCGTTCGGCGAGATGTTGCGCCGGTTCCACTACCTGACATACGGCTGTGGCGCCGCCATGCTGCTCGCCCTGGTGGCCATGGCCGTGATCGGCCCGCGCCCCCTGAGTCTCTCGATCCGGAGCGGCATCGTTGCCGCGATGCTCATCATCAGCCTGTATTCGGGAATCTGGGTCTCGGGCCAGATCGAGCGCTTGCAGGCGTCGATGGCCGCGCCCGTCTCATCGCTTGCGGAAGACGATCCGCGGCGCGTCCAGTTCGGCCGCCTGCACGGTCTGTCGACCGTGTTGATGATGATCAATATCGGCGGCTGTCTGGTCCTCTTGGGCTGGGAAGCGATCGAATGACCCCGGGCGGCAGGGCTCCGAGTCGAGCCTCGACGACGTCGGCATGGTCAGCATGACGCATCACATCACGCTCATCGCCGGTGACGGCATCGGGCCTGAGGTCATGGGAGCCGTCCTTAACCGTGCTCGACGCCGCGGGCGTCGCGATCGACTGGGATCGGCAGGATGCTGGCCAGACCGCGTACGACCGATCCGGCTCACCCCTTCCCGATGCGCTCGTGGACTCGGTACGACGCCACGCGGTCGCGCTCAAGGGCCCGGTGACGACGCCGATCGGGGAAGGCTTCACCAGCGTCAACGTCGGGCTTCGCAAGACCCTGGACCTGTTTGCCAACGTGCGTCCCGTCCGCAACCTGCCGGGCGTGGCCTCCAGGTTCGAGGACGTCGATCTGCTCATCGTGCGGGAGAATACCGAGGGGCTGTACTCGGGCCTCGAGCACGAAGTGGTGCCAGGCGTCGTGGAGAGCCTGAAGGTCGTCACGGCGGCAGCGTCGACCCGGATCGCCGAGTTTGCATTCGCTCTTGCCCGGCGCCAGGGCCGACGGAAGGTAACGGCTGTACACAAGGCGAACATCCTGAAGATGGGTGACGGCCTGTTCCTGGAGTGCGCGCGCGCCGTCGCCGCACGCCACTCGGAGATCGAGTACGACGAACGCATCATCGACGCCATCTCGATGCGGCTGGTCATGCGCCCTCAAGACTTCGACGTGCTGTTGCTCCCGAACCTCTACGGCGACATCATGTCGGACCTGTGCGCCGGCCTCGTCGGCGGTCTCGGGTTGGTGCCGGGGGCCAATCTGGGGACGGACGCTGCCGTCTTCGAGGCCGTGCACGGCAGCGCACCGGACATTGCGGGCCGGGGCATAGCCAACCCGACGGCACTGTTGCTCTCGAGCCTGATGATGCTGCAGCACGTCGGCGAGGGTGACGCGGCGACCCGGGTCCAGCAGGCGCTCGAGCGTGTCCTGCTTGCGGGTCGCGTGCGTACCGGCGACATTGGCGGCACGGCGAGCACGACCGAGTTTGCCGATACCCTCTGTCGGGAGATCGAAGCTGGTGGGTAAGATCGCGCGTCAAAGATGCCATGCTTGACGAGCTGACACAGGCCGTCCTCGACAGGGACGAGGTCGCACGCTATCTCCGTGAAGGCCACGGCCAGACGGAGCAACAGGCGCGAGAGCGCATCTACGCCTATCTGGACGAGCTACGCACGACCCAGCGGTATCCGATCTACCGCGCGCTCCAGCATCCGCTCTACCCCATCCTGCGTAAGATCAAACGCATCGTCGAGAACGTCGAGCGCGTGCAGGCCGCGACGAACACCCAGCGCGTGATGTACGTCTCGAATCACAAGAGTCATACGGACTACCTCATCGAGCCGCTCGCACTCGACGACAACGGCGTGCGGCCGCCGATCATCGCCGCCGGGAACAATCTGTTCGGCGGCCCGCTCGGCATGTTGCATCGGCACGTGACCGGGGCCATCCCGATCCGACGGGCGACGAAGGACCCGGCGTACCTCGTCACGCTGAAGGCGTACGTGGCGGAGCTGCTCCGTCGGCATGACTTCCTGTTCTACCTGGAGGGTGGCCGCAGCTACAGCGGCGAGCTGAAGGCTCCCAAGACGGGCCTCATCAAGGCCGCACTCGAGGCGAAGCACGCCGACCTGGTCATGCTCCCGGTGGCCATCGCCTACGACTTCGTGCTCGAGGACCACGTGCTGGCCAAGCAGGGGGTGAAGCGACGACAGCGCCCGTTCTCGCGGGAACTGGCCGAGATGGTGCGGTACTCGGTCGGCTACCAGTCGCGCGCGTTCGTCACGTTCGGTACGCCGATGACCATCGATGGCTGCGACGCAACCTCCCGGCGCGATGTGCTACGGCTGGCCCATGACCTGCGCCGACAGATCGGTTCCCTCTACAAGATCCTGCCCACGGCCCTCGTGGCCAGTGCCATTCGCCCTTCGATGACGCGACAAGCCATCGTGGATCGCATCGACGCGACGATCGAGACCCTCGAGCGAGCCGGCGCCAACCTGGCCGTGACGAGCGGACGCGACGCGCTCGACGGGACGGTCGACGCCCTGGTCGACCGCGGGATCCTCGTGGTCGAGGGCGACCGGTTGCGGATCCGTGAGCGCAACGTGCTCCGCTACTACGCTCGAAGCATCGAACACGCGCTGCCCGCCACGTGTCGCCCGGATCGCGCGGGCTGATACTGGACGTCCCGTCCAAGACCTTCTTCCATGGTTTGGCCGGAGCGCCATCGTGCGCCGGCTGGCATCACGCTACGGCACCCGCCAACGTCACCTTCGTCCTGCGGAGCCTCGTCGAGGAGGCCGCCGCCCCGAAACCAAGCGAGCCACGCCCCGCGGGCCCTACCCCGCGATGTGACCTTCGACGCTCTGCCGGGTCTCTATAAGCAGGCACGAACCTCAGACGAACCCGCGCTCGAGTCGGTCCGCGCTGAACTTCCCGCTCAACACACGAGACCCAGATGCTGACACTCACCGACCCCGCTACTGCTCCCCTTTTCTTCGACATCTACAGCGAGCGCGACCGACTGCTTGGACCCTGGCGCCGCGCGACGATGGCCTTCAGGGGCGTCACGTGCACGTCACGGCGCCACGAGCGTCGCGTCCATCTGCGCGCCCGGCAGATCACCCTGCGATGTCCCACCTGCGGGTACGAGTCGCCAGGCTGGCGGCTCGGGCCGGAGCGACCCCAGCTTCGATACCCGGGAGACCCCAACCGCCATGACCTGAGGCTGCAGGCCACCTACCGCCCCAACCGGTCGGTGTATCGAAGCCCGGTGACGTCCGGGATACGACCGCGGCACGCAAGACGACCCGAGGCCTTCTGAGGCCGGGAGCAGCCGGCCCTCTGATATCATCCCGGGCACGGCGCTGGAGGCGAGCGTCAGTGGCGTCAAACGGTGCGCCGGAGGGTCGATGGTGGACGCGACGTTCGTGAGCATTCCGGAAGGCTGGTTCCACATGGGGAACGACCGTGGTCGTCCCGACGAGAAGCCCGCGCATCGGGTGTGGGTCGACGGGTTCGATCTCGGTGTGTATCCGGTCACTCGGAGCGCGTACGAGGCTTTCCGGGCTGACACGGGGCATGACGAGCCACGCGACTGGGCGCTGCCCGAGCTGTCGAGTCCCGACCTGCCCGTCGTCGGGGTCAGCTGGAACGATGCCGTTGCCTACTGCGAGTGGTACTCGGCGCAGGGCCTACCGGTCAGGCTGCCGACGGAAGCCGAGTGGGAGCGTGGCGCGCGCGGTGGCAAGGAAGACGAGCCGAACCCCTGGGGCCGGGCGATACCCGCCTGGATCCCGAATGGCGGACACGGACCACTCGAAGGTCCGTGGCCGGTGTCGGATGGCACGCCGAACGGCTACGGCCTCTACGGAATCACCGCGAACATCCACGAGTGGTGCGCTGACTGGCACGCCGCCGACTTCTACGCGAAGTCACCCGACCGCAATCCTACCGGACCGGCGGAGGGCACGCGCCGTGCGTCGCGAGGCGGCGCCTGGCGCCACGCCACGACCATCTGCCGTACGTCGGCCCGCAGCAGCCTGGACCCGAGCTTCCGCTACAACGATTATGGCTTCCGCCTCGCCCGAGACGGACGCGCGCAACCGCGCGCTTGAGATCGCCACGTCTGTCCGCGCCATCGGCGGCCGGGCGTTCATCGTCGGCGGGTGGGTGCGAGACCGCCTGCTCGGGCTCGGGTCGAAGGATGTCGACCTCGAGGTCTACCAGGTCGAGGCTTCCAGGCTCAAGTCACTGCTCGAGCGTTTCGGCTCGGTCAGCACCGTCGGTGAGAGCTTCACCGTCTTCAAGCTGGGTCCGATCGACGTCTCGCTCCCTCGAACCGACTCCAAGACCGGACGCGGACATCGTGGCTTCGAGGTCCGCGGCGACCCGGACCTCTCGATCGAGGACGCGACCCGTCGTCGGGACTTCACCGTCAACGCGATCCTCTGGGATCCGCTGAACGACGAGTACATCGATCCGTACGGCGGCCGGGCGGACCTCGATCGCCGGCTCCTACGCGCCGTCGATCCTCGGACGTTCGGCGACGACAGCCTGCGCGTACTCCGAGCCGTGCAACTCGCCGCCAGATTCGACCTGCAGATCGTCCCCGAGACGACCCGAATCTGCCGATCCATCGATCTGGACGATCTCCCGGCCGAGCGCATCTGGGGCGAGATGGAGAAGCTGCTGCTCCGCGCCCCACGTCCGTCTGTCGGTCTCGCGACCGCCCGTGATCTGCGCGTCGACGAACGGCTGTTTCCAGAAATGACTGCGCTGGTGGGGTGCGTGCAGGAGCCGGAATGGCATCCCGAGGGCGACGTCTGGATCCATACACTGATGGTGGTCGATGAGGCGCGGCGGCGCATCGACGGGCTCGATCAGCCTCTGGACCAGCCGAAGCAGGTTGCGATCATGCTCGGCGCCGTCTGCCACGACTTCGGCAAGCCGGCCACGACGGCCTTCATCGACGGGCGGATTCGCAGTCGCAATCACGAGGAGGCCGGGGTCGAGCCTGCGACGGCGATGCTCGACCGGCTCAACATCCACACACTCGGGGGCTACGACGTCCGACATCAGATTCTCGGACTGGTCGCCCATCACCTCAAGCCCGGCATGTGGCACAAGGCCCCGAACCGCGTCGGCGACGGCGCGTTCCGTCGACTTGCGCAGAAGGTCGACCTCGAGCTATTGGCGATTCTCGCGAAGGCGGACTGTCTCGGACGAACCGGCCGCTTCGACTGCTCGGCGATGGACTGGTTTCTCGACCGTGCGCGCTCTCTGGGCGTCGAGCATCGTCCACCGGACCCGCTGCTTCGAGGTCGAGACCTCCTCGCCCTTGGCGTGCCGCCAGGCCCGGCCATGGGCCGCCTGCTGAGGCAGATCTACGAAGAGCAACTGGACGGGCGAATCGAGACCCTGGAGGCGGCACGCGAGCGCGCCGCCGAGCTCAGCCGCGCCGCAGCGCGGACGGATCCCCCCGCGAATCCGTCGATCTCGTAGCGAGAACGACAGCGAATTTCGCGGCCCGATCAAGACAGAGAATTTTGTAGCGCGAAGGCTTCAGCCGAGTGGATCCCTGAGCGATGTCAACGTTTCGAGCGCGATGTTCCCGCCGCTCAGCACCGCGACACTCGGACCGTCGAGATCGCCAGTCGCCTCGAGCCGCTGTAGCGCGGCGAATGACGCGGCACCGCTTGGCTCGACGACCAGGTGCGCCCGCCCGAACAGCCAATGCACGGCGTCAGCGATCTCGGTGTCGGTCACCGTCACGATGTCGTCGAGGTAGGCCTGTGTGTGGGCGAACGTCATATCGCCGGGCCGTACCGGGAGTAAACCATCGGCGATGCTGGCCACGTGATCCAGCGTCACCGGGTGGCCCTGCCGGCGCGACTCGAGCATCGCGGCTGCACCCACCGGCTCGACCCCGATCACACGAGTTTCGGGACGCCGCAGCTTGATGGCCGCCGAGACGCCTGCAACCAGACCGCCTCCACCGATCGGAACGAACACGCGCGCCGGCTCGGGGCACTGATCGAGGATCTCGAGCCCCACGGTCCCCTGACCCGCGATGATGTGACGATGATCGAACGGCGGAATGATCGTCAGTCCCCGGCTCTCCGCCTCGCGCTCCGCCCGCACCTTGCGCTGCAATGACGTGGTGCCCTCGAACAGAACCTCCGCACCGAAGCCTCGCGCACCCTCCACCTTCACCGCTGGCGCCGTCGTCGGCATGACGATGACGGCCGGAGCGCCAAGGAGGCGGGCAGCCAGGGCGACACCCTGGCCGTGGTTCCCTGATGAGTAGGTGATCACACCGCAACGCCTTGCCTCTTCCGTCAGGCGCGACAGCAGGTTGTAGGCGCCGCGAATCTTGAACGCACCGGCCAGCTGCAGGTTCTCGCACTTCAGGAGCACCGGCGGCTCGCCAGGCGCGGCGACCGGCACCAGAGGCGTGCGACGCACGACGCCCTCGAGGCGCGCCGCGGCGTCCCGCAGATCGTCGAACGAAACGAGACCGGCGCTCATCGGAACGCCCGCGCGACGTCGAGCCGGAAAGGCGCGGCTCGAAGCGTGTCGTCCGTCGGCGTTCCGCCGGGCGTCTCACCTTCCGGCAGCTCGAAGGCCGCGACGATAGCCGCGAAGAACAGCTCGGCAAACCGACGGTAGCCCGCCGTAGTCGGATGCAGGCCGTCGGGTCCGATGAGCGACAGATCGACGCCGTTGAAGAGGTCCACCAGAGTCGCCTGGCGGGCCGCTGCGATCGCCACGATCTGTTGGTTCAGAACTCGCACGATGGGGGCCGCTTCCGCGCGGGCCTGGCTGACATCCGCACGCTGTGGCGGGAGCGTGGCCACGAACACGACAGCGCCAGACGCCTGCCCCTGCTGCACCGTCATGTCGATCCCGGTCGCCGCCTCCGCGACCCCGGCAGCGATCGCGCTTGGGCTCATCCCGCTGATCGGATCCAGGTTATTGACCCCGTGTATCAACAGCATGACCTGAGGATTCGACGCCAGGGCCGCCGGCAGCAGAGCGAGACTCTCCTCGACGCGAAAACCCGGAGCGCCCTGGTTGTCCATCGTGAAGCGCTGGGTCGTAAACCGGTCCGCCAGCATCTCTTCCAGCACGGTCGGATACGACTCGGGCGTTCCGGCGAGCTTGAACGTGGTTCCGACCGGCTCCGAGACCACCCCGAACGTCAAGCTGTCGCCGAAGGCGAGGAAGTCGGTCACGCCGATCACCGGCGGCGGAACGAAATCGAAGACAGCCGTGCAGGTGACGTCGGCGGTGACCGTGAGCTGTCCGTCGAGGCAGTCTGGATCGCCCATGAACCCCTCGAACGTGGAACCCTCGTCCGGGACAGCCGTCAGCGTTATCTCGGTCACCAACAACAGCACCACGGAGCAGGTCTCGCCGCAGGTGATGCCCGGCGGCGAAGTGGTGACGGTTCCGGTCCCCGTCCCTGCCTTCTCGATACGCAGATCCGCGATGAACAACGTCGGCTGCGGGGTCGGTGTCGAGGGAGACGTCGAACTGGGCTGGGTCGGAGAGTCGCTGCCGCAACCGGCAGACGCGAGCAGCAGGATGCCGAGCCCCCCCCAAACGACGGCAGCCAGGCTACGGACAGCGGGTCGGGACATGACCGAACACTTTACCGAATGCCGCGAGACGCGATCAAGCCGGCCGACTCATCGGCCGCCCGCTCGCGGGCGCCGAAACTGATCGTGCGCATTGTAGGCGGGCAGCTCGGCGGCCTCGGCGACGAGCCAGCCGAGTTCGGCCAGAAGCCTCAGGTCGTCCACGGCACCATCGAACACCCACGTCTCGTCGAACTCGTCGCTGGGCTGATGATAGTCCTGCTCGACGTAACCGTCGTGCACCTCCTTGGCGAACCCAGGCGCGCGGCCGACGTACTCGGTCGAGTCGGCGATTGACACGGCCGGCACCCCCGCCTTGGCGAACGGGAAATGATCGGAGCGGAAGAAATAGCCGCGTTCAGGTTCCTGATCCCGGCCGAGGCGCCGGTCGCGTCGTGCGGCGAGCCGTTCGGCCATGGCGCCGAGGGACGAACGCTCCGCACCCAGCAGGACGACATCCTTGGCTCTGCCCCACACGTTGAGGCCGTCCACGTTGATGTTGGCCGCAATCTGGTCGATCACCACGGGCGGATGCGCCGCGAGGTACTCGGAGCCGAGGAGGCCCGCCTCCTCCGCCGTCGTGGCCACGAAGTAGACCGAGCGAGACGGGCGCGCCGAACCCCGCACGAACGCTCGGGCCAGGGTCATCAGACCCGAGAGCCCCGACGCGTTGTCGAGGGCGCCGTTGTAGATGCGATCGTCGTCGCCAGAGCCGTCGCGCATCCCGAGATGGTCGTAGTGCGACGTGTAGACGACCGCTTCCTCTGGATTTCGACCCGGGACGAATCCGATGACGTTGGGTGACTCCTGGCGTCGCACCTGCTGGGTGAGCCGGCCCGAGACCCGGACCGCCAGCGGCACGGCCTCGAAGTCGCGAGAGCCAGCCGTCGCGCGGAGCGCGTCGAGATCGTGACCGCTCACACCCGTCATGGTCCGGACCGCTTCCTCCGTCATCCACGCCTTGAGCGCCAGGGTGGGCCGACCCGCCTCCGGAGGCAGCGCGTACTGGGCTCCGCCCCACGAAGACTCGACGACCTGCCATGGATACGTCGCCGACTCCGTCGTGTGAATCAAGATGGCGCCGGCGGCGCCTTGGCGGGCGGCTTCCTCGTACTTGTAGGTCCAGCGGCCGTAGTACGTCAGAGCACGACCTTCGAAGAGGGCCGGCTCGTCCGAGGGCGCCACCGGATCGTTCACCATGAGGAGCACGATCTTCCCGGCGGCGTCGAGTCCCGCGTAGTCGTCCCATCCGTATTCCGGCGCCACGATCCCGTAGCCCGCGAAGACCACGTCACCGGCGAACTCCACCAGGACATCCGTGAGATCGGTGAACGCCATGACGTCGCTCCCGTAGCTATACGTGACGCCTGACTCCCCGGCGACACCCCCAGCACGATCCGCTCGCAACGTGAAGCTCGGGTCGACGCGGGACTCGACGATGGGCACCTGCTGATAGAACCCGGAGTCGCCGCCAGGCTGCAGCCCGATCGCGGCGAACTGCGCTGCGACGTAGCGCGCGGCCAGGTCGCCTCCTCGGCTGGCCGGTGCACGACCCTCGAGCAGGTCGTCCGACAGGAAACGGATGTGCGCCGCGATCGGCGCCGACTGAATCTCGTCGAGCGCGAGAGGTGAGGCATCCTGGCCCCTCAGCCCCGCGGCCGAACTACCGACGATGCCCGCCATCAGACATGCGGACGCGATGATTCGCACGAATCGACCTCCTGGAGTGTTGGGCTTTGGTCCTTGGCCGAAGACGAGTGTCCAAAGACAAGGCAAGTACGTAGCGCGCCGGCTTCAGCCAAGCGGATCTCGAAGCAGTGTGACGCCGGCGCTTGGCTGAAGCCGGCGCGCTACGTACGCACAGGCGCGAAGGATGTCGGTGAAGGGTTGTGAAACCGCTTCCAAACTCATGGACGATGACTCCGCCGCGTCGTCAGGCTTCGCGATCGGCGCGCCACTCCTCGAACAGTCGCGACACGTTGCCGGCCACGGAGCGCATCGTGGGATTCCAGCCCAGGGCCCGTGCTCTGGGGCTCCGAACGATCTGCTCCATCGCCAGGGCGGCAGCGTAGCCCCCCATCTTCGTGACTGCCTCTTCGACCGGCATGTGGCGGACTTCGGGGCGCTGGTTCACGTGGTCGCACATCGCCTCGACCAACTCGAGCACGGTCTCGTCGCCTTCGTCGTTGGCGTGGTAGAGGCCGGCGGCGTCCGGCTGCTCCAGCAACAGCCGATACAGCTCACCCAAGTCGCGCGCGTAGATCAGCGGCCAGTGGTTCCGACCGTCGCCCACGACGCGAATCAAGCCATTGCTCGCATCGCGGAGCATGTCCGCCACGATGCCGCGGGACTCCCCGTACACGATGCCCGTCGGACCACGACGGCCCGCACACCGGCTTGTGTGGCATCCAGGACGAGGCGCTCGTGCGCGGGCCGCCAGGTCACGCTCGGCGCCGGATCCAGCTCTGCGTCCTCGTCCGCGGGTCGCGACGTGTTGCCGAGCACCCACACGCCCGAGGTGTAAATCACGGCCGCCGGCGACGGGCCGGATGCCGCGATCCCGAGAAGCGTCTCGAGCGAGCGTCGGTCGATGTCGGGTCCGCGGCCCGAGCCAGTCGAACGCGGTGAGGACGTACGCCTCGTGCCCTTCGGCCGCCAGTGCGTAGGACTCCGAATCGTCGAGATTGCCGACGACGGCGCGAGCGCCCAGCTCAGCCACCCGCGCGCCCTTCGCCGAATCGCGGACCAAGGCCGTCACCTCGTGGCCCCCACGAGTCAGGGACTGAAGCACCGCCGTCCCGATGTACCCGGTCGCACCGGTCAGGAAGACTTTCATCTCAACGTGTCCATCATAGTTCGATTTGGCCGATCCGAGGGTGGTGCGTGCGGCAAGCCGTACGGCCATGGCGCACGCAGGGCTCCAGACTCCAGGCGCCAGCTCGGGCTAGAGGTCCCATCGTGCGCCGTCGTCGAAGAACGTCATCACGCCGTCTTCGCTCACCTTGAGCACCGGTCCGAACCGCGAGGCGGCCATGGCGGCAGTCGTGCGTGCGCCCTCGACGACGGGGTCGTTGACGGAGGTCGCGAGTGCGTGCTGGAGAATCGTGCCGATCGCGAGCAGACGTCCGGTTTGATCCATGACGGTCGCGCCGTCGATCCGTGCGATCGCCGCCAGTACCGAGGCGTCCAGTTCGGTCACGGTCCGGCTGGTCAGCAGGTGCATCATGTCCCGGCGCGACAGCACCGAGTGGGCGCCGCTCAGATCCGTCTCGGTGTCATCGAGCCGGTCCGCGGCGGGCACGAGCTTCGACACGGCAACAGCCGGCTCGCGCAGCACGACGAACAGCCCGCCCTGTCTGCCGTCGGCCAGATCCAGGGCCGTCTGGAACAGCCGCTCGGCCAGCGACGCGTTCCCCACGGTTCGGACCCAGCTCGCGTACTTCGCCTCGAGATCAAGCAGATTCCAGTTTGCGTTCCGGAAGGCAAACATCTGCCGTCCTTCCGCGAATACCCGGATCTCGTGCGACGGGCTGAGCACGATGCTCACGTGCCCGCTGTCCAGCGTGGCTCGCGCGTGCGCCTGGTTGGACCCGGCGCAGGGCACGGGCAGCGCAGCCCCACCCCGGTACTCGTCCGCCCAGCGTTCGATGTCCACGACGTTGAACAGCGCACCTTCGCGGTTGACCAGAAAGACGGTGTGCTGACCATCGCAAAGGCGGTAGAAGCTCTTGGCTGCGGTCAGGCTGTGCGAGTAGGGATAGGCGCCGACCGGCACGCGCTGGTCCGGCCTACACGGATCTGATTCCGAGTCCAGCAGGAGCGCCCCCGACGAGATCGCACGATTCTCGTAACGCGAGATGGCCGCTACCCGAAGCACCTCGATGGCATCGGCGATGCGATCCGCTCGGCCTTCGGTCGACCCGATGCGATACGGCGACCGCTCGAGAAAGACGCCGACATATCGATCCTCGATGTGGCCGCGAAACAGATCGCCGCGCTCGGCCATGAGGCTCGGATCGAAGATGGCCCGGTACCGCGCCTCGAGCACGGCGCCGATCGCCTGAGCAAACCTGACTTCATGAAGTGTGAAGGGCCGGCCGGCCGTCGCGCGCAGCGTGTGGCGCGATCCGAACCATCGGACGACGAGGGAACCGGGATCCTCGGTCGGCTCGATCGCCAACCGGCCATCGGACGATGCCGACGCGACGGCTTCGGTCTCGAACGTGGCGCGTGCCAGGAAGTGACGCAGCGCCTCCTGCAGCAGCGTGTCGTACTGCGCGCTGGCGGCGAAGACCGAAGTTGGGTGGCTCATGATGACCGCCCTCCATCATAATGCCAGCTGTGGCTCGCCAGACGCTGCTCGAGTACTTCGACGACTTCACTCGGTCGTCCGCCGAATTTCTCGTCTACGACGACGGCTATCGCACGAGGAGCCACCGGTACCACGAGGTGGGCCACGCGGCCCGTCTGTTCGCGGACCGACTGTACCAGGAGCGAATCGGCAAAGGAGACAAGGTCGTCTTCTGGGGCGAGAACCGGCCGGAATGGATCGCGGCGCTCTGGGGCTGCCTGCTCGAGGGCGTCGTCGTGGTGCCGATCGACTACCGCGCCTCCCAGGACCTGCTCGACCGCATCGCGGGAATCGTCGAGGCCAAGGCAATCCTCGTCGGCGAAGAGGTCACGGTCGCCGCTCGGCCGGGCGGCCCGCCCTGCTGGCGAATGGCCGAACTCCAGTGGACGAGCCGGGCCGCAGCACACCCCGAGGCCACCAGCCGTATCCGCCCGACGATCACGCCCGACGATGTGGTCGAGATCGTATTCACGTCGGGCGCCACGGCCGATCCGAAAGGCGTCGTGATCACGCATCGCAACGTCGTGGCCAACGTCGGGCCGGTGCATCGAGAGATCTTGAAGTATCGGCACTACGGCCGTCCGTTCTTCCCGATTCGCTTCCTCAACCTCCTGCCCCTGAGCCACATGTTCGGCCAGGCCATGGCCACGTTTATCCCACCCCTCCTGCCCGGCGTCGTCGTCTTCATGCGCGGCTACAACCCCGCGGAGATCGTGCATCAGGTTGCGAGCCGCCGGGTCTCGGTCCTCGTCTGCGTCCCGAAAATGCTGGACGTTCTCCGAGCGTACGTGACCCGCCTTGCACCCGAGACCTC
This sequence comes from Vicinamibacterales bacterium, assembly GCA_965250185.1. Lineage (GTDB taxonomy): Bacteria > Acidobacteriota > Vicinamibacteria > Vicinamibacterales. Next base: position 1,190,407 of record OZ252293.1, on the reverse strand, counting down.
AGACGCGACGAACCAGCCCGCCCACTGGCTCATCAAGTGGTGGCGCTATCGGCGGGTTCACCGACTGCTCGGCCTGAAGTTCTGGAGCTTCATCGTCGGAGCCGCACCGCTCGACGAGGAACTCGAGCGCTTCTGGGGCCGGCTGGGGTTCCTCGTCGTGCAGGGCTACGGCTTGACCGAGACGGCACCAATCGTCACGCTCAACCACCCGTTCAAGCCGAGCCAAGGCACCGTGGGAACGCCGATCGCAGGCGTCGAGGTCAAGATCGCCGAGGACGGGGAGATTCTCGTGCGCGGCGACAATGTCACGCGCGGCTACTACAAGGCCGAGGCCGAGACGGCCGAGGCATTCGAAGGGGGCTGGTTCCACACCGGCGACATCGGTGGCCTGGACGATACGGGCCGCCTGAAGGTGCGTGGGCGAAAGAAGGAGATGATCGTCACGCCCGAGGGGCTCAATGTCTTCCCCGAGGACGTCGAGCGCACGATCGACGCTGTCGCTGGGGTACGGGAGTCGGCCGTTCTCGGCCGCACAATGGGCGGCGAGGAGCGCGTGCATGCCGTGCTCGTACTCGACCCGGACACCGACGCCGATGCGGTCGTCCGGCAGGCGAACGCCAGCCTCGAGGATCATCAAAAGCTCCGCGGCGCGACCGCGTGGCCCGGCGACTCGCTGCCGCGGACCGAGGGTACCCAGAAGCTGAAGCGACGAGAACTCAAACGGTGGCTCGAGCGCGACGGCCAGACGGCGACGGAGGTGCCTCAGGGCGCCACCGTCGAAACGATCGTGGGTCAGTTCGCGGCAGACCGCCGCATCGACGCGGCGACCACGATCGACGAGCTTGGCCTGAGCTCTCTCGAGCGCGTGGAGTTGCTCATGGCGCTCGAGGAACAGTTCCAGACAACCATCGACGAAGCCGCGTTCGCTGGCGCCCGCACGGTCGGCGACATGCACCGTCTCGTCGAGGCGCCTGCGTTGCTCGAACCTGGCATGGCACCGGCGGTCGAGCCGATCGACTTTCCGCGCTGGAATCTGACGCGCGCCGCGTGGGCGGTCAGGCGTCTGTGCCTGCCCAGCTGGATCCTTCCTCTGCAGCGTCTGTTCACGCCGATCCGCGCCACCGGGCTCGAGCACCTCGCCGCCCTCGAGGGTCCGGTCGTCTTCGCGTCGAACCACCAGAGCCACATGGACGTACCCGTCATCTTCGGCGCCCTCCCCACGCGCTGGCGGTACCGCGTGGCTCCAGCGATGGCCAAGGAATTCTTCAGGGCGCACTTCTTCCCTGATCGGCACTCGTGGCGACGGGTGCTGCCGAACCGCCTCTACTACTACCTGGCGGCGCTGTTCTTCAACGCATTTCCGCTGCCGCAACGGGAAGCCGGCGCGCGCCAGACGCTGCGATACGTCGGTGAGGTGGTGAGCGGCGGCGATTCGATCCTGATCTTTCCGGAAGGCAAGCGCACCGATCGCGGCGAGATCAACGCCTTCCAGCCGGGCGTCGGGATGATCGGGGCGCGCCTCGACCTGCCCGTCGTGCCGGTACGGATCGAGGGCCTCGATTCAGTCCTCCACCACTCCTGGTCGTGGCCGCGCCGCGGACGGGTGCAAGTGCGATTCGGCCCGGCCATGAGGCTCAGCGGGGACCGATTCGCGGACGAGGCTCACCGAGTCGAGGCGGCGGTTCGGGGGTTGTAGTTCGGCCGGCTCCGACCGATACATAGGGTGGCCGACTCGTCGTTGGTCGCCGCATCCCATGCTGTCGATACCATCCCAGCTCCGAGCGCACGGGCTTCCCCTGCGAACCGCCGGCCCGGGTAACCTGCACCTGCAGTTCCACAGCACGGCAGCCCTGAAGCACACACTCGCGGTGCTGCGGGGTGCGGGGTGGTCGTACGCGAGGCAGGACGACCTGGTGTCGATCCGGGTGCCGGCCGGCGATCTCATGACATTGCTCGAGCCGATCGCCGAGGTCCTGACGCTGGACGAGCGAATGGGCGTCCGGGCGATGTTCGCGCCGTCGGGCGAAGCGCCCCAGCTGTCGGATCACTTCGAGACCGGATCGCTGTCCCGGTTTCTCGCACGCCAGCAGCGTGGGTGGCTGGTCGACATGTTGCGTGAGGACCGATTGACCGCGGTCTTCCAGCCAATCGTGGGTGCCCGGGACGGCCGCGTCTTCGGGTACGAAAGCTTGATGCGGGGCGTCGATGCGAGTGGACTCGTCGAGCCGCCCGCGATCCTCTCGATCGCCGGCCAGTCCGGGTTGATGTGCCAGATCGATCAGGCCGCGCGATGGATCGCGATCCGTGAAGCCGCGCGACACGAGATCCGGAGCAAGATCTTCATCAACTTCGCGCCCACGACGTCAGACGATCCGATGACGTGCCTCCGCAACACGGTGAAGCTTCTCGACGAGCTCGGCATTCCGCACGACCAGGTCGTGTTCGAGATTGTCGAGAGCGAGCGCGTCACCGATCTTCCTCAGCTGCAATGGCTCCTGAACCAGTACCGCGCCCTGCAGTTCAAAGTGGCGCTGGATGACGTCGGTGCGGGCTACGCGTCGTTGACGATGCTGCAAGGCGTCCGTCCGGAGTATTCGAAGCTGGACGCCGACCTGATCCGGAACGTCGACACGGATGAGTACAAGGCGGTTCTGCTGTCCAAGCTCCTCGAGGCCAGCCAGGAGCTCGGCGTGAAGACGATCGCCGAGGGCGTCGAGTCGGTCGGCGAGTACGAATGGCTTCGCACGCACGGTGCCGACTACGTCCAGGGCTTCTACGTGGCTCGGCCCGGATCCCCGCCACCGCTTCCGTCCTACCGCGCTCTCGACGCCGCGTGAGGTTCACGCGTTCCCGACTCGCGTGCTGTCGCGGACACTCGCCGACCGCACCTACGCCCCGCGACATTGCGCTGCCTCGCTCCTTTGTGTCACACTGAAATTTCGTGAGTAAAGAAGATCTCATCGACGTACAGGGAACCGTGGTGGCCGTCCACAGTGGCGGACTCTACCGGGTGGAGTGTGATTCCGGCCTCGAGGTGCTCGCGCAGCTGAGCGGCCGGATGCGCCGCTTTCGAATCAGAGTGGTACCGGGTGATCGCGTCACGGTCGGCGTATCACCCTACGATCCCGAGCGTGGCATCATCACGTTCCGGGCCCGCTGATCGCTCCCCGCCAGCTTCCTGCGTGCTCTAGTCACATGCTCGACGATCGTCCAACTTCGCCCGCCGCCGACGCCGACGAACCCGTGTCGCCGGCCATGGAGCGGTTCCGGTCGTGCCGCTGGCGCGTCCTGGCCGACGAGGGCATCGCGGATCACTGTTCGCATCGTGACGTCCTGCCATTCGCGGGCACGGCCGGCTTCAGCCCCGACGCCTGGTGTCTCGACTGCGAGTACTACAAGCTCCGGCGGACGCCGAAGAAGCGCAGCCCCGAATACTACTGAGGACCAGCGTCGTCACTCGCTGAACTCCCGCGCGAGCTCCACCCACTCACCGTTGGGTGCGAGATTCCGATACGCGCGCCAATGGTGCCGCGCGTCGTCCGACCGCCCCATCTTCTCCAAGATGACCGCGAGGTAGAAGTGACCGTCGGCGTACGCCGGGTCGACGTCCAGCGCCTGGCGGTAGCATTCCCGCGCCTCGGTATAGCGGCCCAGATCGTGATGGACGTGCCCGAGATTGAAGTGCGCTTCGAAGCAATCCGGCTGCAGATGGATGGCGCGCTCGTAGAGCGCCTGGGCCTCGACGCGTTGCTCACGCGCATAATGAATGTTGCCAAGGTTGACCAGCGCCGGGATCAGATCGGGGTCGAGCGTGAGGGCGCGCCGGTAGGCGAACAGTGCCTCTTCCTGATGGTGCCCGTCCCCCTCGTCCAGCGCAAACCCTTCGAGGAAGTACTCGGCGGCTCGACGACGCGCCGGACCCTCCAGCATCGGTTGACCGGCGACGCCCGGCAGCTCCCGGCGCTTGACCGGACGTTTCAGCGTGACGACCTTGGCCAGCTCCTCGCGCAGCGGCGCAGGCTGGAAGTCGAGGCTGAGCTGCCCTTCCCGCGCCGCCAGCAACGACCGAACGACCGACCGGAACGACCGACCACCCTCGAGATCCGCACTCACCTGCTTGATGACGCCGAGATCCCGGAAATGGTAGGACGTCTCGGTCGGCGTCCGAACGGCCGGACCGATGAGCCCCCATTTCGCCAGGTGACGCAGACGCTCCTCGCGCAAGTTGGGGTACATCCCGAGGATGTCGCGCACGCGATAGAGAGCTGGCGGTAGCTCGATCGGCCCGGCGAGGGCTGGGGACTGAGGATCTAGAGATACAGGCGAGCTCAACAGAACGCTCCGGCAGCGGACTGACGATCGCGTGGAACGATGCAGCAGATCCCGCGCGATGTCAACCCGTCCCCCTCGTCGCGGCGCTCCGCTCGTGGTCTACAATGAACACGAATTCAAGGCGTCGTCCATGTCCGACGGTCGCCGATCGCCGGCACCGGCGACCAACGATCATGACCAACCCGCGAGCCACGGCGTGGGCCTGGATCGTTCACGCATACACAGGAGCCGGAGCCATCCTGGCCTTCGGTGCCGTCATCGCGGTCTTCGCCGGCGACTACCGATCGGCGTTTCTCCTGATGTTCGTAGCGCTGGCGATCGATGCGACCGATGGCTGGTTGGCGCGCCGCGCCCGGGTCGAGATCGTGCTGCCCGGTTTCGACGGGCGTCGGCTCGACGACATCGTCGACTACCTGAATTTCGTCTTCGTACCCGCGATCCTGATCGTCGAGGCGGGTCTGCTGCCCGAGTCCGATGGATTGGGGATCGGGGTGGCCGGCGTCATGCTCGTGGCCAGTGCCTACGGCTTCGCCCGAAAGGAGGCGAAGTCGAGCGACCATTTCTTCACGGGCTTCCCGTCGTACTGGAACATCGTCGCCCTCTACCTGTTCGTCGGCGACGCGCCGCCGGCCGCGAACGCCGCCGTCCTGCTCGTGCTCAGCGGGCTCGTGTTCGTGCCGATCGGATATGTCTATCCGTCGCGCACCCCGACGCTGCGGCGGCTCACCATAGGACTCGGGATTCTCTGGGCGCTGCTGGTTCTCCTGATGATTCTGCAGCTCCCGCGGGTCAATGGGGCGCTGGTCGGGGTGTCACTCGCGTACCCAGCGTACTATGGGCTGCTGTCCCTCTGGCTGCACGTACGTCGGGCACGTGCTGCAACCAGCTGAAGACACGCCACCGACGTCGGAGGAACTCAGCAGATCGTGCCGAACGTGAAACCCTTGTCACGGAGGGCCGGCACCAACTTGGCTATGGCCTCCACGGCGTAGCGCCGGTCCGCCCGCGGATCCTGATGATGACCGTCGTGGATGACCACGATGTCACCCGGCGAGGCTCGCCCCACCACGCGCTTGACGATGCCGTCGGAGCTCGGGCGCCGGAACCAGTTCCAGTCCCACAGCATCCACCCCCAGCCCACGAGCGAGTGATTGATCTGCCGGAGACCCTCGTACATGTAGCTGCTGCGCCAGCCGGCATGTGGCCGGTACGCACGACACGGCCGCTGGCCAGCGAGTTGCTCGATCCGATCGGCCGCCTCGGTGAGAGTGGCGGCGAACTGCGTCGGGGACATCATCATGTGGCCGCGCGTGTCGGAATGCAGACCCACCGAATGCCCCTCGACGAACATGCGACGCAGGATCGGTGCGGTTGCCTCGCTGATGTGCTTGTCGATCACGAAGAACGTGGCGCGTGCCCCATGCTCGGCCAGGACGTCGAGCAGGTCAGGCGTCGCGGTCGGATTCGGGCCGTCGTCGAACGTAAGATAGATGATGGGTCCCTCGTCGGATGGCATCCGCCAGAGAGAGCGGGCCGAGGCGAGCCCGTCGAGCAGAAACGGAAACGGCGCCGTGTGCACGAGGAACATGGCCGCGAAGCCGGCCACGATGAACAATAGGAACATGATGTCGGGTAGGTCCAGGATAGCAGCAATCGAGCGTCCCCCGAGAGACTGGGCCCGCCGGAGGTCGACATGCCACGACTGCACCAACGGATGAGCTTCGGTATTGCGCCCCTTGCGATTCTTGCAACGGGTCTCGCGCCGGCGTGTGACCCGTCGCCGAATGTTCCGGTAACGAGCCGGACGGTCGTGACCACCCAGGTCGGTGCGGACGACCGAACCGATGAGCGGCGGCGGATGGTCGAGCAGCAGTTGCGCGCCAGGGGCCTGGCCGACGAACGGGTCCTCCGCGCGATGGCGAGTGTCCCCCGCCACCGGTTCGTCCCCGAGGATGCGGCGGCCGCGGCCTACGGCGACCATCCCCTGCCCATCGGGCTCCGCCAGACCATCTCGCAGCCCTACATCGTCGGCTACATGACGGAAGCCGTTCAGCTGGCCCCCGACGACCGAGTGCTCGAGATCGGCACTGGCTCCGGCTATCAGTCAGCCGTGCTGTCCGAGCTGGTCGCCGAGGTTTACAGCATCGAGATCATCCCCGAACTGGCCGACCGGGCGCGCGCCACGCTCGCCGAGCTGGAATACGACAACGTGCGGGTACGCACCGGGAACGGCTATCTCGGCTGGCCCGAGCACGCGCCGTTCGATGCAATCCTCGTCACAGCAGCACCCGACGAGATTCCCGCGGCGCTGGTCCAGCAACTGGCCGTTGGTGCCCGGATGGCGATTCCGGTCGGCGATGCGTATCAGGAGATGGTCATCGTGACCAAGACCGGCGAAGGCGTTGTGGAGGAGGCCACGTTCCCCGTGAGGTTTGTTCCCATGACGGGGAAACCCGGGGGTGCGGGCCTTTAGGCGCGCCCTACACACGGCTTTGTAGCCGTCGAGCGGTGGAGCCACCATTCATCCAAGCACCCGCTCCGCGTGCGAATAGATGTTGAACCGTTCGCCGCGGACGAAGCCGATCAGGATGATGCCCGCCTCGACGGCCAGATCGGCCGCGAGGCTGGTGGGTGCCGAGACAGCCGCGACACAGGGGATGCCGGCCAACCACGCCTTCTGAACGATCTCGAACGAGGCTCGTCCGCTCACGAAGAGGAGACGGTCGCGAATCGGGAACTGCTCGCGGAGCAGGCGTCTGCCGATCACCTTGTCGACGGCGTTGTGGCGGCCGATGTCCTCGGCAAAACCGTCCAGCATGCCGAGGCGATCGAACAGCCCGGCGGCGTGCAGCCCGCCCGTCGCGTCGAAGCCGGCCTGGGCGGCCCTGAGTCGCTCGGGCAGCCTCGTCACCACCGTGGCCTGGAGTGTCCAGTCGGCATCAACCGGCCTCCCGACGCTCCTGAGGGACTCGATCGTCGTGCGGCCGCAAAGCCCGCACGCCGCCGTCATGGTGACGCGGCGGCGTTCCTGGAGCCGGCCGGAGATGTCGATCCCGACGATCCCCACATCCAGGACATTCTGGAGATTCGGTTCGTCCGGCGCCTCGCAGTACCGGATGGTCCCGACGTGCTCCGGCCCGCGCACAACCTCCTCCGCGAGCAGAAAGCCGGCCGCCAGGTCATGGTCGGCGCCCGGAGTTCGCATGATGACCGCGAACGGCTCGCCGTTCAGGCGCACCTCGAGTGGTTCCTCGACGGCCACATGGTCGGACGCCGTTTCTCGCCCCGTCGCCATGACGCGTACGAGATCGACCGGTCGCATCGCGTCAGCCACCCGAATCTTCCTCCTGAGAGCGAGCCGGCCGAAGGCTGGGCTCGCGGTTGACCCGTCGTCCCGACAGGTTTACGCTTGCGTAGCTGTTGTTCCCACTCTAGCGTCGACGGTTCACATGGCTCGCCAGATCTCCAATGTCGGCTACGACGAAGCCAACCCTACCAGGGATCTGGCCGAGCTGACGCAACTGTATCGGACCGCGCCGTTCGGGCTCTGCGTCCTTGACCGCGACCTGCGTTTCATGCGTGTCAACGAGGTTCTGGCGGAGTTCAGCGGCACCTCGGTCGACGAGATCCTCGGCCGCACGCTCGACGAAGTCCGTCCGGACGCAAGCCCAAGTACGAAGCAGATCCTGCGCTCGGTACTGGAGACCGGCGAGCCGGTGTGTGACGTCGAGATCGAAGCGACGCCTCGCAACGATGCTGGAGTCAGTCGGCACTGGCTCGTCAACTATTACCCCCTCCGCAGTGATGACGGCGAGGTCGGCGGCGTCAACGTCGTGGCACAAGACGTCACGATCGCCAAGGAGACCCAAGCGGCCCTTCAACGGAGCGAGAGAGAGTTACGTCGCCTGACGGCTCGGTTGATATCCGACCAGGAACTGGTCGCGCAGGAGGTCGCGCGCGAACTCCATGACGACCTGTCTCAGCGCCTCGCGGCGTTGGCCATCGATGTCGGACGCCTTGAGTCCAGAGTCGGCGGTGACAGCGACGTGGCAGGCGAGCTGGCACTTATGAAGGATCAGATCGTCGCGCTCTCGACCGACGTGCACGGAATCTCGCGGCGACTCCATCCATCCATCCTGCACGACCTCGGCCTGGTCGCGGCGATCGAAGCGGAGGCCACCGGCTTCGGAGAGCGAGAGGGCGTGCCAGTGCAGGTCGACGCCTTGGATGTGCCGGCGAAGCTGCCGGACCAAGTGTCGCTCAGTACGTACCGGATCGTGCAGGAAGGCCTCAGGAACGTGGCGAAGCATGCCTCCGCCAGTGAGGTGCACATTGGCCTGACGTGCCGCAGCGGCGTGCTTCGGCTCACGATCGCCGACGACGGCCGTGGATTCGATCGCCTGAAGCTCCGGGGACGCCCCGGGCTCGGGTTGAGCAGCATGGACGAGCGGGCTCGCCTCGTCGAGGGTCGGGTCAGTATCACCTCCGGTGACGAAGGCACCACCATCGACGTCGTCGTTCCCCTGGGTGGTCAGGCATCATGACTGGCATGACTCGCCCTCGTCTCCTCCTGGCGGACGACCACCAGATCTTCATCGAAGGGCTGCGGCGGCTGCTCGAAACCGATTTCGACATCGTCGGCACCGTGCCCGACGGACGTCAACTGGTCGCCGCGGTATCCGAGTTGAAGCCAGACGTGGTCATCGCCGACGTCTCGATGCCCGAGCTCAACGGGATCGAGGCGACACGCCAGATCCTCGCCAACGATCCGAACGCCCGTGTGGTGCTCTTGACGATGCACCCCGACGTCACGTACGCGCTGCGTGGTGAGGAGGCTGGTGCCGCCGCGTACGTGCTCAAGCAGTCGGCCTCGACCGAGCTGGTCATTGCCATCAACGAAACGCTCGCCGGTCGACACTACATGGCGCCTTCCTTGACCGAGGCGGTGGCGCGAGCCCGGCGTCAACCGACTCGCTCAGGCACGGCACCCGGTGAGCTCACGTCGCGCCAGCTCGAGGTCCTGCAGTTGGTGGCGGAGGGACACTCGGCGAAGGAGATCGCGGCGCGCCTCGACATCTCGGCCCGCACGGTCGAGCACCACAAGTACCGGGTGATGGAGCGCCTTGGCGTCCGAACGAACGCCGAACTGGTCCTGTACGCGGTTCAGCACGGCATCGCACCGCACTGATTCCCTCCCGATCTGCCACATCAGGAATTTCGCCGTCGCAAGGCCAAACTTCAAAATATCGGATCATTGGCCTGCGAAAACTCGAAAATTTGAATACCGAGAGCCTCGATGGGCGAAACCTGTTCCTTTGTAAGTGTATGTAATATCACAACTTGAAGCTGAAACGGTTAGGACGGAGATAGCGGAACGAAACTTGCGATGGTAGCCACATATTTTTCCCTACTACGGGTAGGGGATTTGCTGTAGAGTGCTCCCAACCCGCTCGACATTCGATCGTTCGTTGGGTTTGGCTTCACACGTAAAGAGTCGAAGCGGCGCTCCAGGTGACGGCGTCGATTCGACGGTGAGAGTATCCGGTCGTACGCGAGTGAGGATCCCGGAAGTTGGTTTGAGGAGAGGAAAAACGATGCGACGTGTTCTAGTCTTTTTGTTCGCGTTTTCGGTCCTGGGCCTGGCAACGGCCAACGCCCAAGAGGCCGCAGTCATCGGCACGGTCGCCGATGATTCTGGCGGCGTGCTGCCTGGTGTGACCGTCACGGCCACCGAGGTCGCTTCGGGCCGGCAGTACTTCTCGATCACCGACGAAAACGGTGGTTACCGGATGCCCAGCGTCGCGGCGGGCACCTATCGGATCACGGCCGAGTTGCCGGGTTTCGCGACCGTCGAGGTCCCGGCGCTCGAGTTGCTGGTTGGTCAGAATGCGTCCATTCCGTTCACGCTCGGCGTGGCGGGACTCGAGGAGTCGGTCACGGTGACCTCAGAGGCGCCACTGATCGACATCACCTCCAACGAGGTCTCCGGCAACGTCGACCGTCGCCAGATGGAAGAGCTGCCGATCTCGGGTCGTAACTGGATGGAGCTGTCGATGCTCGTCAAGGGCATCACGGCGAACGACACCAACAACAACCGGCCGGGCGAGTCACAGGACGAGCGTTTCCAGCTCAACCTCGACGGCCAGCAGGTGACGCAGCGCGTTGCGAGCTCTTTCTTCGGCCAGCCGAAGTTCAGCCGAGAGGCGATCGCCGAGTTCCAGATCGTGACGAACCTGTTCGACATCACCCAGGGCCGTTCATCGGGCATCCAGGTGCAGGCGATCACGCGTTCGGGCACGAACCAGACGCACGGAGGCTTCTACGGTTTCTTCCGTGACGACAGATTCAACGCGAAGGACCACGTCGCCGGCACGGTGCTGCCGTTCGAGAACCAGCAGATTGGCGGCACGATCGGCGGCCCCATCACGCGCGACAAGCTGCTGTATTTCCTGTCGTACGAGAGAGAGCGCCAGCCGGGCACCGTCTTCGCCCAGCCGGGCAATCTACCCAACCAGTCGTTCACGGTCGAGTCGAAGGTCAACCAGAACAGCCTGACGGGGCGGGTGGATACCGTGCTATCGGATCGAGACCACCTGTCGGTTCGCGGCGCGTACTGGGACTTCGAGACGCCCGTCGACATGACCTCGGGGCAGCACATCACCAATGCCCGCGCTCGCACCCAGGACTCGACCAACATTCTGGGCACATGGTCGAAGGTCATCAACGACAACATGGTCCAGGAGGTCAAGGTCGGCTACAACGGCTTCGAGTGGACGAACCGGTTGGCCTTCGCCGATCAGATCGGCGGGTGCTCGCAGGCGTTCGGCAACACCGGCACATTCTCGACCGGGTGCCAGCCGAACTATGTGTTCCCCGGCCTGACGATCGGCGGCCCACGCAACTTCCCGCAGCTGTTCACGCAGGACCTGTTCTCTGGTCGCTACGACCTGAACATGCACAAGGGCGATCATGACTTCAAGCTCGGCGGAGAGTTCCTCGGCTGGAAGGATGGCGGCGAGTGGCATCTGCTCGAGCGCGGCGAGTTCATCTTCAATAGCCGTCCCGCGGATATCGAAGCTCGATTCCCGGAGGCGGGCGCGCTCGATCCGTCGACGTGGGATGTCTCGGGCCTCGACGGGACGGTCAACCGGTTCAACCAGAACGCCGGCAACTGGGAGATCGACATTCCGCGGCCGACGTGGGCCGTGTGGTTCGGCGACACCTGGCGCCTCAGCGACCGGCTGACGATCAACTACGGCGTGCGCTGGGACGTGGACTGGGGCGCCACCGCGCCACCGCATGTCACGACGCAGGCGACGTTCGACCCGGCCGACGGTGGAGCCCACGCCGGCAACGTGGCCATTAACGCGGGCGACCAGCTGTTCCGCAGCGACATCCGCGACCTCAACAACGTCGCGCCGCGGTTCGGCTTCAACTGGGCGGTCGACGAAGAGAGCAGCCTGGTCATCCGCGGCGGCAGCGGGCTCTTCTACACCGTGAGCTCGTCCAACGTGACGTTCTCGCAGCAGTCGTTCAACGGCCAGCGCATCCTGGTCAACTCCTACCCGAACGACGGCCAGCCGGGCTTCCTGCAGGACCCGACCCGCGGCGTCACGGCGGCGGATGTGGTGAGCGGCAACGCACCGGTGCCTCCACAGGCGCCGCGCGTCATCGCGCACGACTACATCATGCCCTACACGTGGCAGAGCTCGATCGGCTTCCAGAAGCAGCTCTCCGACGTGATCGGCGTCGAGGCGGACGTCGTCTACTGGCACGAGTACAACAGTCCGCGCGCGCGCGACCTGAACCTGTCGTTCAATCCGGCGACCGGGTACTCCGTGCCGACGAGCAACCGGCCGGACCCGAACTACACGCAGGTCCGATGGCTCGAGCCTAAGGGTAAGGCGGACTACGCCGCGCTCTCGACGGGCCTCACCCGCCGGTTCCGCGACAACTTCCAGTTCGGCGCGACCTGGACGTACATGTTCTTCAAGAACAACAACACGACGAGCTGGGGCTACTTCCCCAACAACCCGTTCGACCCGGATGCCGACTGGTCGGTCGCGAGGGACTTCCAGCGCAACACGATCCGGCTCAACGGGATCTACCGACTGCCGTACGACATTTCCATCGCCGGCTCGTACTTCTTCGGATCCGGCAATCAGTTCGACACGACCGTGTCGGGAAGGCCTTACGGCAAGCCGGCGTCCAGGAACCGGTTGAACATCGGTTCGCCGATCACGGTCAACCCGGCGTTCCTCAGCCGTTTCGACGGGCCAAACGTGATTGGCACCAATACCGAGGTGCCGCGCAACGCCCTCCAGGGCCTGGCGCTGCACAAGGTGGACTTGCGCGTGTCGAAGATCTTCCGGATCGGCACCGTGCGGATCACGGGTATCGCGGAGGTCTTCAACCTGTTCGACCACGCGAACTTCGGTGGGTATCAGCGGAACATCAACCGCAGCAACTTCGGGAACCCGACGCAGAACGCGGGCACGGCCTACGTGCCGCGCTCGGGTCAGTTCGCTTTCCGGATCGACTTCTAGTCACTCCGATCCGGTCGTCATCGACGGGAGTCGCGGCATCGGCCGCGGCTCCCGTTTTTTTCTACCCAGCGCTCCGCATTTCGGATACGCTGGCGTCGAATTCCCGCGCACGATCGCTCTGTGGATGAAACCCGAAAGGACCCCCGACGATGCGCCACCACCAGCTCGCTCGTCGTGCAGCAGCCGTCGGCGCCCTGGCCGGCCTCGTCGCATTCGGCGACCAATCAGGCCTCGCGCACTGGGGCATCCCCGACCCGCCTCGCCCTGTCGCCGAACGGAACTATCCGGCCTCCAGGCACGGCGGAAACTACATGCACAACTTCTACCTGCCGCCCGCGCCCAGCTCCACGCCCTGGGCCCCGAGCTGGTCGCCCGATGGCAGTCGGATCGCCATCTCGCTCGCTGGATCGATTTGGGCGGTCGACCCGGAGACCGGCATCGCGGACGAGCTGAGCTACAACGAGAAATACCACTCGTCGCCCGACTGGTCGCCAGACGGCGCCTGGATCGTGTACACCGCCGACGACGGCGGCAAGACCATCCAGCTGGAGATCCTGAACGTCGCCACGGGTGAGAGCTCGCGCCTCACCGACGACGACCAGATCTACGTCGACCCGACCTTCTCACCCGACGGTTCGAAGGTGGCGTACGTCTCGACGAAACCGAACGGCTACTTCAACGTCTTCATCCGCCCGATCGACGGGGACCGGTGGGCCGGTCCCGAGATTGCCGTGACCCAGGACCACGAGTACCCGAACCGACGCCTGTACTTCGGCGAGTGGGACATGCACATCGAGCCGGAGTGGACCCGGGACGGCACCGAGCTGCTGCTCGTCGCCAACCGAGACATCTCGCTCGGCTCAGGCAATGTCTTTCGCGTCCCGGCCGAGGCCAACGGCATGGCGAAAGCGGTCACCGTGCTGCACGAGCAGTCGCTCTTCCGGCCGCGACCGGACGTCTCGATCGACGGCAAGCGTTTCGTCTACGCGTCCACACGAGGCGCCGCCGACCAGTACGTGAACCTGTACGTGCAGCCTGTGGCGGGCGGCGAGCCCTACAAGCTGACGTTCTTCACGCACGACGCCTTCCATCCGCGCTGGTCGCCAGACGGCGAGTGGATCGCCTTCATCTCGAACGAGCACGGCGTCTCGAGCCTGGAGCTGCTCGAGACCTACGGCGGCGAGCGCCGGACAGTCGAGATCACGCAGCGGCGCTGGAAGCGTCCGATGGGTGTGCTCAAGGTCAGGACCACCGCCGCCGCGACTGGCGAGGTGATGCCGTCGCGGATTCACCTGACGGCATCGGACGGCAAGTTCTACGCACCATCGAACACCTACGCCCGCGTCTCGCAGGGCGGCCAGGACCGGATCTTCCATCACATGGGCGAGTTCCAGCTGGAGGTGCCGGTCGGAACACTCGAACTCGACACGGTCCGCGGCTTCGAGTACGGACCCAGGCACGAGACGGTCGAGATCCGCGAGGGCGACGTGACGATCGTGAACGTCGCACTGGATCGGATGACGGACATGGGGGCGAAGGGCTGGTACAGCGGCTCGACCCACATGCACATGAACTACGGGGGGAACCTGCACAACACGCTCGAGAACCTCCTGATGATGTCGGCGGCCGAGGACCAGGACATTGCGAACGAGCTGGTGGCCAACAAGGACAACCGCGTCCTCGACTACCAGTACTTCGTGCCGGGCGGCCAGGCCCATCCGGTGTCGTGGCCCGACCGCCTGATGCTCGTCAGCCAGGAGTACCGGCCGCCGTTCTACGGCCACGTGTTCCTGCTCGGCCTCAAGGAGCACCTGCTCTCGCCCTGGAGCACGGGCTACGAGGGCACGGCGATCGAGAGCCTGTACCCGAGCAACACGGACATCTTTCGCAAGGCGCGCAAGCAGGACGCCACGACCGGCTACGTCCATTCGTTCTCGGGCGAGAACGACCCGCTCGAGAGTAACCTCGGGCAGGGCAAGGGCTTCATGGTCGACGCTGCACTCGGCACGACCGACGGGATCGAGTGGTCGTTCTCGTGGCGCGCGCCGTTCAACCCCTGGTATGCCGTGCTCAACAACGGCCTGCGCGTCACCGCCACGGGCGGCGAGGACTCGATGAGCGACCTGCACATCAGCAAGCTCGTCGGATCGGCCCGGACGTACGTCTACACTGGCGACAAGGGCCTCCAGGTCGACCCGTGGCTCGAGGGCATCAGGACCGGCAAGACGTTCGTGAGCACGGGACCACTGCTCGACGTGCGGCTGAACGGCCAGATTCCCGGTGAGGACATCGTGTTGCCGGAGGGCGGCGGCACGGTCGACCTCTCAGTCTGGATGCGCTCGATCACGCCGCTCGAGAAGGTCATGCTTGTCTTCAACGGCCACGTCGTCGAGGAGCTGCCCCTGAGCCCGGACCGCCGGAGCGTCGACCTGACGAAGTCGCTGGAGGTCACCGGCAGCGGCTGGTTCCACGTGCGAGCCGAGGGAACGCGCGAGGAGAGCTTTCCGCTCGACACCGGGTACGCCCAGGCGTTCACCAGCCCGATCTGGGTGACGGTCGGTGACCAGCCCGTGCGCGACCTGGAGTCGGCGCAGTACTCGATCGAATGGATCGACAAGCTGGAGGAGATGGCCCGCGTCCACCCTGGCTGGCGGTCCGAGCAGGAGAAGACGCACGTGCTCGCGCAGTTCGATGAGGCGCGGGAGATCTATCGGGGATTCGCCACGGAAGCCGCAGCCATGTCGTCAGCGGACATGGCGGGGCGGTTCGGGAGGTTCAAGAAGCGAGGGGAATAGAGAGAGTGAGATCGTGTCGGTTCCAGGGGACCAGCGTTCACCCGCCCAGATAGTTCTTCGCTTCTTCCACTTCCACCAACCCCTCGTCCGCCTCCGCCCACGCCTCGAGGAACGTCTCGTACGCTTCGCGGGCTGGTCGCGCGTCACCCGCCTTCGCCGAGGCGCGAGCGAGACCGATCCACGAGCGCGCGCGGTTCGGATAGCGATCGAGCGACGCTCGATACGCTACCTGTGCCTCCTGGTAGCGGTGGACCTGCAGCCAGAGGTCACCCGCAACTTCCTGAAGCGGCAATGGCAGCATCGGGATGTCCGAGTCGTCCACCGTCGCTGCTTCCACCTCGAGGGCGTGAGTGAGCAGAAGCGCGAGTTCGTCGCGTTCTTCCTGAGCCGCGGCGATGGCCGCCAGGACAGCCGCGCGTGCCGCCTCGGCTCGACCCTGGGGTCCTTCGGCAAGTGCGAGACGCTCGAGTCGCTGCGCGGCGCGCTGGGCCACGGCCGCAGCCGGAGCGACGCCGCCCGGCCACGCCGATCGAGCGGCCCCGAGTCCGCGTGAGAAGAGTGCCGCCACGCGACTGGGCAGCGACACGCTCGAATCGGGAACGGCCATCGCCGCGTCCCACTGCTGATTCTCAAGCGCCCGGCGCGCGAGCATCTCGACGACCGTGTCCGCCGTGCTCCCCGCCCGCCGCCTCCGCACGTCGGCGACCAGTTCATCGGCGCGCTGGTACTGTCCCGCCTGGAGCGCCAGATAGAACTCGTGTCGGAGCGTGTCGATCCTGTCGGACTGCGCGTGCAGGGTGACCACGCCGCTCGCCGCCCCTACCACCCACGCGGCGAACCCCACCTGCAACGCGGACCGGACGACCAAGCAGCGGACTCTCACTGTTCCCACACCTACTCGCCCATGATCTGCACGACGTAGCTGCGCGTCCTGGGACGCGTATCGAACTCGACGACCACGATCTGTTGCCAGGTGCCGAGCGTCAGGCGACCGTCGCTGAACGGCACAGTCAGCGACGGTCCGAGCAAGGCCGAACGCACATGGCTCGACCCGTTGTCGTCGCCCCACTGCAGGTGATGTTGATAGTCTGCATGACGGGGCGCGACTTGCTCGAACGCACGGCCGAGATCTTCGACCGCGCCCGGCTCGAACTCGATGGTCGTCACCGCCGCCGTCGAGCCGACGACGAACGTCGTCACGATGCCGCGGGCGAGACCCGACTCTGCAAGGGCTTCGGCCACGTCGGCCGTGACGTCGCGCACGTCGCCCTGGCCCTCGGTCGACAGCTCCCGCGTGACAGTCGTGATAGAGACGTGGCCCACGATCGGTCGTCCGTAGGCGGGGCCGAAGCCCCGCCCCTCTGTGCCACTCGCCGTCCGGATAACCTATTTGACCGCGAACAGGGCGATCTCGACAAGGCCGTTCGGATTGACCAGCGGCGCCTCGATCGTGGCTCGCACGGGGAACGTCTCCGCGTTCACGAACGCTCCGCGGTACGCCTCGTTCATCCCGGCGTAGTGCTCCATGTCGGAGACGTACACGCTCGACCGGACCACGTCGCTCCACTCATATCCGGCGGCCGTGAGAGCCCGGCTGAGGCGTGACAGCACCTCCGTCGTCTGAGCCCTGACGTCACCGTGGTTGTCGTCCGTCACCCCCGTGCTGCCCGAGATCCACAGGCGGCTCCCGACCCTGACGGCCGGACTGAGGTTCTGGCTCACGCGGCCGGGGCTGCCATCCGCCCTCGCGGGCACGACCACGTCGTGGAACCCCTCGTCCTTTACCGCCACGAACGTGATCTCGACATCGTAGGTTCCCGGCAAGCCGGTCTTCACGGTGGCCCGCGTGGGGCGCGCCTCGGTGAACGCCGACCGGTACGTCTCCGTGAACGCCGTGAAGTCGGCGACATCCCTCAGATAGACCCGCGTCTCGACGATGTCGTCGAGCGCCATGTCCGCCGCGCCGAGAATCGCCGTCGCGTTCGCCATGATCGTGTTCACCTGAGTGGCGACGTCGCCCTCGACCATTGCGTTGTCGCGGCCGTTCCGCGAGACCAGACCCGACAGGAACAGCGTATCGCCCGACTTGATCCCGTAGTTGTAGGGGCTCGTGGGCGCCACCCAACCATCCGGGAGCACGACCTCGCGATCACCACCGCTCTGCACGGCGGTGACTTCGATCTCGATCAGCGCCGTCGGCCGGGCCAGATTGGCCATGACGGATGTCCGGGCCGGGGCGTTCTCGGAAAAGAACTCGCCGTATACCTCGTTCATGGCCGGAAAATCCGCCGCGTTCTTCAGGAACACCGTGGTGCTCGTGACATGAGCCAGATCCGATCCGGCCTGCTCCAGGGTCTCACCGATTCGCTCGAGCGTCTCGCGAGTCTGGGCTCGGATGTCACCGGAGAAGTCCCGAGCCAGCATGCCGGAGAGATAGACCATCCCACCCACGCTGATTCCAGGGCTCAGCGGGAAATCCGACCCTGACGACAGGACCCGCTTGTCGCTCGACTGGCCCGCGGCAGCACTCGCCACGGCGCAGATCGCAATCACCATCATCTTCAGGCCACGCATAGGCTCACCTCGTATCGCTCGTCTCTCGGCCCCGCCGCCCGGAGGCCCGATGAAGGCAACCTGACGCGGACACGGCCGAATCCCACGTATCGGAGTCATTATAGGTCAGGGTCGGATCCGGACCGCCCTTTCGAGGCGCCGGGCATACCCCGCTGTGCTACGGTGATAGCCGCTTCGTTACCCGCAGACTTGGAGCTACCATCTTGGAGCCAACCATCCTGAAGCCGACCATCCTGACGCCAACGATAACGATCCGACTCCCCCTCCCGTGTCTTGTGGCCCTGCTACTCGTGACCGGCATCGCAACCGCACGCGTCGCCTCCGCGCAGGCGGTCACGTCGGGCGGGATCGAGATCTCTCACGACGCGCGGTCGATTCAGCCGGGCGAGTTGGTTCGGATCCGTGCCCTCCTGCCAGACGATGCCATGACGGTCATCGGCCATGCGCTCGACAAACCGCTCCGCTTCTATCGAGGCAGCTCGGGGGTCTGGCACGCGTTGGTCGGCATCGATCTGGACGCCAAGCCAAGTGTCATCCCGATCGTTGTCGGTGCGGTGACCGGTGGCGGCCTGAGCCTCAGGTCCACCTACGACCTGGTCGTCGAATCCAAGGAATTCCCCACCCGCCGGCTGACCGTGGACGATAGCTACGTGAACCCGCCGCCGGACGTCATCGATCGTATCCAGCGGGAGGCCCGCCGGGTGCAAGAGATCTTCGGGACAGAAACCGACAACAAGCTCTGGTCGAGTCCGTTCGCCCGACCCGTCCCTGGCCAGGCGACGAGCAGCTTCGGCAAGCGGAGCATCCTGAACGGTGAGCCGCGGAGCCCGCACAGCGGCACCGACTTCCAGGGCGCGGCCGGCACGCCGGTGAAGGCACCCAATACCGGACGCGTCGTCCTGGCCGAGAACCTCTACTTCTCGGGCAACGTGGTCATTCTCGACCACGGCTGGGGACTGTACTCATACCTCGCCCACCTCTCCCGGATCGACGTCGAGGAAGGCCAGGTCGTCACCGTCGGGGACATCGTCGGTGCGGTCGGTGCCACCGGGCGCGTCACGGGACCGCACTTGCATTGGACGGTGCGGGTGAACGGCGCGCGCGTCGATTCGCTATCGCTGATGTCGGTGCTGAAATAAAAAACCCCCGTGCGCCTCGAGGCGCGCGGGGGTTCTCCCGAACCAATACGGGGCGAGCCTCTATCGAGACTGGCCTGACGCCGCCACTGCCGCCTCCGGGCGGCGGGCTTGCGCCGGCGCGGCCGCCAGCTTCGCTCCAGCCTGGCCTCGATTCATGTCCACACGGCCGCGGAACGTGGCGCCGTCGGCCACCGCGAGCCTCGGCGACACGATGTCTCCCTCGACCGTCCCGGAGTCCCGAATCTCGAGCTTCTCGCTCGTGGTGATGTTGCCGACAACTTCACCAAGCACGATGACCGATTTGGCGAGGATCTCGGCGCGCGCCTTGGCCGTCTTGCCGATCGTGAGCACATTTGCAGCTCGATCTTGCCGTCGACCTGTCCCTCGATCGTCAGATCTTCACTCGCCTTGAGCTCGCCCGTGATGATGATCGAACCACCGGCGGGCGTGCCCGAGCGAGCCGCACCAGTCGGCGTTGCCGGCAGAACTGCGCCCGAGCCACCCGGCTGCTTCGGCGCCTGGTTCTGAGGCGCCGCGAACTGGCCACCAGGACGTGGCGCGTCGTCTCCCTTCCACATCGGCGAATCTCCTTCTGCTGCCATCAGCGCAACCCTCAGGAAATGTCCTGAGGAAGTCTAGTTTGGCTCACAACCGAGATAGAACGAACCATGCCATGAACATGAGCTAGGTCAAAAACCAGAAAGTCGATATTCTAGCACCTTTTAGGTCTTTGCGAAACAGCTTAGATGACTTTGGCGCATGTTCAAGAACACTGGAGTGCAACATAGTCGCCTACGATTTTTCGATCCACTCCGCAAAACGAACCGGAACCTCGGCATGAACGACCATGATCCGGCTGACACGTTGGTTCTCGTGCATCAACTGCTTGGCGCCGACCCGAGCGTCGTCGATCGTCGCGAAACGGCTGGCGATCAGCGGAGAGTTCGTCGACCCGCCCCTGACCGTGGCAATGAGCTTGAACATGAGATCCGTCCGCCTAGCGTTACTGGAATCTGACGTAAGCCTACACGAACGAACAACGAATTACTACGCAACGAACACGGAACGTTCTCGTCGAAGGCTAGCTCCCCGGAAGGATGAGAGAAATTACGCAGGACACGAAGAATAAATCAGATGCCCGCGAGAGCGGGCCACCACGTTCCGTGTTCGTTCCGTGATCATTCCGTGTCCGTTCCGTGTTCGTTCCGGGCTGGCGCGCCCTACGGCGCCGCGGTGAGCATCGGCAGCGGCGCCGGTGCCGGCAGCACGTGCAACGTCGCCGGCACCTGCGTGATGAGCGCCAGCCCGGTGTGGTCCGTCCCACCCCAGGCGGGCGTGTACGTCCCAGGACCCGTTCGCAGCCCCGTGTGCCAGTTCCCGGTCGTCGCCTCGTAGAGCAACATGTCGCACGGCGCGTTGTCGTCGAGCTGCATGATGTGCAGCGCGTAGCCGGGCAGCCACGTGCCCTGCGTCAGGTCGAACTGCCCCACGCCCACGTTCCGCGCCTCCACCCAGGCCCCCGTCGGCTGGTCGTAGAGGAACACGTCGTCCTGCCCGTTGCCCGTGATGTCGGCCACGCGCACCGTCCACCCGGGACCCCACTGCCCCGACTGGAACGTGAAGCCGCCGCCCGTCCCGAACGCCTCGATCCACACCCCGGACGTCCGCTCGTAGAGCAGCAGGTCCGTCAGCCCGTTGCCGTCCAGATTCGCCGGCACGATCGTCCAGCCCGGCGACCACCCCTGCACGGTGCCCAGCGACGCCGTGCCGGCTGGCACCTGCGTCCCCGTCCAGTGGTAGCGACCCGTCGTGTCGTTCGTCAACTGCCCCCACGCCCCACTCGTCGGGTTGTAGAGGAACAGGTCGTGCGCGCTGCCGGCGGTCCAGTGCGCCCGCGTGATCTCCCAGCCCGCCGCCCACGTCTCCTGCGTGTAGACGAAGCTCCCCGGCCCCGTCGTCAGGGCCCCATACTGGGCCCCGGTCGCCGGGTTGTAGAGCAGCACGTCCGTCCGCAGGTCGCCGTTCAGCAGCAGGCTCAGCAGCTCCCAGCCCGCCGCCCACTGCCCGTCGTGGTAGCTGAAGCCGCCTCGCCCGTCGGTCAGCGCCTGGCGCCATGCGCCCGTCGCCGGGTTGTAGAGCAGCACGTCCGTCAGGCCGTTGCCGTCGAAGTCGCCCAGCGTGACCGTCCAGCCCAGCCCGACGAACCCGTGCTGCCGCGAGAACCCGCCGGCGCCATCGGCGAACTCCTGCCCCCACTCGCCCGTCGCCGCCTGGTACCACTGCACGTCGGTTAGGCCGTCACCGTTGAAGTCCACCTGCTCGCTCGGGCTGAACACCGTCTGGACCGTGAACCGTGCGATGCAGCTCAGGTCACTCCCCAGCGTCAGCGTCCCGTGCACACAGTCGTGGGGACCCGTCCACCCGGCAAACACCGACCCCGCATCCGGCTGCGGCTCGAGCGTCACCGGTACCCCACCCGAGAACTCCGCCGTGCAGGTGCCCCCACAGTCGATCCCCGCCGGGTCGCTCACGACCCGGCCCGTCCCGCTGCCCGCCTGGCTGATCGTCAGCTCGTAGCCCTGCATCACTGTCACGTCGAAGCTGGTCGTCTCGCTGGCCGCGCCGTCGCTCACCGTCACGGTGATCGTCGTCGTGCCGGTCGCGTCGGTCGCCGGTGTCACGGTCAGCGTCACGTCGCTCGGCGTCACATGGGCGTCGACGATCTGCGCATCCGTCACCACCGACTGATTCGATGACGAGGCGGCCATCGTCAGACTCGCCAGCGGCGTGTCGACGTCGGCCATCGTCAGCGCCAGGGCGCCCGTCGACGTGTTCTTCCCCGTCACCTGGTCGTTGATCGCCGTCAGTGTTGGCCCATCATTGACCGCCGTCACCGTCAGGTCGAACGTTCCGGTCGTCGTCGCCGTCCCGTCACTGACTGTCACCGTGATCGTCGCGGTCCCGGTGGCGTCAGCGGCCGGCGTGACGGAGACCGTCCGGGTCGCGCCCGTGCCCCCAAAGATGAGGTTGGCCGTCGAGACCAGGCTCGTATCCGAACTGCTGCCGCTCACCGTCAGGTCGGCCACGGCCGTGTCGGCATCGCTCACCGTGAAGGCGATGGCCCCGGTCGCCGTGTCCTCCGGCGTCACCTGGTCGGTGATCGCGCTGATGGTCGGCGCCGCATTGCCGCCGACCGTCAGGACGAAGCTGTCGGTTGCCGTCAGGCTCCCATCACTCACCGTGAGGGTGATCGTCGTGCTCCCCGTCTGGCTGGCCGCCGGCGTGACCGTCACAGTCCGTGACGCGCCGCTGCCGCCAAGCACGATGTTGGCCGTCGGCACGACCGTCTGGTCCGAACTGCTGCCGCTGACCGTCAGGCTCGCGACGTCCGTCTCGGCGTCGCTCACCGTGAACGCCAGCGCGCCGGTCGCCGTGTCGACCGGCGTGGACTGGTTCCCGATGTCCGAGATCGTCGGCGCCGCGTTGGCCCCCACCGTCAGGACGACCGTGTCCGTCGCCGTCTCGGCGCCGTCGCTCACCGTCACCGTGATCGTCGCCGTCCCCGTCTGGCTCCCGGCCGGTGTGATCGTGATCGTCCGTGACGCCCCGGCGCCGCCGAACACGAGGTTGTCGTCGGGGACCAACGTCTGGTCGCTCGAGCTGCCGCTCACCGTCAAGCTGGCCGCCGGTGTTTCGGCGTCCCCCACCGTGAACGCAATCGGGCCGGTGGCCGTGTTCTCCGGCGTCGTCTGATTCGTGATGTCGCTGATCGTCGGCGGTGTCCCGCTCACCGACAGGACGAACGTATCGATCGCCGTGCTGGTCCCGTCACTCACGGTGACGGTGATCGTCGCCGTGCCCGTCTGGTCCCCCGCCGGCAGAATGGAGACCGTCCGGGTCGCCCCACTCCCGCCGAAGACCAGGTTGTCGTCCGGCACCAGCGTCTGATCCGAGCTGCTCCCGCTGACCGTCAGGCTCGCGGGCGCGGTCTCCGTGTCCCCGACCGTGAACGCCAGCGCCCCGGTCGACGTGTTCATCGACGTCCCCTGGTCGCTGATGTCACTGATCGTCGGCGCCGTGTTGCTCACCGTCAGGACGAACGTGTCGGTCGCCGTGTCGCTCCCGTCACTCACCGTCACCGTGATCGTCGCCGTGCCGTACTGGTCGCCCGACGGCAGGATCGAGATCGTCCGGTTCGCGCCGCTGCCGCCGAACACCAGGTTGTCGTCCGGCACCAGCGTCTGGTCGCTCGAGCTCCCGCTCACCGTCAGGCTGGCCGCCGGCGTCTCACTGTCCCCCACCGTGAACGCCAGCGCCCCGGTCGACGTGTTCGCCGGCGTCGACTGGTCCAGGATGTCCGTGATCGTCGGTACCTGGTTCGTCACCGTCAGGTCGAACGTGTCCGTCGCCGTATCGGTCCCGTCGCTGACGGTCACCGTGATCGTCGCCACCCCCGACTGGTTGCCCGCCGGCAGGATCGAGATCGTCCGGCTCGCCCCACTGCCGCCGAACACCAGGTTGTCGTCCGGCACCAGCGTCTGGTCGCTCGACGTCCCCGCCAGCGTCAGCGACGCTGGCGCCGTCTCCGCATCGCCCACCGTGAACGCCAGGGCGCCCGTCGACGTGTTCGTCGGCGTCGACTGGTCCAGGATGTCGCTGATCGTCGGCAACACGTTCGTCACCGTCAGGACGAACGTATCGGTCGCCGTGTCCGTCCCGTCGCTCACCGTGATCGTGATCGTCGCCGTCCCGCTCTGGTCCGTCGCCGGCGTGATCGTCACCGTCCGACTCGCACCCGAGCCCCCGAAGACCAGATTCCCGTCCGGGACGAGCGTCTGGTCCGAGCTGCTGCCCGTCACCGTCAGGGAGGCGGGTGCCGTTTCCGCATCGCCGATCGTGAACGCGATCGCCCCGGTCGGCGTGTTCGCGGGCGTCGACTGGTTCCCGATGTCCGAGATCGTCGGCGGGTCGTTCACCGCCGTCACCGTCAGATCGAACGTGTCGGTCGCCGTGTCCGTGCCATCGCTCACCGTCACGGTGATCGTGGCCGTCCCCGTCTGGTTCAGCGCTGGCGTGATCGTCACCGTCCGGCTCGCGCCCGAGCCACCGAAGACGATATTGCCGTCCGGGATGAGCGCCTGATCGTCGGAGGAGCCCGTCACCGTCAGCGACGCCGGCGCGGTCTCCACATCCCCGATCGTGAAGCCGATCGGGCTCGTCGCCGTGTCCTCCGGCGTCGACTGGTTCCCGATGTCCGAGATCGTCGGCGGGTCGTTCACCGCCGTCACCGTCAGGTCGAACGTATCGGTCGCCGTGTCCGTCCCGTCACTGACCGTGACCGTGATCGTCGCCGTGCCCGTCTGGTCCGCCGCGGGCGTGATCGTCACCGTCCGGCTCGCACCGCTGCCGCCGAAGACGATGTTGGCGTTCGGAATCAGGGCCTGATCGTCCGAAGATCCCGTCACCGTCAGCGACGCCGGCGCGGTCTCCGTGTCCCCGATCGTGAACGCGATCGCGCCGGTCGCCGTATCCTCCGCCGTCGACTGGTTCCCGATGTCACTGATCGTCGGCGGGTCGTTCACCGCCGTCACCGTGACATCGAACGTGTCCGTCCCGGTCGCCGTCCCGTCGCTCACCGTCACCGTGATCGTCGCCGAACCATTTTGATCCGCCGCGGGCGTGATGGTGATCGTCCGGCTGGCGCCCGACCCGCCGAACACGAGGTTGCCGTTCGGAATGAGGCCCTGGTCGCTCGACGAGCCCGTCACGGTCAACGAGGCCGCCGGCGTCTCCACATCGGCAATCGTGAACCCGATCGGCCCGACCGCCGTGTCCTCCGGCGTCGACTGATTCGTGATATCGCTGATCGTCGGCGGGTCGTTCACCGCCGTCACCGTCAGGTCGAACATGTCGGTCGCCGTGTCGGTGCCATCCGAGACGGTCACCGTGATCGTCGCCGTCCCGCTCTGGTTCGACGCCGGCGTCACCGTCACCGTGCGGCTGGCCCCGCTGCCCCCGAACGTGATGTTCCCATTCGGGACCACCGTCTGATTCGACGAGCTCCCGGTCACCACCAGGCTGCCCGGCGCCGTCTCGACGTCACCCACCGTGAAGGCGAACGGGCCCGCCGGCGTGTCCTCCGGCGTCGACTGGTCCGTGACATCGCTGATCGTCGGCACGTCGTTGACCGCCTGCACGTCCAGGTCGAACGTCTCCGTCGTCGTGTCCTGCCCGTCGTCGACGGTGACCGTGATCGTCACGATCCCGTTCTGATCCGCCGCCGGCGCGATGTCCACCGTCCGGCTCGCACCGGACCCCCCGATCGTGATGTTCCCGTCGGGCGCCACCGTCTGGTCGTTCGACGTCGCCGTCACGACCAGGTCGTTGACCGCCGTCTCGGCATCACCCACCGTGAAGGCAATCGGCCCGGTCGCCGTATCCTCCGGCGTCGCCTGGTCCCCGATCGCCGAGATCGTCGGCACCGTGTTGACCGTCACCGTCAGATCGAACGGGTCCGTCGTGTCGTTCACGCCGTCGCTCACCGTGATCGTGATCGTCGCCGTCCCCGTCTGGTCCGGCGCCGGCGTGATCGTGACCGTCCGGTTCGCGCCGCTCCCGCCGAACACGAGGTTGGCGTTCGGCACGAGCGTCTGGTCGCTCGTGCTCCCCGTCACCGTCAGCGCGCCCGGCGCCGTCTCCACGTCCCCGATCGTGAAGGCAATCGGGTCGGTCGCCGTGTTCTCGTTCGTCGCCTGATCCGTGATGTCGCTGATCGTCGGCGGGTCGTTCACCGCGTTCACCGTCAGCACGAACGTGTCCGTCGCCGTATCGGTCCCGTCGCTCACCGTGATCGTGATCGTGGTGGTCCCGCTCTGCTCGGTCTCCGGCGTGATCGTCACCGTCCGGCTGGCCCCCGAGCCCCCGAACACGAGATTCCCGTTCGTCACCAGCGTCTGATTGCTCGACGTCCCGCTCACCGTCAGCGACGCGGGCGCCGTCTCCACGTCCCCGATCGTGAACGCGAGGGCCCCGGTCGGCGTATCCTCCGGCGTCGCCTGATCCGTGATGTCGCTGATCGTCGGCACGTCGTTCACCGCATTCACCGTCAGGACGAACGTGTCCGTCGCCGTGGCCGTGCCATCCGACACGGTCACCGTGATCGTGGCCGTGCCACTGGCGTTCGCCACCGGCGTGACCGTCACCGTCCGGCTCGCGCCCGAGCCGCCGAACACGATACTGCCGTCCGCGACGACGCCCTGGTCGCTCGACGTCCCGGAGACCGTCAAGCTCGCCGGCGCCGTCTCCACGTCGCCGATCGTGAACCCGATCGCCCCGGTCGCCGTGTCCTCGTTCGTCGCCTGGTCCGTGATGTCGCTGATCGTCGGCACGTCGTTGACCGCGTTCACGGTCAGGACGAACGTGTCGGTCGTGGTCGTCGTCCCGTCGTTTACCGTCACCGTGATCGTCGCCGTCCCGCTCGCCTCCGCCACCGGCGTGATCGTCACCGTCCGGCTCGCGCCCGAGCCGCCGAACACGATACTGCCGTCCGCGACGACACCCTGGTCGCTCGACGTCCCGGAGACCGTCAAACTCGCCGGTGCCGTCTCCACGTCGCCGATCGTGAACGCAAGCGCGCCCGTCGCCGTGTCCTCGTTCGTCGCCTGGTCCGTGATGTCGCTGATCGTCGGCGGGTCGTTCACGGCGTTGACGGTCAGGACGAACGTGTCCGTCGTGTTCGTCGTCCCGTCGTTCACGGTGACCGTGATCGTCGCTGTGCCGCTCGCCTCCGCCACCGGCGTGATGGTCACCGTTCGGCTGGCCCCTGAGCCGCCGAACACGATGTTGCCGTTCGCGACGACACCCTGGTCGCTCGAGGTGCCGGACACCGTCAAGCTCGCGGGCGCCGTCTCGACGTCGCCGATCGTGAACCCGATCGCGCCGGTCGCCGTGTCCTCGTTCGTCGCCTGGTCCGTGATGTCGCTGATCGTGGGCGGGTCGTTCACGGCGTTGACGGTCAGGACGAACGTATCGGTCGTGTTCGTCGTCCCATCGTTGACCGTCACCGTGATCGTGGCCGCGCCGCTCGCCTCCGCCACCGGCGTGATGGTCACCGTTCGGCTCGCGCCAGACCCGCCGAACACGATGTCGGCGTTCGCGACGACGCCCTGGTCGCTCGAGGTGCCGGACACCGTCAGACTCGCCGGCGCCGTCTCGACGTCGCCGATCGTGAACCCGATCGCGCCGGTCGCCGTGTCCTCGTTCGTCGCCTGATCCGTGATGTCGCTGATCGTCGGCGGGTCGTTCACCCCGTTGACCGTCAGGACGAACGTATCGGTCGTATTCGTCGTCCCGTCATTGACCGTCACCGTAATCGTCGCCGTCCCGGTCGCGTCCGCCACCGGCGTGATCGTCACCGTCCGCGAGGCCCCCGAGCCGCCGAAGACAATGTCGGCGTTCGCCACGACGCCCTGGTCGCTCGACGTGCCGGAGACCGTCAGGCTCGCCGGCGCCGTCTCGACGTCGCCGATCGTGAACCCGATCGCGCCGGTCGCCGTATCCTCGTTCGTCGCCTGATCCGTGATGTCGCTGATCGTCGGCGGGTCGTTCACGGCGTTGACGGTCAGGACGAACGTATCGGTCGTATTCGTCGTCCCGTCATTGACCGTCACCGTGATCGTCGCCCTGCCCGTCGCCTCCGCCACCGGCGTGATCGTCACCGTCCGGCTCGCCCCCGAGCCGCCGAACACGATGTCGGCGTTCGCCACGACGCCCTGATCGCTCGACGTGCCGGACACCGTCAAACTCGCCGGTGCTGTCTCCACGTCGCCGATCGTGAACGCAATGGCACCCGTCGCCGTGTCCTCGTTCGTCGCCTGATCCGTGATGTCGCTGATCGTCGGCGGGTCGTTCACCGCGTTCACCGTCAGGACGAACGTGTCGGTCGTGTTCGTCGTGCCGTCGTTGACCGTCACCGTGATCGTGGCCGTGCCTGACGCCTCTGCCACCGGCGTGATCGTCACCGTCCGGCTGGCCCCCGAGCCACCGAAGACGATGTCGGCGTTCGCCACCACACCTTGGTCGCTCGACGTCCCACTCACCGTCAGCGATGCCGCCGGCGTCTCCACGTCGCCAATCGTGAACCCAATGGCACCCGTCGCCGTGTCCTCGTTCGTCGCCTGATCCGTGATGTCGCTGATCGTCGGCGGGTCGTTCACCCCGTTGACCGTCAGGACGAAGGTATCGGTCGTATTCGTCGTCCCGTCATTGACCGTCACCGTGATCGTCGCCGCGCCGCTCGCCTCCGCCACCGGCGTGATGGTCACCGTCCCGCTCGCGCCAGACCCGCCGAACACGATGTCGGCGTTCGCGACGACGCCCTGATCGCTCGACGTGCCGGACACCGTCAAACTCGCCGGTGCTGTCTCCACGTCGCCGATCGTGAACGCAATGGCACCCGTCGCCGTGTCCTCGTTCGTCGCCTGATCCGTGATGTCGCTGATCGTCGGCGGGTCGTTCACCGCGTTCACCGTCAGGACGAACGTGTCGGTCGTGTTCGTCGTCCCATCGTTGACCGTCACCGTGATCGTGGCCGCGCCGCTCGCCTCCGCCACCGGCGTGATCGTCACCGTCCGGCTCGCGCCGGAGCCGCCGAACACGATGTCGGCGTTCGCGACGACACCCTGGTCGCTCGACGTCCCGGACACCGTCAGACTGCCCGGTGCCGTCTCGATGTCGCCGATGGTGAACCCGATCGCGCCCGTCGCCGTGTCCTCGTTCGTCGCCTTGTCCGTGATGTCGCTGATGGTCGGCGGGTCATTCACCGCATTGACCGTGAGGTCGAACGTATCGGTCGCCGTGTCGGTCCCGTCGTCCACCGTGATCGTGATCGTCGTCACGCCGTTCTGTTCGGCGGCCGGCGTGAGCGTCACGGTCCGGTTCGCGCCGCTGCCGCCGAAGACGATGTTGCCGTTCGGGACGAGCGACGTGTTGCTCGAGCTGCCCGTGACCGTCAGGCTCGCCTCCGCCGTCTCGACGTCGCCGATTGTGAACCCGATCGCCCCGGTCGCCGTGTCCTCGTTCGTCGCCTGGTTCGTGATGTCGCTGATCGTCGGCGCGACGTTCGGGATCTGAACGACGAACCAGCCCATGTCGGCGGTGGCCGAGCCGGTCAGGCTTCGCGTGATGCGCAGGTTCGTGCTGCTCGTCAGGTCGAGCGTCATCCACCCGACGCCGGGGTTGTCGTCGCCCGCGTAGGGTGAACGGCCGACCCGCCCCATGCCGCCGCCGACCGCGAATGACCGCGCCGTATCGACGCTCGTGATCGTGACGTCCTGTTGCGTCTCGGCGGTCGTGAAATCCTCCGACGCGTGCTGGACGCTCGTGCTGTCGGTGAACTCGACCAGATACCACGTCAGGTTCATCGTCTGGCCGGTATTGTTCCGGTCGAACGTGAGCGTCGTCGAGTTGGTCACCGCGCCGCGCACCAGCTTCTGGCCGATGTCCGCGGTCGTGCCGCTGTCGGACGAGAAGCTGTACAGGAGCCAGGACTTGCTCGTGTCGACGCTCGTGAGCGTGTCGGTCTTCGACGCGTCGCCGGTCCCGAACGCGATGTCGCCCGTCTGAACGGCGGCGTTGGCGAACTCGACCACCTGCCACTCGACGACCCGCTGGACATTGGCGGAGACGACCGTGAACTCCAGGTTGGTGCTGGAAGTGACCTTGGACTTGAGGTAGTCGTCGTTGCCGTGAGATCCGCCGTTTATGCTTTGGCTGACGATCGGGATACTCTTCGCCGTGTCGACCGTGGACAGCGTGACGTTCTCGGTCGTGCCGGCCATCCCGTTGACCGTGCCGCGCTGGACCGTGACGCCGCTCGAATATTCGACCACCGACCACTCGATCGTGACGGCCGCGCCGCTGCCGACCCGGGTGAATGTCGCCTTCGTCGGCTCGGTGAGCTGGCCTCTGATCTGCGTGTGCTGCGGGTCGACATCGTTGGTCGTCGCCGAGAAGACCAGGTAGGCCCGATTCAGGTTCACGGCCGTGAACGTGGCGGTCGTCGAGGTCGTCGCGGCGCTGATCGTCGCCGTCCCGGACTGCACCCCTTGCATCGCGTCCGTCACGCCGAGAACGAACGTGTCCGTCGTCGTGTTGGTGCCATCGTCCACGGTGACCGTGATCGTCGCGGTCCCCGTCTGGCCGGCGCCAGGCGTGATCGTCACCGTGCGATTCGCCCCACTGCCACCGAACACGATGTTCCCGTTCGGTGCGAGCGCCTGGTCGTCCGAGGTGCCCGTCACCGTCAGGCTGGCCGGCGCCGTCTCGACGTCCCCGATCGTGAACGGGATGGCCGCGGTGGCCGTGTCTGTGTCCGTCGACTGCCCCCCGATGTCGCTGATGGTCGGCGGGTCGTTCACCGCATTGACCGTCAACACGAACGTATCGGTCGTGTTCGTCGTCCCGTCGTTCACCGTCACGGTGATCGTCGCCGTCCCGGTGGCGTCCGCAACCGGCGTGATCGTCACCGTCCGGCTCGCTCCCGAGCCACCGAAGACGATGTCGGCATTGGCCACGACGGCCTGGTCGCTCGACGTTCCGGACACGGTCAAGGACGCCGGTGCCGTTTCGACGTCACCAATCGTGAACGCGATCGCGGAGGTCGGCGTGTCCTCGTTCGTGGCCTTGTCGGTGATATCACTGATCGTCGGCGGGTCGTTCACGGCGTTCACGGTCAGGTCGAACGTATCCGTCGTCGTGTCCGTCCCGTCGTCCACCGTGACCGTGATCGTCGCCACGCCCGTCTGATCGGCGGCCGGCGTCAGCGTCACCGTCCGACTGGCGCCGCTCCCGCCGAAGACGATGTTCCCGTTCGGGACGAGCGATGTATTGCTCGAGCTGCCCGTGACCGTCAGGCTCGCCGGCGCCGTCTCGACGTCGCCGATCGTGAAGGGCAGCGCCCCGGTCGCCGTGTCTTCGTTCGTCGCCTGGTTCGTGATGTCAGAGATCGTCGGCGGCACGTTCGGGATCTCGATGACAAACCAGCCGATATCCGCCGAGGCGGAGCCTGTCAACGCGCGCGTGATACGCAGATTCGTCGCAGACGTCAGGTCGTGCGTCATCCAGCCAACGCCGGGAATGTCGTCCGTCGAGTACGACGACCGTCCGCCTTGCTGGTTGCTACCCCCGACTGCGAAGCTCTTTGTCAGATCCACGCTCGTGAGGGTGACGTCCTTCTGCGTCTCCCCGGCCGTGAAGGCCTGCGAATCGTGCTGCACACTCGTGCTGTCGGTGAACTCGACCAGATACCACGTAAGGTCGATGGCCTGGCCAGTGTTGTTCCGGTCGAACGTCACGGTCGTCGCGTTCGTGACCCGGCCTCGCACCAGCTTCTGGCCGATATTGGCCGCCGTACCGGTGGGTGACTTGAAGGAGTACAGAAGCCAGGACTTCGACGTGTTGACGGACGTCAGCGTATCGGTCTTCGAGGTGTCGCCCGTCCCGAACGAGATATCGCCCGCCTGCACGGCGGCGTTCGTGAACTCCACGACCTGCCACTCCACGACCCGGTCGGGGTTCGTGTCGTCGGACGTGAGCCGGAGATTCGTAGACGATGTGATCTGCGCTCTGAGGAAGTCGTTCGAATCGTGCGTCGTGCCACTCGCGCTGAACGTGGAGATGGGAATGCTCTTCGCTGTGTTCACGCTCGACAGCAAGAGGTTGACGGTAATGCTCTCCGTGCTGTCGCTGCCCCGTTGGACCGACACGCCGGACGCATACTCCACTACCGACCATGTGACCGTGACGGCCGGGCCGGTGCCATACCGCGTAAAGGTGGCCGTGGTCGGATTCGTCAATTGGCCGCGAACCAGCGTGTCGCTGGGATCGCCGTCGTTGACCGTCGTCGAGAACACTAGGAACGCGCGGTTCATGTTGACCTGCGCGAAGTTCGCTGTCGTCGACGAGTTGCCGGCACCTATCGTCGCCGTGCCGGACAGCACGCGCTGGTTTGGATCGCTGACCGTCAGATCGAACGTGTCTGTGACCGTGTCGCCTGTATCGTCCACCGTCACCGTGATCGTCGCCGTCCCGGTCTCACCAGCCGCCGGCGTCAGCGTGACCGTCCGGCTCGTGAGGCTGCCACCGAACGTGATGTTGCCGTTCGGCACGAGCGTCTGGTTGCTCGAAGTCCCCGAGACAGTGGCCGACCCCGGACTGATCGTGAACGGAATCGCCGGCGTGGCCGTGTCGGTATCGGTCGACTGATCGGCGATGTCCGAAATCGTTGGACCGCTGACCGCCAGGATCTCGACTGCCACGACCGACCAGTCCACGTCGCTGCTGGTGCTTCCGGAGACCGTCAGGTTGGTGGTAGACGTTGCGAACAGCTGGTCCTGAGTACCGACGCCCGCATCCGACCCGCCACCCTCGGTCGTGTTGATCTCGGCCCGTTCCGTGTAGCCGGTGCCGGCGGTGTGGGTGCGAGAGCGAATGCCGACCGCCGAGAAGACGACCGAGTTGGCCTGCTGGGTGTCCAGCGTGCTGAAGGAATAGGAGCTGGAGTCGGTGCCGCCGCTGCAGCTCCCCCCGACCCCGTTGGTGTTGGCCGAGTCGGAGTTCCCTACGGCGTCTGTCGTGTCGACACCCGAGTACCGGTGCACGGCAATGACGGCGTTCGCCGGAGCGCTCCCAAAATTCGCCGTCACAGTGCTATCACCGGTTGGCGACCCCTGTGCCTTCCAGACTTCGGTGCGCGTTTGCGCCCGTCCCCCGCACTGGGCCTGGACGAGTGTCCAGGTCAGGCCCAAGCCGGTGACCGAGCTGACCGCCTCGTCCGACTTCGTCGATACGGCCGCCAGATAGAGGTGATCCGCCACGGAGGTCAAACTGGCAGAGGTCGCGACCGACGTGGGATCTGGGCTCGACGCGCCGGTCTCCACTTCTTCGTGGACGGGACTCTGCGCCTGGGCGACCCCAGGCATCCAGAGACAGCACAGCAGCGCGAGCGCGACGACGACGAACCCACCGCCACGCCTTGCCAGCGACGCCGTGGACACACCACGCCGTACGGTTCTGGCACACGCGATCACGAAACGGTAAGTTCGACGCGACGCCGATCTCACGACCCTCTCACCTCCAGACCCGGAGCTCACGCCCGGAATCATTGACACCACGGGCACGACACGCTCAGCGTCGCTCACCCGCGGTTACGGGTCCTCACCGACCCGCGGTCGAACTAGCTGAAAGTGGCGTGCCAGCGCGGCTGGCCTCTATGTCGAGGAAAGGTCGTGCGGAACGATCCAGCTGCCGACGACGCGCTTCGACGGTGAGGACCAGCGGACACACGGTGTATCGGGTGGGTGTACGCGTCCCGTGTTGCCACCATTGCGCAGCAGTGCACACGAACACATCGGCTGTTCGAGGTATCCGTTGGCTCGGACCCAACGTCGGCGTCAGCGCGATTCAGTGGGAAGCAGAAGTGTGCAGGAGTGGGCACGTACGTCAAGACTTACGAGCGCTGGCAGGACGCGCTGGCGCTGCTCAAGATCGTCGCCCACGGTGAGGCGGACGTTGCAGCCGGTCGGACCGTGACGCAGTCCGCGGCGCTCGCGCGCGCGCGACGCGCCCTTCGCGCCGCCGAGAAGGATGGCTAGAGCGCGGCGGCAGGTCCTGTGGACGGAGACCGCCGCTCACGATCTCTAAGAACTGGTCGCATACCTCGCCGTCGAGTCACCGGATCGAGCCGAACGCCTGCTCGCCGCGCTCGAGAAAAAGGCCAGCTCTCTGGACAGGACACCGGATCGCGGACGGGTGGTGCCTGAGCTGGCCACGTTCGGCCTTCGTACCTGGCGCGAGCTGCTCGTCTCGCCGTACCGGCTGATCTACCGATCGGACGAGCAGAGCGTCCACGTCCTCGCCGTGCTCGACGGACGGCGCGAGTTGCACGAGCTGTTGCTGGAGCGGCTGGTGCGGCCGTAGCGACGCGTCGCGTTACCATTTGTGGCCATATGTGGCTATAATATCCACGCCATGGATTCCACAGGCATCCGAGAACTCAAGGACAACCTCAGCCGGTACGTTCGGCGCATCGAGGCCGGCGAGCGGATCGCGGTCACGGTGCACGGCCGGGTCATTGCCGAGCTCGGCCCACCCCCGCGATCGGCACGGCGCGGACGTCGGAATCGCTACGATGACCTCGTCGAGGCCGGAATCGTGCGGCCGCCCCTCGAAGCTGGCGATCCCTTCACCGACTGGCCGACCCTGGACCTCCCCGCCGGCACGGCGGCCGAGCTGATCGACACCGACCGTGGCAAAACGTAAGGCGAAGCGCCGCCCGGCCCCCGGGCCGGAGGCTCCGGCCCCAACCCTCCGGTATGTCGAGTCGAGCGCCCTGCTGGCGGCCCTGCTCGAACGGGACACCGGGGCCCTCGACGCCCTCCGGGCCGCGGGGCATCGGGTAACGTCGGCGCTGACATTCGCGGAAGCCTCCCGTGCGATCGTTCGCGCTCGCGTGACGGGCCGGTTGACACTCGCCCAGGAACGAGCAGCCATTCGGGGGCTGCGCACCTTCGAGCGGCGATGCGCGGTCGTCAGCGTCTCGGACGACGTGCTGGCGCGGGTGGGCCGACCGTTTCCCGTCGAGCCGATCCGGACGCTCGACGCCGTGCACCTCGCCACGGCCGAACTCCTGGGGGAGCCGCCACAGCTCGTGACCATCATCACGCGCGATGGACGGATTCTCGACAACGCGCGGGCGCTTGGCTACGCGCTGGAGTAGCACTTTTCGTCTACGGATATTCAGTCACGCCTCGTGGCTCCACAGCTGCCACCTCCACGAGGGCGAGGGCTTGAATCTCGGAGTCTTCAGTTGCAGACCATAGACGATGACTATATTATTTATGAATGGAAATCGTCTCGATCTCTGAGTTCAAGGCAACCTGCCTCGCCCTGCTGGAAAAGGTCCGCAGAACGGGTCAGCCCATCCTCGTCACTCGTCGTGGTGAGCCGATCGCCGAGGTCGTGCCTCCTTCCAGAGGTCCGCTCACCGAGCGCTGGCTCGGCTCGGCATCATCGACGGGGCGCATCACCGGCGATCTGGTAGCTCCAGTCGTGCCCGAGAGCGACTGGGAGAGTATCGTCCCGTGAAGCTGCTCCTCGACACGCACATCTGGCTCTGGAGCCTCCTGAAGCCCGAGCGGCTCGCGGACCGGGTGGCCCAGGAGCTCGAGGCGCCCGACAACGAGCTGTGGCTCTCGCCGATCTCGATCTGGGAAACCCTGATGCTCGCCGAGAAGGACCGGCTCGTCCTCGAGCCGAATCCAGGATCGTGGATTCGCGACCAGCTCGCTCGGCTACCGCTCAGGCAGGCCGCCCTGACCCACGAGGTGGCGCTTCAGACCTCGCACGTCGATGTGCCGCATCGGGACCCGGCCGACCGCTTCCTCGTCGCCACGGCGCAGGTCTACGAGCTGACGCTCGTGACGGCCGACGCGCGCCTGCTCGACGTGTCACGGCTGTCGGTGCTATCGAATCTGGATCAGTAGACGAGCGCGGAGGAGCACGTGGGGCACGGGCGTGACCATCCGGAGCCTAGCCGAGGGGGAGCCGAGCCAATCCGATCGCCGCGCGAACACGTGTCGGCGGAAGGGGCCACGCCAGGGCGTCACGCTGGCGCTTGGCTGAAGCCGGCGCGCTACGTACGTCTCGGCGACGGCGCGCGCGGGACACTGAGGCGTCGTAGCGCGAAGGCGCCCCCTTGTACGTAGCGCGAAGGCTTTAGCCGAGCGGATCTCGAAACGGCATGACCGTGACGCTTGGCTGCAGCCGGCGTGCGACGCATATCACGGAGGGCGCTTCGAACGGGTGGCGAACTCGGCAAGGTCGTCGCGTGAGCAGGTGATGGCGTCGACAGTGTCATGCTCTACGAAGTGCGGGCGCCCCTCGCGGTGCACATCGTCAGGGAATATCGATAGCAGCCGGTGTAGGGGAAACCGGTGATCCGGCGCGGACGTCGGGGCGACACGGGCAGGAGGGCTGCAGGAGTATCAGTGCGACTCTGGCGCTTGGCTGAAGCCGGCGCGCTACGTACACAAGGAGTGCCGTCGCGCGTCGGACGTCCATACTCCTGGCGCGACCGCGCCTGGAAATTCCGTAGCGCGAAGGCTTTAGCCGAGCGGATGTCGACGCGCAGCTTGAAACGGGCACCTGGTTGGAGCCAGCGCGCTAGGTCCCAACGCAGAAGCCGCCGCCACGGAGGTTTGGGGACTACCGGAGCTCGGCCGGTAGCTCCGTGGTCAACCGGACACCGAGAGGCCACACGCCAGTCTGATACGCAAACTTCCCAGCTTCGCCTCGGATCGCTGCGAACCATTGGCCTGTCGTCTCGTTGTAAAGCAGCACGTCGAGCAGCTCGTCGTCATTGAATGCTGCGGCATGCATCTGCCAGTCGAGCGTCCACGGGCTGCCCTGTGTGAGCTGGAAACCCAGCCCGACGCTCGCCGCCTCCGTCACCTCACCTGTCGTGGGGTTGTAGAGCAGCGCATCCTCGGAGGCGTCTCCGGTGAGATCACCGGTTGCGACGGTCCAGCCGGCGTACCACTGACCGCCGTGGAAGCTGAACGTCTGGCCTACGTTCATTCCCTCGGCCCAGAGGCCGGTATCGGGCTGGTAGAACAGGAGGTCGGAGACCCCATTGGCATCCAGGTCAGCCGGCCGTACGGTCCAGGAATCCCCACGGAGCCAGGAGCTAGCCATCACCTGCTGGTCAGTCCGCAACGGCGCCCCGCCCTGCTGCTGCCACCCGCCTGTGCCGTCGTTCACGAACCGGAACCAGTGGCCGTTCGTCGGATTGTGAACGAACAAATCGTCCAGAGCATCCAGGTTGAGCGAAAGCCGAGTGAGCAGCCAGCCGCTCGAATGTAGCCCACCCGCGCAATGGAACTGCGCCGGCACCGCTGGCCGTGACGCACGCCTCCCACTGACCGCTCTCGCGGCTGTACAGGAACACGTCCGAGCGACCGTCGCCGTCGTACTCCATCCCCAGGATGCCCCAACCCGGCAGCCACGACCCCGGGTACTCGGCGAACGTGCCGTTGCCCAGATTCACCTGTTGCACCCAGGCGCCGGTCGTCGGGTTGTACCGGAACAGGTCCGTCAGGCCGTTACCGTCGAAGTCCACTGGAATCACGGTCTCCTCGGGCAACCAGGTACCTCGCATCGTCGAGAAACCATTCACGTCGGCGATCTCGGCTCCCCACGCGCCGGTCTCAGCGTGGTACCAGAAGACGTCCGACAGTGCATCGCCGTTGAAATCCAGCTCCGCGCTCTTGGCCGTCACGGTCTGGAGCGTGAACCTCGCAGAGCACGTCACGTTGCCGTTCAACGAGAGCACGCCGTCGAGACAATCATCCGCGCCCACCCAGCCGGCGAACACCGAACCGGCGCCCGTCTGCGCGGTCAGGGTCACGACGGTGCCGTTCGGGAACTCGGCCACGCAGTCGGCGCCACAGCTCACGCCGCCCGGCGTGCTGACGATGCCGCCGGTGCCATTCCCCGTCAACGAGATGATCACGTCGAGGTCGGGAATGACGGTCAGGAGGAACTGGGTCGTGCCCGTGAGCGCACCGTCGCTCACCGTGAGCGTGATCGTCACGTCGCCGCCCTGATCCTTGCCCGGTGTCACGACGACCGTGCGCGCCGCGTCCGTGCCCGTCAGCACGATGTTCGCGTCAGGCACGATCACCTGATCGGATGACTGCCCCGTCACGGTCAGGTCGGCCGACGCGGACTCGGCATCGTTCACCTCGAAGCCAAGGGCGACGGTCGGCGTGTCCTCGTTCACCGTTTGATTCTCGATCGCGGTCAGGGTCGGGGCATCGTTCACGGCGGTAATGGTCAACTCGAAGGTTTCGAGCACGTTCTCCGTACCGTCCTCCACCAGGACCCAGATCGTGGCGGTGCCGAACGCATCGGCGAGCGGCGTCACGGTCACGGTCCGGCTCGCGCCGCTACCGCCGATCACGACTCCCGCATCGTCCACCACAGCCAGGTCATACGAGCCGCCCGTCACCGTCAGGTCCGCTTCGGCCGTCTCGACGTCGCCTACCGTGAAGGCGATTTCGCCGGTCGGTGTGTCCTCGTCGATCACCTGGTCCGCGATGCTGGTGATGGTTGGAGGCTCATTGACCGTCAACTGGAAGGTGTCGGTCGTCTCGTTCGTGCCATCACTGACCGTGATCGTGATCGTGCCGGTACCGGTGTTGCCGACCGGCGTAATCACGAACGTACGGTTCCCACCGCTCCCGCCGAACACGATGGCGGCGTCCAGGACGAGACCCTGGTTGGCCGAGCTACCGGACACGGTCAAGCTCGCAGCGGGCGTCTCGGCATCTGCGATGACGAACGGAATCGCGTCGGTGGTGTCCCATCGGCGGATGCTCATGTTCAGAATGTCACTGATCGTCGGCGACCCGTTGCTGGGGTTGACGGTCAGGTCGAACGTGTCGGTCGCTGTCGCCGTTCCGTCCGACACGGTCACGGTGATCGTCGCCGTGCCCTGCTGGCCGGCACCCGGCGTGATGGTCACGGTTCGCGACGCGCCGCTCCCGCCGAACGCGATGTTCGCGTCGGGCACGACGGTCTGATCGCTGGAGGTACCCGAGACGGTCAGGCTGGCTGGTGCCGTCTCGAGGTCGCCCACGGTGAAGCCGATCGCGCTCGTCGGCGTGTCGACCATCGTCGTCTGGTTCCCGATGTCGGAGATCGTTGGCGCATCGTTCGCCAGCTCGACGGTGAACCAGCCGACGTCGGCAGTCGTCGAGCCGGTGAGGCCACGCGTCAACTGCAGATTGGTCGTGGTAGTCAGATTCGCCGTCATCCAGCCAACGCCCGGGTCGTCGGCGGTCGAGTACGGGGACTTGCCTCCGCGCCCGTACAGGCCGCCGATGGCGAACGTTCGCGTGAGGTCCACAGCCGTAATCGTCACGTCGCGCTGCGTCTCACCCGCGCCGAACGGCTCGGACGCATGTTGCACGGAGGTCGCGTCAGTGAACTCGACGAGATACCAGGTCAGGTCGGCCGTCTGGCCGGTGTTGTCGCGGTCGAACGTCAGGGTCGTGGTGTTGGTCACGACGCCGCGGACGAGCTTCTGGCCGATGTCTGCACTGGTCCCGCTGGCGGAGGAGTACGAATGGACGAGCCACGATTTCGCCGTGTCGACGGCCGTCAACGTGTCCGTCTTCGACGATTCGCCGGCGCCGAACGCCACGTCGCCGGACTGCACGGCGGCATTGGTGAACTCCACGACCTGCCACTCGACGGTGCCATCGGCACCGCCGACGCGCGTCAGTTCCAGATTGGTAGCGCTGGTGAGCTTCGCCTTGACGAAATCATCCTCGCCGAACGTGCTCCCGGCCTTCGCGTAGCTGATGATCGGGACGGCCTTCGCCAGATCGACGCTCGAGATCGTCACGTTGTGGGTCGTGCCTGTCATCGGCGTGAGCGTGCCGCGCTGCACGGTTGCCCCGGAGGTGAACTCGGCGACGTACCAGTTGATCGACACGGCTCCCGACGTGCCGACCCGCGTGAACGTCAGGGTCGTCGTCGCGGTGATCTGGCCGCTCACCTGCAAGTTGTTGGGATTCGTGTCGCTGCCGGTCAGCGAGAACACGAGGAAGCTCTTGCTGAGATCGACCGCCGTGACGGTCGCAGTCGTCGACGTGTTGCCATCCGCAATGGTCGCGCTGCCTGACTGAACCTTGGCAGCCTCCACGAGCGACGGGACGAGCGACCAGATCAACAGCGCGAGCAACGGCGCGAGCCGGTTGTGTCGTGACAGCATGAGCCTCACCTGATGGTTGTGATTCCCGGCACGCGGCGCAGCTCGAACTCGAGCACCGCACGCTGGCATTCGTCAGGGTTATCGGCACGCGATGACGCGAGTTGACGCGATTCGACACAGGCTCTGCCGTCACGAAGCAATGGTGTGCAGATGCGTGCAGGACCCTCCGAGACGGCACCAAGGCGATGGAGCGTTCGCGCTTTCTCGCAGCACGGAGCACCGCGTAGAATGGCCACGACGGCCGAAACGCGGCGAGTGACACCCCGACGATGAGCCGAATCCTCACCCTGGTTGGCCCTCGGCAGCTTCACTACGAGGAGAAGACGGTCGGTCCTCCGGGACCGGGGGAGGTACATCTGCGTACCCGGCTCGGCGCGATCAGCGCGGGAACCGAAGCCGCGTGGTTCTTCGGGACCGACCCGCAGATGGATCCTCAGTTCAAACCCGGGCGTGTGAACGCAGCCGCGTTTCCTCGAACGCTGGGATACGAGAAGGTCGCCTCGGTCATGGCCGTGGGTTCCGGCGTGAACTCGCTCGCCGTCGGCCAACGTGTCGTCGCGGCCTACGGGCACGCCGAGGAATGGGTGCTGCCGGCCGACCGGGCGATTCCTGTGCCCGAAGACGTGACCGACGAGCAGGCAGTCGCATGCTCGCTCGCTACGGTCGCCATTCACGCGGTGCGCCGTTCGCGACTACAGGTCGGCGACGACGCGTTCATCACCGGCCAGGGGTTCCTGGGACTCCTGATCACCCGGATCGTGCGGCTCGCAGGCGCGGGCCGCATCATCGTCAGCGATCCGTACGCGAGGCGCCGGGAGCTGGGTCTCGTCGCCGGGGCCGACGACGCGATCGACCCGAGTCGCGAGCGACCGCCGGACGCCCTTGCGCGACGCGGGCTCCCGGAGTCCTTCGATGTGGCATTCGAGACGTCATCGTCGTACGAGGCACTGTCAGACACCTTGGCCGCCGTGCGGCGCAACGGTCGCGTGTGTGTCGTGTCCCAGCTGAAAGGCGCGTATCCCAAGCATCCCGCCCTGGGGATCGAGTTTCATCTCGGTGAACTCGAGCTGATCTCGGCCGACGGTCGAGGCGACGCCCACAAGCTGTCCCGGTGGTATTTCGACGCCGTCACGCGAGGGGCCATGGGCGATCTGGAGGCGTGGATGACCCACCGCGTGGCGTTTCCGGAGATCGAGCGTGGCTTCGACCTTCTGGAGAGCGCGCCGGAGGATGTGGTGAAGATCCTGGTGACGTACGAGTGGGCCTGACGGTTCCGAACGAACACGGAACGGTCACAGAACGTCACGGAACGGGTACGGAACGTGGATGCCCGCGACGCGGGCATCCAATCTGCTAACGATTGCAGACCATGACAGACTCCATACTGGACGATCTCTCGCTCGAGACCGCCTGGACGCATCTCGAGTGGCTGAGCGAGCACGCGCCGGCACGGATCTCGGGCACATCGGATCAGGAGCGCGCAGCGGAGTACTTCGTCGATCGCTTGAAGGACTACGGGCTCGACGCGCACCTCGACACGTTCACCGCCTACCGGAGCATGCCGACGTGCGGCCGCTTCGAAATCTTGTCACCGACACACCAACAGCACGCGTGTGAGCCGTGCGGCCACATCGTTTCGACGCCGGACGAGGGTCTGGAGATCGACCTGCACTACCTCGGGCCGGGAGACGAGGCGTCCTACGAGGGGCGCAACGTCCGCGGCGCGGCGGTGCTGACGGAGATCGCCGCCGGGCCTTCACGCCCGGAGAAGGCGTGGATCGCCGCCGGCCACGGCGCCAGCGTCATCATCTTCATCAACTGGGGCCTCGCCGAGTTCGACACAATCCCGTGCGGCGCGATCAAGTGCGTCTGGGGAAACCCGACCCGCCAGACAATGGCGGACATCCCGCAGATCGCGGCGCTGGGCATCAGTCGGGCGTCAGGCGACGCACTCGTCGATCAGCTGCGGCAGGGCGCCGTGCGGGCACGGGTCGTCGCCCAGGCGACTCGCGACTGGGGTCCGCTCACCCAACCGTGGGGCAGGCTGCGTGCCCCGAACAACGCGTCCGGGCAATTCCTCATCGTTGGCGGACATCACGACGCCTGGAATCCGGGGATGACCGACAACGGGGCCGGCAATGCCCTCACGCTGGAGCTCGCCCGCGTGTTCGCACGCCATCGTGATGCGCTGAGCCGAGACATCGTGTTCGCGTTCTGGAACGGACACGAGATCGGCGACTACGAGGGGTCGACCTGGTTCGTGGATCGGTACTGGGATGATATCGACGCCCACGCCGTCGCGTACTTCAACGTCGACTCCGTCGGCTTCGCGCACACCTCGTTCTATCTGGGAGACTCGACCCCCGAGCTGCAGCGCTTCCATCAGGATGTCGAGCGGCGCGTGCTCGGTGCGTCGACCGGCCATCGGCACCTGACACGCGACAACGAGCATCCGTTCTTCGGAATCGGCGTGCCGGCGCTCGAAGGACGCTTTCACTTCACACCTGAGCAGATCGATGCCTGGGGCGGCGCGCGGGGCGGCTGGTGGTGGCACAGTGCCGCCGATACGCTGGACAAGATTGATCGCGATCGCTACCGCGACACGATGCGTGTGTACGGCAGCTACATCCTGGACATGTGCATGGCGCCTGTGCTCCCCATGGAGTTCGGCGGTTACGCGGATCGGATCCGAGAATCGGTCACCGCCATGCAGCGTGTCGTCGTCGGTCGCCTGGATCTCGATCTGCCCGTCGACGCGCTCGCCACCGCCGCTCGGCGGCTGGAGACGGCCGCGGCCCGCGCGCGGGAGGACCGCGACCTGCGACGCCAGCGACGGTTGAACGAGCATATTCTCCGAGTCAGCCGCATCCTGCTCCCGGCATTCGAGACCGCGGGCGGACGCTACGCCCAGGACATGGTCGGGCTCACGGCACTTCAGAGCGCCATCCCGGCTCTGCACGATCTTCACAAGCTCGCTCGCACGCCGCCAGACGATGAACAGACGCACTTGCTCGAGACGGAGCTGACTCGCGAACGGAATCGGCTATCTGACGCGCTTCGGCGAGC
Organism: Vicinamibacterales bacterium; assembly: GCA_965250185.1. Classification (GTDB taxonomy): domain Bacteria; phylum Acidobacteriota; class Vicinamibacteria; order Vicinamibacterales. Next base: position 1,147,119 of record OZ252293.1, on the reverse strand, counting down.
GACGGATGTGATGAAGGAAGCAGTAGACTGACACCACGCACCATTCACTATTCCCCATTCACTATTCGCCATTCCCCACCCACCACCCACCAACCACCATTTCCATGTTCTCCCACTCCGCCCTCTCCATCCTGCCGCCGATCGTCGCCATCGGGCTGGCCATCTGGACCAAGCAGGTCTACCTGTCGCTCTTCGCGGGCATCTGGCTCGCCTGGACGATCATGAGCGGCTGGAATCCGGTGGTCGGGCTGGTCGAATCGGTCGACAGTCTCGTCAACGTGTTTGCCGACGCGGAGAACACGATGATCATCATGCTGAGCGTGATGATCGGTGCTCTGCTCACGTTCACGCAGTACTCTGGCGGCATGGACGGGTTCGTCCGCTGGATGGTCGACCGTGGGCTCGTGCGCACGCGACGTGCCGCGGGGTTCCTTGCCTGGGCGCTGGGCTTCTTCATCTTCGTCGAATCGGTGATCGGGGTGCTCATCTCCGGAACGGTCACGCGTCCACTGTTCGACAAGCTACGGATCTCGCGCGAGAAGCTCAGCTACATCCTCGATTCGACCTGCGCCCCGAAGGCGACGCTGGTTCCGCTGAACTCCTGGGGTGCCTACATCATCGGGCTTCTGGTGACGCAAGATGTCGCATCACCCGTCGGCCTACTGGTCGCGTCGATCCCGCTCAACTTCTACGCGATTCTCGCGATTCTCGGCGCGTTGGTCGTTGCGGTGTCCGATCGCGACTTCGGGCCGATGGCGGTGGCCGAGAAGCGCGTTCGAGACGAGGGCAAGGTGCTGCGTGATGGCGCCGAACCGCTGGTGGCGGCCGAAGCCCTGACCGTGCCGGTGAAGGCCGGCGTGACACCGCGTCCGCTCAACCTCCTCGTGCCAATCGGCGCCGTCCTGGTGAGCCTGCCATTGCTGCTACTGGTCACCGGCGACGGCAACGTCATGGAAGGGTCCGGATCGATATCGGCGTTCTGGGCAGTCATCATCGGCCTGCTCGTCGGCGGAGTGCTGTATCGCGCCCAGGGGATCCTGACGGTGAGCGAGATCACCGAGATGTTCATGAAGGGCGTGGGCGGCCTCATCCCCGTGGGTGTCCTGCTCGTCCTGGCGTTTGGAATCGGCCACGCGTGCCGCGAGCTGGGCACGGGGCCGTACGTGGCGCAGGCGGCGCGCACTGGGCTGTTCCCGGGCATGGTGCCGGCAGTGCTGTTCCTGATCTCCGGCGTCATCGCCTTCGCAACCGGCACGTCGTACGGCACCTGGGCGATCATGATCCCCATCGCGATCCCGATGACCGCACTCCTGGACCTGAACGCCGGCCTGATGGTAGGCGCGGTGCTCGGGGGCGGACTCTTCGGCGACCACTCCTCACCGATCTCCGATTCGACCATCGTGGCCTCGATGGCAGCCGGGACGGACCACATCGATCATGTGCGAACACAGCTGCCGTATGCGCTGGTCGTGGCCGGCGCGGCGTTCGTGCTGTACCTCGGTTTCGGGTTCGTGTTGTGATCGGCGTCACGCTGCGATCGAGCGTTATTCGCACGTACTTCGACGAGGTCGTGAACCGCGGCAATCTGTCGCTGATCGACCACACCGTCGCCAAGCAGGCCGAAGGCCTCCGGCAGGTGATCTCGATGTTCTTCGCGGCCTTCCCGGACGCCAAGACGACCGTCGATGACATGATCGCCGAGGGCGACAAGGTGGTCGTCCGCTCGACGACGCGCGCGACCCACAAGGGCGCCTTGATGGGCGTGCCGCCGACCGGACGATCCGTGCGCTACTCCGGCATCGACATCTTCGGCGTGGTCGACGGCAAGATCGTCGATCACTGGTTCGTGCGCGATCACGCCACGTTGATGGAGCAACTCGGCGTCCTGCCGAGAATGGGCGGGTCGCGATAGCCCCGTACGGGCTGCTCTCGGTTCTTCTTCCCTACTGGCGCTCTGGTACGCGTCGTAAGTAGGGCGAGTTGGGCTTGGCGGAACTAGCCGGCCCGAACACCGTTCGGCACGGGCTTTTCCGGGACTGCCAGCGCGGGCGTGACACCGTCGGCAAAGCCAATATCGAACAGCATCCCCTCGGACACCTCACCCATCATCTTGCGTGGCGCGAGGTTGACGACGAAGAGCGCCTGCCGACCCTCGATCTCTCGTGGGTCGTCACGCTCCTGCTTCATCCCCGCCAGGATGGTCCGCTGGTGGTCGCCCAGATCGACAAGAAGCCGAACCAGCTTGTTGGAGCCCGCGACCTCCTCGACTCGGGTGATGGTGCCCACGCGGACATCGATTCGAGCCAGCTCATCCATGGTGATTTCGGGTTTCACGGGCTCCATTGGCGCGACCTTTCATGCGGGGGGTACGAGGGACCCGGTTGCCGTACGTAGGGACCAGCCTTCAAGCCGGTCCAGCGCGGGCTGGGGCCCGCGCTTTACGTACGTGCCTATAATCGCATCCTTGGCCGCTCTGACTTCAGCGCTGAGCTTCGACGCGGCAATCTTCGACCTGGACGAGGTCGCGACGTCCGAGTCGACGCGTGCACTCGTTTGCGCCCTCCGGGAGCGGCGCGTCAGGACGGCACTGATTTCCTCGGCCACGCACTTCAGCGAGATCGTTAAGCGGGCCGGCCTCGCGTCGCTGTTCGACGCCCGAGTTGACGGTTTGACGAGCAAAGCCGGTCCGCAGGGCATGCCGGACCCGGCCACTTTCGACAAAGCGGCGGAGAAGCTCGACCTGGAGAACGCCCGCTGCATATTCATCGGCGACACGATCGCCGGCGTGCACGCCGGCCGAGACGGTGCCTTCGGGCTGGTCATCGGTGTCGACCGCCACCACAGTCGGCAGGCGTTGTTGAACGCCGGTGCACACCTGGTCGTCAGCGACCTGGCCGAGCTCGACGTCAACAGTCTGGACGCGGGCTTTCCCGGCGAAACTCCCAATGCCCTCGATGCCCTCCCCGACTTCGCCCGCCGACTCGGCACGATGCGCCTGGTCGTGTTCCTCGACTATGACGGCACCCTCACGCCCATCGTCGATCGACCCGAGCTGGCCGTATTGTCCGACCACATGCGAGCGACGCTGACCACCCTGGGTCGGCACTGCCCGACGGCGATCATCAGTGGCCGATCGCTGGACGACGTGAAGGCACTCGTGGGAATAGAAGAGCTGTTCTACACAGGCAATCACGGATTCGAACTCGAGGTCCCTGGCAGCCGTGCACGGCAGCATCGAGGCGGCGAACACCTGGCGACCATAGCTCGGGCGGCACGAAGCCTCGAGCCCCTCATTGCGCCAATCGACGGTGCGTTCATCGAAAACAAACAGTACTCACTGTCGGTGCACTACCGCCTCGCACCTGCCGACCGTGTCGCTGAGATCAAGGCATTCGTGGATGAGGCGGTCGCAGAGTTGCCGTTGCTGCGCACGCATCAAGGCAAGATGGTGTTCGAGATTCGTCCGCGCATCGAGTGGGACAAGGGCAAAGCGGTGCAGTGGCTGCTCGAGGCTCTGGACCTCGATACCGAGGACGTGCTGCCGATCTACATCGGCGACGACGTGACCGACGAGGACGCCTTCCGGACCGTGCTCCCGCGCGGCATCGGCGTGATCGTGGCAAACGAACGGCGACCCACCGCTGCCATGTACACGCTGCGTGACACGGCCGAGGTCCGGGAGTTCCTCGAGAGACTGGCCAAGCTCGGCACTGAACTCTGAGCTCGGGGCTCGGGGCTCGGGGCTCGGGGCGAGCATGCGCCACGCTTCAGGCCGACAGCCAGAGCCGAACGCCCAGAACCGGACGGCGCGAGCCGACGTTCTAGTTCGACGGGGCGCCGCGCTCTATTGGGAAGCCGGCCGTGCTCCACGCACCGAACCCGCCAAGCAACGTGCTCACGTTACGCACACCCTTCGATCGCATGACCAGCGCCGCACGGGCGCTGGAGTCTTCTACCGGTCAGGTGCAGTACGTGACGATGAGCTTGCCCACCCTCTTCAGCGCCTCGATCCGGTTCAACTCGGTTCCGACCGGAATCGAGACAGCACCAGGGATGTGGCCCAGGGTGAAGGAGCGCACGTCACGGACGTCGACGACCAGGACGGCGTTGGTGGCCAGCAGTTTCTGAAACTCCGCCATCTTGATCCGAGGAACGGACGCCTCGTCCATCCGCCACTGGGCGCCAGTCGTGGCGCCGGCGATCAGGATCGCCGCCAGCGTCGCGCCGACGACCGTCAGTCGAACTCGTCGCATCGTTCAAGCCCTCCTCGCACGTTGGGTAAAATCGGCCATCGGGACCGACGCAGGTACCTTATCTCTAGTGTACCCTCGGGTGGGTTCGCTGTCCCAGACTTTCTTGGCTGTGGCCCCTGCGCCCGGTCATCGGGTGCCACGCGCGGGGGGCCGACTCAACTCGACTCCCGCTCCGGCCGATAATCACCATTGACACCGGACGACTGTCACGCAGACGAACCGGAGGCGAGGAGAGGCATGGCGACAATCCCCCAGGAAAGCGGCCCAACGGCCTGCGGCGTGGGCCTCGAGGCATATCGCGACATCATTGGCTCGCGGGCGCTCGACCGACTAAAGGCCGCCGCCGACCGGGTTCGTCCGTGGAAACTGCAGCACGTCAACTCCACCCTCGTCGGTGGAGGCGTCGCCGAGATCCTGACCCGGATGATTCCGCTCATCCGCGAGTTGGGCGTCGAAACCTCCTGGGACGTGATTCGCGGGAACGACGACTTCTTCAGGGCCACGAAGGCCTTCCACAACGCGCTGCACGGCACCCCAAACTGCACGACTCCTCGCATGTTCGAGGCGTTCCGGGAGACGACCGAGGAGAACCGGCGATCCTTCGAGGTGTCGGGGGATGTAATGCTCGTGCACGACCCACAGCCCGCCGGCCTGATCGACCGCCGCAAGCACGCCGGTCGGAAGTGGGTCTGGCGCTGTCACATCGACGTCTCGACGCCCGACCCGAGGGTCTGGAACTTCCTGAAGCGATACGTCCGCCGCTACGACGCGCTCGTATTCTCCGTCGACGAGTTCGCCAAGCCGCTCCCCGTTACACAGTACGTGGTGCCGCCGTCGATCGATCCGCTCAGCGACAAGAATCGGCCGCTGTCGCCCGAGGCCGTGCAGACGGTCCTGGAGAAATATCACGTCGATCCGACGCGGCCCATCCTGACCCAGATCTCCAGGTTCGACCGCCTGAAGGACCCGGTGGGTGTCGTCAAGGCCTTCCGGATCGCCCGGCAGCAGCACGACTGTCAGCTCGTGCTGGCGGGCGGCGGGGCAGACGACGATCCCGAGGGTGCCGAGGTGCTGTGCGAAGTGCGCGAGGCGGCAGGCGACGACCCGGACATCCACGTTCTGGAGCTACCGCTGTTCAGCGACCTCGAGATCAACGCGCTGGTCCGCGGCTCGACGGTCGTGATGCAGAAGTCGATCAAGGAGGGCTTCGGCCTCACGGTAAGTGAGGCACTGTGGAAGCGCACGCCAGTCGTGGCTGGCGCCGTGGGCGGAATCAAACTACAGATCCGTGACGGTCACTCGGGCTATCTCGTCGACTCACCCGAGCTGGCCGCCGATCGCGTCCTCCGTCTGCTGCGTGATCCCGAGCTGCGCCGATCCATGGGCGATCGTGGGCACCGCCACGTCAAGCGTAACTTCTTGATCACGCGACACCTGGGCGACTACCTCGGCATCATGGAGAGCGTGATGGGGCAATCGTCTCGCTCGTCTGTTCCTGTCCCGGGATCCCGCGGAGCCACCGAGGCCGCCTGAGCGTCTCGCGCCTCCCGGTCGAGCTGGCGCCCAATCAACACGACATCACCACGCACCACCCGCCAACCACCACGCGCTACCGTCCGACGTATCTCGCCACGAAGAACCGGGCGTAGTACTCGGGCCATGAGGAGCCTGGAGCCTGAGCGGCTCGCTCGCGATCGGCGGCGATGACCAGGTACACCAGCTCGCTCTTCGTGATCGTGGCGCCGAGCAGCGGACCGAGCCGGTCGTCCAGGTACCCTGCATACCAGATCGGCCAGTCGGGATCGGCGCCGTCGGTCGCGGCGTATGCCTCGTGATGGGCCCCACCGGTCTCGGTGAGGAGCGAGGCGATCTGGGTGACGAGATCTGGGCTGCTCACGGGTTCGCTCATTCCCGAGAGTCGGGCAGCTCAGGCGATTCGGGCGACGAGAACACAGACTCCGGCAGATCGTTCGTCACGACGATGCGTTCGAGCGCGATCTCGGTCGAGCCATCCATCCGCTCCCGGATCGTGGCGATCTTGAGACCGCCGTGTTCCTGCCACGCCTTCCACCGGAACTCGCCTTCCGCTCCGGCGCCCAGCTGGAACCGCCACTTGTCGATCAGGTGGGTCGTCCGGTTGACGAAGATCCAGAACTGATCGTCAGGCGTGACCCCAACGTTGTCGAAGGCGAGATGGATCCGGTCGTAGGCCTGGCCTTCGATCGTTTCCTCGCCGTCGTAACCAAGAATCACGCCGGGATCGAGCAGCTTCAACGGCATCAGCGCCCAGTAGTTGGCGCCGTGCCAGGCCCGGGCGACGCCGGCCAGCTGCTTCTCGAGCTCCTCGCCCTCCAGCGGCTGGCCATCCACGTAGGCCGAACCCTCCTTCGTGTTCAGGTCGACCATCGTGACGTGCGTCCGGCCCTCACCGTCGGTGTTCTCGCGACGGTAGCGGTGCAGCAGCTTGTCCCAGGTGTGGGCGGAGGTCCGGCCCCGACGCAGGTAGTTGAAGTGGATGTATCGCGTTTCCTGCCAGGTGTCCTGTCCGCCGAGCGCGGTCAGCACCTGCTCAGCCACGGCCACGGCCTTGGGATCGGATTGGGGAGTTTGCGCCAGGCCGACCGCTCCGAAGGTCAGCGCCAGCACGAGGACGACGGGGCAAAAGGGGAATCTGCTCACGGCATCACCTTGCTATTCACGTCCTGCAGGGAAGCCGCGCGCAAGAGCCACGCGCGCGCCACCTTGAACGTTGGAACCCTTGAACGATTTGAACCCTGAACCGCTTTGATCCTACCAATCGAACAACCGCGTGTACTTGATGATGAAGGATCGACCGAGGACGGCGTCCTCAGGCAAGTTACGGAACGACCTCGTCTCGAGTGACGTGTCGCGCTGGTCATTGTAGACGATGAACAGGCCGGTGCCGCTACGGTCCAGCAGCGCGAGCCGGATGTTCGAACTCACGACCGAGCTCTGGCTGTTGTACTGGATGAGTGCCTGGACGTTGGCCAACGGCGTGAACGCGTAGCTGACGCGGACCGGGACCAGCGTGGTGACGAAATCACCGCCCGGCAGCGAGATGTCGTCACGGGTAAACCCGAGGCTCGCCGCCACCTTCGAGCCGATACGGCCGTTGACGGCGAACGACCAGTGTTTCCAGTCACCGTCGTAGAAATTACCGAAGCTCGGGTTCGCGACGAGAGAGACGGGCAAGCTCGGGTCGGTGAAGAATTCGGGTGTCCAGTAGTACCACGTGTACTTCCCCGGGGGAATGATGACTTCCCGGCCGTCGGGTGCGCGATACACCCGGAAGTTCGATATGGGCGAGTCCTGCTCGCGATCCACGCGAAGCCCGAACCGGCCGCCCTTTGCCGGCTGAATCTCGAAGAAATGGTAGTGGCCACGCGAGGTCTGGAGTTGGCCGTCGAGGCCGTAGTAGTTCTGCTGGAACACGTGCGGCGAGAACCGCCGGATCCAAGGGTACTTCTCCGGCTGATACGTCAGACCCCATCGGCCCTCGTACCGCCTGTAGCCGCGCCGCGGCAGGAACCCGACCTCGGGGTTGAACCCGTCACCCACCTGCGAAAAACCCGCGCTTCCGCCGTGGACCGGGTTCGCGTACGTATACAGGACTCTGCCGGCGTAGTCCGTGCCATCCTCGTCGGGTGACGTCGTGCCTGCGATGAACGCAAACAGCTTGCCGTTCGTGGTCGTCTGGATCGCCGTGTCGAATCCGTAGGCGCGGTTGTAGTTGTTCTGGCCCGCCGAGTCGCCCACGCCTTGGCGGTTCACGAACATGGCCCCGAAGTTCGATCGTCCGACCTCACGCTGAACGCGCGCGACGGTGAAGTTGTTCCCAGACGAGATCAGATTGTCGGTCCGGCGGTCGAACGTCTCCGCCGTTTGCATGTTCAGGACGCCGACGTTGTAGCTGCCGACCTTCCCGCTCAGGCGCCCGCCCGCGATGATGTCGACCGGCCGCCCCCCCTGGAGCCCGATTCGTCGCGAGAAGAACAGGTCGATCTGCTGGGGCGCCCCGAACGCGAACGTCGACGCGTTCTCGAGGAAGAACGGCCGCTTCTCCGGAAAGAACAGCTGAAACCGCGTCAGGTTGACCTGCGCGTCGTCCGCCTCGACCTGGGCGAAGTCGGTGTTCACCGTCAGGTCGGCCGTCAGACTCGGCGTCACGCCCCACTTCAGATCGATGCCGATGTCCGCCTGCCGGTCGAGATTGTCGCTCGTGACGACGTTGTTCTGGTCGAAGGTGGTGGCGACGAAGGGCGTCAGCTTGATGTCGCGGCGCGCCGGCAGGTCGAGCCCGGTCAGCTGCGCCGACGAGCTCACCCGCGCGATCCCGTAGCCCCTGGGGATCGCCTGCAGGAAGACCTGCTCGTTCTTGCGCCGGATGTTTCGCCAGACATTGAAGCCCCACTTCTGGTCCGAGCCGGGGTTGTAGCGTAGGGTCTTGAGCGGAATGGCCATCTCGGTCTCCCACCCTCGCTGGGTGATCTGCGACTGGACGGTCCAGTCGGCGTCCCAGTTCGGGTTGAAGCCGCTCAGCTGTCCGCGGCGCGAGCCCTGGCCCGCCCGGCTGAAGGACGTGCCGCCCGTGGCGCCCTCACCAGCCACCTGGCCGTCGTACTCGATGCCCGTCGGGTCGGTCCCGAAAATGAAGCCGTTCTGCGTATCGTTGAACGTGTCCAGGATGACCTGGATGGCATCGGACTGGTTGAGATCCGCGTCGCGCTTGCTCTGAGTAAACACGATCCCGGACGGATCAGAATCGAACGCGATGATCCCGATGTACAGCGTCCGCCTGTCGAGCAGCACGCGCACTTCGGTCTTCTCGGATGCCGGCTGGCCGTCGTTGGGCTCCTGCTGGACGAAGCCGGTGAGTGGCTCGACGTTCGCCCAGGCTTCGTCATCGATCACACCGTCGAGCGTCGGCGACGGGACGCCGTCCACGGCGCGGCTTGCCTGCAGCAGACGACGGGCGATCGGTCCTTCTCCTTGGTCGGCGACCTGCGCATGTGCCGGTTGTCCCACGAGGCTGGCGACGATGAAGGCAGCGCACCACACAGGTGAGGGCCCGATAAAATCTCGAGAAAGCACTTATGAATCCTCCGCGTAAGTAGTCTTGCCTACGACGCGTAGTCGATCGTTAAAGTTTCAGGCGAGTCGGGAGGACGAACCTCTAAGGGGAGTCCGGCGGTCCGGGGGAGCCTCACAAGCTGGCTCAACACTAAATCCTAGCCCATCTGCCGAGAGAATGGCGTTCACGATGGCAACGGGAGCGTAATTTAGTGGTTGACTGGTGCGATCACTCATGGCATCTTTGTGGTTAATCTAAGGGTTGACACGGTTGGCAGTAGTCTTCAGGAACGGCTAGCGTAAGGAGAAGTTCATGGAAATCGATCGTCGGAAATTCATCGCGAGTCTGGGCGGCGCCGCGGCGGTGGCTTTGATGACGCACGAGCAGCGGGCTGACGCGCTCGAGCACTACATGGAGGACGAGCTCGACGACTTCCTCCTGGGTGAAGAGCAGCCGCAGGCGCCGGCTCAGGAATTCCCGACGGTCGCCGAGATCGCGGCACGGGGCGACAACCTCGACCGGCCGTATCGTCGCGGAACGGGAGGACTATTCCGGGCGGGCCGAGACGGCAAGCTCCGGGAACTCTCGAAGATGCCCGAGAAGCCGACGGTGCTCGACTTCTTCGAACACCGGTGGGCGCCCGGCAACCACGTCCTGCAGAGCGCGACCCGCGCGCTCAAGACGGGCATGCCGGAAGAGGTCATCCTGGCCTGCCTGCTCCACGACGTGGTCCTGGGACTCAACCGGCCGGATCACGGCTGGTGGGGCGCCCAGATGTTTGAGCCCTACGTGCCCGCGAAGACCGCCTTCGCTATCCGCTACCATCAGACGCTCCGGTTCTTTCCGGACGAGGAATATGGCTACGAGTATCCGGAGAGCTACTTCCGGACGTTCGGGATCGACTACGAGCCGGAGCCCTATCTCCAGCGGGCCTACGCGAAGGTGCGGGCGCACGAGTGGTACGAGTACTCGCGGCTGGTCACGGTCAACGACCTCTACGCGTTCGACCGCAGCGCGACGGTGTCGATCGACCCGTTCGTGGACATCATCGGACGCCACTTCAAACAGCCGAAGGAAGGCCTCGGCTGGGACGACAGTCCGTCGTCGCACATGTTCCGAACGATCATGATGCCGGAGCGACCGCTGTAACGCTCTCGGATCCTGGGGGCGGCGAGGATCGCTCGCCGCCTCCACCTCTCAGTTCTTCCCCCACCCCCAGATCGAGGAGGTCCCCATGAGCCGCAAGGTTTCTCTCCTGGTGTTCATCTGTGGCTTGACCACCGTGCTGCTTGGGATCCGGCTCGGGGCCCAAGCCCAGGCCCAAGGCCAGGCCGAGGCCCAGGCCGTGAAGGGCCTCGAGATGTCGGTCAGCAAGATTGCCCGGACTGACACCGTGAGCCTCGGCGATTGCCCGGCCACCGCCAACAGCGTCCGAGGCGTCATCCGCCCGGGCGACGACCGCGAGTACGCCACGGTCACGATCGATGTCAATGTGACGTCGTCGTTCGACGCGGCAGCGATCGTCCGTCCGCCGACACTCACGGACGCTGACGGCAAGACCTACCGAACGGCCCAGGCGTTCACCGGGACTGGTACACCCGAGACGTACTCCTGCGACTTTTCCTTCCGCGTGCCCAAGGGCATGAGTCTGACGACGCTCGCCGTCGAGGACGCGACGTTCGATCTGTCAGTCATCGAGCAGTAGCGACGCGTGGCCTCGCGGGGCGTTCTCGTCCTCGGGAACTATCCTCCGCCGTTTGGCGGAGTCCCTCGTCACATCCAGTTGCTTGCGCCAGCCCTGCTCGACGCGGGCTGGCGTGTGCACGTCGTCACGGGCGATCTGGTCAGCCGTCAGCCCCGCGCCGGTCTCCACGTGCACGGCTTCAGCCGATGGGAACGGCGCCGAGCGTTGGGGGGAGACGTGCGGCACGTCCTTGCTCGATGGCAACGGCTCGGTACCGTTCCGTGGGCCGACACTCGCACCGCGTACACCTACCTGACCCTCGCGGCGCTCGCTCGCCGGCTGGCCGTATCCGAAGACTTGAGCCTCATCGTCGCGTACAACCTCTACACATTCGGTCCGATCGGCGCGCTGATCAGTGCGGAGCTTCGGCTTCCGCTCGTGCTCAACAGCTTCGGCGAGTTTTTCAAGTACCCCGAATTCTTCTCCCGCCACGAGGCGGTCGCACAATTCGTCGTTCGTCAAGCGACGCGCAGACTGAGCATGACCGCGCACTGTGCCACGGCGTACCGGGAACTGACACCTGGACTGGACTACGAGGTCGTGCCGTACGGCATCGACGTCGAGAATTTCGCCGGTGATGCCAACGGCGGCGCCCTCAGGCGCCGCCTGGGTATTCCCGCCGAGGCTCCCGTGCTCTTGTACTTCGGAAGGATGACCAGGGAGCTCGGTCTCGAAATCTTCCTGGCGGCAGCACGTCGTCTCCTGGATCGGCTGCCGAACTTGCATGTGCTCGTCGCCGGGAAGCCTGAAGAGCTGCTCGGTCTCGCCCGCGAGGCCGAAGCCGAGGCCTCGGGACGGCTGATGGTGGTCCCGAACGTGGCGCCCGAAGAGGCGTCCTCGTTCTATGCGGCGTCGTCGGTCGTGGCCGTGCCGAGCTTGGACGCCCGTGCGTGCGGGAGCCTGAGCGCAGCCGAAGCGGCCGCGGTGGGACGTCCAGTCGTCGCAGCGCGGGTTGGCGGAGTGCCAGAGTTCGTGCAAGAAGGCAGGACAGGCCTGCTGGTCCCGCCAGGGGATCCCGAGGCGCTGGCCGCGACTGTCCTTCGGCTCTGCTCCGACCCGGCGCAGGCTCAGCGCCTCGGCTCGGCAGGCCGGCTGTTCGCCGAAACGTCTCTCGACTACCGGCAGACCAATGCCCGGATGCTCGAGATCTTCGAGCAGGCGTGGGGTGCTGCGACGACAGGGTCCGAAGCTCAGTCATGACGGGATCGCGTCGAGACTCTCGTGGCAGTGCCTACGTCGCCTTCCTCCGCGGCATCAACGTCGGTGGAAGGAACACGCTGCCGATGAAGGAGCTCGCGGAACTGTTCGCGACCGAGGGCGCCGCCGACGTCCGCACCTACATCCAGAGCGGCAACGTCGTCTTCCGCGCGAGTCAGACGCTCGCACGTCGACTGCCGACGCGTATGGCGGTGGCGATCGCCGATCGGTTCGACTTGCGCGTCCCGGTGATCGTGCGCAGTGCCAGGAGGCTCGGCGACATCGTTCGTCACAACCCCTTCCTGAATGCCGGGGCGGACCCCGTGCGGCTGTCCGTCGCCTTCCTGGCCGACAAGCCGACGGCCGCTAGCATCGGTCGGGTCGATCCTGACCGCTCGGCGACTGACGAGTTCGTGGTGCGGTCGAGTGAGATCTATCTGCATTACCCGAACGGTGTCGCGAGATCCAAGCTCACGAACGCCTACTTCGACTCGGCACTCGGAACGACCTCTACGGTGCGCAACTGGAGGACCGTACTCGCGCTCCTCGAGATGGCTGGCTAGCGTTCCCGGGGGGTTGAAGCGTCGCTTGCCGTGGCTATTGCGTGAGTTCTGCGCTAGATTCCGTGGTACTGGAGCTAGGCCAATTTGATGGAGACGGGCCAGAGGACCAAGTGCTCCGTGGCAAGCCTGCTTGGCGTCGTTGTCGCCGTCTGGGTGCTTGCGACCGGAGGGATGGCGGGCGAAGGCCGTCCGGATGACGACTGGCCCAGATTCGAGCGGCTGGACCCGGACTCGGGGCTCTCCCATAACTCCGTTCACGCGATCCTCCAGGACCGGACCGGCTTCCTGTGGTTTGGCACACCCGATGGGCTCAATCGGTTCGACGGCCAGGACGTTGTCATCTTCAGGCACCAGCCGACCGACCCGGACTCGATCTCGAGCAATGTCGTGCATGCTCTGCTCGAAGACCGGCTCGGCAACCTGTGGGTCGGTACGGAGGCCGGCGTCGATCGATTCGTTCCCTCCGAAAGTCGATTCGAGCGGTACGACCTCGAGCATTCCAGTCCCAGCGGACCTCTGAGGCGAATCACCGAGCTCTTCGAGACCACGAACGGGGCGCTGCTTGCGGGATACGACGGACTCTATCGATACGATCCTCAGACAGACCGTTTCGGCCGAGCACTGCCTGCCAATGTCAAGAGCCGGCCTCGACGCGAGCTGACCGGAATCGCGGAGGATTCGGGCGGCGTCCTGTGGATCCTGCAGCGACAGTTTCCGGGACCTACGCTTCTCTCACGCATGCGCCTCGACACCGGAGACCTGCAGAGTTTTCCCGTGCATCCGGCGGAGTTGCTCCCGGTCGATCTGCTGATCGACCGGGACGATCGCTTCTGGGTCGACGACGCAGGGCCGTTGCACTTCGACGAGAATGAGCAACGCTTCGTTCAGCGGCTCGAGCCGAGCGGACTTTCGGCCTGGGCGATCCATCAACAGCGCAACGGCGACGTCTGGGTCGGATCCAGTGGCGGTGGGCTCGCGCGCTTCTTGGCAGACACCCCGCCTCCCCGGCAATACCTGTTAGGGGAGAATCCCGGGTTTCTCGAGAACTTCATTCGCGCGTTGGCGGAGGACCGGGCTGGCGCATTGTGGGTGGGTACACACGGCGGCGTCTATCGGTTCGATCCGAACATGAAGCACTTCTCGAGGCTGCGACACAGCAGTACGGACGCGGACAGCCTCAGCCAGGACGCCGTGTCGGCGGTTGTGGAAGGAAGCGCGGACGAACTCTGGGTCGGAACCTCCCAGCACCTTCCGCGCGATGTACGCGTTGATCGGCGCCGCTCCCTGCAGGACGTCCAAAGGTAAGGCCCACGAAGTGTTGGCCGAGAAAGGGTTCCCTGATCTCATAGTGTTCGACGTCGCCAGCGCGACCCGCGCTCACGGGTAGCAGCGCCGGCGCCGACCAGCTGAGGGCCACGACTGATCCCCCCCAATCGCTTCCGCAAACAGGTTCTGCGGGGGATTCGGCGGCTCGGCTGGACCCGCGCCCGGCGCTGGAGCCGGGCCCGGGGGCGCGCCCGGCGGCGGATTCGGGTTCGGATTCGGATTCGGGTTCGGTGGCACCGGCGGCCCGGCGAGAGGCCCGAACTCGATCACGTTGGAGGGGCGGGCCGAGTCCGGTAGCGTCGACCGCCATGATCCAGCAGAAGATGCTGATCCCTGCAGGGGCCCTGTCGCTGATCGTCCGAATGAGAGGAAGCTGCAAGTCGAGGAGATCGGCCGGGAAGGAGGGGGGGTTGGGGCGGACCGTGCCGCACCGGAGCACGAAACCCGTGAGCGGATCGACCGGTGGAGGGCCCGGTTGTGGTTGCCAGGTGAGCGTTACGCGAAACGGGTCCCCCCCCGGCGGGTCCACCGCGGCGTCAAGAATCTCCCGCGCAGGGACCCGTCCGGCTCCGCCCATCCGGCGCTGTCTCGAGGCAGCCGAGAAGCAGGCCGGGTTGCCCGTTCCAGCGAGGCACTCGCCCAGGAGCGAGGCGGCGGAATTGGGACTTGGCGCCAGAACCGGCTGAAAAAAGTTCGAAGAGGCCGCGGCCCCGGATCCCGAGGGAGCCGTCGGCGCTTCGGGGGCCCCCCCACAGGTTGCCGCTATCACAGCGGCCGCGAGTGCAACCGCGAGAATCGGCAAGGTGCGACGACCGAACGGTGTCTGCGTCACCGGACCCTCCTGCCCGAGACGGGCGGCATAACTATGGTGTCACCGGCACAGGGGATCTCGGAGGCGAGTTCCCCGTGTGGCGGGCTGTTGGCAAACTTGAGACAGTCTGCCCCCAACCGACTTGCGGATCTGAGCCCATAGCTCAATGATTACCCGGATGCTGACAGGTTCGGTCTGTCGTGACTATCCCGAGATCTCGGGATGGGGCGTTCCGAGAACGGGAACTCCTAAGTGAGGTGTTCCTTGACGGCCTTGGCCACGGCTCCTGTAGCGGAGTGGACATGCAGCTTGCGGTAGATGTGCCGAACGTGCGTGTCGATGGTGTAGTAGCTGACCTCCAGGCGAGCGGCAATCGCGGGCATGGTCAGACCCTCGACCATGAGCTGGAGAATCTCCGTCTCGCGGTCGGTCAGGGAGTACGGCGGCGGTCTCAACCGCCACGAGCGGAAGACGGGCCGGACGACACGAATCGGCCCCGGTCGGTCCGACGACGATTCTATGCCGAGCGCCGTCATCCGAGCGCTGGCATCGGATACCCACGGCATGATCTGGATCGGCACGGAGGATGGCCTCGAGAGCTACGACGTCGCGAGCCGAACGACTCGCAGGCACGCCCTGCCGAGGTTCGCTGACTCGCTCACCGAGTCAGCGATCAACAGCATCCAGATCGACGCGACCGGCTCGCTATGGCTTGCCGGGACCGGTGGGCTGTACCGGTACGACCCCGTCACCGCGACGGCCACCGCGTTCCCACGCACCGGCGATCGCACCGGTCCGAGTGCAGGGAATCTCTTGGGACTGCTCCTGGACGGCTCGTCGGGATTGTGGATCGGAGCGGAGGGGCACAGCCTCGATCGACTGGACCTCGAGAGCGGCTTCTTCGAACGCCACCCGATCGTCGACGAGCAGGGCAACTCGCTGGCGAGTGAAGGCGTGTGGCAGATCGCGGCCGACCCGTCTGGAGACCTCTGGCTGGCCACCGGGTCCGGCCTGCTGCGGTTCGACCGGACGAGTGAGACATTCGAGCGTTTCTCCGACCGCGACGGCTTGCCTGGCACGATCGTCTACGGGATCGCGGCGGCGGACAACGGACGCCTCTGGCTCGGTACGAACCAGGGGCTGTCTCGCGTGGACCTCACCGATCCGGCAAGGCCGTCCTTTCGAAATTTCGATCGCGGCGACGGGCTGGGCGTCACGGAGTTCAACCGGCAGGCGGCGCTGCGGACGAGCGCGGGAGAGCTGTTCTTCGGCAGCATGGAAGGCCTCGTCCATTTCGATCCTCTCGCAATTCGCACCAACGCCGACGTGCCGCCGGTAGCGCTGACACGCCTTCAGCACACCAACGCCGACGGCGTCTGGTCCGCCGAACCGACCGACCTCACGGCGTGGGCGCTTTCCTACCGAGACGTGTCCTTCTCGTTCGAATTCGCGGCGCTCGACTTCACCAATCCACGGCGCAATCGCTATTCGTATCTGCTGGAGGGGTTCGATCAAAGCTGGTCTGCGGTCGACGGTCGGCGGCTTGCTCGCTATACGAACGTTCCGCCCGGACGATACCAGTTCCGGGTCAGGGGCTCGAACAACGATGAGCTGTGGAACGACGAAGGCGCCACGCTCGCCGTGGTCATCGCCGCGCCGTTCTGGCAAACCTGGTGGTTTCGAGCCCTCGCCGGCCTCTGTGTCGTGGGGCTGCTCCTGGCACTGCACCGCTATCGGGTCACGCAGGCAACCGCGCTCCAGCAACTGCGGCTCAGGATCGCCAGTGACCTCCATGACGACTTGAGCAGCGATCTCAGCGGCGTCGCCATCTGGGCCGAGTTGATGGCGCGGCGTGCGCACCTCACGGATGCAGATCGCCAAGAGCTCGGTCAAGTGCACCGCACGGCCTCGAACATGCTCGACGGCCTTCGCGACTGCGTCTGGTACATCAACCCCGAACATGACTCGCTCGCCGCGATGGTCCGCCGGATGCGGCTCGTGGCGGACACTCTGGTCGGCACGATCCCATGCCGCTTCGTCGCATCCGAGGAGGACGACGCACTCCCCCTGAATATGACGTTGAGACGCCACCTGTTTCTGATGTTCAAGGAAGCGCTCCACAACGCCGTGCGCCATTCCAACGCGAGCCAGATCGAGATCGCCGTGGCCGTGCGCAACGAGCGGCTGGTGCTTCGCGTCTCGGACGATGGGAGCGGCTTCGACACCGAGGCTCGCACCGAGGGCGACGGGCTCTCCAGCCTGCGCCGGCGTGCGCAGCTGATGGGAGCCGAGCTGATGATCGAGTCCGCCCTGGGATCCGGAACCACGATCACCGTCTCGACAGGTCTCTCGTCACGCTAGGACCGATGGGGAGCAGAGATCGTCCGTCGAAATCGGCTCGGCCGGCGGACACGTCGACGATCTGGATCGTCGAGGACAACACCCTCTACCGACAGATGATCGCCCGCCTGGTCGACGAGCAGGCGAGCATGCGCTGTGCGCTCGCAGTCGCGAGCTGCGAGGAAGCGCTGGCACACTTGGACGACGCTCCCGCACCGAACGTGGTCCTCATGGACATCGGACTGCCCGGGCTGAGCGGGATCGAGGGAGCTCGACATCTTGCCGCGCGCTCACCCTCGACGCGCGTGGTCATGTTGACCGTGCATGAGGAGCGCCAGGTCGTGTTCGACGCGATCGTCGCCGGCGCGTCAGGCTACGTGCTGAAGTCATCCTCGGCGGACGAAATCGTCCAGGCGATCCACCGGGTGGTGTCGCCGCCGCTGCGAGACGGCCCCTGGCACTTCGAATGTTGCGCCATCAACACGCACGGCGAAGCATGTGCGCCCTTCAATGTGGTGACGACGACTGGCGGCGGGCAACCACCGCCGGGCGCGGCCCCGGGCGACGCGCCACCGCCGGGCGACGCACCACCGCCGGGCGACGCACCACCGCCGGGCGACGCACCACCGCCGGGCGACGCACCACCGCCGGGCGACGCACCACCGCCGGGCGACGCACCACCGCCGGGCGACGCACCACCGCCGGGCGACGCGCCACCGCCGGGCGACGCACCACCGCCGAACCCGGTGCCACCGCCGGGCGCAGCAGCACCACCGCCGGACGCGGGCCACTGAGTGAAACACGGGCGCTCGACCAACCATTTGGTCGAGCGCCCGAAATTTCCACCGCAGCTGGCCTGGACTTGCCTTGCGGGGGCCGATCAGGCACGCTCTCTCGAGCGCACGCCTGAGTGGCTGGCGCAGTTGCCTCCCCGGCACGTTCGATCGCACATGGTCGACCAATCCAGCGCCGCACCGAACACCGTGAACTCCGGTGTCCGATCGGTGTGCTCCCAACGCCACATCTGGGCACATCGCGTCGTGCTCTTGAGCCTTCTGCTCACGATCATCCCGACCGGCCTCGCCTTCCCCCTCGGCCACTGGGAGTGGACGATCTGGCCCTGGAAGCAAGCCTGGTTCATGTTCGGATGGGATCACGGCTGGCAGTACGAGCGCCAGTACACCGCTCACTACGGGCCGGTCGAGCAGGATATACTCGACATCTCCGAGTGGTTCGGGATGCCGGTGGGCCACCACGGCCGTCGATCCGATGAACTCCGCCGCGACACCGCGACCATGCAGCGGCTCGCTGACTACATCTGCGCGCAATGGAACGAGGCGGCCGCTCGTGACGGCCGGAGACGGCTCGTCGCGATCTCGATCGAGGACGCCTACTGGGAGCGCCCTGCTGGACGGATGCGAACGGTGGCGGAGATGCCGCCAGAATCGATCAAACACTGGCAGTGGATCACCCGCCGCCGGTGCGACCTCTCGAGCTCACCCGGGAGCTAGTGGACAGTCCACTAGGCGATGGCCAGCGACTTCTGGCATGGCCCACGATCGGTCGAACCGCTCTGCCTGTATCGCATGGGCTTCGGCGCCCTGCTGTGCCTCGAGTCGATCTATCACCTCCTCTACACGACCGAGCTCTACTCGTCCGCGGGATTCCACGTCCCGCTCCTGCCGGTCCCTGCTCCACCGCCCGCGCTCGCCTTCGCGATCGGAATCGCGCTGGTCGTCACGACGGCCTGTGTCGCGCTCGGCCTGTTCACCCGCACCGCCATCATCTTGACCGCCGCGCTGTGGGGCTACTGCTACGCCCTCGACGGCATCAACGAGCGCACCATCCACAGCGTCGTCCTGGTCGTGATGGCCATCCTCCTGTTCTCGCCGTGCCAGCTGCAGCTATCCCTGGATGCTCGCCGAGCGAGGGCACGTGGCAGACCGAGCCGGCTCGAGGCGTGCGCCTTCACGACACGCCTGCTTCAGCTGGAGTTCGCCCACATCTACTTCTTCTCCGGAATCGCAAAGATGATGAATCCTGAGTGGGTGAACGGTACCGTCACGGCCAGACTGTTCAACTCGCGGTTTGCGACCGAGCTTGCGCAGTCACTGTCGGGAACAGTGCCGGACGAGCTGTTGCGCCTCGGCGGGCTGGGAACGATCCTGTTCGAGGTCACCGCCGGCTTCTTGCTGTTCGTCCCTTGGGCTCGCCCGTGGGTCATCATTCTCGGACTCGGGTTCCACGCGTCGATTCAGCTGCTCCTATACGTCGGCACGTTCGGACTGCACTTCATGTGGGCACTCCTGGTGCTGTTTCCGGAACCAGACACTGTCGGTGCCGTGATTCGTCGAGTCCAGGCGATGGCGGCGATCATGCGACCAGGTGCACGGCCAGCAGGTGCCGGATCGTAGGGTCGACTGGAACCCGTCCGAGGAAGCGTCCGCCGACGGTCTACGTGGACGTTGACTGGAGTCCCGACATCTGGAGGGGCCGCTAGCGCTGGGTCATGGCGGCGTCCGTCTTTGCGAATCGAGCGCAGGAACCGGGGCCGGTGAGCCTGGCGGTCAGGTGTGGCCTTAATCTGGCCACCGGCAAGCACAGCCGTCACCCTCGACCCCGTTCAGCATCGAGAGGAGCTCTGCGGTCCGAGCTCTGGTGAGGCGGGCGCGCTCGTTCGCAACGCACATGGCGTGCATGCTGCCGTAGGCCGAGGCTTCCTCGCTGGGCCAGAAGGCCGCAATATGGGCATCGCGGAATCCTTCCCAGGCCTCCTGAGCCCGTTCGAGCTTGGCCATCGTGGCGGGTCGACCTGCTGCCAGGTTCACCAGTCTCGCCACGGCGTCGGCCATGTCAGCCTCAGCGGCCTGCATGTCACGTCCGGCGCTCTCGTTCATCTCACCTTGCGTCTGGCCGGCGCTGAGCCCAGCCTGCGCCGCCGCTGCCAGGACGATCACCCCGACCACGGCTGCTATCGAAAGTCGCATCTGTCCTCCTCTTTCCAGTGCGCCGACCAACCGCGGGCGGCGCCTAAGACGCTGGTCGCTGCACGATAGCCCAGGTTGGTGGTCTTGTGAACCCTGCGGGCCGGTCGTCGACTCACCACTCGGCTGCCGGCCCGCACTGGTGCTGCGTGACGGCCACCGAGGCACCGTGGATGTGGTACGCTTCCCGCCGCATGTTGCCTGCTTGGTGCCGTCAGCTTCCCGGTTTCCGGACCTATGAGGCCCTCCGCCCGTTTCCCCACGTGGTGCTCGATGGTGTGTTCGATTCCGGGCTCCTCCAGGACATCCTCGCCGAGTTCGACGCCATGGATCGTACGCCGTGGCACCACACCGAGCGCGACACCGAGCGGAAGTATTCATCCGAGGACTTCCAGCACTTCGGGCCCACCACTCGCGCCGTCGTGACCCAGCTCAATGCCGCTCCCTTCATGGCGTTTCTCGAGAAGCTGACGGGGATCGCTGGTCTGATTCCCGATCCCCATCTGCGTGGCGGCGGTCTCCACGAGATCCGGCAGGGTGGCGCGCTCGGAGTACACGCGGATTTCAACTATTACAAGCGGCTGCACCTCTACCGGCGCCTGAACCTCCTGGTCTACCTGAACGAGAACTGGTCGGAAGCGTGGGGGGGCGATCTGGAACTCTGGGACCGGACAGGAAGTCGCTGCGTACGGCGGATCGCGCCGGTCTTCAACCGTGCGGTCATCTTCGATACCTCGAACTTCAGCTATCACGGCCACCCGCGTCCGCTCCAGTGCCCGGCCGACCGGTCACGGAAATCCCTCGCGCTCTACTACTACACGGTCGACGCACCAGTCGACGACGACCGGGCGCCGCATACGACCGTGTTCATCCCGACCGAGGACAGTCCGTGACAGGGCACGTGTAGCGAGGCCGTCCGTATCTCCGCTACGTTGTTGAAAAGGTCGGCTCCCCTTCCTGGACACGTATCGAACCCTTTGCCTCGCGCCTGAGCCTGGTTTCATGCGGCTGCTCCAAGACGTCGGAACCCAGTCGCTCGTCGCGTGAGCGACGTCATCCGATGAATCTGGGAACAGCGTTCGGCGACCGGCCTCGATCGTCAGCCAACGTCTGTGGCGAACAGAACCGGGAAGACGGGGCCTGAAACGCTACTGGTAGCAGAGGGCCTGCATCGGGTCGACCCGTGTGGCGCGCCGGGCCGGTCACTCACGGATGTTTACGACCGTCGTCCGGGCGATCGCGTCCTGGACGTCCTTGGGGAGGGACCCCATGTGACTGGTGATCATCACACTATTGAAGGTCGTCAAGCGAGCAAGCAGATCATCTGGGACGCCTGGGCAGCGTGAGCACGGGGCCGATCGCGGATCGGACGCACGACACCTGGCGAGCAGCGATCAGATGATCAGATGATCATCCAGACGCGAGAGAGACTCCGCTTAATCGGCATCCGATAGCAGACGAGCGGCGCGCTGTCCTTGATTGGCGGAGCGGCTCCAATGTTGATTGCCGTCCAGGTCGCCATGGCCGATGGCGATGCGGCCAAAGCGCCGGGCGATGACGTCTCTTGGTGCAGGCTGGCCGTTCGTGCCATGGTAGAACCCTGGCTGCGGCGCCACGTAGGCGTGTCCCCATCGGTTCAGCACGATGCCCGCGATGTCGGCTTCGGGATCGAAACCGGTCGGGCCGAACAGCTCGACCATTTGCGTACGGATCTGCCTTTCATAGTCGGCGTAGCTCGTCGAGAACATCTCCCATCGACCCGTTTCCCCTTGCTCGCTATTCGACAAGCCCGGGCTCATGAACGGAACGTAGAACGAGATCACCGCTGGCTTATCAGGATCGAGTTCCGAGAGGTGATAACCGTCGACCATCGGTAAGCGTATATTGCAACAGGTGCCGAATACGCCGTTCTCCCACATGAAGGCGCCGGCCCCGAGTCGCTCCATGAACCGCCACTGCCTCACGGCGACGTTGGCGACGAGGAACGGCACGTAATGAAAATGTTCATACGCTTCGTGATGGCTGGCTGGGAGGTCGACGACCACGTGTTTGTTGACCCAGCCGCCCGACGCCATCACCACCCGCCTCGCCCGGACCCGATAGGGTGTTCCAGCCTTTTCATAGATAACAGAAACCAATTCGGCATCGTCCGGATTGCCTTCGTGCTCGACTCGGACGACGGTGGACTCAAGCCGCATACGCAGCGGTTGGTCCGCACCGTCCAGGCTGTCGAACACAATGCTTCCGTTGACAATGTCTTCGAAGCTATCGCCCCCGGTGATCGCGTGAGGCATCATCTTCTTGACGAAATAACGCGACAACGCGTCGTTGCCGCCCGGGAGTGAAACGCGCGACGACCTCGGGTTACGCGACCGCTCCGCGCCGCTGCCCCTGCCCCTTTTCGGCCCCATGGAGCCGCGAGCCGAGATGGCGTCGGCTCCCAACCCGACGCTTCCCGCCACGATCGGACTGGCCCAGCGGGTGACCACGCTGCTGAATCCGAGGACGTCTTCGATGAATTGCTTGTACGTCATCGTATCGAGCCACGCATTGAGATCCGGGACGTCTGGTGTCTCGAAAGCGGCATTTCGCCAGGCGTAGAGATCCTTCTTGTCCTGCTCACCGTAGGGTAAGTCCCGGTAGTTGTTCTCGAGCGGGTTCAACACCCACATCGGCTCGTTCGTCTCGGGATCTTTGAAGAAATGCACGACCGAGGTGGTGTCTTCCTGCCAGTACTGGTAGCCGTAGTCGTCTCTGGATAGCTTGATGCCCTTGTCGGAGTTGGTGAGCGTGCCGTATTCGAAGTCGAACGGTACCCCGAGCTCTCGCATCCAAATATGATCGGGACTCTGCGACCGCTCTCTGTCCTCGGTGGAGTTCGGCACCGAGAACCCATTGCTGCCCTGCGGGCCGATCAGCTTGTAGCCGTCGACTTCGAACTCGTTCCTCTTGCCTTCACCGCCGAACACCGGATGATTGTCGATAATCAGGCAGCGGCCACCGCCACCGGCCTGCTTGTGATGCTCCCACGCCGCCCCCAGGCCCGCAAAGCCCGCACCAACGATGACGAGATCGTAGACCTCTTCTGTTTCGACCAAACCCTCCGGGTTGGCCGGGTAGTTCCCATCCCGGAGCTTGTGCGCGGCATCGACCACTGCCGGCGTATTCCCGTGCGAGCGCGCATAATCCCCGACTCCGCCGTACCCGTACCACTCGGCCGGGACCTCGGGCATCGTTGATTGTGCGGATTGCGCGAAAGCCCACGGTGCCTGAGCGTGCAGCAAGCCCACTCCTGCACCAAGTAAGGTCGAATTCACGAAGTCTCGTCGTGTAATCAACGTACCCATTCCTAGACGCTTGTCGTTTTCATTCATTGTCGAGACTCCCATCGTTCGAGCACACCCGAACATCTAAACCTCGGGCCATGACGCTTACCTGACAACTCTTACACAAGGGGACCCCGGTCTCAAGACCCGGGTCCCTTCACCACTGGTCCGACTCTAGCATGACCAGTGGACCCGAGCCTCACGGCCCGGGCCCTTTCAGGACTGCTACCCACTTACCAGGTGAAGCGGTTCATTATTCAGTAATCCGTTAGCCCACCCACGGAATCGCCCACATTCTAGGGAGTCCATTGGACCTTTGATTCCGCTAACTGATTGAAAGGGTTGGCTCCCCTTCCTGAACACGTATCGAACGCTGTGCATGGCACCTGAGCCTGGGTTCCTGCAACTCCTTCAGGTCGCCGGCACCCAGTCGCTCGTCGCGTGAGTGACGATACGTATCCAGAAGAGGCCAGCCGAATCTCTCTTTTCTGAGAATCTGACAGGTCGGACGTATCCTCCTGCTCGACCTGCATCACCGCATCGGCACTCGCGGCACACCCAGAAGAATGCCATCCACTTCCTCGATCACGTGGTCCAGAAGTTGCCCGTTCGGATACAGACCGTGCGGACTGATCACGGGCATGAGTGCCAGGCGCAGTTCCACTGGTATTTGGTGGACCAGGCATGTGGTACGATTGCCGACCCATGTTGCCTGCTTGGTGCCGTCGCCTTCCGGTCTTCCGGACCTACGAAGCCCTCCGGCAGAGCCAGGAACGCCTTGCCGCGACCAAGGACGCCTTGCGCCGAACGCGTCACGAGCGCGATCAGGCCCGACCTCTCGATGCGCAGGCCATCTCAGACGGCAACCTCAAGGACATCAGGCGCACCCAAACCGCGTCCTATCGCTCGGCCGACCCGTTCCCCCACGTCGTGCTCGATGGTGTGTTCGATTCCGGGCTCCTCCAGGACATCCTCGCCGAGTTCGACGCCATGGATCGTACGCCGTGGCACTACACCGAGCGCGACACCGAGCGGAAGTATTCATCCGAGGACTTCCAGCACTTCGGGCCCACCACTCGCGCCGTCGTGACCCAGCTCAATGCCGCTCCCTTCATGGCGTTTCTCGAGAAGCTGACGGGGATCGCTGGCCTGATTCCCGATCCCCATCTGCGTGGCGGCGGTCTTCACGAGATCCGGCAGGGTGGCGCGCTCGGAGTACACGCGGATTTCAACTATTACAAGCGGCTGCACCTCTACCGCCGCCTGAACCTCCTGGTCTACCTGAACGAGAACTGGTCGGAAGCGTGGGGGGGCGATCTGGAACTCTGGGACCGGACAGGAAGTCGCTGCGTACGGCGAATCGCGCCGGACTTCAACCGTGCGGTCATCTTCGATACCTCGAACTTCAGCTATCACGGCCACCCGCGTCCACTGCAGTGCCCAGCCGACCGGTCACGGAAATCCCTTGCGCTCTACTACTACACAGTTGACGCCCCCGTCGACGACGACCGGGCGCCGCATACGACGGTGTTCATCCCAACAAAGGACGGCCCCTCGACAGAAGTGTAGTTGAGCCGTGGCGTGCCGACTGTTCCCTGCCCACGACCTTCTTTCCTGGACCAGAAATTCGACCCAAGGAACCTGTTTCCTTTCATCTCGGATCGCTTATTTCCTCAGAATCCAAAAGCGGATCTTCGAACTGCGCCCAGTCACATTCGCTGGCCTTCGAGAGACGAGAGATTCCAATCCAATTTCACCGAGTTCGCTCAACTCGAAGAAAAGACGTGGTGGGTAATGGAATGCCTCGCGCCATCCGGACTGACAACGGGGTGCCCTGTGCCAGCCCTACGGCCCTCTACGGCCTGAGTCGGCTCGCCGTCTGGTGGCTACGCGTCGGGATCGACATCGAGCGCATCAAACCCGGGCATCCCGAGCAGAACGGGCGCCACGAGCGGATGCTCTCACGTTGAAGACAGAAGCGACCAGGCCAGCCTCGGCAAACTTTCTCCAACAGCAAGCCCGCTTCGACGAGTTTGTCACGCGCTTCAATCAGGAACGCCCGCATCAAGCCCTGGGCATGAAGGTGCCGGCAGCGCTCTACACCCCGTCGCCCAGACCCTACCAAGGCCTAGCGAGTTGGAGTATCCGTTCCACTATGGGACGGCCACCGAGACGCACTGTGGCCGCATCTGCTACAACCGCAGGGAGATCAACCTGAGTGAGGTCTTTGCCGGGCAACGGGTAGGCGTCACGCAGGTAAGCGACAACATCTGGCTCGTCAGGTTCAGGCACTATGATCTCGGATATTTCAATCACGAGACCTGCAGGCTCGAACCCATCGCGAACCCGTTCAGTCCGAAAGTGTTACCTATGTCTTCAGAATAATCTGTAGCCCATGTCTCCGGTATGGACATTGAAAAGGTTGGCTCCTCAGGCTGGATTCGAACCAGCAACCCTCCGGTTAACAGATTGACGCTGGTCTAGCATCTCGTTGGTTCTTCAGTGTTGTAGCTGCTGTTGGACCACGGTGATCCATGGTGTTCGGCGGGTAATTGTTCACTGATTGAGGACAAGTCAGGCACCCCGTTTTGGCGCGTGGAAAAAAGTGAGACCGCGGATCCATTTCGTTGAGAGCAGGAGTTAGACGTGTCAAAGCAGAGCACCACGACTATTGGCCGCCCCACGCGGCTCACGTCGCAAGTACAGGATCGTCTCGTCAACGCGCTTCACCGTGGCAACTACTTCTCGGTGGCCTGTGAGGTCGCGGGCATTGGCCGTCGCACCGGCTACCGCTGGCTGAAGCAGGGCGAGGATGATCTCTCGGCTGGTCTCGAGACGCCGCACGCCCGTTTCACTGTGGCCGTACGCGAAGCTGAGGCCGTCTCAGAAGACGCGCTCGTGGATGTCGTCGGTAAGGCTGCCGCAGCGGGCCCGCAGTACTGGGCCGCGGCCATGACCATTCTCGAACGGCGCCATCCCTCGCGTTGGCGTCGCCGAGCTGATGATGGCGTCGGGGCGAAGCCGCAGATCACCATTGCCATCGGGCTGCCGGGCGTGGCTGCTGTTGAACCTGCGGTGAAGGGTCAGGTGGTCGACGTGCGGCCAGCCGAGCTGGTTGAGCGCACCTCGTAGCGTAACGCGATAATCAGCCGGAGCGACCGGCTGCGGCTTTCGCCCGCCGCCATGTCAGGTCATGGCTCCTCGTGTGCTCGGGGCGCGACTCTGCACCAATAGCTTCGCCACGATTAACGTGTTGATTCCACACGCATTCGCTTTTGCTGTGCGTCCGATAAGAGGGGTTCTGTTAGCTTGCCGAATCTCGGCTGTACGGCTCGGCGTTGCTACCAAGAGGCCCACGGGGGTCGGGGGCCACCCCCCTCTTGCATCCGCCAAGCCCCGCCGAGGGGCCCCGTCGTCCTCGCTATATATAGCCGGGCTCGTGCTGACTCAGCCCTAAAAAGACCGTAGCGTCCGCACCGGTGTGCGCCCGGTGTAACGTCTCGCTTGGGTTAGCGCAGTCGTGGCCGCGCACGTTCCGGCGCTGCGTCGGTGTAGTCCGCCCACGAGCAGCACGGCTTTGCACACACGACCAAGGTCTGAGCGGTCTTTGCAGGCTTGTGGGCCTGGATGGCAGCGTTGTACCATCGTCGCAATCCATGTCGTTCGAGTTGTCGTCCGGTTTGCTTATGAAACCGGCGACGTTCACCTTGGGAGTGACCTCATGCGACCAATCGTGCCCATAGTCTGGTTCACGCTCTTCTGCGTCACGCTCATCGGGCCAGTGAGCGCCGAGGCACAGCGGAGTCGCGCCTTCGTGACCAGCACTGATCATCCAGCCGATTTTGCGATGTTCGACCCCAAGGGGCTGGCCGTGGCCGACAATGAGTGCACCTTCCTAGCGGAGGTCGCCGGTCTGGTGCCCGGCGGCCCGTGGGTTGCCTGGCTCTCGACGAGCACGGTCAATGCGAAAGACCGCCTGACTCCGGGGAGTGGTCCCTTCGTCAACACTAGCGGGGACAAGATTGCTGACGACATTTTCGATCTCACGGACGGGGTGGGCTTGATCCAGTTTGGTGGACGGATTAGTTAAGCTGCTGAGCCATTCATCTGTCGCTCGAACGCCGCCGGACTGAGCTGACCGAGCGTCGAGTGACGACGCTGTTGGTTATAGAACACTTCAATGTAGTCGAAGAGCTCCATCTTGGCTTCCCCGTGGCTCGCAAACTGCTCGCCGAGTTCACTCTTCACACTCGAGAAGAAACTCTCCATCACGGCGTTGTCCCAGCAGTTGCCGCGGCGGCTCATGCTGCAGACGATGCCGCGTGCGTCGAGGCGGGCCTGATAGGCCTCACTCGCGTACGTACAGCCCTGATCGGAATGATGCAGTAACCCGACGTCCGGGCAGCGGCGCTTGACAGCCATCTCGAGGGCCTTCAGGGTGAGATGGCGGTCGTTCACGGCACTCACGGCCCATCCGACAATGAACCGCGAGAACAAATCCAAGATCGCCGCCAGATACAACTTCCCGCTGCTGCCGATGACGAACTCGGTGGTGTCGCCGACCCACCGCTGGTTCGGCGCCGCCGCGTCGAACTGACGGGCGAGCAGGTTGTCGGCCACCGGCTGATCGTGCGCACTCATCGTCGTGACGGTGTACCGCTTCCGCACGCGCGCTTGCAGGCCCTCCTCCTGCATTAATCGCACGACCCGCTTGCGGCTGACGCGCTCGTCGTGGTCGATGAGGTCTTCGTGAATCCGTGGGCTGCCGTACCGATGCTTGCTCTGCTCGAACGCCGCGCGCACCAGCACCGTCAACCGGCGGTCCTCACGCGCATGCGCCGACTCCGGTCGCACGCACCACGCGTAAAACCCACTCCGCGTCACCTGCACGCATCGACACAGAATCGTGACCGTGTGCGAGGCCTTCTCCACCGCAATGAACCGGAATCTTACCGGCTCTGCTTCGCGAAGAAGGCCGTCGCTTTTTTTAGGATGTCACGCTCCTCTTGGAGAATACGATTCTCTTTCCGCAGGCGGGCCAACTCCTCCCGCTCCGCGGTGGTCAGGCCCGTCCTGCCGTGCGTGCGATCCGCCCGCGCCTGCTCGACCCAATTCCGGAGCGACGACTCCGTCAGGCCCAGGTCGCGCGCGGCGCTCGCGACGGTCTGTTCTTGGTCGAGGACCAACCGCACCGCACTCGCCTTGAAGTCGTCCGTGAAGCTCCGGCGCGGACGTCGGGATTGTGTGTCTGCCATGGTCGACATCGTATTCCCCTTTCGGAAGATGTCCACCAAAGCGGATCAAGCCCAGTCGGGGAATGCCCCGCTTTCCCGGGACATTTCTGATGCACAAGCCGCTGCACGGGTCTGCACGGGTGATGCAGGTTTAGGAAGGCTACGTCAGTGGCGGTCAGTGACGCAGGCACGGGCTGTACCGGGGATGACGAGGAGATCGAGAGTGAGCATCGGAGACAGCACCGTTCGGGCGCGACGCGCCGTTCAAACGCCTGCCACGCGGCATTGCGGAAGTTGCGGCGTCGCGCTTCACGGGAAGGGGGGCAAGCGGTACTGCAACGCCAAGTGCCGCGCCCAGGCGCACCGATCACGCAAGACCTCAGAGGCTCGGCTCATCCTGCAGGCGTTGAAGGCAGTCGTCGCCAGGCTCGAGGCGCTGGTGGGTCGAGAGTAGCGGCATGACTGGCCCATCACTCCCGCGTCTGCTCACGCCAGTGGAGGTTGCCGACGTGCTCAGAACGAGCCGAAAAGCGACTTACGCGATGATTGCCAGAGGCCAATTACCGGGCGTGATTCGCATCGGGCGTCGTGTGCTCGTACGGGCGGATGACCTGGTACACTGGCTCGACCAGAAGCGTGCGCCATCGCCCAAGGAGCACAGGCGATGAGCGTGAAAGTCAGACCGTACCGTCGAGGAGGCTGGGAAGTGGATGTGCAGGTGCTGCTCCCGGACGGCACGAAGCGCCGAGAGCGGAGACGCGGCCAACGTCTGCGAAGTCCGCCGCGCGCAGGTGGGGGCAGGGTCGGGAGCGTGAGCTACTCATCCATCGTCCGCCGAAGACCAAACCACGGAAGGAGGTGCCGACCCTGGAGGAGTTCGCCGGGAGGTTCCTAGATGGCTACGCCAGGGCGAATCGGCAGAAACCGAGCGGGATCGCGTCGAAGGAAACGATCCTCCGGATCCATCTGGTTCCGTTCCTCGGGTCCAAGCGACTCGATGCCATCAGGAACGAGGACGTGCAGCGACTGAAGGCTCGGCTAAGGTCCAAAGCCCCGAAGACCGTGAACAATGTGTTGACCGTCTTGAACACGCTCCTCAAGACGGCGGCGGACTGGGACCTCATCGAACAGGCACCCTGCTCGGTGCGCTTGCTTCCGGTTCCGCAGTCCGTGGCCGCGTTCCACGACTTCGACGCGTTTGAACGACTGGTGGAGGCGGCACGGGTGGATGGTGCGGTGGCCCTGCTCATCGTCCTCCTGGGCGGCGAGGCGAGCCTGCGGTGTGGGGAGATGATCGCGCTCGAGTGGCCGGATGTGGACCTGGCGACAGGGCAACTGAGCGTCCAGCGGGCGGTGTGGAATGGCCACGTGACGATGCCCAAGGGAGGTCGCGTGCGGCACGTACCTCTCACCACGCGCTTGGCGAGGGCGCTGCGTATCCATCGCCACTTGCGGGGTGTGCGGGTGCTCTCGACCAAAGACGGACGCGCCCTGACGCTGCGGATGGTGCAGAACACCGTCCAGCGCGTGGCCAGGCGGGCCCAGACGCCGCACGGCGTGCATATCTTGATATCTTGCGTCACACGTTCTGTTCACACCTGGCGATGCGTGGGGCGCCCGCACGGGCCATTCAGGAGCTGGCGGGACACAAGGATCTGTCGACCACGCAGCGGTACATGCACTTGAGTCCTGCGGCGAAGGAGGCGGCGATCCGTCTGCTCGATGGGCCTCCACCGTTTCCTACAGCGAACCCGCTTTTTGGAGACATTGTGGAGACGGCCACGTCGGGATCGGTAATCATCAGCAACGACGGGAGAAAAATGGTGCCGGTGCAGGGACTTGAACCCCGGACAACGCGGATATGAGCCGCGTGCTCTAACCAGCTGAGCTACACCGGCGTAACACTCGATTGTACCATGCGAGGGTCGTCGACGCGGTGGCACGCAGGCCGCTGACGCCCTATCCGCTGCGCTCGATGAGTGCCGCCGCCAGCAATGGAATCATGATCTCGTGATGGCCAACGAGATCATATCCGCGGCCAATGCCGGCTGTGGGACGACGCAGGACGTTCACTTGGGGGCGATAGTGGCGCAGGAAGTCGAGGTTCACCGTCGTCAGGCCCGTCAGATCCAAGCCCTTGTTCCTGGCAAGGGAGACGGCCTTCAAGAAGACCTCGGGCAGCACGACCGCCGAGCCACAGTTGAGGTATACGCCGTGTCTCAGCCGGCCGACGCAGGACGTGAAGTAGCGAAAATCCCTGAGGCTACCCTCGCCGATCGCAGCGCCCGACGCCTCAGGGTGCATGTGGATGATGTCGGTTCCGAGGGCCACGTGCACGGTCAGCGGAATCTGCAGACGGGCCGCGGCGGCGACAATGCTCGACGCGACGTACGGCGGAGCCGAATCTGCGAGGTACGCGCCGACTGCCTGGCCGATTCCCATGCCGGCGGCCACGCCCTCGCTGATTGCTCGGTTCAGGAGGCGACCCGTCTCGTCCGCCATGCCGAACCGTCCTTCGCCAAGCGAGGAGTCGACATCCTCTGACGTGGCGCCCGCAATGGCCACCTCGAAGTCATGAATCACTCCCGCGCCGTTGGTCGCGATTGCCGAGACGAAGCCGCGATCCATCAGGTCGATCACGACGGGCGACAGGCCCGTTTTGACCACGTGCGCCCCGAGACCCCAGATCAGGGGGGCGCCGCGGAGACGAGCCTCGACCATCGCATCCACGACGGCCGCCAGGTCCGCAGCCGCCAGCACCCCTGGTAATCCCTCGAGCCAGTCGGTAATGCTCTGACCCTTCACGTGGGGACGCGCGAAATCGCCGACGCGCGCCTGGCTCTTGCGAGACTGCAGCGGGTACGTCTTGACGTCCGATAGATCGAATTCCTCGTAGGGAAGTGTCACGGTGGGGTCCCAGGATTCACGTGTTCACGATCCAACGGTGGACGCCCGGCGGGGTTCCAGGTCGCGCGGTCGGTAGATTATATGCGCCGAGGGTGTGTCGTTCCGAGCATCACACGAGGAGCATGCAATCACCGTAGCTGTAAAAGCGATACCGCTGCTCGACCGCCTCGCGGTAGGCCGCCAGGACCCGCTCGGTGCCGCCGAACGCACAGACAAGCATCAGGAGCGACGACCGCGGTAGATGGAGGTTCGTCAGCAGGCCGCCGACCACTCGGAAATCGAAGTCGGGCGCAATGAACAGCTCGGCGACCGAGCGGCCCGCCTGGACTCGGCCTGCGCTCGAGACGGCCGTCTCGAGCGCTCGCGTCGTCGTCGTCCCGACGGCGACAACTCGGCGGCTGTCGGCCAGGGCCCGGTTGATCGTGGCCGCGGTGGTGGCCTCGATCTCGAACGCCTCCGGATCGACCGTGTGGTCCTCCACTCGCTCGGATCGTACGGGCTTGAACGTGCCGTAGCCGACGTGCAGCGTCAGCTCGACATGCTCGATCGCTCGAGCATCGGTCCGATCGAGGATCGCGTGCGTCAGTTGCAGACCGGCGGTGGGAGCCGCAACCGAGCCCCGACGACTCGCATACACCGTTTGGTAACGTTCACGGTCCGAGTCCGCGTCCGGCCGCTTGATGTAGGGCGGAAGCGGTATGCGACCGATCCGATCGACGGTCGATTCGACGTCGTGCGGCCCCGTCGTCCAGAGTCGGACCACCCGGCGGCCGTAGACCGACCGCTCGAGAATCTCTGCCTCCAGCCCAGCGTCCTCCGGCCCGAATCGCATCCGTTCACCCGGACGCAGCTTCTGGCCAGGATGCACGAGGGCGTCCCATCGTTCGCCGTCGAGTTGCTCGAGCAGGAGACACTCCACGGAGCCTCCACTCGGCACACGATGTCCGAGCAACCGCGCCGGGAACACGCGTGTGTTGTTGACGACGAGCAGATCCCCCGGGGACAACACGTCCGGCAGCGCAGAGACGCGGGTATGGGTGATCGCTCCGGTCGATCGGTCGAGGAGCAGCATGCGCGCGCCGCCACGCGCATGGAGCGGCTCTTGCGCGATCAGATCGTCAGGTAGCGAGTAGTCGAAATCTGAGACCTGCATGCCATCAGAACAGGCCGAATCGGTAAATGAGCCACCCGAAAACCAGCAAGGGCACAAGTGCCATCGCGACGAGGAGCACCAGCACGACAGCACCGAACAAACGGTCGATCACCCCGGCCTGGATACCGCGCCGGGCGTGGCGATCTAGTAGCTCGAGATTACGAGTGTTGGCCTTCCAGGCCACGTCCAACAGATCGCCAACGCCAGGCACTAAACCTGCAGCCTCATCGAGTGCGACGTTGACGAGCATGCGGAGCTGGACGAGCTTGGGAATCTTGACGCTAAAGGCCTGAGCGAGCAGCAAGATGGAGAACAGCGGCGTCACGAGCTCGCCGAGACCGGGCACGAGGCCAACGATCGGGTCCCACCCGAAGCGGATACGCGTGCCTGGCAACCGGAAGGCGCTGTCGAGAAGCCGGCTCCAGCGTCGCAGGACGTCGAGACGCGCGAGCTGGCGTGCACTGAGTGGGACGGCACGTCCGGGAATTGGGTCGCTCACGTGATACGCGTCGTGGCGCGACGGGCGGCACCGGACGCGTCGGCCTCGGCGGTCATGCGGTCCAGCGAATCAGCACGGCTCCGACCGTGAAGCCCGCGCCAACCGACGCCAGCAGGACCAGGTCACCCTTCTTGAGCCGCCCGTCGGCCACGGCATCGGCGAGGGCCAACGGAATCGTTGCCGCCGTCGTGTTGCCGTAGCGCTCGATGTTGATCACCACCTTGTGGGACGGCAGTTCCAGACGCCGGGCGGCCGACTCGATGATGCGGCGATTGGCTTGATGCGAGACGAACAGATCGAGGTCGTCTGGACTCAGTCCGTTCCGGTCCAGCAGGCGTCGACACATCTGCTCACTCTTTCGCACCGCGAACTTGAAGACAGCCTGGCCATCCTGGTGAACGTAGTGCAACCTCTGGTCGACGGTCTCGTGGGTCGCGGGTCGCAGGCTCCCGCCAGCCGGCATGCAGAGGGCGGGGCCTCCGCTCCCGTCGACCTCGTTCGCGAAATCGATGATGCCGGCCTCGCCCTCCTCGGCGGGCACGACGACGACCGCCCCCGCGCCATCGCCGAACAGCACGCACGTCGTCCGGTCCGTGTAGTCGATGATGCTCGACATGACGTCGGCGCCCACGACCAGGACCCGATCGTGAGCACCGCTCGCCACCATCTGGGCAGCGGTCGTGAGCGCGTACGTGAAACCGGAGCAGGCCGCGCCGAGGTCGAAGCCCCACGCGCCCACGGCACCGATCTTGTGCTGAAGGATGCAGGCTGTGCTCGGAAAGATCGTGTCGGGAGTCGTTGTGCCGACCACGATCAACTCGACATCTTCTGCGGCAATCCCTGCCTTCTTCAGTGCCTCCAACGAGGCCTCACGAGCCAGATCA
This sequence comes from Vicinamibacterales bacterium, assembly GCA_965250185.1. GTDB lineage: Bacteria > Acidobacteriota > Vicinamibacteria > Vicinamibacterales. Next base: position 1,112,806 of record OZ252293.1, on the reverse strand, counting down.
GAAGTGGCCACGCCCTCATCGACGATGTGCCGCTCACGAATGCCCGTCCGCTTGAGGATCCATTCATCGGAGGTGTCGACGAGCTTCTCCAGATCTCGATTCGTCAGCAGCCGCGGCGGCACGTACGTGGCGAGCGAGGCGATCTTGGCACGCCGCACCTGGCGTGGGCCCTGGGCGACGGCTCCGGTCACCACAGTCGTGAGCCTTTCCCTGGGGCGGTCAGCCCGAAATGCTCGTAGGCTCGCGCCGTGGCGACCCGGCCTCGCGGCGTCCTGTCGATGAACCCGATCTGCAGCAGAAATGGCTCGTAGATGTCCTCGATCGCATCCCGCTCCTCGCCAATAGCCGCCGCAATGGTGTTCAGGCCGACCGGGCCACCGCCGAACTTGTCGATGATCGTGTGGAGGAGACGGCGATCGATCTCGTCGAAGCCGTGCGTGTCGACCTGGAGGAGCTTCAGCGCAGCGAGACAGACGTCGTGCGTGATATCACCGTCGGCCCGCACCTGGGCGTAGTCGCGAACGCGACGCAGTAGCCGGTTGGCCACGCGCGGCGTACCACGCGACCGCTGCGCCAACTCGAGCGCGGCATCGGCGGCGATCGACACGCCGAGGATATGAGCCGACCGCGACACGATCTCGCGCAGATCGTCCTCTTCGTAGAAATCGAGCCGATGCACGATGCCGAACCGTGCGCGCAAGGGCGACGTCAACAACCCTGCCCGCGTCGTCGCCCCAACGAGCGTGAACGGCTGGAGCGGGACCTTGACGGACCTGGCACCCGGACCCTGGCCAATGACGATGTCGAGCTCGTAGTCCTCCATCGCGGGATAGAGAATCTCCTCGATGGCAGGCGGCAGACGATGAATCTCGTCGACGAACAGGACCTCACGCTCCTTGAGGTTCGTGAGCATCGCCGCCAGATCGCCCGGCCTCTCGATGACAGGACCAGCAGTCGACCGGATCGCCACGCCGAGCTCGTTCGCCAGCACGTAGGCCAACGTCGTCTTTCCCAGCCCCGGCGGACCGTACAGCAGGACGTGATCGAGCGCGTCGTTCCGTTGCCGCGCCGCGGTGATCGAGATGGACAGATTTTCGCGAATGCTGTTCTGACCGATGTACTCGATCAACGTTCGAGGACGCAGCCCCGCTTCGTACTGGGCATCATCGTCGAGCGGAACGGCGCTCACGATTCGATCGTCGGTCATCGCTGTCTGCTATCGCGCCAGCTCGTGAAGCGCCGCCTTGAGCGTGGCCTCGAATGTGTCCTCGCCGTGTACCTCGAGCACTCGCGCGGCGGCCTTCTCCGCAAGGGGCCGATGATACCCCAGGTTCAGAAGGGCCGAGAGCACGTCGCCCCGCAGACCGTCCGACGAGTCGTCCGACGACGGCGGCGAGAGTGACGCCGGCAGCCGGTCGCGAAGCTCAAGGCCTATGCGCTCGGCCGTCTTCTTGCCTATTCCAGGAATCGTCGTGAGGCGAGCCACATCAGCGGAGCGGACCGCGTCGATGAGATCCTGTGGTTCGATGCCGGACAGCACACCCAGCGCGAGACGGGGCCCGATGCCGGTGATCGAGATCAGGCGCTGGAAGATGTCCAGCTCGAGCTGACTGGCGAAGCCGTAGAGCTGCAGCGTGTCCTCGCGGACGTAGGTGTGCACCCGCAGCGACACCTCGCTCTGGGGTTCCCCCACCAGATAGAACGTCGAGAGCGGGACCTGGACGTCGTATCCCACGCCCTGCACGTCGACTATGAGCCGGCTGGGGTGCTTCTCGAAGAGGCGACCGCGGAGGAACGCGATCACCGGTCAACTTTCGTCGGGCCGGGCCGGTACTGCCGCCACGTCTTGGGCGTGCCGGCTGCGGCCGGCTGGTCGACCGGCAACCCGGGGGCTCCAGCCGGCGCCAGATTGTGGGAATGGCACAGCGCCACGGCGAGGGCATCGGCGACATCGTGCGGCGACGGCGCCGTGTCGAGCCCGAGGAGCAGCCGGACCATCTCCTGTACCTGGTGCTTTTCGGCGCGACCGTACCCGACGACCGCTCGCTTCACCTCCGTCGGCGAGTACTCGACGATCGGAAGACCCGCCTCGGTCGCCGCCAGGACCGCGACGCCACGCGCGTGACCCAGTCGCAACGCGCTCCGAGCGTTCTTCGCGTGAAACACGTTCTCGATGGCGACGCACTGCGGTCGACAACGCTCGATGAGCTTCGCCAAGCCCTCGTGAATGACCAGGAGCCGATCTGGGAAGGTCGCACGCGGCGTCGCCGAGAGCGTGCCGCACAGGACGAGTCGGGAACGACTGCCATCGGTATCGACGCAACCATAGCCCGTTCGGATCGAGCCGGGGTCGATCCCGAAGATTCTCACGCGAGCGAGGCCTCGAGCTCCTGTTCCTCGATGTCGAAATTCGACCAGACGTTGCGGACGTCGTCGTTGTCGCCGATGACCTCCATCAGCTTGAGCATTTGCTGGGCTTGCTTCCCTTCGAGCTTGACGTAGTTTTGCGGAAGCATGGCGACCTCGGCCGCCATCGGCTCGATGCCCATCTCCTTGACCGCCTGAGTCACGGCCTCGAAGGCCTCCGGCGGCGTGATCACCTCCCACGCGGCACCGTCGTCGCGGAGATCCTCGCCGCCAGCATCCAGGACGGTCACCATGAGCGTTTCCTCATCCGCCTTGCCCTTGTCGATGACGATGTAACCCTTCTTGTCGAACATCCACGCCACAGCATTGGTCTCCGCCAGGGTCCCACCGTGCTTCGACAGGAGATGCCGAAGCTCACCCACAGTTCGATTCTTGTTGTCGGTCAGGACATCGATCAGCATCGCGGCACCTCCGGGGCCGTATCCTTCGTAAAGCGCCTCGTCGTACGAGACGCCGGGCTCCTCGCCGGTGCCTCGCCGGATGGCCCGCTTGATGTTGTCGGCCGGCATGTTGGCCGACTTGGCGTCTGCCATCACCGTCCGGAGACGGGGATTCGCGTCGGGATCTCCGCCGCCGTCACGGGCAGCGACGGTCAATTCCTTGATGATGCGCGTAAACACCTTTCCCCGCTTCGCATCCACCGCCCCCTTCTTGTGCTTGATCGAGTGCCACTTGGAATGGCCGGACATGGCGTAAACTCCGGAAAAAGCTAGAAATTACTGGAAATCTTAGCAGAAAGTTCAGTGTGACAACAAATGCGCTGGGATCGAGATATGGTCATGACCGTTTGCGGGCAATGACGACCCAGACATCCGCTCGACGATCCCAGGGCTGTCCGTCGTAGTCGCCCAGTACGGCCTCCACATCGAATCCGCGCTTCTCGACCCGGCGTGCCACCTGCTGTACCGACAGGGTGCGAAACGTCAGCACGAAGTGTCGCACGATCGGGCGGCCCGACCCGCGCCGCTCGACGAAACGCTGATCGAAGATCGTGAGGCGTCGGGTCCTGTCCTGGCGGACTGACTCCGTCAGGGTGATCGTCGAGCCGCGGCCAGTCTTCTCTCGCAAGGTTACGCGATTGCTATATTCGTTCCATCGAGGCACATCCGGCACCAGGTCTATACCAAACAGGCCCCGTGGCGCCGTGACGCGGGCAACCGAATCGAGCGTGGCCGCCAGATCGCGCTCTCGCACGAGGGACTGCAGCACACCGTAGGGAGCCATGACCAACCCGAACTTCGTCTGATCGCCGAACGGCAGCGCGCGAATGTCCGCGCGGACGAGGTCCACGCAAGGCGCCCACCGCGCGCGGCGGACCCGGCGCCTGGCCTGCGCAAGCATGGGTGCCGACCGGTCGACTCCCACGACCCTCGCACCCGTGCGGGCGACCGGCAGCGAGACCCTGCCAGTCCCGCACCCCAGCTCGAGCACTGGTCCGCTCTCCCGCTCCGCCAGCCCCTGCCAGAATCGAACGTCGTGACGTCCGAGCGTGCGCCGGTTTTCCCAGTCGTAGAAGGTCGCGTAATCGTCCCAGCCGTGCCAACCTTCAGTCGAAGGGCTCGTCATAGTCGGGGCTTTTCTGTCGGCTGTCGTGCGTCGACACGATGCGAATCCGCTCGTCCACGATCACGTAGACATCAAGCGGCGAGGCGGTGTCCCACGGTCGCAATCAGTAGCGTATTCTGTATCTCGACGAATCCTGGACCCTCGTCGGCGGCCGCCCTCGCGTACTGCTCCAGCCGCTCGAGATACTCGGTGCCGAACTGGCGAACCGTCCGATCGTCGACCGCCCCAACGAGACAGCGCGCGCGCTGTCGACGCGACTCCCACACCGGCGGAGCCGGCGCACCAACCCGCGACACGGACACGGGAAACAGTTGCACCGCGAGCGGTTGAATCTGATGTCGGAGGAACAAACCGGGTATCCTGGGTCCAATCACGGGGTCGGCGGCCCCGTCCTCGACGTCGGCAACCGCCCGGAAGAATCTCGTGGCCGCCTCGTGGGCCTGGCGCCCTGCGTCGCTCGAGCTGAACCAGTACTGCGCGTCGTTGTCGGGCTCCACGACGACCACCCGACCGCCTGGCCTCGTGACGCGAGACAGTTCGGCGACAGCGTCCGATGGATCGGCTAGGTGCTGGAGGACGGCCACGCAGAACGCCGAGTCGAACGCAGCACTCGCGAACGGCAAGCGGGCGGCCGATGCGGCGGCCAGACCAACCCGTACCTCATGTTTTCGCGTGACCGCTCGCGCCTCGCGCACCCGCTCGAGCACGATATCGATGCCGAAGAGGCTGACACCCGCCACACGCGACAACCCGAGGTGCAACTCGGCGGTGCCGCTGCCACAACCGACGTCGAGAATCCGACTGCCTGGCTGCGGCTGCAACGTGTCGTCCAGGAAGGTCGCGAACGCATCATCCCACCAACGATCCCGGAGATGCTTGAGGGTCGTGGACGTGAGGCTATCGATCTCGCGCGCCATGCCCGACGTAATCTACCATAGCGCTCTGGAGACTCCCTGGCAGCCATGACACCCGACGATGCACGGCCAAGCGAAGCGGCGGACGCACCCGGTGAGCCCACTCGACACACCGTCGTCGGTGTCGGTCTCAACCTGCTCCTGCTCGCCATGATCGCCTACGGATACTGGCAATCCGAGGGCTGGGGGTGGGCGTGGGCGCTCGTGGCCGTGCCCATCGTCGTCGTGACCGGACGCTACATCCGCCACCTCGGCCGCCACTGATCGACGGCCTGACGCCTCGTCGCCTCAACCGGGTCAGTCCGATACGGCCAGTTCCCCGGGCACGATCGGCCGCGTGCGCGGGAGTTGGCCCAGTCTCGCCAGGTTGCCAACGAACGCCAGAACTCCCAGGAACACCAATAACTTGATCGAGTCGGCGATGCGTGTCGCGGGCAGCACCGTCCACAGCAGCCACAGTACCGGTTGCGCGAAGCAGACCGCCCACACCGATCCATAGAAGTAGCGCCGCTCGTGACCCTCACCCTTCGTCGAGGCCTTGACTCGCGGGAGCCGCCCGAGCGCGCCCAGCACCCAGACCGAGACTGCCAGCGGAAAATAGCCGAGGTCGTAGATCTGTCGCATATACCACCGCCCAGTCACGATCGCGACGACGAGACCGGCGATGTTCAGCACCGCGAACGTGATGACCGCGCTCCACGCGAATGTGTAACACACCCGCCGATACAGGGGATTCGGCTTGTCCTCGGTGAAGCGAATGATATAGGGCCGAGCCTCGACGCCCGGGAGCGCACCGCGAAGTCCGGCGATCCCGGTTCCGAGCAACACGACGCCGAGCCAGGTCGCGAGGCGCACGTCGAATCCCTGAGCGAACAGATCGAACGTCAATGGCCCGGGGGCTATGAAGAACACCCAGATCCAGATAGGCCAATGATTGAACCGGTAATACAGCTTGTTCCGGTAACGGATCTTCCGCTCGCTCGCCAGCTCGATCCGACGAGCATGAGTCGCACCCCCTGTGGACACCCGCCCCCCGTTACCCTCGCCTCGCACATCTTCGGCTCTCATCGCCTCCCGCCCCTTCGCCCGTCTTGGCTTTCCGACGCCACAGCCAACTCACTATCTTACGCCGTCGGCTCCACAACTGCTCCCCGGGCGCCGACGGTCCTGCCCATCGCTGCACGTGATTGCACAATCTGACTGTATGGGTACGCAGCCAGGCGCGCCGAATGCGGACCGTATTCCGGATCCAATGTCCTTCTATGTGCTACAATGTCCTATCTCATCGCTCGCTTCCGCAAACTCAACTCGTTTCAACGGTTAGAGGGCTCCTATGTTGTCGACCCGTCTCCCGGCTACCATGACCATCGTGCTGCTGCTAGTCGTTGCCGCGAGGGCACAACAGCCGGCAGGGACGCCCTCCGCAGCATCCGCGATCAACTCGGCCATCGAGCGGACGTCGGGCACGATGATCGGTGCCGTTCTCCGCGGCGGTGATCCCGTCTCGCGGGCGCCGGTACGCCTCCGCGATGTCGCGTCAGGACGGATCCTGTTCCAGTCCATCGCCACCGAGCGCGGCGAGTTCACGTTTACCGCCGTCCCGCCGGGAAGCTACGTCTCCGAGTTCCTGGACGGAGATGACCGGGTACTGGCCTATGGCGAGGTCTTCGGTATCCTGCCCGGCCAGACGGTCGTCTCGGTGATCGATGCGTCCAACAAGAGACGACCGCCCCGGCGCTCAAAAGGCATCGAATCAGGGACGAACCGAAGGTCCGGGCGATTTGGCGGGAAACTCTGGATGGCAGCTGCGGCGGTCGCGTCCGGCGCGCTGATCGTCGGGAAGATGTCGTCCGATCGCTGAACTCGCTAGCCCCACCGAATTCAGAAGTCGACGACGTCTGGCGACAGCGAGTGCCCATCGGGCGGCATGCCAGCCCGACCCTTGGGGCGTCGGTCGGACCTCCGATCGCGCCGAGCGACTCGGGCGCCGAAGGTGATGGAGCCGGAGCCGACTTCGTGTACCATCGCCCGAGGCGGCGGAGGCACCTCTCGGCCCGGCGGTGGGGACATCGCTGGGCCGGACGTCATCCCGGCCTGAGCGTCGCACCTCACGCGACGGTCGATTCACACGACATTCCGTTCGGTAACGACGAGCAGCCGCGCCACCTCGCACCAGGAGTGGCCATCGATTCCCTCGCGCAGGCAGGGTGGACGACGGGTCGCAGAGACGAATTTGAACATCCTCGGGATCTCAGCCTACTACCACGATTCAGCGGCCTGCCTGGTGCGGGACGGGGAGATTGTGGCTGCTGCGCAGGAAGAGCGTTTCACGCGAAAACGTCATGACCCCGGCTTTCCGTCACGAGCCGTCGCCTTCTGCCTCGCCGAGGGTGGCATCAACGTCGCCGAGCTCGACCGCGTCTGCTTCTACGAAAAACCGTTCCTGAAGCTCGATCGCTTGATCGAGACGTACCTGGGATTCGCGCCTCAGGGGTTCAAGTCGTTCTTCACCGCCATCCCCGTCTGGATGAACGAGAAGATGTTCATCGCCGACGCTATTAGCAAGTCGCTGGACTACCAGGGCGACGTGCTCTTCACGGAGCATCACGAATCTCATGCGGCGTCGGCCTTCTATCCGTCCCCATTCCAGGAAGCAGCCTTCCTGACAATGGATGGCGTGGGCGAGTGGGCGACATCCAGCTATGGCATCGGTCGCGGCCACGAGCTCACGCTCTTGAGCGAGTTACATTTTCCCCATTCGCTGGGACTGCTGTACTCGGCCTTCACGTACTACACGGGCTTCAAGGTCAACTCCGGCGAGTACAAGGTGATGGGCCTCGCGCCGTACGGCGAACCGAAGTACGTCGACACCATTCTCGAGCACCTCATAGAGCTCAAGGACGATGGGTCGTTCCGACTCGACCAGCAGTACTTCAACTACTGCCAGGGTCTGACGATGACCAACGACCGCTTCTCGGCACTCTTCGGCGGACCACCCAGACAAGCCGAATCGCGGCTGACGCAGCGCGAGATGGATCTCGCCCGCTCGGTCCAGGAAGTCACCGAGCAGGTCATGCTGCGCATGGCGCGACACGTCCACGCGGTCACCGGCCAGCAGCGGTTGTGTCTCGCGGGTGGTGTGGCGCTCAACTGCGTCGGGAACGGACGCCTACTGCGGGAAGGGCCGTTCGACGAGTTGTGGATTCAACCCGCGGCCGGCGACGCCGGAGGCGCGGTCGGAGCCGCTTTGGCGATCTGGCACCAGGCCGAGCAACAACCGCGGACGGCCAACGGCACCCGAGATCGCATGCAGGGCAGCCTGCTCGGGCCGCGATTCTCGACCTCCGAGATCAGAGACTTCCTCGTCGAGCGACAGATACCCTTTCAGGAATGCAACGACCACGAGATGCCCGTCGAGGCTGCGCGACTCCTGGCAGACGAGCATATTGTCGGCTGGTTCCAGGGCCGAATGGAGTTCGGGCCGCGCGCACTCGGAGCTCGCAGCATCATCGGCGACCCACGATCGCCCCGTATGCAATCGATCCTCAATCTCAAGATCAAGTATCGCGAGAGCTTCCGACCCTTCGCACCGGCCGTGCTGCGCGAGCACGTCTCCGAGTACTTCGAGCTCGACTGCGACTCCCCGTACATGTTGTTGGTCGCACAGCTGAAATCGGAACACTGCCTCGAGATGACAGCCGAGCAGCAGGGGCTCTTCGGGATCGATCGGCTCAACGTTCCCAGATCAACCATCCCGGCCGTGACACACGTGGACTATTCGGCACGGGTCCAGACGGTGACGGAAGACGACAACGCACCCTTTCACGCGCTGCTGACCGCGTTCCACGGTCTGACCGGTTGTCCCGTTCTCGTCAACACCAGCTTCAACGTCCGCGGCGAGCCCATCGTCTGCACCCCAGAGGACGCGTTTCGCTGCTTCATGCGGACCGAGATGGACTACCTGGCGCTGGGCAACTTCATCCTCGACAAGCGCGCGCAAGCTCCGGTCGAGAAAGACGAGAGCTGGAAGGAGGAATTCGCGCTTGACTGAGCGTCCGAAGCCAACCTCTTCCGACCTGCGCACCTTCGGCCTGATCGTGGCCACTGGCTTCACGATCCTCGGCGGGTTCTCGTACTACCGCAATCGGCTCGAGCTCGAGCAGCCATTCGCCGAGACCTGCTGGATGGTCGCCGGGGTCCTGGTGGTCATGGCAGTCATCGCCCCACCCATACTCCGCCCCTTCTTCGTGGTCTGGACGGCAATCGGTCACGTCCTGGGATGGGTCAATATGCGGATCATCCTGGGCCTGGCGTTCTTCGGGCTCGTCACGCCCATCGGCTGGGTCGCCCGGCTCGTTCGAAAGGAAGACCCTCTGCGCCTGCGGCGTGGCGGTGCGAGCTACTGGATCAGCCGAGAGGGAAAATCGCCGATCGAGCATCGAAAAATGTACTAAGATCGGTGGTGGGTAGGTGGTAATTCGTAGTCGTTGGTTATGAGGTCGGCCTTGAGATTGTTGCGGAGGCACCGATGAGCAAAGCTAGCATCCTGATGGAGTTCGTCCAGTTTCTGAAGGAGAACAAGAAGCTGTGGTTACTGCCGATGCTCCTCGTACTCATTCTCTTGGCCGGGATCTTCGCGCTTGGCCAGTATTCCGCTGTGGCACCGTTCATCTACACGCTGTTCTAGGCTCGGCGTAGCTCGCTGCCCAGTGCACCCAACGCGGGGTGGTTCCCGAGCGAGTACACGAAAAAAGACCCGAAACCGGCGAAGCCGGTCTCGGGTCTTCCTGGAAAATACTCCCGGCAGCGACCTACTCTCCCACGAGGTTACCCCCGCAGTACCATCGGCGGTGGAGGGCTTAACTACCGTGTTCGAAATGGGAACGGGTGTGGCCCCTCTCCTATGACCACCGGGAAGCGCATGGAATGAAGGACGCTGCTGCATCAAGGCTCGCCGGCCTTGGCGCGCGTCAAAGCTTCATTCGCAATCATGGTTGCGGGGCCTACACATCTGGCAGTCACCCCGCGAGACAACTGAACATCTTGCAAACGGTAGCTCTCCCCGCCACGGTCGAGGGAAAAAAATGGTCAAGCCTCACGGCTGATTAGTACCAGTTAGCTGAAGCCCTCGCGGGCCTTACACACCTGGCCTATCACCTGGTGGTCTTCCAGGAGCCTTCAGGAGCCTAATGGCTCGGGAGATCTCATCTTGTGGAGGGTTTCACGCTTAGATGCCTTCAGCGTTTCTCCCTTCCGCACGTGGCTACCCAGCGCTGCCGCTGGCGCGACAACTGGTACACTAGAGGTGCGTCCATCCCGGTCCTCTCGTACTAGGGACAGCCCCACTCAAATCTCCTACGCCCATGGCAGATAGGGACCGAACTGTCTCGCGACGTTCTAAACCCAGCTCACGTACCGCTTTAACCGGCGAACAGCCGGACCCTTGGAACCTGCTACAGCTCCAGGATGCGATGAGCCGACATCGAGGTGCCAAACCTGAGCGTCGATGTGAACTCTTGGCTCAGATAAGCCTGTTATCCCCGGCGTACCTTTTATCCGTTGAGCGATGGCCCTTCCATGCGGAACCACCGGATCACTAAGGCCTGGTTTCCCACCTGCTCGACTTGTAGGTCTCGCAGTCAAGCTCGCTTCTGCCTTTGCACTCTACGGCTGATTTCCAAACAGCCTGAGCGAACCTTCGCACGCCTCCGTTACATTTTAGGAGGCGACCGCCCCAGTCAAACTACCCACCAAGCAATGTCCCTGACCTGGATGACAGGCCGAGGTTAGAACGCCAGAGCGATAAGGGTGGTATCTCACCAGTGACTCCCCGGACCCCAAGAGGCCCGGTTCATAGTCTCCCACCTATCCTGCGCATAACGCGCCCGCATTCACTACTAAGTTGTAGTAAAGGTGCACGGGGTCTTTCCGTCTTGCCACGGGCAACCGGCGTCTTCACCGGTACCACAAATTCGCAGTGCCCCCCGTTGAGACAGCGCCCAGATCGTTACGCCATTCGTGCAGGTCGGAACTTACCCGACAAGGAATTTCGCTACCTTAGGACCGTTATAGTTACGGCCGCCGTTTACCGGGGCTTCAGTTCAAAGCTTCGCCGAAGCTAACCTCTCCCTTTAACCTTCCGGCACCGGGCAGGCGTCAGACCCTATACGTCGTGTTCGACTTCGCAGAGTCCTGTGTTTTTAGTAAACAGTCGCCTGGGCCTCTTTATTGTAACTCCTTCACGCTCAGCGGGCATGCCGCATCACGCTAATGGAGCACCCCTTCTTCCGAAGTTACGGGGCGAGTTTGCCGAGTTCCTAAACGGGGGTTCACACTCGCGCCTGAGGATTTTCTCCTCGCCTACCTGTGTCGGTTTGCGGTACGGGTACCTGGAACACTCCTTAGAGGCTTTTCTCGGCAGCGTGGCGTCAGCGACTTTGCAGCCCTTACGGGCTTCGCCATGGCACCTCAGGGTATGCGATCCACCGGATTTGCCTAGCGGATCCCCCTACATGCCTGAACCTACACTTCCAATCGTAGGCTCGCATAGCCTCCTGCGTCCCCCCATCGTAATAACGCATTCCAGGTAGTTCAGGACTATTAACCTGATATCCATCCGCTACGCCTTTCGGCCTCGCGTTAGGACCCGACTAACCCTGAGCGGACGAACCTTCCTCAGGAAACCTTAGGCTTACGGCGGAGAGGATTCTCACCTCTCTTATCGCTACTTATGCCGGCAGGGTCACTTCTCTACGCTCCACCAGTCCTCTCGGTCTGGCTTCACTGCCCAGAGAACGCTCCTCTACCATTGTCGAGTTCCCCGAAGGGAACTCGTTCCAATCTACGGCTTCGGTACTGTGCTTGAGCCCCGTTATATTGTCGGCCCAGAGCCGCTTGACCAGTGAGCTATTACGCTTTCTTTAAAGGATGGCTGCTTCTAAGCCAACCTCCTGGTTGTCTCGGCGTCTCCAGATCCTTTCCCACTTAGCACAGATTTTGGGACCTTAGCCGGTAGTCTGGGTTGTTTCCCTCTCGACAATGAAGCTTAGCCCCCACTGTCTGACTCCCGGGATATGAGTCACTGGCATTCGCAGTTTGGTTGGATTCAGTAAGCCGGTAAGCCCCCTAGTCCATCCAGTTCTCTACCACCAGCGCCAACCTCCCGAGGCTATCCCTAAAGATATTTCGAGGAGAACGGGCTATCACGAGGTTTGATTAGCCTTTCACCCCTATCCTCAGCTCATCCAAGTTGTTTTCAACCAACACTGGTTCGGGCCTTCACGTGGTGTTACCCACGCTTCACCCTGGCCAAGGATAGATCACCTCGCTTCGCGTCTACTCCCCGCGACTGAACGCCCTATTCAGACTCGCTTTCGCTGCGGCTCGCTTGCGCTTAACCTCGCCACGAAGAGTAACTAGCCGGCTCATTATGCAAAAGGCACGCGGTCAGGCAACACCGGTGGCAAGCCACCGGTAAACGCCCTCCCACTGCTTGTAGGCATACGGTTTCAGGTACTATTTCACTCCCCTCACAGGGGTACTTTTCACCTTTCCCTCACGGTACTGGTTCACTATCGGTCACCAAGGAGTATTTAGCCTTACGAGATGGTCCTCGTAGATTCCCACGGGATTCCTCGTGTCCCGCGGTACTCAGGTACCTACCCAGCGAGCCAACACGTTTTCGTCTACCGGGCTCTCACCGTCTCTGGCCGATCGTTCCAGACCGTTCGACTAACATGTTGGTTTGTAACTCGCCGGCCTTGCGGCCAGGCAGGCCCTACAACCCCGACGTGCAAGCACGTCGGTTTGGGCTGTTCCGCGTTCGCTCGCCGCTACTAGCGGAATCACTGTTGTTTTCTTTTCCTGCAGGTACTGAGATGGTTCACTTCCCTGCGTTGT
>OZ252293.1:0-1097500 GCA_965250185.1 Vicinamibacterales bacterium | reverse complement strand
CCCGGCCGCGCGACGCCTGCCCACTGATACTCGACGGGCAGTGCTTGTGTGCTTGCACGTTCTATCCAGTTTTCAAAGAACAGAGCCGCTGACCAGAAGCCCGCGACTTCGCCTCACAACGTCAGGAGGCGAACCCTCTAATGTTATGGTGGAAGGGGTAGATTGTCAACCCACCGTCAACAACCGCCCGACCTCACCGGGTAGCCCCGGACCCTCGGTCGAGCTGAAGGCCAACTCCACATGCTACCGCGTCGCCATCCCCACGTCAACACCCACGATCACTCACGCTCGACCTTCAACCGCGCAAACGTTCGCTTGCCTATCCGGATGTCGTAACGGCCAGTCCCCGGACGCCACCCGTCGAGATCGACGGCCGGATCCAACGACCGCACCCGCACGCCCCCCTGCTTGATGAGCCGAAGGGCCTCGGATGCCGACCGTACCAGCCCGACATCGGCAAGTAGCCGAGCAAACGGCTTACCGTCGGCTGGCACCCGGCACTCGTACTCCGGTGGATCCTCCGGCCATTCCCGCGCACGGTGGACACGCTCGAACGCCTCCTCCGCCTCGAGCGCCGCCTCCGGGGAATGAAAGTCGGCGACGATGAGCTGGGCCAGGTCCGCCTTCGTGCGCCTCGGATGGAGCCCACCGTCCGCCACCCGCGCCCGCATGGCCGCGATCTCGGCATTCGAGCGGTCGGTCAGCAACTCGTAGTACGTCCACATCAGATCGTCGGAAATGGACATGACCTTGCCGAAGATCTCAGCCGGCGCTTCGGTGATGCCGACGAAGTTGCCGAGGCTCTTGGACATCTTCTCAACGCCGTCGAGACCGACGAGCAGCGGGACGGTCATGACCAGCTGCCGTTCGAGCTGGAACGCCGGCATGATGTCCCGCCCGACGTTCAAATTGAAGAGTTGATCGGTGCCGCCGAGCTCGACATCGGCCTTCAGAAACACTGAATCGTAAGCCTGAGCCAGCGGATAGAGGAACTCGTGCACACCGATGGGCTGGCCGGATTCGTAGCGCTGCTTGAAATCCCGCCGCTCCAGCATCTGGGCCACGTTGTACTGCGCCGCGAGACGCACCCACCCCTCGCTACCCAATTCGCCGAGCCAGCGACTGTTGAAGTCCACCACGGTTCGCGCTCGGTCCAGCACCTTGAACACCTGCGCCTTGTACGTCTCGGCGTTCGCTGCGATCTCCTCGCGGGTGAGCGGAGGGCGTGTCTTCGATCGGCCAGTCGGATCCCCGATGAGTCCGGTGAAGTCGCCGATCAGGAACACCACGGTGTGGCCCAAGTCCTGAAAATGCTTCATCTTGCGAATCAGGACGGTGTGCCCGAGATGAAGATCCGCGGCCGTCGGATCGAACCCCACCTTCACGACGAGGGGCAGACCGGTGCGCTCGCTCCGCTCGAGCTTCGCCCGGAGCTCCGACTCTCGGATGACATCCACGCATCCCTTTGTCAGGTACGTCACCTGTTCGTCGATCGTCATGACTCTCAACCACGAATCGTGCAAATGGCCGGATGGTCGCCACCAAAGGTGGCCGCCTCGTGCGGGCAGCGCACTCGAATCTACCACAGCGTCGGCGAGTGGCCCTCAAGCGGTCCTGCTAATATACGGGCAAGGTGATGACACCCGCGGCGCTTCAGGGGATCTCTCGACGCCAGCTCTTGAGGGGGCTGGTGGCCGCCGGCGTTGGCACGGTGACCGGCGCGGCAGGATACGGCTACCTGTACGAGCGAAACGATCTCCGTGTCACGCGCGCGACGATTCCCGTGTCGGGTCTACCGGAGGCCCTGCAGGGTCTGCGCATCGGCCTGATTACCGACCTCCATCTCAGCGATACCGTGCCCCGCCGCGTCGTCGACCGCGCGGTGTCATTGATGCTCGCCGAGCACCCGGACCTCGTGGCGCTGGGCGGCGACTACATCAGCTGGTTCGACACCCGCTACGCACGACCCTGCGCCGAGGCGCTCGCCCCACTCTCCGCCCCACACGGCGTGTACGCGATCCTCGGGAATCACGACGATGATCAGGAAATGCCGGACGCGCTAGAAGCTCAGGGATTCGAGGTGCTGAGGGACGCGCGAACACGCATCCAGATCAGGAACGAAACGCTGGAGATCGCCGGTCTGCGGTTCTGGACTCGTAAAGTGACCGAGATCGCCGGTGTACTGAGAGGCGCCACCTCGCCCACGATCGTGCTTGCACACGACCCTCGCCGACTCGCGGCAGCAGCTGAACTGGACGTGTCAGCCGTGCTGGCGGGCCACACACACGGGGGGCAGGTGGTCCTCCCCGGTCTCGGGGCGGTCGGTGCACGAGGGCGAGGTTTTCCGGCACTGCACGGCACGACCCGGCGCCACAACACGACGCTGTTCGTGAGTCGAGGCGTCGGCACAGTGTACGTACCGGTCCGTCTCAACTGCCCCCCCGAAGTGGCCATCCTCACGCTGGAACGCCTCTCGCAGATCTAGTGCCGTCGTGCCGGCGCCCTTCACGTGAGAGCCCGGGACATCTCACGGCGCCGGACGCCGGGCCACCAGGCGGCGTCCTTGACGAGCCACCAGACCGTCCAGCACGAGTCCGATGGCCTCGGGGTAGAGGCGGTGCTCCTCGCTGAGCATTCGTGCCGCCAACGTCTCCGGCGTGTCGGCTTCGGTGACCGCCACGGCCGTCTGCAGCACGATCGGCCCATGGTCGAGCTGCTCGTCGACGATGTGGACGGTGACACCGGTGACTTTCACTCCGTAGCCGACCGCCTGGCGCTGGGCCTCGAGGCCAGGAAACGAAGGAAGCAGGGAGGGGTGAATGTTCAGGATCGCGTCGCGATAGGCGCGAACGAAGGTTGGACCGAGCAATCGCATGAAACCTGCCAGGCACACGAGACCAACGTCTCGGCTCTGGAGCTCCGAGAGGATCTTCCTATCGAAGCACTCCCGGTCCGGAAACTCGCGATGGTCGACGCACAGTGCCTCGATGTCGGCTGCGCGGGCTCTGTCGAGGCCGGGAACGCCCGGCCGATTGGAGATGACGATGGCTATCTCGGCATCGAGCCTACCGTGACTGATTGCGTCGATGATCGCCTGGAGGTTGCTACCCCGACCCGAGATCAGTATGCCGAGCCTGCGTGTCATCGCCGGCTACTCGTAGGTGACACTCCGATGATCGCCCGCGCCAGAAGCCGATTCGACGATTCGGCCAATCATGCGCGCCCCAGCATCGTCCGCCGCGGCCAGCTCCTGCATGACTCCGTCGACGTCCGATTCGCCACACACGACGATAAGCCCGATGCCCATGTTGAAGGCGCGGAACATCTCGGCGTCGGTGACCGAGCCGAGGCCTTGCAGCCATTCGAAGACGGGCGGGATCACCCAGGCTCCCCTGTCGACGCGAGCAGCGGTGCCGGCCGGCAACACGCGCGGCAGGTTGTCGGTGATGCCACCGCCCGTGATGTGCGCGATCGCCTTGACGGGGGACGCACCGGCGGCCTGCTCCCGTCGCAGCAGCGGGCGGACGGCCGGCAGGTACGTGCGATGCGGTTCGAGCAGCATGTCGGCCACGCTCCTCCCGATGTCCGGCACGATCGACTCTACGCCGAGGCCGGCCTGGTCGAACACGAGCGCTCGGGCCAACGAGTAGCCGTTGGTGTGGAGACCGGTGGAGGGCAGGCCGACGAGTCGGTCGCCTGGAACGACGGCAAGGCCGTCGATGAGGCGATCGCGCTCGACGACCCCCACGATGAAGCCGGCGACATCGTACTCACCGTCGGCGTAAAAGCCAGGCATCTCGGCCGTCTCGCCGCCGAGCAGGGCACAGCCGTTGTCGCGGCACGCCTCCGCAAGCCCCTCCACGACCTCGACGGCGATGTCAGGAGAGAGGCGCCCGGTGGCCAGGTAGTCGAGGAAGAACAGCGGCTCGGCGCCCTGCACCAGGATGTCGTTCACGCAGTGGTTGACCAGGTCCTGACCGATGCCACGGTGCCGTCCGGCGAGCGTGGCGACCTTCAGCTTCGTGCCAACACCGTCGGCACTGGAGACCAGGACCGGGTCACGATAGCGAGCGGCGTCGAACCGAAACAGTCCGCCAAACGAACCGAGTTCGGAGAGCACACCGGGCGTCGCCGTGCTCCTGGCTAGCCCTTTGATGCGCTCGACGACCTCGTGACCCGCGTCGATGTCGACGCCAGACTGCTTGTAGTCCATCGTTGCGGCAGGCACCGGTCACGACGCCGGGCCGGTACCCGGGCCAAGCGTACCATCGATCGAAGCGGAGTTCGTCCGGCGTCCGCTCGACGCCTCCGACATCGCCGCCGCTGGCGCCAGGACGGCGCGTTCAGAACTCCAGAGTTTGTATGAGGCGCTCCGCGATCGTTCGGCTCGTCGTCCCCTCGGGTGATTCCCAGAACGTCCGGCGCGTGGTGACGAAGAATCGCTCCTCCTCGTAGTCCTCGTCGAGCATGTCGAAGGCATCTCTGACCAGCAGGAGCGCACCCTCCAGATCGGGCTGCACCGCAAGACCGTCGAGCAACACGGCGGTGTTTCGCAGAGCGAGCGACCCGATGCTGAGCGCGATCGGCGCGCGCGCCGGATCATCCGACGCAATGCCGACGTCAAAGAGGGCCGCGAGCGCCCGCGCATTGCCGTTCGAGGCGAGCGCGGTGAGCCCGACGGCCGCCGACCGCAGCAGATCCTGGTACCCAACATTTTCGACGGAAAATCTCAGCGTCTCCTCCAGGTACCGCTCGTGCGAGTCGCAGTTGACATCGTGCAAACAGATCGCCGCGGCGATCGCGGGTTGCGTGACCTGCGACGCAAGACGCTGCAAGCGGACGAGCGGATCGAGCGCCCGCCGATCGGCGATCTTACCCAGTGCGACGACTGCGTCATCTTGGAGCGGCCCATCCAGCTCGGCGATCCGAATCAGCGAAGGCACGGCGTACTGCGCTCGGTTGTCGCCGAGCGCTTCGATGACGGCGCTCCGGAAGAAATCGTTGCCGCGGTCGACCTCCACCAGGAGACCCTCTCGCACGCGTGGGTCGCCACCTTGGGCCGCTACCGCACGAACCAGCGCCGGCCGCACGAACTCGGACTCCTCGCGGCTGAGCGCCTCCAGGAGCATCGCGAGGACCCCTGGCTCAGCCTGGTGTTCGTAAAAACCATAGGCCACCTGGCGGAGGCGATCGTTGGCATCCGTGAGGGCGCTCCGCATGGCCGGCTCCGCCGCTTGGTCGCTGAATCCGGCGAGCAGGATAAGCGCGCGGTACCGGACGTAGCCGTCCGAGTGACGGGTCGCGGCCTGATGGAGCGCGGGGACGGCGGTCGCCGCGGGTACGCGGCGCACGTTCCGCGCGGCCGTCGTGCGCACATCGTAGTCGAGGGATCCGAGTCTTCCGATCGCGTCTTGAAGGCTCGTCGAGCCAGCCTGGGCCGTGACGAGCGCCGAGGCAACGAGGACGGCCCCGAACAGCGATACGATATCTTGGCGTCTCATGGTACGACTGGGTCCTCCTGCCGGTCGTCCGGCTTCAGCGCCAGCCGCAGGTAGGCGCTCTCGTCGGACGGAATCTCGAGTGGGTACTCACCGGTGAAGCACGACGTGCAGTACGACGATCCGCGAGGCGAAACGGCCTGCACCAGACCATCTACGGAGAGATACGAGAGACTGTCGGCGTCGAGGAACTCGCGAATCTCGTCCACGGACTTCGTCGCGCCAATGAGCTCCGCGCGTCTTGGCGTATCGATTCCGTAGAAGCAGGGCGAGATCGTCGGCGGGCAGCTGATTCGCATGTGAACCTCGCGGGCGCCGGCCGCCTTGACCATCTTCACGATCTTCCGGCTGGTCGTACCCCGTACGATCGAATCGTCGACGAGCACCACCCGCTTTCCCTGCAGGAGGCTCCTGACCGGATTGAGCTTCACCTTCACCCCGAAGTGTCGAATCGATTGCTGGGGCTGAATGAAGGTCCGGCCGACGTAGTGGTTCCGAATCAGGCCCATTTGCATCGGGATACCAGACGCCTCGGCATATCCGATCGCCGCACACACGCCAGAATCCGGGATCGGGATCACGGCATCCGCTGACACGGGTGCTTCGTGGGCCAGCTGACGGCCCAGGTTGGTTCGCACCTCATTGACGCTCTCGCCGAAGACGTAACTATCGGGCCGAGCGAAGTACACGTGCTCGAAGATGCAGTGAGCCAATGGGGCCTCGGCGAACGGCCGCATCGTTTCGATTCCGTCTGGCCCGACCACGATCATTTCCCCGGGCTCCACGTCCCGGACGTAGGTCGCGCCAATCAAGTCGAGCGCACAGGTCTCCGAGCACACGATCACGGCGTTGCCCAGCCGACCGAGCGCAAGCGGCCTGAATCCGTGTGGATCGCGAACCGCGATCAATCGATCCTTGGTCAGCAAGACCATCGAGAACGCGCCACGAGCTCTGGAGATGGATTCGGCCACGGCCTTCGCAGGGTTCGACGCTTTCGATCGCGCGTAGAGATGGAGGACCACCTCGGTGTCGCTACTCGTCTGGAAAATCGATCCTTGCCCGACGAGCTCCTCCCGGAGCTCGCGTGCATTGACCAGATTGCCGTTGTGACACAGCGCGATTTGGCCGTGGACGCAGTCGATGAGGATCGGCTGCGCATTCGACAGATCACTCGCACCGGCCGTCGAGTAGCGTACGTGGCCGATGGCCAGAGGTCCCGGCAAGGCTTCGAGTTTGCTCGGCCCGAACACGTCCGCCACGTAGCCCATGCCCACCGACAGCCGGACGCGGTCGCGGTCAGAGACGACGATACCTGCGCTCTCCTGGCCTCGATGCTGGAGCGCGTAGAGCCCTAGGTACGTGAGGTTCGCGGCCTCCGGATGCTCGAAGATTCCGAAGACTCCACACTCGTCTTTGAATTTGTCCGGATCGTTCATGGCGACCTTTCGGTTTACGAAGTGCCCACCGGCACCACCCGACGATCGCCCGGGCGATCGTCAGCAAGCCGTCGTCCGGCGACCAGTCGCTGCTCGATCGCGCCGGCCCAGAGCGACTCGAGACTGAGAAGGTCGCTCTCGACGACTGGCGACCCGTTGACAGCGATCGTCAAGCGACCGTCGATCGTCGACCCGATTCGACGCGCAGCGACGCCCGTCGACTCGGCCAGCGCCAGCAGGCGATCGACCCCGGCGTTGGCCGTCGAGACGACCACGCAACTCGCCATCTCGCCGAAGAGCGTGGTGACGTGCGCGAGCGGTCCCTCGGCGGCGGCTGGCACATCGACCTCGGCTCCGACACCCCCGGTTTCGAAGCAGCTCTCCGCCAGGGCCACGGCCAGGCCTCCGTCCGAGCAGTCATGCGCCGACCGCAGCAGCCCGAGGGAGGCGCCGCTGACCAGGAGTCGTATCAGCGCGGCCTCGGCGAGCAGACCTGGCTCCGGCGGCATCCCCCGCACGAGTCCATGGACTACCTTCAGATATTCGGTGCCTCCGAGCACGGGACGCGGTGCCCCGAGGAGCACGATGGCATCGCCCCGCGCCTGGAACCCACGACGAACGCATCGTTCGGCACGCTCGAGCAGCCCGACCACCCCGATGACGGGCGTGGGATAGACGGCGCGTCCGTCCGTCTCGTTGTACAGGCTGACGTTGCCGCCCGTGATCGGAATTCCCAGCGCACGACAGGCCTCTCCGATCCCGTCGACCGCCTCGACGAATTGCCACATGATCTCGGGGCGCTCGGGGTTTCCGAAGTTCAGACAATTCGTCGCGCCGATGGGTTCGGCGCCTGCGCAGGCCACGTTCCGCGCCGCTTCCGAGACGGCGAGGATAGCGCCCCGACGCGGGTCGAGAAACCCGTACCGCCCGTTGCCGTCGAGCGACATCGCCAGTGCACGCTCGGTACCCTTGATCCGGACCACGGGCGTCCCCATGCCGGCGATCACGAGCGTGTTCGTGCGCACCGTGTGGTCGTACTGGCGATACACCCAACGCTTGCTCGCGATCGTCGGCGAACCCAGAAGGGCGCGCAACGCGTCGTCACAGGACGGCACTGGCCGCAACAACGTGGTATCGAGCTGCTGATTCTCGGATAGGGACTCCGGTCGTGCCGTTGGACGGTCGTACAGCGGTGCCTCGTCGGCCAGCGGCCCGTTGGGCACCTCGGCGACAACCACTCCGCGATCCTTCACGCGTAACAGTCCATCGTCGGTCACACGTCCGATCGGTACCGCGTGCAGGTCCCACTTGTCGAACACCCGCTCAACTTCGGCCTCTCGTCCTTGCTCGGCGACGAGCAGCATGCGCTCCTGGGATTCGGAGAGCATGATTTCGTAGGGCGTCATGCCGGTCTCGCGCTGGGGCACGAGTGAAACGTCAATCTCGATGCCCGCACCACCCCGGGCACCCATCTCACAAGTAGAGCAGGTCAGCCCCGCCGCACCCATGTCCTGGACACCCACGAGCGCGTCACTCTTCATGAGTTCAAGGCAGGCTTCGAGCAGCAGCTTCTCCATGAACGGGTCGCCCACCTGCACGGCGGGCCGCTTGTCGGCCGTTTGGTCGTCGAACTCCGCCGAGGCCATCGTCGCCCCGTGAATGCCATCGCGTCCGGTCTTGGCCCCGACGTAGTACACGGGGTTGCCGACGCCCGAGGCACGTCCCATGACCAGCGCGTCCGCCCTTGCAATCCCGAGACAGAAAGCATTCACCAGGGGATTGCCGGCATAGCTCGGCTCGAAGGCAACTTCACCGCCGACGGTCGGAATCCCGATCGAGTTCCCGTAACCGCCAATTCCAGCGACGATACCCTCGAGCAGCCGGCGGGTCGGGGGATCATCGAGGGAGCCGAACCGCAGCGAATTCAGCAGTGCGATCGGCCGGGCACCCATCGTGAATATGTCTCGAATGATTCCGCCCACGCCGGTCGCGGCCCCTTGGTAGGGCTCGATGAACGATGGGTGGTTGTGCGATTCGATCTTGAAGACGGCGGCCAGGCCGTCGCCGATGTCGACCGCCCCCGCATTCTCACCCGGCCCCTGCACCACGCGAGGTCCCTCGGTCGGCAGCTTGCGCAGGTGCAGGCGCGAGCTCTTGTAGCTGCAATGCTCGGACCACATCACGGAGAACAGCCCGAGTTCCGTCGGGTTCGGCTCACGACCGAGGATCCGGACGATTCGCGCGTACTCGTCCGAACTCAAACCATGACTCGATAGCGTCTCGGAATCAATCGATGTCATGACACGAATCAGCCGTTCGATGCCGGCCTCGGCCCAACGATGCCGAGGAAGAACAATGCGAGTATCAGGTCGGTGACTCCAACGATCACGAGGACGGTTGCCACGACGACCGCGGCGCCTGGCGAGATCGGCAACCAGCCAAGCCACACGGCTGCGGCGGCGAGCATCATGGCAACCGCCGAGCCCAGCAGCACGCGCCCGACCAGCTTGCGCTTACCCATCTACCCTCCGGAGCCAACCCGGGGCACGACCATTACCCGTCACCGAGTCTCGGCCACGAACGCTTCGACCACCGACTCGAACACCACCAGGCCATCCGCGCTGCCGAGTGCGGACTCGCAGGCCCGCTCAGGATGCGGCATCAGGCCGACGATGTTTCGTGGCGCATTGCAGATGCCGGCGATCGATCGGGCTGACCCGTTCGGGTTGGCCGCCGCACCGGTCTCACCCGTGTCATCCACGTAACGGAAGACGATTTGTCGGTTGCGCTCCAGGCGCTCCAGGACATCGGGATCGGCGAAATAATTGCCTTCGCCATGGGCGATCGGGAGCCGCAGGCGGTCTCCCAGCGCGCAACGGGCGGTGAAGGGCGTGTCGTTTGCTTCGACTCGCACGTGGACATCCTGACAGAGAAACTTCAAATCACGGTTCCGCAGCATGGCCCCCTCGAGCAAGCCGGCCTCGAGCAGCATCTGAAAACCGTTGCAGATGCCGAGCACGGGGCCGCCGGCGGCCGCGAACGACGTCACGGCCTCCATGACCGGCGAGAACCTCGCGATCGCTCCTGTCCGCAGGTAGTCACCGTGCGAGAATCCGCCTGGCAGCACCACCACATCGGCACCCGCCAGGCTGGTGTCCTTGTGCCATACGAACTCCGCCTGATGGCCGAGCACATGTTTCGCGACATGGTACGCGTCGTGGTCGCAGTTGGAGCCCGGGAAGACGACGATGGCGAATGTCATGGCCTCTCCCGCTCAACTAGCCGCTGCTGGGCTCGGCATCCTGAACCGCGCCCTCGGCGAGCTCGATGCGGTAGCTCTCGATGACCGGGTTGGCCAGCAACTTGTCTGCGACCTCGTCGGCGAGTGTCGTCGCCTCCTCGGCGGATACGGCCGACAGGTCGAGCTCGAAATACTTACCCTGCCGCACGTCCTGCACGGCGTCGTACCCCAGCGAGTGCAGCGCCTCGGCGATCGTCGCCCCCTGGGGGTCGAAGACGGATGGTTTCAGCGTGACGAACACGCGTGCTTTCACGATCGTCCCTCCGCCGCGCGACCCGCCGTGACCGTTTCCTCGATCTCGTGAGTCGGCTCTTCGAGCACGCGGGCCAAGATCGCGTCGACGTGACGAAGTTGTACGTCCAGATCGAAAGCCCGTTCGATCTCCTGGGGCGTGAGTACCGCCGTGACCTCGGCGTCTGCCAGGAGGAGCTGTTTGAAGTCCATGCCATCGGCGGACGACCGCATGGCATTGCGCTGGACCCAGTCGTACGCCTGCTCGCGCGTCGTACCCCGGCGGGCCAGCTCGAGCAGCACCGTTCCGGAGAAGATCACACCGCGCGATCGGGCCAAGTTCTCGTGCATGCGATCGGCGTGCACGACCATGCCGTCCACGATGCGCGTGAAGCGGCGGAGCATATGGTCCAGCGTGATGAAACTGTCGGGCAGAATCACTCGCTCGACCGATGAGTGCGAAATGTCTCGCTCGTGCCACAGGGCGACGTTTTCCATCGCCGCCACGGCGTTCGAGCGTACCAGCCTGGCCAAGCCGGTAATCTGCTCGCACCCGATCGGGTTGCGTTTGTGGGGCATCGCCGACGACCCCTTCTGGCCTTTCCCGAACGGCTCCGACAGCTCGCCGATCTCCGTCTTCTGTAGACCTCGAATCTCGAGTGCGAACGTCTCGAGCGAGGCCGCGGCAATGGCCAGTGCGGCCAGCAACTCGGCGTGGCGATCACGTTGGATGACTTGCGATGCCACGGGCGCCGGCCGCAAGCCGAGGCGTCGACAGACGCTCGCCTCGATCGCCGGGTCGAGATGGGCGAAGGTCCCCACGGCCCCTGAGATCTTGCCGAACGAGATGGTGTCCCGCGCCCGTTCGATCCGGGCGCGGTCCCGCTGCACCTGTGCGAACCATCGGGCAAGCTTGAGACCGAGCGTCATCGGCTCCGCGTGGACGCCATGGGTCCGCCCCATCATGGCGGTCGCGCGATGCTCGAGGGCACGTCGGCGGAGTGCGGCCAACAGCGCATCAACGTTCCGAAGCAGGAGGCCGCATGCCTCCCGCATCTGCAACGCCTGCGCCGTATCGAGCACGTCCGATGACGTCAGGCCGAAGTGCAGCCAGCGCGCCGCCGGTCCGACCGACTCGGCCACGGCCGTCGTGAAGGCGATGACGTCGTGCTGCGTCACGGCCTCGATGGCGTCGATACGCTCGACGTCGAACGCCCCGCGCGCCTTGATCGCTTGGGCATCTTCGGGCGGGACAATCCCGAATTCAGCCATGGCCTCAGCCGCGGCGATCTCCACCGCGAGCCACGTCTCGTACCGGTACTGATCGCTCCAGAGCCGCCCCATCTCGGGGTTGGTGTATCGGGAAATCATGTGCGCATCTGGCGGCGGGTTCGGCGGTCGTTCATAGCGTCAACGCCGAGTCCCGTCGAACCGGGATCGTTCAGGACAACGAGAGGCACTCCGCGGTCAGCTCGTAGCCGTCGACTGGACCGATGACCGTCGCGTTCATCGCGCCATCGACGAACAGCTCCTCAGCAACGCGCCGAACATCGTCCGCGGTCACCCGTTCGAAGCCCTCGAGAATCTCGTCGAGACTGTGCTGACATCCGAAGTAGATCTCCTGCCGCGCCAGCTGCGACATCCGGCTCGAGGTGCTCTCGAGGCTGAGCATCAGGCTCCCCTTCAGATGGTCCTTCGCCCGACGAAGCTCTTCGTCAGACTCGAAGGATTTCATCGCGCGCAGCTCGGAGACGACGAGGTCGACGACCTCGCCGACCGACTCGGTCGCGCATCCGGCATAAATACTGAGCGCGCCGGCATCTCGGTAGGCGCTGAGCCCGCTGAAGACGGAATACGCCAGCCCGCGTTTCTCTCGAATGTTCTGAAAGAGTCGAGAGCTCATCGATCCACCCAGCACGGTATTGAGCACGTAGCTGACGTATCGATCGTCGTGATCTTGCGCGTAGCTGCTCGTGCCAAGGCAGAGGTGCGCTTGCTCGAGGTCTTTGTCCCGTTGCAACACCTGGGGGCGCACCTTCGGCCGTCGGTCGTCGACGACCCCGCCCGCCTCGGATAGCGCCGAGAACCGCTCCAGCACAAGCTCCCGGACGTACGCGTGATCGGCGTTCCCAGCCGCTGCGATGATCGCGTTGGGGGCCGTGTAGGTCCCCGTGAAGTAGTCGCGCAAGGCGTCTCTCGTAAAGGACTCGACGGTTGCGGGCGTCCCGAGAATGGGTCGTCCCAGCGGATGTCCCTCCCAGAGTCGTTCGGTGAACAGCTCGTGGACGAGGTCGTCCGGCGTGTCCTCGACCATCTTGATCTCCTCGAGCACGACCTTCTTCTCGCGGACGATCTCGTCCTCGGGCAGCGCCGGATTCAGCAAGATGTCGGACAGGATGTCCAGCGCCACCGGCAAGTGCTCGTCGAGCACCTTGATGTAGTAGCCTGCGTACTCCTTCGACGTGAAGGCATCCATCTGGCCACCAATCGAGTCGATGGCCTGCGCGATCGTTTCGGCACTTCGCGACGTCGTCCCCTTGAACAACATGTGTTCCACGAAGTGCGCGATGCCACTCTGAGACGCCGACTCGTGTCGCGAGCCACGGGCCAACCACACCCCGAAGCTCACCGACCGGACGTGCGGCATCGACTCGGTAGTGAGGCGGAGACCGTTATCGAGGACGTCGCGGACGATCATCGCTGAAGGACAGGTCCGAAGCCCGGTGGAAGACCGGAAAGCCTTACCGCAACTTATTGAAGCGAAAGGAAATATCCAAGAAGAACCGAGGACTCATTCTAGCATGGCGTTTGGACTCGTTTCAACCGGGAAACGCCGCGCATGCTACACTCGCCGTCTCACCGCATCCCACGACTCGAGGTTGTCCTTGACCAATCCTTCGGGCCGCCCCGACGTGTCTTGCCTGGAGTTACACGAGCTCGAGGCCGTGCTCCTCGACATGGGTGCCGCACCGTTTCACGCGCGGCAGTTCTATCGATGGATCCATCAGAAACTCGTGACGGAAATCGATCAGATGACCGATCTCTCGCGGCCGCTCCGCGAGCGGCTCGCGGCGGCCGTCACCATCGACACACCACTCGTCACCGACACCAACGTGTCGAAGGATGGCACGACGAAGTTCGGGCTCCGGCTATCCGACGGAGCAACGATCGAGGCCGTCTACATCCCGGACTCCCCGGGCCAGACGCTCTGCATCTCGACGCAGGTGGGATGCGCCATCGGCTGCACGTTCTGCCTGACGGGCAAGATGGGACTCACGCGGCATTTGTCGGCGGGCGAGATTGCCGGCCAGGTTCGGGTGCTGGTCCGGCAACTCGATCTCCGCACGGAGCGTTTCAATATCGTCCTCATGGGCATGGGCGAGCCCCTGCACAACTACGATCAGACGATGAAGTCATTGCGGCTCCTCGCGAGTACCCATGGCCTCGGCGTGTCGCCCCGGCGCGTGACACTGTCGACCGTCGGCATCGTTCCCGCGCTCGACCGTCTCGCGACCGAACCGCATCCGCCGAATCTCGCGGTCTCGCTTCACGGCACCACTGACGCGCAGCGGGATCCGCTAGTTCCGCTCAACCGCCGGTATCCGATCGACGATGTTCTCGCGGCGTGCCGACGATTCCCGCTCAGGCGGCGAGACCGCATCACCTTCGAATACGTGCTGCTCGACGGCGTGAACGATACCGACGCCGACGCGCATCGGCTGGCTCGCCTGCTGCACGGCATTCGTTCAAAAATCAATCTCTTACCGCTCAACGAGGCTCCAGGTATCGCGTTTCGTCGTCCCGACGACTCGCGCGTGAACCGCTTCGCGACGGTGCTTGCAGACCATCACCTCACCGTCTCGGTTCGCAAGAGCCGGGGGCGAGACATCCGGGCGGCCTGCGGCCAGCTCATCGTGGAGGGACGTCACCGCTCGCCCGCCCAACACCTGGCCCGCCAGCTCTGACCGGACGCGGACGGGGCGCCGCCGTCACCCCACGAGTTCGCCGGTCAGATCGCCATTGCCGCCGTCCTCCAGCCGCACCCACACCCGTTGGTTGCGTCCTCGATCGTGGGAGATTCTCAGCTTGAGATAGTTGTCGGTCACTAGCGAACCCCGGTCGTCGAGCGTGAGAGCACGTCGCACGCAGCCCGCCTGGTCGGCCCGAAATCTGGCGGAGAGCTGTCGGCCGACGGCCCGCAGCTGACGTGCGCGATCCCGGATCGTCGTCGGCTCGACCTTGTCGGCCAACTCAGACGCCACGGTGCCTGGTCGACTGGAATATGGAAACACGTGAAGGTAGGTCAACGGCGACGACGCCACGTAGCGCAGCGTGCGCGCGAAGTCGGCGTCGCTCTCACCGGGGAAGCCGGCGATCAAGTCGGAACCGATCGACGCCTGAGGGACCAGGCGTCGGATCCGGTCGACGAGGCGTGCATACCTGGCGCTCGAGTAAGGTCGCCGCATCTTCGCGAGCATGGCGTCACTGCCATGCTGCAGTGGCAGGTGGAAGTGTGGTGCGAAGCAGCGATGAGCGGCGACGAGATCGACGACGTCGTATCCGCAATCCATGGGCTCGATCGAGCTGAGTCGAAACAGGACGTCCCGGTCGCCCGCTTCGTCCGCCAACCGTCGTAGAAGGCTGACCAGAGAGATCGACGGATCGAGGTCGCGCCCGTACGAGCCCAGGTGAACGCCGGTGAGTACGATCTCCTTGAAACCGGCCTCGATGGCGCGCCGCACGGTGGCGAGCGCGTCGTTGACCGGAAGGCTGCGGGGACGACCTCTGGTTGTCGGAATGATGCAATACGTACATGCTTCGTCGCATCCGGTCTGGAGTCGCAGGGTGAATGCCGTGCGTCCGCCGAGACCCAGCGTCGCCGGGGCTCCGCAGGCGCCGTCTCCCACGCCGAAGCGGCCGGCCGTCGTCAGGCCCAGCTCCGTCCCGAGCAATTCGAGCAGGTCGTCCTTGTCATCGTTCCCGACGACATGCACGACGCCTGGGAGCGCGGCAACCTCGGATGCACAGCGCGTGGCGTAGCATCCCGTGGCGACGATTCGAGCGGACGGATTCGTGCGAGCGATCCGTCGGATGGTCTGCCGGTTCCCTTGATCGGCCGTCGCCGTAACCGAACACGTATTGACGATGACGACGTCGGCGCTCGTGCAGTCCGTCGGCTCTCCGCCGGCGGCACTCAACTCGCCCTCGAGCCGCATCGAATCGGCCTGATTCACTCGGCAGCCGAATGTCACC
The DNA here is from genome assembly GCA_965250185.1 of Vicinamibacterales bacterium. Lineage (GTDB taxonomy): Bacteria > Acidobacteriota > Vicinamibacteria > Vicinamibacterales. The sequence continues at coordinate 1,081,781 of OZ252293.1, read as the reverse complement.
ACGGCGTACTTCATAGCTGACGCTCGCCCATCAGGAACCTTCCTCCACCCGGGCCGCCGCCCGCTCCACTTTTTCGGCGAGCTCGCCCTTGTATCGCTCGAGGCGACCGGTGATCTCGGCGTCCCCGATCGCGAGAATCTGAGTCGCGAGCACGCCGGCATTCGTCGCGCCGGCCTTCCCGATAGACACCGTGGCCACCGGCACGCCAGGAGGCATCTGAACGGTCGACAGCAGCGCATCCTGGCCCTTCAACGCTGTCGAGTCGATGGGCACGCCGATCACCGGCAGCACGGTATGTGCCGCCACCACGCCGGCCAGATGGGCCGCCGCCCCGGCCCCAACGATGAAGACTCGGACACCCTGCTCGGGAGCTTCGGCCACGAGGCGAAGGACCCGAGCCGGCGAGCGGTGCGCCGATGCCACGGTCATGCGCGCAGCGATCCCAAGCCGTTTCAGCACGTCGAGCGCAGCCTGCATCACGGGAGCGTCCGAGTCGGAGCCCATCAAGATCAGCACTTGGATTGCCATGCGACACCCTTCCTCCGGCCAGGTCACGCGCCGAGCGCCCGACGACCGATGTCCGTCCGGAAATGCCTTCCATCGAAGCTGATACGGTTGGCGGCCTGATAGGCCCGCTCGATGGCCTGCGCGAAACCAGCGCCGCGGCCGACCACCGTCAAGACACGGCCACCACGCGTGACCAGACGGCCGTCCCGACTCCCCGTACCGCCGTGAAAGACGAGCGTGTCAGGTAAGGCCTCGACCGATTCGAGCCCCCCGATCGCCTTGCCGACCTCGTACGCGTCCGGGTAGCCGCCGGATGCCAACACGACACCCACGTGCCGCTCGGCGCGGCACGACAACTCCGCTCCACCAAGGTCGCCGGCGGCGGCACCCGCGAGCGCGGGCAGGAGGTCGCCGTCGACAGCGGGTAGGACGACCTGAGCCTCGGGGTCGCCGAACCGCACATTGAATTCGATGACCCGGGGAGCATTGTCGACAAGCATCAATCCGGCGTACAGGAGACCCCGGAACTCGCGTCCTTCCGCGGCCAATCCTGCGATCGTCGGGTCAACGATCTCACGCATGATTCGCCCGCGCATCGCGTCATCAAGCAGCGGGCTTGGCGCGAACGCCCCCATCCCTCCCGTGTTCGGCCCCTGGTCATCGTCGAATGCGCGCTTGTGATCCTGGGCCGAGACCATCGGCAGGGCACGGTGTCCGTCACAGATCGCGAACCACGAGACCTCCTCACCTTGGAGGCATTCCTCGACGAGCAGGACCGCCCCCGCATCGCCGAAACGTCGATCCACCATCGCTGCCTGGACGGCGGTCATCGCCTCTGTCCGATCTCGGGCGACGACCACGCCTTTGCCGGCGGCGAGGCCGTCGGCCTTCAGCACAACCGGGTAGCCGAATCGTCCGCCATCCAGTGCCGCAACCGCCGCCTCCGCACTGAGACAGACCTCGTAATCGGCCGTCGGCACGCCGTGGCGCGCCATGAAGTGCTTGGCGAACGCCTTACTGGATTCAAGCTCGGCGGCTCCTCGTGAGGGTCCGAACAGCAGGCGCCCTTGTGCCGAGAAACGGTCGGCCACGCCTGCGGCCAAGGGCTGCTCGGGCCCGACGATCGTCAGATCGATTCGCTCCCGAGTGGCGAGCTGGAGAATCGCCTCGGGGTCGCCCAGGTCGACCTCGACGCAGCGGGCGAGGCGGGCGATTCCGGCGTTGCCGGGCGCGCAGATCACCTCGGCCACGTCCCGCTCGCCTGCCAGCTTCCATACAAGGGCGTGCTCTCGAGCCCCCCCGCCGACGACAAGCAGCCTCATGCCGTTTCTTTTGAGTTATTTACGGGGATTCGATAGAGGACGTTCCGTTGGGCTGAACCCCGCGACGGCCCCACGGGCGCGGTTTCGACCGCCACCGGCGCCTGCGTGTGATAGCCTAGCATGTTCGGCCCACGGAATTACTGGGCCCAGGGGCAACCGGCCTCGCGATAGGGGGTGTCATCGAGCGTGGCTGAAGTCAAAGTTCAGGACGGAGAGTCCATCGAAAGCGCACTTCGCCGTTTTAAACGCAAAGTCCAGCAAGAAGACATTATTAAGGACATCAAGAAGCACTCGTTCTATCTCAAGCCGGGTGACAAGCGGCGAGCCAAGCAGATCCTTGCCCGAAAGAGGACCCGCAAGAAGCAGCGTCGTGAGCTCGAGTAGAGCAAGTCGTCGACGGTGGGTGCGCCCTGAGTCGGATGCAGCGCACACCCACCGTCCCCACGGGCACATTTCTTGACACCGCCAAATGGCGCATGCTACTTTGTGCGGTCCTTTATCTGGTTGATACGATGTCAGTTGGCCGATCATTGGCCAAGCTGCAAGGAGTCCGGCGATGCAAATTGAGGAACGAGTCGTAAGCGGTGTGACCATACTCGACCTCAAGGGGAAGATAACCCTTGGTGAAGGCGACGAGCTGCTCAAAGAGAAGATCAACAGCTTGGTCCAGAGTGGGAAGCAGAAGCTCGTGTTGAATCTCGGGGACGTTCCCTATATCGACAGCGCCGGACTCGGCGAAATCGTCAGAACGTACACGACCGTGAGCCGTCAGGGGGGCCAGCTCAAGCTGCTGAACCTGACCAAGCGGATCGAAGATCTGCTCTCAATCACCAAGCTCCTGACGGTCTTCGACACCTACGACTCCGAGCAGGAAGCCGTCGCAAGCTTCCCGAGCTAGGGGCTCACTCCCCCTGCCGTGACGCGCTCCACCGCGCGTAGCGCTCCGACCGCCACACCGGAACCGTTGTCGAACGACGGGTCTCGGCGTTGGCTCGCCTCGAGCCTCCTGCGCTCTCTCAGACCAGGTCAGTGGACCAAGAATCTGGTCATCTTCGCCGCCATCATCTTCGGCGAACGACTGCTCGACTCGGTGGCGATGACGCGAGTGTCTCTGGCGTTCTTGGCATTCTGCGCCCTGTCCAGCAGCGTCTACCTCGTCAACGACCTGGTCGACCGGGTCAGCGACCAACAACATCCGTTGAAACGGGCGCGACCCATTGCGTCTGGCACCGTGAGCGCACGGCTTGCGACGTGGTCGGCTCTCGGGCTGGCCGCGCTGGCGCTGGGCCTCGCCTTCTTTTTGGGCTGGCCGTTCTTCGCGACAGCGGTGGCGTACGGCGTCCTGCAGCTAGGGTACACCTGGGGACTGAAGCACGTCGTGATCCTCGACGTGCTCACGATCTCGATTGGCTTCGTGTTGCGCGCGCTGGCGGGCGGGGCCGTCATCGACGTCCCGATCAGCAATTGGTTGCTCCTGTGTACCATTCTCCTGGCGCTGTTCCTCGCACTCAGCAAGCGCCGACAGGAGATCGTGGCGTTGGAGGAACAGGCGAGACGTCATCGGCCGGCCCTGGCTGAGTACACCGTGCCGCTCCTGGACCAGATGATCGGCATCGTGACCACCTCGACCTTGATGGCGTATGCGTTCTACACGATGAGCGATGACACGATCGGCAAGTTCGGCGATGGGCTGATTCTGACGATGCCGTTTCCCCTGTACGGTGTTTTTCGATACCTTTACCTGTTGTATCGCAAGGATGGAGGTGGCGACCCCTCGGAGCTGCTCCTGACCGACCGTCCCCTCCTGACCTGCGTTGCGCTCTGGACGGTGGCGGTGGCCCTGATCATCTACACACCGCTCGCCTAGACTCGATCGCACCCGACGCGACACATGACCTCACCTACTGTGCTCGATGCTCCGTCGCCCTCGACCAGGGCGGCGACCGTCCCCAGCTCCGCGCTGGTGGCTGTGGTCAAGACCCGCCCGGAGCGCATCATCGAGGACTACGGACGGCTCATGGATCTGGCTCGATACCGAGACAGCCTCGATCCGGCGCGCGACACGTTGCTCAAACTCAACCTGTCTTGGTCGAAGTACTTCCCGGCCTGCTCGACGCAGCCGTGGCAACTGGACGGCGTGGCGCACAAGTTCCTCGCAGATGGATTCGAGCGAGCTCGACTGATTCCTGTCGAGAACAAGACGGTCGTGACGAACCCCGTCGAGGGCTGCCGGGCGAACCGATGGGAGCCGGTGCTGGAACGACACGGGTTGACCTTCACGCCACTGCCCGACGTCGAATGGCGTGTGTATCCTTTCGAAAGTCCGCTGCTCAAGCTGAACGAGCTCTTCCCCGAGGGCATCGAGATCCCAGCTCTGTACCCGGGCCGCCAGATCGTTCACTTGCCGACAGTCAAGACTCATGGACACGCGGTCACGACGGGTGCCGTCAAGAATTCCTTCGGCGGACTCCTGAAGGAAGTCCGACACCACGCCCACAAGTACATGCACGAGGTCTTGGTGGACCTGATGTACATGCAGCGCGAGCTGCATCCAGCCGTCTTCAGCGTGATGGACGGTACGGTGTGCGGCGACGGCGCGGGGCCACGCACGATGGTGCCCCGCATTCACAACTTCATCCTGGCGTCGGCCGATTCGGTGGCCATCGATGCCGTCGCCGCACGGATGATGGGCTACGACCCGATGAGCATTCCGTTCCTGCGCATGGCGCACGAGCGTGGGCTCGGGATCGCGGATCTCAAGGATATCGAGATCGCTGGCGATCCCATCGTCGGCGTGAACTTCGGGTTCACGACACGGCGCTCGTTAGTGATCTGGGGGGACCAGCTCATTCGAAAGGGCTGGCTCCGTCCGCTCGAGAGGCTCTTGCTTCACTCACCGCTGGTGGTCTGGGCGCCGATGGCCTCCAACCTCTACCACGACTGGCTGTGGTACCCGACCATTGGGCGAACCCGCATTCGGCGCTTCATGCAGACCGGGTGGGGCCAACTCTTTCAACAATACTGATGCCGCGATACGTCACTGCAGAAGGGCACCACTCGGTCGGGGCTCAGCCACGACCGACGCGGGCGCTCCTTGCTTCTGACCGAGTCGGTATCGCCATCCCGAAGACTCTTCTATGGCAGACTTCAACATTCGAACGGACGCGGTCGACGTCGAGCAGATCATGCACCGGATTCGAACCCGGATCCGTGAGAAGCGCGGGGTCGACTACACCGACGACGAAATTCGTGAGCTTGCAGCCGTCAAACTCGAACGCTTCCTCGATCCCAAGGCCGTTCGCTCGGATCTGATCGAACAGTACCAGCGCCGTCGACCGTCGGTGCCGTTCGAGAACTACGAGTTCGACGACGACACCATCTACAAGTCCTCCCGCGGCCTCATGGGCCGACTCCTGACGGCGACCCGTCGCCTGCTCAATCCGCTTCTCAAGTTGTTCTTCAACCCAGGTCCGATCATCAAGGTCCTGCACCGCCAAAGCGACATCAACGCCAGGTTCGCCAGGCGGCAAGAGCAGGTCGATGCCCTCAACTTCGAGATCATGAACAACATCGTGGTCGAATTGACGCGACTGGCGATCGACGTCAAGAACATGAAGATGCACGTCGAGTCCATGTCGAGCCGACTCGATTTCGACGAGCGGCGCGCGAGGGCGCTGGAGGGAGCCGTCCAGTACCGTCCCGATGCTCCCAGGCCGGAGCCGAAGCCGGAGGCGGCGACCGACGGCGCAGCACCCGCGGAGGGTGCGAGCGGGCCGACGGGGCCAAAGCCTCGACGTCGACGACGACGGGGACGACGCCGATCGAGCCCAGCGGCAGAGCCGACCGCGGCCACCGCCGACGGGGCTCCGACGGTAGTGTCGACACCCGGTGATTCTCAGGAAGGGACTTCGGACTCGGCCGGGAACATGGCGCCGGAGGGCGAGCCGGAGCACAGCCCGCTCGGCCCGCCAAGCACAGCCGAGCCACCCCCGCCGTCCGACGCCACCGAGCCCGCCCCATCACTCACACCTCCGGACGTCGACGCAGACTCCGGCCGGACAGAGTCGTGAAGCTGGCGGTCGTGGTCCAGCGCTATGGCGCGGACATCAACGGCGGAGCCGAGCTTCACGCCAGGTACATCGCGGAGCATCTCGCCTCGCACGCCGACGTCGAGGTGCTGACCACGTGTGCACGCGACTACATTACCTGGCAGAACGAACTCCCGGCCGGCCTCGACCAGGTGAACGGCATCCCGGTCAGGCGTTTCCCGGTCACACGCGAGCGAGAGGCGCGTGACTTCGGTCGCCGTTCGTCCCGCGTGTTCGAGCGAATACACTCGGTGGCCGACGAGCTGCGATGGCTCGAGAGTGAGGGCCCAACGAGCCCGGCGCTGGTCGAGTATGCCCGGAGCCATCACGAGGCGTACGACTACTTCGTCCTGTTCAGCTATCGCTACTACCACGCCTACCAGATAGCCAGGGTCCTTGGCCGTCAATCCGTGCTCGTACCGACGGCCGAGCGAGACCCGGCCATCGGCCTCTCTATCTTCGGCCCCATTTTTCGCGGCGTCCGGTCGGTGATGTACAACTCGCCCGAGGAGCGGGCCATGATTCAGGCTGCTTCCGGCAACGAGGATGTGCCGGGCGTCGTGGTCGGTGTGGGTTCAGACGTGCCCCGCCGGACCGATCCCATGAGGTTTCGGCAGAAATACGGCATCCACGATCGCTTCATGATCTACGTGGGCCGAATCGATGAGAACAAGGGCTGTAAGGAACTCTTCGAGTTCGTGACACGGTACAGCGCTCGCGAGCGAGGGGGGCTGACGCTCGTGATGGTTGGCGACGCCGTCATGCCTGTGCCGTCGCACCCCCGCATCCGTCACCTCGGGTACCTCGACGACCAGGACAAGTTCGACGCAATGTCGGCAGCCGAACTCCTGGTCATCCCGTCGTACTACGAGAGCCTCTCGATGGTGGCCATCGAAGCCTGGGGGCTGGGCAAGCCAGTGCTGGCCAATGCGCGATGTGATGTGCTCCAGGGGCAGTGTCTTCGCAGCAATGCCGGTCTGTTCTACGAAACCTACGATGAGTTCGCCGCGGCCCTGCGACTCATGGTCACGAATCGTGACCTCACCGATGCTCTCGGGCGAAACGGCCGAGCCTTTTTCGGCTCACACTACCGCTGGCCGGTGATCGAACGAGCCTATCTCGACATGCTGCAGCGACTCGACGCGGAGCGGGAGCCCGCCGGGGATCGTGGTATGGAGCCGCCACCGGGTTGGTTTGCGCGTCGGCGACGCACGGCGCCGCCCAGCCGCGACCGGCTGGCCCAGTTACCAGCGGGGCCGGTTCGACCCTCGACGACGCGGTCGAAGGCACGCTCCCGCGACGCGCGCGGCCGACGCCGCCGAAACCCATGACGACTCGGCGCGCGGTTCACCAGGTACTGGCCACACTCGGCTATGGCGATGCGATCGCCACCGAGGCGCTTGGCATCCAGCGCGTGTTGCGGCACGCGGGTTTCGACTCGGACATCTTCGTCGAGACCGCCGATCCACGTGTCGAGTCGCTGACGCGTGACTACCGTGAGCTGATCGACCGCAGCCATCCCGAGAACCTCCTCATCCACCACTTCTCGATCGGTTCAAAGGCGTCGCGCATCGCCTATGCCCTTCCCGATCGAATGGCGCTCGTGTACCACAACATCACGCCTCCAGACTATTTCTTCCACGTCCATCCACTGCTCGTGCAGCTGTGTTACAACGGGCGCCGCGAACTCAGCGCGTATCCCAGCCGCTGCGAGATCGCCCTTGGTGATTCCGAGTTCAATCGTCAGGAACTCGAGGAGGTGGGCTTTCCGGTGACGAGCGTCTTGCCGGTCGTGCCGGATTTTTCGCATCTGGACATCGAGCCACGGTCACTCACCGCCGGCGAGTTCGAGGACGACTGGGTGAACATCGTCTTCGTGGGCCGCGTGATTCCGAACAAGTGCCCGGATGATCTCATCCGGTTCTTCGACGCGTACAAGCGCCGACACAACCCTCGGTCGCGCCTGCTCATCGTCGGATCGTACGGAGGGTTCGAGAGTTATCTGGCCAGCCTACATCACCTGGTCGCCACGCTCGGCATTCCCGACGTCCACATTGTCGGCCACGTGACCGACGAGGAACTCGTCGCGTACTACGACGTCGCCGATCTGTACCTATGTGCGAGCGAGCACGAGGGCTTCTGTGTGCCGCTGGTCGAAGCCTTCTACAAGCGGATCCCGGTGCTGGCGTACGCCGCCACAGCCGTGCCGACGACAATGGACGGTGGGGGCATTCTGTTCGACACGAAGGATCCAGGCCACGTCGCAGACCTGATGGACGCCATGCTCTCGGATGTAGACCTCCAGGAGCGGATCCTGGCGACGCAGGATGCCGCGCTCGGTCGGCTCGTGCACCAAGACTTCGCGGGCACGCTGCTGAGCCACGTGGAGCGGGCGTTCGGTCCGCGACGAGGCCGGGTCAACGTCACGGATGACTTCTGGCAGCAATTCAGGCATTCGGAGCAGCTAGCCGAACTTCGCCTCGAACGGCCCTCCATCTACAGCGCGCTTCCCGCAGAACCGGAGGAGGAGCCCGGCGAGTGACCGTGCGGTTTGACATGGCCTCAGAGGTCACGAACGACACGCGATGCCCGCGCGACAGTTCATGATCGTCAATCAATGGGTCCCCGCCGCGCATCGAGGTGACGCCATCGGTGACAGCGCCCGGAGGGTGCGAGACATTCTCCGCGCAATGGGACATCAGGCAGACCTCTTCGCCCTCACGATGGATGACGACCTCCGAGACGACGTGCGCATCTTCTCGGACCCAGCGGCGCGGTTGGGTGACATCACGATCTTCCACTTTGCGTTGCCGTCGCCCATGACGGCCTCGTTCGCCAGCCTGCCGCGTGGACGCGTGCTCCAGTACCACAACATCACGCCGGCTCACTTCTTCGCCGATTACGAGCCCGAGCTCTTCAGGCTGGCTACCCTGGGCCGCCGGGAACTCGGCACGCTGGTGGGTCACGCGGATCTGGCGCTGGGTGACTCGAGCTACAACAGGGACGAACTCGTCGCCCTCGGTTTCACCAACACCGGCGTCATGCCTATCGCGATTGATGTCGGACGGCTCACGACGGCCGCCCCGCGTCCCACGCTGGATCGTCTGCTGGACGACGGGCTCACGAATTTCCTGTTCGTGGGCCGCATGGCTCCGAACAAGTGCCTCATCGATTTCATCCGCCTGGGCGAGTACTACAAGCGATACGTCGACAGTGACTACCGGTTCATCTTCGTCGGCAAACTGGACGCCGTGCCGAGGTACTACGCCACGGTGCGGGCGCTCATGCTCCAGTACTGCCAGCCCCCGGATCGGTTCTTCTTCGCAGGTCCAGTGCCAAACGATGACCTCGCCGCCTACTACCGCTGCGCCAGCGTCTACGTCTCGCTGAGCGAGCACGAAGGCTTCTGCGTGCCGCTCCTCGAGGCGATGGCCGCCGATGTACCGGTTCTGGCCTACGGTGCGGCCGCCGTGCCGGAGACCATGGGCGGAGCCGGAATCACCTTCACGCCGAAGGATCTGCAGTGGGCCGCCGAACTCCTCGGTATGCTCGCGTACGACGACGATCTGCGAGTCTCCGTCGTCGAAGGGCAGCGGCGCCGACTCGGCCAGTTCTCCGACGAGCGGGTGGCCGTCGACCTGGCGGGAGTGCTCGCGGCGGCAGGCGGGTGATGACGAGCCGGAGCCTTGCATCCGCCAATCACTGACCAGAAAGGAATCCCACAGGGTGAAGATTGCATTCGTCGTTCAACGCTACGGCGCCGAAATTCTGGGCGGCTCCGAGTATCACTGCCGTCTCATCGCCGAACGACTGGCCGACCGACACGAGGTCGAGGTCCTGACCACATGCGCGCGAGATTACACGACCTGGAAGAACGAGTACACCCCCGGCGCCGACCGGATTCGCGGTGTGACGATCCGTCGCTTCCCGACCGACCGCGAGCGTGACCTAGCATCCTTCAACCAGTACTCCGACTGGATCTTCAATCACCCGCACGAGCGCGATGATGAGCTGGAGTGGTTGAAGCAGCAGGGGCCGTGGTCCCCGGCGCTCCAGGAGTATCTGGAGTCCTATCACACCAACTACGACGCGTTGATTTTCTTCACGTACCTCTATGCGCCGACGGTGCTCGGCCTCCGCGTCGACCCTGCCCGGAGCATCCTCGTACCCACCGCGCACGACGAACCGGCCATTCACCTCGATATCTACCGGGACATGTTCAGCCTGCCCGCCGGCATTGCTTACAACACTGGGGTGGAACGGCGCTTCCTGACCACCCACTTCTCGATCCGAGCCATGAGCGAGGAGACCGTCGGGTGTGGGGTGGATCTTCCCCCGCACCTGGACGACGTGGCGGCGGGGAGCCGTGGCGAACAATCCGAGCCGGACGTTCCCGAGTCGACTCGCGAACACGCCCGCATGGTTGCGCCGGGTGCCGCGTTCAGGCGACGACACCGACTGCACGATTCGTTCGCCCTGTACGGAGGCCGGATCGACCCTGGTAAAGGCTGCGAGGAGCTATTCGAGTATTTCAGCGCCTACGTCGCCGATGGCGGCGTCGGGTCGCTGGCGCTCATGGGCGTCAAGCTGATGCCCTTGCCGGAGGAGCCATTCGTCAAGTTCGCGGGACGCCTCTCGGACGCCGAGCGTCTCCAGGCGCTCGAGGCGGCGACCGTGGTCGTTGTGCCCTCACCCTACGAGAGCCTGTCGCTGCTGGCACTGGAGTCGTTTGCGGTCGGCACCCCGATTCTCGCCAACGCGCGGAGCGACGTACTGGTCGAGCACTGTCAGCAGAGCAATGCAGGGCTCTATTACGCCGATGGGGACGAGTTCAACGAGTGCCTGAAGCTGCTGATGACGGACGAGCGACTACGCGCGTCTATGGGCAGTAACGGTCGCGCCTATGTGGCCCGCACGTACCGATGGGATGCAATTCTGAGCACGTACGACCGCATGATCCACGCGATCAGGAATTGACCGTATTCCGGACGCGAGCCGAGCGTCACTTTCGGTGATCGGCTCCAACCCTCGCTGGACCGACGGGTTCATCCACTCCGACTTTGGCGTCGGATCGCGTTTCACGGCGCCGGAGGTCGACCTCGGGCGCTCGCCACCGAGGCTCGCGCGCGGGCCGAGTCGCGCTGGCTCCTGGCTCACCGTTGCTCCCGCGAACTCGGCGGGGGCGGATCTCGTGACGCTTGATCATCTCGTTGAGCGTCGTTGGCTTGATGTGCAGCAGTTCCGCAGCCCGTTTCTGAACGCCCGAGGCGGCCTCGAGCGTCGATTCGATGAGCCGTTTCTCGAAGTCGGCGATGACCTCCCGGAACGAGATGCCCTCCGGCGGCAGCACGAAACTCGGCATCTGAAACGGGTGCGTCGACTTCACGTGCTCGGGAATGAGATCGGCGTCGATCCGGTTGCTCGTGGCCAGCACGACGCCTCGCTCGATGACATTCTCGAGCTCCCGCACGTTGCCGGGCCAATCGTAGTCGAGGAGCAGGTCGAGGGCATCCGGTGTGATCTCCAGACCTGGCTTGCCGTTCTCCTCGCTGTATTTCTCCAGGAAGTGCTGGACGAGCAGCGGGATGTCCTCCTTCCGGTCGCGAAGAGGCGGCAGGCTGACCGTGATGACGTGCAACCGATAATACAGATCCTCCCGGAACTTACCCTCTTCCACCATCGGCCGCAGATCGACATTCGTGGCCGCCACGATGCGAACGTCGACTTTGATTGTCTCGATTCCGCCCAGCCGCATGAACTCGCGCTCCTGAATAACGCGAAGCAGCTTCGACTGAGTCTCGATCGGGATGTTACCGATCTCGTCGAAGAAGATCGTGCCCTGGTTGGCGAGCTCGAAGAGTCCCTTTTTCGGGTAGACGGCACCGGTGAACGCACCCTTGACGTGACCGAACAGGTTCGACTCCAGCAGATCCGGTGGCAGATTGCCGGAATTGACGGAGACGAAGGCGCGCTCGGCACGAGGTGAATTCGCATGGAGCGCTCGAGCCACCAGCTCCTTGCCCGTTCCGCTCTCGCCCTGGATCAGCACCGTCGATCGGCTCGGGGCGGCCTGGATGATCAAGTCGAACACCTGCCGCATGGGCGAGCCGCGCCCGATGATGTTCCCGAAGTGATTCGACTGCGCTTGCAGATTCTGACGAAGCGTGCGGTTCTCCGTGATCAACCGGCGTCGCTCTGCGGCCTTCTGCAAGACCACCAGCACTTCGTCGTTCTTGAACGGTTTCGTGATGTAGTCGAACGCCCCGCGCTTCATCGCAGCGATGGCATTCTCGACCGAGGCAAACGCCGTCAGCATGATGACGGGGAGCTCCTCGTCGATCTTGACCAGCTCGTCCAGCGTCTGGATCCCGTCGATGCCGGGCATCATCACATCCAGGATGGCGGCATCGAACGTGTGTGCGCGCGCGAAGGCCAAGCCCTCGGCCCCACTCGCGGCGAGCCTGACGTCGTAGCCCTCACCGGTCAGGAGCGTCTCGAGGATCTCACGCATGATCTCCTCGTCGTCGACGACCAGCGCCGTGCCTTTTCGCTTCATCGTGATGACAGGGCTCCCGGGGGTCCGCACCGCGAACACCCGACCGTTCGAGCCGCGAGGCTCACGTCACCGCCTGGTGCGCAGGCCGAGTACCGACGGTCGCACACGGCAGCGTCAGGACAAACTCGGTCCCCTGGCCGGGTGTGCTGTGGCAGGCGATCGCGCCTACGTGCTCCTGCACGATGCCGTAGGTGATGGCGAGCCCAAGGCCCGTGCCCTGCCCGATCTCCTTGGTCGTGAAGAACGGATCATAGATGCGAGACAAGTCCTCGCGGCGAATCCCCGATCCGGTGTCGGCCACCTCGACGACCACGCGATCGCCATCCACGCGCGACCGAACGGTCAACCAGCCGCCTTTGGGCATGGCGTCCTTGGCATTGATGCAGAGATTGAGGAATACCTGTTGGAGCTTGTGCTCGACTCCGTGGACCATCGGGGCGGGCGAGGCGCACTCCCGCCGCACTTGAACGTTCGACGTCTTGAGCTGATGCTCCAGCAACGAGAGGACGTCGGTGACGACGGCATTCACGTCGACGGCGCCGGCCTCGAGCTTTCCTGGGCGCGCCAGGTCCAAGAGACCGTTGACGATCTTCGAAGCCCGGACGGTCTGGCGCTCGATTTTCTCGAGGAGCTTCGCATCGGCCCCGTCCACATCCGCACGCTCGAGCAGCATCTGAGTAAAGCTGGAAATTCCGGTTAGGGGCGTATTGACCTCGTGAGCCACGCCGGCAGCCAAGAGACCGATGGAAGCCATCTTCTCGGAGATCTGCAGCTGCTCCTCGAGTTGCACTCGATCCGTCGTGTCCTCGATCAGCACAACCGTCCCGGCTTGACCGTCGGGCGTCCGGAGCGGCACCGTCGCCGCGTTGACGAGGAGCTGCCGAGGCTCGGCATGCCGGGTCACGAGGGCCACACGATGCACATCGTCTGGCGCCCGGTCGTTGGGCGATGTCGACGTCCGGATCGACTCGAGGAATTCCGAATCGAACAGCGCGTCGAGCGTGCGTCCGACGGCCTCGTGTTGCGAGATGCCGTAGATGCGCTCGAGTTGCTGGTTCCACCGAACCACGCGATCATCGAGGTCCACGACGACCAGGCCGTCGTGAAGCGACTCGATCACGTTTTCACTGAACTCACGCATCTGCTGGAGTTCGTCGGCCTTGATCCGGAGCCGCTGGTAGAGTCGGCCGTTCTCCAGGGCCGTCGCCACCTGGCCCGCGACGGCCGTCAGCAGGGCGAGGTCCTCGCTGTTGAGCGGCTCGACACCATCCCGATGACTCAGCGCGATGACCGCGATGGTGGTCTTCTTGTGGACGCAGGGCACGAAGTAGTTAACCCCCCGCTGGCGCCACTCCATCAACTCGGCCGAAGCCACCCGATGGCCCGTCCGAGGATCGTCCAACACGACCGCGTGTCCGGCGCGCAGACGCCTCCCAATCCCCGATTCGCAGGCCAACACGGGCGGGCGGCCATTCTGGAACCCTTCGGCTCGGATGACGCTGAAGCGCCCGTCCGCCTCGTCGTCAGGCGGCGCGAGCATGACGGCGATACGATCCACCAGCAGCGTTTCCTTCACCCGCGCCACCAGTCGATCGGTCAACCGATCGAGATCGAGGTCACTGCTCAGGTCGCGGGCGAACCCGACGAGCGCCCGCCGGTAGTCGTACCGGTCGCGATAGTAGACTCGGTCGAGCGTATCCTGGATCGTGTCCTTGAGCGGCTTGGCGATCAGCACCACGACCAGCGTCGCCAGCACGGCAATGACCGAATTGTGTTGCTGCGATCCGCCGAGGAACACAACGCTCGCCAGCCGCAGCAGCACCGCGTAGGTCGCCACGATGGCCGACAACGCGGCGGTGTACACGAGGGTCCGCTTGATGATCACCTCGACGTCCATCAGTCGATAGCGGACGATGGCGGACGCGAAGGCAAGAGGGACGAGGCCGAGCGGAATGGCGGTAAGTTCGATGCGAGGAATCGCGGTCCAGCCCAGCGCGAACGGTACAGCGTAGCCCACGACGAACGGCGTCGCCCCGAGGCTCGTGCCCCCGATGATCCAGCGGAGCTGCCGCCGAGCCGTGACCGATCGGATCTGGCTCGTCGCCTGGACCCAGATAGCAAGGCCTGCGGCGAGGCAGATGGCTAGGTGGATCAACTCGAGCCGATCGAACAACTCCAGGGCACTCTGAAGGTAGGACGCGACGGGAACGGGGGTAAACACCGCCACGCGGCCCGCGCCAAGCAGTAATGCCGGCAGGTAGACGGCCGGCAGCGCGGCCCGTCCGACGGTGCTGCGAACCCAAGCGTTCGGACGGTCCGGGAAGACCATCGAAAAATGTACGAACAGCGGCGGCAACAGCAGAATGGACACGACGTCGGCCCAGTAGAAGAACCAGTCGAGCCGGTCGAGACGGCCGCTGAACGAGAACGCGAACACGCCGAAGAACGCGACGCACAACCAGAAGAAATGCAGCGTGGCCTGATCGCCGGGTCGTCGCAGGCGCACCGACAACCCCACCAGCAACGTGAAGATCGCCACGGCCGCGAGTACGAAGTACAGCGCTCGATTGCCCTGCGAGATCGGCTGGAGCGTGATCTCTCGAACCTCGCGGGCGCCGAGACGCACGACCGTGTAGGTGAGATTCGTGCCGCCACTGGCGCCGTGCAGCCATGACACGACATCGAGCGGTTGATCGACCGGCTGCCCGTCGATTGCCAGCAAGACGTCGCCGGCGCTCAGCCCAGCTTGATCACCCGGACCCCCGGCAAGCACCTCTCGAGCAAGAACGCCTTCGGGCCGGGCAACCCAGAGCACGCCATCCTCGACCTCGTGCCAGTTCGCCCGCAGAAGGATGTTGGCCGCCCCCAGGCACAGCAAGACCGTGACGACGCCGAGCGTCAGTCCCGCTCGCCACCATGTGGCCCACCCTGGTCTGCGTTTCACAAGCATCCGGAGAACGTCCTCGAATGGTTCAACAGCCCGTCAGATTCATGGATGAGGACGTACGAGCCCCGTCAGTTCAATAAGGCAGCAAACGCCATACCATGTCGCCCGTCGGTCATCGTCGATCTCAACGAGCATTTTCAAAAATTTGGACGCGTCTCTGCCGAACTCGAGCGGACAACATCCAAAATAATGAATATGTATCCAAATTATCGAACTCATAAAACGTCCGAAAAAAAGAGCGCACCCGGGAATCCTCCGGGGACGCTCATTAGTCGGACGCGCGGCTCCGCTGCTGGTCGAGCCAGCAGCGAGCGCCTCAGAACCGAACCATCAGCCCACCGACGATCCGTTTGGGTGGTCGGACCGTCAGCAACTCGTCATAGGCTGACGCATTGCCGAGCGGCTCGTGGAAGAGGTTACGCACGGCGAACAGCAACTCCCAGTCCACGTTCGTGAAGGCCAGGAACGGCAGGCCCTGATGCACGCGCACGTCGAACCGCGAGTCGAAGCCGGGCGTGGCGGCCTCGGACTCGGCCAAGGCGAACGCGGAGTTGAGGCGATAGAAGACGTACAGGCGGGTCCGGGTTTCGGGAATGTCCGTCTCCACCGAGGTCGTGACGTCGTGGTACCGTTCTTCGCCGGTGCGGGCCGCCGACGCCGCGGACAGCGCGATCCCGGCCGTCTGCGGGGAGGCACCCCACTGGGCCCGAGCCACGGCGTAGTCGACCGACCCTCGGATCCGGCTCGAGACATCGGCTGTCAAGCTCACGCCCCATCCATCGACGTTGACGCTGCCGGGGGTCGCGACGTAGTAGTGGCCGAGGTTTGGCACGGACTCACCGCCGACGCGCACGTCGAACAGCGTCGCTGCCTGGTCGCTGACCGATTGACGAAACCGTCGCAAGCCGATCGCATACCCGAGTGCCACGTCGTGGATGATGCCCATCTCGGCGTGGCGCGTTCGCTCCGGCCGCAGGGTCGACCCGTCGGTCAGAGGAGAAAACGTCCGCTCCGGCGGCAACCAGATGCCCTCCATCGGAGGCGGCAGGAATTCCTCGGCACCCGGCGCCGTCATATGCTGCGACAAGCTCCCAAGGACCCGCGTGCGCTTGGTGATCGCGCGCTCGATTCCGAGCCGCGGACTGACCAGGTGTGGTCTGTCGAGATAGTCGTGACGGGCGTATCGCGCTCCGTAGGTGACGGTGGTGACATCCGACACGGCCCATCGGTCCAGGGCGGACAACGACCCGACGTTGCGACTGCCATCCGTGACGGCCGCCAGGGCGGCCGGGTTGCCCCCGCTGTAGCGCTGCATCGCGTATGACATCGCGAGGTCGACTCGATGCGCAGCATTGAACTCGTTCGAGTACGAGCCACCGACGAACCACGACGACAGGTCGCCCTGCGTCATCGCGCCCTTGACCGCCCACCGGCCGTCCTCCCCGGTCGGAGCTCCGAGCGACACGTAGGTCACGCCACGCGGCAGGCCGTCGGCCGCGAACAGGTCACCAGGGTCATCGAACGAGCTGACGGTCAGGAAGTTGAATTCACCTGACAAGGGCTGGTCACCGAGGAACGCAGAAGCGGCATAGCCGGCGGCTGCACGCGACGCCATCCCCTCGCCGGCAGCATCCGCGACCGACACGCCCGCGGTCGCTTCCCGCAAGACGGTGCGCTTCAGATGCCTGAGTCGCCAGGCCAACTCCTCGTGCGAGTGGTCGCTGAGGCCAGGCAGCTCGTCCGCTTCGCCATCGGTGTCGCGCTCGGGATCGGCCGAGACGGGGCCGGCACCGTCCGGCTGGACCAGCGCAGACTCATCCGAGCCGGCCAGCGGCCCGCCAAGGAGACCCCCGGTGCCGACGGTCCCCGCGAGCCGTCGTCCAAGCCGGCGCAGCACGAGCGACGAGACGACCGGCGAGCCGGGCTCGACATTCAGGACCATGCGCTCGGATCTTGCGAAACCCAGCAGATGTGCTCGGACGACGTACGCATCCGGCTCGAGCTCCGCGAGTAGGAACCGACCGGCGCTGTCCGACTCGGCCACGGCGGTGGCTGCGCCCATCGCCGAGACGACCGCCCCGGCCAGTGGCCGCCCACGCTCGTCCATTACCACACCCCGGATGCTGCCGGGGGTCGATGTCGCACGCGCCACGACTGAGGCCGCCATCGACACTCGCCTCGCCACGGGCGTCTGAGCCCAGGCGGGCCCGGCCGCGACGACCGAGAGCACTGCCGACGTTACGACGAGCTCAGATGGTCGAACCATGCGCAACCCTCCAGCCAACTCCATGTCCCGACGCCTAGGTTCCCGGCGTGAGTTCAAACGCGACATCCCGCGCCAGAGAGGCGCCCGACATCTTGTCCGTCACCTTCACCTCCAGACGGTACGACCCCAGAGGGAAGGACGTCAGCGGCACACCATTCAGCCCCACGTTCAGCTGGTGACCAAGGCTGGCGTCCCACTGCGGCGGCATCGTCTGGGCATTGTACGCCTGTGGGTTCGTCTTGTTGAAGAACCGCTCGCCGGTGGCACTGACGGTATAGAAATTGTAGTCAACGACGACGTCCGGCTTCCCAGTCTCCGGCGACAACTGCGCGTTGTAGATAAACAGGAACAGCGACAGTGTATCTGATTTCGCGAGCTTCTGTGTCCAGGCGGGCCCGAGCTCCACGCTGCCGAGCGCGTACGGGCGCGTTTCCTGCTCTTCCCACCCGAGCGGATCCGCGAGCTGGGTCAGCCGCGGATTGAGGAACAGCGAACTGGTCGCCAGCGCCGTCGAGAGATCCGGCACGCTCAACGCGTGCGTCAGCACGGAGGCCTTCGCCGGCGCTTCCTCATTCTGCTCCGCCATTGCCACGTAGACGTCGTAGTCACCCGAGTCGATCACGAGGGCGCGGCTGAACCGGTATGGCTCCAACGGATCGAGCGGCTTTCGGGCCCGCACGAAGTAGGCGTCCTCCATGTCGATCGCAGGCGGAGGCGAGACGGCGGCGGTCGCCGCCTCCTCCCCCGGAGTCGCAGACTCCCGGGCAGGAGAGGCACCCCGGCGAACGAGCCTCAGGTAGACCACCAAATCCTCGGCCTCGAGGTCCGCCTGCGGCACGAGCAACGAGTATGGGACATACGTCTGACCACTCTCCGCCTGAAAAACGTCGTTGCTCCACTCAACCGCGAAACCCGCCTGGGGCTCGGCCGTTCCCGCGATCGCCGCGTCGATCATCCCGACCAAGGGCTGGACCTCGTCACTTGCAATCCGCCTTCGACGCTCCTCCCGCGCCTTCTCGCTGAGGAGTTCCTCCTGAGGCGGCGCCTGGTCGGTCTCCTGCCGGCCCTCCAACGCCAACGGCGCCACCAGGCACAGCGCGACGAGCCCGGCCGCCGAGGCCACGCCGCATCCCTTCCACAACACGCTCATAAATAGTCGTCTCCGCTTCGTAGAGATAGCACTTGATCATAGGTCACGCGCCAAGGCCAAGTCAAACGTCTCCGGGCTCAGTCTCATGCGATGCAAATCATTGATGCGCAGCAGTTTCCAGTGATTTTACTTCCCATTCAGCGACTCGTTTCGGCTGGTCCAATTGTCATCCGACGCGGACGCCATTCCGGGCGGTTCGGGCCGACCCGGCGACCTGTGACATGATGCATCCTCGGCAGGTCGCCGCCCCCCACCGACGCGCCAGCGTCCGCGACGACCCGAGAACACGCACGCATCGAACGGAGGTCACGTGCAAATCACGAAAGTGCATGGTCGGGAGATTCTGGACTCTCGAGGAAATCCGACGGTCGAGGTCGACGTCTGGCTCGACCAGGGCGTATGGGGCCGCGCGGCCGTGCCGTCAGGCGCCTCGACCGGGACACGCGAGGCACTCGAGCTGCGTGACGGCGACACCACCCGGTATGCGGGCAAAGGCGTCCGCCGCGCGATCGACCACGTGAACACGGAGATCGCGTCTGCGCTGGTCGGTCTGGAGTGCGATCAGTCCACGGTTGACCGTCGGCTCATCGACCTGGACGGCACGGAGAACAAGGGTCGCCTCGGCGCCAACGCCACCCTCGGAGTCTCGATGGCGGCCGCCCGCGCGGGAGCTTCCGCGAGACAGCTACCCTTGTACAGCCACCTGGCGGGTGACGGCGACGACCAGGGGCGCCTGCTGCCGGTACCAATGATGAACATCCTCAACGGCGGCGCCCACGCTGATACGAACGTCGACTTCCAGGAGTTCATGGTGATGCCTGTGGGCGCCGACTCCCTGACAGAGGCCGTGCAGTACGGTGCCGAGATCTTCCACGCGCTCCGAAGCATTCTCAAGCAGCGGGGCCTGGCCACTGGCGTCGGCGACGAGGGCGGCTTCGCCCCCACCTTGCGGGCAAACGGTGAGGCCATCGATGTCGTACTCGAGGCGGTGGCGGCGGCCGGCTTCACGGCCGGGCGAGATATCTACCTCGCGCTTGACGTGGCCGCCAGCGAATTCTGGGACGCCGAATCCGAGCGCTACGTGCTCGCCAAATCGGGTGCCGGCAACCTGACGACCGATGAAATGATCTCGCTCTTGGCGGACTGGGTCCGGCAGTACCCCGTCATTTCCATCGAAGACGGTCTCGCCGAGAGCGACTGGGACGGCTGGACACGGTTGACCACGACCCTCGGCGACCAGATCCAGGTAGTGGGTGACGATGTCTTCGTGACGAATCCGCAGATCCTCGAGCGGGGCATCACGGACGGCGTCGGCAACTCGTTGCTCGTCAAGTTGAACCAGATCGGAACGGTCACCGAGACCCTCCAGGCAATCGACATGGCGCGACGCGCGGGCTACACGACGATCATCTCGCACCGCTCGGGCGAAACCGAGGACACGACGATCGCCGACCTCGCCGTCGCGACGGCAGCCGGCCAGATCAAGACGGGTTCGGCCAGTCGCTCCGATCGGGTCGCCAAGTACAACCAGCTTTTCAGGATCGAGGAGGCGCTCGGCTCGAACGCCCGATACGCGGGACGATCGGCACTCCCCCAGCTGAGGAACGCATCGTGAACTCGCAGGCGCAACGGCCCCCGCTGGCGCTCGTCGTCCTGGACGGCTGGGGCCTCCGGACCGAGCAGGACCACAATGCCATCGCCTTGGCCAGGACGCCCACCTACGACGAACTACTCGAGCGCTTCCCTCACTGCACGCTCGTCGCCTCGGGCGAAGCCGTCGGTCTGCCGGCCGGACAGATGGGAAACTCGGAAGTGGGCCACATGAACCTGGGAGCTGGACGCATCGTCTACCAGGACCTCACCCGAATCGACACCAGCATCCAGACCGGTGAGTTTTTCGCGAACGAGTCCCTGACGGCCGCCATGGACCACTGCGACGATGGTCGTCACGCGCTGCACCTCGTGGGCTTGGTGTCAGACGGCGGCGTGCACAGCCACCAGCGCCACCTCCACGCGCTGATCGACATGGCGACGCGTCGGCGAATCTCCCGTCTCTTCGTCCATGTCCTCACCGACGGTCGCGACACATCACCCCGGGCGGGAATCGAGTACGTCGGCGCGCTCGAGCGAACCATGACACAGCAAGGAACGGGCCGGATCGCCACGGTCGGAGGACGCTACTTCGGCATGGATCGCGATCGGCGCTGGGAGCGAACACGCAAAGCCTATCAGGCGATCGTCGACGGGGTCGGTCGAATCGCTCCGTCCGCGTCAGACCTCGTCCAGCAGTCGTACGCGACCGGTGTCACGGACGAATTCATCGAGCCTGGCGTCGTCGTGGATTCTGGCGGCACCCCGATCGGGTCGCTGTCGGACAACGACTCGGTCATCATCTTCAATTTTCGTTCAGATCGGGCACGGCAGCTCACCAGCGCGCTGGCCTTCGAGGCGTTCGACGGATTCGAGCGCCCGGCGCGTCCGCGACCGCTCGTCACGAGCATGACGACCTACAGCGCAGACTACGGGTTGCCAGTTGCCTTCACGCCGCAGGCGTTCTCGGGAAGCATAGCGGAGGTGCTGCCGGCGCACGGACGCACCAACCTACGACTCGCCGAAACGGAGAAGTACGCCCACGTCACGTACTTCTTCAGCTGCGGCGAGGAGCGCCCGTACGACGGCGAGGACCGCATCCTGGTTCCGTCACCGAAAGTACCGACCTACGACCTGAAGCCCGAGATGAGCGCGGCGGGTATCACCGACCAGTTCGTGGCAGACGTCGAAAGCAGGCGGCACGACGTGATCGTCTGTAATTTTGCCAACGCCGACATGGTGGGACACACGGGACAGCTCGATGCGGCCGTGGCGGCGGTGGAGACCTTGGATGGCTGCCTGACACGCATCGCGACGGCCATGCGGAACGCGGGAGGCACGCTGCTGGTCACGGCCGACCACGGGAACGCCGAACAGATGTGGGACGCCGAACGTGATGCGCTGCACACGGCTCACACCCGCAATCGCGTCCCCCTGATCCTGATGAGCCCGGCCGCCACCGCGCCGCGGCTCTCGGACGGGTCGCTTCGGGACGTTGCGCCAACGATGTTGGCCATCCTGGGAATCGACCAGGCACCGGACATGACGGGAACAGATCTGCGGGGAGGCGACTGAGGCGCGCGGACGGCTACTCGACTTCTTCGGTCTTCTCGTCGACGTCGTCGACAGCAATCCGAAGCGAACGCAGGAAGCGTCGATCGTTGTCGCTAATCGGGATCGCGCCGCTCGGCTCGGGCACCTGCTCGTCCGTCGCGGTGTTCTCCGAGGCGGTGTTCTCCGAGGCGGTGTTCTCCGAGGCGGTGTTCTCCGAGGCGGTGTTCTCCGAGGCGGTGTTCTCCGAGGCGGTGTTCTCCGACGCGGTGCGGATGCCTTGCCGACTCGCGAAGCCGATGACCGCCTCGAGACTTACCTGCATCTCGTAGCCGGCGGCGCGCCCTTTCTCGCGGCAGGCCTCGACGCGGGGATCGGCGGCGACCGTCGCGGTGATCGCCTCGACGATCTCACGGGCCAGTCGGTTGACGACGTCGTCCATCACGACTCCTGGCGCGGGCAGGCCGTCGCTCGAGTCGGTCGCGCGCGCATCCAGGCGGCGACAGGAGTGGCGAGCGACGTGCACGTGAGACGCATGCAAGAATTAACGAAAAGGAACGTAGAGAGAATCTTACGCGTCGATTCCCGCAGGTGTCAAGGCGACCGCCGGCGGTCGTCGCGAGCATCGTCCTGCTAGAATGCGAGTGCCCATGAGCGCGCCGTACCGAACGCCCGACGACTTAGCCGATTGGGACGTCGACCGGGACCTCGGATTCCCCGGAGAGTTCCCGTTCACGCGTGGGATCCATCCCACCATGTATCGCGGGCGCGTCTGGAGCAAGCGCCAGTACGCAGGCTACGGCACGGCGACCGAATCGAATCGGCGCTATCGCTACTTGCTCGAGCAAGGGCTGACGGGCCTGAGCGTGGCGTTCGACCTGCCCACCC
The DNA here is from genome assembly GCA_965250185.1 of Vicinamibacterales bacterium. Lineage (GTDB taxonomy): Bacteria > Acidobacteriota > Vicinamibacteria > Vicinamibacterales. The sequence goes on along the minus strand of OZ252293.1, from coordinate 1,058,916 downwards.
AGATCGGCTTCGACTCGGACCACGCCCTCGCGGTCGGCGAGGTGGGCCGTGTCGGTGTCGCGATCGACTCGATCGAGGACATGGCGACGCTCTTCGACGGGATACCGCTCGGCCGCGTCTCGACCTCGATGACGATCAACGCGACCGCGATCGTACTGCTGGCGCTCCACGTGGCCGTCGCCCGCCGTCAAGGGGTGACACCAACGGCCCTCAGCGGCACCCTCCAGAACGACATCCTGAAGGAGTACGTAGCCCGCGGGACCTACATCTATCCACCACGCGCCTCCCTGCGCATCGTGACCGACGTGTTCAGCTACTGCGAGCGCGAGCTGCCATCGTGGCATCCGATCTCGATCAGCGGGTACCACATCCGGGAGGCTGGTGCCACCGCCGTCCAGGAGGTGGCGTTCACGATCGCCAACGCGATCGCGTACGTCGAGGCGGCCCAGCACGCAGGCGTGGACGTGGCGGGTCTCGGCCGGCGTCTGTCGTTCTTCTTCGCGGCCCACAGCGATTTTCTGGATGAGATCGCAAAGTTCCGTGCGGCGCGCCGGATCTGGGCTCGAGTGATGCTGACCCGATTCGGTGTCACCGACCCGCGGGCACAGCAACTCCGGTTCCACACCCAAACCGCGGGCAGCACGCTGACCGCCCAGCAGCCCGACAACAACATCGTGCGAGTCGCCTTACAGGCCCTGGCGGCGACGCTGGGCGGCACGCAGTCGCTCCACTGCAACGGCCGAGACGAAGCGCTCGGCCTACCCACCGAAGAGTCAGCGCGGATCGCTCTGCGTACCCAGCAGATCATCGCCGCAGAAACTGGCATCGCGAACAGCGTCGACCCGGTGGGCGGCGCCTACGCGATCGAGCATCGGACCGATGCCATTGAGCGCGACGCGATGAGCCTGCTCGACCGGATCGAGCAGCACGGGGGCACGCTGGCCGCCATCGAATCGGGACTGGTCCAGCGCGAGATTCAGGAGTCGGCGTACCGGACCCAGAAATCGGTCGACACGGGCGCCTTGTCAATCGTCGGCGTCAACTGCCATGCCGATGATCGGCCGACCGGCATCGACGTGCTTCGCATCGATCCCGAGATGGAACGCCAACAGGTCGCCCGGCTCGTCGAACTCCGCGGCCGGCGCGACAACACGCGCTGGCAGCGATGTCTGGCCCGCGTCGAGGACGCCGCTCGCTCGACCGACAATCTGGTCCCGCCCGTGATCGACGCGGTCGAGGCCCAGGCGACCGTTGGCGAAGTCGCCGATACACTGCGCGGCGTCTTCGGCGAGCACGAGGAGATGGAACACTAAATGGACGACGTGTCCCGCGGGCGGCACCGACAACGATGACCTCCGACCCTGCGACTCTTCTCGATGTCGAGCATCTCTCCACGGGATTTCCGATGGACGGACGCATCGCGCTGGCGGTCGATGACGTCAGCTTTCAGGTGAGAACGGGTGAGACGCTGGGGCTCGTCGGCGAATCGGGCAGTGGAAAATCCCTCACGGCGCTCTCGATTCTTCGCCTGGTCGAGCCACCCGGGCGGATCGTGGCCGGCACGGTTCGGTTCCGGGGCAGCGATCTGCTCACGCTGTCCGAGCGCGAGATGCGGCAGGTCCGCGGTGCCGAGATCGCGCTCATCTTTCAGGAGCCGATGACGGCCCTGAATCCTGTATTCACCATCGGCGATCAGATCGCCGAGACGCTGCTCGTCCACGGGAAGTCCACGCGTGCCGGCGCCAGGGCGAAGACCGTGGATCTGCTCGCCCAGGTGAGCATTCCTGATCCCGGTCGACGAGCCGACGACTACCCGCACCAGCTATCGGGCGGCCTGCGGCAACGAGCGCTGATCGCGATGGCCCTCGCCTGCGGTCCCTCGCTGGTCATCGCCGACGAGCCGACGACGGCCCTCGACGTCACGATTCAGGCTCAGATCTTGGAGCTGCTCCGTCTGCTGAAGACGCGCTTCGAGCTGTCGCTGCTGCTCATTACGCACGACCTGGGCGTCATTGCCGAAACGGCTGATCGGGTCGCCGTGATGTACGCCGGCCGCATCGTCGAGGAGGCCCCGGTGCGGAAGGTCTTCAGCGATCCAAGGCATCCCTATACCCGGGGCCTACTCGAATCGATGCCGGGCGGAACGCAAGGATCGCGGCTCCGCGCCGTGGAGGGAACAGTGCCAGGGCTCGGCCTGCTTCCGGCCGGATGCGCATTCGCACCGCGTTGCCCCGACCGACTCGAGATCTGCGAGAGTGCGCCGCCCGACGTGACCGAGGTTGGACCGAACCACGCGGTTCGCTGTTACTTGTACGAGTCGACGGCCGCCACCACGTCGCCCGCGGCGCCCGAGTTGAAGGGTGATCGCTGATGGCGCTGCTCGAGGTTCAGGATCTGGTCAAGCACTTCTTCCGACGCCAGGGCTTCCTGAAGTCGCCGTCTATCGTACGGGCGGTCGATGGCGTCAGCTTCCAGATCGAGCCGAGTGAGACGTTTGGCCTCGTCGGAGAGTCGGGCAGCGGCAAGACCACGACCGGCCGCTGCATCCTGCGTTTGATAGAGCCGACGTCGGGCACCGTCCTGTTCCGAGAGGCCAATATCCTGGCGTACTCACGGGAGCAGATGAGGCGCGTGCGGCGCGAGATGCAGATAGTTTTCCAGGATCCGTATTCGTCGCTCAATCCCCGGATGCGGGCCGGGGATATCGTCGAAGAGCCCTTGGTCATTCATCGAGTGGGGTCCAAGGCGGCGCGACGTGAGCGCGTGGCCGAACTGTTCGGCCTGGTCGGACTGGACCCGGATCATCTGACCCGCTATCCGCATCAGTTCAGCGGCGGGCAGCGGCAACGGATCGGCCTGGCGCGCTCCCTCGCGCTCGAGCCGTCGTTGATCATCGCCGACGAACCGGTGTCCGCTCTCGACGTGTCCGTTCAAGCCCAGGTCGTGAATCTCCTCATGGACCTCCAGGCGCAGCTCGGGCTCACCTACCTATTCATTGCACACGACCTCAGGCTCGTGCAGCACGTCTGCAATCGAGTGGCGGTGATGTACCTTGGCAAGATCGTGGAGGTGGCGACGTCGAGCGACCTCTTCGCCTCACCGCAGCACCCCTACACGCAGGCGCTCCTCTCCGCAATTCCAACACCGGATCCCGACGCCCCACGTCGGCGGATCGTGCTCGAGGCGTCACACATCGAGCGCGACGCGCCATTGCGCGAGGTCACTGCCGGTCACTGGGCTGCGATCTGAGGCGCCTCGCGGTCCGGGAGCTGTGGGGAAGGTCCGGGACTACAGGCCGGCGTCGTCCGTGGGTGGCAGGGTGACCGACGTGAACGCCGGCGCCCCCGGCACGTGGACGTCGACCGCAGTGGTGGTCTCCGCTGGAGCCGGAAAACGCGCCCACAGCTCGACACGCTGCCCAGCCGCCAACGGCTGGAGGTCTCGGCTACACACGGCCCGCTCGTCGGCCTCGCGCAGCACGAAGTACTTCTTCCGCCGATCAGGATCAAGGATGAAGACGTCGGCGACGGTACCTTCGTCACCCGGTCCGGACGCGAGGTGCCGGCCGATGTCGGTCGGATCTCCATCGCTCCGCGTATTCAAGACGGCGAAGCGCACCTCCAGGATTCCCGGGCTCACTCGGTGCACACCGAGGAGCTGGACGACATGATCGGCCCAGTCCGCGTCCACCTCGGCGATCGGTGGCGTGGACGGCGCTGATTCGATCGCAGCGACCGAGTCGACTGACGCGGCGCTACGCTCGACGTCCGAGGACGGGTCGGCGCAGCTCGAGATGACCAAGCAGATCGAGAGCAGAAGCGCACGTCCGGGTATCGTCGGCATCAGCTACAGTATGCAGGAAAATGCGCGGGCGCGGCCGCCACGGAACGCTTCAGGGGAGCACCGCCGAGCCTTCACCGCGTGCGGAGCCGATCGATGATCGCCTTGATTGCGTCGGGCGCATCAGCTGGTACGAGGCTCTCCCAGGTGCGCAGATTGACCGGTACGAGCAAGATCCCGGCGCCAGAACGAATCGGTCGACGTCGCTCAGCCGAGATGGCGTCGGCCAGCTCGTTCGCCGGACCGAGGTGCTGGCCCATCACGAAGAGCGAGCGAATCCGCTCCGGATCGCCAGGCAGCCGTGCCGCGGCGCGCCACGCCGCCTCGACAGCCGATGCGTCCACCGTCGGCACGAGACGCGCGAGCAGCAGGAACGGAGGCACCGACGACTTGAAGAAGCCGCGCCTCGGCTCGCTCGCGAACGCCGGGTCGAAGCCGGCGACTCGACGGATCTCGACCTCTCCGAGCACTCCCTCGACGGCCTCGGCAAAGACCGAGATGGCCGCCGATCTCAGGAAACCGTCTTCGAACGCGTGGTCGGTCGAGACGCCCGGCGGCGCCCCGTCCTCTGCATCGCCCGGCACCCTACGATCAACCGGTGCGTCGGCCCCGCGGTCAGCCGATTGTTGCTCTGGGTGCTCGAGCTGGCGGCAGGCCATATCGTAGGCCTCGGACAGGTCGGTCGCACGGCGAACCGCCAGATCGACGAACTCCTGGCCAAGGTGTTGGAGCTTGTCGGGGTGATAGCGCGCCATCTGTTGACGGTACCCCTGCTTGATTTCGTCGACCGACGCGCTGCGCTCGACACCCAGCAACTCGAAGTGGTTCATGGCTGTCGGCACTGTCTCAATTCTCCGCGACGGCTCTCAAGTGTGGAACGTCACGCACGACCGCCTCCCGCGTCCGGGGCGACTCGGCCTCGTTGGTCGCAGCGGTACAGAACGGACAGAAGTGCCAGGTGGACTGCAGTCCACGGCCGCATTGTCGGCAGCCACCGCCGAGCCGACGCCCGCACGAAGGACAGCCCAGAAAGTCGACGCCGACTGTCGTGCCGCAAGCCGGGCATTCGGCACAGCGCTGGTGTACCTCGGTCACGACCCGGAGCAGTTCCTCGGGTGTCGTGACGCCGCCCTTGACCTTGGCGAGCCCGTCCTCGCCGAGGCTCAGCATGCCCGCCTCGACGGCAGCATCCCGCACCGCCTCCTCACCGGCGCCCTGGCCGATCAACCGGCGAAGCTTGTCGGTCACGCGCATGACCTCGTAGATCCCGACACGGCCACGGTAACCAGTCTGATGGCAGCGCTCGCAGCCCACGGCCCGATAGAACGTGAAATGACCCACGTCGCCATCGGCGATATTGAGTGCCCGGAGGGTCGACGCCGACGGCGTGTACTGACTCCGGCAGTGGCTGCACAGCCGACGGACGAGACGCTGAGCCACGACTCCGATGAGCGCCGACGAGATGATGTACGGCTCAATGCCCATATCGGTCAGCCGCGTGATGGTCGACGGCGCGTCCTCGGTGTGCAGCGTCGACAGGACGAGATGGCCGGTCTGTGCTGCCTGGAGGGCGATCTTGGCTGTTTCGTGATCACGGATCTCACCGACCAGAACGATGTCGGGATCCTGCCGCAAGATGGCACGGAGGGCATTGGCGAACGTCAGTTTCGCCCGCTCGTTGATCTGCGTCTGGTTCACGCCCTGCACCTGATACTCGACCGGATCCTCCACGGTGATGATGTTGGTCTTCGTGGACTTGACGGCCGACAACGCCGAGGCCAGCGTCGTCGTCTTGCCGCTGCCGGTCGGGCCGACGACGAGAATCATGCCGTGCTGGTGCCGGAGAAAATATCGCAGCTCATCCATCGACGCGGCAGAGACGCCAAGCTCCTCGAGCGGAGGGGCACCCTTCCGGTTGTCCAGTACACGCAGGACGACCTTCTCGCCGTGGAGCGGTCGGAGTGTCGAGATCCGGAAATCGACGTTGTCGCCGTCGCTGGCCTTGACGCGGAGCCGGCCGTCCTGAGGTAGCCGCTTTCGGCAATGTCCATACCGGACAAGACCTTGAGACGAGCCACAACACCCTCGAGCGCCCACTTGGGAAACTCCACCATCGGTCGCAGGATCCCGTCGAGGCGGTGCCGCACGAGCACTCCATGATCCATGGGTTCGATGTGGACGTCGCTCGCCTGCCGCTCGAGTGCCCCTTGCACGAGCGAGTTCACCAGATCGATGATCGGCCCCGTCGCCTCTCGGTCGCCCGCCTCGGCTTGCTGCTCGAACACGGGGCTCGGAGGTTGCTGGTAACCGGGCACCGTCACCTTCGTGGCAGACGGCTCGGAACGACCAACACGTGGAGCCGCCGACGGGGTAGCAGGGGCCGCCGAGGGCCGGTTCGGCGTGTCCGCGGCGGATGGTCTGGCGACGAGCGCGCGGTCCGGATAGCCGGCCGCAAGCGCCTGAAGGATCTCGGTCCGCGTCGTGACCACTTGCTTGATGCGATGTCCGGTCTGGAATTCCAGATCGCGGACGAGGCTGAACAGCAGCGGGTCGGACATCGCCACCGTCAGCAGGTTCTTCTCGAGCTTGACGGCGACGCACACGCGCTTGAGGGCAACATCCTTCGGGATGAGCGGCATGACCGACGAATCCGGCGGATCGTCGGCAAGGCTCACGTAGGGGAACCCGAGCTGATAGGCGAGCGCCTTCGTGATCTGCTTCTCGCTGGCCAGGTTCATTCGGATCAGGACGGCACCGAGCCGCTCGCCCGTCCGCTTGTTCTCCTGCAGCGCCGACTGGAGATTCTCCTCGGTGATCAGTCCCGCTTGGACGAGGCACTCACCGATCTTCTTTCGCACGAATACGCGTCCTGTCCCTGTCTCGTTTCCGATGCGCGGTCCCCAGTAGCGGGTCAGCGCAATTCGTCACGCGAGCCGTAGTGAAGAGCGAGTCGCCGCTCCTGGCCGCTCGGCAGCCGAAGTACCACCTCGCTGGGTGTAATCTCCTCGACCACCGCCCGACCGACGACATCGCCAACGGCGACGACCTGGCGTCCGATGATCGCGAGTCGACGATTCCTGGAATAGAGGATCGAACGCACGACCTGCTCCTCCGGGGCCGGTTCGGTTGCCAACTCCCGTCGTGGCTGGCGGCTGCCCGGCGCGATCGATCGGTCATCAGGCGCCGATGCCACGCCGACCGATGAGTGAAGCAAGGGCCTGGTGGCCTCGTCGGCGGACGGCGTGTCCGGGACCTCCGAATCCATTGAGGTCCCGTCGCTCATCTTCTCGACCGGCCCGATCGGAAGCCTGAAGGCGTCCGGCTCTGCGACCGGACGCGCCGTGCCGTCACCGTCCGCCGCGAGGTCCCGGTCGCCGTCCAGCCGATCTCGGCGATCGAACTCGGCACCGGCCCGGGCGTCTGCGATCGAGCCAGAGCCCCCGAGCACCCCAGGCGTCTCGGTTTCTCTCGAGCCGGTCGCGTCGGGTGGCATCCGGGCTCCGGTCGTCGGTGCCAGTTCGAGCCGCGGATCGAGCGTCCGGCGGGCCATCATGGTCGGTGCTCGGTCGGCGCCGATATCAGAGAGCGTGTCCGGCCAGAGCGCGACGGTGGTCGCTACCGTCGCGGCGGCGGCCAATCCGCCCAGGGCCACTCGCGCACCTCTCTTCGACAGCGGCTCCCATCGCACCGGAGCAGTAAGCGTGATGAGGGGACTGCCCGCGGCCGCCCACGCCAGCCTCAGGCTGGGCAGCAGCTCCCTGAACAAATCCGACCGTTCCGGCAGCCTGTCTTCGTCGATTCCAGCCAGCGAGTCCAGGGTCTCGACCTCGACATCGAGCTCGTCGATCAAGGGCATGGCGATCGATCGCAGATGGGGCAGGTCGCCGAACGCGACGACGTAGGCCACCGACACGCCTGCCGCGCTGCGCGCCTCGTCGAAAACGGGACGCAACTCCGACGCGACGCGCGCAGCGAAGCTATACCGTTCGGCGACTCGTCGCTCGACACCGGACTGGTCGGCACGAAAGTCCCAGGCCAGGCGACGCTCGATCAGGAGGTGACCGCCCCGCATGATCGCCATGGCACCACCATCGCGATTCATCGCGACGAAAGCCATGAGGCCACCAGCTGGCTCCTCCGCGCCGGTCGCCGCCAGCCCGACCAGCGTCAAAACCGGCGTCGACACGCCATCGACCGCTATCCCTGCGCGATGGAACGGCTTCAACAGTCGACGGACGTCCTCCGCCGCCATGGCCGCGAACAGCAACTCTCGCCCTGGACCGCCATCGCTCATGTTGAAGGCACGTCCGCTGGCAGTACCGGCCCAGGCGTTACTGGCCCAGGCCTGGAACGCGGGGACCTCCTGCTTCGCGTGAGCCACGGCGTAGGCTTCGAGGTTGCTCGTCCCGGATGGCGCGGCCATTGACAGATGAACCGCGGGGGCGTCCCACAGCACGACCCTCGCGGACTGCTGAAATCTCTGCGCGACGACGAGTCGTCGGAGCTCCTGATAGAGCTCGGACGCATCGCCGGGGCTGTACTCGATCGAGTGAAAATCTCGAATCACCGATCCGTACTCGGCGTCCTCGACAGCCATGAGGCTGCAGCGAGACGACGTCAGCTCGATGCCCAGTCGGACACTCATCGCGTTCTCATTTTCGGTTTGAGACACCGATCACATTAGTGTAATCGGCAGGCCGGCCGATCAACTTGACCAGCGCCGACACCGGGCGATGAGCCGATGGTGTCGTCGACTACGGAACGAGTTGATTCGCGGCGAGGACTTCGACACGATGCCGCACGCTCTCGGCAAGCGTCGGATGACGGTCAGTTCCGAGGGCCAAGAACAGACGGTAGTGCTCCAGGGCGCGTTCAGGCGTGCCACGGCCATCGTAGACGAGCCCGAGGTTGTAATGCGCTTCGGCGCTCCGCGGATCCAGGTCCAGCGCCAGCAGCAGCGTGTCGACGGCGTCGTCGGAGCGACCCGTCGCGTTCTGCGCCAAGCCGCGGTTCACGAGCGACTCGAGATTCTCGGGATCGCTCGAGAGCGCCAGCTCGAACTCGCGTACAGCCTCGTCCCATCGGGCAACACCCAGTAGCGTGACGCCCAAGTTGTTGTGGGCCTTCACGTACGCCGGATCGATGGCCAGCGCACGCTCGAATTCGCGGATGGCCTGGTCGGCGTACCCGTGCTCCTGATACAGAACGCCAAGGTTGTTGTGAGGCTCTGGATCGGTATCGTTGCGAGCAATCATCTCTCGATATCGAGTTTCGGCCCGCTCGAAGTCCCCCGCTTCGTGATACCTCAACGCGACCCTGAAGTCATTCGACGGGACGGAGCGGGTCGTGCGACCACCGATCGCTGCAGGCGGCGGTGGTTTTGGAGGCGTCACGCCGACGGGGGGCCGCCGCTCGGAGCGCGTCACCGCCGGAGCCGATGACCCCCGAGGTGCAGCCGTCGGACCGTCGACACCCACCCCGAATGGCTCGCCATCCATGCTCGCCGCCGCTCGACGACGGATCGCGGCGACATCGAGGTCGAGCAACGCCTGGAGCTCTTCGTCGCTGAACTGATCGCCGTACGGTGGGTGCTCTTCGGCGAGATCGGAATCGGCGACTGTCGGAGGCTGTAGCGTTGAAGCGACACGTGGACGCACCTCGGGATCGAGCCGCCGCCCAGGCACACGCCGAAGCTGCTCGAGCCTCTCCGTCCGGGCGAAACGCTCAACCAGACTCGCGCTCTGGGCTCGGTCGCGCTCGTTCATCGGCGCCGGCGGCACCCCCTCGAGGCGCAACAGCGGATCATTCGTAAGTCCCAACGCCGCACGCGGCGCCTCTGGCCGCAGGTAGAGGTCACCCGGCAGCCCCACGGGTCCCGAGACGCCCACAGCCCCGTCGCCAAAGCCTAGGGGCTCGACTGGCTCGACGGAGCGAGCAGCACTGGGCGAGACGCCGACCTCGCGCAAGCCGGCGCCAGACGCGGTCTCCGTCGGGCGATCCGGCTCGTCACCTAGCGCGATCGAATCAGCCACCGACATCGACTCACCCGCGGCGACGTCGCCCGGGCGTTCACCGACCATCGTGCCGACTGATGGAGCGGGTGGAACCAGGGCGTCGAGATTCAGCACCTTCCCGATGTCGTTGCCCGTCTGCACCCCCGCCGGGGCCGATGTCTCCAGCTCACGATCCGCCAGCGCGATGCCGTCTGCAGGCGGAGGAGTCGGCTTGCCGAGCCAGAACCCGGCCACCACCGCCACGATGCATAGAAGAATGACGACGCCGCGCGTGACGGGCCCCGGAACGGAACGGTGAGGTGCCGTGGAGCTGTAGCCGAGCGTCGCCAAGACGGCGTCGGCATGCTCGACCTCCGGCGTGGCGGCTATCGGTGCGCCGGGGGCCGCGTCACGGCGGAGTGCTCGGGTGATGAGACTCACGGCGTTGTCAATGATGTCGTGGTCGACACGATCAGACGCGCCGACGCGAAGCGTGAGTCGTCCTGAAGGCGCGCCTCATCACGGACGGCCTGTGCGATGTCCGCGTACCCGCCGACGAGCAGCTGCCGTCGGCGACCGCTCCCTCCGAGATCCAGCTCGATCTCGTAGACGTGGAAGCCGAGAGCCTCGAGCTCGCCGACTCGTGCGGCAAACGCTGAGTCATCGACCGGGTACGATCCTACCAGGATGGAGTATGGCTGCGGACCGGCAGCCGATCGCGCCGGGGCGCTCCGTGAACGTCCAGCGCTCGCGGCGGTGGCCGGTCGGCTCGGGATCGGGTCCGGGTCCCCGGCCCACTCGAGTGGGACCGCGACCGGTTCGCTGGGCGGCAGAATGCTTTCCGGGCTCCATCCGCTCATCGCCACCAGATCGGAAGAAACGCCTTCCCACGTGCCGGTCGGCGGAACGACGGTGCGGTATGCGATGCTGGCGCCCGCCACCAGGACGATGGCCGCCGCCGCGGCCGCCGCGCGCATCGACGACGCGCGCCCGATGCGAGCGAACGTGCCGACGTGGTTGCGGATCTCCAGGCTCTCCGCCGCCTGCTGGACCAGCTCGGGCGAGACCCGGGTTGTCCGCGAGGCATAGGCACCCAGCAGGGCCCGGTCGCACAGCTGGTTGACGAGGCGCGGCACACCGCCCGAGTGCCGATGCACGACGTCGAGCGACCGGGGAGTGAATCGAACGACGGTCGCGGCTCCGGCGGTCGACAGGCGATGCGAGACGTATCCCACCAGCTCATCCCGGGTAATCCGATCGAGTCGATGCCGGATTGAGACGCGCTGGTCGAGCTGTCGCAGCTTCGGGTGGCGGAGTCGCTCCTGGAGGCTCAGATGTCCGACCAGGACGATCTGCAGCAGCTTCTCCCGATCGGTCTCGAGGTTCGAGAGCATGCGAATCTGCTCCAGGGCGGCCGGTGGGAGATTCTGGGCCTCGTCGATCACCACGAGCGCCGTCGCACCGAGGGGCAACAAGGACAAGAGGAAGTCGCGCAGCGTGTCGAGCAGTTCCTGCGCCCCAACCTCGGCGAGCCGGCCGGTTCGGACCTCGCTTCGGGACACGACCCCGAAATCCACGAGAATTCGACGAAGCAGCTCCGAGTGAGAAAGAAACGGATTGAGCACCAGTGACGCGAACGTGTCACGGTTCGACCGCTCCAGCAGTGCGCGACAGAGCGTGGTCTTGCCGGTCCCGGTGTCACCGGTGACGAGCATCAGGCCCTCGGCGCCGAATGGCATACTGCAGGACCTCGAGAGCGCTGCGGTGGCATTCGCTCTCGTACAGGTATCGTGGATCGGGTGTCATGCCGAACGGCTTTTCGGCGAATCCGAAGTATTCCTCGTACATGGCGATCCTCGTGCGTGACACCGACCCGAGGGCCGGCGTCCATGCCGCGTCAATGCCGCGTCAGTGCGGCCGTTAGTTGCCCCGGCGCCACGACCCGCGGGGTCATCAAGATGACAAGATCCGTCTTGGTTGAAACCGTGCGGTTCCTTCGAAACATCCGACCGAGCAACGGGATCGAGCCAACCCCCGGCACCTTGCCACGGGTCGTGATGACGCGATCCTTCATGAGACCGGCGACCACGACTGTCTCACCTTCGAAGACCCTGACGACGGTGTCGACGGCGCGCACGCTGAGGACCGGCACCTCGCCGCCCGTGTCCGAGTGGGTCGATCCGGAGCGCTGTGTCAATCGGGGGCTGATGCTCATGCTGATCACGCCATCTGGACCGATCTGCGGTGTCACGCTCAGGATGAGGCCCTCCGTGAGAACCTGAGGCCCACCGAGCTGACCGTTGCCCGCCTCCTGAGCGGTGGAGGCGAAGAACACGTCCTGTGTCCCGACCTGCATGACGGCCGCCTCGTTGTTCATCGTCACCACTCGCGGCTTGGCGAGAACGTTGACACGACCTTGCGTGCTCAGGGCGGCCAGCAGAGCGGCGGAGCCGTTGTGCGGGACTCCGACACGAACGCCACCTGCGCCGGCCCGGAGCGAGCCAGCGCCGACGACCGCCCGGATGGCCTCCCAGTCGATGCCGCCGGAGAAACGCTCGTCCAGCTCGACCTCGGCGACCTCGGCTTCGAGCAGCACCTGCCGGTTCACCCGTGACGACACCGCCGCAAGGTACGTGGCCACTCGCGCGACACGATCGGCGGAATCGGTTACCTGCAGGAGCGCTGCCTTCCGATCGACGTTGAATCGTCCGTCGGCGGACAGCAGCGTTCGGACGCCAGCGGACAACTCCTCGAACATGTCGCCTTCGTCCTCGTCGACCAGTTCAGTCATGCTCGACACGCGCCCTGAGCCGGCGCCGGCTGCCGCCGACCAACCCGACAGCCCTCGAAACGTGCTCCGACGGGAACGCCTGGTCATCACATGGTCGACGGGGAAGATGCGGGTCTCGAGTCGACGGCGAAACACGGCGATCGAGCTGTTGTGAACCGCGTAGTCGAGCCCGTGCGGATGCAGCACCAGGTCAAGCGCTTCGAGCAACGTCACGTTCTTGAGTTCGCCGATGAAATCCCCCTCGACGCCCGGCTCAGGCACGATGCTGAATGGCGTATCGCGAAACAAGAACAGCAACAGCTCGGTAATCGGCATCGGTTCGCCAAACCGGAGCGACAGGCGTTGATCGCCATCCAGCGCGTCGAGACGGTTCCCGCCCTCGTCGAGCTGGGTCACGGCCAGCGGCGGCGTGCCAGGGGGCGTTCTCTCCTGGGCGTTCGGCTCAGGGGGCGCCTCGTCGATCGATTCGATCTGCGTCAGCACCAGCGGTACGAGCGGCTCCGATGCCGGGTTCTCCAGCGGCGGCACCACGCCAGCCAGCTGTGCCCCGGCAGCATCCTGTGACCCGAGCGAGGCTCCGCCCGACAGGCCAATCAAGACCAAGGTCGTACAGCACGCCCGCAGCAGGTAGGTCGAATTCTTCATGTCGGCTGTTGGGACGCTGGTTCCGCTACTTCCCGTAATTTCGGCTCTTCTGCGCCCTTTCGACAGCCCGGGCCGGAGCCGATGGACGGGCCGAAACCGACATCGCCGATGCCCGCAGCACTCAACTCCCGGACGACACGAGGCCAATCGCCTCAAATGCCCGGGGGGGCGGCGCCTGTCGTGGCGTCCAATCGGCAGGGCCTTCGTGGGAATTGAAAAGTCGTGACACTGCCGGCGGCAACCGGCAGCGAACGACAGGGGGCGGAACCGCCCAGGCGTCTAGAGATCGATGGTCGGCGCCTCGGTGGGCGGATCGTCTGGCGCGGCGGGAGGCGTCGATTTCCGGAACAGCACCACGCCCAGGAAGCCGCCCAGCGTGGCGAAGATCGCTCCGAGGATGAGCATCACGACGAACATGAAGGCGAAGCCCCCAACCGCGGGCTCGAACTGCTCGATGAGCTCACGAACCTCGGGGGGCACATCCTGTGCTTGCTCGAGGAAACGCTCCATCATTCGCCGCTGCACAGGAGCCATGACGATCGTCAGTGGCACCGAGACGACCAAGTGCGCGATGGCGCCAATGGTCCCGGCCAGCAAGCCGAGGTTGGCGCCGTCTCCCGGGGTCAAGGGAACGGCTGAGTTCTGTTGCGCAACGTAGGACGCGAGCACACCGCCCGTGATGATCCAGAGGCAGCAGCAGAGGTTGCCGGCTGAAATGAAGGGCAGCGCCGACAGGACACCGATGAACAGGCCACCGAGCAGCGCCGGCTGGAGCTTGTCGGATGCCATCGGGTCTCGGGTCGCGTCTAGTCGTAATACTCGCGACCGAGGTGCGTGATGAGCTCCTCGCCCTGCAGGTAGCGCAGCGTGTTCTTCAACTTCATCAGCTGGATGAAGAGGTCGTGCTCGGGGTACAGGTCGGGAGCATGCATCGGACTCTTGAAGTAGAACGACAGCCACTCCTGGATCCCGCTGAACCCGGCACGCTTCGCCAGGTCCATCAGCAGTACGAGATCGAGCACGATCGGGGCGGCCAGGATGCTGTCGCGGCAGAGGAAGTTGATCTTGAGCTGCATCGGATATCCGAGCCAGCCGAATAGATCGATGTTGTCCCAACCCTCCTTGTTGTCGCCACGGGGGGGATAGTAATTGATGCGCACAACGTGACAGAGATCGTCGTAGAGGCCGGGGTAGAGTTCCGGCTGCAAGATATAGTCGAGAACCGACTTCTTGCTCTCCTCTTTCGTCTTGAACGACTCCGGATCGTCGAGGACCTCGCCGTCACGGTTGCCCAGGATGTTCGTCGAATACCAGCCCTTCACACCGAGCAGCCGCGCTTTGAGTCCCGGCGCGATAATCGTCTTGATCAGCGTCTGTCCAGTCTTGAGGTCCTTGCCGGCAAGCGGCGCGCCGGTGCGCGCGGCCAAGTCCGTGAGGGCGGGAATATCGACAGTCAGGTTCGGCGCGGCATTCGCGAATGGAATGCCTTCCTTCAGGGCCGCGTACGCGTACACCATGCTCGACGGAATCGCCGGATCGTTTTGTTCCAGCGCCTGTTCGAACGCCTCGAGGCTGGCATGTGGCTCCGACGCGGTCATGAAGATCTCGGTGCTCCCGCACCACACCATCACGAGCCGGTCGATCCCGTGCTCGCTCTTGAAGCGCCGAATATCCTCGCTCACCTGATCGGCCAAATCGCGCTTGTTCGGGCCGCGCTTGACGTTGGGACCATCGAGTCGCTTCACGTACTGGCGATCGAACACCGCCGGCCACGGCTTGATGGCTTCCAGCTCGGGCTGCACCTGGTCGAGCACCGCTGGATCGATGACGCCGGCCGTGCGGGCCGCCTGGTAGCAGTCCTCTTCGAAGATGTCCCACGCCCCGAACGTCAACTGATCCAGTGACGCCAGCGATGAAAAATCCTTGATGAGTGGCGCGCGGTGCTCGGTGCGCTTGCCAAGACGGACCGTGCCCATCTGAGTCAACGATCCGATAGGCTGCGCGAGGTTCTTGCGGATGGCATGGACACCGGCGATGAATGTCGTGCTGACAGCCCCAAGGCCGACCAGCAGCACACCCAATCGGCCGTCTGAAGGGACAGTCTCAATTGCGTTTTTCACGGTCGGAAACTATATCATGGACACTGGCAGCGACCCGGCGAACCTGTGACCAGGCGGCTTGCTGGTCGACTCGTCGGGGACAACTTCTCGACGACTTCGAGAGCACCACAATGCCGATCTTCAAGCGAGGACGAGGACCGTTCGCCCTGCACCAGTCGATGGTGGGCGTCAAGATGGGCGATCGGTACCTGCAGATGGGAAGTGGTGACGGTCGACTCTTCGCGGCGCTCGCGGCCAAGGTGGGATTGACAGGGCGAGCCTGTGCCGTCGATCCGGACGCCAGGGGTGCCGCAGCGGCGCGCGACGCGGCAGCCAAAGCCGGCGTGCTCGTCGAAGTCGAGATCGGATCCCTCGACCAGGTTCCCTACGAGGATGGCTCCTTCGACGTGATCCTGCTCCATCACGTGATCGCGACCATGACACCAGAGGCGCGCGTGTCCTGCCTGCAGCAGAGCCTTCGGCTTCTGCGGCCAGGGGGCCGATGCATAGTGACCGAGCCGGCACCCCGCGGAGGTCTCGGCGGGCTGCTGTCGCGCCAGAAAACCAACAGTAGCTACGTCGCGACGGGCGGCAGCGAGCGCGCCTTGGTCGAAGAGGGATTCTCCGGCGTTCGGAAGCTGGCCGAGCGTGAGGGCGAAGCGTTCTTCGAGGCGGTCAAGCCGCGCGAGTAGCCAATCGCCCCGCTGTCGACTCGCCCCGACATCCCGCCCACCCGGCCTCGCCCGACTCGGACCACGCCCGCAGGCGCCAAACTTGCAGTGGTGTGACCTCTTCGGAGCACAGGCGTGTATCGCCCGGAGCACATCGTGCTGTCCGCCCGCGGTGGAACACGCAGAAATGCTCGCAAAAAGCGTCGCGAGCTCCACGACCTCCAGCCGCCCGTTCGGCAAGCGTCTTGCCATACACAGGGTGTCCGGTGCCGCCCACGGTACCGACGCGATGCCATGAAACTCGAGCACGAAGTCTTTTCCGCGAGCGAGCTGGCCCGAGCCGCCGGCGTGCACAGCTCGAGGATCACCCAGCTCATCGCTGACGGAGCCATCTCGATCGTCGAACCGGCCAGCAGCGGGCTGGTGAGCGGGCCCGAGGCACTCCGAGCAGGTCGAAGCCTTCGGCGGCCTCGCCCACGGAAAACGTACAGGACGGGCTCGGCGGAGGAGCGCCCGCTCCTGAGCCTCGTGCGGCTCCGAGATCAGGTCAAGGGTGTCCCGATGGCCGTCTCGAGCGTCCTTCATGCGACGCTCATCGCAGGTGTCCTGCTCGTGACCGGCAGTCGCGCCGACACCTTCACGATGACCGACGTGCCCTTGAGGCCTGAGCCGCTCCGCCTGGTGTACCTGGCGACCCCTGGACCTGCCGGGGGTGGCGGGGGCGGCGGCCACAGGGCACCCGCTCCCTCACCCACCGCCAGGCGCCAAGGACCGCGGTCGATCTCGAGCCCTCTGCCTCTACGGGAGGCACCACCGCCGATCGAGCCGACTCCCGCACCCGTCGAACAGTCCCCGCCCGTCATCGAAGCCGAGCCGATTGCACCGATCGTCGCTCCGATCGTCGTCCTGACTGGCGACACCGAGGATCGGGCGGGAATCGTCGAGGACAGCGAGGCGGCTGCCGACCGCCACGGACCGGGTGACGGTGGTGGCGAGGGCGTCGGGCGAGGCACCGGCGTCGGTGGGGGAGACGGGCCGGGCGTCGGGCCGGGCTCGGGCGGCGGCATCGGGGGAGGACCGTTCGGCCCTGGCAGCGGCGTCGAGCCCCCTCGACTCCTGCGCGAGGTGAAGCCGGACTATCCGGAGTCGGCGAGGCGGCAGGGCATCGTGGGAAACGTCATTCTCGAGATTATCGTCGCGAGCGATGGCACGGTCGAGTCGGTCCAGACGCTCCAGCGCCTTTCACCCGAGCTCGACCGTCAAGCCGTGGCAGCCGTGCGGCAGTGGCTGTTCGCTCCGGCCACCCTTCGGGGAACACCAGTCGACGTGCTCGTCGAGGTCGCCGTGGAATTCAAGCAGCGATAATGGAATCGGATGAACTCATGAGTCCGCGCGAGGAGTTGGGATGAGCACCGTGCTGATCGTCATGGCCGTCGCATCGGTTGCCGTGGCCATCGGGATGTCCTTCTGGACGCTGCGCTTGGCGCACGCCGAGCGTCGGCGGTCCGAAGCCAGGATCGCCCTCCTCGAAGCCGAGCTGACGCGAGACGACGTCGACGACCAGTTGCTCGGGTCAGGATCGACCGGCGAGCCGAGCCCGGGAGGTGAGTCACACAGGGCTGACCCACCTCCCGTCTGGCCGAACACCTCCGTGCCGGGCCGCCAGACCGACCTGTTCGCTGACGCCGCGCCGAGTGCCAGCGACGTGCCTCGATTCGCCATCGTCCTTGTGTTCGGTGTGCTGATCGTCGGCGCTCTCACGGCGGCGGTCGTCGTCTTCGCAGGCGCAGGTGAGGCGAACTCGACGACGACCGTGGCGGGCGAGGTCACCGATCGTCCTCCGCTCGAGCTGACATCGCTTCGTCACCAGCGGGAGGGGTCAGCGTGGGCCATCCTCGGCCTCATCAGGAACCCGGCCGAGGCGTCACCGATCGACGACGTCGCGGCCGTCACGTTTCTCTTCGACCCGGAGGGGGCGTTCGTGGCGAGTGGGCGCGCGGCGCTCGAGTTCGAATCTCTCCAACCAGGCACCGAGTCGCCCTTCAGCGTACACGTCGACACGGCTGAGCAGGTCGCCCGCTATCGCATCGGCTTCCGAACGTCGGACGGCAGCGTGATCCGCCATATCGACCGCCGAGTTCCGCAGTCGGCGGTCGACGGTGAGTCCAGGGGGGAACCATGATCGGTCGCTGGTTCCATTCCATCGCCATGGTCTGCGGTGGCTTGGCGGCGGTCGCCGTCGTTGGTGTGCCGGTCCACACTCAACAACCCGACCGGCCGCAAGGCTTCAGGTTCCGCTCAGGCGTCGAGCTGATCAACGTCACGGCGACCGTGTCGGATCGAGACGGTCGGTTCGTGTCTAGGCTCGACAAGGACGACTTCCTGATCTACGAGGATGACCAACTCCAGGAGATCACGCACTTCAGCACCGAGCGAGTGCCCGTCAGCCTCGGGATCGCGCTCGACACGAGCGGCAGCATGGTCGGAGAGAAAATGAGGGCTGCGCAGAGCGCCATCGATCGATTCCTCTACGACCTTCTCGATCCGGCGGACGAAATTTTTATTTACCGCTTCAGTGACTTTCCAGCGCTCGTGCAAGCGTGGACCACCGATCGCGACCGGCTGAGCCGCGCGCTCCGGCGGGTCCGACCACGGGGCGGGACCGCGATGTACGACGCGGTGGCCGACGCGGTGCCGATAGCACAGTCGGGTCGTCACCGCAAGCAGGCGCTGGTGATCATCTCCGACGGCAACGACACGAGTAGCGAGACAACGGTCCGCGACCTCAAGCAACTCATCAGGGAGACCGAGGTCCTCGTCTACGCGATCGGCCTCGACGCGCGAGCTCGTCGGACGACATCGCGACGGCGGGTGCCACGGCTTCCGCTGCCGTTTCCGATTCCAGGCATTCCGGGCGGCGGAGGTCGAGGCCCCACCTTCCCGCCGACACGCGGAGGCGGGGGCGTGTTCACCGATGAACGGGTCAATCAGCGCGCCCTACGCGAACTGACCGACGACAGCGGCGGACGCACCGAGATCGTCCGATCGACGCGAGATCTGGATCCGGCGACCGCCAGCGTGGCCGACGAGCTCAGCAAGCAGTACTACCTCGGCTACCCCGCCAGCAGCGAAAAAGACGGTCGGTGGCACACGATTCGAGTAGAGGTCAAGGGCGGTGACCGCTACGTCGTTCGGGCACGCCGCGGGTACGTCGCGTCACCGTAGCGGAGGCGGTGCCGTCCTCGGTCTCGATTGGCCAGCCTGCGCTCATCACTTGCGGGCCCGCCTCCGGCCCTCGGTCTTCCCGAGTATCATTCCGGGATGAGCGGCTTCGCGGTAGCCATTGGGCTCAGCTTGCTTGGCAGTCTCGGTGGGGTCGCGGTCGCGTCCGGGCTATTGCTGTTCCGGGATGACGTTCGGGCCCGCCTCGTGCCGTGGCTGATCAGCTACGCGGTTGGGACGCTGCTCGGGGCAGCGCTCCTGGGCCTACTCCCTCGGGCGCTCGAGTCACTCGAGCCGGCGTCTGCACTCGGCGCGCTGCTCGGTGGGATCTTCACCTTCTTCGTGCTCGAGAAACTCGTGCTGTGGCGCCACTGCCACACCGAGGATTGCGAGGTCCACGGGTCCACCGCAACCTTGATCTTGATCGGCGATGGGCTCCACAACTTCGTCGACGGCGCGATCATCTGTGCCGCAGTGCTGACGTCGCTTCCGCTGGGTATCAGCACGGCGATCGCGGTCGCGGCCCACGAGATCCCCCAGGAGGTCGGAGACTTCGCCGTGCTCCTGGGTGCCGGCTACACCCGTCGGCGGGCGCTCACCCTCAACATGCTGTCGGGCGGCGCGGCGGTGTTGGGGGTCGTCGCCATGTGGCTGGCGGTCGAGAGCCTCCCATCCATGCTCCCGTTCGTGCTTCCGTTCGCGGCCGGTAACCTGCTTTACGTGGCGATGGCCGACCTCATTCCCGACTTGCATCGCGGGACGATCGACGCCAGCGCCATCCGCCAGATCTTGCTCATGGCCGCCGGCATCATGACGATGGTTGTGCTATGAGATCGGCTTCTCGAGCCTGATCTCATCGCGCACGGGAATGCCCGCGAACCCCACGCCTCCACCGTGCCCTCGCAGCGCTCCAGGCACGACCTCGACGATGGCGTGCCCTCGCCGCTGGTAAAAGTACAGGGAAGGCAGATTGTCGTTCGTGGTTGACGTCACGACCCCCGCGAGACGATTCTCGCGCGCGAGCAACTCGTCAGCGGCCTGTGACTGTAATAAATGACTCAGGCGGACGCCAGGTCGTTCACGGAGGCGGCGCGGGCGGCCGACAGCCGGACCTCGAACACCGTTTCGACGTCCGGCTCGCTCCGAACCTGAATCGACCCTCCATGAAGCTCGACGATCGCCTTGACAATCGAAAGGCCCAGACCGCTCCCGCTCACCGCGCCCCGGCGCGACTCGTCGGCCTTGTAGAAGCGATCGAAGACATGCGGAAGATGATCCGGGCTGATGCCCTCACCGGTATCGCGCACCGAGAGCACAATCGTGTCCGCGTCACGTTCGGCGTCACGTTTAGCTTCGAGCGCGACGCGGCCGCCCGGCGACGTGTGCCGCAAGGCGTTCGCCGCCAGGTTCTGGAGTGCCTGCTCCAGGCGATCAGGGTCGGCCCGCACGACGTCCGCCCCCCCCGCTACCGTGCTGGTCAGCATGACGCCACGCTCGCGAGCCGCTCGCTCGTGTCTGGCCGTGACGCGGGCGAACAGCTCGGGCACAGACGCTTCACCGAGTGTGAGCGAGATGCCGCCGGCCTCGAAGCGTGACAGCTCGAGCAAGTCGCCGATGAGCTGCTCGAGTCGCTGTGACTCGTCGGACATGATCCCGAGGTACCGAACTCGCGTCGGCTCGTCGATGTCGAGGTCCGACATCTGCAGCGTCTCGAGATAGCCGCGAATCGCCGTGAGCGGAGTCATGAGCTCGTGGGAGACGTCGGCGAGCAACTGGCGGCGGGTCCGGTCGGCGGCACGCAGCTCGGCTTCGCGTCGCTCGAGATCGGCGGCCATGCGATTGAACGCCGACGCCACGTTCGCGATCTCGTCACCGCCCTCGGTCGGAGCCCTCGCGTTCAGCTCGCCCGCCCCCAGCCGGTCGGTCGCGGCCTCGAGGGCGCGCAGCTGGCGATGCGCCGGCCGGAAGATCACGAGCGCGGCGAGACCCGTCCCGCTGGCCAGCAGGAGGGCCGCCACCACGAGCATGATCGGGCCGAGCTCGCGAACGACAGCGATCCACGGCCGGTCGCGCGTGACCAAGACCATCGCCGCAGGTCGGTTTCGCACGAAGACCGGGGTCAAGCCGATCCCGCGAGGGCCGCGACCCTGCGGTGGCACGCGCCGGAAGCGCCCAGGGCGCCGCCGTAGCCGGTTCTGCGCGAGGCGAACCAGAGGCTCGGGGAGCTCGGCGTCCGTCGCAGACGCCACGCGGCCATCTGGAAACACCACCACGACCAGCGCGGCCACGTCGCCATACCGCTCGCGGAGGTAGCCCTCGACATCCACCGATTCGTCACGGCCAAGCCTCTCGCCGACGTCCGCGGCGATGACGCGCGACAGATCGTCCATCGCTTCCGGTGCGAGCCCGGCAGCCGACGAGCCGACGGCCAGCCAGATGAAGAGCCCACCCTGCACGACGAGCATCCCGCCCAAGAACAGAATGAACCCGAGGGCGATGCGCCAGTAGAGACTTCGGTACCAGGCCCGCTCAGACATCAGCCATCTTGTAGCCTGCGCCCCACACGGTGAGGATGAGAGCCGGCTTCGGGGCCTCCGGCTCGAGTTTCTTGCGAAGCCGTTTCACGAGCGTGTCGACGCTGCGGTCGGTCACGAAGGTCTCGCCCTTCCAGACACGCGCCAGTAGCGCGTCCCGACTGAACACGATGCCCGGATGGGTCGCCAGCACGTGGAGGAGCCCGAACTCGCGCGCGGTCAGCTCGACCTCGCGCCCGTCCACCCGGACCAGGCGCCGGGCGGGATCCACCTCGAGGTTGTGCACGGTGAGGACCTTCTCGACGATCGGCGGAGCAACATCCGCGGCTGCATCGGTCCCCGCACGCGCCGCAGCACGGCGCCGCCGAAGCAACGCGCGAACGCGCGCCACGAACTCACGGACACCGAACGGTTTCGTCAGATAGTCGTCGGCGCCACTCTCGAGACCGAGCACCTTGTCCGACTCCTCCCGGCGCGCCGTCAGCATCAAGATCGGGACGTCGTGATTCCTCTCGTCGCGTCTGATCGCTTTACACACCGTCAGCCCGTCGAGCCCCGGTATCATCAGGTCGAGCACCACGAGGTCGTAGTGCCGGCGACCCGCCTGCGTCAGGGCCTCATGGCCGTCACCCACCGCGTCGCAGTCGTGACCCTCGAGTCCGAGGTGCAGGCACACGAGCTCCCGAATGCTGGATTCGTCCTCGACGACGAGTACTCGCGGAGCGGCTATGGAATCCAACACTCCTCACGCGCCGAAAGGTGAGCCAGGGCCGGATGAATCCAGCCAACGGCCCCGTCTTTCGCAAGCATAGCAAGTTGATCGCCAGAAACAGGCCTCGACTCGCTCCGTTTCCGGCCGTCACCGACGTTTCACACTTCCGCCACACCTCTGTCACGGTTGGGCCGTCTACTCAATTAGAACGATTCAGAGGGCCCGGGCGGCGAGCGGCACGGGCAACTCTGGTCAAGAGGCTGGACTCACCGGCTCGCAAGGAGGAACGGATATGGCAACGGCAACGAGGTTCTTACGCCCGCGAACAATCGTCGGACTGGCCTTCGGGCTGGCGATAGCCGGGCTCGTAACCGCCGGGACGGTTCAGGCGCAGGCCGGCCGGGGTCGCGGCTTCAGGGGCCCGCAGTTCAGTCGCCAGGGTCCCGGCGGACCGGGCGGACCGGGCGCCATCATGCGGGGGCTGCGTGCTCTCGATCTCACTGACGCCCAGCGGGAGCAGGTGCGGGCGGTCTTCGAGCAATACAGGCCACAGTTCGACCAACTCGGTACCCAGGCACGCGAGGCGGGTGAAGCCCTACGCGATGCCATGACGGCCGACGCGTTCAACGAGGGCGCCATCCGAAGCGCCCACCAAGGCGTCGCCGCGGCCCAGGTGGAACTGGCTGTCATCGGATCGCAGGCACGCCGAGACGTGATGAATCTGCTGACCCCGGAGCAGCGCCAGCGGGCGGCGGAACTCAAGGCGGAGCGCGAGGAGCGAATGCAGGAGCGACGCCAGCGTATGGAAGAGCGCCGGCAGCAACGACGGAATCGCTGAACACGCGAGGTCGCGGCCGACGACTCTCGGGCGCCATCCTCCCCTGGCGCTTGGGAGTCGCGGCCGGCGACCAGTCGTCTGGCGGTCACCCCGGCTCACTTCGTCCTTTCCGCACCATCCACCAGACCAGGCCTCCCAGCACCGCGAGCGACGCGAAGAACGCCGCCCCGAACAGCGCGAGTGTCCGACGGAGAATGCTGGTCGTCCCCATGCGCACCTCGATGTTCAGCGGGGCGCCGTCGCGGCGCTCGTAGAGCGTCTGCTCCCAGGTCAGTCTGTTACCGCGCTCGATCCGTTTCGACGGCGCGTTGTGGAAAAAGATCCGGCTCGGCAGATCGAGCCGGAACGCCACGCGCTCGTCTCCATCCCACCCGGACCATCCGGCTCCCGGGCGGTCACTCCGCGCCACGGTCTGTGTGAAGTGGTACACCTCGTCGACACGGACCAAGTCATACGCAGACCACGCAAACGGAGCCGCCTCCGAGAGCGCGCGAACATCATCGAACTCGACGTGAATCTGGACGAACCAACGCCCACTGCGTCGCCACGATCGCCCGAGGCGGACCACCGCCACGGCAGGTGACTCGTACCGGCGCTGCAGCACCACGGGCTCGGGCGCAGCCGACGGGTCCGGGCCGAGAGCCAACCCACGCAAGGCCGCCAGGGCCGGCACCGACGCGATGACGGTGACGGTGCCCGACCCGTCGAGATTCAGGCGCATCGACTCCTCGTACTCATACCGCGGCGCCAGCAAGCCGGCACACGACGCCTGGAGCAGGCCGACGGTCACGAGCACCTTGATCATCAGTCCATACATGGACGGTCGGAGGGCCGTTGCTGGGGAACGAACAGAAGCTCCGTCGCTGCCCGATGATATACTCGCCACCCCGATCGGCCCGCCATGACTCCACCGACCGCGCGTCGCCTGTATCTCATCGACGGCAGTTCGCAGATGTACCGGGCCTATCACGCCATCAGAGGCCTGACGGGACCCGACGGTCGTTCGACGAACGCCGTCTACGGCTTCGTCACGATGCTCCGCAAGCTCCTGGCCGATCATCAGCCAGAGCTGATTGCCGCGGCGTTCGATCTACCGGGACCGACGTTTCGAAGCGAGATCGCTGCCGACTACAAAGCCAACCGGGCGCCGATGCCAGTGGACCTCGCCGAGCAGGTCCCATGGGTCCACGAGGCGTGCGAGGCCCTGGGTGTCCCGGTGATCACTCACGAAGGGTACGAGGCCGACGACGTGATCGGCACCCTGGCGATGAAGGCGGTCGAGGCCGACCTCGAGGTGTCGATCGTCACGGGCGACAAGGATTTCTTCCAACTCGTCAAGGATTCCATCAGAGTCTACAACCCGCGTGATGACGGCACCTGGTTCGACGCGCCGGGGGTGAAGGAGAAGTTCGGCGTCGAGCCATCCCGGGTGGTCGACGTCCTCGCCCTGATGGGCGACTCGGTCGACAACGTGAAGGGCGTCCCCGGAATCGGGGAGAAGGGGGCGCGCGAGCTCATCGCCGCCCACGGTTCGCTCGACGAGCTCATCGCCCACACGGCCGACATCCCCCAGAAACGCTACCGCAACGCCCTGGAGGGGCATGCCGACGCGGCCCTGCAGAGTCGGGATCTCGTGCGCATTCATACGGACGTTCCGGTCGAGCTCGAGCCGGACAGGCTTCGGTTCGGCGGTGCAGACGCCGCCAGATGTTACGAGCTGTTCTCCGCACTCGGCTTCAGGACGCTCGTGGCGGAGTATGCACCCACGGCCGAGACCGTACCCCGCGACTACGTGGCCGTCCGAACACGCGCCGAGCTCGAGCCGGTCGTGGCTCATCTGCGCGACAGCGGGCGGTTCGCGATTCGAATCCTCGGGGATTCGGACGCCGCCATGCGCTCCGGCATCGTCGGGATCGCCGTATCGTGTCGCCTGCACCAAGCCTGGTACGTGCCGTGCGGACACCAGGGGTTCGATGCCGCGGGCGACCTGGGCGTCCGCGCGGCGCTCGACATCCTGGGGCCGGTGCTGGAGGATGAGGGAATCGCCAAGGTCGGGCACGACTTGAAGTTCGAGTCAATGGTCCTGGCGCGGTTCGGTGTCATGCTGCGCGGACTCGCGCACGACTCGATGCTCGCGAGCTACCTGCTCGACGCCACGGGTTCGTCCCACACGCTCGAGCCGACGGCGCTCGCGCACCTCGGCTACAAGGCCATGACCGCGGACGAGGTGCGCGGCCGGGGTGCGAAGGCGCAGCCTTTCGCTGCGCTCCCGATCGACGCGGTTCTCGACTACGCGGGCGAGCGGACCGACATCGCGCTGCAGCTCGCCGACCGACTGCCCGCGCAGCTGCACGCGGAGGAGCTGGATGACGTCTACGAGTCGCTCGAGATACCGCTGATCCCGGTGCTGGTGGAGATCGAACGGGCCGGCATCCGGGTCGACCTCGGCGCGCTGGCGTCGCAGTCGCGCCGGATCGACGCGCAGCTCGGCGTCCTGAGCGCCCGCGTGTTCGAGCTGGCTGGATCGGAATTCAACATCAACTCGCCGAAGCAGCTGGCCGAGGTGCTCTTCGAGCGACTCCAGCTGCCGACGTCGAGACGAACCGGAAAGACTCGGGCGGCGTCAACGGCTGTCGAAGTGCTGGAGGAACTGGCACTGACGCACGAACTACCGCGCCTCGTACTCGAATGGCGCGGGCTCCAGAAGCTGAAGGGCACCTACGTGGATGCCCTGCCGCAGCTCGTCCACCCCGATACCGGCCGGGTCCACACGAGCTTCAATCAGGCGGTGGCGGCCACCGGACGGCTGAGCAGCAGCGACCCCAACCTGCAGAACATCCCCATCCGCACCGAACTGGGCCGCGAGATCAGGGCTGCATTCGTGGCCGATCCCGATTACGTGCTCATCTCGGCTGATTACTCGCAGATCGAGCTCAGGGTCCTCGCGCACCTCTCGGGCGATGACGCGCTCATCAACGCGTTCCTGCAGGGCGCGGACATCCACGACCAGACGGCCGAGAAGGTCTTTGGCTCCGACAGCGGTCTCGACAAACACGAGCTCAGACGGCGCGCCAAGATCATCAACTATGCCCTGCTCTACGGAAAGACGGCCTTCACGCTCGCGCGCGACATCGGCGTCACGCCCCAGATCGCTCAGGAGTTCATCGACGCCTACTTCGACGGCTTTCCGCGCGTTCGCGAGTTCATCGATCGTACGATCGAGGAGTCGCGCCTGTCCGGCATGGTGCGAACGATGTTCGGGCGTCGACGATCCGTGCCGGAGCTGCAGAGCCGAAACGGCCAGATCCGGGCCGCCGCCGAGCGCGTCACGGTCAACATGCCGATCCAGGGCACCGCCGCCGACATCCTCAAACGCGCGATGATCGACCTGCACGGAGGCCTCGTCCGTCGCCTTGCACGCGGGGATCGACCGGCTCGGATGATCCTGACGGTCCACGACGAACTGCTGCTAGAAGCTCATCGCGAGGACGCCGAGGAGGTCGCGCAAATGGCCTGCCATCACATGGAGCGAGCCGCCGCCCTCAGAGTGCCCTTGACGGTGGACGTCGGGATCGGAGACAACTGGCGTGACGCGAAGGGATAAGATACGAGTGGCAGGTAACCAGTGATTGGTGGTTGGTGGTTGGTGATTGGTGGTTGACGGTTCGTTGATCGCCAATTCGTCGTTCGTGCTGGATTCGAGGAGGTGACTGGTGGGCTTGACGGGAATCCTTGGATGGGTCGTTTTCGGTTTGGTCGTCGGGGTCATCGCGAAGTTCCTGCTGCCCGGGAAGGATCCGGGCGGCTTCATCGTCACGGTCCTCATCGGGATCGCGGGCGCAGTGGTGGGCGGCTACGCGGGTCAGACGATGGGCTGGTATACGCCGGGCGAGCCGGCCGGCTTCATCATGTCAATCGCCGGCGCGATGGTCTTGCTGATCATCTACCGGCTGCTGTTCGGAAGATCGAAGGGCTAGTGTCCTGTCCTTGGTCAGCGAAGACAGGCGACGAGTCTAGGGGTCACTGCTCCCGGTCCTCCGGGAGCATCGACCACAGGTAGTCGTCGTGGTACTCGCCGCCCAGGAGGAACGACCGCTTCATCGATCCTTCGCGGGCGGCGCCGAGCTTGCGTAGCGCGCCATTCGCGCGCCCGTTAGCCTGGGCGGCGCGTGCCTCGAGCCGTCTCACCCCCACCGTGTCGAACGTGAAGTCGAGGAAAAGCCGAGCACTCTCGGGAAACAGCCCCGACCCCCAGTACGGTCGACCCAGCACGAAGCCCCACTCTCCGATATTGAACACCTGGTCCACACGGTGGAGTTGGAAGATTCCGACGGCGTGGTCGCAGCCATCGGGAACGACACCCATGCAGACGTACCGTCCGGCGGCTCGCTCTTCGAGCGCCCAGGCGATGAATCGTCGGAAACCCTCGAGTGTGCCGGGCGGCGGAAGGATGTAGCGGCCGACATCGGGCGTCGTGACGAGCCGGACGAGCGGCTCCGCATCCGAGTCGCGAAGCTCGCGTACGGTCACGCCCGCGCCCCGTAGCTCGGGCACCTGGACGCACCAGTCGGCGACCGGCGCGGCCGCGCGAACGGGTTTGGAGGCAGTCGCCGATTCGACCTCTGGCGCTTCGTTCGCGTCGGGTGGAGCAGGTTCGACCCAGTAGGGGCAAGGTGGGTCGGCGAGCGGCCACTCCTCGGATCGGAGCGCCCAGAGCACCTGATGGAGTGGCTCCTCGTTGACGATGAACGACTGGCGAAGCACGCCCTCCGGTGTCGCGCCGAGCTTCTTGAGCGAGCCGTTCGCTCGACCGTTCTGGATGGCCGATCGCGCCTCGAGCCGGTGCGCCGCGGTACTCCGAAAGATGAAATCGATGACCATGCGGCCCGCGGGTGGAAAGATGTTCTTGCCCCAGTACGGCTGACCGATCGCGAAACCCCATTCGGCACTGGCGAACCCCGGCTCGACTTGGCGGACCTGGATTAGCCCGACTGGATGGTCATGACCCTCGGGAATGATCCCGTAACAGAAGTTCCGTCCCAGCCGCCGCTGAGTGCGCGCCCAGCGCGTGAACGCCGCGAACGCCTCCGGGCGACTCGGCGGCCGGTTCATGAACCGCCCAACCTCCTCCGTGGCTAACATCGCCACAAGGCTTTCCGCGTCGGCCTCATCCGGCTCCCGGAGCGTGACGTGCTGACCATGGAGCGTGGGCAGGCCTGCGTGCCAGTTCGGAACGGCCAGGGCATCGACCCGAGGCTCAGACGCAGCCTCGGCGGTCGAAACCGCCTCCTCGGCTGGCTCGTCGGACCCTCGATCCGGATCAGAGTCCACGCCGATCAGAAAATCGGTGGTTGCCTCCAACTCCACGGTTCTATGTATCGTGCCGTTGCGGGCGGTCCGACAGTGTCTCGTGAAGGTGCCAGAGAGGCCGAAAACAAGAAGCGGCCAGCCACTCCAGAGGGTTCCTGAGCGACCGGCCGGTACATTCGCGCCTCAACCGTGCGAGACGCCGGGGTCGGGACTAGTAGCCCTAGTCGCTGACGCTGGTCGCCTCGGTAGTGGCCCCAGCGTTCGGCGCGCTCGCGAGGTCGCCCCACACCAGGCGCTCGCCCCAGACGATCCGGTCGCCGTAGAGCACCTCCGTCCCGTCGTCGTAGCCCAGCCAGCAGGGTGTCACCCCAGACGAGGCGGTCGCCCCAGACGATGCGCTGCGACCAGGTCACGACCTCGCGGGCGATGACGTCCGAAGGGGTAGGCGTTGCGGTGAGCCAGAACTCACCCTCGCGTCGGCTCGTGTCGATGGCCTTGACCACGCGGATGGCGCCGGCGGCGTTCAGGGACCCCGCGCCCTGACTCATCAACGTCGATACCTGGCATTTCGTTCGCCGTAAACTGCAGAATCGCCTTCACGGCGTTCGCCGTCAGCCCCGTGCCGGAGCCGAACTGGAGCCGTCGCCACGAGCGCCGGCGTCGTGTCCATCGTGGGCAGATCCGCCGTCAGTCGCTGCAGCCAGCATGAGCGCAACCACGCCGGTGGTGATCGCCGCTGACATGCTGGTACCGCTGAGGCGCAGGTAGGCCGGCTGACCCTCATGGGCCACATGGAGGTTCGGGTGATCGTGATAGAGCGAGCTGTTCAGCGCGGCCGAGGCCACGAGCCGCCGTCCTGGCGCCACGAGATCCGGCTTGGCGTACGCGTCGTACCAGGTTGGACCGCGAGAGCTGAAGTCCGCCACGAGATCGTCGGCTCGCGTCACCGTGTTGTTGAAGTCGACCGCTCCAGCAGTGATGGCCGAGGGCGCGATGCCGTC
Organism: Vicinamibacterales bacterium; assembly: GCA_965250185.1. Lineage (GTDB taxonomy): Bacteria > Acidobacteriota > Vicinamibacteria > Vicinamibacterales. The sequence goes on along the minus strand of OZ252293.1, from coordinate 1,029,260 downwards.
GATTTCTCGATGCTCCCGGATGACCGCTCGACCGGACCGCTCGAGATCGAGAGCCTTTCGGGCTCGCGCGCCCGCCCTCGTGCGCACGATGACGCGATGCGCGCCAGGTCGATCATCATCCACCACCCGACGCAGTGCCTCGTCGAGCTTGCCGTGTTCGTCGCTCGTATGTGCAGTGATGTGCCAGGGATGCGCCGGAAGCAGCCGAAGGCGCGCGCGACGCCTCGTCGACTCGTCGACTCCGAGACCGCGTGCTCTGGAAGGGACTGAGATCGGGAAGGGAAGGTATGAGCGCAACGTCCGCGCGCAGCCGGCCTCGACGCTCGAGCTTCAGCGACGCGACTGCCGGGCCGGCTCGACCACAATCGACACGATGGAGGGATTTCTGGCCAGGACGTCAACGTCACCGACGTGCACGTGTGCCGCGATCATGTGAGTCTTGTGGTTGGTCGTCGTGACCTCGTCGTGGTGCATCTCCAGGTCAGCGACCACATTGGCGAGACGGCCCGGGGCCGTCTTGATGAGCACGGCCTGCGTACCGGGCAAGACCAGCGTGCGCGAGTCGCGATGCACCGGGTCGGGCCCCAGCTTGCCATCGCTCGAGACGCTCGCCACGACTGGGTCGGCTGCCAACTCGAGCAGATCGCCGACGGTGAGCTTCACGGTCAGGGCTCCGATCGACGTGAACTCGTGCATGACATCGTGGCCAGACTCTTCGACGAAGGCTCGCAGGGCATCCAGCTCGCCAGCAGCTGCCCGTATGATCACCCGGACGGTCTCGTCGCGGTGGGCATCGACCGCTCCCTGGAGCATTCGGTCCAGCTTCATCCGGGCGCGCTCCATGCCGTCGTCCCTTTCCTGCCCGGCGATCATCGGTCCGCTCAGACAGGCCACCGCCACACACGCCAGCGCGAACGCCAACGTCCCGGAAGTCGTTTTCGACCCAGCCGCATGTCGTCTCGTCATTTTGATCTCGCCTCTCTCGACTCCATCTCGTGGCCCACGATTGAGCCGACGAACGAGTGTGCAAGGTCCGAACCGAACCGACGAGAATCGATAAAGAGCTTAGTGACAACATTTACGGACATCGACACCGACGACCGAGGGGATGTGACTACTGGCCGGTGTCTGGTTTCGCGACACACGATCACGAAACCGGGGGCGAGAGCCTGGCTCGCGTTCGGCCAGGTCGACCCAGGGGTATCAGCTGGCGGCGGGGGTTGCCCGCTCGACTTGCAGACGGCGGGCGCTCTTGTCGATGTACATTCTCTGGTCCGCAACGGCCAGGAGCTGATCGGCGGTCCCGCCGTCCTCGTCCAAGACGGCCACGCCCGCGCTGATGCCGAGCGAGAGCACGTCGCCCGACTCGGTTTCGATGCGCGCGGCTGCGATCGCGGTTTGCAGATCGCGCCGTTTTTGCTCGGCCTGCTCGGCGGCGCACTGCCAGAGCACGACGACGAATTCGTCGCCGCCGAGCCTCGCACAGAGATCGAAGGTGCGCACCTGCGCGCGGAGCGCGGCGGCGACCTGCCGAAGAGCCCGGTCACCCGCCTCGTGTCCGTGACAATCGTTGATCTGCTTGAATTCGTCGAGGTCCAGCATGATGACCGCCACGCTGCTCTCTTCACGGCGGGCTCGGGCCAGGTCCTTCGCGAGATGGTCCTGCATCGACCGCCGATTCGCCAGACCGGTGAGCGCGTCGGTCAGCGATGCCTCGTGCGTGCGGTCGAACACGACCGCGTTGTGCACGACGGAGGCGGCCTGCTGAGCGAAACGATGCAACAGCCGACGATGATCATCGGTGTAGGCACCCAGACTCGTGTGGTAGACGGCGATGGCTCCGAACGGCGTCGCATCGTGGCTCAGGGGGAAGACCGCACTCGAGGGCAAACCTACGACCTGCGATAGGCTCTCGGTCGTTTCGGACGTCCGCTCTGCGACGAGGTGCCCCTCTGGTCCTGCGGCATGGCGGCACTCGAACCGACCGTTCTCCTCGCGCCAGAGGAACAGGGCGCAAGTGGAAATCGGCAAGATCGCTCCCAAGCGATCGGCAATCACGGACACGGTCTCCTCGATTCCCAGACTCGAACCGAGGGTCTCGGCAATCTTCCCCAGCACTCGGGCTTCCCGGTGCGCGAGTGCAATCTCCTCGAAAGGCCGGTCGATGCGGTTGCCCGAGGGTGACACGTCCGACATGACCGGGACGCGCGCAGGCGAGCGGTCGGCGCGGGCGCTGACCTGTCGTTCGAGGGCCGGCAGGATCTCGACAAAGGTGCGGACGAGATCTGGATCCAGGACCTTGCCTGCGCGTTGCTTGACGAATAGGAGGGCCTCGGCGCGGGTCCGAGCCGGCCGATGCGGACGATCGGACATGAGCGCGGTGTAGTTGTCAACGATCGCCAGGACCCGGGCGCCGAGCGGAATCTGATCGCCGGCCAAGCCCGCGGGGTAGCCGCGACCGTCCCATCGCTCGTGGTGCGCCAGAATCAGCGGGGCCACTGGTCGGGGAAACGGGACCGACTGCAGGATCTCGGCGCCGACACGAGAGTGAATCTTGACTTTCTCGTACTCTTCGGAGGTCAGGGGTGCCGGCTTTGCCAGTATGTGCTCGGGTACCGCAAGGTTACCGATGTCGTGCAGCATGGCAGCCGACGCGAGGCAGCGGACGTCATCCTCGTCCATGTGGACCGCGCGGCCAAGGCCCTCGGCCATGATCTGCATGGTCTCGAGGTGTGCCTGAGCCACTGTGTCCTTGGCTTCGATGGCCAGGACCAACGACTCGATGATCGAATGCTGGACGTCCGCCGCCTGCCGCACTTGCCGCTGCTCGTCGTGGATTCGATCCATGAACGTGCCGTAGCTGCGGTAGGTCAGGTAGAGCGGCGGTGCGCTCAGCAGAATCCACCCATACAGCTCGAACTGCACCAGTAAGGCTGCGGCGCTGGCAACAGCGGATCCCACGAAGTAGCTGGGCGCGCTCCACAAAAAGTTCCGGTGCCACAGAGTCCAGGGCGACTGACGCGTCGACGTCCCGACGGCTACCGCGATCAGGACGGTGTTCAAGAAGAAGTATGCGATGGTGGCCACGACAACCGGCATCGCAAAACCGAGCAGGTCGTCCGACTGCCCAGCGCGGTTCGTCTCGTAGGCGAGGCCCGCACCCAGGACCGCCAACCCAAGCGACGCCATGCTGAACAGTGTGCGATGGGTCGGGTTGGCCGCTTTCGGCCGGTAGGTGCACTGTATGAAGCCGCTGGTCACGGCCACCAGGATCGCCGACTCGACGCCCAGAACGAGCAGGGCGGTGAAGGCGACCGGATAAGACAGTGACATGCTCGAGCCACTCCGGGTGAGGGGAAGCGACACCTTCAGCGCCGCACTCATCCAGGCCAGGCCGAGAAAGACGAAGAGCAGGAACGGGTAGCTGAAATCGGGTGACGCCACGCTCCAGAGAATCGCGAGTCCACCGAGCACCACGGTCGCGGCAATATAGATCCGAGCCACCAGCGGCAGCGACCGGAACGACTCGGGGGACGCCGCAGCGTCTGACCGCGGGGTCATCGCGCGCCCTCTACGAAGCCCGCGGCGCCGACACGAACCGGCTCCGCCTCGGCGCCGTCTGGTGCGGCGGGCACGTCGAGGACCGACGGAGGTCTGCGCGGACTCACGCGCCGCTCGGCGGCATCCAGAAGAACCTCCAACGTCGACCCGTCGAGGGGCGCGCATCCGAATCCTACCGACAGGACCGCACGACTTGGCGCCGCAGCGCCCTGGAGAAAGCCGGACAGGATGCGTCGCTCGACGAGCTCGCCGGCACTCGCGTCGCACTCAGGCATCAAGACCACGATCTCTCGGGCGTCGGTCCGGAACACCATGTCGGCGACGCGTACCGCCTGGGTCACCGCCGTCGCGACCCGGAACATCTCGGTGTCGCGTTTGGCGTCGTCGGCCTCGTCGGGCACGCTCAGGCTCACCCTGAGTACCCCGAGCGCCTTCATCATCAGGCTGTCAGAAAATCCCGGAGATGCCACGAGTCGCTCGAGGTAAGAATGATTCGGTAATCCGGTCTGGGGATCACGAAGCACCGACACCTGCTCGTCACGAAAACGGGCGGCTTGCTCGACCACCGGGCCCAATTGCCGGGCCACCAACTCCACGACCTTCGTGTGCTGAGGTGTAAAGGCGTCAGGCTTCATCCCATAGAGGGTCAGCACGCCCACCGTGCGGCCGTCACTCACAAGCGTCGTGGCCAAGGAGCTCTCAGGACGTGGCTCCATGGCGCCGAGCCGCGGGCCGAGGTCGAGCGCGGGATCCGAATTCACCATGCTCGTCCCGTTCGCCGCGACCCAGCCGCTCAGGCCCCCTCCGAGATCGATGCGGAGACCTGACAGCCGGTCTTCGCCGTACCCGGACGCGTGAGCCAACACCAACTGCTGACATCTCGGCTCGATGACGTAGAAAGCCACGAGCGACGCCGGAGCGACGCGTCGCAAGTGTCTGGCGCTGAGCTCCGCCACCTCGTCGAGCGTCGCATGGCCGGCCGCCACATCGGCCAGCTCACACAGCCCCAGAATGGCGTCTCCGCAGTTTTCCGCTGGCGCCTCGTCGTCCGCAGTGTCCGCCGGCTCCCACGGCTCCCGGCACGCCTCGATGACCTGCGTGATGACCGTGTTCGCGGGCGCCTCGGGCAAATCGATGGGCGCGCACACCTCGCCGTGATTCTTGACGAAAGCGTCGACCACGATCGGGTCGTAGAGCGTGCCCTGACGCTCCTTGATGATCTCGAGCGCCCGCTCGTTCGTCATGGCGGGCCGATACGGCCGATCAGACGTGAGCGCGTCGAAGCAGTCGATGACGGATAGGATGCGAGCGCCGATCGGAATGTCCGATCCCTGGATACCGTCAGGATAACCGCTACCGTCCCAAGCCTCGTGGTGGTGGCGCACGACCGGAACGACGGGGTAGGGGAACTTCACGGCCGCTAGGATCTCGGCACCTGCCGCGGCGTGCATCTTCATCTTCTCGTACTCAGCCGGTGTGAGCTTGCCCGGCTTGTTGAGAATGTAGTCCGGAATGGCCAGCTTCCCCATGTCGTGTAACAGCGCCGCCGCCTCGATGGCCTTGATCTCGAGCTCACTCGTGATGCCGAGCGCCCGGGCCAGGCGCACCGAGAATGTCTGCACACGGCGGATGTGGCCGTGCGTCACCTGGTCCTTCGCGTCGACGGCCGTCGCGAGCGATTCCACCGTCGACATATACAACTCGTTGAGCTCCGTGAGGTGTCGGTGTGAATCCTCGAGGTGCGTCGTCCAGGATCGGAACGTGAGATAGAGAATGACCAGCAGAGGTGCGATCGCGATCAGGCTGCCGATATTCACAACTCGCATGTTGACGGCCAGCAGCACCGCGATGGACGCACCGCCGAAGTAGTTGACCGACAACCAGGCGAAATGCTTTCGCCACACCACGAGCGGCGACACGCCAGATTCGAACCACACGGCAATCGCCGTCAGCCCACTGTTGAGCAGGAAGTACGCACCGCCCAGCAACATGACTGGCAGGAAGAGCTGCAGGATCTGCCCCTCTGCCGTGGCGAGCGGTGGTACGCCCGCGAGCAGGTAGAAGAGATGGCCGCCGACCCAGCACGACACGGCTGGTTCGCCCACGTTGAACAGGATGCGTCGCGGGGCGGTGTTGCGACGGTAGATCGACGTGAACAGGCCATCGAGTGCAACCGTGATGGTTGCCGGACCGGGACCGTACAGCAATATCGAGGTGAAAATGAACGCTTCCGAGACCGAGATCGTCGCCGAGATCGTCGGAACCTTGATGGCGAACGGCCCACTCACCCACGTCAGCACTGCCAGGAGCAGCCACTGGTAGCCCAGCCCCGAGGCTCGCAGGCCATACACGGACCCCGCCACCGTCCCGATGCCCGCGAGGAACACCGCTGCGATGTAGAGCTGACCGCGCCAGGAGAGAGGGCTTCGACTCATTATGCGACCTCGACCCCTCGGGCGCTCAACGGTGCGACCTCAGAGTCGTCGGGGCTGAGCCCGTACTCGGCGATCTTCCGGTAGAGAGTCTCGCGACTGATTTTCAACAGCCGGGCGGTCTTCTTCTTGTTCCAGCCGAGTGCATCCAGTACCCGCTTGATGTGCTCGCATTCGACCTCCCGGAGCGTCCTGATACCGGGCGTCGATGGATTCGCGGAGACGGCACGAGCCGATTCACCGTGTAGGAAGTGGACGTGCTCGGGACGGATGCTTCGGCCTGCCGAGAGCGCGGCGCGCGAGACCGTAGCTTCCAGCTCACGGATGTTGCCCGGCCACGGATAGGCCATCAACAGATCAACCGCATCCTTGGAGAACCGTTTGCTGTCGAGCGGCAGTCCCTGAGCCGCGCAGTAGCGCGTAAGGAATCGGTCCGCCAGCAGCGGAATATCGACCGAGCGCTCGCGCAGCGATGGGAGCCGGATGGTGAACGCATTGATGCGGTAGTAGAGATCCTCACGAAACTTCGATTCGTTCACCAGTTGCTCAAGCGGCTGGTTGGTCGCACAGAGCAGCCGGAAATCGACCTCGGTCGGCCGTCGCCCACCCAGGCGTTCGACCCGCCGCTCCTCCACCACACGCAGCAACTTGGCCTGGGCGAACAGCGAGAGATCGCCAATTTCGTCGAGGAACAACGTGCCATCGTGGGCCAGCTCGATCCGCCCTGGCTTCTGGCTGTCCGCTCCCGTGAAGGCGCCCTTCTCGTACCCGAACAACTCCGACTCGAACAAGGTGTCGGGCAACGCGGCACAGTTGACCGCCTGGAACTTCTCGTGGCTTCGTCGGCTGAGCTCGTGCACCATTCGAGCCACGAGCTCCTTTCCCGATCCGGTCGGCCCCAGGATCAGGACCGAGATATCCGTCTTGGCCACGATGCGGATCGACTCGAACACGAGCAACATCTTCTCATCGCGTCCGATCATCTCGCGGAACTGGTTGAACGACGGCGACTGCTCTCCATCGAGCGATCCGGGGCGATCGGCCACGAACTCATGTACGAGCTCGGCCAGGGCAGGGTCCGGCGCGACCTTGGCCGCGTAGCTCGACGGATCGCCGGCGACCCGACCGACGACACCGTGGCGAACAAGCTCGTTGAGACAGTTCTCGATGTCCACGCGCATGCGCCCGAACGTCTGCACGAGCGCGTCGACCTCGTAGGCATCAGCCGTCTGCCCGTGAAGGTATCGCAACAATCCCGCGCGCAATGGTGATTGCACGAGGCTCCGAAACCTGGCGCGCAGCGGGGGTGACGCTGCACCGGTCAACGCGACAGCCGCGTCCGTGTCCTGAGTGAACGAGTAGTCAAGCATGTAGTCCGCCTCAACCTCGGAGTTCCCGGATCCCCGCGATCCGTTCGCCGGCCGCACACCGCCGGCACGCGGGTCGGAGTTACAAGGTTCCTGCCAGAGAACGAGACACGCCTGGACATGCGTCACCCCCGGTCGATGTGTGCAGCCCCGTGCAGCCAAGGCGCAGGGTGGGCTTCTGCCGACACTTCCCGGGTGTTCCGTTTCGAGACGCCCTGGGACAAATCGAGTGGCGCGAGGCGTCCAGTTCAGTCGATCGTGGGGGGTGCGGCAGGGAACGGGCCAACATGCGGCAGGGAGCTCAGGCGACCAGCTAACGTCTTCCCTATCAGATGGTTAGAGACTTCTCGGCCCACCCGTTGCTATAATCACCACCAGTGGTCGCCCCCAACATCATTCCGCGCGCCCAACACTCGATTTCACGGCGCAACATCGATCCAGACGCCCTTAAGGTGCTGTACCGGCTGCACCAGGGCGAGCACGTGGCATACCTGGTCGGCGGGGGCGTACGCGATCTGCTGCTCGAGCGCCAGCCCAAGGATTTCGACATCGGCACCTCCGCGCACCCCTACGAGGTCAAACGGCTCTTCCGGAACTGCTGGATCATCGGTCGACGATTCCGTCTGGCCCACGTCCGGTTCGGTCAGAAGATCATCGAGGTGGCAACGTTTCGCCGTCAGGTGCCAGCCGGCAGTGAAGAAGAGCCTCCAACGAAGGTAGAGCCGAGGGAGGACCTCGGCCAGTCGATGCACCGCGACAACACGTTCGGCACGCCGGAGGAGGATGCGTTCAGGCGCGACTTCACGGTGAACGCGCTCTTCTACGACATCGGGACCTTCGCGATCCTCGACTACGTCGGAGGGCTCGAGGACGTGGCTGCACGCGTGATTCGATGTATTGGAGATCCCGATGAGCGATTTCCGGAAGATCCGGTCAGGATGCTTCGCGCCATCACCCTGGCGTCACGGCTGGATTTCACGATCGACCCGGCGGTCGTCGACGGCATCGCTCGACATCGCGCGCTGCTGGCGACGAGCGCGCCGGCGCGGCTCACGGAGGAGTTCTTCAAGATCCTGCGGGCCGGCGCGTCCGCGCGGACATTTCAACACCTGGCCGAGAGCGGCTTGCTCGAGCGTCTGACGCCAGAACTGCACGACGATCCGCCCGACGCGGTCTGGGTCTCGCTGGCTCGACTCGATGCATATCGGCAGCGATTTGCCTCGACACCTGAGAGCCTCACAAACGCGGTGCTGATCGGTAGCCTCATGGTACCACTTGGGTTCTCCCAACAACCCGTGCGTCGCCGCGGAACGATGGGCAAGCGACCGAGGAGCCCCCAGGTGTTCCTCGGCACGCTGCCGTTGCCCCGACGCGACATGGATCAGCTCAGAGAGATCCTCGACGTGCAGAACCGCCTTGTCGACATCGACGCGCCTGCCCGCGCGCAGCACGCGCTCATGCATCGCCGCACGTTCGAGACCGCGTTGACCTGGCTCGAGATCCATGGAGAAGTGCCGGACGTCGTGCGGCACTGGCGAGAGGCCATGAAGTCCGATGGGCCGCCGCAGGATGTGAACCGCCCCAAGAAACGGCGGCGGCGACGGAGACGACGTGGGGGGAAGTCGGACGGCCAGCAGGGCGACGTGAACGCGGAGCAGGACGGACCATCGACGCCAGACGATTGACGCGGAAGACCGGACGCTCCTCAGCCCGCCAGCAGAATGGTCGTCACCTTGGTGAACGACAGGACGAAGCCGAGGGCGGTCACGCCGATCAGCGCCAGCGCCACGAGCAAAATCGTCGTGCTCTCGCGGCCCTCGTCGATGCCCTTCATCGAGTAGGCTGACACCCACCCGCCGGCGAACCCGCCGGCATGCGCCCAGTTGTTCACACCTGGCATGAGAAAACCCAGGATGAAGAGCACGATCGCCCACTGCCACAGCTGCGTCGACATGGTCGACCCGCCTCGGCGACGTCCGTAGACGATCAAGGCCGCAAGTAGCCCGAAGATGCTGCCTGACGCTCCGATCGTCGGCACGCTGGTCATGGTGTTGGACAGGACGAAACCGGCGACTCCGCTGGCCTCGAAAATGAGGAAGGCCCGCACCGGCCCGTACATCTCTCCCACGACCGGTCCGAGATCCCTGATCCACATGACGTTGAACAGGATGTGAAGGACACCACCGTGCAGGTAGATGGCCGTAAAGAGCGTCCACCACCAGCCGAGCTGCCACGCGACGCCGCCCGTCATGCCGAGCTGGTAGAGCGCCCGCGTTCCCGGAGACAGTAGCGACAGCATGCCTCGCGGCTGCGTGATCGCCTCGGGCTGCAGCAGCAGGGCGACGATGTACGTGGCGACGCAGGTGGCGATGATGATCGCCACGAGATTGAGGCGGCGACCAAAGAGCCCCTGGAGCGCCGGTGTCCAGCCGTAGAGGCCGGGGCGCCAGGCACCACAGAACGGACACTCGGTCTCGCTCACACCAATGAGCTTGCCGCAGTTCGGACACACCATCGAGCCCTGCGTCTGACGCATGTTGGGAATTCTACCCCGAGTGCCGACGTGACTCACGGCACGCACGGCCAACGAGCAGGCGAGTGTGCGTCCCCCACTGGTGGAGCACGATCGGGATGAGATGTCGAGGCATCGCGCTGGCGGACGCCGCGGCGATGCGATCGGTCGGCGCTGCGACCGGGTGTCAGCCCTCTTGCGGCTGGAGCGATTCCTCGATCGTCTTGCGCCGATGGGCGAGCTTCAGCACCGTGAGCACCTTGATCACCGGCCACGCCGGATCGAGCTCGGTCGGACGGATGCTGAACTTCGGACTACGAGGGAACCCGTGGTGGTTATTGTGTAAACCTTCGCCTCCGGTGAGCAGCGCCAGGAAACGAAGATTGGTCGCTGTGTTCTCGTAGTTCTTGTAGCCCGTGTGGTGGCAGAGACCATTGATCGACGAGGAGAGCACGAAGACATACATCGCAGCATGAATACCGCCGGCGAGCAGCCCCCAGCCGATGCCCATCAGGACACAGATCCCAGCGATGCCGACCAGCAGACCGGCCGTGCCGTAGTCAAAGAGGTATCGATCCCACACGTCAGGCTTAATGTCGCGTGCAAATGTCGCCACCGTCTCCGGGTTCCGTGCCTCGCGCGCGTAGAGAAAGGCGTTGCCGAGCTGCACCGACCAGAAGCCAGCCAGCTTGGGGCTATGCGGATCCCCTTCCTCGTCCGTGTGCGCATGGTGCTTCCGATGTACGGCCACCCACTCGCGAGCCACGATCCCGGTCGTGAGCCAGAGGGCAAGCCTGAAGACCCAGGCGACGGCCGGATGCAGTGTCAGGGCGCTGTGCGTCGCGGTTCGATGCAGGTAGATCGTCGTACTGAAGACAGCAACCTGGGTGAGCACGGCAGCCACGACGAGCGTCACGATAAGCGAAGCCAGCACACTTTCCTCCGAACACGTTGCGATGAGATAACAATAAGGGGAAGGAGATTCCAGCGATCTTTACAAGCCGTCAAACTGTACCACACAGGCATGAACCGGCGCAACGCGGTGCGATCGGCTGGGCGACCTCAGGTTCGTGGCCGCCTCGCAATTTTCACGAAAGTATCGCCTCGAGGCTTCTCGTCGCTCGTCCCCACCCGGGCTCGTCGAATCCTGCTCCTCTCAGCCATGGCGCCGCTCGAACTCGCGCATGAACTCCAGTAGCGCCTCGACTCCCGCCTCTGGAAACGCGTTGTAGAGCGACGCCCGGAGGCCTCCAACCGAACGGTGCCCCTTCAATCCGCTGAGGCCCGCCGCGGTGGCCTCACCCAGGAATTCGGCCTCCAGCCCATCGCTCGGCAGCCGGAACGTCACGTTCATCAACGAGCGGCTGTCGGACTCGGCCGTTCCACGATAGAAGCCCGTCCGGTCGATCTCCTGGTAGAGCCGACCGGCCTTGCGCTCGTTCACCGTCGCGACCGCCTCGAGCCCACCCTGATCGCGCAACCAGCGGAGTACGAGTCGCATGATGTAGATCGCGAAGACCGGCGGTGTGTTGTAGTGCGAGTGATTCTTCGCGTGCACGCTGTAGTTGAGCATCGCCGGGAGCGTCTCCGGGCTGCGGTCCACCAGGTCGTCCCGGACCACGACGACCGTCAGGCCAGCCGGAGCGAGGTTCTTCTGGGCGCCGGCGTAGACCATTCCATACCGGGTGACGTCGATCGGTCGGCTCAGGATGTCCGAGCAGGCGTCGCAGACCAACGGTGCGTCGCCCACATCAGGAGGCATGAGCCACTGCGTCCCCCGGATGGTGTTGTTGGACGTCACGTGGACGTAGGCCGCGCCGCGAGTCAGACGCAACTCGTCCTGACGGGGCAGGCGGCTGAAATCGTCTGCCTCGGTGCTGCCCGCGACGTTGACCGTCCCGATCCGAGAGGCCTCATGCATCGCCTTCTTCGACCAGTCACCCGTCACGATGTAGTCGGCGGTACCCCCAGGCGGCAACAGGTTCATCGGTACCATGGCGAATTGCAGGCTGGCCCCGCCCTGAAGAAAGAGTACTCGGTAGTCGCCCGGGATACCCGCCAGCGCTCGCAGGTCGGCCTCGGCGCCTTCGGCGATCTCGTCGTACGTCGTGGAACGGTGGCTGATCTCGAGCACCGACATACCCACACCCGGCAGCGCCATCAGGTCGCGCTGCGCCTCCTCGAGAACCGACTCGGAGAGTACGGCCGGACCGGCCGAGAAGTTCAAGACGCGAGGCGTCGTCGTGGTCATATTCGGGAGACTCGACAGTGTCCGGGGCGTCGCCCTCAGATGACGTGGCTGAGCAGCCCGTCACGCAGCTTCGGCTCGAACCAGGTGGACTTCGGCGGCATGATGTTGCCGGCATCGGCGATCGCCATGAGGTCCTCGATGCCAACGGGATACAGCGAGAAGGCGACCGCCGCGTCGCCTGCGTCGACGCGACGCTCGAGCTCCGCGATACCGCGAAGTCCGCCGACGAAATCGATCCGGGGATCGGTTCGTACATCCGTGATGCCGAGAAGGGGGGCGATGACGCGCTCCTGGAGGAGGGTGACGTCCAGAGCGTCTGGCGCGCCTGTCGCTCCGCCGAGCGCCAGATCGTACCAGCGGCCGTCGAGATACATCGAGACCCGACCGCGCCGATCGGAAGCAGCGAGACCGTCGACCGTGGGTACCGCCAGACGCAACGCCGTGAGGAACTCGGCCGACGACCGGCCCGCCAGGTCGCGGACGACCCGGTTGTAGGCGAGGATGCGTACCTGATCGTGTGGGAACGCCACGGCGACGAACGTATCGTACTCGGCGACGCCGACATCATCGGCCAGCTCGGATGCCGAGTGGCGGGCCACGGCCCGAAGCTCGGCTCGCGCACGGGACGCGCTGGCGATTCGATGGTGGCCGTCAGCGATGTACAGCGTCGGGATGCCAGCAACAGCGCGGACGAGATCCTGCTGCGACTCGTCATCCGTTCGCCAGATCGTGTGCCGAACACCATCGTCCGCTTCGAAGTCGAGGAGTGGCCGATCCGCCGTGACCCTCGATGCCACAGCGGCGACGTCGGCACTCGCCCGATGGGTGAGGAACGTGAGGCCGGTCTGCGCGTGCAGTGCCACCATGTGGCGCGTGCGATCCGTTTCCTTGTCGTGGCGCGTACGCTCGTGTTTCTTGATCTCGCCGCGATCGTATTCATCCAGCGAGAAGCAGCCCGCGAGTCCGGTCTGCACGTGATCGCCGTTGCTTAGGCGGTAGAAATAGAGCGACGGCTCAGGCTCCACCACCAGCGGCGCGCGCTTCCGCAACGTACGCAAATTCTCGATGGCCACGCGATAGACATCGGGCGAGTACGGGCTGGCCGACCGCGGAAGCTCTATCTCCGGACGGGACACTCGGAGAAAACTGAGCGGATTGTTCGCCGCCAGCGCAGCCGCCTCGTCTCGATCGACAACGTCGTACGGAACCGACGCGACGCGACTGGCCACTTCGGGCACTGGACGCAGGGCACGGAACGGGTGCAGCAACGCCATGATGGTTATTCTACCGCGACCTTCGTGGGATGGAATCAGGGGTGAACGTGTTCGGCCACTACGGCGCGACCGCCGGAGTCGGCTGGGTCGCCCGAGCGACGCGAACGGCGGAGGAGACGAAGAGTCGCCCGACGGCGATGTCCCGGAGCGACTCGAATGCGGATTGGTACGTCGGCGGGATCGGCTTGCCGGGCGGCAGACTGCGGTGCACGCGCGTCGGATTGAGGAACCGGCCGTTCTTGCGAACTCGGTAGTCAAGGTGCGGTGCCGTGGCGAGCCCCGTGGAGCCGACACGTCCGATCTGCTGCCCCTGCGCCACGCGCGCCCCGGACCTGATGCCCTTCGAGATGGCGGAGAGATGCAGGTAGTAGGTCTCGTAGCCGTCGCTGTGCCGCAGCCGTACCATCCGGCCAGATCCGCCACTCCAACCGGCAGACACCACCCGACCGCTGGCCACCGATCGAACCGGAGTGCCCGTCGCCGCCCGGTAGTCCACGCCCAGATGCGGTCGATACGTATTCAGCACCGGATGGAGACGGCGGCGCGAAAATCGTGACGTCACGCGCGGCGTGAAGGGCAACGGCGATTTGAGGAACATGCGCTTCAACGATCGGCCGTTCTCGTCGTAGTAACCGGGCTGCTCGCCGGGAATCTGATATCGAAAGGCCGTGAAACGCTGGCCGTCGTTCAGAAACTCCGCCGCCAGGACCGAGCCGTAGCCCGCCGGCTTCCCTTCGCGCAACTCCGCCTCGAACAGCATCTGGAAGCTGTCGCCTCGTCGGAGATCATTGTTGAAGTCGATCTCGCCAGCGAAGACATCGGCCAGCCCGATCGCTAGCTCGACTGTCTCGCCGCTCGCATTCAGCGATCCGACGAGCGACGAATGCTCCTCGTCGATGGCACCCTGCAGCGCCACATGGGCCCGCTGCTTCACATACGGCACGAGCTCCGCATTGATCGCTCCCGGATGGGTCGATCCGTCCCCGAGGACGCGAAGGAATTGATCGCGGTCGACCTCGTACCGAAACTCGGTGAGGCCCCCGCCAGGCAAGGTCACGAGCCGGTAGTCCTGCCGAGCGCGCATGCGGCGCAGGTCGAACACGTCCTGAGCGGCGTTCACGATGCCGGTCACCATCGGCTCGGCGAGCTCGTGATCGCGGAGCAGACCGGCCAGGGTGGCATTCCTCGGCACGCTCCCGGCGACCGCGATCCTCTCGTCGACGAGCAGGACATCGGTGGGGCTCTGAACCGCACGGGTCTCTTCGGCTGGTTGGCTCGCGCAGGCCAAGCCCATGCCGGCGAGGAGGCATAGCGACAGAAAGCGGGGCGGGAGGCTCATAAAGTCTGGAAGTGTACCACGAAGCGCGTCTCGTTCGGCAATCCGTGCGACCGAGGCCCTTCGCCTACTCGAGGTTATCGGGTCGATCGAGCCGCACCACCAGCGTCGCCGATTCTGTTCGGCTCGCCCCCGGCATGACGTCCGATCCCGAAGGCGGACGCTGCCTCCGGGATCGGTGCACGCAACATATTGGGCGACCTACTGCTGTGAGCGGGCCGTCGAGGGAGGTACGAGACCCTTGAGGCGCATGTAGGTCACGAGGTTGCCGTAGTGCTCGTTGTCATGGGCGACATTGAACACCAGCACGTACATCTTGGTGACATCGCCACGGCCGAACTTGACCATGTCAGCGCTCGCCGAATCGGTCATGGCCTCGTAGACCCCGTCACAGTACGCGTTCGACGCCTTGAGCCCAGCCACGAGATCGGCTTTCGCCGTCACGTCCTTCTCGTAGTCGGCCGCCGCCGGGCTCTCCTCGCCCTTGGCTGCGGAGCAAAAGAAGTACTGGCTGTTCGCGATGTGCCCGACCAACTCGCCGAAACTGCGAACCTCCGGGGTGGGCTTGAAGCTGTAGTCGGCCTCCGACACGAGCTCCGCTGACTCCGTGATGTTCAGCTGCATACCGTCGTACAGCTGCTTGACGCCCTTGCTGACCGGGTCACCCGCCTGCGCGTATGCCGATCCGCCGGCAAGGATAAAGCTGAAGGCGAGCATAAGGAACAATCTCATTGCAAACTCCACGTCTTGAGGTCGCCGCAGCCAGGCAGATCTCTCCTGAGCCAGCGCGGCGAACATTGGAAACTTCACATAATGACGCCACCGCCGGCCGTTTGGTTCCCGAACGAGGTCGACTCGACCTACCCGACTACTGCCGCTTTTCGCAGGGCGGGTCTGCGTGTAGAGTCAGGAGCATAGCCAACACGGGAATCTCGACGGGCCGACGCAGCTCGTCACGTATTGCGAGGTCATCATGCGCAGGCACTCACTGCCGGGTCGGTCGATCGTACCAGTGGTCGTTCTCATCGTGACCGGGCTGATCGCCTGGCCACAGGCGCAAGCGCAGGTCCAGGACGCAGTCGACCTGGACGCGATATACGCGATCAAGGCCGAAGGCTTCGAGCGGTCGAAGGTCATGCAGCTGATGAGCTACCTGACCGACGTGCACGGCCCTCGGCTCACGAACTCCCCGAACATCAGGGCCGCCGCCGATTACGCGATGGTGCAGTTGAACGAGTGGGGCCTGAGCAACGTCGCGCTCGAGGCGTGGGGCCCGTTCGGGCGCGGCTGGAGCAACGAGCGGTTCGTGGCTCACGCCCTCGAGCCCCAGGCCTATCCGATCATCGGCTTCCCGAAGGCCTGGACGCCCGGCACGGCCGGCGCCGTGTCAGGCGAAGCGATCGTCGCCGCGATCGAATCGGAGGAGGCGCTCGATCGCTACCGGGGCAAGCTGAAGGGCAAATTCGTCCTCCTGGCTCCGATGCGAACGGTTCCCGCGCTGTTCGAGGCGCCCGGCCGGCGCTTCACGAACGACGACCTCGAAGCGATGTCGATTGAGCCCGATCCGGCGCGCCCGCGACGACGGCGACGCCGCAACCCGGCGCAGGTGGAGTTCCAGCGCAAGCTGATGCAATTCTTCGTCGACGAGGGCGTCGCCGCGGTCCTCGAGCCGGGCCGCGGTAGCGGGGGCACAATCTTCGTGGGCCGGGGCGGCTCGCAAGCAGTCGACGCACTGCCGGTGCCACCGCAGGTCGTGGTGGCGGTCGAGCACTACGGACGCATCGTCCGGACGCTCGAGAAGGACATTCCGGTCACGCTCGAGATGGACATCGTCAGTCGATTCCACGACGAGGATCTCGATTCGTTCAACGTCATCGCGGAAATACCGGGCACGGATCGGGCCGACGAGGTGGTTATGCTGGGCGCACACTTCGATTCCTGGCACTCCGGTACCGGCGCGACAGACAACGCCTCCGGATCGGCCGTCATGATGGAGGCGGTGCGTATCCTCGAGGCCGTCGGACGGCCGATGCGCCGCACGGTCAGGCTGGCGCTGTGGTCCGGCGAGGAACAGGGGCTGCTCGGCTCCCGAGCCTACGTGAAGGAGCATTTCGGCGACCGCGCGACCATGACCCTTCTGCCGGAACATGCGAGCCTGTCCGGCTACTTTAACCTCGACAACGGCACCGGCGCGATCCGCGGGGTGTATCTGCAAGGCAACGAAATGGTTGCGCCGATCTTCACGAACTGGATGGCACCGTTCGAAAACATCGGCATGACGTCCCTCTCGATTCGCGATACCGGCGGTACTGACCACCTCGCGTTCGATGCCGTCGGCCTACCTGGGTTCCAGTTCATTCAGGATCCGGTCGAGTACAGCACGAGGACGCACCACTCGAACATGGACGTCTACGAGCGTATCCAGGCGCGCGACATGATGCAGAACGCCGTCATCGTCGCGTCGTTCGTTTACCACGCAGCCAACCGGGAGGGTGGGTTACCGCGAAAACCGCTGTCGAAGCCGACCGGGTCGCCAGCGGCGCCGACACAGCCGTAGAGCGCCCGACACCTGGCGCCAGGCGAAGTCTCTCCCGCGGCGATCGGCCCGTGGTCCTCACGCGACGTGCAGCGTGCCGACCTCGAGCGTTTCGAGGTCGACCGTGCGGACGGCGTGATTGTTCGTGTCCGCCACGAACAGGGTCTGTCCCGTGACCGACAGCCCGCCCGGCTCGTAGAACGAGGCTCGCGCCGCAGCGCCGTCTCGATGACCGGCCTCCCCGGTTCCAGCCAGCGTCGTGACCGAGCCGTCCGAAGGGTCGAGCCGCTTGATCCGGTGGTTGTAGCTGTCGGCGATATACACCACGCCGTCGGCGACTGCGAGCCCCAGCGGGTGCTGGAGACGAACCGCATCCCCTGTGCCATCCCGATCCCCGAAGTCGAACAGGTCGCCGCCCGCGATGGTTTGCACACGGTTCACCGGAGGCAAGGCGACGGATCTGATGATGTTCGACTCGCTATCGGCCACGAACAAAGCGTCTCCCTCGAGCGCGAGGCCCGACGGCTGAGCGAAGGCGCTCTCGTCGATCGACCCATCCTGTCGCGCCTCTCGACCGGAACCCGCGTACGCGAAGGCGAGGCCTCGCTCGACGTCGATCATCCAGATCTGATGCAGCCCCGCCATGCCAACGAACAGCAAATGGTCTCGAATCGCCAGGTCCCACGGCGAGCTGAGTGCTGTCTCGATGGCCAGTCCGCCATCCTCTCCCCGGCGCGCCTGCCGTCCCGTGCCCGCCACAGTGGAGATGCGTGCCGTCTCGAGATCGACCACCCGGACCCGGTGGTTCCCGGTGTCGGCCACGTACAGTTGGTCGCCGGAGAGCGAGAGGCCCTGCGGTCGAGAAAACACCTGGGCATCGTCGTCACGTGCGGGACCGAACGTCGCGATTGGTTCACCTCGTCGGGTCGTGACGAGCACCCGATCATGATTCGAGTCGGCAATGAAGAGCCGATCGCGGTCGGGGTCGGCGAGCACCTTGCCCGGAAACGCCAGCGCTCCAGCCGGTGCGGCGACTGGGTCGGTCCGCCACGACGGCGGGGCGCGGTCGAGCTCGCCTCGCTGGTCGAACACGGCGATCACCGCCGCAATGGCTCGGTCGAACGCCTCGGCCTTTCCTTCACCCGACCCGCCCGCGACGATGTAGCCGGCGGGGTCGATCAGAACCTGGGTCGGCCAGGCACGTACGGTGTAGGCCCCCCAGATCGTGAACTCGGCGTCATTCGCGACCGGGTGCTCGATCCCGTATCGCGCGACCACCTGCCGGATGTTCTCGGTGGCGCGCTCGTTGTCGAACTTCGCCGCGTGAATCCCGATGACGACGAGCTCGTTTCGATACTTCGCTTCGAGGCGCGCCAGATCCGGAAGCCCGTGGATGCAGTTGATACAACCGTAGGTCCAGAAGTCGAGGAGCACGACCTTCCCCCGCAGCCGGCGGAGGCTGAACGGCGCAGCGACATTGATCCAGGCCACCGCGCCGTCGAGCTCCGGGGCCCGGATGGGTCCCTCGACAGCCAGCCCTGAGCGGTCATCATGGTCCGGATGGTCCGGCATCTCAGTCGAGCATATCGCAGGGACCGGTTGCCTACGCTCGCCACGTGCAGTATGTTCGCGAGTCACTCAGATTCGAATACATGCCCGCACGCGACGACCGCGACGACCATGGAGGCGTGAGCTACCACGCCGTCTCGGACGAATATTTCGAGAAGCGAGGCTTCAGACGGCACGCGGGTGTGTGGTCGCTCTGGGCGCTCGGCGTCGGGGCGGTCATCTCGGGTGATTTCTTCGGCTGGAATTTCGGGCTCGAGGTGGGCGGATTCGGTGGCCTGTTGGTCGCGACCGTGATCATCACGGTCATGTATGCCGGCATCTGCTTTTCCATCGCCGAGATGTCGCCGGCGCTCCCCTACGCCGGTGGCGCGTACTCGTTCGGTCGGGCGGTGCTGGGACCGTGGGGCGGGTTCGTCGCGGGCCTGGCGGCCAACCTGGAGTATGTGCTGACCCCGGCGGTCATCGTCGTGGGCATCGGCGGCTACTTGGGCGCCGTCTTCGAGACGCCCGAGTCATTCGCACCCGGTTGGTGGGCGCTCGCCTACGTAGCGTTCGTGGGCCTCAATGTCTGGGGTGTCGAGATCACATTTCGCTTCACCGTGGCCGTCACGCTGTTGGCGCTGGCCATCTTGGCCACCTTCTTCGTTGGCGCCGTGCCGCACTTCTCATGGGATATGGCCCTCGACATCGCGCCGTCAGTTGGGGGGAGCCGCTGGCTACCGCACGGCTGGAGCGGCGTGATGGCTGCGCTGCCGTTCGCGATGTGGTTCTACCTGGCCATCGAGGAACTGCCGATGGCCGCCGAGGAGGCTCACGACCCCAAGCGGGACATGCCGCGCGGCATTCTGTTCGGCCTCCTGACGCTACTCGTGACGGCTTTCCTGACGCTGTTCTTGAACAGCGGCATCGCACCGGGTGCCCAGGCCGTGGGGCAATCGAACGAGCCGCTGTTTCTTGCGTTCCGAACGATCTTCGGACCCGGCGTCGGGACCAAGCTGCTCGCGCTCGTGGCGGTCGCCGGATTGATCGCGTCCTTCCACGCGATCATCTATGCGTACGGCCGGAACATCTATGCGCTGTCCCGAGCCGGATACTTCCCACACTGGCTATCGATCACGCACCCCACGAGGAAATCACCCCACGTGGCGCTCGTGGCAGGCGCGCTGCTCGGCTACGCGATGGCGCTGGCCATCCACGTTGCGCCGCAGGACAGCCCGGTGGGTGCGGTCCTGATCAACATGGCGGTCTTCGGCGCCGTGGTCTCCTACGTCGTCCAGATGCTGGCGTTCGTGCTGCTCCGAACCCGGCTCCCGGACATCGAGCGACCGTACGTGAGCCCCCTTGGGATCGCAGGTGCCACGATCGCCGCAGCCATCGCAACGGTCACCTTCGTGTTTCTGTTCATCAACCCGGAGTTCCGACCGGGCGCGTACGGCTGTGCGCTCTGGTTTCTGGCAGGACTGGTCTACTTCGGGGTGCACGGTCGACACTCGCTCGTCTACTCGCCCGAGGAAGCGTTCGCGCTCGGCGTGACAGAGACGAGCGAGCTCTGAGCGTGTCGCGCTCGCACACGTTGGCGAAAGGAAGGTCGGATGGACGCGCGAACGGTTCGTAGCGCCGCGGACGCGAAGCGGCTCGCCGAGGAACGTGGGTGCCCCCACATCAAGCTCGGCGTGTTCGATGTCGACGGCATCCTGCGCGGCAAGTATGTGTCGCGCGACAAGTTCCTGTCGGCGCTCGACGACGGCCTTGGCTTCTGCGATGTCGTGCTCGGTTGGGATTCGCGCGACCAGCTGTACGACAACGTCCAGTACACGGGGTGGCACACCGGTTATCCGGATGCGCCGGTGCGCCTGATCCCGGAAACGTGTCGCGAGCTTCCGTTCGAGACGAACACCCTCCTCTTCCTGGGCGAATTCGCCGAGGCTGCCGAATCGGTCTGTCCGCGCGGTATCCTGCGTCGCGTCATCGAGCGAGCCAGACGCCTGGGCGTCGAGCCCTACGCCGCATTCGAATACGAGTTCTTCGTCTTCAACGAGACACCACAGTCCGTCCGCGACAAGCGCTACCGCGACCTCGTGCCGATGGCGCCGGGGTTCTTCGGCTACTCCGTGATTCGCAACTCGGCCGACGCAGGGTTCTATCAGGGTCTGCTCGAGCTCTGCGCGGCCATGGATTTCGAACTCGAAGGACTGCACGAGGAAACCGGCCCAGGCGTACTCGAGGCGGCCATCGCGGTTTCCGACGGTCTGGCGGCCGCCGACAAGGCCGCGCTCTTCAAGACGTTCGCCAAGGTGTTCGCCCTGCAGCGAGGCCGAATGGCCACCTTCATGGCGAAGTGGTCGCCGGACTGGCCCGGCCAAAGCGGTCACATTCACATCTCACTCCGGGATCCCGCGGGTCTCCCGCTGTTTCACGACCCGGACCAGCCTCAGGCCATGAGTCGTGTGATGCGGCACTTCCTGGCCGGTCAGCAGGCCCTGATGCCCGAGATGCTGGCGATGGTCGCCTCGACGGTCAACGCCTACACGCGGCTCATACCCGGCTTCTGGGCGCCGACCGACGCCAGCTGGGGGGTCGACAATCGTACCTGCGCGCTCCGGGTCATTCCCGGCTCGGCAAAGTCTCAGCGCATCGAGTACCGAGTGGCGGCTGCCGACGCCAACCCGTATCTGGCGCTCGCCGCCGCCCTCGCCTCCGGCCTCTGGGGCATCGAGCACGAGCTCGAACCATCCGAGGCGACGGTGGGAACGGCGTACGGTCGGCCGTTTCCGGACAACCTGCAGCTACCCCGAACGCTCTGGGACGCGGCGCAACGCCTGCGAGCATCCGCAGCGGCGCGCGAGGCGTTCGGGGACGCGTTCGTTGACCACTTCGCCGCGACCCGCGAGTGGGAAGAGCGGGAATCCCGTCGAGCCATCACGGACTGGGAACTCGATCGCTACTTCGAGATCATCTGACCCGCGTCATGGCGACGAGACTACGCACCATCTCGCCGATCGACGGTCAGGTCTACGTCGAGCGACCGCTGGCCACCAGTGAAGAGCTCGATCGCGCCCTGGCCGCCGCCACGACCGCTGTCGCGGCCTGGAAGCGTGTGCCGCTCCACGAGCGGACCGCGCTCCTGACACGAGCCGTCGACGTGTTCGTCGCGCAGCATGCCGAGATCGCAAGGGAGATCACGTGGCAGATGGGCCGCCCGCTTTCCGGCTCACCAGGCGAAGTGAACGGGTTCGAGGAGCGCGCACGGCACATGATCGCGATCGCCGCCGACGCGCTCAGCGACATCCGGGTCGAATCGGCACCGGGATCCCGGCGGTTCATCCGGCGCGAGCCGGTCGGCGTGGTTCTGACGGTCGCTCCTTGGAACTACCCGTATCTGACCGCGGTCAACTCCATCGTCCCGGCGCTCGCGGCCGGCAATGCCATCGTCTTGAAACACTCCGCGCAGACACCTCTGTGCGCCGAGCGCCTCACGGAGGCCTTCGCCACCGCCGGGCTGCCCCGCGGCGTCTTCCAGCATCTGCATCTGACGCACGACCTCGTGGAACGGGCGGTGCGGGATCCGCGCGTCGCGTTCGTCGTCTTTACCGGCTCGGTGGCCGGCGGCCGCGCCATCCAGCGAGCGGCGAGCGAGCGTTTCGTCGGAACCGGACTCGAGCTCGGGGGCAAGGATCCGGCCTACGTCCGCGCCGACGCGTCGCTCGAGCCGTCCGTCGAGACGCTGGTGGACGGCGCCTTCTTCAACGCGGGACAGTCCTGCTGCGCGATCGAGCGGATCTACGTGGATGACGGCGTCTACGATCGGTTCGTCGAGGCCTTCGCGGCTCGGGTTCGACAGTACCGACTCGGCAATCCGCTCGACTCGGAGACCTCCCTGGGGCCGATGGTGCGCACGGAGGCGGCGGACTTCGTCCGCGGGCAACTGCGCGACGCGCTCGCCGGCGGCGCGCGATCGTTGATCGATCCCGATGCCTTCCCGACGAACCGTGAGGGCACCCCGTACCTTGCACCGCAGGTGCTGGTGGAGGTAGATCACTCGATGCGCATCATGACCGAGGAAACATTCGGCCCGACGGTCGGGATCATGCGGGTGCGATCCGACGACGAGGCGATCGCGCTGATGAACGACAGCCGCTACGGACTGACGGCCTGCATCTGTACTGCCGACACCGAGGCGGCGATCGCGATCGGCGACCTGGTCGACACGGGACGTGGTTCATGAACCGGTGCGACTATCTCGACCCGGCCCTGGCCTGGGTCGGCGTCAAGGACTCGGGTCGGGGCTGCTCGCTCTCGAGGCTCGGCTACGAGCAGCTCACCCGCCCGAAATCGTTCCATCTACGCCCTGGGAGCTGAGACGGCGTGCCCATCAACCCGACCACGCTGCACGGCAACTGGAGCTTCCCAACGCGCGTTCGCTTCGGCCCAGGGCGAATCCGCGAGCTCGGCCTCGCGTGCGACGAAATCAACATCACCCGTCCGCTCCTCGTGACCGACCGAGGACTACTCGACCTGCCAGTCGTCGCGACGACCAGGGCAGCGGCGCAAGACGCAGGTCTCCCGACGCACGTGTTCGCCAACGTCCAGGCCAACCCGGTGGGCCGCAACGTCGACGATGGCGTGCGCGCGTACCACGAAGAGGGGTGCGATGGCGTCATCGCGCTCGGAGGTGGGAGCGCACTCGATGCGGGGAAGGCCGTGGCCCTGATGGTCGGGCAGAACCGACCCATCTGGGACTTCGAGGACCGTGACGACTGGTTCACGCGAGTGCGCGTCGAGGGCATGGCCCCTGTCGTCGCCGTGCCGACCACCGCCGGGACCGGCTCGGAGGTCGGGCGAGCCTCGGTCATCCTGGACGAGTCGGACCAGACGAAGAAGATCATCTTCCATCCACGGATGCTCCCGGGCCAGGTCATCGCGGATCCCGAACTGACGCTCGCCCTGCCACCGCCGGTGACCGCCGCCACCGGGCTGGACGCTCTGGCTCACTGCCTGGAGGCGTACTGCGCCCCGGGGTTCCACCCCATGGCCGACGGCATCGCGCTCGAGGGCACCCGGCTGGTCAAGGATTGGCTTCCATCCGCATACGCAGACGGTGGGAACCTGGCGGCCCGCTCCCACATGCTCGCCGCCGCCAGCATGGGCGCCATCGCCTTCCAGAAGGGACTCGGGGCGGTGCACGCGTTGAGCCATCCGATTGGCGCCCTCTGCAACACTCATCACGGGCTCACCAACGCCGTCCTGCTACCGTACGTGCTGACGTTCAACAGGTCAGCGATCGACGACCGCCTCGCGGCCCTCGCCCGCTACCTCGACCTGCCGGCGCCGTCGTTCGACGCGCTGCACGCATGGCTCGTCGACCTTCTCGCCACCCTCGCCATCCCGACGACGCTGCACGAGATCGGGGTCGACGCCGATCTCATTCCTCGCCTGGTGCCGATGGCGCTGGCAGATCCCTCCGCCGGAGGCAATCCGCGGCCTCTGGACGCCGCCAGCCTCGAGCGTCTGCTGGAAACAGCCATCCATGGGACCCAGAACTCTTGAACCTCGAACTCTTCGAAATCGAACTTTGAACCTGAAAACCTGGAACCCTGCACTCTTGAACCCTGAACTGAACTAGTGGACCACCGCGGCTTCCTCTCCATCGTCCCCGTCCTGCTCGCCATCGTGGCGGCCGTCGGCACCCGGAAAGTCATCCCTTCGCTCTTCCTCGGAGTCTATGCCGGTGTCTTGATCATCGTCGACGGCAATCCTATCGTCGCGACCACGGCGACGATGAAGGATTTTCTGCTGACGCAGTTGACCGACAGCTACAACGCAGGCGTCCTGGTGCTCCTGGTCTTCATCGGCGGCTTCGTGGGCCTCATGGAGCGATCCGGGGGCGCCATGGCCTTTGCCAGGCGAACCGCGCACTGGATCGACTCTGCCGCGAAGGTCCAGGTGGCCGCGTGGCTCGGTGGGGTCGTGATCTTCTTCTCCGATCTGGGCACGCCGCTCATCGTCGGGCCGATCTTCGAGCCGCTCTTCGACCGGCTGAAGGTGTCTCGGGAGAAGTTGGCCTGGGTCCTGGATTCGACGGCCTCCCCGGTGGCGGTCCTGATCCCGATCACGGGGTGGGCGGTCTACGTCATGGGCTTGATTCGGAAGGAGTACGACGCCCTCGGCATGACCGATTCGGACTGGGACGTGTTCGTGGCAGCGATCCCGTTCACGTTCTTCCCGATCCTTACCGTTCTCATGGTGCCACTCGCCGCGCTCATCGGCCGGGACCTCGGCCCGATGGCTCGAGCCGAGCGCCGAACCGTCGAGGGCGAGCAGTACTGGCCGGACTCCCGGCCGCTGCGGGCGTCACTGGAGGCAGAGACGGCCGCCGACACGACGAGCCTCATCATCGTTCCGCTCGTGGTGCTGTTCGCGAGCCTGTTCGGCATTCTCGCGCCGCTCGGATTCCCATTCCAGCAAGTGCCCGGCGCCGATTTTCGCGCCGCCCTGAGCACCGGGTATTTCTTCGGCGCCCTGTCGCTCATGGGCCTGATGGCCTACCACCGGGTTGGATCGTTCGAGCGCACGTTCGGGATGTACGTCGATGGCATTCAGCGAATCATGACTGTGGCGGTCATCCTGGTGCTGGCGTGGGCGCTCGGGGCGGTGGGCAGGGAACTCGGAACCGCAGCGTACGTCGTGGAACTCACCAGCGACAATATCAGTCCATGGCTCGTCCCAGGGCTCATCTTCGTGGTCGGGGCGATCATGTCGTTCGCCACCGGCTCATCGTGGGGCGCGTTCGCCATCATGCTCCCGATCGTGATCCCGATGGCTGTCTCGATGGGCGTTCCCATGGAGGCCAGCATCGGGGCGGTACTATCGGGCGGGCTGTTCGGCGACCATGCGTCGCCAATCTCCGACACCACCATCCTCTCGTCGACCGGCGCCGGCTGCGACCACGTGGATCACGTGAGGACTCAGCTGCCGTACGCGTTGCTCGCCGGCGGCATCAGCCTGGCGGCCTACGTCGTCGCCGGAGCCACCGGAAGCCGATGGACATTGGCCATGACGGTGATGCTGCTGCCGGCTCTCCTGTTTCCGCTGTCCCGTCTGCAAGGCCGCTAGGAGGCGGGTGTGAACCTGCCGTCTCGGTACATGACAGCCGTCATGTGACGTGTTGAGAGACGCGGGACGCTAGTGGCCCGAGGTGGATTTGCGGTCTGGGAATCGGCTCATCGAGTGGCCAAGGCGGGCCGTGGGGTACCGGCGAGGAGGTCTGCGATCGTGTGCAGCCCGCTGAGGAAACGCTCTCGACACGGCGGCGAGATACAGGGGCTCGGCGCCAGTTGCCAGCTGTGGCGGCCAGTTTATTGTCATAGGAACAATATGTACATTGACAGTGATGCAAAAGGGGACATGTTGACGTATGGGAACACAGACGACACCCGTCTTCGACGTTGCGCGGCTCCTCGCCGAGCGTGCCGAACTGCTCGCCGATGCCGCTCGACGCTCTCACGCCTACCTGCTCGGACTTGACGACCGTGCCGTTGGGCCATCGGTGGAACAGGTGGGGGCGCTGGACCGATTCGACGAGGCCCTGCCGCAAACGCCGACCCCGGGCGAGGAGACGCTCGCATTGCTCGACGCCGTCGGCTCGCCCGCCACGGTCGCAAGTGCCGGCGCTCGCTTCTTCGGGTTCGTCACGGGCGGCGCTCTGCCAACGGCCCTGGCTGCCAACTGGCTGGCCGGCGCCTGGGATCAGAACGCCGCCCTGCGAGTCATGTCGCCCGCTGCGTGCGCGATCGAGGCAGTCGCTCAGCGATGGCTCGTGCAGATTCTCGGGCTTCCGGAAGGCGCGCACGCCTCGTTGACGACCGGCACGACCACGGCGGACATGACCGCGCTGACGGCGGCGCGCCGAGCTGTCCTGCAGCGTCATGGCTGGAATGTCGAGGTGCAAGGCCTAGCGGGGGCACCGCGCGTCCAGGTGATCGTCGGCGAGGAGGTTCACACCACCATCTATCGCGCGCTGAGCGTTCTGGGGCTCGGGCGTGACCAGGTGCATCACGTGCCGGTGGACGGGCAGGGCCGCATGCGTGCGGACGCGCTGCCGCCGATTGCGGGACCGACCATCGTGTGCGTGCAGGCCGGCAACGTGAATACCGGCGCCTTCGACCCGGTCGGAGACGTCTGCCGCCGCGTCCGACCTGACGGCGCCTGGGTGCATGTGGATGGCGCGTTCGGCCTCTGGGCCGCCGCCTCTCGAAGCCTTCGACATCTGACCGACGGTATCGCCGAGGCCGACTCCTGGGTGTCCGACGGGCACAAGTGGCTCAATGTCCCGTACGACTGCGGACTGGCGTTCATTCGCGATGTCGACTCGCTGCGCCAGGCGCTGGCCATGACTGCAGACTACTTGATTCAGGATGTCGCGGACCCGATGAACACGACGCTCGAAGCCTCACGGCGCGCACGGGGCATCGAGGTATGGGCAGCGCTCCGGAGCCTCGGCCAAGACGGCGTCGAGGCTCTGGTCGACCAATCGTGTCGGCTCGCGCGCCGGTTCGCCGACGGGCTGCGCGCGGCAGGTCACGACGTGTTGAACGATGTCTGCCTCAATCAGGTTCTCGTCGCGTTCGGGGACGCTGACAACACGGCACGGGTCCTTGAACACGTTCGTAGTGAGGGCACGTGCTGGTGTGGTGGTACCCGGTGGCAAGGTCGAGCCGCGATGCGGATCAGCGTGAGCGCATGGGCCACGACCGACGAAGACGTCGATCGCAGCCTCGCAGCCATTTGCAGGATGGCCGTCGCTGGGCGGTGATCGTGTCGCGAACCGCCCACAGAACTATCGGGGAGGGAACCATGAAGCATCCTTAGCGGCTCGGGTCAACCAGGTCGTAGGTATGAGGCCCGGCCCGCCCGGCAGTCTCAGCAGCCCCGCCCCGACCGCCGGCACCACCCGCTGAGCGCGCCGGCGCGTTCGCGAGAGTCCGAGCGACGGACGAAGTCGTCGGTCGGCCAGGGTAGTCGATAGGTCCAGTTCTCAAGCGAGACGGTGGCGGGCACATTGATGCGATCGGTCCATCCGAACACGTCTTGGATCGGCAAGAGGACGAGATTCGACCCAGAGCCGATCAGCAACGCGAGGAGCGCGTCTCGCAGAACTGGACCGAACGCGTCACGAGCCGTCAGGCCGGAAGGCTCAAGACCTGACACGCGCAGGACCTGCGCTCGCTCCTGTTCGGCGATCTCCTCCCACCAACCGGCGAGGGTCGTCGTGTCGTGGGTACCCGACGTGGCAACCGACCCCGGTGGGTAACTGGCTGGAGCGACGAACGGATGGCCGGGCGTCGTCCACTCGCGCTCCCATCGAAACACCCGGTATCCAGGGATCTCGAGAGCGGCCAGGGAGGTTCGCACGAAGTCCGGCACCGTGCCGAGATCTTCGGCCGTAATGAAAGCGCCAGACGCCAGGCACAGCGCGACGATGCGCTCGCCGAGCGATCGCTGCGCCGGTTCGTCGGCAGGATCGAAGAATGCCGGACTCCCATCAATCGGTCGACTGTACGTTCGGTAGAAACCGACGACGTGGTCGATCCGGAACCCGTCGAACAGGGCGGCACCACGACGCGCGCGCTGCTCAAGCCATGCGAAGCCGTTCGCCGCCGCGGCGTCCCAGCGGTACGGCGGCAGCCGCCAGTCCTGACCGTCGGAACTGAACGCATCCGGCGGGGTCCCGACGGTCGCGTCGAAGCGAAATTCGTGCTGTCGGGCCCAGACATCCGCGCTGTCGACCGCCACCATGAACGGGAAGTCGCCCAACAGCCCGATCGGCGCGCGAGCGCGCGCCAGAGCCCACTGCGTGGCAGCGACCCATTGCACGTACTGGTGAAACAGGATGGCCCGCGAGAGCGTGTTGCGCTGGCGTCCCAAGGCATCGGCCTGCCGAGAACGCAGAGCGGGCGGCCACTCCGTCCACGCTCGGCTGTCGTCGGGCATCGTGTCCCGAATGGCCCGAAACAATGCGTAGTCGTCGAGCCACCAGCCTTCGTCCTGGACGTAGTTCGCAAGCTCCCTCGCTCGAGACGTGCTACGGCTCCAGTGGTCGGCGAAGAAGCGATCAAACGCTGCCCGCAGTGCGCGGTGCTTGAGATCCCGGACAGTTTCGAAATCGATGCGCGACGCCCGTCGTGTGGACGCCAGGCGAGCCCGCGACATTGCGTCCAACGCGGCTTCTCCCCCGGCCGCTTCGAACTCCTCCAGGTCCGCCAGGCTGACGTACACGGGGTCGATGGCCATCGCGCTGACGGCCGAGTAGGGCGAGCACTGGCCGGCCGCCATCTCATTGATGGGAAGGATCTGGAGAACGTCGAGACCGGCAGATTGCAGCCAGTGAGCGAAAGGCTCGAGATCGGGAATCTCGCCGATGCCCCAGCTTCGACTCGACGGAATCGACGCGAGCGGCACCAGCAGACCGGCGTGCCGACCGCGCGAGAGATCGAGTCGTGTCGCTCCGCTCATGGCGCTTCGGCTCTCACCAGCAGCCGCTCCACGCCTTCCGACAACTCGTTGGAGGGTACGAGCAGGCTGACGATCACGAAGGCCTCACGAGGGAAGTCGAAGAAGTAGCCGGGATGCACGAGGATGTGATCCTGCTCGAGCAGATCGACGACGAGCGCCTCCTCAGAGCGGATGGCGGGTACATGAATCACGCTGGACCAGCCGGCCTCGGTCCGCAGAAGCTGGCAAGCGGGATGACGTCTCACGAGACCGCTCAGCACATCGTGATTGTGACAAACACGCTCCTGAATCCGCGATCGTACGGCGCCGCCGCGCTCGAGCAGCGCCCGGGCCGCCAGCTGGACAGGAGTCGAGACCGACAGGTAGGTGTCGCAGATCATCTCCAGGCGCGCACGGGCCTCGGCGACGCGGGCGTCTGGTCCGCCCAGCGCTATCCAGCCCAGCTTCACCTGCGGGAGCCCGATCGACTTCGACAGTCCGCCGAGCCGACATGTCAAGACATCGGGCGGCCACGCCGCGGCAGCATTGACGCCGCCCTCCTCCACGAGGCAGTAGTCAGCGAACACCCCATCGACGATCAGCGCGAGGTCCCCTGCGCGGCAGAGCTCCGCGACAGCCTGCAGGTCGTCGGCACTGACGAAGGACCCGGTCGGATTGTTCGGATGCACGAGGACGATCGCCCGGACGCCCGGGGACAACGCGCGCTCGAGGCTACCCAGGTCAACCGACCACCGGCCGTGGTACTCCAGCCAGAACGACTCCGTACCCACCCCATCGAGTCTCGCCAGGTGCTCGAGCAAGGGGTAACTGGGCGACGGGACGAGAACCGACTCGCCCGGGCCGCAGAGTAGCTTGAACAGTGTCGAGTAGGCCTCGCTCGTACTGGACGTGAGGACGACGCGATCGGGGTCGACCGAAACCCCGAGACGCGTGTAATCGAGCGCGACGGCTTGTCGCGCACAGGCAAGACCCAGCGGCTCGGGTTCGTAGGTCAGCCCGGCGATGTCGGCGAGCGGCGCGAGCAGATCGTCGGGGTACGGGATGCCGACACGGGTCGGATTGGACTCGGTGAGATCATGAATCGCGTGGCCCTCGGCCCGAAGGCGGTGGAGGATACGAGACAACCGATTCGGCGCCAGGCTCCCGGGAACCCGTGAAGAGAACACTCCGGTCATTCTGCACGAATCTCCGACGTTGCGGAACCTGTCGGATGCGGGACTTTTCCTGTCTTGCTCCGTTGTGGGACACTGGAGTCGTCAACGGACCGGCAGCGATCGACCGGATGGAGGATTCACGATGGCAGGCTTCGACCTCTACGCGCGGCTGCGGCAGAAAGTGACGGGCTACGCAGGACCCTACCAGGAGTACGTCCTGCTCGTGCCCGACGTCGTGGCGCTGATCACTCGCCTGATGCTCGACCCACGCGTCGAGACCCGGCACAAGGCGTACCTGGGCGCCGCGTTGGCCTACGTCGTCTCGCCGATCGACATCCTGCCGGAGCGTGTGCTGGGAGCGGTCGGGTATCTCGACGACCTGGCCGTCATGGTCGCCGTCCTGAACATCCTCCTGACCGAAGTCGACGAGGACATCCTGCTCGAGCACTGGTCGGGGGAGACCGATTTGCTCGCCTTGATGAGGACGTTTCTCGGACGAGCCGACGACGTGATGGGCAAGGGCCGGCTCGACGAGGTGCTGCGCCGGATGGGAGTAAAGAAGGACGTGACCGTCTAGAACATTGCCGCGCGTCGCCTGCCTGCCGCCACCGCGAACGATTGAACCGTTGAACGATTGAACCGCTCCTCGCGTGAACCGCTGTCCTAGAACCCCAATTCCAGCTTCGCGGCGTCGGACATCTTTTCCATCGTCCAGGGCGGATCCCACACGATCTCGACCGTGGCGTTCGTGACGCCGGAAATCGCCCGGACCTTCCCCTGGATCTCGGCAGGGATGGCCTGCGCCGACGGGCAGGCAGGCGAGGTCAGGGTCATCTTGACGGCCACGACGCCGTCGCTGCTGACCTCGATGTCGTAGATCAGTCCCATCTCGTAGATGTTGACGGGGATCTCCGGATCGAAGACGGTCGAGATGGCCTCGATCACGAGCGGCTTGAGTTTCAGCGTGGTGAGGGGGTCGGACTCCACAGGTGCGGTCTCCAGCACGATCAGCAGCGGTGGCTACTCGGTCGTGGCAATAGTTCTCTGATCCTTCAGGGCCGACTGCAGCGTGTGCCAGGGCAGCGTGGCGCACTTGACGCGGACCGGGAACTCACACACGCCGGCGAACACCGCCAGCTTTCCCAGCCGCGGGCTCACGGTCGCATCTCCGGGCGGGCCAGTCACCATGTCGTGGAAATCCTGGAAGAGCGCTTCGACCTCGACCAGCGTCTTGCCCTTCACGTCGTCGGTCATCATCGACGCCGACGCCTTCGAGATGGCGCACCCGGAGCCCTGAAACGTCACCTCGGCGACCCGGTCGCCCTCCAGGCGTAGAAACAGCGTCAGGTGGTCGCCGCAGAGCGGGTTGAACCCCTCGGCCTTGCGGTCGGCGTCCTCGAGCTCACGGAAGTTCCGCGGGCGTTTGTTGTGGTCGAGGATGACCTCCTGGTACAACTCGCGCAACTCGCTCATGCCCCGAACATCCTCCGAGCCCCTTCGAGGGCTCCTCGCAGCACGTCGACCTCTGCGCGGGTATTGTACAGCGCGAACGAAGCGCGCGCCGTGGCGGGTAGTCCGAATCGGGCCATCAGTGGCTGACAGCAGTGGTGGCCGGTCCGGATCGCCACCCCTTCCTCATTCACGACCGTGCCGAGGTCGTGCGGATGGATGCCGTCCATCACGAACGCCACCACGGCAGCCTTGCGGGGCGCCGTTCCGACGATCCGGACGCCCGGAATCGAGCCAATGGTCTGTGTCGCGTACTCCAGCAGGTCGGCCTCATGTGCAGCGATCGCGTCGAAGCCGATCGACCCGATGTAGTCGATGGCGGCCCCGAGTCCGATCGCCCCCGCGATATTGGGCGTGCCGGCCTCGAACTTGTACGGCAGCTCGTTGTACGTCGTCTTTTCGAAACTGACGGAACCGATCATGTCGCCGCCGCCCTGGTAGGGAGGCATCGCCTCGAGCAAATGCCGCTTGCCGTACAGCACGCCGATCCCTGTCGGGCCAAACATCTTGTGGCCCGACAACGCGTAGAAGTCGCAATCCAGCGCCTGAACATCGATGGCGGCGTGCGGCGCCGCCTGCGCTCCATCGAGCAGAACCGGGATGCCGCGACCGTGTGCGATCCGCACGATGTCGGCAACCGGATTGAGCGTGCCGATCGCGTTCGAGACCTGGACGATGGACACGAGCCGGGTGCGCTCGGAGAGCAGAGATTCATACTCGTCCATCCGAAGCTCGCCCTCGTCCGTGATCGGCACCACGCGCAGTGTGGCACCCTTCTCCTCGCACAACATCTGCCAAGGCACGATGTTGGAATGATGCTCCATGGCGGACACGAGCACTTCGTCACCCGGACCGACGTGCGTGCGCCCGAATGTCTGCGCCACGAGGTTGATACCCTCGGTGGTCCCCCGCACGAAGATCACTTCGCCCACGTCGCGGGCGTTGATGAACTGCCGGACCTTTTCGCGGGACCCCTCGTAGGCGATCGTGGCCTGCTCGCTGAGCCGATGCACGCCCCGGTGCACGTTGGCGTTGTCGCGCGTGTAGTAGCGATCGATCGCGTCGATCACCGCCTGCGGTTTTTGGCTCGTGGCGGCGTTGTCCAGATAGACAAGGGGATGCCCGTGCCTGAGCTGCCGCAAGATGGGAAAGTCGTGCCGCACGCGACCCAGGTCAGACCAGGCAGCAATGGGCGGGTTGATAATGGCGGCCCCGGACGTGCGCGTCATGGCTTCACCTCTCTCACGAACGGGGAAGTTGCGCCCGCAGCACGGTCTCGAGCGTCGCCTGCAGCTCGGGAATGCGCACTCGGTTCAGGACGTCGCTCGCAAACGCGTGGATCAGCATGTGATGCGCATCATCGCGGCCGATCCCCCGCGCCTGGAGATAGAACAGCTGCTCGGCATCCAGCTGCCCCACGGTCGCCCCGTGCGTACACTTCACATCGTCGGCCAAGATCTCCAGCTGCGGTTTCGTGTTGATCTGGCTGTTCTCGGACAGGAGCAACGCCTTGTTGGACTGCTTGGCGTCCGTCTTCTGGGCATCCTGCCGAACGATGATCTTGCCGTTGAAGACGCCGCGCCCTTTGCCTGCCAGGATGCCCTTGTACATCTCGTGGCTCGCACAGTGCGGTTTCGCGTGGTCGATCGTCGTGTGATTGTCGACCAGGCGTTCGCCGTCCACCAGATACAGGCCGTTCAGCGTGCACTCGCCGCCCTCACCGTCCAACACGGCGAGTACCTCGTTGCGGACGAAGCCACCGCCAAGCGTGACAGCCAGGGACGAGAAGTTCGCGGTGGCCGCCAGATGGACGTCCATGTTACCGACGTGCAGCGCGTCCACACTCTCGCGGAGCACCTTGTAGTGGTCCACGATCGCCCCGTCGCCGAGCACGACCTCGGTTACGGCGTTCGTGAACGTCGGACCAGCTTCCGTGCTGACGTAGCTCTCGACGAGTCGAGCCTGACTGTTCGAACCGGCCAGCACCAGCATCCGCGGATGCGTCGCGGTCGGCTCGACGCCCGGGGTCGACACGAAGACGACGTGAATCGGCGACTCGACCACGGCGCCGGACGGGATCCGGACGAAGGCGCCCTCGTGCAAGAGCGCCGTATTGAGCGCCACGAAGGCGCGGTCGTCGAAGCCAGCGTACCGGCCCAGGTGCGCTTCGAGAAGGTCGGCCTCATGCCTCAGGACGCTCGAGAGGGTGCCGACCTCGATGTCATCCGGAAGGCCGGAGGTGGTCGACAGCTCCGGGGCGTAGCGGCCGTTCACGAAAACGAGATTCGCGGCGCTCGTCGCCGCGATCAGGAACGGCGTCACTCGATCCGCGGCCACCGTGGCACCGGACGCCGATCCGGAGGCAAACGACCGGTTCGCAATCGGGGCGACACTGGTGACGCGCCACTCCTCGTCTCGAGTGGTCGGGAAACCGAGCGTGTCGAAGCGTTCCATCGCGTGACGCCGGAGCGTCGTGAGCCAGGAGGGTTCAACGGGGCCGGCGTCACCGGCGATCCGGTCAAATTCGGCGGCGTAGAGGTGGCGGGTCTCGAGCACATTCGTCATGGTCGCCCCCTTCACGCGTGCGCCGCTTCCACGTGCGTGCCGGCCGGGTCGATCCAGGAGTAGCCCTTCTCCTCGAGCTCCAGCGCCAGCTCCTTCCCGCCGGACCGGAGGATGCGGCCGGCGGTCAGGACGTGCACGCGGTCCGGCACGATGTAGTTCAGGAGCCGCTGATAGTGAGTGACCACCAGCGTTGCCCGATCGGGACCGCGCAACGCATTGACGCCGTCCGCCACGACCCGCAGCGCATCGATGTCGAGACCGGAGTCCGTCTCGTCAAGAATCGCCAACTTCGGCTCGAGCACGGCCATCTGAAAGATCTCGTTTCGCTTCTTCTCGCCGCCCGAGAAACCCTCGTTGACCGGCCGGTTGAGCATCGACTGGTCGATCTTCAAGCCCGCCATCCGGTCCTTTACCAGGGTCATGAACTCCATGGCGTCGAGCTCCGGCTGGTCCCGGTGTCGCCGAATTTCGTTGAACGCTGTCTTCAAGAAATACGAATTGTTGATGCCGGGAATCTCGACCGGATACTGGAAGGCCAGGAAGACGCCCTCGCGTGCGCGCTCCTCCGGCTCGAGTTCCAGCAGATCCTTCCCCTCGTACAGGACCGTGCCGGCGGTCACCTCGTATTCGGCGCGACCGGCCAGGACGCCGGCCAGGGTGCTCTTGCCGGAGCCGTTCGGCCCCATGATCGCATGGACCTCGCCGGCCTTGATGGTGAGATCGATCCCCTTCAGGATCTCTCGTCCACCGGAGCCGACACGCGCATGAAGGTTCTTGATCTCGAGCATGATGTCCTCGTTGCCAACTGGATGAATTCGACGAATAAATGACCGAACGACGCGTTATGAATCCGACGACTTACCCGACGCTGCCCTCGAGGCTGACGCCGAGCAGCTTCCGGGCCTCGACGGCGAACTCCATCGGGAGCTCCCTGAAGACCTCTTTGCAGAAGCCGCTGACGATCATGTTGACTGCGTCCTCGGTCGCGATGCCGCGCTGGCGGCAGTAGAAAATCTGGTCCTCACCGATCTTCGATGTCGAGGCCTCGTGCTCGACGGTCGAGCTGGTGTTCTTGATCTCGAGGTAGGGGAACGTGTGAGCGCCGCACCGATCGCCGATGAGCAGCGAGTCGCACTGCGAGTAGTTGCGTGCGTTCCGGGCGCCCCTGCCGATCTTGACGGCGCCGCGGTAGGTGTTCTGGCCGCGGCCGGCCGAGATGCCCTTCGATACGATCGTGCTGCGCGTGTTCTGCCCCACGTGGATCATCTTCGTGCCAGTGTCGGCCTGCTGGTAGTTGTTCGTCACGGCCACCGAGTAGAACTCGCCTACCGAGTTGTCCCCGATGAGCACGCAGCTCGGGTACTTCCAGGTGATGGCCGAGCCGGTCTCCACTTGCGTCCAGGTGATCTTCGAGTTGACACCCAGACACTTGCCGCGCTTCGTCACGAAGTTGTAAATGCCGCCCTTCCCGTCCTTGTCGCCCGGGTACCAGTTCTGCACCGTTGAGTACTTGATCGTGGCGTCGTCGAGCGCCACCAGCTCGACGACCGCCGCGTGCAGCTGGTTCTCGTCACGCATCGGCGCCGTGCAGCCCTCCAGGTAGCTCACCGACGCGCCCTCCTCGGCAATGATCAGGGTGCGCTCGAACTGGCCAGTCTGCGCGGCGTTGATCCGGAAGTAGGTCGACAGCTCCATCGGGCAGCGCACACCCTTCGGGATGAAGCAGAACGAGCCGTCGGTGAAGACCGCGCTGTTGAGCGCCGCAAAGTAATTGTCGGTGTGCGGGACGACCGAACCAAGATACTGGCGCACCAGATCGGGGTGGTTCTGAACCGCCTCGGAGAACGAGCCGAAGATGATGCCCAGCTCGTACAGCTTGTCCTTGAACGTCGTCGCAACCGAGACACTGTCGAAGACCGCGTCGACCGCGACGCCGGCGAGCGCCTTCTGCTCGTTCAGCGGAATGCCCAGCTTCTCGAACGTGGCGAGCACCTCGGGATCGACCTCGTCCAGACTCGCGAGCAGCTCCTTTTTCTTCGGGGCGGAGTAGTAGCTGATAGCCTGGTAGTCGACCGGGGCATAGTGCACGTTGTGCCAGGTCGGCTCAACCATCGCCTGCCAGGCCCGGTACGCCTTCAAGCGCCACTCGAGCAGCCAGACGGGCTCCTGCTTCTTCTCGGAGATGAGACGAATCACATCCTCGTTCAGCCCTTGAGGAATCGTCTCGGCCTCGACGTCACTCACGAAGCCATACTTGTATTCCTGCTGGGCGAGTTCCTCGATCTGGTCTGTCGCCGTGCTCATGGATTCGTCCTCAGCTGGTCGGCTCAGCGCCGATTGGTGGCGGGGGCGCCACTCGGTTATCCGACATCGGGCCCAAGAAATGCCCGAAAACTGGTTGCTCTCATCGGGATTCTATACCCGACCGATTTGGTCGTAGATATCCTAGCACAGGCAGATGCCCGGATGAAGGCTTTCTGGGAAGGGGTCAAATACAGGGCTCAAGCGCCAGGACAGGGCCTCGAATGGGCAGGTCGGCGAGGACGCGGAGCGTCGGTCGGCGCCCGCAACCTGCGCACCCGGTCGAGATCGAGACGACGGCTAGCTGGCGAGGTCGACGGGCACGGGTCGGGCCGGTCCCACCTTGTTGAAACCGTCCAAGGCGGCGACCTTGTAGCACTCGGCGAGCGTCGGATAGTTGAAGACGTTGGTGACGAAATAGTCGATCGTCCCGCCGAAAGCGAGCACGGCCTGACCGATGTGAATCAACTCGGCGGCCGAGGTGCCTATGATGTGGACGCCCAGCAGCGCACGGGTCTCGAGGTGGAATAGCAGTTTCAGAAGGCCGGACTCGTCGCCGATGATCGCGCCGCGGGCGATCTCCTTGTAACGCGCGACGCCGATCTCGTACGGCACGCCGGCGCTCGTGAGCTCCTCCTCGGTCTTCCCGACCATCGAGATCTCGGGCACGGAGTAGATGCCGAACGGAAACAGTTCCGGCAGCGAGTGGCACGTCTCCCCGAACGCGTGGCAGGCCGCCAGACGCCCCTGCTCCATCGAGGTCGACGCCAACGACGGGAACCCGATGATGTCTCCGACGGCATAGATGTGCGGCTGGGCCGTCTGGAAGTGCTCGTTGACGCGCAGTCGCCCCCGCGCGTCGGCCTCGAGGCCGGCGGCTTCGAGTGCGAGCGCCTGCGTGGCGCCCACCCGCCCGGTCGAGTAGAGCAGCACCTCCGAGACGATCGTCTTGCCGGACTCGAGGCGCGCCACCGCCCGCTTCGGCCCCTGCACTTCGACGGATGCCACGTCCTCGCCGAGCCGAAACGTGCAGTTCATGTTTCGCATCTGATACGAGAGCGACTCGGAGATCTCGGCGTCGAGAAACTCCAGCAAGCGCGGTCGCTTGTCGACCAGCGTTACCTCGACGCCCAGGGCCGCGAACATCGAGGCGTACTCGGTCCCGATCACGCCGGCACCGACCACGGTCATGGTGCGAGGCAGCACGTCGAGGTCCAGGATGCTGTCCGAGGTGATGATCGTCTCGCCGTCGACCACGACGCCCGTAGGCTGCGCCGAGCGGGTGCCAGCCGCGATCACGATCTGGGCAGCCTCCACGTCGACGGTCGCATCCGGGCCCGTGACGCGCAGGTGATGCGGGTCGACGAACGCCGCGGCTCCCGTCACCAGGGTCACACCATTTCGTCGCATCTGGTCGCGGATGATGTTCACCTCGCGCTCCACCACGTGCGTGCAGCGCACGGCGAGGTCCGCAACGGTGATGTCGTCGCGCACGCTGTAGGACGTGCCGTAGACGGCGTGATGCCCGTGGCCCGTCAGATACAAGACGGCCTCGCGAAGCGTCTTCGACGGGATGGTGCCAGTGTGCACGCAGACGCCACCGACGACCGCCCGGCGCTCACAGACGCCCACGCGCTTGCCGAGCTTGGCGGCCTGAATCGCGGCGCGCTGACCGGCGGGACCCGAACCGATGACGAAGAGATCGAAGTTCAGCATGGAGGCCACTCGTGGTTGCGGGTCGCGGGTTCTCTCCGTTCATCGGCCGGAGTGAGGGCGGACCTTAGACCGGAGGGAGCTATCGGAGCCCTTCGACGAGGTAGAGCTCCGACAACCGCTTGAAGTAGCCGAGGCCGACCAGAGCCACGACCTCGTAGGGTCCAAGCGTAGTTCCTGGCCTCAGTGACATCTCAAGGATTGGTGGGTGGTGGGCGGTCGGTGGTGGGTCATTGGTCCTTGGTCTCTGGTCGTTCGTGTTCGTTCCGTTTCGTTGTCAGGCTCAAAACCGAGCCGACGATGACCACGGCCACCACGCCGACGACGTTGTGCCACAGGAAGGAGATGTTGGTGGTGAGGGCGACGGCGGCGACAGCAGCCATGCCCCCGATCAGGCCAAAGAAGGCGCCGCGTGGTGTCGACCGGGGAACCGCAATCGCCAGAACGAATACCCCGAGCAGCGACCCGTAGAAAAACGATCCGAACCGGTTCACCACCTCGATGAGCGAACCCAGCGTCACGGCGAACGTCGCGACGACGCAGGCGAACACGC
This sequence comes from Vicinamibacterales bacterium, assembly GCA_965250185.1. Lineage (GTDB taxonomy): Bacteria > Acidobacteriota > Vicinamibacteria > Vicinamibacterales. The sequence goes on along the minus strand of OZ252293.1, from coordinate 990,115 downwards.
CCCAGAAGCCAGTGACGACCTTCGAGGCCAGAAGGTAATGACCGTCGGTTGCATCAGGCTTCAGATGCCGTCGATAGAAATCGATAATCGTCGCGGCCGACAGCGAGTTGAGCTCGGCCGCGATGCTGGACATGGCGGCCGCGAAGATCGCCGCGATGATCAAGCCGACCAGCCCGAGCGGCACCTGGGTCGTCACGAACGTCGGAAAGACGTAGTTCACGTCGTTGTACTGTGTGTCGCCTGTCACCTCCTTCACCAGGTCGACGGCCTCCCCCCGAATCGCGGCCAATCGACGCTCGACGTCGAGGAAATCCGCCTCGGCCGCACCCGCCTGGAGGCGCTCCTCTGACGCCCGCCCAGCCGCCGCGCGTACCGCCCCCAGTTGCTCCTTATAGATCGCGTCGAACCGGGTCTCGAGCGCCGCGAACTCACCCGCTCGCCCGCTCTCGCGCACGGTGGCCTCGTGCACGGGGTTGAACAGCATCGGCGGCTGGTTGAACAGGTAGAACACGAACACCAGGACGCCGGTCAGCAGGATCATCGCCTGCAACGGGATCTTTGCGAACGCGCTCATCAGGAGCGACCGGCGCCCCTCGTCGACCGACTTGGCCGTGAGATACCGCTGCACTTGACTCTGGTCGCAGCCAAAGTACGACAGCATCAGGAACAGGCCACCCAGCATGCCGGACCAGAACGTGTAGGTCTCGTCGAGGTCGAACGTGAAGTCGATCGTTCGCAGCCGACCGGTGGCCCCCGCCACATGCAGCGCGTCGATCAGTCCGACGTCACCCGGCAAGCCGCTCAACAGCACCATGATCGCGCCCGCCATCCCCAGGACAATCACGACCATTTGCTTGACGTCCGTCCAGGTGACCGCCTGAACGCCCCCGAACATCGTGTAGAGCGTCGTCGGGATCCCGATCGCCAGGATCGTCAGGGTCAGGTTCCAGCCAAGCACGATCGACAGGATGACGGCCGGGGCGGCGATAATGACGCCGCACGAGAGACCCCGCGACACGAGGAACAGCAAGCTGGTCAGAACCCGCGTCTTCGCGTCGAAGCGCCGCTCCAGGTACTCGTAGGCGGTGAACACCCGCGCTCGGTGGAAGAACGGCACGACGGTCACCGACAGGATGATCATCGCCACGGGCAGCCCGAAGTAGAACTGCACGAAGCGCATCCCGTCTGCGTACCCCTGCCCGGTCGTCCCGACGAGCGTGATGGCACTCATCTGGGTCGCCATGACCGATAGCCCGACGGCCCACCACGGCAAGCTCCGGTTCGCGAGGAAATACCCCTCAACCTCGTCAGTCGCGACGGATCGCTTCAACCCGTCGTAGATGACCCAGGCGAGGTAGCTGACGACGATGAGCCAATCGAGGGGATGCATGGTGGTGCTTGGTGGATGGTGAATGGTGGGTGGTGAATGGTGCTTGGTGAGTGGTGGTTCGTTGCCGCTAGCCGAAGTAGGCGCTGAACGACCACAGCCCAACAATCACCACGACTTCGAAAACGATGACGGCCACGTACGTGAATCGCATGTCGGTATCGCCGGGTTCCCGGCCGAACGTGCGTGCGTCGGTTGGCTGGCTCATGACATTCCTCGTGCCGGTCGTGGACTCAGAGGGCGGCGGCTACCGCCTTGAGGCGCGCCTCCGCTGCGGACAATTCTCGTGCCCGTTCCCTCGCCCATTCCTCGTCGTGCTCGAGCGCGCTCGACGCACACCCGAGCGCCCTCGTCGTCTCGGCTGGGGCGGGGCCACCGTGCGTCGTCCGCACGGTCACGAAGTGTCGCGCGCTCAGGAGACGATCCAGATCCGAATTGGTCATCCGCACCGGCTGTTCGAGGATGGGCTTCGACGCCTCGGACAGCGCCTCGGCCCGGGTCAGGCCAGGCTGCGACACCTGTAGCGCTGCAAACCCAGAGGCGATACGGTGGCTCACCATGAAGCTCAGCCCGTGCTCCCGGACGAGGATGTCGGCCAGCTCGGTCGTGGTCGTACCGTGCCGATCGGCTCCGTCGGCAAGCCGGTCCACCGCGAACGTCGCACCCCGAATCGACGCGGTCACGAGACGCACGACGCGCAGGGCGTCTTGAAACATCGTGAGAACCAGCGGCTGCAAATCGTCCTCGGTGTCGACGATGTCGCCGAAGGGCGTGTTGTGAACCGTCAGGAGAATCGCGGAGGACTGCCCGAGGGCCTTGCTACCGATCGCCCGCGCGTGCTCCAGGGCCACGGGGTTGCGCTTCTGCGGCATGATGCTGCTGGGCTGCACGAGCCCATCGTCGAGGCGGAGATAGCCGAATTCCGCGGTACACCACAGCAGCAGATCCTGCACGACGCGTCCGAGGCCGACCAGCATCACCGCCGTGGCCGTGACGGCCTCGAGTAAGTAGTCAACGGTCGCGATGCTGCCGTACGTGTTGCCGGTCGGTCCATCGAACCCGAGCAGGGCGCTCGTTCGATCTCGATCGATCGGAAACCCGGTTCCCGTGATCGCGCACGCCCCCAGCGGATTGCGGTTCGTCGTCAGATGCGCGGCCCGCAGCCGCCCGTCGTCTCTCTCCAGCTGCTCGATGACGGCGAGCAGGTAGTGAGCCACGGTCGTCGGCTGAGCCGGCTGCGTGTGGGTGTGGGCGGCAAACAGCGTCCCGCGATGCTCGGCGGCGACGTCGATGAGCGCACGGCGCAACTCCTGCTCTTCCGCGATCAGCTCGAGCAGCCACTCGCGCAACCGCATCCGATACATCGTCATGTCGATGTCGTTGCGGCTGCGTGCCGTATGAAGCCAGCCCGCCGCGTCGCCGCGACACGCCTCGTCCAGGAGCCGCTCGACGTGGGTGAAGAGGTCCTCGGTGCGATCGTCGAGCGTCGCCGTACGAATGTCGGTCTCGACGATCGAGTCGAGCCCATCCCGAAGCGCACGGCCATCCGCTTCGGACACGATGCCCTGCTCGGTGAGCATGACGAGATGCGCGCGGTGGATCGCCATGAGCGGCGCCAAGAACGCGTGTTTCGCGTGATCGAAGTTGTCCTTCAAGACGCACGAGGTATAGACCGGCGCGAAGCGCATCGCGGCTATAGTAGCAGGTCGGGAATCCGGGGCACGGAAGCGGGAATTGGGGAGCTGGGGCGAGGGATCGGGACCCGGAGATCAGAAACGTCGACGGTCACGGGATCCGGGTTGGACTCACGCGCATCGTAGAAATTACGTAGAGGAGGAATCACCTCCGTCCGGGTTCTGAAACGGTTTCCAACAACGAGAGCTCGGCAGATCAGCGCACGGCAAGACAGGCGGTGGACATGAACGACGAAACCGACGTCCCAGCGAATGGGTGGCCGATCGGGCGCCTCGCGGTGGGCTTGCTCACGCTCGTCGCCCTGGTGGTGCTGGGACGCCAGGCCGGCGGCTACCTCCCGGCGTTCGTGACCTGGGTGAACGGCCTCGGGGTCTGGGGGCCGATCGTCTTTGTCGTGGGCTACATCGCGGCCGCGGTCGCCTTCCTTCCCGGCTCGATCCTCACGCTTGCCGCAGGGGCGATTTTTGGCATCGTCAAGGGCACGGTCTTCGTGTTCGTCGGTGCGACGCTCGGAGCCGCCGCCGCCTTCCTGGTCGCTCGCCACCTCGCGCGCGGCGCCGTCGAGAAAAAGTTGATCGGGAATGAGCGATTCGCCGCCATCGACCGAGCCGTGGCGGAGCAGGGCCGAAAGATCGTATTCCTCGTTCGGCTGTCTCCGGTCTTCCCCTACAACCTGCTGAACTACGCGCTGGGGCTGACCCAGATCCGTTTCGTCGATTTCGTCGTGGCATCGATCGGCATGATCCCGGGGACGCTGCTGTACGTGTACTACGGCAAACTCGCTGGCGACGTTGCGGCCCTGGCCGGTGGCGCTGCCGTGCAGCGTGACACGGGCTATTACGTCGTGCTCGTCCTCGGACTGGTGGCCACGATCGTCGTCACGACGATCGTGACGCGCATCGCCCGCGAGGCGCTGAAAGAGGCCACGGGAGAGGCGTAGATCCAGGGGCCGGGGGTCAGGAGCCGGTGGTCAGGGGCCAGGGGTCTGGGACCAGGGCCGGGGATCAGGGATCAGGGACCAGGGGCCGGGGATCAGTAGCTGGGGAATCGGGCTCAGCCCGCGGACCTGAAGCCTGGAGCCCTGAAGCTACGATCAGGCCCCAATCACCACCCGACCTCCGATGCCTGGCTACCCCGCGCTCTGCTGCAAGAGTTTCGCGACCAGAGCCGTCCAGCCGGTCTGGTGACTCGCCCCGAGCCCCTTGCCACTGTCGCCGTGGAAGTACTCGTAGAACAGCACGAGGTCCCGCCAGTGCGGATCGTTTCGGAACCGTTCGACATCGCCATGGACCGGACGCCGCCCTCGGGAGTCGCGAAGGAAGATGCCGGTCAGGCGACGGGACAGGTTGGTCGCCACCTCGGCGAGCGTCATCATCCGCCCCGATCCCGTTGGGCACTCGATAGTGAACTGATCGCCCAGGTTGTGGTGGTACTTCTGCAGCGCCTCGATGATCAGGAAGTTCACGGGAAACCACACCGGTCCGCGCCAGTTCGAGTTGCCACCGAACAGGCCGGAGCCTGACTCACCCGGCTCGTAGCTCACCGTGTGGTCCACCCCGTCGTGGCGATACACGAACGGTCGCTCGCGGTGAGCGCGCGACAGGGAGCGGATTCCGTAGGGCGAGAGAAACTCGCGCTCGTCGAGCATGGTCGTCAGAATGCGTCGCAGGCGATCAGGGTCAGCCAGGCTCAGCAGACGCCGACCGTCGCCCGCTCCCCGCATGGCGTCGGTGGCCACCAGGTCGGGTCGATTGTCGACGAACCACTCCAGTCGCCGCTTGAATCCCGGCAGTCGCGCGAGCAGATCGGGCTCGAGCGTTTCGACGGCGAACAGCGGGATCAACCCGACCATCGACCGGATGCCGAGTGGGCGACGTGCGTCGTTCGGGAGGCGCAGGACGTCGTAGTAGAAACCGTCCTCCTCGTTCCACATGTCTCCGGGGCCGTGCATCGCGTGGGCAATGTGGATGAAGTGCTCCCAGAACTTGCTCGCCAGTCCCTCGTACGCCGGGTTGTCCCTCCCGAGTTCCATCGCGATGGCCAGCATCTGCAGGCTGAACATCGCCATCCAGCTCGTGCCGTCGGACTGCTCGAGGTGTCCGCCGGTGGGTAAGGGGTCGCTGCGATTGAATACGCCGATATTGTCGAGACCGAGAAAGCCACCCTCGAAGACGTTGCGGCCTTCGGGGTCCTTCCGGTTGACCCACCACGTAAAGTTCAGCAGGAGCTTGTGGAACACGCGCTCGAGAAACAGGCGATCTCCGTGGCCGCCCCGGCGCTTCTTCTCGATCTTGTAGATGCGCCATGCCGCCCAGGCGTGAACAGGCGGGTTGACATCGCCCAGCGACCACTCGTAGGCGGGAAGCTGGCCGTTCGGGTGCATGTACCACTCGCGCAGCAGCAGCACGAGCTGATCCTTCGCGAGATCCGCGTCGACCATGGCGAGCGCGACGCAGTGGAACCCGAGGTCCCACGCGGCGTACCAGGGATACTCCCAGGCGTCAGGCATCGACAGCACGTCGGCGTTGTGGAGGTGCTCCCACCCGACGTTTCGTCCGTGTCGTCGCTGTGACGGCGGTGCCACGGTCGTGGCGTCGCCAGCCAACCAGGGGCCAACCTCATAGTGATAGAACTGCTTCGACCAGAGGAGGCCCGCGATCGCTTGGCGCATCACGTTGCGGCCATCGGCCGCGAGCCTGTCGGGCGCCAGGGTGCTAAAGAACTCGTCGGCCTCGCGGCGTCTCGCTGTCATGACGTCCGCGAACCCTGGCCCGAAGTCGTCGCTCCCCTCCGAACGATCCGACAGCCGCAGCCGTACGACCCGGGTCTCGCCGGGCGGCACCGACAACCGGTAGAAGGCAGCCGCCTTCGTGCCTGTGCCGTGGGGGCTGACCGCCGCCTCGACTCCATCGACGACGTACGCGTTGATGCCATCCTTGACCCACGGGGACGGATTCGGTGTACCGAACAGTCGTTGTGCGTTGGTCTCGTTCTCGGTAAAGAGCCAGCTCGGACGGCCGTCGGTGCGCAGGTAGCGGCGTCCGTAGCGATGGCCGGTCAGCTCGATCGCGCCGGTCGAGGTTGCCCGGATGATCGGCTTCGCGGCACCCTCCTGCCACGACCAGGTATTGCGACACCAGATCGTGGGCAACACCGTCAGCGATGAGGCCGAGGGCCCGCGATTCGTCACCGAGATGCGGATGAGGATGTCCTCGACGTCGGCCTTCGCGTAGTCAATCTGAACGTCGAAGTAGCGGTCGTCGTCGAACACGCCGGTGTCCAGCAACTCGAACTCCGGCTCATCCTTGCCGCGACGATGATTCTCCTGGACGAGCCGCTCGTACGGGAATGCACGCTGCGGATACCGGTAGAGATAGGTCATCCAGGAGTGCGTCGGCGTCGAATCGAGGTAGAAGTAGCACTCTTTCACGTCCTCCGCATGATTTCCCTCGGGCCCGGTGAGGCCGAACAGGCGTTCCTTCAAAAACGGATCGACTCCGTTCCAGAGGCCGACGGCGAAGCAGATCAGCTGGTGCCTATCGCAGATACCCGCGAGGCCATCTTCATTCCACCGGTAAGCACGCGATCGGGCCTGATCGTGTGTGAAGTACGCCCAGGCATCCCCATCGGCGCTGTAGTCCTCGCGCACCGTGCCCCAGGCGCGCTCGGCGACGTAGGGGCCCCATCGCTTCCAGTGCTTGACGCGTTCGCGCGACTCTCGCAGTCGGACGGATTCGGCGGTCATGGAAAGGTCAGGGTTGCGCGAGCCGCTCGCGCATGCCGGATTCGCGCGGTCGAATCGGAAGGCCAGCGTTCTTCCAGGCTCCGAACCCGCCCAGGTTGGCGGTCATGAAGCCCAGGTCAGCGAGTGCGTCGGCGACGCGTCCTGCGCGGACGCCCGCGGCACAATAGACGATGACCCGCCTGTCTCTGGGGAGGGAGTCGACGAACCGCAACCAGACCTCGCTCCGGCGGGAGAACTCCGACGTGGGCAACCACCGCGCAGGTTGCGCCAACCCTCGCACCAGTTCGATGTGCTCCCGCACGTCGACGAGCAGCGCCTCGCCGGCCTCGATCTGCCGCCGAGCCTCCAGCGCGCCGATCAGCGAGGACCGACCCTGGGGCAAGGCCTTCCCTTTCAGCCACGTAAGATGCCGCCACAGCCAGTCGCTCACATCAGCCCTCACGAGGACGCGCTCGCGTCGTCCGAGCGTCGAAGCACGCCACACACCGCCCATTAGGTACGCCACGGCCCGTGCGAAGTCAATCTGGACCGGGCTCGCGGATCAGGGTTGCAGGATAGTCGTCCTGGAGGCATCATGTGCCACCGGACGAATACTCCCCCCATGACTCATCGGGAAGGGCTTGATGAACGCAGAGCGTGTTCAGCGCTAAGGAGGATGGCGAATGCGTAAGCTCGTGATCGCACTCGGCATGTGCAGCATGCTGCTAACGACTGCCGCGCCGGCGGCAGCCCAGGAATCCGACGGCACCTACGACTATCTCGTCCTGGCGACGACCAAGACGTCGACGATGGCGGAGGAGATGAACGAGGCGGCCGAGCGCGGCTACCGCTTCCAGGGCGTGATGGGCGGCGATACGTCGTTCGGGGGGTCTGAGGTCGTCGGCCTCATGACGCGTGGCGGATCCATGACCGAGGGGAGCTTCGCCTACCGGCTGCTGGCCACGAACAGGACCTCGACCATGCAGAAGGAGATCCAGGAAGCGGCCGACGAGGGCTACGAGTATCGCGGTCAGACGGTATTCGAGTCGTTCTTCGGCGGCGAGGAGGTGGTCGTCATCATGGAGCGCGACAAGGATGCGCCCATCGTCGCGTACGATTACGAACTGCTCGCGACGTCCAAGACCTCCACGATGCAGAAGGAGCTGACCGAGGTGGGCGAACGCGGATACGAGTTCGTCGGCGTCACCGTCGGGCAGACTGCATTCGGCGGCGAGGAAGTGGTCGTGAACACCCGACGCGAGCAAGCCCGCTAATCTGTGGGCGCGCCCCGATCAGTCCGGCCGCCGGCCCCGGAGGTTCAGGCGCCAATAGTCGAGACTGAACGGTGGCTCATCACGCTCTCCGCTGTCCGCCAGCGCGGCCAGCAGCGTGGCCCGGAGGCCAGGGTCCGTGATCCGATCGAGGTGCGCCCGTAGCACGACGGCCGCCAGGTAGTCGACATACTCCTGGCGGTCACCCAACACCGTGGGCGCCTCGATCACCTCAGTCTCGACCTGCACGAATCCAGCGGCGGTGAGCCGCCGCCCTGTGGCCTCGGCGTCGGCGAACAGCCACGGCCCAACCCACCCCTCGACGTAGCGACGATAGGGCGCCGTCTGCATCAGACGATCCGCCCGGCGCAGGATGCGCGCCAGATTCGGTCCGCCTCCGCACTGCGCGACGAGGGTTCCGCCTGGCCGCAGTGCACCGTAGAGCTCCCGGAACAGCGCGTCGTGGTCGAGGACCCAGTGGAAGGCTGCGGTGCTGAAGATCAGATCGGTCGTTCCCATCAACGGGAGCGCCGACAGGTCCGCTTGTACCAGCGTCACCCGCCGCCCGAACCGGGCGTGCAGGTTCGTCTGCGCGACTGCCAGCATGTTCGCCGAGCGATCGATTCCGATCACCAGGCCGGACGGCAGGCGCTCGGCCAGCTCACTGGTGAGTCGTCCGGTTCCGCATCCGGCATCCACCACCCGCTCGTCGCCACGCAGAACGATCGTGTCGAGCACCGAGCGACCCCATCCGATCTGGGGTCGACCGAGACGGGAGTACGCCTCGGCATCCCACTCGGTTGGCCACGCCTCCGCTCGGCGGGTCGTCATGATTCAGAATGTACAACAAGGCAAGGTCGTCGACACGCAACGGAACTTCGGTCTTCCTGGAGGCCGATTCGGGCCTCCAGGCTCACGCGTGCAGGTCGCACGACTCCTTGGATCTCTCGGGATCTCTCGGCCCCTGGGACGCGCCGGAAGCAAGCCAGAGGTCGAGATCCACCGCCGCATGGCTCTGGATGTCGCAACCGACCGACCCATCGGGTGGCGCCGGCTCAACGGCCTCGGGGGCCCGGAAGACGTGCTCCGGGGAACCGAACACCTCATCCATCGGCCGAGGGAACCCAGCCTGACCCGATTCGTCGTACTTGCGCCGTGCCGTGCCCGCGGATACAATCGGCGCCGAATTCTCCGGTTCAGAGTCTGCCGCGGTCTCGGCCCGGCTCGGCCGGGAATTCGGAACACTGCACCTTCAGCCCAAGGAGCCACGACGTTGGACAACGCGGCGACGCTCGATCACGCAGCAGCCCACGTGCACAGTCACGAGCAGAGCTACTGGCGCACGTACATTTTCTCGACCGACCACAAGGTGATCGGCATCCAGTACGCGGTCACCGGCCTCCTGTTCCTGCTGTTCGGCTTCACGCTGATGATGCTGATGCGCTGGCAGCTGGCATATCCGGGCCAACCGATCCCGCTGATCGGCGATCTGCTCGGGATCGCCAACGCGCCGGGCGGGATCATGTTGCCGGAGTTCTACAACCAGCTTGGGGCGATGCACGGGACGATCATGGTCTTCCTCGGCGTCGTGCCGCTGGCCGTCGGCGGTTTCGGTAACTTCGTCATGCCGCTGCAGATCGGCGCGCCGGACATGGCGTTCCCGAAGCTGAACATGGCGAGTTACTGGGTGTACTTCCTCGGCGGCGTCACCATGATCGCCAGCTTCTTCGTGCCGGGCGGCGCCGCCAACTCCGGCTGGACGTCATACGCACCGCTCTCGGTCATCGCGACGATGGGCCAGACGATGTGGCTGTTCGGCATGGTCTTCCTGATCACGTCGTCGCTGCTCGGGTCGGTCAACTTCATCGTCACGATCGCTCACCTGCGAGCCAAGGGCCTTTCGTACATGCGGCTGCCGTTCTTCGTCCACGCGCAGCTGGTCACGTCGTTCTTGCTGCTGCTGGCGTTCCCGCCGCTGGAGGCGGCCGGCGTGATGCAGTTGATGGACCGGCTCGCGGGCACGAGCTTCTTCATGCCGGCCGGGCTGGTCATCAGCGGCCAGCCCATCGACTTCACCGGTGGCGGCAGCCCGCTGCTCTGGCAGCATCTATTCTGGTTCCTGGCACATCCGGAGGTGTACGTCCTGATCCTCCCGGCCATGGGGATCGTGGCGGAGATCCTGGCCAACAACACGCGGAAGCCGCTCTGGGGCTACCGAGTGATGGTGTTGTCGTTGGTCATCCTCGGGTTCCTGTCGTTCATCGTGTGGGCGCACCACATGTTCATGACGGGTATGGGCACCACGATCAGCGCGTTCTTCCAGACGACCACGATGATCATCTCGATTCCGTCGGTCGTCATCTTGTCGGCGCTGTTCATCTCGCTGTACGGGGCCTCGATACGGTTCAACACGCCGATGCTCTTCGCGTTGGCCTTCCTGCCCATGTTCGGCATTGGCGGCCTGACAGGCCTGCCGTTGGGACTGGCACCGAGCGACATCCACCTGCACGACACCTACTACGTGATCGGGCACTTCCACTACGTGGTCGCACCCGGCACGATCTTCGCCTTGTTCGCCGGCGTGTACTACTGGTTCCCGAAGGCCACAGGGCGCATGATGAACGAGACCCTTGGCAAGATTCACTTCTGGGGCTCGCTCATCTGCATGAACTTGATTTTCATGCCGATGTTCGTGCAGGGCCTAGTCGGGATCAATCGGCGACTGTGGGACGGTGGCGTGCAGTACGCACACGCGGCGCCATGGCAGGGCCTGAACGTGTTGCAGGGATACGCTGCATGGATCATGTTCCTGTTCCAGCTTCCGTTCATCATCAACTTCTTCATGAGCATGCGGTCCGGCAAGAAGGTCGGGGACAACCCCTGGGATGCGACGACGCTGGAGTGGACGGCGCCGTCGCCACCCCCGCACGGCAACTTCGCCAGCACGCCAGTCGTTCACCGGGGCCCCTACGAGTACAGCGTGCCGGGTGCGTCGAGTGACTTCATCATGCAGGCGGATCCCGATGCAGGCGGTGGCAGCTCGGAACCGGCTCCGGACGCCTCTTACTGAGGCCGAACCGTCAGACAGAGGACTAACGTCACATGGACATCCCTTACGTCGTCGAGACCCGGCCGGACACCGGATTGAACAACGCCAAGCTGGGCGTCTGGCTGTTTCTCGCATCGGAAGTCATGCTGTTTGGCGCGCTCTTCTCGTCATACGTGCTGCTGCGCGTGGCCGCGCCAGAGTGGCCCCACGGCTACGACATCCTGAACGTGCCGGTCGCCACCTTCAACACATTGGTTCTCATCACCTCGAGCATCACGATGGTGATGGCCTTCGCCTCGCTGAAAACGAAGGACTTCGCCGCCTACAAGAAGTACATCGGGGTCACGGTCCTGCTGGGCTTCGTCTTCCTGGCCGTCAAGGCCTACGAGTACAACGATAAGTTCAGCCACGGGCTGTTCCCCTCGGAGAGCACCTTCCTGGCGCTCTACTTCACGCTGACCGGACTGCACATGCTCCACGTCATTGGCGGTATGATCGTCAACGGGTACTTCTGGGGCCCGGGCAGCAAGCTCTGGCATACGGCGCCCGAGCAACTGACGAACCGGATCGAGGTCTCCGGCCTGTACTGGCACTTCGTCGATCTGGTCTGGATTTTCCTGTTCCCGGTGCTGTATCTCCTGTGAGGCGACGCCTCGAGCATTCCCCGAACCGAGCCAGGGGCTGAAATTCCGGAGGCACGATGAGCGCGAGCCACGCCGACGACGTCAAGAAACACACCAAGACCTACATCAACGTCTTTCTGGCCCTGCTGGTCCTGACTGCCGTCACGGTCGCAATCTCGTACGTGCAGCTGGCCGTGCCACTGGCCATCACGGTGGCCCTCATCGTGGCAACGGTGAAGGGAACGCTCGTCGCGAGCTTTTTCATGCATCTGATTGGCGAGCAAAAGGCGGTCTTCGCCGCGCTGATCCTGACCGCAGTCTTCTTCGCGGTCCTGATGCTCGTGCCGGTGCTGACTCATCTGGACCACATCGGTATTCCTCTGGACACGGCGGTCGCGGCGGGTGATGCGCCGCAGCACTGACGCATTGATGCTGAAGTACTTTCACATATTCTTCATCACCGTATCGACGGTCCTGGCAGTCGGCGTCGGTGCGTGGGGCTTCATGAACGAATCGCCGACTCTAGCGATCCTGGCCCTTGCGACGGGTGGTGGTCTGGTGTTCTACCTCAGTCGCTTCCGGCGGAAGGCCAGGCAGATCGGGCTCGATTGAGAACGTCGGACAGCTGGTGAACGAAATAGCGGAGGATTTCGCGGTGACGAAACTAGGTACCCCCTTGAAGATCGTTGTTTGGCTTGGTATCGCCATTCTCGTGATGTCTCCGGAGCGCTTGCTGGCCTGTCCGATCTGTTTCGGCGCCAGCGACGCGCCGGCTGCTCGGGGTATGACCTTGGCAATCTTCACGCTTCTCGGCGTCACCGGCAGCGTGCTCGGCAGCTTCCTGGCGTTCTTCGTCTACCTGTTCCGACGCGCCAACGCGATGCGGGACGGACACGAGAGGCACGAGGACATCGTCGACTCGCGCGCGTAACGCCCGAGACAGGAGACCGGTTCGATGGATGAACTTCTCAACATGCCGATCCAGGCGTCCGCCCACGCGGCGGAAATCGACCAGATGACCGTGCTGGTCCACTGGCTGATGGCCATTCTCTTCGTCGCTTGGGGCAGCTTCTTCATCTACGTGCTGTTCAGGTTCCGGCAGGGCGCCAATCCCAAGGCCGATTACCACGGTACCCGCAGCCACTTGTCGAGCTACGTGGAAATCGGCATAGCGGTCATCGAGACGGTCCTGCTCATCGGGTTCGCCATCCCGGCGTGGGCCCATCGCGTCGGCGAACTCCCGGCCGAGAGCGAGGCGACGGTCCTTCGGGTGGTGGGCGAGCAGTACGCGTGGAACATGCACTATCCCGGCGCGGACGCACAGTTCGGTCGCACGGACATCAGCCTCATCACGCCGGGCAACCCACTCGGCCTGGATCGCACCGACCCGGCCTCGCGTGACGACATCACGACCATCAATCAGCTCAACCTTCCGGTCGACAAGCCAGCGCTGATACACCTCACGACGAAGGATGTCATCCACAGCTTCACCCTCCTCGAGATGCGGGTGAAGCAGGACATCATCCCCGGCATGAGCACTCCGGTCTGGTTCGTGCCGACGCGCTCGGGGAGCTACGAGATCGGCTGCTCGCAGCTGTGCGGCCTCGGCCACTACCGGATGCGGGGCTTTGTCACGATTCAGTCGCAGGCCGAGTTCGACGTATGGCTGGCTGAAGAGCTCGCCTTCACCCAGCAAAACTCGGCCAACTAGTATCCTGCCCCACGCCTCGGATCAGCCGATGAGCCACTCGGTCGAGGACGCGAAACGTCGCGCCGCCGAGCGCGCGGTCGACTACGTCCGGAATGACACGGTGATTGGCCTCGGCACAGGCTCGACCATGCGTCACGCGCTGGAAGAACTGGGCCGGAGGCTGGAGCGTGGCAGCCTGCATGCGGTCGCGGGAGTCCCTACGTCCAAAGAGACAGCGACACTCGCGCAACACCTGCGCGTCCCGCTCGTATCTCTCGATCGGGGCCGCACTCTCGATCTCGCGATCGACGGCGCGGACGAGATCGACCCCGATCTCAATCTGATCAAAGGACGTGGCGGCGCGCTACTTCGAGAGAAAATCGTGGCTGCGAGTGCTGCAGAACTCATCATCGTCGCCGACGGCTCCAAGATGGTGCCGACGCTAGGCAGCGTGTCTCCCCTGCCGATCGAGGTCGTCTCGTTCGCGCTGCCCTTGGTCCTGGACCGCCTCGCCGATCTGCCGGGTCGGGCGCAGCAGCGCCACGCACCCGATGGGGGCGCGTTCCTCACCGACGAAGGCAACTGCATCGTCGACTTCGCGCCCGGACCCATCGACGACCCTGCCGCCCTAGACAGTACGCTTCTGGCCATTCCTGGCGTCGTCGATCACGGCCTGTTTCTCGGTATGGCGACCCGTGCCATCATCGCCAAGGACCAAGAGATCGTCGTGCTCGAGCGCTGACGAGACGCTCCTCCTCACCCTCACTCGGCCAGCACGGCGATTGCCTCGACCTCGAGTAGAAAGTCCTCACGGGCCAGCCGAACGACCTGGACGAGCGTGTTCGCCGGGCGCGTCTCCCCCAGGAACTCCGTACGAATCTCGCGCAACGCGTCGATCTCGGACATGTCGACGACGTACATGGTCATCTTGACGACGTCGTCGAAAGTCGCGCCACCGGCCGCCAGGGCGGTCCGCAGGTTCTCGAACACCTGTCGAGCCTGCGCCCCGAAGTCTCCCACACCGACGACATTCCGGTCGCGGTCGAGCGCGACCTGCCCAGCCAGGTAGAGGGTCCTGCCGCCAGTCGCTTCCACCAGATGGGTGTACGCACCGGGCACGGCCAGCCCCGGCGGATTGATGTGACGAATAGCGCTGCCTGTCTGCGGCTGAGCCACCAGGGTGATGGTGGCAACGAGCGCGAGCGGAACGGCGATTCTCATGACAGTTCTCCTGGATCATGCGTCGTGACTGGATGACGCGTTGTGACTGGATGATGCGTCGTGACGCCAAATTGCTTGTACGTCCCTTCCGATCGGGCGCGAACGCCATCCGCCCGCGGCCCGATCGTCGAGGCCATGCCGTGAAGAGGATGGCATGCCTCGGGCGAGACGTCGATGCGAACTTCCTGCCGTGACCCAAGCAATTGGTAGAATTGAATCTAGCGTTCCTGTCCCGAGTGACACAACGATTCAGTGACTCCGCTCTCCCGCCGGCTGATCATCTCAACCGTCGCCCTGATACTGGCGTTGGTCACGCTCGCCGCGGTACTGCAGCTGCGCGTGACTCGCGACGGCATCCGCGACCGGGCAACCGGCTGGATCGAGACGAGCTATCCCCTCGAGGTGCGAATCGGGCAGCTCGACTTCAGCCTCCTGCGCCTGGAAGTTCGGATCCGCGATCTAGCGATCTCAGCCAACGAATCACCCGAGACGCCTTTCTTCGAGGCTCGTGAGATCGCGGCCGACCTGGACGTCGCCGCGTTGCTGGGGCGCCCGGTCATTGCGGCACTCGACATCCGGGACGGTCGTATCGTGGTCGGAGAGCTGCCGGGTGGCGGATCGAATCTGCCGAGCATCGCGGCTGGGCCGTCGACCGGATCGTCGGGGCCACTCCCGACGATCGAGAACCTGACCATCCGCGATCTCGAGGTGATCTGGTCGAAGGCCTCCCGCGACGCCAATGTGACGCTGGCCGGAGTCAGCGCGGACCTCCGGACGGTCGACGGCCGGCTCTCGGGTCCCCTCGAATTGCAAGGCAACTCGCTGCTTCGTGTCGGCCCCAATCGAACGACCCTCACGCAGTTCGAAGGTCACGTACGGTACGACGGCCGGTCGTTGTCCTTCGAAGACATCACCATCGAGGCGCCTGAGATTCGGGTGAGCGCGGGAGCCGCCATCACGGATCTACCAGGCGTCATGCGCCTGGACGCGGTCTATCGCGCGGAGATAGAGGCCGCGCAGCTGGCTCCATGGCTGGGCGTCGAGACACCGGTCGGCGGGACATTGGCGGTCGAAGGCATCGCACGCGGGGCGCTACCCCGGGTGCTGACACAGAGTCGAATCACGGGCGGGGGCGTCACGTGGGCCGGTCTGTCCGGGGTCGACCTCGACATCGACATCACCGCCGACCATGAGCGGATCGAGATCGCCGCGCTGACACTCGAAGCCCACGACGCGTCGATCTCCGGGCGAGGGCGACTCGAGCTCGGAGCGACGCCAAGGCTCGACGGAGAGGTGTCGTGGCGCGACCTCGACACCGCCACGCTGGCGCGGGCCTTTCCTGCCGCCGGCTGGGAGCAGATCGCGTCGACCACGAACGGCAAGCTCGTGCTGCGCGACAGCGGACTCGATCCGGACTCGCTCGACCTCGGGCTCGAGATCGTTACCCAGCCAGGCGCAGGCGCAGGCACGCCCCTCACCGGTGTGGCAAGGCTCGACGCTCGACGGGGACGCGCCGACATTTCCGTTCGACAATCGATTCCGCAGGTCGCTGAGCTGAGCGTCCGCATCCACAGCGATCTCGATGCGCGGGACTGGACGAGCTCGATCCTGGCCGGTCAGGTCGACGTGACAGCCTCACGCCTCGATCGATTGGCTGTGGAGCCGATCGTCGTTCCGTACCTGCCGGCTGCGCTCGACGGCATCGAGGGAGCAGGTCACGCAGAGCTGGCACTGACCGGAACGGCTGCCCTTCCCTCGGCGCGCGGAACCGTCGGAGCGACGCGCCTTCGCTACGGCAACCAAGACCTCGGGGATCTGGCGCTGCAGCTCCGGTCCGGCCCGGGGCGGATCGACCTCGACGCCATCACCGTCACGCTCGGCTCGAATACCCTCAACGCCTCGGCAGTACTGCATCCCGCTCGCGACGAGCTGGAGGCGACGTTCGACATCCGCGCGGCGGACCTGCGTGCGCTGCAGAGCGACCGACCGGGGCCTTGGTGGCCGGACGGCCAGGTCGCGATCACCGGGCGCGCGACGGGACGACTCTCGGACCCGGACGTAGAGGCCTCGCTCACCGGAGGCCCGGTGCGCATCGCAGGTCAAGTAGTCGACCGCGTCGCCGGACGCATCCGACTCGCCCGCGGCCAGCTAACGGTCGACGCGGTCCAGCTACAGCAAGCCGGCGCCCGAGCTGCACTCGATGGACGATACGACCTGCAGACTGGCCAGTACGCTCTGAACTTGACGGGACGAGAGGTGGCGCTCAGCCAGCTTCCGATCGAGGTCTCTGGGGACGCGAGCCTCCCGATCGACGGAGTCGTCAACCTCGATCTCGCAGGAGAGGGTTCGCTCGACGCACCACGCGTGTCGGGCCGGATCGACTTCGCCGACGCCACCGTGGCGACCCGCCGGATCGGCTCCGTGCGAATGAACCTCACCCTCGGCGATGGCATTCTCGCCGTCGACGCAGAGGCACCCGATCTGTCGGCCAGGATGCAGGGCCGTCTGTCGACGGACGAACGGGGGGATTTCGACGTTTCGGCCACCTTGGATGAGACGGATCTCGGCTGGATCTCGGCGACACCTTCGGCGACGGCGGTCGACGGCCCACCTCACCTGAGTGGCAGCGTCGCGGCCGATCTGCGAGTGCGCGGTGAGCTGAGCAGTCCTCGTCACGTCCGGGCCGAGATCGACCTCCATCGGCTCGACGCCATCCTCGGCTTGTCGCGGCTACAGCTGGTCGAGGCGGGTCGAATCACGCTCGCGCCGGATAGGGTAACCGTGGACCGCATCGTACTCTCCGTGGACGAGACCCGAGCCACCGTCGCGGGAGAGCTCGGCGGCGAGTCCCCGGAGGGGCTCGGCCTCTCCGTCATGGGCGACCTGGAGGACCTCACTCCCCTGGTGGAGTTCCTCCAGCCGGACGGAGGGCCACCCAGCACGATGGCCCAGGGATCGATCACCCTCGCCGCCGTCGTCCGTGGCACGCCTGCAGATCCCCAGTTCTCGGCGTCGTTCGACCTTGACGAAGGGATGGTCGGCGATGGCACGCTGCCACCAGCGACCGACGTCCGGATCCGAGCCCGCTACGGACCATCTGGATTGACCGTGAACGCACTCGATGCAACCTGGCAAGGCGCCCGACTTGCTGCCGAGCTGCAGGTGCCGAACCACATGCTCCGCTCGACGCCGGAGCCGCCCGGCGCTGCACGCGAGACTCGGCCGGCTGGCCGGCTCTCGGCAACGCTGCAAGCAATCTCGGCCGAGGCGCTGGTCCCGTTTCTGGGCGATGACATCACGACGCGTCTGGAGCTCGCGGCGGACTCGAGTGTCGAGTTGACATTCACGGGACCCAGTCTGGCCGACATGGCCGGCAGCCTGCGACTCACGCGCGCCGAGGTGAGTGTCGGCGGAGCACGGCTGCAGCAGGAGCACCCGACGGTCGCTCGACTCGGAGACGGCCGTCTCGACATCATCGATTGGGATTGGACGGCCGCCGGCAACGAGGTGTCGGTCGGCGGCGGTCTGGATCTGGATCGACCCGACGGTCTGGACGTGACGGTGCGCGGCGAGGTGGATCTTCGACTCGTCGGCGCCTTCTTACCAGATCTGGCCACCGCGGGCCACGGCAGCATCAATCTTCGACTCCGTGGCTCCCCGACTCGGCCACTCGTGGGTGGCCACGTGACGCTGGCCGGCGCCGAGATCCGGGTCGCAACGCCACGGCTCGCGGTGACCGATCTCGATGGTGCGGTTGCCCTCACGAACGACGGGATCGAGATCGTGGAGCTGTCCGGATCGGCCAACGGCGGGACGCTCCGCATCACCGGCGACTTGGAGCACGTGGGCCTCTCGGTCGAACGAGCCACGCTCGTGGCCGAGGCGGACGGTGTCGCGCTGGACTTTCCAGCCGGCCTCCGGAGCGAGATCGACGCCACGCTCAGTCTGGACACGGACGAGACCGCGTCCAGACTCACGGGGCTCGTCACGATCGAGCGCGGCTCGTACCGCGAGCCGCTGTCGGTCACGAATCAGCTGCTCGCCACGCTGGCTCAGGAGGCGCAAACCGCAGCGCTCACCGGAAGGCGATCGTGGATGGACGAGGTCCGGGTCGATGTCGGCGTCGAGACACGCGAGAACATCTTCGTCGACAACAACTACGGGCGGCTCTCGCTCGGAGGCACGCTCAGAGTGATTGGCACGGTAGGCCGGCACGCGTTGGCCGGCCGTGCGTCGTTCGGAGAAGGCGGTGTGATCCTGCTGGGCGGCAACGTCTACCAGCTCGAGTCTGGATCGATGGATTTCACGAATCCAACGCGTATCGAACCCGGGATCGACATCCGGGCCAGGACGCGCGTGTCCAGCTACGACATCGGCCTGCACCTCAGCGGTACACCGGAGACACTCGAAACCGAGCTGAGTTCGGATCCTACGGCCGGCCAGAGCGACATCGTCTCGTTGCTGCTCACCGGGCGCACCCTGGGTGAGGCCGGGAATGCCGGTTCGGAGGTCGCACGCGACCAAGTGCTCGGGTATCTCTCGGGCGAGTTTGCAGGTGTGGCGGGCCGGGCCATCGGGCTCGACGTACTCCGGCTCGACCGAGGCGCCACGACGGCCGAGGATGTCCGGTTCGATGCGGGGCTGGTGGCGACGGAAACGAATCCAGGGTCGCGACTGACATTCGGCAAGCGCGTGAGCCGGCAACTGGAGGTCATCTTCTCCCAGAGCCTGCAGGAGAGCGGCGACTTCACCTGGATCGTCGACTACTCGCCTGGCCGCCAAACCGACCTCCGATTCGTCTCACGAGACAACGAGGACCGCTCGTATCAGTTCTGGCACGACCTGTCGTTTGGCGGAGCCGGCGCGCCTGGTGCTCGGGACGCAACGCAACGGCCGGCCGAACGCGTCGAGACGATCGGCATCGGCGGACGTCCCGGGTTCGATGAAGCCGAGCTCGTCCGCCAGCTGCGCCTCTCGGCCGGCGACCGATTCGATTTCTACCACTGGCAAGAAGACCGCGACCGCCTGCTGCGCTTCTACCAACAGCACGATTATCTCGAGGCCCAGGTTCGCACCCGGCGGGTGGCCTCCGACCAACCCAACACGGTGTCCATCCAGTACGACATGGTACGGGGGCCCCGTACGATTCTTGTCGTCGAAGGTGCGACGCTGTCGTCGAGCCTGCTGGAGGAGGTGCGGGCGCGCTGGTCCCGATCGACGTTCGACGAATTCCTCGTGCAGGATCTCACGCGGACCACACGTCTGCATCTAGCCTCACAAAGCTTCGTGCAGGCTCGTGTCGACCTCACCCTGGTCGCCAACGTCGAGCGCGACACCAAGACCATCGGCGTCCAGATCGAGACGGGCCCGGCATACCCGCTCATCGCGATCAACTTCAGTGGAGCCGAACAGGTGGACGTGGGCCGACTCGAATCGTTCGTCGAGTCGGAAGGCTTGCTGAAACAAGCGTTCGTGGATCCGACCTCGCTCGTTGAAGCCGTGACAGGCTTCCTCCGAACCGCAGGGTTCCTGGACGCTGAGGTCGCGGCGCATGATCCTGTGCTCGAGGACCGCACGGCGACCTTGCCGTTCGTCGTGCGCGAAGGACCGCTGTACCGTCTGGGCGAGCTGGCGGTGACGAACGAAGAGTCACGAAGGCGTGGCGATATCCGTCGCGTCCTGGACTTGTCGGCCGGTTCGGTATTCTCCCAGGCGGCTCTGGACGCGGCCCGGCGACGTCTGTCAGCCCACTACCGTCGACTCGGGTTCAACGAAGTCGAGATCGCGATGGCGACCGATGCGAGGACATCTGGTTCGGTCGACGTCCTCGTCACGATCGATGAGGGCCCCCAGCACATTCTGGAGGACGTGGTCGTCGAGGGGGCCGGGCTGACGCGACCCGGCTTCGTCAATCGCGCGCTCGGGTTCTCCATCGGTGCGCCCGTGAATCTCCAGGAGTGGTACCAGGCACGCAAGCGTCTCTACGACACTGGGGCGTTCCGGCGCGTCGATCTCGAGTTCGAACCCTCGGCGTCGGGTACGAATACGGAGGACCCGACGATCGAACCGATCCGCACGCGGGTCCTCGTCGAGGAATGGCCGAGGTACAGGTTCCGCTACGGCTTCCAGCTCAACGACGAGCGTGCTCCTGTCGGCGAGTCCAGTCGCACGGTGACACCCGGGCTGCTGGCCGACCTCGTCCGCCGAAACCTCTTCGGCCGAGCGCTCACAGCCGGCGTATCGACCCGAGTCGAGCGACGCAACCAGACGGCACGGACCTTCCTGTCGATGCCATCTCTGTTCGGCTTGCCGATCACGTCGAACGTCTTCGCCGCGCGGTCTCGTACCGAATTCGGCGACGCCGACATGCCGCCCTTCGTCACGAACGACAACGAGGTGACGCTGGAGCAGCGCTTCAGGCTCGGAGCCACGACTCGTGTCGCCTACGGCTACAACTACCGGCGCAGCCACACGTTCGAGCGCGATCCCGACCCGATATTCCCCTTCGACATCACCGTGAACACGGCCCGACTGACCGCAGCCGTCACGATGGACACCCGCGACGACCTGCTCGAGCCGACTCGGGGCTGGTTCCACTCGTCGAGCGTCGAGTACGCGAGCACGTTTCTGGGCTCCGACCTGCGATTCGGCAAGTACCTGCTGCAGCAGTACTACTTCCGACCCCTGCCGGGCGGCGTGGTTCTGGCCTCGGCCGTCAGAGCCGGGATCGTGGGTGCGTATGGCCAGGACGTCATTCCGAGCGAACGGTTCTTCGCGGGTGGCGCCACGTCGGTCCGCGGTTTTGCTGAGGACTCACTGGGTGCCCGCGACTCCCTGGGTAGCACCCGCGGCGGCGAGACGCTCCTCATCCTCAACCAGGAGGTGCGATTCCCGATCGTGAGATGGCTGCAGGGTGTGGGGTTCCTCGACGCGGGCCAGCCGTTCCCGACGAGGAAGGAGTTCTCGCTGGGCGATCTCGACGCAAGCGTCGGGTTCGGATTTCGGGTTCGGACGCCGTTCGTCCTGATCCGGGTGGACTACGGACAGCCGCTGTCACAGAGCGCAGGGATCCGGCCGGCTGGTCGGTGGGTGTTCTCGATCGGGCACATGTTCTAGGCCATCACGTACCGCGAAGGATGTCGGTCAAGGGTTGTGAAACCGTTTCTAAGGACGGCTGTGGGATCTGGGCCATAGGCTGTCGGCCCTGAGCCCCGAGCCCCGCGCCCCCGAGCCCTGAGCCCTGGTCTCATCGGCCCCGAATGGTGCGCATGATCGACTCGACCTGGCCGCGCTCCGGCGCGTTCGGGGCGAGCTTCAGGAACGACTCGAAGAACTTCGCCATCAGATCGACCCGGTTCATCCGCTGGTGGGCCATCCCGGCGTAGTAATGCGCGTAGGCCCAGCGCGGATCGGCCGTGGCGGCCTTCTCGAACGCCACCGCCGCACCGCCAAAGTCTTGCTTCGCCGACAGCACCAGGCCGTGCTGGTACTGCGCCTGGCAGAGTTCGACGACCAGCTTGATGGCGTCGCTCGACGCCGCCAGGGCGGCATCCAGATTGCCCTCGTTCAGTCGCAACCCTGATTGCCCGATAGCACGCCAGGCATCCTCCTCACCGCGGTTCGCAAGAATCGTGAGCAGACGCACGGCGTCTGGCTGTTTGGCCAGCTTCTGCTGGCTCAGGGCTGCCAGGTAGACCTTGTCGGGATCCTGAGTGCTCGTCCGGTCGACCTCGGCGACGACCTCGTCGTAGGCTCCGGACTCGAAGAGCGTTTTCACGTCTGGCGGCGGCGCCTGGGCCGACGAGACGAACAGCAGCATCACTAAGGCGAACGGCATGACGGCACTCCTTCTGCAACTCAGTGATGCGAGGGTCGTACCAGGTGAGTCGGCGTTAGCGTGGTGGAATCAACGCCAGAAAACAGCCTGACTCACGCAAGAAACTCAGCGTCTGGAGGCGCACCACGAGGGGAGCCGGCGATGAACCGTCACTTGGAAGGGACATCGTGAACTCACCAGGTGGCGGCCGGCCGATGGCATGGACGCCCAGCCGTCAACATTCCGATATAATCCGCCGACATCATCCGGCCGGGTACGGGCCATCCACCTTCGGAACTTCCCAGAAAATCGATGCCAAGCTGCCGCATCATCGCCCGTCGCCCGCCCGCTCCCTCGGAGGATCCGGTCCTTCGCACCGATCCCGATTTCGTCAGCGCCTATCTCGAGGACGCTGCGCACTACCCTGGTGGTCATGCGGCGGGCGTCGCCTCGCCCGCGTCGGAGAGCCAACTGGCTGCACTGCTCGATCGTGCGCCTCGGGTCCTGGCCGTCGGGGCGCAGTCGTCACTCACTGGCGGTGCCACACCGAAGGGCGAGCTGGTCCTGGAGACCAGCCACCTCGACCGCCTTCACATCGAGCGCTCCGACCGGGTCACCGTCGGGGCCGGGGTGACCCTGACCGATCTCCAGGCGGCCCTCCGGCCGCGCGGCCTGTATTACCCTCCGGTGCCGACCTACGCCGGGGCCTGTGCGGGTGGCGTCGTGTCGACCAACGCCGCCGGGCCGTCGACGTTCAAATACGGCACCACGCGCGACTGGGTCGAAGGGCTGAGGGTTGCGCTCGCTTCGGGCGAGATCCTGGAGATCGCGCGCGGTCAGACCATCGCGCACGCGGAAGGCTACTTCGAGATCGAGGAGTCCACGCGGTCGTACCGGGTGCCCGTGCCGACCTACCGGATGCCCAACGTTCCGAAGTGCTCGGCCGGGTACTTCGCCTCGGCCGGCATGGACCTGGTCGATCTGTTCGTCGGCGCCGAGGGCACGCTCGGCATCGTGACGCAGATCACGTTCCGGATCATTCCCGTCGTGCCGGCAGCATGCGTGTTCTTTCTCACCACGACGAGTGAGGCGCAAGCACTCGAACTCGTCGCAACGCTCCGTGAGGCGTCGCTCGAGACTCGAGCCTCGAGCGACGACTCCGGCATCGACGTCTCGGCCATCGAGCACCTCGACCGACGGTGCCTCGACGTGCTTATCGAGGACGGCGCCGACCGTCGGCACGGAGTCACGCTACCCCCAGGCGCCAGTCTGGCCCTGCTCATCCAACTCGACCTCCCGAGCGCCACGTCGAACGAGGAGGCGTACAACGAGATCGGCAACGCCGTACAGCCGGACGGCCGATTGACGCCACTCGCGCGCACCTGTCGGCTATTCGACCGGCTAGGGCTGCTGGATCAGATGGAGGTGGCACTGCCCGAAGACCGACGGCGCCGGGAGGACCTGTTCGAGTTACGGGAAGCGGTGCCCGCCGGAATCAACCAGCGCGTCGCACGGGCGAAGCACGGGGTGGATCCGAAAATCGAGAAAGTGGCCGCCGACATGATTGTCCCGTTCGATCGCGTCGGCGACATGATGACCCGGTATCGCGCTGGATTCGAGCGTCGCAGCCTCGACTACGCCGTATGGGGACACATCTCGGACGGCAACGTGCACCCGAACGTCATCCCACGGTCGATGGCGGACGTCGAGGCGGGCCGTGCGGCGATCCTCGAGTTCGGACACGAGGTCGTGGCCCTGGGCGGCAGTCCGCTGGCCGAGCACGGCGTGGGACGAAACTCGGTAAAGCAGACCCTGCTCGCGCAGCTCTATGGCGAGTCGGGCGTCGCCGAGATGCGGAAGGTCAAGGACGCACTCGATCCGGATCACAAGCTGGCGCCAGGCGTACTGTTCTGAGGAAGACGGTGCACATCACCCCGCCACGCGGGGCCAGTGCGTCAGAGTCAGTTCCGTGTATTCGGTTGGGCACGCTGACTCGGAATCTCTGCGCGCGCGAACGTCCGCTCGGCCCCAACCTGAACGTGCGAGACCGACGCCTGCTCCTGAGCCGTGTGCGCCGTTTTGGGATGCGCGACCGCCGTGAACCGTACGCCGCGATTGGCGCAGAATTCGCTGATGGATGTGGTTACCGGCATGACTTCTCCCTCCAGTGCCAGGCCATCGCACACGCGATGTCTCCTCAACCGAGATGCATCGACCGACTCAGCCGTTCGGCCACGGCCCGATGTCCGACCGGTGGACCGGTGGACCGGTGGACCGGTGGACACCAAGGGCGGTAGGGCGCCCGGGGCCGACCCGGGCCACCGCCACGCTCAGCGGACGGACGACGTCGTGCGAGCGATCGCGAGCGGACCGTCGCTGTGGTCGAAGCCGAAGATCGTCATCCGCGGGGTCGCCGCGGCTCGCCTGCCGTCGGTTCCCCGAACGACCGCTTCGACCTCGTAGCTACCCGCCGGCAGGCTGTACCACTCGATCCAGTGCGTGCGAGCGGCATCCTCGCCGTCGAGCGTGAACTCGCTGCTTCGATAGAAATTTGGCGAGTCAGCGACGATGACCAACTTGCGATTCTCCGCATCCGGCTCAACCGAGACCATGATGCGCACATAGCCCGAGTTCAACACGCGTGACGGTCGAACCCTCATCTTGATGGCCTCGCTGCCGGCCGAGCTCGCGACCGTCGCACCAAGGCATCCGATGAGCACCAAACCTGCAAACACCCAACATCGCGTCGACGTGACTGTCATTGACATCTCTGCCCTCCCTGGTCGGAGTGCGATCGCCCATCACGGCATACCGCTCTAATCGACCGTCGCGGGCAGAAGCTGAGCCACGTCGTCCTCGGCCCTCTCCCGGCCGCTCGCCTATCACAAGGCAAATCAGAAGCCAGAACCAGATTGGCGCTTTGGGGCGAGAATTTGCCGCCAGGCGTGGTGGCGTCGACGATCCGATGACGAAACCGTCACCGGACCTACGCTTCTGTCGTCGGGAGAGCGTACAGACGGCGGCGTGCCGTCAGGGGTAGAGGCGCCTGGTCACCCAGGCGTCGTCGCGGCGATCGAAGCAAAGCCGATCGTGCAGGCGATTCACTCGCCCTTGCCAGAACTCGAACGAGTTCGGAACGACACGGAATCCGCCCCAGAACGGGGGGAGCGGAACGTCAACGCCGGCGAACTTCTTCTCCGCCTCGGCGACGCGTTCGTCGAAGCGCGCGCGACTCTCGAGCGTGCTGCTCTGCTTGGACGCCCAGGCCCCGATCCGACTGCCGCGCAGTCGCGTCCGGAAGTACGCGTATGACTCGTCCGGGGTCGTGCGTTCGACGGCGCCCTCGATCCGGACTTGCCGCTCGAGCACCGTCCACTGGAAGACGAGTGCGACGTAGGGATTGCTTTCCAGCTCCAATCCCTTTCGGCTCTGGAAGTTCGTGTAAAAGACGAACCCGCGCGCGTCGAACCCCTTGAGCAGGACCATGCGTGCGGACGGCTTCCCGTCGCGCGAGGCTGTCGCAAGCGTCATCGCCTCCGGCAGCATGATTCCGGCCCTCTCGGCCTGCGCGAACCACTCGCCGAAGAGTTCGATCGGGTCGCGATCAGCCGATGCCTGCGGAAGCCCTGTCGTGACTCCCCGTCCGAGCGTGACGATCGCGCGCAACGTCGACAGCAGTGACACGGGCTGATTGTACTCGCTCGTGCCGCGTCAGTCGGATGCCGCCTCACGGCTCGCACGATAGAGCCGATCGAACTGCTCCCAGGCTCGCCGGGCGCGCTCTGGCTCGCCTGCCGCGTCGAACGTCTCTGCGATCTGGCGGCCTAGCCCCGCGCGCACGACGCCGAGCTCCGCCGCCGACAGCCCGGCCAGGTACGGGTCCCTACCCGGGGGAACGGCTAGCATCAGCTGCCCGAGAAACTCGACCAACGCCCGCCCGACGAACCACGACATCTCGCCCGACCGCGCCCGTCGATGCCCGATCGGCGCGGTGTACTCGATCGCCGGGCGGTCGTCCGTGTTCACCCGGTAGCCATCGAGCAGTCGCGTGACCGAGGTCAGGTTCCCGGCGTACTGCAGCAGCAGATCCAGGACCGGCGCTGCCCGGGCACCGGGGTCGCGTCTGTCGCCGGACGGAGGGTATCCGAGCTCGGACGCCACGCCCTTGACCATCCGGCGCCGTACGACATCCGAATCGAAGGCCTCGACATCTCGATGTCCGATCAGCGCTGCCGTGGCGCGCCCGGGGTCGCCGATGCCACGCCAGAGGGTCACCAGCGGAAACGCTTCGCGCATGGTGCGAGCCACCACGCCGAACTCATCACGCGACAGCTGGTACAGCGGTAGCCATTGAACGTAGAGACCGTTCTGACGGAGCCGTTTCCGGGAGGCGGCATAGTGCTCGAGGCTGTAGAGGCTCCCGACACCCGCCTTCCATGGCATGAAGAGATCCGACACGATGACATCGAACCGTTCGGACGCGCCCATCAGGTAATTCCGGCCATCCTCGGCTACGACCCGTGCTCTCGGGTCGTCGAAAAGTCCATACACATCGTCCGCGAAGAACGTCCTGGCTGCCGTCACCACACCAGGGGCGATCTCCGCCACGACGACTCGCCGGACGGGGTACCGCAGCGCGGTCCCCGCGGTGATCCCGGTTCCCATCCCGAGGAAGAAGATCGACTCCGGGTCGGGGTGCAGGAGCATCGGCAGGTGCGTCTGCGCCTGCTCCTCCGGCGACGCCGCCGTGTCACCGAGCGCGTAGTCGTTGTCCAACTTGATCGCGCGGACTCCATCTCGCTGCACGACCGAGACGATGCCCGAGCTGCTCTCCCAGACACCGAGCACCTGCTCTCCATCGACGGCTCTCACGATCGGGAGGTGGGACGGATCCAGAGCCAGGGCCGCCGCCGCCAACCCGGTCACGATCGCAACGCGTGCCAGTCGCGGCCATTCGGCGCCGCCGGCCTGCAGCAGCACGACCGCCGCCGTGAGATACCCGACTGCCACGAATCGGATGCTCGTCCAGAGACCGAGCACATCGAGCAGGATGAACCCCGAGGCGAGCGCCCCGACCACGGCACCGCTCGTGTTGATAGCTACCAGATCTCCAACCGTACGACCGGCGACCCGCGAGAAGGGTTCGGCGAGTCTCATGAGAAACGGAAACACCGCGCCGAGGGCCACGCCCGGCGCGAGGATGACGAGGGCCGCCATCCAGAACGACCGGAGCACGTACTCGGCGAAGCCTTCGCCGGCTCCCGCATACTCGAGCCCGTCGGTCAGCGTGGTGAAGATGAACGGCGTCAGGGCAATGAGTACACCGGCGACACCCAGCAGTACACCCAGGATGGCGCCAGCCTGGAGCCGAGCGACATCCATGAGTCGTCGTGCCACGACGGCTCCGAGTGCCAGTGCGACGAGAAAGACGACAAGGACGATCGAGAAGGTGTAGACAGAGTTCTGCAGCACCTGGGCGAACATCCGGGTCCAGAGGACTTCGAGGCCGAGTGCACCGAATCCCGACAGAAACGCAACGCCGCCGATGACCGCCGCCGAGGGGCTCCCGGCCGACCGGCCCGCACCCGGCTCGGGGGCCGAGCAGTTCGAACGCGACTCCGCCACGCCCGTCGCTCGGCGGTCGAGTTGCCATGCAATCGCCGCGACGACGACCGTCGTCGCGATCGCGAGCACGTACGAGCCGGAGAAACCGAGGTAGCGCGGGAGGTAGAATCCAGCGGCGCACGCACCGACCGCGGCGCCGAGCGTGTTGACGCCGTAGAGCATCGACACCGTCCGGCCCAGGCGACGCTCGCGCCAGACGAGGTACTGGCTCATCGCCGGCAGTGTGCCACCCATGAAGAAGGACGGCAGGAACAGCACACCCGTCGCGAGCAGGAATTTCGCCGCGAGGAACGGAAGCGGCGCATTACCGAAGAGGTCGAACAGCGTCCCGTAGATGGCGTGGTACGCGTCGAGTAGCAGGAAGTAGAGCAGCGCGGCCAGCGCGACTCCGACTTCGAGCAGCCCGTAAAGGCGAAGCGGCCGCTCGGAGTTGCCTGCCTTGCGGCCCCAGTAGCGTGCGCCCGAGACGAGACCGAGGAAGAACGCTGCCAACGTTGCGCCGGCCGACTGGGCGGTGCTGCCGAACAGCAGCCCGAGCTCCCTCATCCACAACACCTGGTAGACGAGCCCCGTGAATCCAGAGACGAAGAACAGCAGGATGACAGGCATCCCGTCACGGCTCGCCGGTCTCATGCCTCCGGGAGCCTCCATCCGCGCCAGATGTAGTAGATCGCCGGGTACACGAGCAGGACGACGATCAGCGAACTGACGAGCCCCCCGACCATCGGGGCGGCAATCCGCTTCATGACGTCGGCCCCGGTTCCATGGCTGAACATGATGGGCAGGAGACCCACGAACGTCGAGGCCACGGTCATGACCTTCGGCCGCACGCGCGTGACCGCACCCTGGTAGACCGCGTTCACGAGGTCGGTCTTGTGACGCATCAGCCCCGCCTTGACGGCATCGCCGTAGGCGACATCCAGGTACAGCAGCATCACCACACCAGTTTCGGCGCTCAGGCCCGCGAGGGCGATGATCCCAACCCAGACCGCAATGCTCAGGTTGTAGCCGAGGAAGTAGATCAGCCAGAAGGCGCCAACCAGCGAGAGCGGCACGGCCAGAAACACGACGCCGGTCTTGAAGACGGACTCGGTGTTCAGGTAGACGAGGATGAAGATGAGGAAGACGGTGATCGGGATGACGACCTTGAGCCGTTCCTCGGCGCGCAGCATGTACTCGTACTGGCCGCTCCATCCGATGCTGTACCCGGCCGGCACGGTCACCTGCTCGGCGACCGCCGTGCGGGCCATGGCCACGTAGGTCCCGACATCAATGCCACGAATGTCGACGTAGACCCAGGCATTGGGGCGAGCGTTCTCGCTCTTGATCGACGGCGGCCCCTTGAGGATCTGGAGATCCGCGAGCTGGCCGAGCGGGATGTGTTGTCCCAGTGCTGTGGGCACTAGAATCTCCCGCAAGGCCGGCACGCTGTCCCGAAGCTCACGGCTGTACCGCAGGTTCACGGGATATCGCTCGAGCCCTTCGACCGTCGTCGTGATGTTCATGCCGCCGATGGCCGACTGAATCACGTCCTGGACGTCCCCGACGGTCAGGCCGAATCGTGCGATCGCACTCCGATCGATCGTGAAGTCCAGGTAGTTCCCACCCATGACACGTTCGGCGTACACCGACAGGGTGCCTGGCACCTCCCGGATGACGGACTCGACCTCGAGACCGATCCGCTCCAGCACCTCCAGGTCGGGGCCCGCCACCTTGACCCCGACCGGCGTCTTGATCCCGGTGGACAACATGTCGATCCGGGTCTTGATCGGCATGGTCCAGGCATTGGTCAGGCCCGGGAACTGAATGGCGGCGTTCAATTCATCAATCAGGTCATCCGGCGTGAGTCCGGGGCGCCACTCCGATTCCGGCTTCAACGTGATGGTGGTCTCGATCATGCTCAGCGGCGCCGGGTCGGTGGCGGTCTCGGCCCGACCCACCTTCCCGAAGACCCGATCCACCTCGGGAAACGATCGGATGATCCGGTCGGTCTGCTGCAGCAGCTCGCGAGCCTTCGTGATCGACACGCCCGGGAAGGTGGTCGGCATGTACAGCAGATCGCCTTCCCACAGTGGCGGCATGAACTCCGACCCCACGCGCTTGATCGGCACGATCGTCAGGGCCATGAGAACGACGGTCGCCACGAGGACGGCCCACCGCCAGCGCAGCACGAAGTGCAGGACGGGATCGTACAGCCAGATCAGGAGTCGGCTCAGCGGATTCCGCTTTTCAGATCGGATGCGACCACGGATCCAGTACCCCATGAGCACCGGCACGAGGGTAATGGCCAGCAGCGACGAGGCGGCCATGGCGTAGGTCTTCGTGAACGCCAGCGGCTTGAACAGCCGGCCCTCCTGCGCCTCGAGCGTGAACACCGGCGCGAACGAGACGGTGATCACGAGCAGGGCGTAGAAGAGCGTGGGGCCGACCTCCTTGGCGGCGTCCGCGATGATCTGCCAGTGCGGCTTCGTCCCGGCGTCCCGCTCCAGGTGCTTGTGCGCGTTCTCGATCATCACGATGGCGGCATCGACCATGGCGCCGATGGCGATCGCAATACCTCCGAGCGACATGATGTTGGCGTTGATGCCCTGAAGGCGCATGACGATGAACGCCATCAGGATGGCGATCGGTAGTGTGAGGATCGCCACGAGGGCCGACCGGACGTGAAACAAGAACACGATGCAGACGATGGCGACGACGATGCTCTCCTCGATGAGCTTCTCCTGGAGCGTAGCGATCGACCGCTCGATGAGGATCGATCGGTCGTACACGGTGACGATCTCGACGTCATCTGGCAGGCCCTGGCGTAGTTCCGCCAAGCGTTGCTTGACGGCGTCGATGACGGCATAGGCATTCGCGCCGGATCGCACGATGACGATGCCGCCAACGACCTCACCCTCACCGTCGAGCTCGGCCAGGCCTCGGCGGATGTCGGGGCCGACCTGCACGGTGGCGACGTCGTCCAGCAAGATCGGGATGCCCGAGTCGTCCACGCCGAGGGCTACGTCCCGCAGGTCCTCCACACCCTCGATGTAACCCCTGCCCCGGATCATGAACTCGGTCTCGGCCATCTCGAGGACGCGGCCACCCACCTCGCTATTGCTCCGCTGCACGGCTGCCTTGATGCGCGAGATGGGAACGTCGAACGCGCGCAGCCGGTTCGGATCGACCGTGATCTGATACTGCTTGACGAACCCCCCGAGGCTCGCCACCTCCGAAACCCCCTGGATGCCGGTCAGCTCGTACTTCAGGAACCAGTCTTGAAGCGAGCGCAGATCGGCGAGGCTCCGCTCCGTGGACGTGAGGGCGTACATGAAGGCCCAGCCCACACCGGTGGCATCCGGCCCGAGTGACGGTGATACACCGCTTGGCAGGCGCCCGCCTACGTAGTTCAAGTACTCCAGCACTCGGCTCCGGGCCCAGTACAGGTCCGTGCCATCCTCGAAGATCACATAGACGAACGAGAGGCCGAAGAACGAGTAGCCACGCACCACCTTGGCGAACGGCACCGAGAGCATCTGGGTGGTGATCGGATACGTGACCTGGTCCTCTACGACTCGCGGAGCCTGCCCCGGAAACTCGGTGAGGATGATGACCTGGACGTCCGACAGGTCCGGGATTGCGTCTATCGGCGTTTGACGAAGCGCGGCGAAACCGGCCAGCGACACCATCACTGTCGCCAGGATGACGAAGAACGTGTGCCGCAGGGACCAGTCGATGATGCGCTCGAGCATGTTGCCAGCCTCGATCGGGTACGCGGTTACGGACGCGGCTCGGTGGTCGGCTCCGCCGGATCGGTGCCACTGGTCGTTCGGGACACGACCTTTCGGATCGCTTCCCTGAGGCTGCTCTCCGAATCGATCAGGAACTGAGCAGACACGACGACCTGGTCGCCCTCGGTGACGCCGCTCGTGACCTCATGGCGCCCGTCGCCGTTCACGCCAAGCGTCACCTCGCTCACGAGAAACGTTCCGTTCCCCTGGTCCAGGACGACGACGTTCCGCCGGCCCGACTGGATGACCGCTTCCTCGGGAACGGTCAGCACGTCCCGGGCCGACGGCACGTCGAGCGTCACGTTGGCGAACATCTCCGCCCGAAGCCGTCCGCTCGGGTTCGGGAGCTCGATCGCCGCCTTCAGCGTCCTGGTCTTGCTGTCGAACGATGGCAGCAGAAACCGGACTCGCCCCGAGTAGGTGCGGCCCGGCTCGTAGGGCAGTTCGACCGTGGCGCGCTGGCCGACCTTCACCCACGACACCTGGTGCTCGAACACGTCGACTTCGACCCAGATCGTCGACAGGTCGGCGACCTTGTACAGGTTCATGCCGGCCGTGGCGAACATCCCCTCCAGCGCCTGATCCATCTTCTCGATCACGATGCCGGCGACCGTGGACTCTACCGCGAGCGTGCGCGTGGGCACACCCGTCCGCTCGAGCTCCGCGATCTGCTCGTCCGACACGTCCCAGTACTCCAGGCGCTGGCGAGCCGAGGCCACCAGGGACGTCGCGCGCGCACCCACGTCTGGATACTCCCCCTCCGTCATGCGCTTGGCGTAGTCCAGGGCGTTCAGGTATTCCTGCTGCGTCGTGACCAGCTGCGGGCTGTAGATCTCGAACAGCCGTTGGCCGCGCTCCACCGATTCGCCCACGTAGTTGACGTAGACCCTCTCGATCCAGCCCTCGTACTTCGTATTCACCAGAGCGACCTGACGATCGTTGTAGGCCAGGGTACCAACGGTCCGGATCGTGAACGGAATATCTCGGCGCTCGACAGGTACCGACTGCATGCCGATGTTCTGGACAAACGTCGGGTCGATCTGCACCAGGCCCGCGGCTGGCTCGGCCACGTCGTCCGCATAGACCGCGATGAGATCCATGCCCATGGGCGACTTGCCTGGCTCGTCGCGGATGTAGGTCGGATCCATCGGTGCCTGCCAGTACTTGACGCGCCGTTGGCTCGATCCAGAGTCAGGACCGGCCGGAACGGCGCCGGCCTCGGCCCGTACGGGTACGAGATTCATGTTGCAGACGGGGCACTGGCCGGGCGCGGCCTCGAGGACCTGCGGATGCATCGAGCAGGTCCAGAGCTGGCCGGTGACCTCTCCACTCTCCGTCGCCTG
Organism: Vicinamibacterales bacterium; assembly: GCA_965250185.1. GTDB lineage: Bacteria > Acidobacteriota > Vicinamibacteria > Vicinamibacterales. Next base: position 956,898 of record OZ252293.1, on the reverse strand, counting down.
CTCGTCGCCCATGAAGAGGTGCGTCGTGGCGTGCAGCCACGCCCACTCGAACGGATTGGCGATCGCGAGCGCGGTCGCCCCGATGCCCAGAACGAACGTCACGGTGCCGATGGCGATGAGCTTCTTCATGTCGACCTCATGGCGGTTCCTGGCGCCGCGTCAGTGGCTCCGATGGCGGTCAGGGGCTTCATCAGTCGTCCTCGCCTGGAAGGCTCCTGCCGATCGCACGCTCCAGATCTGCGAGCGCCATCAGGTACTCCGCATCGTGCCGCTCGTGGAGCAGGCGCACATCGAGCAATACCCTCTCGCTGTCGAGCAGATCGACTGTCCCCACCTGACCGGTCTGATACGCGGCCTCGGTGGAGCTCAAGGCCTCCCGCGCCTGGGGGATCAGGACCTGCTCGAACAGCCGCTGCTGCTGCTGAAGCGTCTCGAGACGTGTCACGAGATCGTGAATCGACCGCCGCATCTCGTTCAGCACGTTGTCGCGACCGGAACGTTGCGCCAGCCGCTCCTGGACAGCCTGTTCGACGGCCGCGTCGTACTTCTCGCGCCGGAGCGGGATGTTCAAGCCGACCGACAGGGTCAGCGCGTTCTTGCCGTTGTCCGACGGACCCATGTCGTCCCGCCTGCCGACGTTCACGAATCCAGCCCCCACGGTCAGATCCGGCCTGCGATTCCGCTCGGCCAGATCGATCGAAGCCTCGCTCCGACGAATCAGCGCGTCGGCGGCCTGGATCTCCTGTCGATGGTCCTCGCCGAGGCGCGTCAGAACGTCGATATCCAGCCGCACCCCGGGCGCCTCCTGACGGGCAACTTCCGGGATGGCGACCCTGGACGAGCGATCCATCAGTGCGTTGAGCCGTGCCACCTGACTGGTGCGCTGCTGCGCGAGGCTGAACTGGCGGTTCATCAGCTTCGTGATCTCGGCCTGCAGCCGACGGACGGCCTGCTGGAGCCCCTGTCCGGTCGCGTAGCGCGTCTGCGCGAGGCGCTCGTAGTGTTCGAGCAACGATTGCTCCTCACGGCTGATGCGGATAGCTTCGTCCACGTACGCGAGCTCGTAGTACGCCTTCTTCACGCGGACGATGATGTCGCGTTCGCGCACGCCGACCAGCGCAGCCGCGGCCTCCGCTTCGCGCTCGACCACCACCCCACGGAGCCCTCGCTTGCCCCTCCAGGGAAACGTCTGGCTTACCCCGATGGTGTTGAGCTGCGGCCCCACACGCGTCTCCGGGCTCCTGAGCGCTTGGGTGAAGGTCAGCATCGGGTCTGGCAGAGCCGTGGCCTGGGGGATTCGCGCAAGCACCGCCTGGTGACGGGCTTGGGCCTCCCGAATCGTCGGATGAGCGTCGAGCGCCGCCTCGACATATGCGCGCAGCCGTGCCTCAGGGGCGGACCAGTCCACGGCCGGCGACTGCGCGGCGAGACGCGCACTCGACACGAGAAACAGAAGGACGAGGTACACGATCAACTGGAGCGTTCGTTTGCACATCGATTCGACCTTCCAGACACGCAGCGCTGGAACCACCGCTGGGTGCTCTCACGTTCCGCTTCGACCGTTCCTGGAGACACATCGGACAGGTACACGTACCGACACCGCGCCAGGAAACGAGGAGAAAAGCGAACGAGGCCGATCAGATCAGGAAGACGGACAGAACGAGGTGGATCGGATGGAGCGGTATTTCGAGGAACGTGCGCTGGAGGACCCCGAGGCTCGTTTCGGCGGATGCCGGTGTGATCGAGAAGAGGCCCCCATCGGGGCCCACCGCGACGACGGTCGCCGACGCGCTGGACAAGAGGACACCCGGAACCGTCGCGCTGGCGGGCTCCTTCGAATCAGCCACACAGCAGTCAGCGCCGACATTGCCGGCAGGACCGCAATCGTGGTGCATCGGCATCCCGCAGTCGGGAGCCATGCCGAGCATGCTACCGGCGCAGGTCGTCGCCCCGGACAGGGCCACACTCAGCACGACGGCAGTCGCCAGCACGCGGTGAAGCATCAATCTCATTGTGCGCCCTGCTGGGACGCCTTGTCAAAGGCTGCCTCCGCCACGGGTTCGTTCGCCGCCTCCGGCGCATTCGGCGGACCGGCACGTGAGCACCTGGCAGATGCCATGGAGCGCGAAGGCTTCAGCCGAGCGGATCTCAAATCTGCGTCACGCTGGCGCTTGGCTGAACCCGGCGCGCTACGTACGCACAGGTGCGAATGCCCCTGGAACCCTCGTCAAAGCTCCAAGTTCCGCAGTCGCAACGCATTCGTGATCACCGACAACGACGACAGCGTCATCGCGGCGCTCGCCCACATCGGCGACACGAGCACACCGATGAATGGGTACAGCAGGCCGGCGGCGACCGGCACGCCGACCGCGTTGTAGACGAACGCCAGGAACAGGTTCTGTCGAATGTTCCTCATCGTGCCGCGGCTCAGGCGGCGCGCCTTCGCGATGCCCCGCAGGTCGCCCTTGACTAGCGTCATCCCGGCACTCTGCATCGCCACGTCCGTCCCGGTGCCCATCGCGATCCCGACCGATGCGGCGGCCAGCGCGGGCGCGTCGTTGATGCCGTCACCCGCCATCGCGACTCTGTGCCCCTGCGACTCGAGCCGCTGGACGATCGCCTGCTTGCCGCCAGGAAGGACCTCGGCCTCGATCTGATCGATCCCGAGGTGACGGCCCACGGCTTCGGCGGTACCCCGACTGTCGCCCGTCAGCATGACGATCCGAAGGCCGTCGTCGTGAAGCCACCGAATGGCCTCCGGCGTCGACGCCTTGATCGGGTCAGAAACCGAGAGCAGGCCGGCGGCACGCCCGGCGACCGCCACGAACATGACGGTCTCACCTGCGGCCGACAGCTCCGCCGCGCGCGCGCTGAGCGTCCCGACATCGACGCCGCGGGTCTTCATGAGCTCCGCGTTCCCGAGGGCGAGGGGCTGGCCGTCGACGTGTCCGATGACGCCCTGTCCTGTGATGGACTCGAAGTCAGTGGCGTCCGCGATGGTGACCGATCGGGCGTGGGCGCCCGCGATGACAGCGGCCGCCAGCGGGTGCTCGCTCGCCCGCTCGAGCCCGGCCGCCAGGGCCAGCAGCCGCTCCTCGGATCCATCGATCGCCACCACGCGCTTCAGGGTCGGCTTCCCTTCCGTCAGCGTCCCGGTCTTGTCGACCACGATCGTGTCGACGCGCTCCAGTAACTCCAGCGCCTCGGCGTTCTTGACCAGCACCCCCGCCGTCGCGCCCCGACCGGTCCCGACCATGATCGCCATGGGCGTGGCCAGACCCAGGGCACAGGGGCAGGCGATGATCAGCACGGCGACGGCGCTGACGAGCGCGAGAGCCAGACGCGGCGCGGGACCCCAGAGGCTCCAGCCGATGAACGCGAGGATCGAGATGGTGACGACCGCCGGCACGAAGTACTGGGCGAGCCGGTCGGCGAGGCCCTGGATCGGCGCCCGACTTCGCTGCGCCTCGCTGACCATCTGGACGATTTGCGCGAGCAGGGTCGCTTGGCCAACGCGCTCGGAGCGTATGGTCAGACTGCCGGTTCCGTTGATCGTCGCACCGATGACCGCGTCGCCTGCCGTCTTCTCGACGGGAATCGGCTCGCCTGTGACCATCGACTCATCGACTGCACTTCGTCCGTCCTCGACCGTGCCGTCGACCGGCACCTTCTCACCCGGCCGCACGCGCAGTCGATCCCCGACGCGCACCTCGCTCAGCGGAACGTCGTGCTCGCCATCGTCGCGTATCAGCCGCGCGGTCTTCGGGGCCAAACCCAGGAGCGCCTTGATCGCCGCGCTCGTCCGGCTACGCGCCCGGATTTCGAGGACCTGGCCGAGCAGCACGAGCGCCGTGATGACGACGGCCGAGTCGAAGTACGGCTCGACCACGCCGTTCAACTGAAAGCCGACCGGAAACAGCTGCGGGGCAATCGTGGCCAGCGCGCTGTAGCCGAACGCCGCCCCGACGCCGAGCCCGATCAACGTGAACATGTTCGGGCTGCGATGTCGAAGCGAGACCCAGGCACGCTCGAAGAACGGCCAGCCTGCCCAAAACACGACCGGCGTAGCGAAGATCAGCTGGATCCAATTCGCCACAGTGGGCCCGATCGCGGCGCTGACGCCGCCGCTCGACACCATGTCGCCCATGGCCACGAGAAACACCGGAAGACCCAGGACGGCGGCCACCCAGAATCGGTGCGTCATGTCGACGAGTTCGGGGTTGGGCCCCTCCTCGACCTCGACGATCCGTGGCTCCAGCGCCATGCCGCAGACGGGGCATGCGCCGGGCGCGTCGCGCACGACCTCCGGGTGCATCGGGCAGGTGTACTCGGTCTTCGTCGCGGGCGCCGAGATCGTCTCGGGGTCGAGCGCCATGCCGCAGCTGGGACACGCACCCGGGCCCTCGTTCCTGACCTCCGGACACATGGGGCATACGTGGATGGCGGCGGGCGACGCGGCACCCGCCGTCATCGGCTCTGGGCTCTGGGCTTCTGGCTCCGAGGTGGTCGCGCTGTCGGACTGTCGTGCGATGTACGTCGCAGGGTCGGCTTCGAACTTCGTGCGACAACCACCGCAGCAAAAGTAGTACGTCGTCTCGCCGTATGTGGCCGAGTGTTTGGCCGTCGTCGGGGCCACGGTCATGCCGCAGACCGGATCGATCGCGGCGACCGCCGTCATCGGCTCTGGGCTCTGGGCTTTGGGCTTCGCGGCGGTCGCGCTGTCGGACTGTCGGGCGACGTACGTCGCAGGGTCGGCTTCGAACTTCGTGCGACAACCACCGCAGCAAAAGTAGTACGTCGTCTCGCCGTACGTGTATGAGTGCGCGGCCGTCGCCCGGTCGACGGTCATGCCGCAGACCGGATCCTTCGCTGGCGGCTCCGGCCTCTCGGCTTCGGGCTCTGGTGAAGACACGGAAGTCCCTCGCTTTCCTACCTGACGGATTGACTTCCGAGCCACGCCTCGCGGAACGCACGCTCGGCATCGCTCAACCGAGTGCCGGTCGACTCGACCGCGACGATCTCGACTCGCGGATCCTCCTCGAGCATCAGCGATCCGCTCACCTCGCGGCCGCGGCGCAGGAAGGTGACCCGCACGTTGTCGCCTGGTTGTTTGCTCTCGAGTACCGAGTCGAGGCTGCTACGCGAGCGGACCATCTCGCCGTCGATCGACACCAGCACATCATCCTGCTCGAGGCCCGCTCGGAAGATCGGCGACCCGAACGGAGCGGCGGCGGTGAGCTTCGCGCCCGTCTCGTCGAACTCGAGCCGCACGTTGCCGAGCCAGGCCTGTCCGGCGTCGCGCTTCCGGACGACGAGCCCGGCTTGCCGCAACAGGGGTTCATAGTCGATGACCTCGTGACCCTCGACGTAGCGCTCGAAAAAATCGGCGGCGAACGCCGGGTCGCCCGACGCCTCCGCAAGACGATCCCGTGCGTCGTCCAGCGTGTAGGGAGCGACGACGTACCCCGGTTCGCCGCCCGGCAGCCCGTGCGTCACCCACATCGCCCTCATGTAGTCGTCCAGCGTGACGGCACCATCCGAACGCTGCCGCAGAGACAGGTCCAGACCGAGCCCGATAGCCGATCCCCACGTGTAGTACGAGATGAAGGCGTTGCTCCGGTTCGTCCGATCGACGGACCGGGCCGCATCGACGAACGGCGCGAGCCGGCTCATCTCTACGGCCGAACGCAGCTCGCGACCGGGCGACATCGTCACGGTATTGATGGCATTCGCCAACGTCGTCGCGGTGCCTCGAAGCTGGGTCAAGCCAGCCCGATGCATCAGGAGCGCTCCGTAGTAGCTCGTGAATCCCTCCGCCAACCACAACTCGCCGGACACGTTGGCGGCCTCGAAGTCGAACGGCTCGAGCGAGCTCGGTCGGATCCGCTCGACGTTCCAGGCGTGGACGAACTCGTGTGCGACGGTCCCGAGCAGCCCGCGACGCCGCGCCGGATCGGCAAGCGCACCCGATGAACTCAACACGGTACTGTTGCGATGCTCCATGCCGTCGCCGGAGGCGTACGGCACGTAGTCGACAAGGAACGTATAGGTGCCGAAATCGAAGCTCGGCCATTCTCCGAACACGGCCTCCGCCTCGCGGACGATGCGCTCCGTATCTCGAGCGTAGGCGTCCGCCTCCGCTTCGGTGCCTTCGTGATGCAAAGCGATCCGGAACGTCGGCTCGGCAGCCCGCTCATCGAGCTGGAACGTGCGCCACGAGAAGTCGCTCAGCTCGGTCGGGCTATCCAGCAAGTACTGCAGGTTCGGGGCGGTGAACTCGAACGGATCGTCGGTCGGCGTGAGCTGGGTGGCCACGCGCCAGCCGGAGTCGGCCGGGGGCTCGAATCGGACTCGAACCGGGCGCCGATCCAGCCCACGGGCCCACACCAGCGTGGCTGGCATGTTCAGGTGGGCGTGAGTCGTGTCGATCGCCAGATACGTGCCGTCCGTTCGATCGCCGAAGACCCGGTACGACAGTCGAACCGTCCCGTCGTGTCCGGTGACGTTCCACTGATGCAGGTTCGGTTGCTGGATCGACAGTGCACGCCCCGCCCCATCCACCGCCCGCACGTCGTAGACGTTCTTGGCGAACTCGTGGAGAGCATAGCGACCGGGTGACGTCCGACTCATTCGGACCTCGAGCGTGCCGGACGGCAACTCGGCAAACACCACCTCGACCTGTGCCCAGCGATGCTCGGGCTCTGGGAACGCCAGTGTGTAGGTGACGGCAGACTGAGCCAGCGCCGCCGACGAAGCCAGAACGATGACTCCCGTCGTGACGACGGCGACCCGCCGCCACAACGCGAGTGCAGACGCGATTCCAAGCATGACTGGCATGCTAGCATAGCCACAGGCTCCGTCATTGACGGCTGCCGGTTCCCACCCGCGAGGTGTCTCATGCAATTGATCCGAGTGCTTCTGCTGCCCGCGTTGGTCGTCGTGGGCTCGGTCTCGACCCTTGCCCAGAGCGCACGTCCGATGACCGAGACCGACCAGTTTGCCGTCACGACGCTCCGCGAGGTGGCGGTCTCGCCGAACGGCAAGACGGCCCTCTTCACCGCCATGGAGACCAACCTGGATCAGAAGCGCTCGACGACGCGCCTGTGGCGAGTGGCGAGCGACGGCGGCAAGCCGGTTGAGGTGAATGGCGCTCCCACCGGCGCGAGCAGCATCCGCTGGTCTCCCGACGGTACGCGCGTGGCGTTCTTCGCGGCACCGGACGGCAGGCTCGGCCTCTACGTTCTCCAGCTCGCCACGCGCCAGCTGACGCGCGTGTGCGACTACGACCGCAGCAATGCCTTCATCTCGAAGTCCGGCAACGCTCTGGCCTGGGCCCCCGACGGGCGGCGACTCGCCTTCGCCGGTACGACCGAGTCGAAACCGGAACCGGGTGACCCAATCGTCATCACGCGCTTGCAGTACAAGAGCCGGACGGATCTCTCCGACAACCGCCGATCGCACATCCACGTCGTGTCGGTCGCCGGCGGCACACCCAAGCCGATCACGACCGGGGACTACGACGAGCACTCGATCGACTGGGGCGGAGACGGCACCGAGATCGTGTTTCTCTCGAACCGGCAAGCGGACCCGGACGCGACCCATAACTACGACATCTACGCCGTCAACGCGTCGTCGGGTGTGGTGCGCCAGATCACCGACACGCCAGGTGTTGAGATGGACCCGCACGTCTCGCCCGACGGCAGACTCATCGCCTATACCGCGACGACCAGGCCCCTGACGACCATCGACAGCGTCGCCGAAGACGCGCATCTGTGGGTCACGCCGACGACCGGCGGCAACGCCCGAGAGCTCAACCATGCGCAGGATCGGCGCGCGAGTGGACCGATGTGGATGCCTGGGGGTCACGACGTCCTCTACAGCGTGCGCGACCGCGGCCGGACGACGTTGCATCGGGTCGCAGCATCCGGCGGCGACCCGGTCAGCGTGCTCGAGCGGGATGCCCAGGTCGGCCCCTATGCCGTCGGCGAGTCCGGCACGATCGTCTTCGGAATGACGCACCCGAGCATGCCACGCGAGCTGTTCGGCCTAACCACCGGCTCGGCCGAACCGGAGCGACTCAGCCATCTGAACGACGAGACCCTGGCGGCGTGGCAACTCGTCGAGCCGGAAACAGTCGAGTTCGAGAGTGTGGACGCCACGCCCGTTCAGGGCTGGCTGTACCCCGCGCTCGGGTCAGAGCCGAGGGACCCGACACCGATGATTCTGTCGATTCACGGGGGACCGCACGGCATGTACGGATACTCGTTCAACGCCGGATTCCAGATCAACGCCGCCCGCGGCTACGCCACGCTGGCCATCAATCCACGCGGATCGTCGGGCTACGGCCAAACGTTCGCCGATGGCTGCGTCAACAACTGGGGCGGCGGCGACTATCAGGACTTGATGGCGGGAGTCGACCACGTCCTCGCTACGCACCCGACAATCGACGCCGACCGTCTCGGCGTCATGGGTGGCAGCTACGGTGGCTTCATGACGAACTGGGTGATCACACAGACCGACCGATTCAAGGCGGCCGTATCGAGCGCGAGTGTCTCGAACCTGATCAGCTTCTACGCGACCTCGCTCTACCAGGATCTCGTCCACGCCGAGTTCAGTGGCTTTCCGTGGGACGGAAACTTCGAGCTCCTGTGGAAGTGGTCACCACTCGCGCACGTGAAGAACGTGACGACCCCCACACTGTTCGTCCACGGTGAGCGCGACAACGACGTCCACATCACGCAAGCCGAAGAGATGTACACGGCGCTGCGGCGTCGCGGGGTGACTGCCACGCTGGTCCGGTATCCGCGCGAGGGACACGGCCTGAGCGAGCTCGGCCATCGACTCGACCGAACCCGCCGGACGCTGGAGTGGATGGACGAGTATGTGAGAAAGGTTCCGTGATGGTTCAGAGTTGAACCTTGAACGGCCCCTAGTTTGGATTGATGAAACGGTACAGGACCCGAATCAGCCGATACGCGTGTGGCATCTCATTCGTCTCGAACGTCACCGTGTCGGGCGCCGGTCGCTCGATCGACGGGAACGCCGAAGCGATTTCCGGGTACAGGCTGTTGCGAAACTGCAGCCGCACACGATACACCGCCTCCCGGATCGGCTCGAACCGGGTGGCCGCGGCGACCCCTTCGCGAGCGGCGGCTTCGATCTCCTCATGGACGACCTGCAGCGGTCTCAACTCGACAGCGCGCTCGTTGATCGCGCGCTTGACGACGACACCCCGCGCCTCGGTCGCAACTTCTTGAACCTGCGCAACGGCCTTGTCGTCGCCGGTGACGAGCACGACGGGAACCCCGTACCACGAGGCGAGCAACGTGTTGAGACCACCCTCCCCCACCGACAGATCGTTGACCTGAAGGTCGCGCACAACGCCGCTGCCGGTGTGTGCGAAGAGTCCGGCGAACGAATCTGCCTTCGTGTGGTACCCGACGAAAATCGCCGCGTCAAACGTTTCGTCGAGGCCCTCCATCATCCCGACCCGCTTGAAACTGTGGCTGATGAGCCGCGCGGCCGGGTCGAGATCCTCGAGCCGAAGATTGCGCTGACCTCCATGTGAATCGTTCACGAGCACATCAGTCGCGCCGCCGGCAAGCGCTCCCCGAATCGCCGCGTTCGTGTCGTCGGCCATGAGCGCGCGCGTCCGTCCGTACTCCGCGCCGTTACTGGACGTCTGATCGCCGCCCGAGACCCCGCTGAGCCCCTCCATGTCGACCGAGATGTAGACCTTCTTGCCCGACTGCGCCTGCAGCGGCACCAGGTCAACCCGGACAACGGCCAACAGCACGATCGCCAGCACGACCTGCCAAGCCATGCGCACCCTCACGACTTCCGCTGGATTCCATCGCGTGCCAGTCACAGGTACCTCTCCTTCAGCAGTGCAACGTGATGCCGCTCGTGGCCGGCAATGACGAAGGCGAGCGCGCGGACGGACACACTCGCGCCGTTCGCCACTCCGCTCCGCGCCGCCATGTTGGAGTCCATGCCGCGAAACAGATCGACGGTCGACTGGCGCACGTGATCGAGCGTCGTCGCGAGATCGGCGAGATCCATGGAGGCGAATCGACTCGCCTCCACGTACTCGTTCTCCTCGAAACCCTCGACCTCCGTCGTGTCGGCCCGACTGAAGCGTAACGCGCGGTAGGCCATGACACGCTCGACATCACAGATGTGCCCGACGACTTCCTTGATGCTCCACTTGCCAGGGGCGTAGCGATGGTCGGCCGTTGTCGCGTCGATGCCGCGAAGCAGCGCGAGTGTCTCCACTAGTTGGGTGACCAACTGCGACACGCTGTCACCGTCCGGGACGAGCGCGATGTATCCGGCGAAGAACGGCGGGTACTCCGACGGTTCGGGACGGGTCAGGGCTGATGACATGAGGACGAGACTCGGACTCGTTTCAGCTGTTCAGGGTTCAAAGGTTCAAGAGTTCAAGAGTTCCAGGTGGCGCGGTGAACTCCGGCGCGCGGCATCATACATCTCCGGTTCCAGCTGCCCCGCTGACTGGGCGCATGGCTATCGGAGTAATCACCGCTCGTGATCACTCATCGGTCCAGAACTCCTCGAGAGGCACGCCCAGCCCTTGTGCCAGGCGGTTCACGAAGGCGTAATAGCCAGCCACCAACACAATGTCCAGGATGCCGGCATCGGTGAAGCCCTGGGTTGCGGAGCGAATCGACGTCAGCCTGCTCGACGCTCCAGGGCTCTCGCGTCAACTTCGCCACGTAGTCCAGCATCGCCCGATCTCGCGGGTCGAGCGATGCCTGGCGATAGTCCTCGGCCAAGCGGCTGGCAACCTCGTCGCCCTTCAGCAAACGGCCAAGACCGGCCGCGTGGTGGCGGATTCAATACGTGCACTGGTTCGCGGCAGAGACCACGACGGCAATCATCTCGCGCTGGACGCGCGAGAGATCCCTGGACCCAACCATCGCGTCCCGGTACATCCCGAGGTGCGACCGCAGCGTCGCCGGACGTAGGCTGTGGATCGACAAGATATTGTCGACCTGCCCGCGCGAGTCGCGCACGTCGTCGTACATCGCCTGCAGGTCCTGCGGCGCGTCCCCGTCGGGGACGACTCGTATCCAGGGGCGCGTAGAGGTCATTGAGTGAATCTACCTTTGTGAAGGTCCCAGGGTCCCAAGGTTCGCGGCGGCGCGCAGCCAAGGAAGCCGCGCGGCATCATTCCGTGGCCATTCCGTGTGAATTCCGTGATGATTCCGTGATCATTTCCGTGTAAATTCCGCGGCCGTCATCATTCTTCCGCCGCGGCCGCGCCCCCTGTCCCCGCTTCCATGACGCGGTGGATGAACGGGATCTCCGACTGCAGGCCGAGAATTTCGACCCGATCGTTGATGATGGTCTTCGGCACACCGGTGATGCGGTACTGGCGCACGAGGTCCGGATACTCGGAGGCCTCGACGGCCGACGCCGTCACCTTTGCATTCTCGACCGCGAGCTTGTGTGCGAGGCTGACCGCCCCGGGACAGTGCGGTCAGGTCGGAGTGACGAAGACCTGAATCCTCGTCGGCTGGTCGATCTGGGCCACCAGTGCCCTGGCCGCATCGGAGAGACCCGAATCGTTCAGAGACACCATCAGGATCGCATCGAGCAGCGACTGGAGTTCGTGGCCGGCAGGAATGCCGACGAACCGGATGCCAACATCCTGCGCCCCGACGACTGCCACCGTCGGAGCCCGTTCCACGCCGTACTCTGCCACCTGCTCCTTGTCGAGCAGGATGTTGAACTCCTCGAGCGTCACGAGATCGCTCGCGGCGACGATCTCGTCGAGGATCTGTCGCGTCGGCAGACAGGTGTCGCACTCGAGGGTCTGGGTGAAGAACACGAGGCGGACCGGGCCGGTCATGCCCGCCAGGAGATCGGCAATGTCGGACGCGTCGAGATCGGCATGCATGTTCCGATTATTTCACGTCCGCCGTGTCAATCGGCTCACCGATCGATCCGGACCTCTCCCATCGGCTTCTTCGTGATGCTGGGCACCTCGGCCTTCGGGTCGGGGTATCCGACCGGAATCAGCAGGAACGGTTTCTCGTTCTTCGGACGGTCGAGGATCTCGGACAGGAAGCCCATCGGGCTCGGCGTGTGGGTGAGGGTTGCCAGCCCGGCCATGTGCAGGGCGACGAGCAGAAACCCGGAGGCGAGCCCGACCGACTCGGACACGTAGTAGTGCTTCACCCGCCGCTCGACACCCTTCGGATCGGTCTCGAGGCGATAGTCGACCCTGAACACGACGATCAGGAGCGGCGCGATTTCCAGGAACTCCTTGTGCCAGTCGGTACCGAGCGACGACAGCGCTGAAAGCCAGTCGTCGGGCATGCGATGCTCGTAGCTCTCGCGCTCCTCCTCCTCGGCCGCCAGCCTGATCAGGTGCTTCGTCTCGGGATCCGCGACCACCACGAAACGCCACGGCTGCATGTTCGCGCCCGACGGCGCTGACGATGCCGTGGCGATGGCAGCGTCGATGACCTCGGGGGGCACGGGCTCGGACGAAAAATGGCGAACCGTGCGTCGACGCAGCATCCGTTCCCGGAACTCGAGCGCGCGCCGAACCTGCTCTGCTGGCGGCAGCCGCTCGAACTCGAGCGGAACAGGACGGTACGGGCTGGCGTCAGTCATGACCGGGCCAGCTCACTTGAAGAGGTCGTCGAAGGCGGAGCGCGCTGTCGGCGATCGTGTGGATCCCGTCTGCCGCTCGACGGTCACCCGCGCGCCGAACTGCTCGCACTGGTTGCGCACATTCTTCGGGGTGACGCGCGCGGCGATCGGCTTCCCGCATTCGAAGCGCTCCGAGGAGTCAAACCACGCGCACTGCGCGCAGCTATGGAGATCGCTGCCGCATCCCTCGCAGCGACTGTCGAGCTGGGTCTCGGCTCCAACGAGATGGCCGCACTGGGTGCAGCGCACGACGTCGCTGAACCCAGGCACGTTGGGGGCTCGGAACTCGCGCGGCGTGCGCTCACGCGCCTGCTGCTTCGGTTCCGGTCGACTGTCGTCCTGGTAGCCGCGCTGACGATACTTTTGGTCGCTCATGTCGGCACGAATCGGCGAGAACCCGCCTACTCTAGCACAGCGCTCGCGGCCTCACCGGCCTCGTCGCGAGACCCGATGCCCTCCTTTGACCCCGTGCCACGATGCTGACAAGATGGGTCGATGCGGTACCTGGTCAAGGCGCGCCTGAAGCCCGGCATGCATGCCTCACTCGCCGACGCCATCGAGTCGGAAACGCTGGGGGCAGGTTCGGTGGCAGGACGCGAGTACCTCCGCAACATGGCTGCCGCGCGGCTGCTGCGCGACGGCACGGTCACATGGGTCGAGGTCTGCTACTGTCCGACGCCGCTCGAGGAGGAGCGCCCCTACTGGGAGGACTTCTTCGACCTGCTCGACGTGCGCAACGCCCACGCGCGGGATCGCTGTCACGACCTCGACGGCTCGGAGCCCTGGGCCTGCGGCAGCTGCGACTGCACGGACCGGCTCGAGGCGCACCTGTCCGGCAAGGGCGTCGCCTTCCGCCCCATGCTGCTCGACGAGCCCCCAACAACGTGTCGGCCATGATGGCGATGACGTCCATGACAGCGAAGGCATCATGACGTCCGGCGGCATCGGTCAGCTTCGGATCGACCGGAGCGCATCCGGCGGCCGGCCCTCTCGCGTCTGGCTCTGGGTCGTGCTGGTTCTGGCTATGCTGGCTGGCCCGCTCGCCTGGTGGTGGCTCGCTGCGCCGACGGCCCCGAGCGTCCGGACGGCGCTGGTCGTCCAGCGGACGGGCACCGTCGAGCGCGATCCGGTTCTGAACGCGTCCGGCTACGTGACTGCGCGTCGCCAGTCCACCGTCTCCTCCAAGGTCACTGGCAAGGTCATCGAGGTGCTCGTCGAAGAGGGCATGGCGGTCCGGAGGGGCCAGGTCCTTGCGCGACTCGACGACGCCTCGGCCCGGTCCTACTTGCGCCTGGCCGAGGCGGAGCTTGTAGCCGCCCGCGGCACGGTGCACGAGACGGAGGTCCGAATTCGTGAGGCCGAGCTCAATCTGGGGCGCATTCGTCAGCTCGTGAACGAAGAGGTCGTCGGCCGGGCCGACCTGGATGCGGCAGAAGCGGAGGTCGACTCGCTCAACGCCAGGCTCGGCCAGCAGCGGGAGCAAGCGGAAGTCGCCGCCCGACAGGTCGCCGTGCGGCAGACCGAGCTCGCCGATATGGTCGTCAGGGCTCCATTCGACGGAGTGGCGATCTCGAAAGATGCCCAGCCCGGTGAGATGGTGTCACCGGTCTCGGCCGGCGGCGGATTCACGCGCACCGGCATCAGTACGATCGTCGACATGGAATCGCTCGAGATCGAAGTCGACGTCAACGAAAGCTACATCAATCGCGTCACGGCTGGGCAGCGCGTGACGGCCACGCTCGACGCGTATCCCGACTGGGAGATTCCGGCGTCGGTCATCGCCATCGTGCCGGCCGCCGACCGTCAGAAGGCGACGGTCCTGGTGCGGATCGGATTCAACCATCTCGATCCGCGTCTCCTTCCGGACATGGGGGTGAAGGTCGCTTTCATGGAGGCAGAGCCGGTCGAGGTCGCGGCCTCGGCGGCCTCGCCGAGCCTGGTCGTACCCAGCACCGCGCCACGAACCGACAACGGCCAGGCGATCGTGTTCGTTGTTGCGCAGGACGTCGTGGAGCGGCGCGCAGTCACCCTCGGCGGCCACGCCGACGAGGTCGTGGAGGTGGTGGCCGGCCTTCGGGAGGGCGAACGTATCGTCATCGAAGGTCCGCCCGATCTGGCCGATGGCGACCGCGTCGTCGCGCAGTGAGGCAATGTGACGCCGTATGGGTGACGACATCCTGGTCAACGTGACCGACCTGCACAAGGTCTTCCACCGGGGCACCGAGCGAATCGATGTGCTCCACGGCGTGAACCTGGAGATCCCGAGCGGCGACTACCTCGCCCTCATGGGTCCATCCGGCTCCGGCAAGACGACGCTGCTCAACCTGATCGGAGGGCTCGATGCGCCGACCGAGGGAACGATCCACATTGGCGAGGATCGACTCGATGGGCTGTCCGGATCGCGACTCGCCGCCTGGCGAGCCCGACACATCGGGTTCGTGTTTCAGATGTACAACCTGCTGCCGGTCCTCACGGCCGAGCGAAACGTCGAGCTTCCGCTCCTCCTGACCCGTCTCTCGGGGGCCGAGCGGCGACAGCATGTGGCGACGGCGCTCTCCGTCGTCGGGTTGGCCGACCGCGCCAAACACTACCCCCGACAGCTGTCCGGCGGCCAGGAGCAGCGGGTCGGGATCGCGCGGGCCATCGTGACGGACCCGACGCTGTTGCTCTGCGATGAGCCGACGGGCGACCTCGACCGCACGTCGGGCGATGAGATCCTCGATCTGCTCGACGCACTCAACCGCGAACATGGCAAGACGATCATCATGGTGACGCACGACCCGCACGCCGCCGTGCGCGCGCGCCGCACGCTCTACCTCGACAAGGGCCACCTAACAACGGAGCCGAATGTATGAGGTTTCTCCATCTGGTCTGGCGCAACTTGTTTCGGCGCAAACTTCGGACCCTGTTCACGTTCCTGTCGATCCTCATCGCGTTCGTCTTGTTCGGGTACCTGTCGGCCATCAAGGCGGCGTTCGCCATGGGCGTGGACATGGCCGGTGTGGATCGACTGCTGCTGCTTCACAAGGTGTCCATCATCCAGTTGCTGCCCGAGAGCTACGGTCCGAGAATTCAGGCCGTCGAAGGAGTCGAGACGGTCACGCACGCCACCTGGTTCGGCGGCACGTACCAGGACCCGCGCAACTTCTTCGCCCAGATGGCCGTCGAGCCCGAGGCGTGGCTGGACATGTACGTCGAGTACGAGCTGCCCGAGGATCAGCGACAGGCGTGGTTCGCGAACCGCACCGGTGCCGTCGTGGGGCGCGATCTGGCCGAGCGCTTCGAATGGGCAATCGGCGACCGGATTCCCATCAAGGGCAACGTATGGCGACAGCAGGACTCCGACACGTGGGAGTTCGAGATCTCGGGAATCTACGATGGGCCACCGGCGGCCGACAAGACGCAGTTCTTCTTTCACTACGACTATCTCGACGAGGGCCGCACGTTCGCCGATGGCCTGGTTGGCTGGTACGTGATGCGAATCGCGGAGCCGGACCGGGCGCCGCAGATCGCTCAGACCGTCGACGCTCGGTTCGCCAACTCGCCGTACGAGACGAAGACCTCGACCGAGAAGGCCTTCATGCAGTCGTTCGCGAACCAGGTCGGCGACATCGGCGCGATCATGCGCGCGGTGGTCACCGCCGTGTTCTTCACGATCCTGCTCGTCGCCGGCAACACCATGGCGCAGTCGGTGCGCGAACGGACCAGCGAGATCGGCGTCCTCAAGACGCTCGGCTTCTCGAATGGCCTGGTCATGACGCTCGTGCTCCTGGAATCGTGCGCCCTGGCCGTCCTGGGTGGCGGACTCGGACTGGGCATCGCGTATCTCCTGATCCTCCAGGGCGATCCGACCGGCACGTTTCTCCCGGCGTTCTACTTCCCGACCCCCGATCTGATCGTCGGCATCGTCCTGGTGTTCGCCCTCGGGGGCGCGACCGGGTTGCTCCCAGGCCTCCAGGCTATGCGCCTGCGGATCGTGGATGCGCTGCGACGCACGTAGGGCGGGTGGGGCAAGGGGGGCGAGTGGGGCAAGGGGGACGAGTGGGGCAAGGGGGGCGAGTGGGGCAAGGGGGGCGAGTGGGGCGAGTGGGCGAGTGGGGCGAGTGGGCGAGTGGGGCGAGTGGGGCACCGAGAACCGTTGAACTCTTGAACTCTTGAACTCTTGAACCTTGAACGGCTGCCATGACCTTTCTTTCGCAATGCCTCGCCGTCACCGGACTCAATCTGCGTAACCTCCAGGAGCGGCTCGGCTCCTCGCTGGTGGCGGTCGTCGGAATCGCTGGGGTGGTCACGGTGTTCGTCGCCGTGCTCTCCATCGCCGAGGGCTTTCAGCAGACCCTTGCCAGCACGGGCTCGCCGGAAACGGCGATCGTGATGCGGGGTGGCACCGACACGGAGATGAACAGCATCTTGCTGCGCGAGCAGACACGGATCGTCGCCGACGCCGCCGAGGTCGAGAGTGCGTCGGCCGAGCTGTTCGTCATCGTGGACGTCCCGAAGCGCTCCACCGGAACCGACGCCAACGTGCCGCTACGCGGCGTTCAGCCCGGCGCGTTCCAGGTTCGGAAAGATCTTCGGATCGTCGAGGGCCGCAACTTCGAGGTCGGTCGCAACGAGGTCATCGTCGGACAAGCGGCGCACTCACAGTTCGCCGGGCTGGACGTCGGCTCCCAGCTCCGATGGGGCGAGAACGAGTGGCGGATCGTAGGAATCTTCGACGCGGGCGGGAGCGTTGCGGAGTCGGAGATCTGGTGCGATGCCAGCGTGCTGCAGCCCGCGTATCGACGCGGCGAGACCTTTCAGGCCGTCTACGTCAGGCTGGCGTCGTCGGAGGCGTTCGAACCGTTCAAGGACGCCCTGACGACCGACCCGCGCCTGAACGTCCGGGTCGAGCGCGAGCAGGAGTACTACGCTGAGCAGTCGGTCATGATTCACGCGATCATCACGACGCTTGGCGTCATCATCGCGGGCCTGATGGGCATCGGCGCGGTGTTCGGAGCGCTCAACACCATGTACTCTGCCGTCGTGGCGCGGACGCGCGAAATCGCCACGTTGCGCGCGCTCGGCTTCGGCGGCGGCCCGATCGTCGTGTCGGTGCTGATCGAATCGATCGTCCTGTCGATTGTCGGGGGCGTGCTGGGCGGAGCGATTGCGTACGTTGGATTCCACGGCTATCAGACGGCGACCATGAACTGGCAGAGCTTCAGTCAGGTCGCGTTCGCCTTCGCCGTCACCCCGTCTCTCCTCGTGCAGGGCATGCTGTACGCCACGGCCATGGGCGTCATCGGAGGCGTGCTACCCGCCGTCCGGGCGGTCCGCATGCCGATCGTCAGCGGCCTCCGCGAGCTGTAGACCCGACGGCGCTCAGCTCGACAGTCCGCCACGATCGGTTCGGCATCGCCGAGTCGGATCGGGGGTCGGGTCGCGAGTATCGAGTATCATGAGGCCACATGATCGAATCAGTCATTTTGCACGGCCGGAGCCGGCAGGCCCCTCGGGCTGCCGACAGCTCTGAAGGTAGGTCCATATGACACGGCTGCTGCGCCTCCCGGTCCTCATTACAGCGGGGCTGATCCTGCTCGTGGTTCCCACGCTCGTACAGTTCTACACCGAATGGTTGTGGTTCGGCGAGACCGGCTACCAGGCCATCTTCGTACGAAGCCTCACAGCACAGTGGCTGGCGGGCCTCGTCGGTTTCGGGGTCGCGTTTATCGTCCTGGCGGGGGCCTGGCGGCTCGCGTTCACCGCGATGACCCAGCCGTTCCTCTTGCTGGGCCCCTCCACCGCGGAGGTCAAGCCGCTGGTGGTCGAACGCAAGCAGATTCGTCAGGTGATCAACGTCGCAGCGGCGCTGTTGGCGCTGCTGCTCGGTCTCTTCATGTCGAGCCAATGGCTGGTCTTTCTGCGAGCGATGTACGCGGTACCGTTCGGGGAGGTCGATCCCGCGCTCGGCAAGGATGTCGCCTTCTACGTGTTCCAGTTGCCGGCGCTCGACGTGGTGCGTGGCTTCCTGATGTTCCTGATGGTGCTCGCCCTGGCGGGCAGCGGCGCGCTGTTCTTCCTGGCCGGGGCGGTGAAGGTCGACCAGACCCTTCGGCTCGACATCAGCCAGAAGGCGCGACGTCAACTGGCGCTGCTGACGGCCGTGCTCTTCGCCATCCTCGCGTTCGGGGCGTATCTGGACATGCCACGGCTCCTCGTGACGCCGGGCGGCGTCATCGACGGCGCCTCAGCCGTGGATGTGGAAGCGCGCCTCCCGCTACTCCAGGTCCTGATGTGGGTGTCGATTGCCGGTGCGGGCCTCGCGGTCATGCA
Organism: Vicinamibacterales bacterium; assembly: GCA_965250185.1. Taxonomy (GTDB): domain Bacteria; phylum Acidobacteriota; class Vicinamibacteria; order Vicinamibacterales. The sequence goes on along the minus strand of OZ252293.1, from coordinate 937,902 downwards.
GGCCTTCTCGACGGCGCTCTGGCCGCTAGCTGCCGGCGTGGCAGGATACTTGCTGGTGTCGCTCGGCAGCTCGGCCTACGCCGCGGCGATCCAGAAGTTCGTGGTCGCGCCGAACGAGCAGACTCGAGAAACGCCTTACATCATCAACAACATCGAGGCGACGCGACGCGCGTTCGGGTTGACCGAGGTGGAGGAGCGGCAACTGTCAGGAGACGCGGCCCTCACGCGAGCCGACATCGAGAACAATTCCGAGACGATCGACAACGTACGGCTCTGGGATCACCAGCCGCTGCTCGACACGTTCGGGCAGATCCAGGAGATCCGCACGTACTACGACTTCGTGTCGGTAGACAACGATCGATACGTCATCGACGGACAGTACCGACAGACGATGCTGTCGGCTCGCGAACTGAACTCGGACAGCCTCCCCAACCGTTCCTGGATCAACGAGCGACTCGTGTTCACGCACGGCTACGGTATCGCCCTGGGCCCGGTCAACGAGGTCACGCAGGAAGGGTTGCCGGTGCTGTTCGTGAAGAACCTGCCACCGGAGTCGTCGGTCGACATCGAGGTGACCGAGCCGAGCCTGTACTTCGGCGAGATGTCGAACGACCACGTGTTCGTGAACACCCGGGCGCGCGAGTTCCACTACCCACGGGGCAACGACAACGAGTACACGACGTACGGCGGGAGTGGGGGTGTCCAGATCGACGGCCTGTTTCGCAAGCTGATGTTCAGCCTTCGCTTTCAATCCTTCAAGGTCCTGCTCACCGAGGACATCACGACGGAGAGCCGTGTGCTCTTCCATCGCAATATCGTCGACCGTCTCCACACGGTCGCGCCCTTCCTCGAGTACGACGCCGACCCGTACCTCGTCGTGTCCGAAGGGCGCCTGTTCTGGATCTGCGACGCGTACACCGTTTCTGATCGCTACCCGTACTCGACGTTTGCGCCGAACGGCCTCAACTACATCCGCAATTCGGTGAAGGCCGTGATCGATGCGTTCAACGGGACCACGACCTTCTACATGGCGGACCCGGACGATCCGATCGCCCAGACGCTCGACGGCATCTTTCCGGCCCTGTTTCGCCCACTCGACGAGATGTCGGAGGACCTGCGACGTCACGTGCGGTATCCCGAAGGCATCTTCTCGATGCAGACGGCGATGTACGCCACCTACCACATGACCAACCCGGCGGTCTTCTACAACAAGGAAGATGAATGGCAGGTGCCGTCGACCGAGTCCAACGGTAATGCGGTCGCCATGGAGCCGTACTACACGATCATGAAGTTGCCGGGCGTGGAGCGCGCCGAGTTCATCCAGATGCTGCCGTTCACGCCCCGACTTAAGGACAACCTGGCGTCCTGGATGGTGGCGCGCAGCGATGCTGACAACTACGGCAAGCTGATGTCGTTCGATTTTCCAAAACAGAAGGTCGTCTTCGGTCCCCGTCAGATCGTTGGGCGGATCAACCAGGACCAGGTTATCTCTCCGCAGATCACACTCTGGAACCAGCAGGGGTCCTCGGTCATCTGGGGCACGCTCCTGGTCATCCCGATCGAGGAATCGCTGCTCTACGTACGCCCGCTGTACCTGCGGTCAGCAGGGGGTCGTATTCCGGAACTGAAGCGGGTCATCGTCGCCTACCAGAATCAGATCGTCATGGAGGAGACGCTGGACGGTGGTCTGGCTCGGCTGTTCGGCGAGCCAGGCGACGCAACGCTGCCGGACGTGCGGCTAGCCGACGCCGGAACCGCGACCGAGGCCGGGGTTCCTTCGGAGCCGACACCTCCGAATGCCAACCTCGGGCGGTTGAGCGTGCAGGCCAGGCAGCATTATCAGACAGCCCTCGATGCGCAGCGGCAGGGTGACTGGAGCCTGTACGGCGAGGAAATCCAGCGCCTGGGAGAAGTCCTCGAACGACTTGCCGTACAGCCGTGACTCACATGACCCACATGACGCGCATGACTCGCATGGCGCTGGCGGCAGCCGCGCTCGCCGCATTCGCGCTCGTCTTGCCGACCGCCCTGTCGACCCAGCGTGAAACGGCCCAGGCGACAGTCTTCGTCAATGCGAGGATCCTGGACGGCTCCGGATCGGCCATCGAGGGTGGAACCTTCGTCGTGCGTGGCGGGCGCATCCAGGACCTCGGCGACCCGGGCCGGGTCACGATCCCGGCCGGAGCGGCACGGATCGATCTGGGTGGCCACACGGTCATTCCCGGCCTCGTCAACGCGCACGGACACGTCGGCCAGGCACTCGGGTTGCAAACCGGCCCCGAGATCAACACCGAGGCAAACGTGCTCGACCAGCTCGGGCGCTACGGACGCTACGGCATCACCACGGTCGTGAGCCTCGGAGGTGACGGCGACGCGGGCTTCCGTGTACGCGATCGAGAGTCACCGCCCGTCGATCATGCGCGCCTGTTCGTCGCAGGGCCTGTGCTGAGTCCGTCGACGCCAGCCGAGGCGCGTCAGGCGGTCGAGGCGCTGGCCGACCGCAAGCCGGATTTCGTGAAGTTCAGGGTGGACGACAACCTGGGTACCGGCACCAAGATGCCGGTCTCCGTCTACCAGACAATCATCGAAGTGGCTCAGCGGCGAGGCCTGCCGGTCGCCGCCCACATCTACTACCTGGAGGACGCGGTCAGACTCGTGCAGTCGGGCGTCGATCTGATCGCGCACAGCGTTCGGGATCAGCCGGTGAGCGACGAGTTCATCGCGTTGCTTCGTCAGCGAGAGGTATGCGTCTGTCCCACTCTCACGCGCGAGGTATCAACGTTCGTCTACCGTGACCGCCCGGCGTTCTTCGACGACCCGTTCTTCACCGTGGAGGCGGACCCCGCGGTCATGACCCAGCTGCAGGATCCGGCACGTCAGGCGCGCGTTCGCGCCAGCGAGAGTGCCCGCGCCTACGAGGCGGGGCTGAAGGTGGCCAGCGCCAACCTGAAGACGCTCGTCGACGCGGGCGTGACGATCGCGTTCGGCACGGATTCGGGACCGCCCGGGCGATTCCAGGGCTACTTCGAGCACATGGAGCTCGACCTCATGGCCGAGGCGGGTCTGACGCCAGCCCAGATCCTGAGCGCCGCCACGCGCGACGCCGCTCGATGCATGGGCCTCGAGGGCCAGGTGGGCACGATCGAGCCTGGCGCCTGGGCCGATTTCGTCGTCCTCGCAGGCAATCCGCTCGACGACATCGCCAACTTCCACCGCATCGAATCGGTCTGGGTCGGCGGGAACCAACTGGATCGCTGAATCGGAAGTCTGCGAGCGCTCAGGGCTCAGGTCGTTTGCTTCGATCCCAGGCCCCCAAACCCAGGTCTCTGGCCCCTCGCACCCACCGTCGGTTCTGGGCTGCCGTCCGGCAGCCTTCCGGATGCGCACTCCGGAGACCGTTTCAGAAAACCGATGTTTGATGAGACAGGCCGGGCGCCCCAAACTGCTCTGTAAACATGGGGCGAAAGTCGCCCCTTGCTCCGGGGGTTTTATGAAACACCCGAACGGCCGGCTACTGCACACCTGATCCGGCCATTCGCGCCGGAAATCCCGTCGATCACGCTATACTCCAGCGTCTCCACCCGAACTGATGACGCTGGACGCCGGCACCCGCCTCGGCCCCTACGACCTCCAGTCCCGCCTCGGCGGCGGCGGCATGGGTGAGGTCTGGAGGGCCTACGACCCGAAGCTGCAGCGCACCGTGGCGATCAAGGTACTGCACGAAACAGACGATGCCGCCAGCCGCATCCTGGCCGAAGCTCGCGCTGCCTCCGCGCTGAACCACAACCACATCTGTACGATCTATGACGTTGGCTGACGCCGACGGCCAGAGCTTCATCGTCATGGAACACGTCGAGGGCAAGCCACTCAGCGAGCTGATCCCCTCGGACGGTCTGCCTCCCGAGAGCGTCATCCGCTACGGCACGCAGATCGCCGATGCCCTGGCGCACGCCCATGAGCACGGCATCGTCCATCGGGATCTGAAGAGCGCCAACGTGGTCATTACGCCCGAGGCGCAGGTCAAGCTGATCGACTTCGGGATCGCGGTGCCGCTGTCAGTTGCCGATGCGGATGCCGTCACGAAGACGATGGAGTCGCCGGTCAGTAGTGCGCCGGTCGGGACGCTCGCCTACATGGCCCCGGAAGTGCTGAACGGCCAGGAGGCCACGGCTCGCAGTGACATCTGGTCGCTGGGCGTGCTGCTCTACGAGATGGCGAGTGGGTCGTTGCCGTTCGAGGGCGAGACGCCGCTTGATGTCGTGTCGGCGATTGCCAAAGAGACACCCCAGGCGTTACCGAGTCGTGTGTCGGCGGGCTTCCGGGGGATCGTGCAGCGGTGCCTCCAGAAGGAGCCGGGGAGCCGGTACTCGGGCGTGAACGCCGTGCAGTCGGCGCTGGAGACGATCCAGTCGGATACTTCGGTGACGCAACCAGCGAGCATCGTCTCGAAGGGCACAACGCGGACCTGGCGGGTTGCTGCTGCCGTGATTGGATGCGTGCTTGTCGCTGGCGTCATCGGCTACTGGCTCCGACCCGAGCAGCAGACGGCGTCACGTGTCCCGCGTGTCGCCAACCCGGTCCAGGTCACGAGTGCGGTCGGCGTCGAGCGGGGCGTCGCCTGGTCGCCAGACGGCGAGATGCTTGCGTACGAGTCGAATCAAGACGGAAGCTGGGACATCTGGGTCGCGCAACTTGGCGGCTCTGCACCTGTCAATCGCACTGCAGATCATCTCGGGAGGGACCGCGCTCCTGCCTGGTCACCGGACGGCAGACAGATTGCGTTCGTGTCAGACCGGGACAATATCGGAGACGTGTTCGTGATGTCGCCTCTCGGAGGTGCTCCCCGCAAGGTCGGGAGCTTCAGCGGCCTGATTGGGAGCAGATCATTACTGCAATGGCTGAACGGCGGACTGGAATTGGCCGCTGGCGTGAATCCGAATGCTCCAGTCGTGGCCGCCGAGGTTCTGACGCTAAGTACAGGTGAACACCAACCAGTACCATTGCCCGGTCGAACCACGAGCCGGGTTGATGTGCGATGGTCTCCAGATGAACGCTTCTTGAGCTACGTCGATGCGTCCAATCAGAACTCCCAGGTCAAGCCGCTATGGCTTCTGCAGACCGAGACTGGCACGACCATCCCGATCGGCAATGGTATGACCGAGGATGGAAGCCCGAGTTGGTCTGCTGATTCAAAGACCATCTATTTCGTCTCGAATCGCGGCGGGAGCAAGGATCTCTGGCAGCAACGGATCTCAGATGCGGATGTGCTCGACGGAGAGCCGCAGCGGGTGTCGGTGGGGGTCGGGATGTCGGAGGCCGTCATGTCACCGGATGGCGCGAAGCTCGCGTATGTACGTGGAGGACTGGTCCACAATTTGTGGCGAATCCCGATTCTCGACGAACGCCCGGTGACCTGGGCAGATGCGGAGCAGTTGACCTTTGACGTGGCGGCCATCCATGGCATGGACGTATCGCCTGATGGGACACGAGTGGTCGTCAGTTCAGAACGCAGCGGGAACGCGGACCTCTGGGTGTTGCCGTCCGGGGGAGGTGAAATGCGGCAACTCACCACCGATCCCTCACCCGATTGGTCAGTCCGGTGGTCACCTGGTGGCGAGCAAGTGGTCTTCTACAGCTACCGGAGTGGGAACCGAGACATCTGGGTCATGCCTGCTAACGGTGGCATCGCCCGGCAGATGACCACGCACGAAGCAGATGATTGGTACCCAGCCTGGTCGCCGGATGGGACCGAGATTGTGTTCTCATCCCAGCGCGGCGACAGGGGAAACGACGCTTGGATTGTATCGGTTGAGTCTGGTGAGGAGCGATTCCTGGTCGATGGGGGCTTCCTTGGTGTCTGGTCTCCAGACGGTCAGTGGGTGGCATTCCGGTCGTCTGGGGAGGTCTGGCGCGTGCCTGCGGTCGGCGGAGAGCCGGAGCAATTGACCAGCGATGGTGGCCACCAACCGGTCTGGTCACCCGACGGGCGACATATTTACTTCTGGCGAGAGGGACAGTTCTGGGCGCTGTCGATGGACACCAGATCCGAACGACCCCTCACGAATCTCACTGGCAGGCGAGGAGGCGGCGGTGGCGGCGAGATGACTACCGATGGTCGGTATTTGTATTTCGCATGGGGCGGCCGCGAGGGCGACATCTGGGTGATGGATGTCGTCCAGGACGAGGAGTAGATGGCCCTCGGCCCGGGCACCTCACTCGGCCCGTACGAGATCGTCGCCCCCATCGGCCAGGGCGGCATGGGCGAAGTCTGGAAAGCGTACGATCCGAAGCTCCAGCGCACGGTGGCAATCAAGGTCCTCACGGACCAGGCCGAAGACGCCGCCAGCCGCATCCTCGCAGAGGCCAGAGCAGCCTCGGCCCTGAACCATCCCCACATCTGCACCATCCACGACGTAGGTGAAGCCGACGGCGAGAGCTTCATTGTCATGGAGCACGTCGAGGGCAAGCCGCTCGGCGAGTTGATCCCCTCGGATGGTCTGCCCCCCGAGAGCGTCATCCGCTACGGCACCCAGATCGCCGATGCGTTAGCCCATGCCCACGAGCACGGGATCGTGCATCGCGATCTCAAGAGCGCCAACGTCGTCATCACGCCCGAGGCGCAGGTCAAGCTGATTGACTTCGGGATCGCGGTGCCGCTGGCGTCCGCTGATGCCGACGCAGTGACGAAGACGATGGAGTCGCCGGTCAGGAGCGCGCCGGTCGGGACGCTGGCCTACATGGCACCCGAGGTGCTGAACGGTGAGGAGGCCACGGCTCGCAGTGACATCTGGTCCTTGGGGGTGCTGCTGTACGAGATGGCGAGCGGCCGGCAGCCGTTCGAGGGGGAGACACCGCTGGATGTCGTCTCGGCGATTGCGAAGGATTCCCCGAGGGCGTTGCCGAGCCGTGTATCGGCTGGGTTCCGAAGCGTCGTGCAGCGTTGTTTACAGAAGGAGGCGGGGAGTCGGTACGCGGGTGTCATGGCGGTGCAGGCGGCGCTGGAGGCGGTCCAATCCGACAGTGGCGTCACTCACAGGGCCAGCACCGTCGCGTTTGAGGGTTTCCAGGGGCGACGGATTGCTACCGTAGCCGTCGTCGTGGCTCTGGCGATTGCCTTCGGCTACTGGCTGCGCCCTCAACCCCGAGGCGGCGTCTCTGGTCCTCCGCGTTTCGCCAATCCGATGCAGATCACGAGCGCCATCGGCGTGGAAGACTACGCCGCGTGGTCTCCAGACACGAGGACCCTGGCGTACACCGTCACGGAGTCGACACGGGTGGGGATGAGCTCGGACATCTGGGTGGTATCAGTGGGAGGTGGGCCACCCGTCAACCGAACAGCCGACCATCCCGGCCATGACAGTTCCCCAAGCTGGTCGCGTGACGGTAGTCAGATCGCGTTCTATTCCGACCGAGATGGCGGTGGGTACTTCATCATGTCGGCGGTGGGAGGCCCGGCCCGCAAGATCATCTCGGGCGGGAGTCGAAGCAATCCACCCCAATGGTCGCCGGATGGAGATGAACTGGCAGGCGTGGAGCCGCAGTCTGGCGACGACGCCCTCGAAATCGTTTCGCTGCGAACCAGGGCGTCCCGGCGGGTGACGCTTGAGGGCAAGAGGTCGTCACGAAATGGTGTGAGTTGGTCATCGGATGGCCGCTTCCTCGCCTATGTGGTCGGTGCCGTGTCCAACGAGGTGCACACGTTGCGGGTCCTGCGGCTGGTGGACGGCCAGAACGTCGCCGTGACCGACGGCCTGACGGAGGTTCGAAGTCCCGGCTGGTCTCCGGATGGACGATTCCTCTATTTCGTCTCGAATCGCGGAGGCAATTGGGATCTGTGGCAGCAACCGATGAACTCGGACGGAACACCCGATGGCGATCCTCGCGGCGTCACGGTTGGTGTCGGGATGCGGCACGCGGCGTTCTCACCAGACGGCACGAAGCTCGTCTACTCTCAGGGCCGATTGGTCGCAAACGTCTGGCGGGTTCCGATCCTGGACGATCGAGTGGCGACGTGGGCCGACGCGGAACAGATGACGTTCGACCAAGCGTTCATCGAATGGGTCGACGTGTCGCCCGATGCCGCAGAGTTGATGGTGGGATCCAACCGAGGAGGCAACCCGGATCTGTGGATGTCGACGGTGGCGATATGACGCAAGTCACGACTGACCCGGCACCCGACTGGGGTCCTCGGTGGTCGCCCGATGGTCAGGAGGTGTCGTTCTTCTCCTACCGGACGGGCAACCGAGAGGTGTGGGTGATGCCGGTTGACGGCGGGGCTGCACGACAGTTGACGCGTGAACAGGATATCGGGTGGCAGGCTTCGACGACGGCCTGGTCCCCGGATGGTCGTGTGCTCGCGTTCACCCGTTGGCCCGGAGGGGGCGTCCATCTCGTCCCTCGCGACGGTGGCGAGCCGCAATACGTCGGATCAGGCGGCTACCCTGATTGGTCACCGGACGGGACCTGGATCGTCACCACCGGCAACCCAGGACCACGACTCGTCCCCTCGTCGGGTGGTGAGTCCGAGCCGCTGACGGAGAGCCGAGGTGGGAGGCCCAGATGGTCCCCGGATGGAACGCAGGTGTTCTTTTCGCGAGACAAGGATTTCTGGACGGTGTCGCCTGTTGATGGCGTCGCTCGTCGGTTGACGGAGTTGACCAAAGATCGCGGCGCCTTGGGCCAAGCTGCGTTGGCTACTGATGGCGAATACCTCTATTTCACCTGGGTAGAGGACCTCGGCGACATCTGGGTGATGGACGTGGATTGGGACGAGGAGTAGATGGGACTCCAGCCCGGCACGTCTCTCGGCTCGTACGAGTTGCAGTCCCGCCTCGGCGGCGGCGGCATGGGCGAGGTTTGGAAAGCCTATGACCCGAAGCTCCAGCGGACGGTGGCGATCAAGGCCTTGAAGGACCAGACCGAGGATGCTGCCAGTCGCATCTTGGCTGAAGCGCGTGCCGCATCAAAGCTCGACCACCCGCACATCTGCACCATCCATGAAGTCGGTGAAGCCGACGCGTCAGCTTCATCGTCATGGAGCACATCGACGGGAAGCCGGCCAGCGAGTTGATCCCCCCGACGGTCTGCCACCCGAGACGCTCATCCGCTTCCGCCCCACCATTGCAGCATCTACGGCCTGGAAGATAGGGGCGAGACGCAGGCACTCGTGCTAGAGCCGGTCGAAGGGCCGCCACTGGCAGAGATGATCGAGGGCTCAAGGCCCAGGGCTCACGAGGTACGCCCTGACGAAGACGGTCAGCTCCCGTTCGTTGTTCTCCTGGACCCGTTGCTTGAACATCATTCCGATCATCGGGAGACCCTGCTCCGCCAATATCTTTTGGAGTCGCTCGAGGCCAGCCCGGTCGTAATCCAGCACGACCCGACCATCTGGCCCGAGCACGACGTTGCGTGCCGTGGCTAGCGTGGTCGCCGGCCCGCTACGTGGCTCGATGTTCACCACCACGTCGAGGAACTCTCTGGCTCCAGCGGAGGCGTCGATCTCCAGGACGATATGCTCGTCGAGCGCGACCGTTGGAGCGACGAGGAGCTGGATCCCCAGGCGGGGATCGTGATCGAGGTCGCTGTCGACGTCCCCGCTCCCGATGTACCTGATGCTGCTCTCGTCACGGTTCGACTCGTCGATCTCCACGGTGACGGTACTCTCCAGCGTTGTCTCCGTCCCTTGCGCCGTCGGGCCGCTACGCTGAGCCGCGCTTGGTTCGGCGATGCCGAGCGCGGTCAGAGGGATCGCCACCATCGAGATCCGAAAGTACCTCATCATCACAGTCACCTTCCATTTCCGAGCCTCGGTAGCCGAATTCTACCAACTCTGCGACGAGCGCGCCGGCGGTGACCTGTGCGGACTCATGGCCGCCGGGCCCACCGTTCCTGACCACGATCTCCATTCTCGCCACACGGAGTAGTTCCCACTCAAGAAATTCTCGTGTGCGGCGCACGTGTGCGTCTACCGTATAATTCCTGTCACGTCTGCCAGTCATTAGCGTGCAAGCCGGTACGCGTCTCGGCCCGTTTTCCATCACCGCCCAGATTGGCGCAGGCGGCATGGGCGAGGTCTATCGCGCCCGCGACCCGAAGCTGAATCGCGACGTGGCGCTGAAGGTGCTGCCCGACGACTTCGCCCAGGACCCCGAACGACTGGCCCGGTTCAAGCGTGAAGCGCATGTTTTGGCGTCGCTGAACCACCCCAACATCGCAGCCATCTACGGCCTGGAAGACAGCGGCGAGACGCATGCGCTGGTGTTGGAACTCGTCGACGGCCCGAACTGCAAGACCGTATCAGCCGCGGTGCCATCGCGCTCGCGGAACGTAGGAATGGGGACGACGGCGGGAGCAGACGCGTTGGCAGGTAGTGAACAGCGGATCGACGAGTAGAGTGACGGTACAGGATGCCCTGAAGGAAAGTAACCTATCATGAACCTCGCCCGGCTCCCTCGTCACGTGTACGCATTTTCGGTGTCGATCGTTGCCGTGCTCGCAGCGACCTCGCCGGCGTCTCTGCGGACGGCCGCGGCTCAGTCTGCGCTCGCGGCGGGTGCCGATCTCGGGACCGCGCTAGCCACGGCCGAACGACAAATGGCGGGTGTGTGCACTGACAACCCGAGTGTCGCGATCTTCAACGGCGGTATCGTGGGCGGTATGCTCACCACCGATCTAACGGGGCTGCTCGGATCCGGAGATGACGAGATCCACTTGCTCGAGCGGGACCGTCTCAAGGAGCTGCTTGCCGAGCAGTGCCTTGCCGACTTTCTCGGTCCACATGGCCCTTCGACCGGAAGGCTCGAGCGGGCGAAATTCATCGTGCAGCTCTCACCGGCCTATCCCGACGGCGTGCCGTTCGACGTCTCCCTCAACGTCATCCGCACTGACACGGGAGAGGTGATTCAAAGCAGCAGCTACACGGTCACCCAGCAGGACTGGGCACCGGAGCTCGGAGCGTTCCTTGGTGAGCAGGCCAGCGAGATTGCCGACCTCGTGCGACAGAACGATTATTCATGCGCCAATCTGGCCAGCAACGAAGTACGAGTCGGTGACGGCGGGTGCGCGCGGTTCAGGCTGTCGGTCGGGTTCGATCAGCGCAACACCAGTGGCTGCAATTTCGATCGGCATACGGCCGACATCCGGCTCGCCGTCCCCGTGGGCGGCAGCGCGGACGAGCCTCTAGCCGGGGTGGGCGCCGGCTGGATGACCCACGAGCCAATCAATCGCTGCCCGGACACCTGGTACGGCGGCGTTCGAACCATGAATGAGCCGTTCCCCATCTTCGTCGAGGGCTACCGGGATGACGATGGACGGCAGCGGGTTCAGCTGAAACCGTGGGACGTGGACGAGTACTCCTATACCAGCGGCATGACCTACATCTCCGGCAGCATCCTCCAAGTCGTGTTTCCCGACGCGCCGGAGCGTGGAGGTGCCGGCACGCTCGAGGACTTCGTGCTGCCCGCGGACCTGACCGAGGTCTCGGACTACCAGTTCGACATCAAGACGACCCCACAGGGCGGCGGCTGGCACGAGGGCACGGCCCACCTCGAGCTGCTCTGGCCTCTTCCACAGCAGTAGAACACCGCGGCCTCGCTCCCGTGGAGCAGCCGGTATCGGGATGGTGACGGCCGCGGTCCTTGGCACCCTGGGACCCTGGCAACCTGGGCCGACCGTGATATGCCACTGACCAGGTACCACTCTCGGCCCCTGCCAGGTGGTCGCGCTCATCGGTCAGGGCGCTAGTACTGAGATCCGGGTTGTCCTCCGCTGGTTCGAGGAGCTGAAGGCGCGGGTGCCCACCAACTGAACGCTCACAGACGGGTTGCGGGTGTTTCAGAAAACCCTCCCGGAACCGCTTGTGCCACTCCGTCAAATCCTTAGAGAAGTCGCACCATCAATACAGCCCGAAACTGTGTCAGAAAACACGGGTTTTCTGATACACCTGGCCGCTTGATTCCCGGAGCCCGATCTTCAAGGCCGAAAGCCGAACGAACGCTCAGAGCCCAGTGTCGATCCGACTCACCCGCTCGCTTTTTTTCTCCAGTACCGCACCAGGCCCTGCCAGTTGTAGGTGAGCGGAGCCGCCCGCTCGTAGCGCCTGGCAGCGTCTTCGGACAAGTGTCGCCGCAGGTGTCGCCCGAACGTGGCCGCGAACGCCGCGTAGCGCTCCTCGTCCGTGCCGTCTCTGCCGAGGGCATCGCGCGCCATCGCGCTCACGATGCCCAACTGCTCCTCGAGGCCGCGCAAATGCGAGCTGGCGCCGTTGACCGGGCCGAAGTGCGTCAGGAAGAGCGTCTCTGGACACCACGCGTCGATCAATTCGACGCTCGTGTGCCAAGCCTCGAGATCGATGTCGGGTGGCGGCGTCGGCGGCAACACGAAGTCGGCGTGTGCGGTTCGAACCCCGGCCGTGTCGCCGACGTACGCGATGCCGCTCGCGCGGTCCAAGTAGCTGACGTGGTGCGACGCATGCCCGGGTGTGTACGCCACTTCGAGCTCGCGGTCGCCGACCGTCACGCGCTCACCGCCATCGAGGGTCCGCACTCGATCGGCGGGCACCGGCAGCACCTCGCCCCAGAGCCTATCCATCTCGGCCCCGTACAGCCGCCCGGCACTGCTGAGGAGCCGGCTCGGATCGATCGAGTGCTTCGCCCCTCGGGCGTGAACGTACACCGTGATGTCCGGATTCTCGCGAACCAGCGTTCCCGTCGCACCGGCATGGTCCAGATGGATGTGGGTGAGCAGGATCTGTCTGATGTCGCCGATGGCCATGCCGTGACGGTCGAGTGCCGCTCGCAGTCGCTCGAGGCAACTCGACGGACCTGGGTCCACGAGGGCGACACCGGCCGGCCCGTGCATGACGGCGGTGGCAATGATGCCAGGCTGGTCGAGGAACTCCAGGTCGACGTACCTGACGCCTGGGGCGATGGTCTTCATGGGATCATTGTAGCGGCTCAGGGCTCTGGGCTCAGGGCTCTGGTCTGAATGTACTTAGACATCGGTAACAAAAGCGTTCGAGGACATCGGTAACAGTCTATTGAACGCGCAGTGCCTGCAAGCGCCGTTCGCGCTCGAGCCACCGAGCCAAGGGAATGTGTCCGAAGTGCAACGTCCAGATCCCATCGTCGATTTCTTCGAAGGCGACATCTTCGCCGGCCAACGCTTCGGAGAGGAAGACGGGCGCGCCGCCCCAGGAGATCGACCCGACCGAGCTCACGCGGCGGGGTTCCCAGTGCCCAGGGTACTCGAGCGGAGGCACGCGCCGGGGCAGCGATCGTGGCGACGGTTCATACCGGCTGGCCGGCACGGCATCGGCCAAGGCAGCATGCGGCCGTTCGTCGTTGTACTCGTGACGAAATCGGTCGAACCGGCGCTGTTGCGCGGCGAGCGTCGAGCTGGGCGGCCGCGTCGTCTGCGCCTTGAGCACCCGATGAAAGAACTCATGCGAGCCGTTCTGATCCGGGCGGCCGAGGGCAATGCGTTCGACCGCAATCCCCAGCCGCATCCACCACACCGCCAGGCGCGACAGCCCGATGCCGGCAAACGGGCTCCCGTTGTCGCTCCGGATGCACTCGGGCAGGCCGTAGATGGCGAACGCGCGAGCGAGGCGGCGCCGCGTCGGCGCCAGATACTCGCCCGCCAAGGCATCACACCGCAGCGTGTAGCGACTGGCCAAGTCCCGCAGCGTCAGCGGGTAACAGCGCTGCCCAGACGTCAGCCGAAAATGGCCCTTGCAGTCAATCGTCCAGACCGCGTTCGGGCCCGACGCGGGCCGCAACGCCCCCGCGGGAGCCGGCACCACAGCCCGCCGCCGGACGTGGCGCGGGCGCACCAGCCCCTCCCGCACCAGGACGGCGTGCAGCGTCGAGGCACTGGGCCACGCCTCCAGGGGCCGCCGCCGGAGGAGCCACGTCCGCAGTTTCCGCGCGCCCCAATGCGGTTTGCGCTGGTGCGCCCGCCGCAGCTCGGCCACCAGCTCCGGCGTCACCACACCCGACGACCGGTGCGGTCGGCGCGAGCGCTCGGCCAAGCCACCGGGCCCCTCGGCGCGATACCGCGCCACCCATTTGTAGCCCGTCTTACGACTCACGCCATACTGCTCGGCCAGCTCCGTCATCGAGGCCAACCCGGACAGATAGTCGCTGATGAACTGCACCCGGAAATCCATGGGAGATACTCCTTGCCACGGCATCGCATTCCTCCTACGAAGCTATGCCGAAAAGTGTTACCCATGTCTCCGAACGTTTTGTTACCTATGTCTCTGAACTAAACCGTCTCTGGCTCAGGGCTAAGATGCATCGGTTTCAATCGGCTGCAGTGATCGCGTCGGCTGCCCCGTCATAGTCGGGTTCGGCCGGATTCGCAGATGAAACAGCTATACTTGAAGATGTATGGGCGGCGCGTCATGGCATGGCCGATAAGCCTCAGCAACCGGGTGGCGAGGTCCTCGAGCGGACGAAACCGAAGGTCGTCGAACCCACGCTATACCGGGTCTTGCTGCACAACGACGACTACACGACGATGGAGTTCGTGATCGAAGTGCTCGAGACGACCTTCAACAAGCAGCCGGCGGAGGCGTTTCGTATCATGATGCAGGTTCACACGCAGCAGCGCGGGATCTGCGGGTTGTATCCCCACGAGGTGGCGGAGACGAAAATCTCTGCCGTGCACGAGGCCGCGAAGGCACAGGGCTTTCCCCTCCGTGCCAGCATGGAGCCCGAGTGAAGCATCGGCGCTTCAGAGAGACGAGGCGAGGAATCCGGTGATGTTCAGTGCGTCGCTCGAAATCGTTCTGACGGTGGCATATCGGGAGGCGACCTCTCGTCGTCACACGCATCTCACGCTCGAGCATCTCCTGTACGCGCTCGCGCACGATGCCGAGGGCGAGAAGATTCTCACGGCATGCGGTGCCGACCTGCCTGCTCTGCGACAGGGGCTCGACGGCTACCTCCAGGAATCGGTCGAGCGATTTCGTCGAGGGTCCCAGAAGGAGCCGGACCAGACACTCGCCTTCCGCCGTGTCCTACAGACGGCCGTCCTTCACGTCCAGAGCGCCGGACGCAACGAAGTCCGGGCCGGTGACATTCTGGCCGCTCTCCTCCAGCAGCCCAAGTCCTACGCGGCGCAGCTCCTCGAGAGCCAGGGCATCGCGCGACTCGACGTGCTCAACTTCATCACGCACGGCATCTCGAAGGTGCCGACGGAGCCCGACGACCAGGGGATCGAGCCGGATGACGAGGCCGCAGCGGGCGCAGGGCCAGAGGGCAAGTCGACCGCTCGCGATCCGCTGTCGGCCTACACGACCAACCTCACCGAACGGGCGCTGGCCGGACGTCTCGACCCGCTCATCGGCCGCACGACCGAGCTGCAGCGAACACTCGAGATTCTCTGCCGACGTCGCAAGAACAACCCGGTATTCGTGGGGGATGCAGGTGTTGGGAAGACCGCGCTCGCCGAGGGCCTCGCCTTGCGCCTGACCGAGTCCGACGTGCCCGCCGCCCTCGACGGCGCGGAGCTCTTCGCGCTCGACACGACGGCGCTCCTGGCCGGGACGCGGTTCCGGGGCGACTTCGAGGAACGGTTCAAGGTCGTGATCGGCGCCCTGCAAAAACGAAAGCGACCGGTCCTGTTCATCGACGAGATCCACTCGACGATCGGCGCCGGGGCCACGACCGGCGGCACCATGGACCTGGCGGCCCTGATCAAGCCGGTCCTGACCGAGGGCGAACTCAAGGTCGTGGGCTCGACCACGTTCGAGGAGTTCAAGCACATCGAACGGGACCGCGCCCTCGCGCGCCGCCTCCAGAAGGTGGCGATCGAGGAGCCCTCGATCGAAGAGACCGTGCTGATCCTCCAGGGCCTCCGCTCGCGATACGAGGAGCACCATCAGGTGCACTACACCGACGGTGCGCTCGAGGCCGCCGCAAAATTGGCCAGCCGACACCTGCGCGACCTTCGCCTCCCGGACAGCGCGATCGACCTCCTGGACGAAGCAGGATCGATGCTCCGCTTGAGCGCCCCGACGGAATCGCCCGACGCGACCGAGGACGCCACGGCGCACGCGACACAGGATGACCAGGACGAGGCGAGCCGCGAGACGCCCGAATCGTCAGACACGATCGACGACGAGACGGACCGCCCGCAGCCGGCGGAACCGGTGGTCGACGACCGGCCCGCGCTCATCGTGGATACCCCGGAGATCGAGCAGGTCGTCGCACGAATGGCCCGGATTCCCGAGAAGCAGGCGTCATCGTCCGACAGGGATCGCCTCCGAGGGCTCGAGGAGGCACTCGGCCGTGTCGTCTTCGGCCAGCCGGAGCCGGTCGCGGTCGTGGCCGCCGCGATCAAACGATCGCGAGCCGGCCTCGGGCAGCCGGACCGCCCGGCCGGCTGTTTCCTCTTCACGGGCCCGACGGGTGTCGGAAAGACCGAGCTGGCAAAACAGCTGGCGAGTCACCTCGGCAACGAGTTCACCCGGTACGACATGAGCGAGTACATGGAGAAGCACGCCGTGGCTCGGCTCATCGGGGCCCCCCCGGGGTACGTGGGTTTCGAGCAAGGCGGACTGCTCGTCGACGCGGTCCGCTCGCATCCCTACAGCGTCGTGCTGCTGGACGAGATCGAGAAGGCCCACCCCGATGTGTTCAACATCTTGCTGCAGGTGATGGATCACGCCACCCTGACGGACAACAACGGCCGAAAAGCGGACTTCCGGCAGGTCATTCTGATCATGACGTCGAACGCCGGGTCGCGGGAGATGAGTGCTAGCGACATCGGTTTCGGGACCAAGGGGTCGACGAAGACCAAGGGCCGCTCGAAGGCGGCAGTCGAGCGGCTGTTCAGTCCGGAATTCCGTAACCGCCTCGACGCGGTCGTGACCTTCGATGCCCTGAGCCCAGAAGTCATGGGGACCATCGTCGAGAAGTTCATCCTGCAACTCGAGGCGCAGCTGGCCGAGCGCCGGATCGCCATCACGCTCGAGACGGAGGCGCGTGACTGGCTTGCCGTCAAGGGGTACGACCCGGTGTACGGGGCTCGCCCTCTCGCTCGCGTTATCCAGTCCGAGGTACGGGACCGACTGACCGACGAGATCTTGTTCGGACAGCTCGAACACGGTGGCACCGCGCGGATCGGGCTCGCCAACGATGCGTTGACCTTCGAGTTCGATCCGGCAGAGTCCAGAACTCCCGAGCCCGTGAGTTGAGCGCGGAAGCGCTCCAGAGCCCCTGACGGCATGACGGCACCGAACGACACACCCGAGAACGACGCTGCGAACTCAGCCGCTGCAACACCCGACGAGTCTCAGCCGCTGAAGGTCGTGGACCGACGCTGGTGGGCCCGCGAGGAGACCGGGTCCGACGACGACTCAGACCCATCAAGGAAGCCGTCGTACGTCGAAGAACTCGAGCAGCGGGTCAAGGCCCAGGAAGCGCTGGCGCAGAAGGCCTGCGCGCAGTTCAAGGCGGCCGAGCAGGATTTCGAAGCGGGTCGCGTGCGGCTGCGTCGCGAGATCGCCAAGGACGTCGACCGGGAACGGCGGAACATCCTCCGGCAGTTCCTGGAAGTGGCCGACAACCTCGAGCGTGGCCTCGACGCGGCTCGCGACGTCACGAAGGTCGAGGACCTGCGCGTCGGCATCGAGATGGTGCGAGATCAGCTACTCCTCACGCTCCAGGGGTTCGGTGTGACCCGGCTCGACGCCATGGCCCAGCCATTCGATCCCACCCTGCACGAAGCCATCTCGACCATCGAGACCACCGACCCGACCGCGATCGACACGGTCGCCAGCGTCGTGAAGCCCGGCTACGCGATCGGGGAGGAGGTACTCCGGGCCGCCGTCGTGACCGTGGCGAAAGGGCCGAGCGAGGCGGAGGACGCGAAGGCCTGAGGCCTTCGACCGATCACCCAGCTGGGAACAAACCTGCCACGCACGCCGTCTCCTCGAGTAGGACCATGACCGAACTGACCCGTCAGGATCCGGGATTCCGCAATCCCGGCGTCGCCTCCGTCCTCAGCGTGATCGTCCCTGGCATCGGCCAGTTCTACAACGGCGATTTCCTGCGCGGCATCTTCTGGCTGATCGTCACGCCCGGGTTCTGGATCGGATCGGGTGGTCTACTCGGATGGGTCGCCCACGTCATCGCGGCAGTCACCGCCTACCATCGGGCGGGCGTGAAGAACCGCATGGACTTCTAGTGGCCCGTACACGTTGAACGAGTAATGGATTCCGGAGTGTGGCGCCCGGCTGGCAAGGCGCGCCGACCGAGCATATCGGGAGTATGTGAGGGAGAAGCAACGCCGCCAGACGGGATGCCCCGCCCGGAAGCCGGTACTTGTTCAGCGAGTACGGGCCACTAGTGACCCTGGTGAACGTCCCAGGTCAGTCCATCCAGCTCGACTCCTCCACGACGGCGACACCTCGTCGGCCCAGTTCCTCGACAAACGACTCGTAGGGAATGTCGAGCGCCGGCGACAGCAGCCCCGTCCGCTGGATCTCTCCGCGCGCGAACATCTGCGCCACGATGCTGACGGGGTATCCGACTCCGAGCGCCATGCCGAGCAAGCCGGTCTCCGCATCCCGCCGGAGGACCAGCCGGGATGTGAGCCGCTTTCGCCTCCCGCCCGAGAGTCCCTCGAACACGTTGACCATGACCACGAGGTCACCTTCCTGTTCGCGGAACTGCAGACGCGGCTCGAGGTGGCGTCCCATGAACTCTCGTGGAGTAACACGGCACGCGAGCCCAGGCACCGGCTCGTCGGACAGGAAGCCGAGCGCCGTGAGCGGAGCCCAGAACGCACACCACCCAGGCCAGCGCAGCGCATAGCGGCCGGTTTCTCGGATGGAGCCGGTCACGCCGAGCAGGTCGGTGTAGAACACCCCATCGCCGTTCGGTACGGCCTCCATCTCGCCGATGTCCGGCACGTCGATGCGATGCACGAAGTCGCTGTCGTGCTGCCGTTCGGCCGGTACCTCGACGCGCCGGCCGTCCCGGATGAAGACGGAGTCACGGGTCTGCGACCTGAGCACCATGTCCCAATTCCAGCTGATCTTGTAGTCGAGCGGATTGTCGCAAGCCGTCTGCTCCGGCAAGCCACCGCAGTACGAGTTGAGGACGTGCAGCTCGTCGAACTGCTTCACGGCGTGGCCGTAGATCGCCAGGTCGATGCCCGGGTCGAGGCCGCACTCGGGCATCACGGCGACCCCGATCGCCCGAGCCCGTTCGTGGAATCCCGCGTCACCATGGACGTAGTTCGTCGTGACCAGATCGATCCGTGCCTCCAGCGCCGCCCTGATCGCGTTGGCCATGAATGGCTGCGGCAGCAGATCGATCACCGCGTCTATCTCCGTCCCGAACAGCGACGCTATCGCGTCGCTCGACGAGGCGTCGAGTCTGGCGATCCGCACTTTGCGCTTGTCAACCAGCCGTTCCAGGCTGCCGAGATTCCGTGGGGCGACGTCGGCACAGATAATTTCGGACACATCGGGACTCCGCGAAAGGTCGTACAGCGCCGCCTTGCCCTGAAGGCCCAGGCCGCCGAGTACAGCGATTCTCATCACGAGCCTCCGCGAACGACGGGGGTGATGTCGATCGGGATCCCACTGGGCATTTCGCTCGTGATAGTGGCATCATCGGGATCCGTATGGCCACCGTATTCACTCACGGCTTCCTCGCCGCCGCCTTGGCATTGACGGCACCGCCTCGGCTGTACTCGGCTCGGCTACTTGCCATCCTCGCCGGCGTGGCCGTCCTTCCCGATCTCGACGTGGTCGGGTTCGCCCTCGGGATCTCCCTGGACCATCCGCTCGGCCATCGCGGCTGGAGCCACTCGCTCGCGTTCGCCGCGGTGGTCGGCCTGCTGGGCGCGACGCTGCTCTTCCGGCACCACCAGCCGCTGACACGACCCTGGTGGGGGCTGACCGCCTTGATCGGCGTCGCCTGCGCCTCCCATGGCGTGCTCGATGCGCTGACCAACGGCGGCCGTGGCGTCGCTTTCCTGCTCCCGTTCACCGACGAGCGCTACTTCTTCCCGTGGCGCCCCATCCACGTATCCCCTCTCGGCGTCGCAGCATTCTTCGAGCGCCGCAGCCTATCCATCCTGCAGAGCGAGTTGCTGTGGATCTGGTTGCCAGTGGCCGGACTCTTCGCCGTCGCCGCCGCCGCGCGGCTGGCCCGGGGCCGGCTCGCCGAACCCAGACCGATCGGGCTCGGCCAGAACCGGCCGGTGGCTGTCGACGCCGATTGACGATGTGTCCGTGAACCCCGACGGGCCAGACGGCATCGACATACGAGAGGAGGCCCACCGCGACCGGCCTGCGGTGCGTCGCCTGATCGCGGCCGCCTTCGGGCGTCCCCAGGAAGCCGATCTCGTCGACAAGCTACGGGACGTCAATCCGCACATATCGCTCGTGGCCCTGCTCGGTGGTGAGGTCGTCGCCCACATCTTCTTCAGCCCCGTGTCGATCGAGACGGCGCCCGGCGCGCAGTTCTCGCCAGACGGCCTCACCCTGGGCCTCGGACCGATGGCCGTGCTGCCCGCACATCAGAATCTCGGTATCGGCTCGACGCTGGTACGACGCGGCCTGGAAGCGTGCCGAGAACGGGGAGCAACGGCCGTGTTCGTCGTCGGACATCCGACGTACTACCCGCGATTCGGCTTCGTGCCAGCGCGCGCGCTCGGGTTGGAGTGCGAGTACCCGGTGCCGGATGACGTGTGGCTAGCGTTGGAGCTGTCACCAGGGTGGCTGGATCGCCTCGGCGGCACGGTCAGGTACCGACCCGAGTTTGCCGACGTGCCGTGAGCCCCCGCAGAGGTCAGGGCAGGCTCGACTCGACCTCCGGCAACTGCTTGACGTACAAGTCGAACCACTCCAGCCAGCGGGCCCATAAATCGAGGTAGCTCGCCTTCGCTCGCGGGCCGTGCGACTCGTACGGATAGACGTAGAGCGCTGCCGTCTTACCCAGGCCGGTCAGCACCTGCATCAATCGCTCGGACTGAATCGGAAACGTCCCGGAGTTGTTGTCGTCTTGGCCGTGGTACATGAGCAGCGGCGTGTCGATGTGGTCGGCATTGAAGAACGGAGACATCTCCAGATACACGTCTGGTGCCTCCCAGAGATGACGTCGCTCGCTCTGGAAACCCATTGGTGTCAGGCTCCGGTTGTACGCGCCGTCGCCCCCGATCCCTGCCTTGAAGAACGGTGTGTTCGCCAGCAAGTTGGCGGTGGCGAACGCCCCGTAGCTGTGCCCGCCGTGCCCGATGCGATCGATGTCGACGTAGCCGAGGCGGTCGACCTCGCGGATCGCCCCGTAGAGCGAGTCGACGAGGTGCGGGATGTAGTTGTCGTTGGCCGTGCCGCTCTTTCGGATGATCGGCACGTCCGGATAGACGAGCGCGTAGCCCTGGGTCAGCCAAACGTCGGACCACCGCAGATAGCTGAGATGCGTGAAGGCATGCTCGTTGCGCGACCGGATCGCCGCCTTCTCGTACGCCTCCGCCGAGGCGTACTCCCGGGGGTACGTCCAGAAGATCGCCGGAACGCGAGTGCCCTCCTGGTAGCCGACCGGAAGTGATATGCGGGCCCTCACCTCGACCCCGTCTTGCCGCGTGAACCGGAAATCGACCCGACGGGCCGCCGTGATCTCCGGAAACGGGTCGCGATTTCGAGTCACCCGTGTCATGGCACCGTCGCGAGACCACATGAAGGTATCGGGAAACGCCGACGTCGACTCGCGGCTGACGAGCATGCGACCGAGGTCCGGATCGAGCGCCGCGATCGGCTGCTCGAACATGTCCGACGCTCCTTCGAACACTCGCTCGGCTTCACCCGTAGCGATCGCCACCCGGTCGACGAACGGACGCGGCCGGTAGTCGTCCCGGTAGCCGGGACCCTGCAGGTAGGCGGCATCTCCGGCGCCGGACACGAGCGCATACTCGAGGCCGTTCCCGGTCGTACGAGTCAGGATCGCTCCGGGCAGCCCGACCACGTCGTCCGGATCGTGGTCGTCGACCAGGACGCGGGCTGGTGTCCCCCCGCGCGCGAGGTCGTAGGCCACGATTCGCTCCGTCGTCTTGCCACCCGTGCCGCCACCGGTGCCGCTATTCCGAACGGTCGCGAACGCATAGGCGCCGTCGAGTGCGTAGGCGACGTCCTGGAATCGCGCACCCGCGTCCAACGCGGTCACGGTGCTGGCGGTGGTCAGGTCGAACGGCGCCTCGAGCTGCATGATCCGGTCTCGGCGAGGCTCGCCCTCTTCCGCATCGTCATCATCAGCATCCGACTCGCTCGACTCCGGCGTTGGCTCCCGCCACAGGAACCCGAGTCCCGTCCCGTCAGGTCGCCACACGACGTCGCGAGGCAGGTCCGCCTCGAGCTGAGCCGTCCTGCGGCTCGAGTCCTCGTTCAGCGGCACGTCCCGAACAGTCGACAGGACTCGCCCATCCAGGCCCATGACCTCGAGGCGTCGCGGGAAGCTGGTGTATCCCACGAGGTCGGATAGCGGCTCGACGATGCGCTCCGTGAGCAGGTGCCGCCCGCCGGGACTCAGCGAGAGCCCGAGGAACATGCCGGGTGCGCCGATCGGGCGCGGCGCAGCGGCGGCCGACAGCTCGGCAACTTGCGCTGTCGTGTAGTACCGGAACAGGGCTCGATCGTGCTCGTCCTGCAGCAGGAAGCGCAACGTGCTCGTGGGAGTCGGCTTCTCGCGGGTCGTCCTGACGATCGGACCCCGTGCCACGGGGCTCCGGGTCGGCTCGGGCCCGCGGTCGCCTGGCACCAGCAAGGCGACCACATTGCCCTCGGCCGTCCACTGGAGAATCCGGGAACTCGAGGTTGCCGACTGGCGAAAACCGCGTCGACCGGCCAGCGTTGCCATGACGGCCGCGTCGGCCAGGGGCTCGGCTCGCCCGGTCGCGGCCTCGGCGGTCCAGACCTCGGTGCGTTCGGGTCGGTGGGCAAGAAACGCGAGGCGTTGGCCATCGGGCGACCACATCAAGTCACTCACGAAGGTGTCGGCCGGGAGCACGACCTCGAGGGAATCTCGTGACTCCAGCGACAGGATCTCCAGCCGGTCGATTCCGTGCGTATCGAGGGCCCACTCGCGATTCACGGCCGGCCGTAGCTGCAGCATCGCGAGCCGGTAGGTGGTGCGCGACATGCGCTCGAGCGTCGAGAGTTCCCTCACGTAGGGGACGACGACACGCGAGCCATCTGGACTCACGCCCTCGAGCGACGCGAAGCTCTTGTCACGATCGAATAGCTCACGGACCGACTCCGGGGGCAGCACGTAGCCTGTCGACGATGCCTCCTGCTGAGCCCATACAGCGATCGGCGCCGTCGGTACCAGCAGGATCGCGGCAACCAACGAACATCCGCCCAATCCGATGGTTCGCATGTGGACCTCCCTTCGTCTCGCGTTCACAGCCTCGACGGCCGCCTACCGTGTCTCCACCGGGCGCGCACGGAACGTCTCCCACAGTCGCGTGTGCCGTGAGGTCAACTCGATCTCTTGTCCGCGTATGAGCACGTGCGCAATCTGTGTCGGAACGTCGAGCAAGTCGCCGTCGGCCACGACGATGTTCGCGATCTTGCCGACCTCGAGCGATCCGTACTGATCATCGACGCCGAAGATCTCGGCGGCGCCCATGGTCAGCGCATGCCACGCCGCCTCGCGGCTCAGGCCGTGCGCGACCGCCAGGCCGGCGTGGTACGGAAGGTTGCGGGCGTTCGCGGCACCGCCGGTCCTGAACGCGAACGGAACCCCCGCCTCCTGCAGGAGCGAGGCCGCCACGACGACCGCGTCGTAGGGGTCGTGCTCCGGCGCACGACCTGGCAACGGCCCCAGGATCACCGGCACGCCGGCCGCGGCGATCTCGTCGACCACCTTCCAGGCGTCATCAGCGCTCGCGAGAATGAGCCCCAGGCGGAACTCGCTAGCGAACGCCAGCGCCGCCTGGATCCCTTCCTCGCTGCGGACCTCGATCACGACCGGCAACGACCCCCGCACCACCGGCACGAGCGCCTGCAGTTCGTCCGCATCGTTCGAGGCAGAGGCCGTACCCGCCGCCATCGCTCCAGCGTACGCCTGCGCACGGCGCATCCACTGTCTCAGGGTCTCTCGCTGCGTCTCGATCCGCGCCTGTGCCTCGTCGTCCTCATCGTCCTCGGGCTGGTCGAGCAGCTCGGGAAACTCCATGTGCATGGCCAGCGGGCTGCGCGCCACGACCTCCGGGGGCGTCCAGCCCGCCAGATCGATCAGCGCACTCTGCCCGTGGACCATGCCGCCGCCAGGCGCAGCAACCGCGGTGGTGACGCCGTTGACCCTGGTCACCGCCAGCATCTCGGAATGGGGATGGATCGCCACCGCCGCCTTCACGGCCGCGTTGATGTCGGCGAGCTCGTTGGCGTCCTGCGTCGCCGACACGGCACCAATCTCGGACAGCCCGAGCGACGTACCCGCGTTGATCACACCCGGCGTCACGACCATGCCAGCGGCCTCGATCACGCGCGCGCCGGCTGGGACCTCGACCTCCTCGCCGACCGCCGCGATGCGACCGTCGCGAATCACGACCGTGCCGGATTCGATCGTCTCACCGGCCATCGTCACGACCCGGCCGCCCACGATCGCCACGACGTCCGACCCGGCGATCATCGACTCCGTCCGATCGCCGTAGCTCGAAGCTGGCGTGAGCCGTCCGTCGCCCGACGGCTGCGTCGGCGACCGCCACGCGACGAAGCGTTCGCCGTTCGGCCGAGCCACATCGGGCGCCGTCTGTGCGTCACCGTTGGTTCCGGCGTTCTCGCCGTTGGAGCCAGCGTCCGTCTCGGTTCGCGGCGACTCGAGCACGTCGCCAGTCAGCTCGACATCGTCCGAATCGAAGTACACCTGGCCGTCGACCAACGTGTATCGCACGCGCGCGTCGGCCGAGAACGGATGGGCTGTGAAGATGACCAGGTCCGCGTCTTTGCCGACCTCGATCGATCCGATCCGCTCCTCGAGCTTGAGGTGACTGGCCGGATTGATGGTGATCATGCGGAGCGCCGATTCTTCGCTGACGCCCCCGTACTTCATCGCCTTGGCGGCCTGCGTGAAGAGGCGCGTACCGAGCTCACCCACGGCGTCGGAGTTGATCGATACCGTCACCCCACGCTCGGCCATGATGGCCATGTTGTAGGGGATGGCGTCGAACGCCTCCATCTTGTAGCCCCAACCGTCCGCGAACGTGGATGCGCCGGCGCCGTGGGCAGCAATCTCGTCGGCCACCTTGTAGCCTTCGAGGACGTGCTGGAGAGAGGCGATCGTGAACCCGAAGTCCTCGGCCACGCGAAGGAGCATGAGAACCTCGTCCGACCGATAGCAGTGGGCATGGACGAGAATCCGTCCCTCGAGGATTCCGACGAGCGCCTCGAGCCTGAGGTCGCGACGCGGCGGCATCGGATCGGTCCCGGCCGCCATCGCCGCCTCGTGCGCCTTCCACGCCGCCTGGTACTCCCGCGCGTTGGCAAAGCTCGTTCGGAGCTCGTGCTCGACGCCCATGCGGGTGGCCGGGTAGCGCCGAGGCACGCCGGGGAGCCTGGGCCGGTTCGTCTGCTTCGGGTTCTCACCCAGCGCAAACTTCACGCCCGGCTGGGCGCCCTCGACGAACAGATCCGCGACCGGCCGGCCCCATCGCATTTTCAGGACCGCGTTCTGGCCACCGATGACATTTGCCGAGCCGTGCAACACGTTCGCGGTCGTGACGCCCACGGTCAGGGCACGGAAAATCGACGGCGACCGATGATCGATCACGTCGGCAATCCGGACCTCCGGGGTTACGGGCTGCGTCGCCTCGTTGCCGCCGCCCGCCATGGCGATGTGGTTATGGGCATCGACGATGCCCGGCATGACGTGGAGACCTGTGGCATCGATCTCGCGGGCGCCGGCAGGCACCTCGACGTCATCGTCTGACCCGAGCGACGCGATGCGACCGTCGCGGATGACGATCGTGCCGGACTCGATCGTGCCGTTCGTGACCGTGAGAATCGTGGCGTGCCGGATGGCCGTGACGGGCACCTCCGGCCGGAGCGGACCGACCGGAGCCCGTCGCTCGGTCAGGACCCGACGGTCGACCCGATCACCGGGCTCGTTCGACTCATCGTCCGCCTCGTCGTCCGCCTCGTCGTCCTCCGCCGACGCCTGTCGCCCGCCGCTGTCCTGACTCGTGCTCGACTCGACGTCGTACCGCTGACCATCGACCCAGACGGCCGCCACCCTGCCATCATCGTCGAAGAGATCACCCTCGACCGCCACGACGTGTGCCGCCTTGCCCACCTCCAGCGATCCGAGGATGGCATCGACACCGAGCCACTCGGCCGGCGTCCGGGTGAGCGCCTCGAGGGCAACATCCTCCGGAAGACCACCGCGCACCACCGCGCGTAGGTTGGGCAAGAAGTCAGAGGTCTTCTCCAGGCCGTGGCTGGTGAACGCGAATCGGACGCCCGCCTCGTGCAGACGGGCCGGGTTCGACTCGGCATCTTCCCGATCGGCTGCACCCGGGTGCGCCATCAGTCCGCCGGGTGGAGCCGCGCCGAATCCGGACGGATCGCGGCGTGGCCGGTGATCGAGCGACACGAGCACCGGCAGCCCACTCGTCTTCAAGGCGTCGGCGACGCGCCAGCCGTCGATGGCGCCGCTGACAATGCCCTGAACCTCGAGCTCGCCGACGAGGCCGAGCGTCCGGAGAATCGCGTTGTCCGACCAGGCGGTGAAGACGACCGGCTGATCCCTCGCTTGCGAGGCAGCCAGCGCCTCGAGGCGATCGTCATGGTCGGGTCTGGGCATCGAACTCGGGTCAGCAGAGAACCGGCGCCACGCTTCGCCATACCACTCGGCGTCGCTGTAGTGCTGCCGGATCGTCGCCAGCACCCCCATCAGCGTGCCTGGATAGTCGTTTCGCTGGCGCGAGAATGGCTCGAACGCCACGTGTTGGGCCCACCGATCGCGAATAATCGCGCTGCGCGCCGCGCCATCCTTCAGCGCCACGACGGCGCTCTGACCCTCGAGGATTCCGGCCGTGGGTACGACCGCAGCGGCCGTGATCCCCATCCGTCGTGCCGCCTGCAGCGCCTCCTCCTGCGGGGCGTACAGAGAGACCGCTGTCACGTGCGGGTCGAGCCCAGGGGTCGGCTCCCCACGCTCCCGGCGCTCGGCGGCAAGTCGCCTGACGTCAGGACCCGACGGGTCGCGGGAGGGTGTCGGCATGCCCACACTCGAGTGGGCATCGATGAATCCGGGGTAGAGCGTCCATCCCTCGGCATCCATGACGATCGCGTCGGCCGGTGGGGCGACCTCCGATCCGACGGCCGCGATGCGCCCGTCACGCATGACGAGAGTCCCCGACTCGATGACCGGACCCGTGACGGGCACGATGCGAGCGTTGATCAAGGCATAGGGAGGAGGCGACGCCTCCTCGCCCAAGAGCGTCGGCTGGATGACCATCGGCACCGCGAGCAGGCATGCCAGTGTGACGAGGCGACGATGAGCCTGCATGAGCGCCATGGCGAACTCCTCGTGGAATGGGGAACCAGGGCCAAGACTATCAAGGACCGGGGCCGGGGGCCAGAGATCGGAGGCCAGGGCTCCACTCAAGGCTCGAGGCTCAGGGAGCAGGGACCGGGACGGGATCGGGACTGTCGAGGCGCCCTGAGCCCTGAGCCCTGAGACCCGTGTTCAGAGCTCGTCCGGGTCGAGCCAGGCGATCCCATCGATCGATGCGTAGTGCCGATCGAAGGACAGAAGGTCGGCGCCGGTTTCCATCGCATGTGCCGCGACCCAGGCGGCGTTGGTCGGGATCGGTAGACCCTTCGTTCGGAGGGTGGAGAGGAGGCGGCTGAATCGATCGGCGGTCGTGAGCGTTACGGGCAAGAGCCGCACGTGCGAGTCGGCCAGGAAGCGCTCGAAGTCCTTCACGTGGCGACGGTGGCTCGACCCCTGCCTGAAAGCGAACAACAACTCGCCCGCCACGATACCTGGTAGCAGAATCTCGTCGGCCGCTCGAACGCGGGCGGCCACCGTCTCGTGACCGCGCATCAGCGCCAGGTACGCGTCGGCGTCGAGCAGCAGTCTCATCGCGCGCGCGACTCGTCGCCTCGATCGAACTCGCCAAGGGCGGCGCGCACCTCGCGCTCGTCCTGCTCCGACCAGCCGCCGATCAGGTCATCCAGCGCATCTCCCACGGCCGCCGTGTTCGCCCGCGTGTCCAGCAGACCGGCACCCTTGCGAATCAGATAGCCCGCCGCCTTGTTCAACGACACGCCGCGCTCACGGCTCACCTCGCGAACTCGCCGCTTCAGGTCATCGTCGAGCCCGCGCACCGTCAACTGATCCATGTCCGGAGTCTACTCCGCGGCACTCAGGTCCCGGCGGCATCGGCCGCGGTGTTCACCGTACGGTCCACGACCTTCTGCCGACCGAGTCCCCAGGTAGCCAACAGGAGCCCGACCCCGAGCACGAGCAGCGTGATCCCGAGCACCGGCCGGTAGAACACCCAGGCGATGGCGATCGTGACAAGCGACATGGCCGCCGCCAACAGACCGGCGAACACTCCAACCCCCAGGCGCAGCATGCTACCGAGAATGGGCAGGACGTCGGCGACGACGGCGACCGGATTGAACACGAGGAACAGCCCGAGGAACATCAGAAGGGCGGCACCGATGCGGACGACCCAGGTCAAGGTCGTGTTCGACGACTGGGCCTGCGCGAACATGGCGCTCGCTGTATGAGTCCCCACCCTCAGCATCGCGAGCGCATCGCCGGCCTCCGTCTGATACGCCGCCAGGCCACTCTGGAACTGCTGACCGATCGCGCTGACCATCGTGGGTCGCACGACCTGGAGCCTGACACGCACGTCACCGACGGCTGGCGCGGCGGGATCGGCTCCGATGTAGACGCCACCATCGTGCAGCCGACTGCGTTCGCCGAGCCCGGCCGGCAACTCTCCCTCAGCGATGGACAGCGGCTCGAAACTGTCGATCGCCTCGACCAGGGTCGTTGGCAACCGGAAGGCTCCCACGGTGACGTCCTTGGCGCGCGTCGCGGTGGAGGTGAAGGGTAGCGACCCGGGGTTGGTGTGCCCGTCGGTCTGCTCGAACTCGGCAGATCTCACCGGCTCGTCCCTCCAGGCCTTCTCGTACGTGTAGGTGGTGGTG
Organism: Vicinamibacterales bacterium; assembly: GCA_965250185.1. Taxonomy (GTDB): domain Bacteria; phylum Acidobacteriota; class Vicinamibacteria; order Vicinamibacterales. The sequence continues at coordinate 908,717 of OZ252293.1, read as the reverse complement.
GTCACCTCCTTGCCACCCACCTGACGCTCCGTGGTGGACTCGGACTGCTGGATCCACTGGTACATCTCGACCGTCCGCTCCAGCGCGATCGCCTCGAGCGAGACGCCGAACGTCGGATCGCTCAAGATCTCGCTCGTCGCAGCTTCGCCGGCCAGATGCACAAGTCGGTCGTCGTTGGCAGGGTCGACCCGGTCTGCGGCCACCGTCACCACGGCCCCGGCGCCTTCCGACAGGCTCCGTGCGGTCTGGACGGCACGCCCCTCGTTCGTGAAGAGCAGCGGGATGGAGACGACGAACATGAGACCGCCAGCCACGATCCCCTTGAGCGAGTCGCCGAGGCGGGCGAACCAGCCCCGTTCCGTCACTTTGACGACGCGATCAGACGATTTCGGCATGGCTCGGCCTCCGGAACCCGGCCCAGGGCCGGTTCACGCCATGATACTCCTGCCGACCTAGAAAACGGGCGGTCGGTGACGGCCCGGAACAGGTCCCGGAAACAGGCCCAGGATCCACCTGAAACTTCACGGGACCGGCGGACGTCAGATCGGCGAAAACCGTTGACTCGAGCGGGCTCGAGGACCTATCGTGTAGTGTGCTCGCGTTATAATGTGACGGAAGTGTTCGTCTTGGACGAACGCGCGCGTGGCAGCGTCGTGTCCGATGGGCATGGAACGCCTGGAGCTGGTCAGACTCATCCCGAGAAGTCAGACGTGAGGAGCCAGGGCAAGGCCCGCCGTTCGGTCGCGATTTCATGATATTGACTCCAGAAGTCTGACTTCCAAATTTCACGAGGAGGCTCTATGTCGCTTTCGCGTCGCGCGTTGTTTCGCACGCTCGCAGGGAAGAAAAAGCCGGTTCCAAGTCTGATCGCTGCACGTGGCTGGGAGGCCCTCCAGGCCGATTTCAACTACTCGGGAGCGGACATCTCGATGCTGGAGCAAGCCGAGCCGGACGCGGTTCGGATCAGCAGCAACGAGAATCCCTTCGGCCCGGGTTCGTCGGCCATGCAGGCTATCGAGAACCAGCTCGAATATTCGGGTCGGTACGTCTTCAACGCGCGCACGAGCGTGTTCGACCTCATGGCCAAGTTGGCCGAGGGCGCCGGCGTGCAGCCGGAGAACGTCATGACCTCGGCAGGCTCCGGCGAGATTCTCGTCGCGGCCACGCGCGCCTTCACCTCGCCGGATAAGGCGTTGGTCACCGGAACGCCCTCGTACGGCCAGCCACTCGGCACGGCCCGGGCGATCGGCGCACCCATCAAGGAGATCCCGCTCGACTCGAACCTGCGGCTCGATCTCGATGCCATGACTGACGCGGCCAAGGGCGCCGGGATGGTGTTCTTCTGCAACCCGAACAACCCGACGGCCACGGTCCACTCGGCCAGCGACGTCTCCGCCTTCATCACCAACTTGGAGCGGACCTCTCCGGAGACGGTGGTCCTCCTCGATGAGGCGTACTACGACTACGTGACGGACCCGAACTACTCGACCGGGTTCCCGCTCGTCCTAAACCATCCGCGAGTGGTGGTGGCGCGCACGTTCTCGAAGGCGTACGGCATGGCCGGCCTCCGGCTGGGCTACGCGGTCGCCACGAAGCACCTGATCGACACGATGCGGCCGTACACGATGGGACTGTTCAGCGCGAACAACCTGGTCGTGGCCGGCGCGGTCGGCTCGATTGGCGACCCGGACCACCTCACGCAGGAAGTGGCACGGAACGCCCAGGTGCGCAAGTTCACGATGGACTGGTTCAAGAACGCTGGATACGAGATGTCCGACGCCCAGACGAACTTCATCTTCGTGAACGTCGGCCGAACGGCGAAGGAGTTCCGCGATGCGTGCGCCGAGCACAAGGTGTACGTGGGTCGTGACTTCCGCCCGCTGGAGAAGACGCACGCCCGCATCTCGATGGGTACGATGGAGGAGATGGAGCGCGCGGTGGAGGTCTTCGGCGAAGTGCTCGGAGCCTCGTCGACCATGAGCAGCGCCTCGCGCGGCTAACGTGGCTCACCCATGAAGCCAGCGCTTTGTGCTGATTTGACTTCTGATTCGAGGAGGTAGATATGTCGTTCTCGCGCCGTTCGTTCATGAAAACTCTGGGGGTAGGCGCCGCCGGGGCCATCACTGCCGAGATGATGGTCAGCCGCCGACCCGAGACTCTGCTCGATCTTCTGTCGCAGCCGCTCCACGCGCAGGCCAGCGACATCCTGTGCCACAACAACGAGAATCCGGTGGGTCCGGGCAAGGTCGTGCTCGATGCCATCCGGACCGCGATGGGACCGACCGGCAGCGACGCCGGCCGTTACCAGTTCAGCAAGTACGGTGCGGCCATCGAGGGGATCGCCCAGATGTTCAGCGCCGACGGCGTCAAGGCAGAGAACATCCTGCTGGGCAACGGCTCGTCCCAACTACTCCGCACGTTGACGCACATCTCGTGCACCAAGACGCGGGCACTGGTTGGCTCCGAGCCCACCTACGAGGAGTGCGCAGGTTACGCCGACCTGATCGGCGCTCCGGTCTTCGGAACGAAACTCACCGATGACTTCAACCTCAACCTCGACACCACGCTTGCCGCCGCCAAGGGCGCCGGGATGGTCTTCTTCTGTAACCCGAACAACCCAACAGCCACGGCCCACAATGCGGCTGATTCGACCCAGTTCATCAACGACCTGGTGAAGGCTTCTCCGACCACGAACATCCTGGTCGACGAGGCCTACTTCGACTACGCCACGGACCCGAACTACGAGACGATGGTCCCGCTGGCGCTCGAGCACCCACAGGTCGTCGTCTGCCGGACGTTCTCGAAGGCGTACGGCATGGCGGGGCTGCGGCTCGGCTACGCCGTCGGACACGCCGACACCATCAAGAAGATGGCGCAGTGGGACGGAATGGGCTACCTCAACCTCGCTGCCATTGCGGGCGGCATGGCCCACCTCACCCGCACGGACGGCTTCATCGCGAAGGAGTCGGCCCGCAACACCGAGGCCCGGGAGTTCACGAGAAAGTTCTTCCACGACAAGGGCTACAGCGACACCGAATCGCAGACGAACTTCATCTTCGTCGACGTCCAGATGCCCATCAGCCAGTTCCAGCGGGCATGCCGTGAAGAAGGCGTCCGCGTCGGGCGACCGTTCCCGCCCATGATGACGAGTTGCCGGATCTCGATCGGCACGATGGACGAGATGCAGCGTGCGGTGAAGGTGTTCGAGAAGGTCCTCGACGAGGCGAAGAGCGCAGCGGCCTAAGCGCTGTCCGCCACGACAGGCACCACCTGCCAGTTCCGGGCGACCGGGGCTGGCAGTTTTTATGTACACTCACGGCGCGACGCGGGCTCGCCCGTCTAGCCTGACCTCCCGGCTGCTGCCATCCTCGAACACGACGCGGATGTCACGTGGATCGTCGCCGAGATCGCGTAGCTCGAATCCAGCGGCGTCCGGCAGCACCGCCACGCTGTCGATCCCGAAACCCACGCCTCGCGGACGATCGATGAACACCTGACCGTAGTGGTCGGTCACGCGGTTGAACGCTTCGCTCGCCGCGCCATTGCCCCAGTCATAGATCGTGAACACCCCGATTCCGACTCCCTCGGGGCTGGTGGTCCCGTCGTGGCCGTAGTTCTCCATGGTGAAGCCGTAGTCCTCCGGACCGAAGAACGGATGCGCCTGCTCCCACTGCTCCTTGGCGCGTGGATTCTCCGGCGCATACATCATCGTGAACGACGCCTTGAGCGCCGTCACACCTCGCTCGAACAGGTGCGGGTCACCGGTCTCGCGGTAGTAGTCCATGAACAGCTCGGCGAACAGGCTCTGGCGCGAGTCGTTCCATTCAGCGTCGGCGTTCATCACGCCGAAGCCGCCGAGGGCGGGAACGTAGATGAACGGGGGCTGCCACACCTGCTGCGCCATCGAGAGCTCGTCGAGGGTACGCCGCCCCCACTCCAGGTACCGATCGTCGCCGGTCGCACGCCAGCTGGCCAGCAGGGCCTCGGCCGTCCAGAACATCGAAAAGGTGTTCTGCTTGTAGAGCCCGTTGCGCGTAATCGGTCGACCGACGAGGGTGTCCTGCCCGAACTGATTGCAGGACCAGTACGTCTCGAAATCCTCCCAGCGCCCGCTCGGCACCGGACCAGCCAGCACCGCGTCCATGGCCCTCAGGGCCGCTTCGCGATATCGTGCCGCGCCCGTCAGCTGCGCCAGCTTCAGGAGGAACGTCACACTCATGCTGGACTCCGGGGAGTCTGCATACACCTCGGCGGGAGCGAGCGTCTCCGGGTCGAGCCATGCAGGAAAGAAGCCCCGGTCGTCCTGGAACGACAGCAGGGCGTCGGCGTACGTCCTCGCGAACTCCAGCAGCGCGTCGTCCGCCTCCAGCTCCTCGTGCCAGCGCAGCATCAGAAGCGCCGTCCAGCTCGCGTCGAGCAAATGGTACCAGTCAGAGGTGATACCGAAGTTCTCCGGACTTCGATTGGAGTTGGTCCAGTACGCGGTTGGCCATGGCTCCGGTCGTCGTAACTCCCCGCCGTCGACGACGACCGCGCGGTTGTCGGTCCGGATCACCGATGGAAAGATCCCTTCCTTCATGGGAGCCGCCAGGGCGAGCGCCTTGGTAAGTCGAGCCTTCTCCATCAGGTCCTCACGTCCCGTCCGCTGGGCCCACCGCATCACGCCTGACGCACTCCGAAGCGACGAGAACCAGGCCTGGTTCCAGATCGAGAGGAATTCACGCTGCTCCCACTCACCCGGATAGTTGGGCGACTGGGTGACATTGACGATGAACTGTGGGGCCCCGACACGCGTCCCGTCGATCTCGAATTCCTGCCAGACGGAGTCCCGCCAGCTCTCGAAGGCCCAGGCGTACGTCCGTTCGACGTACCGGCCCATGGGCACGCGATTCGGCTCGCCACGCTCGTAGAGCGGTCGCGCGTACCGCTCCCACAGGAACCGGCTCACACGCGCCCAGGGGTTTCGTGGATCGCCGCGGTCCTCGTAGGCCGTCACGAAGAAGCCAAGCTCGAGGGCTCCTGCTGGCAGTTCCATGCCCGGCTCCTTGCGGTAGAGCACGTGGGTCGGAATCGAGGTAAGCGCCAGGCCGATGGCCGCCGTGTGACCGGGCGCATCGTAGTCCAGATACCACGGCGTCTCCGGTCGACCGCAGCAGATGTCGAGGTCCGGCACGAGCACGAGCGTGCGCGGGCCCTCGGCCATGACAATCGCTGGCGACCGGAACACATGCTGGGCCGCGACGTAGCCGTCCTCGGGGGCAAGGTGCGGCATCCAGTGGAAGTCGGGATCCAGGTCGATGGCGAATCTCACCGCCAGGTCATCGACCTGGACGACCTCCGCCAGATCCCACGCTATCCGGATCCGGCGCCAGCCGCTTCCAACGTCCTCGACCGTCACCCTGGGCGTCTCGGCGCCTGGAATCATCGGCACCTCGAACGTTGCGAACGTGTTGTCACCCTCCTGGATCCTGTACTCGGCGCCATTCGCCACGACGACCGTCTGGCCATCGTCGGCGGCGTCGCCTGTCGTCGCCGGCGGCGCACAGCCACCCAGCACCAGCACGCTGACGAGAGCCGCAAGGCTTCGGACTGACATGAATCGAACTCCTCGGTTGCCACGAAGGGACCTGATGTTCCGGTTCGGCAATGCTACACTAGGGCCGCATGTCCAAGGACCAAGAACGACCCGCAAACCCCCGCGCGCTGGCGCCGATCAGCGCGACCTCGTCTTCGTCGTCTTCGACGGGGTCTTCGGTGGGGCTGTCACGTCGCGCATGGGCAAAGACGATGCTTGGCGGCGTGGTGGCGGCGGCCGGATGCAGCGCGGCTGGGCCTGAGGAGCCGCCTCTCGAATCCACGGAGCCCCGAGGTCGGGTCTACGAGTACCAACACCTGGACGTGTTCACCGATCAGCCACTGACGGGGAACCAGTTGGCGGTCTTTCTCGATCCGAACGACCTCGAGACGGACGAGATGCAGGCGATGACCCGGGAGATCAACTTCTCGGAGACAACCTTCGTCGTTCCGGCCGAGACGGAAGATACCGACGTTCGGGTGCGCATCTTCGGACGCAACCGGGAGATGCAGTTCGCGGGTCACCCCACGATCGGCACGGCGTTCGCGCTCGCGCAGGCAGGTCGTATCGAACCGGGCCGCGGCCGCTACGTCTTCGGCCTCGGCATCGGACCGACGGCGCTGGAGCTGGAGTGGCTGGAAGGCGAGCTGGCCTTCGCCTGGATGGACCAGCTGAACCCGACGTACGGCGCGATCCTGGAAGACAAGGCGGCGGTCGAGGCCGCCATCGGGCTCGAGCCCGGCGCGATCATGCCGGAGCATCCGATCCAGGAGATCTCGTGCGGATCGAATTTTCTGTTCGTGCCGCTCGTGACTCGCGCCGCGGTCGATGGCGTCACGATTGACGCGGCGGCGATGGGAGAGGCATTCGAGAAGGCGGGCATGCAGCGGCGCGGGATGTTCATCTTCTCACCCGAGCCCGGAGATGACAACGCGACCGTGTACAGCCGAATGCTCGGGCTGAGCGGTTTCGAGGATCCTGGCACCGGATCAGCCAGCGGCCCGCTCGGCTGCTATCTGGTCCACCACGGGCTCGTATCCCAGGCGGAGGCGGGCAGCATCATCAGCCGTCAGGGCGTCAAGATGAACCGCCCGTGCGAGGTCTTCATCCGGATCGGGACCGATGGCGAATCCATCGGCCGCGTGCAGGTTGGCGGGAGAAGCGCCACTGTCGGCACAGGCACAATCGTGCTCTAGCGAACGCGCTCGAACACGAGGCTCGCGAGATCGAGACCGAGACCGGACGAGCGGTCATTCCTGCCCACGAGCTTCAGCAGCAGCACATTCTCACCCTCGACGAAATCGAGCTCTCCGAGCTTCACCGGATCGAGCCGGGTGCGACCCACTTGGTAGAGATCGACCGCATCCCCCTCGGCCTTCTCGTTCCTGAAGATCTGCACTGTCGCCTGGTCGGGCCCGGCAATGGCCTCGATCGACACGGCATACGTTCCGGCTTCCGGTAGGTCACACCGAAGCCCGACACCGTGCGGGCCGAACACATCGTCGCCCTCGGCGCGCACTCGCAAGTACCGAACGGTCTCGCCGTCGATCGACTCCTGCCGCTTGGTCAAGGACATGTCGCGAAACGAGAACGAGTCAACCGGCACGCTCCAACCAGGACGAAAGACGATTCGGTCCGGCTCGATCACACGGCGATCGGGCACTGGAGGCAACTCGAACGCCATCGTCGGCCGCGCCTCGGCGTAGAGGTAGGTGACGCCTACGTAGTCCGTCGACAGATCGTTCTCGGTCGGCGCATGCTCGATCGTGAGTCGTGCACTGCTCCGGAAGGCATAGGCGTCGGTGATCATGAGCCGGTAACCACCCGTACGGCTGAGCGCGTTCCGGTAGTCGAGACTGCCGCTGAGCGGCAGGGACACGCGACCCATCCAGCGGCCCGTGACGTTGTACCAGCCACCGTTGAAGAAGTCCTCCGAACCGGTCCCGTGGATCGAAAGCGAGCCGTCGAGCGTCGCCTGGTCGTCGCCCTCGAAGAACGGCGTCTGCGCAGGCTCGAAGCCCTGCGCCTGGAGCATCGCGCCCACGATGTGGCCACGGCCCATCGTGTCGACGAATGTGAATGGCTCGCCGAGAACCGTCGGGTTCTCCCGCCGCCAGATGGCGTAGAAGCGTCCCTCCTCGGGCGCTCGCGGCACGTCTGTCCAGGTCACCTCGCCACGCACCTCGACGGACGGACCATCAGAGCGCTCGGAGGCAAGTTCGATGCGTGCCGATCGATCGAACGGCATCGGCAGATGGATGTACGCCGTGTCGTCGGCCGTCCCGGCGACTGCCGACCGCATGGCGGGGTCGCCCCAGCTGGCTCCGAAGAAGTCGCCGACAGGGCTGAGGACCGCCGGTTCGGGGTCATCGTCCCAGAACATTCGGAGGACGATGTCGCGAGCCTTTCCGGCCAGCAGTGAAGCCGGCTGGATTCGTAGTCCGACGATGCGCCCCGGCGTCGTCGTCTCGAACAGCGTCTGGACATCGCCGGGAGCCAGTGACACACGAACGGGCGCCGAGCGAATCTCTGCGCCGGGTGGCGCGACGCTCGCGCTCAGGTCCTCCCCGGAGGCATGCAGGACCTCGCGCGCGCGCGCCAGCAGCGCCGTAGCTTCGGGTGAACCGTATCCATCGAAGGTCGATACACTCAACGTATCCGGGTAGATCGCATAGTTCATCTGATAGAACTGGATGCGCTCGGCCCGCGCGACGATCTTGAGCGATCGCTCGAATGTGAGCGGCAGGTAGCAGTAAAAGCCGCCCGCCCCGTATCCGACGATCGGTGACACGAACGGCGGCCGCTCGCCGGTGAACAGCTGTCGAAACGGGATCTCGAGGCGCGGCGCCGTCTCGCCATCGAAGTAGAACGCGAGGATGTCGTCGGTGGGCGTGGGAGTCCAGATGCGGTAGATGGCACCAGGTCCCTCGAGCTCGGCGAGGACGAGGCCTTCGTCCTCTCGCCTGATGAACGAATGTTCGCCCGAAAACCCGTCGTCGTTACCGCCAGTGCGATCGTAGCTCGAGAACGAGCCGACCCTGACGGAGCGTTTGAACCGCGCCGCGAGATCGAGACGCGTCAGCTCGGCGAGACCGACCTCGTCCGGTGTGTCGACACTTGATATCGTCGTTGGCACTCCGGTCGGCGGCGTGCAGGCAACCGTCGCCCCGACGAGCCATCCGAGGCACCCTGTCCGGAACTTCTGCACGATTCCACCTCACGGATTCACGGACCCTGACTCGGCCGCCCGACGACATCGCTCAGCCGAGCATTCGTGCGACGATCTCCTTCAGCGCTTTCGCGGCCACCATCGCGGTCACCCCGTGAAGATCGCGAGTCGGGTTGTACTCGACGATGTCCGCGCCCACGAGGTCGACCCGCAGGCTCTTGATCAACTGGAGCAGCTGCCGGGTCGAGACGCCCCCAGGCTCGTGGTGCGACAGGCCCGGCGCGAACGCCGGGTCGAGCACATCGAGATCGAGCGACAGGTAGACGGGTCCGCGCAGTGCCGGCACGGCGCCGGGGCCGAACGTCTCGATCGGCAGCACCTCGACCCCGAATCGCTTCACCTGCGCTCGCTGGTGACCATTCATCGTCCTCACCCCCATCTGAACGAGACGGGTCGCGAGGCCCTCCTCCATGATCCGAGCGAACGGGCAGGCGTGCGAGTGACGGTTGCCGTTCAGCTCGTCGTAGAGATCCGGATGGGCGTCGAGGTGAAGGATGGTCGGTGCGCCGTGTCGAGCCGCGACGGCGCGCATGATCGGATGAGTGATCGCGTGGTCGCCGCCGAGCGCGATGACACGGGCGTCGGGTTCGAGCCGCGCGGCAATGCCTCGCTCGATCTCTGCCAGGACGGCCGTGCCGGTCGACAGCGCCAGGTCGCCCGTGTCGATGAGACGAGGCTCCTGGCCGAGGTCCTGGCCCTCCTCGGTCCACAGGTTCGCCGAGTCGCTGTGGAGGGCTTCGCGAATCAACGGAGGCGCCTGGGCCGGTCCGCGCAGGAATGACGAGCCCTCGTCCGTCGGGACGCCCACGATATTCACGACACGCCCCCCGGGACCTCGAGTCATGGCGTGACGACCGAACCGTCGTCCCGCATCCGGAGCTTCCAGACCCCAAGCGTCAGGATCGGCAGCACGTAGATGCCGAGGAAGAACCAGGTGATCGTCCCGTAGCCTTGGGCGATCAGGTCGATGATCCCGACGCGCGCGAGCAGGGCGCCCAGGATCAGCAAAGAGACTGCGATGGCGGGACGTAGGATCCGGGGCATGGTGGCCTGCCGCTCCTCGTACCGACGCGCGAGGCGCTCGTTGACGCCGTGCACCATCGCGATCCCGGTCTCGATCAGCGTGCCGAACAGTACGATCTGAAACGTCAGCTGGAACCCGCGAGACCCCAGGATCTCGAGCAGCACGTTGGCCGGAACGGGCGCGGCCTGGATGCTCGGGTACTGGCCCGCCATGGCGAGGAAGAACAGAACACCCGGCATGATCGCAATCGGACCGGCCAGCAGACCCGCGCCAACGGCCTCGCGACGCGTCTCGATGTGTCGGACGCAGAACGTCAGCGCCGGCACGAGCGCGAGATTGTAGGCCGAGTAACGCAGTCCACCCATCGCCCAACCCGAGCCGATCGGCACCTGGGTCAAGCCCTCGACGATCGCGTCACCGAAGCTGGAAAAGCACCAGGCAAAGAAGACCAGATAGACACCGTAGAGCAAGAACGACCAGCCCGCGAGAAACTTCTCGATGGCGCCTGTGCCCCACAACGCCAGCAACCCCACCGCGGTCATCATCCCCGCAACCCCGACGACGTTCGGCAAGCCGAACGTCTCGTTCAGAATGGCGCCTGCGGCCGCCGCGATGACGGCCATGACGAGAAAGATCTGGAGAAAGTAGATGATCTCGTACAGGAACCAGAAGCGGCCGAGCAGATGCTTGAAGAAGCTCCGGTAGTCGTAGCTCTCGAATGCGCGGGCAAACTCGAAGCTCGCCGCGCACACCGCGCTCCAGATGACCATGGAGACGAGCACCATCCCGAGCAGGCCGCCGAGCGGGCCGAACGGGAGGAAGAACTCGGCCAGCTCACGCCCCGTCCCGTAGCCACCCGCGATGACGGCCGACTGGAAGACGAAACCCGGCAGGAGGTAGCGTTGGAAAAATCTGCGCATGGGTTACGGCCGTTCCTCGGGCATCCGGATGGCCCTGATGGCCATGGTGTCGCGGTCCAGGTAGTCCCCGCCGTAACTCACGGCCACGATTTCTCGCGTGGTCGTGATATCCGTCAGCGGGTCACCGTCGACGACGATGAAGTCGGCGCGCTTGCCGGCGCCGAACGTGCCGCCTCGCTCGATCTCCAGCATCGCCGCGGCATTGCGGGTCCCAGCGCTGAGCGCCTCGCTCGGGCTGAGCCCGGCCGCCACCATCAGCTCGAGCTCGCGATGCTCGACGTAGCCGGGGAAGCGGTTCATCGTGCCGGAGTCCGTACCGAGCGCGACGACGACACCCGCGTCGCTGAGCGCCTTCACGTTGTGCTCGGCGACGCGGTACTGGCCACGCAGAGCCTCCAACGCCGGATTCTGCCTCGCCTGTGTCAGAAACTCGTCGCTCTGCAGCCAGTCGACCATGTCCGACGGCACGGTCGCGCGCATGGCGGGCTCACCCACCCATGCCGGTGCATCCGCGTAGCTGAAGGCCGTCTCGTGCGCCACCAGCGTCGGGACGTAGAAGGTCTCGGCGGCCCTCATCAGTTCGATCAGCTCCGCGTCGATCTCGCGGTCGCGAATGCTATGGACCAAACCGTCGACTCCGGCCCGCACCAGCGCCTTGGCATCGTCAAGGTAGAAGACGTGGGCCACGACCCGGAGGCCCCGCTCGTGTGCCTCGTCGATCGCCGCGCCAGCGATCTCGGGCGGAATCGTCGGGATCGTCCCCAGATTGTCGTCGACCCAGATCTTCACCAGATCCACACGCTGCTCGGACAGCCCTGCCACCGCCGCGCGCGCCTCGGCTTCCGTGGTCACCTGCGTCGGCGCATCAGCGAGCGCCGGAATGACCGTCGGCCAGCCGCCCTTGGTCGTGATGCCACGACCAGCGGTGAAGAGCCGTGCGTAGCCCGAAAGCTCACCACGCGTCTGGGCATCGCGGATCTCGAATGCCACGTCGCCCGTGTCGCTCCCGAGGACTGCCACCGAGCCGATGCCGTAGAAGGCGTATCGCTGCAGATCCGACAGCACTGACTCCCGGGAGTAGTGCTCGGCCGTGAAGGTTCGGCCGTCCAGATACCCCACGTGCGCGTGCAACGAGTGGAGTACCGGCATCACCGTGCGTCCCTCGAGGTCGATCGTCGTCGCGCCATCCGGTGCATCGATGTTTCCGTCGCCCGCCAGGCGCGTCACGACACCGTCCTCGACGACGAACGCTGCGCGCTCGATCGGTGGACTGTCGTCACCTCGCAGGACGCGGCCGTTGACGTAGAACTTCGCAGACGTGGCCTCGACGGTCGGTCCAGGTTCGCCGCCCGCGCAGGCCACCGACGCCGCCACGCCGACCAGGCCGACCCAGATTGCTGCCCTCATTCTCGTGACTCCTCGCGCGCAGATTTCGTAGACGCCGAGTCGGCGGCCGGGTTCCAACGCTAGGCTCTCTGGTTGCGTCGAGTGGTGGATTATCGCACGAGGCGGGATGCCAGCGCAGCGGGGTCAGAGTAGTCGGAGGGAGCTGCGGCTGGATGACCGGAGAGACCTTACGAGGGTCCTTCGGCGTGCGTCCTCGCCCATCCGAACGAAGCCCGCATCCCTCAGTGCCCTGGCGACCAGTGCGGCCAGTAGTCCCGTGACGGCTCGTCGAACACCGTCCGCACCTCGCCCGAATCGACGTCGACGAGGTAGATGTTCCAGTTGTCGTCACGGCGGTAGGCGTGAAACACAATCGACCGACCGTCGGGAGACCAGGACGGGTCCTCGTCCCGCCCAGCCTTCGGCGTGACGACGGTGTCATGCATGCCATCGGCGTCCATGACCGACACGCCGGCCAATTGCGCTTCGCGATCCATGGACGAGTAGGCGATCCGCGAACCGTCGGGCGACCAGCGCGGAAAGACCATGTCAAGGGACGACGCAGCGAGCTGCCGGTAGTCGGACCCATCGGCATTCATCAGGAAGATGGCATATCGACCGTCTCTCCGCGAGTTGAACAGGATCGATCGACCGTCGGCCGACCACTGCGGGAACATGTCGTCCTCGGGATGAGTCGTCAGGCGGATCTCGTTCGTGCCTTCGAGGTCGATGCCGTAGATGTCGCGGTTCCCGCCTCGCTCGGCCGCGAACGCGATGCGCGAGCCGTCGGGGGACCATGCCGGATGCGATTCATCGCCGGGCGCACTCGTCACCGCCCGCACGTTGCCTCCATCGGCGTCCATCACGAAGATGTCGCCGCTGCCGTTGCGCCCGGAGACGAAGGCAATGCGACTGGCATCCGGCGACCAGGCGGGTGACTGGTCGTCCGCATCGTGATGCGTCAGCCGCCTCAGGTCGGTGCCGTCGGGATTGACCGAATAGATTTCGTAGTTGCCGTCCCGGTCGGAATAGAAGGCGATCCGAGCGTGAAGGACCGGCAACACGACCACATTCGATAGCAGCCAGAACAGCATGACATACGCCACCACGGTGGCCGCGGCCAACAGGGCGAGGCGTCTCCAGCTCACGAGCCCGCTCTCGCCAGGAGGCTGAACAAGTCGCCAGCCCAGACGCCGCAGCGGGACTGGAGGTCGTGCGGGCCGAGTCGAGAACCAGCGTTCAGCGTCATGGCGTCAGATGGAGACGCCGGATTATAGCTTGCGGGGACGGGATCACGACTGTTTGGGGCCAGGTGAGGCGGCGCTCGGAGCGAACCTGCGGGAATAGTCCAGAGCACCCTCGAGAAGGGGCGTAGCGATCCGAAGTCGCGACCACTGCGACGTCGCGTCCGGACTGCATTTTCGCGTAGAGTGACTGACGTGCCCCCTGCTCCTCCTCCTCCGCCGCCACCACCACCACCTCCGCCGCCCCGCCTCGTCGGCCTCGGCAGCGCCGTCCCACCGCACCGGCTCGACCAGGACCAGGTACGGATGTTCGCCGAGCGGATCCTCGGCCCGCGTTATCCAGATTTCAGCCGCCTCGCCAAGACCTTCGACACGGCGGGCGTACGGACCCGTTTCTCCGTTTGCCCGATCGAGTGGTTCGAGACCGACCGCGACTTGCAAGCCCGCAACGAGGTGTACCTCGACGGCGCGACGAGCCTGTTCGTGGCGGCCGCAGAACGAGCCCTGATCGTCGCTGGTCTGAGCGCCGACGCGATCGACACCATCGTGACGGTGTCGTCGACGGGCATCGCCACGCCGACCCTGGAGGCGCGCGCCATGGCCTCTCTGCCATTCAGGGCGAACGTGCATCGCGTGCCGGTGTTCGGCCTGGGATGCGCGGGCGGGGTCTCCGGACTCGCGCTGGCGACACGGCTAGCCGCGGCCGACCCAGGGAGCCGCGTCCTGCTCGTCTGCGTCGAGACCTGCACACTGGCCTTCCGGGGTGACCGGGCACGGAACGCCGACATCATCGCCACCGTTCTGTTCGGCGACGGAGCGGCCGCCGCCTGCGTCACGACCGACGCGACCGTCGGGCCCGTGCTCGGGCGAGGCTACGAGCACACCTGGCCAGACACGCTGCCGATCATGGGATGGGATGTCGACGCCCGCGGCCTGGGCGTGATCTTCGATCGTTCCATTCCGACCTTTGTCACCCAGCATCTCGCGCACGCCGTGCACGGAGGCCTGAGTGCCCTCGGTCTGCACGGCGGCGACATCGAGCGCCTCGTATGTCATCCCGGCGGCGTCAAGGTCGTCGAGGCGATCGAGCAGGTCATGCACCTGGCCTCCGGATCGCTGGACCACGAGCGCGACGTGCTGCGCGACTACGGCAACATGTCGGCCCCGACTGTGCTCTTCGTCCTGGAACGAGCCCTCGCGGCAGGACTGCCTGAACGGGTGGTCCTCAGCGCCCTCGGACCTGGGTTCACGGTCTCGTTGCTGCCGCTGACTGCGTGATGCCCGACCACGTCACACCGGCTGCGCTGCTCCTCGCGGTTGTCGTCCTCCAGCGATTGGTCGAACTGGTCGTCTCAAGGCGCAATACGGCTCGCCTGCTCGCCCGCGGGGGCCACGAGGTGGGCGCGGCGCACTATCCAGTCATCGTGGCGATGCACGCGGCGTGGCTGGTGACACTGGTCCTGGTCGCCTGGAACGCCCCGGTCTCCATGGCATGGCTCTCGGCCTACGGTGCCCTCCAGATCTTCAGGCTCTGGATCCTCCGGAGCCTCGGCCCCCGATGGACGACACGGATCATCGTCGTCGATGAACCGCCCGTGAGGAGAGGCCCGTACCGCTACGTGCGCCATCCTAACTACATGCTCGTCGTCGCGGAGATCGCGGTGGTACCGCTGGCGCTGGGCCAGGTGTGGGTCGCCGCGCTGTTCACGATCCTCAACGGAGGCGTCCTGTGGATCCGGATCTCAGCCGAGAATGCGGCGCTCGACTCCGCCCGCCGGCGCGCCTGACGTGCCATCGCAAGATTCGGGCGGTACCCCACTCGCCCCACGCGCCCCACTCGCGCTAACATCTCGAAATGGGCATGCCCACTGAATCGCCGTCACGCGAGACCTGGAAAGCAGCCGGAAGCGACGGGCATCGAATCATGTTCGGCTGCCGGATCACCGATCGATGATTGCCGCACTCGATGCCCTGGAGCGTTTACGCGAGGGGAACCAGCGATTCACTTCGCACGTACGCGGACGCGGCGACGTGCGGAGTCGACCGTTCGAGCTGACGACGAGTCAAGAGCCCCTCGCGATCGTTCTCGGCTGCTCCGACTCGCGGGTCCCGGCTGAGATCGTGTTCGATCAGGGTTTGGGAGACCTGTTCGTGATCCGGGTGGCTGGAAACGTCGTCGCCCCCTCGCTGGTCGGCAGCGCGGAGTTTGCCGCCGAGCGCTTCGCCACACGACTCATCGTGGTGCTGGGTCACACCAGATGCGGTGCGGTCCTTGCCACACTGGAGGCGCTCCAGGGGACAGTGAACGATCACTCGCCGAACCTGCGGGCGATCGTCGATCGCGTGCGGCCGGCCATCGAGCCGCTGCTGCACACGGACCTGGGACGCGATCCCGACGCGCTGGTGCGAGAGGCTGTCCGCGCAAACATCCGGGCTTCGGTGAACCATCTGCGGCACGGCTCCCCCGTGCTGGAACAGCTGATTCGGCGCGACGGCCTGCTCGTCGTTGGTGCGGAGTATGCGCTCGAGACCGGCGCAGTCACGTTTCTCGAGGACGGATCACACGCCGGCCAAGCTCACCCCCGCTGAACGAGCAGCGGCTCCGTCAGCGACGACAACGCCACGCGCTGGCGTCCCTGTTCATCGAAGTTCTCCGGGTCGAGCCACCGGTCGAACGCCAGACGAAGCGCTGGCCAGTCCCGATCGATCACGGCGTACCAGGCCGTATCGCGGTTGCGCGCCTTGTAGACGGTCGCCTGCCGAAACACGCCTTCGAATGAGAAACCCAGGCGCATGGCCGCGGTTCGTGACGCGCTGTTGAGCGCGTCACACTTCCACTCGTAGCGCCGGTAGCCCAGCTCGAACGCTCGCGTCATCATCAGGTACATCGCCTCGGTCGCCGCCACGGTCCGCTGCAGCCGCGGGGCCAGGTGGATGTGGCCAACCTCGATAGACCCGCTGGATGGCGTGATGCGCAGGTAGCTCGCCACGCCTGACGGAAGTCCGCTCCGTTCGTCGACGATCGCGAAGAACAACGGGTCCGTCCCGGTGCAGCTGCCGTTCATCCAGGCAGCGTAGTCCTCGACGCTCGCGAAACGGCCGTACGGGAGATACGTCCATATCGCGCCATCCCGATCCGCGTCGAGCGCCGCGAATAGATCAACTGCATGACGGGCCGACTCGAGCGGCTCCAACCGGCACCACTGCCCGCCCATCGGCGTACGCGGCGGAAGGGGTGGAGCGGTCCAGTCCGGAACGGGGAAGCCGACTGGCTGCCGTTCCGACTTCGATGTCTCGGTCATGACCCTCTCCTCGCCCGGTGGAACCCGACACCCAGCGTATCGCACAAGCGTTCGCCACCGAACGTGACCCGTCCGCAGGCGCGCGTGCTTCCACCTCCGGCGCCCTGATGCTATCCTCGGGCGTTCCTCGACAGGTGTTCAGGCACGATTCAGGGTGATTCTCGGCAAGCCCAAGGTGATGCAATGACACTCGGTGTGCAGGCGGCGCTCGCCGTCCTCCCCATTCTGCTGGCCGGCATACTGCTCGTCGGGTTCAGGATCCCGGCGAAACGAGCGATGCCCCTGGTGTACCTGGCGGCCGTCACGATCGCGATCGTGTCGTGGCGCATGGGCGTCGTGGAGGTGGCGGCCTCGACGGTCCAGGGACTGTTCCTCACGTTCGATCTTCTGTTCATCATCTTCGGCGCGATTCTGCTGCTCAATACACTCGAAGAGTCGGGCGGCGTCGCCGCCATCCGGCAGAGCTTCCACGCGCTCAGCGACGACCGTCGCGTCCAGGTAATCATCATCGCGTGGCTGTTCGGATCCTTCATCGAGGGCGCGGCCGGTTTCGGGACGCCGGCGGCCATCGCGGCGCCGCTCATGGTGGCGATGGGCTTTCCGGCAGCCGCCGCCGTCATGATTGGCATGATGATCCAGAGCACCGCCGTGACGTTCGGGGCGGTCGGCACGCCGATTCTGGTGGGAGTACAGGGGGGGCTGGGCGGCGAGGCGTTCGACGGCCAACTGGCTGCAGTCGGGCTGACGATGCGCGACTACCTGCGGCTGGTGGCAACCCGAGCCGCATTTCTGCACGGCATCACCGGCACACTCATCCCGACCCTGATGGTGGCGGCCATGACCAGGTTCTTCGGCGCGCGACGGTCGTGGACCGAGGGACTCTCGATCCTGCCGTTTGCACTATTCGCCGGGCTCGCCTTCACCGTGCCCTACACGCTGACGGGCTGGCTCCTCGGCCCGGAGTTTCCGTCACTGCTCGGGTCGCTCGTCGGACTCGCCATCGTCTCGTTCGCGGCGAAGCGTCGGTTCCTGATGCCGGCCGACACCTGGGATTTTCCAGCCGCGAACACCTGGCCCAGCGATTGGGTCAGTGGCCTGGAGGTCAAGTCGGAGTCCGAGCTCACGCGCCGAACCATGACCGTCGCGCGAGCCTGGACACCCTATCTCCTCGTGGCGCTCATCCTCGTCGCGACGAGGCTACCGCAGCTGCCGATCGGCGCCTGGCTCCGCGTCCCACAGATCAGCTGGCCGTCGATCTTCGCGACCAGTATCTCGGCCACGACGACACCGCTCTACCTTCCGGGAGCGATCCTGATGTTCGTGGCGCTCCTCACGGTGTGGTTGCACCGCATGCCGTGGACGGCGATGCAGACGGCGATCGGGCGGTCGAGCCGGGTGCTGCTGGGTGCCGGGTTCGTCCTGATCTTCACCGTCCCGATGGTTCGGGTCTACATCAACTCGGGGATCAACGCGGCGGGCTTTCAGAGCATGCCGGTGGCGATGGCCGAATGGGTGGCCGCGACCGTGGGCGGGATCTGGCCACTGTTTGCGGGCGTGACCGGTGCCCTCGGCGCCTTCATCGCCGGCTCCAACACGGTCAGCAACCTGATGTTCTCGGCATTCCAGCTCGGCGTGGCCGAGCGGCTGGAGATCTCCGGCGCGATGGTGGTAGCCCTTCAGGCCGTGGGAGCAGCCGCCGGCAACATGATCGCCATCCACAACGTCGTCGCCGCGTCCGCCACCGTGGGTCTGCTGGGACGGGAAGGGGCGACGCTGCGCAAGACAATCCTGCCGACGCTCTATTACCTGGCGATGATCGGAGGCCTCGGCCTGCTGGCGATTTACGGATTGGGAATCACCGATCCACTCATGGCCCAGCGCCCGTAGGGCGCAGGGCCGTGGCTTGGGGCTCTCGGCTCTCGGCTATCGGCGGTGCACAGGCTAGAGCCCACGGCCAAAAGCCGAAAGCCCAGAAGCCCGACGCACCCGCGGCTTCTCACACGCGCCGCGGGCCTACAGCGTGTTCCGCAGTCGGATCGTCGAGCGGTCCGCCTCGATCATCAGCTCCGGCCCGCCACCATTGATCGTACCGCGCATGACGTGACGGCTCTGCCGCTCGAGGGTGATCTCGAAATCACTGTCGAGATTGGCGCGGCGCGACAGCTCGGCGTTCAGCGAGAAGGCCTGAGACGCTGCCATCTCGAGGTCGACGTCGCCGCGGTCGATTTCCACCCGCGAGTCCGCGTCGATGCTCAGGCCGCGGATCGAGAGGTCAGTGCGATCCGCTTCGACGTCCAGGCTGCCTTGAATGCCCGACAGGCGCGATCGCTCGCCCCGATCGATCGAGAGCCGGATCTCGCCCGACAGGTTCGACGCCTCGAGCGCGCCACGGTCGGTTGCCAGATCGATGGTGCCGCTGAAGCCGTCGACCTCCGTGTCGCCGCGATCCGCCTGGATCTCGAGCGTCAGCTCGCGGGGGGCACGAATCTCGTAGTGAACAAAAGGCACGCTGCGCGATCGCCCGCCCCACGAGCGCTCGCGATAGGGGACGGCGTCGTAGTTCGACCGAACCGACACCGACCGATCTGTCACGCGCACGTCCACGGTCGTCGCCTCGACCGCTCGCCGGGCGTAGTCGGCGTCCACGTTACGTGGCGCCTCGATCCGAGCCTTGATCTCCACCCGGTTCTCGTCCCACGCCGTCACCCGGATGTCGCCCTTGTTGCCTTCCACGGTCAACCGGCCGCCCTGCGCCAGGTCGACGGTGTCGTCGAAGGTCTTCGTCTGCGCGACCGTCGGCTCGGGAATGCCCAGGCACAACGTAGCCAAAAGAACGGGAAGCCATGTACGGCTGATCATGCAATCCTCCAGGGAGTTCAGGGTCCGCGGCCGAGCAGAGGTTTAGACGGATGCCGGGCGAGAAAGTTGCCCCTCGGTCAGAGGTGGGGGCCATCGAGCTTGACGCCAGCAGATCGTCCTGAGAGAGTGTGGGCCGGGAGGCACGCATGCTCTGGAATCGTCGTCAGTTTCTGAGAAACGGCTCGCTCGCGGTGGCCGCCGCCACTTTCCACGATCTCGGGCTCTGGGCTCAGGACGCCACGGGCACGTTTCGGACGCTACGTCGCAACGTCGGCATCTTCAGCATGCAGGGCGGCACGATCGGGTGGCTGATCTCCGACGATGCGCTCGTTGTCGTCGACAGCCAGTTTCCGAACACCGCGCAGGCGTGTCTGAACGGACTGAGGGAGCGCTCGGCGCGCCGGATCGACGCACTCATCAACACGCATCACCACGGCGATCACACCGGCGGCAACGCCGTGCTCCGACCGGCGAGCCAGCAAATCGTCGCGCACGTGAGCGTGCCCGACTGGCAGAAGCGAGTCGCCGCCGAGCGGGATGCAGAAGCGGATCAGGCGTACGCCGACGTGACGTTCGACGACGAGTGGGAGCTGGATCTCGGCAGCGACGTCGTGTCCGCCAAACACTACGGTCCGGGCCATACGAGTGGCGACATCGCGGTGACGTTCCGGCGGGCCAACATCGTCCACATGGGTGACCTGATGTTCAACCGGCGCCATCCACGCGTCGACCGTCCGGCCGGCGCTCGCGTCTCGGGATGGATGGAACTCCTGGCCCAGGTGATCGCCGACCACGCGCGGGACACCACCTACGTGTTTGGCCACGCTGGTGAGGGTTTCCCGGTCACGGGCTCACGAGACGAGCTCACGCGCCAGGCCGATTACTTCGAGGCGGTGCTCGAGCATACGAGGAAAGGCATCGCCGCAGGCCGGTCGCGGGAGGAGGTGATGGCTCTTGAAGCGCTGCCAGGCTTCGAGACTCATGCGGGCGGCAGCGAGCGGCTCGGACGCGTGCTCGGCGATGCCTTCGACGAGTTGACGGGGGCGTAGGAGAGCTACTGCCTGCCCTGAGTCCTGAGCCTTGGGGTCCTGCGCCCGGAGTCTTGGGTCCCCGACTCAGGCCGTTCCCAATTTCGCCCAGACGATCTCGGCGATCGCCGCGTCTTGTGCTCCGACGCCGGTAAGATCGCAGACGATGACCTCGTCGGCTTCGCGGCCCGGCTTGGATCCGTTGACGATCGGTCCGAGTTCCGCATAGACCTGATCGGGAGAGAAGAGGCCGCCTTCGACGGCATGGTGTATCTCGCCGAGCGCGACGCACTGGGCGATCCGATCAGCGACGACCTTGCCCGCCGAGCGGATCAACTCCGCCTCCAGTTCCTGCTTGTGCGGTCCGTCCGACCCCACGGCGATCACGGTGACTCCGGGGCCGATCCACGCCGCCCGCACGATCGGCGTCTGGCTCGGAGTCGCAGTCACGACGAGTTGAGCGCCTCGAATCGCCTCCTCGGCCGTCGCGGCTGACCGCACGTCGAGATCGAGCGCCGCCGACATCTCCCGGCAGTACGCCTCGACGTTCGCCGGGTCGGGGCTCCAGGCCACGACCTGCTCGCTGCGGCACACTCGGGAGATCGCGCGAAGCTGAAAGCGAGCCTGAACGCCGGTGCCGATCATGGCGATCGTGTCGACTCGGGCCGCTGCGAGGACCCGCGCCGCCAGGGCGCCCGCGGCGGCCGTGCGAAGCTCGGTGAGATATCCGTTGTCGGCAAGCAGCGCCAGCGGGAATCCGGTCGTCGCATCGAACACGAGAATCACACCCGATCCGTTGGGAAGACCCCGTTCGGAGTTTCGATAGAACCCGGTGGCGATCTTGACGGCGAAGACCGGGGAGCCGATCAGATACCCACCCTTGACGTGCGCCTCCCCGTCAACGGCTGGAATCTCGATTGCCATCGGCGGAGGGAGCACGACCCTGTCATCGGCCAGCGCCCGGAACGCCCGATCGGCGGATTCGAGCGCTTCGGCCTCCCCGATCGCTTCGCGAAGTGTTGCCTCGTCGATCACCTGCATCGATGCCCCTCCATGCCGAGCGCCTCCACGCGCGAGCGATCGAACCGGTCCAGTTGTATCATGGTCCGCGAAGGCACTGTCGGCCTGAGCACCGAGCATCACACCTGCCACCCGAAGGGACCACGCCATGAAGCCGGCCTACGTCATCGAATCGGTGGATGACCTCCGGCCCGCGCTCTTCGAACTGGCTCGAGAGCTGGTCCGACGGCCGAGCGTGACGGGCGACGAGACCGAGGCCCAGCAGTTCATCGCGACCTACTGGGGCGAGATGGGCCTCTCGGTGGACAGCTGGACGCCGAAGCGCGAGGAGGTCGAGCAGCATCCGGCCTACTGCGACGACGGGCTCCCGGTCGATCGTCCGGTGGTGGTCGGGCAGTGGGGCGAAGGCGCGCCCGACGAGCCGGCCGCGCTGATCCTCAACGGCCACATCGACGTCGTCCCGACCGGCGACCCCGACCGATGGCGGATCGATCCGTTCGAAGGGCACATCGACCAGGGGGTACTGCACGGCCGGGGCGCCTGCGACATGAAGGGCGGCCTGGCGGCGGCGACGATCGCGGTGGAGGCAGTGAGTCGTCTGGGCCTCACGCCGCGGCGGTCCATCCTGCTCGAAAGTGTCACAGGCGAGGAGACCGGCGGCCTGGGGACGCTCTCGACGATCCTGCGCGGGTACCGCGCCGATGCGGCGGTCATCGCGGAGCCAACGAACCTCGCGATGTGCCCGGTCCACTCCGGCGCGCTCACCTTCCGGGCGCACGTGCCCGGTCGGGCGACGCACGGCGCCACGCGGGAGGCGGGCGTCAGTGCGATCGAGAAGTTCTGGTACGTGTGGCGGGTGCTGCGCGAGCTCGAGACCAGCCGACACGACACGTTCGTGCATCCGCTCTACGACGAAGCCATGCTCGCCGCGCCGCTGTGCATCGGGAAGCTGCACGCCGGCAACTGGCCCTCGACGGTCCCGGAGGACGCGATCGCGGAGGGCCGTTTCGGCGTCTTGCCAGGCGAATCGCTCGACGCCGCACGCGACGAATTCGAGGAAGCCCTTCGCGCGGCCTCGAGCGCTGACGACTGGCTGTGCGACCATCCGGTCCGGGTGGAGTGGTTCGAGGGACAGTTCGAATCGGGCGAGACCGAACCCGGAGCCGAAATCGTGACGCAGCTGGCCAGCGCGCACCTGGCTGTGAGCGGCCACGAGCCCAGGGCGCACGGTGTCCCCTACGGTTCCGATTTGCGGCTCTTCACACGCCACGCCGGCGTGCCGGCCGTGCTCTATGGGCCAGGTGACGTCCAGTTGGCCCATGCCGCCGACGAGTCGGTGCCACTCGACCAGCTGGTCGACGCGGCCAAGGTCTTCGCGATGCTGATCTGCGATCTGCTGGACCCATGACAGCGCCAGCGAGAGGACGAGCGTGTCGATGATGTCCACGACGACGATGGCAGGCGGCCACTCGATGAGCGATCCGATCCGCCGGGTGCTGGTCTGCCGACCCGAGACGGCCGGCTGGAGTGACCCGCCGTCGGCGCGGCGCTGGCGCGAGCTCGGCTTCCTGCACGCCCCGGATGCCGCGGTGGCGGCTCGTCAACACCGCGATCTCGTCGACGCACTTCGTTCGGCGGATGCCGAGGTCGTGGAGCTCGAGCCGGACACCTCGCTCTCGATGGATGCGATCTACGTGCACGACGCGTCACTCCCGACCGACCACGGGATGGTACTGATGGGTATGGGCAAGGCCGCCCGGTCGGGCGAGCCGGCGTGGCAGGCTGCCTGCTTCGAGGGGCTCGGCGTGCCCGTCCTGGGCGCCATCGAATCACCAGGCACGGCGGAGGCTGGCGACATGATCTGGCTCGACGCCGCCACGCTGCTGGTCGGGCGTGGCTACCGGACGAACGCCGAGGGCATTCGACAGCTTCGCGCCCTGCTCGAGCCACGTGATATCGACGTCATCGAGTCCCCGCTTCCGCACGGACCTGGTCCCGACTGCTGTCTGCACCTGATGTCGAACATCAGCATCCTCGAGGCGAGCGTCGCGCTCGTCGATCTCCCATGGCTTGCCGTCCAGACGGTGGAACTCCTCTCCTCTCGCGGATTCGAGCTGATTCCGATTGACGAGCGCGAGCGCGATTCCCTCGCCTGCAACGTCCTGGCGCTGGGCCGGCGGCGGCTGGTTGCCCTGGCGGAGAACACCCGAACCAATGCCCGGCTCGCCCAGCATGAGTTCGACGTGCGGACGATTCCAGGGAGTGAGATCTGTCACAACGGCTCCGGCGGTCCGACCTGCCTGACGCGGCCTTTGGTCCGGGGCTACTCGGCCGCCGAACGGGTCGACCTGGTCCAGTAGAAGTAGCCCGGCACACCCAGCAGCATGATGGCAATCCCGATCAACGAATCGCGCGGATCCTCGACGAGCGTCTGGACCAACAGCACCGCGGCAAAGAGACCGAACAGCAGGGGCACGTACGGGTACCCGACGGTTCGATACGGCCGCGGCTTCTCCGGCTCTCGCCAACGCAGCAATATGACCCCGACGGCGCCCAGCAGGTAGAACAGCCAGGAGTCGAAGACGACGTATGTGAACAACTGATCGTAGGTGCCAGTCAGGGCGATCGCACTGGCCCACACCATCTGGGCCAGGATGGCGTTCACGGGCGTTCCGTCCTCGCTCAGCCGTGCGGCCCACGGGAAGAACACGCCTTCCTCGGCCATCGCGTAGTAGACGCGCGCTCCGGTGAAGATGAATCCATTGATCGCCGCGAAGCAGGAGATGATCACGGCCAGCGACACGAGCCCGCCGCCGATGCTCCCGACGGCACGCTCCACGGCGTCTGCGGCCACCCGCTCCGACACGGCCATGTCAGCGAGCGGCAGGGCGTACATGAACGCGCCGTTGATCAGCAGGTAGATCGCGATCAGGGCGAGCGCCGAATAGGACAGCGCGCGGGGAAGGATTCGTCCGGGCTCCCGCACCTCCCCGGCCACGAACGTCACGCTGACCCACCCGTCGAAGGCCCACAAGGCCGCGACCATGGCGAGGCTCAGGCCAGCCAGGGTCCCGCGCGACCCCTCCGACGGCATCATCTCGCGGAGTGCTCCCGCGCCTTCGCCTCCGTACACGAAGCACACCACCACGATGATCGCCGCCATCGCGAGCTTCGCCAGTGTCGTCGAGTTCTGCGTGTTGGCGCTGGTCCTGAGACTGATGCAGTTCCACCCGGAGAGACCGACGATGAAGGCGATGGCTCCGACCTTGATCCCGAAGTCGCCCAGCGGCAGGAAATACGCCACGTAGGTCATCAGGGCGACGGCAGCGGCCGCGATGGATGCGGTCTGGATGACGCTGAAGAGCGTCCACCCGTACAGGAAGCCCCAGAACCGACTGTAGATCTCTTCGAGGTAGACGAACTCGCCGCCGGCGCGAGGATAGAGCACCGCCAGCTCGGCGAAGGTCACCGCGCCCGCCCACGAGAACACGCCGGCCAGCAGCCAGACCACGCCGGCCAGCCAGGGCGACCCCGTGTGGGTCACAACGATCGCCGGGACGATGAAGATGGCCGACGCCAGCGTCGTGCCGACGTTGATCATGAGCGCGTCGAGCAGGTTGAGCTCGCGCTTGAGCGTGTGGTCCGACCCGCCGGCTGGCACTCGAGACATGGATGTGCGTCAGTTCGACGCGTCTCTTCAGGAGCTCCGGCGTTTGCGCATCATGCGTCCATGTGACGTGGGCGATCAGGTCGCCCGGGGCTCCTGCCGCGCGACCGAGAAGAAGTCGTGCCAGGTCGACTCGGCGCCGCCGTAGCGACGCGCGATCTGCACGTCCAGCAAGTACGGGCGACCGGCGGCCGACGCTGCGAGACATCGGTCCAGAGCCGCACCCAGCTCGGCCGGATCGTCCACACGCTCCGCCTCCACGCCGTATCCGGCGGCGATCTTGACGTTGTCGATCTCGGGTGCGCCCAGTGACGCTCCCACGTACTTCCCCGTCGCCGCCGCACGTCGACCGTAAGCGTGCAGGAACCGGCGGTTCGCCTGATACCCGCCGTTGTTCCAGACGACGATCGGGATCGGAACCTCGTAGCGCACGGCGCTCCAGAGCGCCTGGACACCGAACTGGAAGCTGCCATCACCCACGAGCGACACGACCTGCCGATCCGGCTGCGCGATCTTCGCGCCGACCGCGGCGGCAACGCCCCACCCAAGGCAGCCGCCGCTCGACGTCAGATGCCTCCGCCTACCGCCATCGCGCGCGGTGTCGACGTACATCTGGAACAGCTGCTCCGAGGTGACCAGCTCGGTGACAAGAAGCGCGTCCTTGTCGAGCCGACGGTCGAGCTCGACAGAGAGCCGCTGGCTGGCGATCGGCCCGTCGTCCCACAGGCGGTCTGCTTCGGCCTGGAGCCGCGCGCGCCGCTCGCGACCGTGCTGCTCGACCACTCGTCGCCTCGCGTCGATCACCGACCTGGGCAACGAGCGGGTCCGCAGCTCATCGAGGACCGCGGTGGCCGCGCTCTTGACGTTGGCCAGCATCGCGACATCGACCGGATAGTTGCGGCCGATCTCGGAAGCGTCCAGGCCGGTGTGGATGGCCTGCGCCGTCCGCGGCACGAGCGGCGCCGGCGGCGGTGCCGAGACAGTGAACATCGATGCGCCCACGCTCCAGTACACGTCGAGGTTCTGCGTGAACGCCGGATCCTCGAGGTACATGCCACCGTAGAGCGGATGGCTCGTGGGAAAGACGAGGGGGCAGTGCGCCGCGCTGACATCCATGAACACCGGTGCGCCAAGGAGCTCGGCGATCTCCTGGAGCTCGTCGACGCCGCCGTAGCGGTCCAGCTCGCGGCCCGCCGTGATCACCGGGAGCTGTGCGGCGAGCAGCATGTCGACTGTTCGCTTCACCAGATCGGGATCGGGTTGCACATCGATTCGCAGTTCGGAGCGTTCCGGAGGCAAGATCTCGGCACGATCGACCGGTGCCTCCCACAGGTCCTTCGAGACGGTCACGAACGTCGGCCCCCCCGGGGGAACCCGCGCCAGCAGGAACGCGCGCCGTAACACCTCGGGAATCGTCTCGGCGCTGAGCACGTCCCAGTTCCACCGCGTGTACTGGCGCGGCAGCTCGTTGAGGTTCACCGCCTCGAGAAACGCGTTCGAACCCCGGACCGTCGTCCCCTGTCGTCCAGCGGTCAGCACGATGGGGATGCGATCCTTGTAGGCATCGACCAGCGGGCTCAGCGCGTACGCCGTCCCGGCCACCGAATGCAGGTTCACGAACGCTGTCTGGCCGGACGCCCGAGCGTAGCCGTCTGCCATCGACATCACCGAACCCTCGTGCAGCGCCTGGACGTACTGGAGGTCGAGGCGGTCGACCAACGCATCGAGGAATCCCACCTCCTCGGAGCCGCCCAGCCCGAAGACGTACGGGACATGCCACTCCCGCAGGAACTCCGCCATGAGCTCACCGCCGGTGAGACCCTCGAGCACACGTCCGCCGCGCACGTCGTTGCCCGCCATGGGTCGAGCGTACACCGAATCGGCGACGCGGGTTGCGGCCGCGGAGGCGACGCCCACCTGGACGAGGCGAGCGACAAACGAACGGCGGGTGATGGGAGTGGAGCCGTTCAAGGGTTCCAAGGTTCCAGGGTTCAAGGGTTCGCGATGGCGCGGCTGCGACCCTGGCGCGCGGCTATCCTCGGGGCTGGGCACGAGTGCCTCCTTCCTGCAACCTGGCGACTCCGATTCCGGTAGAATCCTGCTGAGCGTCCGTCCATGATATCCAAGACTCGGCAGCCTGGCGACCTCGACCGGCGGACCTGTCTGCGATGGCTCGGGGGCACCCTCGTGTTCGAACTCCTCCCGGGGCCGGTCGCCGGGTTGACACAGACCATGACCGACTCTGGACTCACGGCGATTCTGCAGGACGCCCGCTTCAAGCGGCACGACACCGGCCAGGGACATCCCGAGCAGCCCGCCCGGATGGACGCGGTCGCCAGAGCCCTCCACCAGGTCCAGGCGGGGCTCGACGATAGGCTCGAGCCGCTCGACCCGCGCATCGTGACACGCGAGGAACTCCTCAGATGCCACGACGAGGGGTACGTGGCGCTGGTTGAGCGAGAAGTCGCCGCCGGGCGAGAGCAGCTGTCGACCGGCGACACGGCGATCGGCGGGTCCGGCTCGCTGGAGGCCGCACGCCTGGCAGCCGGGGGACTTCTGGAGGCGGTCGATCGGGTCGTCGCGGGTGACGCGCGGAACGCGTTCTGTGCCGTTCGTCCACCAGGACATCATGCGTCGAGCGCGCGCGGGATGGGCTTCTGCATCTTCAACAGCGTCGCGATCGCCGCTCGCCACGCCCAGCAGGTGCACGGCATGGAGAAAGTCGCGGTCGTCGATTGGGACGTGCATCACGGCAACGGCACCCAGGACATCTTCTACGACGACTCATCCGTCTTCTTCTTCAGCACACATCAGTCACCGTGGTACCCGGGCACCGGTGCCGCCAACGAGACGGGGCAGGGACGCGGCCTCGGCACCACGATGAACTTCCCGTTCCCCGCCGACACGGGGCGTGATCGAATCATCGGGGCGATGCAAGACGCGCTGCTGCCGGCGCTGCAGAGCTTCGGGCCTGACCTCGTGTTGATCTCGGCCGGCTTCGACTCCAGGCTCGGCGATCCGCTAGGTCAGTTCAGGCTCACCGACGAGGACTTCGCCGACATGACACGCCTTCTCATCAGCTTTGCGGATGAGGCCTGCGAGGGCCGCGTGGTGTCGGTGCTGGAGGGCGGGTACAACTTGGACGGCCTCGGACGAGCGGTCGCCTCGCACGTCACGGCGCTCGCCTCGTAGCCCGCCGTCGCACCCGAACCCGGAGTCACACTGCCATGGAGCAGCGAATCGTCGAGGGGCTGTGGACGCGCGTCCGTCGCGCGGCGAATCCGCTCGGCACTCTCCTGTACATACACGGCCTCGGAGAGTCTGGGCTGTGCTTCGAGCGAACCATGGCGACAGCCGAGCTCGAGGGCTGGACCCACCTGGCGCCTGACCTCGAGGGCTACGGCCAGAGTCCGAGATCCGGAGACGCGTTGTCGCTACCCGACCAGGCGGACCACCTCGCGGCCTGGACGGCAAGCGTCACCGACCATCCGGTAGTCATCGTTGGCCACTCGATGGGCGGCGCGATCGGCCTGGATCTGTGCGAGCGACACCCCGAGCGGGTGCGCGCCTTCGTGAACATCGAGGGCAACGTGAGCCGCGGCGACTGCGGGTACAGCGGGCCGGCGGCGGAGTACGACGAGCGTGAGTGGCTCGAGCGGGGCTTCCAGGAGACAGTGCAGCGGATCGGCCGGCTCGGTCTCGCCGACGCTGCTCACCGCAGCTATCACACCGGCGTCCAGACGTGCGAACCACGAGCGTTCCACCGGAACAGCCGCGAGTTGGTACAGCTCTCCGACGAGGAGGACTCGGCAGCACGGCTGCGAAGACTGGCGGGAACCCTGACACTCCTCTACATCGGCGGACGGCCCAACGGCGTCGCGCCACGATCGGTCGAGCTCCTCGAGCAGGCAGACGTGCCGCGGGCTTGGATCGAGCCGTCAGGTCACTGGCCGTTCATCGACCAGCCGGACCAATTCCTCGGCGCACTGACAGGTCTGCTCGAGGGCCTCCCGGCCGTCGCGCCGTGACGACGTGACGACGTGACGACGTAACGCTCCGTCATCGTGTCGAGCGTGGCGACACGAATCGACACGACCTTCAAGGAAGGGCCGCGTAGCGTACTCGCCACAGCTTGCGGCCACCGTCGTCGCTCACCAGCAATGAGCCGTCCGGCAACTGCAGCAGGCCGACAGGACGACCCCACACCTCGCGCCGACTCGGATTCTGCATCCAGCCAGTCAGGAAGTCCGTCGGTCCAGCGGTCGGTCGGCCCTTCTCGAACGGGATGAAGGCGATCCGATACCCGGTCCGCTCGGACCGGTTCCACGACCCGTGGAACGCCGCGAACATGCCGCCGTGATACGCCTGCGGGAACTGCGTGCCGGTATAGAAGAGGATGTCCAGCACCGCGACGTGCGCGCCCAGCAGCACGTCAGGGTAGAGGGTGCTCGTGACCCTCGCGTGGTCGACATGCTGCTGCCGAGGCTCCGGGTGCGGCCCGATGTAGGCGATGGGCCAACCGTAGAATCCGCCGTGCTCGATCCTCACAGCGAAGTCTGGCACCAGATCGTCGCCCAGACCGTCCCGTTCCTGCACCGCCAACCAGACGTCGTCTGTCCCGGGATACCGGCGCAGGCCGACGATGTTACGCAAGCCGGTGGCGACGGTCTCATGCCCGCTGCCGTCAGGGTTATACCGGTGCAGCGCCGCGCGCATCGCTGGCTCGTCCAGGCCGACGTTCGACTCGGATCCGACCGAGACATACAACTTCGAACGATCCCTGTTGAACAGCAGCGAGCGCGTCGAGTGTCCTTGCGAGAACGACTGCAGCGGCACGATTTCTTCAAAGGCTCCGGTCACTCGCATCGTGGCCGAGTCGTACCGGTAGCGCTTCACGGATGTCGCCTCGGCCACGTAGAGCCACCCGTCGTCCAACGCGAGACCGTAGGGCCTGTCCAGCCCGCCGAGCACCGTCGTCCGCACGCCGTCCCTGAGCCCATATACCGCGCCACGGCTGCCGCTGTCCGACAGAAGGATTTCACCGCTCGGTCCGAGCGTCATGAAGCGGGGTCGCTCGAAGCCCGCCAGGTATTCCTCGACGACGAAGCCCGCGGGAACCACCAGCTCGGCGCCCTGCGGCCGCGCGACGATCACGGGAGCATTGGTCGACGAACGGGTGTGGTACGGGCGTGGCAGCCCGCTCCAGTTGACGGGAACATCGGGCGTGCGCGTCGGCTCCGACGCCCCTGCCGACTCGGAGGCCTCGGACGCCTCCGACTGCTCGGCCGAATCGGTCGGACCGACGGTCTGCGGCACCCGCGTCTGTGACCAGACGGCACCCCCCAGCGAGAGGCAGAGGAGCGTGACGGCGATTCCGGTGCGATGCCGTGTCATCGTCTCCAGCCTGATCCGTGCGAATCAGTGCGGCGTGTCATGTCGTCATGTCGTGATGTTGTCATGGCGTCATGCGCTCGAGATTGTGCCCTCTCAGGCGCTCGATGATCGCTCTGTCTGCGTACGGCTCCATCCCGGGAAACAGGCCGAGGACGTCCCACGATCCGACATTCCAGAGATACGCCGACTCGACGGGATGCGACTGGGACTGGGACGCGAGGAATTCGATCAGGCGGTCGAAGAATTCTCGTCGATACGCATGTAGGTCCGGCTGGCGCCATGGATCGATCTCGGCGTCGTAGGCACCGTAGATCCCCGACCACGGGTGCAGCGCCGCCTCCAGTCGAGACCGAGCGGGCCGTGTGCCATCGTTCTCGCGCCACCCACCCCCGACGCTGAACTCGGAGAGCGCGAGCGGGAGCCCGTCTGGGAGCGGCAGATCGCGATACGACCACTCCATGACGAAGTGACGGACGGCTTCTTGGAAGTCGGCGACGCTCGGCGTGCTGTGCATCCAGTGGTAGGCGCTGATTCCGAGAAAGTCGATGATCTCGAGCAGTCGGCGCATGGCGGCCTGCCTGGCGCGCCCCGTGCCGGAATGATCGAACCAGAGCAGCTCCGTGGTGCCGTCGAGCTTGTTGAAGTTGACACTGACACCAACCTTGGCATCGGCAACACGCGACAGACGGTTCTGTAGCTCCCGAACGATCCCGGCGTAGGCTCCGGGGTACCCGAACAACGTGCGGCCCATCTCACCCTGGAGGGCGAACTGCACCCGCGTGTTCTGCCCGGCGGTTCGCTCGAGCGCTCGCACCAGCGGCTCGATCATCGCATCGCGGTACGAGTGCAAGGCGGACGCGGGCGACGTCGGCACGGCTGGATAGCGCCGGATCGGGTCGAACGAGACGGCGTTGCGCCACTGGGACGTGGCCTCGGCGCCGTCGAGGTGCGGCAGGATGGCCAGGTCGAGGCCGAGATCGATCGCCGCCTCGAAGCAGCGCTCCCACCCCCGCTGCCAGGCAGCCAGATAGCGCGGTGTGATCGGCTCGCACGTCTCGTACCGATCGAACCGCTGACAGAACGAGAGCAGCTCGTCGTTCTCATCGTGGCGATAGAACACGTGGGGTACGAAGTTGATCGTCGAGCCCGGAAGGATCTCGTGGGCCCGACGGACCTGGTCAGGACAGCGCTCCAAGTCCGCGGCATACATGACGAGGATCGACGGATTCACCTCGGGCCCGGACGCCGCAACCACGCCCGGCACACCGAGGCCGACAAGGACTCCGAGCGCAATGACCAATCGCTCCACTCGCCTCACTCGCCCCACTCGCCCCACTTGCCCCACTTGCCCCACTCGCCCCACTCGCCCCACTCGCCCTACCTGCCCCATTCGCCCGCTCACCCTACCCAATCGGGCTCCCAGGCGGAATCTCGGGAAGCGCGCTTGGCGCGAACTCCGACGGACGGTCCTGCCAGCGTCGGATGTCCAGGAGCGCGAGACGCTGGTGCGGGTTCGTCTCTGGAAGCGCTGCGATCCAGGTGGCCAGATTCAGGACCCCGTCGCTCAGATAGGCTCGCACCGACGCCGGATTCTCCGGGCGACTCGCCTCGGCCATCATCGTGTCGAGCACGGTCCGCTGAATGGTCGCGAGCGCCTCGGCTCGGTACGGGTCGTCCTGCGCCTCGACCTTCCACGTGGCCGCGATCAGCCGAGTCACCACATCGTCGAGACCCGGATACTGAGCGTCGCGACTGCCGAACTCGACGAGTCGCGCCATGCGCTCTGGATGCAGCAGCGACTCGACCGAGAAGCGCGCGCCGGTTGCCACGACGCTGAGGGCGTCGAACGTGAGGCCGGTTCGGCCGTCGAACGTCTCCCCCTGAGTCGACCGGTAGGCCGGGGGCGGGATCAAGTCGAGGATGTGCTCCGGCAGGGCGACGAAATCGACCGTGAGTGTCGAGAGGACGGCATCGAGCGCTCGCTCCTGCTGCGGCCCCGGCACGATCGTGATGGGCGTCTGGCCGTCTCCGCGCACGGCGTACCGGTAGTCGGCGCCGCCCAGGCTCTGCACGGCCGACGTCAGCTGGAAGCGATGATGCAGATAGAGCGGAGCAAGGACTCGCTCGAGGCTCGACATCGGCTCGCCCTCCCGGATGGCCGACGCGCCGAATCCGCTCATCGCGATTCGGCGCACGTCGATTTCGTGCTCCAGCCCCTCGACGAGATCCGTACCGTTGTCCCAGACGGACGCGAGTGCATGACCTGCTCCGACGAACGCATTGTCGGTATGGGCCATGAAACGGACGCCGGCGGCCAGGGCGTCCTCCACGATCGTCGCAAGACCCGCCTGCTCGTTCGTACCGGGCGGAAACTCGCGGTACAGCCAGTCGACCGAGACCTTGTCGTAGTCGCCAATGCCGACGCCGTACGCGTCCGACAGATCCAGCGAGCCATCGTCGGTGATCGTGACGAGCGGCGCCGGGTAGTCCATGACGCTCGCCCGGCCGCCGTACGTGCTCGCGATGTAGTTGTGTGGGAAACCCAGGGTGTGGCCGATCTCATGCGCCGAGAGCTGTCGGACGCGTGCGAGCGCCATCTCGACCGGGTCGGCGCCGTCGGTCACCTGTGCGAGGTACTCGAAGCCCGGGGCATCGCTGAGCCCGCAGGCGCCGAACGACGAAGGCTGAGCGAACGGCGGCGTCAAGGCCTGTCCCTTGAGGTAGTCCTGCCGCAGCCTCAGGCTGCCCAGATTGACGTTCCCCTTGAGGATCTCTCCGGTCCGAGGGTCGACGATCGAGGAGCCGTAGGACCAGCCGCGGGTCGAGCGGTGCGTCCAATGAACCATGTTGTACCGGATGTCCTGCGGATCGGCGCCCTCGGGCAAGACCTCGACCCGGAACCCGTCGATGAAGCCGGCCGCCTCGAAGGCTTCATTCCACCAGTTGCCACCCGCGACCAGGGCACCTCGGATCGGCTCCGGTGCCCCGCGATCGATGTAGTAGACGATCGGCTCGACCGACACCGATCGCTCGGCCGTCGGGTCCTTTTTCCTCAGTCGATGCCGCGCCACCCAGTGAACCGACATATCCCCATCGATCGGTGATGCGTAGTCGTAGAACGTCGGGCCGTTCGTCCCAACCCTCGAATCCATCGTGCGCGGTGTGTAGTCGTCGTCTGGAAGCTGCACCAGCGAGTGGCGCTGCCGCAAGGTCACCGCGTTGCCATTTGCAGCAACCGACCGTACGAGCGGCCCGGGATTTGAACTCGTGAACGTGAGAATCGTTTCGATCTCGACGTTCTGCGGAAACGCCTTTGTTCCCGGCACGTTGAACGCCGACCGCGATCGGTCGAGCCCGAACGTCCCTTGCCCGGCCCGCTCGATGCGCGCCGAGGCGCCATGCGTGTCACGCAGGAAGAAGTCCGTCGCATCGACGAGAATCCGTTCGCCGGTCCGCGCGGCCGTCTCGAAACCCCAGAAGATCGAGGGCGCGAACGCATCCTCGACCGCCCGCACCTCGTCCGGATTGTCGCTCAACGCCCGGTAGCGGTAGTTGGGCTGGACCAGCAATACGCGGGGACCTATCCTCTGCGCCTTCAGGACGTGAGTGCCGCCGAGCTGTCCCCGATCGAGCCCGACGGGATTGCTGCCAAGACCGGAGGCCAGCGAGACCTGATACAGGAATTCCACATCCCATCGGTCGATCTCCCAGTAGAGCTTCCCGGTCGACTCGTCCCAATAGATGTCGAAGAAGCCGTCCATGCGAGTCATGTTCGTCGTCGTCGCCTCGATGGTCGGTGGCTCGGCGCCGTTCTCGGCGGGCTGGGCCGCGGCGGCCATCGGGAGCACGACCAGGATCAGGACCGTGGTCACCCACATCCGCGCCGTGCCGAATCCGGTACCCAGAGTCTTCATGCCAACCGTCCTTTCGTATCGCGGGAATGCTCGGATGCAATTATACGGGGACGCGCGGCGGGGGGCGCCTACACAGACCGTTCGACTCCTCGCCATTACTTCTCTTGAGTCGAACTGAAGACCCGCTCTTCTTTTGGGAACCAACAGGACTGCGGCCGTTCCGGGAGCGCGCGTGACCTCAGCCAAGGCCGACGCGCTGCAGGGTACGCTCGACCTGGCCGTGCTCAAGACCTTCGAGGCGTTGGACGGACTGGAGCGGTTCGTGGGCGCACTCGGGCGAGTGCTCGGCGATCAGCGCTCGGGGATCGGGGCTCAGGGAACAGGGAACAGGGCGACGCATGCCCCTGATCCCCGAGCCCTGGCCCCCGATCCCTGATCCGCGTTTCAGTCGAGCTGATTGCCCATCGGTGTCAGCACACCTTCGTAGGTAATGGTCTCGTTCGGTAGAATCCGAACCTGGATCTCCATCGACTCGAATCCCTCGGCTCGGAACTCGATCCGCTGCGGTCCGCTCTCGAGCGGCAGGCCGCGGCCGCCGTCGAAGTCGTCGACTGTACCGACGAAGTAGCCATCCACGAAGACCTGCGCATTCCGCGGCTGAACCTTGAGGCGCACGCCACCGTAGGGCGGCGGGGCCTGGTCATACCCGGGGGGTGCTGCCTGGTCGCGCGCCGAGCTCGGCGGCTCGACTGCGACGCCCGACTGCGGAGACTGCGGAGACTGTGGAGACTGCGGCGGCTGCCGAGTGGCGGCCGGAGGCATCGGCGTCGGCGGCGGACCCGGATCGCCCGCTCGCATGTTCGCCTCGTAGGTCGTCTTGCGGCCCGGCAGGATCCGCACGTCGAAGCTCAGCGTCTCGAAGCCCGGTGAGCGAACCTCGATGTGCTTCGGACCCGGCTCGAGTTTCAGGCTCTGGAACGAACCGTCGAACTCGTCGACCGACCCGACGAAGTACCCGTCGACGAGAACTTCAGCATCACGCGGCTTGACCTTCAGCCGGACCGACCCAGTGTAGGAGTAATTCCCACCCCCATAGTAGCCGCCCCCGTAGTACGGATAACCCCCGTACCCAAATCCATAGCCGTAATAGGGGTAGCCGTAGAAACCGGAGTAGCCGTAGGACGGGTAGTACCGATTCCGTACAACGACACGGCGCCCGGCCCCGCGGCCTGCCCCGCGGCCGGAACGGCCCCGCTGAGCGACACGGCCGCGCGGGGCGGCACGGCCACCGCGGCCGGCGCGGCTTCCACCGCCACGTCCGCGCCGCTGCTCGAGCGTCGGCTGCAGCCGCACGGCGGTCAACGGCGTGACCCAGGCGCCCAGATCAGTGTTCGAGGCCGCTTCGAACGAGCCGAACGGCACGCTCGCCGAGCTTCCGGTCGAGCCGAATGCGGTCGCCGCGACCGCGTCGGAGGACCAGGTACCTCCGGCGAGCAGTAGGACCACCGCCGTCCCAACAATGGTTGTGATTCTCGTGAGTTGTGTCATGGCCATGACCTTCCGATTCGTGACAGGCACGCGATCAAAATGCATAGCTCGTGCCACTCAGCGCGTGTGGATCGTTCGAAAAACCACCGATCGCCGATTATCCCTGTCCCGCCGAGGCGACACCACCGTCCCCGTCGGTTGACGGCTGGTCCCGACGGCACCTGGCCGTGGAGTGGAAGACCGGCTCATTGCCTCTTTCGATGCCGTCGTGGATGTGCCTGTATTGAGTCCGCCGAAGAGGAATTCTATCGTTGAACGGAAGGTATCGGTGACGGGATGTGGCCGCCACAGTGCGGACATTCATCGAAATCTGTCGATCGACGTTTCTGAATGTCCTCGATGAACCCCGACCCGAGGATGCCGGCCGGAAGGGCGAACAGGCCCATCCCGACGAGCGACACGACGGCCCCGAGTAGCTTACCGA
The DNA here is from genome assembly GCA_965250185.1 of Vicinamibacterales bacterium. Lineage (GTDB taxonomy): Bacteria > Acidobacteriota > Vicinamibacteria > Vicinamibacterales. The sequence goes on along the minus strand of OZ252293.1, from coordinate 872,243 downwards.
GCGCCGTCACCGGATAGACGTCACCGTACCCGACGGTCGTCATGGTCGAGACGCCCCACCACATCGCCGCCGGGATGCTCGAGAAGTGATCCGGTTGCACGTGTCCTTCGACGATGTACATCAGCGATGAGGCGACGACCAGCAAGAACGACGCGCAAGTCAGGGACGCGACGAGTTCTTCCTTCCGGCGCCGAATGACCCGGCCAAACAGACCGAACGCCGTCGAGTAACGGGCCAGCTTCGCGACGCGAAGCAATCGAACCAGGCGTACCGACCGTGTGATTCGCAAGTCGATTCCCATGGCCGGCAAATAGAAGGGGAGGATGGCGGCGAGGTCGACGAGCCCCATGGGACTCACCATGAACCTCAAGCGGCCCCGAATTGGCGAGGCAAATCTAGGGTCGACCGTACAGCACCATACGCGTGTGACGTATTCGACCGAGAACACCATCACCGAGAACAGGTCGAACAGGTGCAACGCCGGTCCCGCCACGTCGTTGACGGCCTGTACGCTCTCGAGCACCACGACGACAGCGTTCGCTGCGATGAGCGCGAGGATGAATCGATCGGCCCGGCGACTCGCGAGATCGCCATCGCGCGCGACTTCGAGAATCTCGAAGGCTCGGCGTTTCAGGCCGCTACCGATGTCGCTCCACGCAACGTCTGCGCTGGCATCCGTCGCCAAACCGTGCATCTGCATGTCACTCACTGCAACTCTGCTCCCTCCGCGCGAAGCCCCACGACGTGAACTCCCGCCCCCGATCTATCGGGCGTTCGCGACGGCGGCCACACGCCGGATCACAACGAGCACCCTCCGCCCTGAGCCCTGAGCCCCGGCCCCCGACCCCCGCCCTTGTATACTGCCGGCACCATGCAACACGACCGACCGACGCGATCGTTCTTGCTTCTCCCCACGATCATCGTGGCGACGCTCGGGTGCACGACCGCCCCGCCGCCTCCCGCGCCCCAGTTAACCGTGGGTTCGAAATCGTTCGCCGAGAGCGTGATCCTGGGCGAGGCTGTGACACAGCTCGCGCAGCACGCTGGCGCTGATGCGACCTTTCACGCCCGTGTCGGCGGCACGCGCGCCACCTGGGAGGCGCTGGTCAACGGCGACATTGATGTGTACGTCGAGTACACCGGAACATTGACTCGTGAGCTGCTGACCGACCGAGACGTGACCGATGAGGCCTCCATGGCCGCCGCGCTGGCCGAGCACGGCCTCGCCATCAGCCGGCCGCTAGGATTCAACAACACGTACGCCATGGGCATGCGCGAGGAGATCGCCGACGCGCGCGGCATCCGGACCATCTCCGACCTCCGCGATCATCCGGATCTGATCGTCCGGGTCAGCAACGACTTCTTGAACTCACCGGACGGGTGGATGGGCCTGAAGGAGCGGTACACGCTCCCGTTCGACGAGGTGACGGGCGTTCCGCACAACGAGGTGTACGAGCCGCTGAACCGCGACGAGATCCACCTGACCGATCTGTACTCGACCGACGCGCAGATCCAGCACTATGGCTTGCGAACGCTGGAGGACGACCTCGACCACTTTCCCGCCTACGAGGCGGTCCTGATCTACCGGCAAGAACTCGAGGAATCCGCCCCGGACATCCTCGCGGCGATCCGGCAGATCGAGGGTCGGATCACGGCCGACGAGATGATCGCGCTGAATGCCCGGGTGGCACTCGAGCAGGACGATCCGATCGAGCCAGCGACCGTCCTCGTGGATCGACTGCAGGGTCGGTGAGCCCCCGCGTGGCGATCCGACCGGGCGGGTTGGCATGACGAATCACTGATCGGGCACCGCCGAGACGGCCGGGTCGGCTCGCTTCCGACCGCCAGCTCGTGCCACGCCATCCCGCCGCGGATCGGCAGCCACGCCCAGGGGATCCGATTTCGAAGCGGCGGCCAACGTCCGTGCGATACTGACAATCGTTGTCTCTTGGGCCGACGCGCTGAGGTGTCTCCATGGACTGGATGAACTGGGTCGAGCCCCTGTCTCGCACCCTGTCCGAGCTTCGGATGGTGCTCTCGATGTTCGCTGCCGGTCTGGCCGGCGCGCTGGTTCCGATGCTGCCCGTGGCCGCCCGACAGGACCCGGCGCAAGCGTCATCCATCATCCTCACGACGGTCACTGACATCGTCGGGTTCTTCAGCTTCCTCGGCATCGGCACTGCTGGCCGGAATGCTCTGATCGTCGAGACCTCATCATGATCGGACTCACCCTTGTCGTCGGCACCGTGTTGGTGATCTCGGCCACGTGCTCGCTGTTCGAGGCCGTCCTCTACTCGATTCGCCTGAGCCACATCCAGTCGATGGTGGATGCGGGCAAGCCGTCGGGCCGCATCCTGACGCAGCTTCGCGGCGAGATCGACCGGCCGATCGCGGCGATCCTGTCACTCAACACCATTGCCAATACCGGTGGTGGCGCGCTCGCCGGCGCGCTCGCCGTCAGTGTCCTCGGCCAGACGTGGCTTGGAGCCTTCTCCGCCCTCTTTACGCTCGCGATCCTGTTCCTGGCCGAGATCGCCCCGAAAACGATCGGCGTGGTGTACGCCGGCCGGCTGGGCCGCTTCGTGGCCTGGCCGCTGCAGGTGCTGGTCGTGTTCTTCGCGCCGCTGATCTGGCTCACGGGCCTCGCGACACGCGCGATCCCCGGCGTGGACCAGCAACACGGCGTCTCCGACGAGGACCTGCTGGCACTCGTCGGCCTCGGGCTTCGCTCCGGCACGTTCAAGCAGCACGAAGCTCGCATCATCGAGAACGTTCTGGCGCTCGAGACGAAGGTCGCGCGTGACATCATGACGCCCCGCCCGGTCGTCTTCTCGCTCCCGGTCGATCGAACGGTCCAGCAGGCGCTCGAGCAGCCAGAGCTGTCACGATACAGCCGGATACCCGTCATCGAAGGCGACTTGGACGACCTCGTAGGCGTTGTGCACCGCACCGACATTCTCGCAGCCGCGGCCAGAGACCAGCACGATCTCACGCTCGAACGCCTCATGCGGCCCGTGAACTTCGTCGTTGATTCGTTGTCCCTCGACCGGCTACTCCGGCTCTTCCTGGAGAGGCGGCAGCACCTGGCGGCCGTGATCGACGAGCACGGCAGTATCGCCGGCATCGTTACGCTCGAGGACGTCGTCGAGGAGCTGATCGGCGGCGAGATCGTCGACGAGACGGACCACGTGTCCGATCTTCGAGAGGTCGCCCGACGCCGGCGCGAGCAGTTGCTCGCCAGTCGCCCGGAGGGTGGCGATCGTACGGACGATCGTCACGGTCGACGAACGCCTGGCGCATGACCGCGTGAGGGCCAGGGCTCCTTCTGAACCGTCGTCTCCCGGGCAGATTCGAACGGCAACCGGTCGCCGGACATCCCAGCCGAGATTCGGGCGGCCTGAGAAACGTGGCGTGTCAGGACAGAACCGTGACGATCCGATCGCGGACGCGCTCGGCGTCTCGGATCAGCTGTGCGGAGAACTCGTCCTCGTTACCGGCAGGGTCCTTGCGGCGAAGCACGAAGACGGCGCGAGAACGATCCGATTGCTCGGGACCGAGGGGCACCAGGCCCACGCCGAACGTCCCGTTCGAGCCCAGCGCCCCCAACGATTCCTCGCAGTAGACGACCTCGGGCGAATCGCTGACGGCCTTGATCTTCGGACAGTGCAGCGCGCAGGTCTGGTCGGCCACCGGTAGCACGTCGAAGCATCGCTTGCCGAACCACTGCTCGGGCACGAGCCGTCGCGCGGCCGTATTGAGATCGACAATCTCCATCCACTCCGAGAACACGACGCACGCATCCTCCTCGTTGTCGAGGAAGCTCCAGCGCATCGCGGATTCGTCCCGGAGCATATTCGGTTCAGGGGTCGGCATGGCAGTTTCTCTCTAGGCAATTACGTAGCGCGAAGGCTTCAGCCGAGCGCAGCCCGGCAACGGCTGCACGCTGACATGTCTTCACCGCCTCCTGGCACGCGAGGCTCGAATTCTCACTCGACGACGCGCCAGTTCACGTTGCCCTGTGCGTCGGTCATCGTCACCGCGACCGTGTGGATGGCGCGATCCGGATCCGTCGCCAGGCAGTCGAAGGACTCGTTCGGCACCGCCTCGCGGAATTTCTGCGGCCCGCAATTGACCGACACCTCGACGCTCGCCTGCTCCGAGACGCCCTGCCGGATCTGCTGCACCAACGCCGTGATGTCGAGCAGGCCCTCCGAGGTGACGACCTCCCACTCGACGTTGCCCTGATCGTCTTCCTGAGTGACCTTGACGGTGACCTTTGCGCCCTTCTCGCCATCCGCCGTGCACTCGAACGTGTCGCCGACCAGCGCCTGACGACTTTCTGGGCACTTCACGGTGGCTATGGCGAAGCCGAGCTGCTTCTCGAGACCATCCTCGATCGCAGTTCGCACGGCTTCGAGATTCAAGGTTCGGCTGCAGCCGGCCACGAGTCCAACGCTCAAGACACACGCCAAGACGCACAGCTCGCGCCGCCGACGTGCTCCGATAGCTCCTCGGTTCAGATCGCTAATCACGTGATACCTCCGAAATACAAGCGACTGTCGTCTCTCTTTGGTCCGTGGTTCCGGGCGAGCCCATTATACGACTCGGAACCTCTGACCTGCAGGCCGAAACTTTTGGCGCCGGTCGAGCGTCCTCACCAAAATTCCAGAGCCACCACAGGACAGCGAACGACGGGTCGAGGAGGTAAGGATGCAGCCAGCGAGACGTGCGGTTCGAATGGCAGTCGTGGCGGTCGGATTCATGCTCACGTGGGCAGCTATGCCCGCGTCGGCGCAGCAGGCTCGGCCCCTCGAGAACATCCAGGTGCTCCCAGCCGACATCTCGCGCGGCGATCTCATCCAGCAGATGCGAGGGTTCTCATTCGCCCTGGGCGTGCGCTGCGAGCACTGCCACGAGTCCAGCCCCGACAACCACGACGAGCTCGCCTTTCCGCTGGACGGCAAGGAGGCCAAGCAGCAGGCGCGATTCATGCTCCGGATGGTCCGTCAGCTGAACGAGGAGATTCTCGCCCGGGCACCCATCCGTCACGCCTCGCTGACCGTCCGATGCGTCACGTGCCATCGAGGCCTGCCCACGCCGAAGACCCTGGACGTCGTCCTCACAGAGGTCATCGAGGCGGACGGGATTGAAGCGGCGGTGCAGCACTACCGCGATCTACGTCGTGACGCTGTGCTGTCCGGCACGTACGACTTCGGGGAGTGGAGCATCAACGAGCTGGCACGCGTGCTCGGAGAGACGGACCGAACCGCGGCCGCCATCGCGATGCTGCGAATTGAACGGCGAGTTCTATCCGGAGTCGGCCGCGATCGACTTCCAGCTGGGCGCCCTGCACCGCACGCGCGGCGAACGCCAGGACGCGACCGCCGCCTACCAGCAAGGACTGGAGAAGGCGCCAGACAACCGGCGGGCCCGGCAGGCACTCGAAGAACTCCAGTCGGCTTCGCCCACGCCGCGCTGAAAGCCGAGCGTCCGGCGAGATGCGAGCGCGGCACCTTCTCGGCGAAGGTCGTGAACCAGCCGATCGAAAACATCGGTTCGGTCGGCATGCCGCATCTACCGGTCGGTAGCCGGAAGCCTCTCGTTGAATCGAATCCGGTTGCCGAAGGGATCGATCGTTTCGAGGCACCGGCTCTCGTAGAAGGTGGGCTCGATTTCGGGCCGGAGGTACCGGTAGTTCCGCGACCGGATCTCCCGGTGGAACTCGTCGAGCCCCGTCATCCATACAAACACGGTCGAGCCTGGGCAGCAGTCCCCATGATGCTCGCTGAGGTGCAGCGTCAAGCCGGCTCGCGACACCTGAAGATAAGCTGGCGACTCCTCGTCGAAGTGATGCTCCCAGTCGAGGGAGAATCCGAGAAAGTCGCAGTAGAAGTCCTTCGCCTTGTGCACGTCGAAGATGCGCACGATGGGAATCGTCTGGTCGCAGGTGATGGTCATGATGGGGCTCGGCATCTTGCGAAGGCATCGGGTTTCCCGTACCGTGGCATCTTATCGCGCGCGTGAGGACCCGTCGTCTCGACCAGCTCCAGGCGAGAGGGAATCAACCATGCAGGTTTGCACTCGTCGTTCGATTGCCATCTTCGGCCTGAGCATTCTGGCAGCGGTCGCGCTGCAGGCTCGAGCCGCCCAGACGCCACGGCCATACGACCTCTTGATCGCCGGCGGGCACGTGATCGATCCGATCAACGACCTCGACGGCCAGATGGACGTGGCCATCGACGAGGGGCGGATCGCACGAGTGGCGCCGGCGATTCCACCTGCCGAGGCGGACGTGGTCGTCGATGCGAGTGGGCTGTACATCACGCCCGGCTTAATTGACCTCCACACGCACGTCTACTACGGGACCGACGTGCCGAACGGATGGGGTGGCGGGCAGGCAAGCATCCGCCCCGACGACTTCAGCTTCCGCGCCGGCGTGACGACGATCGTCGACGCCGGGAGCAGCGGCTGGCGCACGTTTCCGGCGTTCAGGCGCAACATCATCGACCAGGCCCGTGTCCGCGTGCTCGCGTTCCTCAACATCGTCGGCAACGGCATGCGCGCAATCGTCGAGCAGAACGTCAGCGATATGGACCCTCGTCTGACGGCGATGCGAATTCGCGACAATCGAGATGTGCTCGTGGGTGTCAAGAGCGCGCACTACGAAGGGCCCGAGTGGGACTCGGTCGATCGCGCGGTCGAAGCCGGACGCCTGGCCGATACGCCCATCATGGTCGACTTCGGTGCGTTTCGGGCGGAGCGCCCGTACCAGGAACTCGTCACGAGTCACCTACGGCCCGGCGACATCTCGACGCACATGTATCTGGCCCGCGTGCCGATGCTCGACGCGCAGGGGGCAGTCCGACCGTACCTGTTCGAGGCGCAGAGGCGCGGTGTGATCTTCGATGTCGGACACGGGGCGGGAAGCTTCGTCTTCAGCCAGGCAGTTCCGGCCACCCAACAGGGCTTCTGGCCGAACACCATCAGCACCGACCTGCATTCGCGAAACATCAACGGCGCCGCGAAGGATCTGCTGAGCGTCATGTCGAAGTTTCTCACGCTTGGGATGACGCTCCAGGAGACGATCGCGCGAGCGACGACGGAGCCCGCGCGAGTCATCGGACGGCCGGAGCTCGGCACCCTGAGCGAGGGGAGCGAGGCGGACGTGGCCGTGCTGAGTCTGCGCGACGGATCGTTCGGGTTCATCGACGTGGACGGCGGCCGACTCGACGGATCGCGAAAGCTCGAGAGCGAGTTGACGATCCGGGCGGGTCAGGTGGTCTGGGACCTCAACGGCCTGGCGGCGCAACCCTGGGACGAGCGCTAGATCATGGCGCCGGCAGCGGTAGCCGAACGATGAATGCGACATCTTGGGACTCCCCCATGGTCCCGATCCGCGCATGAACAGAGGATGACAGAGCACCCGACGGTACAATGGCCGTGCCCGGCGTCCCGGGCGACAGTCGCATGCCGGACCTAACCCCAGAACCCGCCACCGACGAGAGACACGCCGACGCGTTCGCCCCGCAGGTATTCGTCCCCAATTGGGAGCGACGCACCCGGCAGGTCGCCGCGGCGGGATCGGCGCTGATCGTCGGCCTGGCGATGCTGGCGTGGTCAGCACTGGCCGATCCACCGACCGTCTGGCTCTCGGCTCCGGCAGCCGGACTGGTCGGAGTCGCCGCGTACTGGCTCTGGACGCGCGACGTGCGCCACCGGGACCGCATCCGCGCCCAACCGTTTCCGGTCGAGTGGACCGTGATTCTCGACCGCGAGGTCGTCTTCTATCGGGCGCTCGGGCCGGACGACCGAGCTCGATTCCGCCGCGATCTTCAGCTCTTCCTCGGCGAGAAGCAGATCACCGGGATCGGTTTTCCGCTCGACGAGACGACGCGGCTGCTAGCCGGCGTGAGCGCGGTCATTCCGGTGTTCGGGTTTCCCGAGTGGGAGTGGCATCAGATCTCCGAGGTGCTCGTCTATCCGGATCGTTTCAACGAGCGCTTCGAGGTGGACGACGGGCATCGCACGCTCGGGATGGTCGGCACCGGCGCGATGCACCGGATCATGATCCTCTCGCGTCCCGATCTGCTCCAGGGGTTTCGCAACGCCGCGGACAAACGCAACGTCGGCCTCCACGAATTCGCGCACCTCGTCGACAAGTCCGACGGAGAGATCGACGGCATTCCTGGCGTCGGCCTCGATCGCCTGACCGTCGGTCCATGGATCGAACTCGTTCGTCGAAAGATGAACGAAATGCGCGCCGGCGACTCCGACATCCAACCGTACGGCTTGACCAATGAGGCCGAATTCTTCGCGGTGGTCACGGAGTACTTCTTCGAGCGACCGGATCTCATGCGCCGCAAGCATCCGGAGCTGACCGCGATGCTCGAGCGTGTGTTCAGGCAGGACGTCGGAACGCTCGCAGGCGAACTCCTGCGCGTGATCCGTGCGAGGCCCCGCAAGATCGGGCGCAATTCACCATGCCCGTGCGGCAGCGGGCTCAAGTTCAAGAAGTGCTGTCTGAACCGGACGTGATGACATGACCCGAGACCTCACCGCGGACGAGAGGGGCACCTATGCGGCCGATGGCGTCGTGCTCGTGCGTCAGGCCGTCGACCCAAGCTGGACCGAGCGCATGCTCCGTGCGGTCGATGCGATCGTCGCCCAGCCCGCGGGTGAATACATCGTCGACACGGGCCGCAGCGGCGAGGTCTCGGGGCGGAGCTACGACGGCCGATACATGTGGCGCGAGAACGCTGACATTCGGGCGTTCGCATTCGAGACCGGGCTCGGACGGCTGTGCGGCCAGGCCATGGACGCCACGGAAGTCCGCTTCTACTTCGACCACCTGTTCATCAAGGAGCCGCGAACAGAGACGCCCACACCCTGGCATCAGGACATTCCCTACTGGCCGTTCACCGGACAGCAGGTCTGCTCCGCCTGGGTCGCGCTCACGCCGAACGATGTCGAATCGAGCGCGCTCGAGTTCGTGCGTGGTTCGCACCGCTGGGGCAAGCACTACCGACCGAAGGTCTTCATCGACGCCAAGGCGGGAGACGAGTGGATCGGGGTGAGCGACGACGAGGAGTGCCCTGACATCGAGAAGAGACGCGACGCGTACGACGTCCTGTCATTCGCCGTCGAGCCTGGCGACGCTCTCCTCTTCTCCGCCCACATCCTCCACAGTGCACGCGGTAACCAGTCGGCTACCGACCGTCGGGTCGCCATTTCGCTTCGCTTCCTGGGAGACGATGTCACATGGGATCCGAGGGCTGGAACGGATCCCATCATTACGCAGGCGGACGTGCGTGTTCGACCTGGCGAGCTGGCACGTGATGACACCGCCTTTCCTGTGGTGCACCGCAAGCACATAGAGACGTAGAGAGAACGGAGGACGCAGGACGGCGAACGACTCGTGACTGGCCGCTCGACGCTCTCCACGCCTCACTGGTGCGGCGCCTCGGCCTGAGGCAACGGCCGAGACGCCGCGCTATGATGGCCGGAATCAGAGTCCCCCCAAGGAGGTATCGATGTCATCCGCGAACAAGACCGTGGTTCGTCGTTTCTACGATGCGATCAACGCCGGCAGGCTCGAAGTCATCGACGAGGTCATCGCCGAGAGTTTCGTCGAGCACGAGGCGTTCCTCGGCATGGCGCCGACCGGAAAGACGATAGCCGTGCCGTTCGCCGACTTCGTCCGATTCGAGGACGGCAAGGTCGTTGAGCACTGGGGCGTCACCGACTCGGGTGCCATGATGCAGCAGCTCAGCTAGTAGACGGTACTCGCTGATCGAGTACTGGATTCCGGAGTGTGGCGCCCGGCCGGACCTTCCCGCCGGAGCTCGGTTCGAGCCGTCGGTCGGCCCCGATGAACAGAGACAGTGCCACGACCGTGGCACGCGCCGGCACGGCGCCCGCGTTCGCACGGCGAGCACCTCCGACGGCATTGTCAAGTTGACGGCCGGCTGGCAGAATAGGGCGAAGATTCGTCGTGGACGTGGCGGGATACAGACGACATGAAGGACGAGACACGAGGCACGCAGACGGACAGAGTCTTCGCCGAGCCCCACGCGCGCGTGGACGACTTCGACTTCACGGCGGCCGTCGCATCGGTCTTCGACGACATGGTCGACCGTTCGGTGCCCTACTACCGCGAGATGCAGCGAATGGCGGGTGAGCTCGTCTGCGATTTCGCGACCCATGGGTCTCGGATCTACGACATGGGATGTGCCACGTGCACGACCTTCCTGGCGATGCACGAGGTCCTCGACCCGGCACTCGACGTCGAGTTCGTCGGAATTGACAGTTCGCAGCACATGCTCGACAAGGCCCGCGCCAAGCTGCAGGAGGCGAACTTCGCGCGGCCGTATCAGCTCCGCTGCGAGGATCTGGACACGGGCGTCAACGTCGAGAACGCGTCGGTCACGCTGCTCCTGCTGACGCTGCAATTCCTTCGACCGCTCAATCGGCATCAGCTACTCGGACAGATCGCCGAGGGCACCAACGACGGTGGCGCGGTCATTCTGATCGAGAAGGTCCTCAGTGGCGATTCCACCTTCAATCGGCTGTTCATCAACCACTACTACGAGATGAAACGACGGCACGGGTACAGCGAACTCGAGATCTCGCAGAAGCGCGAGGCGCTCGAGAACGTACTCATCCCGTACCGATTCGAAGAAGACGAGGAACTCCTCAAGCGATCCGGATTCAGCCACGTCGAGGTGTTCTTCAAGTGGTACAACTTCTGCGGGATCGTGGCCTACAAGTAGGCCACGCTCGACGCTTCGCGACCCCTCCACGCCCGACTCTTTCATGAGTTCCAACGCCGCTCGACCAGGCGGTCTCGCGGCCCTGGGGCATCTGGTGTTCCGCACCCGGAATGCCCTGTTTCCGCTCGTCACGGCAGGGCTCTTCCTCGGCTTCACACCGACGCCACCGATCGGCCATGCGGTCGACGGCTGGGTCGACGCGGTCGGTCTCGGCCTCGCCTTCACCGGTCAACTCCTCAGGGTAGTCGTCACCGGCTTCGCCTACATCATGCGTGGCGGGAGGGATAGGCGCATCTACGCCGAGGATCTGGTCACCGAGGGTCTGTTCGCGCACTGTCGGAACCCGATGTACGTGGGGAACGTCGCGATGTACTCTGGTCTCGCTCTCGTCCACGGAAATATCTGGACCATCGGACTCACCGTCGGATTCTTTGGCACCGCGTATCTGGCCGTCACGCTCGCCGAGGAGGGCTTCCTGCGGTCGATGTTCGGTGACCAGTACGATGCCTACTGCCTCGCGGTCCCGCGGTTCGGATTCAGGTTCCATGGCCTCAGAGAAACGCTCACCGGGAGTCGCTTCGATTGGCAGAAGGTCATCCGAAAAGAATACGGAACGGTCTTCGCCTGGATCTCGACCCTCTGTATCCTCCTGATCTGGCAGGATTATGCGCGGGACCCAGCGGGAGACTGGCAAAGTCTGGCCGCAGGGCTCGGACGCGCCTGGGCAGTCGCGATGGTCTTGTACCTGGTCGCGCGCAAATTAAAACTGACCGGGCGACTCGGTCAGGACGCGCCGCGCGGCCTATCGAGTTGACGACGCGACGGCGCGGGAACGACCCACAGAAACAAATCCGTGCCATCCTCGGCCCGGACCGTCTTGATCGGCGGCCAGCCACCGATCCGGAACTGGTGTGAGACGATCCGCGTGCCCGGCTCGAGTTCGCTCCGCAGCTTCGGTTCGAGCCGTCGGTTGGCCCCCGGCGACAGATACAGTGCCACGACTGTGGCGTCGGCGATGTCCGCAGTGTAAAAATCGCCTTCGATGAAGGTGACTCGATCCGAAACTCCGCCCTCCCGCGCAACTTGACGAGAGATCTCGACCAGGTCGGACTGGAGCTCCACTCCGACGCCGCGTGCCCCGTACTTCTGGGCAGCGAGAATCACGATCCGACCGTCACCCGATCCGAGGTCGTAGACGACGTCGTTCGGGGTCACGCCGGCCAGCACCAGCATCGCGTCCGCCACGGCGTGCCAGGTTGGTGCGAAGTAGACGTCCGGCGCACGACGTGGAGCCTGGATGGCGAACGCGCGAGCGCCGCCGGCGGCGAACGCGGTCGACCACACCGCCGCCATCAGCCCGATCGCAGACCATGTCGACACCCGGTGCCGCCTGGCCCGGCCTTCGCCGGAGCGAGTGTCAGCGCCCGAGTCGGTCAGAATCCCACACACCTTGACATTCTACCTATGTCAGCACCAGACTACGTGTCGACCGTCTAGGCATCGACATGCACACACAAAAATCAACCGTGCTCCAGGGCACGCTCGACATGCTCATCCTGAAGGTCGCAGCACTCGGCCCGATTCATGGGTACGCGATCGCGCAGCGCCTCAAGCAGATCTCCCATGAGACGCTCCAGGTCCAGCAGGGATCGCTGTATCCGGCCCTGCACCGACTCGAGCGCCGCGGGTGGGTCCGCGCCACGTGGCGCACGACCGAGACCGGGCGAGAGGCGAAGTTCTACAGCCTGACGGCCGCCGGACGTCGGCAACTGGATCTCGAGCGGTCGCACTGGGAGCACCTCTCGACCGCAATCACCCTCGTCCTGGAGACTGCCGACTGACAGGAGCTCTCATGCACTGGCTCAGGACGTGGCTCCGGTGGCGGACGGTCGAACCACGAGTCGACCGGGAGCTGCAGTTCCACCTCGACGAGCAGGTTCGCACCTACGTCACAGAGGGCATGTCACCGGAAGCGGCGCATCGACGCGCGCGTGTCGCGTTCGGTGGCGTTCAGCAGATCAAGGAGGAGTGCCGCGACGTCTGGATCCTGCCGTCGATCGACAGCTGGTGGCAGGACCTGCGCTTCGGTGCTCGCATGCTCCGGCGAAATCCCGGCTTCACTCTGGTCGCGGTCCTCACACTGGGGCTCGGGATCGGGGCCAACGCAGCCATCTTCAGCGTGGTCCACGGTGTCGCGATCCGACCGCTCCCCTACCGCGCCGCCGATCGGCTCGTCGTCTTTCACGGCACCCATCCCGAGTTCGGTCGCAACCCGTACGCCTCGTCGATGCTCGACTTCGAGGACTGGCAGACTCACGCCACGAGCTTCGAACCGATGGCTCAGCTCGTCAGGTGGACCTTCAACCTGACCGGCCGAGACGTGCCGGAGCGACTCGCGGGTGGTCGTGTCACCGGTTCGTTCTTCCCGCTACTCGGCGTCCCGGCACGGCTCGGGCGCACGCTCGCGCCGGAAGACAATCGCCCCGGCAACGAGTTCGTCGTGGTGCTCGGCCACTCCGCCTGGCAACGCGTATTCGACGGCGCTCCCGATGTCATCGGGCAAGCCGTGTCGCTGAACGGCCGACCCCACACGATCGTGGGGGTCATGCCGGCGACATTCCGGTTCCCCGAAGAGGACGTCTTGCTGTGGGCGCCGATCGGCGAGCAACTCGGCGCATCCGAACGAGGGTCGCGATTTCTCTTCTCCGCCGCTCGACTGCGAGATGGCGTGTCGCGAGGCGACGCCCAGGCCGAGATGAACGTCATCGGGCAGCGGCTGGCGCAGGACTACCCGGACTCGAACACGGACTGGGGTGTCCGCCTGGTATCGGCGCACGAGACGCTGGTCGGAGACGTCCGGCCGGCGCTGCTGGTGCTCCTGGCCGCCGTGGGGCTGGTCCTGATGATCGCCTGCGGCAATGTCGCGAGCCTGCTGCTCGCGCGCGCGAGCACGCGGCAGCGCGAGTCGGCGATCCGCGCCGCCATCGGTGCGGGCCGAGGCCGCTTGGTGCGACAGTTTCTCACGGAGAGCCTCCTGCTTGGCGGGCTTGGCGGGACGAGTGGAATCGTCCTTGCGTACTGGAGCATCCGGATCCTGGGGAGCCAGCCTGGCATCGACATCCCGCGGCTGGACGAGGTCCGTATCGACCTCACCGTGTGCGCGTTCACCGTCTTCGTCTCGATGGCAACCACCGTGCTGTTCGGACTGATACCGGCGCTCCAGGGCACGCGGGTCACGGCAAACCAATCACTCGTGGACAGCGCCCGTACGCAGGCCGGAGCCGGACGAGGACGCCAGCGCCTGCGCGCGGCGCTCGTCGTGGCCGAGGTCGCCATGGCGCTGGTCCTCCTGATCGGCGCCGGGTTGCTGACGCGGAGCTTTGCCTCGCTCGTGGCGGTGGACCCTGGATTCGATCCCCGCAACGTGCTGCACCTGTCGGCCTTTCTCGGTCCGCCGACGTACCGAACCGTGCCGGCGCAGAAAGCCTACGTGAGCCGCGCGCTCGACCGCATCGAGCGCCTGCCGGGGGTCGTCGCCGCGGCGTCGGTCAGCCAGTTACCGATCGTGGACGGCAGTGGCACCGTGAGCTTTCAGATCGAGGGCCGACCGGTTCCGGCCGCCGACGCACCGGCGGCAGGCTACAGCGCCATCAGTCATCGGTACTTCGGTGCCATGGCGATCCCGATCCGGCGCGGCCGCGGCGTCCAGGCGCGCGACGTCGAGGACGCGCGGCTCGTGGCTGTGATCAACGAGAGCATGGCGCGTCGATACTGGCCGAGCGGGGATCCCCTTGGTCAACGGTTCCGGTGGGCGCGGGAAGGCGACGACCAAGGATGGCTGACAATCGTGGGCGTCGTTGGCGACATCAAGAGCCGCGGGCTCGACGCCAATGAGCCGCCAACGGTGGGTACGGAATGACCCAGAAGAGGCCGGGGCCTTTGACGCCGACGAACTTGCCCAGGCGCAGCAGGACCACCCGCTGGTATTCCGGGATGACGTAGAGGGTCCGGCTGACCATCGTGGCCAGGATCAGCGAGACGACCCCGCCTATGGCGAGGGTCGGTGCGCCCAGAAAGCTCGACATCGCGGCCAGGATGCCGGACACCAGGACTGTGAGGCCAAAGAACACCGCCAGCGAAACCAGCCAGAGCATGAGTCTCAGGAAGGCCTGAACGGTGTTCAGGCTGCGGGCGGTGGGACTCTTGACGAGGGTCGCCATGTCGCGTCCTCCTCCGAATAGTGAACGTTCGCAGGGTCATCATACCCGTGGGGCCGCGTGCGAGAGCAGGGACCCGGGGTGAGTCGTGGAGCCAGTCGGGTGAGTGGAGCTGTGGCTCGCGGGTCGGCCAATCTCACCCGAATCGTCTTCGATGGTCAAGAACGGTGGTATTCTCCCTGCTGCGGGTCGGCACTCTGCTCGCGGGTACGGTCTGCTCGACGATGGGCCGTATCGGCGGAGGAGGATGGAGCCTCTGTGGCCGTGTTACATGCACCGCGGGAGTTGAGACTCGAGCTCGAGCCACGGTCGCGTTTCGACGCGATCGACGTCAATGCCGAGGTGTCGGCTCGACACGGGGACGCCCTGGACGCCTTTCGCCGGTGGCTCTACTGCTCCTTCCACACCACGGCCGGCTACCTGGAACCTGGGCTCGACGGACGGTTGGGTCGCAGGCGCCGCGCGTTGACTGGATACATGGGGGCCTTTCGCGCGATGTTTCCTCAGGGCGCCAGCTACCGACACGATAAACTCGAGCTGCGAACGGAGCTCTCCAGCGCGCAGCGGGAGGTCGAGCCGCGCAATGCCGACTCCCACCTCGCGTTCATGGCGGCCGGCCTACGCACCTGCGTCACGTATCCTCACCGACCGGGCGCGCGGGTCCGATTCGTCGATCTGGACGGGGTCGTCAACGGCCGGCCTCGGAAGCGACTGACGTCCGTCGTTGGCTACAACGATGCCATCGAGGTGGCGCGCGAGCGGTTGACGGTGCCGGTCTCTGGCCATCCGATCGATTCGGTCAACCTCAAGACCCCAGGCCGCGGCCTTTACGAGCTCGTCACCCAGCTGGCACGCCATCACCAGGTGACCAAGGGTTGCGTCCGTCTGGAGCTTGCAGACGAGGAACGCCAGGCCGCCCTGACAGTGAACGAGTACGAGACGCTGCTGATGCGGCACGACCTCAGCGAGGTACTTCGGAACCCGGTTCGGTTCATGGCGGAGAAGGGCCGACACGCGCTCGAGGACCCTCGGACGATTCCCACGAAGACGATGGGGTACGCGACGTACGACCTGGTGCAGGCGCTCAATCAGCTCGTCGATGCGCTGAACCTGAAGGAATCACTGCTGGAGCGCCTGCTCGCACGGGTCATGGCGTTGCCAGCCGACCGGCTCTTCCGGATGAAGCGCTCGGTCAACCTCCTCGTGTCGGACTACGACTCACCCGGAGAGGGTGCCATCACCGACGGCACCTACCAGAGTCCGATCCTCATTCAGTGGGGGCAGGCTCCGAGCCGGGCGAGGCACCTCGACGTCACGCTCTCACGCTTCGTCTGAGGCGTTGTCACGCCCCGCCGCCCCATCCGAGGGCCGGCGTCTTCGCGGCGGGGCGTCCTGAGCCGGGCTCCGCGATCGGCATCGCGGAGGCAATTCCCCCGAAGGGCATCCTTCCTCTTCCGAAAGACGTGTGACGACTCGCGCCTCACGCTACGGCACGAGCAACCGGACCGTGCCGTCGCCCTTGTTGAGCAGGAGCACCCGGCCGTCCGGGCCCAGGCCGAAGCGGAGATCCGCGCGCGACGCGCTCGGCGTACCCTGCTCGGCGTTCTTCTCCCGAATAATCTGAAGCAGCGTCTTCGGCACGCCGTCGT
The DNA here is from genome assembly GCA_965250185.1 of Vicinamibacterales bacterium. GTDB lineage: Bacteria > Acidobacteriota > Vicinamibacteria > Vicinamibacterales. The sequence continues at coordinate 855,608 of OZ252293.1, read as the reverse complement.
CGACGAGCAGCACGCGACGCATCGGATCCTGGCCGCCTTCCGGAAGGTGGTCCGCATCGATGGCGAAGATCTCGCCGCTTGGGTTGTCGCCGAAGAGCAGCAGGCCAGTCAATTGAGCAATCTCGTCGTGCCTGTAGATGGATCCCATCGTGGCGGCAGCACTGCGTTGGAGCAGGCGATCCTGCTGGTCGTACTCCACGACCGGAAAGGTCATGTCGGCATCGCCGCGCGGGTTGGCTGGATCCACCCCGTCGCGACTGATGTACGTGAAGCTGCCCTCCCACGCATTCCACCCGAGGTTGGCGCCGGCCGTGACGGGACTGATCTCCTCCACGGTGTTCTGGCCGATGTCAGCCATGAACATCTGGCCGTTGGCTGAATCCCAGGAAAAGCGCTGGGGGTTGCGCGCACCGATGGCGTAGATCTCTCCCAGCGTGTCGGTCCCTCGGTCGTCGGCGAACGGGTTGCCCGCAGGGATCCCGTACTGCCCGTTGGCGCTATTGGCACCGAGCGGGTCCGCTCGTCGTACTGGCGCGACATCGCGTCGGAGCTGTTCGGCGACGTTCCGACGCTCCTCGGCACGGTCGACCGCGCCCTCGATTGGGACACGGAGCACTGACAACGGCTTCACGTCGAAGACGCTCGACGCTACCGTCCGCTGCCGGGTACTTGGCTCGAGGCGGCGAACAGCCGCTCACCCGTGCTGGCCAACGTGATGACCCTCGCGCTGGCGTTGTCGCTCTCGTCCCGAGCCCGACTGCCTTCCACGGCAACGACGTCACCGATGCTCATCGTCGTCCGACTCCAACCAGCTCTCACGAGCTGGTTGGGACTGCCCATTTCCACGCCCCAGTTCGTGATTTCACCCGCCTCGCTGGCGACATCCACGAAGAACCACACGTGAGGATTCAGCCACTCGATTCTCGTAACCGAGCCGGTCACCTCGACGGGCGAGTTGGCATCGAATTCCGCCGAGAACGAGTGGTGGGCGAGCACGGGCAGTGCCACCAGGAGGGTTCCGATACCGGCAACGATCGCAGGCCACTTGGTGCTCATCGTCAATCTCCGTGGAATCGGACGAGTCAACGCGCGGGGGTATGGATCGCATTCTCGCACCGTGAGTCGACCCACGCAAGCATCGACAGAGTAGACTACCCTCACCGCTAAATGGAGGGTCGCCATGAAAATGCGTTGGATGTCGATCGTGACTCTGGCCGTCGTCGTGGGCCTTGTGTGGGCACCCCCGACCATTGCTGGCCAGACCGAGCAATCGCCCCAGGCCGAACCACAAGCCGGTTCACCGGACGCACCGACCGTGCCCACGGGGCCGACTCCTCGACTCGCCAATGGTCGACCGGACTTCAGTGGTATCTGGGACCGACCGTATGTTCGCGACGTCACCCAGGAGCGGCCCGGTCACCAGGGCATCGCCGAACTTCCGTTCACGCCTTGGGGTCTTGAGAACTGGACCAGCTACGATCCGGCAGAGGGCGACTACACGGGAAACTGCTTCCCGTATGGGCTGCCTCGCTCCATCAACGGCCCGTTCCCGATGCGCATCATGCAGACCGACACGCATGTGGCGATCCTGTTCGAACTCGGCACCTGGTTTCATGTGATTCCGCTCGACGGCCGTGACCATGCCGAGAACGACCCCACCTGGTTTGGACACTCGGTCGGCAGGTGGGAAGACGACACGCTGGTCGTCGACACGGTCGGCTTCAACGGCTACACCAGGATCGACACCGCCGGTCATCCCCACTCTGACGCCCTGCATATGATCCAAACGTTCGAGCGTGTCGACGAGGGTCACATCAAGTACTCGATGACGATCGACGACCCGAAGGCGTACACACGGCCGTGGACGAACGAGCGCACGTTCACGCTCTCGTCGTTCGAGCTCATGGAGTATGTGTGCCAGGAGAACAACCGGGCCCTGTGGGAGGGCCGCATCAAGCCATGGACGCCGCCATGGCGCGATCAACCGGAGTAGGCGGTACGGTGTTGATGAGCGCGTCAGATCACATGACGGTCGCGAACCGTCGTCAGTCCGCGAGAGGTCACGGTTTCGACCGACGGTATCGGGTCTCGACTGCCTTCGATGCCTCTCCGCCCGGCGTGATGTTGTATGCCGTGATAGTGAGGTGGTCGTCGTCAGTCAGTTCGAAGACCGTTCTCCAACCCCAGGGTGGATCGTTGGGACCCACATCGTACTTGCCGGTCACGGCACACCCTCCCGGAGTCGCCTCGCCTTCTGAGAACATGATGCCGTCATTCATGTGAAAATCGTCGACCCACGCAACTTGAAACAAGTTTGTGATGGAGTTGAATGCGATGATCTCTTCTCCGTGACGTGGCCGGCCCTTCATCGTGGCGTCGTACGCATGACGAAGAAACCGTCCGTCGAGCATCGGGCGAATGACACCCCGTACATCTGACTCGTCGCCCAGCTCTCCAGGCTGAAGCCACGTGCGGCACGTCCCCTCCCACGAACCGACGAATGTCTTCAGAAGCTCCTTTGACATGGTGGCCTATCTTGATGGATGGCGGTCCCCAAGCCCAGTCCCAGCCCACGACGCCACCTGAGCGCCAACGCCGACCAGCCGAGGCCGCGCCGATCAGCATATCCCACGCAAGGTCGAACCCCAGATCGACGATACGATAGCGACCCTGTGCCTTCTGGCTCTCCCTCATGGCTCCCATCGTCGTAGTCGGCGCCGGCGCCGCGGGACTCGCAGCCGCGATATTCGCCGCACGGCGATCGTCGGTGATCGTCATCGAGCGGACGACCGATGGCGGTCGAAAGATCCTCATCAGCGGCGGTGGCCGGTGCAATGTTCTGCCCGGCGCGCTCGAACCCGATCGATTCGTCACCGATTCGCCCAGTCATCTGCTCCGAGGCATGCTGCGGGCGTGGCCCCTCGTCGCGCAGCGTGAGTTCTTCGAACGTGAGGTGGGCGTCCCGCTCAAGCTCGAGAACGAGACGGCCAAGCTGTTTCCCGTCTCCGACCGCGCCAGGGATGTGCGCGACGGACTGATCGAGCTGGCCAGGAGGCGCGGCGTTCAGTTTCAATATGACACATCGCTCACAGGCCTCACTCCATCGTCAGAGGGCTGGCGGGTCGAGACGACACGAGGCGAGATCACGACGCGGTCGGTCGTGCTGGCGACAGGTGGGCTGTCGGTGCCGGCCACGGGCAGCGACGGCACGGGGATCCGCCTCGCGGCCCGGCTTGGCCACGAGGTGCACGAGACGTATCCAGCGCTCACGCCACTCATCGCTGAACCGGCAGCGCATGCGGTGCTCTCCGGCGTGTCGCTCGCCGTGAGATTGCGTGCGAAATGGCGCGGAACGTCGGCCGAGGCATCAGGCGGATTTCTGTTCACCCATCGCGGCTACAGCGGCCCGTCGGTGCTCGATCTGTCGCACGTCGCCGTGCGTAGCCGGATGACGGGCAGCGATCCTGCGCGTGCCGCCGTGCTTCGTGTCGCGTGGTCGGCGAAAGACGCCGATGAGTGGCAGCGAGCGCTCGCGGCCGCGGGGGGCCTGGTCGTGTCGACGGTGTCGCAGCATCTGCCGCAGCGGCTGGCGAAGCAACTGCTCGACGAGGCGGGCATCCCTCCCGATCGACGAGCTGCCGAACTGCTCCGCGGCGAACGCGTCGCGCTGCTCGAGGCGCTGACCGCGTTCGTCCTGCCGTGGACTGGCGACGAGGGCTACAAGAAGGCCGAGGTCACCGGTGGTGGCATCGCCCTCGGGGAGGTCAATCCCCGAACGCTCGAGAGCCGCCGCCACGCAGGACTGTTTCTGTGCGGTGAGATGCTCGACGCGTTTGGCCCGATCGGCGGCCACAACTTCGCCTGGGCCTGGTCGACCGGCCGCGCGGCCGGGCTCGGCGCCGTGAACGACTAGTGGACTGTCCTAGAACCGGTTTCACAACCCCTGACGGAGGTCATTCGCGCCTGTGCGTACGTAGCGCGCCGGCTTTAGCCAAGCGCCAGCGGCACGCGGGTTCGAGATCCGCTCGGCTGAAGCCTTCGCGCTACGTATATTGACTAGTCATTTCGATAGTGCGCTTCAGAGCGCGGCGCGCGGCTGGCCAGGCGCGACGAGCGAGAATATTGGAATATGTGAGCGAGGAGCTACGCCGCCAGATGGGATGCCCCGCCTGGAGAGTGCTGTCGACAGGGCTAGGACAGTCCACTAGCAGGGGAACGGTGTAGCCGACCAAGGGCCACGGCGTCCGAGCATCGACCGTTTCAGCATAAGATGCTCTTGGACTGGTGCTCCTCTCTCGGCATGCGTTCAAGACGGAGTCGACGTTTGACGGACGGCCAACACTCGGACCGCGCATTCTGCCGATTGGCGGTGGTCGTCTTGTCCGTGACTGCCATCGCCGCGTGCGGTCCAGCCGACCCTCCTTCCGGAGCGACCAAGGCGTTCGTTGGGTCCGCAGCCTGCGAATCCTGTCACGAAGACATCTTCGCGCGCTGGAAAGACACGCTCATGGCGAACGTCTTACAGGATCCAAAGGTGATCCCCGGTGTCATCCTCGGCGATTTCTCCAGTCCGAATCCGCTGGTGACGTTCCGGCCGGAAGACGTCGACTTCACGTACGGCAGCAAGTGGAAGCAGCGGTACTTCACCAGGATCGGGGACGACTACTTCGTCTTCCCGGCCCAGTGGGACGTCCGGAACCGGACGTGGCGCCGCTACTACGTGGAGCCTGGACGCGACTGGTGGGTCGAGCACTACCCGGCCGACCAGATGCAGCGCCCCACGGGACCCCTGTGCGACGGCTGTCAGGTCAACTACGACATCAAGACGAAGTCGGTCACCGAATGGAACGTTGGCTGCGAAAAATGTCATGGTGCCGGCAGTCTTCACGTCGAGTATCCCGTCGCGTCGACCATCGTGAATCCGGCCCGGCTCGATGACGTCCGAGCCAACGACGTCTGCATCCAGTGCCACTCGCAGGGCCAGCCTCGCACGAACCCGATCGACGGCCGGTACTACGACTGGCCGGTTGGCTACGAGCCCGGCGATCGGCTGAGCGATGTCTGGAAACTCGAGGAACATCATCTGGGCGAGGAGAGCTTCACGCACTGGCCCGAGGGTTCCGCGCACAAGAACCGCATGCAGGGAAACGACTACGTACAGAGTCAGATGTCGGTCAAGGGCGTGCGCTGCGAGGGGTGCCACGATGTGCACGGCACGCCGTACGGCGCCGACCTCAGGCTGCCGGATGACGCGGTTTGCCTCCAGTGCCACGATCCGCAGCTCCAACCCGGCCCGCGCGGCACAGTCGAGTATCACACGCAACATGCGGCAGGGAGCGAAGGGAGCCGATGCGTCGCCTGTCACATGCCGCTCATCGCCCGGACGGTTGGCGACGTGAACGTCCGGAGCCATACGTTCAAGTTCATCTCGCCAGTGACCACGGAGCGGTACGGCGTGCCGAACCCGTGTACGTCGTGCCACACCGACCGTTCCGCAGCGTGGGCCATCGAGGAACTCAAGACGTGGCCCGGCGTGTCGCCATGGCGGGTCGCGAATTGACGGGTCCTTCGTTCTCAGGAGGCGAAACAGACGTGCGCAGCAGACGGACGCTGGCCACCGCGGTGACGTGCCTTGCATGTCTCCTGCTACTCGCGGCGCCGACGGCCGCGCAAGGTCCGAACGCGTGCGCCATCTTGTGTGCACCCGAGCTGAAGATCGAGCCGACGTTCACGATGGAGAACCTCGGCCGGCGCCCGCGGATCGAGGTTGACGGGGTGGTCCAACGCGCTCCGCGCGAGACGGTCTTCGAGCTGATCCTCGCGCTGGAGGTGCCAACCGAAATCCCGAGAGTCGGGCTCACGCTCGAGGCCATCTTCGTACCATTCGGGGGCACGTCGATGCATCCGTTCACCGGCGTGACGGCCAGTGATCTGGGGCGCGCCGAGCTTCGCGACAATGGCATCGAGATCGAAGTCGAGGCCAACTTCGATCTGTTCGACTCCGACCAGACGGGCGGCTGGGTGTCCTCGCACGTGGATGTCGTGGACAAATTCAGCCCGGGCCAGACGCCCCGGTCCGCCAGTACCTACACGCACAAGCTCAACCTCGAGTGGGACACGGCGTTTCACCTCTTCAATCGGCTGCGGCAGGGGCACTGGCTGCGTCATGTCGAGGCAGAGCTCTCGCTCGACTACGTCGCGACCGGTCTTCCCAAGGCCGGCGACGTCATTGGCGACGAGCGGTTTCTGGATGACGCGAGCCCGTGGTCGCTCTCCTTCGTGATGGTGATCCCACTCGCACCGCTCGTCCCATGATGCGCAGCCGCAACCCTGGCGGCCTGCGGCAGGCGTGAGGCAGTGATGTCACTGATTCCAGGCTGGGCGCCGAACCTTCACCCGCTCGTGATCCACTTTCCCGTCGTCCTGCTGATCACGGCCGTGATCGTTGATCTCGCGGATGCCCTCTGCGCGCGTCCTGCCTGGTTGGGCCCGGCTGCCACCGGCTTGTACGCCGCAGGCGCCGCGGCGGCCGTCGCCGCCTATCTGACGGGACAGCAGGCCGCCTCTATCGTGTTCATCCCTGGCATGGCCCACCCGCTCGTCGAAGACCATCGCACCTGGGCGCTCGCCACGATGTGGTACGCGGGACTCATGGCTATGGCACGGTGGTCGGCGACACTGATCGGGTTTCCGCGCGTGCGACGCCATCGCATCCTGTTGCTGGCGGCCGGGCTGATCGGCGCGGCGCTCGTGCAGCAGACCGCCGAGCGGGGAGCCCGGCTCGTCTACGAGCAGGGTGTCGGCGTGATCGCCGCACCCGGGACTCGGTGACACCTTCGGCCGGTGCTGCTGTACAGCGTACTGGCCGTGCAGCGTACTGGCTGTGCAGCGTACTGGTGGCGAAGACTGGCCGCCGCCGGCCGATTCACTGCCAGCAAGCAGATCCCAGGGTCTTTGTGTCCCGAACCTGTTAAACTTGACTGTTTATGATCTCAGTCAGCCACGTCTCCATGCGATTCGGGTCGAAGATTCTGTTCGACGATGTGACCACGACGTTCCTGGCGGGACGGCGCTACGGGCTCACCGGACCGAACGGGGCCGGCAAGTCGACGTTCATGAACCTGTTGACCGGCGAGTCGGAGCCGCAGCGCGGAACCGTCGTGCGTCCGAAGAAGGTCGGCGTACTCAGCCAGGATCGGTTCGCCTTCGACCGCCACCGCGTCCTCGACACCGTGATCATGGGGAACCAGCGGCTCTGGAGCGCGCTGACCGAGCGTGACGCGCTCTACGAGCGTCCCGACATGTCGAACGAAGACGGCATGCGTCTCGGTGAGCTCGAGGGGATCGTCGGCGAAGAAGACGGCTACTCGGCGGAAAGCGACGCGGCGGTGCTGCTGCAGGGACTCGACATCGCGGAGTCGGCGGGCGAGCGCACGATGAGCGAATTGCAGGGAGGGCAGAAGATGCGGGTCCTGCTCGCACAGGCACTCTTCGGGCATCCCGAGGCGCTGCTCCTCGACGAACCGACGAACCACCTCGATCTCGACTCGATCCACTGGCTCGAGGAGTTTCTCGGTCGCTACGACGGCACACTGATCGTCATCTCGCACGACCGTCATTTCATGAACCGCGTCTGCACGGACACCGCCGACATCGACTACCAGACCATCATCACGTATGCCGGCGGCTATGACGAGATGGTGATGGCCAAGACCCAGATCCGATCGAGAATCGAGTCCGACAACATCCAGCGCGAGAAGAAGATCGCGCAGCTCAACGAATTCATCGCGCGCTTCGGCGCCGGCACGCGCGCGAGCCAGACGACGTCGCGGCGCAAGGAAGTCGAGAGGCTCCAGACCAGCGAGTTGGCGCGGTCGAATATTCAACGTCCGTATATCAAGTTCACGACCATGCGGCCGTCAGGACTCGTCCCACTCGAGTTCGAGGGTCTGTCGAAGGCGTTCGGCGACGTACCTGTCGTCTCCGACTTCAGCGCCATCGTCAACCGCGGCGAGAAGATCGTGCTCGTCGGAAGGAACGGCGCCGGCAAGACGACCCTCCTCAAGGCGCTACTGGCGGACGCACCCGACATGCCGTCGTCTGGCGCTGATCGCGATGGCGGCACGCTGCGCTGGGGTCACGAGGTGTCGGTCGGCTATTTTCCGCAGGACCACACCGGCGCGATCGAGAGAGGACTGACCGCGGTCGAGTGGCTGCACAGCTTCGATCCTGGCGCCTCACGGCAGGACATTCACGGCCTCCTCGGCCAGATGCTCTTCAGCGGTGAGGAGGGATTGAAGCCGACCCACGCGCTCTCGGGCGGCGAGACCGCCCGGCTGCTCTTCTGTCGCATCATGCTCCAAAAGCCCAACCTGCTCGTGCTCGACGAGCCGACGAATCATCTCGACCTCGAGTCCATCAACGCGCTGAACGTCGCGCTCCAGAAATACGAAGGCACCCTCCTCCTCGTGACGCACGACGAGGATCTGCTGGAGGAAGTCGGCACGCGCGTCTGGCAGTTCGACCACGGCCGCATCCTCCACTTCAAGGGCAGCTACGAGGAACACACCGCCGCGCTCGCGTGATGCACCTCAGGACGAGACCGTACCGGTCTCCTGGCGCTCCTCCGGTGCCGAAACGTCGATGACCCTTTCTCAATATCATAGAGAGCATGGACTTCGGCGATCGCCCAGATGACGCGGTGACAAGCCACCGTGACGTGATCCGGGCGATCGAGCCAACCGTCGCGGAAAACCTCCACCTACTCCGCCCCATCGAGGAGGCGTGGCAGCCAACCGACTACCTGCCGGATCTGGAGGCCGAGAACTGGCGAGAACAGGTCGAGGGTTTCCGATCGACGGCACGGGCGATCTCCGATCAGTTGCTCGTCATCCTCGTCGGCAACATGGTCACCGAAGAGGCGCTGCCCAACTACTCGGTCTCCTTCAACGAACTGGTCAGGGACAAGGAAGGCACCAGCCCCGCGCCGTGGGCTCGGTGGCTTCGCGGATGGACGGCCGAAGAGAATCGACACGGCGACCTGCTCAGCGCCTACCTCCGCCTGACTGGCCGCGTAAACATGTGCGCCGTGGAACGAACGGTTCATCATCTCATCACGAACGGCTTCACGGCGAAGAGCCATCTGGATCCCTATGAACAGCTGGTCTACACCTCCTTTCAGGAGCGCGCGACCCGCGTGTCACACGGTAACGTCGGCACGATCGCCGACAGGGAGGGCGACCCGAATCTCGCCCGAATCTGCCGGACGATCGCCGGCGACGAAGGTCGGCACGAGGCGTTCTACACCCGCATGATGGCCCAGGTGCTGGAACACGACCCGGCGGGAGGCATCCTCGCGTTCCGATCGATGATTCGAGGGCTCGTCGCGATGCCAGGCAGACTCATGTACGATGGCAGCGATCCCGACCTGTTCGACCACTACGCCGGCGTCGCCCACCGTGCGGGCGTCTACACGGTCCATGACTACGCTTCCATCCTCGAGCACTTCGTCACGACCTGGAATATTGCGGGACGGGTGGTCACGGGCCACGCGGCGCGGGCACAGGAGTACCTCGGCCGCCAGGCCGAACGCTACGATCGGCTGGCCGGCAAGATGTCCGAGACGCTCGAGCGTCAACCGCGCGTGACGTTCGGCTGGATTCGCGATCGAGCGGTGTGAGGTGTGGGATACCGAAGCCGTCCGAGCCGGTCACGGCGCCACTGTGTAAGATTCAGCGCGTCTCCGACTACCATCACGCGCTTGCCAAGGCGATCGTCGACGGGATTCGTGCATATCTAGTCGCCCGTGACAAACCGTGAACCGCGACTGGCGCATCGTCCGACTAGAATGGACGTATCAGCAAAGCAAAATCAGACCCGACCCCAAAGGGCAGATACGTGGGAGTGATGAATATGGACCGTCGAGAATTCATGTCGCGTGGCGCGAAGGCCTCGGTAGGACTAGCGGCCCTCCCCAACGCCGCCTTTGCAGCCGACCGAGGACGGGAGTTGGTGTCAACGGCTCCGGCGCTTCAGGACGGCACACTACGACTGAATCACAATGCCAACCCGCTCGGCATTCCACCGCGGGCGCACGACGCGATTCTCGGAGCGATGGACGAAGTGCCGCACTATCCCGGTCCCCGACGTGAGACCCTCGTGGCCCGGATTGCCGAGCTCCATGACCTGACCCCGGAGCATGTGGTCCTCGGATGCGGCTCCACGGAAGTTATCCGGATGGCCATCGAGGCTCACGCGTCTTCCAGAAGTCGCATCCTCCAGGCACGTCCGACGTACGAGAATGCCATCAGGTACGCGCAGCCCTACCCGTACCGTATCGAGCAGGTGGCCCTCACCAGTGAGTTCGCTCACGACGTCGAACGCATGAAACGCATGGCCCAGGGGTGGCAAGAGCCCACGGTGGTCTACATCTGCAATCCGAACAATCCGACGGGCACACTGACTCCCAGCGCCCAGCTGGACGACTGGTTCTCGTCGGCCTCCGACAACGTGTTCTTCATCGTCGACGAGGCCTACTACCCGTTCGTGGACGATGCCAGCTACTGGTCGGCTGAGCAGTGGGCGAGGGAGCGGTCGAACGTGCTGGTCACTCGCACGTTCTCCAAGCTCTACGGGATCGCCGGGCTCCGGATGGCTATGGCATCTGCGGTGTCGAGACGGCCGAGCGGCTGAAGCTCCATGCCACTCGTTCCAACCCCAACACCCTGGGCGTGGAGGCCGCGCTCGGCGCTCTCGAAGAAGTGGGATGGTATGAGAGGAGTCTGAGGACGTGGGATCAGTGCAAGGCTGTGGTGACCGCGCGCCTGGATGAGCTCGGTCTTCACTACTACAAGAGCCACACCGCGTTTCTGTTCCATGAGATCCGCGGCGAGCAGCCACTCTACATCCGTCGCATGGAGGAACAGGGGATTCTGGTCGGACGCCCGTTCCCACCGATGCTCGATCACAACCGGGTGTCGCTGTCGGCCATGCCCGAAGGCATGGAACGTTTCGCCGAGACCCTTCGGATGTTCCGAAGGAGGGGCTGGGTCTAGAAGGACTCGAACGCTCACAGAGAGCAAAGGGGAAAACGATGAGAACGCGACTACTGTGGACCGTGGTGGCACTGGCCTGGCTCCCCCTCGCGGCGCAGGCGCAAGACGTTGCGACGTGGACAGTGGAGATCGGTCAAGACTACCGGCTGGCGCCGGATATCACGTATCTGGTGGCCGATGGCTACGAATCGAAACTCGACGTCATCGGACCGCGTGACACCACCGAGCGTTTGCCGACGCTGCTCTACATTCACGGCGGCGGCTGGGTCGGCGGCGACAAGGACGCAATGTTCCTGCGATTTCTTCCGTATCTCGAGATGGGTTTCGCGGTGGTCAACGTCGAGTATCGGTTGGGTGCCATCGCGCTGGCACCAGCGGCAGTGGAGGATTGCCGATGCGCGCTACGTTGGGTCATTGAACATGCGGAGGAGTACGGCTTCGACGAAGACCGGATCGTGGTGACGGGTACGTCGGCGGGCGGGCACCTGACGCTGACGACCGGGATGCTCACCGCAAGCGCTGGCCTCGACCGCCGCTGTCCTGCACTCCGACCGGAGGGAGGCCGCGCCGACGCGTACGAGCCCGAGATGCCGGTGGCTGCCATGGTCAACTTCTTCGGTATCACGGATGTCGCGGATCTGGTGGACGGTCCCAACGCCAAGACATACGCCGTCCGCTGGATGGGCGGCATGGCGGACTGGCGTGAGATCGCGCGGCGGGTCTCACCACTCGAGTACGTACGCGCGGACCTGCCGCCGATCTTGACGATTCACGGCGACGCCGATCCGATCGTGCCCTATCAACACGGCGTTCGGTTGCACGAAGCCCTGGAGACGGCCGGAGTCTCGAATCACTTGCATACCGTACCCGGAGGCGGACATGGTGGCTTCAACCTGCAGGACAACCTCGACGTGATGCGTGCCATCCGTGCGTTCTTGAAGGAGCACGGCATCGTTGGTGCGCCTGGCACGAGCCAGGACTAGCTCGACATCTGGGAACGACGCGGAACCTGAAACCTCGGCGGAGGCACTGTCCATCGAAGAGGCGCCCCAGCGCGGTCGGTTGCCTGAGACGCCGTGAGCAGGCTAGCGATCGTCCAACGCGAGACCGCCCCGCGTGGCGATCTCTCGGATCCGTACTGCATGCTCGGGATTGGCGTCGCTAATCTCGCGCAGCCGGCGTCTGACCTGCCCCTGTTCGGCCACCGGCATCCTGCTGGCCGCCGTCGCCGCATTCTCAACCGCCGCGAAGCAGTCTGCCTCGTAGGTGATCGAGCCGCACTCGGCTGTCAGGTTGGCCAGGAGCACGGACGCGCCGGAACCGGCCGTAGAGCCACCGCCGGCACCGGTGTTGCGGTAGCGCTCCTCGGCCTGCTGGATCTCGGCCTGCGCCCCACGGCGGATGTTGGCCGACTCCGTGCCGGCTTGAAAGCAAGTGAAGGCCGGCCGATTGGCCCAGCGCAGCGGACCGCAGGCATAGATGCCAGCCTCTCGGGCCGCGGTTTCGACCTCGGTGACGAGCGCCTCGTACTGGGGATCGCCCTCGGAGTACCCGGAAAAATTGCCAAGGTCACCGCTCGCCGCGAACAATGCGGTGACACCCGACAGGCTGGCAATCTCGCGCGCGTGCTCGACCCCCTCGAGCGTCTCGATCATCAGGATCAGCACGACGTTGTCATTCCAGGTCTGCCGGTAGCCGCCGGGCACGCGGTTCCACATCTCGCTCGGGCCTTGCCCGCCGCCTGAGCTGCGCCTGCCAATCGGCGGGAAGTAGGTCCAGTCGATCGCCGCCTGCGCCTCTTCGACGGTGTCGACGGTCGGGACCACCACGACCAGCGCCCCTGTGTCGGTCGCATGCTGGATCTCGCGCTCGTCGGCATACGCCACCCGAGCTCCGGGCGCGGCCGGACCCGGGCAGGTCCGCCACAAACGGGCCACCTGTTCCCACGAGATCGCCTCGTGCTGCATCTCCACCCACAGGAAGTCGTACCCGGCTGCTGCCATGGCACAGTAGGTGCGCGGGTCGACGGTGCGCACGGTGCCGCCGATCATCGGGCCGCCCGCCAGCAGCTTTCGCTTGGCTGGATTCCAGATCTCGGCCTGCCCATCGGGCACGTCGAAGCGTGGTCCGTAGTCGCGAGTTTCGACGCTGGACGGGGTGCGCTCACCCGTCTGGGCCTCGACTTGCCCGGCCCAAACGCCCACGAGGGCGCAGCTCACGACCGCGATGAATCTCAGTGTGCTCGCTGCATGCATGGCCTGTCTCCCGTTCCTTGCGGCCCCTACGGTAGCCGCGAGAAGGACGCTCGTGATCTCCAATTCCTCGAACGATCGCTCCGCCAGGCCGGTGGTCATCGCGGGCGAGGTAGGCGCGGCACGGGAATGGGCCCGGCGGCCTTGACCCGAGACCAGATCCGACGTCCCACCCTGTCGGCTTCGGCGATGATGCCCTCCTCGTCCATCGTCAGAACCCTGCGGTCGCGCATGATGAACCGGCCGTCGACCATGACCGACTCGATGTCGGACGGTTGACCGTTATGGATCCAGGCGGACAGGATGCGCCCCGCCGGCACGAGGTGGGCACGCAAAGTGTCCAGGACGATCAGGTCCGCCTTCTTCCCGACCTCGAGCGTGCCGAGAGCCCGTTCCTGGTTGACGGCTTTCGCACCGCCTTGCGTCGCGTCCGCCAGCATGTCTTCCGGCTGAGGCTGGGTGCCGGGAATATCGTCGTCGCGCCGGATACGCTCCGTCAGCAGGGCGATCCTCATGACCGCGAACAGGTCGTTCGTGTTGTTGTCCGTACCAAGCGCAATGGGACAGCCCGCCGCTCGCAACGCGGGAATGGGCGGGCTGACCCCGCGGTTCGCGGCCATGCCGGCCTGGTGCGACACGATGGTTCGCGACCCGCCCAACAACGCACGGTCGGCAGCATCGACGTACCGACAGTGCGCCGCGAACAGCCGGGGACCGAGGAAATCGTGCCGATCGAGAAAGGCTGGCGGGGTCACGCCATGGAACCGCCGCATGAACTCGATCTCCGGCTCGCTCTGGGACAGGTGGATCGTGTAGCCCAGATCGTGTTGTTCGGCGAACCCGCGGACCGCCTGCAGCAGCTCGGGTGATGAGGTCTCCGCGAGGGCGGCTGCCGGGAACACGCTGATGCGTCCATCCTGCGCGCCGTGCCACCGACTGAACAGATCAGTGATGCGCTGCAAGCCTTCGTCTCGCAGCCTGGGTGAGAATCTGGGGGCTTCACTGCTCGGGAGTCCCGCGTGGGACATCGGTCCAGCGACGTTCTCGGCATCGCGGACGGACTCTGCGAACACGCAGCGCAGGCCGGACTCCGCCAGTGCGGCGGCGTGACGGGCGATGCGTCCGACGTTCTCCACGACCGTGGTGGTGCCGGTCCTTATACATTCCAGGGCCGCGACCCGTATCATCAGCGCCGCCTCGTCCCCCTGCAGGAGGCTGTTGGGCCGGACGGCCAGGCGCACGCTGTTGGGGAATCCAAAGTCCTCGTTGAAGCCGCGAGCCAGGACCGCTCCCATATGGGCGTGACAGTTGATGAGCCCCGGCAGAAGGGCCTTGCCCCGGCCGTCGTAGACGTCGGCCTCGGGATACGCCTCGAGGATGGTATCGGTGGGGCCAATCGCCGCGATCGTGTCGCCTTCGACCGCGATCGCCACGTCGTCCTGAACGGTATCGGCGTTGACGACGCTGGTATGTGAGAAGACGACGGTTCGACCCGGTGGTGCCTGAGCGCGGAGACCGCGCCGTTCGAGAAGAAGCGCGGCGGCGCCGGCACCGGCGCCGGCGAGCAACTGACGCCGGGTGAGATCGACGGCACTGCGTGGCGACACCGAAGACGACGATGGGCTGCGGCTGATCCATTTCGGCATGGCATGCAGTGTGGGAGCGCCGTCTGGCCAAGTCAAGCCAGGGTCAGGCGAGCGAGCCAACTCGTTCTCGGCAGGCAAGCACCGTCCGGCGGCCTTGACATCCAGCGTGGCTGAGGGTAATGTTCAACCTTAAGGTTGAATTATGTCGCACGCCCGATCAGCCCGGAACCTGGACGACACGCTCGTGGCGCTGACCGACCCGAAACGGCGAGCCATACTCCGACGTCTGGCCACAGGCGAGACGCGAGTCACGGACCTGGCCGCCCCATTCGACGTCTCCCTGAACGCCATCTCGAAACACATCAAGCTGCTGGAGCGGGCCGGACTCGTGCAAAGGCGCCGAATCGGCCGAGAGCATCTGCTCCGGTTCCAACCAGAACCCCTGGGTCAGGTGCAGGATTGGATTGCACAGCAGAAGGTGTTCTGGCAAGCGGGTCTCGAGGCCGTGGCCGACATGCTAGAGCAGAAAGACCAGGACTGGTGAACGCTAACTGGAGGACTACATGGTGACCGAAAAGATCAACGTCAAGGTTTCTCATCAGTTCAAGGCATCTCCTCAACGCGTGTACGACGCGTGGCTCGACCCCGCCGTGGCCCGCGTGTGGATGCGGGCAGCTTTGCAGAGTATGGGCCTCTCCGGAGAGGTCGGGCAGGTCTCCATCGACCCGCGAGTCGGCGGTGCGTTCCTGTTCACCGACATGCGTCAGGGAACCGAGGCCCGCCACTGGGGCACGTATCTCGAGTTGGAACCTGCGCGAAAGATCGCGTTCACCTGGATCGTCGACGCATCGGAGGAGTCGGATCCTTCCCGAGTCGTCTTGACGATCGAACCGGAGGGCGAGGGGTGCATCGCGACCATCGTCCAGGAGTTGGACGCCAAGTGGGCCGAGTACGTCACTCAGACCGAGAACGGCTGGAGCTCCCTGCTGCGGGCCGCGGACACGGTACTCCAAGGCTGACCCGGCCAAGCCAGGGGATTCGTCCAACCGCCCGAGGGCGGCGAGGGCGGGACGCCTGAAGCCCTGACGACCAGTCACACCCTCACGACTTGGGGGTGTGACTGGCCTTCGTGGGTACATATCGAACGTCTCTGGACCAGGTCGAAACCCGTCTCCTACCTCAGCTCCTGCCTCCACGACCTTCGCCTGATCCGACGTTCGGCTACTCGCGCAGCTCCTGCATCTGGCGCAGGACGTCTCGCCGGGATTCCGGCGCCGTGCGGCAGCAGCATGCCGAACTCTCGTAAGTCGCTGCTGATCCTCCGCGCGAGAATGACGCCCCTCAGGCCGATCTCCGGCGCTTTTCGCGATCAGGCGCTGATGAATCGGTGCGGCATGCCGGTTGCTATCGCTAGTTCAAGGATTCGAGTCGTCACATGTCACGTTCGGACGATCGACCGACGTTCGGCGCATCCTCTTGCCTGAAAAGCCCGTGCGGCCCGGCTGGCGAGAGCCTCCGTTGGAGGTCTGAGCGTGTCTTGGATGGAGGGTGATGATGATGAAGAGCGACGGCAACACACGCAGCGCGCTGATCGCCTTGGTGCTCGGGTTCGCCCTGGTCGGATTGACACCCGCCGCGGCTCAGGGCCCAGGGACCGAGAACGGTGAGTGGCCTTACCTCGGCGGCGACGCCTGGCACACCCGCTTCCTCCCCGCCAGTCAGATCGACGCGTCGAACTTCGACGAGCTCGAGATGGCGTGGGAGTGGAACGGCCAGAGCTTCGGAGCGCGGGGAGCCGACCTGATGCGCTCGACGCCGAGCTTTGTCGACGGCGTGCTGTACACGGTCGCCGGAAAACGACGAACGGTTGTCGCCATCGACGCCAAGAGCGGCGCGACCATCTGGACCTTCCGCGAGCCAGACACCTTTCGCTGGGAGTACTCCACACGGCAGGGCTACGGCAAGGGTGTCGCCTACGCGAAGGTGAACGGGAAGGGAGTCATCTTCACCATTTCGCCGGCGCGGTTCATGTACGCACTGGACGCCGACACGGGACTCCCGCTGGAGAACTGGGGGCGCGGCGTGAACCTTCCGGGCTTCGCCAAGACAGGGGTCGTCGACGTGCTGGAGGATCAGGTCGAGGGCTGGGGACCGTGGGAAAACCTGAAACAGCCGTGGGACCCGGCCAAGGGCATTCCACTGGAGCTGGGGTTTGCGACCGCCTCGTCGCCCCCGATCGTCGTCGACGGTGTGGTGATCGTGGGCACCTCGCACGAGCAGGGCTACTACCAGAGCCGGGGCGAGAGCATTCCGGGGGACATCGTGGCGTACGACGCCGCGACGGGAGCGCTCAAGTGGAGGTTCCACGTCATCCCCCCGCCCGGCGAGCTCGGCCATGAGACCTGGGAGGGTGATTCCTGGTATCGAGCGGGCAACGTCGGGTCGTGGGCGCCGATCGCGGCCGACCCGGAGCGTGGACTCGTCTACGTGCCAACCAAGGGCGGCGTGCTGGATTACTACGGCGGCCACCGGCCCGGGGACAACCTCTTCGGCACCAGCCTGCTGGCGCTCGACGTGCAGACAGGCGAGCGGCGCTGGCACTTCCAGATGGTGAAGCACGACATCTGGAACTACGACACGCCGACGGCGCCGATCCTGTTGGACGTCACCATCGACGGCGCGCGCGTGCCGATCATCGCGCAGGCCACGAAACAGGTCTTCTTGTACGTGCTGAATCGGGAGACCGGCGAGCCGATCTGGCCGATAGAGGAGCGGCCGGTGCCGCAGTCGAACGTGCCGGGCGAGAAGCTCTCGGCGACGCAGCCCTTCCCGACCTGGCCGCTGCCCTACGACCTGCAGGGTCGCTCGCCAGACCATCTGATCGACTACACGCCGGAGATCAAGACGAAAGCCCTGGAAGTGGCGCGCGCAGGAAATCATCTCGCGCCCCTGTTCAATCCGCCGACCCATCGCGAGGATCCGGCCGGCCCGGCGTTGATCTGTCCGGGAGGGGGCGGCGGCTCCAACATCACGGGTCCTCCGGCGGCGGACCCGGTCGCGGGGGTGATCTTCGTCCCCTCGCAGAGCGGGTGCAACTGGGTCTCGCTCGTCCCCGGCGTTGAGGAAGACGACGTGGACGCGTCAGGAGAGACGGTGGTCGACTGGCTGCGCGGCGGCCCCCGGGTGCGCCCGGCCGTTCCTGCGGAGATCGACGGCCTCTCCATCTGGAAGGGGCCGATCGGGCGGATCACCGCGATCGATCTGAACACTGGCGAGCATCTCTGGATGATCCCGCACGGCGACGCGTCGGAGGAGACCCAGCAGATGATCCGCAATCACCCGCTGCTGCAGGGCGTCGAGGGCGTCGACGCCAACCCAGGTCGACGCGGTCTGCCGGCCATGATGGTGACCGAGACGCTCGTGATCTCGAGCGGGACTGGCGCCGACGGAACCTACTACGTCTACGCCAACGACAAGTTGAGTGGAGAGCGTGTGGGTGCGGTGGAGATCCCGGCGAACAGCTCGTACGGCATGTCGGGCTTCGTCCACGAGGGCAAGCAGTACGTCCTTGTTCAGCAGCCGACCGGGCTGCTGGCGCTTGGCCTGCCGGACGGCCGTATCACGAGGCGGTAAACGACAGCGTCGGCGCTGTCACCCGACGACCGAGGGGTTCCGGAGAACCCGGAGCCCCTCGCCGAATCACGCAACCCGCCCGGGCGCCTCCGAAACATGCGCCGCCACCTGGCCGTCAGGGCGAATGGGACTGAAAACAGCGAACGACGCTGTCCACGGCATCTGCGGCACCCTCGAGATCGAGTTCGATCTCTACATCCCCGGCTTGCACGACCAAGCCCCGACCATCGACCACCTGGGACAGGACCGCGCTCTCAGGCTCGACGTCGCAGAATCCGATCGGACCTGAGGGGAGCAGCCGAATCCGCATGGCCGCCTGGATCGCCTCACCATCATCGACCCGCAGAACGGCCGGATGGCTCGAACCATCGTCGAACGCCCATCGACTGGATGTGAACCCGAGGACGAATCCGGTTCGATTCCTCGCGATCGTGAGCGCGAATTGCTCCGCGTACCGTCGCTCGGCCGAGCACCTGAGAAACGCTTGGGTTCCCGTCGCTCGATAGACATTGATCTGCCAACCCGACACGCTTTCGAATGGGGAGCGCTCGAACGGTTGCGCATCCGCCAGAGCCGCACCCCAGGTCACCAGACCGACACACGCCCACGCGAATCCACACACCAGCTGTCGTGCCACCATGATCATGCTCGTTTGGATCGCTGCAGCCATCCGTCCACAGAATAGAGATCCTCCGACGCGGGCAACGCCAGCGCGGCGAGCATGAGCAAACCACGCGGAAGAATGTGCTCGGTAATTGCGAATCGACCATCGATCAGCAAATGCCCGTAGGTCACCATCACGAGCAGGCAACCGATTGTGATCAAGGCTTCGCGCGTGCGCCACCCCACGATCAGCAAGGCTCCGGCGGTCAGTTCAATGACAGGAATCGACAGCCCCAGCGCCCAGAGGAGAACCGTGGGTATCCAGGTCTCCGCGTAGGGCTCGACGAACCCTCGTTGGGCGTGAACCATGGGGGTCAAGTTGAAGCATTTCCCCCATCCCGCCATGAAGAAGGTCATCCCGACGATCATCCGTGCGAACGTTCGGGCCCAGCCTTTGTCTGACACTGCAGCACCTCGTCCCATGGTCACGACGGGGGTTCGCGAACATGCGAATGAGCCGCGCCGATCATCGTGACTCCTCCGCGTGTGTTCATCATGTCGAATGTCTCACTTGAGCGTGAGCCCCTGCCCGGGATCGATCCGCACGACGGTGTACGTGATCGACTCCGAGATCTCCGAGAAGTAGTGTGGCGTGCCGGCAGGGATGATGATGATGTCGTTCTCCGCCACGCGCCGAGTCACTGCGCCTTCCATACCCGTCCCCGTCCACCCAGGTCCGGACACCATGCGACGACGAGCCGTGTTCTCACGCGGCTGCGGATCGATCAGGCGGCCACCGGTGACCAGTGTGCCTGAGCCCTGGAGGACGGTGTAGACCTCCGTTACTTCGCTGTGAATCGTTCCCGCGACGATGTTCGCCGACGGGCCACGATGGACGAGCGCGACACCGACATGGTGCCCACCCGCGTCGATGGTCCTGATCGGCGTATCGGTCACGTTGTTGGCGATCGCGTTCTCCAGGGTGGCTCGAATCTCGGCACCCGTGACGTCGACCGCCGGGATGGACATAGAGCTCGCCTGCGCGAGTATCAGCACGGCTGCAAGCACGTTCGGCATGGCACCTCTCTCCGTTCA
The DNA here is from genome assembly GCA_965250185.1 of Vicinamibacterales bacterium. Taxonomy (GTDB): domain Bacteria; phylum Acidobacteriota; class Vicinamibacteria; order Vicinamibacterales. The sequence continues at coordinate 835,385 of OZ252293.1, read as the reverse complement.
GCGCTGCGCGAGGCAACTGGAATCCCAGGATTATAGATGGAAACCGCGTAGACTGGGCCGATGTCGATTCGCGGTTCAGAGCTCCCGCTCAGGGCTACCCTCTGGGCACTCCTCGTGACAGTGATCGGGGCCACAACGACCGTCACACCGCGCGCCGCGGATCCGGTCCCAATCGACGTGATGACGTTCAACATCCGAACGGCGATCGGCCGTGACCGCGACAACGCCTGGCCCCACCGAAAGGCACTCGTGGCCGAGACGATTCGTCGGTTCGAGCCACACGTCATCGGCGTTCAGGAAGCGCTCGACGAACAGATCGAGTACCTGGCGGCGGCCCTGCCTCAGTATCGATGGCTGGGCATCGACCGTGGTCTCAACGGGGGTACGGGGCTGAGCGAGTACACACCGATTTTCTACCGGCACGACGAGCTGAGCCCGATCGCATCTGGCAACTTCTGGCTCTCCGGGACTCCGGATCGGCCGACCCCCGGTCGACGGGTCTCCCGGATCGTGACCTGGGCCGACTTCCACCACCGAGCCAGCGGCCGTCGGCTGCACGTCTTCAATACCCACTTCACGCTGCGTCGTGGTCAGGCGCAGCTCGATTCGGCCGCGCTGATCAACAGCCGCATCGCAAGAATCCCCGAGGGTAGCGCGGTCGTCGTGACCGGGGATTTCAATGCGGTGGCCGAGACAAGCGACCCGTGGCGTGCGTTCACGAGCACCGGCCTGCGGGATGCGTGGCTCGCCGCATCGGAGCGTGTCGGTCCGCCACGCACGTCGAGCGGCTTCGGCCCACCTCGTCAAGGCCGGGACAATCGCATCGACTGGATCCTCGTCGGAGGCCCCCTCGGCGTACGCTCCGCCGAGACGGTCCTCTACAACGATCAGGGCCGATACCCCTCCGACCACTACCCCGTCGTGGCGCGGCTCGAGATTCGGTAGCGCACCCGTCCTACCTCCCCTCGTTGCCCCACGCCTTACTTGCCCTGCTCGCCCCGACCTAGAACCGCACCAGGTAGGACAGCTTGACGAACAGCTGTCGGCCATCCCGATTGGCAACGATGACGGATTCTTAAGCCTGGCCTTCGCCGCTCGACACCCCTATAATCACGGCACGCATCTCATCCCGTGCTGGCCTGGGTCGATTGCTCATCCGACAGTCGGCAGCCAGCCGAGCAGGAGGACAGCCGATGGAGATCGATCGTCGGAAGTTCATCGCAAGTCTCGGGGGCGCAGCGGCCGTCGCCATGATGACCCACGAGCAGCGCGCCGACGCGCTCGAACACTACATGGAGGAAGAACTCGACGCGACGGCTCTCGGCCAGCAGGCCGGCGAGTACCCGACCGTGGCCGAGATCGCGGCGCGCGCCGACAACCTCGACCGGCCAACGCGCCGAGGCACGGGTCGGCTGTTCCGAGCAGGCAACGACGGCAAGCTCGCGAAGCTGTCGAAGATGCCGGAGAAACCGACGCTGCTCGACTTCTTCGAGCACCGGTTCGGACCCGGCAACCACGTGATTCAGAGCGCCACCCGCGCGCTGAAGACCGGAATGCCCGAGGAGGTCACGCTGGCGTGCCTGCTGCACGATGTCGTCAGCGGACTGCATCGGCCGGATCACGGCTGGTGGGGCGCGCAGCTCATGGAGCCCTACGTCCCCGAGAAGACGAGCTTCGCGATCCGCTACCACCAGACCCTCAGGTTCTACCCGGATGAGGAGTACGGCTACGAGTACCCGGAGAGCTACTTCAGAACGTTCGGGATCGACTACGAGCCCGAACCGTACCTGCAGCGCACGTACGAAAAGGTCAGGAACCACGAGTGGTACGAATACCCGCGGTTGGTCACGGTCAACGACCTGTACGCGTTCGATCGTAGCGCCAAGGTCACGCTCGATCCGTTCGTCGACATCATCGGACGCCACTTCAAGCAGCCGAAGGAAGGACTCGGCTGGGACGACAGTCCGTCATCCCACATGTGGCGGACGATCATGATGCCCGAACGGCCACTGTAACGGGCGCGGGTTGGCGAGGGCCCGCGGGGCGGTTCTGTCGACAGAGCCGGAGCCGCCTCGTGGTCCCGCTTCCCAGTCGTCCATCGGGTGTCAGACCAGCTCGGTCCCAGGGCCGGACGGTGGAGTCCGGCTACGTCCGCAGCAACTCGAGGCGTGCGTCGACCGGCGGCCCGACGAGACCTACGTGCCGCGGCCCTGGTCGGCCTCTCGCAGCCAGAGAACCAGACCCGCAATCGCCGCCGTCACGAGGGCCGTGGCCAGCGCCCATGCACCGAGCGCCAGCCCCTGCCGAACGGGCTCCGAGACGGTGATGAGGCTCTCGGCGTGCACGCCGATCGCCACCACGCCGAACGACAGACTTCCGACCGTGCAACCGCCAAACGCGATCCCTCCCATGGCCAGGAGGAGGCCAACTGCAATGCCGCTGAGACTGATGGCACCCATCAGGCAGCCGACCCCGACTCCGCAAAAGGGACAGGCGGCACACCCTTCGCGCGCTTTCTCGGCACCGCGCGCAAGGAAACCCGCGACAGCCGTATCAGCCCGCCCACCCCCACCGACACGTAACACGCCGTTGCAGAGTCAGCGCCGCTCAGACGGGCGCTGCGAGCGTCAGGGATTGACCTGTATGTGGCGATTACCGGCAGCGTCGTGCACCGCATAGCGAAAGGCCTGGTTCTCCCAGCCCAGTTTCGCCGCGCCGTGGTCGCCGGCTTTACTCAACGCGATGATGCCGCCCTCGAAGTGATAGCCCTTGTCGACAATGCGATCGAGGGCGGCCTGCGCGGCTTCGGTCGGTGACGCCCCTTCTCGCATCAGCTCGACCGTGTGGTAGGTCGGCAGGAACCGCATCATCACGTCGCCATTGCCGGTTGCGATTGCCGCACCCACGTCGTTGTCGCAGTAGGCTCCGGCACCGGCGATCGGCGAATCGCCCACGCGTCCAGGCAACTTGAATGTACCCCCATTGGTGGAACAGCCCACACAGATGTTGCCGTGCGCATCGACCGCCATGGTCCCCACGGTGTCGTGCCCCCCGGGCTTCTCGTCGTGCTCGATCGGCTCCTCGCCCCAGGCGCTGGATGGCTCACCCGTGGCGGCCCACTCCTCCCAGACCTCGAGTGACGCGGCGTTGGTCAGTGACGTTTCTTCGAAGCCCATGCGCGCGGCGAAACGCGTGGCGTCATCGCCAACGATCAGGCTGTGCCGCGTTTCCTCCATCACCTTGCGTGCGACAGATATGGCGCGCTTGACCCGCTTCAGACAGCCGACGGCGCCCACGTCATGGGTCGGGCCCCACATCATCATCGCGTCGAGCGTGGTCTCACCGACCGCATTCGGGGAACCACCGTACCCCACGTAAAACTCGTCGGGCAGCATTTCCACGTAATTGATTGCGGCCTCCACCGCGTCGATGGCCAGGCCGTTCTGTTCGAGGATGGGCCACCCGGCGGCGTTGGCGCCCGGCCCGAACTCCCAACTGGTGAGGATGACCGGACCCTCCGCGGATTGCGCGCTCGACCGAGAGCGTGAACACGCCAGGAGCGCGATGGTCGTCGCACCGGTGACGAAATCACGGCGGGACAACCCGCCAGCATCACTGTTCCCTTTGGAATATTTCATAACTCGGTACTCCAGGGTGGAGACAGTCAGTGTGACCGCTCGTTAGCCAGGCCGAAGCGGCCGCTAGGGCTCCGCGTGTTCGCCACTGTGTTCGAGCAGCAGGGCGATCCATTCGATCGGTTCGCTGGTGTCGTTCGACTCGGTGTGCAGGACCCCGTGCTCGACAAGGTAGGCTTGGCCTGGTTCGAGCCTGAGGGCCTGGTTGCCGATCGTCAATGTCACGGTCCCCAGGCGCGGCAGGATCACGAGATCGCGGTCCTCGCTTGCGTGCGGCTCGCGTGAAGACCCCGGCGTCACGGTGACGCGGCGCACCGCGACCAGATCGTTGTCGATGAGCGCTTCACCCGTCATGCCAGGCGCTAGGTCGATAGCCTGGGGTGTCGAAGCACGCTGGCGGATGCCTTCTGCGACCTCGGCATTCTTGAACTCGACCATCATCACGCGCACCGTGTGGTCGCTCACATTTCTCAGTTCATGGGTGCCGCCTGCGCCCCAGTCGACCCGGCCCGCCTTGAAGGCTGGCGACGCCGTCTCACCATCCGGAAACACCACGTCGAAGTGGACATCATCGAGCATGACGGTGACTTCCGGTGGATGTTCGTGCATCGGTGAGCGCTCGCCGGCAGCGTACGTCGACCGCAGCACGCGGACGAGGTCGCTCTCGAGCACGATGGCATGGTGTCGCGAGTCGATTCTTGCTGGATCCTGCGCGGACACCGGTGAGGCAGTCACGAGGACGGCCGCGAGGACGGTCAGTGTGAAACGAAGCATGGTGCCTCCCAGAACAGGCTGTGGCAAAGGCGCTCGGCGTCCCTCGGACGCCGCCAGAGGGTCCGAGTGTTCGGTGAACCCCCCTCCACTGTATCCGGAGTGGTTCATCCCACTCCACTCAATCCGAGCTATCATCCGGCGTGGCGACGACCTGGCTTGCTGGCATCGTCGTCGTCGCCTGCGGCATCTGGCTGATCGGGTTGGCGGCATCCATCGTGATCGCGCCAGCGCGCACCGCGGCGTTCCTCAAGCTCTTCGCCAGCTCGGCCCGTGCGCACTACATCGAACAGGTGCTGCGCCTGATAGCCGGCAGGGGGCTCGTCGTCTTCGCGGATGAGATGCAGTTCCCGGCCGTGTTCCGCCTGTTCGGATGGGTCGTCCTTGCCACGACCGCCGGACTACTCCTCATGCCGTGGTGGTGGCATCATCGATTCGCTGCATGGGCGACCCCGCTTGCGCTCCGGCACTTCACGCTGTTTGCACTCGGCGCCTTCGCGCTGGGAACATTCATTCTCGTGTCGATGGTGTAAGCAGGGTCGCAACCCGTTTCCGATTCTCCCAACTTCTCTACGTCATGTCCGACAACATCAACAGCGCGCCGACGTAGCGCTGACGACGGCTCGCTTCTGAGCAATCGCGAGCTGCGCGGCGGGGGGCCGACGAGGTTGTTGGGCTCGCAGCTCAGAACGCGCGCCGAACGATCAGCGTGCGTTGTGCGTACGCTCTCAGGGAGACATCCTCGAGCCTCTGCACTTTCCGTCCGGAGGCGCCCATGAATGTCACCTCGACCGTGACCTGCGTCGCGTCGGGGAGACCAAAGTGCACAGGCTTCGCGCCTTGTGCGCCATAGCCGCCTCCGGTTGAGACCTGGCCCGTGCCGAGCAGCGCTCCGCCGGGATCATAGACGCGCACCTCTGCGCCAGCCTGAGTGAATCGCCCCTTATTGTCGAGAACCGTGACCTGTAGGCTCTGCCGCGAGGCGGCCCTGGGCAGCAGATTGCGAAAAAGGAAGTGTCCGCCCACGGGGCTGTAGCCGCGGGTTACCGACAGGTCGATCGCTCCGTCGCGGTCGTAGTCCACCCAAGCGACTCCGTGGTCGCCAGCGTCGAGCGACCCGCCTTCGGTCAGCACGTTGACGAAACGCTTGCCGGCCTCGTTGTGGAACAGTCTGTCGCGAGGGACCTGCTGGCCCACCGAACCCTCGTAGGACATGAGCGCCAGGTCCGGGTAGCCGTCGTTGTCGTAGTCGCCCCAGGCTGCGCCGACCGCGTGGTTCTCGAGGCCGACGCCCATCGCCGCGGCGACGTTGGTGAAGCTCCCGTCGTCGTGACTCCGCCACAGAGCGTTGCGGCCATAGTTCGAAACGAAGATGTCGAGGTTGCCGTCATTGTCATAGTCACCCACGGCGCAACCGACGCCGCCTTCCTGTGGCGTGCGCCCGGGGCTGTGCATGCCAAGCTCGGGTGCGGCATCGACGAATGTCTCTCCGTCGTTGCGCCACAGGGCATCGGTCTGGCCGGATTGGTTGGCGAGAAACAGGTCGAGGTCGCCATCCTTGTCGTAATCGAGCCAGCACGCACCAACTGTCGGGCGGACATCGGTGGGGCCGCCATGTGGGAAGACGTGGGTGTGCGGGGTCAAACCATTGTGGACCGTTTGAGGCTGTGAGATAAGAGAGACTTTGCTGCCAGGGGAGGAGGTCCCCATGAGCCACGCAAAGTCTGCCGAGAAGGTCGTTCAGGACATCCGCCGGAAGACCCGGCGACGCTTTTCCGCCGAAGAGAAGATTCGGATCGTCCTCGAGGGCTTGCGAGGTGAGGAAAGCATCGCGACGCTGTGTCGTCGTGAAGGGCTGAATCCGAATCTGTATTACCGCTGGAGCAAGGAGTTTCTCGAGGCGGGGAAGAAGCGGCTGGTCGGGGACACGACGCGCGAAGCGACCTCGACTGACGTCAGCGATCTGCGCAAGGAGAATGCGCAACTCAAGCAGGTCGTGGCCGAGATCGTGCTTGAGAACCGCCTGCTCACAAAAAACGTGACGGCCTCCGACTCGGAGGACGTTACGTGAGACGGACGGCGGCCGAGAAGATCGAACTCATCCGGCTCGTGGAGGGCTCGGACCTGTCGGTGCGGCAGACGTTGCGGGAGCTGCGCGTCCATCGGTCCACGTTCTACGCCTGGTATCGACGGTACCGCATCGCCGGGCCGGCCGGCTTGGCGCCCCAGTCGTCCACGGCCCGCCGGTACTGGAATCGGATCCCACCTCGCGTCCGCGAGCAGGTGGTCGACGCCGCGTTGGCCGACCCGGAACGTTCGCCGCGCGAGTTGGCCTGGCAGTTCACGGACCGGGAAGGCCATTTTCTCTCGGAATCAAGCGTCTATCGGATCCTCAAGGCGTACGACTTGATTCCGAGCCCGGCCTTCGTGGTGCTGTCGGCCGCTAAGACGTTTCAGCATCCGACGCATTGCCCCAATGAACTCTGGCAGACGGACTTCACCTACCTGCACGTGGTCAGCTGGGGCTGGTACTACCTGTCGACGGTGCTGGATGATTACTCACGCTACATCGTCGCCTGGATGCTGCGGACGTCGATGCAGGCGTCAGACGTGATGGAGACGCTCGACCTGGCCCGCGCGAAGACCGGTATCGATCGGGTGCGGGTCGTCCATCGCCCACGGCTCTTGAGCGACAACGGCCCGTGCTACGTCTCGCGGGAACTGGCGGACTATCTGGAGAGCCATCAGCTCGCGCACACGCGCGGGGCGCCGTATCATCCGATGACGCAAGGCAAGATCGAACGGTACCATCGGTCGATGAAGAACGTGGTCAAGCTTGAGAAGTACTACAGCCCCTGGGAACTGGAACGAGCCGTCGCCCGCTTCGTCGACGACTACAATCACCGCCGTCTCCACGAGGCCTTGGCGAACGTGACGCCGGCCGACGTCTATGAAGGACGGCGGTCGACGATCCTTGCCCGGCGTGAGGCGATCAAACGGAGGACGTTGGTACAACGGAAACGAGAGAATCTACACATGCCGCCGAAGGCGGCGAGCCCGCAGAAAGTCTCTCTTAATAAACAGACTCAATGGACCGGATTGGTCTGACGACGTACACGCGAGGCATTGCAGATCGAGGAGGCACGGGCCTTCGCCACGGCGCGTGAGTTCGACGTCAATGCCTGGGAGATCCCGAAACTGGCTGCCGCGCACGCGAGCACGGGGAACACCGATCGCGCGGTGACGCTTTTGCGCGGCGTGCTGCAACGAGGACGACTCGTCACATGGCACTTGAACATCGGCCTCCTGTCTCCGTCACTGATGGAAACGGCCGGGTTCGAGGACTTTCGCCGAGAGTATGAGGCCATGATCCGGCGGCTGCGCGAGCGGTACGGGCCGGCGAGCCAGGGTGAGTGACGTGAGTATCGCCGGGGATTCGCACGACCCTGACCGTGCCCGGAGCGTGGATCCCGAGACCAACGGTACACCGTGACTGACCGACCAGACTCGTCACCGCCCGTCGCCGGTCAGCGCATCTCGCAGTACGAGATCCGCGAACGGCTCGGCGCAGGCGGCATGGGCGAGGTCTTTCTCGCCCAAGACCGGACGCTCGACCGGCCGGTGGCCTTGAAGTTCCTGTCCGATGAGCTGCGACACGACGCCACCGCGCGCCATCGGTTCCTACGCGAGGCGAAGGCGGCCGCCGCGCTGGACCATCCCTACATCTGCAAGATCTACGAAACGGGCGAGGCCGACGGCCGGCCGTTCATCGCCATGGAGTATCTCCGCGGCGAGACCCTGGCCACCCGGCTGACGGGCGAGGCACTGCCCCTGGATGCCGCGCTGCGAATCGCCACCGAGGTGGCCGAGGCGCTCGAGACGGCGCACGGCGAGGGCCTGGTGCATCGCGACCTGAAGCCGTCGAACATCATGCTGACATCCGGCGGCCACGTGAAGGTGCTCGATTTCGGGCTGGCGAAACGGGTCGAGAGCGTCGCGGGCATTGGTGCGGACGGTGCTGAAGTGGTGACGCTGGTGACGATGCCACAGCGACGGCGTCGGCGCTCACCGAGGCCGGGACCATTCGTGGCACGGTCGCCTACATGTCGCCGGAACAGGTGCGGGGCAAGGTGGTCGATGCACGGTCGGACGTGTTCGCGTTCGGCGTGGTGCTGTACGAGTTGCTGACCGGCCTGCATCCGTTCCGGCAGGAGACGACGCTCGAGACGGCAGCGGCGATCCTGAGCCAGACCCCTGCACCGCTGCGCCATCATCGCCAGGACGCTCCGGGGCGGCTCGACGACATCGTGGGCAAGATGCTGGCGCAGGCGCCGGACGACCGGTATCAACTCGTCCGTGACGTGCGCACCGACCTGGCCCAGGTCAGCGACAGCCTCGAACGCGCGCACGACGTCTCGAGTGAGGCGACGGTTGCGCCAGAGTCGCGGATGGACGAGGCGACCACGCCGACATCCTTACCATTGACCAGCGCTGGAAAGCGCCTGGCCATCACGTCGACGGCCGGCGGGCTGTGTGTGCTCGCCGCACTGGGGGTCTGGTGGGTGGTCTCGTCCCTCGGGTCGGGCTCCGGCGAGCAGGTCCTGTCGGTTGCCGTCTTGCCGCTGCGGAACCTGAGTCGAGATCCGATCGACAGCGACTACCTGGCCGATGGGATCGCGCAGGCCGTCACGACGAAGCTGGTCCAGGCGGGCCTGCGGGTCACGCCGTGGGAGACGGCGCAGTTGCTTCGTGACCGGAGAGAGCCTGCAGACGAGATCGCCCACGAGCTCAATGTCGGAGCGGTGTTGATGGGGACGTTCCAGCTCGCGGGCGACAGAATCCACGCGACGTTGTCGTTGATTGACGCCGACAGCGGCCTGCTGGCCTGGGCCGAGGAGTTCGACGCGCCGTATGCAGATCTGTTCGAGATGCAGCGTCGGATTGCCACGGGCGCAGCAGCAGGTCTCGTCCAGGAGTTGACGGGAGAGCAGGAGGCTGCGATCGCCGTACCGGCATCCACGAATGTCGACGCCTACGATGCGTACCTGCAGGGAGCGTACCTCATGCAGGAGAGCACACAGGAGGCGACCGACGTCGCGTTCCAGTATTTCACGCGCGCGCTGGAGCTCGACCCGCGCCTCGCCGACGCCCACGTCGGCCTCGGCGCCGTCTACCAAGTGCGGTACGAAAATGGCTGGGGCGGCAGCGCGGGCAATCTCGAGCGGGCGGAAGCGAGCTACGAGGCGGCGCTCGGACTGGCCCCTGGCTCACTGCGGGCGCGCCGAGGCTTGATGAAGGTGTATTGGGAACTCGGGCACAGCGAGGCCATCTTGCTGCAGGGTCGGGAGGCTGGCCGAGTGGGTCGACCGGACGATGTCGAGACGCTCCTGGCGCGGGCCGATGCGTTCGCCTTGTCAGGGCTGTCTGAGCTGGCGATCCCGATTCAGCGACGGGTCATCGCGATCGACCCGAGAAACAGATCGGCGCACTGGATGATCACGTGGGCGTCGGTCTCGTCCGGTCAGTTTGAGGCGGCCGTCGAGAGCGGCAACACGTATCTCACGCTGTTCGACGAGGACGAGGCGGTACGCTTCTGGGTCGGAGCCGCAGCCGACGGGCTCGGCGATGATGACCTGGCGCGGGAGCACTACGAGGTGGTGACGCAGGCGCTGATGGCGCCAGCGACGGATCCCTCACGGGTCACCTGGGCTGGCATCTATAGCCTGTTGTTCGCCGGCGCGTTCTCCGATCGGTCAGGTGAGCGCGACCGCGCCGAGGCGCTGTGGCGGCGGGGCGCCGAGTTGGTGGGTCTGAAGCTCGACGTCGATCCAGAGAACATCAACATGCTCATGTACCTGGCCAGCTTTCACGGATTACTCGGGGAGCGCGAGGCATTTCAGGCGGCGGTGGCTGAAGCGTTGGCCCGGTCCGGGGAGTTCGACGTAAATATTCCCGCCCTCGCTGCCGCGTCCGCGAGCTTGGGGGACAGCGGTAGCGGGGTGGAGCTGCTGCGCAGCACGCTGCGGCGAGGACAACTCGTCCCCTGGAAATTCAGCCCCGCGATAATCTGGCCATCGCTGCAGGAGGCGCCCGGGTTCGACCGGTTTCGTGAGGAACACGACGCCCTGGCAGGGCGGCTGCGGGAGCGATACGGGCCAGGGGGCTAGACGCACCATGAGACGGAGAGTAAGTCGTGATTGACCGACCCGACTCGCCGCGGCCCGTCGTCGGCCAGCGCATCTCGCAGTACGAGATCCGCGCGCCGCTCGGTGCCGGCGGCATGGGTGAGGTCTGGCTCGCGCAGGACCGGACCCTCGAGCGGCCGGTGGCGCTGAAGTTCCTGTCCGACGAGCGGCAACACGACGCCACGGCGCGCCGCCGGTTCCTGCGGGAGGCGAAGGCGGCCGCCGCACTGGACCATCCCTACATCTGCAAGATCTACGAGACGGGCGACGCGGCCGGCCGGCCGTTCATCGCCATGGAGTATGTCCGAGGGGAGACCGTGGCCACCCGGCTGACGGGCGAGCCCTTGCCGTTGCGCAACGTGCTGCGAATCGCCACCGAGGTGGCCGAGGCGCTCGAGACGGCGCATGGCGCGGGGTTGGTACATCGCGACCTGAAGCCAGCGAACATCATGCTGACGTCAGGCGGCCACGTGAAGGTGCTCGACTTCGGGCTGGCCAAGCGGGTGGAGCACGCTGCGGATGATGCTGGAGCCACGGCGTCGGCGCTCACCGAGGTCGGGACCATTCACGGCACGGTCGCCTACATGTCACCGGAACAGGTGCGGGGCAAGGTGGTCGATCTACGGTCGGACGTGTTCGCGTTCGGCGTGGTGCTGTACGAGCTGCTGACCGGCCGGCATCCGTTCCGGAAAGAGACGCCGCTCGAGACGGCGGCCGCGATCCTGAGCCAGACCCCTGCACCGCTGCGGCATCATCGACAGGACGCTCCGGAGCGGCTCGACCACATCGTGGGCAAGATGCTGGCGAAGGCGCCGGCCGAGCGGTATCAGCGAGTGCACGATGTGCGCACGGACCTGGCCCAGGTCAGCGACAGCGTCGAACGAGATCAGGCACCGTTGGACGTTCCGGCGGCGCTGCCACCTCGGACGGTTCGGCCCTCGGCCGGCACACGTCCGACGCCCCGCGCCTCGGCCTCCCGCACACGTGTGGTCATCGCGTCGGCGAGTGCGGTGGTCGCCGTGCTGGCCGCGCTCTGGATGTGGTGGGAGACCGGACCAGCCAGGCCGGGGTCGCGGGCAGAGGCTCCGTCGGTCGCCGTCTTGCCTCTGAGTAATCTCAGCCGGACCCCGGAGGACACTGACTACCTGGCCGATGGGATCACGCAGGCGGTCATCACCAGATTGATCCAGGCAGGACTGCGCGTGACACCCTGGGAAACCGCCCTGCGTTTTCGCGACAGTCGTGAGCCCACTGAGCAGATTGCGCGAGACCTGAACGTCGGGACGGTCCTTGTCGGCACGTTCCAGTTCGAGGACGACCAACTCCTGACGACGCTGTCGTTGGTGGAGGCCGACAGCGGACTGTCCACGTGGGCGGATGAGTTCGAAGAGCCGTACACGAACCTCTTCGACGTGCAGCGACGAATCGCGCGCGGGGCGGCGGAAAGTTTGATGCAGGAGCTGACCGGGGAGCAGGAGGCGACGCTCGCCAGGCCGGAGTCGGTGAGTGTCGACGCGTACGACAGCTATCTGCAGGGAGCGTACCTCATGCAGGAGGGGACACAAGAGGCGACCGACGTCGCGTTCCAGTATTTCACGCGCGCGGCCGAGCTCGACCCGCGTCTCACGGACGCCCATGTCGGCCTCGGGACTGTCTACCAGGTGCGGTTCGTGAACGGCTGGGGCGGCGGCTCGGGCAATCTGGAATGGGCGGAAGCGAGCTTCGAGACGGCGCTCGGCCTGGACCCTGGCTCGCTGCGGGCCAGGCGAGGTCTGATGCAGGTGTATTGGGGGCTGGGACGCAGCGAGGCCATCCTGCTGCAGGGCCAGGAGGCTGGTCGCGTGGGCCGGCCTGAGGATGTCGAGACGCTCATGGCGCGAGCCCAGGCGTTCGTCTTGTCAGGGCTACATGTTCTTGCGATCCCCATTCACCGACGGGTCATCGCGATCGACCCGAGAAATGAATTGGCGTACTGGATGCTCACGTGGGCATCGGGCGCGTCCGGCCGGCTCGAGGAGACAGTCGAGCTTGGCACCACCTTTCTGTCGCTGTTTGGCGACGACGGGCAGGTACGTCTCTGGATCGCACGCGCGGCCGACGGGCTGGCCGATGACGATCTGGCTCGAGAGCACTACGAGGCGCTGACGCAACGGTTCGAGGCGCGACCGACGGATCCCGCGCGTGTCTCCTGGTCCGGACTCTCCGGCCTGCTGTACGCCGGCGCGTTCTACGACCGGTCGGGCGAGCGCGACCGAGCCGAGGCGCTGTGGCAGCGGGGCGTCGAGTTGGCGCGCGTGAATCTGGCGACCGATCCCGAGAGCATCAGCATGCGCCTGTTCCTGGCCTGCTTTCATGGATTCCTCGGTGAACGCGAGGCGTTGCTGATGGAAGAGACACGGGCGCTCGCCGCGGCGCGAGAGTTCGATGTCGTCGCCTGGGAAATCCCGGCACTGGCCGCAGCGCACGCGAGCGTAGGGAACGCCGATCGCGCCGTGGGGCTGCTGCGCGACTTGCTGCAACGAGGACGACTCGTCAGTTCGCTCATGCCTTTCGAAGGACTGTCTCCGTCCCTGCTGGAAGCGCCCGGGTTCGAGGACTTTCGCCGAGAGTATGAGGCAATGGACCGGCGGCTGCGCGAGCGGTACGGGCCGGAGAGCTAAGGAGCTCGCCCGATGGCACACCGTGACTGACCGACCGGACTCACCACCTCCTGCTCCGAATGGGGGCGTCGCCAAAAGGAGATGCGGTGACTTGCGCCTGCTGAACGAACGAAGGACTTCGACCTCGAGGGGAGAAAGCGAGCCGCGCTCTGAATCCTCCCACGCGTAGTGTGAAATGATGTTGCCGTTGCTATGCATGAAGGATTAACGAAGTGGTTCGCTCCGGCCGTGGTTTCGACATCCATCATCTTGATGCTGGCCTGTGGCGGTCGCGCTGATTCCGTCGGCATCGAGCTGACGCCTTCGGGAATCCAGGCAGGGACGATCCAAGTTCCCTTCGGGCACGGTGACGATGAAACGATCGCGAAGATCCAGGCCGTGCTCGGTCCTCCGACCAAAGACACGGGGTGGGTCGAGGCGTGGGGTGACTACGGTGCGTGTCCGCAACCCACCATGCGCGCCGTGGAGTGGGGCTCACTCGTCACGCTGTTCACGACCGCCGAGACAGCGTTCAGCTCGGTGCCGGGCACCGAACACTTCTTCGCCTTCTCCTACTCCAACGACACGGCGCCTCGAGAGCTGAGGACGCCGGAGGGCATCGGCGTGGGGTCGACGCTTGGAGACCTCGAGGCGGCGTATCCGGGCGAGATCACGATCGCCGAGTCCGACTTCGATCCTCGACTGGGCTCCTGGTCGTATCGACTCGAGGACTGGACGGGGCTCTCGGGGGCGGCCACGGGGATCGGAGCCTCTGACACGATCACCTCGATCATCGGCGGCCGGGGCTGCGGAGAATGACTGACGAGGACCTCCCGCGCGTGGGAGACGGTGGATCGCGCACGTTCGGCGATGTGCGCATCGAGTTCACCGCTCAGCGAGACTCGCCAACGTCGACCAGACGCAGCGATTCGCAGATCAGGATCAGTTCGTCCTGATCGATGTTGCCCGCCAGTGTGAACCCCTGAGCGTACCCATCGGCCTCTGGATCCGCCGGGTTCCCTCGACCGGGAATCTCGAACCAGAACTCGGTCTGATACTCCGGCGACGCCGACGGGTTGGGTGCGTCGGTGTCGAGGAGGCCGACGTCGACCCGGTCGAAGACCGGGTTGAGACACGGCTTGGTGTCGACGAGACCCGGACCGCCAAGACCCTCCAGCTCGCCGGTTCCCACCCAGACGCGCTCGTCACCGGACGCGTAGACGAGATACGCCAGGTCGGCTCCGGAATCCTGCACGGTCACTCGCTGAAACCGCTCCGGAACATACGTCGGTACCAGCAAGCCGGTCTTTCGCGGCTGCGTCTCGTACAGCGCGCGCAGACGAGCGATCTGCTCGACGGCTAACCGCGCCGCAGAACCGTCGACCGGAGCCGGACGCTCCTGAACCGGCTCCACGCGGCTGATGAGCATCCGAGTCTCGCTATCCCGGCATTCTGGATCGCCCTGGCACGACTCCGCCATCACACGAACGGGCTCGTAGGTCAGCCGCACACGAGTGTTCAGGATGGCGTCCTGTTCGCACAAATCGAAGACCGCCATGGCGGTAGCCGTCCTGTCCCTTTCATCCACGAGTTCTGCGTAGCACGACCGATCGCCTGGCGTCACGCTTCGGACGGTCGCTACTGCTGGCAAGTCTTGTAGCTTCGAGAACGACAGCGTGTTGCCACGAGCCACGTAGGAGTACGACAGTTCCGAATCGTCCGCGCTGAGCAGGTAGTAGCACAGCGGACCGTCATCGTCCGTGACGAGAAAGTATCGATTCTCGGCTGACTCGGGCCGGCCCTCGCAGCTATTGACGAACGCGAGTGTCGCAACCCGCGTGGTTTCCGCCCCGTATCGATCCACCAGCCGATTCCCGGCAATCTCGATGACGTACTTCGCATCGTCCTTCGACTGCCAGACGCCCTGCATCGTTGCCGCGGATTCGCTCGGGTCCGATTGACTGGCCTCCGGGCGGCTGCCGCTCACACTCCACAGCGAGGCGAGAACGGCCGTGGACACGAGTAGGTGCAGACCGATCGGTAGGGAGCGAAAGGCCATGGGAATCATAGATCCTCGACGAATATGACGAGCGCGAGCGAGACAAGGAGAGCCCGTCGACATCAGGCGCGATTCTGACATCGGAGAATCGGTAGATCCAGAACAATCCCACCGCCCGGCAGACCGGTCCCGAACCGTTCAGGAGCAGGCGGCGGTTTCGTGTGACCGGGAGGAGGCCGGCCGGGAGGAATTCGAGACGAGGGTTCTCGGAGCCCCGGAGTTGGCGGCGTATTCCCAGGCGTCCAGATGACGGTCCGCACACTTCGCCCAGGAAAACTGCTTCACCCGGGCGACGCCCGCATCGCACAGGGTTTGCCGTCGACCCGAATCGAACAGAGTTCTCCGGAGGGCTTCGCGAAGCGACTCGGCATCCCGGGCATCGAAATACATCGCGGCGTCGCCTGCGACATCCGGGATGGATCCCCCGCGGGAAGCCACCACCGGTGTGCCGCAGGACATCGCCTCGAGCAGGGGAATCCCGAAGCCCTCGTAGAGCGATGGCGTGACAAAGGCAGCCGCACCCGTATAACAGGCGGCAAGGGTCTGGTCGTCGCCGCCGGTGAAGTAAATCTGCCGCCGATCGAGGCCGGCGCGCGCAATGGCCTCCAGTTCGTTACCGTCTGGCCGTCCGCCGCCGAAACAGACGAGTTGAAACTCGCCGCGTAGTTCCGGTGAGTTGGCGAAGACGTCCAGGAGGAACCGGAAATTCTTGTAGCCGCCCCGTCGCCCGACATGGAGCAGAAAGGGCCGGTCGAAGGCAGCCGGTCGGGACGGTGGCTGCAACCGCGCCGCGAGCGGGGCCACGAAAACACGATTGGCGGAGAGGTGCGGGAACCGCTCCAGCAGATCGGTCCGGGTCTGATTTGAAACGGTGATGACGACATCGGCCCGTTCGAGGAGGCGGCGTTTCGGCCCGGGATCGTATGCGGGAAAGAACTCCGGTAGATTCTCCGGTATGAGATCGTGAATGGTGGCGGCAACGGCGGTGCCTTCCGGGATTCGGGAAAGATCGGCATCGTGCCAGGTCGGATGAAAGACGTCCGGCCGGAACGCCTTTGCCTGACACTCGAGAAAGCGCGGATTGACGAAACGGGCCACGTGTCCGAAACCCGGAGCAAAGGCAGGACGGTGGAGGAATTCGTGGACTTCGACGCGGGGCCGGTTGGCGAGTTCGCCGACGAGATCGTTCAGATGCATCCCGGCGACGATCGAAAAACGGCAGTCCGGCCGGAGAGCGGCGGCTTCGGCGATGACTTCCCGGAAAACCCGCGAGACACCACCGACCTTCTGCCAGCTGAACACCTGGTAGTCGAACAGGATCCTCATGAAGTCCGGGCTGCGCTAAGCATGGTCTCGTAGTCTTCCTGCAGCTTCGACGGGGTCTCACTCAGCGTCACTCGGACCTCTGCGCTGGAGTCCGAGAACGGGCATTGCGACGACCCACTCCACTCAAATCCAGGCTATCATCCACCGCGACGGAGAGATGATCAAGGCACCCTCCATGAACTCGGAGCATGCATCGCTCTCCGTCTGCATCATCACGTTCCAGGAAGCGGAGCGGCTGGAACGATGTCTCCGATCGGTGGCCGACATCGCGACGCAGATCGTGGTGCTCGACTCGTTGAGTACCGACGCCACCTGCGAGATCGCCCGCGCCGCGGGAGCCGACGTTCACACACAGCCATTCGCGGGACACGTGCGCCAGAAGCAGGCGGCAATGGATCTCGCGACGTGTGAGTGGGTGCTCTCGATCGATGCGGACGAATGGCTCGACGAGGCGGCACGAGCCGCGGTTGGCCAGGTGCTTCGCGAGCCCCCGGAGCAGGTCGATGGCTTCAGGCTCAACCGCCGGCCGTATTACCTGGGCCGATGGATCGCACACAGTGGGTGGTCGCCCGACTGGAAGCTCAGACTCGTCAGGCGCGATCGAGCGCGTTGGCGTGGCATCGACCCTCACGACCGGCTGGAGGTACCGGGCGCCACCCGTCGCCTACGTGGCCGTCTCTGCCACGCTCCGCACCCTGACCTCTCCGACCACGTGCGCACGCTGAATCAGTACACCGACATCCTGACGGTGTCGGAGTCGGTCGGGGCCCTGCGCGCCTGGTTCGGCATGGTCGTCGAGCCACCCCTGGTACTGCTGCAGAAGTACGTGCTCCAGGGAGGCTTCTTGGAGGGAACGCGCGGCCTGATCATCTCGGCCATGACGGCCTTCTATTTCTTCCTCCGATACGCGAAGCACTGGGAGCGCCGGCATCGACGTGACCGGCCGTAGTACCGGCGATCACCCTATCGCGCGTGTCCGTAGGATGCCGCCGCGGCGAGCAAAGGCGATCTCGCACAGATCGATCGCGTGGCGTCCGCGGAGCCGTCCAAACCACGTAAAGTCGAAGGGGACGTAGCCGAGATCGGCCATGAGCGCCACCAACTCCACGAAGCCACAGGGATGATCGCCCGGTTCGAGCATGTGCGCTTCCACGAAGAAGACTTCCGTGATGCCGATCAGCTTCGACGCGCCACGGACGATCTTGGCCTCGAATCCCTCGGCGTCAATCTTGACAATCTCGGGAATCGTCGGGCCCTGCTCGACGACCTGATCGAGCGTGACAACAGGGACGACTCGCTGCTTCAACCCCGACCGTCTGGCCTCCTCAGCGGAGAGAACGAAGGTGCTGGATACCGTGTCCGGGCAGACCGTAAGGAGCAGCTCCCCAGCCTCATCACTGGCTCCAGCCAGCAGCCAGCGGGCGTTCTTACCGCGACAGAACCGATCGAGGTAACCCGCCATTTCCACCTGGGGCTCGAGCAGCGTGAACGCAGCGTCGGGAAAGACGCGCCTGGCGACGCGGCTCCATTTGCCCTTGTTCGCACCGACGTCGATGATGTGACGCGGCTGCAATCCAAGTGCTGCGACGTGCGTCAGGCAGGCGCGCAAGTTGGCCCTGGGCAGCTTGCGTCTGGGAACCAGCGCGAATGAATAGTTGTCGCGAAGCCAGCGAAGCACGGGACTCATCGTGGTAGTGAAATGAGATGATAGCCGGTATCTGAAGAACCCGCACGCCACGAAGTGTTTCCGGGAGGCACTCTGATCGATCGAACGTTCTCGACGACGCGTCGCGTCGATTGCCCTCGGGCGGTGCGCGAGTTCGGTTTCACGGCGGGCACCACGCTGGAGGACGGCTTGCGTCGGACGATCGACGGGTGCCGGGCTCAGCGCGCTGCGGGAGGCGATCGCGCGTGACCGACGGCCCGACGCGCTCGAGCGGCCCGCGTTTCTTCCTGCTCGATCAATCACTCAGGGGCCTGGACGGCCACCACTACAGCGCAGCCGTGTCGATCGCGGAAGCGGCCGCAGCTGTCGGGTGGGAGCCTGTGGTCGCGGCTCATCGCGCGTGCACGTCGGACACGCTAGCCGGCCGATGGCCTATCCATCGCGTGTTTCCCCAGAGCGTGTACAGGCGCCGCCGGGGCCGACGAGCACTGGAGGGTTTCGTCGAGGCGTGCAGGGCGGTGTTCGGGCGTGTCGGGGTTCGCGAGGGCGACCTGGTCATGCTCCCGACGGTCACCGATTTCGAGCTGGAATGCCTTGCACGGTATCTGGCTGAGGCGCCTGGCTCGCGCGCGGCCTCCTGGCACCTGCAGTTCTTCGACGCCATTCTCGAGGGTCGGGAGCCGGAGTATGCCGCCCAGGCCGACACGGTGGAGCGGCGAGCCGCCGAGATCCGAGCCGCGCTCGCCACGATCCCGCAACATCGACTGCACTTCTACGTCCCGACCGACACGCTGCGCGATCAGTACGCCACCCTGAACATTGGCGCATTCCATCTCCTCCCGTATCCCATCGACCCGACGATCCGTGGCGAGCGTGGCGCCACGCGCCCGGATCGGCCCCTGCGTGTGACCCTGCTCGGCGGACCTCGCCGAACACGCGGTCACGACGACATGCCGCGACTCGTTCGAGATCTGTGGGATGCGTACCTCGCGCCAGGGCGTCTCGAGTTCGTCATCCAGACGAACGAGTGGCGGCTGTGGAACTG
This sequence comes from Vicinamibacterales bacterium, assembly GCA_965250185.1. Taxonomy (GTDB): domain Bacteria; phylum Acidobacteriota; class Vicinamibacteria; order Vicinamibacterales. The sequence goes on along the minus strand of OZ252293.1, from coordinate 816,059 downwards.
GCGATCTCGACTGAGGGCCCTGCGGCGAGCCCGGAGGGGCGACACCCCGGCTCCCGTGATCTGTATCCCGCATCCTGCTTCGCCGGAGGTGTACGCCGAGCTCGTCCGTCAATCGGATATCGGCCTGCTGACGAACGACAGCCTCGCCTACTACGCGCGCCACTCCGGTGTGTTCTCGGAGTTCCTCTGCGCGGGGGTTCCGGTCATCGTGGCTCCCGGTTGCTGGATGGCGACACAAATCGCCCAAGCAACGTTCGACCATCTGGATCGCGCCAGCCACATCCTGACGACCGTCAAGCGCCTGACCGCCCAGGACGTCCAATGGGACCCGGAGGTCAAACGTCCCGACAGCCGCCTGGTGATCGAAGGCGGAGCGGAGGGCGTCCGAGGCGGGACGTCGGTTCCGGCGGAGGCGAGCGAGCTGCTCGTGAGGTTCCGGTGGCGCAGCCCAACGGGTGTTGGCACGTTCCTCAGACTCCAAGTGCAGCAGGCCGGACACGATGGGCGACCCCGCCAGACCGAGCGCATCCTCGGGCATCGATCCGACGCTGGAGGCCTTTCCGCATTGGTACACCTCGAGCCGGATGTCGACCGGATTCAGATCCTCCTGACGAACGCGTACGGCGAGTCGGGACTCGTGCTCGATGATCTGGAGCTCCAGTTCGTGGCGTCTCGGAACGCGTTCGCACGAGGATGTCCGGTCGGGGCCGTCGGGCTCACGGCGTGTGGGAGTGGGCAGATCGGTGCGGCGATTCGAGAGATCGTGACTCACTACGAGCACTATCGGGACACCGCCGCTGGATTCTCGCGGACCTGGGGCGCCAGCCATGGTCCGGACCGCACCGTCGCAGCGCTCGTGGCCCATGCGCGCGAGGCCGTCTAACGCCACATTACTCTGGCACCGTCGGTCTGCTTCAGGAACTCCAGGATGCCCTCAGCGACAACTGCATGGGCGCGTGTGAGGTGTCCGTCTCGGAAGGCCAGTGGCTCCAGGTCGACATCCGCCGCGCGCAGCTGCCGCTCGAACGCGAACGAGACATCGATGAACTCCAGACCGGCGGACCGCGCCACGCCCCGGAGGCGTTCCCGCAGCTCACGGTCGTGGGCGGACGCCTCGCAACCCCGACCACAGAAACGTGAGCGCACGGCTGTGTGCCAAGGCCTGCCACCTCGAAGTCGCCGGCGTTCGCTCGGCGTCGTTGATGAAGTAGCACAGCAGGACGTCATCCGGGTCGTACTTCAAACCCTTCTCCAACAGCAGGGCGACGGCCTGCTCGGTGTTGTAGTTGCCGGTTCCGAAGTTAAGCACCTCTGTCGGTCGGCGGTCGTTCATCCGCCGCTCGAGGTGCGCCTCGAACGTATCCTCGGATGCGACACCCCAGCCAAACGTCAGCGAGTCGCCCAAGACGGTCACGCGCCTCACGCCTTCAGGTTTCTGAACGGCGTACTCGCGGTCCCGCAACCCATCCGAGTTGATGTCCACCTGAACACCCATCAGGCGAGCCGATGTGGAGGGTCGATGAACGTGGCCGAGCTGCGGATTGGATGACGCGATCTTCAAGTCGAGGGCGTATCGAGCCATCTCGAGGTCGTAGACGGTCACGAACCTCGCCATCAGCCGGACCGCGCCTTCCGTCACGAGGAGACATACCAGCAGCGACAGCCCGATGATTCCAATGCGCCCAGTCCACTCGGACACCATCACCGCCTCGCCGAGGGCGCGCTCCTATCCTGGTCGCCCTTGTGGCCCGTCATGAGCGTCATGGTCATGTGCCTCAGCGTCGCAGCTGGTCGAGATTGTCCGAGATCCAGCGGGCAATCTCCTTCGGCGCCTGGTAGTCGTCAACACGAACGTCCCGGTCCTCCGCTGTCTCCACCTTGCCCCAGAGAAAATCCGTCGTGTAGGAGCTACTCCGAAGCGAGAGTCGCACGAGCCGGACGGCGCCGTCGAGGCGACGCTGGCCGCGCGGCACCTCGTGCCGGGTCGCGACGATCTCGAGTCGCACCTCGGCGCGACCGAGGGTGTCGGCAAAGACCACCTGCCGTCGATCGACGGCCTTCCGCAGATCCGTGGTGAACTCGTCGAGGACCGCTCGCGCGTCGCGCGCGTCGAAAAAGAAACGCAATCCCGCGGGGGCCCAGTCGGGCAGGTTGGTCTCGATTGGACGGTTGCCGCTGGACTCATCGGCGGCGAAGACGAAGACCGTGGCGGGATCGGCTACTCCCTGGGCCAAGGCCGCCGGTGCCGGCAGAAGCCACGTCACACAGAAGCCGAGGCCCAAGGCCACACCCGCCGCCAGCATTCGAGGGTTCATCTTCAGAACCACCACAGCCTGCTCATCTTCACTACGAAAGCCCGGTTCTCGAGCGCTGGATTGCCCGAAAGCATCGTGTCGCGCGCATCTGTATAGACTATGAACATCTCGCTCCCTGGATGGTACTCCCATCGAAACCGGATGTTGCTGCCAAACGTACTGTCGCGCGAGCTGTATTGAAGCAGTCCCCCCAGGAACATTCGTGGCGTGAAGGCGTAGTCGACCCGAGCCACAACAAGCGTGTCCGTAAAGTGCCCATGCGGCAACTCGACCCGGCTGACCGATACCGTCGGCTCAACCGAGAGATTCGCCTTGACCGTAATCCGGCCGCCAAAGGTGAGGGCTCCAATACTGCCGTCGTAGAAGTTGCCAACCTGGCCCGACAGCGTGCCGCTCACCCGGCGCTGGGTGCCCAGCTGGTAGGACAGGAGAACGTCGCTGAAACCATAACCGCCCGGCGGGATCGTCACTTCTGGATTGGAGCTAATGTCAAACGGCTCCACGAGCAGCTCGTAGTTGTTCCTCGCTTCCACCGACAGCACGTCGCTGTTCTCGAATTCCGTACTGAAGAAACCTCGCTGCACGCGAGTCTCGAGCACACCAGCAACGCTCTCGAAGTAGTCGAGGCTGCCCTCTACCGTAAACTTCCGGACCAATTCCATCGAAGGCCTGGGGCTGAACCGGGCTAATGCATAGTTGCGGCGAAAATCGCTGCGCCGAACGAAACCCACCTCTGGATTGAAGTTGGCGCCGACCAAGAGGTGACTGAGCTCGGCGCCATACCGGTCGCCGGTATAGCTGAACTTCGCCTGGTAACTGGTATCCTGCGCGGCGAGCCCGGGCGTGTGCGTCCGCGCGTAGTTTCCGGAGAAGAAGAGGTTCTCATAGAACGAAAACAGCGCGTCGAGGCCATAGGCCTGACTTGAGCTCGACCCAGCCAAGACGGAGTTCGACCGGTTCGTGAACATCGCCCCGACAACGCTGCGGCGCAGCACATCGCGCTTGACACGCAAGGCGGTGAAATTCGTGGGGGGCACGACCCCAGCCGGATCCTCACTCGCCTGAATGTTCATGGCCCCGATACCGAACCTCCCTGCTTTTCCAGTCAGCCGCGCGCCAACATCAAGCGGCACGGCCCCGCTCTGCTCGAGGCCGATTCGTCGCGAGTAGCAGAGGACCGGCTCGACCGCGGTCGCTCGGGCACGGCCACCGCCGCCACCGCCGCCACCACCGCCGCCGCCTGCTCCTCTCGCCCCGCGGCCGAAGTCGAACAGGCCCCGCCCCTCGAGGAAGAACTCCCGCTTTTCCGGGAACTGCAAGCTGAAGCGCGTGAGGTTGACCTGACGCTCGTCCACCTCCACCTGCGCGAAGTCTGGGTTGTACGTGAAATCGGCGGTCAGGTTCTCGGTCACGCCATACTTGGCATCAATGCCGAAGTCACCATCCAACGAGTTCGAGGTCGGCGGGTCTGCCTGCCGGTCCGTGGTCAGCCGTGTGATGGCGTAGGGCTTCACTTCGAACTTCTTGCTATCCGTCGGCACCTGCAGGCCAACGAGCGTCCCGCCAAAGGAGATACGGGTGAATCCGAAGGGACCGGAGGCGGAAGGGGGAACGCGGTTCAGGTACGCCCACTCGTTCTTTCGTCGGACCACTCGACGAAGTTGGATCCCCCATACCTGATTCGCGCCTGGCCGAAATCTGAGCGACTTGAACGGCACCTCCAGCTCGACCATCCATCCTCCATCGAACCGGCCGACCCGCACGTCCCAGACAGGATTCCAGTCGAAATTCGCCTGTTCCTCGGTGACGACGTAATCGGCGCGAGCCCCGACCGGGTTGACGTAGAAGATGAAGCCGTTTCGGCGATCGCGGTAGGTGTCGAAGGCCACGCCGAAGGTATCGTTCTGCCTGGTGAGGTCGCGCCGGTACTCGTTGGCCACCCATTCGCTCGGCGGAGCCGAGTCCCAGCAGCGCGCCGCCACGTAGATTGACTCGTTGTCGAACATCACCCACACCTCGGTCTTCTCCGTCGCCGGCGCCCCGTCGATCGGCACGGATTGGATGAAGTCGGCAACCGGCAAAACTCGCTGATAGACCTCCTCGTCCAACAAGCCGTCCAACTGCAGTGGCTCGTCGAGTCGCATCGCTCGAATCGTTGCATGTCCGTCCGCGTCGCGAACGATGACGGCCGGTGGCTCGGGACCGGAAAGAGCTCTGGTGGTGACCGTCGAATCGTCGCCGCGCGCCTGTGCTCCTGTCGCCGCAGCCACAGGCTGCTGAGACCAGAGTCCATGCTGGACCACGAGCGCGATCATCGTGTGACGAGCGTATTTCGCGACGAGGGCACGCATCTGTGGAGCGTATCGTAGCGCGATATCGACACGTTGGGTCCTCATCCATGAAGACACCTAGGCACCTCGCCGCCGAGTTCAGGCAACCCTTTGATTTGCTGGCGGTGATGCAGGCCGAGGAGGAGGAAACTTTCTACGGGTCAGAACAGCGGAAAAGAAGATGTGGCTGGCCTTCGTGCGGCACGTGAGCGATGTCAGGCTGAGACAAAGAGCTGGTGGAGGTCAATCGTTCCTGTCCCAAAGCCACAACGAAGAAGGTTAGCGTCCTGGCCTAAAGCCCCTGTTTTGCGCAGCCGATACCCACTACGACCATGACCTCCAAGAACATCGCCTTCGTCGCTCTTTTCGCCGCGGCCCCGATGCTCGGGTGTCAGTCGCAACCCGATGTTCAAGGCGCCTTCCACGAGATTCGCGTCGGGGTCCTCGCGAACTTCACCAACGAGTACGCAGCCACATCGGGCAGGTGGACGATGCGCGCGGCGGAATTGGCAGCAAGCGCTCTGAACGACGCGGGCGGCATCGACGTGGGAGGCACCCCCCACCAGCTCTCGCTCGTCTTCAAGGACTTCGAGGACCGCCCCGACGCCGCGTCGACCGCGGCTCGAGCCCTGATCAACCAAGACGAGGTCGACGTCCTAATCGGACCGCAGTTCAGCCGTCATGCAGTGCCGGTCAGCATGCTCGCAGAGAACGCGCGGATACCCATGATCAGCCCGATGTCGTCGAGCCCGATGACGACGAAAGACAAGAGCTACGTGTTCCGTCTGGCATTCTTGGACGAGGTCCAAGCTCGCGCGATGGCTCGCTTCGCATACAAAGAGCTGGGAGCACGTCGAGCCGCCATGCTGTACAACGTCTCGAGCGAGTACAGCCGCTCGCTCGCGGAAGTCTTCGAGCAGACACTCACATCGCTCGGGGGAGAAGTCGTCGCCGCAAAGACGTACACGAGCGACGATGCCGAGGATTTCCGCGACGATCTCGAGGACATCGGCGCGGCCCAACCCGACGTACTCTGGCTCCCCAACTGGACGCCTATGGTCGCGCTTCAACTCGAACAAGCCAAAGAGCTCGGTCTCGATGTCCTGCCTCTCGGAAGCGACACCTGGGACTTGCGCAGGCTCAAGAACTCGCCCATGTCCCAGGGTGCGTACGTGTCGCACCAGTGGCATGGCGAGCTCGGCACCAAGGAGGCGCGCGAGTTCGTGCAGCTCTATCACGAGACCTACGACGAGACACCCGGGATTACGGCCGCGATGACTTTCGACGCGTTCGGGTTGCTCGCCAAGGCGCTGCGAGAGCAGGAAGAGGTCTCCAACGAAACGATCCGGGCGGGACTCGCAGATATCGGGATCTTCGAGGGCGTGACCGGCAGAATTCGTTTCAACAACGGAGGCAACCCCGATCGGGCCGCCGTCATCGTCCGCATCGACGAGGGTCGCGCCGTGCTCCACAGCCTCGTCGACGCATCCGAATGAGCGCCGAGCCGAACCTCCAAGACACTGACCTGGGTGCGGCTCCCGTACGCCCGCGGCGCACGCTGCGGGGAAAGCTTGTCGCATCCTTTCTGACGGTCGCGCTCGTGACCATCGCGGCGCTCGCCGCCTTGGCGTTCCTTCGGTCACGCACCGAGCTAGAAAGGCTCTTGTTCGACCGGCTGACCTCGGTCGCAGAGGTGGAACACGCGTTCTTGAACCGCTGGGTCTCCCGACAAGAAGACGCGGTCGGGTTCCTCGCCGCCTTGTCGGAGCTATCAGACGGTTCCCAAGAGCTGGGACGACTCCCGCCGGACTCCAGCGAATACGCATCGGTGCAGCGCGAACTGAACACACTCTTGAATTTCGCCAAGCTGCACGCCGACCTCCAGGAAGTGCTCCTCCTTCGTCCGGTGGGCGGAGAGGTCGTGGCCTCGACCGATCCGGCCAGTCTCGGCAAGTACTACGTCGACGCCCTCTTCTACATCAACGGCACGAAGGAGAGGTATACCCAGAACGTGTACGCGTCGCCGGTCACGAGCCAGCCTACCCTGACGGTGGCCGCGCCTGTAAGGAACGAGGTCGGCAACACGGTCGCGGTCGTCGCCGGCCATCTGAATCTCGAGCGCATCGATCAGATCCTGGATGAACAGACCGGTCTGGGAGCAACGGGCGAAGTCTACATCGTCAGTGCCTTCAACGATTTCGTTAGCTCCAAACGGTTCGGCCGGGAAGGCCACAGGCGGGGAGTTCACAGCGAGGGCGTCAACGCCGCGGTTGCCGGTATGAACGGTGCCGGACTCTACGACGACTATCGCGGCGTTCCGGTCATCGGCGCCTACCGCTGGCTCGAGGAACGCGAGCTCGCCCTGATCGTCGAGATGGAGCAAGCGGAAGCGTTCGCTCCGGCCAGAAAACTCCTCTGGATGGTTCTCGTCGCAGGTCTCGTTGCAGCCTTCCTTCTCACGTTCGGCGTACGGCTATTGGCCCGAGAAATCGCCGAGCCGGTTGTCTCTCTTTCGGAGGCGGCACGACGGGTTGCCGACGGTGACTTCACGGCGGTCGCCCCCGTCGTCACTGACGACGAGATAGGAGTCCTCGCGACGATCTTCAATCAGATGACACTGAAAACGTCGCAATCACTCGACAGTCTCGCCCGGGCGCGCGACGAGGCGGAGTCCGCGACTCTCGCCAAGTCGGAGTTTCTCGCGCGCATGAGCCACGAGATACGCACACCGTTGAATGCCGTTCTCGGGATGACGCATCTGGTCGAGCAGACACGTCTCGATGGTGCTCAGCGCGACTATGTGTCGAAGATCCGGGGCTCGGCGCGCCACTTGTTGATGGTCATCAACGAGACCTTGGACTTCTCGAAACTCGAGGCGCGCCGCCTTCGGCTCGAGTGCACGAGTTTCGGAATCGACGACGTGCTCGAAGACCTCACAGGTTTGGTGTCCTCTGTCCGAGAGGCGGTCGAGGTTGTATTCCAGGTGCGCCCCGACGTGCCGCGGACCGTCATCGGAGACCCGTTGCGTCTCCGACAGGTGCTGTCGAATCTCCTCAGCAATGCCATCAAGTTCACCCACGAGGGCGAGATCCACGTGCTCGTCGAGCTGGAAGAGGCACGCGCCGAGGCAATGGTCCTTCGGTTCACGGTCCGCGACACGGGTATCGGCATCGACGAGAAAGATGTCCCTCGTTTGTTCCAGGCCTTCTCTCAGGTGGACGAATCGACGACGAGACGCTACGGCGGCACCGGACTCGGATTGTCGATTGCGAGCCAGATCGTCGAGCTCATGGGAGGCGTCATCGCCGTCGAGGGGGAGCCCGGACGCGGAAGTGTGTTTTCGTTCAGCGCGAGCTTCGCGAAATCGTCCGAGTCGAGTACCACGTCACCATCTCTTTCAGGACTGAAGGTCGCGCTCTTCGTGGATTACGCCTCGACACGCGAAGCACTCGAGGAACTGCTCGAGGACGCTTCCGCGGTCGTCGTGAGCCCGAACCCGACCGACGCGGTCGATGCCGACGTCGTCATCGCGGACTGGAATCCAACGAAGCCCGACGAGGACTTCGGCCGGCCCACGCTGTTTCTCACTCATCCTCATCATCTCGTCGAGGCGTCCGTCTGTCTGTCCAAACCGGTGACCCGCAATACGGTCTTGAACCGGCTGCGCGAAACCCTCTCGATGGACAGCTATCGTGACAAGGAGCCGTCACGCGGTGCGACGAACGTACTCGGCGGAGTACGGGCGCTCGTCGTCGAGGACAACCCGATCAATTAGGAGATCGCTCGTGAGCTCCTGGCGCAGGCCGGAGCCGCCGTCACCGTCGCCTCGAACGGCGCTCGAGCCCTGAGTCAGCTCGAGTCCTCGCAGTTCGACGTCATGGTCCTGGACGTCCAGATGCCCGACATGAGTGGCCTGGAGGTCGCGCGCATCGTTCGACACCGCGAACGGGACATCACGCTACCGATCGTCCTTCTTTCAGCGGACACCATGGTCGACCGGACGCAGCTCGAGGCCCTAGGGATCGAAGATTACCTGACGAAGCCCATCGAGCCCGACATTCTCCTGGGAGCGATCTCGCGCATCACCGGTCGCGCGCGTAACCCGTTCGCGAGCGCTCTCGACGTGCGCACCGGCGTCGAGCGCGTCGCTGGAAACCGGAAGCTCTACGACCAACTCGTGGGCCTGTTCCTGGAAAGCCAGAGTCGCGCCGCCGACGACGTGAGAGAGGACATCGAGCGCGGGAATGCCGAAGGCGCCCGAGCGCGACTCCACAACGTCAAAGGGGTGGCCGCGAATCTCGGAGCTTCGGAAGTAGCCACGGCGTCCGCACGAGCTCTCGAGAAGCTGCGAAGTGGAGACGACCCGCCGGCGGAGCTGGACGAGCTCCGGAGCGCGCTCACGCGCCTGCAGAGCGCCGCCCTAGCGTTGAAGTCGAACGAGGACCCGGAGGCGCACGAAACATCAGCGCGAGATCTGCGGGGGGTCGCCTCGTGACGACGCAACAGGTGGCCACGATCCTCATCGTCGATGACGAGCCTATCAATCTGGCGATCCTCACCGAGACACTCAAGGCGCGCTACGAGATTCGCACCGCGTCCAGCGGCAGCATCGCACTCGAGCGTGCACTGCACGATCCACCCGACCTCGTCCTACTCGATGTCGTGATGCCGGACATGGACGGATACGAGGTACTGCGGCAGTGGAAGGCCAACGCGCGGACCCGCGATGTTCCGGTCATTTTCGTAACCGGCCAAGGAGCCGCATCCGACCAGATTCACGGGCTGTCGGCAGGTGCCGTGGACTACATCACCAAGCCGTTCGAAATGCCCATCGTCGTGGCTCGGGTCGAGACGCATCTCGCGCTCAAGCGCAAGTCCGATCTCTTGAATTATCTTGTCTCGATTGATCCGCTGACCGAGATCGGCAACCGGAGAAGATTCGACGACTACCTGCGTCTGGAGTGGCGCCGCTGTCAGCGCAATCAGCAGAGCCTCTCCATCGCGATGATTGATATCGACGGGTTCAAGAAGTTCAACGACACATACGGGCATGCCGCCGGCGACGAGTGCCTGCGCCGGGTGGCGCGTCAATTGGCCGGTGCGGTTCGACGAGGCGAAGACTGCGTCGCCCGCTACGGCGGCGAAGAGTTCGGGTGCGTGCTCCCAGGGACGAATCTGGATGGCGGGATCGTGGTCGCCGAAACACTGCGCAGCGGCGTTGATGCCCTCGCGATCCCACACCGCACGAGCGACGTCGCGGATCACGTCACCGTGAGTGTCGGGGTGGCATCAGCGGTGGCAGACGGAGAACCGGTCGAAAGGCTCGTGGACGCCGCCGACCGAGAGCTCTACGAAGCCAAGAGACGAGGCCGCAACCGAGTCAGCCCTCAGCTCCCAGTAAGGTCAAGCGAGCCATCAACGGACGCATCGGCCTGAAGCCCCGGTGAGCAGTCAGACCCGAACGCAGTGAGGGTATCGCTGGCCTTCGTGGGTACGTATCGAACTTTTGTCTGGCGCCCGAGGGAGGTCTCAACGACACGCTGGAGAAGATGCCGCTCGCGGAACCTGTCGCCTGAGCCTCAGTGCCCGGGCGTTCCTTCACCGGCTCGCGATCCGAGAGTCTGGTTCCGCGTCCGCCACTACCGACGACCCGCTCAGTGTGAGGTCGCCAGGACGGCCTTCCGGACTGGCTCGCGAAGTTCGACCGCTGCGAAGTAGGTGGCGGGATACAGGTAGTCTTCGCCGGATTCGTCGACCACGCGAACCTGGCCGTGTCGTCCGGCGTCCGCGTCGGGCACGATCTGGTACAGCTTGCGACGCTCGAGGGATACTTCGTAGCCTTTGTTCCGGATGCACAAGAGAAACCGTTTCTTCGCGGGCATGTCAGCTCGGTCCAGATAACGCTTGATCTTGAATTCCTTCCTACCGATTCCCGCCGCCTCGTACCAGCGCACCTCGGCCAGGCGGACGGTACCATCAGCCAATCTGACCCGAGCCTCACCCTTGGCCTGAGCCTTCGTGTGTGACTGTTGGCGAGCCATAGCCGACCAGCGGATCACGGTCAGCCACCGTCCACACCGTCCGCGCCGGGTATTCTGTACCCGCAAATCAATGATCAGGGCCCTGATTCTTACGTTCTATGCGAGAACATGACTCTTACCAGGGTCTCCCTATGACATAATGCGACCACATGAGACACAAACACCTCGCCATCTACCTTGCCTCGTTCCTCGTCCCCTGGATGACCCTAGGGTATGCAGCGCCAGCTCGAGCGGCGACATGGACCGTCTGTTCGAGCGGCTGCGATTTTGTAACGATCACGGACGCTATCGCGGGCGCCGCAGCGGGCGACACGCTGGAGCTCGGTGCCGAGACGTTCACGGAGAACATCGTCATCGACAAGGACCTTCTTGTTCAGGGAGAGGGCACGGCCTCCACCACGGCGTTCGCCCCGGCAGAGTCGGTTGTGACCGTCAACGCAGGGGTCACCGCCGTGCTCAGACGTGTGACCCTGGTCGGAGTCATTGCGAATGAGGGCTCAGCGATTCGAAACGGTGGCAACCTGACCGTTCGAGACACAGTGATAACGGGAGGCCTTGCGATATTGAATGGTGGCAGCATCTGGGTCGGCCGGTTCGACCCGGGTGATCCGTCGCCCGAGCTCACACTGGACCGTGTGACCATCGACGGTGGTGGCACCGACCTCGCGCCGGCTCCCGACGGCGCGGGCGGCGCCGTGTACATCGGCGTTACCGCGACCGCAACAATCACGGACAGCACCATCAGCAACGCCACCGCCCGCAGCGGGGGCGGCATCCACAACCAAGGCACTCTCACGATCATTCGCTCGACCATCACCGGTAACCTTGCGACAGAAGCAGATCTCCTTTCCGGCGGCGCGGGTGGGGGCATCATGAATCAGGTCGGGGCCACGGTCGACATCCGGAACAGCACGATCAGCGGTAACACGTCGAACGATGACGGTGGCGGATTGTTCAACATCAGCACCGCCGCGTTGAGCAACACGACGGTCAGCGGGAACACGGCCGTGGGCTCGGGCGGCGGTATCTACGTCTCGGACTTCGCCAGCCTGCCGAGCGTGATCCTGAACAACACCACCGTCACCGACAACGATGCTCCATTCGGCGGGGGGATCTTCGCGCTCTCCAGCGTGTTTAACCTCGGCAACGTGACGATGCGCAATAGCATCATCGCGAGCCAGGCGATCCTCGCCGGTAGTGACTGCGATGGGGCTGGATTCGCCGGCAATCCGTTCACTTCTGCCGACTACAACATCGACAGCGACGGATCCTGCAACCTCATCGCGGGAGGAGATCAATCGGGCGTGATCAGCCCCGGCTTGTTGCCGCTCGGTGACTACGGTGGTCCGACGGAGACGCACAATCTCGACGACACCAGTGCGGCGATCGATGGCGGAGATCCTGCTGGGTGCCAGGCAGACGTCGACGGCGATGGCGTGCTCGACGGTTCGATCAACTCGGACCAGCGCGGGCAAATTCGCGTTGACGTGCCCGCTATTGCCGGTGGCTGTGATGCAGGTGCGGTTGAATACAATCTCGTCAGCAACGGCATGATGGAGGACGACGATGACGGCGACCGAGCGCCGGACGGGTGGCTGGGGACGAACCTCAAGCGCCACGATCGGCGGGTCTGTAAGCGGAAGGTCGCGAACAACGGCCGATGCGCCACCTTGCTGCGAGGACGAAACAACGCGACTAAGGAGTTCTTCCAGTCCATCAGCCGGCCCGGCGGCATCGCAAACGACCAGTACGAACTGGTCGTCAACTATGCGACGCGCAACGCCAACCCGGCCAACAGTCTTGAAGCCGTCGTGCGGTTCGAAGATTCGGCCGCTCCCGCCAACTTCAACGAGGTCGTGTACGCCCTCACAGCCGGAACCCACGGCTACCAACGATTCGTGGCACCCGCGGCAGCCGCCGCTGCGAACAACTACGACACGATCAAGGTCATTGCTGTCCGCTCGTCGATGAACCCCAACGGCCGCATCCTCATCGACGATGTGAGTCTCGTGCCCTTCTAGAAGGCAAGGGTGGGGCGCTTCGCTCTCGAGCGAGTGGGCGCCCTGCCACCCCAGGCCCCTGCTACGGCACTGTCAGGTGCCACCCGTTCACATTCATCGCCTGGTCTCGATTGTCACCTCGAGTGAAGCGAGCGAGAGGAGCGCCTTCAATTCGGCGACTCCGTTGCCATGCACGTCCGGACACGTAGCACCGTGCAGGCCGGGGACGAGCAGCTTGAGGCGAAGAGGAGGAATGCCTGCCAAGCAGCCGAACGCAGTGGGAATTTGATGCCTGAAGACCTGGCGAGCCGTCACACCCTCACGGCGTAAGGGTGTGGCTGGCGTTTCGTGGGTACTTATCGAACTTTCTGTCTGACGCCCGAAAGGGGTTCAGGACTGTCCAGGGCAAGCCGTACGATCACGGAAACCTACGCACCGCTTTGCGGAATGCGTCGCCGCTGGGTTCAATACGCGAATCCTTTGAACTTCACGCGAAAGAACACTGATTGGAGAATCGGTGCCACGCCGAGCGCCAACAGTGTGGCAGCAACGGCCCGAAGATGATCGTGATCGCCATCGGCTCATCCATCGGTCCGCCGCCGAACCACAGTGGGAGGAGCCCCGCGATTGTGGTGGCCGTCGCCCAGCCGTCCCTATTGGCACACCCGCTCGGGGCGGATGCCCCACCCAATCACCCGTGCAGGGATGTCTCGAACCAGCGGAAGGGCCGACATGATCCTCGCTGGCAACGGCAACCGGAACGGTTTGTCGTCAAGCGCCCGGGCCACGATCATTTGCTGCACGATACTCTGGAAACCCTGGATGAAGCGGGTCGGCAACTCCCGTCGGCGTTGCACGGCCGCAAGGTGCGCGTCGGTCAGTTGATCGGCGCGGAGGGGTTCAGCCAAGAGGTTCGCTGCGGCAACCGCGTCCTGGATCGCATAGTTGATGCCGACGCCGCCGATCGGCGACATCACGTGCGCGGCGTCACCAATGGCGAGTAAACCTTCACGGTGCCAGGTGGGGATCCGGCTCGACTCGACCGACAGGAAGTGAACATCCTGCCATGTCCGAATGCTGTCCACGCGATCGGCCAGCTCTGGCAACAGCGACGCGACTTCTGATCGGAGCGCATCGAGTCCGGCTGCTCTGACCGAGCGGTTGTCTCCCTTCAGAACAACGTAGCCGACCTGCCACTCGTCGGCACGAGCCAACACAACGACGAGTCGGCCCAGACCCACCCGAAACCCAGTCATATCGATCTCGTGTTCGTCGACTCGCCGGGGCAGCACCAACCACATGACGTCCATTGATGCCGCATGCTGCTTCGGCACGAAGCCGGCCAGCGCGCGGACCCGCGACGATCGACCGTCGGCGGCGACAGTCAGCGAGGCGCGCAACTCGCGCTCGCCACCCTGATACGGGTAGCGGACACCCCGGACGTCGTTGTTCTCCACAATCAAGTCACTGACCCGAGCTCCGAGCTGCAGGTCGAAACACTCATGCTTTCGTGCTTCGCCAACTATGAACTCGAGAAACTCTACCTGCGGGATCATTGCGATAAAAGGAAAGCGCGATCGGAGACGCGTGAAATCGGCGATCACGGTCGAGACCGCCCCACTGCGCAGGGTCATGCGGCGCAGCTTGCCGTGGTCACGGCTGAGGAGCGGGTCCGCAAGCCCCAGGTCGTCGAGCATCTCGAGCGTGGACGGATGCACCGTGTCCCCGCGGAACGCTCGGTCGAAGTCTTCTTTCGCCTCAAGTAGCGTAGTCGGCACACCCTGGCGGGCGAGAAGCAGGGCGAGGACCGCACCCGCCGGCCCTCCCCCAACGACGCAGCAACGAGTGCTCTCGGTCACGCTGTCTAGGCTTTTCCCTTCAATGTAGCCGCCACCGCCGAACGTCGTCTTCCGGCCGCCAGCCACTCCAGCATCGCTCATGTCGTGCCTCCGCTCGTCAGGACGAGAAATCGGTGAACTTCTCGCGAAAGAATACTGAAATAAAGAATCGGCACCACGCCGAGCGTCAACAGCGTGGCGTTGGGTCGACGTACTCCCGCGCGAGGAGGCGCAGGTGGCCCTCACCGAGCGGGACCACCCGACTGAAACATTCCTCTTTGATTGACCGGACGAACCGTTCGACGTACGCGTTGAGATTGGGACTCTTCGGCGGCAGCCGGATGGGCTGGACCCCGCCGCTCCTCAGGATCTCGGAAAGGACACGGGTGTACGGGGGATCGCGGTCGTGAATTAGATAACGCGCCGTCCGCAGGAAACCATCAACTGGGTCTGTCAGATTGCGGGCCATCTGCTCCACCCACGCGCCGCTGGGCTGGGGGTGGATCCCGGCGATGTGCACGCGGCGAGTCTGCAGCTGGATCACGAAGAAGACGAGTCAGCGATTCTCAACGCGGCTGTCAATTGTGGCGTAGGGGCGGGCGGGAGAGGGGCCTGGTGGCACGAAATGCCCTCAGTCCGCGCGATTCTTCGAGGGATCGACCCGGTTTCGAGAGGGGGGCAAAAACGAGGGCGCAGCTGGTTCGATCGAAGAGCGGAATTCGAGCCAAGTGCCCAAGCCGAAGGCGAGGACGCGATGCCCGAAGCGCTGGTGACCAGTCAAGCCGCGCACGGCGCGGCTCGCGGACCCGGCGCGGGGCGTGCGGGGTCCCCGCGAAGGGTCCGCGGGGGTGCGGGGCGAAGCCCCGTCTTAGATTAGCTTGGCTGGGAGGCAGGGATTCGAACCCCGATTACACGGTCCAGAGCCGCGTGTCCTACCATTGAACGACCTCCCAACAGGCCGAGAGCCTTCGATTATAGCGAAACGGTCAGGAGCGCGGCAACGCCTCGGCAACGGCGATCCGCCGCACGACCCGGTCGCGCCCCACGAGGACCAGCACCTCGAAGAGACCGGGGCTGGCCGCCCGCCCGGTCACCGCCACGCGGGTCGCGTGAATCAGCTTCGCCGCGTTGAGCCCGCGCGACTCGGCGAGTTCACGGAGCGCGGCCTCGAGCGTCACCTCGTCGAACGGCTCAATCGCGGCGAGCCGCTCGCGCCAGGCCGCTAGGTGCGGGAACGCCTCCAACTTGAGGTGCTTCTTCACCGCCTTGGCGTCGTAGTCCACCGCGTCGGCCAGGAACGGCCGCGCCTGTTCGATCATCTGCGCCAGCATCCGGGCTCTCGGCTTCAACAGCTCGATGACCCGACCGAACCACTCGGATCGTCCGTTGGCCAGATCGTCGGACCAGAGTCCGGCCTCACGCAAGCCAGGCTCGAGGCGACGCGCGATGTCCTCGCCCGACAGCCGATCGATGTGCTGGCCATTGAACCACTCGAGCTTGTCCGAATCGAACACCGCGTTGCCGCCACTGATGCCGTCGAGTGAAAAGCGGGCGACCAGCTCGTCGAGTTCGAACACCTCCTCGTCGCCGCTGCCGGGCGACCACCCGAGCAGCGCGAGGAAGTTCACCATCGCCGGGGCCAGGTACCCGGTCTTCTCGTACTCCGTCACCGACGTCGCACCGTGACGCTTGCTCAGCCGCTTCTTGTCCGAGCCGAGGATCAGCGGGACGTGCCCGAACCGCGGCACGGGACTACCCAGCGCTTCGTACAACAGCACCTGCTTCGGCGTGTTCGAAATGTGATCGTCACCCCGGATCACATGCGTGATCGCCATCTCCTCGTCGTCGGCGACGACGGAGAGGTGGTACGTGGGATGACCGTCGGATCGCACGATCACGAAGTCGTCAATCGTCGCGTGCTGAACCTCGATCGGACCGTGCACGAGATCGTCGAATCGCGTGCTGCCGTCGGGTACCTTGAAGCGAACCGCGCGTGGCACGCCTTCCCCGTCGAGACGGATGATGTCGTCCGACGTGAGACCGAGACACGTCCGGTCGTACTGCCAGGCCCCACCGTCGGCCTGGGCACGATCGCGCTTCGCCTTCAAGGACTCCACCGAGCAGTAGCAGTAGTAGGCACGGCCGACGGCCAGGAGGCGCTCGGCCGCCGCCGCATGCCGGTCGTGCCGCTCCGACTGGAAGTATGGCGCGTGGGGTCCGCCGACGTCCGGACCCTCATCCCAGTCCAGCCCCAGCCACCGCAAGCCGTCGACGATCCCCGAGACCATCTCCCACGACGAGCGGTCGCGGTCGGTGTCCTCGATGCGCAGGACGAACGTGCCGCCTGTGTTACGCGCGAACAGCCAGTTGAACAGGGCGGTCCTGGCGCCCCCCACGTGGAGGAAGCCAGTCGGGCTGGGGGCGAAGCGAACGCGGGGCGGAAGAGACATGTTTGTTGGGGTCAGGGGTGAATGTATTAGACATCGGTAACAAAAGCGTTCGAGGACATCGGTAACAGTCTATTGAACGCGCAGTGCCTGCAAGCGCCGTTCGCGCTCGAGCCACCGAGCCAAGGGAATGTGTCCGAAGTGCAACGTCCAGATCCCATCGTCGATTTCTTCGAAGGCGACATCTTCGCCGGCCAACGCTTCGGAGAGGAAGACGGGCGCGCCGCCCCAGGAGATCGACCCGACCGAGCTCACGCGGCGGGGTTCCCAGTGCCCAGGGTACTCGAGCGGAGGCACGCGCCGGGGCAGCGATCGTGGCGACGGTTCATACCGGCTGGCCGGCACGGCATCGGCCAAGGCAGCATGCGGCCGTTCGTCGTTGTACTCGTGACGAAATCGGTCGAACCGGCGCTGTTGCGCGGCGAGCGTCGAGCTGGGCGGCCGCGTCGTCTGCGCCTTGAGCACCCGATGAAAGAACTCATGCGAGCCGTTCTGATCCGGGCGGCCGAGGGCAATGCGTTCGACCGCAATCCCCAGCCGCATCCACCACACCGCCAGGCGCGACAGCCCGATGCCGGCAAACGGGCTCCCGTTGTCGCTCCGGATGCACTCGGGCAGGCCGTAGATGGCGAACGCGCGAGCGAGGCGGCGCCGCGTCGGCGCCAGATACTCGCCCGCCAAGGCATCACACCGCAGCGTGTAGCGACTGGCCAAGTCCCGCAGCGTCAGCGGGTAACAGCGCTGCCCAGACGTCAGCCGAAAATGGCCCTTGCAGTCAATCGTCCAGACCGCGTTCGGGCCCGACGCGGGCCGCAACGCCCCCGCGGGAGCCGGCACCACAGCCCGCCGCCGGACGTGGCGCGGGCGCACCAGCCCCTCCCGCACCAGGACGGCGTGCAGCGTCGAGGCACTGGCCACGCCTCCAGGGGCCGCCGCCGGAGGAGCCACGTCCGCAGTTTCCGCGCGCCCCAATGCGGTTTGCGCTGGTGCGCCCGCCGCAGCTCGGCCACCAGCTCCGGCGTCACCACACCCGACGACCGGTGCGGTCGGCGCGAGCGCTCGGCCAAGCCACCGGGCCCCTCGGCGCGATACCGCGCCACCCATTTGTAGCCCGTCTTACGACTCACGCCATACTGCTCGGCCAGCTCCGTCATCGAGGCCAACCCGGACAGATAGTCGCTGATGAACTGCACCCGGAAATCCATGGGAGATACTCCTTGCCACGGCATCGCATTCCTCCTACGAAGCTATGCCGAAAAGTGTTACCCATGTCTCCGAACGTTTTGTTACCTATGTCTCTGAACTAAACCGGGTCAGGGCGGCAGCTTGCCGCCGCAACCACTCCAGCAGACGGACCGAGCTCCTCCGGAGCGAATCTAACAGGCTCGTCCCGCTCGGCCGCGAGCGCCAGGTGTCGAGGGTCAGGCGCGTCGACTGGAGCAGATCGCGCTCGAACTGGTTCTCCAGGCGAGCGCCGACGTCCTGGTCGTGGATCCCCACGATCAGGGCATCGGTAGCGGCCATCGCCTCGAGGTCGAGGCCGGCCGATCCAAGCACGCTCCAGGTGCCGTCCACCACCAGGATTCCGGCTTCGAGTCTAGTTGGCTGGTACTCGAAAATTTCCAGCCCTTTTTCAAGGAGAGATTCGAGCTGTCGCCCGTCGCGGAGCCCACGACCGGCGGCTGCGGAATCGACTGCGTCGGGATCGGGCGAAGCACCTGTCAGCAGCCGGACCTGTACCCCGCGTGCCAGCGCGTCTTCGAATGCCGCGCTCGCCGTCGCATCGATCGAGAACACCGAGGTCGCGATGCTGATGCGACGCTCCGCACCGGCGATCGACAGGAGGTACAGCCGGCTGACCACATGCTGCCCCGGGGCGCGGCTCCGGAGCACGACCGAGCGCGTCCAGCCATCCGACCAGCTCGGCTCCGGCCCCACGTCCGGCCAATCGCCTCCGCCGACGTCGAGCCACGCGTCGAGGAACGCGCCCTCGAGTTGGCGAGCGGCCGGACCGGCAACGCGAATCTGGGTGCCTCGCCAGTGGTCGCGGTCGTGCGCGTGACCCCGGTACTGATCGGCGATACCGACGCTGCCGGTGAACGCCACGCTGCCGTCGACGATGAGCACCCAGCGACGGCTCGCGCGGCCTGGCGCGCCGGACGACGACGCGTGACGCGTGCGCCGGACCGAAGCGCCCGCGCGCTCGACACGCGCGATCTGGTCATCGGCGAGCTCGTCGTCGCTCCCCGCGTCCACGATCAGGCGTGTCTCGACCTCACGCGCCGCCGCGGCCGCCAGCGCTCGCCCGAACTCGACAGCGACCTCGCCAGACGCAAACGAATCGGTCTGGAGGGAGATGCGTCGCTCGGCCGATTCGATGGCGCCGATCATCCGGGGAAAGGCCTGGTCACCGTCGATCAGAACCTCGTACTGATCTCCGCGCGTGAGCGGGACGCCGAGCAGTAACGCGAGCCGCTCGGGAAACTTGGGATCGATCACGGGCACGCTCGGCTGGAGCCGCATCACAACGGCCTCGTCACCTCGCAACGTCCCCAGCAGGTAGAGACCCGACGCGAACAGGCACAGGATCGCCAAGACGACGATGGCCATCAACGCTCGATGTCGGGTACGCGGCACGTCTCATTCTACGGCGGCACGACAACGGGGTGCGATTCGATTGCCTCGAACCGGGACAAATCGCGATGCCGGACGCCTGCTCTATGTCATAATCCGAGTCGAATCCCGAATACTCTCGTGCCACCACTCTACGAAAGGATGGCTCCATGGGCACAGGCGTCAATCGTCGTGATTTCGTCCGCGCCGGCGCCGCCGCCGGCATCGCCGCCGCCACCAAGCCGCTGTTCGGCCGGGCCCCGGCCGTCCAGACGAATGCCGTGAAACCGCTCGTCATCTCGTCCGGTGCAGGCCGGTCTCGAGATGCCGACGGGCTGAATTGCGTGGAGAAGGCGTTCAGCATGATCACCGCCGGCGAGGACGTGCTCGACGCCGTCGTTGCGGGCGTGACGATCGTGGACCTGGATCCGAATTCGGGCGGCGTCGGCTACGGCGGCACCCCGAACGCCGAGGGCGTCGTTCAGCTCGATTCGTGCTGCATGCACGGCCCCACCAAGCGAGCGGGCGGCGTCGGCGCGCTCGAGGGCGTGAAGACGGCCGCCATGGTCGCCAAGGCGGTGCTCGAGACCACCGACCATCATTTGCTCGTAGGGAAGGGCGCCCAGACGTTCGCCCGGAACATGGGGTTCGAGGTCCTCGATGACCTCAACACCGAGCAGTCGCGCGGCCGGTGGCTCGAGTGGAAGCGTCGGATCGACCCGGGCCACTACCTCGATCCCGACACGCGAGCGGCGCGCGGGTACGAGGCAGGCCTCCAGATGGTCCGCGAGGGCCTGATGCCGGAGGACGAGTACTGGGGCACGATCAACTGCGACGGGATCAACGCGAACGGCGAGATCTGCGGAGTGACGACGACGAGCGGTCTGGCGTTCAAGATACCCGGGCGCGTCGGTGATTCGCCGATTCTCGGGGCCGGCCTGTACGTCGACGGCGACTTCGGGGCGGCCGGTTCGACGGGCCGAGGCGAGGCGAACCTCTCCAACCTCACCTCCTACCTGATCGTCGAGAACCTCCGTCGTGGCATGCACCCGAAGGACGCGGGCATGGAAGGCCTCAAGCGCATCAAGGCGAACACCGTCGAGCGGCGACTCCTCAACAGCCGGGGCGAACCGGCGTTCGGCATCAACTTCTACATCCTGAACAAGAACGGTGAGCACGCCGGCGTGGGGATGTACGCCAGCGAGCGCAGCCGGTACCTCGTCTGCGACGAGAACGGCTTCGAGCCGACGCCGATCGAGCCCCTCCTGGGCGGATCGTCGACGGACTGACCACGAGGGCGGTGGACCGACTCGCTCACCATCTTGCGAGAGCGTCCGCCGCCCTACCCGATCCCACGCCCTCCTGAAACACGCGCAGCCACGCCTCGCTCGTCACTGCATCCCGCCGGGATTCTCTCCGGAACGCTCTCCGGATCCGAGTACCTCCTCGGGAAATCGGTAGCGCACGGCGAGCGCATCCAAATGCGCGAGCACACCCGGAAGCCGTTCGACGAACGTCTCCCAGTCTCGCGTCGCGCGTGAACTCCAGGCGACCTCCGCGAGCGCGAGAGCGCGTGGGTAGGCCATGTACTCGAGGTGCTCGGCTGTCGGGATGTACTCCGTCCAGACGTTCCCCTGCGCGCCCACGATGTGCTGCGCCTCCGTGTCGGTGAGGACGTCAGGCAGGGGTTCGAACGCGTAGACCGTCTCGAGGGGGATCGCGAATCCGGCCCAGTTCATGGCGAGCGGCTCGCTGGCTGCGTCGCCCTGATAGAAATCGAAGTAGGCATGCTCGACCGGGGTCATGACGACGTCGTGGCCCTGCCTGGCCGCGGCGATGCCACCCTCGATGCCACGCCAGGACATGACCATGGCCCCCGGCGCGAGCCCGCCTTCCAGGGTCTCATCCCATCCGATCAGCTGTCGCCCGTTCGCGCGCAGATGCCGCTCGATCCGCCGGGTGAACCAGCTCTGTAGCTCGTCCTCGTCGGCCAGCCCCTCACGTCGCATCACGGCCTGCGCCTGCTCGCTCTCCTCCCACTGGCGTTTCGGCACCTCGTCGCCACCGATGTGGATGAGCTCAGACGGAAACAGCTCCATCACCTCCGACAGCACGGTCTCGAGAAACTCGAAGGTCGCCTCTTTCGGACAGAAGATGGTGTCGTGGATGCCCCAGGTCGTCGACACGTCCAGCGTCGCGTCGGTGCAGCCCAGCTCGGGGTAGGCCGCGAGCGCCGCGGTCGCGTGACCGGGCAGCTCGATCTCCGGGACGACGGTCACGAAGCGCTCGGCGGCGTACGCGACGACATCGCGGACCTCGTCTTTCGTGTAGAAGCCGCCGTGTCGTTCGCCGTCACCGACGTACGGGTCGAGGTTGTCCTCGACCGGGCTCTCGGCTCGCCAGGCGCCGACCTCCGTGAGCCTCGGGTACGCGTCGATCTCGATTCGCCATCCCTGGTCCTCGGTGAGGTGCCAGTGGAACCGGTTGATCTTGAAGCGCGCCATCGTGTCGACGTACGCCTTGACGACATCCACATCGAAGAAGTGGCGGCCCACGTCGAGATGCATGCCACGGTAGGCAAACCGCGGAGCATCCTCGATCACGACGGACGGCAGGATCCAGTCCACGTCGTCGACCGGCGTGGTCGACTCCACGTCCGGCGGCAGCAGCTGCCGAACGGTCTGGAAGGCGTAGAAGACCCCAGCGTCCGTCGAGGCCTCGACGAGGACCTCTGCGGGCGTGATCCGCAGCGTGTAGCCCTCGTCTGGAACGGACGGCTGAGCCACGACACGGATCGTGGAGTCGTCGCCGGCCGCGCCTTCGGCGAGCGGAAGGCGGGTGCTCCGCCTGAGGGAGGCGACCTGCCGCTCCACCCCAGCCGCCAGCTCCGGGGCCTGGACGTCCACCACGGTCTCGTCGCCCAGACGAAAGACCCCGTCACCGATCGCGATGGAGCTCGGCGCAGGAATCAGGTCGATGGACGGCGGCGCCTGAGGTGCCGCACAGCCGACCCCAACCGAGAAAACGAGGAACAGCGCGGACGCGAGGAAGGGAAGGAAGAGCCGCATGTCGAAGCCTGCTTTCTGAAGACTCGAGTCGACTACGGAACACGCGCCAGCGACTCGTAGCCGGGCAGCGCACCGTGGACCTTGAGATGGCTGATGGGCGCCTCGAGGGGGTGCCCACGCTCCCAGCTCACCTTGCGACGCCAGCCGTCACCCACGACGTCACCCCACAGCCGAATGGCCGACGCCTGCACCGGCGCGAACGTGATCACGTAGCGCGCCTTCATCGACTTGTCGTACGGCGTGTCGCTCTGGGGCAGAGGCGGATGGATCGCTATCGCGCCGATCGGCTGCCACTCGCCGTCGGCGCCACGAGACTGGAGCGTCAGTCGGTTGAACCAGCCTCCTCCGGCGTGGTACTCGACGAGCCCGATCGACTGGACCTCGTCCCACTGGTACACCACCTCCGCCGACGAGTCCGTCACCCGCGCTTGCACGCTGGTCGCGAGCGGGGCGATGTCGAGGTCCCGAGCGACAAGCACATACGACCGGCGTACTTCCCCACCATCTGCCGACCGCACCTCGATCGTCACGTTCGAGACGCCCGGCGCGCGCGGTGCGCCGGACAGCCGGCCGTCGTCGAGCCGCAACCCGTCCGGTAACGCACCATCCACGATCGCCCATCGATACGGCGGCTGGCCACCTGTGACGTAGAGGTCGTACTCGACCGCCTGGCCGATCTCGATGGAGGGTGCCGGGCCACGAGGCAACTCGAGCGGCGCGACGAAACCGGCAGACGGGTCGATGCGGAAGAAGCGCTCGTCACCCTCCGTGAATGTCGAGCCACCCTGGGCGAGGATCACGCGCTCGCCCATAGCGGCGGTCCGGCGCGCGATGTCCCTGAGGCTCGCGTCCGGCATGTCGTAGCGCGAGACGTTCTTGTAGACGTCGTTGAACGGCTCGTCCCAGCCCTCGACGGGATACAGGAGGTTGTCGGGCAGTCCCTCCGTCCCCAGCGCGACCCCCAGGAGCCCGGCCATCGTCGCCGCCTGGTTGTCGGCATCGAACCCCATGACGCAGGCCATATCGAGCGTGTGCTGGAAGTCACCGCCGCCATAGAGCAACGCCAGGATTCCGGCCGCTCCATTGAGATTGGCGTTCCAGATGCTCTTCACGTCGTCTCGCTCGTCGTGGTAATAGGCGCGGGCCATTTCGGCCCGCGCGGCTTTCCAGTCGTCCGGGTACCGCCGGTGCAGCGCCTTCATCGCTTCAACGGCCTCGACGAAGCGGCTGCCCTCGGGCATCGCGCCGATCCCGAGATCGATCAGGGCGTGAACGTCCGACTCGAAGAAAGCGGCGGCGTACATGGCGCCATAGAAGACGGTGGGCTCGACGCCCCAGCCGTCGTTGGTGATCCGGGCGGCCCAGTCTGACTTCTCGGCCGCGTAGCGCACCATGCCCGGGGCGGTAACCGCCCAGATCTCGTTCACCAGCTGCGGATCGATCTGGTACCACTGCGAGTTGAGGTGCTGCATGCCCGTCACCGGCGGGTCGTAGCCGAAGTGCATCAGCTGCAGAGCGGTCCGATTGGCCACCCAGATGCGATCACGAATGTGGTGCTTCCACGCGTCGGCCAGCTGGACGTAGGTCGGCTCGATGCCGTGCTGCTCCATCTGGAGCAGGTACATGTACTCGATGTCGGTGTCATCGTCCGAGAACGCGCCATCCGCCTCCTGGAGTCGCGCGAGGTTGGGGCCGTAGTCGAACGGGTACGTGTCCGGGCCAGGCTCGTCGATGTACTTGTTCTCGTGGACGAGTCCCGCGATGTTGCCCACGATCTGCCCGAGCCACGACGCGTAGACCTTGTCCTCGTAGTCGGCGACCGAGAGGATCCGAACGTTCTGCGCCTCAGCGCCTGGCGCTACGTCGATCGACTGTGTGTGGACACCGCCGGCCGCGACGCCAAATACGAGGGCGAGCCAGACAAGTGTGAATCGGATTGTCGTGCGCATTGCTTGCTCCTTCCTCCAACCTGAGCCCTAGAGCGTACGTAGCGCGCCGGCTTGATCCTCCCGAGCGAAGCCGAGGGGCAGCCAAGCGCCAGCGTCACGCTACGCCGGGATCCGCTCGGCTCAAGCCTTCGCGCTACGTACGCACACTCGAAGCGCGGCCCGCATCCGAGCGTTGCTGAACGAACCGGTGCCGATACACATCGGCGATGACTGCCACGACGATGACCGCGCCGGTGATGACGCGCTTCGTGGGCTCGGTGGCACCGACCTGCGCCAGCCCCGTCTGCAGTACGGCGATGATGAGGACGCCGAGAAAGCTGTTGACGACGGAGCCCCGCCCGCCCATCAGGCTCGTGCCACCGATAACGACCGCGGCGATCGCGGACAGCTCCATGCCGACGCCGGCGTTGGGATCCGCCGACTGGAGGCGCGCCACGTGAAACACCCCCGCCAGGCCCGTGAGCAGGCCAGCCAGGCCGAAGACGATCGCCTTCAGCGGACGGGGGTCGATGCCCGAGAGTCGTACGGCTTCCTCGTTCGTACCGATGGCGATCGCGTACCGTCCGAAGACCGTGCGAGTCAAGATTACCTGTCCGGCCAACACGACCACGACCGCCAGCACGAAGGCTGGCGAGAGCCCGACGCCAGGCAAGGGCGCGCCAATCGACTCGACCTGCGCGCCGACGAACAGCGACCGGGACCCGGTCGTCAGATACGCACCGCCGCGCGCCGCCTCCAGCATGCCCAGCGTGACGATGAACGAGGGAATACCCCACCGGACCGAGATGAAGCCATTCACCAGGCCACAGCCCAGGCCGACCGCCATCGACATCGAGACGGCCGCGCCCAGCGGCCACTGCCACTCGACGAGCACCACCCCGAGCACGGCGCCGGCCAGCGCCATGACCGAACCGACCGACAGATCGATACCGGCCACGACGAGCACGAACGTCATGCCGACGGCGATGACCGTGAGCGCCGGCACCTGGTTGGCCAGGGTCGAGAGCGTGAGCCGCGTGAAGAAGTGCTCGCTGAGCAGCCCGAACAGGAGCACGAGCAGACCCAGCACGGCGAGCATGCCAAGGTACTCGGCGACGTGTGCGCGTGGCGCTCCGCTACTGCGCTCTGATGCTGATGGGTCCATCGAGATATCCGCGAATCGCGGCGTTCATGATCGCCGCCTCGGTCCACTCGCCGCGCGCGAAGGTGTGCACCAGCCGCCCGGCCGACAGCACGGCGATCCGGTCACAGATGGCCATGAGCTCCGACAGCTCGCTCGAGACGACGACCAGTGCCTTGCCGCGGCCGGCCCAGGCGGCCAGCAGCCGATACATCGCCTGCTTTGCGGCGACATCGATACCGCGCGTCGGCTCGTCGAACAGCATCACGTCGCAGTCGCGCAGCAACCACCGGGTCGTGAGCACCTTCTGCTGATTACCGCCGCTGAGCTCGACGACCGGCTGCTCGACGCCTGTCTTCTGGACCCCGAGCGCGCCGCACAGATCCTCGACAGTCCGACGCTCCAGGTTCTCGCGGATCCACCCACGCGGCCGGGTGACGGCATCGAGCGTCGCCAGCGTCGTATTGACTCGAATCGGTTGCGACATGAGCAGCCCGAGCTGCTTGCGGTCTTCCGGTACGAGACCCAGCCCGGCCTGAACCGCCTCGCGAGGATGCCGGAACCCGCCCAGGCGGTCCGTCCGACCGACCGCAATGCGTCCGGCGTCCGGCGGATCGGCGCCGAACAGGGCCCGCAGCGTCTCGGTACGTCCCGACCCGACCAGGCCGGCCAAGCCGAGCACCTCGCCGCGCCGAACCTCGAAGCTGACATCGCGGACGGCCGTGCCGCGGCACAGACCGTCGACGCGCAACGCCACCTCGCCGATGTCCTGCCGTCCCGGGTCGACCGCTCCGACCGTGTCGCCTCCCACCATCCGCTCGATCATCCGCTCGAGCGACAGGTCGTCCACCGACTCGGTGGTCACCACGCGCCCGTCGCGCAGCACCGTCACACGGTCGCCGACCGACCGAATTTCGTCGAGGCGATGACTGATATACAGAATGGTCGTACCATCTGCCTTGAGCCTCGCGAGCTGCTCGAACAGCCGATCGATCTCAGCCGTCGTGAGCGCAGACGTCGGCTCGTCCAGGATCATCAGGCGACACGGTTCGGATAGTGCCGCGGCGATCTCGACCAGTTGCTGCTTCGCGATCCCGAGCCGGCCGACCGGCATGGCTGGATCGACGTCTGGCAGCCCGACCGTGGCCAGCAACTGCCGCGCCCGCCCGTGCAGCCGGTCGTAGTCGATGAACCCGTAGCGATGCGGGAGATGGTCGAAGAAGATGTTCTCGGCCACCGACAGCGTGCCGAGGAGATTCAGCTCCTGCAACACCATCCGGACGCCACGACGTTCCGCCTCGCGCTTCGTGCGCGGAGCGTAGGCTCGACCGTCGAGCTGCATCTGGCCGGCGTCGTGAGGCGTGAGGCCGCCGACGATGCGCGCCAGCGTCGACTTGCCGGCGCCGTTGGCCCCGACCAGCCCGTGCACCTCGCCGGGGCGAAGGTCGAGATCGATGTCGACCAGCACCGGGCTCGCGTAGCGCTTCGAGAGCGCCCGGATCTCGAGGCGCGGTGTCGTCACGGGGTCGGCTGGGCGGATGCCGTGACGAGGTCTACCGGGGTTTGGCGATCGGCTGGCGCCGATGCGCCACCGATGATCTGCAGGGCGTACTCGATACCGAACACGGCCAACTGTTCGGCGTGCTGATCGGCGGTGGCGAGGACCCGGCCGTCCTCGACCATCTGCCGCACCGCCGCGATGTTGTCGAAGCCCACGATCAGGACGTCGCCCAGCTTGCCGGCCTGCCGAACGGCCGCCGCCGCTCCGAGGGCCATGCTGTCGTTGCTGCACAGCAGCGCCTTCAGATCCGGGTGCTCGCCGAGCAGCGCCGCGGCGACCGTGTTCGCCCGGTCCTGCTCCCAGTACCCGCTCTGCACGGAGACCACCTCGGCTCCGGCCGCCTGCATCGCCTCCTCGAAACCGCGGCGCCGCTGCTGAGCGTTGAACGCCGTGGGGACGCCTTCGAGGATGGCGACCGCGTCACCCGGTGTCAGATGCGCCGCCAGCACGTCCCCGACCATCCGCGCGCCCTCACGGTTGTCCGGCCCGACGAACGGGACGTCGATGCCGGCGTCCGCCAGCGTCGACTCGTCGAGCTTGTTGTCGATGTTGACGACGACGATGCCCTGGCTGACAGCTTGCCGCAGAACCGGCACGAGCGCCTGCGAATCAGCGGGGGCGATCACGATCGCGTCCACCCGCGTGGCGATCATCTGCTCGACCAGCGTCACCTGCTGGCCCAGGTCGTTCTCGTCCTTGATGCCGTTGACCACGAGTTCGTAGTCGGCGGCGTGCGCCTGCTGGTGCGCCTCGGCGCCCTGAGCCATCGTGACGAAGAACTCGTTCGCCAGCGACTTCACGATCAGGGCGATGCGGGGCCGAGGCTCGATGGAAGGGTCAGACGGCACGGACCCGCCGCACGCGGCGACGACCGAACCGGCGACGACCAGTGTCAGCAGACATGACGTTCGCATGAGGGTCACATCGCATAATACACGGTGCCGCGGGCGATGCCGATGCCGTTGGATACGGTTCTTCGAGAAGCCCGTGGCGTTCGCGGTCGGGCCGTTTCTACGGCAGCGAGTTCTGGATCGATCCCGAACACGGCAATATTCGAGGCGCTCGTGCCGGCGTCTGAGCCAGGCTATCGGCGCTCCGCCTCGGTCGACGTCTCCGCCAGCACGGGCATGTCCACGGCGAGTCGGATCCGCCACGCCTCGGCGTGTGGCTCGAACCAATCGACGAACGCCCGCCGATCGTCGATCGTCTCGCCGCCGATCCGAACCTGCGCGTGCTGAATGCCGGTCGCAAGGGCCCCACCATCGACGAGGTCCACGTCGATGCGCTCGAGCCGCACGAAGACGATCTCCCCCGGTATCTGCCGGATCGCCTCGAGGAATGCCTGAGCGTCACTCGATTCGGCTCCTGGCGTGCGGTGCAGGAAGCCCGGCGCGAGCGTG
The DNA here is from genome assembly GCA_965250185.1 of Vicinamibacterales bacterium. Taxonomy (GTDB): domain Bacteria; phylum Acidobacteriota; class Vicinamibacteria; order Vicinamibacterales. The sequence goes on along the minus strand of OZ252293.1, from coordinate 787,377 downwards.
TGCCCGAGCGCCTCCACATCCCGACGCGCGATTGCATGCGCAATCGTCTCGGCTACCGCGATCACGCGTTGCGATTCGTCCATGCGGCCAGGCTACCACGAGGGAGGGACCCTGGGTCCCAGGGTCCCAAGGTCTCGAGGTCCGGAGGTCCGGAGGTGCCGAGGAGGCGCGGTGCGCAGAGGCGCGCACATCTACAGCCTGGAGCCCGGAGCCCGGAGCCCGAGTCCTGAGGCCTGAGTCCGGCACTGTCGTGTCAGACGTCGACCAGTTCGAACCCTTCACGATCGGCGGCATCCCTCAGCCGTTCATCGAGGGTCACGACAGGCATCGTCGAGGGCCGCGTCTCGGAGGCCACGTAGGCCGCGGCGAGCTGCAACGCATCCGCGGCACGCAGGGCATGCACCCGCAGCAGGCGTCGCGCGATGTCCCGAAGGTCCGGTGTGGGCATCACCTCCGCCCAGCTGCGCGCCAGCGCATCGAGCCGACCGAGAGCCTCCGTGGTCGCGCGGCGATCAAGTCCACTGTCACGCTCGAGGCGGGCCAAGGCCGAGGCGCATTCGACGGCGGTAGACCACCAAACGATGATCCCCGGATCCGCTCGAAGTAGGGTGATGACCCTCTTCGACGCCGGCTCCTGGACGAGCAGCGGCACGAGGGCCGAGCTGTCCCAGAACCTCATCGCTCGTCGCGCCGCTCGGCGATGACGAAGTCGCTGGCGCGCACGCTGGCACGTGATTTCGGAGGGGCGGTCGTCAGGAGTCGTTGCGAGAGCGGCGAGGCCGGGCGGCGAGCGAGGCCGGCCCGCTCGAGGCGCGCGAGCCGCCCCTCGGGGTCGACCGGCCCACCCGACAGGACGGACTCCAGTCGGGCGATGGGCCGGCCGCGGTCTTCGATAATGACCGTTTCGCCGCCGCGGACACGATCGAGCAGCGCGCTCAGCTGGTTTTTCGCCTCGGTTATACTGGCGCGCTTCATCAAGCTATTTTAGCTAAATTGAAAGAGCCTATCAAGACCCCTCGCTGGGCTTCCTGGCCCGGATGAAGGCGCTCATGTAGGCGCCGTCGAGGCTAGCCAGGTCGTCGGGCGCGAGCGACGCGGCGCCTGGCAAGGAGTCGGCATCAGAGGCCTCGTAGATCCGCGTGGGCTCGACGTCGACCTGCTCGAATCCGGCGCGCGCCAGCTTGTCGCGATACTGCGCCTCGGCGAGCGCGCCCGCGACACATCCGATCCACGCCTCCATGCTCCGCTGCAACGCGGGCGGTACCGCCTTTCGCCGCACCACGTCCGACACCGCGAAGCGACCGCTCGGCCGTAGCACCCGGAAGGCCTCGGCCAGCACGGCATCCTTGTCGGCTGACAGATTGATGACGCAGTTCGAGATGATGACGTCGACCGAGTCGTCCGGCAGCGGAATCTTCTCGATCTCGCCCTTGAGAAACTCCACTCGGGACGCCATTTCTCGGATCGGCTTCCGTGTTTCGCGATTTTCAGATCGGCTCCGTCAACATGTTCAACACCCACTTGCTGAATCAGCTTGCGCTCTCGACGTTCCCGTCCGCCTATCAGTTGCTGCCCCCCTCCCATGGTCGAATGCTCTTGGCCGCCGATGGACGAACGCTCCAAGCAACAGTCTTTGCCGCCGACACCTGGATCGACGGTCGCTGGGGATTGTTCAAGACCCCGAACCTTTCGGCCGCGGCGAAGCAGGCACGAACGCAGTACCTCCAGCAACAACTCGACCGCGCCGCGCAGTTGTCGAGGCTGCTGCATGACCCAATGGCACACCCCCCAACAGAGCCACTGCCGATACTCAACATCTACGGCGATGCCGAGCCGACCTTCTCTTACGTCTTCACTCAACCCTCAACGCCGTCTCGCCTTGCGTACAACGAGGCAACGCTGGAGCGCGAGTTCCCGACACAGCCATCGTCGGCCCTCATGTCAGTCGGTGACGGGGTGGTCGGCGCACTGTCCGCGCAGCTTCCAGTCGCGCTCCGGGAGGCGAGTGTGCAGACGACCGTGACCACCTCGTTCTCGCATGTCGAACTCGGGGACGACCCGGTCGTACGGCAACGCATGGCCGCGTTCCTTCGCGGCATCGTGGACGGAGGTCGCCGCCAGCGTGACTGAGTGCCCTTCGATCACGCCTATCGGCTGGCCTCGCTCACGAGCCCGCATCACTACGGGCGGCCTTACACGCCGGTCAGCCCACGCGGGACTGGTCAGCCGACCCTCAATGCCGCGATGGGGTTGCCTCTCGACGCACGCCACGCTGGCACGCCGCTGGCCAGGACACTCGTTCCGAGCGTCAAACCCGCCACTCCAAGGTAGGTCCACGGGTCGGTCGCCGAGATCTCGTACAGCAGTGTCGAGAGCAGCTGAGCCGCGCCGGCGGCCGCGACCAGTCCGATCGCCGTGCCCAGAATGGATGGGGCTGTTCCCCCTCGCACGATGAGCGCGAGGACCTGACCGGGCCGCGCGCCGAGCGCCGCGCGGATACCTATCTCGTGCCTGCGAGCGGCCACGGAGTAGCTGACCAGGCCGTAGATGCCGATCGCGGTCAGGGTCAGGGCGAGCCCGGCAATCGTCGCTAGCAGTGCGGCTGCAAAGCGGTCCCGCGCGACCCAGTTTGCGAGCAACGCGTCCATCGTCACAACGCTGTGCGCGGGACGCATCGAGTCGACGCGCAGCACCTCGTCGCGAACGCGCTGTGAGAGCGCTCCCGCGCTGGTCGTCGATCGCAGCACAACGTTCATCGGAAGGTAGGCAACCTGCGCATGGTGCAGGAAGATCTCCGGCTGCGGCACGCTCCTCAGCCCGTAGTGCCGCACGTCTTCGACGACGCCGATCACCTCGTAGGCGGAGACGCCGCCCCGGTAGTCGAGCATCACCCGGCGGCCGACCAGGTTCTGCCCAGGCCACATCGTTCCTGCCAGACGCTCGTTGACGATCGCCACGGGCGGCGCGTCCGGGCCGTCCGTTACTTCGAAGTCGCGGCCGGCGACCCGCGCGATCCCCATCGTGGCGAAGTAGCCGATCATCGACATCCGGATGCTTGCCACGCTCGACCCCGGGGCGGGCACCTCGTCGCCTTGGCGCCAGAACGGTCGCTTGAAGTCTGGGCCGACCTCGCTCATGGGTAGGCTGGTGACGGCAGACACCGCGGCCACGTCCGGCCAGGCAGTCAGACGCTCGAGCAGCTGGTTGTAGTAGCGATGCGCGTTACCCGCTCCGCTGTAGACCTCGGCGTCGAGCTGGATGTGAGTGACGAGCAGATTCGATGGATCGAACCCCGGATCGACGGTCAGGATGCGACCGAAACTCCTGATCAGTAAACCCGCACCGATCAGGAGCACGACGGCTGCAGCCGTCTGGAGCACGACGAGTCCCGCCCGAAGCCGCCGCCACTCGGTGGCTGTCCTCCGGTGACCGTCGCCCATGGCGAGCGCCCGGGTCGGGCCCGCCGCGAGGCCCACGACCGCCGGTAGCAAGCTCGACACGAGGCCGGCGACCAGCGCCAGCGTCGCGGCGAACGCCAGGGCGCGCCCGTCGATGATGGCCTGCTGCACCCGCGGCACACCGCCCGGCTCGAGGGCATGCAGGAGCGGTATCGCCTGGTAGGCGAACAGGATTCCCACGAGGGTGCCCGCCGACGCCAGCAAGAGCCCGTCGGCCACTTGCTGCCGTAGCAGCTGAGCGGTGGACGCACCCAGCGCTGTCCTGATCGCCAGCTCTCCGGTCCGACGAAGTGCGCGCGCGAGCAGGAGGCTCGCGACATTGATGCACGCCAGCAACAGCAGGCAGCCGACGGCGGCGGCCAGAAGCAGAAAGAAACGCTTCGAGTCGCCCACGACGTCGTCGACGAACCAGTTCACCGAGGCCGACCATCCGGCGTTGACCGTCGGGTGGCGTTCGGCGAGGGCGTCGGCGAGGCTGCTCAGGTTGGCCAGGCCGTGCTCGAGCGTTCTGCCTCGCGCCAGCCGTCCGGCTACCTGAAGAAAGTGCGAGTCACGCGGGGGCGCACCGAGGCCGGCGAACGCGACGTCCAAGTTCCACGGCACCCACAGCTCGACGTCCAGGTGCGGTAGGTCGAAGACCTCGGGGATGACGCCGACAATCTGCCAGCTTTCGCCGTCGAGCTGGACGGACCGTTCGACGATTCCCGGGTCGCCTCCGTAGCGACGTTGCCAGAGGCCTTCCGAGACCACCATGACCCGTGCGTTCTCGTCGACGTCGGTTCCGTCGAGCACACGGCCGATGACTGGTCGGACGGGAAGGACGGAGAAGAAGTCGTGTGTGATCCGGGCGCTGACCATCTCCTCAGCGGGTGCGCCCTCAAGCGTGGTCGACAGGACGTACCAGGCGGCAAGGGAGTCGAACGTCGTATTCAGATTACGCCAGTCGCGGAAGTTGGCTGGTGAGAGCTGCCGCGCGGTGCCCAGCCGGACGTTCGACTCGCGCACGCTGACCAGCCGTCCCGCCTCAGGAAACGGCAGGGGCCGCAGCAGCGTTGCGTCGATCGCGCTGAAGAGCGCGACGTTGGGACCGATCCCGAGCGCCAGCGTCAGGATCGCAGCACACGCCAGACCGGGCTCGCGCGACAGGGTCCGCACGCTGTATTTCAGGTCGCGCCACATACCCGCCTCCAGCGGCTCTGAAGGTCAGACTCACGACACGCGCACAGGCAACCGCCTGTCATGCCGACTGATGTTGCGCCCGGTACGTCACGAGCACGCACCCATTCTCGATAGAGGCATCACTGTCAGGAACGACACTCATTATACTGTCGGACTCGTTCGGCGCCTCGAGCCCGAAGCGTTGGAGTCGTAGGCGACCAGGCGAGGATCCTGCTCCTCGATGTTTCACTCGTTGCAATGCGTCGTCGGGGTCGTACAGCATGAGGGACGGAGATGGAGTGTCGCTTCAGGTCATCGACGACGGGGGCCCACACGTGGGCCCGGACCGAGGGGCGGCCTCTGTCATGAAGGCGGATGAGACGACACCCGATTCCAGAGACGATTGAAGACCATCGCGACGAACACTGGCGCCGCGAAGGGTCGCGGCAGATCGAGACCGCGCTCGAGGCCGAACTCTTCATCGAGCAGATCGGCTTCACCGCCTGCCTCGCTGATTCACGGCGACCGGGACCCTCACTGTATGTGGCGGTCTGTGGACGACGCGACGCCGTCATGCCACGCCATGTACAAAAAGACCACGAATCCTCGCTCACCTGGCGGCTGAAGGACGAACTGGTGGAGCGCAGCCGGGTCTACTATGCGAAACTGGCTCGCGGCCGGGCCACGTTCATCGCCGCCCGCATGATTCCCTACTTTCACGCGGTGTGGGGACTGCGCCGATCGGAGGAGAAACAGCAGTTGAGCGCCGATGCCCGTGCCGTCTTGCACGTGCTCCGCCATGAGTGGGAGCTGAGCACGGCGGACCTGCGCGATGAATCCGGGGTCACGGACCGGACGTCGTTCACCCGAGCGGTGGATGAACTGCAGGCCGCCATGATCGTGGTGCCGAGCCAGGTCGTCTACCAACCGAGGTTCACCTACATCTGGACACTGGCCGTCGGACGGTTTGCCAAACCGTTGGCGCGCCGCGTCAGACGGGACACCGCCGTTCGTGAGATCGCTCGCTGCTTTCTCGCCGGCGCCGGCATGACGATTCCCGGCGAGCTGGCCCGCGTGACCGGTCTCTCCCGGCCGGAGGCCGGACGTGGCAACCGTGCGCTGGTGGCGGAAGGCTACGCGACCATGCCCGCGGCAGGCGTATACGAACTGGCCGCGCCCCGTGTCGGCGTCCGGTGACCGAATGGCGCGGAAGAAACGGCTCCGGTTTGCTGAACTCGAGACGATGGGCAACGTCGTCCTTGGACGGTGCGGCGAACTTGACTGGTTCGACACGGCCTTTGGCCTCGATAGCGTCGTGTCCCTCGAGCTCGGATGCGGCCGCGGAGAGTACACGCTGGCGCTGGCTCGGAGTCGGCCGAACCGTGGAGTGCTCGGCGTGGATCGAAACGGCGCCCGCCTGTGGAAGGGTGCACGGCAGGCGCTCGACGAAGGCCTCACGAATGCGTTCTTTCTCCGCTCGCCGATCGAGCGCCTGGAAGACCATGTCCCGCCCGCCAGGGTGGGCGAGATCTGGCTCCCGTTTCCTGACCCGCAGCCCAAGAATCGGCACGCCAGTCGCCGGCTCGCGTCGGCCCCGTTTCTGGACCGCTACCGACGCCTGATGTCTTCGGGTGGGTCGATCCACCTGAAGACGGATGACTCGGACCTGGTGGCGTTCGCGGAGCGGACCGTGCGCGACGCGGGAGGCCGCGTCCTCGGTGCCTCCGACGGTCTCATCGGCGCCGACGGAACCGTGACGGCGGTTCAGACAGTCTACGAGAAGCGGTATCGACGCGAGGGTCGGATAATCTACGCGCGAGAGTTTCGCTTCGACTGACCCCACTGACTCTGCGTTGAGGCTAGTGGCCCACTAGTCCATCCTGGATCAGCTTCGCTCCGAGCACGACCAGTGACCCATAGACGATACGAAAGAAGATCGGCTCGTTGATTCGATGGTGCAGCCAGGTGCCGATGACGATCCCGACGGGTGCCAGCGGCGCGAGAAGAAGCGAGGTCGCGAGGTTCGAGCCGTCCAGCTGACCCAGCCAGACGTAGGGGCCGAGCTTGAGCCAATTCACCGCGAAGAAGAAGACCACGGTCGTGGCCTGCAAGGTCGTCTTGTCGAGCCGCTGTGACAGCAAGTAGATGTGCAGCGGCGGGCCACCGGCGTGGACGCTGAAGCTCGTGAAACCGGCCAGCGTCGCCCAGAGCGTGCCGCGCGCATAGCCGGCCGGGCGGTGTGGGGCCGGGTCGCGCACGAGCCACCAGCGCAAGGCGAACACCAGCGCGATGCTGCCGACGGTCACGCGCAGCGCATTCGGCGAGAGCAGGTCGAACGTCGCGAGCCCGATCAGGGTTCCGAGCACGGCGCCCGGTGCGGTGGTGAGCAGGTTGTGACGGTCCCACTTACCCCACCACGCACGCAGGGCCGCCGCGTCCATCAGCATCAAAATCGGGAGCAGGATCGCCGCGGCGCGCGCTGGCTCTACGGTCAGCGACAAGAGCGGCACGGCCACCAGGCCGATCCCTCCGGCAAGACCGCCTTTGGCGATGCCGAGGATGAGTACGGCGACGATGGCGGCCGCGTAGAACCAGGGATCGTCGCTCACGAATAGCGCGTCGAGCTGGGCCTGTGACACGAGAACCTAGTTCAGCACATCGAACATGCGACTGAACTTCAGAATCAGGCTTCGACCGGTCGGAGGGGAGAATCGATCGTGGAGACCGATCTCCCGCGTGTCGTTGTACACCACGAACACACCCGTGTTGGCGTCTTGCAGCCACCCCACGCGGAGGTTGGCCGACCACAGGTCGTCGCGATCGTTGTACTGGAGCAAGGACTGCACGAACAGGCGCGGCGTGAACGAGAACGATGTTCGGCTCCGCCAGATGTTCGTCGAGAAGCGACCACCGGGCAGGTCGATGTCGTTGCGGCTCAGCGCCAGCTCCGTGTTGAACGTCTCGCCGGATCTCAAGCGCACGCGCGGTGAGATGGCGACGCGATGGCCGCCAAAGAACCCGCCGGCGAACGTGAGCATCGAGAAACTGATCGGCGCTCCCTGGTTCGTCGACGTCAGGATCTGTGCCTCGATGTGATCGTAGGTGCCGGGCGGCACCGTCACACCAGGCACGATCTCGAAGGCGCTCGTGACACCTTCCCGCGTGAGGTTGAAGCCCGTATCGAGCTCGGCGCCGTTCGGCCAGACGAAGTCGTTGTCGACGTGCAGGAAGCCGGTCTCGTGGAAACCGGCGAAATTCCAGAACGACGAGAAATTGATGTGCGGCCGAAGCTCCAGCAGCTTCCGCCCCGGGGCGAGGCGAATCGTCTGGAGAATCTGCCCCTCGACGCGTCGAAAATCCGACCGTCGAAGGAATCCCACCTCGGGATTGAAATTCTTGGCCACCTCGGAGTATCCAACGCGCACCCGCCACTCGGCCGAGGTGTACTGCGAGTTCAGACCGAGCGCGTGGTCCTCCCCAACGAGGCTGGGCGTCGCGGTGCGGGCGAGGAAGCCGGTGATGAGTGCGTTCTGAGCGATGCCGAGGCGTCCGTCGACGGCCAGCGTCCGATTGTGGTCCTGTGATGCGGCTCCATCGCCGGTCGCTTCGCGATTCACGAACAGCGCCCCGACACTGGATCGATTCGGTAGATCGCGACGCAGTCGAGCGACCAGGAAGTTGTTCGCCGCCGCGTCGGGCGAGTCGGTGGTCTGCATGTCGAGCAGGCCCACGCTGAACCCGCGAACGTTGCCGGTCAGACGGGCGCCCCCGACGATGGGAATCGGTCGACCGTCGGTACCGATTCCGATCCGTCGGCTGAAGAACAGCTCCGTCTCCCGCGGATTCCCTACCGAAAAGAGTCCGGCATTCTCGAGAAAGAACGGGCGCTTCTCGGGAAAGAAAAGATTGAACCGGTCGAGGTTGACGCGCTCATCGTCGACCTCGACCTGGGCGAAGTCCGTGTTGACGGTGGCGTCCAGCGTCAGGCTGGGTGTGATGCTGTACTTGACGTCGAGCCCGACGTCGCCCAAGGCCACCGCCCTCGGGCTCGAGTCGATGCGTCGGGCCTCGCCGAGGACGTACGGGATGAGCTTCAGATTTCGCTGCGGCGGCACCTGCAGCCCGTTGAGCTGACCCGCCAGCGACAAACGATAGAGGTTGAACTGTCGCGGCAGCGGCGCCCAGAACGACGTCTCGTTGAGACGTCTGACGTTGCGCTGGAAGTTCACGCCCCATACCTGCGCGCCCCCGCCGGGGTACCGAACCGTCCGGAACGGAATGGCGAACTCGGCGGACCATCCCAGGTCGAACGATTGCGTCCGCACCTGCCATGCACCGTCCCAGTTCAGGTTGAAGCCGCCGCCGGACCCTCCTTGCTGGCGGCCCCCTCTTCCACCGCCCTGGCCCTCGTTCACGACCTGCCCGTCGTACTCGATGCCGGCCGGATTCGTGCCGAAGACGAATCCGTTCAGCTGGTCGCGGTAGGTATCGAGGACGATCTGGAAACTGTCGGTGTTGTTCAGAGGCGAATCGCGTCGGCTGTCAGACACGATGATGCCGGCCGGGTCGTCGTCGTAGCAGATCACGCCGACGAAGAGCGTGTCCGCGGTGTAGACGATGCGTACGTCCGTGCGCTGCGTCGCAGGCTGGCCGGCGTTCGGAATCGTTTGCCAGAAGCGTGTGGCCGGTTCAGCCGTCGCCCACGCGGTATCGCCCAGGACGTCGCCGTCGATCGTGGGTGGCGTCGCGATCGCGAGGGCCGTCGCGATGGGCCGATCCCCGAAGTCCGCGGCCTCTGCCTGGGATTGAGTGCCGGCACGGACTGGCGGCACCCAGGCGGCGATCGCGATCGCCGCCGCGAGGCACGCCGCGTTCCCGCGCGCTGTCAGTGTCACCCGCATCCCGCGGACCTTAGCTCTCGGAACGGCACTCTGGCAAGGTGCGGTCATCCGCGATGGCTGTCAGGAGACTGTAGCGTCGCGTCACAGCACGTCGTAAGATGCTGCCCGAGCGGGGCCCACGGTCACCGTCCTCTGGATGACCTCGCGTGATCTCAGCAGAAGAGACTCAAGATGCCGACTGACGTGTACGCGATCGATCTCACGGTGCTCGACGACCGACTCCAACGTTCCGTCATGCGTGCCCGCGAACGCAACATCATCGTTCCGACGTTCGCGCAACTGAAGGACCCGGCCCTCATTCCCGACCGGTTCAAGGAAGAGCTGTCGTCGATCGGCCTCTGGGATGTCCACCCTCGCAATCTGTTCCGCATTTCCTGGCACAATCAAGCACAGGGGACCGGCGGCGACTTCGGAGGGGTGAACTATCTCGAGTTGCCTACCAGCCTGACCGGCGTTCCGGCGCGCATCGTCGGGCTCGTGGGAAAGTGGTTTCCAACCGGCGCTCACAAGGTCGGCGCGGCGTACGGGTGCCTGGTCCCCCGTTTGGTCACGGGTCAGTTCGATCCGACGTCCCAAAAGGCCGTGTGGCCCTCGACCGGAAACTTTTGCCGCGGTGGCGCGTACGACTCGGGGCTGCTCGCGTGCCCGTCCATTGCTATCTTGCCCGAAGGGATGAGTCGAGAGCGTTTCGACTGGCTCGCTGGTATCGCCGGCGAGGTCATCAAGACCACAGGTAGTGAATCCAACGTCAAGGAGATTTTCGACAAGTGTCGGGAGTTGCGCGAGTCCGGTGAAGACCTGATGATCTTCAATCAGTTCGAGGAGTTCGGCAACTATCTGTGGCACTTCGAGATTACCGGTCATGCCATGGAAGCCGTGTGCCGTCGGCTGCTGGGGCCCCACGACACGTACCGGGGGCTGGTTGTGGCGACCGGTTCCGCCGGCACGATCGGTAGCGGCGACTACATGAAGCAACTCTTCGCCGACAGCAAGATCGTCGCCAGTGAAGCCCTTCAGTGCCCGACTCTACTCGAGAACGGATTCGGGACCCACCGGATTGAGGGCATCGGCGACAAGCACGTGCCTTGGGTTCACAACTGCAAGAATACGGACATGGTGATGGCCATAGACGACCACGCTGTGATCGGCACATCGCGATTGTTCAACGAGCCGATCGGCCGGCACTATCTGGCCCGGCAGGGCGTACCCGAAGCGACCGTGGGACAGCTCGATCTGATGGGGCTCTCCGGCATCTCCAACCTCCTGTCCGCCATCACGTTCGCCAAGTACTACGAGCTGGGCGAGCACGACCTCGTCATGACGGTGTTCACCGACTCGATGGACTTGTATCAGAGCCGTTTGCAGGACATGCGCGCGGAATGCGGAGACTATAGCGAGACAGACGCGGCGACGGGGTTTTCGCGCTGGCTGCAAGGGCAGTCGACCGACAACGTGCTGGAACTCCGTCACACGGACCGGCGGCGGATTCACAATCTGAAGTACTTCACCTGGATTGAACAGCAGGGTCGATCGGCCGACGAACTAATGGCACAGTGGGACGACCAACACTACTGGACCGATATTCAACGACAGGTATCCGAGATTGACGCGCAGATCGACGAGTTCAACCAGCAGGTAGGCTTGATCAAGGGCTGAGACGACATCAACCTCCAAGGTAGGCCTTCTGCACATGCTCGTTTTGCAGGAGATCTGCGCTGGTGCCTTCCAAGACGACTTGTCCGGTTTCCAGCACATACGTGCGATCCGACATCTGAAGCGCCATGTCGGCATTCTGCTCATTGAGCAGGATCGTCGTGCCGCTCGCATGTAGATCCCGGATGATGCCAGCGATCTGCTCCACGAGGATGGGCGCGAGCCCGAGCGATGGCTCGTCGAGCATGAGCAGCCGCGGTCGCGCGAGCACCGCGCGAGCGATCGCGAGCATCTGCTGTTCGCCTCCGGAGAGATCGCCCGCTCGTTGATGGCGACGCTCCTTCAGGATCGGAAAGCGCTCGAAGACGGAGTCGCGATCCGCCGCGATGCCTTCTGTGTCGGAACGGGTATACGCACCCATGTCGAGATTCTCGCTCACCGTCATGTCAGAAAAAATACGACGGCCTTCAGGACAGTGCACGATGCCCATCCGGACAATTTCCGTAGGCGCCTTCCCGTCGATCCGCTGGTCCAAGAAGGCGATCGTCCCGCGGCGAGGCGATTTCAAGCCGGACACAGTCTTGAGCACGGTGGTCTTGCCGGCGCCATTCGCGCCGATCAACGTCACGAGCTCCCCCTCGTCGACGTGCAACGTCACAGCATCGAGAGCACGAGCATTGTCATAGAACACATCAACGTTCGACAGCCGTAGCACCTTAGCCTCGCCTTCCAAGATAGGCTTCGACGACCCGTGGGTTCGTGCGGATCTCCTCCGGACGCCCTTCGGCGATCTTCCGCCCGGAGTCCAACACGACGACGCGGTCAGAAATGCCCATGACCATCTTCATGTCGTGCTCCACCAGAACGACGGTGATGCCTTGGTGACCAATCCACTGGATCAGCGCCATGAGGTCGTTGACCTCGGCTGGATTCAGGCCTGCTGCCGGCTCGTCGAGCAGAAGCACGCTAGGCCGCGTGGCCAGTGCGATGCCCAGCTCCAGCACCCGCTGATGACCATACGGGAGGGTCCGGGCCAGGGACGTTGCATACGGTGCCAAGCGAGTGGATTCCAGGATGTGATCGACGGAGGCTTCAGCCTGCTTCGCCGCCTCGACACATGCCTCGGTGCGAAGGAGGTTGCCAAGGAGCGTCTCTGGCGCCAGAGCGTTGTGCGCCAGGACGAGATTGTGGCGCGTCGAGACATTGGGAAACAGGCTGGTGTGCTGGAAGGTGCGCACGATACCCCGCCTCGCCACATCGTGCGCGCGCAAGCCGTTGAGGCGCTGGTTGTGATGTCGAATCTGTCCGGCCGTGATGGGTGCGAAGCGAGTGATCGCACCGAGAACCGTCGTCTTGCCCGCGCCGTTCGGGCCGATGATCGACAGGGTTTCACCCGCCTTGACCTCGAAGTCGACCATGTGAACAGCCTGGATGCCGCCGAAGTAGACGCAGAGGCCCTCGACGGTCAGCAGACTGTTCGGGCCGCCCTCGTTGGTACTCGCGACGTCATGCCCGGCGCGACTGACCAGCGGCGGGCGTGGGGCGTCGACGACCACTCCATCGGAAAGGGACGTGCCCGACGAGGGCACCCGGGTCGGCGTTCGGCCCGTGATGCGCTCCTGAAGGCGCCGCGTCAGCTGAGCCACGGCGGGCCAGATCCCGTCCGGCATGAATAGCATGATGAACATCAGCAACATGCCGAAGATGGCCATGCGCCACACCTGGGCCATGCGCAGGACTTCGGGCAGGATGGTGAACACGATCGCACCCAGGACCGGCCCCACCAGCGTGGCGCGCCCGCCGGCGATGACCATGACCACGATGGCGATCGTCAGGTCGAACGACAAGATTTCTGGGCCGAGGAACTGGAAAAAATGTGCGTAGAAGCTGCCCGCCAACCCCATGATGAAAGAGCTGACCAGCGTGGCGAGCATCATGTACCGAAAGCCGGAAATCCCGACGGACTGAGCCAGTGGCTCGTTCTCTCGGATGGCCAGCATGGCCCGGCCAATCGTGCTGTGTTCCAAGCGGTAGAGACCGAACAAGGTCAACACGACAAGCACGACGATGAAGTAGTAGTACGGGACGTATCCCGTGAACCACGGAGCCGGCGGGGGGACCGCAGTAATTCCCATCGGACCGTTGGTCACCGCGATCCAGTTGAGGGCGACGAGCCGGAAGCATTCAGCGAAACCGAGCGTGACGAGCACGAAGTAGGCGGCACGGAGCCTCAGGGTCAGGCGGCCGATGACCCACCCGGCGGCCGTCGCCGTCAGGCCGGCAGCCAGGAACGCCATCAGGAAGGGAACCTGGAATCTCGTCGTGAGGATCGCCGAGACGTAGGCACCCAATCCATAGAACGCGACGGGCCCGAGCGACAACAGACCCACCTTCATCAGGACGTTGTGGGCGGATGCGAGCAGGATGAAAACGCCGGACTGTATCGCCAGCCGAATGACGAACTGATCGCTGACGACGAGAGGCACGAGCAGAGCCGCCGCCAGCAGTCCGAGTATCGCGTACCGGGATGTTCGCGCCAGGGGGTGTCCCATCGTCTGTTGAAAATTTGGCCGAGGTTCCCGTTTAGCTCATCCGATCCTCTGGGCCTCGTTGCCCAGCAGACCGGTGGGCCTGATCACGAGCACGGCAATGATCAAGATGAATGCGATCGCGTCGCGATACCCTGACGAGACATAGCCTGCCCCCAGACTCTCGGCGATCCCCAGCAGCAGTCCTGCCAGGATGGCCCCCGGAAAGCTGCCCAGGCCGCCGACGATGACGACCGCAAACGATTTGGCGGTGACGATGGCTCCCATCGTGGGAAACACCTGGAACAGCGGGGCGAGCAATCCACCGGCAAGGGCCGCCATCGCAGCGCCCCAGCCAAACGTGAACATGTTGACGAAGTCGACGTCGACACCCATCAGTGCGGCAGCTTCACGATCCTGAAACGTGGCCCGGATGGCCTTGCCCATGCTCGAGCGCTTCAGGAACAGATGCGAGCCGGCGATGATGAGGAGCGCGGCGACGAGCACGAACACCCTCATCGGCGTCAGGGTCAGGGGGCCAACCTTGACGCCAACGAGGGGAAACGGCAGACCCGTGTCCTTGGGGGTTGGATCCCAGATGATCAGCGCCATGTTCGCCAGGAAGATCGACAGCCCGATCGTCGCGAGCATGGGAACATCCACGGGCTGATCGCGGATCGGCCGCAGCAGGAGCCGTTCGATGATGACCCCGAGCACGCCGATCGCCATGGCCGCGACGAAGAGTGCCAGCAGGTAGGGCACACCGGCGAGTGTGAAGACGGAGTACACGACGAACGCACCCAGCATGTAGAACTGGCCGTGCGCAAAATTCACCACGTTCATGACGCCGAAGATGAGCGTCAGGCCGATCCCCATGAGGGCATAGATGCCGCCGATCAGGAGGCCGTTGAGGAGATGCTGGACAAACTCGACCATGGGACCCAGCCGGAATGCCGCAGAGCCCGCGTGCGATCAGGGCTGCGAGGCGGGTTCGTCGGCCTGCACGGCGGTGAGCTCACCGTTGGTGACGCGCACCAGGTAGACGTGTGGACGATTCTGGTGGCCCTGTGCCTCGGTGAACCGGACCGGACCGCTCAAGCCATCGAATTCGACTCTCGTCAGCGCCTGGTTCAAGCCTTCGGGATCGAGGCTGCAGTCGTTGAGCTCGATGGCTTTCGCGATCACGTTCACCGCATCGAAGCCGCGGTACGATTCGCCCAGGCCGACCTCGGGATACCCGCCATCGGCGTAGGCGTCGTAGTACCACGCAGACATCTCTGGGTCGCCCGCCAGATCGTGCTCCGTCGGCACGTAGAACATGACATGGTACGTCCCCTCGACCATCTCGGGGCTCGACAGCTGCATGATGGCGACGGGGTAGTTGCTGCCGCCGGTGGTGAGGACCAGCTGATCCATGCCGAGTTCGGTGTACTGCTTGAGGATGGTCGCGATCTGTGCCGCCCCGGTGGTCATGATGATCGCGTCTGCGTCAGAGCCGTTGATCTGGGTCAGCTGGGGGAGGACGTCCGTGACACTCTGGTCGATGTAGTCCTCGCTCACGATCTGACTACCCTGTTCTTCGATGGCCTGGCGGAACGCCTGGCCCGCACCGCGCCCCCAATCGTTGTTGACACTCAGGATGGCGACGCGTCTCATCCCCAGGAGATCGACCAGGTAGGGTTTCACGGCCTCGGCTTCCATGGCGCTGGTAGGACTCATGCGATGCACCCATTCGAAGCCAGGCGTGCCGGGTGTCGTGATCTTGCCTGAGCTGGAGGTTTCCACGACGAGTGGTATCCCGTGGCGCGCCATGACGGGCATCACGGCCAGCGTCGAGGAACTTCCCCATGCGCCCATGATGATCGGCACCTGCTCACGGGTGATCAGGTTTTCAGCTGCGTTCGCAGATTCCTGGGGATCGTTCATGCCGTCCAGGATGACCGGCTCCATGGGGCGCCCACAGACGCCGCCCTCGGAGTTGATCCTCGTGACGCCGATGGTCAGACCGTTCACGACGTACGCGCCAGCATCGGCGACCGGGCCAGTCAGTGGCGCGATGACGCCAAACCGAATCGGGTCTCCGTCAAGACCACCAGCCATGTCCGAGGCCGTCTGCTGGTCGCCCGCGGGACTTCCCGAGCATGCCGCGAGAGCCGTGACGAGAGCGAACGCTGACAGGACGAGTGCGAGTTTTCGTTTCTTGGTCATTCGCGGTCTGTACCCCTACGGCGCTGGATAGGGAACGTCTTCGAGAGCCATCACCTTCTCTTCATCAGCTTCGAGTTTTCCCAGTAGCTGAAGGATCCGCTCGGGAGAGGCCGGCGTCCGTGTGATGCGTTTCCCGATCGCGTCAGCGATGGCGTTGAATATGGCCGGAGGCGTGGGGATCGTCGCGGGCTCGGCGACGCCCTTTGCTCCGTGTGGACCTGTCGGGTCGTACACCTCGACGATGAGGGGATCGATTTCCGGGACGTCGCCGGCCGTCGGGATCAGGTAGGTGCTCAAGCGAGCGTTCACGAAGGCTCCGTCCTGCACGATCATGTTCTCCATGAGTGCAAACCCGAGCCCCTGAACGGCACCACCCTCGATCTGGCCGACCACGCCCTTGGGGTTGATGGCCTTGCCAGCGTCGGTCGCCGAGGCCAATCGGATGACCACGACCTTGCCTGTCTCCGTGTCGACTTCCACCTCGACCAGCTGGCTCGCCCACGCGTAGGTCGCGTACGCATCTCCCTGCGATGTCTCGGGGTCGACATCGGGCGTCGTGATCTTGTGCCACCCGTATCCCTGGAATCGTTGGCCGCGGGCGTGCACCGCACTCGCGAGCTCCGTGAACGACAGTGACGTGGACGACGATTCACGGTCGTAGACGCGCCCGTTGCGGAACATCAAACGATCGGCGTCGACGTCGAGCAGCTCCGTCGCGACCTCTCCGAGTCGTGCCTTCAGATCATGGCAGGCTTTGACGACGGCGTTCCCCTGGACATAGGTGGCGCGACTGGCCGAGACCGGACCGGAGTCTGGCGTCTTCTCCGTATCGGCGGACACGATGGTGACCTCCTCGAACCGAACGCCCAGCTCGTGCGCGACGAGCTGGCACAAGATGGTTCGCAGCCCCTGGCCCAGCTCGCTCGCACCGTTCCTGAGCGTCACACTGCCGTCGAACGCCACGTCAACTTCCGCGCTGGCGAAGTCCGGACGGGCAAAACCGTATCCGAGCCCATAGAGCATCGAGCCGACACCCACCCCTCTCAGTTTCATGCGATCACCTGCGAGCCACGACTGAAGTGGACGTTCTTCTCCGCCATGTACTGCTTCAGTCTTTCGAGGGTTGCGGACATGCCGGCTGCTTCGGTCATGACCTGACCGGTACTGAATGAGAGTCCCTCACGCAGGCAATTCTTCAGGCGGAATTCGAGAGGGTCCATGGCGAGACGTTCCGCAAGACGGTCGATCAGACTCTCGTGGACCACGGCGCACTGGAACACGCCAAATCCTC
Organism: Vicinamibacterales bacterium; assembly: GCA_965250185.1. Taxonomy (GTDB): domain Bacteria; phylum Acidobacteriota; class Vicinamibacteria; order Vicinamibacterales. Next base: position 770,180 of record OZ252293.1, on the reverse strand, counting down.
GAAAGGCACCGGAGATCGGATTGTTGGTGTAGGCGGAGAAGCTATCCGCCTTGTAGTGCGGCCAGTGATAGGGGCCCCCGAGATGGAGGGCCATCTTCTTGATCACGAAGATTCCGAGCGAGGCGTACGGCCCAGAGTCGCCGTAGACGACACCTTCGAGGGCCGTGAGCTTGCCGTCCGCCGTCGCACCAGCACGGGCCCGGACAACGGTGGGATGGCGGTGCGTCTGGGTCAGCATCGATTCATGACGCGTGTAGGCGAGGCGAACCGGTCGCTTGGTTGCCCAGGCCAACAGGGCCACGAAAATCTCCACGGTGACGTCGTCCTTGCGGCCGAATCCACCACCCATGGTGCTGGCGATGTTCCGGATGCGATTGGCCGGCAGGTCGAGCACGCGGGCAACTTGGCGCCGGTCTCGATAGATGTACTGTGACGAGGAGAAGATGACCAAGGTCTCGTTCTCGTCGACCCACGCCATACCCGACTCGGGCTCAATCGGTGCGTGGTCCTGTCCATGGGTGTGAAACAGGTCTTCGACGATGACATCCGCCTCCTCGAATCCCTTGGCAAAGTCACCCTTGCGCACGCGCGTGTGGAGAATGAGATTGCCCTTCGGCTGGACCTGCGGCGCGTCCGCCTTGAGGGCGGAAATCGGGTCGAACACCGCGGGTAGCTGCGCGTATTCGACCTGGATCTTGGAGACGGCTTCCTCGGCGAGATACGGGTCCTCGGCGGCGACGAGCGCCACCGCCTCGCCGCAAAAACGGACCGTGTCCTCGGCCAAGACCTGCTGATCCGGCAGGGCAATCCCGTACACGTTGTCGCCAGGAATGTCCTTGGCCGTGAGGACGGCATGCACGCCGTCCATCCGCTCAGCGGCGCTGGTGTCGATCCGCGTGATTCGGGCGTGGGCTTCGGTGCTCAGCAGCACCTTGGCGTAGAGCATGCCCGGCTTGTAGAGGTCGCCGCCGAAAATCGCTTTCCCCGTCACTTTCGCGACAGCATCTTCACGAATGACCGACTTGCCGATGATGTCGTGGTCCGCGTCCCGCTCGACCGAGTCGGTCGGTGGGCGCATATCGGGGTGAGCGGTTGTTGGACTCGCCATCTGGTGCCTTCTCGGAAGGGCCCTACGTCGTTGTCGCGGCGGCTTGCTGGATCGCCACGATGATCCTCTGGTAGCCGGTGCAGCGACACAAGTTGCCCGCGATACCCTGGATGATCTCATCCCGTGTCGGGTCAGGATTGCGTTCGAGCAAGTCCAGGCCGGCCATGATCATCCCCGGCGTGCAGATGCCACACTGCACGCCAGCCTCTTCGATCAGCGCCCGCTGCAACGGGTGCAGATTCGCCGCTGTTCCGATGCCTTCGATCGTCCGAATCTCGCCTCCACTCGCTCTTTCCATCGGCGTCAGACAAGACAGCGTGGCCGTGCCGTTCAGGAACACCGTGCAGCTGCCGCACTCGCCCTCGCCACATCCCTCTTTGGTGCCGTACAGATGAAGGTCATCCCTCAGAAAATCAATCAGGCGGCGTCCCCCGTGTACTCGCTTCGAGACGGACTCGTCGTTCACGCTGACTTGCATCAGCACGGGCTGCTCGCCCCGTGACTCGATTGTCTTCGGCATCGGTAACTCGTTTCTCATGTTCCCATGCTTCTCATGTTTGTCATGTTCATCAGGTTTATCATGAGGCTCGAACGGTGCCAGCTCGTTCGACGGCCGATTCCAATGCCTGTTTGACCATCGGTTTCGCAACATGCAGCCGATACGCTGCGCTGCCCCTGATGTCAGTGATGGGCTTAATGTCTTGCCGGGCAACCTCGGCCGCCCGATCGAGCAAGTCGTCGGATGGGGACTGGCCCAAGAGCATCTGCTCCGCCGCTGGACTGCGCACGATGGTGGGAGCGACAGAACCCAAGGCCACGCGCACGGACGAGATGCATCCGTCGACGATGAAGACGACGGCGGCGACGTCGACGACGGAAATCGCCTGGCTCTCTCGGAGGCCCAACTTGGCGAACGCGCTTCCCGCATGCTGGGGCAAGAGATCGCACGTCACCTCAGTGATGAGCTCATTCGGCTGCAGCACCGTCCTTCGCGGGCCTTGCATGAAGTCTGACATCGCTACCTGTCGCTCACCATTCACGCTCGCGATCGTGATGTCGGCCTGGAGCACATACAAGCAGGGTAGCGTGTCGCCCGCAGGCGAGGCGTTGCCCAGGTTCCCGCCGATCGTTCCCATGTGCTGAATCTGCTTGCCGCCGATGAGCCGGCTGGTCTCTGCCAGCAAATAGGCGTACTGATGGATCAGCTCTGACTCGATCAGCTGCGTGTAGGTGACGGCAGCGCCGATGTGAAGCCGATGCGCGTCCGAATCCACCCAGATACGCTTGAGCTCTGGAATTCCGCTCACATCCACCAATGTGTCCGTCCGCACGTGACGTTCACGCAGCTGGATCATGAGGTCAGTGCCTCCGGCGATGGGCCTCACCCGAGCACCGTTGACCGGGGTGAGCTGCTGGAGCGCCTGCTCAAGCGTTTCGGGCGCGCAGTAAGACTGATAGAGCATGCACTGCATCCCTCAAAAGGCCACGACGACGTCGCGTATCACGGGCTCGCTGTGGGGCTTGATGACGACGTGTGAACCAGGCTTGACCGGAATCGTACATCCCTTGAGTGACCGCTCCTTGCTTCCGTCGAGTTGCACTCGAACCCTGCAGGTCGCGCAGATGCCGCGCCCGCACTGCTGATTGCGAAACGCCAGCGTCTGGTCCTGGTAGGCGTAGATCTCACGCAGCAACGTGAACACGCTCATCCGAACGTGGTACGGAACGGTGTACCGCTCCATCCGAGGCTCCACGTCTGTTGACGGATCAAAGCGGTAGATGTCGGCGGTGACGGGCCGCTCCACGGCCTCTCCCGGCTGCGTCGTCTCCTCGCGAAGAATGTGCGACATGGACCTAGCTATACCCCTTCATAGCCTTCCAGGACACCGGCTTCGACCAAGAGTGGATCTGCCGACCGTCGTTCTTTCGTACGATCTTTCAGCCGAATGACCGGAGCGTCCGTCACGTCGTACGCGGCCTCGTCGATTCGTCTCACGATCGTGTGCTTTTCCCATTCGGGGCGCATGTCGGGGAAGTCTGTCCTCCAGTGATGACCCCGACTCTCCTCGCGAGCCAGGGCTGAGGCGGCGACCAGTTCGGCGAGACGCACCATCCATTGGGCTTCGAGCGCCTCTTCCCACTCGTAGTTATAGATGGCAGAGCCAGCAGGTGCCCGCACGCGATGTGCTTCCTCATCGCGCAGACACCGCAATCGTTCGATGGCCATCGTCAGCCCCTCGGCATCGCGGCGGTAGTGCATGTACTGGTGCATGATCGCCTTGATCTTGCGCTTGAAATCTATGGGGCGAATGCCGTCTGGCAGCGCCTGGCGCAAGATGCTGATGCGGTCGCATTCCGCACCCACCTCGGCCTCGTCGACGTCAGGCGCCGGCCGGTCGAGTGCCCGATCGGCCGCCAGGATGCCGGCTCTGCGCCCGAACACTTGCGTTTCCGCGAGCGCGTTGCCACTGGTTCGGTTGGCACCGTGGATGTTGCCCCCGATCTCGCCGGCGGCGAACAAGCCGGGGACGCACGTCGCCGCCCACTCATCGATGCGCGCCCCGCCAAGCGTGTAGTGGGTGACGGGCATGACCTCGATTGGCTGCTCGAACACGTCGATACCGAAGTCTTCTAGCTCGTTGTACGGAAGAGAGTCGAGCCGGTGGAGCATCTCCTTGACCTCGGCACGTGGGCGGGCCGACCTCTGGAGATCGATGTACACACCGCCGTGGGGGGTGCCGCGACCTTCTTCGATCTCCCTGAACATCAGCTTCATCATGACGTCGCGCACAGGGAGACGTTCCGTCTGTGGCAAGAACGGTTCACCGAGCCCGTTCAGCATCTGGCCGTTGCAATACTGCCGGGTCAGCAGGCCCTCGTACTGGACCAGCGTCCCCTCGACCTCGGACGGCCAGCACAGCCCTGTGGGATAGAGCAGCATCATTTCGAGGTCGACGAGGTCGGCACCGGCTTCGTAGGCGAGGTAGACACCCTCGCCGGTCAAGCCGGGCTCGGTGTCTGTCCACCGCCAGAGTTCCGGGTACCCACCCGTCGCGAGGATCACCGACGGCGCCGCGAAGACAGCCGGCTCGCCTCGCCGCATGTCCAGCGCGACGAGTCCCGCCATGCCGTGGTCGTCTCTGAGCAGCCGGGTAACGACCACATCCTCGACGAGTCGAATATTGTCGTGCTTGAGGAGCTCTCGATGCAGACCGGCGGCCATCGCCCGTCCGTCGCCCAAGATGACCAGGTTCCGCTCGAATGAATGACCGGGATGCACGATCTGGAGAAATTGCCCCCGTTCGTTCTTGCGGAACTTCACCCCGTATCGGGACAGGTCCATCGCGCGGTCGGTGGCCTCATCCGTCAGGACCTTGATCAGGTTTTCGTCGCCCAGATAGCGCCCTTCAAAGCATGTATCCTCGAAGGCGACCTCGGCGCTGTCCCGTTCGTCTTCCAGCGAAAATGCGGCCTGGTACGACGGACACGCCATCGTCGTCGCCCCGCTTCGCGCGGCTTGGCCCTTCGTCAGCAAGATGACGCGTGCGCCGGCTTCCGCCGCCGCGATGGCTGCGCGCATTCCTGCGCCACCCGCGCCGACCACGACGACATCAGTTGTCGTCACGTCATGCTTCCTGCTGGTCATTCGCGTCGTGTGCAACTGCTGGTTCGTCACTGACCTACGGCTTGCACGGTGACGCCCGCGGCTTCGAACTCTGCCCTGAGCCGCTCGGTGAGCCGCTCCGCGCCTTGCGTGTCGCCGTGCACGCAGATCGTCTCGGCGGCAAGGGCGACCGTCGAGCCATCAGTGGCCGCGACTGTTCCCTCGAGCACCATCTGTAGCACGCGTGAGACGACCACGTCGGGGTCATGAATCACTGTGCCGGCCTCTCGACGAGAGGCCAGGGCCCCGTTGGGGTCGTAGGCCCGATCGGCGAATGCCTCCGGCGCGACGCGCAGGCCGGCCGCGCGTCCAGCAACGGGCAGTTCCGAGCCAGCCAGGCCGAAGAGGATCAGTGTGGGGTCAAGGATCGCGATGCCGCGCGCGATCGCGGCCGAGATGTCAGCGTCTCGCGCGGCCAGATTGTAGAGCGCACCGTGCGGCTTGACGTGTTGCAGCTTCGCGCCCTCGGCCGCGGCAAGACCGGCGACAGCGCTGACCTGATACATGACGAAATCCTCGACTTCGTCCGGCGTCGCCTTCATCTCTCGTCGCCCGAATCCGACCAGGTCCGGAAACCCCGGATGCGCGCCGATCGCGACGCCTGACTCGAGCGCCAGCCGGATCGTACGTCGGATCACCGAGGGGTCCCCGGCGTGAAAGCCGCAGGCGATGTTCGCTGACGTGATGCTCCTCATCACGGATTCGTCGTTGCCTATCGTGTAGCGGCCGAACGACTCGCCCATGTCGCAATTGAGGTCGATTCTCATAACGAACAACCCGTTCAGCGGCCGTGCGCAGGAACCGGAGGTTCGAGACCCGGACCTCCATCCGCCGTATGGTAGACGCTCCGACACGATCCCACAACTGGACATGGACTTGGGTCCGGCGGCGATCGAAGGGGCGATTCGGGATGGTTTTTTCGAGGAATCGATTCAATCCGAGAGCTGCCATCGATCTCACGGTGCGTCCCGATTGAGGTTGTAGCGCATGATCGCGGCGTGGGGTGCGTCCCGCCGGCGCTCCGCCGCATAGACGTCTCCCGCGGGGCCGACACCCTGGTACGCTCGCAGTCGTTCCTGATCCTGCTCATCGAGGTCGAAACCGAACACGCGCAGGTTGTCCTCAATGTGCCGCGCGTCCGCCGCACCCACGATGGCCGCGGCACAACCGGACCGGTCGAGGACCCAGCGCACCGCGACGTTGGCCACGCTCACGCCGTGACGCGTCGCGATGTGCGTGAGGTCCCCCAGCAACTCCTGGAAACGCTGCCATCCGCCGGAGTCGTCGATGATCAGTCGGTACTTGACCAGCGAGCGGTTGGACAGCGGAGGCTGCGGTGCCGGCCGACCGAGCCAGCGCTCCGAGAGAAAGCCACCGGCCAGCGACCCGTAGCTCATCAGCTGTATGCCGTGCCGCGAACAGAACTCGACCATCCCGCGCTCCGGGCGGCGGTCGAGCAGCGAGTACTGCACCTGCTGACTGGCGAGCGGGATGCCGGCGGCGACGATCTGCTCCAGGTGCGCGGTGTCGAAGTTGGTGGCGCCGAGCAGTCGGATCTTCCCCGCCCGCCGCAGCTCGTGGAGCCACGATGCGACCTCGACGTAGCGCGGTACCGAGTAGTCCCACCACGCCAGCTGCACGAGATCCAGCCGCTCGACCCCAAGCCGCGCGAGAGACCGATCGACGATACGCTCGACATAGCGGCGGTCGACCCGCGGAAGCTCGTCGAGATCGGGAACCAGCTTGGTGTGGATTCGTATCGGTGCCGGGTGGCCTCGCCCGGCGTGGCGTGCCCGGAGGCGGCCAAGGATCTCCTCGACACCGACGTAGATGTCGCCAGCGTCGAACGTGTCGAACCCGGCGTCGACGAGACGGAGCAGGTCGTCGACGACGGCGCCGGAGCTCGCCTCGCGTCGCCTGTGACCCGCCGAGAGCTGCCAGCCGCCGTTGACGATGCGCGCGACATCGTAGCCGGGCGCGAGCTCCACGCGCGGGACGTGGGTTCCGCGCTCAGGCCCCATGCGTCGGCGGCAGTGGAACGGCGGTCACGTCGCCATGGTGAAAGACCCGCTCGCCGATCCGCGTGATGCGAAAGAGTGCACCGCAGTTCGGGTCGGGGCAGGCGATGTCGGTGTCGGTGGTCATCCAGTCGTTGTCGTCGGTCTTGCGCTGCTTGGCCGGCAACAGCGGCAGCAGCGTGGCCAGCGCGTAGATCGAAAATGTCTGACCCGGAGGAAACGATAGATCCTCGCCCGACAGCTCGAACGAGTCGCCGACCGTGTGGTTACAGACCATCGGCCCCCGGCCGGCGACCACCTCGACGCGCAGGTCGTACAGGGTGAACTCATCAGACAACGTGCTCATCGTCCTTGCCTCCTATCCCCGCTTCACCCGAAACGTCGACGTCCGGCTCGCGCCGCTCGCTTCATCGCTCGTCACCGGTACGTTGACTACACCGCCGTCGTGCGCATGGTCCATCGATCGTGAGCCGGAGATTTGGTGATGATGCGAGCGCGATAGCCTAGCCCAAGAGCCGGCATCGGCCAGCGTACCTGGCGCGGCAGTCTGGACAGCCATTTGCGGGCGAGAGCCCGGCTGAACCCGTGGGCCTCTCCCCCATGGCGCGCAAAGATCCTCTCCGCCTCGCGTACGTAAAGCGGTAGCGCGCACGCCGTCTTCTGGCCCTGGTGGCGGCGAAATCCAGCCAGAGGGGCATCCACCCCGTAGAGTTCGGCCTGTTCATAGAAGCGGGCCCAGAGTTCGAAGTCCCCCGCCATATGAAGGCCGGCGTCGACCCGAGCTCCGGCTCGCTCCCAGAGCGAGCGGCGCCAGAACGTGGATTCCTGCGGAATCCAAGCGGACGGGAAGTGACCGACGCCGACGACATACTCGCCGCGGCGGAAGCCGTCCCGGGAAAAGCCGCCGAGCCGCCGACACCCGGTCCACTTCCCCTGGGCGTTGAGGGCCATCGGCCGGATGCTCGTCGCCCAATCGACGGAAGGAAACTCGGAGAAGACAGCTCCGGCGATGGCGAAGGCATCCGGCCCGTAGACATCGTCCGAGTTGATCCACGCCATGATGTCCGCCGAACTGTTGGCGAGTCCCTTGTTGACGGCATCGTACTGGCCATCGTCCGGCTGGCTTTCCCAATGGCTTATCCAGGGTGAGTAGCGCTCGAGGACACGACGCGTCGCGTCGGTACTGCCGCCGTCGATCACGACATACTAGAGTTCGGGGTACCCCTGGAGCAGCACGGAGCGAATCGTCTCCTCGATGAACTCGCCCTGGTTGTACGACGGTGTCGCGACCAGAAGTTTCGGCCACGGAGATCCATCGGCCAGGGTCGCCGGTATCCGTCGGTCGGTCGCAGTCCACGGCCACCCGGTCTTTCCGGCCGGAGCCGGCGGTAGGGGCTCGTCAGTGGGCAATCTTCTGCCTCATGTCCTCGTCACTCCGCCCTGGACGCCTGCGCGTTCCGTGCAGCGCCGATAGACGACTTCATCGAGAGCGTGGGTCGTTCGGAAGCGGGCCGTGAGTTCGTCGCTCAACGGAAACGCGCGGGACGTCGAGCGGTTGAGGTGTCGCAGGAGGATCTTGGGCTTGCCGAGCCAGGCGCTGAGTGCATCCCAGCTGCCCTGCAAATCGTCCATGCGGCCGATGAAGTGGTAGCGATCCAGCACCGACTCCATGTCATCGGCGGTTAGTGGAAACCGTTCTGCCAACCAGTTACGACGCCCAAGCAGACGTTCCTCGAGGAGTCCTTCGGAGCCCGGGAGGCGGTGATCGAGCTCGTATCGCAGGAGCGACAGGCGCAGTTCGAGAGGTTCGCGCACGAAGGTGATCAGGCGAAACCGGGGATCGGTGAGCACTTCCGGATAGCGCTGGTGCAAGAAACAACCTTCGACCTCGAAGTGGCTGCTGATCACGGTGCCAGGGTTGATTCGGTCGAGCCGCAATGGGCGGTTTCGGAAGCGGTCTAGCCGCTGACCCGCAGCCCATGGGGGGCGATAGTCCAATCGCAGCCTGAACCACTGACGCATCGCCGTCGTGATGCTGGCGCCCCCACACTTGGGAATGTGGTGAAAAACGTAGACGTACTCGTCGGCCGGTCTCATCGAGGGATTCGAACCCAGGGTACGGTACCCGTACAACGGTTTTCAAGTACGCGGTCACCGCCTCTGCCGACGGCCTCGAATTCGTAGCGGCTCGATTGGCGAAACTGAATGGCCACCTCGACTTGGGACGAGGCTGCGCGTGGCTACTCGGCCCGGAGCGCCAGGACGACGTTCACTCGACTCGCGCGCCGCGATGGGATCCAGCCGGCCCCGATCGCGGCGAGCATCAGGACGGCTGACATCGAAATGCACACGACCGGATCGGCCGGTTCGACACCAAAGAGCAGGCTCTCGAGCAGGCGACCCAGTGCGAGGGCAGCGACCACGCCTATCGTCAGGCCCAGCAAGACCAGTCTGACCGACCGCCACAGCACCTGCCCCATGACGAGGCGCCGCTGAGCACCGAGCGCGAGCCGAACGCCGATCTCACGTGTGCGCTGACTCCCGGACTGCGCGAGGACTCCATATACGCCGATCAGCGCGAGCAGGAGCGCGATGGCGGCAAATACAAGGACGAGCGTCATCGGCACGCGGCGACCAGTCAGCGAGTCACCCACCCTCGTCTCCATCGCCGTCACATCGTAGAGTGGACGTTCCGGGTCGATCGCGAGGACAGCCGAACGGACGGCGTTGGCCATCTGACCGTTCGACCCTTCGGTGCGCACCACGAACCTGATGTCGCGGCGAAGCATCCTCATCCTCGCCGAGGTCGGCTGCATATTCGCGAAATAGACCGCACCGCGTCCGTCGTCCTGGGCGAGGTCGTCGAATCTCGATGACCCGACGACTCCGACCACGGTCATCCATGGATCATCGCCGGCACCCCACCAAGACGAGGACCTCAGCGAGCTCCCCCCGCAGCGACGCGTCCCCACCGGATCCGAGTCGGCTTCGGCTCGGCGTTGATCACCCGCTACTCATCATGCCCTGCGAAAGCCATAGTCGAGCACGAAGAACTGAGGGTTGAGCTCCGCCATCGGCGCACGGAGCTTGGCCAGCTCGGCTTCCGGACCGTGGACCTCCAGCCGGGTCATGTCCGACAGCTGCAGTGCCTCCCCGATGAGTGGGCCGACGTTCCCGAGGTGGGCCAACGCACCCTCCGCGTCGGCGTAGCCTTCCCGGCAATGCACGTGATCACCGTCGAAGCTAAAGCCGTAGTAGAGGCAGCCTGGCTCCTCGCTGGTCTTGGCCACGAATCGCTCACACAACGCTCTGAACGCGTCCAGGTTGCCTTCGTGGACCTTGAAATACGGGACGATACTGCAGCATGTGTCTTCGGTTGCCATCTCGGTTCCTCCTGCTGTCTCCGTGACTCCACAAGTGCGGTCAGGCCGACCCGATCGCGCCCAACAGCCCGCCACGTCGGCGAGGCCATCCTGGTGCTCCAATGCGTGGCCGCCGGCGCATAGAACCGGAGGAGTATACCGTGGTCCCTCGGCTGCTCTCGACTAGGCTCGAGCCCGGGAAGCCCCGCGCCAACTACGGTGGCATCACACTGGAATGTGTGCGTTCGTGGGCGAGGCTCACGACGCCCAGTTGAGGATGATTTTCCCGCAGTCGCCGGCCTGCATGTGGCGGAACGCGTCTTCGTAGCGCTCGACGTCGACCCTGTGAGTCAGAACGGGCGTGACGTCGAGGCCGGATTCGAGAAGAGACGCCATCTTGTACCAGGTGTCGAACATCTCTCGACCGTAGATTCCCTTCAGCGTCAGGCCCTTGAAGACGACCTTGGTCCAATCGATGGAGATCGCGTCGGGGGGGATCCCGAGCAGCGCCATTTTCGCCCCGTGGTTCGTGACCTCGAGCATGCTGCGCAGTGCGGGTGCGCTCCCGCTCATCTCGAGACCGACGTCGAACCCCTCCTTCATGCCCAGCTCACGCATCACGTCGTTCAGGTCCTCGTCCTCGGGGCTGACGACTCGGTCCGCCCCCATCTTCGAGGCAATGCTGAGGCGATAGGGATTCAGGTCGGTGACCACGATATGTCGAGCACCAACGTGACGACAGACTGCCGCTGCCATGCAGCCGATCGGTCCTGCCCCTGTAATCAGCACGTCCTCGCCCACGACGGAGAACGCGAGCGCGGTGTGGACCGCGTTGCCGAGCGGGTCGAGAAACGAGGCAATCTCGTCCGAGAGCTTTGCCGGCAGCTTGAACGCATTCACGGCCGGGAGACTCACGTAGTCGGCGAAGCAGCCCGGCCGGTTGACGCCGAGCCCCTGGGCGTTTCGGCACAGGTGTCGGGTACCGGCGCGACACCGGCGACAATGGCCACACGTGATGTGTCCCTCGCCCGACACGCGGTCACCGATCTCGAAACCGGCTACGGCGGTCCCGATCCGTACAACATCGCCCATGAACTCGTGACCCACCGCCATCGGGACAGGAATGGTGGCCTGGGCCCAGTGGTCCCAGTCGTAGATGTGCTTGTCGGTGCCGCATACCGCCGCTTTCTTCACCCGAATGAGCAGGTCGTTCGGCCCGATCGGGGGCACCGGGACGTTCTCGAGCCAGAGCCCCGGCTCGCGCTTCGCCTTCACCAGCGCCTTCATCGAACTGGGTACGGTGATGCTGGTTGTCACGAGATGACTCCCAGGGTTCGACCGCACCGCTCGAAGGCGCTGATGGCTCTATCGAGTTGCTGGCGATCGTGCGCGGCGGACATCTGGGTGCGAATGCGGGCCGCCCCGTCGGGGACCACGGGGAACGAGAACCCGACGACGTAGACCCCTTCGTCGAGCAGGGCGTCAGCGAGCATCGTCGCCAGCTTGGCGTCGCCGAGCATCACCGGAATGATGGCGTGCGCCCCCTCGAGCAGATCGAATCCGAGCTCCCTCATGCCGGACCGAAAGTAGGTGCAGTTCTCGTGCAGCTTCGTGCGCAAGCTGGCACCTTCGTCGCTGCCGAGCAGCTCGAGTACCTCGAGCGTCGTCGCCGCGATGACTGGCGCCAGCGTATTGGAGAACAGATAGGGCCGCGATCGCTGCCGCAGCCACGCCACGATCTCCGAGCGTCCCGAGGTGTAGCCGCCAGACGCGCCACCCAGCGCTTTCCCGAGAGTGCCGGTCAGGACGTCGATTCGACCGAGCACGCCGCACTTCTCGTGCGTGCCCCGGCCACCGTCACCGATGAAACCGACCGCATGACTGTCGTCGACCATGACGAGGGCGCCATGGTCGTCCGCGAGGTCACAGATCTCATCGAGTGGCGCGACGTAGCCGTCCATCGAGAACACGCCATCGGTCGCGATGAGCTTCACTGGGGACCCCTCGGCCTCCTCGAGCTTCGCCCTGAGATCGACCATGTCGCGATTCGCGTACCGCAGGCGTTTGGCCTTGCACAACCGGATCCCGTCGATGATCGATGCGTGGTTGAGGGCGTCGGATATGACGGCGTCCTCCGGCCCGAGCATGGCCTCGAACAGCCCGCCGTTGGCGTCGAAACAGCTCGAGTAGAGGATGGTGTCCTCCGTCTGGAGGAACGCGCTCAGCTTGGCCTCGAGTTCTGTGTGGAGGTCCTGGGTTCCACAGATGAACCGCACCGAGCTCATGCCGAACCCGCGCGTGGGGAGCGCCGCGCGCGCAGCCTCGACGACCAATGGGTGGTTGCTCAAGCCGAGGTAGTTGTTCGCGCAGAGGTTGAGGACCTCACGGCCGTTGACCTGGATGGCACCCTGCTGCGGCGAGGTAATGACCCGCTCGGCCTTGAAGAGGCCCTGCCCTTTGAGGGCCTCCGTATCCTTCGCTAGGCGAGCGAGAAACGCCTGGTTCATGTCGTTTCGGAAGCAGGTCGGATTATATCCCGGCTCGGTCGGTCCCGCAGTTCCAGCACTCGGAGAACTGGCCCTCGACTTCTTCGCGGCACCGCGGGCAACGCCAGGGTCCGGATTCTTTCGGCGGCCCCAGTGCTTCGCGGACGAGCTGTCGGGCCTGTTCCGTTTTCGATTCGTCCAGTATCCAGATCTCTGTCTGCGTTGGGGAATCCATCAGGCCGTCGCTGACGCCTTCGAGCTTCGTTCTCAGGATTCGGCAGGCGATTCCCTGAGACTCGAGCGCTGCCTGGAGCATCGTCGGTTCTGGGTGGTCGGGATCGTCGTCCGGTGCGCTGTAGACCTGCACGCTGCCCACGGGAAAGCCGTCGGCTTCATCGCCCGCCTCGTCTTCCTGAGACGCCGGGTGGGGGACCGGAAGGGAACGCCGTCGCAGTTCGTCGCGGATGACCCGTTGACCCTCCTCGGTATAGTCGAGCAGCTCGTGCGCCGCTTCTTCGAGCCCCTCGTCGGACCGCTCGGCCCATAGCCGCTCGAGTGCTGCCAATCCATCTGGCGAAAGTCGCGGTTCAGATGAGTCACCGGTCACGGCTGTTGGCTGAGGAAGGGAAGAAGGAGCGCCAAGGTCCTGCCTACAGAGTGGACACGTCGAGTCCTTGGCCCGAACCGACTGGCCGCAGTGGGGACACGTCTTCATCGCGCGCGGTACATCTCGCCCATGCCGCCTGCGCCGATCTGGGCGGCTACCTCGTATGGGCCGAGACGGGTCCCGGAATTCAGGGCCATGGCTGGAAGAGGAGATTATAGTCGCCTACCGCCGCCGTCCACCGATGTCATCGAGCAGGGCCAACGGCGCATCGTCGCCCCTTGGTGCCGGCTGACCCTACGATCTAGAACCGAAATCCGATGCTCACGCGAAATGTGCGAGGCTGCTGAAAGTCGTCAGACGTCTGCGTGGGCGCGTTCGCGTGCGCCCATTCCACTTGGGTCGCCAGCTCGTCAGCACCCTCCAAGAAGGCGAGCAACCGCTGGAGTGCAGCCGATTCCAGCTGGAGTCGCACTCGCTGGCCCGGGGCCACCACACCCGAACGCACCAGAGGCCGACCCCAAGCGTCCCCAGGTTTCGCGACCCACACGGTAAACGTTCCAGACGGCTCCGACGCTGGCGGGGCGTATCCCCATTCGAGGACGATGGACGTATCGATCGCGGTGGCCTCGACCCACGGCTCGGCAGGCGGTGGGCCGAGAGCGGATAAATCAATGTCCTCCGACCCGAGGAAGGTGAACGCGTCGGTCCTCGACTCGACTCGATCTGAACCGTACCGGCTTTGTCGGAGGGCCTATTCCTTGAGAGGATGGGTTCCATGGCACGAGCAAGTCGGTATGCCCCCGAGGTACGAGAGCGGGCCGTTCGCATGGTCCGGCAGCACGAAGCCGAGTACGCGTCGCAGTGGGCCGCGATCGGGTCGATCGCGAGCAAGCTGGGGTGCACGGCGGAGACGCTGCGCACATGGGTGCGGCAGGCGGAGCGGGATGCGGGGCAGCGCGCCGGGCTGACGACGGACGAGCGGCACCGGCTCAAGGAGCTGGAGCGCGAGAATCGCGAACTGAAGCGGGTGAATGAGATCTTGCGCAAGGCGTCCGCGTATTTTGCCCAGGCGGAGCTCGACCGCCGAGCGAGATGATGGTCGGCTTCATCGACGACCATCGCGATGTCTATGGGGTCGAGTCGATCTGCGCCACGGTGCCGATCGCCCCGTCGACGTACTTCCGGCACAAGGCCCGGGCCGCGGATCCCACGCGTCGTTGCGCCCGGGCCCACCGGGACGACGAGCTGCGGCCCGCCATCCAGCGCGTGTGGGACGAGAACTTTCAGGTGTATGGTCCGCGGAAGGTCTGGCGGCAGCTCCGTCGGGAAGGGGTCCGTGTCGCGCGCTGTACGGTGCACCGACTGATGCGCGAGATGGGGCTGGCCGGCGCTGTGCGGGGCCGCGCGTGGGTGACGACCACGCACGGGCACGCGGCCACGGATCGGCCGCGCGATCTCGTCGAGCGAGACTTCACCGCGACGCGGCCGAATCAACTCTGGGTCTCCGACTTTACGTACGTGGCCACGTGGCGCGGCTTTGTCTATGTGGCGTTCGTGATCGACGTGTTCGCCCGACGGATTGTCGGCTGGCGCGCGTCCGCGTCGTTGCGTACCGACCTGGCGCTCGATGCGCTCGAGCAGGCGATCCACGATCGTAGCCACGCCGAGACGGGCGACCTCGTACACCACAGCGATCGAGGCACGCAATACCTCTCGATTCGTTACACCGAGCGCCTGGCCGAAGCGGGCATCGAGCCGTCCGTCGGCAGCCGGGGCGATTCGTATGACAACGCCCTCGCCGAGACGGTGATCGGGTTGTTCAAGACGGAGGTGATTCGGCGACGCGGCCCGTGGCGGAGTCTTGAAGCGGTGGAATTCGCCACGCTCGCGTGGGGCGATTGGTTCAACACGAAGCGGCTGCTCGAACCGATCGGGTACGTGCCGCCGGCAGAGTACGAAGCGCGCTACTATCAGCAGGCGGCGGTGGCCTGAGTCACGTAATTCGCTCTCCGAAGATCCCGGTACGATTCAGGTGGCGTGCTGCTCTTCACGAGCGGGACCGAGGACGCAGAAGCCATCGGGCACTTGTTCGGCGACGACCTCTACCACGCGAGTCTGAACACGAGCGAGTATGAAGCGCGTCTGAGCGAGAACGGCTACCAGGTGGTCGTGCACCGGATCCAGGACCCGGACTGCGGGGGACACAGGGTGTGGGTAGCGCGCTAGGTCGAGGGCTCGGGCACGTGAGCGCATACGTCACGCTCGTGCGTGCCACACCTCGGGTGACTTGGAACCGATGCTCTGCTGGCATGCGCTAAGGCCTGGTGCTGTCTACTGCCCCGTGGATAGGACGTGCGAGTGGGGCAGGCAGGGCAAGGGGGCCGACGGGCTACAGTGTAGGCGTGGAGAGTCCCCGCGACGGAGGTGAGATGCGGTCGAGGTCGACCCCGTTCTCGACTCGTGGCGCCCTGCCGCCTACCTTGGGTCTGGCGTTGTCCGCCCTCATGGCGCTGGTCGTGCAGGTCGAGGCCGGTTCGGGACAGGTCGTCACCATTGGTGGCAGAGCCCCGAATCTTGCCGAGGCGACGATCCTGCGTGCAGCTCCCGTTCCGTCTGGAGCAGGACTCGACCTCGACGGGAACCTCGATGAGACCGCGTGGCAGACCGCCACGCCGCTCACGGACTTCACGCAGCAGGAACCCGTCGAGGGCGCCGAGCCCAGCGAGGCCACCGAGATCCGGATCCTGATCGATGGCGCTGCCCTCTACATCGGAGCCATGTTCTTCGACGACCCGGGCGGAATCCTGGCGTATCAACGGCGGCGTGACGGCGACCTGGATACCGACGACCGGTTCATGTGGATCCTCGATACCTTTCTCGACGGTCGAACCGGATACTACTTCGAGATTAATCCTGCGGGCCTGATGGGAGACGGTCTGCTCGGGGTGGGCGGCGCTGTCAACAAGGCCTGGGACGGCGTCTGGGAGGCCCGCGTGCGTCGCGTCGACACGGGGTGGTCGGCCGAGATCCGGATTCCGTGGAGCACCCTGAACTTCGATCCCGAAGCGGACACCTGGGGCATCAACTTCCAGCGCACCATCCGTCGCAAGCAGGAAGAGATCCTTTGGATGGGCCACCGGCGGACCGAGGGGCTTCGGCGAGCCATTCACGCCGGACGGTTGACGGACCTCACGAATATGTCCCAGGGGATCGGTCTCGAGGTCAAGCCATATGTCGTGGCTGGCTGGACCCGCCAGACCACGCGCGCCGACGCGACGAGCTATCCACGGGATGTTGGGCTCGACGTCAACTATTCAATCACTCCGAGCCTGCGGGCCGCGGCGTCCGTCAACACGGACTTCGCGGAGGTGGAGGTCGACCAGCGTCGCGTGAACCTCACCCGGTTCCCCCTCCGGTTTCCGGAGCAACGCGACTTCTTCCTCGAAGGGTCTGGAGTCTTCAGCTTCGCTCCACGAAACGGCGTGGAGCCGTACTTCAGCCGCCGAATCGGCCTTCGCAACGGGAACCCGGTTCCCATCCAGTTCGGGACCAGGCTCGGCGGACAAGCCGGGCGCTACGAGCTGGGGTTCCTGCAGGTGGGAACAGACGATCACGAGGGAATCGGCGGCGAACAGGTCACCGTGGGTCGAGTCAAACGGCAGCTCTTCGACGAGTCCACGATCGGCGCCATCTACACGCGGCGCGCCGGGGGAGCCGAGCTGGAGGGCAACCGCCCGACCGACGACCATACGGCGGGCATCGACGTCGACTTCCGGACGTCGCGATTCCTCGGCAACAAAAACCTCCAGATGGATGCTTTCTTCGTCTGGAACTCGAATCCCGACCCGGCCGCGCGCCGGACGCTGTCGGACCTTTCGGCCCGCGGGTTTCGGATCGACTTCCCGAACGACATCTGGCGGATGCATCTCTCGTTCCGGGAGTTCGGGAGCTTCTACGATCCGGCCGTGGGGTTCGTCGCTCGCAACGGATTCCGGCGAGTCGAGCCGAACGTGACGTGGAGTCCCCGGCCCGATATCTCGTGGGTCCGTCAGCTCGGTTTCGGCGTGCAGTATCGGTACCTGGAGTCGATCGACACCGGGCATCCCGAGGAGCGACAGTGGCGGTTCGATCTGTTCAGCGTCGACTTCGAGAACAGCGCCACTTTCGACGTTCGCGTCACTCGGCAGTTCGAGGGTCTCGACCGCACCTTCGAGATCAGCGAGGGCATCGTCATCACACCCGGCGAGTACGGGACGTGGGAGTGGGCGGTGTTTGGCGGCACGCCGAACCAAAAGCGGCTCAACCTGGAAGCCGTCATCAGCGGCGGCGGCTTCTGGAACGGCGAGCGATTCGGGTACGGTGTCGGCCTCGGCTACCGTCCCGCCGCCGGCGTCGAGCTCGGTCTCGAGTACGAGCGCAACGAGGTGACCCTGCCACAAGGTGCGTTCGAGACGAACCTGGTGCGGCTGAACACGTCTTGGGATATCAGCCCGTGGTCGTCGTTCAGCGGCAACATCCAGTACGACGACGTGTCGCAGATCATCGGGACCTTTTTCAAGACGCGGTGGATCATCGCGCCAGGCAACGACCTCTACGTGGTCTACACGCAGAACTGGCAGCGTCTGGGCACGGACCCGCTGAACCCGCGCTTCCGGACGCTGAGCCAGGGCGGGACCACGAAGTTGAACTACACGTTCCGCTTCTGAGGGCGGAGCAGGGATTCTGCGCCATCTCATCCTGCTCCTGGACGAGCTGCAGGCGATGGGGTGGCGTTCGAGAAGGATCGGATCGCTTAGGTGTGAACCCGAGCGGGTCCTACTGTTGAATCGGCGTGGCTCCAGGTGGCGCGCCGGCTTGGGTAATCACGACCGGGGCCGCGCTCTCATAGATCGTCTGGCCGCCATTGACGCCGAAATGACGCCCCGCAGTCAGAGGATCAGCGCCCACGAAATAGGTCCTGACGAGTGATCCCGCCGGGATCCCGTTGCACGACGTCGACGACTCGACCGCCACGGGTCCTGCGGTCAGTGTCATCGTGTAGCCGCTCTTGACGGCCGGGTCGCTGCCCATCGCCGGACTGACGAACCCGCCGCCTCCATCGATAGGCGGAAGCGCCAAGAGGGCGAGGGTCGGGGCGTAGTAGCCGCTGCCGCAAGATGCGGCGAACATCGCTTGTCCGCTGGTGATGGCCCGAAGAGATCCCACTCCCGAGGCTTCGCTTCCAGCCGTCATCGCACCCCGGAGCCCGGGCATTGCGAGCACCAGTAGCACCCCGAGGATGGCCACGATGATACCCAGTTCGAGCAGGGTGAATCCACGTGTTGCAGATGAGGCTTTGAAGCTCTGGGCGCTCTTGAGCGGTGAGGTGAGGCAGACGAGACCCATTCGCTCGTCCCGAATGTCGCAGCGGGCCACCTGGCGGTGGTCGCCCTCGTAGTAGAACTGGCTCATGGAGCAAATCCTTGCGAACAGCGTATCGGCCTGAGGCGGCCAGGCCTGCAGGTCCGAAGCGCACCGAGCGCTCGATTGGCATTCGGCGCATACGTCGTACGGGCCGAGACGCGTGCCGACTTCCAGGGGCATAGGACTGTTGGACGACGAGAGTCACTACACGCAAGGCTCGTCGGCCGGCGTTCGTACGCGTATCTGGACTCCTCACGTCAAGTACTTAATGCGTCGAATCTGTTCGTCGTCATCCGCCTCGGACTGCTCAGGCTCCAACGCCTTCGCCAACCCGAAGTCCAGCACCTTCACCACACCCTCAGGCGTGACCTTCATATTGGCCGGTTTCAGATCGCGGTGGATGATCCCTTGCTCGTGGGCCGCTTCGAGCGCTTCGGCGATCTGCTTCGCGATGGGGAGGGCTTCGTCGAGCGGGATGTGGGAACAGTCCACGCCCTTTGCCAACCGCCACCCCACCGAGGGGCTCCACTCCGGTATCCCTGACGGCGACGGTGCTAGACTGATCCGTGGTTCACATCGTGCACCTGTACGTCGTCAAACCAATGGAGACCAATGAGCCGGTTTTGCAAGAGAGACTCGTGGCCGGTTGACCGCTCCGTGCGGCATGTGTAGATGCTGGCGTCGTCGTTGTGCGAACGTCCGCTGTTTGATCTGTTCCCTCCGTGCCAGGATCGCGGGCCGGCGTCCGTCATAGACGTCGGCCGGCGTCACGTTGTCCAACGCTTCGTCTAGCCGCCGATGGTTGTAGTGGTCGACGAAGCGGGCGAGAGCCCGTTCAAGTTCCCACGGACTGTGGTACTTCTCCAGCTTGACCACGTTCTTCATGGAGCGGTGATACCGCTCGATCTTGCCCTGGGTCATGGGGTGATACGGCGCTCCGCGCGTGTGCGCGATCTGGTGCGTCTCCAGGTACCCGGCCAACTCCTTCGAGACGGAGCACGGGCCGTTATCACTCAGCAGCCGCGGCCGATGCACCACCCGGGCCTGGTCGATCCCCGTCTTCGCCCGTGCGAGGTCGAGCGTTTCCATCACATCGGCCGCCTGCATCGACGTCCGCAGCATCCAGGCGATGATGTAACGCGCGTAATCATCCAGCACCGTCGACAGGTAGTACCAGCCCCAGCCAACCACCTGCAGGTAGGTGAAGTCCGTCTGCCAGAGCTCGTTCGGCCGTCGCGTGGGATGCTGGAATGTCTTCCCGGCTGACAGCACGATGAAGGCTGGACTCGGCATGAGGTCGTACGCCTTGAGGATGCGATAGACACTCGATTCCGAGAGGAAATGGCCCTCGCGGTCGGTGAACTGCCACGCCAACTCCCGCGGCGACCGCTCGGGATCCGACAACGCGGCGTCGACGACCCGCTGCCGGACCTGTGGCGGTATCCGGTTCCAGTACCGACGAGCCGCGGCCGGACGGGGCGCAAGCCCCGCCCGACCGTGCTGCAGGTAGCGGTGATACCAGCGGTAAAAGGTCGACCGATTGACCTGCAGTTCCCGCAACGTCTGGCGAGCAGGGAGGTCCGAGCCCTCCACCAGCCGGATGACCTCGTATTTCTCCGCGGCCGTGTGCCTCACGTACCGGCCTCCGAGTCGAAGCCCGTCACGTTTTTTTTGAGGAGCCGATTTTCGAGGACCAGCTCGGCCACCACCTGCTTGAGCTGGCTGACGTCCTTGCGGAGTTCCGTCACTTCGTTCGACGTCGCCTCGCGGGTCGTGTCCCCGAGCAGCCGCTTCTTCCCGGCTTCGAGAAACTCCTTACTCCACCGGTAGTAGAGATTCGGGTTCAGCCCTTCACGCCGACACAGCGCCGCAATGCTCTCTTCGCCCCGCAAGCCCTCGAGGACGATCCGAATCTTCTCTTCGGCTGAGAACTGACGACGGGTCTTCCGGCGGATCTCGTGAACGACCCTCTCTGCAGACTTTCCTTGGCTCATGGGAACCTCCGCCCCGTGTGGCCACGTCTCTCTTATTTCATCGACTCATTTGGTCCCCATTAGTCTGACCCCAAACACCGGTGCCGAAGCCGTCCGCCACGTTCCACGACTTCGGGACGTACGAGCGCCTCGTGGACGCGGCGCGAACGACCGACGCACAGACCCACCTGGTCGTCCTACTGGGCGGCGAGGCCAGCTTACGACTGGGCGAGATGATCGCGCTGGAATGGACGGACGTCGATCTCGCGAAGCGGCAGCTGTGCGTCCAGCGGTCGGACTGGAACGGTCAGGTCACCACGCCTAAGGGCGGACGACTGCGGTATGTGCCACTCACCATCCGGCTGGCGGCGGCGCTTCGGGACCACCGGCACCTCAAGGGTCGATTGGTGCTCTGCGACGTCGACGGCAGCGCCGTCCGGCGGCGCACGGTCCAGAACTGGGTGCGACGTGCCGCACGTCGCGGTCAGGTGCAGAACAGCGGCGTCCACATCCTGCGCCACACGTTCTGCTCGCATCTGGCCATGCGCGCCGCGCCAGTACGGGCCATCCAGGAGCTGGCGGGTCATGCGGACCTGACGACGACGCAGCGGTATATGCACCTCAGTCCGGCGGCAATTGAAGGGGCCATCCGGCTGCTGGATCAACCCACACCCGAGCACGGGTTTGGAAACATTCTGGAGACGGGGGATCGACGATCGGTAACTGCTGTGGAGAGAACGAGATAAGTGGCGGTGAGGCAGGGATTCGAACCCTGGGTAGGCTTTAACACCTACAACGGTTTAGCAAACCGCCGCCTTCAGCCTCTCGGCCACCTCACCGCGGACCTGCAATTATACGACAGGCAGCCACGCGCGCGGCCCCTCACGTCGTTTCGTTTGCGCCCGGAAGAGCCGGCCACTCAGTCGATGCGGACCGCCATGGCCACGGCACTCGCCGGGCAGGCGGAGGTGAACTCGACTGATTGCCGGACGGACGTCGGCACGCGGTCTCGCGCGACACGCTCGAATCCCAACCGCGGGAAGAAGTCGCTCGCGGTCTCGGTCAGAAGAAACACCTGCGTGACACCGTGCCGTGCGGCAAGCGCCATCGCTGCACGGGCAATCGCCAGACCGAACCCGCGTCCCCGTGACGCCGGGGCCACGGCGACGGATCGCAGCAGCGCGAACGGCGCGTACAGCTCGAGTGCAGCACTCGCAACGATCAGCCCGGCTTCTCGCGCAACGAGTGTCGTACCCAGGTGAGACCGGAGGTCATCGAGCGGCAGTCCGTTGCCGGTCAAGAACCGCTCGACCTCGTCCACGTCATCCTTCCCGACGAGCCAGATCGGGGCGACGACGACCGCCCCGTCACCCGTCGTGCCCGTCGTGCCCGTCGTCCTCGTCATGACCCTCCGCTCGACCGCAGCTCGACCGGCGCGACGGTCGCCGAAGTGCAGCAGGACAACTCAGGCCGCTGCGTCTCGGTCACGCTGCAACAACCGGTGAGCTTCTGGAGTCGCTCGGAATCACGCGCGGCGGTCGGGACGTGCCCGAGGCAATGCGTGACGGCGTCCAGTATCGTGCGCAGAACGGCATCCTGGGGTGCCTTGAGGCTGTAGTGCATCCAGAGGCCTTCCTTCCGCGCCTCGACGAGACCGGCCCGGCGCAGGTACGCCAGATGGCGTGACGCCTTCGGCTGCGGAATCCTCAGGCTCTCGTGGATGTCACACACGCACACCTCCCCGCTCAGCAGCAGCCCGAGGATCCGAAGACGCGTGCCGTCGGCCAGCGCCTTGAACAACTCCTCCATGAACTCGATTCTGGCGGACATCGCGCTGTCCCTCCTTCATATATCCGTATTGCCAAATATATCATGGGGTGGTTCCGAGGCGGTACTCTGAGGTTCCGCGCTCCCCGGACCCTGGATCGATGCCGTATACTCGTGTCGAGCAACTTCTTTTCGCCACGGCGTGACCGCTGTCTTTTTTGCAAGGAGGCACTGCATGAACCGGCACCTGCGCATCATGGGCTCGGGACTGGCCTTGACGCTGTTTCTCATCGGCGTGACCGCCGCGCCGGCCGCGGCCCAGGCCAAGGCTCGGGTCGCGATCATGAACTTCGAGAACAACAGCACCTGGAGCTGGTGGGGCAACAACCTCGGTGCGGCGGCGGCCGACGAGCTGACCACCCAGCTGGTGAATTCCGGCAAGTTCACAGTCATCGAGCGCGCCCAGCTCGATGCGATTCTCGACGAACAGGACCTCGGAGCCAGCGGTCGCGTCAATTCGGCGACGGCTGCCAAGATCGGCGAACTGCTCGGCGCCCAGCTCATCTTCACCGGCTCCATCACCCAGTTCTCGATCGAGACGATACGAGCCGGCTTCCGCGGCATCGGTGGGTCGTACTCGAACGCCGAGAGCATGCTGGACGTTCGGCTGATCAACACGGTCACAGGCGAAATCCTGATGGCGGCCGAGGGCCAGGGTAACAAGCGCATGGGCGGGGGCTATTTCAAGGGTGCCCGAGCCGAGCGTGACTTCGACCAGGGCGCGGCCCAGGAGGCACTACGCCCGGCGGTCGAGAACGTGATCAATCAGGTGGTCTCTCGAGCCGATCAGTTTGCGTCGCTCGAGGCACCGGCACCCGAGGGGCAGATCGTTGGCGACCGCGACGGGTCGTTCTACATCAACCGGGGCCAGGATGCCGGGGTCACGGTCGGCCAGCGCTTCGAGGTCCACCGCATCGTCGACGAGATCAAGGATGCGAATGGCCGCGTGCTGGATCGGGTGATCCAACAGGTCGGGGTCATCGAGGTGACCCAGGTCCTCTCGCAGTCGGCCATCTGCACGGTGGTCGAGGGTGAGGCGGCGGTGAACGATACGATCAAGTAAATCTGGACGTCCGAGGGTCCCAGGGGTCATGGTAACGCCGCGTGTGGCACGGGCGACGTGGCATTCTTCGGCTTGACACGTCCAAGAATTGCCGCGCGCGGCGCCACCTCCAACCCTGGCACCCTCGGACCTGCCACCTTCACCCTCTGATCATCACCAACACCATCGTCATCCGCGTCGCCGCTCGAACGGCGTGCGGAACATCGGCAGGCAGACGGATCAGATCGTTCGGTCCGAGCCGGTGAGGCTTCCCTCCCACGCGAACCTCCGCTTCACCCTCCAGCACGTGCAGCAGCGCATCGAACGGCGCACTGTGCTCGCTGAGCTCCTGACGGGCATCGAACGCGAAGAGCGTGACCGTGCCGCTCGCCTGCTTGAGCAGCACCCGGCTCACGATGCTCGCGTCCTGGTACGACAGGACGCCGAGCAAAGAGACGACGTTCGCCGGTTCTGGCTCCATGGCGTACCTTCGTCGCCGTCTAGGTGAGGACAACACCCAGCGGCTCGGGCTCCTCCGGGTTCGCCTCACCGGCCTGCTCGATAGCGAATCGCGTGCTGATGGGGCCGACGATCTCGTATATGACGATCGATGACAGCACCACCGCGTTGACGACGACCGCGTATTCCGGGAACTGCCGGTCGATCGTCAGCACCAGGCCGACTGCCAGGCCGGCCTGCGCCATGAGACCCAGGCCGAGAAAGCGCTGAACCGTCGCCTCGAGCTTCAATCGTTGCGCAGCGTAGCGAGCGCCGAGGAACTTCCCGGCCGCACGCGCGACGAGGTAGTAGACGCCAAGCAGCCCCATCGATCCGACCAGCGACACGTCCAGGTCGGCACCGGCGATGACGAAAAAAATGGCGTAGAACGGCGGGTCGGTTCGCGCCAGCGCGTCGAACAGGCCCCGGCTTCGACGCGAGAGATTGACCATCGTGGCGCCGACAGCCAGGCTCGCGACCAGGGGTGACAGATCGGCGATGCGCGCGACACCGACGCAGAGCAGGATGCTGCCGGCCAGGAGAATGAGCAGTTCGCCGTGCTCGGTCACCTGGGTGGCCCAGCCGGCGAGCATGATGCCTACGAGGTAGCCGAGAGCGACCGAGCCGAGCAGCTGCCATACGAGCGGGAACGTCGCCGCATACACCCCGGACCAGCTTCCCACGCCGGCGCCGACGAGATCGATGAGCGCGGCGGCGACACTGTAGGCCACGAGACACAGGATGTTGTTGACCGCGATGATACCGAGGAGCGTGTCGCTCAGCGGACCACTCGCGTTGCACTCCCGCATCACCATCAAGGTGGAGGCGGGCGCTGTCGCGATCGCCACGGCGCCGAGCAGGCAGGCCACCTGCCAGGGCTGTCCGAGCGCGACGATTCCGAGGCCGACGAACACCGCGGCCAGCAGAGACTCTGCGATCGTCAGATAGAAGATCCGGCGGCCGTAGCGTCGAAACATCGAGAACTGAAACACGGAGCCGATCGAGAACAGGATCAAGCCGAGCGCGACCTCGCTGAGCACCGACAGGGCGACCAGATTGTCCTGGGTGACCCAGCCGAGCATCGACGGTCCGAGCGCGACACCGGCGAGGAGGTAGCCGGTGACCTCAGGCACCCGAAAATACTTGACCAGGTGCCCTGCCATCAGGGCCAGCAGAAGAATCAGTCCGAGGGACGACAGCTCGTTCATGGGCGGCTCGTCACGCGTGCTACTCGATCAGGGCGCCCCAGACGCGCGGCCCGCGTTGGAGAATCAGGAATGACGACCGATCCACCTCGCCGGCCAGCGCCTGACGAACCGCGGCGGCGTCACGAGGTGGCACCCGGTCGACCTCCAGGAGCAGGTCGCCAGGGCGGATGCCAACGGCCTCCGCGCGACTCCCGGGCGGAATCCACTCGATGCGGAATCCGGCGGCGCTCGGCTGATCGTCCGGGCCGGCGCCGGCGGCGATGATCGGGTCTGATTCCGATGGCCGCAGGAGAGGTCCCGGCAGCGTCATCGTGACGGTGCGGTTCGCTCGGATGACCGCCAGCTCGAACGTGGGCGCCTCCGCGACCACGAGCGGGAGGAGATCATCGATCGACTGCACCTCGACACCGTCGAGGTGCGTGATCACGTCGCCCGGCACGACCCCGGCGTCGTCTCCGGGGTACCCCTTCCAGACCTCCCGCACCAGGACACCCGACTCCACCTGGAAGTACTCGTCCTCGGCCTGGTGCAGGACGGACACGCCGACGCCGTACCGGGTCAGGACTCGACCCTCGAGCGACTCGCACTCGGCGATGGTGGCCGTGACACTGCGAGGGGTCATGGCCACAAAACGGTCGCCACACCGCAGGATGACCGCCAGCAGCCCGCCATCCAGATCGAAGACCCCTCCGCCCGCCATCGTCTCGGTCAACGGCACACTGAGGAGCAATTCGTCGAACCGATAGCCTCGACAATTGGCCGGCGTCACTCCGACGTTGAGGCCAGGGACAAAGGCGTAGCGGCGGTCCGGCGTCCGCCAGACGGCGACCGCCCACGCGCCGGTCTGGGTGCTGGGGTCGTCGATCGGCTGAACGGGTCTCAGCGACTGCCCGGCCGGCACCCGTAGGATGGCAGCCGGCAGGGCCGGCGGAGCCGACAGCGCGGTGAGGAGTGTCGCGCGGGGACCGCCGGCATCGGCCAACACGGTTTCCGGGAAGCGGCGACTCAGCCCCGCGGTCACGATGAGCCCGCTGTCGTCCCAGACGACACCGCTCGCCCCGAACTCGAGACGGACGAGCTGCGACGCGACGCTGAAGGCGATCTGCGAGAAGTAGGTGGACGTCCGCTCGAGCTCGCCCTTCTGGGCGAGACGATCGAGCCGAGCCCGGTCCGTCTGCGAGGACACGGGCGGCCCCGTCGACACCGTCGACTCGGCTCGCTGCTGCGACGGCTTGAGCCAGGTGCCGAGCACCAAGATCAGCGCTGCAGCCAGGGCGAGCGCTGCGACGTATCGGGGATCACGTCGTTCGGTCACGATCTACCGGAGGGTGCCCGGCGGGCACCGGCCTTTCGCGTCTGTCGTAGCGGAGTCCTCAGGCGATTGCAACCGGGCGCGTCGGCCGGTGGCGAGACTCGCTCGATGTCAGGTGCTAAGATCACGGTTTGCTCGACCGACGTTGGTCGCACGGCACGGTCCAGATACCCGAGACAAGGAGACGGCATGGCCATTGAGGTAGGAGACACACTACCACGCGAACTCGCCCTGAACGAGATGCGGGACGGCAAGCCCACCACGGTCACCGTGGGCGAGCTGGTCGGCGGACGCAAGGTGGTCATCTTCGCGGTACCCGGAGCCTTCACGCCAACGTGCAACGTTCAGCTACCAGGATACGTCGACAAGGCCGACGCCCTGAAGGACAAGGGCATCGACGAGATCATCTGTCTCGCGGTCAACGATGCGTTCGTGATGGGTGCCTGGGGTGATGCCAGCGGCACGAACGGCAGGGTCCGCATGGTCGCCGACGGCAACGGCGATTTCACTGCGGCACTCGGTCTGACGCTGGATGGCAGCAGCTTCGGCATGGGTCAACGATCGCAGCGGTACGCGATGGTCGTGAGCGACGGGACGGTCGAGCAGCTCATGATCGAGACCGAGCCGGGTCTCGAACTGTCGAGCGCCGACTCGGTGCTGGCCAAGCTCTGAGCACCGGCTCGTCGCCGGCTTTCCCCGTGGCTCGACGGGGTTCGTCCGTCACCGCGCGAGCCGGTCGGCGAACCAATCGGCGATCTCCGCGCCGAGCGGCGACACCAGGTCCGTCCCGTGAACCCGACCGTCGACCATCCGGATCAACGGCGCGCCCGAATGTCGAGCGAGCTCGCGCGCCGTTATCGTCACGCCGTAGGTTCTCGCATCATCTCGACTGCCGAGGAGCAAAGTCGGTGGCAATCGGTTGATCGACTCGCCTTCCATCCAGTCGA
The DNA here is from genome assembly GCA_965250185.1 of Vicinamibacterales bacterium. Lineage (GTDB taxonomy): Bacteria > Acidobacteriota > Vicinamibacteria > Vicinamibacterales. The sequence goes on along the minus strand of OZ252293.1, from coordinate 742,725 downwards.
GGGCTGCGGATGTCGCCGACAGCGCGGCGATGGCCTTGGGTGCCCAGGCGCGCGTGAGCGTCCCGACGACCACGAGGTTCGCGCCGAACGAAGCACCAGCCAGTCCGATGCGGTCGGCGGCGATCGTCGGCTGATCGGTCAGCCAGGCGACGGCGGCCTCGATGTCAGGGTAGGGATACGACCACACGCCTTCCGGCTGGCGGTCGGACGTGCCGTCATCGCGTAGGTCGATCGCGAGCACGTGGACCCCGCGCTGCAGGAGCAGCTCGGGAAGCCCCGACTCGACCCAGTTCTCCTTCCGCCCACCGGCACCATGCACGAGCACGACGGCCGGCGAAGGCTCCGACGAGGGCGCGGCGAAGTACGCCGCGCTGATGCCGAAGCCGTCGGCCGTCGTGAGGCGCATCGGAGAGTGCGCGGCAGCCAGCGCAACGGCGCACAGCGCGCCACCAAGCATGGCCGGCCAGCCGAGCGCCAGCGTCACGCTGGTTCGGGATCCGCTCGGCTGAAGCCTTCGCGCTACGTACGTCTTGCGAACAGGTTTCACAATCCTGGCCTTCGCGCTCCGTACGTCCGGCGAACAGGTTTCACAATCCTGGCCTTCGCGCTCCGTACGTCTTGCGAACAGGGCTCACGATCCTGGCCTTCGCGCTCCGTACGTCTTGCGAACAGGGTTCACGATCCTGTCCTTCGCGCTCCGTACGTCCGGCGAACAGATTTCATGATCCTTTCCTTCGCGCTATGTAATCGCCTAGTCGGCTAGCGCACGTTGAAGTACCTGGATCGGATGCAGCGCGTCACGGCCGGTGCCGTCCTGAATCTGTCGACGGCAGCTCGTGCCGCTTGCAGCGATCCAGGCATCGGGATCGGCCGATCGAACGGTCGGCAGCAGATCGAGCTCGGCCATCTTCATCGAAATGTCGTAGTGTCGAGCATCGTAGCCGAACGATCCGGCCATGCCGCAGCATCCAGACTGAATCGGCGCCACCGCCACGTCCGGAATCCACCGAAGCATCTCGAGGGTGGGAGCGGTGACACCGAACGCCTTCTGGTGACAGTGCCCGTGCACCAGCAGCGACCCTGCTGGAATCGGCGCCAGAGGCGGAATCGAGCGTCCGTCGCCAACCTCGAACGCGAGAAGTTCGTCGATCAGCATCGATCGGTCCTTCACCACCTCGGCATCCGGGCCCGGCAGCATCGCGAGCATCTCGTCGCGGAGGGTGAGCAAGCAGGACGGCTCGAGTCCGACGATCGGGACACCGCGTCGCGCGTACGGTACCAGCGCCTCGAGTAGCCGCCGGGCCTCCTGCCTCGCCTCATCGACGAGGCCGACGTTGAGGAACGTTCGACCGCAGCAGAGCGGGCGACCACCGTCGGCCGGCTCCGCCGGGATGATTCGGTACCCGAACCGGGTCAGCACGGCGCACGCAGCCCGGGCGACCTCCGGTTCGAAGTACCTGCTGAACGTGTCGACGAGCAGCAGGACCTCCGGACCGTCACCTTCCGTCACGATCTCGGTGGCGCGGAACGGGTCGGATCGCCACGTCGGCAACTGACGCTGCGCCGAGAGTCCGAGTGTTCGCTCGGCCAGGGTCGCGAACAGACGGCTCCGGCTCGGCAGGTTGAACAGGCGGTGCATCCGCACGGCCGACGCCGCGTAACGCGGCAGGTACGCGATGAGCCGATCCTTCGGGCTGACGCCGTGTCGCCGGTGGCGCTGGTACAGAAATTCGGTCTTCATGCGCGCCATGTCCACGCCGGTCGGACACTCACGCCGGCACGCCTTGCATCCGACGCACAGATCCATCGCCGCGTCCATGGCATCGGATTCGAGGGCGCCTGGCCCAAGTTGACCGGTGATCGCGAGACGCAGCGCGTTCGCACGTCCTCGCGTCGTGTGCTGCTCGTCGCGGGTCACACGATAGGAGGGGCACATGACGCCCGCATCAAGCTTTCGGCAGGCGCCGTTGTTGTTGCACATCTCGACGGCCCCGGCCAGGCCACCCCACGCCGACCAGTCGAGCGCCTCCTCCACGGGCTCCGCTGCGTAGTCAGGCCGGAAGCGCATGATGCCCCGGTCGTCCATCCGCGTCGACCGCACAACCTTGCCAGGATTGAGCACGCCGTTCGGGTCGAAGGCATCCTTGATGTGTTCGAAGGCGCGGACCAGACGCCGCCCGAGCATCGGCTCCAGGAACTCCGACCGCACGAGCCCGTCGCCATGCTCGCCCGAGTGCGATCCCTTGAATCGACGGACGAGTTCGTGTGCTTCTTCTGCAATCTCACGCATCGCGCGCACGCCATCGGCGCACTTGAGGTTCAGGATGGGGCGCACATGGAGACAGCCCACTGACGCGTGCGCGTACCAGGTGCCACTCGTGCCGTGGCGCCGAAATATCTCGGTCAGGAGGTCCGCGTACTCGGCCAGGTGCTCCAGCGGAACTGCACAATCCTCGATGAACGATACGGGCTTCCCGTCGCCCTTCATCGACATGACAATGTTCAGGCCCGCCTTGCGAACGCCCCAGACCTCGGCTTGAAACGACGGGTCAATCGCTCGGATCAAGCCGTCCGGGAATCCGAGGGTGCCCATGAGCTGACCCAAGTGCTCGAGCGACCGTCGACAGAGCTCGTCGTCGTCGCCGGCGAACTCCACCAGCAAGAGGGCTGCAGGCGCGCCTCGGACGAATCGGGCGATGGCCGATTCGAATGTCGGGATCGCGCGGGCCAGGTCGATCATGCCGCGATCGACCAGCTCGACGGCGCTCGGCCCAAGCTCGACGACGTGCCTGGCCGCGTCGAGCGCCGACGTCAGCGTCGGAAAATGACAGACGCCCAGCACGCGGTGCCGCGGGAGCGGTTGGAGCGCGAGGTGGAGCCGCGTGAACAAGGCCAGCGTGCCTTCGGAGCCGACCAGGAGGTCGGCCATGTTCATCGGCACTCGGCCGAGACGGTTCAGGTTGTAGCCGGCGACGTTTCTGAGCACCCGTGGCCATCGTCGCTCGATCTCATCTGTCTCGCGCGCGTGGAGAGCGCGCATCCTACTGACGAGATCCGCGCCTCGCGCGGAGGCATCCGATGCGGCGTCGGCCATCGGCGCCCCGTCGACGGGTCCGAATCGCACCTCGCGGCCGTCCGCCAGCACCGCATCGATGGCCCGGACGTTGTCGACCATGAGGCCGTAGCGGATCGACCGCGTGCCGGCCGAGTTGTTGCCTGCCATGCCGCCCAGCGTCGCTTGCGCGCTCGTGGACACGTCCACGGGAAACCAGAGACCGTACGGGCGAAGTCGGCGGTTCAGCTCGTCGAGCACCACGCCTGGCCCGACGGCGACCGAGCGGTTCGCCGGGTCGAGGTCCTCGACCTCGGTCAGGTACTTGCTGGTGTCGAGGATCAGACCCTGCCCGATGGCCTGGCCGCTCTGCGACGTGCCCGCGCCGCGTGGAATGACCGGCACGCCGGCGTCTGCTGCTATCTGGATGGTACGAATGACGTCCGGGAGGTGACGGGGAACGACCACGCCGACCGGCTCGATCTGGTACACCGACGCATCGGTGCTGTAGCGCCCGCGGTCGAAGGCGTCGAACATCGATTCGCCTTCGACCTCGCGCCGGAGGCGCCGCTCGAGATCCCTACCGTCAGCCACGAACTCGCTCGCCTCGTCCCGGCCCGGCCCGGGTGTCAGACCACTCGGTCGGCGGTCAACACCGGGACGCCATCAACGATCGTCAAGCGTCCAGCAGAGCCGTCGGCCACGTCGAACCGGATGCGCACCGCCGACGCCCCGGCGGGATGGAACTCGTGATCACCGAGGTGATACAACTGTCGCACATCCCCGTCGGGCAGGCGCCTGATGCCAAGACGACCAGATCGGGTCTCGCTGATCTCGAAGGCGGCATCGGCGGGGGTTCCTCCACCATGGCCGTAGGTGCCGAGGTACTGCGCCTTCGCCTCGTCCGCCAGGGGTAACGTCGCGTAGTCCTCCTCGGCCCCGCCGACCTCCTCGAGATAGGCCACGACGGACTCGGCGGGTGCCTTCCCCAGCCGAGCGTGAAGCATCAGCGACAGGCCGTGTGGCCCCTTCGTACCCTGGATGCCGGGGCTCGCCTCGACGTAGGCCCGTACGACATCCAGCTGCCCAAGCATGGCGAATGTGAAGATGTCCGGTCGGGCGCCATTCGCCATGAGCAGCCCAGCGATTTCTCGTCGGCCGGTGTGAGACGCCGCGCCAAGGGCGGTCTCCCAGTCGCCGAACCCCCAATCCCAGGTGGCGTTGGCCAAGGCGGGACTGCGGTCGAGCAACTTCTGCACCCGCTCCAGCCTGCCATGAGACACGGCCACCATCTCTCGTGCGAGCGCCGGCTCGTGCGACGGAAACTGCGAGTGCACGCTCGTGGGGGGGGACTGGGGGGACTGGAAGGCCTCGAGGGCCGCAGTCGACAGCGCCAGCACCGGTGTGGCAACCAGCAGATCGCGACGGGACATGGTGTGGGTCATGGTGATCACATACTATCGGGGTCCGTCGAGCGTGTCGACGTGTGCACCCTCCGGCCATCCGCGAGGCGAGACCATGATCGATCTGAGAAGCGACACGTGCAGCAAGCCGACGGAGGCCATGCGCCAGGCGATGGCCTCGGCCGACGTCGGCGACGACGTGTATCACGACGATCCGACCGTGCGAGCGCTCGAAGCGGAAGTCGCCGACCTCCTCGGCAAGGAGGACGCCGCGTACATGGTCACCGGAACGATGACGAACCAGATCGCGCTCAGGACCCACACCGAAGCGGGGGACCAGATCGTGACCGAAGCGACCGCCCACATCCACCTGCTGGAGGGTGGTGCGCCGGCCGCCCTCTCGGGCCTGACGGTCCTGACGCTCGCCGGCGATCGGGGCATCTTCACGCCGGAGCAGGTCGACGCCATCGTGCCTCGACCCCACCCCTTCAAGCCCGCCGCGCTCACGCCACCGGTGAAGCTGCTCTGCGTGGAGAACACACACAACGTGGCGGGCGGCACGGTCTGGCCACTCGACGCGATCGAGGCGGTCACACGCGTTGCACGATCACACCGGCTCGCCGCCCATCTCGACGGCGCCCGCGTCTGGAACGCGTCGGCGCAGAGCGGCATCCCACCCGCCGACTATGCGGCGCATTTCGACAGCGTCAGCGTCTGCTTCTCGAAGGGTCTCGGCGCGCCGGTCGGATCGGCACTCGCAGGGTCGAAGGCGTTCATCGCTCGAGCGCGTCGGTTCAAGCAAGGATTCGGGGGAGGATTTCGACAGGCAGGAATCGTCGCGGCGGGCGCCCTCCATGCACTCCGACACCACCGCGACCGACTCGCCGAGGATCACGAGCACGCGGCAGCGCTCGCCAAGGGGCTGGCCGACACGCCTGGTATCTCGATCGATCTCGACGCCGTGCAGACGAACATCGTCCGGTTTCGCGTGACGGCGATGTCATCGGCCGAGTTCGTGCAGCGGTGCCACGATGACGGGCTCTACATGCTGCCGAGCGGCCCCGAGCGGGTCCGGGCCGTCCTGTGCCTCAACATCTCGCGCCAGGATGTCATCCGCGCGCTTGCGATCGTCCGCAACGCCCTGCACGGCTCGGAATCACGCTGATTGCGGAAGCCGCTCGGCTGAAGCCTCGCGCTACGTACCGCTCGTCTACTTCAGGTTTCCCTCGAACAGCTTCAGGATCCGCTTGTATTCGTCGGCCCAACTCGAGGGCTCGACGAAGCCATGATTCTCGACCGGGTACGCCGCGAGTTCCCAGTTCTCCTTTCGCAGCTCGATCAGGCGCTGTGCCAACCGCACGGAATCCTGGAAGTGCACATTCGTGTCGACCATGCCGTGACAGATCAACAGGGCGCCCTCGAGTCCTTCGGCGAAGTAGATTGGAGACGACCGTCGATACGCCTCAGGATCGTCCGGCGGCCGGTTCAGGATGTTCGACGTGTACGAATCGTTGTAGTGGGCCCAATCCGTGACCGGTCGAAGGGCGGCGCCCGCGGCGAAAACCCCGGGCTCGGTGAACATCGCCATCAAGGTGATGAACCCGCCATAGCTACCGCCATAGATGCCGATCCGGTCCTCGGCCACGCCATGCTCGCGCACGAGCCAGCGTGCAGCGTCTACCTGGTCGTCAAGATCCTGGCCACCCATGTGCCGGTAGATCGCCGTGCGCCAGTCACGCCCGTAGCCCGCCGAGGCGCGGTAGTCAAGATCCAGCACAAGATAGCCGCGCTCCATCAGGAGGTGATGAAACATGAACTCGCGGTAGTAACTCGACCAGCCCTTGTGCACGTTCTGCGTGTAGCCCGCCCCGTGGACGAAGACCACGGCCGGACCGCCCGCCGAGTAGCTCGCGGGTTTGTAGATCCGGGCCGGCACCCGCGTCCCATCACGTGCGGGGATCCGAATGATCGGCGGATCGATCCACGGATACGAGTCGAAGGCTGCCGTCGGCGACGTGGTGACCCGCGTGGCCGTCGAGCCTGGCGCGTGCTCGAGAACGAACAGCTCAGGTGGACGATTCGAGTACGAGGAGACCGTCGCGATCGTCGTCGCGTCGGGCGAGACCTCGCCGTCGTGCCGCCCGGCGGCGGTCGTCAGCCTGAGGCGTTCGCCGCCCTCCAGCGACATCGAGTAGAGGTGGGTCTCCTCCGGCCCGACCTCGCTGGTCGTCAAGTAGAAGCGGTCTCGGGCGTCGCTCAGCAGTGCCTCGTGCACCTTCCAGTCACCGGAGGTCAGCGGCTCCGGATCCCCACCCTCGTGGGCGACGCGATACAGGTGCGCGAAGCCGTCCTGCTCGGAGAGATAGTAGAGATACGCGCCGCGCGGTCCCCACGTGACCCGGGATTCGCCAGAAAACCGCCACGGACCCACCCAGGCGTCGTCGTGCATCTCGGCCAGCACGCGGGTCGAGCCGGCATCCGGATCGAGCGCCATGACCCACATGTCCTTGTTGTCATGGGATCGGGCCGACACGGCCGCCTTCGTGCCGTCATCGGACCAGACCGGCATGCGGAACGCTACCGGCCGCTCGATCTCCGCCGGCTCGGCGTCCCCGTCCGCGGCGTCCTTCGGCTCGGCCTGACCGTCCTCCACCTCTCGTGTTGCGCCCGTCTCGACGTTCAGGATCAGCAACGACGCGGGTCCGAACGGATCACCCACCTTCAACCGGGCGTCGATATCGGCCGTGAAGGCGGTTTCGGTGACGTAGTTCGGCACGATCGTTCGCATGGCGCTGTCGTCTCGAATCTCAATCCGCGCGATGACGTGGCGACCGTCGGGCGACAGCATGGCGTCGGCAACCGATTGTCCCTTCTCGAGCTGGTGGGGGTGACGCGGGTTCTCCGCACGGCATCGCTCCAAGTCCTCCGCGCGCCGGGCAGCCCGGCGCTCGACGGATTCGATCAGCGCGCGCTCCTCCTGCTCCAGGAACGCCTGACTCTGGCTTCGCTCGCGCTCGTCCTTGGCGCTGACGCACGGCGGTAGCATCGTCGCATCGCTGGCGTAGATGTCGGTGAGCTGCTCGAGCCGTCCCGTGTCGAGCCTGAGGCTGTAGAGATTCCCGCCCCGCAGGAACGTCACGTGCTGGTCGTCATGCGTGAACCTGGGGCTCGATTCGATGTCACGCGTCCGGGTGAGGCGTCCGCGGGCGCCGGCCGAGTGTTCGTACAGAAAGAGGTCGCCAGCATCGGCAAACACGGTCCGGGACTTGTCCGATGACAGGTCGCCGCTCATCGGTGGTGCCTGCTTCGCTTCCTCGTCCGACAGCTTGCGTAGCCCGCTGGCGTCGCGACTGACGACGTAGGTGTCGCGATCGGCGTCGAGCGGATCCGACGCCTGCTTCCACTCGAAGTAGACACGTTGGCTGTCGCGTGACCATCTGACGTTGCGGGGCGCGTGACCCACGAGGGCCGGCCCTTGCATGATGTGGTCGACCGTCAGGGGTGTCGTCGACTGGGCCCGCACGACCATCTCGCCTGCCGCGAGGACTCCGGCGATCGTGACGAACCTGACGATCAAGGACACATACGACGGGACACGCCGGCGCAGGGTCATTCGACACCTCCTGGAAAAGCTACGTCTGTTCGATGCTCTAGATCAGCATGCCGGCGATCGTCGCCGTCATGTTGGCCGCCAACGCCCCGCCGACGAGTGCCCGCATCGCGTAACGCGCCACTCGGGACGCCGGTCGGGCGCGAGGCTGCCAACTCCACCAATGAACACGGCGATCGATCCGAAGTTGGCGAAGCTGCACAGCGCATAGGTTGCGATCACGAACGAGCGCTCCGACAGCTGGTCTCGGAGCGATCCAAGGTCCTGGTACGCCAAGAACTCATTGAGCACGGTCTTCTTGCCGAGTAGCATGCCGACGATCTGAGCGTCGTTCCAGGACACACCCATCAGCCAGGCCATCGGCGCCCCGATCCACCCCAGCATCCGCTCGAGGCTGAGCGGCGCGCCGAGGACGGCCGGCGCGGCGGCCAGACCGAAATTCACGAGTGCCACGAACGCGATCGCCACGATCAGCATCGCGGCGATGTTCAGCACCAGCTGCAGTCCATCCGAGGCGCCCTTGCAGGCGGCGTCGAAGATGTTCACGCCCTGGTGGGGCACCTCGACCTTGACCACCCCCAGCGTCGGCGACACCTCGACCTCCGGCACCATGATCTTCGAGATCACGAGCGCGGCGGGTGCGGAGATGAGCGACGCCGCCATCACGTGCCCGGCGTCGACGCCGAAGCTGACGTAGGCCGCCAGCACCGACCCGGCCACGGTCGCCATCCCGGTCGTCATGAGCGCCATCAGCTCCGATCCGGTCATGGTCGCCAGATAGGGCACGATGACGACAGGCGCGGTGGAGATGCCGAGGTAGACATTGGCCGCCGCCGCCAGTGATTCGGATCCCGAGGTGTGCATGACGCGCACCATGACCCGAGCCATGATCCTCACGACCCGCTGCAGGATACCGAGATGAAACAGCACACTGGTGATCGACGACACGAAGATCACCATCGGGAGCACCGAGAACGCGAGCGGCACCTGACCGACGAGATCGCCGAACACGAACCGGGCGCCTTCGTTGGAGAACGCGATCAGGCGGGCTATGCCCACGCGAGCCGCGACGAACGCCACCTCACCCAGCTCGGTTCGGAGCAGGACGACGGCGAGTGCCAGCTGCAGCGCGACGCCCGAGGCGACGAGGCGAAGGGGTCGACTCGGCGCCGATTGTTCGACAGCAGCCACGCCAGCCCGAGCATCGCGAGCAGGCCGACGAAACTGACGATTCGGTCCATGTCGTGCTGGGCTGCAGCTAGGTTCGTCGTTCTACGTTCTACGTTCTACGTTCGGCATTCGCCATTCGGCATTCGGCATTCCGCATTCGGAGCCGTTCCCCGACCCGCCGCCGCGCTTACCTCAGGGTCTGATACAGGGTCGCCTTCCAGCGCGCGACATCGATGGCCCAGCAGACCTCCACACTCGGGGGACGAGCGGTCACGGCGTGCCAGGTCGGCGGGTTCGGGTCGACCTTCGCGACGTCGCGCTCGTCCACGACGGTCATCCCGCGTGTCAGGTCGTCGTCGCACGCGATCTCGACGTAGTGCGTCGAGCGACGCGTGCAGACTGCCGGGTCGAGCGCGATCGCCATCGTGACCGGATCGGGCAACCCCATGCCCGGGTCACTCAGCCAGTCGCGATTGACATCGGTCGCGGTACGATTGCAGTCCAGCGTGAACTTCGCGTACGGCGTGTCGAGCGCGCGGACGTGCGCCATGTCGCCGTCATCCAGGTTCGCCGCACCGCGACACAGCTCCCACCCGACCATCGTGATCGACATTCCGGACCGAAAGACCGCCCTGGCGGCCTCGGGATCGCACCAGACGTTGTACTCGGCCGCTGGCGTGATATTGCCGACCGTGCAGGCCGCACCGCCCATGACGTAGCACCGCGGGACGTACTCGGCGAACGCCGGGTCGCGCTCCAGCGCGAGCGCGATGTTGGTGAGCGGCCCCAGCGTCACGAGCGTCGCCTCGCCTGGAGCGTCACGGTAGGTTCGAACGAGCGCGTCCACCGCATCCTCGGCCTCCGGCCCGCGCCTGGGCCGATAGTTCATGCCGCTCATGCCATCCGGTCCGTGAAAGAACTGCCCGGTGACCGGATCGCGATCGAGTGGACGCTCCGCACCCCGATAGACCGGAACATGGCTCCCACACAGTTCCGCCGTGTAGATCGCGTTGGTGACGCCCTGATCGACCGGCACGTTGCCCGCCACGACGCTGATCCCGATGGCGCGTACGTCGGGCCGCCGCAGCGCCATCAGGATCGCCACGGCATCATCTGACGCCGTGTCGGTGTCGATCCAGAACGGTCGCATCGATGATCGCTCAGCCCCCATTCACCCCACTGGCCCCACTCGCCCTACTGGCCCCTCTAGGCGAGCGCGTTCAGGAACTGATCGATGTCGTCGTCGTTGTTGTAGACCGACACACCGATCCGAAGGCCCGGGTGCCCCTCGGACTCGCCAGACTCGCCAAGGACACGGAAGACACGCGACGACACGATTCGTTCGCCGAACGCCTTCTGGAGCTTGGCATCCATCGCCTCCCGATCGGACGTCAAGAAGCTCACGATCGGTGTCGGGTTGTCCGCGGGGGTGATCGCGGGGTAGCCGAGGGCCGGCATCTCCTTCTGCAGGCGGTCGGTCAAGCGCTTGGCGTGGGCACGAATGTTCTCCACGCCGAGACTCGTCAGGTACTTCAGTCCTTCGCGAGCGATCATGCCGCCGACGAACGAGAAGCTGCTCGTCCCCTCGTACATCGCGGCGCCCGGTTTCTGCTCGAACTGCCCGTCGCGCTGGGTGACCTGGCGCAACCCGTAGCGCGTCTGCTTCACCGCCGTGCCCTGAAGATCGTCGCGCACGTAGAGGAAGGCGAACCCGAAGTCACCCATCAGCCACTTGTAGGTCGTGCAGGCCGCGCAGTCGATCCCCATCGCCCTCACGTCCACCGGCGTGCAGCCGGCCGCCTGAATGATGTCGGCGTACACGAGCGCACCGTGATCGTGTGCCACATCGGCGATCGCCCGCATGTCGTGGAGGAACCCGTTGATGTTGTTCACGAGCGCGACGGAGACGAGTCGCGTGTCGTTGTCGATCGCCTTGGCCATGTCGGCAGAGTCGATCGTCCAGTCCTTCTGGCGCACGATGCGTAGCTCGACGCCGGCATCCCGCTCCAGTGCCTCGTAGATCCAGCGCGACGCGCTGAAGTGCAGGTCGTCGATGACGACGTTACCTCCCCGCCGGGCGAGATCCATTCCTGCGATCACGACGTTCTCGCCGTCGGTCGTGCTCTGCACGAACGCGATCTCGTTCGGGGTCGCATTGATCAAGTCCGCGAAGAGCTGCTTCGTCTCGGCGTCCGCCTCCGCGTTGAACGCGTGCTGCGAGGCGCCGGGAGACAGTGCGCGCCGTTGCGCGTGTTCCTCCATCACCCGGATGGCATGGACACTGAACGGGTGGGCCTCGGCTGCCGCGAGCCAGACCTTGCGAGCCGCGCGCGGGAAGTCCTGCCGGACCGCCGCAAAGTCCGGGGTGCCCGCAGCGAGAACGCTCGGCTCGGTGCCGAACACCGGGCTCGCCGGGCTCGCCGATCCGACCACCAACCCGGCGCCGACGGTTTTTAGCAGATCGCGTCTCGACATGGTCATTGGGTGCTCCTGTTCAGTGTTGTACTGCTCTCGGCTTCGGGCTCTCGGCTCTCGGCTTGGGTGGGTCAGCGGACGTCCTGGCCGAACCAACCAGCACGCCCCAACCGCTGGTTCCTGATCTCTGGCCCCTGGCCCCGATCCCTGGACTATCATACTGGCTCGCCCATGACACGAGCGCCCACACTGCTGATCTGCCTTGCGACCGGCCTTCTGGCGTGGCCGGTGGCGGTTCACGGCCAGGAGCCCCCGCCCAACATCGTCATCATCTACGCCGACGACCTCGGCTGGCGGGATCTGGGCGTGATGGGGAGCGACTACTACGAGACCCCGAACATCGATCGTCTCGCCGGCCAGGGCATGCGGTTCACGCACGCGTACTCGAATGCCCCGAACTGCGCGCCGAGCCGAGCCAGCCTGCTCTCGGGCCAATACGCGCCCCGACACGGTATCTATACCGTCCTGTCGGCCGAGCGAGGCGAGTCCCGGGATCGCCGGCTGATCCCGGTGCGGAACCGGAACCGCCTGGACCCGTCGGTCGTGACGATCGCCGAGGCCCTCGGTGACGCCGGCTACCGAACGGGCCACATCGGCAAGTGGCACCTGGGCGACGAGGGCTTCACCGCACGGGACCAGGGTTTCGACGTTAGCATCGCAGGGACCGAGGTGGGCTCCCCGCCGACATACTTCGCACCGTATCGCTGGGACGATCGAGCGCTGCCCGATCTCGAGAACGCCCCGCCCGGCGAGTACCTGACCGATCGCCTGACAGACGAGGCGATGCAATTCATCCGAGACAGCGGCGACCAGCCGTTCTTCCTCTATCTGTCGCACTACGCGGTCCACACGCCGATCGAGGCCAAACCGGAGCTGGTCGAGTACTTCAGCCGAAAGCCGGCCAGCCAGGGGCATGGCGACCCGACGTACGCGGGCATGGTTCGGAGCCTTGACGAAGGGGTCGGTCGCCTGCTGGACCTGCTGGACGAGCTCGACCTGCGCGGCCGGACGGTCGTCATCTTCACCTCCGACAACGGCGGGTATGGACCGGCGACGTCGATGGCGCCGCTCCGAGGCTCAAAGGGCATGCTGTACGAAGGAGGCATCCGGGTGCCCCTGATCGTCCGCTGGCCCGGCGTCGTCGCGCCCGGTGTAATCTCTGAGGCTCCGGTCGTGGGCCTCGACCTGTACGCCACGCTGCTGGCGATCGGCGGCGCGGGAATGCCCTTGCGTCAGCCGCTCGACGGCGTGAGCCTGGTTCCGCTGCTGCGGCGCGAGCGGGACGGGCTCGACCGGCCGCTCTTCTGGCACTTTCCCGCCTATCTCCAGGCGTACCGCGACACGATCGGCCCATGGAGGACGACGCCGGTGAGCGCCGTCCGGCTCGGCCGGTTCAAGCTGCTCCACTTCTTCGAGGATGCGCGTGAAGAGCTCTACGACCTGGCCAACGACGTGAGCGAAAGAGTCAACATCGCGGCCCTGAACCCAGAGAAGGCGGACGAACTACGCTCGCTGCTCAGGCGGTGGTGGAGCCACACCAACGCCTTCATCCCGACGGAGCCGAATCCCGGATACGTGCCGCCATCCGGCCAATGACGCCGGCTGGCGACTCGCCCATCGACACGGTCACTCAACCGACCGGCGTCGTGGCAAGGCGGGCACGGCGAACGAATCGGTCCACGCGGTCCATGTCCTTGACGACCCGGTCACCGTGGAGGTTTGTGCCGGTATTGCTGTCGACGCCGGTTGGGTGGGTGGCCTGGATGGCTGCAGCGACATTCTCTGGAGTCAGACCGCCGGCCAGGATCACCTCGGCGGTCCCGCCGACCTCCTCGACGATGCGACGGCTGATTGCCCAGTCATGGGTGCGGCCGGTGGCTCCGACGCCGGGCATACCCTCGACCTTGGAGTCGAGCAGCAACATGTCGGCGACGACGGCAAACTCGAGGGCAGCCTGGAGGCTCTCGGGTCCGGCCACGTGAGCGGCTTTCATCATCCGGACATCATCCGGTAGCCGCCGACGAAGGTCCGCCATGGCTGATGCGGTGACGACGTGCGTGTCGGTCGAGATGTGGACGATGTCCGGTCGCACGGCGTCGACCATGCGGCAGATCTCGTCCAGGTCGACGCTCATCGTCAGGGCCGACACCAGCGCGTCCCCCCGCACGGCGTCAGTGATCTCGCGTGCCTGCGCGAACGTGAGTTCCGCCGGCACCTCGTCGTAGACGCCGGCGATGAACCCGACCCGATCGACGCCGAGCGTGACCATCGTCTCGGCGTCCGCAACCGATGTCGCGGCGTAGATCTGGACGATCATGTTCGCGACCGGGAATGAAGCAGTGCGCGGGCCTCAGTCGCGCTCGGCGTGCCGCGCGCTCCCGCGCGACTGGTACTCAACGCCGCCACGGCATGGCCCCAGCGAATCGCCTCGACCGTATCCCGACCGTCGAGCCGCGCCGCAATGAACCCGGCATCGAACGCGTCGCCCGCTCCCAGTGTGTCGACGACGTCCACCGGGAACGACGGAATCTCCTGTCGTTCCGTGGCCGTGACGAGCGTGGCGCCATCGGCGCCGCGTCGGGCGACCACAGTGCGATCGGCGCCAGCCAGCCGACGCGCGGCCTCTTCCATCGAGCGCGCGGGAACCATGTAGGGTATCTCGTCGATCGCGGATCCGAGCACGAAGTCCGAGCGCTCGACGGCGTTCCAGAGCGTGTCGCCAAACGACCGAGACAAACCATCCTCGGTCAGCCCGCCACGCAGGTTGAGATCCAGCGAGCAAGGTATGCGTTCGTCACGAGCACGCTGTAGACAGTACAAGACAGTCTCGCTCGAAGGCGCCTGCAGCAGGCACATCCCGGTCGTATGGACCCAGGCGGCGCCGGTGATCAACTCGTCGTCGACGTGCTCGGCGCCGAGCCGGGAATGAGCCGGCCTCGGCCACGGCGATCCAAAGATGGTTCGCTCGCCATCCCGATCGATCACCGCCAGGACGAGCGCCGTGGGTGCGTCGGGTAGCTCCACGACCCGTGAGACGTCGACGCCCTCGGCGCCGAGCTCTCGCCGGACCTGGCGCCCATGGCCATCCTGACCCACCGCGCCGACGAAGACGACCGGCACTCCGAGGCGCGCCAGCGCCACGGCCGTGTTGGCGCCAGTGCCCCCTCCCGAGATCTGCGGCAGCGTCGCGTCCGATCCAGGGCCACCAACCGGCGGCATCCTGGCCACCATGTCGACGCAGGCGTCGCCGACCACGAGCACCGGTGGTGGCATGGGTGGGGATTATATGCTGGGGGGTGGTGGATGGTGGTGGTGGTGGTGGTGGTGGATGGTGGGTGGTGGATGGTGAGGAGTGAGGGGTGAGGGGCGAGTTGCTGCCCGACCCTCCGGGAGGGGTCGGGCTCTATCGCACTCGTGCCTCGAGTTCCTGGGCCCAACGCTCGACGATCACGACGTCGAAGCGGGGTGTGGAAATCGAGTCCGCCTCTTTGATCATCAGAAAGCGTTCGCCGTCGGGTGCGATGTCGAAGCTGCGCCCGGAACCTGTCGCGTAGTGACCCTCGAAGAGTAGTGTGGGCGGCCCGGCAGCGAACTCCGGGCTGGTCTCTATGGCGACGGCCATCATGGACCCACTCGGTGCGAGGAAGAAGATCCGATCGCCGTCGGGATCCCAGACCGGCTGGCGACCTCCGTCGGTCGAGACCTGCCACCGGGACGCGTCCACGTCAGGAAACGGTCGGACGAAAATCTCGGACCGACCCGATTCGGCGGACTCATGGGCGATCCATCGCCCGTCGGGGGAGATCGCGGCGTTTCGCTCGTCGAACTCCGTTGCGATCAGCGGCTCGGTCGTGGGCGGGCCGGCCGTGCCAGCGGTGGCGGCGACGTTCAGGTCGAGCGACGACGAGCCGCCGGTCGCGACGGGACCGGCCCCGTAGACGAGGCGCTGTCCGTCTCGCGACCAGGCGAACGGTAGAGCCGCCATGTCGCTCGGGTGCAGCGATTCCACCGAACCCCCGCCATCGGCCGCCACCCAGAAGAGCCCGCGCGGACTTCGGTCCGAGTGGAATGCGATACGGCTGCCGTCGGGCGTCCAGGTGGGGTTGGTCTCGCCGGCCGGCGTGAACAGCAGGGGCGACAGCATGTCGCGGTCGGCGTCCCAGATCCAGATCTCGCTCTGTGGCTCGCGGATCTCGACGGCCACGCGCCGGCCGTCCGGAGCGATCCGCACAGAGTCGTAGGCCCGTGGTTCGGCGCGCAGAGGCTCCTCCGTCCCGTCCGGGCCGACCCAGGTGAGCACGCGCCGACGCCCGCGCAGTCGTCCCGGGGCGTACACGAGCGTGCCGTTCGGCGAGACCTGGAAATCGGCCACGCCTCCCGACTTCGTGATCACCTTGGACATGACCAGGACCGGGTGCCCCGAGACGGCCAGGCGATCGGGGTCGAACCGGATCGCGTAGAGCGATCCACCGGCGCTGTACACGAGGTGCCCGCTCGTCACGTACTGCGGATGGCGACCGTTCGGAATCAGCCGTGTGATCGTCCGGGACTCCAGGTCGAGCGCAGCGATTGTCGACCGGGCCGCTTGCGCTCCGCTGGCGATGGTGAACAACAGCGCGCGGCCGCCCGGCAGGACGTGCGGCCAGTAGTGACCGACCTCACCAGCATCGCGATCCGGGGTCGTCAACATTCTCCTCAGGCCGCCGACGGCCGGCACGCGGAACAGTCCGGTCTCGGCTTCGGCGAACACGATGCCATCCGAGCCCCACGAAGCGCCGCGCGAAGGTGCGCGCTGCTCGGTCAACTCCACGGACGGCCCGCCGCCGACGGAGATCTTCTGCCACGCCGATGCGCCGTCGGCGAATCCGATCCAGCTGCCATCCGAAGAGAAGAACAAGGTTTCAGGCGCCGGTGCGTCAGGCAGGAGCGTGCCCTCGAGCTCGTCTATGTGTCGCACGTACACGTGGCGGCGCCCGTCGCGGTTCGTGGCGTAGGCCACGAGCGTGCCGTCGGGACCGATCGCGAGATCGTGACCCGTCTCGTCCGCCACGGCGAGCGGCACGCTCGGGGCCGCCGACAGCACGTACCGGGAGGTCAGCGCCGGGGGCTGCGGCGAACGCAATGTCACAAGCGCCAGGGCCGCACCGACGGCACCGACCAGGAGGGCGACCACGGCCAAGCCGAGCGATCGCCTGGGTGACGTCACTCGCGAGCGCGGACGGCGGAGCCGTCTTCGGATCGGTGGAGTGTAGCTGCCGAAGAGCGGTGGCGCCGAGGGCGCGGCGACGGCCGCATCCTCCGGAGCACCCAGCTCGGGTGACGCTTCGGGAATCGGCGCCAGCGACTCAGCACGGGCGATCTCGTCGACCTCGTCAGCCAGATCATCGCCAGCCAGCCCGACACTCAGCGGCATCGTGCCGAGCGCACGATCGAGCGTCTCCGTCGCGATGGGCTCAGCAGCCTCGTCGACGGTCCGGACACTGTCGTCAGCGTGGTCGGCATCGACGGTCCTGACAGCTTCCTCGGGCTCGTCGGCGGCGTCCACGGAGTCCACGTCGGCCACGTCGGCCACGTCGGCCACGGCTTCGACGTCGGCCATGTCGACGGCCGATTCGACAGGCTGCCGCGACTCGAAGGCACTCGGCTCTGGCGACGCGACGGCCACGTGGCGATTCAGATGCTCCTCGAGCCGCTGGCGCGCAATCCCGACGTCGTCGAGCCGAGACGTCAGGTGTCGATCCAGGCAGAGCCGCAACAGCTTGCGGACGGCCATCGGAGTATCGATGGGCAACGCACTCCACTCTGGATCTGCCCGCAGTACCGCCGCCATCGTCTCGGCGGTGCCCTCGCCAGGATACGGACGAACGCCCGAGAACATCTCGTAGAGCAGAACACCGAACGCCCACACGTCGCTCTGCCGATCGGCCGGGCCGCCCTTCAGCTGCTCGGGGCTCGCATAGGCCACGGTCTCGAGGGCGCCAGAGACCAGCGGCTTGAACTCCCCGACGCGCTCGGCCGACTCGGGAGGCTTCAGTTGATCGAAGCCGAATCCACCAACCTTCAGGACACCGTCGCGCGGGACGACGATGGCGGCGGGCCGGAGATTGCCATGAATGATGTCGTGGCCATGCGCCGCCTCGAGCGCACTGGCGATCTGAAACGCGATGGACAGTGCCGCGGTCGCGTCGAGCCCGAACCGGGGCAAGGAGCCCTCACCACCATCGGAGGCGTCCGGTGCTCCTCGCGATTCGATGATCTCGGTGAGCGACGAACCCTGAACGAACTCTGTCACCAGGACGATCGGGTCGAGCGCCGATCCGAGGCCATGCGACTTGGCGATGTTCGAATGGTCCAGCGCAGCGAGCTCCGCCGCCACACGCTGGACGCGGGCGAGCCACGCCGAGTCAGACGCGATCGAGGCGGGCAGCACCTCGATGAGCACGTCATGGTCACGCGTGGTGTCACGCGCCAGGAAGGTCGGACCCATGGCGCCGACACCCACCGGCGCCAGCACGTCGTACGGACCATGCCGACTTCCAACCGTCAGTGACATCGCTGCTGCGTCAGGAGAGGCGTGTGGTCCCCAGGGGTGGTGACCCCCACGCTCGTCAGAAGGGTAACTCAATCAGCGCGGGTTGGTGCCACATATTGTGTAGTCCTGTTCGAACACCCGACGTTCTTGCGATAGGTTGAATGACCGACGAGACTAAGCTCGCCTGGCCTCTTCGAGGAAGAACTCGCGTAGCCGCTCAGCCACGACGATCTCCTCGCCATCCTCGAGACAGCGCGTCATGAACACCGGATCGAACCACATGATCTTCGGGGTCCCCTCGGCGAGCTTCGTCTGGGCCTCCTCGAGTGTGAGGGGAATGATGGTCTCGTCCCACGTGATCTCGACGTCGGCGTATCCCTTCTTGCTCGGCTTGTACACGGCGGTCAACCCGGGAATGCCGTCCAGCTGCTCGACCAGGTAGCGCGACTTGCGATTCCAGTTCTCGATCACGGCGTCGTGATCGAGATCGACCCAGCGGTTGAGCGCGACGATGAGGCCGACAATCTCCTCCTTGGCGACCTTCATGCCGCGTCCGAGGTTGCTGTTGGGAAAGGCGTTCAGGCGCGCCGCTTCGATCAGGTCGGCCCGGCCGGCCATCATGCCGGATCCCTGGGGTCCCAGGATTCCCTTTCCGCCGCTGATCACGACGAGGTCACCCCCCATCTCGGTGTATCGCGTGATGTTCCGTACGGGTGGGATTTCCGACGCGGCATCGATCAAGACCGGCACGCCGGCCCGTCTACCGATCTCGACGAACTCCTCGGGCATCATGAGACCAGGCGCCGGGTTCTCTCGGCGCTCGACGCTCGCGAGCACGGCAATCATCGCCGTCCTGTCGCTGATGGCGTTCACGAACTGGTCGCGGGTCTCCGCTTCGACGATCGTCATGCCTGCTGCGCGGTACGCCCGGTCGTAGCCGAAGCGGTGCCCGGACTGGATCAGGCACTCACGCCGCTCCCAGGTCGGGTGCGGCAACTCTTCGATCTTCTCCTGGTCGGTACCTGTCAGGCAGGCAGCCGCGCCGAGAATGAGGGACGAGAACGATCCGGCGGTCACGAGCCCCGCCTCGGCGTGTGTCACCTCGGCGATCCGTCGCCCCGCGGCGGCGATCAGCTCGTGCATATCCACGAAGTAGTCGTTCGCCTCGTCCATCGCACGCATCACTTCGGATGGCATGCGCGAGCCGCCGACGAACGTGGTGTGCTCGTGTCCAGGCAGGTGCGGCATGACGCCGAACAGGCGCGTGTAGATGCTGTCCTCGAACATCCGCTTCTTGATCGTCGCGGCGGCGGCGGGCGGCCCGGACGCTGCTCCAACGGCTCCCGCCATGAGGCTGGCGCGAAAGAAGTCACGCCGGCTCCAGCTGACTTTTCGCCGAGTCGTGCCGTTATTCGCGGGGCGCATCTGGGTCTCCTTTTACGGACTGACTCGGCGTTGGGCTCTGGGCTTTGGGCTCTCTCTGGGCCTATCCCTGCGCCGCCTCGGTGAAGAACTCGCGCACGCGCCTCGCCAGCACGACCTCCTCGCCATCGTCGAGGTTGCGGGTGATCAAGAACTGGCTGCGGAAGATGATCGGAGGCTCGCCCGTCTGGAGCTTTGCTTGCGCTTCCTCGAGCGTCAGCGGGATGACGTCGGGGTCCCACGTCAGCTTGACGCTGTCGTACCCGAGCGGCGTCTGGCGCCCACGCATGTACTCGGCGTCCAGGCCGGGAATTCCCTGCAGCTGATCCGCCACGTACCGGGCCGTCCGGGTCCAGGCCCGGTCGATCGATTCGTGGTCGAGCTCGACGAACCGATTGAGCGCGACGATGAGTCCGATCACCTCTTCCTTGCCGACCTTCATGCCACGTCCGATGTTGCCGTGCGGAAAGGCGTTCAGGTGCGCAGCCTCGATGAGGTCAGTCCGTCCGACCAGCATGCCGGTCGACTGCGGTCCCCGGATGCCCTTGCCCCCGCTGATGGCGACCAGGTCGGCTCCCATCTCGACGAAGCGCGTGAGGTTCTCGGCCGGCGGCAGCTCCGAGGCACAGTCCACGAACACCGGCACGCCCGTCTTCGCTCCGAGTTCAACGAACTCCTGAGGTAGCATCGTGGCCTCGGTACGGTCGGGTTTGCGCTCCACGCTGGCGAGGCAGTGCAGCATGGCGGTCCGTTCGCCGACCGCATTGGCCAGCTGCTCGCGCGTTTCGACGGCCACGATGGTCATGCCGGCTGCCCGCTACGCGCGGTCGTAGTCGACCCGGTGAGCCGTCTGGGTCAGGCACTCGCGCGGCTCCCAGGTCACCTGCGGCAGCGCCTCCATCTTCTCCTCGTCGGTTCCGGTCAGGCAGGCGGCCGCACCGAGCAGCAACGCCGAGAACGAACCGGAGGTCACGAGTCCTGCCTCCGCGCCAGTCACCTCGGCGATCCGCCGGCCGGCGGCACCGAAGAGCTCGTGCATGTCGACGAAATATTCGTTCGCGTCGGCGATCGCGCGGGTGACTTCGGTGGGCATTCGAGACCCGCCGAAGACGGTCGTGTGGCCGTGACCTGCGAGGTGCGGCCGTACGCCCAGCAACTTCTCGTAGATGCTGTCGCCGTACATCCGCTTCTTCAGCGTCGCGGCGGTTGCCCGCAGGCCACTACCGAGCACGCCGGACGCGATCCCGAGCAGGGTCGCTCCGAAGAACTCCCGGCGGTTCCATCGGCTGTGGGCGTGCGTGACCAACTTCCTCGCGGACTGCATCTCGACCTCCGTGCTGGTAGAGCGCAACGGGCACGCCGAATGTACGTGGTCTACTGGATCGTCTCCGAGGTACCGGACGACTCGCCGTCCATGTCCGACTCCGCGTCGACGTCACCGCCGTCCATGAACTCGAAGACCGGACGGCCGGTGTCGTCGGACCGTTCCGTTCGGCGGAAGCGGATCTCGACGACGACGGGGTGCCACGCATCAGGGCAATCGCACTTGCGCACCTTGTGCAGCACGAGGCTTCCCCGCTCCATGACATCCGGCTCGGCATCGTAGGGCGTTGTCCAACCGGGCATGAACTCGAGCAGAATCTGTGGCATCGGTTCGGCTCCTTCGAGGTGTCGCGGCGCGTCCCGGCCCGCCGCAACCCTCGGGTCATTCTATCCGGACTCGCGGCCGGATACGGACTTCGTGTCCTGCCCCTCACGGCTCCGGCTGGATGAGCGGCCGGCCTTCCCGGTAGATCTCGAGCACGTCGCGGATGCGGTCGGCGAGCCCGTCGCTCCCGTCCCGGACCGCGACCGCCAGGGCCTCCTCGGCCATGGCGGCGGCCCGTCCGGTGTCCCCCGACGCCGCGTGCGCCGCCGCCAGAGCATTCAGGACGAGCGGGGCGCGACCTCGGGCCACACGGTCAGCTCGGGTCGCGAGCGTCACGGCAGCGGCCGGGTCCCGCACGGCGGCGTCGGCGTGCGTGGCGAGAATCCAGGCAAGGCCGACGAGCGTCTCGACGGACTCCGGCAGGGCCGCCGACGCCATGTGCAGGTGATCGAGCGCCTCGACAGCCCGTCCCTGGGCCGCCAGGACCAGGCCAAGGCCAGAATGTGCCTCCGGATAGTCGGACCTGATCCGCAGTGCTTCCCGGTACTCGCCGGCGGCCGCGTCCAGGTGGCCGCGCGACCGGTAGACGGACGCGAGGTTCCCATGCGGCAGCGCGTAATCTGGGTTCAGTCGAATCGCCAGACGGTAGTGCGCGACTCCCTCGGCGACGCGGCCAGTCGACTGGAGCATGACGCCCAGATTGTTGTGTGCCTCCGCGTAACTCGAGTCCGCGTCCACGGCGTGACGCAGGCTCGCAATCGCCTCGACCCTCTCGCCGCGCTCCCACAGGATGACGCCAAGGTTGTAGTGCCCCATCGCATAGCCTGGGTCGACCGCGACGGCTTGACGCAGCCCCTCGAGCGCCCGACCCGGCTGGCCAGCTCGCTGGTACAGGAAGGACAACGCATTGTGAATCTCCGCGTTGGTCGGGTCATCGCGAAGGAGCTTCTCGTAACCCGCGATGTCGGTGTCGAGTACCTTCCGTGCGACCGAACTCTCGAGCAGGGCTGCATCGCCCGGCGACGCGGGCAACAGCTGGAACAGCAGCTCACCCATCTCGTCGACCGATTGAGATCCGTACACGACACGCTTCGGCGGCTCGTTCGGATTTCGCACGTTGGCGCTCGAATTGTCGTAGGTGTAGCGCATCGAGATTGTCGATCCGGCCGGGAGGTGCACAGGCTGCGCGTACTCATACTCGTCCTGCCAGTTGAAGTCCCACGCGCCAATTCGGATGAGCGGCACGGTCGTACCGTCCACGAGCGTGGCCAGGCTCTCCATCCGCTCGGCCAGGTAGTGCGCGTGTGGATAGACACGAAGCACCTCCACGTCGACGGGCAGCTCGTAGCTATCCTCGATCGCGTAGTTCGATTCGTTCGCCGGAATATCGATGGTCTTCGATCCCAGGGTCAGGACGATTGGCGATCGCCGGGGCGGACCATCCGCCCAGAAGAAGCCGACGGACACTTGGATACTCTCCGGCTTGCCGGTCGGCAGCATGTGGAGCTGCGCGACCAAGTCGGTGTCCGGCTCCAGGCGCCACGCCAGCTCGTCGTCGCCGGCCGACGGCAACTTGCCGGGTGACCAGCCCAGGAAGTGGCCGTCCGGGAACTCGCCGGCGTCGACCAGCATGCCGTCGTATCCAGGTGCGGGGTCCTGCTGAGCGAGACTGCGCGACTCGCCCGTCCGATCCACCAGCATCCGAGCGTGGTGCACGAGGCTGAGATTGTCCGGACGAAATTCGACGGCCCTAACGTAGCGCGCCTCATCGACGGGAATGGGAATCGCGAAGTTACGGAAGACGTCGTCGCCCGCCGCAGGCAGTACGAACGGTTCGGGCATCCGGATCACCAGGTCGGGCGAGCCGAGTTGCCAGCCGTCGGGCCACGTGGGGGCCGGCGGCGTCGCCAGCGGGTCGCCCTCGGGTGCCCCAGCCGCCACCCACGCCTCGATGAGCCCGATCTCGCGATCGCTGAGCCGACGCTCGCCCCGGAAGCGGCCATGGCCAGGTTCCGGCAGCCAGGGCGGCATGAAACGGCTCCGGGTCACTTCGGCAATCTGCCGGGCCCGCGCGACGACGTCCTGATAGGTCAGCAGGCTGAACGGGCCCGCGCCGCGCGGATGGTGACAGGCCGCGCAGCGCGCGAACACGAGCGGAGCGATGTCGCTACTGAAAGTCGGCGCCTCCGACTGCGCCGCGCCCGATTGCGCGGCCGCCAGCGGGGCGACGAGGACGACGGCACCGATGAGCCAGCGCCTGATCGGCATGCACCTCCACCAAAACTGAGACTCAGGCGAGTTTACCTGATACGTCGAAGATGTTTCGACTCAGCGCGAGGAGGATACCCCATGGAACGACGCGAATTCCTGGAACGCTCGCTGGCCGGGGGCGCGCTGCTCGGCAGCGCGGCGCCCCAGGCTCAGCAGGACATCCCACGCGAGCCGGTCGCCGGAGGTACGGCCGGCACGTCGTACGAGATGGAGACGGTGGTCGAGCGGAAGCGCGACGGCCAACCCCACGCAGGCAAAGTGCTGGCCGCGATTCAGCCTCACTGCGACGACATCGCGATCTTCGCCGGCGGCACGGTGCTGAAGCTCATCGACGAGGGCTACCGGGGAATCTTGATCAACCTCACGGATGACTCGATGGCCGGCACCGGCAGCTCGATCGGCGACATCGTCTTGAAGAACGAGCACGATACGCGGGAGGTGGCGCGGCGGATGGGACTCGAGGACGTCTTCTTCCTGAACTATCCGAACCACAACATCGACGGCTGGCCGCTCCTCGAGATGCGGGCTCGGCTGACTGTCGCTACCGTCAGCGCAGGGCGAGCTCGAGGCGACGTTTGCCAGGGCCCGGGCGGGTCACCTGGACGGAGCCGCGCTCGAGGCCCTCGGTGCAGGCGATCAGGTAGCCGCGGCATTCTTCAAGGGCCTCGAGCTGTTTGCTGCGGGCAACGTGAATGACGCGGCGACACAGTTCCGTACGACGTTGCAATCGGATGCCCGGCTCGGCTCGATCTGGTTCTACCTCGGTGCCTGCTACGCCGCCGCCGGTCGCGACCAGCAAGCCGCGGCGTTCTGGAGAAATTTGTCGTTCGACGACATGATGCCGGCAGAGGTGTACCGGATTACCGCCGATCTGTGGCTCAGCCTCGGCGACACCGCGACGGCGATCCCGCCTCTGCGCGACGCGCTCGGACACTGGCCTGAAGCCGACGAGCTTCGCCGCCGGCTCGGCGTGGCCTACGCCTTGGCTGGACAGCCAGCCGACGCCGTGACGACGCTCGACCCCTACCTGGAACGAACGGCCTCGGATCACGAGACGCTGCTCGTGGCGATGCGCGCGCTGTACGACGCCCACGCCGCCGGCGGTTCGGTCGGAAGTCCCGAGGACGATCAGGCTCGCGCGAGCCGATATGCGAAAGCGTATGCCGCTGCCGGTGGTCCCGACCAGGCGCTCGTGATCTTCATCCTCAGACTGATGAAGGTCGACACGGTCGTCTGCTACGACCCATCAAGCCTCTACGACCGGAATCCCGATCACTACATCACCGCTCGAGCCGTCGAGTCGGCCTGCTGGATGTCGCGGTCAGCGTGGGACTATCCCGAGCACTTCAAGGCAGGGCTCGAGCCGCACGGACCGGTCGACAAGTACTACTTTGCCCGCGGCCGCAGCTCGTCAATCGGGTCGTCGACACGACCGACTACATCGACGCCAAGGTCCACGCGAACCTGGCGAACGTGACACAGGGCCCGGCCGGCGACAATGGCGCCCGACTCGCGCAGGAAGGTCGGCGCCTGCCCATCCTCGGCGACGACGACGACACGGCGAACCGTGAGTACACGAAACACATCGTCCTGCGACGCGACCGGATCCAGGGCATGCGCCACAGCCTCCAGTACGCAGAACTCTTCCACTACAGTCCAGAGGACGAGTCGTACGAGGATCAGTACGTAGAGGAAAACGCGGAGGCACGGTAGGGATCGGGGGCCTGGGAACAGGGATCAGGGACCAGGGATCAGGGATCAGTCGGATCGCGCGCCCCGATCCCTGGCCCCTGGTCCCTGTTCCCTGATCACTGTTGCCCGGCGCCGGCGACGAACTCTGCCCACCGGCTCGAGGCCTACCTGTTCGTCGGCACGCTGTACTTTCTGATGTGCTTCACCATCTCGCGCTACAGTCGGCGCCTGGAAACCGTGAGGGCCTCGACGTGACTCGACCATCGACCGTGCCGGCCGCGTCCGACGACGTCGTCGTTCGGTTCGAGCGCGTGTCGAAGTGGTTTGGCGAGTTCCAGGCCTTGAAGGATGTGGACCTGGCGATCCGACGAGGAGAGGTCGTCGTGATCTGTGGCCCGTCAGGTTCGGGCAAGTCGACCCTGATCCGGACGATCAATCGGATCGAGGCCCATGACGAGGGCCGCCTCGTCGTTGAGGGCCTGGAGCTGACACCCGATCTCGAAAACGTCGAACGGGTGCGCGAGAAGGTGGGCATGGTCTTCCAGCAGTTCAACCTGTTTCCCCATCTGACCGTCCGCCAGAACGTGACGCTGGGCCCGATCTGGGTGCGCAAGCACGGCCGCGAGGCGGCAAACCGGACCGCTCAGGAACTGCTCGAGCGCGTAGGGATCGGGGACCAGGTGGACAAGTACCCGGGCGAACTCTCGGGCGGCCAGCAGCAGCGAGTGGCGATCGCTCGGGCGCTCGCCATGGAGCCGACGATCATGCTGTTCGACGAACCGACGTCGGCGCTCGATCCAGAGATGATCAAGGAGGTCCTGGACGTCATGCGAGGACTCGCCCACCGCGGTATCACGATGGTGGTCGTGACCCACGAGATGGGCTTTGCCCGCGAGGCGGCCGACCGGATCATCTTCATGGACGAGGGACAACTCGTGGAGGAGGCCCCGCCTTCCGAGTTCTTCGCGAACCCGAAGATGGACCGCACGAAGACGTTCCTGAGCCAGATTCTGAGGCACTGAAATGGGGGGATCGAGGGAACAACCATTCATCACTCACCATTCGCCATTCGCCATTTCAATCGATTGCGTTGGGACGTCGTGCAACGAGCAGCACCGACTCTCGGGGACGTGCGATGCATGAAGATCGTTTCGTCGTGACGGTGACTGGCGACGAGATCGTCAACAACCGACCGGAAGGCACGGTGGAGCGCGTCTCCATCTCGAAGCTGAAGCTGGTGATGATCGAGACGAACGACTCCGGACCCTGGGGTGCGGACGTCTGGTGGATGCTCATCGGATCGGATTTGACGTCCGGCTGTGTGTTCCCCCAGGGCGCGACGGGCGAGAGTGACGTCCTGGCGGTCGTGCAGAAGCTTCCAGGCTTCGACAATCAGGTACTGGTCGCCGCGATGACGAGTACGGAGAACAAGCGGTTCGTCTGCTGGCAGGCGGACGCCTGAGCTGCACGAGCTGTCAGCCGAAGTTTGCGGGCGGAGCTCCCCGCTGCCGACATGCCGAAGTCACGCACATCCTGCCAGACCTGCGCTGCCCTGGAGCAGGCAGGCGTGACGACGGCGGTACGGGAAGTCTTGCCGCCTGCCGCTGAGTCGCTTGAGATCTTCGCCCCCGGTCGCGGCCACGACAACGAGCAGATCCGTCGCTGCCCCACCTGTGGGACCCTCTACCGCTATCGGTATCACTACGAGTACGACGTCACCGGGAGTTGGGACGAGTACTACCTCTGGCGGCTCCCGGATGCCGCACGGACGGTACTCGCGCCCCTCCTGGACGCCGAGCAACCCGACACGCCGCGTGACCTCGCATTCGTAGCCGCCCTGCGACATCACGATGACGAGATTCGAGGCGCCTCAGCCCTCGCACTGTGGTCCGTCGTGGATCAGGGCCTGCGGCTCGACGCCGCGCTCGTCCCCGCATGCGAAATCCTCGTGGACCGGGTGCATTCCATCGGGCACTTCGCGTACTTCGCCTTGCTCGGGTACCTGCGCCGTAGCCCCGTCGCGGCAGCACAGGTCAGCGCTGCGATGGACGCCTCAGACATCGACGCTAGGGACACCCGTTTCGCGTGGATCCTCCGGAAAGAGCTGCGTTAGGGATTCCGGGCCACCGTACCCCTCGCCGCGAGCATCGACCTCTGCGGGTGTTGGCCCCGTGACGACTACTCGCGTCCCATGATGCCGCTGCGATTGGCGGTGATCCACTCACCAAGCTCGCGGGCGACGATGCCGAAATCGTCGCCGCCAAAGCGCTCGATGTTCGAAAGCGCGTCGATCGCATCACCGCCGAGCTCCTCCGTGACCCGCCAGCCGAAATCGTCGCCGCCGAATTGTTCCGTGCGGCCGCCCTTCACCTCGAAGGTCGCGACCGAGCCGCCTCGCGCCGCTCGCGAGCCCACCGTGATGAGGACATCCGCCTCGCTCGGCTTATCCACCACCTCGTAGGCGCTGCGATCATTCTCGAGCTGCTTGCGCAGTCCGAGTACCACCGTTTCGACCTCGCGGGGTCCCTGGACGCAGATCTTGCCGCCCAGCATCCGCCCCTGCGCTGCCTCGACCGGGACAGTGACCGACACGACAAGACCGAAGACCAAGGTTGCTATCCCGACGCGACTCAGTCCGCGCATTCGCTCCTCCTTCACAAGTCGTCAAGCAGAGTGCCGACTCTGTACGAAGCCGGCACAGGTGGGCGAGGTCGCCGAGGACCTCGATAACCCGATACTCTGGAAGAGGTTGACTCTAGCACTCGGCCTGGAGGCTGGCAACTCAACGAAGGGTATTTGGGGCTGTGTCAGACAGCGGGTGTTCAACGATCCGGGCACAAAGCCGAGCGCCTATCAGGCACCCACCTCCTCTGAAGCCTCGCCCAGCGTCTCGACGTGGCGCGGCGACGCGCCATTGGCTCGGCGCTCGACGATCTCGCGCGCGGCGCCCATGTTCTTCAAGCCGATACCGGTCACGACGCAAACGACCGTATCGCTGGACGACAGCCCACCGTCACGCCCGGCTTGCAGCAGTCCGGCGTACGCGGTGATGCCTTGGGGCTCGGCGAAGATGCCCTCGGTGACCGCCAGGTCGGCCTGCGCCGCGAGCGTCGCCTCGTCGTCGATCTGGCGGAGCGATCCGCCCGACTCCTGGATCGACTGCCAGGCCCACTCGCCGTCGAGCGGGCGGAAGTACTGCGCCGGGTCGAACGACGGATCGTCCAGCCGATCGATCGGGATGTGACCCGTGCTGATCTGGGCGGCGTCCACGCGCGGCAATCGGTCCGCGAGGCCCAGCTCGACGAGCTCGCGAAAGCCCTTCCACGAGCCGCCGACGAAACCGCCGCCACCGACCGGCCCGAAGAACCGGTCGGGCACGCGGCCCAGCTCGGCCACGATTTCGAACGCGATCGTCTTCACGCCCTCGACCATGTAGGGATTCACCGGCCGGGCCGAAACCATCGGGACCATGCCATGCCCGACGCAGAAATCCCGCATGCCAGTGAAGAAGGCGTAGTTGCGAGGGTTGTTCTCCGGCGTCGAGGGCGGGGTCAGGAACAGCGTCGAACCGTACACCTGGATCTGGCGCCGCTTCGCCTCGGCAGTGCTGCTGGACACCCACACGTAGGCCTGACATCCGGCCCTGGCCGCGTAGGCAGCGAGCGCGACCCCCACATTGCCAGACGAGGCTGTGCCGAACCGATCGCGACCCCACTCGCGCGCCTTCGAGAGCGCGAGCGAGATCTGCCGGTCCTTGAACGACCCGGTCGGGTTGCACGATTCCAGCTTGAAGTGAACGGAGGCGACGCCGAGCCGGCGGGCCAGTTCCGGCCTCGACGAGCGGCGTGGATCCCTCGCCGAGCGTCGCGATCCGATCGGGGTCCGACTGCGGCAACAGCGGCGCAAATCGCTGCCACATACCGCCCGGCGAGGTCCAGGTGCGCTCGAAGCTACCGGCCTCGCGAATAGCCGCGTAGTCGTACTGGATGTTCAGCTCACCGCCACACGCCGGGCACCGGTACAGTTCGGCGAGCGGATGCTCGGCCGAACAGCTCTCGCAGACGAGCCAGGGACCACGAGGCGCCGTCTGGTCTCGGCTCGTGCGGGACATCACCGACGCGCGGTTCCCGGCGGCTGGAAGACACGATCGAAGAAGTCAGCGGTCGCCTTCCCGACTCGCACCCAGTTGCGATGCAGGAGGAAGTCGTGGATGTCATCGGGAATGACGATCTCCTCGTACTCGACCCCACGACCCCGCAGCCGCCGGACGAGATCGATCGTCTGCTGAACCTGAACGTTCCGGTCGTCATCGCCATGAATGAAGAGTACGGGCGAGCGCCACGTCTCGACCGCCGACACCGGTGACGACTTCCACGCGACGCGTACGGCCCGTTCGATCTCGGCCTCCGTGATCCCGTCACCGACGATCGCGGCGGCGAGTTGCTCGGCGCTCGGCTGGCGCACGCGGTTGTGCACGCCGTGAATGTCGACTCCGGCGGCAAAGACATCGGAGTTGCGGCCGAGCGCCAGGGCGGTCAGGTACCCGCCATACGATCCGCCCCAGATGCCGATGCGGTCCGGATCGACGTCATCGCGTGTCGCCAGGTAGCGGCCGGCAGCCAGGACGTCCTGATACTCGGAGGCGCCGCGGGTTCCGGCGGCTTCGGGAAAGTGGAACGCATGCCCGTAGCCGATGCCGAGCCGGTAGTTCACTGAGATCACGATGTAGCCACGGCTCGCCAGATACTGATTCAGAGCATACGTGTTGGCGTAGTAATACATGTAGTGCCAACCGAGCAGCATCTGACGCATCGGGCCGCCGTGCACGAAGACGATGGCCGGGCGCCGGGCAGCATCCTGGTCGAACGTGGCCTTGAACAGCTGAGCGTGAATCGTCGTACCGTCCGGGGCCTCCAGCGCGACTGTCTGCGGCGTGACCAGCTGCGACGTCGGGAAGTTCGCGATCAGCTCGGGCGACAGCAGGCGCGGGTCGCCACCGTCGAGCGGCGTCACGGCCGTCAACCCGGGTCGCTCGGCATCCGACGAAATCAGAGCAACGGTCTGCCCAACCGCCGTCACGACCGGCGCCCACTCGATGCCCTCGCCGGATGTCAGAGCGACGGGGCGGGCGGCGTCGACGGGCACGGTCCAGACGTGGCGTCGATCGATGTCGTCGGGTCCGTCACCCGCGTTCGCGCTGTAGACGACGGTCGAACGGTCGGGTGAGAGGGCAACGTGCTCGACCATGAAGTCGCCGGGCGTGAGGAGCAGCGGTGTGCCGCCGGTCGCGAGCACCGAGTAGAGGTGGGGCCAGCCGTCTTCATAGGACAGAAACACCAGCCGGTCGCCGGCGCCCCATGCCAGGTTCGCGCCGTTCATCACTCGGGGATAGCTGCCGACGAGCGTCTCGGGACTCGCATAGACTTCGCGCGCCGTCCCGCTGGCGACGTCCGCCACCCAGATCGACCACGGCGCCGGCTGCAGCTCCAGTGGATCCGACTGCGAGCCGCCGGCTCCCGGGCGACGCACGAAGGCAATCTGGCTCCCGTCGGGTGACCAGCGCGGCATCGAGTCTCGCGAGGTCGATGGTGCGAGGTAGCGAAGCGGCGCGTCGGGTCCCTCGTACAGCGCGATGTAGCTGTGCGCGTCGCGGTCCGACCCGAACGCGAGCGTCCGGCCATCCGGCGACCACCGGGGCGACTCGCTTGCGCCACGCTCGAAGAACATCCGTGCCGGTTCGGCGTCGCCGTCGAGCGGGGCGACCCACATCTCACGACCCTTCACGAACGCGAGCCGCTCGCCGTCCGGCGACACCGCCGGAATGTC
Source organism: Vicinamibacterales bacterium (assembly GCA_965250185.1). Lineage (GTDB taxonomy): Bacteria > Acidobacteriota > Vicinamibacteria > Vicinamibacterales. The sequence goes on along the minus strand of OZ252293.1, from coordinate 711,624 downwards.
TCCCTCGCCGATCTCGACGAGCTCACCGGAGTCGATGTCGACGGACCAGATCGCCATGCTCGCCGCGACGGGGAGGCTCTCGGGGTTGGGCATGAGATTGCCCGCCGCCGACCAGTTGCTGCCGTGGTCGCCACCCCGCACGTAGACGAGTCGCTGCCCATCCGGCGCGAACGACAGGTTCGTCAACTCCTGCCCGTCGTCGCGGTCGTAATGCGTGACGGGCCGGGCTTCGAAGTCCGGTCCGTCGGCAACCCAGATATTGCGAATGCCACGCTGCGTGACGATCCAGGCAATCCGGGATCCGGTCGGAGACGCGATCAAGTCGCTCGTGAAGGTGTGCGCCATCACCGCCTCGAGCCCGTTGCCAGATTGCGCTGAGGCCGTGGCAGATACCGCGAATACGGCCAGCACGAGCGTGAGGGTGCCGTAGCCGACTACCGACCGAAGCGTTCGCTGCATATGTGGTCTCCGTCGGAGGCCCTGCGCCCTGCGCCCTGAGCCTTCTTCACACGACGTGCGACATCAGGAACTCGCGGAATCGAGCCGCCACGATCTCCGCCTGCCCCTCCGGGAGCGTGTAGGGCCGGATCACCATGCCGAACGGTAGCTGGCCCGACTCCCGGATGGCCTTCTCGTTCGGTCCGAGTCCGACGCCGTCGGCCGCCGTGCTCATGCGGATACGCGGGGTCCCCTCGAACAGTTCCGCGTAGACGTCGTCCGGCTGAACCTTCACGATCAACGGGTCCCAGCTGACGGTCAGGAACGGCGAGACACGGAACGAATCGTACGGCTCGAGGTTCGTCGTCACCGACGGGACCTTCTCCATCGTGTCCATGATGGTGCGGGCGTAGCCGTTGGCCAAGCGCCAGCGTCACGCGGGTTCGAGATCCGCTCGGCTGAAGCCTTCGCGCTACGTAACTGCCCTTAGTACACCACCCCATGCTTCATCACGAAACGCACGCGCTCGAGCGCGGTGATGTCGGTGAGCGGGTCGCCCTCCACCCCGATCAAGTCGGCTCGGGTGCCGGGCACAATCGCGCCGATCTCGTCCTCGAGCCCGAGCGACGCGGCGGCACGCGACGTTGCCGAGACGATCGCCGCCATCGCATCTTGACCGCCCTCGGTGACGCGATAGACCAGTTCCTGCACGTTTGCGGCCGTGCGCGCCGGCCACCGCATCGGTCCCGAAGACGAGATTGAGGTCTGGGATGGTCAGGGCTTGCTTGAACACCTCGAGCACAGACGGCGCGGCGCGCTCCATCTGGGCGAAGCCCTCGTCCGTGTAGTTCCCGATCCCGAGGAACCGCTCCTTGTTCTCGAAGTAGTTCCGGAAGATGAGGTCGACGTTCGGATCGAAGTAGGTGCCCCGCTCAGCCATCAGCTCGAGTGTGGCGCGATCCAGCAGCGAGCCATGCTCGATCGTCGTGCAACCCGCTTCGATCGAACGACGAGCGCTCTCGGGGCCGTGCGCGTGCACGACGCTTCGCAGGCCGTGGATCGCCGCCTGCCCACAGGCGGCGTGCAGCTGCTCGAGTGTCAGCGTCGGGGCGCCGCCGTCGCGGATGCTGGCCGACGCGAAGACCTTGACGACGTCCGCGCCGGCGTCCGCCTGGGCGGTGACGAACGCCCGGATCTCCGCGGCGGAGCCAGTTCTCGCGTTCACGCTGCGCAGCGAGGTGAGAATGCGAGGCCCTGGAATCGTGCCTCGGGCGATCCAGTCACGCAGGTCGGCGTCGGTCGCCGACCCGAGGCTCTGGACCGTGGTGACGCCGCCCATGAGGGTCACGTACGCGTTCTCGACACCGTACAGCGCCGTCTGCGCGAGCGTCTCTTCAACCGCACGGCTGTGCGTCTTCCCATTCGAATCGAAATGCCACCCGATGTGCACGTGCGTGTCGATGAGTCCCGGCAGGACCGTCAGGTCCCCCAGGTCGTACGTGGCGTCTTCCGGGGAGCCCGGCCTCGGTCGGACATCGGCGATCCGACCGTCGCGGATCCTGATCGACACGTTTTCCAGGAGCGCCCCGCGGCCGTCGAGGACTCGAGCCGCATGCACGATGGCATCCTGGGCGAGGACGGCCGAGGGTGACACGAGCACCGCCAGACAGCAGACGAGAGAGCCGAGGTTTGGCACACGGATCGACGGTTTCCTTCCGCTCATTGGCTCTTCTCCAGCACGCTCACCCCTTCGGTGATCCATGGCGGTGCCTCGTCGCCCTTGAGATAGTGCCCGAACCAGTCGAGCACCCGGTGGTGATAATCGACCTGGTTCGGCTTCTTGCGCAGGCTGTGGTTCTCGCCGGCGTAGACCAGCATCACGAGCTGCTTGCCGGCCCGTCGAGCATAGTTGTACAACTCGACGCCCTGGTGCCAGTCCACCGTGCCATCGGCATCCCCGAACGCCACGAGCATCGGAGTTTCGAGATCTCGGATGAACATCACCGGCGAGTTGCGAACGTACGCCTCCATGTCGTCCCAGTACGGCACGTCCTGCGAGCCTGGCCGGTCTCGAAGTGTGACGACTCGGGCATGCCCTGGTTCCAGTGGATGGTCCCGAACATGCTGAAGAAATTCGTGAGCGGTGCGCCGGCGACGGCGGCCGCGAACAGATTGGTCTGGGTCGGGATGAACGACGCCTCGTAGCCGCCCCACGAATGCCCTACGAGCCCGACCCGGGCGCGGTCGATCATGCCTGACTCGAGCACGGTCTCGACGGCCGCCTCCACGCATTCGGTTGCCGACACGCCAGGGTCCCGATCGCGATACACGATGTCCGGCTGCAGGACGAAGTAGCCGGCGTTGGTAAAGACGGACGTGTTGTACGGGCTGCGCTCGGACGGAGTCGCATAGGTGTGGAGCACCTGCGAGCGCAATTCGTAGACGTACACGATCATCGGGTACTGCTGACCAGGTTCGTACTGGGCTGGGTAGAACAGGGCGCCCTGGAGGTGCTGTCCCGCAGGGTTGGCGTAATCGACGAGCTCCGAGCGACCCCAGGCGAAGTCGTTCTGGAACGGATTCGTCTCGCTGACCTGTGTCGCATCCGCCAACTCGGAACCACCCACGAAGTAGTCGGCTGAATCGTCGAAGCCCTGCGTGAGGTAGGCGTAGCGGTCGGCGTCGGACGCCTTGATCAGTCGGCCGACGTTCTTCTCGAGCCAGACGAGACGAGTCACCGGCGCCCCGTCTCCGGACACGCGGCCGTAGCCATGGCGCTTGGTCCACTGGCCGTAAAGGCTGAAATACATCGGCCGCTCGAGATCGATCGTCGTCGTCTCTCGCGGCGGCGGCATCCCGGGCACACGGCGACGGCCGGCCTCCTCCAGATCGACATACCGATGCCTGACGTCATCTGCCGTCCCGTTCGTCAGGTTGTCACCACCCGAGCCATCGGGCGACACCCGCCAGACGTCGTACTTGTCATGGATCAGCACCCAGTCGTCCTTGGTCGACCAGCCGGCCACGCCGTACGAGGGACGCTGCTCGGTCGGATAGTCGAACTCGGCGTTCCCGAACGATGCCGCCAGCGACTCCGTGATGTTGGTCCGTGTGCCACCCTCGACGTCGTACGTCCAGAAATGGTCGTCCTGGAAGTACAGCAGATAGCGACCGGTCGCGCTGCCGCCATGGAAGTGCCGTATATTCTCGACGACGGGCGTCCGCTCCCCGGTCGTGGCCTCGATGAGATGCAGGTCCATCCACGACCGCCCGAACATGGTCTCGAACGTGTACGGGTCGGTATGCTGAGCGACCGCGTGCGCCTGGCCCTCGAGCAGGTCGACTTGCTCCATCAGATCGGTGCCGAGCGGCACGAATCGAGACTCGTCGAGATGCCATGCTGCCAGTAGGCTTCGTGCCTCGTCTCGACTCTTCTGCACCCTCTGCATCGGGATGATGCGCCGATCGCGCGAGTGCCACACATCGACCTCCGGTGATTCGTCCTCCACGTCGGTGTCGGCTTCGTCAGCAGACGAGTGATCGTCGTCGTCTTCCGGTGGCTCGGGTGGCTCGTTCCAGGCCTTGACCCCCAGGAAGACCGTGGCACCATCGTCTGACCACGTCAGCGCCCGCTCGGAGACGATGCGCGTGCGTGGTGGAAAGCGTGGGTCGTCGTTCTGGTCATAGCTGAGGATCTGTGGGGCCGAGCCCTCGAGGTCTCGCCAGACGAGGACGACGTGTGTGTCGTCCTGGAACTGTACGGCCGTGCGCGAGCTCAGGACTGCCAGGTCATCGTCCTGCTCTCGCCAGGACAATCCACGAAAGACCGCCGCACCGGAATCGAGCGCGCGCACAGCTCCCGTGGCCGCGTCGTAGAGCTGTACGCCATTCCCCATTCGACCCTCGGCGGCAATCGTCATGGCGAGCCGCGTGCCGGCGTCCTGCCAGGCGAACTCCGCGACGTTGGCGAACGTGACGTCGGTGTTGGATTCGAGCGCACGTACGACGAGATCGGCCCCCGGCGGATCGGCCGGCGCCTGGGAGTCGTCTCCTCGAACATCAGGGTCGGCCTTGGGCGGGTGTCGATGAATCGCCAGGTAGGCCCCGTCATCGCTGAACTCGAACGCGGCGACCGCGTCGACCGCCTCGGTGGTCATCGAGTCGAGCTCGAGTAGTCCCATGTCTCTCTGCAGGGGCTCATCCGCTGCCTGACGCTTCGCCGTTTCCTCCTCCGAGAGACCGATCGAGTACGCGAGCCAGCGAGAATCCGCGGAGAATGCGGCGTCCTCCCCGAACGCGGCCGTCGTCTTCGTGTCAGTCCGCGCGCTGGCAATGCGCAGCTCGTTCTCGCGATTCGACCGCGTGATGGGATATGCGAGCCACTCGCCGTCCGGAGACAGAATCGCCCCACGCGCCGGCGTCTCCCACCGGCCGAAGTCGGACGTCTCGAGCACCGGCTTCTGCTGCGCGCGGGTTCCCGGTTGAAAGCCGAACAACGCCGGCAATAGCACGCCGAGGACGAGAAACACGCGGTAGCTGGTCACCATAATCTCTCCACGACTCCACCAGGGTCGCTGCAATCTGACCGGGTTCTCGCTGGCCGACCATGGCACGCAAGCACACGGGGGCTTGAAAAGCATTGAATTCTGGGATCCGAGATACGATTATAGCGATCACGTTGGTGAAGGCACCACCGGATACGTTTGCCCGTAGCTTTTGAGGAGCCCCCATGCCGAAGGCACGCCGACACGCCGTCTCGCCCGGGCCATCGGGTCGCACGGCCGCCCATCCGATGACGCGACGCACGCTGCTCGCAAGTTCGACAGGCGCGCTCGCCGCTTCGCTACTCCCGGATCGTCTCTTCGGACAGGAAGCCCAGCCGCAGGCACCGGCCGACCCGACGAAGGTCCAGGGCGCGCCCGCGAGCGACCTGGGACAGCGTTCGCAGTTCGAGCAGCCGCGACGGACGTACTTCAGCCAGCGCCGAACCTCGTCTCGCACCCCGCTGCAAGATCTCGACGGCATCATCACGCCGTCGGATCTGCATTTCGAGCGGCACCATGGGGGCGTGCCAACGATCGATCCCGAGCAATACTCGCTGCTGATCCACGGCATGGTCGAGCGCCCGACCGTCTTCACGCTGGCGGATCTGAAGCAGTTTCCCTCGCGCTCGATGCTGCGCTTCATGGAGTGCTCCGGGAACGGCGGCAACGCATATCGGGGCGAACGCAGCCGCGAGGATCTCACGCCGCAGGGAATCGACGGCCTCACCAGTACAAGCGAGTGGTTCGGCGTTCCTCTGGCGACGCTGTTCCGCGAGGTCGGCGCGAACCCGAACGCCACCTGGTTTCTCGCCGAGGGCATGGACGCCTCGGTCATGACGCGCAGTGTCCCGATGTCGAAGGCATGGGACGATGCGTTGATCGCGTACGGCCAGAACGGCGAGGCCCTGCGTCCGGAGCAGGGGTATCCGGCCAGGCTCTTCCTACCCGGCTTCGAAGGCAATGCCAGCGTCAAGTGGCTTCGACGCCTCGAGCTGGCGGATCAGCCGTTCATGACCCGTGAGGAGACATCGAAGTACACCGACCCGCTGCCCGACGGCACGGCCCGTCAGTTCAGCTTCGTGATGGACGCGAAGTCGTTGATCACCTTCCCGGCGTATCCCACGAAGCTCACGACGCACGGTTGGTGGGAGATCACGGGCCTCGCATGGAGCGGCCGCGGCAAGATCACCCAGGTGGACGTGAGTGTAAACGGCGGGGAGACCTGGGCACAGGCCGAACTCGACGAGACGGTCCTGTCCAAGTGCCACACGCGGTTCCGCCTGCCGTGGAACTGGCAGGGCGAGGAAGCGCACCTGGTCAGTCGCGCCACCGATGAGACCGGCTATACCCAGCCGACGCGCACCGAGCTGTCAGCAGTTCGGGGACCGAACACGTCGTATCACTTCAACAACATCCGTGGCTGGCGGGTTCGGTCCGACGGCACAACGGCCTTCGAACGCCTCGCATGACGGCATGACGGCATGACCCGTGGAACGCCACCCATGACACACCTGTCTCGCTCGCCGCATCGTCGAATATCCCGTGTCGGTCCGAGCCTCGCGCTCGGCATCCTGCCGCTCCTCGGCCTGACGCTTGGAGGCGGGCTGCAGGCGCAAAGCGCGAACTCATCCGGCTCGAGTCAGGAACGCTTGGGAATCGGGCGGGCCGCCACCCCGGCCGAGGTCGACGCGATCGACATCGACATCCTGCCCGACGGAACAGGGCTACCGCCGGGCAGCGGCACGGTCGCGCAAGGGGCGGCACTCTACGAGGAACGGTGCCTGGTGTGTCATGGGGAGAACGGCCAGGATGGGTTGTTCGATCGGCTGTCGGGTCGAGAGCCTCGGGAGGACTTTCCGTTCGCGACTCAGTCGGACCTTCGGAAGACCATCGGGAACTACTGGCCGTACGCCACGACCCTCTTCGACTACAGCTACCGGGCGATGCCGTTCGAGGAGCCCGGCACGCTCGAGCCAGACGAAGTCTACAGCCTCGTCGCCTATCTTCTGTACTTGAACGAGATCGTTCCCGAGTCGGCCGTGATGAACGCCGACACGCTCCCGCAAGTCGTCATGCCCGCCCGCGACCGCTTCGTGGAGGACAACCGCCGGGGCGGCGCCGAGATCCGGTAGCGGATCGGGGCTCTGGGACCTGAGCTCTGGGACCAACCCCCGATCCCTGATCGCCGACCCCAGGTCCCCGATCCCTGGCCCCCGTCCTTCTATCCGATCATCACCGTTCGCGGGAACTGCTCGTCGTTCTCCCAGCTGGTCTTCTTCAACGGATCGGCTTCGGCGCGCTGGACGCGACCGTTCACGTCGGTCGCACGCGAGACGATCGTGTGCTCGCCGGGCGTCGCGCCCTGCCAGTCGTAGGTGAACAGCTGCCAGGAGTACTGCGTGTTGGCTGGATCCATCGTCGCCGGCTGCCACTCGCCATCGTCCACTTTGACCTCGACACTCCGAAGCGGCGTGCCGTCCGTCAAGACGAAGCCGAGCACGGAGTGGCTGGATCCGGATGTCGTGACTCGGGCGATGACCGACTTGAGCTGGAGGCGGGTAACCGACGTCTCGTTGTAGTAGACCTCGCCGCCGATCTCCTGGCCGCGCACGGTCACGTACTCGCGCGCCATGAACTTGCCCATGTAGCGATCCTGCTGGACGTGGATCTGGTTGAGCCACTTGGTGTTCGTGATGCCATACCAGCCGGGGACCACGAGGCGCAGCGGAAAACCTTGCTGGACGCTCAGCGGCTCACCGTTCAGTTCATAGGCGAGCATCGCGCCGCCGTTCAGCGCGTCCTCCAGCGACAGCGATCGTCCGAACGCCTGCTCGAGCTCCCAGCTCCGGCCGCGGCTTTCGATCGTCTCCGTCTCCCGGTCGGCGCCGAAGAAGACGATCTCCTTGCCGTTCGCCGCCAGGCCCACGTCCTCGAGCAGTGCCTTGAGGCTCGTGCCACCCCAGTTGCCGTTGCTGACGAGTCCCTGGATGGAGCGCCGGCCGTTCCCGGAACATTCGTAGCCCGCCGGCAGATCCATCCGCGGGCGCGCCTTGATGTCGTCGAGTGTCAGCTCCTGCGTCTGGTTCACGAGACCGTCGATCTTCAGGCGGAAGGATGCCCCATCCAGCTCGGGTACGTTGTAGTGCTGAATCGCGTAGAACTTGTCAGCCGGCGTGTACATGCCGTCGATCGTCCGGATGTCGAGCATCCGGAAGCGGCCGCCCATGCTCGTGTCGAAATCCTCGGGTATGTCGGTGAAGGCCACGAGCGTCTCTTCCTGGCCGAGTACGGGGATCGCCCACTCGGGGATCCCGAAAGCGAACACGCCGGCAGCGGCCAGGCGGGTGATGGCGACACGTCGAGTAATCTCAGGCATGGAGGCTCCTATAATAACAGCGGTTCAAAGGTTCAAAGGTTCAAAGGTTCAAAGGTTCAAGGGTTCAAGGGTTCAAGGGTTCCGCTATTCTTTCACGAACGGCGGGGCAGGGCAGCCATGAGTCGCGCCAAACGCCCTCCCAGGCTGCGTCCGGCGAGCTGCCACGACGGGACCGTCAGCCCGGCTCGGGAAGCCACGAGAACAACTCCATTCGGTAGCCCTCCGGATCGCTGAACCATACGGATCGTACCGGCGTCTCGGTCCCATTCGACACCTCGGTGACCTCGATCCCCCGCGACGCCAGCAGCTCGCGCCATCGGTCCACCTCCTCGAGCTCGTCGACGATGAAGGTGACGAAGGCGGTCTTGTGATCCAGGGACAATCCGTCGGCGCGGGAGACGTCGATGACACCGACGGCGGCGGATGGCGTCACCGAGAACACCTTCACGCCGGGTTGCTGGTACGTCTCCTCCAACCCGAGGGTCTCACCGAAGAAGCGCGCCGCGCGTTCGACGTCCTCGTAGTACAGGAAGATGATCGAGCCTGTCATCGGCGGCACGTGGGCGCCGGCTGGCGTCTGCGCGTGAGCATGGCTCGGCACAAGTGCGGCGACGAGACAGAGCATGCATCCGATAAAACCAAGTCGGTCGCTGACAATCATCGATTCGCTCCACGGAACCACGGATAGTTTCGCCTCAGTTCGGCGTCCACAGGTGTGAACGGGCAAGTCTTACCACACGTGACGCTCCTCGCCCACCCGCGCCGTCAGCGACTCGAGCCGGGGCCGTAAAACCGGACCGGGAGCGTCGGTGGTCCGACAACGAGAGGGGCGAAAACCACCGTTGGTCCGACCCGGCAACGGTTCCTGGCCCTCGAGCGGCTGGCACTTTTGCTGGCACCTGGCTGGCACCTGACTTGCACATACGGTCTGTGTCCACCCGCGCCAGACGCTCGGTGGAAACCGAGCCCATGCTGGAACCACGGCCAGAGCCGACTCACCTGCAGGTCGAGGTCACGAACCGCTGTAACCTCGCCTGCCGGATCTGTCTCCACTCGGCGGTCACCGAGATGGGGGACTTCCCTCGGGACGGCCTCGTGCCTCTCCTTCGAAGCTTCACGCGACCGCCGGTCGAGGTGTACCTGTCCGGCCTCGGCGAACCGCTGCTCCATCCCGACCTCGACGCGCTGGTCCGGGATTGCCGCGACCACGAGGTGGGCCGCACGATCGTCTACACGAATGGCACGCTGCTGACGCCGGCGCGAGCCGATCGCCTTGCGGACGCCGGCCTGCACGAGTTGCGCCTCAGCGTGGATGGCAGCGACGCCGAGAGCCTGCAGGAAGTGCGACCCGGCCTACGGCTCGACGTCCTGATCCGGAACATGCAGCACGTCACGCAGGCAGGCCGGATCGACACGGCGTTGCAGTTCACCGCCACCAGCGACACGATCGCCTCGCTGCCAGGACTTCCGGCTCTCGCGACACGTATGGGCGTCAAGCGCCTGTTCGTCGTGGACGTCGTGCCGTTCGCCAGCACCGGAGCCGACGGGGCGGCACCACTGGCTACGCACGATCGTCGGATCCCACTGATGTCGGCGCGGTCGCGTCATTCGCTCCTGGACGAGTTCCGCGCGCGGAGCCGAGACGAGGGCCTCGAGGTCATCGAGTCGCTCGACTCTGCCAAAGCCACGTGCGACTCGCCGTTCACCAGCCTGTACGTCACCTGGCGAGGCGACGTCACGCCCTGCTGCCGGATCCATTCGGCACACCGGCTCGGCAACGTCGTCGAGCATGGCGTTCCGGCGGTGTGGCACGGTGACGCCATGAACGCGTGGCGGTCGAAGATGCAGTCGGAGGAGCCGCCGCTCGAGTGCCGGCAGTTGTGCCAGCTCGGCGCGGACGCCGCCTGCTGCGATCGCATCGCCTCGTGATCAACCCGGGGCAATCTCGGTAAAACTGCATGCCTGCCTACCGCGATCCTCGGACGGCGTGGACGAGCGAAAACTGGCTAATCTGTCGCTTGCTGGAGGACGCAATCCGCGAGCAGGCGCCGCTCGCCAGCGGGCGACTGCTGGACGTGGGTTGCGGCCATCGGCCGTACGAGCCGTACTTCCGGCCGCACGTCGATCGGTACGTCGGTCTCGAGTTTCCGGTCACGGCTGGAACCAGGACCGGCGACGTCCACGCTTCGAGCCTGGCCCTCCCGGTCGCGACGGCCACGTTCGACACGGTCGTCTCGTTCCAGGTCCTTGAGCACGTGCCGGACCCGCAGCTGATGGTGAACGAGTGCGTCCGCGTGCTCCGTCCAGGCGGGCGCCTGGTGCTGACTGCGAACTTCCTCTGGGGCCTGCACGAGGAGCCGCACGACTACTTCCGCTTCTCGCGCCACGGCTTCTCCCTGCTGCTCGAGCGCGCAGGGTGCGACGACATCCAGGTGGAGCCGATGGCGGGCTCCTGGGTGACCACAGGCCAGCGAATCGCGTACGCCATCAACCGGCACATCCAGTCATGGCCGGCCGTCCTGCGGGTTCCCGCACTCTTCGGTGTGCAGTGGTGCGCGGGACGTCTCGACCAGCTGGACCGGTGGGACGCGGACGCGTGGAATTACCTGGCAACGGCCACCAAGCCAGTCGCGAGCCGCGCACGCGCGGCCTAGCAGCCCGTGGTGAAAGTCCCGCGTCGCACCGAGATGGGTGATGCGCCTGGATGGCAAGGCGCGACGAGCGAGAATACCGCGAGTATTTGAACGACGAACAACGCCGCCAGCCAGGATGCAGCGGGACGTTCACCACGGGCTGCTAACCCCTACAAGAATCGCTCGCTCGTGCCGGCGCCGTCGACCAGTCCTGCGGCAGCGGCCGCCGCCATCGGCTGCCCGTCCACGCCCAGGCGTCGCAACACGATGTGACCGGCTCCCGCTTTCACGACGACGCCGTGCGGCGTCACCTTCAGGATGGTGCCTGGAGTCGCGTCGATCCCCACGAGCGTCCCGTCCGTGCCGAGATCAGCCTCGAGCACGTGCACGGCATGCCCGCGAAATCTGGTCACGGCACCCGGGCTCGACAGACACGCCCGAATCAGACGGTCCACGGCCTCCGACGGCGCGGACCAATCGATCGTTCGATCGTCGTCGGTCGGCTCGCCGAAGATCGAGCCAGTCGCGAGATCTTGCGGCACCCCCGGGAGATGACCGCGCGAGGCTGCGTCGACGAGGCGTGACACGAGACGAAGACTCTCGACGGTCGTCTTGTGCCGAAGAGATGAAGCCGTCTCCCGGGAATCGATCGGGACCGCCACCTGAAAGACGATGTCGCCGGCGTCGACCGCGCCGGTCATGTGGTGGGCCGTGACAGCCGCCTCGTTTTCACCCGAGGCCACGGTCCAGAACCATGGATTCCGGCCACGAACGCGAGGCAGTCGTGAGGGGTGCAGGTTGACGGCCGCGAGCGCGGGTGTGCGCAGGACGTCGCTGGGCACGATACGCGAGAATCCGGCGCTGACGATCACGTCAGCCGATAGGCTGAGGAGCCGTGCCAGGAACTCCGCGTCCGCCAGCTCGGCCGGCCGAAGCACCGGGACGCTAGCCGTCGCCTCGAGCAAGTCGCGCGTGACGGCCTGGCCCCACCGGTCGACGACCGTCATCCGGCCGTTCGTCTCGGACGGACCGGGGCCGACCACGACTGCCACGACATCGCACCCTGGCGTCGAGAGCAAATCGAAGAGGTGGGGCAACCCGAACGGCGAATCGAGGTCGCTGAAGAAGATCGTTCGCAGCATCGGCCGCTCGCTCGTCCGCTCGGGGCGCGGAACGCTGTGGTCGCCGCATTCTACCTCGCCGGCCCGCCGCGAGGTCAGCCTCGGGCCCCCTCGCTGCGTCTCCTATACTATCGGTGTCCTGGACATCGCTCTGGAAGGGAGAACTCGTTCCATGCGTCACTCATTGATCCACCTCTCGCTCCTCGTCGGTATCCTGTTGCCCGCCCCCGTCTTCAGCCAGTCGACCGAGCCCTACGTCTCGGCGCGGCCCTTCGGAACGCTGCGCCAGCAGGCCGCGACCCAGCAGGCGTGGCTGAAAGAGCGTCTGGAAGTGAACCTACCCAAGGTCATGCGAGACCACGGCGTGGACATGTGGGTCGTGGCGATGCGCGAATACAACGAGGATCCGGTCTTTCGAGCGCTCGTCTCGCCGACGGCCTTCGCCGCCCGACGCCGGACGATCTACATTTTTCACGACCGCGGGTCGGACGCGGGGGTCGAACGAATCGCCCTCGGGGGAAACTCCATGGGTGGCCTGTACGAGGCGTACCGGACGGACAAGCCAACGGCTACGGAGCAGAGCGCCGAATTGTGGGGCTCCGATCAGTGGCGGCTCTTCGCCGACATCGTCCGAGAACGTGACCCGAAGGCCATCGCGGTCAATATCTCTGAGGAGCACAACTTCGCCGACGGCCTGACGGCGGGCGAGTGGGAGCAGATGCGTGATGCGCTCGGGGCCGATCTCGAGCAACGCGTCCTCCGGAACCCACGCCTCGCGATCGACTACCTGGCACTCCGGGTCCCGAGCATGACCCCGGTGTACCGCCGCATGCAGGGCGTCGTGCACGAGATCATCTCGGCGGCCTTCTCGAACCTCGTCATCACGCCCGGCCAGACGACGACCCAGGACGTCGTCTGGTGGATGCGCCAGCGAGTTCACGATCTCGGACTCGGCACGTGGTTCCAGCCATCAGTCAGCGTGCAGCGCCACGGTGCCACGTCGGAGGATCTCGGCAACGATCCGATCATCCTGCCTGGCGACGTGCTCCACTGCGACTTCGGGATCACGGCCATGCGGCTGAACACCGACACTCAGCACATGGCCTACGTGCTGCGTGAGGAAGAGACCGACGCTCCGGAGGGTCTGAAGGTCGCGTTCGCGAACGCCAACCGCCTCCAGGACATCCTGATGGAGCAGACGAAGGTCGGTATGTCCGGCAACGACGTCCTGAACGCCGTCCTCGAGCAGATGCGCGCCAAGGAACTCGACGGCACGATGTACACGCACCCGATCGGCGACCACGGTCATGGTGCAGGTCCGCTGATCGGACTCTGGGACTACCAGGAGGGCGTGCCGGGGCGAGGCGATGTGCCGGTGCTGGCGAACATGTGGTTCTCGACCGAGCTGCAGGTGACGACGCCGGTGGCCGAATGGGACGGCCAGCGGGTTCGGATGGCTCTTGAAGAAGAGGCGGAGGTCACCTTGGAAGACCAGATGCGCTGGATGCTGCGCCAGCAGTCCGAGCTGCACCTGGTCAGGTAGGACTCGTCACCCAGTGTGCTTCAGGAACGTGCCGGCCTGATACTCGGCGAACGCCTGCTGCAGCTGCGCCCGCGTGTTCATGACAATGGGACCGTGCCAGGCCACGGGTTCTTCGAGCGGCTTGCCGGAGACCAGCAGGAAGCGGATGCCGTGCTCCCCAGCGCGCACGGTCACCTCGTCCCCGTTGTCGAACAGGACCAGCGACCGGTTGTCGGCCACGTCGTCGGATCCGGGGCCCGCGGCCCCGAGCGTGTCGGTGCGAACAGCCTGGGGATCGGACGCATTGCTGAATCGGCCGGAGCCGGCGAATACGTAGGCGAAGGCGTGACGCGTCGTCTCGACGGGCAGGCTCTTGCGTATGCCGGGCGGCACGAAGACGTCGATGTATTGCGGCTCGGCCGCTATCCCGTCCACGGGACCAGTCGCGCCCCACACGTTCCCGCAGATCACCCGGATCGTCGTCCCATCATCGTCGGTCACCTCGGGCACGTCGCCCGACTGAACGTCCTGATAGCGTGGAGCGGTCATCTTCAACGCGGCGGGCAGGTTGGCCCATAGCTGGAATCCGTGCATCCGGCCATCGCCGTCGCCCTGCGGCATTTCTTGATGGATGATCCCACTCCCCGCCGTCATCCACTGCACGTCACCAGCCCCGATCGCGCCTGCGTTGCCCAGACTGTCCGCATGGTCGACCGTGCCGGCCAGCACGTAGGTGATCGTCTCGATGCCACGGTGCGGGTGCCAAGGGAAACCGGCGCGATAGTCCTCCGGCCGGTCGTTGCGAAAGTCGTCGAGCAACAGGAACGGATCGAATTCGTCAGTATTGCCGAACCCGAAGGCGCGTCGTAGGTGGACGCCGGCACCCTCCCGAGTAGGCTGAGCCTTGATGAGCTTCTTGACGGGACGAATGGACATGGATCCATTATAGGAGTTCCGGGGACCGGGGGCCGGGGGCCGGGGATTGGCCACCGGGGCTCGGAGTTGGAGCGACCAGACATGCCATCGAGACTCTACCGCGTGATCCTGCCGGTGACGAACATCGCGCAGGCGGCGACGTTTTACGCGACACTGTTTCAGCAAGCTGGCGAGCGGATCTCGCCCGGGCGACACTACTTCGATCTCGGCGGCACCATCCTCGCCGTCTACGATCCAGTCGCAGACGGGGATCCACTGAACCAGGGGTGGCGTCACCATCAGAACCAATACATCTACGTGGCGGTCGAAGACATCCACGAAGCGTTTCTGCGGGCGGAACGTGCTGGAGCGACCGTGCTGACTGAAGTCGCGACCATGCCCTGGGGCGAGCGTCTGTTCTACGCTCGCGATCCGTTCGACAACCCGATCTGCCTCGTCGACGATCAGACACTGTTCACGGGTGGCTAGCGCCCGGGTATCATGCCCCGTGCGCCTGCGACTCGATTACGGCACCGACGGGCTCGAGGTCGACCTCCCGGACGACCGGGTCACGGTCATCGAGCCCTCGGTCGAACCGGCGCTGGCCAATCCCCACGCGGCGCTCGTCGCCGCGATGCGCACCCCGATCGCGGGACCGCCACTGAGGCAGATCGCCGGCGCCGGCCAGACGGTGGCCATTTCGGTCTGCGACATCACTCGCGCACAGCCTCGCACCGCCATGGTGGCGGCACTCTTGGAGGAGATGCCGGCAATCCGATCCGATGATGTGACGATTCTGGTCGCGACCGGCACACACCGCGCGAACACGCCGGACGAGCTCGAGCGCATGCTCGGCCGCGACATCGTCTCGCGTTGCCGGGTCGTCAACCACAATAGCCGCGACCGGGCGAGCCTCGAGCACGTCGGTGAGACAGCCACCGGCGCACCCATCGACCTGAACCGCGCGTGGCTCGAGGCCGACATCCGCATCACGACCGGCTTCGTGGAGCCGCACTTCTTCGCCGGCTTCAGCGGCGGTCCCAAGATGGTCGCGCCGGGCCTTGCAGGCCTCGACACGGTGCTGGCACTGCACGACGCGCGGCGGATTGGGCATCCGAACGCCACCTGGGGCGTGATCGAGGGCAACCCGGTGCATGACGACGTCCGGGAGATCGCCCGAACGACCGGCGTCCACTTTGCTGTGGATGTCACGCTGAACCGGGCCCAGGCGATCACGGGCGTCTTCGCGGGCGAGCTGTTCGCAGAGCATTACGCGGCCTGCGAAGCGGTCAAGCGGTCGGCCATGTACGCCGTCGACGCCCCGTTCGACGTAGTCCTGACGACGAACTCCGGCTACCCACTCGACCAGAATCTGTACCAGTCCGTGAAGGGAATGTCTGCCGCCTCCAAGGTCGTGAAGCCAGGCGGCACGATCGTCTGTGCGGCGGAGTGCCGGGACGGGGTGCCCGACCACGGATCATATGGCCGGATCCTGGCCTCGGAGTCGTCTCCGGAGCGCCTCCTGGCGATGATCACCGCACCCGGCTACTCGGCGCCGGATGCCTGGCAGGTCCAGGTGCAGGCGCAGATCCAGCGTCGCGCGTCGGTGCTGGTCAAGTCGGATGGGCTCACGGACGACGTGGTGCGGGCGGCCCATTTCCAGCCCGTGGACGACGTCGCCGCGAGCGTTCGAGAGGCGTTGCGGCGGGCGGGCAACGAGTCGACCCTGTGCGTCCTGCCACAGGGTCCCCAGACGATTCCGTATCTGGCCGGTTGAGCCAGGCTGGGCGAGTCGCGAATCGTCAGGAGACGGCCGTCGAGACGAGTACGACGTAGCCGATGCTCGCCAGCCACAGCGCGTTGAGATGGAACAACGGCGTGTAGTACTCGAGGTTGTCGCCGAACCCCATCGTCACGGCGATGGCCGCCAGCCCGAGGATTCCTCCTCCGACCGCAAGCCACACCGGAAAGATTCCGCCGAGCAGGAGCCCGGCGGCCAAGACGACCTGGCCGACGCCGAAGAACACCCGGCCGAACCGGACGAGACAGGTGATGTACTCGGTGCTGGGCTTCAACGATTCGACGAAGGCCGTAACGACCTCCGCCGGCTTACCGGCCATGTCGATCGCACCCCATGCACCGAAGTGATAGTAGAAGGCACCGGCGAGCGCGGTCACCATCGAACCGACGCCAAGGACGGCAACCGCCGGCCACAGCACGATACGGGCGTCCGAGCCGGATGTCGCTGTCGCGAACGCCACGAAGGCCATCACGGTGAACACCTGACCGAACAGATACAGGCGATAGAGCCAGATCCAGAGATGGAGTCGTGCGTGGACTCGGCCGAAATCGCCGGGCTCGAGGAACGTGCCGAGACGGACGGGGAGGAGCGTCCAGCCAAGCCAGAGCATCGCCGCCGCCGCCACGAACAGCCATCCGGTCACCCCGATAGTGAGGTCAGTCATCGCGTCCTTCCTGGTGCGAGCGTTCGCAATACAGCCGACTGCTCCAGGTTCCCGATGTCCGTCATCGCAGCGCGGTGGTGATCTCGTAACCGTGCGGCGGCTCGGCGCCGAGCAGGTGCCGCACGAAATAGTCCCACCGGCGCCGTATCCAGTACGCCTCACGCGAGAACCCATGCCCGCGATTCGGCAACAGGAGGAGATCGAAATCCTTGTTCGCGGCGATCAGCGCATCCACCACCAGCAGCGTGTTGTAGAACGGCACATTGGTGTCCATCGTGCCATGTCCGAGTAGCAGCTTGCCCTGCAGCTTGTCCGCCACGAGCTGGTTGGCCTGGTTGTCGTAGTTCGTGGTGTCGTCCGACTCCATCAGGAGTCCTTGCCACTTCTCGCCCCAGTCGTCCTCGTAGTTGCGGTTGTCGTGGTTGCCGGCACCCGACACCGCCACCTTGTAGAACTCGGGATAGCGGAGAATTCCAGCCGTCGACGCGAAGCCTCCTCCCGAATGGCCCCAAATGCCGACGCGATCCAGATCCATCCACGGATGCCCCGCAGCGAGCTGCTTGATGCCGGCGATCTGATCAGGGAGGCCGTTGTCGCCCATGTCACCGTAGTACGCCTCGTGGAACGACTTCGAGCGTCCTGGCGTCCCCATCGCGTCGAGCTCGACGACTATGAAGCCAAGCTCGGCGAGCGCCTGCTTGTCGTCGCGCGACGGTCGAAACGAACGGCTCCCGACGCTGCCCGATTGGGGTCCGGGATAGAGATAGTTGAGCACGGGGTAGGAGGCCGACTCGTCCAGGTTCGTCGGCGTGTACATCAGGCCGTGCAGGGCGGTGACGTCGTCACGCGCCGTCACCGTGAACGGGATCGGTGGCTTCCAGCCCATCGCGACGAGCCGCGAGATGTCGCCGGTCTCGAGCGTCGCGGTCAGCTCTCCGTTCGAGTCGCGGATCACCGAGACGGGTGGGGTCGTCGGGGTGGAATAGCTATCGAGAAAATGGCCGCCACTCGGCGATAGCGTGATCGTGTGGTGCGCCGTCTCTGGTGTCAGCAGCTCGAGTCCCGTACCGTCCATGCCGATCCGGTACAGGTAGTGGAAGTACGGATCTCCGGGCTCCCGTCCGGCACCGGTGAAGTACAGCATCCGGTTCGCCTTGTCGATCCGGCGCAGCTGCAGAACGTTCCAGGCACCCTTCGTGATCTGATGCTCGAGCGTACCGGTCTCGAGGTCGTAGAGATACAGGTGCCCCCGATCCTCACGCTCCGAGAACCAGATCGCCTCACCGGTCTCCGGCAAAGCATGCCAGTTGACCCGGCCGGCACCGCCCTCGAAGAACGTGTCGACGGTCTCGTTCATCACCGTCCGGACCCGCCCGGTCCCCGGGTCCGCTATCCGGAGCGTCGCGCTCTTGTGGTCGCGCGACGACGAGACGAAAGCCAGCGTGGCCGAGTCGTCGCTCCACTCGACGTCGAGCCATCCTCCGCCGCGCGACGCCACCTGGTCAGAGATCGTGGACCGGTGCGGATCGGGATCCATGTCGAGCCTGACGAGACGCGGGCCGGCCGCGTCGTCGAGATGGATGACGACGCGATGGAGGCGGAAGATGTGCTCGTCACCCGGCAGTGGATACTTCCACGCCGCCTGCTCCGGGTGACCGACGTTCGTAGTGGAGAGATACATCTGGCCCACGCCCCGGCCGTCGTGCTGGAACGTCGCGATCTTCTTCGAATCCGGCGACCACATGAGCACCGGGCGATCGCTCTTCGTCCAGCCGGCATTGTTCGTCGCGTAGCCGAAGTCTTCGACCCCGTCCGTCGTGAGCTGGGTCTCGGCATCGGTTTCGAGGTCTCGAACCCACAGGTTGTGGTCACGAATGAACGCGGCGCGGAGACTGTCGGGCGAGACAATCGCGTCGCGTGCCCGATCATCGATATCGACCGTCCCGCAGACGTAGCTCTCGACGTCACAGCTGTATCGTTCGCCGTCGACGTCGAAGCGGATCATGCGGCCGTCGTCCGACCAACTGGACTGCCGGGTCGGCAACTCGAACGGTTCGTACGTCTTGCGCGATTCGCTCGAAAGCGCCTCAGCCATCCTGACGTGATCGAAGGCTCGCATCCGCGAGCCTTCGTCGGGATCAGCGATCACGAACTCCGTGCCTTCCGGGATGCTGTTGCGGTAGACCAACCGCCCGTCGCCGAGCCATGTCTGTCCGGCCATGGTTCCGGAAACCAGGCGATTCGTGTTGCCGCTCAGGAACGTTTCGGCCCGCGCGTAGTCATCGGCGGTGACGACGGGTTGCGCCAGGGCGACGGCCGGAATCGCGATCGCGAGTGCCAGTGACCAGCCTGAGTACCGCATTCGACTCTCCCGAAATAACGCACTGAAACGTAAACGAGAACGAGAACGACCGATTATACCCGCCCGATGACGGCACGCCGCTTGCTCTTGACGATGGTAGAATCGGGAGGTTTCCTGGATGGACAGTCAGACGATGGAGAAAATGATCAGAAACATCGATCGGCGCACCCGCGCGATCGAGCAGATTCTGCCAACCTTGGCCACCAGGGCTGAGCTGAAGAAGGCCATCGCGCCACTTGCGACGAAGGCGGAGTTGAAGAAGGCTATCGCGCCACTCGCCACGAAGGCGGAACTGAAAGAGGAGGGTGAGCGCACCCGACGCCACATGGACGTGCTGGCAGAGGCGATGCGCGACCAGGTGCGCGTGATCGCCGAGGGCCACGACTGGCTGGCCAGCCGTGTCGTCGATCACGACGGCCGCATCACCCGGCTCGAAGACGAACGGGATACGCGATGAGCTCGGTCGATCGCGGACTCTCGTCTCAGTCCAGCGTCCAGAGACTCAGGTTCGACACGTCCTTCACGAACAGCCGGTTGCCAGACATCGCAGGCTGGGCCCAGGTCTCACTGGTCGCCACCTCGTAGCGGGCGACCGGCTCGAATCCGGTCCGACTGCTCCGAACGACGACGAGCTCGGCGTTGTCCTGAAGCGAGAAAATCGTCTCGGCGGCGCGGCTGATGGCCGCATTCTCCGCCTGCCGAGGCGCACCCTTCCAGAGCACCTCGCCTGTATCGAGGTCGAGGCCGAAGTACTGACCGCTGTTGAGGTGCGACAGCCCGAACAGGACACCATCGACGACGACGCCGTTGGTCATGTACAGCGAGACCTCATCCGTGTGCCACACATCCTCCGTCGTCCACCCATCGCCTTCGCGCTCGACGCGAAACGCGGTGATGCCATTCGAACGACCAGCCTCGATCACGGTGTCGCGGTGGAGAATCGGCGTCTGCGAGGTGGTGGTGGATGGTGTCGTGTAGGGGCGGCGCCACAGCAACTCCCCGGTCGCCAGCGAGACCCCGACGAAATTTTCCTGCGTGAACGTCACGACCTGTCGAGTCCCGTCCAGTTCGAAAATCATTGGCGACCCATAGGCCGGACCATCGCCGTTCCACATCCACCGAACGTCACCGGTCGCCGCGTCGAACGCCGTGAGCGCGCCGGCATCATGACCGCCGACATGCAGGATCACGAGATCGCCGTCGACGATCGGCGACATCGCCGTATGGTAGAGCGGCTCCAGGGGCGGGGGTGGAGTCTGCCAGATCCGCCGGCCCGACTCGGCGTCGAACGCCGTGACGATGCCGCTCATGCCGAGAGCGAACAGTCGACCGTCCGCGAACGTCGGCGTCGATTTTGGTCCCGCGCGGTGGCGTGCAGTGGCCGAACTCATATCGAAGGGCGCCGCGTACGCGCTGCGCCAGATCTCGGCACCCGAGCGAGCGTCGAGTGACGTCATGACCTCGTCGCCACTCTGCCGAGTGAACATGTAGATACGGCCGCCCACCACCAGCGGCGTCGCGTAGCCCAGACCAACGTCGATCTTCCAACGCAGGGTCAGCCGATCGGGCCAGACGGCCGGCACGCGAAACGACGCCACCGCACCGTCGCGATTCGGGCCACGCCACTGAGGCCAGTCTTGCGCGCCGGCGGCTGGTGGCAGCCCGACGAGGCCGGCAACCAGCGTCAGCCACACTACGAAACGCGAGGTCTTCGTCATGGAGTCTCCGAGCATCGTCCGCAACCGGGCCTCGGGGCGAACCCGGGCGTGTCGGCCGTCGTGTCCGTCAGTCACTCGCGGGAGCCATCGTCAGCAGGGCCGCACCGCCTGGCGGTCGTCGTGCAGGTAGATGCCGAGCGTGCGTGCGGCGCCCGGCACCATGCATTCTCCGGCCTGTCGCATCGGAATCCTCTTCGCGCGTCCCCTACTTCAACGTGCAATCGCCCTGCACTTGGCGCTTGACGCCACGCGCGTCCTCCCATGTGACGAAGACGGTCACCTCGTGGCCCACCTCGGCGTCCAGATCGATGTCGTAGGCGCCGCGCACTCCGCTCTGGTCATCGCCGGCCTCATCCTCGGTCCGGTTGTAGATGTCGACTTCCGCTCCGCTGACCGGCGATCCGCTGCTATCGAGCACGACACCGTAGACGTTGTCTCCACCGGTGCCACCCAGATTCACGGTCACCGAACCATCCGAGCTCCTGAGCGTGCAGCTCAGGGCGGCCTCGGCAGGGCTCGTGAGCGCGAGGGTGAACATCACGAGGGCGGCGGCACAAATCAATCGATGCATTTCGGTCTCCCTTCGAGAATGAAGACGGCTTACGCGCCTGTCTCCGGTTCCTTGGAATGTTCGCCGACGGCTTCTTGCTCGGCGGTGTAGCGTCCGAGCATCGTGTTCCAGAGACCACCCAGTCGTTCGATCAGGCTTCGAGTCTCGCGAACCTTCGTGCGAAGGTGCGCCGCAGGATCGACGGCGTTCGGACCGACGGGCATCGGTGGAATTTTCTTGACGATCTCGCGAAACGCGAGCATCAGCGCCGGTGCCGGATCACCCGCCTCCAGGGCCTTGCAGGCAAGATACCACTGCCCGATGAGCTTGCCATAGGCCAACCAGTCGATCGTCGAGCCATCCTCGTCCGGCCGCTCGGTCGTCACCTGGTCGAACGAGTCGTCGCACTGCTCGAGCTCGCCAACGCCTCGCTGCGCACGTTCGGCTAGCTCGTCGAGTTCCTGCTCGGCGAGCTCCAGGGTGTCCTGGGCGTCAACCGACGAGGCTGAGCCAAGGACGACGACCGCACACACGACGAGGACCGATCCGATGTGCCTGGGTATCATTCGTTGATCTCCATTCGCGCGACGGTGTTGGTCTGCATTCGCGGCGTCGGTCCCAGCCCGCGGCGCCGCGTTGGATGCCTCTCGGCTACCGCGAACCGGATATCCACTGCGGTGCGAACACGAGCTTGAGGGCCGCCACGCGATTCGTCCGCATCGAGTCGAGAAGCCGGTCCGTCAGTCTATCCCAGCCGAGGTCGACGACGAGCGTCGCGCCATGCCAGGCGTTCGACGGCGTCCAGGACAGGCTACTTCGCCCTGACAGCTTTCGCGTGTCGGTTCGTCCTGGCGTCCGCCGGAAGTCGTACACGAGCCGAACCGAGAGCCGCCGGCTCTGGTCGCCGAGCCGCCACACCGGCTCGAGAAAGAGGTTCCGCCGCCGGGTCTGCCTCCGGCTGTCGTCACGCGACTCGAGGCCGCCGCCAGCCGACCAGGTCATCACGCCGGTTCCGGCAAATCGAACCGATCCGCGCAGCTTTCGAACCGAGACGGTCCGTTGCCGAAATCGATCATCCGTCTCTGTCAGGCCAAGACGCAGGTCCCACCGCAGGCGGCCGCGTCGCTGGTCCAGCCGCAACTGGCTCTTCGTCTGCGCGCGATCGGCCCGCATCCCGTCGACCGCCTGGTGATCCAGGTTCACCGTCGCTCTGAGCCCCGACCGAATGTTGGTCTGCACGGTGAGGCGGTAACGGGCTTCATCGGCCGACCGTCTGGTGCCATCGAGCCCATCGCTGGCGAACGACGCCTGAAACCGATAGTTCCAGCGGCGAGCACGGCGTGACACGACAACCTCGCCCACCTGCCTGTCGCTCTTCAGGCCGGGGTCACCGGGATTGCCGAACCTCGTGCCGACTCTCGAGACGCGTGCCTCGATGTTGTTCCCGGCCAGCGTTCCTGTCAAGTCGAACCGGAACGCCGAATCACTCCCGTTTTCTCGGGTCGTACCGGCCGAGATTTCTCGTCGGCTCGCGGCCACTTCCACGCCGGCGTTCCAGCCTCCGCCGAGCGACACCGCGGCAAGGGCGCCGACCAGGGTGCCTCGCTCCGGCAGGACGAACGACCCGCTCGTGCGCGCTGCCGTGTCACGGTCGCGAACTGTCTCGGCGGTCAGCGTCACGGCCACGCGCTGGCTGCCAACCGCCGGCTGCCAGGCGACCCCCTGGATCCACTGTTTGAAGGCTCGCTGTCCCGCCGCGCCCGGGATCGCATCGGCCAGGTTCGAGAATACGCGCAGACGCCCGAGACTCGGACGATCGTAGGTCGCCTCGACGACCCGCCGCAGGGTTCGCAGGCCGAGAAACTGTGAGCGCTCCATGGCCTCGAGCCTCGTGACACCAGCGGTTGCACGCAACCGTCCCTGCTCGTGCTCCACCACGAAGTTTGGCGCCTGCGCGATCTGAGGTGCATCATCCAGCGCGATGGACTGGGTCCAGGTCGCGTCGTACTGGGTGCGTCCCCACGGTCCATCGATCGCGCCGTCGGCGTGCGGCGCGACCGTCACGGTGTCCCTGTCGGGGTCGTTCAGCTCGAGCGTCGAGCTGTCCGCCAGCTTCACGTTGGCTGTCGACGGACGACCCGGTGGGATGGTCTCGAACGTCACCCGGGCGAGCATCTCCGGCTCATCGTCGCCACCATCGCCACGACGGGTGAGCTCGACAACGTGCGCACCAGGGCTGACGGGAACGGGAGACCGGAGACGGACGCGATCGGCGCCCCAGACGAGAAACTCCGAGACGTCCGTCTCGTCGAGCGTCACGCGAATCCGACCCCGCTCGGATCCCGAGACAGAGTTCACGGGAAACCCGATGACGACGACAGGACGGATGAACTCCATCTGCGAGCCGTCGGCCGGCGCGAGCACCGTGAAGGTCTGGGCCCGAGCCGGGACGACTCCGGCGCAGATCGCCAGGATGATGCGCAGGGTCGTCTTCATCTCGCAGCCAGCGGCAGATCGAGCGGGTCACTTCGACCGATGGTGTCGCCGTAATCGTTCAGCGCCTCCACGGTCCAGACGTAGGCGGCTCGTCGCCCGACGACGGCCCGAACCTCATCGACGTTCATCTGAGTCAGCCGAGTGACCCGCCGGTAGGCGACGTCGCCCGTGCGACGGTCGCGTACCTCCACTCGGAAGAGCCCATCGCCGCCGGGGCCACTCCACGAGCAGGTCTCCGGTGACTCGCAGCTCGAGTCCACGCGCATCAACGCATCGAGAATCTCGAAGCGACTGGCGACGCGGTCCGCGGGCGCCACATCGGCGTCGTCGGCTTCGCTGTATCGAGCGATAATCTCGATCGTGTGCGGCCCCTCGATCAGCGTCGGAATCACACCCGACGTAAGGGTCCACGTCGGCCGACGCGTTCGTGCCACGACCTCCCCATCGACCATGACGTCGTACGCGAGAACGGCCGTCTTGGGCGTCCAGGACCATTGCGGTGGGGCGCCCTGTCGCAGGTACGCACGGAATCCCTCCTCGAAGAGCAAGCGCAGGCGTTCCAGCGATCGGGTCGTCACGAGGTACTGGACCGGAGGCGAACGGAGTGAGGAATTGGTGAGCTCGACGGTCAGCTCCTGAAGCCCGATGATCCCGGTCGGCAAGGAGATGAGGGTCTCGATCTCGACGGCCCGCCCGCCTGTCAGGTCGACAGAGAACGTCTCGACGGCGCTACCATTGACCACCCACGCGCCGAGCGCCGAGCCACTGCCCTCACCGAAGATGGTCGCCATGGCGTGCAGCGGTGCTCCGAGGGGTACGGTCAGGCCGGACGTCGGGAAGGTAACCGCCACGGTCGTTACGGCGAAGTCGGCACCGAACGACCCGGTCGGCGTCAGCTCGACGATCGCTTCGACGGTCGTCTCGCGACCGTTGCTCGTGCCGGTGAAGGTCCGCACGAACCGGACGTCTCCGAGCGGTAGTCCGTCCAGCACCCCTTCTGGAATCAGCACGACGTCGTCGAGCGAGGTGCGATCGCCGGCAGTCAGCTGGCGCTCGAACGGCTCCGCCGCAAGGTCGACTCGCCGGCCGTCGGACAGCTCGAGATACGCCGCGGTGCTCCGGATGACAATGTCCTGGCTCTCGGTCTCCTCGAACGAGTAGGTGACTGGCGCCGTGCTGCCAGGCACGATCCCGATATTCGTCGGCGACACCGACACCTCGAAGCCGACGCGTCGGAGAATGCCGAAGCCCTGCAGCAGGACGGAGACGACGGGCTGATTGGAGTCGTCGCTCCGAATGACGACCTGGCCGGTCGCAGCACCTTCCATCAGCGGAGCGAACGTCACCCCGATCTCGCGAGAGGCGCCTGGCGGTAGCGTGAACTGTCCGGATGAATCCACCGTGAACGCAGGTCCCACATCCGCCACTACCTGCACGGTGAGAGCGACGTTGCCGGCGTTGCGAATGACGATCGTCGACGTCTCGGGTCGGTCGATGTCGATCTCGCCGAAGTCGACGCGGGGTGGCTGAACTTCGATCTGGCCAGCGAGCCCGACGCCCATGAGCGGCACGTCCACGATCGGCTGATTGGGGTCGTCGGTTTCTATGGTCAGGACACCGTCGATCGGGCCCGGCCGGGTCGGGTCGAATCTCACGCCGACCACCCAAAAGTTGCCTGGAGGGAACGTGAAGGGGCCCTGGGAATTGACGGCGAACTGCGGGTCATCGACGGACAGCTGGATCACCGTGAGCGGCAGCCCGCCGACGTTCGCCATCCGTACGAGGACAGTGGCACTTTCACCGAGCGGCACCCCGCCGAAGTCAATGACCGACGGAGTCACCATCACCTGTTGCGGCTGCGCGAACGCCGGCGGCACGGCGAGCGCCAGAAGCAGCAGGAAGCCTCCGACGCGAACCGCCGACGGCCGACGTACGGGCTGGACGAAAAGGCTCATCACGAATCGAATACCAGCACCCTCAGACGTGGGGCGAGGCTCATCAAGGGAGGCGACGAGAGCGAGAACCCCGGGGGACAGGTGCGTCCCCCGGGGTTCATCCGGTCAGGTCACGCGGTCAGGTCACGCGGTCACGGCAACGCGACAGCCACCAGCGAGCTCGGATAGTCCGAGCCCCCGATCTGGACGACGATGTACTGGGTGCCCTCGTGCCGGTAGGTCATCATCCCGTATTGACCCTGGACTGGAAGGTCGACGGTGCCGATGTGGTCGCCGGTCGCCTTGTTCCAGGCATGCAGCACCGGCTTGCCGCCGCGGCCCTCGGTGGTCAAGAACAGGCTGCCCGTGACCATCGAGATGGGCGTCGAGGTTCCACCGGTCTTGCCGAGGTCGATCCCCTGGAGTGCTTCATGGTTCTTGATCCGGTCCGGCGTGTCGCCGATGGGGATCCACCACTTGTGCTCGCCCGTGTTCATGTCGATGGCCGTGACACGACTGTAGGGCGGCTTGAAGAGCGGGAGACCCTGCGGACCGGTAACCCGGGCGCTGGAGCCCCGCACCCAGTCCACGATCGTCGTGCCGGTCGTGTAGGGAGCGTCCGGATCGTCCTTGTCCGCGCCCGGCGCGACGAAGC
Organism: Vicinamibacterales bacterium; assembly: GCA_965250185.1. Lineage (GTDB taxonomy): Bacteria > Acidobacteriota > Vicinamibacteria > Vicinamibacterales. Next base: position 684,895 of record OZ252293.1, on the reverse strand, counting down.
CGCCACCGCACCGTCTTGACGAGGCCACATACATGATGCCCGTCTCCGGGTCCATGGAGACCGGATGCGTGATGTTCACACCGCCATAACAAGTGATGTTGGCCGTGAACTCGCTCGTGTGGCCCTCGTGCATCCGCGGCAGGAACGGGCCGCCTACCCGATACGGCTTCAGAATCTCGAGCGCCTCGGCCCTGAGCTCCGGCGTGAAATCGATCAGATCCGCCTCGGGAAGCCCGTGCGGTTCGACCGGCGCTGGCTTCGTCGGATGGGGCTGCGTCGGTGACGTCCAGTTGCCCGGCACCTCGGTCTGTAGCACCTCGCGCTCCTCGATCGGCCAGATCGGCTCGCCCGTCACGCGATTGAAGGCATAGACGAAGCCCGTCTTCGAATTCTGCATCACCGCCGGAATCGCCTCGCCGTCGACCGTCAGGTCTGCGACGATCGGCACGTTCGACAGGTCGTAGTTCCACTGATCGTTGTGGACCGTCTGGAAATGCCAGAGGCGCTCACCCGTCTTGACGTCGAGGGCAATCACGCTGGTGCCGAACAGGTTGTCCCCCGGCCTGAACCCTCCGTAATAGTCGATGGTCGGCGGGTTGGTCGGAACGTAGACGATGCCCCGTTCCAAGTCGGCGGACAGCGGGGCCCACGACGAGATGTCCCCGGTGGATTCCCATGCGTCGTTCAACCAGGTATCGTGCCCGAACTCTCCCGGACGCGGGATGACGTGAAACTTCCAGAGGAATTCTCCGGACCGCGCGTCGAAGCCCATGAGGTCGCCCGGCACGTTCTGCCCACGCGTCTGGTTGTAGCCCTGCTCGGCGGAGTTACCAACGACCACCACGTCGTTGACGACGATCGCCGGCGACGAGCTGGTGATGTAGCCGAGCTCCCGAGGGATCCCATAGTCGGCGTCGAATTCGTTCTCGGACCGCTGCCAGGGAGCCCAGTCACCGATCAGGTCAGGCAGCAGGTCGACGACGCCACTCTCAGGGAATCCGTCCAGCGGCACCGGCTTGCCGAAGCCCTCCAGGTGGTGACCCGTCTCGGCGTCGATCGCGTGAAGGAAGAAGCCAGGGGTGATGACGTAGAGCACCAGGCGACCGTCGATGTACGAGTGCGCCACGCCCTTGCCGTAGTCGGCACGCATGGAGCGCTCCCACCGCTTCGTGTTCGGCTCACTGTAGGTCCAGCGGGTCTCCCCGGTGGCGGGATCGATCGCCACGACGGTTCGACGTCGCCCGGACACGGTGTAGAGCATGCCGTCTATGTAGGTGGGGGTCGAACGGGACACGAACGAGGGCGTGGGGCCGAAGTTGTCCCCGCGCCAGATCCAGGCCGTCTCGAGTTCATCGAAGTTGTCGGCATCGATGTCCGTTAGCGAGGAGTACCGGGTGCCCCAGGCATCCGCGCTCTGATAGCGCCACTCTCCGTCTGGATTACCGCGGTCTTGGGCTATTGCCGCGGGCTGCAGCGCCATCAGAAGACCCAGCGCCAGACACGCGGCGCCGATCGGCCCCCACAGGGGTTTCTGGTCTGTTCTCATCTTCTTTCCTCCACAGGGGGAACATCGCTCGCTTTCACCGCCACCAGCGGGTGAGCACCTGGCCGTGCGAAAGGGTCTGATCGTCCAAACAAAGGCGTCAGGTATCTTCCGAGCTTAGATCCGAATGGCGGAGATTATATAGGAGATGCCGCCGAAGAGTGGCGGAAATTGATCCTGACGACCAGGACGCCGCGGACCGTGCGTGTGCTACGATTCCAACCTTCCAGCAGCCCACGAAGGAGCCTCGATGCCGAAGCGCGACCGCGATCTCGGGATGGATCGGCAGATCACCCGGCGCGATTTCATCCAGGGCCTCGCCGTCCCGATTGGCGGAGCACTCGTGATGCCCCGCCGGGCGGTCGCCTTTGCGGGTGAGCATGGGTTCGCACCGCAGGCGCGCGACGACTACCCGCCGGCCCTCACCGGCATGCGTGGCAGCCACGAGGGCTCCTTCGAGGTGGGACACCAGCTTCGCGATCGGCGGGAATGGGACTTCTCGGATGCGGTCGACACGGGCGAACAATACGACCTCGTGGTGGTTGGCGGTGGGATCAGCGGGCTGGCGGCCGCGCACTTCTTCATCAAACACATCGGCCGAACCGCCCGGGTCCTCATCCTCGACAATCACGACGACTTCGGCGGCCATGCCAAGCGGAACGAGTTCCAGTACGACGGCCGCACGCTGGTACTCAACGGCGGCACCCTGAACATCGAGTCGCCCGAGCGCTACAACCTGCCCTCCCGGCAGCTCCTCGAAGACATCGGCGTCGACCTGGACAGGTTCACGTCGGACAATTCGAAGCTGAGTGGGCTGTACCGACGGATGGGACTCGGCGCATCGTACTTCTTCGATCGAGAGACCTGGGGCGAGGACCGCCTCGTGAAGGCGCCGGCCGGGGGCGTCGGCTTCGACGGCGAGTTCCTGTCGCGGACGCCACTCTCGTCGAAAGCTCGGCACGACCTGCTCAGGCTTCAGGCGCCGAGCGCGCCCGATTATCTGCCCGGCCTCTCCTCGGCGGAAAAGAAGGTGCGCCTCGCGACGATGAGCTACACGGCCTTCCTGCTCGATCTCGTGAAGGTCGACCCCGAGGTGCTCTGGTTCTACCAACAAACCGGCGCCGGCAGCTTCGTGACCGGTATCGACACGCTGCCGGCGTTGTTCGCGTGGCAGATGGGACGGCCAGGGTTTCAGGGCATGGATCTCGAGCCGACACCCGACGGCATGCTCGCCGACCTGCCGGGAGGCCATCACGGACGGCAAACGACCGGCCAAGGCGATGTGCATTTCCCGGACGGCAACGCGACCGTCACTCGACTCCTGGTCCGCTGGCTCCTGCCAGACGCCGTACCGGGCTCGACGCAGGAGGACGTCGCCACGGCGAAGGTCGACTACGGCAAACTGGATCGCCGGGGCCAGACGGCCCGGATCCGGCTGAACAGTACCGTCGTGCGTGCCCGGCACGCGGGCTCCGGCTCGAGCGCAGAGGTCGAGGTTAAGTTACGTGCGCGGGGGACGGACCCACCACGTGCGCGGCCGGCACGCCGTGATGGCCTGCTGGAATACGATGATTCCGTACCTCGTACCGGAAGTGCCTACCGGGCAGAAGGAGGCGCTCGCGTACGGCGTCAAGGCGCCGCTCGTGTACACGAGCGTGGCGATCCGAAACTGGAGCGCGTTCGAGAAGCTCGGCGTCAGGAGCGTGAGCGCGCCAACGATGTACCACGCGCGCGTCCGCCTCGACGAGGCGGTGAGCCTGGGCGACCTGCGGCACGCCGAGAGCCCGGAGGAGCCCATCGTGCTCAGCCTGACCCGCTACCCGGTCACGCCTGGACCACCGCGGAAAGAGCAGTACCGGCTCGGCCGTCAGGATCTCCTGTCAGCCAGCTTCGAGACGTTCGAGCACGAGATCCGGGATCAGCTCGGACGCACGCTCTCGGGCGGTGGCTTCGATCCGGCGCGCGACATCATCGCCATCAGCGTGAACCGCTGGCCGCACGGCTACGCCTACACCTACAACAGTCTCACCGACCCGCTGGAGTGGGTCTTCACCGCAACCGACGAGCGTCCGTGCGTCAAGGCGCGACAACCGATCGGGTCGATCACGATCGCCAACTCGGACGCCGCCGCGAGCCCGCACACCGACGCCGCGATCCTGGAGGCCCATCGCGCCGTCCAGGAGGTGCTGCAGCGGCGAGCCATGCCGGGGATCGGGGGACGGGGGCCGGGGATCAGGGGGCCGGGATCTGACCTTTGAATGGGGATCAGAATCCGGAGCCCGCTCCCCGGCCCCAGATCTCTGATCCCAGATCTCTGATCCCAGATCCCTGACCCCAGATCTCTGATCCCAGATCCCTGACCCCCGGCCCCTCATCCCACCGGAATCCAGAACGACGTCTTGACGAGGAAGACGTTGCTGCCGGGCGCCGTGAGCGATCCGAACAGGTCACCGGGACCAATCCGGGTGCCGAGCATCTCCTGGCGCTGGCGGTCCTGCTGCCACACGACGAACAGCGTGCTGCCTGGCGTCCATTCCCACCGCAGGACGACGTTGCTACGGAACGACCGGACGTTGAAATCACGCGGGGCGAGCGTGAAGCTCGATCCGTCTGCCGAGACGAGGCGGCTACCATCGGCCTGCAACTCGAGCGTCGTCCCGGCGGTGCCATACGCAAGCCGCTCGCGGCTGCCGGGCGCGAGCAACTCGCCATAGTCGTAGAACCGGCCCGAGGCAGCGAACGGCTCGGCGTAGACGTCGATGGTCATATCCGGCTTCAGCGTGAAGGTCGTCCGCAGCTCCGCCGAGAGTGTGCTGCGCTCGATGAACGAGAAGACATATCGTCGACCAAAGGTCTGCGGCCGGCCGCCGTCGACGCTCGTCACGTATTGCTGGGATTCGATCTGTCGGTTATGGAACGGCTCGATCGACAGCTGCCACCGAGGCGTCGGCCGCATGGAGAGCACGGCTCGGACCTCCCGAAGGCTTCCGCCGTTCTCGTCGTTTCCGATCGAGACACGACCCCACCATCGAGTCTCGCTGGCCAGGCTGTTTCCGAGGCTCGCCTGGGCCGTCCATCCACGCGGTGTCCCCACGCGCGGACCGCCGCGCGCCAGCGTGGTGTTCTTCGCGCGCTGGTCGAACGTGACCGAGACGTTCGACGTCCAGAAGTTGTTCCAGGTCAGGTCGATCGCGGGACGAATCGACCCGGAGTAGTGGTTGCCGCTCCAGTTCCACTCATCTCGCGTGTTGACGGAGATGCTGTAGTTGCGAAACAGGAGGCCCGGCTGGGTTTCCCGATATCGAAGCGTCGCGGTCGGCTCGATCCCATCCGCGCGGCGAACCTGGCCGAGGCTGTTCGTATCGAATCCCGACGACTCGAACTTCGAATTCGCACTGAAGAGCCAGTGCCTCCCGTTGACACGCGAGATGCCAGCACTGACCGCTCCACCCCGGTGCGACGTGCGTGTCGGATCCACCGAACGGTCGTCACCTCGATCGGGGCGCTGGTAGTACAGGATGCTCGACCGCTGGACGCGCTCGATCGCCGCGGCGTCACCATTGAGAAACAGCCCGAGCCCGCTGGCCCGCACCTCGTACTCTCCACCCTTGAAGCGCAGCAGCGTTTCGCCGGAGGCAGCGACGTAGTTGCGCGCCAGCTCGGCGGCGAGCGGATCGTCATCGGCCAGATTGCGATGCACGACGCCGATGCCGGCACTGGCCGTCGAGGCCAGCTCACCGAACTCTTGCTGAACGGCGGCGATGCCATAGACCGTGCGCGCCGCGACACGGGTGCGGCCGATCTCGGGTGACGTGGTGCTTGCGGTGTTGGCGAACTCCTCGTCGGTGACCGCCCCCAGCAGTCCGATCGACGTCCCGGAATCGAGCCGTCCGGTGATCTTCGCGGCCCCGAGAATCGTGCTGTCCGTCGGATAGTCGACGTAATCGCCCGACGCGTCGCCGGTGGGACGCGCTCCGATGCGCCGGGTATAGAGAAAGTTCGGGCCGACGTTCAGCAGTTGCGTGCCCTCGCTGAAGAACGACCGGCGCTCGGAGAACCGTGTCTCGAACTCCGTCAGGTTGACCTCGGCCGGGTCCGCCTCCACCTGACCGAAGTCCGGGTTCACGGCCGCATCGAGCGTCAGGTTCGGGCCCAGACCGAGCTTCAGGTCGAGTCCGGCCCTGCCCGCCACGTTGACGGCCTCGTCGAAGGGGTTTCCTGGATCGCGTGAGCTGTCAATCAGGGTCGAACCGGCAACGTAGGGGAGCAACTCCAGACGACGGGTGGCTGGCACGTCCCGGATGCCCCGCAGGTCGCCGAACCGCGACGCCCACGCCCGCTCGGTCCGCGGCACCAGGACCCAGTAGTCCTCCTCCTCGAGGGTCGGCGTGAACCGACGCACGTTCAGCCCCCAGACCTGCTCGGACTGCGTTCCGAAGCGGAGCTGCGTGAACGGGATCCAGAGCTCGGCGGTCCATCCCAGATCGTCGATTCGTGTCCGTGCCTCCCACACGGGGTCGAATCCGTCGTCGGTGTTGTTCTCCGTGTCACTGCGGTGATAGCGATCGAGACGCACTCCAGAGGCGGTCACACCGAACGAGTACGCGGTGCGACGATCGAGGAAGGTGTCGAGCGAGACGATGATGTGCTCGGCCTGCGACTCCCCGTCGTCGCGTCGACCGAGCGGCGCCTGGATGCGCGAGGGGTCAACGCTGTGCATGCGGGCGCCGACGTAGATGGCACTTGCGTCGTAGACGAATCGCACCTCCATGCGCTCGGTCGGTGCGGCACCCTCGTTCGGCTCCTTCTGGATGAAGTCAGTGATCGGCAGGGCGTCCTGCCAGACCGCCTCGTCGAGCCGTCCGTCGACTCGGATCGCGCCACCCTCGACTCGGATCGCCGTCACCTGCTTGCGGAGCGCCTCAGCGACGGTCAGCCGTACCTGGTTCTCCGCTCGCACGCCAGACGCCGGCAGGAGCAGAGTCAAGGAGAGCAGACTCGTGTACGGGAAGAGACCAGACCGACGCCGCATCGCGTTGCATTGTTGGTGGCGGCAGCCACGGGTGTCAACGTCGCTGCGTCGCGATGTCTAGGGAGGAAAGAGAGGATGATCGCCTCGTCCTCCGAGGATCGTCACGAGGGGGCACGAAGCCGGTCTCCTGGAACTGGGTAAATCAGGTGAGGTAAAGTCTCGGCAGGAGTGCACTCAGCACTCGAGATTCGCTTGGGAGGGACTCATGTCATTGCTACGACTCCTGTCGTCCGTGCTCGTTAGCGCCGCGCTTTTTGCCGGGTGCGCCGCGGAATCCGACCCACCGGCTCTCTCGGCCACTCCGGCAGACCCGGTCACGGCCGCGAACCCGGTCACCGGCGAGGGACTCCCGAACCCGAACCCAACACGCATCGGGAACTGGGCGACACTGCCCGAGGGACGAGAATGGGGCTCCACCGCCGGCCTCGACATCGACCCGACGGACGGTCAGGTCTGGGGCTACGAGCGCTGCGCATCCGGCTCGGCGGGCGGACCTGGGGTCAACTGCGACAGCAACCCTGTGGATCCGGTCTTCAAGTTCGACCGACACACCGGGGAGATTCTCGCTAACTTCGGCGCTGGCATCTTCGTGACGCCCCACGGCATCTACGTGCACGAGGACGGCAACGTCTGGGTGACGGACTTTGCCGGGAGCGCCGAGGGTACGAAGGGACATCAGGTACACAAGTTCAGCCCGGACGGCGAACTTCTGATGAGCCTCGGTACCGCCGGCCAGCCCGGGAACGGGCCGGGTCACCTCAACCAGCCCAACGACGTGATCGTCGCGCCCGACGGGAGCATCTTCGTCGCCGACGGCCACGCCGGTCAGAATCTGACGACCGACGAACAGATGAACGAGGCCCGCGAGGCGGGGCTGACCGGCCGCATCGTCAAGTACTCGCCCGACGGCGAGTACCTCATGGAGTGGGGCGAGATCGGCACGGACCATGGTCAGTTCCGCACGCCACACGCCCTGGAGCTCGACGCTCAGGGCCGGCTCTGGGTCGCGGACCGGGGTAACCACCGGCTCGAGATCTTCGACCAGGAGGGCAACTACCTGGAGTCGCGCTATCAGTACGGACGCATCAGCGACCTCTTCATCACCGAGGAGGAGATGGTGTACGCCATTGACTCCGAGTCCAACCGGCTGAGGCACATCAACTGGAGAAACGGCGTCCGGATCGGGCCTGTGGATCGGGATATGCTCGTGGGCTTCATCCCACCGTGGGATTCCGACAGCCGGCCCTACCATGGAGTGACGGGAGAGGGCGTGGGAGTGGACGCGGACGGCAACGTCTACGTGGCCGAGGGACCAGCTTCGCTCAGTGATGCGGGCTCCGCGTTCTCTAAATATGAGGTAGCCGGTCAGTAGCTGGGCTGGCCGATCACCTGACGACTTGGCGCCGTGCGACGAGGCCGGCCAGGCTTCACCAGTACGCCGCTCGCGGCGGCCTTGCGGCTGCGGTTCCAGAATTCGACCGCCCTACTCGTCGCGAACGACCGCCGCCACGGTCATCGAGACGCCGTCGGACGTCTTCAGCGTGAGCGTTATGCGCTCGTCGATCTCGAGAGGTCGTTTCAGCTCCGTCAGGAGCAGGTGTAAGCCGTCGGCGGCCATCCCGACCGCTCCGTAGGCCGGGACGGTGACTTCCGCCATGGCTTCGTCCGCCGATCGTCGGAACTCGACCTTCTCGGCCACCTCGGTCGTCACCGACACGAGATAGACGTCGTACATCGTCGGATTCTTGACGCGGGCGAACGCCAACGCGCTCGTTTCACCCGCCGCAGGAAGCTTCACCCAGCCGTCGGAGACCGACGCCTCTTCCTGCTGGGCCACCAGTGCTCCTCCAGCCAGCACCAGGGCGAACGCAACGGTGACCGCATGGCTGGCCATGCTCCTCACGACTCGACGCATTGTGAATCCTCCATCGATATTCCTCGACATGCCGCGGCCGGTAAGCGATCGGCTTGCCCTGATCATCATCCACGGCTCACCGGGCACCACGCACCATTCTTCTAGGGCCTGAAACGCACGTATTTCACCAGGCGCTGGCGGCCGACTTCCCCGGCGTAGATGCTGCCTTCGAAATCCACCCCGATGAACTCGACCCCGGTGCCGACCGGCGCCACCGAATCGGGGATGAACGCCGTGACCCATCCGGTGGCAACGTCACCGATCCGGATGCCTCGTTCCCACCCGGGGTTCCAGTTCTCGTCGGACATACCGTCGCCGGCGTAGAACGTACCGTGCCGGTCCACGACGACCGTGCTCGGCCGACCGAACTGCGTCCATACCTTGAGCAACGTACCGTCCTGGTCGAAGATCTGGACCCGGTTGTTACCTCGGTCGGCGACGATGAGACGACCCTCCGCATCCATGGCGACGTCGTGCGGATCGTTGAACTTGCCCGGATCGCCGCTCTTCGACTCCACGCCGCCGCCCACCTCCAGGAGGAATTCTCCGTTCGCGGCGAACTTGACGACTCTGTTGTTGCCACCGCGATGCCCATCGCCGACCCAGATGTCACCGTCCGGCGTGACGACCACGCCGGACGGGCCGTTGAAGTGTGCCGGGCCGTGGCCGGACACCCCGGCCTCGCCGATCGTCATGACGACCTGGCCATCCTGGTCGAGCTTGAACACCTGGTGCCCGAGCCCGCGCTTGAGGCCCTCGACCTCCCGGGCGTCGCCGGCCGGCGCACCCTCCGTGACCCACAGAAAACCTTCGTGGTCGAGAAAGAAGCCGTGCGGCCACGAGAAGAGTCCGCCGCCGAAGCTCTTCACCACGTTGCCGTCCATGTCGAACTTGAAGATGGGATCCTGGTCCGAGTTGGCGCAGTGGTTCGCACCGCACCGGGAGAGCATCCAGATGTGCTCGCCATCTGGATCGGGGAAGACACCGCTCGGCACCCCGAGCTTCCACCCGTTGGGCATCTGTTCCCACCCGTGCACGGCGTGGTACGGGTTGTTGGCGACAGATTGCGCCTTCGATGCGGTGCCCGCAGCCACGATCGCCAGGACGGCGATTAACGCGAGGTTCGATCCGATGCGAGCACGGGACATGATGTTCTCCTTTTCCATGGGCGGAGCACGAGCGAGCCTGGACGCTTCACCTCGACCCCTATCTGCGCTGTCCAGATTCTCACGGCAGCGCGAGTGCGGCCAGCGAACCGACTTCACCCTTGCCAGTGATCTGAACCACGATGTACTGAGTGCCCTCGTGCAAGTACGTCATCATGCCGTACTGCCCGGGAGCCGGGAGCTCGACCACACCGAGGCGTTCACCCGTCTTCTTGTCCACCGCGCGGAGCACCGCCTCTCCTCCGGCACCTTCGGCGTGGATGAGCAGACTCCGCGTGACCATCGTGACCGGGAACGAGTCGACGCCCGTGTTGGGTAAGTCCACACCCTGCAGCGCCGGATGGTTCTTGATGCGCTCCGGCGTGTCGCCGTTCGGAATCCACCACAAGTGCTCGCCGGTGTTCATGTCGATCGCCGTGATCCGGCTGTAGGGTGGCTTGTAGATCGGGAGACCCTGCGGGCCACGGAAGTCGCCTCGGTTCTTCACGACCCAGTCGGCGATGGTCTTGCCGGTCGTCTTGGGATCGTCCGGGTCGTCCATCTCGTGCCCTGGCACGATGTTCTCTGACCGACACTGGGTCCGTGACGATGTGTACAGGATCCCAGTTTCAGGGTCGGCCGACGTCGGCCCGAAGATGTTCGTCGCGCCGGCCGGGCACAGGACGAACGAGCGCAAGCCGGACGGGTGACCCACCTGGATCGGGGGATTGAAGATGGGCCCCAGCTTGTAGTGTTTGACGATCTCGAGCGCCTCCTGCCGGAGTTCGGGCGTGAAGTCGATGAGGTCGTCCTCGGTGAGACCCTGCAGATCGTAGGGCAACGGTCGCGTCGGAAACGGCTGGGTCGGCGACAGCTTCTCCCCAGGAAGATCCGACTGAGGCACGGGCCGCTCCTCGATCGGCCAGATCGGCTCGCCCGTGCTTCGGTTGAACGTATAGGCCCAGGCCTGCTTCGTCGTCTGGACCACGATCGGGGTCGGCTGCCCATCGACGGTGACGTCGAGCAGGACTGGCGCGGTCGGGTTGTCGTAGTTCCAGATGTCGTGGTGCACCGTCTGGAAGTGCCACGCCCGCTCGCCGGTCTTCACGTCCAGCGCGATCAGGCTCGTGCCGAACAGGTTGTCACCCGGCCGAAAGCCGCCGTAGAAGTCGATCGTTGGCGGATTGGTGGGAATGTAGACGAGCCCGAGTTCCGGGTCGGCTGACATGGGGGCCCAGGAGGACACATCTCCGGTGGTCTTCCAGGCGTCGTTCTCCCAGGTCTCATGGCCGAACTCGCCGGGTCGCGGAATGACGTGAAACTTCCACAAGAACTTCCCGGTCCGCGCGTCGTACCCCAGGATGTCGCCAGGAATGTTCTCTGTACGGGTCTGGTAGTAGCCCTGCTCGTGGACGTTGCTCACGATGACCACGCCGTTCACGACGATCGGCGGCGACGACGTGCTGAGGTTGCCGAGGTCCCGAGGAATTCCGTGATCCGGGTCGTAGGTATAACCCGACGTCAGCCAGGGCTCCCAATCGCTCACGAGGTCGGGCAGCAAATCGACGACTCCGGTCTGCGAGAAGTCTTCGAGGGGTACCGGCGTTCCCCAGTTCTCCAGGGGCTTGCCGGTTTTTGCGTCGAGCGCATGAAGAAAGAACCCAGGGCTGCCGGCGAAGATCACGCCCCGTCCGTCCACGTCAGCGTACGCCACACCCTTCCCGTAGTTGTTCCGCATGCCTCGGTCGTACCGCGTGGTGTGTGGCTCGCGATAGGTCCAGACGGTCTCTCCCGTAGCGGGGTCGATGGCAACCACCGTGCGGCGGCGGCCGGCCACGGTGTAGAGGAGGCCGTCGACGTAAATGGGGATTGATCGAAAGAGGTTGTCTGGGGTCGGACCGAAGTTGTCCGATCGCCAGTTCCAGACCACCTCGAGATCCTGGAAGTTCGAGGCATCGATCTGGTCGACCGGCGAGAACCTGGTGTGCGCGGCGTCGCCGCCGATGTAGCGCCACTCTCCCTCCGGCCTGCCGCTCTCCTGGAGTGCTGCCGGAGACGACGCGACGACGCTGAGCGCCAGGGCGAGAGCGAGGCGCAACGCCAAACCAGTGTGCCAGCCGCGTGAATCATCCGCTGTCACGTTCATCCTCTGCTCCTCTCGACGGTAGGCCTGATTATAGCTGGATCGTTACGACCAGTGACTCAGCGCGCAGCACGTCCATCAACGCAAAGAATTCGAACCGGGGTTCGAGTCCTTCGACTCGGCCGCGGTCTCTTCTAGAACCGCCAACACATCCAGGTTCGTCCTGGCACGGTAATACGGGCGACCGACTTCTGGGCTCACCGCCTCCATTTGTATCTTTATCTTCCCGAGCAACTCTCGCAGTATCAGGGCCGACCGCTGGGTGCGTCTCTCTAGGACCTCCAGAACGGCCGCAAGTCGTTCCTCAACCCATTCCCGTGGCGGGACTCCGAGCCCCAGGTCGCGGCCGCGGCCCAGGGCCTTGATCTCGGCTCCCAGCTCGTTCGTAGAGGTTCGGCTCGACGACGAGGGCAAGGGTGAAGGTGCCGCGGCGGTCGGAATCCAGGTAAAGTTCGACGAGGAGAAGCGCTCGATCGAGCTGGAGCGATACGGCCAGGCGCCCGTCCGGCTGGCCTTCGTCGTCCTGGTCGCGGTGATATTCAACTGAGGAACCCCAGACCGGTGGAACACTCATGGTGAACCTCTCGAGGACCTCGAAGCCATCGGCCGGATTCGGCACAACCGCCGTTGTGCTGTCCGTGCTCACGGCCGCGTTGATCGGCATGGCGGTCGTCGCGTACTTCGTCACGGGCGGTATCGTACCGCTGACCGGGGGCAACGCGGCGACACAGGTGACCGCGACCGGCGCGGCGGCGGCCGCGGTCGACGCCGATGGCTCGGACGGCCTGGATGCTGCGCAGGCGGCGGTGCCCGTTGGGGCTGGCGGTTTGACGGCCGACGAGCAGGGCCTGCCGCCAGAGCTCGCGCCGCTCGAGCAGACCTGGACAGGCGACTTCGACAGCCTGATCGAACGACGCGTCATCCGCGTCCTCACGGTCTTCGCGAAAGGCATCTACTTCCTCGACGGGGCCGACCAGCGCGGAGTGACCTACGAACTCGTCAAGATGTTCGAGGAGGAGCTGAACGAAACACTCGACACGGGGAACCTCAAGGTGCACGTCGTCGTGATTCCGGTGACACGCGACCGACTGATTCCCTCCCTCATCGATGGGCGTGGCGACATCGCCGCCGCCAATCTGACCGTCACGCCGGAGCGGCTAGAAGTCGTGGACTTCTCCAATCCGTTCCTGACCGGCGTCGACGAGATCGTGGTGTCTGGCCCGACGGCGCCGCCGGTGACGCGGCTGGAGGATCTCGCCGGCCAGACCATTCACGTTCGCCCGTCGAGCAGCTACTACACGAGCCTCGTGCGCCTGAACGAGTCGTTGCGGGACACGGGGAGACCGGAGGTGGAACTGGTCGAGACGGCGGAATACCTGGAGGACGAGGACCTGCTCGAAATGGTCGACGCGGGGCTGATTCCACTGGTCGTCGTCGACGGCCACAAGGCGGAGTTCTGGGCGCAGGTCTTCGAGAACATCCAGCTCCATCCGGATGTGGCCGTCGCCACCGGCGGCGAGATCGCATGGGCCTTCCGGCATGACAGTCCGCAACTGCGAGAAGCCATCGACCGGTTCGTGGCCGGGCATCGGCAGGGCTCGCTCATGGGCAACATCGTGCTCAAGCGGTACCTGAACAACACCAACTGGGTCGAGAACTCGCTGAACGCGACCGAGCTCGATCGTTTCGAGCGGATGGTCGGACTCTTCCAGCGATACGCGGGCGAGTACGACTTCGACTGGCTGATGGTGGCGGCGCAGGGCTATCAGGAGTCACGACTCGACCAGAGCGTCCGGAGCCGCGCCGGGGCCGTCGGCGTGATGCAGCTCCTGCCGAGCACGGCCGCCGATCCGAACGTCGGGATTCCGGACATCGAGGATCTCGAGAACAACATTCACGCCGGCGCCAAGTACCTGCGCTTCCTGCTAGACCGCTACTTCGCGGACCAGGCGATGGACCGCCTCAACCAGGGGCTGTTCGCGTTCGCGGCCTACAATGCCGGACCGGCACGGGTCGCCAGGCTCCGCCAGGAAGCGGCGTCGGTGGGCCTGGACCCGGACGTCTGGTTCGACAACGTGGAAGTGATCGCGGCGAAACGGATCGGCCGAGAGACGGTTCAATACGTGAGCAACATCTACAAGTACTACGTCGCCTACCGGTTGATTGCCGACACCCTGGACCTGCGAGAACAGGACAGCGTCCCTGTCGGACCGTGAAACCTTCACTTGCCATCATCGCGCTTGGCACGGGCCTGTGGCTGCTGACGGCCGCTCCGGCCACCGCCCAGAAGACCGACATCGTCGAACTGCGAAACGGCGACCGAATCACCGAATCTACGCGGACATCGTCGTCGACCTGCGAACGGCCGGGACGCCGCTGCCGACAAACGACGTGTGGATCGCAGCGGTCGCGGTTCGGGCCGGAGCCACCGTGCTCAGCTACGACGCCCATTTCGACGCCATCTCGCGCGTGGGCTCGCTCGTGCTAGCGCCATCTGGTTGACGCACCACCTTGCCGCCCGAAACGTCGGAGTGACGCCGGAGTTCAGAGCCAAGCTGTTTTGACTGCGGGGGGCAATTAATACCCCCGGAATGCCTCCCCGGAGTGCACTTGGCACCGCCTGGGCGACCCGACCGGGCGCCGCAGCTCACCGATCGACAATTCGTATCTCGTTCTCAGTCACCATCTTAGCTCTCGTTCGGTCGAACGCTCGACCGCGGGTACGCTCCGTGCTCTCTCAGTGATCGCGAGCGGATCGGGGGCCGGCGCGGACGCCGAACTGCGAATCCGCCGATGGGAGGCAGATGTGAACACGGTTGGCGAGCGAGGCTTCACCCTCGTCGAACTCCTCATCGTCATGATGATCCTCGGGGTGATTGCGGCAATCGCGATTCCCAGGCTCAGCCGTGCTCGGGCGTCCAGTGCCGAAGCCTCGGCGATCGGCTCCCTGCGAGCGATCAACAGCGGCGAGTTCATGTTCGCGTCGAGTTGCGGCTCGGGCTTCTATGCCCCGTCACTCGCCTGGCTGGCGACTCCGCCGGTCGGGATGGGCGCCGGATTCATCAGCCCGGACCTGTCGACCGATCCGTCACTCAAGAGCGGCTACCGGGTGACCCTGACACCCGGACCGGCCGGTCCATCGGCTCCGTCCTCGTGCAACGGCCTCGCACCCGGCGCGTCCGTCTCGACCTACTTCGCGGGAGCCGATCCGGTCGACCAGGGCCGACACTTCGGCACCAACTCGGGCAACACGATCTATGAGAGCCGGTTGCGGTGGTCGTCACGCAATTCGGCCCGCCACCCGGCGCGCCGCCGGTGAATTAGAGGCCTGTCGGATCCGCTCGGCTGAAGCCTTCGCGCTACGACGACCGACTGAGCACACTCCGGACGTACGTAGCGCGCCGGCTTTAGCCAAGCGTCAGCACCGCAATGATCGAGAATAGTTCGATGAAGCCGTCGTTCGTGGTTTCCCAGCCTCACTGCCGCAACGCGAACGTCACCAGGACGTGGCCGGAAATCACGGAGAGGTACTGCGTGCCGTCCACGGCGAACGTGATCGGAGCCATCACGATCTGACCGCCGAGGCTGGCCTTCCAGAGCAGTGCGCCGGTGCGCGCGTCGAGCGCGTGGACGTAGCCTTCGCGGCCGCCCGTGAACAACAGGTCAGTCGCCGTCGTCAGTATCCCGCTATCACTGACGTCGTACTGCTCGTACTTCCATCGCTGTTCCCCCGTGCGAGGATCGAGCGCGATCACCGCACCGTTGCCGACCTCGCTGGTCCAGTTATTGATTGGACCGCGACGCCCGATCCCGATCGTCGGGGCGCCCGGCACGGGCGTCAGCACCGTGAAGCCGCCACCGTAGAAGGCGCGACCCGGCTCGTACTCGACCTCCTCTTTTCTGTAGATCGTGGCGTAGTTCTCCCAGGCAGGAACATAGAAGAGGCCGGTGCGCGGGCTGTACGACGGCGGATACCAGTTCGTGCCACCCTGATTGCCAGGCCAGGTCGGCTCCCCGGCAGGCTGTGGCGTCTGGATCGGCCGCCCGTTCTCGTCCAGGCCGCTCGCCCAGTTGACCTTCACGAACGGCTCGCCGAACAAGAAGCTGCCAGTCACCCGATCGAGCACGTACCAGTAACCGTTGCGATTCGCCCACAGCATCAGCTTGGCCGGCGCCCCATCCCAGTCCATGTCCACCAGCACCGGAACCTGGACGGAGTCGTAGTCGTACGCGTCGTTCGGCGTGAACTGGAAATGCCAGGCGAGCTCGCCCGTGTCCGCGTCCAGGGCGATGACCGAGTCGGAGTAGAGGTTGTCGCCAGGACGCTGGTCGGGATTCCAGTCAGGCCCGGGGTTGCCGACCCCCCAGTACGTCAGGTTGAGGTCCGGATCGTACGAGCCGGTGATCCAGACCGGAGCACCGCCGTGCTCCCAGTCGTCGCCGCTCCAGGTGTCGTGCCCCGGCTCGCCGGGTCCGGGAATCGTGTGGAAGCGCCACGCCTCGCGCCCCGTCTTCGCACCGTAGGCCGCGACGAAGCCTCGGATGCCGTACTCGCCTCCGCCCACCCCGACGATGACCTTGTCCTTGACGACCAGGGGCGCCATGGTGATCGAGTAGGCGAGCGCCACGTCGGCGACCTCGACGTTCCATAGCGGGCGCCCGTTCACAGCGTCGATCGCAATGAGCCGCGCGTCGAGCGTACCCATGAAGAGGGTGCCGTCCAGCATGGCCAGGCCGCGATTATTGGAGCCGCAGCAGACCCTCGCGTCTGGAGACGGCGTGTGCCGAAAGCGCCAGAACATCCGGCCCGTCCGGGCGTCGACAGCCAGCACATCATTCGGGCGCTGGGTCAGGTACATGATGCCGTCGACCACGAGCGGGCTCGATTGCCACGCGCCGACCACCTCATTCTGGAGGATCCACTGCAGCTCCAGATCGCTCACGTTCGCAGGCGTGATCTGGTCGAGAAGACTGTGCCGCTGGCTCGAGTACGTGCCGTTGTACGTCAGCCAGTTGTGCGGCTCCTCGGCGGCCTGCCGGATGCGATCGTACGAGACCTGCGCGTCGAGATGCGCGGTCGCAGGCCACCCGACGACCATCGAAACGAGAGACACGACGGTCGCGCCGGACACGACCAGGAGCCGAGGAACGAACCGGGCCACATAGCTCATCGAACACCTCTGAGAGACAGAAGGTACGCCACGACATCGGCCACCTCGTCGCCCGTCAGCGTTGCCGACGCGAGAGGCATTGGCGATGTGCGACCCAGCTCGTACTCGACCAGGTCGGCCTTGTTCAGCGACAGGAGCCGTTCCTGCTCGTCGATCAGCTGCACGGTGTAGGTGTCCTCGTTGAGCCGACGGCCCCGGATGGTTCGGCCGTCCGCGGTCACCGCTCGCACCGGTCTGTTGATGGGGAGCATCGCGCTCGTCGGATCGAGCAGCGACCGCTGGAGCGCCGCCGGGGTGCGAATCGCTCCGATCTCGCTCAGGTCGGGCGCCACGCGTGAACCAACACCGTCCAACCGGTGACAGTTGGTACACGCGCCCTTGCTCCCGAACAGCGCCCGGCCCCGCTCCGCATCGCCCACCTTCACCGCGACACCGCTCGGGTCGAAGCCCGCCCGGATGAATGCGATCAATCCGTCGAGCTCGGAGGGTTCCAGTGCCAGTCCTGGCATGCCAGCATCGGGTAGACCGGTCACGATCACCTCGCGAATATCCTGGTCCGACAGCGGCCGGCGGAAACGGCCCAGCCTCAGATCAACTCCATCCACACCGTCGCCGTTCGTCCCGTGGCACAGCGCGCACTCACTGCCGTAGAGCCGAGAGCCCGCCTGAATGTCCTCGGTGGTGTACTGATGATCCTGGAGGGAGGCTTGCGCGAATACTCGATCGGCCACTCCCAAGAGGTGGGTGACCAGGACGAGTGTGAGGCACACGGAACCTGTCGTCGAACGAAGGAGACGCGCGTGAATGGTCATGGCTCGTACCGGAATACCACAAGACGAAATCCAATGAACGGGCGCCGCACGCCGGGATCGGCGCCGCCGCGGACGGCGGCACGGACATAGATGTCGCGGTCGCCGAAATGGCCGCCGCGCATTACCCACAGCGCGTCGGCATCGAGATTGTCTCGGTCATCCGTCGGGTCGTAGGGGTACAGCTGGTACGGGCTCCGCGTCCACTCCCAGACGTTCCCGCTCATGTCGAACAGGCCGAACGGGCATTCCGGGCACTCGAAGCTACCCACCGGCGTCGTGCCGCTCGCCTGAACGTTGGCGCGGTCCGGTCTCGCATCGTTGCCCCACGGATAGATCCGAGCATCCGTTCCCCGCGCGGCCTTCTCCCACTGCGCCTCGCTCGGCAGACTGACCCGCCATCCGTCGCGGAGCAGTTCGCCGAGTGGTGGCGGCGCCTGCGGCCAAGCCTTCAGGGTCGTCTCGAGCCAGTGACAGTACGCGAGCGCGTCCGGCCATGAGACGGCCGAGACAGGGTGATCGGGAGGTGCCCCGAGCGTCTGGTCATCCCGGACCCGGAATCCTGTCGCGTCGACGAACGCGCCGAACTGCGCCACGGTCACCTCGTACCGGCCGATGAAGAAGGCCGGGAGATCGACCGTGCCCTGCGCGCTCGCCTCCGACCACCGCTCGTTCTCGAAGGCAAGCGCAGCCGTGGCTGAATCACTCCCCATCAGGAAGGGTCCACCGGGAATCTCCACGAAGCCGAGCAGCTCGTCGTCCGGGAGGTACCAGGCATCCGAACGAAATCCGGGGACGTCGGCCGCCCGGCCGACGCCACTCCCCCCGATCGTCTGCACATCGACGGGGCGCTGGTAGTACATCCACGCGGCGACACCCAGAACCAGAGCGGCTAGAACGACCAGCCCTCGAGTGGGAGTCGGCGTCACGGGCTGGCCGGGCTTAACTCGCCGTTGTTCGGTCGGCATTAGTCATTGATCATTGGTCATCTTGATCGTTGACCATGGATCCTCTCAACCTGGTGCGCCATCCGGTCCCCGATCCCCGGCCTCTGACCCATTTTTCCAGGCAATTACGTAGCGCGAAGGCTTGAGCCGAGCGGATCTTGAACCAGCGGAACGCTGGCGCTTGGCTGAAGCCGGCGCGCTACGTACGCCCAGGCGCGAATGACCTCCGTCAGAGGTTGAGAAATCGGTTCTAGTCATTGTCGCAGGCAAAGGCCCATCCGTGATCGCAGGCACGAGCGTACAGGTCCGACTCTGACATCTCCAACAGGTTCTTTCCGCCCTCTCGCAGAACCAGCCGGAGATCGAGAATTCGCGGGCTCGCTCGACTCACACGTCCGGGATCCAGCACGTTGACGCAGCCGGCCTGAAACCGGGACTCGCACGCTCGCGAGAAATGTGTCAGCGAACGCTCGGCATCCGACTCCACGATCCGCCCTTCCATGTAGTGCCGACCGAGCTCGTTGCACGCCCAGCCCGAGTTGTCACCGCAGTACGAGGACTCGAGCTGGATCAGGCGCTCGCACGCGTTGCGGCGACCGTCAGTGCATGCCTGCTCCCAGAACGGAAGCGCGTCGCCACGGTGCATGCCGTCAGTCGATCCGACGGCAATCATGCTACCGAAGAACAGGATCCAGACCGCCATGTGGGTCAGGTTGGCACGCGCGGACGTCCCGTCGACGCGCCACCGTTCGAAGACGGGACGCTCGTGCATGGACCGAACCAGTCGATCGATTCTCTGCACGCTCAGGTTCAGGAGCGGCACACAGAGGAGCTTGTCGTAGAACGTCGGAACCCCGACAGCCCCCAACAATGCATAGAGGCCGAACACGCCCAGCCCGTAGAGCAGGCCAAACACGGTCTTGCCAAGCGGCGTTCTCGGCGACGTGGACGGATCGGTCACGAGCAGATGCAGGCCGAGAAACACCGCGGTCGGTATCTCGGAATCTATGAAGTACGGAACTCCCGTCAGCGCTCCGTACAGTGCACTCAACGCGAACAGCACGACGGCCGCCGATCCGGCGACGAGCGTGATCGAGAAGAAGTACATGACGACCAGACCGATGGCGAACAGGAACAGATAGATATTCGGCGCGAGGGTCAGCGTCGTCGCGATGTCCTGCCCCCAGGTCAGGTCCGTGGTGCTCGTCGTGATCAGGATCAGCGAGAACAAGCCCAGCGAGAAGGCGGACGGGTTGAAGATGTGCGTGCTTCGGCCGTCACGGTTCCAGCGCACAAACTCCTTTCCCATGAATCCGACCGCGATCATCAGGAACTGGAGGTAGAACCAGTCGTCGGTGAACCACAGAAACAGGTTGGTGCTGAAGATGATGGGAAACGGCCCGAAGCCCAGGACATAGCTGTCGCGCCGAGACCAGGCCAGCAACATGTCGAAGGCGTACGCGAACACAAGCTGGGCCGCCAGGAGCCAGGCGAAGTCGTAGACGGGCCGCCAGTAGTAACCCCAGTAGGCGAACACCGCCACCTGGACCGCCGCCTGCAGATAGTGCTGAGGGCGCAGCACCGTCTGGAACGACCGACCGGCGGACTCGTCCCGTAGCCGCAGGAAGAGCACCAGCTGCCACGCCAGGAGCACCGCCGCCGCACCCCAGAACGACCGCGTGAGGGTGACATTCTGCTGGACGCGCGGCACGAAGGAGAGCAGCGCAAGGCCGAGCGTCAGCGAAAGCGGAACATAGAAGACGCGACGGGAGGATGGCGCCGCCGGACGCGCGGCCACCTCACGCCCTCGTCGCGTCTGCTCTCGGCGCTCCTGCCGGGTGCGCCGCCGCTGCCCAGATGACATGAGGTTCTCGTGACGAAAGACCGGGGTACGATTACTCCGTGCTCATTCCGTAGTCATTCCGTGAAAATTCCGTGCGCATTCCGTGGGCATTCCCTTGTTCATTCCGTGACCATTCCGTGATCATTCCGTGTCCGTTCGGCGCGCCCCTCAGCGTGGTTCAACGCCGCTCAGCCGGCTCCAACCGCACGATGGGGGAGAGCCCGCCGTCGTCGTCCTCGACGGCGACGTAGATGTAGCCGTCTGGCCCCTGGCGAACGTCACGGATTCGACCGATGCCCTGGAGCAATGTCTCCTCTCTCTCGACGTCCAAACCGTCCTCGCTCAGCGTGAGTCGCGCAAGCTGCTGGCCCGCCAGGCCACCGGCGAAAATGTTGCCGTGCCATTCCGGAAACCGGTCACCGGTGTAGATCATCAGGCCAGACGCCGCGATCGACGGCACCCAGAAGTGCACCGGGTGCTCCATGCCTTCGCCCATGGTGCCCCCGTGAATCGCCGATCCGCTCCGGTAGTTCACGCCGTACCCGATCACTGGCCAGCCGTGGTTCTGGCCGGGCTGCGGCCGGTTGAGCTCGTCGCCGCCTTGCGGGCCGTGCTCGGTGGTCCAGACGTCCCCCGTTTCGGCGTGAATCGCGAGACCCTGGATGTTGCGGTTGCCGTAGCTCCAGGTCTCCGGCCGCGCATCGGCCTGGCCGACGAACGGGTTGTCATCAGGCACGCGGCCATCGTCATGCACTCGGATGAGGACGCCGTGATGATTCGAGAGGTCCTGGGCCGGGTGCGCTTCGAGGTCCCCCGTCGGGGAAGCCTGACGGTCGCCCAGCGTGATGAAGAGATAGCCGTCCGGGTCGAACGCGAGCTTGCCGCCATAGTGCCCATTCCGGCCCTGCGTGACGGCCTTGAAGACCTCTTCGAGCTCGCCGAGACTATCGTTCTCGAATCGCGCGCGCACGACACGCGTGGTCGAGGCGCCGTTGTTCGGATCGGCGTACGCCAGGTACAGGAGGCGGTTCGACGCGAAGTCCGGGTGGGCGAGCACGTCGAACAGGCCACCTTGACCCTCCGCGTGAACCTCGGGAACACCGGGCACCGGATCCGGGAGGAGGGCGCCATCCCGAACGATCCGGAGCCGGCCGGATCGCTCCGTCACCAGCATGTCGCCGCCGGGTAGCCAGGTCATGGCCCAAGGGATCTCGAACCCGTCCACCACGGTGACCACTCGATACTCGTGAAGGGCCGAACCAAAGGTATGCGACTGGGCCCAGGCGGACGGCGCGACGGACAGGAACAGGCCGGCGACGGTGAGTGCCAACGATCTCCGAATCATCTGGTTCTCCTCGGTCATGTCCACACGACCAGGTCGCGGACATCGGGTAACAGTCAAGAATGAGATCCAATTGTAGGGACTGGGAGCTGTGGTGACAATCGACGATGCCAAGATGCCAATTCCGCGCGGCGTCTCCTCAGGCCCAAAGCCCAAGGCCGAGAACCCAGAGCCGAGAGCCCTGTCTCGCTCCGAGCCCCGTCCCGTGCCGTATGATTCAGGCATCGGCAACTCGAAAGGTGGTTGATATGTACGGCGACATGCGCGGGCGTCCGTGGACGGTGGTCGTGGGGGTTGGTGTGCTCGCACTCCTGACGTCATGGGTGGCGCCGGGCTTCGGCGTGGCGAATCTCGATGCCAGGGGCACAGCGCCGGTACAGACGGCGTCCCCTCTCGTGCCATCACGTCCAGAGACGGTGACGTGGGGCTGGTTTCCCATCGACCGGCCGCCGGTCGCGACCATCGGCTCCGGCGACACGGTGCGCATCGACACGCTGACGCACGCCGGCGCCACGCAGAACGACGACCCCGAGACGTCTCTCGGCTCGCTCGGCGTCGGGCGGGATGAAATCCTGGAAGACGTCTTCGACTTCTGGGCGTCGCGACCCACCCGACCGAGAGAAGGTCGCAGTGGACACATCCTCACGGGTCCGATCTACGTCGAAGGCGCCGCACCCGGGGACATGCTCGAGATCGAGATCGTGAGTCTCGAAACCCGGGTCCCGTACGGCATCAACAACACCGGGCCCACCAGCGGGGTGTTCGGCACGAACTATCCCGGCTCGCGGGCCGAGGATACGCCGCTCGACATCCCACGCGAACGGCACCTGATTCGTACGGCCAGCGTCGGAGGCCGAGAAGTCGCGCTGTTCTCGCCGGAGATTCACGTGCCGCTGGCGCCCTTCATGGGCATCATGGCCGTCGCCCCTCCCGACCCGCTCGTAGGACAGCCTGGCGTGACCGTCGCAGGGGTCCAGAGTTCGCGACCGCCAGGACCGTTCGGCGGCAACATGGATCTCAAGGATCTCGCTGCGGGCAGCACCCTGTACCTACCGGTCTTCCACCCGGGCGCGCTGTTCTACGTCGGCGACCCGCACTCGGCGCAAGGCGACGGCGAGGTGAGCGGGACGGCGATCGAGCAGTCGCTCACGGGCACATTCCGTTTCACCGTGCACAAGGGGAAGACGATCGCGACACCACGCGCCGAGACGGCAACCCACCACATCTTGATGGGCATCGACCTCGACCTCGATCGGGCACTTCAGATGGCCGTCCGCGAGGTCGTCGCGTTTCTGGTCGAAGAACACGGACTCACGCCAGCCAGGGCGTTCTCGCTCGCCAGCATCGCCGTCGACTTTCAGGTGGCCGAAGCGGTCGATCTGACGCAGGTCGTCGCGGGGAAGATTCCGAAGAGTGTGTTCGTCGAGGATTGAGCGAACCGTCGCAGGCGGCGGATTGCAGCCCGGGCCACCGTACCTCGTGTGGCCTGACGTCCGCTGTTGCGGTTACGGCTATGACAGAATGCGAGGCGAAAGCTCAATACCCAGTACATGGAATCAGGAGTGGTGATGATGTCGTCTCGCAGGATGTTCGTCGTTGGGCTCGTGGCGATGCTGACGGGCGCGCTGACGATGCTCGGGTGTGCGGCCCAGGACACCGGTACCGAAGCAACCACGTCTGCACGTCCGGCCAACGTCGAGCTGACCACGTTTCCGTCGGAGTGGACCTACCAGCCAGGAGCCAGCGCGCCATCGGCGGAGCGCGGCATGGTCGCCTCGAACTCGAACCTCGCCACCCAGGCCGGCGTCGAGATTCTCGAGGCTGGCGGGAACGCCGTCGATGCCGCCGTGGCGGTCGGTTTCGCACTGGCGGTCGCGTACCCGGAAGCAGGCAACCTCGGCGGAGGCGGCTACACGGTGGTGCGACTCGCCGATGGTGCGTCGGTCGCGCTCGATTATCGCGAGGTCGCGCCATCCGGCGCCTCGCGTGACATGTACATCGATGACGATGGCGAGCTGACCGCGGACTCGATCGTCGGCCATCGAGCGTCCGGGGTGCCCGGCAGCGTCGCCGGCCTCCTGGCGCTACTCGATCGCCACGGCACGATGGATCGGAGCCAGGTCATGGCTCCGGCAGTCCGTCTGGCATCCGACGGGTTCGTCGTCGACGAGATCTTCAGGACGTCAATCGAACAGAGCGCGGAAGGCATCGCCGGGTTCGCCGGCAGTGACCTGTTCCTGCCGGGGGGTGAACCGCCGACGATTGGCTCACGGTTCGTGCAGTCGGATCTCGCTGGCACCCTCGAACGGATAGAGGAGCAGGGCGCCGATGGCTTCTACCACGGACCGGTCGCCGACGCGGTCGCGGCCGAGATGCAGGCGGGGGGTGGTGTGATCGCCGCCGCGGACCTGGCCGGCTACGAGCCGGAGTGGCGAACGGCCGTTACCTCGACGTACCGCGGCCACGGCCTCATCGCGATGCCCCCCTCATCGTCCGGCGGCGTCACGCTGGTCCAGACGCTCAACATCCTCGAGACGTGGGACGAATCGGCACCGTGGGGGAGCCCGGAGGCCCTCCATCGGATGACGAGCGCCTTCCAGCGCGCGTTCGTGGATCGCAATGCCCTGCTCGGCGATCCGGCGTTCGTCACGATTCCACTGGATCGGCTCGCCAGCAAGGACTACGCGCAAACGCTCAGGGAGCAGATCGACGAAGGCCGCGCGACGCCAACGAGCGACATCCAGCCGCTGCGCGAAGGTACGGAGACGACGAACTACGCGGTCGTGGACCAGTGGGGCAATGCGGTAGCCACCACCACGACCCTCAACGGCCTGTACGGATCGGGGGTCTGGGTACCCGACGCCGGATTCTTCCTGAACAACGAGATGGACGACTTCGCCGCACAGCCGGGCACTCCGAATATGTTCGGCCTCGTGCAGGGCGAGGCTAACGCCATCGCACCGGGCAAGCGGATGCTGTCAGCCATGTCTCCCACGATCGTCACCGACCCGGACGGGGCGGTGCTCATGGTCATCGGCGGCCGTGGCGGTCCGCGCATCATCACGGCGGTCGCGCAGGCCGTCGTGAACGTGATCGACTACGGGATGTCGCTGGCAGACGCCGTGGGCGCGCCCCGCATCCATCACCAGGCGCTGCCGGAGATCTTGTTCTACGAGCAAGGCGGCGTGCCCGACGATGTCGTCGAGGCACTCCAAGCCATGGGGTACGAGACGAGGCCGGGCGGGTCCGGAAACTTGACGGCGATCAAGCGCACGGCAACCGGCTGGGAGGGCGTGTTCGATCCGCGCAAGCACGGGTTGGCGGAGGGGTACTGAAGGGGTGCGATCGAAACGGTTCAAGAGTTCAGGGTTCCAGGGTTCAAGGGTTCCAGGGTTCGAGGTGGCGCGGCTAACGGCTGAAACCGCGCATCGGTTCGTCTGAGCCCTGAGCCCCGAGCCCCGAGCCCCGAGCCCTGAGCCCTGAGCCCTGAGCCCCCTAGGCTCCACCCAGCAGGATCGGAAACAGCGGGTGATCCATCGGCACGCCGGTGGCCAGTTCGTCGGTGAGGCCGGGGAACGGGGGAGACGTGACCCACGGCCGGGGGGCGTGGACCATGTCGTCGCCGAGGAACCGTACGGACAGCACGCGGCGCCGATGCGGGCCATCGACGCCGCCGGCCGCATGCAACGTGAGCATGTGGAAGAACACGGCGTCGCCCGGTTCGAGCTCCCATCCGATCACCCGGTAGGTCTCGGGATCGGCATCGATGTCCGGAAGCTCGGCGAGCGTGCCGTCGGGGAACCACTTGGCTTGACCGTCGAGAAACGTCCGCGGCATGAACCACGGACCCCGGTGCGATCCGGCGATGAACTCGAGTGTCGAGGCTCGCGACACTGGGTCGACAAGAAACCACATGCTGACGTTCTGGCTGCCGGCGACGTTGTAGTAGGGCAGGTCCTGGTGCCAGGGCGTGCGCTGGCGGGTTCCCCGCTCCTTCACGAGCACATGATCGTGGTACAGCCGGACCGTGTTCGAGCCCATCAGCTTCGCCGCGATGGACGCCGCGGGTGACGAGCGGATGAAGCGCTCCATCTCCGGGATCCGCTGCCACGAGCAGAAGTCTTCGATGAACGCGCCGTCGGTCTGGTCGCTGGCTCGTTTGGCGTAGGGCGATAACTGGGCCAGGTTGGCGTCGATGGCCTCGCGCGCCAGCTCGACCTCGGCGCGCGAGAACGCGCCGCGCACGCAGACGGCGCCATCGCGCTGGAACTCGTCCTCGACGATCACGTCATCACCTTCAGCAGCTTCGTGACGAGCCGATGCCTCATCGGCTGTCGAGGGCCTCGGTCAGGACACGACCATCTGGCCTGGCGAGCGTGACGCCGCTCAGGTACGCCAGGGTCGGTGCAATGTCGGCTGGCGAGGCATCGGTGTCGAACCGGCCTTGGCGTATGCCAGACCCCGTAAGGAAGATGGGCACCCGGGTGTCGTACCCGTAGAACGTGCCGTGACCGGCAGGGTAGGTCGAAGTCGACCAGTACATCCTCGGGACGATGACCAGATCGCCGCTTCGTCCTGGCACGTAGCTCAGGGCGACCGCCCGCTCGCCGACGTCGGTGGATTCTCGCAATCCAGGGACATCCTCGCTCCGGTACACCGTCAGCACGCCAGGCACCGTCATGATGGCGTCGATGGCGGCCTGCATGGCGTCGGGATTCCCGCCGAGCGTCTCGTACACACCTGGCTCGAAGTACAGCTCCGATTGATTGATCATCGCGACGTGCGGACCCGCACCGAGGAACGGCTGCAACGCTTCGTCGACTCGGGTGCGCACGATGTCGACGTCGAGGCGACCGGCGTCGAATCCCATCTTGGCGATCTGCTCGGGGATGGGAATGACCCCGTGGTCCGCCGTGAGGGCCAGCACGTAGCGGTCGGGCCCCACACGCTCGTCCAGGTGATCGAGCAAGAGTCCAAGCGTCTCATCGAGTCTGACGAGCGTGTCCTGTACCTCGTGGCTGCGAGGCCCGTAGTCGTGTCCGACCCGGTCGAGGGCCGAGAAGCTGACCGCGAGGTAGTCGGTGCGTGCTTGCTGCCCGAGCTCCAGCGCGTCGATGGCGTCGATCGCCATCTCGGCGATGTACCGATCGCTGAACGGCGTGCGTATCCAGGCGGTGTAGAAGGCGTCATCGGCAGAGCCCGGCAGTGCATGCGGGAGCCCGGGACCCCAGCCGGCCCGCGAGACCGCCTCGGGCGTCGTGTCCGGGTACACGTAGTCGCTCGCCGGGAGCGCTCGATCCCAGGTGCGGCCGACATCGCGCTCGGCCGGATGCTCGGCCAGGAACGCCGAGACGAAGGGCACCCGACCGGTTCCATAGGCGGAGCTGGTGGCCAGGCTCTTGCCCTCGAACCAGGTCACCGCATCCGCGCCGTGCCCCGCCATCATGAGCGCCGAGCGAATCTTGATTGCCATGGAGACGATCCGAGGCGGCTCGGGTAACTGAACCCGCATCTCGTCGGACAGGGTCGCTACCTGCAGCGGCAGCGCACTGTGTCCTCCGGGAAGTGGGTCCCCGTAGCTCAGCGTCCGGGCCGTCGGGTCGTCCGTGCAGTTCGCCATCTGGCTCCGCGATCGGTCCCACCACTCGTTCATGAACTGACCATGGATGTTCGGAAACGATCCCGTCGCGATGGTCGCGTGACCCGCGCAGGTCTCGGCGATGAAGTACGGGTAGCGAGCCTGGCGGAACCAGGCGCTCTCGTCCAGGAGACGTCGCAGGCCCTTGGTCCATTGGTGCTGGAATCGACTCGTGTAGTCGGCCCGGAACTGGTCGACGACGAGCACGACGACCAGGGAAGGGCTCGACGGGCTGGTTTGGCCAGTCGGACTCTGGGCGCCGGCGGAGGCAACGAGGAGGGCCGCGGTGAGCGCCGCGGGCAGGGCGAACTGTCGCATGCGTCAGGATACATCAACGTTTGACCGAGGTTCCGGTCCGGGGTCACTGGTTCGAGATCCGCTCGGCTAAAGCCTTCGCGCTACGTACGACGCGATGTCCTCCGGCGCGCTACGTACGACGTACTGTCATCCGTCACGCTACGTACGACGTACTGTCACCGTCGCGCTACGTACGTAGCGGTGTCATCCGTCGAGCACCGCCCTGCAAGAACCGCACACCGCTGCACGGATCTGCGTACTGATTTTCGATTTTCGTTGCTCGTCACGACGCTCACGTGTTGAGCGCCCGCGTGACGTGTCTCGTTCCGCCACCGCGTGTCTTGAGTCGAGGCACCTGCTGATCCGTGAAACTCCCCACAATCCGGGCCCACCGGCGCCTGGCCGCTGGAGGTGCCCAGGAACGAGGCACATCGCAAAGGGCCGGGCCCGACCCACGATATTCATAAATACCGACAAGTGATTCTTGGTCAATGATTTACGACGTTTCGACCCACCTGGCATCACCCGTGCTCTACGGCAGGCGACGGGTGAACCGACTGTCACCCGACCGTAATTCGCACCCTGACCTGAACGGGTCGGGTCGCGTAGTAGAAAGAAGAGGGACGCGGATGTACCGACTGATTCGAAACGTCGTCGTCGTCGGACTGATGACCGGCCTGGTGGGCCTGCCCGCCGAGGCGAAGAAGAAGAAGGCCAAGGCGCCGGCACCGCCCGCCACCGAGGCAGCGGCTCCGGTCGCCGAGCGCGACCTGACGAAGCTCGACACGCGGCTACGGGCGAAGGTCGCCAACCACGAGACGCAGGCCCAGCGCGTGATCATCACGACCAAGTCGGGCCATCGCCAGGCCTTGAAGACCGAGCTCGAAGCGCACGGCGACGAGGTCAAGGGCGGCCACGCGTCCATCGGCGCGCTGACGGCCATCGTGCATGGGGACGATCTGGCGGATCTGGCCGAGCATCCGAGCGTGGAGCGCGTCTCGGTCGACGCCATCGTCCGGACCCACGCGAAGAAGAAGAAGAAGAACAACGGGAACGGCAACGGGAATGGTAACGGCAACAACCCCAACGCTAACCCGGGCGCCCCCGCAGGGAACGGCAGCAACGGCGCGCCGTTTGCGCCGGCGCCGAGCCCCGACGCAATCGACTTCGCGAGCCTCGGGATCGCCGACTCGAACCTGATGCTGAGCGCCCTCGGGCTCGACGACGAGCTGGACACGATCGACGGGCAGGGTCACATCCGCGTGGCGGTGATCGACTCGGGCCTGGCGTTCGACAAGCAGGACCTCCGGCGGGTCATGGGCTTCTACGACTTCACGCAGGGCGACACGCCCGTGGCGACGGCGCCCTACGACGACTACGGGCACGGCACACACGTGGCCGCCCTCATCCTCAATGCGGCCCAGTCCTCCGCCGGCGAGTTCCGGGGCGTGGCCCCGGACGCGAAGGTGTACGGCTTCAAGGTCCTGGACGCCAACGGCGAGGGGCGCACGAGCGATGTCATCCGGGCCATCGAGTTCGCGGTGGCCAATAGGCATTACTTCGACCTGGACATCATCAACCTGTCGCTGGGGCACCCGATCATGGAGCCGGCGGCGACCGACCCCCTCGTGCAGGCCGTCGAGGCGGCGGTGCGGGCTGGGCTCGTGGTGGTGGTCTCGGCCGGCAACATCGGCCAGAACCCGGACACGGGCGAGGTCGGCTATGCCGGCATCACGTCGCCGGGCAACGCGCCGTCGGCCATCACGGTCGGGGCGTTCGACATGGAAGGCACCGTGAGCCGGAGCGACGACATCGTGCCGGCGTTCAGCTCGCGCGGGCCGACCTGGTATGACGCCTACGCCAAGCCGGATGTGGTGGCGCCCGGGACGCAGCTCTACGCACTGGGCAGCCAGGACAGCTCGCTGTTCCTGGAGAATCCGAATCTCCAGCTCGACGTGATGTTCGGGACCGGCAACCAGCAGTATCTGAAGCTGAGCGGGACGAGCATGGCGGCGGCCGTGACCAGCGGGGTCATCGCCCTGATGCTCGACGCCAACCATCAGACGTTCGGCGAGAGCATCGGTGACGGATTCCGGGTGAGCCCGAGCCTGTCGCCGCACGCCATCAAGGCGATGCTGCAGTACTCGGCCATCGAGCTGCCGGGCTACGACGTCCTGACACAGGGCGCCGGGGCGGTCAATGCCGACGGGGCGATCGCACTGGCGATGACGCTGGACCCGCGCGTGCCCGAGGGTGAGGTGTGGCGCACCGAGATGACGCTCGAGACGAGCGTGATCGGCGGCGAGGTGCAGGCCTGGGCGCGGCGCCTGGTGTGGGGCGACCGGCTCGTGTGGGGCGACCAGATCTATGTCAACGACCCGGCGTTCGACCAGCGGGTCATCTGGGGCGACCGCCTGGTCTGGGGCGACCGGATCATGTGGGGCGAGAGCCTCGTGATGAGCAACCGGCTGATCTGGGGCGACCGGATCGTCTGGGGCAACACCCTGATTGGCTACAACCCGAACGGCAACCGCGTCATCTGGGGTGACCGCCTCGTGTGGGGCGAAGTCACGGATGCCGACCGATTGGTGTGGGGCGAGCTGAGCGGTGACGCCGGCGCGACCCACGTCCAGTACTAGGAGGCCGTCATGACCCGAACCTCCAACGACATGACGACCAGCACGGAAAAGGCGATGACGACCATGACGTATCGAATCAATCCGAAGACGAAGGCGAGCTGGCGAGGCGGGCTCAGCGTGCTCCTCATGCTCGGCATGTGGCTCACCCCCGCTCTGAGTGAGGCGCAGAGTGCGTCCGACCAGCCGAGCCCGAAGATTGACGAGGCACTGAGGAAAGCGATCGAGCAGGACGCCGGCCCGCAGTGGGTGATCGTGCGCACCAAGTCGGGAGACACCCGATCGCTTCGGCAATCGCTCGAGGCGCACGGCGACTACGTGTGGGCCGAGCATCCGTCGATCGACGGTCTGACCGCGCAGGTGCACCTCGACGACATCACCGACCTGGCGGCCAGCTCGGATGTCCTCACGGTCTCGAGCGATGCGGTCGTCTATGCGTTCGGCTATGCCTCAGACGACGACTCGAGCGACGACAAATCGAGTGACGACGATTCGAGCGACGACGATTCGAGTGATGACGACTCGAGCGATGACGACTCGAGCGATGACGACTCGAGCGATGACGACTCGAGCGATGACGACTCGAGCGATGACGACTCGAGCGATGACGACTCGAGCGACGACGCTTCGAGCGATGACGACTCGAGCGATGACGACTCGAGCGATGACGACTCGAGCGACGACGCTTCGAGCGATGACGACTCGAGCGATGACGACTCGAGTGATGCCAAGGCGAAGCCATCCACATCGAAGAACGACGATTCGAGTGATGACGGCGGCTATGACGCCGGCGCTGGCTCCGAAGACGATTGGTCCGATATGTCGAACCACGAAAAGCGGAGGCGGGTTCGAGGGTTCGGTTCTGGGAAGTCGCTCAGGAAGCAGTTTCGCCTGCTGAATCGCACGCTGGGTCTGGAGCAGACCTACTCGGACGGCGCCGGGGTGACGGTGGCGGTGATCGATTCCGGCATCGGCGAGACGCGCGGCCTGCGAGACCGCGTCGTCGCCTTCTACGACTTCACATCCGGCAGACACGCATCGAGCCCCGAGGACGACTACGGGCACGGGACGCACGTCGCCAGCCTGATCGGGTCCGAGGAGCCGTCGTCTCACGCCAGGTACGGGGGGGGGTGGCGCCCGGCGTGTCATTGGTGGGCCTACAGGTCCTCGACGAGGATGGCCGGGGGTACACGAGCGATGTCATTCGGGCGCTCGAGTTCGCGACCGAACAACGGGACGCCCTCGGCATCGACGTCATCAATCTGTCGCTGGGGCATCCGATCTACGAGCCGGCCGCGAGTGACCCGCTCGTCCAAGCGGTCGAGTCGGCCGTCCGGGCGGGCATCGTCGTGGTGGCGTCGGCCGGCAACTTCGGCCGGAACCTGGAGACGGGGGCCGTCGGCTACGCAGGAATCACGTCGCCGGGTAACGCGCCGTCGGCCATCACGGTCGGGGCGCTCGACATGAAGGGGACGACCGCGCGTCACGACGACCGGGTCGCCACCTACAGCTCACGTGGGCCCACCTGGTACGACGGCTATGCCAAACCGGACGTCGTCGCCCCCGGATATCGGCTGACGGCCGACACGGGTGAAGACGAGGGCGAGCTCTACGACGACTACAAGGGGTATCGCAAGGAGGAGCTGGACGACGAATATCACTACATGGAGCTCAGCGGGACGAGCATGGCGGCCGCGGTCACGAGCGGTGTCGTTGCGCACGTCCTCGAGGTCAGCCGCCTGATGAATCCGGACGGTCCGGCGCTGACGCCGAACGCGGTGAAAGCCATCTTGTAGTTCACGGCCGTGAAGCTGCAGGACGGATCCGGTGTGGACTACGACGTCCTGACGCAGGGCGCGGGTGGTGTAAACGTGGCCGGTGCGCTGGCCCTGACGCAGGCGATCGACACGTCGGCGGCGGCGAACGGGACCTGGCTGACCATGTCAGTCGAGCCGTCCACCGAGCTGGATGGCAAGTCGGTCGCGTGGGCGCAGCACATCGTCTGGGGCGATCACATCGTCTGGGGCGACGCCGTCTACACGAACGCAGACGCCTGGATGAAGAACATCGTCTGGGGCGATGCACGCAACATCGTGTGGGGTGATGCGATCAACATCGTCTGGGGCGACAACATCGTCTGGGGCGACGCCTACAACATTGTCTGGGGCAATCACATCGTGTGGGGCGACGCCTTCAACATCGTCTGGGGCAATGCGGCGAACATCGTCTGGGGGAACGCCCGGAACATCGTCTGGGGGAACCTGGCCGGCGGTCTGTTCTAGCGACGGGAGTCACGAGCGGGACGGAAAGACCCGGGCGGCTCGGAGCGATGGGCTCCGGGCCGCCTGGCGTCCGTACGGATAGGAGAGGCGAGCGGGTCACGCGTCGAGAATGGTTCCCGAGCCGCCCGTTGTCATGTCCGGAGTGTCAATCTGATACGGAGTGTCAATCCGATTACCGGACGGACGGATTCGTCGCGGCAAACCGCACGCGCAGCTCGCGCGCGGCAAACAGGAAGTAGCTCAGGAAGGTCGCCCAGAACACGCTGTTCGCGAGCATCTCGAGAGACTCCTCGACCGAGCGCGAGAAGTGGTCGAGTACCTCGTAGGCCTCACGATCGAAGCGCCGCAGTGCCCAGTCGTTTATCGCCACGCTGTCACCGAAGTAAGCGTAGGCGTTCAACGGATGGTCCGGCTCGAGGCCTTCGAAGAAGTCCAGCCCCACGGCAACCGCCAGGCAGCCGAGTGCCGCCAGCACCGCGAGACGCTGAGCCAGCAATGGCAGCTCCCTCCAGAGAAAGACCAGGGCGGCGATCCCGATCACCGCGAACACGGGTGCGAAGACGACCTGCCAGGCGTAGCTGGGGAAGAACGGGACGGCGGTCGGGTCGCTTCGCTCCCGCATGACCTGAAAGACCGTTCCCATTCGCTCGTGGATCTGCGCGCCGTCGTCGAGGGCCATGTAGCTGAAGAACAGTGCGAGGCCGAGCCAACCGAACCTTGTCCAGGAGACGGCGTCCCGCTTCCGCACGACCAGATAGATGCCCCACAGCGTCAGGGCCGAGAGCATGGTCTGGGCCGTGCCGAACCAGGAGGCGAGCCCATCCTCGCGCGCGATGTTGAAGAGGCGCCGGATGGCACCGATCTCGGTGTATCGACCGTAGTTCACGTGGTAGTCGAGGAAGACGAACAGGATCTCCAGGACCACGCACACCAACAGGACGCGCCACGCCAGCCAGATCGGATCGAGCGTGAAGGTCAGGATATCCCGACCGGTGGCCGAGTCAGCCGGGTGTGACGGGCCCGATCCGGCCGCCGGCGCGACCGACGAGTTCAGTTCGGTCGACTCCCTGAAGGCTGACCCGCCGCCCAGATGTGCAGCAGCGTGCAGTGGCATGCTCTGGTTTGAATGATTTACCATCGTGTTCAATCTATCGGCCGCTCACGGAGACCGCTCCACGACACGGTCTTGACTCGATGCTACACTCAGCCGAGAGCGATCCGAACCGTCGCGGCGGCCGTAGACCTTCATAGGAAAGGCGCGCCCGTCGGGCATACCGACACGCCGAGTGGCTCGCCCCGCGAGCCGCTCGCCTCAGTGCGCACAGTGGACGAGACACCTGCGGATCTCGAGACGATCGAACGGGTCGCGGCCGGCGACCCGGACGCGTTGGCCGACCTCTACGACCGCTACGTCGGTCCGGTCTTCTCGCTCGTGGCGCGCATCATTGGACCGGGCGCAGACGCCGAGGACGTCGTGCAGGAAATCTTCGCGCAGGCGTGGCAACAAGCCGGGCGCTTCGATCGTTCGCGCGGCTCGGTGGTCGCCTGGCTGCTCAACATGTCTCGCAGCCGAGCGATCGATCGACTGCGGGCGCGGCGAGCTCGTCGCGACTCCGCACAGGTGGTCGACGATCGGATGATTCTGGAGTTGGCTGACACCGGCATCGATCAGGAATCGGCGGCGCTGACGAAGCAAGAATTCGTGCGACTTCGCGCGGCGGTGGCCGTGCTGCCGCCGCTCCAGCGACTTGCCATCGAACTGGCCTACTTCGAGGGCCTGACCCAGGCCGAGATCGCCGCTCGGCTCGAGCAACCTGTCGGGACGATCAAGACCCGGATCCGCCTTGGGCTCGTCAAGCTCCGGGATGCGATGATGGAGGGCGACGCATGATCGATGAGGCCCACGCACAGCTTCACGAGCTCTCCGGTCTGTACGTGCTCGGCAGCCTCGAGGCCGACGAGCGAGAGCGCTTCGAGGCTCACCTCGGAGCGTGTACGACCTGTGCCGCGGAGGTCGAGTCGCTCCGGGGCGTGGTGAAGCATCTGCCCGAGGTACTCTCACCGGTCGGGCCACCTGCCGATCTCCGCCGACGCGTCCTCGCCGCGGCGGGGTCCGGCGGGGAGTCCCGCGTGGCATCCGCGAGGTCGAGGGTCGGCTTGCGCACTGTCATCCCGTGGCTTGCGGCGGCCGCTGCTATCCTGGTGGCGATCGGGCTCGGCTGGGGAGGCCTGCAGCTGAGGACGCGTCTGTCAGGCCTGGAGTCGCGGCTCGACGTTGCCCTCGATCGGGCGACGGCGGCCGAAGGTCGTTTGGCCGAGCTGGCGCAGGCGACGCAGCGAACGGAGACCACCGCCGCCATCCTCGTCGCACCTGACCTGGCCCGCATCGAACTCGCCGGCCAGGCCGCGGCCCCCGACGCGCGCGCCAGGGCATTCTGGAGCCGGGCCAACGGTCTCGTCATCACGGTCGAGCACCTACCGCCGTTGCCGCCAGGGCGCGTCTATCAGATCTGGGTCGTGACCGCCGACTCGGCCGTGAGTGCGGGGCTGCTGCAGCCCGACGCTGAGGGCCAGGTCACCGCCGTGATCGAGACACCTCAGGACCTTCCTCAACCCCTGGCCATGGCCGTGACCATCGAACCCGAGGGCGGCGTCCCGGCACCGACCGGCGCGCAATTCCTCGTTGGCACCCCCGCGACCAGCCTCTGAACACCGCCCGATCTCGACGAAGAGATCCATCCTCCGCGCTGAGCCGTAGAACGTCCCAGAGCTGATGGCGGCCTGGATGATCCACACCACAGTCAGCTCGTTGGCATGAAGCCGAGCCATCGAGAGGGCACATCGGCTTCGGAGGAGGTTCTGGTGAGGCGCACTCTATTCGTGGTTTCGATCGTGGCCCTCGGCTGTTGTTTGGTCCCAGGCTGGGCGTCCAGTCACCGTGAAGCGCCGCTCATCAGCGGCGACCCGCAAGTGGACGGTACCGACGTGTACGCGTTCGTCAGTCCAGACGATCCGAGCACCGTGACCTTCATCGCCGACTTCATCCCGTTCCAGGCGCCGGCCGGCGGGCCAAATTTTTTCTCTTTCGATCCCAACGCTCGCTACGAGATCCTGATCGACAACGACGGCGACGCGATCGAGGACATCGTCTTCCGCTGGAAGTTCTCGAGTCACTACCGTCGCGGGGACACCTTCCTGTACAACACCGGGCCGGTCACCGGCGCGAACGACGCCGACCTGAACTTTTCCCAAACGTACGATTTCACGGTGTTGCGTGAGGGGCGTGTCGTGTTGCAGGAGGAGACGATCCCGGTGCCACCCGTCAACGTCGGTGCGAGCACTCCGGACTACGGCAGAAACTTCAGCGACGGCCATCCGCTGCCGTTCCCCGAGGGCATGGGTCAGGTGGCGGCGGGCCAGTTCGACGACCCGTTCTTCCTCGATCTTCGGGTCTTCGATCTCCTGTATGGCGGCGACCTCTCCGAGACGGGAAACGACTCGCTGGCGGGCTTCAACGTCCACGCGATCGCCGTACAGGTTCCCAAGCAGCTCGTGACGCGGGATGCCGTGATCGGCGTGTGGGCGGTGGCGCGACGCCCTGCCATGACGGTCAGGACGCCTCAGGGAGCATCCGACTCGGGCGAGTTCGTGCAGGTCTCCCGCCTCGGCATGCCGCTCGTGAACGAGGTCGTGATTCCGGTTAGCCGGAAAGACATCTGGAACGGCAGCCACCCGAGTGGTGACGGACAGTTCCTGCGCTACGTGCAGGATCCGGAAGTCCCTCGTCTACTCGAGGCACTGTATGCGATTCCAGCGCCCGCGACGCCGCGCGCCGACCTGGTCTCGGTGTTTCTGACCGGAGTGCCGGGTCTCAATCAGCCGCCGACCGTGACGCCGAGCGAGCAGCTACGTCTGAACACCGGGATCGCGCCCTCGGCGAGCCCACATCGCCTGGGCGTGTTCGGAGGCGACACGGCCGGATTCCCGAACGGCCGTCGGCTGATCGACGATGTGCTGGACGTGACGCTGCAGGCGGCAGCCGGAGCGCTCGTCGGCGCAGTGGTCGACCAGTTGGGGGACGGCGTCAACGCCAACGACGTCGCGTTCAGGTCGGAGTTCCCCTATCTCGGCGTGGCCCACTCCGGTGGCAAGCCGACGAGCCTCAAGCGCTAGAGGAGTCGACCATGCCTGTCGGAAATCGGATCCTCTTGCGCATCGGCAGGCTGAGCCCGTGGCTGGTGCTGTTGGGTGTTGTCGGGCTCACAACATACCGCGCCGCCACGGCGCTCGACGCCGATCGGCCCGCCCGCTCGCCGATCGTGATTCGCACGATGAGTCCGGACGGTACCTCCCGCATCGAGCTGGAGCGCACGATAGCCTCGACGCGCTCCAGGCTCGATGTTGAACCCGGCGACGACGTGGCTGCCGTTCGTCTGGCGAGTGCGCTGCTCAGGCAGGCGAGGGTGGTCGGCAATCCGGGTCTCGTGGACGAGGCCAGGCGTCGCCTCGACGCCATCCTGGACCGACAACCAACGAATCGTAGCGTCGAGCGGATGCTGGTCGCGGTACGGCTTTCCCGGCACGAGTTCAGCCGGGCGGCATCGATGGCGCGCTCCCTGGCCGAGCGTGACCCGGCCGACGCATGGGTCCGGGGAGTGCTCGGGGATGCGCTGATCGAACTCGGCCGGTACGACGAGGCCTTCGACGCCTATCAGGAGATGATGAACCTGAAGCCCAATGCGGCTGCCTACGCTCGAGCGGCGCACGGCCGGCAACTACAGGGTGACCTTCGTGGCGCCTTGAAGCTGCTGCGCATGGCGACCGAGTCGACGGCGGCGAACGACGCGGAGTCGCTGGCCTGGCACTGTAGCCAGGTCGGCGATCTCCTGCTGCAACTGGGCGAACTGGACCAGGCGAGGGAGGCGTACGATCGGGCCTTGCGCTGGTTCCCGGGGCATCCCCTCGCCGTCGAGGGCGTGGTTCGCGTGCTGAGTGCATCCGGCCAGTACGAGCGGGCACTAGCGATCGGTAAAGCCGAGTTCGAACACGCCCCTCGGGCCGCACTCGCAGCGTATCTCGGCGACCTCCTCGAGGCCGTCGGGCAGCCGATCGAAGCCGAGCGGCACTACCGGATGGCGGAGTCTGCTTGGCTGCTGGAGACACCGGAGCCCACGGCGCTCGTGACGTTCTGGGCCGCTCGTAGTCGCCGGATCGCGGATGCGGTCGCGCTCGGCGAGGCCACGAGCGCGGAGCGGCGCGACATCTTCACGAACGACGCGCTCGCCTGGGCCTACTTCAAGGCCGGACGGCTCGACGACGCGAGACGCCACTCGCTCCTCGCCAGACGCACAGGCTCGACCGACCGCTGATCCTGCTGCACGCGGCAGCGATCGAGCGTGCCGCGGGAAATTCGTCCACGGCTCGTGATCTGACGAGTCGCGCGAGACGGGTCCACAGTTCCGATTTCCAAGGCGCCGCCGACGCGGCTTTCGGCCAGCCAGCACCGATCACCGAGCCGACCACATGATCGTCGTCCGTACGCGGTGCGTCATGGGCCTCACGATCGCGGTGTGCGCGGCCGCCCTGCTCACCGGTGACGTCAGGGCGCACGAGCTCGGCACCTCCGGCGTTGTCGTCTCGCTCGAAACCGATCGGAGCCTTCGGGTCGACCTGTCGGTATCGCTCGAGGACTTGCGGCGCCGCCTGGACGTCCTGTCGGGAGTTGATGGGCAACGTGTCGTGTCCGGGTCGACGGGTGACCCATGGCACCCGGCTCTCATGACGACTCTGCTCTCCAGGATCGAAGCTCGGGCCGACGGGGCGTCGGTGCGGCTC
Source organism: Vicinamibacterales bacterium (assembly GCA_965250185.1). Classification (GTDB taxonomy): domain Bacteria; phylum Acidobacteriota; class Vicinamibacteria; order Vicinamibacterales. The sequence continues at coordinate 646,317 of OZ252293.1, read as the reverse complement.
AAGTTCGTCGGGACCGTGCCTGGCGGCCGGACGCCCGGAGCCTCCGGGAAAGAGCGGGAGATCGTCCGGCTCGTCGGGGTCGCACCGCCCGGAGCCACTACGTTCACGTGGACGTCCCGTCTGTTCCTGGGTTCGTACCCGCTGTCGGTGCGAGCACCCGACTCGAGCCGCGCAACGCAGTGGCTAATGCCGGGGCAGTCGAGTGAGTCGATTGCGTGGAGTGGTCGCGCGCCCGATCCTTCGGCCTCGGCGAGCGGCACGAGCTACTTCGCGCACGGCTTCACACACATCCTTCCCGGAGGTCTCGATCACGTCCTGTTCGTGCTCGCGCTCTTCTTTCTGGGCTCGGGATTTCGATCGCTGATGCTTCAGGTCACAGCCTTCACGATTGCTCACAGCCTCACGCTGGCGCTCGCGCTCCTCGAGGTCGTCGCGTTGCCGGCGTCGGTGGTCGAGCCTGTGATCGCCGGATCGATCGCATTCGTGGCCCTGGAGAACCTGACGTCCACCGATCTGCGGCGCTCCCGTCTGGCGATCGTCTTCGGGTTCGGCTTGCTTCACGGCCTGGGGTTTGCTCAGGTCCTCGCAGACGTCGAACTCGAACCCTCGTCGCTCGTCGCCGCCCTCGTGACATTCAACCTGGGCGTCGAAGCGGGGCAGCTGGCCGTGATTCTTCTGGCCGCGATGCTCGTCTCAGCCGTGCGGTCGGTCGTGGATGTGGGCCAGCGAACCCTGTCCTGTGGGGTCTCCGGGGTCATCGCCGTGGTGGGGCTGTACTGGACCTGGGATCGCCTCATGACCCTGTAGTGAAGTGTCACGAGGCGGCGCGTGTGCTGCCCTAGAACTCAGACTGCAGCTACGCGTGGTGTGCAGATGGGATGGGGCCCCGGGTGTGGCCCGCCTGGCCACACCCGGGCGCCGAGACTGCTAGAGCGGCCGCTCCGGCATCATGATCGTGCGCCACATGTGCGACGACGGGCTGTCGTCCCAGCCGAGGCCTTCTTCCGGCTGCTTGAAGTTGCGTCCGATGATGTCCATCAACGGGTCGATCGACACCGTCGCACTGCGGTCGAACGCGTAGAGATCGTTGACCGTGACCAGCCGCGAATACTCGTACCACTCGTGCTTCCGGACCTTTTCGTACGTCCGCTCCAGGTACGGTTCCGGCTCGTAGTCGATCCCGAAGATCCGGAAGTAGCTCTCCGGATATTCGTACCCGTACTCCTCGTCGGGATAGAACCGAAGCGTCTGGTGATATCGCACGGCGAAGGCGGTCTTCGGGGAGACGTACGGCTCGATCAACTGGGCGCCCCACCAACCGTGGTCCGGCTTGTTGATGCCCTGGACGACGTCGTGCAACAGGCAGGCCAGGGTGACTTCTTCGGGCATGCCGGTCTTGAGCGCGCGAGTCGCACTCTGCAGCACGTGGCTGGCGGGCGAGAACCGGTGCTCGAAGAAGTCGACCAGCGTCGGCTTCTCGGGCATCTTCGTGAGCTTGCGCAGCTTGCCGTCCCGACCCGGCACGTACAGCCTTCCCACGCCTCGTCGCGTCGGCCGGTCGAGGTTGTCGGCCCGCGCCTCGATCTCGGCGACCGTCGGGAACTCTTGACTCCGCTGCGACTGGGGCTGCTCGTCACCGAGGAAGTCGTCGAGCTCCTCCTCCATGTAATGCTCGAGGGCATCAGCACGCTGCTCGTGCGTCATCAGCGCCACCGCCGCGGCACCGCCCAGGCTCGCGATGAATTTCCGACGATCGATCTCCATGTACTACGTCCTTTCGCTTTTCGCCCTGAATCGAGCGCTGTCGCCCAGTTTGCCGTACCGTAGATAAGAAACCCAACGATGCCACGAGTGGTCGAACCAGTCAACCACCGGAGCGCTACCCGCGACCGTCGGACCCGGTTCACGACCGCCGACGCACGCACTCGAGGAAGGCCTCCCCGCGCGGGGAAAGCCGATAGCCGATTTCCAGACTCTCCGTCAGTCCGAGCCCCTTCAGCTTCCGCACGTTGGCCTTGAACCGCTGCCTGTCCATCCCGACCTTCTGGGCCAGGTCTGCCGCCCGGACACCAGGATGCTTCCGAAGCAGAGCCAGGACGGGCTGGGTCCAAGGCCCCGACGAACTGGCGGCGTCCCACCGAAGCATCTGCGACCGGAGTCGCTCCAGGTCGGCGACGCTCGGCAGCTCCGCCCGGAGCGAGATGCGAGGATCGGCGCCGGCATGGCGGAAAGCGATACGGTAGAGCGTTCCGTGCTGACGCTTCGAGAGCATGCTGCGTAGAGATTGAAGATCCGCGTGTCCAGCTGCTCTGGCCTCGGCTTCCGTGACGTCGTCGAGGTCGACGGGCGTCACGTCGTCTATCGACAACACCCCGATCGATGTCATCAGCGTGCCGCCCGTCCGGACGGTGGGCCGGCGCCACCGTCGAAAGGCCACGGTAACCCGGCCGGCCGCTATGGCCTCGAGCGTCGCCCGCGTGAGGAGCATGGTTCGTTCGGATGGCTGCAACCGATGGGGAATCAGATGAATAGTATCAATTCCCCGGCGCGCGACCATGAAGGAGACGAAACGACCGCTTCATGCTTGACTCGTCCGCCGCAGCGACGATAATCGGCGTCTAGATCGAGAGGATGCGCCTATGACCCCCACGACCGCTGCGCAGGCAGCAGAGAGCGATCGCCACGACTGGACGGTGGTGTTCGCGGCGTTTCTCTGCATCGTGTTCATCTTCGGGGTGCCCACGATGCTGATGCCGGTGATCTACTCACCGATCATCGACGAGTTTGGCTGGTCGCGGGCGCAGGTCACGTTCGTCGCCACGGTGAAGTTTGGCGCCGGCGCCGTGTTCGGGATCTTCTTCGGAGCGCTGGCCGACCGGTTCAGCATTCGGAAGCTGGTCGTCGCCTCAGCGGTGCTGTCTGGCTTCTCGATGGTGGGCTTCCTGGGTGTGAACTCGCTGGTGCAGTTCTACGCCGCGGGCTTGGTCATGGGCCTGGGCGCCGTCAGCGCGATGGTGGCCATGAAAGTGCTGGTCTCGAAGCGATTCTCCCAGCGCCAGGGCTTCGCGATCGGGGCCGCGATGCTGGGCACGAGCGTCGCCGGGACGTTCACGCCGGTGTTGACAAGTTACCTCATCGATCTGTACGGCTGGCGCATGGCGGTGGCGGTACTCAGCAGCGGCATCTGGCTGATTGCGCTCCCTGCCTTCTTGTCGATCGTCAAGGATTCCGAGACTCGGACCGCTGAGACGGCTGGACCAGCGCCACCGTCGATCGACCGCGCCGGCGGCCTGGACTTCTCTGCCATCCTCCGGACTCGTACCTTCTGGATGATCGGCCTGGCCGTCTGGCTGATCGGCTTCGTCGATCAATCGCTCGGCCAGCATCTCGTCCTCTACCTGGACAAGGACGTGGGGCTCGGGAGATCCGTTGCGGCCGGCGTGCTCAGCGCCGTCTTCTTCGTCAGCATCGCGGGCAAACTCGGCTTCGGATGGGTCTACGACAAGCTGTCGATCAAGGGAATCATGGCCTGTTATGCCCTGATGGCGGTGTCCGTGGTGCTGCTGTTCCAGGTCCAGATGGTGTTCATGCTGGTACTGTTCGGCCTGACTCGCGGGCTCTCGCACGGCGGAGCGATCGTCGACATACCCGTGATGGCGAAGCACTGCTTCGGTCCGCAAGCCCTGGGAAAATCGATTGGCGTGCTGACGGCATTCGTGACGCTCGGTTTCGCGGCCGGACCCCCGATCGTCGGGTATCTCTACGACACGCAAGGCAGCTACCAGACAGCCTTTCTCCTGCTCATCGCCGTGTCGATCGCCGCCGGTCTGGCGCTCCTGGGCGTGACGCCGATGTATCGCAACCGCATGGCCGAACTCGGCTCGGCCACGGCAACTGTTCCCGAGGCAGCACCTGCAGGAGCGTCACTGGCTGGAGCGCCTCGCTCCTGAACACCTTCCGCCCAAGACTCATCGAAGAATCGTGGCTCGAGCCTCCACCGTCACGCGCCGATCCGTGATCGGGTCGGCCGATTGAGAAATTTCGAGCGTCACGCCGTCGGCCAGAATCACACCGACACTCTCCTGAAGCTGGCGCCGAAGCGTGCTCCCGACGGCTTCGGTCGTGTCATCCGGTAGGTCGTATTGCAGCTGCAACGACAATAGGATTTTCCCATTCTGGAGTATGCGGGGCTTCGCATCGGCGTGTAATGGAAGGTCGCCCACACCCCGGACATGGCTCTGCGAACGGATCGAACCGTTCATCCCATCCCCCACCGTGACGTTCACCCGCTTCACCACGGGCGGTTCGGCCCCACGTTGGTCCGTGATGACGAGCTCGATCCTCACGTTGACCGCCTGGAACTCGTTCGAGTCCTCGCGTTGGGCGTCCTGCGAGTGTCCCGCGGGGACGAAGCCGAAACAGATGAGCGCGAGCGTCAGTGTGATGCCAGTCAAGCGGTGCATGGGGTTACCTCCAATTGGACGGTTGTTTAGAGCGTTGGAATCGTCAAGGGCTTGAGCTCGATGGGTTCCGTGCGAAGCGGATCCGCCGTGACAGCCACCATCGTGATCGGGCCGAACTCCATCGGCGGTGGGCTCTCGAGCGGATCGAGCTTCAGAAGACCACCGGCCACGACCGGGATGACGGTGTCAGGCTCGTACGCGAAGAGGCGCTCGTCATATTCCTCCACTTGGGGTGACGGGTGGAGGACGTGTGGTGCAATCGGGATCGTTGCCGCGGCTGCCACTGCGACCGGCGGCTCCGGGGCGACCGAGGGCCGAGACGGCACGGCGGCCGGTCCGGGTCGAGAGGCCACGGCGCGAGTCGAGGGAGGCGGTACGGGTCCGGTCGCGAAGCGGTAGACCCCGCCGACGAGCAACAGCAGCGCCGCGGCCGTCAACACGACCCGCCAGGGCGTTGCGCTGCCAAAGGCCAGGCCCGCACGTCTGGTCGAGTCTCGTTCGACCACGCGGAGAATCGAGGAGCGGAGCTCGACCCGGGGCTCGTGAGCCACCATGGCGTGGAGCGCAGTGTCGATGATCTGGTCGAGCTCGTCGTATCGCCCGTCAGATATGTGAGATCGAGTCATTCGCGTATCTCCGTGCGAGCCAGCTTGCGTTTCAGGACTCGTCTGGCTTCCCAGACTCGCCACTTCAGGGTTCCCTCAGGAATGCCGAGCATCCGGCCAATCTCGCGATAGCTCTCCCCGGTGGCCGACAGCAACCGCGCGTCCCTCAGCTTCTTCGGTAACGTGTCGATGAGCCGCACGACGTGGGCGAATCGCTCACCGTCCACGAGGGCGTTTTCGACCGACGTACCGGGGCTTCCGAGTCGCGCCCAGCGCTCGGTATCCAACCCCACGAAGTGGCGGAGACGTCGAACCAGGCTTCGGCGCCGATTGAGTGCCAGCCGCCAGGTAATGGACAGCAGCCAGGTCTTGAAGCTGGCGTCACCGCGAAAGCGAGCAACTGACCGAAATGCCGCGACACAGGCGTCCTGAACGACCTCTTCCGCCTCGTCGACGGATCCGAGCGCGGCGAGCGCGGTGCGGTAGACCGCCGTTCGATGACGCTCGACGAGCTCGCCGAACGCCTCCGTACTGCCGCGGCGAGCGCGTTCGACGAGGTCGCTATCCTCCACACACCTAGTAGACACCGCAGCCTCACGGCCGGTTGGGTCAATTCGGCATGGGAGGGCGCGCGATCGCTGGAATCTTCGACCTTGCGAATCTGTATTATCAATACTAGAGTAGGCGGATGGCCGCGACCGCAACCTCCGAGGCCGGGCGCTCACGGGTCAAGGACGGTGGCCTCTGTGCAAACCTCGAGCGCCGCACGCTCGGCGCCAACGTCACCCTCTCCAGCCAGATCGTAGCCGCCGTGCGAGCCGACCTGTTCGACGGACGGCTGGTACCGGGTGACTTCCTCGGATCGGAGCACGACCTCGCGCAGCGCTTCGGCGTTAGCCGCGTCTGTGCACGCGATGCGCTGCGCACACTTCAGGCCAGCGGCGTGGTCGAGGTGCGCATGGGTGCGAAGGGCGGCGCAAGTATTGCCCACGGCAATGTCGACTTGTTCGCCGATGCCCTCGCCGTGCAGTTCACGCTCCGCGGGGTCGAGGACAGTGAGATCCTCGACGCGCAGTCGGCGGTCGAGGGCCTGGCTGCCGAGCTGGCCGCGGTCAACGCATCGGCGGACGACAAGCGCACGCTGGCGGGACTGCTCCGTGACGCCGAGGAAGCCATCGCGGACCCACGAGCGTTCACCGAATCGAGTCTCGCGTTTCATCTGGCTATCGCTGACGCCTCGCACAACCGCGCGGTGAGCGCGCTCCTGCGAGCGCTCCGACACGTCGTGTGGCCGGCCGGCGGGCACTACGCGCGTCGCGGAGTGGCCGAGCGAGTCGTCCAGGCCCATCGGGCGATCTTGACGGCCATCGAGAACGGCGACCCGACCAGTGCGAGAGCCTTGATGTGTCAGCACCTTGGCGGCATCAGGGACAGGAAGGCCTCGACTCGCGCCGGCGACATCTAGCACAACGACTTCAGACCGCAGGAGAACGCCATGAGCACATTCATCATCGGTCCGCACATGCGGCTTCAGGAGTGGGTGGCGGAGGAGAAGGGCTACTTCGCAAACGAGGGACTCGAGTACGAGTTTCGTTCGATCAAGAAAGACGTGGCCAGCATCAAAACGGCGGACGAGCTTCCTCCGGACCAGCGAAGCGGTGCGTACCAAACCTTCGAACGGAAACGATCGTGCGACGTCAGCTCGGCGTGCCACTGGACGGTCAACATGGCGGCCTCGGCAGGACACGGACGGCTGTGGGGCGAGGCGTACTCGGTGACGCCGTCGGGGATCTACGTGCCACCGGATTCGGACATCCGAACTCCGGAAGATCTCGCGAACGTGCCGATCACCGTCGGCTACCAGTCGGGCAGCCACTACTCGACGCTTCAGGGCCTCGAGCCGTTCCTCGAGCCCGACCAGATCAACCTGCACTTCGGTGGCATGCTGTTCCAGCGGCTGGAGCTCCTCGTCGACGGCGAGGTCCCGGCCGGCAATGCCTTCGGCGGCCCGATGTACTACGTCGAGCAGCTGGGCTTTCGAAAGATCCTGGACACGAGCTTCATGGTCGCCGCCATGGTCTCACCCGATGTCAATGAGGACGACGTGCGGAAGTGCTACCGGGCGCTGAAACGAGCCCAGACGGACATCGACCTCCGACCCGAGCTCTACACCCACTACTACACACGGGAGTTCCCGGCACGGTTCCACGACACGATGGACACGCGTCGCTTCGGCCCGGGCGAGCGGATCGTCTTCGAGCCGTACACCGAGGAGATGTTCGAGTCGACACGCCAGTGGGTCGAGCAACGGAAGATCTTTCCCGACGACCATGACCACGCCGCTGGCTACGCCGCGGCCGTGGCCGGAGGAGGCAGCTGATGGCTCGCGTGACGCTCGGTCTCGGCGTATCGCACGGTCCGATGCTGTCGACGCCACCCGACCAGTGGGACGGACGTGTCAAGGCGGATCGGCAGAACCCGGAGCACCCGTTCCGGGGCGGCACCTACACGTTCGACGAGCTCGTGCGGCTGAGAGCCGACGAAAACCTGTCGGCCCAGATCACGCTTTCGGCGTCCACGACACGCCACGCCGCATGTCAGCACGGCATCGAGGCGCTGGCCGCGCGGCTCGACCAGTCGAGACCCGACGTTCTCGTGCTCGTCGGCAACGATCAGCGGGAGATCTTCAAGCCGGAGCTGACGCCGGCGTTCAGCGTCTTCTACGGCGACACCATCAGGAATCCGGCCCTCACCGAGGAGCGGCTGTCGCAGCTCAAGCCCGGGCTGGCCGTCGCACACTGGGCCAACAGTCCAGACCTCGACGCGGACTATCCGGGCGTGCCCGACCTGGGCCGGCACATCATCACATCGGCAACGCACGACGAGTTCGACGTGACAGCCTTGACGAGCATGCCGGAAGGCCCGCGCGGCGAATCGTTACCGCACGCATTCGGATTCCTCTACCGCCGCATCATGCAGGATCGTCCGATTCCGTCGGTTCCTATCATCCTGAACACGTTCTTCCCGCCGAATCAGCCAACGGTGGGCCGCTGCTTCGAGTTCGGGAGGGCGATCGGCCGCGCGATTGCTACGTGGGACTCCGACCTCACCGTGGGGCTCGTCGCCTCTGGTGGTCTGAGCCACTTCGTGATCGACGAGGAGTTCGATCGGCAAGCGCTCGCCGCGATGAAGACAAAGGACAAGGCGGAGTTCGAGCGGATACCGGCGGACCGATTCCGCTCGGGCACGTCGGAAACCAAGAACTGGATCACCACGCTCGGCGCCCTGGCGGAGACACCGCTGGAGATGACCCTGCTCGATTACGTTCCCTGCTACCGCTCGGAGGCAGGCACAGGCAACGCCATGGCCTTCGCGACATGGGGTTAGATGGGGCTAATCGGTGCTCGACGGCCTCAGAGGAAGTTGGTGGGCCAGATCATCGTCCGCCACTGGTGTGAGACCGGCGTGTTGTCGAAGCCGAGGCCTTCCTTGGGCTGCTTGAAGTGACGGCCGATGATGTCGACGAACATATCGAGATCCGGATCGGCGTTGGGATCGAACGAGTAGATGTCGTTGATGCAGATCTGCCGCGCGGTCATGTACCACTTGTGATTCCGCGCGTACTCCGCATCCTTCCGGATGTGGGGCTCGGGCTCGTAGTCGGCACCGAAGTAGCGGATGTAGGCTTCCGGGTATTCGTACCCGACCGAGAGGTCGGGATAGAAGCGGAGCGCCTGATGGTAACGGATCGCCCAGCTGACGCGCTCGGACACGTAGGGCTCAACGAGCGCGGCGCCCCAGTAGCCATGCTCGGAGCGAGACGCAGCGAAGACGCCGACGTCGTGCAGGAGACAGCCGAGGACGGTCTCCTCGTCGAGGCCGGCCTTCAGCGCGAGGGCCGCGCTCTGGAGCAGATGACTTGCAGGTGCGAAGCGGTCGCGGAAGAAGTCGACCAGCGTCGGCTTGTCGGGAAATGCGGGCGAGGCGAGGGTCATGACCCATCTGGAAGTGCCGGCCCTGGTTGCGCTCCCTGGCCGACGTCCGAGCAGCGACGATCTCCTCCTCCGGGGTGCCGTACTGGCAGAATCGCGATCGCACGATGACACCCTCTTCGAGCTCTTGCATCATTCGCTCTTCGAGCGCCTCGGCCTCCTGGGAGATGGACATGGCATACCCGGCGCCAGCCGCCGCGCTCGTCGCCAGGAACTGTCTGCGGTTCATGAAGTCGTCCTCAGTGGGAATTCGACTGTCGATTTTCTCAAGTGGCCCCACGGTACAGCGGCGCCAGAATGAAATGCAAGTCGGCCCATCGAGTGCGACGCCCGGCCACGGCGTTGCCCGAGGCAACGTAGGCGAATGGAGTAGAGCGCATGGATGAGCTGGCAGAGGGTACGCACCAGAGGAGCTCGACGCTTCGTGAGACGGCAGGTGCGGGTGCGCAGAACGGTCGTCGCTACCTCGACGGCCTTCAGGACGATCGCGAGGTGTGGTACCGAGGTCGGCGTGTCGAGAATGTCACGACGCATCCCGACTTCGCCGAGATGGCGAAGAGCATTGCCCGCATCTACGACATGCAGCACGCGCCGGAGACGCGCGACGTCATGACGTACGAGCAGGACAATGGGTTGCGTGCATCCTACTCGTACCTGCCACCGACGCAGCCTGCGGATCTGCTGCGCCGGCGCGCCAACACCGAGGTCTGGGTACGCGAGGTCTTCGGCATGTGCGGCCGCCTCCCCGACTTCTGCGCGTCCATGGTGATCGGCTACTACGACATCCGGGACGAGCTGGCCGCATTGAACCCGGACTTCGCCAGGAACACCGAGCGGTACCTCACGCACGCGCGCGATCACGATCTCTGCCTCGCGCACGCGCTGCACGACCCCTGCATGGACAAATCGCTGCGCCCGTCCCAGGATCCGGATCGCTGCGTCCGCGTCGTCAAGGAGCGAGACGACGGCATCGTCGTGCGCGGGGCGCGATTCTGCACGTTCGGGCTGTTCGCCAACGAGATCCTCGTGTCGCCAACCTACATGTTCACCGAGGACGAGCCGGAGTTCGCGCTCTGGTTCACGATTCCGTGCAACGCGCCGGGTCTGAAGCAGCTGGCGCGCGAGGTCTACTCGGGTCGCTCGCCCTCGGATCATCCCGCGTCGGCGCGATTCGACGAGGTCGATTCACTCGTGGTGTTCGACGACGTGTTCGTCCCGTGGGAGCGCGTGTTTCTCTACCGCGAGCCCATGGCAGCGAATCGCCTGTTTCGGGGCAACGTCATGTCGTGGGCGAGCTATGCCGGATCGGTCCTGACACAGATGCGCATGGAGATCTTGATCGCCGTGGCCCATCTGCTGGCCACGACGTCGGGCGTGGCGAAACGCCCGAATGTGGCCGCCACGCTCGGCGAGATGTGCACGTACCTGACCCTCCTGCGCACAAACTTGCGCGCCTCCGAGATCGACTGCGAGCAGACGGCCGGCGGGCACTACCGTCCGGCGAGGGCCCCCGAACGCCGCGCGCTCATCACGATGATCTCGGAGCGTTTCGTCGAGCTCGTCGAACACATCGGCACCAGCTCGCTGATCTTCCTCCCGACGGCCGAGGACTGGGATGAGCCGGAAGTGCGCAAGCATCTCGACGTGTACATGCGCGGCAAGGAGACCTCACCCATCGATCGCTACAAGCTGTGCAAGCTGGCGTGGGACCTCACGGGTGACGGCTACGGCAGCCGCCAGCAGCTGTACGAGCGGCTGCACTCGGGCGATCCGGCGGTCATGGTCGCCAATGCATACCGCCGCTTCGACTTGGCGCCTGGAGTCGATCTGGTTGCCGACTTCCTGGACCTCGAGCGGCCGGTGACTGGAGCGCCGAAGGGGAGCTAGGTCGTGATGTTCATCTTCTCGAGCCCTCCTGATGCTCCAGTACATCTATCCCTCGGTCGAGGGAGGCCCGGGCTCGACCCGTGCCGAGGTGGTGGCCATCTTGAAAGGAACGCATGGGGACGGTAGATGTCTCGGCAGCCAGTCGTCCGACCCGGACACCACAGGAGATCTCGCGAACCGATCGCGGGGAAATGTTCCAGCGTCGGATGCCCCCCTCGGCCCGACGGCACATGTTCCTGCGCCGAAGCGTTCTGAGCCCGGCTCGCGAGGCATTGGTCAACGAGACGCGGACCGAGATCGATGACGCCACGGCGATGACTGCCGAGATCAAATCGCTCGTCACCGAGATGGGCGCCGAAGCGGTCGGGATCGCAGACTACGACCCTCGCCTGCTATTCACCGACGCACCGGAGCGTGACCACCGATTCGTGATCGTGTTCGCGTTGTCGATGACGTACGACTGCATGATCGACATCGGTCCGCGCTCCCAGTCGGAGGTGCATCGCGTGTACTACCGGCTCGACGACATGGCGGTTCGCCTCGCGCAGCAAATCGGCGCGTTCGGCTACAGCGCGTGCGCTCAGCCCAACCTCGGCGACATCCCGTTGCCGGCGTACGGGTATCTCGCCGGTATCGGCGAACTCGGCAAGCACGGATCGCTCATCTCCCCTGAGCTGGGGTCATCCTTTCGCCTGGTCGCCGTCTCGACCGACATGCCGCTCGAAGCGGATGGACCGAAGGATCAGGGCATCGACGAGGTCTGTGCGTCGTGCAACGTCTGCACACGCTTCTGCCCCGGCGACGCCATCAAGCCGCTGAAGAAAGAGGTCAATGGCGTGCTCCGGTGGCACGTCGACACGCCAGCCTGCCAGCCGTGGTTCTACCAGATGCACGGGTGCAAGATCTGCCTCATGGTCTGCCCCCTGAACGCCCGCGGACGCCTGAAGGACGACTTCCAGGTCGTGGCACGCGACATCCGCGAGGTCAAGAACGCCACGGGCATGGTTCAGCTGATCGAGCAACGCACGGGAGAGTCGTACTCGGGAGACTAGGCATCTCCATCATCCACCAATCACCACTCACCACTCACCATCCACCACTCACCAACCACCATCCACCATCCACCACACCCGCCATGTACAACGACTACGAGGCGCCGCACGAGGATCTGCGTGAGTTCCTGGGCCGAGCGGAAGCCGTGGGGGAGCTCTTGACGGTCGACGGGGCCGACTGGAATCTCGAGATGGGTGCCCTGACCGAGATCGTGCACCACCGCGGCACGAATCCCCCGGCGGTTCTCTTTCGCGCGATCCCGGGCTTCCCTGACGGTTTTCGTGTGCTGTCGGGAGCGGCGAACTCCACCAAGCGTCTCGCCCTGACACTCGGGTTCCCGGTTCCCGGCTCGGCGATGGATGTCGTGCGCTCGTATCGCGATCGCATGAAGCATCACCGGACGCTTCCGCCGGCACGCGTGGACGCCGGACCGATCCTCGAGAACATCGACCGAGGCGACGCCGTGAATCTGGAGAAGTTTCCGGTGCCGTTCCTGCACGAGCTGGATGGTGGACGCTACATCGGGACGGACGATCTGGTCATCATGCACGACCCGGACGAGGACTGGGTCAACGTCGGGACGTACCGGTCGATGCTTCACGATCGAAACACGGTGGGGCTCTGGATGTCGCCAGGGAAGCAGGGCCGGCAGATCCGCGAGAAATACTTTCGGCGAGGCGAGCCCTGTCCGGTCCTGATCAGCTGCGGGCACGACCCGCTCCTTTCGCTGGGGGGTGGCAACGAGTTGCGCTTTGGGCTCTCGGAGTTCGCCTGGGCAGGCGGGCACCGTGGACGCCCGTTCGAAACAATCAACTCGGAGGTCTACGGCCTGCCGATCCCGGCGCACAGCGAGATCGTGCTCGAGGGTGCGATGCACCCCGGCGACACGCGGCCGGAGGGTCCGTTCGGTGAGTTCACGGGATACTACGCGAGCGAGGTGAGCGACGAGCCGGTGGTGCGGGTCGAGCGGGTTTACTACCGGAACGACCCGATTCTCACGATGGCGAGTCCGATGCAACCGCCGTCGGACTTTTCGTTCAGCAAATGCGTGATGAAGTCCGGCATGATCTGGGACGAGATCGAGCGCGCGGGTCTCAATGGCGTCGCGGGCGTCTGGTGTCATGAGGCGGGTGGCGCGCGGCTCTTCAACGTCGTCGCCATCTCCCAGGCATACGCCGGGCATGCTCGCCAGGCGGGTCTCCTGGCGGCCGGATGCCAGTCGGGCGCCTATCTTGGTCGTTACGTGATCGTCGTGGACGACGACATCGATCCCACCAACGCGTTCGAGGTCCTGTGGGCGCTGTCGACGCGCAGCGATCCGAACGAAGACATCGAGATCGTGCGGCGCGCCTGGAGCGGACCGCTCGATCCGATGCTCCGGCGTGGGGTCCGGACCAACTCGAGAGCCATCATCGACGCCTGTCGTCCGTTCGAGTGGAGGGACGAGTTTCCGCCCGTGGCCCGCGCGAGCGAGACGCTGCGCGAATCGGTCGCCGAGAAGTTCTCCGACGTCATCGGGCGACTCGACCGTATGATGCTTGGCTGAGGTCCACGACGATGCGCCCAGTCCGACCGATATGTCCGACGTTTTGCGTGCCCCTTGTGCTGCTCGCCTGGACCTGCCTCATGCTCCCGGCATGCGGCTCGACGGTCGTCGATCCCGCCGAGCCCGCCGACGACACGCCGCCGAACGTCGTCTTCATCATGAGCGACACGCACCGCTGGGGCGCGATGTCGATGACGCAGACACCGGAGGTCCAGACGCCCAACCTCGAAGCGATCGGGCAACAGGGCGTCTCCCTGAACCGCTACTACGTCAACCATCCGCTGTGCACGCCGTACCGAGCGATGCTGATGACCGGACGATGGCCGCATCAGCAGGGAGTCCTTGCCAACCACATGAGTCTCGGCGAACGGGTCGACCTCCCGGAACGGGAGCGCACCAGAGGCACCGTGAGCTGGGCGTTCAAGGAGGCGGGCTACACGACGGCGCACATCGGCAAGTGGCACCTCGGAGGCCATGACGCTCGACCGTTCGGATTCGACCGATCGGTCGTGTGGAGCGGAACGAACGACCATCGCCGCTCCGACTACAGTATCGATGGCGCGCCGTTGGCCAAGTGGACCGGTAACTCGAACGCCACGGCGATGACCTCGCAGGCACTGGAGTGGATCGAGGCAGTCCATCGCGACGCGCGGCCGTTCTTCCTCATCCTGTCACTCAACCCGCCACACGGTCCGTTCGACGATGCGCCGGAAGAGTTCACGTCGCTGTACCCGGACGAGGAAACGCTGCCGTTCCATCCGCTCGACCAGCTTCGCAACTGGAAAAACCATCGCGACTACCACGCGCTCGTGTCCAACATGGATGCCGAGGTCGACCGGGTACGCCTCGCGCTCGACGAGCTCGGGATCGCCGAGGACACCCTGTTCGTCTACACCTCCGATCACGGCGGGATGAGCGGGGTCAACGGCGTCGCCTACGGTCAGAAGCGCCATCCGAACGACGAATCGACCCGTGTGCCATTCCTCGTGCGAGGTCCTGGCATTCCGGCCGGCCTGGCGCTCGACACGCTCGCGTCGACGATCGACCTCTTCCCCACGCTGGCCGGCTTGGTTGACCTTCCGACCCGGCTTCGCGCCGCAGGCACGGCCGGCGCGGCGGCTTCGCTTGTCTACCTCGATTCGCTTCCGGGTATCGACCTCTCGAGTCATCTGAGGGACGCGCCTCGGGGCGCCGCTCCGTCCTCCGTCTTCCTCATGCACCCGAGCAACATGAACAACCGGTTCTCGCGGCACGAGCTGATCTGGAGGGCGGTCGTCACGGATCGCTACACCTACGCGGTGACGGAGGAAGGCGAGTACGCCCTCTGGGACAATGTCGAGCCGTATCAGACGACGAACCTGGGAACCGATCCGGAGGCCCTGCCGATCCGAGCGCGGCTGTGGGACGAACTCGACGGCTGGATGGACCGGGCCGAGCGGCCGTTCATCGATAACTGGTTCGCCGAGGCGCCGGCCCAAGAGATCCAGGCCTGGAACGCCGAGCACGGCTTCGGAGAGATCGATGACCGAACCGTCGGACGTCACGAGGTGTTCGACCTGAACGCATCCAAGCCGCGGTGATGACTCCCACCATGCGTGCACGCGCGACGGTGGTTGGCGCGCTCGGCCTGCTGATCGCCACCGCCTGCGGCTCCGGCAGGCCAACCCCCAGCTCGACCGTCGCCTCGGACGACCGTCCCAACGTCCTCCTGATCTTGGCGGACGACATGGGGTTCTCCGACATCGGTCCGTATGGCTCCGAGATCGCCACGCCGAATCTCGATCGACTCGCCTCCGACGGGCTCCGCTTCACACAGTTCTACAACACCGCGCGATGCTCGCCAACGCGCGCTTCGCTGTTGACCGGCCTCTATCCGCACCAGGCCGGCGTCGGCCGTCTGAATCGTGATCTCGGGTGGCCGGCGTACAGGGACCAGCTCGGCGACAACACGCTGACCATTGCGGAGCTCCTCGGCGCGGAGGGCTACGCCACGCTGATGTCCGGCAAGTGGCACGTCACGTCGCCGAGCTTGACCGACGATCACAACTGGCCGCGGCAGCGAGGCTTCGATCGCTTCTACGGCACGCTGACGGGCGGTGGAAACTTCTTCAATCCGTCGACGCTCATCCTCGACGACACACCGACGCGAGCGGACGGCTCCGACTATCACTACACCGATGCCATCAGCGATCGGGCCGTCGAGTTTCTCGACGGCGTGTCGTCGGCAGCTCAGCCGCAGCCGTTCTTCCTGTACGTCGCCTACACCGCGCCCCACTGGCCGCTGCACGCCTGGCCCGATGACGTGGCGAGGAACAAGGGGAACTATCTGGATGGCTGGGACGCGCTACGGGAGCGCCGGCGGCAGCGGCTCGTCGACCTCGGGATCATCGACGCGGGATGGGCGCTCAGCGATCGAGATGCCGCCGTGCCGGCGTGGGACACGGCCTCGGACACCGAGTGGGAGGATCATCGGATGGCGGTGTACGCCGCACAGATCGAGCAGATGGACCGCGGCATCGGCCGGGTCCTGGACAAGGTGCGTGAGCTCGGAGCCGAGGCCAACACGCTCGTCGTCTTTCTCGCGGACAACGGCGCGTCCGCCGAACTGATCGCGCCCGACTCACAGAACCCGGTCTACCCGACCGAAACACACGACGGCCGGCCGATCCGACGGGGTAACGTGCCGGATGTCCTGCCCGGCAACGAGGACACGTATCAGAGCTACGGCGTCGCTTGGGCCAACGCCAGCAACACGCCATTCCGCCGCTACAAGCACTGGGTGCACGAAGGCGGAATCGCCACGCCGCTGATCGTGTCCTGGCCAGCGGTCATCACGAACGGCGGCGCCCTCACGCACGCGCCGGCACACGTGATCGATCTGCTGCCGACCATCGTCGCCGCGACCGGAGCGCATTACCCGGCGAGCCAGAAAGGCATCGAGACGATCCCGCTCGAAGGCACGAGCCTCCTACCGGTATTCTCCGGCTCTTCGGCTGGAGGCGAGCGCGCACTCTTCTGGGAACACGAAGGCAATCGGGCCGTGCGACGAGGACGCTGGAAGCTGGTCGGCGCCTTCCAGGGATCCTGGGAGTTGTACGATCTGACGGTCGACCGCACGGAGACGCGCGACCTGGCATCCGATCGTCCCGGCATGGTCGCCGAGCTGCAGGCGCTGTGGGATGCGTGGGCAGATCGGGTCGGCGTGGTGCCGTGGGAGACGGTCCGTCCGAGGTGACGCTGACTTCGGCCGCGCCCTGCCCTTCACCCGTCCGTTGAGTTCACACTACCGGCGAAAGCCGTAGTCGAGTACGAAGAACTCGGCGTTCCGACCGGCTAACGGGCCACGAAGCTTGGCCAGCTCAGCCTCTGGACCGTGAATCTCCAGGCGCGTCCTGTCGGAAATCGTCAGCGCCTCCTGGATCAGCGGTCCGACGCGGCCGAGATGAGTCAGGGCCGCCTCCGCATCGACATAGCCTTCGCGGCAATGCACCAGATCGCCGTTGAAGCTGAAGCCGTAGTAGAGGCATTCCGGCTCCTCGCTGGTCTTGGCCACGAGCCGCTCGCACAGCGCTCTGAACGCATCCATCTGGCCAGCATGGACCTTGAAGTAGGGGACGATGGTGCAGCAGGTGTCTCGAGTGGCCACGTTGGTTTCCCCTGTCGCACGCTACTCGAGGAGTTGCGGCTCCTGCTCGTCGGCGGTCTCCTGCGGCGCGGGGCAGCGCTCGAGGTCGCGGGCGCACGCGTTCCATCGCAACAGCACCTCGTCGTTGCCGGGCGGGCGAAGCGGCTCGGCCCGCTCGTAGCAGGCCATCGCGCTGCGGAACCACTCGTAGGCCACAACGCCCGTCCCGGGGCGGTCGCTCCGGAGCTCCGCCCGGCCCCGCCGTTCGTGGAGGATGCCCTCGTAGTAGGCGCGTTCGTAGTCGCCTTCGAGCGACGGGATCAACTGTTTGACACGGGTGGCCCGATTGCCGATGCCCTCCGGAAACTGGTCGGTGAGCGCCAAGATCAGCATCACCAGCGCGGCCTGGTTGTTCGGCTCGACCTCGAGCACGTCGAGGCAGATGCTCTCGGCCGCGCTCGGCTCGTTCAGCAGCCGGTAGCGCTCGACCTTCTCGAGGGCGGCGGGCACCGCATCGCGTGAGAGCCGTTTGAGTTGCTGCATGACTCACTCCTTGCGGCCCGGCCTCACTCGCGACCAGGCTCATTCTGCGTCCCAACCGATCGCGGCCAGATCACTCGGTTGACGATCTTCCGAATGGGATCGTAGTACTCGTCGACGACTCGCTCCTTGAGAGGAATGATGGCGTTGTCGGTGATCGTGATCTGTTCCGGACACACGGTCGTGCAGCACTTGGTGATGTTGCAGTATCCGATTCCGTGTTCCTGCCTGAGCGCGTCAACCCGGTCGGCGGTGTCGAGCGGGTGCATCTCCAGCGCCGCCAGATGCACGAGGAAGCGTGGCCCGACGAACTCGTCGTGCAGCGCGTGCTCCCGCAGCACGTGGCACACATCCTGGCACAAGAAGCACTCGATGCACTTGCGGAACTCCTGCACGCGGTCGGCATCCTTCTGCGACACACGCCACGTCCCGTCTGCCTCGGGTGGCCGCGGCGTGAAGGGCGCAAGCCGTTGCTTGACGCGGTAATTCCAGGAGACGTCGGTCACCAGATCGCGCAGGAGAGGAAAGGCCCGCATCGGCTCGATCGTGACGGGCTCAAGGAGCGGCAGCGAGCTGAGCCGGGTCATGCACATCAGAGCCGGATGGCCGTTGATCTCGGCCGAGCAGGATCCGCACTTGCCGGCCTTGCAGTTCCAGCGGACCGCGAGATCGTTCGCGTCGTCGGCCTGGATCCTGTGCACGGCATCGAGCACGACCATGCCTTCGCCGGCCTCGGTCTCGTAGTCCTCGAAGCCTCCCTGCTCGGCGTCACCCCGCCAGATCCGAAACGTCGCACTCGCCATGGGTTCTGACCTCGAGTCGAATGAATCCGTCATGACTGGTTCTCTTCGATGATCCGCTGCAGCTCGCTTGGCATCGGTGGAATCGGCACCTTGGAGATCTGCATCGTCCCGTCCGGCTGCTTTTGCAGGACCAGGTTCACCTTTCCGAATCCCTCGTCCTTTGCGGGGAAGTCGTTGCGAAAATGCGCACCGCGGCTCTCCGTCCGCTCGATCGCGGCGCGAGCCACGGCCTCGGAGACGGTCAGCAGGTTCGACAGGTCCAGGGCGGTCTGCCATGCGGCGTTGTACTCTCGATTCCCGCGCACGGTGACCCGCGCGGCCCGCTCGCGCAGGCTGGCGATGGTGTCGAGGGCCTGCCGCATCTCGTCCTCGGTGCGAACGATGCCGACCAGATCCTGCATCGCATCTTGCAGATCGTGCTGCACACGGTAGGGGCCCTCGGCGTCCTTCGGCTCCGGCCGATCGAACGGCTCGAGCGCGTACCCCTCGGCCACGTTCAGTTGGTCGTCGTGCACGCGTCCGGGTGCGTGCTCCTGGGCATAGCGGGCCGCGAACTCTCCGGCTCGCTTGCCGAGCACGAGCAGGTCCGATAGCGAGTTGCCGCCGAGCCGATTGGCGCCGTTGATCCCGGCCGCGCACTCGCCAGTGGCAAACAGCCCGGGAATCCGAGACATCTGGGTCTCCGCGTCCACACGAATTCCGCCCATGACGTAGTGGGTCGTCGGACCCACCTCCATCGGCTCTCGCGTGATGTCGATGTCGGCCAGCTGCTTGAACTGGTGATACATGCTGGGCAGCTTCCGCTTGATGTGCTCGTCCGCCTTCGGGAGCCTCTTGGCGATCCACGAGATGTCGAGGAAGACGCCGCCGTGCGGGCTCCCTCGTCCCTCCTTGATCTCGCGGACGATGCAGCGGGCGACGTGGTCGCGCGTCAGGAGCTCCGGCGGCCGCCTGGCATCCTTGTCGCCCTGGGTGTAGCGCCACCCCTCATCCTCGTTCTCCGCGGTCTGGTGCCGGTAGAGATCGGGGATGTCGTCGAACATGAACCGCCGGCCGTCCCGGTTGAGCAGGATGCCGCCCTCACCCCGCACGCCCTCCGTCACCAAGATGCCGCGGCCGCCGGGCGGCCAGATCATGCCAGTCGGGTGAAACTGGACGAACTCCATGTCGACCAGCTCGGCTCCTGCGTCGTAGGCGAGCGCGTGGCCATCGCCCGTGTACTCCCAGCTGTTGCTCGTGATGCGATACGCCCGGCCGATGCCGCCCGTCGCCAGCACGACCGCCTTGGCGCGAAAACAGCGAAAGCGACCGCGCTCCCGATCGAACCCGAACGCGCCACAGACGCGATCGCCATCCAGCAAGAGCCGCACGATCGTGTGCTCCATGAACACGTCGAGTCCCTGGTGGATGCCGTGGTCTTGAAGGGTCCGGATCATCTCGAGGCCGGTCCGGTCCCCGACATGCGCGAGCCGCGGGTATTTGTGGCCGCCGAAGTTGCGCTGGAGGATCCGCCCGTCGGTCGTGCGGTCGAAGACCGCGCCCCAGGCTTCGAGCTCGCGCACCCGCGCGGGCGCCTCCCGGGCGTGCAGCTCGACCATGCGCCAGTTGTTGATGTATTGCCCACCTCGCATGGTGTCGGCGAAGTGCACCTCCCAGCTGTCGCGCTGGTCGACGTTGGCGAGCGCCGCCGCGATCCCACCCTCGGCCATCACGGTGTGGGCCTTCCCCAGCAGCGACTTGCAGACGACGCCGACCTTGAGGCCGGCGCTCGATGCCTCGATCGCGGCCCGGAGCCCAGCACCGCCGGCGCCCACGACGAGCACGTCGTGGTCGTACATCTCGACGTTCGACATCAGAGCAGCCTCAGGTCAGTCCACACACCCATCGAGCACAGCCGCACGTAGAGATCGGAGAAGCCGACCCAGAACAGACTCATCCAGGCCCACAGCATGTGACGCCTGTTGAGGCAGCTCGCGCAGTCGTACACCCGCTGGCGCACGGCCGAATGAGAGAACGCATCATACCGACCGCCGATCAGATGCCGGAGGGAGTGGCAACTCAACGTGTAGCTGCCCAGCAGGATGACGTTCCCGAGCAGCACGAGTGTGCCGACCCCGACACCGAACGTAGTCGAACCGGGCGTCGGCCCGTCGAACCAGAGCGCTTTCCAGACGTCGTGGGCCAGCACGACCAGGAACGGCAGCGCGATGTACAGAAAGTAGCGGTGCCAGTTCTGAAGGATCAGAGGCACCGCGCTCTCGCCGCGGTAGGCGTTGCGGGGCTCCCCGACCGTGCAGGACAGAGGATCGGCCCAGAACGCCTTGTAGTACGCGCCCCGGTAGTAGTAGCAGGTCAGACGAAAACCGCCGGGAGCCCAGAGGATGAGGAAGGCGGGCGACCACGGCAGCCACGAAGCCCACCAACCCGGCTTCGGACCCAGCCAGCTGTGTGCCGATTCTCCGAAGATCTCGGGAGAGTAGAACGGCGAGAGGTACGGTCCCCAGTGGTAGTGCGTGCCCTGGAACGCCGCCCATGTCGCGTACACGATGAACGTCGAGAGTCCCCCGGCGACAAGCGCCGGCTGCACCCACCACCGGTCTCGCCGACCGGTCTGGCCAAAGCGGCGTGAAGAGAGCGCGACTCGTGCCTCGTGCATCGACGGGACTCCTTCCGCGGCGGATGGCCGGGACGGCCCCGCGGCGCTGCTCGTCGCCTACCCTGCGTGTCAGAAACCGGAGGCTCGCCGTAGCGGCGCGTCACTGGGACCGGTCTCGATGAAACGATGCCGGATTATACAGCAGCCCGAACGCAGGTTGTGGTCGGGCCGCGCGACACGCCCGAACCCGACGAGAAGCATGATGGATGTCAGCAGCGCGTGCCCGTGGTCTCGTCCACCAGATTCGCCCCAGCGAGCCAGGCAGGCACCCTGACCCCACTGGTGCAGGCGAGTGCCTGCATCGTCGGGCTGAGGTCCAGCGCGTCCTCTTCGATTGGTTCGGCACGCAGCTTCAAGTGAGCGAACATCCGGCGCGATCCGGCGACCGGGCGCAGGTCCTTGCCTGGATCGCGGGCTGCCGGGAGCAGCTTCAAGCTCACCGAGCCGCGAACGTTGCCGCCAATGGCGAGGATGCGATCGCGCGACGTGTCCACCTTCACCACGATGTCGCAATGGGTCCGCGCGCCATCCCCCATCTGGCGGCGCCGCTCGGCGATCGAGCGGTAGGCGGGTCGCCGCGCACTGCACAGCAGATCGCCAGGTGCGACCGGCGCCTCACCGATGTCGTAGGCGGCGAACGCTGCCGGCGGCATCTCGGCGACGCGGGCGCGGATCGCCTGGTCGATATAGACGTGGTGCGCGACCGCGCGCTGGAATTGGGCGGCACGACCGAGACCGCCCTCGCACATGACCCACGATACGAAGGCCGCCGACCAGGGATAACGCCATCGGGCCGAGATGCCGCGCGACCCCGTCCAGGCCTCGTTCTGTTCGTCGAGGATCCAGCTTCCTTCGGGGGTGACCGTCCAGTAGCCAGCGATGGAGTCGGCCACCCGTGCCGACTCGGCCGGGCTCCGGCGGGGTCTGCGACGCCGCCGGCCGCGGCGACGCACCGTGTCCGTCGCATCAATCTGCGTCTGGTCCACGATGGTGAACCCGAAGAAACCCCACTCCTGCACGGCCACGTCGACGATGCGACGCCGGACCTCGGCCATCGGCAATGCACGGCACGCCGTCTCGTGGATCGTCATGTCGCCCGGCGCGCCGCTCACGCGCTCGGAGGGCGGTACGACCTCGAAGGCATCGGTGGGCAGCCTGTCGAACGCGATCTGCTGCGCGAACCCGACGGGTGTCGTGGCTAGCATGACCGCCAGGGTGAGCGATTTGATGGTACGTCCGAGAGGCATGACGTTGCTCGAGTATAACGCAGGGCCAACATCCGACACGGAGCGGGCACATTCGATCTGTGGTTATACTGCCTCGCGATTCACAGGAAGGAGATCGTCAGGCGATGACGAGAGGGAAGATCGAAACGTGGGGCGAACACACGTTTGACGAGGTCGTGGAGGGTCATGATCCCGAGATTCAGCGAATTGCCCGACTGGCTCGAGATCTGATCTGCTCCACGCTCCCCAAGATTACCGAAGTGCCATGGGCCCAAGAGGGATCGGCCGGGTACGGTGTTGGCCCGAAGAAGATGTCGGAACACTTCTGCTACGTCGCGCCAAAGCAGGCACACGTGAATCTGGGCTTCTTCTATGGGGCGGATCTCGACGATCCGACGAGTCTGCTCGAAGGCACCGGCAAGCGGTTACGGCATATCAAGCTTCGATCCGTCGCAGACGTGAGGCGCCCGGCGCTGCGGGCGCTGGTGCGGAAAGCCAGTCAACACCTGCCGAAGCTCCCAGGTTAGGTTTACTCGGGGCTCGGCTGCGTGCGGGCAGCACTCAGCAATCAGGATGTCACGAATGAACGACGGCCAGCCTCACGGCTGCGGGCTATAATCCGGTCGGTCCCGACGACCATGACGACCCCCGAAGGTTCTGCCGCCCCTGTCCAGGCGCGCCGCGGACCGCGCACGAGTGCGCGCCCGCCGAGTCGGCTACTGCACGCGGTCTTCCGTGTGCATCCCGACGAGGTCGAGCGGGTGGTGCTGATGCTCCTCTTCTCGATTCTCGCGGTCGGGGGTATCGTGATCACCGGCCAGCTCGTCGGCCGGTCCCTGTTTCTCAGTACGCTCCCTGCGTCCGCGATTCCGCTGCGGTTCATCTTGCCCCCGATCGCGATGGTGGCCACCATCGCGGCGTACACGCGGCTCCTGCGCGTCATTCGGCACGCGCGGCTCATCCAGCTGACGTTCGCGGTCACGCTCATCGGCGTTCTCGCCTTTCGGTGGCTCCTCAGCGGTCCCCTCGGAGACAACCTGGCCTTGCTGCTGGCGTTGTTCGTCTTTCTCGACAGCGTGGGGGCGCTCACGATGATCCTGTTCTGGACCTTCGCGGGCGACCTGTTCAACCCCCGGGAGGCGAAGCGCCTGTTCGGGCTGGTCTCGGGCGGCAGCGCAATCTCGAACGTCGCGTTCGGCGCGATTCTCGGACAGCTCGCCGGCACGGTGCGACCCGAGAACCTGCTCCTCGTCGTGCTGGCGAGCGTGGCCCTGTCGATGCTCGTCGTGCGATATCTGGATGCGCGGTACGGCGGCGCGGCGTCCGGAACGGTGGCGCACGCCGACGTCGCGAATGGAACCGACGATCGGGCGTCGATCGTCGGCGACCTCGGCGACGTGCTCCGCTCACCCCTGCTAACGGCGATCGCGGCGATCGTGGTCCTGATCGCCCTGTCGAGTAACATTGCCGACTTCCAGCTCGACCTGGCCTTGAAGGCGCGGTACGGATCCGACGGCCAGGGCATGGTTCAGTTCTTGGCCACGTTCCGGTTCTGGGCCGGTCTCCTGGCCGTGCTCCTGCAATTCGTTCTCGCCGCGCATCTGATGGAGCGCTTCGGCATCCTGCCGGCGCTGCTCCTGTTACCGGTGGCGATCGGGGCAGGCGCGACGGCGATCCTGGCGTCGGGCGGCGCACTCTGGGCAGTCGTCATCCCGCGCGCGGCTGACGTGGCCCTCAAGTACACGGTCAACGACAGCGCCTTCAACTTGCTGTACCTGCCGCTGTCAGCTCGGCTCCGGGTCAAGGCGAAGGCCGTTCTCGACGGCATCATCAAGCCGCCCCTGGTCGCGGCGCTCGGGTGCGGCTTCTTGCTGGCCACGCGCTGGGCGTCGGTCCCTCTGGTCTGGTGGTCCCTTCCACTTCTGGTTCTGGTCACGCTGTGGATCGCCTTTCTCTACCGCGCGTCGCATCAGTACGTCCAGGCGCTCTCCCACAGCCTCACGATGCGCCGACTCGATCTGCGGGAGGCACCGATCGACGTGAGCGACGACGCAAGCATGCGGGTCGTGCTGGAGTCGCTCGACAACCCCGACGGCCTTCGGGTGATTCACACCCTGTCGCTGCTGCGTGAGGCATCCGCGGTCGACTTCTCGGAGCGGGTGACCGGGCTGCTCGACCATCCGGAACCGGATGTTCGGGTCGAAGCGCTCCGCTACCTCGCCGACCGGGCGTCCACCGGATCGCGGGATCGGATCGTCCGGCTCATGGAGGGCGGCGACGCCCACGTGCGGGCCCAGGCCATCGAGGCCTACTGCCAGCTGGACGGCACCCGCGCCGTGCCGCCTGTCACGCGCTTCCTGACCGACGAGGCGCTCGCCGTCCGCGGAGCCGCCATCGTGGGTCTGATCAAGTACGGCGGTCTCGGCGGTGTGCTTCGCGCGGCACCCGCGCTCAACACATTGCTCGAAAGCGACGATCCAGCTGAACGCCGTGAAGCGGCACGACTGCTCGGTGCGCTTGGCGTTCACAGCTTCAACGCCCCGCTGCTGGACCTGATGGACGACGACGATCCCACAGTCCGGATCGAGGCGATCCGTGCCGCCGCGCGCGTCGGCACCGCGGAGTTCGTGCCGAAGCTCGTCGATCAGCTCTCGTTCTTGCCCGCAAGACCGAGCGCCGAGCGAGCCATCGTGGCCTGCAGCGGCGGCGACGCCGCCGCACTCGAGGGTCTGCTAGCCGACAACCGCCTCCCGCGCGAGATTCGACTCCGCGTGCCGCGACTACTGACAGCCTTCGGGGCGCCGTCCGTCGAGATCCTCGCCGGCCTGCTCGATGATCCGGACGACACGTTTCGGTCGGCAGTCTACGTGGCCCTTCTCGAGTTGCGCCTGACCGGACACCGGGTCGACCTCGACCAGGACAGGCTCCATCAGCGAGTGCAGCACGAGCTGCGCGTCAGCTTCGCGCGCACCCTCTTCCTCGAGGATCTACGAGGCGCCCGCGCGCTGCCTCCCCTGCTCGGCGAGACACTCGAGCACGCCGCGCGATACGACCACGATCGACTGCTCTCGGTGCTGGCGCTGCTGTATCCCGAGCTACCGATCGCCCGACTGCGGGACGCACTCATTCACCAGGATGACCCGCGGGTACGAGCGACGGCGATCGAGCTACTCGACAATGTCGTGCTCCATGCCAAGGACCTGGTCATTCCCTGCCTCGGCGGCTCCACTGCCCAGCAAGTCGCGATCGCCGAGCGTCGGCTCGATCTTCACCGCGCGTCGCCCGTCGCGCGCTGGCGGCAGCTGCTGCACGAGCCGGACGCGTGGACCAGGGCATGCACGCTCGCCGGGATAGAGAACGAGGAGGCCGGGGAGCTGACGGCCGACATGGAGATGGCCCTGCGGGCGCCGGACGAACTCGTACGGCAGTCTGCCGTATTCGCGCTCGCCAGGCTGAGTGAAGCGGCCGCCATGCTCGCACGAAGAGAGCAGCTGGCGGACGACGCGCAGGCACGTCAGACGTTCGACGAGATCATGACACGGCTCGATCGACGACAGGAGGGTTCAGGCATGGCGCTCGCGCCACTCGAAAAGGTGCTGTTTCTCAAGCAGGTGCCGCTGTTCAAGGAGATCTCCGGCGAGGAGATCGCCGGCATCCTTCCCATCGTGGACGAGCGTGCGTTCGCCGCGGGCACCGAGATCATCACCCAGGGGGACGTCGGCGACAGCCTCTACATCATTGTCGAAGGCGACGGCGGCATCACGATCAACGGTCAGTCGACCTCCACGGTCCTGAAATCCCGTCAGGTCATCGGAGAGCTCGCCATCCTCACCGGCGACCCACGCGCCGCCACCTGCGTCGCCCTCAGCGAGGTGCTCACGCTGCGCATTCACCGCGACCCGTTCTGGCAGCTCATTCACGAACGACCCGAGGTCTCGGTCGGAGTCATCAAGATCCTCCTCAGCTATATCAAGAAATAGCCCCATCGGCCGATAGAGTACGTGTGCACACCCCTTCGCGACGGATGCGTCAAATGGTCGCCGGAATCGTGACCAGATCAGCTCTTCTCCTGCTCGTGGCGCTCGTCGTAGTCACCGGTCTGGGCTGCGTCACGCCGGGCGCCATCTCGCGACGCGCCGTGGACTACAACGTGGCGGCGGAGAGCGCGCGTAACGAGATGCTGCTCCTCAACATCCTCCGTGCGCGCACCCAGTACCCGATGATCTTCACTGGCCTGGCTCGCATCACCGGAAGCCTGCGGACCGAGGCGCGCATCGGAGCCAACACCAGCATGAGGAAGCAGACGGCGACTCAGCAGGCCGTCTCCCCGAGCGTGGGGATGATCGACTCGCCAACGTTCACCGTGGCGGTGCTCGACTCCCAGGAGTTCATGCGCGGCATCATGACGCCGCTCAGCTTCGAACTGATCGAGTACCTCTGGGATCAGGGGTTCACCCGTGAGGTCCTCCTCTACCTCACCGTCGAACGCATCGAAGTCCAGTGCCCGAGCACGAACTTGCTCCAGCAGCTGGTGAACGACCCGACCGAGCCGTCGTTTGCGGCGTTCCAGCAGGCACTGAACGCGACCGTCGAGGGCGGAACGTGGGAAATGGATGGGTACCAGGCCGAGCCGATCGGCCCACCATTGGGTGACGCCGAGGCGCAACGACTTGCCGCGCTGATCCAGGTCGCAGGCTCCAAACTGATGCTGACACCTCTCGAAGGCGGATCGTGGCAGCTCGAGCGCCAGTCGACGGACCGGCGGCTGGCAGTGCGTGGACGCGTCTGCGGCGCCGACCGGCCAAGTGACGCCCCGGTCGCCGTACGACTCATACGCCTCTATGATTCGAAGGTCGCGTTCGAGCGCGCCATCGATCAGTCGCCCGACGAGCCCAGCGGCCGCATCGTCCTGCGGTCGCCGCAATCGGTACTGTTCTATCTTGGCGAGCTGTCACGGCCCGGCGGACAGGTAATCGTCCGTCGCGGCGAGAAGACCCGGCCACCCGAGCAACGCCGGCTGTTCGTGATCACCGAACAGGGCGAGTGCGGGCGGGGCGCCATCAGCGCTGATTACGCCGGGACGATATACGTCATTCCGCAAGGCACGGGCGTGTGCCACCCTGGCCGCTCGCTCCAGTCCCTGTCCCTCGTGGCCCAGCTGCTCGCGCTGCAGCAATCGGCGAGAGATCTACCCGTGGGCGGAACAGTTCGAATCGTCGGCCAGTAGGACAGCGCGCAAGACCTCGCCAGAGGTCGTTGTCCGCGGGCCACGACGACAGCCGGGACACCAGCACCAACCCCCAACACCGGTACCATCACCGCCGTCAAGGCCAGCCGCCACACGTCTTCTCGTCGCGTCACGGCGCCATCCTCGAGCGCGAACTCCGCCCTGGCGCCTCGCCGAGGTCGGGGGTTCCAGCGAAAAGATTCGGCTCGTCGGGGAAGACGTTCTCGCTGCAGCCGCTCTCGACGAGCGGCTCGCTGGAGTTGCCCCCGATCATCGACAACCTGCCTGTGCGTGTGCTGAGATCCGACCTGGCGGCTCTGGGAATTCTCCGTTGATATCGAAGCGAGGCGTCGGCGGGGGCTTCCTCCGCTCGTCACGCGTGCATCCACGGACGCCTCCGGGGACGCCATCCTCGAGCTCACCTGCTGCTATCGGTTCCCGCGTCGGGGTGAGGTCATTCCGGTGCCGTGATCTACAGTACGGAATGTGACAATGCAGAGTCGAGTTGAGTGCCCGACCTCGGAGCCGAAGCCCCGAGGTTCCAGGGGTCTCGGTGGCGCGCGATTCGATCCGGATGCGCCCGATCGGGGGAGCATCCTCCTACTGTGACAGGATCGCGAGGCGTCTGATGAAGCAGACCATCAGGTCCTGATCGTACCGGCCCGCCAATTCGTTCTTCATCACGGACAACGCCTCGAAGGCGGTGACTGGCTCCCGATAGGGCCGGCTGGTCGTCAAGGAATCGAACATGTTGGCGATCGCGACAATTCGACCTTCGGGACTGATGCGATCGGCTTTGAGCCGGCGGGGATAGCCCTCGCCGTTCAGGGCTTCGTGATGCAAGCTGATCGGTTGCAGCACCTCGGACCGTAGGTCGTCGTGCGCCTCGAGCAACAGGCTTTCGCCGAGTTCGACGTGCCGCCGAACCACGGCGAGTTCGTCCGCCGTGAGTGCGTCTGGACGCTCGAGGAGCTCGACTGGAACGCGCGTCTTGCCGATGTCGTGGAGCAGCGCGCCCATTGCGATGTCACGCAGCTGTCGGGTGGTGAAGATCCGTGCCTCGAGTGCGATCGAGAGGCTGTAGACGCACACGTTGATGGCGTGTCCGCGCAGATCGTATGTCGTGTCTAGCGCGTCCACGAGGTGTCCGAGGAGCTCGTTGCCCTTGGATGCGAACGAGACCATCTGGGACGACAGATTCGAGACGCGGCCCACGAACTTCGGGGTCGTCGGATCGGCGAAGCCGTCAGCAATGAGCTCGCGCGAGATGTCGGCCAGCAGTTCGCCCTTGAAGTGGTCGGGAAGCTTGGGATCCCGCAGCACCTGCCCGAGATGACCTTCCAGGTACCGCGCGTACCGTCCGTACTCGGAACTCCGGACGTAGATCTCGGTGATGTTGTTCTCGAGCAATCGCTCGCGGTGCGTCGATCGCAAGGCCCTGGCCGAGTCGCGAAGGAGCACGTGCTGGCGGTCACCGTGCTCGTCGAGGCGCGCCAGAAACAGGCTGCAATCAGGACCCGCGCCGGCCCGGAGTGTCTGGAGCGGAACCGGTCGATATGTCGACGGTGAAGCGGTTGTGGTCATCATGCCCCGATCGTAATGAAAGGTCGTTACTCGTCCGTACGTCTGTACGTCGGCGCCTGACCACCGTTGCTGTAGTCCGGTGACGCGTGGGTGCGATCCTGGCCGCTTGCTGCACAAATCGGCGCGCCAGGCACCGCCCGATCACGCAGGCGAGGGAACGTCACTCTGAAGGACTTGCCAGTTTTGGAGCGTGAACCGGGGCCGGTTTCCGCGCTATTCGGTCACGTCAACGCCGCGCCAGAACGCGACGTAGTTCCTGATCTCCGCGGCGGCCTCTTTCGGTGTCGGGTAGTGCCAGGCCGCGTCCTCGATCTGCGTGCCGTCGACCTCGAGGGTGTAGTACGACGCTTCGCCCTTCCACGGGCACACGCTCGTCCTCTGGCTGTCTTTCAAGAACTCCCGCTTCACCGAGTCGGGCGGGAAGTAGTGGTTCCCCTCGATGACACGGGTCGCGTCGCTCTCGGCAACGATGGTGCCGTTCCACACGGCTTTCATGGCAGGACCTCCTGTTCCGCGCCACACCCGTCCGCTCTCGTACGGTGAGTATGAAGTTGACCGGGGTTCAGTTGTTGCCTGAGTCGGAAGCGGCGACTTCCAGGCGCCGCGGTGGGGCGCCTGGAAATCGATGATTCGAGGGGTCAGCGTGAAGCGCCCGCCTCCTCGGCTCCGATGACGGTCAACGTCCAGGACGTGTCGACGGTGGCGGGCGGATAGCAGACCGACTCGTCGCACGCCTGGTACTCCAGGCGTCCCGGCACGTCGACGTCTCCGAGCGCGACGCCCGATCCGAGAGACAACCGAACCCCGATCGTGAACGCGTGCGGAAAGACCGCCAACGGCTCATCGGATCCGGTCTGGTCGAGGTCCTCGGCCGGCGGGTACGTGATCGTCTCGACCGAGACACCCTCCGGCGGGCTCAGCGTGAGGACCGTGGGGATCAGCAACTCATCGCGCGGCTTGTCCGACTGCACGTGCAACGTGTCGTCGAGTTCGACCTTGAGCGTGACAACGGCCGTGCCACCCGTCCGAGCGGGGGCGGTCTCGACGATGGGCGTCACGTCGGCCTTCGGGATGATTACCTGGGCACCACCCACCTCGGTCGCACCGATCAGGAGTGCAGCCGCCATAACGACTCGAGTGAAGCTATTGTTGGTCATGTTCAATTCGTCGTGGGAGCCGGCTCGGCGAGCAAACGCTCGACCTCGGCCGTCACTTCGTTGATCGTGTCGGTATAGAAGGTCCCGCTACCAGGGCTCGGAAAGCCCGCGTGCACGCCTCGTACCAGGCCGTCGCGACCAACGAAGAACGTGGTCGGAAACGTGTTGAGATTGACGCCCTGCGGCATCTTCTCGTTGAGCTCGCCGGGCTCGCCGGCGAGCAGGAACGTGTAGCCGAGTTCGTACCGCTCGATGAACGCCCTCAGCCCCGTCGGATTCTCGAGCTGATCGCCTCGTTCGAACGACAGCCCGACGATCTCCAGCCCCCGATCCTTCCAGTCCTCGTAGAGCTTCGAGAGGAACGGCGCCTCGTCGTGACAGTTGGGGCACCAGCTGCCGCCGATGCTGACCAGCACGACCTTGCCTACGAACCGCGCGTCTTCGTTCGTCACGAGGTTGCCGTCGAGATCCGGGAACGCGAAACGGAGCGGCTCGTTTGGATCCTTGACCGACGTGTGCGCGTTGGGATCGGTAGGCTCGGCGATTGTCTTGGCCGCGGCGCTGCCTTCGCGCACGGCCGTGAGGGTCAAGTCGGAGTTGCGGTTGCGAAGCAGGGTCAGGGACCCGTCGTCGTTGAGCGTGACCTCGAGCAGCAGCGGACGCGAGCCGGAGAAGTGGCTCATGACGAACGTGCCGTCCCGGTACGATCCGGTCAGGTTGCCGGTGTCGCCGTCGACCCGCAAGATGGCACCCTCGACGTCGGCGCCGTCCTGCCGGACGATGAAGCGCCACGCGTTCTCACCCTTGCGGCTGGTGGTGGGAATCCGCCACACACCGGCAATCGACGGCGCCTCGCCCGTTGCGGTCGAGGTCGAGGTCGTGGCGGCCCGGGTTGCACGGAAAGGGTTCGGCGTTCGCGAGCCGCGGACGTACTGCCCTTCGAGCACTCCGTCCTGGTAAGTCGCCTCGATCTGCGATCCGTATTGCTCGAACCTCAGCGTCAGGGTCCCGTTCTCGAGCCGGCTCGAGGTCGAGGTGATCTTGAGCTCGCCGTTGAAGAACGACCCCTCCAGCGTGGATCCCTCCCCGGCGATCTCGAAGGGGAACGGAATCTCGAGCTCGTTCACCACCACCTGGGCGTCCCAACGGCCGGCGAGACTCGGTCCGTCCTGCGCCGCGAGCATGGGTCCCCCCGCGAGTAGCGCCACCAACCCGACCAACAAGCCTGTGGCAAAACGACTGGTACTCATGACGATGTCTCCTCAATAAAAAAAAAGGCCCGGTAAGCATCACGCTTCCGGACCTCGAACTGTGTTCGTCGTCGTGTGCGCTGGTCAGTGGACCGGCACGAGACAGGCAGACAGATCGGGGCCCTCGGACCGTGGTCCGAGGCAACGACAAGCGCACAGCACCCCGCTACCCATGAATCCTTAGTTGTCTCACGGAAGACGAAGGGCTGTCAAGGCTCGGCAGGATGGCCAGGGCGGACTCAACGATCGTTGCGACGGTGGCGACGGGGGCGCGAGGGCCGCGGGGGGCGCGCTGGCCCGGCTGCTCGTTCGCTGATCTTGGCGGAGCGGTATCCTGCAGCGCGCAACGCCTGAATCGGGTGCAACGCTCCGCCGCTCCGTCGCCGCGCCTCGGCGATCAGGGGACGCACATCCGTCTCGTAGGCGGCCTTGAGCGTCATCTCGGCCATCAGCACATCATTGGTTTCCTGAAAACCGGCGAGCGCGACCCGGTCCACCAACAGCGCCTTCGCATACGCCCGCTGAAGCTCGATCACGCTCTGCACGAGCGCTTCAATCGGGTCTTTCACGTTGTGGCTCTGGTCGATCATGTACGCCGGACTGAACCCGTCGCCTTGTTCCAGCACCGCATCGACCAACTCGCCGAAGATCAAGAACAATTGATAGGGCTTGATCGAACCGGTGGTCAGGTCGTCGTCGCCGTACTTCGAGTCGTTGAAATGGAAACCGCCCAGCTTGCCCGCCGTGATGAGCCGGGCCACGACCATCTCGATGTTCGTGTTCGGCAGATGATGCCCCAGGTCCACGAGGCAGGCGGCTCGCTCGCCGAGGGACTGCGCGAGCAGAAGTGACGAGCCCCAGTCCTGCACGACGGTCGCGTAGAAGGCCGGCTCGTAGGGCTTGTGTTCAGTGAAGAGGTGCCAGTCGTCCGGCACATGGGCATAGATTTCCTGAAGCCCGTCCCGGACACGCTCGAAGCTGCGACGCAGGTGGGCCTGACCGGGGTAGTCCGTCCCATCGGCGAGCCAGATGGTAGTCGCCTTGGAGCCGAGCTTCTCGCCCTGTTCGATCACATGCAGGTTGTGGGCGATGGCCTGCGCTCGCACGCCAGCATCGGTGTGCGAGAGCGAGCCGAACTTGTAGCTCTCGGCCTGCCCTGGCTGGTCCTGAAAAGTATTCGAGTTGACCGCATCGAACCCAAGGCCCATTTCGAGGGCATGGTCCAGCAGCGCCCGCGGGTCGTCGGGCTCGTCCCACGGAATGTGAAGCGAGATACGCGGGGCCGACCGCGTGAGCTGGTGGATGACGGCGACGTCTTCCATCTTCTCGAACACGTCGCGCGGTTCGCCGTGTCCGGGAAATCGCCCGAAGCGTGTGCCCCCGGTGCTGAGCGCCCACGATGGGATTGCCACCTCGAACCGCCGCACCCGTTCGATGACGTCTTCGAGATCGATGCTCCGGCGGGCGAGTTGATCGCCGAGGTGTGTCAGGTCCCTTTGATGATCAGCCTCGTCCTGTGCGTTGTGCCGTGCGAGGCGTGCAATTTCTATCATTGTCGTGGAGATGGTCGTGGAGGTGAAGGTTTGGTGAGCATCCAGAAGGGCGCGCTCGCAAACCAGTGGAGAGTGCCAGCGATCATCAACATCGCGTGGGTCTCCCAGGCGAGCCTATCGGAAAACACCAGGAAAGCTGGTACGACCGTCAGCCCCAGGCCGATGACCGAGAGGAACTTCAGGAGTGTGTTCATGGGCTCGCTCACTGAAACTAGAACGACTCGGACTGTGCGACGGGAACAGCGGCGCGTTGCTGCACGGAGCTCAGTCCCACATACAGGCCGATGGCGATGAACCAGCCGGGCAGGCCGAGGAAAAAGATCTCGAGGCCCCAGACCGCGTTGATACCCCAGCAGGCCACGAGGGTACCGCCCCAGGCGAGGGCTGCCGGCCAGCTGAAGAGGACCTGCTTCCACTCGGCGTAGTCCTGTCGGAGGCCCAGCTTCGGCAACAACCAGAAGTCGGCAAAGATCACCGCTCCCATCGGCATCAGGATCAACCCGTAGAGCGCGACGAAGTCGAGCAGTCGCATCATCAGCGCCGGGAAGAGCGCGGCGACGGTCGTGATGACTCCCGCGGCCAGGGTCATCTTCCAGCGCTTCCAGTTCGGAGTGATGGTCTGCATCGCCAGCCCGGCGCGGTAGAGAGTTGGGTTGGCGGTGGTCCACCCGGCGATCACCACGCAGAGGGCTCCGGCGAGTCCGGCCCCAAGGTAGGCAATCGGCCCAGGGGCCACCTCGCCGTCCATCTGAAGGGCCAGCGCCACCAGGATCCCCGAGGCAATCCACGCCACGAAGTGCCCCAGATACATCCCGAAGGCACTGAAGAATCCGTACTGCCACTTCTTGGCGAAGCGCAGGATGGTCATGTCCCCCATTCCGATGTGCATCGCCATGTTGGCGAACCACGCGAAGAACGCCACGTGCCAGAAGGTGAAGCGCACGCGCCCCTCCATCGGCACCCCGGTCCAGATCTTCTCGTTCGCCACCGTCCAGAAATCCCCCGGCGAGGCGACACCGAGTTGCGGCAGCACCGCCACCCCACAGGCGACGAAGACGAGGAACATCCACGGCGCGGCCACCTTCGAGAAACGGGCAATCTCTTCGAAACCGAGAATCGCCAGCATCGTCACCACGGCTCCCACCAGCAGGACCGTCGCGACCCATCCAACGCTATTGGGATAGAGGTCGCTCAGGCCGGGCATGGTCATATCGAACGGGATGCCCACCGCCGTGGCCGCCACCGAGATCATCGCGCCGGCAAGGAAGCAGAACATGAGCGCGTTGACGATGTTGTAGACGAAGAGCAGGTTCGGCCCGGCGATCTTGCGGAGTTTCCAGTACAGATTAAGGCGGGTGCGGGTGGCGATGGGCGCACACAGGAACGCCCAGGAAAGCACAGCGAGCAGGTTGCCCACGAGCAAGCCCAGGACCAGGTCGATCGCCGTCACACCGTGCGCGACGAAGAGGGGGCCGATGACGAACTCGGTGCCTGCCACGTGCTCACCCGCGTAGAGGCCGATGAAGTTGCCCGGGCCTTGCAGATGGTCTTCCGAGACGGGTTCACGGTCGAACTCGTTGATGGCATCGAGCCGCTGCGCGAGGGTCCCAGAGCTCAGGGTCATGGGCGGATGGCAGAATTATACGTTGCTACGCCTGCGCGCCGAAGGCGCCGGGACGTTCGGGCATCGAAGGAATTGACAATGGTGCCGGTTTCCGTCGCAGGGACTGAGCTAGGATTGAACGAGCACGCGGGCTGGCAGGTTCCTATCCAGGCTCAGGGTTACCGCGCGCCGGACCCGACTTTCGCCGCAGCTCGGTCAGACTGCCGTGGACCACCATCGCCTCTCATCGCCGTTGACGTTGCACCGTTTCACGCGGTTCTACGCGCCACTGGCGGCGACCAGCCTGCTGCTGACGGTGACCAACCCGCTGCTCACCAGCGCGTTGTCACGAACCGTGAACCCGGCCATCGCCCTGGCCGGCTTCGCGGTGGCGTTCTCGTTGTGCGGTGTTCTCTACAGTCCCCTCTTGGTCGGCCAGCAGGTGGCTGCGACCCGGTTGCTGTCGGGGCACCAGTTCGCCCCCGTGCAACGCTTCTGGCTTCGCCTCGGCGCGGTCCTGTCGCTGATCACGCTGGCGGTCGGACTCTCGCGGCTGGGCGACTGGATCTTCGGCGGCGTCATGGGTGTGTCGGGAGACATCTTCACCGAGGCGCGAGCAGCCATCACGCTACTGGCGCCCGTGCCGTTCCTCACCGCGGCACGGGCCGTGCACCAGGGGCGGCTCGTGGCGGGCCACCACACCACCCCGATCGCGTTCGCCACGGGTGCTCGCACCGGGGTCCTCGCGCTCGTCGCCGCCGTGTTGACGGTGTCGACATCAGGGGGCGCATGGGTGGGGGCCGCGGCGTTCACCATCGGATTGCTGGTCGAGACGATCCTGGTCTCTCGGGCGCGAGCGGGCGTCGATGGTGCGTTTCACCCGGTCGTGGTCGAAGGGGTCGAACCCGTAACCGCAGACGACCGCATGCTGCGGTTCTCGACACCGCTCGTGGTCAACATGCTTCTGTGGTGGAGCACGCCGCTGGTCATCAATAGTGTGCTGGCGCGGTCGCCGTTTCCGGCGGAGGCAATCGCGGCGTTCGTCGTGGTCGAGGCCGTTGCCTGGTTTCTCGCGGCGCCGGTCGGACAGTTCCAGCACGTGGGCATCGCCCTGGTCGACTGCAAGAGCGCGCACCGCGCGGTCCAGACCTGGGCTATCGTCCTCGCCACCGCCGTGGCCGCGCTCGTCGGGCTCGTCTCGCTACCTTCCGTTCGTCGCGTCGTGCTGGGCGCGGTCTTTGGTCTCGACGAGGGACTGCTGTCAGACATCGGTGCCGCGCTGCCGCTCGCCGTCGCCTATCCGTTGCTCTACGGCCACCGGCAGTACTACCAGGGTCTGTTCACGCGCAGCGGCTACTCCGATGCGGTCGGGTGGGGCGCTGCGCTCCGGATCGCGACCGTGGCGGCCGTCGCGACGGCCAGTCTCGAACCACTGGGACACGCCGGAGCCACGCTTGGCGTGCTGGCGGTCGTCGCGGGGCTCGCCATCGAAGGGATCTTTCTCGAGCTGGTGGCTCGCAGACTGGTCATGACCGTCCTGCCGGAGTCGAGGACGCCGCTGCCCGAGGTATTGGCCGACGAAGGAGTGACGTGATGAAAAGAATTCGATCGAACCAGGGCGCTCTGCGGCCGTTCGTGCGAAACGTCACGCCTCAGGGCATGCTCCTGGGCATGGTCCTGATCATGGGCCTAGCGGTCGGGTCGTGCGCAGACGGCGACTCCGGCGGTGAGTCGGCTCGGACAGCGTCTTTGGCACACCTACCGCCAGAATACGAGCTTCGCCTCGATCGGCCGAACCGCGACCGGACCGACTTCGTCGCGACGGTTCACGATGACACAAGAGACCTGACGGTGCGCACCGGACCGGCCGGCATTCTGTATCGGCCGGACGATGTGACCGACTCGGAGCGGTACACGCTCCGCGGTCGGTTCACTGAAATCGGGGCGCCGGCGGGGCACCGCGAAGGCTTCGGCCTGTTCATCGGTGGTCACGACCTGGACGGCAGCGGCCAGCAGTACCTGTACTTTCTGGTGCGTGGCGATGGCCATTACCTCATCAAGCAGCGTAACGGTGCTGCGACCACGGAGCTGTCGCAGGGATGGCAGCCGTCCGACGCCGTCCGCGTGCCAACGTCGGCAGGAGAGGAGTTGAGCAACGAGCTCGCCATCGTCGTGGACGGCGACCAGGTCCGACTGACATGCAACGGCGAGCCGATCGCCGACTTGCCGGTTGGGGACCTGAGGCCCCGGGGCGTCATGGGCGTCCGCATCAATCACAACCTTCGGGTGCGAATCGAGGGTTTCGGTGTGGAATGATGAAGGCTCGACAGCCGTCAGGACTCGGCGATGTCCCGGCCTCGGCTGGGCTCCCGAGTCAGGAGGGCGAGGGCCTCGACCTGTCGAGTTTGCGGCATCATGTCGATCGGCTGCACCGAACGAATCGTGAAGCCCTTGCGGCACAGGATGTCGAGATCGCGGCACAACGTTGTCGGGTCGCACGAGAGGTAGACCAGTTTCGTCACCGGACATCGGGACACCGCGTCGAGGACCGTCTCGCGCGCGCCGGCGCGGGACGGGTTCAGTACGACGGCGTCCGGCGCCTCCTCCAGCAGTCGGTCGAGTCCGCGCTCCACCGCAACCGGAGCAATGCTGCAATCCGTGATCCCGTAATGGCGGATCGTCGACTTCAAGTCGGCGACCGCAGTGCGACTGCCTTCGGAGAACAGCACGCGACGGAACTGACGGCGCAGCGCGAGGCCATGTGTCCCGACGCCGGCATACAGGTCGGCGAGCACGTCACCGCGCTCGAAGAAGCCCGCCATCAGTTCGTGGATGGTCGGCAACAGTGCGAGATTGACCTGGAAGAAGGCGCCCGGCGAGACCCGGAGCCGACAGTCCGCGTGGTCGACCCAGACCTCTCGAGCGCCCCAGAGCGACCGGACCGACCCCCGAATGACCTGGCCATCCGAGCTGGGATTGAGGTTGACCGAGATGCCGTTGACGGCGGGGCACTGCTTCCTGAGTCGGTCGACCGGGAAGTCGGGGCATTCCGTGGCGCGGAACACGCAGGTGAGATGCTGTCGGGTCGCATCACTGCCGCACCGGACGTCGATGTGTCGTAACTCGGGGGGGATGTTCCGCGACGTCCCCAGGAATCGGCGGATCCGGCGAGTCGTCTCGAGCAACGCGGGAATCAATACCCGGCAGTCAGGCGCGTCCACGATCTCCCGGGTACCGGCCCGGAAGTAACCAACGCGGATGCCGCGGCGGGACATCCCGACGGCCATCTTTGCCCGATTTCGGTACCCGGCGCGGAGCGGTGACCCCACGCACGGAAGCGGCCGGATCGGGCGGAGGCCTGGGTACCGCCCGAGCGCCTGCGCCAGGATCTCGTGCTTGCGACGAAGCTGTCCCTCGTAATCGACGTCGAGCAGAGCACAGGCGCCGCACTCGGAGCCGTGGGGACAGCTGACCAGGTTCGTCGGGCGCTCCACGCAGCACCTACGTTCGCGCGCTGACGATCGACCGTCCGGCGAGGCCGACCGCGAGCAGGCCGAGCGCGATCAGGCTGTTTCGGGTGTCGCCGAGCAGGACACCGGCCAGAAACGCGACGGCGCCAGCCAACACGATCGCGACCGACCAGGGGTAGCCCCACGCCAGGAACGGTCTG
The DNA here is from genome assembly GCA_965250185.1 of Vicinamibacterales bacterium. GTDB lineage: Bacteria > Acidobacteriota > Vicinamibacteria > Vicinamibacterales. The sequence continues at coordinate 607,877 of OZ252293.1, read as the reverse complement.
GGCAACCGGGGTTCACGTCGGCGCAAGACGATGAGCGCAACGCACGACACGACGTAGTTCGCGGCGAGGAAGAACGATGCGATGGCGACGAGTTGCTCGAACGTGCCGGTGAAGATCAGCACGAACGCCACGGCCGTCGTCACGAGCATCGCGACCCCGGGTGTCCCGCCCTTGTTGACCGCCGACGTTCCCTGCCAGAGCAAACGATCGCGGCCCATGGCGAACAGGATACGAGTGCCGATCATCATGATGGCGTTCAGGAGCGGGGGGAGCGAGATGATCGACAGGACGGTGATGACCTGGCCGCCTCGCTCACCGAGAATCGCCTGCGCAGCATCCGCCGCCGGCAGCGTGGACCGTGCCAGAGCGGGCACTGACAGGACCGACAAGAGCGCCATGTTCACGAGTAGATAGATCACGATTACCGACGCCACCCCGCCGATCATCGCCCGGGGCAGATTGCGATTCGGGTCTCGGTCCTCCTCGGTGAAGTACAGCGCGCTCTGCCACCCGCCGTACGTGATGACTACCGACTGCAGCGCCACCACGACGCCGACGAACCCCGGCGACGACGACGCGATCGCGGGCGCATCCACGGCGGATACGGCAGATCCGGAATAGGCGAAGCAGGCGACGACCAGGGCGAGGAACGCCACGAACTTGACGGCTGTCGTCACTTCCTGGGCGCGGCTGCTCACCCGGAGTCCCGCCCATTGCAGCGCGACGAAGAACGCGAGTGTCGCGATGGCCAGAAGCTTGATGGAAGGCTCGAGCGCCGGAATCAAGACGGCCGTAAACTCCCCGATCGCGATCGACACGTACCCGAGTACGCAACAGTACGTGAGCCAGTCGCTCCACCCGACCGCAAAGCCGCTCAGGTCGCCAAAGGCTCGGCGGGCGTACACGTAATACCCGCCCGCCTTCGGGAGCATGGTGCCGAGCTCGGTGAGACAGACGGACCCGAGCAGGGTGTAGAGGCCACCGACCAGCCAGAGCGTCAGGATGCTCGATGGCTGACCGAGTTGCCCGGCGACCAAGCCGGGTGTTCTCAGGATGCCGACCCCGAGCGTGCTGCCGACTATGACTGCGAGACCGAAGCCAACGCCCAGGATGCGAAGGAGTCCGGTGGAATCGCGTCGCCCGCCATCCATACCTAGTGTCCTGACTGTGACTAGCGATCCGTCCTCAGGGTGACGAGCACGACGTCGACCGCCGGTCCCACGTTGCGCGCCGAGTGACTCGATCCACGCCCCTCGAACTCCACGTCGCCAGGATGCCACCGGTTCACCTTCGTCACACCGTTCGCGGTGTCCTCGATGGCACCGCCCGAGAGATGCACGACGATCGTGTCCGATCCGTGCGTGTGAACGCCTTCCCGCGCGTCCACCTCCATCCTGGCCCGCAATACTTCCACGCGATCGTTCTCGAAGATCGGTCGAAAGCTCATGCCGACGAACGGAGCCTCACCAGGCTGCGAACCGGCGTCGGCCGACGACTCGGGAGGCGGGCCCGTGGACGCGTGGGTTCGGGGCTCGACGATGATGAGCCGCTCGGAATCGATCGCCGCGGCATCGTCGGACCACATGGCATCCCCGACTTTGGTCGTCGTACCGTCCTCGATCGCCACGATCACGGCGGCCGGATGCTCGCGCCGGGCGAGCACGGCGCTGTTGGTCTCGAAGATCCGTACGCGCTCGTGATCGAACACGAGGGTCGCCCGGCGAGATTCTTGACCCAGATCCACGACGCGCGTCAGCCCAATCGGATGTCCGATGAGAACGACCGATCCCGCCAGCAACACCATGACGACGTAAGCATTTCGCATCAGATCCCTCACCCTGGTCACGGCGTGTCACCCCGGAGAATCGCCGCGAGCGTGGACGCGTTGATGTTCCCGCCCGAGACCACGCAGACGATCGTGCCCGAGCCGGCTCGACCGGACAGGGCGACGGCGACTGGACACGCACCGGCGCCCTCGGCAATCACGCGATTCCGCTCGGCCAGCATCCGAATGGCGCCAGCGATCTCGTCGAGAGACGCCGACAGGGCTCCGTCCAAGAGGGTCCGCCCGAGCGCCCACATCTTGGGAAGCAGGGTCTTGCCCCCGGCGCCGTCGACGAAGGACGGACGGTACTCGACCGCCTGGATCGAGCCAGCGGCGAAGGACGCCCCGAGCGGTGCGGCCGTCTCTGGCTCGACGCCGTAGATCTTCGTGTTCGCCGACCGGGCACGGATGGCGCTCGCAACCCCCGAGCTCAGCCCACCGCCACCCCAGGGCGTCAGTACCACGTCCGGCGCCGGCAGATCGTCGACGATCTCGAGCCCGATGGTGCCATTGCCGGCGATGACGCGGTCGTCCTCCACGGGATGGATGAACAGACCATCGAGGCCAGGGAATCGGCCGTCCTCGATCGTCTTCCACCACTGCTCGAACGGCACTTTGAGGTATCGTCCGCCGAGTCGTTCGATGGCATCGAGCTTCGTCTGCGGCGCCGTCTCCGGCACCACGATGGTGCAGGACAGACCCAGCGACCGCGCCACCCACGCCACGCCCTGGGCCATGTTGCCGGCGCTTGCCGTGACGACGCCGTGCGCGCGATCCGCGGCGCTGGCCTGGCGTATCGCATTGGCCGCCCCCCGAATCTTGAACGATCCGATCGGCTGCAGATTCTCGAGCTTCAGATAGATCTCGGCCGGGACTTCCGGCACGTTCAGCTTCAGGAGTGGCGTCCGCAGGGCGTCGTTGGCGATGACGTCCCGGGCGTGAGTGATGTCCTCGAGGGGAATCATGTCGGAAACATCGCCGCGATCTCTGAGTGCTCGTCCTGCGTCAGGAGGACGTCCAGAGCGCCGCGTACCGAATCGAGATGCTCCGGACGCCGCGGCCCGAGAATGACGGCGGTCGTCACAGGATTGCCGAGAATCCAGGCGAGCGCAAGCGTCGCCATGTCGAGCCCGCGATCCGCGGCATGCGAGCGCAACCGTTCGAGGCGAGAGAACACCTCCCCGTGCACCAGGTGCGCGTACGGCTCGGGTCGCAGGGTCATCCTCGATCCCTCGGGATAGCTGTCGGGCTCGCGATACTTCCCCGTCAGCCAACCGCCTGCCAGCGGGCTGAACGGCGTGAAGCCGAGGCCCTGATCCCGACAGAGGGGCAGCAGCTCTCGCTCGTCGCGTCGGTCCAGGAGGCTGTAGCTGTTCTGCACCCACGCGAATCTCGCGAGCCCGTTGACGTCGCTGATCGACAGCGCGCGCGCCAGGCGCCACGCCTCGATGTTGCTCGCCCCGATGTAGTGGATCTTGCCCTGACGCACGAGATCGTCGAGGGCGTGGAGGGTTTCTTCCAGTGGGGTGTCCGGGTCGGGCTCGTGAATCAGGTACAGGTCGAGCCGGTCGACACCGAACCTCGACAGGCTGGCGTCCACCTGACGCATGATATGCCGTCGCGACAGTCCCCGATCGTTCGGTCCGTCACCGACCGGATTGAAGACCTTGCTGCTGACGAGCAGCCGATGTCGCACCGCCGACCCTTTCGTGGCGAGCCAGCGGCCGATCATAGCTTCGCTGCGTCCACCGCCGTACGCATCTGCCGTGTCGAAGAAGTTGATTCCCAGGTCCCAGGCCCGGTCCATCAGGGCGAATGCTTCCGGTTCGTTCTCGCCCATCCCGAAGAAGCGCGGGTCCGAGCCGATGCCGCCGAAATTGCCGGCTCCGAGGCCGAGTCGAGACAATTTGAGGCCAGTGCGGCCAAGGCGTTGATACTGCAAGCGTTTGGCTCAGGTTCCTTGGTGGAGGTCAGGATTATACGTCGCCGACAAGCCTCGAGCACGCCCTCTTACCGCTCACATGGCGCGTGGCCGAGCGGCGGGACGACGGGCCCGGTTACACTGATCCGATGACGACGATCGAGCGCCCCACGCGACCCGAACTCGAGGCGGCGGGCGCACGGCTGCGGGACGTCGCTGTTTGCACACCGCTCGTCGCGCTCCAGGGCGTCGACGCGACGCCCGACATCCTGCTGAAGCTCGAGATCCACCAGCCGGTCGGCTCGTTCAAGATTCGAGGCGTCTACAACGCCGTCGCCAATCTCGACGACGAGCGGCGGCAACGCGGCCTCAGCACGGTCAGCGCCGGGAACACCGCCCAGGCGCTGGCGTGGTGCGGACGCCGGTTCGGCGTGCCCGCGCGCAGCGTGATGCCCGATACGGCGCCGAGCACCAAGGTCGACGCCGTGCGCGCCTACGGCGGGGAGCCGGTGCTCGTGCCGACGGACGAGGTCTTCCGGTATCTGCGCGAGCACGGATGGGAAGACGAGCCATTTGCCTTCGTGCACCCCTGGACGAACCGGGACGTGATGATCGGGCACGGGTCGATGGGCCTGGAGATCATTGCCGACTGTCCCGATGTCGACACGGTGTACGTGCCGGTCGGCGGCGGCGGCTTGATGGCTGGCGTCGGCAGCGCGCTCAAGGCACTCCGGCCGTCGGTCCGCCTGGTCGCGGTCGAGCCGGAAGGCTGCCCGGCGCTTCACGAGAGCGTACGCCTCGGCCGCCCGGCCACCGTTTCGTGCGATACGTTCTGCGACGGTGTGGCGGTGCCTTACATCACGGACGAAATGTATCCGCTGCTTCGCGATCTCGTCGACGACGTGGTGCTCGTGCCTGAAGGACAGGTGAAGATGATGGTGCGCCATCTCGCCACGCGGAACCGGATCGTGGCGGAGGGCTCGGGCGCTCTGGCGGCCGCCGCCGCGGTCGCTGCCCCCGCGACGAAACGCGAGCGAGCGGTCGCCCTCGTGACCGGCGGAAGCATCGACCCGGCCAAGCTGGTATCGATCCTGACGGACGCGCCGTGATCCGTCAGCCGCGCCGTCAATCTTCGACTATGGCTGCGCCGGTTCCGGGATCTTCACGATGCCAACCCGGTTCGAGCTGCTCTGGTGCATCAGCAGGTTACCGTCCGCCATCACCCACATCCGCCGAATGATCCCCACGCCGGATGGGATCTCCCAGCTCTCGAACTGCTCTGTCTCGGGATCGAAGCGGACGAGGGCCTCCGGACGCATGCCGGATTCGTTGTACCAGATGATGTCGTCGATCGCGTTGACGGCGTAGGGATGCGAGGTCGGCCCGCTGGGTGAAAGCCATTCCTTGAAGTCGCCCGTCCGAGGATCGAGCCGCCCGAGGCGGCCCATGGTCGTGTTGCCGTACCAGACCATCCCGTCGCTCGTGAGGGCGAGCCGGCGGATCCGCGTCTCCGGTTCGGCAATCGTGTAGTAGCGGACCTCCATCGTCTCCGGGTCCATCGCGCCGATCTTGTTCGTGCCGTTGTAGGCGATCCAGAGCGTGCCGTCCGGCGCTTCCTGAATCCCGTAGGGCCGGGGTTCGGTGTCGATCTCGGTCAGCTCGCCGCTCTCGGGGTCCAGGCGGCCGAGCATACCCGCTTGCTGGGCCGTGAAGTACAGCTTGCCGTTCGCGTGGAAGAGCCCCGTGTGCGGGTCCCGTGCCTCGGTCGCATGCTCGGTGATGACGCCGGTCTCGGGATCCAGCCTCCCGATGGTTGCATTGCCGTTCCCGGTGTACCAGATGCTTCCGTCCTCGTGGGCGATGATGCTGTGGGGCTTGGCGGCAGGTGGAAGATGGTACTCCTCCATCTCCATGGTCTTCCGATCGATCCGCCCCGCGAGGCTCGCCCACATCCCCGTCCACCAGATCGACCCGTCCGGCGCCTCGATGGGGTCACGCGACCGCTGGCCCAAGGTGGGGACCATCCACTCGGTGATCTCGATCGGGGTGTCGCCAGGAATCAGGTTCGGGCGACGCCCGGGCTTCTCAGGAAAGTGGGCGACCAGGTAGTTGACGACGGTCTCCTCCTGAGCATCCGCCAGCTCCACCATGGTGGCCATGATGTCCCGCCACTCCTCCGCGGTGTCGTATCCCGGGGAGCGAGTGATCAGGTTGAGCCCATGGCAGCTCGTGCAGGCGGACTCCACCAGGCGCTTGCCCTCTCCGTCGGGGAGGGAAACTGGCTGGCTCCGCTGGGCCTGGGCCGGCACGACAGAGACGAGTACCACGATGATCGAAACGATGAGCGGACGCATCAACATTGGCGTCTCCCCTTCATTCACAGAGGGTAAGTGTTCGTCAAAGATAGTTCGTTCAAGGACGACAGAAGCGTACCGTTTCCAGCGTCCCTCGGCAATCACGGGATTCGCCTTGGCCTGTGTCATGGTGCTGTCATACCTCGCCATGGGCCAGAAGCCAGCATCAACGCTTGAGGGTCTCTTCCGTCTCCACCCGAAACTTTCTGAAGTTCGCGTAGGTGGCGGTGCCCTCGATGTGCTCGTCGTTGCTGTCGTATTCCTCCCGCATCTGCCACGGGACCCAGAGGGCCAGCCGGTCGTCGAGGCGGTAGGTGACCGTGATCTCCGACCGGAGGCCACGGTCGTCGGTCCGGAGGCGAGTCTGGACGATGAGGCCCGAGTCAGGATCAATCCAGAAGGCGCCGGTGGCCATGACATCCTTGCCGGCCCCGCGGATGTGCGACGGAGACGACGACTCCGTGAACGCCAACTCGCGCGTCATCCGCCCCTCGATGTGTCGGTCCTTGCCGAGCGTGAACTTGAAGCGGTGGCGATGACTGTCAAGCAGGAAGGTGAGCGGCAGTGTCGGGACGTTGATCGTGCGCCGGACACTGCCGACGTTGTAGCGCGAGCTTTCCCGGGCAATGCGCGCCGCCTGGTCGAAGCCCCGGCCGCCCGACTCGACGAACAGCGTCATCAGCCGGTCCCCCCGATCGCGAACCGGCTTTCCGTCCACCTCCAAGACGTCACGGAAGGGGGTCCACCCGTCCATCTGTGGGACCTTGACCAGCAGGTAGTCGGACACGAGGCGACGGCGTTCGGCGGGGATCAGTGTGTAGTCCGGAATGAGGCCCAGGTTGGAACGGCCCGTGAGCGTGAAGGCTTCGACCCGCTGTTCGTAGCGCTCTTCAGCCACCACCGAGGATAGCTGCTCGGAGTACCCAGTGACGTAGGCGGTGGCCGATCAAGGAGCGTCGATGATGGGTCCAGGGTCGCACGGGCTGGCGGGAGGGCCGCAGCGGTCAGCGCCCGTGCGGCGCCCGGTCGCACGCGGAACGGCACGTCCCGCCTCACGGCGGCGTCTGACGTCAGCGGGAATCGCGCCTCGATGCGCAGCACGTAGAGCCCCGGGCTCAAGCGCTCGAGTGGCACCGTGGCCGAGTGTCCGTATCCGCCCGGCCGTCCACCCAGCTCCGAGCTGTCACGCTCCTCCTCCGTCTGGAAGACCACCGTGCCCTCGGTCGAGAGCACGGAGGTCGTGATATCGACCGTGTGGGACCGCGTCGTCTCGTTGTCGTAGAGGTCGACGAAGAGAACGATCTCGTCCTCGGCCGAGAACACGCGGTCCGTCGTCGGCGGGCCCGGCAGCAACTGCGCGAGCTCTTCGTCGCCGCGCACGGTCGCCGTCCCAAGCATCGCCTCGATCGACGTCAGGACCGGGTCGCTCATCACGAGCGGATCGTCCGAGAAATCAGGCACCTCGAGGTCGAGGTAGACGCTGCCGAGCTTCCCGGATTCCGTTTCCCGGCCGGCGACGCGGAGCTGGTACCGGCCGGGGCGCAGGTTCAGGCGCGACTGCAGCCGCATGCCACCGGAACGCACGAGCTGGTACGTCTCCGGCTCGAGCGCCATCGCGATCTCGTGCTGGTCGCCCCCACGAACCCTGCCGTCACGGTCGAGGGCCACGATCGCAAGCTCGAGTGTGTTGGCGAACCGTCCGTCGTGCTCGGTGAACGCCAAATTCGAACCGCCGACCTGGACCGTCACCGCCACCGACCCCTCGCCATTCTCACCCCGGAAGGCGGCGGCCGTTGCGGCCATGGTGAGCCCGCTCACCTGGAGCGGTCGGGACAGCACCTCGCGCAGCTCGCGGGAGGTGTTCTCCACCTCCAGCAACTCTGGCTCGACCGGCCGGCCCGTGGGGGCGACGTAGCCCTTCCGAGCGCGCACCTCGAGTCCGGGACGCGTGACGCGGACCTCGATCGCGCGGAAGCCCCCGTTGAGGGTAGCTGTTGTCGAGCACGACCTGTTCGAATGCGGCGGCCACATTGGTCGACGCCACGAACGCGATGCCGCCAGTCTCCTCCGCGAAGACGCGAAGACTGTCTTGCGCGATCCGGACGTCGCGAGCGAGGCTCTGCGGGTTGATGTCGACGACCGGCCGGGACGGGACGAGCCTCTCGATGCCCCCCTCGAGCCCGGACGTCAGGCCACTCGGATCGATGGAATAGATGGCCACGTTGCCGCGCGAGGCGGTCGCGATGACCTCGCGTACGTCCTCGAGCACCGTCGACGAGTAACTCATTCCAGTCGCCAAACTCGGCCCCCGGTCCGCACTGGACCTGCTCGAGCGGCTGTTCACCTGCTCATTGATGTCGTAATCGAGGCCCTCGCTCATGAGCAAGAGGGTCTTGCGACGCCCCCGGACGTTGGACAGCAGCTCCGCCGACGCCTTCAGCGTCCTCAGCATCGCCTGGGCCTGAACCCCCCGCTGCGAGTCGAGTGGATCGGGAATATACAGGTCGGCGAGCGGCGTCTCGTCGATCCGCCCCTGACGCCGCAGGCGCTCGTACTCATCGAGGCGCTCGAGTGTCCGTGAGCGGAGTTTCCGGCCGACGAACTTGTCGACCGACGCCAGGAGTCGTGCCTTGTTCGTGGTGAAGGCCTGGCTCGCGTCGGATCGACCGCTCGTGTAGATGATGGCCACCTGGTCATTGCGACCGACGTTGTGCTCGATGAACCGCCGTGCGGAATCCTTTACGACTTTCGAGCGCAGCGCCGCCGTGTGCAAATCGTCGAGCACGACCAGGAACAGCCGCCCGTCATAGTCGCGCGCGTTCGTGGCCACATCCGGCTCGATCGGGCGATCGGCGAACAACGGCCGCTCGATCGTCTCGGTCGGGATGTTGACTACACCGAACGACTCGACCGACTGGAGGTCGTCGTTCTCGTAGATCTCGAAGTCGTCTGGCGTCAGCCCAGTGGCGAAGTTGCCATCCGCGTCGGTGACGATGGCGTTGACCTCGACGAAGTTGGCCTCCGTCCGGAAGGTCACCGACGGCTGTTCCGCCACGGGGGCTGCCGATTGCTGGCCCACGAGAATCGGGCCGATCAGGAACAGGGCGATGGGAACGAGGACCCACGTCGCGCTCCAGCCTCGGATTTCGTCGTCGGCCATCATGCTGCCCGGGCGACCCTACCAGCCGATTGCATAGCCCGCCCGGCGAGGGTCGGCCCCGCCCGTCATTGTTCCGGTTTCGAGATCGAGCAGGATGCCCTGCATCCCCCCGACGCCTGCCGTGAATTCGGGAAGCGCCCGGAGCGCATGCCCTTTGTCCTCGAGGGCGCTCACGACCGAGGCCGGCCACCGCTGCTCGAAACTCAGCGTGATCCCGGCCCCGGGCTTGTAGAAGTTCGGGTCCGGGTCCAGCCTGAAGCGCGGCGCCTCGATGGCCTCCTGAATCGAGAGGCCGAAGTCCAGGACGTTCACGATGGCCTGGAACTGCGTCTGGCCGATCGTCTCGCCGCCCGGGGTCCCGAGCGCCAGCACGGGCCGCCCATCCTTCAGGACGACGATCGGTGAGTTATTGAGGATCGCGATCTGGCCTGGTCGCACGTAGTTGACATTGTCAGGATACGGAGATGTCGAGCCCAGCCGCATACCGTTGTTGAACAGTACGCCTGTCTCCCCGACGACGACCCGCGTGCCGAAAATGCCTCCGACCGTCGGCGTGACGGCCACGGCGTTCCCTTCTGCATCGACGATCGAGAAGCTCGTCGTGTCGTACGACGGCTCGTAGCGCTCGGGGAACGATCGTGACGCGACGGACGCGCCTCGCCGGTTCGCGCGAGCCGTTCGGCCATCGCCACCAGGGTCGCCCGCCGCCGGATAGGCCATGGCTCGTGCGGGATCGATGAGTTGGCGGCGCGCGGCCGCATACTCCTTCGAGAGAAGGCCAGCGCTCGGGATTTCCGTAAACTTGGGATCGGCTACGTAGCGATAGATGTCGGCCTTGGCCAGCTTGATCGCCTCGGCCATCAAGTGGATAGCCTCGGGGCTTCCGTAGCCGAGGGCCTGGACGTCGTACCCCTCCAGCAGGTTGAGCTGCATCAGGACCTCGAACCCGCCACGCGAGGTCGAGGGGTTGCTGTAGACGTCGTACCCGCGATACTGCGTGTGGAGCGGTTCGGTCCACGCCGGCGCGAATTCCGCGAAGTCCTCTGGCGCGAGGAGGCCCCCATGGTCGGCGTAGAAGCGGCTGAACTCGTCGGCGATGTCGCCGCGGTAGAACCGGTCTGCGGCCGCCTGCAGCGCGTCGGACCGCGACTTGCCTGCCGCCAGGGCGACTTTCTGCGCCTCGACCAGCTTCTGCAGCGTCCGCGCCAGGTCGGCCACCTTGAACATCTCGCCCTCTTGGGGCACCCGGCCGTCGGGCAAGAAGACCCTGGCACTCGACGGAATCAGCTCGAGGCGGGGCCGCATTCGCTCGATGGTGCCAGACAGGGACGCGTTGATCGGATGCCCGTCCTCGGCGTAGCCGATGGCCGGCGCGAGCACTTCGGCAAGGCTCTTCGATCCAAATCGACGGAGGGCCTCCACGAGACCACCCAGGTTACCTGGCACCACGCCGGCCCGGATGCCGCCAGCAAGTGCCTCTGCATCCATCTCGGCGGCCAGCAAGGCCTTCGGGGCAGCGCCGGTCATGTTCAACGAATGGACCGTGCCCGTCTCTTTGTCGAACAGCACCATGAACCCGTTGCCGCCGATTCCCGAACTCTGCGGCTCGACCACGTTCAGGGTCGCGGCGACCGCCACGGCCGCGTCGATCGCGTTGCCACCCGCCATCAAGATCTGCATGCCTGCCATCGATGAAAGCGGATGTGCGGACGTCACGAGCCCGTGGACTCCGGGCACAGATGGACGGTGTGCGATGGCCACATGAGCGCCGGCGTCGCCCCGGCCCTGCGCTCGAAGCGACAGGGGCGCAGTGGAGCCGGCCAGCAGCGTGACGGCAAGCAGAAGAGCGCCAGACGAAAATCGCACGGTCAACCTCCTCATCGAAGAACAGAGCCGCGTTGGCCCGAGCCTTATCATCCGCTGCGCGCCGCCTCAGGTTCTAGATCGTGGAGCCCACGACGTCCGCAATTCGTTCGGCCGACCGCAGCGTCAGGCCCACGAACGTCAGCGTTCCATTCGTGCACCCGCCGGTGGGCAGGGTCGGCGCACCGACAATGAACAGGTTCTCGTGATCGTGCGTCTGGCCATAGCTGTCGCAGACGCTCGTCGCCGCATCGTCACCCATGCGGCAGCCGCCTGCCGGGTGATCCAGGTACGTGCTGAACTGGGGCGTGCCCATGCGGCCACCATCCGCCTTCGCGATTCGGCCGAAGACATCGAGAATGTGCTGCTGCATGGCCGGCTGCCGTTCCAACGTCTGGGCGTCGAGCCGGTGCTCGATTTTTGGCAACGGATCGCCAAAGCGGTTCTTGCGTTTCGGGTCGAGTGTCAGGCTGCTGTCGCGCGACGGGTGCACGTCGTAGTAGGCGCGGAGCCGTGCCGTGCCGCGCCGCGCGCGGGTCCGCCAGTCGTCCAGCAGCGCGTCCCCGAACAGGAACCGGCCCTCGTCATCTTGCAGTCTCGGCTGTCGGCCGAACGTGCTGTCCCACATCCGCAAGTCGTGACGAACGTAGGGCTGGTCGGTCGGACATCGGAAGAACTGGCGGGACACGAGGCTGTGCGACATCAATCCGGGAAACAGCTGCAGGTCGGTCTCGACCTGCGCGGTGACGAACGCGTGGCCTGTCATGTACCGTCCGACCAGGCCGGAGCGGTTGGCCAAGCCGTTCGGGAATCGCGAGCTGGCCGACAGCAGCAGCAGGTGCGACGTCCAGCAGTAGCCGGAGGCCATGACGAACTGTCGGGCCACGTACTCGACCGGCTCCTCTGGCCGGTCCCGATGCACCCCCCGGACCGCCGCGATCATCGACCCACCCGTGTCGGGCACCAATCGGCGGATGAGCGTCCGGTCGTGGAGCGCGAAGTTCGGATTCTCGAGGAGCTGCTTGTACGTGAAATCTGGCGAGTAGCGGGCGCCGGTTGGACAGATCGAGCACGTCCCGCACCGCTTGCAGGCCGAACGACCATCGTAGTCGACGGTGTTCTTCGCTTCCGGCGTTCCCCAGAACGGAATGCCGCTCTTCGCGGCCCAGGCCTTGAGTTGACGGAGGTTGTAATCCAGCTCCATCGGCGCCATGGGGTGCGGCTTCGACGGCTGATCCTCTGGAAACGGACTCGGTTCTCCCTGGACGCCCAGCCGTCGCTCCGCCTCACAGATGAACGGCTCGAACTCCTCCCACGACAGGGGCCAGTCGACGGCCAATCCGTACATCGACCTGAGCCGCAGATCCTCGGCGGAGAACCGATTCGTCACGCCGCCCCAGTGCAGCGCGGATCCGCCCACGGCCATGGTCCGCGAGATGATCCCCTCGGCCACCTGGTCCTCGATCGCGTCGCCGGACCACCCGTACTCGCCGTTCTCGATCATCCGCCGACGGTATGTCATGCGGTTCTCAAGGTCGAAGAGCCTATTGCCCGCCTCGACCACGGTGACCGACAGTCCAGGCGATCGCTCGGCGAGCCGCTGCGCGAGCATCGCCGCCGAGATGCCGCCACCGATGATGCAGACGTCGCTTTCGTGCGTGGGCACAAGCTCTTCCAATTCTCCAGCGCGTCAGAGTGGCGCCGGGCGGTCGCCCATGCCTCTCAACGCCCGGCAGGCGTTCTTCCTGATTCGAGCCTCGTAGGCGAGGTCGTGCGCATCGCTGCTGAAGTAATAGAAGCTCATGAAGTCGCTGACGACGTGCCGGCCGTCGGGACGCGACGGCATGGCCTCGACACCGCGCTGGTGCAGCGACGCCTCGACGATCTCGAGACGTCCGGCCACCGGCATCGACTCGAGGGTCATCCCCTCGTCGGCCGCCGCGCGCATCAATTCGAGGAGTTGCCGCTCGTAGACCGCCACGTCAATCGTCGGCGTCACGCGACGCCGGAGAATCCCATAGCCGAAGCCCATGTCGGCGCCCGAACGATAGTCCGACAGCCACTCCTGGAAATCGTCCAGCCTCGAGGCCGCGTCTCGATCCGAGGACGGCAACACGGCCTCGACGAGCGCGCCGAGCGCCGCGGCGGCATCGGACGACAGCTGCGCCGCCTGGCCCCTCAACCGGAGCGAGCCGAACGGCAGCGCGGCAAGCGTCGACAGGAGCCACCCGATCAGGGTTCGTCGATTCATGACACGCCTCCAGATGCCAACTCACGCGGGGCGGCGCCGATCACTGCCCGCCTCCCGAAGGGTCAGGCCCAAGCGCGAAGGCCACGAGCGCAGCATCCTCGCCGCCACCCGTGGCCATCACGATGAACTGGCGACCCGAACGAGCACGATAGGTCATCGGTGTGCCCGTGGTCTCGCGAGGCAACGGCAGGCTCCAGACGTCGTCCCCGGTGAACTTGTCGACGGCGTGGAGCGCGAGATCCCCACCGCCGATGAAGACCAATCCGCCGCCCGTCACGATCGCACCGGGTGGGCCGGCCACGCCCAGCTTCTCCGGCACCTGCAGCCCCTTGCGTTCGAGCGTTTGACGCAGGCCTGGGTTGTCGCCGAACGGTACGCGCCAGGCGATCGTCCCCTCGTTGAGATCGATGGCCACGAGGTGCGCGTACGGCGGCTTGAACAACGGTACGTCGTCGACCGAGATCGGTCGTCCGCGACTCACGTAGTCGGCGTCGACCTCGGCAGCCCGGCGCGGGCTTGCAGCCTCGCGGTCGAACTTCTGGATCCGCGAGATCCGGACCGACGAGACGGTCTTGAGGTAGAGGTGCCCCGTCTCCGCATCGAACGCGGCCCCACCCCAGTTGGCCCCGCCCCATACGCCCGGCTGCGTCACCGTGCCCTCCATGGACGGGGGCGTATAGAGACCCCCAAGCCGGTACTGCTTCAGTTCCTCCTGCACGGCGGCCTTCAACTCGGGCGACAGATCGAAGGCGTCGTCCAGGGTGACGCCCTGGGCGGCGAATGGCGGTGGACGAGTCGGAAACGGCTGCGTCGCCGACGTGCGCTCCCCCGGCACGTCGCTCTGGGCACGGGCCGTTCCTCGATCGGCCAGACCGGGTCGCCGGTCACCCGATCGAACACGAAGGTGAAGCCCATCTTCGTGACCTGAGCGACCGCGTCGATCTGGCGCTCGCCGACGGTGATAGACACCAGGTTCGGCGCGGCCGGCAGATCGTAGTCCCACAAGCCATGGTGGACGAACTGGTAGTGCCACTGGCGCTCGCCGGTCGCGGCATCAAGACAGACGAGGGACTCCGCAAACAGGTTGTCGCCCTTCCGACGACCACCGTAGTAGTCGTTGCTGGGCGTGCCGACCGGCAGATAGAGAAACCCTCGCTCCTCGTCCAGGCTCATCGGCGCCCAGACGTTGGTGTGCCCGGTGAACCGCCACGAGTCGTCCTCCCAGGTCTCGTTGCCGAACTCACCTTCCTGGGGGATGGTGTGGAAATTCCACACCTGCTCGCCTGTCCGCGCATCGAACGCGCGCACGTCGCCCGGAGGATCGTTGCGGTACATGAGCCGGTCACCCACGCCGTTCCCGAGAATCACCAGATCTTCATAGACGACCGGTGGTGACGTGCTCGCGTAATGCGTGCGGTCGATCTCCCAGACAAGGCCCTCTCCCAGATCGACGGTCCCGTCGACACCGAACGACTGGATCGGAACACCGGTCACGGCGTCCAAGCAGATCAGCCGGTGGCGTGTATTGAGGAAGATCCGGAGTTGTTCGCCGTCCCTCCAAGCCGCCACGCCACGATGGACGAAGCCCTGGCCGCTCGCGGGTTGACCTTCGACGTACGCCTCGGGGTCGAACGTCCATCGCGTGTCGCCCGTCTCTGCATCGAGTGCGGCGACGCGGTTATACGGCGTGCTGACGTACAGCACGTTGTCGATCATCAATGGCGTGTTCTGGAACTTGCCGGGCCGGGTCCCATACTCGGCATGAAGGACTTCGCTCGGCTGCCACTCCCAGGCGACCTGAAGCCTGTGCACCGTGTCGCGGTTGATGTCGCCGAGTGGCGAGTATTTCGTCGCCGCCTGGTCGCCGCCGTAGACGGGCCATTCGGCGATGGAGGGATCATCAGACGCGCAACCGGGCGCCAGCACCACCGCTGCCAGCACCGCTGCACCGATAGACCGCCGAGCCCGACCGACGCCGACCGCGCACGGGTTCGCGTTACGCATCAGCATCGCGTCACCGGGACGAACTGCGCCCGGTCTCGGGCGGACCACCCTTCATGACACGGCCGTCCTTGACCACCGTTTCGACGTGAGCCAGGGCCGTGATGTCGTAGTAGGGATTCCCGTTCACGACGATGATGTCCGCCAGCTTGCCAGGCTCGATGGTACCGAGGTCGGCCGTCTGGCCAAGAATCCTCGCGCCGATGCGCGTCAGGGCGGATATCACGCGTACGGGAGACATGCCCATGTCGACATGGGCCTTGGCCTCGCGCCAAAGGGCCTCGGTGTGAAAGTTCATGGGCGTGCCGGAATCGGTCCCCATGCCCATGACGGCGCCGGATTCGATGAACTGCTTCAGGCCCCGCTCCCGGAAGAAGACCTCTCGGTCGGTTCGCCCGAAGTACCGGAGCGCGCGCCAATTCTCGAGTGAGTCCTGCACCTCGGCGTACACCTCGGGCGGGAAGTCACGTTTGAGCTTCGGATCTTGGAGGCGCTCGGGGAACGCGGCGGTATCGGGATAGATCCAGCTCCGATGCGCTGCCGAGATCACCACAGGGCGACCCGCGTTGACGATGTCGGTGATGAGCTCGGGGCTATAGGGCGGCGCCGTCCCGGCGGATCCGGCGTGAGTGAGGACGTCGATGCCGGCCTCGAGCGCGTTCCTTACGTCCCGCTCGGCATAAACGTGCGCATGCACGCGGACGTCGCCTCGATGCGCCGCCTCGACGATCGCCCGGTAGTCTTCCGGGGTGAGACCGGAATGAGCCTTGATGACGTCGACACCCGCCGCGACGAGCTTCTCGGTCTCGGCGCCCGCCTCGGCGGAACTGGAGATCGAGATGCCACCGAACAAACCGGTCATACCGCCCCGGGATCGGGTAATCCACGGTCCGCTCATCGACATGCGCGGCCCGGGAATCTCACCGCGATCGATCCGATCGCGAACGTCGAGGCTCTCCGTCAAGGGGGCACCCAGATCGACCGCGGATGTGACACCCGCCATCAAGAGCTGCCGCGCCGAGATCTCCATGACCCGGGTCAGCATGCCGTCGCCCTGCCGATCGACCCACGGAAACCAGGTCCCATAGTTCCCGTGTCCCAGGATGATGAGGTGGCCGTGCAACTCGACCATGCCCGGCATCATGGTCCGGCCGCTCGTATCGATGACCGTGTAGTTGCTGGGAATCTCGACCTGAGCGGCCGGACCCACCTGGACGATCCGGTTGCCGTCGACGAGCACCGCCGCGTGGTGCAACGGCGGCGCGTCGTACCCGTCGAGGAGCATGCCGCCGACGAGCGCCAGCTTGTCTGGCTGCGCCGCCTGCTCCGTTCGCAGCGGAGCCGGAGCCAGCATGAGAAGGATGACAAGCACGACGGCCCACCAGATCCGCTGCCCTCTCACACGCATGTCATCCCTCTCCAGACGGGCCGAGACGGCTCCGGGAAATTCAGGGTCATGGGCGAATGGCAGGATTATACGTCGCTCTACGTGTTCAGCGTGGAGGGGCCACTAGGGCAAGCCATCCATAGACGCGGGCGGTGTGATTGTGGGCTGCGTCTTCCTGCGCAACCAGGCTCGGTGCCGAACACACCGCCAATCCCAGAGTGAGTGCGCCATAGCTTGCTCGTCTCGTCGACTTCCCCCTTGAATGTGCTCCAGTATCATGCTCACGGACGACTCCCGCCTCCGGCCACGCTCTCGTCCTCTCAGCCGACCACGCTCGCGACGACGAGCAGCGCCGCACCGGCGGCGAGGAGTTGAAGCCAGACGTCCGTTCGTTCGCGGAGAAACAGGACGCCCGGAGCCAGCAGGCAGGCAGCGGTCACGAGAAACAGCCAGTACACCTCGTCGGCAGTTTCCTCGACGTCACGCGGATGGGCACGGCGCCGCGTGTCCTCGATGATCGAAGTCGCGATCGCGAGGTCCTCCTCGCGATCGAGCTCGAGGTAGGGGCCGCCGCCGCTGGCCGCAATGGTGCGAAGCGACTGGCGGTCCAGGGACGAGCGAATCGGTTCGGCGTCTCCGACGCCGAGGCGCTCGACGTCTGGCGTGGGCTGCGGAATGATGCCGCCCGCTGTCGTGCCGACCCCAACCACGAACACCGGAATGGCCCGCGCCTTCGCATCCTCCAGGGCGCGCGCCACCTCGCCGCTGAATGCCTGCCCGTCCGAGATCAGGACGAACGACTGAGCGTTCGACGACGGGCCGCGAAGGTCCGCGTCGCGATCGACCAATTGCAGGCCCCAGTGGATGCCGAGCTCGATGTTCGTGTCCCAACCGGTCTCGTCCTCGAGTCGAACGGGAGGCTCGAAGTCGAGGTTGTCGAGGAAGAAGAAGAAGGTGGTCGGATCGCGCGTCAGCCGCACTTGCGGCGTCGCGATGCGCGCGAAGAGCGCCAGCGCGATGCGGTCGTCTCTCCAGCTCAGTGAGTTTCCGAGTACGCGCAAGAACGCCATCGAGCGCCGCCAGCGATCGCCCTGCACGTCCGGCACGCGCATGGAGGCAGATGCATCCTGCAAGATGACGAGGTCGGCCCCCGCCACCCTCACGAGCGTGCCACGCACGGACGGACGCGCCAGCGCCACGATCGTGCTCGCCGTGGCCAGGATCACACAGAGCCAGAACGCGAGATCGCCGAGCCACGGGATCCGCTCGCGGACGGGAATCCGTCGGTGACGCATGAGTCGTCGAACGTCGGCGATGCGTCTGGCGAGCTGCCAGCTCCAGAGGATGAGCAGCACCGCTGGCACGACCAGCAGCCAGAGATTCTGAGCCTGCCCGAACTGAAGCGTTTCGATGTCGACGGCCATTAGTGGACTGTCCACTAGCCCTTCCGGGGTCGAAGAGGACCCTTGCCTGCCTCGTTCGACTCCTTCCGCTCGGTCGGTCGCAACGGCACGTACACCCTGAACGGATCGTCGAGCTGATCGCTGGTCATGGCGGGCGGCGGCGCCCCTGGCCAGCCGTGAAGCGTTGGGCCCACGGGAAGCAGGCCGGGAGCGCGGCGCTCGGGGTCGCGGGGCCCGTCGGGACCCGTGCCAGATTGGGCCGCATCCGGTCGGGCGGGTGGCGGCTGGCGACCTCGCGCCAGTGCGTCGCGGAGCCGGGCCACGAACTCATAGTTGTACGCGGCATCGACCTGGGTCGGGTCGGCTCTGAGCACGTCAGCGTAGGCATCCGTGGCATCCTGCAGCCGGTCCGCCATGGCTTCAGGCTCGCCGCCCGCCCGGACGGTCGCCCGGTACACCGCGTTGGCCCCCACCAGAAGCCGCACGGGATCGTCGTGCACCGGCTGGCCGTCCACGTCACGCGCCGGGAGCAACGTGTCGAACTCCGCCAGCCAGTACCGTGCCGTGGCCCGCCGACGCTCGGCGTCGGACGACCGACCGAGCACGGCCTGCAGCATCCGATCGAGAGAGCCGACCGAGTCGTCGGTCTCATCGTAGGCCTGAAGTGGTGGCGCGTAGCGAAGCGTCGCCAGCTCGCGGTCCGCCTCTGCCATCCGGCCCTCGATTCGACCGGCACGCCAGCACAGCCAGCCGAGCGTGACCATCGCGACCGCCATGACGATTCTGGGTATCACGGAACTCATCCAGTCCTCCTCGATCACGGAAACCTGCGAAACCATGGCACGCTCAGCTTCGACGCCGCCGCGAGGCTCCACAGGCCGACGGCCATCAGTGCGAACGGCGAGAAGTGCGCGCGGTCCGTGCTGTACCGGCGTACCGAGACCGTTCCAACCGCGAGCCGATCGATCTCGGCGAGCGCACGCAGGATCGACGACTCGTCCGACGCCGCGTAGAACCGGCCGCCGGTCCGCTCGACCGCGGCCTTCCAGATCGCGTCGGAGATGGACTCGCCCAGTGCTCGGGTGAACTTGAGTCGGACGAAGTACACCGGAACCCGCGCCTCGACGGCCTCATCCAGGATCTCCGAGAGCGGCCGGCCGTCCAGCGTCACCTCCGAATCTGCGCCGTCACTGAGAATCACCATCAGGTTGCCTGACGCGTCGAGAAAGTCGAAGACCCGGAAGAGCTCGACGCCCTGGTGAATGGCGCGGGCGATCGTGGTGCCCCTGTCGGGAAAGGTCTCCCACTCGACTCGATTGCCGATGAGCGAGAGGCTCATGAGCAGATTCTCGTAATCAGTCGTGAACGGCGTGACGACGTAGGCCTCGTTGCCGAACTCCACGAGGGCCATCAGATCACGATAGGGCCCAGCCATCCGCAACCCGATGAAGTGCTCGGCCGCCCCCACGGTGGTGAAGAACGCCTCCTGACCCGGCTTGTCGCCGTTGAGCCGATTGGCGATGAACGCCGACAGCATGCTGTCGGAGGCGTCGATGAGGAGGCCGATCCGCTGGCCAGGATACGTGACCCGTTCGCTGTTCAGCGCCGTGTAGGGATCGGCCAGCGCGAGCGCGAAGAACGGTACACCGAGGACGAAGGGCACGACGGCCAGGTGCCGCATGAGGCTCCAGCCAGGCCGACGGGCTGCCAGTACGGCAGGCACGGCCACCCGGTCGTGGCCGGGTCTCGAGGCCTGCGTACTGCGCACCACCAGAACGACCAGCGTGAGGCAGACGAACACGACGAGCGCCAGCAGCGCCGCCTCGTCCTTCGCGAACTGCAGATCCGGCCGCCGGATGGTCCACAGCTCCGCGAGCGTGTCGTGCCACGATCCGAGCACTGTCGTCAACGCGGCCACACACGGCTCCTCAGCTCGTCGGCGAACCGCTGGACGGTTCGGTACAGCCTGACGGGCCGCCGCTGCTCGAATCCCAACCGCCGCACCACCTCGTCGCACTCGGCGAGGGACCGGTCGAGCTCGGAGTCGTCAACCCGCTCGTCGCGTCCGTACCGCGCCTTCGTGAATCGGGCGAGCGCCACCTGCAGCGCTTCGAGCCGCGCGCGTTCGGGCTCTCGACCGTTCCGAGAGACGTCCCGAGCCAGCGCCTGACCGACGGATTCCGCGGTCTCCCAGCCCGAGACCCGAACCGTCCGGCCACGGAGCCACCCGCCACGCAGCCACAACTGACCTGCCTCCCCAGTCCCGCCCGATGGGGCCGCCGACCGCGCAGACGGCTCCGCCTGCGCCGTCTGAATCACCCGCCCGGCAACCGAGAACGAGGCAGCAACCCGCAAGGCGGCGAGCGCCCGCCCCGCCAGCTCCTGCGTCCAGCCCTGCTGCTGCCGGTCCCGACCGATGGACGTCACCTCGCGCAGGACACCTCGCAGGACGCCCCCATCCGAAAGAAGCGCCTTCGGCGCCCTCCCGCGAGCGCGACGCTCGCCCGACATCCGGACGGCCGTCGCGATGATCAGGATCGCTCCGAGCAGCATGAACAGGGCACCAAGAACGAGCATGACGCGGGAGCGGAGCGTCCGGGATGCGAGCTCGCCAAACGAGCCACCGCCCGCATCTCGAATGTCCGTCAACTCATCGGGCACGAGCGACAGCACTCGAATGGAAATCGGCGGCAGCACGAACGTCTGGTCCCGACCCTCGATGGACGTGCCTTGCGACCCGGGGCTCCTGACACGATAGCTGACGGTGAGCGACGGCAGCGCGACGTCCCGGCCGAAGGCGTCGTCGACCATCAGTCGCAACTCGTACCGATACTGGAAGAACCGCCGGTCGTCCGTTCGCACATCGTCGGGGTGGCTACCATCGAGCACCTCGAAAGGCGGCAGCTGGACTGTCTCGGGCTCGAGGCCGGTCAGATCGGGGATCACCGTGATGGACTCGGTGTCGAGCACGGCACATGTGAGGAAGACGTCGAAGGGCTCGCCGACTCGCACGGCACCCGCACTCGTTCGCCACCAGCATCGGATCGGGTCGGTTCCAAGGCCTTCACGCGGTGCGGCGGGGGCCGTCGGCTGCGCCTGCGCGGACGCCGCTGTGGCGAGCACCACCCACGCGAACGCCGCGAACCCAACGGTGATGCGGCCAGTCATGTTTTTCGGAGTCTCCGCTCGGCGACGAACTCCGCCAGCGCCAGGTCGCTCCGGTCCTGGTCCGGCCCGAAGCGCACGACATCGAGGCCGAGATTCGTGGCTGCTCCCACCACCTCGTCCTGCCAGCGTCGCACGCGTGCCGGCAGGCGCCGGAGCTCTGTCCGAGACATGACTCGCGACCGACCGGTCTCCACGTCGAACGCCGAGATCCATCCAGCCGACAGCGACGGTAGGTCGACGGCGAACGCGCTGTCGATGAGCACGATGAAGACGTCATGATCGGCTTGCAGGAACGAGAGCTCGACGAGCACGTCACGCATGTCGTCGAACAGGAAGTCGGAGATCACCGGAATGAGCGACGTCCGCCGCACGAAGCCGGACACGGTCGAACCGAGGCTGTCGCCGCGCCTGAGCTCTGCGGCATCGTGCCACCGGTGATACGCGTCGAGGCAGTGCACGACTTGCCCCTTGCCGGTTCTCGGGCGCACGGCGGACAGGTGGCGGAACCCCTCGTCGAACGTGATCAGGCCGAACTGGTCCTGAAAGAACACCGCGGACAGTCCGATAGTCGCAATGGCTCGCGCGACGAGCGCCGCAATCGGGACGCCGTCGATGCCGCAGCGCATGGACAGCGACGCATCGGCCAGGGCGACGACACGCGCGGTGCTCGGCTGGTCGAACTCGCGCACCGCAACGGGGCTGAAGTTGGTCAGCGTCGACTGCGGCCAATCGATGGCCGACACGCGATCGCCGGCCTGCCAGTCACGGAGGCCGGCGACCTCGAAGCCCGAACCCCTGAACTGACTGCGATGCTCGCCGATGGTGAGCTCGCGCAACCGCTTGAGGATCAGCAGCTCGAGCTCGGTGATCTGGGAGAGGTCGACCAGCGGCTCGATCTCTCGTTCACGCGTCCTCATGGAATCGGCACCCGCTCGACGATGTCGCGGATCACCTGTTCGGTCGTGAGGCCGTGGCTGGCCGCATGCGGCCCGAGCCAGATTCGGTGCCCCAGCACGTAGATCGCCAGATCCTGGATGTCCTCCGGAAACACCTCGGTGCGCTCGCGGACCAACAGCGCCCAGACCTTCGCGAGCCGAGCCCAGCAGATGATGGCCCTGGGGGACGCCCCGAGGTCCACGCCTCGTTCGACGAGCTCCGACGGCGAGCGCTCAAGCCAGAGCGTGTCCGGATTGTAAGGCCGGCTAGCTGAGACCAGTCGCTGAATGTACCGGCCGAGGCGCGCGTGGAGGAAGACCTGCTCGGTGATGACCGATCGCAACTCGATGATCCGGTCCTTCGACATGATCGGGTTCAGGCGCACGCCCTTGAAGTCGAAGTCCGCCAGCCGCTGCTCGTCTTCTCCTGGCAGGTAGCCGATCGTGATCATGACGGCGAAGCGATCCGTGGCGGCTTCCGAGAGGGGGAACGTGCCCTGGCCAAGCTCGACCGGGTTCATCGTGGCGATGGCGACGCTGAAAGCCGGAAGCTCGTAGGTGGTCTTGCCCACCGTCACCGTGCGATCTTGGAGGCCCTCGAGGAACGCGCTCTGCGACTTGAGCGGAATGCGATTGATCTCGTCAAGGAGGATGACCTCAGCCGACGCCAGCGGCCCGAACTCGGTGATCAGCTCGCCAGTGGCAGGATTGATCATCTGGAATCCCACCACCTCCGTCGGCTGCAGATCGGCTCGGCCTTGCAGGCGGACGAACTTCGCGTCGCTGATGGCGGCCAGGATGATGCCGAAGAACGTCTTGCCGATGCCGGGCACGCCCCGAAGCAGAAGGTTGCCGGAATTGACCTGGCGTTGCGCCTTCCTGTCGTAGGTCGTCGGGATCTCCGACAGGAGCACGACGTTGGCCATCGCCCGAGCGGTCTCGTAGCCGACGACGGCCTTGCTGCCCTCGTTCAGGATCGACTTGTGGAACTCGATGGCTTGCTCGAGGTCAGGATGCACAGAGCGGCCTTCCGCGACGACCAACGTGAACGCGACGGTCGGCTATCGTCGTGTCTCGTTCTTGGCGTTGTCAAGGTCACGGCGATACCGCTTTCCGGGATGTGGCGCACGACAGGGCGCACGGCGTCAACCGTGCGACCGCGCTCGCAACGTCACGACCGACCGAGGCTGCTGCGGTTCTGCGTGGACTCGTCATGCCGGGCTCCTTGACGATCGACGACGCGTGCGTCGGACAGCGATGGCCGTTCCAGCAGCCGGTCGCAGGCCTCGCACACGTCGTCGACCCCGATGGCGAGCATGGTGTCGTTGTTCTCCCGCTGGCGGGCGAAGACGTTACCCCGCTTGAAGGCTTTCTCGACCGTGACGTGCCCGGCACCGTAGGGACCATTGCGAAAGGCCGGGTAGTCTCCGAAGAGCGCCACACATGGAGTCCCGATGGCCCAGGCCATGTGGAGCGGTCCCGTGTCGCCGCTCACGAACATCCGCGCTCGCGCAATCAGCGCCGCGAGCTCCGGTAGAGACGAGACCGGACCAGCGTGTGCTCGCCCACCCGTTGCGGCGACCACCCGGTCGGCCCAAGCCCGCTCCCGCTCTCCGACCCAGTGCACCACGACGGGCATGCGGTGGGTGTCGGCGAGATACCGCGCGACCTCGCCGAACCTGGCGTCCGGCCACCGTCGTGCCATCTTGCTGCCGCCGGGATTGATCATCACGAACGGCTCGCGCCCGACGGTCGTCTCCAACCAGCGCGCAACCACCGCATCCGCCGACGGGTGAACGGGCAGCCCGAACCGGACACGTGGCGACGTGACCCCCAGCGGCCGCAGCAGCTCCAGGTACGCATCGACCACATGCCGGGACTGGACGGCAACACGCTCGGTGTCGAGCCAGCGGCTGGCCTCACGCCCGACGATGCCGTGGAAGAGTTCGTTGTCGAACCACTGGCCGACGTCCTGCCACCATGCTCCGCCGAGGCCGATCCGCCGGGGCGCGCCCGATTGCCAGGCGGCCACGGCGCTCCGCGTCAAGCTCTGGACATCGAGTGCAACCTCGAGTCGTAGCGCCCGGAGGCGCTCGGCGAGCCGCCGCCGCTCGTCGCGGCGGCTCAGCCAGCCCAGCTGGACGACCACGAGCTCGTCGATCGCCTCGTGCCCGTCGAGGACACCGCGCGCCGGCTCTTCCACCACCCAGGCAATGAACGTCGAGGGGTTGTGGTCGCGCAGGGCGCAGGCCACGGGCATCGTGTCGACGACGTCGCCCAGCGAGCTGAGTCGGACGATCAGGATACGCATGCCGGCGGTTGGGACCACCGCATTCTACTGTGGGTTCCCTCTCGCGATCCCGACGTCGGGTGGTCGAAATACGTCGGGTCTTGCCGGGTCACCACGCTGCGTCGAGCGTCATCAGTTCGGGTGGAAACGCCGGCCTTCCGCGACACGAAGATGCCCCTGGGCTGGTGTCCGGCACAGGCTCGCTCGTCGCCATGTCGCCTTGGATTACCGGAGCTCCGCGATCGCGATCCCAAACTCACCCGCGACACTGTAGAGGAGATAGGTCTTCCCCTGCTCCTGGAAAATCGCTGGATCGCGCAGCTGACGCACGGGGTCGACCGCGGCGTGCCGAGCGGATGGCTCGAGCTTCAGGGACGCGCCTTCGTAGTCCGTCTCGGGTTCCAGGATGACGGTCGGTGATGACTCCTGCCACGTCATCCAGTCCGCCGTCAGGTCGATCGTGGCGAGAAGCACCCGTTCCGGTGCCTCCCCGACCTGCGTGTAGAAGATCGAGGCGACGTCGCCATCCACCTTGATCGCGGAATGTCGCATGTCCTCGTCGAACAACGTCGGCCCGCGCTCGAAGTCGCGAAGCCCGTCACTGGACCGATAGAGGACCCCCGGCATACCGAGCGCATACCAGTATCCGTCCCACCTGAACACCCGAAAATACGGATGACCAATCACGTCGGTCTCGGAGGTGAAGACGAGGCCGTCGGGCGACGTGGCGACGAGGCTGCTCCCGTTCTCCCAATCGACACTATCGACCTGACAGTGGTAATAGAGACGAATCACCCGGGTTGCCTCATCGATATGCACATCGGGAGACGCCACTGTGCGGGGTCAAACCATTGTGGACCGTTTGAGGCTGTGAGATAAGAGAGACTTTGCTGCCAGGGGAGGAGGTCCCCATGAGCCACGCAAAGTCTGCCGAGAAGGTCGTTCAGGACATCCGCCGGAAGACCCGGCGACGCTTTTCCGCCGAAGAGAAGATTCGGATCGTCCTCGAGGGCTTGCGAGGTGAGGAAAGCATCGCGACGCTGTGTCGTCGTGAAGGGCTGAATCCGAATCTGTATTACCGCTGGAGCAAGGAGTTTCTCGAGGCGGGGAAGAAGCGGCTGGTCGGGGACACGACGCGCGAAGCGACCTCGACTGACGTCAGCGATCTGCGCAAGGAGAATGCGCAACTCAAGCAGGTCGTGGCCGAGATCGTGCTTGAGAACCGCCTGCTCAAAAAAAACGTGACGGCCTCCGACTCGGAGGACGTTACGTGAGACGGACGGCGGCCGAGAAGATCGAACTCATCCGGCTCGTGGAGGGCTCGGACCTGTCGGTGCGGCAGACGTTGCGGGAGCTGCGCGTCCATCGGTCCACGTTCTACGCCTGGTATCGACGGTACCGCATCGCCGGGCCGGCCGGCTTGGCGCCCCAGTCGTCCACGGCCCGCCGGTACTGGAATCGGATCCCACCTCGCGTCCGCGAGCAGGTGGTCGACGCCGCGTTGGCCGACCCGGAACGTTCGCCGCGCGAGTTGGCCTGGCAGTTCACGGACCGGGAAGGCCATTTTCTCTCGGAATCAAGCGTCTATCGGATCCTCAAGGCGTACGACTTGATTCCGAGCCCGGCCTTCGTGGTGCTGTCGGCCGCTAAGACGTTTCAGCATCCGACGCATTGCCCCAATGAACTCTGGCAGACGGACTTCACCTACCTGCACGTGGTCAGCTGGGGCTGGTACTACCTGTCGACGGTGCTGGATGATTACTCACGCTACATCGTCGCCTGGATGCTGCGGACGTCGATGCAGGCGTCAGACGTGATGGAGACGCTCGACCTGGCCCGCGCGAAGACCGGTATCGATCGGGTGCGGGTCGTCCATCGCCCACGGCTCTTGAGCGACAACGGCCCGTGCTACGTCTCGCGGGAACTGGCGGACTATCTGGAGAGCCATCAGCTCGCGCACACGCGCGGGGCGCCGTATCATCCGATGACGCAAGGCAAGATCGAACGGTACCATCGGTCGATGAAGAACGTGGTCAAGCTTGAGAAGTACTACAGCCCCTGGGAACTGGAACGAGCCGTCGCCCGCTTCGTCGACGACTACAATCACCGCCGTCTCCACGAGGCCTTGGCGAACGTGACGCCGGCCGACGTCTATGAAGGACGGCGGTCGACGATCCTTGCCCGGCGTGAGGCGATCAAACGGAGGACGTTGGTACAACGGAAACGAGAGAATCTACACATGCCGCCGAAGGCGGCGAGCCCGCAGAAAGTCTCTCTTAATAAACAGACTCAATGGACCGGATTGGTCTGACGACGTACATCGAACACCTGCTCCACGAGTGTGGTACGTGACGCCACTCGAGCTGATAGGAGCGGCCGCGATCGTCACGGTCGGTGCCATCCTTCAAGGCTCCGTCGGGTTCGGCCTCGCCATGCTGGCGGCGCCGCTCCTGGTGCTCATCGATCCCGGGTTCGTGCCCGCTCCGCTTCTGACGGCCGGGTTGGCGCTGGCTCTCCTTGTTGCAAGACGCGAGTGGCAGGCCATCGACTTCGGTAACGTCGGCTGGGTGCTCGTCGGTCGCGTCCCAGGGACGATCCTGGGTGCCCTGGTCCTCATGGTCTCTCCTGAAAGAACCACGAACATTCTCGTTGGCGTCATCGTGCTCCTCGCGGTGGTGGTCATCGGCTCGGGGTGGAACCTTCCTCGCACTCGGCCCGTGCTGATAGGCGCGGGAACGCTTTCTGGTTTCACGGGAACGACGACCTCGATTGGCGGTCCTGCGCTCGCGACGGTCTACCACGACGCGGACGGAGCCATGCTCCGTGCGACCATGTCCTGCATCTTCATCGCCGGGCTCGTGATTACGCTCACGGCCCTCGCCATCGTCGGACGCTTCGGTCGTTCAGAGCTCCACCTCGCCGCCTGCATTGTGCCGGGCGCGATCGTGGGCTACGCGGTCTCGAGCCGCGTCGCACCGATGCTGGATCGGGGCTACACGCGCGGCGCCGTCCTCAGCCTCTCGGCTCTGGCCGGTCTGTCGGTGATCGTGCGAGCACTGCTTGGCAGCTAGTGATCCCGGCGAGCAAGCGGTCGCCTCGGCGAAGCGAGTGTCGACCCGGCACCCTTCGGGTGTATAAAGGGGCCATCGGGGCAGGCAAGCCGGACATTTCCGCTGAACCTCCGTCGTGGGGTGTCAGACTCGGAGGGACGCGTATGTCGGATGGTTGTAGAAAGGAGGCCAACGATCAGGCCGCAGAGGTAACGCGTCTCCAACGATACTTCCAGAGCGGGCGACTCGACCGTCGGGAGTTCATGCAGGGAATGGTCGCGGCGGGATTGAGCGGCGCGACCATCGCGACGATACTGACCGGCACTCGCGAGCTACAGGCCGAGTCGCCAGCGCATGGCGGGCACGTGAAGGTCGCCATTGACCAGCACGGTCCGGCCGACACGCTCGACCCCACGGTGATTGGCGCCACGATCGACTACATCCGGTCCAGGGTGCACTTGAACAACCTGCTGCAGTTCAACGACGACCTGACCGTGAGGCCAGAGCTTGCCACCCACTTCGAGGTCAGCGCCGATGCGAAGGAGTACACCTTTCACCTGGAGAAGGGGGTTACCTTTCACGACGGCAAGGACATGACGGCCGCCGATGTCGTCTACAGCATGAACCGTCACCTCGGCGAGAAGTCGGTTTCCAAGGCCAAAACGCTGGTTGACATGATCACCGAATGGAAGGCGCTGGACAAACATACGGTCAGGGCCACCCTCGCGAGTCCCAACGCGGACTTGCCGGCTATCCTCGCAACGTTTCACTTCAAGGTGATTCAGGACGGAGCCGAGGGAAGAGAGGGGTATTTCACCCACATCGTCGGAACCGGTCCGTTCATGCTGCAAGAGTTCAGGCCGGGAGTGCGAAGCATCTCGACGAGGAACCCCAACTACTTCCGCGAGGGGCGCCCGTACGTTGATTCACTGGAAGTCTTTGCCATTACCGACAGCGTGGCCCGCGTCAACTCGCTGGTGGCGGGTGATACGCACCTGATTGGAAATCTGGATCCGAATAGCATCAGGCAAATCGACGATGCAGAAGGTGTGGAAGTATTCTCGGTCGAGTCGAGCGCCGAGTCCGAGATCGTGTGCATGCTGGATCGTCACCCCGGTAACAATCCCGATTTCGTCATGGCGCTCAAGCTCCTGCAGAATCGTCCTCGGCTGGTGCGATCGGTTTTCAAGAGCCACGCCGTGGTAGGAAACGACCACCCCATCGGCCCGTCGTACGCCATGCACTGTGCATCGGTACCGCAGCGTGAGCAGGACCTCGACAAGGCGTCGTTCCACTTCAAGAGATCCGGGATCACCGAAGCCGAGATCGTTGCCGCCGACATCGGCCCCGGGATGGTCGATATGGCCCTCGTGACCCAAGCCGAAGCGCGCAAGATCGGACTCAAGCTGACGGTCAGAAAGGTGCCCGCGGACGGCTACTTTTCGACCTTCTGGCGCAAAACGCCGATTTGCGTTGCGATCTTCAACATGCGTCCGACCGCCGGCGTCATGTTGAGTCTGCAATTCCAGTCGGAGGCGACATGGAACGACTCGCAGTTCAAGAGCGCCCGAATCGATCAAATAGTGTTGGAGAGCAGCGCGGAAACCGACGTGGACAAGCGCAAGGAAATGTTCTGCGAAGCGGAGGAAATCATCTCCAACGGGGCCGGAAACATCATCGCGGTTCACCGCAACCAGGTCGACGCCAAGGTGAAGGGCCTGCAAGGCATGACGCGGGTGCCGCTGGCTGCGCTCGGGGGGTGTGAGTTCCCCGAGTACATCTGGCTCGACTCCTGATGACGCGGGCGGGGAGTTGGGCAGACGGACGCCGAGTCACTGCTCGTAGAGCTCCGAGATCTCCCGATGACACTCGATGGCGTGGCCGGGGCTGATGTCCCGTGCGGGTGGGATCTGTTCGTCACAGGTGCCGGGTATGGCCACCGGGCAGCGGGTGAAGAACGGACAGCCGGTTGGGGTGATGGTGACCTCCCGATCGAGACCGGCCTCTGCGGTGCCCGATGCCACCATCTCTTCCATCCAGCCGACCCGCATCTCGGGTACGGAGGCAATGAGCAGCTTCGTGTACGGGTGAAAGGGAGGCGACAATACGCGATCGACCGGTCCTTTCTCGACGACCCGCCCCGCGTAGAGGACGACGATCTGATCGGCGAAGGAGGCGACCGTGGACAGGTCGTGACTGATGAATACGAATGACACACCGGTCTGCTTTCTGAGCCCTTTCAGCAGCCCGATGATGTTGGCGCCGACGATGGAGTCGAGGGCGGACGTGACCTCGTCGCAGAGGAGCACCTCCGGGTCGGCGGCCAGCGCTCGCGCGAGATTGACGCGTTGTTTCTGACCACCCGACAGCTCTTCCGGATAGCGTCCGGCGAACTCGATCGGGAGTTCGACCAGCCGCAGCAGCTCCAGCACCCGGCGTCGTTTGTCGTCGCCCTTCAACCCGAGATAGAACTCCACCGGCCGGCCTAGCAGCTCGTCGATGCGCTGCCTCGGGTTGAGCGCGGTATCGGCCATCTGGAACACGAACTGCACCTTGCGCAGATCGTCACGCGCCCGGTCCGTCAACGAGGGTGCGAGCACTCGGCCGTCGAGCACCACCTCACCGGACAGCGATGGGGTCAGTCCGGCCATAACGCGGGCGAGGGTCGACTTGCCGCAGCCGGATTCCCCAATAATGCCGACCACGTGTCCGCGCTCGATGGACAGGTCAATATCGAACAGGACTTTGAGCGCGGGCGAGCCGTCGATGGTCTTCCCGTACCCGGCCGACACCTTCCGGCTCTCCAGGGCCGGGACGTCACGCAGATGCTCGTCGCTGGTGACGTCCCCTGCCCCTGCCGCCGGAAGCGGACGCACGGCCGACATGAGGCGGCGGGTGTAGGCGTGGGCCGGCCGGCCGATGATGTCCTCCGCGGTTCCCATCTCCTCGATCTCGCCGGCATACAGCACCACGATGCGATCGGCGATCTGAGCCACGACGGCCAGGTCATGGGTGACGTAGATGGCGGCCGAGCCTTCTTCTTTGATGACCTTCTTGAACGCTTTCAGGACCTCGATCTGAGTCGTTCCGTCCAGCGCCGTGGTCGGCTCGTCGAGGACGAGCAGGTCGGGCTTGCCGCACAGCGCCATCGCCGCCATCAGCCGTTGCAGCTGGCCTCCCGAGAGCTGATGCGGGTACCGCCGGCCGAGTCGACCCGGGTCGGGCAGCTCGAGCGTTCGATAGAGCTCCTCTGCCCGTGTATTGGCCTGGGCCCGAGTGAGAATCCCGTGCAGCACCGCCGATTCCGTGACCTGTTCGCCGATGGGGATCGCGGGGTTGAAGGCGGCCGCCGCGCTCTGGGCCAGGTAGGCGACTCGCTGACCCCGCA
Organism: Vicinamibacterales bacterium; assembly: GCA_965250185.1. Classification (GTDB taxonomy): domain Bacteria; phylum Acidobacteriota; class Vicinamibacteria; order Vicinamibacterales. Next base: position 576,881 of record OZ252293.1, on the reverse strand, counting down.
TCTGGCGTCGCACACTCGGAGGCATCGTGATCACGTCCGTCCCATCCAGACGCACTTCACCCCCGGCGAACTCCAGACCAGGCTTGGTGTATCCGAGTGAAGACAGCGCGATTGTCGTCTTGCCCGAGCCCGACTCCCCGATCAGGGCGACCACTTCTCCTCGGTTCACGGTGAAGCTCACGCCCTTGACGATGGGCCGATCTCGCCATCGTCGGTGTGAGCATCGACCGCAAGGCGGTCCACTTCCAACAGCGTGCTCATCGAGGGGACTGTCCTGGTGACGTCGACGGCACTCCCCAGGCGGAATGCCCCGCCTGGAGAGCGCTGTTGAACTGCCGGGTACGGGCCACTAGAGCATCCTCTTGGCGAGCTTGCCGCCAGCATGCGCGGAGACCTCGTCGACGATCAGATTGATCGCGATGGTAAGCGTCGCGATTGCCAGTGCCGGTGCGATTGGTGCCATCGACCCGTACACCAGACCCTGCAGGTTCTCACGGACCATGTTGCCCCAGTCAGCTTGGGGGGGCTGCACTCCAAGCCCGAGAAAGCTCAGGCTCGTGATGAATCGGATGATGAACACGAGACGCAAGCCGAAATCGGTGGCCAGCGGCATCGTGATGTTGGGAAGGACCTCTCGCGAGATGATCCACCAGAGACCTTCGCCCCGTACTCTGGCCGCGTCGACGAAGTCGCTCACCATGACGTCCAGCGCCAGTGCCCTCGAGATTCGGAACACTCGTGTCGCGTAGATACAACCCGCCGTCAGGATGAGCACAGAAATCGAGCTACCGACCGCCGCGATGATCACCAGTCCAATCATGATGTGCGGCATGGAAATGAAGGCGTCGTTGACGCGGCTCAGACTCATGTCGAGCTTGGCCCCACCGACCGCCGCACCGATTCCGAAGAGCACCCCGACGACATAGGCGAGCAGGGTGGCCACGAACGAGATGCCAATGGTCGTCCGGGCGCCCCAGAAGAGTCTGGAGAACACGTCCCGCCCGAGGTGGTCGGTTCCCAGCAAGTGGTTGGTGCACGGACCCTCTTCGTATTCGGAGCAGTATTCTCCCGCCTCGGTGAAGCTGTCGTCCGCGATGATGTCGGCCTCGTGGTAGGGCGACACGGACGGTCCGATGAACGCGATGATGACCCAGAACAGCACGATCGCGATGGCTGTTTTCCCGGTCCGGGTGAACGTGAGCATCCGTTTCGGTGGCGCATCGGGAAGCTCGGCGAACTGAGGACCGGGAGCGTCGTGTCCGGTAGAGAGAACGGGCGTGTCGGTCATGACGTGCGCTCTACTTGGGATGCCGCAGTCGTGGATTGGATACGATCGACACGATGTCGGACATCAGTATGAGCACCACGTAGGTTCCACAGAAGATCATGCCGCAGGCTTGCACCAGCGGCATGTCACGGACCTGGACACCGTCCACCATCAGCTTGGCGAGCCCCGGAAAGGCGAAGACGGTTTCCACGACGACCACGCCGCTCACCAGATAGGCGAAATTGAGCGCGATGATGTTCACCACCGGACCGATGGCGTTGGACAGTGCGTGTCGCAGGATGATCCGCATGCGGGGTACGCCCTTCAGGATGGCCATCTCGATGTAGGGAGAGGCCATGACGTTGAGCACGGCCGCGCGCGTCATGCGCGCCAGCGGCGCAAACATCGCGAAGCACAGCGTCATGACGGGCATCGCGAGCGAGCGCATCATGTCCCCGAACGAATCGGAGTTCGTCATGGTCGCGATCGAGGGCAGCCAATGAAGATTCACCGCCAGTATCAAGACCAGCCCCGTGGCGATGAAGAACTCCGGCACCGCGACCAGACAGAGGCTGGTGAACGTCACGGCGCGGTCGACCGGACTCGCCGGGAACATGGCGGCGATCAGACCCAGGAACACCGAAATCGGCACGGAGATTGTGCCGACGATAGCCGCCAGCACGAGCGTATTCTTCAGGCGGTCGCCAATCAGGACCTCGATGGTTGTTCCGCCGCCTCCCGCCTGCCCGCGACCGGCCAGTGACATGCCCAGGTCTCCCTGCGCCATGTCCCCCAGCCACTCGACATAGCGCACCGGAGCGGGCTTATCCAGCCCCAGCGATTCTCGCAAGGCGGCCACCGACGCGGGAGTGGCCTCCTGGCCCAGCATGACCGTTGCGACGTCGCCCGGGAGAATCTCGGTCGCGGCGAATATGAGAATCGAGACGAGCCAGAGCGTGACCAGACCAATCCCGAGGCGGCGCATGATCAGTCGGAACATCATTCGCGTCTCTCCCCTTCCGGCGATGGTTATTCGGCCAAAGGGTTGGCGCCCCATTCTTGCAACTTCTGGCATTTCGGGGTCATAAAGCGCCTAGCCATTATGGGCGTACCCATGCGCCCAGCGATTGCAAGGAGAGTGGTGAGCCGCCGGCGGCTCGAACCCCAACCCCTAGATCAAGAGTTCGAGCTGCGCCGCCTGGCCCGACGTGGTGGTCAGTCGCGCCGTCGGGGCTCTCGACCGGCTCGGCTCAAGATCACGATGAGGACCGACGGACGACCAAGGCCTTTTTCCTGAGAAATCTGAAGAACCCACCAGGTCCGTAGCGTGAGCCGCCGAGACCGGAACACGCGAATGCGTTTTTCTCAGCCTTGTCACCGACGGCGCCCATGGTATCGAAGTCATTGATCCAGATACCGCCAGCGTTGATGCCTTTGGCGATTTCCAGTGCGCGGCTTTCCGCTCCAATGACGGTGGCGCTCAACCCGTACGTCGTGTCATTGGCCAGGTCGATGGCTTCCTGTTCCGTCGCGTACGTCATGACCGGAATGATCGGTCCAAACGTCTCCGCGTTCATGATTTTCATGCTGTGATCGGCGTTGACAATTATGGTTGGCTCGCACCACAGACCCCCATCCAAGTTGACGATGTTGCCGCCGAGAAGGATCGTGGCGCCCTTCGCGGTTGCATCGTCCAGATGATCGCGAATGATGTCGGCTTGTGCCTCGAAGATGAGCGGCCCGAGGTCACCCGCTCGTGCATCCGGGAAATTGAACGTGAGGGCCGAGGCGCGATCGAGGAGTTCCGCCACGAAGTCGTCCGCGCGGCTCGTGTGCACATACACACGCTCGATGGAGCAGCACAGTTGGCCCGAGTTCTCCATGGCGCCGCGGACCACGATCTCCGCGCTCTGGCGCGGATCCGCAGATTCCAAGACGATCGCGGGATCCTTGCCGCCGAGCTCGAGAAACGACAGCTTGAACTGTCGCGCGGCCCGTTCGAGAACCGCCCGGCCGGTGCGTACGCTTCCGGTGAAGACGACAGTGTCGGCGAGATCGATCAATGCGCTGCCGGTCTCGCCATCACCTGCAAACACCTCGAGGACATCGCGCAACTCGCTCACGTCCGCAATGGCGTGCCTCAGGGGTTCGATGAAGCGTGGCGTCACCTCGCTCGGCTTGACCGCCACGGCACAACCCGCGAGGAGTGCAGGAATGGCATCCAACAACGCCAGGATGAGTGGATAGTTCCACGGCGTGATGACCGCCGCGAGCTCGTACGGGACGTACTGCTGCGAGAACTCGAGGCTCGGCTCAGATGCCGATGTTCCGCTCGGTGCAGCGAGCACGTCAACGCACTGGTCGCAACGTTGCTCGATGATGCCTTTGAGCGCCTCGATCTCGACAACGGACAGTGATTCACGCCCCGTGTCTGCGCACAGCGCGGTCAGTATCGCCTCCTTGTGGCTATCCAGCGCCGCCTTGAACCGGCGCAAAACGGTGGCGCGGCCTTCGATCGGCCGAGCGGCCCAGGTGCTTTGGGCCTCCCGTAGAGCGGCGCACGCCTGCTCCAACGCGTCCCTGCTCAAGGCAGCAATCGTGTAGTCATCCTGTCCCGTTCGGGGATTTCGTACGGTGATGTGGCGAACCGTATCGTCGCCCGGATCGTTGCGAGGCATGTCTGAACCTTCTTTCATCGTCGATCGCGGAGCAGAGCGGGGCATGGCATGCGTCACTCCAGGAAGCCCGCCACCAACACCAGGAGAACCAACGGTGGGAGTGCGAACTTGACGATGAAATACCACACGCGAATCAGCGTCGTTGGGCGGTCGTCGAATGCCTCGAGAAGGACCGGCAACGGGACGAGCCATCCAACGAACACTGCCAACAAGAGCGATCCCAACGGCAACAAGACATTGATGGAAACGAACTCGAGAATCTCGAAGACCGTGAACGCTTCGAACGCCCCCAACATACCTTGAAAGATCGCGAGCGGGTAAAAACTCTGCCAGCTGCTGAACGAACAGACGGTCGCCAGTCCGAGCGACCAAATACTGAACATCACGACACTTGAAGACGCGAGGCGCGTCCAGCCGAATCGCTGCTGAACGAACGCAACCGGCGGTTGGGCGATCGCGATCGCTGACGTGAGCGCAGCCAATGCCACCATCACAAAGAAGACGCTGCCGATCAGCGCGCCGCCGGGACTGTGGGCAAATACGATCGGCAGCGTCACGAAGAGCAGTCCCGGTCCCTCCTCTGGGCCCAGCCCGTGAGCGAACACCAGAGGAAACGTGGCGAGCCCGGCGAGGAGCGCCACCAGGGTGTCGAGCAGCGCGATCCGTACGGAGGACCCGACGATCGATACGTCATCGGTGAGGTGGGAGCCAAACACGACCATGACGCAGGATCCGGCGCCCAGGGTGAAGAACGCCTGTCCGCCCGCGTAGGCCACGGTCTTCGCCGTCACATGCTGTAGGTCGAAGTCGAAGAGAAAGCGGATGGCCCGCGCCATGTCCCCATAGAGGCCCGCGTAGACGACATTGACGATGACCAGCACGAACAACGTCGGCATGCAGACGCGGGCAACCCGTTCGACGCCATCCCGGACACCCAGAAGGACGACCAGCCAGGTCACCACGACGGCTATCGTGTGCCACAGGGTTGTGAGCGCCGGGTTGGTCGAGCTCGCCTGGAAATACGTAGCGATCTGATCCGGCTCGAGACCGTTGAATTGGCCCAACGCCATCTGAAGGGCGTAATAGGTGACCCAACCGGTGATGACGAAATAGAAACTCAACGCCACAAAGGAGGCCAAGATTCCCGGCAGTGCGACATGTTGCCACTTCGAGCTCAGGCCGCTGGCGCGAGCCACGTTGGCGATCGCCGCGCTCGGTCCGTGCGCGTTGCCGATGCGACCAATGACGAGTTCCGTAATCAGGACGGGCAGCGAGAGCAGGGCAATGGCCGCCAGATACACGAGAACGAATGCGCCGCCGCCATGATTGCCGGCCGTATAGGGGAACTTCCAGATGTTGGCCAGGCCGACCGCGGCACCTACGGACGCCATGATGAAAACGAATCGCGACGACCATGCGGGTCCGTCGGGCGATGTCGACGTAGCGCTCACGACACCCCTACCTCCGGCGGGCCGCCATCCCGACTGTCGACGAAACGAGTGGAGCTCATCGACGCGGCTCGCCCCCGTGCGGCCAATGATGGTGAATGTTCTCCACTGCCGCCATCCCGCTTCGGCAGGCGCCACCGATCAGCGCTTGCGCCATGTAGTCGCCGACATAGTAGATCCGGCGCCTTCGCCTGGACTGATACGCCAGAAACGTGCTCAGGCTGTGTATGTACCCCGGGTAGGGAATGGGCAACATGTGCTCTATCCATTGCTCGAACTTGCATACGACAGCGCTCGAGAATCGGTCCAGCTCTTCAGGCTGCTCCGCGCCAAGTGCCGCCTCGAGATTGCCTCCACCACCGTGCTGAACCTCCCGCGCCGAGTCTGGGCTCAGAAAACAGGATATGCGGGTGCGCACCGGTTCATCGTTCCCGTCTGGCTCCGGGTCCTGCGGCGCAATATCGACGATGGAGATCCGGCGGGCGCCGTCGGGTCCGGAGAATCGAATCGCCGGATCCAGGGATTGACGGAGCCCGTAGTGGACCGCGCCGCCTGGACTGTAACGGATGTCGCCGAACCACGCCGATTCCTCCCTCGTCGGCGTGGAAATCAAGCCGCCCACTCTCGAACCCTCGACAGCGCACACCACCAGATCGGATTGGAGGCGCTCGCGTCTCCCGTCGCGCTCGACCGCCACGACGCAGCCGGAGTCGTCGGGCAATCGGGCAATCTCATCGACTCGAGCGCCGTAGCGCACGGTCAATCGAGACGCGAGAGTGCGCGTCAGCTGTCCGATACCCTTTCGAAACTTGAATCGGCGCGCTCCCAGGACGTGGGCGGAGGTGCTGAGGAAGAATGCGGGTGACACATCGTCGATGTTCCAGCATCGGGCACCTCGGAACATCGGCTCGACGTAATAGCGACCCAGGCCTTGACAGTGTGTTCGGTCAAGGTAGTCGCGCAACGTGCCGTCGTCGTATAGGGCTGCTGTCACGAGCGTGTTGGGATCGGTATGCCGTCGTGCATGAATGAGATCCGGAACGAGGCGCAGGCACGACGCACGTTCGTGGGGGCGAAGGACAGGACTGGTCAGGATCGAGGCGCTGGGACCCATGGTCAACGGATATTCGGTGTGTCCCGTGCGGGCCACGATCCGCGATGGAAGGGCAGGTAGGAGCTCGCCCGTGAGATTCAATTCCGCGATGAGTCCAAGCAGTTCATCGCTGAAGGAATATATGAGCCGCGCGCCCGTGTCGTATCGCAGGCCGTGAACGATGCGATCCGTCATGCGCCCGCCCGGCGCGTCTGATGCCTCCACGACGGCGACGGTGTACCCCGACTTCTGCAACTGGAACGCGGCGGTCAAACCCGCGATCCCGGCACCGACGACCGTGACGGTCAGTGGACGAGCCTGCGGGTCGGTGCTCATGTGGTCGGTGCCAGGAAATCCTCCAGCCGAATCTCTGATTCACCCGGTATCGACTTGCGTTCGAACTCTCCCTCCCGACCGAACGGCCGTGTCGCGTCTATGCCGACGCGTCCCCAATGGTCCTTGTGCGCGTCCCGATAGAATCCCGGCACGTCGGAAATGACGAGTACGCGCTCGTCGACCCGACCTCGAGTTGCGAATGCCCACAGGATCTCGTTCCAGTTGTCGATGTCGACGTCTTCATCCACGACCGCACAGATCTTGTTGAAGTCGAGGTGAGCACCGAACGCCGCCATGAGAACCTGCCGGGCGTGCCCTTCATACTGCGGTTTGATCTTGATCGTCGTATTCATGACGGCAGGAGCGCAACTGACATCCAGCACGCCGGGTACCACCTGGATGAGATGCCTGAACGTCTTCGCCGCTATCATCGCCTCCAATAGCGACATGTCTTCGGTCGATCCGCACAGGATGCTGTGGAAGATTGCACGGTCCTGCCAGTACACCGCACTGATCTCGAACACGTGGTTGTTTCCCTCGGGCACGTAGTAGCCCATGAATTCGCCAAAGGGCGCCTCGGGACGCCTGACGTTGGGCAGGAAGCGGCCTTCGACGACAACCTGGGTCGAGGCCGGAATGGGCAGGTCGACCGTCCGTCCGCGGTACGTCTCGATGGCATCACCGCTGATCGTAGCTGCGAGGTCCAGCTCGCTCGAGCTGATCGGCAGGGAGGCGCCGGCGGCGAGAAAGACCGCCGGTTCCACTCCGATGAGCAGCGCCGCTTCGAGCGGTTGTCCCTGCTGTTCAGCCAACCCTTGGTAGCGGGCGAGGTCGTGGCTCTCGCCGAGCCGAACGCGAAGCTCGTTGTCGTCGACGTACATCGAGCGGTGAAACGACAGATTTGGCACACCGGAAACCGGGTGTCTTGCCAGATAGATGGCCGAGGTGAAGTACGCTCCTGCGTCCCTTCCGTGGTACGTGATGAGAGGCAATTGGCTGAGACGTCCGCTCACGAGCTCGGCCGGGTCGGGTACCAGCTTCGTCGCCGGGGCGCTCCGTGCGACGGCCTCATCCTGCAACGCATTCCATTGGGGACAGAACCCCGACTCGGCTCCGATCAACGCAGACATGCGCTCGCGGCCACAATAGAGGTTCGTGATGACGGGGAGAGCGGAACCGGTCACATGGTTGAGCAACAGCGCCTTGTTGGATTGCTGCTGCGCCGCTTTGGTGAGCGCAGCCAGCTCGAAGCGTGGGTTCACCTCACGGTCAACCACGAGGAGTTCGCCATCGTGCGCTAGTTGATCGACAAAATCTCGCATGTGACTATCCCAAGAATCAATCTGGACGTCAGGTTCGGTGGCCGGGGAGGCTCATCGGCGCAGTTCTCAAGCTTCGACACGTGGGACCCCGCCACGATCTACGATGGAGGCTCCCTACACCTGTGAGGGCACGGTGGGGACAACTGACCAGGTTCGTCGGTCCCTCCATGAACGGAAGTACAATACGCTAAACCTGCACCGCCATCCATCCATGCAGGCAACGACACATCGGAGCCACGACATGACGATCTGGAGAGTGCGTGTTGCCGCAGTCATCGGTTCGGTCGCGGTGGTTGCCAGCGTCGCAATGCTGCTGGCCCAGCGTGACGACGTCACGACAGAGACATCGATCGTCCTGGAACCGGATCAGGCGAATGAACGGTTCCTCGGTTCGGAAGAGATCGACGAGTTCTTCGGTTCCTCGCACCTCATCGAGGCCCGGGTAGACGACGTGGTTACCGAGATTGTCACGGAGACCCCCGCCGCCGGCTCCATCGACGTGTCGTTCGAGGATGGAGATGTCGAGTCGTCGCCCCAATCCGGAATTTTCACGGTGTGGGTCGTGCGACCTGGAGACCCGTGGGGTCGGCCCGTGGTGACCTCGGGGCAGGTGCCGGCGGGCCGGCGGACTCGACTTGATCTGAACAAGTCTGCGCTCGAGCGATTCCGCGATCTCCAGGAATCCACCGACGCGGTCGCGGCCCAGGTGCAATGGGAACCGGTTGGGAGCTTCGCCTCGCCAGACGCCTGGACGTCGCCTCGCAGGGTGAGGTTCGGAGTCCGCCTGTCGTGGTAGTCCACCACTGAAGGTCCGGGAATCACATCACCAGGCCGACAGAGGCCCCTTTTCCCGAGCACGCGACCGAGCGGGAGGTGCTCGAGGCGTTTCACGCATTGGACGATAGGTTCAACACTTCAGCGCGCCTTTGCCTGATGCTCCCAACCCACCGTTTCGCCCTCGAGCTTCATTGGTGCCGATTCTGCCTGGACCACAGGCATGGGGAGCTTGGAGGTGCCAGAAACTGCTATGACCTATCGATCAACTGGTCCGACAAATGGTCGGCGAGCCGTGTGGCGACTGCACGCGTCTCATCACGCGCCCCACCTGGATTTCGAGATTCCGGCGTCACTGTTCGACGAATCGTTGCAGGCGCGGCTGCCGCTGGGGAGGGGGGTCGTGTAGGTTCTCGGCTCTCTGGGCTTGATCACTGATTCGGCCGCTCGCCCACAATCGGCAACAGCAGAGCTTGTGGCGGGACCCGGCACACGATGCCCTTCCGCAGCGTCACGACCAGCGGATCGGGGTCAATCAGCGTCCACACCGTCCGCCGCGTCCGTTCGCCTAGGCAGGGACGGCGGTCGGCCGCGCATGCGTCACGCCAGCGACCGACGCTCGACCGTTCGGGAACGGCACCAATCGCCAGGCCGGACGGAATGCGTGAGCACTGGCAGACTGAAGAGAGCCCACAGTTCGGTGTGCGCGCCGCCCTCCGAGTAAGCGGTTCGGTCAGCCTCCAGTGATGTAGTTCGTGAGTTGCTGGATTTCGAACTCGTCCTCCTCGATCAAACAACGCACCACGTCGCCGATCGAGATCACGCCCACGACACTCTCCCCGACGGCGACCGGCAGGTGTCGGATGCGCTTCTCGGTCATGAGGGCCATCGCCTCTTGGATCGTGAACTCGGGCCGCACGCAGACGACCGGATAGGACATGACCTCGCGGACCAGCGTTTCCCGCGACGCCTTTCCCATGAGGATGACCTTTCGCGCGTAGTCGCGCTCGGAGATGATGCCAGCGAGCCGCTCGCCGTCCATGACGAGCAAGGCTCCGACGCCCTTGTCCGCCATGGCCTCGATGGCTTCGTACACCGATGCATCGGGAGCTAGGGACCAGATTTCATGTCCTTTCGCCCTCAGGAGCTGGGAGACTTTCTTCATGAAACTGCCTCCGGATGCGACCAAATTGCAGGGTACGAGAGACTACCACATCCGGTGTGCGATCCGTATGCCGCAACGGCAGGTGAGCCGGCCTGAACGATCGGATGCGACACGTCGTGGCAGAAGGAGTTTGGCGAAGATCCCGGAGGGGTATTGACTATCGCGGTCCGACGCCAACATCATACGCGCATTCGGGAAATCCGTAGGGGCACGACCCCGAGAAGCACTATCGCCTTGCGCCGGAGTCGTCTGGACCCCAACTCGGGGCCACGTATCCTGCCGGTATCGAGCCCATGACCTTGCCCATGGCGGCCTTCGTGTACATGGCCTGCGCCAGCGTGGCGAGCGCGCTTCTGGCCGTCACCAGGCGGAGTCCCGTCCACAGCATGCTCTGGGTACTTGCGCTCTTCCTCCACGTGGCGGGCATCTTCCTGCTGCTGGACGCGGAGTTCCTGGCAGCGGTTCAGGTCATCGTGTACGCGGGCGCGATCCTGATTTTCTACCTCTTTTTCCTGATGTTGCTCGACATCGAAGACGAGGAGGCTCGCCCGCGATTCGGTCGTCATTGGCCGCTGGCGGCTGCGGTGGGACTCTCCTTCGCCGCGTTGATCTGGCTGGCCGGGATCGAGGCGCTCGAGCTTGGCCCGCGGCCCACCGCGCCGCCCGTGGCCCCGGACGCCGCGGCGCAGGGAACCCTCTCGGAGATAGGCATGGCGCTCTTCGGGCCGTTCACGTTGCCATTCGAGATCGCCTCCCTGGTGCTCCTGGCCGCGATCATCGGTGCCGTCGTTCTGGCGAAACGTGAGCGGCAAGGGTCATGACTATTCCTGTCAATGCGATTCTCGGACTCAGCGGCGTCCTCTTCGGGATCGGAGTGTTTGGCTTTCTGGCTCGGCGCAACATCATCCTGATGTTCGTCTCCATCGAGGTCATGCTCAATGCCGTGAACCTCAGCCTGGCCGGATTCAGCCAGTACTTCGAAGACCCGCGCGGTCAGGTCCTGGCCCTCTTCGTGATCGCGGTGGCAGCCGCAGAGGCGGGCGTCGGCCTGGGGCTCGTGATCGCCCTCAACCGCAACACGCCCGGGGCCGGCGTGGCAGATTTGAGCAGACTCAAATGGTGACGTCTTCGGTGCTGCCCTTGCTCGCCGTGATGGTCCCGGCTATCGGCGCGCTGTTCATCGCATCGACCGGCGAGCGTCGTGCCAATCTGCGGGAGTTCTGGTCGATCGCCGCCGGTGTGGTGATGTTCGGTCTCGTCGCCAGCATGATCCCAGCGGTCCTGGCCGGTCGCACGCCGGAGTGCGTGCTCTTCCGGATCCTTCCCGGTGTCGATCTCGCCTTCCGCGTTGATTCCCTCGGACTGCTCTTCGCCTCGGGGGCATCGCTCCTCTGGATCCTGACCTCGTGTTATTCGATCGGCTACATGCGTTCGCTCAAGGAGCACTCGCAAACCCGGTACTATTCGTGCTTCGCTCTGGCCCTCTCCGCCACCGTCGGGGTGGCCTTCTCGGCCAACCTCTTCACCCTGTTCTTGTTCTACGAAGCGCTGACTCTGGTGACCTACCCGCTGGTCGGTCACAAGGAGACGGCCGAGGCCAAGGCGGGCGCCCGTAAGTACGTCATCTATCTCCTGGGCGCCGCCAAGGTGTTCCTGATGGCCGCCATCGTTCTGACCTACACCGTGGCCGGCACCCTCGAGTTTCGCAGCGGCGGGATCCTGTCGCCGGATCACGTCACCCAGCAGCCCGTGCTGCTGTTCGTGATCTTCACGCTCTTTCTGTTCGGATTTGCCAAGAACGCGCTGATGCCGCTGCACAGCTGGCTGCCGGCCGCCATGGTGGCCCCGACGCCGGTGAGCGCCTTGCTGCACGCGGTCGCCGTGGTCAAGACGGGCGTGTTCTCCACCGTTCGAGTGTTCTTGTTCATCTTCGGCCCGCACGCCATGCGCGAGCTCGCCGCGGACCAGCTGGCCCTCGGAGTCGCTTCGGTCACCATCCTGCTGGCGTCGCTGCTCGCGCTCGGTCAAGACAACCTCAAGGCCCGGCTGGCCTTCTCGACGGTGAGCCAGCTCTCCTACATCATCCTGGGCGCTGCGCTGTTGAGCTCCAGCGGTGTGCTGGGCGGCGTAGCGCACATCACCAACCACGCGGTCTCGAAGATCACGCTCTTCCTGTGCGCGGGCTCGGTGTACGTATCCACGAGGAAGACCGAGGTCAGCCAGATGTCCGGCCTGGCGAAGCGCATGCCCTGGACGATGGCGGCCTTCGCGCTCGCCTCCCTGAGCATCGTGGGCATTCCACTGACCAGCGGGTTCGTCTCCAAGTGGTACCTCGCGCTCGGCACGTTGGATCGCCCCAGCCTGACACTGCTGGGGGTCGTCCTGACCAGCTCGCTGCTCAGCGCGGCCTACCTCGGCCCGATCGTCTACCGGGCCTACTTCGAAGCCGAGTCGCCGACGAACGACGCCGTGCGCGAGGTGCCGTGGATGGTCGCGCCGTTGACGATTGCCGCCGCGGCAAGCCTGCTCCTGGGCCTGTACCCAGCCCCCGTCCTGGACCTGGCCGCGAGCGTGATGCCGTGAGCTTCTTGCAGAGGCAGCTGGAAGATCCCGTTCGCGTTGCCCGGATCACGCGTGGCTTCTATGTTGGCTTGGTCGTCGTGGCTCTGGCCGAGATCGTTCTGCCGCGCATCTTCCACGGCGAATCGGCGCATTTCGCGTTCGAGAGTTTTCCTGCGTGGGGCTCGCTCTACGGACTGGTGTCCTGCGCCGCGATCATAGTCGTGTCCAAGCTCCTGGGAAAAGCGTGGCTCATGCGCCGCGAGGACTACTATGACCGTTGAGTGGGTGCACCCAGGGCTGGTACTCATTCTGGGCGCATGGGTCCTGCCGTTCCTCTCCGGCCGCGTCAAGCACGCGGCGATGCTGGCCCTACCTGCCGCGGCCCTCGTCGACTGCGTGCTCATGACCCCGGGGACCTACGGGGTGTCAAGCTTCCTGGGCCAGGACCTCGTGTTCGGCCGCGTGGACGGCTTGAGCCTCGTCTTTTCCTACGTCTTCTCGCTCATGGCCTTCCTGGGCATGGTCTACGCGCTCCACGTCGGCGACGATGTCGAGCACGTCGCTGCACTGACGTATGCGGGGGGCGCGCTCGGCGTGACGTTCGCCGGGGACTTCCTCGCCTTGTACGTCTTCTGGGAGCTCATGGCGCTGTCATCCGCACTGCTGGTCTGGCTGCGCCGCGAGCGATCGGCCGTGGCTGCCGGGTTTCGGTACCTTCTCGTCCACGTGGGCGGTGGGCTCATCCTTTTAGCAGGGATCGTGCTGCTCTGGTCCCAAACCGGATCCCTGGCGTTCGAGGACATGGGGGCCGTTGCCGGCGGGCTGGCCTGGACCCTGATCCTTGTCGCTTTTCTTCTGAATGCGGCTGTCCCGCCTCTGGGGGCATGGCTTCCGGACGCCTATCCCGAGGCCACGGTCACGGGCGCGGTCTTCATGACGGCCTTCACGACCAAGTCCGCGGTGTACGCCTTGATCCGCGGCTTCGCCGGGACGGAGCTGCTCGTCTGGGTGGGAGCCATCATGGCGGTCCACGGCGTGGTGTACGCGGTGCTGGAAAACGACGCGCGCCGACTCCTCGCGTACCACATCATCAGCCAGGTTGGCTACATGGTCTGCGGCGTTGGCATCGGTACTGTGCTGGCCATCAACGGCGCCACGGCCCACGCCTTCGCGCATATCCTCTACAAGGCGCTCCTCTTCATGGGTGCCGGCGCCGTCCTGCACATGACGGGGCTGCGAAAACTCAGCGACATGGGAGGGCTCTACAAGAGGATGCCGGTCACCCTCGGCCTCTACATGGTCGGGGCGTTTGCCATTTCGGCCGTACCCCTGTTCAGCGGCTTCGTGAGCAAGTCCATGGTGATCTCCGCAGCGGGTGAGACCCATCAGGGCGTGATCTTTCTGATGCTCACGCTCGCCTCCGCCGGGACGTTCTTGCACACCGGCCTCAAGCTTCCCTACTACATGTTCTTCGGCAAGGACTCGGCCGTCCTGCGGGACCCGGGCTGCCAGGACCCGCCGACGAACATGATCGTGGCCATGGGTCTGGCGGCGACCGCGTGCGTCGTGATCGGCGTCTTCCCGGGACTCCTGTACCAGCATCTGCCGCACCCGGTCGAGTACGCACCGTACACCGTGCATCACGTGACGAGCACGCTTGGGATGCTGGGATTCACGGCGCTGGGCTTCTTCCTGCTCCTCAGAGGCCTCGACCCCAAGCCCACGATCAGCCTCGATACCGACTGGTTCTACCGTCGAGGGTCATTCGCACTCTCGAGGCTCGTCGTGGAGCCACTCGCCCGGCTCGAGTACGGCTTCGTGGGAGAGGTCGTTGAGTTCGTGATACGGCGACCGGTCTTGGGCGCGGCACGCCTCATGCGCCGATTCGACAGCCTCGTCGTCGATTCCGGCGCCGACGGGGTTGGACGCTCGACCCAGACCGCGAGCCGGATCTTGAAGACCGCCGCGAGCGGCCACACCCAGCACTACGGCCTGATCATGACCGTCGGCATTCTGGCGCTCTTGGCCTTGGCAACGCTTGCGCTATGACTGACTACCCGGTCCTCACGGTCACGACGTTTCTGCCTCTGGTGGGCGCGGCATCGATCGTCCTGTTCCGCAGTGAACGGCTCGTACGCTGGATCGCCCTGGCCACGACCCTCGCAACACTGACCGCCTCGATCCCGCTCTACCGACACTTCGACAAGTCTTCGGCGGCTCTCCAATTCGTCGAGGCAGCCGAGTGGATCCCGGCGTGGAACATTGCGTACGGTGTGGGCGTGGATGGCATCAGCGTGCCATTCATCTTCCTCGCCACGCTCTTGAGCCTGCTCTGTGTCGGTGCCTCGTGGACGGCCATTCGAACGCGGGTGTGGGAGTTCTACGCCGCGCTCCTTGTCGCCGAGACGGCGATGATCGGGCTGTTCGCAGCATCGAACCTGTTTCTCTTCTACATCTTCTGGGAGCTGATGCTCGTTCCCGTTTTTCTGCTCATCGGCGTGTGGGGAGGGCCAGGACGCGTGTACGCCGCGGTGAAGTTCCTGCTCTTCACCCTCGCCGGAAGCGTCTTGATGCTCGTGGGCATGGTCAGCGTGTACCAGGCGTGTGGCACGTTGGACTTCCGCGCCCTTGCGCTCGCGAGGGAGAGCCTCAGGCCCGAACACCAAGCCTGGCTCTTCGCGGCCTTTCTGGCTGCCTTCGCGGTCAAGGTGCCCATGTTCCCGGTGCACACGTGGCTCCCTGACGCCCACACCGAGGCCCCCACGGCCGGGAGCGTGATCCTCGCCGGGATCCTCCTCAAGATGGGCGCCTACGGGTTCCTGCGCGTCTCACTTCCCATACTTCCGCAGGGCGTGCAGCTGTTCCTCGAACCCATGCTGGTCATCTCGGCGGTGGCCATCGTCTACGGCGCGTACGTGACCCTGGCCCAGACGGATGTCAAGCGCCTCATCGCCTTCTCGAGCATCAGCCACATGGGCTTCGTCACCCTGGGCATCTTCACGCTCGACCAGCATGGCGTCGAGGGCGCGATCCTCCAGATGATCAACCATGGAATCATCTCCGCGGCGCTGTTCTTGTGCGTCGGCATGATTTACGAGCGCACGCACACACGCCAGATCAAGGACTACGGGGGCGTGGCCAAGACCGCACCCGTCTACGCCACGATGCTGGGGCTCTTCTGCCTGGCGGCCATGGGATTCCCCGGCTTGAACTCGTTCGTCGGAGAGTTCCTGATCATCGGGGCCGCATTCCAGACACAGGCGTGGCTCGGGGCCATGGCCGTGTGGGGCGTCGCCCTGGGAACGACCTACCTGGTGTGGCTCTACTACCGGGTAGTCATGGGCGACACCCATCCAGGGCTCGAGGGTCTCGAACTCGAGCTGAACGCCCGTGAAGTGGCCACGCTGGCACCCCTGGGCATACTCGCCGTGGGTCTCGGGCTCTATCCCGAAGCCGTCCTCTCCTACCTGCGCGCACCGGTGGCCGAGCTCCTGGCGATCGGAGTCACGCCATGAATGGGGCGACCGTCGCTGACCTGGCCCTTCTGGTCCCGGAACTCATCCTGGTCGGCATGGCGCTGGCGCTCGCTCTCGCGGCGCGCCGGATTCGGACAGCACCCGTGGCTACCGTCGGAACGGTCGTTGCGGCGGTGGCCGCGGTGATGGCTGCGGCCTGGGTCCTGCCCGACGGCACCCGGACGGGGTTCGGGGGCATGCTCACCCAGGATGGCTACTCGCAGTTCTTCAAGCTGATCGTGGGGGCCACCCTGGCGCTGTCCGCGCTGCTCTCCGTCAGAAGCCTCGAGGCGAACCACGTACCGCGCGCCGAATACCATGTCCTGCTCCTGCTGGCCTCGACGGGAATGATGCTCGCCGTGTCGGCCCTCGACCTGCTGACCCTCTACCTGAGCCTGGAGCTCATGACGCTCTGCTCATACGTCCTCGTCGGCATCACGGTGCAGAAGCCGACGTCGAACGAGGGAGCGATCAAGTATTTCCTCCTTGGTTCCTTCGCCTCGGCCCTGTTTCTCTTCGGCGTCAGCCTGACCTACGGCCTCACGGGCGCCACCGGGTTTGCGCACATCGCCTCCGCTCTGTCCGAGGCCGGCGCGGGGAGTCGGCCACTGCTCCTGGTGGCCATCGGGCTGGTGCTGGGGGGGCTGGCGTTCAAGATCGCCGCGGTGCCGTTCCACACGTGGGCGCCGGACGCCTACCAGGGCGCGAGCGCGCCGGTTGCCGCCTTCCTGGCCGCCGGCTCCAAGGCGGTGGGGTTGGCAGCCCTGGGACGAGTGTGCCTGGTCGCGTTCGGCGCCGAGACGTACCTCGTATCGCTCTTTCTGATGGGACTCGCCGCCCTGTCCATAACCGTTGGGAGCATCGTCGCGCTGTCGCAGACCGACATGAAACGGTTGCTCGCCTACTCCTCCATCGCGCACGCGGGTTACGCGCTCCTGGGCCTCATCGCGGGCACGCCCGCAGGAGCCTCGGCGACCATGACCTACGTCTTCTTCTACGTCTTCATGACGCTGGGGACGTTCGGCGTCGTCATCGCGCTCGGCGAGCGAGGCGAGCGGCTGGAAGGCTATCGCGGTCTGGCCGCACAGCGACCGGGTACGGCCGCACTCATGCTGCTCTTCCTGCTGGCACTGGTCGGCATTCCTCCAACGGCCGGATTCGTGGCAAAGTTCGTCGTGATCCTCAGCGCTGTGCGCGCGGATCACGTGGCGCTGGCGATCCTGGCCGTGGCGTGCAGCGTGATATCGGCGTTCGTGTACATGCGGGTGGCCGTCCTCATGTATATGAGCGAACCGCAAGAGCCGGCACCGGTGGGCTTCCCGACGGCAGTGTCCGCGGGACTCGCGGTGGCCGCCGGGGTGACGTTGATTGGGGGACTCTTTCCAGGCAGCCTCACACCCTGGTCGGTGTGGCCGTGATGGCGACCAATAGTATAGGCTGTTCGGGAGGTGATCGCTGGTGACTGAATACCTCGGGCTTGCCGTGACGTTCGTCCTGGCCGCAGGCATCACTGGCACCATCGTGGCGCTGGGCTCCACGCTCGGGAAGAAGGTTGCCACACCCGGGAAGTTGGATCCGTTCGAGTGCGGCAACGTGCCCTTTGCGCTCCCGATGGGACGGTTGGCCGTCAAGTTCTATCTGACGGCGCTCCTGTTCATCCTGTTCGACGTCGAGCTGGTCTTCCTCTATCCGTGGGCCGTGGTCTTTCGCCAGCTGGGAGTGCTGGGCCTGGTCGAGATGGGGGTCTTTCTCGGAATCCTGATGGTCGGCTTCGCGTACGCCTGGGATAACGGCGCCCTGGAGTGGCGGTGACATGCTGAACGACACATCGTTCTTGACTAGCCGCCTCAACGACGCCATCGGGTGGGCGAGAAAGTACTCGATCTTCCAGTACCCATTCGTGACCGCGTGCTGCGGGATGGAGTACATGGCGACGGCCTGCTCTCATTACGACGTTGACCGCTTCGGAGCAGGCCTCCCCAGATTCTCTCCCCGCCAGGCCGACGTGCTGTTCGTCGTGGGCACGATCAGTCACAAGATGGCGCCCGTCTTGAAGACCATCCACGATCAGATGGCCGAGCCCAAGTGGGTGGTCGCGTTCGGCGTCTGCACGTGCACGGGTGGGTTCTATGACAATTACGCGACCGTGATGGGCATCGACACGATTCTGCCCGTAGATATCTACATACCCGGCTGCCCGCCGCGTCCGGAGATGGTGCTCGACGGTCTGATGAAGCTCCAGGACAAGATTCAGGATCAGGCGAGCGGCGGCGAGCGACCGGCCGCCGAGCCTCGGCCGGACGTCTTCGGAGCATGACCAGCCCCTCTTTGATCCAGGCTCTCACGGAGCGTTTCCCCGATGCCGTGATGGCGTCCCATGCGTATCGGGGCGACGCCACCCTGGTCCTGCGTCGGGAGTCGCTGCTCGAGCTGGCCAGGTTTCTCAAGGAGGACCCGGGCTTCCGGATGAATTTCTTGATGGACCTGACGGCCGTCGACTACTCCACGTTCCGGGAGAGTTCGAAGCCCGCCTTCTTCGCTTCGTCCGGAGTGGCGGTCAGACCCGATCCTCAGATTTCGGATGACGATCCCTGGCCCGGACCGCCAGGCGAATCGCGCTTCGCGGTCGTGTACCACTTCTACTCCATGGCTCACAAGCATCGACTGCGCCTGGTCGTTCCCCTCGAGGAGCTCTCGGCCCAGCTGGACTCGCTGACTTCCCTGTGGCCTGGAGCCGAATGGCTCGAGCGGGAGGTGTGGGACATGTTCGGGATCGATTTTCGCGGACATCCGGACCTGCGGCGCATCCTCATGTACGAGCAGTTCGATGGACACCCGCTGCGCAAGGACTATCCGGTCAACAAGCGCCAGCCGTTGATCGGGCCGGTCAACTAGTCGCCCATGGAGAAATCAGATCCACCGCAACCGTCTCCAGAGGATCAGTCCACGTCGCCCGAGACGCGGGACATGCTGCTCAACATCGGCCCCGCGCATCCCGCGATGCACGGGATCGTCCGGATCGTCGCCAAGCTCGACGGGGAGCAGGTCGAGGGGGCCGACGTGGAGATCGGCTATCTGCACCGCGGCTTCGAGAAGATGGCGGAAGTGGTCGACTACAACGGCGTCATCCCCTACACCGACCGCCTCAACTACGTGTCCCCGCTCATCAACAACATGGGCTACTGCATGACGGTGGAGAAGCTGATCGGGATTTCGGTTCCGGAGCGGTGCCACTACGTTCGCGTGATCCTCTCCGAGATCTCACGGATCTCGGACCACCTGACGTGCGTGGGCGCGACCGCCATGGAGCTGGGGGCCTTCACCGTCTTTCTCTACATGATCAAGGCCCGCGAGTACCTCTGGGAGCTCGTGGAGAAGGTCACAGGGGCTCGCCTGACCGTCACCTACTGTCGCGTGGGCGGAGTGAAGGCCGACCTTCCGGAGGATTTCGCCGAGCCGTGCCGAAGCGCGTTCGCCGAGACCCGTAAGGTGCTGTCCGAATCGCAAAGCCTGCTCGAGCGCAATCGGATCTTCGTGGATCGCATGAACGGAACCGGCGTGATCTCCGCCGAGGACGCGATCTCGTACGGGATTACCGGCCCCTTCCTTCGAGCGAGCGGTGCGGAATACGACGTACGCAAGGACTGCCCGTATGCAGTGTACGACCGGCTACCGTTCGACGTGCCGGTGGGGACGCAAGGCGACAACATGGACCGCTTTCTCGTACGCATGGAGGAAATGGAACAGTCCATGCTCATCGTCGAGGCTGCCCTTCGCGACCTGCCACCCGGCCCCGTCGCCGTCAATCCAGAAACGGGGCGCCCCATCCCGGCCGCCGAGATGGTCGATCTGGGCAAGATGGGGAACATCTCGGCCATCGCGGACGGGTGCGCCGTGGCCGGTCCAACCCTCGAGGGCTCGGGTCGAACCCAGCATCCGTCCATTGCCGCGGATGACAAGCGGGTGTTTCTCCCGCCCAAGGAGGATGCCTACGGCAACATCGAGGGGCTGATGCGCCAATTCAAGCTCGTCATGCACGGCCATGGCGTGCGGCCGCCGGCCGGAGAGGTCTACTTCCCGGTGGAAGGAGCCAACGGCGAGCTCGGCTTCTACCTGGTGAGCAACGGAGCCGGCCGGCCGTACCGCGTGCGGGTCCGGCCACCGTGCTTTGCCATCATGTCGGCACTGTCCACGCTCCTGGTCGGCGACATGGTGGCCGACATCGTGCCCACCTTCGGGTCGGTCAACATGATCGGGGGGGAACTCGACCGGTGACGCGCTCCGACCTCGACGGCCCGGCGAAAGCGATCCTCGACCGGTACGAGTACCCGAGGGCGGCCATGCTGCCTCTCTTGTGGCTCGTTCAGGGGAAGGACGGCTACGTCTCCCGGGAGGCCGAGGGTTGGGTGGCACGCACGCTGGGCGTGGCCCGTTCCCACGTGCGGGAGGCGGTCTCCTTCTACAACATGTTCCACACCAGCCCGGTCGGCCGTCGTGAGCTTCGAGTCTGCACGAGTCTGCCGTGCCGATTGCGGGGCTCAGGACGCGTGCTGGATGAGATCAAGGAGCGGTTGAAGCTTCGTCCCGGCGAGACCACTTCGGGCCAGGAGGTGACGCTGACGGAGGTCGAGTGTCTCTGCGCGTGCGAAATGTCCCCGATGGCGCAGCTCGACGAAACCTTCGTTGGGCCCCTCGAGGGAGACACGCTCGGCCGAGTGCTGCAGGCCGCGCTCGAGAACCCCGCAGACTCGCCGCCGCTGCCAGCACCCGAGCCGTTCATCAGCACCGATGGGCCGGTGCTTTCACTGCGCTTCAAGGACCCGGACGGGACGTGGCTCGACGACTACCTGGCTGCCGACGGATATCTCGCGGCCAAGAGAGTTCTGGCGTCCATGGCCCCGTCAGAGGTGATCGACGAGGTCTCGAGGGCCAAGCTGCGCGGTCTGGGTGGCGCCGGATTTCCCGCCGCCAGGAAGTGGTCCTTCATCCCGAAGGACTCTCCGAACCCGACGTACCTGGTGGTCAACGCCGACGAGGGCGAGCCGGGGACCTTCAAGGACCGCTACATCCTGGAGCGAGACCCGCACGCCCTGCTCGAAGGCATGATCATCGCGGCCCATGCCATCGGTAGTCACAAGGCCTACGTCTACATCCGAGGCGAGTACTTCCGGTCGGCCCAGCGCCTGCAGCGCGCCATCGATGAGGCCCGCGCGCATGGTTGGCTCGGCACGAACATTCAGGGGACCGGCTTCGACCTGGACGTGGTCATCCACCGTGGGGCCGGTGCCTACATCTGCGGTGAAGAGACCGCGCTCCTGACGTCCCTCGAGGGTGGGAAGGGATTCCCCCGACTGAAGCCACCGTTCCCGGCCATCTCCGGACTCTTCTCGTGTCCAACGATCGTCAACAACGTGGAGACCTTGGCCTGTGTCCCGTTCATTCTGCGCCACGGTGCCGAACGCTTTGCCGCGCTCGGCACCGAACGTCAGGGCGGGACGCGGCTCTTCTGCGTGAGCGGGCATGTGGTGAGACCGGGGGTCTACGAGGCGTCGGTTGGCGTCAGCCTGCGCGAGTTGATCGAGAGCGCCGGTGGCGTACGCGATGGCAACACGCTCAAGGCCGTCATCCCCGGGGGTATCTCGGCCAAGATTTTGACCGCCGATGAGATCGACGTGGCCATGGACTTCGACTCCCTCAAGGCCGCGGGCACCATGGCAGGGTCCGGGGGCGTGATCGTGATGGACGACACGACCAGCATGATCGACGCGCTCGATTCCGCCGCCAGGTTCTTCGCCGACGAATCCTGCGGACAGTGCTCGCCCTGCCGAGAGGGAACTGGCTGGGTCCATCGCATCGTGCGACGCCTGGCCGAAGGCCAAGGGAGCGTTCGGGATCTGGATGACCTCCTGACGATCGCCGGCGGCATGGAGGGAAAGACCATCTGCGTCTTCGCGGACGCGGCCGCCTGGCCGGTGCAGTCCTACATCACGAAGTTTCGTGGCGAGTTCGAAGAGTACGTCCGCACCGGCCGCAGGTCGGACACGAAGGATGCTGCCGCATGGTCAGTCTGAGCATCGACAGCCGTGAGGTCACCGTGCCCCGGGGCACGACGGTCATTCAGGCCGCCGAGACACTGGGCGTCTTCATTCCGCGCTACTGCTATCACCCCGGGCTCTCCATCGCGGGCAACTGCCGCATCTGTCTCGTGGAGGTCGAAGGTATCCCCAAGCTCCAGATTGCGTGCAACACGCCCGTGAGCGAGGGGATGGTCGTGCGCACCGGGAGCGAGGAGGCCGAGAGTGGCCGGCGCGTCGTCCTGGAGTTCCTCCTGGCCAACCATCCACTCGACTGCCCGGTCTGCGACCAGTCCGGTGAGTGCGACCTCCAGAATTTCTACATGAACTTCGGACTCTACGATCCGAAGTTTCGGGAGCACAAGGTCAAGAAGGAGAAGAAGGCGGTGGAGCTGGGTCCGCACGTGATGTTGGACCAGGAGCGTTGTATCCTCTGCTCCCGCTGTGTGCGCTTCACGGACGAGATCACCAAGACCGGCGAGTTCGGCATCTTCAATCGCGGGGACCGCGCCGAGCTGGGAATCTACCCCGGTGAGGTGCTCGACAACGCCTATTCGGCCAACGTCGTTGACATCTGTCCCGTGGGAGCCTTGACCGAGAAGGATTTCCGATTCAAGGCGCGGGTCTGGTATCTCTCGAGCGCCGCCACGATCTGCAACGGCTGCAGCCAGGGGTGCAACATGGATGCGCACTTCGTGCCCGACAGGCCGCACCTGAACGATGGCGCCCGGCTCGTGCGCATCAAGCCCCGCTACAACCCTGATGTCAATCAGTGGTGGTTGTGCGACGAAGGGCGCTACGGGTTCGGCTGGGTGGATCGGGATCGACTCACCGCGGTGCGCGGCCCGGCTGCCGACGCCGGCAGCGCTGCGGTTGTCGGCACGTGGGAGCCCGCCCTCACGGCAATCGCGACGCACCTGACCCGATTGGGCGAGGCACACGCCGGCGCGAACGGGGACGGGGCACGCATGGGCGTGATCGCCTCGGCACAGCTCACCAACGAAGAACTCTTTCTCATTCGGGAGATCTTTCCGGGCGCCCTCGTCTGCGCGTCCGTCCCGGAGCGCCCCGGATCCTCGGACGACTTTCTGGTCAAGGCCGACAAGAACCCCAACACCCAGGGGGCCACCCTGCTGGGCCTGTGCGGCCCGGAGACACCCGACGCGCGCCATATCGTGGACGAGGGGCTCGCCGGCAACCTCGACACCCTCTGGGTCTTCGGGCACGACCTGGTGGGTCTCTTCGGGGAGGCGCGAGTTCGAGAGCTCGCAGAAAGGGTCGGACTCTTCGTCTTCTCCGGAACGAACGAGAATCCTACCGTTCCTCTCGCTCACTGGGTCCTGCCGAGCGCCGCCTATCTGGAAAAGGACGGGACCTTCGTGAACTGCCACGGCCGCGTCCAGCGGATCGGCAAAGCCTTTCCCCCGCTCGAGGACTCCCGTGAGGATTGGCGCATCCTCCTGGAGTTGGCCCGGATGCTGGGTCTGGGGTTCGAGTGGCAAAACCCGCAGGACATCTTCCTGGGCCTTGCCGACGCCGAGTCGTCCTTCGACGGATTGAGCTACCTGACGGTCGGAGATCGAGGGGTCGATGTCGCGCCGACCAGAGCCCAGGCGGGAGCGGGCGCACCGTGATCGACGATCTGCTCATCAAGCTCGCGATGACGGGCTTCGTGCTCTTCGCCGTCTTGAACCTGGCGGGGTTCCATACCTGGGTGGAGAGGAAGCAGTCCGCCCTCATCCAGGATCGGATCGGCGCCAACCGCGCGCCCATCTTCGGCTTTCGGATGCTGGGAATGTTCCACGGCGTGGCCGACGTGGTCAAGATGTTCACCAAGGAAGACATCGTTCCGGACCGCGCGGACAAGGCGCTTCACACGCTCGCCCCCTTCTTCTCGGTCTTCTTCGCCCTGGTGGCATTCGCCGCGATCCCGTTCGGGGACCGCCTGATCGTGGGGGATCGGGTCATCAATCTCCAGATCGCCAAGATCGACGCGGCGCTGCTCTACGTGTTCGCCATGCTCTCGTTGGGTGTCTATGGCGTGATTCTCGCCGGCTTCGCCTCGCGCAACAACTACGCCATCCTGGGCGGGCTGCGGGCCACCGCGCAGATGATCTCCTACGAGATCGCCCTGGGGATATCCATCATCGGCGTGGTCATGGTGTACGGGACCATGGACCTGGCGGAGGTGGTGCGAGGCCAGGGACAGCTGATTGGCGGCTGGATACCGTTTTGGGGCATCGTGGCCCAGCCCGTCGGCTTCGTCGTCTTCCTGACCGCAGCGCTGGCCGAGACCAAGCGACTCCCCTTCGACTTGCCGGAAGGCGAATCCGAGATCATCGGGTACTTCGTGGAGTACAGCGGCATGAAGTTCGGCATGTTCTACCTCACGGACTTCCTGGAGACCATCATCGTCGCGAGTCTCGCGACCACGCTCTTCTTCGGGGGTTGGCAGGTCCCGTACCTCATGCCGGACGGCTTCCACTTCCCGTGGGGAGGAGAGTTCCTCGTCTCCAATCTGGTCTACGTGCTGCTCGGGTTTGCGAGCTTCTCGATCAAGGGTCTGACCTTCATGTTCGTGTTCATGCAGATCCGGTGGACGCTGCCGCGCTTCCGCTACGACCAGCTCATGAGCTTGGGCTGGAAAGGGCTCTTCCCGATCGCGATCGTCAACGTCGCGATCACAGCCGTGGTGCTGGTGCTGCTCGGGGAGCCGTCCTGATGGCGGTGAAAGTCGTTCGGAGGCCAGAGCTGACGTTCTGGGAACAGCTGTACATCCCTCAGATCGTCTCCGGGCTCAAGATCACCTTCGCACATTTTTTCCGAAACCTCTTCCTCCACATGGCGCACGTCGTGGGCCGCCTCACGCACCTTCGTGCCGCGGCGACCTACCAGTATCCCGAAGAACTCAGGCCGCTCATGTCGAGGCACCGAAGCCGCCACCGGCTCACCGTCCGCGAAGACAACACGCCACGCTGTGTGGGGTGCATGCTCTGCGAGACGGTGTGCCCGGCAAAGTGCATCACGATCGTGCCCGGAGAGCATCCAGACCCCAACGTCGAAAAGTATCCGGTCCGTTTCGACATCGATCTTGGGATCTGCGTCTATTGCGGGTACTGTGTCGAGGTGTGTCCCGAGGACGCGATCCGTATGGACACCGGAATCCTGGACCTGGCGGCCAGCTCGAGAGAAGCCATGCGGCTCGACATCCATGAGCTGATGAACCCCGAACTCCGTAAGCCGATCGATGCATGCAGCCTGACCTTCCCCCACACGTGCGAAGTAGCCGGTGGGGAGATGAAGGGCAGCTGGGATGACGTCGGTCGACCGCACGGACCGTAGCCACCTCCTCCGCAGGGCAATGAGCCACCGGTCGCATCCACGCACGGCGCCTTCCGTCCACATGACGTAGATTCCTCGCCGGGCCCAAATGTTGAATTGTTTCAACACAAATGCGACGAGCGCTAGTTCGTACCCCATCGAGTCACCGGCTGAGCGTGGAAGTCCGCACGGGCACGAGCCACAGCCTCTTCCGCTTCGCGTGTCTTCTCTGCCCACACCTCGTGGCGTGGGTCGCCTGCCTTGAACGGGTTCTCCGGCTCCGGATCTCCGGTTTCGGCGAGGCCTTCGGGCAAACGGAGTAACTGTGGCGGCACTTCCATCGGCCGGTAGTCGTTCTTGAGGGATCTATCTTTCCCGGGGCTCACACTGCCCAGCCAGTTCCCGAGAAACTATCGGGCTGTCACGTGCGGGGGGGGTCCCGCCTTGGTGCTTGGAGTTCAACCACGTCTGCTGATTCTGAGCGGGCGAATGCGGACCAAGAGTTCATGAGCTCACGACGACGCTCAAACAAATCGCTGCGGTTATAAGCGGCCTCGGTCTTGTCCTTGAGCGAGTGCGCAAGCGCCGCCTCGCAAACTGCGCGAGGCACGTTGGTGCGCTCGGCCGCCCAGTCGCGAAAACTCGAGCGGAAGCCATGCGCCATGATGTCGCTCCGCCCCATTCTGCGCAGCGTAATGAGAAGCGACATGCTACTGAGCGACTTCCGAGCAAAGCGACCTGGGAAGATGTATGGGCCACCGTCGGACAGGGCGCTCGCGTGTTCGAGTATCTCCACGCAGCCTGGTGCAAGAGGCACGCGATGATCACGGCCAGCCTTCATCCGAGCGCCTGGGACTGTCCAGATTTCCTGATCTATCGATAGGTTTTATCTGGACTCAACCGGACTACTCTGGACGATAAATTGGCGGAGGGACTGGGATTCGAACCCAGGGTACGGTTTCCCGTACAGCGGTTTTCAAGACCGCCGCCTTCAACCACTCGGCCATCCCTCCTTAATATTTGGGGAGTGGTGGGTGGTGGGTGGTGGGTGGTGAGCATCCCACTCGCCCTACACGCCCCATTCACCCCACTTACCCTACTCGCCCTACACGCCCCATTCACCCCACTTACCCTACTCGCCCTACTGGCCCCACTCACCCCTTCCCCTTCGGCTCAATCACCTCCAGGCCGCCCATGTAAGAGCGCAGCGCCTCCGGAATCACGACGGAGCCGTCGCGTTGCTGGTAGTTCTCGAGAACCGCGATCAACGTCCGGCCGACGGCGAGACCCGAACCGTTCAGCGTGTGGGCGAGTGTGGCCTTGCCGGAGCCGGCGGGCCTGAACCTGATGCCAGACCGTCGGGCCTGGAACGTCTCGGTGTTGCTGCAGGACGAAATTTCGCGATACGCCTGCTGGCCGGGCAGCCAGACCTCGATGTCGTACGTCTTGGCCGCGGCGAACCCCATATCACCGGTGCACAGCGCGACGGTCCGGTACGGGAGACGGAGTCGCTTGAGCACCTCCTCGGCATTGGCGGTCAGACGCTCAAGCTCGTCGTACGATGACTCGGCCGTCGCGATGGTCACCAACTCCACCTTGTCGAATTGATGCTGCCGGATGAGACCGCGCACATCGGCTCCGTAGGACCCGGCCTCGCTCCGGAAGCAGGGCGTGTAGGCGGTGTACCTGATCGGCAGCTGACGCCCATCCAGGATCTCGTCGCGATGCAGGTTGGTCAGCGGTACCTCGGCGGTCGGTATTAAATAGAGGTCCCAGTCGCCCGCAATCTTGAACAGGTCTGCCTCGAACTTGGGCAGGTTCCCAGTGCCTTCGAGCGTCGCGCCCTTGACGAGAAACGGCGGCTCCACCTCGATGTAGCCGTGCTCGCGCGTATGCAACTCGAGCATGAAGTTGATCAGCGCACGGGCCATCCGAGCACCTTCGCGAAGCAGGAAGGCGAACCGGGCTCCGGAGATCTTCGTCGCACGCTCGAAGTCGATCACGCCGAGTGCCGGTCCGAGATCCCAGTGCGCCTGCGGCTGGAAATCCATCTGCGGAATCTCACCGTGCGTCCTGACCACCGGGTTGTCGTCGGCACTGTCGCCATCCGGCACGCTCGCGTGGGGCAAATTGGGTAACGTCAGGAGCAGAGCGCGCCGGTCCCGTTCGATCTCATCCAGAACAATCTCGAGCGCCTTGATCTCGGCGGCGCTGCGCCGGTTGCCGGCCAGCAACTCCTCGGCATCTTCGCCGGCACGCTTTGCCTTCGCGATCTGCTGGCCGGCCTTGTTCCTGTCGCGCTTCAACGACTCGAGCGCGGGTATGCGCTCGCGTCGCTGTCCATCGAGCGCCGCCAGTCGCTCCAACTCACCGTCGAACTCCGGACCACGGCGCCGTAAACCGGCCCGCACGGCCTCGAAATCGTCCCTGACTCGCGCCGGATCCAGCATGGAGGCATGGTAGCACTCCGGGGGCCTGGGGTCAGGGATCAGGGCTCGGGGATCGGGCCTGCTGGCGCTGGGCCAGGACACGGTTCGGGGATCAGGGTACCGGGATCAGGGCTGAGCGATCAGTGGAACGCGGATCCGGTTCGCACGGCGAGCCCAGAGCCCCGTGCCCTGTGCCCCGTGGCCCGGTCCCCGCTTCCTGGCCCCTGGTCCCTGTCGTGCGTTACTATCGCCCGACGTGACGGCACCTATTCGCAAGGCCCTGTTTCCCGCCGCCGGCCTCGGCACCCGCTTCCTTCCCGCCACCAAGGCACAGCCGAAGGAGATGCTTCCGCTCGTCGACAAGCCGATCATCCAGTACGGCGTCGAGGAGGCGCTGGCTTCCGGCGTCTCCAACATCATCATCGTCACGGGTCGCGGAAAGAATGCGATCGAGGACCACTTCGACGTCTCGGTCGAACTGGAGACCTATCTCGAAGCCCGCAACAAGCAAGAACAACTGGAGGAGATCCGAAAGATCTCAAACCTGATCAACTTCGCCTACGTGCGGCAAGGGGAGCCGCTGGGCCTCGGACATGCCGTACTCGTCGCGCGCGAACTCGTCGGCAACGAGCCGTTCGCCGTCATCCTGGGCGACGATGTGATCGATGCGAACCCGCCGGCGTTGGCGCAGATGATCACGGTGCACGAACGATTCGAGGGGCCGGTGATCGCGGTCGAGCGCGTCCCGGACGAGGACGTCAGCAAGTACGGAGTACTGGATGCCGAGCCGCTCGGTGACGGCGTGTACCGGATTCGGGATCTCGTGGAGAAGCCACCCCGCGACGAGGCGCCGTCGAATCTCGCGATCATCGGGCGCTACATCCTGACGCCCGACATCTTCGATGCGCTCGCCGCCACCAGCGCCGACCGCTCGGGTGAGATCCAACTCACGAACGGTCTGCGGGCCTTGCTGGCCGACCGACCGCTCTACGGAGTCGAGATCGACGGAGTGAGACACGACACGGGCAACAAGCTCGGCTTCCTGCGAGCGGTCGTCTACTTCGCCCTGCGCCGTCCCGATCTGGCGGACGCCTTCCGAGACTACCTGCGCAGCCTGAATCTCGACGATCCCCGCGGCGAGTAAGATCGCGGGACGGGGCCGCTCACGACGAACTCTCCTTCGTCGTCTTCGAAGAATCGCCCGAACCGGACGTCTTGGTCGACTCGGCCGACGATGAGCTGGAAGTGCTGTCGCCGGACGACTCGGCGGTCTTGCCCTTCTTGCTGGCGTCGCCGCCGTCGCCCGAGCTTCCCGCCTCGCCCGAACCTTCGGGCTTCTTGGGCTTGGCATCCGTGTCCGAGTCGCGCGTCTGGTCCTTTCGGGCGTAGTCGGTCACGTACCAACCCGTGCCCTTGAACTGAAACGCTGGCGAGGACAGGAGCTTGCGCACCGGGCCGGCACACTCCGGGCAGATGTCGACCAGCGGATCGGAGTATTTCTGGATGCGCTCGAAACGGTGGGCGCAGGATTCACATTCGTATTCGTACAGGGGCATAAGGGGATGTCAGTTCACGGTTCGAGGTTCAAAACGTTCGAGGGTTCGAGGTGGCGCCCGAAGCGTCGGGCGCATCAGCCGTCAATCGGCATCCGTCAATCGTCAATTCAGTTCATGCACGAGTAGATTCAGTCACTTCACGATCCGCTCAATCGGATCAGAGATCACGTGCAGGCTCAGTCAGACCGACCCATCATGCCGCGAAGCCACCGCGAACCCTTGAACGGATTGAACCCCTTGAACCCTTGAACGGCCGCTACTCAATCATTCCACCCGAATCCCGCCCGAGCAACAGTCGCCGGTGGGCACTGAGTGGAACCAAGCCGTTGCCGAGCAGGCGATCGTGGAAACTCTTCAGCGTAAACTGTTTGCCGTCCTCCGCCTGGCAGTCGGCCCTCAACTTGAGCAGCATCAACTTACCGATGGCATACAGGATGTATCCCGGGTCGAACGTCCCGCGTTCCGCTTCGCGGCGCGCGCTCCCCTCCTCCAGGTACGCCTCGTCTCGGAAGAATCGCACACCCTGCTCGACCGAGAGATCCTCGGCGTGGATCCGGATCCCGACGACCGTGCGGGCGAGCCGGATCAAGGATTCGGCGAGCTGACCGAGCTGGATTAGATCGTTCCCCTTTCCGAATCCCGCCTCGATCATCATCTGCTCGCCGTAGTGTGCCCAGCCCTCGACGAAGGAGACCGGGGCAAACAGAATCGATTTGCGCACCTTCGACTCGAGCTTCCGTAGATGCTGATAATGCAGAAAGTGTCCGGGGAACACCTCGTGAATCGAAATGGCCCACAGGATGCCTTCGCTGAAGTCGCGGAGGTGTTCCTCCTGTCGCTCGGGCGACCAGGAGGGATCCACGTCGGTGAGGTAGTAGTACGCGCGTGTCGCCTTCGTCTCGAATGGCCCGGGCGTCCACATGCTCGCGAACGTCCACCGGAAGAAGCTGGGCGTCGGGGCCACGACCACCGATTCACCGTCGGGCATCGAGACGAGCGATTGACGCCGGACGAACGTCGCGAGCTCGTCCAGCTGCCGCTGCGCGACGCCTACGAGCTCGCCCGCGGCGGGATGGCGCATCTTGGCGTCTCGCCAAAGCTCGACGGGATCGCCCTTACCCAGGCGTGATGCCACGCGACGGAACTCTTCCTGGGTGGAGCGCAGCTCCCGCATCGCGATCGCCAACAGCGCGTCGGTGCCGGTGGTGATGCTCTCCTCCAGCCGCAGCCGCTCCTCCAAGAGCTTGCGTCCGAGCCTGAACGACGCTCGGCTCTTTGGCGCCACGTCATGCTCGAGGTGCTCGATGTGGGCGCCCAGAGCATCGCTCGCCAACGTCGAGGCATCGGCGAGATCACCCAGCAGGTGAAGGTCATCGACGTCTGCGAAGGCCCGTGGTAGATCGCGCTCGACGAGCGTCCGCACGCCGCGGAGGGTCTCGAGCCCCGCCTTCACGAAGATCCCGGGCGGGTCCACGACGTTCGCCCGCGCCGCGTCCAGCACACGCGGCACCTGACGCAGCTTGGACAGGACGCGGCGAGCCCGCTCGGCGACCGGCGCATAGTCGAAGAGCGTCTGGCCGGCCAATGTCGCCGCCAGCAGGTCGCCGTAATATCCGGGCTGACGCTCCCAGGTTCTCACCGAGTCCAGGAGGTGCATGCGCGCCTGGATACTCGACGTGAGGACGGGACGATCGATGCGCTCCGGCCCGGTGAGCGACCCGTCGCGAATCGCCGCCAGCCGGCGCGCAAAGCCGGCCAGGTCCTGCACGCTACGCTCGATGGCCGGGCGGCTCAGGTCCTCGACGTGATCATCGTGCACATGAACGCCGTCAAAGGCTGCGCTCGTGGGATTCGTCTCGTGTAGATACGAGAGGTAATCGTCGACGAAATGGTGCAGTGGCTCGCTCGTGTAGTTCACCGTTCGCTCACCCGACAGGCCGTGCGTAATCGTGAGGGACGCGCCCCGGGGGGCACGATGGAAGCACCGTAATGGTACAATAAGTTCCCTCGCTGATGCCGGGTACCCTGTTCGTCGTCGCCACACCGATCGGGAACCTGGAGGACATCACACTTCGCGCCCTCCGAATCCTTCAGGAAGTCGACCTCATCGCGGCCGAGGACACGCGCCATACGGCCAAGCTCCTGCGACACCACGGCATATCGACCCGCACGACCAGCCTCTTCGCCCACAACGAGCACCGGAAGCTCCGGACGCTCATGGACCGCCTCGGCACCGGTGACAGGATCGCGATCGTCAGCGACGCCGGGACGCCGACGATCTCGGATCCAGGGAGCCAGTTGGTCGCCGCCGCGCTGGCCGAGGGGATCCAGGTCGTGCCGATTCCGGGCCCCAGCGCCGTGCTCGCCGCCCTCTCGAGCTCCGGGTTCGCCGGCGATCGGTTTCGCTTCGAGGGCTTCGCACCCCGCAAGAAAGCCCAGCGGCGCAGCTGGCTTCAGGGACTTGCCGACGTGCAAGACCCCGTCATCTTTCTCGAAGCGCCGCACCGCGTTCAGCGAACACTCGAGGAAGCAGCCTCGGTATTTGGCGATCGACCGATTTTCGTAGCACGAGAACTCACGAAGCTTCATGAAGAATTTGTCAAAAGCCAGAGCTCCAAGGTGGCGACAGCAATTTCCGATTGGCGAGGTGAATTTACGATAGTCATCGGACCAACAAGGAAACAAGTAAACACGAGTACGATTCCAGATGATGCGGTGATTCTCAGGAAATTCATGCAATTGACCGAAACAAGTACGCTGACGCGCCGCGAAGCCATTCGAAACCTCGCGAAGGAGCTCGACATGTCGTCAAACGAGCTTTATGAGATCCTCGAACGAGCCAAAAATTAGCTTAAATAACATAATTTATCATTTCTTTCTGTCATGAGACCTGGACTGTTTGTCGTGGCCGTGGCTCGGCAAGCGTCTCCACACACCGGACGCGGCACCTTGACCCTTCCTTCGTTGGTTTGCTACCTTTGTCGACGCTCGCCCCAATCATGGGTCGCCAGACGGCCCAATTCTTGGTCAGTTTTCGGGAGAAACGATGGCGAAGCGCCAGGCCGCCGGCCGCAAGGCCGGTCGGAAGACGACCTCCACGAAGAAAGCCGCACGACCGGCCCGGCGAACTACTCGCGCCAAGCCAGAACCTCCGACGCCAGTCTCCGGGGCAATTCAGGCCTACGAGCGGGGCTTGGCGGCGATCCAACGCCACGACTACGCCGAGGGCCATCGGATCCTCACGGACATCCTGACGGACTTTCCAGCTGAGGGAGACGTCCTCGACAGAGTGCGGCTCTATCTGCAGATCTGCGAGCGGCACAGGCACGCGAGGCCTTCCCGGGCCCAGACGGTGGACGACCACCTTTACGCAGCCACACTCGCGCTGAACACAGGCGACCGTGCCGGCGCGCTCGATCATCTCGCGGTCGTGCAGAAGAAGGACGCAGACAACGACCACGCCCTCTACATGCTGGGGGTGCTGCAGGCGCTCTCGGGCGAACGAGACGCGTCGGTGGAGTATCTTCGGCGAGCTATTGCATTGAACCCGGACAACAAGGCGCTCGCGCGCTACGATCCCGAGTTGGAGTCTCTGCGCTCGACGGACGCTTTCAAGCTCTTGCTGGACGCCCCCCCGCGGCGAACCCGTGGCCGACGATCCCGGTGATCGTGCGGCGGTCTGCCCTGGTGTGGACGCCGGACGTCACGCGAGGGTGAACCGACGGCCGGCGACCCGGCTTCACTCCCTCGGGCCCCCATGTCGAGTCCACACATCCTGATCCTGGCGGCGGGCAAGGGTACCCGCATGCGGTCGACGGTGCCGAAGGTCCTGCACAGGGTTGCCGGCCGACTGATTCTGGATCGAGTGGTCGACATGGCCACTCGGCTACGCCCGGCTTCGCTGACGGTCGTGGTGGGACACCGCGCCGAACTGATCCAGACCGCGCTGGCACCCCGGAAAGACATCGAATTCGCCATGCAGGAGCCGCAGCTCGGGACGGCCCACGCCGTGCTCCAGGCGGAAGCCACGCTGGCGGGCCGAACGGGCACGCTGCTGCTGCTTTCTGGCGACGTCCCACTGCTCAACGCCGACACGCTTTCTCGGCTGCGCGATGCCCACGAGCACGCAGGCGCCGCGGCGTCGGTTCTGACGGCGCAGGTCGATCGCCCGTACGGTTACGGCCGCATCGTCCGCTCTCACGGTCGGATTGCCCTCATCGTGGAGGAGCGCGACGCATCACCGGCGCAGCGCGCGATCACCGAAATCAATACGGGCATCTACGCGCTCGACCTGGCACCGCTCTTCGACGGATTGCGGTCGCTCCGCTCGGAGAACAACCAGGGCGAGTACTATCTGACGGATCTCGTCGCCGCGTACCGGCGCCGGAAGCTTCCGGTCGAGACGCTGGTCAGTGGCAACAGCTACGAGTTTCGGGGGGTCAACAGCCGGACCGAACTGGCCGAGGTGAGTGCTATCGTGCGACAGACGAAGAACGAGGAGCTGATGGCGGCCGGAGTGACGATCGAGGATCCGGCGACGACCTACATCGACGACGCCGTCACGGTCGGGATCGACACGATCCTGCACCCTGGTGTCATGCTCGAAGGCAACACGACGGTTGGGACAGCCTGCGAGCTTCACGGTGGCGTACGGATCGTCGACTCGACGGTCGGAGATGGTGTCACCGTCAACAACCACTGCGTCGTCGAGAGTTCTCGGATCGCGTCGGGCGCGATCATCGGTCCGTTCGCTCACCTCCGGCCCGAGAGCGACGTACGCGAGCGAGCGAAAGTGGGGAACTTCGTCGAACTGAAGAAGACGACGCTGGGCGCCGGAGCCAAGGCGAACCATCTCTCTTACCTGGGCGACGCCACGATCGGCGAGGGTGCAAACATCGGAGCCGGCACGATCACGTGCAACTATGACGGCCACGCCAAGCACGAGACGATCGTCGAGGAGGAGGCATTCATCGGCAGCGCCTCACAGCTCGTGGCGCCTGTCCGCATCGGTCGGCGTGCCTACGTGGCCGCCGGCTCGTCGATCACGAAAGACGTGCCACCAGGTGCGCTCGGCATCGCCCGAGAGCGTCAGGTGAACAAGCTCGGATGGGCCGAACGATTGTCGGGCAGACGATCGGACAAGAAACGGGAAGAGTAGAGCGAGGCACCTCCCATGTGCGGAATCATCGGGTACATCGGCCAGAAGCCGGTGCTACCGATCCTGATCGAAGGGCTGCGTCGTCTGGAGTATCGCGGCTACGACTCGTCCGGCGTCGCCCTCGTGCGCAACGGTCAGGTGGAGGTGCGCCGGAGTCCCGGGAAGCTCGCCCGGCTCGAGGACGTGGTCCAGGCCGAGCCGCTCGATGGCCAGTACGGTCTGGGCCACACGCGATGGGCGACGCACGGCCGACCGACCGAAGAGAATGCCCATCCACACCGCGACTGCACAGGTCAGATCGTCGTGGTGCACAACGGCATCATCGAGAACTATCTCGCCCTCAAACAGCAACTCCAGGGCGAAGGTCACACCTTCGTGACCGACACCGACACCGAGATCGTCGCCCACCTCGTGGAGCGCGAGATGCAGGACGACGGACTCGAGAACGCCGTCCGCCGGGCACTGCGTCAACTGCGCGGCCTCTTCGCACTGGTGCTGATCTCGGCCGACGACCCTGAGAAGATCGTGGCAGTACGAAACGGTCCGCCGATCGTGATCGGTCTGGGCGAGGACGAATTCTTCGTGGCATCCGACGTGCCGCCCATCCTGGCCCATACGCGCGACATGGTGTTCCTGGGCGACGAGGAGATGGCGGTGGTCACGAGGGCCGGCGTCGAGTTCACGGACTATGCAGGTGGAGCGGTCTCCAAGGTGCCGCAGCGCGTCGCCTGGGATCCGGTGATGGCGGAAAAGGCCGGCTACAAGCACTTCATGCTCAAGGAGATCTTCGAGCAGCCCTGGGCCATCCGGGAGACCGTGCTGGGGCGGGCGTCAGCCGAGACGGGCGAGCTGTTCCTCGACGAGATCGGCCTGAACGATGCGGAACTCAGCGCCGTCGACAAGATCGTCGTACTGGCTTGCGGTACGTCCTGGCATGCCGCCTTGATCGGCAAGTTCCTCATCGAGACGCTGGCCCGTGTACCGGTCGAGGTCGACTACGGGTCGGAGTACCGGTATCGCGATCCGATCGTCGGCGCCGATACCCTGGCGGTGGTGATCACGCAATCGGGTGAGACAGCCGACACGCTGGCCGCTCTCCGAGAGGCACGACACGGCGGCGCGCGCAGCGTTGCGATCTGCAACGTCGTCGGATCGATGGTCACTCGCGAGAGCGACGGCACGCTCTACACCCACGCGGGACCGGAGATTGGCGTGGCGTCCACTAAGGCCTTCACGTCCCAGCTCGTCGCCCTGTATCTACTCGCGCTCCGACTCGGACGCGCCAGGGAGACGCTGTCTCTCGAGGACGCCAGGCGTCACATCGAGGCGCTCCTGACGTTGCCCCGGCTCCTGGAGCGGACGCTGCGTTGTGAGCCACTCATCGAGTCGGTGGCGAAGCGGTTCTACCAGTTCAACGATTTTCTCTACCTCGGCCGCGGGATCAACTACCCCGTGGCGCTCGAGGGTGCCCTCAAGCTCAAAGAGATATCGTACATCCACGCAGAGGGCTACCCGGCCGGCGAGATGAAGCATGGCCCCATCGCCTTGATCGACGAGCAGGTGCCAGTCGTGACCATCGCACCGCGCGACCACGTGTTCGACAAGATGGTCTCGAACCTCCAGGAAGTCCGCACGCGCGGCGGCATCGTGCTGGCACTGACCCATGACGGCGACGCCACGATCGAGAACAGCCTCGATCCGGATCGTGATGTCTACCTGACCGTGCCAGAATCCCCACCGCTGCTGACCCCCATCGTGATGACGATCCCCTTGCAACTGCTCGCCTACCACATCGCCGTGCTCCGAGGCTGCGACGTCGACCAACCCCGCAACCTGGCCAAGAGCGTGACGGTGGAGTGACGGGGGCCGGGGACCGGGGATCTGGGGCCTGAATCGGGGACGGCGCGGAATCATGGCTGGCGAGCACGCAGTGCTTTTCGCAATGCCGTGAGCATTCGACCAACCTTCCGGGCATTCGCACGCGCATCAGCCACTAGAATTTCGTCGGCCAGCTCGAGACGAAGAATCAGTTCCAGGTAGGTCTGCACTTCCGCCTCGGAGCCCAACGCGATCGCGAGGTGATGCACGAAGGCTCGACGGCTCCGAGCGTGACCCTCGGCCACTTGGCCGCAATGGATACCCCTGCTCGCTGTAGCTGTGCCCTCAGGCCGTACCGCTCGGTCTCGGGTAAGGCGCGAGACACACGGTAGCAGCTCTCCGAGAGTGCCATCGCCGCCTGCCACACTCGCAAGTCTCGATGGGAGGCTACCGGCACCGCGCCGTCGTTGAAGTTCTCCATTCGCAGATCACTGCACTATCTGCCACCAAACCGTCGCGCTGAAACCGCAGTCGCGGCGTACCCCAGACCATCTGGCAGTGAACCAAGGCGCTGCAACTTGAGACGTGCAAGCAGGCGGCCGTCGAGGCACCTGCTATACTTGGCTTGGCGGTTGCGTACGTCGCTCCAGACGCCCGATACGTGACCACCCGATCTCAGATCCCCGGCCCCTGACCCCCGATCCCGTGGATTTTCTCCAGCAACTGAATCCTGAGCAGCGGGAGGCGGTACTCCAGACCGACGGACCGCTGCTGATACTCGCCGGCGCGGGCTCTGGCAAGACGCGGGTCATCGCCTACCGGATCGCATACCTGATCGGCGATGGGCACGCGAGACCCGACGAGGTGCTCGCCGTCACCTTCACGAACAAAGCGGCGGAGGAGATGCGTACCCGGGTCGAGCGGCTACTCGGATCCGACTACCGGGGCGCGTGGATCTCGACGTTCCATGCACTCTGCGCACGGCTGCTCCGGCGCGAGGGGCCAGCCATCGGTATCTCGCGGGACTTCGTCATCTACGACTCGGCGGACCAACTCGCGGTCGTCAAGCGCGCCTTGCGCCGGCTCGACGTCGACGAGAAGCTCCTGCCCCCGCGCGCCGCGCTCTCGCGAATCAGTCAGGCCAAGAACCAAATGGAAGGCGCCGCCGCCTTCACCCAATCCTCGTGGAACTATCGAGACGAGCAACTCGCCAAGGTCTACGAGTACTACTGCGAATCACTGAAAGCGAGCGACGCGCTCGATTTCGACGATCTCCTGGTACGCACGGTGGAGCTCTTCGACACATCCGAGGCAACCCGTGAACGCTACGGACGACAGTTTCGCTTCGTGATGGTCGATGAGTACCAGGATACGAATCGGCCGCAGTACCAACTCGTTCAGCGTCTCAGCGAAAGCCATCGGAATATTTGCGTCGTCGGGGATCCAGATCAATCGATCTACAAGTGGCGGGGTGCCGATCTCAGGAATATCCTCGATTTCGAGCAGGACTATCCCGAAACCACGGTCGTGCGGCTGGAGCGCAACTACCGGTCGACTCAAGTCATTCTCGATGCGGCGACGGCGGTCATCCAGCAGAACCGGAACCGCAAGGAGAAGCGCCTGTGGACCGAGCAGGCGGGCGGGGCCAAGGTCCTCTACCACCGGGCGCATGACGAGATCGAGGAGGCGGACTTCATCGTTCGGGTCGCGAGACGCACCGTCGCGAGCGATCCCGACACGACCGTCGCCGTGCTCTATCGCACGAACGCGCAGTCCCGGGCCATCGAGGACGCACTGACACGAGAACGTCTTCCGTACCGGATCATCGGCGGCGTCCGATTCTACGAGCGGAAGGAGATCAAGGACGTTCTCGCCTACCTGAAGTTGATCGTCAACCCGCACGATGCCGTCAGCCTGCGGCGGGTGATCAACGTGCCGACTCGAGGGATCGGCAAGGCCGTGATGGACGGACTCGACAGAGTCGAGCGCCATCCGAGCGATACGGCGCCGCTGCTGGCGGCGGCCGACCCGGGAGCCGGCGCCACGAGCGACTCGCTGTGGTCTCGCCTGGTCTTCGCCATCGATCAGCGACTACTGTCCTCGCGCGCAACGGCAGCACTCACGTCCTTCCGTGACCTCATCGGCGAGCTCACGACGATCGCCTCAGAGGACTCGGTCTCGATTGCCATCGGTAAGGTCCTGGACCGCACTCGATACTTGAGCGATCTACGGGAGCAGCACACCGACGAGGCGGAAGGACGGATCGAGAACCTGATGGAACTCGTCTCGGCCGCCCGCGAGTACGAGCTACGCACGCCCGATGCCTCGCTGCTCGGCTACGTCGACCGCCTATCGCTGCTATCGGAGACCGACGAGGAGAAGGGTCATCAGAACGCCCAGGTCTGGATGATGACGATGCACGCGGCGAAGGGCCTGGAGTTCCCGATCGTGATGCTGGCCGGCCTCGAGGAGGGCTTGTTCCCCCACGCTCGGTCGAGTGACGACGAAGGTGAGCTGGAGGAAGAACGCCGGCTGTACTACGTCGGCATCACCCGGGCCCAGCAACGGTTGGTGCTGACGAGTGCCGCCCGGCGGCGGGTCTTCGGCGAGTACCAGGCCACACAGCCGTCGAGATTCGTGAGCGAAATCCCGGAAGCGCTGCTCGAGCGAACCGAGCCCGAGTCACGCCCGGCGTACCGGCATGGGATGGAGCAGACGTGGAGACGCCCGCACGGTCGGCGGGGCGCCGCCGAGCAGGAGTCAGAGCAGCCGTCCTACGCTTACGAGGATGAGGACCAGACCGCCTTGATGGTAAAGCCCGGACTGCGGGTGCGACACCCACAGTTCGGGCTCGGTACCGTGCTGAACGTCGAGGAGCAACTCGACGATCTGAAGATCACCGTCCGATTCAGCCAGGTGGGTCAGAAGAAGCTACTGGCGCGCTTCGCCAACCTCGAGCCAGCTTAGCCAGCAGCGCTACTGGATCGACGTGATGATCCAGCGGCCCGTGATGTCGCGCTCGCCACCCGTGAGCTCGGCGCGCTGCATCCTGACGACCATGTTCTTCTGGACATCCGTACCGTCAGGTTGCCGGACGGTGGCATCGATCGTCACGTCCTTCGTCACGAGTTCGGCATCGTACTGCGTGATATCCACCGGGTTCTGGGCGTTCAGCACGCTGATCTCTGCAATGCCCCGTTCGTCACCGAGCGCCGTCCGGGCTTCCGCCACCGTCTTGGTGTGCTCGGACATCTCGTCGCGCCACCTCCGCCACTCCTCTTGCACGGCCTCGTCTCGCCGCCCGATCTCACCCTCGCCGCGCTCAGCGCGAAGGACGCGATCGATCGCTTCGATGTTCTCGTCCTGATACGCCTTCATCTCGTCGCTGAACGTGTCCTGGCCGGCCTGGGCGGTCTCGCTCGCCTCAATCAACTCCTTGACGCGAAGAGCCCGACGCTCCTCCGTGATATTCGTAGCCGTGAAGTCCTGCATGATGCCCTCTTGCTGGGCGTCGAACGACACGGTCGCGATGTTGCCGAGGGTGGTGTTGTCGCCCATGCGGGCGGTCCGGAAGTAGTTCCGGATAATCGTTTCCTCCCCCGACCCACCGCACGCGCTCGCCATGGCGGCCAGCACGAGCAGGGCAGGTACGAGCAGGTAGCGGGCAATAATTGGCCGATTCATACGCTTGCGCCTCCTTCTAGGAACCACGAGACGGGACCACCCCGGTTCAGTTCGGGATGTCGTCGTCGTCCGCTTCTTCGCTCTCCGCCAAGCCGACGATGGACACGACCCGGTCGTCGGATTCTGTCTCGATAAGTCGCACGCCCTGGGTGACCCGGCCGATCGTCCGGATCCCCTCGGAGATCATACGA
Organism: Vicinamibacterales bacterium; assembly: GCA_965250185.1. Taxonomy (GTDB): domain Bacteria; phylum Acidobacteriota; class Vicinamibacteria; order Vicinamibacterales. The sequence goes on along the minus strand of OZ252293.1, from coordinate 536,490 downwards.
AGCACCTTGCCTTGTTGTGTAATCAACATCCACTCGTCGGCGGCCACGACACACGCGATACCGACCACCCGACCGTTTCGCTCCGTCGTTTGGATGTTAATAATACCCACTCCGCCTCGAGACTGCACGCGGTATTCGCCGAGTTCGGTCCGTTTTCCGTAGCCGTTCTCGGTGACTGTGAGCAACGTCGATCCTGGTGTAAGCCGTTCCATTGCAACGACTTCATCGCTCTTTCGCAGACTAATCCCGCGAACCCCGGCCGCCGTCCGACCCATCGGTCGAACGTCGGTCTCGGCGAACCGGATCGCCATGCCCGCTTTGGTGCCCAGCAGGATGTCGCCAGTTCCATCGGTTGGGGTCGCGGCGATCACGGCGTCATCGTCGGCCACGCCCATGGCGATGATGCCTCCCGCTCTCGGATTGCTGTAGGCCAGGAGATCGGTCTTCTTGACGATGCCCTTCCGCGAACCCATCACGATGAAGCGCTCACCCGCGACTTCCGGCCATTCCCGGACGGCGAGCAGCGCCGCGATGCGCTCCCCAGCGTCCATCGCCACGAGATTCGCGATGGCCTTGCCGCGCCCGCCGGGCCCGACATCAGGGATCTCGTGGACCTTGAGCCAGTACGCCCGCCCCCGGTCGCTGAAGATCATGATGTAGGCGTGCGTCGAAGCCACGAAGAGGTGGCTGACGAAGTCCTCGTCGCGGGTGCGCATCCCGATGCGACCCTTGCCGCCACGTCGCTGCTGGCGGTACGTCGTCATCGCCGTTCGCTTGATGTAGCCCGTATTGCTGACGGTGATCGCCATGTCCTCTTCGACGATCAGATCCTCGATGCGAAACTCCCCCAACTCGGCGATGATCTGCGTCCGTCGCTCGTCGCGATAGCGCTCCTGGAGCGCTCGCAGTTCATCGATGACGATCTTCATGATGAGCTCATCGCTGGCCAGAATCGCCCGGAGACGCTCGATCGTGGCGATGAGCGCGACCAACTCGTCGATAATCTTCTGGCGCTCCAAGCCGGTCAGGCGCTGGAGTTGCATGTCCAGGATGGCCTGCGCCTGAATCTCGGAGAGGCCAAAGTCTCGCATGAGACCCGTGCGCGCCTCGGCAGGATTCTTCGATCCGCGAATCAGCTTGATCACGGCGTCCAATTGATCGAGCGCGATCTTCAGACCTTCGAGAATGTGTGCACGCGCCTCGGCCTTTCGCAGCTCGAACTCGGTGCGCCGCCGCACGACGCTGCGTCGAAACTCGATGAAGTGCTCGATGAAGTCGAGCAGGCTCAAGATACGAGGCCGACCGGCAACGATGGCCAGCATGATCACTCCGAAGGTGGTCTGGAGGGATGTGTGCCTGTAGAGGTTATTGAGCACGACCTCAGGCACCTCGCCTCGCTTGAGCTCGATGACGATCCGCATGCCATCCCGATCTGACTCATCCCGCAGGTCAGAGATGCCTTCGATTGTCTTCTCCCGGGTCAGGTCGGCCATCTTCTCGATCAACTTCGCCTTGTTGACCTGATACGGAATCTCCGACACGACGATGGCCGAGCGGTCGCTCTTGCCGATCTCCTCGACATCGCACTTGGCCCGAACCGTGATCGCGCCGCGCCCGGTCAGGTATGCCGACTCGATTCCTCGCCGCCCGACGATGAACCCGCCGGTCGGGAAGTCGGGCCCATGAATCGTCTGCACGAGCTGCCTCAGCTTCGCGTCGGCTGGCTCCGTGGAGTGCTCGATGACCCATACGACGCCGTCGATCACCTCGCGAAGGTTATGTGGCGGAATATTGGTCGCCATCCCGACTGCGATGCCCACGGACCCGTTGACGAGCAGGTTTGGGAAAGGCGCCGGGAAGACGGTGGGCTCTTCGGTGGTCTCGTCGTAGTTGGGAACGAAATCAACGGTCTCCTTGTCGAGATCCGCCATCATGGCTTCGGCAAGGGACTCCAGGCGAGCCTCGGTATATCGCATGGCGGCCGGAGGATCGCCATCGACCGACCCGAAGTTACCCTGGCTGTCCACCAGGGTGTACCGCATCGAGAAATCCTGGGCGAGACGAACAATGGTGTCGTAGATCGCCTGGTCGCCATGGGGATGGAAGTTGCCCATCACCTCGCCAACGATCTTCGCGCACTTGCGGTAGGCCCGAGTCGAGCCAAGGCCCATCAGGCGCATACCGTACAAGGCCCGGCGATGCGCCGGCTTCAGCCCGTCTCGCACGTCGGGGAGCGCTCGCCCAATGATCACGCTCATGGCGTAATCCATGTACGAGCGCTTCATCTCGTCTTCGATGTTCACGGGAATGCGTGACGGCACCATGTTCATGTGGTGAATCCGGAGTATCTGACGGGGCGTGATCGCCCGGCCTGGCCGAGGATGGACGGGGGTTCTCTACTCAGACGTCGAGGTTTTTTACGTCGAGTGCGTGCTCTTCAATGAACTTGCGGCGGGGCTCGACCTGATCGCCCATCAGCGTCGTGAACATCAAGTCAGCCTCGGTGTGATCTTCAGCTCGCACCTGGAGCAGTGTTCGGGTTTCTGGCCGCATCGTCGTGGCCCAGAGTTGGTCGGGATTCATCTCGCCGAGTCCCTTGTATCGATTGATCGCCACGCCACGCTTGCCGGCCGTGATGAAGTACTCGACCAGGTCATCGACCGATTCGATGCGCTCCTCCCGACTCTTGGCCGAGTCGTCGCGTTCGAGCTTGGGCTCGGCGGCCAGACGCGTCGTGGCGTCGAGGGGCGCCCCGCCGATGTTGGTCTCGTTGGCCGAGGCCGCCACACCCTCGTCGGCAGCAATGGGCTCCTTGGCCGCGTGGCTCGCCAGAGTCGTCACAATCATCGGACCCTGGAGGTCCTTGACCTCCATGTAGCTCGCCTGTAGCAACCGGTACTCCCCGGTCGCCACGAAGTCGACGCCGATGGTCCACTGCTTCGGGTATCCCTCCGAACGATCTTCGATGAGCAATTGCTGGCAGTTGTGCTCATCGTCCGGGCGAACGGACGCACTGCGGGTCTCGGTCTCCAATGACCGGGCCAGTGCTTCCGGGCCCTCGCGTTCAGTGAAGAATTGCTTATCCTTCGCGCCGCTGGCGAGCAGCGCCCCGATGATCTCGCGGTCGGGGCCTCGGCGTTCGATGATCTGCAAGTATTTCCGGAAGGCGAGGAGTTTATGGAGCCGGTCGGCGAGCTCGGCTCCCGAGAGCACAAGCTGGCGGTCGAGTACCGTCACCTGGCGGGACTCGGTTGACCGCTTGATGAGCCAGGTCTCCAACTCGCGCTCGTCCTTGATGTAGGTCTCGCTGCGGCCCCGCTTCGCTCGAAACAGTGGAGGCTGCGCGATGTACACGTGTCCGAGGTCGATGAGTGCGCGCATCTGACGGTAAAAGAAGGTGAGGAGGAGGGTCCGGATGTGGGATCCGTCCACGTCTGCGTCGGTCATGATGATGATGCGGTGATATCGCAGTTTGGAGGGATCAAACTCGTCGTTGCCGATCCCACAGCCGAGCGCCGCAATCATCGTCCTGATCTCGTCGCTGCCGAGCATCTTGTCGAATCGGGCCTTCTCGACGTTCAAGATCTTGCCCTTGATGGGCAGGATCGCCTGGAAGCGCCGGTCGCGACCCTGCTTGGCCGACCCGCCGGCCGACTCGCCTTCGACGATGTAGATCTCGCTCTGGGCGGGATCGCGCTCCTGACAGTCGGCGAGCTTGCCTGGTAGCATGCCGCTGTCGAGGGCGCCTTTCCGCCGGACCAAGTCGCGGGCCTTCCGCGCCGCCTCCCGGGCTCGCGTGGCCTCGACGGCTTTACTGACGATCCGTTTGGCGACGGCCGGCGTCTCCTCCAGGAACGCGCCCAGCCTGTCGTTGACAATCGCCTCCACGATCCCCTTGACCTCGGTGTTGCCGAGCTTCGTCTTCGTCTGACCCTCGAACTGCGGGGTCGGGATCTTCACGCTGATGACGGCCGTGAGCCCCTCTCGTATGTCATCGCCGGTCAATCCCTCCTTGAGATCCTTCGCGAGATTGTTCTTGTTCGTGTAGGAGTTGATCGTCCGGGTCAAGGCGGCTCTGAAGCCCGATAGATGCGTACCACCCTCATGTGTATTGATGTTGTTAGCGAAGCTGTAGAGCGCCTCGGCGTAGCTGTCGTTCCACTGCAGAGAGATCTCGACCGTGACGCCATCGCGAACGCCCTGCATGTAGATGGGCTCAGGATTGATGGCGGTCTTGTGCTGGTTCAAGAACTGGACGAACGAGTTCAGCCCACCGTCGTACTGAAACGTATGGGACTTGTCGCTCCGCTCGTCCGTGAGCGCAATCGTGATACCCCCGTTCAGAAACGCCAACTCACGCAAGCGCTGCGACAACGTGTCGAAGCTGAAATCGATGCTCTCGAAGATGTCGGAGTCCGGCGTGAACGTGATGGTCGTTCCGCGCTTCTTGGTCGTTCCGGTCATTTCGAGCGGCGAGATGGCCTTGCCACACTCGAACCGCTGTTGGTAGACGTTGCCACTCCGCCATATTTCGAGTTCGAGCGGGCGGGAGAGAGCATTCACGACCGAGATTCCCACGCCGTGCAGTCCGCCCGAGACCTTGTAGGTTTCGTTGTCGAACTTCCCACCGGCGTGCAGCACCGTCATCACCACCTCGGCCGCTGACTTCCCGCTCTGATGCTCGTCGACGGGAATGCCGCGGCCGTTATCCACGACCGTTACCGAGTTGTCGATGTGAATGGTGACGTCTATGCGGTCGCAGAAGCCGGCCAGTGCCTCGTCGATGGAATTATCGACCACCTCATATACCAGGTGATGGAGTCCAGCCGGACCCGTGGAACCGATGTACATAGCCGGACGCTTGCGAACGGCCTCGAGGCCCTCCAATACCCGGATCTTGTCGGCTCGATAGTCATCCGACGCGATGTCAGAATGCGGTTCACCAGCCGTGGCCTCAGGCAACGGTTCGGGCACGGGAATACCAGTGACCGAAACAACATCATCCCCGGCTGACGCGTCGGGCTTATTGGATTCAAGCTGTGTCATATGGTGTTCGTGGCTTCGCGTCAGCGACTTCTATATCCGCATGGGCATGATGACGTAGGTGTAGTCATAACCCTCAGCGCCCATGGGCCGCATGACGGCCTGGCTCATCTCGTCCTTGAACTCGAGCGTGACGCTGTCCGTTTCGGCGACACCGAGAAAGTCGAGCACATACTGGGCGTTGAAACAGATGCTCACGGCGTCGCCGTCATAGTCGACCGCCAACGACTCCTTCGCCTCACCCAACTCTGGACTGCTGGATGCGATGTTGACCTGACCTTTTTCCATCTCCAGTTTCACGGCCCTCGACCGCTCGTTCGACAGGAGCGCAACGCGCTTGAGCGCGCTCGTTAGCCGATCCCGCTCGAACTCGATCATCTTGTCGTTGCCTGTCGGGATCACGCGCTCGTAGGCCGGAAACTGACCATCGATCATCCGCGAGATCAAGAGTCGTCCACCGATGTCGAAGAAGAGGTGATTCTCGCCACGCTCGTAGCGAACAGGTTCTTCCCCATCGCCCAGGAGTCGACCAAGCTCGAGCAGCGTCTTCTTGGGAAGGATCGCTCGCACCTCTTCGCTCGCCATCTCCTCGGACGACTCCCGCGGCACTCTGACAAGGGCCAGACGGTGCCCATCGGTGGCAACCAGCGTGAGGTCATCCGCCTTCATCACGAACAATGCCCCGTTCAGGAAATAGCGGGTGTCCTCGCCCGTGATGGCAAACTGCGTCTTCGTCACCATCTCCTTGAGGGCCGAGCGGGCCAGCATGGCCGCACCTTCACCGGACGGTTCCTGGAGCTTCGGAAAATCCTCGCAGGGTAGCGTTTGCATCCGTGAGTTGAACCGGTCGGCTGACACCTTCACACTGCCCGCGTCGCCCTCGATACGCACGTCCGTGTCCGGCAGGGCCCGGACGATCTCATATAGCTTCTTGGCCGGCAACGTGAGCGATCCAGGTGACGACACTGTCGCGGTACAGTGACTTCGCAACCCTACCTCGAGGTCTGTGGCCAGGAGTGTCACCTCGTTGCCCGTCGCCTCGATCAACACGTTCGCAAGAATCGGAATAGTGTTCTTCCGCTCAACGATGCCTTGCACGAGTTGCAACTCTCGTAGCAGATCGCTTTTCCGGATCACTAGTTCCATGTAGGCCTCGGCGTGTCGAGAGGGTGAACGCGTTCTTTTAAGATCAGAAAGAACGGATCATGAACATAAAAGTATATCAAGAATAGGTCCTGTTGAAAAGCGTACATGTCGTTTGTAAATCGCTAATATCAAAAGACTTATGTTACTCCAAAACCTGCCTACGAGTTGAGCGATCCGGGGTCATTCATACGGGATCCCCGAGCCTGGCGGGGGTATGGATCCGACATCCACAGGGGATACCTGTGGACGCCTGCGGATAACGCTCGTCCGACGCCCGGTTCTGCTAGCGGAATGATTCAAGGAGGCTGTTGATGAGGCTGTTGAAATCGCCGTCTTGAGCGCGAAGACCCTCCACTTTGCGGACCGAGTGGATCACCGTGGAGTGGTGCTTGCCGCCGAAGCTTCTGCCTATCTCCGGCAATGAAGCCTTCGTGAGTTGCTTACACAGATACATGGCGATCTGACGGGGTTTAGCGATCGACTTCGAGTTGTTTCGAGATTTTAGATCGCTCAGCTTGAGCTTGAAGAAATCTGCCACGGACTTTTGAATAATCTCGATCGTGACGGTTCGATCATCGTTCATCAAGACGTTCTTGAGCACCTTTTGGGCCAACGGCACAGTGATCTCGGCACCCGTGAGGGAGGCAAACGCGATCAGACGGATGAGTGAACCCTCGAGCTCCCGGATGTTCGACTTGATCTTGTCGGCAATGTAGAGGGCGACGTTGTCGGGGAGAGGAACCGCCTCGTTTTCAGCCTTCTTCTTCAAGATCGCGATCTTCGTCTCGAGATCGGGTGGCTGGATGTCGGCGATCAGGCCCCATTCGAATCGCGAGCGTAACCGCTCTTCGAGCGACGGAATCTCGTGGGGCGGACAGTCGCTGCTGATGACGATCTGCTTCTGCGAGTCATACAACGCGTTGAAGGTGTGAAAGAACTCTGTCTGTGTTCCTTCCTTGCCGGCGATGAACTGGATGTCGTCGACCAGCAAGACATCGACACTTCGGTACCGTTCCCGAAAGTCCAGAATGCGATCGAATCGAACAGCGTTGATCATCTCGTTCATGAAACGCTCCGACGAGATATAGGTCAGCTTGAGGCTCTGTCCATACCTCAGGACGTATTGACCGATCGCATGCATCAGATGCGTCTTACCGAGACCCACACCGCCATAGACGAAGAGTGGGTTGTACGAGCGTGACGGCGCTTCGGCCACGGCCCGTGCTGCCGCATGCGCGAACTGGTTCGACGAACCAACCACGAACGAATCGAACGTATAACGCGGGATCAATCCAACGGTGGCTGGTGAAGCCCCCATGCCGGTGATGGGTTCGGCGACGGCCTCCACCACTGCGGGTGCGGCCAGTTCGGCACCACCTTCCTCGTGCACGAACTGAACATTGAGATCCCCTCGGCCCACCTCGTCGAGGGCCTCGGCTATGACGCCTGCGTAGTGTTTCGTGAGCCAATCCCCGAAGATTGGACTGGGTACGCGAACCGAAAGCACCGGGCCTTCCTGGCGAACCAACGTGGTCGACTTGAACCACGTGTAGAAGCTGTGGCGGTTGATCTTGGTCTCGATCCGCGAGAGCACCTGGTCCCAGACGGTGGCGGCGCTCATGCCGTCACGTCGTGGAATTGCGAGAACATCTGGAAGCCATGCCAGGAGAGTACATTGGCGTTACCTTTCGCCGTCAGAAAACCGGACCACGTGAGTCGTTCTCTGGTAGTTGAAATAAATAAAGCTATTGTTTTCAGTAGATTAAGACAAATTAACGGGAAACGAAGCGGGCGACCGGGATGTCGTCAAAAGTGTCACAAAAGCGAAACCTTGGGTTTTTCCACATTTTTTTCCACACGTGTGGAAATCTTTGGGTGGGAACCCTAGTGGGCTGCCAAGGGAGGGGAATTTATCACACCCATTTGGCCTCCAGAAAGTGGAAGAAAAAACAAAAACGACCAATTCTGGCTCCTTCGCCCTGTTTGACAGCATCCGCTGCCCTTCGATACCATCTACGTTTGCCGTCATCGCTGGCGGTCGCGATAGCTCAGGAACGATATCCATGAAACGGACGTACCAGCCGAACAACCGTCACCGGAAGAAGGCCCACGGTTTCCGAGTACGGATGCAGACGAAGAGCGGTCGCCTCGTCCTCAAGCGTCGTCGGGCCAAAGGGCGCACGCGCCTCGCGGTCTAGACACCTCGGATGGTGCATGCCTGCACCGCCCGCCCATCTGCCGCTGGACGAATTATGGCACGCGCCGGTCGGACGCTGCGGCGATCCCAGCGGATTCGGCAGCGCCGGGAATTTCAGGAGGTCTACGCTGGGGCCACGCGGCGCCACGGACGCTACATGACGGTGTTCGTTCTGCCGAATCAGCTCGGCGTTGCCAGGCTTGGCGTCGCGGCCTCGAAGCGGCTCGGTGGTGCGGTCGATCGAAACCGCGCGAAGCGTCGCGTCCGCGCGGTCTTCCGCGGGTATCCCGTTCCGCCCGGCCTCGACGTCGTCGTCGCGCCGAGGCGAGAACTACTTGATGCGCCATTTGCCAGCCTCGAGGCCGATTTCAGCAGGATCATTGGTAACGACCGGCCACGTCGCCGCTGACCGAGCAGGTGCGTCCGTCAGCTGGCCACAGGCTGGAGCCCTTGGCCTACTTCGCCTGTACAAGCTGACCCTGTCTCACCTCTTTCCTGGATCGTGTCGGTTTCTCCCGACCTGCTCCGATTATGCGGCAGAAGCCGTCCGCAGCCGGGGACTACTCACCGGCGTGGCGCTTGCCGCCTGGCGGCTCAGCCGCTGCCATCCGTTCGCATCCGCAGGGTACGACCCGGTGCCGCCAGAGCCGGCTCCCAAACGATCATCCTAACGGCTCTTTGACGGCTCGACGCTGCAATGATGGAAAAGAGAATTCTGCTGGCGGTTTCGCTGTCATTCATTGTGCTCGTCGTCTATCAGAGCCTGTTACCGCCGCAGGCCCCGCCGCCTGAAGGGCAGTTCGAGGAACTGGTCACCGCCCCTGAGGGAGGCCCCACACGGCGTGCCGCTCCTGCGGCAGGGGCACAACCCCCGACGACAGGTGTGATCGAGGAGGCAGCGACTCCAGCGGAGCCGGCGACGGTCGGCCGGGAGGGGCTGCCGGTCGCGCGCGATCCCGCGATCGCCGCTGCGAGTGAGCGGACGACCACCGTGGATACGTCGAGCGTTCGCGTGATATTCAGCAATCGAGGAGCCGTCGTCGTGAGCTGGCGGCTCAAGCTGTATCTGGATCTGGCAGGGGAGCCTGAGGAGTTGGTGCCGCAGGACCTGGCTGATGTCGATCTGCCGTTCAGCCTCGGATTCGACGATCAACAGATCGAGCAGGAACTCGAGTCGGCGCTCTTCAGGACGAGGGTCGAAGGACTGGAGGATGCCGACGCGGCGGGCTCGGTGACCTTCGACTACGACAACGGAGCCGGGCTCACGGCGCGCAAAGAGTTTCGCTTCGACCCGGGAGTGCGTCCCTATGTCGTGACCCTTGCGATGTCGGTCGAACGAGACGGTCGCGCGCTGCAGCCAAACGTGCAATGGGGTCCGGGTCTGGCGGACACACCAGCGGTCAGTCGATACTCTCAGGCTCCCCAGGCGATCTTCTTCGAGGATGGCGACACGACGCGCGTTGGCGCGGGCGACGTGGCTGAAACACCGGTGCGTGAGGGGGTGTTCTCGTTCGTTGGGATTGACGATCACTACTTCATGTCGGTGCTCGTGCCGTCGGGCCAAACGGTGCGCGCCCGGTACGACACGGCCTCGCAGCTAGCCTCCCAGCCGGATCAGGAACCGGTGACGCTGGTTGCCTACGATGTCACCGTGGCCGATAGTCCAACCGCGGACATGGACTTCTTCGTCGGGCCAAAGGATTTTGACATCCTGGAGCAGAGCCATCCGGACTTGATTCGAGCGATCGACTTCGGGTTCTTCTCTTTCCTCGCCGTCCCCCTGCTTCGGGCGCTTAAGTGGATCAACGCATCAGTCGGGAACTATGGATGGTCGATCATCATCCTGACGATCCTGATCAACGCGGCGATGTTTCCGCTGCGGCACAAGAGCGTCGTGTCGATGCGGAAGATGCAGGAGATTCAGCCGGAGGTGAAGGCGATCCAAGATCGTTACTCGAAGCTGAAGACGACGGACCCGGCTCGGCAAAAAATGAACGCCGAGCTCATGAACCTGTATCGGGAACGAGGTGTGAACCCTGCGAGCGGTTGTCTGCCGATGCTCTTGACGATGCCGGTTCTTTTTGCATTTTATTCCCTGCTGTCGGTCGCCATCGAGATCCGGGGGGCACCGTTCGCGTTGTGGATCACAGACCTGTCGACACACGATCCGTTCTACGTCACGCCCGTGATCATGGGTCTGACCATGGTCTGGCAGCAGATGAAGACGCCGTCGACGGCAGATCCAACGCAGCAGAAGGTGATGATGTTCATGCCCATCATGTTCACCTTCATGTTCCTGTGGGCCTCGAGTGGATTGGTGCTCTACTGGTTGTGCAGCAACTTGTGGGCGATTGGTCAGCAGATCGTGACGAATCGGATCATAGGACCGCTAGTGGTCAAGACGGTGCGACCACCCGCAGAGCGTCGCCCCAAGAAGGCCGACCGGAAGAAACCGTCAGGGGGCCCAAAGTGAGCGAACGCCACGACATGCGAGAAGCGGACGGAGAGCGCGATGTCAGGTGAGCTGGAAGCGAGGATCGAGAAGTTTCTCACGGATGTCGCAGGGCCATGGCCATACCGATCCCGACGGTAGAGACCACACACACGGCCGATGGTATCCGCGTCAACATGACGGGCGATGGGCTCGACCTCTTCGTCCGTCGTCGCGGTGAACTACTGGATGCCTTCCAGTACATCACGAGCGCCGTCTTCCGAGCGGAGCTGCCCGAGAAGCAGCACGTGTTCGTCGATTGCCTGGACTTCCGGAAGGGGAAGGATGCCGAGCTTCTTCAAATGGCCAAGCTCCTGGGCGAGCGCGCGAAGGCGACCAGCACATCACAGGAGGTCGGTCCGCTCAATCCCTACGCGCGCCGGTTGGTGCACCTGACGATTGCCGAGGATCCCGAACTCTCGTCCGAGAGCGTCGGCGACGCGTTTCTCAAGACCATCATCATCACGCACCGCGACCAGTAGGGCTCGGGTCACGCGCACGGCCACGGTGTCGGTGAGGCACCGTCGCAACCAGCCATGTTCGATACCACTGACACGATCCTGGCGATCGCGACGCCGGCTGGCCGAGGTGGGCTGGGCGTCGTACGGCTCAGTGGGCCGGACGCCGCGGCGGTGGCGGAGCGGATTCTGACGGTGAAGTCACCGTTGCGGAGGAGACACGCGACACTCTCGCGCCTTCGCACGAGCGATCGGATTCGCGACACCCTGTCCCAGCCGACCAATCACCCGTCGGCCTCGACTCATCTGGTCGACCAGGTCATCGCGACTGCGTTCCCAGCACCCGCCTCCTACACGGGCGAGAACGTCGTGGAGATCTCCGCCCACGGATCTCCGATCATCCTCCGGCAGATCGTCGATGTGGCCATCCGCGCCGGAGCTCGGCTCGCAGAGCCTGGTGAGTTCACCCTGAGAGCCTTCCTCAACGGCAAACTCGACCTCGTGCAGGCCGAGGCTGTGCGTGACCTCATCGACGCCGTGACACCAGGCCAAGCCCGCGCCGCGTTCGATCAACTCGAGGGAACACTGACCGAGAGCATCGCGCGAATCGACCAAGACGTATTCGACATGGCGGCACGTCTGGCAGCTTCTCTTGATTTTCCCGAGGAGGGCTATCACTTCATCGACGCCGATACACTCATCTCCGGGCTCGATCGTGCGCTGGGCGACGTTCGGGTCCTGGTCGCCGACGGTGGGCGGGGGCGCATCGTTCGAGAAGGACGTCAGGTTGCCATCGTCGGACGACCCAACGTTGGAAAGTCGAGCCTGTTCAATGCGCTCCTTGGAACGGATCGCGCGATCGTCACGGCACGAGCAGGAACGACACGCGACCTCGTGACCGAGCGGATGGACCTCGCCGGCGTACCGGTGACGCTGGTAGACACGGCCGGGGTGCGTGACGTCACCGACGAGGTCGAGCGTGAAGGCGTGCAGCGGTCCCTCGACGCGATCGAGATCGCGGACGTCATCCTTCTGGTCCTGGATCTCTCGCAGCCGTTAACCGTGGACGATGCGGCGATGATCAAGTCGACGCAGGCGCGTGCCAGGGTCGTGGTCGCGAACAAGATGGACCTTCCGTCCGCGTGGGATCCGGCATCAGTGGAGGCCAACCCTCGGCTGATGGCAAGAGTGTCGGCGACCGGCGGAGGAGGCCTCGCCGATGTGCGTGACGCGATGCTGATCGCGCTCGGCTCGCACGGTGTCGAGGCCGACGGTGTCGCGGTCACCAACCTTCGGCACGTTCGGTTACTCGAGGAGGTCGAACAGGCGCTCGAGCGAGCGCTGGTGGGAGCGCGCGCGCGTCGGTCGGAGGAGTTCTTGCTGGCGGACCTGCTAGCAGCGAGGGTAGGCTTCGAGAGCATCACGGGGAAGCGGACGTCGGAGGATCTGTTGGAGCATATTTTTTCGAGTTTCTGTATTGGTAAATAAATCATGACGAGTTTTTTTATGAGTCTATAAATAAGACTATGTTTAGTAATAGTTTTGTCCATATAGGTCGATTTATAGTCGCCATGATAGGGGTAAATAAACCTTAAATGACTCAGTTTGACGTCATCATCGTCGGCTCCGGGCATGCAGGTGTCGAGGCGGCGTGGGCTGCTTCGACCTTGGGGCTACGCGTCGGTGTCTGCACGCTGTCCCTCGAGCGGACTGCTCACATGCCCTGCAATCCAGCAATCGGCGGTACGGCGAAGGGTCATCTCGTTCGTGAGATTGATGCCCTGGGTGGGCTCATGGGTCGTGCGATCGATGCCACAGGTATCCAGTTCAAGTTGTTGAACCGGAGCCGAGGACCTGCCGTGTGGTCGCGGCGCGCGCAGGCAGACAAGGTGGCCTATGGGGCTTGGGTGCGGCGAGCCCTGCAGTCTCGGACGACAATCTCGTGGATCATTGGTCGCGCCGCACGGATCGTGACGGAGGGAGCGAAGGTCTCGGGTCTCGAGCTCGAGGATGGGACCGTGTTGTCTTGCGGAGCTCTGGTTATCACGACGGGCACATTCTTGAACGGCTTGGTCCACGTCGGTCCGGAGACCGTATCCGCCGGTCGTGCTGGCGAGCCAGCCTCATGCGATCTGGCCGAATCGCTCAAGTCGTTCGGTTTCGACTGGGGTCGGCTGAAGACCGGAACGCCCCCGCGTCTGGACCGGCGGTCGATCGATTTCTCGCGGTTCGAGCTCGAGGCTGGTGACGAGAGGCCCGTCGCTTTCTCGTTCGAGACGCCAGGCATCGAGCGTAGGCAGGTGGCCTGCCACCGACTGTACACGACCGAGCGCGTTCACGAGCTTGTCAAAGGGCACATCCACGAATCGCCGCTGTTCAATGGGAGCATCACGGGCATCGGTCCACGGTACTGTCCGTCACTCGAAGACAAGGTGATGAGGTTCCCTGGTCGCGATCGACATCAAGTCGTGCTCGAGCCCGAGGGGGTCGGTGTTGACGAAGTGTACATGAACGGATTCTCGATGAGCCTCCCGCGCGAGACTCAGGATAGGCTGGTTCACGCGTTGCCTGGGTTGGCAGAGGCGGTTGTGCTTCGGTGCGGATACGCCGTGGAGTACGACTTCGTGCAGCCGACAGAGCTTTGGCCTAGTCTCGAGACGAAGCGAGTGGCTGGGCTGTATCTTGCGGGCCAGATCAATGGCACGTCGGGGTACGAGGAGGCGGCGGCCCAGGGGCTGGTTGCCGGTGTGAATGCGGGCCGCGCGTGCATGGGTAGTGATCCACTCGTGCTGCGGAGAGACGAGGCGTACATCGGTGTGCTGGTCGACGATTTGACGACCAAAGGCTGTCTCGAACCATACAGAATGTTCACATCTCGGGCGGAGCACAGACTCCTGCTCCGGATCGACAATGCAGATCGGCGGCTCACGCCGAGAGGCCGGGAGCTCGGATTGATCGATGAGGAGAGGTGGAAACTGTTCGAAGCGAGATCTGAGCGGCTTGAACGGAATCTGGAGGCGGTCAGAAGCGGAAGTGTTCGTTTGGCCACCGGCGAGCGCACTCGCGCTGTGACCGTGCTTCGACGGCCAGAGCAAGACGTGTGTGAGCTGCGACGGCTCGGCCTCGGGCTGGAGGTAGACTCAGTGTTCGGATGGCTGGACGAGTTGAGCCTGGAGACCGAGGTGAAGTTCGAGGGATACATTGCGCGGCAGCGGGCTGAGGTGCGGCGGGCGAATCGGAGCGAACGTCGGGCGATTCCTGATGGGTTCGGTTTCGACCGTGTGCCCGGGCTATCCAATGAGGTGGTTGAACGGCTGACAGCCGTACATCCGGCCAATCTTGGGCAGGCGTTGCGTGTTCCAGGCGTGACTCCGGCGGCGGTGGCGGTGCTGGCGGCTTTCATCGGACGCGATCGGTCCGGAGTCCGGCGCGGGTCGGTCGACCGTGAGGCCGATGGCTAGGCGGGGTGTTGCGGCCGGTTTGCGGCGGAGGGCTGTGAAGGCCGGGGTGCCGATGACGGGTGAGCTCGTGGCTCAATTGGCCGCTTACTACGAGTTGCTCCTGCGATGGAACGAGAAGATCAACCTGACATCGGTCGGCGATCGTGACCAGTCATTGGATAGGATGCTTGTCGAGCCCATCGCGGCGTGTGAGCATTTGCCGGCAAGGGCGACCACATTGCTGGACGTGGGCTCCGGGGGGGGCTCACCGGCAATACCGATGAAACTGATGAATCCTGGGCTGCGGCTGTACATGGTGGAGTCGAAGACGAGGAAGAGTGTGTTTCTCAGGGAAGCCGTGCGGGTGCTGGGTCTGGATGATGTGTGGGTGGAAACTTGCCGGTACGAAGAATTATTGACGAGCCCGGAGTTCCACGAGGGGATGGACGTGGTAACCGTGAGGGCCGTGCGAACTGAGGCGAGGATGCTGGCGGCGGTGCAAGCGTTTCTGCGGCGGGACGGGCATCTTCTGTGGTTTCGCGGCGCGAGCGGTGGGGAGTCGCCGAATGTTGTGAATCCTCCGCTCGAGTGGGTGGCAACCTACCCGCTCGTCGAGTCTCTGAGGAGCCGACTCGTTGTCATCCGGAAGCGGCGAATCGGTCGAGGCTGAGGGGATGTTTCACGTGGAACATGCCCAGAGGCCGGTGGATTGGTCACGGAGCGCGAGTCCATGACCAGGTCGACCACGGCGATTGACAGGCCGGCTGCGGCGGGTGAGGTGAATAGCGGGAGAAGTCCCCTGACTCGGCGTGCTGGCCTTGATGAGAGAAGTCACCCCCCGACAGGCACGGCCCACAGGACGCACAGTCGGCGAGAGCGACATCGGCTCAGGGCGATTCTCGTCCCGTTGTGCTGCTTCCCGACCGATTACTTTCGCAATTTCGCCAAGACTGCCTTACTCGTTCGATCTGGACATCCCTGAGAATCCCAGGTCTGACGTCGCTCCCAGGAACGGACCGCCGTCATCCGACAGGCGAAACTCCGCCGAGGCGGAACCGCGTTTCACGTGGAACATCTAGGTGAATGCGTGGCCGACTGGGGCCACCGCTCACGGCTCGCTTCCCCCACATCACCGCCACCACCCATTCGCTCGAATCACATCCATTCAATCCCCGCGGCACAGGCACCAGCGCAGCCTCACGCTCCTGTCGATGTGGACTTTGCCCGACGACGGCCCGACATCCTCTGGCGCCTTCCGTCCCGATGTCTGGTTTCGGTAAGCATTTGACTCGTCTCGAGATCCCCGGAAGTGTCGTGTCTACGACAGTGCATTCATCAGCCGGGGCGGACTCCATTCGGCAGCGTCGCTCCTCACTCAGAAACCGTCGATGTCCTCGCTCGCCGAGGGCCAGTCGGGCGGCTCATCACGCCTGTGCCTCTCGTTGTGCCGTATCTAGGCAACCAGATTCCGACGCCGAGAAGAGGCCAATCGCCTGCACATCTCATTTATGCGGCAGCGTTGTCTGCACCGCAGCGGCCACGAGCCCTGATTGGCCCATTGGTTGCTCACTGGTCCTCCCGTCCTCAGCCCTTCCGCCCGTCACCCTCCCACCTTCCGCCTTCATCGTCCAGCCTTCACGGAGTTCCCTGGACACGTTGCCAGGCACAGCCGTCGTGGGCCGTCCATGATTACCACGAGATGTGCCTTACCAGCCTGGCAACACACTCCAGAATCCAGTAACCGCCGAACGTATACGGGCCACGAGTCAAGAGGTTCAGTGCAGTCGCCTCTCTTCACCACCCATGCACGGCATGGCTCGGCATGGTTCGGCATCATCACTGGGCAACCAGCACGAAGAGAGGACGGCTCTCACGGTGAGCCCCGACCGCAACAGTCTGAGGACTCCGATTTGCTGGATTGGCCAGTCGCGGTCAACGAAACGTACGCGGTCCCGGCGCAAGTTCCTCGGGTGTTCGGACGTACTGTTGGCTCACAGCCTCTGTGTTGCTCCGATGCGGACGACCGCCTGTCACCGTTCCACGTGAAACATAGCGAACAGATGCCTGGTGGTTACAGCTGGTGTGTACGATCAATCCTGGGATGCATGCTGGACCCAGAGTTCGCCCACGGCCCCCGGCCAGCATCACATTCCGCCGATCCAAACCACGCCGCCGACTGGCCGGAAAATCATGACCCCGTGTCGCTCGGAAGCGGGCCGTCCTATCAAGCTTGTCAGGGCTGGGCGGGCGTCAGTCCGAGTGCAGCCTGCGCGCTGAGGAGAGTCTCAAGCGAACCTTCGACTGGATGAACCAAGTCCAGGATCCAGCGATGCACCAGTGGCGCATCGGCGATGAACCGGCGATGAACCGGCGATGAACTCTCGATGAACCATCGATGACTGGTCGATGACGCAGGCGTATTAGCCTCGCCCGTTCGCGGGAGGAGTTTCGATGGCCTGCTGTCGTGGAGCGCATTAGCGGTAGCTGCTTGAGCGCCAGACTCATACTTTTTGTCTAGATGACGTCTCATTCTCCGCCAGAAGTACGGAATCAGGCTTGACGCGGCAGAGGTCTCGCCGTACATTCCACAAGAGGGTTCTCACTCCGAGAATAGGTCTTTTGCCCAAGAACAAGAGTCGTCTTATCGCTATCGCCAACCAGAAGGGTGGTGTCGGCAAGACCACAACGGTAATCAACCTCGCAGCCTCCCTCGCTCTCACGGACCACTCAGTCCTCGTCATCGACATGGACCCGCAGGGTAACTTGACGAGCGGACTCGGTGAAAAGGGAGGAATCGCCGGTCGGGACACGATCTACTCGGGTCTGATGGGCGCTCTGACGGGCACTATCGACGACCTGGTCATCGAGACGCTGGTCAAGGGCCTGTCGCTCATTCCGGCCGACCGGAACCTGACGGGCGCAGAAGTCGAACTGGTCGAGCTCCCGAACCGTGAGGAGCGCCTGAGAAACTTCATACGGCCGATTCGGGATCGGTACGACTACGTCTTCATCGACTCGCCACCGTCGCTCGGCCTCTTGACCCTGAACGCACTCGTGGCCGCCGACACAGTCATGATTCCGCTGCACTGCGAGTACTTCGCGCTCGAGGGACTGGCCGACCTGATCAGCACACTGCGACGAGTGCGAGCCTCATTGAACCCAGCGCTCGACATCGAGGGCGTGGTCCTGACGATGTACGACGACCGCACGAATCTCGGTCGTCAGGTCGCGAAGGACGTGCGGGAGTTCTTCAAGCGGAAGGTCTACGACACAGTGATTCCGCGGAACATCCGCCTGGGCGAGGCGCCCAGCCACGGCATGCCCGCGTTGCTGTACGACGCCAAGTCACGGGGCGCAGAAGCCTACGTCGAGCTGGCCCGAGAATTGGTCGGGCGCGAGCAGCGGGCGTCTGCCTAGCAGTCACCCGCGCCATTCCCGTGCCATTCGACATGCCCGGAGGGGCCAGCAGGAGGTGACGACGATGTTCGAGAAACGTCCAGCGCTCGGGAGAGGACTGAGCGCGTTGATTCCGGAGTCGTCTCCGCCTGGTGACGCGTCGTTGTCGGTCGACATTGGATTGCTCTCGCCGAACAAGTACCAGCCGCGGACGCAGGTTGATGACGAGCGCCTCAACGAGCTCTCACGATCGATCAAGGTCAACGGGATCATCCAGCCGATCGTGGTCCGCAAGTCCGACAAGGGCTACGAGATCATCGCCGGCGAGCGCCGCTGGCGGGCCGCACAGATTGCCGGTCGCGAGCAGGTGCCGATCATCGTCCGGGACGTGCCCGATGAGAAACTGCTCGAGATCGCGCTGATCGAGAACATTCAGCGCGAGGATCTCAACCCGATCGAGGAGGCCAACGCCTATCGCAAGCTCACTACGGAGTTCAAGTTCAAGCAGGATGAAGTGGCCGCGGCGGTCGGCAAGGACCGCTCGTCTGTCGCGAACTACCTGCGCTTGCTCAAGCTCCCGGACGACGTGCGCGCGGAGGTCGCGTCCGGCGCGCTATCGATGGGCCACGCGCGGGCCGTGCTGAGCCTGCCGGAGGTGCCGCAGCAGCGCAAGGCTGCGCGCGAGGTCGTGACGCGCGGGCTCTCGGTTCGGGAAGCCGAGCGCCTCGTGAAGAAGATGGCGCTCGCCGTCCGGTCCGACCCGAAAGCCGAGCACGCGAAGGCGATCGACGTGCACACGCGAGCCGCCGAGGAGCGACTCCAGGTGTCCCTCGGCACCCGGGTCCGCATCGTCAGAAAGGGCAAGAAAGGCCGAATCGAGGTGGACTTCGCCTCAGAAGACGAGCTGCATCGGCTCTTCGAGCAGCTCACGCAGTGAGGGTGCGCCGCCAGCATCCGTATTCTGGAGACGACAACAGCCCATGTTTCGACGAAAGAGACTGACCGACTTCTCCGCCTGCGCAGGTTGAGCGAGCAAGCTCGCCGCTGGCGAGCTCGCTCAGGTCCTGAGCGGTATTCCGGCTTCGCAAGACGAGCGGGTTCTGGTGGACTTCCGGACCGCTGACGATGCCGGTGTGTACCGATGGCCCGGCGCGGAGGGGCTCGTCCAGACCGTCGACTTCTTCACGCCGATCGTCGATGACCCCTACGTGTTCGGTCAGATCGCGGCGGCCAACGCGCTGAGCGACGTGTACGCGATGGGCGGGACGCCGGTGACCGCCCTGGCGATCGCCGGCTTTCCGAAGAAGGGCCTGGAGTCAGCCGTGCTGGACAGCATCTTTCGCGGCGGCTACGACAAGCTGCGTGAGGCGGACGTGGCGCTGCTCGGCGGCCACACCGTGCAGGATGCGGAAGTGAAGTTCGGATACGCGGTGACCGGCACCATCGACCCAGACCGAATCTTGACGAATGCCGGTGCCCGACCGGGTGACGAGTTGCTGCTCACGAAGCAGCTGGGTACCGGGTTCGTAGCGACCGCCATCAAGCGCGGTCGCGCCCCGGCCGCGGTGGCGGCCGCGGCGATCGACTCCATGACCACGCTGAACCGGGTTGCCGCCGAGCGTCTCCGAGACGTCGTTCACGGAGGCGTGCACGCGTGTACCGACGTGACCGGGTTCGGCTTGCTGGGTCATGCGAGCGAGCTGGCGACGGCGAGCAATGTGACGCTTCGCCTGAGATCGAGTCGGCTGCCGCTGATCGACGGTGTGACGGCCCTCGTGGCGCGGCATCGGACGTCTGGTGGACAGTCGAACGAAGACTTCTTCGGTCACGTTGTGGACGTGCCGGCGGAGGTGGATCCGGATCGACTCGCTTTGATGTACGACCCTCAGACCTCCGGGGGATTTCTGGTGGCGGTTCGTCCGGACGTGGTCGACGGCGCGGTGGCTGCGCTCGAGGCGGCGGGAGTGCCAGTTGCCCGAATCGGCACCGTGGAAGAGCGGCTGGAGCATCTCGTGGTCGTGGAGCCCTGAATGAGAGCGCCTCGATAAGTTCTACTATATATACTCAAAAGCTATTCATATATAATCCAACCAGACGCACGCGATTGGCGGCGTCTGGCGTGCTGGCCTTCGCGCAGGCCGGTCACGTCGCGCCATCGACTTGCCCGCCGTTCATCCGAAGTGGTATAAAAGCACGTTTGTCCACTCGCGAACGCGCGATTTCTGCGTCTGGCCTTCTTTCGAGAACCCGTCCCAGTCGGAGGCGTCGAGTGATTCCGGATCTGTCGGTGTTCTGGGTGATCGGTATCGTCCTGCTACTGGTATGGCTCATGGACCGCCTTCTGTTCAGGCCCGTGCAGCGCATCATGCGCGATCGCCAGGGCGCCATCGAATCGGCGCGGGAGCTCGCCGAGCGATCGGCGAGTCGGGCCGCCGAGGCGACAGCGGAGTTCGACACGAAGACGAAGGCGGCGCGAGCGGAGATCTATCGGCAGATGGACGAGCAGCGTCGTACGGCGTTGGCGGGCCGAGCCGAGCTGCTCAGTGCGACGCGCCAGGAGGCGGAGGCGTCGATCGAAGAAGGCCGTGCGCGCATCCGTGCCGAGGCGGAGCACGCGAGCCAGACGCTCGCTCGAGACGCCGAGGCACTCGGCGCGGCGATTGCGGATCGGGTCGTAGGCTCCCGATCCTGACTTCCCATCGACAGACGCGACCTGTGTGGATGCATATGCGAGCTTGTGAAATTCGGTACAAGCAGCTGACCGGCCTGCTTCGGCTGGCCGTCGTATGTGGAATCCTCACGATCGGATTGGCGGGTCCGGTGGCCGCCGGCCAGCCTGATCTCGCGCCGCCGACCGCGGAGGGCGCGGCGGACGCGACGCCCGCGGAGGCGTCGCACGACGGCGGCCTGGTCGACTTCGTCGCCCGGCTGCTCAACTTCGGGATTCTCGCGGGCGCACTCGTCTACCTGCTGCGAGGACCGGTGACGAAGTATCTGGCCGATCGGCAGGACCAGCTTCGCAGCGATCTGGTCAATGCGGCCCAGATGCGGAAGACGGCGAACGAGCAGCTGGCGAACATCGAACAGCAGCTTGCGGCCCTGCCGGGCGAGATCGAGACGCTCCGCACGCAGGGAACCAGCGAGATTGCCGCCGAAGAGGCTCGAATCGCGAAGGTCGCCGAGACCGAGCGTGAGCGGCTGCTGGAGCAGACGCGCCGGGAGATGGACCGACAGGTGCTCGTGGTGCTGAGCGATCTGCGGGTGGAGGCGGCCGAGCTGGCGACGAGCATCGCGACCACCCGGATCAGCCAGACGATGACGGACAACGATCAACAACGTCTCATGGACCGGTACCTCACGCAGCTCGACGCGACGGGCGCTGCCTCCGACACGAAGGTCGCGCCATGACGCATCGATCGATCGCGCGTCGTTACGCTCGCGCGCTGCTGGATGTGGCGATCGCCGAGAGCGATCCGACGGAGGTTGCCCGCCAGCTCTCCGACGTGGCCGACGTGATCGACGGTCACGAAGGGCTGCGCCGTGCGCTCGTCAATCCGGCCGTGCCCGCGCCGCGCAAGCGGGCGGCGGTTGCGGCACTTGTCGAGTCGGATGCCGCGCTCGGGGCGCCCGTCAAGAAGCTGCTCGTTCTGCTCGCCGACCGCGATCGAATCGGGCTGCTCGGCGGGGTGCGAGACGCGTACGCGGAGTGTGTGCGCGCGCACCTGGAGGTGGTCCAGGCGGAGGTCACGACGGCCGTGCCTCTCTCGACCGACCGTGCGACATTGCTGCGGGATGGCCTGTCGCGGGCGACGGGAAAGCGCGTGACGCTGGAGACGCGGGTCGACCCCGCCATCCTCGGCGGCGTGGTCGCTCGGATCGGCAGCGTGGTCTACGACGGCAGCGTGACGCGTCAGCTCGAGCGGTTGAAAGCGACACTGATCGCCGGGTGAGCAGAGCGGACAGACTGAGGATCAGACGGCATGAACATCAAGGCAGAGGAAATTTCCAAGATCATCCGGGATCAAATCGGCAGCTATGCCGTCGACGTCGACGTGGCAGAGATCGGGACGATCGTGTCGCTCGGTGACGGGATCGCACGCGTGCACGGCGTCGAGCGTGCCATGGCGGGCGAGATGCTCGAATTTCCGCACGGCGTCTACGGCCTGGCTCTGAACCTCGAGGAGGAGAGCGTCGGGGTCGTGTTGCTGGGCGAGTACCAGGCGCTCAAGGAAGGCGACACGGTCAAGCGGACCGGACGCATCATCTCGGTGCCGGTCGGCGAGGCGATGCTGGGTCGTGTCGTGAACGCCCTCGGCCAGCCGATCGATGGCAAGGGTCCGATCGCGACGGAGGAGTTCTCGCCGGTCGAGCGGTTGGCGCCCGGCGTCGTGGATCGGCAGCCGGTCCGGGAGCCGCTGCAGACGGGTCTGAAAGCGATCGACGCGATGATTCCGATCGGTCGTGGTCAGCGTGAACTGATCATCGGGGACCGACAGACGGGCAAGACGGCGGTCGCGGTCGATACGATTCTCAACCAGCGCGACACGGGTGTGATCTGCATCTACAACGCGATCGGCCAGAAGCAGTCGACGGTCGCACAGGTCGTTCGAATTCTCGAGGACGCCGAGGCGATGCGGTACACGATCGTGGTGGCGGCGGCGGCCTCCGATCCTGCGCCGCTGCTCTTTCTGAGCCCGTACGCCGCCTGCTCGATCGGCGAGTACTTTCGCGATCGAGGTCAGCACGCGTTGTGCGTCTACGACGACCTGTCGAAGCACGCGCAGGCCTACCGGGAGATCTCGCTGCTGCTCCGGCGACCGCCGGGCCGCGAGGCGTATCCGGGCGACGTGTTCTACCTGCACTCGCGGTTGCTCGAGCGCGCGGCGAAGATGCGAGACGAGCTCGGCGCCGGCTCGCTCACGGCGTTGCCGATCATCGAAACTCAGGCGGGCGACTTGTCGGCCTACATTCCGACGAACGTCATTTCGATCACCGACGGTCAGATCTTCCTCGAGACGGATCTGTTCCACCAGGGGATCCGGCCGGCGATCAACGTCGGCAACTCGGTATCGCGGGTGGGCGGCTCGGCGCAAATCAAGGCGATGCGCCAGGTAGCCGGAACGCTGCGGCTCGACCTGGCGCAGTACCGAGAGTTGGCCGCGTTCGCGCAGTTCGGTAGCGACCTGGACAAGTCCACGCAGGCGCAGCTCAATCGCGGCGCGCGCCTGGTCGAGATCCTCAAGCAGCCACAGTACCAGCCGCTTCCGGTCGAGCGTCAGGTGATCATGCTCTTCGCGGGCACGACCGGGCTGCTGGACGAAATTCCGGTGGCCCAGCTGGGGGCCTACGAGACAGCGCTCTACCGATTCCTCGAGACTCGCCACCCGGCCATTCTCGGGACGGTATCGGAGCAGAAGGTCCTGGACGATGACCTCAAGGTCACGCTGAACGCGGTACTGAAGGAGTTCGGCGAGCAACATGTCGCGACGCAGGAGTCGGTGGCCTAGCGATGCCGTCGCTGATCGACATTCGTCGCCGGATCCGAGCCGTCCGGTCCACACAGCAGATCACGAAGGCCATGAAGATGGTGGCCGCCTCCAAGCTGCGGCGCGCCCAGGATCGCATCGTCAACGCGCGTCCCTTCGCCCACCAGATGCTGCGCGTGCTGAACAGCCTGGCCACGCGGGTCGATCCGTCGAGCCATCCGCTGCTATCGGCGGGCGGTCGGACGAGTGGGAAGGTCCTGCTCGTCGTGGTGAGCGCCGACAAGGGCCTCTGCGGCAGCTTCAACACGAACATCATCAAGCACGCGGGCGGCTTCGTCGGGGACGATCCGGACCGGGAAGTCGTGCTGGGTCTGGTGGGTCGCAAGGGGCGGGACTTCTTTGCCCGGCGAGGTTTCGGCGTGCGGTTCGAGGACGTGAATCTCTTCGGCAAGCTCAGCTTCGCGCACGCGCACGCGATCGCGAAGGCGTCGATCGAGGAGTTCACCGGGGGCCGGGTCGACAGCGTGTACCTGCTCTACAACGAGTTCAAGTCCGTCATGCAACAGCGCGTCGTCGTCGAACGACTGCTACCGATTCCACGGCTGGAGGATGAGGCGGAGGTCGAGGCAGCGGTGGTGGCGGTGGACTACCTGTACGAGCCGGGCCCGCAGCGGATCTTCGACGAGCTGATTCCACATCATGTGGACATCCAGGTGTTCCGAGCGTTGCTCGAATCGGCGGCGGCCGAGCACGCCGCCCGGATGACGGCGATGGATGCGGCGACGAGGAACTCGGGCGAGATCATCGATCAGCTCACGCTGTACATGAACAAGGTTCGACAGGCGAGCATCACGCGCGAGATCATCGAGGTCGTCTCGGGCGCCGACGCGTGAGCGGCGGCCTGACGGGCGGAGGCGAGGCAGAGAAAGGTTGGCGGAGCGCATGGCGAACGTAGCAACGGAGCAGCGGGTCGGCACGGTCGTCCAGGTCATCGGACCGGTCGTCGATGTCGAGTTCGAGGACGGACACCTCCCGCAGATCTACAACGCGATCCGGATCGTGTCGGATGGCGGCGACGGCGGGGTCGCCCTCGACGTGGTGGCGGAGGTCCAGCAGCATCTGGGCGAGAATCGCGTCCGCACGGTCGCCATGAAGCCAACCGACGGCATGCAGCGCGGTATGAAGGCTGTGGACTCGGGTCGTCAGATCTCGATGCCGGTTGGACCCAACACCCTGGGTCGCGTCCTCAACGTGCTGGGCGAGCCGGTCGACTTTCCGGACCGGCCGGTCGAGGCAGCCGAGCACTGGCCGATTCACCGGCCGGCGCCGTCGCTCGAGGATCAGTCGACCGAGCTCCAGATGTTCGAGACCGGGATCAAGGTCGTCGATCTTCTGGAGCCCTATCTGCGTGGTGGCAAGATCGGACTGTTCGGCGGCGCCGGCGTCGGCAAGACCGTCATCATCATGGAGCTGATCCACAACATCGCGCTGAAGCACGGCGGGGTGTCGGTGTTCGGTGGGGTCGGCGAGCGGACGCGCGAGGGGAACGACCTCTGGTTCGAGATGCAGGAGAGCGGAGTCGTTGATCCGGAGAATGCCGAGAAGTCTCGAGCGGCGCTGGTCTACGGCCAGATGACAGAGCCTCCGGGCGCTCGCCTCCGGGTTGCGCTCAGTGCCCTGACGGTCGCCGAATATTTCCGGGACGCAGAGAACAAGGACGTCCTCCTCTTCGTCGACAACATCTTCCGGTTCACCCAGGCGGGGTCGGAGGTATCGGCGCTGCTAGGCCGGATGCCCTCGGCTGTCGGCTACCAGCCGACGCTCCTGACCGAGATGGGTGAGTTGCAGGAGCGCATCACGTCGACGAAGAACGGGTCGATCACCTCGGTGCAGGCCATCTACGTCCCGGCGGACGACTACACGGACCCGGCGCCGGCGACGACCTTTGCCCATCTGGATGCCACGACCAACCTCTCGCGAGCGATCGTCGAGCTCGGCATCTACCCGGCGGTCGACCCGTTGGCGTCCACGTCACGCATTCTCGACCCTCGGATCATCGGCGACGAGCACTACAACGTCGCCCGCGACGTCAAGCAGGTCCTGCAGCGGTACAAGGACCTGCAGGACATCATCGCGATTCTCGGGATCGACGAGCTGTCGGAGGAAGACAAGCTGGCGGTCGCGCGCGCCCGGAAGATCCAGCGGTTCCTCTCGCAGCCCTTCTTCGTGGCCCAGCAGTTCACGGGCCTCGATGGCAAGTACGTGCCGATCGCTGACACGATCCGTGGCTTCCAGGAGATCGTCGCCGGGCAGCACGACGCGTTACCGGAGCAGGCGTTCTACATGGTTGGTGGCATCGAGGAGGCCGTCGCGAAGGCCGAGAAGATGCAGGCGTCCTAGCCTCCGGAGTCCCGACACAGCGGAGTCTGCATGAGCATACCGGAGAGCCTGACACTCGAGATCGTGACGCCGGAGCGGTCCGTGTCGCACGAGTCGGTCGACGAGGTCCAGATCCCTGGCGCGGCGGGTTGCCTGGGCGTGTTGCCAGGGCACACGCCGTTGCTGGTCTCGTTGACGGTGGGCGATCTCTGGTTCCGGAAGGGTCAGGAGCGCACCCATGTCTCGATCGCACTGGGTTTCGCAGAAATCCTCCCCGATCGCGTGACCGTTCTGGCCGAGACAGCCGAGCGCGCCGAGGAAATCGACATCTCACGCGCCGAAGCGGCGAAGCAGCGAGCCGAAACGCGTCTCACGACCCGCCCGCAGGAGATGGACTTCGAGCGGGCACGGATCGCCCTCTTGAAGTCGCTGGTGCGGCTGCATGTTGCCGCTCGCGCTGGCACCCGAGTCTAGCGTCAGCCAGATCACATACGGACGAACTAACCGCGTGGATGTCCAGTCAGGCAAGGTTGAACAACCGGCCAACGGTGCCCCGCCGTTCGCGTGGGCAGTCACCACGCACACTGGTATGCGCCGGGACACGAACGAGGACAGCTACTGCGCTCGGCCCGATCTGTCCCTCTTCGTCGTGGCCGACGGCATGGGTGGGCACGTGGCGGGTGAGGTGGCGTCGCGAGTCACCATCACGGCCATCGAGGAGTTCATCGGGCATACGTCCGGCCTGACGAAGGACGACACCTGGCCGTTCCCGGTCGAGCCGGCCCTGTCGCTCGAGGCCAACCGGCTCAAGGCGGGCGTCCGCATGGCGAACCGCCATCTGGCTGACGCCCAGGCACACGAGACGACGCTCAAGGGCATGGCGACGACCGCCGTATCCGTGCTGCTGGGTCGGAAGGGCGCCTCGATCGCACACGTGGGCGACAGCCGCTTGTACCTCCTGCGCGGCGGGGAGTTGCAACGGCTCACGGAGGATCACTCCTGGGTGGAGGAGCAGGTGCGATCCGGGACACTGAGCGCCAGCGCGGCGCGCCGGCATCCGTGGCGCAACGTCGTGACCCGCGCGCTCTCGGGTGGGCCGGAGCCCGAGATCGACACCCGAGAGGAGGCGTTGCAGTCCGGCGACCGCCTGCTGCTCTGCACGGACGGATTGTCGGGTGTCGTCACCGATGAGACGATCGCCGAGCTGCTCGGGCGCGCGAGCCCGCTGGAGGCCATCTGCGAGCGGCTCGTCGAGGAGGCGAACGCCGCCGGCGGTCCGGACAACGTGACCGTGCTCACTCTGGAGATCGATGTTCCATAGCCTCAGCCAGCTTCCCCGATATCGCGCGTTGATCCAGAGTCTGGTCGTTCGGGACCTGAAGGCACGCTACCGTGGCTCGGTCCTGGGCTTCTTCTGGTCGTTCATCAATCCGCTTCTGCTACTGCTGATCTACACGTTCGTGTTCAGCGTCGTCCTCCCGGGCATCCGGCCAATGGAGGTCCAGCCGTATGCGCTCTTCATGTTCTGCGGCCTGCTGCCGTGGACCTGGTTCTCGTCGTCCGTGCTGGAGTCCTCGAACGCGCTGCTGACCGGCGGCAACCTGATCAAGAAGGTGCTGTTCCCAGCCGAGGTCCTGCCCATCGTGGCGGTGCTCTCGAACATGGTGCACTTCTTCTTGGGGCTGCCGATTCTTGCCGCATCCCTGTTCTACTATCGCGTGCCGGTCTACTTCACTGAGCTGATCTGGCTTCCCGTGATCATCCTCATTCAGCTGACGTTCTCGCTCGGACTTGGCCTCATCGTCTCGGCCCTGACGGTGCACTTTCGCGATCTGCGGGACATTCTCGGCAACCTGCTGACGTTCTGGTTCTTTGCGACCCCGATCATCTACCCCATGACGGTAGCTCCGGCGGTCGGCAAGCGATTTCTGGATGCAAATCCCTTCACGCACCTGGCCGTGTCGTATCAGGAGGTGCTGTTTTACGACGGGCCGTTCGGGCACTGGCGCTGGCTCCTGGCCGTTGGGGCGGGGTCGGTCGTGCTGTTGTTCGTGGGTTACTTCATCTTCGATCGGCTGCGCGACTCGTTTGCGGAAGAGGTGTAACGGGTGTACGCGATCGAGGTGTCCAACGTCACGAAGGTGTACCGGCGATACAGCCGGCGCCGGCAGTTTGCAACCCTCAAGAGCGCGTTGCTCTCGGGCAGCCTGATTCGCGACTTGAAGCCGGACGAGACCTTCCCGGCCCTGAGGGACGTCTCGTTCTCGGTCCGAGCTGGTGTGACGTACGGCATCGTCGGTCGCAACGGGTCGGGCAAGAGCACGATGCTGAAGCTCGTCGGGGGGATCACGCGACCCACGAGCGGTCACGTGCGGGTCGATGGTCGGATCTCAGCACTCATCGAGCTCGGTGCCGGCTTCCATCCGGAGATTTCGGGTCGCGAGAACGTGTTCATCAACGGCATCATGCTCGGCCTGACCAAGCGCGAGATCGAGGAGCGCTTCGACGAGATCGTCGAGTTCGCCGAGCTCGAGAAGTTCATCGACGCCCCGGTCAAGACGTACTCATCCGGGATGTACATGCGGCTCGGCTTCGCGGTGGCCATTCACGTCGACCCCGACGTGCTCCTCATCGATGAAGTGCTGTCGGTCGGGGACGAGGGCTTCAACCACAAGTGCCTGGACAAATTTGCCGAGTTCAGGCGTCGAGGTAAGACGATCCTCCTCGTCACGCATTCTCTCGGCCTCGTGGAGCAGCTGTGTGACGAGGCGCTGTGGCTCGACGACGGTGAGGCGCAGATCGACGGTGACCCTCGCCGTGTCGTGGGGGCCTACCGGACGGCCGTCGCCCAGGGTGAGGAGGAGCAGCTGGCCGCCAGTGACGCTCGGGCGCGCGATGCGGCGACGGGCGCACCGGCCAACGCGGATGGCGAGTTGCCGGGGGACCCCGTGACGGTCCTCGACGGCAAGCGCAACATGTTTCTGGCGAGCGAGGGGCGATGGGGATCCCGCGAGGTCGAGATCACCAACGTCGACCTGGTTGGTCCCGACGGACAGCCGGGGCATCTGTTCGAATCCGGGGAGCGCCTCACGGTCAAGCTGGCGGTCAGGGCGGCGAGCCCGGTGAGCGACTTCGTGTTCGGCGTCGGCCTGTTCAACGCCGACGGGATCTGCTGCTACGGGACCAACACGGACATCGAGCGGCTGAAGTCGAGGCGGCTCGAGGGCGAAGGCGAGGTCGTCCTGACGCTCGACCGACTCGAACTCGTCGCCGGCACGTACAAGCTCGACGTCGCTGTTCACAAGCTCGACGGCTACCCGTACGACTACCACCGTCTGTTGTACACGTTTCGGGTCAAGTCGGAAACGCAGGACGTGGGAATCTATCGACCCGCGCACACCTGGCGGTTCTCCGAAGGCGTCAGCCTCACGCCGGACCGTGGACAGGCGACGCCCGACACCGAACGCTAGCAACGATCATGTCAGCCCTCGACCTCCCGGCGGCGGTCTCGCTGGTGACCCGGATGCGGGCAGCCGGCACCCGGGTCGTCTTCACGAACGGCGTGTTCGACCTGTTGCACCCGGGTCACGTCCGGTACCTCGAAGCGGCCCGGAACGAGGGTGGTGCGCTGGTCGTTGCCGTCAACTCGGATGGCTCAGTGCGCGCCAACAAGGGTCCGGGTCGGCCAATCGTGCCGGAGACCGAGCGGGCGGAGGTCGTCGGCGCGTTGGCGTGCGTTGATGCGGTACTGATCTTCGACGAGGAGACACCGGCACACGTCATTGCCAGCCTTCGGCCGGATGTGCTCGTGAAGGGAGCGGACTGGGCCGCCGATGCCATCGTTGGTCGCGAGACGGTTCAATCGAGCGGCGGCCGCGTCGTTCGGATCCCGATCGCCGAGGGTCACTCGACGACCCGGCTCGTCGAGCGCATCCGGGCGCTCCGCCCCTCCTGACCTGCCGACGCACCACCGGTGTTAAGATCGCGGGTTCGAGGGCCCAGTCACTCCGCGACCAGTGGGTACCGCGTCTAGCTCGCTCAGACTCCGTGCATTGCTTCAGACGGCTGCTCGCCGTGCAGGTCTGGGTGCGTCTGGCGGGGTCGTCTCCGGCCTGACGGGGCCGGTGCAGGCACTCTACGTCGCGGCGGCAGCGCGCACCGCCCCTGCCATCCTCGTGGTTCCGACGGACGCCGACGTCGAGTCGATGACGGCCGACGTGGGGTTCTTCCTCGCTGGCTTCGAGGGAGCTTCCGAGGCGGATGTCGACCGAACCGTCCTCGCCTTTCCGTCTCACGAGGTCGATCCATACCGAGGGCTGGCGCCGCATTTCGATGTCGCGTCGGCGCGGAGCCGCGCGCTTCACGGGCTTGCGGTGGGTCGGGCGCGAGTCATCGTGGCCTCGGTCGCGTCGCTGTTCCCTCGCATGAGTGCGCCCGACCGCCTGCTGGCTGCGTCGGTATCCCTCGTGCCGGGCAGCGAGCTCTCGCCCGTGTCGCTCGGCGACGTACTCCTCGATGGCGGCTATCGTCGTGAGGACCCCGTCGATGAGCATGGCGAGTACACCGTCAGGGGCGGCGTGGTTGATGTCTTTCCAGCCGGCGAAGATCGGCCGGTGCGTATCGAGTTCGTGGGGGACGCCGTCGAATCCATCCGCCCGTACGACCCGGCCACCCAGCGCTCGGTCGCGTCGCTCGATCGCGTCTCGCTCATTCCGGTCGTCGAAATACCGGGCGTCGAGGTCGACTCGGGGGTCGCGGTGGACGCCGAGGCAGCCAACGCGCTCGGGCTGCGAGCCGCCGGGGCGATGGCGTGGCTCCTCGACTATGTGCCGCCCGGCGTGCGACCGGTGGTCTTCGTGTCCGAGCTGGATCTCGCTCGGCGGCAAGGGCTCGCGCTCGCGGAGCAACTCTCGGCCAGTCACGCCGAGGCCGTGGCGCAGGGTCGCGTCGTGCCGGCGCCCGACGTTCTGTGCGTGGACTGGTCGCGGATCGAGGGTCTGCTTGCCAACGCTACCGTCCTCGAGACGCTCGGCCTCGACGATCCCGACGGCGTCTCGCCAGCGGCGGCCCCGCCCCGCCGGATTCCATCCCAGCCAGCCGTCGAGTTCCATGGACGGATCCGGGACTGGGTTTCGGAGGTCGCGCGCCTGCGTGAGGCAGGTTCGACCGTCGTTTTCGCTGCCGCGACCACTGGCCGGGCGGAGCGCTGCATCGAGATGCTCGCCGAGTACGGCGTGCCCGCCGGCGGCGTCGAGACGGGTGAGACCGCAGGACCGTCGGCTGTGCTGGTGGTGTCGGGTCGGCTCACACGCGGCTTCCGGCTACCGACCGCCGACCTCCAGTTCTACACCGAGAGCGACGTGTTCGAGGAGGAGCGTCGGATTCGTGACCGGCGACGTTCGGTGGCACGGACGTTCCTTTCGGATTTCCGCGACCTCAAGCCCGGCGATCGAGTCGTGCACGTGGACCACGGGATCGGCCGTTTCGTCAGCCTGAAGCGGATCGAGGTCGGTGAGGACCCGCAGGAGTTCGTGGAGCTGAGGTACGCAGACGAGAACAAGCTGTTCGTACCGGTCGAGCGGCTCGACCTGATCCAGAAGTACTCCGGGGCGTCGGACGCGCCGCTCGATCGCCTGGGCGGCGCGACCTGGGAGCGGGCCAAGACGCGCGTGCGACGAGCCATGCGGGACATGGCCGAGGAGCTTCTGAAGCTGTACGCGGCCCGCAAAGCGATTGCCGGCCACGCCTTCGGACCGGATTCGCACTGGCAACGCGAGTTCGAGGAGGCGTTCGAGTACGACCTGACGGCTGACCAGGAGACCGCCATCGATGACATCAGGACGGACCTGGAGGCGACGTTCCCGATGGACCGGCTGCTGTGCGGCGATGTCGGCTACGGCAAGACCGAGGTCGCGATGCGCGCCGCGTTCAAGGCGGTGATGGACGGGAAGCAGGTGACCTTTCTGGCGCCGACGACCGTGCTCGCGCTGCAGCACCACAAGACGCTGCAGGAGCGATTCGCAGCGTTTCCCTTGCGGATCGAGATGATCAGCCGGTTTCGATCGCGAGCCGAGCAGAAGGACATCCTGGCCGACCTGGCGTCTGGCAAGATCGAGATCATCGTCGGAACGCATCGACTGCTGTCGAAAGACATCACGTTTCGTGACCTCGGCCTGCTGATCGTCGACGAGGAGCAGCGTTTCGGCGTGGTGCACAAGGAGCGGCTCAAGCAGCTCCGCAAGCGGGTCGACGTCTTGACCATGACCGCAACGCCGATCCCGCGGACACTGAACATGTCGCTCGTCGGCATCCGCGACATGTCGGTCATCGAGACGCCACCGCGTGATCGACTGTCGATCCAAACCAGCGTCGTCTCGTTCGATACGGCCGTCGTGGCGCGTGCGATCCGCAACGAGCTGGAGCGCGGTGGGCAGGTCTACTTCGTGCACAATCGAGTGCAATCGATCTACTCCGTGGGCGACCTGCTCCGCCGGCTGGTGCCCGAAGGGAGGATCGCCGTCGCGCATGGTCAGATGAACGAGGTCGAGCTCGAGAAGGTCATGGTCGAGTTCGTCGACCGCCGGCACGACGTGCTCCTGGCCACGACGATCATCGAGAACGGCCTGGACATTCCGAACGCCAACACGATCATCGTCAACCGCGCCGATCGGTACGGGTTGGCTCAGCTGTACCAGCTCCGTGGCCGTGTCGGCCGCTCGGATCGCCGGGCGTACGCCTTTCTCCTGATCCCGCCGGAGCACTCACTGTCAGCCGTCGCTCGCAAGCGACTGGCCGCGATCCGGGAGTTCAGCGATCTGGGAAGCGGCTTCCGGATCGCCGCGCTCGACCTCGAGATTCGTGGTGCGGGTAACCTGCTCGGCGGGGAGCAGAGCGGGCACATCGACGCCATCGGCTTCGAGATGTACATGAAGCTGCTCGAGCAAACGATCCAGGAACTGAAGGGCGAGGAAGTCGACGACGAGCTTCGGGCGGCTGTTAACTTGCAAGTCGATCTCCGAATCGACGAGGCCTACATCCCCAACATGAATCAGCGGCTGGCCGTCTACCGTCGAATCGCTGGCGCCCGCGACGCCGGCGCGGTCGACAGCATCATGGCCGAGGTCCGGGACCGCTACGGAGAGGCTCCGCCCTCGATGCTCAACCTGCTCGAATACGGTCGTATCCGGACCCTCGCGGACCGCCTTCGGGTCGAATCGCTGGACCGCCAGGGCGGACACGTGGTGCTCACGTTCAGGCCGAACACCCGAGTGGACCTCGCGCGGCTGCTCACGCTGGTGAGCGAGCGGGAGGACCTGTCGCTGTCGCCTCCATCCATCGTCAAGCTCCGCCTGGCAGGCGCCTCCGGGCGGCCGGCGGCGTCCGTGCGCCGACCCGCGGCGGCTCGCCGATCGGCTCGTCGCGGCTCGTCGCGACCGGCCGGGTCGACGCCCTCGTGGTGGACAGCGCGGGCTGCCGCCGGGTCAGAGCGCGAAGGTTTCAGCAAGGAATCGATCCTGAAGCCTGTGCCGGAGGATCCGCTGGCGGCCGGGGGAGTGTTCGAGCGAACCCGCCAGCTGCTGACCGAGTTGAGTCAGGTCGCAGAGATGAGCTAAGATGCTTATTTGGCGGTATTTGCCGGATCCAACCCCGCGCGGATGGAAGCTCGCGAAGTCAGCCGGCGATGTTCTGGAATAGGTGTGAGATGACACGAGTTCTTTGGTCGGTAATGCTCGCGCTCCTCGCGTTCCCGGTCGAGGCGGACATTCTCGAAATGGTCTTGGTCAAGGTGAACGGCGACATCATCACGAAGACCGAGTTCGAGAAGCGGCAGATCGCCTACCTGATACAGTCGGGCCGGCAGGACGTGCTGAACGACGATGCGCGGCTGGCGACGGTCCTGGCCGAGGTGACGCCGCAGATCATCCTGAACATCGTCGATGAGCTGATCTTCTCGCAGCGGGGCCGGGAGCTTGGCTTCGCGCTCGACGATGATGCCTTCGAGGAGATCGTGGTCAATCTGAAGGAGCAGAACGACATCGAGAACGACGAGCAGTTCGCCGAGGCGCTGGTGGCCCAGAACATGACGATGGCGGAGCTTCGCCTGGCGCTCGAGCGTCAGATGCTGATCTCGAGGGTTCAGCAGGTCGAGGTCTTCGGCAGATTCAGTGTGACCGACGAGGAGGAGCGCGCGTACTACGAGGCCAACCTCGGGGAGTTCAGCGATCCGCCGACGGTGACGCTTCGAGAGATCCTGGCGGAGGTGCCAGACGGGACGAGCGACGGGTCGACGCAGCCGATGTTCAACGTGGGGCTCGAGGAGCAGGCGAAAGCACGTATCGATGAGATTCAGGCGCGGATCGCGGGCGGCGAAGAGTTTGCCAGCGTGGCGGGTGATGTCTCGGACGCTCCGTCCAGGGCCAATGGCGGTCTCGTCGGACCGCTGCTTCGCGACGAGCTGGCATCGACGTTCATCGAGGCGCTGCAGGCGCTCGAGGTCGGAGAGGTCAGCGACGTGGTGCGCACGACCCGGGGATACCATCTGATCAAGCTCGAGTCGGCCACCCTCGCGGTCCCGAAGCCCTTCGACGACGTGAGAGGCACGATTGCCGAGAAGATCTTCAGCGATCGCCGAGTCGAGGAGGTCAACAAGT
Source organism: Vicinamibacterales bacterium (assembly GCA_965250185.1). Lineage (GTDB taxonomy): Bacteria > Acidobacteriota > Vicinamibacteria > Vicinamibacterales. The sequence continues at coordinate 501,803 of OZ252293.1, read as the reverse complement.
ACCTGGGCGAACTGCGCGCGCAGGCCATCTTCGACTGGAAGAACGACGAGCTCAAGGCGGCCTACGAACGGGGTTTAGAGAGCCAGGCTCGGCAACTCGCGAACCGCCCGACGAGCTGACGGCTCGCGACCGGACTCTCGCTCGACACCATGAGCATCTCAGACGAGACCGTCGAGTCGCAGGGCGCCGTCGATCAGCCCGCAGACGGGCTCCAGTGGTTCGCCTTGTGGACGCGTTCGCGACATGAGCAGGTCGTGCGCGAGCAACTCGAGCAGAAGGGCTACGAAGCGTTCCTGCCGACCGTGCCTCGCTGGAGCCGGTGGAAGGATCGAAAGAAGAAGATCGACTGGCCCCTGTTTCCCGGCTACTGCTTTGCCCGATTCGATCCTCGTATCAGGGTCCCGATCCTGAAGTGCTCCGGCGTGGTCAACATCGTCTCGTTCGCCGCCGAGCCGGCGCCCATTCCACCGGTCGAGCTCGACAGCATCCGCCGGCTGGTGGAGAGCGACCTGCAGTATGATCCCTGCCCGATGATTCACGAGGGCCAACTGGTCGAGGTCGTCCATGGGCCGCTCGCCGGTGTCGTCGGTCGGCTCCTTCGCAAGGGCGCGCATGCGCGCCTCGTCCTGTCGGTCGACCTCATCGGCCAGGCGGCGAGCGTCGAGGTGGACGCTGCCGACGTGAAGCCCTATTGAGCGGCGCGCCACGACGGCTCGACCGCGTCGCGACGACTGGTTGCCACACGACTGCGGATCCCAGACACACCATGGTGCAGATTGGATCGGTTCGACTCCCCTCGCCCTTCGGGCTGGCGCCCATGGCCGGCATGACCGACACGGCGTTCCGACGCCTCGTGAAGGGTAAGGGCGGCTGCGGCCTCGTGGTCACGGAGATGGTCAGCTCAGAGGGACTCGTGCGCGGTATCGATCGAACGCTGGAGTACGCCGAGTACACGGAGGAAGAGCGACCCATCGCGATCCAGATCTTCGGCGGCGATCCGATCACGATGGCTGACGCCGCCCAGATCGTCGAGGGCATGGGCGCGAACATCGTCGACGTCAACATGGGCTGTCCCGTGCGAAAGATCGCGAAACACAACGCTGGCTGCAGCCTGATGCGCGAGCCAGCGCATGCCGCGGAGGTCGTGGGGGCCATGACGCGGGCGGTCAAGGTGCCGGTGACCGTCAAGATGCGGGCAGGGTGGGACGAGCGGCAGATCAACGCGCTGCTGCTGGCCCGAATGGTCGAGGATGCCGGCGCCGCCGCCGTCACCGTACACGGCCGAACGGCAGCACAATCCTACACGGGAGAATCCGATTGGGAGCTGATCGCGCGTGTCGCGCAGGCAGTCTCGATCCCGGTATTCGGTTCCGGCGACTGCATCGAGCCCGAGCAGCTGATCCAACGGACAGCGAACTCGGGAATTAGCGGCGCCCTCGTCGGACGCGGCGCACTGCGGAACCCGTGGATCTTCGCCCAGGCGGCCGACCTGGCAGCCACCGGCGATCCCCGCCCGGTCTCGCTCGCCGAACGCGGACACTTTCTCCTCGAGTACATCGACCTGCTGATGGCTGAGGGAGTCTCCGAGGCGCCGGGGTTCCGGCATGTCGTGCCGGCCTCACCGGATGGAAGCGCGCGCGGAGGACATGTCGAGCGCCGGCATGAGCGCTGGGTCGTCAACAAGCTGCGTGCACTCGGATCCTGGTATACCAAGGGATTGGACTGCGGCTCCCACCTTCGGACGGCCGTCAACCGAGCGGAGTCGGTCGCAGAGCTCCGGACGCTCATCGAACGATTCTTCCTGGCCGATCCCGACGGCGAGATGGCCAAGCCGGTGACCTTCGATCTCGTGACGACGTGAAATCGTCAGGGCTCGACATCGGCCAGTCGTCTCACCTCCGCTTCATCGTCCGACACCTCGACGTCGCAAATCAGCGTGCGATCGGCCAGTCGTCCGAACAGGGTGCCGAGCGCGACGTGTGACGGATGCTCCAGGTAGGTCCGGAGCCCCACGGCGTCGTCGAACTCGACGAGCGCGGCGTGACTGAGTTCGTCAGGTGTGGAAGCCTCGTAGGCCGCGCCGGTGCGCAGCCGGCGCCCGACATGAAACCGGCGGACTTCGGGTATGTCCCGGCGAGCGATAGCGAAGGCGTCGGCGAGTTCCTGGCGCTCGGCGACGGTCACGTCCGGCCGGGGTCGGAAGAGAACGATGTGCAGCACCATACGTCAGTCTCCTGGTCCCTGGGCAATGCTAGAATGACGACCGCTCGGCGTCGAGCCCCGGATGATCGAGACACGCGAGAGCCGCCATGGCAAACGATCAGACCGCGTCGTCGCGGGCAGCGCTGACCCCGGCCGTGGCAGACGCCACCGAGACCGTCGACGCGGCCACCGGTGAACGCGACGACGCCTGCGTCGACCGGGACCGTCTGGCAGCGATCGCGCGCGTGCTCGGCTTCGGAGAGGCCGTCGCGGGTTCCATCCACGACTTCAATAACTCGCTGCAGGTGGTAGGTGGTGTCACCGAGCTGCTGCTCGGACGTGACGACTTGCCGGATCCCGTCGTCGAGAAGCTCGAGCGGATCGAGCATCAGACCACGCGTGCCACGGCCACGATCTTGGCCCTTCAGGCGCTGACGAGGCCGAGCCTCGACGAGCGGATCGTGCTCGACCTCGAGCAGCTCGCCTTTCGCACGCTCGCCCTGCGCCACTACCGACTGTCCAAGGCTGGCATCACCGCCCGCATCGAGGCGCCGCCGGGCCAGCGTTACGAGGTTGTCGGCGATGGCGGGCAGCTCCAGCACGCACTGCTCGCCCTCGTCCTCAACGCCGAGCACGCCATGCGCGAGCAGCCGGAAAGCGAACTCGTGATCGGCCTCGAGCGGCACGCCGACCTCCTGGTCGTCATCGTTCGAGACAGCGGCTCCGGCGTTCCCGACGATCTGCGAGAGACGGTCTTCGAGCCATGGTTCAGCACGCAGGATGGGGCGGCGGGGCTCGGGTTGTGGCTCGTCCGCGAGACCGTCATCGCGCACGGCGGAACGGTGTCGATCGAACGGAACACCGGGAGCTCTGTGGGTGCCGCGGTTCGCCTCGAGATTCCCGCGGCGCCGTGACAACGTTCACGCCACCGAGTGCTGTTCCTCCGGCGTTCTGCGCGGCGACGTTCAAACGGTTGAGCTTGTCGATGAGCGTTGTACGGCTCAGGTTCAACAGGCGTGCGGCCTGACGCTTGTTGCCGCCGGTCTTCTCGAGGCAGCGAAGGATGAGCTCGCGCTCGAGCTGAGAGACGACCGACGTGAAGTTGATGCCCTCGTCGGGGATGGCAACCGTCGGCAGCAACAACGACCCCGACGTCTGAATGATCTCCGGCGGCAGCACCGATTTCGAGATCTCGGTTTCGTTGCCTGTCATGGCGACGGCGTGCTCCACCGCGTTCTCGAGCTGTCTGATGTTTCCGGGCCAGGCGTAGCTCATCAGACAGCGCATCGCGTCCTGACCGATCGTGCGCGGCGGCAGGTTGTTTTGCTGGCAGGACTTCTGAAGGAAGTGCCGCGCGAGGAGCGGAATGTCCTCTCGTCGGGCGCGCAGCGGCGGGAGCGTCACGGGAATGACGTTCAGGCGGTAGTACAGATCCTCTGGAAAGACCCTTCCTTGACGAGCTTGAGCAGGTCCGTGTTCGTTGCAGCAATGACGCGTGCGTCGAACTTGATCGACCGCGATTCGCCGACACGCTCGATCTCCCGTTCCTGGAGGGCTCTGAGCAGCTTGGCCTGAAGGGGTAGCGGCATCAGCGCGACCTCGTCGATGAAGATCGAGCCGCGATGGGCCAGCTCGAATCGGCCGACTCGCGCGTTGACGGCGCCCGTGAAGGCGCCCTTCGTGTGGCCGAACAGCTCCGCCTCGGCGAGCCCCTCCGGGATGGCAGCCGCGTTGAACGCGACGAACCGGTGTTCGGCCCTCGGGCTGTTGTGGTGAATCGTCCGGGCGATCAGATCCTTGCCGACACCTGTCTCGCCATGAATCAGCACCGTGCTGTTGAGCCGCGAGACGAGGTTGAGGGTCGTGAACACCTGCTGCATCGTGTCGCTCTGGCCGATCACGTTGTCGAACCTGAAGCGGACCCGAAGCTGGGCACGGAGTTCGGCGTTCTCCTGGATCAGGCGGCGCTGATTGAAGCCGCCCAGGAGCACGCGTGAGAGCCGTGAGAGCTGGAACGGCTTGATCAGGAAGTCGATGGTGCCCCGACGGATGGCCTTGACGGCCTCCTCGACACCTCCGAATCCAGTGATGACGACCGCGAGAATCTCCGGATAGCGGTCGAGTGCGGAGTCCAGGACCTCGAGCCCATCGGCATCTGGCAGCCGCAGATCGACGACGAGTCCGTCGTAGGCGAAGTCCCGGAGCCGCGCGATGGCCTCTGCTGCCGTCTCGACCTGCGTGACCTCGATTCCCTCGGCCTCCAGGGATTCGGCGACAGTCTTTCGGAGATCGGGCTCGTCGTCGACGACGAGGACCGAGAGGTCCGTACGGGGCGTTGTCGGATCAGCCATGGAGTTCCCTGCTTGAAGGTCTGGTGTTACCGAGCGCGGCACCGCATGCTGGCGGCGCGTAGCGACGAAATCACGACATGCCCGAAGCCGCCGTGGGCGTCGGGCTACGAGCGTCCGTGCGACTGCACGTGGAGCGTCGAGTATCCGATCCTCGTGTCGAAGCTCAGTAAATTTGGCGATCCAGCCACCGAGCGGGTCGAAGTCGGTGAGACGGACGAAAACGCTGGATCGTTCTGACGGACGCAGAGGTTTGGGTTTCCCCCGGTGGGTGTCCGTCGAGTTCCCTCACGACCGGCTGCCCGACACCCGCATTCGTGTGAATCCTTTGCGGGAATTGAAGTTAGGCCGGAAGGCGAAGGATTTCAGGCACTGTAGCAGCGTTCCCGTGCGCTCGCAATAGTACTAAAGTACTGTATCGAGGGTCCGACAGCGTCGGAAACCCGAGGCTATTCCGCCGCCGATCCTCGAAACGACTTGGAGCCGACGGGGTCGGAACGTTTCCCGGATCGGGATGACGTGGGGTCGTCCCTCGTGTCGGTGTGCCGACCCTGCTGAGCGCGGCCGCAATCGTCGAATGGCGGTTTTGGCGTGCCGCGTGCGCTCGCGGTCAGCCTCCCACCGGGCATCGTTCTTGCTCGATCGCTGCTCGAGCGTGGTCACACGGCGGCACCGGCGACCGGCTCGGAATTTGAGGAACGCCCCGCATGAGTGAAGTGACCGACGCGGCGATTGTCTCGGCGCTCCGACGCCAGATGACGATTGCGGCAGCGAAGCAGGGCGTCGCGGCCGGTAACCTGGCGAACGCCAATACGCCGGGCTACAAGGCCCGCGAGCTGGACTTCTCGGCGGCGCTCAATCGCCAACTGGACGCGGCCGAGCAGATGGCGACGAGCCACTCGCAGCATCTGTCCGGGTCGGCGGCGCCGTCGGTCCGGTCCAAGGAGACCCCGGGTCTTCAGGCGCGACGTGATGGCAACACGGTTCAGCTCGACCAGGAGTTGCTCACGATGGTCGAAGCGGCTGCCGACTTCAACGCCGCTCAGACGGTGTTGGCCGGCAAATTCCGGCTGATCCGCTATGCGATCAATGAGGGCAGTTAGACATGCCGACACTTAATGCCGCGATGGCGGCGAGCGCCAGTGCGCTGACGGCCGAGCGAGTCCGGACCGAGGTAGCGGTTTCGAATATCGCGAACGCCGAATCGACCCGCGGCGCGAATGGCGAGCCGTATCGTCGGCGCGACGTGGTCTTGTCGACGGGCACGGTGGATAGCTTCGACTCTGCGCTCGGCCGAGCCTCGGCAACCGGCGTCAAGGTCGTGGATGTCGTGGAGGACCAGTCGCCGTTCCAGGTCCGATTCGAGCCATCGCATCCGGACGCGGACGAGGGTGGCTACGTCTCGTTGCCGAACGTCGACACGGCCGAGGAGATGGTGGACATGCTCGGTGCCGCCCGTGCGTATCAGGCGAACCTCACGGCCATCGGGTTGATCCGCGACTTGATGCAGCGGGCCCTGGATCTGGGACGGTGACATAGGTGCAGACAAACGCAATATCCGGCGCCATCGCGAGTATTCCGTCGTCGTCGCCATCCGCGAAGGCGGCCGAGTCGTCGACCGGAGCGGAGGGGTTCACCGACTCTCTTGGGCGCCTACTCGAGTCCGCCGAGCAGACGGCTGGCGAAGCCAATTCGGCCGTCGGCGAGATGCTCAACGGCACCGGCGATGTGCATGACGCGATGATTGCGCTGCAGCGAGCCGACATGGCGCTGCAGCTGACCGTCCAGGTTCGGAACAAGCTGGTGCAGGCGTACCAGGAAATCATGCGGATGCCGGTGTAGCCGAGCTTCCATGGACAGAATCTCCCTCATCCGGCCTGACCGCCGGCCGGCGACCGGGCGACACGCGTGAATCCCGATCAGCTCCTCGCCCGACTCAAGTCCCTGACGTCCGCTCTGAGCACCGCTCAGATCGTGACGATCGTGCTGACGTTCGTGTCCGTCGTGTCGTTCGTCGTCGGCTCGGCCTACTGGCTGAACAGCTCGTCGTATCGGGTGCTCTACGCGGACATGGATCCCGAGGCGGCGTCCCAGCTCGTGGCGCAGTTGCGTTCACGGGACGTGCCATTCCGACTCGACGACGGCGGCCGGGCGATTCGGGTGCCGTCCACGCGGATCGACGAATTGCGCCTCGAGCTTGCCGGCGAGGGCCTGCCCGCCTCCGGGCGCATCGGCTTCGAGATCTTCGACCGGACCGCATTCGGCGTCACTGAGTTTCTCGAGCACGTGAACTACCGCCGGGCGCTCGAAGGGGAGATCGCCAGGACGATCTCGACTCTCTCAGAGGTGTCGAGCGCGCGGGTCCACATTGCGATGGCGCAGGAGTCGCTCTTTGCGACGCGGTCCGAGCCGGCGAAGGCGTCCGTTGTCCTGAAGCGCCGAAACCAGCAGCCTTTGCCGAAGTCAGCCGTCATCGGCATCACCAATCTCGTGGCGGCGAGTGTCGAGGGACTACGTGCCGAGGCTGTGGTCCTGCTCGACAGCTTCGGCAACCCGCTTTCGCGTCCGTCCGGGGACAACGACGAGCCGCTCGGCAACGCGCAGGGCGAACGTCAGCGGCGTCTCGAGGCCGATCTCTCGAATCGCGTGGTGACGCTGCTCGAGCCAGTCGTTGGCCTCAATCGTGTTCGGGTGGACGTCTCGGCGCGACTCAACCCGGAGAGTGCCGAGCTGACCGAGGAGCGGTGGGATCCGGACACGGTCGTTCGAAGCCGCCAGGTCACGACGGAGGTCGGTACCCCGACGCTGGCGACGACCGGCGTGGCGGGCGCGAGCGCCAATATTCCGAGTGCCCCTGGCGACGACACAAGCGGCGTCGCCGCCGATCCCACGTCGGCCGCCAGGGCGGCGGCGCTCGATCCGCCGAGCCGCGGCACGGAGACGACCAACTACGAAATCAGCAAGGTCGTGCGGCACAGTGTGCGTCCGCGCGGCGAGATCGCTCGGCTGTCGGTGGCGGTGATCGTCGATGACGAGCATCTGGTCGAGGAGGACGCCACGGGTCAAACCACGCGGTCGACTCGCCCACGCGACGCCGACGAGCTGCAGAAGCTCGAGGGGCTGGTGGCGGCCGCGGTCGGGCTCGACACCGGTCGGGGCGATCTGCTGACGGTGGAGAACATCGCGTTCGAGATACCGGAGTTCGAGGCGCCCGAGCCGCCGTCGGTGTGGCAGACCTGGAGCCCGCAGATCATCGACGGCGCGCGCATCCTGGCCGTGATCGTACTCGGGCTGGTGGCGTTCTTCTTCGTGCTGCGCCCACTCATGAAGCGGGTCGTCGTGGCGCTCCCGACTGCGGGTGCTCTGCCTGTCCTGCCAGATCAGCTACCCAGGACGCTTCAGGACCTCGAGGGGGACCTCGAGGCCGAGCTCGACTCGGTCACCGGGACAAATCGGAAGATGCCCATCCTGACGAAGCGTTTGACCGAGATGACGTCGAAGTCCCCGGAGAATGCCGCGCGGTTGCTGCGGACCTGGCTGGCCGACGAGGAAAGGTGATCGAGTGGCGAATCCGTCCGAGTTACCGGGTGCCCGCAAGGCGGCGATGGTGTCGCTCTTGCTGGGCGAGGAGAGTTCCGGGGCCATCTTTCAGCACCTCGAGGAAGACGAGATCGAGAAGATCGTGCGGGAGGTGGCCGACCTGCGCACCGTTCAGCCGGAGCTCGGCGAGCAGGTCCTCATGGAATTCCACCACATGTGGAAGGGCGCCGAGTACGCCACCCGGGGTGGTGTCGAATACGCCCAGAAGATCATGACGCGGTCGATGGGGCCTGAGGGAGCGCGCAAGATTCTCGACAAGGTGATCAAGTCGTTCGGGTCCGCGGTCGTGTTCACGGCGCTGGCTCAGGCCGATCCGCAACACCTGTCCAATTTCATCCTCAGCGAGCACCCGCAGACCATCGCGCTCATTCTCGCGCACCTCAAGACGTCGCAGTCCGCGCAACTGCTGGCCCTGCTCCCGGGCGAGCTACGCACGGATGTCGTGACGCGAATGGCGAAGCTGGACGAGATCTCGCCGGACGTGATCAAGCGCATCTCGATCGTGATCGAGCAGCGGCTCAAGACGTTCGCGGGCTCGACCCAGATGTCCTACGGTGGCGTCCGGGCCGTCGCCGAACTGATGAACCGCGTCGAGCGTGGCCTCAGCCAGTCGGTGCTCGAATCGATCGAGCAGGACGCGCCGGATCTGGCGGTTTCGATCCGCAACCTGATGTTCGTGTTCGAGGACATCGGCTCGGTCGATGACACGGCCATCCGGGAGATCATCCAGCGGGCCGACAAGAAGGTGCTGTCGATCGCGCTCAAGGGCACCACCGAGGAGATCAGGGAACGATTCTTCTCCAACATGTCCAAGCGGGCCGGCACGATGATGCAGGAGGAGATCGACGTTCTCGGTGCGGTCCGACTCCGCGACGTCGAGCGATCACAGCAGGAGATCGTAGCGGTCGCCAGGAAGCTCGAGGAAGAAGGACTGCTCGAGACGGGCGCGGCGGCCGGAGAGGCGTATGTCGTCTAGGGCGCAGCGGTTTTCAGGCGACGTGGCGATCGAGTCGTTCGCCTGGGGTGACGGGCCGAGTCGGTCGTCGCCACCGGAGATGGCGGCGCTCGTCTCGACGACAGACGTCGAGCCTGTCTCGGACGAGATCCGGCTCGCGAGCATAGAACGCGAGGCGTTTGCCAAGGGCTACGAGCAGGGCGAGCGAGCCGGCCTGGAGGCGGGGAGCGCCCGGACCGAGGCGATGCTCCGACAACTGACACAGACCATCGAGGAGCTTGCCCACCTCCGAAAGGCGATGATCCGTCAGACCGAGGAGCAGATGGTGCGCCTCGCGCTCGCGATGGCCAAGCGCGTGGTGCGCCGCGAGATCGCGCTGGACAAGGATTTCGCCCTCGCCATGGCTCGGGTGGCGCTGGATCGGCTCGGCGAACGAACCTCGACGAGCATCCGCCTACATCCGGACGATTTCGCGGTGGCGGCCGGCCGCCAGGTGGAGGAGTGGGCCGGCGCTCATGTGTCCGTCGTGTCGGACGCCGCCGTCACCCGTGGCGGCTGCGTGGTCGAGTCCGACCTCGGCATGGTCGACGGCACGATCGAGGCACAGTTCGACGAGATCGCGCGGGCCGTCCTCGTGCACGGACCGTCGGCGCCCGACCCCGAGTTGACCCATGCCGGCTGAAGAATTTTCGCTCGAGCCGCAGATCGACCGCGTCAGCCGCACAGAGCCGCTCCCATTGAGCGGTCGTGTCGTCCGGACGGTCGGGCTGCTGGTCGAGTCGCTCGGCCCGCGGGCGCGGGTCGGGGAGCTCTGCGAACTCGGCGCACCGGACGGCCTCAATCTCACGCTCGAGGTCGTGGGGTTCCGGGAGCGCCACGTGCTCAGTGTGCCGCTCGGCAGCACGCTCGGGCTCCGACCGGGCGACCGTCTCGTCGCGCGCGGCGCCGTCGCGACGGTGGGGGTGGGCGAGGGACTGCTCGGTCGTGTGTTCGACGGTCTCGGAGCGCCGCTCGACGGTCTGGGTCCTGCCCAGACGTCGGGCGAGTACCCGTTGCATCCGCCCCCACTCAATCCCCTGGCCCGCGACCCGATCGCGGCACCGATCGGAACGGGCGTCCGGGCCATCGACGGCATGCTCACGTGCGGTCGAGGCCAGAGAATTGGGCTCTTCGGAGGCAGCGGAGTCGGGAAGAGCACCCTGCTCGGCTCCATGGTTCGCGGGACGGATGCCGATATCGCGGTCATTGCGCTCGTTGGTGAACGGGGACGTGAGGTTCGCAGCTTCATCGAGAAGGACCTGGGCCCGGAGGGCCTTGCGCGGTCTGTCATGGTCGTCTCGACATCTGACAACCCGCCCCTCGTGAGGCTCCGGGCCGCCTATGCCGCCACAGCGATCGCCGAGTACTTCCGCGACCAGGGTAAGAACGTGCTGCTCCTGATGGACTCGGTGACGCGCTTCGCGATGGCGCAGCGTGAAGTCGGGCTTGCGGCGGGAGAGCCGCCCACCGCGAAGGGATACCCGCCCTCGGTGTTCGCGCTCCTGCCGGGTCTGCTCGAGCGCGCCGGCAACATGAAGGGTTCGGGCAGCATCACGGCGTTCTACACGGTGCTGGTCAAAGGCGATGACCAGACGGAGCCCATCGCCGACTCGGTCCGGGCGATTCTCGATGGCCACATCGTCCTGTCGCGAGACCTCGCATCCAGCAATCACTATCCAGCCATTGACGTGCTCCAGAGCGTCAGCCGGACGATGCCGGATGTGACGGAGGCGGCGCACCGACTGAAGGCGGGTCAGGTTCGCGAGTGGCTGGCGACCATCCGGGACAGTGAAGACCTGATCAGCGTCGGGGCGTACGTACCCGGTAGCAATCCTCGCATCGACGAAGCCATCACCCGTCGAGAGGCGATCGCGGGCTTCCTAAGGCAGACGCCGGATACGGTCTGCGCCCTTCCGGACGCCATCGACGCGCTCCAGGCGCTCTAGAAACCGACCATGCCGGGATTCAGGTTCCGGACCCAGGCTGCGCTCGACCTGCGTCGGGCGCAGGACGAGGACGCGCGTCGCCGGTTCGGCGAGGCGACTCAGGCCGTGGCACGGGCCGAGCTCGCGCTGGACCAGGCGATGACTGCAGTGGGCGACGCAATTCGCAACGCCAGCGAGGTCGGTGCGCATGCCTCTGGCGTCACGATGCTTACTTGGCATCGAAATTGGATCACATCGCGGAAGCATGATGCAGAGCAACAACGCAGTCGAGTCGAGCAATGTCGGGCGGACGCCGAGATCGCGGCTCTCGCGGCCCAGCAGGCCCGTCGAAAGCTGCGGTCGCTCGAACGGTTGCGCGCACGGGCCCTGCAGGCCTACCTGGCAGCCGAGCGGCGCCACGAGCAGAAGCAATTGGACGCGCTAGGGACGATTCGCTACGCGCTCCGGCAAGCCAACGAGGAGGACAGACCGTGAACATCGACCCGACACAAGGCGCCGGCCCGACGACAAGTGGCGCTGAGACGACCACTTCGGCCCTGAAAGACGACGCGCTCGGGCGGGATGCCTTCCTGACGCTGCTCGTGAAGCAGCTCGAGAATCAGGATCCGTTGAATCCCGAGCCCAACGGCGAGTTCCTCGCCCAGCTCGCACAGTTCAGCTCGCTCGAGCAGTTGACCACCATTTCTTCCTCGATCGACGAGCTCAAGGAAATCATGCAGGCTCAATCGGCTGGGACGCCGATTTCTGAAGGAGACGCATAATGTCGCTAGGTTCCTTTTCGGCCGGCCTCTCGGGCCTGAACGCCAACGCCGCCTACCTCAGCGTGATCGGGAACAACTTGGCCAACATCAACACCGTTGGCTTCAAGGCCAGCACGTTCAGCTTCTCCGATTTGGTCAGCCAGACGATCGCGAGCACGAGCTCCAATCCGTCGCAGGTCGGTCTGGGTGTCGTGGCAGGGGCCGTCACACCGTCGTTCTCTCAGGGCTCCATCGAGAGCACGCGGGAAACCACCAACATGGCGATCCAGGGCAAGGGCTTTTTCGTCGTCCGGACGCCAGACGGCAGCTTCTTCACACGTGCTGGTGATTTCAGCTTCAACTCCGACGGCTTCCTCGTGAACCCGGAGGGGCATTTCGTCCAGGCCTACACGGCGCGCGATCCGGCGACCGGGCAGATCATCACGACCGGCTCTCCGACTGACCTCCAGATTCCGCCAGGGCAGCTGGAGGCACCAGTTGCCTCGACGACGTTTCGGACCGTGACGAACCTCGACACGGCTGCGGCTGTCGCAGCGACCTTCACGACGACGGTGGACGTCTTCGATTCGCTCGGCGCGAGCCACGCGACCACCATCACCTACACGAAGACCGGCGTCGGCGCCTGGAGCTACGCGATTACCGCGCCAGGCGCGGAGGTCACGGGCGGCACCGCCGGAACGCCTTTCTCGCTCGCCACCGGCACGATGACATTCGACGCGGCCGGCGCGTTGGCGACGGTCAACGGTGCTGCACCGGCGGATGTGGCGATCGCGACGCCGACCTGGACCAACGGTGCGGCTGCGAACGCCCTTGTCTGGGACATCGTGGACGCCGGCGCCATACTGTCGCACTCGGGCTTCAACCAGACCTCCGCGACGTCATCGACCACGACGAGTGGGCAGCCTGCCGGCCGTGTGAGCAACATCGCCGTCGATCCCGACGGCACGATTCAGGGCACGCTGAATCCTGGACAGACGATCATCCTGGCGAGAATTGCGCTTGCCAGCTTCAACAACCCGAAGGGGCTCGCCAAGATCGGAAGCAACCTCTTCATCCCGAACAACTCGGCCGGCGAAGCGAACATCGGCACCGCGGGAACGGGAGGCCGAGGCACTCTCTTCGGCTCGGCACTCGAGCAGTCCAATGTCGACATGGCGCAGGAGTTTACCCAGATGATCCTCGCGCAGCGCGGATATCAGGCGAACTCGAGGGCCATCACGACATCGGACGAACTGTTGCTCGAGACGCTCAACCTCAAGCGATAAGTCTGAGCCGCTCGTGAATCGATGAACCGGATCTCAACGTGAGTAACGCAACCCCGCCTGTCGCCCTGTTCTCCCCCGGGTCCTTGCCCGGGGAGGACAGTGGCGTTTCCGTCGCCGCCGCGGCCGTCCCCGCATCGGAGACGGAGTTCCGTTCGCTCTTCGACTCGCTCTCGACGGCGGAGGGTCACGGGGGGGGAGCAGGGACAGGATCCACTTCGCCAGATCCCGACAGCATCGTGGACGAACGCAGCACCGAGCCGAAGAGCGAGGTGCCGAGTGACCCGGATGCCGCGAAGCCTTTGCCCCGACTACCGGAGATTGTTCTCGAGGTGTCGGGGCAGGATTCTGCTACCGAGGTGGCAGCGGAGTCCAGGGCGCTACCGGGCCACCTGACGACCTCTCCCGAGGGCGAGGCGTCTGCAGAACCGGCGGTGCCACCGAGGCCGGCGAGTGGGTCGACGCCAAATCCGGATCTCGACTCGCGATGGGTCGGTCGGGAAAACTTGGTCACAGACCGATCTGGACCCGGACTGCTCCCGACCGGTCAGCCTCCGCCCACCGAATCTGGGGGGGCGGATGCCGTCACACCGACCGAGGATCTGGCGGGACCGGCGGCTCTGACCCGAACCGAAGACCTCGGGTCGCGCCCCGGTTCAGAAGGCTCAGCCGAGCCAGTTCCGTCTGCTGGAAGCGACGATGCAGCGCAGGAAGTGGCTCCGTCGTTGGAGGAGTCGGAAGCCGTCGCTCCTGGGCGCGATGAGGACGCCGACAAGTCCGTCGAAGTCGCAAACGAGGACGAATCACTCGACGCACCGGTCCGACGCGACCCGGTTGACCCTCCGAGGGCGCAGCCCCGATCGCACGATGGTTCAACTCAGTCGGACGATGCTCAAAACGACACCAGAGTAGACCGGGCGCGCGACGTAGTTGCTGACCCTCGGCCACCGAGAGGCGTTGACACCAATCCGGCGCAACCGGCTCCGCCGGCACGAGACGTCTCGGGAACCGGACACATCGCGCCCTGTCAGCCAGGGTTCGTCACTCGCGGCTGGTGCCAATGCCACCGGTGGCGTCGAGCAGCAGTCCTCTGGAACCACGTCACAGCAGTCCCTCATCACCGAGCTTGGCCCCGGCGCGTCGTCGACCCCGGAAGATGGAGCCGCGCGCGTCGCACCGAAGCAGCCAGTCGGCATGGCGCAAGCCGCCGAGGATGGACGGTCCATCCCCGAGTCGCAGGGGCCACCCGCCGACCCAGAGGTACTGCTGGATCGGGTCCGAGTGGACGCCACCGTGCGCGCGGCGCGTCGAGCTCTGCATGCCGCGCTTCAGCACGCGGACGAAGCGGGTCAGGCTCGGACGGGCAGTGCGATTGGCCGAATCGTGACATCTGCGCTGGAGGATTCGACGGCCTCTGCCACGCCGGAGCCGAAGGCTCAAGGTCTCCTTCAGCGTCTGGTTGGCACTCTGGTGGGGAATGAGGCCCAATCGGACGCCGAGGCCGACCCCGGGGCTCGGTTCGCCGCTCAAGTTGCTGCCGGCGAGTTCGCCGACTCGGACGACGCGGCCGTCGCTCGACGATTCATCGATGGCTTGGAGGTGACGCGCGGCCCGGTGCGCCCGCCTCTCCAATCGCTGTCCCTGGCGCGGCCGGCCGGGCAGATTCCGTCGGCGCTGCTGGGCGCCACGCCGATCGGATTTGCTCCGCTTGGCCAGCCAGTCGGGGCGAATGCCACGATCGCTGCGTTGGGTCACGACCTGCAGACGCCGACCGAGGTCGAGTTGCCGCAGCAGATCATTCGAGGCATACGGCTCCAGTGGAACCAGGGTGTGAGCGAGGCGCGACTGCGGCTGACCCCCCAGCATCTCGGCGAGATTCACGTGTCCCTGCGGGTCGAGAACGGCGTCGTGCGCGCGGATCTGCAGGCCAGCACAGCGGAGGTCCGAAACTGGATCCGCGGTCACGAGGCCGAGCTGAGGCGCACCCTCGGCGAACAGGGTCTCGATCTCGAGCAACTGACCGTGCTCGAGGAGTCTGATCGACACGACCGCCGCGAGGACGCCAACGCGGAACGTCAGAGCCAGCGCGCGCCTCGACGCCCGCCCGAGAACGCGCCCAGGTTCGAGGTCCACGTCTGAGCCGCCCGATCTGACCTGATCGGCACTCCCTCGTCGGTGTCGGACCAGCGACACCTGGGCCGGTCCGCCGTCCGGGCGACCGCTCGCCTTCCTATTCAAACCGGCCAATTTCGGCCGTGACCTCCCGTACCCGTCCGGCACTGGCCTTGCTACCTGACTCCGTGACCGGGAGAACACCCTCCACATTTCCTGATTCCCCGATACGGACCAAAGACCATGGCCGACACACCCGAGAACGAAGCGGCAAGCGAAGAAGCCGTTCCTCCGAGCTCTAGCCGAAAGTGGCTCATGATCGCCGTTGGCGTAGTGCTCGTGGTCGCCATTGGCGGCGGCGCCTACTACTGGGGCGTCTCCCGCGGGAACGTTGCCGAGGCGGCGGAGATCGAGCCGGCACCCGAGGAGGAGGCGGCGGTGATGCCAGGGGGCATCGTGACGCTCAACCCCTTCACGGTGAACCTGGCCGACCGAGAATCATCCCGCTTCCTTCGAATCACGATCGAGCTGGAGGTCGAGACCGCTGACGCAGCGACCGCGCTCACGACCGACACGGTGCGCCAGACGCGCGCCCGCGCGGCTGTTCTCGAGGTTCTGACGATGCAGATGTCCGAGAACCTCACGACGCTCGAGGGCAAGGCTGCCCTCAAGACGGAGTTGGTCGACGCGATCAACGCTGCCGTGGCGCCCTCGGTGGTGATGGATGTCCTCTTCACCGACTTCGTCATCCAGTTCTGAAACGAGTGCAACGACGTGTATCGCATGATTGATCCCCGCATGGAGTCGACGGCATGACGGCCGCTCTTCTGATGCTGGCACAGTCGCAGGGTCAAGGTTGGGAGCCAGATCTGGCTGGCGGTGCGTTACGTGGTCTCCTGAGCCTGGTGGTCGTCATCGGGCTGATCGCGCTGCTGGCCTGGCTGTTGCGGCGTGGATCGCTCGGAGCGTTGGGGTTGACGCCGGGTCGCGTGAAGGGGCCGGTGACCGTCGAGGCAGCCGTGCCGCTCGGTGAGCGGCGGTCCCTGATGATCGTGGCGGTCGAGGGGCGACGCCTGTTGCTCGGGCTCACGCCCGGCCAGGTCTCGCTCGTGACGGAGCTCGACGCGGCGTCCGCCGCATCGCCGCGTGATTCCTCACGCTTCGGTTCGCGGCTCGACGAGCGAATCGCCGCGGGACCGGGGAGTGTGACGTGACGCGCCTGGTGGTCGTCGGCGTGACACTCCTGCTCTCGTTGGCTCTGGCGCCTGTGGCCGCCGCGCAGCCCTCGGGCCTCGACCTGAACATCGAGGGGGTCGGCAGCGTTTCGGCGCCGCTGCAGGTCGTCATCCTGCTGACCCTGCTGACCTTCGTGCCCGCGGTGCTGGTCACGATGACGTCGTTCACGCGTCTGGTGATCGTCTTCCACTTCTTGCGGCAGGCGCTTGGCACGCAGGAGGCGCCGTCGAACCAGATCGTGATCGGACTGTCGCTCTTCCTGACGATGTTCATCATGGCGCCGGTCGCGGACCAGGTGAACGTCGCGGCGGTTCAGCCGGTGATTGCCGGCGAGCTCGGCCTGGCCGAAGCGCTCGAGCGCGGGGCTCCACCGGTGCGCGAGTTCATGCTGAGACAGACGCGTGAGAGCGATCTCGGGCTCTTCGCGGATCTCGCGCGGGTCGAGCGTCCGAACGGACCCGACGATCTGCCGATGCGCGTCGTGATCCCTGCGTACATCATCTCCGAGCTCAAGACCGGCTTTCAAATGGGCTTCTTCCTCTTCATACCATTCCTGCTCGTCGACCTGGTCGTGTCCACGACCCTGCTCTCGATGGGGATGATGATGCTGCCGCCGGCGATGATCTCGCTGCCGTTCAAGGTGCTGCTCTTCGTGATGATCGACGGCTGGAATCTCGTCGTCGGGTCTGTCGTGCGGAGCTTCTTCTAGAGGAGCGAGATGTCGGAGGCGCTGGTGGTGGGCACGATGCGGCAGGCGATCGAGGCAGCCGTGCTGATCTCGCTGCCCATGCTTGGTGCTGGTCTCGTGGCCGGCGTCCTGGTGAGCATGCTCCAGACGATCACGTCCATCCAGGACAACGTGCTCGCGTTCATTCCGCGGGCTGCGGCCATGTTCATCGTGTTCGCCCTGACGTTTCCGTGGATGCTGCGGCTGCTGACCGGCTTCTCGCGTCAGCTCTTCGAGCGTCTCCCCGAGTTCATTCGCTGATGGACTACGCGCCAGTCCTGCGCCTTGGCCTGTTGCTGGTCCGTGCGGGCATGGTGTTCGGGTCGGCTCCGGCGTTCGGCGGAAGTGCCGCGCCGTCGTCATTCAAGGTAGTGCTGTCCGTGACCATGGCGCTGCTGTTGCTTCCGATCGTGTCGATTCCCGGGTCCGTCGCGGCAGGCGAGCTGACGTTGGTCATCGCTCGCGAAGTGGTCATCGGGTTCGCGATTGGCATGTCGGTCCGCCTGGTCCTCGCGGGCGCGGAGCTGGCCGGCCAGCTCGCCGCCTTCCAGCTCGGGCTTTCGTTTGCGGCGATCGTCGATCCGCAGACGGGGGTGCGGAGCAATGTGCTCGCCATGATGTACGGGCTGATCGCGATGTTCACGTTTCTGGGGATCAACGGCCACCACGCGATGATCCGGGCGTTGGCGCGCTCCTACACGGAGCTACCCGTCGGGACCGGTGCGATCGACGGAGCGTCGATGGTCGAGCTGGTCACGCGGATGTTCGGCCTGGTCTTCGTGCTCGGGGCACAGCTGGCGGCGCCCGTGGTGGCCGTGCTGCTGGTCGTGGAGATCGCCCTCGGGCTGATCGTGCGCGCGGCGCCGACGATGAACTTGATGGTCATCGGGTTTCCGATCCGTCTACTGGTCGGGCTCGCGGCCCTCGCGACCGCGGTTCAGCTCGTGCCCGGGTTGATCACACGCGTGACCGAGCCGGCGTTCGAGCTCTCGTTTCGGACGATGCTGGCCTTCCGGTAGTGAGACGCAGTCGATTCCGAGATGGCTGAAGACAAACATTCCCGTACAGAAAAGGCGACCGGCAAGCGTCTTCAGGACGCTCGCAAGAAGGGGCAGGTCGCCCGATCTCGGGACCTTGGACAAGCAGGTGGCCTGGCCGTGGCGGTGGTGATCTTCGGCTGGGTTGGCAGCTTGATGATCGAGACGCTCGGCGAGTCGATGACCGTCACGCTGTCGAGTATCGGTCGCCTCGGAATGGTGGCACTCGACACGGAGCAGCTGACCACCATCGGCATCAGCGGCTTGCAGGCGTTGGCCCTGACGGTCGCGCCGGTGGCGCTGGCCACGGCGGTGGCGTCGGTCGCGGTGAACACGCTGCAGAGTGGCTGGGTGGTCGCGACCGAAGCGCTCAAGGTCGACTGGTCGCGGTTGAATCCGGTGTCGGGTTTGAAGCGGCTCGGGTTCAAGGAAGGCGGTTTCAACACCGTGAAGATGCTGCTCACGGTGACCATCCTGGCGTGGATTGGCTACGGGATCGTGATGGAGCACCTCGCAGATACGGTTCGCCTCGGACGCCTGGACTATTTTCAGGCCGTGTCGAGCGGGTGGGAAAACGTGGAGCGGCTCCTGAGGCAGGCGTCTCTCGCTCTCGTGATCGTGGCGCTCATCGACTTCGGCGTTCAGCGCTGGAAGTTCATGGAGTCGATGAAGATGAGCAAGCAGGAAGTGCGCGAGGACAACAAGTCCACCGAAGGTAATCCGGAAATCAAGGGTCGGATCCGGAAGGTGCAACGAGAGATCCAGCGACGTCGGATGATGGCCGACGTCAAGCAGGCGACGGTGGTCATCACGAATCCCACCGAGTACGCCGTGGCGATCCAGTACGAGCGCCAGACCATGTCGGCGCCGCTTGTACTGGCCAAGGGTCGCGGCTTCCTGGCCATGCGGATCAAGGCGGTCGCCCGGGAGGCGGGCGTGCCGATCGTCGAGAACGTGCCTCTGGCCCAGGCGCTGTATCGAGGCGCTGAGGTCGGCGGATCGATCCCGGCCGACCTCTTCGAGGCCGTGGCCGGCGTTCTGGCCTACCTGGTGCGCCTCAAGCAGCTGGTGCTGTAGCGGAGCGATTGCATGGCTGAGCCCGCATCGACCAATTCGGTCCCGCTCACCCACTTCATTGCGCCGGCGGCCGTCATTGCCGTCGTCGTGCTGATGACCGTCCCGCTCCCGCCGCTGCTGATCGACCTGTTCCTGTCGGTCGACATCGGTTTGGCCGTCGTGCTGCTGCTGACCGCCATCTACGTGCGCGATCCCGTCGACTTTTCGGTGTTTCCCTCGCTGCTGCTCGTGCTGACGCTGCTGCGCCTCGCCTCCAACGTCGCGTCTACCCGGCTCGTGCTCCTGTATGGGGCCCAAGGCATCGATGCGGCCGGGCACGTCATCATGTCGTTCGGCCAGTTCGTCGTCGGCGGTAACTTCGTCGTCGGCGTCGTCGTATTTCTCGTCATCATCGCCATCCAGTACGTCGTGATCAATCACGGTGCGGTCCGCATCTCCGAAGTCACCGCCAGATTCACGCTCGATGCCATGCCGGGCAAGCAGATGGCCATCGACGCCGACCTCAACGCCGGTCTGATCGACGACGTGGAGGCACGAGCACGGCGCGATAAGATCCAGCGCGAAGCCGAGTTCTACGGCGCGATGGACGGGGCGATCCGATTCACGCAGCGCGACGCGCTCGCGGCAATCGTGATCACCGTCGTCAACATCAGTGCTGGATTGATCATCGGGGTGTTCCAGCATGGTCTGGACCTTGCCACCGCCGCCGAGACGTTCACGATCCTGACCGTCGGGGAAGGCCTCGTCACGGCCATCCCGGCGCTGCTGATTTCGATGTCAGGCGGTCTCATCACGACGCGCGCGGCGAGCGAGTCGGACCTCGGAGCCGAAGTCGCCTCGCAGCTACTCTCCAGTCCGAAGCCCCTCGGCGTGGCCGCCGGCGTGCTGACCGCTCTGGCGCTCATTCCAGGACTGCCAAAGCTGTCGTTCCTGTTCGTTGCCAGCCTCCTGGCCGCCGCTGCCTACGCGAACCGCGAGCAGAAAGCCACGGCCGTTGAGGACAGCTCGACGCAGCCGACCGTCGACCCGCTCGAGCAGGCACTGGTGGTCGACCCGTTGAGCGTCGAGGTGGGTTACGGGCTGATCGGCATCGTCGACGAGAAGCAAGGCGGGACGCTGCTGACCCGCGTGCGGGCGATTCGACGCCAGATCGCCACCGACACCGGGATGGTCGTGCCGGCCGTCCACGTCGCGGACAACCTTCAGCTCGGTCCTCGCTCGTACTCGATTCTCGTCAAGGGGGTCGAGGTCGCACGGGGCGAGTTGTTCCCGGATCGCTTCCTGGCCATCAACTCCGGCACCGCGACCGCACCCGTCGAGGGCACAGCCACCCGGGAGCCGGCATTCGGGCTGGAAGCGTTCTGGATCGGGCCCGACCAGAAGGATCACGCATCGGCCGCCGGCTACACCGTCGTCGACCCGACGACGGCACTGTCGACCCATCTCTCAGAAACTATTCGGAGCTTCCTGCCAGACCTGCTGGGTCGGCAGCAAACGAAGGAAATGGTGGATCGGGTCGGCGAGACGTCTCCGAAGCTGATCGAGGAGCTGGTGCCCAAGCTGATGGGCATCGGAGACATCCAGCGCGTGCTCCGGCAGCTGCTCCGTGAGCGTGTCCCGATCCGCGATCTGACGACGATCCTCGAGGCGACCGCCGACGCCGCGGGCACCTCCAAGGACACCGAGTACGTGACGGAGGCCGTGCGGGTCGCGCTCGGTCGAGCGATCTGCCACCAGTACCAGGACGATGGCGGCGAGCTCCCGACGATCAGCCTTGCGCCGACGCTCGAAGAGCGTCTGCTCAAGTCGATCGTCAAGACCGAGCAGGGAGCCGTCCTCGCACTGGACCCGACCGACGCTCAAAACATCGCAGGGCGTATCGCCCGCGCACTCGAGACCGCGGTGGCACAACCTGTGCTTCTGTGCACGCCGGGCCTGCGGCCCCATCTCTGGCGACTGTTCGCGAGGGTGCTGCCGCATGTCGGCGTGCTCTCGCACAACGAAGTGCCGTCGCACGTCAGGCTGGCCTCGATCGCGGTGCTGGATTGATTCGATGCATCTGAAGCGATACCGCGGAATCACGGTGCGTGACGCGCTGGGTCGAGCTCGACAGGAGCTCGGTCCTGACGCGCTCGTGCTGTCCACGCGGCTCGTCGCGACGCGTGGCTGGCGCGGCTGGGCGGGCGCTCGCGAAGTCGAAGTGACGGTAGCGGCCGAACGAGAGGTGTCGACCGACCGACGACCCGCACAGGAATCCCGTCAACGGAGCGCCCAGGACTCCAGAGACCACGCGGTGGCTCGACTCAAGGCGATCGGGCTCGAGGGCAACCTCGCAGAGGAGGTCGTCGGCGACCTGGCGCCGGCACAGCTTCGGGCGGTGTCTGCCACCGCGCTTCGACGCGCGCTCTCGGATCGGCTCGCACCATTGGCCGCCGGCCGAGAGGACGCCGTCCCGGTCGAAATCTTCGTCGGTCCACCGGGCGGGGGGAAGACGACGACGATCGCCAAGCTCGCGGCTCAGGCGCGCGCGCGCCACGGGACGCGTCTCGGCCTGGTGGCGGCCGATGGGTTCCGAGTAGGCGCCGTCGAGCAGCTCCGCCTCTACGCCGACATCATCGGCACGTCGTTCGACGTCGCCCGGACAGCCGACGAGTTCGACGGGATCGTCGCCCGCCATCGACGCCCCGTCCTGGTCGACACCGCAGGCCGGTCGCGTGACGGCGGCGGCGCCGCGGATCTGCTCGAGACGATCCGTGACCGCACCGACGTGCGAACCCACCTGGTACTCCCGGCCAGCACGTCGCCACGCGTGGCCGAACGTCTCCTGGACGGGTGCGGCCACCAGGGCCCCGACCGGGTCGTGCTGACGAAGATCGATGAAGTGGACTCCGTCTCCCCGCTGTTGAGTGTGCTCCATGGCCGACACATGTCGATCTCGTACGTCGGTACCGGACAGCGTGTGCCCGAAGATCTAGAGTGCGCGACGGCGCCATTCTTGGCCGCATCCGTGCTGGGCGAAACGCCCCATCTGGAAGGAAAGCTGGCATGAGACTCGTCGCCGACAGTGGACCGCGGCGCTTCCCTGGAGCCACGACCCTCGCGGTCACGAGTGGCAAAGGGGGCGTCGGCAAGACCAACGTCGTGGTCAATCTCGCCGTGGCGCTGAGTCGACTCCAGAAGCGCGTCGCGATCCTGGACGCCGACTTCGGACTCGGGAACGTTGACGTGCTGCTCGGGCTGGCACCGCCCTGTCACCTAGGTCACCTCCTGGATGGCGAGCGAAGCATCAGGGAGATCATGGTCGAAGGGCCAACGGGCGTGTCGATCATCCCGGCAGGCTCCGGGCTCCAGGAGCTGACCTCACTGACTCGGAGCCAGTGGGATCGGCTCAACGCGGCGTTCGATTCCATTACTGACGAGCTGGACTACTTGCTGATCGACACGGCTGCCGGTGTATCAGACAACGTGCTCGAGCTATTGACGGCGTCGCAGAAGGTCCTGGTCGTCACGTCACTCGAGCCAACCGCGATGGTGGACGCCTACGCCCTGATCAAGATCCTGACGCTCACTGACTCGCGCAAGCCCATCGGCCTCCTGGTCAACGGTGCGCGCGATGCAGACGAGGCGGACCTGGTGTTCAAGCAGCTCGACATGGCGGCTACCCGATTCCTGCATCGCCGTCTTCAGTACTACGGTTTCATCGAGCACGATCCCGCGGTTCGCGAAGCCGTGCTGATCCAGAGGCCGATCGTGAGCCATCTGCCGCAGTCGCCGGCCAGCCGAAGTTTTCGCATCCTCGCATCTCGAATCTCGAGCATGGCCCCAGGCGGTCGTCGAGGGCTACGCCTGGTGGGCCAGGACCATGTCGAATCCGGGCAGGAGGCCGAACCGGAAACGACGATCACCGTTCCCGTTCAGCCATGAGTACAGCCACGGCAGCCGATTTCACCGAGCGCGACCAGCTCGTCAATGCCAATCTTGGCCTCGTGAAGGCGATGGGCTATCGTCTCCTGCGGCGCTTGCCGGCGGAGGTCGAGCTGTCCGATCTCGTCAGCGTCGGCGTCCTGGGATTGATCGAGGCTGCCAGCCGGTACCGGCCATCGATGGGCGTGCCGTTCGAGGCCTTCGCCCGGCGCCGCATCCACGGCGCCATGCTCGACTCGCTGCGCGAGCTCGACTGGGCGCCGCGCTCACTCCGCAAGCAGGCCCGAACGTTCGAAACCACAATCGCTCGACTCCGGCAAGAGCTGTCCCGCGAGCCGGAGGAGGCCGAGATTGCCGCGGCCATGGACCTCACGCCGGACGAGTGCGCACGCGCGCTCGAGCAGGTACGCAGCCTCGAGTTGTGCACCATGCGGCGACTGGACGCCCCCGCCGAAGGGGGGATGGGCCTGCTGGAGGTATGCCTGGACCCTGGCGAAGGCCCGGAAGAGCGACTTCAACGCTCGGAGCTGCGCCAGCTGCTGGCGGCGGCGCTCGGCAATCTCCCCGAACGGGAGCGCCAGATTCTGGCGCTCTACTACGACCAGGAGCTCACGATGGCCGAGATCGGTGAGGTCTTCGGGGTCTCGGAATCCAGGATCTCCCAGCTCCGTACGCTGGCGCTGTCCAGGCTCCGGGCCAGCTTGGGCGAGTCGCTCGCCTTCCGCCGCGAAGCACGAGGCGCACCCGCCGAACGGCGGTCGGCCTAACGGCGCCCTCCCCACGCCACGGTTCCGCGCCCGGTGCGACGAAATGTTTCGCGCTGAAGCGTCGGCCACATGTCGGCAGTCCGTCACGTTGGCCGGGCGAACGTCCTCTCGCCCAGGCGGATCCGTCCGGAGCCGACGGAAATCACCAGGATTGCTGCGATCGGCAGCCGGCCGGCTCGGCATCTTCCTTGCTCTTCCCGCAGTGAGGCACACGCCACACGATGGACACAACAACCCCATTCGCTGAAACCACGGCTCCGGCTCCGGCTGCGGACGACGCGCCCGCCGCGTCCCACCCGCCGCAGATCAAGGACGGGGTGGTCCGGCTGTTGGATCTGGTGTGCCACGTCAGCGTCGTGGTCGGCACCGGTACGGTGACGGTCCGAGACTGTCTGAGCCTCTCGGAAGGTCGCCTCCTGGCGCTGGACCAGACCGCCGGTGGGGATCTGACCGTGATGGCGAACGGCGTCGTCGTGGCGGCCGGCGAGATCTCCGTTGACGACGAGCACACCAGCATCCGCGTGACGGAGGTGGCACCGTCAGCCACCGTCGATCGGTAACGAACACAAGAGTTCCGATGCCCAAGGTTCTTTCCCAGGAAGAGATCGACACGCTGCTCGAGTCGGCCAACGAGGTCGAGCGGGCGTCGCGCCGCTCCGCGCCGAGATCTACCGTCACGTCCGCACACCGATACCATTTCAGGCGCCCGGACCGCGTGTCGAAGGATCAGATTCGGTCGCTTCAGTTCCTGCACGACCGCTTTGCGCGCAACGTGGCGACCTCGCTCTCCGCCTATCTGCGAACTCCAACGAGCGTTTCCGTCCGGTCGGTCGAGACGTTCACGTACGGGGAGTTCCTGTCCTCATTGCCGGACCCCACGTTGTTCTATGCCTTGTCGCTGGCGCCTATCGATCTCGTCGGCGCGCTTGAACTCAACCCCGAAGTGGCGTTTGCGGTGGTCGATCGTCTGCTGGGTGGCACGGGCAACGCGCTCCCGATGGACCGGCCTCTCACCGAGATCGAGCAGAACGTTGTCGACGCGGCCATCACGTTCATCACCAACAATCTGGTCGAGGCGTGGCAACCGATTGTCGACATCGGCTTCAATATCTCCGGTCGCGAGACGAGACCTCAGATGCTGCAAGTGGCCACGCCGAACGAGCAGATGATCGTGGTGGCTTGCGAGATGAAGGTCGCCGAGGCGGTGGGGTCGTTGCATATCACACTGCCGACGGGGTTGATCGAGCTCGTCGGTTCGAAGTTCTCGGCGACCTGGCAGCGTTCGCACCGGAAGCCCACCGACGAGGAAACCCTGCGGCTCCGAGACCGGCTCGCCAGCGTGCCGTTTCCGGTCGCGGGTCTTCTTCAGACGCAACTCCCGGTTCGAGAACTCATCGCACTTCGGCCAGGTGACACCGTGACGTTCGGGCAGTCGATCGAGCAGCCGGTGGACGTCTCGGTCGACGGCAACGTGAAGTTCAAGGCCCAGCTCGTGCGGTGCGGTCATCGCGCCGGCCTGAAGGTGGAGCGGTTCGAGCAGGCCTCCTCGTTGGCGGAGTCGGCATAGATGACCCAGACGACAGGTCGTGAGATTCAGCAGGTCGTGGCGTCGCTCGCGGCCGAGCTTGCCACCTACGTAGGCGGCAAGCTGGATGTGCCGGTCGAGATGGCGGAAGCGACAGAGGCGCCTGATGTCCGGTGGGTGGTTCTCCTTGATGTCGACGGGTCGCTGACCGGGGATCTCATCGTGACACTCGGGGCTGACGGAGCGACCCGTCTGGCCGGACTCGCGACCGATGCCGACTCGAGCGACGAAAGCACGAGCGACGAAAGCTCGAGCGAGGAAGGCCCGAGCGAAGAACGCCTGGCCGAGCCGCTGGCGGCGCTGTGGCGCGGCGTGCTCGCCGAGCTCGCCGGTCGGCCGGGCCTCGAAGGTCTGTTCGTCACGATCGAGGCGTGTGAGGCGGCCGACGCGACCGCGGCGGGAGAGCCGGTCTCCTGGTACACCATGACGATGGGTCAGGAGACCATGGCGGTAGGCTTCCGCACGAATCTCCACGCGGATCACCACGCGGGCGAGGACGACCATCGTGAAGCGGTCGCCGGCCCGACGCCGGAGTTGCCGTCCAACCTCGACGTCGTGCTCGACATCGACCTGCCGCTGTCGGTCCGCTTTGGTCACACCGAGATGACGCTGGCGAGCCTCTCTCGGATCGGTCCAGGCTCGGTCATTGCGCTCGATCGAGCGCCGGAGGATTCGGTGGACGTGCTCGTGAACGGTCGTCTGGTCGCTCGCGGCGAAGTCGTCGTCGTGACCGGGAACTACGGCGTGCGAGTCACCGAAGTCGTGAGTGCAGCGGACCGCATTCGGAGCCTTGGAGCATGAGCAGCATGATCTCGATGGGGACGGCCGGTATCGTCATCACGCTCGTCGGGTTGGTCGAGATCGTGCTGCTCGTGCAGATTCTGCGGGCCGCGCGATCGTTTCATCGGGTCGAGGAGCGCGTCGCCCATTTTGGCAAGGTGCTGACGCTGCTGACCGAGACGAATGAGATCGGTTTCAGCGCGTTGGCTGGTGAGATCCGACGGAGCACCGAGGAGACCCGGCCGGCTCGACCGTCGGGCGCCACGAATCGGACCGTCGCCAGGGCTCTTCGCGGCGGTCGATCGGTGAAGGATGTGGCGGCCGAGTCCCGAATGGCGGAAGGTGAGGTCATGCTGCGCAGCTACCTCGGTGGTCATGCGTTGGCGTGCCCGTGCGCTGGTTGTGCGGAAAAGACCGACTCTCGTTTCGACGCAGGCACCTGAGATCAAACACCATGGCTCGATGCGCGCATGAATCGTGTGGTCGATGGCGGCCCGATGCTCTGATCGGACGCCTCGGGCTCTCGTTCGAGGACGCCTGGTACTGCTCGGCGACCTGTCTCGAGCGTGTCGTACGTGCGCGGCTCTCGGACGCAGGTCGCGTACGGTCGCACGCCTATATCACGCCCGCGATCAAAGTTGGGCTGTTACTGATGGGGCAGGGTGCGATCTCGCGACCCGATGTCGAGCAGGCGCTCGCGATGCAGCAGTCGTCGGGCCTCAGACTCGGGGCGCAGCTCAAGGAGCTCGGCCGGGTCTCGTCCCTGGATATCCTGCAGGCGCTGTCGTCGCAGGCTCGCGTCGGGTACCTGATGGCCGTCAACCTCGGCCTGCTGCGCCAGGGACCGGGCGATCTGTCGCGGGACACGATTCGCGCCCTTGGCGTCGTGCCGTTCGAGGTCGACGCCGAGCGGCATCGCCTCAAGGTCGCCTGCATCGCCCCACTGCCCCGCCTGTCGCTCAGCGCGTTGCGCGCGGTGACCGGCTGGGAGGCCGGGGCGTTCCTCGTGTCGGACGAGCAGTGGCCCACGCTCGTGGACGCGTACGGCTCCGGCCGCGAGGAGGATGACGCCCAGCCGCATAGCGGGTTCGTCCGGAGTGTCGACGAGGCGATCGTCCGAATCGTGGCGGCGGCCGGCGAGGGTCGCGTGTTGCGAATGATCCACACCGTCGGCGATCCCTGGTTATGGGTGCGGCTCGAGGGTGCGCACACCGCCGAGGACCTCGTCCTCTCGGTGGGTCACGAATCGATGGAGAAGGCATGGCAGGCGGCGCTTACGTAGCGCTCAGCGGACTCCGAACCCGGTTCGATCATTTGAACCGGCTCGCCTCCGATCTGGCGAATCACCAGACGTCTGGCTACAAGACCGAGCGCGCGACCGACGTGGTGGCCCGGCGCGCCAACTTCGAGCAGGCACTCGAATCGGCAATCGATGTCTCGACCAGCCGCGTGACCGTCGACTTCACGGCCGGCACCATCGTGCCGACCGGCAACGACCTCGACTTCACGATCGAAGGCTCAGGCTTCTTCGAAGTGGAGACGGCAAGCGGACCCCGGTACACGCGGGACGGCCATTTCAAGCGCAGCCCGGAGGGCGTGCTCACGACCAGCGACGGACTCGCGGTGCAGGGGGAGGACGGCAGGATCGAGTTGCCGCCCGGCGAGCTCACTGTTGAGCGAGACGGGACGCTCATGGTCGCCGGGGCGTCGGTCGGACGCCTCAAGCTGGTCGACTTCGACGATTACACGGCACTCACCCGCGAGGGACCGACCCGATTCGTGGATCGCTCGGAGTCGGGTGCACACGACGCGGGGGACGCTGCGGGCGTCTTCAACGGCATGCTGGAGCAGTCGAACGTCTCGATCCAGGAGCGGCTCGCCGAGCTCACGATGGTCAGCCGGAGCTTCGACGCGTTGCAACGCGGGATATCGGTGCTCATGAACGATGTAGACGGACGGGCGATCACTGAACTCGGTCGCCGTTGACGACTGAGATGCACGACGCGGCGATGGCACGACGGTCTTCGGGGAGGAGCCGTCGCCCATCACGAGGAGCCAGACCATGATTCGAGCCCTGTATACGGCCGCGAGCGGCATGACCGCACAGCAGGCCAATATCGACACCGTGGCTCACAACCTGTCGAACGTGAACACGGCGGGCTTCAAGAAGAGCCGAATGGAGTTCGAGGACCTGGTGTACCAGCAGACGAAGACGCCCGGTACACCCACCTCCTCCACTGGCGAGGCACCGATCGGTCTCGAGGTCGGCCTGGGCACCCGGTCCGTGGCCAGCGCGCGAGACTTCAGCAGCGGGAACCTGCGTACGACGGGCGGCCCGCTCGACATGGCGATCGAGGGTCGCGGATTTTTTCAGGTGACACGGCCGGACGGCGAAGCGGCGTATACACGCGCAGGCGCACTGCATCTGAGCGGCGAGGGCGCCCTTGTCACGGCGGATGGTTATCCGCTCGAGCCGCAGATCACGATTCCGCCAAACGCCATCTCGATATCGATCTCCCGCGACGGCATCGTGTCGGTGCAGATCGCCGGCGACGCGGCCCCTCAACAGGTTGGCACGATCGAGCTGGCGACATTCCAGAATCCGTCGGGTCTCCGCGCACTGGGCGGCAACCAGTTCGTCGCCACGACGGCTTCCGGCGAGCCGACCACCGGGGTGCCAGGGTCCGATGGCATCGGCACGGTCGTCCAAGGATTCCTCGAAGACTCCAACGTGAGCGTCGTCGAGGAGATGGTGAACATGATTCTGGGTCAACGCGCCTACGAGGCGAACGCCCGGGTGGTGAAAGCTGCAGATGAGATGCTTGCGCAGGTCAACAACATCGTTCGTTAGCATCGCGACGGTGCTGCTCGCGTCCCTGGCGTGGGCCGATCCGCCCGACGCCGTGTCGGGTCCCGCGCACGAGGCCATCGTCGAGGCCGTCCGGGCTCGGATCGGCGAGTCGGCCGAGGTGCACATCGACTCGCTGCTGCTCCGTGTCACACACGATCTCGACCGTCGCGTGATCGCCACGGCGCCGCCGGGCGCGACGCTCGGGCGCGCGACCCGCTTCCTGCTGTTCGAGCCGGCCGACGACGCGTCCCGCCGCCGGCGCACGAGGGTCGGCTACGCCGAGGCGGTCGTCCGTGTGTCGCACACGTACACGACCGTCGTCCGGCGCGTTCGAGGCGGATCGATCTTGGCCGAGACGGACGTTGCGGTCGAGGTCGGAGACATCGGCCGCGTCCGCCTCGAGCGCCTGCCGCAACTCGTCGAGGTGGTCGGCGCGAGAACGCGGCGTGCCGTCGAGCCAGGCGAACCGATTACGGCGTCTGCACTGACGATACCGCCGCTGGTCCGGAGCGGCGAGAGTGTCGTGACGTTGGCACGCATCGGATCGATCGAGGCACGGGGCCGGGCAACGGCGTCGCAGCGGGGCAGCCTGGGCGACCTAATTCGACTCGTCAACCCCGAGAGTGGTCGCCGGCTGCGCGGCCGCGTCGTGGCGCGAGGGCAAGTCGAGGTGATTCATGAGCCGTGAACAGAGGCTGGCGCGCCGTGCGGTCGCGTGGAGTTTGGTCATGCTCCTCGCCGCAACCGCCGGGCATGCCCAGCAGCAAATCGATCCACCCAGCGACGACTACGACGAGCTGTTCGACCGGTACGTCTCGGCCGCGAGAGCGACCAACATGCCGGCGCATGCCGTTCGACCCGGCTGGATGGCCGGTCTGTCGGGCGACTTTCGAGCGCGCCACGTCAACGACCTGGTGACCATCCAGGTCGTCGAGAGCATGGTGGCGGTCGGGTCGGCCGACTCGAACCTCACCAAGAAATCGACCGGTGTCGGGTCGCTCACCAAGTTCTTCGGGCTCGACAGCAAGCTGCCCAGCTGGATCGACCCGACCGGGCTCGTCGACACGGCGAGTGACACGAGCTTCAAGGGCGGCGGCGTCACGAACCGCAAGGGCGTCCTGAGCGCCGTGGTGACCGCCCGAGTCGCTGAAGTGCTGCCGAGCGGCGATCTGGTGCTCGAGGGCGTTCGGGAGATCGACATCAACGGTGACCGTCAGATCGTTGTGCTGACCGGGATCGTGCGGCCCTCGGACATCGGGCCAACGAACGTCGTGCTCTCACCCGCCGTGGGCCAGTTGCGTATCCGGTATTTCGGCCGAGGCTTGATCAAGGACAACCTCAAGCCCGGTTGGCTGGTTCGAATCTTGAACAAGATCTTCTGACGAGGGACAGTCCATGAAAGCGCGTCGCCAACGGCTCGTCGTGATCGCCGCTGCTCTGATCGGCATGGCCGTTCCGGCCGAGAGCGCGACGCCGGTGCGGGTCAAGGATATCGCTTCACTGCAGGGAGTCCAGCCGGTTCAGCTGATTGGTTACGGTCTCGTGGTGGGCCTGAACAAGACCGGCGACCGGCGGCAAACGATCTTTTCGGCCCAGACGCTCGCCAACATGCTGCAGCGATTCGGGGTCGTCGTGCCGGGCGACCAGATCAAGATCGAGAACATCGCAGCCGTGCTCGTCACCAGCGAGCTGCCAGCCTTCGTCAGATCAGGCGCCAGGCTCGATGTCACCGCCTCGTCGATCGGCGATGCCCGTAGCCTGCAGGGCGGTACGCTCCTGGCGACGCCATTGCGCGGACCCGCGGGTGAGATGCACGTGATGGCCCAGGGGCCACTGTCCATCGGGGGGTTCGGTGGCGGCGATGGTGGCAACTCCGTTCAGGTCAACCATCTGACCGTCGGTCGTGTGCCAGGCGGAGGTCTCGTGCAGGTCGGCCAGGGCATCGAGCTGCCGTCCGCAACGACCATTCGATTATCTCTCCGGGAGCCAGATTTCATCACGGCGGACCGTGTCGCTCAGGCGATCAACCAGGAGCTCGGGCCCGACTCCGCCGTGGCCACTGATCCGGCGAGCGTGACGGTGAACGTGCCGGAAGCCTACCAGAGCAGTCTGGCCGGCCTCATGGCCAGGCTCGAGCCGCTTTCCGTGGAGGTCGATGCGTCGGCGCGTGTCGTCATCAACGAGCGAACCGGGACCGTCGTCGTGGGATCGGGCGTCAGGATCGGAACCGCCGCCGTGGCCCACGGGAATCTCTCCGTCCGGATCATGACGCGGTTCGATGTGTCACAACCCGCGCCATTCTCCGAGGTGGGCCAGACCGTCGTGATTCCCGAGCAAGAAGTCGAGGTGATCGAGGACACGGCACAGCTCATTACCTTGCCGGAGGGCACGACGCTCGATGCCGTCGTTCAAGCGCTCAACGCGTTGGGTGCCACGCCCCGAGACATCATTGCCATCATGCAGGCCTTGAAGGCATCGGGGGCGTTACGCGCCGAGATCGTCATCATATGAATACTGCTGTTCCAGGGTTCAAGGGTTCACGAGTTCAAGGTTCCGGGCTTCCACGGTTCGCGCCTTGTTCACGGTACGTGAGTCACGCATGAGCGACGACTTCGTCATTCCTGCTCCGCACTTCGACCTGGCGACCCCGGGTCAGCCTGGTGACGTTCGCGTCGCCGGCGGAACCGAGGACCCGATGCTGCAGCTCGCCCACGAGTTCGAGGCGATGCTGATCCTGCAGATGCTCCGCCAGATGCAGCAGTCGGTGTTGTCGGACGAGGAAGGTCAGCGCGGGTTCGGAGCGGGTCCACTGGGCGACACGATGCACCAGGAGGTCGCTCGGCAGATGGCGCAGACCGGTGGGTTCGGGCTCGCGGAGGGCTTGGCCGAGGCGCTCGCTCGTCAGAACGGGGTCGCCGCGACATCGGCCGAGCCGCCGGGTGCGCTGCCGAGTCATGCGGTCGCACCGCCGATCCAGTTCGAGCGAGCGGCGCCCCCGGTCCAGCTCGAGCGGGCCGCTCCGCTGGCACCCGCATCGCTTTCGCACGTCGCGGTGCCGATGCCGCTCGAGTCGTCCCTCAGCTCAGATTTCGGCTGGCGTACTGATCCGATCAACGGGCAACGGCGATTTCACGGTGGCGTCGACATTCGAGCCGCTCATGGGCAAGAGGTTCCGGCCGCCAAGGCTGGGCGAGTGGTGGCGGCAGGTAGCCAGGGCGGTTACGGCAGGACCGTCGTGCTGGAGCACGAGGGAGGGGTCCGGACCCGGTACGCCCATCTGTCGAGTCTGAGCGTCGCGACGGGCGACACGGTCGCGGCGGGTCAGACCGTCGGCGAGGTGGGCCAGACAGGCCGTGCGACCGGCCCGCACCTACATTTCGAGGTGTTGCAGGAGGGTCAACGGCTCGATCCGCAGCTGGCGGCACGGCGTTTTGCCGCGGCATTAAAGAAAGTGGAAGCGGATGCCGATTTCCCCATCGGTGGGCCGGACATCGGCCCGAGAGTGGCTGTGGAGTAGCGAATGAAAATCGAAGATACACAACTCCTCAGGCAGGTGGCGCCAGACGCCCGAAAGGTGGATGGCATCCAGGACGCGGTGGGAAGCCGATCGGTGAGTCGGGCGGTGCAGGCCTCGGGCGATTCTGTCGCCCTCTCGACACAGGCGTCGCAGGTCGAGGCCAAGGTCGAGATCGCGCTGAAGGCCCCTGAGACCAGGAACTACCTGGTGGATCTGGCTCGCCAGCTCCAACAGGAGGGCAAGCTGGGTCAGGACCTGGACAAGCTCGCGGACCGGCTGATCGATAGCGTTCTGGAGCTCTGATGCCGCCGGAGACGGACCAAGAAGCCTACGACGCCGTGCTCGACCTCCGGCGCGCACTCGAGACCGTCGCCAGTGCTCTGTCCGGCGCCAACCTGGATGGCCTCCTCGCCGCCGAGGAGCTGCTGGCGCGGGCCGTGGCGGTGGCAAACGAGCGGCTGGGCCCGGCCGGTCCGGCGACTCACGACGCGGGCCGGCTGCGCCGTGAGCTGTTCCACGTACGGGCGGCGCTTGGGCGCTGCCGACGCCTCGGCTCGTCTCTGAGCGAGTTCGCCTCATTCTCGCTGACGAGTCAGGGTGCGACGGGCGGCTACAGCCGTCGGGGCGAAACCCGGGGGATCTTGTCGAGGCGAGCGGTCGACGCGAGGGCGTAGTGACACTGACAAGCTCCTTGCAGCTCGCGGTCCGGGCGATGGAAGCGCAGCGCCGCGGGATCGAAGTCACCGGCCACAACATCTCCAACATCAACACGCCGGGGTACGCGCGCCGCGTGATTGACCTGAAATCGACCCCTCCGCTGGGTCCCGGGTCTGCAGGTAGTGGCGTCGACGTGGCGGGCGTTCGTCCGCAGCGCGATGCGTTCGTCGAGCGTCGCCTCCTCCAGGCGGTCCCTACCGAGTCGCGCGAAGCGGCCATCGCCGACGCCCTGAGCGTCATCGAGACCGTCCTGGGCGCACCAGGCGACTCGATCGATGGAGCGCTGACCGCGTTCTTCGACGCCTTCGCGGGGCTTGCCGAAGACCCGACGTCGCCATCAGCCAGGCAGGACGTGATCTCGCGGGGTCAGTCGCTGGCCAATGCTTTTCGGTCGGTGGCATCGGACCTCGTTGCGGCGCGGCAAGATGCCGATCTGATCGTCCGGGGCTCCGTCGAGGAGATCAATCGCCTTGCGACGAACATCGCGGAGCTGAATCAGTCCATCGGACAGACGGCCGACGACAGTACGAAGGCGTTCTTTCGCGACCGCCAGCAGGCGGCGGTCGACCAACTTGCCGAGTTCATCGATGTGTCGTCGATGTTGCGTGACGACGGCGGCATCGACCTGACGTTCGGGAGCGGCCGGGCGCTGGTGATCGGCAACAACGCGCATGCCCTGACGACCGTATCGACGGCGCCAGATGGCTTGGTAGCCATTCAGAACGACGGCGGGACCGTCACCGGCGAGATCACCTCGGGAACGGTCGGCGGAGCGCTCCACGTGCGTGACGTATTGATTCCCGACTATCTCACGCGTCTCGATACCGTCGCGTTCGAGGTCGTCGAGGAGGTCAACACCCTGCACGATGCCGGATTCGATCTCGACGGCAACGACGCGGGGGTGTTCTTCACAGCCCTTGGAGCGACGGCCGGTGCTGGCGCAGCCATCGGTGTGGATCCGACGCTGGCCGCGAACGGGCGGCTGGTGGGGGCGGCGAGCGTCGCGCTGTCCGGGGACAACCAGACCGCACGAGCCATCGCGAACCTCCGGGACACTCGCGTGCTCGACAGCGGCCTTTCCACGCTTCACGACAGCTTTGCGAATCTGATCAGGAAGGTCGGGGGTGACGCGCGATCGGCTCAGATCGGACGCGACTCTGCCCAGGATCTGGTCACGCAAGTGAAGAACCTTCGGGATGCGACCTCCGGCGTGTCGCTCGACGAAGAGGCCGTCATGATGCTCAAGTTCCAGCGCGCGTTCGAAGCCAACGCGCGGTTCTTCAACGTCGTCGACGAGATGACCGAGCTGATGATCAGGACCCTGGGAGCCTAATCGTGCGACTCAGTGCGAACGCGGCGGTGCGCTCTGCCCTGCTCGACCTCGAGCGGACCAACTCGATCCTTGCGGAACGACAGCGAGACCTGGCGTCCGGTCGGCGGATTCACACCGCGAGCGACGATCCCGCCGGTGCGGCTGCCGCCGTGCGCGGCCGAGCCGAGATCGGCAACCTCGACCGATACGCCCGTGCGTCGGATACGGTGGAGTCCCGTTTGTCGGTCGTCGATGCCGTGCTGTCCGATCTGGTCTCCCACATCACGGCGGCCCAGACCACTGGCGCGGCGGCCAGCAACTCGGGCCAGAGCGCTACGCAGCGGGAGGCGGCGGCCACGAACCTCGAGGGTATCCGCGATGCGCTCTTCTCGAACTTCTCGACGCGCATTGCCGGCAGTTTCGTCTTCTCGGGCGCCACGTCTGCGGCGGCGCCGTACCAGAAGAATCCAGACGGTACCGTTGGTGCCTATCAGGGCGACGCGAGCACCGTCTCGATCGACATCGACCGTGCGGTCTCGGTTCAGGTGACGTTCAGTGCCGACGCCATTCTCCGCGGGACCGACACAGACAACCTGTTCACCGAGCTCGACAATCTTGCGGCGGCCATCCGAGCGGGTACGTCGACCGGGATAGACGCCGGCTTGACCGCGCTCGGCCGCGCCTTCGACCGGGCCGTGGCGCAGCAGGCCCAGGTTGGCATCTCTCTGCGATCGGTCGACAGCGGTCGGGTGCAGCTCGGCGCGCGTCGCCTCGCGAACACCCAGGAGGTCTCGCGACGCGAAGACGCGAATATCGTGGAGACGGTCTCGGAACTCGCGGCGGCGGATGCCGCCTATAAGGCGGCTCTCGGCGCGCTGAGTCGGTCGTCCCAGCTCTCGCTGCTCGATTATCTCCGATGAGGTGACCTGACTCATGGCCGATTCTCCGTCCCCGATCCATCTCGAGACTCGTTTCGGATCGTTCGACCTCGACCCGAGCGACATCGTGCAGTTTCCCGACGGTTTGCCAGGCTTCGAGGAATGCCGCGAGTTCGTGCTGGTCGCCTCGCCGGTCCTCTCACCGTTGCAATGCCTGCACTCGGTCGGCACGCCCTCGGTCTCGTTTCTCGTGGCCAACCCAGCCCTCGTCGCTCCCGGGTACCAGCGTGAGCTCAGCGAGGTCGAACGGCACCGTGTCGGCGCCGTCGAGGGGACGCCACTGCTCTGGCTGTCGATCCTCACAGTTGACGCGGAAGGTGGGACGAGTGCGAATCTCAGGGCACCGATCGTCATCAACGCCACTCGCATGGTCGGCTCGCAGATCATTCCCCAGCAGAGCGCCTATGCCCTTCGAAGCGTGCTGCCTCTGGCGGGTTGACCGATAGCATGCTGGTCTTCACGCGTAAGCTCGACGAGGCGATCATCATCGGGGATGGTGTCGAGGTGCGCGTCCTGCGTGTGGGTCGACAAGGCGTGAAGCTCGGCATCACGGCGCCACCGAAGGTCGCGATTCATCGTCAGGAGATCTACGAGCAGATCCGCCAGGAGAATCGAGCCGCCGCCAGCGCATCGCTGGCGGACGAGGCTGTCGTCGAGCGACTCCGCCAGATGCTGGATGGTCAGCCCACTATCGCGCCTGAGACGCCCTCGTGATCTGCGACGACTGGGGTGACATCGAGACGGCGTCTCTCGAGCGGGAGTTCGCTCGGGAACACGTTCGCTGGGCGGAGGCATTGCACTGGGACCTGGGCGAGTCGCTGAGGCTCATCGAGCGAGCGCGGGGAGCTCGGCAGCTATCCGGACTCGTCGTGCGTGACCGAGCCGGCCGGATCGCCGGTTGGACTTTCTATCTGCTACGCAACGAGATTCTGGAGGTTGGTGCGCTGGTCGGTCGGTCGGCATCCGCAACGCGACACCTGCTCGACGGGATCCTGGCGTCTCCGGAGGCCGAGCTCGCCAAGGAACTATCCTGCTTCGTGTTTCCGACGTCCCCGTCGTTGCGGAGCGCGCTCGAGCGACGCCACTTCTCCGTCACCCGGTTCCCGTACATGGAGCGAACCCTGATGGCGAATCTGGACCCGATGCCCGGGACGGCCCCCGGGATCGAGTCGGTTCGGCTCAGGTCCTGGACCGACGCCGACGCCGTCGGGACGGTTCGGCTGCTGGGTGAGGCCTACGCCGGCTCACCTGCGGAGCGATGCTTCGCGCCACATAAGAATCTCGGTGAATGGGCTCAGTACGTCGGTCAGTTGCTGGGGTCGCCTGGCTGCGGAACCTTCATGCCCGACTGGAGCGTGATAGCCGAAGAACGATCGACGCAAGCCGTCGTTGGCGTCGTGATGGCAACCCGGGTGGCCCCAGGAACGGCTCACATCGCCCAGGTTGCCATCGACCCGAGCCTCGGGGGCCGAGGGCTTTGAGCGCCTGACGCTTCTCGTGTCGGAAGACAACCCGGCGGCCACTGCCCTCTATCGACGACTCGGCTTCGAGCGGATCTCCGACTTCCTGTTTGCGTGTCGCAGCCGTCCCGCACGACGGGCGTTCATGCCGCTCGACCGGACGGCCGCCTCGCCCAGTGTGGCGGCCGATCTCCGGGCCTGACGATCTCCAAAAAATCACGTAGCGCGGCGGCTTCAATCGAGCAGATCAGCCGAGCGGGATCAACCGAGTGGATCCTCGAAGCAGCGCAAGGCTAGCGCTTGGCTGAGCCGGCGCCTCGTACGCCCAGCCTCGAGTGAGGTTTCGTTAGGCCTATGAAACCGTTTCTGGAAGCGTCGACGGAGCGGGACGCGGCGGTTCAGCCGCGAGTGTCGACGAGGGAAGCGCTGCTGACCGTCGGTGCGATCACGCGGCGGTAGGCGGCCAACGTCGTTTCGCCCATTTCGATAGCTCGACTGGCGAGACGCCGCGCCAACTCGGCATCCTGCAGCGACGCCTTGGACGCCGCGTCGGACGACACGATCGTGGAGACGAGCTCAGCGGCCGTTCGATGGAGGGCCACGACGTGCTCGAACTCGGGCACCAGGCTAGCCAGGTCGCGCGCGTCGGCGAGGCGCTGCCGCGTGGGACGGAGCTCGTGCTCCACCGTGACGAGGCTGGCCATGACGCGGTCGCGCTCGTCGGTGGCATCTTCGAGGCGTTCGAGCTCGTGCTCGCGCGTGGCCGCTTGCTGACTCTTGGCCAGAGCCTGCAACTGGTGGAGCAGGTGCAACTCCGCTTCGAGTCCCGCACGATAGTCGTGAATGAGTGCGACGACTTCGTCAGTCGTCACGCAACCTCTCGTTCGGCGGCCTGCGGTGGCTGGGCCGCGATCTGTGCCCACGCCTCCCTGACCGTCGAGAAGACGACGAGCGCTTCGTCGATCGCCTTGGTTTCACCTTTCATGTTCGCCTCGAGCAGGCGGCCATTCACGTACGTGTAAAGGCCGTCGAGCCGCTCCGCGACCTCGCCGCCCTCTTTCATGTTCAGCGAGCTCTGCAGCTCGGAGACGATCGCAAGGGCTCGCGACATCGACTGACGCTTCCGGGGCAGGTCGCCCTCGACGAGGGCCTCCTTGGCCGTTGTCATATCGCGAATGGCGCCGTCGTAGAGCATGACCACGAGTTCGAGCGGCGATCGGGACCGCACTTGCGTGGTCCGATAGGTTGATGCTGCCCGGACTCTCGAGATCTGAGGGTTCATGAACGTCTCTCCCTAGAACAGGCGGTACTGACTGCCGAGCTGGCTCAGTGGCCCTGCCTGGTTGTTGAGCTGTTGCATCGCTTGATCAGCTGCTGCGAATTCCTGTTGAAGTGCCTGACGCCGCAGTTCCAGCCGCTCTTCATAGCCAGTGATGCGCGTCGCGAGCGCACTCACCTGATCGTCCAGCCTCGTCTGCGCGTCCGGGATCAGCCCCCCGCTCTCCGTGTAGCTCTTGACGGTGCTCGCCAGCACCGTGAACACGCCGTCGGTTCCTCCGCTGCCCACGAACAGCTTTTCGAGGTCGGTCGTGCCGGTGTCGATGGCAACGGCGAACGCTGTCTCGTCGAAACTGAGTCGGCCGTCCTGCTCGAACCCGATTCCGACTTCGGCCAGGGTCTCGTAGGTGCCGCCGACCGCGAACTGGCTGGCGAGCGTGGAGGTGAGCGTGGTACGGAGCGATCGAAGGAGGCCGTCGCGACCGATGCTGCCGGAGTTGCCAGCCGCAGCCGACAGGATTTCGCTGTCGAAGAAGTCGACCAGCCCGTTGTATGAGTCGACGAACGTCGTGACCCGGGTCTTCGTGGCCTCGGTGTCCTGGTTGATTCCGATGGTGTGACCGTGGCCAACGGGTCCTTCTTGATCAGCGTCACGGTCGCGCCGGGAATGGCATCTTCCAGGACGTTGGTCGAGCTCGAGACCGCAATGTTGTTGATCGTGGCGAGCGCATCGGTCGCGATGACCTTGTAGTCCGAGGCATCATCACCGCTGATGCCGTCGGTATCAAAGTCGTCGAACGTCACGGGCGCGGCGCCACCCGTTAGTGCGTTGGTGATCGTGAAGGCGTTCGCTGCGCCGGTGTCGTTGCCCGTGACGACCAGCTGATAGCTGCCGGCAGCCGGCGTCACGATGCTGGCCGTGACGCCGACGCCGCTCGTCGAGTTGATGGCGTCGCGCAGTCCCTCGAGCGTCACGTCACCCGTGATGTTGACGGCCGTCGCGCCGATCGTCAGGCTGCCGCCGGAGGCGACGACGGTCGTGTCCTTGTCCGCATGCGTGCTGTCGGTGGCGAGCACCGACGCCCGCGCCAGTTCGTTCACGACGATGTCGTAGGTGCCGACCGGCGTGGACTCCGTGGGCGTGACCGAGACGGCCGTGATGTCGGTGTTGGTGACCGAACGCTGGCCGAAGGCTGTCGAGTCGTCCAGGTCGTCGACCGCTGTTTCGAGAGCTCCCAGTCGGGTCGCCAGGTTGCCGAACGCCCCGGATTGTGAGTTCAAGGAACTCTGCTGTCGCTCCAGGATCAGCAACGGCACCCGCTCCTGCTCCATGATCGCGTTCAGGATCACGTTGAAGTCGATGTCGTTGAACCCGCTGAGGGTGATCGGCGATCCCA
Organism: Vicinamibacterales bacterium; assembly: GCA_965250185.1. GTDB lineage: Bacteria > Acidobacteriota > Vicinamibacteria > Vicinamibacterales. Next base: position 461,975 of record OZ252293.1, on the reverse strand, counting down.
TAGAGTGCCTTGATGTCCTGTGTGTCCTATCTGACTCCGGGATCGGTGCTCGCTCGGGCTCCGAGAATATGGTTCCGACCGCGAAGCTTGTCGGGAGGTGTCATGCGAGATTCGCGCCAGGTCTGGTCAGGGGTGCGAGGTGTTGAGGTGGCTCCCGAAGGCGTCACTCTTCGGGAGCCTATGCCTCAAGCCGAGCCCCTGGACCCGGGAACCGAGTCCGTGACGGACTCGGCGCCGATTACCCCAAAAGCGAGAGAATCGACCCGATTGCGTTGTTTGCCTGCGCAAGCGAGGCGATGCCGGACTGGTTCAGAATACTGAACCGGGTCAGGTTCGCCGCTTCCTGCGCAATGTTGGCGTCGCGGATCCGGCTCTCGGCGGCCGTGTTGGCAACCGTCTGGGTCTGCGACAGATTGATGGCGAACTGCAGACGATTCTGCAGCGAGCCGATCGTGCCCTGCGTCGTCCCGAGGACGGACACCGCGGATGCCACCGCCCCAACCGCCGACTCGGCGAGCGCCTGGCTCGTCAGGACGTGGCTGGCGAGCGTCAGGGTCGTCGTCGTGACCGCCCCGACCGTGCCGGAGATCTTCCCGTTGCTGCCGTTGTTGCTGACGAAGACGGAGAAGCCTGCGGCAGTGGTGAGGCTGGCCACATTCACCTCTCGGGTGATTTCCGCCAGGATGTCGGAGAACTCGGTGTTCAGCGTGGCTCGGCTGGCATCCGTCGTGCTACCGGAGGCCGCTTGGGCCGCCAGTGTCGACAGCCGGTTGACCAGGTTGGAGACGTTGTCGAGCGCCCCGTCCTTGATCTGCAAGGTCGAGAGGCCGTCGTTGGCATTCCGGACTCCCTGGTTCAGCGTCGCGATGTCAGCGCGATAGCTGTTTGCCACGGACAGTCCGGCTGCGTCATCGCCGGAGTTGTTGATCCGGAGACCGGTCGACAGACGATTCAGGGCCTTCTGAAGGCCCGTGTTCGTCCGCTCGAGCGCCGCCTGTGCGTTTAGCGAGCCGATGTTGTTGACTACTGAGAACGAAGCCATCTGCAATCCTCCTTGAGTTATATCCGGAGCCGACCTCCCTGCCGGCCCCTGTTCAGTCAGGCAAGTAATCGGATTCGATCGGGAGTTCTTGAGAGGAGGCACGAGGATTGCTCCACCCACGTCGCCAGGGTGCGAACGACGGTGCACCAGTGTGAAATCTCGTGCAGCTGACGAGCAGCACCGTCGGCCAGCCGACGCGCGCGTCGGCAGACCGAGCCCCATGCAGCCCCGTGGAGTCCATCAGGTGAGCCATATCTTTGACGCCAACCTGGCCTCGCTCTCGAGCCGGTCCCCGGTCACGGCGCTTCAGGTGTGCCAGGCGCCGATGGATGACTCCGTGGTCGAGGCGACTTCGACCACGGGCCGCCCGATCCTCGAACGGGCCGGCCGGGCGCTGGACAGTCGCCGAGACCCGGCGGCCGCGGCCGAGGCCCAGGCCGCCTCCGTGGCGGCTCCTCGAGTCGTGCTGGCTGGCTTCGGGACCGGCTACCTGGCGGAGGCGCTGCTCGGTCGGGGCATCGACGTGGCTGCCATCGTGGCCGACCGGCCTGGCTCCCTCGCGGCGGCGATGCGGGTGCGCGACATACGAGCGGTCCTGGCGAGCGTGCCGGTCATTCTGGTCGAGGGCCTGTACGATCCGGTCGAGGTCGCCGTCCTGCGTGCCCGGGCGCACGACGTCGTGACGCACGGGCCGAGCCTGGCGGAGAGCCCCGATCTACGGGCTCTGGCTGCCCACTGGCCGGCTATACCGGTCGCCGGACGTGCCCCGCGGGTGGTTGTCGTCGGACCGATAGCCGGCGGCTCACTCGTCGCGGCCCAGTCGGCGGCCGCCGCGGCAACGACATGCGGCGCCGATGTGACGTTCTTCGATGCGGCCGAGTTCGCGACATCGTATCGAGCGCTCGCGCGCCACGGCTCGACGGGACAGCATCGGGCGTACCGCCAAGGGCAGCTCGCGCAGCTCATCGGAGACACGGTGGCCGACGTCGCGATAGAGACTGGGGCCGACCTCGTGCTGGCACTGGCGCAGGCCCCGTTGCACCCGGCTGCCCTCGAGCGGCTGCGTGAGGCGGGGGTCACGACCGCGTTCTGGTTCGTGGAGAACAGCCGGGTCCTGACATACTGGCGCGACCTGGCGCCCGCCTACGACTGGTTCTACGGGATACAACCTGGCAAGTTTCTGGAACGCCTGGAGTCGGCGGGCGCAACGCGGCCGGCGTATCTGCCGATGGCTTGCGATCCGGCCTGTCACCGGCCCGTCGCACTCGGTCCGGGCGAGCTCGAGCACTTTGGAAGCGATATCAGCTTCGCCGGAGCACCGTATCTGAACCGGCGCCACTTCTTCGGTGGGCTGACGGATTTCAACCTTCGGATCTGGGGACCTGGCTGGACCGATCCGGTGCTCGCGCCGTTCGTCGCACACGGTGGCGGGAGGTTCTCGCTCGATGAGATGGTGCGGATCTTCGCAGCATCGAGGATTAACTTGAATCTGCACTCGGCCGCGCACGTGTCGCGGTTGGATCCGCAGCCTGATTACGTGAATCCCCGCACGTTCGAGCTCGCGGCCTGTCGGGCGTTCCAGGTCGTCGACCGCCGCGACCCGCTATCAGGCTTGTTCGACGAGGGTGACATCGCCACGTTCTCGAGTCTCGAGGAGCTCCGGGCCCTCATCTCGCACTTCCTGGACGCCGATGACGAGCGCCAGGCGATGGGCGAGCGCGCGCAGTCGCGCGTGCTGCGCGACCACACCTACGCCCAGCGGGTCGAGCGTGTGTTCCGCGACACTCTTCCGGCCGAGCTCGTGGCGGCCGCGCTGGTGGGTGAGCGAGCCGAGACACTGAGCGACGCCATCGAGCGACACGAGGCGTCGTCGGTCGCGAGCCGCGAGGAGTTCCTGCTCCGGATCGCGCGGGAGCTGGAGCAGAGCCACCTGGTTGGCGGCGGCGACGTGTCGCAGGCTTCCCCGGCGGTGCTTGCCGGATCGTGACCAGGAAGGAGACTCACCGGTGAAGATCCTCGTGCTTCAGCTCTGTCGCCTTGGAGACATACTCCAGACGACACCGATGCTGCGTGGCCTCCGCAACGCTCATCCTGGCGCGGAGATCACCGTGGTGACGCACGATCTGTTCGGCCATGTACCCGTGCCGGACACCCTGTTCGATCGCTGGGTGCCGTTCCCGGCCAACGACCTCGGTGGTGAGTTGGCGCGGTCGCCCGCCGATTGGCGGCGCCACGTTGAGCGACTTCGTGCGCTCGCGGACGACCTGGCGGCCGAGCCGTTCGATCTCACGCTCAATCTGACTCACAGCGACCTGAGCGGCTTGATCGCTGCCGCTCTGCCGTCGCGAGAGGTGCGAGGCGGGCTCGTAGCGCCGGACCGAACGCGCGTGGTTCAGGGGCCCTGGATGACCTACTTCTGGTCCAGCCAGACGTGTCGGGAGCTGGGCTGATTCAATCTGGTCGACATCCACAACTGGACCGCCGGTGTCGTCGCCGACCGCGCGGGCCTGGAGATCGCCGTGCCGGCCGTTGCTCGAGACAGGATGCACGACTGGCTCGCCGCCCGTGATCTCGCGAGTCGGCCTCTGATCGCCGTCCAGCTCGGCGCGAGCGACGAGCGCAAGCGCTGGACACCAGAGCGTTTCGCGGACACGGTCTCTCGCCTGCCTCCCGAACTCGGCGAAGTGGTTCTGGTCGGTGCCACGGTGGAACGGTCGCTCGCCGCAAGGTTCCAGCATCACGCCTCGCGCCCCGCTCACGATGCGGTCGGCGCCACCTCCATCCCCGAGCTTGCGGCACTGCTGGAGCGCTGCCGCCTTCTGGTGACGAACGACACTGGCACGATGCACGTCGCGAGTGCGGTGGGCACGCGGGTCGTCGACGTCTCGACTGGTCCCGTGTTCGTCCACGAGACCGGGCCGTACGGTGAGGGTCACCTCGTCATCGAACCGGTCATCGATTGCTTTCCTTGCGCTGCGGGATCGGAGTGCAGTCACGTTTCGTGTCACGACTCCATCGACCCCGTCGACGTCGCGGCACTCGTCGCGCACGCTCTCGACGTCGGGCCGCTTCCCCGGCCGGAGCGAGCTCGCATACTGCGCGGACGGTTCGGACCGAACGGGCGAGTCACGTACGAAACGGTATGGCCCTCGCGTCCGTCGCGAGTCGACGTGTTGCGCGTCGCCCTGGCACGAGTCTGGGAGTCCACGCTGCCCGTCACGAAAGACGCGCTGCGAGGAGAGGGCGCCTTGACCGGTCCCGACCCCGGCCAACCCGAACTCGACGTCCGCGGAATCGACACGGTAGCGCTTCATGAAATGGCGGCAGGCTGTGACACAGCCAGTGCCGTGGCCAGCCGCATCGGACACGCTACGAGTGCCGAGCGGGGGCGGGTGTCTGACCAGATCGCCGGTTTCCTGAACGACCTACAGCGACGCGCTCAGCTCTTCGCCGAGATCAAGCCGCTCGTAGCCTATCTGAGGGTTCGTCTCGACTCGATCACCGAGCGTGATCTGGTCGAGGTCGCGGCCGTCTACGAAGAGGAGTTCTCTCAAGCCGCGCGAAGAGCGCGGCGGCTCGCCGTGGAGTTGGCCGGGGGCGCGACCGAGGTCATGCGGAAATCTGCGTGAGCTGACCAGAGGAATCGATGAGGTGCCCAAGCAGCGACTGCCATCGCGTCTGAAACTGACCCGCAGGATAGTCCCGCTCGATCCTGCCCCGCGCCGCCTGCCCGAGTCGCGCGGCCAGGTCGCGATCCTCCAACAGCTCGAGCACATGCAGCCGGAGACCGGCCGGATCGTCGCCGACGAATCCCGTGACACCGTGGTCGACCGGGCTGGCGGGATCCGTCCGCGAGACGACCGGCGCTCCGCTGGCCATGGCCTCGAGGACCGCGAGGTTGGCAGCGTCTCCGAACGGCGCAATGCTCGTGTTGAGGTACAGGCGATGACGACGATAGGCCTCGACCCGCGCGCGGCGGCTCAGGAGCTGGCGGTCTCGACCCAAGGCTGGGTTGAACCCGAGCAAATCGAGTGGAAGACCGGCGGTGACGCGCTCCAGAGCGTCGTATCCCGACAGGAGCGGCAGCTCGATCTGGAGATGGCCCATTACCAGGACGCTTGCCAGGTCACCGGTATACGGACCGAAGTCTGCGACATCCAACCCCGGTCGGATGACGTCACCCGGCGCGCACTCCTGCCACTGCGCCCGTCGTCCTTCGGAGTCGAAGACGCAGATCGTCGCGGAGCCTCCGGGGTCGATGATTGTCGCGGCTTCTCTGGGGCTCACGCCGAACATCGATTCGAGTTCCGGGTTCGCGCGCAGCACCGTCGGGACGGACGCGGAGACAGTTCGAAGCTGAGTGAGATCGAGGAGCCGATGGCAGACCACCGCATCGTACGCCCGTTCCCCGAGCCTTGCGACCGCATCCGACCAGGTAACTGGTCGCATGCAAGCCGGAGCCGCCCGGGCTGCCAACCAGGGTTGCGTCAGGGCAGTACGGCCCCGAGTCACCAGGTCGAACTGGAAGCCGAGTTGGCCGAGCTGATCCAGGTCGGCTGAGGAACTCGGGAACGTCAAGAGGTGCGGCTGACTCACGATGGCAAGGTTCTCGCCTGCAAGTGGTGTTCCGGAGGATGACGATGCCGAGGATTGTGGTCAACGGTAAGGATCAGGAAGACGATTCCGCCTTCCAGACATGGGGCGATCTGCTCGAGTTCCTGGACCGTGACCTCTCGCCTCACGGCGAAGTGGTGACGGAGGCTCGACTCAATGGGGTCGACCAGCCGACATTCAGGGAGCCCGCCGTGACCCAGATGCCGTTGGGAGACGTCGAGCTCATCGAGATCGAATCGGCACGTCCGTCGGCGTTGGCGGCTCGGTCGCTCGGGGAAGCCGTTGTGGCGCTCGAGACCCTGCAGGCTGCATCGGGACAGATCGCCAACGATTTTCGGGGACATGACCTTAACGCTGCAAATCGCGGTCTCGTGGAGCTTGCCAACGGCCTGCGAATGCTGGCAGCGCTCGTAGGAGCCGTCAGTCTGGGCCTGCGGATGGAGATGCCCAGTCCGCAGGGGGAGCAGTCGGTCAATTCCACGATCGCTGAACTCGGCGCTCACGTCGAAGCGCTGATCACGGCCCAGCGGAACCAGGACTGGGTCGCCGTGGCCGACATCCTCCAGTACGACGTCGAACCCGCCCTCCGAAAGTGGCGGCCCATCCTCGACTCATTCCTGGCGTCGGTCACGCAGGAGTCCACTCAGGATCATTGAGGTCGAGCTGGTACCTCCCTTGCAGCCCTCTCTTCCAACTGAGAGGCGCACCCGGTGTTCGATCACGCCGAAGGGCCCCTGACCGTCGAGTGATTGACGGCTGACGTCGCGATGGCGACGCAGGGCCCGAGAGTGTCGCCCGTGAAGGAGCAATCACCCGTGGTCCAGGGTAGCGTCGACGTTCCGTTCGCCAGACCATCGATAGGAGACGACGAGATCGGCGAGGTCGTCGCCACGTTGCAGTCGGGTTGGCTGTCGACCGGCCCGCGGGTCCGGGAGTTCGAGCGTCGGTTTGCCGCTTACATCGGTGCGGATCACGCCATCGCCGTGAATTCCTGCACGGCCGGTCTTCATCTCTCGTTGCTGGCGCTCGGCATTGGGCCTGGCGATGAAGTCGTGACTACGCCCATGACGTTCTGCGCGACGGCCAACGCGATCGTTCATACAGGCGCCACGCCGGTTTTCGCCGACATCGACCTCGACACGATGAATCTGGATCCGGCGGCGGCGGCTGCAGCCATCGGCCCTCGCACGCGAGCCCTGCTGCCGGTTCACTTCGCAGGGCGACCGGTGGATCCTCGGCTCGCGGCCTTGGCGACTGAGCGTGGCGTTCACCTCGTCGAGGATGCGGCGCACTGTGTGGAGGGCGTGTCCGCCGGTCGCAAGGTCGGGGCGATCGCCGATTTGACGTGCTTCAGCTTTTACGCGACGAAGAATCTGACGACCGGTGAAGGAGGCATGGTCACGACAGGCTCCGCCGAACACGCCGAGTGGATTCGCGTCGCCTCGTTGCACGGCATGAGCCGTGACGCGTGGGCCCGCTACGGCTCCCGCTCTCCAAGCGAGGGCTACGAGGTCGTGTTGCCGGGCTACAAGTACAACATGATGGACCTGCAGGCGGCGATCGGCCTGCACCAGCTTGACGGGATCGACGAGCGTCTCCGCCGACGCGACGAGTTGTGGCAGCGCTACGAAACCGGCCTGGCCAGCCTCCCGGTCCGCTGCCCGAGCCCGGTTGCCGCAGGTCACCGGCACGCACGGCATCTCTTCACGATCCTCTTCGACGAGCATGAGACGGGCTACACGCGTGACGCCCTGCGGGATGGACTGGCGAAGCGGGGCATCTGCACCGGCGTGCACTTTCGCGCGCTGCACCTGCAGCCGTACTACGCGAAGCGGTTCGATTACGTGCGCGGGATGTTTCCCTACGCCGAATGGATATCCGACCGCACGCTCTCGCTACCGTTCTCGGCGTCACTCTCGGACGACGACGTGGATCGGGTGGTCGAGAGCCTGCACGACATGTTGGGCGGGTCGCGATGAACACCATGTCTGCATGTGGGGTGCGCCGTCGCGTCCTGTTTCGTGTGGCTGCGGGTCCACGACTGGGCTACGGCCACCTCGTGCGGTGCGTATGGCTCGCCGACGCGTTGGGCGTTCGGCCGAGTGTGTCGCTGCGAGGCGGTGACACGGCCCGACAGGCGGCGCGACGGCTCGGCTGCCGCCTCGTCTCGCCCAGCGTGACATCCGTGGCCGCGGACCGGCGGGAGGTGCTCGTGATCGACGATCCCGACGCGATCGAGACCGAGCGGTGGTGCCGGGCCGGCCATCGACAGGGCCTCTTTGTCGTGAGCATCCACGACCTCGGAATCGGAGCGGGAGACGCCGATCTTCTCGTCGACGGCAGTGTCACGGGCAACGCTCATCTCGATCGCAGCCGAGACGCCCTGGTCGGCCCTCGATTCGCGATCGTGGACCCGACGCTGAGCCTTCGCCGTTCGAGCGTGGGGCGTGAAGCCCCTCGCACGGACCGCATCGTGATCGCGCTCGGCGGTGGTCCCCGTGCCCGTTTCGTGGCGCGGCTGTCGGCAGACATCCTGGCACGTCGACCCGATGCGAGCGTTCGGGTAGCCGGTGGTCTGGCGCCATCCCAGCGGCCCGACGGCCCACGAGGGATCGCATGGCTGCCGCCTCGTCGTGGACTGGCCGAGGAATTGGCCCGCTGCACCGTGGCGATCACTGGCGGTGGCGTCACGGCGTACGAAGCGTGCGGCCTCGGAACTCCTGCGGTCGCGGTCGCCATGGTCGCCGCGCAGCGACCGACGATTCGAGCGTTTGCGGTTGCCGGTACGCTCCTGGACGGGGGCAGTGTCGACGCGTCGGCGTCGGATAGCGCGCGGGCACGTACCGCCGTGCGGTTGGCCACCCGAGTGGTGGCGTTACTCGAGGACGCCCCGGAGCAGCTCCGGCTCCGGCGGCGCGGCCGCGCACTGATTGACGGTCGCGGAGCGGCGCGGGTCGCCGAGGTGGTGCGCCGACGCCTGGCCTGGCCGCCGATCCAGGAGGCCGCCTGATGGAATGCTCGGGGACGGGTGCCGGGATGGCCAGGGCCATCATCTTCGACATGGATGACACGCTCTACCGCGAGCGTCGGTTCGTTCTCAGCGGCTTCTCGGCTGTCGCCCGCAGGTTGTGTGCGACCCGGGGTCTCGACGCTCACGACGTCTTCGGCTCGCTGGCGAACGCCATGCGCACGGGTCGGCGGCGGGTCGCCTTGCAGCTGCTGTGCGAGCGGTTCGAGCTTCCTACCGCCCTGGTCGGCGAGCTCGTGAACGTCATTCGAAGCCACCGTCCGCGTCTCAAGCTACCGCGCACGACCCGTGACGTCCTGACGGCACTCCGCCCGGCATGGCGTCTCGGCATTCTGACGAACGGGCTTCCAGCGATTCAGGCGCGGAAAGTCGAGGCCTTGGGTTTGCGGCCGCTCGTCGACGAAGTCATCTTCGCCACCGAACACGGCCAGGGCACGGGCAAGCCCGACCAGGTTCCGTTCCAGACCATCACCGCTCGGCTGGACGTCTCGCCGGACTGTTGCGTGTTCGTGGGTGACGACCCCCGATGCGACATCGACGGGGCGAAGCGGGCGGGCATGTGGAGCGTTCGTCTCGATCGGCCAGGCCGCGGTCAGGCCGACGACCACGGCTCGGGTCGGCCCGACTCGATCATTCGCTGTCTCTCCCAGCTTCCCGACCAGGCGGCAACTCTTGTAGAAGGAAGGCCTGCTCATGACATTCACGATCGGTCATCACACCATCGGCGCTGACCACCCGCTGTTCTCCATCGCCGAGCTGGGGATCAATCACGGCGGCGATCTCGACTGCGCGCTGGCGCTGGTCGACGCAGCAGCGCATGCCGGCGCGTCGGCGATCAAGCTACAGAGCTTTCACGCCGACGAGCTCGTCGCGACGCGCTGTCCACCCCCGGCGCACGTGGACCTCGGATCGATGCGAGATTTCTTCCGGCGATTCGAGCTCGACGAAGCGGCCCACGAGGCGATCGTATCGCTCGCCCGCGCGCGAGGTCTGGCGGTGATGTCGACGCCGTTCGACGCCGACTCCGTCGACATGCTCGAACGCCTCGAGTGCGATGCCTACAAGATCGCTAGCGGCGATCTCACTCACGATCGACTGATCGAGCGCGTGGCCGCCACCGGGCGACCGGTCGTCCTGTCGACCGGCATGGCGAGTCTGGGCGAGGTCGCCGATGCCTGGGCGTGGGCGCGAGCTTGCGGCGCACGCGACGTGGCGCTCTTGCACTGCGTGTCCGCCTATCCGACCCCTGCCGATAGCAGCAACCTCGCGGCGATCGCGACGCTCGTCGATTCGTTCGATCTGCCGGTCGGCCTTTCGGATCACGGTACCGAGCCTCTGACGGTGTCGCTTGCCGTCGCACTCGGCGCGACCCTCTACGAACGACACCTGATGCTCGACGGTCAGCAGGGCGTGGTCGATGCCGCTGTATCGTCGACGGCCGCGGAGCTGGCTGAGATGTTGGTGCAGGCCGACCGGGCGCGTTCCCTGCTGGGCGACGGAGAGAAACGGTGTCTGCCGGTCGAGGCTCCGAACCTCACGGCGAGTCGCCGCAGCGTGTACGCCGCACGAGATCTCGCGGTGGGTGAGCGGGTGACGGCGGACACCGTGGTGGCGCTGCGCCCAGCGGCGGGACTCGACCCGAGACGCTGGCGTCAGCTCGTGGGCGTGCGCGTTTCCCGCGACGTGCCGGCCGGGTCGCCGTTCCTCGAGACCGACCTCGATGGGGGCCAGGTCCAGCGAGAGTACCGTGGCGTCGCTTAATGTCCTGGTCACGGCTGGCTCGCGACGTGTGCCGCTGGTCGAGGCCTTCCAGCGCGCGCTTCGCGAGCTGAACGTCGAAGGCTCGGTCATCGTGACCGACGTGAACGGCCTCTCGCCGGCCGTTCACGTGGCGGACCGCGCCTACGCCGTGTCGCTCTCCTCGTCGGCGACGTATCTGTCGGAGGTGATCGACATCTGCCAGACGGAGAAGGTCGGCCTGCTGATCCCGACGATCGACGAGGAATTGCCACGATTCGGGGCGGCCCGGGGCCGTTTCTCCGCCCTTGGCGTCACGGTCTTCACGTCGAGCCAGCAGACGGCGTTGCGGTGCAACGACAAGTTCGAGACCTGTCGTCTGCTCAGGGCTGGCGGCGTGTCCGCCGCAGAGTCCTTCCGGCCCGAGGATCTGCCGACCGCACCATCGTTTCCGCTATTCGTGAAGCCGCGATACGGACGGGGCAGCGTCGGCGCGTTCTGCGCCAGGAACACACGTGAACTCGACTTCTTCCTAAGCTACGTCGAAGAGCCCGTCGTCCAGGAGTACCTCGACGGATCGGAGTACACGATAGATCTCCTCTGCAACTTGGACGCACGTCCCATCGCGGTCGTGCCTCGGGAGCGGCTCGTCATCCGAGCCGGCGTGAGCGACCGCGGACGGACCTGCAGCGACCCCAGGCTGATCGAACTGGCGCTGGCATGCGCCGAGGTGTTCGAGTTCCGTGGCGCCGTGAACATCCAGTGTCGGATGAACGCCGATGGTCCCGTGGTCTTCGAGATCAATCCCCGATACTCGGGCGGCATTCCCTTGACGATCGCGGCGGGCGTGGACTTCCCGCGCCTCATGGTGGAGATGGCCCTGGGCCGATACGTGGCGCCTGCGATCGGCGAGTTCGACGCCGACCGGTGGATGACCAGCTACGAGACGACGATGTTCTTCTCGTCTGCCGAGCTCGATGTCCAGGAGCATCCGCCCATGAGTCGCCTGCAGGAAGCGGTATGAGCGACAGTGACGCGATCATCGTGCTGCAGGCTCGCATGGGCTCCACCCGACTGCCGGGCAAGTCGATGCACCTGGTCGAGGACCGGTCGCTCCTTGCGCACTGCGTGAGTCGCTTGCTGGCCGCCAACATCGCGCGCGTCGTCGTGGCGACGACGACCGATCGCGAGGACGATGTCCTGGAAGACGAGGCCGTGCGGAGTGGCGCCGTCGTCGTGCGGGGTTCCGCTGAAGACGTGCTCGCCCGCTATGTGCAGGCGGCGACGATCGGGTCGAGTCGGTTCGTCATTCGAGCCACCGGGGACAATCCGGCCGTCGACATCGATGCGCCGCGGCGCGTGCTCCGAGGGCTTCGATTCGGCGGTGCGGACTACGTCGCGGAGCGCAACCTACCGTACGGATCGGCCGTCGAAGGGATTCGGGTCGAGGCGCTTCTGCAGGCGGCTGACGAGGTGACGCATGGCTCCGATCGGGAGCACGTCACGCCTTACATCCGTCGGTCGATCTCAAACTTTCGCATCGTGGAGCTGGACGCGCCGGCCGGTTTGAGCCGCCCGGATCTTCGATTCACCGTCGACACCGAGGAGGACCTAGCGTACATGCGCCGGGTGCTCGGGCACACACGCCAGACTGCCGGACCGGCGCCACTGGCCGACATCATCCGGGCGGCCGACCAGCTGCAACGCGCGGCGGAGGTCGCCTGAGCGACCGGGCGCGACTCGTTCGAGCGACGAGGGGAGACCAACCGTGACAGGAAACGCAGGTCGAAGCCGCCGGGTCGATGTCATGACGCTGCTCGGTGTCCCGCTCGGGGTCGGTCTCCTGTTGCTCGGCCAGGTGATCGAGGGCGGCAACATCGGTACGCTGCTGCAACCGACCGCCGCACTCATCGTGTTCGGTGGCACACTCGCCGCTGTGCTCGTGAGCTTCTCGCCCGATGACATCCGACAATCGCTGACGAGCCTGCCATCGATCTTCGTGGTCGACCGTCTGCCCGTCGAGCAGACAATCGAGAAGCTGCTCTTCTACGCCACGCGGGCGCGTCGCCACGGCATCATCTCGCTGCAAGACATGCTCGATCACGAAACCGACCCGTATCTCAGGAAGGGTCTGACGCTCGCCGTCGACAGCTTCGACCAGGCCGCGATTCGCGACACGCTCGAGATCGACGCGATGAGCCTCGAAGAACACGACGAGCGCCCTGCCCGGGTCTTCGAGTCAGCCGGCGGGTACGCGCCGACGTTCGGCATCCTGGGCGCGGTGCTGGGCCTGATTCACGTGATGGAGCATCTGGCTGACCCGACGAAGCTCGGGGCCGGCATCGCGGTCGCCTTCGTGGCGACCGTCTACGGGGTGGGCTCTGCCAATCTCATTCTCCTGCCCATCGCGAGCAAGCTTCGCGTGAAGGCTCGGCGTGCCCGGCACCATCGGGAGCTCGCGCTGGAAGGCATTCTCTCGATTCAGGAGAGCGTGAACCCGGCCGTGCTCGAGCAGAAGCTACAAGGCTATATCGACCATGACCGATCGACGACGCACGTTCGCGGACGACGAGAACCCGCGGCCTGACTCGAGGTGGCCGGGTGCGGGTCGGCGGGCGGGCGAGTTGTCCAAGCACCGGTCGGGGCGGGGCCGACGAGAGGCTCGACAGCTCGGGGATCCGCGCGGCGCCAATGACCGATGGCTGGTGTCGTACGCGGACTTCATGACCTTGCTCCTTGCGTTCTTCACCACCATGTACGCTGCCTCCTCCGTCGATGCACGCAAGCTCGAGACGATGGTCGAGGCGATGCAGAAGGCGTTCGACACCGACGTGACCGTGCCCACCCGAATCGCCGGCACGCACCCCGCGTCCGTCCCGTCCGATGGCCCGCAACCGGCGCGGCGGGCGGCGGTGACGGACGTCGATGCCATGTCCACGGAGCGTCCCGTCCCGATCGACGCCGAGCGGTACGAAGTGATGCCGATTCCGGTGGCGACGAGTGGACGGGTTCCGACTGCCGTCTCGGTCGTGGCGGGTCCGTCGGTGGAGGCGGGCCCCTGGCGGAACGACCAGACGCTGAGCCACGTGCTCGCCAGGCTCTCCGAGCAGCTCGCGGAGGAGATCGTGCGCGGCGCCGTGACGCTGGAGATGGATCGTCGAGGCCTTGTCGTGTCGGTACGGGAGAGCGCCAGCTTCGAGACCGGCAGCGCCGAGCTGTCGGCAGATGCGCAGCAACTGATGGCGCGTCTCGCTGAGCCGCTCGCGGGCATCCCGAATCCGGTCCGGGTCGAGGGGCATACGGACGACGTGCCGATCCCACGACTCGCTACGGGTCGAACTGGGAGCTGTCGACAACCCGTGCCGTCAACGTCGTGGCCTTCCTGGTTGAGGAAATGAGCCTCGAGCCCACCCGATTATCGGCTGCCGGGTACTCGGAGTTCCATCCTCGCTTCGCGAACGACTCGGCGTTCAACCGTGCGCGCAATCGGCGAGTCGACCTGATCATCCTCGATCCAGAGATCAGCCACGCCGAGGAGCCGCTTCGTCTGGAGGGTCTCGATGATTGAACTCGACGATCGCTCGACTCAGGAGGCGCTGCTGGGCCGTCGCGTCCTCAAGGTGCTGCGGGCGACAGATCGCCGAAAGCTCCGGGGACAACGCGTCTTGATCACGGGTGCGGGAGGAACAATCGGTTCTGCCCTGGCCCGACAGCTGGCGAGTTGCCAGCCAACGTGTCTGACGCTAGTCGATCAGTCCGAACACGACCTCTTTCACGTCGAACGGGCGCTCCGTCGCGCTTGGCCGAGCCTGCCACTCGAGCCAATTCTCGGCGATGTCTCAAAGGCGTGGTCGATCTCGAATGCCTGTCGGTTGAGCCAACCGGACGTCGTCTATCACGCGGCGGCCTATACGCACGTCGCGATGACCGAGGGAGCGGTCTGTGCCGCGCTGGAATGCAACGTGCTCGGCACGGCGGCGACCCTGAGCGCTGCGGCGGCCGCCCGCGCTCGATTCGTCCTGATCTCGTCGGACAAGGCGGCCGATCCGAGTAGCGTGATGGGTGCGACGCAGCGGCTAGCCGAGCTTGCCGTCGTCGCGGGTGCGTCGGCAGCGTTCCGGCCCATCGTCGTTCGATTTGGCGATGTGCTGGGGAGTCATGGCAGCGTTCTCGAGCTGATGCTGGACCAGATCCGGGGCAGCCTGCCGATCCAGGTCGCCGACCTGGAGGCGAGCCGTTTCTTCATGACGTCAGACGAGGCGGCAGCGCTCGTCCTGAAAGCCGACCTGCTCGGAGAGACGGGTGAGACGTACTGGCTCGACCTCGGCGCGCCGGTGAAGGTCGTGGATCTCGCCATGCGCGCATTGGTGCTGGCGACCCGGGAGGGCTTCGAGAAGGTACCGATCGAGCTTATCGGGTTGCGTCCAGGGGAGAAGCAGGCCGAGTGCCTGCACGAAGAGGGTGTGGAGGTACGCCCAACGTCGCATGCGCGCGTCTGGGCGGCCCGTCAACCCGCGTTCGACCGCGTGCTGACCGCTCGCGTGCTGCGCTCGATGCGTCACGACATCGCGGTCGGCGACGCCCGGTCGGCCCTCGCGGCGCTCCGGTCGGCGGTTCCCGGCTTCGAGCCCAGCTCGCACGCGATCGAGGCGGCTGCCGCGACGAGTGTTGGGCGGGCGCTCACGCCGGTTGCGTCGGTGGCAATGCACCGTTCCGCGTGAGGCGTCGGGACCGCCCATGAGAATTCTGACCTTCAACTGGCACGAGGCGTACATCTGCACGCTGGCCAAGACTGGCCACGCGTTCGACGTGGTCGAACGGCAGAAGGGCGGCAGCGGCGTCTGGTTCTACGAGACCCGTCCGTTGCCTCGCAATGCCCGCATCATCAAGGAAGCCACGGCTCGCGCTCTCGCGCGCGACGGCGCCTACGACGCGGTCGTCTGTCACAACGTCCAGGACCTGCTCTGGGTCCGCGAGCTTCCCGTCGCGAAGGTGCTGGTCTTCCACAATATGTTGAGGACCGAGATCGCGCTCGGGGGCAACACCGTGGAACAGGACTGCCATCGGGCGGAGGTGGCGGATCTCGTGTCTGGCACCGATCGTCTGCGGCTCGTCTTCATTTCCGAGACCAAGCAGCGCGACTGGGACCTCGACGGAGTCGTCGTGCCACCCGGCGTCGACCTGGCGGACTACGGCGGCTATCACGGCGACGAGGCCCGCGTGCTGCGCGTCGGCAACTTCATGAAGCGTCGCGACCTGATGCTAGGGCATACGGCTCAGCTGGAAATCCTCGGCGGTCGTCCCTCCACGTTGCTCGGCCTCAACGAGGCGGAGGAGAACAGTCGGTTCACGCGAAACTGGGCCGATCTCAAGGAGGCGTTTCGCGGACACCGACTGTTCCTGAACACGACCGTCGACGGCTTCGAGGACGGCTAAACCTGCCGTGGCACGTCGACTGGGCGACACGATTCGATCATGCATTCGTCGCGCAGCGCGAGTACCGGTCGGCGTTCGTACGGGCGGGCGTACCGCACGTCGACTGGCTCCCCCTCGCCTGCGATCCGAAGGTGCACGGACGACAGGACGTACCGCCCCGTCACGACATCGGGTTCGTCGGCAGTCTGACCGAGCATCACGTGCGACGGCGGCAGTTGCTGGCCCGCCTCGGGGGCCGGTTCGACGTTCACCTCGAGCGTTCGTTCCTGCGCGAGATGGCCAGTACACTCTCGGCATCGAAGATCGTCTTCAACGACGCCGTGAAGAACGACCTGAACATGCGGGTATTCGAGGCGCTGGCCTCGGGATCGATGCTTCTGACCGACCGCGCCCCGGGCAGCGGACTCGACGAGATGTTCCTGGATCGCGAGCACCTCGTGATCTACGACGACTCCGATCTCGAGGAAGTGGCCGCGTACTACCTGGCTCACGCCGAGGAGCGGGAAGCGATCGCCCGGCGCGGCCGGGAAGAGGTGCTGAGGTGGCATACGTACGACCACCGAGCGGACGCGCTCGTCGATCGCGTCTTCGCGTCTGACCTACGGGACACATTCGACGAGAACGCCCTGGCCGACGTGCGGGACCCCCTCGTGCTGGAGGTCGCCGAGCTTGCGAGCCAGCGTCAGTTCGACGCCGCGTTGGCTCGGGCGGACCTGGTCGGAGCGGACCGAGAGCTGGCGCCTCACGAATGGCTGGCGCTGCGGACCACGGTCGCGTCCTGTCTGCGCGCCAACGGAAGGCTCGACGAATCGTGTGAGGTCGCGCTGGCGGCGGCGCGCGGCCTGCCGCCTTCGATGGCTTCAGCCCTGCTCGCCTTCTGACACCGGATCCTTCCGGCACACATACAGGTCTTCCGGTAGCAGCGCGCACTCTGCGACGACGGTGGGGTCGAGCTCTGAGGCGAACGGATCGATCCGCAGCCGAAAACCAGCCTGTTCGAGTCGACGTCCGTAATCGGGTCCGTACAGTCGCACGTGATCGCGCTGGCCGAAGAGACGCTCGCGTTCGGCCGGGTCGGTCACGGCGGGGTCCTCGAACGTGCGCTCGAGGGAGGAGTCGATGGGAGACTGGATGATCGCCCAACCTCTCGGTGACAGCACGCGGAACAGCTCGGCCATGGCCCTCCGGTCATCGGCCACGTGCTCGAGGACGTGGCTGCAGAGGATTACGTCGACGGAATCGTCCCGGCACGGCAGGGCCATGAGGTCCATCGCGACCATTGCGTCCACCGGATCGAGATCGCCAGAGAGATACCGCAGATTGGGCAGCCGGCCGAGCATGTTGGCCAAGACGGATTCCGGAGCGAGATGGAGCACCGTGAGATCCGCCTGGAGGAGGTTCGTCCGCTGCCGCAGATACAGCCAGAGTAAGCGATGTCGCTCCAGCGACCCGCAGCCAGGACACTGCGCGTTGGCTCGCGGAATCAGCCCGAACGGTGTGAACTCGGGGAACCGACCGTCGCAGCAAGGGCACGTCATCGTCACGAGGCAATCGCTCGGCGCGCCGCGCGTCCGGGTCGGGGCGATGCTTCGAGGACCTGCGAATAGCAGCTGCGGTACGCTAGCGTGGTAGCCGAACGTGAAAACTTCGCCTCGACGTGATGTCTTCCCTGTCGAGCGCGCGTCCGCGCGGCGGCGGGGCGCCGAATGACGTCGGCAATCGCCTGAGCCATCGCCGACGGATCATCGGGTTCGACGAGCAGCCCGTGGACCTCGTGGTGCACCGCTTCCGGAATGCCGCCCACGCGCGTCGCAACGACCGGCCGTTGAGCGGCCATGGTCTGGAGCAGCACGATCGGAAGGGCGTCGGAACGGGACGGAACGACAACGACGTCGACGTGATCGAGAAACGCGTCGACGTCGACGTGACCCACGAAGTCGACTCGCGAGGCGAGACCGAGACGCGCGGCCTGTCGCCGTAGATCGTCGGCGCAATCTCCCGTTCCAGCCACGATCGCCCGACCCGCGTGTGCCAGGAGCGCCTGTGCCAAGGCGTCGAGAAACACGTCGACGCCCTTTCGAGTCGTGAGCTGCGCCATGACTCCGATGACGGGATGGCCTGCGCACACCGAACGGTCCGTGGCGTGCGCCGACACGTCGACGCCGTTGCGAATGATCTCGATGGCGTCGCGCTTCAGTCCAGCCTCGACGAGCTCGTGGGCCACCGCCTCCGACACGGCCGTAAGTTTCTGGCTCTGTTCGAGGATCGAGGCATCCATCGCCCGTTGCCACCGTGGCTTCTCTGGCGCCCATCCGACCGCTGACGCCACGACCGGTACGTGCGGCAGCGCCGCCGCGGTCGCCATGGCCGTAAAGCTGTGAGCCAGCGCGACGTCCGCGGCGTCACAGATCTCGCCGACGGCAAGCCGGGCAGCCCGCACGCGATCTGGGTCGCGGCTGAAGACGTCGGCGTGAGCGAGCGCGACGTCGATCTCCC
The DNA here is from genome assembly GCA_965250185.1 of Vicinamibacterales bacterium. Taxonomy (GTDB): domain Bacteria; phylum Acidobacteriota; class Vicinamibacteria; order Vicinamibacterales. The sequence continues at coordinate 443,622 of OZ252293.1, read as the reverse complement.
GGAGCTCGTCCACGAGTCGAGGGTCGTCGCCGAGGTGTCCGGCGTGGCCGCAAGTGACGACGCGGCAGATCGTGCCGCCGGCGACGACGGACTGGATCAGATCGGCGACGAGCCGGCCGACCCCGAAGTGCAGAAACGGCAGGATGTACAGGAGTGTCGGCCGTTCGAGCATCAGGCGCTCACCGCCAATGGACGCGGCTGAAGTGCCACGTCGAGGATCTTGACGACTTGGGAGACGCGAGCGTCCCAGCTGCTGCGTCGAGCGAAAGCGACCCGAGCCTCGACGCGGGCGGGGGTGTCGAACGCGAGTGCCGCCTCGATCGACCGACCGAACTGACCGGCGCCACGGGCGGTCGCCACCAGGTCGGGCATGTGCGCCAGCTGGTCGACTGGACTGCTGATCACCGGCTTCCCGGCCGCGAGGTAGTCGTAGACCTGGATGGGTGAGCAGCGATGCGCGAACGGAATATCACGCAGCGGCAGGATACCGACGTCGAACGACGCGATCTTCGCGGCCACATCGGCGTACGGAATTTCTCCCGTCCAGCGAATGTTGTCCGGTCGGCGTTCTGGCAGGTGGACCAGCGGCGAGACCGGTCCCACCAGGTCGATATCCCAGCTTGGGTGGCATTCGGCCATCTCCAGCACGAGATTCAGGTCAAATCGAGGAGCGATCGAACCGACGTACCCGATCCTTGGTCGCACGCCCCGTGGTCGAGGTCCCGCCGGCGAGACGGCGGCCGCGAGGTCGCATCCGTTGGGCACCAGATGCGCCTGCCTGCCACACGCTCTCGCCTTGTCGACGAGCGGCTCGCTCACGCAGAGCACGACGTCCGCCCGTTCGAGGACCGCCCGTTCGAGGGTCTCGAGTCGCTGCAGTTCCTCGCGCTCGCCAGGTCGGAGCGCGGCGCCGCTGGGCACGGTGTAGTCGTCGGCCATATCGTAGACGACCAGCTCGGGCGTGAGCCGCTCGATGAACGGCAGGGCATGCGGCGAGTACACCCAGGCGATCAGCGGGCACAATCGCGATCGGTGCGAGGAGAGGGCTCGGGCAATCAGGGCGTGATTGATCCGACGCGCACCGGACCAATTCCTGATGCCCGGCAGCACGATGGGATCGTGCACCGACAGGCTCTGGCTGACGCGTCGTTCCTGGCCCCAGCGATCCGGGCGTCGCCACTTCGTGGCTCGGGGCGGATTGACATAAACGACCGGCATCCGAGTGGCGAGCCGCTCCATCAGGTGCTGCTTCCGGTAGCGAAGGAAGCCCCAGTCGAGGTTCGAGAAGCAGATGATCCCGACTTCGGCCCGATGCGAAACTGTCCGGGTACTCATGCTGGCTTCCGAACCCAGAGGCACTGGTAATTGTCACGGGGCTGCCAGCTCTCGACATGCGGCCCCACGTGTCGCGCCAGGAGCGGCTCGAGCTCCCCTTGCAAGAATCGATGGTTGTGCAGCCTCGCGCCGGACGTCTCCTTCGTGGCGTGAATCGGCGTGGCGATGGCGAGTAGGCCCGCCGGCCGGAGCACCCGAGTGACCTCGCCGAGAGTACGTTCGACATCGACGCTGTAGTCGAGGCTGGAGGAGAACAGGCAGGCATCGAATGACGATGCCTCGAAGGGCAGTCGGTCGGAGAGCGCTCTGACGAACGGAAAGTCGTAGCATGGAGCGCACGGGGCAGGATCGATTCCGGCGTAACTGGCGCCCCTGGCCGCGACGAGAGGTTCGATCCAACCGCTGCCGCACCCGATGTCGAGTAGCTCCCCTGCGGGCTTTGCGCGCGCGAGAAACTCGCCGGCCAGTCGGGCCGTTTCGTCGGATCGCGCCCGGGCGTCGGCGCTCCCGTCCCAGGTCTGCGCTCGCCACGCTGCGAGGGCTGATTGCACGTCTCGCCACGCCGCGAACGTGCCGTCATCGTCGGTTCCGGCCGGTCGCAGATCCGGGCCATACGATTCGATCCGGTACGGGTGTCCGCAAGACGTGCACCTCAGTAGTCGGTCGCCGAGCGCCGTGATCGGCGACCGACAGCACGGGCTGCTCAGTCGGCGCCGAAACACCTCGGTCGGGGTGTGATGGATGGTGGCCGTTGGTGTCGCAGTCGTGGGCGTCATGATCGCTCCAGCTGGTTGACAAGCACTCGGGCGGCAGCATGGTCCGTATCCAAGGCCAGGCATCTTCGACCGTAAGCGAGGCCCTGGCGCCGCTGGTTGTCGGCCCTGGCAAGCCGAGCCAGATGAAAGCAAGCGCCGCTTCGCAGGCCGACCGAGAGCGACCGTCGTCTGGCGAGCGTGGCGAACAAACCCTTGGCGACGTCGCGATCGCCGGAGGAGCCGTCCTTCAGCAGCGACGCGATCTGATACATGGCAAGCCCTGCCCGCAGCCGCTCGACAGGGATGAGGCTCAGGAGCCGCACGCGAGCCCGACCGTGTCCGAGCCGCACGCTCAGCAACAGCAGATCAGCCAGGGCCCGCTCGATCGCGGGGGGCAGGTGACCTCCCTCGTTCGCCGTAGCCTGCAGCCGGACGAGCGGTGCAACATCGCGACTCGCGACTGTCATGAGTTCTCGTTTCAGCCTCGATCGTTCTGAGGGAGAGGAGATGCGATCGACCGCAACACGGAGATGGTGCACCGTGATCGGCAGCCGCACGAGGGGCGGGACGGCTCGCCTGAGCGCGCGGATCACCGGCGCTGTGCCTGCCGGCGGAGCACTCAGGAGCTGGGCGACAACGTGGGCGGCGTATTTCGGATTCGAGTGACCGGCCAGAAAACGACGGAGGGGCGCGATGGCGCGACCCGAGCCGGCGGCCAGCAGGCATCGTGCCTCGTGGAAGTCTGCGTACTTCTCGTCGGGGAACTCGCGGCCCCATCGCCGGTAGGCACGGGCCGCGGCGATCTGCGCGCCCTGGCGATCGAGCGATTCGGCCAGGCCCTGAAGCACGGCCGACCGGCTGGGGTGACCAGGGCTCAAACGTTGTTCGAGGCGTGCGAGCCCGTCGACATCCGCTGCGCGCCGGCGAAAGTCGACGACAAGTGCGATGGGAGGCGGTGAGCCAGCATCTCTGAGTCGCCTGGGTCTCGGCCGAGGCAATTCGAGCGCTTCACCGTAGTACGTCCGCAGTCGCCGGCCGCACACCGAGACCGAGCGCAACTCCGACATCCGACGACGGCCGTGTCTGCCGAGTCGTCGGGCCGCTTCCCGATTGGCGATCAGCTCCTCGAGTCGTTCCGCCGCTGCCGTCGCGTCGCCAGGCTCTACCAGCCAGCCCGACTGCCCGTCCGCGACAGTGGCCGGGATGTCGCAGTGGCGTGTCGCGACGACCGGAACGCCGCGAGCCTGAGCCTCGGCGAGGATGACCGGAGCACCGCCCTCGCAATCGCCATCGCGAGCGGTGCGGCTCATCTGCAGCAGGACTGTCGTCGAGTGAAGTAGCTGATAGAGGCGTGGGAGCGGGAGGCCACCCGTCAGGGAGACAACCTTTTCTAGACCGAGGTCGCGCACGAGTTGTTCGAGTCGCGGCCGCTCGGGTCCGTCACCCACGATGAGGCATCGGAACGACAGCCGATGTTCACCCTTCAGGATTGCCAGCGCGCGCAAGCTGTCGTCGACACCCTTCTTCTCGACCAGCCGTCCGCACATGAGAATGAGCGGGTCCTTCGGATTCCGCCGCGGCCGCCGTTCCATGTCGACGGCGACGGGCAGTGGCGCGATCCGGATCCGGTCGGTCGGGCAGCCGAGGCCGGCGAGTGTCTGGGCCATGGCCGGTCCCTCGGCCAGGAACAACGTACCCCGATCGAACAGGTGCGCCAGGCCGTTGCGGGAGGTCGCATCGCGCGGCAGCACGCCGATGTCATAGCCGTAGAACGAGGTGACCAGCGGCACGCGCAGCGACGCGGCCAGCTCCAGGTGCATCACGCCCTCTGTGCCGAAGTGAGCGTGGAGCAGATCGCACGCGGTGTGGCGCACGGCGATCCGGAAGGTTCGTGAGTAGCCGTGTGTCTCCCATGCGTCAGCCTCGAGCCGGCAATCTCGGGGTCCGAGCTCGTCCAGGTGATGCGCCGTCTGCACCGGGTAGCAGCCAGTGTCTATTTGGCGGCCCCGATTCAGGACGACCGGCGTCACGTCGGGCCTCGCACACGAGACCGTATGAATCCAGTTCTCCGTCAACGGCAGGTAGTTCGAGACGAGGTGGCCGACGGTCAGAGGCTGTGAGCCGGTCGGTCGGCGCGTCGATGGCCGAGTCATCCGGCTTGCCCGGCCCCGTCGGAATCATCAGGTTTCAGCCACACCAGCGGCAACAGGACGGCCGCCAGCGCCGTCAGCATGACCATGCTGCCGATGTAGAAGATCGCGAGGAGGGGCCACGTGAGGAGGCGCAGGAGGAGTAGGCGCGCGCGCGTCAATCCGCCGACGCTTCGGCGCCAGTCCCGGAGCGAGACGGTCGGGCATCGTTCGAGGTCGACACCTTGGTCCGCCTCCCCGCACGGGAGCCACACCGTGCGGTTTCCTCCGATGACGAGTGCCATCCGGCCCACGTTCCAGAAAGGAAGCCATCGCGCGCCGGTGAACGGCACGACCACGCAGTCGAATCTTCGACGCCGCAGCTGCAGCAGGAGTCGAGCACCGGCGGCCACGAGCCCGAACTGGTTCGACCTGTATGGATGGATCTCGTCGATCATCCGGGTCGCCTGGAGCGGTTCGATGCCACCCACGTTGGTGAGTGCTGAGAGCGTTGCATGAGGATAGGCTCGCCGGAGCTGCCGCACGAGCCCCTGGGCGATCGGGACCGGAACCGACCGAATGAACAGAACGGACGGAGAGTCGAATCCATGCGTATCCATGGCGGCTACGTGACCTCCTGGGCGCGCCGGCCGACGATCAGCGAGTTGGCGTATTCCGTGTCGACCAGATCGAGTCGTTCGAGCAAGGACGAGCAGACCAGAATCATGAACGAGAGCGACGTGTGCATCCACCGGAGCCGTGGGCCGAAGACATGGTGCAGGTAGTAGCAGAGTCGCTGGCCGAAGAACACCCAGAATCCGCACGCACGCCGTTGCTCGACGACCTCGAGACCCGCATCCTCGAACAGACGACGCAGGCCGTAGACGCTGAAGCGAAAGTAATCGTGTGGCTGACAGTGCTCGCCCCACATGAACGGGGTGGTCAGTATGACCGCGCCGCCCGGCCGCACGACGCGGCGCAGCTCGGCGATCATGGCCTGCGGATGCGTGACATGCTCCAATACCTCGAAGGAGACGACCGTATCGAAGCTATCGTCTGAGAACGGCAAGCTGAGGGCGGTGCCGAAGAGATCGACGTTGCCTCGATTGCCGTAGAACGTCGTCGGATAGTCCAGCCCGACGTAGCGGCTCGCGACGTCGCTGAAGTAGTGGGCCATTCGGCGATCACCGCAGCCGACGTCCAGCACCCGTCCTCGAGCGTGCCGGGCAGTCGGAGCGACCAGACGCGCGAACAGTCTGGTGAAGAGCCACTTGTAGCTCCTGAACCTGGTCCAGGGGTCCCCAGGGTTCGGGGGTTCAAGCGCCCAGCGCATGGTCCCTACCTCCGTCGACTGCTTCGTCGGGTGCGTTGGACAGACCGTGTGCCCAGGCGTCGATGGAGACCAGTCGCTCGCGGTGCGAGCGCGGCATCTCGATCAGGTTGCGCCCTCCGCAGGCCAGTGCCACCGCCCGCACGTTGTCGTACCCGATGCCCAACTCGTCTGCATAGGGGACCACGACCCGATCGAATGGCTCGCGATTGAACCTCACGAGGCTTGCGGGCGGCAGTGCTGTGACCGACAGCCGAGACCCCTCGACCGGAATCACGTCGTGCACGTATGGAAGCCGCTGGAAGAGGTGCTGCGACGATCGAGTCGTCAGTACCGAGATCCGCGCGTCCGCGTGCCGTCGTGCCAGGATGGCCAGCTTGGCCCAAGCGAGCGGGACCGGGACGCAGCGAATGAAGAGGATCGTGGGTACGCGCTCGGTCGCTGCCGACGGCACAGGGCGGATCTGGCGTTCCTCCTGATATCGTCGTGCCACCCGCTCCAGCAGGGCGCCGAGCTGCCCAGCCTGGATCTCCAGGTTGAACGCCTCTTCCATCCGGACCCGCGCTCGCCGTGAGAGCGCGAGACGCAGGCTGCGATTTCGGACCAACGTGACGATCCGTTCGGCCAACTCTTCCGTGTCGCGCTCGCTGGCGAGCAGGCCCGTCTGGCCATGGACGACGAGCTCCGGGATGCCCGAGTGGCGGCTCGCGATCACCGGGACGCCGGAGGCCATCGCCTCCATGAGCGCGACGGGAATGCCCTCCTGGTCGCCGTCGGCTGCCGTCACACTCGGCTGGAGCAGCAGATCGCAGGCGGCGAGCTCGAGGCGGACGCGGTCGGGCGGTAGCGCGCCCAGCAGATCCACGGTGTCGCTGAGGTCCAGAGCCCGCACGAGCGACTCGAGCTCCGTACGACGGTCCCCTTCTCCCACCACACGGAGTCTCAGGCAGGGTTCGGTCTCGCGCGCCCTCGCGAGTGCCCGGATTGCCGTGTCGACGCCCTTTTTCTCGGTGAGCCTGGCGATCATGAGGATCCGGCGAGGATGCCGCCGCCGACTCCGCTGTCGGCGACAGGCGAAGCGAGCCACGTCGACGCCGAGGTGCACCGTGCACACCTTGTCAGCGGGACAGCCGATGTCGATCAGTCGTCCGCGGCCTGCCTCCGACACCGAGATCAGGTGCGTCCCGAAGTCGAACAGCGTTCGGTAGCGCTCGACCCAGCGGTCGTCCCGCAGGAGCATCGAGACGTCGTAGCCGTGAAAGATGGTGACGGATGGAATGTCGTTGAGTAGGCGCACCTGCATGGCCGTCATGCCGCACGGGCCGAAATGCCCGACGACGAGATCGATATCCTCCCGTCGGGCTAGCGCGGCGAAGTCCTCCTCCGCGTTGGCCACGGTCAGTCCTTGCAGTGGAAACAGGTTCAGATTTTCGGTGGCGGTCGTGAAGATGTGATGCTCGGCATTCCGAATCGACCGAATCAGGTCGTGCGTGAACGTTTCGGACAGTGGCAGATATCTGGAGACGATGTGTCCCACGCGGAGCGTCGGTCTCGTCATGCGGACCCTCCCGAGCCGTACCGCCAGGCCAGCTGCCGCCGGGAGCCGACCCGGACGCCACGCGCGAGGAGATGCAACGTCCGACTCCACTGCATGGGGCGGCTTGCCGCGCCGCGCAACCGCCGCTCGAGCAGCGATTTCCACGTGAGTGCGCCGGCTGGCACCACCGGGTTGGTCCACGCGTTCACCGTCTCGATGCGACCGTTCCCGATCACGAGCGCGGCAATCTCGGGCTGGGCGTAGCCGGCCCGCGCGGCGGTGTTGTAGGGCACGACCACCAGGTCGTACGCGCGTGCTCGGAGGCGGTACAGTCGTCGCAGCCCGAGCTTGGCGAGCGTGAATGGCCCGGAGCCGTACGGCTCGAGGCCGACCTTTGGTCTGGCCTCGGCCAGCAGGGCCTGCACCTCCGTCTGGCACAGGCAGTCGATCCGGGCGCCCGGGTGTCGCGCGGCCAGTCCGGCGAGCAGGTCGAGGGTCTGAGGGATTGGGCACAGGCGCTGCACGAGGATTCGAACGGGGCGAGCCTCGCACGCGGAAGCTTGCGTCCACGCGTGAGGCTGGGTCACGAGAGCCTGAAGTCGCGCCGGCGATGCCGGCGGCACGTCGACCTCGCCGGAGCTGATCCGCGCACTGTGGTACAGCTCGCACCACCGCGCCACGAGTCGCTGTATCGCGAAGGTCCCGCGGATCTCGTCCGCTGCCCGTCGCCCGAGCGCTGCCGCATGGTCGGGCCTATCGAGTAACTCGGTCAGCGCTCGGGCCACGGCGTTGCTGTTCCCTGCCGGGCACAGCAAGCCATTGTGGCCGTGCTGAATCATCTCAGCGATGCCGCCGACCGTCGTCGAGACGACCGGCTTGCCGCACGCCATGGCTTCGAGCAGGACGACCGGGAAGCCCTCCCACCGGGACGTCATCACGAAGAGATCGACGAGCCCATAGAACGACGTGGGCTCGAGCACCTCTCCGACGAGCCGGACGTTCGCCTGGAGTCCGAGCCGCGCGACGAGCGACTCCAGCTGCCTGCGCAACGGGCCGTAGCCCCCGATCAGGAATTGCGCGTTGGGGTGTTCGTCGCACACGCGGCGAGCCGCGTGGATCAGCGTCTCGTGGTCCTTCTGCTCCATCAATCGGCCGATCGTTCCGATGATCGGGCCGGCGGGTGCTCCGACAGCCGCCGTCCGCTCGGCGGGCGTGCCTGGTACGCACGTGATCGTTCCGTCGATGGCGTCGTGGATGACCGTCGCCTTTCGAGTGAAGCCTGGAAACAACCGGGCGTAGCTCCGCAGCACGCCGACCGAGCAGCAGACGATGCGGTCACAGAAGAAGCGCAGCGCCAGGGCTTCCAGGAGCCGAAAGCTCAGTGGATACGTACGTCGGACTGCGGTCCGTTCGTTCTGCAGCTCCGCCACGATCAACGGCACGCGGCACAGCGTCGCCGCGATGTTGCCGTAGGTGTTGTCCCATCCGAGCAGGGAGTCGACGATGTCGGGTCGTGTGTCCTGAATGAACCGCTGGATCAGCGTCACCCGTCGCCACAGGCCAGGCTCGCGATCGATGTGAAGGAAGGTCACCGGCACGCCGATGTTGCGAATCTTGTCGACCAGATACGACTGGCCGTCTGTGAGCACACCGACATGGCAATCGAAGGCCGACCGGTCGAGTTGCTGCAACCGCAGGTAGAGCTGGAACTGGACGCCTCCGGTGTCGAGCTGAGAGATCAGGAACAGGAGACGCTGCCGCCTCGCGGGCCGAGTCACTCGACCGTTCGACGAGAGCCCGTCGTTCAGAACACCTTGCGTCGTGTCCATTTGAGTTCGTCGAGGTCGCTGTTGCGCCGCACCGAGTCTAGGTTGCGCATCGCATCACTGTAGAAGTCCTGCTGCTGGAGCGCCTGCTCGAATAGCTCCGCCGCTCGCTCCTGCTGGTGGAGTCGGGCGTAGACGGTGCCCAGGTTGTTCACGCACTCCGGGAACTGCTGGTAGAGATACCCCCCGTACAGGGCGTACTCGTACTGCAGGCGTGCATCCTCGGTGCGGTCGAGTGCCATCAGTGCGTTGCCCAGATAGAACCGAGCGTCGACGTGATGAGGGTCCTGCTCCAGGTACGCCGTGAGTGCCTCGCTCGTGGTTTCGAAATCTCCGGCCGCATACAGGGCCAGCGCCCGGCGCCACTGAATCACGCGGGCCCGCGGGGTGTGACTCAGGGCCAGCCCGTAGTACTCGGCCACCTTCGCCGGCTCGTGTGCTCCTCGTGGAAGCGCGCCAGCTCGCAGTAGCAGTCGCTGTAGCTCTTGGCGAAATAGTGGTCGTGTTCTCGCGCGAGCTCGGGAAACAGCGCGCTCGCCTTGTCGAGTACCTGCAAGAACATCAGATACGTGTCGGTCCGCTTCTCCGTCGTCCCCCACGTGCGGTCGTCGTAGTAACCCAGCACGACGTTCGAATAGTGAAAACGGCTTCGCTCCGCCAGCCGAAGGAACAGGTCGAGGTCCTGGCATCTTGGGAGCGCGGTGTCAAACAGTCCCACCGCGTCGAGGGCGTCCCGCCGGACGAGCACGGTGGAGGTCGGAACGAAGTTGTTCCGGACGAGAAAGGGGAAAATCCAACCGCTGTGCGCGACGTGCCAGCGTCCGTTGACCGATCGATAGATGCTTCCTTCGGCGTTGACGATGTGGAGGTTGCCGTAGAAGACGTCACACTCCGGATGCTGCTGCGCGGCGGAGAGCTGCCGCTCGAGCTTTGTCGGCAGCCACCAGTCGTCTGCATCGAGGAACGCGACGAACGGTGCCGAGGCCACCTCGAGACAGCGATTCCTCGCGGCGCTGCGACCGGCGTTGTCCTGATGCAGGGCGATGACCTGGCTGCCGTAGCGCTCGAGGATTTCAGGTGTGGCATCGGATGAGCCGTCGTTGCAGACGATGACCTCGTGGTCTCCGACCGTCTGCTCCAGGACGCTGTCGATTGCCCGAGTCAGTGTGTCCGCCGCGTTGAACGCGGGAATGACTACGCTCACCTGAGGCATCATGGTCCCTTCGCGCGCGTCGAAAAGTCGGTCGTGGGTGTCGGCGCGCCACCACCTCATCGACCAGAGCCGAGTGGATCGCGCCCTTCGTCGATCCGAACGTTTCCCTCCGAATCGGTTGGCAGGGTTAAGGGATTCGCCCGAGCCGTATTGAGCGCGTCGAGATTCGCAATGTAGAGCTGGGATCGGTCCACTGAGCCTCCGCGCCCCTCGACACGTTTCAAAACTCGGGCCGCCCCATCGGCGCGTGGCGCCGTGGCACGGCCATTGCTCAATCCGGGGGGAATCGCTGGCCTCACGAGGTTGGACGACGACAACTCGCGGCAGGGCGACCTCGTGGCGCGTCTGCATGGCCCTGCCGACCGATGGGTGCTGCTGCATAGTGAGCGCGACCCGGTGGGGGAGGCTGATCAGCAGCTCGAAGCCTTGATTTCAGGTCGTTTACCCAAGACTATTCTGGTAATTGGCCTAGGTTTAGGTTACGTGCTTGACGCGCTCGAGCGACGACCGAGTTGCACAACAAAGATCGTTGCTCTCGAACCCAGCCCAGCGCTCGCACGAGCCTTCCTGGGGCGCCGTGATTGGCGAGAGTGGCTCCTGCATCAGCGACTCGCTCTGTTCGTCGGGCCGGAGTACGCCGCACTTGGTGATTTTGGGCAATTAACAGATATTGCGGACCCTCCGGCGGCCTTGATTCATCCGGTCCTGGCCCGACTGCGTCCCGATCTTGTCGAACAGGCTCGGAAACGCTGGGCCGACTCGTTGTTCGGCGCCAGGGCCAACGCCGACGCCCGAGCCGAGAACGCGGGTCGCTATCTGCTGAACACGCTCCGGAACATTCCAGCTGTGGTTCGGGAGAGCGACGTGTCGCCGTTGGCCGGGGGCTTGTCGGGTGCGCCCGCCATCGTGGCGGGAGCCGGGCCGTCGCTCGACCTGGCGATGGCGGACCTCGCCGCCGTGAGGGACCGGGCGGTATTGATCGCTGTCGACACAGCGGTTCGGCCTCTTCTCGCCAAGGGGATCGTTCCGGATGTCGTCTTGTCCATCGATCCCAGCGAGGACAACGGACGGCACTTGGCGGGTCTGCCGCCGCTGGAGGCGACGTGGCTCGTCGCCGAAGCCAGTCTGGACCCGCACGCGGTGGCGCCTTTCGAGGGTCGAGCCTTCCTATTCACGTTCCGGCATCACCCGTGGCCGTGGCTGGAATCCGTCGGGTTTCGTCGAGGGTCGCTGAGGGCTTGGGGCTCGGTTGCGACGTCGGCGGTCGATTTGGCTCTAACCCTGGGCTGCAGCCCGATCGTGTTCTCAGGGCTCGACCTGGCCTTCACGGATGGTCGTCCTTACTGCCGTGGCACTGTCTACGAGGATGACTGGGCTGAGGCGCTGGCCTGGGGTGGGACGCTGCCCGATGAATGGGCGAAGTCTGCGAACCGCTGGCCCGCCGTCAGCGAGCCGGATGTGAATGGCGCCGACGCGGTGACCGCCGAGCATCTCCTGGCGTTCCGCAACTGGATCGTCGACCAGACGGTCGCTGCCTCGGGCACACGTTTCGTCAACGCCTCGGGTGCCGGTGTGCTGCACGGTGGGCAGGTCGTACTTCACTCGCTGCGGAGCACGCTGGAAGCGAAGCCGCGGGTTGATGCGGCGGCGTTCTTGCGGAGGGCCTACGATACCGGTCGTGTAACGAGTGTAGCGGCAGTGGACGCGCTCTCCGCGGACCTGGGCAACCCTGCGGATCGCCTGGGAGGCGTCGTGCGGGAGTGGCGGGCCTTCGCGTCTGGCACGGTCACCACTGAGGAGATCGAGACCGCGCTTCGGCAGTCTGGGGAGCGGCTCGCCCGGCCGATTTCTCGTGTCGTCGCGCCTGGGTTGCTCGACGCCCTCCCCTATCCGGCCGAGGAGGTCGAGAAGCTGTGTCGGCTGCTCGCGAATCCATGCTCCCTGTCGGCGTCCGGAGCCAACGGTTCGACAATCGCAGCGGTCGGGCGTTCAGTAGAGATCCTCTTTCGGCTACTGGCTTCGAAGGGACAGCTGGCCCTCGGTGTGAGCCCGAAGGCGCATGAGCGCGACGTGGACGCATCCTCGGTGCCCGTGCTTCACCAGATCGACTGGTCCCCGGCATCAAGCGATCTGGCGCGTGCGCTGGATCGGACGATGGTGGCCGCTGTTGTGAAGGCGGTTGATGCAGATGGCAACGTGCCTCGGTTCTGGGCCGAGGCCGACGAGCCGGTCGGTGATGCGCCACGCGCGGCCGATGCTGGGTCTGCAACCGGAAGGACTGCCGAATCGTCCTCGAAGGACTCGCTCGCACGCCTCGAGCTCCTTCGCCAGAACGCCATGCTCGTGGCGTGGGCTTGCGGGAGTCTGGATCCGGGTAAGGTTGTTCACGGCCCGGAACCGCGAGCCTGGGCCTCTGGCGCGCTCACCCGTCTGCTCCGAGAAATCGCACCGCGATCGCGACAGCCCGAAGCTGTCGACACGGGCAATGACGCTCGGCACTCGGCTCGATACACGCTGGAGCTGTCGAGAGGCGGCCGGGGGTCGGACGAACTGGCGGCGAGCGGACGAATCGATCCGAGCCGCCTCATGCGAGCGCTCACCGGCGTGCTGGTTGCGGCGCCTGGTATCACGCCCGAAGCATCGCCGGCGCTCGGCGAGAGCGCGGATGGCGAGCCGCTGGCGATCGAGATGTCGATCCGAGCGCAGCAATCGACGACGCGCGTGTCGCTGCGGCTCGAATCGACGCGCGAGTCGAGCGATCCACGACGGCGATTCCTGAAGCGCCCGCTGGTGTGGCTCACCCCGCGGCTCCTGTCGTCCGACACGGTTCCTTCGAGCGTCTTCGGTCTCAGCACGTCGGATGTCCACGCGACGATGACGCCGTTGGGGGGCGCCCGAAGCTACCGTCTCGATGAGCACGGGCGAGCCACGGCGCTGGATGAGTGGCCGGCGCCGATTGATGCCGAGCGTCCGTGGGGTGACCAAGGTGGGGCGATCGCGTGGTACAGCGGTCGCGATCCCTATCTCATGTGGCGATCCCGGCCCGGCGTGGCCGTCCAGACCGTGGCGCTCGACTTCAGGCCGGCGGGCGCCGAAGTCACGGAGGATGGCCGCACCTGGTGGGCCAGCACGTCGGGTGGACTTTGGGTCTGGAGCCCGGGCGGGGTGGCCGAGCGGGTCGCACCGACGCCTCCAGCATTCGGTTTGAGGTGCCTCCCGAATGGTCAGATGCGGCTGGACCCATGGACGGCGGATGCTCGCGGGTACACCATGCGGGTCCTGTGTCGCCACGCTTGGCTGTGGTCACCAGGCTCCCGCGTCGTTGAGCCGATCGCCCTGGGTCCCGAAGGTGCGATTTGGTCGACGAGCGCTCGTGATGGATGGATCGCGGAAGCGTACCCTCACGCCGACATCATCGAGTGCACGCACTCGACTGGTGCCCGCGCGTCGCTGGCGTGTTACTTCCCGGTGACCGTCGCGTGGGCGGGGCCGTCCCTGGTCGTGGCGGCCAGCACGGGTGGACAGCTGCTGCTGTTCGAGAATCTACTCGGAGTGCTCGACGGGATGAGAAGGGCGGGGTGAGGTCGGCGAGACCCTCACCCACGGACGGCTACTCGACGAGCCACCCCAGTTCCGGGTTCGGGCCGTCGGCCCCGACGATGAAATCGACGACAGTCGGACCCGACGCGCCCTGGTACTCGAACTTGTCACCGATGACCCAATCGATGTTGACACCAATCGACTCGAGGCCCTCTCGGATGTAGCTATTGAACCAGTCCTCGGCTTCCTGCTTGGTCTGCGGAACACTCTGTGCAGCTGCCGCCAGCTTTTCGAATGCGGCCTGGACCGTAAGACCCGGGTCGAGAGTCGGCGGCATGCCGCCCGACAGGGTCGGGACGCCGGATGCCGCATCGGCCATCCACGTCAGCGACGGGTTCGGACCGTCGGCGCCTCGGACGAAATCGACCACGTAGGTGCCCTGCCAGTTCGTGAACTGGAACTTGTCGCCCTTCACCCAGTCGATCTGGTGTCCTAGTTCCTCCATGCCGGCTCGGATGTTCTGCTCGAACCATTGCTCTGCTTCGACTTTGGTCAGGGGCATCGTGCCGGTGGCGCTCGTGAGCTGTGCGAATGCGTCTTTCGCGGATTTCTCCGGATCCTGGGCACGAGCGAGGTCGAAGCCCTCGAAGCTCATGTGCGGGCTTCCGATGGGAGGGGCGATCGGCTGGGTCGGCTGTGGCACCGTCGGCTCGGGGAGGCCCGGTTCACCCGTGCTTTCCTCGGTCATCTTGAGCAGCGTTGTCAGGAACTCCGCGAACTCGTCGGTGGAGACGACGCCGTCCTTGTTCGCGTCGACCTGGGTCATCAGGCTGTCGATCGAGTTCTGGATCTGGTTGCCTGGTTGGAGTGGGTTGGTGAACATGCGGTCCTCCTCGAGACCCAGATGTGCAAGGCAGATGCCCATTCGTGTCACGAGGTTCGCCCCGGATTCAAGGCTCGATGTCGAGGTGGGAGTGCGCCGGGGGTCGGGCGACCGACACGGCGTGTCGGTTCCCAGGGGCTTTCAGCGACGTTCGAGCCGCTTCAGCTTTTCGATGAGCGTGGTGCGTTTGAGGTTCAGCAGTTCGGCAGCCCGACGCTTGTTGTTACCCGTGCGCTCCAGCGCCTGACGGATCAAGCTGAGCTCGACGTCGGCGACGTGCTGGTCGAGATGCATTCCGTCTTCGGGCAGCGCCACGGCCAGGTCGGATTCGTTCGCTTGCCGGACTTCTGGAGGGAGGTCGGAGACTTCGATCTGCGAGCGCCCGGGCGTCAGCGTGATCGCGCGCTCGACCGCATTCTCGAGTTGACGGACGTTGCCCGGCCAATCGTAGGACATCAGGTGTCGCATCGCGTCCTGGGCGATGGTCACCGGAGGTCGGGTTGGCACCAGGTCGGCGCAGAGTCGATTGACGAAGTGCTGGACCAGCAGGGGTACATCCTCCCGGCGCTCCCGCAGAGCCGGCAGATGGGTCGGAATGACGTTGAGTCGGTAGAACAGATCCTCTCGAAACGAGCCCTCGCTGACCATGCCCTCGAGGTTCGAGTTCGTCGCTGCGATCACTCGGACGTCGACCTTCGTGGGATGCGATTCGCCCACACGCTCGAACTCGCGCTCCTGCAGCACGCGGAGGAGTTTGGTCTGCATCGGCAGATTCATGGTCCCGATTTCGTCGAGAAACAGGGTTCCTCGGTGGGCTTGCTCGAGCCGGCCCTGTCGGGACCCGACGGCGCCGGTGAACGCGCCGCGTACATGCCCGAAGAGCTCGGCTTCCAGCAGCGTTTCCGGAATCGCGCTGCAATTGAGCGCCAAGAATCGGCGATCGCGACGTGGGCTGTTGTGATGGATGGCCCGAGCCACGAGTTCCTTACCGGTGCCGGTCTCCCCGGTGATCAGGATCGTGCTGCTCGATGCGGAGACGGTCTCGAGCAATTGAAACAAGTCGCGCATCGGGCGACTTCGGCCGACGATGCCCTCGAAGCTGTAGCGCTCCTGCAGCTGGGCGCGCAGGTACGCGTTCTCTGATCTGAGCTGCCGCTGTTCGAGCGCGGACTCCAGCACGTGCAGCAGTTCATCGAACTGGAATGGCTTCGTGATGTAGTCCGCCGCGCCTCGCTTGATGGCCTCGACGGCCGTCTTCACCGTGGCGAAGCCGGTGACGATGATGCCGATGATGTCGGGATACCGCTCGAGCGCGCGCTCGAGCACCTCGCTGCCGTCGACACCCGGGAGACGCATGTCGACGATCACCACATCGAACGCGAAATCCGCCAGACGCTCGAGCGCCTCCTCGCCAGTGGCAGCCTGTACGACTTGGAATCCATGGTCCGCGAGGCGCTCGGCGACCGCCTCTCGAAGCGGGGCCTCATCCTCTACCAGGAGCAGATGTTTATTCGTATCAACCATTTATCAAGCTGCCGATATTTTGACACCCAACAGAATTCACGGTCAAGGCGACCCCGTCCGGTCGCGTCCACGGACCGACCGCCGAAGGATGCCGGGCGTCGCCTACAGGCCCGGCTTCGCCACGCCGATATCAGTCAGCGACGGGCTAGTCGTACTGGTCCACCGACGCTGGACATTAACCATTCAACTGGAGGCGACTGAATCGTGAGCTTAGCGACGATCGCCGACCGCAAGACCATCTCGATCATGAAGGCCTGTGACCTGGTGGGTGTGAGCCGACGCACCATCTACAACTGGATCACCAACGGGAAAGTCGAGTACGTCCGGACCGCGGGTGGCTCGGTTCGGATCTTCGTCGACACGCTGTGGCGCGACCCGGGTGATACGGCACGCGCACCGGTGGCACGACTGAATCAACCCGGGGTCTGATTTCATGCCGGGCGACGCTGTGCTCGCGAAATCCGACCTCGGGTTCCAGCCTGCTAAACCACCCGACGACGTGGCAGCGCTTGGTGCCCTATTCCATCGGCTGAACAATCAACTGGGCACCGGCCTCGCCCATGCCGAGTTGATCGTAGTCAAGTCGCTTCGCGAATCCGAGCGAAACCGTGCCGATCACATCGTCGAGGCCTTGCTCGGCGCGATGGTCACCGCCCACGAGATTCATACCCGCCTGACGCCCGCCGCGACGACCTCCGACTGAGTCGCCAGGAACCCTCCGCTTCCGGCCAGCCCCCTGCCTTCACTTCTCTGCACCGAATGACCGCTGAGTGCCCCTGGGTGATCGATGCTGCGCATGCTGACCTGACGAAATCGTTCGTGGGTGGTCAAAATTGTGGCACTTTGCCTCGCTCTGCATGTCAAGAAATCGACATCCAGGGTCGAACCCCCGGTCACCCGTCCTTCCGATCGACGCATCGTCAATACCTGTAAGTCATTATTTAACAGTAGGTTACTCTGTTATTCGGGCTCTTGGCCGAACTTTGCGGCGGGCGCCTTTCGAGTTGGTACCCGGGTTGCGATAGAAGCCGGCATCAGCATCGCCACGATGGGCAGTTAACGTCCTGCCACCGATGGCCGATTTGAGAAACCGAAACGACTTTGCGACCTCAGCCAGGGAGACGACATGCAGCGCCAGTCACTCGCAGCGAAAGAGAAAGAACGAATTGTCGCCGGGGTTCCGTTCGTCCAAGCCCTGGCTCGCCGGGTGGCTTCGTCGATGCCCCACACGATCGACCTTGGGGATCTGATTCAGGATGGCATGATCGGTCTGATCGATGCGGCGCATCGATACGACGAGGATCGTGGCATCAAGTTCGAGACATTTGCCGAGCGCCGTGTGCGCGGGGCCATGATCGATGCGTTGCGGCGCGACGCCTGGCCGCGTGGTGTCCGCCGGATGCGTCGCCAGCTGGAGGCGGCCCGCGAGGAGTTACGGCGCGAGCTTGGAGCCGAGCCGTCGCTGGCGGACCTTGCGGCGCGCGTGGGTTCTGATGAGGCGCGTCTGGGACGCACCATCGTGCGGATCAACACGATCGAATCCACGTCTCCGCTGTCATCCGGGGACAATGTCGACGAGGCGCTGCTGCCGCCGGCGTTGGTTCCATCGGAGCCGACGGCGCCGGATCGAGCGTACGCCGAGAAGGAAGTTCGGGAGCGTGTCCGACGGGCCATCGCGGCGCTGCCGGCGCGTGAACGTAAGGTGATCTGTCTGTATTACTACGGCGAGGTCACCATGAAACAGATCGGTTCGGAGATCGGGGTGAACGAATCCCGCGTCTCGCAGTTGCACGCCCGCGCCGTGCAGCGGCTGCGCAGGCTGCTCGGTCCCGACATGGCGCCGGCGCAAGTGGCAGAGGCCATGCGGCCGGTCTTGCTCACCTTCAAGAAGCGCGAAGGTGCGATCAGTCGCGACGAGCCGGCGGTCAGAGGCGAGGCTCGCGGTGTCGTGCTGCCCTACGAGAGGACCTCGCGCGCGACGCGCAGCAAGTCGGTCAACCGGAAGGGCTTGGCGAGCCAGCGACAGCCGCTTTCGTCCAAGAAGCGTTCGGCGTCGGTCGAGACGACGTCACCGGTGACGAAGATGACACGCCGGGCGAGTGCAGGCGCGGTGGCGGCGATTGCGCGATAGAACGCCATGCCGTCGAGGCGCGGCATCTTGAGGTCGCAGACCACGAGATCGTACTCGCGCTGCTCAATTCTCTCCAGAGCTTCCTCACCGTCGCCGGCCCGGTCCACTGAGTAACCGGCGTCGGTGAGGGCTTCGGCCACCGCGGCCGCAAGCGCCGGCTCGTCCTCCACGACCAGAACTGCCGCCTCCTGTGCCTGTTCGACCGGGGCCGATCGTGCTCGTCGAGTCTGCATGGGCCGGGCGGGCTCGGCTCGCGCCGGCAGCTCCACGAAGAACGACGCCCCGGCTCCGGGGTTCGAACGCATGGTAATGCGCCCGCCGTGTTCCTGGATGATGGCGTAGGCCACCGTCAATCCGAGCCCCGTGCCCTTGCCGACATCCTTCGTCGTGAAGAACGGATCGAAGATTTTGCTTTGGACATCGTCCGGCACGCCTGGACCATCGTCGTTCACCTCGAGCACGAGTGATTCCCGCTCGATGTCGTGCCACGTTCGCACGACGAGCGTGCCACGGCCGTGAGCCGCGAGCATGGCCTGTTCGGCGTTGATGATCAGGTTGAGGAGCACCTGCTTGACTTGATGGGGGTCGGCGAACACGACGGGGAGGCCAGTGGCGAGCGCCTCGACGGTCACGACGTTCGTGACACGCTGCTCGTAGGATCGAAGTGACAACGTCTCCCGCACGACCTCGTTCAGGTTGATCATGGTGCGGGTCGTGTGACGCTTGCGAGCGAAGGTGAGGAGGTTGCGCACGATTCGCGCCGCTCGCTCCGACTCGCTCAGAATAGCCTCGAGTCCGCGGTGCGAGGCCTCATCGAGCGGCAACTGTGAGAGACGCTCCGCCCACGTCAGGATCGTGGCGAGGGGGTTGTTCAGCTCGTGGGCGACGCCAGAGATCGTCTGTCCGAGCGCCGCCAGCTTCTCGGCTTGCAGGAGCTGGTGGTAGAGATCGCGAGCCTGATCCTCGAGCTTCTTACGCTCACTGACGTCTCGCATCAGAGCGTCGACCCGGATGCCGCCAGATGGATGTGAGGCGCTCGCATGCGCCGTGACTTCGACCCACATCGGCATGCCGTCGGCCCGGAGCAGCCGAAGCAAATAGTCGGACACAGCGCCGTCACGCGCCAGGCGGTCAATGAACGCCGTGCGCGCCTGGCCGTCGACGAAGCGGTCGATGTCGAACGGGCGGACCTGTGCGGGTGGGATTTCGTCGCCGAAGCCGAACATCAGCTTCAGGTGCGGATTGGCGACGTCCGTGGTGCTGCCTCGGGCATCGATGGAGCCGATGTAGACTCCCTCGTGCACCGCCTCGACGAATCGCTCGAAGGCCTCGGCGCGTGGAGCCCGGCTGGCTCGCGGACGGCCCGATGAACTGGACGGCACGACGACGTCGATTATACAGGGAAGTCTGGACGATCCGGCCGTCGCGCCCGCCGTGGGCCCTGCGTCACGTGCGTGGCCCGAGAGCGAAGGTCATCAGGCCCTCGAGCACGACCTCGCCATCGACCCGTGCGACCCCCCGAAGCAGGCCCATGCGGCTGCGAAGCCGCTTGACGAACGCCTCGATGACGACGACGTCCCCCGGCCGGACCGGCCGGCGATACCGGACCCGGTCGATGCCCATGAAGTAGATCAGCTTCTCTCGATTCTCGGGCTTGGCGAGAATCATGATGGCGCCGACCTGGGCGACGGCTTCGGTCAGAATCGTGGGTGGGAGGCACGGCGGTTCGCCACGAACGGGCGTGAGGTATCGCTCGTTGAGCGAGACGTTCTTGATCCCCACGATGCGCTTGTCGACCTCGAACTCCACGATGCGATCCACCAGCAGGAACGGGTAGCGATGCGGGAGGATCCGTTCGATCGCCGCGTAGTCGAGTGGTAGTGTCAGTGGTTCCATTTATTGAAGGCCGATCGGCTTGGCGGCGACCAGCAAGTATAATTGCGTTTCGGCGTCCTGCAAACCCGTCCGACCGGACGCGCCCTTCTGGCGATGACCGGGCGTGCTTCCGAGAGCCCGAACCGACCCGATGGCCATCGACCCTTACGCCCCCAAGCCCGAGCCCGAGCCCGAGCCCGAGCCCGAGACAAGCGCTCGCTCACGTACGCTATCGCTTCCGGCGCGCAGTAGCGAGAACGACATCGTCAGGACGTTGTTCGATCTCGGACGACGTGTGAGCTCGGTGCTGGATCTCGACGAGCTGCTCGAGCGAATCCCGGCGCTGATACAGCGCCTGGTCGTGTTCGATGCGTTCGCCGTGTACCTGCTGGACGAAGATCGCGGCCGGCTCGACATCGCCCACTCCGTCGGCTATCCGGAGGCGTCCCGGCAGCTCCAGTTCCCCGTCGGCGAGGGCTTGGTCGGCGTGGCGGTCCGTGAGGGACGCCCTATCCGCATCAACGACGTGTCGGCTGACCCGCGCTACACGGCGGTGGTGCCTGACATGGGCTCCGAGCTGGTCGTGCCACTTCGGCACAAGGCGCGAGTCATCGGAGCCCTGAACGTGCTGAGCGGCGGTGTCGACCAGTTCGGCCCGATCGACGAATCCATCCTGCGCCAGTTCGCCGCCCACGTCTCAGTGGCGATCGTGAACGCGCGCCTCTTCGAGCGCGAGCACCGGAGCGCCGAGACCTTCGAGACGCTGGCCGAGATCGGCCGGGACGTGAGCTCCATTCTCGACCTCGACGACCTTCTCATGCGCATCGCGCAGCTTACCAAGCGCGTCATCGACTACAGGACGTTCGGGATCTTTCTGCTCAACGACCGTCGCGACGAACTTGAGGTCAAGGTGGCGGTCAAGTACGGGCAGGTGGTCGATGTTCCGCGCATTCCGATCGGTCAGGGACTGGTTGGCTTTGCGGCCTTGCACGAGGATCCCGTGCTGGTTCCCGACGTGTCGAGCGACCCCCGCTACATTCCCGTGGTCAAGGACGTCCGGTCCGAGCTCGCGGTGCCGATGATGCTCAAGGACCGGTGCATCGGCGTCCTGGATCTGGAGAGCCCCGAGCTCGACGCGTTCGACAAACAGGACGTCGTCATCCTCACCGTCCTCGCCAGCCAAGCCGCCGTGGCCATCGAGAACGCGCGCCTCTACGAGGCGGTGGTGGCGAATGAGCTACGACTCGAGCGCGAGCTCCGTTTCGCTCAGCGAGTACAGATCGCGCTACTCCCGACCGCCGCGCCCGCCCAGTCCGATTACGAGGTGTCTGGACGGTTCGAGCCGGCAACGGAACTCGGCGGGGATTTCCATGACTTCCTGACACCCAATGAGGGCACGCTCGTGGTGGCGGTCGGAGACGTGTCGGGGAAGGGTGTGGCGGCCGCCTTGTACGGCGCGTTCGCCGGCGAGCTCGTACGCTCACGCACATTCAGGCGTCGGTTCGATCCAGAACGGTTCGGACCGGCCGGGGTGCTGGAATCGTTGAACACGATCCTCCACGAGCGCCGGCTGGAGGAGTACTACTGCACCCTGTGCTACGCCTCATTCGATTTCGTGCACCGCTCCATTATGTTGTCGAACTCTGGTTTGCCCTACCCGATCCGATGCGGACGAGATGGATGTCGTCAGATCAAGCTCCCGGGGCTCCCGCTCGGATCGTTCGCCGGTTCGACGTATGACGAGCTGACCCTCGATCTCGAACCCGGGGATCTCTGGGTCTTCTGCTCGGATGGCATCTTCGACACGCTGGATCCCGAGGGGCGCGATTTTGGAACCGAGCGGGCGGTCGGGGTGATCGATCGTTCTCGCGACGAATCGGCCGAGGACGTCGTCAACGACCTCTTCAGAGCGGTTCGGTCCTTCAGGGCGGATGCCCCGATCATCG
The DNA here is from genome assembly GCA_965250185.1 of Vicinamibacterales bacterium. Taxonomy (GTDB): domain Bacteria; phylum Acidobacteriota; class Vicinamibacteria; order Vicinamibacterales. Next base: position 421,598 of record OZ252293.1, on the reverse strand, counting down.
ACGACATGACGGCGGTTGCCGTGAAAGTGACGCTGGCGTGAGGAGGAAGCGTCGCGCGGAACCGAACCCACACTCCGAACGGGATGCGGCGATGCCAGCGCCTGCCTGAGGTTATCGCATCCCGCCGATCCCGCGCGACACCACTCTCTAGTTCAAGAGCCGTGCCGGCCTCGATCACCCGAAAACAAAGACTGCACGCATCCTCGAGGTCAGACGTCCTCACCGGATGACGACACGCTGACCTCGGCAGGTGACTCTCGCGTCGACACCTCCGGTCGTCGACGATCTCGAGCCGAGTCTCGACGTCGGGCTCCATCCCGACGGCGAGCCTGTCGCGACGGTATCACGGTGTGTCGGGAGTCTCGTTCTGGTGACGCAGATCCATGGTGTCGGCGCTCAATCGGTAGGCGATGTAGTACTTGTAGATGTTGCTTGCCAACCGCAAGCGGCCCTCGATCGCCCGTCACGAAATACGCGACGACGGCCACGCCGATCAAGGTGCCGGCGAGCACCGAGAGGAGGATGGCCGCGGAGCCGAATCCGGCCGATGGCTTCGAGATACTCTTCATATTCGTTCCGGTGCGATCTCGAGTTTCGTCAGGCATGGTGCCCGGTGGGCCCGGGTCGCGTCTACCGGCGCTCGCCTGTCGATTTGTGCCAACAACTGCGCAATCTGGGGGTTGGTCGGCTCGAGGGTTTGGAGCCGGCGAGCGAAGTCGCGGGCCGCTTCGAGCGCGCCGCGGTCGCGGCTGATCGTCGCCAGTGCCAGCAGGATCTCCCGGTCACCCGGGTGTCGCTGGTGGGCAACGTTCAGGACGTCCAGCGCGCGCGACCCTTGGCCCGTCGAGTTGAGCGCGACACCGAAGACGTAACTGTAGCGAGCCATCTGCGGCATGAGCTCGGCGGCTCGGCCCAACGATTCCAGGGCTTCAGGGCGCCGCTGCTGCCGGACTCTGAGCAGACCCATGGCGTGATGGAGGTCACCGGACGATGGAATGGCATCGAGGCCTTGCTCCAGCACGGTCTCGACGACGTCATCTCGGCCCTGGGCCCGGTGCAGATCGGCGAGGTTGGCGTACGCCGGTACGAACGAGGGATTCAGCGCGAGCGCCTGCTCGTAGGAAACCTCGGCGGCCTGGGGTTCGTTGCGTTGCGCGTGCAGGAGCCCGAGGTTGACGTGGGATTCAGCCCGGTCAGCGTTGATGTGCTGGACGGCGCGGTACTCGTCGAGCGCGCGCGCCAGCGTGCTGCGCTGGGCTTCGGCGAACAGCGTATCCGGGACGCCCGCGAGGACGCGCGCCGCCTCCGTCCGCACCAGGCGCGCCGGATCGTTCAGGAGCGGACCCAGCAGCTGAAGTCGAGCATCCGGACTCAATGCCTCTGCCGCCGAGACGCCGGCTGCTCGGATCAGCGGGTCGTCGCTGCCGACGGTCTGCTCGATGGTGCTGGCGGCGATGGTGCCAGGATAGCCGCGCAGCTCCGCGACGGCTGTCGCCCGGACGATGCCGGGCACCTGCGTGTCGAGCGCCAGGGCCGCCAGCGCGTCGGCTGCACCCGGGGCGCCACGGCGCGCGGCTGCAAGCGTCTCCCCGTAGTGGATTGGTCGCTCCACCGTTTGCTCCGATGGTCGCGCCAGCCCGTACGAGCGCCCGACGGCGTCGGCCGCCCACTGCGGCGAGCGATCGGTATGGCAGACATTGCAGGCGTTGGGCGTTCCCAGCGTGACCGACAGATCCGGTCTTGGACTCCGGAAGCTGTGGTCGCGCCTCGGGTCGACCATCATGTAAGTCGTCGCCGGCATGTGGCACTCGACGCAGCTAGCCCCCGGCGTCCCGGTCTCGTGGAAATGATGCTCCGGCGAGTCGAATACCGCGGGTTCGTGGCAGCCGGCACAGCGCGCGTTGCCCTCGCCCCGGACGGTCAGGGTATGCGAGTCGTGGCACTCGCTGCACGTGACGCCCGCCTCGTACATCTTGCTCTGCAGGAACGACCCGTAGACGTACACCTCGTCTCGGATCTGGCCGTCGTGATGGTACAACCCGTCGTCGAGCAGTGACGGGCGATGCGTCTCGACCAAGGGTCGGCCGTACACGTAGTCAGCGCTGACGACGGAGCGGCGGGAGTGACATCGAGCGCACAGCTCGAGCTTCGTCCGCGACGTGCGCGGCACGCTTCGGGTCGCGAGGCCGGTCACGGCTTCGATGTTCCAGACCGCATCGTCCCGGTCGGCGAGGTCGACGACCAGCCCCTTCAGTTCCACGTCGTCTCGCGTCCTGACGCCGTCGGGCGTGCCTGTGTCGTCCGGCGTGTCGCGGCGCTCGACCGCCTCGGCCCACGTGACGTGCTCGGACCCGGGGCCGTGGCAGGCTTCGCACGACACGTCGATGTCGGACCAGGTGGTCTCGTAGCTGTCGGTGTCGAGTGTGTAGCGCTTCTGAAGATCCGTCGAGTGGCACTCGGCGCACATGAAGTTCCAATTCTGCGCCAGCCCCGACCAGTGCAGCACGTCCTCGTGGTCGACCTTCGCGTCGGGATAGAGGTGGAACCAGCGCTGGCCACCGTCAGCCTGCGGCCGTGTGTCCCAAGCGATGCTCAGAGCCTGCAGCCGGCCGTCGGGAAACTCGATGAGGTACTGCTGCAGCGGATCGACGCCGAAGGTGTAGGAAATCGCATAGTCGTGGAGTTCGCCGTCCGCACCGTCCGTCAGGACCATGTACTCGGCATCGCGGCGGAAGAAGGTCGACGTGGTTCCCGCGTACGTGAATGTGGAGTTCTCGAAGTCGCCGAGCACGGTGGTGTCGTCGGCAACCTGCATCGCCAGGTCGTGGTGTGAGCTGGACCAGAGCGCGGTCTGGTCCTCGTGGCAGGACGCGCAGGAGGTACCGCCGACGAACGTGGCGCGGCGCCCAAGCGCTTCACGTGGATCCGGCGCGACGGTGTGCTGTGAGCGCTCGCTCAGGTACTGGCCGGCTAGCAGGACGGCGCCGAGCGCAATTAGCAGGCCGAGCAGGCCTCGAACGGACATGGGTGGGGTAGGACCGGACGTTCACCTGAGCCGGCCATCAGCCTTGGGCTTGCGCCTGGACCTCGCCTTCGTCGCGGCGCTGCGACTCGCCCGCGGGTTGCTCGGCGAGTAGCAGGGCCAGCTGGCTCGCGAGGATGCGGGCGACGCTCTGCCTTGTTTCGTCGAGCGCCACTCCGGGCGGAATCTCGACGGCGAGGAGCCCGATGCAGCCTCGACCGGTCACGAGTGGAGCGACGATGGCCCCGCTGGCGGCATCGTCGCCAGCGACCGTCTTTAACGATGCGTCGCGAAACGCGGCGGCGGTCGCGTTGTCAGCATCTCGCCGTATCGAGCCGATCCGCCGCACGGTTTCTGCTGAATAGCCATGGGTGAGAATCGGACGCAGCGGCTCCGCGCCGTGACCCGTGAGCCAGACGATGAGACCGGAGCCATCGAGCACCTTGACCGACCGCTCGAGCAGCGGCGGCAGATCAGTCGCATCCTGCACGCGGGCGAGATCCGCGCACAGGGCGGCGGCGCCCGTCAGGGCGTCGCCCGCTGCGCCGACGTCCGGTCGGATCGGGCCCAACGAGAGCCCCACGTGGTCGTGGGCGAGCGGCTCGGATGCCTCCTCCGAACCGGCCTCCGCCGCCGTCCGGTCCGAGGCCGCACCGGTGCCGGTTACCAGCAAGAGCAGGGCGATCAGCAGGCTCCCGGCGCCGGCCCCTGCCACCATCATCATCTGCCCCCCTTCCGCCTCCTGCCGCAGGCCGACCGCCCGACGACGCTCGTCGTCCCGTGCCATCGTCAAGAACTCGGTAGCACCCTGGATCATCTCGATACCGTCCGTGAAGATGATGTCGGAGGCCATGAGGACCTGACCATTGGTCGCGTAGTCACGCACCCGTTCGTCCAGCTGAATGAAGTTGTCGATGGTCTGGGAGACGACGCCGACGGCGGTGGCCGATTCCTGTGTCGAGCTGAGGCGCTTGAGCTCGACAAGGTCGAGGCTGAGGCCGTCGAGGATGCTGGAGGCTTGTTGCATCCAGAACTCGAGGCCTTGCCCGGCGGCCACGTACGCCTGTTGCGCCGTTTGCAACGAGCCGAGGCGTGAACCGACGCTGACCGCGAGCTCTTCGAAACCGTCGTGCGCAGCAGCGACACTGACCTGGCGTCGCTCGAGCGTGACGATCTGGTAGCCGGCGGCCGTCAATCCTACGGCCAAGATCAGAGCCAGAGCGATCCGGGTCGCTCGCTTCCTCATGCTCACCCCGTGCCCCTGCTGTCGGTCGACAGCGGCAACTGTCGTCGCGCGCGGCCCAAGAATAGCACGAGTCCGCACGTGAGGCTGGTCTCCGTGCTGCTCCCGCCGGTGCGTCGAACGGGTTGTCTGAAGAGACGGCGTGCGGAACCGCGTCGATGGCGTCAGTCGCGGACCGTGTGGTCAGTCGATGGGCTCGAGTGGAATCAGACTCGGACCGAGGGCTGGCACCGGGCTCGCACCCTTGAACGGAGGCAGATCGCGGAACATGACCTCCCACTTCCAGCGCTCGGATGGGTTGGACGCTTGAAGCCAGTGCTGCGCCAGAACGGGTCGCGAGAACTGGACGTGCCGGAGGCTCTCGTATGCCGGATTCGTCCCCAGCGTCTCGGCCAGCGCGCGCCGTACCTCGTCCGAGCTTGCGAACTCGACCGGAGCCTGAAGGGCGTGTCCGAGGCGGGTGAGAATCTCCCAGTCCTCTCGGGCGTCCCCGGGTGGATCGAGGATGCGCGAAGCTGCCTGCACACGTCCCTGGTCGTTCGTGTACGTCGCATCTTTCTCGACGAACGCGGCGGCGGGAAGCACGAAGTCGGCCGCGAGGCTGAGGCTGCTTGCGACACAACCTTGGACGGCGAGGAGGCTCAGCGCGCCCGACGACCGCGCCTCCGCGATCCAGTCGAGATCGCCGAGCGACCCCTCCGGTCCGGGATCGAGCACATAGAGGGCAGCGATCTCGCCGCTCTCTACCTCGTGCCGAAGCCTCGCGAGGTTCGGTTCGTCGTCGACGGTCGCAGGAACCAGGCCCAGATCTCTGGCGCCTCGAACATTCGGCGCATCTTGCGGTGGGATGCTGAACTGCGAGCCCGCGGGCTGCTGCTTGGGACGTGACTGCCACACGACCGTGACGGCGTCCTCGACTCGAAGACCAAGCGTGGTCACGAGCCTCGAGAGGACCAGCAGTTCCTCGTTGGCCGCGTGTGCAGACACGACGAATCGGATCGCCGACGGCCGAGAGCGTACGAGGTCGATGACCCGCGTGGACAGCGGTTCGATGACGTCGTTCCACGGCCGAGCGTGCTGTGATCCGTCGGCGTCCCGCACGAGAGGGTTCTGAAGCCGGCTTTCAGACTCGAGCCAGTGGTACTCGAACCGGCCGATGTCGCACATCCAGTACCCGTTGATATCCGGGTTGAAACGTGGCGTGACCCGGGCGAGGCGCGCGCCCTTCGCCCACTCCGGCTTGGCCTTGATCCAGAACGTCGTGTTGCATCCTTTCGAGCAGGATGTGCAGATCGTGTCGGCCGCCTCCGGATTGTCCCAGGGACGCGACTTGAACCGATAGTCCCTCGTCGTGATGGCTCCGACGGGGCACACGTCCATAAGGTTGCCCGAGAGCAGTGAGTGGATGCCCTCTTCCTGGAACGTAGCGATTTCGCTGCCGCTGCCCCGGTCGATGACGCTGATCTGCGCGTCGTCGTCGATTTCGCGCATGAACCGGACGCAGCGCGTGCAGAGGATGCAGCGGTTCCGGTTGAGCATCAGGGTGGGACCGAAGTCGACATCGGCCTTCACGCCTTCTCCGTCGAACACGCGACGTGGAAACTCCATCCGGCTCTGCTGCGGTCCGAAGGCGAACGAAAAATCCTGCAGCGGACACTCCCCGCCCTTGTCGCAGACCGGACAGTCGAGCGGATGGTTGATCAGCAGGAATTCGAAGACTGACTCGCGAGCCGCGACGGCATCCGGTGCCTGCGTCTCGACGACCATGCCGTCGTTGCAGACCGTGGAGCAGGATGTCTGCAGCTTCGGCATCTTCTCGATCTTGACCACACAGACACGACACGATCCGTCGATACCGAGGCCCGGATGGTAGCAGTAGTACGGCAGCCTGACGCCGTTCTCGATGGCGGCCTGCAGCACGGTCCGACCCTTCTCGACCGTGACCTCTTTGCCGTCAATCGTGAGCGTGACGGTATTCATGGCCCCCGATCATATACCAATGGGATCGACCTGGACGCCGCGGGCGTGCCGCGTCCGTGATCAGTCGTTGAGGTCGGCTCGGAACACCGGCTGGGCGGGATCCAGACTGCCGTCGATGACGTGAGCCAGTAGCTGTTCGTAGGCGGTGGTGGCGTCTGGCAACGAGCTGTGGCCCGCCTCCCACTGAATGGAGCCACTCGGCGAGTAGATGAGGGTGAAGTAGCGGCCGGAGGTGTACTGCATCTCGACCAACTGGCTCGGCATCTCAGGGTCGCCTTCCTGGCCGAGCACGTCCATCAGCGCGACCGACCACTGGCGACCCTTCGGGTCGGTGACAAGGCGCCGTTCGACGTACGCCCAGTTGTCCATCTTCCACGTCGCCATGCGGTTGCCTCAGCCTTCAGCGTCCGGTTTCAGCAACTGGGTGAGGGCGCGTGCGACCTGGGACCCGCTGAAGGGCTTCGGGACGAGGAGTACGTGGCTGGCCTCGCGGGCTTGCAGGCTTTCGACGGCCTTTTCCGGTGTGTCGCTGATCATGACGACGGGCAACGCCTTGAGGGACGGCTCGTCTCGAAGCTGATCGAAGAGCGACTCGCTCATCGCGAGAACCGAGCAGTCCAGCACGACGGCGTCCGCTCCTTCGCGCTCGACGAGATCGCACAGCCCATCGGTGTAACCGGTGGACACAATATCGAACCCATGATCCTTCAGGGAGAAGCCGAGCAACTCGGCGATCTCTGGGGTGTCGTCGACGACGACGATTCGGGAGGGCAGGGTGACGTTCCTCTGACGGAAATGGTCGATGGCCGCCGGCACGTCGCCGGCGGCCCTTCGGGATTCGTGCTACGTGGTGGTGGCCGCCGCCTTGGGTTTCTTGGCTTCGGCCGGTTCGATGTCGAGGATCCAGACGCGCCCGCCCGCGGTGTAGTAGGCGCGGTCGGCGCTCTCGATCACGGCACCCCACGCCTCGAGGGTTCGAATGGCGAACGTGTAGCCCTCGAAGTTGGCCTTGGTGTGGCTGTGGACCTCGTTGGTGTGCCAGTTGTCGGTCAGGATCGAATCGTCTGCCCGCACGCGAAGGACCTTGCAAAACTCGTTGTAGGCCGATCCTGCCGGGACCTCGCGCGTGGAGCCGCGCTTCTTGCCTTCCGCGACAACGTAGCTCTCCTCGGCCGCGCCGTCATCAGGTGAAGTCGTTGCGTCTGCCATGTTCGTGCCCTTCCTATACGGTGGGAGCCACGGGCGTTGCCTCGGCCGCATTCGCCACGTTCACGTCGGCCTCTGGATTCTCGGCTTCGACGAGCTCCGTTGGCAGCTCGAGCCCCGTCATCCTCCATTGATTGTTGGCAAACTTCTGCAGCGTCGCGATGTGGTCCGCTTGAAGGTGCCCGAAACGACCCTGGAGCTTGAGATACTCGGCGACCGGTCGGAGTGCTTGGGGCCGGAAGGAGTAGTCGAACTCGCGCGTTTCGGGATCCCATTCCCACATCGGATACAGCCCACATTCCACGACGACGCGACCCAGATCGATGGATCGTGGCGTCTCGTAGACGAATCCCTTCTGACACGGCGTGTAGATCATCATGAAGGCCGCACCCTTGTGATTGAGGCCCTTGCGCACCTTGTTCATCAGGTCGATCGGATAGCCGACGGTGGCGGTCGAGACGTAGCAGTGCGGGTGCCCGGCCGCCATCATGCGAGCCAGGTCCTTGGGGAACAGCTTCTTGGCTTCCGGGATGGTCGGGCCGGGCGGCGAGAAGGTCGTCATGCCGCCGTACGGCGTCCGCGACGACGCCTGGATGCCGGTGTTGGCGTACTGCTCGTTGTCGTAGCAGATGATCAGGCAATCGTGGTTGCGGTAGAGCGCACCGGACACCGAGCCGAGGCCGATGTCGGAGGCACTGCCATCGCCCGCCTCGCAAATGATGTTGGGGAACTCTCCTTGCCACTTGCCCTTGCGGATCATCGCCTCGTAGGCGGCGGACACGCCAGCCGTGAAGCTTCCGGCGCTGCCGATCTGCGTGTGCGCCCAAGGGACGGCATAGGGCGTGCACAGGTACGAACTGTTGGCGACGTACATGCAGCCGGTGGGACCGACCAAGATGGTGTTGTCGCCCGAGGCCTTGGCGGTCATTCGATACTGAATGGAGGGACCGCAGCCAGCACATGTTCGATGTCCTGGCACGAAGGGCTCGGTCTCCGGGAGTTCGGGATTGAAGAAGCGGGCTCCCTGGTTCGGCGAGTCGAACATGGGAAGCATTTGCCGCAGGACCTCTGTCGTCATGGTTGCGTCCTTTTTCTAGTGCGAATCCTAAGGGGAAGCCGGGCGATCGGCTGCCTACTCCTCGAAACCAACCCAGTGGGCGCGCTTCTCGATGGCGCCGCGCTTCTGGGCATCAATCATTTTCTGCGTCATCCAGTAGAACTCCTTCATGACGATCGCCTCGCCGCCGAGGCCGGCCATGAACGAGAAGACGAGCGGGCGTTCGGGGCTGTCGTAGAGGGCTCCACACACCTCGCTGAAGAGCGCTCCCCCGGACGCCACGCTGCCGAGGGCGAGGTTGGTCTCCACCACGCCGACGACCTTGAACTTGCTGAGCACGTCGCGGATGCGATCGGTCGGGTACGGGCGGATGGTCCGCATCCGGACGAGTCCGACCTTGGCGCCGCGCTCGCGCATGTGCTTGACGGCGTATCGTGCGGTGACTGCGTGTCCGCCCTGCAGGAAGAACACGACGTCCGCGTCCTCGGTCATGAACTCCTCGACCCATGGATCGTAGCGTCGTCCGAAGATCTGGGCGAACTCCTCGTGCGCTTCTTCGATGACAGCCATCGATCCCTCCATGGCGCGCGCGCGCTCGAGCTGGAGCGGTGGCCCCTGTTCCGGCATGATCTGGGGCCCGTGCGACACGGGATAGCGGGGATCCAGCGGGTACGGGTGCTTGTACGGCGGCAGGAACTCGTCGACCTGCCTTTGATCCGGCAACTCGACATCCGTCGTGATGTGCGACACGAAGAAACCGTCTTGGCAGACGAATTGCGGCAGCAGCACGCGGCGATCCTCGCCGATGCGGTAGGCCAGCAGGTGGTTGTCGAATGCCTCCTGGGCGTCACAGGACCAGCCCATCAGCCATCCCATGTTGTAGGCCGAGAGCGCATCCGTGTGCTCCGATCCGAAGTCGCCTGGCGGGTCCAGGGTACGGTCGGCAATCATCATTTGAACCGGCATCCGGCTTCCGGCGATCGGTGAATAGAGCTCGTAGGCGTATTGCACGCCGACGCCGGAGCTCCCGGTGAACGTCCGAGCGCCGCTTGATGCGGCCCCATGCGCGATGCTGAGCTGTGAATGCTCGCTATCGGCGACGATGTACTCGGCGTCCAACTCGCCGTTGGCCACCATTTGGGCCAGCGCCATCATGGTGGCCGTGTAGGGCCGGATCGGATACGCCGTGATCACATCCACATCGGCGAACTTGGCCGCCTGAGCCGCGGCCACGCAACCGTTCATCCGCACGGACTTCTTCTTCTCAACCACTCCAGCCATCGGTATGCTCCTTTTGCGGCCAGACGACTAGCGGTGGCTCGCGATATCCTTCGCCGGACGCTGCGGTACGAGCTTCAACTCCTCGGCCTGTCGGCCGTGCAGACCGGGCGAGATGGCGAACGCCGTGTCCATCCTGACGACGCCGCTGTCGAAGTCGAGCTCTGGCACACCTTCCAGGCAGCCCGTCGGGCACTCCTCGATGCAGACGCGACATCCCTTACAGTAGTCGACCAGAATCTTGTAGAGACCGTTCGATCGATCCGATCGCACGATGCAGGGTTCCGGACACACGAGGTAGCAGTTGTCGCAGGCGTTGCACGTGCCGCAGCTGAAGCACCGATTCGCCTCCTCGATCGCTTCCTCCTCCGAATACGCCTGGATGACCTCGTCCTGCGTGCGACGGCGACTCGCCGGCTCGAGCATGGCCTGCTCGATGCGCGGGAAGTGCGGGAAGTAGGTCATGTTCATCCGTTCCAGATCGGTGATGACATCGATCGGGGCCGCACGATTGCGCAGCGTCTCGCCCTGCAGATGACGGTGGAGGTGGAACGCCGTCCGCTTGCCATCGCCCACGGCGTTCACGACCATCAGCGGCTGCCCGCTGCCCAGCTGGACGACGTCGCCGGACGCGAAGAAGTTCGTGTCGCCGAGCCGTCCGAATTCGTCAGTCTTGATCGTATTGCGCTCGGTCTTGAACTCGTCCGGGAGCCACTCGAGCGCGGCGCTCTGACCGACCGCGATGATCACGGTGTCGACGGCGAACCGTTCGGCGGCGACCTCGCGGTCGATGGCAATCGGCGAGGCGTTGATGGCCCCTTCGAACCGTGCCGGATGGAGCTGTAACGCCTCGACGGCGCCGTTGCCCAGCACGGCGGTCACGGCGCGGCCGTGTACCAGCTCGACGCCCTCGTCGACCATGTCCTTCAGATCCTCGGGGACGCAGGGCATCTCGTCGGCGTTGCCCTCGACCGTAATCATCGTGACTTCCTGGGCACCCTGACGGAAGGCCTCACGCGCGCAGTCGATCGCCGTGTTGCCGCCCCCGATGACCGCGACGCGAGCGCCAACCGTGGCCGTGGAGGTGTCCATACCGATGTCGCGCAGAAACGGCAGTCCGTAGAGCACGCCCGCCTTGTCCTCGCCTTCGGCTCGTATGGTATTCGACCGGGTCAGCCCGACTGCGAGCACGCACGCGTCGTAGTCGCGGTCGAGATCCTCCCAGCTCACGTCCTTGCCGACCTCGGTGTTCGTCTTGATCGTGATGCCGATCTCGACGAGGCGGTCGATCTCTTGGTCGAGGATGTCCTGTGGGAGTACCCAGTCCGGGATTCCCCCTCGATTCAGGCCACCAGCCTTGGGCGACCGCTCCAGGATCGTGACGGCGTAGCCGAGTCGGGCGAGCTGATAGGCTGCGCTGTGCCCAGCGGGACCCGACCCGATCACCCCGACCGTCTTGCCATTGGGGGCTCCGGCCGACACGACATCCTTCGGTAGCGCCAAGCCGAAGTCTCCGAGGAACCGCTCGACGGCGCGGATGGAGATCGCGTCGTCGTACTGGCCGCGATTGCACGCCTGTTCGCAAGGGTGATAGCAGACGCGTCCCGTGATCGAGGGAAACGGCATGTCCTCCTTGATCAGGGCGTATGCGTCCAGATATTTGCCACGCTTGACCAAGTCGAGGTAGCCCTGGATCTTCTCGTTCGTGCCGCATGCGTTGTTACAGGGCGGCATCTTGTCGTGATACACGGGCCGGATCGCGCGCCAGTTGCCGGTCGGGAATAGGTCCTGGCCCGTCTCCTGCGTCGGGCCGGGCGTGATTCCCGCGAAGGGAACCGTGAGCCAATCCGGGATAAAGGTGCCGTTGGTGGACATGCGCTGCCTTTCTGCCGAGAGGGTCGAGGCGCGGGCGCCGGTGCCCGCGGCTATCGCCGAGGCCGAGGCCCCGGACGCTGGGTCGACGCGCGGCTCACGCCGACGCCTCGACCGGGTTGAGTGTCAGGATCTGCATCGCCTCGAGGCCTGCCGCAAAGGCCCCCTGGTTCGAAATCATCGGCTGAATCGTCTCGAGCTTGACGATGCCGCTCGACTTGACCGCCGCCGCGATGAGCGGTGCAGCGATGTCGGGCGCTACCATGTTGGTCCGCTCCGCTGCGCCTTCGGTGGAGAGCCGGTCGAGTCCGAGCTCGGGCAGCCGGTAGTACAACCACTTGTGGTCGGTCAGTTTGGCGGCGTCGACGCAGACGAGCTGGGCCAGTCGCTCGGGACTCGGCACGAAGCGCACCATGTAATCGGGCGAGTAGTGCGTGTTGATCACCAGCGTGCCGCCGGGCGGCATGCCCCGCATGTAGTCCCAACCCTTGACCATCGTCTGCTCCACGAGGACGACGATGTTCGGCTGGTCGTTCTCGTACGTGAGCGCGTTCTCGATCTCCGTGTCGCTCACTCGACAGTACTTGCGGGTCGGGCAGTTCGTGCGGTCGGGATTATCGACGTAGTTCTCCATCGCCTGCGTGTACTTGCCCTCGAGGCGACCGGCGGCGGCCACGGAGTTGATGATGTCGCGTCCCTCCTTGTCCATGATGATGCCGCGGGTCCACACAGTGAGCTCGGTGTAGCTCATGAGCGACTCCTTTCCGTGTCGGGAGAGCCGGAAGCGTCGGCTGGGGAACAGCTCGTGTCGAACGCTGCCAGGAAGTGGTTCGTGCCAACCTCGAAACGCGTGGCGTGCGCGGCGTCCCGCGTGGCATCGGCGATCGCCAGGAGCGCGGCGCGCTTGCACAGGCTCTCGATGTCCGCGCCGGTACTTCCGCTGGACCGTTCGGCCAGCTCCGGCAGCCGAACGTCGGCGGCCAGCGGCACCTGCTGGCAAGCCAATTGGAAGATCTGCTCGCGCTCTGCCTCGTCGGGCAGACCGAAGCGCACGATGTAGTCGAAGCGGCCCGACCGCAGCAACGCCGGCTCGACCCGGTCGATTCGGTTCGTCGCGGCCACGAGCACGACGCCGCTCACGTCATGCAGTCGGTCGATTTCTCGCAGGAGCTGACTGAGGATCCGGCGGTAGATTTCCGTCCCGAACTGTTCAGCTGCCTGCTGACCCAGCCGTGGCGCCACTGATTCGATATTGTCGAAGAAAAGGATGCAGGGCGCGGCGCGTCGCGCCTTCTTGAACACTTCGCGCAGTGCCTTTTCCGACTCGCCCAACCACTTCGAGAACAGCTGCGGGCCGTCGATGGCGATGAGCGGCAGCTGTTTCTCGCCCGCCAGAGCCCGGGCCATGGCAGTCTTGCCCGTGCCGGATGGCCCCGTGAACAACAGGCCACGCGGCGCCGTGAGCCCGACGTGCTGGTAAAGGCTGCCGTCGATGTGCGAGTGCTCAACGACGGCCTCGAGCAATCGTTTGACGTCTGCGAGACCGCCCAGTGCGTCGAAGGTCGTGCGCGCGCGCTCGGTCAGGAACTCGCGGGTTGCGCTCGGCTCGACCTCGTTGAGACCATCGACGAAATCGCCCTGTGTGACCTGCAGCGTGTCGAGTTGCGCGGGCTGTGGTCCATCCGCGTCGATCGCCGCGGTGGCGAGAAATCGCCGCAGGGCCAGCATGCCGACCTCCTGGCACAAGGCTTCGAGGTCGGCTCCGACGTAGCCGTGGGTCCGCTCGGCGATCGCCTGCAAGTCGACATCGGCAACCAACGGCATCGCCCGCGTATGGATCTTCAAGATCTGGAGTCGCCCGAGCGTGTTTGGCACCCCAATTTCGATCTCTCGGTCGAACCGTCCTGGACGACGCAGCGCCGGGTCCAGCAGTTCCGGAATGTTCGTGGCGCCCAACACGATGACTTGGCCGCGAGGGACGAAGCCGTCCATGAGGCCAAGAAGCTGCGCGACTACCCGCTTTTCCACCTCGCCAGCCACGTCAGCGCGTTTCGGGGCGACGGCGTCGATTTCGTCGATGAAGATGACGGCCGGTGCGTGCCGGGCCGCCTCTTCGAACACCTCGCGGAGCCGGGCCTCGCTCTCGCCGTAGAACTTGCGCATGATCTCCGGCCCGTTGAGGTGGATGAAGTGCACGCGGCTCTCGGCCGCGACCGCGCGCGCCAGTAGCGTCTTGCCTGTGCCGGGCGGACCGTAGAGCAACACGCCCTTCGGCGGCAGGATACCCAACCTCTCGAAAATGCGGGAGTGCTTGAGCGGAAGCTCGACGATCTCGCGGACCCGCTCCAACTCGCGAGTGAGACCGCCGATGTCTTCGTAGCAAATCCCCGGCGCGGGTGCCGAGCCCGCCTCGCCCTGGATGACCCGAACGTCGGTGCGTTTGCCGATGACGACCGGAGCGGCCGGGATCGTCCGGACGACTTGAAAGTTGATCGCCTTGGCGAACGTGGGTACCCGCACGATGCTGCCCGTCGTGACCGGGACGCCCTGTAGGTCTTCCAGGAGGCGTTCGGGCGTGATCGCTGCCTGGGTCTGGTCGGTACTCAGGTTGGCCAAGCGGACCGCCACCGCCGAGGCGTGCTCGACTCGCGTCACCGTGACCTGCTCCTGCAGGCTGGCGCCGCAATTGCTCCGAGTCGTTCCGTCGATTCGAATGATGCCGCCCTCGCCCGAGGGCAACAGATCGGCGCGAGCCACCGCGACCATCCGGCCCGATACCTGCACGACATCGCCGGGCCGGCCCCCGATTTTCACCAATTCGGCTGGCGAGAGGCGCGCGATGGCGTGGCCGATGTCGGCCACGCCCGCCTCCGCCACCCGTAGCTGCACGGAGGCGGCGAAAAGCGTCTTGCCCTGGTTTTTCGGCTCCTCCGGAATGAGCCCGGAATGATCCAACACGCCGCCGTCGGGGTTCATCGAGTGGGCCTCGCGCCGTGGGGTCATGAGGCGGGCGACCCCGTCGCCGGGGCCTCGGCCTGCGGTCCCAGCGTGTCCCGGAGCTGGCGCGCGAAGCTGTCGAGGACGGCCGCGAGCTTTTCGCGATCGGGGTGCGCGGCGTCCTCCGCCGTCACCGTGACTCGAGTCTGTTCGTCGCCGAGATCCGTCAGCCGGATCGTTCCCAGGTTGGTGTGCTCGACGGCCCAGCCATCGCTCTTGACCGAGGTGACTGCCATCGTCAGGGCGCCTTTGGCGCTCTCCCAGGGCACGACGAGCGCCGTCACGACGCGACGCTGCTGCGCGTGGTCCTCGATCCGGCGGGACAGCGCGTCGGGCGAGCTCGGGGCCGTGAATTCGATAATCGTGTGGCTCATGTCACGTGCGGTCGCTGTGCCGCGAAGTCGCTGGCCCGGCGGGTCGGCTCGGTCCGCAGGGTAGTCGTTCCGCGAGGCGTCGTCTGTGGTACACTGTCCCAGTGGCCGGACCAGTGAAGCGGCAAGTGTCTCATCGATTGCTTCGACGTGTCAAGAATCGGCGGCCGCGTGCCGCGTAGGTGAATCGGCGCCCCCGATGGCCACATCATGCAGCTGATCGAGCCCATCAAGAAGACGCGAATCCCGGAGGAGATCGCTAGCCGCATCCGGGCGCTGATCGAGGACGGAACGTTCGACGCGGGTGAGTCTCTGCCACCCGAGAGGCTGCTGGCGCAGCGCTTCAAGGTGAGCCGAGGCTCCGTCCGGGACGCGCTGCGGATGCTCGAGACCATCGGCCTGCTCGAGACGCGACACGGGCAGGGAACGTACCCACGCGAGCTCGACGTCGAGAAGCTCGTGACGCCCCTCGCCTCGGTGCTCACGTACAACGGTCGCTTGCAAGATGAGCTGCTCGACGTGCGGCGCATGTTCGAGCCGGCCGTGGCGCGGGTCGCGGCCAGCCGGATCGAGCCTGGCGAGCTCGCGGAGCTCAAGGCGATTGTGGTCACCCAGAGAACCCGGCTGCGCGCGGGCGCCAGCACGATCGACGAGGACACCACGTTTCACGCGGCGATCGCGCGCGCGACGCACAATCGTGTCGTCGAACACATCATGCAGACGTTGAACAATCTGCTGGTCGAGTCTCGCACCCAGCACCTGAAGCAGAGAGGCCGGCCGCACCGGTCAGTTCGAGGTCACGCCTCGATAGTCGCCGCGCTCGGGCAGGGCGATGCGGATGGCGCCGCGGCGGCCATGACCCAACACATCGATCAGATCGGCGAGCTCATACACGCATCGGAAAAGCCGGTGGAGCCAGACCTCGGGAAGGGTGATGCACGAGGATTCTGACGCTCGGGCCTCGCAGGTTCAGATCTACCGCCATCGACTCGATGCCTTGCTGCGGGAGGGCCGTCGCCTGCAGGCCATGGACGCCCCCGCCGCTTCGGATGTGGGAGGCTGGCAGCGGGACTGCACCGCGCTGATCAGTGGGCTCTCCGGTGGCGACAAGGCGCATTGGCTCTCGCGCGCATACAGCGAGGCCTTCCTCGTCCGTCCGTCGCGCGAGGCGTCAGCTCGCGGCGGTGTCGCGGCGGACGCACCCGTAGACGAAATTCTCACGCGCATCGTGTCCGCCCTAGAACTTGCGGTCGGATCCCTGGCGCAGCTCGAGGGGCCAGACGCCCCGACGGCCGACTCAGACGGCTCCCGGCGGTTCGCTTTTCTCGACGACCCGGGGCTGCGCTCCGGTGTTGTGCAGGCCGACGCGGAAGCCGACGCGGCGCTCGCGCGAGGCGCCCTCGCGCTCTCTCTCGTGAGCCGCTGCAGCGTGCTCGAGTCGATCATCACCGACGCACTCGAGCGGGCTGGCGACCCCTCGAGTGGTGGCGCCGGCGCACCTCCCTTGCACGAGCGACCCTTCGAGCAGCGCATCGCGGACGCCGAGTGCGCCCGCGTGATCTCGGCAGGGTGCCGACGACTTCCCGACGTCGCCCGCCGGTATCGTGAGATCTTGACCGACGACGGTGACGTTCGATTGGACGTGCACGTGTCGGAGAGTGACGCGGTTCGGGTGAGGCAGGTGCTCCGCGTCATCGTGCGGGATCTGGCGCCGGGTCGGTGAGTGGCGTCGCGCGTTCGGTGCACGACGTGGGCAATGGCCTGAGAGCGGCCTGGGACTGGGCCGGAGAAAGGACGCGAGCATGACGAACGAGCATCCGGCCGACCCCGACCTGGCGCGCGCGCAGGCGTCGCTCGAGGCACTCGAGCCGCCGAGCATGAGCGTCAGGAACCTGCTTCGACATTTCGGGCCAGGCCTGATCCTGATGATGACCGGCGTCGGTACCAGTCACCTGATCACCGCGCCGACGGCCGGCGGGCGCTACGCCTACGCCCTGCTGTGGTGCATACCCGTCGCCTATGTTTTCAAGTACTACGGCTTCGAGACGGCCTTCAGGTTCACGCACGCGACCGGCAAAAGCCTGGTCGAGGCGTACGCGACGGCCTGGAAGCGGTGGCCGCTCTGGTACGTCCTGATCACCACGCTCCTGCAGTGCGCGATCGGACAAGCAGGACGACTCATTGCGGCCTCGGCGGTTCTCTACTACCTGTTCAACACCATGTTCGGCCTCGAGATCCCAATGGCCGTCTACGGCCTCGTACTGGGCACCGTGTCGGTGGCCATCATTCTTCGAGGCAGCTACGCGACCGTCGAGCAGATCGCCAAGCTCTGCGCCGGTATGCTCCTCCTGTCGGCCGTGGCTGTGTACGTCGCGGGCCCGGCGCCGATCACAGCCTTGAGCCACTTCGTCATTCCGGAGACGCCTGACGGCTCGTGGCTCATCATCGCGGCGTTCCTCGGCCTGCTGCCGACAGGGATCGACGTGTCACTGCAGGCGTCGGAATGGGGCAAGGCCAAGAACGTCGGCATGGGACGAATTCGCCCGCAGGCCGAGGCGCTCGGGTTGGCACGTCCGTTCGACCCCTTCACGTCGCCGAAGGAGGACCTGTCCGTGCGGGTGTCGGGTCTACCGCCACAGGCGCTCGAGTACTGCCGCCGCTGGTTCACGATCGCGCTCTGGGACTTCCGGCTTGGGCACGTCGTGTCGTTCCTGATCGCCTCCGTCTTTCTGCTCACCGCGGCCGTCTGGCTGTATCCCAGCGATGTGCAGGGCCAGGCGGTGATGGGCGAGATCGCGCAGATCTTCACGCGTAGCATCGGGCCCTGGATGATGGTCGTTTTTCTCATCGGCGCCTTTGCGGCCACGTTCTCGACGGCCTTCAACTACTTCGACGGCTGGCCGCGGATCGTCGGCGCCTGCTGTCGGAACATGTTTCCGCGGACGGCGACGCTTCCCGGCGTGGCGCGGAGCGGACTCACCGCCGAGCACCGACGACGCTGGTACTCGGAATACAACATCTACCGCGCGACGATGATCTTCTCGCTCGTGGCCTCGGTCGCCATCATCGCGGGTTTGCCTCGCCCGGTCTTTCTCGTACTCGTGGCCTCGGCGGCGGCGTTCTTCATCGCCCCGGTGATCTTCTATTTGAATCTGTACTACTGCTTGACCGTGATTCCGAAGGACGATCGGGCGTTCTATCCGTCGACGTTCGCGACCTGGTTCGGATGGGGCAGCCTGGTGGTCTTCTCTGCCATGACCGCCATGCTGATCCTGGTGCGAGTGTTCAACGTATCTCTGGGATGATCGCGGTGCGGACGCACCGTCAATCGGCGGCGCGCTACTGCTCGTCGATGCGGGCGATCGCGGCGTGGTCGCGATTCGGCTCCACCGAACGCAGCGATCCGGCGAGCGGTACGCGATGCTCGGTCTCGTGTTCCGAGACGCGAACGATCACGTCTTCGGTGCGTCCGGAGTCGTACGTCAGCGTGACCGTCACCGGTAGATCGAAGGCTGGCTCAGGCTGCTCGAATCGCAGGATGACCTCGCGCCCGTCGCCGACAGCCGACGACTCGCGGGGTTCGACCCGGTAGCTGAAGCTCAGCTGTGGGATCGACGAGCCGTATATCCAGCCCTCGAAGAAGCGCTCCAGCGACCGCCCCGAGGCTGCTTCGAGCGCCTGCCGTAAGTCTTCGCTGCCTGCCTTCTTGAAACGCCACGTCGAGTAGAACTGGCGCAAACCTCTGAAGAAGGCCTCGTCCCCGATCAGTCGCCGAAGCATGTGAATGACGGCTGCGGCCTTGTTGTACATGACGGAACGAAGAATCTGTTCGTCCCCTTGAATGTGTCCGAGCCGGTAGCCCAGATAGATCGGCCCCTTGTCGCTGTGCCGGAGTGCCCAGTCCTGCATCTGCTCGATCATCTGCGCGAACGTTTCGTCACCGTGCGTACGCTGTGCGTACAGGGCGGCGAAGTAGTGCGCAAACCCCTCGCTCAACCACTGCTCGTGATAGTTGGCCCAGCCGATGGCCTGGCCCCACCACTGATGCGCGATCTCGTGCGCCATGAAGAACTCCGGCACGTCATGGAAGTACACCGGATCGCGATTCCACAGGACGACTGCCGTCTGGGTCGGAGTGTTCACGAGTGAGAAATACGCCGGGCTGTGGCCGCCTGGCTGGGAACTCTCGACCTGGGCGATTGCCAGGCTCTGGTATGGAATGTCGCCCAGCAGCGAGCTGTAGAAGGTCGCGATGTCGACGGCGCGCTCCGCCGGATCGAAACCGGACGCAGGGTTCCGCACGTTGCTCTCGAGCGCTACCTCCAGGCTGTCGTAGAAGACGCCCGGGCCGCGGGACGCCGGCTCGCCGGCTCCTTCCACGACGGCATCTCCCAGTTCGAGCAGGCGCGACGTTCCGCGTTCGAGCTCACTGATCACTGTCGCCAGGTACCGAACCGGTTGCGTGGCGACGAAGACGTAGCGGCGGCTGCCTTCCGGCACGTCCGTCTCGTCGCCGGTGACCACGGTCGGCGAACCGTCACGAAGCTCACCGCTGCTGACGCACGCAAACCCCGGTGGCACGGTCACCCGCATGGTGGCGGTCGCGTAGTCGGTGATTTTCGACTGGGGATACCAGTAGCTGAGGTTCGTGTACAGATAGTACGGCCGTGGCTGATCGGCACGGAACCTCTGCTCGAACGTCGGCGAGTTGTCGAACGGCTCGCCCCGCGTCCCGATCGACTGGTGGCTGGCCTTCTCTGGCGGTAGCTTGCCCGAGTACGACACGGAAATCAGGAACTCGAAGCCCTCGGTGACCGTCGTCGGGAAGTTGAGCAGGATAGTGTTTTGCCCCGAGACTCGCAGCGCCAGCAGGCGGCCGAACGGATACGACGAGATCGAGGTAACGGTCAGATCGTCCGCCAGTCGGATTGCGATGCTCGAGAGGTTCGAGAGCGCGCGAATTCGAAGCCGCGCCGCGCCTGGATCCACTGGCGCTCGGGGAAGAACGACACGTCGAGGTAGTGATCCAGGACGTCGTAGTCGCGTGCGTCGTCGTCGGCGTAGAATCGACCCCGCGTGGCCAGCTTCGCCTGCGAGGCGTACGCGCTGATGAGTCGGTTCCCCTCGCGATCGAACAGTTTGATGTCCTCTGGATCCGCTCCGGTGCGCAGGTAGGTCAGCGTGTCGTAGCGCCGGGTCTTGACGTCGGCGAGAAGGTCACCGAAGTTCGGTACTACCCACCACTGATCCTGGCTGAGCGCGCCGAGGTCGAGTACGAAGGATTCCTTGGCGGACGTCTCGAAAATTGACTGCGCACGCGACAGGTCGCGCCGGTTGATCGGCTGTTCCGTCAGCACCCCCGAGAGCACATTGCCGTAGTCCCCGGGATTGAGCCTGAGGAACACGCTGTCGAAGTCGACGTCGAGCACGTCGGCGCCGGCGAAGATCCGCATCTGCTCGCGCTCGGCCTGTGGTGTCGGCGTGAAGCTGAGTCGGCCCCGACCTTGCAGGATCATCCCGGTCGTGCCCTGCTCGGTCCGGATGGCGAATGCGTTACCTTCCGGCAGCATGAGCGTGAGATCCTCCGCGCTCACCGTCAGGTTGCGGACCCGGTACTGCGTCGTCTCATCGACCGACAGCCGGTACAGACCCTCGACGAACGTCAGCCGCTCCTGGTCCACGATCTCCCATAGCGCATCCGACGCGCCCGGCGCCCCCGTGAGCCGCAAGTCGAAGCGCCATGTGGCCACACGACCCTGATCACCTCGCTCATTCAGGATCTCGATGATGATCCGGTAGCCCTCGCGTTCCGCTGCTACCCGCAGCGGCGTGCGGTCCGCCTCGTGAACGACCACGCGAGTTGCCCCTTCGAGCGTGTTCTCCTCCAGGAAACCCAACGCCCGGTCACGAGTCTCGGGGTCTGCGGAGAGTAACTGGAGGAAGGGTGCGGATGCGCCCGTCTGCAGGGCGCGTTCCAACTCGGCGAGCAGCACGGCCACCTCGCCAGAGCTCGATCCGGGTGCCTGAGCCGCCACTGGTGTGGTGAGCAGCAGAACGGCGAGGAGAACCGCCGATGCGGTAGTGTGCATGACTCGATCTGTCGAGGGCGGACATCGCCACGGTGGCGGCCACCACACTCCTATTCTACGCTCTCTGTGGGGCGTGACGCGACACTGGTGGCCCGCACTCGCTGAACAAGTACTAGCTGTCGGGCGGGGATCCCGTCTGCCGGCGTTGCTTCTTCCTCACATACTTCCGATATGCTGGGTCGTCGCGCCTTGCCAGCCGGGTGCCACACTCCGGAATCAGTGCTCGTTCAGCGAGTACGGGCCATTAGACCGTTCGTTTCAACGCGAGAACCGTGAGGTCGTCGGCGAAGCGCGTGTCGTCGGTGTGGTGGGCCACGGCGTCGAAGAGGAGGTCCCCGAGGCGCTCCGGACTCTCGGCCGCGTGGGCATCGAGAAGGCTGGTGATCCCCGTCTCGTCGAACGGTTCACCGTCCGGGCGCTCGGCCTCGGTGACCCCGTCGCTCACGAGCACCAGCAGGTCTCCCGGCTCCAGCTCCGCTGTGCCTGTCTCGTAGCGCGAACCTTCGAAGAGTCCGAGGGCGACGCCACCCAACCGTAGACGATCGTAACGGCCCGACCGTCGCCGAATCAGTGCCGGCGGATGGCCAGCGTTCACGTAGGTCAAACGGCCCGTGACGGGTTCGTAGGCCGCGAAGAAGAACGTGATGAACCGCGAAGCGGGTGCGTGGCGCGCCACGTGCTCGTTGAGCCGCTCGACCAGGCGGGCCGGTTCCAGATCTTCATCGAGTAGTGTGTGCAGTACGGCTAGAAGAAGCGCCATCAGCAGGGCGGCTGGGCTGCCCTTGCCGGAGACATCGCCCAGCGCGACCCCGAGCCTACCGTCTGCCAGCGGTTGCAGGTCGTAGAAGTCGCCGCCCACGGTGTTGGCCGGCCGGGTTCGTCCGTGGGCCTCCAGCCCGGGGACGCGGTACGTCCCTTGCGGGAGCATCGCCAGCTGAATCTCTCGGGCGATGTTCAAATCGCTCTTGAGCGATAGGCGATCGGCGACCTCGAGCAGCACGAGTAGCTGAGTGGCGGCAAACGCGAGGAAGAGCCAGATGGTCCCGCTGGTCCACACGGGCAGCGGCACGGTGACCGGAAGGAACGGGCCGGCCAACGGCAGCCGAATGAGCTCGAACCCCGCGAACAGCTCGATGAGCCCGATCACGGCGGCCGCCAGGCCCAGACCGAACAGCGCCCGCCGCGCCGGGCTGAGCCGTAACGAGAAGGCAAGAAAGAAGAGTCGCACTCGAGCCAGAGCTCGTCGATGGACGGGCAGGCGCTCGAGCTCGCTCGTGTCGATGCCGCGGGCGAAGTACCGGTAGGCATCGCGGGTATCACGAGTCAGCAGGCGGTGAATCTCGTGGCTCGTCAGGCCTTTCGTGTATGTCGCAAAGAAATCGCGGGCACGCCCCGTGTCCGCCGTACCGACCTGTCCCATGCTCAGATATACGGCTCGCGCGCATCCGAGGTTCTCAGATGATGCCTAGCTCGGTGCCGACGGCCTTGAAGGCGTCGAGGGCGTGGTGGAGATCGTCGCGCGTGTGGATTGCGGTGGCGATGGTGAGTACCCGCGCTGCTCGCCTTCGAAAGGATGTCTCAGCCTGACGCGATGCCCGATCGGGGTCGAATCAGAAGAACAGCAGGCCGGTCCACGGGATGACGGCCGCACCGATATACACCAGCGTGAGGAGGGCGACGATCCGATGTACTGCCGTCAGGTGGAGCGCGATTCCGCAGGTCCCGGCCAGCACCTTCGCGCTGGTGACCGCGGTACCTTCCCCCACGGCACCCATCAACCACTCGAGAAGTGGGTTGGCCTCGATCGAACGTCCGAAGGTGACCACGCCGACGTAGGTGAGCGCGCCGTCGAGGACCTGACAGACGAGAAACAGCACCAGCACGACGTTGCCGAAGCGGACGCCAGAGGTCAGCCTGCTGAGCCGACCGCCCGCGGCGCGGTCGGATGAGTCGGGCGGATTCGCCGGCGCGGGACCGCCGGGTCGTATGGTCAACCTAGCCAGTAACCTCATGATCGGTTGTTCTCATGCTGGCTCAACTTTGCCGAAAAATCCAGTGCTGCCGCTCGTGCGCCGGCAGCGCAGCCGGGCCGGAGGGTCTGCAACAGCATGACAGCTCGAGCGTTAACGTTGCGTTATGCATCCGCATACGGTCGTCAGGACTCCAGGAACGTGCGGGTAAATCCAGCCATCAGGTCGTAGATTTCGGTCAGTTCATCCGGCGACGCGAGGAACACCACTCGCATGAATCCACCGTCCTTCGGAAGCCCGAAACCGGAGCCATACACGCACAGCACTCCCGTCGCCTCGAGGAGACCCAGCACGTAGTCCACGTCCGTCCGGCCGGGCGGCAGGTCGACCTTCGGCATGGCGTAGAAGGCCGAGCTCGGGGCGACGCAGCTCATGCCCGGAATGGCGTTGAGCTTCGCGACCGTGAGCTCCGCTCGCTCCCGCAGTGCCGAGCGCACCGAGACGAGATGTGAGCGGTCGCCGGTGAGGGCGGCCGCGATCCCGTGCTGCATCGGCCCGTTGCTGCAGAGGCGTCCGTCCGCAAGCTTCTTGATGGCTGCCAGGACCTCGTCGAGTCGCGGACTGCGTCCGACGACCATCCAACCGGCGCGCCAGCCGGGCGCGAGCCACGCCTTCGAGAGCGAGGAGTAGGAGATGATCGGGCCGTCCGGATTCAGGCTGGCCAGTGGTGGCGCCGATCCCTCGTAGGTCAGATCGCCGTACACCTCGTCGGCCAAGATCAGAAGGCCGTGCGTCTCGGCAATCTCCAGCAGGGATTTCCGGATGTCCGTCGGATAGACGGCACCGGTCGGATTGTTGGGGTCGATCATCACCAGAGCTTTCGTACGCGGCCCGATGACGCTCTTGATGTGATCGATGTCCGGCAGCCAGCCATTGTTCGGGTCGCACCGGTAGTAGGTTTCTCGCGCGTCCAGCTTGGCGAGCACGGCGGTGTAGAGCGGGTAGGTCGGCGTCGGGACCAGAACGTCGTCGCCCGCGTTCACGACGGCACCGAGCGTCAATTCGATGCCCTCCGACGTGCCCGACGTGAGCAGCACACGGTCGGCCGTCGCGGGCATGCCGCGCGCGGTCCAGTCGTTCGCGACCGCCTCGCGGGCCGCCTCGATGCCGACGGAGGCCGTGTAGGCGTTCGCACCGTCTCGCATCGCCTTGGCGACCGCGTCGACCAGGTGTGGCGGCGTCTTGAAGCCGAAGGGAATCGGATCTCCGATGTTGAGGTATCGGACCCTGGTGCCGGCGGCCTCGACTCTCTTCGCCTCTGCCACGATGCTCCGGATCGCGTAGGTGAATCCGTGGACGCGGTCGGCCACGGGTAAGGATGTGACTGTGTCGCTACTCATGCGGTCGATAATACCAGAACAAACCTCGTGGCGGCGCACGGCATCGCGATAGCCGAAGAGCCCTCCCTCGCCCTTGGCGATTGGATGGATTGCCCGTAGAATAAGAGCGTAAGTTACTGAAAATGAAGAGGGTAACCCTGTCTCGTCCAGGTCCGATCCACCGGGCGGCGATCAGCTTGCTGGTGCTGCTGGTCGTCCCGTTCGGGGCGACCGACGCGCCGGTCGTCGCCTCCGCGCCGCAGGCGGTGTCGCCGCTCTTCCGGGCGGCCGTCGACCTCGTGACCCTCACGGCTGTGGTGCGGGATCGCAACGGACGTGTCGTCCCGAGCCTGGAGAAGGACGATTTCTTGGTCCTGGATCGAGGGATCGAGCAGTCGATCGTCGAGTTCGGTCATGGCGACGAGGCAGGGGCGAGCGTGGCTCTGCTGATCGACGTCAGTGGAAGCATGCGGATGGCATCGAAGCTCACGGTCGCGCGGCGCGCGGCCGAGCGTGTGCTGGCCCACCTCAATCCAGCCCGGGACGAGGTTGCGCTGTTCAGCTTCGACCGCGAGCTGCGCGAGTTGCAGCCGTTCACGCACGACCTGACGCGTGTTCGCGCGGCGCTCGCGCTCGTTCAGCCGTTCGGCTCGACGTCGCTCTACGATGCCATTGCCTCGACGGCTCGCGTGGCCGCCTCCCGAAGTCAGAGGCGTGCCTCGGTCGTCGTGCTCACCGACGGGGTCGACACCGCCAGTCGGCTGTCGGCGGCCGAGGTGTCCGGCATTGCGAGTTCGATCGCCGTGCCGGTCTATCTGGTCGCCTCGGTGTCGCCGCTGGACGACCCGCGTGGCGCTGCTGTGTCTGCCAGTTCGCGGCACGACGGGCTGCCGAGCGGCGACCTCGAGGATCTGGCGCGCTGGACGGGCGGTGGCCTCTTCTGGGTCACGCGGCACGAGGCGCGGGCGACGTGGGTTCGCCAGCTCGTGGCGGAGCTGAGCCACCGATACGTGATCGGGTTCGAGGCAACCGGCCCGGCGGGCTGGCACCCGATCGAGGTTCGCGTCAGAAGAGGGCGGCGCCTGACCGTCCGGACGCGGGGCGGATACATGGCGGATGCGAATGCCAGCGCGGAATAGGAGCGAACCATGAGGAACCTGAAGAACATGAAGCACACGGAAAAGAGAAGGATGAACGGCAGGCTGACACTCGTCGCGACCGTCGTGGTCGCCATCGGTTCGGGCGCAGCCTGTGCCACCAAGGGTTACGTGCAAGGCCAGGTCGGCGAGGTGAACGACAAGGTCGAGGTGATGTCGGGGCAGGTCGAGGGGAACGAGCAACGGACTCGCGAGAACGATCGACGCATCGGTGAGGTCGATCAGAAGGCGGGAATGGCCGCCGATTCCGCCGATGCCGCCGGCCGCGCGGCCAGCGCAGCGGACGCGCGAGCGGGTGAGGCAGGTGCCACGGCTGATGGTCTGGATCGTGCCGCCCGTCGCCTCATCTATGAGGTGGTCCTCACCAGTGACCAGGCGAACTTCGGCTTCGGGGTGGTGGACCTGGCGGACGAGGCCAAGGCCGCGCTCGACACGATGATCGATCAGCTGGCAGCCGACCCGCAGAACTACTACATCGAGATCGAAGGACATACCGACTCGGTCGGCACCAACCAGGTCAACGAGCGCGTGGGTCTCCAGCGTGCCGAGGCCGCCAAGCGCTATCTGCACGAGCAGCACCGCGTCCCGTTGCACAAGATGAACGTGATCAGCTACGGCGAGGAGAAGCCGGCGGCGCCGAACACGACGCGGGCGGGTCGTGGTCAGAACCGACGGGTCGTCATCCGGGTACTTTCGTAGATCGCACGTCACACGCCGGCGTGTCGGGGGCGCTTCGAGCGGAATGGCCCGGGTCTCGGCCCACGTGGCGTGTTCCGTTTGGAAGCGCTCCCCGAATTGAGATACCCTGTGCAGCTTCCCGGGTCGCGCGTGGGCATCGTCCGCGCCGACCCTAATCGGAGCGACACGACATGGCCATCCGGAAAGAGCTGAGCGTCCGTCTCCAGAACACGCCGGGTGCCATGGCACGCATCTGTCAGGCGCTCGATGACGAGCGGGTCAACATTCTCGCGCTCGGACTCGACACCAGCGGCAACCTGCGGATGGTCGTTGACAATCACGTGCACGGCGCCGGCGTGCTGCGCGACCGCCAGTACGAGGTGGACGAGCGCGACGTGCTCTACACCACCGTACCCAACAGTCCCGGCGCGCTGAACCGCATCGTCAAGCTGCTGGCCGATGCTGAGGTCAACGTGGACTACGCCTACGGCAACGGCGTCGAGAGTACCGAGGTGGCGGCCTTCGTGATCGGCGTGGCGGATGCCGCTCGGGCCTCGGCGGCGACAGGGATATAGGGCAGAAGGTCGTTCAGGGTTCACGCGTTCAAGGGTTCCCCGCGGTTAACGGTTCCGCGGGCTCGTGATTCGTGGGCGCCCTTTTTTTCTCCATGCGGCTCTTCATCGACACCATGGACGCCGTCCTCGTCGATTTCGACGTTGATGGCCGGGTGCGATTCGACGGCGAGGAGTGGTCGACGCCTAGCCTGCAGGAGACGCGTGCCATCCTCTACGCAGCGCGGAAGGAGCTCGCGGCGTTGGACGAGCTGGTCGAGGTGATGGAGCGCCCGGGCGTTCCGCCCCCGGCCGATCCCCACCGCTAGTGGCCCGTACACGCTGAACAAGTAATGGCTTCCGGGCGGGGCATCCCGTCTGGCGGCGTTATTTTGCCTCGATTAGTCGGTGATCTTCTCGAACAGCTCGTGAATGCGCTGCAGGCCGGCGCGCAGGTAGTCGTGCGGGAGTCCGTAGCTGACGCGGATGTGGTGGTCGACGTTGAAGTGATCGCCTGGTGCGACCAGCGTGCTCTTCTCGTGAATCAGCCGGTCGACGAGATGGCTCGAGTTGAGGTCGAGCCGATAGCGCACGAACGCAATGGCCGCGGCCTCGGGCGGCACGACAGAGAAGATGTCGCCGTGCGCCGCCATCCACTCCTCGAGCACGGGATACCCACGACGGATGTAGTCACGCGTTCGCTGGATCAGCGTCGGGCGAACCTCGGGCGATAGCGCCAGGGCGGCCAGTTGGTGCGACAGAATCGCCGCGCTGATCGTCGTGTACTCGTGGCGCGCACCGATGTCATCGACCGTCTGGGTCGGTCCCACGATCCAGCCGATTCGAAGGCCAGGAATCCCGTAGGCCTTGCTCAGGCTGTTGTTGGCCAGGAGCTTGTCGTAGCGTCCCCAGAGCGACGGGGTCTCGGCGTCGGCCGTGCGCTCCGCTCCGGCATACACCTCGTCGGCCAGGATCCAGGCCCCGACACGATCTGCTGCCGCGATGATGGCCTCGATCTCCGGCTCCGCCATGATGTGGCCCGTCGGGTTGTTCGGGTTGCAGATGGCGATCAGCCGTGTGCGATCGGTGACGGCCCGGGCCAGCGATTCGGTATCGAGCCTCCAGCCGTTGCCCGGGTCGAGAGTGAACGTGCGGACCTTCGCTCCGAGGTTTTTCGCCGCTCCCCAGACCTGGAGATAGTTCGGCTCCATGACGGCCACCTCGTCTCCGGGTGCGACCAGCGTCTGGAGGGTGATCAGGTTGGCCTCGATGCAGCCTACGGTCACCAGCACATTGTCCGGTGTCGCACCAGCGTACAATGCCGCAATGCGCTCGCGGAGTTCGACGATTCCGTTCGATTGCGCATAGCCGAGCTCGGTCGACAGCAGCCGGTCAACCTCGGCTGGATCGGGCACCAGATCGCGCAGGCTCGCCGGGTGCACCCCGCTCTCCGACAGGTTGTAGTCGACGCGGTTCTCCCACTTCGACATCACCCGCTCCATCACGAACGGCTGGAATTCAGACACGAACATCCTCCCTGGACGCAAACGACGGTCGACGACCCGCAGGGTCGAGAGCCTCGGGCATCAGCGCCAACTCCAATCCGACACCATACCATTCCCCTGGGCGACGAATCGCGGATCATTCGTCGGCTCTGCCGACTCAGCTCGGGAAGAACCTCGTCAACGCGTCGTTTGGTGTCGGCCGCGTGAACGGCGTCACGCCGAGGATCAGCGCGAGCGCGACGAGCAGTCCCGGCACGATCGGATGCACGGCCGTCGCCCAGTGGACGTCGGCCAGGGTCAGGCCGGTCCACGCAGCGGTCACGAAGAAGCCTGCGACGGACGATGCGGTGGCGGCGGCCGGGGTAATGCGGCGAGACGACAGGCCCAGGAGCAGCGGAAAGAAGAACGTGGCGCCGATCATCGCCACGGCGAAGGAGACGATCGCCAGGATGAGCGACGGAGTGTTCATCGCGGCAATCAGGGCCACGAGCCCAACGGACACGATCGTGAGACGCGAGATTCGCAGGTAGTACGCTTCATCTCTCACGATGCCTCGCGGCTCGTGGTACGACTTCCGTATGAGATCGTGGGCCACGGCTGCACCCGAGAGCAGCAGCAGCGAGTCCGTCGTCGACATCGCAGCGCTGGCAAGGCCGGTGAGTGCGATGGCGGCTCCAAGGGGCCCCAGGAGCGTGGTGACGAGCGTCGGAAACGCTTGATCCGGCGTTTGCAGCTGGTCCCACACCAGGACGCGTGCGGCGGCCCCAAGATACAAGTTGCCGTACAGCAGGAAGATCATGACCAGCAAGCAGCTGGTCGGTAGGGCGTAGCGGGCCACCTTCGAATCTCTTGCCACGAAGACCTTGGTGACGAGCTCCACGCGCGTCGCGTATGCCACCAACCACACGAGCCACCAGGACAGCACGTAGCCCCAGCTCCATGACGTGCCGGTCACCGAGGTCCAGCCGGGTGCCACGACCTCCACGCGTTCAAGCACGGTGGTCCACCCGCCAGCGGCGGCGAACACCGCAGGCATCATGATGATCAGACCGATCCACATGAACACGAACTGAATGATGTTCGTCCAGATGACCGCGAGCATTCCGCCGAGCGCCACATAGAAGATGAAAAGCGCCGTGCCGATGATCATCGCCCCGTTGAACGAGAAGCCGAGCAGGCCCTCCAGGATCAGGCCCATGCCCCGGATCTGTGCGATCAGGTAGACGACACTTGAGACACCGATCACGCCCGCGCTGAACGCGCGGAGGCCTCGGCTCGCGAACCGCTCACCCATGTAGTCGGAGAGCGTGAATCCGCCCGTGTCCCGCAGTTTCTTCGCGAAGAAGACCAGGATGATCAGAAAGCCGACGGCAAAGCTCATGAATGGCAGGATGGCGACGCCGCCGAATGCTCCGGCGAACGCTACGCCGCTCAGGATGGATCCGCCGTGCATCACGGCCGCCATCAGGGCGAGCACCATGACCGTCGTCCCGAACCGTCGTCCGGCAACCCAGTAGTCGCTCGTCTCTCGCTGCTGCCGGCTGCTGACCAGGCCGACGATCGTCATGACGACGAGGTAGGCCGCGAAGATGACGAGGGAGGGGGACATGGGCGACGGCCGTTCAAGGGTTCAAGGGTTCAGCCTTGAACTGTTTCAATCTCCTCATTCTCTCCTGCCTGTCTTTATCTGCCAGCACACGTAATACTGATACGCGACGATCGCCAGCGGAATTCCGATGAGGACGAGCGCGCTCTGCCACGGAAGACCGAGGATCTGCATCACGATTGCTCAGGTGGGTCGTCGATGTGGACCGAGTGTCGAGGCAAGGTATCGCGCGCGTCAGGACGGTGTCAAACTGGCCGTTCGGTTCGTTGACAAGGCGGAGGCGCGGTCACTATAGTCGCGAAGTTCGTCGCCTCAATTTTCCCCATGGAGCACATGGCCCATCCTCTCGAGGACGCGGCGGTTCCCGGCTCCAGCGATGCGAGCGCTACTGGCGGCTATCTCGATCCGGCGCTCGATCGGCTGTCGATTGCCCCGGATGCCGAGGAGCCGATCGGGCTCGAGGACCTGTTGGCGTGGTACCGAGCCATGCGGCAGGCGCGAACGTTCGAGCAGAAGCTGGCCAGTCTCTACCGACAAGGCCAGATCGTGGGAGCGGTCTACCTGGGAACCGGCCAGGAGGCAATCGCGACCGGTGTGGTTGGCCTGCTGCAGTCGGACGACTATTTCTCCACCGTGTCACGCAATCTCGCCGGTTGGTTCCTGCGCGGCGTCGAGCCGAAGCACGTCTTCGCGCGATGGTTCGGGAAGGACATCCCGCCGGCGCACGGTCGCGAACTTGGACTGTTCCTCGCCGACCTGCCGAATTACGGCATCGCGCCGTACCACAACGGCTCGATGGCCTCCTGGATACCGTCGGGTGCCGGATTCGCCCTGGCGTTCAAGTACCGGAAGCAGCCACGGGTGTATGTAGCGTTTACCGGCGACGGTGCGACGAGCCCGGGGGATTTCTACGAGGGGCTCAACTTTGCCGCCATCCACCGGCTGCCGCTCGTCGTCGTCGTCGAGAACAACTGCTTCGCGTATTCCACGCCGGTCGCGTCGCAGATGCCAGTTCGCAACGTCGCAGACCGGGCGCCGGCCTTCGACATTCCGGCGGAGATCGCCTTCGGGAACGACATCTTCGAGGTTCGCCGCGTCGCACGTCGCGCGATCGATCACGCGCGAAGTGGCAAGGGGCCGTATTTGATCGAATTCAAGACGTTCCGACGGCGCGGTCACGGCGAGCACGACGACCAGGGCTACGTGCCGGACGATCTTCGCGCGTTCTGGGAGAAGCGCGATCCCGTGACTTTGTTTCTCGACTACCTCCTGGGCTCCGGGGGGGTCGAGCAGGCCCGCATCGATGCGATCGACCGCGAGTGCACCGAGCTCATCGAGACCGCCGTCGCGGAGGCGCGCGCCTACCCGGACCCAGCGCCGGAGTCGGTGACCTGGCGCCTGTTCGCCGACGCCTGACCGGTATGCCGATCGCCACCTATCTCGATGCGATCTCGCAGGCGCTGCGCGAGGAGATGCGCCGAGACCATGACGTCATCCTTCTCGGCGAGGACATCGGCGCCTTTGGCGGCGCCTTCAAGGTGACTCGCGGCTTTCTCGAGGAGTTCGGACCCGAGCGTGTCATTGACACCCCCATCAGCGAGAGCGGATTCGTGGGCGCCGCGTGCGGCGCCGCGATCGAGGGGCTGCGCCCGGTCGTGGAGTTTCAGTTCGCCGACTTCATCGCCTGTGCCTTCGATCAGATCGTCAACTTCGCCGCCAAGGCCTACTATCGATGGGGCACGGCCGTCCCCGTCGTCTTTCGGGGCCCATCGGGTGGTGGATTTCGTGGCGGGCCTTTCCACTCGCAGAACCCGGAGGCTTGGTTCACGCATGTGCCCGGCCTGAAGGTGGTCGTGCCATCGACGCCCTACGACGCGAAGGGGCTATTGAAAGCCGCAGTACGCGACAACAACCCCGTGCTGTACTTCGAGCACAAGCATCTCTACCGCCGCATCACGGAGGATCTGCCCGGCGAGGATTTCGTCGTGCCAATCGGCGAGGCCAATATCAAGCGTGAAGGGTCCGATCTCACGATCGTGACCTACGGGGCGATGGTGCACGAGTCGCTGGAGGTTGCCGACCGCCTGGCCACCGCGGGCGCCGAGTGCGAGGTCGTCGATCTCCGCAGCCTCTGTCCCCTCGATACCGCGACGTTCCTCGCGAGCGTACGCAAAACGTCGCGCGCGCTCGTCGTGCACGAAGCCCATCTGACCAGCGGTTTCGGAGGTGAGGTCGCCGCCATCATCGCCGACGAGGCGTTCGAGGCGCTGGACGCGCCCGTGCGTCGCGTTGCGTCGCTCGACGTGCCGTCCCCGTTCAGCCCGGCGCTCGAAGATGCGATGCTACCCACGGCGGACAAGATTCACCGAGCGGCGATTGACGTACTGGAGTACTGAAGACGAGGCAGCACGACAGGCGTGAGCGCGAGATGACAGAGCCTCGACCGATCCCGATCGTGATGCCGCAAATGGGCGAGTCGCTCGCGGAGGGCACCGTGGTCCGGTGGCTGAAGGCGGTCGGCGACCCGGTGTCGACGGACGAGCCGCTGTTCGAGATCTCGACCGACAAGGTCGACACCGACGTGCCCTCGCCGACCGAGGGCGTGCTCCACGAGATTCTCGTTCCGGCAGGCGCAACCGTGACCGTGGATACGATCGTCGCGACGATCGTCGGCGCCGGATCGACCGTGGACACACCACCCGTGCCGGACGCCGAGGCGCCGCCGGCCGAGCAGTCCGGCGGGCACTTCAAGGCGTCGCGACCGTCGCAGCTGGTCTCGTTCAGGGACCGTGAGCACCGACGTGCTCCTCAGGCGGGCGTCGAACCGCGTGGGCCTGAGCCCACTCACACCCCTCCAGCTGCCATCGCTCCAGACAACCGCTCATACAGCCCCGCCGTGCTGGAGGCGGTTCGCGCCGCCGGCGTCCCTCTCGACGTGCTGACCACGCTGCCCGGATCGGGTCGAGGCGGGCGGCTGACCAAGCGCGACGTCGAGCGCTATCTTCAATCGGGGTCTCACAGCCTGGCCCTCGGACCGCGGGCCGCCGTTGCGGAGTCGCCGCCGCCGGAGTACCTGTATCGGCCGGGCCCTGGGGACGAACGGGTGCCCATGTCACCGGTCCGTCGCACGATCGCCCACCACATGAGCTGGTCGACGCGGATCAGCCCGCACGCGACGGCATTCGCCGAATGTGACATGTCGACTTGCTCGTCGCTCCTGGCGGAGCGGCGCGAGAGGTTCGCGAACGAGGTTGGTGCGCCCCTCACCTACACCGTGCTGGTGTCCAAGGCGGCCGTGGGCGTGTTGAAGGACTTTCCTCCGCTGAACGCATCCGTGCTCGACGACAGCCTCGTGATCAAGCCGTCGATACACCTGGGCGTGGCGGTCGCGCTCCCCGACACGGACGATCTCATCGTTCCGGTGGTGCGCGATGCGGACGGCCTGTCGCTCGCCGGTCTCGCGCGAGCCATTGCCGATCTGGCCGGTCGCGCGCGCGCGCGCCGGTTGAAGCCGGAGGAGGTGCGCGGCGGAACCTTCACGCTCACGAACCCCGGGATGTTCGGTGGCCTCGGCGGCACGCCCATCATCAGTCAGCCGCAGGTTGCCATCTTGGGTCTGGGTGCGATCACGAAACGGCCGGTAGTCGTCGACGATGCGATCGCGATCCGGCCGATCATGCTGTTGTCGCTGACCTTCGATCATCGGGCGGCCGATGGGATGATGGCATTCAGGTACCTCGATTCGCTCCGGCGACGCGTCGAGGCGGGTCCTGGAGAGGGAGAGTGGTAGCCGCGCCGCCGTCGGCGTGCCCTACCCACGAGCGAAGGAGAGCTCATGCGCGCTGAATGGTCGGGTGGATTCCTGGCGACCGCGACGACGAGCGTGGCGCTCACCGTGGCCCTCGTCGGCCCGGTGGCGACCGCATCGCCGGACATCCGCGGCGCATGGCGAACCGAGACGTACACGCTGGCGAGCGGCCCACAATATGACGTCGAGGGGCTGATCGTCTTTACCGACTCCGACTGGTCCGTACTGTTCTTCGTGGTGCCCGAGGGTGGGGAGCCTCAACGTGGCTCGGCCGAGGGCGGCACGTACACGCTGGAGGACGATCGGCTCGTGTTCACCCACCTGTTCCACATGTCGGCAGGGAGCGAGTTGCCCGGCCTGGCGGCCAGCGACCTCCGGATGGTCGCCAGGAAGGATGCCTCCGAGGCGCCGACCGAGCCGGCGCGTGTCGAGCGCTCCGACGATCGGTTGACGGTCCATTTTCCGAGCGGCAATCGGATGACGTTTCGCCTGAGCTCCGTGGCCGATTGAGGTGGACGATGAGTCAGGAACTGCGCGGCGCCGTGGCATGGGTGACCGGTAGCGGTCGCGGGATCGGCCGCGCGATCGCGTTGGCCATGGCCGACGCGGGTGCACGTGTCGTCGTGTCAGCTCGTTCGCAGGGTGAGATCGAGGCCGTGGCGGCCGAGATCAAGCGCCATCGGCAGGAGGCGCTCGCCGTGCCGTGCGATGTGACGGTGGCGTCGCAGATCGCCGAGTTGGTGGAACGAACCGAGGCGAGGCTTGGCGCGATCGACATTCTCGTCAACAACGCCGGCGTGGCCGAGAGCATGCCGATCGTCAGGCTCGAGGAGGACGAGTGGAATCGGACGCTGGCGGTGAACTTGACCGGGACATACTTGTGTACGCGTGCGGTGTTGCCACCGATGATCGCGCGCGCTCGTGGCCGGGTCATCAATATTGCCTCGACGGCCGGCCGGATCGGGTATCGGTACACCTCGGCGTATTGCGCAGCGAAGCACGGTGTGCTGGGATTCACGCGCTCGGTCGCGCTCGAGATGGCGCACCGAGGGATAACCGTCAACGCCATCTGTCCTGGCTGGGTCGATACCGACATGACCGACGCCTCGATCGCCCGGATTGCCGAGCAGACCGGCCAGTCCCGTGATGAGGCGCGCCGAACGATCGAGCAGATGAATCCGCAGGGACGATTGATCGTCCCGGAGGAGGTCGCGTCCGTCGCCGTGTTTCTCGCGAGCGATACCGCGCACGGCATCACCGGACAGGCGCTCGACGTGGATGGCGGTGAGGTGATGGCGTGAGGGACAGGGCGATCGTCCAATGATCAGGAAGGTTGTCAACCCCGACTCACTCGCCAAGCCGGTCGGCTACAACAACGGCATCCTGGTCGATGGAGGCTCGATGCTGTTCGTGGCAGGTCAGGTGGCGTGGGATCGGAACGGTCGCATCGTGAGTGAGCGCTTCTCCGATCAGTTCGGGCAGGCGCTCTCGAACGTCCTCGACGTCGTCTGGGCCGCCGGCGGCGACGCCGGTTCGGTCTCGAAGTTGACCATCTTCGTGGCGGACAAGGATGAGTACGTGGCGCAGCTCAAAGATGTTGGTGCCGAGTACCGGCGACTCATGGGCAAGCACTTTCCTGCGATGACCCTGGTCGAGGTGAAGGCGCTACTCGAGCCTGGCGCGAA
The DNA here is from genome assembly GCA_965250185.1 of Vicinamibacterales bacterium. Taxonomy (GTDB): domain Bacteria; phylum Acidobacteriota; class Vicinamibacteria; order Vicinamibacterales. The sequence continues at coordinate 386,144 of OZ252293.1, read as the reverse complement.
GATCGAGATCGAAGCGATCGCGGTCGTGTGACGTCTGTCGGGATCGCGGCTCGCGGATCAACGACCAACGACTGGGGACCGACCAACGACCAGTGACCAGTTACCAATCACCAATGCCCAATGACCAAGGCCTGATCGAAGCCCGCTCCTTCGGCTACGTCGAGCAGGATGGCATCGCGACCATCACGCTCGATCGCCCGGATCGCCTCAACGCCTTGACGTTCGAGATGTACGCGGAGCTTCGCGACACGTTCGCTCGTCTGCAGTCGCGGGAGTCCGTCCGCGTCGTGGTCATCACCGGCGCAGGTCGCGGATTCTGCTCGGGTGGTGACGTGGAACAGATCATCGGCGAGCTCCTGAAGCGGGACATGAAGGCTTTGCTGGAGTTCACCCGGATGACCGGCGCCCTAATCCGCAACATCCGAGCGCTTCGGAAGCCGGTGGTGGCGGCGGTCAGCGGAGTCGCGGCGGGGGCGGGCGCCGTGATCGCCCTGGCGTGCGACTTCCGTGTGGCGAGCGATCGGGCCAGCCTGGCGTTTCTGTTCACGAAGGTCGGTCTCGCAGGCGCCGACATGGGTGCGGCCTACCTGCTGCCGCGCATCGTGGGCCTGGCCCGCGCCACGGAGATCCTGTTCCTGGGGGACCGGATCGGTGCCCAGGATGCGCTGCGCCTGGGTCTCGTCACGAGCGTGGTGGTGCCCGACCAGGTCATGAACGAGGCGAGCCGTCTCGCGCGTCGGCTGGCCGACGGCCCTGCCTTCGCGCTCGGAATGACGAAGGAGCTGCTCAACCACGAGCTCGATCTCGGCTTCGTCGCGGCCATCGAGGCCGAGGCAGAAGGCCAGGCAATCTGCATGCAGGGCAGCGATTTCAAGGAAGGCTACGCGGCCTTCACAGAGAAGCGACCGCCGAAGTTCGAGTAGGATTGCCGGTCCGGCCCTGCCGTACCGCAGGCCGACCCGAACGACCCGCACATGCTCGCTCTTCCCATCTTCGACGATCGACATCGTGAGCTCGCCGAGCGGCTGACGCAGCTAGTCGGTGAGGTCGTCGAACCGCTGGCTGTCGAGGCAGATGAGGGCGACCCGAATGCTGCGGGCCGACAGTTCTTTCGGCTGTTCGCCGAGCATGGCCTGCTGCGTCACCTGGTGCCGACCGCCCATGGTGGTGCCACGCCTGCTCCGGATCGCCTCGACCTGCGCGCCGTCTGCCTGATTCGCGAAGCGCTGGCGTCGGCATCGGGCTGTGCCGACTCCGTCTTCGCCGTGCACGGCCTCGGCAGTTATCCGATTCTGCTCGGTGGCGACGACGATCTGCGGGCCGCCTACCTGCCGAAAGCCGCCGACGGCACGCTGGTCGGGGCGTTCGCGGTGACCGAACCGCACGCGGGCTCCGATGTGGCGGGCATCGAAACGGTGGCGCGTCCCGACGGATCCTCGTATGTGATCGACGGCGTCAAGACCTTGATCTCGAATGCCGGCATCGCCGACTTCTACGTGGTTTTTGCCGAGGCGGCTGACCTGACGACGTCCAGCGGACGCAAGCGGCTGTCGGCGTTCGTCGTGGACGCCGACGTTCCCGGCCTGCAGGTGGTCGACGGGCTGCGGTTGAGCGCGCCCCATCCGATCGGCGGCCTGCGGCTCGAGGGGTGTCGGGTGGCCGCCACGAAGCGGATCGGAGCCGAAGGGGACGGATTTAAGCTGGCGCTCGGAACACTGGACTTCTTTCGCACGACGGTGGGAGCCGCGGCGTGCGGAATGGCCGGCCGGGCTTTGCGCGAGGCTCGAGCGCACGTTCGTCAACGCCAGCAGTTCGGCCATCCGCTCGCCGAGTTCCAGGCCACGCGCATGGCGCTCGCGGACATGCGCACGGAGCTCGATGCGGCCCGTCTGCTTGTGTACCGGGCGGCGTTCACCAAGGACCAGGGCGCCGCTCGAATCACGCTCGAGTCTGCCGAAGCCAAGCTCTTCGCGACTGAGGCAGCGCAGCGGATTGTCGACCGAGCCGTGCAGTTGCATGGCGGGGCGGGCGTCACGCGCGGCACCGTGGTCGAGCGACTCTACCGTGAGGTGCGAGCGCCGCGCATCTACGAAGGCACCTCGGAGATTCAGCGCCTGGTCATCGCAGACCAGATGTCGAAGGACGATGGCTGACGTGCGCCGAAGGGAAGCGGTTCTCCATGTCGCCCAGTGAATTCACGGATCATCGGCCGCCGCCGGAGCTGTGGCCGCAACGTGTCTACCCGCTGCCTGAGCTCCAGTATGGCGACACGATCAACCTCAGCGACGAGCTGCTCGGTCGACACGTTCGAGGCGGGCGTGCCGACCGTCCCGCGATCGTTGCGGGCGATCGGCGACTGACCTATGGCCAGCTGCAGGATCTGGTGGATCGCATCGGACGCGGCCTCCGGACGCTCGGAGTCGAGCCTCTGGATCGGGTCGCCCTGAGGATGCCGAACCGGCTGGAGTTCGTGGCAACCTGGCTCGCCCTCCAGAAGATCGGAGCCGTCGCGGTCTCGACCATGCCGATGTTGAAGGCTCGCGAGATCGCGTACGTGATCGACGACTGTGAGGCGCGCCTGGTCGTTGTCGACTCGCCGCTGCTACCGGAACTCGATCGTGCGCTCAGCGACGTGAGGCGCCGGCCCGACGTCCTCGTCGTCGGCCCAGCACCCGAGGGCTCCTCGGCGACGCGGACGCTGGACGCGATCGTCGAATCCGGCTCGACCAGTCTGGAGTCGTACCCGACGGGGCGGGACGACGTGGCGATCATCGCTTATACGTCTGGCAGCACCGGCATTCCGAAGGGCGCGTGCCACTCGCCGATCGACATCGTGGCATCGGCCGATTCCTACGCGCGTCATGTGCTCACGCCGTCGCCTGACGACGTCTTCGGTGGGCACCCGACGTTGGCCTTCACCTTCGGACTTGGCGGGTTGCTGGTGTATCCGCTTCGGCACGGCAGCACGACCGTGCTGCTGGATCGCTTCACGCCCGAGGGTCTCCTGACCCTCGTCGGCCACGAACGTATCTCCGTCCTGTTCTGCGCCGCCACGACGTACAAGCTACTCTTGCAGGATCCCGAGCTCGAGCGACGCTACGACCTCGGATCGCTTCGGCTCTGCATCAGCGCCGGCGAGCCGCTCCCGCGACCGGTGTACGACGAGTGGACCAGTCGGACGGGCGTCGAGTTGCTCGATAGCCTCGGGACGACCGAGATGTTTCACGTGTTCGTCTGTCAGCAGCCGGGCAAGGTCCGACCGGGGGCCACCGGACTCGCCGTGCCCGGATACGAGGCGCGGATCGTCGGGGAGCAGCTCGAGGAGTTGCCGCGCGGAACGCCTGGACTGCTGGCTGTGCGAGGACCGACCGGCTGTCGCTATTGGAGAAAACCCGACCGTCAGCGGGAGTATGTTCGGGAAGGTTGGAATGTGCCCAACGACGTCTGCGTGCAGGATGAGGATGGTTACTTCTGGTATCAGTGCCGAAATGACGATCTCATCATATGCGCCGGGTACAACATCGCGGGGCCCGAGGTCGAATCCGTTCTGCTCGAGCACCCGTCCGTGCTCGAGGTCGCGGTCGTCGCATCTCCCGACGCGTTGAAGGGTCACGTGCCCAAGGCGTTCGTGGTGCTGAAGCCGGGGCAGACGGGTGATGCAGGTCTCGCGGCGGAGCTGCAGGAACACGTGAAGCGGCAGCTCGCTCCGTTCAAGTATCCGCGGCGCGTCGAGTTCATCGACGCGCTGCCGAAAACGGAAACCGGCAAGATCCGGCGCGTCGAGCTGCGAACGCGGGAGCAGGCCGCAGGCGGGTCGTAGCGATCCGCCAACACGCGACGACCGTCCTCACTCATGCAACATCCGCCAGAGCGCGTGAGGCACGAACTGCCCGACCCGGGTTGGCCAACGGCCGAGCAGGCCGCTCGGTCGCGCCTCTTCGAACCGCTTCGTGTCGGTCGTCTGCGGCTCGAGACACGCACCTGGGTACCTGCCATGGTTCCCTGGCGGGCGACTGAGGACGGCTTCGTGACCGAGGACGTGCTGGAGTGGTACGGGCGCTTCGCCATGGGACGACCAGGCGGGATCGTCATCGAAGCGACCGGTGTGCGCGACATTCCCAGTGGGCCGCTGCTCCGGGTTGGCCACGATCGTTTCGTTCCCGGACTGTCCAAGCTCGTGGACCGCGTGCGGCGCGCCAGCGGCGGGCGGACGCGAATCTTTCTCCAGCTCATCGATTTTCTCTCGATCCGTCGTCGGCCAGATCCGGAGAAGTACTTTCAGCGCTATCTGGAGATCACGGACCGGCATCGCGCCGCTCTCGCCGATCGAGCGACCTCGGACGACGAATGTCGCGATGCGCTGCTCGCGTGCTCGGCGGAGGAAATCGAGATGATCTTGAGCGCGGCCGAGCTCGAGGCGCTTCGTTTCGGCTACCGCGAGCGCGTCACCGACATGCGGCGACCGCACGTGCGCGAGCTGCCGAGTGTGCTACCAACGATGTTCGCGGATGCCGCTCGTCGCGCTCAGTCAGCCGGTTTCGATGGAGTGGAGCTGCACTACGCGCACGCGTACACCATGGCGTCCTTTCTGTCAGCACTGAACGATCGCTCGGATGGCTACGGTGGCTCGAGGGCGAATCGGGTTCGGCTGCCTCTCGAGGTGTTTCGTGCCGTGCGCGCGAACGTCGACGCGTCGTTCGTGGTCGGGTGCCGGTACTTGAGCGACGAGTGCGTCGAGGGCGGCAGCACGGAGGCGGATGCCGTCGAGTTCGGCGCAGTGTTCGCCGCGGCGGGCATGGATTTCCTGTCGCTCTCCCGGGGAGGGAAGTTCGAGGACGCACGCCAGCCGAAGGTCGGGTGGGCGACCTACCCGTATACCGGTCGGAGCGGGTGGGAGTGCATGCCGACCGTGCTGGCGGACGATTTCGGCCCGTTCGGTCGAAACGTCGCGGCGGCCACCAGAATTCGCCAGACCATTCGCGCGGCTGGCCTCGCGACGCCCGTGGTCGTCTCGGGCGGCATCTGCAGTTTCGCCCAGTCCGAAACGATTCTGGCCGAGGGTGGAGGCGATATCATCGGATCGGCTCGGCAGTCACTTGCCGACCCGGACTGGTTTCTGAAGGTGCAGACTGGCCATGGCCACCAGGTGCGCCGCTGCGTGTTCACGAACTACTGTGAAGGCCTGGATCAGAAGCACAAGCAGGTGACGTGCAAGCTGTGGGACCGGCTCGAAGGACCTGAGGACGTGGCGCGTTCGCACGATGGCAAGCGCCGGCTCGTGGCTCCCCCGTGGAGTCCAGACGTGAAACCCGACCCATCATGAGAATTCTGGTTATCGGTGGCGGCCCGGCTGGCTTGTACTTCTCGATCCTGATGAAGCGCCTCGACCCCACGCATGAGGTCACCGTGCTCGAGCGCGACGGTCCGAACGACACGTTCGGGTGGGGCATCGTCTTTTCGGATCAGACGTTTTCCTATCTCGAGGAGCGGGATGAGCCGTCGTTCCGTCGCATCGTCGAGGGCTGCCAGACCTGGGACAACGTGGACATCGTGCACCGCGGTGAGAAGATCAGCATCGGCGGGAACAAGTTCTCGGGCATCGCGCGACTCGCGTTCCTGCAGATCCTTCACGCGCGGTGTGCCGAGCTCGGGGTGGACGTGCGGTTCAACACCACGTTCACCGACCTCGCGTTGCTGCCCGACTACGACTTGCTGGTCGGTGCCGATGGCGCCCGGAGTACGATCCGGACGATCTTCAAGGACGCCTTCCACCCGAACGTGGACATCCGCAAGAACAAGTACATCTGGCTCGGCACACCGAGGCTCTTCGACGGCCTCACGCTGACATTCCGGCCGAGCGATGCCGGCCTGTTCGCCGCCCATTCGTACAAGTTCAGTCCGGACCGAAGCACCTTCATCGTCGAGTGCAGCGAGGAGACATGGAATCGGGCCGGCTTCGAGCATCGCGCCGAGGCGGACACGTGCCGCTATCTGGAGGAAGTGTTCCGAGACGATCTCACCGCCGAGCCGCTGCTGGCAAACAACTTCGTGCGGTGGCTCAATTTTCTGCTCGTCAAGAATGGTCGCTGGCGCCACGACCGCGTCGTGTTGCTGGGCGACGCGCTGCGCACGGCGCACTTCTCGATCGGATCCGGAACGAAGCTCGCTCTGGGTGACGCGATCTCGCTCGCCGCCGCCTTCGAAGCGCACGCGGCGGTCGAGTCGGCGCTCGAGGCGTTCGAGACCGAGCGGCGACCCGTCGCCGAAGCCTACCAGGATGCTGCGCACGAGAGCTTGCTGTGGTTCGAGAACATGGAAGCGTATCGGGAGCTCCCGCCGTTAACGTTCGCCTACACGCTGATGACTCGCAGCAAGAAGATCGATCGTGACAAGCTGCGCCAGCGGGATCCGGCCTTCGTGGCCGCCTACGAGGCCTCACGGGCCGGAAACTGAACGTCCGGCCGTTCGTCACGCCTGACGGCGCGTCTCGACCAGGCGCCGGTGCCATGTTCTGGATCCGATTTCTGGATTGGGGTTCTCAGATCATGTACAGTCGGGCGCCGTGGCAGCCGACTTCTATCGCGTGAACGTCCGCGTGCACTGGGCCGACACCGACGCAGCGGGCGTCGTCTGGTTCGGTAACTTCCTGCGTTTCTTCGAAGAGGCCGAGGACGAGCTGTTCCGGGCGCTGGGCCGGACTCGCATGGAGCTTGTGGAGGATTTCGGCATCGTCATGCCTCGGGTCGAGGCGTCGCTTCGATTCCGCTCTCCCGCTCGCGCCGAAGAGGTCTTGGAGATCGGCATAGCCGTCGACGAGGTCCGTGAACGACGAATCGCCTACCGCTTCGAAGCTCGAGAGCGCGACACGCGACGGCTCGTGGCCGAGGGGGCCTATCGGGTAGCCTGCGTCGACCCGACGACCTTCAAGGCGACCGAGTTTCCGGCGCAGCTGCGCGGCTTGTTCAAGCGACTACCCGACCTGCTGCGAGAGCAGGGCGAGGGCCGACGCCGGCGAGCCGCTGGCTGGGCCTGAGGCCCAAACCGGGTGTGAACGTTCCGGGAGCGAGACTCAGCGCTCTTCGTCGGCCAGCGCGGTAAGGCGGTCTCGGACGCTCCAGAGATCCGGATAGAGTTGATGCGCAATCCGCTTGCCGAGCACCTCGACCGGCGTGCCCTGCGTGCCGATGACATGGGCGCCGATCGTTCGCCGAACGATCTGGAAATGGTGGAATCTCCAGAGCGCCACCCGCTCATCGAGACCGACGAGTAGTTCGGCGATCCTGTAGAGGTCGTCGAGATCCCGATCGGCCTGATAGAGCTGGTCCAGCGTCACGCCTCGCCGTTCGAGAGTGTCCCTGAAGGCCGCGCCCAGCGGTTCGGCGACCTCCAGCAGATGACTGAACCCCGGCGAGTCGAATCCGCTGCCGTGTCCGAGCGCGGTTCTGACCTGCTGGTAGTCCCACGGCGCCATGTGCTCCAGCATGTGCAGGTCGCGCGTGAGCAGGTCGAGGACATCGCTGGCGCGTGTCAGCAGTCGGCTGCAGCCAGCGAGCTCGCCGCGTGTCATCAACCGGGTTGCCTCCTCGATCTCCACCCCCGCGAGCTTGAGCCACAGTTCGGCCGACTGGTGCACGGTCTGGAAGAGCAGTTCGTCCCGGTGAGCCATCTCGCTGGGCGACTTCTGGAGCGACAGCAACTCGTCGGTACGGATGTACCGCTCGTAGTCGCTGGCGCCACGTCCGGAAAGGATGGGTTCCTCGTAGTTCTCCATGGATGGCTCCCGGCGCGCGCGGTGGCGCACGAGCTAGAGAGCATAGCGCGAACACGCCGCAGCGACGAGCCAACGGCGGTTGCGGCCTGTCCCTCTCTGGCCGGGACCCAAGATTCCTCAGGGTTTTTCCCATCAACCGTAGCCAAACAGTGGCAGAATGTGGTTCGCGGGTCGTCTGAGTGGATCTGGGAGGCTGCCAGGACGGCCAGTCGGCGACCGCCGGTGTGCGGCTGCGGCCCGTCGGACCATCGCTAGTCATGACCGGCTGCGGGGATTTCAAGGAGGGGACATGCGAGGATGGGGCCCGACCGCGCTCCGCCTCACCACTGGCGCGGTCTTCGTCGCACACGGCATCCAGGCGCTGATGCCCGTCTGGGGCTGGATGCCGAGCCCCATGGCGGCGATCCTTCCCTCGCTTGGCTATGGCCCCGAGAGCATGCTGCTCCTGATCGCGGGCATCGCATATCTCGTCGGCGGACTGTACTTGATGGCCGGGGCCTTCACTTCGGCCATGTCACTTCTCCTGGCGATCGAACGCATCATCTCGCTGTGGAGCCTCCACCTGGGCAATGGTTTCTTCTTGAACTGGACGCTGGTTCCCGATGTGGGCCACGGGTCCGAGTATCACCTCGTGATGATTGCGGCCCTGCTCTGTCTGACTTTCGAGGGCGGCGGCGAGTTCTCGATCGACGCCTTGCGCGGACGTCGTGCCGAGGTCGAGGCGTTCGGGCGGGCTCGTCTGCGGGCGGGCAAGCTCCCGTAGGGCGACGCGCGCAATGCAGATCGCCGGGCGAGTCGCGCTCGTCACGGGGGGCCGGCGCATCGGGATCGTGGTGGGGGCCGAGCTGGCGCGGCGCGGCGCCGACGTCGCCTTCAGCTATCGGCGGTCGGACGTCGACGCGGATCGCGCTGCCGAGGCGGTCCGGAATCTCGGCCGGCGCTCGACCACCATGCGCGTCGATCTCACGCAGGGCACCGAGTGTCGGGCGCTCGTCGAGCACACCGTTTCGTCGCTGGGGCGCCTCGACATCCTCGTCAACATGGCATCGCTGTACGTCAGGAAGCCGTTCGATGCTCTCGACGAAGACGATCTCCAGCGTAACCTCGACGTCGATCTGATGTCCGCCTATCACTGCGCGCGTGCCGCCGTCGGGCACATGCGCCCGGCTGGCGGACGAATCATCAATTTTTCGGATTGGGTCGCGGGAAGCGGTCGACCCCGCTATCCCGGATATCTCCCCTACTACGTGGCCAAGGCTGCCGTCGTCGGGTTGACCGAAGCGCTGGCTCTGGAACTGGCCAACGACGGCATCCTCGTCAACGCGATCGCGCCGGGGCCCATCCTGGCGCCGTCCGACCTCGGGGACGAGCAGCGCGCCGCCGTGGTACGTGCGACGCCGCTCGGACGCTGGGGAGGTGAGATCGAGATTGCGAAGGCGGTCATCGGCCTTGTCGAGAGCGACTTCATGACGGGCGAAACCATTCGAGTCGATGGTGGACGACACCTGCGCTAGGCGTCGCTCCGGCTCTGCAGCCCGAGGGATCCTCAGGCGCGAGTCTCGAACAGGCGGGTCATGGTGTCGAGCGCGCCGGTAAGCTCGTGGCGATCGCGCGCGAAACAGAATCGGATGTAACCCTCTCCGCTGGGTCCAAAGTCCACGCCTGGCACGCACCCGATTCGCGCCCGTTCGATCAGGTAGCGTGTCACGGCCCACGAAACCGAGGGCTCGGGCGTGCTGGTTGCCCTGATGTGGTTGGCGGCGAGCGCTGCGAGCCTCGGCCCGATTTCGAGGAACCCGCGGTAGGGGTCTGGCAGGCTGTACATCAGATCGCGGATCCGGATGATGCCCGACGACGGAATACGGTCGACGTCCTTACCCACGATCGATCGGCTCACTCCATGATGTCGTGGCGCCAACACTTTCGAGGATGCCTGCCAGCGTACGTGACGCCGTCGCCAGCGGCAGATTACTGATGTAGAAGTGACGCGCACCAAGGCCGATCAGTGACCGTAGTGTACGAGCGCAGATGTCCTCTGGGTTGGCGCCCTCCGCGAACTCCCGCGTCAAGCCTTCGACCGGGACCGGGAGGAAATTTGCCAGAGTCGCCAGCGTTCTGGGATTCGCGCTTCGATAGAAGAACACTCCGAAGACGGCGGGTAGCGCGACGCGTCGACGCCGAAGCTCCTCGATGAATCCTTGGACGACGTCGACGTCGTGATGGGAGACTACCTGGGTCAGAAAGAACTCGGCCGTGAAATCGTCGTCCTGCAGGTAGTCCGTCTGACGCGCCGCATCAGCGTGCGGGTTGGCCCAGCCGCCGAGCAACAGCGCCGGTTGCACCGCCCGAATGGCCTGGCGGAGTTGGTAGGCGTGCTCGACACAGCGGGCCGGCCCGACGTGTCGGTCGCCGCCCAGGACGACCAGCGCGGGGAAGCCGCTCTGGCGAGCTCGCTCCGCGTAGGCCAGACAGTAGTCCAGCGGATGCTTGCACGTGAGAAACGGCACGATGTGCTCTCGCGGCACGTCCTGCCCCAGATTGGCGACGAGATGACGAAGGTTGTCCTCCTCGGGGGCGCCGACAGCGCTGTCCGTCAGGAAGATGTAACTGTTTCGACGGGCCAGGCCCACGATCGAATGATAGGTGTCGATCCACGCGTCCATGCCGGCCGTTCGTTCGAGCTGGGCGCGAGGGGGACGAAGCTCGACCCCGCACACGCTGGGATCGGTCTGGAGGGCGTCAAGGAGGTGAGCCACTGAGATCTGCGGCGGCGAGAGACGTGCAGCGGAACGAGGGCAGCCGGCCCACCAGTATACGATAATGGTTCTCTCGACGACACGAGAGACACCAGCCGACCCGAGTGCGTGGCGACGCGTGCCGTGTCCCGCTCGGACGGGAGACGTGAATTCTCTTCCCCCCGAGGCTCGCGACCAGGGTAGGGTGGACCTGAAAGAACACGATGGCAGCCGAGCATACACTCCCTGACGAGCGGGACGCGGTAGATGAATTGGACCGCATTCCCGCGGTCGCGCTTGGCCACTATCCCACTCCGATTGAAGAACTTACGCGGCTTCGCACGACTCTTGGGGTTGCTCAGCGCCTGCTCGTCAAGCGTGACGACGCGATATCGTTCGCCTTCGGGGGCAATAAGGTCCGCAAATTGCAGTTCGTTGTTGCCGAGGCGCGGGCGACCGGGGCCGACACGCTGATTACGGCCGGCGGCATCCAGTCGAACCACGCGAGGGCGACCGCCGCGGCCGCCGCGCGTTTCGGGCTTCGCTGCGTGCTGGTGCTGAACGGCCAGCCCCCTGAGTCCTCCACCGCCAACGCGTTGCTCGATCGGTTGGTCGGCGCGGAGTTCGAGTACGTGGAGGGACGCGACGAGCGTGGTCCGACGATGGAGGCGGTCGCTGAGCGTCTGCGGGGTGTTGGGCGCCGACCGTTCGTGATTCCGGTCGGTGCCTCCAACGCGACCGGTGCGTTGGGATTCGTGCGGGCGGTCGGCGAGCTCGTCCACCAGGGGTGTGTGCCGGACGTGATCGTGCACGCCACGTCCTCTGGTGGCACCCAGGCAGGACTCGTGGCGGGCTGCGCGCTGTGGGGACTCCCGACGCGGGTGATCGGTATCAGTGCCGACGGCGCGGCCGACGAGTTGTGTTCCGAGATTGCGCAGATCGTAGAAGACGTCGAGCGTCGCCTTCGACCGTCCCATCGCCTGCTGACAGACGACGCGGTGCGGGTCGATTCGAATCACGCCGGGGAAGGCTACGGCGTGCCGACAGACGCGTCGCAAGAGGCGATTGATCTGCTGGCCAGGACCGAGGGACTGTTTCTCGATCCGACCTACACCGCGAAAGCGATGGCCGGCTTGATCGCGCACCTGCGCGCCGGGCGGTTCGGCCGTGATGACAACGTGTTGTTCTGGCACACCGGAGGCGCGGTGACGTTGTTCGCCGGCTGAGGTCGACGACGACACTGTGATGGCAATTGGCATGATGAGAAATCCGGACGATTCCGAGACGGACCTGGCGGCGGAGCTCGAGCGGCTCCGGCATCGCCTGGCCCTCCGGCAGGCCTCGGAGGCTCGCCAGGCGTGGACTCGCGCCGAGGCGGCGCTCACCACCGACGACGAACGCTTCCGGTCCATCTTCGAGAGCGCGCCGGACGCGATCTTTGCGCTCGATGCCGCCGGATGCGTGAGTGCCGTTAACGCCGCCGGAGAGTCCCTGCTTGGACGAACCAGGGCTGAGCTGCTCGGGAAGGCGTTTCGCGAGTTCGTGTCGGCTTCGGAGCGTGAGACGGTCGATCGATTGCTGGATGGCGAGCGGATAGACGTGGCAATCGAGCGGCCGACGGGCGAATCGACGCGTGTGGAGATCGCCTGGGGTCTGGTCGAGACGGCCGATAGCGACGGCCCGCTCGTGGGCATCGCGCGACCCCTCCGCGAGCGGATGGCACCAGAGGCGAACGGCGTGTCGCCGGACGTGCGGTTGTTCGAGATGGCCCCCCTCGGCATCGCTCGGCTGAATCGCGACGGTGTCGTCCAGGCCTGCAATCCGGCGTTGCTCGACCTCGTTGGTTACGAGGCGCCCGACATGGAGGGACGACCGTTCGAGGATTTCGTGCATCCCGAGGATTCTCCACCGCTCGTCGAGCATTTCCGGAAGCTGATGCGCGAACGGTCGGTCGGACGCTGCCGTCGCGAGGCAAGATGCCGCCGCAGGAACGGGGACTTCGAGTGGACGAGCCTGACGGTCGCGACGATTCAGAAGGACGGCGGCGAGGTCGACCACGCCGTCGTGACCGTCGAGGACATCTCGGAGCGTCGCGAGTTGGAGCAGTCGCTTCGAGCCGCGAACGAGAGACTGACGAGCTGGGTGGCCGATCTGGAGCAGCGATCTCGCGAGCACAGCCTCGTGAGCGAGACCGGCGATTTGCTCCAGGCGTGTCGCAGCGCGGACGAGGCCTACGGCGTCATCGTCCGCATGGGGAGGCGGTTGTTCTCGTCAGAGAGCGGGTCGGTCTGCACCATCGGCGGAACCACGAATCTGGTTGAGGTCGTGGCTAGCTGGGGCACGCCGCCGGGCGAACGACTCTTCGGCGCCGACGCTTGCTGGGCGTTGCGTCGAGGAAGGCCGCACGTCGTGCAGGGCGAGGAGTCGGGACCGCTGTGCCGGCACATGCCGGCTCCACCAGATGCCGGCTACGTGTGTGTCCCCATGATGGCGTACGGCGAGGCCGTCGGGCTCCTGACGATCAGCGTGCCGGGCGAGACCGAGATGAGCGTCGACCGGCAGCGGCTCGCAACCACGGTTGCCGAGCACATCGCCCTGTCCCTGGCGAACCTCAAGCTCCAGGAGACGCTCCGCAGCCAGTCAATTCGTGACCCGCTCACGGGATTGTTCAACCGGCGGTACATGGAAGAGTCGCTTGAGCGAGAGATGCGCCGCGCGGGTCGAACACGTCGACCTGTCGGCATCATCATGCTCGACCTCGATCACTTCAAGACGTTCAACGACACGCACGGCCACGAGGTCGGTGATGCGCTGCTGCGCGAGGTTGGTGCGGTGCTGCAACGGAGCATCCGTGGCGAAGACATCGCGTGCCGGTATGGTGGGGAGGAGTTCATCTTGATCCTGCCTGATGCCCCGCTGCGTGATGCCGCCCAGCGCGCCGAGCACCTGCGGGAGGCCATTGGCACCGTCGATGTGGTCCGCCGGCACCAGGCCGTCGGGCCGGTGACCGTCTCGCTCGGGGTGGCGATCTACCCCGACCACGGCTCGACCAGCGAAGCCGTGCTCCGCGCAGCCGACGCCGCGCTCTATCAGGCCAAGGCTCTTGGCCGCGACCGGGTCGAGGTGCATCGGGGCATCGGGGACCGGGGATCGGAGACCGGGGACCGCCTGCCAGGGGCCGTTGAGCGCGGATCGGGAATCCCGAATCGGGAATCCTGAGCCCTGGCACCCGATGCCGGTGCCCGCAGCAGCAGCCACAGTTTCCAGGTCTCGATTCGGCTTTCCGTTCCAGGCTCTTGGGTTCGGTCCGTGCTCCAGCTCGACGGCTAAAGTCCGCGCGCCCTGGGACCGACGATCTGGGTGAGGGTGGGCTCGGTCGGAAGTGAGTGGGGTGCGCCCGTTCGAAGGATGCGAACCTGATGGCCAAGAATGTAGTCGAACTCGGGCTCTTCCATGGGGACGGCCGGGCCGCCAGCCAAGTCGGCGTGCTGTCAGCCTTACTCGATCAGTTGCTGAACTCGCTGGGCGAGGCCGCGCTGGACGCCGGTGAGCTCAATGCCGGAACGTTCCGCGCCGAACTCCAGGCGTTTCGAAAGGCGCTGGCTTCCGACCCGCCGCCGAAGGCGTTGGGCGCGGCCGCCACGAAGTGTCTCCAAGTCTGCCACGAGTACTTCGCGCGGTTTCAGGCCTATCTGGCGGAACGTGACGTCGAGTTCGGCGAAACCATCGATGTCCTCCGGGCCGCCCTCGCGAAGGTGACCGGAGACGCCGAGGGTGTGAACGCCGCACTGGACGAGAACTCGCGTAAGTTCAAGCGCCTCACGGCCGTCGATAACATTCGCTTGTTGCGTCGGCAGCTCTCCCGAGCAGTCGTGGACCTCGAGACGGTCGTAGCGGAGAAGAAGCGACAAGAGAAGGCGCAACACGCCAAGCTGGCGAATCAGATTGCCGAACTCGAATCGCGCGTGGAAGCCTCGATGGCGGAGGCGCTCAAGGATGAGCTCACGTCGGTGGCGAACCGTCGCGGGTTCGACCAGACGATCAAGCGCTGGGTCACGAACGCCACAGCCACCAAGCAGCCGTTCGTCCTCGCCATGGTCGATCTCGACGATTTCAAGCGGATCAACGACGAGCACGGTCACTCCGTCGGCGACCGGATTTTGCAGGTCGCGGCGAGATCTCTGAAGAATGGCATCCGCGCGACCGACTACATCGCGCGCTACGGGGGTGAAGAATTCGTCGTGCTCCTGCGGGGCATCGGCGACACCTTCGGGCAGCAGCGCATGGAAGAGATCCTCTCGAAGATCGCGGCGGCCCGCTACGAGTATCATGGCGTTGGTCGCGAGGTCGTCGTGTCGTTCACCGCGAGCTGTGGTGTGACCGAATTCGTCCCCGGCGAATCGTACGACGCTTTGATCAAGCGGGCCGACGACGCCCTGTACGAGGCGAAGGGGATTGGCAAAGCCCGCGTCGTGACCAGGAACGCCACCGCACCAGACGCCAAGATCGCCGCGTCGTGACCGTCGATCCACACCCTTCCCACTAGCCGTCGCTGTGTGGCCCGTTCTGTGCCGACCCTGTCCAGGGGACGGCTGAATATCCACGACCGTCCGTCGACTCCCTGGCCAAGTCGTGTTCGGTTCCCCGATTCTGCTAAAGTCACAGGGAACCGTTGTGTCTCGGTAAAATGGCCGCGAGGACGAGAATATGTGGACGTCTAATTCCCGAACCGGTTGTGGTAAACGGGCCTTTCGCGCGTCGCGTGTGGCCGGGCTGGTCTGGCTGATTGCGTCGGCTCTACCGTCGGTCGCCGCGGCGCAGACCCTGACGCTCGACGAGGTGTTGTTTCGCGCGAGCCAGGCCGCCGTGCGCCTCGAGCGCGAGTTCGGGAACCAGGTGGTTGATGAGACCTACGAGCAGCGCGTCGTCTCGTCCGACGGCGAGGTCAAGCGGACCCGGCAGCTGTCATCCAGCCTGCTGTTCTTTCGCGCACCGGATGCCGACACCTGGACGAGCTTTCGCAACGTCTTGGAGATCGACGGTGAGTTCAAGGGACGGGAGTGGCTCGACTCCTCGGAGACCCCACCAACGGTGCCGGAATTTCTCGAATCCGCCGCGCGTCGCAACCGCGCGGGCCAGCGGCATCATCTTGGCGAGGCCCCACGCGCATTGAATATGCCGCTTCTGGCGCTCACGTTTCTCCACCCGCTGAATAGCTATCGGTCGAATTTCGAGAAGGTCGGCCAGGAAACGCGGGATGGACGTCCCGTGTGGCTCATTCGCTTCACCGAGCATCGCCACCCGCCGTTCGTTCAAGTTACCGGAGCCACAGAGGTGTCCAGCGGCGACCTGTTCGCGAGCGGAACGTTCTGGGTCGATGCCGAGCGGGGTCACGTCGTACGCAGCGAGCTCCTCCTCGGCGGATCGGGCAGCCTTCGCCAGGCGCGCATGCAGATCACCGCCACGTTCGAGCGCCTCGATGACACGGACGTGTGGGCGCCGGTCGAGATGGAGGAGGCTTACGATAACCCGATGTCTCCAGATGCTGATCGCATCGAGGGCACGGTGCGGTATTCGGGCTTTCGCTCCCTCTCCCTGATGACGGGCGAAGTCCCGCCGAACCAGCACTAGTCCGGGCGGCACTCATCGGGCCGGTCAGGTGGCTCACGGTCCGGCCTCGACAACGGTCCAAGCAGCGAGACGAAGACAATGCGAGTGATCACGATCCAGGGACTCACGGTGCTATTCCTGGCCGGGCTGGCCGCCGTGCAGATAGCCTGCGGGAGCGGGCCTGAACCCGAGGCCGGTGATGATCCGCCTGCGACGGCGGCGGCGCGCCAGTACCTGCTCGAGCGCGTCGACGACGCTGCGGTGGTGCAGCTGTACGCTGACGGTTTCGAAGCCTTGTCGCTCCGTGAAAAGACGCTGGTCTGGCACCTCTATCAGGCGGCGATCGCGGGTCGGGATATCTACTATGACCAACGCTACGCGCACGGGTTGGACATGCGCGACGTGTTGGAGGAAGTCATCACGCACCCCGATGGTATCGAGGCGGAGACGCTCGATGAGATCCAGCGGTACACCAAGCTCTTCTGGATCAACAGCGGACCCTACAACAATCTCACTGCGCGGAAGTTCGTGCTCGGGATCACGCGCGAGCGATTTCGGGCAGCCGTCGAGTCAGCGGCCGAGGGTGGGGCCGAGCTGCCGTTTCGCGATGGGGAGTCGATCGACGCTCTGCTGACACGTCTCGAGCCAGCCTTCTTCGATCCGGACCACGACTCCCTGGTCACCAACAAGAGCCCGGGTGAGGGTCAGGACATCCTTCAGGCAAGCGCCAACAACCTCTATGTCGACATCAGCATGGCCGATCTGGCGGATTTCGAGGAGCAGTACCCGCTGACTTCCAGGTTGGTCAAGCGTGACGGTCAACTCGAGGAGGAAGTCTATCGGCTCGACGGCAAGTACGGTGAGCAGATCGCCGAGATCATCCGGCATCTCGAGGCCGCGATTCCGTTCGCGGAGGCCCCGACGGCCACGGCTCTGCGCCAGCTCGTCGAGTGGTACCGGACCGGCGAAGAATCTGACCGGGTCGAGTACGACATCTCCTGGGTTCAGGACGGGGACTCCACCGTCGACACCATCAACGGCTTCATCGAGGTCTATATGGATGCCCGAGGTGCGAAGGGTGCCTGGGAGGCGCTCGTGTTCTACGTGAATCCGGAGAAGACGCTCGCGATCCGGCGGCTTGCCGCGGAGGCCCAGTGGTTCGAGGACCGGATGCCTTGGGACGAGCAGTACCGAAAGCAGGGTGTACGCGGAATCACGGCCAATGCCATCGATGTGGTCATCGAGACCGGCGAGTCCGGACCCATCACCCCTATCGGAATCAACTTGCCGAACGACCAGCAGGTCCGGGAGAACCACGGTAGCAAATCCGTCTCCCTCTCCAATGTCGTCGAGACCTACGAGCGATCGACGCCGGCAGGGTTCCGGCAGGAGTTCGCCTGGACCATGGAGGAGGCCGAGCGGGGCGCAAAGTGGAGCAGCCTTGCGGGTGAGCTGACCACGAACATGCACGAGGTGATCGGCCATGCGTCGGGCAGCGTGTCGGATCGGGTCGCCGAGAGCTCGCAGGACTTCCTGAGGGAGTACTCCTCCGCTCTCGAGGAGACCCGCGCGGACCTCGTGGCGTTGTACTTCATCGCCGACCCGAAGCTGGCGGATCTCGGCCTCGTCGCGGCCGAGGACCAGGACGAGGTCGTTCAGGCCGAATACGAAGGCTACACGCGGAATGCGCTCGTCCAGCTGCGGCGCATCCGCGAGGGCGACCGGATCGAGGAAGACCACATGCGGAACCGCCAGCTCGTGGTCCGTTGGCTAATGGCCAGTACGAACGCCATCGAGGAACGGGAGCGAGACGGGAAGACCTACTACGTCATGGTGGACGCAACCGCGTTTCGTGAGGGTTGCGGGAAGCTGCTCGCCGAGGTCCAGCGCATCAAGTCGGAGGGCGACTACGAGGCGGGCAAGGCGCTCTTCGACACCTACGGGATCTTCTTCGACCCTGCTCTTCGCGACGAGGTCGTCGAGCGCGTGGCACTCCATGACCTGGCGTCGTACTCCGGGTTCGTGCAACCGAAGCTTGAGCCCATCACGGACTCCACGGGCGCGATCACCGACGTGAGGATTTCGTATCCGCTCGATCTGACGACCCAGATGCTCGAGTACTCGGGCCGGTCGCTACTGCAGTGAGTTGGCGATGCCGGGACGGCGACTCGCTCTGGGTCCGGACCGCGATGCGTCGCCGAATCGCCCTATCGTCTGTACGGCGACTCGCTGAGCGTGCATCTGCCGGGAGTGTGATCCTGGCGATGGCCTGTGCTGGCGGCGCTCCATCCGCCGAGCGACCGGGTGATGACTCCATCGAGCATGCGATCCTCGTGGCCGAGGATGGGCGCGTCGGGACCGAAGCGGATCTCGAGCGCCTGATCGACGGGCTCGAGCACACGTCGCCGGCCATCCAGCGGCAGGCCGTTCGAGCCGTCGGACGACTCGAGCAGCCCGGATTGCACATCCTCATCCAGCCGCTGTTGCGGGCCTCGGCGCCCGAGGTCCGCGCCGAAGCGGTGTCGGCGTTCGCCCAGGCGGCCCTCGGCATCGCTCGCCCCAGACGTGCGGGTCCGGTCGTCGACGTCAGCGTTTTCAGCGATCTTCTGCTGGCGCGGCTCGCCGATGAATCCGATGCGGACGTCGTGAGCGTGATCTGCGAGTCGCTCGGCCACCTGCCGTATCGGACGGCGGCTCAGGTGGCTGAGGTCGAGGCAGCACTCGTGGAGGCGGCGACGACGGTCGAGGGAACGGACCCGGTCCCCGTGATTCTTGGAGCCGCAAAGGGGCTCGAGTCGCTCCTGCGCCTGCAGGGCGCGCTCGTCCAGCCTTCCGCTCGCACGCGGGAGGTGCTCCAGGGCTGGGTATCGACACCGCTCGAGATCGGGTCGGAGTCGACCGATCGGCCCGAGCGACTGTCGGGGTTCCTGGCGGACGCGGCCGTCCGGGTCCGCCGGCTGGCGTTGTCCGCGCTGGGTGCCGTAGGCGACGTCGATCCGTCGACCGTCCAGGCAGCCGTGGCAGACTCGGATCCTCAGGTCCGGCGGCTCGGAGTCGCCGGTGTCGCAGCCTCCGAGATGGGACCCACCGCCCGTCGGCTTCTGGATCAGGCCATCAAAGACGAGGCGCCGATGGTTCGTGTCGCTGCCGTTCGGGCTCTTGGCCAGACCCTGTCATCGAGTGCCTGTGCGACCCTCGCCGGCGCCACGACTGATGAGTCCGCGCTCGTCGCGCTGCAGGCTATCGACCGACTGGCTGGCTGCGGAACAGACGCTCATCAGGTGCTCGCCGACCTGGTCGACGACCTGCCCGAGGTGTCGCCCGACCGCCAGCTCGCGTGGCATCGGCCGACGCACGCCCTGCTGGCGCTGGCTCGAGTCTCGCCGGAGGAGGCCACCGCGCGGCTCCCCAGATTCTCGTCATACCCCGTCTGGCAGGTACGCGTGTACGCGGCGCGCGCGTCAGGCATCCTTCGCGATCGGTCGAACCTGAAGCGACTGGCGGCCGACGCGCACGACAACGTGCGCGAGGCTGCGCTGCGCGCCTTGGTGGATGCCGCCGGTCACGAGGCTGACTCGATCTACCGCGCCGCGCTGGAAGCCGAGGACTATCAGCTCGTTCGGACGGCGGCGCTTGCCCTCGAGGGCACACCGGATCGCACAGAGACGGCCGCGGCGCTGCTCGACGCCCTCGACCGGCTGACCGCGCAGCGACGCGATACGTCCCGGGACCCGCGCACCGCCGTCCTCGACCGCCTCGCGACGGTCGGGTCTGCAGATGATGCCGATCGGCTCCGGCCGTATCTGCGCGACTTCGATCTGCAAGTTGCCGGTCGTACAGCCTCGTTGTTGAAGACGTGGACCGGCAGTGAGCTGCAGCCGGAGCCGCAGCCCCTGGAGGCACCGCCAGTTCCCGACCGTCAGGAGATCGCCGAGCTGGCGTCGGCGAGTGCACGCTTCACGATGGTGAGCGGCGGAACGTTCGTCGTGCGGCTGCTGGTCGAGGAAGCACCGGTGACCGTCGCGCGCATCGCGCGGCTCGCGCGTGCCGGCTACTTCGACGGTCTGACGTTTCATCGCGTCGTGCCGAACTTCGTCATCCAGGGCGGTAGCCCTGGCGCGAACGAGTTCATGGGCGATGGCCTCTACATGCGTGACGAGGTTGGTCTGAGGCCGCATACGCGAGGCGCCGTCGGTATCTCCACTCGGGGTCGCGACACCGGTGACGCCCAGATCTTCATCGATCTCATCGACAACCCGAGGCTCGATCACAACTACACCGTGTTCGGTCAGGTCGTGGGCGACATGGACGTCGTCGATTCGGTGCTCGAGGGAGACGTGATCGAAACTGTCGAGGTGAGGTAGGAGCCGTTCACGGTTCAACGGTTCAACGGTTCAACGTTCTCCTTCAAGGCTGAATGCGCATCCTCGATCGAGACCAGGAGGTCGACTCATGCGGTACCTGTGCTTTTCGTGCGTCGTCGCGGTGATCGGATCACTTGGGGTGGCCGTGCCGGTGGGGGCCCAGGTCGATCCGCTGGAGGAGATCCGCGCGTACCTGAAGATTTCGGACACGCTCTCGACCGCCGGGCAGATCACGTACGAGCAGATTCCAGCGCTCAAGGACGCCGGGTTCGACGTCGTCATCAATCTGGCGGTCGCCGACGAGGAGCGCAATGCTCGCGAGGGGTTCCTCGTCGTCGAGCAAGGCCTGACCTACGTTCACATCCCGGTGGCGTTTCAGGAGCCTGACCCCGATCATCTGAGGCAGTTCTTCGAGACGATGGAGGCCAATCGCGACCGGAAGGTCTTCGTCCACTGCTTCGCCAACATGCGGGTGTCTGCCTTCACGTACCTGTATCGAATCCTACGATCCAACGAAGCCGAAGAGGCCGCGCGGGTCGATTTGCAGAAGATCTGGGACCCCTTCACGAACGAGCGGTTTTCTCAGTGGAAGGCGTTCATTGACCTGGCGAAGGAAGGGCGGTAAACCCCAGGGGCCGGAGATCGGTGGATGGTGATTGGTGGTTCGTGGCGCGCCCAGACCCGAATCACCACCCACCACTCACCACCCAGCACCCACCACCCACCACTCACTACCCACCAACTACAATACCCGCATGCCCGTCCGGTTGGTGGCAATCGACATCGATGGGACACTGCTCGACAGCAGCGGCTCCGTGCCCGCGCGGAACGTGGCGGCCATCGAGGCGGTCGTCGCTCGGGGCGTCGTCGTCGCGCTCGTGACCGGCCGAAGCTTTCCGTTCGCGCGCCCCGTGCTGGACGGCCTCCCCGACGAACTGGAGCTCATCGTGAGCAATGGCGCCCTCGTAAAGACTCGCGAGGGGGTCACGATCAGGAGGCGTCTCCTGCCTCGCGTCGTCGCTCGGACGATTCTCGATGGGACGCGTTCGTTCCGGGATGCGGTCGCCGTCGTGTTCGACCGGTCCGACGACGGTCACATTGTGACCGAGCAGATGGATTGGGATCATCCGAACCGCCGGGGCTACTACGAGCACAACCGCGATCGGATTCGGCGGTCCGAGCCACTCGAAGACGCGTTGACCGAGGATCCGGTTCAGCTGATGTTCAACGGATCGGTGGACGCGATGCAGCAGGTCGAGGACGTGCTCGGCCGCCATCCGGATGCCAGCCGGTTCCAGATCCTCACGACCGAGTACGCTCGACACGACTTCACGCTTCTCGACGTGCTGGCCAAGGGCTGCACGAAGGGAACAGCGCTAGCCGAGTGGGCAGGTGCGCGGGGAATCGGGCGGGATGAGGTCATGGCGATCGGGGACAACTTCAACGATCGCGAGATGCTCGAGTACGCTGGCGTTCCGGTGATCATGGAGAATGCGGTCGACGACTTGAAGGCGTCGGGATGGCACGTCACCGCGTCCAACGACGATGCTGGCGTGGCAGCCGCGCTCGAGACCTTTGTGCCGGGATGATTCGAATTCACGCTCGCGCCCGCCTCGTCTTCCTCTGTGGGTTTGCGCTGTGCGTGGCCTGCGGAGTTCGTTCGCCCGGGCTGCCCACGCCTCGGCTCGATCTGGGTACGCCCGTGGTCGTGGCCGACGGCGTCGAGCATTTTCATCTGAGCGACTCAGCCTTACTGGACCCGCCCGGCCCGGTTTCGGTACACCTGCTCAGGCTCGATACGACGCGCGTCCGACTTGAAAGTGCGCTCGCCGTCGACGAGGTCATGGGGCGGGAGACCGTGCGCGACACAGCCGAACGACACGGGGCGATTGCCGCCATCAACGCGGGGTTCTTCCACCCTTCCGGTGACCCGGACGGAATCCTGAAGGTCGGAGGTGAGCTCGTCAGCGACCGGACGGATCGACCGCGGGCGGCAGTGGCCATCCGGGAACGGGCGCCTGGGGGGCCGCACGAGTTCGTCTTCGATCAGATGATGGTGTCGGCCTCCATCTCCTTCGATGCCGACGGCCAACGGCATGCCTTTCCGATCACCGGGATCGACACCACCCGGCTGCGCGGTCGGCTCATGTTGTTCACCACCCGCTACCATCGCGATACCGACACAGCGCCAGCTGGAACGGAGTGGTCGCTCCGCGGATCGCCGCTCGAGGTTCGCGAGCGCCGTGAAGGTGTGGGGAAGACGCCGATTCCCGCCGGTGGCGCCGTCCTGTCGTTCGGTGGAACGGATCTGCCCGCACCGCTGGACGTGCTGGACGTGGGGAGGCAGGTCGAGATCTCCTACGAGTTCGAGTCGATACGCGGGACGCCGCCTCAGGTGTGGGCTACGGCGCCGCAGATCGTTGGGGGCGCCGGCTTGTTGGTACGGGAGGGTGTCCTCGTTCCCGACTGGGATGACGAGCGATTCGGCGTCGCCACCTTCACGACCGATCGACACCCTCGGACCATGATCGGGGTGGATGGGCACGCCGGCGTCTGGCTCGTGACGGTTGACGGTCGCCAGCGCGACCACAGTCTCGGCATGACATTCGTCGAGCTGCAACGACTGGCGCGCCGGATAGGCCTTCGCGACGCCCTCAATCTGGATGGCGGAGGCTCGACGACGATGGTCGTACGGAATGAGGTCGTGAACAGCCCGTCGGATTTGACCGGTGCCCGAGCAGTGAGTGATGTGTTGTTGGTAATGGAGAGGTGAAAACCGGGGATCGGGGGCCGGGGATCGGGGATTACGGGTGCCCAGCACCCTACCGCGACGACCGTCCGATACCGTTCCCCGGCCCCTGGTTCCAGGTCCCCGGTTCTTGGAGAAATGCCATGCGTAGCCCGAGTTTCTCTTCTCTCGCGTTGGTGCTTGCGGCCGTCTTCGGATTGGAGTTGACGGCCGGCTTGGGGGCCCAGTCGGCCGGTCCGATCGACGTCACGTTCGATGCGACCCGGTTCGAGTCGCTCGAGTGGCGGAACATCGGCCCGCAGCGTGGCGGTCGATCGCTCGGCGTGGCCGGAAGCCCGGGACGGCGAAACGAATATTATTTCGGCGCGACGGGTGGCGGGCTCTGGAAGACGGTCGATGGTGGCACGACCTGGAAGGCCGTGACCGACGGCCAGGTCACCAGCTCTTCCGTCGGGGCGGTTGCCGTCGCCGAGACCGATCCGGACGTGGTCTACATCGGGATGGGCGAGACGCAGTTGCGTGGCAGCATCACCCAGGGCGACGGCGTGTACAAGTCGATCGACGGCGGGGAGACATGGCGGCATCTCGGACTCGCCGAGACGCAGGCGATCTCGCGCATCCGCGTCCACCCGACCAACCCCGATGTGGTGTACGTCGCCGCGCTCGGACACCCGTACGGCGATAACGAGGAGCGAGGCGTCTTTCGATCGCGGGACGGTGGCAATACCTGGAGGAAGGTCTTGTACGCCACCCCGGGGGCTGGCGCGGCCGATCTCGTCATCGATCGCCGGAATCCGAACGTCCTGTACGCTTCGATCTGGCAGGTGTATCGCAAGGCGTGGAAGATGTGGGGCGGTGGCCCCGACTCCGGGCTCTACACGTCGATCGACGGTGGTGACACGTGGACGGAGCTCACCGAGAATCCCGGGATGCCCGATGGCCCGATCGGCAAGATCGGAGTCACCGTCTCTCCTGCCAATCCCGATCGCGTCTGGGCGATCGTCGAGGCGAACGAGGGCGGTGTGTTCCGCTCCGACGACGGCGGCGCGACATGGGAGCGGACCAATGACGAGCGGAAGCTCCGACAGCGGGCGTTCTACTACAGCCGGATCTATGCCGATCCGCTCGATGCCGACACGGTGTACTGTCTGAACACCGGCTTCTACAAGTCGACCGACGGCGGCGAGACGTTCGACACCGTCATCCGGCCGCCCCACGGCGACAACCACGATCTGTGGATCGATCCCAACGATCCACTGCGGATGATCAATGGCAACGACGGCGGCGGCAACGTCTCGCTCAACGGCGGTGAGACCTGGACCGAGCAGGATTACGTCACGACGCAGCTGTCCCACGTGGTCGCGACGAGTGACGTGCCGTATCACGTCTGTGGAGCCCAGCAGGACAACAGCACGGTGTGCGTGCCGAGCGAGGGCTGGGGCAACATGCAGGCCCGAGGACCAGGTCACGGCTGGTACTACTCGGCGGGCGGCGGCGAAAGCGGCTGGATCTCGCAGCATCCGGACGATCCGGACGTCTTCTACGCTGGCAGCCAGGGTGCGCTGATCACGCGCTACGATCGCAGCAGCGGACAGATCCGGGACATCCAGGTCTACCCGAGGTTCTTCTCGGGAGAGCCGGCGTCCGCGCTCCCGGACCGGTGGCAGTGGACGTTTCCGATCATGTTCTCGCCGGTCGACTCCGGCGTCATGTACACCTCGTCGCAGTTTCTCTACAAGACGACGAATGATGGCCAGTCGTGGGAGACGATCAGCCCGGACCTGACGTACGCCGACCCCGACACGCTCGGGCCCACGGGTGGGCTCCTCACGATGGACATGAACGGTCCGGAGATCTATGCGACGATCTTCGCGCTCGCGCCATCGTTTCACGATCTCGACACGATCTGGGCCGGCTCAGACGATGGGATGGTGCACATCACCCGGAATGGTGGCCAGGACTGGCAGAACATCACCCCACCCGGGTTGCCGAAGTTCAGTCGAGTGAGCATCATCGACGAATCGCGGCACGATCCCGGCACGGCGTACGTGGCTGCGAATCGATACCAGGTGGACGATCGCGAGCCGTACGTGTTCCGGACCCGCGACTACGGCCAGACCTGGACTCCGATCGTGAACGGCATCGAGCCGGGCCACTTCGCGCGGGCGGTGCGCGAAGACCCGGTTCGGCGCGGACTGCTCTTCCTCGGGACCGAGCATGGCGCGTACGTGTCGTTTGACGCAGGCGACCGCTGGCAGTCGTTGCAGCTGAACCTGCCCGACACGCCGATCCGCGACCTGGTCGTCAAGGACTCGGACGTCGTGCTCGGTACGCACGGGCGCGGGTTCTGGATCCTGGACGACATCGAGCCGTTTCGACAGCTCACAGCCGAGGTGTACGAAGCGCCCCTCACGCTCTTCGAACCCGGCCTCGCCATTCGCGGCGTGGGCAACGCGGCGATCCAGTACGTGCTGCGCGACGACGTCGATCAGGTGACTGTGGAGATCGTGGACGGGTCGGGTGAGGTGATCCGCACGATAGAGAGAACGAAGGAGGACGAGGAGAAGGGGCCGGATCCGACGGTCCGGAATCCTCCCCCGCCGCCGCCGACCGTGCACGCCGGACTGAATCGATTCGAGTGGGACATGCGGTACCCGGGAGCCACGACATTCGAGGGTCTGATCATCTGGAGCGGTCGGCCTCAGCGCGGTCCGAAGGCGCCGCCGGGGCGCTATCGCTTCCGGGTCACGACCGCACATGAGGCCGCCGAGACCGAGATCGAGATCGTCCGGGATCCGCGACTCGAGGGCGTGACCGATGCGGACTTGCAGGAGCAGTTCGACCTGGCATCGAGGATCCGTGACAAGACGAGTGCCGCGAACGAGGCCGTGATCGCGATTCGGAACGTCCGGTCCCAGCTCGAGGAGGGGCTCGAGGCTTCGTCGAACGATGGATTGCGCGACGTCGCAGACGCGTTCATGGCCAAGCTCGGACCCATCGAGGAAGCGCTCTACCAGGTCAGGAACCAGAGCGGCCAGGATCCGCTCAACTTCCCCATCAAGCTGAACAACCGCCTGGCGTCGCTCCGACGGAGCGTCGAGAACGGTGACGCCCGGCCGACCGATGCCGCCTACGAGGTGTTCTCGGAGTTGTCGAGGGAGCTGGACGGGCATCTTGCGCGGCTGGAGGGGGTCATGGGGGACGATCTCCAGGCGCTGAATGAGCAGCTGCGTCGCGCTGGGGTGGAGGGAATAGAGAGATGAGATCTCAGGACCTCACATTCGGTAGCGTCGTTTCAACCGCAACCTCCGGATAGTTCTCCAGAACCGGCCTTGCTACTGTGGGCGGCATGAGGGAGGACGAAGTGATGGACTCATCATCTCAATGGCAGGCCGTGCTGGCTCGGGACGCCAGGTACGCCGGTTCGTTCGTGTACGGTGTCCAGTCGACCGGCATCTACTGCCGGCCCACGTGCTCGAGCCGACGGCCGCGTCGTGATCGTGTTCGGTTCTTCTCGGATGCCGTCGCAGCCGAGCAGGCCGGTTTTCGGGCGTGCCGCCGGTGCCATCCGAATGAGCCGGGGTCTGATCCTCGACTCGACCGCATCCGTCGGGCGTGCGATTTCATTGCGGCCGATCCCGACCGGCTCCCGACGCTCGCCGAGGTGGGCACTCACGTCGGTCTCAGCCCTTACCATCTGCAGCGGACCTTCAAGAAGCTCACCGGTGTGTCACCCCGTGAGTATGCCGAGGCGTGTCGTGTGCAGCGGCTGAAGACCGGGTTGCGGAGTGGGTACGACGTGACGCGGGCGTTGTACGACGCGGGGTACGGATCCAGCAGCCGTCTCTACGAGAGTGCCGACCGCGTCATCGGGATGACGCCCGGCCGGTATCGGCGGGGCGGTGAGGGTGTCGGGATCAGCTACGCCGTCACCTCGTCTCCGCTCGGCCGTCTGCTCGTGGCCGCGACCGAGCGAGGTGTCTGCGCCGTCAAGCTTGGTGACAGGGTTCGGGATCTGGAAGCGGATCTTCGGAGCGAGTACCCTGCCGCCACGATCCGGAGGGACACCGGCGCCTTGCAGGACGCCGTCGCCAGACTGGTTGCCCACATGGACGGGCGTGAGCCGCACGTGGACCTGCCCGTCGACGTGCGCGCGAGCGCGTTCCAGTGGAGCGTGTGGCGCGAGCTCCGGAGCATTCCGTACGGCGAGACGCGGTCGTACGCCGAGGTGGCCAAGGCGATCGGGAAGCCGAAGGCGGTTCGAGCCGTGGCGCGTGCCTGCGCGACCAATCCTGTAGCTGTGATCATTCCGTGTCATCGGGTCATCGGGTCGAACGGCAAGCTCACCGGGTACCGCTGGGGCAGCCAGCGGAAGCAAGCGTTGATCGACGTCGAGCGACGCAGCGCTCGCCGGCGCGACGATTCGTCGTAGCCGCCCTCTCCGAAAGAGCGCCAGTGCCTCACGTCCTGAGGCCTGTATTACACACGGGGGGCACGCGTATCCACGCCATCTTTTTGGCCACGATCCGGAGGTTCGCCTTGCGGAGCCATTTCGACTTGGGGTACAAGACCGCTGTGATGATTCGAATGAGACGGAAGAAGCTGAGCGCCTGCGGGTTCGCGAGGTGGGCGGGTGGTGTCGTACTCGGTGTCCCTCTCGTGGCGGCGCTGGGATGCGGTGGCGGTGAGACGGGAGCCGAGCCAGAGCAGATCGCGACCGCCGAACGGCCGAACATGATCTTCGTCCTGGTCGACGACCTGCGCTGGGATGACATCGGCGTTGCCGGGCACCCGTTCGTCGAGACGCCGCACATCGATCGCGTGGCGAACGAGGGTGCCAGATTGTTGAATGCCTTCGCCGCGACGCCGCTCTGCTCGCCGAGTCGGGGAACGTTCCTGACCGGTCTCTACGCTCACACGTCCGGGATCATCGACAATACCGAGCGAGGTCCGGCCAGCCAGGAGCTGGAGACCTTCCCCCGGGCACTGCAGCGGGCGGGATACGAGACGGCGTTCATCGGCAAGTGGCACATGGGTCGGGATGACTCGCCCAGGCCGGGGTGGGACTACTGGCTGGGGATGCCCGGGCAGGGCCAGTTGTTCGATCCCGAGCTCAACGAGGACGGCGAGCGCAAGGTGTTCGACGGCTACATCACCGACATCTTCGCCGAGAAGGCCGTCGAGTTCATCGAGCGCGAGCGGGACGCGCCCTTCCTCATCTACCTGCCGCACAAGGCGATCCATCCGGACCTGACCGTCCGGGCGCCCGACGGTGGGTCGTCGCTGGTCAGCGGCGGCTTCCTGGCCGCGCCGCGGCACGAGGGGCGCTATGCCGACGCGGAGATCCCCCGCCCGGTCAGCTACGGCGTTGCTCCACTGGACAAGCCGGCGCTCATGCGCGACATGGGCATGCCGCCGCTCGGCCCCGATACGGTCACACCCGACGAGACGATCCGGGATCGACTGGAGATGCTTGCTCTCGATCGACGACGGCGTCGGGCTGATGCTGGAGGCACTCGAGCGCACGGGCCAGCTCGACGACACGATCGTCATGGTCGCGGGCGACCACGGCTACTTCTACGGCGAGCACGGCCTGAACGCCGAACGACGGCTGGCCTACGAGGCGAGCGCCAAGATTCCGGTCGTGCTCAGGTATCCTCGCCTCATCCCGGCGGGCACACTCCCGGATCAGCTCGCGGTGAGCGTCGACCTGGGGCCGACGCTGCTGGAGCTTGGCGAAGCCGAGATCGACCCAGCGCTCCAGGGTCGCTCATGGGTGCCCCTGCTCCGCGGTGAGCGACCCGCGGACTGGCGCACGTCCATCCTCATCGAGCACCACAGCGACCCCGAGAGCTACCTGGGCCGCTCCCCGCTCCGGCGAGCACTCAACATGGGTTACAAGACCGTGCGTACCGACACGCACAAGTACATCCAGTACACCGACCTGGAGGACATGGATGAGCTCTACGATCTCGAAGCCGACCCGTACGAGCTCGAGAACCTGATGGGCAAGCCCGGGACCGAAGCGATGCTCGAGCAGATGAAACAGGAGTTGGCTCGACTGCTGGAGGAGACGAGTTGATGCCGGTTCGGCTTCTGGAGTCTTGACTCTCGGCTGTCGGACGTGGACCGATACCACACGGCTCGTGCAGACGCCGAGCGTGCACGGCCTAAAGCCGAGAGCTACTTGCCCATCCGGCGTGATGACCGCGATGATCGAAGAGGAGTGAGACATGGCCCGAAGAAGCTTCAAGGCACCCCTGATGGCCGCAGTACTCGTGTCGGCCGGCGCGTACCTCGCCGCCTATCCGACCGTCTACCCGACCGGCACGACCATCTACAAGCCGGGAGAGGCCTACAGCAGCTACATCTTGATCTCGGATCACTCGACGACGGGCAACCATCCGGAGGCGGCGGTGAGGGCGCAGAACAAGGTGCCGGACGACATCCGTCTCATCGACATGAACGGCAACGTCGTGCACACCTGGACGGTGGCGCCCAACTTTAACAAGCGGAGCCGGCTGCTGCCCAGCGGCAACCTCGTGTACGCCGGTCCGAACCGCACGATCTACGAGTACGACTGGGATGGCAACGTTGTCTGGACGCACGAGGGCATCGGCGCCCAGAACGACATGCGCGTATTGCCCAATGGCAACCGGCTACTGCTGGCGCACCAACCGATGCCGTGGGAGTTCCAGCGACTCGTCGAGAACGTCGATCTGAGCCCATGGTGGGCGCCCCGGCGGCGAGGGACCGACGAGCAGCAGTTGAGCGGTGACATCTACGAAGTGAACGAGGCCGGGGAGACCGTGTGGGAGTGGCACGCCTACAACCATCTCGACCTGAACAGGTTCTCACCGGCGACGCCCGCGGGCGACTGGCTGCACGTCAACTCGATCGCTCCGATACCCGAGAACAAGTGGTTCGACGCCGGCGACACGCGATTCAGGCCGGGCAACATCCTCGTCAACGCGCGAAACATCGACACGATGTACATCGTCGACAAGAAAACGAAGCGGGTCGTCTGGGAGGGTACCCACACCTACAAGGGTGGCATGTCGCACTCGCATGAACCGGAGATGATCGAGAAGGGGTTGCCCGGTGCGGGCAACATCATCGTGTTCGACAATAGCCTCTTCGCGAAGGTACGGGCACACACCGGACAGACGTTCATCATGGAGATCAATCCGGTGACTCATGAGGTCGTGTGGAAGTACGAGACGCAAGGCTATGCGAACATGAAGTTCTTCAGCAAGACGATGGGATCGCAGAAGCGGCTGCCCAACGGCAATACCTACATTGCCGAAGACAACACCGGCCGGCTGTTCCAGGTGAAACCAGACGGCGAGATCGTGTGGGAGTATGTCAACCGTGGCGGCACGACGCGTCCGGCACCCGTGGCCTACGACTTCACGCCGCAGCTCCGGGCCATGGACCCGCCGGACGAGCTCGCCGTGACGCCCCCGAACAATCTCGAGTGGCACCTCGAGCCCGACGTCTTACGTAACCAGAACTGATCGGCAGGGGCGACGTGGGGCGAGTGGGGCGAGCAGGGCCAGTCCACCCTACTCGCCCCATCTCAGTCTTTGGTCGCGGCGTGGTCGGCACCTTCGAGTCGCGCCTGCGGAAAGACGATGTGCAGGAGCCACGCCAGGCCGACGATGATCAGGATCAGCATGCTCCAGCGCATCGCACTGGCCAGCAGGGCGAGATCGAACGTCGGCAGCCGCAGTTGAATCGAGTACTGGGCCAGTTGCGTTCCGCGCTCGGTCATCCAGTGCCATCCCGTGTGGGCCACCAGCGCCGACAGGATGATCGTACCGATCCACTCGGAGACCACGAATCGGAACAGCAAGGCGAGGCTCGGAACGAGCACCGCCAGGACGAGCAGCTGGCCGAGCTCGACGCCCACGTTGAACGACAGCAGCGACATGAGGAGGTGTGATCCGGCAAATTGCAGAGTCTCGCGCAGCGCGAACGAGAAACCGAACCCGTGCACGAGCCCGAAAGCGAACGTGATCAGCCATCGCTGCCGTAGCTTGACCCCCACGATGTTCTCGACGGCCATGTAGACGATGGACATAGCAATGGCCGTCTCGACGAGTGGCGGGAACCACAGTGCGTCGGGTGCCAGCTGGAACGCGGAGGCGATCAGCGTCACCGAGTGCGCGACGGTGAAGGACGTCACGATGGCCGCGAGTGGGATGAAGCGCCGGATGGGAATCACGAGGCAGGCCAGAAATAGCAGATGGTCGATGCCGTCGAGGATGTGCTCGAATCCCAGGGTCACGAATCGAAAAGCGGCTTGGTGCCATCGAGGGTCGAGCCTCACCAGCCCGGCGTCCCCTGAGTACTGGAACGGGCGCACCGTACCATCGGGCAGCACGAACCGCAGAACCGTGATCGTGCGCAAACCCAGCCGGGCTAGCGTGAGGTCAGTCGAGAAATCCGATTGGTCGGAGCGAATCGGATACTCGAAGAGTGCGTCGAGCATCGCCTGCTGCCAGAACAGGTCGACATCGTTCGCAAGCGGTGGCCCCAGCACGTGCGTCAGCGCCTCGTCGTAGGTCTCGAACGAACGGTCGGACGGCAGCGACACCCGGACTGCAGTCAGGCGCTTGCCCGCCAGCAGGACGTCGTCCTCGTAGATCTTGAGCTCGTCGCCGACCCACAGCATGATCGCGTCGCGGAGCATCGGGTCGATTGCCTCGATGTCGAGATAGCCCTGTCCGCGCTGGGGGAAATTGAAGTCCTGCATCGCCTCGAGCGGTACGCGCACGAGCACGCGCAGTCGCTGGCCTTCCGGTCTGACGAAGGCCTGGATCGTCACGTCGCCGGGAATCTCGTGGGCGGACGGGCCCGACGGCGCCGCGAGCACTAGCCCCGCGGCGAGGAGGACCGTGAAGCCCCGCGACCGAGCAGCGATGCGACGGTCGCCGGGGTGGCGGCGAGAGCCAAGGAAGCGCCGAAGATGCCGTGGGAAGTCTGGCCGCATGGGACGGAATCGCCAGTATATCGGTTGCTGTGGGACCGGCCAAGATCGCTCGATGGAATGTGGTAACGTGTGGCAACTGTAATCAGCGAAGGAGGGCCACATGGGGCCAAATCGAAAACTTCTCACCGGGGCGTCGTTATTGGCCCTGATCATCGCGTGCGGCGTCGGATCGAATGTCGTGGAAGAAGCCGCAGAGGAACAGGCGGCGGCTGAAGGCGGCAAGCTCGTGCCGATGTTCGAGGTCGACCCGATGTGGCCGAAGAACCTCCCGAACCACTGGCTCATGGGGCCAACCATCGGGGTCGACGTCGACTCGCGAGACCATATCTGGCTCGTGCATCGCAACACCCCCGATCAGTTCGTGGCGCGGACCGAGATCGGCCTCGTGCAGGACCCGCCCTTGAGCGAGTGCTGCGCACCGGGCCCGCCCGTGCTCGAGTTCGACCAGGAGGGCAACCTCGTCGGACACTGGGGTGGTCCGGGGACGGAGACCGGGGACTACACGTGGCCCGGATCCAACCATGGGATCACGATCGATCACATGGACAACGTCTGGATCGGCGGGAACGGGCGGGCCGACTCCCACGTCCTGAAATTCTCACGGGACGGCACGTTCCTGGCGCAGTTCGGCGCGTACGGAGCCCGACAGGTCGGCGAGGAGGATGGAGAGCCAGTCTTCGAGCGCGACAGCAACGACATGGAGAACTTCGGTCGCGTCGCGAAGATCGGAATCGATCCTGAAGCCAACGAGGCGTATCTCGCCGACGGCTACCTCAACAAGCGGATCGCCGTGGTGGACATGGAGACCGGTGCGATCAAGCGGTACTGGGGCGCGTATGGCGAGAAGCCGGACGATTCCGTCGACCTCGGACGCTATTCGGCGGGCAGTGAGCCGGCCAAGCAGTTCCGGGGCCCGGTGCATTGCTCCGAGATCTCGAACGACGGTCTCGTCTACGTCTGCGACCGTGCGGCGGATCGGATCCAGGTGTTCCAGAAGGACGGCACGTTCGTCGAGGAAGTGGTCATCGCGCCGGCGACGCTGTCGCAAGGATCGACCTGGGACATCGACTTCTCACCGGATCCCGAGCAGACCTTCCTCTATCTCGCCGATGGTCAGAACATGAAGGTCTACATCATCGAGCGCGAGACGATGGAGGTTCTGACGGCGTTCGGCGACGGTGGACGGCAGCCCGGGATGTTCTTCGCCGTTCACAGCATCGCGGTCGATTCGGCCGGCAACATCTACACCACCGAGACGTACGAGGGGTCGCGGATCCAGAAGTTCGTGTACAAGGGCATGGGACCGATTCCGGCGGGTGCCGAGGGCACGAGCAGCCAGGGTGTCCTGTGGCCGAGTAGTCAATAACGGTTCCCGGACACGGCTTCCGGTCCGCGTTCCGCTGAACGAGCGGCACACGGCCCGCGCACCATCGCTCGGGCATCTCGACATGGCTGTCGAGGTGCCCGAGCACGTTTCGTGGCGTCGGACCTTGCCGCCGTCGCACATCGACCACCTGGAACCTTTCCACCTTGTCGAGCTTGGACGGTGAGTCGCGCGTTGCACCCGTGCGTGACATAGTCCGATTGTGCGGCTCCAGCCACCGTTCGCCGTCGTCCTCGCCGCGGTCCTGATCGGATCGTGCGCGGCGGAGGGGACGTATCCTGATCCTCGGCGCGAAGTCCGCCACGTCATCCCCTGGGGAGCCGGCGGGGCGACTGACGCCGCCATGCGCGGTGTGGCCCAGTATCTCGAGACGGAGCTCGGTATCCCAGTCATCACCGAGAACGTGGCCGGTGGCCTCAGCGGCGTCGGCCTGCTCCACGTGAAAGCTGCCGAGCCCGACGGCTACACCATCGGCACGATGACCTACGACGTGTTGACCTTGGAACACCAAGGTCTGGCACCGGTGTCCTGGAAGGACTTCGCGCCGATCGGCATGGTCACCGAGCACCCGAGCGCCCTGATCGTGCCGACTGCCCGGTGGGCGAGCGTGGCCGAGTTCCGCGACGCTGCTCTGGCGAGTCCGCTGTCGATCAAGGTCGGGAACGTGGGGACCGGCGGAATCTGGCACCAGCACGCGGTCGCCATGGAGCGCGCGCTCGGTGTGCAGCTGGCGCACGTCCCGTACGAGGCTGGGTCCGGGGCCCAGATCACCGCGCTGCTCGGAGGCGAGGTCGACGCGATCGTGGGCAGCCTCCCAACCGCCATTCCCTATATTCACGACGAGGCGCTGCGGGCACTGGCGATCATGTCGCTGGACCGCGACGATCTGGTGCCAGAGGTCCCGACCTTCCGGGAGCTGGGTCACGAGGTCGTGTTCGGCGGGTTCCGGGTCATGATCGCGCCCCGGGGAACGCCCGCACCAATCCTGGACCAGCTCGAGCGAGCGCTCCACGACGCGACGATGGATCCCGAGTTTCGGAACTGGGCGAGCAAGACGGCTCTGGGCGTCCGCTGGCGCGATCGGCGGGACACGGCGCGGTATCTGGAGGATCTCGGCGTCAAGGTCCGGGGGCTGATCGACGACCTCGGACTGAACCCCTGAACACTGGAGGCTGACAGAGTGCGCGGCAGTGAAGTCGTCGTGACGATGCTTCGGGACGTGGGCGTCGAGGTCATCTTCGGGCTGTGTGGCGATACCAGCTTGCCGTTCTACGAGGCGCTGGCCACGATGGACCACCGCATTCGCCACGTACTGACTCGCGACGAGCGGTCGGCGTCGTTCATGGCCGATGCCTACGCGCGCGTGAGCGGACGCGTCGGCGTATGCGAGGGACCGAGCGGAGGCGGCGCGACCTACATCCTCCCCGGGCTCGCGGAGGCGAACGATTCGTCGGTGCCTCTCGTCTGCTTCACGTCCGACATCGATCAGGCCGATGCCGGTCGAGGAACGCTCACCGAGCTGGACCAAATCGGGTTGTTTGCGCCGATCACCCGATCGACTACCCTCCCGCGTTCGGCGCGTGAGCTGGCGGAGGCGATTCGCTCGGCCTTCCGTGACGCAACCACAGGTCAGCTGGGGGCCGCGCATGTGGTCCTTCCGTTCGATGTTCAGCTCGACGACGTCGACGAGCATGAAGTGACGATCGATCCTCGCTTCAACCACGCACCCGCGTTTCGGCCCGTACCGACGCCCGAGGATGTCAGGGCTGCTGCGAGGATCCTCGTGGAGGCCAGCCGCCCGCTCCTAATTGCTGGGGCAGGGGTCCTGCGCTCCGGTGCATGGGAAGAGGTCACGGCGCTGGCCGAGTTGCTCGGAGCGCCGGTCGCGACCTCGATTGGCGGCAAGGGGAGCATTGCGGAGACACATCCGTACTCTTTGGGCGTCATCGGCAGCAACGGTGGCCTTCGGTACCGGCACGACATGCTTCGCGAATCCGACGTCCTCCTGTACATCGGATCGCGGCAGGGGTCGGTAACGACCGAGAAGTGGACTCTGCCGCG
Organism: Vicinamibacterales bacterium; assembly: GCA_965250185.1. GTDB lineage: Bacteria > Acidobacteriota > Vicinamibacteria > Vicinamibacterales. The sequence continues at coordinate 350,475 of OZ252293.1, read as the reverse complement.
CGACGGCGAGAAGACGCTCGTTCAGCTCGACATCGATCCGGCGCGGATCGGTCGCAATTACCAGACGGCCACCGGCCTCGTCGCGGACGCCAAGGTGGGGATCGCTGCGCTGGTCGACGAGGTGGCGGATGCGCTCGGTGGGCGGCCGGCAGCCAAGGTGGCGCCAGACGAAATCAGTCGGCGCCGCGACACGTTCATGGCGTCCATCGAGGCGTCGACGTCGAACGACAGTCCGATTCGCCCGGAACGGTTCGTGGCCGAGTTGTCCAGGCGGCTGCCGGAGGAAGCGATCATCGTTGCGGATCCCGGCACTCCCTGCCCGTATCTGTCGGCTTATCATCGATTACCGCGGGCCGGCCGTTGGTTCTTGACCCCACGCGCCCACGGCGCCCTCGGCTATGCGCTGCCGGCCGTGTGCGGCGCCTACATGGCCAGACCGGACGCGGCACGGGTGGTGGGCGTCATGGGCGACGGCAGTTTCGGCATCTCGGCAGGCGAGCTGGAGACGATCGTGCGGCTCGGACTTCCCGTGACCCTGATCGTGCTCAATAATGCCAGCTTCGGATGGATCAAGGCTGGGCAGAAGCAGATGGGAGGACGGTACTTCTCGGTCGACTTTTCTCAGTCCGATCATGCTGCCATCGCTCGGGCGTACGGCATGCGGGGGACCCGGGTCGAGGATCCCGATGAGCTCGGCCCGGTGCTGGACGAGGCTCTGAGCCACGACGGCCCCGCGCTCGTCGATGTCGTCGTGCAGCCGCTCCAGGAGTCGAGGGCTCCCGTGTCGAAGTGGATCGCGTGACGATCCATCGCGACGTCATGTCCGGCGGCGTGCTGCTGGCACTTGCCGCGGTGTACTACTCTGCAAGCCGTGACCTGCCGCCGGGACGTGGCGAGCCCGGCCCGGCGTTCTTTCCTGTCCTGCTCTCGGGCATCCTGGCAATTCTGGCCGTGACGCTCGTGGTGAGAGGGTGGCAGAGCGCTGCCAGGACTTCAGCGCGCGCGCCCGACACGAGGAGGGTGGTTGGCGCGATCGGTCTCACGATTCTCTACGTGGCCGCGTTCAATGCTCTCGGTTTCCTGGTGAGTACCTGGCTCTATGCGCTGTCGGTGACCCTGATATTTCGTCAAGGTCGATCGCTCCTACCCGTCTTCTGGCCGATCGTGGCCACGCTCGCGATCTACCTGCTGTTCGACGTGGGTCTCGGGGCGCGATTGCCCGCCGGAATCCTCTGGTGACTTCGTGAGCGAGACGTGGAGTCGGCATGGTGCAGCTGTTCGATGAGATCGGCTCCAGCATGGCGCTGTTCACGGACCCCATGCTGCTCGCGCTGGTGGTGGGTGGTGTCGCGCTCGGGCTCGTCGTCGGCGCGGTCCCGGGTCTGACCGCCACGCTGGCGATTGCCCTGCTGCTGCCCTTCACGTTTCGGCTTCCTGCCGTCGAGGCGCTCGTGATGCTCACGGGCATCTATGTGGGCGGCATCTACGGCGGGTCGATCACCGCGATCACCGTCCGGATTCCAGGTGCCCCGGCCAACATGATGACCATGCTGGACGGCCACGCGATGGCCGAGCAGGGCAGACCAGAGGTCGCGCTGGGCCTGGCCACGTTCAGCTCGTTCGTCGGTGGAATCGCGGGGGTGTGGTGCTCGTCCTGTGTGCGCCGCAGCTCGCCCGCATGACCCTGCAGTTTCAGTCGCCGGAGATGTTCGCGCTCGTGTTGCTGGCACTCGTCGCTGTCGCGACGGTGACGAGCGGGTCGGTTCTGAAGAGCCTCGTGGCGACTGTTCTTGGGCTGATGCTCTCGACCATCGGGTTGGATCGGATGCTCCCGGTCCCCCGGTTCACATTCGGCTTGACTCATCTGCTGGTTGGCATCCCACTGCTCCCCCTCGTCGTTGGGCTGTTCGCCCTGTCGGAGTTCTTCTGGCAGGTCGGCGAGGTCGAATCCTTGCCGGTCCGGAGGCCGCGCCTACGCTTCGACCGCGTGCTCGATTTCTGGCCGGAGGCGAAGCGCGCGGGCGGGACGCTCTTCGGCAAGAGTTCGGCGATCGGTGCGGTGGTCGGGGCGCTTCCCGGCGCCGGGGCGGCGATGGGAGCGTTCCTGGCGTACAGCGAAGCGAAGCGCAGTTCGGATCGGCCCGACGCGTTCGGCTCCGGGATCGCCGAAGGCATCGTGGCACCCGAGACGGCGAACAACGCGGTGACTGGTGGAGCGCTCATTCCGATGCTCGCGTTCGGAATCCCGGGCGACGCCGTCACTGCCGTCATGCTGGGCGGGTTGTTGATCCAGGGCATCACACCCGGTCCGCAGCTGTTTCGTGACAACGTGGGACTCGTGGCGCCGCTGTTCGTCGGTTACTTTCTGGCGTACGTCGTCGTGCTGATTCTCGGGCTCGGTCTCCTGCCGCTGTATGCGCGACTCACGAGCGTGCCACGTGCCGTCCTCTTTCCCGCCATCGCCGCGGTCGCGGTGACTGCGGCCTTCGTGTCAGAGCGGACCGTCTTCGGAATGGGTCTGACCGTGTGTTTCGGGGTGGGCGCGTATCTCTTGCGCCGGAACGGATTCCCGATCGTGCCTGTCCTGCTCGGCCTGATCGTCGGGCCGATGCTCGAGGCAAACTTTCGTCGCGCGCTCGTCGTGTCGGAGCACGGACCGCTCATTTTCCTGACGTCGCCGATCAGTGCCGGCTTACTCGTCCTGGCGGGGGGGCTCGCCTGGTATTCCGCGTCTGGTCGGCTGAGGCCGGTCGGACCGACTCCCGGAACGGGTTCAACAGCAGGCCCCCGCAGCCCTCGACGTCCCTGACCTCTCTGGTGACTAGTGAGCTGGTGGACCTGGCCCACTCCCGCTCTCCTGTCTAGGCGGCTATGCGTTTTGGCTGCGCGTCCGGACCAGATGGATGGCCGCGGCCGCACCGAACAGGGCCAGACCGGCCGCGTCGCTCGTCGGGCTCGCATAGAACAGCAGGGTGCCCCCGACGGTCGCGAGTGATCGCTCGAGGAGGTTGGCCTCTTGACGCAGCCATCCGCCGAGTCCCATCGCGAGCGCCGCGACGCCGGTGCCCGCAGTGAGCGACACCCAGATGATGCTGGTCACGGGCGCCTGCATCAGGACACCCATCCCCTCGAGGCTCAGCGTGAACACGAAGGGGACGAGGAAGGCAGGTAGCGTGTACTTCCACGTGAGCATCATCGTGCGGAAGGGATTGCCGCCGGTCAGCGCGGCAGCTGCGAACGGCGACAGGGCGGTCGGCGGGCTGACCTCGGACAGCACGGCGTAGAAGAAAATGAACATGTGCGCCGCAACCTCCGGGACACCCACCTGTACGAGGGCCGGCGCGATCATGACGGCCGCGATGATGTACGAGGCGGTCACAGGCACGGCGAGGCCGAGTAGCCAGACGGCACCCGCGGCGTAGAGGACGGTCAGGAACAGGTTGCCCGCTGCGGCTGTCACGATGATGCCCGCGATCTTCAGGCCCAGACCGGTCAGCGTCACGACCCCGACGATGATGCCTGCGGTGGCGGTGGTGGCGGCGATCGGTAGAACGCCGCGGCCGCCCGCTTCCAGGGCCGCGAGGAGGCGCCGCGGCCAGAGCGCAGTCTCCGATCGGATGAAGCTCAGAACGGTCGCCAGCACGATGGCCCAGAACACGGCCAGGAACGCCGTCATGCCGGCGATCATCAGGCCGGCTATCGTGAACAGCGACGTGAAGTGGTAGCCGTGTCGTCGTGTGAGTTCCCAGAGCGACGGCAACTCGACGTCGACGGCAACCGTTCCGCTGCGCCTCGAGTCCGCCTCGATCATCAGGAAGATCGACAGGTAGTACAGCACGGCCGGAATGATGGCCATGACGAGCACCTGCAGATACGAGATGTTCAGAAACTCGGCGATCAGGAACGCCGCGGCGCCCATCGAGGGCGGCGCCATGATGGCGCCGATTCCGGACGCCGACAGCACGGCGCCACCGACGTCGCGCGAGTAGCCCGCGCGGCGCAGCATTGGCCAGGCCACGGCGCCGAGCATGACTGTCGTGGCGACGCCGCTGCCCGACACGGTGCCGAGCAGGAAGCCAGCCACGGCGACGGTGCGGCCCGCCCCGGAGCTGCTGCGCGAGCGTCCCATGGCGGCCATGGCCCAATGGAGGAAGAACGTGCCAGCACCCGAGCGCTCGAGCACCGCTCCGAAGATCGTGAATAAGACGATGTAGGTGGCGGCGACATCGAGTGGCACGCCGAAGATGCCCTCGAGCGTCATGTACAGCGTGCCGATCAGCCGAGCGAGGTCGTATCCGCGGTGCCCGAGCAGCGGCAGTCCGACGACGTCGAACAGGGGCCCGTAGTAGGCATAGGCGACGAACACGACGGCCGTGATTGGCAGGATCCAGCCGACGGTCCGTCGGGTCGCCTCCAGCACGAGGATGACCGTGACGGTCCCGAGCGCCAGATCGACGGGCGCCGGGGTCGCGGCTCGGTACACGAACTCTCGAAGATCGATCAGCGGCCACGCCAGCGCGATCACGCTCAAGCTGGCCAGCGCCCAGTCCAGTGCGCCGACGCGTGCCCGACCGGACGATCGAAGGGGATACAGAACGAAGGTCAGGACCAGCACGACCAGGAGGAAGCTGGCCCGGTAGATCTGCGGTTCGATGATCGCCACGACCCAGTACAGGGCGTAGAGCGCGAGACCGGTCGCCAGGACACGCACGAGCGTCAGCGGTCCTCCCGTCAGCTTCCGGGTCGGCGACTCTGTTTCGAACTCGTCGATGACGTCCTGGATCTGCGGGACCTGCAGTTCGGCCGCTGACGCATCGACGCGGGCCGGGTCGGACGGCTCGTTCACGGTCGCCACGCGTCGACGGCGCGGTAGTAGCTGATGGCTCCTGGATGGAACGGTGCGGGCGAACTCGTGACGGCCGTCTCGAGCGTCAGTTCCCGCGCCTGAGGGTGGATGGCGATCAGTTCGTCGTGATGTTCGAACAGCGCCCGGGTGATGTCGGCGGCGAGCTGATCCGTCATGCTTTCATGGACGGCCAGTACGTTCGACACCGCGATGACGCGCACGTCGTCGCTCTGGCCGGGATACGTGTCCGCCGGAATCACGACCTCGTAGTAGAGGTTCGAGCCGAAGCGCTCGTTCAGCGGGTCGACAGCCTCCGCCGAGCCCAGGAGCTTCATCTCCGAGCCGGGCGAACTGGCGAGGTCGAGCACGGCCGCCGTCGGGAGCCCGCCACCCCAGAAAAACGCGTCGATCTTGCCATCCTTGAGCGCATCGACCGATTGCGATACCCCGATACTCTGCGTCTCGAGATCGGTGGCAGGATCGAAGCCCGTCGCCTCGAGAATCCGGAGCGCCACGACCTCCGTACCGCTCCCGGGCGAGCCGATCGAGACCACTCGGCCGCCTAGGTCCGACAGCGAGTCGATACCCTTGCCCTCGAGTGTCACCACGTGCGTGTAGTTCGGATACAGCACGGCGAGCCCGCGGGCCGGAACCGGCGCGCGCTCGAACGCGCCGCGTCCGTTCAGCGCGTCGTCCAGCGTATCGGCCATCGTGAATACGATGTCCGACTTGCCGTCACGAAGAAACTTGAGATTGTCGACCGAGGCTGCCGTGACCTCGGCCGTGGCTTCGATGTTGTCCAGGTACTGGCTGATCACCTTGGCGATGCCGCCGCCGTAGGGATAGTACACACCGCCGGTGCCACCGGTCGCGATCGAGAGTCGCTGGGTGCCGCCCTGCTGCTCTGCCAGCTGCTGGGGGTTGCAGGCGGCTACGGCGAGCGCGCCGATCGCGACCAGGAGAGTGCAAGCGCGTGAGCGGCGACGCGTGTCGTTCATGGGTCTTGGCGTGTCGTTTCGCAGAGCGCCGTCTCGGCTGCCGCAGGCACTGATAAAGAATTGTTATCTCGAGCGATATTCTAGATGACACTATGGGAGAGCAGCAAACCGAGGGCTCGGACGTCTCCAGAGGGATCGATGACGACCATGACGCGGCTCGCCCCGCAGGCCGTGCTTGCCGAGTTCGTCGAGAACCACCCAGGCGTGCGGGCTGGCCGGTTGTTCGGGCGACCGGCGGCGTTCGCAGGACGTCGCGCCTTCGCCGTGGTTCAGGAGCGTCGGCTGGCCATCCGGCTGCCACCCACGATCGGGCAGCCGGGGCCCCGACTGGATCCCAGGCCCGGCTCCTGGCGGGACGTCCGACGCCGATGGTCTGGCGGGTACCTCGATGCAGCCGGGCGGCGGAGGTCGCGTGCCGAGTGGGTCCACTGCCGGGTGCCAGCGACCGACGTGCGCCTGGAGCTGGTGGCGTGGCTGGAGGTCGCCGCGCGGTACGCGGCGGCGCGGTCGTCGCGCGAGGCGACCCGCCAGCCGTAGGGTGTGTGGTCCGCATGACGAAGATTCGCTACGGCATCTCGCCCTGGCTCGACCGTGTCCCGAAGTCGAGACGACCAACGTTTCCGAAGCAGCGAGGCCATCTCGAGGTGGACGTGGCGATTCTCGGCGGCGGCCTGACTGGCTGCCTCACGGCCTACGCGCTGTCGATGGCTGGCGCGTCGACGGCGATCCTCGAGGCCGACCGGATCGGCGAGCAACAGACCGGACACGGACTCGGTTTGGCGTTGCTCGAGCCCCAAGTCGATTTTGGACGCCTGAGCCGCGATTGCCGTCCCCGTCAGATACGTGCAATCTGGCACGCTGCGCGCGGCGGCGCGCAAGACCTGGCGTCGGTTCTCAGGCGTCTCGCCGTGCGATGTGATCTGGCGAGTCAGGACCTGGTCGAGCTGGCGATCCGGCCGGAGGATGAGAGGGCGACCTTGCGTGCCCACAAGGCGCGTGCGGACGCCGGACTGCACATCGATTGGCTCGGCCCGAACCCGCTCCGGAAGAAGACAGGTGGCCCAGGCGTCGGGGCGTCCAGGATCCGTGGCAACGTCGTGCTCGACCCGTACCGAGCCTGCCTGGGTGTCGCGCGCGCCGCGACCAAGCGAGGAACGGCGGTCTTTGAGGGCACCGAGGCGCTGCGGGTCCGCACAGGGCGGCGCGACGCGGTGCAAATCCGAACTCGAGGAGGGACGGTCGAGGCCGGCACGGTCGTCGTCGCCACGGGACTCCCTCCAGGCGTGTTCCGCGCGCTCCGACGGCACTTCAGGCCGATGGAGACATACGGGGTCATGACTCCTCCGCTTCCGTCCGCGGTCCGCAGGGAAATGGGAAGCCGCGATCTGCTGCAACGCGACTCTGCGTCGCCGCCCCACTACCTCCGCTGGACCAGGGAGTCTCGGGTCGTCTTCGGAGGCGCCGATCAGGAGCAGCCGCACCCGCGGTCACGCGAGCGCACGCTGGTCCAGCGGACGGGTCAGCTCATGTACGAGCTCTCGACAATCTACCCCGCGATCTCCGGAATTCAACCCGATTACGGTTGGAGCGCGTCTTATGCCATGACGAGGGATGGGTTGCCGGTGATCGGGCCGCACCGGAGCTATCCCAGGCACCTGTTCGCGTTGGGCATCGGGGGCGGAGGGCTCGGTATGGCCTACCTCGCGAGCCGGATCTTGCTACGCCACCATCTGGGCGAGTCGTCGAAGGACGACGAGCTGTTCGGTTTCGCGCGCATTCGTTCGAGGCGATAGGTCGAGGCCGGGGAATCAGGGGCCGGGGATCGGCGGACAGGGACGCAAGACCACCGACTGACCCACCTACTGACCCCACCGACTGACCCCACCCCCAACCAACCACCACCCACCACCCACTACCCACTACCCACTACCCACTACCCACTACCCACCACACCATGCCTCTCGACCTTCTCGCCTTTGGACCTCACCCGGACGACATCGAAATTGGAATGGGCGGAACCGTCGCCAAGCAGGTCGCCTTGGGTCACCGCGTCGGGCTCTGCGACCTCACCCGGGGCGAGATGGGAAGCAACGGGACGCCCGAGCAGCGGGTGGCCGAGGCGGAGGCGGCGAGGGAGGTGCTGGGTGCCGTGGTTCGGGAGAACCTCGGCTGGCCCGACCGTCGGCTCGGCAGCAGCCCGGATCACGAGCGCTCGGCGGTCGAGCTGATTCGACGCCTGCGGCCGAGAACGATCGCCATTCCGTACTGGGACGACCGTCATCCCGATCATGTGACCTCGAGTCGCGTTCTCACCGAGGCGGTTTTCAACGCCGGGCTGCGACGGTACGCTCCGTCCACCGAGCCATGGCGTCCCGAATGGCTCTGCTACTACTTCATCAACGACGGCGCGACGCCGTCGTTCGTCGTGGACGTGTCGGAGCACTACCCGGTCAAGCGTCGGGCCCTCGACTGCTATGGCAGTCAGTTTCGCGCCGGAGCCGACAAGGCGACCACACGAATCAACTCGCCGCGCTTCGGCCAACTGATCGAGAGTCGGGACGCGCAGTTCGGCGCGCTCGTGACCGTCGAGTTCGCCGAAGGCTTCGTGGTCCGGGAGCCCGTGGTGCGACCGGATCTGCTCAAGACGGCGTTTGGGGATGACACGCAGCCCGGCCGAGGCGCGTCGTGAACATCGCAATCGTCTGCTATGCCTCGGTTGGCGGGAGCGGCATCGTGGCGACCGAGCTGGCGAAGTCGCTCGCGGAGCGTGGCCACGACGTGCATCTGGTGAGCAGCGATGCACCGTTTCGGCTAGGCGAGTTTCATGCCGGTCTGGCGTTCCATCGCGTCGCGACCCCCGCCTATCCCCTCTTTCGAGAGCCGCAATACCTGCTGTCGCTGGCCAATCGCATCGTCCAGCTGTCGCGCGAGCTCAACTTCGACGTCGTGCACGCGCACTACGCCATTCCGCATGCGACTGCCGCCTATCTGGCGCGCCAGATCCTGGCCGTCGGGGGTGGACACGTGCCGAAGATCATCACGACGCTTCACGGCACCGACATCACACTGCTCGGCAGCGACACCTCGTACTCCGAAACGGTGGCGTTCTCGATCGACGAGTCGGACGGCGTCACGGCGGTATCCGAAAGCTTGAAAGCGGAGACCTATCGCGTACTGCCGCTGCGTCGAGACATCGAGGTGATCCCGAATTTTCTCGACTGCGACTTCCATTGCCGCCGTTCCCACCCGGATCTCAAGGCGCGTTTTTGCCCTCCGGACCGATACGACAAGCTGGTGATCCACATGTCGAATTTCCGCCCCGTGAAGCGGGCGGAGTCGGTCGTTCGGGTCTTCGCCAGGATCCGGCAGCAGGTGCGCGCCAAGCTCCTCCTCGTGGGCGACGGGCCGGATCTCGACCTCGCCCTCCGCGTCGGCCGGGAGGCCGGCGTCGAGGGCGACGTCGAGGCGCTCGGCGAGCAGGATCAGGTCGTGCCGTTGTTGTCCGTTTCGGATCTGTTTCTGCTCCCGTCGGTCCAGGAGAGCTTCGGGCTCGCCGCCCTCGAGGCGATGGCCTGCGAGCTTCCGGTCGTTGCGTCTCGCGTCGGTGGTTTGCCGGAGGTGATCGAGCACGAGCACAATGGATTCCTGTACGATCCCGAGGATCTGGACGGGATGGCCGCCAGCGGCGTCGCCCTACTCACGGACGATGGCCTGCACGCTCGGATCGCGGCCGCGGCCGTCCAGACCGCGCAGGGGCGCTTCTGCGCGGACCGCATCGTGCCACGCTACGAGCGGTATTACGCCGACGTGTGCCAGCGCGGCTAGCCTCGTCCGGCCCAATGACGGTAAGCTCTTGGGACACCATGACCATCAAACGTAGCCTCTTGATCCTCCTGACCGCCGGTTTGGCTCTGTCCACGCACGCGGCCGACGCGCAGCTCCGCCTGACGCCTGTCACCGACCAGAGCGGCCACGTCGGATTGGGGCTGATGCTTCGGAAGCTCAATACCGTCGGCATCTTCATGCACACGACGGCGCATCCCGACGATGAGAACAATGGCTTGTTGGCCATGTTCGCCCACGGCCAGGGCTATCGCACCGTGCTCGCGTCGGCGACGCGTGGCGAGGGCGGTCAGAACGAGATTGGCTCCGAGCTCTTCGACGCCCTGTCGATTCTGCGGTCCGAGGAGCTGCTGGCGGCGCATCGTTTCGACGGCGCCGAGCAGCTGTTCACGCGCGCCGTCGATTTCGGGTACTCGTTCAGCCTCGAGGAGACGTTCGATAAGTGGGATCGGGAGGAAATCCTACGAGACTTCGTGTACCACATTCGGTCCGTACGGCCCGACGTCATGGTTGCCCTGCCGCCCGAGACGACGGGCGGGGGGCTGCACCACCAGGCTTCCTCCCGGATCACCATGGAGGCCTTCCACGCCGCGGCCGATGCGAGCCAGTTCCCGGACCAGATCGCTGGGGGTCTGAGACCCTGGCAGCCTCGAAAGCTTTACACGATGTCATGGCGAGGGTTCAGAGGTGGACCGCCACCGCCTGTTGGCGACGGCGTGCTGGCCGTCGATACGAACGTCTACGACTCGTTGCTCGGCCGGACGTACAACGAGATCGGCAGCGAAGCGCGCAGCATGCACAAGTGCCAGGGCATGCCGCAAGTACTGTCGCTTCCTGGTGGCTTCAGCCCGCGCTACACGCTCGCTGACACCGTGCTGCCCGATCGGTCCGATGCCGCCGAGGCGTCCATGTTCGACGGCGTCGACACGTCGATCGAACGCCTCGTCCAGTATGTCGACGGCCCGGCCCCACAGGCGCTGACGCACGGTCTGACGGCGATCGCTGGACACGTGGTGAGTGCGATGGAGCGGTTCGAGGCTGACGGCGCGTCCGCCGCCGTGCCGGCGCTCGGGAGTGGCCTAGACACCGTGCGGCAGCTTCGGACGAGCCTGCCGACGCTCGCCCTGTCGGAATCCGCGCAGTTCGAGATCGAGTACCGACTGGCGGCCAAGGAAGATCAGTTCCAGGAGGCACTACTGCTCGCGAACGGGATGCGACTCGAGGCGCTAGCCGACGACGATCTCGTGACCAGAGAGCAGGGCGTCGACGTGCGAGTCGTGGTGGCGAATCGCGGAGTGGATAGCGTGACGCTGCGACGCGTCGTCATCGCGGGGCTCTCGGGCGATCTGGCCGAGTGCGTTGGACAGGTGGTGGGTCCGGGCGGGGTCGCGAGCTGCGAGGCAACCGCGGTCGTTCCGACCATGGCGACCTTCACCGGCGCGTACTGGCGACGCCACCCGGAGGCGGCTCGATACGTGTTCGAGGAGAATGCGCCCTTTGGCGCGCCGTTCCGGCCGACGCCGTTCACGGCGAGCTTCGAGCTGGAGATCGGTGGCCGATCGGTCACGTGGACCAAGCCCATCGAGCACCGCTACGAGCGACAGATCTTCAGCGGCGAGAAGCGTACCGAGCTGGAGGTCGTGCCGCGGTTCGCGCTGCGTGTGTCGCCCGAGGTGGCAATCATTCCTGCAACCGATGGAGCAGCCGTCGGTGCGCGCGAAGTGCGCGTGACGGTCGCCAATCATCGGGTCAGCGGTGCGGATGGATCGGTCCGGCTGGAGCTGCCGGAGGGCTGGACCTCCACGCCCACCGCAGCTCCTGTGTCGTTCAGTCGCGAGGACGAGGAGCAGACAGTGCGGTTCGAGATCCTCCCAGCGACCGGCGCCCCGACTGGCGATTACAGCGTTCGGGCCGTCGTCCAGGCAGCCGACGGCCAGTTCGATCGCGGGTATCAGGTGGTCGAGTACCCCCATACCCGGCGGCGGCATCTGTTTGTTGCGCCCGAGTCGGTGATCAAGATCGTCGAGGTCGACATGGCGCGTGATCTTCGGATTGGGTACGTCATGGGTGTCGGTGACGCCGTGCCGGAGGCCATTCGGCAGCTGGGTGCGACGCTCGAGTTGCTCGATGCCGATCAGCTCGCCTGGGGCGACCTCGGTCGCTACGATGTCATCGTCACCGGCGTCCGCGCATACGAGCGGCGGGACGACCTCCGTGCGCACAACGGACGGTTACTCGACTACGTCGAGCGCGGCGGGACGGTCATCGTGCAGTACAACAAGTTCGAGTTCAACCAGGCGCAGTACGGCCCGTTCCCCGTGAAGGTCAGTCGGGATCGGGTCACCGACGAGGCCGCGCCGGTCGAGGTGCTGGCATCGGAACATCCCGTCTTCCGGACGCCGAATCGCATCGACGAGGCGGTCTGGAGCGACTGGGTCCAGGAGCGGGGCCTGTATTTCCTCGGCGAGAAGGACGCTCGGTATGTCGATCTCGTCCAGATCGAGGATTCCTTCGAAAACAATCGCGGGCCGAAGCTCGGGGCGCTCGTCGAGGCGCGCCACGGGCGTGGTCGATGGCTCTACGTTGGCCTAGGCCTCTGGCGCCAGTTGCCAGCCGGCACGGTGGGGGCGTACCCGCTGCTTGCCAACTTGCTGAGCCTCGCGAAAGCGCCCGTCGAGCCGGCCCAATAGCTCCGCCCTCCGCCCGCCCTGCCACCACCCGTTTTGCAGTTGACAAGGCGGGTCGTGCGAACTACGGTCTAACTGGAAACGAGGCTGCTCGGGCCGACCTTCGGGGGCCCACGTTCGAGTCAAGCCGAACCGGCCAAAATTCGGCATTTTATTTCGATTCGCCGCCGCGGTTGGCGAGTTACAGCAGGAGGTTGTATGAGCGATTCAACAGCTGGTTTCTCGCGACGCGAGTTCCTGGGCGGGTCCGTGGCGGCAGCGGCCGGCGCGATGTCGGTCGGGTTGTTCGAGGAGAAGTTGTTGGCCCAGCAGTTCTCGGCAGCGCTGCCGCTGAGCGAACTCAAGGCGATGGGCGCGCCCGACGAGGCCTACTGGTGGAAGGTGCGGACCCAGTTCAACATGGTGGATGGACTGGCGTTCATGAACAACGGTACCGCCGGTCCCATGCCGCGGACGGTGTACGAGGAGAACGTTCGCGTCCTCCGAGAGATTGCCGAGGATCCCAAGGACAACTACCGGCGAGGAGATGTCCAGGCCGTACGCGAGAAGCTGGCCCCGTTCATCGGCGCCGACGCCGACGAGGTGGCATTCACGCGCAGCACGACCGAAGGCATGAACGTCTTCGCCTACGGTCTCGACTGGAAAGAAGGCGATGAGGTTCTGGTGAACAACCACGAGCATGGCGGCGGCCTGGGCCCCTACCGCAGCCTCGTGGAGCGCCGCGGCATCAAGATCAACACGATCGAGGTGCCGTCGCCGTTCGAGAGCGCCGAGCAGATCGTCGATCTCTACAAGGATGCGATGACGCCCAGGACGCGCGTCATCATGATCAGCCACATGCCGTACGTGACCGGCACCGTCATGCCGATCAAGGAGCTCGCTGAGCTGGCCCACAGCCAGGACGCCCTGATCTCCGTCGACGGCGCGCATCCGCTCGGCATGCTCGACCTGAACATGCACGAGTACGGTGTCGACCACTACGCGGGCGCTGGCCAGAAATGGTTCCTTGCCGGCACCGGCACCGGTGTGATGTACCTCAAGAAGGACATCCAGCCGCAGATCTGGCCCCTGATGGGTGCGCCACCCAGAGAGGACGGCGGGATCGGGAACTACGAGCGTTATGGTCAGCGCGACGCGCCGTCTGCCGTGGGCATCGGGGCGGCCGTCGACTTCCACAGCGCGATCGGTAAGAAGAACATCGAGGACCGCGATCGCGCCCTCGGCTCGCGTCTGCGCACCGGTCTGAAGGAGATTTCGAGCGTGAAGCTCTGGACACCCGATGACCAGGTCCTGGCGTGCGGTCTTACCTTGTTCTCGATCGGCGACATCCCGATGGCCAACGTGGTCGCGGGGATTCGTGAGCACGGCCGCGTCCACATCCGGACGATGGGGACCGGCAACCTGAACGCCGTGCGTGCCTCGACGGCGCTCTACAACATGCCGGAAGAGGTCGATCAGTTGCTCGACGCCGTGCGGTACGTGTCGGAGAACGCATCGAAGTACATGTCGACTGCCGACTGATTCCCGGTCGGCCGTCGGCGTCGCTCGAGGGGGTGGCAACGTGCCACCCCCTTTTTTTTGGAGGGCAACCCCCCGCAGGAGTGGAGAACGAATATGGCCAGATCACTCGCCGGCATCGTCGGCGCTCTCACGATGATCGCCGGAATGTGGGCCGTGCCTTCCGCTCAGTCGGAGGAGGCCGAGCGGCTCGCCAACGCGTCCACGGTCTTCGAGGAAATCATGGGCGCGCCTGACGGCGCGATTTCCAGATCAGTGCTCGACAACGCCGACGGTATCGCCGTGTTCCCGTCGACTTTCAAGGCCGGTTTGCTGATCGGCGGTCACCGCGGCCGAGGTGTCCTGAGTGCCCGAGACCCGGAGACCGGCGCCTGGTCTTCCCCGGCGTTCCTCACGCTGACCGGTGCCAGCTTCGGCTTGCAGATTGGTGGCCAGTCCGTCGACTTGGTCCTCGTGATCATGAACCGTCCCGGCCTGGAGAACCTGGTGTCAAACCAGTTCAAGATCGGCGGCGACGCCTCCGTGGCAGCCGGTCCGATCGGCCGAGATGCCGAGGCGTCGACTGATATCCAGCTTCGAGCACAGATCCTGAGCTACTCGCGCACCCGAGGGGCCTTTGCGGGTGTCACGCTCAAGGGCACGTCGATTCGGCAAGATCGCGATGCCAACGAGCGCTTCTACGGTCACCCCTATCGCACCCGTCAGATCGTGTTCGAGGGCAGCGGTGTCGCCAGCGCGCCGGTGCGTGGTTGGACGAGCCTACTGACGAAATACGCCGGGTGAGAGGGAATGCTGAAGCATTCAGCACTCACTATTCCCATCCCATCCCATCCTCATCGCAGCACTGACGCCAGGAAGCGCTCGATCGCGTAGGTACTGATCTGGCCGCACGGTCCCGCCAGGTTCGCATCGCAGCGGTGGACACCCCAGGGCAAGCGCAAGAGCAGGTGTTTGCGTCCTGCCTCCGCCAGACGCTCGTCCAGCCGCACGCTCTGTACGACAGGCACGACTGAGTCGCGATCGCCGTGAATCAGGAGTGTTGGTGGTGACCGCGCTCCCGCACTGTTGATGGGTGACGCCCGACGGTAGGCCGTCGCCGCACGGTCGGGTGTTCCTCCCAGGTATTCCTCGAGCGTCGTCCGACTGTCCGCCATGGCCGGGCGTGTGGCGAGCCGGTGCAGAGCCAGCAGGTCGGTCGTCGGATACATCGCCACGACGCCTCGGATCGAGGCGAACCCCCGCCCGTAGGCGGTCTGGAGGGCGAGCTGGCCCTCCATCCCGCGTCCCAACAGGGCGAGCCTCGAGGGATTCAGGCCGAGTCTCGCCGCGTTGTTCTGCACGTACGCGATCGCCGCCGCGACATCTTGTGTCTGGACTGGATGGTGCCAGCGAGGAGGTGGCCGGTAGCCTACGTTCACGACCGCGTAGCCGCGGGCCGCCAAGTAGCTGTCGAGCGGAGCGAAGCCGACGTTGTCATCGAACCGCCACGTCGGCCCCTGCACGACGATGAGACCGGGCGCGGGTGCCGGGCAGTCGGGCGCCTCACTGCGAAGGACTCGCAGTCTGAGCGCGACTCCATCGGTACTGGAATAGGTCAGCTCTTCTGCGGCCATTGCCCCTGGCCGGACGCCCAGAAGGAGGTCGGAGACCAGCAATCCCGACGATCGGGGCGGCTGCCCGCAGAACGCCGTGGGTGGCACGGGATCGAAGGCGGCGGCGAGTCTGTCTGGGAGCGCTCGGGCGACAGGCACGGCTCTGAGAACGGGCGCTAGGGCCAAGGCTGACGCGAGCAGCACGAGGGCGCCGACACGCCGTCCTTCGGGGGTTGTGGTCCACCCGGGCGGCAACAGCAGGATGGTGAAGAGAGCGAGTATGTGCCCCCACTCACTAGCCGCGAGGGCAAGCCAGCCGAGGAGGGGGTGAGGGGCTGGCAGGATCGAAAAACAGGCGATGACGAGGGCGGCGGCGGCCAGGAATAGACGCATCGTGAAGTTCTCTGAGGATCTTATCGGCTCGGGAGGCCCGCTCGGTTGGCCTTGACACGATCGGCATCCTGGGTCCCGTCCGTCGCCGACTCGGCGAGCCGGCGGGCCTGCCGGCCATGATCCAAACCGGTGACGTAGTTGATACCGCTGCGTTACTACCTGGTGATCGTTCGGGGAATCTTCCTGAAGGGTGTGGGGCTCGAAACGCTGGGGCCGCAGGCGCTCGCGCTCGCGGTCTGTTCCGTGACGATCGTGGGCTTGTCGATTGTGCGGCTTCGGAAGCGAGTTGCCTGAGACGCCGAACGGAAGCCACGGCTCCCGTCCGGCGAACGTGCACTCGGACGCCTTGCCGGCGTCGGATCGCGAATCACGTGGTCTCGGAGTCGAGCTTCAGCCGGTTGTCCACGCTCAGCACCCCGAACGTTCCTAGCACGATGTGCTCGGCGGACTTCCGCTGAACCTCGCTGTTCACGACACCGGTCAGAATCACCCGACTGTTCTTGACCACGATGTGGAGTGGTGGCTGGGGCTGGAAAGCGAGAGACGAGAACAGCGAGTGATTGTAGATCCGCACCGCAAGCTCGGTGCGGAGTTGGGCATCGAAGATAGACGCCGGAAGCGTCTCGATGCGGTTGTCGACAGTTTGCACGCCCATGACCTGAGATGCCAGCCTGCCGATATCGTTCACCTTGTAGGGCTGGCTCACGAAGCCGGTGAGCGCCACCCGACCGTCGGTGGCGTCGATGTCGACGCTGTCGAAGATCGTGTAAGACACGTAGCGCCGGATCTTCGTAGCCACCTTGTTCCGGACCGCCTCATCCGACTCGCCGTTCACGATGACCAGGCGGTCGACGACCGACGCGACCCGCTTCGTCTTCCGGGCCTTTTCGACGGCCTGCTCCTTGAGCCAGAGGCTTGCGACATGGCCTTCCAGCGTCGCGACCCCGTTGATGACCTGTACGGTCACGTGGTCGAAACGCTTGTCGTCAAGGCGGTCTACGATCCGTGTGCGAAGCTCCGTGTCACCCACCGTCTGCCCGGCGTTGGCGAATGCGGGGCCAATAGTGAGCATCGATCCGATCAACAGCATCACGACTGCCGTGCGTTGGCGTAGCATGTGAAACCTCCTGCTATTTGAAGGACGCGTGCGCGACATCCATCGATCCCGTCTCGCCGCGTGATGTTTCGTGTTCAACGTTCTCGGCGCCATGGTCACCGAGCCTCTACACGCATACAGAGCAAAGACCGGGCCAACTGAATTCGCGACAAAACCACGAGGAACGTGCCGTTCCAGACCCGCGGAATACCTCCGCTTCTGAACCCGTGGGAGTCCCCGAAATGGGACACTTGTCCGTGCCATAATGCGACCCGATCGTCGTGACCCATGCCGACACTGGTCCTCGCCGACACGCCAGACGCCGTCGACCACGCGCGCGCACTCTTCGTGGAGTATGCCGATTCGCTTGGCGTCGACCTGAGTTTTCAAAGCTTCACGACAGAGCTCGGGGCTCTGCCGGGTGAGTATGCGCCGCCGTCGGGCTGCCTGGTCCTGGCCTTCGAAGGGGAGGCCATCGCCGGCTGTGTGGCGCTTCGGCGGCTGGATGCCAAGGTGTCCGAGATGAAGCGGCTCTACGTCCGTCCGGGATTCCGCGGACGAGCCATCGGGAAAGCGCTCGCGAACCGGGTCATCGAGGAGGCGCGGCGGATCGGTTACCAGAGGATGAGACTGGACACGCTACCGACCATGGGCACGGCAATCGCACTGTACGAATTGCTCGGCTTTCGCGATATCGAGCCGTACCGGTTCAATCCGATTTCGGGTTCGAGGTTTCTGGAACTGGAGATGTGAGGACGGCACGGGCCTCGGAATGACCAGGGAACGACCGCGGAAATGACCGAGGAATGACTATGGAATGGGGCGAACGTCCCCGTCGGCCTGTCGGGCGGCACGCCTGCCCTCGTCGATATCCACGCGCGACAGCACCAGGCCGCCCACCACGAAGAAGACGATCACCGACAGGATCGCGTTGCGGCTGGACCCGGTCAGCGCGGCGGTGAGTCCGAAGACGGCCGGTCCGATGATGCCGGCAAATTTCTCGAACACGGCGAAGAATCCGAAGAACTCCGCCGACTTGTGTCGAGGGATCATCGAGGCGAAGAGCGATCGGCTGAGCGCCTGGCTGCCGCCCTGCACGGTGCCGACCAGGATTGCTAACACGAAGAAGTGCAGCGGCGTCGTCATGAAGTAGCCCAGCACGCTGATCACGAGGTAGACCCCGAGTGCCAGGAAGATCGAGCGGCGCGATCCGATCGCTCCGGCGAGCCGGCCGAACAGAAACGCGAACGGGATGCCGATGAACTGCGTGAGCAGCAATGCCGTGATGAGCGCCCCCTGACCGATGCCGATCTCCGTCCCGTAGATCGTGGCCATCCGGATGATCGTGTTGATGCCGTCGTTGTAGATCAGAAAGGCCAGTAGCATCAGGAATGCCTGCCGGTACCCGCGTAGCTCGCGCAGCGTTTCGCCCAGTCTGACGAACGCGGTCCGAATCGGACTGCCCCCCTCGCGCTCGTCGACCTCGACCGTGCGTGGCGGCTCCTTGACTCGCCGGAACAGCGGAATCGAGAACCCGAGCCACCAGACCGCCACGCTCACGAACGACAGCCTCACCGCCATCTCGGATCCGGCGATCCCGAACAGCTCCGGCGCCTGAATCCAGGCCAGGTTGACGGCGAGCAACAATCCGCCCCCGACGTACCCAAGGGCGTAGCCGGCCGTCGACACCCGATCAATCTCATCGTCCGTCGCGAGATGCGGTAGGAGGGAGTCGTAGAACACGAAGCTACCGGAGGCACCGATATTGCCCAGAGCGAACAGCAGTGCCGCCAGCAACCAATCGCCGCGCTCGATGAAAAACATTGCGGCAGTGGCGATGATCCCCAGCGCCATGAAGCCGGCAAGCATCCGCATCTTGATCGCGGCGTAGTCGGCGAGTGCCCCGAGTATCGGCGCGAGGACGGCGACGCACAGGAGCGCGATGGTCGTCACGGTGGTGAAGCGCACCGTCGCCACCTCGGGCGGCAGGTCGGCCGCCGCGACGGTCGAGAAGTAGATCGGAAAGACGGCGGCGATGATCGTCGTCATGAACGCCGAGTTGGCCCAGTCGTACATGGCCCACGCGCGAAGCTCCGGCCGACCCAGGCCCGACTGCTCCAGCCAGCTATTGAGCATCACCTATCCCTTCGTTCGGATCGCCCGTGACCGGCCCAGCGGCGTCCGTGTCGTCCGAGCCGACCAGACCGGCGAGGGGGAACGAGTACAGCGAGTGGGACTGCCAGACGACGCGATCGCGTGGCAACCAACGCGGCAGGCGTTGCCACCCAACGCCACCGGGCATTTCCCGCGTGCGGAGCGTCACCGTCCCAGCCCGAACGGCCGACGCCTGGCCAGGCGCGAAGCGCGCGCGCAACCGCAGGCCGTCGAGTGGCGTCGCGATGTACGTCGCCGTCCAGGCGCCAGGCTCCCGTGTCACGCCGGGAATGCTCGAGTCGATCGGTGCCGCGGCTGCCGGTAGGCTCAGGCCGACGGTGAGGCCGGTGCGAAACGGATGGATCTCGATCTGGAGATCCAGTCCGGACCCGTCCCCCTGCAGACGCGCCACGACCGAGCCGGGCGGCTGCGCGGACGCTGGAACGACCGCACGGAACAGGAAGGGAAAGCGGAGCGGCGGTACCAGAATGCCGGTTGGCGGAGGGCCGTCTGCGACCTCCCATCCCAGCCGTTCCGCGCCGGGGCCGAGGTCGAGTGCGGCTTCCGTACTCCCGACCTCCCAGACCGCCCCAGGAACACCGGCCTCCTGGACGAACCGGACGTACCGACGCTGTGGACGCTCGACCGTGTAGGCGGGTGCAAGCGCTGCCCAGGAGGCCGAGCCGACGAGGAGCAGCGAGGCGACCGAGTGGCCGAATGCGGGGTGGATCAGATCGCGACCGCTGGTCGTGAGCATTGCGATCACTGGCGGGATCAGGATCAGGGCGCCACCTGCGAGCAGCGCCGGGAAGACGAAGCCTGGCGCGATGATGGGCAAGCGGCTCAATACCGGCGTCACGAACTGCATGAGGTCGGCCAATGGGGAGATCCACAGCACGCCGGCGACGGCCAGGATCGCAACTGACGCGGCCCGTACCATCCAGACGCGACTGGCAGGCACCAGCAGCAAGAGGAACCCCGCGACCAGTAACGGTAGCGAGACGAGATACGAGGCGGCCGGCGCGTACTGCTCTGTCGCGGCCGCCGCCGCGATCCAGACGGGCAGGGTGGCCACCCAGACAGCCGCCGGGTGACGCGATCCATGCAGCCAGTGGGGCACATGCCGCTCGAGCCGCCAGACGATCCAGGCCGCGAACAGCCCTGCGGCCGCGACGAAAAGGAAGAGGCGATCGGGGTGGGCATGCCAGGGATGGTACGTTCCGGTCACGACGCGAATCGCCCAGGGCGCCGTCGCCGCCCCCGCCAGCGCAGCCACGCCCTCGATGGCCATCCAGCAGCCCGTCAGCATCAGCCGAGCCATCCCATCAGTGCGAACCGCGGCGATCGCGAGCCGCAGCAACGCCAGGAGCGCCAGGATGATCCCGACGCCCGTGAGCACCCGCTGGAGACTGGTCGGGTACGCGGCGCCTCGCCATCCCACCAGGTCGAAGTATGTGGCACTCTCGTTCGTCCGTTGGCTGAGGTCCATCGCGTCCAGGTCGCGGACCATCGCGACGGCATTCCGACCCGTGGACCGGAGGGTCGCATCGGCGAGTCGTCGTGTCGTGTCCCGGGGCGAGTGGTACGCGTAGCTGTCCTGGATCGCCGCGAAGTTGAGACCGGGGATCCTGCTGCGCTTGAGGACGGAGAAGTCGGTGTCGTTCGGTAGCCGCTTGTAGATCTCGAGCGCGACTGACGAGCCTCGCGGATTCGGAGCGCGGGTCCAGGGTCCGAGCAGCCACGCATTGCCCGGCCCGGCTTCGAACAGCAAGCTGGGGCCGCTCGATCCGATTGCCTCGAAGTTCAGATAGGTCTCGACCCGATCGAGGATCGGATCCTGAAGGAGTGCGGTCGCTCCCATCAGCCCCACTTCCTCACCATCGGTCACGATGATCGCGAGGCCGTGATCGAGCGGGGGGCTGAGTAGGGCTCGCGCCGCTTCCAGGCTCACGGCGACACCCAGCGCGTCATCCGCCGCCCCGGGCGAGTTCGGAGCCGAATCGTAGTGCGATACCAGGGCGATGAGGCCAGGAAGTCGGGAGGTGCGGGTGGCGATGACGTTCGTCACCCGCGCTGTCCGGCCAAGCTCCGGACGCTGAGCGTCGGTCGTCTGGACGCGTACCTCGTAGCCCAGGCCGGCCAACTGTGTCACCAGATAGGCGCGCGCCCTCGCGTTCCCAGGCGATCCGATCGGCCGGCTGCCAATCTCGCGAGCCAGTACTTCAACGTGGGCGCGAGCGATCGAGGTCGAGAACGCCTCGGCGTCGACGCGGGGCTGTGCCGCCGGATGAGCCGCCCAGGCGCCAAGGACGATCACTGCGCAGAACCGCCACCCCACGGTTGGACCGACGCTCATGTCGCGAAATACGTGAGGGTACGTCGGACCGCGGCCACGACGTCCGCGACATCTTCGTCGGTGAGCTTGGGCGAAAGCGGCAGCGACAGGGTGCGGTCGGAGATCCAGCTCGCGTTCGGAAATTCGTCGCGCTCGTACCCGAACGTACGACGATAGTAGTCGTGTCGATGAATGGCGTGATAGTGGATGCCGGTGCCTATGCGCTGACGGTGCAGTGACAGCTGGATGCGATCACGGCCGACACGCAGCCGATCGAGGTCGAGCAGCAGCGTGTACAGGTGCCGGGCGTGCCGTGTCCCTGGTGATTCTGCAGGAGGGAGGTGTACCGGCAAATCGGAGAACGCCTCGTCGTACACATGCCAGATACGCTGACGTCGTTCGAGGTTCTCCTCGACGCGCCGGAGCTGATGAATGCCGAGCGCGGCCTGGAGGTCAGTCATGTTGTACTTGAACCCCGGCTCGACCACCTCGTAGTGCCTGAAGCCTTCGTCCGAGAAGCGCTTCCATGCGTCCCCGCTCAGACCGTGCAGGGCGAGAATCTTGATACGGTTCGCCCACGACTCGTCGGCCGTTGTCACCATCCCACCCTCGGCCGTCATGACGTTCTTGGTCGCGTAGAAGCTGAACGCGCCGAGGTCACCAAAGGTGCCGGCGTGCCGGCCGTTGGACATCGTCTCGATGGCGTGCGCACAGTCTTCGATGATGCGGAACCCATGCCGCCCGGCGAGCTCCAGCAGGGCGTCGACGTCGCATGGCCGGCCGGCGAAGTGCACGGGGATGACGGCTCGCGTTCTCCGCGTGACATGACGCGTAACTTCCTGTACGTCGAGGCATTGTGTCGACCGGTCGACGTCTACGAGCACCGGGCGTCCGCCGGCGTGGATGACGACGTTGGCGGTCGCGGCGAAGGTCATCGACGGGACGATGACTTCGTCGCCCTGCTCGAGACCGATGGCGACGAGTGACAGGTGCAAGGCGGCCGTGCACGAATGGACCGCGACCGTGTGACCGGCGCCGACATACGTTCGAAACGCTTGCTCAAAGGCCGCGGCGCGCGGGCCGGTGCCGACCCAGGCCGAGCGGAGCGTGGCGACGACCTCCTCGATCTCCGGCTCGAGGATCTGAGGACTGCCGAAGACGAGATACTCCTCGCGAACGGGCGCGTCGATCGGTGCGATCCCTGTGTCCGGCATCGTGTCTCGTCGGCCGCTATTCTACGCGACGACGCCGCGCCGGCCGTCGCCGCGATGCCGTGCGTCCAGTCGTCGCATCGGTCGGAGGCGCTTCCCGGGCGAGCATCACTTCGGTTGACTTGATGATCGCGGTGGCCTCGTCGCCCCGGCGGAGTCGCAGCTCCTCGACGGCGTCTCGCGTGATGATGGCCGTCAGCAGCTGGTCGCCGATCCGCAGCCGCACCTGGGCGAGCACGCCTTCGATCCGGATCTCCTCGACGAATCCACGCAGCTGGTTGCGGCCGCTGATCGCCACGATCGTGCCGCGGTGTGCCTGGCGTGTGCGTCCCGACGCTCGTGGTCGTTCCTGCACGGTGAGAAGGCGCTCGATCTCCGCCTCCTGAACTCGATGGTGTCCACCGGCCGTACGTGTCGTCCGCAGCTGCCCCGTGTAGATCCAGTGCTTGAGTGTCGAGTAGCTTACGCCGAGTCGACCCGCCGCTTCTCGCGCCGTCAGAAGCGTCATCGTGCGGTCCCTGCAACCGCGTCAGGCCGCCCACGGTCGTTCGGTTTTGTCATGTCGAAAATCGCCTGAAGTCGTTTGATCAAGTGACTAGAATCATACTAATATGGTCAGCTCATGTCGCCAAGCAGTTCTCAACGGGCGGTCCGAGCGGAGCTCGTTCTCGTCGCCGCGCTCGGGCTCTCGTCTGCCAGCGTCGCCGCCTCGCCGCAGCCGGCGGAACGACCGATCCTGGTCTCCGCCGCGTCAAGTCTGACGAACGTGATGCAGGAGATCACTGCCGCGTTCGAGCGGGCGACCAGCCGACGAGTCGATCTTAACCTCGGGTCGTCGAGCAGTCTGGCACGTCAGATCCTCGAGGGGGCACCCGTCGATCTCTTCGTCAGTGCGGATGCGGCCCAGATGGAGCGCGTGAGCGCCGGCGTCGGCCTGGCCCAGGGTTCGCGCGTGGATCTGCTGTCGAACCAGCTCGTGGTGGCCGTGCCGGCCGATCGCGACCTCGAGCTGTCGACGCTCGCGGACCTCCAGGGTGAGGCGGTACGTCTCGTCGCGATCGCCGATCCGGTCGCCGTGCCCGCTGGAGTGTACACGCGACAGCATCTCGAGGCACTGGGGTTGTGGGAGTCGCTCGAGGCCAAGCTCGTCCCGACATCCTCCGTCCGGGCCGTGCTGGCCGTCGTCGAGAGCGCCAACGTCGATGCGGGATTCGTGTATCGCACTGACGCGGCCACGGCGAGTCGATCGAGGGTGGCTCTTGCCGTACCGCTCGCCGACGGCCCCCGCATTGTGTATCCGGCGGCGATCGTGCTGGGCGCCAGCAACGCCGCTACCCGGGAATTCCTGA
This sequence comes from Vicinamibacterales bacterium, assembly GCA_965250185.1. Classification (GTDB taxonomy): domain Bacteria; phylum Acidobacteriota; class Vicinamibacteria; order Vicinamibacterales. Next base: position 326,453 of record OZ252293.1, on the reverse strand, counting down.
CCTATCTGCGAGGCGTCGATGCGCGCGCCGTGTTCGAGCGCGCGGGCTTCATCGTGCTCCCGGGGTCGCAGGGTGGGACCTCCGGGCGGGTCGGTCCCGGGGCGACTCGGGGTCCCGGATGAATCCTGACGTCTGGCAGGTCACGTGGTTCACGATCGTCACGGCATCGATCGCGACCGCCCTCATGACGGTCCCGGGCGTCGGGCTCGCGTGGTTGCTCGCCCGTCGCGACTTTCCTGGAAAGTCGCTCCTCGAGGTTGCCGTCACCCTGCCGCTGGTGATTCCTCCCGTGGCGACCGGCTTGATTCTGCTGATGCTCTTCGGGAACCGCGGGCCGGTCGGACGCCTACTCGAGGCCACAGGCATTGACCTGATCTTCACGTGGAAGGCGGTGGTGCTGGCGATGGCGGTCATGGGCCTGCCGCTGCTCGTGCGCACGGTGCGGACGGGCTTCGAGCAGGTCGACCGACGGTACGAGCTGGTTGCCGGCAGTCTCGGCGCCCATCCGCTCCGGGTGTTTCTGACGATCACGTTGCCTCTCGCCGCCCGGAGCGTCATCGCGGGAGCCATCCTCGCTTTCGCCAGGGCGCTGGGAGAGTTCGGGGCGACCATCATGGTGGCCGGCAACATTCCTGGCCGCACCCGGACGCTGGCCGTGGCTATCTTCGGTTATACCGAGACCGGACAGGATGCGGCGGCCGCCCGACTCCTCATCATCTCGGTGGCCGTCGCGTTCGTCGGCCTCTGGGTGTCCAACCGGCTCCTCAGGCCTCCGCACGCCACGGTCTGAGCCGCCGACCATCCACGATGTCCATTCCCATCACGCTCGACCTCACGCTGCGAGTCGGAGCGTTCAACCTCGAGATCGACGCCAGCTTCGAGGCGACGGCCGTCGCCCTGTTCGGTCCGTCAGGCGCAGGCAAGACGACTATTCTCGAGGCGATCGCCGGCTTCCGGTCGCCCGACCGGGGCGAGATCAGCATCGGCTCGCACGTGCTGTACTCGTCCGAACGCGGCATCGATTTGGCGGCTCGGGATCGACAGATCGGCTACGTGCCGCAGGACGTTGCCGTGTTTCCTCACCTTGGCGTTCGCGGCAACATTCTGTACGGCGCCGGCCGCGGCCAGCGATCGTCGCTCGACCACGTCACCGAGATCCTTGAAATCCGGAATCTCCTCGACCGCAAGGTCGACGGGCTCTCTGGCGGTGAGCGTCAGCGTGTAGCGCTGGCTCGGGCGATCATGTCCTCACCGGATCTGTTGCTACTCGACGAGCCGTTGACGGCACTCGACGTGCCTCTGCGTCGTCGAATCATTCCCTACCTTGGACGCATTCGCGACGAGCTCGGCGTGCCGATCTTGTACGTCTCGCACGACGAGGAAGAGGTCCGACTCGTTGCCGACTGGGTCATCGCCGTCGAGCACGGAGCCATCGTTGCCTCCGGGCCTGAAACGACCGTCGCCTTGGGCCGCGAGGCCGAACACTCACGGGGTCCGTAGTTGTGGGTCCTTCGGTGTGAGTCTTCGAGCGTCGGTTCAGATCGACGATTCGTAGTTGGCACTAGTGGCCCGTACACGCTGATCAAGCACCGGCTTCCGGGCGGGGCACTCCGGAATCCAGTACTCGTTCAGCGAGTACTGGCCACTAGCCAATCGGCCGGGCGCGTACCGCGCGCGACGGGGCCCCGTCCATGTAGGCCTTGGCCGCGGTGGCCGTCAGGATGACCGCGCCCGCGATGATGGCCGACCGGCCCGGCTGCTCGCCGTGCACGAGCCACGACCAGACCGGGTTCAGCGCCGGTTCTACCAGAAGCAGCAATGACGTCTGGAGTGCCGGTACGTGTCTGATGGCCGAGGTGAGCAGCACGTACGCCAGACCTAGCTGGAACAGCCCAAGGTAGGCGACGACGAGGTAGTCGGTCGGGCCGGCGTCTCCGAGACGGAATGCCATCGGCGCACAGAACAGAAACGTGAGCACGTTGCCGACCGTGGTGGCCGACAGGGCAGCCTCGGCGCCGTCCTGACCCCGTCCGAGCCACCGCAACCCCATGACGGTCAACGCCCAGCCGACGCCGGCGCCGGCCCCCATCAGGTTGCCGAGTGCTGGCTGCGGCGCGCTGGCCTGGACTGGTGTCGTGGTGAGGAAGAACACGCTGAGCGCGGCTCCAAGGACGACCATGAAGCCGACATCCTGACGCCGGATTGGCTCGCGCAGCAGCCATGGCGCGAGCAACACGATGTAGAGTGGGCCGGTCGATTGGAGAAAGATCGCGCTGGCGGAGGTCGTCAGCTTGTTCGCGAGGACGTACGAGACCAGCGTGGCACCGTAAACCAAGCCGACGAGTACGGTCTTGATGGTCCAGCGCCGTCGGGCCGCTGGCAACAGCGTGAGGAAGGCGACTGCGGCAATGCCCGACCGCCAACCGGCTACCTGCCACCCTTCGAGCGCGGTGGCCTTGACGGCCGCGCCGCCGGTTGAGAACAGCAGGGCCGCGGCCAGAATCGACAGGCGCGCCGAGGCTTCGACGCGCATCAGAAGGACCCGGAGCTCAGGGCCCAGGAGCCCTGGTTCCGAGCGACCCGTGTCAACCATTCGGCCGTGAGGCTTCGCCGGCGGACCCCCGACCTCCTCGGGTAGAACGATGCGGCTCTATCTCGTGCATCACGGCGAAGCACTCGATCCGGCCACCGATCCCCAACGGCCGTTGTCGACCGGTGGCTGGGCTCACGTTCAGCGTATGGCCGCAGAGGCCACGCGGCTGGGCATGAAGCCGGACGTGCTGTGGCACAGCGGCAAGCTGCGGGCCAAGCAGACAGCGCAGATCTTCTGGCAGACCTGCAATCCACTAGCTGGGGTGAAGGCCGTTCGGGGGTTGCAGCCCGGCGATCCACCGGCATGGGTGTGCGACCGGCTCTCCGGAGAGGAGGCCGACCTCGCCATCGTCGGGCATCTGCCGCACCTCGCGCGCGCGCTCGAGACGCTAGCCAGCCACGACGGGTCGCACCAGTTTCCGCCGCATGGCGTCGTGGCCCTCGATCGGGGTGCGTCCGGGTGGGTGATCTCCTGGTCGCTCGGCGACTCACAGGTTGAACGTTCGTCCGGGTCCTAGGGCGCGTGGTTCTCCAGGTACGTCGTGACGAAGCCGCGAACGGCCTCGCTGCGGAGTCCAATCGTCTCCGCCTCGGCCAGCGTCTTCGGCCGATCCCAGCCATCGACCATCACGCGCTTGATCATCCAGAGGCCGCCAACGCGGTTCGCGCTGCCGCAGTGAAGGTAGGCAGGAAGGTTGTCCGCGTTCGTCACCTCCGCGAGAAACCGCGTGGCCGTCGCCTCCGCGTCCTCTCCCGCCGGGGCGAAAGGCAGGTGGATGTAGTTCATGCCGGCTGCCTCCGCAGCGGCTTGCCCAGCCTCGTGCGTCGCCCCGCGCTCCTCCGAGAACCGAAAGTTGATCACCGAGACGTAGCCCATTTCCTTGAGTTCCGCCATCGCCTCCGGCGCGGTCGCGCCGCCGCACCCGATGGTCGTCTCCACCTTTGTGAAGTTCCGGATGCCTTCGATCTCGATCCTGGTCTGGGCACCGACGTCCGCTCCGTGGGCCAGCAGGCCCAAGCCCGCGAGCGCCACCCCGAGGCGGGCCGATGTTTCGACGCGAGTGATCGTTGATGGGCTCATGGTTCACGATTGTACGCCCAACGCACAGCGGAGGTCGACTGCTCGGCACACTGGCCGGCGCACTGGAGGTGCGTCTGATTCCGACCGGGGAAGGATAGGTCACGGCTGAGGTCGAGGGGGACATCGGCGCGGTCGATCGCGTCCTCCCCATCGCGGAGATCCGAGTGCGCTATCAGTTACGGGATTGCTGCGGGAACACGGGACGCGGCGGAGCGGGCTCTGGCGACGCACGAGCAGAGGTGCCCGGCGGCGACGGGCCACTAGCGCTCGATCGTCACCGTCGCGGGCTCCTGGAGCCGGATCGTCACGCTCGTACCGGCCGAGATGGTTGCCGGGCTTGGATCCCCCGCCATCGTCGCGGCCGTCCCGCCCGCCGCACCCGCTGCGCCGCCGATCACGGCACCCCTCCTGCCGCCGAAGATGGCGCCCAGGATGGCCCCGGCCGTGGCCGCCCCGCCGATCTTGGCGCTACTGCTCTTCGAAGGCGGGCGACCGACGCGGTAGATAGTCTCGGTCTGAATCGGAACCTCGGCGCCGTCGGCGAGCACGACCGTGTGGAAGCGGATCCCGAGCCTCGCACGCTCTTTGATCTTGCCACCGGGCTCGACGAGGGTGACCGACGCCAGGGCCAGCGACCCAGCCGGAATCGCGGTGTCGCCGTCGACCTGCACGTTCCGGATCGTGCGGGCCTCCACGCGATCTTCGATCCGAGCGGTCTTCGTGCTCAGCGATGTGTCGACCTGGAGGCTGATCACAGAGTCGGCCGAGATGACCAGGTCTTCGAAGTCTGGCGCCGGCGGCTCCCACGAGTCGGCGCCTTCGGGATCGTTCAGCACCGTTCCTGACACCGGCTGGTCGAAGTCCGGTTCGTCGTCACCGAAATCGCCGGCGCTGGCTCGCGCCGAGGGCCAATCGTCGACTTGGGGCAACCCGCCATCCCCGAGATCCCCGTCCGCAGTGTGGGGGGTGGACTCGACGTCGGACGGCTCAGGCAACGGAGCCGGGATGCGCTCGACTCGTGGTGTCGGCGGAGCTGGTAACCGTGCCGGATCCGGATCGGCCTGTGGCGCGGGCGACGGTGCCGCGGCTGGGCGGCGCGGCGACGACGGGGCCGCAGCCGGTCGGGCCGTGGCCGACCGATCCGTGGCCGACGCTGTCGGCGAGTTCTCGAGCGCCGTGTCGTCTTCGACGATCCCCTCGGTCTCCTCGACGGCGCGGACCTCGTCCGGATCCGTCGATAGCGAGCCGTCCGCCACGGCTACGACCTCTAGCGCGGCCGGGTTCGACGTCACGCTCGCGCCGCCGGGAGCCGCCAGCCAGAAGCCGCCCACGACCGCGGCCGTGAGGCCGATGCCAGCGAGGAAGCCGAAGAGCACTTGTTTGCCGAGCATGTCGTTTCCCTACAGGTTCTACAGCAAGGCCCGTGCCCATTGCGAGGGCTCAGAATCGTCGAAAACCCCTTGATTTCAGCTAGTGTAACGCGGAGCGAGCGTTCAGCAAGCCCGTGAACGATGACACGCTGTCCTACGACGGAGGCAGGCTATCGCCTCCGGTCCTCAGTTTGTTGCAACCGGTCGACGCCCCGGTCAGAATGAAAACGGTCCCAGACTTGCACACTGGGCGGCTGACGTTCCAGGGATCGGTCTGGAGGACGCTCGATGATAAGCAAGACGCGATGGGTGCTGGTGCTCGCGGTCCTCATGGTGTGGCTCGTGCCGTCCGTTGTCCGCGCCGTCTCGGTCCGCGACCTCGTCGAACTCTCGCGGGCCGGTCTGAGCGACGAGATCCTGCTCGCGGTGCTCGAAGCGGATCCGACCATCTTCGACCTGGATGCTGGCACCATCATCGAGATCCGCGCAGCCGGCCTCAGCGAGCGCGTGATTGCGGCCATGCTCCGGAGTGGCCGAGCCCTCGCGGCGGACGAGTCAGAATCGGCGCTCGACCGGAATGCCTTCGTGTCGACCCACCCGTACGCCTGGAACCTGGACGGGACGCAGCCCGGGGTGGTGGTGATCGGCGGCCGCCCTGAACCCCGGCCCGAGCCGATCGTGCTGTACGTCCCGGTTCCCGTCTTCGGGTTCACCCATCACGTGCTCCAGGACCGCACGCGTGCCACACGCCCCGCGATCAACACGCAGCGCGGCTTTGGCCGGTTCATGAACGAGGGGTTCCGGCTGGGTGTCGGCGCGTCGCCTGCGTCGCCGCCGGGTGGCGAGCCGGTGTACTGGGGCTGGGGCGGCCGGAAGCGGCCAGGATCGTGGAACGTGGCGCCATCGCGTTGAGCAGACCACTCGGAGGATCGCTGCCAGCCTGCCCGTATGGAGGTCGTGGGCTTCACCTTGCGCCGCGTTTAGGCCCGGCCCGCCCGTTCGGCGGCGGGTGTCGCCGCGAGAGCGAGCGACGACGCGTACCGGTTCAGCGCATGCGCCGCCGCCGCCTCATCCGCTCGCGTCGGCTTTGCGTGCTCGAAGCGGCAGGACAGCACGTGTAGCTTTCCGCTACGCCTGTCGGCCTTGAGGTCGAATCGCGCGATGAGACGTTCACCGGCGAGCACCGGCAGGCAGTAGTAGCCGTAGACGCGCTTCGGCGCCGGCTTGAAGATCTCGAGGACCTGATCGAAATCGAAAAGGCGCCGCACGCGCGCCCGATCCCACAGTAGCGGGTCGAACGGTGACAGTAGCACGCCCCGATCGGGACGGGGACGAACGTGGGCCAGCCGTGCAGCCAGCTCGAGGTCGGCGGGCCTGACCCAGCCGGATGTGACTCGGGCTCCGGGATTCTCGAGCTCGCACGCCACGATCCGTCCGTCGGCGGCCAGGCGGTCGAGCACCGCGGCCATCTCGGCTTTCCGATTGGTCAAGCGCCAGGTCGACGCGATCGTCCCGGTCGTGGCCCAGCCATGACCGTCCATCGCTTTGAGCACGAGCGTTTCGATTGCCTGTCGTTTCGGCAAGGGGTGACACCGCACCCGCTCGGGGATCACCCGTTCCGCAAGGTCGTAGGTCGCCTGGAATTTGCGTCGCTCTCGAATGGCGAGCTCACCGCGGGACCAGAGCGCGGAGGCGACGCGCTTGGCCACCTTCAGATCCCACCACCCGCGACTTCCGCCTCCCTCCATGTCGACGGATCGCAGCGGACCCTCGTCGCGAATCCGGCGACGCAGGTTGCGCGTGACATCTGGGTACGCGCCAACCACGTCGCCCCACCAGGGGTGGTGGCGGAACTCGCGTCGTCGGAACTCGAATGCGGGGTACAGGTCGAGCGGAATCCAGCTTGCCTCGTGCCCCCAGTACTCGAAGAGCGGCTCGCCCGGCTGGAGAAGTTCTTCCACCAGCGCGGGCTGGAACCCATCGAGGCGAGATGAGACGACGAGCGCATGACTGCGGGCGCCGGCGATCGACACCGTGTCCAGCTGGACGTACCCGAAGCGCGCAATGATGGCCCGAGCGGCTTCACGCGCTCGTCGGCCGTGGCCTGCGGCACGTCTCGGGAGGCCCGTCCGTTCCGGCTTCAGCAGACCGGCGCGTGCCAGCGCCAGGCGTCGCGCTGCGCGGACGGAGAGGGTCTCCATGGCTGAATCATCCCACGCTCTGTCATACCGCGGACTGGCGGCCACTCCCCGTCTTGGCCTACGATGAGACGGCGTCCCCCGATCATGGCCATGAGGCTCAAGCGTACCTACAGCTCCCGCGAGGTCTCGGCCCTCACCGGGCTCACGGCTCGCCAGCTGCAATGGTGGAACTCACGGTTCCTGTTCACGCCGGCGATCGAATCCCATCGAACGGAAGCCGGCGGTTTCACCGAGCGGCGCTACTCGCCCGTCGATTTGATCGAGTTGCTCGTGCTTGCCGACCTGCGCCGTCACGGCTTCAGCGTCCAGAACATCCGCACCCTCCTCGACACCCTGCGTGCAAGCTTCGGCATCAGACTCTTCGAGGCGATCGGCGGCGGCGGGCCCCTGACGCTCCTGACGGACGGTCAGGAGGTCTACGGCCGAACGACGGACGGCGAGATCGTGAGCCTCATCAGGGCTCCAGGTCAGCCGCTGCTGGCCATCGGCGAAGAGGGCCGTCTCAAGGAGCTCAGCTCCCGCATGCGCGCGCGTCGGAAGACGAAGCGGAAGTCGAAGACGAAGCCGAAGCCGAAGGCCGGCGCCCGGTCGGCGACGAAGAAGAAACGGCCGACCTCTAGCTGATCCGGCCGCGCGCGGCCACGGGCAGCGTCTCGATTACATCGAGGCCGTCGACGAGCTGGATGTGATTCACCAGGTTCGAGACCACGCAGGCGTGGTTGGGCAGCAGGCGCACGCGGTCGCCTGGCTCGAGCGCCGTCGGGCCATCGTCCACCCTGACGACCGCATGCTCTTCCGACAGTCGTTCAACGACGAGTGATTCATCCGGCACGTTCGTCTGGAGGTCCGGAAAGACCAGCCCGTATCCCTCCGTCTGGCCGACGCCGCGTGCCCGATCGGAGCTGAGCGTCTTGCTTCCGCTGTCGAGTACCAGCCGCTCCGCGGACGGCTTGGACACGACCGTGGCCATGACCGTCAGCGCGCACTCGTCGAGTGTCGAGGATCCCAGCCCCACCTGCGTTCGATCGCAATACACGTAGTTGCCGGGCCTGACCTCGGTGATGCCGGGCTGGTCGAGACTGAATCTGGCGGTGGGCGTCGACCCGACGCTGATCTCCGGCAGAGCCACGCCGCGTCTGATTGCGCCATCCGCCAGACCGCACAGACACTCCCGCTCACTCTGCGCAATCGCGACGAGCTCATCATCCGACTTGGCGAGATAGGACTGCCCGGCGTGGCTCAGGAGCCCAAGAAGCCGAAGGCCCGGCAGTGTGGCGATTCCCTCGATGAACTCGAGCGCCGCCGACTCGTCCGGGTCGATCCCGCATCGGTGAAAGCCGACGTCGACCTTCACCAAGATCTCCAGCGTCGAGCCGGCGTCCTCCATCGCTCGAGACCAGGCGGCTGCGACGGTCGGATGATCGACGATGATCGAGATGCGCGCCCGGCGCTGGAGGGCAAGCACTCGGTCGACGTTGAACGGGCTGACCGGGTAGGGCAAACGGATGTCCTCCACGCCGGCCTCCGCGAATATCTCGGCCTCGCCGACCTTGGCGCAACAGATTCCGATGGCGCCGCGCTCGATCTGCCAGGCTGCCACGGTCGGGCTCTTGTGCGTCTTGGCGTGCGGCCGGAGACGGACGCCGCGCGCATCGGCCGCCGCCTGCATGCGATCGATGTTGCCCAGGAGGCGGGTGCGGTCGACGACCACCTGTGGCGTGGCGAGATCGATCAGGGACATCGTCGGCTCGGGGCTCGGGGCTCGGGGCTCAGGGCTCGGGGCTCAGGGCTCAGGGCTCCAGCCTGGGCCGCGCAAGGCGCGCCCGGGGCGTTCGTCGGTGATCTGACCCTGATCGATCACGAGACGGCCGTTGACGACCACGTAGCGAATGCCTTGCGAGTAGTGGTTCGGATCGTCGAAGGTGGCGACGTCCCGGATCTCCGCCGGGTCGAACACGGTGACGTCGGCGGCAAAGCCGGGGCGTAGGATGCCCCGATCGAGCAGCCGGACGCGTGCGGCGGGACGCGACGTCATCTTTCGGATCGCCTCCTCGAGAGAGAGCAAGCCTTCGTCCCGGACGTACTTGCCGAGAATTCGCGGGAAGGTACCCCAGGCGCGCGGGTGAGATTTCGACTCCGACAGCGGACCGTCTCGGCTCTGGCCGACGAGTCGGTGTCGATGCTGACGAGCGGATGCTTCAAGGCGGTCCTGACATCATCCTCGTCCATGATGTAGGTAATGGAGGATGTCTCGCCGCGGTCGGCCACGACGAGGTCCATGATGGCGTCGCGAGGATCGGTCTGCATCAGCGTCGCGATCTCCGTCACCGTCAACCCTTCGTATTGCCGTAGCTCTTCGTTGAGCACCGAGCTGACGACGATCCCGTCGCCGCCGCCCGACCCGTAATACTGGTTTTCCCAGGTCGTGACGTTCGGGTCGTCCATCTCCTCCCGAATCCGTGCCCGCTGCTGCGGATCCTGGAGCCGCTCGAGCATGGGCTCGACGCCCCCTTCCCTGACCCAGAGCGGCAGGCAGGCATCGAGCGAGTTTGAGGCGGCCGCATAGGGATACTGGTTCGCGCTCACATCAAGGCCGCGCGCCCTGGCCGCCTCGATGAGCCCGAGAATTTCCGGCATCCGGTTCCAGTTGGCGCGGTAGGCGGCCTTGAGATGCCAGATCTCGGCCGGAATGTTCGCTTGCTCTGCGATCGTGAAAACCTCATCCAGCGATTCGAGAATGGCGCCGCCTTCCGAGCGCTGGTGCGTGATGTAGATACCGCCGTGGTCCGCCGCGACCTTCGCCAGTTCGATCAGCTCCTCAGTGCTGGCGAATCGGTCAGGCATGTACTGAAGTGAGGAGCTCAGGCCCACGGCGCCATCCGACATCGCGTCCGCGACGAGCCGCCGCATCTCGTCGAGCTCTTGCGGCGTGGCAGGTCGGTCCTCGGTCCCTATCACGTACTCGCGAAGGCCTCCGGCACCCACGAACGTCGCGACGTTGATGGCTGGCCGTGCCCGCGTCTCCAGACGGATGAAGTACTCGTCCAGCGTACGCCAGTCGGCCGTGACGCCGAAGTGCTCGTAGGTTGGCCGCCGTGCCTCGATCATGCGGTCGTTCAGTGGCGCGATGGAGTCGCCCTCGCCCGTCACCTCCGTCGTGATGCCCTGGGTGATCTTGCTGGCAGCGCGATTGTCGACGAGGACGTTGAACTCGGACTGCCCGAGCATGTCGATGAACCCCGGCGCGACGATTAGGCCTGTCGCGTCGATTCGTGTGCCGGCCTCCGCGTCCTGGAGGGCGCCGACCGAGACGATTCGGTCGCCTCGGATACCGACGTCGGCGCGGAACCAGGGTGCACCGGTACCGTCAACGACTCGACCGCCGGCGATCACGATATCTAGAGCGGTCGATTCGTTTGGCGGCGGACTAGGGGTCCCGCACGCGGCAGCGGCGAGGCAGGCCGTGGTGGCCAGGCAGGCCAAGGGGCCCTTGATGGCGAGGAAGACTGCGGCGGATCGTGTGCTGCGCATGCCGCGCATCCTAGCAGAAGCTGCGTCGAGATCGGGAAAACCGCGACCGATTCGGCGAGAATGGTGACGATGAAGGATACTCCCGACCCCGTGTCGGTCTACGGAACGCGCCGCGCCGGGTTCGAGCGGCAACGAAATGAGTTCGAGGCGCAATCCCGGCTAATTGCCCGCGTCCGGGCGACGACATTCTTGCTGGGTGCCGGTCTCGTCGGTTGGGTAGTCGTCGGCAGCCCTCCTGCGGCCTCGCCCATGCTCGGTGTGGCTGGGGCGCTGCTGCTGGGCTTCGTGGCGCTCGTCGTCTGGCATGCCAGGGTCGACGACCGCCGCGCGTGGGCCGAGGCCCAGCGAGTGATCAACGAGCGTGCGCTCGCCCGCATCGATCGGCAGTGGGACCGGCTCCCCGAGGATCGGGTCGACTCGCAGACGCCAAGCTCCTGCGCCGCGGATCTCGATCTCTTCGGTCACGCGTCGCTCATGCAGTTGCTGGGGCCGAGCACCACCTGGGGGCGTGACCGGCTGGGCCGCTGGCTCTTGGGCGACGCCCCGCCGGCCGCGACTCGAGCGCGCCAACAGCAAGTCGCCGACCTCGCCGGGCGCCTGGACTTCCGCCAGGCGTTGGCAGGACGTGTCCTCTTGGCGCACGGCTCCTCTCGGGCAGGGCTGGAGTCGCTTGTCGATTGGGCCGAGAGTGAGCCGTGGCTGCTGCAGCACCCGCTTCTCGTGTGGGCAGCGCGCTTTCTCTGCCTGTCGACGCTGGCGCTGATCGCGCTCCAAGCATCGGGATGGATCGCCGCTTCAGCATGGCTCCTGCCCCTCGTCCTGAATCTGGTGTTGATCGGCGTGTTCCAGCTCCGAGTGCACCACCTGCTGGACCGCGCGTCGGCGGCAGGCGACGCGCTCAAGCACTACGCGAGCCTGTTTGAGCTGATCTCGACCGCGCCGTTCGATGCCGAGCCGATCCGAGCGCTGCAAGCTGCGCTGCGAGTGGGTCGAGCGCCCGCGCACGTAGAGCTTCGGCGCCTGGAGCGGATCAACGATTTCTCGAACCTCCGGCGGTCCGCCGCGATCTTCCATTTCCCGATTCACGCTCTGACACTCTGGGACTTCCACACGCTCGACCGCCTCGAGAACTGGCAACTGGCGGTCGGACCGCACGTCCGGGGCTGGTTCGGCGCGCTGGCGGAGGTGGATGCGCTGTGCTGCCTGGCGGCACTCCGGCACGACAACCCAGGCTGGTGCTTGCCGCAGATCCGCGATGGCGGCGAGATCATCGTTCGGGCGGCCGGCCTGGGTCACCCGCTCCTCGCCGCGACCAACCGGGTCGTCAATGACGTGGAGGTTGGACCCGCAGGCAGCTTCCTCCTCGTGACCGGGTCGAACATGTCGGGTAAGAGCACGCTGCTTCGAGCCATCGGTCTCAACGTGTTGCTCGCGAAGGCCGGCGGGGCGGTCTGTGCAGTCGAGATGTCTCTGCCGCCCGTCTCGGTCGAGTCCAGCATGCGGGTCCAGGACTCCCTCGAGGAGGGCGTCTCCTACTTCATGGCTGCCCTGAGGCGTCTCAGGACTGTCGTCGAGGCAGTGCGAGTGGCGGAGGACGAAGGCCGCATCGTGCTCTTTCTACTCGACGAGATCTTGCAAGGCACGAACACTGCCGAGCGTCAGACCGCGACGCGCGGCATCGTGGGGTCGCTGCTACGTCACGGAGCGATCGGTGCCATCACGACGCACGATCTCGGGCTGGTCGACACCCCGCAGCTGGCTGCCGCCAGCCGGCAGGTGCACTTCTCCGAGGTCATCCACGATGACCATGGCGAAGTGCGCATGACGTTCGACTACCGTCTCCGTCCCGGGCTCGCGACGTCCAGGAACGCGCTCGCGCTGATGAAGATGATAGGGCTCAGCGGAGAGACAGATACGGAATGTTGAATGTTGAATGGCGAATGTTGAATTGTGGTGGGCGCTGCGCGCCGCTCAGTCTTCAGTGTTGCCGCTCAGCATCCGTCCGCTCAGCATCCGTCCATTCAACATTCAACATTCAACATTCAACTAACCCTCGCCCGTCGGCGAGAAGGTTAGTTGATGACGACCCGGCTCTGCTCGCGAAAAAACTGCTGGACGTAGTGTGGGCCGCCGGCGCCGCGCCCGCTCGAGCCGCTTCCCTTCCAGCCGCCGAACGGATTGATTCCTGGCCAGGCGCCTGTTGTGGCGCCGGCACGCCGGTTGGCGTACACCACGCCAGCCTCCACGCGGTCGAAGAACTCCGCGATCTCCTCGTCGTCCTCCGAGAAGATGCCGGCCGTCAGGCCGTATTCCGTCTGGTTCGCGAGTTCGATCGCCTCATCGAGCGAGATCACATCGGCGACGACCGTGATGGGCACGAAGAGTTCGTCGACGAAGAGGCGGTGATCGCGCGGCAACCCGTCGATCACCGTTGGCTCGACGAAGTAGCCGTGGTTGAACGGCTCGTCGGTCATCCGTCGACCGCCCGTGAGAATCCGGCCACCGTCGCGGGTGGCCTCGGCGATCGCGCGCTCGTAGACCTCCACGGCTGCCGGGTTGATGAGCGGCCCCATGAACACGTTCCGCTCGAGCGGGTTGCCGACCTTGACCTGTCTGGTCTTCTCGACGAGCAACTCGACGAATTGGTCCCGCACGTCACGTGCCACGTACACCCTCGAGCACGCCGAGCACTTCTGACCGGTCGCGCCGAACGCGGAACGCATCACGCCGTCGGCCGCCTTGTCGAGGTCGGCCGAGGTCGTCACGATCGCCGGGTTCTTACCGCCCATCTCGGTGATGACCGGCCGCGGCGTCGGGCGGGCGCCGTTGGTCTCGATCAGGTGCATGCCGACCGCCTTCGATCCGGTGAACACGATGCCACGGATGTCGGGGTTGTCGAGCAACTCTTGGCCGACCGTGCGGCCCGGGCCGGTGACGAAGTTGAAGACGCCGCGAGGCAAGCCCGCCTCGAGGGTCATCTCGTTGAACTTCTGACCGAGCAGGGGCGTGTCGGTCGCTGGCTTGAACACGACCGTGTTGCCGGCGACCAGCGCGCCGCCGCTCGGTCCGGCCGCCAGCGCGAGCGGGAAGTTGAACGGCGAGATCACGGCCCAGACCCCGAACGACCGCATGACGCTGCGGTTGTCCTCTTCCGGCCCGAACGCACCCATCTGTTGGGCGAAGCCGTCGTGCTGCTCGACCTGATCGCAGCAGTACGTCATGAGATCGGCCGCCTCCTCGACGTCACCGAGGCACTCCATGCGACTCTTGCCGGTCTCGTAGCCCATCAGGACTGACAGCTCGATTCGGTGGTCGCGAATGGCGTCGGCAACGCGCCGGACATGGGCGCTTCGCTCGCGCCAGGCTAGCCCGCTCCAGCCGCGGTGCGCCGCGCGGGCGGCCTCGACGGCGTGCCGGACATGCTCGCGTGTGCCGGTCTGGAAGCGCCCGACCAGAATGCGAGTGTCGATGGGACTCCGGTCGTCGAACTGCTCTGAGGCCTCGACGGGGTCGCCGCCGATCTGCATGGCGTACGTTTGTCCGAGGACTCCTCGGCCGTGCTCGAGCTCGGCGTCGATCTCTTGGTTCAGCTCCTCCATCTGCTCGGAGCTCATCGTTGCGTAGGTGATCTTTGTTTGGGACTTGCGGCTGCCGGCCATCTTGGCCACCCTTCGGTATGAGGACGTGTCGTTCGTGGTCGTCGCGGGGGCGTACGATCGACCGATCATACCTTGTGGCCGCCGTCGTGCGGCGTCAGCGCGCGCTGGTCCAGATCCCGAGCCGCTTCATCTTGAGGTAGAAGCCTTTCTTGCTGAGTCCCAGTCGACGGGCGGTTTCTGCGCGATTGCCATGACATGCCGCGAGCGTCTGAGTGATGGCCAGTCGCTCGATGTCGCGCAGTGGGATTCCTCCCGGGACCAGTCGGACCGCGGCCGACGAGGAAGCCCGCGCAGAGGAAGAGGCGTAGGCGTCTGGCCGACTTGCCACCTCGCTCGGCAGGTCGTCGATTCCAATGAGCCCGCCTCGACAGTTCACGCTGGCACGAACCAACACGCCCTGAAGCTCGCGCAGGTTGCCGGGCCACGGGTACCGGAGCAGGCTCTTCCGCGCCTCTTCGTCCAGTACCGCGGGCGGCCTGCCCTGGCGACGGCCCAGCTGCGACAAGAACCAGTCTGTTAAGGCGGGAATGTCCTCCCATCGTTCGCGCAGCGGCGGCACGCGCAGGCTGCTAGCCTTCAAACGGGTGTATAGGTCGCGGTTGAACGACCGAGCCCGAGCCATCGCCTTCAAGTCGCCATCGGTCGACGACACAATTCGGACCTGAGCCGGGATTCGCTGAGCGCTGCCGATGCGCTGGAACGATCCGTGCCGGAGGAAGGACAGCAATCGAGGCTGCAGCTCCAGTGGCAGTTCCCCGACTTCGTCGAGGAAGAGGGTGCCGCCGTCTGCCAGCTCGAGGCGGCCCAGACGTCGTGTGACGCGGCCCCCTGGGCCTCGCTTCTCGAGGCCGAATAGCTCCGGGCCGACGAGTCGGCGCGGGCTGCCGGAGCAGCCGAGCACCACGAATGGGCCGTCCGCTCGCGAGCTTGAGCGGTGCAGGAGCTGGGCGACGAGGCCCTTGCCGGATCCGCGCTCCCCCGAAAGCAGAACGGCCACGTTGCCGACTGCCGCCGCGTCCATCTCCCGCCGCAGTGCCAGCCCGGCCGGCGAGGTCCCGATGAACGTCGTGTCAGGCCATCGAACCGCGATTGCCTCACGTAGCTGGCGGTTCTCGGATAACAGCCGGGCGGCCCGCTTCGACGGATGCAGCCGCAGGTTTGCGCGAAGGGTTTCGAAAGCTTGCGACATCAATGGCGACCTGAATGGGGCTCGTGTCCGTGCGCTCGCGATCCTGTGCCCCGGGACCTCGAGCGCCGCCGGCGTGACCGGTGTGACGCGCCACCGGTCGATCGCCGACTGTCGTGCGTATGGCTCTGCGCCGCGTGCGAGGGCTCCTACGTCATGTGCGCTCCAGTTCCATGGCCGGCCGCGCCTCTTCCGGTCCTGACGTCGCCCGGTGGACGAGCTCCTCCTCGAGGACGTCGAAGCTCAGACGATCCAGTCGGCACCCGTCGACCCGATGGCTCCGGCGCTGGTGTCCGACCAGCCGGAACCCGTTGAGTTCCAGCACGCGTCGCGCGGCCAGGTTGTGCTCGACTGTCCAGGCGTGCACGGAGGCCAAGCGATATTGCCGGAACGCGAGCGCCAGCATCTGGCCCACCGCGCAGGTAGTCAGCCCCTGGCCGTAGTGCGCCTTGTTTCCCAGCACGAACCACACCGAGGCGGTGTCATGCCGCGGATTCAGGTCGGCGACGCCGACGATGCCCACGGGACGCGTGCCGGCGACCGGCGTGAAGAGGCGCAGCAGGTGACGAGACGAGCGGTTCATCGCCGCCAGGGCGCGTCCGGACAGCATCTGGCGGCCCGATCCGAAGTCGAGCCACTGGTAGTTCTCCTTCGCCGCCATCCAGCCAGCGGCGAGGTCGACGTCGGCCGCGCGAAGCGGCGCCAGCGTCGTACGGACCAGGGGTGAATCGTCGTGCTCCTGTGGCTTCATGTCTGACGTGGGGCGGTCGAAGTCCCGCCGCTCGTCAGATGGCAGGGCAGGAATCGTGCCGCGCCGGGTCCGCTGGTTCGGATTCTCCGGAACCCGTTGCGGCTATGTGGTTTGTCGGGAAGCGACCGTGTCGGAGGGTCGGGAGTGAGCGCGTAGCCGATACTCCCGCACCGCTGGGTCCCGGTGTATCGGGTACCCGATGGGATGCGAATCGTGGGGGGCGCGCGGGATGTTCAGACGCACTCGGCGGAGAGGCCGAGACGCTTCATCTTCAGGTAGATCCCCTTCTTGCTGATCCCCAGTCGCCGCGCCGCCTCGGCCCGATTGCCCGAGCAAGAATCCAGCGTCTGGAGAATGGCCAGTCGCTCGACGTCGCGTAGCGGCATCCCGGCCAGTGATTCGTGGTGGTTCGCCGAACCTGACGCCGCCCCCGTCAATTCCGATGGCAGATCGGCTCGAGCGATCGTGGCGCCCGCGCAAAACGCCGTCGTACGCTGGATCACGTTCTCGAGCTCACGCACGTTGCCGGGCCAGTCGTACGCGAGCATGGCCTCCTGGGCATCCTCGTCGAGCGCGTACGGCTCGCCGTTCGGGGCGCGAGTCCCGATTCTCGCCAGCAAGTGCGACGCGATGGCGAGGATGTCCTCACGGCGATGACGCAGCGGCGGGATTTCGATCGGCAGGACGTTGAGCCGGAAGTACAGATCTTCACGGAAGCGCTTGTCCTGGCAGAGTGTCTTGAGATCCTGGTGGGTGGCGGCCAGGACGCGCACCTTCACCGAGATCGTCTTGTTGCTGCCGATACGCTGGAAGGAGCGCTCCTGCAGGAAGGTCAGGAGCTTCGGCTGGAGATCGAGCGGCATGTCTCCGACCTCGTCGAGGAAGAGGCTGCCCCCGTCGGCGATCTCGAGTCGGCCCGGTCGTCGCTCGTGCGCTCCGGTGAACGCGCCCTTCTCGTGACCGAACAGCTCCGCCTCGACTAGCTCGCGCGGCAGCGCGGTACAGCTGACCGTGACGAATGGTCGTGTGCCCTGCGGCCCCCCGTTGTGAATGACCCGCGCGACGAGACCCTTGCCGACGCCACTCTCACCGCTGATGAGGACCGTGCCCTCGAGCGTCCCGATCTTGCGCGCCATGTCCATGACCCGGTTGGTCGACGCCGACGTCCCGATGAAGGGTGTCTCGGCGTAGGGCAGGCTGATGGCGTCTTTGAGCTGACGATTCTCCTGCGTGAGCTCGGCGGTTCGAGAAGCCCGCCGAACCGACTCGATCAGCTCATCGACGTTCACCGGCTTCGTGATGTAGTCGAACGCACCGCACTTCATCGCTTCCACGGCATCACCGATGTCGGAGCTGGCCGTGACGACGATCGGCTCCACGTCCGGATGCGTGCGACGCATCCGGCGGATGCACTCGATGCCGCTCAGGTCGGGCATGCGGAGATCGATGAGCGCAACCGTGACGGCATCGGAGAGCAGGCTGAGCGCCTCGTGGCCATCCTTCGCCGGCAGCGGCCGGAACCCGGCCTTGTCCAGCTGGTGCTGGAGGAACAGCCGCGTGCTCGCCTCGTCCTCCGCGATGAGGACCGTTGGTCTGGATGGTGGACGCGTTTCTCGCTGTGTCATCTTCATGGTGTCTTCCCCGCGAGCCGGCTCAGGCGGTCCGGTCGGCCGGCAACTCCTCACGCGTGAGAACGAAGCGATTCAAGACGACTCGCAACTCGTCGAGTAGCGGACGCAGATTTTCGTACAGTTCCTCTGCCCTCGACAGATCGCCGTGCCGCCCGACCCGTTCCAGCTGGGCGGCACATTCGGCGACCTCGGGCGCGCAGAAGTTCCCGACGGCTCCCTTGAGGCGGTGCGCAGCGTGCTCGAGCGCCCGAGCATCCTGGCGTTGGATTGCCACCTCGATGGTGCCGAGCGCAGCGGGGCAATCGGCGAGGAAGGCCTCGGCCATCCGGGCCAAGAGATTCCTGTCTCCATCGAGCCGGCTCATCAGTTCCGCCTCACGGACGAGCGGCCCGCGCCTGGCGGCCAGCGGCGGGGCAGGAGACGGTGGCTGTGTCCCCGGGATTTCCTCGATCGTCGCAAACAGCGTGGCCGGGTCGATCGGCTTGGTCACGAGTGCGTCCATTCCGGCCTCGACGCAGCGGTCGCGGTCACCTCGGAGTGCGCCGGCCGTGATCGCGACGACAGGCGTGTGGCGTCCGGTCGGGCGCTCCCGCGTCCTGATGGCTCGCGTTGCCTCCAGCCCATCCAGCCCCGGCATCTGGACGTCCATTAGGATGACGTCGAAGGGTTCGGCGTCGAGCCGATCCAGGGCCTGCTGGCCGTCACCCACGACGACCGAGGCATGCCCGCGCTTGTGGAGCAGCGTCGCGATCAGTTCCTGGTTCACCTCGTTGTCTTCGGCGATCAGCACACGCAGGCTCCGTCGCGGTCCTTCAGCTGGGATGGGAGCGTCGCTGGCGATTCGTGCGCTGGTTTCGAGGCCGAGCGATCGGCACAGCTCCGGGAGCAGGTCAAGATGCGTGACCGGCTTCGTCAGCGTTCCGGCGACCCCCAGCGACCGGCAGCGGGCCAGGTCGTGGCGCTCGTCGCTCGTCGTGAGCAGCATGACGACCGCGGGTCGCGGGTCGGGCATCAGGCCGATAGCCTCGGCGACGGCGAAGCCATCCGGGGTCGGCATCCCGGCGTCCAGGACGATCGCGGCATACGGCGCGCCGTTGACGGCGGCCGCACGGACCATCTCCAGAGCCTCGTGACCCGTGTCCGTCTCATCTGGGTGCAGCTGCCAACCGCCGAGCATGTCGAGTGTCACGCGCCGGCTGGTCTGGTTGTCGTCAACGACGAGCACGCGCAGCCCGCGGAGTGATTCCGGCGGCGTCAGACCGGGGCGTGCTGTGGGCCGCGCCTGTCGGCCGAGCCGCACGGTGAAGTGGAACGTGCTCCCGCGGCCAACCTCGCTCTCGAGCCAGAGGCGACCGTCCATCAGCGTGACCAGCCGAGAGCAGATGGCGAGGCCCAGTCCGGTCCCGCCGTAGCGGCGCGTCGTCGACCCGTCCGCCTGCTCGAACGCGTCGAAGACGGCACGCTGCTTGTCCGGCGGAATGCCGACGCCGGTGTCGCTCACCGACACGCGCAGGGTCAAGTCGTCGGCCGCCGCCCGCTCGGAGGTGACGTGGACGACCACCTCGCCGCGCATGGTGAACTTGATCGCGTTGCTCGCCAAGTTGAGCAGGAGCTGTCGCAGCCGGCCGACGTCGCCGGTCAGAAAGTCCGGAACATGGCGCTCGACGTCGCACGTGAGTTCGAGGCCCTTGGCATGCGCCGGGCCAGCGAGCAGCTTGAGGGTCTCGCCCAACGTCTCCCGAAGTCGAAACGCGACGGGGTTCAACTCGAGTCTTCCGGCTTCGATCTTGGAGACGTCTAGTATGTCGTTGATGAGGGACAGGAGATGGTCGGCCGAGCTCTTGACTGCGCGCAGGTATTTGGCCTGCTCGGCGGTCGGCCGTGAATCGAGCGCAAGATCGGCCATCCCGAGAATCGCCGTCATCGGCGTGCGGATCTCGTGGCTCACGTTCGCGAGAAAATCGCTCTTGGCGACGGTCGCCTCTTCGGCTCGCACGCGCGCAGCGTCAAGCTCGAGTGACTTCGCTTCGAGCCGTTCGATGGCGTCCGAGAGCTCTCGGTTCGTCCTGGCAAGCTCATCCGTGTGACGAAACGCTTCGGCCGTGGGATCGGACCGGGTGACGGTCACGGTCGTGCCACGGCGCCTCGCACGGAGCGTGGCCGCACAATAGCCGCTTACGAACAGCAGCATGGCCACGGACAGGGCGGCGGCGTCCATCGAGAGCAGGTCAGGCGAGAGCAAGTCGAACATCATGCCGGCTGATTTACGAACTGCGTGTCCCTCTCGTGGCCGAATTCGTCCCTGGATCCGGGGCCACGGCCCGGCAGGGAGAAGAAGGTACCCCCCCGCATGTTTCGGTCCGGCGACGACGCGACCGCAGTCATCCGGGCCAGCCGGTGCGCCGGTGTGTGCAGATCTGGGCAAGTGGAATGGCTCGGGCACAGGCTCGCCCGTCTGGATGGTGGGTGGATCCCGGGTATAACAAAAAGGGGACGGCCTTTGCCCCGTCCCCTTCTTCGCGAACCGGGCCACGGGCAGCAGCCCCGAGCCCCGAGCCCCGAGCCCTGAGCCCTGGTTCTGGTCCTTCCTACCTCGCCGGTCCGTAGAGCACACGCCCCGGCCTGGCGTCGGTCATCCTGCCATTCTCGAAGACCACGTCGCCATTGACGATGACGGTCGCCACTCCGACCGCGTACTGATGCGGCTGCTCGAAGGTTGCCGTGTCGTTGACCGTGTCTGGATCGAAGATTGCGACGTCCGCCTTCATGCCGGGTCTGAGGAGGCCGCGGTCGAGGAGACCGGTCCGCTGGGCGGGCAAGGCCGACATCTTCCGGACGGCGTCCTCGAGCGAAATGATCCGCTGCTCACGAACGTAGCGGCCGAGCACCCGCACGAACGTGCCGTAGCTGCGTGGGTGGGGCGAGGCTCGGCCGAAGACCTGGACTCCGCCGTCCGACCCCACCATGGTTGACGGATGGCGGAGGATGCGCACGAGGTCCTCCTCGCCGATGGCGTGGAAGATCCCCTGGCACCCGCCCTGCTCGACGATCCAGATCGCGGCTTCGGCAGCTTCCTCCAATGTCGGATCGGCGCCGCGCTGGCGCATCACATCGGCCAGTGTCTTGCCGGCGAGTGCGTCGTCCCAGTCGCACCGCGCGATCTGCACGTTTCGAGGGTCGCCACCGCCGCGCTCGTCGCGGATGATCGCCGCACTCTCGGTCCGAATCCGGGCTCGGGTGTCGGGATCCGCGAGCCGAGCCATGACGGCCTCGCGTCCGCCTTCCTGGGCCCACTTCGGCCACAGTGCCGCCTGGATGCTCGTGCTCGAGGCGGTGTATGGATACTGGTCGATGGTTGCGTCGACGCCGCGGGCGCGCGCCTCGTCCACGAGCCGCAACGTGTCGACGCTTCGGCCCCAGGAGGGTTGCCCGATGATTTTGTGGTGCGTGAGCTGCGTCGGGAGGCCACCGTCCTCGCCGATCCGGATCGTCTCGCGCACGCTGTCCAGCACGCCCGACGCTTCGTCGCGCATGTGAGAGATGTAAATGCCACCCATCCTTCCCGCGACACCCGCCAGCTCGATGACCTCCGCGGTCGACGCGAATGCACCAGGCACGTAGAAGAGTCCGGAGCTCAGACCGAACGCGCCATCCTGCATGCCTCGCCGCACCATCGCCTTCATCTGCTCGATCTCGTCCGGTGTCGCGGCACGATCGACTGATCCAATCACCTCCGATCGGATGCTGCCGTGCCCGACGAAGCTGGCGAAATTCACCGAGATCGGCGTCTCGTCGACTCGGGCCAGGAAGGCGCCTAGGGGTAGCGGCGAGCTGCCGTCCTGACCCTCGAACAGCGTCGTCACGCCCTGGCGCACGTAGTTCTCGGCCGTCGGCACGTCGAAGATCCCGCGACGGGCGTGCGTGTGGGGATCGATGAAGCCGGGCGAGACGACCAGGCCGTCCGCATCGATGACCCGTGCGGCCGTCGTCTCGAGCGATGGCCCCATTGCAACGATGGTGTCGCCCGCGATGGCGACGTCGCTCCGATACCACGGGTTGCCTGTTCCGTCGACGACATGCGCTGCGCGAATCAGCAGGTCGACGGATGGCTGTGGTTGTGCCGGGATGCCGATGAGCGCAACCAGCACCGGAAGCGGAACGAGAGCGATCAGGCGCAGACGAGGCATCGATTCCTCCGAGGAGAGCGGGTTGCCAGGCGGTCGGCTTTCAGTCTCGGGCCGTCAGTCTTTCAGTTCGCGGCAGCATCGCTCCGCAGGCTGAGCCTCCGAAAGCCGATGACTAACCGACGACGGCGCGTCCCGCGTCCGGGTTCCGCCACTGATTGAGCCAAAACAGCATCGCACCGACCAGCAGTGCCAGCGCGCCACCGACGAGCTGTGTCCAGGTGGCACCGGCCAAGATGGCCATGGAGATCGCGACTGCCAGCACGGGAACGATCGGACCCATTGGGACCACGAAGGAGGCAGGTTGAACGTCGTCGTCGGCGCTGGCGCTCCTGAGCGCCAGCGTGGCAGCACAGGCTCCCGTGTACGTGACGAGTCGTGCGACGGCGCTCACCGCGGCCAGAGTGACGAAGGAACCGCTCAGGGCCAGAAACAGCGCGACGCCCGAGGTGAAGAGGATCGCGTTCGCCGGCGTCCTGAACTCCGGATGGATCCTCCCGAAGAAGCGCGGCAGCTCGCCGTTCTCCGCCAGCGCGAAGAGCATGCGCGAGCCGGTCAGCACCTGTCCGGCGTTGTTGCCTGTCATCGACACGACGGATCCGACGCCGATCATCAGAGCGCCAGCAGCGCCCATCGTCAGGAGCGAAGCGTCAGCGAGCGGCGTGGATGAACCCACGAGATCCGGCAGCACGCCCATGGCGACGACCTGGGCCAGCGTCATCACGGCGGTGACGACGAGAATCGTCGTGACCAGCGCGAACGGCACATGGCGGCGAGGGTCGCTCGCCTCTCCGGCCGGTACGGGCACGACGTCGTAGCCACCGAACACGAAGATGAGCAGGAGCGCCCCGGTGGCCGCCTCACCGGTCGAGATCGCCGGAAGCGGCACGAGACGGTCCAGATCGATGAAGAACAACCCGACCACGATGAACAGGGCGAGCGGGACCAACTTCCCGACCGTGAGCACGTTGACCAGCCAGGCACTCTGTCGAATTCCGCGCACGTTGATCGCGGCGAGCGCGACGATGAGGATGACCAGCATGGAGGCTCGCCCCGCCCCGGTGGTCATCAGCGGCCAGTAGTAGCCAAGGGCAAGCGCGATGCCGTTGGCGACCGATGCCTGGCTGGTCGCGCGCGTGAACCACTGCATCCAACCGACCTCGAAGGCCGCGAACCGGCCAAACGCCGCCCGAGTGAAGATGTAGGGCCCGCCCGTCACGTCGAATCGGCTACCCACCTCGGCGAAGCACAGCGCCACCAGGAGCGATGCGAGACCCGCCAGCAGGAAGGCGATCGGCGCCCAGTTGCCGACCTGGCCGGAGACCTGGGAGGGCATCAGGAAAATCGCGCTGCCGATCACCTGATTCACCCCAATGGCCGTCAGATCCCAGCGGCCGAGTGCCCGTCGAAGCGACGGTTGGGGACCCGGGGAGGCGGTTTAGGTCATGGTCGAGGTTTGTATCACGGCCGGGTGCGGCGGCCTAGTGGCCGAGGCCCACCCGGGTGGGCCCGAGGGCTCGCCAACTCCCGAGTTTGATTCCGAGGGTCATCCCGCCGGTTCTCTGCTAGGATGTGCCGTTAGTCCATTTGACAGACATGGCATTGAGCCGACGGACCGGGCCACGGCGCGGCCGGCGCGTGACTGCGCGATCCACAAGGAGCGAACATGAGTAAGCGACCATCCACTCGCGGCGCCCTGACACGGCGGGACTTCGCCCGTCTTCTGACGGTGGCGGGCTCGGCATCTCTCTTCGGCGGCACCGATTTCGCGTGGGCCGAGCCACGCCCGCTTCCGCAAATGGTTGCGGACAAGGACGAGGCGTTCTGGACGTCAGTGCGCGAGCAGTTCGTGATGCCGCGAGATGTGAGCGTCATGAACGCGGCCAACCTGTGTCCGTCGTCGATGCCGGTCCTGAAGGCGCTGGACGAGGCGACTCGCGACATGGACCGAGATCCCTCGTTCCAGAACCGCGGCAAGATGGGTGAGGGCAAGGAGAACACCCGCGTCATCGCCGCCGAGTTCCTCGGCGTCACGCCGGAAGAGATCGTGATCACGCGCAACACGAGCGAAGCGAACAACACCGTCTCGAGCGGGCTCGACCTCAAGGCCGGCGACGAGATCGTGATCTTCTCCGACAACCATCCGAGCAACAACGCCGCCTGGAAGGAAAAGGGTGAGCGGTTCGGTTTCACGGTCAAGGAGATCCCGATCGTCAACCCGCATCCGGGCCCCGAGTACTACCTCGACGCGGTCGGGAAGGCCATCACGCCGAACACGAAGCTCGTGAGCGTCACGCACCTCACGAACACGATCGGCGACCTCTTCCCGGCCAAGGCGATCTGTGCGCTCGCGCAGGAGCGCGGGGTCCTCAGCATGGTCGACGGCGCGCAGTCATTCGGACTGATCGCGGCGGATTTGAGTGACATGCAGCCGGACTTCTACACAGGTAGTGCCCACAAGTGGCCTTGCGGCCCGAAGGAGACGGGCGTTCTCTACATCAACCAACGCTCGCACTCCAAGATCTGGCCGAGCATCATCAGCGCCGGCGCTGGCCGGGTCGGTATCTCCAAGACGATCGAACGATACGGGCAGCGAGACGAGCCGGCCATCATCGCCTTCGGTGAGGCGCTCAAGCTGCAGACGACGATCGGCCGACAGGCGATCGAAGATCGTTCCCGTGAGCTGGCCGAGGCCTTGATGGAAGGCCTAGCCTCGATCGACGGCGTGGAGCTGCGAACCAGCCAGACGCCTGGCCACCACGTGGCCGTGGTCGTGTTCAAGCCAGGCGATCTCGATGCGCGCAAGCTCTTCGACGCGCTCTACAACAACGAGAAGATCGGCTGCGCACCGCGCGGCGGTGATCGGGGCGGCCTGCGATTCTCGCCGCACTTCTACAATCTGCACGAGGAGATCGATCGCACCGTCGCTGCCGTGAAACGTTACATGACGACCGGCGTGTAAGTCCGAACGTGAGGCCGGAGCCTGGACCGTCTCCAGGCTCCGGACCTTTCTCCGACATCCCGTATCCAGGCGCCGTGGCGCCGATCGTTCAGTTCCCCTTGCTCATCCGACCGTCGACACTCGTGCTACTGGCGACCGCTGCCATCCTGACGGTCGCGTCCCTCCACAGCCAGGCTCAGGCGCCCCCGCAAGACGCCGGCGCTGCGGGCGCTTGGCAAAAGCTGCGCAAGCTCGGCACGACCGCGAGCGTCATGCACACGACCGCGCATCCCGACGATGAGCACGGCGGGCTCCTGACGTGGCTCAGCCGAGGCCAAGGCGTGCGCGTATCGCTCCTGACGCTGACGCGCGGGGAGGCTGGCGACAACGCCATCGGACCGGAGCTCTTCGACGCCCTCGGGTTGATCCGAACCGAGGAACTCGGAGTGTCGGCCCGCTACTACGGCCTCGACGCGCAGTACTTCACGACCGCCGCCGACTACGGATTCTCGAAGCGCCTGAACGAGGCGCTCGAGAAGTGGGGCCGCGACGATCTCGTCGGGGATGTCGTACGGGCCATCCGGCGGGAGCGACCGCTGGTCGTCGTCTCCAGGTTCCAGGGTAACGCTCGTGACGGGCACGGGCAGCACCAGGCTGCCGGCGTGGCGACGCGTGAGGCCTTCGAGGCCGCGGGCGACCCCAGTCGTTTTCCGGAGCAGATCGCCCGGGGCCTGAGACCCTGGCGCTCCCTGAAGCTGTACATCGGCGGGGTACGGGAGGACGAGGAGTGGGACGCCCGGGTCGACGTCGGGCAGTTCAGCCCGATGCTCGGCGAGTCTTATCAGATGGTCGCGCGGCGCGGCCTGAGCTTCCAACGCTCGCAGAATGGCGGCCGACTCCGCCTGGGTGCGGGAACTTTCTATCGATACTACGAACGTCTGGATGCCGAGTCCTTGGCGACTGATCGAACAGAGGGCTTCTTCACCGGTATCGACACCAGCCTCACGGGTTTCTCCGCGCTCGTGTCGGAGCCTGTGTCGACGGATACGGAGACGTCGATCCAGGAGGTCGCTCGGTACGTGGCGGATGCCCTGTCGGCATTCGAGTTCGAGCGTCCATCCGCCTCGGTGCCGGCATTGCTCCAGGCCTTGAAGACTGTGCGGCGAATCCGGGAGTCGCTTGTCGAACATCCCGAGATGCAGCTCCTCCTGGACAGGAAGGAGCGTCAGCTCCTGGACGCGATCAATGCGTGCGTGGGGATCGAGCTGCAGGCGACCGGAATGCCGGCCGGTCGCGAGACGCCTTCCGGCCCTGTGTCGGCGTTCGGACCGCCGCCGACCATGGGGCCCGTCGTCCCGGGTCAGCGGTTCACGATCGAGACTCAGCTGACCAACCGCGGGCCGGTGCCCGTGGAGTGGATCGAGGTCGCCGTAGCCGCACCGGATGGTTGGGAGGTGGACGGAGGCGGGCAAGTGGCTCGGCGACTGGGGAGCAACGATACGGCTACCCACCGGCTCTCAGTAGCGGTGCCAGTCGATGCGCGGGACAGTCGACCGTATTTTTCACGAGCTTCGATTGGGGAAGCTCGGTACACGATCCGCGACGAGACAGATCGACGGCCGTTTCAGCCGCCGGTAGCCATCGCACGGGTCAGCTACCGAGTCGACGGCGTGGCCATCGAGGTCGCCTCGCCCGTGCGTCGGTGGGAGTCGCACGTCCCCTACGGATTCGAGCGTCGGGAGCTTGCGGTCGTGCCGGCGCTTTCTGTCACGATGACCCCTCGACAGGCGGTCGTGCCGATCGGCGTCGACCGTGAGTTGCGCGTTCGAGTCGAGCTGCTGAGCAACGATCCTGCCGGATTGCAAGGAGAGCTGACGCTGGCATTGCCGGACTTCTGGACGAACGATCCCGAGCGTTACACGTACACCTTCTCGGCGGCCGATCAACGACGCGTGTTCGACTTCACGATCGTTCCCGCTGCGGTGACCGGCCGAGAGTACGTGGTCGAGGCCGTGGCGAAGATGGCGACACGGGGCGGTCGGGAGTACCGCGAGGGCTTCGAGGCAATCGCACACCGCGATCTCGAGACGCGCATGCTCTACCGCCCGGCTGTCACGAGCGTCCGCGGCATGGCGTTGGCCGTGGCGCCTGGCTTGACGATTGGCTATGTCATGGGGGTCGGAGACGACGTGCCGTCGGCCATTGCACAGCTCGGAGCGAACGTCGAACTCCTGGATGACGAACAGCTGGCGATCGCCGACCTAGGGCGATTCGACGCCATCGTGACCGGGACGCGCGCGTACGCTGTCCGTCCGAGTCTCAAGACCTGGGGCCGACGGTTGCTGGACTTCGTGGAGGGCGGCGGGCATCTGATCGTTCTCTACAACACGGCCGAGCTCGTACCGGCGGTCGACGCGCCATACCCGGCCGAGCTCCCTCGCCGGTCGGAGGAAGTGTCAGAAGAAGATTCGCCGGTCGACATCCTCGAGCCCGATCATCCGCTGATGCGGTCGCCGAACCGGATCGTGGCGAGCGACTTCGACGGATGGGTCGAGCAGCGCGGGTCGAAGTTCTTCAGCAGCTGGGACGCGCGCTACATTCCGCTGCTCTCCACGCATGACGTCGGCCAGGAGCCTCAGCGGGGCGGCTGGCTCACGGCACCCTACGGTCAGGGCCACTACACCTACTTTGCTTACGCGCTCCACCGGCAGCTGCCGTATGGTGTGCCCGGTGCGTACCGCTTGCTCGCCAATCTCCTGTCGTTCGGTCGTACGGAAGGGCGATGAGCCGGCGGCTGGCTGCGTGTGCCGCCTGCGCCGCGATGCTGGCCAGCGCACACGCCATGATCTGGACGCCGCTGGCGCGGCCTGTGCGCCCGGTGCTCGCGGAACTGGGTCGTGGCCTCGACCCACTGCAACGCCAGATGCTGGGCCGCCTGGCGATGCGGTCGGGTGACGCTTTTCAAGGGCCGCACATCTGTTTCGCGCCCGGCACACCTGCCTCGACGGTGGAAGCGTTCTACGCGGCGGCCGCGACCTCGTCGCACCAGCTCGAATCGTTTCGTCTGGGCACCAGGTGGTCGAACACCGCCATCGACGGCAGCGGACTCCAGCAGGGCGATCCCACGATGATCACGTGGGGGATCGTGCCCGATGGCACCCCGATCGCCGGATTCGCCGGTGAGCCCCCAGGCGCGAGCGACCTCATCGCCAGCTTCAACGCCATCTACGGCAGTCAGGCCATCTGGCAGGCATTGTTTCAGCAGGTGTTCGATCGCTGGGGCTCACTGATCGGCGCCCGATATGTCTTCGAGTCCAACGATGATGGTGCGTCGCTCGCGACGGCATCCGGAGTCTCCGGAACGCGGGCGGACGTTCGCATCGGTGGCCACTTCATCGACGGCAGCTCCGGTGTGCTCGCGTATAACTTCTTTCCTAATAATGGGGACATGATCCTCGACACGAGCGACAGCTTTTTCAGCGACACGTCGAGTAATTCGATCGGGCTTCGGAACGTCGTGTCGCACGAGCAAGGTCACGGCCTGGGCAGCTCCCACGTCTGTCCCGTCGACAAGACGAAGCTCATGGAGCCATTCGCGACCGTCGCGTTCGACGGTCCACAGCATGACGACATTCTTACCGGAAACCGGGCGTACGGCGATTCGCTCGAGCACAACGACTCGACGGGCTCGGCCACGCCGCTCGGAACTCTCCCGAACGGGCCAGCCGGCGCCCAGGCGGCCAGCGTCGACGATGACGGCGACGTTGACTACTATCGATTCTCGGTGCCGGACACGAGCCGACAGGTCACCGTGACGGTGTCACCGCGTGGTTCGACCTACCTGGAGGGTGCCCAGTTCGGCAGCGGCGCCTGCTCGGCCGGTACCTCCTTCGACTCCCGATCCTTGAAGGATCTGGCCGTCGATCTGATCGGTCCGAACGGAACATCGGTCCTCGCGACGGCGAACGCTCAGGCCGCCGGAGGCACGGAGAGCGTCGTCTCCTTCCCGCTGTCGATGAGCGCCGGTCCGTACTACGTGCGTGTGTTCGGTGGATCGGCCGACACGGCTCAGCTGTACGACCTGAGCCTCGTGATTGCAGACGCTGCTCCGATACCGCCGCCCGGCCCGGTGACCAATCTGACGGCAACGATCAACAACTTCGACGTCATCCTCACCTGGAGTCCGGCAGCGGGCGCCACGTCGTATGTGCTCGAGGCCAGCTCCGGCCCGGGCTTGGCGGATCTGGCGATCCAGCCGGTCGGCAACGTGACCAGCGTAACCGCCACCGGCCCGGCCGGTGTCTACTTCGTGGCCGCGCGTGGTGTGAACGGTGCGATCCAGGGTCCGCGGTCCTCCGAGGCGATCGTGATTCTGCCTGGCGGTGGCTGCACGGCGGCGCCAGCGGCACCGACCGGGCTCGTCGGGACGGTGACCGGTCGCACTGTGACGTTGACCTGGACCGGTCCAGCCGGATGTCAGCCGACGTCGCATGTCGTCGAGGCAGGGTCCATGCCGGGGTTGAGCGATCGCACAAGATTCGATACCTTGAGCGTGGCGACGACGATCGTCATGGAAGGTGTACCTGCGGGCACCTACTTCGTCCGCGTGTTCGGTCGAAATCTGCTCGGGCCGAGCGGTCCGTCGAACGAGATCGTGGTCGTCGTTTCGTAGGGAAGCCGCACGTGGGACCCTCCGATCGGGCCGTTCCGTCCGGTTCAGGTTCACGGTGCGTGTTGTGTAGTAGCATCGGCACGCACGCCCTCTGGCGGCGTGAGTCATGTTCGAGTGCACCGGCAACGCTGTGTACGCAGTCGGATTATCTGTTTCCAGGTGAGGAGATGCCATGTCGATGGGTAGGGCACGGATGAGCGCGGGTCGCTGGAGCGTGGCCGCGGCCGTGGTGGCCAGCGTGTACTGGGTTCTTCCGACTCCGGTCTCAACACAATCCCAGGCCGGCGGGCCAGTTGTGCTCCGGAACCCCGAAGTTATCGGGCCGGTGACTCCCGGACGGTTCGAAGGCGATCTCCGCAACCTGCCGCGAACCGCCATGTGGCAGCCCGGCGACCCGGTTCGCGAGGTGAATCCTCGCCGGCTGAATCCTCCCGTTCAGGCGGGCGAGGCTCCAGCCGTGCAGCCGGCACTCACGCCGCAGATCGATCCGCCCTTTGGCGCGCAGGCGAGCATTGCGACCGTGCGCAGGACCGCGCGTTCTCGAGCCCGGCGATCAACATTGCGGGAATGGGCTTCAGTGGCGTCTTCCCCCCGGACACGGTCGGGGACGTCGGGCCCAGCCACTACATTCAGTCCATCAACTTCGGCGGCGTTGGCGCCGCCTTCAATGTGTACGATAAGACCGGCGCGATGCTAGCGGGTCCTGTGCCAATGCAAAGCCTGGGCGCCACCGGAGCCTGCGCCGGCGGTGCGGGTGATCCCATCATCCTGTACGACCAACTGGCGGACCGGTGGATGCTGAGCGAGTTCGCGTCCACCGACAACCACCTGTGCGTCTACATATCGATGACCGCCGATCCAGTCGCCGGCGGCTGGCATGCGTACGACTTCCCGACACCCAACTTCCCCGACTATCCAAAATACGGTGTCTGGCCGGATGCCTACTACGTCGGTACAAATGAGGGGACGCCGGCTGCCTACGCGATGGACCGGGTGAACATGCTTGCCGGTACGCCGGCGACCATGCAGCGCTTCACCCAGCCGCCACTGGCCGGTTTCGGTTTCCAGAATTTAATCCCGGCCGATCTCGACGGGGCGAGAGCACCGGTGGCGGGTTCGCCGATCCCCTTCATGCGGCATCGCGACGACGAGGCGCACAACCCTGGGGCCAACAACCCTGCCCAGGACTTCCTCGAAATCTACGAGTTCCACGTCGACTTTGTGCTTCCCGCGAATTCGACGTTCACCGGCCCGATGGTTCCGGTCGCCGAGTTCGATTCTGAGTTGTGCGGCTTCTTTTCTTTCAATTGTTTCCCGCAGCCGAATGGGCAGCAACTGGATCCGTTGCGCGAAGTCATCATGCATCGCCTGGTCTACCGGAACTTCGGGACGCATCACACGCTGCTCGGAAACTACGCCACCGATGTTGACGGAACCGACCGGGGCGGCATTCGCTGGTTCGAGATCCGGAAGACCGGCGGTGGACCCTGGACGCTGTTTCAGGAGGGCACCCAGTCGCCCGACGCGACGAATCGCTGGATGGGCAGCATCGCCATGGATGGCTCCGGCAACATCGCGCTCGGGTACAGCGTGACCTCGCCGACCGTACCGGCTGGGCTGCGCTACGCCGGCCGTCTCGTCGGGGATCCTCTGGGCACGATGGCTCAAGGAGAGCACACCATCATCCCCGGTGCTGGCGCGCAGGCGGGCATCAACAGGTGGGGTGACTACAGTGCCATGAGCATCGATCCAGCGGACGATTGCACGTTCTGGTACACGAACGAGTACGTGCCGGCCAATGGGATGTGGGAGACACGGATCGCGAGCTTCAAGTTCGATGCATGCGGCACGACGCCACCGGGGCCGGGAGGACCACCGGCGGTGCAGAACTTCATGGTGACCGCCAACAACTTCGACGCGACCTTCACGTGGGATCCGGTGCCCGGAGCCACATCGTACGTGCTCGAGGGCGGAGTCCAACCGGGTGTGCCGCTTGTGTTCTTTCCGATCGCCGGGAACGTGATGATGCACACGGAGACGGGTCCCCCGGGGAATTTCTTCGTCGCGCTGCGCGCCCTGATCGGAACAGTCCAGGGTCCCCGGTCGGCCGAGCTGCCGTTGACGCTGCCGGGCGGCGGGTGCACGACGGCGCCGAACGCGCCGACCGGTCTCACCTTCACACTGGTCGGGAACAACGTCACGCTGAACTGGATCGCCTCTACGGGCTGTCCGGCTACCTCGCACATCGTCGAGGCGGGGTCGGCTACGGGACTGTCGGACCGCGGGAGGTTCGACACGGGGAGCGCCCTTCCGACAATCACGGCCTCGGGCCCGAGCAATACGTACTTCGTCCGTGTGTTGGCCACCAATCCGTTCGGAACGAGCGGTCCGTCGAACGAGGTAATCGTCACGATTCCGTAGTCCCGGCTGGGAGGGGTCGGTCGGGTGTTCGGGCATCGTTCCCGACCCGGCCGACCCGTTTCCGCGTGTGACGCACGCATGCACGTTGCAGTCCTCGGTTCCGGTGCGGTTGGCGGCTACTATGGCGCGAAGCTCGCCGTGGCCGGGCATCGCGTGAGCTTCGTGGCCCGCGGCGCGCACCTCGAGGCCATCAGGCAGCGCGGCCTGGAGATTCGAAGTCCCCTGGGCGACTTCATCGCTCAGGGGCAGGCCGAGGACGACTCCACCCGGATCGGTCCGGTCGACCTCGTCATCCTGGCCGTCAAGGCCTACCACAACGCGACGGCCCTGCCGCTCCTGCCTCCGCTGGTCGGCGAATCGACGGTCGTGCTCTCGTTGCAGAACGGCGTCGACAGCATGGATGAGATCGCCGCGGTCATCGGCCAGAGCGCGGTGCTGGGCGGGTCCGCCTACATTGCGACCGCACTGGCGGCGCCCGGACGGATCGACCAGACCGGCGTGCATCGAAAGATCGTGTTCGGTGAAGTGTTCGACGAGTGGATTGCCGGGGGTGAGCTGTCGACGCGCGTCGAGCGCATCCGCGACACGCTGGTCGCAGCCGACCTCGAGATCGAGGCGGCACCCGATGCGAGGGTGCGGTTGTGGGAAAAATTTATCTATCTGGCGCCGTTCGCCGGCTTCACGGGCGCCACCCGGCTCCCGATCGGTCCGGTGTGGGGCGACCCGGACATCCGCGAGCGCTTTCTCGAGGCGGTTCGAGAGGTCGAGCTGCTGGCGCGCGCGACTGGCGTGGCCGTGGCGAGCGACACGATCGAGCGAGTCACCGCCTACACCGACTCGCTGCCGGCGTCGACCCGCTCGTCTCTACTCATCGATCTGTCCCAGGGCAAGCCGATCGAGGTCGAGGCGCTTCAGGGATCCGTCGTTCGGAGAGCACGCAAGGTCGGCGTCGCGACGCCGATCATGATGACCCTCTACGCTCTGCTGAAGCCACACGCGGGCGGGGTGTCGGCCACCGGCGCGGAGCCAGTCGTCTGAGTCTGAGCGGACTTGCACCCCTGGACGTCAGGCGCCGACGGACTCGGCATCCAGCTCGGCCTGCGTCATGTGGAACGATGGATCGACCGGCTTCATGGTCAGGTTGATGAAGAAGCCGATGACGAGCAGGCCAGCCATGATGAACATGGTCAGGTTGTAGGCATCAGCCTTCGGCACACCGATCGAGATCTGATACTCGCGAATGTAGTTCACGAGCACCGGTCCCAGGATTCCCGCGACCGACAGCGCCGTCAGCACGCGTCCGTGGATGGCGCCGACATACTGGGTGCCGAACAGGTCGGCTACATATGCTGGCATCGTGGCGAAGCCACCGCCGTACATCGTCAGGATCACGGCGAAGCACCCGACGAACCAGACGGTGCTCCCCAGTTCGCCGGTCAGCGGCACGAGCGCGTAGAGCAGCGGACCGAGTCCCAGGAAGAGGCCATAGGTCGTCTTCCGGCCGATGACGTCCGACAGCGACGCCCAGAACAGTCGACCGCCCATGTTGAAGAAGCTGAGCAGCCCGACGAAGGCGGCTGCCGCCGCAGCGCTGATGCCACCGCCGAACACTTCCTGGATCATCGCCGACGCCTGGCCGAGCACGCCGAGCCCGGCGGTCACGTTGAGCAGCAGCATCAGCCAGAGCAGGCGGAACTGCTTCGTCTTTGTCGCCTTGCTCACGTGCACGTGGTGCGGGGTGACGAGCTGCGCCGATGCACCTAGTGCCCAGCCTTTCGGCTTCCAGCCCGGCGGTGGAAGCCGGAACATGAACGCCCCGGTCACCATCATCGCCAGGTACATGACGCCGAGTACCACGAACGTTTCGGCGACACCGACCGACGTCGGCGATGCGAAACGGGTCATCAGCATCGCCGACAACGGCGCCGCGATGATCGCGCCGCCGCCGAAGCCCATCACCGCCATGCCGGTGGCCATGCCTCGGCGATCGGGAAACCACCGGATGAGCGTCGTGATGGGAGTCGTGAAGCCGATGCCGAGCCCGCATCCGCCGATCACGCCGTAACCAACGTACAGCAGCCAGACCTGGTGGGTCTGCACGCCGACGGCGGAGATGAAGAAGCCGGCACCCCAACACACGGCCGCGACGAAACCACTCTTGCGGGGGCCGGCGCGCTCCAGCCAGGCCGCTCCGAAGCCGGCAGACAAGCCGAGGAACACGTAGGCGAGCGTGAAGATCCAGCCGAGCGTCGTGAGCTTCCAGTCGCCAGCCACCGACTCGGTGATACCGATCGCGCGGGTCAGCGGCAGGTTGAACACGCTGAACGCGTACGCCTGGCCGACGCTCAGGTTGATCAGCAGCGCCGCGGGCAGCATCCACCAACGGCTGAAGCCCGGTCTGGCGACGATTCGCTCTTTGGACAGGAAGTTAGCCATGTCGACGGCGAGACAAACAGCCTAAGAGTCTAGCCCGAATAGACCGAGTCGTCGATGGGTAACCCTTACGGCACCCTCGTCGGCTCTGCGGATCGGGATCGGAACCGGACGGACCCCACACCCAGGCCTCGGTGCGGTCCGATATACTGCGCCGGCAGGCGGGGCCGGACGGGGCCGACGCTACCTTCCCGGGAGCCACATGCCGACACGCTCGCTCCAGGCGCTCGACCGCTACCTCGCGGGCCTCCCGCGCGTGCCGCTCGGCGTCTTCCCGACCCCGCTCGTTCGCCTCGACCGCATCGGTGACGACCTCGGCATCGAGCTGTGGATGAAGCGTGAGGAGTGCTCGGGGCTGGCCCTGGGCGGCAATAAGACGCGCAAACTCGAGTTCGTCATGGCGGCGGCACTCGCGCAGGGCCACGAGACGATCGTGACGACCGGGCCGGTGACGTCGAATCATACGATGATGACTGCCGCCGCGGCACGGCGGCTCGGTCTGAAGATCCACTGCGTGGTCGGCGGTACTCCTCCCGAACGGCCCTTCGGCAACCTGTTGTTGCTCGACTACATGGGTGCGACCCTGCACTTCTCTCCGATCGACTTTGCCGAGCCCGAGCCTGCCGACGTGCGGACGCTCGGGCAGTTGTGCCAGCAGGTCGTGGAATCGACCGGCGGCTACTGGATACCCGCGGGAGGCACGATGCCAGAAGCCGAACCGGGATTCATGAGCGTCGTGTCCGAGGTCGCCGCCCAGCGCGGAGGGCACTTCGATTTCGATCATACCGTGGTCGCGTTGGGCACCGGGTCCACCACGACCGGGGTGCTGCTCGGACTGGCGCTCGCCGGCTTCCGGTCGTTCGTCCAGGCGGTTGCGGTCAGCAGTCGCCATGCGCTCGAGGGCGCATTCGCGCGGCCACCCGTTTCGGAGTTCTTCCTCGAGTCTGCCGCGCATCTCGGTCTCGACCTCGGGGCGGACGAGGTGCCGGCTCACGAGGTGGTCTATGGCTTCGCCGAGACCGGCTACGGCGTGGCGACGCCCGAGAGCGATCGAGCGATCCGGTATGTGGTCGAGCGAGAAGGCTACTTCCTCGACCCGGTCTACACTGCCAAGGCCTTTGCCGGCCTGCTCGGAATGGTGGAGGACGGTCGCATTCCCCGCGACGCGAGAGTCCTGTTCCTTCACACAGGCGGTCTCAGCATGACCCCGGCACCAGAGAAGCAGTATCGCTCCGAGGTGTCGAGGAGCTAATCGGTCTCGGGATCAGCGCGCGCTCGACGAGAGTCGAGCGAACGCCGCCGCCGTAGCGTCGCGATCCACATGCGGTTCCAGCGGGAACGTCTGCAGGACGTGCTGTAGTTCGTCGCGGTCGAGACCGTACAGCAGGGCGACCCGAGCTTGGAGCACCGCTCGAACCCTGCGGCTGGCGCCCCCGTTCCGCGCGATATGCCTCGATTCGGCGACGACGGCTTGGAACGCCGCCGATCCGATCGGCGGCGCCGGTACTGGCAGGCGTTCGACTGTCGAGATCGTCACGTGGGTGCCAACGGTCAATCGCACCAGGTAGTTGGCAACGTAACTATTGAGGATCCCGCACGCAAACCACTGGACGTCGAGCCGCGTCGGCGATCTCACGCAGAACAACGTGTGGGTCGTGACGACGTCGGCCGGGAGCATCGTGGCTATGAGGGTCTGTCGGTTGGTCGACGCCGCGACGTCCCGGTAGGCCAACCGGGCCGTCGAGAACGAGCCGGTGAGGCCGAAACGTTGCTCGAGCACGCGCCGATCGATCCGCTGGCGTGACGATTCGAGGTCGACCGTGAACGGGCCGATCTGCTTGCCTCCGAGTACGGGAAGACCGCGC
Source organism: Vicinamibacterales bacterium (assembly GCA_965250185.1). Lineage (GTDB taxonomy): Bacteria > Acidobacteriota > Vicinamibacteria > Vicinamibacterales. The sequence continues at coordinate 289,935 of OZ252293.1, read as the reverse complement.
GTGGAGTTCGTGAAGAATCGACGGTTGTCGGTGGCGTTCAGTTCGCGGCCGAACTTGACACTCCAGCCGTCGCCAGAACCGAGCCTGGGGCAGCGCCGCTGCACGCCATCAACAATGGCGACGTCGGTCGCGGTGCACAGCTCGGGAATCGTCAAAGCAGGCCCCGAGATTCGCTCGAGCAGGTTGCGTGTGAGGACAACCGGAAACTGGTGCGATGCGAGTGGACTCGGGTCGTCCGAGATGTCGTCGAGGACGGAGGTGTCGCGCTCACGAAATCGACAGAGGATCCGATCCGTGGGCGCGCCCAGACGGGCCGATAGCGCCACGAATCTCAGGCCGCGATGAATCGGGAAGATACCCTCGCGGTTGTCGAATCCGACGATGGCGTCGATGGCGCTCGACGAAAGGAGACGCCGCCGCAGCCCTGCGCTCCCGTGGTCGGACAGGAGGCCAGATGGCAGGACCATCCCGAGACCGCCCCCGGTCCGAACGAGGCCGAGGGTTCGATCGAGAAACAGCTGATAGAGGTTGGTCTGACCACTGGCGGACATTGCATGGACACCCGACTGGCGGCAGAACCGAACAAGCTTCCGAGTGGCGTCGCGCTCCGTCCGGCGCGCCGCTTCCGGTCCCGTGTCGGCACGCACCATGTTCCAGGGTGGATTGCCGATCGCTGCGTCGAACCCAGGCTGAGCCAGCGGTCGCCCGGTCTCGTCGTAGAAGGCTTCGGGGAACTCCAGGCTCCAGTGGAAGAAGCTCGACTCCGCTGCCAGCCGGCGGGCCTGCGCCAGCCAAGCCTCCGCCTGGGTTGCAGGCAACGCGGAGCGCCCGGTCATCACGTAGTCGAGGAGGTCGGGGAACGCTCGTGCCGGCGGAGGTGCATCCTTCGGCCAGAACCAGCACGCGCACCAGAGGTCGATGATGGCTCGCCAACGCCCGAGCGCCGAATCGGGGCTCGAGATCCGTTCGAGCGTCTGTCGCTTCCAGCGCACGGCGCCGAGCGAATCGCCCGGCTCGACCGCAATGCGTGTCAGTTGGCGCCGAGCAGGATGGATCGACTCCGCCAGATCGTCCGGGTCGAAGAGCGGCAACGGGGCGGGTCGCCCATCGGCGTGGCGCGATGGCGCGCCCGGCGGTTGACGGAGCAAGTCGTCAGGCGACGCTCCGATCAGGCTGTCTCCGACGCGCAGGTGATGGTTCAGGAAGGTCAACGGTCGGTCGGAGGCGAGCGTCGTCAGCCAGAGCGACAGCCTGGCCAGTTGCACCGCCATCGGATTCCGATCGACGCCGAAGAGGCACCGCTGCGCGATGATGCGCCTGAAACCCGCCCGCTCGCGATCGTCGATGTCGTTCGGGTCACAGTCGCCCTCGCGGATCAACGCTTCCTCGTATGCGGCGGCGAGATACCGGCAGGCGCTGACCAGAAAGGCCCCGCTGCCCATGGCCGGGTCGACGACGCGCAGGCCCAGGATGTCGGTCGGCGAGGCCCGACGCGCCAGCGGACCAAGCGTGCGGCGTACGAGATAGTCCGTCATGGCGCGGGGCGTGTAGTAGGTGCCGGTCGCCTTGCGTTGCCCGCCCGTTCGTCGAAGGACGATCCGCGTGCTGGCGCCGCGCGCCGGCCGGGGCTCGGCTCCCACGACGGGATCACCGCGTGTCGGCGGCTTGGAGCCTGTCTTCGCTTCGTGCTCCAGGCGGGGTTGATAGTCCAGGACCGTCTCATACACGGCACCCAGTTGCTCGACGCCGAGTTCGTCGTATGCGATCGGCCGACGAGGTCCGTCGTCGACGGCCTCGGTCGTACTCAGCGCCGTGAGCGCCGCGGCCGCGCGTGCATCGTCGAGACGAGTCGCATGCCTCAATGCCGGTAGCGGAGCGAACAGGTCTCCATCGAACGCCGTGACGGTGAGCTCCGGCGTCGCGCAGCCGGTCGCTGTCAGACGCGATATGGCCGCAAGCGTTTCCCAGGCGCCAGGCGGAGCGCCTGCGGATTGCGACACGGCATCCCGCAACGCTTCGATCGTGTAGCCGTCGCGATAGGTCGGATGCCAAGTCGGTACGAGGCGGCGGGCCTCAGCGAATAGCAGGAACAGGATTCGGTAGACGACCCCGAGCGCTTGCTCGAGGAGCGAGCCGAGCTCGTCGGTGCCCAGGCGTCGTCGCCTCGCTGACGCGAATGCGAAGCTCTCGATGACTTCGACGAGCGCCGACAGCACGCCGCGATGCAGCGAGCTGCACACGTCCACCCGATGCAGCTCGGACCGATCGACGAGCTCTGCGATCATGGCGTGCCCGTGTGGAGTCGACATCGAGAAGGCCTCGGGTCGCATCAGCCCCCAGAACAGCGCGAACGTGAGGTCGTGGTCGACGGCGGACTCCAGGTCGAATTGCAGATACGCACGGGCGTACGTCCGGTGCGTGTCGATGATGGTGAGGTGGTGACCGCAGAACGCCAGGCACCACCGGACCTCGGGGCGCGCGGCGAGGCGTACGGCGTCGGTTCGGAGGCGTGGCAGCGACGACGACCAGGAACCCACCACGATCGGGATGGGCGCCATCGTCGGGCCGTGTAGCATGGCGACGAGCCGTTCGTCGGCCACCCTTGTCGCGGCGCTCAGCCCGAACCCGAGCGTGTCGAGGAGTGGCACGGCCGCCTCGTCGAACAACGCGCGAACCGATGACGCTGGACCGAAACACGCAGCGGACCGCTGCCACCAGCGCACCATCCAGGTTCGGGCACGTGGCCTGGCCCGTTCGCCGAGACGACCCTCGAAGCCCGATGCGAGCGCTTGTCGCGCGACAGCCGTCGAAACGAGCGGTCCGTCTAGACCTGGCAGCATGTGATCGTTCAGCTCCGGACGGCCCTGCGGCCGGTCCGACCGCCGGGTGGACCCGGCGTGGTCCCGACCATCGCGATCTGGCAGTCGACGCTCGGCGGCAGCGAGCGGGCGCGTTCAAGACGATCGAGCCGACGCTCGCTGTCCCTGATGAGACTCGCAAGCAGGCTCCGCTCGCTGGCGACCTGCCGGAGCGCGCGGCGATCGAACAGTCCGGCTTGGACTGGCGACCTTGCCGGCCTTCGCAGGCGTTCGAGCAGCGTCGTCTCGCGGGTGAGCGCGCGCGTGACGAAGGCTGCGTGGACATCTCGATCGATCGCGGTGCCGAGGGTGGCCAGCTGCCGAGCGCGAATGGTCAACAGCGGCGTGAGCCCTTCGAGCGACGCTCGGGCCAGCGCGGGGCGGCCCAGTGCAAGCAGGTGAGGTGGCAGGATGGTCTCCACGAGCCAGGCCATCGGCAGCGTCGCGACCGGTTGGCCGTTGTCGTCGGCGACATGCACGAGGCACACGACGACGAGGCCGGAGGGGCCGGTGCGAGGCAGCATGGTCAGCCAACATCGATTCGGACCACCCGGACCGGATAACGAGGCTGTTCCACCCGGCGAGCCGGTCGACCGATCGGCTCCACGGCGGCCGGAGAGGCCGCGCAATAGCGTGAGTCGTTCGGCTTCGAGCCGAGCCGCCTCCCGGTGAACGCTCGCATCAGCGCCAAGCGGACGCAACCGAGGCCGTGGCCCGCTTCGGCGCTCGGGCCGGACGACGGAACCTGGTGCCGACGGACGACCGGGCCGTAGGAACGGGTCGAGCTTGGCGGGGTCGTTCGTCAACGCTGCTTCGACGAGTCGATCGCGAGACAATCGGCCGAGAATGTGGTCGACGTCGAGTCCAGCGGCTCCTGCGCGATCTAGACGGGCGGCGAGTCGGGCCAGAACGTTGGCTTCCGCCGTGCCGTCCGCGACCAGATGCACCGCGTGCACGCGACGCGACTGGCCGAGACGGTCAACCCGCCCGACGCGCTGCTCGAGGCGCATCGGGTTCCACGGTAGCTCGTAGTTGATCACCCAGCGGCAGCGAGCCTGGAGGTTGAGCCCCTCCCCGGCGACATCGGTGGCGAGCAGTATCCGGGCGTTGCCCCTGTCGAAGCGCCGCTCGGCAGCCCGTCGCTCCGGATTCGACAGCGCGCCGTGGAGCACGACGAGGGCATGCTCCACCTTGAGCGCCGCCGCCAGATCCTCGAGCGTGTCCCGATACTCGGTGAAGATGACGACTGGCTCGAGGGTTCGCCGTAACAGACGATGTAGACATCGGAGCTTGCTCTCGTGTCGCGCCGCCACCCGAGCAGCATCACGAATTGACGAGAGCCAGACTCTCTCGCTCGCTGTGTCTGCCAGTCCCGGTGCGCCGAGAATGCGTCCTGGCTGTTCGTCAGTGTCGTTGTCGTCGAAGAGTGGACGCTCGCCCTCCGTGGTGCCCGAGGGTTCGGAGCCGAGCCAGGCCAAGCGACGGACCAGGGAACGATGGAGGGCGCCGGGACTCGAGAGGGCACGCTTGTTCAGTACGACCATCGCCAGGATCGCCGCAGGGCTCGTTGCGCGGTGCGCCCAGGTCCAGACGCGCCGGGTGTAGCCCGCAAGGACCGAGTGCATCCGGTGCTCGTGGGGCGTCGGCCGGATTCGCAACATCCTGGCCGCGGGCCGGCCGCGGCCGATGTCGCGACGCGATCGGCGAAAGACCGCGATCGGATCCCCACCGGTGACGTCCCCCAGGCGGCCGAGGAGGGTGAGCCACTCGAAGGCGGCCCCGTCGCCGGAGTGAGGCGTCGCCGTCACGAGCACGACGTACCGGGCTCGTTCCGAGAGAGCGCTCACGGCCAGGCCTCGGTCACTCGACGATGATGCCCAGTGGGCTTCGTCGACCAGCACGACGTCCCAGGCAACTTGCTCGAGCGTCCGGCGGATCTCGAGACGCTTGGCGAAATCCAGCGACGCCAGGTAGATGCCCGGCAGGGACCACGGGTTCGCGCCAGGCGGCAGAGATGCCTGCCTCTGCTGCTGCGTCTCGGCAGTCATGATCGTCGCGACCATCGTGAACCTCTCGTCGAGCTCGTGCCTCCACTGGTCAACCAGGCCTGGTGGTGTGAGTAAGAGCGTGCGAGCGGCCCGTCCGCGCAGCGCCAACTCGCGGATCAGCAGGGCGGCCTGGATGGTCTTGCCGAGCCCGACCTCGTCCGCCAGCAGAAAACGCGATGCCCGCCCTTGGATGGCCGCGAGGGCGGGTTCGAGCTGATACGGGTGGAGCGCGATGTGGGCGGAGGCCGCACACCAGAGCGATTCCCATCGCTCAGCTCCTGCCGATAGACGAGCCAGGCGGCGGGTCCATCGGCGAGGTGCGACGCGCTTCGGCTTCCACGGTCGGCACAGCCGACGCGGTCGATCGAACGGATACAGCAGGGTGCGCTCGACGTCGCGATTGTGGTGGCCCCGGCCGACCAATGTGAGGGCCTCGCAATCCGGATGGGTCACGATCGCATCGACGCGCCATGGCTCACCCCGAACCCGTACCGCGTCGTCCTTGCGCACCCCAGATCGCGTTTCCTGCGATGCCGTGGTTATCTCGTCCATCTCGAATTTCACCAGTTCGGAGCCACCCGGCCCGTGCGGGCGCGGTTGGCGGGCTGTCTCGATCCCTGATGGGGCAAGGGTCATGCCGGGCTGGGCCGGGCAAGGCCGGTTCGGAGTCGGCCGGCATGGCTGACCTGCGCGGGAGTGCGAAGGATGGCGAGTCCGCTACGCGGATACCGCGGCTGGGCGCTCGCGATCAGGGGGAGGATCTGGTGTCACGTGAGGCCTTGAGCCGAGCGACCGTGGCGCCCAGATGCGCGTCCGGCGCATCCCAGTATTCCAGCACGAGCGGATGACCGCCGAGCAGCGCATGCACCATGCCTCGTTGGATACCACGACCGCGGCCGTGGATAATCCGGATCTCTTCGAGAGCCGCGGCGTGCGCGGCCACGACGTAGTCGTCGACAACCGCCCGCACGTCGTGCGGCGCGAAGGCGTGCAGATCGAGCGTGCCGTCAATCGGGAGATGGATGGGCTCCAAGGTGCGACTCGAGTTTCCAGGAAACCCTGTCGAATCAGCCTGTTGCCGGACCGTCGTAGCGGACCGTGACGGATGTCTTGATTCCGCCTCTTACAGAGAAATCACCCGTCACCACCATTCGGCGCGGATGACAGGCGTCCACGAGATCGTCCAGAATCTGGTTCGTCACGTCCTCGTAGAAGATGCCCTTGTCGCGGAATTCGATGAGGTAGTACTTGAGCGCCTTGAGCTCGATGCAAGCCTGATCGGGGACGTACGTGATCCGGATCGTGCCGAAGTCCGGGAGCCCGGTCTTGGGGCAGACGGAAGTGAACTCCGGGCAATCGATCGCGATCTCGTAGTCCCGTTCCGGACGTGGATTGGAAAACGTCTCCAGGACTGAGCGTGGCATGGCGTCATCTTACACCGCCCGGATCGGCGGCCCCGGCCGCGCAGGACCAGATTGACAGCAAGCAGAGCGCGCGGTACCATACGCCGATTTTCAGGGAAAACCTCGACGGTCGGTGGCGCGCGACCGTCCGTGAGTTTATCTCACGCGCGCATGTGTCAGGGGGATCTCAATGGCTGAAGCCCGCCGAATGGGCAAGTCGGAACTCTTCAATCACTTTGCCGAGCGGTTCGGTGTGAAGCGGACCCAGGCGCGAGAGTTCTTCGACGCACTGCTCGAGCTCTCCGAAGCAGAGCTCAAGCGAACCGGCGAGTTCACGCTGCCTGGCATGGTGAAGCTCGTCGTCCAGAAGCGGAAGGCCCGCATGGGTCGGAATCCGGCGACTGGCGAAGCTATCAAGATTCCGGCCAAGACCGTCGTCAAGGCCCGAATTGCCAAGCAGCTCAAGGACTCGGTCCTGCCAGTGTAGTAACCGCGACCGCGTCGGCTGACGCGTCGCACTCGAGATCTACGCGTCGTTCCTTCCGGCTGTCCGCGGGAGGGGCATGGTTGACCGCCTCTCGCGGCTGGCGTTAGCGTCCTGCGGTTTCGGCCCGGTCACCGATCGTCAGGTTGGTGACCGGCTCGTGAGTCTCCACTTCGGTATCGGCCTGGTCAACGCTCGGCATCCCACCGTTACGTGGGGTCGGTGCACCGTCGGGTGCCTGGGTGTCGGTCAGCGCGCCGAATATGAGCGTGAAGGTCGAACCCTGGCCTACCACGCTGGAGACCTCGATCTCGCCCGCCAGCTGCTCCACAATCTTCTTGCACACGGCGAGGCCTAGGCCGAGCCCTCGTCGCTTCGTGGTCGCGAAGTCCTCGAAGATGGCTTCCAGCTTCTCAGGCGGGATTCCGCACCCGGTGTCGGAGACCGCGATGCGGACTCGGTCGTCCTGGCGCTCGGTGGCGATCGTGATCCGGCCTCCCGGTGGGGTCGCCTGGAGCGCGTTGGTGATGAGGTTTCGATAGACGCGCGACAGGGCGAAGAGGTCGCCCTCGAGGCGCGGTGTGTCCTCCGATAGGTCGCTCGCGAGCGTGACGCCGGCGATCTCGGCCTGCGGCTCCATGGATTCCGTCACCTCGAGGATGGAGCGGTTCACGTCGATCGGGAAGCGTTCGAGCGGCATTGGCCGCGCGAGATTCCGAAGGCCGTCGAGCACTCGTCGGATCGCCGAGAACTCGCGATCGACCGTACGCGTGAATGTTGCCCGGTAATCTTCGTCGTCCGCCATCTTGAGAATCAGTTTGCAGCTGTTGCCGATGTTCTGGATCGGGTGCGACAGGTCGTGCACGAGCCCAGCGGCGATGCGTCCGAAGACCGCTTGTCGCTCCTGCTTGCGGACGTCGTCCTGCAGCTCGACCACGCGGTCGGCCATCTGGTTGAACGAGTCGCCCAGTTCGCGAAACTCATCTTGGCTCTCGATCCGGACTCGCTCGTCGAGCCGTCCATCGGCGATTGCCCGTGTGGCTTGCATCAGGGCTGCGATCGGGCTGATGAACGAGCGTCCCCAGAGCAGGCCGATCGTGATGGTCACCGCCAGCGCCAGGCCGATCGTGATGATGAGTTGAAGTGCCAGCTGCCGGGCGGCGGCGTACGCCTCCGCCGTCGGCTGCTCGACGATCAAGGTCCAACCCAGCTCGGGAATCGAGGTGGCGGCCCCGAGTGTCGAGATGGCGCCGGTCGAGTATTCACCGACGAGCGATTCGCCCATGGCGACGTCGCCGCTCCCGAGCAGCGGGTGGTGGATCAGGTTCTCTCCGCGCGCGATGCGGCGTTTTTCGTTCGGGTTACCATGGGCGATCAGACGCCCGTCCATCGCGAGGATCAGCGCGTAGCCCTGCTGACCGACCTGGATACCGTCGACCATCCGCCAGATTTCCATCAAGTCGAATGCACCGACCAGCCAGTCCTGGCGACCATCGAGATGGGTCACACGGATGGTAGCTGTGGTCGTTGGCATCAGGTCGTCGTCCACCGCGACGGGCGACAAGTATGTGTCGTTGTCGCCGACCATCTCGAGCGGTGGCAAGGTAACGGTCGGTGCGGACACCTGACTCGACACGATCGGCGTCCGCGACTCGCCGAAGAGCGTGATTTCGCGAAACTCGGGAAACGCCAGGACGTAGTTGCGCAGGATACGCTCCTGCTGCCAGGGTTCGAGATCGGTGTTCTGCAGGTCGGCCGCGAGCGCCGTCAGGATCGCCACGCTCGCCGATACGTAGCGGTGGACCTGCTCGGCTGCGCGTCGGGCGACGCTGAGGTTGCCTTGATCAACCGACTCCCGGTACTGGCGAGCAGGGACCATATCGACACGACGCCGTACAGCAGCAGCGGTGCGACGGCCGCGGTCGCCCCGAGCATGACGAAGCGTGCGGTGATCGTCCTCACGATTCACCCTCGGGAGGGTTGGCCAGCCGCCATCGACGGACTGTCGTCACGAGATCCAGTTCCGGGTCCGGGACGACGAAGCGGTCGGTGACCGCGCGGGTGGTCTCCGGCCAGCAGAGAAAGACAGCCGGAGGATCACGAAACAGCGTTCGCTGCACACGGTCCAGGCCGTCCTGTACCTCGCGATCGGTCCGGGCCGCCCGGAGCGCCTCCAGCGGTTCGTCGGTGGCGGTGTAGTCCAGGTTCGCGAAGAACCCAGCGCTGGAGGAGTGCCAGAAGGCGTAGATCCGCGCGAGGCTCGTACCGCTGTTGAGATCGAGCAGAACCGGGTCGAAGTCAGCAGCCGCGAGACGCCGGGGTAAGTCACCGATCGGCACCGGCTCGATTCGCATGTCCACGCCGATGTCGAAGAGTTGCTTCTGCAGCACGATGGCCACCCGGTCGTGTGGGGACACGCCTGCAGGAACGAGACAGCGAAAACGGAGCTTGGCACCTCGCATACGACCACGCGCCGGTTCGGCAGCACGGTCCTCGAGAGCCGCGAGTGATCGACGCGGCGAATAGCCGAAGGACGGTGTGTCCGGACGCCTGGCCCAGTGATGCGGCCAGAGATAACCCGTGGCCGGCTCCCCGTGACCGCGCAGCGCGAGATCGACGATCTGTTGCCGGTCCACGGCCTCGCTGAGGGCCGTCCGCACCTCGGCTGGCCGGAACATCGGACGCCGCATATTGAACACGAGCGAGAAGACGCTGCGGCGCAGCACGGGCTGCATCCGGACACCGGATTCCCGCTCCAGAAACTCTCGCGTGTCGTTCGGTACCTGATACAGGAAGTCGATCTCACCGCGCATCATGGCGGCCCACGCCGCGCGAACCGTCTCGAAGCTCCGCAAGTGAATCGTGCTGACGTGCGATTGGCCGCCATGGTGATACGGGTTCACTCGAAGGACGGTCAGATCCGCCGACTCCGATTCGATGACGAACGGACCGGCTCCGATCTCTCGACCGTCCTCCGCTCTCTTCGTGACCGGGAAGTCGAGATTGGAGAGCAGCAGGCCGGAGGGCTCGGACAGCCGCAGCACGACGGTGTCCGTCCCGTGTGCCTCGACCGCCGTGATGTCGCGCAGTGCCGGGTACGGGGCGAGCTGTCCCGGATCCTGGAGCACAGCATCAAGGAATGCCTTCACGCTCGTGGCGGTCAGACGCTCACCATCGGCGAACCGAGCGGCCGGGTGGAGACGGAACGTGAGCGTGAGGCCGTCGTCCGACACGTCCCAGCCTACGGCGATGTCGGAGTGATGGCGTCCCTCGCCATCGGTGCGGAGGAGCAGGCCGCCGGCGAGAATCCAGGCGACGACCCGAGTGCCGATCGAGCTCGACCTGACGCTCGGAAGCGGGAGCCCGACTCGCAGCACAGCCGGTGCCGGAGTGTAGAGAGGCGGCGTCGATGCGCAGGCGGCGCTCGCCAGCAGCAGGCCGACCAGGCTCGGAAGGATCCGCCCTGCGGACAGGCGCCGGACGCACCCCGCCACTCGCCGGGGCCGTCCAGTCGCCCGCACCGTTTCGTGTCCGGGGAACACCGCCTCATTATGGTCCGGCGGTCGACGAGTGTCGAACCTCCCACGTCAGGTGGTGACGCGGGGGCGTGCCCCGTTGGCGCGCCGAGGGGCGCGCTACTTGGGTGCCTCTGCGCCGTCGATCAAGTACGGGCAGTAGTACGGCGGAAGCGCCTTATTGCTCTTTTTTACGACTCGGATCTGAGATGCCATGTCATTACCTCTCCGTGTTATGGGCTGCCGCCTTGTCGGCGAGCCCGATGAGCGCCGTCTCGAAGCTCTGCTTGTGGCACGTGGGCGCACTGAGGTCGCCTTGCTCGGCATGGGACGCAACCGAGCAGCCGCCCGCGCATACAGGGATGAACGCGCAGTCGCCGCACGACTTCCAGGGCGCCAAGTCATCGAATTGTGCGGCCGCACGATCACGATCTGAGTCCACCCGACCGTCGATGTGCCCCGTCGACAGCCGAGACTCGCCGGTGAAGCCGGGGCAGGCGTACAGACTGCCGTCCGGCCCCAGCGTGTAGGCGTGGCGATGGTGAATCTCGCACGGCCCCATATGCACGCCGTCGATCGTCGGGAACCCCCGACGCTCCGTCTCGTCTCGGAGAAAAGCGGACTTCTCCTCGAGGAAGTGGCAGGTATCGCAGGGGCTTCCCCCCGCGCCAACCGAGGTCATGCAGGTGCCGCCCAGGGGCGAGCCATTGGAGGCCACCGCGGTGAGCGGAATGATGCCTCCCGGCTGACTGGGCTCGGTGCGAACGATGGGTTTGAACGAGACCTTCGCGATCCGATCCGCGAACTCCTGCTCCTTCAGAAAGTCAAGAAGCGCTGGATAACTGTCGACAGAGGTCTCGTCGAAGTTTCCCCCGATGGTGATCGCGCACTGATCGGCGACCCGGCGGATGTTGTCGATGATCCGCTCGAACGTGCCCTGGCCACCACGCAGCGGGCGCATGCGATCGTGAGTCGCCTGATCCCCGTCGAGCGTGACCTTGATGCCGTTGAGGCCGTACGGCTTGAGACGGGCCACCACCTCCGGAGTCAGCAGCAGGCCGTTGGTGATGACGTCGACGTACATCTGCACGTCGTGTTCGCGGCAGACGTTCCACATGCGTTCCGCCAGCGCATACATCACAGGCTGATTGAGCAGCGGCTCTCCGCCAAAGAAGGTAATCGCGAGCCGCTCGGGACGCACGGTCGCCAGCTTCGTCGTGATCCATGTGGCGACGCGCTCCACGGTGTCGAGCGACATCTTCGAAGTGGTGTCGAAGCCGCCATGGTCACCCTGGAAGCAGTAGTCGCACGCGAAGTTGCATTGCATAGTGGTCAGGATGGTGACCCGCAGTTCGCGGGAATCCTCACGCACGTCATCGAAGAACGTCTCGAGCGCTGCGCGCTCTCGTTCGTGACTCTCGACGATGAAGCCGTGCTCGGAAAGCAGGGCGATCGTCTCGCGCTCGTCCGACGTCCAAGGCTCCGGCGACGGGGTGGAGCCAGACACGCGATCGAGCAAGGACTCGACATCGGATGACACCACGAGTTGAGCGTCGGTGAGGGTGTTCATGAGAAACACTTCGTCGCGACCACCGAACGGCACCCGAACGTTGAACTTCGATGCTTGCATCTGCTCTCCCGACTCGCGGACTGGGACTCTCGTGCGCACGACTCGTCGATACGCCACCGCCGCTTGTGCAACGGGTGGTCCGTTTCGGCCGGTCCAACGTTGGCGGGGAAAAGAGCGCGCAGGGCTGCGCAGACGCTGGAAAAACTGCGTCGCCGGGAGCCGGCGAAGTTGGCAAATACTGCGACGAGCGTGAACCGAGTCGAAGGTCGGGACGAGGAGGTGGGCCGCGCGGAATTACAGAATCGTCAGCCGATCACAGAAGTGGGGCTAGCGGCGGGGGGTGGGCGACCAGGGCTCTGGTGGGCTCTGGTTGGCTCCGGAGGCCTGGCTCTGAGTCCGAAGCCCGAAGCCAGCCCACTTCAGGCTCCGCGCAATCGCTTCGCGATCTCGCGGACGTCGAGCCGGGTCATCTTGTGCTTGAGCGTGCTGAGGGGCAGGTTGAGATGTCGGGCCGTGGCGGTCACGTTCCAGCCGCACTGTTGCAGGGACCGGATGATGAAGTTTCGCTCGAAGGCCTCGCATGCCTGCTGAAAGAGCTCGCCGCCGCGCGCGTCGGCCGCCAGGTTCCCGACTTGCAGATCGAGCGGCAGGTCGTCGGCCGTGATCCAGTCACCCTCGTGGATGGCGACCAGCCGTTCGACCATGTTCTCCAGCTCACGAATGTTCCCCGGCCACCAGTACCGAGCCAAGGACTCGAGCGCCTCGGGGCTGAATCCGCTCGCATGCTTTCGAAACTTGACGTTGTAGCGGTCGATGAACAGCCGGGCCAGATCGGGTAGGTCCTCGAGCCGGTCGCGCAGCGGAGGCAGCTTCATCGGAATCACGTTGATGCGATAGAAGAGATCCTCACGGAATGCACCTTCCCGGACCGCCTTTTCCAAGTCGACGTTCGTCGCGACGATCAGACGGAAATCGGTCTTGATCGGAGTCGTGCCGCCCAGGCGCTCGATCTCCTCCTCCTGGATGGCCCGCAACAGCTTCGGCTGGAGATCGAGTCGAAGATCGCCGATCTCGTCCAGGAACAGAGTGCCGCCGGCGGCCAGCTCGAACTTGCCGAGCCGCTGGCGATCCGCGCCGGTGAACGCCCCTCGCTCATGTCCGAAGAGCGTGGTCTCGACCAGGTCGGCCGGCGTGGCGGCGACGTTGATGGCGATGAATGGACCGCGACGCTGCTCCGACAGCTGGTGGATCCGGCGAGCGAGGAGTTCCTTCCCGGTCCCGCTCTCACCCAGGATCAGGACGGTGGCCGGTAGGCTCGCGATCTTGTCGACCAGCGTGGCGATGTCTCGCATGGCTTGGCTGGGACCGAGCACGAACTCGCGCTTCGTCTGTCCTGCTACTTGATCGTTGAGGCTCAGCACACGGCGATTCAGGTCCTGGCGCTCGCTGGCATTGCGCACGAGCGACCGGAGCGCGTCGTACTCGAAGTCCTTCGTGATGTAGTGATACGCCCCGTGCTTCATCGCCTGCACGGCCGTCTCGACCTCGGTGATGGCGGAGATCATGATGACCTCGATGAGGCCGTGATTCTCCTTGACGTCCTTCAAGACATCGAAGCCGCCGATTCCTGGCATCCGGACATCCAGGAGCATCAGGTCGACGTGCTCGCGTCGCAGGAGTGCCAGCGCGTCCTCGCCGGACCCGACCGCTCGCACGCGATACTCGCGTTTGAGGATGGCGGTGATCGTGTCGCGCATCCCCTCATCGTCGTCGACGATCAGGACGGTCTTCTGCTTCGAACTCATCTGTTCCGAGTAACCTGGATTGTAGGCGTGAGGCGTGTCAGATTCAAGGAACGTCGATTGACACCGTCGCGAGCGGTTCGCTAAGGTCGGGGCGCGCGACCGCTCCGGCCGCCTCCATCATGGAAAGGAATATGGCGTGGCCAACCAGTTCGATCTCGTCGTGATCGGTTCGGGCACCGGGGGCTACGTCGCTGCCATCCGGGCAGCGCAGCTCGGCCTCGGGGTCGCCGTGGTCGAGCGCGAGAAGGTCCTCGGCGGAACCTGCCTGAACTGGGGCTGCATACCGACGAAGGCGCTCCTCGAACACGCGCACGCCCTGAAGGTCGCGCAGCAGGCGAAGGAGTGGGGTCTCACGCTTGGTGAGGGTCCGGTCGGCATCGACATGACAGCCGTGCAGTCCCGCAAGAACCGTATCGTCGGTGGGCTGAACAGGGGAATCGAGTACCTGTTCAAGAAGAACGGGGTCGAGTGGATTCAGGGCACCGCGCGTCTCGTCGGCGGTGGGAGGGTTGACGTCGACGGGCACGAGAGCCGGCAGCTGCAGGCACGGGAGATCGTCGTCGCGACGGGCTCAGCGCCACGGAGTGTCCCCGGGATCACGATCGACAAAGAGCGGATCATCACGAGCGACCAGGCGATCGGCCTGGCACACGTGCCGAGGTCGGTCGTCGTGCTCGGTAGCGGCGCCGTGGGTGTGGAGTTCGCATCGATCTTCCGGCGTTTCGGCAGCGACGTCACTATCGTGGAGCTGCTGCCTCGGCTCGTTCCGGTCGAGGACGAGGCCATCTCGGCTCAGCTCGAGAAGTCCTTCGGCACGCAGGGTATCGCCGTTCGCACCGGTGCGAAGATGACCGCCGCCGAGGCGCATCCGGACGGCGTCCGCATGGATGTGATGTTGGCGGACGGCGCGACCGAGCGCCTCGAGGCAGAGTACCTGCTCGTGGCCACGGGTCGGAGACCGGTCACCGAAGGGCTTGGCGCGGAGGAGGCGGGAGTGGTCCTCGAGGCCGGGTACGTGCGGGTGGACGAGCTGTTCCGGACGCCGGTGCCAGGGATCTCCGCCATCGGCGACGTGATCACGCTCGGGAGCCCGGGGCACCCTCAACTCGCCCATCTGTCGTCGGCCGAGGGCGTCGTCGCCGCCGAGCGCCTGGCGGGCCGGGCGGTCAAGCCGATCAACTATGATCAGGTACCGGCCTGCACCTATTGCGACCCAGAGATAGGTGGCGTCGGGTTGACCGAGCAGGAAGCGAGCGACCGCGGGTACGATGTCGTCGTCGGCCACTTTCCCTTCAGCGCTCTGGGCAGAGCCCGGATCGCTGGCGAGACCGAGGGCTTCGCGAAGATCGTGGCCGACAAAAAGTACGACGAAGTCCTGGGAGTTCACGTGATCGGCCCCCGCGCCACCGAGTTGGTCGCCGAGGCGGCGGTGGCGCTGCGGCTCGAGTGCACGGTCGAGGAGTTGGTGCGCACGATTCACGCGCACCCCACCATGTCGGAAGCGATCGGTGAGGCAGCCCATGCGATTCACGGCGGCGCGATCCACAGCTGAACACCGCCGCCTGTCGTCCGCGCCCATCGACCCGGATCCCCCCGGAGCCAACAGATGCCAACCGACGTCGTGATGCCCCAGATGGGCGAGTCGATCGCCGAAGGGACGATCGTTCGATGGATCAAGCAGATCGGTGACCCGATCGAGCTGGACGAGCCGCTCTTCGAGATTTCCACCGACAAGGTCGATGCGGAGATTCCTTCTCCAGCGGCCGGCATCCTGACCGCGATCCGGGCCGCCGTGGGCGATACGGTGCCTGTCGATTCGGTCGTCGCGGTGATCGGACAGGCGGGCGACGTGGTAGAAGCCGTCGCCGATTCTCCGGAGTCCGTCGCCAGGCCCACCCCCGGAGCGCATACGGACGAGCACACCGCCGAGCCCTCCGACGTGACCCCGGCGGCGTCCGTCGGTCGGAGCTCGGAGGAAGACCAGGAGGCGCGCCGCCCACCGAAGTCGTCACCGCTGGTTCGTCGAATCGCAGCCGAGCACCACGTCGACATCGCCCAGGTGCCCGGCACGGGCATCGGAGGTCGGGTCTCCAAGCGCGACATCATGGCGTTCATCGAGCGTGGCGGCACGGCGGCGGCGGGCGAGGAGGCAGTGCCCGGCGTGCCTGCCGCGACGGCCGCTGAGCCTCCCGCCCCCGGATTCCGGCCGGGCGAGCGGCTCGAGGTCGTACCCATGTCCGTGATGCGACGTCGGATCGCCGAGCACATGGTCCTGAGCCGGCGAACCTCGGCTCACGTGCACTCGGTGTTCGACGTCGATTTCTCGAGGGTTGCGACACTGCGCGCCTCCAAGGTGGGCGAGTATGCCCAAGCGGGCGTCAAGCTGACGTACCTGGCCTTCATCGCGCGCGCCGTGCTCGAGGCCCTGAGGGCCGTGCCGGTGATCAACGCGTCGATCGACGGTGACAGTATCGTCTACAAGAAGGACATCAACCTTGGGATCGCGGTCGCGCTCGACAACGGTCTCATCGTCCCGGTCATTCCGCACGCCGACGAGAAGAATGTTCTTGGACTGAGCCGGGCGATAGCCGACGTTGCGGACCGTGCGCGGACGAAGCGTCTCCATCCAGAGGAGGTGCACGGCGGCACCTTCACCATCACGAACCCCGGAAGCTTCGGCGCAGCGTTCGGCATGCCGATCATCAATCAGCCGCAGGTCGCCATCCTCGGCGTGGGTGCGCTCGAGAAGCGGCCGGTCGTCGTCAATGACGCGATCGCCATCCGGCTCCGGGCCTACCTCACGCTGGGCTACGACCATCGCCTCATCGACGGGGCCGTCGCCGACCAGTTCATGGCCCGGGTCAAGCATCACCTGGAGAACTTCGACGAAGCCGCGCTCTGAGGGGGTGCCGGGCCGCCCGCTCGAGATTCATCGGCTGGGCGTGGTTCAGTACGCTGCGGCGTCCGAGCTGCAGGCCGCGCTCGTCGAGCAACGCCGCGCCGGATCGACACCGGATCGACTCCTCCTGCTCCAGCATCCTCCGGTCATTACGCTCGGCGTCAACGCGCGAAGCAGCCGGGAGCACATCGTGGCCAGCGAAGACCGGCTCCGACGTCTCGAGATCGAGGTGCACGAGACCGGGCGGGGAGGCGATGTGACCTACCACGGCCCGGGCCAGATCGTGGGCTATCCTGTCATCGACCTGCGGCCGGATCGCCGCGATGTGCACCGCTACGTGCGCGACATCGAGGAAGTGCTCATCCGTACAGCCGCGGTCTTCGACGTCGAGGCGAGGCGAGTGCCTGGCCTGACGGGCGTGTGGGTCGGGGACGAGAAGCTCGGAGCGATCGGTGTGCGAATCTCGCGGTGGGTGACGAGCCATGGCTTCGCCTTCAACGTCTCGACCGATCTCAGCCACTTTCGTCTGATCGTGCCGTGCGGCCTGCACGAGCGAGATGTCACGTCGCTCGAGCAGCTGCTCGGTCGAGCCGTGCCGGCCTCGACCGTGGAGGTTGCGCTCGCAGAGCAGTTTGCTGACGTCTTCGACCGTGTCATTTCCGAGCCTGTCGCGGCGCTCGGTGGTTGATCTGCCCGGGTCACTAGACGCCGCCAAGATAAATCAACATCTTGTAAAACGTTGATAACACAACGCTTATCGTTTTTAAGCTCGAGGCTGGAATATCCGCCAGGCGTAAGGTGTTCTTCTAGGCATTGGGAGGAACGATGAGGAACCTGGCTACGGAGAACGCTCTGGTCAAGCGGTTGCGAGCACGAGACGAGTCGGCGGTGTCTGATCTTTCAGCCGAGTACGGGTCTCGGATCTATCAGTTGGCTTTTCGATACATGAAGAACGGCGAGGACGCCGAGGAGGTCGCGCAGGACGTCCTGCTCAAGGTGTACCAGAAGATCGAAGCGTTCCGCGGTGACGCCGCCCTCTCGTCCTGGATCTATAGAATCACGTTCAACACGGCCATGTCTCGGCTGAGGAACTCAAAGTATCGTCGTCCGGCCGAGGTGCAGGCGACAGAGTGGGTAAGCGACGACGGCGATGCGCGCACGCCGGTGAGCGCCGAGATCCCGGACTGGAGCTCGCTGGCCGACGATGCGGTGCTGCGCGGCGAGATGCGTGCACGCCTGATGAAGGCACTCGGCGATCTTCCGGCCATCTATCGGACCCCGGTCATCCTCCGGGACATCCAGGGGCTTTCGACCGAGGAGGCCAGCGCGGTCCTGCACGTGAAGACCCAGACTCTGAAGTCCCGACTCCATCGCGGCCGGCTGATACTCCGAGATCGCCTCGCCGCGTTCGCCGACGGGTTGTCGATGCGTCGCGTCGCCTGAGCTTCGACACCTCGAGATTCTTACGCCCTGTGACTACCCTCGGTCGGTGTTACAGGGCGTTGGTGTGTACGGAGGTTCGCCACAGCGCCACAGAAATTCACGATGACGTGGCCGACTCAGTGTTGGGGGGCGATCGCGTTGTCGAGCGCCACGCGCTCGTGCGGGGTGAGGCTCGCGTTGACCGGGTGGACCGCGCCCCCTGGACCGAGCCGCACGGGCATCGCCATGGCGCGGTCTCGCAACCCGAATTCGCCGGAGAGCACGACAGTGCAGCAGAAGACACGTTGCGATCCGAGCGCCACTGCCTCGCACACTCGGGCCGTGGCGCTTGCAACGGCGTACGGTCCGGGCGGCCAGAAGTGATGTAGTCGTGCGCCGAGCGAGGCGAGCCGCCCAGGCCGCAGTCGCTGATCGCACGGGACGCCGGCGATCGAGGCCTGACTCCAGGGAACAACGAAGGCGTTCGGAGGCACGCCCAAAATCGTGAGCGCGACGTCCGCGGGATCGGCGTCGACCTCGAGGGCCACCAGCGCACGAGCGGCGCTGGCGAGAGCTTCTGGTGCCGATCCAATGACCCGCGTCCTGGGTACGGCCAGCTCACGGGTCGCGCGCTCCACCACGTCGTGTAGGGATGGAGCGGCGCAGACAATCGTCGAGCTCGCGTCATGCGCGACGAGCGTGCGCACGGTCAGTACGGCCCGATCGGCCTGCAGCAGACCCTGCTCGGGGTCTATGTCGTCTGCGAGTACGATGACCTGGGCTCCGAGCGCATCGAGGACATCGGTGCTGCCGGTCAGCCTCGTGGCAAACCCCTGCGTGGGCGCCGCCTGCTGGATGTCCAGCGCCTTCCCTGTTGCGACGCGACCGGCCGGATCGATCAGGCGAACCGTTCGGAAACGGTCACGCTCAGCCAGCTTGTGGGCGATGGCCCCACCGATGCTACCGGCACCGATGACGGCTGCGATTGGCATGGCATCGTGCGGGATGACCGTGGGTCGACACAACGGTATTGTAGTGGGATGACTACGACGCCTCAACTCGACGGGAAAGTCGCGATCGTCACCGGAGGCTCGAGCGGCATCGGCCTGGCGCTCGCCTCGAGGCTTGTCGCCCACGGCGCGCGCGTGACGATCGGTGGCCGCCGCGCCGCCCGGCTCGCAGTGGCGAGAGTGTCACTCGAGCGGCAGATGTCGTCCGTGGTCGGGAGTCAGCATGCGTCGCACGTCGAGACGTGTCAGGTCGATGTTCGAGATCCAGACCAGGTGCAGCGCATGGTCGATGCGACCGTCGCCGCGTTCGGCGGCGTGGACATTCTGATGAACGGCGCAGGTGTCGGCATCTTCGCCGAGGCGTCAGCGCTTTCGGTCGAGCAGTGGCGGGAGGTGCTCGACACGAATCTGAGCGGTGTCTTCCACTGCTGCCGGTCGGGTATTCCGGAGCTGAAACGGCGCGGCGGCGGCTGGATCATCAACATCAGCAGCCTCGCCAGCAAGAACCCGTTCCCGGGCGGCGCGGCCTACTGTGCGTCGAAGGCGGGACTGAACGCCTTCAGCGAGGCGCTCATGCAGGAGCTCCGCCACGACGACATCCGCGTCAGCTACGTGCTGCCCGGATCGACGGACACGGACTTCTCCAGGTCCGGCTCCGGCGCTGGAGGGTGGAAGCTCGAGGCAGAGGATGTCGCGCGGACGGTCGTCGACCTGCTTGCGCACGATCCGCGCAGCCTGCCGAGTCGCGTCGAGATCCGACCGTCCAAGCCCCGTCGCTAGCGGCGCTCGGCTCTGGGTTCCTGGCTTTGGGCTGCGGGCCGGCCCCGGCGTCACGCCGTCTGGATGGCTTCGTCTGGTCGGGCTGCCGTCGCAGGACTTCCGGCGCGGGACGTGAGTATAATTCCTCGTCTTCAATGGCCGAGACCATAGGGCACTATCAAGTCATCGAGCGGCTCGGGGCCGGCAGCCTTGGTGACGAGGTGCGGGCACGCGACAGCAGGCTCGGCCGCACGGTGACGATCAAGCTGATCGGCGGTGATGTCGCCGGGGATCCAGAAAGCCGGGAAGCGTTTCTGGCGGATGCGCGCGCCTCCACCGCGCTGTCCCACCCGAGCGTCGCGTCGCTCTTCGAGCCAGGCGAGGACGGAGAGCGGCTCTTCCTGGTCTTCGAGTTCGTGCCGGGTACCACGCTGCGGGCGTTCATGGGCGATCGGCCGCTGAATCCCAAGCGAGCCATCGACCTGGCGACGCAGGTGGCCGACGCCGTGGCCGACGGCCACGCTCAGGGTCTGTTGCACGGTGACATCAACCCCGAGACGATTATGATCACGCCGACGGGTCGGGCGAAGCTCCTCGACTATGGCTTGTCACGGTGGACGGCGGGCGGACGGGCCCGCGCCAATGCTGCCGAAGCCGACGCGGCGGGGACGATGCTCAGCTCGCTGGCCTACATGTCTCCAGAGCAGGCGCTCGGAGGCACTGTCGATGGGCGAACCGACGTCTTCTCGCTTGGCACCGTGCTGTATGAGATGCTGACCGGCGTGTCGCCGTTTGCTCAGGCGGGTGCGGAGTCGACGCTCGTGCAAGTGCTGCAGCGGGCGCTGGCGGCGCCGAGTAGCCTCAATAGCCGGGTCCCTCCGGAGCTCGATGCCCTGGTGGGGCGCACGCTCATGAGGAGCCTCGACCAACGCGAGGCGAGCGCGGCCGCTTTGTCAGCCGACCTGAAGAGCCTCGGGGCCGATCTCGAAGGTCGGGCGGTCGAGGCGTCGGCCGCACCGGTTGCAGCGCGCCGCTCGCCCAGGCGATCGGGGTGGCTCCTGCTCCTGCTCCTCCTGGGTCTCGCGGCACTCGGTGCGTGGTACTGGCGGGATGGGGCCTCCCAGCTCTGGCGCGGGCTGGTCGAGCGCGCTTCGCCCGTCGGGCAGCTCACTCCACTCAACCAGCTGCCAGCAGGTCGGCGAGTCGTGTAGCGTCGATATTCGATCCCGACACGACCAGCACCGCGCGTCGCCCGCGCAGGTCGACCGTGCCGCCCAGGACCGCCGCCACGGCGGCGATGCCGGCTCCTTCGGCGATCAGGTGTTCCTCACGAACGAGGCCCTGGATGCCCGCCACGAGGTCTTGTTCGGATACCAGCGCAAGGCGATCCACGACCCGCCGCACGATATCGAACGTGATCGTTTCTGGGTCCATGTTCCCCGTCAGCCCATCTGCGATCGTCGGGCCGACCTCCACTTCCGTGACCCGACCGGCCGCTATGCTTTCGTTGAACGCCGGCGACGCGGCCGCCTCGATTCCGATCGTCTCGACCTGGGGCCCGATGGCCTTCGTGGCGCTCGCCACGCCGCTTACGAGACCAGCACCGCCGACCGGAACCAGCACCGCCTCGACGTCCGACAAGTCCTCGAAGATCTCTAGCCCGATCGTGCCCGCCCCCGCAATGATGTCCGGATGGCTGTACGGTGACAGATACATCGAGCCGTCGTTGGCCGCGTGGGCTTTGGCGAGCCGCTCGGCATCGTCGTAGTCGGCCGCAACGGCCCTGAGGTCGGCGCCATGGCTGCGCATGGCGTCGAGCTTGGTGTGAGGCGCGTCTTTCGAGGTGTAGACTGTCAATGCAAGACCGAGGCGCTCCGCCACGTAGGCGAGAGCGCGACCATGGTTTCCGGCCGACGCCGTGACGATCTGGGCCGGCGTCGACTGATCGCTTGGCTCGTCGTCAGGGCCCCGCTCGAGGAGTCGAAGGACGGCATTGAAGGCACCTCGAAGCTTGAACGAATTCGTGATCTGAAGCGACTCGAGCTTGAGGTGAATGTCCCCGCCCGACACGCGCGAGAGCCAGGGTGAGTGGGCGAGAGGCGTCCTGCGTATGTGGGGGGCGATTCGAAGACGGGCTCGATAGATGTCCGTGAGGCCCGGAGGCTCGATCACCGGCCTCGCTCGAGTATCTCGGCCAGCTGCGCTGTGAATGCCGACCGCGGAAGGATTTCGTCGGTGCCGGCCTGCCGTGCGGCTTCGATGAGGTCGGTCTGAACGTGCGACACGAACCCGACCGTCGGGAGCGCCGCGAGATCTGGATCGGCCTTGAGCGACGCGATCGCTTCGAGAGGTCGGCAGCGGGTACTGTTCAGGTCGAGGATCACGACCCCGGGGGACAACGCTCGGGCCTGCTCGAGCACCTGCTCGGGTGAGCGTGCGAACGTCACGTCCAGGCCGAGCTGGCCCGCAGTCGTTCGTATCTTCGACGAGAACATCAGGTCATCGACGGCGGCGAGGATCATGAGTGACCACCCTTGCGGTGAAGGAGCCCGATCCCGGCCGGCCCAAGGTCGGACGGGTGAACTCGCGAGACGTTATCATACCGAGTCCGACGAGTGTCGCCACACTCCCGGCGCGCGGCACCCGTCTGGCAAGGCGAGACGACGGGCTAGCTGGACGTAGGCGCAGGAGCGATGGCGCCAGCAGGAATGCCCCCCCGAGAACGTGGTGACGCACGTCGGACCGGACACTAATGGCCATGCTCATTGAGGTTGCTGCGGTTCCGCCATTCCAGAAAAACGGGTTCGTACTCGCGTGCGAGCGAACTCGCGAGGGCGTCATCATCGATCCGGGTGATGAAGTCGATAGCCTGCTGGCGTACGTCGAACGCGAGACGATCGCCATCCAGTACATCCTGCTCACCCACGCGCACATGGACCACGTGTCCGGCGTCGCCCGAGCCAAGCGGGCGCTGCACGCGCCGATCGGCTTGCATCCCGATGATCAGTTTCTGTACGAGGGCGCTGTTCAGCAGGGACTCGCGTTCGGCATGCAGGTCGAGGCGCCGGCCCCGGTCGATTTCTTCTATGACGGTCCCGGTCCATGGAGCTTCGGCGATTACCACGCCACCGTGCACCACACGCCCGGACACTGTCCCGGCGGTGTTTGTCTTCAGGTCGGGCGGGCGAATGAGGAGGGTACGCAGCTCTTCGTCGGCGACACGCTGTTTGCCGGATCGATCGGCCGGACGGATCTGCCCGGTGGTGATTTCGCCACGCTCATTCGATCGATCAAAGAGGTGCTCTTCGCGTTCGCAGACGACGCCGATGTGTACCCTGGCCACGGGCCGACGACGACGATCGGCCACGAGCGCCGGACTAACCCCTTCCTCGTCGGCTCGTGAATCGCGCGCCGACGAGAACGGACACGGAACGGACACGGAACTCACACGGAACTCGCACGGAACTCACACGGAGGGTCAAGGAGGAAGCATGACGATCGGATCCCGGTTCGGCAGCGGCGTCTTGACTCTCGTGGCTCTCCTGAGCGTTCCATCCGGAACGTCCGCGCAACGGACTGGCGTCGAGAACGGCGAGTGGCGTTTCCTGGGCGGCGACGCAGGGCACACGCGGTCCACACCGCTGAGCCAGATCGACGCCTCCAACTTCTCCGACCTGCAGGTCGCCTGGACCTGGCGGGGCGACAACTTCGGCCCGGGGGTCGAGTACACGTTCCGGTCCACGCCGGTATTCGTGGACGGCGTGCTGTACACCGTCGTCGGTCAGCGGCGGCAAGTGGCGGCGATCGACGCTTCCACAGGCGAGACGCTCTGGACGTTCCGAGAGCCCGAGACGACCAGATATCTCCGCTCGCCGAGAACGGACTTCGGCAAGGGCGTCGCCTATGCGGAGGTGGAGGGACGGGGCGTGATCTACATCACGACACCCGCATTCTTCTTGTGGGCTCTGGACGCCAAGACTGGGCGCCCGCTGGAGCAGTGGGGCACGCCCGTCCCCCTGGAAGAGTTTTCCCGGACCGGGGTGGTCGATCTGATCCCGGACCTCGTGCGCGACTGGGAGCCCTGGTTGAACTGGGACGAGCCCTACGACCCGGACTACGGAATTCCCAGGCCGCTGGGCATGGTCACCAGCTCGTCGCCGCCGATCGTGGTCAACGGCGTGGTCGTCGTGCTCGTCGGCCACGAGCCCAGCTACGACCAGACGCGGATCGAGAACGTCCCGGGTGACATCATGGGCTACGACGCCGCAACGGGGGAGGCGCTCTGGAAATTTCACGTGATTCCGCGACCCGGCGAGCTTGGTCACGATACGTGGGAGAACGACGCGTGGCGGTGGTCGGGCGACATGTCATCGTGGACGCCCGCCTCCGCCGACCCGGATTTGGGGCTCGTCTACATCGTGACGAACGCATCGACGGTGCAGTCGTACACGGGCCATCGACCGGGCGACAACCTCTTCGGTGGCAGCGTCCTCGCGCTGGACGTTCAGACCGGAGAGCGGAAGTGGCACTACCAGATCCACCGAAGCGATCAGTGGAACTACGACACGCCGGCCGCGCCTATTCTGATGGACTTGACGGTGGACGGACGACGGATCCCCGCGTTGATCCAGAACACGAAGCAGGGCCTCATCTTCGCCTTCAACCGGGAGACCGGCGAGCCGATCTGGCCCATCGAGGAACGCCAGGTCATGCAGACCGAGGTCCCGGGGAACTACACGGCGCCCACGCAGCCGTACCCCACCCGCCCGGAACCGCTGGACCCGATCGTCGTGGATGGCATCACGGACGAGTTCGTGATCGCCTACACGCCCGCGTTGAGGCGGCAGGCCCTGGAGATTCTGAGTGAGTTCCGAGTCGGGGGCCTCTACGTCCCGCCGCTGCCCTACCCACACGACCAGGATTACCGCAACGTCGTGAGCTGCCTGGGCGGCGTGAACATCTACCATCCGCCCGTCGCGGATCCCACCACTGGCGTGATGTACGCCTCGCACAGACGGCTCTGCAGCGCCCCGTCGTTCCTCGTGCCCACGAACGGGGTGGACGAGGAGCGGGGGATGCCCGGGCGCTCCGCAGAGGCGTGGCGGGGACGTGAGCGGCATACAGCGACCACGGGTACCACCGTGGCCGACTGGGCGCCTGGCGGCCCCCGTGCGTTCTTGCCGCTGATCGACGGGCTGCCTGTGTACACGCCCGTGTATCAGGCGCTCGCGGCCTACGACATGAACACGGGCGACAAACTCTGGGATCTTCCGGTCGGTCAGGCTCCCGAGCGGGTCAGGAACCACCCGCTCCTGGCGGGCGTGGAAATGCCCAACCCGGGAGGAACCGGGTTCTCCATCCAGATGGTCATGGGGGACCTGCTGGTACAGACGACGGAGGACCTGCGGGGTGACACCGAGACGAACGAGGGCGGCATGCCAATGCTGCACGCCCGCGACAAGCGGACCGGGCAGATCCTGGCGAGCGTCGAGATCCCGATACCGGGCCAGTACGGCATGATGAGTTACCTGCACGAAGGCAAGCAGTACATCCTGGTGCAGTCGGGGAGTGCGCGGCGTCGGCAGCCGGGCTCCTTGGTAGCGCTGACGCTGCCGTAGGCTGGGTCAGTCCACGAGCGGGATGTGGTTCGGCGCGGTCGGCCGGGCCAGAACCGCGATTGACCCAGGAGGCACCGTGTTCTCCGTCCGGACGGTCAGGGCGGGCCTGTTGGTGCAATCAGCCCTGAGCCCTGAGCAGTCCCCGTCTACCCAGTGCTGGACACGATCAAGTCGAGCCGGCCAATTCGGATCCGATCTCCGGACTCGAGCGCGTGGCGCTCGATGCGCTGCTCGTTCACGAAGGTTCCGTTCGTGCTCTTGAGATCCTCGAGCGCGAGGGTGCCATCGCCGGCGAGTGTCACCCGGCAATGGAAGCGCGATACGAGGGCGGCCTCGACGACGAAGT
Organism: Vicinamibacterales bacterium; assembly: GCA_965250185.1. Classification (GTDB taxonomy): domain Bacteria; phylum Acidobacteriota; class Vicinamibacteria; order Vicinamibacterales. The sequence continues at coordinate 264,198 of OZ252293.1, read as the reverse complement.
CAGCGGTGGGTGCGCGTCCGAGCGTCTTGTGACCGGGGCTCGCGAGACGGAAGGTCAGAGGGCCACTCTCGTGGCCCTCTGGCGTCTGCAGGATCCACATGGGTAACGATCAGGCGAGCGTCCGATGCCGGTCGACGACGGTGGCGGGTCGACGGCTCATAGGTCCTTGACGGCCGCGATCAGGTCGATGACGGCCTTCTTGCCGTCCGAAAAAAACATAAGGGTGTTGTCGGCGGCGAACAGGGGGTTGGGGATGCCGGCGAAGCCAGGGCTCAGGCTGCGCTTGATGACCACGACCGTGCGGGCCTTGTCCACGTTCAGGATCGGCATGCCGGCGATCGGGCTCGACGGGTCGGTTCGCGCCATCGGATTCACGACATCATTGGCGCCGATCACGATCGCGACGTCCGTCTGTTCGAACGACGGATTGATTTCGTCCATTTCCTTCAACTTGTCGTAGGGCACCTCGGCCTCGGCGAGCAGGACGTTCATGTGGCCTGGCATGCGACCGGCGACCGGGTGGATGGCGAACTCGACCGTGACACCGCGCGCCTCGAGCACTTGGCTGAAGTCTCGTACGGCGTGCTGCGCCTGGGAGACGGCGAGTCCGTAGCCCGGTACGATCACGACGCGTGAGGCGGTCTCGAGCAACATGGCGATCTCGTCGGCCGTCGATGACTTCACCTTGCCGGCATACACCTCGTCGGCCGATGCGACGTCCCCGGAACCCGCGTCGATCGCGCCGGTCAGCACGTTGACCAGCGAGCGATTCATCGCCTTGCACATGACTTGGGAGAGGATGATGCCTGAGGCACCCACGAGCGAGCCCGCGATGATGAGTACGTTGTTGTTCAGGACGAAGCCTGTCGCTGCGGCCGCAAGGCCCGAGTACGAGTTGAGGAGCGCGATCGCCACAGGCATGTCGGCGCCGCCGATCGGAATCGTCAGGAGCACGCCCATCAGCGACGCGACCCCGACGAGCGCCCAGTAGAACGTCGTCTCGGACGGGTTCGAGACGACCATGAACCCGAGGACAATCGCCAGCACACCCAGGAGGGCGTTCAGCAGTTGCTGTCCTCCGAACACGATCGGCTTGCCTGGCAGCAGTAGTCCCTGGAGTTTGTCGAAGGCGACGAGGCTGCCCCAGAAGGTCACCCCGCCTATCAGACCGGACAGAACGGTCGGGATGGTCATCTGGAGGGTCGGAGCGTCTGCGTCGGTCAGTACGGCGCCAGCCACCAGCACGGAGGCACCGCCTCCGAAGCCGTTGAACAACGCCACCATCTCCGGTATCCCGGTCATCTTGACTCTGAGCGCGAAGACGGCGCCGATGAGTCCGCCGACCAGGACGCCTGCGCCGATCACAGGCAGCGTGGCCGTCCACCGCTCGAGGATCGCAGGCTCACGGAGGGTCACGGCGATGGCAAGGGCCATGGCCGCGAAGCCCGTGAGATTGCCGCGCACCGCGGTTCGCGGGTGCGACAGCTGCATGAAGCAGAGCACGAATAGGATGGCGGCGATCAGGTAGCCGAAGTTCGTAATCGCGTTTTCCACGCCTCAATCCTTCTTCCTGAACATGCTCAGCATCCGGTTCGTCACGAGGAAACCGCCGACGACGTTGACCATGGCGAAGACGACCGCGAGGAAGCCGAGAATCGTGGTGAACTGATTCGGCGTGGCAACCGCGAGCATCGCTCCGATGACCGTGATACCCGACACGGCGTTCGTTCCGGACATCAGTGGCGTGTGCAGCAGCGGCGGGACCTTCGTGATCACCATCCAGCCGACGAACATGGCGAGCACGAAGATGGTCAAAACCGAAACGAACGCGTCCATGAGCTGTGCCTCCCTTTCGGACCCTACGACCCAGCGCTCGCGGCGAGCTCGAGGACTCGTGCGTGCACGATCGAGCCGTCGCGCGTCAACAGGGTGTCCCGCGTGATCTCATCCTCGAGATCGACCTTGAGCTGGTCGTCCTTGACGAGATGTAGCAGGAATGTCGTGATGTTCTTGGCGTACATCTGGCTCGCGTGATACGGCGCGGTCGACGGCAGGTTGGTCGGACCAAGAATCGTCACGTCGTGCGACGTCACGGTCTCGTCCGCCTTGGTGAGCTCGCAGTTGCCTCCTCGCTCCGCCGCCAGGTCGACGATGACCGATCCGGCGCGCATGCCGGCGACCATGTCGGCGGTCACGAGGACGGGCGACGGCTTGCCGGGGATCGCGGCGGTCGTGATGACCACATCGCTGTCGGCCACCACCTTGGCCATCAGGTCGCGCTGGCGCGTGTAGAACGCTTCATCCTGCGCCTTCGCATAGCCCCCCTGGCCCTCGGCGCCCGCGGTCTCGAGCGGCAACTCTACGAACTTGGCGCCGAGACTCTCCACCTGCTCTTTCACCGCGGGCCGCACGTCGTACGCATGCACGACTCCGCCCAGGCGTCGCGCCGTCGAGATGGCCTGGAGACCAGCCACGCCGGCTCCGATGACCAGGACCTTCGCGGGTGTGATCGTTCCTGCCGCGGTCATGAACATCGGGAACATCCGCGGCGCCGTCATCGCGGCCAGCAGCACGGCCTTGTAGCCGGTTACGGTAGCCATGGAGGACAGCGAATCCATGCTCTGCGCGCGCGTGATCCGCGGCATGAGCTCCATGGCGAACGTCGTGACACCCGCTTCTGCCAGTCGCCGGGTCATGTCGTGACTCGTCAGCGGTTCGCACAGCCCGATGAGCACTTGATCCTTCCGGAGCAGGGCGAACTCCGCCTGTCCGGCGCCAGGATTCGCTCCCGGTGCACGCACCTGCAGCAGGACGTCAGCCGTGCTGTAGACCTCGTTGCGTGAGGCCAGCGTGGCCCCCTTGTCCGTGTAGCCACCATCCGGGAACCCGGCGGCCAGGCCGGCGTTGGGCTCCAACACGACCTCCAGACCGGCCTTGGTCAGGGCAGGCATCACACCCGGGACCAAGGCGACCCGGCGCTCGCCTGGAAAGGTCTCTGCAACGACTCCGATTTTCATAAGGCTGTAGTCCCCGTTGGTGGGCGATGTTGGCGGCCCATTGTAGCGACGCGTCGGTCGCATGTCACGGCATCCTGCCCGCGCTACGACCCTCGAGGTCGAGCCTCAACCCACAGTCCATCGGTGGTGATCGGGCGTTGCCTCCCTATACGGTGTGGTGTCGAGAGGCGACGACAACCCCGAAGGGTATCACCACCGGCCGGGCAGGTGTTAGCGGCGGCCCATGGCGGCGGGTGACGTAAGCCAGGTCGTGATCGCACCCACGACCTCCGGGGCGAGCCTGGTGGCCTCGAGGCCCGACGCCGTCTGGTCATCGGGTGAGCTCGCGGAGAGTCGATGGTCGACGCCGGCGATGTCCACGAGTTCGACGCCGCCATTGCGCTTCCGGGCCAACGCCATCTCGGCTAGCCGATCGCCGTGACCAGGACCGAGCTGCGCGTCGAGCCCTGGCTGAAGGATCAGGATGGGCTGGCGGGTCCGCTCCATCGCCTCCGCCGGGTCGAACCGCAGAAAGCTGCGGAACCAGCTCGTACTGGCTTGACGGCGAACCTCGGGCGCAATGCCCTCCCACCCCTCGCCGGTCATCACCGCCTGGGCGATCCGCTTCTGGAGATCGATGCGTTGCTCCTTCTCCTCCAGGGAGAGGGGCAACGACTCGAGCGCCTTCGCCTGTTGCTCCAGGACGAGATCGGCGCCCGGCACGGATGCGGTGCCGATCAGCACGAGCCAGGCAATGCGCTTCTCCCGCGCGGCGACCTGGAGCGCAATAGCACCGGCGTCGCCTCGGCCGACCACACCGATGCGGTCCTTGTCGACATCCTTCCGGCGCTCCAGGTATTTGAACGCCGCGCGGACGTCCTCCGCGTAGTCGCCGACGCCGGCCGATTCGAGGCGACCGCCGCTCTGGGCGACGCCCCGTTTGTCGTACCGCACGACGACATAGCCCGCGTCGACCAACGCGTGGGCGAGCAGCCCGGCCTGCGGGACGCCGCCGACCGCATCGTCTCTATCCTGGGCCGTCGAGCTGGGGACGATCACGACTGCCGGGTGGCCGCGGCGCGGCTGGTCGTTTCCGGGCGACGACAGGGTGGCCGCGAGGGAAAAGCCCGTCGCCGGAATTCGCACCTCCTCGTCGCCAGCGTGCGCGAGTGTCTGGCGCCTCGCGTTTACCGTGGCGATGTCCTCTCGGAGGATTTCAATGCCGGCAGCAGGCAAGCTCAGTCGGAGCAGGCGCCGATGGTCGTCAGACCAGACCTCTGCGCCGAATGGACCGTTCGGACGGAGGAACGTCATCTGGTACCGTCGGGTAGGGATCGTCCGGGCCGGGGTCTGGATCCGCTCGTCCAGGATCCGGTCGACACGAACCATGATCTCGCCCTGCGCGGCAAAGTAGACCGGGAACTCCGAGCCGACCTCGAGGTCCGTCAGATGTTGCGTCATCGCCTCGTAGGCGGCGAAGAAGGTGTCCGAGAGCACGATCGGGCGTTCGGATGTGGGGCCGGTCAGCGACGAGTCCTCCCCATCGCGTGTGACCTCCGCCCGCGCGGAGCGGTCCACGAAGCTGACCCTTATCTTCAGCGGGTTACCCCGCTGGACGGCGTCCATCTCGAACGCCAGCGGGCGCTCCTCGGCGTCGTAGCGCACCTCGAACCACTGTGTATCCAGGTTGACTGGCGCCTCTAGGCGCCCCGATCCGGCGACCGACCAGCCGTCGTCAGATCGCGTGACCGTCACCTGCTCAGTCCCGATGGCCCGACCGCTCAGGAATACGTGGAAGTTGGCTGCCGGCACGCCGTCCTGGGCCCACACCGTTCCGGACGACACTATGACGGCGACGAAGGCGAGCGTACAATGCCGGCGGAGGCCGAAGAATCGGGTCATGCAATCACCGTTCAGCGTGGCTGGGGAGGTTTCGGTCCGATTGCCCCTGAGGACATGGAACCACAACCGAGGTTGCAGACGCAATGACGCCAGACGATCAGTATGAGGCCGTGCTCATCGGGGCCGGGCTGGTCGATCCGACCGACCGAGGCGTTTTGCTCCTGACGGGCGCCGACCGTGCCCGCTACCTGCAGGGCCTCCTCTCGAACGACATGCTCGCTCTGCAGCCTGGAACCGGCTGCTACGCGACCTATCTGACCTCGCAGGGGCGCATGATCACCGACCTGATCGTGCTGGAACTGGGCGATCGACTGCTGCTCGACCTGCCGGTCGGACCGAAGGGCGGGGTGTTCGAGAATCTGGAGCAGTTCATCTTCAGCGAAGAGGTGCAGGTCCAGGACGCGACGGCCGATTCGAGTCTTCTCGAGCTCCATGGGCCGGACGCGCCCCGCGTCCTGGCGGCGGTCCTGGAGGGGATCGAGCGTGACGAGTTCGTCGCCCTTGTGGAGCACGAGACCCGGCAGCTGGAGGTCGGCGGGCATCCCGTCGTCGTCGCCGCGACCCGCGATCTCGGCATGCTGGGCTTTCGCGTCTATGGTGCCCACGACGCGGTGGCGGAGCTGCGCGACGCGCTTGTCGGTCAGGAGGCCGTGCCGCTCGACCCATCGGTCGCGACCATCCTGCGGGTCGAAGCGGGCCGGCCGATCTTCGGCGTGGATATGGACGAGTCGACGATTCCGCTCGAGGCGGGCATAGAGGACCGTGCGATCAGCTTGACGAAGGGATGCTACGTCGGCCAGGAGGTGATCATTCGGGTGCTGCATCGGGGTCACGGTCGGGTGGCGCGCAGGCTCGTGGGCATCAAGCTGGGGAGGCCTGCTTCGCCCGGAGACGCCGTGACGGCAGCCGATGGAAAGGCCGCCGGTCAGCTGACGAGCGTCGTGGTCTCTCCGAGATTCGGGGCGATCGGGCTCGGCTACGTGCACCGCGATCTGGTCGAGCCGGGCACGCACGTCGAGGTCAGGCACGACGATCGTGGCGTGCCCGCCGTCGTTACGGCTTTGCCGTTCGGATGACCCGGAGGCTACCCTCCCGCGACGAGCGTTCGGACGATCTCCTCGTCAGGCGGCGGAAAGTGAAGCGTGTCGAGTTGCGCGCGTGGCACCCACCGCATCTCCTGTCCGAGCTGGGGGGTGGGCTCACCCTGAAGCGTGCAGCGAAAGAAGCGGAGTTCAATCACACGATCCGGATACGCATAGCGGGTTGCGTGCACCAGTTGGCCGGGCACGACGATCACGTCGAGTTCCTCCCGCATCTCCCTCTGCAGGCAGTCCTCGAGCGTCTCACCAGCGTGGCACTTCCCTCCGGGGAACTCCCAGTAGCCCGCCAGGTGGCTCCCGGCCGTCCTGCGTGTCACCAGGAGCCTGCCGTCCTGCTCGACCACCGCTGCCGCGACGACGAGCGTGGGAACGTCACCGCTGGTCGGCATCCGGACCTTCCTGATCGGGAGTGAATGGGTAGGCGAGGCAGCTGCTCATCATCGGGCAGGCAGGGCACTTCGGCTTCCGGGCGACGCACACGCTTGAGCCGAAGTCCATGAGGGCCTGATTGAAATCGAACACGTGCTTGACGGGCAGTACCGTTCGGGACACCTCCCAGAGATGTCGGCGCATCGCGTGTCGCTTCGGATCACCCCGTCCGACGAACATGCGGAAGAGAACGCGGGCGACGTTGGTGTCCAGGATGGCCGCGCGCTTCCCGAAGGCGAAGCTCATGACCGCCCCAGCGGTGTAGTCGCCGATGCCGTCGAATGCGAGCAGCGCGGCCTCGTCGGATGGCAACTCGCCGTCGTAACGCGCGACCGTCTCTCGGGCGATCGCGTGCAGGCGCCTCGGCCGGATGTTGTAGCCCAGTGGACGCCAGGTACGATTGACCTCGCGCGCTGGTGCGGCGGCCAGCGACTCGAGTGTCGGATACTTCGCCAGCCATTCCTCGTACTTGGGTTTGACGCGGTCGACCTGCGTCTGCTGCAGCATGACCTCCGACACGAGGATGTGGTACGGGTCTCTGGTCTTGCGCCACGGCAGATCGCGTCCGTTGCGCCGGTACCACGTCAGCAGCCGTCGTCGAAAGGCCTGGCGGCGTGGAGGATCGGGCAGGGCGGGAAGCCCGCTGGGGCGTCGAGGCTTCGGCATCCGTGGAGACAGGCAACTATAATCGGGCGGTGACACTCTATACCAGGACCGGGGATACCGGACAGACGTCACTCTTCGGCGGCGGCCGGGTGGCGAAATCTGAGGCTCGAGTCGATGCCTACGGCGAGGTCGACGAGCTCAACGCCTGGCTCGGTTCCGCGAGAGCCGGTATTGACGATCCACAGGTGGCCGAGTGGCTGGGCCTAATCCAGCGCGACCTGTTCGCGCTCGGGGCACATCTGGCCGATTCGAGGAGCGGCGCTGCCGACCGCGATGCAAAGACGGCGCTGGGCGCCGAGGACGTGCGCCGGCTCGAGGGTTGGATCGACGCGGCAGACGCCGAGGTGGCCCCGCTGCGCAGCTTCATCCTGCCCGGTGGCTCGCGGGCGGGCGGCATGCTGCACGTCGCGCGCACCGTCTGCCGGCGCGCGGAGCGGCGGATCGTGTCGCTCGGAGCCGAAGCCGTCGACCCGCTCCACCTGACTTATATCAACCGACTATCGGACCTTCTCTTCGCGCTTGCTCGGTTGATGAACCACCGGGCGAACGCCATCGAAGATAGCTGGTAGGTCACTCCGTGGTCGGGGCGTCCGGGCGGTCGGCTTCGAGATGGCGCCTGACGGCGTCGAAGATGGCGCGCGCCAACTGCTGGGATACGCGTTCCCGGATCGCACCGCACTCGACCAATACCGTGCCGTCCACCGTGTCGATTGCGACGTCCCACCGGTCGCGCAGCAAACCTTCGAACTGGTCGTCGAGGACCGTCAGAACCGGCGGCGCGACGTCCGGAAACCTGAGCGATGCTACCGCCGCGATCGGTGCACCGTTGATCAGTAACTGCACGCCGCGGATGCTCCGCTTCGGGATGCTGACATCGCCGTGGGCGAAGGCTTCGAGGCCCTCCGTGAACAGCGTCAGGTCGGAGCCGGCAGGTAGCTCGGCCACGATGACATGGCCGCGTGCAGTAGCCGACGCGCGTACCCCCTGCCGTCGCCTCCGGTAGAGCTGGAGCGCTCCTGCCAAGCTCAGAGCCACGAGCACCAGGAAGACGGCGACGAATCCTGCGACCAGCTCTCGCATGAGGTTCAGTGGGCGCGACGCCGCGCCTGCCTCCAGGGGCGATCCTAGCGCCCTGCTACAATAGCGCGTCGTGTTCGGCGTACCCACGCGCTTCTTCCGGCCCGCTGCCGCGGCGGCCTGTGCCGACGGTACGGACGTCGCGCTCAGCGCGTCGTATGCCGAGTGCCAGCGTCTTGCCTCGGCCCACTACGAGAACTTCCCCGTGGCGTCCTGGCTACTGCCGCGACGCATGCGACCGCACGTTGCGGCCGTCTACGCGTTCGCGCGGCAAGCCGACGACTTCGCCGACGAAGGAGATCGGTCGGCCGCCGAGCGACATCGGCTGCTGGATGAGTGGCTGGTACGTCTCCGGGCGTGCACGAGAGGTGTGGTCTCGGACGACTCGGTGACGTCACGGCTGTTCCTGGCGCTCGGTCATACAATTGAAAGCTGTGACCTGCCCGTCCAGTTATTTGAAGACCTCGTGAGCGCCTTTCGGCAGGATATCACGACCCATCGCTACCAGACCTGGGATGAATTGCTCGACTACTGCGGGCGGTCCGCCAATCCGGTGGGACGGCTCGTGCTCCGGATTGCCGGCCATACGGATGACGCGCTGGATCGTGCCTCGGACTGCCTCTGCACGGCGCTGCAGCTGACGAACTTCTGGCAAGATCTCGAGGGCGACTGGCAGCGGGGGCGTCTATACGTGCCGGCGGATGACCTGGTTGAATGTGGGGCGCTCGAGCGTGATCTCGACGATCGGCGCTGGACGCCAGAATGGCGTCGTGCGCTCGGGTTGGCCGAGGCCCGCACGCGTGAGCTATTTGCCCGCGGCCGGCCAGTGTGTGCCGGGGTCGGGGGTCGGCTACGACTGGAGCTTCGGATGACCTGGCTCGGAGGCGTCACCGTGCTGGACCGGCTCGCAGCCACGGGCTTCAACGTGTTCGACGAGCGGCCCAGGCTGCGTCGCCGCGACGCGCTGCGGCTGCTGCTTCGCGCCGCCCGCTGGCAGGCTTCATGAGCCGCGACACCAATTTCTACTATTCGTTTCTCGTACTGCCTGCGGAAAAGCGCCGGGCCATCGTGGCGGTCTGGGATTTTTGCCGGGCCGTGGATGACGCGGTCGATGTCGTGCCGGTGGGCGCGAGCGCGACGGACGCCTTGGCCGAGTGGAGACGCGAGCTGGACCGCTGCTTCGGCGACGAGCCGCCGCGGAGCGGCCAGGGACGCAGGCTCCAGCCCTGGGTGCGTCGGTTCACGTTGCCGCGACAACCGTTCGACGACCTCCTCGACGGCGTCGCGATGGACCTCGGCGACCGGAGGTACGAGACGTTCGAGGACCTCTACGAGTACTGCATTCGCGTGGCCTCGGCGGTGGGGCTCATCTGTCTCGAGATCTTCGGGTACCGCGATCTGAAGGCCCGTGACTACGCCGTCAGTCTGGGTGTGGCACTGCAGCTCACGAATATCGTTCGAGACGTCGGCGTGGACCTCGATGCCGGTCGCGTGTACCTACCGCAGGAGGACCTCCGCCAGTTTGGGTGCACCGAAGCCGACCTCCGGGAGGGCCGGATCACCCCCGAGATTCGGACGCTACTCGAATACCAGTGCGATCGGGCACGCACGTACTACCGGCGAGCGAGCACGGAGCTGCCGCGCGGTGACGCTCGACGCCTCGTGGCCGCCGAGATCATGGGTGCGATTTACTTCGCGATCCTTCGCCGAATCGAACGGTCTGGCTTCGCCGTCCTCGGTCACGTGATCCGGGTTCCACGACCGGTGAGGGCAGTCATCGCGGCGGCGACCTGGTGCCGCGTCATGCTGCTGCCGTCGCGCATCGCGTACGGCCCGAGGGTCGGCGAGACCCGAACGCGAGGATGAACCCGTCGCGCCACGACGTCGTCGTCATCGGCGCCGGCTTCGCCGGGCTCAGTGCCGCGACGGCGCTGGCAGCGCGACGCTACCGCGTGCTCGTGCTCGAGGCGAGCTCCAGGTTGGGCGGTCGGGCCACGGCCTTCGAAGACCACGCCACGGGGGAACTGGTCGACAACGGCCAGCACGTGCTGTTCGGCTGTTATCGTGAGACGCTCGCCTTTCTCAGGCGGGTGGGCGCCGAGTCGAACGTGTGGCTGCAGCGGGACCTCGAAGTGTCGATCATCGACAACAGTGGACGCCGGTCGGCGCTCGCGTGTCCACCCGCGCCGGCTCCGTTGCACCTGCTGGCTGGCGTGCTCGAGTGGGATGCGCTGTCGATTCGGGATCGGCTGTCGGTTCTCAAGCTCGTCCGTCCCCTGCGAGTCGCTCGTCGTCGCCACCTGGGTCGCACTCGAGATCTCGCGGCCTCACCTGGGGAAACGGTCGACGAGTGGCTCGCCGTGCACGGCCAGACCGAGCGGGTGCACCGGCTGCTGTGGGAGCCTCTGGCGCTCGCGGCGCTCAACCAGCCGCCAGCCGTCGCCGCCGCGGAACCGTTCGTGAGAGTCCTGGCCGAGCTCTTCGGCGGGGAGCGAACCGACGCCGCGATCGGGCTGCCGACCAAGCCACTCCACGAGATGTACGCGGAGCCTGCGCGGGCGTTTCTCGTTGCGGAAGGCAGCGAGGTACGGACGGGCGTTCGCGCTCGCGTGGCGCTCGAGACGAGGTCGACCGTGCGGGTTGAGGCCGCTGGCGAATCGCTCGTGCCTCGCGCCGTGATTGCGGCGGTGCCGTGGCACGCGCTGTCGTCGCTGGCGGACGACGCGATGGCGGCGACCCGGCCGTTCGACCGCACGCTCGCCGCGGCGGACGAACTCCAGGCGTCGCCGATCGTGACGGTTAACCTCTGGCTCGACCGGCCGCTGCTTGACGTGCCGTTCGTGGGTCTGCCGGGCCGTGCCATGCAATGGATCTTCGACAAGCGGAATGCCTTCGGCGACCGCGCGGCGCATCTCTCTCTGGTGTCGAGCGGAGCCGCTGCGATCGTTGAACAGCCCAACGACCGGCTGGTCGACGAAGCCATGCGAACCGTGCGCGAGTCGCTACCGGCGGCGCGTCAGGCCCGCCTCATTCGGGCCACGGTCATTCGCGTCCCGAAAGCGACTTTCTCACTCGTGCCCGGCGGACCTCGACGACCCCGCACGCGCACACCGTTCGACAATTTCTTCCTGGCCGGCGACTGGATCGATACCGGGCTGCCGGGTACGATCGAGAGCGCCGTCGTGAGCGGACATTGGGCAGCCGATCAGGCAGCCCACCTGCTGGCCGACCAGGCCGGGCCAGGATACCTGCCATGAACTCAGTCGTCGTCCACTATCAGGAGATCGCGCTGAAAGGCCGGAATCGACCCTGGTTCATCGGCCGACTGGCCAGCAACCTCCGAGTCGTGACCGCCGACGTCGGGGTGACCGCCGTGCGAGTGCTCATGGGACGCATCGAGCTCGTGCTCGACCCGACGGCCGACTGGGACGAGGTCAAGGGGCGGGTCGAGCGAACGTTCGGGATCGCGAATTTTTCGCGAGCCGGCCGAGTGGCGCTCGACATCGATCAGATCGCGGAGGCCATCCTGCAGGAGCTGGGCGACCTGGAGGTGGAGAGCTTCAGGGTGTCGGCCCGACGAGCCGACAAGCGATTCCCCCTGACGTCACCGGAGATCGAACGGGAGGTGGGCGGTCGGATCCGGCAGGCGAAGGACTGGCGAGTCGATCTCAGCCGGCCGGCGCTCACCATCCGAATCGAGGCGCTGACCAACGAGGCGTTCTACCTCCTCGGCAAGGAGTCGGGGCCGGGTGGACTGCCAACGGGGGTGAGCGGCCGGGTGACCTGCCTACTCTCGGGGGGTATCGACTCGCCCGTAGCCGCCTATCGAATGATGAAGCGTGGCTGTCGCGTCCAGCTCGTGCACTTTCACAGTTATCCCATCACGTCGCGGGCCTCGCAGGAGAAGGTCAGGGAGATCGCGGGTCTGCTGACACGGCATCAGCTCTCATCTCGTCTCCATATGGTGGCATTCGGCGAGGTGCAGCAGCGAGTGGTCTTGTCGGTCCCCGAGCGCCTGCGGGTCGTGATCTATAGACGCTTGATGGTGCGAATAGCCGAGCGCCTGGCGCGAGGGTGGGGTGCTCGGATGCTGGTGACGGGCGAGGTGATCGGGCAGGTGGCGTCCCAAACGCTCGAGAACATGGTCACGATCGATGCCGCATCCAACCTCCCCGTACTGCGGCCGCTCGTCGGGATGGACAAGGACGAGATCACGACGGAGGCGCAACGCATCGGAACCTACCCGATCTCCATCATTCCAGACGAGGATTGCTGCCAGCTGTTTACGCCGAGGCACCCCGCGACCAAATCGCACGTGGGTGAGGCCGAGGCAGCCGAGCGAGAGCTTGATGTCGAGGCGCTGGTTGCGGAGGCGGTGAAGGCAGCCGAACTCGTGCACCTGACGTTCCCGGACGTCGAGCCACCGAACGAATCCTGAGAATTCTCAGCTGCGATCGAGCTGCTCGCTCCCCTGCACGGGAATGCCGCAGACGGTCCCTGTGTAGTCGATCTGCAGCACCGTTTCGCCGACGGGGGTGGCGGTGCCGCTCAACGAGAAGGGGCAGGAGGCGCCGCTCTGGCTTGCCGTGCCTATCGCGGTCCAGTTCAACGTGGACCCGGAGGGAGTTCCGCTGCCGGTTCCGACGACATCGAACCCGCCCGCGCAGGTCGCCGTGAACGACCCGAACACCGTCGCACCATCGACGCCGGTTAACTGCCACACCACGTTCGTGCACGAGTCTGGGCTCGGGAGTCCCGTGGAGCTCGATTGCCAGGTGCCCAAGAAGCTCGAGCCGTCGGCCGATGTGGGGTCGATAGGGTTCCCGCCCTCGTCGCCCGACGTGCCGAGGAGGTTGCAGCCCCCGCTGAGGAGAGCCGCGACCGCCAGCCAGGCGGCGAGTTGCAATCTGTTCATTGAATGCCTCGAGGTCGACGGGGCGTCATGCCACACCATTCACTCGTATGTATCGGTGCAGCGTGCCGTGCGCTTTAGCATCCAGATTGGTGCAAGGGCGATCAGCCTCCGTCTTCCAGCGAGGGTAGATGCGGATGGAGGATACCCGCCAGGTAATCCCTGAGCGCGTCGCCGGTGCTGCGAAACGCCAGCTCGTCCCATGGCACCGCGGCCGGATCGAACAGCCGGGCCTCCAGGCCTTCGTCATCGGGTTCCAGGTCGCCCGCGATGGCGGTTGCGGCGTACACGATGATGATCGGCGCACGCCCGACGTAGGAGTAGACGTTGACCAGCCCATCGATCGTGATCTCCAGGCCGCACTCCTCTTTGGCCTCGCGCGCCGCGGCCAGAAGCAGCGGTTCGCCTCGGTCGACGTATCCGCCGGGGAAGACCCAACGACCATAGCCTGGCTCGATGGCTCGGCGAACGAGCACGAGACGGTTCGAGTCGACCCTGATGATCGTCCCGACTGCCACCTTGGGGTCCAGGTAGAAAATGAAGCCGCACGTGGCGCAGACCAGCCGTTCGGGTTCGCCGGCCCTGAGCCGGCGGGTCCCCAGCGTGCCCCCACACATCGGGCAGAAGCGGTAGTCGGGATGGTCGGCGGGAATATCGGGTCCTCGTCGGGTGATCGCGGTACCGCGATCCTTCGGCGAGGCTATCGTATAATTGAAGATTATGTCCATTCTGAAGGTCGCCCGCATGGGACACCCGGCCTTGCGCAATCCAGCGCGTCGCTTGGAACCGGCGGAGATCGGAACCGATCGCATCCAGCAGCTCGTCGACGACATGATCGACACGATGCGGGAGTACCAGGGCATCGGGCTGGCTGCTCCCCAGGTACACGAGAGCCTGCGCCTGTTCGTGGCGGGACTCGAAGGCGACGATGAGCCGCTGCCCTTGGTGACCCTGATCAATCCGGAGATCGAGCCGGTGGGGTCACGCGTCTCGGAGGACTGGGAGGGCTGTCTGAGCATTCCCGACTTGCGCGGTCGGGTGACGCGGCCCGAGGAGATTCTGGTCCACGCCCTCGACAGGCACGGCCGGAACGTCGAGATGCAGCTGACCGGCTACCCATCTCGCGTCGTGCAGCACGAGACGGATCATCTCGACGGCATCCTCTTCCTCGATCGCATGACGTCGCTGGACACGCTGTCCTTCTTCGACGAGTTTGCCCGCTACTGGAGCGAGCCGGAAGCGAGCTGAGGTGCGAGCCTACCTGACACTGCTCGAGCACGTGCTGACCACCGGGGTCGAGAAGCACGATCGCACAGGCATTGGCACGCTGAGCTGCTTCGGGTATCAGATGCGTCTGGACCTGCGCGACGGGTTCCCGCTGTTGACCACCAAGAAGCTCCACCTGCGCTCCATCATTCACGAGCTGCTGTGGTTTCTGGCGGGCGGTACCAATGTCGGCCAGCTGAATGCCAACGGCGTGACCATCTGGGATGAGTGGGCGGACGCCGACGGCGAGCTGGGCCCGATCTACGGACATCAGTGGCGCTCCTGGACGGCACCCGACGGTCGATCCGTTGATCAGATGACCCGTACCATCGACCAGATTCGCCACGATCCGGACTCGAGGCGGCACGTCGTCAGCGCTTGGAACGTCGGCGACCTCGAGCGGATGCGGCTACCACCTTGTCACGTGCTCTTCCAGTTCTACGTGGTGAACGGTCAGCTGTCGTGCCAGCTGTACCAGCGCAGCGCCGACGTCTTCCTCGGCGTACCGTTCAACATCGCGTCCTACGCCCTCCTGACCCTGATGGTGGCCCAGGTCTGCGGCCTTCGAGCCGCCGAGTTCATCCACACGTTCGGCGACGTGCACCTGTATCTGAACCATCGCGATCAGGCGAAGCTGCAACTCCAGCGCGAGCCGAGGCCGCTGCCCGTCATGACCCTCGCTCCCGACGTCGAGTCAATCCTCGACTTCCGGTATGACGACTTCACGCTCTCCGACTACGATTCGCATCCCAGCATCAAGGCGCCGATCGCGGTATGAAGCTGTCGATCATTGCGGCCACATCGGAGAATCGCGTGATCGGCCGTCGGGGTGAGTTGCCCTGGCGGCTCCCATCGGATCTCCGTCGCTTTCGACAGCTGACGATGGGACACGCTCTGATCGTCGGCCGACGGACGTTCGAGTCGATCGGTCGAGCCCTGCCGGGCCGTCGGATGGTGGTCCTGACGAGGCAGCCGGCCTGGCGGGCGACGGACGTGCTGGTGGCGCGAACGCTCGACGAGGCCCTCGACTTGGCCGACGGCGTCGAGGTGTTCGTCGGCGGCGGCGGAGAGGTCTACGGCCAGACGCTCGGGCGCGCCGATCGGATGTATCTGACGACCGTGCGGCAGCGCGTCGAGGGTGACGCGTTTTTTCCACCGTTCGATCCGGAAGAGTGGACGACGGTGTCGTACGAGGAACAGGTCGAACCCGGGAATGGGTTGGCGCACAGCTTCGCGGTCTACGACCGTCGCCGAGCCGACGCATGACCTCCGCCGGCATGTCGCATCGATTCGGGCATCGCATCCAGGTTCGTTTTCGCGACTGCGATCCGATGGACCATGTGAACAACGCCGTCTACTTCACCTACATGGAGCAGGCGCGCTTCGAGTACGCGCGGAGCCTCCTCGGCTCGCCGGCCGCCGAAGCGTTCGGCATCATCCTGGCCCATGCCGCGTGCGACTTCAGGGCTCCGGCGAAGTACGGCGACTCTCTCGACGTCCGTGTGCGGCTCGTCGAGATCGGGCGGGCGAGCTTCACGCTGGAGTACGAGATCGTCGACGTGGACACCGCCGTCGTGGTCGCGACCGGACGCTCGGTGCAGGTCTCGTACGATTACGGGTTGCTGCAGTCGATCCCCATTCCCCAAACAGTCCGGGACAGGCTGGAGCGGGAGCTCGTGAAGTGAGCTGCGAGCACGCGGCCAGCGTGCCCCGAGGCACAGGACAGGCGAGGGCGACATGAACTACATCTTCGGCAAGGATACCTGACCCTACACGACGGCGGCCCGTGAGGATTTCGCCAAACGTAGCGTGTCGTTCGATTACGTCAACGTGACGAAGGACAGCGCCGGCATGGAGCGCATGCTCGGCTATTCCGATGGACGGCGTAACGTGCCGGTCATCGTCGAAGATGGACAGGTAACCGTCGGCTTCGGCGGCACCTGAGGCGTCTGACGAGGCCGCGGTTCGCGGCCTGATCGGGAGACGATTCGGTCCGGTTCGTCAGGCGATTATTCCTGTTGACAGATTGTGAAAGGTTTCACATAATGGCACTGGGATTCCGGACTGATAGTTTTCCTCCGATGTCGAGTCAGCCAGGTTGGGGCTCGACCCTGCCGTCACGATTCGGCCCACCTTCGGTTGCATTCTTCCTCATAAATCACACGCAAACACTGCCCCGGTCCGGGTCCCGTGTGTACAGAACCTGGTCTAGAGCCGAGTCCCACGATTGAGGACCCATCGCGTTATAGTGTGCGCGAACCTCGTGTGCCCACTGAGGGGGGCACCCGTTCCGGAGTGCCCATCATCGCCGTGGATGTGCTGCTACTGTCCGGCCTCAATCCAGGCCCCTGGACCGGCGCTGGAAACAACACCTACCTCCTGACAGGTCGCGTCCCCACCCTGATCGACGCGGGCGTGGGTGACCCGCGGCACCTGGAGGCCGTTGCCTCAGCACTCGCGGCCAGGGGCCAGGAACTGGCGCGGGTGCTCGTGACACACGGGCACGTGGACCACGCGTCCGGCTCCCCCGCCCTGGCAGCGCGCTGGCCGAACGCCGAGTTCGCGAAGATGCCATGGCCGGAGGTCGACAGCCGACTGCCGCTGGACTGGGTGCCGATCTCGAACGGCGAGAGGATTCAGGCGGGTGATGGCTGGCTCACGGCGGTCCATACGCCAGGACACTCGCCGGACCATCTCTGCTTTTTCGACGAGGAATCCGAAACCCTCTTCTGCGGCGACCTGGCCATCCTCGGCACCACCGTCGTGATCCCCGCTTCCCGGGGCGGATCGCTCGTCGAGTACTTGGCATCCCTGACCCGCGTCCAGGCGCTCGGACCTCGGCGGTTGCTCCCGGCCCACGGCGCGCCGATCGAGGATCCGGTGTCGGTGCTCGCCGGCTACCTCGAGCACCGCAGGCTCCGTGAGCGACAGATCCTCGGCGCTCTGGGATCGTCGGAGCGTCTGACGACGGACGAGATCGTGGTCCGAGTGTACGGGGCGATTCCAGAGGAGCTCCGCGGCGCGGCGCGCGAAAGCGCCCTGGCACACCTTGCCAAGCTGGAGGACGACGGCGTTGCCTGGCGGCTCGATGCGGACTGGATGCTCACGACGCATGGGGGCCCGACCCGATGACGACGCCATCGACGACGCCATCGACGACGCCCGGATGGCTGGAGCGCACGTTCCACCTGGCGGGGCACGGCACGACCGTTCGCACCGAGCTGCTGGCCGGGGTGACGACGTTCCTGACGATGGCCTACATCATCTTCGTCCAGCCGACGGTGCTCAGCGCGGCCGGCATGGACTTCGGGGCCGTGCTGGTGGCGACCTGCCTCGCCAGCGCGGCGGGCAGTCTCCTCATGGCGCTGCTGGCTAACTACCCGGTTGCCCTGGCGCCCGGCATGGGCCACAACTTGTTCTTCGTATACGCCGTGGTGCTCGGGATGCAGGTCGAGTGGCAAGTCGCGCTCGGGGCCGTGGGCATCGCGGGTATGGTATTCGTCGCGACCGCCCGGCTCGGCATCCGCGAGCAGCTCCTGAGTGCCATGCCGGAGTCGCTCCGCCATGCCATAGCCGCCGGCATCGGACTGCTCATCGCGGTCGTGGGTCTCCAGTGGGCTGGCATCATCGTGGACGCTCCTGGTACGCTCGTGACGCTCGGGGCACTGGACAGTGCTCCGGTCGGAATCGCGCTGCTCGGACTCGCCACCACTGCGGCGCTCTTCGCACGGGGCGTCCCGGGCTCGCTGCTCTGGGGCATCCTGGTCGCCACCGCCGCAGGCTTGGCCTCGGGCCTCATCGAGTTCCAGGGGATCATCGGCGCGCCGCCGTCCATCTCGCCGACGCTCCTTCAGCTGGATATCCTGGGCGCACTCCAGCCGGATTTGATCGCGGTCGTCTTCGTCTTCCTCCTGGTCGATCTCTTCGATACGGTCGGAACGCTCTTGAGCGTGTCCGAGCAGGCCGGGTTGATGCGAGCCGGCCGGCTGCCTCGAGCGCGCAGAGCGTTCCTGGCCGACGCGCTGGCCACCGTGGTCGGCGCGGGGCTCGGCACCTCGACCGTCACCTCGTATGTCGAGAGCGCGACCGGTGTCGCGGCTGGGGGACGAACGGGCCTCACGAGTGCCACCACCGCCGTCTGCTTCCTGCTGGCGCTCCCATTCTTTCCGCTGGTGGGCATGATCGGTCGTGGCATCCAGCTCTCTGATGGCTCGACACTCTATCCTGTCGTGGCCCCTGCGCTGATCCTGGTGGGCGCCCTCATGGTCAAGAACGTGGGGTCCATCGCCTGGGATGATCCAACGGACGCGGTTCCGGCCTTCCTCACGCTGATCGTCATGCCGCTGGCGCTCAGCATCACGGAGGGGATCGCCTTCGGCTTCATCGCCTACTCGTTCTTGAAGCTGGTGACCGGGCGGAGCCGAGAGGCGCACTGGCTCGTGCACCTGTTCGCTGTCTTGTTCCTTCTTCGCTACGTCGCGCTGCGCTAGCCTCTGTGAAAGAATCTAGGTCGTCGTGTGGTCGGGTCGTGTGCTTGATTGCTTGATTGGCTGTCAGCCATTGGCCAAGGATCACCGACGAAGCGCCACCGACGAAGCACCACGACCAAGGACCTCATGAAGGGCTACACGAATCCACAGTTGCTCTGCACTGCGACCGAGCTGGCCGGCACGCTCGAGACGGCGTGCGCGCCCGGCAGTGACAGTGCCACGGTGGTGCTACTCGACCTCCGGGCCGCTGAGGCGTTCGCCGACGCACACGTTCCAGGTGCCGTCCACCTCGATCTCTACGGGCTCAGTCTGATCGACACGAGCCCAGAACCGCTTCGAGCCTTCTTGTGGATGATCGAGCACCTGCTGATTGCTCGGGGAGTCTCCGACGACCGTGCCGTGGTCGTCTACGACGAGCACTCGGGCATTCGAGCCGCCCGAGCGTTCTGGTGCCTGGAGTACTTCGGGCACCCTGCGACTCGGTTGCTCGATGGCGGGTTTCGCGCGTGGGAACGTGCCGGTCTGCCCGTGACCTCGGCGGCCGAAGCCCCCAGGAAGGGCGCGACGGTCGGGCGCACACCGATCCCGGATCGGCTCGCGACCTGGAGCGACGTCCGGTCGCGGCTTGGCACCGATTGCGTCATGCTGGATACGCGCGGTGAAGCAGAGTACCTGGGCGACGAGCGTCGGGCGGCTCGAGGTGGAGCGATACCCGGAGCCGTGCACATCGAGTGGACGCGCAACCTGGACGACCGAGGCGAGTTCAAGTCCGCCGCCGATCTGCGCGTCCTGTACGAGTCGGCGGGCGTGACTCCGGACCGGGAGGTTGTAGCCTATTGTCAGGGCGGGTATCGAGCCGCGCACAGCTACCTGGCACTGCGGCTGCTGGGCTACGAGCGGGTTCGCAACTACTTGGGTTCGTGGAAGGAATGGGGGGACCGTGACGATCTCCCAGTTGAGCGCCCATCGCGGCGTCGCTGAGCCGAATCCCCGCCGCCGTGCGGCGAGCCTGGAGCAGAATTCATGAATGACGCCATCGTCGACTACATCCACACGAACCGCGATCGATTCGTCGAGGAGCTCAAGACCTATCTCGCGATCCCGAGCGTGAGCGCGCTGCCCGAGCACGCCGGTGATCTCCAGCGGTGCGCCGAGTGGACGGCGGAAGAGATGCGGCGCATCGGGTTGGAGCACGTGCGTCTGATCGATACCCCAGGCAACCCGGTCGTCTACGGTGACTGGCTGGGAGCGTCGGACGCTCCGACGATCCTGTTCTACGGGCACTACGACGTGCAGCCTGTCGATCCGCTGGATCTCTGGACGACGCCGCCCTTCGAGGCGACCGTGCGGAACGGCGAGATCTACGCACGCGGCGCCGTCGACGACAAGGGCCAGGTGTTCATGCACCTCAAGGCTATCGAGGCTCACCTCGAGGCTGGCGGCCGCCTGCCCTCGAACATGAAGATCATCCTGGAGGGTGAGGAGGAGATCGGCAGCGTTCACCTCGACGCCTTCGTTCGGGACCACACGGACGATCTCGCGGCCGATGTCGTCGTCATCTCGGATTCGCCGATGTTCGATCGTGGCGTGCCGTCGCTCTGCTACGGTCTCCGCGGTCTTGCCTACTTCCAGATCGACCTGCGCGGTACGAGTACGGACCTCCACTCGGGTTCGTTCGGTGGCGCGGTCGCGAATCCCGCGTTCGTGCTCGCACAGGTGCTGAGCCAGATGAAGGATCGTGCGGGGCGGGTCAGGATCCCCGGTTTCTACGATGACGTTCGGGAGCTGCGGGACGGAGAGAGGGCCGAGTTCGCGAAGCTCCCTTTCAACGAGAAACGCTACCGGAAGGAGATCGGCGCGCCCCGGCTCACCGGCGAGAAGGGATACACGACGCTCGAGCGGATCTGGGGACGACCGACGTTCGAGGTCAACGGTCTGGAGTCCGGATTCACGGGCGACGGCGCCAAGACCGTGATCCCGGCCGTCGCGATGGCCAAGGTGAGCATGCGGCTCGTGCCCGATCAAGATCCCGACCGAGTCGCGAAGCAGTTCGAGGACTACCTCCGAAAGGTGACTCCCTCGACAGTCGAGCTCACCGTCACGCGCATGCACGGAGGTAAGCCCTGGATGACTGACTTCGACAACCCGTTCGTCCAAGCCGCGGGCCGGGCGGTCGAACGAGGCTTCGGTCAGCCCCCGGTCTTTACCCGTGAAGGTGGATCGATTCCCGTCGTCTCGACCTTCCAGGAAGTGCTCGGGTTGCCGTCCGTTCTGCTCGGTGTCGGCCTGCCAGACGAGAATGCGCACGCGCCGAACGAGAAGCTCGATCTCGGCAACTTCCACAACGGCATCATCGCTGCCGCCACGCTCTATGATGAGTGCGCCCTGATCCGGGTGTAATGCGGGGGACCAGCCCAGAACCTCAGTTGAAGCTGGCGACGCGCTGTCTCAGCGTCTTGACGTGCTCCCAGAGTTGTGCCCGTTCGGGACTGGGCGCCGCGCCTGGCGGGCCCAATGGAGCGATCCTGAGATACGTCTCGAGATCCCGCAGCGCGGCGGCGAAGTCCTCGAGCTGGTACGCGATGAGGCCTCGATCACGGAGCTCGCTCGTAGCGGTCGGGTCCAGTGCGATCAGCAGATCAGAGACGTCTCGGGCCTGGGGGAACGCCCGCAGCTCGACGAAGAGACGTTTGAGGTTGTGCAGCATCCGCGCGATCACGTCGTGTTTCGAGGCCGGAGACAGCACGCCTGGCTCGAACTCGGCCGCCGACCCGACGTGCCGGTCCCAGAGACGGCGACAGTCGGACATCGTGAGCACGGCGCCCCGGTCGAACGGATCGAGGATCACGGTGTCCGACGGGGTCGGCACCATCAGCAGAAAGTGCCCCGGAAAGCTCACCCCATGGACGGAGAGGTCGGCACGCCGCGCGACCTCGATGTAAACCGTACCCAGCGTGAGGGGGATGCCTGTGCGCCGATCGAGCACCTCGTTCAGGAAGCTGTTGCGCGGATCTCCATAGCGTTCACGATTTCCAGAGAAGGCCTCGTCGTCGAACAGGAGCTGGTTGAGTGTCGCGATTCGGCCGTGCGCGTCGGCGGCACCCGCTCGGCGGGCGGCCTCCGCTCCGAGTGCATCGAGCCGTGCGAGGTAGGGGGCGGGATCGAGCGCCGGATACGCCAGACGCGCGATCGCCAGGGCGGCGGGCGCGAGCTCGCCAGGAGCCACGAGCGCGACAGCCCGGATGAATTCGTCGATGATGCTCTGGGCGACCAAGGCCAATGCCCTCAGCTCGCGGGGAGTCGCTCGCCCGCCCGGACCGGCGTTGGCAGCCGGTTCTCGGGCGGCGGGTAGGGGCAGTCGAACCGGACGTCGTAATAACAGAACGGGTGGTACGCCACGTTGAAGTCCAGCTGGTAGATCCCGGTGACCGTCCGATCGAGGTCGAGATAGCGGCCGCCCGGATAAACCTCGGTCCCCGTGGTCATGTCGGTGAACGGCACGAAGAGCTGATCTCTGGCCGGAGCACCCGCCTCGACGAACGCCGAGAGGCTCAGGACCTGGCCCTTGAGGGTGAACTCCAGAACGCCGATCCGCGTCATCTGGCGACGCAATCCGGTCGAGGTCGGCATCTCGACGACCGGTTGCGGCGTCGAGGGCGCGCGGAGTACCGCGGCGACGTTGTACGTCGGGTCGGGCGGAAAATACGACAGCGGCAGCAGTTCGTCACGCCGGCCCGGCGGCACCGGCGAGTCGGGCGCCTCTCGGAACGCCTCGTCCTTAGCGGCGCGGTCCGCCCGCAGCCTGTCGATGTAGCTGGCGGGGTCGCTTGGAGCCGGCCCGCCGCACGCGGTCGCCACGAGGATTCCGATTGACACTAGCGCGAGTGCTCGCATGACGGGCTCGATTAACTCGCGAACGGATAGACGCCGCGTGTGACGAGGACGTCGGCCAACCGCCGACGAGCCGCTATGGGGTTGATGGGCGGCGCGACCAGGAGCCGGAGCGACTCGTCGAGCAATCGTTCGCGCTCGCCGGCTTCGTTCATTCCAGCCAGCGCATGTCGCGAAGCCAACGCCACCCGGCCTGCGGCCGAGTCGATGGCGACGCTTGCTGCGTCGACGTGGAGGGCTGCGGACGATGGCGCCTCGGCCGACGCGCGTTCGGCGCGCAGCAGCGCGCATTCCGAGCCGTAGACGTCGATCAAGATGTCGGCGATGCTACCGAGGACCTCTTGCTCGTCGGACAGGCGAGTATCGAACGTGCGCACCGCCGTGGCGAGCACCATCAGGCCGAGTCGTTTGAACGACTCGACGGCCAGCCGTTGCCGCGCAAGCGCGCCACCGTTCCGATCGCCGTCTGGCGCGGCGGGCCTGTCGGTTCCATTCAGCTGTTCGGCTGCCTGTAGCAGCGGGAGCGCATCCTTCTGGGCCCGACGAACGAGCATGCCCGGGATGATCAGCCGGTTGATCTCGTTGGTGCCCTCGAAGATGCGGTTCACCCGCGCGTCGCGATATTGTCGCTCCGCCGGATAGTCTCTCACATAGCCATTGCCGCCATGAATCTGGACGTTCTCGTCCAGTACGTAATCGATCATCTCGCTGCCGGCCACCTTGGCGATGGAGCACTCGACGGCAAACTCCTCGAGCGCTGCGAGTTCGGCGCGGCCGGGGTCGGCGGCCCCATCGATCCAGTCGTCGATCAGTCCCGCCGTCCGGTACAGCATGCTCTCGACGACGTAGGTCCGGACGAGCATCTCGCCGAGCTTGTGCCGAATCGCGCCGAAGGTGGCGATCGCCCGTCCGAACTGCTTCCGCTCGGCGCCATAGCGAGCCGCCTCGGCGACGGCCGACTTGCCGCCGCCGGAGCACATCGCCCCAAGCTTCAAACGGCCGTAGTTGAGTGTGTTGAACGCGACCTTGTGCCCCTTCCCAAGCTCACCGAGGACGCAGTCGGCTGGCACCCGGACCTCTTCGAGAATCAGGGGCGTCGTCGAGGACCCCTGGAGGCCCATCTTGTGCTCCTCTTTGCCACTCGATACGCCCGGGAACTCGCGCTCGACGATGAAAGCGGTGAAGTGCTCACCGTCGATCTTCGCGAACACGATGAAGAGGTCGGCGAAACCGCCGTTGGTGATCCACATCTTCTCGCCGTTCAGGATGAAGCTGCCGTCGTCCTGCCGGGCGGCACGAGCCTTGGCGCCGAGGGCATCCGACCCAGCGCCTGATTCGCTCAGCGCGTAGGCGCCCACGAGTTCGCCGCTAACGAGTCGGGTGAGGTACTTCTGCTTCTGGCCCTCGCTCCCGAAGTAGAGCAGCGGCATGATGGTGAGGCTGGTCTGGCCGCCAAAGATGGACGCGAACGACGCGGGAGTCGCCACGTTCTCCCCGACGATGACGGAGGACACCTTGTCCAGACCCACGCCGCCGTATGCCTCCGGGACGTCGGCACCCAGTAACCCGACCTCACCCGCGGCGCGCACGAGCTCCCGGGCGCGCGACCAGTCCTTCGCTTCGAGTCGCTCGAGACTCGGCTCGACTTCCTGATCGATGAACTCGCGGGCGGTCTGACCGATCATTCGATGTTCGTCGGTGATCGTTTCCGGCGTCATCGTCGTCCGCGGATCCCCGGTGTCGAGGAGCCAAGAGCCGCCTCTGCGTTGTCCTGCCGTCACGGTCATGCGTCTCTCGCCTCGCGGTCGTGTCCCGCAACCGCGGCGAAGTCGCGCAGCAGGTCCTCGACGGCGTAACCGACCTCCCGAGTCTTCCCGTCGAATAGGTGGTCCGCGCCCTCGATGACGATCAGCTCCTTCGGCTCCTCGAGTCGCGCGTAGAGTCGACGCACCGCTGGCAGAGGCCAGATCTCGTCCTCTTCGCCATGGATCAGGAACGCCGGTTTCGCCGCCCGAACGACGACGTCGTAGTCGTGGCGGTCGGCTGGCAGGCCGACGCCGATCAGCGTCGAGACCCGCGCGTCCTGCGCGCCGGCCGTGAGCGCCACCCATGAGCCGAACGAGAAGCCGCCGGCCCACAGGTCGAGGCCCGGGTGCCGATTCGCCAGGTAATCGAGAGACGCGACGAAGTCGGCTCCCTCGCCGTCGCCTTCGTCGAAGTGTCCCTCGCTGCGTCCGACCCCGCGAAAGTTGAAACGCAGCACGGTGCAGCCGACGGCAACCAGTGCCTTGGCCGCCCTGAAGACGACCTTGGTGTGCATGGTGCCGCCGTGGAGCGGATGTGGATGCGCAAAGGCGACGGCCGCCCGCGGTGTCCCGTGCGGATCCTCGATGAGCGCCTCCAGCCGCCCGCTAGGGCCCGGAATCTGCACCGCGCCCCCTTCTGCGTGGATCTTCATTCATCCCGATCTCTACGCTCCCAGCGGTTCCGCGACCGGGCGGCTCGACGCGCGCTCGCCGACGAACCGTCGGACGATTCCGGTGAACTCGTCCGGCCGTGTCACCAAGCCAATGTGTCCTGTGCGGACGAGCGTGGCACTCGTCGAACCGCGAATGAGCCCGAGGTACTCACGCGAACTGCCGGTTGTTACGACCCGGTCCAGTCCGGGCTCTCCCGTGATCACCAGCGTGGGCACGTCGATCGATTCGCAGTCCTTCACGAAGTCAACCGGCTCCGCCAGTCGGATCCGCTCGGCCATCAGGGTGGGCGCGATCGGAGATCGAGCGACCCTCGCTGTGTGTCGCGCCGCGAACGCCAGGCGTTGCCGCCAGTCCGGAAACGCCGCGGCGATCTCCGGCCATAGGCGCGCCGGCGCGCCGGCGACGAACATCGGAGCCATGAGCCGCGGTGCCCTGAGATATCGCTCGATATGGCACTCGGGCTGCCAGGAGGGCGACGGCGTCGAGACGAGCACGAGGCTGGTGATTCGATCCCGCCGATGTGCGGCGTATCGGAGGGCGATCAGTCCGCCGAATGAGACGCCACAGACGGTGGCGTGCGCCACGTTGGCCCGATCCAGAACCCTGTCAATCTGATGGATGAAGCGGTCGAAGCCGTCGCCGGCATTGGCACGGCACTCGGCGCCAGGCTCCCCGCAGAGCGAGAAGCTGATGACGCGACCGAGGGTTGCCAGCGCCGTGACTGCTGGCTGCATCCACTCCCAGCGCCCCTGGATTCCGGGAATCAGGACGATCGCTGGACCGCTTCCGATGTCGATCATTGATCTCCTCGATCCGTGAAGACCTTGCTCTCCCTGGGTTCATGATACCCGGCTCGGCAACGCGCCGCATCGTCTCGGCGAAGCGGGCCGAGCGGGTTGCGCCTCGGCAGGTACCGCTCGCCCTGAAGCTGAGCTTTTGAAGGAGGGGATGCGGCTTCTGGGGGCCTTCAGCCCGCGCAAGGCTCGGGGCTCAGGGCTCAGGGCTCAGGTCGCGAGCGGCCGGATAGCCAGGCAGGCCCTCGGCTTCGCGGGCGGCTCGCACGATGGCGTCAGCCATGACTTCGGCGGCCAGCGCGCCGATCTGCAGGAGGTTGGCGGTGCCCGACAAGGTTCCGGTGGCCAGGCTGAAGATCGTGTCGCCGTCGGCCGGCGTATGAGCCGGAGAGATCGCGCGGGCCAGCCCGTCGTGCGCCATCTGGGCGAGCTTGCTCGCCTGGGCCTTCGTCAGGGCGGCATTCGTCGCCACGACCCCGATGGTGGTGTTCTCGCCTCCGCGAGCCGCCGGCACCTCGCCGCGCCGAAGCAACCCTCTGACGTCGGCCAGTCCGCGCCCATCCGGTGTCCGGACGCCCGCCACGATCCGACCCGTACGGGGATCAATGACATCGCCGACGGCGTTCACAGCCACGATCGCGGCCACTGTCAAACCGCTCGCCAGAGTGATTGACGCCGTTCCGATGCCCGCCTTCATGGAGCGGCCACGGCCTCCGAGTTTGCCGACCGTTGCGCCAGCTCCCGCCCCCACGTTGCCCTCGGCGATCGGGCCGTCCGTGGCGGCGCGTGCGGCAAGGTAGCCACATTCGGCCGTCGGTCGGATGTGCGGCTTGTCGCCGATCCCGAGGTCGAACAGAATGGCCGCCGGCACGATAGGCACTCGAGCGACCCCGGTGGGATAGCCCACCCCGTGCTCCTCCAGATAGCGGACCGCACCGCCGGCCGCGTCGAGACCGAACGCGCTGCCGCCGGCCAGGACGACCGCGTGGACCTGTTGGACGGTATTGATCGGATCCAGCAGATCGGTCTCGCGCGTGCCGGGGGCAGCGCCACGCACGTCGACGCCCCCGACGGCGCCGCCTTCCGTGAGAATCACGGTGCAGCCCGTCGGACGCTCCGTCAGCGTGTGATGTCCGACCTTGATCCCGTCGACGTCGGTCAGTCCGTGGTCGGCCGCGGCAGATTCGCCGGTGAGGCCGGATAGCGTCAGCGCCGTGAGGAAGACGAGACTCGTACGCATGGGTCGGCTCCGAAGTTGAGGAATTGATGTTCGGGCAGTCGGCCGGCGGCGCCAACGGGAAGAGGCCGCCCGCGGACGGTAGACCTCTTCAGGTACCGCTGACCGGCGGCGCCGCGAAGCCATCGTTATTGCTCCTGGAGTTGTTCGAGAATCAGTTTGGCCTGTCCGGCCTCCATGGAATTCGGATCGACCTCGATGACCTTCGCGAGATGGGCGGTGGCGCCCGCGTTGTCGGCCTTGTTGAGCGCGACGAGGGCCAGCTTGAACCACGGCTTTCCCCAGCTCGGATTCTTCAGTGTCGCCTTGTCGTACCACGTCGCCGCTTCATCCGCCGCACCCTTGGCGAACTTGACCTCGCCCAGGTTGTACAAGACCTCGGCCGTCGCCGTTCCCGCCTGTGCCATCTCGGTCAGGGCCGTGTCGGCTGCCTCGAGGTCCCCCTTCACGAGATACATCTGCGCACGCTCGATCTTCGCGCGCTGGTTCGTCGGCTCCTTCACCAGGACCGCCTCGTACTCGGCGATTGCGGCGTCATAGGCCTTCAGCTGGCGGTGGACGTTGGCCATCTGCATTCTGATCGCCGTCAGCTCGGGAAACGTCTCGCTGAGCGCTTGGTAGGCGACTAGCGCGCCGGCGTAGTCCTGTTGGTCGAACAGAGCGTTGGCGGCGTCGAGCTCAGCCTTGATCTCCTCCGTCCCGACGCCCTCCATGCCGGCAGGCGCTCTCACACCGGCCACGAGCGTCACCGACAGTGGACGGCCTCGCCCTCCCGCCATGCCTACTACCCGGGTCTGGGCCTGCGCCGGGAGAAATCCATCCGCCTCGATGGTCACCGACCATTGCCCGCTGGGCAGCGCGCCGATCATGAACTCGCCTTTGTCGTTGGTCTGATCGCTCTTTCTACTCGGTGCTGCCTGGGGGTTCTCGACCGTGACCGTGGCTCCCTCGAGGGGGTTACCAGCTTCGTCCGTCACGGTCCCGCTCAGGGACCCGATGCTTTGAGCCACCGCCGGATGAGCCAGCGCTACGCTGAGCATAACGCCGGCCAACACCACGACACCGAGGCGTAGGCGTGAAAACATTTGCCAATCTCCCTTGTATAAGACCGTAGGCTTGGCTGTCGCTGCTGCACCGCGCGAAACGCCGGCCACCACGCGAGTAGTCGCTGGCCCAGCCTGGAATTCAACCTACAAAAAGTATAATCCAAAGAACCGACTGACCGGACGAGGACTGTATGCTAAACAGGCGCTTGACCGTCTCTAACATGCTACTTTGGTTAATGTTAGCGGCCATTCAGAGTCCGGCGCTCGTAGCCGCTCAGGATACTGCCGTCGATCGATCTGTCGAGATGATCGGTGCGAGTCTGCCGGTCGCCCGGCTGGACGCTCATCGGCTCGGCCGAATCGCCGAGCTCGTCGAGGCGGCCATCGCGGAGGGCGCGCTGCCCGGTGCGGTCGTCCTGGTCGGCGACGGCCGGGGCGTCGTCTACCAGGAGGCGTTCGGGAATCGCGCCGTGGTGCCAGCGCCCGAGCCGATGACGGTCGATACGATCTTCGATCTGGCATCGCTGACGAAAGTCGTCGCCACGACGACCAGCGTGATGATCCTGGTGGAGGAAGGGCGTCTTCGGCTGCGCGACCGCGTGGCCGCTCACCTTCCGGGCTTCGAGCGGTACGGCAAGACCGACATCACGATCGGGCATCTGCTGACCCACGTGTCCGGGCTTCGCCCGGATGTCGATCTCGACGAGCCGTGGAACGGGTACGACAGGGCCATCTCCCTGGCGTTCGACGAGGTTCCCATGGCGGCGCCAGGGGAACGCTTCGTGTACAGCGACATCAATTTTTTCTTGCTCGGAGAGATCGTGTCGAGAGTCGGAGGCATGAGCCTGGACCGGTTCGCCGCGGCTCGAGTCTTCGAGCCGCTCGGCATGAGCGACACGATGTTCAGACCGCCGAGTGAACTCGAGTCGCGCATCGCGCCAACCGAACGGTGCTCCGAGTACGGCTGGCCCTGCGACGGGCCGCAGGCCCGCATGCTGCGTGGCACGGTGCATGATCCGACGGCGCGCCGGATGCACGGCGTGGCCGGACATGCAGGGCTCTTCAGCACAGCGGCCGACCTCGCCACCCTCAGTCGCATGTTGCTGTCGGGTGGCACGTTCGAGGGTGTCCGGATCCTGTCGCCATTGACCGTGAGCCGGATGACGATGGCCTCGACGCCTCTGGGCGAACCGAACCGTCGAGGCCTTGGCTGGGACTTGGATTCGGTCTATTCGGCCAACCGGGGTGAGCTGTTCCCGCCGGGCTCGTTCGGTCACACGGGATTCACGGGCACCTCGATCTGGATCGATCCGACGACCGGCGTGTTCGTGGTCTTCCTGTCAAATCGTCTCCATCCGGACGGCGGCGGTAACGTGACGGCGCTGCGGGCCCGGGTCGCTACGGTCGTGGCCGCGGCCATTCGCGATGTGGACGTGACCGACATTCGGCGGGCCGCGCGGGCGGTCTCCGCCGCCGGCGTCGTACAGCCGTCGTCCGCCGCCTCGCCGGTCCTGAACGGCATCGACGTGTTGGTCGCCGAGGGCTTCGAGCGACTTCGCGGCAAACGCGTCGGCCTGCTCACGAACCACACGGGGCGCAGCCGCTCGGGTGCCACGACCATTGACCTGCTCCACGCGGCGGCCTCGCATGAACTCGTGGCGCTGTTCAGCCCGGAGCACGGCATTCGGGGCACCCTGGACTCGGACGTCCCGTCCTCCACCGATGCCGTCACCGATCTGCCCGTGTACTCGCTCTACGGTGACACCCGGCGTCCGGCGGCCGATCAGCTTGCCGGGCTGGATGTGGTCGTGATTGATCTGCAGGACATCGGCGCGAGGTTCTACACGTACGCCACGACCATGGCCTACATGATGGAGGAGGCAGTGCGCGCCGACGTCGAGGTGATCGTGCTCGATCGTCCGAATCCTATCGACGGCTTACACGTCGAGGGTCCCTTGCTCGACGAGGGCACGGAGAGTTTCACGGCGTACTTCCGCATGCCGATTCGCCACGGCTCGACCCTCGGCGAGTTGGCGCGACTGTTCAACGTCGAGGCGACGATCGGCGCTTCGCTTTCGGTGGTCCCGATGCAGGGATGGCGGCGCAGCCTTTGGTTCGACGCGACTGGCCTCCCGTGGATCAACCCGTCCCCGAATATGCGGAGTCTGACGCAGGCGACGCTCTATCCAGGTATCGGAGCGATCGAAACGAGCAATCTCTCTGTCGGACGCGGTACCGACAAGCCCTTCGAGCAGATCGGCGCGCCGTGGATCGACGGTGCGAGCCTGGCCGCCGAGCTCAACGAGCGTGCGATCCCTGGCATTCGTTTCTATCCCGTGACGTTCACGCCAACGACGAGCCGGTACGCCGGAGAGGACTGCGAGGGCGTGCGCATGCTGATCCTGGATCGCCAGGCTCTACGGCCTGTGCGAGTCGGCATCGAAGTCGCGTCGGCCCTTACACGGATGTACCCGGCCGAGTTCGAAGTCGAGCGAGCCTCCCGGCTCCTCCGATCCGTCGAGACGTTGAAGCGCATCCGGCTCGGCGAGGATCCCCAGACGATCGCCCGGAGCTGGGCTGCGGACGAGGCCGCCTGGCGCAAGCTGCGCGCCCCCTATCTGTTGTATCGCTAGGTGGAAGGGGCGAGAGGGGCAAGTGGGGCAAGTAGGAGCCGGCGCCACTCAAACCCAAGGCGCCGGCTTCGGTCGAACGGATCACCAAACAGCGTCACAAGAGTTCATACGCACTAGCCTCGCTAGCCCACCTCGCCCTCCTTGCCCTACCGTGGTCCGCCACCCTGGCCTCAATACATCCGATACAGCATCACGTACACGATCACACCCGTCACCGATACGTACAGCCAGATCGGCAACGTCCATCTTGCGATGACGCGATGCCGGTCGAACTGGTCCCGCAACGCGCGCGTGACCGTCACGATCGCCAGCGGCACCACGATGGCCGCCAGAATGACGTGCGGGATCAGAATGGCGAAGTAGACGACCCGGATAGGTCCCTGGCCAGGGAAGGGCCGTGAGCCGACGTTGGCGTGATAGACCGTGTAGGAGACGAGGAACAGGACCGAGACGGTCAGCGCTGCCAGCATGAAGGCTCGATGCCTCTCGATGCGTCCGCTGCGGATCGACGCGTATCCTGCGAGCAGCAGGACGGTGGCGAGGCCGTTGAGCGTGGCGTTCAGGGCGGGAAGATCGCCGAGTTCCAGCACGATTGCCTAGCTCCAGGCCGGGGGGACTCGATTGACGATCATGAGGACCCACAGCGCGGGTAGGTAGATCAGCGATCCGACGAACAGCCAGCGGGCGCGGCCCTGGGTTCGTTGAGTGGCGAACCGGAACGCCAGCGCCGCAAACGCGACCCCGAACACGAGTGCCCCGCCCATGTAGATGGTGCCCGCGACGCCAACCAGTGCTGGCAGTATCGAGACCGGCAGCAGAATCACGGCGAATAGCGCGGCGAACATACCCGTGAGCCGGCCGTCCGGCTCGACCACTGGTAGCATCGGCAGCGAAGCTCGCGCATAGTCGTCCCGATAGATCCAGGCGATCGCGAAGAAGTGCGGAATCTGCCAGACGAAGACGATCGCGAACAGGGTCCAGGCCGGCGCACCGAGCTCACCACGCGCGGCTGCCCATCCGATCAGCGGGGGTAGCGCGCCAGGTACGGCACCGACCAACGTCGACACGGGCGACCGGCGCTTCAGCGGCGTGTACACGACGAGGTAGGTCACGAGCGTGGCCAGCGCCACCGCCCCCGCCGTGAGGTTGCTGCCTACCGTCAGGCAGGCGAGGCCTCCCGCCGCGCAGATCGCGCCGAACCACCGCGCCTCGGCAGGCTGAAGCCGTCCATCCGGCAGCGGCCGTTTGCGCGTGCGCGTCATCAGCGCATCGATGTCTCGTTCGGCGACCTGGTTCAGCGCCGCGGATCCGGCAGCCACCAGCCCCGTTCCAATCACCGTGCTCACGAGCGCCACGAGGTCGAGCACCGCGCCAGTCCCCAGATAGAACCCGACACAGGTCGTCGCCACCACCAAGCCGTTGAGGCGCGGCTTGGCGAGCGCGAGAAAGTCGAAGACGCGCCACCTGACGATTGGAAGTGCGACGGCTTCGGTCTTCATACTCGCGCCTCGATGGAGCGAGGCTCCACGAGATGCCCATCCGGCACCGCGGCCACGACTGCCTCGGCCGCGAATCGCACGCGGTGGGCGCGGAGCGTGAGCACGAGCGTGGTCACCAGGAGGAGCGCTCCGTTGCCGACGTGTGCGGTATTGACGATCGGTGCCCTCGCCGTCCAGATCGTGTAGGCCCCAAGGGTCATCTGGGCGATTACGAGGAGGCCGAGTAGCACCGCCGGTCGAACGAGTTCCGGGCGGTCACGATGACGCCTCCAGACGTGCGCCAAGACGAGCACGATGGTCAGGAGCACGGCCACGGCGCCGACCCGGTGCACGAAATGGATGGCGATGCCGGTGCTCCACACCGGGGGGAGCAGCCGGCCGAACGCCAGCGGAAAATCCGGGATGGCCAGACCGGCGCCGGTATGTCGCATGGTCGCGCCGGCGAGGACCTGCGCGTACGTCAGCAATGTGGTCGTCACCGTGAGACGCCGTAGTACGCCGTCGTCGACGGCGGAGAGCGAGGTTGCTTGCCCGGTCTGGCTCTTCGAGTGGCCCCGGATCCAGGCGGGTGACGTGAAGAGCGCCAGGCTGACCGTGAGGCAGAAGAAGATCTGGGCGATCCCGGCGTGAGCGATCGACACGGGTGCAGGCAGGAGGTACAGGACCGTGATGCCGCCCAGCGTGCCCTGGATGACCACCGCAACGAGCGCGACGAGCCCGAGTCGTTTGACCCAGCGCCGCGGGTCGGACCGCCAGAGCCAGAGCGTCAGGATGATCGTGAGGAATCCGACCGTGCTCGCAATCAGCCGATGGCCGTGCTCATAGAAGATGCCGCCCACCATGTAGGAGAGCGGGAAACTGAACATGAAGTAGCCGTACGAGTTCGGCCAGTCCGGCACCGCGAGGCCGGACCCCGTGCTCGTCACCATGCCGCCCGCGATGATCAGGACTAGCGTCGATAGTGCGAGAAACGTGGCGAACCGATGAAGCCACATGACGGGGAGTCGTGGCGGAGATGGCGACCGGGACGCCGGGTGGCGCCCCGGTCGCACAACGGAATCGATCTAGCTAACCGAGAAGGCGAACGAAACGTCGGCCGTACCCGACGCGTCGAGGGTCACGCTCTGCGTCTGGGTCCCCAGCCGCTCGTGCCACGCCTCGATCGTGTAGGTACCCGCCGGCACGTTCGGGAATGAGTAACTTCCGTCTGCCCCGGTGACGGCGAAGTAGGGGTGGTCGACCACGCCGGCATAGGCGTTCATCCAGCCATGCACGTCGCACTTGAACGGCACCATGACCTCGGCGCTCTCGAATGTCTGCTCGGTCTTCATGCCCTGGATCGGCTGGCCGGTATTGAACTCCGCGTTGTTGGCCGGCATGGCGTGAATGTTGTGGAGCGTCGGATCGCTGTTGACGATCTCCAGCGTCTGACCGATCCGGAGACCCAAGACGTGCGGCATGTAGCGGCAACCCGCCTGGTCGAGGGTCACTGACTCGGTCGGTGCCGGGAAGTCCATGCCGTCGAGGCCTTCCTTGATGTAGACGAAGACATTGCCGAAGGTGCCACCGTCACCGACTATGAACACCTCTGTTCGCTGGGTGCCCGGCGACTCGCGCATGCAGACCGGATCGGCGTTCATCCGGATCACCTCCTCTTCGGGGGGTGCGCCCTCGAGCGTGATGGAGCCTGAAATCGTCCCGGCTGTTGCCGGATCGAGGGACGGAGGCGCCGCAGCTTCCGTGCTGGGAGCCGCCGACTCTGCCGGGGCCTCTGACCCGCCGCCACCGCAGGCGACGGTCATCGCGAGAGCCGCTACACCGGCGAGGGCCAAGAATCTACGTAGTTGCATGTGTTCGTTCTCCTGAGCGGATTGGGAAACGGGCGGTATGAGGCCGCCGGGGATAACTGCAATCGGAATGAATACCACACGCCAGCCGCTGCTGTAAACACAGCTGGGTCTCGGGGCCACGACGGCTAGGCACCACCCGCCGCCACCAGCTTCCGCCGGATCCGGTCCTCGATCCAGTGCGGATCCCACCACTCGACCGGATTCACCGCCTGGCCGTGGACCAGGATGGCGAAGTGGAGGTGGTCCCCGCCGGCGAGACCAGTCGTCCCGCTGCGTCCGAGCGTCTCGCTCTTCTCGACCGACTGGCCGACCGTTACATCGATCGACGAGAGATGAGCGTAGAGCGACTGGAGCCCCATCCCGTGATCGAGGATCACACAGTTGCCGTAGATCCCGAGGTAGTCGGCGAAGAGAACTCGACCGCGGTTGGCAGCTTCGATGGGCGCGTTGGCGGTCGACGCCAGGTCGAAGCCGAGGTGGACCTGCTGGTCGACCTCGGCGTCCTGGTACAGGTACGTCCGATGGTCGGCGAACGCCGACTCGACCTGGGAGTTGCCGAGTTGCCTGAAGGCACCGTCCCACAGGATCTCGGGAGCCGTCTGGCTCGAGAGTGAGGCGATCGTCTCGGCGTTGATGCCTCGCAGCTCGCCGTTGACGGCGAGAAAGCCTTGCAGGAGAGCGTTGTCGGATTCCTGGTCGACTTGCAGATCCGGCGTACGATCCAGGATCGTCGGCACCACGCGCTGAAAGAATGCGTCGCTGACGTTCAGGCGGCTCCGCCGGAAGGCCTTCGGAAACGCGCGATGGTCAAGTGCTGCCCGCCCGACGTTGTCCGCCTCGTCGATACCGAACACCTCCATCGGAGTTCCGAGGTCCTGGTCGTACGCCAAGGCGAAGAACGCCACCCGCAGGGCCGGATCGGTGGCCGGCAGTCCGGCCCCCGATGCCGGAAAGCCTGGATGCGTCCGGTCGCCCACGCGCACGCCGGAGTCAGCGTCCGGCGGGGTCACGCGATAGACGACCATCTCCGCGCCACCGTGGTTGACGAAGTGGTTCCTCGACAGGATCTGCACGCGCGGTGGCTCGAAGCGGAGCCGCAGCGCACGCGTCGCGACCGATTCGGCCTGCCGAAGGCCGAACAAGACGGGTCGGGTCGCGACGATCTCCAGCGTCGCCTCCCCAGGATTCAAGGCCGGAAACTGGCGACGGCCGAACGCACGCGTGATCCGGATGCGCTCGGGCGTGTCCTGTCTGATCGTGGCGTCCTGGGGCTGGGCGAGCGAGAAGAGCGGGAACCGCTGGCCGGTTTGCACGAGCGCGGCCTCGACGAGGCTCAGCTGGCCGCCGGGCGACTCGATGACCATCTCGAAGTTGCTCTCGAGGCCGACAGCCACGGCCGGGCGAACGATTTCGATCACGGGCCCAGGCGCGCTGCCCGCCAGGTAGTAGGCCACCCCCCCGAGCACGGAGAGGACAAGGAGAACGAAGACGAGCAATCCGCCAAGACGCTTCATCTCGTAATCATAGCGAGCGCGGGCGAGTGAGGCCAGGAGGGAGAGCACGGCCGGTTTCACAACCCGTGACCGACATCCTGCCGCGTCTGCGCGCTACGTAATTGCCTGGTCAGTTCGGACCACACGTGCCGGCCTACATGCGCCGCGACGTTGACGCGTCCCCGCGTGGTTAGTACAATCCGAGGTTTCTAGCTGGCGAGTGGCGGTATCGTCTAGGGGTTAGGACACGTGGTTCTCAGCCACGAGACCGGGGTTCGATTCCCCGTACCGCTACCAGAAATCATAGATAAAGCCCCGCGCCGCGCGCGGGGCTTTCCTTTTCTTCGACCGTTCCGCCTCAGAACGGCCAGCGGATCCCTCGGCCCCAGCGGTTGCCCCGGCGCTGCGCGCCGTCTCGATAGCCCCGCTCGTATCCGGCCAGGAAGCCGTCGCGATACGCGTCACGATACCGGTCGCGCGAGCCGAACCGGGCCCTGTAGCCGCGGTCCGCCCGTCGATACCGTCGATGGCGAACAGGATTGTAGCGATCGCCGTCCCGCGCATCTTCCAGTCCTTTGTCGAGACCGTCCGCCATTCCGCGATTGAACCCCGCTCGGCGGACTCCCTGACCTCGGCCCTGACCGTAGCCGGGATAGCCTCTACCGTCACGCCCGCCGCGGCGGACACCCGGGGACCCGCGGTCGTTCCATGGGTTGCGGCCGTCGCGATACGCTCCACCGGAGCGGTAGCCGTTTGCGTATCCCGCGGCGAACCCGGTCCGGTACCGTTGCTTGTAGCGGGCGCGGTCACCGTCTCGACGGCTATAGCCTCGGTCTCCCTGTCGATAATCGCGCTCGCTGCGATAGCTGGATTCTCGATTGGACCGCGCGCGACGCTCGCCCCGATCAACGCCGTCACGATAGCCGTTATCGTACGCGGCGCCGCCGTTCACGCGGTTCCGGTCCCCGCGGATCTGAGCGTCCGCAGGCGATGTCAGCGCCACGCCCGCGAGCATGACGCCCAGCACCATCACTGGTCGCAAGTACGTCATCGTAGCCTCCCGTCGTCTGGCTTCGGGCGGCGCTGCACGCGAACTCTACGCAGACGTCACCCGACGCAGTTTGTTCAGGCAGGAACACGTACAAGTAGCGCAAGGTTACTGCCAAGAAAACGCCTGTTTTCACCGGAGATTCTTGAGGCTGTGTCCTCTGCGGAGAACAGAGCGGCGTTGGAGTGGTGTCGTCGCGGCTGATCGATCGCGTGATGCATTCACCCAGACCTCCGGCTCGTCAAAGCCTGGAGCCCTGAGCCTCGTTTCAGTCCGCCCAGATCAGCGCTCGAGATCCGTCGGTGTCGATGTGGTCCACGATCAGTCCGGGGCCGTAGCGCCGCAGGTCTTCCACGGTGATCACGAGCTCGGCGGGTCCGAAGGCGGAGCCACTCGGCAACAAGGACACGGGGCGATCCATCGGAAAGAATTCCAGGAACCAAAACGGAATCTGGATTCGCGCGAGCTGGTCGGCGCCGGCATCCCAGAGCAGGACGTGAACCGACTCGATCCGACGCCCTGTCGAGGCGAGCTGATCCATGTTCCGCCCGGTGGTCCACCCATCCGGGGAGGGGCGCAGCACGGGCGGCTGCCCGCGGAAGCTTCGCCGCGTGTTCTCGAAGGCCTCGCTCGCTTCGGCCTCGGTTGCCGGCTCGACCTGCGCGTCTCTCAGGACACCATACGAACCGACGCCGATGAAGATGATTAGCGCCAGGACGACCGACGCGAGCGTCAGGGTCCAAAATTTTTTCGCGGTCATTGACGCCGGAGTCACAGAGCGACCAGGGTTCCGATGCCGGCGTCCCGCGCGTTCCGATAGGCCAGTGCCGCAGCGGCGACGTCCTCGACGGCCATCCCCAGCGACTTGAACACGGTGACTTGCCGGGGCGCTGTCCGTCCAGGGATGTCGCCCGCAATGACCTCGCCGATCTCGCCTGCGATGTGGCTCGCATCGAATCGCCCTTCGGACATCGGTATGATGATGTCACCCGCCTCCGCGAGGGCGCCCGCTCGCGAGTCGACGAACACACGAGCGCGAGCCATGAGATCAGAATCCATCTCACGCTGGTCGGGGAGGTAGGCTCCGACTGCGACGATGTGCGCACCATCTCGGACCCACGCATTCTGCAGCACCGGTTCGGGGGAGGCTGTCGTCAGCGCGATCAGATCCGCTCCCAGGACGGCCGTCCGGGGGCCGTCGACCGGCCGGATGGCGATCCCGAGTCGGGGCGCCATCTCAACGGCGAATCGTCGGCAATGTTCCGGCGTGGGGCTCCAGACCTGGACCTCCTGAATCCGTCGCACACGCGACAACGCCTCGAGGTGGCTGCGAGCTTGCGCGCCCGTCCCGAGGATGGCGAGCAGGCCGACCTGTGGCGCGGCCAGGTGGCGTGTCGCGACGGCCGATACGGCGGCCGTGCGAATCTCGGTGATGAAGCGCCCGTCGACGATCGCCTGGAGTGCACCGGTCTCCGGATCGAGCAAGACGATGGTGGCGAGGTGGCTCGGCAAACCACGGCCGGTGTTCTCGTGCACGACAGACACGACCTTGGCCCCGACGGATGCCGGCTCGGACAGCGTCGACGGCATCACGCCGAGATACGCATCGTGGGGACCGAATCGGAGCGAGCTGCGAATTGGCTGGTCGACCAGGCCGGCGGAGTACTGGCGCAAGGCCTGCTCCATGGCCGTGATGGTCGCGTCCATGCTCAGCACGTCGCGGATGTCGGCGTCGTTGAGAATCAGCGCCATCTGTCGGGTCAGAAGCCGATGGCCAGGCCGTCCTTCCTCGGATCCGACCCGCCCATGAGGACGCCGCTGTCGGGATCGATGAGGATGCCCTGGAAGCCGCCGAACGATCCGATGCTGCTGAGCAGGCGGTGTCCGCGGCGGCCGAGGTCGTAGCGAACCTGAGGGGTGATGGCAGATTCCACAGCGAGTCCACGCGACAGGTGTCTCACCCGTGCGGCCTCACCAGCCTCCTGGATGTTCATCCCGAAATCCACGAGGTTGACGAGGACCTGCACGTGGCCCTGTGGCTGCATGTCGCCGCCCATCACCCCGTAGGATAGCCAGGGGCGCCCATCCTTGAGCACCATCGCCGGAACCAGCGTGTGGAGGGGCCGCTTGTGCGGCGCGATCCGGTTGGGATGCTCCCCGTCCAGCGTGAACAGCGCGCCGCGATTCTGCAGCGCGATGCCCGTGTCTCCGGCGACGATGCCGGCGCCGAAGTTGCCGAAGAGCGACTGGATCAACGAGATCACGTTTCCCTCGCCGTCGGCCGCTGTCATGTAGATGGTGTCGCCCAGATCGCGGCCCTCGAGCGGACGGGCGGCCATCCCGCCGCCGGCCGACGAGACGTCGTCGAAGCGGCCGGGCTCATAGCTCCGGGCGGCCCGCCGCTCGTCGATCTCGGCGCGGCGCCGGGCGGCGTACTCCTTGGAGAGCAGCCGCTCGATGAGCGCGGTCGGCACGTGGTCGGGGTCGGCGATGTAGGCGTCGCGATCCGCCCAGGCGATCCGCTTGGCCTCGACGAGGAGGTGCAGATAGTCCGCCGAATTGTGGCCGAGCGCGGCGAGGTCGTAGCCCTCGAGGATGTTCAGCATTTCAAGTGCGGCCAGCCCCTGCGTGTTGGGCGGGAGCTCGAACACGTCGTAGCCTCGGTAGTCGGTGCTGATCGGGTCGACCCAGTCCGAGCGGTGCTCGGCGAAATCGCGCAGTTCGAACAGCCCGTCTCGAGCCTTGGAGTCGGCGACGATGGCCCGGGCGATGTCACCGCGATAGAACGCGTCGCGCCCGTCCCTGGCGATGAGCTCGAGTGAGGCGGCCAGGTTGGGATTGCGGAACAGCTGTCCGGTGGCCGGGGGCTCGCCCTCCGGCAGAAACGTTGAGGCAGCCGCCGGATCATCGGCGAGCGTGCGGGCGGAGCCCTGCCACTGGTGCGCAATGATCTCCGAGACCGCATATCCTTCGCGCGCGTACCGAATCGCTGGGGCCAGGGCTCGCTCGAGCGTGATGGTTCCGTGTCTCGAGAGCAGCTCGGCCCAGCCGTCGATCACGCCCGGCACCGACACCGAGAGGATCCCTCTCCCGGGGATGCGGTCGAGGCCGCGCGCCGCGAAGACCTCCGGCATTGCGGCGAAGGCGGACCGACCGCTCGCGTTGAGCGCGTGAATCCGTTCGTCGTCAGGGTCGTAGACCAGGGCGAACAGGTCGCCCCCGATCCCATTCATGGTGGGCTCGACGACGGCGAGCACTGCCGCGGCCGTGATCGCGGCGTCGATGGCGTTCCCTCCCTCCTGGAGCACCTGCAGGCCGGCGGCCGACGCCAGCGGCTGGCTTGACGCGATCATGCCGCGCGTGCCCATCACTACCGAGCGGGTCGATGTTGGGTTCGGGGCGGGGCGGTCGCCCGGGCGTTGCGCGTTGACGGCGGTCATCACAAAGAGGGCCACGACGATGATGGTGGTGAGTCGTCTGAGCATGGCTTCACCTCGGGTGGGACGTTCGGGGGATGGCGTTGGGAGCCGGCCGCCATCACTGCTTGGCTACCGCATCCTCTCCAGAGTCCGCCGTCGGCAGGTGGCTGTGATCGATCCCCAGGACGATCTGCCGGAGCACGTCCGGTGTCTTCAGCATGCGACCCTCGAGGGTTAGCAAGAATCGGCCGTCGAGGAGTCCCGTGAGTTCGGCGTTACGCTCGCGAGAGTCCCAGGTTTCCCAGCATGGCGTGCCGGCGATGTCGACTGATCGCTGGTAGCCGAACTCGTCCTCGTGCTCGAAGCCTGTCTTAACCAGCATGGAGACGGGAGTCAGCAGCAGGCCGTGAAACGCCGAGTCGACGATCGACACCTCGACGTGGGCTTCGTCGTTCGTGTACGTGATCTCCGCCTCCGCGTATGCGACGGGCGAGCTCATCTGCTGGCCGCTCAGCGAACCCTTGTTCCAGTCGTCGATGTCGGGGAACAGTTGCTGCAGTTGCCGGAAATCGATCGGGTCGACCGGAGAGCGGCCAGACTCCGCGATGCTGGCCAAGTCTT
The DNA here is from genome assembly GCA_965250185.1 of Vicinamibacterales bacterium. GTDB lineage: Bacteria > Acidobacteriota > Vicinamibacteria > Vicinamibacterales. The sequence goes on along the minus strand of OZ252293.1, from coordinate 223,349 downwards.
CGGTCATTCCGCGAAGCCCCTCGGCCAGCTGCTCGGCGCCCTGTTCGGCCACGCGTTCGGCATCCTGTGCGGCTTGCTCGAGGCTTTGCGTGCAGCCGGCCAGGGCCAGCGCCATGGCGACATAGATGATCGGCCGGGCACTCAATCGACGCATGACGCTCTCCGGGCTCGCGCTTCGTTCGACGTCGAGCCTGTACGGTTGGATGGGCCTCATTGTAGCAGTATCGGTCACGGTATCCGGGGCGCTTCGTCGCCGAGTGGAGTGTGGTACCGTTGCCCGATGGCGATTCGTGAGCGTGTCGCGTCGTTGCTGGCCGATCTTCCTGGGTCCCCCCAGTACGCCACCCAGGGTGCCACGCTGTTCATCGACCTGGAACGGGGCATGGTGTCGTCGCGCGCCTACACGCCCACCCGGGTGTTCCGCGCGTTCTTGGCCGGCCGCGGTGCGAACATGTTCTACCTCTACCGGTTGCTCGACGAGCGCCTCGATCCGCTCAGCCCCGAGATCCCGCTGATTTTCGGCTCCGGCGTGCTCACGGGCATTGTCCCGAGCGCAGCGCGTGGCAACGCGACGTCCTGGTCGCCAGAGTCCGGGGTGATCATGGACAGCAATGCCGGCGACTATTTTCCGTCGTTCCTGAAGATGAACGGCATCGATCACCTCGTGCTGTACGGTCGGGCGACCTCCTGGACACTGCTGAGGATTCGGAACGGTCTGGTCGAGTTCCAGGACGGCACGCCGTACGTGGGACTCGACAACCACGACATGCGCGAGCGGGTGGCGCAGGAGTCCGGTGGCGTTTGGACTCGGGATCTCGCGATGGTCAACGTCACTCGTGCCGGAGAGCAGGGTGTTCTGACCAGCGCGATCATGGCGGGGCCCAAGGCGTGCTACGCGCGCGGCGGCCCTGGTGCGAAGATGGGGTCGCTACAGCTGAAGGCGATTCTCGTCCAGGGCCAGACGCACGACTTCGAGACCGCCCAGCCGTACAAGGGCTACAACCGCGCAATCGCCCAGCAATTGCTCGACACCTCCGTCGTCAAGCATGCCCTTCGCGGTATCGGCACGCCGTTCTTGTACAAGCCGAGCCGGCTGCTCGGCGCCATGGGTACCAAGAACAATCAGGAGACGACCTGGACCGACCGGCTGGACGCCGAGCACATCGCCCCGTACCGGCCCGGCATGGCCGGCTGTTTCAGGTGCCCGGTCAACTGTCGGCCCTTGAACGAGCTCAATGACGACCCCTCCGATCCGTATGGCCGCGGCGACGGACCGGAGTACGTGACGCTCGGCAAGTTCGGCCCCAACGTCGGGATCGATCGCATCGAACCCGTGATCCGGCTCAACAACATTTGCAACGACCTCGGGCTCGACACGGCGTCGACCGGGTCCGCCATCGCGTGGGCGATGGAGTTGTTCCAGCGCGGGATCATCACCACCCGTGAGACCGGCGGGCTCGATCTCTCGTGGGGCAACGCCGAGACCGTCGAGCAGCTGCTCTTCATGATGTCGCGGCGCGAGGGGTTCGGAAATGTGCTGGCCGACAGCACACGCGCGGTCGAGCGAGGGCACTATCCCGCCGAGGCGCTACGCTATCGGATGGCCGTCAAGGGGCTGATGCAAAGCGATCCCCACGATGCACGGATCTTGAAGGCGTTCGCCCTGGGACTCGCCGTGGGGACTCGGGGCATGGACCACCTGCGCAATCGCGTCACGCTCGAGATCAACGCGCGCATCAATGACGATCCCGCGTTCAAGGAGCAGCTGTACGGTGGCGCCGTGAGTGCCGACCCGACCAGCTACGTCGACAAGGAACGAGCGGTTCGCGTGTGCGAGAACGTGTACGCGGTCGGCGACGCCGTCGGCATGTGTCGGTTCACCACCAAGCTGTTCAACAGCCCGTCGTTGCCCGGCCTGGAGCAGTTCGCGAATCAGATCGCGAACGTGACCGGCGAGGATCTGTCGGAGCACGACCTGGACCGCGTCGGGCTCAACATCATGGGCCTCGAGCGGCTGATCAACCATCGCCTCGGCGTGCGCCGCGCCGACGACACGTTGCCGGACCGTTGGTTCGACGAGCCCATCACCGTCGGCGCATACGCCGGCGAACGCATCGACCGCACGGAGTTCGATGCGATGCTCTCGAGGTTCTACGCCATCTCGAACCTTACCGAGGATGGCATCCCAACCGCGACGTGGCGGCGCGAGCTGGAAGCCGTGGTCGGCAGAGCGGCAGAGTAGGCGCACACCATGCCCGTGACTGTCAGATTGCCCGTCACGCTGCAGGCGGACGGTCCTCAGACGATCGTGGTCGACGAGCCGGTGTCGACCATCGACGAGCTCGTGTCGATCCTGGACCGCCTCGTCCCAGGGCTACGCAGCCAGCTGGACGACTCCGTGTTCAACTTCGCCGTCAACGATAGGATGCTGCTGCACGGGGCGAGGACGCAGGTCTTGGCCGACGGTGATGTGGTGGAGATCGTTCCGGCGATATCGGGGGGTGAGCAGGACCGTCAGGTCCCGGGATCCGGACCTGGCGAAGTCCGGGGTTCCTGGTAGCGTTTCGCGCCGCGTCCTTCTACACGAAGATGCTGCGAAGCCACGACGAACCTCGGGACCTTCGGACCCTGGTACCTCCGGACCAGAACCCGAACATCATTCGGCCACGTAGGTCTTCCGGGCCCGGGCCTTCATGCCGCGCTGCGTCATCCGAACCTCGAGATCGTGCACCTTGCCGTCGAGATTCGTCGGCACGAAGCCCAGCACGTACTGGCTGTGCAACTCCTGCGCAACGCGAGTGAAGGTCGGACCCAGCTCGTCCGTGTGCGAGAGCTCGAAATAACCGCCGCCTGTCTCGTCTGCGAGCTTGCGCAGGCCCCGGTCGGGACGGCTGCGAACCTGCCGGGCGCCGTTGAAATAGTCGCTCTCCAGCCCGATGGCGTAGATCATGACCTCATCGGCTCGCGCCCGATTCAGCACGTCTTTCTGGCTGGCGTTGCTGCCGGTGTCGGCGCCGTCGGTGAAGACGAGGATGACGCGGCGGCCCTCGATACCGACCAGCTTGTCCAGGCTGCCGTCGACCGCATCGTACAGACGTGTCGGGTTGCCGAAGTCGAGCTCACGCAGCGCCGCGATCAGATCATCGCGATCAGACGTGAACTCGGGGCTGAACTCGATCTTGTCGTTGAAGGCGCCGACTCGCCCGCGGTCGTCCGGGAGCAGTCGAATCAGGAACTGCTCGGCCGCAGCCTGAAGAAAGCGGATGCTTGGCGTCATGCTGGCGCTCGTGTCGAGCATCACGACGACCGTGATCGGCTGGACCTCGTTGTCGAAGAACGCAATCTCCTGCGGCTCCTTCTCGTCGAAGATCGAGAAATCCTCCTGGATCAGCCCGGGAACGAGCCGGCCGTCGGCGTCCGTCGCCGTGACGTAGAGCGGCACCATCTGGGTGCCTGTCCTGAATATTGGGGTCTGCTGGGCGTACAGGATTCCGAACCCGGGGATTCCGGCGGCCAGCAGGATTGTGAGGGCGCGTCGCATAGACAACATGGCTTCGAGCTTAGCAACCCGCGTTCCAGCCTGCAATGTCGAATCGGCGCGGCAGAACGCGGCATTCCATCCGCGGCGTCGCCAAACGCGTCCGGATTGCGTGACGTTCGCTGGCGAATCGTCCTCGGAGGGTGTCAGTGCCTCCAGCGGGACCGGCGGCGAAGGAGGCCCCACTCACTGGTCAACCAACCACCCGTCACACGGCGCCCGTTCGCTTTTTATTGAGGGAATTTCCCCGGGCTTGCTAACATCTGGCTCGTGGTCCATGTGTCCGGCTCGCGATCGGTGTCGGTTCTGGTGCTCATCGCATCGTCCGTGCTGTCCCTGCCCATCTATGCGTTGGCGGCGCTGGGGCATGCGCAGGAGCCGCCGCTGCCTCCGGACGCCACGAGCGTGCTCCGGTTCGACCGACACGACGACCGGACGGTGATCTGCGCGCAAACGGGTGAGCCGGACATCGAGCATGGGAGCCGAGCGTTGCCGGCCACTGAGATCTGGCTGCTGGAAGCGGGTGCGTTCCGCCAGATCGACGCGTCCCCCGGGGCCTGCGACCCGGCGCTCTCGCTGGACGGCCGATCCGTGGCGTTCACGGCGCCGGATGGTCTATGGGTGCTGGGCGACCTGTCGTCGGGCGTGCCCGAGCGCCTGCTCGAGTCCCCGACGCCAACGGAGGAGACGGAGTTCGGGTACGTAGCGTTCATGCGGCCCAAGTGGTCGCCGAACGGGGCGCGTCTGGGCTACGTCGCGAGCAACGGTGGAACGGCCTGGGTCGAGGTCGTCGAAGTGGTGGACGGCCGGTTGCGTTATCGGTCTTCGGCCGACACGTATGCATTCGCGTGGGGGGCCGATTCTCGGTCGCTCAAGATCGGCGGGAACACGGTGCTCCTGCCGTGACCGCGGCGCCGTGCGGCGCCCGGACCTCGCAGGGCGGGAGTCAGGCATCTGGACAAAGGGAGTGGTCATGAAAGTCAAGGTCAGCACCGGAGCCGACGGGCTCAGCCGTCGCGACTTTGCGCGCCTGGTGACGATCGGCGGCGCCTCGTCGTGGTTCGTCGGGGGCACGGGCTGGACGCCGCCGGCCGAGGCACTGCCGCAGACACCCGCGGCGCCGGATGAGGCGTTCTGGGGATCGGTTCGCGATCAGTTCGTGATGCCTCGAGACCTGGGCGTCATCAACGCGGCGAACCTGTGTCCCTCGTCCGCACCGGTCCTGCAGGCGATGTACGACAGCACTCGCGACATGGACCGCGATCCGTCGCCCGCCAACCGCGTGAAGCTGCGAGAGGCGAAGGAGACGACCCGCGGGCTGCTCGCCGAGTTTCTGCGGGTAACGCCGGAGGAGATTCTCATCACACGGAACACGAGCGAGGCCAACAACATGGTCTCCAGTGGGGTGCATCTCGGAGCGGGCGACGAGGTCGTCATCTTCGCTGACAATCATCCGAGCAACCGTCGGGCCTGGCAGAGCAAGGCCGAGCGATTTGGCTTCACCGTCACCGAACTCCCGGTGCCGAATCCGCATCCAGGTCCCGACTACTACATCGACGCCGCAACCAAGGCGCTGAGTAGCCGCACTCGCGTACTGGCTTTCACGCACCTGACGAGCACCGTCGGGGACCTGATGCCGGCGCGCGAGTTGTGCCGCATCGCGCGCGAGCGGGACGTGCTGAGCCTGCTGGACGGTGCGCAGTCGTTCGGGTTGCTCGACGTGGATCTCAGCGACTTGCAACCGGACTTCTACTCCGGGTCGTCGCACAAGTGGCCCTGCGGCGCGAAGGAAGCCGGCGTTCTCTACGTGAACCAGCGCGCACAGGACAAGCTCTGGCCGACGATCCTGAGCGCGTACCCGGGTCGGGTCGGCATCTCGCGGACCCACGAGAGTTTCGGTCAGCGCGACGAGCCCGCGCTGATCGCGTTCGGTGAAGCGTTGAAGTTCCAGACGAAGATCGGGCGCCAGGCGATCCAGCAGCGCTCGCAGGATCTCGCCCAGTTGGCCATTCGCGAGTTGAGTGCCATCGATGGCGTGAAGGTGTGGACGACCGCCGATCGCTCGCTCTCGTCGGCCGTCGTGTCGTTCCAGCCCGCCAGCCTCGACCCGCGGAAACTGTCGGCAGCCCTCTACGAGAACGACCGGATCGGCTGTGCCACGCGCGGCGGCCAGGATCGCGGCGGACTACGGTTCTCCCCGCACTTCTACAACCTGCAGTCGGAGGTCGAGCGGGCGGTGGCGGCGGTCAAGAAATATGTGGCGCAGGGGGTGTAGGAAGAAAGCTGTTCAAGGGTTCATGGTTCAAAGGGTTCAAGCGGTTCGTGGTGGCCCCCTTGAACTCTTGAACGCGTTGAACCCTTGAACCGTTGAACCGCCCTACTCCTATCCCTCTTGCTCTTCGTATTGATCCCTCAATCGGGCCACCACGGTCGGGTCGGCGAGCGTCGTCATGTCGCCGAGCGTCTTCCGGTCTGCGAGGTCCCGGAGCAGGCGCCGCATGATCTTGCCCGACCGCGTCTTCGGCAGGTCGGCCGTGAACAGAATCTCCTCCGGGCGGGCGATCGCACCGATTTTCTTGGTCACGTGCTTCTTGAGTACGTCGGCCATCTCGGATGAGGCCTCGATGCCTTCCTTCAGCGTCACGAAGGCCGTGATGGCCTGCCCCTTGATCTCGTGCGCCTTGCCGACCACAGCCGCCTCGGCGACGTCCAGGTGATCCACGAGCGCACTCTCGACCTCCATCGTGCCGACCCGATGGCCGGCGACGTTGAGGACGTCATCCACTCGTCCGAGTAGCCAGAAGTAGCCATCCTCGTCGCGCTTGGCGCCATCGCCCGTGAAGTAGACGTCCTTGAACCGGCTCCAGTACGTCGCCTGGAACCTCTCCGGGTCGCCGTAGATGCCGCGAAGCATCCCGGGCCACGGCTTCTTCAGCACGAGGTAGCCGCCGCCGACCTCGACGGTGTCGCCTTTCTCGTTCACGATTTCGGCCGCGATGCCCGGGAACGGTTTCGTGGCCGAGCCGGGCTTCAGCGTCGTGATTCCCGGGAGGGGCGTGATCAGGATCTGGCCGGTTTCGGTCTGCCACCACGTGTCGACGATCGGACAGCGCTCGCGGCCGATGTGACGGTGATACCACATCCACGCCTCTGGGTTGATCGGCTCGCCCACCGAGCCGAGTAGCCGCAGCGTCTTCATGTCGTGCTTGTCCGGCCACTCGGTGCCCCAGCGCATGAACGCGCGGATCGCCGTCGGCGCCGTGTAGAACACGGTGACGCCATGGCGCTCGATCATCTCCCAGAACCGGTCGCGAGTGGGCCAGTCCGGCGCGCCTTCGTACATGACGGTCGTGGCGCCGTTGGCCAGCGGTCCGTACACGATGTAGCTGTGGCCCGTGACCCACCCGATATCGGCACTGCACCAGTAGACGTCCTCGTCCTTGAGATCGAAGACCCACTTCGTCGTCGCGTACGTGCCGACCAGATAGCCGCCGGTCGTGTGGACAATGCCCTTGGGTTTTCCGGTGGTCCCCGAGGTATAGAGCGTGTACAGCATGTCCTCGGAGTCCATGGGCTCGGGCTCGCATTCGGCGGCGGCTGTGCTCATGAGCTCGTGATACCAGTGGTCTCGACCTTCGGCCATGTCGATGGGAGTTTCGAGTCCCTGGCGTTTGACGACGACGACGTGCTGCACACTTGGCGCTCCGGAGACGGCCTCGTCGGAGATCTGCTTGAGCGCGATGATCTGTCCGCGGCGGTATCCGCCGTCGGCCGTGATGAGCAACTTCGCCTCGGAGTCGTTCATGCGGTCGCGTAGTGACTCGGCGCTGAAGCCTGCGAAAACGACGCTGTGGATCGCCCCGATGCGGGCACAGGCGAGCATGGAGATCGGGAGCTGCGGCACCATCGGCAGGTAGATCGCGACGCGATCGCCCTTGGTCACACCGAGGTCCTTGAGCACGTTCGCGAAGCGATTCACTTCCCGGTACAGGTCCCAGTAGGTGAGCGTCTGGCGATCACCGGGTTCGCCCTCCCAGATCAGCGCGGCCTTGTTGCGCCGAGCCGAGCGCACGTGCCGGTCGAGGCAGTTCACGCTGGCGTTGATCTTGCCGCCGACGAACCACTTCGCGTTCGGGGGATCCCAGTCGAGCACCTTCGTCCAGGGCGTGCTCCACTCGAGCTCGTGCGCGAAGCTGCTCCAGAACGCCTCCGGATCGCGAGCGGCCTGCTCGTACACCGAGGCGTCCTTGACCGTCGCCTGTTCGCGGAAGCCGGCGGATGGCTCGAAGGTTCGATCCTCTGTCAGGAGTGCGGAGAGCTCGGGTGTGGTCTCAGGGTTGGACTCGGACACGATGGTTCCTCCTCATCGATCAGGCGCTCGTAGATTCTGGCGCGTGCTGTTGTGGACGCGCAAGGGTCAGGGCGGCCGCCGCAACCACTGCGAGGGCCGCTGCAATGTAAAAGGCATACCGGTAGTCGCCAAACGCATCGTACACGCGTGCCGCAACCATCGGTCCGACGATGCCGGCCGTACCCCAGGCGGTAAACAGGAGCCCGTAATTCAGTCCGAGGTGCCGGGTGCCGTAGAGGTCGGCCGTCGCGGCGGCGAACACGGACAGCTGCGTGCCGTAGCACCAGTAGACCACCGCCACCAGGATGTAGAAGAGGACCACCTCCTGGCGCCAGATGAAGAGCGCCGGCATCGCTGCCGCCGAAATCAACACCATCACGCGCAGAGTCGTCAGTCGTCCGATCGTGTCTGATAGCCAGCCGGACAGGATACGTCCGCCTGCGTTTCCGATGGCCCCCACCGTGATGGCGAGGGTAGCGGCGGCCGCCCCGAGCCCGGCGCTCCGGGCGAACGGAACGAGCTGACTGATTGTCATGAGACCCGCCGTGGCGCCCAGACAGTAGGCCACCCAGAGCGCGTAGAACGTCGGGGTCCGCAGCATCTCGGCCGTCGGTATGTCGAGTCCACTCGGCCCACCCGCCTTCGGCGGCGGTGGCGTCCATCCGTCCGGGCGGTAGCCGGCGGGCGGATTCTTCAGCAGTGCTGTGCCGATGAGGCCCATGACCAGGAACAACGCTCCGAGGATCTGGAACGTGGCTCGCCATCCCACCCGCTCGATGAGCAGCGTGGCCACCGGGCCGAAGATCGCCGAGCCGGCCCCGTACCCGCCGACCATCAGGCCAACGACGAGGCCCCGCTTGTCGGGAAACCACTTCGAGCCGACAGGGACCGGCGTGGCGTAACCGAATCCGTTGCCGATCCCGACCACGACACCGATGCAGACGTACAGGTAGAGCAGGGAGCTTGTCAGGCTGGCGAGTCCAAAGCCCAGGCCGACCATGACCGCGCCGATGGCGGCACAGATCCGCGGGCCCTTCGTGTCCTGGATCCGGCCGGCCACGACGAACGACAGGGCGAAACAGACGACCGCGATCGTAAAGATCCAGGATGTCTGCGCGCGATTCCACCCGAACTCCTGCTCCAGTGGCAGGACGAACACGCTCCAGGCGTAAAGGGAGCCCAGAGCGAGGTTCATCGAGATTCCTCCGACGACGACCGACCAGCGATTCATATGCGCCTCGGCTTTCGCGTGGACGAACGGCAGGCGGCCACAGACGAGCCTGGAACCGGACGAGACGATCGGCTCAGCGCCGATCGTCTCGTCCGGGCCGGCCCGAAGGGGCGTTCTGTTCGGCTCGTCGACGACGGGATGTCGCGACGGAGCTCATGGATGCCAGCTAAGGTGCTTCCGACGCGAAGCCCTGATAGATGCTCTTGGCCTCGTCGAACTGCGCAAACACATGGTCGCGCTCCTTCTGGGACCTCCACCCTGGCCACGCCTCGGCCATCTCGCGCAGCTTGTCGATCCAGCGGATCGAGTACTCGGCCGCGGCGCGGCTCCGGATTGGCTGGTCGCCCACCGTTACCCACACCGGGTTGGTGAACGCCTGTGCGTACCTCGCGTCGAGCGGGAACCGGTCGGCCGGCGCACCCTCCGCCCGGAGGTGATACCACCCGCTGCCGGTCACCTCGAGCGACTTCGTGTAGTCGAGACTCATCCGGTCACCGTCCAGCATGACTTCGTCGACGACTTCGCCGTTGTGCACCAGCAGCACCTTCTCGAGCGGCGTGTTCGACCGGATGTGCGCCAAGATCTCGACCGTGCCGCCGCCGGTCGGCAGCGCCGCTGTTTCACCTGGGATCCGGCCATTCACGGTGAGCTCGACGAGCGGTCCCGTCGAAACGACAGCGTGGCCGTCACGCATGCCGTTGAACCACGCCTTCATGTCGAGGCCGCGCGCACCCGTGTAGACGTAGGTGCGGACGGAGCCGACCAGCTTGCTCTCGTGCAAGTTGCTGATGGAGTCCTCGCCGCCCACGGCCGTGACCTTCAGCCCGTTGTTCCACATCGCGTACATCGGGAAGAATCCTGCCCGCCCCGCGCCCGACCACTCGACCGCGTCGGTCGTCTCGAGCGCCGCGTCGACCATGGCGCCTTTGGCACCGCCGAGGCTGCCCTCCAGTGGATCCGACTCGCCACCGTAGGCGTGCACGTATCCGACCCAGGCGCCTTGCTTGCGGGCCTTGCGGAACATGTCGGTGTTACTCGGATACAGGCTCTCGATCGCCGTGCCCTCGTACCCTGTCGTGAAGGGTGAGATCAGATGGTCGTTCATGCCGAACATGAAGACATGGCCGTAGAACGGTGGCCGGTATTCCTGGCCCACGACCAGGATTCGCTGGGACGTCGAGAGCGGGTGTGGCCCGCCTCCCTTCACGAAATGCTGGTAATCGAGGATCCGGTTGTCCTTGTTCGCCACCTGCTCGTTGACGATGTCCTGGTCCTCCGCGGCCGACATCATCATCAGGTTCTCGAGCGTATTGTGCAGGTTGCCGGCGTAGTTCATGTGGACGTGGGTCGACCCGTCATACCAGCCCTTCGCGGCCATGTCGGTGAGCGGCTCGAGCTCGACCGTGGCCATCGTGACCTCGTTGGCCGTGATGTCGACGGTCAAGGTCGCAGGCATGTGCTCGAAGCCCTTGGCCACCGTCAGCTCCGCTTGTCCGACCGGAAGCTCCAACCGGAAGTTGCCGGGCGTGTGGAACATTTTGTCGCCCTCTCCCGAGATGCGCGCGTAGGCGTCGCTCGGGGCGTAGAACTTCCCGTCGGCCGCCGTCAGATGGATCCGCGTGCCGGTCGCGTGGGCGTTGCCCGCCCGGCGTGTCTGCACCGCGAGGACGCCCATCGGCCGCTTCCAGCGTCGATCCGTGATGTGGACCGTCCGCTGCTCGCCGCCGTACGTCTCTAGCAAGGCGAGCTGGGGGAGCTCCTCGCCGTTCGAGATGTAGGCGATCCACTCGCCGTCCGGCGACCACCGCGGGTGGAAGGCGTCGTGTTGGAAGAACGTGAGCTTGTACGGCTCGCCCCCTACCGTCGGCTGCACGTACAGATTCGCAAATTGATCCGCCGCACCCCGCGTCGACGCGTATACGAATCGCTTGCCGTCGATCGAGACGTCCGGTCGCGTTCGGTACAGCGTCTGCTCGGAGAGCACCGTGGTCGCCTGCAGGATGCCGTTCGCCTCGGCGGGCACCCGCAGCACGTTGCCTGAGCCGAGCGGCACGTCCCGGTTCGAGACCAGGAGCAGCTCGTCCCCGTCTGGCAGCCAGGCCGGTGCGATGTGCATGTCCCACGGGCCGAAGTAGAGCCGATTGTTCGGGTATTCATGATCCTCGGAGACGGCGATCTCGTCGCCTGCCCACTGTCCGTTCTCGATCGCGCGAATGTACACGTTGAAGTAGCCGTTCGGCTTCGTCGCCACGTAGGCCACGCGGTCGCCGTCAGGCGAGAACACCGGGTCGGTGTAGATGAAATCGTCCTCGGTCAGCGCGTGGCTCTCGCCCGTCGCAACGTTCAGGACCTCGAGTTGAATCGTCTTTCCCCCGTCGTCGGCCGTGTAGATGATCCAGTTGCCGTCGGGCGACCAATCGGGCGATGAGTGGTACTTCTCGTTGTACGTCAACTCGTCGGCACGACCCGTCGCCGGATTCACCTTCCAGATCGAGCCGCTCATCGCAACCGCGATCGACTCTCCATCCGGTGCCCAGTCCGGGGCCCACGCCGTGGAACTCGGCGCAGGTGGAAAGTAGAAGTTGAACATGTAGTTGCCGCCGTGTCTCGAGGAGGGGTACGTGCGATCGGTGGGCTGAGCTCCGGCGGGCGTCACGCCAACCAGGGCGGTCACCGCCATGGTCAGAAACACCGCGCCGATTCGTGTCGAAATTCGTCCGGTCATGTCCTTTGCTGTTTCCTTTCGGCTGCGACAGTTCAGATGTCCGCGGGGTCCCGCCTGTGCCACTCCGATTCCGGGCCGCAGCCGCCACGACTCCAGCGGTTCGGGTTGGGGAAGGCCGTTCGTCATCGCCGCCGATTGTAGCGTTTTCACCGTTGGGGCCGCAACGGCCTCGGGATCGAGAAATTTCGGCGTTTCACCAGATCGAGCGATCGGGCTCAAGATCGAATCTGTCATTCAACCGAAGATCGTGTGTTGTTCGCTGTCCTCTACTTGTGACTCATGCAAGGCATTTGTTTTCAATGGGTTAGTGGGTTGTTCAAGGGATGTCACGCACGGTGAAGAGCGACGGTTCCCGACCTGCCAACGCCAAAGACCCGTTGAGATCACCTCCTCGAACCCGATAGAATCCCGGGCGCAAGGGGATGTTGAGACGATGATGAACGTCGCCGCGATCCGGATGCAGCAATTCGGCGTGCAGTTCTATCAGGCCTCGCTGACCGCCGTGGACATCGACAAGCTGGTCAGATTCGAGGTCCTCAATTATGGCCAGCATTCGGAATCGGGGGTGCGCGGTGGCCGGACGCGTGCGCGGTCGAAGGTGCGCTGGGACTTGCTGGAGCGTCGTATCGCCTCGAGCGAGAAGGCGTATCAGCGTCAGATCATCAGACGCAAGATCGACGAGCTCGTGCAGTACTACGAGCAGTGTCGGCAGGCCCGCGATCTGCCATCCATCGCTGGCGCGGTCATCATCTCCAGCGACGAGGCGCTCACGTTCGAACCGGTGTCGAGTGGTTCCAATCTCGGGAAGCTGAAGGTGCCCGAGCGAGAGGGAATTCTTCGGGCGATCGACGGGCAGCATCGGTTGCTCGCACTCCATGCCGATATCGAGCGGTTCGAAGGTGAGGAGTTCGCGGTCCCGGCGGTCATCTTCGACCGGCTTCCCGAGGATCACGTCGTCCAGATGTTCGTCACGATCAATGCGAAGCACACGCGGCTGAACGCCTCGCATCTGGTATCGCTGGCGGGACGCCAGCTCTACCGCGACGCCGAGCTGGCCATGGCGCACGACGTGGTGCGCGCGCTCAACGATCGCGACGATTCGCCCCTGGCCGGTGAGATCAAGCTGCTCGGTGTCGGCAAGGGCCGGGTCGCCCAAGCGCCGTTGGCCCAGGAGCTGAAGCGGCTGTTCGCCACGACCGAAGCGTTCGGAGGGAAGCGTAAGGCCAGCCGCTTCCGCGAGGACGCCAAGCGCTTTTTCGTCAACTACTTCAAGCAGGTGGCGCTGGTATTCGGTGGGGCCTGGAACGGTCGCAAGTACAGCATCAAGACGGCTACCGGGCTCAGGGCGTTCATTCGCGTCGCGCCGGACGTCGTGCGGGGTCTCGACCAGGAGCATGCCGATCGCACCGACTTCCGGGCCATCGGTCGGGTCATCGCGCCGTGGGGTCGCCGGATCGGCGACCTTCGGTTCGAGACGGATGGTGCCTGGAAACGAAGCAGCACGACGGTCGAGGCGTTGGCCAGGGAGCTGCGCCTCGCGCTTCAGTATCCCGAAGGCGCCGGCCGCTGAACGGTCGCTGCGAGCCCGTCGGTCGCTCCCGGCACCGGTCTCGTCGAGGTCGCCGCTCTGGCGACGGCTGATCGCATGAATCCATCTCCTCCCGCGACGCCGGTTGTTCATCGGCCCAAGCTTGGCTCCTTGACCGGATGGCTGCGGGAGGCGGAGCTGCCCGCGCGCCGCGCGCTGATCGCTGCGTCCCTCGGCTGGATGCTCGATGCGTTCGACGTGATGCTCTTCGCGATGGTCCTGTCGACGCTCATCGGGGCGATGGGCATGTCGATGGCGACCGCCGGACTGCTGGGCTCGACCACGCTTGTCGCCTCAGCGGCTGGCGGGATGATCTTCGGGGTCATCGCGGATCGGTACGGACGCAAGCCCGCGCTCGAGGGTAGCGTCCTGATCTACTCGATCTTCACCGCCGCGTGCGGGCTGGCACAGTCGGTCGGCCAGCTCGCGATCTATCGCGCCGCACTCGGGATCGGCATGGGCGGCGAGTGGGCGAGTGGAGCCGCGCTCGTGTCGGAGACCTGGCCCGCCGAGCACCGGGGCAAGGCGTTGGCGCTCGTGCAGAGTTCGTGGGCCATCGGCTACGGGGCGGCGGCGCTCGTCACGGCCATCGTGCTACCGACACTCGGATGGCGCGCGGTGTTCTTCGTTGGCATCCTGCCGGCGTTGTTCACCCTGTGGATCCGGCGCAACGTTGAGGAGCCAGCGATCTGGCGCCGCGCCGCTGCCGCCGATGCTCGGCGGACGGCGAGGCACCGGCTGGCCGACATCTTCGGACCGGAGCTTCGCGGGGTGACGCTGGCCCTGACGTTGATGAACGCGTGCACGATGTTCGGCTGGTGGGGTCTCAACCTGTGGATTCCCGCCTACCTCGGCCTGCCAGTCGAGCGCGGTGGTGTCGGATTGTCTCCGGCGGGGATGGCGTTCTTCGTCGTGACCATGCAGGTCGGCATGTGGTTCGGATACGTCACGTTCGGCTTTGTGGCGGACTGGATCGGGCGCAAGCGGACCTATCTGATCTACGTCCTCGCCGCCGCGGTCTTGCTGCCGACCTACGGAATGGTCCGTGTGCCGGCCGTCCTCCTCTTCATGGGCCCACTCGTCGCATTCTTCGGCACCGGGTACTTCAGCGGCTTCGCCGCCGTGACGGCCGAAATCTATCCGACCTCCATCCGGGCGTGGAGCCAAGGCTTCACGTACAACACGGGCCGACTCGTGAGCGCGGTCGCCCCGTTCGTCGTCGGGTCCCTGGCGGAGCGTGGAGGGTTCGGCGTCGCCTTTTTCGTCACGGGCCTTGCCTTTCTTGGGGCTGCGGTGGCGTGGTTCTGGATACCGGAAACCCGCGGGCGAGCGCTCGAGCCGTGAGCGCCGGTCCGGCATGTCGAGAGGAGGGCGAGTCATGCGGTGCATAGCAACCGGTCTGGTTGGTCTCGGTCTGGTGCTGGCGGTGGCGTCGCCCCGCGCCCAGCAAGCGGGGGCGGACAGACGATTCGAGGGACTCGCCCCGCAGGACCTCTCGGCGCTGCAATCCGTGCGCGAGGTTCAGATCTCGCCGGACGGCCGGCGGATCGCCTACAGCGTCAGCCGCAGCGATCGTCCCGGGCGACCGTACTCCGAGATCACGCTGCTCGACCTCGCCAGCCACCGAACGATGACGCTCGGTGGCGACGGTGGTGCCTCCGGGCCGCGCTGGTCTCCGGACGCCACGCGGGTGGCGTACTTCGGACGAGACGGCGACCGACGGGGCGTGATGGTGGCGAAGCCGGACGGCTCCGGCGCGCGTTTTCTGGCCGAGGTCGTCGGCACGAACCATCCCCTCCCCCAGGCCGGCGAGCGACTCGCCTGGTCACCTGATTCGCGACGGCTTGCGTTCGTGTCAGCGACCCCGGGCCCTGAGGCGCAGGCCGACGGCGATCCAAAGGTCATCGTGCGCTATCTGTACAAGCCGACCGCATCGGAAGGACTCACGCGGTTCAACGACAACCGCCGCGTGCACATTTTCGTCGTCGACGTCGACGGTGGTGAGGTGCAGCAGTTGACGGACGGCGATCGCTACGAGCATTCGATCGCCTGGTCACCCACGGGTGACCAGATCGTGTTCGTCTCGAACCGGGAGGCGGATCCGGATCGAACCTTCAACTATGACCTGTTCGTCCTCGGCGTGGCCGACGGTGCCATACGGCGACTGACCGACACACCGAGTGCCGAGTATCATCCTCGCTGGTCGCCAGACGGATCGACGCTCGCCTACCTGGGAACGACCCGGGCGCTCACCTCCTCGGAGACGACGATGGAGGACACGCATGTGTGGGCGATCGACTCCGACGGATCCGACCGACGCGAGCTGGGCGGAGCCATCGACGATCGTCAGCGAGCCGCCGGCTGGGGGCCTACGGGTCGTTTCGTGTACTGCACCGTGCAACGCCGCGGCAGCACGCACCTCTACCGGCTTCCGGTCGACGGTGGTGACCCGGAGCTCGTGGTGGGCGAGCGGGGTACCATCGGATCCTGGGCGATCGCGAGCACGGGTGATCTCGCATACGCGTTCACCAGCGCGTCGTCTCCTGCGGAGCTGTATCACAAGCCGCCGGCCTCGGCGAACGGGTCGCCAACGGTCGCCTCTCAGCTGACGACCCTCAATGAGAGGCTGTTGTCCGCACGCGCCCTCGCCGACGTCGAAGCCTTCGACTTCGAGAGCTTCGACGGTACGGCGATTCAGGCATTCTTGACCATGCCTCTCCAACGGAGCGCAACGTCGCGCCACCCGCTGATCGTCCAAATTCACGGAGGTCCGCACGGCCAGCAGGGGCCGGCCATCAACACAAAGGCGCAGGTATACGCAGCCCGTGGCTGGGCGTCGCTCATGGTCAACTACCGCGGATCCACCGGCTACGGGCAGGCCTTGGCCGATGCGATCTTCAGGGATCAGAACGGTGGCGAAGCGCAGGACGTGCTCAGTGCCGTGGACGCCGCTCTCCAGCGATATCCCTGGATCGATGAGGATCGTCTGGGCGTCGAGGGAGGCAGCTACGGGGGGCAGCTCGTGAACTGGATCGTCACCCGTACCGATCGATTCCGAGCAGCGATTCCGATTGCCAGCATCTCGAATCTGGTCAGCTTCAACTACATGGCGTACTACCACGATTATCTCGCCGTCGAATTCGGCGCGTACCCGCACGAGGGCGACGTCATGGAC
The DNA here is from genome assembly GCA_965250185.1 of Vicinamibacterales bacterium. Classification (GTDB taxonomy): domain Bacteria; phylum Acidobacteriota; class Vicinamibacteria; order Vicinamibacterales. The sequence goes on along the minus strand of OZ252293.1, from coordinate 206,741 downwards.
CTCCTGTGGGAGCGATCGCCGATCCGCTACGTCGGACAGGTGAAAACGCCTGTGATGCTCGTCCATGGTGAGAACGACAACGACGTGCCGATCGCCGAGGCGGAACAGTTCTACATCGCCCTCAAGGATGTCGATGTCGAGACCGTGATGGTGCGCTACCCACGAGAGGGTCACGGCGTGCGCGAGACCTCGCACGCGATCGACCTCCTCCAGCGAAGTATCGCCTGGTACGAGCGACACTTCGCAGGCGCCGAGGACTCGTCGGGCCAATGAGATCGGGGTCCTTGGGCTCGAGGCTCAGGAGCCGCCAGCCAAATCTGCGAAGGCGGGTTGAAAGAAGGCCACCCGACAGGTAGACTCCAGACGCCGTTACAATCTCGACGTCAGATGGAGGGGTGAGCATGTCATTCAAGGCGACGTTGTCTCTCGATCGTTACCTTCTCATCTTCGCGGCGGTCCTTGTGGCTGTCTTTGGCACGGCCTGCAGTCGTGGAACCGTCGAGGCCACCGGCGACCTCGACGTCTTCGAAGTGTCGACGTCACAACTCTTTGTGACCGTGGCCAACCGGTCGGGCTCGACGCTGGTCGATGTGGAGCTGGAGGTGGCGCCAGTGGGTGGCTCGACCATCTTCACATACTTCCACGCACGCCTGGAGCCAGGGCAGAAGCAAAACCTCTCGCTCTCGGAGTTCCGGGGCAAGGACGGAACGAATTTGAACTTGCGGGTCCACAGGCCGAAGAGCGTCAGCGTCAAGGCTCACACCCAAGGCGGCGACGAATACGCGGCAACCGTCCCCTGGGAGTGACCGCCAGCTGAGCAAGCGCGAGGACTGGCGCCGCCGGCACTAGGTGCCGGTCCGACGAACCGTCGTGACGGTGCCGAGCAGATAGTCGAGTTCAACGCGGTCGCCTGGCGACAGCACCCGAGGAGCTGATTCCGTACCGACACGTGCGAAATGCTCCCTGCCGTCCGCGTCGTCGGCATCCACGAAGTAGATGTCGAGCGAGAGCTGGCCGTGGATGCTTACCGGCTGGACCCGGCGGATGATGCCGTCGCGCGAACCCTTCAACATGAACTGCCTCCGCGTGTGTCAGGCGCCTTCGTGCCGTCTACGCGTCGTTCGCCAGCAGCATCGTCAGCAAGGCCTTCTGGGCGTGGAGCCTGTTCTCCGCTTGATCAAAGACGATCGAGGCTGGTGAGTCAATCACCTCGTCGGTGACCTCCTCGCCACGATGGGCCGGCAGGCAGTGCATGAACAGCGCCCCAGGCGCTGCCAGGCTCATGAGTTTGGCGTTCACCTGGTAGGGTCTGAAGATGCGCCGCCGCGCCTCCGCGTCCGACTCCTGTCCCATCGATGTCCACGCGTCGGTGTAGACGGCGTCGACACCCTCAACGGCTTCTTCCGGGCTGCGGAATAACCCAACCCGAGCCTCGCTCTGGCGAGCGGTCTCGGCCTCGGTCACTCGGTGCGGCGGGAGCTCGTACCCCTCGGGGCTCGCGAGCCGTATCGATATCCCGAGCGAGACAGCCACGTGCGCGAGCGAAGTGGCGACGTTGTTACCGTCGCCCACGAACGCGATAGTTCGCCCCGCAAGCGTCGACCACCGCTCTTGCAGCGTCAGGGCGTCGGCGAGCGCCTGGCAGGGATGCTCCCCGTCGCTCAGGGCGTTGACCACGTGGAGGCCTGGCGCCGCCCGAGCGAACTCCAGGAGCACATCGTCACCGAACGTTCGGAGCACCGCGCCGGACACCCAGCGCTCGAGGTTGCGGGCCACGTCCGAGAGCGATTCCCGACAGCCGAGCGCACTCTCCTGGCGCGGCTCGATGACCTCGCCACCGAGTTCTCGAATCGCGATCTCGAACGTGCAGCGCGTCCGGAGCGACGGCTTGTCGAACAGGAGAGCCACGTGAGCGCCAACGAGGGCCCGCCCGACCGCCCGGCCGCCGTTCGCTTTCCGGTCGCGTTTCAGCTCGCCTGCCAACTCCAGGCATCGTGTGAGCTCGGAGGGCTCGAGATCGAGGATTGACAGAAAGTCTTTCTTCATCGTGGAGGCCGTCAGGTCCGGTAGTCCGCGTTGATGCGCACGTACTCCGCGCTCAGATCGCACGTCCACATCGTGGCGTGCGAGGTGCCGCCGGTGCCGAGGTTGACCTCGACCGAGACCTGTGGAGCGCTCAGATGCTCGGCTGCCTCCGGCTCCCCATCGTTGTGGGGTCGGCCGTTCCCGAACAGCAGCGTGGACCCGACTCTGACCTCGGCGCGCTCTGGCGCGAAGTCCACGCCGGCCCGGCCAGCGACCGCGAGGAGTCGACCCCAGTTCGGGTCGCCGCCATGGATGGCAGTCTTGACCAGGAGCGAGTTGGCGAGGGCGCGTGCGGCGCGGCGGGCGTCCGTCTCGGTCGCGGCACCGGTGACCGTGACCGTGACGAGCTTCGTGGCGCCCTCGGCACCCCGCACGATGTCGATGGCGAGCGCCTGGCAGACCGCCGTCAGGGCGTCGACGAGCGGCGCGCTGGTGGACGTATCGATTCGGACGCCGCTCGCGCCGTTGGCCAGCGCGAACACGCTGTCGTTCGTCGAGCATTCTCCATCGACGGTTATTGCGTTGAACGTGTGATCGGTCGCCGAGCGGAGCGCGGACTGCAGCAGCGCAGGATCGACCTCGGCGTCGGTCGTCACGACGGCCAGCATCGTGGCCATCATCGGCTCGATCATGCCGGCCCCTTTGGCCATGCCGCCCACCCGAACGATACCCCCTGGCAGCCGAACCTGGAACGCTCGCTCCTTGGCCGACACGTCTGTCGTCATGATGGCGGCCGCAGCCTCGGCGTGCCCATCGCCCAGCGCGGTGGCCGCGCGGTCGATTCCGCGCGCGACCCGCATGAGGTCGAGGGGTACGCCGATGACGCCGGTCGAGGCCACCAGCACTTCCGCGATCGGACATTCCAGGGCCGCGGCCGTTCGCGCGGCCATACCCTTCGCCGTGGCCATGCCGTCCTGGCCGGTGCAGGCGTTGGCGCAGCCGCTGTTGATCACGACGGCGCGGCCATTGCCGCCTGAACGCTCGAGATGCGTTCGTGAGAGGGTGACTGGCGCGGCCTCTACGCGGTTGGTCGTGAAGACGCCGGCCGCGCTTGCTCGGCGGTCCGAGACGACCAGCGCCAAGTCGAGCCCCTCCCGCTTGATCCCGCAGGCCACGCCAGCGGCACGATAGCCCGCGGCAGCGGTGACTCCACCAGGAATCTCCGTCGGTGCCTCGGGCCGACGTGCCCGCGCCTCGGTGTCGGTCACGATCGTGCCTCCGACTCGACCGACCGCAACACGATCTCCAGGAGCTCCAGCGCTCGATCGATCTCCGATTCGGTGATGGTCAGAGGCGGGAGCAGCCTGACCACGGACCCGGCGGTCCGATTCACCAGCAGGCCTTGCTCGAGTGCCCCATCGACCACTCCTCCCGCGTCGCGGTCGAGCACGATGCCCCGCATTAGGCCCGCGCCGCGTATCGTGACGATGAGATCGGGATGGCGCGCCGCCAGGGCCGCGAGCTCGCGCTCGAGGTGAGCGCCCACGCGCTGGACGTGCGAGAGCAGGCCCTCATCGACCAGCTGCTCGAGGAAGTACTCGGCGGCGCGGCAAGCCAGCAGATTGCCGCCATACGTGCTGCCATGGTCGCCCGGCTCGATGGTCTCGGCGACAGTCTGGGAGAGGACGGCCGCCCCGACCGGGACGCCAGCACCCAGGGCCTTGCCGAGGGCGAGCAACTGCGGTCGCAGGCCGAGCGTGGAGAAGTAGAACGCGCTCCCCGTGCGACCGAGGCCGGACTGCACCTCGTCGGCGATCAGGAGCGTCCCGGTGCGATCGCACGCCTCCTGAATTGCCGTGGCGAAGTCTTGGCCGAGTGGCCGGACGCCACCCTCGCCCTGTAGCGGCTCCGCGATGATGGCGGCCGTTGACTCCGATACCGCGGCCGAGAGCGCCGCGGGATCGTCGGGCGACACGAAGACCACGCCCGGTACCAGCGGCTCGAACGGCGCGCGATACTGAGGGTGCCATGTCGTCGACAACGCACCGAGCGTGCGGCCGTGGAACGAGTGCTCGAGCGCGACGATGCCGGTTCGGTCACGCACGCCCCGGGTGTACCAGTAGCGTCGTGCGAACTTGAGGCACGCTTCGACCGCTTCCCCGCCGCTGTTGCAGAAGAATGTTCGTGAGAGCCCAGACAGCCGTGCGAGGCGCTCGGCAACCTGGCCTTGCAGGTCGTGATAGTAGAGATTCGAGCAGTGGAGGAGTGTGGTCGCCTGGGCGGCCAGCGCGGCCGCCAGGCCAGGGTTCGCGTGTCCGAGCGACGCGACGCCAATACCCGAGACGAGATCGAGATACGGTCGGTCCTGCTCATCGTAGAAGTAGACCCCTGCCCCCCGGCGCACGACGATCGGCACGCGGCGGTACGTGTGCAGGACGTACGCGTCGTCCAGGGTCTTTACGGCGCTCGAGTTCGTCTTGGGGTCGTCGGTCATTGCTCGGGGCTCCGTCTGGTTGGCGTGGCCGGCCCTGGCCGACCGGGCGTGGTGCCTGACCCTGGCGTCGCGGCCAGTTCGATGAGCGTGCCGCGAGGCGTCCGGAGGCCGTTGGGATCTCGACCGTCGAGGATGACCACGCGACCGACGTCGCCCTCCACCGCGTGCACGCACGCCGTGAGCTTTGCCGCCATGCCGCCGTGCACCTCGCCAGAGGCGACGCGCTTGGCGATGGAGTCAATCGCCAGCCGCTCGATCGTCGATCCTGCGGCATCCAGGACCCCAGGCGTCGTGCCGGCGATGAGGAGACGCGCGGCTCCGACCCGGACCGCCAGATGCGCAGCCAGCGTGTCCGCGTTCACGTTGAACAGGCGTCCCGTCGCGTCCACGCCGATGCTGGCGAGCACCGGTGTGTAGTGGCGATCGAGCAGGTCCGTGATCAGTGGCGGACTGTTCAGTCCGATCGGCTGGCCGACGAGTTCGAGATCGACCAGGTGCCCCGTCCTGTCCGGATGCGGATCAGCCGGTTCGACGAGTCCGATACCGTCGTCGGCGCCCGTGAGACCGACCGGGCGTCCGCCGACGGCCCCCATGGCCGCCACGAGCCGGGTGTTGACGAGCCCCGCGAGAACCGACACCACGACTCGAAGCGTGGCAGCGTCGGTGATGCGGAGGCCGTCCACGGTCCGGCGCGGCACCCCTCGGAGTTCAAGCTCCCTATTGATCTCCCGGCCGCCGCCGTGCACGACGACCAGAGGCGCCTCGCGGCTCAGGCCGACCAGCGCGTGTGCCAGCTCGCCGAGCCCTTCCTCCGTCTCGAGGAGCTCGCCTCCCAGTTTCACCACCGTAATGGCGTCGGCCGGTCGCGCGCGATCGGTCGACGCAGCAGGCGTGGCGCGCGTGTATGTCATTCGGAGTTGAGTCGAGCGTGCGTCGCCGCGTCAGTCCAGACCGGCGCGCTCCTCGAAACCGTACGCGACGTTGAAGTTCTGGACCGCCTGGCCCGCCGCACCTTTCAGCAGATTGTCGATGCAGCTGACGACAATCAGTCGTCGGCTCGCCGGACGATACGCCCACCCGATGTCGCAGAAGTTCGTGTGGGCCACGTGCTTGATCTCTGGCAGTCGGTCGCCCGTGAGTCGCACGAACGGCGCGTGGCGGTAGCTGCTCTCGAAGGCCTGTGCCACGGTCGTCTCGTCGGCGCCGGCGGTCAGGGTGACGTAGATCGTCTCGAGGATGCCGCGGTCAAGCGGGACGAGGTGCGGCACGAAGATGACCGGTCGGCCCAGTTCCTGCTCGATCTCCAGCGCATGGCGATGCCCCAGCGCACCATACGCAGCGACGTTGCCGTGGCACTCCGAAAAATGTGTGCGCTCTGACGGTGACTTGCCAGCGCCCGAAATACCCGATTTGGCATCGATGATGATGTCGCCCTCCAATAGGCCTGCATCGGCCAGCGGCCGCAGGGCGAGGAGCGCGGCGGTGGGGTAGCAGCCGGGGCACGCGATGAGCCGAGCCGTCCCAAGGGCGTGTCGGTGGTGCTCGGTCAGCCCGTAGACCGCCTGAGCGGCGGCCTCGCTCGATGTGGCCGGATACCAGTCTCGTCGCACTTCGTCATCGTGCAGCCGGAAGGCACCCGACAGATCGAAGACACGCACGCCGCCCGCCAGGAGCCGAGGGCCCACGTCGGCGGCGACCGTCTCCGGGAGAGCCAGAAACACCGCCTGCACGTCGTCGACCAGCCGCTCGACGGACAGGCCAGCAACCGGTTGGTCCCAGAGGCCACGAAGCCGAGGTGACGCCTCGGTCGTCCGATCGCCCGACGCCATGGCGAGGCGCAACTGGGCGCCCGAGTGCCGGCCGAGCAGTCGGACCAACTCGACGCCGGCGTAGCCCGTGGCGCCGACGACGCCGACACGAATGGGAGCTTGCTCAGCACTATGCATAAGTATTCAAGAAAAAGAATATATATACAGAAAAAAGTCGCGTCGCGTCAACCCGTATCGCCCCGTAACCATCGTCAGGGGCATGCTTTGTGGTGACATAGTGATTTCGATGCGAGCTGTCTGTAGTGTATACTCATGCGTCAAGTCGATGAGCATGAAGGCGTTACGGCAGTCGGCCATTCTTGACGCGGTGGCCAACGAAGGGATCACGAGCCAGGCCGCGCTCCGTCGGCGGCTGAGCGCGCGTGGCTTCGAAGCGACGCAGGCGACGTTGTCGCGGGACATTAAGGAACTCGGACTGGTCAAGCGAGCCTCGGACGGGGCCTACCGCCACCCGGGCGACGATCGGCCGACTGCTTCCGATGCCGCAAGCGCACTACGCCGCGCGATGACCGACTACCTCCGGCGAGTGGAACCGGTACAGCAGCTGATCGTACTCCGGACCGATCCGGGCCAGGCGCAGCTGCTTGCCCTGGCGGTTGACCGGGCGAGCCTTCCAGAGGTGGTCGGCACGGTGGCGGGCGATGATACCGTGCTGACCGTGTCGCGCAGCGCCCAGCAGGCCCGGTTGTTGGCCCGACAGTTCGAGTCGTGGGCACGAGGGTAGCGCATTGGCTCACGACGCGTGACTGGACGCTATCATCATGAAGAACCTCTGGTCCGGACGGTTTGACGCTGAGCCGGACGCCGATGTCTTCGCGTTCGGGACATCCTTCCGGTTCGACCGTCGGCTCTTCGAGGACGATGTCGTCGGCAGCCTCGCGTGGTGCGATGCACTAGAGACCGCCGGCGTGGTCTCGGTCTCTGACGCCGCGGCCATTCGCGAGGGACTGGGCGACATTCTCGAGCGCGGGCGGCGCGATCCAGGCTTCGTCGACGGACCGGACGAGGACGTGCACGCGTTCGTGGAGCGCCAGCTGATCGAGCGGGTCGGGGACACGGGCAAACGCTTGCACACCGGGCGCTCTCGGAACGACCAGGTGTCGGTCGACCTCCGACTGTACCTCAGGCGGCAGACGGCCGGCCTTCAGCACGCGACCTGGGACCTCGTCGGGGCGCTCGCCGACCAGGCCACCTCGTCCGGCGATGCCGTGATGGCGTCCTACACGCACATGCGGCGCGCACAGCCCGTGCTGGTCGCTCACTACTTGCTCTCGCACGCCGCGGCCCTGCGGCGTGATCACGCGCGATTTGACGTGGCCCGGCGAGAGGCCGATGCGTTGCCGCTTGGTTCGGGCGCCATCGCCGGCTCGGGCTACGCCGTCGACACAGCTGCCCTGGCCCAACGCCTCGGATTCTCCCGGGTGGTGTCGAACAGCATGGACGCGGCCGCTGACCGCGACTTCGTGGCCACGTTCCTTCATGCGTGCGCACTCTCGATGGTGCATCTCAGCCGGCTGGCCGAAGACCTCATCCTCTTCACGTCCGAGGAGTTCGGTGTCTTCGAGCTCTCCGACGCCGTCGCGACCGGCAGCAGCCTCATGCCGCAGAAGAAGAACCCAGACCCGCTGGAGCTCATTCGTGGAAAGACCGGTCGGGTCATCGGTCACGTCACTGGATTCCTGACGACGATGAAGGGCCTACCGTCCGGCTACAACAAGGACCTGCAGGAGGACAAGGAGGCGATGTTCGACGCGGAGGATACGGTGGCGGCCTGTCTCTCGGCGATGGCCACGGTGGTCCGAACGCTGACCCTCGATCGGTCACGCGCCGCGTCGATGACGACCGGCTTGCTCCTAGCCACCGATGTAGCCGATTATCTGGTGGACCGTGGGTTGCCGTTCCGTAGCGCGCACGCCGTTGTCGGGGGCATCGTGCGGACGCTGCTGGGGCAGGACCGCGGCTTCGAGGATCTGGATCTCTCGGAGTGGCGGCAGCATAGCGATCTGTTCGACGAGACGATCGTCGAGCGCATCACGGCCCGAGCATCGGTGCAGGCCAAGCGGACGCCGCAGTCGACCAATCCCACATCCGTGGCCGCGGCGCTGTCCGAGCTTCGCCGGTGGCTCGAGGCGGTGGAGGACCCTCCGGAGGGTAGCGGCGTCTCGACGTCGGCGGTGCGCGGCGACCTCACGAATGACGTTGCCTCATCCTGACTGCCTCTGATACACTCTGCTCACCACCACCGCCTCCTTCCAAGTTCAACGGTTTTGCTCGGGAGAGCCAGTATATGAATCAGCGAGGGCCTCGGCTCGGTGGCATAGTGGACGACTATTGCCCACGCGAGCGACGCGTCACCGACCATGCGGTCGTCGCCATGGTCGAGGACGAAATCAAGCAGACGAGATGTACGACCTGCGACGAAGAGCACCCCTACAAGCAGGCGAAAGTGCCAGTCTCCCGGAAGAAGAAGTCGACCCTTTTTGAGCAGGTACTCGACGCGCGCTCAGAGGCGTCGGGGACTCCGGCCGACTCGCCGTCACCTGCCGCACGGCGCCGGTCGCCAGCACGGGACGCGATCCCGTCACCCGGCGAGACGATCGTCGAAGTCGACCCGGTGCAGCCGTTGGCAACGGAGTCGGCGGTCGTCGACGACGAATCCGCCGGATCCGAGGACACTGGCCGTGTCCACCGTCGCCTCATCAGGGCTACCCTGCCGCGCCAGGAGGGTCAGGCGCAGCCCCGGTCCCTGCCGGAGTTCACGATTCGTCAGAGCACCGGCGGTCACAACGGTCAGTATCACGACCAGGAGCCCCGTCGAGCACAGCGGGGCGGCTACGGCTCGCAGGGCACCGGACCTGACAACGGCCAGCCCGCGAACCGACGCGCCCCGCGACCCAAGTCGCGTCGTCCGGCGCGCCAACCCGACGATCGCTCACAATCGTTTTCCGGCAATGCAGATCAGCGCTCGGGAAACGCGAGTGAGCGAGCCGGCCCACGCTTCAAGTCCAGGTCCCGCCGGCCCTCGGCCGGGCAGGGAAAGAAGCGCTCCAAGTAGGCTCATCTCTCGATTCGTCGCGCCGGTGGGCATCGGCACCTCCGGGCGCGTCGGCTCCTCCGGACTTGAATCACCGCCCGGAATCGCTGACACTGACGCTCCGCGAATCGCGCCTGTAGGCCGACCACCGGAGGCGTGGAGGTGAGCCGGGCCCTGGCCAGGGTCCGAAGTCGCTGCTGCTGCCGGGCCGGTAGTGACGGCCGCGTTCGCGGGGCCAGTGCCCGGCTAGAATGCTGCGCGCTGCGCGTCAACGGAGGGAAGAACGCAACATGACCGACCTGACTGGAACCAGCGGGCTCATCGTTGGGGTCGCAAACCGCCGCTCCATTTCGTGGGGGATCGCCCAGGCCTTGGCGGCTCGTGGCGCCAGACTGGCGCTGACGTACCAGAATGAGCGGCTGGCGGAGAACGTGCGGACGCTCGCGGAGACGCTCGACTCTCCGACGACGGTGCTCGAGTGCGACCTCTCCGACGATGCGCAGATCGCCGATGTGTTCGCGGCGCTCGACACGGAGTTCGGTGGGCTCGATTTCCTCGTCCATGGTGCCGCCTTCGCGCCGCGAGAGGCGCTGGCCGAGCCGTTCCTGAACACCTCACGCGAGGCTTTCCGAGTGGCGATGGATGTGAGCGCCTACTCGCTGGTAGCGCTTGCGAAAGGGGCCGCTCCCTTGATGGAGCGACGAGGCGGTGGCAGTGTCGTGACGCTGACGTACCTCGGGAGTGAACGCGTCTTCCCGAACTACAACGTGATGGGCGTGGCCAAAGCGGCGCTCGAGGCGACGGTCCGGTATCTGGCGAGCGACCTCGGCCCGCGGAACATCCGGGTGAATGCGATCTCCGCCGGCCCGATCAAGACGCTGGCGGCGGCCGGGATCTCCGGCTTCTCGAACATCCTCCAGCTGTACCGAGAGCGGGCGCCGCTCCGGCGCAACGTCGAGGTCGCGGAGGTGGCCGAGGCGGCAAGCTTCCTCCTCGGTCCGGCTGGGCGTGGCGTGACGGGTGAGACCCTGGTGGTCGACGGCGGCTTCCGGATCATGGGTATGTGAGGGCGGGACGGTGGAGATGACTCTGCGGCACCCCAGCTGCTCCCTCCGGGCCGTCGTCGTGGCGGTCACTATCGTTCTCGCGTCGTGCGGTCCAAGTATCGGGGATAGCTTCGACGATGCCGCGATCGTCGCCCGCGTCAAGACGGCGCTGTTGAATGATCTCCAGGTGGGGCGGTGGGGCATCGAGGCGACGTCGAGCCGAGGCTTCGTCCGCTTGAGCGGACGAGTAGCGACGGACGGCGAGGCCGCCAGAGCGGTCCAGATCGCCCGCAACGTCGACGGGGTACTCGACGTGACGTCGATGATTCAGATCATCCCTTGAGAGTTCGGTCGGCGGGCGTCTGAACGCCCGCGGGTCTCAGGAGCGGCGCGATGTGGCTCGACTCCAAGCGCTTGCGTGGCGCCGCGCTTCGGCTGGCCCTTCGACGACCGGTCGCGGTCGTGGCCGGGTTGCTGCTGGTCGTTCAGGCACTGGTCTTGATGTTGTTCGATTTTGCATGGGAGACCTGGGCTACTGACGGACTCGGCCTCGTCCTCGGGGCCACAGGTGCAGCGCTGCTGCTGGCGGGGTTCGGCGGGCGCCGGCCGGATTGGATCGATGAATCCTGACGGTGCGACCGGATAGCCTCAGGCGACGGACGGCGTCGCCGCAACGGGCCGAAACGTCTTGCGCCTGGACTTGTCCCCGTACATCCGGCGGTCCGCGGTCGCCAGCAAGCTCTCGTACACCTCGCCGTCCGCCGGGAAGATCGCGAGCCCGATGCTCGCGCGAATCTGAAGCCGCTTCTCGGCCCTAGCCTCGAAGTAGACGGCGTCGATCGCGCCCTGGATTTCTTGCTGCTTGACCTCGCCCTCTTCCCGTCCACAGTTCGACAAGACGACGATGAACTCGTCGCCCGCATACCGGACGCAGACGTCGTAGGGACGAATCGCACGACGGAGCGCCTCGGCCACCTCTCGCAGTGCCCGGTCACCCACGTGATGTCCATACGTGTCGTTGATGGCCTTGAAATCGTCGAGGTCGATGACGATCAACGCCACCGGGCTGCGCTGCCTTTGCGACCGCGCCAGTTCCTGGCTGAGGTGCATGTATAGATACCGCGTGTTCGGGAGCCCCGTCAGTGCGTCTGTCAGCGAGTCTTCCTGTGTCTGCTCGAAACGAAGCGAGTTGCGAATGACGGCGGACGCCTGCTCCGACACCCGTTCCATCAGGCGACGGTGGTCGTCGTTGAAGAAGCCGTCCTCCGTGTGATACACCCCCATCACGCCGATGAGTTCGTCGCCGAGCACGAGCGGACATGAGAGCGCTGCCTGGAGCGTCAGCGGCTCGCCGCTCAGACCAGCGGCCTCGAGGTCGGCACTGGGCCGGCCGTTCAACAGCGTTCGGCCGTCCTTGGCCACCAGACCTGTCAGGCCGTCACCACGACGCAGGACGATTTGCCTGATCGTGGCCGCGTCCACACCGTTCGCGAACCTGCAGGCCATCGTGTCGCTGTCGCGATCGAACAGGAACAATGCGCAGCACTCGTACGGCACCAGACTCTCGAGCTTCGAGGCAATCAGCGTCATCGTGTCCGCGATGCCGAGGCTGCTGCCCATGGCCTGAGCCATTTCGTACAGCGCGTAGATCTCACGGTGCGCCAGCGCGATGTCCTTGAGGACGCGATCCTGCGAACCTGCGGCCGGACGTCTCGGTTTTGCTGGGACTGGCCGAGGGGCGATCGGCCGTTCGAGCGCCACGAGGGTCTCGGCGGCGTCGGCCGCTCGGAGCGACGGGAGCAGCTCGATGAACTGGTCGACGAGTGCCGGGTCGAATCCGCGACCCGACTCCTCGCGGAGGAGCGCGAGCGCGTCGTTCAGCGTGGCCGCCTTGTGATAGGGACGCTCGGTCATGACCACGTCGAAGAAGTCGACCAGCGCGAGAATCCTCGCGCCGAGCGGGATGTCCTCCCCCTTGAGCCCCGCCGGGTAGCCGTTTCCGTCCCATCGCTCGTGGTGGCCGAGGATCAGCGGCGTGACCGGGTAAGGGAACGGCACTGCCGCAACGATGTCGGCGCCAAACTTTGGGTGGCTTCGAATCTTCTGGAACTCTGCCGCGCTGAGCGCGCCTGGCTTCGACAGAATGTGATCCGGGACCGCAATCTTGCCGATGTCGTGCAGCAGCGCGGCCGTCTGGACGCCTCGCACCTCGCGCTCGTCCATCCCGCACGCCTCGGCGAGCGCGGTAGCGTGATGCTGGACTCGACGAATGTGTCCCGGTGCGAGCTGGTCCTTCGCGTCGATCGCCGAAGCGAGCGCTTCGAGAGTTTCGAGGTGCAGATGCGAAACCTCTTCGACTCGTCGTCGCTCTGCCTGGATCCGATTGACATACGCCTTGAACGCACTGAACAGAAGGCAAAGTGGAACCACGATGACCGGCGCCATGACCGGACCCAGGAACTGGAGTAGGCCGATGCCGCCCATCGCCGCGAGGGTGCCCACGAAGTAGCCGGGCGCGCTCCAGAGGACGCCGTCGTACCAGACCCGACTCGGGGATTGCCCCGATGACAGCGCGGAGACCGTGGCGACGGTGATCGTGTTCACAACGAAATACATTGCCGTGGCTGCAAACAGCGGAACGGCGATCGGCTGGAGCCCGGCCGCGAAGCCCACTGGCCCGCCGAGCAGTCGATACACCGTTCCCGATGCCACCACGGTCAGGACGAGCGACGCCATAGCAAATAGCTTGCGGTGGAGCGGATTGCGCCGCGTGACTGGAAACGTCGACTGGCTCCAGGCCCCGAGGGCGGCCATCAACATCGTCAATCCAGTGCCCACGAGCACGAGCGACGCGATGTTCACGACATACGCGATCGTCAGCGTCGACCGACCCCGCCCGATCGGCAGATCGACCTTGAAGACCGACGCCAGCACGGAGGCGGCAACCAGGAGCGCGAGTAGCGGTGCGTCCGGAGGCGGGCCCTGCGGCAGGAAGGCCACCAGCGCCGCAACTCCGGCGGCCACGACGAGTCCCACGAACAGACGAGCGACCACCGGCAGGCTTCCCATTCCAGATTTCGACACGCTCACGCTCCGCACATCACGCTCCAACGCCAACACTCCTGGGGTTTGATCGACATGACTGCCGCCAGGTAGTGCAAGACGACTGCCCCACCCGGGCTGTCGTCGCTCTCAGGAGCGAAGCCTTTCTCTGTCAATTACTTGGGGATGGTCAGACCGTTTCGGTCGGTGCGAGGCCGCATCCGAGCCCGTTGAGGTGTGTCCCAACATGAAACACAAGGCGGGCACTGGATCACGAAGATGAAAGAGGTGGGGACCGGGGGACCAGGGGATAGGGATGGGGATCGGAGGTCAGGACCGAGACCGGGGATCGGACACTGCGAGTGTGGGTGGTGCGTGGATGACGGCCGTCAGGCCGTGGGGAGCGGGATCGGGGCGCCGGGCTGCAGTCCGTACTCGTCGATCTTGCGATACAGGGTGCCGCGCGAGATTTCGAGGATGCTGGCCGCTTGTTTCTTGTTCCAGTCGACCGCTTCGAGGACGCGCGCGACGTGGGTGCGCTCGGCGTCGCGGAGCGAGGCGAGCCGCGGCACGTCAGCGCCGCCCTCGGGCTCGAGGATGCGGAGGAACTCGAGATCGGTCGCTCGAATGACGGGTCCGGTCGTGGAGAGGGCGGCGCGGGAGATGGTGCTATCGAGCTCTCGGAGATTGCCAGGCCAGGAGTACGACATCAGGCGCTCTACCGTGTCGCGGGCCAGCGTCTTCGCGTCGGGTGGCAGCTCGTGAGCGACGCAGTGGCGCGCCAGAAATCGCCGTGCCAGGAGTGCAATGTCACCGGCGCGCTCCCGAAGCGAAGGTAAGCGAATCGAGAAGGCGTTGACTCGGTAGAACAGATCCTCGCGGAACCGTCCCTCGCGGACGAGCTGCTCGAGCGGACGATTGGTGGCCGACACGAGCCGAAAATCTACATCGAGCGGCTGGTTGCCGCCGAGCCGCTCGAACCGCTTCTCCTCGAGCACGCGCAGCAGCTTTGCCTGGGCCGTGACCGAGAGGTCGCCGATCTCGTCGAGGAACAGCGTGCCACCGTCGGCCAGCTCGAGTCGCCCGGGCTTGCGGTCGACGGCGCCCGTGAAGGCGCCCCGCTCGTAGCCGAATATCTCCGATTCGAAGAGGGTGTCCGGGAGCGCGGCGCAGTTGATGGTCTGGCTGCGCTTGGCACGGCGCCGGCTCAGCTCGTGAATCATCCGGGCGACGAGTTCCTTGCCCGAGCCGGTGGGTCCGAGCACGAGCACGGCGATGTCGGACTTGGCCGCCGTGCGAACCCACTCGAGTACGACCGCCATCTTTTCGTCGTTGCCGATCAGCTCGCGGAACGCCCGGACGGCGTCGGATCGGTCCTCGTCTGTTTCGTCTGCCTTTCGGGACAGGAAGTCCGTCAAAAGCCGGCGCAGGACGTCATTGCCGGGGGTGACCGACGTGAACGATGTGGGTGAGTCAACAGACGTCGCCACGATCCCGAACGCGGTCAGCGTCTGCAGGCAGTGCTCGATATCCTGCCGCAGGCAGCCGAACGTCTGCATCAGTCGATCGATGTCGAACGCCTCACTCGGCCGCTGGTGCAGCAGTCGAGCGATGGAGGCTCGCAGGGGAGACTGGACGAGCGCTCTGAAATCGGCGGATGGATCGAGCGGCGTCGAGTCGTATGGACTCCGGCCGATCCCCTCGACTGGCTGAATAGCGTAGGTTCCGGCTGTCATGATTCGTCCTTGGCCCGTCGGCGGCAGGACCTACTGCACGCGAGGACCTCACGCATCGTATCGGCCGAACCGTCGACGATCCCCAGCCCCCGGGTGGGTGCTAAGCTTATGACCGTGACGCGGCGGGCTTTCGGGTGACCGGCCCCGTGCGTATCGGAGGAACCGTGCCGCATCGTGCCCCAGGCTCGCCCAGGCGTTCGCCGGGATCACATCTCTCCGGTGACCCGATCCGCCACTACCGTCCACAGGGGAGCCCCGACGTACGGCGGCTGATCGATCACGGGTTTCAGGCCTTCAATGCAGGTCGGATCGGCGAGGCGTGTCGAGTCTTCGTCGACAAGATGTTGGATCCCGCGCACGACACAACGATCGGCCTCACGATGGCCGGCGCCCTGACTCCAGCCGGCCTGGGCGGATGCGTGATCGAGCTGATGGATCGCGGCCTGGTCGACTTCATCATCAGCACTGGCGCCAACCTGTACCACGATCTGCACTACGCTCTGAACTTCACCCTGCATCGCGGGTCGCCCTTCCTGGACGATGTCGAGTTGTACGAGGAGGGCGTGATCCGCATCTACGACGTGCTGTTCCCGGCGACGGTGCTGCTCGAGACCGACGCCTACGTGAGAGACTTCCTGGCGCGACAGCAGATCGATAGCCCCATCTCGACGTCGGAGTTTCACTATCGTCTCGGACGAGACTTGATCGAGACGCGGCCCGGATCCGAGGAGCGGTCGCTCGTCGCCCGGGCGGCGGCCGCCGGCGTGCCTCTGTACACCTCGTCACCCGGCGACAGCTCCATCGGCATGAACGTCGCGTACCACTCGCTCATGCGGGACGGCGGCTGCATCATCGACCCGAGCCAGGACGTCAACGAGGTCTGCGCGATCATTCTGGCGGCCGAAAAGAATGGATGCGTCATTCTCGGCGGCGGTTCGCCGAAGAACTTCTACCTTCAGGGCCAGCCGACGCTCTGGGAGGTCTACGGGATTCCGAAGGGCGGCAACGATTACTTCATTCAGATCACGACCGACCAGGTCGTCTGGGGTGGACTCTCGGGAGCCACGCCCTCCGAGGCCGTGAGCTGGGGCAAAGTCAATCCCGGGGTGCTGCCGGACACGGTAGTGGCCTACTGCGACTCGACGATCGCATTCCCGCTGTTCTGCGAGTACGTCGTGGGGTCCGATCGGGGTCGGCGTTCTCGCAAGGCGCTGGTGCACGAGCGGGCGGCGATGCGCGAGAACCTGATCCGACAGGCGAACCAGCGGGCGCAGCAGGGCGCTCCGCCGCCTGATGGATGAGGCGTGAGCCTGGACGGACGCCCCGCAGGACGCTCCGACCAACGATCTGATTCAGACGGTCCATACGCTGATCGGGGGCCATGACCTGGTCGGCGGAACACGGGACCGGCGCGATCCGTCTATCTGACCGTGGGGGAATCGACGTGAGCATGACCGAAATACCTGCTCGATGGGGCGCACTCCTCGTGCTGGTCGGCGCGCTGGGGGCAACGGCGTGCATGGCCCGGGTCGAGTCGGAGGGCTATCGGTCTGTCGAGGAGCAGCGATTTTCCGTCTCCGACACCCCCGAGGTCTCACTCGTGACGTTCGACGGCTCGGTCGAGGTGCGTTCCTGGAACCGCCCTGAGGTGTTCGTCGAGGTCGTCAAGCGGGGCAACTCGAAGGAGGTCGTCGATGCCATCGAGGTGTTCGGCGACCAGTCGGGCCGATCGGTGAGTATCGAAGCCAGGCGCCCGGCCGCGATCGGTTCGCTCTTCGGGGTCGATTCGGGGTCGGCTCGGCTGGTGGCTTCCGTGCCATCGACGTGCGATGTCATCGTGCGATCCGGCGACGGGTCAGTCTCGATCGAGGGTGTGACCGGTCGGCTCGAGCTGCGCACGGAGGACGGCCGGGTTCGCGGACTCGATCTCGAAGGAGACATCGTGGTCGCAACGGGCGATGGGTCGATCCGGCTCGAGTCGGTCGACGGTCGCCTGGAGCTCAGTAGCGGGGATGGCGGCGTCAACGTCGAAGGCCGGCTGACCGAGCTCCGCGTGGAGACCGGGGATGGCAGCATCCGATTGCGCGCAGAACCCGGCTCCTTGATGGAGGGCGACTGGGACGTTTGGACCGGTGACGGCGGCATCGTGCTCAACCTGCCACCAGGCTTCGATGCCAATCTCGATGCCGAAACCGGGGACGGGGTTGTCCGGCCCGGACGGGACGTGGTCGTGCTCTCCGACGCGTCCGATCGGAGTCACCTCGAAGGACGCATTGGCTCCGGTGGCCCTTCGCTGCGCCTGCGAACCGCCGAGGGCTCCATCCGCGTGCGCACGAACTGAGCGAGTCAGCCCCTCGGTGTGCGGGGGCTGGGGGCGTCGTAGGTCGTCGGGTCCAGCACTCCCGCCTCGTTGAACGCATCACGTCGCTCGCGACACTTGCTGCACAGCCCACAATGCTCACCGGACCGGGGGCTCATGCATGACAGGGTCGCCGCCAAGTCGACCTCGAGCATCGTGCCCCGTCGGATGACGTCGGCCTTCCGCAGTGACGAAAATGGCGCGGCGATCTCTACCGGGTGGTCGAGGCCGAGTGACACCGCACGCGCCATGGCGTCGAAGAACTCCGGCGTAGCGTCGGGGAATGGATTTGCGTCGAGCGGACCGAGCACCAGGCGCCCAATGCGGCGCTGGGCGCACAGCACCGCGGCCTTCGAGAGCAACACGACGTTGCGGCCCAGCAAGTAGACCGCCTCATCCGACGTGTCGTAGGCCGGTGGCGTTCCACGAAGTGCCCAGTGCGACGAGGGATAGACGTCGCGCATCGAAACGTCGAGACGGACGAGCGGCTGGACACGCTCGACGAATGGTGGTGCCGCCAGGATGCGTGCCAGGCGCGCCTCCTCGTCCGCCTCCCAGGCGAACCCGGCGCTCACGTACACCGGCAGCGAGGCTGCGGCACCGGCCTCATGCGCCAGCAGCACGACGCTGTCGAGGCCGCCGGAGCAGAGCACAGCCGTTTCTTGACCTCGTTTCGACCGTTCGACTACCATCGACGGCTCACTGGCACGCGCGTCGTGGAACGCGTCCCGCAGGCACAGCTCATGTACTCAGTCATCAAGCGTATCGATTTCTGCTACGGGCATCGACTGCTCGACTACGACGGGGTGTGCAAACACCCGCACGGTCACAATGCGGTGGCCGAGGTGGAGGTCCAGACCGGGTCGCTCGATCAGCGTAACATGGTGTGCGACTTCGGGGAGATCAAGTCCGTCGTCAAGGGCTGGATCGACGCCGCACTGGATCACAAGATGATCCTGAGGCACGACGACCCACTCGTGAAACCGCTTCAGGCGCTCGGCGAGCCTGTCTACATCGTGGAGAGCAATCCCACCGTCGAGCGTATCGCCCGGCTCATCTTCGACGAGGCTTCCCGTGCCGGCTTCCCGGTCGTGAGCGTGCGCGTCTGGGAGACGCCGACCTCGTTCGCACTCTACACCGGCGAGGACTAGTGTGCTGCTCACGGCATACCTGTACATCTGGCAAGCGCCGACGTGGCACGACCCTTCCAGCTGATCGCGTTCGATCTCGACGGCACGTTGGTCGATTCCAGCCGAGACCTCGAATTTGCGACGAACACCCTGATCGCCGAACATGGCGGGCGACTCTTGAGCGCCGAGGCGGTGGTCGGCATGGTCGGTTCCGGTGCCCGTGTCCTCGTCGAGCGGGCGTTCGAGGCGGCCGGCCTGGGTCGCGCGACGGACGCTGCACTCGCCAGGTTCCTGGCGATATATGACCTTCATCTCCTGGATCTCACGAGGCCCTACGAGGGCGTGAGCGATCTTCTTGCAGCACTCGGCCGAGCCGGGTATTCGCTCGGTGTGCTCACGAACAAGCCGCGAAGTGCCTCGCTCCGCGTGCTCGACGGACTCGGGCTCACACGGCATTTCGCTCGGGTCGTGGGCGGTGATGGACCCGATGGCCAAAAGCCGAACCCAGCAGGGCTCTTGAGTCTGATGGCCGCGACGAACGCTCGAGCGGGACAGACGATGCTCGTAGGCGACTCTCTCGTCGACCTCCTTGCGGGTCGGAATGCTGGGGTCACCGTCTGCGTGGCCCGCTATGGATTCGGGTATGCCGGCATTCCGTCCGAGGTGCTGGAAGGCGACGAGACGGCGATCGACGCGCCGATCGAGCTGCTCGAGCGGGTCGCCGAATCGGGGCTGTCGCGGATGAGGGAAGCGGCGGGCTCCGACCTTGACGATTGACGCCTGTTGTGTTTTGATTAATCAAACTTATTGATTGCCTTGATCGAAATTTCACATTCTGTGGTTGGAAGCACACAAGCGGTGACCGGGCCGGGCGTCGTGAACGCTGGGCGCGCTTCGTTGTTCGTGTGCCGGCTCACACGCGTGGCCGTCGTGCCCGTCCTCGCCGTCCTGCTCCCGATCGGGCTCTACGGCCCGACGAGTCTGCATGCGCAGTCGACGCCTGCCGCGAGCGTTCAGGCCTCCGGCGCTACGGGCCCCGGTGGCGACGACGAAGCGTCGCAGCCCGCGTCGCCCGATCCGGACCCGTATCCGCAGACCGGCCCGATCTCGGGCTACATGGACTTCCACTTCAACAAGTCGGAGGACCTGGACGGCGTCCTCGATTTCCACCGTTTCGTTCTTCTCTTCAATCACAGCTTCAGCGAGCGAATTCGGTTCATCGGGGAGCTCGAACTCGAGCACGCGCTCGTCGAGGGCCTCGAGCAGAAGGGCGAGCTCGAGCTCGAGCAAGCCTACGTCGACTTCCTCTTGGCGCGCGGCTTCAACGTGCGGGCCGGGATGCTGCTGGTGCCGGTGGGGATCATCAACGAGCGTCACGAGCCGCCGGTGTTCTACGGCGTCGAGCGGCCCTTCGTCGATACGGTCATCGTGCCGACCACCTGGTTCGACGTCGGGTTCGGAGTGCACGGCGAGCTCGGCGCCGGTCTGAGATATCGCGCCTACGTGATGGCCCCCCTGAATGCCGCGGAGTTCAGCGCCGAGGAAGGTCTCAGGGGGGGCGCCCAGAAGGGCGCCGAGGCGAACGCCGGACGAGTGGCCTACACGGGTCGGCTCGAATATCTGGCCAGGCGTGGGCTCACGCTCGGCGCCAGCTTCTGGCAAGGGAACAGTGGTTTCGAGTTCCGACCTCGTTTCGATGTCGGCGTCACCGTTGTCGAGGCGGATGCCCGGTACAGCCGGGACCGGCTCGAGCTGCGAGGGCAGTTCGCGCAGGTGTTCGTCGACAATGCCGGCGTGCTCAATGACGCACTGCGGCGCCAGACCGGCGTCAGCCCGAACGTCGCGCGACAGATGCGTGGCTTCTACCTCGAGTCCGGCTACCGGGTCGTGTCCCGTCCGGACATCGGCGAGGTTGGCGTCTTCGTCCGGTACGAAAACTTCGACACGCAGTTCAGGATGCCCGAGGGTCATCAGCCGCTCCGTCGATTCGACCGGGACGCCTGGGTGTTCGGTTGGACCTACTGGCCGGATCCCGATGTGGCGGTGAAATTCGATTACTCGGTGCTCAACAACCAGAGCTCTGTCTTCGAGGCGCGTAACTCGCTGAACATCGGGCTCGGATGGTGGTTCTGAGGGTGGCGAAAGATTACGGAGTGCACATGCCACGGTCTCGACGCTCATCGTTACTCATCCTGCTCGCGTGCCTGCTGGCCGCGCTGACCACCGAGGGTTCGACGCAATCGGCTTCGGATCCGATGGTCGTGCGGATGGTCGCCGAGCGGTTCAGCTTCCGGCCATCTGAGGTACGCGTCCAGCTGGGACAGACGTTGCAGCTGGAGATACGCAGCGAGGACACGACGCATGGCTTCCACATTCTTGGCACCGAGATCGACGTGCGGGTACCGAAACGCGGTCGGGGTACGGTGATCGTCGGGTTCACGCCCGAGACGGCTGGGCGTTATCGCTTCGAGTGCTCGAAGCTCTGTGGGGCGGGTCACAACTTCATGCGTGGCGAGATCGTCGTGCGTGACCTCGAGCCCCCTGACGAAGGAGCCCGATGAGGCGGCGCGGCCTGGAGACGCCGGTGTCGATCGGTGCCGTCCTCCTGCTCGCGACGCTGCTGGTCGGCGGAGGTCCCTCGGTTGTCCGATCCCAGGTGGCTGCCCCACTCGGTTTGCCCCTGGCCGGCCTCTCGCCCACGGAGTTCGAGGAGTTCCGGCTCGGCCTCGAGGACTTCTTGGAAGTGGAGACCGCCGAGGAGGGACTCGGACCGGCCTACAACGGCACCAGCTGCGCCGGCTGCCACAGCGTACCGGAGATCGGAGGAAGCGGCAGCGTCGCGGAGGTTCGAGCGGGATTCACGAACGACCGGGGCGAGTTTCGAGCCCCGGACGATGGCACCCTCTTCCATCTCTTCTCCATCCCTGACCATGCCTGCCAACCTGAGATCCCGACCGACGCGACCGTGATCGCACGGCGTGTTCCGATCCCGTTGTTCGGCGTCGGGCTCGTCGAGGCGATCGAGGACGACACGTTGCTGGCGCTCGAGGACCCGGCCGATCGAGACCGTGATGGTGTGACCGGCCGCGCGGCGCTGGTGATCGACGTCGCCACCGGTGAACGGCGCGTGGGTCGGCTGGGCTGGAAGGCGCAGCACGCCACGCTGCTCACCTTCGGGGGGGACGCCTACCGCAACGAGATGGGGATCACGAACGATCTGTTCCCCCGCGAGCTGGCGGTCGGCATCTCGGAGAGGCAGCTGGCGCTCTGTGACCCCATTCCGGATCCGGAGGACATTGCGGATCCCGAGACGGGCCGACGGGGGCTCGACAACTTCGAGTCGTTCATGCGGTTCCTCGCGCCCGTACCTCGCGGCGCGGTCGATGACACTGTCCGACGAGGGGAGGCCGTCTTCTCGGCGATCGGTTGTGACGCCTGTCACGTGCCGGAGCTGTCGACTGGACCAAGCGCCAACCCGCTGTTCGATCGTCGGCTCGTGCCGCTGTTCTCCGATCTCCTGCTGCACGATGTCGCGACGGGCGACGGCATCGTCCAGGGAGCTGCGGAGGCATCCGAGATCCGGACGCCAGCCCTCTGGGGGCTGCGCCTGAGACGGCCCCTGCTGCACGACGGAAGCGCCGCGACGGTCGAGGCCGCGATTCTGCGCCACGGCGGCGAGGCGTCATTGGCTCGCGAAGGATTCACCCAGGCCACGCCCTCCGCGCGTGCCGATCTTCTCAGGTTTCTCGGCTCGCTCTGACGTTGGTGTTGGACGTCCGGTCGTGTCACGACCCCTCGGGCGCTTCCACGAGTAGCTTCGAAGCCGCTCGCATGCCCAGCGTGACGCGGCGACCCGTCTCGTCGCGCACCTGAACGCTGTCGGCGGCGGGGTCGCGGGCCTCGATTCGGATCGACTGACCGGGTTTCAGATTGCTCGCCTCGATGAAGCGCAGGAACTCCGCATCCTGTGCCGTGACCCGGGTGACCACGACCAGGGTGTTGAGGGGGCAGGTGAGGAGATCGTGATACGTTCGGCGGGTCAGCGTCCCTTCCGGGTCGGGAATCGGATCGCCATGCGGGTCAGTGGCCGGATGGTCGAGCATCTCGTCCATCAGCTCCACTAGGCGGTCGGAGGCTGCATGCTCCAGTTGCTCCGCTTCTTCATGCACGTCGCTCCAATCCATGCCCAGGACGCGAACGAGGAAGAGTTCGATCAGGCGATGCCGTCGCAGGACCCGCGCGGCCAGGCGCTCGCCCGCAGGCGTGAGCCGGACCCCCGCGTACGGCTCGTAGCGCACCAGACCCGATTCGGCGAGCGTCTTGACCATCGCCGTGGCCGTGCCCGGGACGACGCCCAGGCTCGATGCCAGCTCGCCCATTGACACGAGGTCTCGCGTCTGCTCGAGCGTCAGCTGGCGTTGGTAGATCGCTTTGAGGTAGTTTTCGACCGTGCTGCTGGGAAGCATGGCTGATCACCCGACGCCTGCGACGCGCGCACCTACGCCCATCCGAAGAGCCGCGCGGTCGAGGCCGTCAGGAAGGTGACCAGAAAGGCCAACACGAGCGGCATCAGGGCGCCGACGGCGGTCCACCTGGCGCTCAACGTTTCCTTGTAGATCGTGATGATCGTGGTGGCGCAGGGGTTGTGCAGCAGCGAGAACAGCATGAGGTTGACGGCGGTCAGCAACGTCCAGCCGTGCTGATCGACGAGCACGCTGCGTAGCGCGTCGAGCGAAGTGAGATCCGTCATCATGGTCACTCCCATGTAGACCATCAGCATCGTCGGCACCACGATCTCGTTGGCGGGGATCGCGATGACGTACGCGAGCAGGATGACGCCGTCGAGACCGATCGCGCGCCCGACCGGGTCGAGCGCGCGCGCGGCGTGCAGGGCGAGGTTGGAATCACCGACCGTAATGTTGCCCAGGAGCCAGATGACCGCCCCCGCAGGCGCCGCCGTCAGGACGGCGCGCCAGAGTACGAACAGCGTTCGGTCGATGAGCGACGTGTAGATGGTGCGCGCAATCCCCGGTCGACGGTACGGAGGCAGTTCGAGCGTGAAGGCCGATGCCTCGCCCTTCAGCACGGTCCGGGACAGCGTCCACGACATGAGGAGCGTGAAGAAGACGCCGACCAGCACGATGCCAACGACGGCGCCCGCCGCCGCGATCGAGGCGAGCACCGGTGGAAACGCGGCGGCCACGAAGATCGAGGCCACCATGAGCAGAGTCGGGAATCGACCGTTGCACGGCACGAAGTTGTTCGTGAGGATTGCGACGAGCCGCTCGCGTGGCGAGTCGATGACGCGCGTTGCGATGACACCCGCCGCGTTGCAACCGAACCCCATCGCCATCGTCAGGGCCTGCTTGCCGTGTGCGCCGGCGCTTCGAAACAAGAAGTCCAGGTTGAACGCGACGCGAGGCAGGTATCCCAGATCCTCCAAGATGGTGAACATCGGAAAGAAGATCGCCATGGGCGGCAGCATCACGCTCACGACCCAGGCGAGCCCACGGAACACGCCGTGCCAGATGAATCCGGTAATCCACCAAGGAATGCCGACCGAGGTGAACGTGTCGGCCGCAAGCGCTTCGAATTGGAAGAACAGGCCGGCCAGTGCCGCGGACGGATAGTTCGCACCCGTGATCGTCAGCCAGAACACGACCCCCAGGATGACGAGCATGATCGGTAGCCCGAACACCGGCGACGTCACCACCCGGTCGATCCGCTGATCCAGATCCGAGACCCCACCGCTGCCGTGCCGCACGGCGCGGTCCGCCACGCGCTCGGCTTCGTCGAAGAGCGACTTCACCACCTCGTCGCGGAAGCTCGAGCGCAACGTCTGTCGCAACTCGCTCGCTCGCGCGAGCACGGCGTCCGCGATCTCGACGCCCTCGCCCTCCGCCCGGTCGACCGCGCGAGCGCCGAGGGGCGGTGGTGTCAGCACGTCGGTCGCGTCCGTCACTGGCCCCCCTCCAGCGCGATCTTGCGACTGAACCGTTCCGAGGGGCGCTGCTGCTGTGCCACGAGCTCTGCGAGCTCTCCGCTCGCCAGCGCCTCCTGGACTCGTGCGTCGCCATCCAGCAGCCGGATGGCGATCCAGCGTGCGTTCGGCAAGCCTGGCGCCGCCGCCTCGATGAGTGGTACGAGTTCGCGGATCGCGCGCTGCACCTCCGGCGTGCCCTGCACGCGGGACGGCGCCGTCACGATCGACCCGCTCGTCACGCCCTCGACCGCATCAAGCAACGCGTGGATGCCCTCGCCGGTGCGGGCCACGATCGGCATCGCAGGGATCCCGAGATCTCGCGACAGGCTGCGAGTATCCACCTCTATCCCTTTGCGTTTCGCCTCGTCCATCAGGTTCACGGCCAGCACGACGCGGCCGGTGATCTGCAGTACCTGCAGCGTGAGATTGAGGTTGCGCTCCAGCTCGCTCGCGTCCGCAACGACGACCGTGCAATCGGGTCGTCCGAACAGAATGAAGTCCCTCGCGATCTCCTCGTCCTGCGACGCCGAGAGCAGGGAATAGGTGCCAGGCAGGTCGACCAGCTTGTACCGCAACTGATTGAACTCGTACCCGCCCTCCGCTCGCGTGACCGTCTTGCCCGGCCAGTTCCCGGTGTGCTGCTTGAGGCCAGTCAGCGCGTTGAACAGCGTCGACTTGCCGGTGTTCGGATTTCCGGCCAGCGCGACCACGCGGTCGAAGCGTTCGACGTCAAGGCCCATCTGCGCGAGCTGTGCGTGAGCCGGGCAGGTCTCGCAGCCTTCGGCGCTCATCCCGTCGTTCCTTCGTGCAGCACCTCACCGTCGACGCGTCGGACGAGGATCTGCGATGCCTGGTTCCTTCGAAGCGCGATCGTCGTCCCGCGAATGCGATAGGCTCGTGGATCGCCGGCGAACGTGGAGAGATCGACGAGGATGCGTGCTCCAGGCGTGAAGCCGAGGTCCATGAGCCGTCGCCTGCTGAAACCCTGGCAGCCGATGTCGAGCGCGACGATGTTGGCCTCGGCCCCGGACTCGAGATCGCTGAGCACTAAGATGCCCGGCTCGGCGACCGCTGACTCGGCCTTGGTCAGAAAAACGTTGGCCGCCACGGCGGGTGCCAGGCGGTACTCGTTCACTCCGTCTCCCAGCACGACCCGTTGTGAAGAAGCGTCCAGCACGCGGACGACCTGGCCGACTCGTAGACCGACGGCCACAATCTGTGCGAACGCCAACGGAGGTTCGTCCTCGAGGTGGACGATGCGACCGGACATGCCCTGTGGCCATGCCGTGACTGGCGTGCCCTTGGCGGGCGCCAGACTGCCATCCCGGGTGGGAATCGGATCGCCGTGCGGATCGTGCGTCGGATATCCCAGCGACGCATCCAGCCGATCGACCTGCTCGGGGGTCAGGACGTGCTCCTGACGCTCCGCCTCACCGTGGAGTTGCTCGAGTGGCAATCTGGCCTCGTCGGCGAGGTATCGCTCCCAGAGCCGGTGGGCCCGCACGACCTGCATCGCGACGCGCTCGCCTTGAGGCGTGAGCCGGAAGGCTTGACCGTGAGTGCGGACGAGGCCCTGTGTCTCCATGCGTGAGAGCAACGAGATGATCGCCGCGTCGGGTAGCCGGAGGGCGCCCGCCAGCGAGTCGAACGAAGCCTGGTGCCCCCGGTACTCGCGCTCGAGCAGATGCTTCAGGGCATCCTCGCCCGCCTCGCGACGCAAGGAATCCGCGCGGCGCTTCCATTGCACGAGCAGCCCGAACCGTGGCAGCAGCATCGCGATGACCAGCAGGATGAGGAGCGTGAGGATGAGGGACATGGATGAAGGGTGCTGGCGAGCCTCCTCAGTAATTTTGACTAGTCAAAATTATTTGCCAGGTCGTTTGGCCCTGTCAAGTCGGGCCTGGGCCTCTCCTCGCGCCTTGGTGCCTCTGCTGCGAACGCAGTACAATCGAATCGCTGTGGAACTCGATACCTCGCGATGGTCCGGTGACGGCGAGTTCACGCAGAGCCTCATCGACAGTATTTCCCTGATCGACCGCATTGGAATCTTGAGGGTCGAGGACGCGCCGTCGACCCGTGCCGACGTCGAGTACAACTTCATCGCGAACGAGATGTACGTGGCCTTCACGCGCCGCGCCCGCACGGAGACGACGAAGCGGTTCGGGTTCCTGCCCGTCCACCGAACCGTCGAGGAGAAGGCGATGACCATCGCCGAGCTCGAGTCGAGCCTGACGGGTCTTCAGTCGATTGGACCGCCGGACTACGCCGACGAGGAGATGCTTCAGTATCTGCGAACGGAGCGGATCATCCCTCCGTATCAGACTCGCGGCTACAAGCTGGTCGAGCTCGTCCGCATCTACGAGGTCGGCCACGACGTTCGCGCATCCGAGTCGCGAGGCTGAGGCTGATGTGACCCAGAGCGACATTGACGCGGTGGTTGATCTCGGCCAGGCCGGCGCGCCCGAGGAGTCCTCGCAGGACACGACGCTCGTGGCGTCGCTACGCGCCGCGATCGTGCGAGCCGACGGTGACGCGCTCGTCATGCACGTTGGTGAGCGCCCGTACGTCGTGACGCTGTCCGGAATCGTCGAGCTGTCGACGCGACCCCTGTCGCTCGCGGCGATGCGTCGGCTCCTCGGCCAGCTCCTGCCTCGCGTCCAGCAACAGGTCCTCGACGCAACCGGTGCGGTCGAGCACGAGCTGGACGCTCCCGTGGACGACGGCGAGCGGTACCGTCTGGTTGCCGCCCGGGGTGGTGACGACATCTGGACGGAGATCCGGCGCTACCGCAGGGACCCCGACGACGAAACGCTCGGCAGCTTCCAGCCTCAGCAGACGACCGAGGGGCGGGTCGCGATCCAGTTCGAGGAGGAGCCCAGCCCGGACGAGTCAGATGTCTTCAGCCACCCTGAGACGACCATGCCAGAGACCGGCGCGTCGGCGTCGGCCGACGCTGTCCAGCCTGCCGTGGTGCTACCGCTCCAGCGCCCAGCCGCGAGCGAGCCATCGCACGGCGGGCGACTGGACGAACTCATCCGGCGGGCGTCGTCGCGCGGCGCCTCGACGCTGTACCTCGTGGCCGGCTCACGCCCCATGATCCGGGTCGACGGCGACGTCACGGGCTTCGACGACGAGCGGGTGATCGAGGCGTTCGAGGTGGACGCCCTCATACAGGAATTGGCCGTGGCCCCTGGACCTGCTCCGCGACCGAAGCCGCCGGAACACGAATGGATCCGTGAGGTGGCGGACGTCGGCCGCGTGCGCTGCCTGAGGTTTCATGATCATCGGGGTCCAGGCCTGATCTGCCGCATCACGGCCGTACAGGCAGCCTCGGCGGATCAGCTCGGCCTCTCGCGCGAGATCAAGAACCTCGTCTCCTGGCCGGACGGGCTGGTCCTGGTGACCGGTCATCGGCTGAGCGGCAAGTCGACGCTGATCTCAGCGCTGGTCGATCTGATCAATCAGACGCGCGCTGTCCATGTCATCGCGCTCGAGCGGCAAATCCGCTTCGTGCACGAGAGCCGGCGCTCGTTCATTAGCCAGCGGGAGGTTCGTGGCGACGCCGCGGATCTGGCGAGCGCGATCCGAGCCGCGCTCCGCGAGGATCCCGACGTGCTCGTGGTCGGCGACATGCGCTCCGGAGAGGTCGTCCCCGTGGCGCTCGAGGCGGCCGAGGCAGGGCGGCTCGTGATTGGTGCGGTCCCGGCGCCGGGCACCGCGGTGGCACTGGAGCGGCTACTCGAGCATGTGCCGGCGGCCCGGCGATTGGAGTATCGTCGCATCCTGGCGAGCACGCTCCGGGGGGTGGTCGGCCAGGTGCTGCTCAAGAAGACGGGTGGCGGACGGCTCGCGGCTCGAGAGCTGTTGCTCAACACGTCGGCCGTGGCGTCGCTCATCGCCGAGGGCAAGACGTTCGATTTGCCCCAGGCCCTCGAGAGCGGGCGCCAGGCGGGCATGGTACCGCTCAACGACGCCCTGGCGGCGTTCGTGAGAAGCGGTGCGACCGACGTTCGAGAAGCCTTCCGGGGCGCTATCGATCGAGACGGCCTGCTCTCCGTGCTCCGGCGCGCCGGCGTCGATACGTCTTTCATTGAGCGCCGCGCCTGACGTGCGCCTTCGAACGCCCTCACACCCGTCATGATTCCCATCTCCGAAGTTCGCAAGCGACTCGTACAGCGGATCGAGCAAGCGAAGCGCTCCTCCGTCGAGCGGCGCGCGGGGCTCGCGTCCGCCGAGCAGGACTACGAGCGATTCCTCTCGCACATGGCGATTCCGGTGCTCAGCATGGTGCAGTCGGTGCTGCAGGCCGAGGGGCATCGCTTCTCGGTCTCGACGCCGGCTGGCCGCGTTCGGCTGGTGCCCGACGGGCCCCGCGACGATGGTATCGAGATTGCTCTCGAGACGAATGCCCACCCTCCCGTCGTCATCGGACGCGCCACCTACACTCGCGGCCGACGCGTCGCGACGATCGAACGACCGCTGCGGGACGACACGTCGATCGCCGAGCTCGACGACGAGGATGTGCTGGCGTTCGTGCTGGCGGAGATCGGTCCGTTCGTCGACCGTTCGTGAGCGGCGGGATCCGCGACTCGCGCGCGCGTCAGATGACTCCGTCGCCGCGCAGGCGCTCGATCTCCTCTCCACTCAGGCCGAGATCGGAGCCGAGCACCAGGTCGGTGTGCTCGCCCAGAACGGGCGGCGGAGTCACGACCCGGCCCGGCGTATCGGACAGCTTGACCGGGACGCCAAGTACCGAGACCGGGCCCACGACCGGGTGATGGAGTTGCTGGACCATCTCGCGGGCGAGGATCTGAGGGTCGTTCAAGGCCTCGTCCACGGTGCGGACGGACCCGCAAGGAATGCCGACGCGCGTCAGCGTGTCGATCCACGCCGCGGCGGAGCGCGCGCGGAAGCGGTCGCTGAGGATGGGACGCAGCTCGTCGTAGCGACTCACGCGCTCCCGGTTGGTCGCGAAGCGAGTCTCCTCGGCCAGGTTGGGGAGCTCGATGGCTGCGCAGAAAACCTTCCACTGCTCGTCGTTACCGACCGCAATGACCAGCTCCCCGTCGGAGGCCTCGAACGTCTCGTACGGCATGATCGTGGGATGTCGGTTCCCCATGCGCTCGGGACTGCGTCCGGTTCCGAAGTAGATGCCTGCCTGGTAGGTGAGGAGCGCGGCCGCAGCGTCGAGCATGGCGATGTCAACCTGCTGCCCTCTGCCCGTCCGTGCTCGCGCCAGCAACGCCAGGGTGATGCCCTGAGCAGCGAACATGCCGGCGACGATGTCAGTGATCGCCACGCCCAGTCGGTACGGTGGACCGTCGTTCGCTCCAGTGATGCTCATCAGCCCGCTCTCGGCCTGGACCACCGCGTCGTAGCCGGGACGCTGTCGCTGCGGCCCGGTCTGGCCGAACCCGGAGATCGAGCAGTAGACGAGTCGAGGGAGACGGTCGGCGACGGACGCGTATCCGAGATCCATCCGATCGAGTGTGCCGGGACGGAAGTTCTCCACCAGGACGTCCGCGCGTTCGAGCAACCGGTCGAGGATGCGCCGGCCCTCAGGGTCCTTGAAGTTGAGTGTCAGGCTCTGCTTGTTCCGGTTGACGCTGAGGAAGTACGCGCTCTCGCCCTCGACGAACGGTGGTCCCCATGCCCGTGTGTCGTCGCCCCGGCCCGGCTGCTCGATCTTGATCACCCGCGCACCCATGTCGGCCAGGAGCATGCTGCAGTACGGACCGGACAGCACTCGCGTCAGGTCGACCACCAGGGTGCCATCCAGCGGCCCGGCCCTATGGTGAGCATTCTCGCTCTTGACGTCGGTCATTGGCGTGCGGCCCCCGGCGGCCGGATCAGGTCGGCTGGTATGATCGAGTCCTGGGTGTCGTGGCGTCGGTGGGCGGGTGTGATCATGCAGACTCCCGCGGCCGTGCAGTGCGGCGCCCGGCACGAGTTTAGTGGAAAACGCCGGCTGATGCCGAGCCGATATCGGCTCCGCCGAGCGTTCACTTCGACGCGTCAGTGAGAAGGGACACAAGCATGACCATCTCCCGACTGGGGATTCTGACCGGCTGGCTGGCTCTCGGCCTCGCAGTGCCAGGATGGGCGCAGGACGCCCCGCCGGTCGTCGTGACCCACGGCACCGGCGTCGTCCGCGTCGTGCCAGATCGCGCGTTCGTGACGCTGACGAGGGAGTCGAGAGCGTCTAGCCCGAACGAGGCGCAGCGTCTGAATGCCGAGGGGATGACGGCGATCAACCGCGTCCTCGACGACGCGGAGCTGGCTCCAGACGCGATTCGAACGCTCGGAGTCAATCTTCAGCCCGAGTACGACTTCCAGGACGGTCGACGCACGCTTCACGGTTATGTGGCGGTGAATATCATCAGTGTGCGCGTCGACGACCTCGCGCGTCTTGGCGAGATCATGGATAGCGCCGTCGGGTCGGGTGCCACGGCGGTGAGCGGTGTTCAGTTCGATGTCGGGAATCGGTCAGAACTCGAGCGGCGCGCTCTCGGTGAGGCCGTGGCCGACGCCCGGGCCCGCGCCGAGGCGGCTGCCCTGGGGGCGGGACAGGCCATCGATGGCGTGATCCGCATCGAGGAGTCTGGCGGCGTATCCGGCATTCAGCCGACGCTTCGGATGGCAATGCAGGCGGAAGGCGCGGCCGCCATCACGCCGATCGCGCCCGGCCAGATCGAAATCCGAGCGAACGTGACGCTGACGGCCCGACTGCGGTAGCGATCGCCCGGTCGCCTACTCGCCGCTTGCCGGTCGAACCGCCACGTCGACGAACGACTCGAGCTGCGGGACATCCGCCTCCGGGGTCGTCGTCGCGGCCGGAGTCGCTTCGGGCGCGAGTGTCGGCTGCGCCGTCTCTGGTTCGGAGCCTCGCGCTCGTCTGAGTGGCGCGGCCAGCGGCTCGATCGGCTGCAACTCGACGAGTCCTGCTTGAGGTTCCACGCTGAGCAGGATGTCTCGCGTCGAGGGATGGCAGGTGAACGCGAGCACCTGGTGGGTCTGAGCGAACTCGGCCACGACCTGGGCGACCGCATGTGCGCGCTCCGGGTCGAAGTTCACGAACACGTCGTCGAGCACGAGCGGCAGCGGCTCGCTCCGACGAGCGAACTCCGCCGCGAGGGCGAGTCGGATACAGAGATACAGCTGCTCGGCCGTACCACGGCTCAGCGCATCGACGGGGCGACGGCCGCTCCGCGCGTCGAGCACCGCGATGTCACGTGCCGTCTCGTCCTGCACGATGCGGTCGTATCGACCGCGAGTGATGGAGGCGAACGTCCGAGAGGCCTCGGCGAGGACGGCGGGTTGACGCGTCCGTTCGAACTCACGGAGGGTGTCGTCGATCAGCGCGCGGGCGAGTGTGGTCGTGCGCCAGGTGTCGACGGCCCCGGCCAACTCGGTTCTGAGGCTCTCGGTCTCGGTCTCGAGAGTCGCCAGGTCGGCGGACGCCTCGAGGTCGAGTCGGGCCCGCTGGGCGTCACGATGCTGGCCGATGGCTGCGTCACGCTCACGCTGGAGCTCTTCGAGCCGCGCCTCCGATCCCTCGAGCGCCTGATGCCAGCCCCCGACCTCTCCGCCGGCCAGCTCGCCGCGGAGCGCCTCGGCCGTCTCGCCCCGGCCGAGCCGGCCCGTCAGCCGAGACTCGAGATCTTGGAGTTTCGTCTCCAGTCCGACCCTGCGCTGATAGCGAGCGAGGCCGGCCCTGAACGACACCTCGTCGGTGGCCGCGACGCTGCTGAGCAGGTCGTCCAGAGACTGCTGCACGCGGGCGCGCCCGACCCCGGCCTGCGCGATCCGGCTCTCGATCTGTAGGAGTTCCTCGTCGAACCCGATCGCGGTATCTCGCGCCGCCCGCTCGGCGACACACCGTTGCCGGAGCCCGGCGAGATGGTCGACCAGTTCGGCGTCGCTCGGAGCCGCGGTGTCCCCGGCGCATGCGAGTGCGGCCCGCGCGCGTTCCTCCCAGGCGCCGATCCGCTCGGCGAGTTGGGAGTGCTCGGCCTGCGTCGACCTGAGCGTCTGGACAAGGCCCCGGCAGACGCGAATTACCTCGAAGTAGTCCAGAACACCCTGGGGTGACAGCGTGTCCGGGATTGCTCGGGCCCGCTTCCATCCATTCCACTCCTGCCTCCGCTCGGTGAGCGCGCGCTCCACGTCCGTGAGCCGCCGCTCGATCTCGGCCGTGGAGCGTATCGCGTCGGCGAGAATCGCCTCGGCCTCGGTGAGACGAGCCTGCATCCCGGCCCACTGCTGTCGAGCCGCCTTGTGACGGTCGAGGTCTGCCTCCCGCTCCTCGAGCGCCTGCGCGGACGGAGGAAAGTCGAGCGCCAGCGATTCGCAGTCAGCCAAACCGGCCTCCTCGAGCACAGTCACCCGCTCGCGATAATGGTCGAGATTGGCGGTGGTGCCAGCGAGCTCATCGGAGATGGCCACCAGATTCTCGCGCTGCTGGGCCGCGATCAACTGTTCTCGCGAGCGTTGCTGGCGGAGCACGGCTGCGCCTGCTCCGAGACCCACCGCGGCCATGGCGGGCAGCGAGGCAGCGCTCCACGCTCCGGAGATGGCCAGCACCGCGGCGCCGATGGCGCCGGCCACGGCGCTGGTGGCCAGGAGGAGCGCCATCCAGACTGGCGACGGTACGGTTTGTTCAGCCTCCAGCAGGCGGTGCTCGCGGTCGCGGTCCATCGCGAGCCTGGCGCTGGTGGCCGCGCTCGATTCCGCCGCCGTCAGGTCGACCAGCGTGGCGCGCAAGCGGCGAAGAATGGTGCTTTGGGTCTCGAGTGCCTCGGCTTCCGGCAAGTCCGTCGCTAGCGTCGCCGCCAGCCGGTCTCGTGACTGCTGGACCTCGTCCCGATGCCGTTCCGCCGTGTCGCGCTCCGCGGCGACTCGCTCGACTTCGGCTGACGTCCGTTGCAGTTCGTCTTGCCAGTTGCGGACCTCCTCCTGGGTCGGGATGGAACCGTCGAACGCCTCGACTCGTGACGCGCTCCAGTCGGGCCCGAGGTTCCCGAGCTTCTCGCCGAGCGCCTCTTCCGCTAGCTGGACCTTCTGACGCACCGCCGGCAGCTCGTGCAGCAGGCTGCGCTGCAAGGCGACATTCTCGTAGAGCTGTTCGACCTCGTTCGCGATCGGCGGGAGCGTCGAGTCGAGCTCGAGGCTGGCCCGTCGATGCACGACCCGCTCGCGGCTCTCGGACAGGTCACCGCCGGTGCGCCCGGCGCTCTCGATCTCTTGGACCAGCCGAGCGAGATTGGCCTCGGCCTGCGGCGGGTAGTCGTGTGAGGCTCCCAGTGCCTCCAGCTCGGCCGTCACCGCCTCGAGTTCCTCATGGAGTGGCCACAGCTCGACCAGCAGCGAGTCGTGCGACCGTTGCCGCCCGAGCGTGTCGATCTCAAGGGCGAGCCTCTCGATTTCCCCCGAGCAGGTCTCTTCCTGCGCCTGACGGTCGGAGTACTGGGCCGCGCCGCGCCGCGCATCCTCGACCTTCACGGCGAGCTCCTCGAGATCTCGAATCAGGTCGTTGACGGTCGCCTGGCCTCTGGCCTTCAGCAGCGCGGCCGCTCGCGTCCGGAGCTGACGACTCGCTTCACGCGACGATTGCCCTGCCCCGGCGATGCCGGCCGAAAAAATCCGGTCCCGGACCCCCTCGGCACTGAGCGAGTCGAAGGACTGGAGTTCGGTGAGACTGAACGCGAAGACTGATCGGTACAGCCGGTCGTCCGCTCCACCCAGCAGGCGCGCGAGGTCGACATCCGAGGCCGGCCGCCCGCTCGGGAGCGTGAGTCGAGCGCTCTGGCGACTTCCGACGTATCGCTCGACGATGTACTCGCCTTCGGAACTGTCCAGCAGCAGCCGACCACCGTGCCGGCCGCCGCGCAACGGCAGGTGCCGCGGTTCCCGGCTGCGTCCGTCGGGAAACCCGAACAGCATGCCGCGCAGGAACGCCAGCAGCGTACTCTTGCCCGCCTCGTTGGGTCCGGCGAAGACCGTCAGGCCGTTCGGAAGGTTGTTGACCTCGTAGTCGCGGAATACGCCGAACCCGTCGATGAACCAGCCCTTGAGCCTCATGTCTCCAACGCTTCTTCCAGGACGTCGAGCGCCAGTCGCTCTGCCCGTTCGATCGACGTGATCTCATCGTCGGCCGACGGGTCGAGCCAACGCTGGAGTGAGCCGCGCCGGAGCGGCTCGAGTTCGTCGTACAGCCACTCGCTCCGGCGGTCCTCGTCCTGTTTGAGCACATCGGCCATGCGTAGCAGCTCGGCCGAGAAGTCACCCCGGGCCCGAATGGCCTCGAGGTCGTGCGCGAGCCCGGAATGGTCCTGGATGCCTGACCACCAGACGAAGGGGAGATCACCGTCCGCCTCGCGCCGGAGCTCGTTGAGCAGGCCTTGTGCCGAACCCGGGCGCAAGAGATCGCGGTGGACCTCGCTTCGGCCTCGCAAGATGACCCGCATCACCAGGCCTCGGCCCTCGTGTTTGGCTCGAGTCTCGGCTCCGCGGCGAACCAGTTCGCGATGCAGTCCCGGAATGTCGTCGACCGTCGTCACGTCCACCTCGAGATCGAGAAACCGGACCCGGTCGAGCGGCTCGAAATGAATCGTCTGGACGCCGACATCATCCGCCTCCAGGACGAGCGCACCCTTGGGACCACGCTCGGCTGGATGGGTGGACCGCCCCTGCAGACAGCCCGCGTAGACGATCAGAGGGTCCGCGCTGCTTAGCACCTTGGACCGGTGGACGTGCCCGAGCGCCCAGTAGTCCATGCCGGCGCCCCGCAAATCGTCGATCGTGCACGGACTGTAGCTCGCGTGCTCGCCATCGTCGCCCACGTTGCAGTGGAGCAATCCGATCTGCAGACCCTCTCCCGACCCTCGACTGAACCGGAGCGTCAGATTATCCGTCGTGTCGGGCTTGGCGTAACTGATGCCGTGAACGATCGCGAGCGGCTGACCGTCGCGCTCGACCGTCACCGATTCGACCGACGTCGATCCGAACACCGTGACGCCGTCGGGCCAGTCCCGGATGGCCGACCAGCCGTCGAGCGGGTCGTGGTTGCCGTGGACGATGAAGACCTTGATTCCGCGTTCGGCGAGTTGCTCGAGGCCCCTCCGGAATCGTAGTTGCGCGCGGATGCCGCGCTCGGGCCCGTCGTAGATGTCTCCGGCGAGCAGAAGGAACACGGCCTCGCGTTCGATCGTGAGTCGAACGAGATGGTCCCAGGCGTCGAGCGAGGCTTCTCGCAGCACCTTGGCCACGGCCGGCGCGACCCGTCCGATGCCGCGAAACGGGGTGTCGAGGTGAAGGTCTGCCGCGTGGATGAATCGATACGGCTTCATACGCTGGAGGAACCTCGATTCGTGCTGGGGGCGGCTCGAGGCGTCAATTTCGGCGAAGTATAACAGAAGCCAGCGTGCGTGACTCTCAAAACCCACAAGATAGGGCTGTTGCCAGATCATCAACCACAAGATGGAGTCGTTTGCCAGCGAGACATTCAGCCTGATAAAATATCGGACCAGATCGGTCGGGTATCGATCGCCGGCCGCCAACGGCCGACGATTTCTTCGTGAAGTTCGACGAGGAACACATGCCGAACAAAGTCCTTATTCCAACGCCTCTCCGTCCGTACGTCGACAAGCAGGAAGTCGTCGAGGTCGACGGCAGCACGATAGGCGAGCTGCTGAGCAACCTGACGACCCGATACGCGGAACTGGGACGTCATCTCTACACGGAGGACGGTCGCCTCCGGAGTTTCGTGAACATCTACGTCAACGACGACGACATCCGCTATCTGGAGAAAGAGCAGACGCCGCTCAAGCAGGGAGATACGGTCAGCATCATTCCCTCGGTGGCGGGCGGTTCTGGGGCGACAGCCGCCGTCGACGTCACTGACGAGCTCCCGACACTGTCGAACGACGAGGTGCGGCGGTATAGCCGCCATCTCATCATGCCCGAGGTGGGGCTGGACGGGCAGCGTCGTCTCAAGGCCGCTCGGGTCCTCTGCATCGGTGCCGGCGGCCTCGGGTCACCCGTTTCGCTCTATCTCGCCGCGGCGGGCGTCGGTCGGCTCGGCATCGTCGATTTCGACACGGTCGACTTCAGCAACCTTCAACGGCAGGTTCTGCACAGCACGTCCGACGTGGGTCGCCCGAAGCTCGACTCGGCCAGGGACCGGCTGGCGGCACTCAATCCCGAGATCGACATCGAGACGTACGAGACGGCGCTCACGTCGGCCAACGCGCTGGAGTTGTTCGAGGGTTACGACGTGATCGTCGACGGCACGGACAACTTCCCGACGCGCTATCTCGTGAACGACGCGTGCGTGCTTCTGGGGAAGCCGAACGCCTACGGCAGCATTTTTCGCTTCGAAGGCCACGCGAGCGTGTTCGCCACGGCCGATGGACCGTGCTACCGGTGCCT
The DNA here is from genome assembly GCA_965250185.1 of Vicinamibacterales bacterium. Lineage (GTDB taxonomy): Bacteria > Acidobacteriota > Vicinamibacteria > Vicinamibacterales. The sequence continues at coordinate 169,634 of OZ252293.1, read as the reverse complement.
CTATCCGGAGCCGCCCCCGCCGGGACTCGTGCCGAGTTGCGCCGAGGGTGGTGTCCTGGGCGTGTTGCCGGGCATCATCGGCACGATTCAAGCGACCGAGACGATCAAGCTGATCCTGGGCGCCGGCGAACCGCTGGTTGGTCGGTTCCTGATCTTTGATGCCCTCCAGATGCGGTTCCGCGAACTCAAGCTTCGGCGCGATCCCGATTGCCCGGTCTGTGGCGATCGGCCGACCGTTCGGGAGCTCATCGACTACGACCAGCTCTGCGGCGTCGACGTGGGCGGTCAAGCCCCCCGCGGTCCCGAGGTGCCTGCAGTATCTGTGCTGGATCTGCGGGACCGGCTGGCGCGGCAGGACGACGTCGTGGTGCTCGACGTGCGAGAGCCGCAGGAATACGACATCTGTCGGGTTCCAGGGTCCACGCTGATCCCTCTGGGCGACCTGCCGAAGCGGGTCGTGGAGCTAGATTCCAGCCGCGATCTCATCGTGCACTGCAAGTCTGGCGTGCGCAGTGCCAAAGCCGTTGCCTTCCTGCGGGACGCTGGCTTCACCCGCGTCTGGAACCTCACCGGCGGCATCCTGGCCTGGATCGACGACGTGGATCCGAGTCAGCCGAAGTACTGACGCAGGTTCGATAATTCACGAGACGACGATGCTCCGACTGTCCAAGCGAGCCGACTACGCGCTGATGGCCATGAAGCATCTGGCTCTCCAGGATGCCGACGACGCCGCGCTCAGCGCCCGAGAGATCGCGGAGGGCTACGACATTCCGCTCGAGCTGATGGCGAAGGTGCTGCAGCGTCTGGCACGGCGCGGACTGCTGTCCTCTCACCAGGGCACGCGCGGCGGCTACCAGCTCGCGCGAGAGGCGACGGCGATCTCTGTCGGCGACGTCATTCAGGCGATCGAAGGGCCGCTGGCGGTCACGGCGTGCGCGCCCGGTGAACCCGGCGAACTCGGCGAGGAGCAGTGCGATCAGTATGCCAAGTGCACCGTGCGGGATCCCCTCTGGCGCATCAAGGAGCGGATCCTCAGCGCGTTGCAGACGGTTACGGTCGCCGAGCTCGCGCACGACGTGGATGCCCCAACCCAGATTCCCGTGACGATGCGTTCGGTGGCGAGCGATGCCACCGCGCGACCGTAACGTTCTTCGCCGACCGGCAGGTGGCGGAATCGACCGTCACGATCCAGATTGGCGAGTGCGACCCACCAGCGGTGCAGACGCCGAAGATGTCCGATCGTCCGATCTACCTGGACTGTCACGCCACGACGCCGATGGACCCGCGCGTCTTCGAGTCGATGACGCCGTACTTCCTCGATCGATTCGGCAATGCGGCCAGCCGCACGCACACCTACGGATGGCAAGCGGCTGACGCGGTAGTCACTGGGCGAAAGCGAGTTGCGGCGCTCGTCGGCGCTCGCGGAAAAGAGGTCGTCTTCACCAGCGGAGCGACGGAATCGAACAACCTCGCCGTGCGGGGTGCCGCCCTGGCTCTACGAGAGCAAGGTGACCATCTCGTGACGCTGGTGACCGAGCACTCGTCCGTCCTCGATCCCTGTCGCAGGTTGGAGCGAGAGGGCTTCCACGTGACGTACCTGCCCGTCCGAACCGATGGCTTGGTGGACCTCGGGCGACTCGAGGAGGCCGTGACCGATCGAACCACACTGGTGTCCGTCATGGCGGCCAACAACGAGGTCGGCGTCCTGCAGCCGCTCGCGGCCATCGGTCGGATCGCCAAGGCGCGCAACGCCGTCTTTCACACCGACGCGACGCAAGCGCCGGGGCTGTTGCAGATCGACGTGGACGATACGGGCGTCGATCTCGTCTCGATCAGCGCGCACAAAATCTACGGTCCCAAGGGCGTCGGGGCGTTGTACGTGCGTCGCCGACATTCCCGAGTGCGTCTGACACCGATGCTCGAGGGTGGCGGGCACGAAGGGGGGATCCGAGCCGGCACCTTGAACGTGCCCGGTATCGTGGGCTTCGGTCGCGCCGCCGAGATTTGCGTGGCGGAGCGCGACGGCGACGCCACTCGGATCGGGCAGCTCCGCGACCGGCTCTGGCAGGGGCTCACGGGGCGCTTGGCCGATGTCCGGGTCAACGGGTCGCTTCAGCACCGCTTGCCGAACAATCTCAACGTCAGCTTCGGCGGAGTCGAGGGTGAGGCGCTGCTGATGGGCCTCACCGACATCGCCGTCTCGTTCGGGTCGGCGTGCGCGTCCGCGAGCGTCGAGCCCTCACACGTGCTCGCCGCTCTCGGAGTTTCCGACGCCCAGGCGCACGCGGCGCTGCGGTTCGGGCTCGGGCGCTTCACCACCCAGGACGAGATCGACCGCACGATCGAGCGCGTGGCCGAGGTCGTGACCCGGCTTCGGGCCATCTCACCCCTGCGTGAAGACGCGGTCACGGCGCGGCCGGAGGCCAGGGTCGCCGGACCTGATTGAGCGAGCGTGCACGGTGCGAGAGGGCAGGGACGCGGAGGATGTTCGGGAAGGTCGCGACGACGAGCCGACCGGTGGGTACTCGCGCAGCCTCCTGGACCACTGTAATAACCCACGCAACGTGGGGTCTCTACCCGTAGACGATGATAGGGTGGGTACAGCGTGGGTGGAATCTCGTGATTGTCAGGACGTTGTCAGGCTGCAAGTGAGGATCGACCCGGCGACCGACGTGATCGTCGAGGCGCGGTTCAAGACGTTCGGCTGCGGACCGGCCATCGCGAGCTCGAGTCTCGCGACCGAGTGGCTCACCGGCTGCACGGTCGAGACGGCGCTGATGATCAACCATCGCGACCTGGCCATCGAGCTGGCGCTGCCACGCCATCGAGTGTGCTGTGCCGCTACGGTCGAGACGGCGATCGGGCTGGCCGTATCCGACTTCCGGAGCAAACAGGGTGAGTGAGAGCATGACGCAGACGAGCGAGACGGTGTTCGAGGTCAGCGAGAACGCCGCGCGCCAGATCGTGAAGGTGATGAGCCAGCGAGGCATGACCGAGGGTGGCCTGCGCGTGGGCGTGAAGGCCGGCGGGTGCTCGGGACTCAGCTATGTGTTCGAGTGGGAGGAGACGCCCGGGCCCGACGACCACGTGTTCGAGGGCCTGGACGGCGCTCGGGTCTACGTCGATCCCAGAAGCCTCACGGTGCTGACGGGAACCGGGCTGGACTACGACACGAGCCTGCTGAGCAAGGGCTTCGTGCTGAGCAACCCGAATGCCACGAGCACCTGCGGTTGTGGTACGTCGTTCGGGGTAGGGTAGTCCCGCCGCCGGGTCCGCATCCCATGGCACGTGAGCGCCGCCGGTCGCTCGATTCGTGACCCGCCACACCACGACCGCCGGCGTGATCGACGCCATCGCCGAGGCTCTGGCCGCGCGTCCGGCCGACACACACCTGCTGGTGCTGCTGGACTTCGAGGCCGCACTGTGCGGCTCGGCGGACCTCGAGCGCCTGGTGCCGCACCGGCGCGGGCTTGTCGCCCGCCTCGCCAACGAACCGCATACTTCCGTCGCCATCACGGGCACACGTCCCGTGTCCGATCTGCGCGCGCGGGTCGGACTGGGCGAGCCGGTCGTCTACGTCGGTCTGCAGGGGCTGCAGATCTCGGGCCGAGGGATCGAGTTCGTGCATCCGTCGAGCGCCGACTCGAGTGGCCTGTTGAGCCACATCGCTCGGTCGCTCGAGGCCCTGACGAATGAAATCCCTGGAGTTCGGCTCGAGAATCACGGATTGTCGGTGACGTTGGACGTCCGTGAGGCGACGCCAGAGGCAGTCGACCGTGCCGAGGAAACGTTGTACCGTGTCGCGTCCTCGCACTTCGAGGACGGCTTACTGCGCGCGTATCGGGGCGCCAGCACCATCGACGTCCTGCCCGCCCTCGCCTGGAACGAAGCCGACGCGATCTCGACCCTGCGCACGGAGCTGGGCCGCGAAGACGGACGCGGACTCTGGCCGTTTTGCGTGGTCGACGACATTCGTGGTGCCTGCCTCTTTCAGGCGATTGAATCGGATGGTCTCTGCGTCGCGGTCGGCGATCGGCCGGCGCGAGCCGTCCATCGCCTGCGGAACGCGAGCGACGTGGATGTTCTACTTCGACGGGTCCTCGGCGCGGCGGCTCGCTGATCCGAGCGACTCGCTGCCCGGAGCTGCGGATGCCGCTGTGGTAGACTCCGGCGATGACGGAGGGCTCTCCTTGGAGGGCCGTGATCGGCCATTCGATGCGCGCCTATTACCTGCCGATCGTGGCAGGAGCGCTGCTGAGCCTGAGCGCCCTTCTCCCCTGGATTCGGATCGACGACACACGTACCGGCGGCGTGCCCGATCTGGCTGGGCTCTGGATTCTCGGGCTTGGGCTGGCCGCCATCGTGCTTGCCGCGCTCAGCATCACGACGCGCAAGAATTCGCGGCACCCGATACTGGTCGTCGGGCTGATCGCGTTCGGGATCCAGTTTCTTGCGCTCCAGGTCATGGGGCGATCGGCGGTGGAGCGGGCCTGGGCGGCGTCGCAGGCGGCGGCAATCGTCGAAGGAGCCCCGGCACCGCCTGCACCGGTCGTACGCGTCGATTCGGGGCTCTACCTGGGGCTGGCGGCCTCCACGCTCCTCGTGCTGTTCGGCCTCACGATCGTGCTGAGAAGCGCGAACGAGGCTTATGCGTTGTCGGAGGACGACGACGTCTGACCGAAACCCGCGGTCGCGCCTCGGCGCGACCCCACCAGTGGCCGACCCCATGCGAATCACCGTAGCTCACAGTCCGGACTCGGATGATGCTTTCATGTTCTTCGGCCTCGCAAGCGGTGCGGTCGAAACGGGCGACCTGGAGATCGACCAGGTGCTCGCCGACATCGAGACGCTGAATCGAGCGGCGGACGAGGGCAAATACGAGGTGACGGCGGTCTCCTTCCACGCCTACGCCTACCTGCGCAATCGTTACGCGCTGTTGCCGCATGGCGCGAGCATGGGCGATCGCTACGGGCCGATCGTCGTGACTCGGCCGGGCGGCCCGACGTCTCTCGAGGGGGTCAAGGTGGCGGTGCCGGGCACCTGGACGACCGCCTACCTGGCGTTGCGCTTGTTCGATCCGCGATTCACGTACGAGGTCGTGCCGTTCGATGAGATTCAAGATCGAGTCCGAGATGGAGAAGCCGAAGCCGGGCTGTTGATCCATGAGGGCCAGCTCACCTACGCCGACGACGGTCTCAGAAAGCTCGTGGACCTGGGGGAGTGGTGGGCCGAGCGCACTGACGGTCTGCCGCTGCCGCTCGGCTGCAACGTCATCCGTCGCGACCTCGGCCCGGACGTCATGTCCCGTGTGTCGCGGATCCTGCACGCCAGCATTGCCCATGCGCTCGGGCACCGGGAGGCCGCACTCGAGTACGCCAGCCAGTTCGGTCGTGGGCTCGATGCGACTCGGACCGACCGATTCGTCGGGATGTACGTGAATCAGTTGACGCTGGACTATGGCGATCGTGGCCGAGCGGCGGTCACCAGGTTCTATGACGACGCGTTCGCCGCCGCGTTGATTCCGGAGCGCGTGCCGGTCGAGTTCGTCAGCTGATCCCTCCGACGCACTAACGGAACGCGTCCGGATGGAGCGCGCGCGCCAGCCGTTCCGTCGCGTCGGCGATGCGGGGCCCTGGAACCACGAACGCATCACCCTCCAGCAGTTGCACGCGGCCGTCACGAACCGCGGGCAACGTCGGAAGCAGCTGCCACGACGCTTCCTCCCGTGCGATCTCCGCGATCGTGAGGTCGCTGTTGTAGCGAAACTCGACGATCGCGTCGGGCGCCCTCGCCAGTAGGGTTTCGGTATTGACCTGCAGCGACTCGCGATCCACGTCGGCGAACAGATTGACGCCGCCCGCCGTCTCGAGCATGTCGTGGAGAAAGCCCCTGCCGCCGCTGGCAAGGATGCCGCGCAGGCTGGTCGGCTCGCGGTCGAACACCAGCAACGTACGCGGTCGTGGTCGCCCGTCGACGCGTGACGCGACGTTGGCCAGTCGTCGCTCGATGTCGGTGGCGAGCACGTCGGCTTCGTGAGCGAGGTCGATCCGGACGCCAAGCTCTCGGATCGCGCCGGACACGTCGCGCAGTCCCGCATGCCGGAAGACGAAGATGGGAACGCCCGCCCGGCCGAGCTGCTCGCGCAGATCCTCCTGCGTGTCGTACACGACGACCAGATCCGAGCGAAGCGCCAGGATCCGTTCGATGTCCGGATCGACGAGTCCGCCGACCTGGACGAGCCGCTCGACGGCGGGTGGATGCCGAGAGAAGCTACTCACACCGACCACGCTCGGCCCTGCCCCCATCGCGAAGAGCATCTCGGTGACGGCCGGAACGATCGAGACGATGCGCCGCGGCGATTGTCCAGCTTGAGCGTGGGCGAACCCGGCCGTGGGAGAGAGCCCGTACGCGACGGCCAGACCCACGGCGCACAGCCAGCCCACGACGCAGCCTTGTGCATCCGATTTCACGACCATCTCACCGCTTTCGGATCAGTAGCCACAGGAAGAACGGACCGCCCAGCACGGCCGTGATGATGCCGACTGGTAACTCGAGTGGGGCCAGGGCGGTTCGCGCCACGACGTCGCACCCGACCAGGAACGCTGCGCCGAACAGCGTGGCCGCCGGGAGCACCAGGCGGTGGTCGGATCCGACGAGGAGTCGAACGAGGTGCGGAATGATGATGCCGACGAAACCGACGGGGCCGCCGAGCGAGACGGCTGCGCCGGTCGCGAGCGACGCACCGAAGAACGCCAACCGCTGCGTGCCCATTACGTCGATCCCGCGAGTCGCCGCGCTGTCTGGGCCCAGCGCGAGCAAGTTCAAGCGTCGTGGCAACCACGCGAAGATGCCGAACGCCGCGAGCGCAAACGGCAGCGACGTGAGAATGGGGCGGTAGCTGCTCACCGATAGATCGCCCATGAGCCAGCGGACCGTCCGGAACGTCTGCGAGAAGTCGGCCAGGTACTGGACGAACAGGATTAGCGCCGAGAAGAACGAGTTCAACGTGACACCCGCCAGCAGCAGGACGGTCGTCGAAAAGCCGCGATGCCGGATCGTCGCCAGCCCGTAGACGATCCACGCGGCGCCGAGCGATCCGGCGAAGCTGGCGATCATTGAATCTGGCAGCCCTGGCAGGCTGAAGGGCAATCCGACGGTCAGCGCGAGCATCGCCCCGAGCGAGGCGCCGGCCGACACGCCCAGCGTGAACGGCGTGGCGAGCGGATTCCGGAGTAGCGCCTGGAAGACGACGCCGGCGGCGGCCAGCGCGCCGCCCACGATCGCGGCCGACACCACTCGCGGGAGTCGCGCCACGAAGAAGATCTGTGCGTCCACGTTGTCCTCGAACGGCACCGCCGACCCGAACACCTTGAGCAGATCTATCGGCGTCGAACCGATCAACGGCGCCGCGAGACATGCCAGCAGCGTGAGGCTCCCGAACGCCAGCCAGACGATGACCGCGCGTCGACCGATTGACGTACCCGCCCCGCGTCGTGTCATGAGATGAAGCGATGGCTAGGCTTCGAGCGGCGGAGTGGCACCACGGCCAGATGGCCCGTGACCGCGTGCGGCCGCACGTCCGCTTCGATGTCGTAGAGTTGGTGCACGGACTCGGCCGTGAGAACGGCGTCCGTCGGGCCCACGGCGAATATCTGTCCCTCCCTCAGCATCACCAACTCTCGACAGAGGCTTGCGGCGAAGTTCAGATCGTGGGTGCAGACCACGATCGTGAGCTGCCACTGCCGGTTGAGGTCCCGAAGGATGTCCGCCACTTCGAGCTGGTACGACGGATCGAGTGACGCGGTTGGCTCGTCGAGCAGCAGCACGCGTGACGCGTCGGTCGGCGGCGCCGAACCCGAGTCTGGCGAAGCCAGCTGTGCGAGCGCGCTGGCAATGACCACGCGCTGCTTCTCGCCACCGCTGAGGGTCGTGAACGACCGCCCCACCAGATCCGCGGTGCCGGTTGCAGCGAGGGCCTGACGTGCGACGGCCAGGTCCTCCGGCCCTTCCAGCTCGAACGTCCCGAGATGGGGATAGCGGCCCATCAGGGCGATCTCCAGGACCGAGTAGTCGAAGGCCAGATGCGTCTCTTGTGGCACCACGGCCATCCGGCGTGCGATGTCGAGCCGCGACAGTCGATCGAGGCGGGTGCCATCGAGCGTTACCCGTCCGCGGGTGGGCCGAAAGATGCCGCCGAGCAGTTTGACCAGCGTGGTCTTGCCCGATCCGTTCGGTCCGAGGATGCCGACCAGTGCCCCACGCTCGACGGTGACGTCGACGTCGCGGAGCACCGGGTTGGCTCCATAGTCGTACGACGCGTTATCGACCCGTAGCAAATCTGAGGCCCGAGACGAAGCTCCGTCCCAGCGCGGGGAAGCCTAGCGCCTCCTCGTACGCTCGGTCGAAGGCGTTGGTCACTCGCACGAACAGCTCCGCGCTCCGATGGACGCGCAGCTGGGCGCCGAGGTCGACGGTCGTGTAACCAGCCGAGCGAAACAGTCCACCGAACGATCCGAATGTCGGCTCCACGTCGAGGATCTCGCCGCGACTGCCGACCAGGCCGTGCAGCGTCAACGGGCCTCGGGCGAGCACGAGGTCGAGCGTGCCGTGATGCCGCGGTCGGCGAAGCAAGGAGTCGCCGACGGCGAACGGTGCCGGCGCCACGCCGCTCGCACCGTCCACGGCCAGCACGTCCGTGTCGAGCCACGTGTAGCCGAGGCGCGCGTCGAGACCCCACGACGTTCGGAGCGATGTCTGGAGCTCCACGCCCCGGGTCCTGGCGTTCGAGATGTTGTCGGTGCGAAAGCGGCTGGCGTCGGCGAATGAGCGTCCCACCGCAACGATCAAATCGTCGTAGTGGTTGTAGAAGCCGGTGGCCTCGACGATCACGGCTCCGCCGCCGAACGCCTGCTCGAGACCGACGTCGATACTGCGGCTCCGCTCCGGCTTGAGCGCCGGATTGTCAGTGAAGGCGATCTCGAAGGCATCGGGCGGCCGGATGCCGGTGCCCGCATTGAGTCGGACGCGGGTCCATGTCGGGCGGCCCGGCTCAGGCGGACTCAGCAAATATGACAACGAGAATTTTGGATTGGCCGACACGATCGAACTGCCGGCGAACGGCGGGCGCGGCTCGAATCCGTTCGGATCCGGTTCCAGGGCGGATCGCCGAATGTGCTCGACTCGGAGCCCGGCCGTGACAACCGTCCGGATACCGGGCGTGAGGCGAGCCTCGCCGAAGAGGCCGACCACGCGACGCCGCACCGGCACGGGCGCCGCGGACGCCCCCGTGATGAACGTGCTCGCCGCGCGTTCTCCCTGCACTTCGACACCAGCCGAAATCCCGAGGTCCGACGTGACGGTGAGGTCGTTCTGGAGACGGGCCGAGAGACGCCGGGTCTCCGAGACGGAGTGACCGAACGGGCTCACGAAGTCGCCGTCCAGGTCGGACGCCGTCACGTCGAGCCGCTGACGGAGCCGGTCCGTCCACCCGTGGGTCGCGCCGATCGAGACGAATAGCGAATCGTTCGTGCCTCGGGAGATCCGGTCGATGGCGGTGATGTGACCGCCTGGGTCGGAGCCGAACGGTCCGGGGAAGCCCCGCTCCGAAGAGGTCAGCCGGACGTTGCCCCGGATCCGGGTCGTCTCGTCTCCCTGCCAGCCGCCGCTCAGCGAGACGTTCGTCAGCCGATGGTCGTCATTGACCACTCGCTCGCCCGTCGCCGGCGCGATCCCGTCATAGCCGCTCGTGTCGAGTCGCTCGGCCGCTGCTCCCCAGCTCATCGGGCCGGCCGAGCCGGCCGCCACGAGCGAGGCCCGGGTCGTGTCGAAGCTGCCGACCTCGAGGGTCCCGTCGACGCGCCTCGGCCCGCCGTGTCGGGTGAACACCTGAACCACGGCACCGATGGCGTCCGATCCGTACAACGCGCTCTGCGGCCCCCTCACGACTTCGATTCGCTCGATGTCGCCGACGGGGAGCTTGGCGAAATCGAAACTGCCGCCGAAGTCGTTGGCGCGCACGCCATCGACGAGTACGAGGGTCGAGTCCGATTCGCCTCCACGCGGAAACACCGCCGTGATACTTCCGCGACCGCCAGTTCGGATCACGCCGAACCCCGGGACGAGTCGGAGCGCGTCAGCGAGGGTCTCGATCTGGCGAATCTCGAGGTCCTGGCGGGTGAGGACCGTTACCGGTGCGGCCATTCGTGACAGCGAGGTGTCGACCGACGCCGCGGTCACGACGATCGACTCTGACACCGCGCTCAGACGCAACCGGAGCGTCAGGTCGTAGGTACCATCCCGCGCGACCGTGAGGCGGAGTGGGTCGAGCCGGAACCCGCGTCGAAGCGCATGGACGTCGTAGGCGCCCGGGTCGAGCCGCTCGAAGCGAAAGCGACCCTGGGGGTCGGTCATCGCGTCGGGCGCGTGCAGCGAGGTCATCAGCACGACCCGGACGTCGGGTGCCGGTCGTCCGTCCGGATCGATGACCGTGCCCGCCACGACAGCGGCGAAGCCGGGTGACGCCAGCGTAATGAAGAGCAGCGAGAGGGCGACGATGGGGAGCGCTCGGATGGGAGCGACTCCGGAACCGGACCGGGGCATTTGAAACCTCCTGTCGGCGTGACCGCGCGCCGATGCGCCCGGGCGATTCGAGCCCAGAGCGCGGGTGAAGGGAGCGCCGATGACCAGGTTTCCTGACTCGCGGGTCGTCGTCGAGCGCCCACGCCTTCCCATGCTCGGAGAGCACAGTGACGACCTCCGGGCCGATGGGCCTGGAGGCTGAACGGGCGCCCGACTCGCCGCTTACAGTGGCGGGACCGTGTGGGATTCGCACCCACTTCGCTTGGTCGTCGAGCGTGACAAGTATCACGCGCAGTATAGCATGGCCATTCGTGCGGAGACGCTGGCGTCTGACCACCGAAGGACCCGGCTTGCCAGTCGCTCGGCGGTGTGCATACCATGGGTCTGTTAGGGGAGTGCATGTCCAAGAGTTCGACCGTCACCGTCCGCGAGACGCCTGTCAGCGAGATCTCCACGGCCACCGCCGGCGGCCTCACGATCCACGGTGAGACGTTCGTGGTCGAGACCCACGAGCGCATCGAGCTCAACGATCTGACCGATCGGATCATGGATCTGGTACGCCGACTCGGAGTCCGCGAGGGCCTGGTGAGCCTCTGGTCGATGCACACGACGTGCGCCGTCTTCATGAACGAGTGCCAGACCGCGCTGATGACCGACATTCAGCGCTTTCTGGAACAGATGGTCGCCCGCGACCACGACTGGCTCCACAACGATCCCGATCACTCCGACTGCGACCGCATGAACGCCGACTCGCACCTGCGCGCTCTGCTGCTCGGGCACAGCCTGACGCTGCAGATCACCGGGGGTGAGGTGGTACTCGGGCAGTGGCAGAGGATCCTCATGGCCGAACTCGATGGCCCGCGCGCACGCACGCTGCGCGTCCAGGTCTGGGGCGTCGCCTGAGCACGTCAGGCGAACCAGATACCGTGTCCCTGTCGTAGGCCTTCAGATGCGCGCCCGTCTCGCCACCGCGGGTCTTCTCGACATCTCCGACAAGCTGGAGACGGGTGACCGCCTGGATGCCGCCGATGGTCTTCGGCTGTTCGAGTGCCCCGATCTGCTTGCGGTCGGCTGGCTCGCAAATCGTGACCGGGAGCGTCGACACGGTAGTCGGACCTACTACAACCACAACATCCGGCTCGAGGCGACGAACGTCTGTGTCGCGAGCTGTTTATTCTGCTCGTTCGCCCGGCTCCAGCCCGGCGACCGCGACGCCTACACGATGTCGCTCGAGCAGGCCTGGAGCAAGCTCGAGCAGCGTCGCCACGAATCGCTGACCGAGATTCACCTGGTCAACGGGCTGCATCCCGATCTGCCGTTCGACTACTACGTGCAGCTGCTGCGCGGGTTCAAGCGCATCCGACCCGATGTGCATCTCAAGGCCTTTACGGCTGTCGAAATCGCGTTCTTTGCGGATCTGTACGGCAAGTCGGACGAGGGCGTGCTGCGCGAGCTCATGGCAGCCGGGCTCGCCTCGCTGCCGGGCGGCGGAGCAGAGGTGTTCGCCGAGCGCGTGCGCCGGAAGATCTGTCACGACAAGTGCGGGTCCGATCGGTACCTCGAGATTCACCGCACGGCGCACCGTCTCGGCATGCGCTCGAACGTGACGATGCTGTACGGTCACATCGAGACGTTCGCCGAGCGAGTCGACCATATGCTGCGATCGCGTGGCCTGCAGGACGACACCGGCGGCTTCCAGGCTTTCATCCCGCTGGCGTTCCATCCCGACAACAATCAGATGCGGAAGTTGCCGGCGCCGAGCGCGCTCGACACGCTGCGCGTCCATGCGGTGGCGCGGTTGGTGGTCGACAACATTCCGCACGTCAAGGCGTTCTGGATCGCCACGGGCGTCGAGGTGGCGCAAACGGCATTGTGGTTCGGCGTGGACGATCTGGACGGCACGGTGCAGGAAGAGAAGATCTACCACATGGCCGGGGCCCGAACGCCGGAAGCGATGACGACCGGTGAGATCCAGCGTGTGATCCGTGCGGCCGGACGGGAAGCCGTGGAGCGCGACACGCTTTACAATGTGGTGTCGGCGTCGGTGTGATGAACGATTAAGTCTTTTGATTTCAGGTCTTTGCAGGATTCATGATATAATTACGACATCGCAGGTTACAGATTCCGGACCAGTGAGCATCGTGTCCCGGCGTCGGTGCCAGCGAGTTTGAGAAAAGTTTCACAAGCTGCTGCTGCGCGTCGAGCGCGCAGCCGGGCGGGAGTGACATCGACCGATGGACGTGCAGGTTCTGACCCAATACGAGAACGAGCATCTAACGGAGCGCCAGCCGCTGCCAGAGCGCTTTCTTGGCCTCGGTGACGAGGAGATGGCGATGCGCATCGGCGCCGCCAAGGCGACGTTGGGCGATCGGCTCATCGTGCTCGGGCATCATTACCAGCGGGACGAGGTCATCCGATTCGCCGACGTGACGGGCGATTCGTTCAAGCTCGCACGGCTTGCGGCCGACCGCGACAGAGCCGAGTTCATTATCTTTTGTGGCGTGCATTTCATGGCCGAGAGCGCTGACGTGCTCAGCCGGCCACACCAGCGCGTGATCCTGCCCGACCTGGCCGCCGGCTGCTCCATGGCCGACATGGCGGCCGACGACCAGCTGCAGACCTGCTGGGACGAACTCGAGGAGATGCAGGTGCCAGCCGTCGTCCCGGTCACCTACATGAACTCGACGGCGGCCATCAAGGCCTTCTGTGGCGAGCACGGCGGCGTCGTCTGCACGTCGAGCAACGCGACCGCCACGCTGCGGTGGGCGTGGGAGCGCGGCGAACGCATCTTGTTCCTGCCAGATCAGCATCTGGGTCGAAACACCGCGGGTGCCATGGGCGTGCCGCTCGACCAGATGGTCGTCTGGGATCCGGACGAGCCGTGGGGTGGCCTCGACCCTGAGCACGTACGCGACGCTCGCCTGATCCTCTGGAAGGGACACTGCTCGGTCCACACCCGCTTCAGCCTCGAGCAGATCGCGGCCTTCCGCGAAGCGCATCCTACCGGTCGCGTGATTGCGCATCCGGAATGCGTGTACGACGTCGTCCAGGCAGCCGATGACAGCGGGTCGACCGAGTACATCATCCGCGCCGTGACCGAGAGCCCGGAAGGCTCGACCTGGGCGGTGGCAACGGAAATTCACCTGGTGAACCGGCTGGCGAGACAGGTCGCACCCGAGCGCACGGTCGTCACCCTGGATCCGTTCGGCTGCCTCTGCTCGACGATGTTCCGTGTGTCGCCGAACCATCTGCTGTGGATTCTCGAGTCGCTGGTGGACGGCCAGGTGCACAACCAGATCGTTGTGCCCGACCACCACCGGAACTGGAGCGGCGTGGCGCTCGACCGGATGCTAGCGATTCACTAGAGTGGCCCCGGCACCTCGGTCTGGAGTTCACTGTCGACATGGGCGACATGGGCGACATGAGCGACATGGGCGACATGGGCGACATGACCAGGACGGGCCGCTGGTCCCCCCCGCACGGTCTCCCCTGCTGTTGTAAGATCGTTCCGCCGGGGGGTGCGGTAACCGTGGCCCTCTCTCTGGTGGCGCGTCGACGCCGTCGTCGACAGCAGCGTCTCGTCGGCCGACTTCATCGTTTCACTGAATCAAGGAGTGTCGCATGGCTTTCGAACTGCCCGCCCTTCCGTACGACTACAACGCGCTCGAACCGCATATCGACGAGCAGACGATGCGGATCCATCACGACAAGCATCACGCGGCGTACGTCAAGAACGTCAACGCTGCGCTCGAGAAGCACCCCGATGTCTCGGTCTCGAGCGTCGAGGCGCTCGTCGGGAACCTGGACGCGGTCCCAGAGGCTATCCGGACCGCGGTGCGGAACAACGGGGGCGGACATGCCAATCACACCTTGTTCTGGCAGGTCATGGCTCCCAACGCCGGCGGCCCGCCCACGGGACCGATCGGTGACGCCATCGGGTCGACGTTCGGCAGCTTCGATGCGTTCAAGGAGCAGTTTGCCGCGGCGGCTGCAACGCGATTCGGGAGCGGCTGGGCGTGGCTGGTGCGTGTGGGTGGAACGCTGGCGATCGAGAGCAGCGCGAATCAGGACAGTCCCCTGTCCGGCGGGAGAACGCCGCTACTCGGCCTCGACGTGTGGGAGCACGCCTACTACCTGAAGTACCAGAATCGTCGACCGGAATACGTCGCGAACTGGTGGAACGTCGTCAACTGGGCGGAGGTCAATCGTCGTCTCGGGTCGTAACCACACGACGACGCCGCGACGTAACGACGCTACGACGTAGTGCAACATCTGGCGTCCGGCCCGTCGGCGCGGCCGCATGGCGGCCGCGCCTCCGTTCCAGAGTCCATGAATCGTCGACAGGCATTGAGCGCGCTCGGCGCGGCCACCGTGGGCGCCGGTCTCCTGCAGTGGGTGGGCGGTTCCTCCTCCATGACTCCCGGGAATGCCGGGCTCGAGTGGGGTGGTCGGCTACCCCTGGTCGTGACGCCGAATGATCGCTTCTACACCGTCTCGAAGAACTTTCTTTTCGGTCCTTCTGTCGACGTCGACGCGTGGCGCCTCGACGTGCACGGGCTCGTCGGACGCCGTGCGACGCTTTCCGTCGACGACCTCCGCGCCATGCCGGGCGTCGAGCAGTATGCAACCCTGGCGTGCATCAGCAACGGGGTGCCGGCCAAGGCCATCGGCAACGCGCTCTGGCGGGGCGTGCGCCTGCGCGACGTGATCGATGCTGCCGGTGGAGTGCAGCCGGGTGCGGTCGACCTCGTGTTCGTGTGCGCCGACAACTACACCGACAGCATCCCGATCGACAAGGCGCTGGACCCGACGACGCTGCTGGTGTACGAGATGAACGGAGAGACCCTGCCCAAGAACCACGGATTCCCTCTGCGTGCCGTCGTGCCAGGCATCTACGGAATGAAGAACACGAAGTGGATCGAGGCCTTGGAGGTCGTGGACCACGACTACCGAGGCTACTGGATGCGTCGCGGCTGGAGCGACGTGGCGACCTATCGAACCCTGTCGCGCATCGATCTGCCGAAGGCGGGCGCGACGCTCGAGGGCGGTGGACCCTATGTGGTTGGCGGAGTCGCGTTCGCCGGCGATCGCGGCATCAACGCCGTCGAGCTATCGACCGACTCCGGGGCGACCTGGGTCACCGCAGAGGTGAAGCCGGCGCTCGGACTGTTCAGCTGGGTGCTGTGGAAGCTGGACTGGCGACCGCCGGCGCCCGGCGAGTACGAGTTGACCGTGCGGGCCGTCGATGGGTCTGGCATTCCGCAGACCGCCGACACAGCCGATCCGGCACCGGACGGTGCCACGGGGTGGCATGCAGTCGACGTCAGCGTCGCGTCAGGAGAGATCGGTTGAATCGTTCAAGGGTTCAATCGTTCGAGGTAGCTACGCAACATGTCTCAGCTCAATGCACCGAGTCAGGAAGGGACGTGATGCCTCGCGGCCCGAGTTTCGCCGTGACACCGCGAACCCTTGAACCGGTTTGAACTCTGAACTCTCGAACAGCCTGTTGCCATGACCGTCGCATCCGTTCTCTTCCTGTTCCTCGCGCACCTTGGCCTGGGCATTGGATTCAGCCTGTTGTTCGTGGGGCGTGAGCCCGGCGTCAAGTTCTTCCGGTTCAGCGCCGGTTGCGCCGCCGGGCTCCTGTTTCTCGCCATCACGCTCATGCCGGATGAGGCGACGTCCGCTCCGGCTGCCCGGATCGCCTGGTACGGCTTGATGGTTGCCACCGTGGCCCTGGGCTTCTACTGGTTGACCGTCGGGAGGGTGTTGCAGGCGCTGCGAAAGCTCGCCCTACCGGTCGCGGCGGTCGCAGGATGCGTCGCGCTGGTTGGCCATGCGCTCTGGCTGTCGGCGGATGGGCTTCTGTGGCAAGCCCTCACGATCGTCAGCGTGTTGTCGTCGAGCGCCCTGCTCGGAGGCTCCTGCACCTCGATGGTGCTCGGGCACTGGTATCTGGTGGTGCCGTCGCTCGACGTGTCCCACCTACAGTCGATGGTCAAGCTTCACCTGGCATCGACGGTGTTGCGCATCCTGGTGGTCGGGGTCGTCGTGTGGCTCGCCATCGCCACGACGCAGCCGGGGATGGGCCAGACGTTCAGCCGCTACATCACATCGGTCGCCGGAGTCTTTTTCTGGCAGCGTGTGCTGTTCGGTCTTGTGGGCCCCTTGGTGCTCGCCTTCCTGACCTGGGAAACTGCCAAGATTCGTTCGACGCAGTCCGCCACTGGCATTCTCTACGTCGACTTCTTCACGGTCATCGTCGGAGAAGTGCTCGCGAAGTATCTGCTCCTGGCGACCGAGGTGCCGGTCTGATGACCAGGAAACCCGCCCCCGAGACGGGGACGCCCCGGATGGAGGTGACCGTCAAGTGCCCCGGGTGTGATGGCTCGCTGCCGGTTCGTGCGGAGGATGCTCCGGACGCTATCGATTGCGGCGGCTGCCGTCGACGCATCTCACTGGAGATGACCGATGCCGTGCGCCGCGATGAGGCGGTCGATCGCTGTCCGGTGTGCGGCGGGGGAGATTTCTACGGCCGCAAGGACTTCGACCCCACACTCGGCCTGAGCTTCGTGATCGCGGGGGCGCTCGTCAGTGCTACCTTCTACTGGTTCTCGATGGACATGGTGGCCTACGGTGTTCTGGGTGCGGCAGTGCTGGTCGACCTGGCCGTCTTTCGCCGCCTGGGCGACCTCACCGTCTGTTACCGCTGTCACTCCGAGTTCCGCGGCCGCTATCGTGTCGAGGCACCGCCGTTCGACCTCCACGTGGCGGACGAGCTCGAACCGGAATACGAGCGGCGCATCGGCCGCCGTTGATCCGGCACCCCTGCGGCAAATGCCGCCGCGTCACCCTTCGAGCCACGCGAGAATTTCCTGGTGCGTCGGATACTCGGTCTGGCGAGTGGCCACGAAGACGCGACGGATCGTCCCGCCCTGGTCGACCAGGAAAACGGCTGGGCGCGCGACATTCCAGGTGACCAGTCCGATCCGGTGCCAGACGCCGTAGGACTTCGAGACGGCGCGGTCGGCGTCAATCAGGATGTCGAACGGCAATCCGACCTGCTCGACGTACCGACGGACGGCCTGCGCATCCTGCGCGAGTACCGGCAGGATCCTGGTGCCTCGAGTGTCGTATTCCGTGACGTGCGCGGCCAACTCGCCGAGCTGGCGACGACAGTTGGGTCACCAGGTACCGCGGTGAAATGCGAGAAGGACGGTCCCCTCGGTGAGCCTGGCCTCGAGCGACACGGAATCGCCCTGGTGATTGGGTAGCGTAAACGTCGGCGCGGGATCGCCGGGCGCGAGCGTGTCGGATCGGCTTCTCAAAACAGCCGGACCTCGACGATCTCCCCCTTCTCGACGATGTCCGTCCGGGCAGGAATCTCGATGTATCCGTCGGCCCTCGACATACTCGTGATGTCGCCAGAGGCCTTGAAGGCGGGGGTCGCCTCGCCGTCGACGATGCGCACGGTGAAGAACTGATGGCGCCCGGTCGTCGAGACGACGCGCTGGGACATCGGTAGGGCGGTCGTGCTGGGCGCGAAGGCCGGCAGCCTGGCCATCTGCCGGAGGAGCGGCACCAGCAGCAGATAGGCGTTCGATAGGCATGAGGTCGGGTAGCCCGGCATGCCGAGCACGGGCTTGCCATCGATGTGCCCGAACACGGTCGGTTTGCCTGGCTTGACGGCGATACCGTGGAACAGCACGTCCCCCTTGGCCAGGAGCACGTCCATGACCAGGTCCCGCTCGCCCACCGAGCTACCACCCGAGAACAGGACGACGTCCTCGCGCAGGCAGGCATCGACGGCGGGGCCGAGATCGGCCATGTCGTCGGGAGCCGTGGGGTACGGGACAGCGACGCCGCCGTGCAGCGGAATGATGCTGCCGAGCGTGTATCTGTTGATGTCGTAGATCTGGCCCGGTTCGAGCGGGCGACCGGGCTCGATGATCTCGTCACCGGTCGACAGGACGGCAATCCTGGGCCGCTCGTAGACCTCGACCTCGACCGTACCCGTTGCCGCCAGTGCGCCGATCCGGCTCGGATTCAGTACGGCACCTTCGTCCAGCACGACCTGGCCCGACTCGATGTCGGCGCCGTGTCGGCCCACGTGCTGGCCGGGGTACACCGGCGTGAATATACGGACAGTCCCGTCGTCGGCGCGATCAGTCTCCTCGACCATGACCACGGCGGTAGCGCCCTTCGGCATCGGGGCGCCGGTGGCGATCTCCGAGCACTGCCCCGGAGCTAGTGCCAGGCGTGGTACCCGGCCGGTGTAGACCGTCTCTATGCACGCGAGCGACCGCGCCTGAAACTTCCCGGTGCCGAACGTATCCTCGGCGACGACGGCGTAGCCATCCATCGCGGCACGGTCGAAGGGCGGCACGTTCACCCGGCTCGTGACGCGAGTTGCGAGCACCCGGCCCGCGGCCTGCTCGAGTGATACGGACTCCGTTCGGTCGATTCTGGTCGCGTGCTCGATGATCTGCGCGCGCGCGTCGTTGAAGGCGATCGTGTCGCGTATTGGGCGCATCTTCGTGGCGGCCATCCGGACTCCTATCGTGTGGCTTCCCGGACCAAGTGACTGAGCTCCGGAAGGATCAAGCGGTTCATGGCCAGGCGGACCGCATGCTCGGAGCCTGGCAGGGAGAGGATGATCCGGCCGCGAGCTGTACCCGCACACGCCCGGCTCAGCATCGCGGCCGCACCGATCTCCTCGAAGCTGAGCATCCGAAACAGCTCACCGAATCCGTCGAGCCGCTTCTCGAGCAGCGTCGAGACCGTTTCGAACGTGCCGTCCCGCGAGCTGATGCCGGTGCCTCCCGTCGTGATGACGGCCTGCACGTCGTCTCGGGCAAGGAGGGAATCGAGCACGGATCGGACCTGCTCCTGGTCATCCGGCACGATGCGGCGTCCGACGAGCTCGTGACCCGCCGATTCGAGCAGATCGGCAACCGCCCGGCCCCCCGTGTCGGTTGACTCCGTGCGGGTGTCGCTGATCGTCAGGACAAAGCAGCGCACGTGAGCCGGTGACTTCTTGCGGTGCTCGAGATGTCCCATGGTGGGATTATATCGGGCTCTGGGCTCTGGGCTTTGGCTTGGGGGCTCAGGGACCACTACCATTCGCCATTCGCCATTCCCCATTCGCCATTCCCCATTCGCTATTCCCCATTCGCCATTCCCCATTCCCCATTCGCCATTCCCCATTCCTCACTCCCGCCTCCCCATTCCCCATTCCAGAGGCCAACCCCCCTTTCGCGTACCATGGTGGTATGAAGCGAGTGGGATCGCAGCGAGCGGCAGCCTGGGCCTCGGGTGTCGCACTCATGCTGCTGGTGGGGGCGGCCTCGACGCAGGCGCCGAACGACGCGCCCACCGAGTGGGTGGAGCGCACGCTGGCGTCGATGAGTCTCGAGGAGCGGATCGGGCAACTCGTCGTGCCGTCGTTCGAATCTGTCTTCACCAGCACCGACAGCGAGCCGTTCGAGGAACTGCGAGCGCTCGTGCGAGACTCCCATGTCGGTGGGGTACACGTGTTCGGGGGACGCCAGCGAGCGCCCGACGTTCGGCTCAACCCGACCTACGCCACCGTGACCCTCGGCGACCCGCTGGCCGCCGCCGCCACCTTCAATCTCTTGCAACGAGAGGCTGAGGTTCCGCTGCTGGGCTCTTCCGATTTCGAGTCAGGTGTCGGCTTTCGGATGCGCGGAGCCACGTTGTTCCCGCGGGCGATGGCCTTTGGCGCCGCCGGTGACGAAGGGCTGGCGTACGAGGCCGGTCGCATCACTGCTACCGAGGGGCTGGCGCTCGGCGTGCACGTGAATTTTGCGCCGGTGGTCGACGTCAACAACAACCCGAGGAATCCGGTTATCAACACGCGGTCGTTCGGCGAGGATCCAACCCTGGTGTCCCGTCTGGCGACCGCATACATTCGGGGACTCCAGCAGGGCGGCATGATCGCGACGGCCAAGCACTTTCCGGGCCATGGCGATACGAGCGTCGATACCCATCTCGGCCTGGCTCGGGTGCCGCACGCACGCGAGCGCTGGGAGCAAGTCGAGTGGGTGCCGTTCCAGGCCTCGATCGCCTCCGGCGTCGGGGCGCTCATGACCGGACACGTCGAGGTGCCGGCGCTCGACCCGCGTTCGGCGATGCCGGCGAGCTTCAGCCGCCCGGCGGTCGAGGACTACCTGCGCGGCGCGGCCGGCTTCACCGGCCTCATCTACACCGACTCGATGAGCATGGGAGCCATCGTGGATCTCATGTCGCCCGGCGAGGCCGCCGTGCGGGCGATCGATGCCGGCAATGACGTGGTCTTGCACTCGCCGGACCCGAGGGCCGCGATCACGGCGATTCGCGTGGCGTTGGATCGGGGCGAGTTGAGTGCCACACGGCTGGAGGCGTCGGTGAGACGGGTCCTGCACGCGAAGGCGCGGCTCGGACTCCACCGCGAGCGTCTCGTCAATCTCGAGGATATCCCGGCTCGTGTGGGCGGTCGGACCCATCGGGAGGTGGCCGCCGAGGTTGCCCGGCGGGCGGTCACGCTGGTGCGCGACGAGCGGCGCGAGGTGCCGTTGCCCGCCGCTCGCGACGCGTCTGTTTTGTATCTGTCGGTGCTTGACTACCCGTCCAGCTGGGGCACCGGGGCGGCGAGTCGGGCGTTCATTCCGGAACTGCGGCGCCGCTGGTCGCGTGTGACGGCGATCGAGGTGTCGGACAGCACGTCCGCGACGGATCTCGATATGGTCCGCGGCGAGGTCGCACGTCACGACGCCATCGTCGCCGGTGTGTTCGTTCGGACCGCGTCAGGCAGCGGCCGCATGGATCTAGCTCCCGCGCTGGTCGCGTTGCTTGAAGAGGTGGCGGATCGAACCGCCACCTCGGGCCAGCCGTTCGTGACGGTGTTGCTCGGAAATCCGTACGTGGCGACGGCCCTTCCACGCGTTCCGGCCGTCCTGCTCACCTACGACCACTCGGAGCATGCGGAGACAGCTGCGGTGCGGGCTTTGGCAGGCGAGGCGGCGATCACCGGGCGGCTGCCGATCGGACTGCCAGGCATCGCCGAAGCCGGGGAGAGCCTGACGCGCCCCGGCCCCGGGGGCTAGTGGCCCGTACTCGCTGATCAAGTACCGGCTTCCGGGCGGGGCATCCCGTCTGGCGGCGTGACGTCTCCCTCATATACTCCCGACATGCTCGGTCGTCGCGTCTTGCCAGCCGGGCGCCACGCTCCGGCATCCAGTACTCGTTCAGCGAGTACTGGCCACGAGGACGGGTCTCGCTCAGGCCGATTGCTTCCTCTTGCTCGTGCCCGTCTTCGTCTTCGCACGCAGGGTCTTGATACTGCCTTCGATTCGCTCCGCGAGTTCGCGCTCGGCCTGCAGGGCACGAAGGGTCGTGTTGGCGGACTGGACCACCGTGTCGAGCCGTGCCAGATCCTGACTCACGTGGTCGATGATCGCCTTCTGCTCGGTGAGCATGTCCAGGTTGAGGCGCACGTCATCGAGGACGTTGACGATGAGGTTGGTCTTGACCTGAACCTCGTCGACGAGCTGCTTGCGCGATTCGATCGTGTCCATCGCCTGTTGCGTCTGGTTGGTGAGCCTGAGGATGTTGTTGACGCTGGCTTTGACTTTGGCAAGCTCGTCTCGCTGCTCGGACACCTGCTTGAGGTCCGCCTTGCCCCGCGCGCTGATCTCGTAGATCGTGTCGATCTCGGCCCGCAGTGCATCGATGACGTTCGACCGCGCGACGAGTGAATCCAGCTTCTCGAGCACCTCGTCGCCCGTTTGGTCCAGCTTGGAGACTCGCTCGTCGAACGTCGCGATTTTTTTCTCGACAAACGTGAGCTGATTTCGCCGCGTCTCGAGCTGGCTGAGCGCCGATGACACATGCTTGAGCTGATCGTCGCTTGCCTCCAGATGAACGCGGACGTCGCGCTGTCGGCCTTGCACCAGTGACAGCTCCTCGACCAACTCGTCCTTCATCGTTGCGGAGCGACCGACCTCGTCGAGCAGCGACTGCGACTGGCGCAGCCGCTCGGCTACCTCGTCGGTTAGCGCGCGCGCCGAACCCGTGAGGCTCGCAAGCCGCTTCTCTTGCTCGGCGATCACTGTCTCGTCCTGCTTGACCTCGCGCAGCCGTCCCTCCATCTTGTCGACTTGCGACTTGAGCACACCGCTCTGGGTGACGAGCGGCAGCAGGGTCTGCTGGGCCCCGCTCACGGCCTCGACGCGCTGGTGCAGGTCCTGCACTTGCACGCCGACATCCTCGCAGGCGCTGGTCAGGGCGTCCAGATCGGTCCGCTGAGCCAGGATCTTGATGATCTTGCGCTCGACGTCGGTCGAGACCTCGCTCAGATTGTTGACGCGCTGCTCGACGCGGTCCACCAGCTGCTGCTGGCCCGTCAGGCGCGTCATCTGGCGGTCCAACTCGTCGGCGACCGCGACAAGATTCGCCGCGCGCTCGGAGGCTTCTTGCACCATCGAGAGTCTGCTCGTGACGGCAGCCATCTTCGACTCGAGGCCGGGCAGATCCGTACTGAACGAATCCACGCGGTCGATGAACGCCGCGAAGGTCGCGCGATCCGATTCGAGCTTGTCGCGCAACTGGACGGCGGACGCGTAGGATGCCTGGAACTCCTCGATCTCTCCGCGGACCACCTCGACGTCCTCACGGCTCTGCTTGAGCGAATCGAGCTGAAGGCCGGTTCGCGTCGCCAGCTCGTCCACCTCCTCGAGTCTGGGTCGAAGCGCGTCCAGGCTTGCCTGCTCCTTCCGCAGATCATCTGCCTGCTCGGCCAGGAGACTGACCGATTCGCCCAATCCGTCGATCTTCTGGCTCATGGCGGCGAGGGTGCGCTGTTTGTCCGTCAACGTTTCGACGCGCTTCTCGACGTCGCTGCACGAGCCCTGTACCCTCGAGATCCGCTGATCGACCGAATCGAGCGCCTTGCGTTCGACCGACAGCCGCTCCTCCCAGGTCCGCACGAGCTCGGTCAGCTCCGACTTCTGCCGCTCGAGTTTCCCGAGATCCTGCCCGAAGACTTCCTTGGCCTTGAGACCTGCGTCCAGCCGAGCCGTCGTCTCGCGCGCTAGCTGTTCTATCCGGTCGACGGTCTCCTCGGTCCGAGCGATGCCCTTGGTGCTGTCCGCGAGGTTCGAGACCTGACGTCCATGTTCCACACCATCTCGTTGAGGCGGTTGGACTCGAGGATGGCGTGCTCGACCGTGTGCTTCTGGTTCTCGAGCACCTTCACCTTCTGGGAGACGTGTTCGGCGAGGCTGTTGAGGGAGGCGATCCGATCGTCGGCGGTCTGGCTCAGCTCCTGGAGCTTTGCGAAGGAGTCGAGCCTCTTGTTGATCTCGGCTGTCGAACTGAAAGCTCGCTCGGCGTCCTCCCGGGCCTCGCGCGCGACGTCACGCAGCTTCCCGAAATTCGCATCAAGCGTGGTGGCGAGTCCCCGAACGCGCTCCAATTCGTTGTTGACCAGCCCAATGCGCTCGGTGGATTCCTTGAGCTCAGTCTGTGTCTGCTGCAATTCCTCGCGCTGAGCGGTCAACGCAGCGAACTCCTTGTCGAGCGACTCGGCGCCGCTCCGCATCTGGAGTTGCTGGCTCGTGAGCTGTTTCATCTCGCGACGCTGGTTCTGGAGATCGTTCCCGGCCTCCCGCACCCGCTGGTTCAAGGCGTCGACCCCCGCGGTCGCCTGCTTGACCGCCTGCACGCGCTCGTCCAGCACGGAGATCTGCTGGGAGCGCTCCTGCAGACCGTCCAGCCGCTCGACGATCGCGTCAAGCTTGCTCGAGACCGCTGCTGTCTTCTCGTCGGATTTTGCCAGGGATCCCTGGAACCGGGCGAGGGTCGCATTGTGTGACTCGAGCTGCGTCAGCCGCGAGTTCACCTCGCCCCGCTCCTTCCGCGCCGCCTTGAGCAGCGCCTCGAGCTTCTCGATCTCCTCGGGCGCCGGGCGGTTTCCCCCGGGCTTCTTGATGGCTTCCAGCATGGCATTCCTCCGGCCGATCACGCGTTCAAAAGAGTGTTCCGTTAGGACTTTAGAGCATATAACCGAATATTGTTCCTCGCAAGGGTCCTCCAACCGGACTTCGCACGGTCCAGCCGCATACATCGAGGCCGTCGCGGCTCGCCAGACGACCTGTTCGGGTCGATGGTATAATCCGAAGTTCGCGTGATCGGGTCGTCAACCGGCAGTGGCGACTCGCTATTTCGGAGCGCCCTTAGCTCAGCTGGATAGAGCGTCTGGCTACGAACCAGGAGGTCGCAGGTTCGAGTCCTGCAGGGCGCGCCACCCACCGGACATCCGTCCCACCGTACGGGACACGAGGTTCATGCCAGGAGCCGGGTTGGACGAGCGGTTCATGCGAGCCGCCCTCGCCCAAGCTCGCCTGGGGCTGCGGACTGGCGAGGTGCCCATCGGGGCCGTCGTGGTCCTGGACGGCCAGGTGCGTGGTGAGGGTTTCAACCAGCCGATCGCCAGTCACGATCCCACGGCGCATGCCGAGGTCGTGGCCATTCGAGCCGCGGCCCGTGACGTCGAGAATTACCGGCTCACTGGCGCCACGCTCTACGTCACGGTCGAGCCGTGTCTCATGTGCGTCGGGGCGGCGGTTCACGCGCGGCTCGTGCGGGTTGTCTACGGCGTGGCGGAGCCCAAGGCTGGTGCCGTGCACTCGACCCTGGAGGGCTTCGAGCACTCGGCCCTGAATCACCGGATCGAGGCGACGGGCGGAGCGCTCGAGTCGGAGTGCCGCGAGCTGTTGCAGGGCTTCTTCACGGCTCGACGTGCCGAGCGCGCCGCGTCACCGTGAGTCGGGGCTCACGGTCCAGTCACCTCACGGAGAGGTACCGAAGTGGTCGTAACGGGGGCGCCTCGAAAGCGTCTTGTCGGGCAACCGGCACGTGGGTTCGAATCCCACCCTCTCCGCCATCTTTCCTCCTGACGGTGGCAACCTCTCAGGACGACAGCTCCCTCCAGCGCACGATCAGATCACGAGGATTCGCGCCCGCCTGAGCTGAACAGCAGAAGGTCCGTGTGGTTTCGCCGCAGGCGGGCGACGTAGGCCAGCGCGCCCTCGATTTCGGACGTCGGCCGTGCGCGCGGAGTCTGGGCGTCGCTGCCGAGATCGATGAAATCAGTGAAGTGCGTCTTCAACTCGTCGCACAACTCCGAGGCGCTGGCTCCGCTCTTGGCGAGGTGTCTGGGACTGAACTCGATCTGCCACGCGATGTGTCTCTGACCAAGGATCGCGCGGGCGCCCCGGAGAACGTGCCATTCGAACCCTTGGGTGTCGGACTTGACGAAGGTGACGAGGTCGACGTCGATCGCGAGCGAGCGGATCCAGCTGTCGAGCGTCAGGCAGGGCACCTCGAGCACGTCGGACGTGTGAGGGTGCGTGGACGGGAGCAGCCGATGATTCCCCATCAGCGCGGCACGACGCATCGACGCCACCCCGTCGTGGTCGGAGATCGCCACGCAGTCCGGTAGGACTCGTCCGGCGAGGCCGTTCGCACGAACGTTCCGAACCAGGCAGGCGTAGTTCAGGGGGTCCGCTTCGGCCGCATAGATGCTCTCGAAGTCCCCAAGGACGACCCGGGGGATGGACGTCGTGCCGATGTTGGCCCCGACGTCCAGCATGATGCCGCCCTTGCAGAACTTTCGAACTCGCAGAATGTTGTCGAGGGGCAGCCATTGCTGATCGACGATCCGGTGCGACAGGGAATCCGGCTTTCTGGCATCCTGCGGTACGAGGATGGTGAGACCGAACACGCTGACCGTCGTGGCCGCACTCTCAGGCAGGAGCGCGTCCGAGCCGTCACCGAGCGCAGCTCGGTAGCTCGATGAACGTTTCGCGAAGTCGGCATCACGCAGCCTGGCGGCTTCACGTCGGGCCGGCTCCAGCAGTGCTGTGCGACCGACACGCAGCGTGCGCTCGCGATACCGCTGTCGCAGCCAGAGCAGCGGGCGCCGGAGACCAGCGATCCTGATCAAGTAGCGGACTGACGACCACATGACAGAGGCTCGGGCTGCGGGTGTCCGGAACCCGGACGGTGTGGCCATCCGTTACGGCCGCCGCGATGCCTGAATGCGGCGCGCCGTCCGGCAGACGCACAGAAGTAGAAGGAGCGCGCGGGCTCAGCCAGGCGAGCCGCCGTGCCTGCGGCGTGGTTCGGCTGAAGCCTGCGCGCTACGAGCAATCGGACGCGCTACGGCTTGACGTACTTCTTGAGCGCACGCGGGCCGACCTCGGCACCGTAGATGTTGCCCTCGTGATCGACCGCGACGCCCTCGGCTGCACTCGTGCTCCTCGCATCCACGTCCGGGTCGGGGATGAAATACATTACTGCGCCGTCCTTCGCGCTGCCGATCCGGATGCCGCGTTTCCAGGCCGACTGGCCGGGCGCCACGGAACCGGACTCGGAGTCGGCGACATAGATCATGTCGTTCGCGTCGATGAAGACGCCGCTCGGTCGGCTGAACTGGTACCAGACGTCGATGAAGTTGCCGTCCTGATCGAAGATCTGGATACGGTTGTTACTCCGGTCGCCGACGAACAGGCGACCCTGCGAGTCCATCGCCAATGCGTGATCGCCGTCGAACTCGCCGTTGGCCGAACCCTTCTTGCCCCAGGTCTTGACCAGCTCGCCTTCCGCGGTGAACTTCATGACGCGGTTTGCGCCCTCGCCGTGACCGTCGGCCACGAAGATGTGCCCGTCGGGAGCGATCAGTACGTCGGACGGATGGTAGAAGTAGTCCGGCTCAGCGGCGCCGCCCGGCTTCCCGAGCGTCATGAGCACTTCACCGTCGGGGCTGAACTTCCACACTTGACTGCCCTTGGTCGCTCCGGCTGCCGGCCCCTTGGCCATGCGCCGCGAGGACCGCGCGGCGGCTCGTGCCTCGTCGGTGGTCGGCCGCGGACCTCGCGGGGCGTTGTCCTGCCAGTCGGTGATCCAGACGTTGCCATCCGAGTCTACGGCGATGCCGTGTGGCGACCCCAGCAGTCCCCCGCCGAAGGCCGTGAGCAGGTTACCCTGCTTGTCGAAATGCATCACCGGATCGATGTCCGATTCCATACAGGTGTTGGCGCCGCACCGCTCGGCGACCCAGATGGTCCCGTCGGGTGCGATGTCGACAGCGCTGGTCGATCCCCAGGTCCTGCCCTCGGACAATTTCGCCCAGCCCTCGATCGTCTCGTACGGGTTGGGCAGGTCATTGGTCGGCGCCATGTCGGCCTGGGCGTAGGCCGTGCCGCCCGAGACCGTCATCGCCGCGACCACGGCTACGCCAAATGCGATGCTCATTTCCTGTTTCATGATGGCCCTTCTCTGGAATGACGACGCGGAATTTACCGAAACGCCGATTGAGTCGATTGTCGGTGCCCGCTGCCGTCCGCGTCAAGCCTGCTCGGCCGGCCCCCTGGGTGTCGAGCTTGCGACTCGGGCGGCGCCTCACGGCGCCGATTCGTCCCCGGTCCGTTCAACCCCTTCCAGGAACTCGAGAACGGGTGCCCAGTAGTCAGATTCGGCGGCCGGGTGATTGTCGTTGTGGCCCGCGCCGGGAATCGTCACCATGCGCTTTTCGGCCTCTATCCGCTCGAACAAGCGCACGCCCAGCCGATGCGGCACGACGCGGTCGCGACTGCCGTGAAGCACGAGGGTCGGTCCACGGTACTGGCGAAGGAACTCGGCGACCGGAAAGCGGTAGCTGGTGAACAGCCCGAGCACGGCCATGACCGGCTCGCGTCGCAGAAGCGACTGGACGTGCGGGAACGTCGACTCCAGGATGAGTCCGTCAGGCGCCGCCACGGTGGTGGCATACGCGGCGGCCGCGCCGCCCAGTGAGCGTCCCCAGTAGATCACCGGTAGCCCCGACCGGCGCCCGCTGGCTCCGACATGGTCGAGCAGGGCGTCGGTGTCCCGGTACAGACCCTGCTCGGACGGACGGCCCGTGCTGCGCCCGTACCCTCGGTAGTCGATCGCCGAGACGGTAAAGCCCTGCCGATGGATCTCCACCAACGGCTCGAGCCATATCGACAGGTTGCCGCCGTTGCCGTGCCAGTACAGGATGTGGGCACGTGGAGTCGGATGCTCCAGCATCCAGCCGTGAATCGTCTCGCCGTCACCGGTCGTGAGCGTGAGGTCGCGATACGGGATCCCGCGCTGCCCGGGCGTCGTCTGCTCGCCGCGCAGCGGGAAGAACGCCATCCGTGACTCGAGCAGCCAGACGACGGCCTTGAGCAACAGAAGTCCGACGGCCAGCGTGACGCCGTACTGGAGCAGGGTTCTGGTCATGCGTGAGTCATTGGCGTGGGCATTTTCGACATTCCAGGTCGACTTGCCACATCGGCTGACAGTCATGATACCCGGGCGAGTTGACGGGCGCTCGATGGCTCCATAAGCTGCCAACGATGGCATTGCAAGCGTGGCTTCGTGCCCTGGACGCGGTCGGCGGTCTCGCGTCGGTTGCGCAACGGATGCTGGAACCCAAGGAAGAAACACCGAAGCCGGCGAGAGATCCGCTGATCGATAGCCTCGCCCCCAGCGAACAGAGCGGCCAGCTGGGTCAGCTCGAGGCGCGGCTCGCCGGCGTGGTGGTCGGGGCTTTGAAGGAGGCGTTCGACCGCGATCGGGCACGCCTCGAGCTCGAGCGCGACCATCTCGATGGCGAACGCGAGCGGGCCGACCGCGCGATGCGACTCGAGCAGGCGCGCCAGGCGGGTGATCGCGCGCTCGTCGAGCTCCGACTGGTCGCCCTGCTGAGCCTTGCAGTCTGGATGACGTCCGCCGTGCTCATGGCATGGCTGGTCGATGGCTCCGCGCCTGCGGCGAAGGGGTTGCTGGCTTTCGGATGGTCCGGTCTGATCGGCGCGATCGCCTGCGCGTTCGTCGCGCACGGGCGTGTTCTTGCCTGGCTCGCCGGCGCCGACGTCGCAACCACCGGCGCCCCGGTCGGCGGCCTGGCCGTGGCCACGCCGTGGCTGCTGGCTGTCGGATTCGTGTCGACCGCCGCGAGCATTGTCGTTGCGCTCTAGGAAGCCAGAGTCAGGGGCCGGGCTCAGGCCTCAGGGTCAAGCGTCGGTAGCCGGCTCGGGGATCGACGCCTCGCGCCCGTGCTAACGTAGCGCGCCGGCGTCAGCCAAGCGCCAGAGTCGCGGTGTCTCCGGATTCGCTCGGCTCAAGCCCTCGCTACGAGTTTCTCGCACCCGATTCCTGACATGTCCCACGACCTTGCTGCGGCGCTTGACGCCATCGCCGATGGACGCAGCGCGGACCCGTTCGCGGTGCTCGGACCGCATGCGATCCCGGGTGACGAGGTGTTGTCGGTGGTTCGCGCGTTCGTACCGTCGGCGACGAGCGTCGACCTGCTCCCTGACCTCCCAGAGCTGGGACAAGCCGGGTCGGTCGATCGTCCGGCGCTCGGGATGAGCCGGTGCCACGCTGGGGGTGTTTTCGAGGTCACGTGCGAGATGTCGGACGCGGAGGGCGCGTACCGATTTCGGATCACCGATGCGGACGGCACGGTACGGGAGACCGGCGATCCGTATCGTCACGGCCGGGTGCTGTCGGACTACGACCTGCACCTCTTCGGCGAGGGAACGCATCGACATCTGCACCGCGCGATCGGGGCACACCCGCTGTCCCTCGGCGGCAGCGCGGGGTACCACTTTGCGGTCTGGGCGCCGAACGCCGTGGTGGTCAGCGTGGTCGGCGATTTCAATGCGTGGGACGGGCGTGTCCACCCGATGCGCAACCTGGGGTCCAGCGGCGTCTGGGAGCTCTTCGTGCCGGGCGTAGGCGCCGGCCAGCCGTACAAGTTCGAGATCCGAAGCGAGGCGACGGGTGCGATCGAGCAGAAGGCCGACCCGTTCGCGTTCCGATCCGAGCTTCCGCCCCGAACGGCGTCGATCACCCGAGGGCACGACGAGTATGACTGGGGCGACGAGACCTGGATCGCGGCGCGACGCGCGGCCGACGGTGGACGCGACCGGCCGATGCTCGTGTACGAGGTGCACCTCGGTTCGTGGCGCCGAGTGGCAGACCAGGGCGACCGCTGGCTGACATACGAGGAGCTGGCGGACCAGCTCGTGCCGTACGTACGCGATCTCGGGTACACGCACATCGAGCTCTTGCCGGTCATGGAGCACCCGTTCACCGGCTCGTGGGGTTATCAGGTGACAGGGTTCTTCGCGCCGACCAGCCGATTCGGCACGCCTGACGGCTTCAAGACGCTCGTCGATGCCTGTCATCGCGCCGGGATTGGCGTGATTCTCGATTGGGTGCCCGGTCACTTCCCGAAAGACGCCCACGGCCTTGCTCGGTTCGACGGCACCGCGCTCTACGAGCACGCCGATCCCCGCCAGGGCGAGCACCCCGACTGGGGCACACTCGTTTTCAACTACGGACGCAACGAGGTCCGGAGCTTCCTACTGTCGAACGCGCTGTACTGGCTGGAGGAGTTCCACGTCGACGGCCTCCGGGTGGACGCGGTCGCTTCGATGCTCTATCTCGACTACTCGCGGAAGCCAGGGGAGTGGGTGCCGAATCGCTTCGGTGGCCGAGAGAATCTCGAGGCGATGGACTTCCTGCGCGAGCTCAACGTGCTGACCCACGGCGAGCATCCAGGCACGATCACGATGGCCGAGGAGTCGACGGCGTGGCCCGGCGTGAGTCGTCCGGTCCATCTTGGAGGCCTGGGCTTCAGCTACAAGTGGAACATGGGGTGGATGCACGACATGCTGCAGTACGTCCACCAGGATCCCGTGTACCGCCGGTACGCACACCAGCATGTCACGTTCTCACTGTTGTATGCCTTCAGCGAGAACTTCATGTTGCCGTTCTCCCATGACGAGGTCGTGCACGGCAAGGGTTCACTCATGCGCCGGATGCCTGGCGATCCGTGGCAGAAGGCGGCCAACCTGCGCGCTCTGTTTGGCTTCATGTACGGGCATCCAGGAAAGAAGCTGCTGTTCATGGGTGGCGAGCTCGGGCAGTGGAGTGAGTGGGACCATGATGCCAGCCTCGATTGGGACCTGCTGGAGCACGCGCCGCACGCCGGGCTGCAGCGCTACGTCCGGGACCTGAACCGGTGCTGCCGCCAGGAACCGGCGTTGCACCAGATGGACTTCGCGCCCGAGGGGTTCCAGTGGATCGACTGTCACGACGCCGAGAACAGCGTCGTGTCGTTCGTGCGGCGGGCCACGGATCCGGACGACCACGTCGTGGTCGTGGTCAACTTCACGCCGGTCCCACGCCAGAGCTATCGGATCGGCGTGCCGCGCGGCGGCGTCTACCGGGAGATCCTCAACAGCGATGCCGCGTCGTATGGCGGCGGGAACATGGGGAATCTCGGATCCGTGTGGACCGATGCGATTCCGTCACATGACTTCGACCAGTCGGTGGCGGTCATGCTGCCGCCTCTGGCCTGTCTCATGTTCGCCCCCGAGCGCGAAAAGACTGATGACCCGTAACCCGGAATGAGACGTCCTGGCCATGCATATCGACATTCCGCACGAGCTCGAGCCCGAGGACGCCGTCGCGCGACTCGATCGATATCTCGAGGACCTGCTGACACGGTCGCTGCCGGCTGGCATCGTGGTGCGGGACGTCTCGCGAGACTGGACCGATAGGACGATGCACTTTGCGTTCACGGCGAAGAAGGGTTTTCTTGGCGCGAGCCTTGAGGGCTCCCTCGAGGTGCAGGACGACCTCGTGTCGATCGACGCCGACCTGCCAGGCCTCGTCACGGCCTTCATGGACGAAGGGCGGATCGGCGACGTCGTCCGGCGAGAACTGGGGACCGTGCTGGCGTCAGGTGGCCACTAGTGGCGTTGACGATCGCTCGCGCTCACGGCTCGTGATCGATCGTCTTCGTCTGGCGGCGACGCTTCAGGATCCCGGGAACGATTCCGAGGACGAGCAGGACGAGATCGTCGATCAGGCCGATCGGCCCCACCAGGGCCTCCGGGATGAGGTCGAACGGAGAGAGCAGGTAGAGCCCTGCCAGGATCAGGGCGATTCCGGGTCGCCGGGCGACGAAGTCGATGATGGCCTGATAGACGCGCATCGCTAATCTGTGCCCTTCCGTGGCGTTCCGTGTTTATGGCGGAGAGAGTGGGATTCGAACCCAC
Organism: Vicinamibacterales bacterium; assembly: GCA_965250185.1. Lineage (GTDB taxonomy): Bacteria > Acidobacteriota > Vicinamibacteria > Vicinamibacterales. Next base: position 136,914 of record OZ252293.1, on the reverse strand, counting down.
GGTAGAGTTTCCCCTACACACGCTTTCCAAGCGTGCTCCTTAAACCACTCGGACATCTCTCCGCGTCGAAATTTCCGTCAGGTAGCATGCAAAAGTTTACCACGCGTGTTCGGTAGTCCTGGCTTGCTTGCCACCCGACCCCCACGGTACACTCGATCGAACGTCGAGCCCGTCCGTGAACGTCGGGTGATGCGTCGCATCGCGGCTCGGATCCTGTGCAATCTCAGCCTATGAACCGCGTCAGGGCCGGAAGGCAGCAGCGCTAAGTAGTCACTGACATGTGCCGCAGGCCAGTCCGAGTCGCGGTGGGGCGCATCAGGGGGGCGAGTAGGCAAGCAGGGCAACTAGGGCCAGTAAGGCAAGTAGGGCCCGTGAGGCAAGTAGGGCTCGTGAGGCGAGTCGGTCGTTAGAAGGCGTGACCTACCCACTAGCCCTACTCGCCCCACTAGCCCTATCCATCACCACCCACCCATGAGCTACCAAGTCCTCGCGCGCAAGTGGCGCCCGCAGCGGTTTGACGACATCGTCGGCCAGCACGGCGTGACGCAGACATTGCGCAACGCGCTCACTGGCGATCGGATCGCGCAGGCCTTCGTGTTCGCCGGACCGCGTGGTGTTGGTAAGACGACGACCGCCCGCATTCTCGCGCGGGCGCTGAACTGCGAGAAGGGACCGACGCCCGACCCGTGCGGCGAGTGCGACGCCTGTCGAGAGGTCGCCGAGGGTCGGGACATGGACGTCCTCGAGATCGACGCGGCCACCCACACCCAGGTCGACAACGTCCGCGAGGTCATCATCGCCGGCCTCGCGATGGCTCCCGTGCGCGACCGCTACAAGATCTTCGTCATCGATGAGGTGCACCAGCTCTCGAACCACTCCTTCAACGCCTTGCTGAAGTCCATCGAAGAGCCCCCGCCGCATGTCATCTTCATGATGGCGACGACCGAACTAGGGAAGATCCCTGACACGATCACGTCGCGGTCGCAGGTGTACGAGTTCCGCACGATCGGTGTCCGGGCGATTGCCGATCAGCTTCGCGCGATCGCCGATGCCGAGGCGCTCGAGGTCGACGATGCCGCACTGGCGCTCGTCGCCCGGACGGCCGAGGGGAGCATGCGCGACGCCCAGAGCGCCCTCGACCAGGTGATCGCGTTCTCGGCGGGGCAGCGCATTACCGCGGACAGTGTCGCGACCGTGCTCGGGCTCGTGAGCCGCGATCTATTGTTCGACATCATGGAAGCGGTCGCCGACGAGCGCGCCGACGTCCTCTTCGAGGTGGTGGGGCGAGCGGTCGAGGCGGGATACGACTTGCGCCTTCTGTGCCGCGAGCTCTCGCGCCTGACGCGCGATCTGCTTGTCGTGTCAGTCGACCGGGCGAGGCTGGATGATCCGGAGATCGCCCCCGAAGGCGATCGCGACCGCCTCTCGTCGCTCGCCGGCCGATACTCGCGCGAGGACCTCATGCGGGCCTTCGACCTGCTGATGCGGGCGGAGACCGAGGTCAAGTTCGCGGCCGAGCCACGCTACTCGCTCGAAATGGCATTGGTGCGGTGGGTCCACCTGCGGCAGCTCGTGCCGCTCGAGGACATCATGGCAGGGCTCGAGCAGGGTCGCAGTTTGCCGACGAAGTCGGTGCCGCCGGTCCCTCCGGCTGGCGCGCGACCGCGAGGCGCAGGTGGGCCCGATCGGGGCGCGCGCGCGGCTCCCGGTTCATCAAGGACCACGTCGACGACGTCGCCCGCGTCGCCCGCGTCGACCGGGTCGTCCCGAAAGCCGCCGGAAAAGAGCGCCGGCCCGCCTCCCGAGCCCGCCAGTTCAGGCGGCGAGGTGGGAGAGATCAAGGACGCGCTACTTGCCGAGATACGGCGGACGAAGAAATTCTTGTACAACGCGGTCGTGGCGCAGGCCCAGAAGATCGAGTGCGACGCGCATGCCGTCACCTTCACCTTCGCTCCGGCCCATAAGACCTTGCTCAAGCAGCTCGAACACAGCGCGTCGTTCATCGCAGAGATCGCGTCGCGGCTCACCGGCGGACCGGTGAAGGTCGTGGCCGTTCAAGCAAGTGGCGGGCCGACCGGGGCGCCCACGACGGCGCCCGACGAGCCGGCGTCCGGGTCGGGCGCCGAGCCTGCGTCGGTTCCGGGGGCGTCGGACGCGCCGCCAGATCTCAAGGCCCAGGCCTTGGGAGATTCCACAGTGCAGGCGCTGCTCGAAGTGTTTCCCGCGGAGATTCGCGATGTGGAAGAGATAGGATGACGCGATGAACATCCAGCAGATGATGCAGCAGGCGCAGCAGATGCAGGAGCGCATGCAGAAGCAGATGGCCGACACGCGGGTCGAGGCCACCGCGGGCGGCGGCATGGTCACGGTCGTGATGAACGGCAGCAAGCAGATCCAGTCACTGACGCTCGATCCCGAGGTCGTGTCCGCCGACGATGTGGAGATGCTTCAGGATCTGATCGTGGCGGCCGTCAACGACGCGGCCCGGCGTGTGGACGAGGCCATGGCCCAGCAGGTGGGTGGCATGATGGGTGGCCTGAAGATTCCCGGCCTCTCGTGATGGTGCGTCGAGACCCGCTGGGGCGATTGACCGAGCAGTTGCAGCAGTTACCAAGCATCGGACCGAAAGGTGCGCAGCGACTGGCGCTCCACCTCCTCAAGACCCCAAGAGAGTCTGTCGATCGCCTGTGCGACGCCATCCGGGAGATCAAGGAGCTCGTCACCTACTGCTCCGTCTGCCACACGATCACCGACGTCGACCCCTGCTACTACTGCTCGAGCGACGATCGCGACCGCGGGACGATCTGCGTCGTCGAGGAGCCCGAGAACGTGAGTGCCATCGAGAAGGCAGGGCAGTTCCGTGGCACGTATCACGTGCTCATGGGCGTCCTGTCACCCCTTCGCGGCGTCGGTCCGGATGACCTCGAGGTCAAGAGCCTGCTGGGCCGCCTGGGCACCGAGCCCGTCGAGGAGGTCATCCTGGCGACCAACCCCACCGTCGAGGGCGAGGCGACGGCGATCTACCTCGCCAGGCTCATCAAGCCCATCGGCCCGAGGGTCACGCGGATCGCCATGGGCGTACCCGTTGGTAGCGACCTCGAGTTTGCCGACGAAGTTACGATGAACAAGGCACTCGAAGGGCGCCGGGAAGTCTAACGACGGAACGAACACGGACCGGCGCGGATCGCGGACCATGAGGCATGCGATTGCGGTAATGGCGCGGTCGCCATACGCGCATCCCGAAACGATCAAGACACGCCTGACTGGACCGGTGCCCCGCCAGGCAGACCGCTGCGCGCTCTACGAGGCGTTCCTCCAGGACACCCTTGCGAAGTGTAGACGGCTGACGGACACCGGTCTGCGGGTGGCCTTCACACCCCATGGTGCGGGCGAGGACTTCGCTGCACTCGACGTTCCGCCCGACGAACGGCTGCCGCAGCGCGGAGACGATCTCGGCGAGCGAGAGCGGAACGTCTTCGTGGATCTCTTCGATGCCGGCTTCGACGCCGTCCTCCTGACAGGCTCCGACCTTCCCACGCTGCCGCAGGCGCACCTCCAGCAGGCTCGGACGCTGCTCGCCGACGGCGCTCGTCTGGTGATCGGTTCGGCCGCCGACGGCGGCTACTACCTGCTCGGCTTGCCCAAGCCGGAGGGCGACGTCCCGGATCTGTTCAGCGCGATCCGCTGGAGCACGCGATGGACGCTACCGGACACGCTGAATGCCGCGCAGCGCATTGGGCTGGAACCCAGCTTCATCCCCGAATGGCACGACGTCGACGATGGCGAAGGCTGGGAGCGGCTACGAGCCGACCTGCAGGACTCTGGACTGGCAGCCGAGGCCGCCCGGACGCGGGCCGTGGTGGAACGTTTGGTGGGTGATGGGTCGTGAGTGGTGAGTGGCGGGTGGTGGTCGGTGGGCGGTGCGTGGCAAGAGCAAGCGTTCCGTGCCTCGCTCCGTGAGTGTCGCGGTTCAGTATAATGTCGAGCATGATGCCCGCGGCGCTGCAGGCGCCCGCAGCCATCCTGCTGCTCGGTGGCGGCCTCGTGACGTGCTTCTTCGGACATCGGCTGTTCCGGGTTGTCCTCGGCATCTACGGTTTCATCCTCGGTGCCGTCCTGGCCAACTCGCTGATGGGCGCGGCAGAGTCCACATCGCTCATCGTGGCGATGGTAGCCGGCGGACTCGTCGGCGGGGCCATCCTCATCGTCGCCTACTTCATCGGTGTGGCGCTGATCGGGGCGGCACTCGGGGCACTGCTCTTGCGAATCATCTGGACGCAGATCGGCTCGGATCCCGACGTGATGATCGTCGTGGCTGCGTCGTTGATTGGCGCACTCGGCGCTCTAGCACTTCAGCGCTACATCATCATCGTCGGCACCGCGCTCGGGGGTGCATGGAGCGCGCTTGGCGGCGGCGTGGCCTTGTTCGGAGCACCCTGGTTCGCCGCGCCGAGCGGGCAGCTTTACGATTGGCTGATCTACCCGATGCGCACGAGCTCGGAGAGCGCCGCGGTGCTTGCAGCCTGGTTCGTGCTGGGCCTGCTCGGGGTCGTGGTCCAGTTCGGGGTCACGGCGAAGAGGTAAGACGGACGTGGGGTGAGTGAGGCAAGTAGGGCGCGTCGGTATGTCGGGCCCCACTTGCCCCACTTGCCCGGTTTCGCTACCATGAACGTCCGTCGTCTGCGAGGGAAGCAGGCAGACGGTGCCACTCACCGATATTCCTCAGTAGCTCAACGGTAGAGCATCCGGCTGTTAACCGGAGGGTTGCTGGTTCGAATCCAGCCTGAGGAGCCAACCTTTTCAATGAGTTAGCCCTCCATCGGCACTCGCCGATCCCCCGGTTTGTCCTCAAGTGTGAACAATTGCTCGCCGATGCGGTTCACCGCGACCCGCGAGGCCTCGGGCATCGTCTGCGTGTAGGTGTTCAGCGTCGTGTCGACCTTGGCATGTCCCATTAGCTCGGCTGTGACCTTGCCTGGCACGCCGACGTGGTGTGACCACGACGCATATGTGCGTCGAAACGTGAGCCACGACGCTCGTGCAACACCGAGTCGATCGCACGCCGGATACACCCACCGCCGCAGCACGTTGTTTGGTGCGATTGGCCGCCCCGTTCTCGTCGAGAACACGAGATCATCCGGTTCCGTGCGAGAGGCGCACCGCCGCCACGCCACGATGAGCGCCTTCGCCGGCTCCGACAGCGGCATCGTTCGCTCGCCGGCGCGTGTCTTCGGAGGACCGAAGTGGCCCTCGTAGACCGCCTGCTCGACGGTCAGGCACATCGCCAGCAGATCGATGTCTCCCCAGCGTAGACCGAACAGCTCGCCGCGCCTGAGACCCGTGAGCAACGCGAGTCCCACCAGCGTCTTCGGCAGATCCGGCAATATGCCAAGCAAGCGAGCCGCATCCTCCGTGGTGAGCGGCTTGGTTGGCCGGACCGAGGTGAGCTTCGGTAGCTTCGCCCCGCGTGCCGGATTCTCCGCGATGTACTTCCACGTGACCGCCGTGCGCAGCACCGCACTCAGGACATCATGAATGTGATCCACCGTTCTCGGTGCGTAGCCTGCGCGACAGAGGTCGGCCACGTAGGCTTGCACGTCGGCCGGCTGAAGGTCACACAGCTCGACGCTGCCGAAGCGCGGGATCAGATGCTTCTGCAGGATGTGGCGGTGGTTCTTCTGCGTGGAGTAGCGGTACATCGGAAGCAAGTCGGTGAGCCACTTTGTGGCCAGGTGATCGAAGCGAACCCGTGAACGAGTCGCGTGGTCATCCGCACAGGACGCGAGTCGCTCTGCGAGGATCTTCGTGGCCTTCGACTTGGCAATCGGGCCAAGCGCTTCGTACCGTTGTACGCGTCGGCGGGTGCCATCCGGGCCGATCTCGAATTCGCGCCATCGTATTGCCCATCCTTTTCCGCGGCGGTACAAACTGCCGCTGCCGTAGTCCCGTTTGCGACGTTGAGCCATGCGAGAAGTCCCCTTCCTTCTCGTTGGCTCTTCGTGTTGTAGCTGACACGTCATTGTAGCGGCAGAGTCTGGCCGGGTCACGAGGATCGACGTTGCCGCTCTAAGAACTCTCGCACCGTGGCCTCCTCGAAGCGGAGATACTTGCCTATCTTGAGATGGGGCAGCCGATCCTTCCCACGCCTTCGGCTGCGTTCATAAATCCAAGACTTCGGCACTCTCAGCATGTTGGCGACTTCGTTGACCGTGAGTAGTTCATCCACGCCCATCTCCAGACGGGTCATCGCCCTGCAAAGACCTGCTCGCGGAGGGAGCTCTTGACAGCCCTCCATCATCACTGCTCTCGACCAGGTGATTCCCATCACCGAGCACGTGGGCTCGAACCGCCTGAAACGCCTGGTCCAGATCCGCGAACAACCGTTCCACCCGAGTCTTCTCCGCTTCTCGTCGGGACCGCATCCGGCACCGGTCCGAACAGAACTCGCGCCTTCGTCCTGGCAACGGCTCTCCACAGCGGCGACAGAACCGGCGTCGAGAGGCCGTCGTTCGGGTTCGTAGCAACGAAGCCATGTCCTCGGGCACGAGACGTTGGTCTGAGGCGTCCGACCCGCTCACGGGCCGCTCCTGCGCTTCAGCGGATACGCCCAGGTCGGCCGCTCGCCTATCAACACGCTGACACTCACTCACTCGAATTCTCCGCTTCCTGGCTGGTCCTGCAGGTCGGCTCTCTGCCACCCTCTTGCAGGGTTGCAGAGCCCGTGCAACCGGGCCTGCAACAGGTTCTGTCAATGAATCCAGGCCATTCCGCGACCCCTTGCACGGTTGCACGTGATTCGGGAGAATAGCCATGGGTTCGCGCCCAAGGCGGGGCGGCACCGGCAAGGCCCGTCCACGGAATCCTTGCCGATGCCTGTCTCGCCTACGCTGCCACCTTCACTCGCGTACCTCCGACACGCTTGCCGCCGAACTGGACGCTCGGCTCGTGGTGGGCCTCGAACTGACGGCCGACCCACTGGTCAGTTTCGTCGGTCCCGAACCCCTCGATCAGGGTCCGGGCATTTTCTTTGTTAAGCAGCAACTTCTGCCCGTCGTCCACGACGAGCGCGAGCTTTTTTTCGATCCGATCGGTTTTCGGGTCCTTGAACTCGACCAGCTCCCAGTCCTTGATCGTGTACGTCTGTGGACCGGATGTCTTGATCGTCTCGCTCTTGATGAACTCGGAAAGTAGGGTTGTTACACGCATCGAAAACCTCCTGAAAAGTGAACGTGAGTTGCCCAGGCGTCGATTCGTAATCGATCATCGCTGTCCTCGTGGTTCTTGGTGATGAGCTGGTACCGACGTGCGCCGGTAATCTTGCGCCACTGTGTCGGTACGTGAACTGGTGTCGGTACTGGTAGAAGGGCGGTCCTCTTGCAAATCCCATAAGTCTCCTTTCGTGGTTGGTAGGTTCGAAGCAAGTCGCCACGCGAGCGAACAGCGCCAGCAGCGGCCGAACCTGGTGCTCTTGCGGAGCCTGGCTCCGCAGCTGAAGCAGACACCGGCTACGTACCGGTAGCCAGGTTCGAAGATGAACGTCGTTCCTGTCTGGGTCTTGAACGCACTGAGCCGTTCCTGCACGCCGTCGTCATAGACCAGGACCAGCAGGAACAGCTCGTCCTTGAGGGCACGGAGACTGGCCATGTCGGTCTCCGCCAGCCAGGCCTTGGGCGTGATGACGAGGTCGTCGCCATCGACCCGCACGGTGATGTCACGGCGCTCGAGATCGAGCAGCAGTGGAAGTGCCGGAGACTCGGTGGGGTCCGTCATATCCGGAAGCTCTCCTCGCCGTCGAGCTCGTCCTGGGTCACCCAGTCCGGCGTCGCGTCATCGCCACCGTCCGTGGTCGTGCCCTCGGGAATCGCTGCATGGCTGCATGACGCCTCGTGGTCGCCTGAATCCATTGGCTGAAGCTGTTGCACGGGCTCATGCACGGGCATGCACGACTGCAACACCTCGGGCGACGGCAGCACCATCGTCTCGTCGGGGAGGGGATCACCAAGCACCAACTGGGCTGGCTGCCCGGGCCGAGACTGGTTGTTGACGACGTAGCCGCGTGCGAGGGCAACCTTGATGCGGCGCGACACACACGAAGCATCGAGCGTGAGGTGGCGAGCCACCTGCACTTGGCTCACGCCTTCGGGCTCCTTCAGGGTCAGCCGACGCACCGCATCAACCGAGTCCCGGACCGTGTCCGACACGGTGACCGCGGCCGCATCGGCAAGCAGATCGCCGACGAGTTCGCGGACGACGGCGTAGTCCTCCAGCGTGGCGACGATCCGTCCCTCGGCGTCCCGGTCACGCGTCGCCTGGTGAAGAAGCGCGTGGGCCTGAATTAGCCGAAGCACGGTCGGAAAATCTCGCCGGAGCCGAATGGCCACCGTCGGAATACGTTCCGCAAGCTCGGCGCTGTAGGGAATCACCACGCGGTGCATCCCGAGCGCGATCCAACGATCCAGCGCGTGCCAGGGCTCGAGCGACTCAGCCGGAGCGGACTCCGCCGCCGCCGTGGCCCGAAGAACGCGGCGCGTCTGCTCCGGCGAGTCGTCCACCGGCACGCTCAGCATCCGAGTTTCGTTCTCGGGATGCAGCGTGATGGCCGTGGTCGTCAAGACGACGCCCGTGGGGCCAGGCTTCTCGATCAGGCGGGTCGTGAACTGCCCAGCCACTTTCTCCACGGTCTCGTAGATGATCTGTCCTTCGGAGAGCAGCGAGCGGATGACGTAGTTCTGGAACTCGTCATCAATCGCGGCGGCCTCGTACACCACGAGCATCCGGTGGGCTAGCGATTCCTCGGTGTAGATCAACGTCCGAGCACTCATGGCCGTGCGGGCGTAGTACGCGTCGGGCGTGAAGTGATCGAGCACCGCTTGAGTGACGTACGACTTGCCGGCGGAGCTCGGACCCTTCACCACAGCCGACACGACCCGCGGCAACAAGCGGCTGATGACGGCAAGAAACAGCAGGTGAGCAAGGCGGGTCTCCCCGGCCACACCCTTCGCCCTCAGGGACTCGGTGAGGCGATCCAGAATGCGGGTGCTCAGGGCGAGATCACGGCAGTCCCGCCAGACTTCGTCCCGCGCCGCCTGAGTCTCGGCGGCGGCCACCGACTCAGCCGAGAGCGCCGCTTTCCGTGCCTGGGCAAGCCGCTCGCTGAACCGCGTGGGGTCCTGACAGTGCAGGTCACTCAGATCCTTGGCGTTGGCCAAATGAATCAGCCGCAGGCGCGAACGGAGCGGCGAGGCGAGCAGTTTGCCCTGGAGTGTGCGCCCGCCCTGGTCGGACTCCACCACGAGATAGATAGGGTCGATGCCGTCGAAACGCATGGCCCAGTCTTCCTTCCACGTGCCGGCCCCTGGCACTCCGAGGACGGGCTCGTCGTGAAACCACCCCGTATGGCAGTCGGACTCGCCCTCGACCAGGATGGCGTAGCCCTGGTGCCGGATGGCCTCGAGCCGATCCAGCCCGTAGAGCGTCGGTGACGCACCCTTCATCCATCGGAAGCGGTCGTGGCCAAAAAGGGCCAGGCGATATCGCACGCTCTGCTCGCGGCCCTTGGGGTCGTGGTACGGAATGCGGATCGCAGTCCGACCATCCCTTCGCTGGTCAGTCAGCCCAAACGACTCGAGAAGCGCCACGGACAATCGCTTGGCGTGCGCGTACTGAGCGAGGGAGCAGCCGTCTGCCGGCATCACCGCCATCGACGCCGCCGAGGAGGGAACAGGTCGCGGAGATTGAGCCGGAGTGCTCTGACGACAGCTTTCGTCGAACAGCCTGCATGGCAATACAGCAGCACGCGGCCGTCGTCGCCTGCCGTGATGGACAAGCTGGGGCTGCGGTCTTTGTGGGCTGGGCAACGGGCGGTCCAGCCGTCGGCCCGCGACCTGACCCCCTCACACTGCGCCAAGAATGCGACCACCACATCGCTAGGCATCGGCACCCTCCGCATCTGGCCGCGTCGCTTCGGCTCGTGTGAATGCCGCCGTGGCTCGGTTAATGATCTCGATAGCGGGCCATACGGCCTCATATAACCGCGCGGTCTCGGCGCCTCGGCCGACCACCGTCACTTCGCGCACGCCAGTTCGAGTTGCGACGATTTCGAGCAATGCCTGTTGAACCATTCGCCTCCTTGCATTTCGCCCCCTAGTTATAGAGATCGGGAAACGGGTCGAAAAAGCGGAAGTCGGTCGCCTGTCGGGTAACAGATTGCAGGCTCTTCCGCATTTCGTCCCCTACCCATATAGATCGCGAAACGGGTTGAAAAAGCGGAAGCCGGGCGAAGTTAATCGGCCCATTCGCCTCCTTCGCATTTCGACCCCCTACCTATAGAGATCGGGAAACGGATCGAAAAAGCGGAAGTCGAGGACCTAATAGGCGGCCGATTCGGTTGACAGGAGAGCTTGAATCCGGGGGAGACTAGGATTCGGATTCTGAGGAGTCGGCGGGCGGTGGTTGGAGGAACTTAGCTGTCACATTGAATCGTACCGGGATCTTCGGAGAGCGAATTACGTGACTCAGGCCACCGCCGCCTGCTGATAGTAGCGCGCTTCGTACTCTGCCGGCGGCACGTACCCGATCGGTTCGAGCAGCCGCTTCGTGTTGAACCAATCGCCCCACGCGAGCGTGGCGAATTCCACCGCTTCAATGTGCGGGGTCAAACCATTGTGGACCGTTTGAGGCTGTGAGATAAGAGAGACTTTGCTGCCAGGGGAGGAGGTCCCCATGAGCCACGCAAAGTCTGCCGAGAAGGTCGTTCAGGACATCCGCCGGAAGACCCGGCGACGCTTTTCCGCCGAAGAGAAGATTCGGATCGTCCTCGAGGGCTTGCGAGGTGAGGAAAGCATCGCGACGCTGTGTCGTCGTGAAGGGCTGAATCCGAATCTGTATTACCGCTGGAGCAAGGAGTTTCTCGAGGCGGGGAAGAAGCGGCTGGTCGGGGACACGACGCGCGAAGCGACCTCGACTGACGTCAGCGATCTGCGCAAGGAGAATGCGCAACTCAAGCAGGTCGTGGCCGAGATCGTGCTTGAGAACCGCCTGCTCAAAAAAAACGTGACGGCCTCCGACTCGGAGGACGTTACGTGAGACGGACGGCGGCCGAGAAGATCGAACTCATCCGGCTCGTGGAGGGCTCGGACCTGTCGGTGCGGCAGACGTTGCGGGAGCTGCGCGTCCATCGGTCCACGTTCTACGCCTGGTATCGACGGTACCGCATCGCCGGGCCGGCCGGCTTGGCGCCCCAGTCGTCCACGGCCCGCCGGTACTGGAATCGGATCCCACCTCGCGTCCGCGAGCAGGTGGTCGACGCCGCGTTGGCCGACCCGGAACGTTCGCCGCGCGAGTTGGCCTGGCAGTTCACGGACCGGGAAGGCCATTTTCTCTCGGAATCAAGCGTCTATCGGATCCTCAAGGCGTACGACTTGATTCCGAGCCCGGCCTTCGTGGTGCTGTCGGCCGCTAAGACGTTTCAGCATCCGACGCATTGCCCCAATGAACTCTGGCAGACGGACTTCACCTACCTGCACGTGGTCAGCTGGGGCTGGTACTACCTGTCGACGGTGCTGGATGATTACTCACGCTACATCGTCGCCTGGATGCTGCGGACGTCGATGCAGGCGTCAGACGTGATGGAGACGCTCGACCTGGCCCGCGCGAAGACCGGTATCGATCGGGTGCGGGTCGTCCATCGCCCACGGCTCTTGAGCGACAACGGCCCGTGCTACGTCTCGCGGGAACTGGCGGACTATCTGGAGAGCCATCAGCTCGCGCACACGCGCGGGGCGCCGTATCATCCGATGACGCAAGGCAAGATCGAACGGTACCATCGGTCGATGAAGAACGTGGTCAAGCTTGAGAAGTACTACAGCCCCTGGGAACTGGAACGAGCCGTCGCCCGCTTCGTCGACGACTACAATCACCGCCGTCTCCACGAGGCCTTGGCGAACGTGACGCCGGCCGACGTCTATGAAGGACGGCGGTCGACGATCCTTGCCCGGCGTGAGGCGATCAAACGGAGGACGTTGGTACAACGGAAACGAGAGAATCTACACATGCCGCCGAAGGCGGCGAGCCCGCAGAAAGTCTCTCTTAATAAACAGACTCAATGGACCGGATTGGTCTGACGACGTACACGGAGCCGACGAGGTCGGTGGCGACCGCTCTACACGCCGCAGCGGACGAAGCGCACGGCGTTATTGCGGAAGCTGGAGGACCTCTTCCATCGGTACCGCGCTCAGCCCGTGAGTCAGGTGGTGCAGCGCATCAACCCGATCTTGCGTGGCTGGGTCACCTACTTTGCTATCGGGCAATCCAGCCGGTGCTTCTCGTATGTTTGCCACTGGGTCGCGATGAAGATACAGCGGCATTGGCTCCGGACCCGGCAGCGCTCGGGCTTCGGTTGGCGACGATGGCGCTGGTTGCGGCTGGCACGCGCAGCGGGGGTCTTCCTCGACTATCGCGTGCGGCCGTATCGGCCAGCAGTCGCGTCGACATGAGAGGGTCACATAACCCTTGGCGCGAAGTCGGTAGGAAAGCGGAGTGCGGGAAATCCGCACGCTCCGTTTGAGGTGGCGGGGGTAGGAGACGGGCCGGGTGTTCTGGTACCGCGCCTACCCTCGACCCTACGGCAGTAGGCGGCGAGATCCTGAAGAGTAGAAAGACATGAAGCTGGCGATACACGATCTTCCAGTGGCTCTTGAGGCACCGGGCGTGACGGTACGAACGACCCAATGGGGCAGCATGGTCGTGTCGTTCGCCACCCTCGCCAAGGGGGCCGACTTCACCCCGGCGCTGAAAGGACTGAAGGATGACATGTGTCAATGCCCACACTGGGGGTACGTCCTGCAGGGCGCGGTGTGTCTCCGATACACCGATGGGCAGGAGGAGGTCGTGCAGGCTGGCGAACTCTTCCATGCTCCGCCGGGACACACGGCGTGGGTCGAAGAGGACAGCGAGTACGTCGAGGTGAGCCCGAAGGCACAGTGGGCCGAGGTGCTCGCGCACGTCAAGAAGCAGGCGGGGAGCTAGGACCTCCAGGCGCGGGTGCCACATGGATAACCCTGCCCCCACGCGCTACCTCCACTTCGTCCGACACGGTCGAGCGGACTACGAGTCCGGCCCGTTTGGCGGCCGACTCACAGCGGAGGGTCGACGACAGATACGGGCCGCTGCCAAGCGCGTCACCCAGTGGCCCATTGCCGCCATCCACAGCTCCGACCTGGGGCGGGCGGTGGAGAGCGCCGAGATCATTGCCGCGCTGTGCGATGACCTCCCGATTCGGAAGACGCGCATCCTGCGGGAGATGATCGCCACGAGCTGGCCGGGCCATCGCGTGCCGCGTGGTGACCAAGTTCAGGGCAAGCAGCAGCTAGCGTCGGTGTATCAGCGATTCTTTCGACCCAGCCGCACGACTCGGCACGAAGTGATCGTGTCTCACGGCAACACCATCCGGAGTCTCGCCTGCATGGTGCTGAAGACGCGGCTGACGGCGGTCTGGATGATGGACACGTCGAACAGCGCCATCACGCGCTTTGCCGTCGACCCGACAGGCAAGGTAAAGCTCCTCAGCTACAACGAAACGGGACACGTTCCGCCAGACCTCATCACCTTCGTGTAGGTGCCTACGCTTTGGCAGCCTCGAATCGGCGGCTGTGAACAGCGACGTGCCGCGCCGCCTCAGTTCAGAGAGCGAAAGGCGCGGGTACCACCCGGCGGCAAGCAGACGCGCACGAACACTGCCTGAGCCACGATCTCCTTTTCCAGCACCCGACAGCCGTCCCTACCCGAGAAGTCCTCGCGTACAGCGTTCGTGCGCGTCGAGCGCCTGCTGGGCGGTGCGTGTGGTCCCCCGGTGACGTGACGCTCAGTCGGGGCGAGCCACCGCGCCGTTCGCCTTGGCGATCGCTTCCTCGAACGTCAGGCCCGATTGCTCGTAGTCGTCTACCAACGCAGCAAGCGGCGTACGTGTCCAGACGATGCCGAGCGTGCCATCGGGGTTTCGCCGACGCTCGCCGGAATCCTCCACCAGCCCCAGTTCGACCAGTGCTTCTCGCGCAGAAACGACATCTTGCAAGAAAATTGGCGGGCCAGACGGCATCATGTTCTCCTCTCACTTGACCAGTTGCCACGACTTGCCTCCACCGCTCGCTGCGCCTCTGGCGGGCCGGACATGGCGAGAACGGCTACTGCTTGCTACCGATCGCGAACGGCGTCGTCCACGTCGGGGAAACGGATGATCGTGGCGGGCCTCGGCTCACCAGGGTTCACGACCGCCCAGGCGGCATCGGCACACAGATCACACCGATGCACGTTCGTGTCGGGTATGGGGTCCCCACAGCAGTCACAGTACCCAGCCGCGGGTTGCGCATCCGGTCGAAGGACGAAGGCCGGAATGGGCGCCGGTGATGGCGGAATCTGGGCGGCGAAGATCGTCATGCGCCGCCGCACTTCGCTCGCTCGCGCATCCGGGTCACGAAACCGGCCCAGGTAGGCGAGCACGGCTGGGCGATGGTCGACCAGCGCCTTCCGCAGCTGCGGCGGAGTGTCGTGTGGAGACTCGACCTCCAGGCGGTCGCCGTCTACCCGCAGCCGCACGCCAGCGTCCCGGCAGGCATCCACCATCTCGGCTAGTCGAGCCATGCGGTGGTCCCCCGCGCCGTCGCGCGGCGTGTCCGTGATGGTCGTCGTCGGGCGGTCCCAGCTTTGACTCCCCGCGTGCTGCCTTCGCCGCCCTGACTCCTTATTAGTCTCTGTTGCATGTTCCCGTCTCCACAATGTCTCCACGACTGGGGTCGATTCCAGTAGACTCGTGGAGAGAGCAGTTGAACGTTATTGAAAGCTAAGTGCTGTCGATCGAACCCTTTACGACCAGAAGTCACGCGCCATCAACCAGTTAGAGAAACGCGTCTTTAGGGTTCAAGTCCCTGCACCGGCACCATTTCACGGGTGGGGCCAGGTGTCCCGCCCGGTCCTTTCTCGCACGGCGATACCCGCCTATGTCTCCCCTGGCCGAGCGCGTTCGCACCGAGATCCTCGAGCAGCGGTTGCTCGGAGATGGAGACCGACTTGTCATCGCGCTTTCGGGCGGACCGGATTCGGTCACGTTGACGCATCTGCTCGTCGAGTTGGTCGCCTCTGGTGACCTGGTGCTGGCGGGGTTGGCGCACCTCAACCATCGGATGCGCCACACCGCCAGCGACGAAGACGAGCGATTCTGCCGAGCGATGGCCGCCCGGCTCTCGTTGCCCATCGAGGTGGGGTCGGTGGACGTCCCGTGCCTCGCACGGAAGGCCGGGCAGTCGCTCGAGGTTGCCGCGCGCGAGGCCCGGTACGGTTTTCTTGCACAGGCGGCTGAGCGGCTCGACGCCACCCGGATCGCCGTGGGTCACACGCTGGATGATCAGGCCGAGACCTATCTCCTGAAGCTCCTGCGTGGCGCCGGCCCACGCGGCCTGGCCGGCATCCATCCTCGCAAGGGCGCCGTGATTCGTCCCATCCTCTCAATCTCTCGGTCCGAAGTGCTCGCGTATCTGGCGGAGCGCGGACTCGAGTTCAGGCAGGATGAGACGAATCTGGACCGGGACATTCCGCGCAATCTCGTGCGGCACGAGCTCATTCCGTGGCTCAGGGAGCACGTGAATCCGTCGGTCACCAGGGCGCTCGCGCGAGGCGCGGTCGTAGCCCGAGAGGATGCCGAGTGGCTAGAGCGGACGGCCCAGGAAGCTGCCAGCCGCGTGCTGCGCGGTAGCCCAAACGGAATCGAGATCGACGCCGCGTGCCTCACGGCCGAGCCGCCAGCCGTGGCTCGCCGGATCGCTCGCCTGGCCTTGTCGCGAGTGGCGCCGGATCGATTCATCAGTTTCTCGAACGTGGCCGAGGTGCTTCGTCTTGCTCGCGCTCCGCAGAGTGATTCGGTCGACCTCCCCGGCCAGCGTGCGACCCGGGTGGGACCGGCCGTCCTGCTCAGCCCCCGACGGGGTCGAACCGCGCCGACCGCCGGCGTGAGCGGATTTCGGCAGGCGCTCGCCATGCCTGGCGAGGCTTCGATTACATCGCTCGGCGTGGTGATTGCCGCCGAGCCAGCGCCCCTGGCGCCGCCGTGGACGATGTCGAGCCCGTCGGACGCTGCGGTTGTGTCCGCCGAAGCGGTTCGGCTGCCCCTGGCGGTGCGGACACGTCGGCCCGGGGACGCCTTCAGGCCGCTCGGACTGGGGCACCGCCGGAAGCTCCAGGATTTCCTGGTCGATCGCAAAGTGCCAAAGTGTGAACGGGATTCGGTTCTTCTTGTCGTCGACGCCGATGACCGCATCCTATGGGTGGTAGGCTGGATGCTGGCGCACGATTTTAGGGTCACGGAATCAACGCGTGGCGTGATAATCTTAACGTTTAGGGAATTGGGGGGAGCGGGTTGAACACTACAATGAAGAGCCTGCTGTTCTGGATGGTCCTCGTGGTCGTCGGGGTCCTGATCTGGAATTTCTCGACGACGTTCCAGACACGGGATCGGTCCATCACGTTCAGCGAGTTCATCACCTGGGTCGATGGCGGCCAGGTGGACAAGGTCACGATCACCGGCAACGAGATCAGCGGCACCTCGAAATCCGGCGAGAGGTTCCGGACGTACGCTCCGCCCCAGTACGAGGCTCTCGGCAATCGGCTCATCGAGCGCAACGTGCTCGTGACCGCCCGAGAGGCCACGAATAGCCCCTGGGCCACACTGCTGTATTCCTGGGCACCCATCCTGCTGCTCATTGGTTTTTGGGTGTTCTTCATGCGGCAGATGCAGAGCGGCGGAAACAAGGCGCTCTCCTTTGGCAAGAGCCGGGCGAAGCTGTCGTCCAGTTCCTCGAAGAAGGTCACCTTCAAGGACGTGGCTGGGGTCGACGAAGCCAAAGACGAGTTGCAGGAGATCATCGAGTTTCTGAAAGAGCCGCAGAAGTACCAGAAGCTGGGCGGGCGGATTCCCAAGGGGGTTCTGCTCATGGGCTCGCCAGGCACCGGCAAGACGCTCCTGGCTCGCGCGGTGGCGGGTGAAGCCAACGTTCCGTTCTTCTCGATCAGCGGCTCGGATTTCGTCGAGATGTTCGTCGGTGTCGGCGCGTCGCGTGTCCGCGACCTGTTCGAGCAGGGTAAGAAGAACGCGCCCTGCATCGTGTTCATCGACGAGATCGACGCCGTGGGGCGCCATCGCGGCGCGGGTTTGGGCGGCGGTCACGACGAGCGCGAGCAAACGCTCAACCAGTTGCTCGTCGAGATGGACGGCTTCGAGTCCAACGAGGGCGTCATTCTGGTCGCGGCAACGAACCGGCCGGATGTCCTCGACCCGGCCTTGCTGCGCCCGGGCCGCTTCGACCGGCGGATCGTCGTGAACCGTCCGGATGTGAAGGGTCGCGAAGGGATCCTGGTGGTCCACACCAAGAAGATCCCCCTCGCCGACGATGTCGACAACCGGGTGCTCGCACGAGGCACCGTGGGCTTCTCCGGTGCGGACCTGGCGAATCTCGTCAACGAAGCTGCGCTGTACGCCGCGCGGTACAACCAGAAGACCGTGCGGATGGTCGACTTCGAGTTCGCGAAGGACAAGGTCCTGATGGGCTCCGAACGTCGGTCGATGGTCATCAGCGACGACGAGAAGCGCGTGACGGCTGTCCACGAGGCGGGTCACGCGCTCCTGGCGGTGCTGCTGCCGAACGCTGATCCGATCCACAAGGTCACGATTATTCCGCGCGGGATGGCGCTTGGCCTCACGATGCAGCTGCCCCTCGATGACAAGCACAACTACTCGCGCGAGTACCTGAACGATCAGATCGCGATCCTTCTCGGTGGCCGAATTGCCGAGGAGATCACCCAGGGCAGCATCACGACCGGCGCTGGGAACGATCTCGAGCGCGCGACCGAGATGGCGCGCCGCATGGTCTGCGAGTGGGGCATGAGCGACGCCCTTGGTCCCCTCACCTTCGGGAAGAAGGAGGAGCAGATCTTTCTCGGCCGCGAAATCGCTCAGCATCAGGATTACAGCGAGGATTCGGCCATTCGCATCGACCAGGAACTCAAGCGCATCGTGATGCAAAACTACGAGCGCGCGCGAGCCGTCCTCGAAGAGAACAAGTCCGTGCTCGAGACGATCGCCGAGGAGTTGCTGGTCCGCGAGGTGCTGGATGCGGACCAGGTCACGAAGATTGCCAGCGGCCAGCAGCTCGACGAGCCGGTCGTGGCGACTGTCAAGCCGACGCCGACGGCCTCCGGCGGGTCGTCCGACGATCGGTCCGAGCGGCCCGCGATCGTGCCTCCGCTGAACAAGCCTTTACCTCAGGAATAGCGGTTCAGCGCCAGGCGTCGGAGGCGCGTCCGGGCGACCCGTTACCGTGCGTTCCCGCACACTCCACGATCTCGTCCTGCCGCACGGCCGCTTGCTGCGACTCGGTGAGCGGACGCTGGTCATGGGCGTCGTCAACGTCACTCCAGACTCCTTTGCCAGCTCTCCGGGAGAGTTCACGCCGGATCGGTACGTTGATGAAGCTGTTCGAATGGTGGCGTGTGGCGCAGACATGGTGGACGTCGGCGGGGAGTCCACTCGACCGGGCGCGGAGCCGATCGAAGCCGCGGTGGAGCTGGCCCGCGTGATTCCTGTCATCCGGGGCCTGGCGGGTCGCGTGCATGTGCCACTGTCGGTGGACACGTACAAGGCCGCCGTTGCTCATGCCGCGCTCCAGGAAGGAGCGTCCATCGTCAACGACGTCAGCGCCTTACGCTATGATTCCGGTATGGCTCGCGTCGTCTCCACCCACGGCGCCGGCCTGGTGCTCATGCACAGCCGAGGGCGTTCGAGCCAGATGTATCGTGAGGCGAACTATGTGGATGTCGCGGGGGAGGTGGTGACCGAGTTGGCCGACAGCCTCAAATCGGCCGAACGGTCGGGGGTCTCGCCGGAGTCGATCCTGCTTGATCCGGGTCTCGGTTTCGCCAAACAGGCGGGTCAGAGCTTCGAGGCGTTGGCGGGTCTGGACTCCCTGGCGGACCTGGGGCGCCCGGTCCTCGTCGGACCCTCCCGCAAATCGTTCTTGACGGCGGCTATCGGTGACGTGTCGCCGGTCGAGCGGGAGTGGGCGACGGCCGCGGCGGTGTCGGCGGCCGTGCTACTCGGAGCCCACGTGGTGCGGGTTCATGCCGTCCAGGAGATGGTCGACGTTGTTCGCGTGGCCGATCGGGTGCGCGCACACGTCGAGCGGCGCGCGGCCCGCCGAGACGGAGCGACGAGTCATGAATGAGCTGTTCGGCTTCGCGCGATCGGCGCCGACCAACTGGACGGACGTCCTCGACGTCGTGATCGTGTCGATCGCGATCTACGAGTCGCTCAAGCTCATTCGCGGTACCCGGGCGGTCCAGATGGGGATCGGATCGGCGCTGGTCGTCCTGCTCTTCTATGCCTCGCTCTGGCTGCAGCTCGAGACGGTCAACTGGGTCGTGCGTAACGTCGTGGGGTACGTCGTGTTCGCTGCGATCGTGCTGTTCCAGACCGACATCCGACGCGCGTTGGCACACTTCGGCCGGACGACGCTGGTACGGTATTTTTCGAAGCTCGAAATTGCCGACGAGAACGTAGACGAGATCGTCGAGGCAGCGACGCTGCTGGCGACGCAGCGCACCGGAGCGATCATCGTCGTCGAACGAGCCATCGGGCTCCGCAACTACATCGAGAGCGGCATCCCGCTCGATGCGACCTTGACGTATGACCTGCTCGTGACCGTGTTCCAGCCGGGGTCCCCGCTCCACGACGG
Organism: Vicinamibacterales bacterium; assembly: GCA_965250185.1. Lineage (GTDB taxonomy): Bacteria > Acidobacteriota > Vicinamibacteria > Vicinamibacterales. Next base: position 117,139 of record OZ252293.1, on the reverse strand, counting down.
CGCCGTGGTCGTGCAGGAGAACCGGGTGGCTGCGGCTGCCTGCTTCCTGCCCCTCACGGTCAAGCCCGGCTTCAGTCGAGAACTGGGCACCCGCCATCGTGCGGCGATTGGCCTGACAGAGGAGAACGACGCGCTGGCCGTCGTGGTGTCGGAGGAGACCGGCAAGATCTCGCTGGCGATGGACGGTGATATCGAGCGAGGGCTCGATGGTGATCAGCTCCGTGAGCGGCTGCGCAGGTTGATGGTGCAGCGTCGCGCGGGCCACACGCGGGCTTCCGCCGAACCGGCGCATCAACTCTGATGGCGTACCACCCTTTTCGCCACCTCGGGCTCAAGTTCGTGTCGCTTGTTCTGGCCGTGCTGCTCTGGATGACCGTTGCCCGTGAGCCCACCGTCGAGCGCAACATGCGAGTTCCGCTGCACTTCCAGAACATGCCGGAGCAGCTGCAGGTCGTCGGGGAGCCGCCCAGCGGTGTCGATGTCAGGGTGCGCGGCTCGTCGGGACTTCTGAGCCGTCTCGAAGAAGGCGACGTCGTGGCGATCCTGGATCTCGAGTCAGCGAGAGCAGGGTTTCGGATGTTCAATCTGTTCACCGAGCACGTGCGCGGGCCGCTCGGCGTGAGCGTCGAGCAAGTGCTGACCCCGACTGTGCCACTCGAGTTCGAGCGCATCGGCGTGCGCGTCGTGCCGGTTGTGCCAACCATCGAAGGTGATCCGGCGCGCGGATTTCAGGTCGGCCAGGTTTCGTCGGATCCGGAAAGCGTCGAGGTGCTGGGCCCCGAGAGTCGACTTCGCCAGGTGATCGAGGCGACGACCGAGCCAGTGTCCGTCGACAACGTGACGCAGACCGTTGAGGCCGTCGTGACCGTGGGTGTGCCCGACCCGGCCTTGCGGCTGCGGGAGGCCCGTACCGCCACCGTGACCGTCGAGATCGCGGCTGGCCCGGTCGCGCGCATTGTGACCGATGTGCCAGTGCAGGCGCGACGGCTCGGGCCGAACCTCGAGGCCACGCTGGCCTCCCGGACCGTCACGCTCGTGATACGAGGCCGTCGCGAACGTGTCGACGATCTGTCGGCCGAGTCGATGGTGGCGTACGTGGAGCTCGAGGGGCTGGAGCCGGGCGACTACGACGTAACGGTCCAGGCGCCACCGTTGGCGGATGTCATGCTCGAGCGAATCGAGCCTTCGGAGATCCGCGTTCAGATCAAGTAAGCTCTTGCACGATAGCTCACGCTGCCACGGCAATGGCGGTTGTCGACCAGCGGCGCCGTAGCGATTGAAGAGGATCATGGCGCAGCGCCTGTTCGGAACCGATGGCATTCGTGGTGTCGCGGGGGCTCACCCCCTCGACGATCGCACGGCGACGAGGATCGGAGCGGCCGTCGTCCGCGCGCTACGATCACGTAACGACGCCGAGACCATCCGGCTGTTGATCGGCCGGGATACCCGCGAATCTGGACCGTCGATCGAAGCCGCGCTCGCCCGGGGCGTCCGGGCGGAAGGTGCATCGATCGTCAGCGCCGGAGTGATTCCCACCCCAGCCGTCGCATTTCTCACCGGGGCGTTGGGGTTCAGTGGCGGCTTTGTTATTTCTGCCTCGCACAATCCCTATCAGGACAACGGCATCAAGCTGTTCTCCGACACCGGCCAGAAGCTCAGCGATGATCTCGAGGATGCGATCGAGCGAATCGTTCTCGACGATGCGTGGTCCACTCACGAAGTATCCGAGCTGCCAGTATCGCGTCGAGACTACACAGAGGAATACGTCGCGCACGCGACTCTGGCGCTCCCGAGACCTGAACGTCTAGGCTCGAGGCGCGTAGCCTTGGACTGTGCGAACGGGGCGACGTATCGGCTTGCGCCTGAGGTCTTTCGCCGTCTCGGTGTGGACGTGAGTGTGATCTCCGATACGCCAGACGGGCGCAATATCAACCGAGGTTGCGGATCGACATCTCCGGAGCCGTTGAGTCGCGCCGTGCGCGAGCACGGCTTCGATGTCGGGGTGGCGTTTGACGGAGATGGTGACCGGGCGATCTTGGTCGACCAGCACGGCACCGTCGTGGACGGCGACGGCATGTTGCTGGCCTGTGCCACTCACCTGAAGGACCAGGGACGCTTGAAGGGTGACGCAATCGTCGCGACGATCATGAGTAACGTTGGGCTCGAGGTGGCGCTCCGGAGGCACGGCATCGGCTTGGTCCGGTGTCCCGTGGGCGACCGCGCCGTGACACAGGCAATGAGACGGCACGGATTGTCGCTCGGCGGTGAGCAGTCGGGCCACGTCGTGCTGGCTGACCATCTCTCCACTGGCGACGGCATCGTCACGGCGCTCTCTGTTCTCGACGCGATGGCCGACCGCGAATGCGGCCTCGCGGAGTTGGTCGAGGAGCTGCAGGTCTTTCCTCAAGTGCTTCTCAACGTGCCCGTCCGCGTGAAACAGGATTTGAACGAGATCCCGACCGTCAAGCAGGAACTCCAGAGGGTGGAGCGCGAACTCGCAGACCAGGGGAGGCTCGTCGTGCGATACTCGGGGACCGAGCCGCTTCTTCGTGTCATGATCGAGGGGCCTGACGAGGGCCGGATCCGAGCCTGGGCCGAGGGGATCGCCGAGGTGGCGAAGGCCCACCTCGCCTGAACGATCGGATGCGAGGTCACAGGCTCCGGAGTCATCGACAATGAGACGTGAATCACTCGTGCTGGCCGTCTCGGGTGCGTTCTTCGGCCTGATCGTGGGCTGGATTCTGGGGAGTCAGCAGCCGTCGGGACCTGCTGGCGGCCGAGCGCAGGCCCCCGTGACCCAGGCCACAGCCGGCTCGGACAGCACCAGGTCCGCGACGTCGCGGGTGGTGGACGAGGCGCGCGTCGGCACGCTGGAATCCTCGGCCGAACGCGACGCGACGGACGCAAGACCCAGGGTCGAGCTCGGCAATCTCTACTTCGATGCGGAGCGCTACCCGGACGCCATTCGCTGGTACGAGGCGGCGTTCGCGATTGACCCGACCGATCCGAACGTGAGCACCGATCTCGGGGTGAGCTACTACTACTCGGATGACCCCGACCGCGCTCTCGAGCAATTTGCCCGGTCGCTCGAGGCCGACCCTCGGCACGTCAAGACCCTCTTGAACCTCGGGATCGTGCGAGCGTTCGGGAAGCAGGATCTCGAGGGTGCCGCCACGGCATGGCAGCAGGTCGTAGACATTGCGCCCGACAGCCCGGAAGGGCGCGCGGCGGGACAGGCGATCGAGGCCATGCGCGGCGCGCATCCAGACTTCGGCGGTGGACAGGCACCGTCGGGGGGAAACTGACCCCGGTTCCGGCAGAGGGACTTCGGGAGATTCGAACGAGTCGAAGATGGGTGGCTGGCTACTCCGGTTATTACTGTTCGTCCTCGTCGTGAGTTCGCTGGTCCGAGGTGTGTGGCGCCTCCTGGTGGGGGTGGTGGACGGGGCCGCGGGTCGTCGGCCTCAGCGATCGCGTCGTGGAGGGGTCGAGAGCGTGGCGCTGGTCAGGGACCCGGTGTGCGGGACCTACGTGCCGAAATCGAGCAGCCTGACGATTCGGCACGGTGAGCGGACCGAGTACTTCTGCTCCGAGCGGTGTCGCGACCAGTTCCAGCGACAGGCGTGACGAGGGAATCATGACACTCGAAGAGCAGCTGCGTGCGGACATCGTGGAGGTGGGCCGGCGTGTGTACGAGCGCGGGTTCGTCGCATCGAACGACGGCAACATCAGTGTCAAGCTACCCGATGGCCGGCTGCTCGCGACCCCGACCGGCGTGTCCAAGGGCTTCATGACGCCTGACATGATGGTCACGACCGACCTGACGGGCAAGAAGCTGAGCGGCGAACGCAATCCCTCGTCCGAGCTCTTGATGCACCTGGCGGTGTACGACCATCGCCCGGAGATCACCGCTGTGGTGCACGCGCATCCGCCGACGGCGACCGGATTCGCGGTGGCCGGCATTCCACTCGTGCGAGCCGTTCTCGCAGAGGTCGTGGCGACGCTCGGCAGTGTTCCGCTCGCTGACTATGGAACGCCGTCGACACCCGAGCTGCCGGCGGCCGTGAGAAAGTACATCAAGGCGCACGATGGTATGTTGCTCGCGAACCATGGGGCCTTGACAATCGGCAAGGACCTGTTCAGCGCCTACTACAAGATGGAGACGATCGAGCACTTCGCGAAGATCAGCCTCGTGGCGCGGCAGCTAGGTCAGGAACATGTGTTTTCGCAGGAGGAGGTGGCCAAGTTGCAGAGCCTGCGAGGCCGCTACGGCATCGCGTCGCCGGCGCCCATCTGCGCGGATGACGAGGTGAGTGGCGATGGTGCCGAGTGCCAGGTCATCGAGGCGCCGGTGGCACCCGGGGCGCGTCTGGTCCCCAGCCGGGACGTCATGGCACGGCCGGTGGGCGAAGACGATGAGATTCGGCTAACATACCGCGAGTTGACGGCACTCATCGAAGATGCCGTGAAGCAACTGAGGTGACAGTTTGGAGGACAGCATGGGCGAGGCGCTCGGCATGGTCGAGACCAAAGGGCTCGTCGGTATGATCGAGTCCGCGGACGCGATGGTTAAGGCCGCCAAGGTGACATTGGTGGGCTGGGAGAAAATAGGAGCTGGCTACGTGACCGCGATTGTCCGTGGTGACGTCGCAGCCGTCAAGGCGGCCACCGACGCTGGCGCCGCGGCGGCCCGCCGAGTCGGCGAACTCGTCTCGGTGCACGTGATTCCTCGTCCTCACGCCAGCCTCGAGGATGTCTTGCCCATCGGCAAGAGCGACGGGAAGGGTTGAGCGACCGAGGCCACTCTGGCTTCTCCGCGGCCTCGCCCCGAGCTCGGGTCGTGGGGCTGAGTTCCCGTCACTTGCGGTGACGCCCAGCCATGATTCTAGCCAAGATCGTCGGTACCGTGGTCGCGACCAGAAAGGACGACCGTCTGGTGGCCAACAAGCTGCTGCTCGCCCGTAGTGTCGATCCTACGGACGGCGAGCTGGGCAACCACCTCGTGGCCGTCGATACCGTCGACGCGGGTGTCGGTGAAACCGTGCTGATCGTCAGTGGCAGTTCCGCTCGGATGGCCTCCGGTATGAGAGATCTCCCGGTTGACGCTGCCATCGTGGGTATCGTCGATGCCGTGCAGGTCGTCGAGTGAGACGTCGACCACGGAAAGGATCGAGGGGCATTTCAGGCCGTGCAGCTTGGTAGGGTGATCGGAAACGTCGTCGCGACCCAGAAGGACGAGCATCTCGTCGGACTCACGTTGCTTATCGTGCAGCCGCTATCGCACGATCGCCAGCCGGTCGGTCGGCCGATCGTCGCCGTCGATTCCGTTGGGGCCGGCGCGGGCGAGCATGTCTTCGTCGTTCGCGGTCGCGAAGCCTCACTGCCGTTTCATCCGAAACCCGTTCCAACCGACGCGAACATCGTTGGAATCATCGATGACTGGGACGCGGACCCCGGTCCCATGGGCGACTAGGACTACGGCAGTGCAACTTGGGCGAGTCATCGGTACGGTCGTCGCGACGCGAAAGAACGACATGCTGCACGGGGCGAAGCTCCTGATCGTTCGCTCGGTCTCGCCGGGTGGCGAGTGGACGGGAGCCGCGATTCTCGCGGTCGACTCCGTTGGCGCGGGTGTCGGAGAGACGGTGCTGACCGTTCTCGAGGGCCGTGCGGCTGGCGAGGCCCTCGGCAGGCGCGGTGCACCAGTCGATGCCGCGGTGATCGGGATCGTGGACCAGCTGCAGCACGATCCGAGCACGGGTGATCGAGCCGCCCGTTCGCCTCGTGGCGCGCAGCCGGCCGCACAGGGTCGGGGGCGCCGCCGCTCCAGTCGGGCACATGTCTGAGCGGGAGCTCAGGCAGCTGGTTCGCGAGGCGGTCGCACGCCACCTGGCGCAGCGGAACCGACACCACGACCCCGACGGCGCTCTTCAACATCCGAGTCACGCACGTTTCGCCGGGCTCGAGCCCGACCGCGCCGAGGGACCGGTCCACTGCGTGATCGAACCACGCGTGCTGTGCACGCACTGTGGATTCTGCAAGGCCTACGGCCACTGACCCATGCCGCACGGCTCCACGGTGTCTTGAGGTCGAGCTCTGGGCTATCTGGCATGACTGAAGCACCAGGACGCCCCGCCGTGCTCGTGACGCGCCGGGTGCCCGCAACCGTTCGGAGTCTGCTGGCCGAGGCTTGCGAGGTCGATCTGTGGACCGGCGAGGAGCCGATGCCGCGTCAGGTGCTGCTCGATCGACTGGCGTCGGCGCAGGCCGTGATCTGTGTCCTGACCGATCGCATGGACGCCGAGGCGGTCAATGGCGCTCGCGGGCTGCGAGTGATCGCCAACATCGCCGTGGGCTACGACAACATTGACGTCGCTCATGCCCGGTCGCGTGGCGTCGTCGTGACGAACACCCCCGATGTGCTCACCGAGTCCGTGGCCGAGTTCACGTGGGGATTGATCCTGGCCGTCACCAGGCGGATTCCTGAAGGTGATCGCCTAATTCGCCGTGACGAGTGGAAGGGCTGGGCGCTCGATTTCATGCTTGGCGCGGAGCTGACCGGGAAGCGCCTTGGAATCGTGGGCAGCGGCCGAATCGGTCGCGCCGTAGCGGCCCGCGGGTCCGCCCGCGGCATGCACGTCGTGTACGCGGCCCGCACGGATTCGTCGAGCGACGACGAGCGCGTGTCCCTCGATCACCTCCTCAGTACGTCCGACGTGATCTCGCTCCATGTGCCGCTCACGACCGACACCCGTCACCTGTTGGACCATGCCCGCCTGGCGAGAATGAAGCGGTCGGCATACTTGATCAATACCTCGCGCGGAGCCGTCATCGACGAGGCGGCACTCGCGTGGGCGCTGGAGGAGCGCTTGATCGCCGGTGCGGCACTCGACGTCTACGAAGCAGAACCCAAGGTGCAATCGACCCTCGTTGGTCTCGACAACGTGGTGCTGACCCCCCACCTGGGAAGCGCTACGCGGGAGACCCGAACCGCGATGGCCGAGCTTGCCGCCCGAAACGTGATGGCCGTTCTGTCTGGCGGATCTCCCCTGACGCCCATCCTGGGCTGATTCCCGTCATGCCCCGTGCACGCGCTTCGGCCGACGCACCTCCCGCGGCGCTAGCGCGTCCGGATGGGCGTCTGGTTGCGTCGATCATGCGCCGACTCGGGCACGCCATCCAACGCCTGGAGTTGCCTGCCGTCGAGAAGATCTCGGAGGATGACTCGACGGTCCCCTTCCATGTGCTGGTTGCGACGATGCTCTCAGCCCAGACCAGGGATGCGGTGACCGCGGAGGCGTCCGAGAGACTGTTTCGCGTGGCGCCGACCGCCTCGACCATCGTTCGCCTCTCCGTCGCTCGGATCGAGCGACTCATCTATCCCGTCAGTTTCTATCGAAATAAGGCCAGACACCTCAGGGCGGCATGCGAGATGCTTCTGGAGAGGTTCGACGGCGACGTGCCGGGCACGATGGACGAGCTGCTGACGCTGCCTGGGGTCGGTCGAAAGACCGCCAACTTGGTACTGATCCTGGCCCACCAGAGCTCGGACAACATCTGCGTCGACACCCACGTCCATCGCATCTCCAACCGTCTCGGATGGGTTGCGACGAAGACACCGGAGCAGACAGAGCACGCCCTGTATCGAGGCGTTCGCCGTCGATGGTGGCCCGTCATCAATCTCTACTTCGTCACCTGGGGCCAGAACGTGTGTCGGCCGGTGTATCCGCTCTGCGACGATTGCGTGCTACGCACGCTCTGTCCCCGGCTCGGCGTCACTCGCGTGGGTCGGACCAGTCGCGCCTGAGCTCGGAGCCCCGCGGCGACGCCGGCCGGCTCGGCCGACCAGAGCCGCTATAATGCGTGAGGGCTGCAACATTTCCTGGTCATGCGGCCGGCCGTTCGATAGGAGAGACCATGCAGAGATATCTACTAGGTGTGACCCTTACCCTGGTGTTGTCGATAGGCTGCGGCGGTGGCTCGGCCCCTGCCGACGAGGAGCCTGCTGAGCCGCTCGCAGCGCCGGTCGACGAGCCTGCGGCGGAGCCGGAGGCTCCACCGGCCGAGGAGGCCGCCGAGCCGGAGGTCACTGGCCCGGTGACCGTCGTCATCGAGACGACCAAGGGATTGATCGAGTTCGAGACCTTTCCCGAGGAGGCGCCCAAGACCGTGGCGCGTATTCTCGAGTTGGCCGGGAGCAACTTCTATCGCGGGCTGAGGTTCCATCGGGTCGTCCCCGGCTTCGTCATTCAGATCGGCGACCCCAAGACTCGCGACATGACCAAGCGGGACCGCTGGGGTCAGCCGCCCGCCGGCAGTGGCTCGCCAATCGGCGTGGCCGAGATCTCCGAGAACCGCACGCATGCGCACGGCGCGGTCGCGATGGCACATGCAGGCGACCCGACGGAGGCCGACAGCCAGTTCTACATCACGATGGGAGCCAAGCCGCAGCTAGACGGCAAGTACACCGTGTTTGGGCAGGTGACGAGCGGTCTGGACGTCGTCGACCAGATCGAAGAGGGTGACGCCGTCAGGAGGATGTTCGTAAAGGAAGCAGCGGAATCTCAGTAGCGACGATACCCTCGAGTTCCGGATAGCGAGCCACGAACGCGTTCGGGTACACACCAGGCGCGGGCAGCTCCAGGGCACGCTTCAGCTGCACGGCGTTTGCCACGGACTTGGCAGCGAAATGGTTGTTCAGATAGAGGTAGACCTGCCCGACGCGCCGTCGCGCCGTCGCGACCGTCTCCGCGATGGGTCGAAGCTCCGTCGGCGTGTACAGATAATCGTAGCGCTGCTCGGGTCGATCGTGGTGCCACCACGCGTCAGCGTTGCGGCCGTGCAGCCGCATGTAGTAGAAGCCCGGCACGTTCGGTTGGTGTGACTGCTGGATCGAGAAATGGAATTTCGGCTCGTCGATCTGAACCCAGGCCGAGCCGAATTGCCCGAGTAGCCGCGACGTGCGTTCCGTGTCGTCACTCCAGCTGCGATGACGTAGCTCGACGGCGACCGGATAGTCCACGAATGCGTCGAGTAGCCACGCGAGGTATTCGCGTGAGGCGTTGTCGCTCTTGAAGCTCGGAGGAAACTGCGCGAGCACCGCTGCGAGCTTGCCAGCCGAGGCGATCGGGTCGAGGGCCGACCTGAAGCCTGCGACGTCGCTGGGATCCGGGCACGCCTCCGCCCCAGTCGCGGCAGCGAACATCGCCGGGTGCGTGAACTTCTGATACAGCTTGAGGGAGAACGTGAAGTCAGCTGGCGTGCGCCGCGCCCAGCTGCGCGCTACGCCTGGATCGGGCAGCCTGTAGAAGCTCGAGTTCACCTCGACCGTATCGAAGTGCTCCGCGTAATACGCTAGCTCGTCGAAGCTTGAGCGCCGGTTACCGCGACCGCGTCGACTCGGGTAGAAGATGCCGTTCCACGTGCCCGCGCCTGACGGGTAGCTCCAGCCGGACGTGCCAATTCGAGGCGCGCTCATCCAACGATCTTCCCGTAGGCCTCCTTGTCGAAGCCGAAGATGGCCTTGGAGCCCTTGATCAGGACGGGGCGTCTGATGAGATTCGGTTGCTCCAGCATCAGCCGGATCGCTTCCTTCTTGGACTTCGGGAGCGGACGTGTCTTGAAGACCGGGCTCCGCGTACTCACGAAATCGAGGAAGTGACCGGCGTTGACGTGACGCTCGAGAAACGCACGGGACGGCGGATTCTCGTTGATGTTCCGCGTCTCGAGTTCGAGTCCATCTCGTGCCAGAAACCTTCTGGCGTTACGGCATGTGGTTCAGGTTGGTTTCCAATAGAAGACGGCTTTCGGCATCGAGGCGATTCCTCCGCCCACCAATTGTAGTCGCTGACAGGCGGTTTTCAAGGGCGAGTCATCGCCGACCACAGGCTTACACGTCGCCCGGGCCGTCGTCCCGGTTATGATGGGAGGCTCGAAGAGACATCGCGATTCAGGGACGCGGCATGCTGACGGTGAACGAAATCTTCTACTCGATTCAGGGCGAATCCAGCTTCGCCGGACGGCCGTGCGTGTTCGTGCGCCTGACGGCCTGCGACCTGCGATGCCGTTGGTGCGACACGGCGTACGCCTTCTCCGAGGGTCGCAAGGTTTCGGTCGCCGACGTCGTTGCCGATGTGTCGACGCATGCCTGCGGGCTGGTGGAGATCACAGGAGGCGAGCCATTGCTCCAGGACGACGTCTACGAGCTCATGCAGTGTCTTGTCGCTACGGGCCGGACCGTGGCCGTCGAGACCGGCGGGCACCTGAGCGTCGAGCGAGTCCCGCCGGACGTGATCAAGATCGTCGACGTCAAGTGCCCGGGCAGCGGCGAATCTGCCATGAACCTGTGGAGCAATCTCGAGCGCCTGAACCCGGCGGACCAGGTGAAGTTCGTCATCCGTGACCGCGTCGACTATGACTTCGCGCGGGACGTCCTGGAGCGGTATCGCCCCGCGGACCGCTGCTCGGCCGTCCTGTTCTCGCCCGTACACGGCGTGCTCACGCCCCGCGCCCTCGCCGAGTGGATCCTGGCCGACGAACTGCCGGTCCGTCTGCAGCTGCAGCTACACAAGTACATCTGGAGCGCCGAGGCGCGCGGGGTCTGACGGTGGCGAGTGGTGTCAGTCGTGAGGCCGACCGCAGGGACGCCGTCATCCTGTTGAGCGGGGGCCTCGACTCTTTCACGGCCGGTGCGATCGCCCGCAACCGTCACTTCGAGCTGCATGCCGTGACGGTTCGGTACGGTCAGCGGCACGACCGTGAACTCTACGCCGCGCGTGCCGTGGCCTCCGCGCTCGGCGTGACCAGGCACATCGAGGTGGCCGTAGACCTGGGGATGATCGGTGGGTCGGTCCTGACCGGGATGGGACCAGTCCCCAAGGACAGGCCGCTCGATGCGGGGGCGGTTCCGGACACCTACGTGCCGGCGCGAAACACCGTGCTGCTGTCGCTCGCGCTCGGATGGGCCGAGGTGCTTGGTGCAACCGATCTCGTCATTGGGGCGAATGCGGTCGACTACTCCGGCTATCCCGACTGCCGTCCCGAGTTCATTGCCGCGTTCGAGCGACTCGCCAACCTGGCGACCAAGGCGGGCGCCGAGGGCGCCAGGTTCAGGATTCACGCGCCGTTGATCGACATGTCGAAGGCGCAAATCATCCAACAGGGGCTGGCTCTCGGTCTCGACTACGGCCTGACGCACAGCTGCTACGACCCACGCCCGGGCGGCTTGCCGTGCGAACGCTGCGATAGCTGCCGGCTGCGTGCTGCCGGCTTCTCGGACGTTGGTGTGCCGGACCCGCTGCTGAGCAGGCGCGATGCGTGAGCGACTGTACCCAGCGAGCCAGGCACCGTCACTTGTACGCTCTCAATCATGACGGACCGAATCTATTACAACGACGCCTATCAAACTGACTTCGACGCGCGCGTGACGCGTGTCACGATTCAGGACAGGCGGACCGTCGTCTCTCTCGATCGTACGGCGTTCTACCCGACTTCTGGAGGTCAGCCTCACGACACCGGTCGCCTCGGGCAGTCGTTGGTACGCGACGTCTTCGAGACTCCTGACGGCGACATCGGGCACGTGGTGGACGGTGAGCTCGCGGTGGGCTCCAGGGTACGAGGCGGTATCGACTGGAGGCGACGCTTCGACCACATGCAGCAGCACACGGGTCAGCATGTACTCTCCGCGGCGTTCGTACACGGTCTGCGCGCCCCGACCGTCAGCTTCCACCTCGGCCAAGAGACCTCGACGATCGATCTGGAAGGCCAGGTGTCTCGAGACGAAGCGAGGGACGCGGAAGACGAAGCCAATCGCGTCGTCTGGGAGAACCGGCCGGTCGTGGTTCGGTTTGCCGATGCAACGGAGGTCGCCGGACTGCCGCTCCGCAAGGTGTCGAGTCGAACCGGCGAGCTGCGCCTGATCGACGTCAGCGAGTTCGATCTCTCGGCATGCGGCGGCACCCATGTCGGTCACACGGGAGCCATCGGACTCATTGCCCTGACCGGCGTCGAGCGCTACAAGCGAGGCACCCGCGTCGAGTTTGCCTGCGGTGGCCGCGCGCTTCGAGCACTGCGCGTTTTCCACGACAGTGTGACCGAATCCGTACGCTTGCTTTCTGTCCTGCCGCCCGATCTGCCCGATGCCATCCGCCGTCTGCAGGCCGACAACAAGACCCTCGCGCGCACTTCGAAGACCTTGCATGAGAAGCTTGCGGCCGCCGAGGCCGACGATCTCGTCCGGCGGGCCGCCGACGTGTCGGGTTGCCGCCTCGTGGTCGAGATCGTCGACGACCACGACGCGGCGGGCCTCAAGGCGCTCGGCAGGGACGTGGCCAGGCGGCCATCGCACGGGGCGGTGCTGGTGTCTTCAGCGAGGCCGGTCACGGTTGTCGCGGCGTTCGCCGAGGACACGGCACTCGATGCCGGCGTCGTCGTCCGTCGCCTCACGGAGCGGTTCGGCGGTCGAGGCGGAGGCAAGCCTGGTCTGGCTCAGGCGGGTGGGTTGGACGTCGAGGCCGCCGTCGTTGCCGCAACTGCTCGGGAACTGGTACCAGGAGTTCCTCGACACGCTGCCGGTCGGCGGCGTCGACGGAACGCTGGAGAACCGCATGCGGGCCACTCGAGCCGAGGGTCGCGTGAGGGCCAAGACAGGGTCCATCTCGAACACTCGGGCGCTGTCCGGTTACGTGCCCACGTTGGATGACGAGGTCCTGGCCTTCTCGATCATAGCCAACCACTTTCGACTGCCAGCCAGGGCCGTTCTAGAGCAGATTGACCTCGCCGCCGAGCGACTGGCCCAGTTCGCCCGGAGGCCCTGAGGTCACTCGGCTCTCTGTGGTTCGGGCCTCAGTGGGTGCGAGCTCAGCCGAGGTCGCGATCAATCAGTAAGGGCCGTGATGGATGGCTCGCAGGATCGTGACCAGCATCTCGGCGGTCACGTAGTTATTTCTCGATAGACCCGACCCGTCGAACATCACGTATTCCGTGTCCGGAATACCCCACGAGGCGAGAACGTCGCGTGCCTCGTCCCGGCCAGCATCGGCGGTGCCGAGCCCGTTCCGCCGTGCCCCAAGCGTCTTGAGGAATGTCTCGGCATACAGGTTCTGGCTGTCCTTCATGAGGACCCGGCCGATCTCGGTCAGTGGAGCTGATCGGTGGCGGACGATCACGCGTTCGAGGTGCCGAGGGTCGTCGGATCCGTCGGGTGGCTCCGGCGGCTCGATGTCGTCGATGTCGACGGCCTCGCCCCGGACGTCGATGCCGCTACGGATAAGGGCGGCGCGCAACGCGCGGACGAAGAACAGCGTCGGGTTGACGACAGCGGCCGTCCGAACGTATGGCTCCGCAGTCACTGGGATGGTGCCAGAAACCTTGAGCAGGCTCCGGGTCGGCAGCCGGGCCATCATGACCGCTCGCGGCTCTCCGGACTCCGTCGTGACGACGGAGTTGTGTAGCTCCAGCAGGCTTCCCTCTGGAGCGATGGTGACGGTGGCCGGGTTGCCGACGGCCTCACCGGGTGAGACCGTCAGTTCGACGAAACCTTGGTGGTACTGCAGCGCGCCAGACTGAGCGGCGTATCCGTACGGAATGTCATCCCAGGACCACGCCGCACCAAATGCCTCGTCGTCGAAGGCGTTGTCGTCCCCAATGATCCGGCCCTCGATCGCCGTGATACCGGCCGCATCGAGCTGGTCGGCCCACGCCGCGAAGACGGCGGTGGCCTCACGCTCGGCGCCGATGCTCGGGTCCCCTGTGCCTCGGACCACGAGATCGCCCTGGAGCACGCCGGCGTCGATCGCACCCTCGGCGATCAGCGTCGTCTCGTATCGGTGGTTCCAGCCCAGACTGTTGGCTGCGGCGGCCATCGTGACGATCTTCATGTTCGAGGCGGGCATCACGAGCTTCGTCGAATTCAGCTCGTACAGCACCTGACCGGTCTCCATCGACTGCACCTTGACGGCCCAGAGCGCATGGTCGTACGCGGGTGCGAGAAACAGACGGTCGAGTTCGCTTCTGAGCCGCTCGACAGGGTCAACGAGCGGGGCCGCTGGCTGGGAGACAGCCCGGGGATTATGGGTGCAGCCGAAGGCGGTGAGGAGCAGCGTCAGGACGAGGCAACCCGTTCGCCGACACGCTGGCCCTGCGCCTGACATCAGTCGCTGCTGGTGAGATCGTCGAGCGCGGAGAGCACCTCGTCGTACTCGCTCACGTCGATCGTGGCCGGTGAGGCGTCTTCGTCCGCCGCCGCATAGACGACGTCCTCCACCTTGGAGAACAGCATACGCTCCTGCTTGTTCCCGTCGTCGAACTGAGCGTCGACAGTCAGAGACGCGGCGTCGAGACCCGTGCCCTGGCGTGAATCAGCAAAGGATGCGGCACGTAGCCCAGAGAGTCTCGACAGGAGCGCCTGCATCTTCTCGTCATCGACCTCGCCTGCCGGCTCGACTCGTCGCCACGTCGCCACGTCCTCGCCACCGTCGAGCGTCTTCTCGAAGACGATCGTCGAGTCGCCTCGGGTGAGGGCGAGTCGCGAGGCATTCCAGGATCGGAAGTCGAAGACATCCTTGCGGCGGTAGTCGATCGCGGGCTTGGTGACGTCGTCGAGGAGGTTGAGCTCCGTGCTGAAGACGATGGACCGCGCCAGGTCGCGACCGTAAAGGTCTCCGCTCAGCGCCGCGTTCCCAAGCGCCAGCGTTGCGCGCGTGCTACCGGCGCCGAGGGTCACCGTCGTCGAGGGATCGGCGAGACCGTAGGCCGCGAGATCGATCTCGTCGTTGCCTTCCGCGACGATGGACTTCATCTGGGCCGTCTGGAGGCGTGTCACAAGGCTTTCGAGGGCCGACGAATCGGCGCGGACGTTCCATGGCGCCTCGAGGGTCCATTGGTCATCCGTCTTGGCCGCGATCACGTTGCCGTCGTTGCGAGTCAGCTCGAGCCGATCGATCTGGTTCCGGTCGAACTCGAGGATGGACTTGTCCCTGAGGTCGAATGTGCTTCGGTCGAACGTGCTCTGCAGGTAGCCAGCGATGAGGAATACCCGCGTCTCATCGTCGACCCGCGCGAACAGGTCGCCTCCCGTCGCCGTCGTGTCGCCGAGCCGCAGATGCCTCAACACTTCCTCGTCGGCCACCTTGAAGCCGATGTCGACCGTGGGTTCGCCTAAACCAAACGGCGACACGTCGGTGACGTCCTCCTCGACGACGCGCTCCATCTCGAGGGAGGCGAGTGCGGTCGCGATACCGGACACCTCCATCTCGGCGACCTTCGCGTTCGCCGGCTCTAGCAGATGCCAGGCGCCGTCGCGTTTTTCCACCACTGTGGTGTCGCCGTTCGACGCCGTCACGTGGAGGGTCTCGATCTGGTCCGACTCGATCTCGAAGACCTTCGTCTTGGCGTTGGCGGCTTCCTCGCTCGTGGGCCGCTCGGATTCGACGAAGTAGATGTACGCGCCAAGCCCCACGAGGACGGCCAGTAGGACGAGCGTCGAACGCATGCCTCGAATCATCGGCGCTCCCACCAGGCGTAGACGCCGGACCCGATGACGAGCCCGGGGATCATCAGGATCGACATCCAGAAGATTCGTTGCTGCTGGTCGGCCGTCAAGGTGATGCGTCGGTCCTCCGGGTCACGCGGTCTGATGGCGATCAGATTCTCCTGCTGCGCGGCCCAATTGACGATGTTCAGCAACAGGTCGCGGTTGCCCTGGATGCCGAGTGCGAAGTTCGACGCGAAGTCAGAGTCACCGACGACGGCCAGCCGCGTCTCGAGCGGCGTGGCGTCGTCTGGCTCGGCCTTGACGTCGCTGTCCTGGCCGCCTTCCCCGGTCTCACCGGTCGGTGCCTGGTCGACGGGAACGGGCGCTGGCTTGGAGACGGCGAGCCCGATTGAAATCGGACCCTCACGGTCACCGCTTTCGGAGTCGAGGGCGACTTCCTCGCCCTCCGTGAGCGCATCGATGTCGAGCTCGGCCCAGCTGCGAGCGCCGGTTTCGATGAACGGCTGCGGTGCCGGTCCATCGCTCGGGCTGGCTGCCGACACCGAGCGGGCTAGCGGAAATGCCGTCAGCAGGTTGAAGCCGTCGTTGATGGCGTGGTCCGGATAACTCGCGGCCACGGGGACCGACGCATCCGTGCCGATCAGCTGTCCGACGCCACTGACGTCGACCACCACGTCGCGGCCGAGTTCGAAGCCCCAGGAGGCGAGCAGTCCTTCGACGCCCGTCTGAGGCGCCGAGTCGCGGGTCGCCGGCGGATCGATCAGGCAGATGAGCTTGCCCCCGCTCTCGAGGTACCGCTGCAGGGCGTCGACCTCGGACGCAAGTAAATCGGTTTGGGGACCCGCCAGCACGACCGCTGACGCATCGTCGGGTACGTCCGTCTGCTGAGCCAGCACGAGCTTTTCGACCGCGAAATTCTCGCGCTGGAGAGCCTCCGTGATGCCGTTGTATCCGTCTCGCTCGGCGCTGACCGTGTCCTTTTCACCGTGTCCCTGGAGGAAATAGAGCTTCTTCTCCTCGCCGGAGACGACCTTGATCAGGCCGTTCGTCAGATCCTGCTCCAACGGTGACGTGACCCGTTCGGTACGGCCGTCGTACTCGAAGACCGCGGTGCCGTACGTCTGGATCTCGTATTCCCTCGCCACGGCAGGGCTCCGATCAGGATCGATGTACTGCGTGGTGACCTGGCTGGAGCCGTACTCGAATTCGTCGAGTCGCTCCCGGAATCTGGCGAAGTCATTCTCTCGACCGAAGACCGTGATGGCCACCGGGCTCTCGAGACTCTCGAGGATCTTGCGACTCTGCTCGGACAGGCCAAACTGCTGAGCGGCCGTCAAATCCCACCGCTTGTTCTGCCGTGAGGCGATGTAGTTGATACCGACGAGGATGCCGAGCACGATCACGACGCTGAACACCGTCAGCGTGCCGAACTTGGCCTGGCGACCTCCGAAGAGTTGCACGACGTCACGCCATTGGGTGAGCGCGTAGAGCAGTAAGGCCACGAGGCCCGCGATGGCCAGGCCGTTCCACAGGCCCTGTCGTTCGGGTAACAAGAATCGAACAGCCACCGAGAGCGACACGAGCGCCGTGCCCGCCCAACCGAGCAGGCCGACCAGCGTGCCCATCGCCGTTGCGTTCCATCGAACCATCATCCCCTCCAACGCTCGCTGTCGACGGACTTCGCCGTCAAGTACAGACCAAACACGATGAAGCTCACGTAGAAGACCACGTGCTTCGTGTCGATGACACCGCGAGCGAAGTCGTCGAAGTGCCCGGTAATCGAGAGGTAGGACACGATGGCTTGCGTCGTGGGTCCCGCCGACTCGCCGACCCAGTTGATGACCCACAGCAGCAGGAACGTCGCGAACGTCACCATCCCGGCCACGATCTGATTCTTCGTCAGGCTCGAGATGAACAGACCGAGTGAAATGAAACAGCCGCCCAGCAGGAACAGGCCGAGGTAGCCCGAGACGACGGGCCAGAGTTCCGGCTCGCCGAACCAGAACAGGATCAACATGTAGATCATCGTGACGCCGAGCATGAGAGCGTAGAGACCAAACGCTCCCAGAAACTTGCCGACGATGATCTCGAAGTCGCTCACGGGTGAGGTGAGCAACAGCTCGATGGTCCCGGATCGTTTCTCTTCCGAGTAGGTGCGCATCGTGATCATCGGCATGACGAAGAGGACCACGACGCTGGCGTTCAGGAACAACGGTCGAATCATCTGCTGATTCAGATTCATGACACTCGGTCCGGGTGCGCCGAATTGCCCCATCTGCATGCTCTGCTGGACGAAAAACGCAAGGATCGCGTTGAAGAACCAGCCGAAGAGCAGCGCGAACAGACCGATGATCACGTAGGCGATCGGTGACGCAAAGTACGCGTGTAATTCCCGGCGGGCGATGGCCAGCACGTTAGTCATGCGGTTCCTCCGCCGCAGTCTCGTCCGGCGGACTCGCGGAAAGCGGTGCGTCCGGCGCAGCCTCGTCCGGCGGACTCGCGGAAAGCGGTGCGTCCGGCGCAGCCTCGTCCGGCGGACTCGCGGAAGGCGGTGCGTCCTGTTCCTCGGTCGTCAGATGCAAGAAGATCTCCTCCAGGCTCATGCGCGTGGAGCGTAACTCGAGCAGACCCCACCCTTGGGTCACGATCGCGCTGGCCAGTTGGCGCCGCACGTCGTCGCCCGGCTCACTCTCGACCTCGAGACCCACAGCGCCGTTGTCGTGATTGGTCACTCGGACCGCCGCGACACCAGGCGTCTGCTCGATGACGGCGGTCATCGGCTCCTCCGGTCCGTCGGCGAGGAGGTACAGCGTCTCTCGACCTCTGAGGCGGGAGGTCAAGTTCGCGGGGGTGTCCACCGCTACCACGCGCCCGCGGTTGATGATGACCACGCGCTGACATGTCTGCGAGACTTCGGGCAGGATGTGGGTGCTCAGGATGATCGTATGGTCGCTAGCCAGCCCCTTGATGAGTTCGCGCGTCTCGATGATCTGCTTCGGATCCAGACCCGCGGTCGGCTCGTCGAGAATCAGCACCTCAGGAGTGTGGAGGATCGCCTGCGCGATCCCCACCCGCTGGCGGAAGCCCTTCGAGAGCTTGCCGCAGTGACGATCGGCCATCTCGCCGAGACGTGCTTGTTCGATGGCCGTCGCGATCCGCTTGGTACGGTCCGTCGATGGCACCCCTTTTATCTGGGCCACGAAGGACAAATACTCCCGAACGGTCATCTCGGGATAGAGCGGAGGCGTTTCCGGGAGGTAGCCAGTCCGCCGTTTTGCCTCGATCGGTTGGTCGAAAACGTCGAAGCCCGCGACCGTCGCCTTCCCTTCGGTCGCTGGCATGTACCCCGTCAAGATCCGCATCGTGGTGGTCTTGCCGGCCCCGTTCGGACCGAGGAATCCGAGGGTCTCTCCGCGTTCGACGCGGAATGTCACGTCGTCGACGGCCCTGACTCGACCGTACTGCTTTGTGAGGTGTTGGACCTCGATCACTGGCGTCTCCAGGGTGACAAAACGTTCCGCCTGTTGATTTAGGACGCGGCCCAGGCGCGGCTGGACGACGCCCGGAGAGGGAGCAAGCCCGTGTCCCCAATAGGAAACTCTAAACGTTCTACTGAAATTTCGTCAATAGGGACCGCGTCGCGATCGGTGTGGCTGGAGACGTGACAGCATCGCTGACCAGTGCTAATATATGAATTATTGCTCATATGTTCAGTTATTTGAGGATCAACCGATGCCATCCCGGCGAGTGACATCACCCACGGAGCACTGTGACGTCAGCCATCGTGGCTCGACGACCCTGGAACGTCTACACGCGAGCCTGGTCTCCCTCACCGCCGCGGCCGAGTTGGCGGAGACGTTCAAGGTACTCGGTGACGTGACCCGTGTGCGCATCATCGACGCGCTCTCCCAGGAAGAGCTGTGCGTATGCGACGTCGCGTCGCTGCTCGAGTTGAGCGAGTCGGCCGTGTCGCATCAGCTGAGACTACTGCGGAGCCTCCGCCTCGTACGTGCACGGCGGGTCGGGCGTCTCGTGTTCTACGCGCTGGACGACCAGCACATCCTCCGGCTCTTCCATCAGGCTCGCGGACACGTGCAGGAAGGGGTGCCGGCGCCCGTCGTCGCTGGCGCTGACGGGTGACGTCGATGGCGACCGATCCTGCCACCTGTCCGACCTGCGAGATTCACGCCGAGTCGGTGTTCCGCGTCGACGGTATGGATTGCCACGAGGAGGTCTCGCTTCTCGAGCGTCGTCTGGGTCGGTTGGTGGGTCTGGAAGCGTTGGCAGCCGATCTGGTGGGTCGCCGCCTGACGGTGACGCATGACGCGGCCCGTCTCAGCACCTCGACCATTCTGGAAGCGGTGGCTCAGACGGGCATGCAGGCGCGGCTGGAGCACGAGCAGCCCGTCGGGCCGCTGGCCTTCGACCGGAGGCGGCGGTGGGCGGTCATCATTTCAGGCGCCTCGCTGGTCAGCGGCATCGCGCTGCAGTTGGCCGAGTTCTCGTTCTCGATGTTCGGGCCTGCCTACGGCCTGGCGATGCTGAGCGGGGGTGTGTACACGGCCCGGCGGGCACTCGGGTCCATCCGATCGCGTGTCGTCGACATCAACGTGCTGATGACGATCGCCGTGGTCGGGGCGCTGAGTATCGGAGAGTGGGCCGAGGCCGCGACGGTCGTGTTCCTTTTCGCGCTAGCGCAATGGCTCGAATCGGCCAGCCTCGAAAGGGTCCGGGGTGCCGTTCGGTCTCTCATGGACTGCACGCCGGTCGAGGCGCATGTTCGCCGGGACGGCACGGAGCAACGAGTCGCTGTCGACGCCGTCGCCGTCGGCGAGAGCCTACTCATTCGACCCGGCGAGAGAATCTCACTGGACGGCATCGTCAGAGGCGGCTCGAGTCTCGTGAACCAGGCCCCGATCACGGGTGAGTCGATCCCGGTCGAGAAGTTCGTTGGCACTGAGGTGTTCGCCGGCACAATCAATGGTCACGGAGCGCTCGAGGTCGAGGTGACGCGGCGACGCACAGACACGACTCTGGCGCGCATCATCCATCTCGTCGAACGGGCGCAAGCCCAGCGAGCACCCAGCCAGACGTTCGTCGACCGATTCGCCCACTACTACACGCCGGTCGTGGTCGCCTTGGCCATCACGGTAGCCGTCGTGCCACCGCTGGCGCTCGGCGATCCGTTTGCCGGTTGGCTCTATCGAGCGCTCGTGCTCCTCGTGATCTCCTGCCCGTGCGCCCTGGTGATCTCGACGCCGGTGTCCATCGTGTCGGCCCTGGCGGCCGCCGCCAAGCAGGGTGTCTTGATCAAGGGCGGTGTGCATCTCGAACGAGCCGCGAGCGCTGACTGCATCGCCTTCGACAAGACCGGCACGCTCACCAAGGGGCGAATGACGGTTCTCGGGGTGGAACCGACCGAGGGTGAGACAACGCCGGCCGTGCTGGCGACGGCCGCGGCGCTCGAGTCGCGTTCCGAGCATCCCATCGCTCGAGCCATCCTACAGCGCGCAGGTGAGGCGGGAATCGTCCCGAAACGGGTCACGGCGTTCCAGGCATTGCCGGGGCGGGGTGCCGAGGCCGTCGTCGGCAACGTGCGGGCCACGATCGGCAACCACCGGTTGTTCGAGGAGCGGCGGCTTTGCACGCCCGACGTACACGCAAGACTCGACGCCATGGCCCGGCGTGGCTGGACGGCAGTGCTCGTGGCCAGATCCTCGCGGACGATCGGGCTCATCGCGGTAGCGGACTCGGGGCGCGAGTCGGCTGCTGACACGATCGCGGCCCTTCGGCACCAGGGCGTTGGGCACCTCGCGTTGCTGAGTGGAGATCACGAGAGCGCTGCCCGCAGCGTCTGTGGCGACCTGGGTTTGGATGAGTACCGATCCGACCTGCTGCCCGAAGACAAGGTGTCGGCCGTGCAGCAGTTGCGTCAGCGCCACCACACGGTCGTCATGGTCGGGGATGGTGTGAACGATGCCCCGGCGCTGGCGGCCGCCGACGTCGGCATCGCCATGGGTGTCGCGGGAAGCGACGCTGCACTCGAGACGGCCGACGTGGCCCTCATGGCTGACGACCTGATGAAGATCCCCTACGTTGTTCGCCTGGGTCGCGCGACGGTCCGAAACATCAAGACGAACATCGCGTTCTCGTTGGGCCTGAAGGTGGCGTTCTTGGCACTCGCGCTGACCGGCGTGGCGACCCTCTGGATGGCGGTGGTTGCCGACATGGGTGCGTCACTTGTCGTCATCGCAAACGGCCTCCGCCTGTTGCGAACGACATGAGGATCGGCAGCGAACGGAGACGGCCGCTGGTGTTATCGAAGGTGTTGGGTGGCCACGTGCTGATCGATGAAGTCGTCGATCGCGGTTTGGTCGGCCGGCGGAACGTGCTCGAACTGGAGCCCCATCCCGACGCGACGATCGCTCCAGGAGACGTGCGATTCCGCTTCGATGTCGCGTTCCGTTCCAGGCAGACGGAAGCGGGTGACCACCTTGTCGGAGATGTCGAGCGGCGTCATCGTTCGGACCGCGATTCCGCCCTTGCCCAGATCCAGCGTGAGTGCGGCGGTGATGCTCGCGTCATGACGAAACGCGACAGGGATGCCCAAGGGCACTCTCGCACTGCTGCGCCGATTGAAGTTGTCCGGGAACAGTTGAGGCGCTAGGGTCGGCAGGATTTGCTCCTGGGCGCAGCTCTCGTTGATGTAGGCAGCGACGTCGAACTCGACGAGGCGCTTGACCTCGTCTGCCGTCTCGATGGTGCCCGCGAAGATCACGATCGGCGTTCGGGCCGATGCGCTTGCGCGAATGGCTTGCACGAGTTCGACCCCACGGCTACCTGGGACATGGAGATCGAGCAGGATCAGGTCGACTCGCCCGGCCTGTTGGACGGCCGCGAGCACCTCGGCGCGGCTCCGTGCAGACACGACGCGGTGCCCGGCCTTCTCCAGGGCCTGACCGAACTGCAGTCGGACGGGAGTGGCGTCATTCGCCAGCAGGATGGTTTTCCTGGTCACGGGGAGCCTCGTCGCATTGTATCGGAAAAGCGCTGGTGCGCTCGGTGGCTCGATTGCGCCGGCTGTCCGGCTGTCGCTATAATTCCGAGCGGTCTTCTGGGATTCTAATGGCGGATTGTGCGGCTGGTGGTTGGGTCGGCCCTCGGCATTGCACCCAACCCGAGGCGGAGCGATGGCCACCTGCCCGGAGTGCGAAGCCGAGATCGAACTTGACGAGTCCGACGTGGACGCCGGCGATTCCTTGAGCTGTGACGAGTGTGGCACGACCCTCGTCGTCATCAAGACCTCACCGATGGAGTTGGATGTCGCAGACGAGCACACGGAAGATGACGACACGGAAGGTCTCGGCCAGAACCGAGGGTCCGGCGATGATGACGAGAGCGACGAGGAGACGTGATGCGTGTGCGACGGTTGCGGGCCGTTGGGACGACGTCATGAGCGAGGATCGCACCTCATGAGTGAATCCTCCTCCGGCGCCCTCGAGGTCGAAGCCGCCAGCCACGACGGGCTGGATGCGGCCGTCGACCTCAAGGAGCGGCGTTTGCGAGAGACCGTGGACGAAATGGGCTCCGTCGTCGTCGCGTTCAGCGGCGGTGTCGACAGCGCCTATCTCGCGTGGATCTCGACGGTTCAGCTCGGAAGCCGAGCCCTCTGTGTCACGGCCCAGAGTGAAAGCTATCCCGATCGACATCGCCGACTGGCGACGAGCCTGGCCAGCGAATTCCGGCTGCAGCACGAGTTCGTTCGAACTGACGAGATGGCGCGGCCCGACTATCGGGCGAACCCGGCGAACCGTTGCTACCACTGCAAGCACGAACTGTACGGCGTGCTGACGGCCCTGGCGGCTCGTCGGGGGTACGCCGTCGTCGTCGACGGGAACAACGCCGACGACCGAGGCGATTACCGCCCCGGCCGGCAAGCCGCACGGGAGTTCGGTGTGCGCAGCCCGCTGGACGACGTGGGCCTGGCGAAGGACGAGATTCGCGCACTCGCGCGACGAGCGCGCTTACCGGTCTGGGATGAGCCCGCCTCCGCGTGCCTATCCTCCCGTGTCCCGTACCACACAGAGATCACCGCCGAAAAGCTGCGCATGATCGAGCGCGCCGAGTCGGCTGTCGTCGCACTGGGCTTCCGGGTTTGCCGTGTGCGCCATCACGAGTCGATGGCCCGGCTGGAGGTCGGACGCGACGAGATGGCGCGAGCCCTCCAGCCCGACATCAACGATGCCATTGTGCGAGCGCTGAAGGCGATCGGATACCAGACTGTCACACTCGACCTCGAGGGCTACCGGCAGGGAAGCTTGAACGAGCGACTTCGACTGCGCCCGATCTAATCGCGAGGCCTTTGGGATCTAGGTCGAATGGGATAAGGTCGGCAGGTCGGTTGAGGTCGCTAGACAACTAGAAGGCCTGTAATTGACATTCGTCTGGACAAACCGGTAAGCTTCGCGAGCACAAGATTGATCACCAAGCCAGGGCTAGCTAGAACTCGGACGGTCACAAGGAGTCTGTAGGAGACATTTTCATGAGAGGGACGCCTCGCTTTCTATTCGCCCTTTGCCTGTTTGCGGTCGTGACGATCGCGGCGGCTGGTTGTGGTCAGCAACCGCCGCCGCCCGAACCAGCACCGCCACCGCCGCCGGCCGCGCCACCGCCACCACCACCACCACCACCACCGCCGCCACCTCCACCGCCACCGCCCCCACCGCCGCCGCTGACGGAGGAGCAGATCTTCGAGCGCAAGAGCCTCGACGAGCTGAACGCGGAACGGCCACTCGGCGACGTGTACTACGGCTACGACAGCGCCGAACTGTCGGACGAGGCGCGGGCGAGCCTGACGACCAACTCTAACTGGATGAAGCGGTGGACCAGTACGCGGATCACCGTGGAAGGGCACTGTGACGCTCGCGGCTCGTCCGAGTACAACCTCGGTCTGGGCGAGCGCCGCGCGACGGCGGCCAGGGACTACCTGTTGAGTCTTGGGATTCCCGAGGCCCGAATTCAGATGGTGAGCAAGGGTGAAGAGGACCCGTTCTGCACCGAGGAGGCAGAGAGCTGCTGGTCGCAGAACCGCCGGGGCCACTTCCTCATCACGGCGAAGTAGCGCTTCCGTCGACCGTGCGAATCGGACGGACCGACGCGGCATGTGCCGCTCGGTCCGTCCTCCTACCTGCCTGTCAGTCGGAGCGCCCCAGCGGGCCGAGGGCCCGCTCCAGCACGTCGCGGCGGATCCGATACTTCGCGATCTTTCGTCCGTTCAGCCACAACACCGGTACCTGCTCTCCGTAGAGGTGCGCCAGTTCGTCTGACTGGTCGACATCGATCTCGACGATTCGGACGTCGGCACCCTCCGCGACCTGCTCGACCAAGCTTTTCATCTCGTGGCACAGATGACACTCGGGTCGGGAGTAGATCACGATCTCGTGGGTCAAGATGTCGCCCTGGACTGGATCTCCAATCCCAAGCGCTCGGCGGCCGCGCGTGGATCTGGCGCCTGAATGATCGGCCGGCCCACGACCAGGTAGCTCGCGCCGGCGGCCATTGCCTCCCGAGCGTTCAGCGTCCGAGTCTGGTCGTCGTGCGGGCCCGGGTCGATGCCGCGATCTCTGATGCCAGGCGTCACGATCGTGAAGTCGGCGCCGCACACCGCTCGGAGTTCCTCTATCTCGTGCGGCGACGCGACGACACCATCGAGTCCGGCGGCCTGCGCCAGGCGCGCGAGGCCCAGCACCTGTGCGTTGAGCGATCTCGCCACACCGACCTCGACGAGGTGGTCGGGTCCCAGACTCGTCAGCACCGTGACGCCAACGATGAGCGGCGATGTTTCGCCTGACCGAGCGGCGTCATCCTCCGCGGCATTCTTGGCCGCACGCAGCATGTCGGCCCCACCGCCGGCATGAACCGTGAGCATCCAGACGCCACACCGCGCGGCCGAGCGGACGGCTCCGGCCACGGTGTTCGGGATGTCGTGGAACTTGAGATCGAGGAATACTCGGTCGCCGCGCTCGGACAGGTTGGCCACGATCGCGGGCCCCTCGGCCGTGAACAGCTGACTCCCGATCTTGAAACCCCCAACCGCGCCACGGAGCTCATCTGCCAACGCTCTCGCGCGCTGCGCCGAATCGACATCGAGCGCGACCAGCAGCGGGTTCACGCTGGCTCCATGGCGTCCGTCCGGAGGCTCCCGACCAGGTCGCTGATCCGAGCCATCCGGTGGCGTTGGAGGTAGTCACCGATACCATCGAGCAGCTTCGGCCAGACGAAGGGGTCGACGAAGTTCGCGGTGCCGATCTGAACGGCGGAGGCGCCGGCCACGATGAACTCGAGCGCATCGTCTGCCGACATGATGCCGCCCATACCGATGATCGGAATGCTGACGGCGGCGTGACACTCGTGGACCATTCGAACCGCGATCGGGCGAATCGCCGGCCCACTGAGACCGCCCATGACGTTCGAGATTCGTGGTCGCCTGGTCTCTACATCGATCGCCATCGCGAGGAAGGTGTTGACCAGTGAAACGGCATCCGCTCCGGCCTCCTCCGAGGCTTTCGCGAATGACGCGACGTCGGTCACATTCGGAGTGAGCTTCGGAATGATCGGCAACTGCGTCGATCGCCTGACGGCCGAGACGACCTCGCGCGTTCCACCGAGGTGACACCCGAAGGTGATGCCACCTTCTTTGATGTTGGGACACGAGATGTTCAGTTCGAGGGCGTGCACGCCCTCCGCATCCGACAAGATCCGTGCAAGTTCGGCGTACTCGTCGACCGTGGTGCCGCAGATGTTCACGATCACGGTGGCGTTGCGCCGTCGGAGCTCTGGAAGCTTCTCCTCAACGAATCGGTGGACGCCGATGCCTTGAAGTCCGATGGCGTTCAGCATGCCCGCCGGCGTCTCGACGATGCGCGGGGGCGCGTGACCTTCCCGTTCGGTCAGAAACAACCCTTTCACCGCAATGGCACCGAGGGTCGACAGGTCGACACATTCGGCGTACTCGACGCCGTAGCCGAAGCATCCGCTGGCTGCGATGAGCGGGTTGCGGAGCCGCATCGTGCCAAGGTCGACGGAGAGATCCATCATCGTGTCTTCACTCGAGGTTCCCGCAGGCTCGTCTCGCATTCTTCAGTGGGCGATGAGGCGATCCCACGCCAGCCTCGTCGCGTCGAAGACCGGGCCGTCCAGACACGATCGGACGTACCGGTCGACACCGTGGTCGTCCCGCACCGCGACGACACAGCTGTAGCAGCCGCCCAGCCCGCAGCCCATGACTGCCTCGAGCGATACCTGACACGGGCATCCATGCAGCCGCGCCAGGCGTGCGACCGCCTCCATCATAGGTGTCGGCCCGCAGGCGTACAGGGCGACACCGGCGTCGCCAGAGTCGGCGCGACGCTGCTCGAGCGCCGCGCCGAGCGGTGCGGTGACCAGTCCGGGCGTGCCACGACTACCGTCCTCGGTCGACAGATGAAGCCGGCACGACCGCGATTCGAATCGGTCCAGGCAGAACAGTTCCCCGCTGGTGCGCGCGCCGTAGAAGAGGGTCGTTCGGGTTCCGCGGGAGGCGAGCTCGTCGGCCAGTGTGACGAATGGCGCCAGACCGACGCCCCCCGCGACCATCCAGGCTTCGGTCGGTGGGTCCGCCGCCTCGAAGGCTCGACCGAGCGGACCGAGGCACTGAAACCGGTCATCCGG
Source organism: Vicinamibacterales bacterium (assembly GCA_965250185.1). Classification (GTDB taxonomy): domain Bacteria; phylum Acidobacteriota; class Vicinamibacteria; order Vicinamibacterales. The sequence continues at coordinate 89,937 of OZ252293.1, read as the reverse complement.
CCGAGCCGCCAGCAGTCGTCCGGTCCCGACGCCGACGTGCTTGTTCAACAGGGTAATGCCGACCGGCTGCTCGTCCGCGTCGCGGAGGATGTCGAAGACGGAAAACGGTCGCCGAAGCAGCGGGGCCGCACTGCCCGCGGGTCGGATCATGACGAACTGGCCGGGCTGTGCCACTCGCGCGATCTCGGGAGCAGCCAGCTCGACGATGTTGTAATCGGCCGAGAGTCGCGTCGTACCGAGCACGGCAGCGTCGACGTCGACTGGCATGTTCCGAGTATACCTCGCGGTCGCTACGCCGTGGCCCTGCACCTCGGCGTACGACCGACTGTGACGACCGTTTGAGACTCACTCATCTCTGGCGTACGTCGATTCTGAGAATCACGTGTCGAATTGGCCAGACGTGACGCTAGACTGTGACACGTGCGCTACCTCCGGATGCTGACGAACGCCGGCGCAGCAGGCCTGCTCGGTGCCGCGTACCTCACGATTCTCGTGCTGCAGCTCAACCCGGAGATGCCGCTCGACGTGGCAACCCTGGTGCCGATGTTCACGGTCTTCACGTTGTTCCACGGGGTGCTGCTGGCCGCGGCTTATTACGGCCTCGTGCTGGTGTTGTCCCTCCTCTACGATCGTCCGACATCGCCCGGGTGGTTGAGTGTGCGGATGCTCTCCTGGCTCGGTGCCCTGACCGCCGGACTCGGTGCGTTGGTCATGTGGCTGAACCTACGCGGGTTCGACGTGGTGCTCGCGCCTGAAGCGGCTCGCCGCATGGCGTTGGGCACGTTGGCCACCGCCGTGAGCGCGTTGGCCCTCTTGAGCGTCGCGATCATGCACGATTCGCTGGGACGGCGCGGGAGTCGACTCAGCGGCGCCGTGTTTGGCGCGATCGTGCTGTCGTCGTTGCTCGTCGCGCTCACGCTGCGAGGGTCGGCCACCCCGACGACGCTAGGCTCCAGGCCGCTGGTGCTTGCCGACCTTCCGCCCCCCGAGGATTCGGCCCGCGTCATCATGTTGGCGCTCGACGGCGCCTCGCTCGACTACATCTCGCCGGCGGTCGCCGAGGGTCGGCTGCCGAATTTCGGAAAGATTCTCGACACGGGTGCGTCCATGCACCTGGTGACCATACGGCCGACCCAGCCTGGGCCTGTCTGGACCGCGCTGGCCACCGGTAAGTACCCTCCCAAGAACGGCGTGCGGTCGGCGGCGACCTATCGCTGGAGCGAAGACTCCGTGCCGATCGAGCTCCTGCCCGATCTGTGTTTCTCCCGTGGCCTCGTGTACGTCGGGCTGCTTTCCGAGGCACCCAACATCTCGACCGCTCTCGATGCGCGCCCGCTCTGGAGCATCCTCAGCGGTCACGGGCTCTCGGTGGGCATGGTCGGCTGGCCGATGACCTACCCGTCCCAGGCCGTCCGCGGCTATCTGGCGACCGAGAGGGTTCACCGGGCTGCCGACGAGCCCGATCTTCTCGAAGATGACGGGCTGGCCTACCCCCGGGACGTCATCGGCGTCGCGCGCGACGTGCTCGACGGATTCGCGCGAGAGGCCGGACCGAGCGTCGCCGGCGGAGTGGCCGAGGATGCGCTCGTGAGTACCGCCGTCCTCGGGGCGCCCACGCAGCGGGACCAGATCTACCGTCGACTCGCGGATGCCCTCGACGGGCAGTACGACACGCAGTTCGCTAGCGTGCACTATCAGGGTCTCGATACGGTCGGCCATCGGTTCTTGCGATACGCCATCCCGAGGTCGTTCGGGGACGTCTCCGAAGATGATCGGCGACGGTTCGGCAGCGTGCTCGAGCGCCACTACGCCTTCATCGACGCCGAGGTTGGGGCGGCGCTCGAGCGCCTCCGGCCCAACGATCTCCTTCTCGTCGTGTCGGGATTCGGCATGGAGCCGGTGAGTCTCGGGAAGCGCCTCCTGGCGCGAGTGGTGGGGGATCCGGACGTCAGCGGAAGCCACGAGCGGGCGCCGGACGGTTTCCTGTTGGCCTACGGCGATTCGGTGGCGTCTGGACGCCTGCCGCTGGCCGCAATCGTCGACGTGGTCCCGACCGTCCTCTACTTCCTCGGTGTTCCGGTGGCCCGTGACATGGATGGCTTCGCCCGTACCGACACCTTTACCCGGCAGTTCACTGCCGGCCATCCGATCACGTTCATCCCGAGCCACGATCGCTAGTGGCCTGCGTACGACGTCGGTGTACGCACCAAGCGCGGCGCGTCTCACTCTTCCCGCACCTGTTGGACTTGACCCGGTTCGACAACTTGGCCTATAACTCTCTCACTCTTTAAACGCGGTCCCGTGAGGTCGCGAAGAGGTACTCATGCTTGACGGATTCTCCCTGCTCGGCCACCAGTGGCCCACGCCCCCCATAACTGTCGTTCGTGATTGCCCGCCCGGCGTGCGAGGTTGCCGGACGAGCGCGAGGTCGCCATGCCGGTCGTGATGGACGGCGATCGGATCACTCGAACCCTTGCTCGGATCGCTCACGAGATCGTCGAGCGAAATCGGGGCGCGGCGAAGCTCGCGCTCGTCGGCATCCGGACTCGTGGCGTGCCGATCGCCAAGCGCTTGGCGGCGAACGTGGAGCAGATCACGGGGGAATCGATTCCAACCGGCGCGCTGGACATCACGCTCTACCGGGACGATCTCATGCGGCAGGCGGTTGGACCTCAGCCGCTGGTCCGGCGAACGGAAATATCGTTCTCGATCGACGACCAGAGGATTCTTCTGGTGGATGACGTCCTGTACACCGGGCGCACGGTGAGGGCCGCGCTCGACGCGCTGGTGGATTTCGGGCGTCCTCGAGCGATTCAGCTCGTCGTGCTCGTCGATCGTGGCCACCGGGAGCTGCCGATCAAGGCCGACTACGTCGGCAAGAACATCCCGACGTCGAGGGACGAGAGCGTGCAGGTTCGTCTGCAGGAGATCGACGCGATCGACGAGGTCGTCGTCGACGAGGCCGGCCCGTGACAATCGAGGCCAAGACATCGTCGTCTGCCGCGCCAGCGCCGCCTGGGGAGAACGATCAGGCCGACGCGACCGGGCTTCGGACGAAGCATCTGCTCAGCATCGCCGACCTGTCGCCGGAAGAGATCCGGCTGATCCTGGACACCGCCGAAGCCATGAAGGAGATCGGTGAGCGGCCGATCAAGAAGGTGCCCGCGTTGGTCGGTAAGACGGTGGTCAACTTGTTCTTCGAGCCGAGCACACGAACGCGTACGTCGTTCGAGATCGCGGAGAAGCGACTGAGCGCGGACAGTCTCAACATCGCCAGCGTCACGTCGAGCGTGTCGAAAGGCGAGACACTCATCGACACGGCACGCAACCTCGAGGCGATGGCGCCGGACATGATCGTCATGCGGCACTCCTCCTCCGGCGCCTGTCATCTGCTGGCGCGGGTCTGCCGCTCACGGATCATCAACGCGGGGGACGGGATGCACGAGCATCCGACCCAGGCACTCCTGGACGCATTCACGATTCTCGAACACAAGCCGCGAATCGATGGACTCAAGGTGGCGGTGGTCGGTGACTTGCTCCACAGCCGCGTCGCCCGCTCGAACATGCTGCTTCTTGGGAAGCTCGGGGCTCACTTGACGGTCTGCGGTCCGGCGACCTTGATGCTGCCAGACATCGAGCGGTTCGGTGTGCGGGCCACGACGTCGGTCGACGAGGCTGTCGAGGATGCCGACGTCGTGATGCTGCTGCGCATTCAGCGCGAGCGCATGGTCGGGAATTTCCTGCCGTCGCTTCGTGAGTACGCCAATCTCTTTGGTCTGACGGCGACCCGGCTCGCGCGCGCCAGGCCCGATGTGATCGTGATGCACCCAGGACCCATGAATCGCGGCGTCGAGATCGATTCCGAGGTCGCCGACGGACCGTTCTCGGTCATTCTCGAGCAGGTCGCCAACGGCGTCGCCGTCCGGATGGCCGTGCTCTATCTCCTCGCAGGTGGCGCGGGACATGAAGAAACTGCTTAAGGGTGGCCGGGTCGTCGACCCGTCGCAGGGCCTCGACACCACGGCCGACGTGCTCATCGACGAGGGCCGGGTCGTCCGGGTGGAGCGCGACGTGGCGGCGGAGGACGCCGAGATCATCGAAATTGCGTCTGGCTGCGTCGTCTGCCCTGGGTTCATCGACATGCACGTGCACCTTCGCGAGCCTGGGCAGGAGCACAAGGAGACGATCGCCAGCGGTGTCGCGGCCGCCCTCGCTGGCGGGTTCACCGCCGTCGCCTGCATGCCAAACACCGACCCGATCAACGACACGGCAAGCGTCACTGCGCGCATTCTGAAGAAGGCCTCGGAGGCGCAGGCCGCGCATGTCTATCCGATCGGCGCGGTCTCGTACGGGTCGAAGGGTGAGCAACTCGTCGAGATCGGCGAGCTGCGCGAGGCCGGCTGCGTGGCGTTGTCCGACGATGGTCGCCCGGTGGCTACCGCGCTGCTGATGCGCCGGGCGCTGGAGTACGCCGGCATGTTCGACATGCCGATCATCGATCACTGTGAGGATCCGTCGCTCAAGGGAGACGGTGTGGCCCATGAGGGCTACCGGGCCGCCGCGCTCGGCCTGCGTGGCATCCCGGGGGCTGCGGAAGAGACCATGGTTGAACGTGATGTGACGATGGCCGAACTCACCGGCGGCCGCTTCCACGTCGCACACCTCAGCAGCGCCGGGTCGCTTCGAGCCGTCCGGTCGGGCAAGGATCGCGGGGTCTCGGTCACTTGCGAGGTGGCACCGCATCACTTCATCCTGACTGACGACGGGCTCGTCGGCTACGACACGAACGTCAAGATGAACCCGCCGCTACGCGGCGGTGCCGACGTCGAGGCCATGCTCGGCGGGATCGCGGACGGGACGGTCGACGCCATTGCGACTGATCACGCACCCCACCACGCCGACGAGAAAGCGCTGGAGTTCGACCACGCGCCGTTCGGCATCATCGGGCTCGAGACAGCGGTTTCGCTCTCACTCGACCGGCTCGTGCATGCCGGTGTCATTGGCTTGTCGCGGCTGGTCGAGCTCCTGTCGACAAATCCTGCCCGTATCCTGAGGGTGCCGGGCGGTACTCTCGCCCCTGGCTCACCTGCCGACATCACGATCCTCGCACCCGAGCTGGCCGTGACCGTGACGGCATCCCATTTCCGCTCCCATGCCGTGAATACGCCATTCGATGGGTGGGCGCTACGTGGCGGCGTGGCCGCGACCATGGTCGGAGGCCGGACGCTGTACGTCAACGAGGCGATCGGCGGGCGTTGGATCTCGGTCGACGAGTGACCTCCCTCAAGCGGGCCCTCGATCGTCTCTATCTCGAATTCAATCAGGCCAAGTCGGCCACAGATCCGATTCAGCTGGTTCGCCCGTACACCGATCCGGCGGACCGAGAAGTCGTGGCGTTTTGCACCTCGGCCCTGGCGTTCGGGCGTGTGGGCAGTATCCTGCAGTCAGTCGGTCGGCTTCTGGACGTCATGGGGCCGATGCCTGCTCGATTCGTCAGGACGTTCGACCCGGCGAACGTGGCCCCGGACTTCCGCACGTTGGGGCACCGCTGGGCCCGCGGAGGCGATCTCATGGCGCTCCTCTGGGTCCAGCGCGTCATGATCGAGACGGCCGGGTCACTCGAGGGGTTCTTCGGGCTGGGTGCCCCCTCTGACGCCGACGATGTCGGCCCGGCGCTCGAATCGTTCACCGCCCGGGCGAGTGCCATACCGCTCGACGCGATTCGTGATCACGTCGGGCCCGACCCGAGTGTTCGGTTCTTCTTTCCCCGACCATCGAGAGGCAGCGCGTGCAAGCGCCTGAATCTCTTCCTGCGCTGGATGGTTCGGAGTGACGCGATCGATTTGGGGCTCTGGTCCAACGTTCGGCCTGCCCAGTTGGTCATTCCGCTTGACACGCACGTGGTGCGAGTCGGGCAGTGTCTCGGCCTGACGCGGTACCGTACTCCCGGTTGGCGGATGGCGGCCGAGATCACGGACGGGCTACGTCGCCTCGACCCGCTGGATCCGGTGCGATACGATTTCGCGATGTGTCATCTGGGGATGATGAATGCCTGCGGCTTCAAGCGTCCACAGAGGGACTCGCAGTGCCCGCTACGCGGCGCGTGCCGACCAGGCGCTCGTAGACGGCGAGCGTCGCGCCCACCATCCGTTCGGCGCTGAAGTGTTGCTCCACATGCGCGCGGCCCGCGTCACCCATGTGGGCTCGTCGCGGCCCGTCTCCCAGCAAGGCTAGAATCTCCCGGGCCAACGCGCGATCGTCCCTCGGGGGCACGAGCACTGCAGCCTCCGGTGTCACGACCTCAGGGATGCCACCTGCGCTCGTCGCGACGATGGGACGACGGCACGCCATCGCATCGAGAACGGACGTGCCTAGGCCTTCGGTGATCGAGCTCATCACGAAGATGTCGAATGCTTTCATGTAGGACAACGCATCGGGCCGGAACCCGACGAGGAGCACGTGTTTCTCGAGTTTGAGATGCTTGATCTGACGCTCGAGTGAGCTCCGTAGCTCGCCCTCTCCGAGAATGACGACGTGGACGTCCGGCACCTCCTGGCGCACGAGGGTGGCGGCCTCGACAAGGTGGCGCTGGCCTTTGTGCGGCACCAGCGCCGCCACATTGCCCACGACCGGAGCGTGCGTCGGGAGCCACAGTTCCTGGTGGATGTTCAGTGCCGGCGCCGCATCGATGTGGGCGAGATCGATGCCCTCGTGCACCGTGACCGTGCGCGCCTCCGGAATGCCGTCGGCCACGAGCATCGTCTGGATCGCCCTGGATGCGCAGATGAAGACATCCACGGCCCGGTACTTCCAGCGAGAGAACGCGTTGCCCTTCAGATGAAAGTCAACGCGGCGCGAGGCGACGAGCGCCGGCTTGTTCGGAAACGTGCCGAGCGACAATGCCTGCGCCGCGACCGCGACGCCCCGCGGATCGTGCGCATGCACCACGTCCGGTCGAAGCTCGCGAAGCACCCGCGACAGACGCCATCCCGCACGGAGGTTCATCTCGCTCGTCGTGGCGAGAGGGATGACGTCGGGGCCCTCGGAGGCTCGACGTCGCAACTCGCCCTCAGGGTCGGCCACCAGGACCGCTCGATGCCCCTGGGCGCGCAGCCCGAGCACCGTGAGCAGGACCTGATTCTGACCACCCCGCCACCCTCGTGCCGTGTCGATGTGGAGCGAGAGCATGTCTTCTGCCTCGGCGCAGTTACCGCGGTTCCTGGGCGCGGCCGGCTGCCCGTTGAAGCTCCCACAGCTTCGCGAATTTCAGGAAGACGTAGTACGAGTTCAAGATCGAGATGACGAGGCCGGCGCTGCCGCTCATTGCACCGCGCCTCAGCACGTAGTTGCGCAGGAATGCCGCCGCGGGGTGCATCGCAAGTTGACAGATGTTGGCGCGCGCCCCACGCTCGTGCTGGTGCGCTGCCGAGAGCGTCGTGTAGCGATCGATCGTGGTCAGATGATGCGAGATGTCGCGATAGGGATGGTGCTCCAGATCGGCAGAGAGCTTCGCGATCGAACCTTCCACAGTGACCGATTCGTGCACTGGGCGAGGCGTCCAACGACCGACCCGGCGGTCGTACAGCCTGAGTTGATAGTCAGGATACCAGTCGGTTGAGCGGATCCAGCACCCGAGGTAGTGAGCGATCCGCGGGATACGGTAGCCACGCGCGTTCGGCTCCACGGATAGGATGCCACGGATCTCGTCGGCCAGCGAGGACGTCACGCGCTCGTCGGCGTCGAGCGACAGGATCCAGTCGTGGCTCGCGGCGGATGCCGCATAGTTCTTCTGAGCGCTGTAGCCCTGCCAGTCGCGGGTGATCACCCGGTCAGTGTACCGACGAGCGATCTCGGTCGTGCCGTCAGTGCTTCCGGAGTCGACCACGAGGATTTCGTCGGCCCAGGCGACGGAATCGAGGGCGGCGGCAAGATTCACCGCCTCATTCTTCGTGATGACCGTGACCGAAACCTTCGGCACCGCGCGAGTCTAACACCTCTGGCCCACGTCGGAGCGCGCGCCTGGCCCCGCCGTCCGGACGATTACTGGACCGTCGTGTTGCCGGTCGTTTGGGTGGTGCCGACCGTGATGCCGCCACCGGTGATGGCGGATTCCTGGACCGCCTCGAAGTCGACGAGCGACTGGTTGTAGTCGAGAATCGCTCGCAGCTCGGCGTCGCGCGCCTGAGAGAGGTCGCGCTGGGCCTGAAACACGAGGAAACTGGTCGACATTCCGACCTCGAACTTCCTCTGCTCCGCGTCGAGGCGTCGCTCACCGAGTTCGCGAGCCGCGCGCGTCGCTGCCACGCGTTTGAGGTTCGTATTCACCTGGCGACCGACCTCTCGGACCTGCGTGGCGATCTGGAGTTCGATACTCTTCATCTGTGTCTGGGCCTGGGTGCGCTGCAGCCGCGACTGGGCCAGGCCCACCTCGGCTTGACTCGTGCCGATCGGATAGCCGACCGTGAGGCTGAGGGTCCACGAGGGAAAGTCGTTCGCAAAGATACTGCCGAGCACCGATCCGAAGCTGGTCTCCGTCTGATCGATGACCGGACCGGGGAATCCCGGGCCCCGGATGAAACGTGATCCGCCGAGACCGTTCAAGCCGTAGTCGACCTGCAGGTTGACGTCGGGCAATGTCTGGTTGCGGAAGAAGCGCATGTCGATCTCGTTGCTCTCGAGACCTTTTTGCGCGCGACGCAGATCGGTCCGCTGCCCGAGGGCGTTGCCGACGGCCGAGTCGATGTCGATCGGCTGTGTCTGCAGCACGGGCTCGTCGGTGGTTTCGATCGTGACGTTCCAGAAGTCCGGCAGCGACGGATCGAAGATGAGCGCTCGCAGCTCGTCCTCGGCGCGCTCGATGGCTGCCTCGGCCAGGATGACGGCCTCGTCGTTCCGGGCGACCTCGGACTCCGCCTCGACGATGTCGATGGGTGCCATCGTGCCGACTTCGACGCGCGTTCGATTGTTTCGGAGGGACTCCTGCGCCAGTTCGAGCGCCTGTTGCTGCACGGCCAGTGAGTACCTGGCGTACACGAGGTTCCAGTAGGTGCTCTTCACATTGCGAACCGTCTGCACGATCGTCTCGCGCAGCTGGATGTCCGAGATCTCGCGGTTCTTCGTCGATACGAGCAGCTGTTGCCGCGTGGTGTCCGTCTTGAAGTTTCGCAGCAGCGGTTGGACGAACGTGAAATCCACGTTCGACCGCAGGACCGGGTCGAAGTTCGAGAAAATGTTGGTCGTCGTCGATCGCGAGCTTCCCCACGAGAGTGCATAGCTGCCGCCACCCCACGGAAGGAGCTGGTCGATATTGAGCGTGCTGGCGGTCGACGAGTCGCTGATCTTCGTCTCGCCACCGGCGATCGCACTGTTCGAGGGCGTGTCTCGGCCGTTGGACTGAAACGTCGTGCTCAGGTTCGGGGTCCAGTTCGAGCGCGCCTGGGCGATGCCCAGATCCTGGATCAGCGGGTTGATGCGTTCGACCTGGATGCTCAGATTCTGCTCCAGCGCGAGTGCGACGGCATCGTCAATCGAGAGGCTGCGTGTCGGGCCCTGCTGAGCCTCCGGCACCTGAATGGCAGCATCCGACGACGACCCTGTATCGGACGTGAACTGTCCGGGAACGGGCAGCGATTGTCCGGCGGCGGGCAGCGCCGAACCGACCAGTAGCGCCCACAGCACCGGGGCAAACATGATGACGAGTCGTACCGAATGCCATTGCAGCCGCATCACGAACTTCTCCAAATGAAAACGAGGTGTCGAGGCGAGCGCCACGCGCGAAACGTCGTTCGCGGAGTAGCCCAAGCAAGAAGCGAACCATTCCGGATCGTACCGTGGGCCCTGTGAGCTATAGACGGAGTGGTGAGATGCCGAGTTTCACAGAATTGTATACTACTCACGCTTTTCCAGCCGGTGCCGCCGTGCGGAACCAAGCCCTTAGGGAACGACGCGAGCCATGAATCCAGACGACGTGCTGCAGCTCTTTCGGCGATGCGGTGCCCTGCTCGACGGACACTTCCGGCTCAGCTCGGGCCGCCACAGTGCCGGCTATCTTCAGTGCGCGCTCGTACTCCAGCATCCGGCCGACGCCGAGGCGCTCGGACAGGCAATTCGCGCTCGGGCGACTGGACTCGATGTGACGACTGTCCTTGCCCCGGCGCTGGGGGGCATCGTCATCGGGCATGAGGCCGGCCGCGCACTCGGGGTGCGGGCGGTGTTCGCCGAGCGCGAACACGGCACGCTGACGCTTCGTCGAGGATTCACACTGTCCGACGCCGATCGGGTCCTCGTCATCGAGGATGTCGTCACGACGGGAGGCTCGACCGTCGAGACCATCGCGGTTGCCCGGGCGGCCGGTGCGCATGTCGCCGGTGCTGCCGCCATCATTGACCGGAGTCAGGGCTCGGTGGATCTCGGCGTCCCATTCCTGCCGCTCGCGTCGGTGGACTTTCCGACGTACCCACCGGACGCCTGTCCGCTATGCGACGAGAAACGACCGCTCATCAAGCCTGGGTCGAGGCCGACTGTCCGGGGAGACACCTGATCCCTCACGCCAAGCCTCGCCGCGAGAGGCGCGTCGCCAGTGCGCCATGCCAGTCGTCAAGCTGACGCTCCAATACGACGGTACCGAGTTCGTCGGATGGCAGCGTCAGGCGGCAGGCCGCTCCATCCAGGGGGCGCTCGAGGAGGCCCTGGGCCAGCTCGAGGGCCGTGCGGTCGCTGCGGTGGGCGCCGGCCGCACCGACGCGGGTGTCCATGCCCTTGGACAGGTTGCCAGCGCCACAATCACGCGGGCGATCGGACCGGACGGCCTGCTGAAGGCACTCAACTCGATGCAGCCCGCCAGCGTGCGGATCGTCGCCGTCGAGCCCGTGGGGTCGGACTTCAACGCGAGGTTCTCCGCGCGATCCAAGACGTATCAGTACCGTATTCGTACCGGGGCGGTCGCCAGTCCGTTCGACCGACACTATGCGTGGCACGTGAGGCAGCCGCTCGATGTGGCCGCGATGACACAGGCGTGCGAGCGCCTGGTCGGGCACCATGACTTCTCCGCTTTTCGGTCCACCGGTAGCGATGTCGTTTCAACACGCCGGACGATTCTCGAGGCACGGCTGAGTGAGCCGGGGACAGCGAATGCTGCGCCGCAGACAACAGCGCCATCTGCCATCGACTTCCGTTGGCACCTCGAGAACGAAGGCTTGCTCCTGTTCGAGATCCGAAGCGACGGGTTCCTTCGTCACATGGTTCGAATCGTCGTCGGTACGCTCGTTGAGGTCGGACACGGCCGCCGAACTCCCGAGAGCGTGGCTGCCGCCTTGGAGTCGGGCCGCCGAGCCGATGCCGGCATGACGGCACCGGCCCACGGGCTCTGTCTGGTCTGTGTGGAGTACTAGTGGCCCGTCCCCGCGGTACACACACCGGCTCCGTGCCGCGAAGGCTTCAGCCGAGCGGATCTCGAACCCGCGTGACGCTGGCGCTTGGCTGCCCCTCGGCTTCGCTCGGGCGGATCAAGCCGGCGCGCTACGTGCGCACAGGCGCGCAGGATGTCTGTCAGAGTTGTGAAGCCGCTTCCACCAGTGTCACGTCTTCGGGAATCAGGCCTTGGGCCGAGCTTCTTCGAGCGGCCGAACGGCACGATCGCGAGACCCAGGCTGGGTTGAACCTGGCTCTAACACCTTGTATCATCAGCGTTTGCTTTCGTTCTGACTCTGATGCTCGAAGACTTGCTCGCCTGGATTCCGCCCGGTTCTCCAGATGAGGCCTTGGCGCGTGCGGTGGACTACTCCCGCCTGCCGTCCCACGTCGCCATCATCATGGACGGCAACGGCCGCTGGGCCGCGCAGCGGCATCTGCCCCGCGTCGAGGGTCATCGGGCGGGTATCGAGTCGGTGCGCGCTGCGGTCCAGACGTCGGCCAGGCTGGGGATCGATGTCCTGACGCTCTACGCATTCTCCGTCGAGAATTGGAAGCGCCCCGAGGGCGAGGTGTCGACGCTCATGGGCTTGCTCAAGCGATATCTCCGGTTGGAGCTCCAGACGCTGCTGCGGAACAACGTCCGGTTCCAGGTCATGGGCCGCATCGGCGATCTGGCACCGGATATTCAGGACGAGCTGGCCGCGGCCCGTGAGAGAACATCCGGCAACACGGGCCTCCGGTTCAATATCGCGTTGAACTACAGTGGTCGCGCCGAGATCGTCGATGCGGCTCGAGAGGCAGTGCGCCAGGGGCTGGCGCCAGGGGAGCTCGACGAGGGACGCTTTTCGGATCTGCTCTACACGGCCGGCCAACCCGACCCGGATCTCTTGATTCGAACCAGCGGCGAGATGCGGGTCAGCAACTTTCTGCTCTGGCAGATCGCATACGCGGAGATCTGGGTCACCGAGACGTTCTGGCCGGACTTCCGCTGCCGGCACCTGCTCGAGGCCGTGCTGGCGTTCCAGAAACGCGATCGGCGGTACGGCGGCATCCACCAGCCGGCGGTCGTAGGCTAAGGCGCTCGCGACTCGCATCGCGCTGTCCAGCCCAGGCACGGCACCTCGCGGAGAAGACGATCGATGACGAGGGTTCTGAGCGCGCTGCTACTCGTCCCGGTCGTGGTGGCCGTCATCTGGTTGCTGCCGGCGTGGGCGACGCTCGCGCTGGCTGCGGCCGTGTCGGTGGTCGCCTTCGTCGAGTATCGGGCGCTCGCCATGCAGTTGGGGGCGCATATTCCAACGCCGGTGACCGTCATGGCGGTCTTGGCCGTCTGCACGGCGACCGGCTGGCCAGGTGGGAGGGTCGACGGCACCCTCATGGCCGCGACCATCGCTGTGGGCGCGACGGCGATGAGTTCGACCGATGAGGGCCGTCAAATAGTGCTCGACGTGTCGGCAGCGCTGTTCGCGGTCTTGTATCTGGCGTTGCCACTTGGTGCCCTGGCGGCGATTCGGGCCGAGGCCGGTGCGCCGGCCTTGCTGTTGCTCTTGCTGACGGTGATGGCGAGCGATACGGCTCAGTTCTACGGCGGGCGGCTGCTCGGGCGGCGTGCCCTGGCGCCTCGGATCAGCCCGAACAAGACGGTCGAAGGCGCGGCGGCCGGATTCCTCGTCGGGACGTTGGTGATGGTGGGCGTCGGTCGCTGGTGGCTGCCGACGGTTCCCGTCGCCGTGCTCGCCCTGCTGGGCACAAGCATCGTGGCGCTTGGGATCGTCGGCGACCTGTTCGAGTCGGCCATGAAGCGCGGGGCGGGCGTGAAGGACGCCTCCAGTCTGATTCCAGGGCACGGCGGGATGCTGGATCGAATCGACGCCCTGCTGTTTGCCGGTCCCGTCTTCTACATTTTCGTGCGGTCCTGGCGTTGAACGGCGCGTACCCATGAAGCGCCTCGCTATTCTCGGCTCGACCGGCTCGATCGGCTGCAGTGCGCTGTCGGTGGTCGAGGCCCATCCCGACCGGCTCCGGGTCGTCGGACTCGCGGCCGGCACGAACGGAGCGAAGCTCATCGAGCAGGTCGAGCGCTTCAGGCCCGGCACCGTCGCGATGGCGACCGAGTCGGCGGCCGGGGCTCTCCGCGGAGAACTCCTGAAGCGCCAGATCGGGGGCGTCGACGTGGCCGATGCAAGTCAAGATGGCCTCGCGGCAGTTGCGACCCACCCCGACGTCGACGTGGTGCTGTGCGCATCCTCGGGCACGGCCGCGCTGGAGGCGGTCCTCGCGGCGATCGAGGCGGGGAAGACGATCGCACTGGCGAACAAGGAGGTGCTCGTCATGGCGGGCGCGATGATGATCGAGTCCGCGCGGCGCAAGGGCGTGGCCATCTTGCCTGTCGACAGCGAGCACAACGCCATTCACCAGTGCCTCCACGGGCGGGACACCACCGAGCTACGGCGGCTCATTCTGACGGCGTCCGGAGGACCCTTCCGACACCTGTCACAGGCGCAGCTCGACTCGGTGAGCCCAGACGCCGCGCTGCAACACCCGACCTGGAAGATGGGTCGCAAGATCACGATCGACTCGGCGACGCTGATGAACAAAGGCCTGGAGGTCATCGAGGCGCGCTGGCTCTTCGGCGTGTCATCCGATCGGGTCGACGTCCTGATTCACCCCCAGTCCATCGTGCACTCGATGGTCGAGTTGCGAGACGGCTCGATGATCGCCCAACTCGGCGTGACCGATATGCGACTGCCCATCCAGTATGCGCTGTCCTATCCGGATCGGTGGGACGCGCCGCTGGCTAGGCTCGACCTCGCGGCCACCGCATGCCTGGAATTCGAGGAGCCCGATCACGTGCGGTTCCCATGTCTTGGCCTCGCGTACCGAGCCCTCGAGGGGCCGGCATCGCTTCCGGTCGTGTTGAATGCGGCCAACGAGGTTGCCGTGGCGTCTTTCCTAGAGGGGCGGCTGCCATTTCCAGGCATCGCTCGACTGATCGAGCACGTCATGAGTGCCCCAACGGCTTCGTGTGCACTCGGATCGCTGGACGACGTGCGTGCCGTGGACGGCTGGGCACGCGCTCGTGCTTCGGAGCTGGCGACAAGCACCGTCTCGTAGCGTCCGGGCCGAGCCTCGGCCCGCAGCCTGTTAGAATGGATCGACTGAGGGAATCTTGACGAGCATACTGGCCTTCATCTTCGTTCTCGGCGTCCTGATCTTCGTGCACGAGTTGGGACACTACCTCATGGCCCGCAAGATCGGGGTGCGTGTCCTGACGTTCTCGCTCGGCTTTGGACCCAAGCTGCTGTCCATCACGCGTGGCGACACCGAGTACTGCGTCAGCGCCATCCCGCTCGGCGGGTACGTGAAGATGGCTGGCGAGAACCCGGACGACCCGCGCTCCGGCTCCGATGACGAGTTCTTGTCCAAGACAAAATGGGAGCGTTTCCAGGTCCTGATCATGGGGCCGCTCATGAATCTCGTACTGGCGGTCGTCGTCATGGCGTTCGTGTTGTACCAGGGAGCCGACGTGCCGGCGTACGAGCAGCAGCCGCCTGTCGTGGGCTCGGTCACGGAGGGTTCGGCTGCCGACCGGTCCGGCATTCTGCCGGGTGACCTCATCGTCAGCGTCGCTGGCACCGACGTCGACACCTGGGAGCTTCTGTTCGTGGCCGTCATGCCGCGCGCGGAACGGGAAATTCCCATCGTGATCGAACGGGACGGTCGGCGTTTGACTCTACAGGTGACGCCGGACTCCCAGACGGAATTCGAAATGGGTGAGCTCGGGGTCCTGCCTGCGATGCGCCCGCAGATTCGAGCCGTCCGACCCGGCGACCGTGCCGACCAGGCGGGTATCTTGGCGGGCGACGTCATTCTTACCGCCGGCGGCGACGTACCCTCGCTCGACCGTTCGATCGTGACAATCATCAACGGGCAGCCCGAGAAGCCGCTGACGCTGAGGATTCTGCGGGACGGCACCGAACGAGACATCGTCGTAACACCGGCGCTAGTCGGCGACATCGGCCTCATCGGAGTAGAGATTAGCCCGTACGAGGTACGTCGCATCGACCCCGGTCCGCTGCAAGCGGCCCAGATGAGCCTCGAGCGCAACTACCAGTGGTCCGGCCTGATTTTTCAGACGCTGTGGGGCCTAGTGACGCGTGAGACCTCGCCAAAGCAACTGATGGGTCCGGTCGCCATCGCGCAACTTTCCGGCGGCGCCGCACGAATCGGATGGGTGGCGCTGTTCAGCCTTATGGCGATGATCAGCCTCAACCTGGGGATCCTCAACCTCTTGCCGATCCCAGTGCTCGACGGCGGTCACATTTTCATCATGGGCCTCGAGGGTCTGGCGGGTCGCGATTTCAGCCTCAGGGTCAAGGAGAAGTTTTTGATGGCCGGCTTTGCCGTCCTGGTGATGCTCATGGTGACGGTCATCTACAACGATCTCACGCGCATTCAGTGGATCGAGCAGTTGATGCCCTGGCGGTAGGTGAGCTTGCGACCGGCCCTCCCGGCGCGCTCAGACGCCCGCGACGACCCTCGTGCGATACGGGATCGCCACGAGTACCGTCATGGCGAGTAGCACGGCGGCCCATCCATAGGCCCAGCCCTCGCCGTATCGTTGCAGCAGGCCGTTTCCGAGCACCGGCCCGATCGCGCGCCCGAGGCTTTCGAGCGCCCCAGCTGTACCCTGGATTCGCCCTTGGTCGTGCTCTCCTGCACTGCGGCTCAGCAGGCTCGACAGCGACGGATTACACAGTCCCATGCCCAGTGCGACGGGAAGGAGGGCGAGCGCAAAGGTGAAAGCCGAACCGCTCGCGGCGGCCGCAGCGATGCCTATCGTCGCAGAAGTCAGACCGCCAAGAAGCACGCGTCGCTCGCCGAATGCGGCCACGGCCCGGCCGATGATGACGACCTGGACGAGCACACCCATCACGCCGAATCCACTCATCAGATAGCCGATCTGAGCCACGCCGAAGCCGAACCTGCGCTCGCCGAAGAGGGCGAACGAAGTCTGGAACATCGAGAATCCCATCCAGTACAGGAAGTCGACTGAGAGCAGGCGTCCGAGTCCGTCCCGCCGGAGCATCGTCGGGAGCAGCCGCCACCACGACTCGCCGCCTGCCGCCACCCGATGGACCGTCTCGGGGAGCCAGGCCCACGCCCCGGTCAGGGCGATCAGCGTCAGGGTGACGGCTACCCAGATGGGCGCCGTGTAGCTGATGACGGAGAAGGCTGCGCCGAGTCCGGGTCCGACGATGAAGCCCAGTCCGAACGCCGCACCGATGACGCCGTACCCCTTCGCGCGGTTCTCCTCCGTCGTCACGTCGGCCACGTAGGCGCGAGCCGTCGTGATGTTGCCACCCGACAAGCCATCGATGATGCGCGCCATGAACAGCACGAGCATGTTCGGTGCGAGGGCGAGCATCGTGAAGCTGATCGCGGTGCCCACCAGACTCAGCATGAGCACAGGGCGACGACCCCATCGGTCAGACAGTTCGCCGAGCAGCGGTGAGGCCAGTAGTTGGCTAAGCGAGAATGACGCGAACAGCAGACCGATCTGGAGGGGCGACGCGCCGAAGCTCTCCGCGTAGAACGGCAGCAACGGGATGATGATCCCGAACCCGATCAGGTTGACGAAAATCGTCAGGAAGAGTGCGGCGAGACGACGGTCCACGACTGGCGGCACTCCAGGGTCTGGCGTCGCCCGGCAGATGGCGCAGGGATCAGCGTTGACCTCGACGGGGGGCTGGATGCTGCCGCGGGTTGTTGCTGGGCGGTCGTTGCGGCTGGTACTTGCGGCGCTGATCGAAGAACCGGTCGCAGGCACGTCGGAATCGATCGTGGAGTGAACGGCTCGCCGCCGCAGGCACGAGACCGACGCGCTTGAAGGCCTCCTGGGCCTCTCGCACCTCGTCGGTCATCGAGCGCCACTTCGATTCGTCGGTCACCGAACCGCCGATGGTGTTGGCGGCGAGCGCCTCCTGGAGCTGGGCTGCAAGGGTCGCGGTGGACGTGACTGTGCTCTCCTCCTTCACGAAGCTCTCAACGCGCTCACAGAGCCGCTCGAGGCGTCCCGCGTTCGCCTCGAGGTCCAGGTCGGTGCCCTTGAGGCTCGTCGGATACGTCTCGGCGAGTCGCTTGATGATGGCGTCGAACTGCGCCGTCAGCGTGCTCGCTCTGGCGCCTGGGACCACGCCCGCCTTGTTCCACCGACTGCGTAGGCTTCGAACCGTCTCGATGAAGCCGTCGGGCGCGGCCGCCGGCGCGGATTCGTCGCTGGCCGGCAGGAGCCCCTCCAGCTCCGAGCAAATGCTCTCCCGCTCGGCGATGTTCGCTTCCTTGGCTGCGACGTCGCGACCTTGATAGTTTTCGTAGAACTGGTCGCAGGCCGTGCGCAACCGTTTCCAGATGGCCTCGGCGCGCGATCGCTGGACCGGTCCGGTGGCTTTCCACTCGGCTTGAAGCTTCCTGATCGCGGCTGCCGTCGCCTCCCAGTCCGTGGAGCCGGCCAAGGCCTCGGCCTGCTCGCAGAGAGCGATCTTGGCTGTCAGGTTCGCCGACCACGTCTTCTTTCGCTGCCCCAGGTCCTCCTTACGTCGAGTGAAGAACCGGTCGCACGCAAAGCGGAAACGCTCCCACGTCGCCTTCTCGTGGAGCCCTGGTCCGATCCCCTTCCACTCGGCCTGGAGTTTCTTGATGGCATCCGCCGTTCGTATCCAGTCGCTCGAGTCGGCCAGGGCTTCTACCTGCTCGCAGAGACGCTGCTTCTGCTCGTGGTTGCTGGCTCGCCCCAGGGCCCGCTCCGCGAAGTGCGGCTGACAGCGCTCACGAACCGCGTCCGCCGCGGTCTTGAAGCGATGCCAGAGCGACTCGGAGCGGTCGGCGGTCGCCGTCTTGACCTTCTTCCACTCGTCCTGCAGGAGGCGGAGCTGGCGTGCCGCCTCAGCGAGGTCCTCGGCCCCGGCCAGTGTCTCCATACGAGCGCACAGCTGCTCCTGGACGCTCGCATTGGCCCATCGCTGCCAGTCGTCGGCCTGCCGGAGTTCTTCGAGCCGAGGGAAGAGCGCCGTCTGGATCTCCCGAAATCGAACGATCAGTGCGTCACGATCCGGCTTCGGCGGGAGAATGGGCGCGGGCTTCGCGCCCGCCGGACCATCGGCGCGACGCGCGGCCCCAACCCCGGTGAGCCGGTCGAGGGTTGTCCGGATGTCACGCATGGCGCGCTCGGCTGCCTTGAGCGTTGTCTGATCGGATCCGGTTTGCCCTTCGAGCCGCTCGGCCAGGCGAGTCAGACGGGCGAGTGCCTCATGCTGCGCTCGGGTTCGTGCCTCGCGCTCGCCGGTGACTCGGGCGGCGATCGCCGCATCGACGGCCTCGACGCGAGTGGTGTGCTCGGGGCCGGGCGCGGCCTCGCTCGTGAGCGATCGCCACTTCTTCTGGAGGCGTCCCCAGTGAGCGACTGCGGCCGACACCTCCAGATCGGTGCCGATCGCTTCCGCTTCGGCGAGCAGGGCTTCCAGGCGATCGTGCCGTCGGGCGTCGGCTGCGGCCTGTTCCGCCCCGCGCTCGATGGCCGAGCATGCCCTCTGAAAACGGTTGGCGAGTTCCTCGGCGATGGGTCCTTCGACGATCGGCAGTGCCGCCCACTCGGTTTTCAGTTCGGTGACGCGAGCGGGTGCGAGGTCACCAGCGAGCGCCTCGACCGAGTCGCAGAGGGCTCGATGCGGTGCCAGCTGCGTCAGTCGCTCGTCGGCGAGTCGCTCCCCCTCGATTCGATCGGCGGAGAGACGGGCGACGCGCTCGCGGAGCGCGGCGCAGGCGGCCTCGAAGCGACCCGCGAGCCCGTGGTCATCGAGTTGCGCCTCCGGCGTCTCGCCACGCACGGCGAGCCACTCGGGCGTTGCCGACGTGAGCTCCGCCTCGAGTCTCGCTTCGTCGTCGAGTGACGCGAGTCCTTCCAGACGCGTGCAGAGATCCCGGAGGCGCTCGTCCGGCGGTACCGCCGGCGCTTCCGGGTTGGGTGTCGAGGAACGCTCCTCCACGGCCCGGAGCATCGATTTCGCGCGTCGCCCCGCGACTTTGTTCTTGGCGCGCGCGGCGATGGACTTGAGGAGTTCCGGTTCGTTGACGCGTTCGAGTGCCGCGAGAGCCGAGTCCTTGTGCTCGCTGTTCTGCGCGATGGTGCTCAGCTCGCTCAGGTCGTCCACGCGGCTGGTCGCCCCCAGTCTGACCGTCGCCAGCTCGGACTGCTTGGCCAGGACGGGCATCACCTTCGCATCCGCGAGTCGGTCCAGCGCCGCGAGTCCGATCGCCTCGTACGACGCGTGTTTCGCTACCTGGAGGACATGCCGCGAATCGGTCACGCCTGCGAGGGCCGATAGGGCTCTGGCCTCGTCGCCGGCCTCGCATGCCACCGATGCCAGGGCGTCACCGGCCGCGGCCTGCACGTCCGGATCGGTGTCCGACCGGACGAGCTCGGCGAGGACCGACGGGTCCTGCAGACGGGGTGCGACGGCCCGCCGCACGCGTGGGTCGGCGTCTTCGCGCGCGATTGACGCGAGGAGATCCTGGTCCTCATCCGGGATTTCATAGATGCCGTCGACCCGCACGAGCGGGTCGGGGTCTCTCCAGGGAGGCTGCGATTTGAGTCGATCCAATATGTTCATGGCGTGCAGCGCGCACGAATGTGGCCACTGCCGAAGACCACTAGTTTATCAGGACCTGTCACGTATAGTCACAATCTGCCTTGGACGGCAACAAGACGGCAACAAGGTGGTCTCAGGGGCCCGCCTGTTATTATTGCCAGATGCCCCCGCGAGATCGCCTGACCGGCCTCAACGAAGCCTATCTCGTCGGCCACTACGACCGGTTTCGCCAGGATCCTTCCAGCGTGGAGCCGTCGCTACGCGATCTGTTTGAGCGATCCGGAGCGCCCCGAACCGAGCCCGACGGCGAAGCCTCGGCTGCGGACATCCGGGCTGTCGTTGGCGCCGTGAACCTTGCCGAGTCGATCAGGCGGTACGGACACCTGGCCGCCTCGATCGACCCGCTCGGCAGTCGCCCTCTCGGCGACCCAGCGCTCCTCTCCGAGACGCACCGTGTCGACGAGGATACGCTTCGTCGACTGCCGGCGGATCTCGTGGGGGGGCCGGTGTGCGAGGGAAGTTCGACGGCGCTCGATGCCATCGACGCACTGCGGCGAATCTACATGTCGTCGACGGGCCACGACTACGCACACATCTTCGTCCCGGAAGAGCGCGACTGGCTGCGCGAGGCGGTCGAGTGCGCACGCTTCCGGGCGCCGACTGATCCGATCGATCCCCGGGCGCTCCTACGTCGACTGACGCGGGTCGAGGTATTCGAGCGATTCCTGCATCGGTTCTTTCCTGGCAAGACGCGATTCTCCATCGAGGGCGTCGACATGCTGGTGCCGATTCTCGAGGAGGTGATCGGCGAGGCGGCCGAGGCTCATATCACCAACGTCCTGATTGGCATGGCCCACCGCGGCCGACTCAACGTCCTGGCGCACGTGCTGTACAAGCCGTACGCGCAGATCCTGGCTGAATTTAGGGATCCCGGACACGGGAATAACTTCAACGACGATATGGCGTGGTCGGGTGACGTCAAGTACCACCTCGGCGCGCGTCGGGCCGTACGTGAGAACGGTGAGCTGGACCTCGTCATCAGCATGCCGCCCAACCCAAGTCATCTCGAGGCGATCGACCCCGTCGTGGAGGGGATGGCGCGGGCGGCCGGCACGCGGGTCGACAGGGCGGGGCCAGCGAGGTTCGACCCCGCGGTTACGCTCCCGATTCTAATTCACGGGGACCTGTCATTCCCGGGCCAGGGTGTCGTCGCCGAGACCCTCAATCTCTCGAAGCTGCCGGGCTACGCAACCGGTGGCACGATCCACATCATCGCCAACAATCAGCTGGGATTCACGACGGATTCCGAGGACGCCTACAGCACGCTGTATGCGAGCGGGTTCGCACGTGGCTTCAAAGTGCCGATCCTGCACGTCAACGCGGACGATCCCGAGGCCTGCATCGAAGCCGCGCGACTCGCCTTCGCCTATCTGTCGCGCTTCCGCCGCGATCTAATCATCGATCTGGTCGGATATCGACGTTACGGACACAACGAAGGTGACGAGCCGGCGTTCACGCAGCCCCAGATGTATCGGACGATCGCGACCCACCCCACCGTCCGCGAGCTGTGGGCTCGCGAACTCGTGGCACGAAGTGAGATTGAGGAGTCGTGGCCGGACCAGCTAATTCGTCGGGACATGGTGGAGCTCCAGGTCGCGCTCGAGTCCACCGTGCCCGAACGAGACCTCCAGGAGCCGGTGCCACCACCTCCTCCATCCGGTGCGGCCCGGCTGGCCAAGACTGCCGTTCCGATCAAGAGGCTGCGCGAGCTCAACGAGGCGCTGCTCGCGCTTCCGAACGACTTCAGCTGCCATCGAAAAATCGAACGCGCCCGCGCCCGGCGTCGCCAGGTGCTCGACAAGCCGGCCGAGACGACGGTCGATTGGGCTGCGGCCGAGGAACTGGCGTTTGCCTCGATCCTAGCCGACGGGGTTTCGATTCGCATGACCGGAGAGGATGTCGAGCGGGGCACCTTCAGTCAGCGGCACGCCGTGATTCACGATGTCGAGACCGGCGCGCGACACATCCCGTTGCAGGCGTTGCCTCAGGCACAGGCGGCGTTCGAGATTCGAAACAGTCCGCTCACTGAGAATGCCGTCCTCGGTTTCGAGTACGGGTACAACGTCCAGTCTCCCGAGCGGCTCGTGGTCTGGGAGGCGCAGTACGGCGACTTCATGAACGGCGCTCAGGTGGTCCTGGACGAGTTCATCGTATCGGCACGCGCCAAATGGGGCCAGACACCGTCACTCGTGTTGCTGCTGCCGCACGGGCAAGAGGGTCAGGGGCCCGATCACGCCAGCGCGCGGCAAGAGCGATTCTTGCAGCTCGCGGCCGACACAAATATGCGGATCGCCAACTGCACGACGGCGGCACAGTACTTCCACCTGCTTCGCCGGCAGGCGTCGCTGCTCTGCAGCGACGCGCTGCCGCTCGTCATCTTCACGCCCAAGAGTCTGCTCCGACATCCACTCGTGGCCTCATCGCCGCAAGAGCTCGCGCGGGGTCGCTGGCAGGAACTCATCGACGACGCAGATGCCAGCACGCGGGCGAAGGCGGTGCATCGTCTCGTACTCTGCAGCGGCAAGGTGCATGTGGACCTCGTGACGAGCGAGCTGCGAGCTCCGTCCACGTCCGTGTCGATCTGCCGCCTGGAGCAGATCTACCCGTTTCCGCTCGAGGCGTTCGACGAGATCGCCCGTCGCTATCGAAACCTCGAGGAACTCGTCTGGGTCCAGGAAGAGCCTGAGAACATGGGCGCCTGGGAGTTCGTCCGTCCTCGGCTGGAGTCAGTGATGCGTGGCCGGGTTCCCGTTCGTGCCATCGCCCGCCCGCGGAGTGCGAGTCCGGCCGACGGATCGGCTGCCCGATACGCGGCGACGCAGCAACAGATCGTCGAGGCCGCGTTCGCACCGATCGTCCGGCCCCGAGGCTCCGGCTCGAGGATCACCAAGGCGAGTCGCAAGCGGAAGAAGCCATGACAGTACCCGTGAGCGAGACCGAGCTCAGAGCCGTTAGCCCCTAGCCCAACTGGAGCCCGCACCTGTGTCCACGAACATCATTGTCCCTGAGCTCGGCGAGTCCGTCGTCGAGGCGACCGTCGCCCGCTGGTTGAAGAAGGAGGGCGACCGGGTCGACGTCGGCGAGCCAGTCGTCGAGCTGGAAACCGAGAAGGTCGACCTCGAGGTCGCCGCGTCGCGCGCGGGCGTGCTGGCGTCGATCGCGCAGCCTGAAGGCGCCGACGTGAAGATCGGTGAGCTGCTCGGCGTCATCGAGGAGGGCGAGTCTGAGGTCACGCCTCGCGTCGATCCACAGACCGAGTACGAGGCCCGCGGCCCGGCCGCACACCTCGCCGATCCGATGCCGAAGCCGGATGATCGGATTCGCGCCGCCGGGTCTGCCCGAAGGATCGTCGAGATGGCGAGGCCGGCCGAACCCGCGGCACCGCTCCCCGTTTCCGACACCGCCGCCGAGTCGTCTCAATTGAGCGTGGACTCGGATCGAGGCGACCTCGAGGAGCGCGTTCGTCTCTCGCGTCGTCGACAGACGATCGCACGACGTCTCGTGGAGGCTCAGCGAACCGCCGCCATGCTCACGACCTTCAACGAGGTCGACATGACCGAGTTGATGGCCATTCGAAGGCGCCACAAGGAGGCCTTTCGCGAGCAGCATGGCGTTGGCCTCGGGATCTCATCGTTCTTCGTCAAGGCTGCCGTCTCCGCTCTGAAGGCCTTTCCGCGCCTCAACGCGGAGATCCAGGACGATGAGATGGTGCTGAAGCGGTACTACGACATCGGAATCGCCGTGGGGGCGCGGGAAGGCTTGGTCGTTCCGGTCCTACGTGACGCGGGTGGCATGAGCTTCGCGGACATCGAGACGGGCATCAAAGCGTTCGTGCGGAAGGCTGAGGATGGCTCCCTGACGTTCGACGACCTCAAGGGCGGCACGTTCACCATCACGAATGGTGGCGTGTTCGGGTCGCTCATGAGCACCCCGATCCTCAATCCACCACAAGTCGGCATCCTCGGACTGCACAAGATCGAGGATCGGGCCGTTCCACTGAAGGGGCAGGTCGCGATCAGGCCGATGATGTACCTGGCCCTCAGCTACGATCACCGCCTCGTCGATGGCCTGGAGGCGGTACAGTTCCTCGTGCACATCAAGGGCCTGATCGAGGATCCGGCCCGCATGATGCTCACGGTGTAAGGAGGGGCCGACGCGCCCGATTCTAAGAAGAATGGAGATGAACAGCGTTTTTGTTCGACCGTTGCCGCTGGCGCACTGCTCGGCCGTGACGCCCTCAGCGACTTGCGCGCGTGCCCCTAATAGTGGCAACCTTCAGCGTTGCAATTCGGGTGCGGACCGGGCGGGTCCTTGGCCACGACGTATGCGCGAACGGGAGGAAGTTAGAGGATGAAGAAGCGAAATCTCTTTGTTGCGGGGACCTTCTTGGCGGCTCTGGTCGGCCTTGGTGTCGGTCAGGCCATGCTGGAAGATATCGCGTCGGTCGAGGCCCAGGCGGTCCAGGCTCCGATGTTCGAGGTGGATCCGATGTGGCCGAAGCCGTTGCCGAACCACTGGGTGCTCGGCTCGGCGATTGGCGTCGGAGTCGACTCGCGCGACCACGTCTACATCATCCACCGCAGCTCGTCGACGCTGAATGCGAGGACCGAGGCAGGCGCCGAACAAGACCCGCCGACGGGCGAATGCTGTGCGGGCGCTCCGCCGATTCTCGAGTACGATCCGGAGGGCAACCTCGCAGCGCACTGGGGCGGACCTGCAGACGGCTACGATTGGCCACAGTCCAACCACGGCATCACACTCGACCACAAGGACAACATTTGGATCGGCGGAAACGGGCAAGACGATGCCCACATCCTGAAGTTCACGCGCGACGGCAAGTTCATCGCGCAGTTCGGCACGCCAGGGACGCATCCGGCTACGCCGCCGGCGTCGCCGGGCGGTCGGGCTGGGATGACGGGGGACAGCCACTCGACAGAGAACTTCGGCCGAGTTGCCAAGGTTTCGATCGACGCAGACGCCAACGAGGCGTATGTCTCGGACGGCTATCTGAACAAGCGTGTCGCGGTCCTGGACATGGACACGGGCGCGGTCAAGCGATTCTGGGGCGCGTACGGCAACGACCCGGACGACACGAATCTCGGTCGGTACAATCCCGACGCCCCGCTGGTCCAGCAGTTCCGCAACCCGGTGCACTGCGCCGAGCCCACGAACGACGGTCACGTGTACGTCTGCGACCGACCGAACGATCGCATTCAGGTCTTCCGCAAGGACGGGACGTTCGTGAAGGAGGTCCAGGTAGCGCCCAGAACGCTCGGTGACGGATCCACCTGGGACATCGCGTTCTCCCGGGACCCGGAGCAGAAGTACCTCTACCTGGCCGATGGCAAGAACATGAAGGTCTACATCATGGATCGCGAGTCGCTCGAGATCCTGACCAGCTTCGGCGACGGCGGACGTCAACCGGGCCAGTTCTTCGCCGTGCACAGCATCGCGACCGACTCGCAGGGCAACATCTACACGACCGAGACCTATGAGGGGAAGCGCGTCCAGAAGTTCGTCTACAAGGGCATCGGCCCGGTCACCGAGAAGGACCAGGGCGTCGTCTGGCCCAGCGGGAACTAGGGACGCGCGGTTCGCGGCACGTTGAGCCTGGGTGGGGCTGGTCGTCAGTCTGCCCAGGCTTTTTTCTGCTCGCCCAGCGCCTTAGCCTGCTATCCGCACCGCACCACGACTACCTCGACAGTCGCTCGACCGAGGTCATCCGTTGCTTGCAGGCTCTCTTTCTGAAGACCGCGAGCCCCTACTCTCCGCGTAGCGCCGAGCCCGGGTCGATCCGCATCGCGCGGCGAGCGGGGATGTAACTCGCGAGGAGTGCCGTCGCGATCAGGGCCCCGGGGACTGCGACGTATGTCGCCGGGTCTGTGACCGACACATCGTAGAGCATCGATGTCAGCACTCGTGTGAGCCCGAAGGCGCCAATCAGCCCGACACCGATCCCGATCAGCACCGGCGTCATGCCCTCCGAGAGCAGCATCCGCGTCACCTCGCCGGATCCTGCGCCGAGCGCCATTCTCAACCCGATTTCGTGCGTTCGCTGGCTGACGGTGTAGGCGATGACGCCGTACACGCCGACGAGCGCGAGCAGCAGTGCGATCGCTGCGAACGTGCCGAGCAGCAGGGTCTGGAAGCGTGGTTCGGCCGTAGCGGATGAGATGAGGCTCGCTAGCGCGAGTACTCTGAAGAGTGGCACGTCCGGATCGAGCGTCGCCACCTCACGTCGAATCAGGCCGGCGAGTGCGGCCGGGTCCGTTGAGTCGCTCTGGACAACCAGCGTCATGTCCCGCATGTGCGGGATCTGCGCGTGCGGTGTATAGAAGAAGGGCTCCGCAGCGGCGGCCAGAGCCAGGTGTTTCGTGTCCGACACGATCCCGATGATCTCGCGTGACCCCGGCCCGCCGGCGACCTGCTGTTCCTCTCGGGGTACACCGGCGTTATACGTCAGGCGTTTGCCGATCGCGTCGCCTTCCGGCCAGAACTCCCGTGCGCTTGCCTCGTTGATGACCACGACGAGCGGCGCGTCGGCGACGTCGCGTATGTCGAACAGCCGGCCGCGAAGCAGCCGGATCCCCATCGCGTCGAAGTAGCCAGGATGGACCGATCGTGCCTGTGCCGACGGGTTCTCGCCGGGTGGCATCGGACGCTCGTCGATCTGGAATCCTCGTCCGTCGTAGTTTCGCGACAGTGGCAGGATGTTTGTCGCCCCGACAGCCGCGACGCCTGGGAGCGAGTCGATGGCCTCGGAGAGCTGTTCGTAGAACGCCACCGTGCGGGCTTCCGGATACTCGGCCGATGGTAGCGACAACTGCGCGCTCAGCACCGTCTCGACCGTGAACCCGGGGTTCGTGTTCTGCAGCTTGTCGAGGCTTTTGAGCAGCAGCCCGGCGCCGATCAGCAGTACGAGAGACAAGGCGACCTCGCCGACAATCAAGGCGTTGCGGATCTGCCGTCGCGCGGCGCCGCGCGATGTCCCGCGGCCTCCCTCGCCGAGCGCCAGATTCAGGTCCGCGCGAGCCGCCTGGAGCGCCGGCGCAAGGCCGAAGAGAAGGCCCGTGGCGCTGGCTATCAGGAGGGTGAACCCGAGCACCGTCGCGTCCAGGTCGATGCCGTCGGCTCGCGGTAGCGTTTCAGCGGACAGCGTGGACAACGCGCGCGTCGTCCATAGGGCGAGAACCGCTCCGCAGGCGCCGCCTGCGAGGGCCAGCACGAGGCTTTCGGTGAGCAGTTGTCGCACGAGTCGGCCACCACCCGCACCGAGCGCCGCCCGGATCCCGAGCTCTTTGTGTCGCGTCGCGCCGTTGGCGAGCAAGAGGTTGGCGATGTTGGCGCAGGCAATCAGGAGCACCAGCCCGACCGCGCCGAGCAGGATGAGGAGCGCAGAGCGGGTCTCGCCGACGATCTCGTCGTTCAGGGGGTAGGCGGTGGCTCCCTTGCCCGTGTTCGTGGTCGGGTACTCGGCCTCGAGTTGGCTCGCGATCGTCTGTAATTCGGCACGCACTTGCTCGAGTGAAACGCTCGGCTTCAGACGTCCGAGGCCCCGAATGAAGTGCCCGCCGCGATTCCCATCCACGGGCTCGAACTGATACAGCGTAATGATGTCGGCTTCACGATCGGGGTAGTGCTCGATGTGGCGAAACGTCGGCGGCATGACGCCAATGATGGCCGTCGGGTTCGAGTCGAGGTTGATGGTGCGGCCGATGATGTCTCTGTCGCTGCCGAACCGGCGTTGCCATAAGCCGTGGCTGATGATCGCGGTGCGATCGCCGCCGGGCAGGTCTTCGTCCTCACGGAAGTGTCGACCGAGCATGGGGTCGACGCCCAGCGTGCGGAGGAAGTTCCACGTGACGCGCACGTTGCCGACCCGCTCGGGCTCGTCGGCTCCGGTTACGGTCGTGTACCCGACCCAGCCGTTGGCGCCCGCCCGCTCGAAGCTCGTCGCTGTGCGTGCAAAATCGAGGAAGTCGGCCGGGGCGATGTTTCCCCGCTGGTCTCCCGAGCGAACCCGGGTCGACAGGATGACGACGAGACGATCTGGATCCTCGTACGGCAACGGGCGCAGGAGTACGGCATTCACGACCGAAAAAATCGCCGTGTTGGCGCCAATGCCGAGGGCGAGCGTGAGGAGCGCGACGGCAGTGAAGGTCGGCCGGGCGATGAATGTTCGGACCGCGAACCGCAGGTCGTGGGCGAGTGTGGACATGGGGGAACCTCTGAACTGTGACGACTATCGAGGGTAAAAGGTTCGCCCCGCGCGTGCCGCGGCGAGCGTCGTCCTCTGATACACTGCCCGGTCGACGCTCTCTATGCCGCCACCCCCCAAGCAGCGCCACTTCGATCGATCCATCGTCGAGGGCCCCATGCTGCGGGCCGTCTGGACCATCGCCTGGCCGACGATGCTGCAGAACGTGATCACCGGTCTGCAGGGGATCGTCGACCACACGATGGTCGGCAACTTCGTTGGCTACACTGGCAACGCGGCGATCGGTGTCTCCTGGCAAATCTTCATCGTCGTCATCGTCTTCATTAGCTCGATGTATTCCGGCATGGCGGTCCTGGTGGCCCGGTTCGCCGGCGCGAACGAGCCGGAGAAGGTGAATCGGACCGTGTACCAGGCGTTTCTGACGTCGATCATCCTGGCCGGCGGCATCATGGCACCGCTGGGGTACTACTTCAGTCCCCAACTGCTCGACATCGTGAATGCCGCCCCGGAGGTCAAGGCCGAGGCGCTGCCGTATCTCCGACTGATGTTCACGTTCGGCATCGGGCTGCTGATGTTCTTCATGCTGGGCGGTGCGCTACGAGCCGCGGGGGACGCCAAGACGCCACTCCGGCTGGGCATCATGATGACCGTGCTGAACATGGTCTTCAACGTCATCCTCATCCGCGGGTTGGGACCGATTCCGGCATTCGGGACGCTCGGAGCCGCCATGGGGACCGTGCTCGCCAGCATGACGGCCGCCGTGATTGGCATGTACCTGCTCTTCAGGGGGCGTTGCGTCATTCAGTTCTCGCGCTCCATGTCGCTCAAGCCAGATTTCGGGATCATCCGTGCGCTCTTCGGCTTCGGTCTGCCGACCGGCTTCCAGGGCATCGCCATGAACCTCGCCGGTCTCATGCTGCTGCGATTCATCGGCTCGCTCGAGCACAGCGCCGAGGCGCAGGCAGCCTACACGGTGGGGTACACGCAACTGTTCTCGCTGATTACCTGGACATCCGTCGGGCTCATGGGGGCGACGGCGGCCGTCGCCGGGCAGAATCTCGGTGCGGGCAAGCCCGAGCGAACGGCCCAGTCCGTGCGCATGTCGTCTCGGATTGGCTTGGGCGTTGCGGCGGTCATCGGGCTGCTCTTCCTGACCATTCCACGGTATCTGCTCGCGATCTTCGGGATGGACGACCCCATCGTCCTCGAGCTCGGGAGACAGCTTTTGGGATACCTCGCCGTCTCCGGCCTGTTCATCACCGTGGCGCTGACCTACACCGGCGCGCTCCAGGGCACTGGAGACACCAAGAGCCCGCTGTACATCTCGATCGTGTCGAACATGCTGCTTCCCATCGGCATGTGCCTCTACTTTCAGGCGACGCGCGGTCTCCAGCCGACTGACATTTGGCTGGCGATCGTCGTAGGCCACTTCGCACGGAGCACGCTCTCCGTGCTCCGGTTCCGGCAGGGCAAGTGGCGGAACATCGCGGTCGATATCGAATCGGCACGAGCCTAGGTGCTGCCCAAAGGCGGGCTGACGGCCGAACCAGACCATTCCAATTTCCCGATCCATCATGACTAAGCGCAGAACGAAGGCATCCGGTCCGAGTCTGTTCGATCTCGACAGTGATGCCGACCTGACCGTCGATTCGAAGCCCAAGCGTCGAGGCGGGCGCGGGCGCACACAGGACACGGCCGCGGAGGAGCCCGAAGTGGTTGCGCTTCACGAGGCCGCCCAGACCCGGTATCTGAACTACGCCTTATCCGTCATCACGTCCCGCGCACTGCCAGACGTGCGGGACGGCTTGAAACCGGTGCAGCGTCGCATTCTGTACACCATGTGGCAGCAGCACCTGACGGCTGACACGAAGCACCGTAAGTGCGCGAAGGTCGTCGGGGACGTCATGGGTAGTTATCACCCGCACGGCGACGCGGCGCTGTACGAGACGCTCGTCCGCATGGCGCAGCCGTTTTCCCTGCGGTATCCGCTAGTCGACGGCTCGGGCAACTTTGGATCGCTCGATGGTGACCCGGCGGCGGCCATGCGCTACACGGAGTGCCGTTTGGCGCGCGTCAGCGACGAGATGCTCGCGGAGATCGCCCAGCAGACTGTCCCTTTCCGACCGAATTACGATGGCACCAAGTCGGAACCAGTTGTGTTGCCGGCCCGCCTGCCAAACCTCCTCATCAACGGTGCTACCGGCATCGCGGTCGGGATGGCGACCAACATTCCCCCGCACAACCTCGGCGAGATTTGCACCGCGCTGAGCAAGTTGCTGGACAACCCCAACCTGAGCAGCGACAAGCTGTGCCGCTACGTCAAAGGGCCTGATTTCCCGACGGGAGGCCAGATTCTCAATACATCGGAGGAGCTGAAGGACATCTACCGGAGCGGCTCCGGTTCGATTCGGCTGCGTGCCACATGGGCGACGGGGCCGCCGTCTCGCGGCAGCCAGGCGGTCGACATCACGAGCGTTCCGTACACCGTCAACAAGTCGCAGCTGATCGAACGCATCGCCGATGTGGCCCTGAGTCGGAAGCTGCCGCAGTTGCTCGACGTCAAGGATCTCTCGACCGACGATGTCCGAATTCGCCTGGAGCTCAAGCACGAAGCGGATGCGAGCATGGTCATGGCGTACCTGTTCAAGCACACACCGCTCCAGACCAGCGTCATCGTCAACCTAACCTGCCTGATTCCGACCGAGAACCCGGAGGTCAGTCGACCCGAACGACTGGATTTGCACTCCGTGCTCTGGCATTTTCTCCGTTTTCGACTGGACGTCGTCACGAAGCGGCTGGAGCATGAGCTCGCGGCACTACAGAAACGCATTCACATCCTCGAAGGATTCGCCAAGGTCTTCGATGCGCTCGATGAGATCTTGAGGATCGTGCGGCGATCCGAGGGCAAGAAGGATGCTGCCTCGAAGATCATCGGGCGATTCGGGCTGGATGCTGAGCAGGCGGATGCGATCCTCGAGCTCAAGATCTACCGCCTGGCGAAGCTAGAGATTCAGCTCATCAAGGACGAGCTCTCCGCGAAACGCAAACGCGCCAGGACGATCGGTACCCTGCTTCGAGATGAGGACGGCCGCTGGAAGGTCGTCCGCGGCGAGCTCGGCGAGATTCAAAAAGCGTACGGTGGACCCACGGGCGACCCGCGTCGTACGAAGATCGAGAGCGTCGGAGACGAGATTGAGTACTCCGCCGACGACTTCATCGTCGAGGAGGACAACGTCGTCATCCTGTCGCGCGATGGCTGGGTGAAGCGGCAGAAGGAGGTTCGCGATCTGTCGACGACGCGGCTGCGCGAGGGTGATGTCGTACTGGCTGCGCTGGCCGGAAGCACACGGTCTACCGTTGCGTTCTTCAGTAACTTCGGCACGGCGTACACCGCTCGCGTGATCGACATGCCCGCGTCGACTGGCTATGGCGAGCCGATCCAGCGCTTCTTCAAGCTGAAGGATGGCGAGCGCATCGTGGCGGCGACGAGTCTCGATCCGCGCGTCACTCCTAGCGTCGCTCCC
The DNA here is from genome assembly GCA_965250185.1 of Vicinamibacterales bacterium. GTDB lineage: Bacteria > Acidobacteriota > Vicinamibacteria > Vicinamibacterales. The sequence continues at coordinate 58,075 of OZ252293.1, read as the reverse complement.
AAGCGCGCTGGGGCGATTCCGCCGACCCACGCCGTGGCGGTCACGAGCGACGGCTATGCCCTGCGCTTCGGTCTGGAGCCGTTCCTCGAGCCGAGCACGAGAAGCGGCCGGCGGTTTGCGCGACCGGCTGCGGGTGCCGAGGTCGTCGACGCGGCGATCATCACGGGCCAGGAGGTGATGATCGTCGCGTCCCGCAAGGCGCGAGCTGTCCTGTGTCGGATCGGAGGGATCAATTACCTGAGTGGTCCAGGGCGCGGCGTGATCCTCGTCAAGATTCCGAAGGGCGCCGACCGGGTCATCGGGTTCGTCGCCTCCACCGGCGATCGTGACTTCTTGACGGTCGAGACGAATCGGGGCAGCACTCAGAACATCAGCACAGCGAAATACGAGGTGACGGGGCGCGGTGGCAAGGGGCGCGAATTGCTGCAACGCGGGGAATTCGTGCGCGTCGTGCGCCCTCTACCGGTGGTGCCTGACCTGGAGCCCTGACCCGCGAGAGGTTAGGCCGACCAGACGAGCGCAACCAAGCGACTCGACACTTTGCGACTCGAGGTCTTGACGACCGCCGGGTCCAGCTCGACCGTGAGCGGGTCGAACTCCAACTCCAGCTCGTCGATCGATCGCCGCAGTTCGCCTTCCAGATCCGCGAGCTGAGCCTTCAGCGCGCTGACAGTATCCTTCGCGCGTGTGATGTCCTGTTGCTCCTTCATCGACCGACCGACGCCCCGTGCCGCCGTCGTGGCACGACCGAGGGTGGAGCGCGTGGTGGCCTTTCGACCGAGCATCGCGCTCAGTACGGCGGCACCGAACGACAGCGTCGTTTGGAGTTTCTGTTGGCTTGCCTGCTTCGCCTCGCGCTCCACCGCCTGCTCGGATCGCCGCACCCGCTCCGTGAGCGTCCGAATCTTCGTCGCGTAGCGTTTTCGCAGCTTCGTGACCGCCTCGTCCCGCTGCTCGTGAGCCCGATCGCGCAGCCGGATCCTGAAATCGCGCTCCGATTCGTTTGGCTGGGAGACCATCTTGAGGTCCCGGCACTCGAGCAGCTCTAAGGTCTGGCTTCTGACCAGCCAACTCTTGAAGGCTCGTTCCCACTTCGCGTAGCTGTTGACCTTGGTGGCCGCGGTTGGCAAGTCTCCGAACTCGAGCGTCTCGTCTGGCTGGCTCCCGAGCTCCTCGGGGGCGCAGTCGGTGGGTGTCGCCGTCTTCCAGTTGACCGGAGCCGCGCCCTCACGCATCCGGACCACGAACGCGGCGTCGCGTGTTTCAGACACGCGCAACCGGCGGTCCGAGAAGTCAAGCGTGGCGGCGCCGTAGAGTGCAGGTGCGTAGCTGGCGCTCTCGCGATCCTCCGTGATCGGAAGGAAATACTGCGGAATGTCAGGAGAGAGAATCGGCGGCGACGTCGCCTTGGCCTCGTCCGTCGCCGATGGCCCAGCGGGGCGCGAGCGTGCCGGCGTTGGTGCTTCGGGCTCCGATCCCTGGGCGGCACGTGTCGGCGTCGCGGGGGGACCGGCTTCGACCGAAGCACCCGGCTTGATCGCCTGGGCCTTTCGGTCCTTCATCAACGTGCGGATCTGCTCTCGGGTGAGCGGCCCGCGCAGGTAGCTCATCACCCATCGTGTCTGGAACACCTCCGGCGCGTCCTCGTGCACGTTGTGCATGAGGAAGACCCGGCTCGAAAGGCCCGCCAGCGTCTCCTCCATCGCGCCCCGATCGAAGCGCGACCCCGAGCCTGACGCCACACCCTCGAGCCCATCCAGCACGCGCGCCTTGTCGCGCTCGGTCTGGAGTCGCCCGAGAAACCAGGTGCCGGTATTCGACAGTCCCTTGTAGTCCAGGTCGACTGGATTCTGCGTCGCCAGGACGACGCCGAGCCCGTACGCGCGTGCCTGCTTGAGCAGCGTGAGGAGCGGAGCCTTGGACGGCGGATTGGCGACGGGCGGAAAGTACCCGAAAATCTCATCCATGTAGAGCATGGCCCGCAGACTGTTGGTCCCCGGCTGCGACCGCATCCATCCGAGGACCTGGTTCAGCAACAAGGATACGAACGACATGCGCTCGGCATCGCCCAGGTGCGCGATCGAGATGATCGACACACGCGGCTTCCCCTCTTCCGTGTACAGCAGCCGACTGACGTCGAGAGGCTCGCCCTTCAGCCACAGCTCGAAGCCTGGAGCAGCCAGCAGCTGGTTGATTCGCATGGCCAATTCGAAGCGTTCCTTCGCCGGATAGAAGGCATCCAGATCCAGCACTCCAACGCGTTTGACCGGCGGCTGCTGGATGTGTTGGATCAGCGATCCCAGATCCACGTCGCGTCCGTCGCCCCACACGCTGCTGAGAATCGTCGCGACCAGTACGTGCTCGCGACTCCTGACGGGTTCGGCGTCGATCCCAGCCAGTGTCAGCAGGCTTGTCGCGGTCGTGTTGATCCGCTCGGCCAGCAGTTCCGGATCTTCACGCAACGCCTCAGGCGGCGCCGCGAAGGAGCTCAGGATCGAGATCGGCAGGCCTGCGGTGCTCCCCGGTGTATAGACCGCAAAGTCCGCCGATTCTCGGAGCCGCCGGATCCGGTCGGCATCCTGATGCCAATCCGCGAGTCCACTTCGCCATTGGGCGGCGCGGTCGGCAGCGTACTCATCGGCTGTCATCCCCTGACGCTCGGCCTCGTCCATGTTGACCCACGGCCGGAAGTCGCGGGCCGAGAGCTTGGGAAAGGTCAGCATCAGGTTGCCGAGATCGCCCTTGGGATCGATCGCGATGACCGGGATTCCGTCGATCGCCGCCTCCTCGATCAGGCCGACGCAGAGCCCGGTCTTACCACTCCCCGTCATTCCGACGCAGACCGCGTGGGTCGTCAGGTCTTTGGAGTCGTACAGCGTGAGCCCGGGCTTTGTGGTGTCGGAGGCCAGGTCGTACGGTCGACCGAGATAGAAGAGACCGAGCTTCTCGTAATTTCTGGTCGTGGGCTCGGGAGCCGCGCTCGGGCGACGACGCGATGGTTGCTTCCTGCGGGCTTTGGGCATGCGTCCCTCCGTCGTGGACAACATAGCACGAGTGGCGAAGCGCCGTGGGTGAGCCGAGATATCAGCCGAGCAGGTCGTGCTGGCAGGGCGATTGGCGTGAGGGGATGGCCGAGCGGCGGGCAAGGTGAACGGGGCGTCCGCTCGTCTTGCCTGCCCTCGGAGTGTGTGACTACTAGTGGCCCGTACACGCTGAGCACGTACCGGCTTCGGGGCGGGGCATCCCGTCTGGCGGCGTTCCGTCTCCCTCACATACTCCCGATATGCTCGGTCGTCGCGCCTGTGCCAGCCGGGCGCCACACTCCGGAATCCAGTGCTCGTTCAGCGCGTGGCCACTAGTCGGTCAGCTCGAACGTGATGTTGGCGTTCACGCGGTAGCTGGCGATCTGGCCGTCCTTGACCGACGCGCTCATCTCCTTGACGTAGATCGACTTGATGTTCTTGATCGTCTTGGACGCGTCCGCGACTGCCTTCTGGGCCGCGTCTTCCCAGCCCTTCTTGGACTCGCTCAATACCTCGATAACTTTGTGGATGGCCATTCCATTACTCTCCTTGATCGTGACCCGGCTCGGCTGAACCTACCCACTCTAGCACGCACCGAATGGCCCGCACCCGACCCGCGACTGTCCGACTCGCCGACCCGTGATGCGACGTCCCGACTCGCGAGGAGCCTGCGGAGCGCCACGTGATACCATCTGGAAGCGTCCTCTCCGCACATCCGCAGTGGGTCGAGTCATCGATCCGTCACGGCGCCATGGCCAGACTTCTCCTCGTATCGAACCGTCTCCCGCTCTCAGTGAAGGTCGAGCGCGGACAGGTGAGCATCGTCCGTTCTGCGGGCGGTGTCGCGACAGGGCTGCGTGAGCCGCACGATCGCTCGGAAGGGCTGTGGTTCGGATGGCCTGGTGATGTGTCCGACCTCACGGCGGACCAGCGGGGCGAATACGAGCGCCAGCTCGACGAACTGCGAGCGGTGCCCTTGTACCTCACGCGCGCCGAAGTGAGGCGCTTCTACGACGACTTCTCGAACGGTGTGTTATGGCCATTGTTCCACTATCTCGTCGATCGGATCCCGCTCGACGCCAAGGGGTGGAACGCCTACCGGCGGGTGAACGAACGCTTTGCGGACCTCGTCACGAGCCACTATCGCGACGGCGATACGATATGGGTCCATGACTATCAGCTGATGCTGGTGCCCGGTCTGTTGCGCGCGCGTCTGCCACATGCCCGGATCGGTTTCTTCCTCCACATTCCGTTTCCTGCGGCCGACATCTTCCGAATTCTTCCGTGGCGCGACGAGGTGCTCCAGGGCTTGCTCGGCGCCGATCTCGTCGGCTTCCACGCGTTCTCCTACCAGAGCCACTTCACGGCGGCGCTCCTTCGCGTCCTTGGAATCGAGAATGACATCGGTACCGTCACGTATCGCGACCGGACGGTGCGGCTCGGCGTGTTTCCGATGGGCGTCGACGCGGCGCGATTGTCGGCGATGGCGGACGAGCCGACCGTCGTCGAGGAGGCGGCGGCGATTCGTGCCCAGCATGCGGGCGTTCGGATTCTGCTGGGTATCGACCGGTTGGATTACACGAAGGGCATTCCGAGACGCCTCATGGCCGTGGAGCGACTGCTCGAGCAGCAACGCTCCGTGCGCGGCAAGGTTCGGATGATCCAGGTGACCGTGCCGTCTCGCGTCAAGGTCGAGGCGTACGCGGCGTTTCGGCGCCAGGTTGACGAGCTTGTTGGAAAGATCAACGGCACGTACTCGACCCTGACGACGCCGCCTGTTCACTATCTCTACCAGTCGTTCTCCGAGCGCTACATCTCCGCACTTTATCGGGCCGCTGACGTCATGCTGGTCACGCCGCTGCGGGACGGCATGAATCTCGTGTCCAAAGAATTCGTGGCGGCTAGAAATGATGAGGACGGTGTCCTCGTGCTCAGCGAGTTGGCCGGAGCCGCCGCGGAGCTGGGCGAGTCGATCCAGGTCAATCCATACGACATCGATGGTGTGGCCAAGGCTATCCAGCGTGCCCTCGCCATGCCGGCTCGCGAGCGTCGGTCGAGAATGCGAGCGTTGCGCCGTCGCGTGTTCGAGGGCGATGTGCACAACTGGGTGCACCGGTTCCTCTCGACGCTCGAGTCGGTCGAGGCTCGGCCGCGTCGCGACACCGAGCCGACCCCTTTCGCGACAGCCGAGGTGCTGTCGGAGCGGATGCGAGCCACCCGACCCTTGGTGCTCATGCTGGAGTACGACGGCACGCTGGTACCGTACGCCAGTGCGCCCGACTTGGCGGCCCCAGATCGGGAAGCGCGGCAATTGCTTCAGGCACTCGCCAACCTACCCGACGTGAGCACTCACGTCGTGAGTGGGCGAGGTCGTGAGGCGATGCAGCGCTGGTTCGGCGGTGTGGCCGTCTCGCTGCATGCCGAGGATGGATACTGGTTCAAGCCGCCAGGCAAGAACGACTGGCAGGCCGCGCGTCCTCTGCCCGAGGATTGGAAGGAGCGCGTCCGTCCGATCCTCGAAGACTTCGCGAGACGGACGCCAGGTACGCTTCTTGAAGAGAAGTCCGGTGCGCTGGCCTGGCATTATCGGATGGCGGAGGCGGAGTTTGGAGCACTTCAGGCTCGGGATCTTCGTGCGCATCTCGAAGTCAACCTCGGCAACGCACCCCTGGAGGTCGTGACGGGACACAGGGTCGTCGAGGTTCGACTGCATCGGGTGGACCGCGGGCTTGCTGTTACCCGCGCCGCGGCGGCGTCGGGTTCGTTCGAGCTGTTCGTCGTCTTTGGCAGCGATGCGATGGACGAGAAGCTCTTTACCCGCCTACCTAAGAACGGCGTCGAGGTGCGGGTGAACTCGAAGCGCGACCATGGCGGCCTGCAGCTGGCTGATTGGCAGGCGGTACGTGGCGTACTGCGCGCCCTGGTCAGGTGATCGCGTTGCTGAGACTCGTTATCGACAGGTCGAGTCGGAGCGGCTCGGTCGGAGAAGGCGTATGACAGAGCGTATGAACATCGCATCCGGGGTGCCTTGGTCTTCGCGCGTCCGGTGTGCCGACATGTGAACGGAACGGGCGGTCGCTCGCGTGCTCCAGCCGATCAACCCGACGCGTGGGATCCGCCCCCCTTTGCCCGAGCGGCTGGTGCATCGGCCAGCAACAGCGCCCACCAACGTCAATATGCCGAGCATGGTTGGCGTATGTTGTTCCCATGTGTGGACTATTCGGATGCCTCCATGCTCCGTTGTACAATTTCCGGAGCAAGCAACGCAGGTCACGGGTTGAAGCGGCCTGTCCATTCTCGCATCGTTCAGTCACGAGTACAGATGGCGCGCAGCTATACCGCAAAGGACATAACGGTTCTCGAGGGACTCGAGCCGGTACGCAAGCGGCCAGGCATGTACATTGGCGGCGTCGGCTCGCCCGGCCTTCACCACCTGGTCTGGGAAGTCCTCGACAACGCCGTCGACGAGGCGATGAACGGCCATGCCTCGAACATCACGGTGACGCTACACCGAGATAACGCGTCCGTGACGATCGCCGACGACGGTCGAGGGGTGCCAGTGGACAAGCACCCGAAGACCCAGAAGAGCGCGCTGGAGGTGATCTTCACGACGCTGCATGCGGGCGGGAAGTTCGAATCGCTCACTTACAAGACGGCCGGCGGTCTCCACGGAGTCGGAGCCAGCGTCGTCAACGCACTCTCGGATGAGCTCGTCGCGACGGTCAAGCGCGATGGACGCCGATGGGAGCAGCGCTTCAAACGGGGCAAGCCGACCGGACCCGTCAGGAGACTGGGTGCCGCGCGCGGCACTGGGACCACGGTCTTTTTTCGGCCCGATCCGACGATCTTTCCGAAGACGGAGTTCGACGCCGCGCTCATACGCGACCGCCTCGAAGTCTCGAGCTACCTCCACGATGGAATACGGATTCTTTTCACGGACGAGGCGAGTGGAGAGTCGAAGACGTTCCAGCATGACGCCGGCTTGGTCGACTTCCTCGCGAAGATCGTTGCCGATCGGTCGGACCGGCCGGTACACGACGCACCCTTCGAAATGCAGAAAGAGAACGGATTGCGGACGAATCTCGTTCTCCAGTGGACCGAGTCCACCGACGAACACCTCCGCAGCTACGTCAACGGCATTCCCACCGGATCGGGTGGCACGCACGAGAGCGGACTGCGATCGGCGCTGGGCAAGGCAGTTCGAAACTACATCGAGACACATAGCCTGTCGCCCAAGGGGGTGGCGATTCTAGCCGAGGACATTCGCGAGGGCGTCGTGGCGATCCTGAGCGTGTTCGTGGAAGAGCCCCAGTTCCAGGGCCAGACCAAGGACCGGCTCAACAATCCCGAGCTGGTTTCAGCCGTCGACTCCGTGGTCCGTCCGGTACTCGAGCATTGGCTCAATCACAACCGCACCGTTGCCGAGGCCATCGTCGCGCGGATCATCCTCGCCGGCCGGGCTCGAGAAGCCAGCCGCGCCGCTCAGCAAGAGGTTTCACGTAAGAGTGCGACCTCAGGTCGGCTGAACCTGCCGGGGAAGCTCAGTGACTGTACGTCACCCGGAGCCGCGGGTAGTGAACTCTTCGTGGTAGAGGGCGATTCGGCGGGCGGATCGGCCAAGCAGGGGCGTGACCGCACGCGTCAAGCCATCCTGCCGCTCCGGGGCAAAGTCCTGAACACTGAGAGTGCCTCGCTGGCCAAGGTGCGGGAGAACAAAGAGCTCTCAGACCTGGTGACCGCGCTCGGATGCGGGCTCGGCAAGACGTTCGATGTGTCTCGGCTGCGCTACGAGAAGGTCATCATCCTCGCGGATGCGGATTCGGACGGTCACCATATCGCGACACTGCTGCTGACCTTCATCTATCGGCATCTGCCGCAGCTCATCTCGCGGGGTCACGTGTATCTCGCGCAGCCGCCGCTGTACCGGATCGACGTCGGCAAGGACGTGCAGTGGGCGTTGGATGACCGGCAGCGGGATGCGATCGTGAGGGAACATGCCAAGGACGGGAGCCGCCGCACGCCGGAGATCACGCGTTTCAAGGGCCTTGGCGAGATGATGCCGAAGGTGCTGTGGGAGACGACGATGAATCCGAAGACTCGGCGCCTGCTACGCGTGGCAATCGCCGACCCGATCGAGACCGACCGGGTGATCAGCGACTTGATGGGCAAGGATGCGTCCGCGCGCTTCCGATTCATCATGGATCGGGCAGAGGAGGCAGACGAGCTGGACGTCTGACGTCCGCCGCGGGCCAGACTCGGTTCCGCGCGCGCACCTGGGTTTTCCGGCACGGAGAGACTGAATGCATGAGATCACGGAAGAGCTCCGGCTCCTGGTCGGAGCGGCGTACGCCAGGCTCCGGACGTTGAGTGAGGCCGAGGCCGGGCAGCCAGGCGCGCATGGGAAGTGGTCCCGAAAGGAAATCGTGGGGCACCTCATCGATTCGGCCGCGAATAACCATCAGCGTTTCGTCCGCGGCCAGTTGAGCGGAGCACTGTCGTTTCCCGGATACTCCCAGGCGGAGTGGGTCGACTGTCAGCGGTACGGGCTCGAGTCGTGGGGTGATTTGCTCGATCTCTGGCGGGCCTACAACCTACACCTTCGCCACGTGATGGACTCCATCCCCGAGGATCGAAGGGACAATCTCTGCTCGATCGACGACGCCGAGCCTGTCACGCTTCGATTCTTGGCGCAAGACTACGTCGCACACCTGCGTCATCACGTCGAACAACTCGGAGGGTAGGCGCGAGGTTACGTCAGTCGCCTGAGTGGTGTGGCGCCCGACCCAACAGAGCACGAGTCGGGCGCGACTCGCGTCGCGCCCGACCGCATGTGTGGAGGAAAGAGTCGGAGGAGTTCGGAGCTACCGCTTGTCGATGCCGAGTTCGGTCAATTTGGCGACAACGTCTTCGCCGGCCGTCGACGCGTTGACCGACTGGTCGACGTGGAGGATGTTGCCGTCCTTGCCAATGTAGAACGTCCAGCGTGACGCGAACCCTCGTTCGCTCAACACGCCGTAGGCCTCCGCGATGTCCTTCTCCGGGTTGCTCAGTAGCGGGAAATCTGCTTCCAGTGACTCGGCGAATTCCTTGTTCGTCTCGGCGTCGTCCACACTGATCATGAAGTAGCTGACGTCGAAGCTCTTGATCTGGTCACCGCTCTCACGGAGCGAGTTGCACTCGGCCGTTCAGCCGCCGGTGAACGCTTTGGGGAACCAGGCCAGGATGAAGGCCTGCGTGCCCTTGAAATCGTCGAGCGAGTATGTCTCGCCGTCCGACCCGATCAGGCTGAAGGCCGGAGCGGGATCGCCGACACCGGGGGCATCGGCGGCCCCGGTCGTGACGCCGGTAGACACCACAAAGGCGGTGGTGAGGAGGAGCGCGAACAGCTTCATGGTCATCCCTCGCTTCTGGTTGTTGGCTCGGTCACGGGCGGCGCACCGCTCGTAAGGGGTGTTGCCCGGGCATCCGGGTAACCGATCCGCCAGGCCTCGAAGCCGCCGGCCATGCTGACGGCCTCCGTGAAGCCCTGTTCTTGCAGCCAGGCCGTGGCGCTCAGGCTCGAATTGCCATGGTAGCAGTACACGACGACCGTGCGTCCGCGGTCCAGCCCCTGAACGACTCGCTCGGCCGTCTGGGTCGTGAGATGTGAGGCGCCGGGTATGTGGCCCGTCGCGAAGGCGTCAGGGTCGCGGATGTCGACGAAGGCTGCGGCGCCACGATCGAGAAGCGCCTTGGCGCCATGAATGTCGATCTGGGGGACTGGTGTCATTTCTGCACCATCATATACGCAACACGTGAGCGCCTCAGCCCTCGGTCAGGGCTTCCAGTTCGGCCTCCAGACGCCCGACCAATGAATCCAGCTGGGCCACAACGGCCTGAACCGGCCCAGGTGTGCTCAGGTCCACCCCGGCTTTTTGGAGCTGCGCCATCGGGTAGTCGTTCCCGCCAGACTGCAGAAGGGTGAGGTACCGGTCGACGGCGGCCGCCCGATCGGCCTCCGACCCCTCGGTCATCTGGCTAGCGAGCTGCGCGCTTGACGCGTAGCACGTGGCGTATTGATACACGTAAAACGGGTAGTGATAGAAGTGCGGAATCCGTGCCCATGTCATCCGGACGTGCTCGTCGTAGTCGACGACGTCGTCGTAATAGCTCTTCAGGAGATCGTGGTACAGATCGCTCAGGACATCCGCGGTGATGGGCTTGCCCTGCTCGACCAGGCGGTGTGCGGCCAATTCGTAGTCGGCGAAAAGCACCTGCCGGTAGAACGTGCCCAGGATGCCGTCGATCGCGTGCTGCAGGAGGACGATTCGCTCCTTCCGGTCGTCCGTGCGCCTCAGCATGAGATCGAGCAGCAGGGCTTCGCTGAGCGTCGACGGCACCTCGGCCACGAAGATCGTGTACCGATGGTAGATGTAGGGCTGATGCTCGTCGGCGAGGATCGTGTGCATCGTGTGGCCCATCTCGTGCGCCAGGGTGAAGACGGCGTCGAGCGTGTCGTTGTAATTCATGAGCATGTACGGATGTACGCCGTACACCCCCTGCGAGTAGGCGCCACTGCGCTTACCCTCGTTCTCGTACAAATCAATCCAACGACCGAAGAGTCCCTCGCGCATGCGCGCCTGGTAGTCCGCTCCGAGCGGCGCTGTAGATTCGACCAGCCAGTCCCGGATGGCCTCGTAGTCGTACTGCTTGTCGTACTCGACGAGCGGGATGCTTTCGTCGTAGATGTGATACGCCTCGAGCCCGAGCACTCGCTTTCGCAGACGGTGGTAGCGCCGCAGGGGACCCGTGCCCTCGCGAGTCGCCGCGATCAGGTTCTCGACCACCGAGACGGGAACGTTGTCACCGTGCAATGCGGCCTCGAGCGTGTCGCGATAGCCGCGGGCGCGTGCGATGAACCAATCTCGCTGCAGCGAGCCGTCGTACAAGGACGCGTAGGTATTGAGGCTGTCACGGTAGACGCCATGCAGGGCCGCGAAGGCGGCGGTTCGGTCAGACTGATTCCTTCTCGTGGCGAGGATGGACCGGTAGTTCCCATACGAGACCACGACGTCAGTGCCGTCGGCCAGCGTGATGGTTGGATACGAGATGTCGGCCGTCGAGAGGGAAGAGTAGGCGTCAGTTGCGACCTGGCCGACGCGTGTCGTCAGCGACATCAGACGCTCGCCCTCGTGGTCGAGTACGTGCTTCTGTTGGCGATAGAGGTCTTCGATGACGAATCGATACAATCGCAGATCGTCGACGTCCTCTTGCCACTGTCGAACCGTCTCGACTGGAATCTGGAGCAACTCGGGTCGGAACCACGCGGACGACTCGGTCCACTTGGCGATCAGGATGTCGACCTGCTGTCGGCGCGCGGTCACATCGTTGTCGCGCTGGTCCTGGTCGTGGAACATCGAGGCGAACGCGGCGACCTTGCCCGCAATCTGTCCCATCGCCTCGCTGAGTCGAAATGCCGCGAGGAGCCGATCGGGACCCTGGTCCAACGACCCGCGCAGGGCCCCGAATTCGTCGACTTTGGACGCCAGGTCCCGGCTGGCCTGCTCCCAGGACGCCCAGTCGGGAAAGATGTCGCCGAGGTTCCACTTGTACTGGTCTGGAATGTCGGCTCGGTTCAGCGTACTTGGCTTGTGGGTCGGCGAGGGAGCCGTCTGCGACGTTGACATGCACTCATCATAGCCGAGGCCCGGCTCTGCCAGCTATCGGTAGCGCTCTCGGATCGTCGGGACCAGGTGTTCCGAGTAGGCCCGCTCCTTGTCGTGGCTCGGCGAGAAGCCCCAGTCGTTCTGTGCCGGGGCGGGCTAACGTGCCATGACGTCGTGCACGCGACGAGAAATCTCGGACATCAATGCGGCGCTCTCGGCATGGTCGTCGATGCCGCGGACGAGAATCGTAAGGACGTAGGGCCGCTGGGCGTACACGATCGCGGCGTCGTGATTGATCCGGGTGATCGACCCAGTCTTGTGCGCCACCGGTGTTCCAGCCGGAAGCCCGGCGGGGATCGAGTCGTTGAACTGCAGCCGCTTGAGGATCTCGACCATCTCACGACTCGACGCCGCATCGACCGCGGTGCCCGTGGCGATCGCGGTCAAGAGCGTGAGGAGTGCTCGCGCGGTCGTCGTGTTGCTGAGGCCACTCTCGAACGCCTTGCCGTCCTCGACACCGCGAAGCACCTGCATGCCGCGAGCGTCGAGGGCAGTTACGGTCTGCCGGATGCGCGCGACGCCCAGGTGCTCAATGAGCAGATTCGTCGCGAAGTTGCTGCTCACCGTGATCATCGCCTCGCAGAGGCTCTGGAGTGACATCGTCTTGCCGATGCGGGAGTACACATCGACGTCCGAGTCGTCCTCGATGCCCAGAACGTATGGGCTGCCGTCCACGATGCTGTGGAATTCATTGATGACGGGCAGCGGAGCCTCGAGGCGAACACGACCATTCCGGGCCTGATTGAACAGTTCGATCATCACCGGCACCTTCATGGTGCTGGCAGCGTGGAATGACACGTCCGGCCGGATCAGCAGCTCGTCGCGGCGGTCCAGTGTCCGCATCGCGACGGCCACCTCCGCTCCGCTGCTGGCAATCAAGGCGGCGACCTCGGTTTCGAGGCGCGATTGGGCGGCACCGTATCCTGGGGCGCCGAAACCGATGCTCAAGAGGGCAAGCGTTGCGAGAAGGGGAGGCACCTCGACATTGTACCGGGCCAGGCGCCACGCCTCGCGTCCCGTCCACACGCCTCCACACACGCCTCCACGGCGGCACGGGCGCGAGCAGAGCTGCTACAATGGGCCATCCCGTGCCACACCGGGTGGCGCGTTTGGAAAAGAGCCGCGACGACACGGCGGCGCGTGGCGCCGAATTCGGAACGCAGTCGTGGCCGGGAGGTGCTCTATGGAACACACCCAGGTGAGTCGAGCGTAAAGCTCGGCGTGGGGCCGGTCGGGGCAACCCGTCCGGCCCTTTTCACATCTGACGCGCTGGCTGGCTCAGGTCGACTCGACCCGGAGGACGAGTTTCCCAACGTGAAGGCCTTCCTCCATCGCTCGATGCGCGGCCGCCGCTTCGACCAGCGGATACGTCGCGTGGATGATCGGCGTCACCGTGCCAGAGTTGATGAGGGGCCACACTCTTGTCTCGAGCGCGTCCGCGATCGCCGCCTTTTCTTCCAGGCTCCTCGGCCTGAGCGTCGAACCGGTCAAGATGAGGCGGCGCTGTAGCAGTGGGATGAGGTTGATTTCGGCCCTGGCGCCGCCAAGCACCGCGATCTGAACGAGCCGCCCGTGCATGGCGAGCGTGGCGAGGTTACGCGCAACGTATTCACCTCCCACCATGTCGAGAATCACATCGATGCCTCGGCCGTTCGTGAGTGCCGCCATCGCGAGGACGAAGTCATCCGTCCGGTAGTTCACGCACCGTTCGGCCCCGAGCGACTCGCAGGCCTCGCACTTCTCGGCCGATCCCGCCGTGGCAAAGACTCGGGCTCCGAAGGCTCGCGCTAGCTGGATCGCGGTCGTGCCGATGCCGCTCGACCCACCGTGAACCAGAAGGGTCTCTCCGTCCTGGAGCGCTCCCCCCTCAAAGACATTGGTCCAGACGGTGAAAAACGTCTCGGGAATCGCCGCTGCCGACACCATGTCGAGACCGTCTGGCACCGGGAGGCACTGACGCCCCGGAGCGACACAGTACTCCGCGTAGCCACCGCCCGTGACCAAGGCGCAGACGCGGTCCCCGACTCGCCATCGGGCCACTGCGTCACCACGTGCCTCCACTGTTCCGGCCACCTCGAGACCCGGGATGTCCGTCGTGCCAGCCGGCGGTGGATACGTTCCCTGCCGTTGCATCACGTCCGGTCGATTGACGCCGGCAGCTGCGACACGGATGAGAACGTCGGCAGGGCCGGGTTTGGGTACCTCGCGCTCTCCTGGGACGAGGACTTCCGGCCCTCCCGGACGCTCGATCTCGACCGCCGTCATGCGGGTGTGGGACATTGAACGCTCACAACAGACCAGGCAAAGGCGCCGGCGTTTCGGATGTCTACCGTACGCCCGGATATCCCTGCAGTCAAACTCGATCGATCTCTTAAGATAGCGAGACTTGCCGCTTTTCTCCCATCTCTCCATCGTCAGGCGTGAGTTGCGGCCGACGCTCGCGCTTGCCGGCCCCGTGATTCTGGCCGAGGTCGGTTGGATGACGATGGGAATCGTGGACACGATCATGGTGGGCCGGCTGGGTCCCGAGGCGATCGGTGCGGTCGGGATCGGGAGCTCGCTCTTTCTCGCGCTGGCCATATTCGGGCTGGGGCTCCTGCTCGGGCTCGACACGCTCGTGTCTCATGCCTACGGGGCGCAGCGTCTCGACGAGTGCCACCGATGGCTCGTGCACGGCGTGTACCTCAGCCTGATGCTCAGCGTTCCCCTCACCGGCGTCGCCGGTCTCGGAATCCTGACGCTCCACTTCTGGGGCATCCATCCCGACGTACTTCTGCTGGCCCGGCCTTATCTCACCATCGTGTCCCTCAGCACGCTACCGCTACTCCTCTATGCCGCGTTTCGCCGTTACCTGCAGGCGATGGGTGTCGTGACGCCCGTGATGTTCGCACTGATTACCGCCAACCTCGTGAACCTGGCCAGTAACTGGATTCTGATCTTCGGATACCTGGGGATGCCCGCATTGGGCGTCGATGGAGCAGGCTGGGCTACCTGCATCTCGCGAATCTACATGGCGGCGGTGCTCCTGCTCGCGATCGTGATGCACGAGCGCAAGGCTCGCATTGGCCTCAGGGAGACGCCGCTTCGGCTCGAGATGAAACGTATCCGGAGCATCCTGCACATCGGGACTCCGGCGGCTCTGCAGCTGTCACTCGAGCTCGGGGTTTTCGCAGCGGCCACCGTTCTCGCCGGCGGGCTGGATCCGCGATCTCTGGCGGCGCACCAGATCGCCCTGAACGTGGCCAGTTTCACGTTCATGATTCCGCTCGGCCTATCGTCGGCCGCGGCCGTCAGGGTCGGACAGGCCTTCGGACGACGGGACCCGGGCGGCGCGGCCGCCGCTGGATGGACCGCTATTCTCGTGGGCGTGGCGTTCATGCTCGTCACCGCCGTCGCGTTCGTCGCCCTGCCGGGCGCCCTCCTGCGCGTCTTCACCGACCACCCCACCGTGATCGGGATCGGAGTGCGTCTGCTACTCGTGGCGGCGGTCTTTCAGTTATTCGACGGCTTCCAGGGCGTGGCCACCGGTGTGCTTCGTGGCGTCGGAAACACCCGAAGTCCGATGCTGTCGAACTTCGTCGGGCACTGGCTGATCGGACTGCCGCTGGGCTACGGATTGTGCTTTGCCTGGGGATGGGGGGTCATCGGCCTGTGGATTGGGCTCTCCACCGGTCTCATCATCGTCGCGTTCCTGTTGCTGCGAGCGTGGCTGACGCGGTCGCGAGGCCTTGCGGCCGAGCTGGCGGGCCAGCCATCGCGTAGGGGTCAGTCGCTCGACTGATTCGTCGGACGACTGTCAGGGGGAGAGGAGGTGTCAACCGAGCCCTTGAGGGGATAGCTCGTTGCTATGTAGTCGTCGATGAGGCGCCGAAACGCCAAGGAGAGTTCTTCATACGTGCCCCGTAGCGTCGTGAAGTGTTTGCCGTCGACGAACACGGGGCAGTTGGGTGCCTCGCCGGTCCCCGGCAGGCTGATACCAATGTTCGCGGCTTTGGATTCGCCTGGCCCATTCACGACGCAGCCCATGACGGCCAAGGTCATCTCTTCCACGCCGTCGTAGCGGTTCTTCCACTCCGGCATCGTGTCCCGGACGTGCTGCTCGATCCGTTCGGCGAGCTCCTGGAACGTCGTACTGGTGGTTCTGCCACATCCCGGGCAGGCCGTGACGCTCGGCGCGAACGCGCGCAGCCCCAGCGACTGCAGCAGTTCGCACGACGCGATGACCTCCTCGCGCCGATCGCCGCCCGGTCGCGGTGTCAGCGAGATGCGAATCGTGTCGCCGATGCCCTCACTGAGCAGGATGCCCATGGCTGAGGTCGACCAGACGAGACCCTTGACTCCCATGCCAGCCTCGGTCAGCCCGAGATGCAGGGGCTGGTTGGTCCGCTGGGCGAGCTCCCTGTAGATCTCGACGAGATGGGTTGGGCGCGAGACCTTGCACGAGATGATGATCTGATCGGTTCGGAGCCCGCACTCGAGCGCGAGCTCTGTCGACCGCAGCGCCGACAGCACCATGCACTCGCCGATGATTTCATCCGACGAGCGTCCGAGGCCTCGGTCGGTATTTTCCTGCATCTTGGCGAGCACGAGTTCCTGATTGAGTGAGCCTCCGTTGACGCCGATGCGCACCGGCTTGCCCTCGTCCCTCGCAACTCGGCAGATGGTCGCGAATTGCTCGTCGCGGCGGGTCCCGGTTCCGACGTTGCCTGGATTGATCCGGTACTTGTCGAGACTCTTGGCGGCCTCTGGATACTGCGTCAGCAGGAGGTGGCCGTTGTAGTGGAAGTCACCGACCAGAGGCGCCTCGCAGCCCTCGTCGCTCATCCGTCGCTTGATCTCGGGTACTGCCTGTGCCGACTCCGGAAGGTTCACGGTGATTCGCACCAGCTCGGACCCGGCGCTCGCGAGCTCGACACACTGACGCGCGGTCGCCGCGGCGTCCGCCGTGTCCGTGTTGGTCATGGACTGGACCACGATCGGAGCATTGCCTCCAACCGTGACGCCGCCGACCTTGACTCCTACCGTTTCGTGTCGCGTCCGGACCATCCCGCCATCATAGCAGGCTGCCTGGTCACGCCCCCCTCGGACGGTCGTTGTTGCCCTCCCGCTCGGGCTGGTAAGCCGGCCGAACGGATGACACCAGTGTCCCGGAACTCGGTCGATTCACTCAGCGCTGATTGCCGCCGTGTGCCCGTGCATTCGCGGCCCACGACCGAAGGGGTTCAAAATCAATGGTTTATCGCTCCTCGAGGATACGGCCTTCCACCAGTGTCGTGCGGCGTCCGGTTTGCATCATGGGCGGGTAGCGATGTGACGCAACACTCGGAGGAGGAGCCCAGATGCATCCACTCATGCTCGGCAGCGCCAGAATCCTTGTCGCGGTTTTCACGATCGGCACTCTCACGACGATGATGGGCGAGCGCATCGAAGCGCAGAGCCCGGCCACGCTGGCGGATATCCAGAGGCTCGAGCAGATCGCGACCGAGGTCGAAGCCGATGTGAGCCGCGTCGCGGATCGAGACCCGGAGTGGGCGGCTGAGCTTCTTACCGAGTTGACGGAGGCCCGAGACGAGATCACCTACCTGCGAGTGAAGCGCCGTCGCGAGGGGCGGCTGTCGCGCGACGAGTACCTCATGGCGCGCGAGATGCTGGTCGGCATCCAGCGCCGTGCGCAGGCCAGCTCGATCGAGGTGGGCCGGGACACGGTTCCGGTAGGCACCGAGATCGATGTTCGACTGCGGTCCCGACTGACATCGAAGACCGCGGTCGTGGAGGATCGCGTCGAGGCCACGACGATTGCTGATGTGCGCTCGGACGCCCGTGTCCTTATCCCCGCCGGCGCGGTGGTGCGGGGTCTCGTCACCGAGGTGAAGAAGGCAGGCCGGGTGCACCGAAAGGGGAGTATCTCGCTGCAGTTCGATCAAATCATGATCGACGGACGAGCCCACGCCATGATGGGCACTGTCACCCATGCGCTCGAGAGTGAGGGTGTGTCGGCGGAAAAGGCCAAGATCGGGACCGGCGCCGGGGTCGGCGCGGTGATCGGTGGAATACTCGGCGGCTTCAAGGGCGCGCTCGCCGGCATCCTGATCGGCGCTGGGGGTACGGTGGCGGCCACCGAGGGAGAGAACGTCGACCTGCCACCCGGCACCCTCCTTCGGGTGCGTATCGACTCGGCCCTACATGCGAACTGACATCAGAGGGGTAGCGCTCTCACGCGTCGCGAGCGGTCTCCCGCATGGCCTCAGTGGCGGCCGCAATCGTGCGGTCGATGTGCTTGTCAGTGTGAGCGTCCGATAGAAACCATCCCTCGAATTGTGACGGAGGTGCGTAGATCCCCCTGTCGAGCATGCCGCGAAAGAACCTCGCGTAGGCTGCGGTATCGGCCGTGCTGGCCGTCGCGAAATCCCGGACAACGCAGTCAGTGAAGAACGGGGTCAGGACCGAGCCGAACGCGTTGACCTGGACGCTGACGCCGGCATTTCGACCAGCCTCAGCCAGTCCGTGGGCGAGTCTGGCCGCGCGCCGACCCAGCCGCTTGTACAGGCCTCCCGAGAGCTCGTTCAGCGCCCAGAGTCCCGCCGTCATGGCAAGCGGATTTCCCGACAGGGTGCCCGCCTGGTACACAGGACCGACCGGCGCGACCTGGTCCATCAGGCTGCGACGGCCCCCGTACGCACCGACCGGGAGCCCGCCGCCGATGATTTTGCCGAGACACGTCAGATCGGCGCGTACGCCAAACACACCCTGCGCCCCGCCCCTGGCTGCCCGGAAGCCCGAGATTACCTCGTCGAAGATCAGCACGATGCCATGCCGGTCACATAGCGCACGGAGCCCGGCCAGGAACCCATCGGCTGGAGGGACGACCCCCATGTTCCCGGCGATCGGCTCGACGATGATCGCCGCAATGCAGCCCTCGTTCGCCGCGCAGAGACGTGCGACCGATTCGAGATCGTTGTAGGACGCCACGAGCGTGTCGCGGGAGGTAGCCGTCGGAATCCCTGGGCTCGTGGGGATCCCAAGCGTCAGGGCGCCTGAGCCGGCCTTGACCAGGAACGGATCCGCGTGGCCGTGATAACAGCCTTCGAATTTGATGATCCGATCGCGTCCGGTGGCCGCACGCGCGACCCGCACCGCACTCATCGTGGCCTCGGTGCCAGAGTTCACGAACCGCACCCGATCCAGCGAGGGCATGAGCTTCTGAACCTTCTTGCCAAGCGCCACCTCGACCTTCGTCGGCGCGCCGAAGCTCGTTCCACGGAGCGCCACCGACGAGAGCGCCTTCACGAGGCCGCGTGGGGCATGGCCGTGAATCAAGGGCCCCCAGGACATCACGTAGTCGATGTACGTCCGACCGTCCTCGTCTTCGATCGTCGCGCCTCGCGCCCGCCGGATGAAAAGCGGACTGCCGCCTACGGAGGTGAACGCTCGCACCGGGCTGTCGACACCGCCGGGAAGGATGCGTTTTGCGCGGCGGAAGAGCCGTGCGGATTTTGGAGCTCGCATGGGCTTTCGCTGGAATTGATACTCGGGTCGGGGTTCATGGCCGTACGCGTATGCGAGCCGGATGTTGGTGCCTCTTACGCCAACATTCGGGCCGCGTCTCTCGCGTAATACGTGACGATCAGATCGGCGCCAGCCCGACGGATTGCGATCAGCGCTTCCAACATCGCGCGTGGTTCGTCGATCCAGCCGTTGCGGCCGGCGGCCTTGAGCATGGCGTACTCGCCGCTGACCTGGTACGCGGCGGTCGGGCACCCGAACTCGTTCTTGATTCGGGCGATCACGTCGAGGTAGGGCAACGCCGGCTTGACCATGACGATGTCGGCCCCTTCATCGAGATCGAGGGCAACCTCTCGTACGGCCTCTTCGACGTTGGCCGGATCCATTTGATGGGTTTTTCGATCCCCGAAGGTCGGCGCTGAATCGGCCGCGTCCCGAAACGGCCCGTAGAAGGCAGAGCAGTACTTCGCCGCGTACGACATGATGGCTACCTGCTGATATTTCGCCGCGTCGAGCCCCGCTCGAATCGCGCCGACGCGACCGTCCATCATGTCCGACGGTGCCACGATATCGGCTCCAGCGGCGGCGTGCGATGCGGCAACCCGTGCCAACTGGCCGACGGTGACGTCGTTCGCGATCTCGAATGTGTTCTCGTCTCCACCGTTCCCGCGAGGTAGGCCGCAGTGACCGTGCGACGTGTACTCGCACAGGCAGACGTCGGTGCAGACGACCAGATCCGGCACGGCACGCCGCAGAGCGCCGATGGCGCGCTGCACGGGCGCATTCTGGTCATACGCGGCCGACCCCTCCTCGTCTTTGGATGCCGGAAGGCCAAACAGCAGCACCGCACGAACGCCCTCGGCTCTCGCCGCCTCGGCTTCGCGGACGACCTCGTCCACTGAGAGCTGGAAAACGCCTGGCATCGAGGGGATCTCTCGCCGAACCGCTTCGCCTTCGCAGGCGAACAGGGGATACACGAAGGCGTCCGGCGACAGACGTGTCTCTCTGAGCATCGCTCGAAGGGCGGATGTTCGTCGCAGCCGTCGGGGGCGCCGCGCGAGCGGCAGGAAGTCGTCTCGCTCAGGCATCGCTCCGATCCGTCGGGTGGTCCCGTACATGCTCGACGATGGCTTCAGCCAAGGCGGGAATCGTATACGTATTGGGCACGATGGTCGCCGTGATCCCGAGCTCCGCGGTAGCTTGCGCCGTCACCGGTCCGATACAGGCGACCGTCGTGGCGCTGAGCAAGTCGGTTGCTGGGTCCGTCCCCAGCTGCGTCACGAGACTTCGAACCGCCGACGCACTGGTGAAGGTGACGATGTCGATCTCCTTGTCGAGAAGCATCCGATACACGTCCGGCGCCCCCGGCGTGTCGCTGGTGATCGGGACCGTCCGGTAGGCGGCGACTGTGGTCACGTCGCCGCCCGCCGCCGTCAGCGCCTCGGCCAGGTGCTTTCGCGCGATGTCGGCCTGAGGGAGCAAGAAGCGCTTGCCGGCCACTGCGGTCGATGCGGCGAGTGTTTGAACGATCGCCTCCGCGCGAAATTCGTCCGGCATCAGGTTGACCTTGAGGCCGTAGCGCGCGAGGCGGTTGGCCGTGGCCGGCCCGATGGTGCAGAGCCTGACGCCCTTCAGGTCCCGGACGTCCCCCGGACCGGCCAGCAGGTGGCGCATGAAGTGATTCACGCCATTGACGCTGGTGAAGATGACCCAGTCGAACGTCGCCACGTCGGCGCAGGCCGCGTCGAGTGACGCCGGATCGGTGAGCGGAGCGATCGAGACCGTCGGGGCCGAGATGGCGTGAGCTCCCAGGCCTTCGAGCAGATCGATGAGCTCTCCGGCCTGTTCGCGGGTCCGGGTCACGAGAATTCGCTTGCCGAAGAGTGGCCGGCGATCGAACCAGTGCAGATGCTCGCGCAGGCCCGTGACCCCACCAACCACCAGGATGGCCGGCAGACGTGCCGATGTTTCGCGTGCGGCATCGGCCACGCTTTCCAGGCTCCCGACGAACACGCGCTGATCGGGCAAGGTGCCGTTGTAGATGAGCGCGGCGTTCTCATCCGCCGGGCGCCCGTGTTTGATGAGGGCCTCGACGATCCGAGGCAGTTGCTGCGGCCCCGCGTAGCACACGATCGTGCCGCCCAGGTTCGCAAGCCGCTCCCAGTCGATCTTCGGGAGTTCGCGGCCCTCGCTCTCGTGGCCGCGAACGAATGTCAGCACGTCGCCGGCCTCCGGGTACGTGACCGGCACGCCCGCGTAGCACGGAACGCCGACAGCGGCGGGGATCCCGGGCACGACCTCGAACGGCACCCCTTGCTCCGCCAGGTACAGAGCCTCCTTGCCGCCATCGTCGAAGACGAACGGATCACCCCACTTGAGTCGAACCACGATCTTGCCCTCGCGAGCCTTGTCGGCGAGCAAGTAGGAGATTGCCTCCTGCTGGAGCGGCTGGGGTGACGCTGCCCCGACATCGATCAACTCCGCATCGGTTCGAGCCGATGTGAGCAGTCGCGGCTGCACGAGGTGGTCGT
The DNA here is from genome assembly GCA_965250185.1 of Vicinamibacterales bacterium. Classification (GTDB taxonomy): domain Bacteria; phylum Acidobacteriota; class Vicinamibacteria; order Vicinamibacterales. The sequence continues at coordinate 36,313 of OZ252293.1, read as the reverse complement.
AGACGACGACGTCGGCTGCCTCGAGGTACCGGAGGCCCCTCACGCTGATGAGCGAGGGGTCGCCGGGCCCGGCACCGACCAGATAGACACAAGGACGTCTCATTCAGACTCTACGCCTCCATTCAGATTCCGAAACGCCGTGCGGCCTCGGTCGCGGCCTTCTGTCCGCGGCACGGGTCTCAATCGGTTGTCGTCGAGTTTACCTGGAGTCGAGGCGCAGCCGACGACAGCTGAGTCCGCCGGACTTCCTCGAGGATCTGGGCGGCCCCCTCGGCGAGCAGGCGACCGGCCAGCTCCGAGCCGAGTCGCGTCGCGTCGCCGATCGGAGCCGTCAGGTCGCCGCGGATGGCCTGCGATCCGTCGAGCGAGGTGACGATGGCCATGAGGTGCAGCTGGCCGTTCTCCTGCCGAGCCAATGCTCCGACCGGCAGCTGGCATCCACCTCCGAGTCCGGCGCCGAGGGCGCGCTCGGCTCTGAGCCTTGCCTCGGCGACCCCGTCCGAGATCATACCCACGATGGCGAGTACGGGATGGTTGTCACTCCGAGTTTCGATCGCAACTGTGCCCTGGCCCGGCGAGGGCACGCATGCGTCGACCGGGATGCGAGCGCTCACACGGTGCTCCCAACCGAGCCGTTGCAGTCCGGCGACGGCCAGGACGAGGACGTCCGTCAGTCCCTCATCCAGTTTGCGCAGCCGGGTATCGAGATTACCCCGAACGTCGCAGAACCTGGCGGCCGGCATCAGGCGCTTCAGTTGAGCCACCCGCCGAACGCTGCCGGTCCCCACGCGCACGCACCGGTCGAAGTCTCGAATCAGCCCGAAGAACTCACCGGCCGGCTGGCCTGCCGGCAGCACCACCGCGTCCCGGGGGTCCTGCCGTGGCAGGACCCCAGCGACCTGGAGACCGTCGGGCAGCTCCGCCGGTAGATCCTTTGCGCTGTGCACGGCGAGGTCGATGCGACCGTCGAGCAGCGCGTCCTCGATCTCCTTGACGAACACTCGCTTGCCGCCGATGTCGGCGAGTCGCGCCTGCGCGGCTCGGTCGCCCGTGGTCGTGATGCTGACGATTTCGCACCCCGGCCCCCCGGCCGCCTCGATGGCCGTCGCGACCGCTCCGGCCTGCCAGAGTGCGAGCTGACTCCCGCGGGTGCCGAGCCTGAGCGCGGTCACGTCGGCACCGAGCTTTTTCGGTCGGTGGGCCGATGGAGTGAGTCGTCCTCGGGCGCCCGCGTCGCCCGAGGACTGGTGTCGCTTCCGGACAGATCAAACAGCCGGCTCAGCGCGTCGCTGTAGGCCTCAACCGTGGCGTGATCCGGGATCGCCTTCAGCTGTTCGGTCGGCGTGTGGAGTAGTTTCTCGATGATGAGGCGAGTGACCTCGTCGACCCGGCTTTGAGCCTCGGGCGGGAGGTTCGCCATCTTCGAGTTCAGCCGTGCGAGCTCGGCCAGACGGATGTCCTCGAATCGCCTGCGTAGGGCGATCACCGTCGGGACGGCGTGACGTGATTTCAACCAGGTCGTGAAGCCGGCTACTTCTTGGGCGACGATCGCCTCGGCGCGCTCGACTTCAGCCTGCCGGCGGCTCACGTTGTCGTCGACGATGGCGCGAAGGTCGTCGATGTTGTACACGAACACCTGCTCGAGCTCAGAGACCGCGGGATCGACGTCACGAGGAACGGCGATGTCGATGAGGAACAGCGGCTTGTAGAAACGCTTGGCCATCGCGGTTTCGACGCCCGCGCGTGACACGATGGGCTGCGTGGATCCGGTCGCGGTGATGACGATGTCCGCGTCGGCCAACCGGCGCTCGAGATCGGTCCAAGGCACGCACTCGGCACCGATCTCGGCGGCGAGCGCTTCGGCGTGCCGCGCGGTTCGGCTGGCGATCACGATCCGCGCGACCTGCTGGGAACGAAGATGCTGAGCCGTCAGCTTCCCCATCTCGCCGGCGCCGAGGAGCAGCACGTTCAAACCCTCGAGTCGCCCGAAGATCTTCCGTGCAAGCGCGACCGCCGCGTAACTCACGGAAACGGCTCCCTCTCCCAGCGTCGTGTCCGTCCGCACGCGCTTGCCCACGCTGAATGCTGAATGAAAGAGGCGATTGAGCAAAGCGCCGGTACGCGCCTGATCGGCGGCGACGGAGTACGCATCCTTCACCTGGCCGAGGATTTGGGGCTCGCCGACCACAAGCGAATCGAGTCCGGCTGCGACCCGGAATAGATGCCGGGTGGCCTCCTGATCGACGAACTCGTACAGGTGCGGTGTCAGGAGCTCGGCTGGCAGGTGGTTCCAATCGCTCAGGAACCGATTGATGCCGAGGCGGGCCTGGCCAGGCTGCGAGCAAGTGGCGTAGACCTCGGCACGGTTACAGGTCGACAGGACGACCGCCTCGGGCAAGCCGTGGTGGTCGACGAGCGTCTCGAGGGCCGCCTCGAGCCCGCGCCCGCTGAAGTCGAGCCGCTCGCGCACCTCGACGGGCGCGGAATGGTGACTCACACCGATCAGGAGCAGGTGTCTCACCGAGCGCCCTCCGAGTTCGGGCTCGCGGCGCAGGCAGGCGCCCGGCGCCCGGCTTGCCTCGCTCGGTGTCGTCGGGAGCTGATCGCTGTCCTCACGCGGGACACTAGAAGTTGTGGCTCCGGGTGAGGAAGTAGCTGACCGGCAGGAAGTTGAGCAGCACGATCGCGAATCCCAGCGTGGATAGCCATGCTGTCCGACGACCACGCCAGCCGATCGCGCGTGACGTGTAGAGCTCGAACGAGTAGACGAGCCAGCAGAGCAGGGCCACGAAGATCTTCGGGTCGAAAACCGTCATCGCCTGGAGACGTGGGTCTTCCGTGCTCGCCGCGACGCGCGAGACCCAGAGGATGCCGATCATTACTCCCGCCGTAAGAAACACCCATCCAACCGTGACGGCCCGTATGTTCATCACGTCGAGCACCTGTAGCGACGGTAGTCGTTTGTAGAAAAAGCCCAGATGCTTCGCCTTGATCTCCTTGAACAACAGGACGTACGTGATGCCGATTACGCACGCCAAGGCGAAGCTCGCGTAGGCGAACAGCAGCGACGTCACATGAAAGGCAAGCAGCGGGCTCTGCAACTCCGGCGGGCGCTCGACGACCCGCGGCGCGATGGCTGGAATGATCTGGAGCACAGCCAATAGAGGGGCGATGAACACGCCCATGGCTCGCTCGTTGCTCGAGAACTCCGTGTAGAGATATGCCAGCGCGAGCAACCAGACGAAAGCCGAAATCGCGGCCGACTGGCCAACGAACGGTGCATGCCCGATCTGCATCGTCTGCATGCCTATCTGAAACGTATGCGTGAGGGCCGCGATGCTCAACACCACCGTGGCGGTGCGGCCCACCGAGTCACTCCGTCGTGTGAAGTGAATCGCATAGCTGATTCCGGCTGCGACGTAGAGGGCGAGCAGCAGCACGTTGACCATGGTGAGTTTGGCAACCCCCTGTCGCGCGGGACAGTAGACCTAGCCTGAGGTCGGTGCGTAGTAGCCTTGCTTCGTACGGGCCGTCGCTCCCTCGCGCCCCACGCGCACGATGACACGCCGCCAGGCGCCGTCGCGTCGAGCGTTCTTGGAGACGTATCCCAGCGTGTACTGGCTCGAGAGCTCTTCAGAGATCAGGTCGTAGATACCGGCGAGTTCCGACACGTCCTTGAGGAAGAAGGTCCGGCCGCCCGTTTCCCGCGCCAGTTGTCGGAGTACGAACTCCGCTTCGTTGAAGCCTCGGCGACGGCCCGACTCGTTCGAGCGGAGCCCGATCGCATAGATCGCGGTCTCGGACCGCTTCGCCAGCTCGAGCACTTCCTCGAAGCCGACCAAGCTCGACGTGTCCTCTCCGTCTGACAGGACGACGACGGCCTCCCGGCGCACCTGGTCGGCTGTGCTGGTCCGCACCTTCTTCAGCTCCTTGAGCGAAATATAAATGGCGTTGTAAAGAGCGGTCGAGCCGCCAGCCGCCGTCTGGTAGATCGCTCGCTCCAGTTCCGCCGTGTCGCTCGTGAACTGCTGCAGGATTCGAACCCGGCTGTCGAAATCGATCACCTGGGCGAGATCGTCCGGTCGCAAGTGGCGGGCGAAGCCCACCGCCGCCTCCTGCGCGGTCCGGATCCTTCTTTCCATGCTGGCGCTCGTGTCGAGCAGCAAAGACAACGCGATAGGCAGCTTGCCGCTTGTGAAGAACTGCACTTCTTGTTTGACGCCGTCTTCGAAGAGCTCGAAATCGGACTGAGAGAGAGCCGTGACGAACGTACTCTCGGGCGTCGTCACCGTGACGCTCAGCGAGACGATGTCCACGCCCGCCCGGAAGGCGGGCTGTTCGGGTGGCGTCTGGGGCCCAGCTGCAGCCAACCCGATCGTCGCCAGAACACAGCAGGAGAGCAGGCGAACACCGAGGCGTCGCGATTGGCCTCTCACGGTGCTTCACCTCTCTTGACCGGCGTGCCGCGAGCCTCGAACTCCTGCGCGGCAGACGTGACCTCGACGCTCTCTGGCGGAATGAGCGACGCGGGTCGTGCATAGACCAGCAGATACTGGCTCGAGAGGTCCTCGGCGATCGCGTGCAGCGTCTCTTCGAGCGCCATGCTGGTCAGGAGTTCGTCCCTGCGGCCGCCGCTCATCCGCGTGCCCTCCTCGAGCAGAAAAGAGCGCTCGCGCGCCGCCTGGTCGTCCAGCCTCGACCTCGGGCTGTCCTCGACGACCAGGGCGTGGAAGGCCGCACCGCTCTCACGCAGGTCGTCCAGGACCGAGCGGTAATACGTGGTGCTGTACTCGATGCCCTCGGTCGTCACCGCCAAGATGACCGGCCGGGCCGCGTCCCGCCTGCGAATCCCTCGCAGCGTCTCCGCCATCGCATCGATGAGATACGCGCCGCTGCCCGGCCGACCGAACAGTCGGCCGATCCCCGCCTCGAGCGTCGAGAGGCTGCTCGTGTAGTCCACGCGAATCAACGGTCGCTCGCCGAACGTGATGAGGGCAATCTCGTTGTTTTGGTGCATCCGGGTGACGAAATCGGCGATGGCCTCCCGAATTTCCTTCATGGGCCGGGTCGCCGCCTGGCTCGTGTCGACCAGCAGCGCGATCTGCATCGGCGCCGTGGCCCGGCTGACCCGGAGAACCTCCCGCCGGAGGCCATCCTCCCGGACCACGAAGGCCTCAGGTGTGAGGTTGGGGACAGGACGGCCGTCGGCGTCGAGGACGCTCACGTAGAGTTCGCGCTCGGTGGTTTGGGCGTCCAGGACGACGGGGGACGCGTACGAGAGCAGCGCCGCCAAAAGGGCCAGGGCGCGCCACGTGCCAGGGGCCAGTCGGGTCGCAGTCATGGGGATTGGAGCGTGAATCGTTGGTTCGGGACGCGCGCCGGATGCTCTGTCGAGTATAGGCCTGCCGCCTCTGGAGGGTCAAGCAATCGACTCGACTGAACTCGTTGAAAATGTTGAACTTGGCGGTATCGGATCGCCCGATGCCTCGGCCGCCTCGTTTCTTGACACCCTTCAGGCCCCACCATATAATCAGCCCGCTTTCGTGCGCCGACGGTGTCGGTCCCACTGTCGGCGACCGTGCTCGCCCGTGTCCCAGGCGCGCAGCGGACGTCGAGGATTCCTTGACCGCAACTCGGCTTTTCCGAAGAGGCGATGTCTCGAGTCCATCGGTACGCGGGACGCACCGCTGAGTCACGATGCTTACTGCCTACGTACCGATCGTCCTGTTTCTGTTGATCGCGATCGGATTCGCGATCTTCACGCTGATCTTCTCGGGATTGTTACAAACGAAGCGGTACAACAAGGTCAAGCTCGAGCCGTACGAGTGCGGCATCGAGCCCGAAACCGACGCGCGCGATCGGTACAGCATCCGCTATTACCTGGTCGCGATGCTCTTTGTGATCTTTGACGTCGAGACCGTCTTCCTTTTTCCATGGGCCGTCATCCTGGATGACTTGGCGCTGTTCGGCCTCATCGAGATGGTGGTCTTCTTGTTCATCCTGGTTGTCGGGTATGCCTACGCGTGGCGCAAAGGGGCCCTGGAGTGGGCCTGACTCTTCTTCACATTTTCGAGCAGTGTCACGATGGCAGACGAGTCTCAAGGGCCTAAGCCGGATCCGAAGCCGCCGCTAGGTGCGGCGAGTCCGCCGGCCGATGCCGGTGCCTCGGCAAAGCCCTCGGCTGCGGTGCCGGCCAAGCCTACCGCGGCCAAGCCTGCGGCACCCAAGCCCCCCAAGCCTCCGCCCGGAACGCCAACGGCCCCGCCGGATCCGGAGGCGCCGGAGGATGTCGTCGTGCCCGACTTCGTGTCCGCCCTGCGAGCGGCTCTGCCCGACGCGGTCACGCACGTCTCGTACTGGGTGGGCGACTGGACCGTGGTCGTTCCGTCGGGTCGCTTGCTCGAGGTCGCGCGCTGGCTGCGGGACACGTCCCGTACGCCGTTCGACTACTGCGCGGATTTGACGGCCAGCGACTGGCCGGCCCGGCCCCAGCGCTTCGACGTGATCTACTGCCTCTACTCGACCAGGCACCGCCACCGGATCAGGATCAAGGTGCGAGCCGCTGAGGGCGAGCCGGTTCCCTCGGTCAGCGAGGTTTGGCCGGCGGCGAACTGGCTGGAGCGCGAGGTGTACGACATGTTCGGGGTGAATCTCGTGGGTCATCCGGATCGTCGACGGATCCTGATGCCGGACGAGTGGCAAGGACACCCTCAGCGCAAGGACTATCCCCTCGAGGGACCTGGTGAGCTCTTGATGGAGAACCCGCTCGACTGGCTCAAACTTCGGAACGTTGAGGACGAGGCGGAAATCGAGTAGCGTGGCCGACCGGCCCGACGAACAGCCTGCCGACGATGACGACGAAAGTTCCCCAGCGGATGTTCGATACGGACGAGCTGGTCCTCAATATGGGGCCCCAGCATCCCAGCACCCATGGCGTGCTTCGGGTCGTCCTGCGCCTTGACGGCGAGCGAGTCGTCGATTCGGAGATCGTCGTCGGCTACCTGCACCGCGGCATCGAGAAACTCTGCGAGAATCGTGACTGGACCCAGATTGTCTTGATCACCGATCGCATGGACTACGTGGCTGCGGCGACCAGCAACCTCGGGTACTGCGAGACCGTGGAGAAGCTGATGTCGGTCGAGGTGCCACGTCGAGCCCGGTACATTCGAACGCTTCTCGCGGAGCTCCAGCGCATCGCCAGTCATTGTCTCTGGCTCGGCACGCACGCGATGGACATCGGAGCGATGACGGTGTTCCTCTACGCCTTCCGCGAGCGAGAGCTCATTCTCGACATGTTCGAGGAGTACTGCGGTGCGCGGCTCACCTACAATGCGATGCGAATCGGCGGGCTGCCGCTCGACATTCCTCCGGGTTGGGACAAGAAGGTCCGCGAGTTCTGTGACGTCATGGAGACGAAGCTCGGCGAGTATGAGGAACTCCTGACCCACAATCGCATCTGGCTCGAGCGCACCCGTGATATCGGCGTTATCTCGGGGGCCGATGCGATCGCTATCGGGCTGTGCGGCCCGGCGTTGCGCGGTTCCGGCGTCATGCGCGACGTGCGCAAGGACGAGCCGAACGCCGCATACGACGAGTTCGAATTCGACGTCCCGCTGGGCGATCGAGGCGATACCTACGATCGCTATCTGGTGAGGATGGAGGAGTTTCGACAGTCGCTCCGGATTATCCGACAGGCGGTCGATGGGCTGCCGGAAGGCCCGATCGTGGGGAAGGTTCCGCGCCTCATCAAGCCGCCCGCCGGGGAGACGTATCATGCCGTCGAGTCTCCGAAGGGCGAGCTCGGTTACTTCATCGCGGCGGACGGCAAGTCGACGAACCCGTACCGATTCAGGGTTCGGCCGCCATCGTTCTGCAATCTCCAGGCGTTGCCCACGCTGATCAAAGGGCACCTGGTCGCCGACGTGGTGGCGCTGATTGGCTCGCTCGACATCGTCCTGGGAGAGGTGGACCGGTAGGGTCGCCGGTGTGACCGATCGAGACTCGAGAGCGCACGCAACATGATCGATGTCCTCGTTATCCCGCTCGTGAAGATCCTGATCGTCCTGAACGTGCTCCTGGTGGCGGTCAGCTACATGACCCTGCTCGAGCGCAAGGTGATTGCGTGGGTGCAGGTGCGGCTCGGGCCGATGCGGGTCGGCCCCTCGGGCATCCTGCAGCCGATCGCTGACGCCGTGAAGCTGATGATCAAAGAGGACATCACGCCGGCCCGCGCCGACAGGTGGGTCTTCACGGCCGCGCCGATCATCGTTCTGGTGCCGGCGCTGGCCGTCTTCGCGGTGATTCCGTTTGGCAGCGACGTCGAGCTCTTCGGGCGGACGATCACGCTCTACATCACAGACATCAACGTCGGCTTGCTCTATGTCGTATCGATCGCGTCGATAGGCGTGTACGGACTGATTCTCGGCGGATGGGCGTCGAACAGCAAGTATCCGCTGCTGGCAAGCCTGCGGGCCTCTGCGCAACTCATCAGCTACGAGGTCGCTGTAACGATGACGCTCGTGAGCATGGTGCTCATGGCCGGCACGCTCAGCATGGTCGGGTTCGTTGACGCCCAGTACAACGCCGGCTTCTGGTACGCCTTCGCGCAGCCAGTGGCGTTCGTCGTGTTCTTCATCGGGGGTCTGGCCGAGACGAACCGCGCGCCGTTCGACATGCCGGAAGCGGAGCAGGAGCTCACCGGGGGATTCCACACCGAGTATAGCGGGATGCGCTTTGCGCTCTTCTTTCTGGCCGAGTACGCCAACATGATCGTTGTCTCGGCCGTCGCGACGACGTTGTTCCTCGGCGGTTGGCTCCGGCCGTTCCCGAACGTTGCGTGGCTGTCGGTGCTCGACATCGTGCCCAGCTGGATCTGGTTCTTCGTCAAGACGTTTGGATTCCTCTACATCTTCCTCTGGGTTCGAGCCACGCTGCCGCGCTATCGTTACGATCAGCTCATGCGCCTCGGTTGGAAGGTGCTCATCCCGGTGGCCATCGCCAACGTGGTGGTGACTGCCACGCTGCGAGTACTGTTCTGATGGCGAACGCGAGGGCGGGCCGCAGACGTCGCGACAGGCGAGTACGAGAAATCACGAGGGCGACCGGTGGGTGAAGCGATCGCGTTCTATACGCTGGCAGCTTTGATACTCGGATTCGCGGTGCTCGTCGTGAGTGCGCGAAATACGGTGCACAGCGTGCTGTTCCTCGTGCTCAACTTCATGTTCGTGGCGGGCCTGTACGTGACGTTGGGCGCCGAGTTCCTTGCGGTCATTCAGGTTTTCGTCTACGCCGGCGGGATCGTCGTGCTCTACCTGTTCGTCGTGATGCTCGTGAATCTCAAGCGCCCGGCCGAGACCCACCAGGACTCGCATCGACAGGGACGCCTTGGCCTGATCCTTTCCGGCTTGGTCCTGGCGGAGTTGGCCGCGATCGCGATGTATGGCTCAATGCGCTCACCGCAGGCTGCCAGCGCGGCGTCCACGACGTCGACGACGGCAATCGGGGGCAACGTCGAACAAGTTGGGTGGATGCTCTATACGGACTATCTGATCCCGTTCGAGCTGGCATCGATTCTTCTGCTGGTCGCGATGATTGGTGCGATCGTGCTCGCCAAGAGGGAGCTGTGACCGAGATCACCCCGACCCACTACATGCTGTTGTCGGCGGCACTGTTCATGATTGGCGTGATCGGCGTGCTCGTGCGCCGGAACATCATCATCATCTTCATGTCGATCGAGCTCATCCTGAACGCCGTGAATATCAATCTCGTGGCCTACGCCTCGGAGCTCCAGAACGTCGTGGGCCAGGTGTTCGCATTGTTCGTGATCGCCGTGGCGGCGGCCGAGGCGGCGGTCGGTCTCGGGATTATTCTGGCGTTTTACCGGAACAAGGAAACCGTCAACATCGACGAGATGAACCTGATGCGCTGGTAACCGCCCGGCATCGGACGCAGAGACGCGCATGGACCTCATCTGGCTGATCCCCATCCTTCCCGGCATTGGAGCCGCTATCAACGGCTTGCTGGGTATCCGCTACTTCAGCAAGACTGTCGCCGCATTCGTGGCGTGCGCCACGATGGCTGGTGCGGCCCTGCTGTCGATCCTGGCGTTCATCCAGTTGGTGGCGTTGCCCGCCGACCATCGGTTCCACGATGTCGTCGTGGCCAGTTGGATTCCGGCTATCCCGCTTGAAACCGTCACGGGCATCGGCAGCTTCCAGGTGGACTGGGCGTTCCGACTCGACCCACTGTCTGGCCTGCTGATCCTGGTCGTGACCGGCATCGGGTTCCTCATCCACCTGTATTCGGTGGCCTACATGGGCGAGGAGCCGAGCGGCGGATACGCCCGCTATTTCTGCTACCTCAACCTGTTCTGTTTCTTCATGCTGACGCTCGTACTGGGTGCGAACTTCCTCGTGATGTTCGTCGGCTGGGAGGGCGTCGGGCTCTGCTCCTATTTGCTGATTGGCTACTACTACGAGCGGGATTCGGCCGCCGATGCCGGGAAGAAGGCGTTCATCGTCAACCGGATCGGCGACTGGGGCTTCGTGCTGGGCGTCTTCCTCGTGTTCTTCACGTTTGGCACGCTGGACTTTCGAGCGGTGGCGATCGCGGTAGGGTCGATGCCCGTCGAGGTCGCCGAGTTCGGTGTCATCTCCACCATTTGCTTGCTCCTGTTCGTCGGCGCCACAGGCAAGAGTGCCCAGATTCCCCTCTATGTGTGGCTGCCGGACGCCATGGAGGGGCCCACGCCGGTCTCGGCCCTGATCCATGCCGCTACCATGGTGACGGCGGGCGTCTACATGGTGGGACGCAATGCCATGCTCTTCTCGCACGCCCCGATGGTCATGGAGGTCGTGGCGGTGGTGGGAGCGGTGACGGCCCTCTTGGCCGCGTCGATCGCCCTGGTCCAGACGGACATCAAGCGCGTCTTGGCCTACTCGACCGTGTCGCAGCTCGGGTACATGTTCCTCGCGGCTGGCGTTGGAGCCTTCGCCGCCGGCGCCTTCCATCTCATGACGCACGCCTTCTTCAAGGCGCTCCTCTTCTTGGGAAGCGGATCGGTGATCCACGGCATGGCGCACGAGCAGGACATGCGTCGGATGGGCGGCCTGCGCTTATTCATGCCCGTCACCTACGTGACGATGCTCGTCGGCACCCTCGCCATCGCGGGAATTCCACCGTTCTCGGGCTTTTTCAGCAAGGACGAGATCTTGTTCCGGACCTTCCTCGAGAACCGGGTCCTGTGGTCGATGGCGGTTCTGTCGGCGGGCATGACGGCGTTTTACATGTTCCGCCTGATGGCGATGACCTTTTTCGGTTCCTACCGTGGTCCGGCCTGGGAGCAAGCGGGTTCGGTCCCGGCGCGCGGGTCGGAGCCGGGTAAGCACGGCGCGGCCGCTGACGATCACGGGCATGGTCATGGGGCCTGGCACGGACCGCACGAGTCACCCAGCTTCATGACGGGCCCGTTGATGGCGTTGGCCGTAGGCGCAATCGTGGCCGGCTTCGTCGGCGTTCCGGCGGCACTCGGTGGCTCGAACGCGATCGAACACTTCCTCGAGCCCAGTTTCGTGGTTCATGAGGCGAGTGCTGGCGAGGGAGGCCCAGTCGGCGCGGCGGTACTGGCTGAGGGCGGTGACGCGCTCGCTGGCGAGGATGCCGAGCCTCACATGTCGCACGCCGGGGAAATCGGCCTGATGGTGTTCTCGGTTGCCGTGGCCCTGCTGGGCATCGGCTTGGCCTACCGGCTCTATGTCGTCACGCCAGAAGCCTCGGATGAGATGGCGGAACGCTTCGGCGGTGCGCATCGCGTCCTGACGAACAAGTATTACGTCGACGAGTTCTACAACGCGACAGCGGTCCGAGGTACGCTGGCCAGCGGACGAGGCCTGTGGAAGGTCGACTCGTCGGTGGTCGACGGGGGCGTCAACGGCTCGGCCTGGCTCACCCTGTTCGTGTCGTGGGTGTCGCACGTCCTGGACAAGTATGTGGTCGACGGGTTCGTGAATCTGATCGGCTGGGTCACGCAGGAGTTCAGCTACATTTCCCGCCGGCTACAGACCGGACTCATTCAGAACTACGCGCTGCTGATGCTGTTCGGCGTGTTTGCGTCCGTCAGCCTGTATCTGCTCGCCCGCTAGTCGGGTCACTGAAGCCTTATGGACAACGCTGCCAACTTTCCGCTTCTCTCGCTGATTCTGTTCACCCCGCTGGTGGGCGCGATCGTGCTGCTGTTCGTCGGCAAGGGCCGGGATAATGTCATCCGCCTGCTCGCGAACGTCTTCACGTTTGCCGGTTTCGTCGTGTCGCTACCTTTGTGGTTCTGGTATGACTCGACCAATCCGGACTGGCAGTTCGTCGAACGAGCGCCCTGGATACCGTCGATCGGAGCGGAGTATTTCCTCGGGGTCGATGGGTTCAGTTGCCTGCTGATCCTGCTGACGACACTGATGGGTTTCCTCGCGATCCTGTCGTCCTGGACAGCGATCACCGAGCGCGTCAAGGAGTACTACATCTTCCTGCTCATCCTGCAGACCGGGATGATCGGCGCGTTCGTGTCGCTCGATTTCCTCCTGTTCTTCCTGTTCTGGGAATTGATGCTGGTGCCGATGTACTTCCTGATCGGCATCTGGGGTAGCGACCGACGTTTGTATTCGGCGATCAAGTTCTTCCTGTATACGCTCGTTGGCAGCGTCGTGATGTTGCTCGGCATCCTGGCGCTGTACTTCTACGCGCACTCCCAGACCGGTGTCTACAGCTTCGACGTGACGCGTTTTCAGGAGTTGAACCTGCCGCCGTCGCTGCAGATCTGGATCTTCCTGGCGTTCTTCCTGGGTTTTGCGGTCAAGGTGCCAATGTTCCCCTTTCACACCTGGCTGCCCGATGCGCACACGGACGCTCCGACCGCCGGCTCCGTGATCCTCGCCGCGGTGATGCTGAAGATGGGTACGTACGGCTTCATCCGGTTCAGTCTGCCGATTCTGCCGGATGGGACGCGGTACTTCGTGCCGATGGTCGCGGCGCTCTCGATCATCGGAATCATTTACGGTGCGCTCGTGGCGATGGCTCAGCGCGATTGGAAACGACTCGTCGCGTACTCGAGTGTCAGCCACATGGGGCTGGTGATGCTGGGCATGTTCGCCCTCACGCCAGTCGGTATCACCGGAAGCATTATCCAGCAGTTGAATCACGGCATCTCGACCGGCGGACTCTTCTTGCTCGTGGGCGTGGTGTACGAGCGACGCCACACGCGCGAGATCGCGCAGTACGGCGGCCTGTCGAAGGTCATGCCGGTCTATGCTGCGGTATTCCTGGTCATGACCATGTCGTCGATCGGATTGCCGACGCTGAACGGCTTCATCGGCGAGATCCTGATTCTTCAGGGGATCTTCGTGGTCAGCATGTGGTGGGCGGCGGTTGCCGCGTCGGGTATCGTGCTGGGGGCGGCCTACATGCTGTGGCTCTACCAGCGAACGATGTTCGGGAACATCGACAATCCGAAGAACGAGCATCTGCCTGACCTGAGCGTGCGTGAGTTGGCGACGTTCGTGCCTCTCATCATCTTGGCGGTCTGGATTGGGCTCTACCCATCGCCATTTCTGAGGCGCCTCGAGACCTCCGTCGATAAGGTCGTGGCGCGCGTCAACACCAGCTACCCACAGAATGCCCGGGCGGTCGACTGCATCGCGCCAGGCGCGACCGACTCGGTGGTGCCTGTGCGATTCGCTCGCGCGACGCCGTGTGCCGGCCCAGGCGCGGCGGCGCTGGCGTCCACGGAGTCGCGCGTGCACCTCAGCCTGGGAGAGGGTAATTGATGCCCCCAGGCCTCACCGCCCAGGACTTCGCCTACATCCTGCCGGAGATCGTGCTTGCGCTCGGCCTGCTCGGGCTGTTGATCGCCGACTTGTTCACGCCTCGGGAGCGACAGGGTTGGCTCGCCTGGCTGTCGGTGGGGATTCTCGGAGCGACCACGGTGGCGCTGCTGCCTCTGGCCGGCGTCGACGTCACCGTGGCGCGCGGCCTGCTCGCCGTCGACGGCTTCGCCTTCTTCTTCAAGCTCGTCTTCCTCGTGACGGCGGCTCTGACGATCCTGATGTCGACGCGATACTTGTCGATCGAGGGCGCGCGTGTCGGCGAGTACTACTTCCTGATCCTCTGCGCCACGCTCGGCATGATGTTCATGGCGAGCGGCATCGATCTGATCACGATCTTCATTGGCCTCGAGACCATGGCCGTGGCGTTCTACATCCTGGCCGGCTACCTGAAGCCGAATCGGCGATCGAACGAGGCCGCGGTCAAGTACTTCCTCCTGGGCGCCTTCTCGCTGGGCATTCTGCTGTACGGGATGTCCATCCTGTACGGGTTGACTGGATCGACTCAACTCCCGGCGATCATGGCGGCGCTCTCTGGCCAGGAGTTTGGCCCGCTGCTGATCCTGGCCGTGATGTTGGTGGTGGCGGGCGTCGGATTCAAGATCGCAGCCGTGCCCTTCCACATGTGGGCGCCGGACGTCTACGAAGGCGCGCCGACTCCGATCACCGCCTTCTTGTCGGTCGGTTCGAAGGCTGCCTCCTTTGCGATGCTGCTCCGGATCTTCATGGAAGGTCTGGCGTTTCTGCACGCCGAGTGGAGCCCCGCATTCTGGGTACTGGCGGTTGTCACGATGACCGTGGGCAACCTCGCGGCGCTCACCCAGAGCAACGTGAAACGGATGCTCGCGTACTCGTCGGTGGCGCACGCTGGATACCTGTTGATCGGTGTCGTGACCGGGACCTCCCGTGGCATCACGGCGATGCTCGTGTATTTGGCGATCTATGTGTTCATGCAGCTCGGCGCCTTCATCGTCGTGGTGGCGCTCCGCCAGAAGGACACGGTCGGCGACGAACTGAAGGATTTGACCGGGCTGCTCGGCCGTAACCCGCTGGCCGCGATCGCGATGCTGCTGTTCATGCTGTCCCTGGGTGGGATTCCGCCTACGGCCGGCTTCATGGGCAAGCTGTGGCTTTTCGGCGCAGCCATCGAAGCCGGCTACGTCTGGCTCGCCCTCATCGGCGTGCTCAACAGCGCGATTTCCCTGTTCTATTACGTCCGGGTCGTCGTGTTCATGTGGATCAAGGAGGATCCGTCGGCGGCTCCGCTCTCGCTCAGTCCTGCCTTGACGGTCGCGCTGACCGTCGCGATCGTCGGAACGATCGTGCTCGGGACCTACCCGGCGCCGCTGTTTGAGTTCGCCGATGCCTCGGCCCGCACGCTGGGGCTCTCGCAGGTGGCGCTCGTCTCACCCTGACCATCGGAGCCCACACCTCAGCGCCCCGCAGGTGCGCACGCGATGCCAGGTTCCTCGAGTCGGTCGCTGGTCAAGACGCTTCGGACCCTTGGAGCGCTGAGCACCGTTGGTTTCTCGTTCGTGCTGGCGATCGTCATCGGCGCGTGGGTCGGCTGGTGGCTCGACGCGTGGCTGGGTAGCGCCCCCTGGCTGTTCATCGCGTTTTTCTTCCTGGGCCTCGCGGCCGGTGTTCTGAACGTCTATCGGATCTCATCCAAGTTTCTGCGATGACCGCCTCGTAGCCGCCGTGAAGGAACGCGACCCGGTGCTGCGTCGCCTGGAGCGCAACGGTCTGGCCTTCTGCGTGGGAGCCGCCGTCCTGGCGCTGGCGCTACGTGGCGGGCGGATCGATGTGACCCTGGGAGTGCTCGGCGGTGGCGGCCTGGTGGCCGTGAGTTACTGGGCGATCAAGACCTCGATCGACTCGTTGACACGTGCTGTGGCGACGGGAAGTGCGGGTCGGCACCTGGCCTGGCCGCTGCTGAAACTCGGTGGTCGGTACGCTTTACTCGCCTTCCTGGCGTACGTTATGATTGCCCGTTTGCGCCTGCACCCGATTGGGCTGCTGACGGGCGCTTCGTCGTTGGTGGTGGCCGCCGCCGTCGAGGCGTTCCGCGTGATGGCTTCATCGCGGACGCCGAGGGCGCCGTGAAGGCCGCGGGTGCGTTAACGAGCCGGGTCCGTCGGACCAATCGGCCACATCCCAATCAAATTAGCCGGCGCACGTCTCGGAAGATTGTATGGAAGCGCTGCACCACGAGCTCTTGATTGTGCAGGTTGTCAACCTGGTGTTCGGCCCAGTGGTCGCGGCGCTGCTACGGCCGTTGGGCTACGAGTTTGCCGCCGGTGTGGACGTGATTCCCGACTACCTGGTGATGTGTGGCGTGATCGTGTTCCTGATTGTCGCCCTATCGTTGGTCGTGCGATCCCGACTGAGCGTCGAGAACCCCGGTCGGCTGCAGATCGTCATAGAGGACCTGGTCGGCGGTTTGAGCTCGATGCTCGAGGACTGGGTCGGACCCAAGGGCATCCGATACCTTCCGATCGTTGGCACGCTGGGGGTATTCATCCTTGCGGGTAACCTGATGGGGCTGGTGCCTGGAATGATGGCGCCTACGAGCAGCATCAACGTGACGCTGGGCTGCGCCATCACGGTGTTCGTCTACTACCACATGCAGGGCATCAAGGAGCAGGGCATCGGTTCGTACCTGAAGCACTTTGCGGCGCCGCCCGGCGCGCCGCTCTTCATCGCTCCGATCATGCTGCCGATCGAGATCATTAGCCATTTCTCGCGAGTACTGTCGTTGTCGTTGCGTCTATTCGGGAACGTGTTCGGTGAAGAACTGGTGATCGTGATCTTGTTCAGCATCGTCCCGTTCCTGGTTCCACTACCCATGATGTTTCTGGCCATCATCACGGGATCACTCCAAGCACTCATTTTCGTCATTCTCACGATGATCTATCTTGCCGCTGCCGTGGCGACGGAGCACGATCATCACGAAGTAGCACACGCGTAAGCCGGGTGCGACACTCCGGTCCAGAGTTTATTCGAGGAGGCTTCTACCGTGCGTAAACGTTTCATCCTGACAGTGGCGCTCATCATCATGGTCGTTGGCATGGTTCCCCTGTACGCCCAGGAAGCAGCTGGAAGCGTGGGGGTCGAACTCGTGAAGTGGTCGATCATCACCGGGGGCTTCGCCTTGGCGCTGGCGGCGGCGTTCGGAGCGATCGGCCAGGCGATCGGCCTCAGCTCGGCGGCTGAGGGCATCGCCCGCAATCCGAGCGCGGCGAACGAAATCCGAGGCACGCTCATTCTCGGCCTCGTGCTGATCGAGTCGCTCGTCATCTACGTGCTGTTGATCTCGCTGATTCTGTTCTTCATCAAGCCGTTCGGCGGCTAGCCGCTCTTTAGAGTCCGTGGGTCGGTCCGTCGCGACTGCGCGAAGCGACCGACCCACCGTCTTTGCGCGTTCTGCGAGCCCACACTGCCATGCGGCTGCGACCGATTGAGGGGCTGCTGCTGGCGGTGATGGCCATCTGGGGCGCGAATTTCAGCGTCGTCAAGCTGGCGCTGACCGAGGTCCCTCCCCACGCCTTCAACTCACTGCGCCTGCTGCTAGCGACCGGGCTGTTCCTGGCCGCGCTCGGGACGCCCGGGCGGTACTACGCACGCTTCCTCCGCTCGACGTCGAGTTCTCACACGGCGCGTCGCCCCTCGCCGAGGCTGACGCGGCTGGAGTGGCTGAGTGTGTGCGGCCTGGGCCTCGTCGGACATCTCGCGTATCAGATGTTCTTCATAAGTGGCCTCGGCAGAACGACCGCCGCCAACAGCGCCTTGATCATCGGATCGAGCCCCGTCGTCGTCGCACTCCTGGCTGCCGGTCTGGGCGTCGAGCGGGTCGGCCCTCTTCACTGGCTGGGTGCCGCGCTCTCGATGCTGGGTGTCGCTGTCGTTGTCGATGACGGCGCGTCGCTCTCCGGTGGATCGCTGACCGGGAATCTGCTCGTGCTCGGCGCCGTGGTCTGCTGGGCGATCTACACCGTCGCGTCGCGGTCCCTGCTGGAGCGACATTCGCCGCTCGTCGTGACGGCGTATTCGATGGTGTTTGGCACCGCCGGCTACTTGGTTGTCGGGTTCGGCGAGCTTCGCGATCTCCGATGGCTGCAGATGGGTGGCTGGGCATGGGCTGCCCTCGTGTTCTCTGCCGTGTTCGCTCTTTTCGTGGCCTATCTGGTCTGGTACTCCGCCGTTCAGCAACTGGGAAGCGCCCGGACATCGATCTACGCGAACATGGTCCCGCTGGCGGGCGTGGCCGTTGCGGTTCTGTGGTTGGGCGAACCCATGCGATGGGCAACGCTCACCGGGGCCGTGGCGATCGTGGGCGGCGTGGCACTGACGAAGATCGGCTCATCGTCGTGGGCGTCGGCACCGGCTGAGGAGTAGATCACTGTGAGGGTAGAGCTCCGATGGCCCTGAGGCTCTTCCAGGTTGACGCGTTCACCGACCAGCCGTTTGGCGGCAATGCCGCGGCCGTCTGCCTTCTGACCAGCCCACGACCTGACGCCTGGCTTCAGGATCTGGCTCGTGAGATGAACCTGTCGGACACGCGTCGCTCGCGAGCGCCCACGTCCTGTGGGAGAGCGAGTTGTTGGAGCCGTCCGAGGAGGCGCGCTTTCATACGCGAAGAAAGCCGGTGACTGGATCCGCAAGTTGTTATCTCGGGCCGTACTGGGGGCGTCGGCTGTCGAAGCCGGACCTCGTAGGCTATCAGGCGTCCCGCCGCGGAGGCGTGGTACGCGTGAGGCTCAGCGAGAATCTGGTCGTCGTGGGTGGTCGAGCCGTCACGATCTTCAGGGCCGATCTGCTGGTGTGACCCGCCGGTGCCCGTCGAGGACAACTCCCTCACGGGTCGAAAATGTAGCAGCCGGGAGTGACCAGCAGGCGGCCGTCCCGCGTGAAGAACAGGCTATCGGGCGCGACGACGCCGGTGGTCCTGAATTGCACCACTCGAGTCTTCTCTCCATCCTGGTCGTAGACATACGTATACGGACGCACGAGCGTGACCCACAGGTTACCGTCCGCGTCGACCGCTGCGGTCCTGACCGTCGGCGGGATCAGCGGGATCGAGCGACCGTCGGTCGTGGTTCTTGGCCACGACGTCGGCAGTCGCTGGAGTGTCGCGTCAAGCTCTGGGCCCTCGATGTGGCGCTCGAGCAGAAGCGCACCGTCCTGGCCGTACTTGCGAAAGAGTGGTGCTCCCGTCCGAAAGACGAAGTAGTAGCCGCCCGCGGGATTGGCGAGGGCTATCCCCGAGTTCAGTCCGAGGTGGACGTCTCGGTCGTCCTCGTGGCCGGTCTCTCGCAGGTGCCCGAAGGTGCGATAGGCCGTTCCCGCCAGACCGTACACGGTGACGAGCGCTCCTCGCTCGGGCTGGTTCACGAGAATCGAACGTCCTGTGTAATCCAGCGACCCGACCCCGCTGAGGATCAATCCGTCGACCACGACCCTGGGCGCGCTGCGGCCGGGCGTCGTGAAGCCGCCGAGTCGTTCGCCGCGAGCGTTGAATAGCTGGATCCGCTCACGCCGATTCGGGCCGTCGGCCACGACGAACGTGCCACCCGGCTCGAGGTCGAAGGCACGCGGCTGGATGATCCGGCCTTGTTCATGCCCGACCTGGACGATGGGCGTGGCGTCGGCCGCGTCCCGGTCGACGCGGTAAACACGGTGTTCTCGACCGTCGAAGACGAAGTACTCTCCGCCGGGCGCCTGCTGGAAGGCAAGGGGCTGCGTGAATTGACCTACGATGTGTGCCGGCAACCCACCAACCGGCCTTAGCACGTCGATCCGTCTGGCAACAGTCGTTGCGCCGCTGGATGCGAGGCACGCGACGCCCAGGACGGCCAGGGTGAGGGCTCGTCGTCTCGTCCGCTCGGGGCGACGTCCGCACCGTGGCGGGGCGTCGATGTCCGCGACGGCGCCCCGCTCAGTAGCGCGCAAGGTCCTGGATCGTGTGCAGAATCGTTGCAGATTGAGGAAGGATTTCCTCTTCGAGCGTCGGATGATATGCGACCGGGGAGTCGAGCGCTCCGATCCGCTTTACCGGTGCATCCAGATACTCGAACAGGTGCTCGCCGATGCGCGCGGCGATCTCGGCTCCGAACCCGCACGTCAGCTGGTCCTCGTGGGCCACGATGACTCGCCCCGTACGCTTGACGGCTCTCGTGATCCCGTCCCAGTCGAACGGTATCAGCGTCCGCAGATCGACGACCATGACGCTCACGCCGTGCTTCTCCGCCTGACGGGCAGCCACGAGGGTACGCTGGACGAGCGCACCCCACGTGATGACCGCGACGTCGGTTCCTTCCCGGGCGGTCGCTGCGCGGCCGAAGGGAATCATGAACTCGTCACCAGGGTAGGGAGCCTTGTTGTAGGTCTGGCGGTAGAGGTGCTTGTGTTCGAGAAACAGGACCGGGTCGTCACAGCGAATGGCCGTGCGTAGGAGTCCTGCAGCGTCCGTTGCATTCGAGGGGAACACGACCCGGATGCCGGGGCAGTGGGCGAAGATGCTCTCGCCGGACTGGCTGTGGTACGGGGCACCGCCACGGAGGTAGCCACCGATGGGGACGCGGATGACGACCGGACACGAAAACGTGTTGTTCGAGCGGTAGCGCAGCATGGCGAGTTCGTTGCGCATCTGCAACATGGCGGGCCAGATGTAGTCGAAAAATTGAATCTCGACCACGGGTCGGATACCGCGCGTCGCCATACCCATCGCGCTTCCTACGATGGTGGCCTCGGCGAGCGGCGAGTTGAAGACCCTGCTCGATCCCGATGCTCGCTGAAGTCCATGCGTGACCTTGAAGACCCCGCCCTTGCCGGAGACTTCGTCGAGGTTCTCGGGGCGGCTGCAGTCGGCCACGTCTTGGCCGAACACGACGAGTCGTGGATTGCGAGCCATTTCGGACTTGAGCGTGCGGTTGATGGCCGCGACCATCGTTGCGGGTGCTCCACTCGGCGTCGGGCGAACGTCGAACTCGTCGCTCGACGGATCGACGGTCGGCGAGAAGACGAAATGGGTGGCTGACTCCCTCGCAGGCATGGGAGCGTTGAGGGCCCGTTCGACAGCCTCGGAAATCTCGCGGTCCACCTCCGCGCTTATTTCGGCGAGCTCGGCCTCGGACGCGATCGACTCGCGTGTCAACAACGCTGCGCAGCGGATGATCGGATCGAGCTTGGCCTCCAGCTGCAGCTCGGCCTTGGTCTTGTAGAGTTTTTCGTCGTCAGAGAGCGAGTGTGAGTACGGGCGCGTGACTCGGGCATGCACGAGTGCTGGGCCGTGGCGCGCCCGGGCCCACGTGACCGCGTCGCCGAGAGCGCGGTAACTGTCGACAACATCCGTTCCGTCGGCGCGACACACATGCAGATCCGGAAAGTTCTCGAGAAGCCGCGACACGTCGCCGCCTGCCGTCTGGAACGCCACCGGCACCGAGATGGCGTAGCCGTTGTCCTCGACTAGGTACACCAATGGGAGGCGGCGGAGACAGGCGCTATTGATCGACTCCCAGAACTCGCCTTCACTCGTGGCGCCGTCGCCCAGTGACACGTAGACAACTTCGTCGTCATGAAACCTGGAATGGCGGTCGGGTATGCCGGTGACGTCTCGGTACAAGAACCCAGCCTCCGCGCAGCCTACGGCCTGCAGGCACTGGGTCCCGGTGACGCTCGATTGCGACACGATGTGGAGCTTGCGGTTGCCCCAGTGTGACGGCATCTGCCGGCCGCCAGACGCCGGGTCATCCCGCGAGCCGACGGCCTGGAGCAGCATGTCATACGGCGTGACCCCCAGTGCCAGACAGAGCGCCCGGTCTCGATAGTACGGATAAAACCAGTCGTACCCTGGTCGCAGGACGAGTGCTGCGGCCGCCTGGACCGCTTCGTGCCCGGCTCCGCTGATCTGGAAGTAGATCAGGCTTTGCTGTTTTAGCTGGATCTCCCTGTCGTCGAGTCGACGCGACAGCAGCATCGTGCGGTAGGCGCGGAGGAGATCGTCGCCGCGAAGACCCTCGTGGGAAGGCCTCGGCTCCGCGTTCGTGACGGCTGGCGCGTTGAGTGTGGGCTCGTTCATGATGCGGGACCGATTCCGGATCGCGACGGGCGTGGAGCAAGGACGTGCGTAGACAGCGCACGAGGCGCAGACTCGACCCCCTATTATAACATCGGGGGGAATTGGTGTAATATGCTTACAACGCAACGAGTTAGAGGCGATTATTCCGTCGATCCGCCACGCCGTGCTCGGTGCCGGGGACTGCACCTACCGCGCGTGACCGCGGCCGCCACAGAAGACCGACAGGATGCGTACGAGGCTGTATCGGTGGGACGAGATCGAGCTGGACAAGGTGACCCAGATGATCTCGCGAAAGGTCGTCAGCGGTGCCCGCGAGATGATCGCGCAAGTGTATCTGAAGCGCGGCGCGCTCGTACCGATGCACGCCCACGAGAGCGAGCAGATGACGTACGTGCTTCAAGGGGCGTTGAAGTTCCTCGTCGAGGGAGAGGAACTCACGGTGCGGGAGGGCGAAATCCTCCACATTCCGTCCGGCGTGTCGCACCAGGCGGAAGCCTTGAGTGATACGCTCGAACTTGAGTTCTTCAGTCCGATCCGAAGTGACTGGCCTAACGGCGAGCGCTCGACTATCCCCTGACGCCCTGGCTTACCAATGGCTCCGAGAGGCCAAGGCCTGACGGGCTTCCTGAGCTCGAATCCGGAGGCGCGGTGTTTCCCTGGCGCATTCGCTGTTGAAGACCCACGCATGCCAGAGCAATACGAGACAAGACGCCAACCTCACTGCGGCCGGCTCCAGGGTCCATGAGACCGCGACGGGAAGACCGGCGCCGTCAATCCCCGAGTACCCGATCAGGCTGACGGCCAGGATCAGACTGAGCGAGAGCACGAGCGGTCGGTATCGAACACTTTCGGCGGCTGCCACGGTCATGAAGGCGACAGCCAGGAACAGCGCGTTCGGGGAGCCTTCGATGTCGGCTATGCTGGCGAGGTGCACCAACAGCGCTGCCACGCCCGCCCATCCGGGGAGAAACCGAATCGCGTGGCCACGCCACACTGTCCAGAGAGCCACCAGTGCGAGCCCGGCTACGACGAAGGGTTCTGGGTCGCTCGCGATGCTCTGAATGATAGTCGACAGGAAGCTGAACCCGGCTCCCTCACCTGTCGCCGACGGTGAGGCGGCGTTGGCAGCCGTTTCCACCCCGCGGAGGCCGGCGGGCAAGGCGTTCCACACGGCGAGGCCACGTTCCCTCGCGGTGTCAAGTGGTAGCGAGCTTTGGAGCATGCGAGATGCCGCTGGCAGCGTCCCCGCGGTAGCGAGCGGAGTCAGGATGCCGATCCCTGTGAGAACGGCGGCGCGGCGCCGGTGGCCCATGTGTATGCTTCGGTCCGCAGCGGGGCGCGGCGGCCCAGCGCAAGCGCAAGAACTGGCAGCAGCACGAGGGCCTGAAGGTTCGTCAGCAGGGCCGCGACGAACAGCACGCCCGCTACCATTGGATAACCCCAGGAGGCGAACACCAGCGCGCCGACAGCTGGTAGCACGAACAGTGGGGCCTGGAATCCGAGGGCCGCTCCGGACAAGATGACGGCCGGGTTGAGCCAATACGCCAGCATTGACCAGCGAGCCATTCGTGGATCGACGATGCGGCGAACCGCTACATAGACCAACCCCGCGAGTAGCAGCTCGGCGAGTAGCAGTGGTAGCTTGACCGCGGCCGTCAGTAATGGCCCATCGGTGAAGGCCGGATCGTACTCCTGGTAGAGCCGTCCAGCGAGCGCGAGTCCGTACACCACGCCCGGTGGGGAGGAGATCGGCGCCTCACGCCCTTCGTACTCGAGCATGCGCCGCCCGCCCGTACGGTCGTCCGTTCCGTAGAGCGCTGCGACACCTTCCGTGAGCGCATTGAAGCTCCAGATTTTCCAGACGTCCACCCTGGTCGTCACATCGACGGGGAGCAGCGCCACGCGAACCGCGAAACCGGCGAACAGGACGAAGGTGAGTAGCAGCGTCGTGGCGCTAGTGCGGTCGCCAGTCGGAGTCATCTCGTCGACCTGGCGAGTGAACAGTGAACTTCCTGCGCAGCCGCTCCATTTTCCATCGCAGGTAGCGATACTTGATTTCCGACAGCAACCCTGTGCGGCCGCCCTTGAGGTACAGGTAACCCCAGACGAGGCCGCCGAGGTGGGCGACGTGGGCCACGCCACCATTCGAGGCATTGGCTGACGAGAAAAAGGCGATCCCCCCGATGATCAGCACAAAATACTTCGCCGGAATCGGGAACAACAGATACATATAGATCGGGCGGTCGGGGTAGGACAGCGCGTACGCTAGTAGCAGTCCGTAGATGGCGCCGGAAGCACCCACCGTGACCGAGTAGTACATTTGGGTGCCAGGGTCGGTTGGGAGCAGCGACACTGCCAGGGTCGTGATCCCCGCGCCCACTCCCGTCACGAGGTAGTACTTGAAGAAGAAGCGCGTTCCCCAGAGCCGCTCCAGTTCCGTCCCGAACATCCAGAGCGCCAGCATGTTGAACAGGATATGGAACAGGCTGCCGTGCAGGAACATGTACGTGACGGGCTGCCATATCCACCCTTCCTCGAACACGGTGACCGGCGCCAAGCCCAGGTAGAGGGTCAACGACGGGACGACCGACGTCACGATAAAGGTCGCAACGTTGGCCCATATGAGCGCTCGAATGACGCCAGAGACATCTCCTGGACCAATTCGATAGGACATAGTACGACTATATAGGTGAGATGGCAAGGTACACCGATCGTACCACAGGACGGCGCCGGCTACACGGTTCGCCTGAGCGGACCCTCCGACCGGCGCTGGCTCCTACGCGGGAGCATCCGGCCGATGCCGGCGACTGGCCAAGCCGGTGATCTGTTGTACGGCCAGGTCGAACTCGTGGATCCGGAGGAGCTTCGCCGATGCTGCCAGTGTGACCAACCCCGCACCGATCGCGGAGAACAGGTGTAGAGATTGCCCTCCGAAGTCGTTCGTGGGCCAGGTGGAGCGGAGCGTCGCCTCGGTCACTCCAGCTGCTATCCCCATCGCGGCCGCCGCGACGACGATCTTCAGGACAGCCATCCCGATCCGCCGTTCGTCCAGGCCGCCCAGCCTTCGACGCAGCAACCACAGAAGCGTGGACGCATTGAACAGGGCGGCGATGGCGGTGCTCAGTGCGAGGCCACGGTACCCTAGAACCCGCACGAGGATGAGGCTGAGGGAGACGTTCACGATCACGGAGGCCACGCTGATGGCCACCGGCGTTCGCGCATCGTGAAGCGAGTAGAAACTCGGCACGGCCAACTTGACCGCTGAGTATCCGAGAAGGCCCGGCGCGTAGAAGAGCAGGGCCGCGGCCGTGGCTGCCGTGTCGTCGGCCGTAAAGCGGCCCCGCTCGAAGATCAGCCGAACGATTGGTGACGCCAGGACGCCCAGGCCGACGGCTGCTGGCACGCTGAGCATCGCCATCAGGCGCAGCCCGCGAGATACGGTCTCGCGCATACCGTCCAGTTGGTTGCGCGCCGCGTCGCGTGACAACGCCGGGAGCGCCGCGGTGGCGATCGATACGCCGAACAGCCCGATGGGCAGGTACATGAGTCGGAAGGCATAGTTGAGCCATGAGACGGCACCAGTGCCTTCCCCAGTCGCCAGCACGGTGCTCACGAAGAGATTGACCTGCGTGGCGGCCAGTCCGACGGTGCCGGGGCCCATCAGCACGAGAATCTCGCGAAGCCCTGGGTCTCGCCGGTCGAGCCGGCGCTCGTAGCGGAAGCCTTCCCGACGAAGTACCGGCCACTGCAGCGCAAGTTGGCCGATGCCACCCGCCAGCACGCCGATGGCGATGCCCGTGATCGGGGGAAGCCCGAGGGCCGGCATGAGCGGCGTGACGAGCAGGGCGCATCCGATCACCGCGACGTTGAACATCGCGGGCGACAGAGCTGGCACGAAGAACCGGTCGAGCGAGTTCAGCATGCCCATGACGGCCGCCGCGAGGGCGACGAGAGTCAAGAATGGGAACATGAGCCGAGTGAGAAATACCGTGAGCTCGAGCTTACCGGGCACACTCGCGTAGCTCGCGGCGAATAGCCGGGTCAGCGGCTCTGCCCCGAGCACACCAAGCACCACGATCAGTCCGGTCGCCACCAGCAGAGCGTTGAGCACCTGATTGCCGAGCCGCCACGCGCGAGGCTTGCCTTCGAATGTGAGCCGCTTGGTGAACGTCGGCACGAAGGCAGCCGTCATCGCGCCCTCCGCGAACAGATCCCGTACGAGGTTCGGGATCCGAAACGCCACGTTGAAGGCATCCATGTGGTTGCCTGCGCCGAACAGATAGGCCAATACCTGATCGCGAACGAGCCCCAGTAGGCGGCTGACGAGCGTGGCGCTGCCGATCAGTCCCGCTGACCGTACGAGTCCTGCGCCGGCCGCCCGCGGCGGGTCGGACGGCGCGGGCGTGCCACCCGACTCGACGCCCTTGTGCGACTCAGCCGCCAAGCTTGCTCCTGACGAGTTGGCTGACCGTCTTACCATCGACGCGCTGGCCGGCGAGTTTCGCCATGACCTGTTTCATGACCGCTCCCAGATCCTTTGGGGATGTGGCACCGATCTCGTCGATGACGGACTCGATCGTGTCCGCGAGGGACCCGGAGTCGATTGGAGGCGGCAGGTAGTGCTCGAGCACGTCGATCTCGTTCGCCTCGGCCGCCGCGAGTTCCGACCGGCCGGCCTTGGTGAACTGGTCGACGGAATCACGCCGCTGCTTGACGAGGGTGGAGACGATCTTGAGGGCCTCCTCGTCTGTGAGCTCGCTGCGTTTCTCGACGCGTCGATTCACAAGGGCGGCCTTTAGCATACGCAGCGGCGCCAGGCCGCGGCGGTCTTGCGCGCGCATTGCCGCGGATATGTCCCGATTGATTGTCGCGATGAGTGACTCCGACATGCGCACCTCGCTTCCGGCGTCTGCCCGCGCCGTATGCGCGAGAGCCTCAGGGCGTGAGTCGGCCCTCGGGCACGACGTCCGCCGTCCGGTCGAACCCAAGCACCGCGGTGGACCTCCACCCCTCGGTGCTGGGCGAGCACCAGTCGGCGCGGAATTCGCTAAAGGTCAGCGGAACGGCGTCGAGTTCCTCAGTCACGAAACGCAGGAAGCTCTCGAGCCGGTCGAAGAATCGATCCAAGTGAGCGTCCGATACGTTGGTCCGACTGCCGCCGACCACGCCGTCGCTCGATGTGCATACGACGTTGAGAATGTGCGGTGGCTCCCGACGCAGCCGCCGTGCCGCAGCGATCATGTCTCCGAGCGACGACGAGGACGGTCGAAGCTCGATGAGATGGATTCCCTGGCCGGCTCGAAGGAAGCGCGCGCTGACCGGGTGGCGAGCCACGCGTGCTAGTGCAGGAGCCAGCCACGCGGGCAGCGGTCGGCTCCACATGCATGTCGTCGGGACTTCCAAGACGTCGCTCGAACCCGGCTGCCGCACATCGTCGTACGACAGATAGTAGGGCGTGAGTGGTGCGCCAACGGAGCTCGAGCCAGGTTCAGGTCCGAACCGCCAGGGCGTCACGGTTGACCCGACCTGGTAACCCAGACGTTCGAGGATCGATACGTGCGCCGCACAGAAGCCACTGCCGCCGCGGTACGACACCGGCGGGCTGCCCGTTACGGCTTCCACGGCATCCGTCAGACCCTCGAGTTGTTCGGCGAAGCGCGTCGGCGAGGTGCACACGGCCTCGTGCGCCAGACGGCTGTCGTGAGGCACGTATGACGGTGCTTGCGTCGGATCGTGACCGACACCGACCTCGCAAGTCCCCGCCGTCATGAGGCCTTGAATGACTTCCACACTCGAGGGATCAGCTACGACAGGATGGGTTACGAAATACGTCGGACGAACACCGTACCTCGTCAACCGGTCGTGAAGTGCGGGCAGCGCGTGAATGTTGGTAAACGTCGGACGCGCGGGTGAGCGACCTTCTCCCTGATTGTCAGGCTCTGCATCGACTCCCACGAGAAGATACAAGCTGCTCATGGCTGACGTGGCGTGTAGCCGGTCGCGACTACCCCCGCCTCCCGCTCGTGGGCAGCTGTCACGAACGAACGGCGTTCGCCGTCGCGACCTGGCGCTGGGGCGACCGCCCGCGATCGTTCGAAGCGCCGCACGGCCTCACCTGATTATGGTGTTCGTCCCGCGGAATCGGGCTCTGGCGGCTGGACGACGAGGCCGGGCGTCCGGGCTGACCCCGCAGGAACGCCCCATGGGTTCGCGGTGGAGGGCGGCGTTCCCTGAGTCGAACTGTCGCCTGGCAGCAGCGGGGTGAGCGGCTGCGCGGCAGGCGTTGGAAACGGCCGCTCCAGCGATATCGCGCTTTGCTGGTCGGGCTCGAGGCCACCCTGTGCCGTGCCAGCGGCGCCCAGAAACGCCGGTGAGGTGTTCGTGGCCGGCGTTCCGAACGGCGATGACGCGGGAGACGCTCCGGCTGCACCACCAAAGCCGAACGCCGGACGCCCTGGAGCCACCGCCGGCGCTTGTGTCACAGGTCGGTCGGCTGCCACGGGCGCAGGCGGTCGAGCGCTGCCGCCCGCTGACGGCGAACTGGTGGCCATCACGATCACGCGGTCATACATCGAGGCCGAACGAACTACGGAGGCACGCGGCGCGGCGAGATAGCCGCTCGCCGAGCGAAGCAGCACGTCGAGCACCATTCGCTCCGGCACGTTCGTGAACTCGAGCGTCACCGGACCGCTGTTTACCTGGTCGAGGTTGACGATCATGGTTTGGCCGACCGTGGCCCATTCGGCCAGGATGTCCTGAGCCGTCACCTCACGCGCGATCAGCGTGACCAGTCCATCCTGTAGTTTCAGCTGCAACTCGCCGGCGACCGCCGGGGTCAGCACGGCGAGGTTCGTCGCCAGTACGGTGGCGATCGCGAGCCGTCGACCGATGGTTGGGATAATGGCGGACATGGGTGAATTCAGTATAGCGGTCGCTTATCGAATCGCCAAACGATGGTGTGTGTGCGTACGTTACACGGATCGTGCGGTCACCCGAAAGTGATCGATGACCTTTATCAGCGTCTCTTGGAGATCCACGCGGGGCTCGTAGCCGACGAGATCGCGAATCTTGCCGATGTCGGGCACGCGACGCGGCATATCTTCGAACCCAGTTTCGTAGGCCTCGTCGTAGGGAATCATGTGGATGACCGAGTTGCTGTCGGTGAGGGCCTTGATTTGCTGGGCCAGCGCAAGAATGGAGATCTCCGCTCCGTGGCCGATGTTGAAGACCTCGCCGACGGCTCGTGGCTCCTGCACCAGGGCCAGGAGGGCGCGCACGGCGTCTCCAACGAACGTGAAGCTGCGCGTTTGCAACCCGTCACCAAAGACCGAGATGGGCTGACCGGCGAGTGCCTGCCGGACGAATGTGGGAATGACCATGCCATACTGCCCGGTCTGTCGAGGTCCCACCGTGTTGAAAAGCCGAACCACGATCACCGGGAGCTTTTTTTCCTTCCAGTAGGCCAGTGCCAGGAATTCGTCGATGGCCTTGCTGCAGGCGTAGGCCCACCGATGCTTGGTTGTCGGTCCCAAGACGAGGTCCGCGTCCTCACGAAACGGGATGCGCACGCTCTTCCCGTACACCTCGGATGTCGACGCCACGACGACCAGCTTCTTCTTCTTGTTGGCGTGCTTCAGCACCACCTCTGTGCCATGCACGTTGGTCTCAATCGTATGAACCGGCGCTTCCACGATGAGCTTGACTCCGACGGCTGCCGCAAGATGAAACACGACGTCCGACCGGTCGATGAGCTCCGCCAGGACCGGTTCGTTCGTCACTGAATCGATCGTGTAGTGGAAGCCGCTGCTGGCCTTGAGGTGTTCGATGTTGTCGATCGATCCCGTCGAGAGGTTGTCGAGGACGAAGACCTGGTGCCCAGCGTGAATCAAGGCTTCTGCGAGATGGGAGCCGATGAAACCGGCGCCGCCGGTGATCAGTGCGCGCATGATGCTAGGGCACCCGCGGAGGCTGGCTTGCGCCGCGTCCTGCGGGCAATCACACTCCGGGTCCGTAAGCCGTTCGAGTCGGTGCCGCGCCGCTCGGTTCGCCAGGAAGCCGAGTCGGGTCCCCCTAAGCATACAGGAGCGTCAGAACAGGGCACGTCTGTCATGCCTGGTTCCGGCCACCGGGTCGCTCGCCTGGATGGCCACCTCGGAGGATGTTTCGGCACGCGAGGCGCCACGGCATGACCACGGATTCGAGGATGGCACCCGAGCTGAGCTTGGAGGCACCTCGCCGCCGCTCGACGAAGATGATGGGCACCTCCGCCACTCGGGCACCGGCCTGTACGGCCTCGAACAGCATCTCCACTTGAAACGCATATCCGTTCGATACGATTCGCTCGAGCGGGATGCGCGAGAGGAGTTCTGGGCGCCAGCACCGAAACCCGGCGGTGCAGTCGGTCGTCCTTAGCCGGGTGATCGCCCGGATGTATTGATTTGCCCCCACGCTCAAGATGAGACGCCGGAGCGGCCAGTTCACGACGCTGACACCATCCAGGTAGCGGGATGCCACGACCAGGTCGCTCTCGACCGCGGCCGCTAACATGGCCGGCAGGTATTTCGGATCGTGCGAGAGGTCCGCGTCCATCTGACAGATCAGATCGACGTCGCTCTTCAGGGCATGGCGAAACCCATCGACATACGATAGGCCGAGGCCTCGCCGCGCCCGACGATGCACGACTTCGACCCTCGTCGGGAACTCGTCGGTGAGCCGGTCGGCCACTTCACCCGTGCCATCCGGCGACTCATCGTCGACGACCAGCACTCGAAGATGATCCTGCTCGAGCAGGGTGCGTACGAGCGGAGGAAGGTTGTCGCGTTCGTTGTACGTCGGGATGATGACGATCGTTCGAGGCCCTGCAGGCAGGCGTGACGGCATGTCTCACTCGCCAAGGAGCTTCTCGATTACGCCATCCCACGTGACGGTGCGAGCGCGTTCGTATCCTGCCTCCCCGAGTGCCGCCGCGCGGACCGGCGCAGCCGCTAGACGATTGATCGCATCGGCGACCGGCTGGGGATCCGGATCGCAAACGACACCGTTGACGCCGTCGAGCACGAACTCTAGCGGCCCTCCCGAGTCGTGGGCCGTGATCACGGGCTTTCGCGCCAGAAACGACTCGAGCGTCACATAGCCATAGTCTTCGTCGAACGGCGCGAATATCACGGCAAGCGCTCCGGCGTACAACCGCACGAGGTCGTCGCGTTCCACGCGGCCAAGAAATTCGACACGGTCGCCGAGGCCCTGGCCCTCCGCGAGCGCCTCGACCTCGGCTCGTTTGGTGCCCTCGCCGACGACCAGGAGCCGGACCGGCGGGCGCACGTGAGCCATCGCCCTGACCGCCAAGTCGACCCGCTTGACCGTCTCGATCCGGCCCACGGACAGGACGTAATCCTCCGCTGGACCCGGCCGTAGGTGCTCGGCGAGCCGGGGCGGCGGGTACAGCGTTTCAGCTTGGAGGCCGTTGTGGACGCGAACGCGCTCTGCCACGTTCCGGGCGATGGCGAAGAGACGGCGCGACTCGGACAACATCTGCCGGTCGAGTCGGAGCAACGTTTCCCGGAGGCCGACGTCCTCATCGGTGTGGTCGAAATCACCGTACGGCGTGCCGCTGAGATCGTACGCGGCACGAAACTGATGCACCAGCCATGTCACCTTGCACGGATGTCGCACGAAGTACGTGGGGAACTTCGAACCGATCGCGAGATCGATCGAGCGCCCGTTGCTTTCGCTGAGATCGAGGAGACGCCATGCCGCGGCGTGGGCCAGAAGCTCCGGTTTCGGGTACCACTTGAAGGGCAGGCTGACGAGCTCGGTCTCGTAGCCACGTATCCGAAGACGCCTGACGAGTTCGCGAACGTGATACTCGGCGCCGCCCTCGACGAATGGGACCTGCGCTTCGCACACGACAACTCTTTGCACGCTCATCTACGGAGCTGGAGTTACCGCACGACGCGTGTGTCGGCCGCGTCCGGCGGCCCAAGATTCTCGCGCCAGCGCCGAAATATTATCACGTGGCAAATCGAATGTTCAGGATGTCGCCATCCTGGACGATGTACTCCTTTCCCTCGAGTCTGACCTCGCCGTGCTCCCGGCATGCCGCGTAGGTGCCCCGATCGATGAGCCGATCGTAGTGCACCACCTCGGCTCGAATGAAGCCCCGCTCGAGGTCGCTGTGGATCTCTCCGGCCGCCACTTGGGCGCTCGTGCTCCGAGGAATCGACCAGGCTCGGCATTCGTCTTCGCCAACCGTGAAGAACGAGATATACCCGAGCAAATCGTAGCTCGCGCGGATGACGCGATCGAGTCCCGCTTCCTGGAGCCCGAGATCCGCTAGAAACAATTGGGCGTCGGCTGGCTCCAGCTGGGCGATCTCCAGCTCGATCGGCGCACAGATCGGCACCGCGCGTGTGTGCGGGCCGCTCAGAAACGAGTCGAGCCCTGCCAGGCCGACGACCTCCTCGGCCTGCGGGAGGTCCGCCTCGCCCATATTGAGGACGAGCAGGAGCGGCTTGGCTGACAGGAACTGAAATCCGCGCAGACGCTTCGTGTCGCCGGCATCGAGTTCGAGCGCTCGAAGCGGCTGACCATCGGCCAAAGCTTCCTGACACGTGACCAGCACGGCCTGCTCGAGCTCGAGATCGCGCGTCCGGCCCTTCTTCAGATCTCGCTCGAGCCGCTCGAGACGCCGTTCTGCGACCCCCAGATCGGCCAGGATGACCTCGTCATCCATGGATTGCACGTCCCGTATCGGCTCGACTGTACCGGCGACGTGGGGTACCGAGTCGCTGTGGAACAGCCGCACCACGTGGACGAGCGCTTCAGCGTTCCTGAACGCCGCGAGGTCGAGTAGTGCCTGTGCTCCGCCTCCGCCCATCGCAGCCACATCTGCGAGCTCCAGCGTTGCCGGAACCCGCTTGCGCGGGTTGAAGAGTGCCGTCAAGCGGTCGAGTCGTTCGTCCGGGACTCGGGAGATGCCCACGTGGGCCTCGGCGCGGCCCCGCGAAGACCGAGCCGAATCGTCCGAGCTCGTCATGAGCTGGAACAGCGTCGTCTTGCCGGTGGAGGGGTACCCAATCAGGCCGGCGCGGAGCATCGTTTGGGGTCGGTTTGGCGGCGGTCGTGGTCGGGTCGCAGTCCACGCGATCCGGCCGGTTCAGGCTTGGTGCCCGGTCCGCGCTCCTCAAGGTCCGCGAATCGTAGCACGGTCGCGCACCAGACGCCGAACCCTCATCCGTCGCTCGACGAAAGTTAGGCGTAAGTCGTTATGAAGTAAGTATCTTCTGTTGACATCTGTTGGCCCCTTCTCTAATATCTGTGTGGATATTCATGGAGAAAAATGGAGCAGAAGGGGTCTTCCGAGGGAATTTTTCTGCCCGAATCGATGACAAGGGTCGCCTCAAGATACCGACGGCGTTTCGAACTCGCATGGAGCGGACGTACGGCGCAGATGTATTCGTGACGAGCCTGAGTGGCGACAACGTCCGGATCTATCCGATGCCTGTGTGGTTGGAGATCGAGGAGAAGCTCTCGCGCGTGCCGACCACGCACCCCTCACGGACGAGATTCGTCGACCGTGTCAATTTCTATGGCCAACCGGCGGAATTCGATAAGCAAGGTCGGATCAACATTCACCCTCGCCTACGTGAGGCCGCGAGCATGACCGGTGCCGTCGACGTCTTCGGTCAGTACAACTATCTCGATGTTTGGAACCACGAACGGTTCCTGGGCAAGCTCAAGCGTGAGCCGTTCACCGATGAGGACGCTCTGACGCTGTCGGGCTTCGGGATCTGATCAGTGGATGACCTGATGCCGCATCAGCCCGTGATGGTCGAGGAGGTCGTCGAGTATCTCCAGCCCTCAGGCGGCGGACTGTTCGTCGACTGTACGGTCGGGGCCGGAGGCCACGCCCAGGCCCTTCTGGCGGCGGGTGCCAGCAAGCTGTTGGGCTTGGACCGGGACCCAGATGCGCTTGAGATTGCGAGGCAACACCTGGCCGTGTGTGCCGATCGCGTTGAGCTGATCCAGGCCGACTACCGCGATTTTCCAGAGATTCTAGCCGAGCGGGACGTGGCGATGGTCGACGGGGCGGTTGCTGACCTTGGGGTCTCGGCGATGCAGCTCGAGGCGCCGGGACGGGGATTCAGCTTTCGGAGGGACGAGCCGCTCGACATGCGGATGGACCGAACGGCTGGACCGACGGCGGCAGAGTTGCTGCGGGACGTGCCCGAGCAGACGCTGGCGGACCTGATCTTCAAGCATGGTGACGAACGGCATTCGCGCCGAATCGCCCGCTCGATCGTCGCGGCGCGCCGTGGCGCCGGGCTCGTCACGACGGCTCAGCTGGCCGCGGCGGTGCGCCGGGCGGTCCCGTGGCGCGGGCATCAGCGCATCGACCCGGCGACTCGAACGTTCCAGGCCGTGCGGATTTGGGTAAACCGGGAGCTGGACGGGGTCGATAAGTTCCTAGAGGACGTCCTGCGTCGGCTCCGAGCGGGAGCTCGTCTCGTTGTGCTCACCTTCCATTCGCTGGAGGACCGGATCGTGAAGCACACCTTTCGGGATCTCGTGAAGGCCGGGGAGGGGCTCCGAATTCTCACGCCGCGTCCAATCAGGCCGGGCGAGGCCGAGCTTGCCAGGAATCCACGTGCCCGAAGCGCGAAGCTGCGCGCTGCCGAACGGCTGATGTGACCATGGAATTCGAATACGCCATTCGTCGAGACGTTCGCAACAACCCGATCGTGCGCGAGGTGGACCACGCCCGGCATCGTGAGCTCTGGCGCTCCATGGGCGTCGGGGTGCTGCTGGTCACGGTCCTGCTGTTCTCTGCCTTCCAGCATTTCGAGTTGCTACGACAGGGGTATCAGCTGGAGCAACTCCAGCAGCGGCGGGCCGCGCAGCAGGAAATTAATCGCCATCTACGGCTCGAGGTCGAGAGCTTGCGGTCGCCGCGTCGAATCGAGCGGCTGGCAACCGAGAGGTTGCAGTTGATGGTGCCGACGCACGAGGCGGCGGTGATCATCGAGCGCGTCACGACACTCGCGGGACCGGCCGACTCCGTGCTCGCATCCCGGTAGGAAGCCCGTGACCGACCAGATCGTCAGTCGACGCCGCCGACCTCAGGACGGTCGTCCGCTCGGCAACCGGGCCGCCGAGGCATCTGTCCAGCCGAGCACCCGAACCGCCGCCCTCTGGCGCGACGTCATCGCTCGTCGGGTCGTGGGCGCGGTCGTCATTTTCGGGGCGTGGACGGCTGTCATCGAGGGCCGTCTCATCTATCTGCAGGTCATCCAGCACGACCAGCTCGTGGCCCGAGCCGCCCGTCAACAGCTGCGGACGGTGCCGGCCTCGGCCAAGCGTGGCGAGATACTGGATCGGCGAGGTCGCGTGCTGGCCTACAGCGTCGATGCCGACACGATCTACGCGGTTCCGAGCGAAATCAAGGATGCGAAGCAGGTGGCGGCGACGCTCTGCGAGGCGTTGGATGATTGCTCGGTACGCGAGCGTCAAACCATCGCACGCCGGCTCGGTCAACGTCGGGCGTTCGCGTACGTGCGACGTCAAGTGGATCCGGACGAGGCTCGGCGCGTGGCCGCTCTGCAACTCGATGCGATCGGGTTCCTTAAAGAGACTCGTCGCTACTATCCCAACAAGGAGCTAGCTGCCCACTTACTCGGATATGTCGGCTTGGACAGCGTCGGGCTCCATGGGGTCGAGTCGGCCTACGACGGTCAGATTCGCGGGCGCCCCGGGACGATTCTCATCCAGACGGACGCCCGTCACCGTGCGTTTAGCCGGATCGAGCGACCTCCCACCGCCGGCGCGACGCTCGAACTCACCATCGATCATTACCTGCAGTACGTCGCTGAGCGTGAGCTACGCGCGGCGGTTGCTGCGAACGGCGCGGCTGGTGGCACGGTGCTGATCATGGACCCGCACACCGGCGAGTTGCTGGCGCTCGCCAACGAGCCGACGTTCAACCCGAACGCGTTCATGCAGTACAGCGAGGATCGACGTCGCAACCGCGCGACGCAGGATGTCTACGAGCCTGGCTCGACGTTCAAGATGGTCACCGCATCGGCGGCCTTGGAAGAGCGTCTGATGGAGCCCACGGCACCGATCGACGTGAGTGCGGGGATGATTCGGCTGAAGTCTCGCGTGATCCAAGACGTCGTACGTCACGACATCCTGTCGTTCGAGGACGTCATCGTCCGTTCCAGCAATGTGGGCGCCGTGAAGATCGGTTTGGAGCTCGGCGCCGATCGACTCGGTCGGTACGTCCGGCGCTTCGGCTTCGGCCAACGTCTATCACGTGATTTCCAGGGAGAGAGCGCTGGGATCCTTTGGGACCCGATGCGGTGGA